>NZ_LT721901.1:0-490163 GCF_900157375.1 Mycobacterium rhizamassiliense
AACGTGGGACACGAAGGCCTCCTGGTTGGTGAAGCGGTTTCTAGACAGCTCCACTTCACAACCGGAGGCCTTCACCTGTCACACAGGCTCACCGACACCGAACGGGACAACCTCCCTGGACATCACACCTAGCCCTTCGGCGGGTAGGGGTCGTTACCCGGCGCAATGGTGTTGGAGTCGCGGATCTTGCCGTCCCGGCCATGGATGCGCACCTCACCACCACCGCTGTTGTGCACGATCTCGCCGGCGCGCTGGGTCGCTTCCCTCTGGGTGTCGGTGTGGGCGCTGGAACGGGTCGCACCCGGCTTCTTGACGTCCCACCCGCCGCCGGGATTCGGAACGACGTCGCGACTGTTCGGCATTTGCTTCTTGGCCATAGTGTGGTCCTTGCACTGTTCAGGCACGGCTTCACCCGTGCTTGTCAAAGTCCAAGGTCGGGCAGCGGCGGGTTGCCACCGCCCCCGGCGGGCGCCGGTGTTACCGTCAAGGCCTGCCAGCCAAAGCAGCCAAGAGGGTCCCAGACCGAGGAGCTCGGTCCAAACCAACCTTCGGTCTGGACCTTCTTGGAAGCATAAGTGCCCGACCGGTCAACTCCCGGTATGTCGAAGCGGCCACGAATCTGCATCAATGGAGATACGGTTCGAGCGCGCCCACCCAGTCTGTGCAGTGGCTTGCGAACTCCCAGGTGGGAGCGCCAAATAACAAATCACAATAGTGTAGTTATTTGTTGCGATTGTTTGCCGAATTCATCAACTCTCGGTGTGTCGCGCGTGTCGCGCGACGGTCGGGCTCATTGCCGCGCCGGACAGTCGAGGTGGTCGCGCCCGCTGACGCCGTCCGCACCAAGGGCGGCCCGGAGGTGTCTTGTCCGTCTGGTGCGCGGGTTCCGGCGCGATAGCGCGGCGTCGTGGACGGCGGCTACGGTTGTGAGGTAGTGAATGTCTATGCGCATCCAGCGGATCCGTGTCCAAAATTTCCGCAATCTCGCCGCGATCGACTTACCGCTGGATCCGGGTTCGGTATTGTCGGTGAGAACCGTTCTGGCAAATCGAATCTCATTCACGCGCTGCGGCTCGTCCTTGACACAACGCTGTCGATCGCTGATCGGCAGCTGGACCGCGACGACTTCTGGGACGGCCTCAGCGACGGGTCCCCGGACTGGGATCCGCTGTCCGCCGGCCATGTCATCGAAGTGTCGATCGACATTGTGGGGTTCGCCGACAATGCCCGGGTGCTGACCGCACTGGCTGACGCTCTGGTCGAGCAAGACCCGCCCCACGCGCGCCTGACCTATCGGTTCGGGCCGGTCGACATGGGCGACGATGCGATACCGCTCGCCTCGCGCTATCAGGGCCGGGTCTACGGCGGCGATAGCTATACCCGCGATATCTCCACCTCGGTGCGCCGGCAGCTGCATTTCCATCTGCTGCCGGCGCTTCGCGATGTCGAAAGCGACATCGCGCGCTGGCGCGGCTCGCCGCTGCGGGAGCTCCTGGAACGTGCGGCGCGCGAGGTGTCCGATGATGATCTGACCCAGGTGCGCGCCGCGATGCGCACGACCAACGACCGCGTCAACGATCTGGATCAGATCCGGGACCTGAGCGGACGGATCAGCGAACGCCTCACCGAGATGGTCGGGCCATATCAGGCGGTCGACACTGACCTTGCGGTCGCTCCCGAAGACCCGATGCGACTGATCCGCAGCATGCGGATTTTCGTCGACGGGCCGCTGCGGCGCCGGTTGTCCAGCGCGAGCCTGGGCACGCTGAACATCATCTATTTGGCGCTGCTCGATTTGGGGCTCCAAGACCGGCTGTCCGACCAGGTGATCGCCCACACTGTGGTGGCGATCGAGGAGCCTGAAGCCCACCTGCATCCGCACCTGCAGCGTGTCATCTTCCGGCAGGTCCTGACCGAGGCCAACGACGAGCGCACCGTCGTCGTGACGACGCAGTCCCCGCACATCGTCAGTGTCACCGATCCCCGCAAGCTCATCATGCTGCGCTCCCAGGACGATCAGACCACGGTGTGCGCCGCGACAAGCGCGGTGCTGCAACCCGGCGAATGGAACGACATCGCCCGCTATCTGGATGCCACCCGCGCCGAAATCGTGTTCGCGCGAAAGGTTCTGCTCGTCGAGGGCTTCGCCGAGCAGGTCCTGGTGCCTGTCATGGCCGCCCAGATCGGCATCGACCTCGACAAGCTGGGAATCTCGGTGTGCGCGGTGCACGGCACACATTTCGGCTCGTATGTGAGGTTCTGCGCGGCGCTGTCGATTCCGTGGGCCGTGCTAACCGACGGCGACCCCGACACCGCGGGCGTATCCCGGGGCGGCAAACGTGCCGCCGACCTGATCGCCTCACTCGAACTGGCCGGGCCACCGTCGGCGCACGGATGTTTCGTCGGGAACACCACGTTCGAATACGACCTGGTCGCATCCGAGCCGCGCAACGTGGCGGCGGCCTTCGACGCCCTGACCGCACTGTCGGCTGCGCCGTCGGCGGCCGTCATCAAGGGGTGGGGTGACACCGTTCCTGATCAAGACACGTTCATGCGGGCCATCGCCAACGCGGGCGGCAAGGGCCGCTACGCCCAGCGCCTGGCTGAGGCCAGCATCGAGCCGCCGGGTTATGTGGACCAGGCGCTGAGGTATCTGGCACAGACGTAGATGACCTCGCTCTCGGAGTCGATCGCGCGGATGCGGAATAACCCCCGGCAGTGGCAGGCGTTTCGCACCGAGGGCCAGTGCGTCGTTCTGGCCCCACCGGGCAGCGGCAAAACCGAAGTCCTCACCACCCGGATGGCCTGGGATCTGCTGCATCACATCAGCGAGCCGCGTGGCACGGCCTGCGTGACGCTGACCGTCGCAGCCGCTGAGCAATTGCGTGCCCGCGTCGAGGAGCTGCACCATTTCCGGCGGCCGAACATTTTCATCGGAACGGTGCACAGTTTCCTGCTCAACGAGATCATCATCCCCTTCGCCGCGCTGCTTGGGCGACACGATCTGAGCACGATCACGATTGTGGGCGAAAGCCAGGCCGAAGCGATCCTCAACAGCATCGTCTACGACGTCTACGGACCACACGCCGATATCCGCAACATCCCCTCAACGGTCCGCATCAACCGTCGGCGCATGGCCACCGACGAGCAATGGGGCCGCCACGACGCTCGCATGAAAATCATCGCCGACAGATACGTCGAGGCGCTGCACGCCGAGGGCCTCACCGACTTCAACGAACTCGTCGAACTGGCCATCGAGATGACCGAGCACTCCGATCTCGTGCGCCGGGCCCTGACAGCCAAATATCCACGCATCTACGTCGACGAGTACCAGGACCTCGAACCTGGCCTGGATCGGGTGATCCAGACGCTGTGCTTGAATCCGGGCGCCGGCTGCCAACTGTTCGCGGTCGGGGATCCCGATCAGGCAATCTACGGATTCACCGGCACGATGCCCGAGTTGCTGGAGCGGCTGGCCTGCCATCCCCAGGTCACACCGGTCACCCTGGAGACCAACTACCGGTGCGGACGCCGCATCATCGCCATGGCTCAAACGTTCAAGGAAAGCGCCGCCGCCGTCACCGACCGCGACGGCGGCACCGCCCGGGCGCAGTGTTGCCCCACGGGGTTCGCCGAGCAATGCCGCTACACCGTCGACTGGATCACCGAGGCCCGCGATCGCTACCCGCTGCACGAAATCGGCGTGCTGTGCCCGGCCAACGAGCAATGCGAGCAAGTCGCCGACACACTGCGGCAGGCAGGTATTCCCGCGCTCTACCGCAGCAGAGACGACTACAGATTGACCCGGGTGACGATGTTCATCGAAGCCTGCGCAGCGTGGTGCTGTTTCGGCAAAGAGACCAGCCACTACCGCCTGGCCGATCTGCTGCGGACGTGGCGCTACATGCTGGCAGACCAATGGACCACCCAGAAGGATGTGCAGCTCACGGCGGTGCTGCTCGACCAGTCACGCGTCGCGGCCAGCGCGTCGGCCCTCAACTTCGTCGAGGCGATCGACGCCGCCGGAATGCAGTCGGTCCTGACCCGCCCCAGGTTGGCCATCGACGCACTGGAGGTGTCCAAATTGCGCACCGCTGTGCAGCCGGGCCCCACCGGTCACGCACCCCTGGCCGAGCTGGCCGAACGTGCGCGCCTGACCGACCGCGTCGAAGTCCGCACCATGACCGCAAGCAAAGGCCTCGAATACGATGCGATCGCGGTGCTGGGCCTCGACGAACGTCGGATCCCGTACTTCGCGGCCGACTGGGACGCCGCCGAGATGCGCGAAGAGCGGCGAAAGTTCTACGTCACACTGACGCGGGCACGCGATGAACTTCTGCTGCTGTACTCAGGGTTCGTCGAGTGGCGCTCAGGCAAAACCAGTTCATCGGGACCCAGCCGCTTCTTGGACGAACTGGGTCTCATCGACGACACCGACGGCTGGTAGCACCACGGCGGCGCGGACCCCTCGAAGCGAACCCGACACGGGTCCTCATCGGCCGACCGATCGCCAGCGGCGCGCGCCGCCCACCGATGTCGGTGCGCTCTGCAACGATCGACCCAAATGGCTCACGTCGACCGGGCTGCCTTGCAGGTGTTGCTGACACCCCTGATCACCTCGATGGGGTCGCGTTCCCATCAGGATCTCGACCGCACCTTCACCAAGCTCGGTCTGGCTGAGCCGCCGTGCCCAGCGGGTCTGCCCCGCAGCCGTGCCCAGCGTGCGCACGCGGTGGCCGCGGCGCTGGCCGACGCCGATCTGGTCGAGGTGGCCGGCCGTGTACTGACCGAAGGTGAAGCGGATCGGGTCGCACCCTAACGAACGGTTTTTTCGAACCAGGTGCCCAAGGATGGCCCTGCGGTCAAGTCGTCTTGTTTGCTGGCTGCAGTTCCTTGGCGACCTCACATCAGACGTAGGCTAGGTTACGTATGACGGTGACTCCGTGGTTATCGGTGATGGCGCGGCACCGAAATACAGTGTGCGGCAACATGATAATAGACTCGCCAAGGTTTACCGGTAACCCGCCATATTCGATCTCGGCGTATTCGGTAGTGAAGCGCTATAGCGGCAAAGGCGACACCACCCTCCACGACGCACCGCCTGTCCGCTGCGGTCAGTCGGCCGTATCAGCAGCGGGGCCGCCAGGCGGTATCACCTGGTAACTGTACCGCCACTCGACCTCGGTGCCATGCTCACCGCCGACCGGCCGTGATCCGCGGAGATGCAAAAAAGCGACCATGTCATCGTCGCCGACTTGAGCCTGAGCCTTCCGCTCCGCCAGCGCCCTTACTTGGGCCGGGCTCATCGTCTCGGGCACCACGATGGTGTCGTGCCGCACGTTCGAGGCATCGCCCATAGCGCCAGGCTGCGGCAACTGAGGGCTTCCGTTTCCCGACGACACGCGCCCTCACACAACCGTGATCGACACGTGCTCGAGCTGCGACGCAACCACCGCCACTCGCCATTGACCATGCCAAACGGGCGCCCAAGGCAACCGCGAGGACCAGTTGGCGGCGGCTTTCACTTGCTTGCCCGGCGTGACCAACTCTCCCGGGTGGATGGGATATATTGTGCGACAACATGATAACGGAGACTTTGGCCGTGGATAACCGGGATTATCCAACCGACCTTCCGTTCTTCAGGCGGAGTTCGGGCCTACACCAACGTGTTTCAGCCGGTCCGACCAGCCGCGCGACCGGCATTCGGACGTGTTGGATCAGTCGGTCTGGCTCGTTGGCCCCATATTGGCCCCATGAGATGACCCAAATCGGCCGCAACTGACAGGCTGGATGCAGTGCAATTTGGGAGCAGTTTCACGGCGCCGGCTCAAGCATCAGGCCCCACGGCGTGGTGACGTTGGTGAGCGGTTGCGGCGGCGGGTCGGTGAGCGCGATGAGGTCTCCCGCCAAGCTCGCGGTGCCGCGGCCCTCGAAGAGTGCGACGCAAGCGTTGCCGTCCAGGCGGGACGGGAAGCGGACGGCGCCGGCGCCTCGGTCAAAAAGGTCCGCGGCGATCGTCTGCGTGATGGCGCGGCGACTGGTGGTGATCTCGTGGAGATCGAGGTGCTGCAGGTCGTGGGCGAGCAGCAGTTCGACGTGGCGATGCTCGATCTCCTGGCGTGTGGGGACGTCGGTCAGGTCGATCAAGGGGCCATCGAGCTTGAGGACTGTGGGAACGAGGACGTGCTGTATGCGCCACTGCGCAGTGACCGGCTTCTCAGTGAAGTCTTGAGCGGCCTCGGGTCCGTAGCGCTCGACATGGCGGCGCAGCGCGCCGAGGTTCGGCCGGAAGTCGGCCAGCACCTCGCGCAGACACGTTTCGGCCGAGTCAGCGCAATAGAGCGTGCGGAAACGGCGGTGGACGTCGTCGAAACGGTGACTGAACTGGTACAGCTCGAGCGGAGTGAAGCCGAGCGGGTCAGCGTAATAGCCGACCCGCCACAGGGTTCGCCCTTGCTCGGGCGCCGCGATCACGACTGGAAGCTGGCGACCTGCCGTGCGGCCCGTACGACCATCGCGAACTCCGCGGTGTCGATCGCCGCACCGAGCACCTCGATCGGCGCGCGATCGTCCAAGCGCGTGTTGGTGCCAAACAGCCACGCCCGCGCCGTCTTGTCGTCGTAGGCGTCGACGAGCATCCTGACGACCTTGTAGCCCTCGCGTAACCGGCGCTCGGTCGCGCCGTGAGGTTCCGGGCCGCCATCGCGCGCGTAGCGACCGATTTGTTTGGCGTCAGCCAAGCCCGCCATCGCCGCCGCGACGCGTTGGCCGACAGCTTCTTGCAGATATGCGGCGATCTCGCGGATCGAAAGCGTCGCTGCCTGATCATCGAGTCGCTGCGCCGCAGAGACGGTCAAGACCGGCATATCGCACCTCCATATTGATCTACCCGAGACACTACCATCTAAGAGCCCAATAACTCACCCATAAGCTACACCCGATAACACACCAGGCGGCCCGACCTAAGGTTCGCGGTTGGAGAGGCTGAGCAGCGGACTAACGGCCTTACGCCCGGCACACCTGCCGATCGGCAACCAGCAACCGCAGATCACTGGCGTCGTCGATGGCGGCGGTCAACTGGGCGGCTCGCGATGCTGCGATGCTGCGATGCGCAATGTTCCGCTAACACTCATGCACGTCATCGCTCCGGTCGTGCCGGCGGTTACGCCGTGGCCGGAGATTCCGATACCTCAAGACTATTTCGAGCGGCAGGACGACAAAGCGAGGCAAATTCTCGAAGACGCGCGCAGGGCGGTCGCCGACAGCACCGCCGACCATGGCCCGCCGTTCGTGTACAGCGTGGTGGTACATGGCCCGACCGTTTCCACGCTCGTCAATCAGTCCAAGATTGCCGACATGATGGTCTCGGGATGGCGGGGCGACGGCGCGTTTAGCCAGGTCCCGTTCGGCTCGGTCAGCACCGGCCTTGTGAACTATGCGCAGTGCCCGGTCGCGGTCGCGGTCGTCCATGATGAGGCCCCGCCGCCCGCGCAGCCACCGGTGCTGGTGGGAATCGATGGTTCGCCCGCATCGGAACTGGCGACCGAGATCGCCTTTGACCAGGCCTTTCGCCGGGGGGTGGACTTGGTGGCACTGCATGCGTGGTCGGACGTCCGCGTGTCGGAAGTGTAAGGTCTGGATTTCGCGACGATGGAAGTGCAAGCACAAGTGGCGCTGGCCAAGTGGCTCGCCGGATGGCAGGAGTGCTACCCCGATGTCACGGTGCGACGTGTGATGGTGCGCGATCAGCCGGCTCGTCAACTTGTCGAGCACTCGGAGTCCGCACAACTCGTCGTCGTCGGCAGTAACGGTCGCGGCGGATTCGCCGGCATGCTGCTGGGTTCGGTGAGCACGGCCGTCGCGCATGCGGCGCAGACGGTGGTGATCGTCGCCCGCGAGTCATAGCGGCGCATCCGGGCATCACGCTAACCCGTGCATCTCATACGCCCGTCAGGCCGCTATCGAATGCGCGCGAGCACGTGGCCTACACCGGGTTTCCTTCAACGCCTAAGTGCACCGTTCCGCGCGGCGTCACAGCCTGTAGTCAGCGATCGCCGCGACGGCGACGATTGGGGCCTGGCGGTGCCCAGCGAAGCTCGGGAAACCGAAGTGTTGCGGCGCATCGCCAACACCAGTCGCCCTGCCCGGAGACTTACGCTCCTCACTGGTCGCGCGGGTCTTTCGGCCTGCCATGGCGAGGTATTGCGACCCTGTATATCGCTGGTCGCTACTGATCGAATCAGTGTGAGTTCGTTCCGCCACCGACCCCGCGGTGCGCTCTGGTAGTGGCGGCCGAGAGGATTAGTGGTGGTGATGGGCGGTACGGATTCTGTGGTCGCGCAGTGGTTTTCGCGGCTACGCCCCCTGATCGAACCGGTCCTGGTGGTGCTCACGGTGGGTGCGCTGGCCGCTGGCGGGATCGCGTGGCTGGTCGGACGGCGCGATATCGCCGACGGCTGCTGGATCGCCGGCACCGTGCTCGCGGTGCTGCCGGCGTTGGTGTGGGTTGTGGTGGCGCTGCGCCACGGGCGGCTCGGCGTGGATGTCATTGCGGTGCTGTCGCTGGTTGGCACGCTGCTCGTTCACGAGTATCTGGCTGGGGCATTGATCGCGGTGATGCTAGCCGGCGGCCGGGCGCTCGACGCGGCGGCTGCGCGGCGTGCATCTCACGATCTTCGGGCCCTGCTGGAGCGGGCGCCACGTTTCGCACGGCGACGTGTCGGCACGCAGGTCAGCGTGATCCCGCTGGACGAGGTGGCCGTCGATGATCTGCTGGTCGTCGGCCCAGGCGAGGTGGTGCCGGTGGACGGCCGCGTTGTCGACGTGGTCGCGGTGCTGGATGAGTCGGTGTTGACCGGTGAGCCTTTGCAGGTTGAACGCCGTGTTGGTGAACCCGTCCGTAGCGGTGCGGTCAACGCCGGCGGCGCGTTTGAACTGCGCGCCACCGCAACGGCCGATGACAGCACCTACGCCGGCATCGTGCGCTTGGCGCAGCAGGCCGGTGCCGAGAATGCGCCGATCGTGCGGTTGGCCGACCGCTACGCGGCGTGGTTCTTGCCGCTGGCGCTGCTCCTAGCCGGTGCGGCGTGGCTGGCCAGCGGCTCACCCGTGCGAGCGGTGGCCGTGCTGGTGGTGGCGACCCCATGTCCGCTGCTGCTCGCGGCGCCGGTAGCGATCGTCTCGGGGCTGTCGCGGGCTTCCCGCGCCGGAGTGATCATCCGCAGCGGTGGCGCGTTGGAAAACCTCGGGCATGCAACGACTTTGGTGATGGATAAGACCGGCACACCCTGACGATGGGGCGTCCGGTGGTCATCGACGTGGTCGCCGCGCCCGGCGGTAACGCGACGGAGGTGCTGCGACTGGCCGCGTCGGTGGATCAGCTGTCCCCGCACGTGCTAGCCGAGGCCATTGTGAGCGAAGCGCTCGCTCGGGGTCTGAAGTTGTCTTTGCCGACCGATGTGACTGAGGAGCCCGGCCGGGGCGTCACCGCGACGATCGGCGCGCGAAGGATGAGCGCCGGAAAACTGCCCGCTGACGCGGTGACCAGCGCGTGGGCGCGTGGGGTGGTTAACCGGGCCGGATTGGACGGCGCGGCTATCGCGTGGGTGTGCATCGAAGGTGAGCCGGCCGGTGCGGTGTTGTTGCGGGATCCGTTGCGCCGTCACGCGCCCCGCACGGTGCGGCGCTTGCGTGCGGCTGGCCTGAATCGACTGGTGATGCTCACCGGTGACCGCGCCGAGCCGGCCCGCGAGGTCGCCACGGTGCTGGGACTCGACGAGGTCTACGCCGAACAGACCCCGGCCGATAAGGTCGCCGCGGTGCGCGCCGAGCGGGACCGTGCGGTGACGGTGATGGTGGGCGATGGGATCAACGACGCGCCGGCGCTGGCGGCGGCGACGGTGGGTGTGGCGATGGGTGCTCGGGGAGCCACTGCGTCTTCGGAGGCCGCCGACGTCGTGTTGACCACCGATCGTGTCGATCGGCTCGCCGATGCAATAGATATCGCCCGCTGGTCGCGGCGTATCGCCGTGCAAAGCGCGGCGGTGGGCATGAGCCTGTCGCTGCTGGCGATGGTGATCGCCGCGCTGGGCTGGCTGCCGCCGGCGGCGGGTGCGCTGCTGCAGGAGGGCATCGACGTCGCGGTGATCCTCAACGCGTTACGGGCCCTGCGCGGTAACCCCGCCGCCGAGGTGGTGCTGCCCGCTGGCACCGAACAAATGCTGCGCCACTTCGCCGCCGAACATGACGAACTGCGCGACACCCTCGGGCTGCTGCGCGACAGCGCCGACCGGCTGGCCGCCGCCCCCGACTCCGCGGCGCTGGAATCGCTGACCACCGCACACCGTTTGCTCACCGACCGGATCCTGCCCCATGAACGCGCGGAGGAAACCCAGCTCTATCCGGCGTTGGCGCGGCCGCTGGGCAGCGACGAGGCTACCGCCACCATGAGCCGCACCCATGCCGAGATCCTGCGGCTCGCCGATCGGATCGGCGCCCACGTGGGCCTGGCCCAATCGGCCGGAGCGATCCAGTCCGACCAAGTCGATGACCTGCTGGCGTGCCTGTACGGTCTGTACACCCTGCTGCGGCTGCACTTCGTCCAGGAAGAAGAAAATTACTTCACCCTCGTCCAGGACGAACCCACGACGGCCGACACCGCCCGAACCCGGCGCCCGACAGAGGGAGCCGACTCCGCGATTCACGGCTGATGACGTGGGTATTGACGGAGGCGCAGCCTCCGCCGAGGAGGCCGCAGTTCACGTCATCGACGATGAGGAGTAGCTGGTCTCGCGCGCGAATTCACGAGCCGCGGCCAATCCACCGACTGGCTCGACGCATGCCTGCCAATTGCGTCGAAAGTTCCCAACGGCAGGGGATTTAGGCAAACAGTTCCGGGTGCGAGCCGACGTACTGCTCGACGGTCTGCGCGGGTTGACCAGTGACCTGCTCGACGTCATGGGTCTCGCGGGCGTAGCGGTTCTCGGTGTTACGGGACTACCGCAAGGACATGATTCTGCCGGCTCTCGAGCTCTACGCTCACGGACTGCTCAACGACACATCAATGTATGAGGCATTTGTGCCAGACAAGACGCAGGGAAGGCGAAGCAGCCGAATAACGCCGATCGCGTCATGCCTGCGGTTGGACCCGTCGACGCCGCGCTACGTGGGCTGGTCGGTCTCAGCGGATTTGTTTGCCTTTGCGGCGGTCTGGCCGCGCCACCAACGCGCCCGCGATGGATGTGCAGGCGATCGTCAGCAACGCGCCGAACATCAACGCCGATGCTTCCCCCGTGACGAGGAGGTGTTCCTCGGTGCCGATAGTGGCCGCCGCCACCGGTACGCCGAGTTGCGCGGCCGACAGCACCGCAAGTGTCAGCGGCTGGCCGAGCAGCTTTCCCGCGCAATGCGCCAGCACAGCACCTAGCCCGAGGCTTACTCCCAGCAGAATAAATTTCGGGTGGGAGCCCAGTTCGCGCACCTGCAGCGAGGCGCCCAGCCAGACAAAGAACAGCGGGCTGAAGAACCCCTCAGTGATACCGAATAGCTGCCGCGCCAACCGTCGCGGTTCGCCGACCGCCGCGATCACCAAACCTAACGCGAAGCCCGCCAACATGATCGACACGTGGGTGCTGACGGCCAGCGCCGCCAGCGCGAACAGCACGAACAGGTTGGTCCGCAATTCCAGCGCAACCCGGTGCTTCTCGGAATAGACGTGCACGCGCTGAAGCCAGCCCCTGCGGTCGACCGCGCGCAGCAACACAAACAGCACCACCGCGCAGCCCGTGACTGCCAGCGCACCCAGTGCTGCCGTTGGTGTCCTCCGGACGTCGATCACCAACGGCAGCAACACGATACACGCAGCATCAGCAATAGCGATCTGCGCAGTCACGGAGAGCATCCGCGGTCCCTGCAACCGCAACGAATCGATCACCGGCAATGCCAACGCCGCCGACGAAGACGCCATCAGCACCGCGTAAAGCGCCGCATGGCCAGTACCGAACTCCGCTGCCAGCCCGACACCGAGAGCCACCGCGACGGCACCGCCCAGAACCACCCGTGCCAGCGCCAGCGGCACCGCCGAGCGCATCTCGTGGCAGCGGACCGGAACATGGGTGCCCACGACGAACATCACCAGCGCGAAGCCGATATTTGCGAGCAATTGAAACGTTGGGTTGGCGACATCGATGACACCAAAACCGGTCTTGCCGACGACGAGCCCCGCGATCAGCTCACCGATGATTACCGGAATCCGCGAGCGCGGCAGTGACGCCAGCAACGGACCAGCGAAACCTACGGCGGTCAGCAGCGCCAGCGTGTCGAAGCCGAACCCCTGCACGTCAGCGGCCCTTCAGCGACGCCGAGCTCACTAGACTTCCAGCTGCTTGAAGGCCATCTTCTCGGTTACCACGATGTCATCCCATACCGCCCGCGCCAACGCCGCAAGATTCGTTCGCTACGTGACCGCGGCTGGAACCGGAACCCGGAGTGCGTCCGCACGGATTAGTCTGCTTTGTTCGTCGTCGACGGATACCGTCCCGAAAGGAGACAACGGAGACACCGAGTCAACGGCCATGGGTTGATCCACAGCTCGGGCAATTTGGACGCGACCAACCACGCCCGCATTCTGTCGCCGAACAGCACAGCGGATACTCGTGCACCGCGCGGTTCGGGCCCTGGGCGCCAATACCCGCTTGCTGTACTTGGATCCCTGGGTATCTCGACGTCGACTATGAAGTCAGGGCCGCAGCTGTAGTTGCACGGCTCAGAGAGTAGACGCCACCAGGCCGGTCAGGTCGGCGAGGCGGTGAGAGTAACCCCACTCGTTGTCGTACCAGCCGACGATCTTCACCAGGTCACCAGTGACTTTGGTGAGCCCGGAGTCAAAGATGCACGACGACGGGTCGGTCACGATGTCGGAGGAGACGATGGGATCCTCGGTGTAGGTGAGGAAGCCCTTCAGCTCACCACCGGCGGCGGCCGCGAACGCGGCGTTGACCGCCTGGGCGGTTGCCGGCTCGCGGACGATGACGGTGAGATCGGTGGCTGAACCGGTGGGCACCGGCACCCGCAGCGCGTACCCGTCGAGCCGGCCTTCGAGCTGGGGCAGCACCACGCTGATCGCGCGGGCGGCCCCGGTGGACGTGGGCACCACGTTGATCGCCGCGGCGCGGGCGCGCCGAAGGTCGCGGTGCGGACCGTCCTGCAGATTCTGGTCCGGGGTGTAGGCGTGGACGGTGGTCATGAGCCCGCGCTCGATTCCGAACACCTCGTCGAGCACCATCGCCATCGGCGCCAGGCAGTTCGTAGTGCACGAGGCGTTGGAGACGACGGTCTGCGTGCCGTCGTAGTCGCGGTGGTTGACACCCATCACAACGGTGAGGTCGGCACCCTTCGACGTCGCGGACACCACCACCTTCTTCGCGCCGCCGTGGAGGTGACCGCGGGCCTGCTCCGCGGCGGTGAACCGACCGGTCGACTCGATGACGACATCCACGCCGAGATCTCCCCACGGCACCGCCGCCGGCCCGTCGGCGATGGACCACGCCTTGATCCGCTGCTCCCCCACCACAAGGTCCTCGTCGTCGACCGACACGTCGTGCGGTAAGCGTCCGAGGACGGAGTCGTATTTGAGCAGGTGCGCCAGAGTCTTGTTGTCCGTGAGGTCGTTCACCGCGACGATCTCGATGTCGGTGGTACCTGCCGCTTGTCGTACATCCACCGCGCGGAAGAAGTTTCGGCCTACCCGCCCGAAGCCGTTCACGCCTACCCGGATACTCATAGTGATCTCCTCGTTGTTCTTTGTGGTCTATGACCGACGCGCTGCTTCCAGCAATAGCCGTCGTTCGGCTGCGCCGACGGCGTGTCGCGCCGCGTCAACCGCATCGGGATTAACCGACACCGACGTGATGCCAAGCCGGACAAGGTGTTCGGCGAATGCTGGGTTGGTCGACGGCGCCTGACCGCACAGTGAGGAGGTAATCCCAAGCAGGTTGGACTTTTCGATGATCTGGGCGATGGCGTCGAGGACGGCGGGATCGCTCTCGTCGAACAATTCCGCGCACACGTCGGAATCGCGGTCGACTCCGAGTATCAGCTGTGTGAGATCGTTGCTGCCGATAGACACCCCGTCGATACCCATCCCGACGTACTCAGGCAGCCAATGCACCACCGAAGGAACCTCGGCCATCACCCACCGGTGCAGCCCGCGCTGACGGCCCAGCGGGCTCGCGTCGACCAATGACAGGCATTCCTCGAGCTCCCACCCGGTTCGAACAAACGGAATCATCAAGTGCACGTTCGGGTTCTGCTCGCGCACCCGCGCGAGTGCTTCCAGTTCAAGCCTGAACAGATCAGGGTCCCGGACGTAGCGGTAGCAGCCGCGATAACCGATCATCGGATTGTGCTCAACGGGCTCGTAGGTCTCACCACCGCGCAAACCGCGGAACTCGTTGCTACGGAAATCTGTTGCGCGATAGACCACCGGACGCGGCGTGAATGCGGCGGCGATGCGACCAACCGATGCCGCCATCGCCTCGACCAACTGTCGCTGCTCACCGTGCGCCATGAGGTCACGCGGGTGGCGCCCCGCTAGTGCTTCAGTGAGCATGAACTCGGCACGTAACAGGCCGACACCATCGACGTCCTGTGCCGCAACGCGTTCCGCGGAATCCGGCATCGCGAGATTGACGTATATCTTGGTTCCCGTGGCTTCGACGGTGCCGGCGGCCGCCGGTCGGCCAATCGACGATGTCTGTGCCGTAGCGGTTGGGCGGCCCACGTGAACCTTCCCGTGAGTTCCGTCAACCGTGACCACGGTGCCGTCCCGAAGGTCGCTGGTCGCGCTCCGAGCGCCGACAATGCAGGGCACCCCTACCTCGCGGGCCACGATCGCGGCGTGACACGTCATGCCGCCGGAGTCCGTGACGATCGCCGCCGCCCGCCGGATGGTGGGTAGCCAGTCAGGATTGGTCATCGGCGCCACCAATATCTCACCGTCGACCAAACGGTCACCCAAGTCCGGTGTAAGCAGTACCCGCACCAACCCGGACGCGACGCCGGGCGCGGCGGGCAACCCCCGCGCCAGCACGGTGGTCTGATCGGTATCAGCGGTGGCAACGATGCCGTGCGTCGTAATCGGCCTGGCTTGCACCAGCCACGTCTTGCCGGCCGAGATCGCCCACTCCACGTCTTGCGGGCTACCATTGTGCCGCTCCGTTGCGATCGCCAGGCTGGCGATCCGTCGCAATGCGGAATCGTCGAGAACGCGTGATTCGGCGGCGTCTTGGTCTAGCTGCACAGTGCGGTCATGGCCGTCGGGGCCGCGGACGATCTTGAATGTCTTGCGGCCGATGCGGGCGTCGAGCACGCTCAGGTTGTCCTTGGCGACGATATAGGTATCGGGTTCGACCCGGCCCGACACCACGACCTCACCTTGTCCGAACGCGGCTTCGATGACGACGCGATCCACCGCGCCGGTGCTCGGGTCGGCGGTGAAGGCCACGCCCGCTTGCTCGGCAGGAATCATTAGTTGCACGACGACGGCCATTGCCGGATCAGCCGCGAAGCCCCGGCCGGCCCGATACGTGACAACCCGGGGGCTGAACAGCGATGCCCAGCAACGCTGCACGGCATCAACCAGGCCGTCGTCGCCAGTGACGTTGGTGAAGGTCACGTTCATCCCGGCGAACGACGCCTCGCGGCCATCCTCCCCTGTCGCTGACGATCGGACTGCGACAACGGCTTTGGGCCCGAGCCGTTGGTAGGCCGCCAGTAGCCCATCACGGACGTCATCGGTGATGCCGGCCTTGAGCACCAAGGACTGCATTCGTTCGCACAGCTCACCAAGCTCAGAACTGTCGCCGACTTTCGCCAAGGCCTTGCTATGGGCGGCGGCGAGTTCGTCGCTCACTCCACCCGTTCGCATCGAGTCCTGGTAGCAAGCCCGCAGCAGCACGAATCCGGGCGGCACCGGCAGCTCAGCGGCGACCAGCTCACCCAGATTGGCGCCCTTGCCGCCAGCTTCTTTGGCGTTTTCGATCCGTAAAGTCGAGATGTCGCGGACGTAATGGTCTGTCTGCATTTCGCTCTCCTCGGGCACGCCCGCGACCTCTGACTGAAAACGATTCAGGGGTTCAGCACATTTCACCGACCGGCGCGCTTCGGTGTTGGTCACTTCGCTAGCTTCCACCACCAACTCGTCGGGCCGGAGGGTCCTAAGTCACCGATCTATCTGGCGGATGTCACCACCCGCGGAGTTCATCACTCCCCATTAAGGTCCAAATGCTCTGGTGGCCCGTGCCGTCGCAATCCATCCTGTGAAAGCGAAGGAGAGCGACGAATGCCCAAGAACTGGTTGGTGATGGAGGGTGATGGACCCGCGGCGCCCTTTCGCGCCCGACTGGCTGGGGCTGGGGCGGCACCTGCCTGCCACCGTGCTAACGACAGACGAATTGATGGCGACCACGCCTTATCACACGCACATCGATCTGGAACGGCTAACCGGCATCTACGACCGTCGCGTCTCAATCGGCGACGAGAGAGCATGCATACCACCTCGCTGGTGTCGGCACTAAGTAGTGCGGCCGAAGAACTCTCGCCCGCCGCCCGCGTTCTGCTCATTGCCGCCGGCGCGGGAGTCACCGCGGGTGCTGCTCTCTACCGTCAAGCGCTGCATCCGGCGTAGCGGTCATGAAATCACCGACGAGGTCGGGAACCACCATTGTGACCCTGACGATAAATCCGGCGCTCGACATCACTACGGACACCAATCGGGTCACACCGACCGACAAAATGCGATGCGGGCTGCCCCGTTACGATCCCGGCGGCGGCGGAATCAACGTCGCGCGAATCGCCCATGTGCTTGGCGCCTCGGTATCGGCGCTCTTTCCGGCGGGCGGCCACGCCGGCGACAAGGTGACCGATCTTGTCGCTGACTCAGGGGTGCCGGTGCAGCGGATCACCGTCGCTCGCTCCACCAGGGAAAGCTTCACGGTAGACGAGGACAGCACCGGTCAGCAGTATCGGTTCGTGCTCCCGGGTCCGCGGCTCACCGATGCCGAGCAGACCGAGTGCCTCGACAAGCTAAGTGCTGCGGCAGCATCCGCGGACTTCGTCGTGGCGAGCGGCAGCCTGCCGCCCGGCGTGCCTAGCGACTTTTATCAGCGGGTCGCCGACATCTGTCGCGAGCGCGGTGCGCTGCTGATTCTCGACACCTCCGGGCCGGGACTGCGACACATCTCTTCCGGCGTCTTTCTGCTCAAGCCGAGTGTGCGAGAACTGCGCGAATGTGTCGGGCGGGGACTCATCAGCGAGTCAGAGCAGCTCGCCGCGGCGCACGAACTCATCGACCACGGCTGCGCTCAGGTCGTCGTCGTGTCACGCGGGCCCCAGGGCGCACTGCTTGCTACACCGTATGGAAGTCAACGTTATTCGGCGGTAACAGTGCCTCCGGGTAGCGGTGTGGGTGCCGGCGACGCCATGGTTGCCGGCATCACCGTGGGCCTCAGCCGCGGTTGGCGACTCGACAAGGCGATGCGGCTGGGTATCGGTGCTGGCGCGGCCATGCTGCTGACCCCCGGCACCGCGCACTGCACCCGTGAAGACGTCGAGCGACTTTTCGAGATGGTTGCCGACCCCATAGACATCGACGGGCCGAGGCGCAACGACGGGGAGCGGCGACGTGCAACCGGAGACCAATGGTTGTCCGCTCGAGCAAGGACATCGCCATGACGCCCGTCACCGTCGACCCGCGCTACCACTACGCCGTGGTCTTCAACCTCGACGCTGTGCTGGCCGACACAGATGGTGTTCTGCTCGAGTCGACGATCAATCTGGTGCGAAAGTTGCTTGACGTCGGGGTCGCGACGGCCATCTACGCGGCGCGCCCGGACGGTCAACAGCTCTTGAAAGCCGCTGGGATTGATGATCTTTTCGGTGTCTGTGTCGACGACGGCGTCCCTGCCGCGGCCCTCGTCGAAGCCACCCGCCGACTCGGTGTTATTCCGCAACGGTCTGTCGTCGTCGATGACGCCGGTGCCCTGGTAGCGGCGGCCCGCGACCGCGGTTTCGCACTCGTCATCGGTGTGGACCGCACCGGGCATGCCGACCGACTATTGGTGTGCGGCGCCGACGTTGTGGTTGCGGATCTCGACGAAGTCGCTGTTCGCGCGGGTGACCGGCGAATCTCGGAGCTCCCCGACGCGGTGGACTCATACGGTCAGATAGTCGGTGTTCTGGGTGCCCGAACACCCGTGCTGTTTGTCGACTACGACGGAACGTTGTCCCCCATCGTTGCCGATCCCGGCGCCGCCACCCTCGCGGACGGAGCGGCCAAGGCGCTGGAAAGCCTGGCATCGCAGTGTCCCATCGCCATACTGAGCGGCCGCGACCTCGCCGATATCCGCACCCGCGTACCGATACCGGGTATCTGGTACGCGGGCAGCCACGGCTTTGAGCTAACCGAACCAGACGGCAGCTATCACCGCAACGAAGCGGCCGCCGCCGCAGTCGGTGTCCTTGAGCGTGCGGCGGCCGAGGTAGGCGAGAGCCTGGCGGAGATTCCCGGAGTACGGGTGGAACACAAGCGCTTCGCCGTCGCGATTCACTACCGCGAGGTCGCACCGGAGCACATCGGCGAGATCATCTCTGCCACACACAAGCTCGGACAGCGAGACGGCCTACGCGTGACCAACGGGCGCATGCTCGTCGAGCTGCGGCCTGACATCGACTGGGACAAAGGGACCACGCTGGCCTGGATTCGTGACCGTATCGAAGCTACCGGTTCCCTCCTGCCGATCTACATCGGCGACGACCTCACCGACGAAGACGCCTTCGACGCAGTCGGATTCGACGGTATCGGGATTGTTGTGCGGCACGACGAGGATGGCGACCGTAAGACGGCCGCCCGCTTCAGTCTGCAGAGTCCCGATCACGTGCGGGAGTTCCTCGAACGGGGATCGCACTGGCTTGCCAATAACCACCAAATTATGTCCGAGGCTTGGGATTTCACCTTTGAGGGGTATGACCCGCAGAATGAGAAGCTTCGTGAGTCGCTGTGTACGGTGGGAAATGGCTACTTCGCCACCCGGGGCGCGGCGCCCGAATCGAAGGCCGACCGGGTGCACTATCCGGGCACCTATGCCGCCGGGGTTTACAACCGTCTCGTCGACGACGTATCGGGTGCCGCAATCGACAACGAGAGTTTGGTCAACCTGCCTAACTGGCTTGCCCTGACCTTCCGGGTCGACGGCGGCAGCTGGTTCGACATCGACGCGGTCAGGGTGCTGTCCTACCGGCAGACCCTCGACCTTCGCGGCGCGGTACTGACCAGGGAGGTGCGCTTCTGTGACGACGCCGGACGCACCAGTTCGCTGATACAGCAACGATTCGCCGCGATGCACATGCCCCACGTCGGTGCCCTTCAGACGACGATCGTCGCCGAAGACTGGTCCGGGACCATCGAGATTCGCTCGACGCTGGACGGCAACGTCACGAACTCGCTCGTCGAGCGCTACCGGGACTTGGCCAACGATCATCTCGGGTTAGTGGAAAAGCGCGAGATCAACGACAACTCCGTGCTCCTGACAGTTCAGACCACCCAATCGCGCATTCCCATTGCCCTGGCCGCGCGAAGCACCGTCTGGCGCGACGGGACTCCCGTCCCGGCCACCTTCCGCCTCGTCGACCAGGCAGCCGAAATCGGTCACGACATAGCAATCCGGCTATCAGTCGGTGACACGTTGACGGTAGAGAAGATCGTGACCCTCTTCACCGGCCGCGATGTCGCGACGTCCGAACCCGCCATCGACGCCCAGCGCTGGCTGAGCCGACTCGGCCGGTTTGCAGAGTTGCGTGACGGGCACCTGAAAGACTTGGCACATCTGTGGGAGCGCCTGTCCATCGAGTTCGAACCCATCACAGACGAATTGCGCATCCTGCGACTGCATCTCCTGCATCTGCTGCAGACGGTTTCACCCAACAGTTCCGACCTCGATGTCGGGGTGCCGGCTCGCGGCCTTCACGGTGAGGCATATCGCGGGCACATCTTCTGGGACGAGCTTTTCATCTTCCCGGTACTCAACTTACGGCTGCCCATGATCACCCGGTCGCTGCTCGGATACCGCTACCGGCGCCTGCCCGAGGCACGTCACGCCGCCAAGGCGGCGGGCTACTCCGGCGCGATGTTCCCATGGCAATCCGGCAGCGACGGTCGCGAGGAAAGCCAACGCCTACACCTCAATCCGCGCAGCGGCCGGTGGAACCCCGACTCGAGCGCTCGTGCGCACCACATCGGCATCGCCGTTGCCTACAGCGTGTGGAACTTTTATCAAGTCACCGGGGATCTCGCGTACCTGATCGACTATGGCGCGGAGACGTTGGCCGAGATCGCACGCTTCTGGGTAAGCAGGGCCACCTACGACGAAGAACACGATCGCTACAGCATCCGAGGCGTCATCGGACCCGATGAATTCCACTCGGGCTACCCCGACGCGCCTTACGACGGCATCGACAACAACGCGTACACCAACGTGATGGCAGTCTGGGTGATCATGCGGGCCTTCGACGCACTGCAACTGCTGCCGCTGCCGAACCGACTCGATCTCCTGGAGACACTCGGACTGCACACTGACGAACTGGCGCACTGGGAAGAGGTAAGTCGACGGATGTACGTCCCGTTCCACGACGGCGTCATCAGCCAGTTCGAGGGATACGGTGAGTTGGATGAACTGGATTGGGACCGTTACCGGCGGCAGTACGGCAATATCCAACGCCTCGACCGTATCCTGGAAGCCGAGAGCGACGACGTGAACCGCTATAAGGCTTCCAAGCAGGCCGACGCGCTGATGCTGCTCTACCTGCTGTCATCAGATGAGTTGCGCGAGGTGTTCGAACGGCTCGGCTACCGGTTCACGCCCGATCAGATCCCGATGACCGTCGACTACTACCTAGCGCGCACGTCGCACGGGTCGACGCTCAGCGGTGTGGTGCATACGTGGGTACTCGCCCGGGCTAACCGCGATCGTGCAATGGAGTTCTTCCAACAGGCGCTCAAATCCGACGTCTCAGACATCCAGGGCGGCACCACGTCCGAAGGTATACACCTGGCGGCCATGGCCGGCAGCGTCGACCTCATGCAGCGATGCTTTACCGGGCTGGAAACCCGGTCCAACCGCATCATCCTCTCCCCGTACTGGCCGGAAACACTTGGCGTGCTGTCATTCCCGATCCACTACCGCGGCCTGCACCTGCACCTGCGGATCAGCGGAAAGGGGGCGATCATCAGCGTCGATCCACGCGACGCTGCCGGAGTCGAAGTGGAATGCCGTGGTCGAGTCGTTCAACTGATGCCCGGGACCACTGTCCGATTTCCCGGCTGACCGTTGGCGGTGGGTTCACGTTGTGACCATCGCACCAACGGCTGCCGTCTTCGAGAAACATCCAATTGCCGATTGGCTGACGGCCGACCACCTCGTGCTTCTCACGGTTTCAGTCCTCGCCTATGGACGACCTTCGTCGCGTGGAAGACGTTGCACGGCAGGTGAATGCGCCCGTCGTCGATGAGCGGCAGGATGGTGGCCGGCCATGCGGACCATCTGTTCGGCCCGCTCGGATGTCATCTGTCGGAGAAGGGCTTTCGGCAGCTTCCCGAAGCTGCCGGTGAAACCTGACGTGTTGCCCACAAAAGGTGGTGGGTCCGAGGAAGTCGATGCGGCAGCCGGCGTTTGCGAGGGTGTCGCGGATGTCGGCTTCGGGCACGGCTTCCAAAGGGGCGATGACGCCGTTGACATTCTCGCCGGAGAACCAATACAGGAACCAGCGTGCGCCCGGACGTCGCGGTTTGCGCCGATGGGGTGGTTCCGGCCCGCGGGGGTTCGGCGCGGCGGTTCCGACCCCGTCTCCTCGTCTCGAAACCCTGGCAGCCGAACTCATTCCGAGGCATAACCCTTGAACGGCGGCGCGGATTGCTCGCCGAGGCGCACCTGCAGCTTGGGGTTGGTCAGCTACGCCTCCGCTCTCAGCGATGATTCCATGCACAGGACTACGTCGCCTGCGGCTGGCTTCGCTTGAGGCCCAGTGGCTGCGGCGGTGGTGACCAAAGTCCCTAGGGGCCGCTACTGCCGTCTATAGGCTCGAAGTGAGACCACGGCCCGCGGCTTGTCACGGCTCATACAACAGTCGCCTTGGAGGCACAGACGATGCACCGCAACGATCCCCCACTCACGACGCGACACATTCGGCTATGAGCATCGCGGTCAAGGAAAGAGGCGGCCGCACTCAAGCCAAGGTCGAATTGCATTGGGCCGGACGGTACCTGGCCGGAACCGGAGTTGCGTACCGGCTCCCATCCGATTGCCTGACAGACGAGGCCGGTCAAGAATTGGCGACCGCACGTGCCCTCTCGGATCTTGCGGACCGGTTGCTCGCAGTGAGCACCTGCGGCATAGATGCGGGGCACCCAGCGTCGACCAATGACGGTGCGTGAATTCACCGCCGGTGCCGACCCGACCCCCGCGCATAGTTCCTTGTGCCGCTGAGAGATCTGCGTCATCGGAGACGACAACCTCACGCTATGGGGTTATCGGGTAGTCCTCAGGAGTCCTTAGGCCTTTCGCTTGGAACCATCTGCGGCGGGATATGGGCCTAACGGCCTCTAAACAATGCGGCCGGGCTGAAAATCGTAGAGTCCTGCTCCATGACATCTGATCGTTTTGCCGGTGCGAGCACCTCCCGTAGCGGCGGAGGACCGCACCTGTGCCGGTGAAGGTCACACTCTGACAGGCCGAAAGTCACTCGATCCCGCACCGGTCGGCCCTTACATGATCAATGACGGGACGTCAGGATGGCTGCGTGCGCAGCCAACACAGTGAATGGGTTTCACCGCCCCAACTCGATCCAGAGGAGGCGGCTGATCGCCTCTTACGTGATGTGCGAAGTAACCGCAGTGGTCTATCGACAAGCGAAGCGGAGCGGCGCCTGATTCAGTTCGGGCCGAACGAGTTGACTCGGCGGGGCGGTCCGAAGTGGCCACGGAAGTTGGCGCGGCAATTGACTCATCCCCTGGCACTGCTTTTGTGGTTGGCCGCGGGGTTGTTGGTGATCGTCGGGTCGCACGTGGTGGCGGTTGCCGTGGTGTCGATCATCATCCTGAACGCCGCATTTTCCTTCGTGCAGGAAGTACAGGCCGAGCGGGCGGTGGAGGCCCTAGCTAAATATTTACCGCAACGAGCCAAAGTCGAGCGTGACGGTGCTGTCACCGAAATCGATGCGACGCAACTGGTACCCGGCGACATCGTGATCATCGAAGAGGGCGATCGGATCGCCGCCGACATCCGGCTGTTGGGCGGTGCCATCGAAGTGGACATGTCTGCTCTTACCGGTGAGTCGGTTCCCGCGCTGCGGTCGGCGGCGATCGTCGATGTGAATGTGCCACTGCTAAGCGCGCACGAGTTGGTGTTCAGCGGGACGAACTGCACCGGTGGGCAGGCGAAGGGAGTCGCATTCGCCACCGGGATGGGCACCGAGATCGGCCGCATCGCGGCCCTGTCTGAGCGCGTCAAGCCCGATCCCAGCCCATTGGAACGGCAGGTCAGACGTGCGGCATGGCTGATCGCCGCGGTCTCGGTGATCCTCGGCTTATCGTTCATCCCGGTCGCGACGCTCGTGGCGCATTTGACGCTGATCAACTCGTTGATATTCGCAGCGGGATTGTTGGCCGGGATGGTGCCGGAGGGATTGCTTCCGGTGATCACGCTCGCCCTGGCGGTGGCGGTACGGGACTTGGCAGGCCGTGGTGCCCTGGTGAAGCGGCTCAGTGCTGTCGAGACGCTGGGTTCCACCGACGTGATCTGCACCGACAAGACCGGCACGCTGACCCAAAACCGGATGACCCCAGTCGCGGCGTGGACCACTGCCGGTCGCACCGACGTTGACCTCGAGCACCCCGAAGGGTCGGATGACGCGTCACGCCTGTCCCCGGCGCTCAGGTCGCTGGGCCGCATCGCAGCGGGTTGCAACAATGCCCGCCTCGACGATCCATCGGGTCCGACCGGCGATCCCACCGAGATCGCTATCCTGTCGGCTGCCCGAGCGCTCGGAGCGGAAACGGGCACAAAATTACGGGAAGCCAACCGGCGCTGGCAATTTTATTTTGATCCCGAGCTGAAGCTGATGTCGACGATCGATCGATCCGACGACGGGGCGCCCGTCGTACACACCAAAGGTGCGCCGGAGGCGCTGTTGGCGCGGTGCAGCCACGTGCTCGAGAGCGACGGGCAAGCGCTGCCGCTAGACCAACCGCGACGGCAGTGTGTCGAAAAGGCGGTGAATGCCTTTGCCGCAGAGGGGTTGCGGGTGCTTGGCTTTGCGCAGCGCCAACTACCGCCTGATAAGCGACCCCCACATGACCGGGCCAACGCCGAGCAGGATCTGTGCTTCGCCGGATTGATCGCGATGCTCGACCCGCCAAGACCGGGCGTTGTTGAGGCGGTCGCGCAATGCCGCACCGCGGGCATCCGCATCATCGTGATCACTGGCGATCACCCGCTCACCGCTGCGGCCACCGCTGAGCGCATCGGTATCACGGGTCCGCGGCCGGTGGTCGTCACCGCGGAGGATTTCGAACGCCTTGACGACAAACAGCTTTCCGCGCTGATGCGAGAGGAACCCGAAGTCATCTTTGCCCGCGCCTCGCCGGAGGCAAAGCTGCGCGTCGCCGAGGCGCTGCGTCGTGATGGCCACGTCGTCGCGATGACCGGCGATGGTGTCAACGACGCTCCAGCGCTGCGTCGGGCTGATATCGGTGTGGCCATGGGGCTTTCGGGCACCGATGTCGCGCGGGAAGCAGCGACGATGGTGCTGACCGACGATGCATTCGGCTCAGTCGTGACCGCGGTAGAGGCGGGCAGGCGCATCTACGACAACGTCCGAAAATTCATCGTCTACATTTTCGCGCACGCGGTCCCGGAAGTGGTTCCGTTCCTGGTGTTCGCACTCAGCGGCGGTGCTATCCCTATGCCGCTCACGATTATGCAGCTTCTGGCGTTCGACGTCGGCAGTGAAACGCTTCCGGCGCTTTCGCTCAGCCGTGATCCAGCTGAGCCAGGAATCATGCAGCGTCCACCCCGGCCACGTGATGAAGGCGTGATTCGCCTTCCAATGCTGCTGCGCGCGTGGTTATTTCTCGGTTTTATCGTGGCGGGCTTAGCGATGGTCGCGTTCTTCTACGTGCTGACCAGACAGGGCTGGCATCCGGGCGCATCAGTCGACGCGGGAACGCCGCTGTATCACGCGTACCGGCAAGCCACCACCATGACGTTTCTGGGCATGATCACCGGGCAGATCGGCACCGCCTTCGCGGTGCGTACCCAGCGCGCTTCACTACGGTCGGTGGGCGTTTTCAGTAACCGTTATCTGCTCGCCGGGGTTGCCGCCGAGCTCGTGCTGGCCGCCGTATTCGTCTGTGTACCGTTCTTTCAGTCTGTCTTGGGCACGGAGCCCCCCGCGTCGGCGGATCTGTGGGTGCTGGCGCCTTTCCCATTCCTGGTTTGGGGTGCTGACGAACTTCGTCGTTTGGTGTTACGCCGGTGGCATGATCGGGTACGGCGTGACCCTGCCGCTAACCCGGTCCAAGCCGCGCCGGTTCGTGTATAGGGGTCGTCATCTGGCACCCAGGTGTAAGCACAGCCGGGCTGCACACATGAGACGTGTTTTGCCTCAGCCTGTCTCGATCGCAGATCTGGCCGTCCGGGTCTTAAAGGCCGCGTGGCTGGGCATCGTCGCCTGCCAGATCGGCACCGCGTTCGCCGCACGCACCGATCACGCGTCGCTGCGCGCGATTGGCGTACTCAGCAATCCGGCGCTACTCGTCGGCATCGCGGCGGAGATTGTGTTCGCCCTGACGCTGGTGTACACACCGTTCCTGCACTCGCTATTCGGCACCGCCGCACTGTCGGCCGGGCAACTCTTGCTGGTAGTCCCGTTCCCGTTCATCGTGTGGGGCGCCGACGAATTGCGCCGACTGTCGCGTCGACGCCCTGCACACCGGCGCACACCCGGTCCAACGGTGCAGACCCGAGCTGCCAGCGACGGCTAAGACCAGTCCGCACGCCACCCGTGCGATACGCAAATCGCATCGTGTCTTCCCCACTTTGGCCGGAATCACTTGGTATCGCGGCGCTGGCAAGGCCATGGCCCAGCGGCGAATCTCCAACACCTCGCTCATGGCTCGCCGCGGGTGGGTTTGGGAGTCAACTCGTCCGGAGGTTCGATGCCTACGCGGATCAAGGCCTGAGGTACCGCTGCGGGACCAGTCGTGAGATCCGAGTCGGTGGCCTAGCTCCGGCGTTTAGGCGAATTCGTCTGCCAAGCAGCATATTTCATCGATATTGGCACTTATCCACGGACGACGAGAACTGAGCATTCGGGGTGGCGGAAGAGCGGATGTCCAAAAGGACCGATTAGCCGCGCTAGCTGATCGGCCTCGGCGCCACTGATCACCGCGAATTGAACTCGCTCGTCGTTGGTTCTCAGGAAGCTGGCGATGGCGTGCTTGGTAGTGATCGGGTAGACGCGCACCTCGGGATGGCGCTGCCGCCAATCCTGTACCCGACGTTCGAACTCGCTGTCGGCATGTTCGGTGAGTTCCTCGGGTCGGCCTCCAAGGACGAGCATCGGCGCGCTGCGCAACTTTGCCTCCCACACAGCATATTCGACGACGGCGTCGTTGCCGGGTGCGTCGGTCATCCGCACCACGATCCAGTTGATGTCGGGCGGTGGCTGGTCGGATTCGGTACGTAGGACCGCGACCGGGCAATGCGCCTTCTCAGCGAGCTCGGTTGCCGTCGAACCCAAGATCGAGCGGGCATAGCGCCCGATCCCGACGGAGCCGACGCAAATCATCTCGGCATCGCGGGATGCCTCCACGAGCACCAGGCCGGCCGGACCACGTGGGATCTCGGTTTCGATCTTGACCAGCTTTCGGCTGGCCTCAACCGCGAATTGCGCTTCGCGAAGCGATGTCTCGGCATGCGCGAGATCGCGCGAGTAGTCGTCCGAGGATGGATGCGTCTGCTTGAGAACCGAGACGAGACGCAACGGGACACCGCGGCCAATGGCCTCATCGACACCCCACAGCGCGGCCGCGATCGCCGCTTGCGAACCATCGATACCCACGATGATCGGTTTCATCGTCCGCGCTCCTCTCTAGAGCTTTCCCCGAACCAACGGGTGCTATCGATCCGGTGCGGGATCACCCAGCGTTGGAATAGTTGTCCGCATCGTGACGATGCGCGGTCATGCCTGGTCCCGGCTGGGCGGGCCGAGGATTCGACAACTGGCCGCGGTTGTGTCGAGGGCAACCGCTCGACCCGGCGCTTGAATTCAAACAAAAATCTGCGCGTCGTCAACGCGACCAACAACCTGGCCAGCTCCATGACGACCACTTCGCCAAGGTGGCGCAAGCCGATCCGTACTCGCACAAGGAGTCGGACACGGTCCTCCCAATGCGGCAAGACATGGACCGACAACACCACGTCCCACAGCAGGCGTGGTCGCGTGGCCCTCAGCACAATGCGCTTTTCGGGCTCGATCTCCTCGACGCACATCCTCAACCCGTCCCTGAGCCCCATCCAGCCCTTAGGAGCCAGGCGCACAACGTCCCCTACTTCAAGATGTTGCGACTCCGGACGGATACGCCCGGCGTCCTTCCGGTCCTGACCCATCTGCGCTAGCAAGGCCCAGACTGTTGATTGCAGCGAATCGATGTACACCGCCTCGGTCACCTGGACAACGGGATCACCGACCAGTGCGTCGCCAGGCAGCTGCAGCAGGCACTCTTCCTTGGTTGCGCCCCAATTCCGGTAGTACTGTCGCGCGGCATAGAGCACCGCAACGAGCGCCACCGTTCGCGTGATCGGTCCTGGGACCTTTGCCATGGCGCCAAGTCTGCGTCTGCACTGCGCGGCGTACCAGGGCCAATAGTCCTCGGCGGCCACGCCGATATGCCCGCACCCTATGCCAGCAGATGTGAACAGCGCGCTTGCTATTCCGGCTCGGCGTTCCTACGGACACGACGTGCGGCCCCTGCACTGTCGATGACTTTGGGCCCTATCCGCAATGTGTGTGTGACGAGACAATGACCGGGGCCATCACGCCTCGCGGCCGGCACGACATCGCGGACGGATCGCTGCGGGCGCCCACGCGGCCCACTAAGCCCTGGCATCCCGCTAATCGCTCAAGCCTGGGGCAAGAACCACCGCTCCGAGACTAACGGCACTATCGATCCATGCGCTGCGGTGCTGCCGTGATCGTCGTTTTCCCAAGCCGGGCTGGCAGGATCGGTAAACCTGTTCCTCGGGTCAAGGGCGTTGGACTTCGATGGTCGTGCCGATGCAGGAGCATTGCGTTCGGCTTGCCGGGATTCCGGTGGGGCAATAGCAGCAATGATGAAGTGACGGAATGTATTTCGAGTAACCCGGGCCATATCACGCACACCCTATGCAGGGCTGCGCCGGAGCCGAACTGGCCGAAAGCAATGGCGGACTTGCCTGCTCGTTCAGTCGAGTTGCTCATCTACGGGTAGATACCGTTGCTCGACCGCGTGGATGAGTTGGTGGCGTATGCGTTCCAGCTCGACGGCGCGACGCGCCAGTAACTCGTCCTCCCAGCCAGCCACCTGTGTTGCGAGCTCCTTATCGGCGATGGTGCCACCAAACCAGCGAGAAAAGTCGCCGCGTTCGAGATGGTACTCAAGTGCGCGCTGGTCGAGATGCCTTACTGCAGTGCTAAAGTCGCGCATAGTCGCGGCTGGAGCGATAGGTTGGCCGCCGCTGACGTGGAAGTAGAAGTGCCGCTCTTGGGGCAGGCGGATATCGGCATACTTGTGCCAGTGTCGTACGTGGGTGGTCTCACGATCTGCGATCGTGAACCCACGAGCCGGCCCGGAACCGAAACGTATGGTGGCCCGCCGTCGGGAAGCGATGTCTGCCGAAGTTTCGGCGTTAATGAGTGTTAGCACGACGTCACTGCTGTCGATCTCGTGGGCAGGCAGTGAGGCCGGGGCGAATGAGGACAACACATAGCCGCCTCGGCGTGCCCAGTGCGCTTGCTCATCGGTGCCGAGCAGGTGGGCCTCGTCGTAGATCACCCAGTGTGGGAATCCGTACCGCTCGCGGTGCGCCTCGACGGTCGACCGCAGGCGATGCACGTAATCGACCTTGGTTGGCTCGGCCACTCCCGACATGTCCACCACCACGCTGGAGTACGGATGCAGCGTGTTGACCAGTTCGGCTGGCTCGGGAAGATAATGGCCGGCGTCAACGACCTGGACCTGGTTAAACTGCTGCAATTGCACGTGATCGCCTTCAGGGTCGAGGACAAGAACGCAGTAGTTGGCCAGGATCCATCGCTCGGCCATCAAGCCAACTACATAGCTCTTTCCCGACGCGGCGGGTCCGGTAACCAGGATGCGGCCTTGGCTTCCCGGTATCCGGGTCGAGGTTGTGTCATCAAATGTTCCGATGTCGACCCACCGGCGTGGTGGGCACCAGCGTTGTGCCCCGTTGAGATACGGGCCGTTCAACAGCTCGACGACACCGGCGCCGTCCGGTTCGTCAAGGACAATATCGGCCTTTCGCCGAACTGACGGGACACCGTCGGCCACAGCTGCGCCGATCTCGGCGATAGCGAACAATGATAAGTCGTTCTCGGCATCGCCCACCGCCACGGTGTTGTGCGGAGACAGGTTCATCTCCGCCAGCATTTCCGCCAGTCCGGTGGCCTTGGTGATGCCTGCCGGCAGCACCATGAGGGCAGCACGGTTTCGGGTGATCTGGTAGTCGAGCCCGAGCTGACCGATTACCTCGACGACGGTCGCGGCGTGCTCGCCGTCAACGGCGAGCAGCACCTCGCCGCGTCGGTACGGCACCCCGCGATCACCGAGCGCCTGAGCAAGGCCGCCATCCACCGGAGGTGCCAACGCGTGGGCTCGTCCGTCGATCACGATCACCGCGCCGTTTTCGAGCACCATCGCGTCCACGTGGCCGGCTATCTGTGGGAACTCAGCCTGCAATTCAGCTCCGATGCGGCCAGAGACAAGCACAATCGCCAGGCCGTTACACCGGGCCTGCCCGATCGCCTCCATGGCATGCGGCGCTATGCCGCCGCCCGACGTAAGCGTGCCGTCGAAGTCGATCGCGACCACCTTTAAAAACGCCACAGCGTCACCCTTCCGTTGCCGATAACGGTCCAACAGCCCGGCGCGCGGCCTAAAGCGCCTAGCCAACCGACCCGTGATATCGATGCTGCAGCATTCTGGACCAGCGAGGGCACCGCAGCCGATCTCTTGCCGAATCACCATCAACGTCGCGGGATCTGGGCCGCCGGCGTCGGATCCCGGCCTGACTGACCCGACAACCCGGGACGATCGCAGCGCCGGGGGCGTGGGCCCGAGTCAGTGGCTGGTAATGGCTTGCTGCGAGCAGATGGCCCTCAAGAAGTCGACGATGGCTTGTTCGGGAAGGTGTCGTGCGATGTCAGCTTCGGTGACGATGCCGACCAGCCGGTGGTTGTCGATAACCGGCAGCCGGCGAACCTGATGGGACTCCATCACGTTCAGCATCTCTTCGACGCTGGCTGTGGCATCCACGTGGTAGGTGCTGCCCTGCGCGAGTTCACCGGCCGTGACGGCACCAGGATCACGGTCAGCGGCAAGGCATTTGACGACGATGTCGCGGTCGGTGACCATACCGTGTAGCTGGTCATCGTCGCCGCAGATAGGTAGGGCTCCTACACCCAGATCGCGCATATGTTGGGCTGCGGTGCTGAGGGTTTCGTGTTCTCCGATACAGCTAGCTCCGCTATGCATGATGTCTCGCGCAGTGACCATGACTTCTCTCCTTAGTGACTTCTCTTAATCCGTCGGTTCCCCGACATTGCTGAACCTATGGCCAGTAGCGCGCAGTTCTGTAGGGCCGTTAGACCTTTCGTGTGATAGATGATTCGGTTAGCCGCGCACCACCAAAACCGAGCACAAGTCAACAATCGACATTGCGGCGCAGCCGGGCTTCGGCAAATCCGCGTTCAATAATCACAGCATCTTTGCTGAGCGTGATTCGCTGATCAAGCCTGGCCGTGGTCCCGCACGACAACGGCTGCCTCAACTTTGACCGTCGTGCCAGCCGCCGCCACAGCCGTCGCGGCGGCGCGAAATAGCGGTTCAGCCTCGGCGATCTGGATCCTGTACCCGCGCGGGTGAGCAGCCGCGACGTCGGCGGCGTGAACCAGTCGAAGTGGCACATCCCGGCGATCGCCTCGTCAGTGGCCCACAGGGCAGCAGAAATAGCCGCATCTGAGCCATCGATGCCCACGAGGACCGACAGAGCGCATGTGGGTCGGTCATACCTGTCTCGGTAATGGTGGACGTCGCCAAATCAATCTCGCGCATGGGCGGCCCCGGTAGGAACACGTTCCACTCCGGGGCCCACGCCGGCGTCGCTGCTTTCCCAGAGCCGTTCGACCCCGATTCGCCGGCAATGTCACTACGGGCACCGAGTGCGGTCGGCAGCATCGCACGGACAAGGGTCCTACGACCGCGCGATTGAGGACTAACGCCCCATGACCGGCGAGTCGACGCGGGCTAGCGTTCCTTTTGGACCGAGAGGGAGCGAAATGTCAGTACAGGCCAAGGACTATGGCATCATCGTCGGCGCCGACGGATCACCCGCATCGAATGTCGCCGTCTGTTGGGCGGCGCGTGACGCAGTGATGCGCCGTATACCGCTAACCCTGGTTCACGTCGTCAATCCCGTGGCTTCAACGTGGTCGCAGGTCCCGCCGCTAGACGATTTTGCGGTATGGAACGAAAACGAGGGTCGCAGGATCCTCGCTGACGCATTGAAGATCGCCCGTGATACCGCGAACGATAATCCGCCGATTGCAATCAAGAGCGAATTGATGTTTTCGCACACCGTCCCGACGCTCGTCGACCTGTCCAAAGGGGCCGAGCTGCTGGTCGTAGGCACCTACGGGCGCGGAGCATTGGCTCGCGGTTTGCTCGGTTCGGTCAGTGCTGGGCTGGTGCGGCACGCCCATTGTCCGGTCGCGGTCATCCGCGACGAGGATCCGCGAATGCCGCATCCCGCACAGGCTCCCGTACTCGTGGGAATCGACGGCTCGCCAGCCTCAGAACTTGCCACGGCAATAGCGTTCGACGAAGCGTCGCGTCGTCGCGTCGACTTGATAGCGCTGCACGCGTGGAGTGACACGGAGGTTTTCGAACTTCCGGGTTTGGACTGGTCGGCGGTAAAGGCTGAAGAAGAGCGCATTTTGGCCGAGGGGCTGGCGGGTTGGCAAGAACGCTATCCCGACGTGACCGTGACCAGGCTCCTCGTTTGTGATCGGCCAGCCCGCGCGCTGGTCGAAACATCTGAATCCGCACAGCTTGTCGTCCTCGGGAGTCACGGACGTGGTGGCTTCGCCGGCATGCTCTTAGGTTCGGTCAGCAACGCTGTCGTTCAATCCGTGCGTATGCCGGTAATCGTGGCTAGGCAGTCGTAATCCCTTTTTCCCGACAAAGCAGGGCATGCGATGAGGCCTACGGACTGTGCTGGTCCGATCGTAGTTGGAATTGACGGGTCGACTGCCGCGATCAACGCGGCTCATTGGGCTATCGATGAAGCGATCGGCAGAGCAATTGCGCTGCGGCTGGTTCAGGTCGTGCGTGCCGAGGCGGCATCAACCGCCGGCGGCGAGGATGACGATTTGGCAACGCAATACGCCGAAACAGCGCTTCATGCGGCTCATACCGCAATCCTGGCCAGCGGCAGGCCGGTCAAAGTCGATACGGCAATTCGTCGCGGCGACGTTGACCTCACCTTGATCCAGGAGTCTCGCGGCGCAGCGATGATCTGCGTCGGGTCGGTCGGGATTGGACATGTGGCCAGCCGGCTGCTGGGGTCCAGTGCGGTAGCCCTGGCCAAGCATGCGCACTGCCCCGTCGCCATCATCCGCACCGACGGCGAACCGCCGCATGGAAAGAAAATTGTGGCAGTCGTCGATCGCTACCCTGACAGCGATGACGTCATACACCACGCCCTTGATGAAGCGCGACTGCGGAGGGCTCCCGTCCTGGCACTGGGGGTAAGGCGATGGAAACTCGGGGGGATTTCCGAGCAAGAACTTGATCGACGACTCGGCAACTGGCTACCGCGCTATCCCGATGTGACGGTGGACAAGTGCATCACCGACACTGCAACCGAGTACCGGGTGACACGAAACGAATCCATCCAATTACTTGTCACCGGCAGGGCTGACGCTAACAAGCTAAGCCGGCTAATCGGTCCTCACGGCTACGCACTGCCTGCTTACCCAAACTGCTCGGTCCTACTGGTGCGCCGCTAACAATCGAGCAGATCGACCGAGGTCCACCTTGATGCCCGGGTAACCGTGGAAGGCGAAGATGATGTGTTTGTCGGTGGTGAACAGGGTGTCGTAGTCGCGGTCGCTCAGTCCATGTGGGTGTTCGCTGGCCGACTGCAACCTCATCAGGTCCACCACGTTGACCGCCCGGATCTTCAAGTCGGGCAAGTGTTCCCGAAGGATCGAGACCGCGGCCAGCACTTCGAGGGTCGGAGTATCGCCGCAGCACGCCAGGACCACGTCCGGTTCGACGCCGCGGTCGTTTCCGGCCCATTCCCAGATGCCGATGCCCTCGGTGCAGTGGACCACAGCGGCGTCCATGTTCAGCCATTGCGGCATCGCGCGCTTCCCGGCGACCACGACATTGACGTAGTGACGGCTGCGCAGACAATGATCGGCCACCGAGAGCAGGCAATTGGAGTCCGGCGGCAGATACACCCGCACGATGTCGGCTTTCTTATTCACCACATGGTCTAGGAAGCCGCGGTCTTGGTGGGTGAAACCGTTGTGGTCTTGCTGCCAGACATGAGATGAGAGCAGGTAATTCAGCGAGGCGATATCGCGGCGCCACGGTAGTTGCGCGGTGACCTTGAGCCATTTGGCGTGCTGGTTGAACATCGAGTCGACAATATGGATGAACGCCGCCTCGTCGTTGAGCGCGATGACGTCGCGCAAAAAAGCGCCGAGCACACCAGCGCCCTTACTTGGGCCGGGCTCATCGTCTCGGGCACCACGATGGTGTCGTGCCGCACGTTCGAGGCATCGGCCATAGCGCCAGGCTGCGGCAAGTGAGGGCTTCCGTTTCCCGACGACACGCGCCCTCACACAACCGTGATCGACACGTGCTCGACCTGCGACGCAACCACCGCCACTCGCCATTGACCATGCCAAACGGGCGCCCAAGGCAACCGCGAGGACACCAGTTGGCGGCGGCTTTCACTTGCTTGCCCGGCGTGACCAACTCTCCGGGGTGGGTGAGATATATTGTGCGACATCATGATAACGGCGCAATTTTCCGTGGATAGTCGTCATTATCCACGTGCAAGTAGTAGTCACGGGCCAACAGGATCCGTCGCTCGCGAGTCGGGTCTTTGGCAAACGGCGGGCCGACGACCATGGAACCAAGCTGGACAAATTTCGCTGGCCGCCAGCTGATCAATCTTCGGCTGCCGTCGACACGTTGCGCATCGCAGCTTGCCCACCGTGCAGGTATCCACCGTCACCTAATTCCCCCGAAGGGCTCCGCTCAGGGATTCAGGCCATGCACTGCGAAGAACTGCTTCCATTCCTGCACGCAGCGGCGAGCAAGGTCGAGCGCATCCTCTGTGCCGCTTGCACAACCGGTCCACCGCGCCCAGTCGACATCGACGCGCACGGTGCCGTCACCGTGAGTGTGTCCGATCCTGGCGGTTATGGGGTCCTGGTTCTTACCGAAGGGTTGGCGCAAGGCACCTAATGCGACGCCGTGCTTTTTGGTCTGTGCCACACCATCACCAATCCCCAGCGCGGGATAGGCCAGGTCGTGCACCGCCGCTTCGCGACACTCACCCCGCTGAACTCCTCTTCATCCAACCAGTCGGCCAGCTCCCGTAAGTACCCGAACAAGTCCTCAATTTGTCGGTCCAGCTCGTCACCTGTGATGACATTCGCGGAATACACAGTCTGCAGCCGTTGGATGCCGTACGCGATCTCTCGCCACTTCTGCCGCCAGTCCCTGCCTGGCGGGACCTCGACTGGGCTAGTCAGAGCGCCGCCGCCGGTAAAGGCTCCATCAGCGAAATGGGTCTCGTGGCCACAGCCAGCGCAGCGGTTATCTTCCAGCGGAAGGTCTAGCGGTGCGCCGCATTGCCCGCAGTGAGCACCTGTCGCGCCGTCACAGTAGGTCGCGCGCCTCAGGCTTCTGGCAACCGCTTGTAGGCATGGAGACGTCGGTATCCGGACGTCCACATCTATCCCGTGACCACAGGCGCCAACGTCACGCGTTTTCTGAAGACGATCGATGACCTACTCCCGATGGCCGTAGTTGGTGCCGCCGACGCTGGAGAACTCGCGCGGATCGTTGGGCCGGAAGACCATCCCGTCTTCCGCCATACCCATTCCTCATTGCTCATCATCCGCGAGTGAACAGGTGCCAGCTGTGATTCGACCGGCAACGAGTGTTAAACGTTAGTCAACGTCTGATCGATGATGTCCTGCGCGGTCCGCATCTGCTTATTCGCCCGAGCCATCAGCGACAGGAATTCGCCGTCATAGTCTCCGGGCGAGCCGGCCACCGCTGTCAGGCACAAATGCGCGGCGAAAACGAAATCCTTGATCGCAGCGTGCAATGCGGCAGTCAGCTTCGGATTGGGGCTGGGTAGGCGGCTCAGCATCCCAATCTCCGCAGCATCATGCACATGCTGGCATGCCGCCGCTAACGCGCCAGGCCTGAAGCGGCTGAAAGCTTGCTGAACGTCATCTGACGCGTTCCGCATATCAGTGAAGTCTTTTTCCGCCCCTGCCCACCATTGTTGCAACGCCGTCACGCTGGACGTCGCCGGACCCGACGAACCGTTATGCCGCGTGTGGTTTGCAACGGCCACGCTCGCCGCCCCACCGACGAACAGAGCAATGAGTAATGCTCCGCCGATGAACAACTTAGCCCGGCGTCTCGACTTGGTTCTGGCCGGCTCGGATCCCGGTCCGAACGGGATCCCGCCCCGCCCAGTTGATTCCCCGTCGGACGGGTTCGGATACTCATCGACGTAACTCACCATGCTGCTTCTACCTTCGGGGATTAGTTCCCAAAATCTGTCGACGCTATGCGCGACGGTCCCGGGGAGCGAGAGTCGTTTAGCCCTCAGGTAGGGGCATTTGGTCATGCCTGTCAATGTGAAGGCGGCGACCTGAGCACGGTCGTCGCCTTCGCCGTCGGCACACCGGCTGGTCAGGCGACCGGTTTACGGGGACCGGTCCGGGGGTCATTGCGTCCAACTCGATAGTTGGTCAGGCAGCGCGCGGCAAATCGCGCGGTGGACGAGCCGCACCGCGTGATATCGGCTGGCTCGCGGCGGGGATCCAGCCGATGACGGTCAGATACAGCCCGACCAGGGCGACGATCACCGTGCCCACCTGCCACCAGGGCGCGACGCCAACGGCGTTGTGCCCCATGGACAGATAGGCGTGCGGAAAGGCCATCAACGCCAGGCCCTTGAAGGCGGTCAGCCATCCCAATAGCGACACGATGGTCGCGGCAGCACCGCGCCAGTAGGGGTGCAGGACGATAACGACTAGGCCCATCGGCAGCACGAATGCGCCGGTGACCCATGGCCACACAGAGTCTGCGTCGAATTGCGCCAGCAGTGTGCTCATGTAGGAGGCACGTGCCACCATCGTAAGCGCGGCAACGATGAGGTAGGGCCCGAGCACACGGGCGAACAGGCCTGTGCGGGCTTGGATCTGCGGTGACGAACTCATTGATGTATCTCCCTTCGGGGCGTCATCGGACAGCGATGACAGTGGTGTTGACATCGTTGGGATCCTGAAATCCCATGGGTAATTCGATCCGCTTACCGCGGCCCAACGATAGGGACTGACGTCCCACCCGCGTGGGACGTTGGTCACTCGCTGCGGGGACCTTCTCACCGACGTGGACACGCGCAGGGGGTGCGGGGGTGCGTGGAATGCCCGGCCACTGCGCCCGAATCACCCGTGGCCCCCGCTGTCCGTGGGCATGCCACAAGGCAAGCGGGCATCAGCGCCCGCATACGACCGCGCCGTAGATCGCCTGCGCGGCATTCCTAGGGACTTTTGGCAGCGGTTTGAGCGTCTGTCGGCACTAGGTGCGGCTCCGGCTATGACTGACAATTACGCAATGACAGTGCTGAAATCCGACGAACTGAACCTGATCGACGAATACTGGCGCGCGGCCAACTACCTGTCGGTGGGCCAGATCTACTTGCTGGACAACCCGCTCCTGCAGGAACCACTGGAAGCCGAGCACGTCAAACCCCGATTGCTTGGACACTGGGGCACCACCCCGGGGCTCAACCTGATCTATACGCACCTCAACCGGATCATCCGCAAGCGCGATGCGAACGTCATCTACATCACGGGACCCGGCCACGGCGGGCCGGGCCTGGTCGCCAACGCGTACCTGGAGGGAACCTACAGCGAGGTGTACACCGGGATCGGGGAGGATTCTGAAGGTATGCGGAAGTTGTTCCGCCAGTTTTCCTTTCCCGGCGGTATCCCCAGCCACGTGGCCCCGGAGACACCAGGCTCCATCCACGAGGGCGGCGAACTCGGTTACGCCCTGGTGCACGCCTACGGCGCTGCGTTCGACAATCCGGATCTGGTGGTGGCCTGTGTGATTGGCGACGGTGAAGCCGAAACCGGTCCGTTAGCCGCGAGCTGGCATTCGAATAAGTTCCTCAATCCGGTTACCGACGGGGCGGTCCTGCCGGTGCTGCATTTGAACGGGTACAAGATCGCCAACCCGACGGTGTTGGCGAGAATTCCTGCAGAGGAACTGGATTCACTCCTCCGCGGGTACGGCTACCTGCCGATCACCGTGGAAAGCGATGACCCGAAAGTTGCGCATCAGCTACTAGCGGCCGCGCTTGATGAGGCTTTCGACCTGATCGCGGCGATCCAGCAAGCCGCTCGCTATGACGGTGCCACACAGCGGCCAATGTGGCCGATGATCGTGTTGCGTACTCCCAAGGGCTGGACGGGTCCGGCGATCGTCGACGGTCTACAGGTCGAGGGGACCTGGCGCTCCCACCAGGTTCCGCTCGCGGAGACGCGCACCAACCCAGAGCACCGAAAGCAGCTGGAGGAATGGCTGCGCAGTTACAACCCGGAGAGACTCTTCGACGAAGAAGGAGCACTGCGCGCCGACCTTCGAGCTCTGGCTCCCGTCGGCAACCGCAGAATGAGCGCCAACCCACACGCCAACGGCGGTCTATTGCTCCGCGACCTCGACATGCCAGACTTCGCCGACTACGCAGTAACGGTTGCCGAGCCGGCTACCGAAACCGCTGAAGCAACAAAGGTCCTCGGCACCTTTCTGCGCGACATCATCGCCCGCAACGGCGACCGGTTCCGGCTGATGGGACCCGACGAGACCGCGTCCAATCGCCTGTCTGCGGTCTTCGAGACCACTGATCGCACATGGGCTGCTGAAACAATTGTTGGCGACGATCACCTTGCCGCCGATGGCCGAGTGATGGAGGTGTTGTCCGAGCACCTCTGCCAGGGGTGGTTGGAAGGCTATCTCCTGACCGGTCGCCACGGTCTCTTCAACTGCTATGAGGCATTCGTCCATATTGTGGACTCGATGGTCAACCAGCACATCAAGTGGCTGACTAGCAGCTCGCGCCTACCGTGGCGTCGTCCTATTGCCTCGCTCAATTACCTTCTCAGCTCACATGTCTGGCGCCAAGACCACAATGGCGCTTCGCATCAGGACCCCGGTTTCATCGACCACGTCGCGAATAAGCGACCCGAGGTGGTGCGTGTGTACCTCCCACCGGACGCCAACACCCTGCTGTCGGTGGCCGAGCACTGCCTGCGCAGTCGCAATTACGTCAACGTCGTGGTCGCGGGCAAGCAGCCGGCGCTGACCTACCTGAACATGGACGACGCAGTCAAGCACTGCGCGCGCGGTCTCGGGATTTGGCAATGGGCGAGCAACACCACCGGCGAGCCCGATGTCGTGCTTGCCTGCGCGGGAGACGTTCCGACGCTGGAAACACTAGCCGCCGTGGACATTCTGCGTCGCGAACTACCGAATCTGCAGGTCCGACTAATCAATGTCGTGGACATCATGCGGCTCCTGCCTGATTCAGAGCATCCGCATGGTTTGTCCGACAGGGAATTTGACTCGCTTTTTCCGACGACCACTCCGGTCATATTCGCCTACCACGGGTATCCATGGTTGATCCATCGGCTGACATATCGCAGGAACAACCATGCCCACTTCCACGTGCGGGGATTCAAGGAGCGCGGCACTACGACAACACCTTTCGACATGGTGATGCTCAATGACCTAGACCGGTTTCACCTTGTCATGGATGTCATCGACCGCGTCGACGGGCTGGGCGATCATGCCGCTGAGCTTCGACAACGGATGGTCGACGCCCGACTCGATGCTCGTCGCTACACAAGGGAATTCGGCGAGGACGACCCGGCCATCGCAAGCTGGGCATGGGACCATCAGTATCAAGCCGCTAGTCTGACGGGCAACTAAACGGAGTCGGTCGGTCGCCCGACACACGTCGCGAATCAATCGGTCAGGCGTGTCTGGTTATCGAGTGTTGGGCGGCTACTAGCGCGGCACGCACCGCCGGACCCAAACCGTCACTTGCCTGTGTCATAATGCAGGCGTGACGGTACGTGCCCGCGCCGCATCCGGATGGCGCATTCTGGGGCCGGGTTTCGTCACCGGGTCGTCCGACGACGACCCATCGGGCATTCAAACGTATAGCCAGACCGGTGCGCAGTTCGGCTACTCCCAGCTGTGGGTAGCAGCTTGGACCTACCCGTTCATGAGTGCGATCCAGGAGATTTGCGGGCGCATCGGCATGGTCACTGGCCGCGGCCTGGCTGCGGTGTTGCGCGAGCACTACTCGCGCCCGGTGCTCTATGTCGCCGTGTCGTTGCTGATGATCGCGAATGTCGTCAATGTCGGGGCCGACCTCGGCGCGATGGCGGCGACTGGGCAGCTGCTGATTCACTTGCCGTTTCTGGCTTGGCTGGCGGTGATAGTCGGGATCTCTTTGGCGCTACAAATTTTCGTGCCCTACCCCGCTTACGCCCGGTTCCTGAAATATGCCTGTCTGAGCCTGCTGGCCTACGTCGCGGCGGCGTTCATCGTCCACCATCCGTGGTGGCCAACCGTCGCGGTCAGCGCGATCATTCCGCATGTCGAGTGGTCGGGCGCCTACGTGCTGAATATCGTCGCGCTACTGGGGACCACCATCACGCCCTACTGCTTCTTCTGGCAGGCCGACCAGGAGGCGGAGGAGGACTTCGCTCGCGGGCGGATGAAGTTCTACGGCGCGGGTGTGCCGGTGGTGCTCGGAAGCGACATCCGCAATATGCGCGCCGACACCGCTGTTGGGATGGGCTTCTCCAACGTCGTGCAGTTCTTCATCATCTTGACCTGTGCGTCCACCTTGCACGCAGCCGGCGTTTCGACCGTGGACACACCCGATCAGGCGGCCTTGGCGCTGCGGCCGCTCGCCGGTGATTTGGCCTTTCTGCTGTTCGCAATTGGGATCATCGGCGTCGGCTTCCTGTCCGTGCCCACGCTGGCCGGCTCGGCCTCCTACGCGCTATCGGAGGCGCTGGGCTGGAAGGCCGGCCTCGGCTACACGTTCCGCGAGGCTCGCGCGTTCTACGTGGTGATCGCCCTGGCAACGCTTGTAGGCGTGGGCCTGAACTTCGTAGGTATTCCCCCGTTTCGGTTGCTGTACTACGCCGCTGCGGTTAATGGCGTGCTGGCACCACCTTTGATGGCGATGATCACGTTGGTCGGTAATAACCGGGCAATCATGGGCCGCCATGTCAATAACTGGTTTGCTAACCTCACGGGCTGGGCGATCGTCGTGATCATGGGCGTGTGCGCGCTGGCCTTGATCGGGTCGCTGATCGCCGACATGTAGGACGCGAGTGGCCGGGCGGCGTCGGCTTGGGCGCGGCGACCATGCGCTGTGCATTGGGCCGATGAGCAGCTTCTTCGTCCGACAGGACGAAGAAGCCGATAGCGACCCCGGCGTGCTGGACTTTCGATCATCGTCCTGGCCAGGCCGAGCCGCGTCGGCCCATAGGTATCTCGTCCGGACGGCTCAAAGGGTGCTTGACCCGAGCGGCGCTCTTGGCAAATTCATCTGTCGCACAGGGCAAGGCCGTTACATCGGCGAGGACGCGCAGCGATTGAGGCGAAGGTTAAAGCGGCTGCGGCAGGCTTCTGCGAGGTCGGCTGTGGTTGCCGGACGTACGGTCAACATCACGATGGCCTTCCGTTCTTACGTGCGTTGCCCAGCGCCGACTGCGCGTCAGTCTCACGTCGAAGGTAGCCGTAGACCGTTTTTTTGAGCTCGTCGAGTCCGTCGAGCAGTCCCCGGCCTTCGATGATCCAGTCGTTGAATTCACAATGGCGTCGCGGCGGTTGTCGCGCATACCAGTCGGCCAGGTGCAGCTCGTAGCAGGAGTGCTCGACCACGAGCGCCCGCAGTGCCGGATCGGCAAGCAATGTCTGGTCTGAAACCGAAGACAGCAGCGCGGGCAAATTGACGAAAGCAGGCGGTGCAATGTGAGGCATAGTCGATTAGTCCTACACGTTCGTCGGAGGCCGATTGCGGCCATTGCTCTAACTAAGATTTATGCAATCCGGCGACTGGCGCCATGGCCGAAAGTCCTTTCGCCTGAGCCGAAGGGCTCATGGTCGAAGCGTGTGCAGTATCCCCGCCGCCAATCATCGGTCGGCCCAGCGGTTGTGCCCCTTGCTGTCTTTTGGACTCGCGGTCACATCACAAATGGCGCACGGCAGCCCTTTGACGAAGCGGTTGAACCTGCGTTTGCGGCGCGACGAGCGGCTGACCATGACGCTCTGCATCGACGCCAGATAGCTGCTCCGCATCAATACGAAGCCCGGTGGAACCGGAAGGTCGGTATCGACAGCTCACCCACGCTGTCGCCCTACCGCCGGCCTCCTCGGTATCGCGAATACGCAAAGTTGATATGTCCGAGACATAACCTCAAACAGTAGTTTTCGATGACATGTCTACTCCTTGCCTAGACTGCTCGGCGCCAGACAGAGTGAGCCGATAGCACTGAGAGGTCGCGTCCCCGCGAGGTGTCCACGCGGTATGCGTCGTCCCAGCGGTCGCTTTGGGTGGCTAATTCCACCGCGATCTCCGGAGTCACGTCGGAGTTCCCAGGCCGCCGCGCCCTTATTCTCTGTGCGGCCGTGTCAATCGTGGCCACGCACATGAGTTCCACCATCACCGAGTGCGTTTCCGTCGCAAGGCACTGAGCGTGTGCACGCATTTGGGGATCACGCCAGGTAGCGTCGAGGATCACTGAGTGGCCCTTGCCTAAAAGCGCGCGGGCCCGGCGCAGCGTTACCTCATACACGGCCGTGACGTTGTCCGGGGTGTACAGTCCCGAGTTCATCACACCCGGATCTCCGTCGATCGCGCCCGATTCTCGTAGTTCTCGACGAACGTCATCGGTGGAGATGACCTGTGCTCCAACCTTTTCAGCAAGAGCCCGCGCGAGGGTGGACTTTCCGGTGCCCGGATTGCCACCGATCAGCGCTAGCCGAATGGCTCCGCTTTCCAGGTGCCGGAGCGCAATGTCCACATGCGCAGCGGCGTCGGCTTCAGCCTCCGTTTTTCCCTGCGACAGTCGCACGCAGTCAACCTTGGCTCTTACGACTGCACGGTACGCGATGTAGAAGTCTCGAAGTGACGGCGGTGCCGTGTCCGCCGAGTGTGCGACGTATTGTTCGAGGAAATACTCTCCAAGATCTTTGCGGCCCAGAAACTCTACGTCCATCGCAAGAAACGCGGCGTCATCGACGCGGTCGATGTAGCGGAGCTCGTCGTCGAATTCCAAGCAGTCGAGCAGAGCCGGTTCACCATCGACGCAAAAAATGTCGTCGGCGAGCAAGTCGCCATGGCCATCGACGATGTAACCTCCTTCGATGCGACTCGAAAGCAAAGCCGCACGCCCCGAGATAAATTCGGTGACTAGATGCTCAATTTTCGATACAGACGGGCTCGATACACCCGAAATCGTCTCGGCTGCATGCCTGTTCAATTCCGTCAGGTTCTCGTGCCAGCGTTGCTCGATCGCACTGAGTGTCCCCTGCTGACTGATTACCGGATCGCGCTCGGCTTGTTCGTGAAAGTCGGCCAGCACTTCGGCGATACGGTCGAGTAGTCGCTGGGCCGACTGGCCAGACCGGTCACCGGTCACTATGGACGCCAACCGGTCCTCATCGCGGTACCGTCGCATGACGACAATCGGTTCGGCTGGGCCGCCGGTGGGGTCGCTGAGGTGCGCGACTCCAAAGTAACTGTCGGGAGACAGCCGACTGTTCAACTTGACTTCCCGAAAGCACGCGCGCTCACGCTGCTCGAGCGTGCGGAAGTCGAGAAAGTCAGTGAAGACTGGCTTTTTCGCCTTGAACGCTCGGTCGCCGACCAGCACAACCATGCCCGTATGAGTTTCGTGCACATCGACGTAAGGCACCGCAGTTGTTCTCGACTCAACGAGCCTGTTCGCCATGACCGCCCCTTCGTAATTCGAAATCTGGTTGTCTTAGGTCGATTTCGCGGGGTCCACTTAGACCGGCCGCGCCACGATCACAGGCACACGGACTGCGTGTACCACCGCGTTGCTGACTGAGCCCAACAGCACGCCGGTCAAGCCGCCTCGGCCGTGGCTGCCCACCACCACCAGCTGCGCCGATTCAGACTGTTCGACCAACTCTCGAGCGGGGGACCGGTCACCGACAACGAGTCGATCAACTTTGACATCGGGATAGCGTTCTTGCCAGCCCGCTAGGCGTTCGTCCAGACTGCGCTCCGCTTCGGACTGTATCGCCGACCAGTCCAATCCAGGGAGGTCCAAATCCTCAACGGTGCGCCACGCGTGTAGCGCCTTCAGCACGACACCGCGACGCGACGCTTCTTCGAACGCAATGGCTGCCGCAAGTTCCGAGGCCGGCGAACCATCGATTCCCACCAGCACGGGCGCTTGCAGAGGGTGAGACATCAACGGGTCTTCGTCGCGGACGACGGCGACCGGACACTTCGCGCGCCGCACCACACCGGAGCTGACCGACCCGAGCACAACCCGGGCCATTGCGCCGCGTCCGTTATTGCCGACGACGACCATCACTGCGTCCTCGGACAAATCGACCAGCGTGGGCACCGGAGGTGAAAGCAGCAGTTGGCTTGCGATGTCGATGCTGCGGCATGTCTTGGCGGCGTCTTCGGCGATCTTGACCGCTTCTTCAAGGACCCGGCGCCCGTCGTCTTCCTGCCATAGCGCAACTCCGGCCGGCATCGGTATCTGAGGATACGTGGGCACGAATGTCTTGAGCATGTGGACAAGGGTCAGGGCGACGTTTCGCATAGCCGCGTCGCGCGCGGCCCAGCAGACGGCGAAATCCGATGCGGGCGACCCGTCGACGCCGACGACGATGCCGTAACGCTTTGTCGACAAAGACATTTCGTTTCTCCCTTGTTTCCGGTAACCGAAACACTATTGGCCCGATAGTCGTCGGTCATGAGGCTTTAGTCCCCAACCACGTGGCCGTCAGACCTTGTTGGTTCCCCCGGGTGGCGGTTAGCGTCGCCGGGCTACAATCACGGGGATGCGGGCAGCATGTGCAACGGCCGTACTGACTGATCCCAGCATCATCCCGGCGAATCCTCCGCGGCCGTGACTGCCGACAACTAGCAGCTGGGCTGACTTGGCCTCATCGAGCAGGTGATCGGCCGGATCGCCCCACATGATGCGGGGATGGACGGTGACGTCCGGAAAGCGTTCGCGCCAACCGGCCAGCCGCTCGGCGAGGTCTTTACTTGCGATCGATTGTTGCGCCGTCCATTCCATGCTCAACCCTTTTGACAGATCTGGATCTCTCCAAGCGTGTATGGCGACCAAGTCAACACGCCGGAATGATGCCTCGTCGAACGCGATTTCGGTGGCTAATTCCGAGGCGGGCGAACCGTCGATACCGACCACTACTGGCCGCCCGGAGTCCTTCGACCCTGTTGGAGCCCCGTCGCCGATCACCGCGACTGGGCAGTGCGCATGATGGATCAGGCCCGTACTGACCGAGCCGAGCAGGACTCCACGCAGACGGTGCTGCCCGCGGCGTCCCACAACTACAAGTCGCGCCTCTTTGGACAGGCCGACAAGTGTCGGCACGGGCACTGAAAAGAAGAGCTCACTGTTAATTGCAGGACAGCCATTTTCGCGAGTACTTTCTTCGGCGATTTTGATCGCATCCGCGATGATCTTCCGGCCTGACCTTTCCAATGCCGGGTCTTCCTCGGCGGGCAGCGGCAGAGGGGCATTAGACAAGAGCCATGGCGCCGGACCCCACGACGGTGTGACGACCACATGAACCACGGTGAGCGGCTCATTGCGCATCCTCGCCTCGCGCGCAGCCCACTGAACAGCCCTCTTGGATGATCGAGACCCGTCGACGCCGACCAATACGCCCGAATTCACTTCGTGACTTGACATTTCGTTCCTACTCTCAGCTAAACGTACTCAATCTGGGAAGCGCTACGGCGTTCAGTGCAAATTCGTGGCATGAGTGAGTAAGGGGTCGGACAGCCCGTTAGGCTGGCCGGACCTCGAGGCGGTCCGCTCGCGGTTCAGAAAGCCGGTGAGCTCTCCGATCGCGGTCATCAAAGGGGCGGGAAACACAATGGTGGTGTTTTTCTCCACCCCCAGTTCCGCCAGAGTCTGCAGATTCCGCAGCTGTAATGCCAGCGGGTGCTGCATCATGGTGTCGGAAGCGTCGCCGAGCGCCGCCGCGGCGCGTGCTTCCCCCTCGGCAGCAATGATTTTGGCTCGCTTCTCACGCTCAGCCTCGGCCTCGCGGGCCATGGCGCGTTTCATGCTGTCTGGAAGCTGGATGTCCTTGAGTTCGACGAGGGTCACCTCCACGCCCCATTCCACGGTGGTGGTGTCCAGGATCTGGCGGATGCTGGCGTTGATCTTCTCCGTTTGGGCGAGGACCTCATCGAGGGAATGTTGTCCCACAACATTGCGCAGCGTCGTCTGCGCGATTTGATCTATTGCAGCACCGACGTTTTCGATCACCACGACCGATTTGCGGGCATCGACGACGCGGAAGTACGCGACTGCGGCGATGTCGACGCTGACGTTGTCGCGGGTGATGATGCCCTGCGATTGAATCGGCATGGTCACGATGCGCATCGAAACCCGCCACAGCCGGTCGATCACCGGGATGATCAGGCGCAGTCCCGGTTCGCGAACCGCGATTACCCGGCCGAGTCGGAAATGCACACCGCGCTGATACTGCTGCACCACCCGAATCGAGGCGGTCAGCAAGAGCAGCAGCGCCGCAACCGCGATACCCGTAAAAACTGTCATGTTGTGGCTCATCGACCATCCAATCTCCCTGTCGCCGTTACCAGTCGACGACGGCATCCACTTCGTACGACTAAGAACTCTATGAGCCCGGTTACCGTCAGTCAGGAGCCAGAAGTCCCGATCCGCGCGGCCGAAAGGCCCCATTATCGAAAACGACCAACCGGCGCCAGACCCGATGGAGCTTTCGCATCACTCAGCACACGAATCGCGAACTGGAACGATCACTCGCTGGGTGCAGGCACCGCGGCTATCAACGGCGTGTCAACGCCGATTGGCCCCACACCGGCGGCACCACCCGGGCAGCCCAGGGGGGAACTGCGACCCGGGAGCACTTGGCTGAAGAAGCCAGCATTGTCATCGAGGTGCTGTTGCTGGTCGTCGGGAAGATCGCCCTCCCAGTAAATCGCGTCGAGGCGGCAAATCGACTTGCAAGCCCCACAATCCACGCACTCGTCGGGGTTGATGTACATTGCCCGGGCACCCTCGTAGATGCAGTCGACTGGGCATTCCTGAACACAGGACTTATCCATCACATCTATGCACGCCGTGCCGATCACATAGGTCATAAGCCATGAAACTAGCGGACGCGGTTGGGGCCAGGTGCCTGCCGAATGTACTCATCATGGAGGGACCAAAGACCCTGCAGCGCAACGATGGGCGTCTTATCAACTGCCGCGAACCACGATAACTGGGACTGTTGCCGATTGAGCGACAGCGGAGCTGACCGAACCCAGAAGCATGCCGGGAAACCCCCCGCGCCCGTGGCTACCGACTACCGCCAGCTGGGCGCGTTCAGACTCCTCAAGCAACCACCGGGAAGGCTTATCGCAGAACAGCAACCGCTCGACGTGCACATCGGGATACTGCTCTTGCCAACCGGCGAGGCGTTCGGCGAGGATCTCCTGCCCTTTACGCTCGCTATCCCGCCAGTCCATCCCGAGCATCGGAAACACTCCCACGTCGCTCCACGCGTGCAGCGCCAACAGCCCAACCCCTCGGCGGGAAGCTTCATCAAAGGCCAGGGCGGTCGCCGCTTCCGACGCAGGGGATCCGTCGATGCCCAGTAGCACAGGCGCATTGGAGTCAGCGGCCGCGGTTTCACCGGAATGAATAATCGCGACCGGGCAATGCGCATGGTGCATCAGCGCCGTAGCGACCGAACCTAGCAGCAGGCGGCCCAACGCACCCAGGCCCTGGCTGCCGGCGACGATCATCGAAGCACTTCTGGAGGCGTCAATCAGTGTAGGAACAACGCTGGAATACACCATCTCGGTGTGCGTTTCGGGCAGCTTAGACCCGCCCAGGCTAGCGCTCAGCGTCTTTCGGGCCTGGTCGATAACGTGCTGTCCGTTTTCTTTCTGCCACTCGGGCATGTCCAAATACAGCGGACCCACTGGCCAGCCGACTACAACTGGAGCCTCAGCGTGCAGCAGCGTGATAGGCAGATGCCGCATGATGGCCTCGTGGGTTGCCCAGGCTACCGCAGTGTCAGATGCCGCCGACCCATCAACACAAACTAATATTCCGTATTTCGTTGTAGTCGAGACCATTTCATACTCCTCGCTATGGAAGATCGTTGGAGGTCGACGCGTCTGCGGGACAGTCGGGAAGCTCGATCTCCACGTGACGAACTGATCCGCAAGGCCGTCGGTCCCCCAACCAACCCAGATCGGACAAGACCTGGAACATGGTGTGGTTTTCGGACAGGATGTCGGCTACGAATCGTCGTATCCCGCGAGTTTTGGCGATCTGAGCCAGCCGTCTAAGCAGTGCCGTTCCGACGCCATGCAGGTGATCCGCATGAGCGACAACGATCGCGACATCGGCGACCGTCGGGTCATCAACGACCGCGTAGTTCGCAATACCAATGAGTCGTTCTCCGTCAAATGCGCCAAGGGCACAACGCCCGTCCGTGGGTTCAATCAACTTACTTACCAGCTGGTCGAGATGAACGGGGCTCAGTGTGAAGAAACGGTAGTAACGGTCATGATCGTTGAGGCATCGATGAAGCGCCACAACAGCTTCGGCGTCAGCGGCACCAAGGCTGCGCAGCGAGACGAGTCGCCCATCTTGCAGTCGACATGTGTCCGCGAATCCCACCGCATGACTGCTCATCGTCCCTCCTCGACGCGTCTCGACCGATCGAACCCGAAGTGGTCCTGAAGGTCGACCACACAGATATAACCGTCCGGTCATGCCCATGACTGCACATGACGTTATGGCTGATCCGTGCGATTTGGCAGGGTCATTGGGCCCGACGTCTGCGCCGTTGGTCCCGGCACAGACGTGCCTCGTCGTTCATGCTGATCACCTCGGGGACCGCGCGGCAACGGATTTGGTGCTCCGTTAGCCTCGTGTTCGCGGGTGCTGACGAGGGTTTCGCTGGGTATCAGTGGTCGGTCAGCGGAGCGGCCCAGTGCACCCAGGTACCACCCTCTGGTGGACTAGTGATCTCGCAGCTGCCCCCAGCCTGCTCAGCACGGTGCGACATATTGGCCAGTCCGCTGCGGCGCGGATTGTCGGCGGGCACGCCACAACCGTTGTCGATGATGTCGAGAGTCAACATGTCGGCGACACTGACCTCGACGGTCAGTCGTGAAGCACCGGAGTGCCGAACGGCGTTGCTGATACCTTCCGCGGTAACCGCTTCGGCGTGCGCAGCGAGTTCGCCGCCAACGGCGGTCATCGGCCCGTGCAGGCGCACAGTAGTCACAATGTCGCGATCTTCGGTCAGGTCGGCAACCACTTGTTGAATCCGATTTCGAAACCCGCCATCGGTCTCTAACGGGGATTTCAGCTGGAAGATGGTCGTGCGAATCTCCTCGATGATGGCTTGAAGATCGTCGAGCGTGCGGTTGAGCCGCTCGGAAACCTCGGGTGAGCGTACCCGGGCGACCGTGCCCTGCAGATTCATGCCAGCGGCAAACAACCTTTGAATGACATGGTCATGCAAGTCATGCGCGATGCGCTCACGCTCGGCGACAACGGTCAGCTGGCGTGCATGCTCGCGGCCCGAAGCGAGCATGAGTGCTATCGCAGCATGACTCGCAAAATCACTCACCAGGTCGAGGTAACTGTTGTCGAATGGGGGCCGGTCTGCGCTGCGGGCGACGGCGATCACCCCGGCGACTTCATGGTCAGCGCACAGCGGCATCAAAATCGCACTGCGTTGTCCGACATCGGTGAACGCCTGAATCGGGTAACTCAACAACTCGGTGATCAGCGGCTGGCCAGAGCGGAAAACGCTGCCGCTGGAGGAAGCGTCCACCGGAACCCGCTGGCCGATAACTTCGGAGGCACGAAGCCCCACCGCGGCAGAGACAACCAGCGTGTCGACTTCGTCACTGGGCAGGTCGGCGTCGTCTGGGACAAGAACGATCGCCTGTTCGGCTTCGGTCAGAGCACACGCGCGTTCGGCGATCAACTGCAAAGGCGACCGGGTTGGCTCGACACTGGACAGCAGGGCGGTGGTGATTTCGCGGCTCGCGTCCATCCACTTCACCGACGTGCGTTCGCGCTCGAATAGTTGCGCGTTGTCGATGGCGACCGCCGCGGCGAACGCCAACGCACGGGCGGCGACCTTATCGGATTCCGAGAACACCCGGCCCGGCTCGTCATGGGTTATGTACAGGTTGCCGAATATCGTTCCCCGGATGGTGATCGGCACTCCAAGAAAAGCCTGCATCGGAGGATGGTGCTCGGGGAACCCGACCGAAGCCGGGTGCGCCCCGAGATCATCCAGACTCAACACCGGCGTATCGAAGAGCGACAGGCTAAGAACTCCCTTGCCAACCGGCAAGTGCCCGATTCGCTGTACGCGGTCATCGTCAATTCCCTGGTGGACAAACGCGATCAACGCGCCCGCTGGATCACGTACGGCGATGGCGCCGTAGGGGGCCGAGGTCAATTTCCTGGCCGCCGAAACGATCCGGCGCAGTGTTGAGTCCAGATCCAGATCTGCACCGATCTCGACGATCAAGCGCAGCAATTGCTCCATTTGGTCGCGCGCGGTCAGCAACTCGTCGAGTTGCTCATGCATCCTGTGCACAAGCCCACGCCGACCGAGACCGGCGAAAGCCGAGCCACTATCGTCGCCGGACAACGCCCGATACCTCCACGACACTTCGACCCCTTGGCAGCTGGTGGTTACCCAGAGCGAGAATGTGAAGGAGCCTTAGCTGAGTTTAGGCCCAGTGAGGCAGACGTCAAATAACAGGTGATTCTCGCCCCAAAACACGGCTTAGATCCACGGGCTGCTCAATCCGGCGCTTATTCGGTCCCCGTAATCGGTGGGGCGGACTGTTGGTCTAACTTCGAGGCGAACACTGCTGCTTGGGTCCGCCGCTCCATGCCGAGCTTGGCCAGCAGCCGCGACACGTAGTTCTTCACCGTTTTCTCGGCCAGAAACATTCGGGTGGCGATCTGCCTATTTGTCAACCCTTCGCTAAGAAGTGCAAGTAGCGTCCGCTCGCGGTCGGTCAATCCCGATAGTGGATCCTTGCGCTCCGCGGAGCCGCGGAGTTTCGACATCAACGCGGCGGCCGCCCGGTTGTCCAGCAGTGATTTACCTGCACCGACGTCTTTGATGGCCTGAGCCAGCTCCATGCCCCTGATGTCTTTGACGACGTAGCCGCTGGCCCCGGCCAGGATCGCCTCGAGCATCGCTTCATCGGAGGTGAACGACGTCAACATCAAACACCGCAAGTCCGGGAGGTCGGACAGCAGGTCGCGGCACAGTTCGATTCCGCTGCCGTCGGGAAGACGAACGTCAAGTACGGCGACGTCGGGCTTCAACGCCGCTATCCTCACCTTTGCTTCGGAGACCGAGCCCGCATCTCCGACGATTTCGAGCTCAGGGTCGGATGCGAGCAGGTCAGCGAGCCCGCGGCGAACGACTTCATGGTCGTCGACCAAGAAAACCGTAACCATTGCAAATCCTCCCTGACCGGTCAAAGGCAAAATCATGGGACGCTGACTCAATATCCCACATCTTGATAATTGCTGAATTTCACAAATTTTGGCGATTGACGATGAGCAATGAACTATCAGCGTCCTGCAGCACCGCAGTGCCAATTGGCCCGACAAGTTCCCTCAGGTGCTGGCGGTTCGTAGCGCCGACAATCACCAACCGCATAGACCGGGGGTTGCGGGCCAGGTAGTCCGGCAGGCTGCCGTGCGCCACCACCGACTGCACTTCGAGGTGCGGATACTGCCGCCGCCAGCGGGCCAGTCGACGATCCAGGTCGGCACCCGACCGGCGATCGCGGTCCCGCTCTGCTCCCTCATCACCCGACACGGTCTGCCGGCAGATGACCGCCCGAATTGGGGTGTTCCGCAGCAAAGCTTCCCCCATGGCGGCGCCCAGCAATACCCCGTTCTCGGGAGACCCGTCTACATCGACGACAATCTCATCCGGCTGTCGGCGGTAGCCATCGCGACCTCGAACAATCGCCACAGGACATCGTCCAGAGAGGGCCAGAGCCGCTGCGGTGGAACCCATCCGGCCGGGTTGGAAGTGACGTAATCCGACCGCGCCTAAACACAACATGGCCGCGGACGCCGACGCGCGAATCAACGAGCTGACCGGAGATCCATCCATCATCTCCGTCTCGATTTTTACGGGCTGTCCGGTGGCCTCGACTGCCGTGACCGCCTGGCGGAGCGCGTCATTTGCGACGGTGAGTTTGGCCGCGATGCCGTCGGCCCGAGTGCCGTCCTGTTCGACCGCGTACAGGAGACGCAGCGGGACATCACGACTAACCGCCTCGTCGACGGCCCACAGTGCTGCGCTTATTGCGGCCTTTGAGCCGTCGATACCGACGACGATCGACCCAGGTGTCGCCAACTGTTGCATCACGCGCTTTCCCAGATCTAATGACGGACCAGAACGGGCGAGCCGTCCCTCGTCGAAATGTCGTTGCCGCCCTGTCCGGCAGCGATCTTTCGTGCCAAATATGACGGATGACGGCGCATGGCTTCACTGCGCTCATATGCACGCTGCTGAGCAGCAACCCAAACCGGGTGTGACCGAAGAATGACTACTCTCGCCCTTGACGTAAACGCCATGACGGTCAACTCCTCTCAGGACAACTCTCGAAAGTGCCTTACTTACGAGATCCATCCGACCAGCCCGCCGCATTCACCGGTAGGGACTTACGTCCCCCAACGGGAGCCGTTAGTCCGCTTTGCCCTGGCGATCGCGCGCGGCATGGGGGCAACACCGCAGCGCATTTTCTCGGTCGACGCACAGAGACAACGCTTGTCGTTACGTCGATCGCTGGAGTAATGGTCAACGTGACGGGTGCTCGGCGAGGAGCCGACTCCGCCGGCGTCTCCACATTTCGTCGGCTCCGTCCGGTATCCAGGCTATAGCCCGCTCGGGAAGGTCTCCGGCGTTTCGCCGGCAATCCACCGACTCGTCGGCTCCAAAGGCTCGAGCGCACGTGTCCTGTCGATGTGAATCATCGCGTCGAACTGATCGGCTGGTCGCACGTGGAAGTAATGGCTCTGTCGTTCGGTGGTGGGCTGGTAGATCACTCCGATGGCGCGGCCCAATCGAACGACACTCAGCGGCTCTGCGGCTTCCGGGCTAATGCGGGCCGATACCAGGAAAGCTTTCCCGCCGGTCGCGTGTAGGAGTTCTTCGATGCTCCCGTTGAGTGCCGGCCGAATGGCCTTGCGTTCGGCAACGCCGCCCCACTCGCTGGCAGCGGTGACCGTGCCGCCGTAGGTGCTGAACCCAATGAGGCGGGCCTCATCGTCAAATCGCTGACGAACGAGTTGACCGAGCGTCAGCTGTCCGTCGGCCCAAACTTCAGTCGCCCGCGCGTCCCCGACGTGTGAGTTGTGGGCCCACACCACTATTCGTGCGGATGGCTCATCGTGGTGGCGGTCCAGATGTGTCAAAAGCGCCTCCAGCGTCTGCGCCATGTGCTTGTCTCGCAAATTCCACGACGTGACACGGCCGCCGAACATCGCACGGTAGTACACCTCGGCGTTGCGCACCGTTTGGGCATTTTGCTGGGCGTAGAAGAGTTCGTCCTCGGCTAGCAGTCCGTCCCTACGCGCATAGGCCAACGCGTTGCGCTGGAAGTCAACCAGTTGCTCGATCGCCTCGCGTTCACACGATGGACCGGCGCCGAACGCGGCCGAAAATCCGTACGCCTGAGCATCGTCGGCCGACGCATGGTCGAAGCACGCATAACGAGCCCTAGCGCGGGCCGCGGCCTTCGGGTCGATCTTGTCGAGATAAATGATCACTTCGTGCATCGACCGATGCAGGCTGTAGAGATCCAGTCCATAGAAGCCAGTCTGGGGTTGACCGGTTGACCGCTGCTCTCGGTTGTGGGTGCGTAACCAGTCAACGAAGTCACGGACGACGGTGTTACGCCACATCCAGGCCGGGAAGCGCTCAAATCCACTCAACGCCTCATCGGCGTTCTCGTCCTCGCCGAGACCGCGAACATACCGATTCACGCGATAAGCGTCGGGCCAGTCCGCTTCCGCGGCGACCGCGCCGAATCCCTTCTCCTCGATCAGCCATTTGGTAATAGCGGCGCGGGCCTCGTAAAACTCGTGCGTCCCATGCGAACTCTCGCCGATCAAGACAATGCGCGCGTCGCCGATCAGCTCCTCCAACGTCTCCCGCGGCGGAATGCCCGCTGGGGCATCGATAGCAACGCTGCGGACCATCTCGGCCGCTGTTCGCTCCACAGGTCTCGTCATCGAGACCCCTGTCGTCGGAGTAGCAAGCAGCTGAGCAACCTCCTCGTCGGACACCTGGCGGAAATCCCAGAACGAATCTCCCACCGCGAGAAAGGGGGTGGGCATACTCGCGCATACGACATCGTCTATAAGACCCGCGAATTCCCGGCAAGTGGATTCCGGGGCCGCCGGTACCGCAATTACGATGTGCGCGGGTTCGGCTTCGCGCAGCGCCTGCACCGCCGCGAACATGCTTGCGCCGGTGGCCAAACCGTCATCCACAAGAATGACCGTCTTTCCGGTCACATCGGCAGGTGGACGTCCGCCGCGGTATGCAGCTTCCCGCCGGACCAGCTCCCGACCTTCACGCTCGGCGATGTCGCGCAGTTCCTGCGGCGTGATCCGCAGGCCCCGCACGACATCGTCGTTGACCACGACGCGGCCACCACTCGCCAACGCTCCAACTGCAAACTCTTCATGACCGGGGGCGCCGAGTTTGCGGACGACGAAGGCATCCAGCGGGGCGCGCAGCGCTGCCGCCACCTCCCACGCAACCGGTATTCCACCCCTCGCCAAGCCCAAGACGATCACATCCCGTCGATCGCGGTAGGCGGTGAGGAGGTTTGCTAACACCCGCCCGGCCTCGCGACGGTCGCGGAACACGCGCCGCGGCGAGTGCAGGGCGACATCAGCTGCTCCGGTCATTGTGCACCACGGTTCTTGTCAGTTGGCAGACTGGATCTGGACGTGCCGCTCGGCCGGTTTCGGCTCCGAAACCGCCACCGAGACAGTGAGAATGCCGTTGTCGTACGTGGCCTCAATGTTCTCCTCGTCGGCGCCGGTCGGCAGCGACACGGTGCGAAGGAATGAGCCGTATGAGAATTCCGAACGCCCATCGAAATCTTTCTTCTCGGTGCGCTCGGCCTTGATGCTCAGTTGCCCATCGCGCACCGTGATGTCGACGTCCTTCGCCGGGTCGATGCCTGGCATTTCCGCGCGGACTACGTAGCGGCCGTCCTTCATCTCGTCCTCGAGCCGCATGACGCGGGTGTCGAACGCGTGACGGACTCCGGCTAGGGCAGGAAAGCCGGCGAACAGCTCAGAAAACTCAGGGAAAAACGACCTCGGGTGAGGACGCCGAACGGGAAGGGTGGTCATGGTGTCTCCTGAATCGTGAAGTTCGTACAAACGGACAACATCCATTCGACCAGCCCCGTCACACTCGGCGATAGGGACCGAAGTCCCCGCTGCAGGGGACGTTTGTCGAATCTCGTTGCCGCGTTGGCAGGTGGAACGAATGCCGCGGCCCACGGGCAGCAGAAACGTCGCCGCGAAACGCCGACAGACTGCGCGGGGCTTGACCCGGTTCTTAATGCTGTGACCTAGATTGCCGTCTCGACGTTGACGACGACCGCTTCGGCTGTTCAAAACCCGAGCGGGACGCCACGCCGATGTGCCTCATGACACGGGCAAGGACCCGGCCGTATGCATCGCCGTCCTCAGCGATACGCCGCAATCCCTGCCGCCCTAGAAATCCGTCGAGGCGCTGATCCAGCGGCCAATCGGCATACGTTTTGTCAGCGTAGGCCGAGTTCAAAAATTTCCACGCCAACCCATCTACGTCGGAATCAGTCAACTGAGGCGGATCGCCTGACGTGGTAGCCATTTCACATCCTTTGCCATGTAGACGGCTCGAGTCGAGTCGTTATGTTTGTCCTATGATTTCGGTCGGGAGCAGCACGGGATAGGGCCCGAAGTCATCTACTGACACGGTCCGCTGCCTCTCGGATGACACGCGATTGCTAGGCATCACACGACCGGTGACGAAAGCGCGTCCTTCGTATGTCCGCTTGTTGCTGCCAATCCGCCTGCCGGCTTGTTGAAAGACTTTCCAAGAAGCGGCCAGAGCGAACTGGCGATGATGAATGCTTGACACCAATTCAGCTGCTTACGTTCAGGAATCCTCCGATGAAGACCGCATCTATCAGGGTGCGATGACCGCGCTTCGGCAGGAGGCTCAGCAATCGTGTGTTCGACAGATTTCTGCGCGCGGAAAAGCATCGCAGGTGTTGCTGCCTGACCTATGTCCATTTGTCTCACTCCTTCAGCCTTTATCACTCTTTCCCTCATGCGGGTCGAGAAAGGGTCGGCTTCACTTGTGTGCCTGTTGCAAGATGCGTCTTCCGGGTGAGGTGATGGGTTAGCGACGAATCGCAAACACTTCGCTCAAGGGTCGCCGCGGCGTCGGTTTGGGAGTCAACTCGTCGGGAGGTTCGATGCCGACGCGGATCAAGACCTGGGGTACCGCTGCGGGACCACTCGTCAGATCGCGAATAACGTCGCGACTGGCATTCAGTTCCGTGATGTGCGTTACCGGGCACGTTGCCAGTTCCGCCAGCGTGCACTCAAGCAGGATCGTTGAAAGCGCCTCGCCGCAATTAAGGGCATCGACACGCGTGTCTGTGGGTGTGGACAACACGAGGATCTTCGCCTGGTCGTCGGTGCCCGCAGAACTTCGCTCAGAATACCGGTCGGCGGGAAAACGGCGGTTCAGTTCGACTCGGCGGCTATCCGACTCTGACACCAGCGCGCTTGCGGGTATCCCTTCCGAGTCCCTCAACGGCTCTGTCCACCAACGTAGTTCATGGTGATATAGGTCGTCATAGCGGCGGAGGACTTCGGTGAGTCTAGAAGCCTCCACCAGCCGCGGTCGCACATCGTCGGTCAATACGTCAAGGGTGACCAAATCGTTTCCTAATGAGCTGCGCAGCAAGGCTTCTATCCTTGGCCAGTGCTTTGGCGCTCGGAAGGGTAGTCGGTTGGTTCGGCGACGCAGTATCGCGTTCGCAAGCTCGCGCCGGGATTGCGACGCGTATTCGACCGAAGTGAAGTCGATCGAGGCGAGGTGGTCGAGATTGTTCGGATTGGGAAACTGTGCGACGTTCGTGGTCCAATCAACGGCAGCCATCGCGACCCGGAAGTGATCGAGCGCCGCGCCACAGCTGATGATCGCTTCGCGACCTGACCTGTCAGTCGATGTGATTGTTCGATGCGGGTCAACGAACAAATCGACACTCGTCGGGCCAGCGATCCACCGCCAAGGCTGGCTGTTGTGCAGCGAGGGAGCACGACAGGCTAATTCGACTGCCGTCTTGATCACCCCGGTGTCCGCCATGGTCTGGGTCATTGCGCTTCACCTTCCTCCTGTATAGCTACGACCCTCTGGCAGCCGAACATCTGACGCCAGAGTCCTTGGTCCTCAGCGTCAGGTCATTGGACCCTGCCAGGCTGCTAGACCGTTCATAGGGCCGTCCGCGACATGTTCGGTGGGTCGTCGTCGTCGAGCGTTGGCACAGCAGCGTTTCCTGGCGAACGGCCCTTGCCGACGGGGACATACGACCCTAGTCACCAGTGCCGCCGCCTCCCTAACGTCGATGGCAACCCGGAAGCTCGGCAAGAGGTTGTGACCATCATGCATGCGACGCTGGACAGCCAAGTTCTCAAGAACGCGGTGCTACTGGCTTGCCGGGCTCCATCCGTGCACAACAGCCAGCCGTGGCGTTGGGTAGCCGAGGGCACGATTTTGTGCCTGTTCGACGATCGTTACCGAACAGTTCCAGGCACAGACGACTCGGGTCGAGACGCGATCATCAGTTGCGGCGCCGTGCTCGATCACCTTCGTGTTGCGATGCGGGCGTCGGGTTGGCACGCGAAAATCAAACGGCTTCCCGACCCGCATGACCCCGGCCAGCTGGCATCGATTGAATTCAGCTCGACAGATCACGTCACCGACACCCAGCGCGACCGCGCCGAAGCGATTCTGCAACGCAGAACCGATCGGCTTCCGCTGGGTTGGCCCACATTTTGGGACTCCTACGAACCTGTCCTGCGACACATGTTCGATGACAGCCCGGTGACACTTCACGTGCTCCCCGACGACGCGCGGCCACTGTTGGTCGAAGCTTCATACCGCACCGAGGTTGTTCGCCGCGACGATTGGTCATACCACGCCGAACTTGACTGGTGGACTTCGCCATTCGTAGTCAAGGAGGGTATACCCCCGAGCGCGCTAGCGTCCGACAAAGAACACTACCGCGTCGATGTGGGACGCGAATTCCCGATCAGAAGCCACGACGATCGGCGTCTCGAGGTCAAGGTGGACCGGTCAAAAATTCTCGTGCTGTCTACCCCAGATGACAGTAAGGCGGACGTGCTGCGGTGCGGCGAGATGCTGTCGACTGTGCTGCTGGAGTGCACCATGGCCGGCATGGCGACCTGCACGCTGACCCATCTGATCGAGGTGGACGAAAGCCGCGACGTCGTGCGAACCCTGATCAACGAACAAGGCGAGCCACAGGTGCTGATCCGCGTGGGGCTAGCACCGCCACTAGAAAACCTTCCAGCACCGACGCCGCGGCGTCCGTTGGACGAAGTCTTGCAGATCCGCAGGTAATCTTGCAGTAGCACAGCGCACAGGTGTGCACCCGGAATCAGTCCGATTCGCCACTCCGCCAATGCATGTCGTCACGCGCACCCCGCGGGAAGCCTATCGCGAGGAATGCCGAGCTAAGCGGCTGCACCTTTGGTCCCTGCGAGACGGGACTTTCGGCAGGCGCAAATCCCCCGCTTCATCGATAGCCTCTTCGCTATGACGTATCAAACCCAAAACGAAGACGGGGTCACTATCTTGGCGGAGCGCGAATGCTGGGATCTGCTGGCAGGTGTGACGCTCGGCCGGCTCGTCACCAGCGTTGACGGTCGACCCGAGATTTTCCCGGTCAACTACGTCGTTCAACGCCGAACAATCCTCTTCCGCACCGCGGAGGGCACCAAGTTGGTCAGCACCGCGATAAACAATCAGGTGTTGTTCGAGGTCGACGATCATAACGTCGCCGAAGGCTGGAGCGTGATCGTCAAAGGCACTGCGCGCTCGCTTCGTACCGGAGAAGAGCTCGAGAACGCCGAACGTGCACAGCTAATATCGTGGACGGCGCCCGAAAACAAGACGCACTACGTGCGGGTTATTCCACAAACAGTCACCGGCCGGCGGTTCCAATTCGGCTCGCCGCCGATGGAGCAGTCCACCCATATCTGAGCAGGCTGCGTCCGCGCGCCGCGGCTGGCTACGATCCTGCTGCTTATCGAAGGTGCAAATTCAGCTGCCCTGCAACGTCTTCCAGGCGACGAACCGCAGACTGACGGCACCATTCAAGCGCAAGTGAGCGAATAAAGCGACCGCGAGCAACCCTCGTGCTGTGGCTGGAGATGCACGTGCCGCCCCCGGGAGCCGACTCCTACGAACTGACAAGTCGCTGCGAGATTTCGACGCTGTGTCCGGACAAAAGGCGCCCGAGCGGCAGGACCCCGGCCATGAGGCTTGCTATGGCTTGATAGTCAACACATCGGCCAGCGAGCGGCGCGGGGTCGGCGGTGGGAAGTGTTCGTTTTCAGGCGCGCAGCCGATCCGGGCCAACACCTGCGGGAATGCCCGTCCGGTCACCCTTTCGATGAGGTGTCGGGTGACGGACAACTCCGTCACGTGGGTCAGGGTACAGCTGGCCAGTCCGGCCGCGGTGGCTTCCAGTAACACCGTCGACAGCGTTTCTCCGCAGCCGAGCGTGTCGCGCCGGGTGTGTTCATGCGCGGAGATGACCAGGATCGTAGAAAAATCGTTAGGCACCTGCGGACGGCGTTCGGGGTGATGGGTCGGCAGGAACTTACGGCCGACGTCAACGCGCTCGCCCTCAGCCGCTGATACCAGTGAGTCGTAGGGAATGCCCTCACTCGCCTCAAAAGGCGCCGTCCACCGATGCAGTGCTTCGAAGTCATTGGTGTCGTAGAACCGCAATACGTTGGTCAAATAGGTAGCCTCGACGAGTTCGCTTCGATCGGCGTCACTCACGACGTCCACCAGAGCCATGGTGTCGTCGAGCCGGCTCCGCAGCGCGGTTTCGAAGCCGGCCCAGTCCATGACCGGACCCAAGGGCAGCCGATCGGTGCGGCGCTTGACGATAGCTTCGGCGCGGCGTCGATCTCCGTCGCTTACTACAGTCATCTCGGTGAAGCTGATCGAGGCGAGGTGCTCCGAATTCTTGCTGTCGGGGAGGCGATCAATGTGAGCTCGCCAACCAGCAGCCGCCATCGCGACTCGCAGGTGATCAAGGACTGCACCGCAGCTGATCAGCGCTTGGCGCTCGTTGAGATCGGTCTGCACTAATCGGCTTGGATCCAAAAAAAGGTCGAGCCCGTCGCGGTTGGCGATCCACTGCCAGGGCTGGCTGTTGTGATACGAAGGGGCGCGGCATGCTAAGGCCACCGTGCGTGCCAACACATCCGTCGGCACCGTTGTCATTGAATTCACCGAGTTCTCCCATCCACGTGCTTATTCATCACCGACACTGCTGCATGCGCCGGGCAGCGAACAGAGTCCTTAGTCCTTAATCCCAAGGAGGGGGCTTGAGACCCTCCGGCTAAGGGGCGGTATCGAAGTGAAGAGTGTCTTGGAGGTCGTAGGAGCGGCAGAGCGGCCACCATCTAATGGGGCGCCCGGCAACAGATTGAACTATGGTCCTCGGCCACCACGCCAACGTGTCCCTTAAGTCCTGGCGAACTTCACCCCGGCATGAAAGTCCCTGGTCGACAACCGCACTGGTCACCGACGCCCCGATTGGGGACGAAAGATTAGGTGAGGAAGGACTTTAGGCACTCGCGTCGGTGGCGCAGAGGGTCATAGCGTTCCTTTTGGCATAGGTTGCCGTTCGCTGCGAAAGGATTTGCAGCGTCATATCGCCAAATTTGAGGAGATCGATAATGACACAGACACCGAGTGAGTCACGCTGGGCCGAACTGTCTGACGACGTGCTCGAATCGGTCGAGGCAAGCCGTAAGCAGGCCATCGATGCCGTCCGCAAGTTCGTCGATCAGGTGGGTGGCGAAGTATCCGATGAGTCGCGACGCAAGAACGTCATCGACGCCGCCCTGGACTTAACTGAGGAGTTGGTCACCGGGCGGATCGAGTTCGTCCGCAGCGTGGTGCGAAGCGCCGGCCAGGCGGTAGGCGGCAAATAAGTCGTAAGGGTCAATGATCTAAGGCCGATGGCCGCGCGGTGAACAGCAAGGACCAGAAGAATCATTGGAGATGGACAGTATGCGATCAGAACGCCTCAGGTGGCTGGTAGGAGCAGAAGGCCCTTTTGCCTCAGTGTATTTCGACGACTCACACGACACCGCAGATGCGGCCGAGGAACTCGTAGTGAGGTGGCGCGATATCCAAAAATATCTCGAGACTCGCGGCGCGAGTGCGGAACTCGTGGGCACGCTCGAGGAAGCCGTGCTGAATCATCGCACATCCGTGGGTCGGCGGGGCCGCGCGGTGATCGTGACCAGCGATCAGGTGCTGGTCAACGAGCATTTGATCAGTCCACCGCCGGCTACGGTGGTCCGCCTGTCGGATTACCCGTACATCGTGCCGTTGATCGAATTCGAGATGCGGCGGCCGACCTACGTGTTTGCCGTGGTTGATCACGCCGGCGCCGACGTCACCCTGTACGAGCAGAACACCAGGAGTTCCACCAGCATCATTGGCGCCGGGTACCCGGTACATAAGCCGGTCACTGCCGGCTGGAACGGCTACGGCGACTTCCAGCCCAGGACCGAGGAAGCCGTCCGCAGAAACTGGCGGGCGATCGCCGATCAGCTGACGCGACTGGTGGACGAAGCGGATCCCGAGGTGGTGTTCATGTGCGGCGAGGTTCGTTCGCGCTCAGGCGTGATTTCCGAATTGCCGGAGCGCGTGGCCAAACGGGTATCGCCATTACATGCCGAAGTGCCTAAGAGCGGTATCAACGAGGAAGAGATCCGGCGCCTGACCGCCGCAGAGTTCGCTCGGCGCCACAGCATCGAGATGACCGACATCGCTGATCGGTTTGAAGCCGAGATCGGGCGCGCGTCGGGTTTGGCGGCCGAAGGTTTCACTGCCGTATGCGCGGCGCTGCGTGACGGTGACGTCGACACGCTGGTGGTCGGTGAGCTAGGTGACGCGACCGTAGTCACCGGCCAAGCGCTCACCACGATCGCGCCCGATGCAGACCGATTGTCCGAGCTGGGCGAACCGGTGGAACGTGTGGCAAGGGCCGATGAGGCGTTGCCGTTCACCGCAATCGCGGTTGGCGCCTCATTGGTTCGGGCCGACCACCGGATCGCACCTGTAGACGGGGTCGGTGCGTTGCTGCGATACGTCGCGACCGACAGACTCGCCGGCCAACGAATCTAGATCCGGCGTCGCGGCGCCGCCGTCGCCTCGCTGGGCCTCAGTAGCCCTTGATTTCGACCACTGCCATGCCGACCACTTCGGGCACGGCAGCGGCGACCTGCGGGGTCAAACCAGTGCCATGATCGGTGTTGGCCGCTTCAATGGTGAATATCACGAGCGCGTCGGGCACTCGTCCAAGGACTTGACCCAGCGCATGAGTGCGGCCGACGTCGAGTCTGTGCGAACTCAATCCCTCAGCCGCACTAACCACATCACCCGAGGTGCACCGGCGGACGCGGCCAGGCGTTGAGGGAGTCACGACAGCGGCATCGATCACCACCGCCAGCTTGGTACCCGACCACGCCTCAAGCAGACTCAATGGTTCAACGACGCGAGTGACCACACGCACATGGGGCAACGCGAGATCGTCTATCGCCGCCGCGGCGGCGACGCCTACGCCGTCGTCGCTCCGGTAGCTATTGCCAAGGCCGACAACGACAATTCCTCTAGCATCCACCGGTCACCCGCGCTGCACCGTCAGCGTCAAGAAGTGCGTGGAGCATGAGATGCAGGGATCGTAGCTGCGAATCACTTTTTCGCACAGTGCGGTCAGCGCGGCATCATCCAGAGAGAGGTTGTCGGAAACGATGCGACCCAAGTCGGCCTCGATCGCGGCTTGGTTCTGGGAGGTCGGCGGGATGATCGTTGCCGCGGAAACCAGCCCGTCCTCGTCGATCCGGTATCGGTGATACAGCAGGCCGCGGGGCGCTTCGCTGACGCCATGTCCGACGCCGGCGCGGGCCGGAACGTCTACGAACGGGCGCGACGGACGCTGGTATTCGTCGATGATTCGCAGCGCCTCTTCGATCGCGTAGACCACTTCGACAGCGCGGACGATGATGCTGCGGAAGGGATTTCGGCATTCTGCTGATAGTCCGGCTCGAGCTGCGGCTTGCGCTGCTATCGGTGATAGGGCCGACGAGTTCAGCGAGTAACGCGCCAGCGGCCCGGTCAGATGGCGGCCACCATCGAGTGTCGCGTGCAGGGCGGTGGAGTACGGCACTTGCGACTCGACGACGTGGTTGGTGAAATCGGCAACCGAAAACGGTGGCCCGGCACTACGCGCGATGGTGCCGTTTTCGATCGGATACCTTCCGGATGCCGAGAGTGCTAAGAACTCGTGCTCGAGTTCGAGGTCGGGGAACTCGAACCCGGACACCCACTCGACCGTTGCCAGCGCGTTGTCCAACGCTCGACGTAGCTGCTCGGCGATCGGCCTGAACTCCAATCGGGTTGGAACAGAATAGAATCCGCCTAGCCGAACATTAATGGGATGTATCGCCCGCCCGCCAACGAACTCAATCAGCTGGTTACCGGCCTTCTTCAGCGACAGTCCACGCTCGACCGCCGCGGCATGGTTGCGCGCCATACCCACGATGTCGGAATATCCAAGGAAATCCGGCGCGTGCAACAGGTAGATATGCAGAGCGTGACTGTTGATCCATTCGCCGCAATACAGCAACCGTCGCAACGCAACGAGATCCTCATCGACTTGGACACCACAGGCGTCTTCGATCGCGTTGCAGGCACTGACCTGGTAGGCGACCGGGCAGATTCCGCAGACCCGCGCGGTCAGGTCCGGCGGCTCGGTGTACGCGCGTCCGCGCAGGAACGCTTCGAAAAACCTTGGCGGCTCGTAGATGTTGAGCTCAACGCTGTCCAGCGCACCGTTATTCAGCGTGACGTGCAGGGCGCCTTCGCCTTCCACCCGCGTCAGTGGGCCGACGCTCAGCGTGCGGGCCACCGGGGTCACTGCTTGCTCCGCTCGGCGGTGAAACTGGCGACGTTGAATGTCGAGAACACCCGATCGACGTCGCCGTCGGACATCCCGTCGCGGCGCAGCAGCGGGATCAAGGTCGCGGTTTGCGGTACCGCTGACGGGCCGAAACAGCCGTAGCAGCCACGCCGATGCCTGGGACATAGCGCTCCGCAGCCGGCGTGGGTCACCGGGCCCAGGCATGGGGTGCCGTCGGCGACGATGACGCACGTGACCCCGCGGAGTTTGCACTCGGTGCACACCGTCTTGGCCGGCAACCGCGGTTTGCGTCCGATCAGCAGCGCCGCAAGGGTGTCGAGCAGCTGCCCGCGGTCGATCGGGCAGCCCTGCAATTGGTAATCGACCTTGACGTGGGCCGACGCTGGTGTCGAGGTCGCCAGCGTGTCGATGTATTCCGGATTGGCATAGACCAGCGAGGTGAACTCGGCGATGTCGGCGAAGTTGCGCAGTGCCTGCACTCCCCCAGCCGTCGCGCAGGCACCGATGGTGACAAGCAGCTTCGACTGGTCTCGGATATCGCGGATGCGTTGCTCGTCGCGCAGGGTGGTGATCGAGCCCTCGACCAGCGACACGTCGTACGGGCCGCCGACCATTGCGCTGGACGCCTCGGCGAACGTCGCGATCTCCACGTTGTTCGCGAGGGTGAGCAATTCGTCCTCACAGTCCAGGAGCGTCAGCTGGCAACCGTCGCAGGAAGCGAACTTCCACACGGCCAGCGTGGCCGGACTCATCTAAAGCTCCTTGATCTGAAGCAAGGGCCCAGCGACGTCGTAACCGACGACGGGCCCGTCGCGGCACAGCAGCAGCGGACCCAGTTGGCAGTGACCGCACCAGCCGACCCCGCACTGCATGTTCCGTTCCAGTGCCACCCGAATGTCATGGGCAGCTACGCCTTTAGCCACAAGGGCGTCGGCGCCGAAGCGCAACATCGGCTCCGGGCCACACAGGAATGCGGTGGTGCGATCGGCATTCAACGCCAGCCGTCTCAACGGCGCAGTAACCAATCCGACTTCACCGCTCCAGCCTGGTGTCGGCGCGTCGACGATCAGATGTAATTCGATCTGCGGCTCTTTAGCCCACTTCTCGAGTTGAGCGGCGAACACGAAGTCAGCCCGTGACCGCGCACCCGCGATGAGCGTCAACTTGCCGTAGCGTGACCGCTGTGCCAGCGCGCCGAGGATCGCCGGCCGCAACGGGCACAGCCCCACTCCCCCGGCGACCATGACTAAATCCCGACCGGCGGCCTCGGCCAAACCCCAGGCGGTGCCGAATGGACCCCGCACCCCGAGAACAGTGCCCGGCTCGGCATCGTGCAAGGCTCGGCTGACCGCGCCGACCGCGCGGATTGTGTGTGTGATCGAGCCGTCGGTGACGGTGGGATCACCGCTGATCGAGATTGCTGCCTCGCCGACACCGAACGCGTAGAGCATCATGAATTCGCCCGGCTCCGGTGACCGCAATACCTCGCCGACCGGATCCAGGCATAACGTCGCCGAGTCGGGGCTCTCCACGACGCGACTGCGCACGCGATACGGGATCGGCGCCATCGCGGAGGCCAACGGTTCAATGCTGGTCGCCCCGTCAGTCATCGTCGGCCATCTTGTTCATTTCTTCGGTGATGTCGATACCGGTGGGACACCAGGCGATGCATCGGCCGCAGCCGACACAGCCCGACATGTCGAACTGGTCGTGCCAGGTACCCAATTTGTGGGTTAGCCAATGCCGGTACCGCGATGCGCCGGACTGGCGAACGCTGCCGCCGCCATGGACAAAGCTGAAATCGAACTCGAAACACGACGCCCAGTTCCGCCAACGTTCGGCGTGATCACCGGTCAAGTCACTGATGTCTTCGGTGCTGGTGCAGAAGCACGTCGGGCACACCATCGTGCAGTTCCCGCAGGTTAGACAGCGACTGGCAACCTCGTCCCACTGTGGCGATTCGCGTGACTCAATCAGCAGGTTTCGCAGATCCGTGTTCGGCATCTGGCGGCCCATCTTACCTGCTGCGGCTTCGACATCGGCACGAGCGCAAGCGATTTCGTCACTGTCGGCCGACCGGCGAGGCAGCTCCGCAAGCACATCGGCGCCGTCATGACTACCGATGTCGACAAGGTACGACACCGCGTTATCTTCGATGCGCTCTGTCAGAGCGAGGTCGTAACCGGGCCCGGCCGCGGGGCCGGTGCCCATCGATGCGCAAAAGCACAGCCCGCCCGGTTCTGTACAGTTCACCGCGACCACAAAGATCTGCCGCCGGCGGCTGACAAAGGAGTTGTCTGGGTACTCGGAGCGACCCAGGACCCGGTCGAGGGTTGCGATTGCGGCCAGGTCGCACCCCCGCACTCCGAGGAATGCGTATCGCGGGACCTCCTCTTCGGATTGTTCATTGCCGGCCCCGTCTCGGGTACCGGCCCACAGTCGCTCCCGGGGAGGGTGTAGGAACTGTTTCCACGACTGCGGCCCGGCCGAGTGCCCGAATGCCGCTTCGTCGCCGCGACGGCGCACCCGATAATGTCCCGGCGCCACGTCGACGCCCCAGCCGCGCGGCAGATCGGCTGCCGACTCCAGTTCGGCCAGGACGATCGCGTTGTCCCGCAATGTAGGACCGACCACGCGATAGCCTCGCTCGAGCAGCACCTCGATAAGGCGTTGCAGCCCGGCCGTATCTAACAACGCAGCATCGGGCCCTTCACCGTGACCGTTCATCGACGTATCATCCGCCCACTTCGCATGCGCTGTATAGAGGCCTTGGCCCGTGACCTCAGGCCCGCCAATGGTCAGCGCTGGTTGGTTCGGCCGCCGTCTTCTTCCAGGCATCTGAGCTCACGCTCCCACTGCGCGTGGCGTTCTCGATCAAGTCGTGAACGTACGCCGGTTACGAAAGAAGTCATCGTGAGAGCCACAAAGAGCAATGCCGCCAGTGTGGCGCCGTAGGCGTCGCCCGCTGCATGCCAAGTCGGGGTCGGTGGGGCCACTGGATTGCTATCTTTGTCCACCCAGACTTCAATGCGGTCACCCACCTTCGCCTGAGTGGTGAGCTGAAGTGGACCGGTGCGCTCGCCAGCCGCGGCCGGCCACCGCGCGTGGACAACAGTCGAACGTGCGCCTTCGGTCTCGGTCTCGAGAACCGTTGCCACGACTGTGTGTCGGTCACGACCTTCTTGAGTAAAGCGGCTGTCACGCACCTCGTAGACGGCAATGCCCACCGCGGCGGCGACGGGTATCGCGATTAGCGAGAGAACGAGCGCGACCAACATGACTAAGGCCTCGATGCGATCGGTGCGCCGCAGCAACGGATTGCGGCCAAAGATGCGACCGATCCTCCAGCAGCGTGGGTCTAATGTGAACGTATCCATCATAACTTCCTTGAACCCCAACGATTCCGGTGCTTAGTGAACACGACAATCGTCGATCACCGCGGCTGTGGCATCCAGAGCCTTTCGGCCCCTTGCGGTATGGCCGGTAGTCATCAAATGAACCTCACGGGACCACCGAACACGGCAGGGCATAGAGCGATTCGGCAGCGGCGGCCTGCCATCCCGCTCCGAAACCCATTCGATCGACCGGACCTACTTAGACGATGTCCTGTTCGCGATCAGCCAGCCACTCGACGAATTCGTCGAGTTCACGCCTCGGTGTCGACGGCAATGGGTCCGCGTTGATCGGCGCCCACCCCACCCGAAGCAGCATCTGCGGGTAGCTGGTGTCACCGAAGATGTCGGACCGGACCAGTTCGCGCGTTTCAGCCGTCTCCAGTGGTTCTGTGACCGGGCAACTGGACAGGCCCAGAGATGTCGCGGTGAGAAGGACGACGCTGGTGGCCTCACCGGCGCGTAGCTGCGCCAACCGATCGTCGGTCCGAGTGCCCAGCGCAAGAATCACGGCACTGTCCTCGGCCGGTGACGAGCCCGGTGTCATAGCCAGCACCGGACCGGCAAAGTGTCGACTCGGGATCTTCGCGTTTCGGTCCGATACCGGCGCATTTCGGGCCGGAACGCCGGCGACGGAAGCGTAGCGCCCACTCCACGCAGTGAGTTCCACAAGATAATCGTGCGTCATGTGATCCCAAACAGATTGAGCCACAATCTTATGCAACTTGTCGACGTCGTCGACCTGGCACAGCGTCACCCCAGCTCGAGCGGCCCGCGCAGCCATCAGGGCGATATCACCCACCGGCACCGGCCAGGAACTATAGGTGCGCCGATCAGTGCGCCGCCGCGGTATCGCCGCGGCAAGCCCTATATCGAGGGTGTCCGCCGAGCAGGAAGACACTTCGATCGCGGCAAGGTGCTCGGGGTCAGCCGGATTCGGCAGACGAGTCACCTTGGCTCCCCACCCAACCGCTGCCAAAGCAACAACACAGTGATTCAGCGCCGCACCACAACTCAAGATGAGATCGCGGCCATCGGGGTCAGCGTTGGGCAGCTGCCGGCTCACGTCAGAGTAGAGATGCAGGCTCTCCGCACCCACCCGCCACCGCCACGGCTGCGTGTTATGGACCGAGGGAGCTCGAGACGCCAGAGCCAGAACAGCGCGGACTGTGCCGGCATCGGGAAAGCGTGCGTTCATGGCTGTGGTCCCCTCTCGTAAGACTTCTTCATGTCAAAGATTGCGCATTCAAAGTGGCCGCACGAGAGCACGACGACCCCAATCCACAAGGACTTTGTGCCAGGACCGGCCCGATGTCCGAGATTCGCTGGAACTAAGCTGCGGCTGCAACGCTCACACCTACGGATAACTGGTCACCGACAGCGCAGGCTGACGCCCAGTCGCCCAGGCAGGCCGCTCGTGCGAGATCTTCAACCAAAGGACTGTCGGCGCCCAGCTCCGCGAGCCAGGCTGACACGATGGAGGCAATCTGATGGCCAGGGACCTGGACTGCGCGCCCGTCATGCAACCGATCGGTAACGTAGTACATCGTCGTCTTTGACAGCACATCCCGATGGCGGTCATGCAACGTCAGGTGGATGAACCTCATCGTGGCCTCCTCGATCAGCCTTGAATTGATCTGACCAGACGTTCTGATGCGGCCAGTAGAGCCGAACGAAACCGGTTGGAAGTGCTTCGGTCGCGTTTCTCGCCAGGCCGAAGTCCCAGCACGAAAGGTATTTCGGCAGCGGGCTCCCGAAGTCCAATGGCCCTAGATCGATGCGTTCGCCGGCTTTATGTTTCGGGCACGTACGACGCCGAACAGCGGAGCACCACTACCAGTTCAGGAGGACACGTTTGTCTATTCAGACACTCGGGGCTGCGCCCGAGAGCACAAGCGATCAGCAGGCGCGCACCCGGATTCGCGATGTCGCGATCGACCGGTTCGGCCGGCACGGGTTCGACCTCCAGCTATCCGCTGTTCCGGCTTGATGTCCATGCTGCGCTACCTAGTGTGCGGTGACAGCTCGAGCGTGCTGGTGCGTCACGGTCAGAGGCTACGACGCATTCGTAAAGGGCTCAGTTCAGGCGTTAAGCATTCAGTGGTCCGTGCCACGCACGATGAGCACGGAGCAGTCGGCGTGGGCAAGGATCGGCGGGCCGTGCGGACCCACTAACTGGGCCACCCGGCCGGCATCCTCGGGGCCGATAACGACGAGTTGAACGGCGCCGATGCGCTCTTGGAGATATCGCGTCACACCCAGTCGCGTCGTCACGACCTCAACCTCGACGTCGGGGAAACGCCGTAGCAAGCCATCGAGGCGCCGGTAGAATTTGTCTCGGTTTCTCTCGAAAAGCGCTCTGCGCCCGACGCATAAGGCAAGCACGGGGGCATGTCGCACTCGAGCCTCCTCCATCGCGCAACGCACGACGTCGCGGTTGCCGGGCCTGTCTTCGACGACCACCGCGATCAGGCCGGCCTCAAAAGGTGGCGATTTCTCGTCGCGCCGAATAATCGCCACCGGGCAGTGCGCTTGTTCGGCGAGGATCGCTGCGGTCGAGCCGAGCATCATGTTGGCCACCCGGCCGATACCCACTGATCCGGCGCAGATGAGGGTGGCGCTGCTCGACTCGGCGATCAGGGCAAGATCGACATCGCCGTAGAGCACCGCTGTGTCGATCTTGACCGGCAGGCCGGTCGCCTCCACTGCCAAACGAGCTGTACGCAAAGAGCTCTCGGCGTAGTCATGCTCAGCAGCATCAGCAGGATCGGAGCTCATCGGCCCGTCAGGGATCTGGATGACGTGAACGAGCCGAAGCGGGACATCGTGATGAATCGCTTCCCTGGCTGCCCATTCGGCGGCTCCGATGGCCGCGTCGGAACCGTCGACGCCAACCACAACGGGGCCGGGTGACTTTACGTTGTTCATTGGCTGCTCCTGATCCGACTAGGACATCAACAGCCATGACGCTATGCAGAGGTCGGCGATAGCACAGGTGCCATAGGCCCTTTGACCAGTGGACGTTGGACTCTACGAGCGGGATTTCTGAATCGCGACGCTGTATACAACGTCGCAATTAACCCCCAGGTGAGGTTGTTATGGAGAGTATCGTGATCCGGCCCATGACGTGGCCGGTCCTTCGGCTTTTCAGCCGCAATCCCCTCATGCGGACCAGCGATCGTGTCGAAGCGGCGGTCACCGCCCTGGGCGTTTTAGTGGTTGTCATCGCCACCGCTTGGGCAGGAGTAGCCGGCACGATGATCCACGACACCGAGACGCAGAAGTATCTTGAACAGGCTCGAACGCGACATGCCTTGGTGGCCAACGCCGTTGACGACAGCGCACCGGCAGGTGCAGCCGAAACAACAGCCTCCACGGTGCATGCCCGATGGCAGGTCGACGGCATCAACCACGCCGACGTGATCGCCACCCGGGACGCAGTCAAAGCCGGCGCACCGCTGCAGATCTGGGTTGATGGTACTGGCAATCAAGTGGATCAACCAACCCCAGTGGCACGTGCGGATAGGGATGCATGGACCGCGGCACTTGTGGGGTGGTTGATCGTCGCGGTGGCGGTCGCGCACGTGGTTGACGTGGTCCATGCCCACGTCAAAAGGATGCAGAACGCCCAGTGGGATCGAGAGATTCGATCCCTCGTCGAGGATGACGGTGGGCGCAGGAACAGTTCGCAATGATCGGCTTTTCTTAAAACAGCGGCGGCCGTAGAGGTCGCCACACCAGTTGAGGAGATGTAATGTCCACTCCGATAAGTCATTCGGGCATCTTGGTCGGCGTCGACGGATCCCCCGCCGCAAAGTATGCGGTCGATTGGGCAGCGCGTGAGGCTGCGATGCGCAATGTTCGTCTCACCATCGTGCATGCCGTCCGACCCATTGGGATACATCAGCCGCCGCTAGCGACGTCGGTATCCTTTGCGCGATGGCAAGTTGAGCGGGGCCAAGAATTCCTGGACAAAGCTGTCGAGATCGCTCGTAGCGCAAGTCGGGATCGTGGGCCGACACAGATCGAAAGCGAGCTGTTGTTCGCGTCCGTCGTTCCGTCCTTGGTCGATTTGTCCAAGGACGCACAGATGGTCGTCGTCGGTTCCCGGGGGCGAGGGCCCTTCGCGCGCAGCTTGCTCGGATCGGTCAGCTCCAGCTTGATCCGCCACGCGCACTGCCCGGTCGCAATAATTCACGACGAGGACCCGCTGATGCCTCATCCAGCCGAGGCACCGGTCCTCGTTGGCATCGACGGTTCGCCGGTATCGGAGCTGGCGACCGCGATCGCTTTCCAGGAGGCGTCGTCGCGAGGCGTCGATCTCATCGCGATGCATGTCTGGAGCGACGTCGAGGTGAACGATTTCCCTGCCATTGACTGGCCGGCGATGAAACCGGCCGCAGACGAGATCCTCGCCGAGCGCCTCGCCGGTTGGCAAGAGCGCTACCCCGACGTTAGGGTGCGACGGATGGTCGAATGTGACCATCCGACCTATCACCTCATCAGGCAGTCAGAGTCGTCGCAACTTGTGGTCGTCGGCAGCCATGGACGGGGTGGATTCGCGGGGATGTTGCTGGGCTCGGTCAGCACCGCGGTGGCTCACTCCGCTCGGATGCCGGTGATCGTCGCGCGCCAATCATAGTTGCGCGCAGGGAAATTCGGTCCTTCGGACGTGATATTCGCATAACGGCACCGAACGTCGCAGTACCGTCTCGCTGCCCGGGCTGGTCTCGACTGGGGAGGTTGCCTCCGATACCCTCGGCATACGAAGCATTTTGCGAGGTTGTCGGCGGTGGCTTTCCCGTGCCACGCCCTGCCCATCGGCATCGCGGCGCTCCGCGATCTGTTCAACCCGGTTTTGGACTTCGGCAAGCGATTCGCGCTACGGCAGTTGAATCACCGGTCGCGACCTCGGCTTCGTCGGCCCCGGATGACATGGGCAACCGCGGATGTCGTAGCCGATTTTGTGCGTGCACACGGTGGTCGGTGACGGCCTGACCGGGCGTTGCCCAATGGCGCCCGGATCAGGGACCTATGGCCCTGCCACCGCTAACCGTCGTCAACGATCCTGAAGGCAGGTAACGATCTGGAGGTCGAAGATGCCTACCATCGCGGTGGAAACCAAAGTCATCGAGGACGCGGTGCGGACAGCGTGCCGCGCACCGTCACTACACAACAGCCAGCCCTGGCAGTGGCTGTTCAACGGTGGGCAACTCCGGCTATTTCTCGATCCAAGCCGAGTAATGGACACCGACCACTCCGCACGAGAAGCGCTCATCAGTTGCGGCGCTGCCCTCGACCATCTGCGGGTAGCGATGGCCGCGGCCGGGTGGCAGTCGCACATCGACCGGTTTCCCAATCCCAACAGTCCCAGTCACCTGGCATCGATCGAGTTCATGCCGACCGAATTTGTGACCGAGCGAGATCGGAGGCTCGCCGGCGCCATCGGGGTACGGCGCACCGACCGCCTGCCGTTCAGCGCAGTGACGGAATGGCAGTCCATCGAAGCTGTGGTGGCCAGCAGCGCCAACCGGCAAGCCGTACACCTGGAGGTCATCGCCGACGATTTGCACCCGCGCCTCAAAGAGGCAGCTCAAATCGCGGAGTCGTTCAGGTCCTACGACACTCGCTACCAAAACGAACTGTGCTGGTGGACAGCACCATTCGAGTCATGGCAGGGAATCCCGTACAGTGCCCTTGTCTCGGCGGCCGAGGGTAACCGAGTCGGTATCGGGCGGGTATTCCCCGCCCCTCATCGACCCGAACGACGCCTCGAAATTCCCGAGGACCACGCCAAGGTCCTGCTATTGTCCACCGACGACGACACTCGCGCCGACGCGTTGGCCGCCGGCGAAGCGCTATCCGCAACATTGTTGGAATGCACGATGGCCGGCTTGGCAACCTGCCCGATAACGCACCTCACCGAGGTCGACGCCGCCCGCGACCTCATCCGGTCGCTCATGGACTACGACGCGGTGCCGCAAGTCCTCATCCGTGCGGGCGCGGTACCCGTCACCGAGAAAGTGCCGCCGCCCACACCGCGGCGCCTACTCTCCGAAGTTCTGCGACTCAGGGGTTATGGGGAATAGCGATGCGCGATTCGACCGCACCACCGTTGCCGATCGTCGTCGGCATCGACGGCTCGCAAGCAGCGATCCGGGCCGCGAAATGGGCTGTCGCTGAAGCTGTCAGCCGAGAGGTTCCGCTGCGTTTAGCCGCGGTGATCCCGCACCAGGCCGAGCCATCCCCACTCGCGTCCGTGGGCAATGTCCCGATAGAGCTTGAATATGCGGAGACCGCGCTCCGGATTGCCTCCGCTGCGGTGACAGCTAGCGGGCACCCCGTCAAAGTCGAGACTGCGATTCTGCGAGGCGATCCGGCGACGGCTCTTATCGCCGAATCCCGTGACGCCGCGATGGTCTGCGTCGGTTCAACGGGGATCGGACGCTTTGCGCGAACGTTTCTGGGCTCCACGGCCGCAGAGCTCGCCGAAGCCGCCCATTGCCCGGTCGCGATCACTCGCACACAGCAGAGCCGGCCGAAGCCTGGCAGTTCCTTGATTGTGGTCGCGGTCAGCGATTCACCCGCAAACGACGACGTTGTCGAGCAGGCGATCCAAGAGGCCCAGCTGCGTCACGCGCCGGTGCTTGTGCTTGGGGTGTGGCGACAAGACCTCGGTGAGATGCCTTATGACGAATTGGACCGGCGGGTGCACGTCTGGGAGCAGCGCTATCGCAGCGTACGGTTATACGCTGCCGCAACCCGAACCGGCATCGCCGATTTTCTTAGTGTGGGCGATCGCCAGATACAACTCGCCGTGATCGGCCGCACCGATACAGATCAGGTCGCGAGTCTTATTGGGCCACATGGTCACCCCGTCCTCGGACACGCCGAGTGCTCGGTACTGATCGTCCGATCCTAGTAGCGACTTGCGGAATACCCAGGCGGCTGAGCATGACCGGAAGCACCCGGCCTGCATCCACACCACAAGAGCTATGAGAGTGGCGTTGTGCACCTTGGCGTCGATCTGGCTGAACTCCAACTAGAGTCTGTTTGAGCCAGCTCGCAAGCCGACCGCTGTTGCACTCATAGTTCGACCATATAGTCACGATCTCGCGTATGCCGCCAAACCGCCTGTGCCACAATTTCTTGCAGTCGCGGTGGTGACCCAATTGGCGCAGCACACTCCCGCGGACACCCATCAGAGCGACGTAGTCGGCGGGTACACTTCGCGAGATGTAATGGCGCCTCGGTGCGTCGCGGTGGGATAGCGGCCGCCAGTGTGATGTCGACGTCATCGGGTGGACGGCGGGAAACCTCCCCCGCGGCAAGGTGTTCAGGTTCATTGGATTTGGCAGGTGGTGAATCTTCGACTACCACCCGAGCGCTGATCGGTGCTGGGTAGATGCAAACCGCGCTATGCGTGCAGATGCAAAATGTCGGAGCGCACCGGTGTTCGTTGGCGAGATAACTCATTTGCGCCCCCGGGTCGGTGAATGATCAGGGGGGTCCGTGTTGAATGCGCAAGAGCGAAGCTCACCGAGCCCCATAGCATGCCGGGAAATCCGCCGCTCTCGTGGCTGCCGACCACCACGAGTTGAGCGCGCTGGGATTCGTCAATGAGCCACTGGGCAGGCTTGCCACAGACGACTCGTCGCTGAACCTGCACGTCGGGAAATTGCGCCTGCCACCTGGCAAGGCGTTCAGCTAGGAGTTGTGCGCCTTGGGTTTCATACTTCCGCCAGTCCATGCCCAGGGTCGGGAAAACCCCATCATCGCTCCAAGCGTGCAACGCGACAAGCTGCACCCTACGACGCGACGCTTCGTCGAAGGCCAACTCAATGGCCCCTTTTGAGGCCGGCGACCCGTCCACACCCACCAAAACAGGCGCGTCACTAGCGGCCGAGCGGTCATCGTCGTGGATCACCGCGACCGGGCAGTGCGCATGATGCGCCATCGCGCCGCTCACGGAGCCCAGCACAAGACGGCCCAGCACCCCCGTCCCCCGACAGCCCACCACGACCATTTGGGCCCCCGAGGAAGCCCCGATAAATATGGACGCGACGGTCGAATAGACGACCTCGGTATGTACGTCAAGCAAAGCGGATTCACCTATCGCGGCCGCGGCGGTCTTGCGCGCGCGCTCGAGGACATAGTGAGCGTTCTCCTCCCGCGCCGCAGCGATCTCTAATTGCCTGGAGGCTGTGACCCAGTCTGGGGCCGGAAAGACCACGTGCAATAGGGTCAGCGGCGCCCTGCGCAGCATCGCTTCACGAGCGGCAAAGCGAACAGCGGCATCGGAGCCAACTGACCCGTCGACGCCGACCAGTACTCCGTATTTTGTTGCCGGCTTTGTCATTTCGGCTCATCGCAACGATGGTCGTGACCGCTGCACTGTGGAGGCAACGAAGCGACCAGCGGTGTGTCCACCCCTAGCGGCCCGAGCTCGTCTAAGCACGCTTGGCCGATCACGTAAGTCATGGCCGAAGCGTATCGGCCGCCGTCTGATCGAGGCTGGGGCAAAGGGCCCGTTCTGTAAGGGACTAATGTCGTCTATCTCCCGGCGCTCCACCATAGTGTTGGCGAGTTATGGCGCGCGAGGCTGCGATGGTGTCTGCAAAAGATGGACTTCTCGTCCGCCGAACCTGCCGGTCACTTAATTGCTTTTCCGTAGGCTTGCGCTTCATGACCCCGTCACTAGCCACTGGGCTCACGGACGCTGAGGTAGCCCAGCGGATCGCCGACGGTGAGGTCAACGATGTCCCGAGCCGGGCGACCCGTAGCGCGTCCGACATCGTGCGGGCAAACGTATGCACCCGGATTAACGCGATCCTGGCTGTGCTGTTCACGATCGTGATTGCGACTGGTTCGTTAATCAACGGGCTGTTCGGGCTGTTGATCATCGTGAATAGCGTCGTCGGCATGGTTCAGGAATTGCGAGCCAAAAAGACGCTGGAAAGGCTCGCGATCATCGGACAGACCAAACCGCTGGTACGCCGGGCGAAAGGGACACGTGAACTATTGCCCAGCGAAGTGGTGCTCGACGACATCATCGAACTCGGGCCCGGGGATCAAGTCGTTGTCGATGGAGTGGTGCTCGAGCAATCCGATCTAGAGATCGACGAGTCGCTACTTAGTGGCGAGGCTGACCCTGTCATGAAGCGGATCGATGACACGGTGATGTCCGGAAGCTTCGTCGTCGCCGGGGCCGGCGCCTACCGAGCCACAAAAGTGGGACGCGACGCCTACGCTGCCCGACTGACCGAGGAGACCAGCAAGCTAACGCTGGCGCGTTCGGATCTGCGCGCCGGGATCAACCGGATTCTGCAGTTCATTACCTATTTGCTGATTCCCGCGGGGCTGCTGATCATCTACACGCAGATGTTCACCGCCCACGTCGGCTGGCAACAATCGGTGCTGCGCACGGTAGGCGCGCTGGTCCCGATGGTTCCCGAAGGCCTGGTGCTGATGACGTCGATTGCATTCGCGGCGGGCGTCGTACGTCTGGGTCGTCGCCAGTGCCTAGTGCAGGAACTCCCCGCTATCGAGGGACTCGCGCGGGTGAACGTGGTCTGCGCCGACAAGACCGGCACGCTGACCGAAAGCCGGATGCAGGTGGCCGCCCTGCAACGGTTGGATTCCGCGCCCGACAAGGAGGCGATCATCGATGTGTTGGCATCAGTGGCGGCCGACGACCCGCGCCCCAACGCCAGCATCCGGGCCATCGGCGACGCCTACCGCAACCCGCCGGGCTGGACCGTCACCGCGAGCGCCCCGTTCAAGTCGGCCACGAAATGGAGCGGGGTGTCCTATGGCGAGCATGGCAACTGGATTCTCGGCGCACCGGACGTGCTGCTGGACCAGTCGTCAGCGGTCGCCAAGCAGGCCGAGGCGGCCGGTTCACAGGGCCTGCGGGTGCTGCTACTGGGGTCCGTCGACCTGCCGGTCGACCATCTCAATGCGCCGGGCCATGTCGTCCCTGTGGCGTTGATCATGCTAGAGCAACGGGTTCGTCCCGATGTCCGCGAAACGCTGGAATATTTTGCTGAGCAGCATGTTTCGGTGAAGATAATCTCGGGCGACAACGCCGTCTCGGTGGGTGCGGTGGCCTCGAAGCTGGGTCTTGACGGCGAGGCACTCGATGCCAGGAATTTGCCTACCGACGTAGAAGAGCTGGCCAAAACACTAGATAATTACACCGCTTTCGGACGGGTGCGCCCGGAGCAAAAGCGTGCAATGGTGCGCGCCTTGCAATCTCGCGGCAATGTAGTGGCGATGACCGGTGACGGTGTCAACGACGTGCTGGCTCTGAAGGATGCCGACATCGGCGTCGCCATGGGTGCGGGAAGTCCGGCGTCGCGGGCTGTGGCCCAGATTGTGCTGCTAGACAACAAATTTGCCACGCTTCCCTACGTGGTGGGTGAAGGACGCCGCGTGATCGGCAACATCGAACGAGTAGCCAACTTGTTCTTGACCAAGACCGTCTACTCGGTGCTGTTGGCCTTGCTGATCGGTGTCAACGGCCTGACCGCCAAAGCTCTAGGCATTAGATCATTGATGTTCCCGTTCGAGCCGATACAGGTCACCATCGCGGCCTGGTTCACTATCGGAATTCCCGCGTTCATCCTGTCGCTGGCGCCCAACGATGAGCGCGCGCAATCCGGTTTCGTACGCCGGGTGATAGTGGTCGCGGTGCCGAATGGCGCTGTCGCAGGCAGCGCGACGTTTGGCTGCTATCTGCTGGCGTTTTGGGTAGGCGAGGCCACTCCGATCGATCAGATGCAGGCATCGACGTCGGCATTGATCACCCTCCTGGTGGTCGCAGTGTGGGTGCTCGCGGTGGTGGCCCGGCCCTACTCCTGGTGGCGACTGGCATTGGTCGCGCTGTCGGGAGCGGCCTATGTGGCGATATTCAGCATCCCGTGGACGCAGCATGAGTTCGGACTGGATCCGTCCAACGTCGAGTTGACTGCCGCCGCACTGGTAATTGGTTTACTGGGCGCCGGCATTGTCGAGGCCGTCTGGTGGACGCAGAGCTCCCCGAGCGGAGGACGTCCGCGCTTGTGGCGCTCAGGACCAAACCGTAAACGGCTCCCGAAGATCGAGATCGCAAGAACGCGAACGTAATGCTGCTTCTATGTGGCAGTCCTTGCGTCAGTCGTCACTTGGGCTAAGGACCTGCGACCCTGCTAACACGCGCGCTCGGCAGACAGTGGCGACGGTGCAATCCGTGACCGGCGCGCTCATAACCGCCGCCTCGAATCCGCACAGCCGAGGCCGCGCTTCGATGGGCGGTAAACCACGAAGAAGGCCGAACGACCGTCGAAGGAAGGACCAAAGCCTCACGACGGGCGTCGCGACGCGGCATAGCGTTTGCGCTTGACGAAAGGTAATCACAATGTCCTTAACGACAAAGCATTGCGGCATCGTCGTCGGCGTCGACGGGTCGCCCGCATCGGACGCCGCTGTTAGATGGGCAGCTCACGACGCGGTGATACGCGGCGTACCCCTGACCCTGATCCACGTGCAAGATCCCGCAGCTCGCAACTGGTCGCAGATCAAGGTGTTAGAAGAGGTGGCGGGATGGCAGAAGGCTGAGGGTCGTGGCATTCTCGCAAACGCGTCGAAGATCGCCCATGACATTGCGAACGATGCTTCGCCGATCACCATTAATGGCGAATTGGAGTTTTCGGCCCCCGGCCCGACGCTCGTCGACCGGTCCGAAGATGCGGAGCTGATCGTCGTCGGCACGGACGGGCGCGGCGCTTTGGCTCGCGGCTTGCTCGGTTCGGTCAGTTCGGGGCTCGTGCGGCACGCCCGTTGCCCCGTGGCGGTCATCCATGACGGCGAACTGCGGATGCCGCATCCCACGAGTGCTCCTGTTCTGGTGGGAGTGGACGGTTCATCGGCGTCAGAGCTAGCTACTGAGATCGCATTTGACGAAGCCTCGCGTCGCCACGTCGGCTTGATAGCACTGCACGCATGGAGCGACAGAGAGCTCATCGAACTTCCAGGTGTCGACTGGCCGTCGGTCAAGGCAGAAGAAGAGCGCCTGATGAGCGAGGCGCTGGCGGGTTGGCAGGAACGCCATCCCGACGTGACTGTGACCAAGCTCCTCGTTTGCGATAGGCCAGCCCGCGCGCTCGTCGAAACATCGCAATCTGCACAGCTTGTCGTGCTTGGCAGTCACGGCCGCAATGCCCTAACCCGCACGTTCTTGGGGTCGGTCAGCAACGCGGTCGTTCAATCCGCCCGCGTGCCGGTGATCGTCGCTCGGCCGGCCTGACGGCACTACTTCGACACTTCAGCCCTCGAGAACAAGAACCGTCAGGAGCAGATCATGATCGAATACGACCTGGATACCGCGCATTCCACCCTTCTGGTGCATCCCAAGTCCGCATTGGACAAAAGCGACTTCACTGAACTTGCCAGTGTGGTTGACACCCAGATCGAGGCAACGGGTGATCTCGCCGGCCTCATCATCGACGCCCCGGAATTCCCGGGTTGGAACAGTTTCGGAACGATGGTCACCCACTTTCGTTTCGTCCGGGACCATCATAAGCGCGTCAAGAAGCTGGCGATCGTCACCAATTCACACATCGGAGATGTCGTCGAGCGGCTGGCGTCGCACTTTGTGTCCGCCGAGGTGCGCCATTTTCCCGGTGAGCAGCTCGAGCAAGCACGGCAGTGGATTAGCGGCGGCGCAGACGCCGGCCAGCCAACCGAACCACGGCCTGGAGCGCGGCCCCGAGAATCTCAAATCTAGAGCCAGGGCTGCCATTTCGATCGGGGGCCGGCATCAAGTGGAGGTATTGCAATGAGTTCTTCACAAGAGTCGCAGCGCAGCACACGCATGTTTGCTCGGGTCCTCGGCCCATTCCTCGTCATCTCTTGTGTCACCGCTGTAGTGCGTGCCTCAGACGTGCGGGCACTAGCCACAGACTTCGGCGCAAATCCGGTATGGCCCTGGGTGGCAGGCGCTTTCATACTAGGAGGTGGCTTTATCATCGTTGCGCTTCACCAGTACTGGCGAGGAGCCGCGGCAGTCATCGTTTCTGTAATGGGCTGGCTTCTGGTGCTGCGTGGGCTCTTTCTGCTGGCGTTCCCAACGGCCTTCATGTCGATGGCGAACTCGGTGCTCGGGGCAAGTGCGCTGTGGCGCTCGGTGTGCGTCTGCTTCGCGCTGATCGGGCTTTATCTGACCTACGTCGGCTGGACGCCCGCACCAAGGTCGATCTCGCAAGCGGCAAGCTCAACCCCCGATCTGCCGCATGCAGCGTGATCTTGTATCCCCACAAGCTTCAACAAATCAACGAACGGTAGTCGACCATGAGTCAGAATGCAGTAGCTATAACCATTTTCGTGCTTATCGTCGCACTGCTGTTGATGGCCGGCTCGATTCGGGTGGTGTCGCAGTATCAGCGCGGTGTGCACTTTCGCCTCGGCCGGGTGATCGCGGTTCGCGAACCCGGACTGCGGTTGATCATCCCAGTGATCGACCGACTGTGGCGGGTCTCCATGCGCATCGTGACTATGCCGATCCAATCTCAGGGCATCATCACCCGCGACAACGTCAGCGTCGATGTCGCGGCAGTCGCGTACTTTCGCGTGGTCGACGCTCGCAAATCGGTCGTCATCATCGAAAACGTTCATGCGGCGATTGATCAAATTGCCCAAACCACCCTACGCAACGTCGTCGGGCAGCACTCGCTCGACGAGGTACTCGCCCAGACAGAAGTGATCAATGCGAACATCCGCCAAATTCTCGATATCACGACCGTGGAATGGGGTGTGGAAGTAACCCTAGTAGAACTCAAGGACATCCAACTGCCGGACAGCATGAAGCGAGCAATGGCGCGCGAGGCCGAGGCCGAACGAGAGAAGCGAGCTAAAATCATTGCCGCCGAAGGTGAAGCACGCGCCGCCGCGGCGCTTGGTGACGCTTCCGACACCATGATGCAGCACCCGCTGGCGTTACAACTACGGAATCTGCAGACCCTGGCGGAACTGGGGGTGGAGAAAAACACGACCATCGTGTTTCCCGCCCCTTTGATGACCGCGATCGGAGAACTCACCGGGTTCCTGACACGCGAGTCGACCGCCTCACGATCCGGCTGTCCCAATGGCCTACCCGACGAAAAGCTCACCCATGTCTTGGGCCCACGCTGAATGCTGCGGCTGGTCAAACGTTTTCGATAGACCCACGCACGAGTAGGAGGTAGCGATGGATGCGGCAAGCCTAGCCACGGTCCCCGCCGGCCCGCGCGTGATGGTCAGCTTCGACTCGCGCCCGATGCGATGGATCGGCACGGTGACACTCGTCGGCGCGCTCGCCCTGCTGACCGTGATGGTGGCATGCGATCATCGGGTCGGCGAGTGGTATAGCACCAGTCGACTGAGCTGGTCACTATCGCTTTTGCTGGCGGCGATGCTGGTCGCAAGAGGCATCCGTATGGGTCGTCCAGTAACCATTAGCCACGCCACATCAGCGATGGGCGTACTTTTCACCGGCGTAGGTTCGCACCTGCTGTCATCTGAATTGCTCGGCAACGGGCTAGTCGTCGGCGCCGCGGTGATACTCGTATGGCCGATGCCATCACGGCCTGATCCTGTTGCACTGCCACGAATATGGGCGCTAATCGAGGCGACCCAGGGAGATCCGCTTGCCCCGTTCGCGATGCAGTCGATGAAAAGTTACTACTTCAATACCAACGGCGATGCCGCCATCGCCTATCGCGCACGGCTGGGCTTCGCAGTGGTCAGCGGTGATCCCATCGGCGCGCACAACGCTTTTCCCAAGCTGGCAAGCGACTTCGCCGCAATGTGCAACAGTCGCGGCTGGCGAATCATCGTGCTGGGCTGCAGTGAGCGGTGGCTTAAATTATGGCAGAAAGCCGGCGTTATCGGCCAGTCGTTGCGACCGGTGCCCATCGGACGCGATGTCGTGGTCGACGTGTCGCGCTTCAACATGGTTGGGCGGAAGTACCGCAACCTGCGCCAGGCAGTCCGGCGCACACATAACGCCGGGATCACCACCGAGGTGGTCGCCGAACAGGAACTTGACAGCGCACTAGCGCACGAGTTGGCGGAGGTGCTCAACGCCTCGCACCGCGGAGCCCATGCCGAGCGCGGCTTTTCGATGATTCTCGACCACGCGCTCGAAGGACGCTACCCAGGTATCAAGCTGATTATCGCGCGAGACCGATACGGCCGACTGCAAGCGTTTCACCGATATGCGACATCCGGCCAAGGTAGCGACGTGAGCCTTGATGTGCCATGGCGCCGACCCGGAGCACCAAACGGCGTCGACGAGCGACTCAGCGTCGACATGATCGCATACACCAAAGAGAAGGGTGGCAACCGACTTTCGCTGGCCTTCGCCGCGTTCCCCGAAATCTTCGACAACAAGAACCGGAGCCCGATCGAAACCATCTATTACGGTCTTATCCACTTGGGTCATTCGCTGATCAAGCTGGAATCGCTGTACCGATACCTGCGCAAGTTCCACTCATTCGATCAACGCCGTTATGTGCTGTTGTCGATGCGACACATCCCGGCCGCGCTGCTCGTTCTGCTATCGCTGGAATTCGTACCTCGTCGGCGGCATCTGCGTCAGGGACCTCGAACCACGTTAGGCGATAACACCATGGGCGGTACCCGCCGAGGTGAACACGAGCGACCGAAAAGGGGCACAACGGACCTTCAAGTGAGGACTATCGCCTCCTGAACAGCCGTGACGCGACTAATAACGTTCTCGGTAGTGGTTTGTAGGACCGTCGAGACCTGGGAGCGCAGATGTTTGAGAATTATCCGCCGAAGTCGGTCGTGGTCGGGATCGACGGATCGCAGGCTGCTCTTTGGGCGGCGCAATGGGCCGTCGACGAGGTAGCTGACACAGATACCCCACTGCGGCTGCTTTACATCAGAGAACTGAGCCCCAACGCCAACCGACGGGAAACCCGTGAAGTACTAGTGGCGGCGGAGGAAGCGGTTCACAACGCGCATGCCGCGATTGAGGCAATGGGAAAGCCAGTCAAGGTCGAGATGGAGATCGTCGAGGGCCGCCCATTGCCGGCATTGATCGACGCTACCTACTCCACGCGACTGCTATGCATTGGAAACACCGGATCCGGCAATGGCTCTGACACTGGGTTTGGTTCTACTGCAGCTGGATTGGTGCAGTCTGCCCATTGCTCGGTGGCGGTCCTAAGAGGCGACCACGACGAGGACATCACTGACGGTCGGTCGATCGTGGCCCACGTCGACGGATCACCCGACGATGATCCTGCTTTGGAGTGGGCTTTCGAGGAGGCCAAACGGAGGAATGCTCCGCTGGTACTGATGACGGCCTACCGATCGGGATTCGATCTCCTCCAGAATGATCGCATCCTCTACGAGCATGATCGCCGGATGCAGGCGATACTTGATCGCTATGTCGCGGTTCGGACGCCGCACTATCCTGAGGTCCACGTTCGCACCATTACCGCTTACGGTACGTTCCTCACCCATCTCGCTGAGCACGCGAAAAGCATTCAATTGGTGGTCGTCGGCGCAAACCAAGCCTGCGAATTGCGCCAGCTTGTTGGCCCAACGGGAGCGTTCGCATCGCGCCACAGCGATTTTTCCTTGCTTGTCGCCCGCTAGCGATGCAGATGCAAAGCTTGGAAGCCGCTGGCGTTAGTTGGGATACCCGCGCATTCTATTGTCCAACAACAGATCTGGAGTTGTAACGTGGCTGAGAACATACGCCTTGGAACGGTGGCGGGCTTCCGCCTAGGCGTCCATTGGAGCGTCCTGGTCATCTTATGGTTGTTCACCTGGAGCCTTGCCAGCACGCTATCCGACACTGCGCCCGGTCATTCGGCACCGACCTACTGGATTGCCGGCGCAGTTGGCGCGACGGTGCTGCTGGCGTCATTACTGGCGCACGAATTGACGCATGCGGTCGTCGCCCGTCGCGCCGGAGTGCCGGTGTCTGATGTGACGCTGTGGTTGTTCGGCGGCGTTACTCGCTTAGGGGGCGAAGCACAGACCGCGGGAACAGAATTCCGCATCGCGGTTTCTGGTCCGGTGACAAGCCTGGCGCTGGCGGGAGTCTTTGCAGCCGTTGCCGTAGTGTTCCGGCAATTAGGGGTCGCGAATATCGCTGTGGGCGTGGCGTGGTGGTTATCCGGGATCAACGTGTTACTCGGTCTGTTCAACCTGTTGCCGGGTGCGCCTTTGGATGGCGGCCGTGTGCTCAGCGCTTACTTGTGGCGCCGGCACGGCGACAAGGTCCGCGGTCAGCTCGGCGCCACTCGCGGCGGCCGCATCGTCGGGTACGCACTCATCGCGCTCGGGCTGTTCGAGTTCATGACCGCATCGATTCTGTCCGGCGTGTGGACCGTGTTCATCGGATGGTTTCTGCTCTCCGCGGCGCAGAGCGAAGAACACCGGATTGTGACCCGCCAGTCCCTTTCCGGCATCCGCGTCGTCGACGCGATGACCGCCCGCCCGCACACTGCTCCCGGCTCGATCTCGGTGGAGGACTTCATCCAGTCCTACGTTCTCGGCGACCGCCACTCGGCCTATCCGGTACAAGGCCCCGGTGGCGCCATCGTAGGACTGATCACGCTAACGCAATTGCGGCAGGTGGCTCCGGGCGAACGCAGCACCACCCTGGTGCGTGATGCTGCCATGCCAATAGACCAAGTCGTCACTGCCGCACCGCACGAGACGCTCACAGCCTTGCTGGAGCGGCTCGCGCCGAGCCGCGGCAGCCGGGCGCTCGTGATGGACCGTGGCCAACTGGTCGGTATCGTGACCGCAAGCGATATCAGCAGATTGATCGATGTGCACACTCTTGAGGTACCGAAAGGCGCTGATCGAGTGTTGTGATCCGGGGGCGTCGACCACGTTCGCTCTGCCGAGTTCGTCTCGCGGAGGAGTCCGCTAAGTATCAGGCCCCGTCCCGCCGGTGAATAAATCGCGGTCCTCTGCCCCGGGGCCCTTCACACCGTATGAATCGAAGCGCCGGCATTCGCCAGCGTGCACCGCGGGATCGACCCACAACGCCGCCGCGCCTCCGCCTCACACGCCCTCACGTTAAGCACTTCCACCGACACCGACCGGCCGCGCCGCGTCACCGGCCGCGCTTGCGGCGCCCTGGCCCGCGTTCTGCGGCGCGTCGGTCGCCGGACTGGCCGCACCTAGTGCATCCGGCGGCGCGACCGGCTGTGCACCCGCTGATTTGAGCACCGCGCGGACCTCGCTGACCTTGATTCCGGCCAGTTCGGCGATCGCGGTCAGGGTTTCGCCCCGATCCAGCATGCGCGACACCGCCGCCGCGCCTTCCTGGCGGTGTTCGTGACGTCGCCGCTCGCCCTCTGCGCGAATCTCGGCCACACGGCCCTGCTCCCACTCGTCGACGGCCGCCAGCCGGCCCAGTTCGACCAGAAACGACGCCGCGTCATCGACGTTGTGCCGCTCACGTTCCTGCCGAGCCTCGTTGGCCTTGGCCTGCGCTTCGCGAACCTTTTTGCGCGCTTCGGTTTTCGAGTTGATATTCGCCATGGCCGCACCTTACGGCGCGCTCAACTCGCGTTTCTACCATCACCCACAACATCACCGTGTCCCCATTTGTCCACATCCCACGTTTCCCAGTCCCCCACTGCACCAACATAACCCGCTCCACACCCACAGCCTGCTCCCCACAGCGCACCGCCACCAACCGTTTTCGACCAGCCCACGAACCACACACCTCTTGCATTAAGGTCACTTCTTGATAACAGCTTTTCGTCCGTACGAAATTGCAGTAGCGTGTCACCGTGGCCAACCCGCCCGTCTGCCCGCGCTGCAGTGCCGAGCTGCCCGCGGCGGTCGGTAAAGGTCGTCCACGCTTGTGGTGCTCGCAGGCATGCCGCCGGGCCGCCTACGAAGAGCGCCGCGCTGCACGCTCAGGAGCCATCGGACTGCGCATCGAGCGGGTCGAAAAACCAGTGTGGCGCGTCGAGTATCGCGACCACATCATCGAGCAGCCCGCGCCACCACCAAACCCCGCCGAGGCGGCTGCGATCGTCCTTGCCTCGCCACGTGCGTGCCGCGCTGTGCTTGAAGGCCTCGCCGATGCTGCAGCCGCCGGCACACTGCATCGCGGTGAGCACGACACCACCGTGCTTGCGGCCGTGCGTCTTCTGACTGCGCTCCACGCCGCCCGTCTGCTGACCTAACCGCAGGAGCTGACGACCTGCGCTCGCGGCGCCGCAAACCGCACCACAGCCGCGCCGCCGCGCCGGCGCGCGCTTCACTACCCGCCGCCCGCGCGGCGCGTTCTTCCCAGCGGGCGAGCGCGACCGCGCTACCCCGACGCCGCAGTCATGTCGACGCGGCGGCCAATGAGGCCGATGTCAAACCTCAAAGGAATACGCGCATTAAGCAAGCGCCTACACCTGTGTGCCGTCTGCACTGCTGGCTTGGTGACCGCGTGAACCCCGCAACGCAAGCAATCGAGCAAGGTTTTTAAGGGCTGTAGCCGATCGAGACGATCGCCGTAACCGTCGGCCGCAGCATCGCATCATGGGTCGCCCAGCTCGCGCCCGAGGCCAATGGAGTGATCAGCAACGTGGCGGCCCGGATGATGCAACTGAGAACCTCGCAGACCGGCGCCCCAGCTGGCGACGCGGCACGCTGGCGCCGGCGGCGTGACGAAATTCGTTCCGTCACCGGCCCGAGTACCCTGTTGGCGTGCTTGACCGACGGGAGGTTTGACCACGCTGGCCCAGTAGAGGGCTGGGAAGCAAGTGACCGAGGCTGCTGCCTTTGCGACCTGAATCGCGAACGATCTCGACGCGTGCAATGCGTGCTAGCCGAACGAGATCGACGCCAATGCAGCATCAAGTTCGGCGGCTATGCCGTCTCCGGTCGAATCGTGGGCAGGCGCCACGCCGACAACCGATCGACATTCAGTTGATGTTGACACCCGTCAGGCCAACCTCAAAGAAGTCGGCGACCGGCACATCGGGCAGCACATCGCACAACACCGTCACCAACGCGGATCTTCGGGCCTCGCGCACCAGCTCGGCCTGGGTTTCGGAATCAGGTAGTCGCCAGTGCTGCTGGCCCCATTGCGTAACCGCCCGATCAGCCCAATCGTCGGCCAGCTCAACCACTCTCAGTGCAACCTCCTGGGCCGCCTCGTCGACGAACTCCCGCCGCTCCGCGTCATCCCAGCTCGCTGGCAGCCGCAAGTGCCGGTCCAACACCCGGGCCACCAATCCGGTAGGTACCAGATCGTCCATGCTGCCATTCTGCGCTGGCGGAATATGTCCTCTTTGAACCGACACGCTGAGCCGCCGTGAAGCGTCGGCAATGAGAGTCGCGACAACGAACAACGGCGCTCTGCAGACGATGTCGCCTCTCATGGCGAGTTAATTGCGTTGTTGTGGTAGACGGCTGTTCGCTCTGCGCTTTACGCTCCGGCCATGGAAGGACAGTGCGACCCGAAGTGCACACTCGTCGGCAGCCCGTCGGGATGCGTTCCGCTTCGCTCTTGCCGCTCTGCACGCCCGACGCATTGCCGATCAAGCTGGTCAAGCAGGTCATCGCTCAGCCGGCTCTCCGTGAGATCGGCCGCTTCATCACTGAGCACAGCGAGCGGCGGCGTAATGGAGGCAGGCCCGCTGACAACGCATGATGGGAATCGCTCAGTGTGGCAGCCATTAGTCGGAGGACTGTAAAAGATATGGGACGCAAGAGCCGCCGCAAGCTCGAGCGGAGGCTTGGTCTCCTGCAACCGACACGTAAAGAAGCGGAGCGTGCGAGGCGAAAGGGCGAACGACGCGCCCGGCACGTCCAACCAACCGTCGAGGAGTATGAACGCATCGCCGCCCGCGGCCCGGCGCGACTCATTGAGACACTCCTAGGTCGTCACTCGACTCGGATCGACAATCTCCCTGCGGCCCTTCAACTATCGATGGACCGCTGCCTTACTCATCTGCTGTCGATCTACGAATTGGATACGGTCTACGCGGACCGAGGTGCCTCCCTGGCACAGCTACATCTCCCGCACGAGAGTCCTTGGCCGACTCACCTCGCTTGGAGCATGGACAGTGCCGTCACGGCTATTCGGTTGATCCTCGTTGGGCAAGTTGCTGGCGCGGCAATTGTTCTGCGACAGCAGCTGGGTCGTTGGACGGTGCTCCTTGCGATGGCTGCCAGTAGTGGGCGCAGACCTCACGAGCCGATTGAGTCGTTCATCGCGCGAGCGTGGACCCAACGCGCCATGAGAAGGCTGAGCCGATATACCGCCGACGTCGCGGTCCACGAAAAACTCGACGATCTTGGAGACGAGCCGCGCACAACAGGTTTCATCGAAAGGGACCATGAGCATGTGCAAATCGATGGTGATCGGGCAATATGCCCTGCCAGCGTGTACCACGGGCTGTGCGAGCTCATCGAGGCAAAACAGGCTGAAGCCGCGGTCGGGTGGGAAGCGCTGCACAACCTCGACCCAGAGCGCCCGCCGCCGGATGCTTGCGGTGCCGCAGATGCTCTCTCAGATGCACTGGCGCTCTGCATCATTCAGATGCGACTCGCCGCAGCAGCGGTGTGTGAAGCGTTAGGAGATCCTGACAAAGCCGAGGAAATCAGGACCATGTCGGCGCCGGAGGAACGATTCGCCCATTGCGCATCGGAAACGCAACTGCTGCTACGGAAGTCGCCGGTCGCACGACTGACCCCGGCCCTCGTACCGCTGGTGCGCACTGAGCTTGCCGAATCCCTCAATATCGACTATGCCGCCAAGCTGTACACCGACTACCACAACGTTCTCGCGGCGAGATCGCACACTCAGCGCTACACACGTCAAGAGCTCGCAAAACTCGCCTTTGCCGCACACAGGTACTCGCGGTTCCTTCTTACAGAAGCCGCCCACGCACAGGATCTCAAGCTGTCAGACAAGCACTTACACATTGCCCAACACTTCGACCATATGTCGCCGTACGTCGTGACCGCCGAGTTCGCCGCTTTGTGCGCACGGTGGAATCAGCCCCGATCGGAGATCGCCGCAGCCGCCATGCTGATATCGTCGACCCTCCGCTCCGGATACTGGCTCTGGCTCGAAGAAGATGACCGTGCCATGGGGATACTGAGGTGCACGCTGCACCAGGCCGCTCGATTGCGAACCTGGCACATCAACGCTGACGTCGCCAGAACATTGGAGACTGTGTCATTGACCACTCCGCGAGACTGGATGAACGCCGCAGGCTGGTCCAAATTCCGGTCGCTGGATCGTGCGTTGTTTGAGTTCGCCCACGCGAACCGGGACAGCGGCGCCGACGCCGCAGAAATCCTCCTGGAGGATCGACACAACGACGCCGGAAGCGCAATATCGTTACGGCTGGCTCGACGGACAGCCCTTGACAAAGTCACTGCGCTCGCCGCATCAGAAACGATCAAGTTTGTTGCAGCGCAACAATCACCGGCAATCGCAGATGCCATGCGGGAAGCGCTGCTTCGCGCCGGACTCGACATCCAGATGAGGCGGGCCCGCAGGCAGCCAAGCAGACGCGGGTCACCACGCCTCACGGCACAAGGCACCGTCGCAAACCCCGGCCCACGGCTCACAGGTCAGCGCGATGCTTGAGCTTCGCCAACGTTCCAAGTGGACACCCTGCGTGTCAGGGTGATTTGAGTCCACTGGTTCAGAGCAAATCGGTCTGACGCAGGGCGAGATACGGATCGGCAGATCATGACCAGTTCCACGATTACTTCGGTGAACCACAATGAACGGATGGATCCAACCCACCCGAGACCTGATGGGCCGCGGCGGCGTCGCGCGTTCACCGCGTCGGACAAGATTGCCCATCTGTCGGCTACGAGCTGGCGTGCGAACACGGCGAGGGTGGCGCTTATTTGCGGCGGGAGGGCTTGTATTCGTCGTCGATCTGCGAGTGGCGCAAGCAGCGCGACGCCGGGGTGCTCGCGGGCAAACGGCCCGGCGAAAGGGTCGGCAGGCTCACCGCCGAGCAAGCCGAGATCGCCCGGCTCACGCGGGAGAACGCCCGGATGAGCAAACGGTTGTCCACCACCGAAGCCGCCCTGGACATCATGGGAAAAGCGCACGCTCTCTTGGAGACTCTCTCCGAGAGAGAGCGGATTCCGACGAGCAGCCCAAGAAGCGATGACCGATGCCTACGTGGCGTTGATCGCCGGCGGTGTCGCTACGAGGCACGCAGCGGTGATGACCGCGACGGTGCGCTCAACGGCGACACAACAAGGGGAACCGAATCGCCGGGCCAGCAGTGTCATAGCTTGTCGCACCCGCGGGCTCAACCTCGAGTGGGACCGGCGCCGGTGCCCCCGACTGCACCCGAAGGTTTATTTGCTATCGAATGTCGCGCTGTTGGTAGCGGAGATCGAGGACCATGCTTCATGATCTCGGTATGACCTGCCGCCAGTACCAGCGGCGGGAGACGGAGTGATTATGGCTGCTGTGAGTGACGGTCCGGTGATGCTCACCGCCCATGATGTTCGAGCGATGACCGGAGTTCCGGTCTCGACGCTGCACGACTGGGCGGCTAAGCGGGAACGCGGTATCGCCGCCCCGGCCCGACATCATCCAAGGCTCAGCGATCTGCGGCTGTCGGGCTGCCAGACGACTCCAAGCACAAGAAGACATTCCAGGGCGCGGAGTCCCATGACTAACAACGACACAGATGGCCCCGAGATGTTCAGGGCCGAACAAAAGCAAAGTTGGTGAGGTGGTCCATGTTGACGGACCGCGGAGAACTCATCACAGTGCAGGCTGCAGCCAACCGACTCGCCGTTAGCCGATGGATGATCTACCGGCTGATCTGGGATCAACAGATCAAGTCCGTGCAGATCGGTCGGTGCCGGCGGATCGTCCGAAAGTCGTTTGACGAGTATGTCGCCGGCCTTATCGACGGGGTCGCGTGATGGTCGCACGGCATAGAGCAAAGCGCAACGCAAACGGGGAGGGCGGCGTCTATCGTCGCGCCGACGGCCGCTGGGAGGGCAAGTTCTTTGTTGACACACCCGACGGGCTGCGAAAGCGGATCAGCGTCTACGGCGATACCGAGCGGGACGCCCTCAACGAACTGAATAAGTTGCGCGATCAACGGCGTCGTGGTATTCCGGTTGCCACGACGACGTTGACAGTCGCCGAGTACATGTCGTATTGGCTCGAACAGATTGCCGCGCCCAGCATTCGGCGAACAACCTACGCCACCTATGAGGGCGACGTCCGCCTTCACATCGTGCCCGGAATAGGCAAGCGACAGCTGAAAAGGCTACAGGCATCCGATATCCGGGCATGGCTGAGCGAGCTTCGTACGAAATGTCAGTGCTGCGCCCATGGCAGGGATGCCGCTAGGAAAAAGCCTCGGTGCTGCGCGCTCGCCAACCCGGAATGCTGCCAGGCCTTTCTGTCGGCCAGTTCGATCCGCCATATCCTTCGGGTTCTACGCGCCGCACTGCAGGATGCCGTCGACGAGGAGCTGCTCAGTCGAAACGTCGCGCGGCTTGTGCAGCTGCGGGTGACCGATGATCGCAAGGTTCGAAGCTTCACCCGTGCTGAAGCGCTTCGCTTTCTCGAAGCTGCCGAGCAGCACCGGCTGTACGCACTGTGGGCCGTCGCGTTGACGATGGGGCTGCGGCGCGGTGAGGCACTCGGTCTCGCATGGGCCGACGTCGATCTCGGGGAAGGGCGACTGACAATCCGGCAGGCACTGCATCGGGTAGACGGGCAACTGCGACTGGACCCTGTGAAAACCGACGCATCGATCGCGGTGCTGCCCATACCAACCCCGTTGGTGACCATTTTGAGAGGGCACCGCAAACGACAGCTCCAAGAACGGTTTACAGCCGGTTCGCGATGGCGCGAGACGGGGTTGGTCTTCACGACTTCCCATGGCAGCTTCATCGAACCGCGGAATGCGAATCGAATGTTCCACCAGCTGTGCGAGAAAGCAAACGTCCCCCAGCTACGCGTCCACGATCTTCGCCACTCGTGCGCCACATTGCTTTTCACGATGGGCGTCCAGCCTGCGACGGTGCAACGGATTCTGCGCCACAGCTCGATCACGGTGACCACGGGCACCTACGTCGAGGTGATCGAGGCGGTGCAACGTGACGCGCTGGACTCGATGGGCTCCCTGTTCGCACATGTTGGCGATGGTTCGACGAGCCCGCTGTCGTCAAAGACGGGCCCGTTGTCGTCAAAATTGTCGTCAAACGGCTCAGAATAGTCTGCCCAGAACCGCATTCTCCCTGGTGGAGCTAAGGGGATTCGAACCCCTGACCCCCACACTGCCAGTGTGGTGCGCTACCAACTGCGCCATAGCCCCAAGTCGTGCCCATCGAAGTTACACCAAGGGTAACCGTGGTTCAAAGTTGCTGCTCAGGCAGGTTCGAGGTGTGCGGAGACGGCAGCGGATCGGGCTCGGCGTCGGGCACCGTCCGGGTTTCCGGCGCCGCCACCCAACCGACCGCGGCGATCAGCAGAACTATCCCGCTGATGACGAAGCCCCAGCCGTAGCTCAGCCGCTCGGCCACCCAACCGAGCGTCATCGAGCCGACGATGGCGCCCAAATCGGACATCATCTGCACCGCCGCCACCGGGGCGCCCGCACGCGCCTCGTTGCCAAGGATGTCGGCGACCGCGGCCTGCATCGGTGACATGTAGATGCCCGTCACCGCGCCGACCACAAACGCCGCCCCAAGAAACGCGTGCAACGACGACGCGGCGCCCAAGAAGATGGTGGCCACTCCGGACAGCGCCAGGCCCACGATCATCAACGTGCGCCGTCCCATCCGGTCGGACAGGTATCCACTGGGGATCATGGCCACCGCGTTGCCTGCGGCGAACGCCCCGAGCGCAATGCCGATGATGCCGACGCCACGGCCCATGACATCGGTGATGAACAACGGCACCAGGGCGACGCGAAGGCCGAACGCCGACCAGCCGGTCGCGAAGTTGGCCCCGAGCGACGCCCAATAGGCGCGGAACCGCAACGCCTCTCGCATCGTCACCGTGGAACGTGTCGGCGGTCCGGGCGCGGTCAGTTCCGAATTCCGCAAGCTGTAGAACAGCACCACCGCCACACCCAGCAGTGCGACGCCGTACACAATGAACGGGGCGGTGAGCCCCCAGCCGGCCGCCAGGGCGCCGACCGCCGGGCCGCCCACCGCGCCCACCATGAACGAGGTGATGAACAGGCCCGCCACCCGTCCCCGCGCATCGGGCGGGCTGATGTGGATCATCAGGCCCAGTGCCGAGACATAAAACATCGTCGAACCGATGCCGCTGATGATGCGGTACACCATCAGTTGCCAATAGGCCTCGGAAAACGCGCACGCCGCGGTGGAGACCGCGACGATCAGCATGCCGCTGATGTAGATCCGCCGCTCCCCCAGTCGCTGCACCAGCTGCCCGCTGATCGGTGCGAAACACAGCCGACTCAACGAGAAGACGGTGACCAAGAAAGTCACCGCCTTGATGCTGACCCCGAAACTGCGGGCGAAGGATGGCAGCGCCGGTGAAATGACCCCATAACCGAGCGCGACCATGATATTTGCCCAGCTAAGGATCCAAACTTCACGCGGTAGCCGGATCGAACGCGACCCGCGCCCCCCCGGGCGGGCACTGCGGAGAGAAAGGGTCACCCAATGACTTTATTGACTACCTCGCGCGCACTTTCTTGCACCTCCGCTAAATGCTCGGGGCCGTTGAAAGATTCCGCATAAATCTTGTAGACATCCTCGGTGCCCGACGGGCGCGCGGCGAACCATGCGTTGGCCGTCGTCACCTTCAGTCCGCCCAGCGGGGCGCCGTTGCCCGGCGCGGCGGTCAGCTTGGCGATGATCGGCTCTCCGGCCAGCTCGGTGGCGGCCACCTGATCGGGCGAGAGCTTCGACAGCCGGGCCTTCTGGTCGCGATCGGCGGGCGCGTCGACCCGCGCGTAGAACGGGGTGCCGTACTTGTCGGCCAACTCCTGATACCGCTGCGACGGAGTGGATTCCGTGACCGCCAGGATCTCGGAGGCCAACAGCGCCAAGATGATTCCGTCCTTGTCGGTGGTCCACACCGATCCGTCGCGCCGCAGGAACGACGCCCCCGCCGACTCCTCACCGCCGAACCCGATGGTGCCGCCGATCAGGCCGTCGACGAACCACTTGAACCCGACCGGCACCTCGACGAGCTTGCGGTCGATGCCGGCGACCACCCGGTCGATGATCGAGGAACTGACCGCCGTCTTGCCGACAGCGATGCCCGCGGGCCAGGACGGCCGGTGTGTGTAGAGGTAGTCGATGGCGGCCGCCAGGTAGTGATTGGGATTCAACAGGCCGGCGTCGGGGGTGACGATGCCGTGCCGGTCGGAGTCCGCGTCGTTGCCGGTCGCGATCTGATAGCGGTCCGGGTTGGCGGCCACAGCGCCAAGAAGCCCAGCCATCGCGTTCGGCGAGCTGCAGTCCATCCGTATCTTGCCGTCGTGGTCGAGCGTCATGAATCGCCACGTCGCGTCGACCAGTGGATTGACCACGGTCAGGTCCAACTGGTGGCGTTCGGCGATCGCCGCCCAGTAGTCGACACTGGCCCCGCCCAGCGGATCGGCGCCGATCCGTATCCCCGCCTTGCGGATGATGTCGATGTCGACGACGTTCGGCAGGTCGTCGATGTAGGCATCCAGGTAGTCGTGGCGCTGGGCGGTCTTGATAGCGCGGGCGAACGGAATCCGCTCGACTCCCGACCCGCCGCTCCGCAGAATCTCGTTGGCGCGCTTGGCAATTGCGTTGGTGGCGTCGGTATCGGCGGGTCCACCGTTGGGCGGGTTGTACTTGAAACCGCCGTCACGCGGCGGGTTGTGCGACGGCGTCACCACGATCCCGTCGGCCAGCGCCTCGCTGCGCCCCCGGTTGTAGGCCAGGATCGCGTGGCTGACCGCCGGCGTCGGGGTGTAGCGGTCCGCCGAGTCGATGAGGGCGACGACGTCGTTGGCGGCCAGGACCTCCAGGGCCGACACCCAGGCGGGCTCGGAAAGGCCGTGCGTGTCACGGCCGATGAACAGCGGCCCCGTGGTGCCCTGCGCGGCGCGGTATTCGACGATGGCCTGGGTAATCGCGAGGATGTGGGCTTCGTTGAAGGCCCCGTCCAGGGCCGAGCCGCGGTGGCCGGACGTACCGAAGGCCACCTGCTGGGCGACGTCATCCGGGTCGGGTTGGGTCGAGTAGTAGGCCGTGATCAGGTGGGGCAGGTCGACGAGGTCTTCGGGCAGGGCCGGCTGACCGGCGCGCGGGTGAGCCATAGTTACCGATTGTGCCCGCGTCCGCCGCGCCGCGCCGCTTCGGTCTTCGGGGGTACTTCCCGCGTTCACCCCCCGGTAAGTCTTGGCTCTACGCTGCAAGGCGCAGCATTTGCGCACGAAGGGAAGCGGGCGGGTGGCACAGCACGACTATCGCGAATACGCCGCGATTTTCGCCGGCGGTGCGCTGGGCGCGCTGGCCCGTGCGGCCCTGAGCCTGCTCGGCGACGCCGACCCGTCGACCTGGCCGTGGCCGACGTTCGCCGTCAACATCGTCGGAGCCTTTCTGGTGGGCTACTTCACCACCCGGCTGCTGGAGCGGTTGCCGTTGTCGAGTTATCGGCGTCCCCTGCTGGGCACCGGATTCTGTGGCGGGCTGACCACCTTCTCCACGATGCAAGTCGAAACGCTGAAGATGATCGAGCATGGGCACTGGGCGTTGGCCGCCGGCTACACGGTGACGAGCATCGTGGTGGGATTGCTGGCCGTGCACGTGGCCACCGCGTTGGTGCGCCGGACGAGAGTGCGCTCGTGACGACGGTGTTGGTCTGGGCCGGTGTGGTGCTCATCGGCGGCGTCGGCTCGGTGACACGGTTCTTGGTGGACCGCACGGTGACCCGCCGGGCGGGACGGCCGTTTCCCGTCGGCACGCTGGTGGTCAACATCAGCGGCGCCGCGCTGCTCGGATTCCTCGGTGGCCTGGCCCTGAGCAAGGACGCGGCGCTGCTGGCCGGCACCGCCTTCGTCGGGGCGTACACCACGTTCTCCACCTGGATGCTGGAGACTCAGCGACTCGGCGAAGAGCGCCGGACGTTCGCGGAGATCGCCAACATCGTCGTCTCGGTCGTGCTCGGCATGGGCGCGGCGCTGCTCGGACAATGGCTCGCGGAGCAACTATGAACCAGCCCTGCTTGAAACTGACCGCGTACTTCGGCGAACGCCAACGCGTCGTCGGCAACGACGCACGCTTCCTCGCCGACGCGATGTTCGACGTTTTTGGCTCAAACGACGTGGCGACCAGCGTGATGCTGCGCGGCATCGCCAGTTTCGGGGCGAGCCACGAACTGCGCACGGACGTCTCGCTGAGCCTGTCCGAAGACCCGGCCGTGGCGATCGCGGCGGTCGACGTGGAGCCGAAAATCCGTTCGGTCGTCGACGAAGTCGCCGCGATGACCGGCCGCGGGCTGGTGACGCTGGAGCGGGCGCGACTGGTCACCCGGCAGCACCGCGCGTTGGAGAATTTCGACACCCACAACGGCGACGCCGCCAAACTCACCGTCTATGTGGGCCGCCAGGAGCGCATCGCCGGGAAGGCCGCGTACTACGCGGTCTGCCAGCTGCTGCACCAACACGGATTCGCCGGTGCCATCACGCTTCTCGGCGTGGATGGCACGGCGCACGGCGAGCGTTACCGCGCAAAATTTTTCGGCCGCAACGTCAACGTCCCGATGATGATCATCGCCATCGGGTCAACGGCGCAGGTATCGGCCGCCGCAACGGAATTGGCCGCCGCGACGCCCAACCCGCTGCTGACCGTCGAGCGGGTGCGGTTGTGCAAACGCGACGGTGAGGTGTTCGCGCGGCCCCAGCAGCTGCCGCTGACCGATGACCACGGCCGCACCCTGTGGCAGAAGCTGATGGTCTACACCGACGAGACCGTCACCCACGACGGGCTGCCGATTCACCGCGCGCTCGTCCAGCGACTGCTGCATTCGGGCACCGCGCGGGGCGCGACGGTGCTGCGCGGCATCTGGGGATTCAACGGAGACCATAAACCGCACGGCGACAAGGTGTTTCAGCTCGCACGGCGGCTGCCGGTGACCACGATCATCGTCGACACACCGGATTCGATCGCGCGCAGCTTCGACGTCGTCGACGAGCTGACGGGGCGCCACGGGCTGGTGACCAGTGAGATGGTTCCCGCGGCGCTCTCGCTCGACGACTCACACCGGCTGGGCGACATCACCCTTGCCGAGCTCGACTACTGAGGCGGGTCAGTGGTGGTGGCAAGGCGGGATGAGGGCCTTGTCCTCGTCGATCAGGTGTCCGACGATGCCCTGGTAAACCAGTTGCCGAACGAGTAGTTCGTGGGTCGACTGATTGATCGCCGGGTCTCGCCGTACCTCCGCCACCACCGAGACCGCGTCAGCGGAGATCTGCGCGATGCGCTGCAGATGCGGCGCGAGGTCGGGCGCCGACACCTGGCGCGAGTAGGCGACCAGCTGATCCGACCAGCCCTGGTACTTGTCCAGGCCCGGGCCGTCCGGGGAGATCAACCGCCCGTCGAGCATGTCGGGGTGGTCGTGGATGTAGTTGACGACCTTGTCCGCGGTACGGCAGTCCGGGCTGGGCCGGGCCCGCTGGTACACCACGACGCATACGACGATGACGGCAACGAGGATCACCGCCATTGAAGCCAGCCGGATCTTCAGAGCCGGCGGTCCGGCAACGGAATCCTGCGCCTGCTCAAGCGTCGACAGCGCCTCCGGGCTCGAGTCGGCAGCCGCACGCAGCCGCTCGAGGCCTTGCGGCAGCCGCCGCACCCGGTAAGTGGCCCAGGCCATCCGACCCGCGACCAGCACCGCCGGAACCATCCAGGTGATCCCGGCGCGGGCGTTGTGGCCGACGAATTCCAGGATCCCGGCGACGACCCACAGCGCCGGGATGCACCAGGCCACCTTCCGCTGCCAGTCGGGCACCCGACCGTGGTAGGCCCTCGACAGGTTGCCGATGCGGACCGCCGCCGCCAGCACCTGCGGCTCGGCTGGAGCCTCGCCGGTTCGCAGCGCCCGAATGGCGTGCTTGCGCTGCGACAGGCTCAACCCGGCGACAGCCGGCTTATAGCTTTGGAATACGGGCCTCTGAGCAAACGTCATCAACGCCGCCATGATCAAGCTGGCGCCCAGCACGCATAGGAACGGCCACACCCAGCCCCCGCGGACGAAATCGGGAATGACACAGGCGAGCATCGCGAAGAGCACGACCGTCAGAACGGAGGCATTCACCAGCCAGCGGACCCACCACGGCGCCACCACGAGCCGAGCCCACATGGCTACTCCCCCAATCCACGCAAAGATTCAGTTTTGCCGAAGCCGCGGCACATCGTCGGGCGTGCGGGGCAACGCATACAGCGCCATTCGTCGATTCGACATGTCGTGCTCGCCGAGGAATACGCAACCGCCGCTCTCACAAAACTTACGCGCCAAGGTATTGCGGTGGTCGGGATCGAACATGATCCGGCGACATTGCGGGTCGAGCGTCAACACGCTGAGCACCAAGTGCGGCAGCAACAACCGGACATGCCCCTGCCTCATGTAATCCAAGTCGGCCACCGCGACATGCAAACCCAGGTCGTACGGATCGTACTCATATCGGCTGGCGATGGAATCCTTTGCCGCCCGGTAAATTTCGACGTATCCGCGGTCCACCCCATCGAGGCTGGCAACCAGTGGCCGGGAAAAGCCGCTCTCCAGTTGCGCACGCAGGTAACGACTCCAACGCTCGGCCGGCCAGGGATACTCCCACGATTCGGCTAGATGCGGCCGGTTCATCCACTCGCTGATCAACTCAGCGTCGGCATCCGGGTCGGCCACACGCATGCCGTATGGCTCTGGCAAATGCGGTATCGGCGGGGGTGGAATGGCGCGCACCTCGGCGCTGATATCGGTCAGCTGCCGGGGCAGGATTACTTCGGGGTCACTCATGTCAACCGGGCAGCCTACTCCCCGGCCAGCCGGCTCTAATGCGGTTTTGTCATCCACCGATCGGCAAGCCCCGATACCCAGTCGGCGGCCTGCCCCGGGTGTGCCGGCGGGGATTCCACCAGCACCAATTCGTCAACACCGAGCGCGGTGAGCTCATCGACATCCTCAGGACTTGGACTACGCAGCGCCACGGCCAACCGCAGCTCACTCCGGTCACGGTTCAGCCCGTCGCACAGTTCATTCAGCTTGCCGATGCACTCCCGCACCGCGGCGACGCCGTCGAGATTGAACCCGTACCAGCCGTCTCCCCAGGCCGCCACCCGTCGCAGTGCCGCGTCGCTATTGCCACCCAGGACTATGGGAATGCGACGCGAGCGAACGGGCTTGGGGTTGACGCGGATCGAGTCGAAGCTCACGAACTCCCCGGTGAACGAGGCAATGTCGTCGCGCCACAACGTCCGCATGGCCGCGGCGTATTCGGCGGTCCGCGCGGCGCGGCGCTCGAATGGCACTGCGAGAGCTGCGAATTCGTCGCGAGACCAGCCCACTCCGACTCCCAGTGTCAGCCGACCGCCGCTCAACCGATCCAGGCTCGCCGCCTGCTTAGCCACCACTACCGGATTGTGTTCGGGCAACAGCAATACGCCGGTCGCGATACCGATGCGCGACGAGGCGGCCGCGGCGAAGCCCAGCGCGATCATCGGGTCGAGCCAATCGGCCTCGGCCGGCACGGCGATGACGCCGTCGTCCGAATAGGGGTAACGCGAGGCGGATTGGTCCACCATGACCACGTGCTCGCCCGCCCACAGGGTGGCAAACCCGAGGGCGTCCGCGGTCGACGCGACGGCGTCGATCACCGCGCGGTCAGCGCCGCTACCGATGCCCAAGGCGTGCAACCCCAGCCGCATCGCATGATGGTCTCACGCGGCGGGTCAGCGGCCCTTCAGCAGTTTCGCCAGCACGGCCGCCTGGCTGATGTCGACTGCACGGGTGGCGGTGACGAGCGTGACGGCGCCGTGCTCGGTCAGCGCGCGCAACTCCTCGAGCGCGCCGCTGTCGCGCAATTCCGCCTGGTAACGCGAGGCGAATTCGTCGAACCGCTCTGGACGGTGGTCATACCACTTGCGCAGCTCTGCGGACGGCGCGACGTCTTTGCACCAGGTGCCCACCCGCGGGTCTTCTTTGCGGATGCCCCGCGGCCAGACACGATCGACCAGGACGCGCTGGCCCTCGTCGGCTGCGATGTCGTCGTACACCCGCGCCACCCGGATCCGGCTTTTGGCGCCCACCACGCCAGCCTAGCGGCGCACGAAAAGTGCTGTTCAGGGCGCTGACACGTTTATCGGGGCCTGGTCGGGGTACGCCCAAACCAACGGTGCACAGCCCAGCCCGTATTGATCAAACCCCTACCCGGAGGTATCGCCGTGGCCGAGATGATGATCGAATCACCCGACGAAGTCGTCGCCTATCTCAAAGCTCAGCACAACCTGATCGAGGACATGTTCGACGAAGTGTTGCTCGCGTCGGACCCCGAAGCACGCGAAAAGCCCTTCGCGACCTTGCGTCAGCTACTCGCGGCGCACGAGACCGCCGAGGAGATGCTGGTGCATCCCCGGGTGCGGCGCGAGGCCCACCACGGCCACGCGATTGTCGACGCCCGGCTGAAAGAGGAGCACGACGCCAAGCAGCTGCTGTCGCAGATCGAGAAACTCGACATCACCTCCCAGGACTTCATCGAGGAGCTGACCAAGCTGCGCGAGGCGGTCCTCGAGCATGCCGAGCACGAAGAGATCGACGAATTCCCTTATCTGGAAGGCGAACTCGACGTCGCCGAACTCAAGCGGCTGGCAACTGCGGTGCGGGCGGCCGAGGCCATCGCGCCGACCCACCCCCACCCCGGCGTGGAATCTGCGAAGCTTAATTTCGCGCTAGGTCCCGTTGCCTCGCTGCTTGACCGCGCTCGCGACCTCATCCGGAAAGTGATCGGCTAGCAGTCGACCGTCCGTAGTCTGGATGACGTGAGCGTTGCACCCGAGATGAGCGTTGTCCTGGACGATCGCTTTGCCCGCGAGTTGCCGGAGCTGGGGGTGGCCTGGCGCGCCGAAACTCCGCCCGATCCGCGCCTGCTGGTCCTCAACGAATCGCTGGCCGCCCGTCTCGGCCTGAACGCCGAATGGTTGCGCAGCCCCAACGGACTGCGGTTTCTGGCCGGCGATCTGGTGCCCGACGGCGCGGCCCCGGTGGCCCAGGCTTACGCCGGGCACCAATTCGGCGGCCTGGTCCCGCGGTTGGGCGACGGGCGCGCCTTGCTACTGGGAGAACTCGCCGACGACCAGGGCTGCGTACGCGACATCGCGCTGAAAGGTTCGGGTGCCACCCCGTTCGCCCGCGGCGGAGACGGCCTGGCGGCGGTGGGCCCGATGCTGCGCGAATACATCGTCAGCGAGGCGATGCACGCCCTGGGCGTGCCGACGACGCGCTCGCTGGCCGTGCTGAGCACCGGGCGCCCGGTGCGGCGGGAAGAGGTGCTGCCCGGGGCCGTGCTCCTCCGTGTCGCCAGCAGCCACCTGAGGGTCGGCAGCTTCCAGTACGCCGCCCTGACCGGCGACGTCGACCTGCTGCGCCGCCTCGCCGACCACGCCATCGCCCGCCACTATCCCGACGCGGCGCAGGCGCAGCGCCCCTATCTCGCGCTGTTCCAGGCCGTCGCCGCCGCCCAGGCGTCCCTGATCGCCCGATGGATGTCGATCGGGTTCGTGCACGGGGTGATGAATACCGACAACATGACGATCTCCGGCGAAACCATCGACTACGGGCCCTGTGCCTTCATGGACGCCTACCACCCCGAGACCGTGTTCAGTTCGATCGATCAGTGGGGTCGCTACGCGTACACCAACCAGCCGGCCATCGCCGGATGGAACCTGGCCCGGTTCGCCGAGACGCTGCTTCCCCTGCTCGCCGACAGCATCGAAGAGGGCATCGCACTAGCCGAGGAGTCGTTCGATGTGTTCCGCACCGAGTACGAGAACACTTGGTCGTCCGGCATGCGCGCCAAGCTCGGATTGCCTCCCGACATCCACGCCGAGGTCGTCGCGTCGCTGGTCGATGAGTTGCTGGGCCTGCTCACCGAGAGCCGCGTCGACTACACGTCCTTCTTCCGCCACCTCGCCGACGCGGCCCGCGGCGACGCCGAGCCGGCGCGGGGGTTGTTCGCCAACCTCGCCGGCTTCGACACCTGGCTATCGAGCTGGAAGGCCTTGGGTCCGGACGCCGATTCGATGGATCGCGCCAACCCGATCTACATCCCGCGCAACCACCTCGTCGAGGAAGCCCTGACGGCGGCGACGGCGGGCGATCTGCATCCGGTGCAGCAGCTGCTCACGGCCGTCAGCGCGCCGTACGACCAGCGGCCAGGGTTCGAGCGCTATGCCGAGCCCGCGCCCGCGGACTTCGGCGAATATCAAACGTTCTGTGGCACTTAGCCTTACGCCAGCTTCACAAACTCGGCCTGCAGCTCATCCAGCTGCCGAAGCGTCTCGTCGCGCGGTTCGGTGGGCAGCTCCACGAGTACGTGCTCGACGCCGATGTCCCGGTAACCCTCAACCGCTTTCGCCGTCGATTCGCCCATGTGGACGTTGATCACCGGGACGTCGTGCCCGGCGACGGTGCGCAATTCTTCGAGCTGAGATCCCAGCACCTTCGCCGACGGCGCCATCGCGATCCACCCCGCGTTCAGCCTGGCGATGCGCTTGAAACTCGCCGGTCCGCCGCCCACGTAGAGCGGCGGGTAGGGCTTCGTCAGCGGCTTCGGCCAACTGTAGATCGGGTCGAAGTTCACGAATTCGCCGTGGAATTCTGCCTTCTCCTGCGTCCAGATCTCGATCATCGCGCGCAGTCGCTCGTCGGCCACCCGGCCACGGACCGAGGGGTCGACACCATGGTTGGCGATCTCCTCACGCAGCCAGCCCACGCCGACGCCAAAACGAAACCGTCCCTTGGACACCAGATCCAACGACACCACCTCCTTGGCGGTCAGGATCGGATCTCGTTGCGGGACAAGGGCGATTCCGGTACCCACCACCAACTTCTCGGTCGCCACGGCCGCGGCGGTCAACGCCACAAACGGATCCAGCGTCCGGTGGTACTTCCGCGGGGTCGGGCCGCCCAGCGGGTACGGGGTCTTCGCGTCGACCGGAATGTGCGTGTGCTCGGCGACGAAGAGCGACTCGAACCCCCGCGCCTCGAGGGCTCTGCCCAGCTCCACCGGGTCAATGCCCTCGTCGGTGACAAACGTCAGGACGCCGAAACCCATGATTGTTCCCTTCGCCGAGTGCCGGTCACCAGTCAACCGCATCGAAGTCGTATGCGACAGTTCCGGGTGATGACAAGCAGCGTTGCCGTTATCGGTGCGGGCCCGGGCGGGCTGGTCGCGGCGCGGTGGCTGCTGTCGCAGGGCTTCGAGCCCACGATCTTCGAACAGGCGCCGACGCTGGGCGGGCAGTGGGCCGGCCTGGACGGGCACAGCGGAGTGTGGCCCGGCATGCACGCCAACAGCAGTCGCACCGTCACGGCGTTCAGCGACCTCGAGCACCAGGGCGGCGACGTCTACCTGTCGAGTCACGAGGTGCTCGAGTATTTGCACCGCTACGCCGAAATGTTCGGCCTCGCGTCGCGCATCCGGCTCGGCACCCGCGCCGACCTGATCGACCGGGACGGGGTCGGCTGGCGGGTGGTCCACGACGGGACAATCGAGAACTTCGAGCGGATCGTGTTGGCAACCGGCAGGTTTCATGCCCCCGTCATCCCCGCCGTCGCGGGGATCGAGAGCTTCTGCGGCCCGGCGGGGGCCATCTCGACGTACCACTACCGCGACGGGTCCCGTTATCGCGGCAAGCGGGTGCTGGTCGCCGGGTCTGCGGTCAGCGCGCTCGAGATCGCGTCGGACATCGCCGAATCGGGAGCGGCGCGCGTGGTGGTGACCCAACGCCGGCAGCGGTACGTCCTGCCGAAGTTCGCCGCCGGCGTCCCGTCCGACCACCTGATCCACACCCGCTACGGCGCCCTTGCTGCGGAAGCTCTCGCACCCGCCGAAATCGACCGACAACTCAAGGAGATCGTGATCGAGGCCGCCGGCAGCCCGGAACAATACGGGGCACCGTCGCCCGACCCGTCACTGTTCACCGCCGGTGTCACGCTCAGCCAGGACTACCTTCCGCTGGTGGCCGACGGCCGAATCATCGTGCGACCGTGGATGACTGGTGTCGCCCGCGCCACCGTGACCTTCGCCGACGGTGCTGCCGAGGAGTTCGACGGCATCGTGTTCGGCACGGGCTTCGGCTTGTCGCTGCCGTACCTGAGCGCCGACATCCAGGCGATCCTCGACCTCGATGCCGTGCACATGGACGCCGACCGCTACACGTTTCACCCCGACCTTCCCGGCCTGGCGTTCATGGGCATGTGGGACCAGTCCGGCGGATACTTCGTGCCGCTGGAACTTCAGGCCCGCTGGATCGCGTACACCTGGGGCGGCGCCGCCGCGCCCACCAGCGATCGCGATCAACGGCTGGCCATCGACGCCTATCGCGCCAGCCGGCGAGCGTCACAGAAGACCCGGATGAACCTCGCCGCGATCGCCTTCGCCCGCGCCGCCGGGGTGGAACCACGCCTGGACAACTGGCCGCAGCTGCGCCGCGCGCTGCTGTTCGGCCCCCTGGCGCCCAGCTGCTTCCGGCTCGAGGGCCCCGACGCGCTGCCCGATGCGCCCGAGCGATTCGCCTATGAGGCAGCGGTTTTCGGTGCGGTCACGTCGAACGAGATGACCGAGCGGGAAAGTGACTATTGGTCCGCGGTGCAGGCGGCTAGTCGGTAGCTAATCCGCCGCGCTCGGTGGCGACGCCAGCCGGGCCATCCCCCGAAACATCCACGGCGCCCGCTTCACCATTAACGCCACGGCGCGGTCGGACCGTCGCATCGAGGTCCGCGGGCCCGGGGTGGGCGCCGACGCGAGCTGCACTTCGCGGGATCCGGCGCGCGCACCATGGCGATCGACCTCCATCAGCTGCCAGGTGCCGGGCACCCCGCGCAGCTCGGTGCTGCCGCGGTCGTGAAAGCCCGTGCCCGAACCGACGACCAGGTCGGTCACGGTCCGGGAGACGAGGATCTCACCGGCACCCGCGCGGCCGAGTATGCGCGCGGCGATGTGAACGGCGATCCCACCGATATCGCCGTCGAGCAGCTCGCACTCGCCGGTGTGGATTCCGATGCGGATCTCGATGCCCAGTTTCTCGGCCTCCCCGTGCAAGGCCTCCGCGCAGCGGATGCCCTGGGTCGGGCCGTCAAAGGTGGTGAGGTGGCCGTCCCCCGTGCTCTTGACCACGGTCCCGCCGAAGCGCTCGGTCTGTTGCCTGGTGACTTCGTCGAAGCGCTGCAACACCGCACGCCATCGCTCGTCGCCCGCCGCCGCGGCGCGCTCGGTCGATGCGACCATGTCACTGAAAAGCACTGTGCGCAAGGCCCGTTGGGATTGCAGCGGGGCCCCATGACTCCCGGTTAAAAACTCCTCGATCACCGGCACGACTCCATCCGGGTCGGCAATCCAGGGCACATGGTCATCGCTGTCGACCTCGTACATGCGCGCGCCCGGGATGTGGTCGGCGAGGTATCGGCCGAACTGCACCGGAACGAAATCTCGCGTGGCATGAATGACGAGACTGGGGGCGCTGATCGTCGGCAGGACCGGCCGGATGTCGATGAGGAACGACGATTCCAACGTCGCGCGTGCCATTCCCGGACTGGCGCTCATGCGCTCCAGCAATGCCAGCTGCCGGGTCGACGCGATCGATGGCAGCAGACACCGGATGGCTTCGCCGGTACCCCACGACGTGCGGACGGCGTGGGCGAAGCGCTGGAAGCCGGCGATCTGATCCACCGTCGGGGTGTAGTCGTCACCCAGCCTGGGCTGCATCCGTTCCCACAGCGCGGCCGGGTCCGTCTCCATGTCTTCCCAACTCGACCACCCTGCGAACCCGGACGCACCGGTGAGGATCAACGCCCGGGTGCGCTCGGGACGAGTCGCGGCGAACAGCATGGTCGCGGGCCCACCCTCGCTCGCCCCGCACAGGACGGCTTTGCCGAACCCGGCGGCATCCATGACCGCCTCGATCTCGGCCGCCCGATCATCGAGGGTGCGAACTTTAGGCACGGGATCGGACAACCCGACGCCGGCCTTGTCGAATAGCAGCACCCGGCAAAAGGTGCCGAGCCGCTGCATGAACGCCTCGAACTCGGGCATGCCCCAGAACATCTCGACGTGGCTGACGAACGATCCGGCGAACACCAGATCGATGGGGCCCTGGCCGAACACCTGGTAGGCGAGGCTGAGATCACCGCAGGCTGCGTACGCCGTTTCAGGCACGGCCTGAGCGTACCGAGTGCATCCGAGTCCTGGCCAGCAAATTGTTAGCTCGGAGCGGGCTCAGCTCGCCGGAGGCTCCGCCGCTTTCGGCCCGGGGCGTGCCGCGCCCCACAGCCCCACCGCGATGCCGACCACGGCGCCGCCCAGGCCGATGAGCTGTTGTGAGCGGCGAAGCTCGCTGTGCACGCTCAAACCGCCGAGCAGGTCGGCCGCATCGGCGCCGCCCGAGGCAAGGAACCAGCCGCGGGTGTTCTTGCCGCGCAGGCCAGCCGTCGCGAGCAGGCCGCCGATCAACGCGTCGCGATAGGCCATCGAGCGCAACAACAGTCGCGCCGTCGGCGTCGGCTCCGATGGGTCACCCCACAGCCGGTTCGCACCGAGGGGGTCGACAAGGAAGTGGACTCCTGAGGCGAGTCGGATACTGCCCGCGACAAGCGCGGCACGATCGATCGGCATGGCGGCAGCCTAGGAGGTTGTTGGGTGCGAGTTCAATAGGGCGCCGGGACGCGAGGCGAGCCGCCCACGGCGGCGATGGCTACCATGGCCTTCATGTCCGAGCACGTCCATGGTGGCGACGAGACCGCCGCGCAGGACGTCGGCGAAACGGCTGCCGTTCCCAATTCCGCGCCCACCGAGTCGGTCGGTCTAGCCTGGTCGAGCAACGACGAGGCGGGCAACGTAAACGAGTCCGACGGCAGCAGGAGCGAGCCGGGAGCGCTGCGGCGGTCATGGAGTTCGACCTGGGGCAGGGCCGGTGCGCTCGTCGCGGCGGGCGTGGTGCTGGCGGGTGCCATCGTGTTGGCGGGCTGGCTGTTGACCGGGCAGGACAAATCGGGCGGCTCGCAGCCGGCGAGCAAGTCCGCGGCCCAACCTCCCGCCGCACGCCCGAAGCCGAATCAGGGCGCGCCGACGAGCGGTTCGTCCGCCCCGGCCTCGATCGCGTCCACTCCGGACCAAGACAACAAGTACGTCCAGACGCTCAACGACCGGGGCATCTCGTTCGCCAATCCGGAGGCCGCCATCTACAACGGCAAGATGGTGTGCCAGGACATCGGGCGCGGAGTGACGGTGCAGCAGGAAGCCGATGCGTTCCGCGCGAGCAACCCCGGCCTCAGCGGCAGCGCCAATGCCTATGTCGGTATCTCCGTGCGCGCGTACTGCCCGGAAAACAACGCCCTGGTCGCCGGATTCTGATCGCGCTGATCACTTTCGGCCGCCCGCGGATCGTTTCGAGTTGCGGCTAGTCCCGGCTTCTCTCACACTCGGAAAATCCGCCTTGCCCTAAGGCAGAACCAGGAACTAGCGACCCGGGGTCATGTTGAAGTTCGTCGCTCGCCTAGTTCGCCCCACGATCGCTACCGGAATGGTCGTGGGGCTGATCGCCACGGCCCACACTCCCGCGGTGGCGCCGCTAGCGTGCGGGGTCACCTGGACGATGGTCGGGGGCACCATCATCTTCCTGCCGGACTGCAAAGATCAGTCGCCGCAGCCACCGCCACCCAGCCCGCAACCCGATCCCGCCACACCGCCGGGTCCACCCTCAACCCCGTAATCGGTGCGCCTGATTTCCTTGTCTTACAAGCTAATTGGGAGTGTGCCCACTACGCCGCGCGCACGGACGCAGCGGGGGATTCGGCGCTTCGGTGCCGATGGATCCGGCGCAAGTGCCGAGGTGGCCGGGAAGCGCGTGCGACCTGCCGGCCGGCGTCGAATTCTGCGTCCGCTACCTCGAAGCCGGGTGCTGCGGTCGGCCAGAACACCCGCGAGCGGCCCCACATCACGACGATCAGAATGCCGCCGATCGCCTTCAAAACAGTCAGTCCAGACATACATCCGATTACCGCAAGAACGATCCCGGAGACGATCACATCGGCCTCTCCTTATTACGCACCTGTTTAGTTATCCCCGACCGAAGTCGGAGGTACCCCCGTTTGGGTAATTCCAATCCAAGTTGTGCGAAGGGGCCTGGCCGGCGCGCCGGAGAGCCGGTCGTTAGGGTTCAGGTCTACGTCCAGTCACGCGCGTAGCCGGTGGCGCCTGGTTCAGCCACGTCACTCCAACCGCAGTCAGCCGCACCGCAAAAGGGGATACGCAGCAGTGATGGATGCGACTACACCGATTGACGTGCTACTGGTCGAAGACGATGCCGGCGACGAACTGATCACACGCGAAGCTTTCGAACAAAACAAGATCCGCAACAGGCTGCACGTGGCCCACGACGGCCAGGAGGGGCTGGACTTCCTCTATCGGCGCGGAGATTTTGCCGAAGCCCCACGGCCGGACCTGATCCTGCTCGATCTCAACCTGCCCAAGTACAGCGGGCGCCAGCTGCTCGAGCAGATCAAAAACGATTCCGACCTCGACTCGATCCCGGTCGTCGTCCTCACGTCGTCGTCACTCGAAGAGGACATCGTGCGCAGCTACAACCTGCACGCCAACGCCTACGTCACCAAGCCGGTCGACCTCGATCAGTTCTTCAAGGCGATCCGCAAGATCGACAGCTTCTTCGTCGAAGTGGTGCGCCTGCCCCCGCGCTCCTGAGCCGCGCGCGGCTTAGGCAGCCGGCAGCGCGGGCAACGTCAGGTCGAACCAGATGCCCCCCGGGTTGGGTGGCGGTGGCGGCGGCGGCGTGGCCGGATCACCCAGGTGCTGCGGGCAGTAGACGCTGATCGCGAGGTGCGTGAAGAGGTCGGCGCCGTCACCCTTGAACCCAGGATTGCTGGTCGACACGTTTTGGATGACGTTGTATTCCGGGTTGCCCTGGTCCATCAGCGTGCACGCCCGCCTGCCGACCGCGATGGCGGCGGCGGGGCTGTGATAGGTGAGGCCGGCCTTGTCGAGCTGGGCCAAAAAGTTGGCGTCGGGGCCGGACGGGGTGGGGTCGGCCTGAGCGGGCGGGGCAACGCCGATCACGGTGGCCAGGCTCGCGACCACGAGAAGCTTTCGCACCGGCTCATCTTCGTATAGATCGGCGCCGTTGTCCTGGCGACGGCATCATGTCGATGCTGCAAGGTCGACCGTGAAGACCCCGCGCCGCGGACGACTTTCGACCCACTTAGTTGAGGCTCATGGCGCTTCGCCGATGTCGGGAAGCAAGGAAATATCTTCTGGTTGACCATTGCAGAACATTGTGGCGAGTTCACGCACCCGCCGCTTTGCCCATCGAACGTCGAATTGACTTAGTACTTGGTATTCATACTTGAAGCGTTCTGCGCGATCGCCCACACGTTTCGCGGCTTGGCTCGTGGCTATGTCTTCGCAGTACCAGTAGAGAAGATCGTCTAAGCTGCCTGTCTGATCGAAGCCAAGCTTTCCCCGCTCGTAAAAAGTGAAGTGAAACGAGCCGTCGTCGTCGACATAAACATTCAGACCGTCACGGGTACGGAGCCCAACCGGCATGGGAGGAACGCCAAGTTTTGTCGACAGTCGGTCGATCTCACGTTAAAGCCTTGCGGACTCATCGTCCGAGACGCGGTCCGTATTCATCAAAGATTCCCCTGTTCACCAATTCTCGGAGGCGGATGGCTACGGTGCGCCATACATCTCGAGAATGCCAGCGTGCGCAGGCTCGTAATAGTTAGCAATGCGATCTCGTACCCAATCCAATGGATTCGCGAAGGACTCATACTCAGCCCTCGCGAGTGCGGCTAACTCCGCCAGTGGACGATCGGGCCGTTCAACGAACCGGGTGAAGTACTGCCATTTTTTGGCCCGTAGGCCGAACTCGTTGGGGACGTCTAGTGGAGCAATCATGCAATTTACTTCGCCCTCACGGGACGACTCGTAAACCTGAACTTTGCAGTCACCCGAGCGGTAGTAGACGACGTGCTGACGTCTCCCGCCTTCATCGGGACTGTCGTCGATCTCATCGAGGACGAAGCCAAGTTCCGTGAGCAGCGGCCCGATGACGGCTTGAACTTCTGAGGAAAACCGAAGTGCCACAGCTACTTTGCTCCAATGTAAACCCAAGAATTGCCAACTCGTTCGTATCCGTATGCTGCAGCATGACGATTCAAAAAATCAACCTCCATTGCCGAATATGACCCCACACGACCAAGCATCATGTCCTCCAGCGAGGTGTACTTCTCGCGATCGAGGATGTAGTCGATGCGCCCGACATGATTTTCCATCTGCGCGCGGAGGAACTGTTCGTTGACCGGCCACACCAGGCTTTGCTCTTGCTTGCCGAGTCCATAGGTCATGGCGTCCCAGGCCGGATCGCCCGTATCGAAATAGATGCCACCCTCGCCTCTGCCTCCGCCGATGTAACCGCCATCGTGGCCGTCGAACTTGCCCAGGATCACCCTGTCAGGATTGTCGCCGACGTAGTGGGTCGACATGTCAGCGAGTACGCGGTTGAGGTCCGTGGTGGGTTCTCCGTGTGCGAACGCGGAATAAAGATCTTGCCCCGCCTGGTCTGCAAACGAATGGTAGTGGATAGGGTTATCGAGGCCGATCGGCGCGTGTGGCAAATGTGTTGGGCCGTAATCGATCCCGGCCGCCTCAAGGTCAGCCACTCTGCCTACCGCCGCACCCTCCCCACCGAAGATCATCCCGGGCAACGCCCAGGCACCGTCGGAAGCTTTCTGGCCCAAGAAGTAGGCGGGACTCGGCGAGTCCAGCGCGCTCTGGGCTTCATTGATCGCCCCGCCGACCGGATTCACGGCCGTCTCCGCGGTGCCGCTGAGCAGCTGCGCCCAAGCTTTGAGCGCACCGGGTGCGCCCTTTCCTCCTACCCCAAGGAGATCATGGATCTGCTGTTCCGTGGCGAACCAGCGGTCACCGAATCCCTCGCCGAATCCAGGGGGTGGCGGTGCTTTCGGCTCGGAGGGCATGTGATCGGGTATCGATCTGTCGATCCACTGCTGCGGGGTGGTGCTCAGGTACTCGTTGATGCGCGCCTCGATCTGATCCGGCGGCGTCCCATCGGTCATCATCACTTTGCGAAGCAACGTCCTGGCATTCTCCAACTCCGCGGGACTCGGCCGGGGCAGCGGGACGCCGCCGGGGCCGGCGTCTGCGGGGCCGCCGGGCAACAGCATTTGTTTCCACGTCTTGGGGGCGCCTCCGACACCGGCGGAAGGCGGCCCATTCTTCAGTGGGGCACCGCCGGGCCCGACAGCCGCGGGGTTCGGCGCGCCCTTCGGCGGGGCGCCGCCGGGGGCCGCCTCTGCGGGAGTGGCGGGCAACACCAAGTCTTTCCACGTCTTTGGCTTGCCCCCGACACCCGCGCCGGCCGGATCCGGCACACCCTTCGGCGGAGCACCGTCGGGTCCGGCACTTGCCGGACCGCCCGGCATCAACAGGTCTTTCCATGTCTTTGGCTTTTCCCCGGGAGCCGGGTTCGGTGGTCCTTGCTGCGGCGGGGCGCCGCCCGCCCGGGGGCCCGCGGGGGCTGCCGGAACGTCGCCCACCGCGGAGCCGATAGCCGCGGCGAGCTCGTGATCGGCGTTGTGGGCATGCACCTTGCAGGCGTTGAGCTCGCCCTGCAATATCTGTAGCTCGTTGGCGAGGTCGATCCGGTGGGTATCGATCCCCTTGTCGCCAAGCTTAATTCGCCAGTCCGCTGTGACGGACCAGCCATTCGCCTGGGCGGCCCGTTCGACGTCATCAAGCTCGCGCTCGCACGCAGTCACGTCCCCCTCGGCCTGCGACACCGCCGCGGCCACCTGTTTGGATTCCGCCCCGTCGGTCTCAATGTCGCGACGAATCTTGCCTAGGTCGACGCGAAAAGCATCTCCCGCCTCTCCCTGCCAATCAGCGAGAACATTGTGAGCCTGATCCAGGCTATCCCCCAAGTGCTGCAAGGTCTTTGCCCGCCCGCTGGCTGTCTGGAACACCGCGTGGATTGCGTTGGGGTCCCAGCGCTTGACGTCAGCAGGAGTCAACGAGCCCACCGATCACCCCTGCTCTCGCACCGACCTGAGCGCCCGGGTCGAATCGTCTTCATTCGTGGAGTAACCGACCATCGCTTCGGCGACGTGCGAACCCAGCCCACCCACCTGGAGCTTGTGGTGGTTGTGTCGGGCTTCCCACCGGGCCGCCAATTGACCCAGCGCCAGCTGCGACGACCCAACCCAACCTGGGGCCGCATCGGCCAGTCCGCCTTCATGCCCGACGAAGTCGATGGCAGCCTCACCGATCCCATTCAGGACGTGGTTGCTCCCCACGTTCAGAGCAACGAGGTCAACATCGAGTTGTTCGGCCACAATGGACCCCCTTCGGTCGCCCGCACTGTGCCGTGAAGTTTAGTCCGATTTGGGACATCACGCCCCTCACCTCAGCTGGCCGGATGCCCATCCGGATGAGTCGGTGACCAGGCAACTCCTGGCCCCCCACGGGGTCGCGCGATAGGCCTGCGCCGATTCCGTCAAACGGCACCGGCCTGAAGCGGCTGGGCCGTACGATTCGCAGGCCGGACAGGACAGCGCCTTGGAGGTTTCGTGAGTCGACGCCATCCCCTTGACCGATACGTGGGTTCGTGGGCGCTGGTGACCGGAAGCGCCGGCGAGCGAGGGCTCGGCTTCGCCTATGCACGCGAAATCGCCAGCCGCCGAATCAATCTCGTCCTTGTGGACATCCTTGCCGAGGAGCTCGAAGCGCGGGCCGCGGAGCTTCGAACCAACTATGACGTGGAAGTGCGCACCGTCGCTGTCGATCTCGGCGATCTGTCGGTCTACCCGCGAATCATGGACCAGCTCAGCGACATCGACGTCGACGTCCTCGTCTGCAATCACATGTACACCCCGAAGGACACGCCGAAGATCCTCGACATGTCGCTGGACGTGCTCAACTCCATGATCGACATCAACGCGCGCGCCTACGTCAACCTCATCTACCGCTTCGCGCATCTGATGACGCAGCGGGGGCGCGGGTCGATCGTGATCGTGGCGTCGGGCGCCGGCCTGACCCCGGCGCCCTACACCGGGGCCTACTGCGCCAACAAGGCCTTTCAGATCGTCTTCGGCGAGGTGCTGTGGTACGAAACCCGCGGCACCGGTGTCGACGTGCTGGTGATGTCCGCCGGCCTGATGGACACCCAAGGCGACGCGTTTGCGAAATACCCGCGATGGCAGATCGCCGACCCGAAGGACGCCGCAGCGGAGACGCTGAAGGCGATCGGCCGCAAACACCTCGTTATGCCCGGACACCCGAACCGGTTGGTGACATTGCTCAACACCCGGCTCATGCCACGTCGCCGCGCGGTGATGACCATGGGCCGCTTCATGGAAAGCGGATTGGGCAAGGATTCCGCCTAGCTTGTCCTAAGTTGTCCTAGCCGATCCCTATCATCAGCTCATGCACAGCGGCTTGAGGTCGGCGTTCGTCGTTCTGCCGCTGTATTTCGGGCTCCTGGTCGGCTTCATCGGGCACCGCGTCGCATTCGGCGTAGCAGGAGCGGCCTGTGGTCTGCTTTTCGCCGGCTTGATCCAGCCGGCCTACCGTCGGTCGCGGTGGCGGCTGGGGACCAATGCGGGCATGGGGGAGATCGACGCCATGGACGGCGTCGAGTTCGAGGACTACGTCGCCGCACGCATGCAGCGCGCGGGCTGGCAGGTCAGCTTCACCCCCGTCGTCGGCGACTACGGCGTCGACCTGATCGTGCAGAAGGACGGCCAGTACGTGGCGATCCAGTGCAAGCGGCACGGCAAGACGGTGGGTGTCTCGGCCGTTCAGCAGGTGGTGGCGGGCGCGCGTCATCATGGGTGTACCCGCAGCATCGTCGTGAGCAATCAAGAGTTCACCTCTGCCGCAAAGCAATTGGCCTACACCCACGGTTGCCAGTTGATTGGCCGCAAGGCGTTGCGCAGCTGGGTGCCACCGCCGACGGCAAGGGCGTTGCGTGGCTGAGTAGCCTCTGCGTCGTGACCCAAGCACAACCGCTGACCATCCCCGCGCTGCTCGCACAGAGCGTGCGCCTGTTCGGCCAGGAAACCTACGTGGTTACCCCGACCGAGCGCGTCACCTACGAGGAGGCGGAGCGGCGCTCGGCGCACATTGCGCGCCGGTTACTGCAAGACGGCGTCGGGAAGGGCAGCCGGGTAGGGCTGTTCTTCACCAACGGCATCGAATGGGTCACCTGGTGGCTTGCCGTCTCGCGGATCGGCGCGCTGGCCGTCCCGATGAGCACCCTGTACACACCGGCGGAGATCGCAAAAGTCCTGCGGCTGGCCGACATCGGGCTGCTGGTCGCCCCCGGCCAGGTGCTCAACATCGACGTCGCCGAACGCTTCGAGGCCGCGCTGCCGCAGCTGTCCGGCCAGCGGGCCGGGCGGCTGGCATTGCCGGCGGCGCCGTACCTGCGCGGCATCGTGCTCACCGGCGAGACGGATCGGGAATGGGCGAGCCGCTGGGACGCCGACACCGCCGCGGGAGTCTCGGACGAGGTGCTGACCGCAGTCCAGGACGAGGTCTCCCCCGCCGATCTGGCGATCATGATCCACACCTCGGGATCGACCGCGGACCCCAAGGGTGTGCTGCACACCCACGGCACGGTGGTCCGGCAGACCTCGACGTGGGCCAGCGCCATTCGAGCGCTCACCGGGCCCGCATCGCCGACCAAGATCTTGTGCGCGATGCCCTTCTTCTGGATCGGCGGGCTGCTCGCCGTGACAGGGGCGCTGCACGAACCCGTCACGCTATTGGTGCTGCCGCGCCTCGACGCCGGCACGGCGCTGGACCTGGTGGAACGCGAACGTGCCAGCGGGATCGTGGGATGGCCCGCCTTCACCCAGCGCCTGCGGGAGCATCCCACGTTCTCCAGCCGCGACCTGTCCAGCGCGCCGATGCTGCGCGACGGGCCGCTGGACCTTGCGATGATCGACGTGCCCGACGGATTCCCGGTGCACCGCACCATGTCTGAGACCGCGGGGGGTTTCGTCCACACCGAGATGACCATCGTGGACGAAGGGGGCGCATCGGTCCCGGAGGGTTCCACGGGTGAGCTCTGGGTCCGCGGGATCGGGGCGATGGCGGGCTACAACAAACGCGAGCGGTGGGAGACCTTCGACGCCGACGGCTGGTACCGCACCGGGGACCGCGTCTATCGCAGGGAAGGCGACCCGCGGCTGTTCTACGTCGGTCGCACCAGTGAACTCATCAAATCGGCGGGCGCCAACGTCTCCCCGCTCGAGGTCGAGGCAGTCATCGAGGAATTCGACGACGTCGCGCAGTGCGTGGTTGTCGGGATCGACGATGCCGAGCGGGGCGAGGAGGTGTGTGCCGTCGTCGTCCCGGCAAAAGGGGCGATCGACGTTTCCTCCCTGGCGGCGCGTGCGCGAAATCAGTTGTCCGCCTACAAGGTTCCTACGCGCTGGGCGATCGCGACAAGTGAGCAGATACCCACCTTGCCCAGCGGCAAGCTCAACCGAAAAGCGCTGCGAGCCATGGTGATCGACGGCTCACTGGGCTGACTCGCCGCCGATCTGGCTTCTGTTGCGTGCCGAGACGGCGCCGAAGCGGTCGCCAAGCCCCACGAGATCGGCCTTGTGCGCTCCGGCGATGTCGCCCTCGGCGGCCAGCGCCGGGCCGATCACCGCGGAGTTGCCGCGCACGTAGATCTCCTTCAACCCCAGCATGGTCGCACCGGGCACCTCGGCGATCTGGGCGGCCAGCTCGAGGGTCCGGCCAAGCAGCTGGTCGTGCGGCACCACTTCGGTGACCAACCCGATACGTTCGGCGCGGGCGGCGTCGACCACCTCGCCGGTCATCGAGAGCCGGCGCGCCATCGCGGCGCCGACCACCTGAGGCAGGCGAGCCGTCATCCCGCCACCGGGCAGGATGCCGACCCGCGCGTGGGTGTCGGCGAACACGGCGCGTTCCGACGCGACGAGGAAGTCGCAGCCCAGCGCTATCTCCAGACCTCCGGTGAAGGTCGCCCCGTTGATCGCGCCGAGGACCGGGGTGCGCATCTCGGCGACGGCGGCGATGCAGCTGTTCGTCTGGAACTCGGCGAAATAGTCCATTCCATCGCGCGCGGCCTGCTTGAGGTCGAGGCCGGCGCAGAAGGCCGGGTCGGTACCGGTGAGCACCACCGCCCGCACGGACTCGTCGGCATCCGACTCCTTGAGTGCGGCATAAAGCGCCCGAATGAGGTCGCGGCTCAACGCATTCCGCGCCTCGGGGCGGTTCAGCGTCAGGACGCGCACCGGACCGTGGTCGCTAGAAATCAGTGAATCGCTCATCAACCGTCCTCAGGACTTCACCCGAACGACGACTTTACCCATCGCGGCGTCATAGCCGATGCCCAGTTGTGCTTAAACTGTCTAACGGTGGGATTGAGGAGGTAGGGCCGTGGTCGCGGTCGACAACGACATTCGTGACATCGATACGGGTTCACCCATGACGCGCTTTGCGCGCGGATGGCACTGCATCGGTCTGGCCGAGAACTTCCGCGACGGGCAACCGCACGGCATCGACGCGTTTGGCTCCCGCCTCGTCGTGTTCGCCGACTCCGCCGGTGACCTGCACGTCCTGGACGGCTATTGCCGGCACATGGGTGGCGACCTGTCTCAGGGCACCATCAAGGGCGACTCGGTTGCCTGCCCGTTCCACGACTGGCGCTGGCAGGGCTCCACCGGCCGCTGCTCCCTGGTGCCCTACGCGAAGCGCACACCGCGGCTGGCCCGTACGCGGCGCTGGCCGACCAGCGAGGTCAACGGCCAACTCCTGGTCTGGCACGACCCCGAGGGCTCCGCACCCCCACCCGAACTGCTCCCGCCCACCATCGACGGCTACGACGAAGGCACCTGGTCGCCGTGGTCGTGGAACTCGATCCTCATCGAGGGAGCGCACTGCCGCGAGATCGTCGACAACAACGTCGACATGGCGCACTTCTTCTACATCCACCACGCCTACCCCACGTTCTTCAAGAACATCATCGAAGGCCACACCGCGACGCAGCTCATGGAGTCCAAGGCGCGGCCCGACACCACGAAGAACTACGAGAACCTCTGGGAGGGAAGCAAACTTCGCTCCGAGGCGACGTACTTCGGGCCCGCGTACATGATCAACTGGCTGCACAACGACGTGGCGCCGGAATTCACCCTCGAGGTGGCGCTGATCAACTGCCATTACCCCGTCACCCACAACTCGTTCGTGCTGCAGTGGGGCGTCGCGGTCCAGGAGATCCCCGGCCTACCCGCCGACAAGGCGGCCAAGCTCGCCGGGACGATGAGCCGCACCTTCGGCGAGGGCTTCCTCGAGGACGTTGAAATCTGGAAACACAAGACGCGCATCGACAATCCGTTGCTCACCGAAGAGGACGGCGCCGTCTACCAGCACCGCCGGTGGTACGAGCAGTTTTACGTCGACGTCGCCGACGTCACCCCGGACATGACCGATCGCTTCGAAATCGAGGTCAGCACCGTCCACGCCAACGACTTCTGGCACCGGGAAGTCGCCGACAACCTGTTGCAGGCCGCACAAGTCACCTAGACATGCGCCGGCATGCTGTCCCAGCCACGCACGGCTGAGGACGACGAGAAGACGGCCGCGTCGAGGTCGACTTCCCACTCGGGAAATCGAGTCATGATCTCGTCCAACGCAATTCGTCCCTCAATCCGGGCGAGCGCATTGCCAAGGCAGTAGTGGGCGCCCACGCCGAACGTCAGGTGCTGACGCGCCACCCGCGTCACGTCGAAGGCTTCCGCATCCTCGCCGAACCGCCGTTCGTCGCGGTTGGCGGCGCCGATCAACGTCAGCATCGCACTTCCCGCGGGCACGGTCGTGCCGTGGAGTTCGATGTCGCGGGTGACGTACCGCGCCGCCTGCAACGCGGGCGGCTCGAAACGCAGTAGCTCCTCGATGGCGCCGGGCAGCAGCGATCGGTCGTCGACCAACTGGCGACGCTGGTCCGGATGCTCGGACAGCAACTTGCCCGACCAGCCGATCAGCCGGGTCGTCGTCTCCGAGCCCGCGACGGCAACGACTTTCATGAACATCAGCAGCTCGTCGCGGTGCAGCTTTCGGGTGACGCCCTTCTCGTCCACGAACTCGGCGTTGAGAAGCTCGGTGGTGAGGTCGTCGGCGGGATGACTTGTGCGCCAGTCGATGAAATCGGCGAAGACCTCCCCATCGGCGAGCTTGGCGTCGGTGTTGTCGGTCATGCGTCCGCCGCGCTTGGTCCGCACGAATTTCTCGCCGTCCTGCTGGACCCGGTGCTGGTAGTCCTCGGGGATCCCGAACAGCATGCCCACCACACGCATCGGCATGATCGCGCCGAGATCCGTGACGAAGTCCACCCGATCGCCGCCGACCAGCGGATCCAGGCACCGTTGCGTGAACTCCCGGATCATCGGCTCGAGGGCGTTGATCTTGCGCGGCGTGAAGGCGCGCGAGAGCAAGCTGCGGTGGATGTCGTGCACCGGTGGGTCTTCGAAAATCAGCAGCCCCGGCGGGATTTCGATGTCTGCCTTGATGATTTCCAGCACTACCCCGCGCGCGGAGCTGAACGTCTGGTGGTCCACCAGCGCCCGGTTGACGTCATCGAACCGGCTCAGCGCGTAGAAGTCGTGCTCGGCGTTGTAGTACAGCGGCGCGTTTTCACGGATGCGCCGGAACATGGGATACGGGTCGGCGTTGAGGTCGACGTCCCACGGGTCGTAGTAGAGATCGTCGGCGGTCCTGGTGGTCATAGGATTCCTGTCTACTGCGTCCGCGCGTCCGCGCCGAAGGTTTCACGATGCAGTTCGATCAAAGCGTGGAGTTGTTCGAGGTAGTGCTCCAGCGAATGGTGAACGAACCGGGCCGACAGCATGGTGGTGCCGCCATCTGCTAACTCCCGCAACGTGTCCTGGGTCGCTTCGGGATTCCCGGCCGGGTCGAGCGGTTGCTCCGCGGGCATGACGACCTCGAAGTCCGGCGGTAGTTCGAACCGCGCCAGCCAGTCGGCGGCGGTTTGGATCGACACGTAGTACGGGCACCAACCGTCGGCGAGGGTGACCGCCCGCCGCAGCGAACGCCGGGTACGCCCGCCGACCCAGATCGGCATGTGCGGCTGCACCGCACACGGATCCACGGTCAGGCCGCCGAACGAGTAGAACTCACCTTGGTACGCGGGCTCGTTGCTCGGCAGCGCCGAGCGCAGCGCCTTCAGGGCGTCGTCGCCGCGGGCGCCGCGGTCGTCGAACGGCGCGCCCAGCAAGTCGAACTCGTCCTTCAGCGAGCCGACGCCGACACCGAGGATCACCCGCCCAGCGCTGACGTGATCGAGGGTGCCGTATCGCTTCACGATGGCCAGCGGGTGGTGGTATCCCAGCACCAACGTCATGGTGGCGAAGCGAATCCGCTTGGTGCGCCCCGCAACATAACCGAACGTGGCCAGTGGATCCCAGTAGCGTGCACCGCGCCGCCCGGATTCGGTCGAGGGCATGCCGATGTGCTCGCTGCAGGTCATGTGGTGATAGCCGAGCCGATCGGCTACCTCCGCGACCCGGCCGATGTCCTCGATGCCGGCGTCCTTCTCCCACTCCAGGGGGGCTCCGGCGACGTTGGTGACGACCGGGGTGGCGATGCCAAGCTTCACTGCATCGGCTCTTCACCCGCCAGAATCGTTCGGTGCATGAGCCGGCCGCTGTCCACCGCGTACGGCAGTACCCGATGCATGGTCCCGGTGTTGTCCCAGACGAGCAGATCACCGGGCTGCCACTGGTGCTGATACACGTACTGCGGCTGGGTGGCCCAATCACGAAGCCGGGCAAGCAAAGCGCGGCTTTCCTCGACCGGCAATCCGACGACGTAGTCCGACGTCGCGCCCAGGAGCAGCGACTTGCGGCCCGATTGATGCGTCCACACGATGGGGCAGGCCTTGGTTGCCGACTTCTGCCAGAACGCCACCTCGTCGTAGCTCATCTCCGGGGTGACGTAGTACTGCGAGCGCTCCGCGCTGTGCACGACGCGCAGCTCGGATATCGCCTCCTTGTCGGCGTCCGGAAGATCCTCGTAGGCCGCGTAGGTGTTGCAGAACTCGGTCTGCCCCCCGGCCTCGGAGAGCCGCACCGCACGCAGCAGCGTGGCCAGATTCGGCAGTGGCTGCAGGGAACCGTCGAAGTGCCAGAACATCGAGCCCTGAAGGTATTTGGCACGCTGATTGACCTTCTCGTCCAGCGAGATCTTGTTGATGCCGCCCTGGCCCTCGTTCGCGACGAGCGTGCCGAGGGTCTTGGCGATGGCGACCTGCTCGTCGTCGCCGATGTCCAATCCACGGAAGAACACCACACCGCGCTGCTCGAGAACCTCACGGATGGTCGACGCCTCCCGCCCGCTGAGCAGCGTGTCGAGGTCGGTCCTGATCTCGCTGCCGATGCTCGGTGTGAGGTCGACGATTTCCAGCTGTGCGGATCCAATTCCCATGGCCCTAGCTCACTCTCGTGAGGATGGTGCTGGCCGAATGCTTCACCCGCGGCTGCTTCCACAGCTCGACCGCCAGGGAGACCGTGATCAGCGAGTAGAGCAGGTTGCGCAGATTCGCGACGTCATCGGGCAGCGGCTCGGAGTAATCGAACTTGTCGATGTAGGCGACGGCTTCTTCCGCATGCGGAAACACCTCGTCGTAGAAGGCCCGGATCTGCTCCATGGAGCTGTTGACGCGTTTGACGTAGCGGTCGTGACCGTCCTCGATCGCCCAGTCGGGCACCAGGTGCTCCAGCTGCGAAAACTCCGGCGGCAGAACAGTACTCATCGAATGCCCGCCTTCGCGGCTTCGCCGGCTTCGACGTAGTCGCCGACCACCTTGTGCAAATGGCGCAGCAGGATCTCCTCGTCGTTCATCGTAAAGTGCGTCAGGGCGCCGCTGTTGAGCATCGCCTGCAGGCCCTCCGACGGGCTCGCGTCTTCGAGGATGATGTCGTTGAGGAACGTCACGGTGAGCTCCTGACCGAGCCGCTCCTTATGCGTCTTCGGCGGCTGATGGAACATCTCGACCTCGAACACGTGCGAGTGCGGGCCCGTCGGCCAATGCGTGTGCGTGCTGAAACCGGACGAGCCGAAAATGATGACGAAATTGGGAAAGAACTGGAACGAGTCGAAGCCGTACTTCTCCGAGCGCGTGGGATTGATCCCCGGCGGCATCGGTCCCCGGTCGGCCTTTTTGTTCCAGGGGCCGGCCGCGCTGGCCTCCATCACGCATTCAATGGGCTTGGAGTACGGCGTTTTCTGGGACGGCTCACCGGAGAACGAGAACATCCGGTGCGGGCCGCTGAGTTGATAGGCCAGCGCGTCGGTGAACGGATTCGGCTGGTCGAACGCGTCCCTGGCCTCCGCGGTCAGCGCGCCGAACGACGACGCGTGCAGATACGGGCCGTGGTAACTCTCGGCGAAGCTGTCGACGAAAATCTTCCAGTTGCACTGCAATTCGGCCGAGAACTTGTAGACCTGGTGCGGCCCGTCGAACGGATAGCCCTCGATGCCATGGGCCAGCTCGCCGAGGAAGGAGCGCAGCGGCTCGGTGTTGTCGGGGTTGAGGTTGATGAAGATGAAGCCTTCCCACACCTCGCACTGCACCGCGGGCACCCGGCAGCTGTCGGCGTCGAAATCCAGCAGCAAGTCTTTGCGCGTCGGCGCGTGCAGCGAGCCGTCCAACTTGTAGCGCCAACCGTGGAAACGGCAGTACAGCAACGGCGCCCGGCCGGACACCTCCTGGAAGGGATCGTCCTCCCAGAGCATCTTGTTGCCGCGGTGCGGACAGATGTTGTGGAAGGCGCGGATCACGTCGTCCTTGCCGCGCACGATGATGATCGAGGTGTTGAGGAACCTCAGCTCGCGGGTGAAGTAACTGCCCGACTTCGGCACTCGCTCGACCCGTCCGACGTAGAGCCACGTCTTCTTGAAGACGTGTTCGCGTTCCTTCTCGTAGAACTCTTCGGACACGCAATCTTCAAGCGACACCGGGCCGCGGCCGAGTTCGGGATATGCGTCGGTCCAGTGCCCGTTGAGGGGCTTGGCGACGGTGATGGGCTGATTCATCCCCGTTTACCTCCTACGTGGTGCGGCCGACGCTAGCAGCTGCGGAAACACTCAATAAGGTGTACGAACGCAACACCCTGTTGCATACTTGGAACACTGCCCATGGAACAGAATCTGCCCTTTGACCTCGGTGCCCTGCTGGTTTTCGGCAAGGTGGTGGACTGCCGCAGCATCTCGAAGGCGGCGACGTCGCTCGGCATGCCCAAATCCACCGTCAGCCGCAAGCTGACCAGGCTGGAGTCCGACCTCGGCATCAAGCTGCTGCGCAGGAACACCCACCAGCTGACGGTCACCGATCTCGGCGAGCAGATCTACGACCACGCGATGAACATTTTGACCGAGGCCAATGGCGTACGCGCCCTGGTCGAGGGCAGCAAGCAGGAACCGCAGGGCGAATTGCGGGTCGCGATACCGGTGAGCCTCGGCATCGACTACGCGTCCCGGGTCGGGGCCACCTTCCTTCAGCGTTATCCGCACTCGCGCTTGGACATTCGACTGGTGGACAACATGGTCCACCCGATCAAAGACGGATTCGACGTGGTGTTCGGGCCCGGACCGCTGCAGGATTCGACACTGATCGCGCGGAAGGTCTTCGACCTGAACCTGTTCCTCTGCGCCTCAACCGAATTCGTGGGTCAACTGCCGGGTCCGCTCACCGATCCTGCGCAGCTGAACAACCTCCCGTTTATCGACTTCGGCTTCTGCGGACCGCAGAAGCTGGCGGTGACCAGGCGTGAGAGTCGACACGAGCTGTCGCCCCAAGTGCGCGCGCGGGCCAATAACTTTCAGGTGTGCAAGGAGTACATCCTGCAGGGCCTGGGCATCGGCGCCATGCCGACGCAGATCATCTGCACCAACGAGCTGCGCGAGGGCACCATCGTGCCGATCCTCCCCGACTGGGCGGTCGAACCGCTGGCCGTGCACATGATCTACCCCTTCGAGCTCTCCTGCTCCACCCTGATCAGCGCCTTCTACGACACGGCCTGCCAGATCATCGTCGAAAACATTGCTCGGGCCGAGGGTTAGCGGGCTGCGCGCGTTAGCCGCCTACCAATTGCTCGGCGAATAGTCCTTCAGGAAGCAGCCGTTCAGATCTTCGCCGGACTCCCCGCGGACGATCGGGTCATACACACGGGCGGCACCGTCGACGAGGTCGAGCGGGGCGTGGAATCCCTCCTCGGCGAGGCGCAACTTTGTCGGGTGTGGACGCTCATCGGTGATCCAGCCCGTATCGACCGCAGTCATGAGAATGCCGTCCTGCTCTAACATTTCGCCGGCGCTGGTGCGGGTGAGCATGTTCAGTGCGGCCTTCGCCATGTTGGTGTGCGGATGCCCTGGGCCCTTGTACTTGCGGCTGAACTGCCCCTCCATTGCCGACACATTCACGACGTACTTGCGGCGGGCCGGTGCGGCGGCCATCGCCGGGCGCAGGCGGCTCACCAGAATGAACGGCGCGGTCTGGTTGCACAGCTGGACCTCGAGCAGTTCCATCGCGTCGACCTCGTGCACGCGTTGGGTCCAACTGTTGATGGGCGCGGTATCGGGCAGCAGGCCACCCGCGTCTATGGCGGTGCCCGCGGCGATCCGATCCGGTGAGGCGCTCCGGGCGGCGAGAGCCAATTCAGTTACGGCGTGCGGGGTTTGGTGTTCCGCAAGGCTCCCGGCAAGTGCCGCGGGATGGGCGTCGCTGACGTGGTCGAAGGTGATCACGTCAGCGAGTCCCGGCGCCGGGGTGCGCTCCGCCTCGACGAGCGCCGCGTAGGAGCCGGGAGCGCGGCGCACGGTTTGGGCGGCGTTGTTAATCAGGATGTCGAGCGGGCCCTGCGCGGCCACCGTGTCCGCAAGCGCGACGACCTGAGCTGGGTCGCGCAGGTCGATGCCCACGATGCGTAGCCGGTGCAGCCAGTCAGCGCTGTCCGGCATTCCGGCGAAGCGGCGCACAGCGTCGTTCGGAAAGCGGGTGGTGATGGTGGTGTGGGCGCCGTCGCGGAGCAGGCGCAGCGCGATGTACATGCCGATCTTGGCGCGGCCACCGGTCAGCAGGGCGCTCCTACCGGTCAGGTCGGTGCGAGCGTCGCGCTTGGCACGGTTGAGCGCGGCGCAACCCGGGCAGAGTTGGTGGTAAAAGGCATCGACCACCGTGTAGTGCTTCTTGCAGATGTAGCACGCGCGGGACCGGAGCAAGGTGCCCGCGGAGGCACCAACCGTAGTGGACACCAGCGGCAGGCCTTGGGTCTCGTCGTCGATGCGGCCAGGTGCGCCGGTGGCGGTAGCAGCGACAACGGCGCGGTCGGCGGCCGCCACCGCGTCGCGCTTGGCATCGCGGCGAGCCTTCCTGACGGACTTGAAGATGCCCGCGGTGGCCCGGCGCACCGCGACGGCGTCAGGATGCTCGGGGGGCAACGACTCGATGTCTGCCAGCACCTGTAGGCAGACATCGAGCTTCTGCGGATCGATCGCGTTCACGTTGGAAGAGTACGGCGTTATTCATGTACCGAGGCTTGATGGCGTCAAGCAGCGAAGTCGCCGACGATGGTCATTTTGTTGCCGTCAGAGGCGCCGGCGAGCCGGCGGCGGTGTATGCGCAGTTCAGGATGATCGCGCGGGGTGGCGGACTTTGCATCCACAAGTCCAGCGCTTCGCTCGTATTCGCAGCGGATCCAGTGCCCCAGAAGACGACCTCACCGCCGTGGGGGCCGAACCGATGTGACCGTTGACACCGTGCTCCAGCATGTCGTTGGCGTGGCGCTGCGCGGCTTCGGTCAACGTGGGTCGTCGCCGATCGCCTATGGATACCTCTAGATCTTTCGATGCGATCTGGCGAGACCAGGGGCAGTAGTGGGCGCCAGCGATGATGAATTCGCGCAGTTCAACCACGATACGTCTCGGTTCGATCGGCGCTGCGCCGGCCGCGGCGGTGCCCTGCGAACCGCCAGCCGACATGCGCGCGGGGTTTACAAGAAATACCTCTAGAGGATTAAATGTGGCGAGCAGATCGCCCTAACTGTCTGAACAGGAAAGGGAATCATGAAGTCACACGCCGCGGTGCTGCATGGTGTCGGCCAGGACTGGCAGATCGAAACGATTGACCTGGACCCGCCACGTGCGGGTGAGGTGCTGGTGAGAATGGCGGTCGCGGGCGTCTGCCACTCTGACGACCACTTCGCCACCGGCGACAGCGTTCCCGACGACAACCTGATCGCCTTGATCGAAGCCGCCGGAATGCCCATGCCGGAATGGTTTCCACTGCTGGGCGGGCACGAGGGCGCCGGTGTCGTCGAGGAGGTGGGCCCGGGCGTGACATCGCTGGCGCCGGGCGACCATGTCGCGGTGTCGTTCATCCCGTCGTGCGGCACATGCCGATGGTGTGCGACGGGCGCTACGTACCTGTGCGACGTCGGGGGGCAGGTGTTCAGCAAGAACATGATCACTGACGGCACCCCCAGGCGCCACCTGGGCAACCAGGATTTGATGGCGCTCATGCAAGTCGGCACTTTCTCCGAGTACGTCGTTGCTTCCGAGCGATCCTTCATCAAGGTCCACGACTGGATCCCGCTCGAGGCGGCTTCGCTCGTATCTTGCGGGGTAACAACGGGTTTCGGGTCCGGTAGCGTCAGCTCCGGCGCTAAGCCCGGCGACACCGTCGTGGTGATCGGGACCGGTGGCGTCGGCATGAATGCGGTACAGGGAGCGCGCGCCGCGGGTGCCAAGTACGTGATCGCGGTCGACCCAGTCGATTTCAAGCGAGAGATCGCGCCATCCTTCGGCGCCACCCATACGGTCGGTGATGCCGCCGCGGCGCTCGGCCTGGTCAAGGAGATCACCTGGGGCACGATGGCCGATGCGGTGATTCTGACGGTGGGCGTGCTGAAACCCGATTTGATTCCACTGGCATTGATGATGACTCGCAAAGGGGGCACCTGTGTGGTCACGGCGATGACCCCACTCTCGGAAATGTCGGTGCCACTGATTCTTTCGGACTTCGTCAACTCAAGCAAGACGCTGAAGGGATCGCTATATGGGGAGATGAATGCCCGCGCGAGCATGCCGATGCTGCTGTCGATGTACGAAGCCGGCACTCTCAAGCTCGATGAGCTCGTCACACGCCGCTACCGACTCGACGAAATCAACGACGCCATCAAGCATCTGCGCGAGGGAAGCAATATCCGAGGCATCATCGACTTCACGTGACAAGAGGTGACATGGCAGACCAGATCAACTTCGAGGTGCGGATACAGGCCCCCACACTCGATCACTATCGGCGCGAGTGGGTGCCTGGGCCCGGCGTGGGTCCGGCCGGTATGTGGATCGGCGCGGTGGTGGCGGATGCATCCGGGCGGGACTACTGGGGGCTGCGGGGTGCTGATGACTTTCTCGTCGGGATGACGCACGTTGTCTCGCCGATCACCGGGTTCAAAAAACTACCGGCCTCCTTCAACCCCGAACCACCACATCTGTTTCCGGAGTACTCGACCATCGACTGGTTCAAGCCCATGGAGTACCACGACAGCGGTGACAAAGTGTCGTTGGAGTATTACAGCGGCCGCATCGAGCGCGACGACGGCTTCCATTGGTACGACGCCAGCGGGCGCTGGGAGATGCACGGCAAAAACGTCACCGATGTGTTCACCGTGCATGTTCCGGCGCAGGACGGGATCGAAGACGAGGTCTACTACCGGCATGAATTGATGGCCGCCACCGGCGTCATCGACGGCATCGAGGTGTCCGGATACCTGCACCAGGATTACGCGTATGGCCCACCCGGAACGGTGTATCCCGAACTGCCGATTGCCCGTCGGCTGCAGGGGATGTGGGTGTCATGGCTGCACCAAAATCCCGACGGTCAGTGGGGCGGCGGCTGCTTCTGGCAGGGGCGCGACGGGCTGAGTTTCGGGCCGGGATACCAACTGAAGGAAGGCATTACGACGGCCCACGACGACATCGTGGCGACACCGACATTCAACGACGAGGGCAAGCTGACCAGGTTGGCCGCATCAATCGGCTCCGACTCCTATTCCTTCGAGTTCGATACCTCAGGCAGCTACATTCATTTCTTCGGCCGGCTCGTCGACAGCTCGTCAGGCAAGCAACCGTCACGAAGTTGGTGCTGGGTCGAATACGCCGGCGGCATGCTGACCCCGGAGCTCCTTGACCTTATGCTGCAGCGCTTCCGTCTCGCGCGAGGTCGCTGACGCTCTGCCCAAATCAAGGACAGTGCGTCATATAGCTACGCCCCCGTCAATGGTCATCAGTGACCCGGTGGTGTAGCTCGAAGCGTCGGACAACAGATACACCACGGCGCCGACGATTTCTTCCGGGCGCCCGACGCGATCCAGTGCGATGGGTCGCAGGATGTCAGGCAGTAGGGCGGGGTCGCGCACGAAGCCCGAAGCGGCGTCGGTGTCAAAGGTCCCGCAAATGATTCCGTTGACCCGAACACCGGCTGGCGCGTACTCGAGAGCGGTCGCGGTCGTCAACGCGTTCAATCCCGCCTTGGCCGCCGCGTAAACGGTGGTGACCGGGGTGGGTCTCACCGACGCGAGCGAGCTGATGTTGACGATCGATCCGCCGCCGGTGCGAGCCATGGCCGTCGCGGCTAGCGCGGTCAGGCGCGTCGGACCCTTGAGATTGACACCGATCACCTTGTCGAACAACGTCTCTGAGGTTTCCAGCAGCGATGGGGCCACCGGACTCATCCCGGCGTTGTTCACCAGGCAGTCCAGCCGGCCCCATCGCTGCGCGGCGGCATCGACGACAGCGTCCAGCGTCTCCCAGTAACCGACATGGCACTCCAGCGGGTGAGCCTGACCGCCCGCGTCGGTGATACGCGCGGCAAGTTGTTGGCACGCAGCGAGTTTCCGGCTGGCGATGATCACCCGCGCCCCGCGCTGCGCGAGACCGAGGCTCATGGCTGCGCCCAGCCCGCGGCTCCCCCCGGTGATCAGGACCACGCGATCGCTGACATCGAACAGTGGATCGCTCATTGCGCGAACCTCCCGGCACGGACGAGGAGTTGGTCGGCGATGGGCCCGAAAACCTCGTGCAGCGGGTTGCGGGATTCGCCGCGCAGGTACGTCGCGTAGGAACCCTCCAGCACGATGGCGAGCTTCCAGGCGCTGAACGCCTGATACCAACCGAATCGGGAGAGGTCACGCCCGGTCGCGGCGGCATAGCGGTTCACCAATTCCGAAGGTGGCTGGCAGGATTCGGGCGCCATGCCGTCGGGAGTGCCGGGGGCGGCCAGGGCGATGGCGTTGCCGTCCTCGGGCCAGAAGATCATGGCCCACGCCAGGTCGATGAGGGGGTCGCCAACGGTGGTCATCTCAAAGTCGACGACGCAGGCGACCTTCGGCGGCGCTGCCGGCGCCCAGATCAGGTTGTCCACCTTGTAGTCGCCGTGCATGACGGTCAGCTCGCCGTGCGCGGGCACGTTCGTCCGCAGCCAGCGCGCGATGTCGTCGACGCCGGCGAGGTCGCGGACCCGGTAGCTGTCGAGTTGGGTCAACCAGCGATCGACCTGCCGATCCAAAAACCCGGCCGGACGCGATATCTCGGCGAGTACCGTCTTGGTCCAGTCGACGGCATGGAGGTCGACGAGCGTGTCGATGAGTTGCTCGCCGATCAGGCGCTGCGAGCTGGGGTCGTCGCGCAGTGGCGGTGGCAGCCCGTTGCGGCGAATCACGCCGCCGTCGACAAAGGACATCACGAAGAACGGGGCCCCGAGCACGGTGGCATCGTCGCTCCACGCCAGCACTTGCGGCACCGGAACACGCTGCGCGGCAAGCGAGTCCATGATCTTCGCCTCGCGAATGACCTGATGGGCGGTGTTCGACACCGCCGCCCGCGGGGCCCGACGCACCACCCACGATTCACCGAGCCGATCGACGCGGAACATCTCGCAGCTGCCGCCGCCGCGAATCGGGCTCACCTCGAGGTCGGCATGTTCGCCGGTTCTCTCCGACAACCATTCGGCGAAGCGGGGAACGTCGAAATCGACCGGCGGCGGGCTCACCGCATTCCCTCGTCGCGTTCGATGCCATCGATGAGGTAGCCGATGTGGGCGGTGAACAATTCGTCGATCTCTTCGGAAGTCACGCCCGACGGGTCGCTGCCGGCCAGCCGGCTGGGGCGTCGCGACGATGCGGCCGGCGGTGAGTGATCCATGGCGATGAAGCCCACGGTCGCCCACGTCAGCAGCCGGCACGCGCGAACCGCTGCGTCCGTGGACATTCCGTCGCGGCGCATGCAGTTCAGCAGGGGCTTGGTCGCCTCCAGGTAGGTCGGCCGTTTCACTTGCAGGAAGAGCCTGCTATCGGCGGCCTCGGTGAGGCGCTGGCGCATCTGTTGCGTCCAGCGCCGCGCGTAGTCCGGCCACGCTTCGTCGCGCTCCGGGTCGGGCGCCAGGTCGGCAAGGAAATGCTCGGCGATCGCATCCAGAAGCGCATCCTTGTTGCCGATCCGCGCGTAAACCGGAGGCGGTGTCACCCCCAGCCGACCCGCCACGCTACGCATGCTGACCGCATCCAGGCCGCCCTCGTGCAGGATATCGACTGCGGCGGCGACGATCTGCTCCGAGCTCAGCTGTATCTCACTGGCCATGTACACCCGCTTGCCCACACAGTTCGGACCATTTCCGTTGTGCGGCAGGCCGGCGCGAGGGCAGGTGCTCGGTTGGCCACCCCTCGACGGGCCGGTACTTCTTCAGCACGTGACGCGCCAGCACCGACTTGTGCAACTCGTCGGGGCCGTCGCCGATCGAGCCGAACCGGGTCATGCGGTACCACTGCTCGACGGGCAGATCACCGGAATATCCCAGCGCGCCGCACACTTGGATGGCACGGTCGAGCACCGCCAGCACCACCTTGGACACGTGAGCCTTGACCATGCCGAGTTCGGCACGCACCGCGCTCGCCCCGTCGCGATCCATCTTCCACGCGGTCTGGAACGTCAGCAGCCGTGCGGCCTGAATCTCCATGTGCGACAGAGCGATATAGTCCTGGACCATCTGGTGCTCGCCGAGCAGCCGGCCGTGCGATCGCCGCGACACCGCCCGCTCCCCCATGATGTCCAGGGCACGCTGGGCCTGACCGAGCCACCGCATGGCGTGATGGATGCGGCCGCCGCCTAGCCGCTGCTGCGCCAACCGGAATCCCTCACCTTGGGTTCCGATCAAATGGTCGGCGGGCACACGGCAATCGTGAAACACCACCTCCGCGTGGTTGCCGCGGCGGCCGAACTCGGGATCGGGGTGGGCCATCGTGGGAATCTCGCGCAGGATCTGCATCCCGGGCGTACCCGCCGGCACCACGAAAATCGAGGCGTGCCGGTGCGGACGCCCGGCCGGATCGGTCTCGGCGACGACCAACACGATGTCGGCACACGACGCATTGGTGGTGAACCACTTGTGCCCGTTGATCACCCAGGTATCGCCGTCGAGCACCGCGGTGGTGTCGATGACCGTCGGATCGGCACCCGCCAGGAACGGCTCGGTCAGGGCGAAGGCGCTGGAGATCTCCCCGCGCAGGTTCGGATACAGCCACCGCTGCTTCTGGGCCTCGTCGGCCCCATGAGCGAGCAACTCCATGTTGCCGCTATCGGGCGCCTGGACGCCGAACAACTCCATCGAGACCATGCACCGGCCGATGATCTCCGACATCAGCGCGAGTTTGAGCTGACCGGAACCCGTACCGCCGAGGCTCGGATCGAGGAACATTCCCCACAAGCCCTTGGCCTTTACCCGGTCCTGCAGCATTCGCTTGACCGCCGTCCATTCCGCGGCAGGCAGTTCAGAGAGGATGGGTTCGAGCGGGATGACCTCGGTATCGATGAATTCGCGCATCCACATGAGCTTCTCGTCGAACTCGGGGTCGGTCTCGAAGTCCCACGCCATCGCTCACCTCACGGTCTCTGTCACGGTGGGCCGAATATCGGCCCTTTCCCTCAATCAAATTACAGTGTAATCATAGTGTGATTATCACTGGCAATACTGTCGTCGGACAAGCGGAGGCCTCCAATGAAGGCGTGGCAGGTACACGGGGCCGGCGAGCCCGCGAACGTCATGCGCGTGGTGGAACGGCAACTTCCCGATCCGGGACCGGGCCAGGTGAAGATTGCGGTGTCGGCGGCGGGAATCGGCTTGCCCGACGTCCTGATGTGCCGCGGCACCTACCCGTTGACTCCCCCCGGGCCGTTCACGCCCGGCCAGGAGCTGGCGGGCACCGTTGTCGCGGTCGGTTCCGGCGTCGACCTGTCCGTCGGCACGCGAGTGATGGGCGTCAGCGACTTCATCAACGGAAACGGCTCCTTCGCCGCCGAGGCACTGGCCGCCGCGGACACCGTCGTGCCCGCCCCTGACGCCATGGATGATGGTGCGGCTGCGGGCTTTTGGATTCCCAACATGACCGCGTGGATCGGGCTGGTCGACCGGGGCCAACTCCAGGCGGGCCAACGGCTGGTGGTACTCGGCGCCGCGGGCGGCAGTGGAATCGCCGCGGTCCAACTGGGCAAGGCCCTCGGCGCCGAGGTCGTGGCGGTCGCGGGCGACGAGTCCAGGGCGGAGTTCTGCCGGTCCTACGGCGCCGACCACGCGGTGGTGTGCAGGAGCGACACGGCTGCCGACGCACGCCCGCTCGCCCAGGTCTTACGCGAGCTGACCGATTGGCGCGGTGTCGACATGATTTTCGACCCCGTCGGCGGCGCGCAAGGCACAAACGCGATGGGCGTGCTCGCCCGCGACGGCAAGCACCTCGCTGTCGGATTCGCCAGCGGCACATGGCCAACCGTCAACGTGCAAATGATGACGCTGACCAACACGTCATTGGTCGGGGTCCTCGCCGCCCCCCGTTCGCGGGAGCACGTCGACGACATACTGCACGGCCTTACCGCCATGGTGGACCGCGGCGCACTTCGCGGAACAGTGTTAGAGAAGGTGCCCTTCGACCAGGTTCCCGAGGCGCTGACACGGGTCGCCGCCCGAACGACGCGCGGAAAGTGCGTCGTCGAGATCGCATCCGTGTCTAGCTAGCGACGACCACCACGTCCGCGGAATCGACCGCTGCGCTCTCCTGGGACGCGGAAGCCTCGTCGGAGTCGAGCACACCGGTCAGGTAGCGCGCCAACGCCGTTGGCGTCGGGTGATCGAAGACGGCGGTGGTCGGCAGCTTCAGCCCAGTGACCGATTTGAGCCGGTTCCGGAACTCGACCGCGCCCAGCGAATCGAAGCCCAGATCCTTGAACTCCTGGTCGGCACTAACCGCGTCCGCGGAAGCGTGTCCCAGCACCGCGGCCGCATGCGAACGCACGATGTCGAGCAGTTCGCGTTCCTGATCGGCAGGGCTCATCGACGCGAGCCGCTGCCGGAGGTTGGAACCGGATTCGACAGCCGCGGCAGTGCGCCGTGCCGTGCGGATCAGGCCGCGGAACATCGACGGCAGTCCCGTCCCCGACGGGTCGGACCGGATGGCGGTGCGGCTGATCTGTGCCGGCATCGCGAACGAGCGCGCCTGCCAGAGCGCCGCATCGAACAGCGCGAGCGCGTCCTCAGAGGGCATCGGGATGAATCCCATCCGAGACAAACGGGCCCGATCACGCTCGTAGAGATGACCCGTCATCCCGCTGGCTTGCGCCCACCATCCCCACGACAGAGCCAGACCCGGCAGCCCCCGGTGTCGGCGATGCTGCGCGAGCCCATCGAGAAACGCGTTGGCGGCCGCGTAGTTGGCCTGACCAAGGGAACCGAACAAGCTGGCAACCGACGAGAACAAAATGAACGCCGACAGGTCCGCGTCCGCGGTGAGCTCGTGCAGGTTCCACGCGGCATCGATCTTCGGCCGCAGCACCTCGTCCAGGTGGCGTGATGTCTGCGCCGCGAACACGGCGTCATTGAGCACCCCGGCGGCGTGAATGACCGCGGTCAACGGGTGTTCGGCGGGCACCTCGGCCAGCAGCGCCTGCAACGCATCCCGGTCTGCCGCGTCGCACGCCGCGATCCGCACCGACGCGCCGAGCTCAGTCAGTTCGGATTCGAGCGCTGCGGCACCGTCGGCGGCAAGGCCCCGCCGGCTGATGAGCAGCAGATGGCGCATGCCGTGGCGAGTCACCAGATGCTTCGCCAGCAGCGCACCAAGCACACCGGTGCCGCCGGTAATCAGCACCGTGCCTTCGGGATTCATCGGCGTCGGCACGCCGAGGACCAGCTTGCCGACGTGGCGCGCCCGACTCAAGAAGCGGTAGGCATCCAACGCGTGTCGGATGTCCCACGCACGCACCGGCAGGGGTTGCAGCTCACCGCTTTCGAAGAGCTGCACGAGCTCGCGGAAGATCTCCTGGGCGCGATCGGGACCGGCCTCGAAGACGTCGAAAGCTCGATACCGAACGCCCGGATACTGTGCCGCGATCTCGTCGGCTGACCGGATCTCCGCCTTGCCCATCTCGATGAACCGCCCGCCGCGAGGCATCAGGCGCAGCGACGCATCGATGAATTCGCCTGTCAGCGAATTGAGTACCATGTCGACGCCCGCCCCGCCGGTCGCCTCGGAGAATTTCTGCTCGAACTCGACCGTGCGCGAATTCGCGATGTGGTCGTCGTCGAATCCCATGCCGCGCAGGGTCTCCCATTTGCCCGGGCTGGCCGTCGCATACACCTCGAGACCCCAACGACGGGCAAGTTGCACCGCCGCCATACCAACACCACCGGTCGCGGCGTGCACCAATATCCGCTCGCCGGCGCCGGCTTGTGCGAGGTCTGCTAATCCGTAGTAGGCGGTGAGGAACACCGCCGGTACCGCTGCCGCCTGCGCGTAGGTCCACCCCGACGGGATCGGCACGATCATCCGATGGTCGGCGACGACTACAGATCCCGCGCCGTGGAACATGCCCATCACCCGGTCGCCCGGGACGAAACCGACCACATCCTCGGCGACCTCGAGCACGACGCCAGAACCTTCGCCGCCGACATCGGCGGTGGGGTCCGGGTATACCCCGAGTGCAGTCAGGACATCCCGGAAGTTGATCCCCGTGCACCGCACGCCGATGCGCACTTCGCCGGGCTCCAAGCCCCGGTCGGACTCGGGCCACGAGCGCAGGAAGACGTTCCGCGAATCCAGCGTGCCGTTGCCGAGGGTGCTCAGCCGCCAGGTGGAGCCCGCCTCGACGAGTTGGGCGCCCCCGACGCGCTCATCGGCGGGCCGCGCCAGCCGCGGCGCGTAACACACGCCATCGCGGAGCGCGAGCTGTGACTCATCCCGACTCATGGCCTCGATCACCGCAACATCGGCGCCGGACCAGTCGTCGATATCGACCAACATTATTTGGCCGGGATTCTCGGCCTGTGCGGTCCGCAACAGTCCCCACACGGCGGCCTGGCCCAGGTCGGCGACGTCTTCGGATGAGTCGATCGCGATCGCCCCGTGGGTGAGCGCCACCAATCGCGCTTCGTCGCTGCGGCTTTCGCTGGACAGCCAATTCTTGACGCGGTGCAGCGCGTGTATCAGCGTCTGCCGGGCACCATCGGGCAGCTCTGCACCGGTGGAAAGCGTTGGCAGGCAACGCACCACGGTGACGTGATCCGTCGCGACCTCGGCCGCGCCCTCTTTGGGCGCTGCGAGTGCGACCCAGTCAAGGGCGTACACCTCGTCATCGGCGGCAGCGCTCACGCGAATCTGACTGGGCGAAACATTTTGCAGGGCGAGCGACTCGATACGGCCGATCGGACCACCCCGCACGTCCATCACGGTGATGGAAATCCGGTCACTTTGGTCAAAGGTGATGCGTGCGCGCACCTGTGATGCTCCGACCACATCCAGTGAGATGCCTTGCCATTCGAACGGCAGTCGGGTGACGTCGGACGCCGCGAGGATGCCGCCGAATGCCGCACCGTGCAGCACGGAGTCGAGCAGCACCGGATGCAAACCGAACTTGCCTGCATCGGTCTTCTGCGACTGCTCCGGCAATGCCGCCTCGACGAATACGTCGCCGTTGTGACGCCACGCCGAGTGCAAGCCGCGGAATGTCGGTCCGTATTCGTATCCACGGGTGCCCAGCGTTTGATACAGCTCGGAGATGTCGATCGGTTCCGCGCCGGCGGGTGGCCATTGCTCGATCTCGGCCTCGCCGGTGGGCGCGGCTTCCGGGCCAAGCAGGCCCTCCGCATGGCGCGTCCAGCGCCGGTCGACACCATCGTCGATTCGCGAGTAGATCCGAACCGGGCGGTCGCCGGACTCAGTCCACTCACCGACGATCACTTGCACTGCCACGCCACGGTTTTCGGCGATGACCAGCGGAGCCATCAGAATGAGCTCATCGATCCGCGGGGATCCCGCGCATTCTCCCGCGTGCAGGGCCATCTCCACCATGGCCGCACCCGGCACTATCACCGTCCCGAACACCTTGTGGTCGGCGAGCCACGGGTGAGATGCGAGGGATAGCCGGCCGGTCAGAATGACTTCGTCCGAATCCGCCTGCGCCACTACGGCACCGAGCAGCGGGTGCTCCGCGGCGGTGATGCCGAGACCGCTCGCGTTGACGGCCCCGGTGCCGGGGTTCATCCAGTAGCGCTTGTGTTCAAAGGCGTAGGTGGGCAAGTCGATGTGACGAGCACCCGTGTCTTGGAACATGCCCGCCCAGTTGGGGGATTTCCCGTTGACATGGGCCTCGGCAGCGGCAAGCAAGACTCCCCTGATGCCGCCCTCGCCACGCCGAAGCGTCCCGACGACGGCGTGGTTGTCGCCGTAGTCCTCCAACGACTCCTGGATGCCGATGGTCAACACCGGATGCGGGCTGGATTCGATGAAGGTGTCGAATCCGTTCTCGTAGGCCCACCGGACGGCCTCTTGGAACAACACCGGCTGCCGCAGACTGGTGAACCAGTAGTCGCCATCGAGGCTCGCGGTGTCCAGCTCGGCGCCGGTGACAGCCGAGATGAATGAGATCTCGCCGGTTCGCGGCCGCAGCCCCGAAAGCGACTCGCTCAGCGTCTCCCGCAGTTGATCGACGTGAGCGGAATGGGAGGCGTAATCGACGGGAATCCGCTTGGCCTGCACGTCTTCCCGCTCGCATGCGGCAATGAGCTCGTCACACGCGGCAGCGTCCCCGGTGACGACGGTCGACGACGGACCATTATGCGCGGCAACGGAAATCGATTCCGCCCACGGTTCGATGAGTGCGAGAACCTGTTCGACCGGCCGCGCGATCGAAACCATGCCGCCCGTTCCCGCGAGTGCGGTGAGCGCCTTGCTGCGCAAGGTGACTACCTGCGCTGCCTCGCGCAACGAAAGGGCGCCCGCAACGTAGGCCGCCGCAATCTCGCCCTGCGAATGGCCAAGCACGGCGTCCGGTTCGATCCCCTGCGCTCGCCACTCGGCGGCCAGCGACACCATCACCGCAAAGAGGACTGGCTGCACCACGTCGACCCGATCGAGGTCCGCAGCGCCGGCGTCATTGCGCACAACGTCAAGCAGCGACCAGTCGACGAACTCGGCGAAAGCCTTGTCGCAGAGCCGCATCTGATCGCCGAAAGCCGGCGCGGAGTCCAGCAGGTCGACCGCCATGTCCGCCCATTGCGATCCCTGCCCGGGGAAGACGAAGACCGTTCGGCCCGCCGCGGTGGCTTTCCCGGTTACTACGTTGGGTGCAGGCTCGCTTCCGGCGATCGCCGTCAGTCCACTCAACAATTCGTCGCGGTCGGATCCGAGCGCAACCGCGCGGTGGTCGAAGAGCGTCCGGGTGGTGATCAGGGAATACGCGACGTCGCCAGGATCCAGGTCGGGGTGTTGCTGAACGAACGACCGCAACCGGGCCGCTTGGCCGGCCAATCCGGATGCCGACTTTGCGGACAATATCCAGGGGACGACGGGCGGACGCTCGGCAGTCGGCTCCTCGGCCTCAGCCTCCGCGGGCGCCTGTTCGAGTATCACGTGGGCGTTCGTCCCGCTGATGCCGTATGACGACACGCCGGCGCGCCTCGGCTGGTCCGGCCGGTCCGGCCAGGCGCGGGCGCCGGCGACCACCTCGATGGTTCCGGACGACCAATCCACTTGCGGTGTGGGCGAATCCAGATTCAGCGTCGCGGGCACCACACCGTGCCGGATCGACTCGATGGCCTTGATCATCCCCGCGACGCCGGACGCCTGCTGGGAATGACCGATGTTCGATTTGACCGAGCCGACCAGCAGTGGCTGCGCGGCCGAATGCCCGGCGCCGTACGTCGCCTGCAGCGCTCGGGCCTCGATCGGGTCGCCCACCATGGTTCCTGTGCCATGCGCCTCGACCACGGCAACATCGCCGGCATCCAAACCTGCGTTGGCCAGGGCTCGCCGGATCACCTTTTGCTGCGCCGAATCGCTGGGGGCCGACAGCCCGTCGGAGGCTCCGTCCTGGCCGACGGCACTGCCCCGGATCAGCGCTATCACCGGGTAACCGAGGCGGCGCGCGGACGACAGCGTGGTTATCACCAGCACACCGGCACCCTCGGCAACGCCGAACCCGTCCGCCGCCGCCGCGAACGGCTTGCTTCGGCCGTCTTCAGCCATCGCGCGATGCCGTCCGAGCCCGACCATGATACTCGGGGAGCAGACTACGGTGGCCCCACCCACCACCGCTAAGCCACATTCGCCCGACCGCAACGATTGGATCGCGAGGTGCACCGCGACCAGAGACGACGAGCAGGAGGTGTCCACCGTCACTGCCGGGCCCTCGAGCCCAAGGGTGTAGGACACCCGGCCCGACGCCACACCGGTCGTGGTGCCCGTCGCGAGATAGCCGGCAAATCCCTCGGTTTCGTCGCAGATGCGCGGGCCGTACTCCTGCCCGCCCACGCCGAAGAAAACTCCGGTATCGCTCCCGTGCAAAGAATTCGGGTCGATCCTTGACCGCTCCAAAGCTTCCCACGCTGCCTCGAGCAACAGTCGCTGCTGGGGGTCGATGGCTTCGGCTTCGCGCGGACCGATCCCGAAGAACGCCGGGTCGAAATCACCCACGTTCGAAACGAACGATCCGGCGCGGACATAGGTGGCCCGTGGCGCCTCGGGGTCGGGTCCAAATAGCGCGTCGAGATCCCAGCCGCGGTCGGTCGGGAACTCCGAGTTCGCGTCGCGCTCCTCAATGAGCAGCTGCCACAGGTCGTCCGGCGAGCTAACCCCACCTGGGAAGCGGCAGCCCATCCCGAGAATCGCGATCGGTTCGGCGCCGCGCTCGTGCGCGTCGTTGACTCGGTGGTTTGACATGTGGCTCCGTTCGTTCGCGACCAACTCCGCGAAGCAGTGGTCAATATCCACAGCAGTCCCATCGGCGCCCCCGCGCCTGACTGCCGCTCGGATTCGGAGACTCCCCGCGATCTTTGAGGGGAAATCCGGCACATTTTTCGATTAGGTCACGTGGACGTCGCCCTACAACACCCCCGGGCGAAGCGATTCGACGCGCGAGGCATCGAACTCAGTTCCCGCAGTGCGAGACCCAGTGCGAGTTCACAGGGGGGAGATGAGAGTCGAAGCCATCGACTGGAACACTATCCGTCCCTGTTGACGCGGAGGCGGCTTTCGGTGAACACACTCGTTTTCTCAGCAAAAACTCAGTTGAGCTGCCGAGATTCGAGCCCGACCGGCTACCCCGCCACGGCGCTTGAACTGCCGATTCGTTCGAAACCGGCTAACCAGCCTCGATGGCCGCAACAGTTGCGGCCGCCTCGGGCCCACAGGCGCGTTGGAGGTTCACGGGGCCGCCAGCCAGCAAATCGTTGACGCGGCGCTTGAGGTCGCCCGAGGAGAGATGGGCATAGAGGTTCGCGCCCGGACACGACGTCTGTGCCAGATCGCGGTGGCCGGCCAAGCTGTCGGTGGCGATGTGAAACGTCTGCGTCGCCCAGGCGAACGCGACAGCGGCTGCGTGCAGCTGGGCCTCCGAAACGGCTTCTTGGTCGAAGTCCCCTTCGCAGAGGACCAGGAAGTGTCCGGTGGTGTCGTAGTCCGTCGCGGTGTCACCCGCGATCGCCGGCGTGCGCAGTTCGTAGACGTTGCCGTCGCGGTCGATACCCACGTGATACGCGATGTCGACCCACCCCTTGGTGTCTTGGTGGTAGCGCTGGTCCTGACGCAGCCGGCCCGGGGCGTTGCGGTTGTCGCCGAGGACGACGGCCTCGTGGTGCAGGGTCATGCGGGTGATGGTGTGAGGCTTACCGCCGGCTCGGGCGGGACGCGCGCCCCAGGCATCCCGGCACAGCATGACGGCCGAAGACGAGTTGAGCGGGGATGCGGATGCGGTGGTCGATTGGCCGCAGCCGCTGACCATCGCCGCCGCCCCGGCGCCTCCGACCAGCTGGAGCAGCTGGCGACGGCTTACTGGCTCCATGCTGAACACGATACGAATCGCTGTGGTCACTGGGATCGGTACGGCGAAACGAACCGGTTCACAGACCGAGGGCCCGCGCACTCGCCGTCGCAACGTCGCCGCGCAGGATCGACATGGGTGGACTGCCCCGGACATGGATCGAGTTCGAGAGCAGGACGACGTAGGTATCGGAGCCCGGGTCCAGCCAAAGCGAGGTGCCGGTGAAGCCGGTATGGCCGAAGCTTCCGATGGGAAAGACGACGCCCCGCGCCGTGGAGTCGGCGGTGTCGATATCCCAGCCGACGCCACGCAGGTTTGCACCGGCGATGGCCGGATAGTGCGGCGCGAGCAGCGGATCGGCTGCATTCGGTGTACTTGCGACGGCGGCCCGCGCGGCGGCATTCGCCGCATCGATTTGCTGCGCGTTGTGTCCCGGCTGCTGCGGACTCGTCATCGACTCCAAAGTCTTTTGCGCCAAAGGGAATTGGCTCGGGCGGCCCGCGAGTCGATCGAGCAGAGCCTGCGCGAAGATGCCCACGTCGTGTGCCGTCGAGAACACGCCTGAATGCCCGGCCACGCCACCCATGCGCCGCGCCGTCGTGTCCTGCACGGTGCCCCGCAGCAGGTGATCGAGATCGGGGTTGTTGCCCGGATCGGCCCGCCCTTCTTCGTCGCGGGCGGTCGGAGCGATGCGCGGCAACAGATCGACGTCCCAGGTGCCGGCGGGACACGCGTCGTGCGCCCAGTCTTGTGGCACGGGAGCCCAGGCGATCGCGGATCCCAACGTGGTGTGCGAACCGCAGGCTTTGGCGACCGGGAGGTAGTGGGTATCGGTCAGGCGAAGCGGGTCGAAGATCTGACCCTGGACGTATACGTCCAGGGACTCACCGGTGGCCTTCTCGACCAGCGCGCCCAGCAGCAGGAAGTTGATATCCGAGTACTGGAAACGCTCGCCGGGAGCAGACTCCAGCGGTGTCGTCAGCGCACGACGAATGCCCTCCGCCTTGTCCGCACCGTTCAGTCCCCACGGATCTCCCAGATTGACGTCGCCCGGTAAGCCGGAAGTGTGCGTGAGCAGCATGCGGACGGTCACCTGCGCGCGCCGAGGATCGCCCGCGGTGTTGAAGTCCGGCAGGTACTGCTGCACGGGATCGTCGAACGCGACCATGCCCTTTTCGTAGAGCTGCATGACTGCGGTTGCCGTGGCGAGGCTCTTCGTCAACGACGCCAAGTCGAAGATCGTGTCCTCGGTCATCGGCTCCGCCGGTGCGGGCAGCCCATCCAACCCGGGTTCGTCAGCGAGCTTGCGCGAGCCGTACGCCTGATGGAAGGCGATCTTGCCGCCGTGCCCGACGACAATCACAGCGCCCGGGAGTTTGTTAGCCGCGATCGCATCGTTGATCAGCTGCGAGACCTTTGCGAAATCGGGTGCGGGAGCCGCAGCTGGTGCCTGCTTTGCCTGTCCTTCATTGCTCGTCGCCGTGTGTGCCGCATCGCCACGCGAGCAGGCCGCAACAAATGCAATGGCGACGATTCCGATCGCGATGGCCCGTCGGACTGAGCGACTGCGGGCCTCGTGCGAAGGACGCATGATCTCAGTGTCCACGGTGTCCACGGTGTCGACGATCGAGTACCGGTGCCGCTGGAAACCGGGCGAGGCATTCGGTCAAACCGCATTGAGCGCAATCGCTTGTCGACACACGAGAGATACTGAAGACGTGAGCCTCATCCATGCCGAGTTGGTCGAAAAGTTGCACTTTGGCGACGATGCGGTCTTGTTGGCTATGGACAGCGAAGGGGTTGACGACGTCCTTGCGGCGGTAACGCAGGCTGCGCAGCGGAGAACGGCGCAGCTGGATCACGGCGCGACGGTGCACCAATTTCTCATCCAGCCAGGCGCGGCCGACGTAGACTTCGGCGCGGCTAGCGTCGTCTGGCGACTTGACTCCGCCGTAGCCGCAGAACTCATCGAGCTGCTGACCGAGATGCACGATCACCCTGGCGCAGGCCACCATTACGTGGATATATCGGCGCCCGCAGACATGCTCGTGCTCTCACAAAACGAATACCCGTTGAAGGGTGAACGAGCACGATCAGGGCCTAAGCAAAGGCCGCACTACTTCGACAAGTCATCGGGCCAACCCTTGAGCAGTTGAAGGCGATCGTCTTTGAGCTGACCACGATGGACATTGGTGCAAGCCGCCGAGAGTCGAACCCGACCCTCTACCAAGCGGTTTCGCGCCGAGCCTTATCTTTCACGTGGGTGGAGCAGCAATGCACCATCTCGCAATGGAACCGGTCACTGCATTCCTGCGAGCAATAAATTGACGCGGCCGGAAGCCAATCCGGATCGGACAAGTCACGCGGTCGGTCATTCGGATCGAATGTGTGGCCGCAATGCACGCAGGTCTTTATCTTGACCTTGGTCTTGGTAGCCATGTAGCTCAGAGTACGCGCGATTGCCCTAAATCAATGGCGTGAATTTCGATCTATTTTCGTTAGCTTTATTCACGAATTTTGTTTACACGCTTTCGAATACCGACGTGTGCCGTGCTGGACGCTACGGCTGGGATTCCGTCGTCAGCGCGTGCCGCGGCTGGTGCAACAGCGCACGAACCAGCGGGCGCGGCCCGAGCGACCGAAGCATCTGGCTGGCAGGGCGGACCCGTACCCGCTTCGGCCACCAGAACCAGCGTCCCATCACCGTCATGATCGACGGCGTGATGAGCGATCGGACGACGAAGGTGTCGAACAACAGACCGATGCCGATCGTCGTGCCGAACTGGCCGATGGCCCGGAGATCGCTGGTGATCATCGTGCCCATGGTGACGGCGAACACCACACCGGCGGCGGTCACCACCGGGCCGGTCACACCCATGCCACGGATGAGCCCCGTTTTCAGGCCGGCTCCGATCTCCTCCTCGATCCGGGACACCAGCATCAAGTTGTAATCGGACCCCACCGCCAAGAGCACGATTAGCGCGAATTCGGTTGCCACCCAGTGCAACTGGAAGTTACCGAGGTGCTGCCAAATCAGCGTCGAGAACCCGAAGGCGGCCCCTAACGACAGCACGATCGTGCCGACGATGACGCCCGCAGCCACCAAAGCGCGGGTGACCAGCACCATGATGATGAAGATGAGCACGATCGAGGCCACTGCGGCGATCATCAAGTCGTACTTGGCGCCGTTGGCGATGTCGTAAAACGTCGCGGCCGTACCGCCGAGGTAGATGTCGGCGTTCTCCAGCGAGGTGAGTTTGATCGCCTCCTTGGCCGCTTGTCGCTCCTGATCGACCGACGCAATCCCCTTCGTCGTCGCCGGATCCACAGTGTGGGTGATGATGAAGCGAGCGGCTTTGCCGTCCGGCGACATCATCAAGCTCAACCCCAGCTGGAAATCCGGGTTCTGAAAGACCTCGGGCGGCAAGTAGAACAGGCTCTCCACCTGAGAGTCGTTGAACGACTTGCCCATTACGGCGTTCGTGTCAGTCAGCCGGTCGAACTGATCGATCAGACTGTCAAACGAGCTGTAAATGGTCAGCGTCGTGTCGCGGATCGACTTCGAGACAGCGATGTTCTCGGGAATGATCGCCAGCAATTCGCGCGTGGCCGCAGCCGTGTTGGTGAGATCGCCGGTAAGGGCATGGAACTTTTCGGCCAGCTTGTCGAACCCGTCCAGCGCGTCGAAGAGCGACCGTAGCGACCAGCAGATCGGGATGTCGTAGCAGTGCTTCTCCCAGTAGAAGTAGCTGCGAATCGGTCTCCAGAAGTCGTCGAAATCCGCGATATGGTCCCGGATTTCGTCCGTGATGGCCGCCGTCTCCCCCGTGGTTTTCGAGCTGTCGTCCGCGGCGTCCGCGAGCTTCTGCGTCACCGTGTATTGGCGCTCCAACAGGGCGATCTGAGTATCGAGGAAACCGGTGATCTTCTTGATGTCGCCGACCCGGGCCCTCAGGTAATTGAGGTTGTCGCGGATGGGCGCGGTTTGCACACTGAGTTGGAACGGAATCGATCCGTCTTGAATGGGCGGGCCGAGCGGTCTGGTGATGCTCTGCACGCGTTCGATGCCGGGCACCCGGAAGATGGCGCCGGCGATCTTGTCCAGGACCAGCAGGTCTCGGGGATTGCGCAGATCGTGGTCCGATTCGATCATCATCAGGTCCGGGTTCAACCGGGCCTGGGTGAAGTGTTGATCGGCCGCGTTGTACGCCTGCACTGAGGATGCGCTCTGCGGCAAGTAGTACAGGTCGTTGTAGCGCGGGGTGAAGCCCATCAAGCCCAGGGCGCCGACGATCGCCAGGATGACGGAGGTGGCAAGGATGGGCGCGGGCCACCGCACGATGGCCGTCGCCAGGCGGCGCCACCGGGTGTAGTTGAACTCGCGCTTCGGGTCGAAAAGCCCGAAGCCGCTTGCGAACGCGATGAGCGCCGGCGTCAGGGTCACCCCGGCGGCCACCACCACCAGCAGACCCACCGCGCACGGGAACGCCAGCGAACTGAAGTAGGGCAGCCGAGTGAACTTCAGACAGGCCAGCGCCCCGACGATCGTCAAACCCGAGCCCAGCACCACCTTGGTGACCCCGGCGAAGGTGTCGTAGTAGGCGGCTTCGCGCTCCAGCCCCCGTTCGCGGCCCTCCTGGTAGCGGCCGACCATGAATATCGCGTAGTCGGTACCCGCCGCGATCGCCAGTGCGGTCAGCAAGTTGACGGCGAAAGTCGACAACCCCATGATGCCGGTATCGGCCAGCAGTGCTACCACGCCTCGGCCGGCGGCGAGTCCGACGAACAGGATGACCATCGTCAGCAGTACCGTGCCGATGGATCGATAGACGAACATCAGCATGATCGCGATGATGACGATGGTGATGATGGTCATCTTGGCCAGGCTCTTGTCACCGACAACGATCACGTCGGCGGTCAGGGCTCCCTGACCGGCGACGTAGGCCTTCACCCCCGCCGGCGGCTTCGTGTCCGCGACGATTTTGCGGACCGCGTTAACCGACTCGTCGCCAATGGCACCGCCCTGGTCACCGCGCAGGTTGACCTGGACGTAGGCGGACTTGTGGTCGTAGCTCTCGACACCCGATGACGTGAATCGCTGCCCCCAGAAATTCAGCGCGTGCTCGACGTGTTTGTGGTCCTGCTGCAGCTTCTTGACTAGCTCGTCGTAGTACTGGTGAGCGTCCTGGCCGAGAGGTTTGTCACCGACCAGGGTCACTAACACGAGGTTGTCGGAGTCGTACTCCTTGAATTTCTCCCCGATGTGCTTCATCCCGGTCACCGAAGGCGCGTCGGACGGCGAAAGCGGCACCGAGACCTCGTCGGCAACCTTCTCCAACGGAGGGACGAAGACGTTTACGCCGACCGCGAGCAGCACCCAGAACACGACGATTGGCAGCGCTAAGACACGGATGGTGTGGGCTAGACGCGGTTTGTGCTCGACTTCGGTGCGCCGCGCGACTGGGATTTCGTCCGTGTCGCTCGTGTCGCTCGTGTCGTCCGTCACGCGGACTTGTCCAAGCAGGAGACCTGTGCGTCGCGGGTGTCGACCTGTTGTTGATCGACCAGTTTGCCGTCGACGGTGATCCGGCACCCGAGGGACGGACTGTCACCCTGGGCGACAACGTAGGCGAAGATGCCGGGCATCGCGGCGACGATCGTCGTCGACCACGGCAACGTGGTGAAATTGGCCTTCTGCGGCAGGGACTCCGCGTCCATCCAGTTGACGACGCCGGTTGTCCCTGGCGGCCCCAGAATTTCGTAGGTGGCGGTCTTGGAAGCGTACGGCGGGGTCGCATCGCGGGGATCAGGCTTGGCCAGGCCGGGTCCGGGGAAGACGCCGTTGAGTCGCATCACTGCAACGCCGCCGATGATCAGCGCCACGACCACTACCAGTGGGACCCATGCCCGCTTGAGAAGTCTCACCGTGCCTCCCGATCAGGAATGCTCGATAGGCTGACATTAAGGCAAATTGTCGCGCGCGTCACCGCAGGGCCAACGCCATAGCGGTCGAGCTGATTCCCACGGTGGCCGCCAGACCGACGCGCCGCGGCAGCGGCGTTCATCTCGCGGCCGATGCGCTGCTGGCCAGGGCCGGTTGCACACCGGGCCGGTCGCGGCACAACGCCGCGACGTCGCAGGGCACAGGTTCGAACCCGGCGGGCGGATTGGTTAACAACAGCGCGGCGCCCAATGCGGCTCGACGGTCAGCCGCCACTTTTTGCTCCGTACCTCGGTCTTGGGACGACTCAGCGGTCCGCTGTGCGATGCAGTGCTCGAAACATCTTGCTCGGCATCGGTTTTAGAGGAGATCGAGCGCGAAAACCTGTTCGTGGTGCCACTGGACATGTCGCGTCACTGGTATCGCTATCACCAGCTGTTCGCAGAGTTGTTGCGCACCGAGCTCCGTCGCAGCGAGCCCGATCTCGTCGCCGATCTGCACCGACGGGCCGCGAACTGGTTCGAGAGCCAAGGCCTCAGCTGAGGCGGCGCGCCATCTGGCCGCTGGCGGCGACACCGCGCGCAGTCTGGCCGAGCGGAGCGGGGGTGTCGCGGTGACTCGCGCAATCAATAGTGCGCGGTCGGTGAGGAGCTGACCCCTAAGGAGCTCGAAGTTCTTCGCCTGCTGCCCACCCGGTTATCGCGACGTGAGATCGGTGGGCGGCTGTACGTCTCGCTCAATACGGTGAAGACCCACCAGCGCGCCGTGTACCGCAAGCTCCCTGGACTACTCGCCCGGAGCCGCCGGAGTCGTGGAGCTCGTTGGGGTTGTAGAACTCGTGGTGGTCGTAGGGGTCGTGGGACGGGTCGTCGTCGCTGAAGTCGTTGGGGTCGTGCGACTCGTCGGAGTAGTAGGGCTCGTCGGCGTCGTAGGGCTCGTGGGAGTCGTTGGGCTCGTGGGAGTCGTGGGCGTGGGGCTCGCGAGGCCGGGGCCTTCGCCACACCAGTCCGCCACATCCTTCGGGTACTGCTCGATCGGCGGAGGACAACGCTGCCCCGGCGGGAAATTGGCGCCGGCGTTGAGCAGATCGCAAGGCACGTAGACCTGCTTGCCCTTGGGAGTGTTGGTCAGACACTTCGTCGGCGGATCGGCGTGCGCCTGCATGGGAATGATGGCCGCCGCCGCCACCGCCACCACCGCGCTGAGCACCCCAGCAAGGCGGCTGTAGGTCATGAGAGCTCCTCGTGATGCGGTCCCGGGCGTGCACAACGACATCGCGTCGTATGACGATTAAAGCCGCTCACCTGCCGAAGGCAAAAACCGTTGTCGAATCGTAGGTCTGGCCGGGGTTGAGCGTGGTGGTCGGGAAGTTCGGGTGATTCGGCGAATCCGGGTAGTGCTGGGTTTCCATCGTGAATCCGGCGCCCTGCCGGTAGATATGCCCGCTGGTGCCCGTGAACGCCCCGTCGATGAAGTTGGACGTGTAGAACTGCACCCCGGGCTCGGTCGTGGAGACAGTCAAGCTACGACCTGTCTGCGGATCCTCGGCCCTGGCCGCCTCCACCAGCCCCGTGTTGTCGCCGCGGTTGATCACCCAGTTGTGGTCGTAACCGTGGGCCAGCAACAGCTGCGGGTCGTTCGCGTTGATATGTGCCCCGATCGCGGTCGATGAGGTGAAATCGAACGGGGTGCCCTTGACCGGGGCGATCTGCCCGGTCGGGATCTGAGTGGGGTCGGTTGGCGTGTAGTTGTCGGCATGGATGGTGAGCTTCTGGCCGTAGACGTCGAGCGTGTCCTCACCTGCCAGGTTGAAATAGCTGTGATTGGTCAGGTTGACCACGGTCGGCGCATCGGTGGTCGCGTGGTAGTCGATGCGCAGTTCGTTCTTCTGGTTCAGGGTGTAGGTGACGGCGATCGTTAGGGTCCCGGGATAGCCCATTTCGCCTGCGGGACTGACATATTGAAGTTTCAGGCCTGCGCCGTCGCCGTCGTTCTGCTGGCTGGCTCGCCATACCTTGGTATCGAGGCCCGCAGTACCGCCATGCAGGCTGTTGCCGTTGTTGTTGATTGGCAAGTGAAACTCGTTGCCGTTCAACGAGAATGCCCCTTTGGCGATCCGGTTGCCATAGCGACCGACGATCGCACCGAAATAGGTCTTGGCGGATCCGGTGTTGTTCAGGTAGCCGTCCAGGGTCGGGAAGCCCAGCACCACGTTGTCGACATGTCCGGTGCGATCGGGGACCTCGATCGACTGAATGATGCCGCCGTAGGTCAGGATTCGCACACGCATGCCGTGCCCGTTGGTAAGCGTGTAGCGGGTCACCGGTGTCCCATCCACCTGACCAAACGGCTCGCTGGCGATCGACGGCGGCTCCGCGGACGTGGTCGTCGTGTGGCTACATGCCGCCAAGCCCGCGACACCGGCGATGGGGATTAGTTGAAGCAATCGTCTGCCGCGCATGGGCGCTCCTTGCACTTGCACTAACCAGAGCTGATCCGGACGGCTTTGCGAATTCGGAAACTGCCATCTAGCCCTGGTCGAGCTACCTGACCTCGAGCAGGTCCACCACGAAGATCAGCGACTCGCCGGGCTTGATGACGCCACCGGCGCCACGGTCGCCGTAGGCGAGGTGGGCGGGGATAAGCAGCTGTCGGCGGCCGCCAACCTTCATGCCCTGCACGCCTTGGTCCCAGCCCTGGATGACCTGGCCTACGCCGAGTTGGAACATCAACGGGTCACCGCGGTTGTAGGAAGCGTCGAACTCCTCGCCGGAGGAGTGGGCCACGCCGACGTAGTGCACGACCACCGTGTCGCCGGAGGTGGCTTCCGCGCCGTCGCCCTCTACGACGTCGGTGATGACCAGGTCGGTGGGCGGCTCCCCGCCGGGAAAGTCGATCTCGGGCTTCTTTGCAGTCATGCTCACCACACTGGCAGATGGCCGCCGGTGGTCTTGCCGACGGGTGGTTCAAGAGAGGCGTAGAACGCCTTCTCGACCACCTCGTGGTGTCGCCCGCAATTGTGGAAGTTGCGGATCGTCCCCTGTCTCAGTTCGACCAGGGATATGCAAACAATGGCCCGGTGATTGCAAACAAGAGGAGCGACAGCAGTGCGCAAAAGATCAGGAGCCAGATCACCCGGGCGAAGAACCTGAATTCGGCCATTAGATCACCATCCCGCTCGCCCACTTCGTGCCGGACGACAGTGCTCAGCCGGTCCAGATCGTCGGCGGTGAGAGACACACTGCCGTGCACTTCTCCCGACCTAATGGCGAGCAGGTAGCCGCGGGAGCCGTCGGGCCGGTCTAAGCGTGAGATGAACACTCGGTCGCCGTCGCCGTCCTGCAGACCGATGAGTTGCGTCAGTTCGGGCTGTTTCACGGCGATCCCCTTCGGTAATCGGTTGGGACCGTGGATGGATTGCCTTAACGATACGCAGGGCGACCCGACGAATGTCGACGATGTATTGATGAAAACGAAAGGGCCGCCGAGTGGCGGCCCTTTCTGTGTGGAGCTGCCGGGAATCGAACCCGACGCTCTACCAGGCAATATGCCGTCTGAACTGCCGGTTCGTTCCATTTCGGTTCCGTTCGGTACCCCTTGTTACCTGCAGATTCGTTTTCGAGTCTTGACGGCGTCAAGACGTCGAGGCCCACTCTTCTCCCACTCCTGCTCCCAGAAGCGATGCCTAGCGCCGCGGTGCGCTGTCGGGCGATTTACCGACCCCGCCTTTGCCGTCGGAGCGATTCGGACCAGCAGCACAGTAGACGTTTCCTGGCATTGATCGGTCGAGAGCTTTCGGCGCTTTCGGCGGGTTAGCGGTCAGGCCCCTGTCATCAGCACGCCAGGTTGCTAATGTCGTGGCCTCGTACAGCTAGTCACGCTCGTCCTCGATTTCGAACGACTCGATCGCCATCGCCAACAGCGTGTAGCACCCGGTGGTGAAGACGAGGTCCATCAACTGCCGCTCGGTAAGGTGCTTGCTTAACGTATCCCAGTGGGTGTCGGAGATCTTGCTCCCATTAAGGAGGTCGTCGACGGCATTGACAACGGCTGCCGTGAGCGGATCGCCGACAGACCCGTGTTGTATCTGGATGCGAACCGACTCCCGCAATCCGGCCCGCTCGGCCAGCGGCACGTGATGGTTCCACAGGTATCGCGACCCCCGTTGGGATGCGGTGCGCAGAACGATCGTTTCAGTGATCTGTGCGGATAAGGTCGTCTTCGCGAGCACGTACATGTTGAAGGTCAGGTAGGCCTCCGTCAGGCTCGGGTGATGAGCGAACGTGGCGAGCATGTTGCCGACCGCGTCGGGGCGGGCACGTTCGGCGGGCATCATGACCGACAGCGCCCGCACGACATTGTCATCCCATTGATCTGCGGCGAGCGGCTGGAGCCTGCTCACGTCAGATCACCCCGATAGGTCTTGCGATCTCAGCGAGTTCGCCTTCCCATGGCCCGTAACAAACGGCCCTCGTCGCATCGATCGTCATGGTGGCTCCTTCACGAGTCTGATGAAAGTCCGAATCACAAAGTGATGCTGTGCTTCTCGAAGTGGCGTGCAAGCACCCGCATGTATTCGTCCGCGTGGCACGGCCCGCACGCACCGATCGCGGTCTTTAGGAACGGGCCGTGTACGTCATCGTCGACATAGGTGGACCAGTGGGTGATCTGAGCGTCGTCGTTGGTCTCAACGAAGCTGATCGAGTAGAAGCTAACCTTCTTGCCGGTGTGGACGTTGGCGCCTTCCCGGCGGTAATGCTGGAAAAGGCCATTTTCGGCAGGCCAGACCGTCAAATCGACAGGCTTCCAGTCCGGAAACACCACACCGTTTTCGGCGAACAATGTGGCGCCCGTGTCGAGCAGGTGTTCGCGCCTCTGCTGCGGTTTTAGTCGGCGTCCGGTCAAGTGCCACCACCGCCGGCGTTCATTCCTGAGCTACCTGCCACCAGCCAGTGACGCTGCCACCTGTATTCACCAACGAACGACTCTCGTCCGCCGTGAACCAACTCATGGGGTCCGGCCACTAGGGATCGCTCAGATGTGGTAGTCGTACCACTTTAGGTAGCCTCCGGCGTCGACTCGAAGCTGCAGGCCGGTCACGAATCGGGCTTCGTCCGACGCCAGCCACAGCACGGCGTTGCTGATGTCTTCGGGCTCGACGTAAGGGATTGGCATGGCTTGCTGTACTCCAAAAGCACGTTCGGCGTCCGCCCGGGTTGGATGCGTGAGGCTCGGACAGAACGACCTGTACATCGGCTCGGACTGCAGCATGTCGGTATTGGTGTTCGTCGGATGGATGACGTTGGCACGAATCCCCCGCACCGCCAACTGAGTCGCCAAGTCCCAAACGTACTGCGACAATAGGCGTTTGGAGGTCACGTATGCCGTGCCACCCGGATCTTCTCCTGGATTCTCTTTTGTGGCGACATTCATCAGCGCGGCGGTTGAGCCGGTGGCGATAATCGAGGCGCCCTCACCAAGGTGCGGGAGAGCAACCTGTATGGCATTGACAGCCCCAACCAAGTTGGTGTTGATCACGTCAGACCAGGCCTGCAGCGGCGGCTGACCCCGCATGCCAGCGACTCCCGCTTGCGCGACGACGATGTCCAGCTTGCCGAACTCCGCGATGCCACTTTGTACGGCTCGTTCCAGCTGAGCAGCTTCTCGCACATCAGCCTGCACAGCCACTATCCCTCGGCCTGACTTGTCCACCAGCCGAGCGGTCTCCGCGAGATCTTCTGGCCGTGCCAGAGGGTAGCCGATCGTGTCGATGTCACGGCAGATGTCGACGGCGATGATGTCGGCGCCTTCTTCGGCCAACCGAACCGCGTTGCATCGCCCCTGCCCACGCGCGGCACCCGTGACAAATGCGACTTTGCCTTCAACGCGCTGCACAGAATGTCCCTTCGGCTTGTGTCGGACGGCCGCTGACCTGTTCGCCGGCCGTTAGCGCCCAAAATTTGGCCGGCGACATAGCCAGCTTCCTGAGAGACGAGGACAGCGCAGGCGGCTGCCATGTCTTCTGGTCAGCTGATGCGACGAACTGGCGTCGAGGCAAACGTGTCCTCACTGTCGCCGAAATACCCGCGCAGTTGGGCGCCAACAACATCACGGTGTCGATACCGCCTGGCAGTGTGGGGAGCACATTGGATCCTTCGGAGAGCATCGTCGCGGACCCTATTCGAAGCAGATGTGGAGTCGAGTAAGCCCGCGCAGGATGAATGTCGGCAGGTAGCTGTACCTGTGATTGCCATGCGGACCATGCTTGTCCTCATCGACCCAGATGTTGGAGGTCCGTTCGAGCAAGCGCTGCAGACTGATCTTGGCCTCAGCTCGGGCGAGCGGGGCCCCCGGGCAGCTGTGTGGCCCGCGCCCGAATGCGACGTGCTGGCGCGCGTTACCGCGGTCAATATCGAACACCTCCGGGTTGGTGAACTTTCGCGGGTCGCGGTTGATCGCGGCATTAACCAACATCACCGTGGTGCCCGCTGGAAGATTCACCCCACCGACTGTGACGGGAACCTTGGCAAGGCGGAAATCACCACGCACCGGACTCTCGTAGCGAAGCGCCTCCTCCACCAATCGAGGAATCAAGTCGGAGTTGGCGCGCAACTTCGCCTGCAAATCGACGTCCTCGGCGATCATCATTACCGCCGTGGAAAGCAGCCGAACGGTGGTCTCCTGCCCTGCAGCGAACAAGTTGGACGCGACGCGTACTGCGTCCATCACCTCCGGGGTGCTGCCGTCCGGGAACGCGGCCGAGGCGACGCCAGTCAGCACGTCGTCACGCGGGTTGGCGCGCCGATCAGAGATGTATTCAGAGAACTTGCCGTACAGATACTCCAGCGGCGAGTGCTGCATCGTCTCGCCCTCGCTGCTGCCGATCGTCCCGACCTCGGTCAATAGTGCTTCGCGAAATTCGGCGTGGTCGGCCTCGGGAACACCCAGCAGGTCGGCTATAACCAGCATCGCGAACGGGTTGGCGAACTCTCCGATAAATTCGCATCGGCCATCGCTCAGCGCAGTGTCGTATTGACGGTCGGCAAGTCGCCAGATGAATTCCTCGTTCTCCTTCAGACGTTTGGGTGTGATCATGCGGGAAAGCAGCGCCCGGTGCGCGGTATGCACCGGCGGATCGAACGTCGGCAGTTGGTCGAAAAAGGGGATTTCGTCGCGGTGCGCGGCGATCAACCCGGAGATGTCATCACCTTCGAACGGCACTGGGAAGCCAGGGAAGGGCCCTGTCACCGAGATGCACGACGAGAACCGCTCGGTGTCGTTGTAGATCGCCACGCCCTCGTCGTAGCCGGTAATCATCACCACGTCGTGGTAGTTCTCCCGCCGTAGTGGGCATTCGTCCCTCAGTGCCGCAAGGTAGTCGTATGGGTTGGCCAAAAGCTCTCTGTCGGTGAAAAAGTCGACGGAATCCGTATCGCTCATTCCGAGATCTCTACTCCTTCAAAGCTTGTCAGCATCTCTGCGGGCGGGAGTTCCATCTGTAGATACAGGTCGATGTGTCGTATCTTGCCCGCTTCGGTGAACTCGTAAACCGAAAGCGAATTGACCACGTTAGCGAATTCTCCAATGCGACTGCGCTCTTCGAGCTCGAGAAACACCGCTGCGGCTGTATCGGTGACCCGCCGCAGCGAGCATTCCCACTCCGACGAGGTTGCCCAATTTGTCAGGAAATCGACGTAGGCGGGCCAGTCCATCACCTCCTTGAAGGCGCCGACTCGCTCGAACTCGTCGGTCGCCACCAGTCCGGCCAGCGGTGCCCAACTATCGACCGAGAATCCTGGCTTCTTCGCCCTGTCGACAAGGCGTTTGATGACCAGCCCGTACTCCAACACCGTTCGGGAACGGCCGACGTGATCGTCGATGATGTCGCGGATGTCTCGTAGCAATGTGATCGCCCCTCCCTCAGACGGATACGTCAGCTGCGGCCAAGCACCGCTCAAGTGCCTCGATGTACTCGGACGTGCCATGAAAGGGACCGTGCACGCCGATCGCGACGTCAAGGAAGGCGCCGTACTCATCGTTGACGTGGGTTTCCCAGCGCGTGACTTCTCCATGATCGTTCGTCTCGACGAAGCTGTAGGAGTAGAAGCCCATTTTGGTGCCGTCTTTGGTGTGCCCCTCCCAGCGGGTCTTCATGACGAACCCGTTGTCGGCCGGCCAGTATTTGAAATCGCTCGGCTTCCAGTCGGGAAACGTCAGCGAATATGCCCTGGCCTCCATGGTGGACGCCCGCGCCGACTCTTCGGAGAACTCGCTCAACAAGAAACTCTGGTCACCCGTGAAATAGGGGGAGGCATAAATTGCGTTTGAGGCGAGCTTCCAGGCGTCCACGAATGCGTCACCATCCGAAATGCCCTGGCGCAGATAGGCATTGCGGTAAGCCCGGGCCATACCATGATGCAAAGCGATACGTTGTTCGACTGTGAGCGTCATTTCACCCCGCCCGCCAGGTAGCGGTCCAGGACCGAGTGATAGTAGGCGATGACGACTTCCTCTCTCACCAAGGACATATGATCGAGCCTGCCGTTGCGCAGACCGAGCTGCTGGCGCGGCATCTGGACGTAATCCTGTTGCAGCGCCTCGAAATATTTGTAGCTACCGGGCTCTTCCACGTCGATCAGGTTGGTGCGTAACGCATCTCGATGTTCGGCTGGAAGGTACATATAGCTGCTGACGTGCCAGATGCACCGGTTGGGATCACCGTCTGGGTGAGGTATGGCCATGATCACGTGGCACTCGCCGGCACGAACCGTCATGAAGAAGTTCGGGAACAACACCCAGCCCTGGTTGTCACTCATCTGCGCATCAGTCAACCCGCTGACGTCCAGGCCCATGCCGGTGAGCGTGTCGCGGGTGGCTTGCTGCAGCAACTTGCGGGCGTTCACACCGTCGGGGAAGACCACCGATCCATCCGCGGCGCGATAGCGGGTGAGGAGTTCCTCGAAGCGCGGCAAAACCGCCGCAGTCGACGGGAAGGTCTCGGGTAGATCCATGATGCCGTCGACCTGCGCCTGCGCGCTAGCACCTCGGACCTCAAACGGCGCAACCGCGACGCAGTGCGCCTTGAAGAACTGATAACGACTCTTGCTCGGATCAAGTTGGATGACGCGCAACAGTTGCGGGTGGATGCCGTTGATGTGGTAGCCCTCGTTGAAGGCGTCCATGACGACCTTCCAATTGCAGTCGATGGCTTCGCGGACATCCATGACGGTGGTGAACTGGTCGAGGCGGTAGGGCGCCAACAGCTCGGCCACTTCGGGACCAAGAAACTCCGCGAGTGGCGCCGCGTCGGGATCGGGGTTCAAGAAGATGAAGCCACCGAAGCTGTTGACGGGCACCTGCAGCAACCCGTTCTCGCCCTTGTCCTCGCGGGTGATGACGTTCTCTCGCTCCCGTAACCCTCCCCGCATCTTTCCTTCGAGGTCGTAAGACCACAGGTGGTATTGGCAGAGGAATCCCCGTTTGGCATTCCCGGCGCCCTGGCACAAGACGTTGCCGCGATGCCTGCAGGCGTTAACGAAGCCGCGTAACTGTTCGTCCTTGCCCCGCACGATGATGAAGGACTGATCGAAGATCTGGTACACCTTCCAGTCTCCGACCTTGGGCAACTCGTCGACACGACCCACGATCTGCCACATCCGCATCCAGACTGCATCGCGCTCACGCTGCTGAAACTCGACCGACGTGTAGCGGTCAGTGGGAACGCGCATTGGAAAGAGGTCATGGTCGTCGGGCAGCGGATCGACCGCGTCCACCCACTCGCCCGGTCGCGCGGTTTCGACGAAATCCGTTGACATGTCTCCACTCCTCTTCGTAATGCCTCCATTTGAATTTGTGGCATGAGCCACTTTATTCACATGTGTATGTCATATACAAGCATGTATATATGTCTCCGATGAGGACGTGGCCCAAGACGTGGCCCAATAGGACTCGGTCGGGTCAAACAGAGGGGGCCGATTTGCAGCAATGAGCGCTCGGGCCTTGAATGCACGGGCGGCCACGCTGAGGCGGTGGCGTGTCGCCGACAACACACGGACGAGCTCGGCATCGATCTCGGCGCCGGCCCCACTACTCCAGACGGCAACCTCGATCCTCTGATCCAGCGCGCTGTGGACTTCGCGCTGCACGCGGTCATTGCCGCGGTATAGGTCGTTTGCGACGGTCAGCACCTGTGGAAGCCCCTCGCGCCCAAGACCTGCCAAAAGCGAGTCCAGGTCTACGGTCCTGGCACCGAGGACCCGCAGCGGTCGAGTGTCCGAGCAATCGGTCAACACGGCGGTGACCTGCCACCCTGCCATCACCAGGTCGACAAGCCGGCCGCCGATACCACTCACCACTTCTAGCGCGGTTCGAGCGATGACCTCGCAGCGATACCGCGTCGGCGCTGGGCTGGCACACGCAGCGGAAGGGGTCTCGAGCACGCTGTTCAACCTGACCACCGCCCTTCCGAGTTTGATGCGAATCGTAATATACATGAATGTATGTGCAATACGAAGATGTATATCCCGATTGGCCTGGTTGCACTTTCGTAGGGTGGGTATCTGGGATGATGGCGCGATGGCGCAACGCTGGACCAGGGAGAGACGCCTCGAGCACACCCGCAAGCTGCTGCTGGACGCAGCCGAGGAACTGTTCGCGCGCAGGGGCTTCAGCGGCGCCGCCCTCGAGGACATCGCCGACGCGGCCGGCTACACGCGAGGCGCCATCTACGCGCATTTCGGCAGCAAGGAGGAATTATTTCTGGCTGTGATCGAACGACAGCGGCAACGATTCCTGGACGGGTTCGCCGACGTCCTGTCGTCATCGCACCGACTTGACGAGATCAACATCGACGAGTTGGCCAATCGCTGGCGCGACTTGATGAGCAAGACGGGGGCCGATCATGCAGCGTTGGGGCACGAATTCACCCTTTTCCTGCTCCGAAGCCCAGAAGCCCGCAAACGCCTAACCGCGCAACGACGCGAGACGGTCCACTGGCTCAGTGAGTACATCACTGAAGGCGTGGCGCGCCTGGGCGGGGCACTACGCATACCGGCAACAACGATGGCCCAGGTATTGCTGGCGACGAACGAAGGCATCAGCTTGGCCAGCCAACTCGACGGCGAGGACCTCTACCGTGCGTGGCTGGAAATGATCATTTCCAGCATCGAGCCAGGGAAGGACTCGACCCAGCAATTTTAAGGGCTGCGCGAGACCGATCCTGGCGGTCATATGCTCGGCCAAGACTCCAAAGCCGTTCAAGCACAACCGAATTACCTCGGGGGAAACCGCAAGCCCCCGTCAAGCCGGATAACCTCCCCGTTAAGGTAGTCGTTCTCCAAGATCGAGGCGACTAATGTGGCATATTCGGACGCCCGGCCCATCCGCTTCGGGTGTGGCACTTGCGGACCCCAATACGCCTCCAGCTCATCGCCTGCCTTGCCGTAGGCAGGGGTCAGAAATGTACCGGGAGCGATGGTGACAACTCGGACACCTATTGGTGCCAGATCTCGGGCGGCGACCAGCGTCATGCTCACCACACCGCCCTTGGCAGCGGCGTACGGTAGCTGGCCGATCTGGCCCTCGTAAGCCGCAATCGAGGCGGTATTAACGATGACACCACGGGTGCCGTCGACAGGTTCTTGCTGAGCGATAGCCGCTGCGGATAGGCGCATTACGTTGAAGACAGCTGTCAGATAAAACTCGATGGTTGTTTTGAACCCAGTCAGATCAAGGGGTTCCCCGTCCTTGCCGATCAATCGGCCGCCGCTGGCCGGGCCGCCGTGAGCGTCGATCGAGAAGCGCAGTGGGGCCAGTGAATTGGCTTCGGCGATCGCCGCCAAGACGGACTCCTCGCTGGTTGCATCGGTGCGGACATACCTCACCCCTAATTCGGTTTCCAGCGCCTTGCCCTTGTCATCGGCAAGGTCAGCGATAACGACTTTTGCCCCTGCGCCGTGCAGCCGGCGTACGGTGGCCTCCCCCAAGCCCCCGGCACCGCCCACGACGACCGCAGAACTACCAGCGACCTGCATTCTGAATTCCCTTCTCGTAAACAGCGTTTCGCATAGTGTTTGACCTCGTCAGCGAAAGGCGTCGCCCCTCAAACGTTGGCAACAGCGACCATCAATCCTCCTCGTTGCAGTTAGCTGACCGAAAATCCGCCATCGATCGCCAGCACTTGATTCGTGATGGGTCGCGCCGCGGGAGAGGCGAAAAACAAGACCGCAGCACCGATCTCGTGCGGCTCCTGGTATCCGAAAGGCGTCTGACGCGTGGCCGGGCCATCACTGATTGATCCTTTGGCGTTGATAGCACCGGGCGTGATGACCGCCCCAGGCAGGATTGTATTGACCGTGATCGAGTGCTCAGCGAGTTCAAACGCCGTCGCTAAGCTCAGCGCTGCAAGAGCTCCCTTGGATGACGCATACGAAACGAGGCCTTTGATCAGTCCACCCCGCAGAGCGTTGGATGCGATATTGACTATCCTGCCGCCACGCCCCGATGCAACCATGGCACGCGCCGACTCTCGCGTCATCAGGAACGCGCCGCGAGCATTGACCGTATGGATCTTGTCCCACTCCGAAGTGGTCGCTTCGAGCAACAATTCACGATCCTGCAGCGCTGCGTTATTGACCAACAGCCAGGGCACGCCAACGGTCCCGACGATCTGCGCGCATGCCGCCACGACGGAGTTTTCATCTGCGAGATCTACCGCGACCGCGACCGCATCATGTCCGGCTGCAGCGATGTCCGCAGCCTGGCGCATGGCCTCTGCATGGTCTTTATCGGCGAGCGCTACCGTGGCCCCCGCGTTCGCGAGCACCCGTGCGATGCCCAGACCGATGCCGCCGGCCGCGCCCGTGACCACAGCGACCTTCCCGGTCAACCCGAACAACTCATCCACAGTGTGTGCGTACGTTGCGGCTGTCCGACCTACGGAGGCAGACACATTCGATAATGAGTTCATAGCCGACCCTCGACCCTCAAACCCGGATGCACCCAACTAGGGGATCGGCGTTGCTTGAAAGCCAAAAAGCCCTCGATCGACTCGGGCGCCCCGAGGCTGGACTGCATCCCAATCCGGTCATAGAGGCCGAGATAATTGTCCAGACTGGACTTGATCACGGAGCGCGCACCCGGCGCCGTGCGACAACACTGGGCGAGTACCTCCCGAGCGGCGCCGGCCAATTCGTTGTGCGCAACGACGCGCGCCACCATCCCCCACTCCAACGCCTCCTGCGCGGATAGGGTCCGACCGGTGAACATCAGATCGCGGGTGCGCACAGGACCCACCAGCCGGGCCAGCGTTTGGCTGTAATAGGTGTCGGCGATGCCGCGGTAGAGCTCCGGGACCCGAAAAGTCGCGCGGTCGCTGACCACGGCCATGTCGGCACACAACGCGATCTGCAGCCCACCGCCCTGGCACAGCCCATTGACCGCGGCGACCACCGGCTTCACGGATTGGCGCAATGTGTCGAATGGCAGGGCGTCCATTCCCAGCGCCGAACCGAACGTTAGCCAGTTGTCGACACCGCCCCCGCCCATATCACCCCCAGGCGCGAAGACGTCGCCCGTGCCGGTGATGAGCAAGCCTGCTAAATCTGGATCGGAGCCGACGTGACTGACCGCATACTTGATGCCAAAGTACATCGCTGGAGTCATCGCATTGCGGGCCTCTGGCCGATCGAGGGTACAGACGCCGAGCGGTCCCTCCCGAGTGAAGTTCAAGAACGGGGTTCCAAGCCAGTCCCCCTCAGGCGGTCTTGGGCCGTGCGGTTGAGCTGAAATCTCTGCCATCAATATCCTTCTCGATCCTTTGCTAAGTGTTCGGAAATGTCCCCGCCTCGACCACTAAGACAACTTCGCCAGGATTGCTGCGGCGGGATTCATGAACGCCGTGCCGGCCCATATCTCCACTCCTGTTCCTCTCGAAGTCAGTTCTTGGGTGCGTTGGCGAACCACACGTTCTCTTCGCGCAACTTCGAGCTGCGCCAGCCGTCTTTCGTGCGCACGAGTTGATGGTGGTAGTAGCCGCCGCATGAGCTCATCTCTGCCCTGCCCGGCAGGTGCATCGGGTTATAGAACATCGCCCGCACCCGCGCTCTATCGCCGTCGATTTCAACCTCAACGTTGGTGATGTAATGCATCGTCCAAGGAATCGCAGCAAATCCCTTGCTGAGCCAATCGGTGACTTCATCGCATGAGCCAGCAATCGCCCCGGCCGATGAGTAGTCGATGACCGCATCGTCTGTGAAGACTGAGCGGTAGAGCTCCCAGTCCTTGCTGTCGACCGCGCGGGCGTAGCGGTTAAGCAATCCAGCGATCTCCATCTCGTCGCTGATCTGCTGGACGTCGATTGACGATGTCATGTGCGCTCACCTCGTGTTGATCGAATTTCCTTGTGTCCTGCGCAGCGACACGTCGCTCGTAGCAGTCCTAACCGCCGTGGCGGACGGCGATGCGCCAAATCACCGCATCACTCCGGTCCGCGCGGGGATGTGCCTACTTACAACCCCGCTGGTCGACTTCCTCATCGCTGGTGGATGAGTTGGCCGATGCAAGCCTTATTGCTATTTGACAACGCAGGTCGTGAGGTCATCGAAGCCCATGGCTGGGTCCTGTTCGTGTGCGGCTATTGACGGGCCGGCGCGACGATCGGGGACGTTGTCGTTCGTCGCGACGGCCTGCGCGCACACTCTAAATGGTTAGAGGGTATGGCGCAATCAACAAATGCCGGCCGACGTGCTGGACACGATCCTTGCTTCACGGCGGGACGCTAGACCCTGCTCGGTACCAGAAGTGACCGCACGTCGCGGCTGAACCACGTCGCGTGACTCGCATCCTGCAGGTGATAGATACAGGGCAAGGGATCGGCGGGGCCAAGGTAAGCAATTCTCGTTGGGACTAGGAGCGGTAGGATTCGGCGATCGTGAACCGACGAAAGCCTGATGGTGGAGAACGTCGTAGACTGCTGTGCGATACGGCAATTCAGCTGCTCGCTGATGATGGCCTCAAAGGCCTAAGTCACCCGAGAGTGGACCAGCGGGCCGGCCTTTCCGCCGGTAGCACGTCCTATTATTTCCGCACGCGGGCCGCACTGTTGCTGGCCACTGCCCAACGTGTGTGCGAACTCGATCTTGGCGACCTTTCCGCAGTCCTCCGCCCTTCTGAAAACGAAGGCGCTAAGTCCAAGCCGTCTAATATCTCTCCTTTGTCGGCGTTGATTGTGCTTGCGGCGCAAGAGCCACGACTGAGTCGCACGAAGGCCCGTTTCGAGCTCATACTGCAAGCCAACCGAGATCCCGCGCTTGCCGAGGTGTTCCACGACAACATGCAGCTGTTCGCCGAAACTCAACGCGACATCGTCATTCGCTCACAGCCCGATCGACACCTCGACCCGGCGGTTGTGCGCGAGCAGGCTTCGGCCACTTTGAATTTCGTCAGCGGCTTGTTCATGCGGTTGGTTGCCGGGGATCGCGCGTTCGATAGCGGTGAACACCTCGACCGGCTGCTTGGTGGCATCGTCAACGGCATCGCAATTGCATACGATGACGTCGGGCGTGACAAATCGGGACAGTAAGTCCGCTAGGCCGCCATGGCAAAGCCCCAGCCGCATGGGCGCCATCGGCGAAGCTTGTCATTTTAGACTCTAACGAATTAGAGTAGCGTCAGCGTTCACGAGCACGCCGGGGCTGCCCCGTTCTCATCGTGTGGCCACGACGGGCGCTAAATCGCCGCATCGCAAAGGACTCTCTATGGACGCTGACGATCTGATTCTGGTGAGCATCGATGACCATGTCGTTGAACCGCCGGATATGTTCGCGCGCCACGTGCCCGCCAAATACAAGGGCGAGGCACCGATCGTGGTCACCGACGACAAGGGCGTGGACCAGTGGATGTACCAGGGCCGCCCGCAGGGCGTCAGCGGCCTGAACGCGGTGGTGTCGTGGCCGGCCGAGGAGTGGGGCCGCGACCCCGCCGGCTTCGCGGAGATGCGGCCCGGCGTCTACGACGTTCACGAACGCGTGCGCGACATGAACCGCAACGGCATCCTCGCGTCGATGTGCTTCCCGACGTTCACCGGCTTTTCGGCCCGCCACCTCAACATGACGCGCGAGGACGTCACCCTGGTGATGGTGTCGGCCTACAACGACTGGCACATCGACGAGTGGGCCGGGTCGTACCCGGACCGCTTCATCCCGATCGCAATCGTGCCGACGTGGACCCCGGAAGGAATGTGCGCCGAGATCCGCCGCGTCGCCGCCAAGGGCTGCCGCGCGGTCACCATGCCGGAACTGCCGCACCTGGAAGGTCTGCCGAGCTACCACGACGACGACTACTGGGGTCCGGTGTTCGCGACGCTGTCCGAGCAGAACGTGGTGATGTGTCTGCACATCGGCACCGGCTTCGGGGCGATCAGCATGGCGCCCAACGCGCCGATCGACAACCTCATCATCCTGGCTACTCAGGTCTCGGCGATGTGCGCGCAGGACCTGTTGTGGGGTCCGGCGATGCGGAAGTACCCGGACCTGAAGTTCGCCTTCTCCGAGGGCGGCATCGGGTGGATCCCGTTTTACCTGGACCGTAGCGATCGCCACTACACCAACCAGAAGTGGCTGCGTCGCGACTTCGGCGACAAGCTGCCCAGCGATGTGTTCCGTGAGCACTCGCTCGCCTGCTACGTCACCGACAAGACGTCGCTGAAGCTACGACATGAAATCGGCATCGACATCATCGCCTGGGAATGCGACTACCCGCACTCAGACTGTTTTTGGCCGGACGCGCCCGAGCAGGTGCTGGCCGAACTGAACGCCGCCGGCGCCGACGACAGCGACATCAACAAGATCACCTGGGAGAACTCCTGCCGGTTCTTCGGCTGGGATCCGTTTGCGCGCACACCGCGCGCGCAGGCGACCGTGAAAGCGTTGCGCGCCAAGGGCGCTGACGTCGACGTGTCGATCCGGCCGCGCAAGGAATGGGCGCGCCTATATCAGGAGAAGCGACTCACCAAAGCGTAAAACCAACCGGAACTTCAGCGCGTGATCGGATGAGGGAGGACTCCCCGTGAAGGCTTTCGTTGACTCGCGCCGGTGTCAGGGCCACACGTTGTGCGCCATGATTGCTCCCCACGCATTCCAGCTCAACGACATCGACGGAAGCGCGTCACCTACTGGTGATGCGGTACCACCGGCCAAGAGGAAGTGGTCCGTGAAGCAGCGCGATCGTGCCCAGAGCAGGCAATCAGGCTTGATGACTAAGCGAGAAGACATCGGTGTCTTCGACCACAAGACGCCCCCGGGAGGCACCAGCAGTGACTGTTGAGGAATCGGCTGCGCAAGATCGACCCCGATACGACTTCGACCGGCACAGAGCGGATTACCGTCAACGGTTCGAGCAGATAACCAGGGAGATGCACACTAATTGCCCGGTTGCGTGGTCGGGAACCTATGGCGGTCATTGGGTGGCAGCAGGTAGCAATGAGGTCTTCGAACTGGCTCGCTGCCCGGCGATCTCCAACGACCACGACATCCGTGGAGAGCGCACGGGCTACAAAGGCATCTCGATACCGACGGCACAGCGCATCGGTACTACCCGCGGCGGCATCCTTGAAATGGACGACCCCGAACACCGGACCTACCGAAACGCGCTAAACCCGTACCTCTCACCGGCCGCGGTAAAACGCTGGGACCGATTCGTCAACGAGATAGTTCGCGCCGCGCTTGATGAGAGGATCGAATCGGGGCGGATTGATTTCGTTGACGACCTTGCGAACGTCGTGCCTGCAGTGTTGACACTCGCGATGATGGGCATCCCCCTGAAGAGATGGGAAATCTACAGCGAGCCCACGCACGCAGCGGTCTATACCCCCGAGCACTCAGCTGACGCCGCTCGGGTCGCCGAAATGCACCGCCAGATGGGACAGGACTTGCTGACCAACATGCTGGAGATCCGCGAAAAGCCGCGCCCCGGCTTAGTTAATGCGTTGGTGTCGATGCGCATCGACGGGGAACCGGCACCCGATGTGGAGATCCTGGGCAACCTCGGATTGATAATAGGCGGCGGGTTCGATACCACGACTGCACTCACCGCGCACTCGTTGGAGTGGCTATCCGAACACCCAATTGAGCGCGACCTGTTGTCCCGGGAACGCGAGAGGCTCCTCGGCCCCGCTACAGAAGAGTTCCTGCGGTTTTTCACCCCCGCTCCGGGTAACGGTCGTACCTTCTCCGACGATGTCGAGGTCGAAGGAACGAGTTTCGAAGAGGGGCAGCGGCTGTGGATTTCATGGGCTATGGCCAACCGCGATCCGTCGCTCTTCGAGAACCCCAATGAAGTGGTCCTTGATCGAAAAGGGAACCGACACTTCAGCTTCGGCATTGGCGTGCACCGTTGTGTTGGCTCCAATGTCGCTCGTACGCTCTTCAAAGCAATGGTCACCGCGGTGCTTGACCGCATGCCCGACTATAGGTGCGAACCGGAGGGCACCGTACATTACGACACCATCGGGGTCATTCAGGGTATGCGTCACCTGCCCGCGACCTTTACCCCGGGCGGCCGTCTGGGACCAGGTCTCGACGAGACATTGGAGAGATTGCAGCGCGCCTGCAACGAGCACGGATTGGCCCGGCCGATCACCGAACGCAGAGAAGCTGCCAGCATCCACTGAATGCATCGCTGCTCGCCAGCAGGGCTGCCGGGGTGCAATATGCCGCCACGACCAAAGCCATCGCCTACTGCAATCATTAGTAATCGAGTAAGGCGCATAGCGCGGCAGGTGGTTTGGCAGTCATTCCCCGTCGAGCCCTCCCGGCCGCGGGGCGCTCGGCCTCGCAGCGGGATACGCGTACCGGTCGGAGATCCGCAGGGGCGGCACATTCGTCGGGGACGCCACGCCGGGAACCAAGTGGTCGGGATTGGTTGAACGCGGACGGTGCTTCAGATGCGCGAACTTCATCCGGATCTGCTCGGGCGTCAGGATGCGCCAGACGGCGGTCCAGACGGCGTCCGGGTCACACTTGCACTCCCACCGCTCGGGGTTTTCCCTTGTGGGGGCGGCGTCGGGCTCGTGACCCTGCTCACGGTGGTGGGCTATCCACTGCTCGCGCATCTGCTCCATTGTCGAAGGCGGCTCACCGATCCAGCCGCGCTCAGCGCTCATTGCGCCCTCCTACAGTCCATGGTGCTGCCAGAATCCAGAATCCAGGCGGTCATGGTGCAGCCTTCTTCGCTACGTGGTCATCATTATCGCCCGGATCCCGCGGGAACCAAGGTCAGCGGGCTGGACGCCCACGGTGTCCGCTTCGGATTCGCCGCGGCTCGTTGATTGGCCGTATCAATTTGGCTAGTCGTTGATCGTCGCCGTCTCGAGCCAGTCCAACAGCATCCGGTCGATGACGGTGCCCTTGTCGAGTTTATTGTCGGCGATGAATTTGACGAGCTTGTCGACCAACGTGGCGTCCCCGCTGCCCGGTAGATTCTTTCGCACAGCCCGCGCCTGGCGCGTGGGGCTTTCGAGAAGCTCGTTGCGCGGGAACAGCCCGATCAATGACAACATCTGCTCGGGAGTGAGTTCGATCGCCTCGCCTTTGGCGAAGCCCCAGTTGAGGATCTTGGCTCGTGCGCATTCGTCCGCGATCCCCTTGTTGTGGACGAAATCGTTTCGGATCCAACGAATGTCGCCGAAAAAATCACTCTTGACATCGTTCTTCTCGAGCTCTTCGCCGTCACTCTTACCGATATTGAAGAATGCGGCAATGCGGTCGCGGAACTGCTCCTCCCAGATGGCGTGGACGTAGGCGAACCACTGGGCATACGCAACCGACAGGATCTCGGGATAGTGGTCGGTTTGGAACCGGTCGGTGGCACCCGCGGCGTAGACATGAGCGCCGGAATCAACGGCAGAAATGAGGTGCTGCATGTGGACACGGCCGGTACCGGGCTGGTCAACGAACCGAAATGTGGTCACCTCAAAGTAGTGGCCGTAATCGTCGGGGCGGTGATGCTCTAGGAAGCGGCGGTGTTGCTGGCTCCAATCGTCCACCTTCTGGATGAGAACGTTGTGCGATGTCAGCGTGACGACGAGCGATACCAGAAGCGACCTTTCCAGCTCCGAAATGATCTCGTCGATCGATGGATCCTCCGATTGCGTCTGCTGCGCCAGCTTGGGCACCGCTTCTTCAAGCGCAGCCACCACCGCGTCGAGACCTTGGCGAAAATCGGGTCCAGGCGAAAACATATTGGCGGCGATTATGACGTCACCAACTGCGGTGGCGAGGTCTGTGCCGGACACCGGGGGATCAGCCTCAGCGATCAGTTTGATCGGGTCGGCGGCCGCGGTGACCACCACGTCTTGGGCTTGAGGAGCTAATGGCTTCCCCCCGCCTCGGAAAAACTGCTCCTGCTGCTGCATCGCTTTGGCCTTGGCCAAGGCGGTGTCGGCAACTTTGAGCCAACGTTGTGACCTACTCTGCAGATTCATCTTGTCTCACTTGACCTCTCGACTGCTCCACGAATATCGGCGGGGCTGGTGCCGCCCGGCGACCCGCAGGCGCGGAATTTGACTGTGGTCCATCTTGTGCAGCGAGATATTGTGCGTCTCCTGCTTGGCCTCTGAAATCAGGGGTCCGCGACGAGAAACAGGGCATCGATGTCCCCGCTTGTCCGAACTCGCTCGTATCGGTCAATGTGCTCGTTCCGATAGTTATCCATGTGATGTCGAACATTGTTTCCGCTTAGTAGAGCGGCGACCGCCTCGTTGAGGACTTGATGTCCGAGGTTGAACGCGAAGACGGCCACCGACTCGCAGCCTGCTGCTGAGACTGGTCCTCCGTGAATTGCAGCGTTCCGCAGCCGCTTGAGTCGGCGTAGATGGCGTTCGAAGCGGCGGCCATGCTCGTCGAGTCGCGCACACATCGCCTCCGGGGTTGCGAGGATCGTTTCCAATTCGGCCAGCCCGCGAGCTAGCCAGTGATCGGCGTAGATCGCCTTGAGCGTGGAGACGTGGTCAGCAGCTCCGCGAACGTTGAAGGCACCGTGCCCGTACGGACCGGTGATCGACAGGTCGGCCGACAGTTCAGCCAGCTCGGGGATCGTTGGGGCACCCGGCCGGTAGTCAGGGACCCTTTCAACTGCGTTTTGGGTGAAGTAGCCAATGAACTCCACCAGGCGGACACGTGCTTGCGCCTTTTTGAAGTAGGAACTGGCGAAGTCTGCCCAGTGCTTCTGACCCGCTGCTGTCCAGACGTTGACGTGCTCGATGGCTCTCACAGCGGCCATGACGGTGGCTTGTGGCCCTTGATCGGAGGCAGCCTTGAGTGCGGCGGTCAAGTCGATCGCGTCCTGCAGTGCATGGATCGACTGCGCGGTCAAACTGCTGGAGCGGCGCTCCATCCGCTCTATATCGCGACCCAACCGGTCATTCTGCGGATAGTACGGCTCCTCGACGTTCTCCTTCGGCCCCCATGACGAGCGCGACCGCCGACCGTTCGCGAACAGGATGCAGCCCCTCATCAGCCTCCACGCTCCCGGCTCCGCGTGATTAACCACCTTCAATGCTTCGACAAGTGTTCGCGCTTGCGCCTCCGCTTCATGGACCTCCGTGTCGGGCAGGACAACACGGGCATAGGCCATATGCCACTCGTCTTCCCACTCGACCTCACCCGGCCGGAGCAGCGGCGGGACCTCAGGCAGGGCAAGTACTTCCGTTGGTGGCACCTTAAAGTGGTCAGCGAGTTCTGGGTGCCCGACGTGACCGCTCAAGTAACTAGCGTTGTAGAAGGTGACATCGCCGTGGGTGACCTCGCACTGGGGCAGGTGGGTGTGTGCCAGCCGTAGCCACACGATGCAGTCCGCCTTGGTCGGCGGGCGGGTCAAGACCTGTTCGCACAGAGACAGTCGCTGCCAGGCCTCCAGGCCACTGGGCTTCCAGTCCGGGATTTCGAATTGGTAGTCAGTGCCAACTGCGCGGCTCTGCTCCCGCTTCACCGCGTTGGAATCGTCCGTGAGCACCGAACAAACATCCCGAAAGATGCCGAATCTGCCTCTGTCCACACCCCGGAGTGCGGCTACAGCCCAGAGCGTGTCTCTGCGGAATGAAACCTCTTCGACCTTCCGGTTGCGCTTCTCGCAGGTTTTCACTAGATCTCGCCAGCAGGCGATGAACACCTCGTCCGAGGCCAGAGTCATGGCGAGTTGGCGCAGGAAGACCTGGAGGTCGGCTCGCACGGTCGCGTCCATGGAGCGGCTGGACGTGCCATCGAACCCCGCGGTTGACGTCATAAGTGCGGTAAGTAGGGCATCGATCGCGGCGGTTTGCGCCTCTACGACCGCGAGGATCTTGGGGCCGGAAAAATCCAGGCTTTCGCGGTAGTCGCCGATCACTTGTTGCCAGTCGTCGTATTGCATCGGCAGAAAGACCCGCTGATCACCCACCCAGTCCAGAAGATCGGCGGTCGCCGCAGGCAGTGTGAGCACAGACCCGTTACCGGTGATCAGCTCTTCAAATTGAAGCTGCACGCTCAGCTCTTCGACCCACGGTTCGTGCTGGCGGATCAACACACGTGCCTTCCCGGCCACGTGGTGTTTAACGGACGGCGTGGTCCTTCACGATCGCCAGGCGCGATCCTAATCACGGCGCACGACAACGGATCAAACCGCGAGGGTGAGTCGACCGGCTTCGGCGTCCGCAGCTTCCTCGTCAACGAGGTATCTGTACAGGGTCGCTCGGCTGACGCCGAGGTACTTGGCAATGTCCTTCGCGCTATGGCCATCGGCCTTCATGCGCCTGGCGGTCGCGATGTGCTCGGCGTCGCCGACCTTGCGGGGTCGACCGAACCTCGTCCCGTTGGCCCGCGACGATGCCCGCTTCAAGGCGGTGCGCTCCTTGACCAGTTCGCGTTCGTACTCGGCCAGCGACCCGAGCACGCCGATCATCATGCGCCCGGCCGGAGTGGACGAGTCGATTCCATCGGTGACCGACACCAGGGTGACGCCGCCGTTGGTCAGAGCTTTGACCGTCTCCAAGATGTGCAGCGTGTTTCGGCCTAATCGGTCAAGCTTCCACACCACCACGGTGTCGCCCTCGCGGACGTAGGCCATCAGCTCGGCCAGGCCGGGGCGATCATCCCGACCGCCAGACATGATGTCCGAGAACATCTTCGTCACCGCGGCCTTCGCGAGCGCGTCGTTCTGCTGAGCCAGGGTCTGCGCGATTGTGGAGACCCTGGTATAGCCGATCCGTTGACCAACTGGGTTTCGGTCGACGTCGTTCTCATGACTCATAAGTATGGGAATCGCAGATTTGCGAAAGTTATTTCCGAGACGGACTTCTGAGACAGATCGACCTCGGGAAATACCAGCGCCATTCGGGTGTCGGACGAGGGTCTCATATGTGGTCTTTTTCGAGACGGCGGTTCTTACCACGTTGTCCATTGGACATTCGAGGTGCGGACCTTTGGTACCGGCACGGCGAACTACGCGACGTCTATAGCCTTGATGTCGGGGTATTCCTGCAAACGCGTCGATTGGCACTGACTCGCTAGCTTCTGTCACACAGGGATAATCGGAGCAATGTGGACAAGCGATGACGCCGACGCGATCGCCCGATATGAAGTGCTGCCCGCAGCGCTGCGGCTGCAGAAGTACCTGCGATTGGTGGACCCTGAGCCAACCGGGTGGGTGTCGGTGTTGCGGTCAGACATTTCAGAGGATGCGCATAGCACGCTCACGTCGGTATTGATTGAGCCCGACTTCGCCTCCGCGGCCATGGATGAAGCGGAGTGGTCCTGCGATGACCTAGGTTCCTCCTGGAATGACCAGCGGGGAGATGGCGGCTTCCTGGAAGGCCTGGTGGCTGATGACGAGTATCCGATGCACTTCTTCGGACAGGCGCGTGAGCATCATGGCCTTGTTGCGCCGACTGTCGAATTCACACTGTCGTTCGTGTGGTGGTTAGGTCTGGTGCCCACGGGTGACGGGCAATGGAGCCGAATTGACAAGGCGGGGCGCAGTCACGATGTGGTGCACACCAAGCGCCTGGAGGACAATGGATACGACGTGTCGGTGGACGCTAATTACCTCAGGCGCTACCTGGCTGCGCGCCGGATGGTTCTCGTTATCCAGCACCGTCACACCGTATGGGCCGATCTGAAAGACGTCGAGCCCATTGATCTGGAGATCCGCAACCCGGTTGTGACCCTCGAATTTCGCGCAACGTCAGCGATCGGCGGTACAAAGCGAAACTTTTTCGCGGACCTTCTAGGCAAGCACCTTGTTCTACCTTTCGACCAAGCCGGCTCCGACCCCGACGACACCTTTCGCGCACCGCGATACCAAGAGTTCATCACTGAAGTCGATCGGCAGACCGGACAGCCAATCCGGACTAGTTGCGGCGACGACACCCGAGAAGGCGGTACGCACTTCCTGACCCCGGTGTTCTTCGACCCTGATGTCCTCACTCGCTACCGTGAGGACAACACACGATATGTCTTAAGCCGAACACGGCTATGGTGTCTCAACTTGTGGGGACTTGACATCGACATCAACGATGAAGGACTCGTCCAGGTCTGGTTAGGCGACATGCGCCGACTTCCTGAATCCGAGCGTGATCACTGGTTCGTCCACAACGTTGTGCCGCGCGGAGGAGTCAGTGAAATCCGTTTCCGCCGCGACCTTCTCAACCAGTGGGTAACCGACGACCGGCCCGACTTGCAAAATCTGCGCCGTGCAAAGTCACGGCTGAACGACATCGCCCGCAAGGTGGTGGGCTCCGATCTCTTCCGTCCGCTTGGTAAGCATGACCGAGAAGCATTCGAAGGGCTTTCGTTGTGCACCAACGCCAGTGTCGCGCAACGTGACATCAGCATTCTTACCCTGGCCAAGGACGTCGTGGAATGCCTGGACGTCAAGCTCCTGCGGCGATTAGCCGGCACAACAGAGCCAGAACCATCATTGAACTGCTTGCAGGCGTGGATAACCGCTCTCGGCGGGGACGCGGAGGAACTTTGCAAGCCCCTACGGTTGCTTCAGGACCTTCGCTCAACAGGAAGCTCCCACATGAAAGGTTCCAAATACGACGGGGTCATCGCCTCTGCCGGATGGGTATCAACCCCACCGGACAAGCAATTCCAACAACTCGTCGATGACGTCACCCACGCACTGCAAGGTCTTTCTAACCTCATCGACTCAACCACTCAGTTAGGTCAGACGGGAGATGACAGCCTCTAGGGTTGTGCCGATCGCCTCCGCGACATCACGGAGTTCGATCACATCTAGTCGGCGTTCACCGGACTCGTACTTGCTAGAGACCCACGCTCGGGAACACCACTTCCTTGTCCAGGGTTTTCGAGAAGCGGAGAACTCTCTCGTTGGGCGCGCTGTCAGGAGAGCAACCATTACGGGCGGCGACGAACACGATCTCGGTTACGCCGAGATCTGCAGCGGGCTATCGAAACGCTACGGCACCCGCTTCAAGTTGGAGATCACCGGCAACTGCGCGATTTTGTCCGCCGAGCTGGAGGGCGGTATCCGGGTGGTGATCACCGACTGCGAAGGCCCGCTATCGCCAGTCGGCTGGCATCTCGATGGTCGTGCTGCTGGCTTCTTCGTCGGTCTCCACCCTGCAGAGCCTGAGACCGGAGGCGGTGCCGAAGTTGATGTTCTCCTGGCCTACGCCTACAGCGAGATGGCTCCGCCGACTGCCGAGGCAATCAGCGACTTGGTGCAGGAGGCGTTGGGGCGTGCATCGAGCCAGCCGGAAAGGCTCTTGCGTGGTCAACGTGAACTTTAAGCACGCTTGACTTGGCCCCGTCTCATCGCCCAGCTCGGTATCGTCGATCGTGGCCAAGAGATTCGCTCGTACGCCTCCGAACGTGAGCGATCGGCAACCGCGCTACCGGCACGGTGCCCTTCGGAGAAGGCCGGGGTTTGTAGCTAATGCGGCTACGCGCCAAGACGGGAGCATCGAGGTGTCCGAACAGCAATATCGGCATTACTGGCGTGTGCTGTACCCCGAATTCGCAGAACCGAATTCGACGGCGCACTGGTATGGCAAGTGGAAGACGGCCGGAATGTGTATGGGGCTCTTTGGCGAAAGGCAGCAGGCCCGACACGAGTGGATCCGTACTGGCCCACGCCGGGGTCGTGAAGAACCCCACGTGACTGTGGTCGTCACCCATCATGCATCGCCGGTTCGGTCGTTAACCGTGAACGCGGGCTTGAGTTGCCTGTGGGTTTCGAGGGATCTCGACAAGGAGCACCCGGGGATTACCGGAGATCACTGAAAATAGGACACCGGCACCCGCGGTGCCCCCAAGGCGGGCTTGGTCGCCTTTCGTGTCCAAGCCCATTCAAGTTGGAGTCCAATTCGGCTCAAGCCGAACGTGATTAGGCGGGGATATTTTGTACTTAATCGCTTCTTGCCATGAGCGCTCGATACGCCTCAACCGTGAGCCCGTAGAGTTCTGCCAACTTCTTTTGGATCCGGGATTCCCAGTACGCCGCTCTCCCGGCCGCGCTGTGATGCCTCTCGGCATGGGCCCTGAGGCTGTGGTAGCTGATCTTTGTCTTCTTGTCGAGGCGCGCGTTGAGGGGCTCCAGGTCGTGCAGGATGTCGGTGTAGGTGACCGCATGAACCTTCCCTGGGCCCAGCAAGATTGGGGCACCACGCCAATCGAGCAGCTGGTTGACCAGAACACGGATGGCCTCGTCGCGACAGACCCGACAGCGTGGTTCCCGGGGTTCGTATGCTTTCCGAGGCACTCCCTCAGTCGTCAACAAGCCGCACCGCCTCCTGTAGGACGCAACTGGTATCGATGACGTATTCGCTTTCCCGACGGCCGATTTCGTGAATGTATGCCAACACTCTGTCTGGCTTTGCATCCAACGCATAGACATGCCCCGCGGCACGCCCACGTAGTTGACCATGGGCGAACCTCCGGGCCATTGCCAGATCTGAGGTCCATGACATACCCTCCCACCCGTCCGGCGTGCAGCCCCGGTAGACGGTCACGGGTTCGGTTGGCGGTGCGGCCGGCCGGCCATCGTCGGTATATCCGGCCGCTCGGAAAAGCTCGTCCCACACATCTCGTTCTAGTGAGCTCTCGGGGTGTTCGGATATCGACCAAGCGACGGCGACGACGCTGGGGTGCGCAAGAAGGTCGAGCGATCCGCTGTAGTAGAGGTCGGACAGCAGCGCAGGCGCGTTGTTGCGCCCTAGGCGGGCGCAGACGATATCGAATGTCTCCGCATCCATCTGGCCGTCGAATCGGTAATCTCCATTCTCATCTTCGTATAGGCCTTCGACGCACCGACCCTGACGGGACTCAATCGCATTTTTGGACATCGGTGTTCCTTTCAGGGGGTTTGGACTTGCGTCCGTGGGTGACTTCCATCTGGAGACGGGTCAAGAATCTCTCCTGACCCGCCCGGCTCGTGCCCTGCGACCGGCAACGGCGGCCCAGGCAGGTCGGGCCACCTGCTCGAAGCTGTGTGAATGCACCTACCTTGTCCCTCCAGTTTGTCGAGCCTGCCGACGAAAGCTGTCGGGTCGACGCTGCACCGCATGGGCGACACCGCTATCCAGCCCTTTGGGTTCGTTCGGACGGAGGCGTTGTTGGTTTCCCCCCGGCCCATACCGCACGGCCCACTCCTCTGCACCGAGCAGAGGATCATTGATTGGATTGATCGAGCCGCGGGGAATCGCGCATACCTCGTGGGCCACAGTATTGTTGGCGATGTAACGGATCCGGGTACCGGCCGGGAATCGCTGGCGACACAGCTCACACGCACCGCGGTACTTCGCCGCAAACACAGGACCCGGCACCGCAAAAAGTCGGGGAAGCACGCAATCTTCGGTCATCGAACAACTGCCTGCCGGTCGACAGTGATGCCTGGCTCGGGATTTCGTCTCGCCGGAGCCCGTTTTGGCATGCTTGAGCGTCCAGTAACCGGTGGCGATCCGCCACCCCTGCGTTGCGCCCAATCAGAAAGTGGCACTGGCCCAGCCTCGATCGTCCTCGGGATCGGCGGGGGAGATGGAGCAGGCGGTCCCCAGCTTGTGAAAGATGACTGCCCCGTCGTCCGACAGAAAGCGGTTGTGCTCCCAGCTGAAGTCGGAGCTCTCATAGGGTTCGATCCTGGCCTGGATCATCACCGGACGGCCATCGCTGTAGGTATTGTCGGCCTCTTCCTCATCGCCGTCGTCTTCTTCATCTCGCACGGCCCCGACGGTGCCGAAATGCAGGTGCCAGTAAATCTCGATCAGCCTCTCCTGGAGGTGTAGCGATTCATCTGGATCAAGCAGACCGAGACCGGCAAGTTCGGCGAGCCGGTATTGCATCGTCGCCAGACTCTGTGTGGCCCGGGCATGCTCGTACTTAGCTCGGTCGGCGATGTCGTGCACGTCCGGGTTGACCGACGGTGGTGTTGGCATGTGATCTTTCCTTTCAAGGGATTTGGCGTTCGCCGCGGGTGACATCGATCTGGAGACGGGTTACGGGAATTCCGAACCGATCTCGGCCTGACTACTTGCTGATCCGGGCGTCCCAGATTTGTCAGTAGGTGGGCGTAGGCCAGCATCGGAATCGACGGAACTCTTATCGAGGGCTAGGGGCCTACTGACATTTCTGGGGACGACGAGGGCGGCGGGGTCAATGTCATCGTTGAGGGAGTAGCGCCAAATCGTTTTGTTGTTGGTCACCGCTTCCTCCTCCTCACACACCACCGCGCCGAGCATGTGCAGCGCTTGCAATTGCCGGTCCACGGTGGTGCGCGGCTTTCCGATTCCCTTCCGGACTTCGGTCGTGGTGCTGTCCGGGTGAGCGGCCAGATGATCGATGATTCCCAGCCGCAGCGGCGGCATCGAGTCTCGTGCGCAACGGATCGCCAAGCGCATTGCGGCCTTTCGGTTCATACCCACCGCTACTCCGCCCCGGACGACCTGCGCCAGCTGCTTGGCGAACCTCGTTGGCATCTCCGGCGCGTGGGCATCGACAACGTTGCCGCGGAAATCGAATTCCACGCCAGTTCGTGCCAGCGTGACCAGATCGGCTGCCGCCAAGAGCTTCTCGGTCTCTTCGGGGTTTAGCTCTATACCGGTTGAGCTGGCTCCGGCCAATACATCGGCTACCGCCATCGATAATTCGGCGCGCATTTTGTCTTCGCTGCCGGTGTTGGCGATTGCCCGCCGACCCGCGCAGGCGCGGTCTTTGGTGGAATCCATGCGGAGCAATACGAATCGGTCACCCATTGTGGCGATGACGGCGTGGGCGGTATCCCAGGCAGTTGTCACCGCACCCACCAACGCAATCCGACCCTCCCACTCCAGCGTGCGGCCCCCATCGGTTCCGACCGTGCGGACCCAATGGCCGTCAAAGATCTCGCGTAGTGCTGCCATGACCTCGGCGCGCATTTCACGGCCCGCCGACAGGATCGACGTCACATCCTTGATGACCAGAAGGCCCGTACCGCCGATCTGGCGGAGCAAACCGCCGCTGGCGTCGGCGCTGCGCTCCTTCTTCGATGTCGCCGACAACAAGGCACCCTGTGAGGCGATCGTCGACACGACATGAGCACCTGGCCCCTGCAGGGCTAGCACAGTCTCGGTCTTGGCGTTGCCCGATCCCGACACGAGCAGCAGCCAGAGCGGGTCGCCGTCGAGATCCCCGACCGCCGCGGCAGCCATCGCAGCGTTGATTGCATCCAAGTCGTAGCTCTCGCCCAGCCAGCGCCGAAAGACGCTATGCGCCTTGTCGAGCGCCGATGCACGCTCAGCGTCGGTCCGCTCCACACGGACCCGACTTGTCCCAGCGGTCTGCACATCGGGCATCTTCTCCGCGACCCGCTGGTGTACTTCATCGAGGTCAGCGACCCGAGCTACTCGGACCGCCCAGGCAACAATTTCGTTCCACTCGTCGAGCGCTTGCCCGTCGGTGCGTCGGCGATCTTCGCCCTTCGGCGGTTTGGTCACCGCCTCCAAGAACAGCGGCCTCAAGGTGTCGATCGCCGAGACCGCTGAAAAGTAGCCCGCCCGGGCTTCTTTCAGCGCGCCGGTTATCACCGAGACCGCCGTGTCGTGCCGACTTCGCTTTCCTTTGAAGCCCGCCTTCATCGCCTTGACCCAGCCCTGCAAGATTTCTGGCCGGTCAGCACGGTGATATTCAGCGATGAACGCCGAGACTTCCCCGGCCGAGGAAGCAGCCGCCGAATGCACGGTGGCGATGTCGGAGTTGGGCGTCCTTCGTTTGGCGTCGACCAGGTCAGCTAGCGCTTCACCGCTGCGGTCTTCTGGGCCATCCGCGGACAGGGCTTGCAGATCCGGGGGTTCCACCCACCGGTATTGGCCGACGGTGCCGTCCAGCTTGGAGCGCTTCCTGGTGGGAGCGATGAATAGGAACCCGCGCCCGGTGCCCCCAGGCGTGCCCGCCTTCAGATCGATTCCAGGACAGACGTTATCGCGGGAGCGAACACCGATAGTCGACACCAGTTCGTGGGTTCCGCCCGACGGGGTGTGGGCCACGCCGTAAACCCGAGGCATGGCGCCGCGGGCTTCAAGAGCAGCACGGGACTCGTCGCCTCCGCTCCGGGGATCGGTGTCCACTCCGTCGACCTTGTGGCCGCAGACCATGCCGAGCGCGTCACCGGGCTTATACTGGTCGAGCACATCATGATTGGGTTCGGTTAACTGCCACCCTTTCGGCAACCAATAGCCGCAGCCGTGGTGGCCACCACGCGAATCCCAACTGCCGTCAGGATTAGTGGCCGGCTTAGCATTGAAGATGGGGATACCCGCGTCAATCAGCGCCCGCGCCACCGTCAGCGGGTCGGTGAACTCGGTCTTCCCCTGATCTCGAAGGCCCGCGGATCTTGAGCCCGGTCCCTCAAAAGCCGTGCTCGACGTCATTGTGGATCACCACCGTCAACAACGGTGTAGCCGAGGCTCCGCAGGTTGGCCGCAAGCCGGCCGACATAGCCGGGATGGATGCGCCAGGTCTTGAAGGTCGAGTCCCACCACCGGGCCCGCAACGGCAACGCCACCATTGCGGCGACCGCGGACTCGTCGTTGTGTTCGAAGTTGACCAGCACATCGTCGTAGTCCTGGCCAAGGCGTTCGAGCATGACGTTCACCGGGCCCCCATCCTGCGCGCGGTGGTCGGCGTCATTGAAGATGTTGGCGTACAGAGCCTGGTATCCGTGGGCAATGCGGCGGGCACCGCGCAGCGCCGGATTATTTCGGCTACATCAGCGTCGGTAAACCGCCAACGGCGCCCCACTTTATGCGCCGGAAATTTCCCCGAACGCAGCTGATTAGCGAGCCACCGTTCGGTGGTGCCGATTTCCTTAGCGGCATCCGCCAAGCCCATAAGCGCCATTCGCGCCTCCTGATTACTGAAAACTACTTTGGAGATCGCTGCAGACCCTATGTGTGCTCTGAGCTGCGCGCAAACACTCAATCGCGCTGAACCTGGGAGAAAGCTGAGAGGATTTGACATAGACTTGACACCGGCTTGACGCCGTATGGAAATGGCGTTAACACACCCGACTAAAACCCCAGTTGGCGCGAAATAGACAACCTCGAATTTGACTGTGATACAAGTCACACAGCCAATTTTGGAAATGGTCGGAAACGAGGCGTCTCTCAGCCCAGAAGCGTCGCCATTGCCGCCGCCGCGGCCTGCCCGGCCGCACGGTCTAGATGCCCATAGATGCGGGCGGTGGTGGCGGCGTCCTCGTGACCAAGGTGAGCCGCGACGGTAATGAGCGGCACCCCCTCGCTCAACAGCCAGCTGGCGCAGACGTGGCGGAGATCGTGGATACGCAGCCGCGTGGCCAACAACAACTTGTCGGGGTTGTTCTCGTCCTTGGTCATGGCTTTGGCCAGGCTCGGAGACCACACGTTGGTGCGCCAGGAATACAGCCGGATGGGGCCGCCCTCGGTGTTGACGAACAACCACTCGTGCGAGTAGTCGAGCTGGTCGAGCACCGCCGCGGGAAGGTTGATCGTCCGAATTGACCGTCGGGTTTTGGGCTGGCCGATCTCGTATTTGACCCCGCCGTCGCCAGGCGTCCGCTTCCAGGCCTTGGTAATCCTCACGGTGCCGTTGACGCGGTCAACGTCGCCAGGCTTCAACGCCGTCGCTTCCGAAAACCGGCAGCCGCTGGCCACCAGAAAGTCAAGGAGCGGGTGCCAGCGATCGGTGAAAGACGCTTTGAGCAACCGGTATTCGTCTTTGGTCAGCAGGGTCATGTCCCGCCGCAGCGTACGGGGCACTCGAATGCCCGCGGCCGGGTTGGCCGGGATCTCACCCGCCTTGACCGCCAGGTTCAAGGCGCCGGACAAGAATCCCAGTTTGTTGCTGATCGTCTTGCCGCTGACACCGTCGGCCCGCATCTTGTTGACCCATTTGGCGACGTCGGCGCGATTCAGTGTCGACAGCGGAATATGACCCAACACCGGCTCGATGTCACGCACCAGATAGCGCCGGTACTCAAACATGGTCTTCTTCTCCACACCCGCCAGGGCGTCGAGATGCTCGGTGAGGTAGCTCGTCACGGTGTGCCCGTGTCGGGGAATGGCTACCTTCCAGATCCTGCGGGCCTCGGCCGAGCCCAGCCGATTGCAGACGTCTTGGAACTTCAGCGCCTCGGCATGGTCATTGAAGCTGGACGAAGTCTGCTTGCCGTCGAAGGTGTACAGCACCGCGGTGTAAGCGGTGCCGTCCTTGCGCATGCGGACGCGAATGGATGCCACAAGGCAAAACCCTATACCGCGATCTTGACGTGAATCTTGACGCGGCTCCGACTTTCGATCTGTCTAGGCTTGTGAACAGTCCTTTCTTGGTGGAGCTGCCGGGAATCGAACCCGGGTCCTACGGCATTCCCTCAAGACTTCTCCGTGCGCAGTTCGCTATGCCTCTACTCGGATCTCCTGTTCACGCGAACTAGCCAGGATGACGATCCCAGTCGCTGTTTGGTGTCCCCACGGGTCCCGCGACCGAACCCGTGGGTGGGTCCCTCTAGACGACGCCAGGGTCCGGGTCGAGGGCTCTCCCGGTCTGACGGACCAGCTATCGCTTAGGCAGCGAGAGCGTAGTCGCGCTGATGTGAATCGGCGCTTATATGGTTGCAACGACGCTTACGGTGGTCTCTTGCCTGCACCGGCACGCTTCCCTTGATTCGATGCGCGAAGTCGAAACCGTTCAGCCCCTCGCATCCCTGCCGAATTTCGGCAAGACACTCCATTGTACGGCGCTATCAACCAGCGGCAACGGAATTTTCTTCCGCGCCAGGCTGCGGTCAGATTACGAAGTTCAGGCGCTCGACGATCCGAGCCGCTACGTCCGTGTCCCCACCGAGCTCGACGTCCTGCGCCCGGGCCGGGCACATCGGCCGCCCGCCGGCCAGCCTGGTGAACTGCAGCGCATCCAGCCGGATGGTCGACGTCGGTTCCTGCGCGCCGAAGTCGTCGACGACCTGGGCGCGCCCGTCGACGCTGACCCGGATGCCGCGGGCCAGCGGGCCGGTCAGATCGAAGTGGACGCGCGATCCATCGGGTGCCTTGGCGAGTTTGCCGACCACAAAGCCCATCGTGGCCGCGACCTCATCGAGGGACAGCTGCGACGCGGGCCCGCCGAGTTCGTCATCGGACGACGGGCGCTGCAGCGCGACGCGGATGTCCTGCTCGTGCATCCAGCAGTCGAAGACCCGAATCCGCATGAACCGCCCGTAGCTGTCGGGCCCGGCGGGCGTGAAGCCCTGCGCGTTCCAGTCCTCGTCGGACATGCCCTGCAGGACCTTGCGACGCCCATCGGTCACCGCGCGGTAGCGCGCGAGGACCTCGGCGCCGGGTTCTTTGGCCAGGTCACGCACCCAGCACTCGTTCATCGCCCCGATGTCGTTGCGCACATGGTCGAGGGCTTTGACGTCGGTGTCCGGTTCGGGTGCGGGGATGCCCTCCAGGAACGACTCGGTGCCGACGATGTGGGCGACGACCGCTTGGACGCACCACCCCGGCAGCGGCGTCATTGCCTGCCACTGCTCCGCGTCCAGGCCGTCCAGCAGCTTGTCGAGGTCGTCCCACACGGCGAACAGCCCCGAAAGCACCTCGGATTTGTCGAGTTTGGTGATGGGGCGATCGGCCATGAATCGGATCGTAGGCGCGTTACCGCCGTACCGGAACTAGCCTGCGGCGATCATCGCGACGGAGCCCATGGCCATCACCATGCCGATGCCCTGCCAGCGGCTGACGCGCTCGCGCAGGATCATCATCGCCAGCACGACCGTCGCCGCGGGATACAGCGAGATCAAGATGCTGGCCAACGACAGCAGCCAGGATTGCAACGCGATCAGCTGGGTGACCAGCGCGCAGATGTCCAGGAGCGCGATCGTCAGCGCCAGCTTCATCGAATTGCCCCGCGGCAGCCGCAGGGTCTTGCGCGATGCGGCCATGGCGGTGATAACCACGGTGGCCGCCAGCCGGGCGAACATCAGCGGCCACAGCTTGCTGTCGTGCGGCGCCTGGTGCAGGAACACCAGGTCCAGCCCGAACGCGGCCCCCGCGAAGACCGTCAGCCAGGCCACCTTGGGCGTGAACCGGAAGCGGCTGGCGCCCTCCACTGAAGCCTCGCGGCTGACGAGCATCACCGCGACGATGGCCAGGACGACGCCGAGCGAGGCCGCCGGCCCCGGTCGCTCCCCCAGCGCGATGCCGACCGCCACCGGTACCGCGGCGTTGAGCACGCCCGCCAGCGGGGCGACGACCGAGATCGGGCCGGAGGCCAGGGCGGCATAGAACGCCCACATGCCGAAGGCCTGGCCGACGCCGTACAGGCAACCCCAGAGCACCGCGCCCGAGTGGATGGGTCCGCCCGCGACGAGGGCCAGCGCTCCCAGCAACACGGCTTCGACCGGGTAGGCCGCCAGCATGACCCGCAGTGCCGCGGTGCGCCGAGCGGCTACGCCGCCCACAAAGTCGCTGACGCCGTACGAGACGGCAGACAGCTGCGCGTACGCGGCTCCGATCAGTTCAAACCCTTCGCTCGCCGGCCCAATTCGCGAACTACATCGCGCTGAGCATCCCGGCGGGCCATGTCCTGGCGTTTGTCGTACGCTCGCTTGCCTCGTGCCAATGCGAGCTCAACCTTGACCCTGCCCCCGGTGAAGTACAACGACAACGGCACCAAAGCGAGGTTACCATCGCGAATCTTCCCGATCAGCCTGTCAATTTGTTGCCGATGTAACAACAACTTTCGATTGCGACGAGGATCATGGTTTGTCCAGCTACCGTGCTGATATTCGGGAATGTGCAAGTTACGCAACCACACTTCGCCGTCGTCAACGGTTGCGAACGCATCGGCCAACGAGGCCTGGCCCTCACGCAAGCTCTTGACCTCGGTGCCCAGTAACGCCACTCCGGCCTCGAATAACTCCACAATCGCGTAGTCGTGCCGGGCCTTGCGATTGCTCGCGATTATTTGTTTGCCGTCCCGCTTGCCGCCAACCGCGTTGGTCCGGCTGGACTTTTTGGCCACAGCTACCGCCGCACGTACAGCCGCAACGTCACGTACGACGTCAACGCCGCCATCGACACGCCGAGAAGCAACAGAATCGGTGAGATGTAAAGAATGTCGGCGTAGTCGACGCGCGCAATGAGATTCGCTTGATAGAACTGGTTTAACGCGTTGTCCAGGAACAACGCCCGCACCACGAGCAATCCGCCGACAGCGATACCCACGCCGACGGCAGCGGCGAACATCGCCTCCACCAGGAACGGCAGCTGCGTGTACCACCGGCTGGCACCGACCAGGCGCATGATTCCGATCTCGGTGCGTCGCGTGTACGCCGCGACCTGAACCATGTTGGCAATCAACAAGATTGCGCCGACGGCCTGAACCAAAGCCACCGCGAACGCGACGTTGCTCAAACCGTCCAGCACGGCGAACAGCCGATCGATCAGGTCCTTCTGGTTCAGGACGGACAACACCCCGGGCTGGCCCTGCATCGCGGCGTCGAAGTCCTTGTGTTGCTCGGGATTGTTCAGCTTGACGATGAACGACGCGGGGAAGGAATCCTTGCCGGCAACGTCCTTGTACTGCGGGAACTTTCGGATGGCGTCGTCGTAGGCGTCCTGACGGTTGAGGAACCGCACCGACTTGACGTCGTCGCGTCCCTCGATCTTCTGGCGCAGCGGCTTGCACGGACTTGCCGTGCAGCCAGGATCGTTGGCGGACACGTCCTCGGTCAGGAAGACCTGCGTCTCGACCCGGTCGAGGTAGATGGCACGCGAGTGCTCCGCCAGGCGGACCACCAGCAGACCACCGCCGAACAGACCGATGGAGATCGCGGTCGTCAGGATCATCGCGACCGTCATGGTGACGTTGCGCCGAAGACCGGTCAGGACCTCGTTGAGTAGGAAGCCGAAGCGCACTTAGCGATCCATCCCGTAGATGCCACGTTCTTCGTCACGGACGAGTCTGCCCAGGGACAACTCGACGACGCGCTGCCGCATCGAGTCAACGATGTGGTGGTCGTGCGTTGCCATCAAGACCGTCGTCCCGGTGCGGTTGATCCGCTCCAACAAATCCATGATGTCGTTACTGGTGTCGGGGTCGAGGTTTCCGGTGGGCTCGTCGGCCAGCAGGATCAGCGGCCGGTTGACGAACGCGCGCGCGATCGCAACCCGCTGCTGCTCGCCACCCGAGAGCTCGCCCGGCAGCCGGTTGGCCTTGCCGGACAGCCCGACGGTGTCGAGCACCTCGGGCACCACCCGGTTGATCGCCTCGGTGCGCTTGCCGATGACCTCCAGGGCGAAGGCGACGTTCTCGAACACCGTCTTTTGCTGGAGCAGCCGAAAGTCCTGGAACACGCAGCCGATCACCTGACGCAATTTCGGCACGTGCCGGCCCGGCAATTTGTTGACGTGAAACTTCGACACCCGCACGTCGCCGCTCGACGGGGTCTCGGCGGCCAACAGCAGCCGCATAAACGTCGATTTGCCCGACCCCGACGGGCCGATGAGGAAGACGAATTCACCCTTGTCGATTTTGACGTTGATGTCATCGAGCGCCGGACGAGCCGCCGCTTTGTACTTCTTGCTGACATGGTCGAGGGTGATCATCACGGCACGCCAGTGTAGCGGTGAATTTCGCTGGACCGCGACGGTCGAGCGGCGGGTGGCCTGGAGATGGGCTACTGACCTGGGCTGGGCTGCGGTAGCGGCGGGGGTGACGACGGCGCGGTCGAGCTCGGCGGGCAAAGAGGCGCGGGCAGCAGACACGGCAGCTGCGGCAGCTGGAACGGCGGCGTCGTGGTCGTCGTGGTCGTCGTCGGGGGCACTGTCGGCGGAGGCGGCGTCGTCGTGGTGGTCGGCGTCGGCGGGTAGCTCTCCCGCGGCGGCTGCTGCACGCGGCTGCGCGGGACCCAGGTGTAGTTCGGGTCGGGGACGAAGCCCGGCGGCACGATCTGCGGCACCGGCGCCTTGGGAGGCGGTTCCGGGCGGTACGTGTCGTAGACCCACCACACCGCCAGAAACGCCACGATCAACAAGAACGTGGACGTGCGGACCCGCCCACCGAACATGTGGCCCGGCCAGCTCTTGTCCTTGTCCTCGTCGGCGCGCCTCTCGAAGACGTTGAGGGTCAGCTTCACCGTTGCACCGACTCTCGGCCCGTCTCGTGAGCGGCCTCGGCGGCCTGCGCGGCCGGCACGCCTGGGTCGTCCTCGACCACGCTCACCCTCGCATCGGCGGCGGTGACGATGCCGGCGCGGCCGAGCGCCCGTACGACCAGCACCCGCAGCTGCCGGCCGGCCTCGAACTGCTTGCCGGGCAGGGTGCGGGCCACCATCCGCAGCGTGACGGTGTCGACCTCGATGCTCTCCAGCCCCATCAGCGTGGGGGCATCCAGCAGCAACTCCCCCAGCAGCGGGTTGTCCATGGCGTGGTCGCACACCTCGTGCAAGACCTCGTTGACCCGGTTGAGGTCGGCGCTGGTCGAGACGGGAATGTCCACCACCGCGCGCGCCCAGTCCTTGGACAGGTTGACCGTCTTGACGATCAGACCGTTGGGGATGGTGAACAGCTCCCCCTCCGAGGAACGCAGCCGGGTGACGCGCAGGGTCACATTCTCGACGGTGCCGCGGGCCTCGGCGTTGATCCCCGTGACGGTCAGCGAGACCAGGTCACCGAAGCCGTATTGCTTCTCAACGATGATGAAAAAGCCCGACAGCAGGTCCTTGACCAGCTGCTGGGCGCCGAAACCGAGGGCGGCACCGAGCACCGTGGCGGGCGCGACGAGCCCGCCGACGGAAAACTTCAGCACGTCGGCGATCTGCATGATGACCCAGATCGCGATGATGACGATCGACACCCACTGAATCACCGACGCCACCGCCTGGCGGTGCTTGGTGGCCTCCGAACGCACCAGAGCGTCGCTGGCGGCGAAGCCGACGTCGAGCTGACGGGTGACCTGCTGGGCCACCCAGGTAACGAAGCGGACCGCCAGCACCGCCGCGATGACCAGCATGACGATGTGCAGACCCTGGTCCAGGATCCAGCCACCGAACTCGCCGCGCCAGAAATCGTGCCAGCGCTGGCCGGCCGAGGCTGCGATAAATGTTGTGTTAGTCGTCATCTTTTCGGTTGCGCCACCGGATACCCGCTTCAAGGAATCCGTCGATGTCTCCGTCCAGAACGGCCGCCGGATTGCCCACCTCGTACTCGGTTCGCAAATCCTTGACCATCTGATACGGGTGTAGGACATAGGAGCGCATCTGATTACCCCAGGAACTGCCGCCCTCACCTTTCAGGGCGTCGAGCTCCGCGCGCTCCTCTAAACGCTTGCGCTCCAACAACTTTGCCTGAAGCACTCGCATTGCCGAAACTTTGTTCTGCAGTTGCGACTTTTCGTTCTGGCAAGTCACGACGATACCCGTTGGGACGTGGGTTAGACGAACCGCCGAGTCGGTGGTGTTCACCGACTGGCCGCCCGGACCGCTGGATCGGTACACGTCAACGCGCACATCGCCCTCTGGAATATCAATGTGATCGGTGGTCTCCACCACCGGCAGAACCTCGACTTCAGCGAACGATGTCTGCCGCCGGCTCTGGTTGTCGAACGGACTGATCCGCACCAGCCGATGCGTGCCCTGCTCCACGGACAACGTGCCGTAGGCGTACGGCGCGTGCACGGCGAACGTCGCGCTCTTGATCCCGGCTTCTTCGGCGTAGGAGGTGTCGAACACCTCGACGCCGTACTTGTGTTGCTCGGCCCAGCGGATGTACATGCGCATCAACATCTCGGCCCAGTCGGCGGCGTCCACCCCGCCGGCGCCCGAGCGGATAGTGAGCAGCGCCTCGCGCTCGTCGTACTCCCCGGACAGCAGGGTGCGCACCTCGGCCGCTTCGATGTCGGCGCGCAGGGCCTTGAGCTCCACGTCGGCCTCCGCCAGCTCGTCGGCGGCGCCTTCCTCGGCGGCGAGTTCGTAGAGCACCGGCAGATCATCGAGCCGCTGCCGCAGTCCCTCGATGCGGCGCAGCTCCCCCTGGGCGTGGGAGAGCTGGCTGGTCACCCGCTGCGCGTTGCCCTGGTCATCCCACAGCTTGGGGTCGCTGGCCTCGTGCTCGAGCTTCTCGATTCGGCTGCGCAGACCGTCGACGTCGAGCACTCGCTCCACCGTGGTCAACGCGGAGTCGAGGGCGGCGATATCGGCTTGACGGTCGGGTTCCACAGCCGCCCACGTTACCGGCGGCCTGGTCGAGACCGACTGGTCAGGTGGCGAGCGGGGCCGCTTCAGCCACATGCCGGGCCGCAGCCATTAGCATTCGGGTGACCATCATGTGCGCCCGCGACTGCGACGCCCAGCCCTAATCTCAGCCCTTGCGTCGCAGCCCGGGCACGAACAGAAGGCTCGGGTATGCGTCCATTTCACGTCGCTATCGTCGGCTCCGGACCGTCGGGGTTCTTCGCAGCGGCTTCTCTGCTCAAGACCGCCGACGCCTCCGACGAGGTCGAGGTAGCCGTCGACATGCTCGAGATGCTGCCGACGCCCTGGGGCCTGGTGCGCTCCGGCGTCGCGCCCGACCACCCCAAGATCAAGTCGATCAGCAAGCAGTTCGAGAAGACCGCCGGGGACCCGCGGTTCCGCTTCTTCGGCAACGTGGTGGTCGGCGAGCACGTCGAGGCCGCCGAACTCGCCGAGCACTACGACGCGGTGATCTACGCCGTCGGTGCGCAGTCCGATCGCGCGCTGGGCATTCCCGGCGAGGACCTGGACGGCAGCGTTGCCGCCGTCGACTTCGTGGGCTGGTACAACGCGCACCCCAACTTCGAGGAGATAGCGCCCGATCTGTCGGGAGCCCGGGCCGTTGTCATCGGCAATGGCAACGTCGCACTCGACGTCGCGCGCATCCTGATCACCGACCCGGAGGTACTGGCCCAGACCGACATCGCCGATCACGCGCTGGACACGCTGCGGCCTTGCGGCGTGGAGGAAGTCGTGATCTTGGGCCGGCGCGGGGCACTGCAGACCGCGTTCACCACGCTGGAGTTGCGCGAGCTGACCGACCTCGAAGGCGTGGACGTGATCGTCGATCCGGCGCAGCTGCAGGACATCAGCGACGAGGACGCCGAAGCCGCCGGCAAGACGACCAAGCAGAACATCAAGGTGCTGCGCGACTACGCCAACCGCGAACCCCGTCCGGGACACCGGCGCATGGTGTTCCGATTCATGACGTCCCCGATCGAGATCAAGGGCGAGGACCGGGTCGAGCGAATTGTGCTCGGCCGCAACGAGTTGGTCACCGATTCCAGCGGGCGGGTCTCGGCCAAGGACACCGGCGAACGCGAGGAACTCCCCGCGCAGCTGGTCGTGCGGTCGGTGGGTTACCGCGGCGTGCCCACCCCGGGTCTGCCGTTCGACGAAAAAAGCGCCACCATTCCGAACACCGATGGCAAGGTCGAGGGCAGCCGCAACGAGTACGTCGTCGGGTGGATCAAGCGCGGGCCAACCGGCGTCATCGGCACCAATAAGAAGGACTCCCAGGAAACCGTCGACACGTTGATCGCCGACCTGACCGGCGCCGCCGAACTCGCCGACTTCCCGGACGACCACGCCGACAAGCTGACCGATTGGCTGTCCTCGCGCCAACCGCAGCTGGTGACGTCCGCGCACTGGGACATCATCGATCGCCACGAGCGGGCGGCCGGCGAGCCGCACGGGCGTCCTCGCGTCAAGCTGCCGAGCGTGGCCAAGCTGCTGCACATCAGCCACCCCAAGTAGCCGTTGCCGCGCCGGTACCGATAGGCGAATTTCAAACGCGATAGCGGATTGGGCAACCGGTTGCTGCCCAAAAGCCTTACAAATATCTGCGAATTCGCTGGACTAGCACCGTTAATGCGCTAGACACGTAATACTTCCCTCGCGAGTTTCTGCCACGTTCCATTACCGAAGGCAGCCGAGATGCTCCGTGCCCATGCCCCGCCGACGAGCCGCCATTCCGGTTGATTCAAGGCACTTTTGACCCTCGCCAATCCGACGTTTTTCCGGCCACCTACGCCAGCGCCGCTCATCTATCACCGTCAAAGGAGACGTGACACAATGGATTTCGCATTTCTGCCACCAGAGATCAATTCCGCCCGGATGTACAGCGGACCGGGATCGGGCTCGCTTTTGGCGGCCGCGGGCAGCTGGGATTCGCTGTCGGCCGAATTGGCCGCCACCGCCCAGGGTTATGAATCGGTGCTTGCCCAACTCACCGGCTTGGAGTGGCGCGGTGCCGCGTCCGAGGCGATGGCCGCCACCGCCTCCGGCTACATGAGCTGGCTGCAAACGGCCGCCGCGCAGACCAAGCAGATGGCCGGACAGGCCCGGGCCGCCGCGACCGCCTACGAGCACGCGCACGCAATGACCGTGCCCCCGGCCGCGGTCACCGCCAACCGCACCCGGCTGGGGTCGCTGATCGCGACCAACATCGTCGGCCAAAACACCGCGGCCATCGCGGCCACCGAGGCGCAGTACGGCGAATACTGGGCGCAGGATTCGACTGCGATGTCCGGCTACTCCGCTTCCTCGGCGTCGCTGACGCAGTTGCCGACGTTCACCTCACCGCAGCCGACGACCAACGAGTCGGGCGTAGCGGCCCAGACCTTCTCGGTCAATCGGGCCAACGCGGCCGCCGTCGGCTCCGGATCGGCGAACGCGCTGATTCAGGCGCCTCCGCAACTCGCTGTCTCGCCGACCTCGTCGTCGTTCATCCCCCTGGACCTCGACATCCTCGACGTGATTCAGGGCACCGGCCAGACGCTGAACTCCACGTACTACATGGAGGCGTTCGCGTCGGGCATCATCGGCGCCGAGAACAACCTAGGCGTGTTGCCCAAGGCCGCGGCTGCGGCGGCCCCGGCCGCGTTGGCCCCGGCACTTACCGCCGCGCCCCAGCTCGGCGCCGGTGCGGGCCTGGGCAATGTCACCGTCAGCCTGGCCCGCGCCGGAACAATCGGGCCGATGTCGGTGCCGGCGAGCTGGGCCGCCCCGGTCACCAGCCACGTCACCGCGTTCGAACCACTGGGCATGACCACGATTCCGGGCACCGAGGAGGCAATGGCGGCGTCCGGCTATCCCGGCTACCCGGGCATGCCCGGTGGGGCCGCTTCGCGGGCCGCCGCCGCAGGTGCCCCGCCGCGCTATGGCGTCCGGCTCACCGTGATGGGACGCCCGCCGGCCGCCGGGTAACCGCCAGCGCTCCTCCCCCCGCATCAGCTTCAGCCGCCGCGGCGCGCTTCGCGGCGCACGACTCGCTATAGAGATGCAGCACAATGGATTTCGTCTTCCTGCCGCCTGAGGTCAACTCCGCCCGGATGTACGCCGGTCCCGGAGCGGGCCCGCTGCTGGCTGCCGCGGGAAGCTGGGATTCGGTGTCGGCCGAGCTGAACATCGCGGCCGGGGTGTACGAGTCGGTGCTTGCGACCCTCACGGGCCTGCACTGGCGTGGGCCCACGTCGGAGGCGATGTCCGCCGCCGCCGCACCCTACGTGAGCTGGCTGCACATGGCCGCGGACCAGGCAGAGCAGACGGCCATGCAGGCGCGCGCCGCTGCGGCGGCATTCGAGCTGGCGTATGCGATGACGATTCCACCAATAGCGGTCGGGGCCAACAGGATCCGGCTTGCCGTATTGATCGCTACGAATTTCTTCGGCCAGAACGCCGCGGCGATCGCCGCGACCGAGGCCCAGTACGCCGAGTATTGGGCCCAGGACGCGACCGCAATGTTCACCTACTCCGCCTCCTCGACGGCGGCCACGCAGTTGACGCCGTTCGCGTCGGCGCGCCTGAACACCGACGCGGAGGGTCTGGCCGCCCAGCAGGACTCGGTCGAGGCGGCCAATATCGGCTCAGCCGCCGGAACCGCGGCGCCACAGGCGGTTTCGGCTGCCCCCGCGGCCACCGCCCTGCCCCTGATCCCGACGGACCTGACCATCCTCAATGTCATTCAGGCCACCGGCACTTCGCTGAGCGGCACCTGGAAAATGGAAGCCGTCCCGACCGGGGTGATCGGGGCCGAGAAGGACCTGGACATGCTGCCCGCCACCGCCGCGGCCGCCTCCGAGGTCGTCCCGGCGCCCCAGCTTGCCACTACGGCGGGCCTCGGCGATATGAGCGTCACCGTGGGCCGTGCCGGTTCGATCGGTTCGATGTCGGTGCCGGCGAGCTGGGCCGCGCCCACGACGGGCCCGCTGACGGAACCCGTTACGGCGTTGTCGCGCAGTGCTTTTGCCGATCTGCCAGAAACCGGCACGCTCGCCGGATCCGGGTCGGGCGTACCGGGCCTGCCCGGCATGCGACCACCGTGGCGACCCACGCTCGTCGTTCCCCGATACGGGGTCCGGGTCACGGTGATGACACGCCCACCGTGCGCGGGATGAGTTAGCCCGCGGGTTGTTCCGGCGGCGCGAACCGCCAGTTGTCTGGATTCTTCGACGAATACAGCACCGAGTGGGTTTGCCCCATGGTCGGCCATTGGTCGACGTTGACCGCCAACCGCGCGTAGACCGAATGCTCGTTGACCGTCGGACCGTTGATCACGCCGGCGATGGTGACGAACTGCTGACCGTCGGCGTCCGGTCGCGGACTGACGCCGGTGACCAGCAGCGTGCCGCCCAGCAGCTCACCGCGCGGGCCCCGCGGGATGAACCGCTGCGCCACAAATCCCCCGAGGACCGCCACCAGCAGGAGCAGTAGACCGAATTCCCACACTCCCCCAGACTAGGACCACGAGTGGGCCTGTCGCAGAAATCGCCGTAGCGTCGACGTCGGACGCGGTGCGCCGAGGAAAGGTGGGGTCGATGACCGATGAACCTTCTGTCGTTCTGTCGGCAGACGAGAGTTGGCGCAGGCTGGGCGGTGTCGCCCTGGGCCGGCTGGTCACCACTTTTGCCGGTGAGCCCGAGATCTTCCCGGTGAACTATGTGGTGCAGGAGCGGACCGTGCTGTTCCGGACCGCCGAGGGCACCAAGCTGTTCTCCGCCGTGGCCAACAGCGTCGTGCTGTTCGAGGCCGACGACCACGACGTCGCGAACGGCTGGAGCGTGATCGTCAGGGGCCGGGCCCGGGTGCTGAAAACCGCGGCGGAGATCGAGGAAGCCGAACGCGCCGAGCTGATGCCCTGGACCGCGAACGTCAAGAAGCACTACGTCCGGGTGACCCCGACCGACATCACCGGGCGCCACTTCAAGTTCGGTCCGGAGCCGGACCCGAACGCGTCCTTTGCCTGAAGCCCTCAGCCCGCGAGGAGTTCGTCGAGTTCGCGCGCATCAACGCCCGTCAGCCGACGGTGCATCGCCCAGGCGATCCTGGTGGCCTGCACCTTGGCCCGCTCCGCCGCCGGCCCCCGATACATCTCGTCCACGGTCTCGCGCCAGACGGTGAGCCAGCGCACGAAATGCCGGGCGGACAGCGGGGTTCGGTCGTGCACGCCGCGGTGGACGTTGAGCGCGCTGCCCCGGTAGCGGCCCGCGCGGAACAGCACGGTCTGCCAGAAGTCGGACATGGTGGGGATGTGCGCATCCAATCCGGTGGATCGCAGCTCGGCGAAGGGCTCGGCCAGGACCTCGTCGACCAGCACCCGATCGTAGAAACGGTGCAGCAGCGCCTCGACGTCGGCGCCGTCGACCAGATCGTTCATCGCCATCTTCCCAGCTACCTCGGGCTTATCTGCAACTCGTAGTCACAGTATCCACCCAGGGGTGGCGGCGCACCAGGGTCAATGCGTATTGCCTTGGCCACAAGCTGCTTTCGCGTGGTAGGACTGCCTGCATGAGTCAGGACGATCTCACGCTGGCATTGGCGCTGGCCGACCGCGCGGACGCGCTCACTCGCGGCCGGTTCGGTGCGCTGGACCTGCGCGTCGACACCAAACCGGACCTGACTCCGGTCACCGACGCCGACCGGACAGTCGAGGCCGACATGCGCGAAACGCTCGAGCGCGAGCGGCCCGGCGACAGCGTCGTCGGCGAGGAATTCGGCGGGACCACGACGTTCACCGGGCGCCAGTGGATCGTCGACCCCATCGACGGCACCAAGAACTTCGTGCGCGGGGTGCCGGTGTGGGCCAGCTTGATCGCTCTGCTCGAAGACGGCATACCGGTGGTCGGCGTGGTGAGCGCACCGGCGCTGGGACGCCGGTGGTGGGCGGCACGCGGCGACGGCGCCTTCGTCGCGACCGACGGCTCACCGCCCCGACGCTTGTCGGTTTCGTCTGTGGCGCAGCTGGATTCGGCCAGCCTCTCCTTCTCCAGCCTGTCGGGGTGGGCGGAGTGCGGTCTGCGGGAGCGGTTCATCGACCTGACCGACGCGGTGTGGCGGGTGCGGGCCTACGGCGACTTCTTCTCGTATTGCCTACTCGCCGAGGGAGCCGTCGACATCGCCGCCGAGCCCGAGGTTTCGGTGTGGGACCTGGCGGCCCTCGACATCGTCGTCCGCGAGGCGGGCGGAACGTTCACCGGACTCGACGGAGGGGCGGGCCCCCACCGGGGCAGCGCTGTGGCGACGAATGGCCTGCTCCACGACCAGGTGCTCGTCCGGCTGGGTGTGAAGTAGTTAACAAGACCTCTTTATCTTACTCCGGAGTAAGATAGGCTTTGGATTGCATCGCCCCAACTACAGAGGCTGCTGACATGACGGAAACTTCCTCCGGCTCAAATACCTCCCGCTCCCGCGTCAAGCGACGCGGGCGAAAGACCGGCGTCGGGCTGCAACCCCACAAACGCACGGGAATCGACATCACGATGGCGCTGCTCACCCCGCTCGTCGGCCAGGATTTCCTGGACAAATACCATCTGCGCGATCCGCTGAACCGGGGCCTGCGCTACGGCACGAAGACGATCTTCTCCACCGCCGGCGCCGCGTCCCGGCAATTCAAGAAGGTCCAGAACCTCCGCGGCGGGCCGACCCGGCTCAAGTCCAGCGGCAAGGACTTCTATGACCTGACGCCCGACGACGAACAGAAGATGATCGTCGAAACCCTCGAGGAGTTCGCCGAAGAGGTGCTGCGGCCCGCGGCCGCCGGCGCCGACGAGGCGGCGAGCTACCCGCCGGATCTGATCGCCAAGGCCGCCGAGTTGGGCATCACCGCGATCAACATCCCCGAGGATTTCGACGGCATTGCCGCGCACCGCTCCAGCGTGACGAACGTGCTGGTGGCCGAGGCGCTGGCCTACGGCGACATGGGCCTGGCGCTGCCGATCCTGGCGCCCGGTGGCGTCGCGTCCGCACTCACCCACTGGGGCAGCGCCGACCAGCAGGCGACCTATCTGAAAGAGTTTGCCGGAGACCATGTTCCGCAGGCGTGCGTGGCGATCGCCGAACCACAGCCGCTGTTCGATCCCACCCGCCTGAAGACCATGGCCGTGCGCACGCCGAGCGGATACCGGCTCGACGGCGTCAAGTCGCTGGTGCCGGCCGCCGCCGAGGCGGAGCTCTTCATCGTCGGCGCGCAGCTGGACGGCAAGCCGGCACTGTTTATCGTCGAATCGTCGGCCAAAGGCCTTACCGTCAAGGCGGATCCGAGCATGGGGATCCGCGCGGCGGCCCTGGGTCAGGTCGAACTCTCCGGGGTGACGGTGCCGCTGGGCGCCCGGCTCGGCGAGGACGAGGCCACCGACGACGACTTCTCCGAGGCAATCGCGCTGTCGCGCCTGGGCTGGGCGGCGCTGGCCGTCGGCACCTCGCACGCCGTACTCGACTACGTCATCCCGTACGTGAAGGAGCGTGAGGCATTCGGGGAGCCGATCGCCCGCCGGCAAGCCGTCGCGTTCATGTGCGCCAACATCGCCATCGAGCTGGACGGGCTGCGCCTGATCACCTGGCGCGGCGCGGCCCGCGCCGAACAGGGCCTCACGTTCACCCGCGAGGCGGCGCTGGCCAAGCGGCTCGGCGCGGACAAGGGCATGCAGATCGGCCTGGACGGCGTGCAGCTGCTCGGCGGCCACGGCTACACCAAGGAACACCCCGTCGAACGCTGGTACCGCGACCTGCGGGCCATCGGCGTCGCCGAGGGCGTTGTCGTCATCTAAGTCTTCGTCTCAGTCTTCTAGCGAAAGATCAATCATGGCAATCAATCTCGAACTGCCCCGCAAGATGCAGGCGGTGATCGACAAGGCCCACCAGGCCGGCGCGGAGTTGATGCGCCCGATCGCCCGCAAGTACGACGAGAAGGAGCACGCCTACCCGGTCGAACTCGACACACTGGCCAGCCTGTTCTCCGGGGCCGCCGAATCGAATGCGCTGGAGCTTGCCGGGGCCGACGCCTTCCGGGGCAGTGAGAGCAAGGAAGAAAACCGCAACGGCGCCAACATGGCCGCGGTGCTGCAGACGCTGGAGGCGTGCTGGGGCGACGCCGCGATGATGCTGTCGATCCCCTATCAGGGCCTGGGCAACGCTGCCATCAGCGGCGTGGCCACCGACGAGCAGCTCAGCCGGCTGGGCCGGGTGTGGGCCGCGATGGCCATCACCGAACCGGGCTTCGGCTCCGACTCGGCCGCGGTGTCCACCACCGCCAAGCTCGACGGCGATGACTATGTGATCAACGGCGAAAAGATCTTCGTGACAGCGGGTTCGCGGGCCACGCACATCGTGGTGTGGGCGACGCTGGACAAGTCGCAGGGCCGCCCGGCGATCAAGTCGTTCATCGTGCCCCGGGAGCATCCCGGCGTCACGGTCGAGCGGCTGGAGAACAAGCTCGGCATCAAGGGCTCCGACACCGCCGTCATCCGGTTCGACAATGCGCGCATTCCCAAGGAAAACCTGCTCGGCAAGCCGGAAATCGAATCCGGCCAGGGGTTCGCCGGCGTGATGGAGACCTTCGACAACACCCGGCCCGTGGTCGCGGGCATGGCCATCGGAATCGCCCGGGCCGCATTGGAGGAGCTTCGCAAGATCCTGACCGGGGCCGGGGTGGAGATCTCCTACGACAGGCCCTCGCATGCCCAAAGTGCCGCCGCGGCAGAGTTTTTGCGCATGGAGGCTGACTGGGAATCGGCCTACCAGCTGACTCTGCGCGCGGCGTGGCAGGCCGACAACAAGATCCCCAACTCCAAAGAAGCGTCGATGGCCAAGGCCAAAGCCGGACGGGTGGGCACCGACGTCACCCTGAAGGCCGTCGAATTGTCCGGAACCGCAGGTTATTCCGAGCAGGCGTTGCTGGAGAAGTGGGCGCGCGACTCGAAGATCATGGACATCTTCGAGGGCACGCAGCAGATCCAGCAGCTCGTCGTCGCCCGCCGCCTGCTCGGCCTGTCCTCGTCCGAACTCAAGTAGTCAGCGGACGCGGCGGCCCGGCCTCGTCGCCGGGCCCGTCGAGGTCAAGCTGCCACCACTCGACGTCGTGCCACTCCCCCCGCTTCCATCCCACGCGCCGATAGCGGCCCGCCGGCGCGAAGCCGAACGCCCGGTGCAGGGCGTTGCTGGCTTCGTTGGGCTGCGCGATGCCGGCGAACGCCCGCCGGAAGCCGTGTTGCCGCAGCCGGCGGAGCAGTTCGTCGTAGAGCAATCGGCCGGCACCGCGGCGATGGCGTTGCGCCGCCACGTAGACGCTGGTCTCGACCGACCATCGGTAGGCGGGACGCGGATTGAACTGGTGGGCATACGCGTAACCACCGATGTCGCCGTCGAATTCGAGTACCAGCCATTCGTGCGTTGCAAGCGCGCCCTCGATACGCCTCGCCATCTCCTGGGTCGTCGGGACGTCCGTCTCGAACGTGACCGCGGTGTCCAGCACGTAGGGGCGGTAGATATCGACGCACGCCGCGGCGTCGGCGGCACTGGCGCGGCGCACGTGCGGGAACATCAGCGACCAGGCCGAACGCTCTGCACCGAACAAGGCTAGCGTCCCGTCATGGACGGTGGTGCGGGTCGCCGGCGCATTTTGAGCCGACAGTAGGCTTCCGATCATGCGCGCTGCACAGGTAACTCGGCTAGACGGTCCGGACGCCATCGAGTTGGGCGAGGTCGACGAACCAACCGGCGACGGGGTGGTGGTCGACGTGCACGCGGCCGGTGCCGCGTTCCCCGACGCGTTGCTCACCCGCGGCCTCTACCAATACCGGCCCGAACCGCCGTTCGTGCTCGGCGCCGAAATCGCCGGCGTGGTCCGTTCGGCGCCCGACGGGTCGCACGTGAGTCCCGGCGACCGCGTCGTCGGGCTGACGATGCTCACCGGCGGCATGGCGGAGGTCGCGGTGTTGGCGCCCGATCGGGTGTTCAAGCTGCCGGACAACGTGAGCTTCGAGGCCGGCGCAGGCCTGCTGTTCAACGACCTGACCGTGTATTTCGCGCTGACCACGCGCGGCCGCCTGCAGCAGGGCGAGACGGTGCTCGTGCACGGCGCGGCCGGCGGGATCGGGACGTCGACGCTGCGCCTGGCGCCGGTGCTGGGGGCGTCCCGGACCATCGCGGTCGTCAGCACCGAGGAGAAGGCCGATATCGCGACGGCGGCGGGCGCGACCGATGTGGTGCTGGCCGACGGTTTCAAGGATGCGGTCAAGGAGCTGACCGACGGACGCGGCGTCGACATGGTCGTCGACCCGGTCGGCGGTGACCGGTTCACCGATTCGCTGCGCTCGCTGGTCGCCGGCGGACGGCTGCTGGTGATCGGCTTCACCGGCGGCGAGATCCCCACCGTCAAGGTAAACCGGTTGCTGCTCAACAACATTGATGTCATCGGTGTCGGCTGGGGCGCCTGGGCCGGGTCGCACCCCGGGGCGCTGACCGAGCAGTGGAACGCGCTGGAGAGCCTGCTGAGCTCGGGCAAGCTGCCCGCACCGCAGCCGGACGTCTTCGCGCTGGAGGAGGCCGCGGCCGCGGTCGCGTCGATGGAGAACCGCACCGCCAAGGGCAAGGTCGTCCTGCGCGTCCGCGACTAGCGGCGTCGTCTCGTTGCGAGTGCGTCGGCGGCGTTGCGAGTGCGTCGGCGGCGGGAATTCGGCCGTTTTCCCGCCCTGAGCGCACAGGGCCCACCGTCAGCACACGCGCGCGGCCGTCAGCGCACCCCCGAAGCCCTCAGCGCACACCCGACGCCGTGAGCACACGCGCAAGACCCCTTGTGCGACGCTGAAACAAAAAGTAAAATCACTTTCAGTTCCTTGTCACCGGAGCCCGGGAGTCTTCCATGGAATCCTTCGTCCACCTGCGAAAAGGCAAAACACCGCATCGGCTGCACGCCGACCTTGACGGCCTCAAGGACGACGAGCTGGGCCGCGGCGGGTTCACCGGGCGGACGGCCAACGTCTACCGCCGCAACGACCCGACGGCGTACCGATCAGTCGGGCCGCTGCGCCCCATCGACGTGCTGTCCAGCGAGCTCAAGCCCGGTGACGCCACCGACGCCCACGGCGGGCCGCTGCTGATGTTCAGCAACGACGACTGCCGGATCTACCTGAGCCGCCGCGTCGAGCCCATGCCCTTCTTCGCCCGCCACGTCGACGGCGACCTGCTCTGCTTCGTGCATGACGGCGCCGGTCTGCTGGAGACCGAATTCGGCCCGCTGACCTACCGGCCCGGCGACTGGGTCTACATCCCCAAGGCCTGCACCTGGCGCCAGGTGCCGGAGCGCGAAACCACGTTGTTGATGATCGAGGCCACCGACGAGTTCCGCGTCCCTCCCCCCGGCGCGCTCGGGCGGCACTTCCCGTTCGACCCGTCGCAGGCCGTCATCCCCGAGCCGGCGCCGATCGACGACGATGGCCGCGACGAGTACGAGGTGCGGCTCATCCACGAGGGCGGCCCGACAACGCTGTTCTACCAACACAATCCGCTCGACGTCGAGGGCTGGCGCGGCGACAACTTCGCCTTCACCTTCAACATCGCCGACTACAATGTGGTCACCTCCGACAGCGTCCACCTGCCGCCGACAGTCCACCTGTTCATGCAGGCGACCGGCGTCTACGTGATGAACTTCCTGCCCAAGCCCGCCGAGGGCGTGCCCGGTACCGAACGCACACCCTGGTATCACCGCAACGTCGACTACGACGAGATCGCCTTCTTCCACGGCGGCTCGCTGTACGGCATCCCGATGCCGCCGGGCCTGATTTCCCATGCACCGCAAGGTGTTCACCACGGCGCACCGGAAAAGGCCCGGGAACGCGCCCGGCGCAAATTCGACGAGCATTCGCGGGTCGACTGGCAGGTCATCGCCATCGACACCCGCAAGCGGCTGACGCCGTCCGCCGACGTACTCGCCAACGATTTAGGACAACACTGATGAGCCAAGCCGTGCAGCAAACCGTGAAGCACGAATACGACCGGATTCCGTATCTCGTTGCCTTCCAGAACAATTCCGATGTTCGGGATGTGTACGGCGGCCTGGCCGAGATCACCGTGCTGGAAAGCTACCTGCTCAAGCCCAAGAACAAGCCGTCGGACACCGTGCTGATGTTCATGCACCCGATCGGCGGCGGCGCCTACCTGCCGATGATGAACGGGCTGGCCCGCGCCGGCCACCACGTCATCTACTGCAACAGCCGGTTCCGCGGCACGGATTCGGCGCTGCTGATGGAGAAGGTGGTCGAGGACCTCGGCGAAGCCATCAAGGACGCGAAGAACCGGCTGGGCTATGAGAAGGTCGTGCTGGCCGGGTGGAGCGGCGGCGGCTCGCTGTCGGTGCTCTACCAGCAGCAGGCCCAGCACGCGACCATCACCAGCAGCCCGTCCGGCGACGGGCCCGACCTGACCAAGCTGGACCTCCCCGCCGCCGACGGCATCATGCTGCTCGCCGCGCACATCAGCCGGCACGGCACGCTGACCGAATGGATGGACGCGTCGATCCTCGACGAATCCGATCCCACCAAGCGCGATCCCGAGCTCGACCTGTACAACCCGGACAACCCCAACCAACCGCCCTACACCGAGGAATTCCTGGCGCGGTACCGTCAGGCTCAGATTGACCGCAACCGGCGCATCACCGCCTGGGTGAAAGACAAGTTGGCCGAATTGAAAGCGCAAGGTCGCCCGCAGGACGAATTCGGGTTCGTCGTGCACGGCACCATGGCCGACCCGCGCTGGCTGGATCCGGCCGTCGACCCCAACGAGCGCAAGCCGGGCACCTGCTACCTGGGCGACCCTCAGGTGGTGAACAACGGCCCGGTCGGGCTGGCCCGCTTCTCGACACTGCGTGGCTGGCTCTCGCAGTGGAGCTACGACGAGGCCCGCGGCGACGGCGTGGACTGCGGGCGCGACATCGCGGTCCCAGCGCTGGTGATCGGTAACCTGGCCGACGATGCCTGTACGCCCAGCCACACCCGCCGGCTGTTCGAGGCGATCGGGCACCCCGACAAGGAGATGCACGAAATCCACGGCGCCACACACTATTACGCGGGCCCCGATCAGCGTGACAAGCTGCGCGAGGCCGTCGACGTCGTGACCGACTGGCTGATTCGACACGAATTCGCGAGCGCCGGATGACAGGTGCGCTGGACGGCATCCGGGTGCTCGAACTGGGCACCCTGATCGCCGGGCCGTTCGCCGGTCGGCTGCTCGGCGACATGGGCGCCGACGTCATCAAGATCGAACCGCCGGGCGCCCCCGATCCCCTGCGCACGTGGGGCCAGGCCGAGGTCGACGGGGAGCATGTCTTCTGGACGGTGCACGCGCGCAACAAGAGAGCGATCACCCTCGACCTGCGCCGGCCGCGCGGCCGCGAGCTGTTCCTCGAACTCGTCGACAAGTCCGACGTCATCGTCGAGAACTTCCGCCCGGGCACCCTGGAGAAGTGGGACCTGGGCTACGACGTGCTCAACGCGCGCAATCCGCGCATCATCCTGGTCCGGGTCTCCGGCTACGGGCAGACCGGGCCCGACGCGCACAAGGCGGGCTACGCGTCGGTGGCCGAGGCCGCAAGCGGGCTGCGGCACCTCAACGGGTTTCCCGGCGGACCGCCACCCCGGCTCGCTCTGTCGCTGGGTGACAGCCTGGCCGGCATGTTCGGCGCCCAGGGCGCACTGGCCGCCCTGTACCGGCGCAGCGTCACCGGGCACGGCCAGGTGGTCGACGTCGCGCTCACCGAATCATGCTTGGCCGTACAGGAATCCACGATCCCCGACTACGACGCCGGCGGCGTGGTGCGCGGTCCGTCGGGCACCCGGCTCGAGGGCATCGCGCCCTCCAACATCTACCGCACCGCCGACGACTCCTGGGTGGTGATCGCCGCCAACCAGGACACGGTCTTCGCGCGCCTGTGCAAGGCCATGGGCCGCCCGGAGCTGGCCAGCGACGACCGGTTCGCCACGCACACCGCCCGCGGCCGCAACCAGGACGAGCTCGACAAGATCATCGCCGCGTGGGCCGCCGAGCGCCAGCCCGGCGACATCGTCGAAACACTTTCTGCCGCAGGCGTGATCGCCGGACCAATCAACACCGTCGCCGAGGTGGTCGCGGACCCGCAACTGCAGGCCCGCGGCATGCTCGTCGAGCACCACGACGAACGCATCGGGCGCCCCGTCCTGGGACCGGGCGTGGTCCCGGTGCTCTCGGAGTCGCCCGGCGGCGTCCGCACCGCCGGCTCGGCGCGCCCGGGCCAGCACAACAGCGATGTCTACGGCGACCTGTTGGGCAAGACCGCCGCAGAACTCGAGGCACTGAAGGCCGAGGAGGTGCTATGACCCACGTCGACATTCGTGAGGTGTCGCTGCGCGACGGCCTGCAGATCGAGAAGCCAATTCCCTTGGCGGCCAAGCTGGAGCTGCTCGCCGCGGTGGCCGCCACCGGGGTGCGCGAGGTCGAGGTCACCGCGTTCGTGTCGCCGACCAAGGTGCCGTCGATGGCCGACGCGGCCGAGGTCGCCGCGCACCTGCACGACTACCCGGACATCGAATTCTCCGCCTTGGTAGCCAGCCCCAACGGCGCCAAGCGGGCCGTCGCCGCTGGGCTGCGCTCGATCGAGTACGTGGTGGCCGCCGACGACGCCTTCAGCATGCGAAATGTCGGGCGCACCAGCGCCGAGGCCACCGATCAGATCGGCGAGATCATCGCGATCGCGCATGACGGCAACGTCACCGTCGAGGTCACCATCGCCACCGCGTGGGACTCGCCGTTCGAAGGCCCCACCCCGCCGCAGCGCGTGCTCGACATCGCCACGGCCGCCCGCGACCGCGGGGCCGACCGACTGTCGATCGCCGACACGATCGGCACCACCACCCCGGGCCGCGTGAGTTCGCTGATCGCACAGGTACTTCCGGTGATCGGCGACCTGCCGCTGGGCGGGCATTTCCACAACACCCGCGGCTCCGGCCTGGCCAGCGCCTACGCCGCGGTCAACGCCGGGGTCACCCGGCTGGACGCGTCGGTCGGCGGGCTGGGCGGTTGCCCGTTCGCGCCGGGCGCCACCGGCAACATCGCCACCGAGGACCTGGTGTACCTGCTGACCGACAGCGGCATCGATGTCGACGTAGACCTGAAGGCCGCGATCGCCGCCGCCGACGTCGCGAAATCGCTTGTGGGCCACGACCTGCCGAGCGCCCTGCTGCGCGCCGGCGACCGAATCCGGGCCTGATGCCCGCCGAACTGCTGACCGCCAAGGGCCGCCAGACGAGGCAGGCCATCGAGCAGGCGGCCCGCGAACTGTTCGCCGAGCGCGGCTTCCACGGCACCACGCTGGCCGACATCACCTCGGCCGCGGGCAGATCGCCCGCGGTGTTCTACCGGTACTTCGCCGACAAGGAAGACCTGCTGGCCGGGCTGGCGGAATCGTTTCTCCACGAGGTGCTGACGCCGTCCGGCCTGAAACTGCACCTACCCGACTCTCCCCCGCAAGCGGGAGGGGCCCCCACCGACAACGACGACTTTTTTACTGCGGTGGTCAGCGGGTACTGGGACATGTTCAAGCTGAACATCGGCACCATGATCGCCGTGGCCCAACTGGCCACTACCCAGCAACGGTTTGCGGCCGTGCAGAAAGAATTTCGCCGCTTCGGCATGGACATCGTGGCCGCGTCGGTGCGCCGCGCCCAGGAACAGGGTTACGGAACCGAGCTCAACCCGCAGCACACGGCGGCCGCGATCGCGCTGCTGTTCGAGAACTTCACCACCGTGTTCGTGGGCACCCACGGCCTGGATGTGGAAATCAGCGACGAGGACGCGATCAAGACCTTGTCGACGATCTGGAAGAAAACCCTTTACGGCAGCTAACCGAGATCTTAGGAGAGAACAGTGGATTTCACTCTGCCAGAACACCTTCCGGGAGTGCTTGCCGAGATGGACGCGTTCATCGAGGCCGAGATCAAGCCGCTGGAACGCGAGAACATCCAGTACTTCGACCAGCGGCGCGAGCACGCGCGCACCGACTGGGACAATGACGGCATCCCCACCCGCGAATGGGAGGACCTGCTTTCCGAGATGCGCCGGCGCGCCGACAAGGCGGGCTGGCTGCGCTACGGACTGCCCGCCTCGCTGGGCGGCCGCGACGGCAGTAACGTCGACATGGCCGTCATCCGGGAACACCTGGCGCACAAGGGCCTTGGCCTGCACAACGACCTGCAGAACGAGTCGTCGATCGTCGGCAACTTCCCGCAGGTGATCATGATGGAGCGCTTCGGCACCGACGAGCAACGCCGCGAATGGTCCGAGGCGCTGATCACCGGGGAGCGTTCGATGGCGTTCGGGCTCACCGAGCCGCAGCACGGGTCGGATGCGACTTGGCTGGAATCGTCCGCCAAGGCCGACGGCGGTGAGTGGGTGATCAACGGCTCCAAGCGATTCAACACCGGTGTGCACCGCGCCACTCACGACCTGATCTTCGCCCGCACCTCGGGTGAGCCCGGGTCGGCCCGGGGCATCACCGCGTTCCTGGTGCCCACCGACACACCCGGATTCCACGTCCCGTACTACTGGTGGACGTTCAACATGCCCACCGACCACGGCGAGGTCGAGCTGACCGACGTCCGGGTGCCCGGCGACGCGGTGCTCGGCGAAGTGGACCGGGGCCTGGAAGTCGCGCAAACCTTCCTGCACGAGAACCGGATTCGGCAGGCGGCCAGCAGCCTGGGCGCCGCCCAGTACTGCATCGACCGGGCCGCCGAATACGCCGGCAACCGCGTCGTGTTCGGCAAGCCGCTCTCGGTCAACCAGGCCGTGCAGTGGCCGCTGGCCGAACTGCAGACCGAGGCCCAGATGGTGCGGCTGCTGGTGCAATTCGCCGCGTGGCACCTCGACCGCGACCACCACATGGAGGTCTCCGACAAGGTCTCGATGGCCAACTACCGCGCCAACCGCCTGGTGTGCGATGCCGCCGACCGCGCCATGCAGACCTACGGCGGTCTCGGCTACAGCCGCCACGAGCAGTTCGAACACATCTACCGCCATCACCGCCGCTACCGAATCACCGAGGGCGCCGAGGAGATTCAGATTCGCCGGGTGGCCCAGCGGCTGTTCAAATTCGGCAAGAAGTGACCGTCAACTCCGCGGAGCTGGCCGGCAACCTGGCCGCGGTGCTGGCACCGGTCCTCGGCGCAGGCACGTCGGTCGACAACCTGCGGGCGCTGACCGGTGGCGCCAGCCGGACCACGTGGGCGTTCGAATCCGTCACCGGCGGGCAGCGCCGGTCGCTGATCCTGCGCACCGGCCCGCCCGACGAGGTGCACGCGGGCATGGAGCTGGAGGCCTGGGCGCAGGCTGCCGCGGCGGCAGCGGGCGCACCCGTCCCCCACATCCTGGTCGCCGCTGATTCGACTGCGGCACTGGGCAATCCGTTTCTTATCTGCGATGAGATCAAGGGCGAGACCATCGTGCGGCGCATCCAGCGCCAGTTCGACGGCGCCGAGGGGGATGCGGGCCGCGAGCACTTGCTGCGGCAGTGCGCGCAGGCACTCGCCGCCATCCATCGCGCCGACGCGGACGGCCCGGGCCTGGCGCACGAGGACCAGCTCGACGAGTGGCGCCAGCGCCTCGACGCCATGAACGACACCACGGCCATCTTCGAATGGGGGTTTCGCTGGCTGGCCGCACACCGGCCGCCGGAGTCGCCTGCCGTCCTGGTGCACGGCGACTTCCGGATGGGCAACCTCATCGTCGACGGGTCCGACCTGGCCGCCGTGCTGGACTGGGAGCTGGTGCACGTCGGGCACGCGTACGAAGACCTGGCGTGGTTCTGCATCAGGGCCTGGCGGTTCGGCGCCCCACCCAGCCTCGGTGCCGGCGGCCTGGGCAGCATAGAAAGTTTTCTCGTTGCCTACGAAGAGGCCAGCGGGACTAGCGTCGACCGGGTGGCGTTTCACTGGTGGCTGGTGCTGGCCACGCTGCGCTGGGGCGTCATCTGCCGATTCCAGGCGGAGCGGCATTTGAGCGGGCAGTCCCGCTCGGTGGAGTTGGCCGCCATCGGGCGCCGGGTCTGCGAGACCGAATGGGATCTGCTCGACCTGCTCGACGGGGCGCCGCGATGACGCCCGGCAACCCGCTGCACGGGCGGCCGACGGCCGCCGAACTGATCGCGGCGGTGGCCGAATTCATCGAAGGCGATGTGCGCGAAGCGACTACCGGCCAGGTGAACTTCCACGCCAGGGTGGCCGCCAACGTGTTGCGCACTGTCGAGCGTGAGCTGCTCGACACCGGCGACGGCGAGGTCCGTGCGGCACTGACCCAGCTGGGCTTCGACGACGAGGCCGCGCTCGCCGCCGCGATCCGGGCCGGCGAGCTGGACGGGCGCGCCGCCGACGTCACCGCCTGCCTGCGCACCCTGGTTCGACATCGAATAGCGGTTGCTCATCCTGGATACGACAGCGAATAGGAGCCTTCCCATGCCTGCTGCTACTGCCGAGGTGATTGTCGAGGCGGCCGACCGCCTGTTCTCGGCGATCGAGAAAAGCGACGTGGACGCCGTCGACCGACTGTGGAGCGACGACATCGCGGTGTGGCGGGTGGGCTCGCGTCGCGACGACGGCAAGACGCGCGCGCTGCGCGTCATCGACTGGTTCGTCGGCGCCACCACCGAGCGCCACTACGAGATTCTCGATCGTCAGCTGTTCGACGACCAATCGGTCAGTGGCTTTGTCCAGCAACATGTTTTGCACGCCACCGGCCACGCCGGCCAATCGATCGCACTGCGCGTCTGCATCGTGATCCGGGTAGCCACGAGTGGCCAGATCAATCGGATCGACGAATACTTCGACCCGGCGGGAATCGCGCCACTGATGGACTAGCTCGATCGACGAATACGGGGTGACGAGATGACCACTTTGGAAACATTGCTGAAAGATCCCGACCTGGCCGGCGTATGGAACGTCGTCGCGGACCGTTCGGAAATCACGTTCAAGATCAAGAACATGTGGGGCCTGATCAACGTCAAGGGCCGCTTCGCCGACTTCAGCGGCGACGGCCAGCTCACCGGAAAGGGCGCGGTCTTCGGTCGCCTGGACATCCGGACCGCATCGCTGGATACCGGAGTCGGACGTCGCGACCACCACCTGCGCTCGCCCGATTTCTTCGACGTCGAGCGCTTCCCCGATATCGACGTCGTCGTCACCGCGGTGCACCCGACCGAGGGCAGGACCGCGGATCTTCGGGTCAACTTCACGATCAAGGGCGTCACCGCGCCACTCCCGCTGCCCGCAGCAATCACCGAACTCGAGGACGGCTCGATCCAGATCACCGGGAAAACCCAGGTGGACCGGGCCCAGTTTGACCTGGGCTGGAACAAGTTCGGCATGGTCGGCTCGGCGGCGACGGCGGCAGCGACGATCGTCTTCGCGCGGTCGGCCCGGTAAGTCGAGCGCGACGCAGTAGCATCTGCACCGTGCCCGCCTCCACCATTGCCCTGCGGATCCTCGTCTACAGCAGCAACGTCCAAACCCGCGAACGCGTGATGCGGGCACTCGGCAAGCAACTGGCTCCGGATCTGCCCGAGTTGAGCTACGTCGAGGTGGCGACCGGTCCGGCCGTGGTGCGCACGATGGACGAGGGCGCGATCGACCTGGCCATCCTCGACGGCGAGGCCGCCCCGACCGGGGGCATGGGAATTGCCAAACAGCTCAAGGACGAACTTGCGGTCTGCCCACCGCTGGTCGTCCTCACCGGCCGCCCCGACGATGCGTGGCTGGCCAACTGGTCGCGTGCCGAGGCCGCGGTGCCCCACCCCATCGACCCCATCGTGTTGGGCAAGACGGTGCTCGGGCTGCTACGCGCGCCCGTTCGCTAACTCGACCGAATCGCGCTCGGTGGGCGAGGACGGCGCGACACCCACGAGACGTATCGCCATCGCGTGCATGGTCGGCACCGCCGTCGAGTTCTACGACTTCTACATCTACGGAACCGCGGCGGCGCTGGCGTTCCCCACCGTCTTCTTCCCGCACCTGAGCCCCGCGATGGGCACGATCGCCTCGATGGGCACCTTCGGCGCCGCGTTCATCTCCCGGCCGCTCGGCGCGGTGGTGTTCGGACATTTCGGCGACCGCCTGGGCCGCAAGACGACCCTGGTCGCGACGCTGCTGATCATGGGCCTGTCCACCGTCGCGGTGGGGTTGATTCCCAGCGCGGCGGCGATCGGCGTCGCCGCGCCTCTGCTGGTGCTCACCCTGCGGGTGTTGCAGGGGTTCGCGGTCGGCGGCGAGTGGGCGGGGTCGGCCCTACTGGGCGCCGAATACGCACCCGCGGGCAAACGCGGCCAGTTCGGCATGTTCACTCCGCTCGGCGTCGGAGTCGCGCTCGTGCTCAGCAGCTCGACCTTTCTCGTGGTCAACACCACCATCGGCCAAGCAAGCCAAGCGTTTGTCGAATGGGGATGGCGGGTGCCGTTCCTGCTGAGTGCGGTGCTCATCGCGATCGCCCTCTACGTGCGGCTCAACATCGGCGAAACCCCGGTGTTCACGGCCCAACGCGCGCCGTCGCGGGCGCCGATCGCCGAGGCCATCCGGCACCGGCCCGGTTACGTCGTCCTGGCTTCGGGCAGCGTCGTCGCCGTGTTCTGCTTCGTCTTCATGGCCGGCACCTACCTCGCCAGCTACGCGCACAGCCGCCTGGCACTCTCGTCGAACGCCGTCTTGTGCGCCGGGATATTGGGTGGTCTGGCGTGGACCGCGGTGGTGCCGTTGTCCGCGTGGATGTCCGACCGATTCGGGCGCCGGCCCGTCATCCTTTGCGGCTGGATCCTGGGGTTGCCCTGGTCGCTGGCGATCATCCCGCTGATCCAAACCGGCAACGCCGCGCTGTTCGCGGTCGCCATCGTCGGCATCTACGCGGTCGCGGCGCTCGCTTTCGCGCCCATGACGTCGTTCATCCCCGAGCTGTTTCCCACCCGATACCGCTACAGCGGGGCCGGCCTGGCGATGAACTTGGCCGGCATCGTCGGCGGCGCCGGGCCGCCGCTGATCGCCCAACCCCTCACCCACCACTACGGCGCCGGGGCCATCGGGCTGATGATGGCAGCCCTGGTCGTGGTCAGCCTGGTGTCGACGTATCTGCTACCCGAAACGAAGGGAACATCGCTCGCCGCCAACGAAAGCCGGCCGGCGACGACACGGTCGGACTGACCGCACAGGTGGGCCGCCGGCCATATTTTCCGGCGCATCGTGAGTCGAATCACAGAAGTGTCACGAATATCCACCCCGGCCAAGCGCGTCGGGGATCGCGACGCTATGTTGAAGATCACTGTGACGGGCTTCAGCCAAGTCCGTCACAGCAGCCCGGTACCGCCTGGCCGCTGCAGGCGGCTCGTACGTCGGATCTTGGAGCGAGTTGAACGTCTACATACCCATCCTGGTGCTAGGAGCGATCGCAGCCGCTTTTGCCATTGGCTCGGTCGGCATCGCGAGCATCGCCGGCCCGTCGCGGTACAACAAGTCGAAGCTGGCGGCATACGAGTGTGGGATCGAACCCACCGCGACGCCGGTGAGTGGCCCGCACGCGACGCCCGGCCAACGGTTTCCGGTGAAGTACTACCTGACCGCGATGCTCTTCATCGTCTTCGACATCGAGATCGTCTTCTTGTATCCCTGGGCGGTCAGCTACGACGCGCTGGGGACGTTCGCCCTGGTCGAAATGGTGATATTCATGCTCACGGTCTTCGTGGCGTACGCCTATGTGTGGCGCCGCGGCGGCCTGACGTGGGATTGAGGTAAGACGTGGGCCTGGAAGAACAGCTGCCTGCCGGCATATTGCTGGGGACTGTCGAGAAGATCGCCGGCTACGTTCGCAAGAACTCGCTGTGGCCGGCAACGTTCGGGCTGGCGTGCTGCGCGATCGAGATGATGGCAACGGCCGGACCGAGGTTCGACATCGCCCGGTTCGGCATGGAGCGATTCTCGGCGACACCGCGGCAGGCCGATCTGATGATCGTGGCCGGGCGGGTCAGCCAGAAGATGGCCCCGGTGCTGCGCCAGATCTACGACCAGATGGCCGAGCCGAAGTGGGTGCTGGCCATGGGCGTGTGCGCGTCATCGGGCGGCATGTTCAACAACTACGCGATCGTGCAGGGTGTCGACCACGTCGTTCCCGTCGACATCTACCTCCCGGGCTGCCCGCCCCGCCCGGAGATGCTGCTGTACGCAATTCTCAAGCTGCACGAGAAGATTCAGGAAATGCCGCTCGGCGTCAATCGCGAGGAGGCGATCTCTGAAGCCGAGCAGGCAGCGCTGAGCGCGCGGCCCACGATCGAAATGCACGGGCTGCTGCGATGAGCTCACCTGACCACGACCCAAAGGTAGCGGCCAGCGAGGTGGGTGGATCCATTCCTACCGCCGACGACGAAGTAATCAACGTTCGCAAAGGCATGTTCGGTGTCACCGGCACCGGTGACACCTCCGGATACGGGCGGCTGGTGCGCGAGGTCACGCTGCCCGGCGGCAGCCCCCGACCCTACGGCCGCTACTTCGACGACGTTGCCGACCAACTGGCCGAGTCGCTGAAACGCGCGGACATCGACTTCGACGATGCGATAGAGAAAGTCGTCGTCGACCGCGACGAGCTCACCCTGCACGTGCGCCGCGAGCTGCTGCCGCAGGTTGCCCAACGGCTGCGCGACGAACCGGAGTTGCGCTTCGAGCTGTGCCTGGGTGTCAACGGTGTGCACTACCCGCACGAGACCGACCGCGAGCTGCACGCCGTCTACCCACTGCAGTCGATCACGCACAACCGTCGGCTTCGGCTGGAAGTGGCTGTGCCAGACGGTGATCCGCATATCCCCTCGCTGTTCGGGATCTACCCGACCAACGATTGGCACGAGCGCGAGACCTACGACTTCTTCGGGATCATCTTCGACGGCCACCCGGCGCTGACCAGAATCGAGATGCCCGACGACTGGCAGGGGCATCCGCAACGCAAGGACTACCCACTCGGCGGCATCCCGGTCGAATACAAGGGCGCGCAGATACCTCCGCCCGACGAGCGGAGGGGCTACAACTAATGAGCACTACCAAAGAGTCGACGCACGATGGTGGCGCCGCCGAGACCGTGCTGGTCGCCGGCGGGCAGGACTGGCAAGAGATCGTCCAGGCCGCGCGGGACGCGGACCCCGGTGAACGCATCGTCGTCAACATGGGCCCCCAGCACCCGTCCACCCACGGAGTGCTGCGGCTGATCCTCGAGATCGAGGGCGAGACGGTCACTGAGGTGCGCTGCGCGATCGGCTACCTGCACACCGGGATCGAGAAAAACCTCGAGTACCGCTACTGGACCCAGGGCGTCACGTTCGTGACCCGAATGGATTACCTGTCACCGTTTTTCAACGAGACGGCGTACTGCCTGGGTGTGGAGAAGCTGCTCGGCATCACCGACGAAATACCCGAACGCGTCAACGTCATCCGGGTGATGATGATGGAGCTCAACCGGATTTCGTCGCACCTGGTCGCGCTGGCGACCGGCGGCATGGAGCTGGGCGCGATGACGCCGATGTTCGTCGGCTTCCGGGGCCGCGAAATCATGCTCACGCTGTTCGAATCGATCACCGGCCTGCGGATGAACAGCGCCTACATTCGTCCGGGTGGCGTGGCGCAAGACCTGCCGCCGGGCGCGAAAGACGAAATCGCAGAAGCCCTCACGCAATTGCGGCAACCGCTGCGCGAAATGGGCGACCTGCTCAACGAGAACGCCATCTGGAAGGCCCGCACCGAAGGTGTCGGTTACCTGGACTTGACCGGCTGCATGGCGCTGGGCATCACCGGGCCGATCCTGCGATCCACGGGTTTACCGCACGACCTACGCAAAAGCGAACCGTATTGCGGTTATGAGAACTACGATTTCGACGTCATCACCGATGACGGTTGTGATGCTTACGGGCGCTACATCATTCGCGTCAAAGAGATGTGGGAGTCGGTCAAGATCGTGGAGCAGTGTCTGGACAAACTGCAGCCGGGTCCCACCATGGTCGAGGACCGCAAGATCGCCTGGCCCGCGGACTTGAAGGTGGGCCCGGACGGAATGGGTAATTCACCGGAGCACATCGCCAAGATCATGGGCGGTTCGATGGAGGCCTTGATCCACCACTTCAAGCTGGTGACCGAGGGCATCCGGGTTCCGGCCGGCCAGGTCTACACCGCCGTCGAATCGCCGCGCGGCGAGCTCGGCGTGCACATGGTCAGCGACGGCGGCACCCGCCCCTACCGAGTGCACTATCGGGATCCCTCCTTCACCAATCTGCAGGCGGTTGCCGCGATGTCCGAGGGTGGACTGGTGGCCGACCTGATCACCGCGGTCGCCAGCATCGACCCCGTCATGGGCGGGGTGGACCGATGACGGCCAGCGTCGAAGGCCCCAGCGGCGAGCGGGTCTTCATCAGGCTCGGGCCGCCGCCGGAGGAGCCCAACCAGTTCGTGGTTGACGGTGCGCCGCAAAGCTATTCGCCGGAAGTCCGGGCGCGGCTGGAGGTCGACGCCAAGGAAATCATCGCCCGCTACCCCGACAAGCGCTCGGCGCTGTTGCCGTTGCTGCACCTGGTCCAGGCCGAGGACTCCTACCTGACGCCGGCCGGACTGGAATTCTGCAGTGAGCAAGTGGGATTGACCGGCGCCGAGGTGTCGGCGGTGGGCAGCTTCTACACGATGTACCGCCGCGGACCCACGGGTGAATACCTGGTCGGCGTGTGCACCAACACGCTGTGCGCCGTGATGGGCGGCGACGCGATATTCGCCGACCTCAAAGAGCATCTCGGCATCGGCAACGACCAGACCACCGGCGACGGGACCGTCACGCTGCAGCACATCGAGTGCAACGCCGCGTGCGATTTCGCCCCGGTGGTGATGGTCAACTGGGAGTTCTACGACAACCAAACTCCGGAATCGGCACGCGAACTCGTCGACTCGCTGCGCTCGGGCGAGCCCAAGGCCCCCACCCGCGGCGCGCCGCTGTGCAAATTCCGCGAGACCTCGCGGATCCTGGCCGGCCTGCCCGACGAGCGCCCCGACGAGGGCCAAGGTGGCCCCGGCGCAGCGACTCTCGCCGGTCTGCGGGTGGCGAAGGAAAAGGGCATGGAGGCCCCGCCGGCTGCCGGGGGCAAGTCATGACGACGCCGCTGACCCCGGTCATCACCCGCTACTGGGATGACCCCCAGTCGTTCACGATGGCCACCTACCAGCGCCACGACGGCTACCAGGCGCTGCAGAAGGCTCTGAAGATGGAGCCCGACGCGGTGATTGGGGCCGTGAAGGATTCGGGTCTGCGCGGTCGCGGCGGCGCGGGCTTCTCGACCGGAACGAAGTGGTCGTTCATCCCGCAGGGCGATTCCGGCCCGGCCGCCAAGCCGCACTACCTGGTGGTCAACGCCGACGAGTCGGAACCTGGTACGTGCAAAGACATTCCGCTGATGCTCGCCATACCCCACCTGCTGGTGGAGGGCGCCATCATCGCCTCCTACGCCATCCGCGCCAGCCACGCGTTCATCTACGTGCGCGGCGAAGTGGTGCCGGTGCTGCGCCGGTTGCAGAACGCGGTGGCCGAGGCGTACGCCGCGGGCTTCCTGGGCCGCGACATCCTGGGCTCGGGCTACGACCTGGAATTGGTGGTGCACGCGGGTGCGGGCGCCTACATCTGCGGCGAGGAAACCGCTCTGCTGGAGGGTCTGGAGGGCCGGCGCGGCCAACCGAGGCTGCGGCCGCCGTTCCCCGCGGTGGCCGGCCTCTACGGCTGCCCCACGGTGATCAACAACGTCGAGACCATCGCCAGCGTGCCGCCGATCATCCTCAACGGCGTCGACTGGTTCCGATTGATGGGCAGCGAGAAATCACCGGGCTTCACGCTGTATTCGCTGTCCGGCCACGTCACCAACCCGGGCCAGTACGAGGCCCCGCTGGGGATCACCCTGCGCGAGTTGCTCGACTACGCCGGCGGCGTGCGCGCCGGGCATCGGCTCAAATTCTGGACGCCGGGCGGGTCGTCGACACCGCTGCTCACCGACGAGCACCTCGACGTGCCGTTGGACTACGAGGGCGTCGGCGCGGCCGGCTCGATGCTGGGCACCAAGGCGCTGGAGATCTTCGACGAGACCACCTGCGTGGTACGCGCCGTGGCGCGCTGGACCGACTTCTACCGGCACGAATCCTGCGGAAAGTGCACGCCCTGTCGGGAGGGCACCTTCTGGCTCAGCCAGATCTACGAGCGCCTGGAATCCGGCAGGGGCACCACCGAAGACCTCGATAAGCTGCTCGACATCTCCGACGCCATCCTCGGGAAGTCGTTCTGCGCGTTGGGCGATGGTGCGGCCAGCCCGGTGATGTCGTCGATCAAACACTTCCGCGACGAGTACATCGCCCACGTCGAAGAGGGCAGGTGCCCGTTCGATCCTCGCGACTCGATGTTGACCGCGAATGGAAAGGCATGACAGCCCCATGACCTCTGTTTCTGATGCGGCCAAGCCTGACACCGAGGAACGTCCGCCGGACATGGTGACGCTGACCATCGACGGAGCCGAAATCAGTGTTCCCAAGGGAACTCTGGTGATTCGCGCGGCCGAGTTGATGGGCGTGCAGATCCCGCGGTTCTGCGACCACCCGCTGCTGGACCCGGTCGGCGCCTGCCGGCAATGCATGGTCGAGGTCGAGGGACAGCGCAAACCGATGGCATCGTGCACCATCGTGTGCACCGACGACATGGTGGTGCGCACCCAGCTCACCTCCGAGGCCGCGGACAAGGCCCAGCACGGCGTGATGGAGTTGCTGCTGATCAACCACCCGCTGGATTGCCCGATGTGCGACAAGGGCGGCGAATGCCCGCTGCAGAACCAGGCAATGTCCAACGGCCGCACCGATTCTCGCTTCGAAGACGTCAAGCGCACGTTCGCCAAGCCGATCAACATCTCCTCGCAGGTGTTGCTCGACCGGGAGCGCTGCATCCTGTGCGCCCGCTGCACGCGGTTCTCCGACCAGATCGCCGGCGACCCGTTCATCGACATGCAGGAGCGCGGCGCGCTGCAGCAGGTCGGCATCTACGCCAACGAGCCCTTCGAGTCGTACTTCTCCGGCAACACCGTGCAGATCTGCCCGGTGGGTGCGTTGACCGGGACCGCGTACCGTTTCCGGGCCCGCCCGTTCGACCTGGTGTCCAGCCCCAGCGTGTGCGAGCACTGCGCCGGCGGCTGCGCCGAGCGCACCGACCACCGCCGCGGCAAGGTGCTGCGCCGCCTCGCCGGGGACGACCCCGAGGTCAACGAGGAGTGGAACTGCGACAAGGGCCGGTGGGCTTTCCGCTACGCGACACAGCCCGACGTGATCACCACTCCCCTGATCCGCGATGCGGACGGCCAGCTGACGCCGGCCTCGTGGCCACACGCGATCGCCGTCGCGGTCGCCGGACTCGACGCGGCCCGCGGGCGCGCCGGGGTGCTGGTCGGCGGCCGGGTCACCTGGGAGGACGCCTACGCGTACTCAAAGTTCGCCCGAATCATGTTGGACACCAACGACATCGACTTCCGCGCCCGGCCGCACTCGGCCGAGGAAGCCGACTTCCTGGCGGCTCGGGTCGCCGGCCGGCCGCTGACCGTCAGCTACTCCGACCTGGAATCGGCGCCGGTGGTATTGCTGGTCGGCTTCGAACCCGAAGAAGAAGCACCCATCGTGTTTTTGCGGCTGCGCAAGGCGGCCCGCAAGCACCACCTCCCGGTGTACGCGATCGCCCCGTTCGCCACCCGCGGGCTGCACAAGATGTCCGGGACGTTGATCACGACGGCTCCCGGTGCTGAGCCGGCGGCGCTGGACGACCTGGCCACCGGCGAGGTCGCCGACCTGCTGTCCAAGCCCGGCGCGGTGATCATGGTCGGAGAGCGCCTGGCCACGGTCCCGGGTGGGTTGTCCGCCGCGGCCCGGCTCGCCGATGCCACGGGCGCCAAGCTGGCGTGGGTGCCGCGTCGCGCCGGTGAGCGCGGCGCGCTGGAAGCCGGTGCGCTGCCGGGACTTCTGCCGGGCGGGCGTCCGGTCGCCGACGAGGCTGCGCGCGCGCAGGTCGCCGCGGCGTGGAACGTCGACGAGCTGCCCACCGCACCCGGACGCGACGTCGACGGCATCCTGGCCGCCGCCTCCGACGGGACGCTGGGCGCGCTGCTGGTTGGCGGGATCGAACCCGCCGACTTCGCCGACCCGGGCGCGGTGCGGGCCGCACTCGACGCCGCGAACTTCGTGATCAGCCTGGAGCTGCGGCACAGCGAGGTCACCGAACGCGCCGACGTGGTGTTCCCCGTCGCGCCGACCACGCAGAAGGCCGGGGCATTCATCAACTGGGAGGGCCGTTTCCGGCCGTTCGAGCCCGCACTGCGCGGCACCACCCAGCAGGCCGGCCAGTCGGATCACCTGGTGCTCGACGCGCTGGCCGACGAGATGGGCGTCTATCTGGGCATGGCCAACGTGCAAGCGGCCCGCGACGAGATGAACGCACTGGGCTTCTGGGACGGCGAGTACGCCGCGCCACCTTCGGTTTCGGCCGGCGAGCCCGCCCAACCCGGAACTGGTGAAGCGGTGTTGGCCGGCTGGCGGATGCTGCTCGACAACGGCCGCTTGCAAGACGGCGAACCGTATTTGGCCGGGACCGCGCACGCGGTCGTGGTCCGGTTGTCGGCCGATTCGGCAACCGAGATCGGCGCCGCCAACGGTGACGCGGTCACAGTCAGCACGTCGCAAGGCTCGATCACCTTGCCGCTGGCCGTAACCGAGATGCCCGACCGGGTGGTGTGGCTTCCGCTGAACTCGGCGGGATCGGCAGTGCATACCGATCTCGGCGTCGCCGTCGGCGATGTCGTGCGAATTGGAGCGGGCTCATGACGGGCTTGGCCGCCTTCGGGCACGACACCTGGTGGCTGGTGCTGGGCAAGGCGCTGGCCATCTTCGTGTTCCTGATGCTCAACGTACTGCTCGCGATCCTGATGGAACGCAAGATTCTCGGCTGGATGCAGCTGCGCCCCGGCCCCAACCGGGCGGGACCGTGGGGCGCACTGCAGAGCCTGGCCGACGGGATCAAGCTGGCCCTCAAGGAGAGCATCACCCCGGGCGGCGTCGACAAGTTCGTTTACTTTGCAGCGCCGGTCTTTTCGACGATTCCGGCGTTCACCGCGTTCGCGTTCATCCCGTTCGGTCCCGAGGTGTCGGTGTTCGGCCACCGCACACCCCTACAGCTGACCGACCTACCGGTTGCGGTGCTGTTCATCCTGGGGCTGTCCGCGATCGGGGTGTACGGCATCGTGCTGGGCGGCTGGGCCTCCGGGTCTACCTACCCGCTGCTCGGCGGGGTGCGGTCCACCGCGCAGGTCATCTCGTACGAGGTCGCGATGGGGCTGTCGTTCGCGGCGGTGTTCCTCTACGCCGGCACCATGTCGACGTCGGAAATCGTTGCCTCCCAAGACCGCGTCTGGTACGTGTTCCTGTTGTTGCCGTCGTTCATCATCTACCTGATCTCGATGGTGGGTGAGACCAACCGCGCCCCATTTGACCTGCCCGAGGCCGAGGGCGAGCTGGTTGCGGGATTCCACACCGAGTATTCGTCGCTGAAGTTCGCGATGTTCATGCTCGCCGAATACGTCAACATGATGACGGTTTCGTCACTCGCCACCGTTCTGTTCTTCGGCGGCTGGCACGCGCCATGGCCCCTGGACATGTGGGCCGGCGCCAACACCGGCTGGTGGCCGGTGCTCTGGTTCACCGCCAAGATGTGGACCTTCCTGTTCATCTATATGTGGTTGCGAGCGTCGCTGCCGCGGCTGCGTTACGACCAGTTCATGGCGCTGGGCTGGAAGTTGCTGATCCCGGCCTCGCTGGTGTGGGTGCTGATCGCGGCGATCATCCGCACCGCGCGCAACCAGGGCTACCCGCACTGGACGCCGATACTGGTGGTCAGCAGCCTCGCCTTCGCCGTCATCGTTGTGCTGCTACTGCGAAAGCCGTTCGCCACACCCAGCACTCGCGCCCTGGAGCGCGAGCTCCGGCGGCAGCGCAAAGAAAGCCCCGGCCTGCAAAGCATTGAGCCGGTATTCCCCACACCGCCACTGCCGAAGGCGCCGACTCGTGCGCTGCCGGTCGGTGCGAGCAAGGAGAACCCAGGTGGCTAAATTCTTCGACGGTGTCGCCGGATTCGGCGTGACGTTCAGCTCGATGTTCAAAAAGAGGGTCACCGAGGGATATCCGGAAAAGCCCGGCCCGGTCAAGCCGCGCTACCACGGCCGTCACCAACTCAACCGGTATGAGGACGGACTCGAGAAATGCATCGGCTGCGAGCTGTGCGCCTGGGCCTGCCCGGCCGACGCCATTTACGTCGAGGGCGCCGACAACACTGACGAGGCAAGGTTTTCCCCGGGCGAACGCTACGGCCGGGTGTATCAGATCAACTATCTGCGCTGCATCGGCTGCGGTCTGTGCATCGAGGCCTGCCCCACCCGGGCGTTGACGATGACCAACGACTACGAGATGGCCGACGACAACCGGGCCGACCTGATATACGAAAAGGACAAGCTGCTCGCGCCGCTGCTGCAGAACATGCTCGCGCCGCCGCACCCCAGGGCCGAAGGCGCCACCGACAAGGACTACTACCAGGGCAACGTGACCGCGGACGGCCTGAGCGTGCGAAGCGACCCGAAAGAAGCAGCCGGAGACGCGCGGTGACTACCGCTTACCTGGCCGCGAACCTGGCGACCGACGCCATCGTTCGCACCTCCACCGGTGAGGCCGTGACGTTCTGGGGGCTAGGCGCGCTGGCGGTGATCGGTGCGGTCGGTGTGGTGCTGGCGGTCAACGCCGTGTACTCGGCGATGTTCCTGGCGATGACGATGCTCATCCTGGCGGTCTTCTACATGGTCCAGGACGCACTGTTTTTGGGTGTGGTTCAGGTCGTGGTCTACACCGGCGCGGTGATGATGCTGTTCTTGTTCGTGCTGATGCTGATCGGCGTGGACTCCGCGGAATCCCTGAAGGAAACGCTGCGCGGACAGCGCGTCGCCGCGATGATCGCCGGACTCGGATTCGGCGTCTTGTTGATCGCCGCCATCGGCAACCTGTCCACCGGCGGCTTCGTCGGGCTCACCACCGCCAATGCCAACGGCAACGTGGAAGGCCTGGCCGCGCTGATCTTTTCGCGGTACCTGTGGGCATTCGAACTCACCAGCGCGCTGCTGATCACCGCCGCGGTCGGCGCGATGATCCTGGCGCACCGGGAGCGTTTCGAGCGCCGCAAGACCCAGCGCGAACTCTCCCAGGAGCGCTTCCTGCCCGGCGGGCATCCCACCCCGCTGCCCAACCCGGGCATCTACGCACGCCACAACGCCGTCGACGTGGCGGCGCGGCTGCCCGACGGCTCGTACTCGGAGCTGTCGGTCTCCCGGATCCTGCGGCTGCGCGGCGGCGACGGCAACGAGATCCCCTCCCCCGAAACGGTCAAGGGCGGCACCTCATGAATCCGGCCAATTACCTGTATCTTTCGGCACTTCTCTTCACCATCGGAGCCTCGGGTGTGCTGCTGCGCCGCAACGCCATCGTGATGTTCATGTGCGTCGAGCTCATGCTCAACGCCGTCAACCTGGCGTTCGTCACCTTCGCGCGCATGCACGGCCACCTCGACGGGCAGATGATCGCATTCTTCACGATGGTGGTGGCAGCCTGCGAAGTCGTCATCGGCCTGGCCATCATCATGACGATTTTCCGTGCCCGTAAATCGGCGTCCGTCGACGACGCGAACCTACTCAAAGGCTAAGAACGCCACGATGACTGACTACACCTGGCTGCTGGTGGCGCTCCCACTCGCGGGCGCAGTGATCTTGCTGTTCGGGGGCAGACGCACCGACGCGTGGGGCCACTGGCTGGGCGTCCTGGCCGCCCTCGGGGCATTCGCCGTCGGCGCCACGCTGCTGTCGGACCTGCTGAACCGAGACGGCGAGCACCGTGCCATCCACCAGACGGTGTTCACCTGGATCCCGGTCAACCAATTCCAGGTCGACTTCGGGCTCCAAATCGACCAACTGTCAATCTGTTTCGTGCTGCTGATCTCCGGGGTGGGATCGCTGATCCACATCTACTCGGTCGCCTACATGGCCGAAGACCCCGACCGCCGCCGGTTCTTCGGCTACCTCAACCTCTTCCTGGCCTCCATGCTGCTGCTGGTCGTCGCCGACAACTACCTGGTGCTCTACGTCGGATGGGAAGGCGTGGGCCTGGCGTCCTACCTGCTGATCGGCTTCTGGTACCACAAGCCGTCGGCGGCCACGGCGGCCAAGAAGGCGTTTGTGATGAACCGCGTCGGCGACGCCGGCCTGGCCGTGGGCATGTTCCTGATGTTCACCACATTCGGCACCCTCTCGTACGCAGGGGTTTTCGCGGGCGCACCCGCCGCCGGACGCGGCGTGCTGACGGCGATGGGACTGCTGCTGCTGCTCGGCGCCTGCGCCAAGTCGGCCCAGGTCCCGCTGCAGGCCTGGTTGGGTGACGCGATGGAGGGCCCCACCCCGGTGTCCGCCCTGATCCATGCCGCCACCATGGTGACCGCCGGTGTCTACCTGATCGTGCGGTCCAACCCGCTGTACAACCTGGCGCCCGGCGCACAACTGGGCGTCGTCCTCGTCGGCGTCGTCACCCTGTTGTTCGGGGCCTTCATCGGCTGCGCCAAGGACGACATCAAGCGGGCGCTGGCGGCATCGACGATGAGCCAGATCGGCTACATGGTGCTGGCCGCGGGCCTCGGCCCCGCCGGTTACGCGTTCGCGATCATGCACCTGCTCACCCACGGCTTCTTCAAGGCCGGCCTGTTCCTCGGGTCGGGCTCGATCATCCACGCGATGCACGAAGAGCAGGACATGCGGCGCTACGGCGGCCTGCGCAAGGCGTTACCGGTCACGTTCGTCACGTTCGGGCTGGGCTACCTGGCGATCATCGGCGTGTGGCCGTTCGCGGGCTTCTTCTCCAAGGACGCCATCATCGAGGCGGCGCTGGGTGTCGGTGGCGTGCGCGGCTACACGCTGGGCGGGGCCGCGCTGCTGGGTGCGGGCATCACCGCGTTCTACATGACCCGCGTCATGCTGATGACCTTCTTCGGTGAAAAGCGTTGGGCCCCAGGTAGTCACCCGCACGAGGCGCCGGCACTGATGGGGGGGCCGATGATCCTGCTCGCCTTCGGCTCGGTGTTCTCCGGCTTCCTGTTCACCTACGGCGACTCCCTGCCGCACTGGCTCGAGCCGGTCGTCGGAGTACACGAAGAGGCCGCCCACGGGTTCCCGGCAGGGGCGGTCAGCGCCGTGGCCCTCGTGGTCGTCGCCGTCGGCGTCGCGGTGGCCTACCGGATGTACGGCGGCAAGGTGGAGATCCCGGGCGTGGCGCCGGCTCGGGTTTCGGCCCTGACGACGGCCGCGCGCAGAGACCTCTACGGCGATGCCTTCAACGAGGAGGTGTTCATGCGCCCTGGCGCGCTACTGACGGGCACGCTGACCGTGTTCGACGACGCCGGTGTGGACGGCTCGGTCAACGCGCTGGCCGCGCTGGTGAGCCGCACCTCGAATCGCCTGCGCGGGTTGCAAACCGGCTTCGCGCGCTCGTATGCGCTCTCGATGCTGGCCGGAGCCGCACTGGTGATCGCGGCGATCCTGGCGGTGCGGGCATGATGAACTCGAACATTCCCTGGCTGTCGGTGCTGTGGCTGGTTCCACTGGCCGGGTCGATACTGATCATCCTGCTGCCGCCGGGCTGGCGTCAGGTCGCCAAGTGGAGCGGCGTCGTCTTCAGCGTCGCGACGCTGGTCGTGGCGCTCATGGTCGCGGCGGGCTTCAAGACCGGCGGGGCGCCATACCAATTCCTGGAAAACCACCCGTGGATACCGGCTTTCGGCGCCGGATACAACCTCGGCGTGGACGGCATCGCGGTGGTGCTGGTGCTGTTGACCGCCATCCTGATTCCGCTGCTGCTGGTGGCCGGCTGGAACGACGGCGGCCAGAGCACCCGGGGCGTGCATGCCTACGTCGCGCTGACGCTGGCCATCGAGTCGATGGTGCTGATCTCGGTGATCGCGCTGGACGTGCTGCTGTTCTACGTGTTCTTCGAGGCCATGCTGATCCCGATGTACTTCCTCATCGGCGGCTTCGGCAAGGGCGCCAACAGGTCTCGCGCCGCGGTGAAATTCCTGCTGTACAACCTCTTCGGCGGCCTGATCATGCTGGCGGCGGTGATCGGGCTGTATGTGGTTACCGCGCAGCACGGCTCGGGCACCTTCGACTTCCGGGAGATCGTCACCGGCATCTCGTCGGGCCGCTTCGCCGGCGTGGACCCGGCGGTGTTCAAGGCGCTGTTCCTGGGCTTCATGTTCGCGTTCGCCGTCAAGGCGCCGCTGTGGCCGTTCCACCGCTGGCTGCCCGACGCCTGCGTCGAGGCCACCCCGGCCACCGCGGTGTTGATCACCGCGGTGATGGACAAGGTGGGCACCTTCGGCATGCTGCGCTACTGCCTGCAGCTGTTCCCTGACGCGTCAACGTATTTCCGCCCGCTGATCGTGACGCTGGCCATCATCGGGGTGATCTACGGCGCCATCGTCGCGATCGGGCAGACCGACATGATGCGCCTGATCGCCTACACCTCGATCTCCCACTTCGGCTTCATCATCGCCGGCATCTTCGTGATGACCACCCAGGGGCAGAGCGGCTCGACGCTGTACATGCTCAACCACGGCCTGTCGACGGCGGCGGTGTTCCTGATCGCGGGCTTCCTGGTGACACGGCGCGGCAGCCGCTTGATCGCCGACTACGGCGGCGTCCAGAAGGTGGCGCCGATCCTGGCCGGCACCTTCCTGGTGTCGGCCATGGCCACCCTGTCTCTGCCGGGGCTCGCGCCGTTCGTCAGCGAATTCCTTGTCCTGCTGGGCACTTTCAACCGCTACTGGCTCGCGGGCGCGTTCGGGGTGACGGCCTTGATCCTGGCCGCGATGTACATGCTCTGGCTCTACCAGCGGGTGATGACCGGCCCGGTGGCCGAGGGCAACGAGAAGATCACCGATCTGCGGGCGCGCGAACTGCTGGTCGTGGCGCCGCTGCTCGCGCTGCTGTTCGTGCTGGGCGTCTACCCCAAGCCGGTCCTCGACATCATCAATCCGGCCGTAGACCACACCATGATCACCATCGGTGCGCATGACCCCGCGCCGAGCGTGCCGATGACCGTCGTGAAACCGGCCTCGAAACCGGAAGCAGCACCCCGCACTGTCGAAGGACCGCACCGATGACTCTGCCCACTCCCAGCATCGAGTACTTCCTGCTGTGCCCGATGCTCATCGTCTTTTCCGTCGCGGTCGTGGGCGTGCTGGTGGAAGCGTTCGTGCCCAGGCGATCTCGCTACGTAACGCAGGTGACGATCGCGCTGGCCGGTTTGGTCGCGGCGTTCGTCGCGATCATCAAGGTGGCCCAATCACTTCCGGCCTCGGGCCGCAGCGCGGTGCTGGGGGCGGTGGCCATCGACCGGACCACCCTGTACCTGCAGGGCACCGTGGTACTCGTCGCCGTGCTGGCGGTCATCTTCATCGCCGAACGGGCGCACGCCAAAACGGAAACCAAGGTGGCGGTGGGTGCCCCCGCGGGCGGGCTGGATTCCTTTACGCCGCAAGCATCCGCAGTCCCCGACAGCGCCGCCGAGCTCGAGGCCGAGCGGGCGGGCGCCGCCCAGACCGAGCTCTTCCCGCTGGCGCTGCTGTCGGTGGGCGGCATGATGGTGTTCCCGGCGTCCAACGACCTGCTGACGATGTTCGTCGCGCTGGAGGTCTTATCGCTGCCGCTGTACCTGATGTGCGGGCTGGCCCGGCACCGGCGACTCATGTCGCAGGAATCGGCGATGAAGTACTTCCTGCTGGGCGCCTTCTCGTCGGCGTTCTTCCTCTACGGTGTCGCGTTGATCTACGGCGCGACCGGCACGCTGCTGCTCCCCGGCATCCGGGATGCCCTTGCCGCACACGGCGATAGCTCGCTGGCGCTGGTCGGTGTCGCGCTGCTGTCGGTGGGCCTGCTCTTCAAGGTCGGCGCGGTCCCGTTCCACTCGTGGATTCCGGACGTGTATCAGGGCGCGCCAACGCCGATCACCGGGTTCATGGCGGCGGCCACCAAGGTCGCGGCGTTCGGCGCACTGCTGCGGGTGGTCTATGTCGCGCTGCCCCCGCTACACGCCGAATGGCGTCCGGTGCTGTGGGCGATCGCGATCCTGACGATGGCGGTCGGCACTGTCACCGCGGTAAACCAGAGCGACGTCAAGCGCATGCTGGCGTACTCGTCGGTCGCGCACGTCGGTTTCATCCTGACCGGTGTGATCGCCGACAACGCGGCGGGCCTGTCGGCCACCCTGTTCTATCTGGTCGCCTACAGCTTCAGCACGGTCGGCGCATTCGCCATCGTCGGCCTCATCCGCGACGCCGACGGCGTCGAGGACGCCACGCTGTCGCGCTGGGCCGGGCTCGGTCAGCGCTCGCCTATTGTCGGCGTGATGCTTTCGATGTTCCTGCTGGCCTTCGCGGGCATCCCGTTGACCAGTGGCTTCATCAGCAAGCTGACGGTGTTCAAGGCCGCCGCCCAGGGCGGCGCGGTGCCGCTGGTGATCATCGGTGTGATCGCCAGCGGGGTCGCGGCATACTTCTACGTGCGCGTGATCGTGTCGATGTTCTTCACCGAACCGACCGAGAACACCCCGCAGGTCGTCGAGCCGGGCATCCTGAGCAAGATCGCGATCGCGGTGTGCGCCGCGGCGACCGTGGCGCTGGGGATCTTCCCGCAGCCGCTGCTCGACCTGGCCGACCACGCCGCCCAGCTGCTGCACTGATCAGTTCAGGAACGGGCGCGTCGCCACGACGTAGATCGTCAGCACCGCCAGCGGCGCCACCAGTGGCAGCCATGGAACCTGCACTGGAAACGACGTCGCGACCAAACCGACGAACGTAAATCCCACGGCCGCAGCGATTGTCGGCCAGCTGCCCAGGACGGCGGCGGGGCGCGGGCCGACCGCGTGCCGGCACACCAGGTAGGCGGCGGCGCACAGTCCGGACAGCGCGGCGAGCAGCTGCGGCGGACCGGCCAGCACGATCGTGGCGACGGCCAGCAAGACGGCGATCGTCGCGGCGGGGCGAAACACGATTCCCGCGCCGACCGCGATCACGGCCGCCGCCGCGGCGGCGAGTGGGAGCCCGTGCGTCCCGACGGCGGCCGCTCCGGCCATCAGCAGCCCGAATGCCGTTGCCAGCGTGGCGGTCCCGGTTTCCGCCAGAGACGTCATCGCTACCCCCGCACCCGCACCCGCGCCCGATGCCGGCGATCCGGCAGCAGGTTCATCGACTGCTCCAGGCTGCGGCCGGTCTGCCACGACACGATGTCGACACCGATGGTGGCCATGTCGCGGTACATCGAGGCGCGCTGCAGCGCCCATAGCCGTTCGACGAGAGAGTCCTGTTCGCCGTCGAACGGGAGGCGGTCGAGGATGTCGACAGCGACCACGACGTGCCCGCGCCTGCGCAGGTCGATCAGCGCCAGCGCGAACTCGGTATCCAGCAGTGTGGAGAACGCGATGACGATCGCGCCGGCCGGAATCGCCGCGCGCGGTGCCAGTGTGCCGGTGGTGTTTTCGAAGCGGTCGCCGGCACCGAGCACCGTGTCGAGGACGCGATAGAACTGACGCTGGCCGATGTCCGCGCCCAGCCAGCGCGGGCGATTGTCCCCCAGCGCGACGATCCCGGCACGGTCACTGTGACGTAATGCGGTCTGCACCACCTGAGCCGCCCCGCGCACGATGCGCTCGGTGGATTCGGTCGCCGGGCCCGCCGGCTGCCGGTAGGTGTCGATGAGCACCACCACGTCGGCCGCGCGGTCGGTCAGCCGCTCGGTCACGTGCAGCTGACCGCGGCGAGCGCTCACCGGCCAATTGACGGACCGCAGTTGGTCGCCCGGCACGAAGGGGCGGATGTCGGCGTACTCGACGCCGGGGCCGAGGTGGCGGGTCAGGTGGGCGCCTAGGCGATCGAGCAGCTCGGTCGGCGGGATGGGTGTGGACTGCGGCGGCGTCAGCGGGAAGACGATGACCTCGGCGGCGTCGACGATCGCCGTCCCCGCGACCAGCCCGCCGCGGGCGACCACATCGATTCGGGCCCGGATGAAATACCGGCCCCAGCGCTGCGCGGACGCGGCAACCGTCTTGCCCTGGCGCCCTTGCGAATCGAGCACTTCGAGCTGCATGCCCTCGATGCCGGGAACCGTCAGTTCGACCGACGAGGCCTGGCCGGGTCCGGCCTCCTCGGTCACCCACACGGCCAGCCGCGCCTGCTCGTCTTCGAAGCAACGCTGCGAGTCGGGGTCGGCGTGCACCCGGATCGACGGCACGGGGCGCTGCCAGCTGATCGAGCAGAGCACCCCGAGCAGGGGCGCCGCGAAGGCGATGAGTTCCCAGCGGCCGCTGATCACCGCGACGGCCAGCGCCACACCCGCACAGGTCGCAATGGCCCGCGTGAGTTGCGAGGCGCGCCAGTGGAATTCGGGGTCGCTGCGGTCGGTCACGGCGGGCTCATTGAGCGTCGCCGTGCCCGGAGGCCGTTCTGGGCACCGGTAGGCGCCGCAACAGTTCCCCGACGACGTCGGCGCCCTGGATCTTGCGCACCCACATCTCGGGTCGCAATGTGATCCGGTGCGCGATCGCCGCCGTGGCAAGCTCTTTGACGTCCTCGGGGATCACGTAGTCGCGCCCAAGCAGCAACGCGCGGGCACGGGCCAGCTGAACCAGGTCGAGTTCGGCGCGCGGGCTGGCGCCCACCGCGACCTGCGGATGGCGCCGGGTCGCGGTGGCCAGCGAGACCACGTAATGCAGGACGTCCTCGTGCACGGTGACCTGCTCGACGGATTCGCGCATCGCCAGCAGATCGTGGGCGTCCACCACCTGGTTGACCGTCGGCTCGGCCGAACCCCGGTCCAGCCTGCGGCGCAGCATCGACGCCTCGTCGCGCTCGGACAGATAGCGCAGTTCCAGCCGCATCGCGAACCGATCCAGTTGCGCCTCCGGTAGCGGGTAGGTGCCCTCGTACTCGATCGGATTGTCGGTCGCCAGCACGACGAACGGCGCGGGCAGCTTGTGGGTTTCGCCGTCGATACTGACCTGGCGCTCGGCCATCGCCTCGAGCAACGCGGCCTGCGTCTTCGGCGGTGTTCGGTTGATCTCGTCGGCGAGCAGCAGGTTGGTGAAGATGGGTCCGGAGCGGAAAGCGAAACGTCCCGACTGCATGTCGTAGATCGTCGAGCCAAGCAGGTCGGCCGGCAGCAGGTCAGGGGTGAACTGGACCCGGGTGAAGCGCAGCCCCAGCGCTGCGGCGAACGATCGTGCGATCAGCGTCTTGCCCAGGCCGGGCAGGTCTTCGATGAGCACGTGTCCGCGCGCGAGGACGGCGGTGAGAATCAGCGTCAGAGCGGCGCGCTTTCCCACCACCACGCGTTCGATCTCGTCGAGCACGGCCTCACAGTGCGCGGTGGTGGTCGCGGCTGGCATCGTGGCACCCTCGGTCATACCTGTTCCAACTTTCGCAGGATCTCTTCGAACGCCTCGCGGCCCGGGCCCGGCTGGTGGTCACCGGAACGAGTGATGTTGTTGGGGTTGATCCAATCCCAGAGTTCGGGGCCGAACAGCATGCGGCCGGAGGCGTGAAATGCCGCCGGGTCCTTGGCCAGTCGTTGGCCGGTGGCAATTTCGTAGCGCCGCGCGAGCATGGGCCGCAGGTGCCGGTCCCAGTCGCCGCGGGTGGACTCCGACCACCGCACCGTCGTCTCGGTGGTGGCAAGCCAGCGGCGCAGCGACTCCCCCGGCTCGTCGGCGTCCAGCTCCCCCTCGGGCTGCTGGTCGCTGCCCAGGATGCGGCGGATGCTGAGCAATACCAAAGCCAGCGCGACGCCGGCCGCCGCCACGACGAACCGGCGATCCTGCACGGTCAATGCCAGCAGCTCCACCACGACGATGAGGCAAACACCAAGGGCGATAAGCCTTCTCATACGGGGCTCCGGAGTTCGTTCAAGACCAGCTCCAGCACGTTCACCGCCGTCTCGCGATGCCCCTCGCTCATCACGTGCGGCGAAAACCGGGCCTCTTCAAACAGGTTCACCAGCTCGACGGCGTTATCGGCTTGCAGCGCACGGTGTTCGACGGCGCGGGCCAGAACCTCGGTCGGGGTGTCGAACTCCTGGGGAACGGCACCGGGAACATTCGCGAGCTCGCGCTCCATCGTGGCGTAGCACGCGATGATCGCCTCCCGCGGCTCGCGGCTGAGGTCGACCATCTCGGCCAATCCGAGCTCGGCCGCCCGCGCCAGCGACTCGGAACGTCTTGGCGGAACATCGGATTCGGTGTCACCCTCGGCAAGGCTGGCCGGCGCCGGGCCTCGCGACCGCCGCTTACTGAGGATCGTTCCCACGACGAGCAGCAGCATCATCGGGATCACGGCGGCCAGAAGAACTCCGAACATATCGCCGTTCTCGTTGCGCGGGCGCCGGGGTTGCGGCGGCTGGCCGCCGTGCGGTGGGGCCTGTGCGCCCACGTCAGGTGGCGCCCCCGGCGGCGGGGCGTCGTGCGGCAGCCATAACCGGGACAGCAGCATCGCGATGATCAACCACGCGACGATCACGCCCAGGCCGATAAACAACACCCGCCAGCTCGGCCTGCCCCGGCCGGTGCCCAGCATGTCGGAGAGATCCCTCGTGGTGGGCGCTGCCACGCGCGGATCCCGCAGCCGAGCGATGACCGCCACCCCGAGCAGTGTCAACGTCGCGCTCAACAAGACGATGACGAACATCGTGGCCGCGCGACCACCGCCCGGCTCGGCATGCGTCATCCGGTCGCGTGCCGGCAGATACCCGCGCAGGGCGGCCGCGACAACGATCAACAGCACGATCAGCGCAACAACACGCCTCGTCGGCTTGTCAACACCGGGCATTGGCACACCACTCGACCGGTTTACCCGCCGCCGTTGCGGCACAGGCTTGTTTCATACTTGCATGTCAGGTGGTCATGTGGCCAGGAACAGCGGATGCTTCAGCCGACGTATCGCCCCAGCGCCCACACCCGATCCCCGGGTGGCCGCGCCTCCTCAACGCGCTTGCCGTCCTGAAACAACTCGTCCTGTTGCACCAACTTGGCGTCGATCGCTTCCTCCCACGCCTTTGCCGGACCCACACCGTAATGCCGCCACGGCACCAGGTCATCCATGACGAGCGCGGTGCGATCGGAAGAGAGGGCACGCATGTTGCAGATGTCGGCGTGGGCTACGCCGTAATCGTGGCCGCCGTCGATGAACACCAGATCGAAGCGCAGGTCGGGATTGCCGTCTGCGAAGGCAGGCACCGTCTCTCGCGAGTCGCCGGAAATGAGCGTGTGACGGCCGGGGAATGTCTTGTCGATGAGCTTCTTGTTGACCGCGACCGAGGCGTGCTCGCCGAGGTCGAAGGAGACGACCGTGGCGTCGGGTACGTATTTGAGCAACGCATAGCTGGAACATCCAGCGTTGAAACCAATTTCGGCGATCCGGCGGGCCCGGGTACGCCTGGCGACCTGGACTAGATACATCAGTTCCTCGGCCGAGCTCGATCCCTCGCCGGCGCCCATCCGTCTCAGCAGCAGCCGCCAGTACAGCCGTCGCTCAACCCGTTTCATGTGTTTTATCGCTGCAGGTGGTGCACCCATGGCAGAGTAACTTCCCGCCTTCGGCGCGTGGGAAACTCGGGGCGCCCCGCACCCCATCAGTGGGCGGAGCCGATCGGCGCCACGACGGGTGTCAGTTCCCACTTGTCCAACCAGGGCTTGATGAGTTCGGCGGCGGAAATTTTTCCCGGCTTTGCGCAGCCGGTGGCGGGATCGTTGGGGTCGCCGCCGCGGATCAGGATGCCGACCGCGGTTACGGTCCCGTCGGTTTGGACGAGGTACACGGGTCCGCCGGAATCCCCACACTGGGCGTCGGCCCTGAACCCCACCTTGCTCTCGGTGAGATAAATGACGGGACCGCAGGCCGGCGCATTGGTTGTCATGCCGAATTTGCAGAGCAGTTGGCCCGACGTCACCGTTGCGGAGACACCGGAAACGGGCCACGCCCCGGTGACGGCCGGCGCCTGGGGAACCGCATCACCGTCGAGCACGACGAGGCCGATGTCGTGTTGTTCGCCAACTGTGCCCTCGTTGACCGTTCGGCTGAAGTGACCGACTGTCACGTAGCCGTGCGAGCTTGCCGAATTGATGACGACCGGGCTGGCACCGCCGGACTTATTGCAGTGACCTGCGGTGAGAAAGGCGGGCTGGCGAGTGCGCGTAGTGACCAAAAACCCGGCAGTACAACCGGTTACGACCGAACCGTCCGAAGCGTCGACCTCGACGCCGACGCCCGGTCCGATGGCGCTCGCGGTGGGTAACGCGAGGTGGGTGGGTAATGGCCGGCGCAAAGGCAGCCAGATGGCGGCGACGAACAGGGCCGCGGTCGCCAGCCCCAACACCGTCACCTTCGACATTCCAGGTCGCTCGCGCCGCGGGGGCGTGTAGGCCAGCGCCGTCCCACGGAACGTTGTCGGTGCGGGTGCAGCCTTGCGTTGGACGCGCCTGATGACGACGGGCCCCAACGCCACTGCCAAGCATGCCAACGCGGCGGCCAGTAATTCGACGGTGCGGACCGGCGATTGCATCGCCAGAATGCTCGCGCGGATCGCCGTGGGCATAATTAGTCAGGCGTGAACGGCCGGAAGCTGCCGTCGAGGACTTCGAGGTGGCCGATCGTGCGTCCCGTCACCGCCGCCGGGTCCACCAGCACCAACTGCACTGCGGCCCTGGCGAATTCGTCTTCGGAAGAGGTGTCGTCGAACGCGGTCGCATAGTAGGACAGGCCGGGCGTCATGATCGGTTTCGACGGCGCCAGCGCGTTCACCGCGACGTGATGGCCGGCCAGGTCGAATGCCGCGCACTGCGTGAGATGCTCGAGGGCCGCCTTGGAGCCGCCGTAACCGGGCAGGACGCCGCCGCTGCGGTCCGGATACGGGCCGTCGCCGGGCAGCCGAGACGCGACCGAGGTGATGTTGACGATCGAGCCGCCGCCGGCGGTGATCATGTCCGGAGACACCAGCTGCATCAACTCATAGGCCGCGAAGACGGCGACCTCGAAGTGGCGCCGGAAGGCGTGCAGGGGGGTGCTGACAAACCCGGGCCAGCCGGGCTTGGCGCCACCGGCTCCCGCGGGCTTGGGCGCCTTGGGGCGTGCCTCGGCGCCGGGCACCGGCGGGCGCCCGGGCGCGGTGAAGGCGGCGTTGTTGATCAGGATTGTGATGGGGCCCAGCGCTTCTCGCGCCTCGCCGACCAGCCGGGCGATGTCGTCGCGGTCGGTCAGGTCGGCGCGCACGGCGACCGCGCGGCCGCCCGCGGCCTCGATGGCCGCGACCGTCTCCCCGATGGTTCCCGGCAGCCGGTCGTCCCACACCTGCTCGGTGCGCCCGACGACGGCCACGGCCGCACCCTCGGCGGCAAGCTGCAGCGCGATCGCCCGGCCCAGCCCGCGACTTGCGCCGGTGACGATCGCGGTCCGGCCGTCGAGGCGAGGCGTCATCGCGTCACCCCGTGCACCACGATGGCGGTGGTCTGGGCCACCCACGCGTCGTCGAGCTCTTCCTCGGGGCGCAGCAGCATTCGCAGCATCGTCGCTCCCCCGATCATTTCGATGAGCCGGTCCGGGTCCACGTCGGGATGCGCCTGGCCGCGGTCGACCGCCTCGCGCAGCCGCACCCGGACCGCGATGAACAGGTCGGTGAAGCGCGACATCACCCGGGCGTTGAGGTCGGGGTCGGCGGTCATGTCGGCGACCAGGCCGGGCAGCGCCGCGCGCACCACCGGCGCGGTGAACACCTGCCGGGTGGCCTCGATCATCATCCGCAGGTCGGCCGCGAAGTCGCCGGCGGGCGCCTCCAGGGCGCTCGGCGCCGTCGGAAACACCGCCTCGTGCACCAACTCCGCCTTGCTCGACCAGCGGCGGTACAGCGCCGACTTGGTGGTGCCCGCACGCTCCGCGACCGCGGCGAGGCTCAGGTTGGAGTAGCCGATCTGGACAAGCAGTTCGGCGGTCGCCGATAGGATGGCCGAGTCGATCCGCGGGTCCCGGGGGCGGCCGGCACCTGGGCCCTTGTCAAGGTCGGACGGGTCTGCTTTCATAACGCTACCTACCGTATCGTAATTGCCGCGAAGAAGTCTCAAAGAAGGAGGCACTGTGGCAAACGAGCCTGTGCTTGACAACGTCGACAAACTGCAGCGGTCCAGCCGCGACGTCACCACCCTGCCTTCGGTGATGTCGAAATGGCTGTCGACCGTCCTTCCGGAAGGGGCGAATCCCGAGGTCACGGTCGAAAGCGGCATCGACTCGACGGGCATGTCGTCGGAAACCATCATCTTGACCGCTCGCTGGCAGCAGGACGGGCGGCCCGTCGAGCAGAAGCTCGTGACGCGGGTGGCGCCGGCCCCCGAAGACGTCCAGGTCTTCCCCACCTATCGACTTGACCACCAGTTCGACGTGATCCGCAAGGTCGGCGAACTCACCGACGTCCCGGTGCCGCCGGTGCGCTGGCTCGAGCCGACCGGCGACGTCCTGGGCACACCGTTTTTCGTGATGGACTACGTCGACGGCGTGGTACCCCCGGACGTCATGCCGTACACCTTCGGCAACAACTGGTTTGCCGACGCGCCGGTCGAACGGCAACGCGAGCTGCAGGACACCACCGTGGGCGTGCTTGCCACCCTGCACTCGATTCCCCACGCGGAGAACACCTTTGGGTTCCTGACTGAGGGACAGGACGGGGACACCGCCCTGCGCAAGCACTTCAACTGGGTGCGCGGCTGGTACGACTTCGCGGTGCCCGACATCGGCCGATCGCCGCTGCTGGACCGGACTTTCGCCTGGCTGGAAGACAACTGGCCGACCGAGGTCGACGCGCGGGAGCCGGTGCTGCTGTGGGGTGACGCCCGCATCGGCAACGTGTTGTACCAGGACTTCAAGCCGGTCGCGGTGCTGGACTGGGAGATGGTCACGCTGGGCCCGCGCGAGCTCGATGTCGCGTGGATGATCTACGCGCACTTGGTGTTTCAAGAACTCACCAGCCTCGCCGGCCTGCCCGGCCTGCCCGACGTGATGCGCGAGGACGACGTGCGCGCCACCTACCAAAAGCTCTCGGGCGTCCAGATCGGCGACCTCAACTGGTTCTACGTTTACTCCGGGGTGATGTGGGCGTGCGTCTTCATGCGCACCGGCGCCCGGCGCGTGCACTTCGGCGAAACCGAGAAGCCCGACGACGTCGAATCGCTGTTCTACCACGCCGGATTGATGAAGCGTCTTATCGGAGAGGATCAGTAATGCTCGGACCGCTCGACGAATTCCCGGTACACCAGATTCCCCAGCCGATCGCCTGGCCGGGCTCCTCGGACCGCAACTTCTACGACCGCTCCTATTACAACGCCCACGACCGCACCGGGGACATCTTCGTGATCAGCGGCATCGGCTACTACCCCAACCTCGGGGTGAAGGACGCGTTCCTGCTCGTCAGGCGCGGGGATACCCAGACCGCCGTGCACGTTTCGGACGCCATTGACCAAGATCGGCTCAACCAGCACGTCAACGGCTACCGGATCGAGGTCGTCGAGCCGCTGCACAAGCTGCGGCTGATCCTCGATGAAACCGAAGGCATGGCAGCCGATCTCACCTGGAATGGTCTGTTCGACGTCGTCCAGGAGCAGCGGCACATCCTGCGCTCCGGCAACCGGATCACGCTGGACGCGCAGCGCTTCGCGCAGCTGGGCAGCTGGAGCGGTCACATCGTGATCGACGGCGAGGAAATCGTCGTCGACCCCAACACCTGGCTGGGCAGCCGCGACCGGTCCTGGGGCATCCGCCCGATCGGCGAGGCCGAGCCCGCCGGCCGGCCGGCCGACCCGCCCTTCGAGGGCATGTGGTGGCTCTACGTGCCCATGGCGTTCGACGACTTCGCGATCGTGCTGATCATCCAGGAGGAGCCCAACGGGTTCCGCTCACTCAACGACTGCACCCGGATCTGGCGAGACGGCCGCGTCGAGCAGCTGGGCTGGCCGCGGGTCAAGATCCACTACCGGTCTGGCACCCGGATCCCGACCGGCGCGACGATCGACGCCACCACGCCCGACGGCACCCCGGTCCACTTCGACGTCGAGTCCAAGCTCCCCGTCCCGATCCACGTCGGCGGTGGCTACGGCGGCGACTCCGACTGGATCCACGGGATGTGGAAGGGCGAAAAGTTCGCCGAGCGACTGACTTACGACATGACCGACCCGGCCATCATCGGCCGGGCGGGCTTCGGCGTCATCGACCATGTCGGGCGCGCGGTGTGCCGCGATGGCGACGGCGAGCCGGTCGAGGGCTGGGGCCTCTACGAGCACGGCGCGCTGGGCCGCCACGACCCGTCCGGTTTCGCCGATTGGTTGACGGTGGCGCCCTAACCTTTTCGATTTGCCGCGCCGAACGTCGCATCCGCCTGGCCAGAGGTTTGCCATCGGCGTGGTGTCAACGTAAGTATGGGAGGCGTGCCGAACTCGCCGTGGAATGTCGACGTGGTGGTGGTCGGCGCCGGCTTCGCAGGTCTGGCGGCGGCGCGCGAGCTGACCCAGCAGGGCTATGACGTGCTGGTTTTCGAGGGCCGCGACCGCGTCGGCGGGCGTTCGTTCACCGGCAGCGTCGCGGGACTGCCTGCGGATATGGGCGGCACGTTCGTCGGCCCGACGCAAGACGCCGTGCTCGCGCTGGCGGCCGAACTGGGGGTCGCGAGCACGCCGACCTACCACGACGGCAAGAACGTGATCCAGTGGCGCGGCCGGACGCGGTCCTACCGCGGCACCATCCCCAGGCTGTCCCTGGCCGGGCTGATCGACATCGGCCGGCTGCGTTGGCAATTCGAGCGAATCGCGCGCCGAATCCCGGTCTCGGCGCCCTGGGCCGCACACGATGCGCGCCAGCTGGACGGCCTGTCGCTGGGTGCGTGGCTGCGGGCGGCGCGCGCCACCGCCTCGTCCCGCGACCTGATGGCGATCATGGCCCGGGTCACCTGGGGATGCGAACCCGACGACGTGTCGATGCTGCACGCGGCGCGCTACATCCACACCGCGGGCGGGCTGGACCGGTTGCTCGACGTCGAGAACGGCGCCCAACAGGACCGATTCCCCGGCGGCACCCAGCAAATCGCGAAGGCGGCCGCGGCCGAGCTGGGCGACCGGGTCGTGTTGGACGCCCCGGTCCGGCGCATCGACCGCCACGACAGGGGCGTCACGGTCACCTCCGACCGCGGCCAAGCCGAGGCGGGGTTCGTCATCGTCGCGGTCCCGCCGGCCCAGCGTGCGCCGATCGAGTTCGCTCCCCCGCTGCCCGCGGGGTACCAACAACTCGCGCAGCATTGGCCGCAGGGCCGGCTCAGCAAGGCCTACGCGGCGTATTCGACACCGTTCTGGCGGGCCAACGGCTTCTCGGGTCAGGCGCTTTCGGACAAGGGACCGGTGTTCATCACGTTCGACGTCAGCCCGCACGACGATGGGCCGGGCATCCTGATGGGGTTCGTGGACGCGCGGGCATTCGATTCCCTGCCCACCGACCAGCGCCGCCGGGACGCGTTGCGCTGCTTCGCCTCCCTGTTCGGCGACCGGGCGCTCGATCCGCTGGACTACGTCGATCAGCGTTGGGGCGCAGAGGATTTCGCGCCGGGCGGCCCGACGGCGGCGGTGCCGCCGGGGTCGTGGACACGCTTCGGGCCGTGGCTGCGCGAACCGGTCGGGCCGATTCACTGGGCCGGCACCGAGACCGCGGACGAATGGACCGGATTCCTCGACGGCGCGGTCCGATCCGGCCAACGGGCGGCCGCCGACGTCATCGCCAAGCTATGAGCTGATCTTCGCCATCCGCGGGTTCACGGATTCGGCGAGCGCCCGCAGCTCGCGGTTCACCGCGCGGTGTTGTTCCAGCATCGAGCAGTGGCCGCCGGGCAGCTCGACCAGGCCGACTACGTTCGGCGCGGTGCGCGCGATCCGGCGCGACTGGCTGATCGGCGTCAGCCGGTCGTGCTCGCTGCCGATGACCAGCGTGGGCACCGTCAGGCCGGCCAGGTCAAGATGGCGCGAGCCCAGCGCGTCGACGAGCATCTTCGCGCTGCCGCCGCGCCCCGCGGGGGGCGTCTGGGCGAACAGCTCGTAGATCAGGGCCGCCGCGCTCGGGTCGGCATCCCGTCCGACCGCCAGCATCGCGACCAGGGAGCGGCTGGCGAGCAAGGCTGCGGCAGGAATCGGTAGCCCGCCGAAGGTGCCGATCAGCCGACGCCCGGCCACGGTCCGGGCCGGCGCCAGGATCGTGGGCAGCGACAGCAGTTTCACCTCGCGCACCAGGTCGCCGGTGGCGGTGTTGATCAGCGCGACGGCGTCGGCGCGCCGGGTGACCTTGTGGCGATAGCGCGCCGACCACGCCGCGATGGTGATGCCACCCATCGAGTGCCCGGCCAGCACCGCGCGCTCGTGCGGTGCCAGCGTCGCTTCGAGCACCGAATTCAGGTCGGCGGCAAGCAATTTGAGGCTGAACCCGCCGCGCCGCGGGACACCGCTCTGGCCATGGCCGCGATGGTCGAAGGCGATCACGCGGTAGTCCGCGGACAGCTCGGCGATCTGGTAGGCCCAGGCGCGGACCGCGCAGGTGATGCCGTGCGTCAGCACGATCGGATAGCCGTCGGGCGGGCCGAAAACCTCCGCGTGCAACGGGGTGCCGTCAATGGCGCGCACCGCCTGCGCGCGACCCGGCGGTAGTGGGGGCAGCCCTTCGGATACGCGTGTCGATCGCCGAGCACTCATCGCCGCTCCCCCCGTCGAACACGGCCACATTGCCGGCTCTGGATCCCACGATGGTAGCTCGAAGCCCACACCAAACTCGGCAATTCGGCCAATCGCGCGTCGCACCGCAATCGTTTGCTGGCGAAGCGCAAACCCGCTCGCCGCCGTAGCCGGTGTGAGACGCTAACACCCATGTCCCCGTTGTCCCGCCGCGAGTTGTTCGCCGCGACGACCGGCCTGGTCGGTGGCGGGATAGCAGTTGCCTGCGCGCGCGGTCAGCCGGCGTCGAGCCCGCGGCCGGCGTCGGCGTCGGCACCGGCGCCGGATGCCAAGTCGGTGCTTGTCGTCGGCGCCGGCGTGGCGGGGCTGGCGGCCGCGCGCAGCCTGACCGACGCGGGCTGGCCGGTGCGCGTGATCGAGGCCCGCGATCGCATCGGCGGCCGCGTGTACACCAACCGCGACTGGGGCGTCCCGATCGAGATGGGCGCGTCCTGGATCCACGGCACGACGAACGACCCGCTGATGGAATTGGCGCGCAGCGCCGGCGCCGAGCTCGTGCCCTCCGATTACGACGGGTGGGCCAAGCTCGCGGTGGATCCCACACTGCAGCCGCTGAATTACGACAAAGAGACCTGGCCGAAATTCGTCGAGCGGGCGTGCGGCAGGGTCCAGGGCGGGAGCCTGGCCGCCGCGCTCGACACCGCGGCCAACCTCGAACGGCTGTCCCGTTCGGACCGCGTCCAGCTGGCCTTCTACGTCGCCACCGAGATCGAGGACGAATACGCGGCCGACGCGAATCAGTTGTCCGCCAAGACATTCGACAAGGGCGAGTACTCCACCGGCGACCAGGACATCATCGCCAACGGCTACGACGCGGTACCGAACCAGCTAGCCAAGGGGCTGCAGATCGTGCTCAACACGCCGGTCACCGCGATCGTCCGCAAGGACACGTCCGTCGTCGTGCGAGCGGGCAGCCAGTCGTTCGAGGGGGCCGCCGCGATCGTGACCGTTCCGCTCGGCGTGCTGAAATCCGGCACCATCGCCTTCGACCCGCCCCTGCCCGACGGTCATGCCCACGCGGTCAGGGCGCTGGGGTTCGGGGTGCTGTCCAAGAGTTTTTTCCGCTTCGACCGGCGAACGTGGAAGGTGCCCAACGCCTTCTACCAATTCATCGGCGTCAATCCCGGGCCGTGGGCCCAGTGGTTCACCGCGCCGAGCGCCGCCGGGCCCATCGCGGTGGCCTTCAACGCGGGCGGCTTCGGCCGCTCGGTGGAGTCGTCGTCGGCCAACGACGTGATCAGCGGCGCGCTACCCGCCGCGCGCCAGCTGTTCGGCAATGACGTTGCGCCCGTCGAGGTGCGGACCACGACCTGGAACACCGACCCGTACGCGCGCGGCAGCTACTCGTTCCACGCACCCGGTTCCGGGCTCGACGATCGACTGAAACTTCAGGAGCCGATCACCGACCGGCTCTACCTTGCCGGCGAGGCCGTCGGGGTCAGCAATCCGTCCACGGTCAGCGGGGCGCTGCGCAGCGGGCGGCACGCGGCCGACCAGTTGATGCAGAGAGTGCCCCGCGCTCAATAGGTTTCGGAGCCTCCCGCTAGGTCGACGCGTTGTCGCTGCGGGGGTCGGGCACGTAGGGGTCGGCCGCCGTCCAGCTGGCCAGCAGCCGCAGCGCGTCGTCGGAGCGCGAACCCGGTTGCGCGCTATGGCCGATCAACGACAACCCGCCCGCGCCCGTGATGTCGAGGACGTTGTAGGTCAGCGACAGCTCCCCGACTTCGGAGAGCCGGAACCGCTTGATGCCGTGGCGGTGCGCCTTGACGTTGTGGGCGGCCCAGCGGGCACGGAATTGCTCGCTGCGCCTTTCCAATTCGCCGACAAGTCGCGTGATGGCCGCGGAATCGGGAGCGCGCGCCGCCTCGGCGTGCAGCAGGGAGACGACGTCATCGGCTTCCTTGGCCCAGTCCGGGAAGAACTGGTCGGCGGCGGTGTCGAAGAACATGAACCTGGCCACGTTCGGAATCCCCTTGGCGCGCGCGAACACGGGCGCGTACAGCGCGCGCCCGAGCGCGTTGGTCGCCACGATGTCGAAAGGACCGGTGAGCACGATCGCCGGTGCGGTCACCATGCTGTCGAGCAATGCCTGCACGCCCTCGGGGATCGTCCGCGCCGTGCGCCGGGGAGCCCTGGTTCGACCTGCCCTGGTGGTGGCGCGGACGAGGTCGAACAGGTGCTTTTCCTCGGCCTCGCCGAGCTGCAATGCGCGAGCGACGGCGTGCAAGACCTCGTCGGAGACGCCGGCAACGTTGCCCCGCTCGATCTGCGTGTAGTAATCGATGCTCACGCCGGCCATCTTCGCGACCTCTTCGCGCCGCAACCCGGGCACCCGGCGCCGCCCGCCCGGGGGCAAGCCCACCTGTTCGGGGGTGATTCTCGCGCGGCGGGTCATCAAGAAGTCCCTGATGTCCTTCGCGATATCCATCAGCAACGGATACCCGAACACCGGCCGTCCATTCGGGACCGCCCGCTCACTGTTAGGACCCGCACAAATTGGGAATAGCTGGGACATGACGGCATCTGGATCCCAGACCGGAACCACACCGCGGCAGCGCTCCACTGCCGACATCATCGCCACGATCGTCGCGTTCGTGCTCGCCGTCGCCGTGGGAGTGCTTTCGCTCTCGTTCTCACCGCTTTTCGTGATGGCCACCGACCCGTGCAGCAACAACAATTGCGACACCACGGCGCTCACTTGGGCTTACGTGGTGGCATGGGGTGGCCTCGCAGTGGCGGCGATCGTCGCGATCGGGGGCACGGTCTTCGCTGCTATTCGTCAGCGCGTGATGTGGGTGTGGCCGGCCGCGGGATTGGCGCTGATCGCCGTCACGTTCATCATCGGAACGCTGCTGGCCGGTTCGGTGACGCCGAACCACTAGCCTTGGCCGGCAACACAGCTCGTCGCTACGATTCGAGTTCTCGTGCGCACGCGTCGAGGATCGCCAGGAAGCTCGAGCGAAGCAGCGGGCGGGTCACGGCCTCCAGCAGCTTGCCCCCCACCCACGCCGGATGGGTGTAATTGGTCAGCCAGTCGACGTGCGTGCCGCCGTCGGCGGCGGTGAAGTTGAGCGTGCCGCCGTCGTGCCGGAACGGCGGGACCGATCGGATGATGAGGTACGAGTGACTGTGCGGGCGATCGTAGGCGGTGATCTCTTCCAGGAAGTAGGTGCCGGCCCCGATCACCTGGCGCAGCGCGCCCACGGCCGGCCCGGGGGTGTCCTTGGTCCAGCCGGCCTTGAGGGCCAGCGGGGCCTTTGCCAGGTTGACCGGATCGGCAAGCCAGTCGAAGACCCGCTCCACGGGCGCTGCGATCGTCTTTTCCAAGTGAATCTCAACCATCGGAACTCCTGCTCGGCGGTGACGGCGGTGCCCAAGGACATGCTAGCCTCCGACCGCCCCGAGGCCTGCCGTTGCTCGGCGGCGCAGCGCCCCCGCTAACCGCAAAGAAGCGCCGAAACAGACTTTGCTAGTACCCGTCTCAGCTAGGACTAATTAGCTGTCCTTCTTAGATCGAGGACGCGGCAAATAGCATTCAGACACCAGGAAATTCATCCAGAAGAGCCAGTACTCTAAGAACTAGCTCCGAATCTATTATTAGCTGCACAGAGCTTCAGCGGACATCCGCGCATCGCGCTCAGCTACCTTGGGCCCAGTGGGGTTCGGGCGCCCCGGCGAATCAAGTTCGACATTCGAAGGGCAACAAGAATCATGAAAAACAGCACTATTGCCGCCCGCCGGCGCGTGGCCGGCATCAGCGCGGGCTGTGTGCTCGGGGGCATGGCCATTGGTCTCGTCGTCGCGCCGTCGGCGGCCGCCGCACCCGACTGCAGCCCGGCAGGCGTCAACGCCACGGTGTCCTCGGCCGAGGGCGCCGCGCAGCAGTACCTCGCCAGCCACCCGGGCGCGAGCCAGGTGGTGACGGCCGCCTACGGGCAGCCCCGCGGGGAGGCCGCGTCCAACCTGCGTGGCTACTTCACGGCACACCCGCAGGAGTACTACGACCTGCGCGGAATCCTGGCGCCCATCGGCGACACCGAGCGTCAGTGCAACGTGTCGGCGCTGCCGGGCAACCTGGAGTCCGCCTACCACGAGTTCATGGCCGGCTAAATCCGATCAGCAACGACCCGCCCCAGCGCTGTGGCGGGTCGTTTTGCGTGTGAATACGTCGCCGAGCGGGTAAATCTCCTGTCAGGCAACGGGACTGGAGGTGAACATGCGGCTGCGTCGTAGCACGCTCAACAAGGCCGGAATAGCGCGCAAACGCCGGGGCAAGGGTTTCGCCTACTACGACGTCGATGGCCGCCCGTTGTCCGACCCAGAGGTCCTGCAGCGCATCAAGGACCTGGTGATCCCGCCGGCCTGGAAAAAGGTGTGGATCTCGCCGCACCCCAACGGCCACATCCAGGCCGTCGGCACCGACGTGGCCGGGCGCCGCCAATACCTCTACCACTCCCGGTGGCAGCAGGAGCGTGCCGAGGAGAAGTTCGACCGCGTCCTGGAAATGTCGACGCGGCTACCCGACTTTCGCGCCCACATCGCCGCCGACCTCAAGCGCAAGGGCCTGTCGCGCGACCGGGTGTTGGCGCTGTCGCTGCGCCTGCTCGACCGCGGCTACTTCCGCGCGGGCGGTGAGCAATACGCCGAGGAACACGAGTCCTACGGCATCTCCACCTTGCTGTGCGACCACGTGAAGGTGCACAGCAATGCGGTCGAATTCGACTACCCCGGTAAGAGCGGGGTGCAGCAGACGCTGGAGATTGAGGACGCCGAAGTGGTCCGCGCGGTGCGGTCGCTGATGCGCCGTCCCGAACGCTCCGAGCGACTACTGGCGTGCCGCAACGCATCCGGCTGGGTGGAGATCCGCGCCGACGACCTCAATGTCCGGTTCAAGGAGCTGGTCGGAGACGACTACACGGTCAAAGACTTGCGGACCTGGCACGGAACCGTCTTGGCCGCAGCGGCATTCGCCGACGCCGACCCCGCCGTATCGCAGCGGGTCGCCAAACGTGTTGCGGCGGCGGTGATGAAAGAGGTCGCCGAGGAGCTGGGCAACACTGCCGCGGTGGCACGCGGCTCGTACGTAGATCCGCGCGTGGTCACCGCCTACGAGCGGGACCTGACAATCGCGGCGGCTTTACGCCGAGCCGACCGGGCCCGCCGGCGGCCCGATGCCGCGCAGGGGATTCTAGAGAAGGCCACCAGGACGCTGATTCGCCGAGTCGCCAAGAGCGACAGCGTATCCGGATCGCAGGCCCTAGCCAAGAGCGCTTAGCGTCGTGATAGTTTCTATTGCCGCATAAGGCTTTTCGCGCTGCGGCTCCCGTTGGTGCAGGGCACCGGAGCGGGCAAGCCGCCGCGCGGTGATGCGATCGTCGACGGCGGCCATCGCCTCAGAAACCGAATCCACGATCGGCAAGCCGTGGTCGATGAACACCCGGGTGAGGTGGCGCAGCGCCGCGCCGCCGACCACGCTGCAGTGCAGGTCGGCGTGCCGAATTTCCTGGTTCAGGGTGAGCAGCATGCGCAGGCCCGCCACGCCCAGAAAGTCCAGGTGGCTGACGTCAAGAATCAGCGGCGCGTTCAGCCGGCAGAATCGCCGGATCGCCTGGCCGATCAGGTTCGCGTTGGACACGTCGATGTCGCCTTCGAGGCGCAGGACGGTGGCAGTGCCGCGGGCGTGAACATGCAATTGTGCTGCGCCGCAGTCGATCAGGTAGCGATTGCGTGGTTCGCAGCGCTCAAAGCGCGCGTAAGTATCGGGTAGAGCGGTCATCCGGTTACGCCCCCATAACTGGTGGAAAGCAGGGCGAGCGACAAAAACAGAGTCGTAAATGTGCCACTCGTTAAATCGGTAGCTGCAGACTCAACTAGCGCAAAGCTTAGCATCATTACCTATAGCACGCACATTGAAGCGAAACACCAAGCGCTGCAGTCTGTTCCGACTCAGTCGACTAAAGTCGCAGCGTGGTGTGCGGGCTCTGGCTGTATGTCTGCCGATACAGTACCGCGAACCGGCCCGTATGGATGAAACCCCAGCGCTGCGCGATCTCGGCGACGGTGATCGACAAGCGATCGCCCACCACCAACTCCTGATGGGCCCGGTGCAGCCGGACCCGCCGCACATACTCGGTCGGAGTGGTATCGAGCTGCTGGCGAAACAGGTACTGCACCGCCCTGGGGGTGAGGTGCACCGCTTCCGCGACATCATTGATGCCGATGTCGCGCCCGACGTGGGTATGGATGAACGACACGGCCTCTTTGAGCGGCTCGGGGACCGCCGGGTCGCTGAGCAGATCCTGCTCGGCGGTCACGTTGGAGGGATAGCACTCGAGCAGCAGGGCCGCGAGCAGCGCCGCCGCGGAAGCAACGGTCAGCGGCTGGCGGGCGGTATCGGCGGAACCGAGGGTGGCCGTCACGTAATCGAGCCCTCGGTGCCAGGACCGCACCGCTGCGCGCGACCGGGGGCGCGTGTTCAAGAACAGGATCCGCCGCGGCAACGGCAGATGCCGGTCGGCGGCGACCTTGCGCAGCACGTCCGCCGCCACGCTGATGACCTGGAACCGCGCCGTATTCACGTCGAGCACACGGGACGTGCCGGGGACGACGAGCAGCGGGCCGTCGGCTGCGGGAGTCGATTCGCCCGTCACCGTCAGCGAACCTACCCGCGGCTGGATCACCAAAAAGCTTTCGCCGCAGGATATCTCGAAGCACGCCCGACCCTGAACCAGCACCTCGTCAAGCGTCAACCCCGCCGATTCACACCGCCGGTGGGTGATGGTCGACCCACTCGTCAGCGCAGTCAGCTCCCAGCCCGGCGTATACGCGCCCCAAAAGTACCGCCGCACGCTCGCCGCATCGGCCGCGCGGAACTGGTCGTAGGAAACCGCGGCCGGGCCGGCCAATCGGGAAGAGACAGCGCGAGAATGGAACGCGGCCGCACAGGCATCGAGCGGGCCCGGCGCCGGCTTTTCGACCAATCCCGTCATCGCGGCGGGCCGCAGACCGGTCTTCGCGTGACCTCACCCATCCACCTACCGTACTCCCGTCGGCTGCGGCGGCGACGATGCCAACTGCTGGGAACGGAGCCCGCTCGTAAATACTCAGCGCGTCGATGGCGATGCGCTGCCAGGTGAAGCGTGACAGCACCCGGCTCCGCCCGGCGGCTCCCATGCCCTTGCGGGGAAAGTCTTGGGACAGAAGGCTTCTCAACGCCTTCGAATCTCTACGCAGGCGGTGTCCGACTACCCGAACGGAGTACTGGATAAACGACTTTCAGACCGCGCTGGCACGGTCTCGAACACTCGTCGCGAGGCTACAGCTGGTTCTCGCGACCGACCGTCGCCCACACCGTCTTGCCCGACGAGGTCGGGGAGCTTCCCCAGGCACGACTCAAGGCCGCGACGATGGCCAAACCAGACAGGATGTCGGCGCCGCTCTCGGCATCTTCGATCCGGCTGGCGGGTAACGTGCTGTGATCCTCCACGGCGACGGTGATGGTGTCGCGATGGTTCTCGACGATGAGTACCGGCGCGCTGTCGGTGTGCTCGAGAACGTTCTCGATGAATACCGTCGCCACTGTTCCGGCCACGGGGATGAGATGGCTCTGCGCCCACCCGGCCAACCACCGGCGGATCAATGCCCGGGCCAGGCTTACGCTGACTCCCCGCGGGGGAAGCTCAGTCCGCGCCCACCGACGGTCATCCAGCGACCGGTCGCCCACCGCATCTACCGCGGACTCGCGGCTGCGATGCACAGGAACGTACCGGGTCACACCGACCGAAATTATGGCTCGCCGGGAATGTTGGTCTTCGCACACCAGGAGAATCGGTACATCCGGCCATGTGCTGACGTGCCATCGGGCGCTGGTGAACGCCGACCACGCCGATTCGAAGGGCACGACCAGGTAGTTGACGTCGACGACAACAGCACGCGGCTCCTCCAATGCGGCCTTGATGACGGCATCGCGCAGCTCGCGGTAGGTCGCGCTGTCCAGTACTCCGCTCACCGCGAGAATCGCCACCTGATCGTGGCGTTCCGCTTCGATCTGGATGAGTGTGCTGGATTCAGTCATCGACCTCACCGACTCCACCCGCCGCTGCGCCGAGCGCCAGCACGCCGCACAGGTCGCCGTTCACCCCGGTGGTCACCGCTTTCGACTACCCCCGTTTAGCCTGGACAACCTGACCGTGGTGGATAGGTGCGCGAATTATTGCCGTTTGTCCTCGTCTGGCAGAGGTACCCGCAGCCCTTGGGCACCGAGCGCGACACCGGATACCTGACCACCCAGCAGGGCGTCCGCGACACCGACACCCGTGTTTGACGGCGGTCAGGCCGGGAAATCCTGGCAACGGCGTCTCATCAGCACGGGAGGTGAAGACCAATGCCGAACTCGTCGATCAAGAACGAGAAGATGTACAAGGATCTGCGCAAGCAGGGCGACTCCAAGGAAAAGGCCGCGCGAATTTCCAATGCGGCCGCCGGCCGGGGCAAGTCCTCGGTGGCCCGCAAGGGCGGCAAGGCCGGGTCCTACAGCGACTGGACGGTGCCGGAGCTGAAGAAGCGCGCCAAAGAGCTTGGCATGTCAGGTTACTCGGGGCTGAGCAAGGACAAACTGGTCAGCAAGCTGCGCAACCACTGACGCGGTCACGTGGTCAGGCCTAGCCGCTCCGCGAGCACCAAAAATGCGGCCGCGTAATCGTTGTGGTCGGTTTCCTTCCTGATGCCGTCCCAGTCCAGCCGCTCCCGGACGGCGCGGGCGGCCGGCAGCAGCTTCGCGAAATCGCAATGGTGCTCGTTGAGGGCCAGCAGCTTCTGAGTCAGCACCATGGTCGGCGGCAGCACCGGCATTCTGACGGCCAACACGTCGCGCAGCTCGGCGCAGTCCAGTAAGGCCGGATCCACCGCCACACCGTTGACCCGGTGCAACACGTCCACCAGGGTGTCGCCGGCGCGGGCCTTGAACAGCCAATCCTCGGGCGGACGTTCGATGACGAAGCCGGCGTCGCGCAGCGTCACCGTTGCCGCCGCCACGTCGGTCTCGGCGACCACCAGGTCGACGTCGTGGCTCGGTTCGGGTGCGCCGTAAGACCACAGCGCGTAACTACCGGCCAGGGCGAACCGCGGGCCGTGCGCCTTGAGCGCCGACGCCGCCGCGCGCAGCGCTTCGCGCAACGGCGCGGAGCAGAGGGGCGAATTCGACGGCTCGGTGTGTGCAATGGTGGGTATGTCATACCCACCGCCGGAGTGAACAACGCACTGCGTCACCGTTTGTCGCCTGTTTAAGTAACGGCCGAATGGGCAATCGGAAAATATGCTTGCGCCTGCGTCTCGCGCCTATGACCGCGCCGTCGTGGTGATCCCCGCCCACAATGAACGAGCGGACCTGCCGGCGTGTCTGCGCGCGGTGCTCACGGCCGCCCTATGCGTGCCGATTTCCGTCACGGTGATCGTGGTGCTGGATGCCAGCGACGATGGCAGCGTCAAATTGGCCGGTCAGTACGGGCCCGACGTACATTTCGTCAGCGTCGACGTCCACAACGTGGGGGCCGCGCGAGCGATCGGTTTCGGCTACGGGCGCTCGCTGTGCGCGGCGGACGACGTGTGCTGGTACGCCACCACCGACGCCGATAGCAAGGTGGATCCCAACTGGCTGATCCACCAGCTCGAGCTCGGCGTCGACATGGTGCTGGGCGTGGTGCGGATTGCCAGCTGGCGCCAGCGTCCCGCGGAGCTCGCCGATCGCTATGCGCGGGCCTACCGGGCCGGCATATCGGGCCAGGACGGCCACCCGCACATTCACGGAGCCAACATGGGTTTCAGCGCCCGGGCGTATTGGCGCGTCGGCGGATTTCGCACGCTTCCCACGGGCGAAGACGTCGACCTGGTCGAGCAGTTCGAGGCCGCGGGCTACCGCATTCACCGCGACACCGAATTGTCGGTCATCACATCAGCGCGAACCCAGGGTCGGGCCCCTCAGGGATTCGCTCACTACCTCAGCCAATTGGGCAGAACGGCGGCGGGTGACTGCGCGTGACGGCGGGGCTGGTACAGCATTGGCTGGACTCGGGCAGGCTCGAGATGCCGCTGCCCGCGTCCGGACGTACCGCGGAACGCTGGCAACGCCTGGCCTCCCTCGCCGAGGATGACATTGCGGCGGCCCGCATCGCCGAGGCACACGTCGACGCGGTTGCCATACTGCACGAACTAGGCGGCAAGCCACCGGATTCCAATCAGCTGTGGGGCGTTTGGGCCGCCGAGGCCCCGGACGCCGTGCTGAAGGCCACGAGCGTCGGTGGGGGCGCGTACACCCTCAGCGGGACCAAGGTGTGGTGCTCCGGAGCGGGGTTTTGCACGCATGCCCTGGTGACCGCACGCCTGGACGACGGGGAGCGCGGCCTGTTCGCGGTGTCCCTGTACGACCCCGGGATCAAGGCGCTGCCGACCACGTGGTGGAACGCCGGGATGGCTGGCAGCGACACCCGGCCGGTGCAGTTCACCAACGCGCAGGCGGTGGCCGTCGGCGACCCCGGCGCCTACTTGGACCGGCCGGGATTCTGGCACGGCGGCATCGGAGTGGCCGCGTGCTGGCTCGGCGGCGCCCGCCGGGTGGCCGAGCCGCTATACCGTTGCGCCGCAGCCGAATCGGCGGACGCCTACTCGCTGGCGCATCTCGGCGCCGTCGACGCCGCGCTGGCCGCAGGCGAGGCGATGCTGACCGTCGCGGCGGCGCAGGTCGACTCGGATCCGTTCGACCGCGCCGAGTCCGCGCAACTGCTGGCCCACCGCACCCGCGCCATCGTGGAACACGCCGCCGACGAAGCGATCACCCGCACCGGCCGCGCCCTAGGCCCGGGACCGTTGTGTCAGGATGGGCGCCACGCCCAACGGGTGGCGGACCTGAGCATCTACATACGACAGAGCCACGCCGAGCGCGACCTTGCCACACTCGGGCGGCTGGCGGGACGCCAGCGTTGAGGGCCGACGTGGCGATCACATCGATGGGGAATTGCGCCCGGTTTGCGGCCAAGCCGCTGACGCACGGCGGGACACCGGCGCCGGTGTGGCTGGCCGGCCTCGACCAAAAGTCGCTGCCCCAACTGGATTTGACGCAGTGCCCGGGCCTGGTCGTCGCCGCCGCCCACCCCGACGACGAGACACTGGGCCTAGGCGCGATGATCGCGCAACTGGTCGCCGCGGGTGTCGACGTCCGCGTGGTGTCGGCCAGCGACGGCGGGGCCGCCGATCCGAACGCGACGCGGTGGGAGCGGACCCGCTTGGAAGCCACCCGCAGGCATGAATTACGCAGAGCGGCAGATGTTTTGAAGGTGCCGCTGCCGGTGTCGCTGGGCCTGCCGGACGGTGAGCTGGCCGACCATGAGGACAGGCTCGCGGATCTGCTCGCCGAGACCCTCGCGTCCGCCGGGCCCGGGGCGTGGTGCGCCGCAAACTGGCGGGGAGACGGGCATCCCGATCACGAAGCCGTCGGCCGGGCCGCGGCGACAGCGTGCGCGCGCACCGGCGCCACGCTGCTCGAGTATCCGATCTGGATGTGGCACTGGGGCCGCCCGTTCGACACGGCGGTGCCGTGGGAAAACGCATCTGCGGTGGCCGTTTCCGGTTGGGCGGTCGCGCGCAAACGCCTTGCGGCGCAATGCTTCCGCAGCCAGTTCGAGCCGGGTGCCGCCCAGTCGGCGCCCGTCCTGCCTGCGTTCGTGCTGCCGCGGCTACTGGCGGTGGGCGAGCTGGTGTTCCGGTGAGCACCCGGCTGCCCGACACATACTTCGACGAGATCTATGCCGGCGACGACGATCCGTGGCAACTGTCGACGCGGTGGTACGAGCAACGCAAGTACGGGATCACGCTGGCGATGCTGCCAAACCCCCGCTACCGCCACGCTTTCGAGCCGGGTTGTTCGATCGGCACACTGACTGAGCTGCTGGCGCAGCGTTGCGACCACGTGACCGCGGTGGACGTGGCCGAGGCCGCGCTGCGCGGCGCCGGTATGCGGCTGCGGCAGGCCGGCTGCCGGGATCGGGTGACTCTGAGCCGGGCATCCGTGGATGCGGCGTGGCCGGCGGGCCCCTTCGATCTGCTGGTGCTCAGCGAGGTCGCCTACTACCTGGAGGCGGACCACTTGGCGCAGGTGCTGGAGCGCGAATGTGCCCGCCTGCAACCCGACGCGAATGTCGTTGCCGCACACTGGCGTCATCCGGTGGCCGACTACCCGCTCTCCGGCGATGCCGCCCACGAGGTCATCGCCGCGACGCCGGGACTGACGGCGCTGGGCCGCTACCGCGATCGCGATGTCGTCGTCGAGGTGTTCGACACCGGTGACGGCCGCTCGGTCGCGGCCCGCGAAGACGTGCCCGGGGCCCGCTAAAGCCCATGCGCGTGGCGACGTTCAACATCCTGCACGGGCGCACAGTCGGCGACGGGGTGCATCCGCAGCGGCTCGAGGACTGCGTGCGACGGCTCGACCCCGACATCTTGGCGCTGCAGGAAGTGGACTGCGACCAACCACGGTCCTCCCTGGCCGACCTCACCGCGGTCGCCGCCAAGGCGATGGGGGCGGTGGCGCACCGATTCGTGGCCGCGATCTCCGGTACCCCCGGAGCGACGTGGATGGCGGCCACCGGGCTGGAGCAACCGGGGACCGCGGCGTACGGGATCGCGCTGCTGTCCCGATTCCCGGTGGCCAGTTGGCAAGTCGTGCGGTTGCCGCGAATCCCGATGCGGTTTCCCATGTATCTGCCGGGGCCCAACCGGGTGATGATCGTCGACGAAGAGCCGCGGGCGGCGGTCATCGCGCAGATGCACACCCCGCTCGGCCTGCTCACGGTGGCGAACACGCACCTGTCTTTCGTACCGGGCTGGAATCGGCGGCAGCTGCGGCGGCTCGTTCACGACATGCGCGGCTTCCCTACGCCGCGGATGCTCCTCGGGGATCTCAACATGACGCCCGCGACGGTGCATCGCTGGTCCGGCATGCGGCCGCTGGCCGTGGCGGACACGTTTCCCGCGGACGCGCCCGGCCGTCAGCTCGACCACATCCTCACCGACGACGATCGGCTGCGCGGTGGAGTGACGGAGTCGGAGCTGACGCCGATCTCGGATCACCGGCCGCTAGTCGTCGACCTGACCGGTGGATGAGCCACTGCCGCGCCGTCCGAAGGCGGAGAGGCGTCGCTGCAGGCGATCGATGTCGTCCAGCAACGGCATTTCGTGCGTGAGCCTGGTGATTTCGACGCCGAGGTCGATTCGGTCCAGGAATCGGCGCTTGGCGCTGGCGAGTTTGGCTGCCAACAAAGCCATTTCGTCTTCGGACACTCGTCGCGGCAGCAGCGCCAACAGCGGCGCGTAGCCCACGGTGGGTGTTCCGGCGGGATACCCACCGCGAAAGAATGCAACGACGCGCGAAACGCTGTGGCCCAGGCCCATCGGCTACCTCGCTAACCTCACCGAACGCCGTTCAATAGCGTTGGTCACTCGCTGGGATAACCTCGCATGCCGGTTCGAAACCTCCCAGTCGATGAAATGGCGATGAAGCTTTGGCCGGCGCCGATGCTACACCAGCATGGGCGCATAAAAGTGGTCCGGCCCGCAGCCGGACCGGACCACTTTCGCGTGCGTATTACTGATGTTCCTTCTGGCGCTCTTCGGCGGCTTTCGCGCCACCGCGGGCGGCTTCGGCTTCGGCTTCCTTCTTGCCGGCGTCGCGCTGCGCGTCGGCCTTGTCCTGCTGCGCCTGGCCCTCTTTGACTAGGTCATCACGGCCGGCGATCGTTCCGCCGAATTCCTTGGCCTTACCCTTGATGCCCTCGACGGCACCTTCGACGGCCTCTTGTGGTCCACTCTTCTCGCCCATGGATATACCTCTCTCTCGGCGTTGTTGAGCTTGTTCCCCTCAGGGTTGCGGATCGGCTGAACTGCTTTGGGTCCGACTACGCTGCTCGGTACCGCCTCGGCACATACACCGCGCCGCTCAACACGTCCGCAACTAAGGGCTTCCCGGGGCTGGGATCGTCAAACTTGTCCGGGTCACGCAGGTTCGCGAAAATTCTGGCCACAGCGCCCGTTTGAACGTTTTGCGGTCGGGTGGTGCAATCGACCACTGAAACCGGAAGTGAACGACCACCGTCGCTGTTATCGGGGCCAACCGGAACCGCCGGATCTCGCGTGACCGCCAGGCTGAGGGGACGCGGGATGCAGTGGTCGAGATCGCTCGTTCCCGCGGCGTCGACCGTGTGACCGCGCCACGGATACCGTTGTGCCACACGGCACTTGACCGTAACTAGCCTTGGCTGCGCGCCTCGGCGCCGGTTTCCCCGCTGCCGAAGTCGTCGTCCGCGGACGCGCGGCCCACGTAGCTGCCGTCGCCGTTGCGGCTGGCCCTCGATCCCGCGACGTTGGGATCGGCCTCGATATCTTCCGCTGCCTTTTCCTTGCGGTGCTTTCCGGTCATCGTGTCCCCTCCCCGATCAATTGCCTGCGCTCATTGGTATCGCGGGTAGATCCGGCCACGCAGCAGTCCCGACAGGTGAAAGGCGTTGCGCAGTCTCGACGAGAAGGCCCGCGGTTGCGTAATACCCGGCGGTCTAGGCGGCAAACGGCTGGCCTCGGTGCACGCGGGGGCGCCGTGAACTACAGTCGCGACAGGATCACCGGCGAAGGAGGGCGCCCGTTGACCAACCCTCAGGATCCGTTCTGGAACAACCCGTTCACCTACGACCCGCTCGGCCGCGTCCCGTACGCCGGGCCGCCCGTCGAACCGCCGATGGGTCCGCCCATGGGGCCACCGATGGGGCCGTCGATGTTCCCACCCCCACCACCACCGCCATACCGCCCGCGCGTCAACACATTCGCGACGTTGTCGCTGGTGTTCGCCTTCGTATTCGCCCCGGTGGGCGCGGTTTTGGGCCATCTAGGGCTCGCGCAGATCCGCCGCACCGGTGAACTCGGCCGCGGCCGGGCGCTGGTCGGCGTTTCCCTGTCGTATGCATTCATCGTGCTCGCCGTCGTCGCGCTGGCCGGCTGGGCGACCCTGCCGGGCGCCACCCAAAGCCACGTCGCGGCGCCGGCGACCAGCGCACCGGCCACCACCAGTGACACGCCACCGCCACCGACGGTGGCGCCGGACGCGGTCATGAAGCTGCTGCCCAGCCTGGGCGTGCTGAAGGACCTCACCGGCGACCAGAATCTGGAGGCGGGCCAGACCTACGACCGTCCCGCCAGGTCCGACAAGGACGGCGCCGTCGACCGCCCTGAGTGCTGGGGCAGCATCATCCCGGGCGCCCCAGAGGCGTACACCTCGGACGCCATGGTCCGGTACCGCGCGGAGACGTACTCGGACACGCGGACCCTGTTGAAGTCGATCCAGGTGACTCAGGTGGCCATCGGCTTTCGCGATCCGTCCACCGCCCAATCGCAAGAGGCGAAGCTGGTGGACGGCTGGCGCCAGTGCGGCAGCGTGCCCGTGACGCTGACGGCCACCGGCGGGCTGACGTACACCCTGACGCTGAGCCCGCCCGCCGACGCGGGCAACGGCATCACCACGATGGATCTGGCGCCCAAGGGACTCAAGGTGCGTTTCGTCCGGGCGGCCGCGGCCAAGGCCAACGTCGTCGTCGACCTCTATGTGGTCCAGCTCGGCACCACCGACGCCGGCAGTGCCCGGCAGGCGGCGGTCGCGATCGCCAACTACGTACTCGCCAAGATCCCGGGCTAGGCCTTTCGATTACGGTGGCGCTATGAAATTCATCGACGTCGACGGAGTGGGACCGATCAGCCGAATCGGGCTGGGCACCTGGCAGTTCGGCTCACGCGAATGGGGCTACGGCGACGATTACGCCTCCGGTCCCGCCCGCGACATCGTGCAACGCGCCCGAGCCCTGGGGGTGACGTTCTTCGATACCGCCGAGGTCTACGGGCTGGGCAAGAGCGAACGGATCCTCGGCGAGGCGCTGGGCGACGAGCGCGCCGAGGTGGCCGTCGCCAGCAAGATTTTCCCGGTGGCACCCTTTCCCCCGGTGATCAAGCAGCGCGCGCGGGCCAGCGCACGACGGCTGCAGCTGGACCGCATCCCGCTCTACCAGATCCATCAGTCCAACCCGGTGGTCCCCGATTCGGTGATCATGCCGGGCATGCGCGACCTCCTCGACAGTGGCAAGATCGGCGCGGCCGGCGTCTCGAACTATTCGCTACAGCGGTGGCAGAAGGCCGACGCGGCGCTCGGGCGGCCCGTGATCAGCAACCAGGTCCATTTCTCGCTGGCCTTTCCCAGGGCGCTGCGGGATCTGGTGCCGTTCGCCGAGCGGGAGAACCGCGTAGTGATCGCCTGGAGCCCGCTGGAGCAGGGGCTGCTGGGCGGCAAGTACGGCGTGGACAACCGGCCCGGTGGCATCCGCGCGCTGAACTCCCTGTTCGGCACCGAAAACCTGCGCCGCGTCGAGCCGCTGCTGCAGACGCTGCGCGACGTCGCCACGCAGGTCGACGCCAAGCCGGCACAGGTCGCGCTGGCCTGGCTGATCAGCTATCCGGGCGTGGTGGCCATCCCGGGTGCGTCCAGCGTCGAGCAGCTCGAATTCAACGTCGCGGCAGCCGACATCGAGCTGCCCACCGCGTCCCGGGACGCGCTCACCGAGGCGGCCCTGGCGTTTCGGCCGGTTTCGGCCGGGCGCTTCCTGACGGATCTGGCTCGGGAGAAGCTAGGGCGTCGTTAGGAAGCTGGAAAGGCGGCCGTGCCGGTTGGCGCGCCCCTGGCGACCACCAGCGGCATCGACGTCGAGGAGTTGGTGCTCAGGATGGTGTGCACCACTGAAATCAGGTCTTCGATGGGCATCAGCTTGCCCGGCATGCAGCCGCGCGACACCCAGAGCGGATAGGCCTGCATGGTGAGGTCTGTGTCCCAGCCGGCGTTCATTCCCGTCGCCGCCTCACCCTCGCCGCCCGCGCACTCCCCCACGATCAGGTTGGTGAAGCCGACCTCGGGGTGTTCGGACCGCCACGCCTCCACCAGTCGCTCCAGGGCCGCCTTGCTGACGCCGTAGGCGCCCAGGCCCGGCCACACCGGCCCGTAGGGCCCCGCGTCGGAGGACAGGTAGACCACCTTGCCCGCCGACTCGGTCAGGTGGGCAATCGCCGCCGCGGTCACCAGCGACGCCCCGACGACGTTGGTGTCGAAGATCCGGCGCCAGGTGTCGGCATCGGTGTCGACCATGCGAACCAGCGGGCTGATGGCGGGCGTGTACACGATGTTGTCGATGCCGCCGAACGCGTTGGCGACCTCACCGATGGCCGCCTGGCACGATGCCTGGTCGGTGATATCGCACTCGACGGCGATCGCGCCCCCACCGGCCTCTTTCGCGGCGGTGTCGAGGCGCTCGCGCCGGCGGGCCAGCAGCGCGACCTGATCGCCGCGCCGGGCAAGCCCGATTCCGATACAGCGCCCCAGGCCACTCGACGCGCCAACCACCACTGTCCGTGACATATTTGCCCTCTCCTGTAACGAGCACGCTGCAGCACAGCGTATCGACCGCGACCGGGCCGGACGACGAGGGGCGGACCATTGGCCCGGCTGGGACCCGAAAGGCTATGTGCGCCTGGGTAATTGGGTCACGACGACGCTCTGCGCGCGCGGCGCAGGGATCGCTCCGCCGAAAATCGGGCGACGGCATTCTTGTCGCCCTGCTTGTCCTGGTACATCGCGGCGTCCGCACGGGCCGTCACCGACGAAATGGGCTCGCCGGGAAGGGCAATGGTGGCGCCGATGCTCAGGGTCGCGCGCAGGGCGTTTCCGGCGACGTCGATCGGCTCGGCGGCATGGTGGCGAATAGTCTCGGCGATCTCAGAGAGCTCGTCGAAGCCGCGAACGTCGGGCGCCACGACGAGTATCTCGTCGCCGCCCGTGCGCCCGACCGTGTCCCCATCGCGGACGCTTTCTCGGATCCGTTCCGCCAGGGTCGCGAGCACGACGTCACCGATGCCGTGTCCCCACGTGTCGTTGATGTCCTTGAAATGGTCGACGTCGCAGAACAGGATGCCGACGTAGGTTCCGGCGGGTCGCGGTTGCGCTAGCGCGGATTCGAGGCGCGTCATGGTCTCGGCGCGGTTCGCCAGCCCGGTCAGGGTGTCGAAACGGGCCAAGCGCAAGAGCCGCTGCTCGGTCTCGACCTGATCGTCGGCGAGGCGCAGCGCCGCGATCAGACCATCGGCGTTGCCGTCGGCGTCGACATAAAGCTTCGCGTGGCCGTCGACCCAGCGGTACCCGGAGTCGACGGAGTGGACCCGGAATCGCTGTATGACCGAATCGCTGTCGGTGATTCCCCGCAGTACCGCTTCGACGGTTGCGACGTCGTCGGGATGGATGCGGTCGCTGAAGCCTGGGCCGAGCCACCGCTGCGGGGGCCCGCCCAGGGCGCCCACGACCGACGGCGAGACCCACGCGGCGTCGCGGCCCCGAAGGTGGACGATGACGTCGACGGCGTTGTCGGCAAGGATCCGGTAGCGCATCTCGGCGTCGGCGCGCAGCTTGCTGACGGACTCCTTTTGGATCAGCTCCTTTTGTTCGCGCTGGCTCAGGTAGAACGTGACCACCCCGACGACGAGGGTGCCCACGACTATCGAGAGGGACCACTCCGCGTGCTCGCCGCGCAGGCCGACCGCCAGGAAGGTCGCCCTGGCGAGCGCCACGACGAGCGGGAAAGCCGCCAGAATGCCCACCAGCCGGACCAACGAGCGCCAGTCGGGCCTGCCGATGAGCAGGGCCAGCGGCGGCCGGTCGGGGCGCGCAAGCGAAGCCGCGACGACAAGCAGCAGCAGCGCCGACCCGGTAGCCATCGCCTGACCGGTTGACGTCGACACACCCACCAGCGCCAGCGCGTCGAACAGGTAGGCCGCGACGGTGACAACCGGGATGACCGCACCGGCCGCCACACACAGCGGCCACAGCAGGCGCATACCACGATCCAGGCGTATCAGCGCGACCGTGGCGGCCACGAACAGCACCGACAGGGCCGTTTGCGGGCTGGGGCGTCCCGGCCAGGACGATTGGCGTAGTCGCACGGCATCGCCAAACCACACCTGGTCCACACCCAACGACCTGCCGGTCATGTACTCCGCGAGCACGACGACGGCGAAGACAACCACCGCGAGAGCCAGGCCCCGAGCGACCCACACCCGCCCGCGGAACGGATGCCCCAATTGCGTCAATGTCGCGGCCCCCAGGGCAGCGAGGCACATCGCGGTCCAGGGCGTCATCACCGGCCAGGTCGGATAGAGCCTCGTCAACGAGTCGACGCCGGTCGTCCAGCCCACCCAGGCAACGGTGGCCACCACGATTACGAACGCCGGAATCGCCCGGGCAAACCGCGGCAACGCGGATTCCAGGAGCACGTCGGGGCGCGGTCCCTCCATCCGCCGCCTCCCCTGCCGCGATGACACCGAGCGTTTCTGCGGCATCGCTATTGTGCGCGAAGAAACCCACCGATGTCACGCGATCGACAAATGCGCGCATTTCGGCGAATGTTGGTGCGTCAGATGCTATTTATGCCTCGGCGGACAGGGCCTGCAGCACCACGGCGCTGTGGGCGTCGACGGTCAGCGTGCCGCCCCCCGGCACTTCGTCGGCGGGCGTCTCCTCCTCGGGCCCGGTGAAGACGACCAATTGCCAAGCGGCCCCGAATTCCTTTGGCGGAAGGGTGAATTCGATGGCTTCGTAGTGGGCGTTGAAGCAGAGCACGAACGAGTCGTCGAGCACCCGCTGCCCGCGCGCATCGCGGTCCGGTATGCCATGCCCGTTGAGGAACACCGCGACGGACTTCGAAAAGCCCGCGCCCCAGTCCTCGTCGCTCATCTCCGAGCCGTCCGGTGCGAACCAAGCGATGTCTGGCAGACCACCCTGCCCGCGCCGGCCCACCGGCTTGCCGGAAAAGAAGCGCCGCCGCCGGAACACCGGATGGTTCGCGCGCAGCGCCGACACCACCCGGGTGAACGCCAGCAGGTCGGTGTCGACGGCGTCCCAGTCAATCCAGGTCAGCTCGCTGTCCTGGCAGTATCCGTTGTTGTTGCCCTGTTGCGTGCGCCCCAGCTCGTCGCCGTGACAGATCATCGGGACGCCCTGCGACAGCAGCAGCGTGGTCAGGAAGTTGCGCTCCTGGCGGGCGCGCAGTGCCGTGATGCCCGCGTCGTCGGTCGGCCCTTCGGCGCCGCAGTTCCAGGACCGGTTGTGGCTCTCGCCGTCGTTGTTGTCCTCGCCGTTGGCCTCGTTGTGTTTCTCGTTGTAGGAGACCAAATCGCGCAGGGTGAACCCGTCGTGGGCGATGACGAAGTTGATCGATGCCACCGGCCGGCGCCCGGTGTGCTCGTAGAGGTCGGCCGATCCGGAGAGTCGATAGGCGAACTCGTCGAGCGTGGCGGGCTCGCCGCGCCAGAAGTCCCGGACGGTGTCACGGTATTTCCCGTTCCACTCCGTCCACTGCGGCGGGAAGCCACCCACCTGGTAGCCGCCGGGTCCGACATCCCACGGTTCGGCGATGAGCTTGACCTGGCTGACGACCGGATCCTGTTGCACGAGTTCGAAGAACGCCGCCAGCCGGTCGACGTCGTAGAACTCGCGCGCCAGTGTCGAGGCCAAGTCGAATCGGAAACCGTCGACGTGCATTTCGGTCACCCAATACCGCAGCGAGTCCATGATCAGCTGCAGCGCGTGCGGATGCCCGACGTTGAGGCTGTTGCCGGTGCCGGTGTAGTCCATGTAGTACTGCTTGTCGTCGTCGACCAGGCGGTAATAGGCGGGGTTATCGATGCCGCGCATCGACAGCGTGGGCCCCATGTGGTTGCCCTCGGCGGTGTGGTTGTAGACGACGTCCAGGATCACCTCGATGCCGGCCTCGTGCAGGGCGCGCACCATCGCCTTGAATTCCTGCACCTGCCCGCCCGGGGACGTGGAACTGGTGTACTTGAAGTCGGGCGCGAAAAACCCAATCGTGTTGTAGCCCCAGTAATTTGACAGACCCTTGTCGACCAGCGTGGAGTCGTTGGCGAAGTGGTGCACCGGCATTAGTTCGATCGCGGTGACCCCGAGGCTCTTCAGGTGCTCGATCATCACCGGGTGCGCCACCCCGGTGTACGTGCCGCGGATCTGCTCGGGGATGTCCGGATGGGTCTGCGTCAGGCCTTTGACGTGCGCCTCGTAGATGACGGTGTCGGCGTACTCGTGTTCCGGCGGGCGGTCGTTGCCCCAGTCGAAGAAGGGGTTGATCACCACCGACTTGGGCATGCTCGCCGCCGAGTCGTCGTCGTTGCGGCTGTCGGGATCGCCGAAGTTGTAACTGAACAGCGACTGGTTCCACTCGAACGTGCCATCGATCGCCTTCGCATACGGGTCCAGCAGCAGCTTGTTCGGGTTGCACCGCAACCCGGCCTCGGGCTCGTATGCGCCGTGCACGCGATAGCCGTAACGCTGCCCGGGCTCGATGCCCGGTATGTAGCCGTGCCAGACGAAGTAGTCGACCTCCGGCAACGTGATTCGCGTTTCGGTGCCGTCGGCGTCGAACAGGCACAACTCGACGCGCTCGGCCACCTCACTGAACAGCGCGAAGTTGGTGCCCGCGCCGTCGTACGTGGCGCCAAGGGGGTACGCCTTGCCCGGCCACAGTTCACCGGTAGGCGTCGGAAGAGGCGCGTCTGCTCTGGTCATGGGCCACTTGATACCCTACGGCGACCACAGCCAAACCCGCGGCCGAAAGTCTTTGGCGGCCAGCGCTTTTGAGTGCCTCAGGCGGTGGACGCGAGCCCGGGCTTGAGGATGACCTTGACGGCCCCGTCCTGCTTCTTCTGGAAGATCTCGTACGCGTGCGGCGCCTGGTCCAGCGGCAACACGTGCGTCGCGAAATCGTCGACGCCAAGGGGGTCGTCGTCGCTCAGCAGCGGCATGATGTCGTCGACCCATCGCTTGACGTTGGCCTGGCCCATTCGCAGCGTCAGCTGTTTGTCGAACAGCGTGAGCATCGGCAGCGGATCCGCCATCCCGCCGTAGACCCCGATCAGCGAGATCGTCCCGCCGCGGCGCACGATGTCGATCGCGGAGTACAGCGCGTTGAGGCGGTCCACGCCCGCGGTTTGCATGAACCGCTTGGCAATTGCGTCCGGCAATATCGTCGTGGCCTGCTGGGCGAACTTGGCGACCGGGGAGCCGTGAGATTCCATGCCCACCGCGTCGATGACCGAGTCGGCGCCCCGCCCGTCGGTCAGGTCCCGGATCACGTCGCCCAGCGGCGCGTCCAGGCGGCTCAGGTCGATGGTATGGATGCCGCGCTTGGCGGCGCGGGCGAGGCGCTCGGCCACCAGGTCGACGGCGATGACCCGGTAACCGAGATGATCGGCGATGCGCGCGGCCATGTCCCCGATGGGCCCCAGCCCGAGCACGGCGACCGTTCCCCCGTCCGGGATGTCCGCATAGGCCACCGCCTGCCAGGCGGTCGGCAACACATCGGAGAGGTAGACGAACCGTGAATCCGGTGGCCCCTCAGGAACTTTGATGTGGGTGAACTGGGCCTGGGGCACCCGCAGCAGCTCGGCCTGGCCGCCGGGGACTTCGCCGTAGAGCTCCGAATAACCGAACAGCGCCGCGCCCATCCCCTGGTCGCGCACCTGGGTGGTCTCGCATTGGGTGAACAGCTGCTTGTGGCACATGTGGCAGCTGCCGCAAGAGATCTGGAACGGAATCACCACCCGGTCGCCCACCCGCAAGTCACCGGTCTCGGCTCCGACCTCGCGAACGATTCCCATCGGTTCGTGCCCGAGGATGTCCCCGGGCTTCATGAACGCCCCGAGGACCTCGTAGAGGTGTAGGTCGGACCCGCAAATATTCGTCGAGGTGATCTCCACGATGGCATCGGTGGGCTTCTCGATCTTGGGGTCGGGCACCGACTCGACGCGCACATCGCGTTTGCCCTGCCAGGTAACAGCTCGCATGGTGGGCTGGTACCCGCCTCATCGACGCCGAAACGGCGGCGGTTGCGCCGGACGCGGGTGGGTAACCACGCCGAGGTGACCAATCTCGGCGTGATCATCGTGGGCAGCGGGCCGGCAGGAGTGGCCGCCGCGGAATCGTTCCGCGAGCACGACTCCACGGCGCCGGTGCGAATCCTCACCGCCGATGCCGACCTGCCCTATGCGAGACCGCCGCTGAGCAAGGAATTTCTGCGCGGGGCGACCGACGACGTCGCGCTGCATCCGGCGCAGTGGTTCGACGACCGGGACATCGAAATCACCCGCAGCGCAACGGTCGACCGCCTGGACGTGGGCGAGCGCGCCGTCTACGCCGGCGGGCAGCGCCATGGCTACGACACCCTGATTTTGGCCTGCGGGGCGGCCCCCGTCGCGCCACCGATGCCGGGCGCTCAGCGCGCGCGGCTGTTACGCTCACTGGCCGACGCCGCCGCACTGCGCGACAAAGCGCACACCGCGACCTCGGCGGTGGTGATCGGATCCGGCTTCATCGGTTGTGAGGCCGCCGCCTCCCTGGCGATGCGCGGCGTGCCGGTGACTCTCGTTGCGCCCGAACCACTTCCACAGGAGAAGCGGCTCGGCACCGCGGCCGCCGAACGCCTGCGCGACCTAGTGAACGACACGGGCGCCCGCCACGTCGGCGGCGTGTCGGTCCAGGAGATCACCGAAGCCGGCGTGCGGCTGGACAACGGCGTCACGATCGATTCCGACTTGGTGCTGGCCGCCACGGGCGTCGAGCCACAGAGCCGCATCGCGGCGGAGGCCGGCCTGAGCCTGGACGGCTCCCGGATAATCGTCGGCTCCGACATGGGCGCCTCGACCCCCGGTGTGTACGCCGCGGGCGACGTCGCGTTGGCCTACCACGAGGTCGCCGGGCGCCGCGTGGCGATCGAACACTGGCAGGACGCGACCGACCAGGGTGCGATCGCCGGTACCTGCGCGGCGGGCTCGCAGACGAAATGGGTTGGGGTGCCAGGCTTCTGGACCTCGATCGGTGAGGCGACGCTGAAGTACCATGCCTGGGGCGGCGGCTACGAACGCAGCCGGTTCATCGACCATGGCGACGGCTTCACCGTCTGGTACGAATCGGGCGACGCTACCGTCGGCGTCCTGACCTACAACGCCGACGCTGACTACGACCTCGGCGAGCGGCTGATCGCCGAGCAGCGGCCGTGTCCGATGCCGATGGAGTAACGGCTGCGGCTCAGCGATGCCGGCGCTTGAGCGGATGTTCGCTGTCGACCAGCGCGTGCGCGATGTCGTGGAGTTTGGTGTTGGACTGCTGCGACAGGCGGGACAGCAGCTCGAATGCTTCGATAGCGTCGAGATTGAAACGCTCCATCACGATCCCTTTGGCCTGCCCGATGACGTCGCGGGTGGCCAACGCGCTGCGGAATTGGTCCTGGCGGCGAAGCATCGACCAGGCCAGCGCTATATGACTGGCGAAGACGGCGCCGAGCTCCACCGCGTCCTCGGTGAACGCGTGCGGCTCCTCGGCGTAGAAATTGAGCGCCGCGGTGGTATCGCCCTCGACGAACAACTCGAAGGACAGGATCGAGCGGATCGGCGTCTGGGCCAGCGCGTACTGCTGATAGCGCGGCCAGCGCTCGTCCAAGCTCAGGTCGGTCACGTGCATGATGTGGTGCTGCCAGACCGCCGCAACGCACGGCCCTTCCCGATACTCGTTCTGGACCGCGTCGAGGATCTCGGGATAGCGGTGTGTAGCAACGACATTCGTGACCGCCTTGCCGCCCTCAGCCAGCGTGATCCCCGCGTACTGCGACCCCGCCACGTGCCGAGCGCCATTGTCGACGAGTTCGCGCAGGCCGGTCGTGGTGTCGGTGTCCTCGCGCTCCAGGCTGGCGACGAGGTCGGCCAGCTGGGCGACGATCGCGTTCGTGCTGTCCGTGATGAAGCGCCCCTTCCTGGACGTCGACCTCGGCCCATATTGCGAGCTCAAGGCTACGCCACCCCCTCACCCCATGGTCACCCGCGAAAGTTCGGCTGTCTAGGCAAAATAGAACTCCGTAACCAATTAACGAAATCGTCCGCGTAACACATTCGAGCGCAACACTTTTCACAATGCCCCCGATTGCGCTTTAGACTCGGATCCGTGACTTCAATAGTGATCGTCGGCAGTGGTTTCACCGGATTCACCTGCGCCCGCCGCCTGTCCCGCATCCTTCGTCGACGGCACGACGATGTGGACATCACCGTGATCTCCCCGGTCGATTACATGCTCTACACGCCGCTGCTGCCCGATGTCGCCGGCGGCGTGGTCGACGCCCGCTTCGTCGCGGTGCCGCTGGCCAACGCCCTCAAAGGCGTTCGCCTGGTGCGCGGCCGGGTCGAGGGCGTGGATTTCGCACAACGCTCCCTGACCTACTGCGATCTGGAGCGACGTCAACGTCGCATGTCCTGGGATCGGCTGGTGCTGACGCCGGGCTCGGTGACCCGGCTGTTCGACATCCCGGGGCTGGCCGAGCACGCGCGTGGGCTGAAGACCGCCGCCGAGGCGCTCTACCTGCGCGACCACATCGTCGAGCAGCTGGAGCTGGCCAACATCGAGGACGACCCCAGGGTGGCCGCGGCGCGGCGCACCGTCGTGGTGGTGGGCGCGTCCTATTCCGGCACCGAACTCGTCGCGCAGCTGCGGGCACTGGCCGACGCGGCGGCCAAGCAGATGCGGTTCGACGCCGACTCCGTCAAGTTCGTGCTGCTGGACACCGCCGAGCAGGTGATGCCCGAGGTCGGCGAGAAACTCGGCAAGGCCGCGCTGAAGGTGCTGCGCCGCCGCGGCATCGACGTCCGGCTCGGCATGACGCTCAAGGAAGTGCACGCCGATCACGTTGTCCTCAAAGATGATTCGCGCATCGATACGCATACGGTCGCCTGGGTCACCGGGGTCACCGGCGCGCCGCTGATCTCGGATCTGGGCCTGCCGACCGAGAAGGGCCGGCTCAAGGTGCAACCCGACCTGCAAGTGCCCGAGCACCCCGAGGTGTTCGCGGCCGGCGACGCGGCCGCGGTCCCCGACCTGACCCAGCCGGGCAAGATCACCCCGCCGACCGCCCAGCACGCGACCCGCCAGGGCAAGGTGCTCGCCCGCAACGTGGCCGCCAGCCTCGGACACGGCACCGCCAAGGAATACAAACACCGCAACCTGGGCCTGGTGGTCGACCTCGGACCGCACTACGCGGTGGCCAACCCGCTCAACGTCCACCTGTCCGGCTTTCCCGCCAAGGTGGTGACGCGCGCCTACCACCTGTACGCGATCCCGCGGCCGGTCAACCGGTGGGCGGTCTCGCTGGCCTACCTGACCGACGCGCTGTTCGCCCGTTCGGTGGTGTCGATCGGGCTGTCGTCGCAAGACGACGCGCAGTTCTCCACCAGCGAGGGCATCCCGCTGCCGAAGATCAGCTGACGCCGGCCGTTTAATCCCCCGCGGTGTCGGGCAACCGGCCATCGTGGATAGCGACAACAGCGACAACATGCTCGAGCAGTCGGAGAGCCTGGACTCCGACGAGGTGCGCAACGACGACGGTGACGCGGTGGTCGATCCACCCGAGCGCTGGATCAGCGCCGAGGAACACAAAACTCTCGACGAGAAGCTCGCGGCCGAGATCTCCGACCGCGCGGGCCTGGACCGTCCGGCCGAGCAGCCCGACCTGGACGGCATCGACCCCGATGCGCACGGTCGCGAGCGCGGCCAAATCGACGGCACGCCCGAAGACGGCGAATCGTTCTACAACGTCGAGAGGTGAATCACGGTGCGCTGGGCAGGTGCCCGCGATCAACCGGGTGAACCTCGGCGCAAAGATCAGCCCGACGGTGAAGCCAGTGGCGACTCAGATGCCGGAAACTAATCCGAGTTACGTTCGGGGCGAGCAGATTTCGCTGACTCGCGGAGCGAGCGGTTGCTGGACCGCAGGTCCGTATTGGCCTCCGACAGCGCGGCATTGTCGTCCTCGAGGCCGAGGATGCGCGCGATGCCGACCAGGTTGACGCCGGCCTCGACCAGCGCGCTGATTCGCTTGAGGCGGGCCAAGTCGTCGGCACTGTAGCGGCGGGTCCCGCCACCGCTTCGGTCTGGCATAAGCAATCCGTGGCGCTCGTAGAGGCGCAATGACTGCACCGGAATACCGGAAAGCTCCGCGGCCACCGAGATCCCGTATACGCCGTGATCGGACGACGGCCCACCGCCGCCACCCGGAAGATCGGTCATCGAGCACCCCCTTGCTGGACTGCCACAGAAAATCTGTTTACTACACTTGCACTGAACTTTCGATGGTGATATATAAAATCTGTGCCTCATGGCATAGATATAACGCTAGCACAGAGCAACAGATTGGAGTGAGAGGTGACTGCAATGCTGATGCGTACCGACCCGTTCCGGGAGCTGGACCGTTTCGCCCACCACGTGCTGGGCACGGCGGCTCGTCCGGCGGTGATGCCGATGGACGCCTGGCGGGAAGGCGAAGAATTCGTCGTCGAATTCGACTTGCCCGGGATCGACGCCGACTCGCTGGACATCGACATCGAGCGCAACGTCGTCACTGTGCGCGCCGAACGGCCGGGCGTCGACCCCAACCGGGAAATGCTGGCCACCGAGCGGCCGCGGGGAGTGTTCAGCCGTCAGCTGATACTCGGCGAAAACCTCGACACCGAACGGATCGAGGCGACCTACTCCGAAGGCGTCCTGAGTCTGCGCATTCCGGTGGCCGAAAAGGCGAAGCCACGCAAGATCTCGGTCGGCCGCAACGCCGGGCACCAGGCGATCGCCGAGAGCACCGCAAAGCGCGAGGTCATCAACGCCTGATCGCGTGGCGGGCGGCGGCCGCCGCCCGGCCGTCGCCGCCCGCCCAGCAACAGCACTCCGCCATTGATCGAGCATTCCACCGGAGGTCAGCGCCTTATGACATATTTGATTCCGCCCTCGGTGTTGAACAGTCAGCACCATCCCCAACGGCCCGCAATGTCGGACCGGCTCGCGAGTTTTCGCATTCACCCCGTACCCACCCGGTTCAATGGCGCACGCCCAATTCCACGGTCGCGCGCCCGGTGAACTGAGCCCGAGGAGAAGAGCCGAAATGAATTGGAACCTGAATGGCGATTCGGCGGACGTCGAGCAGGCCTTGGCCGGCGGTGAGCCTGCGCGCGCGGGATGGTTCCGGTTCTATTTCGCCGACCAGCGATGGGAATGGTCCGAGCAGGTGCAGCGGATGCACGGGTACGCGCCGGGCACCGTCACCCCCACCACCGACCTGGTGCTCGCGCACAAGCACCCCGACGACCGCGGCCAGGTCGCGGCCACCATCGATCAGATCCTGAACACCTACCAGGCGTTCAGCACCCGGCACCGCATCATCGACACCGCCGGGGAGGTTCACCACGTCGTCGTCGTGGGTGACCAGCTGTACAACAACAACGGTGACATCATCGGATCGCACGGCTTCTATGTCGACGTCACGCCGCCGTCGGATCAGCAAAACGAAGACATGGTCACGGCGAGGCTGGCCGAAATCGCCGAACAGCGTGCGTGCATCGAGCAGGCCAAGGGGATGTTGATGCTGATCTACGGGATCGGCGAGACCGCGGCGTTCGAATTGCTCAAATGGCTGTCACAGGACGCAAACGTCAAGCTCCGGCCGCTGGCCGAGCGGATCTGCGACGAGTTCCGTGGCGCCGGGCCGGGCCTGACCTCACACGCGGAGTTCGACCACCTGCTGTTGACCGCGCATCAGCGCGTCAAAAGCGCCTAGAGCTCACCCGAGAAGTCCGCCGTGATCCAACGGTCGGGGCGGATGGTGAACAGCACGCTCTGTTGCCCTTCGAGGCTGCGGACGAACGCGCGCCCGCCCTCTTCCCCGAGGTAGCGGATCGCGATCTCCTCGCGCACCTCGATCGGGGTGGGCTCGGTGGTGTCGACGACGCTGCCCTCGACGACCACGTACTGATACGGCGGCTCCTCGCGCTGGACGACCAGCGTCACCACACCGGCGCGCTCGATCAGCTTGGCCTTGCGCGACGACGCACCGGTGTTCACCCGAATGTTCTGGCCGGGGGTGTAGTCGTACCAAATCGGGACGCTGGCCGGGGGACGGCCGTCCTCGGCCGCGACCGACAACACGCCGACGTGCAGTGCCGCGAGGAAATCTTCACGCTGGGGCTCACTGAAAGCAGTCATGGCCGGGGGAACCCCCGCGAACGCCCGGCTATTCCCGGCGCAGCGTCAATTGGTGAAAAGGGCGGGAATCTTGGCGACCAGCTGGTAGACGCCATACATGAACGGCACCCCCACCCACAACCAGCTTGCGATCGCGTTGGCCACGCTCGATCGCTGAGTCATCAGCCGACCTCCTCGGGAATCGCCGCCGCCCGCACGGTTGTATTAGCTTTGGGTGCAACCGAATTGGGCGGAAGCGGCGTACGGATCAATTCGTTGCAAACCAATCCGATCAGCAACAGTCCGAGCATGATCGCGAATGACCATCGATAACGGGCGGGCCCAACGACGCCGGCGGCAATCCGGTTGTCGGCTATCGCGTTGACGATAACCGGCCCGAAGACTCCCGCGGTCGACCAGGCGGTCAACAACCTGCCGTGGATGGCGCCGACCTCCTGGTAGCCGAACAGGTCGCGCAGATAGGCCGGCGCGGTCGAGAAGCCGGCGCCATAGAACGACAACAACACGATGCACACCAGCAGGAACAGCGGCTTGCTGGCGTTGTGCGCGAGGATCAGGACCAGATAGAGCACCGCGCCGACACCGAGGTAGAGCCGATAGGAGTTCTTGCGCCCGACCGCATCCGAAGCCGAGGACCACAGGATGCGCCCCATCGAATTCGCCAGCGACAGCATCGCCACGAATCCCGCCGCGGCCGCCGTCACCGCCGCCGGAGAGGTCGCGCGCGGGAAGTAGTCGCGGTAGATGGGCGCCGCCCGCTCCAGGATGCCGATTCCCGCGGTGACGTTGAAGCAGAGCACCACCCACAGCAGCCAGAATTGCGGGGTCTTGATCGCCTCGTCGGCCGTGCGGTCGGGACCCGCGACGCGGCGCGCCTTGGGCGCGGCCCGGGCGACCGGCGGCGCGAAATCCACTGCGGGCAGCCGAATCAGGAGGATTCCCGCGGACATGAACACCGCGTACACCAGCCCCATCACCGCGAACGTCGCGGCCAGCCCCTGTCGATCGATGCCGAACCACTTCATCAACTGCGACGACCACGGCGAGGCGATGAGTGCGCCACCGCCGAATCCCATGATCGCGAATCCCGTGGCCATGCCCGGCCGGTCGGGAAACCACTTCATCAGCGTCGAAACCGGTGAGATGTAACCGATTCCGAGACCGATCCCGCCGATCACCCCGTAACCCACGATGATGAGCCACATCTGGCCGATCTCGGCGGCCAACGCCGAGACCAACAATCCCCCGCAAAAACACGAAGCCGCGATGCACATCGCCCAACGCGGGCCCCTGCGGTCGACCGCGGTGCCGAAGACGGCCGCCGACAGCCCCAGCATGACGATGCCCAGAGTGAACGGCATGGCACTGAGAAGTCCTGAGGCTCCGAGGGTTTCGTGTAGCGGAAGCTTGAACACGCTCCAGGAGTAGACGCTGCCTATAGCGAGGTGTATCGAAAGCGCGGCGGGAGGAACCAGCCATCGGCTCCAGCCTGGGCTGGCGACGATTCGTTCGCGCGACAAGAACCCGGCAGAGCGTCGTTGCGGCACAGCGCAATTCTGTCCGAGGGTCGCGGGATTTACTCACCGAGCGGGGCATTGACAACACGCATTGCCACCGAAGTGGCGTGGCGGCAGCCAATTTCGGATGCGTGCGTCTGCGGCTCCGTGTCATCTGATAGTGATTGCCCTCACATATCGCTCCCGCCGGCGTCGCGTTGATCTAGCATCGACCGATGCGGGATTACGACGGCAAGACGGCGGCCGAACGCGTCGCCGAACGCCGCGCGCGGTTGATCGACGCCGGCATCGAGCTGTTCGGCGAGCACGGCTACGCGGGCACCTCGATCCGGGCGGTACTGCGTCAGTCCGGCCTGCGCGATCGCTACTTCGGGGAGAGCTTCCCGGATTTGGACTCGCTGCTGGCCGCCGTCTACGACCAGCTGGTCGCGGACGAGATCGCGGGCAGCCGCGCCGCCATCGAAGCCTCGAAGGGCGGGACCGACGGCGCGCGCGCCATGATCGACGCGATCAGCCGCGAGCTGGAGGGCAACCCCGGCCGAGGCCGCATCAAGCTGCGCGAAGTCATCAGCGGCGGCCCGCTGGCGCGGAACAGTAGGCAAGCGGGCCTGGCCCAACTCGCCCAGCTTGTCGCCGATCTGCTGCCCGCGACGCCGAAGGTGAGCGACCGGGACAGGCACATGTTCGGGCTCGGCGTCGTCGCCGCGGCCGACGCCTATTTGCTCGAGTGGCTCAACGGGGAGTCCGGGCTGTCCCGGCAGGACGTCGTCGAGCTGGTGGCCGCGCTCTTCGATTCGATCGCGTGCCGCCTCGGCGCGAAGACGCCCGCGCGTTAACTCGGCGTTATGTCGGGAGTTTGCTCTGATACTGCGGGCAGTACGCCGCAGTCGCGGCACCGATGATGGTTCCGGTGCCGTTGTCGCTCAGCCCGAGCGCCTTGCGCACGTCGGTGACGGTCTGGTCGAGCGTATTGCCGCCGGCCCAGTCCTGGCACACCGCGTGGCCGACCGTGATCATCTTCGAATCCGCGCCATTGTCCCAGCTAATGCCACCTTGCGTCAGCGCGTGCAGGTAAGCGTCATCCATGACATCGGCGCTCGCCATCGGGGCGGCGGCCAGGCAAAGGCCCCCCAGTGCGGCCACCACGGTGCCGGTCAACCGTGCCGTGCTCTTCATTGTTGACTCCTCGATATGGGGATTACGTTCCTCGCGGAGCGAATCGTTGCTGACGCGCATTTGCGGCGTTCACTGGACACTGTCGCATACGCGGGGGTCGGGCGCCTGACATTGCCGAAATGCCCGCACCGGGCGGGGAGCCGGCCGTTCTGTCTGCCTGGCAGTTGCCACCCGGTCACGTCGCGGATACCTGTTCATGGCACGGTGCGCCTGTGGCAGGCGAAGCGCGGACCCATCCCCCACGCCTCATCGACCGCTTTCATCAGTGGTGTGAGGCCGTCGTCGCCCGGCTACCGTTCGGGCTGGCGTCGGTCGTCGCGCCGACGTTTCTCGGCTTCTGCTTGATCAACGGCTTCACGTTCAGCGTCGACCTGGCGATCCTCACCGGCCTGCACAGCGGCCTCGGTGTAGCGGTGCCGATCGCCGTCACGGTCGCCTATGCGTGCGCGTTCACGCTCAGCTACGCGCTCAACCGCACCTTCAACTTTCAGTCCCACGCGCCGGTCGGGCCACAGCTCGCGATCTATGTGGTGGTGGTGATCGTCAACTACCTGGCCTTCATCCTTGGGGTGTCCACCGGGCTGGCGGCCCTGGGCGTGCAGTACCAGCTGTCGCGCCTGGCGGCGGCGATCTGCGAGGCCGTGTACATGTACTCCGCGATGCGGTGGTTGGTCTTCCGCCGATGATCCTCGGTGTTAGCGTCATCGGCGTGACCCTCAAAGACATCGCCCTAACCACCCTCGACGGCAAGCCGACCACGCTGGCCGAATTGTCCGACGGCGCAACGCTTGTCGTCAACGTAGCCTCCAAATGCGGGCTGACCCCGCAGTACACCGCGCTGGAGAAGCTGGCCAAGGATTACGGCGGCCGCGGCCTGACGGTCGTCGGCGTCCCGTGCAACCAGTTCATGGGCCAGGAGCCGGGCAGCGCCGACGAGATCCAGGAATTCTGCTCGACGACCTACGGCGTGACGTTCCCGCTGCTGGCCAAGACCGACGTCAACGGCGACGACCGCCACCCGCTGTACGCCGAGCTGACCAAGGCCAACGATGCCGACGGCCAGGGCGGCGACATCCAGTGGAACTTCGAGAAATTCCTGATCGGGCCCGGCGGTGAGGTGGCGAATCGCTTCCGGCCCCGCACCGAGCCCGACGCCCCCGAGGTGATCAGCGCGATCGAGGCCGTGCTGCCTTAGTCCTTGGAGTCCTTGGACTTGTCGTCGTCGGAGTCCTCGTCGTCGGAGTCCTTGGCCTTATCGTCGTCGGAGTCCTCGTCGTCGGAGTCCTCGTCGTCAGAGTCGTCGTCAGAGTCGTCGTCGTCAGACTCGCCGTCGGACTTGGCGGACTTGGACTTCTCGCCGTCGGAGTCCTCGTCGTCGGAGTCCTCGTCATCCTCGTCGGACTCCCCAGCCTGCTCGGCTTTGTCGGCGTACTTCGTCAGGAGCCCGGCGAGCTGGCGAGCCTCTTCCGGTTCCAACGAGTCTTCGAATAGCGACTTGTCGTCCTCAGAGATGCGCTCGACGTAGACCGCACCACCCTCGACACCGACATCCCACCGGCCGCCTTCGTAACCACCCATGACCCCGCCTTCCGATTAGACCTGATTCCCAGCACTACGGCGTCGGTTACCCGCTTCTCAGCACGGCACAACGCCCGGGCGAGATGCGGACGGCATGAAAACGGCCCCCGGAGAATCTCCGGGGGCCGTCCCGCTAGTAGCGGGGACAGGATTCGAACCTGCGACCTCTGGGTTATGAGCCCAGCGAGCTACCGAGCTGCTCCACCCCGCGTTGGTAAATGAGAGGTTACCGAACCGGTGTCGAGCCAACCAAATCGCGGGCTAAGTAGGCGCAACGGGCCAGCTCAGTGGGTGGGCGGCCGCAGCCCATACCGCTGCGCGATGTCGTCCATCCACGCCGGCGAGCCGTAGGTGATGCCGTACTTGGTCGCCAACTCACCGAACTCCGGCAGCTCGTGCAGCGGCTTGCCGGCCGAGTCGGCCGCGTGCTCGTCGAGCAGCTCCCCCAGCTCGCGGAAGTAGTGCTCGAATCCGCCGGGGGTGATGATCTCGATGATGCGGCCGGGCACGCTGCCGGCGTTCCACATCGCGTGCATCTGGCCGCGCGGCTTGGTGATGTAACCGCCGGGGCCGAGCACCACCTCGCTGTCGTCGGACCGGAAGCCGATCTCGCCGGCCAGCACGTACGAGTGCTCGTCCTCGCGGGTATGGCGGTGCGCGGCGGAGATGAAGCCGACCTCGAACGGATGCTCGACGATGGACACCTCGCCGTTGTTGTTCTTGCCGGATAGCTTGAACGTCGCGCCGAAGCCCGGAATGGCTGCGTAGTCACCCTCCCCGGGCTGCACGACCGAAACCCCGATGTTGGCCATTGACGCTCCTTCCTATGCGCTCACTGCGTCCTGTGGTGGCCACAGCGGCTGCGGCACCTCGAGACCGAACGGCTTGCCCCAGTGGTTTCGGGACGAAACCTCTTGCACGGGATGGCGATTGGCTGCCACGCCCCAGTTGCCCAACGGGTAACCGAGCGTCAGCATCGCCGACATCTTCCAGCCTTCCTCGACCGGCACACCGAGCAACCCGTTCACCTCGTCCTCGAAATTGCGCAGCACCATCGTCATGACCCCGCCGACACCCTCGGCACGCGCGGCGAGCAACGCGCTCCAGATCGCCGGGTAGATGTTGGCGCCGCCGAGGTCGTCGATCGCGAAGACGAAGAGCAGCAGCGGGATTTCCTCGAAATGGTCGGCCAGGTAATCGCCCGAGCCCTTCATCCGCCGCATCGTCGCGACATGCGCGGCGGCGTCGGCACCGGGCGCCGTCGCCACCATCGGTCCGGTCCCCGTTTGGAACTTCTCGTACTCCAGCGCGCGGGCCCGCCGGAACAGTTGAGCGAACGCAGCGATGAGCTCCGGATCGTCGACCGCTAGGAAGTGCCAGCGTTGCGTGTTGCCCCCGTTGGGGGCGCGCACGGCCGCGTCGAGGATGCGGGCCTGCGTCTCGAGCGGGACCGGATCCGGCCGCAGCCGCCGCATCATCCTGGTGGTGTAAAGGCCTTCGTAGATGTCCATTTCGCCGTTCCGTCCCGCTACTCGGGCCAGGTGTTGCGCAGGATGATGTCGACGAAGTTGTCGCGGTCGAACGTCGGGTCGAAGTGCTGCAGCACGTCGGCGTTGACGGTGCCGAAGGTGCTGTGCGGGCGGTGCTTCATGCCGTCGTTGAACGCCGTCAGGATGCGCTGCTTGAAATCCGGCCGCGGGTGGGCGGCGGTTACGGCCGCAAGGGCCTCCGGGGCAAGGTCGTCGCGGCCGATGCCGAGCACGTCGGTCTCGACACCCGCGGTGACCAAGGCGATTTCGGGTGCGAGGAAGTCCGGTATGCCGGGGGTGGTGTGTAACGCGATGCCCAACCACACCTTGTCAGCATCGGCCTGTTCGACGCCGTGGTCCAGCAGGAATTCGCGGGCCAGGTTGGCGCTGTCCACTTCGAAGCGCAGGTTCGAGGTGCGGTAGCGCTCGGTCAGGCCCATGTCGTGGAACATCGCGCCGGCGTACAGCAGCTCCAGGTCGGGCTCGATTCCGCGACGGCGGCCCTGCAGCGCACCGAACAGGAACACGCGGCGCGAGTGGTCGAACAGCAGATCGTCCTCGGCGCCGCGAATGAACTCGGTGATGTCGCGCACCAGCGCGGTGTCCGGGATGACGACGTCGGCGATGGTGTCCATCAACTGAATATCCATGATCTTGGTCTCCTTGGTTAGGCGGTCTGGAGAGTCAGTTTGCCGACGCGCAGGCGATTCGACCTTCGGCGTTCGAGCCGTCCTGTCCACAGAAAGCGACACAATGGCTGGGTGGCGCAAAGTTCGCGGGTGGTGGTGATCGTCGTCTTCGACGGGGTGACGCTGTTAGACGTCGCGGGGGCGGGTGAGGTCTTCGTCGAGGCCAACCGGTTCGGCGCCGACTACCGGCTGAAGATCGCGTCGCTGGACGGCGACGACGTGACCTCGTCGATCGGGACCCGGCTGGGCGTCACCGACAGCATCTCGTCGATCGAATCCGCGGATACCGTGCTGGTCGCCGGCAGCGACGACCTGCCGGGCCGGCCGATCGACCCCGCGCTCGTGGAGGCCGTCAGGGCGATGTCGGCGCGGACCCGGCGGATGGGGTCCATCTGCACCGGGTCGTTCGTCCTCGCCCAAGCTGGGCTGCTCAGCGGCCGGCGCGCCACCACGCACTGGCACGATGCCCGGCGGCTGGGCCGGGCCTTCCGCGACATCACCGTCGAGCCGGACGCGATCTTCGTCCGCGACGGCGACGTGTTCACCTCGGCCGGTATCTCGTCGGGCATCGACCTGGCGCTCGCGCTCGTCGAAATGGACTACGGCAGCGCGCTGGTCCGCGACGTGGCCCGCTGGCTGGTCGTCTATCTCAAACGCGCCGGCGGCCAATCGCAATTCTCGGTGTTGGTCGAGGCCGACCCGCCGCCACAGTCGCCGCTGCGCGCGGTCACCGACGCGATCGCGGCCGACCCCGCCGGCGACCACAGCGTGAAAAGGCTTGCGGCCCGGGCATCTTTGAGCACCCGTCAGCTGACCCGGCTGTTTCAGTCCGAGCTGGGTATGAGCCCGGCCCGCTACGTCGAATTGGTCCGCATCGACTTCGCCCGCGGCGCACTGGAATCCGGCCGGTCGGTCACCGAGACCGCGGGCATGGCCGGCTTCGGCAGCACCGAGACGCTGCGACGGGTGTTCGTCAACCACCTGGGCATCAGCCCGAAGGCCTACCGGGGCAGGTTCCAAACCGCCTACGCGTGACGGCTACTTCGTGTTGTTGTACTTGGTGATGGCGTCGTCGAGGCGTTGCAGCGCCGCGCCGTAGCCCGCGAAATCGCCCTTCTTCTGCGCGTCCTTCGCGGCGCCGAGCGCGCTCTGAATCTCCTGCAGCGCAGCGGCTTTCGCCGGCGACAACGTCGTCGCACCGTCCGGGGCGGGCGGTACCGCAGCCGGCGGAGGCGAGCCAGGCGGCGGTGGCGTGCCCTGCGGCGCGGGCGGGCTCTGCGGAGCACCACCGCCATCGGTGGGAACGATCCCCGTCGCGGCCGCACCCGCACCGGGCCCGAACAGACCCGTCAGTGCATCACCCACGGTGGGCCCGTAGCCGATCTTGTCGTTGTACATCATCGCCACGCGGATCAGCCGCGGGTACGACGACGCGGCGTCGCTGGCGCCCGGGGAGGCATAGACCGGCTCGACATAAAGCAGCCCGCCCTGAGCCACCGGCAGCGTGAGCAGGTTGCCCCAACGTATTCGGTTCTGGTTGTCGCGCCCGATCACACCGAGGTCCTGCGAGACCGCCGGGTCGGTGGTGATCGCGTTATTGGCCAGCTTCGGTCCGTTGACCTGACCCGGAATGGTCAGCACGGTGATCCTGCCGTACGTCGAGGGATCGGAACTGGCGCTGATGTAGGCGGCCAGATAGTCACGCTTGAACCTGTTCATCGCGCTCGTCAGCTGGTACGACGACGAATTATCGTTCTTCGCAATGTTTTTCGCGACGATGTAGTACGGCGGCTGATAGCTGCTGGCGGTCGGGTTCGGGTCCAGCGGCACGTCCCAGAAGTCAGACGTGGAGAAGAACGTCACCGGGTCGTTGACGTGGTACTTGGCCAGCAGCATGCGCTGCACCTTGAACAGGTCCTCGGGGTAGCGCAGGTGCTCGGCGAGCTCGGGGGTGATGTCGCTCTTGGGCTTGACCGTCCCCGGGAACACCTGCATCCAGGCCTTGAGCACCGGGTCCTGTTCATCCTGCGCGTAAAGCGACACGGTGCCGTCGTAGGCATCGACGGTGGCCTTCACCGAGTTCCGGATGTAGGACACCTGCTTGTCCGGGCCCAGGTGGTTGAACGCCACCTCGGTGGAGTCCGCGGTGGCCGACTCCAGTGACGTCAGTTCGGAATACGGGTAGTTGTCCAGCGTGGTGTAGCCGTCCACGATCCACACCAGCCGCTTGTTCACGATCGCCGGGTACACCGAGCTGTCGGTCGTCAGCCACGGCGCGACCGCCTCCACCCGCGCCGCCGGATCGCGGTTGAACAGGATCTTGCTGTTCGAGCCAATCACGCTGGAGAACAAGAAGTTTCGCTCGGCGAACTTGGCCGCGAACACGCTGCGCGACAGCCAGTCGCCGATCGGGACTCCGCCCATCCCGGTGTAGGTGTAGTTCTTGGTCTCGGTGTTGGTCTCGTAGTCGTATTCGCGGTCGGCACCGTTCTTGCCGACGATCGCGTAGTCGGCCGCCGTATTGGAGATGACTGGACCGAAGTAGATGCGCGGCTGGTCCAGCGGCGCGGGCCCGTCGGATACCACGCCGCCGTTGGCTCCGACGACGTTGACCATGAACTCCGGGTAGCCACCGTTTTGGGTGGGGTCGTTGGCGATGCCGCGCACCGTGTTGGCCGGCGAGGCGATGAATCCGTTGCCGTGGGTGTAGACGGTGTGCCGGTTGATCCAGTCGCGCTGGTTGTCAATCAGCCTGTCCGGGTTGAGTTCCCGGGCCGCCACGACGTAGTCGCGCAGTGCGCCGTTGCGGTCCAGGTAGCGGTCGATGGACAGCTGGTCGGGAAAGTAGTAGAAGTTCTTGCCCTGCTGGAACTGGGTGAACGCCGGGCTGATGATCGTGGGGTCGAGCAGCCGGATGTTCGACGTGGTGGCGCGGTCGGCCGCGACCTGCTGGGCGTTGGCCGGGCTGTCGCCGCTGTAGTTGCGGTACGTCACCTGATCCGCCGTCAGGCCGTAGGCCTGCCGGGTCGCGGCGATGCTGCGGCCGATGTATTCGCTTTCCTTTTGGGCGGCGTTGGGTCGGACGCTGATCTGCTCGACGACCAACGGCCAGCCGGCGCCGACGATCAGCGACGACAGCAGCAACAGCACCAGCCCGATGGCCGGGATCCGCAAGTCGCGGAACATGACCGCGGAGAACACCGCGGCAGCGCAGATCAGCGCGATCGCCGCCAGGATCAGCTTCGCCGGCAGCACGGCGTTGATGTCGGTGTAGCCCGCGCCGGTGAACGGCTTACCGCCGCGCGTGTGCGACAACAGCTCGTAGCGGTCCAGCCAATACGCGACGGCCTTGAGCACCACCAGCGTTCCGATCAGGCTGACCAGCTGGATGCGGGCCGATCGGCTCAGCGCGCCGGTGCGCCCGGACAGCCGAATGCCACCAAAGATGTAATGCGACAACAGGTTCGCGATGAAGGCCAGGAACACCGCGACAAAGATGTAGCTGAGCACCAGCCGGTAGAAGGGCAGCTCGAACGCGTAGAAGCCGAGGTCCTTGCCGAACTGCGGATCCCGGATGCCGAAGTTGCCGCCGTGCAGGAACAGCTGGATCCGCACCCAATAGCTCTGCGCGATGATGCCGGCCAGCAGGCCGATGGCCACCGGGACCCCGATTCCCACCGTCCGCAGCCGCGACACCACGACGCTGCGATACCGCGCCACCGGGTCGTTGTCGTTGCTCGGGACGAACACCGGGCGGGTGCGATAGGCGATCGCCAGGCCGGCGAACACGATGCCGCCGACCAGCAGGCCGGCGACGAAAAACACGACGATCCGGGTGACGAGCACGGTGGTGAACACCGAGCGGTAGCCGAGCTCGCCGAACCACAGCCAGTCGACGTATGCGTCGACCAGTCGCGGCCCCGCGAGCAGCAAAGCGATCACACCCAGTGCGATCAAGATCAGAATCCGACTCCGGCGAGTCAGCTTCGGCATCCGTGCGGTGGGCCGCATCCCCACTGGCTACGCTCCCTGGTCAAGGTGGCTGGCGTCGATTCAGTTTATTGGCGCGGACACAACTCTACGCATCGCCGCACGGCGATTGCGGGCTAGCAGCTCGGTGGCTGACCTCCCGAGGTGACCGCGTGCAACGCGTCCACCGCTCCGCTGAGGTTGTCGACCTTCACCAGGCGCAGGCCGGACGGATTGTCCGAGCTGGCCTCATAGCAATTCTTGGCGGGCACCAGGAACACCGTGGCCCCGGCGGCGTGGGCGGCGGCCATCTTGTGGGTGATGCCGCCGATCTGTCCGACCTTGCCGTCCGACGTGATGGTGCCGGTCCCGGCGACGAACGTCGATCCGGCCAGCCCGCCGGTGGTGAGCTTGTCGACGACGGCCAGGCTGAACATCAGTCCCGCCGACGGGCCGCCGACGTTGGCGAGATTGAAGTCGACGACGAACGGCGCCCAGGGCGCGTCGAGCACCGCGACTCCCATGAAGCCGTAGTCGCGATCCTTGTTGGTGCCCAGTGTGATCTGGGCGACGCCGGCCGGCTCGTTCTTGCGGCGGTAGTCGATCGTCACCACCTGCCCGGGCTTGGTGTTCTTCAGGTATCCGGTGAACTGCTCGACGTTGACGACGGGATCGCCGTCGACCGCGTCGATGGCGTCGCCGTCCTTGAGCTTGCCCGCCGACGGGCCGGGATCGGTGACCGAGGCGACCGTCACCGCGGGCGCGTACTTCAGGTATCCCAGTGCGGCATAGGCGGCGCTGTCCTCGGAGTTCTTGAAGTCGGCGCTGTTGGCCTTGTCCACGTCGTCACGCGACTTGCCGGGCGGGTAGATGAGGTCGCGCGGGACCAGCTGTTCCTGCCCGGACAACCACAGCGTCAAGGCCTCGCCCAGGCTCAGGTCGTCGCGCTGGGACACCGTCGTCATGTTGAGGTGGCCGGTGGTCGGGTGGGTCTGGGTGCCCTGAATCGCGACGACTTCTTTGCCGTCGACCTCACCGAGGGTGTCGAACGTCGGACCGGGGCCCAGCGAGACGAACGGCACCGTCACCACGGCGAGCAGCACGCCGAAGACCAGGATCGGCACCAGCGCGACCATCAGGGTCAGAATCCGCCTGTTCACGCCGATTACCCTAACCGGACGCCGATCGGGCTCGTTCAGCTACAAGCAGGACCCGAGGTCGCGCTTTCCATTCCTGCGGTGGGTACCGTTGTGGTTATGCCTGACCTGCCTTTCGGCTTCTCCCATGGAGAAGACCCTGACCGCGACAAGCACGGGAAAGATCCCGAGTCCGGCTCGGGCGCATCCAACCCGTTCGGAATGGGCGGCGATTTCGGCGTGGGCGACCTCGGGCAGATCTTCACGCAGCTGGGTCAGATGTTTTCCAACGCAGGCACGATGACCTCCGGGGACCAGACGTCCGGGCCGGTCAACTACGAGTTGGCCCGGCAGGTGGCGTCCAGCTCGATCGGCTTCGTCGCGCCGATCCCGGCGACCACGAGTTCGGCGATCGCCGACGCGGTGCACCTGGCCGACACCTGGCTGGACGGCGCCACCGCGCTGCCCGCCGGCGCCGCCAAGGCCGTGGGCTGGAGCCCCAGCGACTGGGTCGACAACACGCTGGAGACCTGGAAGCGGCTGTGCGACCCGATGGCCAGCCAGATCTCGACGGTGTGGGCCTCGTCGCTGCCCGAAGAGGCCAAGAGCATGGCCGGCCCGCTGCTGGCGATGATGTCGCAGATGGGCGGCATGGCGTTCGGCTCGCAGCTGGGCCAGGCGCTCGGCCGGCTGTCCCGCGAGGTGCTGACCTCCACCGACATCGGTCTGCCGCTGGGCCCCAAGGGCGTGGCCGCGATCATGCCGGACGCCGTCGAATCGTTCGCCTCCGGACTCGAGCAGCCGCGCAGCGAGATCCTGACCTTCCTGGCCGCGCGCGAGGCCGCCCACCACCGGCTGTTCAGCCACGTGCCCTGGTTATCCAGCCAGCTGCTGGGCGCCGTCGAGGCCTACGCCATGGGCATGAAGATCGACATGAGCGGCATCGAGGAACTGGCCCGCGACTTCAACCCCGCGACCCTGTCGGACCCCGCGGCCATCGAAAACCTGCTCGGGCAGGGCGTTTTCGAGCCGCAGGCCACGCCCGCGCAGACGCAGGCGCTGGAACGGCTCGAGACGCTGCTCGCCCTGATCGAGGGCTGGGTGCAGATCGTGGTCACCGAGGCCCTCGGCGACCGGATACCGGGTGCGGCCGCCCTGGGCGAGACGTTGCGCCGGCGCCGGGCCAGCGGCGGGCCGGCCGAGCAGACGTTCGCGACGCTGGTCGGGCTGGAGCTGCGGCCACGCAAGCTGCGCGAGGCCGCCGCCCTGTGGCAGCGGCTGACCGAGGCCGCCGGCGTGGACGCCCGCGACGCCATCTGGCAGCACCCCGACCTGTTGCCGGGCGCCGACGATCTCGACGAGCCGGCCGGCTTCATCGACCGCGTCATCGGCGGCGACACCAGCGGGATCGACGAGGCCATCGCCCGGCTGGAGCAGGAGGACCCGGGCGCCGAAGGCCCCGCGTAACGGCTTTTACTTCGCCGACAGTTTGAGCACCCGGTTGTTGGTGTTGTCGGTGACGTAGACACTGCCGGCTGAATCCACCGCTATTCCCAGCGGAGTCGTCAGGCCCGCGAAGGACAGCTGAACCTGAGTGTTCGACCCGGCCGGCAGTTTGAATACCCGTCCGGCATTGCCGCCCACGTCGATGACGTAGACGTCGCCGGCGGCATCGACCGCCACCCCCTTGGGGCACTTCAGCCCGCTGAACGGCAGCTCGACCGGGGTGCTCGACCCAACCGGCAGTTTCAGCACCCTGCTGTCTCGACCGTCGGGGACGTCGCAGTTGGTGACGTAGACGTCGCCGGCGGCGTTCACCGCCGTCCCCAGCGGATCTCGCAGGCCGGTGAACGGCAGCTCGACCGGGGTGCTCGACCCGACCGGCAGCTTGAGCACCCGGGGCGTGTAGTCGGTGACGTAGACGTCGCCGGCGGTATCCACCGCCATGCCGAAGGGCATTTTCAGGCCGGTGAACGGCAGCTCGACCGGGGTCTTCGACCCGGCCGGCAGCTCGTACACCCGATTGTCGCTGTTGTCCGCGATATAGGCGCTGCCGTTGTCGCTCACCGCCAGGCCCAACGGATCTTTCAGGCCGGGAAGCGGCACTTCGACCGAAACATTCGATCCCACAGGGAGTTTGAGCATGCGACTGTGTCCGTCGTCGATGACGTAGACGTTGCCGGCGGCGTCTAGCGCCAACCCCTTGGGGCCGACCAGCCCGGTGAACGGCAGCTCGACCTGGGTGGGGTGCGTCGATGAGTGACACCCGGCGATCACGGCGACGACGACAACGATCGGCGCCAGCACCTTTCGGCCCGGCAGCCGCCTCAGCACGTAGCGCCCGAATCGCGACCCCTGGCGTCGCTGCGCGCCGGCTCGTCCACCAACCATCACCTCTCCGGCTCGCAAACGGAAAAGACATTGTCTCGCACCAGTATGCGGGCGATCGGCGGTGACGCTGTGGATAACTGAGCCGACCGCTCGCCGCGGAGTGGCACCCTCAGGCGTTATGCCGGCCACGCCCCTCTATGCGCTGGACCCGGCGCTGCCGGTGCTGCTGCGGCCCGACGGCGCCGTGCAGGTCGGCTGGGATCCGCGCCGGGCCGTGCTGATCCGCCCCCCGGGTGGCCTGGCCGCCGCGGAGCTGGCCGCGATGTTGCGGTCCCTGCGCTCACCGCTGGCGATCGGCGAGCTGCACCGACAGGCCGCCGACCGCGGGCTGACCGACGCCGACGGCCTGACCGACCTGCTCACGAAGCTGGTTCGCGCGGGCGTGGCGACCCGGCGCTGCCGCCAGGCCGGCGGGCGGGCCGCGTCGATCCGCATCCACGGCCGCGGGCCGCTGTCGGACCTGCTGGTCGAGGCGTTGCGCTGTTCGGGCGCGAGGGTGGCGCACACCAGCCAGCCGCACGCCGCGGTGTCGCACGCGGCGGTGGACCTGGTGGTGCTGACCGACTACCTCGTCGCCGACCCGCGCATGGTGCGTGACCTGCACGCCAAGGCCGTAGCGCACCTGGCGGTCCGGGTCCGCGACGGCACCGGGCTGGTGGGGCCGCTGGTCATCCCCGGCGTCACGTCGTGCCTGGCCTGCGCCGACCTGCATCGCCGCGACCGCGACGCCGCGTGGCCCGCGATCGCCGCCCAGCTGCGCGAGACGGTCGGGGTGGCCGACCGGGCCACCCTGCTCGCCACCGCCGCGCTGGCGCTCGGCCAGGTGAACCGGGTGATCGCCGCGGTGCGCGGCCAGCAGCAGGTACCCGATCCCGGTCCGCCGCAGGCGCTCAACGCGACGCTGGAATTCGACCTCAACGCGGGCGCCATTCGCGCGCGGCAGTGGACCAGGCATCCGTTGTGCCGGTGTTGACGGCCGTCAGTGTTGTGTAGATCAATCCCGCGACCCGCGAATTGTCATGGATGATGGAGCTTGTGTCGGAGATCAAACGGGGGCGCGCCGCGCGGAACGCGAAACTGGCCAGCATTCCGGTCGGCTTTGCGGGCCGGGCGGCGCTGGGATTTGGAAAACGGCTGACCGGTAAGTCGAAAGACGAGGTCCAGGCCGAGCTGCTGGAGAAGGCCGCCAACCAGCTGTTCACCGTGCTCGGTGAGCTCAAGGGTGGCGCGATGAAGGTCGGCCAGGCGCTGTCGGTGATGGAAGCCGCCATTCCCGACGAGTTCGGCGAGCCCTACCGCGAGGCGCTGACCAAGCTGCAGAAGGACGCCCCGCCGCTGCCCGCAGAGAAGGTGCACCGGGTGCTCGACGCGCAGCTGGGCACCAAGTGGCGCGCGCGCTTCGCGTCGTTCGACGACACGCCCATCGCCTCGGCCAGCATCGGCCAGGTGCACAAGGCCGTGTGGTCCGACGGCCGCGAGGTGGCCGTCAAGATCCAGTACCCGGGCGCCGACGAGGCGCTGCGCGCCGACCTGAAGACCATGCAGCGCATGGTCGGGGTGTTCAAGCAGCTCGCGCCTGGAGCCGACATTCAGGGCGTCGTCGACGAACTGATCGAGCGCACCGAGATGGAACTGGACTACCGGCTGGAGGCCGACAACCAGCGCGCCTTCGCCAAGGCGTACCAGGACCACCCGCACTTCGCGGTGCCGCGGGTGGTGGCCAGCGCGCCGAAAGTGGTGATCCAGGAATGGATCGAGGGCCTGCACATGGCCGACATCATCCGCGAGGGCACCGTAGAGCAGCGCGACATGATCGGCACCCGGCTGCTCGAGCTCACCTTCGACGCGCCGCGGCGCCTCCAGATGCTGCACGGCGACGCCCACCCGGGCAACTTCATGCTGTTGCCCGACGGCCGGATGGGCGTGATCGACTTCGGCGCGGTGGCCCCGATGCCCGGCGGCTTGCCGATCGAGCTCGGCATGACGATCCGGCTGGCCCGCGACAAGAACTACGACCTGCTGTTGCCGACGATGGAGAAGGCCGGCTTCATCCAGAAGGGCGAGGGTGAGCAGGTGTCGGTGCGCGACATCGACGAAATGCTGCGCCAATACGTGGAACCCATCGAGGTCGACGTCTTCCACTACACGCGCAAGTGGCTGCAGAGGATGTCGACGATCGAGATCGACCGGTCGGTGTCGCAGATCAAGACGGCCCGGCAGATGGACCTGCCGCCCAAGCTGGTGATCCCGATGCGGGTGATCCTGTCGGTGGCCGCGATCCTGTGCCAGCTGGACGCGCACGTGCCGATCAAGGCGCTGACCGAGGAACTGGTCCCCGGCTTCGCCGATCCCGAGACCGCGGCCACCGTTTAGCTCTGTTGGCTAGGCGGCGACTCCGTCTTGCCGGCGGCTTTTGCGTGGACGTCCGCGCGGGCGTTTGTAGCTGACCACCGACCCGCGTTCGAGGATCTCGCCGCCCCAGACACCCCACGGTTCGGCGCGTTCCAGCGCCGCGGCCAGGCACTGGCGACGGACCGGGCAGCTGGCGCAGAGGGTCTTGGCCCGCTCGAGGTCGGCCGGGGTCTCGGCGAACCACAAGTTGGGGTCGCCGACGTGGCATGGCAACACCGGCCGCGTCTGTCTAGGCACCGTCGCTGCCGACATTCTGCTCACCTGCTTCCTGGTTGGGTGTCCTGCTGAGGTGATCCGGACCAGGTTGCGGGTGCCTACCCGAAAACTATGGCCACGGATCCTGGTGACTTCGGGTCCGTGGCCATGTGGGAAAAGGGGGCGGGTTAGGTAATGCCCCAATCCACGGACGCGTCAGTCGTGGCGGCGGCGGCATGCTTGACCGCGGCCGCCGGCACGGCGGCGTGGGCGGCATGGAAGGTTCCCGCGGACAGCACCGCGCCGGCCACGTCTACTACCCAAAGGTTGTTGATCATCGTGGCCACCTCCTCTCATGCCTTTTGACAGCGAAAACGCGATTTCGAGGGTAAACGGTCGCGGCACAAACTGGCAAACGATTTTCTGACCTGCGCGTTTTGCCGCTCAGCGGCCGCGGACCATGCCCAGCACGTCGGAGCCGTATTGCTCGAGCTTGCGGGCGCCGATTCCGGGGATCGCGATCAGGGCCGCCTCGTCGCCGGGCAGCAGCTCGGCTATGGCGATCAGGGTGTTGTCGGTGAACACGACGTAGGCGGGCACCTTCTGCTCCTTGGCGACGTCCAGGCGCCACGCCTTGAGCCGGCCGAGCAGCTCCTCGTCGATGTCGGCCGAGCACGTCTCGCACCGCCGCAGCATGATGGCCGCCGGGGTGGTCAGGTCCTGGTTGCAGATGCGGCAGCGGGTCTTGCCCTGCTTGCGGCGGGACTTGGCCGACGCCGGGTCGACCCGGGCCTGCGGCGCGATGCCGCTGAGGAACCGCGACGGCTTGCGGGTCTGCCGTCCGCCCGGGCTTCGCGACAGCGCCCAGCTGAGCGCCAAATGCACTCGGGCCCTGGTGATTCCGACGTAGAGCAGGCGACGCTCTTCCTCGACGGGTTCGCTTTCGGGGCCGTGCGCCAGGGCGTGCGAGATGGGCAGCGTGCCGTCGGCCACGCCGACCAGGAACACCGCGTCCCACTCGAGCCCCTTCGCCGCGTGCAGCGAGGCCAGCGTGACGCCCTGCACCACCGGTGGGTGGCGCGAGTCGGCCCGCGTCCGGAGCTCGGCCACCAGGGCCGGCAGTTCCAGCTGCGGGCGTTGGGCCACCTCGTCGTCGACCAGCTCGGCCAGCGCGGTCAGCGCCTCCCAGCGTTCGCGGGCCCGGGTGCCGTCCGGTTCCTCGGCGGTCAGCCCGAGCGGCTCCAGCAGCGCGCGCACCAGCTCGGGCAGCGGGCCTTCTTGGGCCCCACTGCCGCCGCGTTCGGCCGCGCGCTGCAGGGCCAGCAGCGCCTGCCTGATCTCCTGACGGTTGAAAAAGCCCTCGCCGCCGCGGACCTGATAGGCGATGCCCGCCCCGGTCAGGGCCTCCTCGTAGATCTCCGACTGCGCGTTGACGCGGTAGAGCACCGCGATCTCCGACGGCGCGGTGCCGGATTCGATCAGCCGGGCGATCGCCTTGGCGACCGCGGCGGCCTCGACGGTCTCGTCGGGGTGCTCGTGAAACGACGGCGCCGGGCCCGGCGGGCGCTGGCCGGACAGTTGCAGCTTGCTGCCGGCGACGCGGCCGCGCGCCGCGGCAATCACCTGGTTGGCCAGCGACACGACCTGCGGGGTGGACCGGTAGTCGCGCTCCAGGCGCACCACGGTGGCGTCGGGAAATTGGCGGGAGAAGTCGAGCAGGAACCGCGGCGAGGCCCCGGTGAACGAGTAGATGGTCTGGTTGGCGTCGCCGACGACGGTCAGGTCGTCGCGGTCGCCCAGCCACGCCGACAGCACCCGCTGCTGCAGCGGGGTGACGTCCTGGTACTCGTCGACGACGAAACAGCGGTAGCGGTCCCGGAACTCCTCGGCCACCGCGGCGTCGTTCTCGATCGCGGCGGCGGTGTGCAGCAGCAGGTCGTCGAAGTCGAGCAGCGTCACCGATTCGTCGCGGACCTTGAGCGCCTCGTACGCGTCGTAGACGGCCGCGACCTTGGCGGCGTCCAACGGGATGTCCCGGTTGGCGGCGGCTACGGCCGCGGGGTACTGCTCGGGGCTGATCAGCGACGCCTTGGCCCATTCGATCTCGCCGGCCAGGTCGCGGACGTCGTCGGTGCTGGCGTTCATCCTGGTGCGGCTGGCCGCCCTGGCCACGACGGGGAATTTGGTGTCGAGCAGCTGCCAGCCGGTGTCGCCGACCACGCGCGGCCAGAAGTAGCGCAGCTGCCGGTGCGCGGCCGCGTGAAACGTCAGGGCCTGCACCGCGCCGACGCCCGCGGCCGCCGGCGCGATGGCGTCCAGCGTGCGCAGTCGCGAGCGCATCTCCCCCGCCGCGCGCTGGGTGAAGGTGACCGCCAGCACCTGACCCGCCGAGACGTGGCCGCTGCCGACGAGGTTGGCGATGCGATGAGTGATGGTGCGGGTCTTGCCGGTTCCGGCGCCGGCGAGCACGCAGACCGGCCCGCGCGCAGCGAGCACCGCTTCAAGCTGTTCGTCGTCCAGCCCGGCGGTCAACGGGTCGGCGACCATCGGCATGGCGTCCATCTTGGCAGCGATCACCGACAAACCGGGCGTTTCGCCACGCCCGGCATTCGGAACACCGCAGCGCCGGGCTACGTTATCGAGTTATGAGCAATGCCCCGATCACCGTTTACACGACGTCATGGTGTGGCTACTGCCACCGGCTCATGACCGTGCTCAAGTCCAACGGAATCGCGTACGACACGGTCGACATCGAACACGACGCGGCGGCCGCGGAGTTCGTCGGCTCGGTCAACGGCGGCAACAAGACGGTCCCGACGGTCAAGTTCTCCGACGGCTCGACGTTGACCAACCCCAGCGCCGCCGAGGTCAAGGCGAAGCTGGCTGAGGTCGCGGGCTAACTTCGCGGGCTTGGCGATCCGCCCAGCCAGGCGGTGGCCTGCTACCCTAGCCCCGACAACGCGACGGCCATGTTCCGTCAGCTGGATTCGTCCCTGCAGGAATGCGTCGCGTTGCACAACGCCGAATACGACTTCGTCCTGGACAAGCCGGACCCAAACACGTTGCGGCTCACCGACCATCAGTGGTGCCACCTGTATCGCGTCAAATCCGCCGTGCTGATCTCTGTCGGCGCCGTGGGCCTGCAGGCGTCGGATCAGGTCGCCAGCACCGTCCTGCAGACGATCACCGACCGCGTCAAGTAAGGCCTCAGCCGGCCGCCACCCAGGATTCGATGATCACGCGCGCGATCGAAATCGACCCGGGCAGAAGCAGTTTCGACTCCGTCGAGCTGGACCAGTCGCCGGCCTCGAGCGCCACCCGCACCTCGTCACGGGTGAACCAAGCCGCCTCGGCGATCTCGCCGTCGTTGAACGCGAATTCCTCGGCCGGGTCGGCGACGGCGTGGAAGCCGACCATCAGCGAGCGCGGAAAGGGCCACGGCTGGCTGCCCAGGTAGCGGACGTCGCGCACGGTCAGCCCGATCTCCTCGAAAATCTCGCGCGCGACGCAGACTTCGAAAGACTCACCCGCCTCGACGAATCCGGCCAGCAGCGAGAACATCCGCTCGGGCCACACGGCCTGGCGGGCCAGCACCGCGCGGTCGCCGCCGTCGTGCACCAGGCAGATCACCGCCGGGTCGATGCGCGGGAATTCCTCCTGCCCGGTGACCGGGTTGACCCGCGCCCAGCCCGCCCTGGCCGATCGCGTCGGGGAGCCGTCGACCGGGCTGAACCGGGCGCTGTCATGCCAATTCAGCAGCGCGACGGCCGAGGACATCAGCTGGCTGCTGGTGTCGTCGAAGATCGGGCCGAGGCTGCGCAGGTTGACGACCTCGGCGTGCGCGTCGGGATCGTCGGGCGCCTGCAGCGCCCCCCGGATGGCCCACACGTGCTGCCCGCCCTCGATGCGGCCCAGGAACACCGCGTCTTTCGGGGGCGCGTCGCCCAGCTCGGCCGCGGCGCCAAGCACAACGCGGCCGCCCGCGACCAGCACCTGGTTGCGCGAATCCACGCGCAGCAGGGCCGCCTCGGCCCAGCCCGCGGTGGCCGCGTCGACGTCGGTGCGCAACTGGTCGGCGCGGTCGGCGCCGACACGCGAAAGCAGCGGAACACTCCGCAGCTGAAAGTCCACGCTGAGCCCCTTCGGCGGCTAGTGGCCGGTGTCTCGGACGTACAGGAGCCGGTCGGCGGCCTCGATGGCGTCGGCCTCGGGTGCGCCGATGCGCAGCAGCCTGCCGTCGCGAACCACACCGAGCACGGTGTCGCTCAGATGCCGCGGGGAGCCGCCGACTTCGGCCGGCTCGACCTCCCGCTCGGCGATGGCCAGCCCGGCGTCCGGAGTCAGCAAGTCCTCGATCATCTCGACGACGCTGGGCGTGGTGGTGGCCAGCCCGAGCAGCCGCCCGGCCGTTTCCGAGGAGACCACCACCGAGTCCGCGCCCGATTGCTGCAGCAGGTGTGAGTTCTCCGCCTCCCGGATCGCGGCCACGATCCGGGCCTTGGGCGCGATCTCGCGCGCCGTCAACGTCACCAGGACGGCGGTGTCGTCTCGGTTGGTGGCGACGATGATCGACGACGCGTGCTGGGCGCCGGCCAGCCGCAGCACGTCGGACTTGGTGGCGTCGCCGTGCACGGTGACCAGGCCGGCCGCGCCGGCGTGCTCGAGGGCGCTGCGGTCGGTGTCGACCACGACGATTTCGCCCTGGGTGGACTCCTCGTCGCTGACCCGGACGGCGACGGCCCGCTTCCCCTTGGTGCCGTAGCCGATCACAACGGTGTGGTTGCGCACTTTGCTCCTCCAACGCTGAATCTTCCACGCCTGCCGGGACCGCTCGGAGAGCAGCTCGAGCGTCGTGCCTACCAACACGATCAAGAACGCGATCCGCAGCGGCGTGAATATCACGGTGTTGACCAGGCGCGCGACCTCGCTGATTGGGGTGATGTCGCCGTAGCCGGTGGTCGACAGCGACACCGCCGCGAAGTACAGGCAGTCCAGGAACGTCAGCGGCGCAGCGCGCACGTCGCGATAGCCGTCGCGGTCCAGGTAGACCACCAGCGCGGCGCCGACCAGCAGCACCAGCGCGATGGCCAGCCGGCGGGCGATGACGCGGCCGGGTCCGGTTTGGTCTTCGGGGATGCGCAGCACGCCGACCAGCAGGTGGCCTGGCTGCGCGGTCAGCCGCTCGTCGAAACCCTTGAGTCGCCGCAACCTACCCTTGGGCACAATGGCCCGTCATCGGCTCGCCCCACACATCTGTCACATGTAACCACGACGAACGGCGCCAGGCGCATCAGACGGCGACATCGTGGGCATCGGTGGACGGCACCAACAGCGCGGCCAGCTCGGTGGCGTCGGGCAGCTCGGCGGGGGTGACCGTGGTCTGCGTGCGGACGTAGTGGAACGCGGTGCGCACCGACGACTCCGGGCAGCCGGACAGCGCGGCCCACGCCATCCGGTAGACGGCGAGCTGGACGGCGGCGTGCCGCATGGCTTCCGGCCCGCGCGGCGGTTCACCGGTCTTCCAGTCCACCACGGTGGCTCCCCCGTCGGGGTCGGCGAACACCGCGTCGATGCGGCCCCGCACCACCGTGTCGCCGATCGGCATCTCGAAGGGCACCTCGACGGCGACCGGGGTGCGCGCCGCCCACCGCGACGTGGCGAACGCCTCCTGCAGCGCGGCCAGTTCCCGGGTGTCGCCGACATCGGAGTCGACCGCGCCCGGCAGGTCGCTGAGGTCGAACAGCCACTCGGTTCCGTAGAACTGCTGGACCCAGGCGTGAAAGGCGTTGCCCAGTAACGCATGTTGGTCCGGCCGCGCCGGCACCCGGTGGGTGAGCCGCTGCGCGGCGCCAGCCGGGTCGCGCGCCAGGTCGACCAGGCCGCTGACCGACACCTGGCTGGGCAGAACGACTGCGGCCGGCGCGGCGCTGCGGGCCCGCTCGGCCAGCAGGGCATCGACGTCGGCGGCCCAGCCCTCGACGTCTGGGCCAACCTCGGCGGGCTCGGCCGCCATGGCCCGGGCCACCAGCGCCGCCCCCCGTTCGACGTCGTTGCGGCGCGACGCCAGCGGGTCGGCCGGCCATACCGCCTCGACGACGTTGTCGCGCAGCGGGTTTCGCTCGCCATCGGCAGGCGCCGGTGCCCACTCCTCCACCACGCCGCAGGGATCACCGGCCGCGGTCGACCGGTCGATGACATCCTTGAGCTCGCACAGGAAGTCGGACGGGCCGCGCGGCTTCACCCCGGCGGGACCCCAGTGATGCCCGGATACCAGCAGCGTGTCCTCGGCGCGGGTGATCCCCACGTACAGCAGCCGGCGTTCCTCGTCGACGCGGCGCTGATCGAGCTGGCGGCGATGCTCGGAAATCTTATCCGACAACTGCTTTCGATTGGTCACGTCCGAGGTGTCGAGGACGGGTATGCCCAGCGAGCCCGCCGACGAGCGGTCGCCGCGCAGCAGCGGCGGCAGCTCGGCGGCATCGGTGAGCCAGCTGCTGCGCGAGGCGGTGGACGGAAACGTGCCGCCCGACAGGTGGGCCACCGCGACCACCTGCCACTCCAGGCCCTTCGCGGAATGCACGGTCAACACCTGCACCCGATCCCGCGCGACCGTCAACGAGGCCGGGGCCAGGCCGTTTTCGACGACCTCGGCCGCGTCGAGGTAGGCCAGCAGGCCCAGCACCGACGCGGCCGCGGACGCATCCATCGCGCCGGACGCGGCGGTCGTTCGCTCGGCGTAACCGGCGACCACGTCGGCAAACGCGTCGAGGTGTTCGGCGCCGGTCCAGCCGCCGGAGGCCCCCGCCGCGGCGCGGGCCTCGCAGTCGACACCCAACACGCGGCGCACCTCGGCGACCAGGTCGGGCAGCGAGTGCCCGAGGTGGGCCCGCAGGGCGCCGACCTCAGTGGCCAGCGCGGTGATACGCGCATGTCCCGCAGCCGAATACGACCCGGCGGGCCCGGGGTCGCTGAGCGCGTCGGCCAGGCACGCGCCGTCGGCCTCCAGGCTGGACGGGCGGGCGGCCAGCGCGATCGCCTCGGGCGAGGGCGTGTCGTCGCCGCGGCGGGGCCCGGCCAGTGCCGACGCGCGCCGCCACAGGGCGGCGACGTCGTGGCCGCCGAGCCGCCAGCGCGGGCCGGTCAGCACCCGCATCGCCGCCGCCCCGGCCGTCGGGTCGGCCACCAGCCGCAGCATGGCGACGATGTCGGCGACCTCGGGAATGGACAGCAGGCCGGCCAGCCCGACGACCTCGACCGGGACGCCGCGCGCACGAAGCGCATCGGCGATGGGCGCGGCATCGGCGTTGCGGCGCACCAGGACCGCGGCGGTGGGCGGGCTGACGCCCTGCGCGCCGGCCCGCTGATAGTGCTCCTGCAGGTGGTCCGCGATCCACTCCCGCTCGGCGCGCGCGTCGGGAAGCAGGGCGGCGCGGACGGTGCCGGGCGGGGCGTCCGGGCGGGGGCGCAACGCGTGCACCGCGACGGATCGTCGCCGCGCCTCGGCGGAGATGGCGTTGGCGACCTGCAGCGTGCGCGGCGGGTTGCGCCAGCTGGTCCGCAGCTCCAGGACGGGCGCGGGGGTGCCGTCGGAGCGGGGGAAGTCGGTGGTGAACCGCGGCAGGTTGGTCGCCGAGGCGCCGCGCCAGCCGTAGATCGACTGAATCGGATCGCCGACGGCCGTCAGCGCCAGCCCGTCGTCGACACCGCCGCCGAACAGCGACGACAGCGCGACGCGCTGGGCGTGCCCGGTGTCCTGGTACTCGTCGAGCAGCACCACCCGGTAGCGGCTCCGCAGGTCCTCACCCACCTGCGGGAAACTCATCGCAAGCCGTGCGGCCGAAGCCATTTGGATGCCGAAGTCCATGACCTTGGCCTCGCGCATCCGCCCGCTGAGCGTATCGAGCAGCGGCACCAGCTCGGTCCGCTCGGTCTGCGTGGCCAGCAGCCGCTGCAGCCATTGGCTGGGGCCGCGGTCGCGCTGATGGGGACCCGCGGGCAGGGTGTGAACCAGCCGCTCCAGCTCCACGTGGGTGTCGTGGAGCTGGCGCGTGTCCACCAGGTGCTCGGCGAGCTGGCCCCACAGCCGCAGCAGCATCGAGGTGACCGCGGCCGGGGTTTTGTCGATGTCCAGCCGCCCGTCGTACCGGTTGACCACGTCAAAGGCCAACTGCCACAACTCCGTTTCGCTGAGCAGCCGGGTGTCGGGTTCGATCGGCAGCAGCAGCCCGTAGTCGCGCAGCAGCGAGCCGGCGAAGGCGTGGTAGGTGCTGACCACCGGGGCGCCCGCGGGTTCGGGCGCGACCGCGCCGCCCGCCCCCAGGCCGATGCCCGCCAACCGGGCCAGCCGGGACCGGACCCGGCGCAGCAGCTGGCCGGCGGCCTTGCGGGTGAACGTCAATCCCAGCACCTGCCCGGGCTCGGCGTAACCGTTGGCAACCAGCCACACCACCCGCGCGGCCATCGTCTCGGTCTTGCCGGCGCCCGCCCCGGCGATCACGACCAGCGGCCCCGGGGGCGCGGCGATGACGTCGGCCTGCTCCGAAGTAGGTGGGAAAAGGCCGAGCGCGCTTGCCAATTCGGTGGGGGTGTAGCGCGGGGTCATCGCGCCGCCCCATCGGCATGGGCCGGGCAGCTCGGCCGTATCGGGCAGTGCGTGCAGCCGTCGTTGCGGCGGGCGACGAACTGCGGCCCGGTCGTGGCGTCGGCAGCCCGCCGGACGATCTCGCGCCATTCGTCACGGGCCGCCGGCGTCATCGGGTCCTGCTCGCGTTCGGTGACGCCCGACGCGCCGGACTTGCCGACGTAGACCAGCCGCGCACCGCCGGGCTCCGCGCCGTCGGAGGCGGGAATCATGCCCTCGGCCACCGCCAGCTGATACATCGCCAGCTGCGCGTGCTGCTGGGCGTCGTCCTTGCTGACCGGGGTCTTGCCGGTCTTGATGTCGACGATCACCAGCCGGCCCGCCGCATCGCGTTCCAGCCGGTCGACCCGGCCGCGCAGCCGGACGTCGCCGCCGTCGTCGCGCGGCGTGCCGAGCACCCCGTCGACGTCGACTTCCACTCCGACCTCGCGGAGTTCACCGCGCGTCTGCGCGCGCCACTCGACGAACGCCCGGACCATGGCGCGGTGTCGGTCACGCTCGTTCTCCGCGTGCCAGCGCGCGTCGAAGGGCAGGTGCTGCCAGGCGCGGTCCAGTTCGGCGAGCAGCTGGTCCTCGCTCCTGCCCGGTTCGGCGATCAGCGCGTGCAGCACCGAGCCCAGCGTCGACCGCAGCTCGCGCGGGTTGGTGCCGCCGTGGCGCTCGACCAGCCAGCGCAGCGGGCAGTCGTGGAGGGTCTGCAGCGTCGACGGTGTCAGGGTGACCGGGTGATCGCCGCCGCAGAGCGGCTCGCTGGTGCTGACCGGAGTCAGGCCGTGCCACCCGCCGGGGTCGGCGCCGGGCACACCCGCCTGCGCCAGCCGGGCCAATTGTGTTGCCGCGCAACGGCGCGACTCGTCGTCGACGGCGCCATCGGCGGCGCACACGACACCGCGCAGCCGGCCGACCAGCGACGTGTACGACAGCACCCGCGGTGCCGAAACAGGCTGCGCCACTTCGTCTTCCGGATCGGCATTGGCCCACCCGGCGATCTCGTCAAGGAACGGCGAGGGCAGGGCGGCCTCTTGGCCCGGGCCGTCGGTGTCGCTGTCGATCGCGGTCACCAGCAACCGGCGCCGGGCCCGGCCCATGGCCGCGACCAGCAGCCTGCGCTCCTCGGCCAGCAGCGGCGCACGCACCGACGCGTCCTTGCCCACCCCGTCCAGCACGTCGAGCAGTCGCTGGGTGCCCAGCACACCGCCGCGCGGAATCGTGTTGGGCCACAGCCCTTCCTGCAGGCCGGCGACGACCACCAGATCCCATTCGTGTCCCAGCGCGGCATGGGCGGACAGCACCCTGACCTGTTCTGCCGCCGCCGGTCCGGTGTTGACGCCCGGCAGCTGCAGGGCGGCGACGTGCTCGACGAGCCCGCGCAGCGACGCGCCCGGCGTGCGGGACACGTAATCGTCGGTGACGTCGAACAACGCCGTGACCGCGGCGAGGTCGCGGCCCGCCTGGGAGCCCGCGGGGCCGCCGCGCTCGATCGCGGCCAGCCAGCGGCGCTGCAGGCCGGACCGCTGCCATGCCGCCCACAGGGTGTACCGCGCGTCCTGCCCCTCGGCGTGGCAGCGCGCGGCGGCGCTCAGCACCGCGCGCACCCGCTGCAGCGGGCGGGACAGCGCGCCCGGCGCCCCGGCGCCGGGGGCGACCGCGGCCGCCAGCACGTCGCCGAAATCGCCTGGCGCGTCGTCTGTCCTGGCGCGCAGCAGCGCCCGGCGCAGCTGCCGCAGCGACACCGGGTCCAGGCGGCCGATGGGCCCGGTCAGCAGCGCCAGCGCCTGGTCGCCATCGAGACTCCCGGCCGTCGCCGTCAGCACGGTCAGCAGCGCCCGCGCCGCGGGCTCCTCGACCAGCGGCCCGCTGGCGGTGGGCGCGGCCACCGGGACCCCCGCGGCGGCCAACACCCGCGGCAACCGCGCGCCCGCCCGCGGCACCGACCGGACGATGACCGCCATCTGCGACCACGGCACGCCGTCGATCAGGTGCGCACGGCGCAGGGTGTCGGCGATCAGCGCGGCCTCCGCGTGCGCCGACGCGGCCACCCGGACCGTGACGGATCCGTCCTCAGCGCCGGTGCCCTCGATCCGCCGGCCCACGCTGCCGCCGGGCAGCCGGCCCGCGATGCCACTGACGGCCCGCGCGACCGCGGGCGCGCAGCGATGCGACCGCGTCAGCGTCACCTCGAGCGACTCGCCGTCGAGCAGCCCGGCGGGCTCGCCGCCGCGGAAACCGAACACGGCCTGGTTGGGATCACCGGCAACCAGCGCGAGTTCGGCGCCCGCGGCCAGCGCCCGGACCAGGCGGGCGGCCTGCGGGTCGAGCTGCTGGGCGTCGTCGATCAGCAACACCCGGACCCGGGCGCGCTCGGCGGCCAGCAGCTCGGGATCGGCCGCGAACGCCTCCAGGGCCGCACCCACCAACTCGGCCGCGCCCAACGCCGGCGTCGTCGCCGTCGGCGCCGCGGTGCCGACGGCCGCGCGCAGCAGCATCACCTGCTCGTACTGCCGGGCGAATTGGCCGGCGGCCGTCCACTCCGGCTGCCGGGACCGGCGCCCCAGCCGTTCCAGCTCCGGTGCATCCACCCCGCGTTCGGCGCAGCGCGCCAACAGGTTTCGTAGCTCGGTGGCGAACCCCGCGGTGGTCAGGGCCGGCCACAGGTGCCGCGGCCACGCGACGGCCGCATCCGGCCCGTCCTCGAGATCGCCTGCCAGCAGTTCGCGGATGATGGCGTCCTGCTCGGCGCTGGTGACCAGCCGCGGCGGCGCGTCGCCGGCGCGCTCGGCGGCACGCCGCAACACCGCGTACGCGTAGCTGTGCACGGTGCGCACCAGCGGCTCGGAGATCGCGGCCACCGACGGGCCGCCCGGCTGTGAGCCCAGCAACGCCGTCGTCAGCGCGCTGCGCGCCGCCGTCGGGATCCGGCCCGATCCGGTAAGCAGCAGAACCGATTTCGGGTCGATGCCGCCACCGATCGCGGCGAGGGCGGCATCGACCAGCAGGCTGCTCTTGCCGGTGCCCGGACCGCCCAGGATGCGCACCAGGCCGCGTGCACCCGGCTCCAAGACCGCCTGCGCCTCGGCACCCCACGTGTACGACATGAGGGCATGACATCACGAGGGTCCGACAAGTTTGGTGCAGCCGCAGGCCGGCATCGGAACCTGGCATCATCGACGCGTGAGCCCCGACCTTCACGTGCACCGCTTCGGTCCGCCCGGCCCGGTGCGGATGCTCGCCCTGCACGGTTTGACCGGCCACGGGCAGCGCTGGCAGCAGCTTGCCGACTACCTGCCCGAAATCGCCATCGCCGCACCCGATCTCATCGGCCACGGGCGGTCGTCGTGGGCCGCGCCGTGGAGCATCGACGCGAACGTCGCGGCGCTGAGCGCGCTGCTGGACGCCGATGCGGGCGGCCCGGTGCTGGTTGTCGGGCATTCGTTCGGTGGCGGGCTGGCCATGCATCTGGCCGCGGCCCGGCCCGACCGGGTGGCGGCCCTGCTGCTGCTCGACCCCGCGGTCGGCCTGGACGGCGGCTGGATGCGCGAGATCGCCGAGGCGATGTTCTCCTCCCCCGACTATCCGGATCCCGCCGAGGCGCGGGCGGAGAAGGCCAACGGCTCCTGGGCCGACGTGGATTCCGCGGTGCTCGACTCCGAGCTCGACGAGCACCTGGTCGAGCTGCCCGGCGGGCGGTACGGCTGGCGGGTCAGCGTGCCGGCGATGATGTCCTACTGGAGCGAGCTGGCCCGCGACCTCGTGCTGCCCCCGCCCGGCATGCCGACCACGCTGGTGCGCGCGGCGTGGACATCGCCGCCGTATGTCGGCGACGAACTCGTGGCGGGGCTGCGGCAACGCTCGGGATCCGAGTTCGAATTCCTGACGTTCGAGTGCAACCACATGGTGCCCGCCGCGATGCCCACCGAGGTCGCCGCGCTGGCGCGCAAGCTGCTGGCGGCCGGTTGACATGGCGCCGGTGACCGACGAGCAGGTCGAGCGGGTGCGCGCGCTGGTGGCGGCCATACCGTCGGGCCGCGTCGCGACCTACGGCGACATCGCCTCTGTCGCAGGGCTTTCCAGCCCGCGGATCGTCGGCTGGATCATGCGCACCGACTCGTCCGACCTGCCCTGGCACCGGGTGATCACGGCATCGGGGCGCCCGGCCCACCATCTGACCACCCGGCAGCTGGAACTGCTGCGCGCCGAGGGGGTGCTGGCGAACGACGGCCGGATCGCGCTCAGCGAGGTTCGCTACGAGTTTCCGGACGCTTAAAGGCGTCTAGAGGACCAGCCGCACCAGGGCGGCGGTGCGCGCCAACCCGGGGAACGCGTCGGCGGTCGAGCGCGGATGCAGCGCGTGCACGGCCAGGCGGAACATCAACGCGCGCAACAACATCTGCGGCCACTCCGGCAGCGCGTTCCATCGCTCGATGAGGCCGTCGTCGGCCTCACCCCAGGACAGCGCGTCGACGACGACCACACCCGCGGCCCATGAGGCCGGCCGCCAGTAGGGGGTGATGTCGGTGATCCCCGGCGCGGCGGTGCCGATGAAAAGCACTGTGCCGTAAAGGTCCCCGTGCACCAGCTGGTTGGGGCTCTTGGTCGGCTTGCGCAGGGTGGCGAGCTGGTTGATCAGCTCCACCGAGCGCTGACCGTCGGCCGGCGGCGGGGCGGTGCGCGCGCCGGGCGGCACCGAGGCGAGCGGCCGCTCCTCCCACGCCGAGCGGTCGGCGGCGATGAACACGTCGACGTCCGACCAGGGTGCCGTCGGCCCCTGGGTCAGGAATCGCGGGCGTTCCAGTTTGCCGGTGGCTTCGTGCAGCCGCACCGCCGCCGAGACGACCTCGTCGTGCCGGGGTTCCGGGGTGCCCGCGACGAACGTGTCCGCGCGCCATCCGGAGACGACGTAGCGTCCGTCGGTCGAGCGGACCGGCCGGGCCAGCCGCACGCCGTCGACGAACAACGTCTCGCGCACCCGCGCCGACCACGCCGCGCGGGCATGATCGGCGACGGTCGACAACACGACTTCGCCGCAGCGCCAGCCGCCCTCCCAACTGGCGCCCAGCGCGACGGGTTTCACCCCTGCCAAGCCGAACGCCGCTAGCACGTGCTCCGGCGGCGGCTCGACACTCACGAGGGTTAGCGTAATGGAGCCCAGTGGGGGTATCGGGTTAGTACATGACCATGTCGGGTTGCATCTGCTGCGCCCAGGCCACGATTCCGCCCTGCAAGTGCACGACATCGGTGAATCCGGCCTTCTTCGCCGCCGCCAGCGCCTCGGCCGAGCGCACGCCGGTCTTGCAGTAGAGCACGGCCTTGCGGTCGTGTGGCAGCTTTGCCAGGCCCTCGCCGGAGCTGATCGACGAGTTCGGGATCAGCTGGGCGCCCTCGATGTGATTGATGTCCCACTCGACCTGCTCGCGGACGTCGATCAGGGCCAGGTTCGCGCCCGAATCCAGCAGCGCCCGCAACTCGCGCGGGGTGATCGCCGAATCCGGGGCCGTCGCGTCCGGCACCCCGCCGCAGAACGCCTCGTAGTCGACCAGCTCGGTGATCCTCGGCCGGAAAGCCTCTGACGGGTCCTTGCGGACCGTGATCGTGCGATAGCTCATCTCGAGCGCGTCGTAGATCATCAGCCGGCCGAGCAGCGGTTCGCCGATCCCGGTGATCAGCTTGATCGCCTCGGTCCCCATCACCGACGCGATCGAGGCGCAGACGATGCCCAGCACGCCACCTTCGGCGCACGACGGGACCAGGCCGGGCGGCGGCGGCTCGGGGTACAGGTCGCGATAGTTCAGGCCCCGCCCGTCGGGGGCGTCCTCCCAGAACACCGAGACCTGGCCCTCGAAGCGGTAGATCGAGCCCCACACGTAGGGCTTGCCTGCCAGCACCGCGGCATCGTTGACCAGGTACCGAGTGGCGAAGTTGTCGGTGCCGTCGAGGATCAGGTCGTATTGCCCGAACAGCTCGACGGCGTTGCCGGCGTCCAGCCGGACCTCGTGCAACCGCACCTGCACCAGCGGGTTGATGGCGGCGATGGAGTCGCGCGCCGACTGGGCCTTGGACCGCCCGACGTCGGCGGTGCCGTGGATGATCTGGCGCTGCAGGTTGGATTCGTCGACCACGTCGAAGTCGACGATGCCGAGCGTGCCGACGCCGGCGGCGGCCAGGTACAGCAGCGTCGGCGCGCCGAGGCCGCCGGCGCCGATCACCAGCACCCGGGCGTTCTTCAGCCGCTTCTGCCCGTCGGTACCCAGGTCGGGAATGATCAGATGCCGGCTGTAGCGCGCCACCTCGTCCCGGGTCAGCTCGCCGGCGGGCTCGACTAGCGGCGGCAAGGAAATTCGCACACCACCGAGGTTAGGCCGAGGTCAGGCGATCGGATACGGCCAGGGATTGAAGCGGCAGGTCTTGCCGTCGGCCTTGACGTATTCGGGGTCGAACTTCGCGGCGTCGTCGTTGGACGTGGAGAACGTCTGCTGCATCATCACCGGCGCCAGGCCGCCGTTTTGGTCGCACGGCTCGTGGCGCACGTAGCCGATGGCGTGGCCCACCTCGTGGTTGATCACGTACTGCCGGTACGAGCCCATGTCGCCCTGGAACGGCACCGCCCCGCGCACCCAGCGCGCCTCGTTGATGAACACCCGCGCCTGCTTCTCGGGCCCGAAAACCGGGTTGTAGCAGGAGGTCTCCAGCCGGAACTCGTAGCCGCAGCCCTCACGCACCGTCACCGGGGACACCAGCGAGATCCGGAAGTCGGGCTTGACCCCGCTAGCGCCGTCGATCCTGGTGAAGGCGAATTGCGGATTGTGCGTCCAGCCCTTGGGATTGGCCAGCGTCTGGTCGACCATCTGGGCGAAGGCGTCGTCGCCGCCGAACATCGTGGGGTCGAGGCCGTTTTCGATCTCGACGGTGTACTTGAACACCTTGGCGGTGCCCTGGCCGACCTGCGGCATGGTGCCCGGCACCACCTGCCAGGTCTTGTCGCCGGCCTCGGTGAACGGCCCGCCGTCGGGCAGCGTCCCGGCGGGCAGGTTCGCGTCGAAGGTGGCCAGCCCACGCGGCGGCGCGTCGAGGATGGCGGTGCCCACCGCACCGATGACGGGCGGGCCCTGAATGGGCTGACTGGCGGCCGGCTTCGACGTGCCCACCCCGGTCACCGTCTGGTAGCCGATCACCACGGTCAGCGCCAGCAGCACGGGCAGCGCATAGGCCCGCCAGCCGTAGGTCGAGATGAATCGCCCCAGCCACGTCTGCTTGCGCCATTGGCGTGGCCGCTCGCGGTCGGCCCGGACCCGTCCGGCGTCCCGTGCGATCGGGTCGCGCAGGGCCCGAAGCGGCTCGCGCCACTGGTCATGCAGCACGGGCGCTCGACCGGCGTCGCGCGCAGGTCGGTCGGACGTCATTGCCCCAGGATGGCACAGCGGGCAGCGGGGGCGCCCCTGGCGCGCCCGAGCATCCGGGGCGCGACACCGGTCCCGCCAGCCCGCCGATGCCAGTCCTGACGACATTGCGGGTAGTAATGTCGTTGCGACGAGGGCGCGGCTGGCTCCAGGAACGGCGGTCAGTTGCCACGATCAGATGAGGACCCGATGAGCGAGATCGCCAAGGCAGCGCCCCGGCGTGCCGTCAAACCGATCGACCGCAGCCGGTCGGCCGACGGCGTGGCGACCGCCAGCAGGCGGGGCAACAGGCTGCCCCGCGACGAGCGTCGTGGCCAGTTGCTCATCGTCGCCAGCGACGTCTTCGTCGACCACGGCTACCACGCCGCAGGCATGGACGAGATTGCCGAGCGGGCGGGCGTCAGCAAACCCGTTCTTTACCAACACTTTTCGAGCAAACTCGAGCTGTATTTGGCGGTGCTCAACCGGCACGTCGACAACCTGGTCTCGGGCGTGCAGAACGCGCTGAGCACCACCACCGACAACCGGCGCCGGCTGCATTCGGCCGTCCAGGCCTTCTTCGACTTCATCGAGCACGACAGCCAGGGGTACCGGCTGATCTTCGAGAACGACAACGTCACCGAGCCCGAGGTCGCCACGCAGGTGCGCGCCGCCACCGAATCGTGCATCGACGCGGTGTTCGCGCTGATCAGCGCCGACTCCGGGCTGGACCCGCACCGCGCCAGGATGATCGCGGTCGGGCTGGTCGGCATCAGCGTGGACTGCGCCCGCTACTGGCTGGACTCCGACCGCCCGATCTCCAAGTCGGACGCCGTCGACGGCACCGTGGCGTTCGCCTGGGGCGGCCTGTCACACGTGCCGCTTACTCGCTCTTAGCGCCCTTACCGGCCTTGGCGTCCGCGCCGATCCCGATCCCGAAGCCGACCCGGCGGCTGTCGGCGGCGCCGATCTCGACGTAGGAGATCTTGGCCGTGTTGATCAGGAACAGGCGGCCCCTCTCGTCGTGCAGCCGCAGCACGTTCGAGCCCCCACCCAGGGCGGCGGAGACAAGTTCCTCGACCTCAGCGGGCGTCTGCGCACTGGGAAACACCAGCTCGCGTGGGCTGTCCGTGATTCCGACCTTGACCTCCACCGTGGCCCCTTCCGTTCGTGGTTCGTCCTGTGATTCGTCCCAGACGCGTCAGCAGCAGGCTAATCGACGCGCGCCGAGCAGTCTGACCCAGAGGGTGCCGCCAAGGTCGACGGCCGATAACGATTCGCTCCCAACTGGGTCAACGCCGCCGCGCAGCCCCGCGGCCCGTCGTCTCCCATCCGTAGCATCGGCACCATCAGCAACACACTGCACGATCTCGACGGCCTAGTCACCGAGCCCATCCATGACTACCCCGATGACGAGATTTACGCCGGAGCCGACTCGGACTACGAGGACGAGGGCTACGGCGAACTGGTGTGGCCGTCGGACCCCCGCTGGCGCCCGGTCGCGGCGTTCGTCGGGGTGGTCGTGGCCGTCGGCGCCATCGCCACCGCGGTGGTCATCAACAGCGGCGACAGCGCGTCGACGAAGGCCACGATCGGGCCGGGCCCGCGGCCGGTGACCTCCGCGCCGCGCACCATGACCCCGCCCAGCGCGTCGGCCAGCCCGGCGCCCTCGCGGGGTCCCCAGCAGTCACCCGAGACCGTCACCACGCTGGCCCCGCCCATCGCGGCACCCCCGGGACCCATCACCGCCGCGCCGCTGCCCACCTACCTGCCGCCGCGCGCCCTGGCGCCCGCGCAGCAGCCGCCGACGGCCGCCCTGAGCCCGCGCACCGTCTTCTACAGCGTGGCCGGGTCCAAGCAGCTGCTTGATCTGGTGAACATCGTCTACACCGACGCCCAGGGCTTCCCGAAGACGGAGTTCAACGTCTCGCTGCCGTGGACAAAGATGGTGGTGCTGAACCCGGGCGTGACGACCGAATCCGTGATCGCGCAAAGCATTTACAGCCACCTGAACTGCTCGGTGGTCAATGCCGAGGGCCAGGTCGTGGTGGCCTCGACCAACAACTCGCCGATGGCGACCTGCACGCGCTGAGTCCGATGGCCGTGACCCGCTGCGCCCGGCTGCGCCGCGCTTGCGATCACGCGCTGCGACTAGCTCAGGCCGAGCTCGCGCATCCGCCGGTCGTGGGTGTGCTGCAGGCGTTCGAAGAACGAGCTGAGCTGGCTCAGGCCGCCCGCCCCGGAGATCAACAGGTCGACCAGCTCGTCGTGGTCGGCCAGCAGGTACTGGGCCTGGGTGATCGCCTCGCCGAACAGCCGGCGCGACCACAGCGCCAGGCGACTGCGCTGTTTGCCGCTGGCGGTCACCGCGGCGCGCACCTCGGCGACGACGAACTGCGAGTGCCCGGTCTCCGACAGGGCCGCCCGCACCACGTCGGCAACCTCGTCGGGCAGGCTGTCGGCGATCTCGAGATACAGGTCGGCGGCCAGGGCGTCACCGACATAGGTCTTCACCAGGGCTTCCAGCCAGGTGCTCGGCATCGTCAGCCGGTGGTAGTTCTCCAGCGCCGCGGCGTACCGGGACATCGCCGTGACGACGTCGACGCCGCGGCTTTCCAGGGCGTCGCGCAGCAGCTCGTAGTGAATCATCTCGGCGGCAGCCATGCTGGCCATAGAGATGCGTCCGCGCAGGTCGGGGGCCATTCTGGCCTCGTCCGTCAGGCGATAGAACGCGGCCACCTCACCGTAGGCGAGCACCGCGAACAGCTCGTTCACACCGGGGTGTTCTGCGGTCACGTGTGAGGTAGGCGATTCGTCCACCTGGTCGGCGGAGGAGGCCGAAGTCATGGTCCTCACTCTAGTCGGCGTATTGAGAAGAAGATGGGCGCCGACTGTCGACCAGCTATCATGCAGATAGATAGTGGCTGTATTTCGTACCGCCGCCATCGGCGAAATGTGCGTGCACAGCGGGCCCACCTGAGATTAGGGCCGGCGACTCGGCGACTTGGAGTCGGAATTCGTGCGCGCGTGACCGCAATCGAGAACACCGAAAAACTCCATGTCACCGAAAGGCACAACAACCACATATGACCGCTCTCACAAGCGCGACCGAAACTACCTTTGCTCAACTCGGCGTCCGCGACGAAATCGTGCGCGCGCTGGCCGAAGAAGGCATTGAGCATCCCTTTGCCATCCAGGAACTGACCCTGCCGCTGGCGCTCGCCGGCGACGACGTGATCGGCCAGGCCCGCACCGGCATGGGCAAGACCTTCGGGTTCGGCGTGCCACTGCTGCAACGCATTACGGCCAGCGCCGCGACGCGACCGCTCAGCGGCGCCCCGCGGGCGCTGATCGTCGTGCCCACCCGCGAGCTCTGCATCCAGGTGACCGAGGACCTGGCCACCGCGGCCAAGTACCTGATCGCCGACGAGGGCCGCCGCCTGGCGGTGGTGTCCATCTACGGTGGGCGCCCTTACGAGCCGCAGATCGAGGCGCTGCGAGCCGGCGCCGACGTCGTGGTGGGCACCCCGGGCCGGTTGCTCGACCTCTCCCAACAGGGCCACCTGCAGCTGGGTGGCCTGTCGGTGCTGGTGCTCGACGAGGCCGACGAGATGCTCGACCTGGGCTTTTTGCCCGACATCGAGCGCATCCTGCGGCAGATCCCGGCCGGCCGGCAGTCGATGCTGTTCTCGGCCACGATGCCGGACCCGATCATCACGCTGGCCCGCACGTTCATGGTCCAGCCCACCCACATCCGCGCCGAGGCGCCGCACTCGGCGGCCACCCACGACACCACCGAGCAGTTCGCCTACCGCGCCCACGCGCTGGACAAGGTCGAGCTGGTAAGCCGGGTGCTGCAGGCCGAGGGCCGGGGCGCGACGATGATCTTCACCCGTACCAAGCGCACCGCGCAGAAGGTCGCCGACGAGCTGGCCGAGCGCGGCTTCAAGGTCGGCGCCGTGCACGGCGACCTCGGGCAGATCGCCCGGGAGAAGGCACTCAAGGCGTTCCGCAACGGTGAGGTCGACGTGCTGGTGGCCACCGACGTCGCCGCCCGCGGCATCGACATCGACGACATCACCCACGTCATCAACTACCAGACCCCCGAGGACGAACAGGCGTACGTGCACCGCATCGGGCGCACCGGCCGGGCCGGCAAGACCGGCATCGCGGTCACGCTGGTGGACTGGGACGACATGCCCCGCTGGGCGATGATCGATAAGGCGCTGGGCCTGGGCATCCCCGACCCGGCCGAGACGTACTCCAACTCCGCGCACCTGAAGGCCGAGCTCGGCATCCCGAGCGAGGCGAAAGGCACCGTCGGCACGGCGCGCAAGTCGCCGGTCAAGCGCCGCGTCACCGAAAGCGCGGGCCGCGGCGAGGGCTCGCACCGCAACTCGGACCGCAAAGAGGGCGACAAGCCCGCGCGCGCCCGGTCCGGCAACCGGCGCCGGCGTACCCGTGCCGGCGAGCCCGTCACCGGCCACCCCGCCGGCGGCGCGCCCGCGAGCAGCAACGGCGACGCCGCCGCGGACACACCCCAGGCGGCCGGATCTGGTGACGGGGCCGGCCCGAACGCAGCAGGCGGGGCCAACCCCCGCCGCCGCCGTCGCCGCAAGCCGGCGGAGAGCGCCGCCGCCGGCACTACCGCCAACTGAGTCCGCTCCGGCGCATGGTCAAACCCGAACGCCGCACCAAGGGTGACCTGCTGGCTGCTGCGGCGATCGCGATTGTCGTCGCCGCGGTGGCGTCGCTGATCTGGTGGACGAGCGACGCCCGGGCCACCATCAGCCGGCCCGCCGCCATCCCGGCGCCCAACCCCACCCCGGCCAGGGAAGTGCCGGCGACCCTCACGCAGTTGTGGACCGCCGCCAGCCCCGCGACCACGGCGCCGCTCGTGATCAGCGGGACGATCGCCACCGGCAACGGCCGCAGGGTGGACGGGCGCGATCCCGCGACGGGCCAGTCGCGCTGGAGCTACTCCCGCGACGCCGACCTGTGCGGGCTCTCCTGGATCTACCGCTACGCCGTCGCCGTCTACAAGGACGACCGCGGCTGCGGGCAGGTCAGCACGCTGGACGGGTCCAATGGCCGGCGCGGGGCCGCCCGCAGCAGCTACGCCGATCCCCGCGTCCGGCTCACCTCCGACGGCATGACGGTGCTATCGACCGGTGACACCCGCCTGGAGCTGTGGCGCTCGGACATGGTCCGGATGCTGGCCTACGGCGAGACCGACGCCCGGGTGAAGCCGTCGTCGCGCGGCCTGCACTCCGGGTGCCGGCTGATCTCGGCGGCGGCCAGCTCGTCGGCGGTCTCGGTGCTGGAGAGCTGCAAGAGCCAGGCCGACCTGCGGCTGGTGTTGTTGCGCCCCGGCAAGGAAGACGACGAGCCCGCCCAGCACGCCGTGTCGGAACCCGGCGTCAAGGCGGATTCGGGTGCCCGCGTGGTGGCGGTGCGGGAGAACAACACCGCGGTTTACGTCCCGCTGCCGCAGCCGCGCGTCGACGTGCTCGACGAGACCGGCACGGTGGTGTCGACCACCCTGCTGCCCAAGCCGCCGTCGCCGGCGGCGGTGGCGTCGCTGGCGGGCAACTCGGTCACCTGGTGGACGGGCGATTCGGTGCTGGTGTTCGACGCGACCAGCCTGGCGCCGCGCTACACCATCGCCGCGGGCGACACTACGGCGCCGCTGGGTCCCGGGGCGATGATGGCCGGCAAACTGCTGGTCCCGGTGACCGGCGCGATCGGCGTCTACGACCAGATCAGCGGCGCGAACGAGCGCTACATCCCGGTGAACCGGGCGCCCGGCAGCCAGCAGCCCGGAGTGCCCGTCGTTCCGGCGGTTTCGGGTTCGCACGTGTACGAGCAGCGGGGCGACACCGTGGTGGCCCTGGGCTGATACGCCCGCGGGCTAGACCTCGACGGCGTACGTCGGCAGCGGCTTGCCGGACTTCCAGTGCTTGATCAACGCCTTCGCCAGCTCGCTGTAGGCGACCGCGCCCTTGTTCTTGCGCCCGGCCATCACCGACGAGCCCGACGCGCTCGCCTCGGCGAAGCGCACCGTGCGCGGGATCGGCGGGGCGAGCACCGGCAGCTGATAACGATCGGCGACGTCGAGCAGCACGTCGCGGGTGTGCGTCGTGCGGGAGTCGTACAGCGTCGGCAGCGCGCCCAGCAGCTTGAGCTCCGGGTTGGTGATCTGCTGCACATCGGAGACCGTGCGCAGGAACTGGCCGACGCCGCGGTGGGCCAGCGTCTCGCACTGCAGCGGCACGATCACCTCGTCGGCGGCCGTCAGACCGTTGAGCGTCAGCACGCCCAGCGACGGCGGGCAGTCGAGGATCACCACGTCGAACTGGTCGTCCAGCTTGGCCAGCGCCCGCTTGAGCGCGTACTCGCGGCCTGCCCGCATCAGCAGCATGGCCTCGGCACCGGCGAGGTCAATGTTGGCCGGTAGCAGCGTCATTCCCTCGACGGTGGCTACCAGCGCCGCATTCGGCTCGACGTCACCGAGCAGCACCTCGTGCACCGACAGCGGCAACTTATCGGGATCGTGGCCGAGCGAAAAGGTCAGACAGCCCTGCGGATCGAGATCTACAAGCAGCACCCGCTTGCCGCTTTTCGCCATCGCCCCGCCGAGCGAGGCGACCGTCGTCGTCTTAGCGACGCCGCCCTTCTGGTTGGCCACCGCCAGTACCCGAAAGTCACTCACCCTGCCATCCTGGCACGTTCTCGGCGGGGTGCTACGGCTTCCCTCTGCGGGCACGGCGAGTCGTCCGGCAGAATCACTGAACATGGGCGTGCTCAAGCACCGGCTGTTCCTGCTCCGCCATGGCGAGACCGAGTGGTCGCTGTCGGGTCAGCACACCGGCAGCACCGAAATCGACCTGACCGAGAACGGCCGGCAGCAGGCCAAGCTGGCCGGCGCCTTGCTGGCCGGGCTGGACCCCGTCAGCCCGGTGGTGATCAGCAGCCCGCGGCAGCGCACCCTGGTCACCGCCGACCTGGCGGGCCTGACCGTCGACGAGGTGTCCCCGCTGCTCGCCGAGTGGGATTACGGCGAATACGAAGGCGTCACAACCGATGAGATCCACAAGACGGTTCCCGATTGGCTGGTGTGGACGCACGGATGTCCCGGCGGCGAGAGCGTTGCGCAGGTCAGCGACCGCGCGGACGCGGCCGTCGCGATGGCGTTGCGGCACATGGAATCGCACGACGTAGTGTTCGTCAGCCACGGCCATTTCTCCCGCGCGGTGATCACCCGCTGGGTCGAACTGCCGCTCGTCGAGGGCCGCCGGTTCGGCATGCGCACCGCCTCGATCGCGCTGTGCGGCTTCGAGCACGGAGTGCGCCAACTGCTCGCGCTGGGCCTGACCGGTCAACCGAGCGCTGGCGTGTGAGCCCAGCAGAACCGCCGTTCGCGCTGAGCGGGCCGACCGGCACGCTGATCGCCGACGGGGTGCGAGCGCGCTACAGCGAGGTGGCAGCGGCGCAGCACGCGCTGCGCACGGGGTCGGCACCAATCGTGTTGGGCGCGTTGCCTTTCGACGTGGGCAGGCCGGCCGCACTGCTGACGCCGGACGCGGTGCTCCGCCGCGACGGGCTGCCCGACTGGCCGACGGGCCCGCTGCCGGCGGTGCGCGTCGCGGCCGCCGTTCCGCCGCCGGCCGACTATCGCGACCGCATCGCGCGGGCCCGCGATCGGCTCACCGCACCGGGCAGCCCGCTGAGCAAAGTGGTGCTGGCCCGCACGCTGCAGCTGTCCGCCGACGGCGCGCTGGACGGCCGCGCCGTCCTGCGCCGGCTGGTCGCCGCGGATCCGGCCGCCTACGGCTATCTCGTCGACCTGACGGCCGCGGGCGAGGGTTACACCGGGGCGGCCCTGATCGGCGCCAGCCCCGAGCTGCTGGTCGCGCGCTCCGGCGACCGGGTGATCTGTCAGCCGTTCGCCGGCTCGGCCCCCCGCGCCGTCGACCCGCAACTCGACGCGGCCAACGGCGCCGCGCTGGCGGCGTCGGCCAAGGACCGCCACGAGCACCGGCTGGTCATCGACGCGATGCGGGCCGCGCTGGAGCCGCTGTGCGACGAGCTGACGATCGCGCCCGAACCGGACCTGAGCCGCACCGCGGCGGTCTGGCACCTGTGCACACCGATCAGCGGACGATTACGTGAAACATCAACCACCGCAATCGATCTAGCGCTGGCGCTGCACCCGACGCCGGCGGTCGGCGGAGTTCCGGCCGAGGCCGCCGCCGAACTCATCGCCGAGCTGGAGGGCGACCGCGGCTTCTACGCCGGCGCCGTCGGCTGGTGCGACGCCGGCGGCGACGGCCGCTGGGTGGTGTCCATCCGCTGCGCGCAGCTGTCGGCCGACCGCCGCACGGCCCTGGCGCACGCCGGCGGCGGCATCGTCGCCGAATCCGATCCCGACGCCGAAGTCGACGAAACCACAACGAAATTCGCCACCATCCTGCGCGCGCTGGGAGTGCAGCGTTGAGCCACACCATCCGCCGCGTCACCCCGTCGGACGCCGCGGACATCGCCGACATGATTCACGGGCTGGCCGAATTCGAGCGCGCCCCCGACCAGTGCACCGTCACCGAAACCCAGATCACGGCGGCGCTTTTCGCCGCTGCCCCGACGGTGTTCGGGCACGTCGCCGAGGTCGACGGCGAGGTCGCCGGGATGGCGTTGTGGTTCCTCAGCTTCTCCACCTGGGATGGCGTCGCCGGGATCTACCTGGAAGACCTGTTCGTACGCAACAGGTTCGCCGTCGCGGCCTTGCCCGCGCGCTGCTTGCGGCCCTCGCGGCCGAATGCGTCGACAACGGCTACACCCGACTGTCGTGGGCGGTGCTGAACTGGAACTCGGGCGCCGTCGCGCTCTACGACGGCATCGGCGCAGTGCCGCAACGGGAATGGACGACCTACCGGCTGTCCGGGCCGCCGTTGGACGAGCTGGCCGGACCGCGCTGATCGCCGCCGGCGGCCCAGCGCAGCGCCGGGGGGCTGAACAACAGGCCCAGCACGGTGAGCGCCACGACGGCGACGGGAATCCCGAAGGCCAGCTGGCGCGAGCCCACCCCGAGGTACCACGCCACCGGCAACAGCAGCAGCTGGGCGAAGACCGCCGGCCCGCGGCCCCAGCGCTTGCCGAGCGTCAGCGCGCGGCCCGCGGCCAGCACCACGCCGCCCACCACGACGAACCAGGCCGCCGTGCCCAGGCCGTTGACCACGTGCTGGTCGACTCCGGCGATCGCACGCACCACCAGCACTGCGGCCATCACCAGCGCGGCCGCGCCTTGCACCGCGACGAGCAATCCCGCGCCTCGCACGACGGATGGGGCGGGGGCGGTCACAGCGTCAGCGTAGTCACGGCGCCCGGGCGTCCCGGGCGTGCGGGCCCTTCCCCCACAGCGGGGGCATAGCGACCCCGCATAAGCTCATCCATCATGCGCGCGGTGCTGATCGTGAACCCAACGGCGACTTCCACCACTGCGGCCGGCCGCGATCTCCTGGCACACGCCCTCAAGAGCCGTCTCGAGCTCACCGTCGAACACACCACCCATCGCGGTCACGGCGTCGAACTCGCGCAGAAGGCCGTCGCCGACGGCATCGATCTGGTCGTGGTGCACGGCGGCGACGGCACGGTGAGCGGCGTGGTCAACGGGTTGCTCGGCCGCCCCGGTCCGACGGCGCCGACGGGACAGCTGCCCGCAATCGCGGTGGTGCCCGGCGGCTCGGCCAACGTGCTGGCGCGATCGCTGGGGATCTCGCGTGACCCCGTCGCCGCCACCAATCAGCTGATTCAGCTGATCGACGACTACCGCCGTTCGCAGAAGTGGCGCCGCATCAGCCTGATCGACTGCGGCGACCGGTGGGCGGTGATCAACGCGGGCATGGGCGTCGATGCTGAAGTGGTCGCGGGGGTGGAGGCCCAGCGCAACAAGGGCGTCAAGGTGACGCCGTTACGGTACTGGCGCGTCGCCATTCCCATCACCATCGGCTACAGCCGCCGCGCCCCCAGCCTCACCCTGGAGCTGCCCGGGCGCGACCCGGTGGAGGGCGTGAATTTCGCCTGGGTGTCCAACACCACGCCGTGGACCTACAGCAACAGCCGGCCGATGGTGACCAACCCCGGCTGCAGCTTCGAAACGGGCCTCGGCGTGTTCGCCGTCACCGAAATGAAGACGATCCCGACGCTGCGGCTGCTGAGCCAGCTGTTGTCCAAGCGGCCGAATCCTCAAGCCAAGCAACTGGTCCGGGACGACGACGCGGCTTGCCTGCGCATCAGCTCGCCAGGAGTGCCGGTCGCCAGCCAGTTCGACGGCGAGTACCTGGGCCTGCGCGAGAGCATGACTTTCCGGGCCGTTCGCGACGTATTAGCGGTCGCCGCCCCGCCCCACCAAAAGCCATTCTGAGCTGGAAGAAAAGCCGCGTGAGCCGGCGGTGTGACGAATAAATCCGTGAGAGTAACCGGCGAGTGTAGTACAACGGTGTTAGGGCTCGGCTACGGCGTGATCAAAGTGAGATAGCACACGGACGAACGCACGCTATTGACATCTGTTGGGCCTGTGAAACGATCGAAAGGTTGCATGCAGGAAAGTCGTAGGGGTACGGGTTTACTGACCTCTGCCGTGCAAGCGTTAAGAGCCGAAGACAAACGCGAGTGCGCTGTGCTGCGCACATAGTTGAGGAGTAACTACTTATGGATTGGCGCCACAAGGCGGTCTGTCGCGACGAGGATCCGGAACTGTTTTTCCCGGTAGGGAATAGCGGCCCGGCGCTCGCGCAGATCGCTGACGCGAAACTGGTCTGCAATCGGTGTCCGGTGACCACAGATTGCCTCAGTTGGGCTCTGAACACCGGCCAGGACTCGGGCGTCTGGGGCGGCATGAGCGAAGACGAGCGGCGTGCACTGAAGCGTCGCAACGCCCGGACGAAGGCCCGCAGCGGAGTCTGACCACAGCTTCCGTTAACAGTGCGGCCCCGACAATCTGTCGGGGCCGCACTGTTGCGTCGGGATCACAACAGCAATCGGGCGCGCCGGCCGATCGGAACCCGCAGCACCACATCGGTGCCGCGCCGCGGCGCAGCGCGCATGCCCAGCGTGCCGTCGAGCTCGGCGGCCACCAGCGTCCGCACGATCTGCAGCCCGAGGCTGTCGGATTTGTCCAGGCTGAATCCCTCGGGCAGCCCGCGCCCGTCGTCGTGCACCACGACGTCGAGCCAGCGCGCCGAACGCTCGGCGCGGATCGTCACCGACCCCGCCTGGGCGGCCGGATCAAACGCGTGCTCGATCGCGTTCTGCACCAGCTCGGTGATCACCATGATCAGCGCCGTCGCCCGATCGGAATCCAGCACGCCGAGATCGCCGACCCGGTTGATCCGGATCGGGCGGTCCACCGACGCCACGTCGTTCATGATCGGCAGGATCCGGTCGATGACCTCGTCGAGGTTGACCTGCTCGTCCACCGACATCGACAGGGCGTCGTGCACCAGGGCGATCGACGACACCCGGCGCACCGATTCGTTCAGCGCCTCGCGGCCCTCGGCATTGGCGGTGCGGCGAGCCTGCAGGCGCAGCAGGGCCGCCACGGTCTGCAGGTTGTTCTTCACCCGATGGTGGATCTCGCGAATCGTGGCGTCCTTGGAGATCAGGGCCCGGTCCCGCCGCTTGACCTCGGTGACGTCGCGGATCAGGATCGCCGCACCGGCGCTGCGCCCGTCCACCACCAGCGGCAGGGTCCGCAGCAGCACCGTGGCGCCGCCCGCGTCGACCTCCATCCGCATGCTCTTGCCGCCGGCCAGCAGGTCCTGCACGTGTTCTGCAACCTCTTGTGCCTCAAAGGAGTCCGAGATCAGCGGCCGCGTGATCCTGATCAGGTTGTGGCCCTCGAGCTCGGTCGTCAGCCCCATGCGGTGATACGCCGATAGGGCGTTGGGGCTGGCGTAGGCGACCACCCCGTCGACGTCGAGACGAATGAACCCGTCCCCCACCCGCGGCGTGGAACGCGACATCGCCACGTCGCGTACATCGGGAAAAGTGCCCTGCGCCAACATGTGTACGAGATCGGTGGCGCACTCGCGGTAGGCGGTCTCCAGGTGGCCGGGGTTCTGGTCGGCCGCCGGCGTGGTTTGGTGCCGGGTGAGCACCGCCACCACCTGGTCGGCGTATCGCACCGGGGTGGCCGCGACGTTGGACCCGGGCAGTTGCCACGAATTCGCTTGCCCCGCAGTGCTTTCCTGCTGCTCGGCACCCGAGGCGAAGGTCTGCGTGACGAGTGGCAGTACGTCGGCGGCCACCACGCTGCCCACCGAGTCGCTCTGCAGCACCGTGGGCGCGGTCGTCGGGCGGCATTGCGCCACGCACACCAGCACGCCGTCGTCGCGGCGCACCCACATCAGGTAGTCGGCGAAGGACAGGTCGGCCAGCAGCTGCCACTCCCCGACCACCGCGTGCAGGTGGTCCACGGCGTTGCCGGGCAGCACCGTGTGCTCGGCAAGCAGATCACCGAGAGTGGACATCGATTACGGGTGCAACGACTAGCTGATGACGGCGATCAAGTCGCCCGCCTGGATGACGTCGCCGACGGCGACGCTCACCTTGCTCACGGTGCCGCCGACCTCGGCCAGCACAGGGATCTCCATCTTCATGGACTCCAGCAGCACGACAATGTCGCCCTTACCGATTTCGTCGCCCTCGTTGACAACGACTTCGAGCACGCTGGCCACAATCTCGGCTCGAACATCCTCGGCCATCTTCACCCCACTCTTTCGGGCCACGTCGCATGCTGGCTGCTGGTCCAGGCTTTCTTCAGCTCATGTATATCGAACCACAAGACCCGATCAGACAGCGGCACGTGAAACGCGTCATGAGAGACTGTGAGGAACCCTACGGGCGCCGGACGCCCGAAACTCATGCACAAACGACGGAGGTACCCCATGGCCAAGCGTGGCCGCAAGAAGCGTGACCGTAAGCACAGCAAGGCCAACCACGGCAAGCGGCCGAACGCCTAACCAGGGCTGAAGGCAACCGCGCTCGCGCGGGTGAGTTAGTACACGTCGCGGATGATCGTGGTGCGGCGGATCTCCAGCCGCAGGCGCTCGCGCAGGCCCTCGGGGGCCCTGTCGCCGCTGCACTTGGTGGCGATCAGTGCCTTGAACTGCTCCTCGATGCCGAATATCCGCAGGCAGGGCGGGCATTCGTCGAGGTGCTGCTTGAGCTTTTGCCGCGTCTCCGGCGTGCATTCGCCGTCGAGCAGCGTCCATACCTCGGCAATCAGTTCGGCGCACTCGGCCTTCATCTGCGGGGTGGCGGCCGCCGAGGCGTCACCGGGTGAAATCTCGCTCATGACGACACCTCCTCGTGCGTCTGCTGCCCGCGGGTGAAGCCCCGCTCCTTGGCCACATCGGCCAATAGACTACGCAACTGTCGCCTGCCTCGATGCAGCCTCGACATCACGGTTCCGATCGGCGTGTCCATGATCTGGGCGATCTCCTTGTACGGGAAACCCTCGACGTCGGCGTAGTAGACGGCCATCCGGAACTCTTCGGGCAGGGCCTGCAGGGCCGCCTTGATCTCGGTGTCCGGCAGCGCCTCCAGGGCCTCGACCTCGGCCGAGCGCAGCCCGGTCGACGTGTGTTCTGCGTTGGCGGCCAGCTGCCAGTCGGTGATTGCCTCGGTTGGGTATTCCGCAGGCTGGCGCTGTTTCTTGCGGTAGCTGTTGATGTAGGTGTTGGTCAGGATCCGGTACAGCCAGGCCTTCAGGTTGGTGCCGGCGCGGAACGACCGGAAGCCCGCGTAGGCCTTGACCATCGTTTCCTGCAGCAGGTCCTCGGCGTCGGCGGGGTTGCGCGTCATGCGCAGCGCGCCGCCGTAGAGCTGGTCCAGCAGCGGAATCGCGTCGCGCTCGAAGCGCGCCGTCAATTCCGCGTCGCTCTCCGGCGGCAGCTCGACCTCGGGCAACTCGGGCTGGGCTCCGTCTCGTCGATCTTCGGGATCATCCATCTCGATTAACACGGTCCCTTCTGTTGCGGCGTCGCCGGACAGCATCGCCAGCGATACCGGACGCGCATAGATCGTCGCCGTTGACACCCGACTGCCTCCTCCCAATCTAAAGGCTGGGACCGACACCGTCTGCCCGGGTCTGCCCACGTCTGTTTCAGAGACCGACAGAATCAACGGCGCGAGGCAAGCTGCTATTTCCGGCGCCGACGGCGGGCAGCGCGGTCCCCCCAACCGACCGGTTGGGACCGGGCGTTAATGTGGCGCCATGTCCCTGAATGGCAAGACCATGTTCATCTCCGGCGCCAGCCGCGGTATCGGCCTGGCAATCGCCAAACGCGCAGCGCAGGACGGCGCCAACATCGCGCTGATCGCCAAGACCGCCGAGCCACACCCGAAACTGCCGGGAACGGTCTACACCGCCGCCAAGGAGCTCGAGGAGGCCGGCGGCCAGGCGCTGCCGATCGTCGGGGACGTCCGCGAGCCGGACTCCGTCGAGGCCGCGGTGGCCAAGGCCGTCGAGCAGTTCGGCGGCATCGACATCTGCGTCAACAACGCGTCGGCGATCAACCTGGGCTCCATCTCCGAGGTGCCGATGAAGCGCTTCGACCTGATGAACGGCATCCAGGTGCGCGGCACGTACGCCGTCTCCCAAGCCTGCCTTCCGCACCTGAAGGGCCGGGAGAACCCGCACGTCCTGACGCTGTCGCCGCCGGTGCTGCTGGACAGCAAGTGGCTCAAGCCGACCGCGTACATGATGGCGAAGTTCGGCATGACGCTGTGCGCGCTCGGGATCGCCGAGGAGATGCGCGAGGAGGGCATCGCGTCGAACACGCTGTGGCCGCGCACGCTAGTGGCCACCGCCGCGGTGCAGAACCTGCTCGGCGGCGACGAGGCGATGGGCCGGGCCCGCAAGCCGGAGGTGTACTCCGACGCGGCCTACGTCATCCTCAACAAGCCCGCCCGCGAATTCACCGGCAACACGCTGCTGTGCGAGGACGTGCTGCTCGACTCCGGGGTCACCGACCTGTCGGTGTACGACTGCATCCCGGGATCCAAACTGGGCGAAGACTTTTGGGTCGAGGGCGTCAACCCGCCGGGGTACTCGGGTCCCTAGGAGGGCCCGTAATCAGCCCTTGGCGAGGGTGAACTGCGCGACGTCGGTGTAGCCCTCGCGGAACAGATCCGCGCAACCGGTCAGGTACTTCATGTACCGGTCGTACACCTCTTGCGACTGAATCGCGATGGCCTCGTCGCGACGCGCCTCGAGCGCGGCCGACCAGTTGTCGAGGGTGCGCGCGTAGTGCAGGCGCAACTGTTGCACGCGCTTGATGGTGAAGCCGGCGCGTTCCGCGTGCTCTTCGACGGTCTTGGCGGCGGGCAGGTCGCCGCCCGGAAAGATCTCCTCCATGATGAATTTCATGAACCGCAGCTTGGTCATCGTGATCGGCAGGCCGCGGTCGGAGAACTCCTCGCGGCTGGGCTGAATGATGGTGTGCAGCAGCATCACGCCGTCGTCCGGAAGCGCCTCGTAGGCCATCTTGAAAAAGTCGGTGTAGCGGTCGCGGCCGAAGTGCTCGAAGGCGCCGATCGACACGATGCGGTCGACCTTCTCGCCGAACTGCTCCCAGCCCTGCAGTAGCACCCGCTTGCTCCGCGGGGACGAATGCTCGTCCAGGCGCCGCTGGACGTGTGCCTGCTGATTGCGGCTCAGCGTCAGGCCGACGACGTTGGCGTCGTATTGCTCGAGTCCGCGGACAACCGTGGTGCCCCACCCGCAGCCGATGTCGAGCAGCGTCATCCCGGGCTGCAGGCCCAGCTTGCCCAGCGACAGGTCGACCTTGGCCAACTGCGCCTCCTCGAGCGTCATGTCGTCGCGCTCGAAGTACGCGCAGCTATAGGTGCGCGTCGGGTCCAGGAAGAGTGCAAAGAATTCGTCCGACAGGTCGTAGTGCGCCTGCACGTCCTCGAAATGCGGCTTCAGGCCGGAATCTTCGCTTTTCTTTGACGACAAGGCACAACCTTTGGCAGTGAGATTTAAGTGGACTTTGCGCGACGGGCGATCGGCGTTTGATCGACTTGCCGGCAACTCAGTCTATCTGACGCGGTGCGGCGCCCTTCCGGCAAACTTCTCCAGCCCCGTCGAGAACCCGCTCCGACCGGCCGAGCACAGGCATCATCTGTACCGATATCGCACACACCCGGCACCGGACCTCACATCCAGCAAACGGATGCGCCCCGGGACAACACACAACGCCAGCCGCTTGGCGGCCGGCGTTGTGCTGCAGGGGGTTACAGTCCAGCGGCTTGGATCAGGCGGCGTGGGTCCGGCTGCGGACCTGGAACGCGCTGATCACGTCGACGATGCCGATGGCGATCAGCCAGCAGCCGGCGACCAGGGTCAGGACCGCGATCGAGTGCAGCGGCGCGACGATCAGCACCGCGCCACCGATCACGATGACCAACCCGGACACCACCTGCCAGCCGCGGCCGGGCATGTGGTCCAGGGCCAGCGCCGCGGTGAGCAGCGTCATCCCGCGGAACAACCAGCTGATGCCGATCCAGATCGCCAACAGCGTAACCGCCTCGAATTCCTCACGGAAGCAGAAGAATCCAAGGATCAGCGACACGATGCCGGTGATGAATGTCAGCACCCGCATCGCGGCGCCGGCATGCGAGCCGAAAGCCGCGAACACGTAGCCGACCCCGGAAACCACCAGGTAGATGCCGAACAGGACGCCGGCCACGAACAGGGTCTGTCCGGGCCAGGCCAGCACGATGACACCCAGCGCAATCGCCAGGATGCCGGTAAGGAGGAGCACTTGCCACGCACTGCGAGCAAGTGCCCGAAGAGGACCTTCGAAAACGGTGTCGTCGCGAGTAGTCATCTCAACATCATTCGCCGCAATGGTGTAAACAAAATGTCCGCAGCGACACGATTCAGTATCGCGACCGGGTAACAAAAAAGGCCCACGGTAGCCTGCACGGTGAATATGAGTACCGCAGTGGTGGTCGGCAGTGGGCCCAACGGGCTTGCCGCGGCCGTCTGCCTGGCCGCCAAGGGCGTGCAGGTCACGGTGCTCGAGGCGGCCGATCAGGTCGGCGGCGGCACCCGCAGCGGCGAGGCGATTGTTCCCGGTCTGCTGCACGACGACTGCTCGGCGATTCACCCGATGGCCGTCGGCTCGCGCTTTCTGCGCGGCTTCAATCTTCAACGGTACGGATTGTCGTGGCGGTGGCCGGAAATCGACTGCGTGCATCCCCTCGACGACGGCAGCGCCGGCGTGCTGCACCGCTCCGTGGAGCAGACGGCGGCCGGCCTCGGCAGCGACGGCACCCGGTGGCGGCTGGCGTTCGGCTATCCGGCCGCGCAGTTCGACGCGCTGTCCGAGGACATCATGGGCCCGCTGCTGCGAATGCCGCACCACCCGCTGAAGCTGGCCCGGTTCGGGGCGCCCACGGTGCTTCCGGCGTCGGCGTTCGCCCGGGTGTTCCAGACGGAGCAAGCGCGGGCGCTGTTCGGCGGCGTTGCGGCCCACGCCTTTCGGCCGCTGCACTACCCGATGACGTCGGCGATCGGGATGGGCATCCTGGTGGCCGGCCACCGGCACGGCTGGCCGGTGGCCGCGGGTGGATCGCAGGCGATCGCGACGGCCCTGGTCACGCTGCTGGGCGATTTGGGCGGCACGGTGGAGACCGGCGTGTGCGTCACGACCGCGTCGCAGCTGCCGCAGGCCGACGTCACGCTGTTCGACCTGGCGCCAAGCGCGGTCGCCGGTATCCTGGGAGGCCGCCTGCCGCAACGGGTTTCGCGATCGTTCAGTAGCTTTCGCCGCGGGCCCGGCGCATTCAAGGTCGATTTCGCCGTCGAGGGTGGGGTGCCGTGGACGAACCCCGACGCGCGCCGGGCGGGCACCGTGCACCTGGCCGGCGACTACGCCGAACTCGCCGCCACCGAGCGCGACGTCCACGCCGGGCGGATGCCGGCGCGCCCGTTCGTCTTGGTGGGCCAGCAGTATCTGGCCGATCCGCAACGCTCGGTAGGCAATACGCATCCGGTGTGGACCTACGCGCACGTCCCCAACGGCTACACCGTCGACGCGACCGAGGCGATCGTCGCCCAGATCGAACGGTTCGCGCCCGGCTTCCGAGACCGCATCGTCGGGCAGGCGGTGCGTTCGGCGACGCAGCTGGCCGCCTACAACGCCAACTACGTCGGCGGCGACATCATGACCGGCGCCAAGGACATCCGGCAGCTGGTCTTCGGGCCACGAATCACGCTGTCGCCGTACGAGGTTGGGATACCGGGCATGTACATCTGCTCGGCGGCCACCCCGCCGGGCCCCGGCGCGCACGGCATGTGCGGCGCCAACGCAGCCCACCTGGCTCTGGACTACCTGAAGCGCGCCTAGAACGTCACCACCACTTTGTCGGCCGCACCGGGGGTGCTGGCCATCTCGAGCGCCTCGCCGACGTGAGCGAATCCGATCGTGTGGCTGACGATCATCGCGTATCTCTCCCAGTTCGCGACGATGTCCTTGGTGACCTCGAAGATCTCGTCCGGGTAGCCCATGCTGCCGACGATGGTGATCTCGTTGCTCATCACGTTGACGAACTCGACGGGCACCGGTTCCTTGTGCACGCCAACGATTCCGAGCGTGGCCCCCTTCTGGGCGGCGGCCAGGGCGGTGTTGACGACGGCGGGCACGCCCGCGGCGTCGAGGTAGATGTTGGTGCCTGCGCGCCGGGAGAACCCGGAAATTCCGGACTCCCCCTCGCCGTGCAGTTCGATCAGGCGGGCGACGACGTCCTCGTCGGCGGAGTTGATGACGGCGTCGGCGCCGATCTGCAGCGCCTTGTCCAGGCGCGCGGGAATCAGGTCGACGACCACGACGTGGCTCACGCCAAGGGATTTGAAGGCCAGCGTGGCCCCCAGCCCGATCGGTCCCGCGCCGAAGATGACGACCTTGTCCGACGCCTTCGGCTTGCACTGGTTGGCACCGTGGCGGGCGACGGCCATCGGCTCGTTGAGCGCGGCGACCTCCCACGGGATGTGGCTCGGGATGACCTCGAGACTCTTTCCCCGAACGGCATTTTCGATCAACAGGAAATCGGCGAGCGCCCCGGCCGCTCCCCCGTTGCCGATGATGTTGCCCGGCGTCGCCATCGGGTTGATGACGACGTGGTCGCCGACGGCGATGCCCGACACGTTCGCGCCCACCTCGACGACCTCGCCCGCGGGCTCGTGGCCCAGGGGCGTGTGCCCCTGGCGCGGCGGGATGCCGCCGATGGTGATGTAAAAGGCGTCGGAGCCGCAGATTCCGCACGCGCGCATCGCGACCAGCACGTCGTCCGGGCCGGGCTGCGGGTGGTCGGCGTCGAGCACCTCGGCCTTGCCTGGGCCGGTGACAGTGGCCACTTTCATCGACGCCGTCATGGCGTGGCCTCCAATTCGATGTCGAAGGTGTCCAGGTATTCGGCGAAGACCGGCTGGAGCTGCTCGACGGTCAGGCCGTATTGGTCGAGGCTGTACGAGTTGAGGCCGAACACGTCCTGCGGATGCTCGGCAAGCCAATTGCGCATGCGCGCTTCGGTTTCGGCGGGCAGCGGCTCGTCGGCCCACGCGTAGAGGCGGCGCATGACGTCCACCGGGTCGCGCATCATCTCGTGGTAGTACATGTGGAAGAAGCGCTCGTCGCCGATGCGGTCGCGCGCCCGCAGCGGCCGGTCCACGTGATAGCCCATCTGCCACATGGCGTTGCGCCCCATGGCTTCCAGATCGACGGCGTCGGGTTGATGCGTCATCCCCTTCGGCAGCTTCCACAGGTTGGCCAGCGACCCCGTCGCCTTGTACGGGTCGCGGTGCGCCCACACCAGCCGCGCGTCGGGGAACACCTTCAGCAGCGCCTCGATGTGCACCGAATGCGACGGCATCTTCAGGCTCCAGGAGCCCGGCGCGGTGGATTGCAGCACCTGCAGGTAGCGCTTCTGATATTCGTAGGTGCTCGTCATGTCGGTCTCGTCGAACAGCCACTCGGAGTAGCGCGGGGTGGACAGGAACGAGTCCCAGGACAGGCCCTTGAAGTCCTGGTTGTGGATGAACATGTCCTCGGTCGGGCCGTCGGCGTCTTCCCAGTGCGGCAGAGGTACTTTCGCCTGCTTGACCATCTGAAGGATCTTGCCCTGTTCCTCCAGCAGGGCCAGGCACCGCGGGTCGGTGCGCAGCGTCTCGGTGGTGGCCGGCGGGATCGGGTCCACGCACTGCCAGTGCAGCAGCGAGCGCCGCGTGGGGTCCTGGTCGAGCAGATAGCTGATCACCGTCGTGCCGGTGCGCGGCATGCCGAGCACGACCAGGGGCCGCTCGACGGGCGCGTCCAGCACCTCGGGATGCTGCTGAATGTAGTCGTGGACCTGCATGCGCCGGCCCAGGGCGTCGGTGGCGTCGCCCAAAATGCGTTCGCGGCCGAACGGCGTGAACGCCGACGACGTGTTGAGGTCCTCCAGCATGACGACGAGCCCGTCACGCCAAGAGTCGGAATCGATTTCGGACAGGCCGGTGCGTTGCGCGGCCAGCTTGAAGACGTCGTCCGGCGTCGCGATGTTGGCTAATTCATTCACGTCGTTCATGGCCCTAAACCGTCAGGTATCCGCCGTCGACGGCGATGGTGCTGCCGGTGATGTACGACGCCGCGTCGGTACACAGGAACAGCGTCGCCCCGGCGCAGTCCTGCGGTGTTCCCGGCCTGCCCAGCGGGGTGTGGAAGCCGATCTCGACGTCCATCACCTCAGGAATTCCCATGGCGGGGTGCGTCATTCGGGTGTCGATCAGGCCGGGCGCGATGGCGTTGACCCGGATTCCGTCGTCGGCCCAGCGTCGGGACAGGTTCATCGTCAACGAGAGCAGGCCCATCTTCGAGGAGCCGTATCCGGGGACGAAGATCGCCGAGCGGAACGCCGACATCGAGACGACGCTGACGACGCTCGCACCGCCGGCGGCCTGGCTGGCCTTGAGCCGCTCGTGGCAGCGCATCGTCAACCGCATGGGGCCCAACATGTTCTGCGTCACCGACGCGACGTAGCCGTCGGGGTCGTACTCGTCGCCCGCGGGGTACGGGCCGCCCGCGTTGTTGATCAGGATATCCAGTTCGCCGAGCGACTCCGCGAGGGCGTCGACGGAGCCGGCATCCTGAATGTGGCACTGGCGATAGGTGAAGTCACCGAGGTCCACATCGTCGTAGTCGGTGGTGGATTCGCGGGTGCCGGTCACCGTGACCGCGGCGCCGGCCTTGGCGAACTCGGCGGCGATCCCGTGGCCGATGCCACTGGTGCCGCCGGTCACCAGCACATTGGCGCCGGTGAAGTCGAAGCTCAGGCGGTTCATTCGTTCGTCCTCAATTCGTTGATCGATTTGGTGAGCCAGGCTTTTTTCCAGAAGTTGTCGGTCCGGTCCAGCAGCGCCTCGTGGGCGTCGGCCGCCGCGGCGCGCGCCCCCGCGTGCGCAGGCTCGGCGGTCAGGACGAGGTCGGTCAGGTGCAGCGCCTCCACCGGCTGACCGCCTGCCAGCCGCTCGCGGGCCGCCTGCACCAGCGCGTCGGCCCCGGCGACGTTGACGACGTCGGCGGCGACCGAATTCGGTGCCACGCCGTACAACTCGGTGGTGGACCGGTGCTGGAACCAGCCGGCGTACATCTCCCAGATGGCGCGCACGTTCCACGAGGTCTGCCCGTAGCCCTCGCCGATGTCGAGGTGTTCGGGCACCTGGACCTCGCGCATCGCGGTGTACAGGTCGGCGCCGGAATTCATCAGCTCGATCGTGCGGTCGTGCACGGCCTGCATGGCGTCGCGCATCGCGGTGACTTCCTCGGCGATGCGATCGGCGCCCTCGATGGGGTCGAAGTGGCCGGTGATCAACCGCCGCGGCCCGTAGGCCAGCACCGCGTTCAGCGCCTCGATGTACAGGGCCGGGTCGCGATAGCGGTCACCGCGGATGGTCATCAGGTTCGGCACGTGTCCGAACAGCGGCCCGAACAGGTTGCCGCTGAACAGGATTCGATCCTGCGGCAGCCACACCACCGCGGCGTCGGTGGTCTCGCCCCCGGGCGTCCAGGTCAGCTCGAAGGTGCGGCCGCCGACCGTCAGTTCGTGGTGGCGGTCGAAGGTCGTGGTCGGCTCTGGGAAGGAGAAGTCGATGGTCGCGGGATCGATCGTCTTGAAATGCTCCATCACCGCGTCGGAGAACTTTCCGAAGGCGAACGACGTCTTGGGCACGCGGTAGCCCATCAGCCGTTCGTTGTCGTCGCGCCAGTACCGGTAGTTGCGATGCATCACGACGTCGGTGCCGGCGTCGCGAAGCGAGGTGACGCCGCCCCAATGATCGGCGTGGCCCTGGGAGATCAGGATGGCCCGCGTCGGCCCCGGGACCTCGGCGAACGCCTTGCGGTGCAGCGCGCCTTCGAAGATGATCCCGGAGTTGATCAGCACCCGCCCGTCGTCGGTGCCCACCGCGTAGGAGTTGGAGACCCCAGGCGACATCCAGATCCCGTCGCCCAGCGGTGTCGCGGGAGTGTCGGACGCCGCCGCGAGATCGGCCGCTCCGGGGCGCTCCCGGTGGATCCCAGTCATGACTTGCGATCCTCTACAGTTCTAGAGGTAAAGTCAATATCCATGGGACTGCAGGGTCTGACCGACAAGGTCGCCGTCGTGGTCGGCGGCGCCACCGGCATCGGCGCCGCGACGGCCACCCGACTGGGCGCGGAGGGCTGCCGGGTCGTCATCGGTGACGTCGCCGCCGACGCCGCCGCCCAGACGGCCGCGCGGATCACGGCGGCCGGCGGCACAGCCGTGCACGTCGCGTTCGACCTGGCCGAGCCGTCCTCGGTGGCCGGGCTGATGGATTCTGCCGCAACACCTTTCGACGGCATCGACCTGCTGTTCAACGTGGGCGCCGACATGGGGGCGATCCGCTCGGACACCGACGTGGTCGACATCGAATTCGACGTGTGGGATCGCGTGATGGCGGTGAATCTGCGCGGGTATGTGGCGGCGATGAAGTACGCGATCCCCCGCATGCTCGCCCGCGGCGGCGGGGCGATCGTCAACATGTCGTCGGCGGCCGCGTTCCAGGGTGAGCCGGCCCGGCCCGCGTACGCGACCGCGAAGGCCGGCATCGGCGCGCTCACCCGGCACGTCGCGTCGAGGTGGGGCAAGGAGGGCATCCGCTGCAACGCCGTCGCGCCGGGGTTCACCGCGACCGAGGCCATCCGCTCCGTGCCACAGTGGCCCGACCTGGAAGCCGGTGCGCTCAAGCGCATCCGCGGCACCCGCGTCGGCGAGCCGGCTGACATCGCCGCGCTGGTCGCCTTCCTGCTGTCCGAGGAGGGCGGCTGGATCAACGGCCAGGTCGTCAACATCGACGGTGGAACGGTCCTGCGCTGAATCATGGCGGCCAGCAACAGATCCCGCAGACGCAACGCCGACGAACGCCGGCGCGAACTCTGCGACGCGGCGATCCAGGTGCTGGCCGAGTACGGTTCACGCGGGCTGACGCACGCGCAGGTGGACCGCTACGCGAGGCTTCCCGACGGCACCACGTCGTACTACTACCGCACCCGGGCCGCCCTGTTACACGGCGTCGGTAAGCGCGTCGCCGAGATCGACATCGCCAACCTGCAGTCGGTGATCGACGCGCCGCTCGATCTCCAGTCGCCGTTCGCGCGCCTGGCCGAGCTCACCATGATGCAGGCCGACGGGCGCGGGCTGATGCTGAACCGGGCGCGGCACGAGTTGCTGCTGGGGGCGGTGCGCGACCCGGACCTGGCCGCGACATCGCAGACGTTCGTCGCGCGGATGAACGCCATGGCGCACGAGGCCATCGCGCACCTGCAGCCGGGCACCGACGATCCCGCCCTGCTGGACGCCCAGACGACGGCGGTGACCACGTTCATCGCGGGCGTGTTCACCCGATTGGCCGGCGGGGACCGCAGCATCCACGAGGCCGAGCAACTCTCCCGAATGCTGGAAGCCGTCGCCACCGCGGTGTCGCTGCAGGCCCAGCGAACTTAAGTATCCCGCGAAAACGCGTGTGTAGTCACTTGACTACACTTTACGTTATTGCCCATGAACATGAAGCGATTTTTCGCCGGCGGCGTGCTCGCCGCTGCGGGGCTGATGACGGTCGGGCTGGGCGTCAGCAGCGCGGACACCATTCAGACCGAGGGCAACTACCCGACCCGGCAGGCCTGCCAGGACGCCGGCCCCGGCGTGAGAGCATCGACGCCCGGGGGCTGGAACAACTTCTGGTGCGTTCCGGACCGCAACGTCAACGGCAACTGGAAGCTGGTTCTCAGCAACTAGTACGTGTAGAAGCCCTCGCCGGTCTTGATGCCGAGCTTGCCCGCATCGACATAGGCCTGCAACAGCTCTCGCGCGCTCGTGGGCAGGTGCGGGAACTCGCGCAGGTAGTGGTTCTCGATGTCGAGGGCCACATCCAGGCCGACCACGTCCATCATCTGAAACGGCCCGGCCAACACGCCCCAGGTGTGCTTGAACAACCCGTCGACATCCTCGGGACGGGCGACACCCTCGGCGACGACCGCCAATGACTCGCGCTTTACTGCCGCCCAGACGCGATTGAAGATGAAACCGGTGGACTCCTTGCGCACCTCGAAGGGTTGCACGCCGAATTCGGGCAGCACGGCCAGCAGGGTGTCCAGCAGGCCGCGGTCGGTTTCACCGTCCGACATCAACTCGACCGCGTTGATATCCGGTGGCATGTAGAAGTGCATGTTGCACAACCGGCTTTTGTCGTGGACGTTTTCGGCCATCAGCCGCGACGGGAGTGACGATGAGTTCGTCCCGAAGATGGTGCCCGGCTGCGCCGCGCGGTCGATCTCGCCCCATAGCGGGATCTTGACGTCGAGTCGCTCCGGGACGGATTCCACGACCAGCCACGCACCGTCCAGCGCCTCCTCGAGGGACGTCGTGCCGGTGACTTCGCCGGATTGACCTTCGGCGCGTTGCGCCAGTGCGCGCGGAAGGTTTTGCGAGACATAGTCGGTCGCCTCGGCCAGTTGTTCGGCGCGCCGCGCGTGGATCCGGACCGCTCCGCCGCGGGTGGCGAACATCAAGGCGATCCGGCGACCCAACGTCCCCGCGCCGATCACCGCGACCGGGCGGTCTTTGATGTCTTCGAAGGTGTAGGTGTACGTCACGTATGCATGCTAAGCCTTGTGCTTCATGTGCCGCTGCGCCCACCTTCGAGCGACAATCGCCGTGAGCGCACACTCATTAAATCCCTTGCGCCACTTTGGTTTCTGTGGTTTCAGGCCGGCCCTTTTTGTCGGTGGGTGGGTTTAGTTTCGGGGTATGGGCTTCGACGAGGTGGCGGACGCGGATATCGATGCGTTGAACACCGAGCAGTGCCTCGCGATGCTGGAACAATGCGAGCAGGTGCGCCGCCGGTTGCCCGCCGTCGAGCACCGGCTGATCAACAAGCTGGCCCGCGAGGCAACCCCGCAAGAACTGGGCGGCAAGGTCTCCCATGCGATCGCCGAGGCGACGCTCACCAGCCGCGCCGAGGCCGCGCGGCGGGTGCGCGAGGCCGCCGACCTGGGTGAGCGGTGCGGGCTGACGGGCGAACCGTTGGCACCCGTGCTGGCCGCGACGGCCGCAGCGCAGCGCGCGGGCCGGTTGGGTGCCGGGCAAGTCGGCGTGATTCGCCGCTTCTACCACCACCTGCCGGGCTTCATCGACGCCGACACCCGCGAGGCCGCCGAGGCGCGGCTGGCCGAGCTGGGTGCCCAATACCGTCCCGAGACCTTGGCCGGGTTAGCGCAGCATCTGATGGACTGCCTCAATCCCGACGGCAACTACACCGACGAGGACCGCGCCCGGCGACGCGGCCTGACCCTGGGCAACCAGCAGCCTGACGGCATGTCGGCGCTGCGCGGCTGGCTCACCCCTGAAGCGCGGGCGTCGCTGGAAGCGGTGCTGGCCAAGCTGGCCGCCCCCGGCATGTGCAACCCGACCGACGAAAACCCCTGTGTGGACGGCGCACCCACCGAAGACGCCATCGAACACGATGCGCGCTCCGCCGCGCACCGTAACCACGACGGATTGAACGCCGCGCTGCGCGCGGTGCTGGCCTCCGGAGAATTGGGACAGCACAATGGCCTGCCGGCCTCAATCATCGTGTCCACCACCCTGGCCGAACTCGAACAAGCCGCCGGGCGCGGCATCACCGGCGGCGGCACCCGACTGCCGATCAGCGACGTGATCCGGCTGGCCCGCCACGCGCACCACTACCTCGCGGTCTTCGACAAAGGCAAAGCCGTCGCGCTGTATCACTCCAAACGGCTGGCCTCACCCGGGCAGCGAATCGTGCTGTACGCCAAGGATCGCGGCTGCAGCGCACCCGGATGCACCGTGCCCGGCTACTACTGCGAAGTCCACCACATCACCGACTACGCAGACTGCCGCACCACCAACGCAGACAACCTCACCCTGACCTGCGGACCACACCACCGACTCCTGCAACCCCGCGGCTGGACCACCCGAAAACACCCAAGCGGCCGCACCGAATGGATACCGCCACCCCACCTCGACCGCGGCCAACCCCGCACCAACACCTACCACCACCCCGAGAAACTGCTATAGCAGCGTGATCTGCTCGGGTTCGGGCTCGGCCGGGACCAGTAACTCGGGCCCGTTGTTGCGGACGCTGTTGACCAACGTCGACACCTGCCGCAGCTCGATGTCGCGCACGTCCGGCGGGCGGACCAGTAGCTCGGGATCCAGCTCGGCGTCGGGATTAAGCCAAGCGTCCCAATCCTTTTCGGCGAGCATCAGCGGCATCCGGTCGTGCACGCCGGCCAGCTCGCCCACCGCGTCGGTCGTGATGATCGTGCAACTCAACAGCGGCGCATAGTCTTTGGCCGGCTTCCACACCGACCACAACCCGGCCATGAACACCGTGTCGCCGTCGTCACGGTGCATGAAGAACGGCGTCTTGGCCGCCTTCTTGCCCGCAGCGTTGTCCGGGTTGGGCCGCCATTCGTACCAGCCGTCCATCGGCACCAGGCAGCGCTTCGACTTGGCCGAGCCGCGGAAGGCCGGCGAGGTGGTGACCTTGTCCGCCCGGGCGTTGATCAGCAGCGGGCCCTTGTTGTCCGGGCCGCCGTCGGCGCCGGGCTTGACCCACGGCGGGATCAGCCCCCACCGCATCAGCCGCACCCGGCGCGTCGGCTCGTCCTCGGGCTCGCTGTGGCGCGACACCACGGTGGCGATGCTGGCCGTCGGGGCAACGTTGTAGTTCGGCTCCCCGGCACGCTCCGTGGTGCCGGTGGCCTCGTCGATCGCCTTGATCTTCTGCGCCAGCAGGGCCGGATCCGTCGTGACCGCAAACCGTCCACACATGCTTTCCATGGTGCCTGGTATCCACGACACCCGCCGACACGGCAGGATGAAGCAGGTGAGCGGAACCCCATACTGGACGGCCCCACGTGCGACGACGCCCGTGCGCGCGACCGTCACGGTCCCGGGTTCGAAGTCGCAGACCAACCGCACGCTGCTGCTGGCGGGGCTGGCGGCCGCGCAGGGACAGGGCTCGTCCACGATCAGCGGCGCGCTGCGCAGCCGCGATACCGACCTGATGATCGGCGCGCTGCGGACGCTGGGGCTGCGCGTCGACGGCGCCGCCGCCGAGCTGACGGTGAGCGGCGGCATCGCCCCCGCGCCCGGGGCACGCATCGACACCGGGCTGGCCGGCACGGTGCTGCGGTTCGTTCCGCCGCTGGCCGCGCTGGCCGATACCGAGATGGAGTTCGACGGCGACGAGCAGGCCCGCGCCCGGCCCATCGCGCCGCTGCTCAATGCGCTGCGCGACCTGGGCGTGCGGATCGACGGCGACGGCCTGCCGTTCCGGGTGCTGGGCGCGGGCTCGATCGCGGGCGGCACCGTGGCCATCGACGCGTCGGCGTCGTCGCAGTTCGTGTCAGGTCTGCTGCTGTGCGGGGCGTCGTTCGGCAACGGGCTGACCGTGCAGCACACCGGCTCGACGGTGCCCTCGGCGCCGCACATCGCGATGACGGTGGTGATGCTGCGCCAGGCCGGGGTCGACGTCGACGATTCGGTCCCCAACCGTTGGCAGGTGCGGGCCGGCACGGTCGCCGCGCGGCATTGGGACGTCGAGCCCGATCTGACGAACGCAGTGCCGTTCCTGGCGGCGGCCGTGGTCAGCGGCGGGGCGGTCCGCATCACCGGTTGGCCGCAGACCAGCGTGCAGCCAGCCGACGACATCCTGCGCGTGCTGGGAAAGCTGAATGCCGTTGTCGAACAAGGTGATTCATCGCTAGAGGTGCGGGGGTCGGCGGACTACGCCGGCTTCGACGTCGACCTGCGCGACGTCGGTGAGCTCGCGCCGTCGGTGGCGGCGTTGGCCGCTCTGGCGGCGCCCGGGTCGGTGTCACGGCTTTCCGGCATCGCGCACTTGCGGGGCCACGAAACCGACCGGCTCGCCGCGCTGAGCGCCGAGATCAACCGGCTGGGCGGCGACTGCCAGGAGACGCCCGACGGCCTGGTGATCACCGCGACCCCGTTGCGGGCCGGCCTGTGGCGCGCCTACGCCGATCACCGAATGGCGATGGCCGGAGCCATCATCGGGCTGCGGGTCGACGGCGTCGAGGTCGACGACATCGGCGCCACCAGCAAGACGCTGCCGGAATTCCCGCAGCTGTGGGCCGACATGCTGGAGTCCAGCGGTTGAGGCCGGGCGACTACGACGAATCCGACGTCAAAGTCCGGTCCGGCCGGGGCTCACGGCCCCGGACCAAGACCCGCCCTGAGCATGCCGACGCCGAAGCGGCGATGGTGGTCAGCGTCGACCGCGGCCGCTGGGGTTGCGTGCTCGGCGGCCAACCCGATCGCCGGGTCACCGCGATGCGGGCCCGCGAGCTGGGCCGTACGCCGATCGTCGTCGGTGACGATGTCGACATCGTCGGCGACCTGTCCGGGCGGACGGACACCCTGGCCCGCATCGTGCGCCGGGCGGAACGGCGAACGGTGTTGCGGCGCACCGCCGATGACACCGATCCCACCGAGCGCGTGGTCGTCGCCAACGCCGATCAATTGCTCATCGTGGTGGCCCTCGCCGATCCGCCGCCGCGCACCGGGCTGGTCGACCGGGCGCTGATCGCGGCGTACGCGGGCGGGCTGACCCCGATCCTGTGCCTGACGAAGACGGACCTCGCCCCGCCCGGGCCGTTCGCCAAGCAATTCGCCGACCTGGACCTGACCGTCGTCGAGGCGGGCCGTGACGATCCCCTGCTGGCCGTGGCCGACCTGCTGGTCGACAAGATGACGGTGCTGCTCGGGCATTCCGGGGTGGGCAAGTCGACGCTGGTGAATCGCCTTGTGCCCGAGGCGGATCGGGCCGTCGGCGAAGTCACCGATATCGGTCGCGGCAGGCACACCTCGACGCAGTCCGTCGCGCTACCCCTGGAGACTGCCGGGTCGGGCTGGGTGATCGACACCCCGGGCATCCGCTCGTTCGGGCTGGCCCACATTCAGCCCGACGACGTGATGCTGGCGTTCTCGGATCTGGCCGAGGCGGTGCAGGATTGCCCGCGCGGCTGCGGCCACATGGGACCACCGGCCGACCCCGAATGCGCGCTGGACGCGCTGACCGGACCGGCCGCGCGTCGCGTCGCCGCGGCCCGGCGACTGCTCGCCGCGCTCAGGGAGACTTAGCCAGCCGCATGCCGAGCTCGTCGGGCGGCACCAAATGTCCTTCGGCGCAGCGGATCTCGACACTCGCCTCGGCGCCACAGCCAACGTGAGTCAGCCGCAGCCGGTGCCGTCCGGGCAGGTGGTTTCGCCCCCACTCGAACAGCGACCACACCACCGGCATGAAGTCGACGCCGGCCTCGGTCAGCACGTATTCCTCGCGGCCGCGCTGCCCCGGCTCCCGATAGGGCCGCCGCTCCAGTAGCCCGAGGTCGACCAGCTCGTTCAGCCGCGCGGAGGTGGCCGCCTTGGTGATGCCGACCCGGCGGGCGAAGTCATCGAACCGCGTGGTGCCGTAGTAGGCCTCGCGCATGATCAGCATCGCGGACTTGGTGCCCAGCACCGCCATCGCCTTTTCGATCGCGCAATGACCTACCGACGACCATTTGTCCCGGTCCGCCAGGGCGCCTTGCAGAAATGTCACCTAGATCACCTCCCGTCTGGGTTGATTTTAGTATACCCAGGCGTTTTGCTAGGTATATCGAGTAATACTCAGACTCAAGGAGGAGTCATGACCAGCTTCCCGTCTAGTTTTGCGGGCCGCGATGCGGTGATCGTCGGAGCCGTTCGCACCCCGATCGGCAAGGGCAAGGCCAGCGGCGCGCTGCACGACGTGCTGCCCGCCGACCTGCTGGCGCACAGCCTGCGCGAACTGGTCGCACGGACCGGCGTGGACCCGGCGCAGGTCGACGACGTGATCGCCGGTGCGGTGACGCAGGTCAACGACCAGGCGGCCAACATCGCCCGCAATGCGCTGCTCGGCGCGGGTTTCCCGGAGTCGGTTCCCGGTGTCACGATCGACCGGCAGTGCGGCAGCAGCCAGCAGGCCATCAGCTTCGCGGCCCAGGGCGTGCTCGCCGGGGCGTATGACCTCGTGATCGCCGGCGGCGTGGAGTCGATGAGCCGCGTCCCGATGGGCAGCCAGGTGCAACCCGGCGCCAACCCGATGGGCGAGGACATGACGCGCCGCTACCCCGACGGCCTGGTGCCCCAGGGCATCAGCGCCGAGTTGATCGCCGCCAAGTGGGGCCTGTCGCGCGCCCAGCTCGACGAGTTCTCCGCCGAGAGTCACAACCGGGCCGCCCGCGCCACCAAGGACGGACTGTTCGACAACGAGCTGATCCCGATCGCCGGGCTACAGACCGACGAGATCATCAGGCCCGCCACCACGGTGGAGACCTTGGCGACGCTGCAGCCCGCGTTCTACAGCGAAGCTATGAAAGAGCGTTTCCCCCAAATCAATTGGGAGATCACGCCCGGCAACTCGTCGCCGCTTTCGGACGGCAGCGCCGCGGTGTTGATCACCACCAGCGAGGTGGCCAAGAAGCTGGGCCTGCGCCCGCTGGCGCGCATCCACACCACCACGGTCGTGGGCTCCGACCCGCTGTACATGCTGACCGGCGTCATCCCGGCGACCGAAAAGGTTTTGCAGCGTGCGGGATTGACGCTCGCAGACATCGACCTGTTCGAGGTGAACGAGGCGTTCGCGCCTGTCGTCCTGTCGTGGGCGCAGGACACCGGGGCCGATCTGGCCAAGACCAACGTCAACGGCGGCGCCATCGCGATCGGGCACCCGCTGGGCGCCAGCGGTGCTCGCATCATGACCACGCTGGTCAACGCCCTCGAACAGCGCGGCGGCCGCTACGGCCTGCAGACGATGTGTGAGGGCGGCGGCATGGCCAACGCCACCATCATCGAGCGACTCGGCTAGAAAGTGCAACGACGATGTCCGTAATACGCGCGGCCGCGGTGCAACTCAGCCCGGTGCTGTACAGCCGGGAGGGAACGGTCGAAAAGGTTGTCAACAAGATTGCGGAGCTGGGCACCCAAGGTGTCCAGCTCGCAGTCTTTCCGGAGACGATCGTCCCCTACTATCCGTATTTCTCCTTCATCCAGCGCCCGTTCGAGATGCGGCCGACCGAACACCTCAGGCTGATGGAGCAGGCCGTGACGATACCGTCGCCGGCAACCGAAGCGGTCGGTGCGGCGGCCCGCGCGGCGAAGATGGTGGTGTCCATCGGGGTCACCGAGCGCGACGGCGGCTCGCTGTACAACACGCAACTGTTGTTCGACGCCGACGGCACCTTGTTGCAGCGTCGGCGCAAGATCATGCCGACCTACCACGAACGCATGATCTGGGGCCAAGGCGACGGCAGCGGCCTGCGCGCCGTCGCCAGCGCAGTCGGAACCATCGGTCAGTTGGCGTGCTACGAGCATTTCAACCCGCTGGCGCGTTACGCTCTGATCGCTGACGGCGAGCAGATCCACTCGGCCATGTGGCCGGGATCGTTTGGCGGCGAACTGTTTGCGCAGCAGATGGAGGTCAGCGTGCGCAATCACGCGCTGGAGTCCGGCGCCTTCGTCGTGAACGCGACGGGCTGGCTCGACCCCGATCAGCAGGCGCAGATCATGGCCGACACGGGTGGCCCGATCGGCCCGATCTCGGGTGGCAACTTCACCGCGATCATCACGCCGCAGGGTGTGGTTTTGGGCGAGCCGCTGCGCTCGGGCGAGGGCGAAGTGATAGCCGACCTCGACTTGTCGCTGATCGACGGCCGCAAGGCCCTGATGGACGCCGTGGGCCACTACAGCCGGCCCGACCTGCTCAGCCTCGTGGTCGATCGCACACCCCACCCACAGGTGCACGAGCGCGTCGAAATTCCAAAGAGCACCGAGATCGAGGAGGCCGAATATGTCCGCGTCTAAGCCACACGAAACTCATTTCGACGGCGTGCGGGTCCGCTACGACAGCGACAAGAGCTACGACGAATTGGTCGCCGCGCTACTGGCCGACATCGGCGAAAAGCCGGTCCCGATCGACGATTTCTCCAAGGCGTACGACAGCTGGGAGGCGTATCAGAAGGCGGTGGAACCTCACGTCGGGCCGAGCGGATTCATGCTGTTCGCTACGTTGAACCACGGCGGGTGGATCACGAAGACCGGCATCGAGCGCAAGGTGCTGCGCGTCATCCTCGGCAACCCGCTGATCGCCATCACCATGCTGCGCCACGACGTGACCGCGGGCCTGTTCGCCCCGGTCGAGCTCTTGATCACCGACGAGGGCGCTGGCAGCAGCCTGACCTACGTCACGCCGTCGTCGCTGATGGTCGTCGAGCCCAATCCGGAATTGCTCAGCGCGGCAGAGGAACTCGACGCCAAGTTCGCGGCGCTGGCCGCGAAGGTGACCAGCGGCTAGGCGGCGTCGCCGAAACGCCTTGCGTGAGCGCATAACTCGCTGCGGTGCTAGTAGTGGGAAAGTTGCTGCACGCCTTTCCAGATTCCGTCGGGGGCCATTGGCGTCGGCAGTCCGGTGCCCAGAGGTACGCCGAGGATGTAGGCCAAGCGGGTTTGACCGTTCGACGGGGTTGAGGGCGTGGTCATGGACAGGAATTATGGCATCGCCCCGGAGCCTTATCGATTAACTGCCCGCCCCCTCAACCCTAGAGTCGGATAAGTGGCAGTCTACTGTCGCTTATCGCTTGCTCGACGCGCATAAGGGGGAACGATGACGCCCGTCAGCACTTCTAGCCCGAGTGTGTTCGACGCGGGCTTGCCGACCATCGCCTATGACGTCACCGCAACTCCCGCGGAGGTCTATCCGCGGCTGCTGGAAGCGCAGGCGCTGGCGCCGATCGTGCTGGGGCCGTTTGGGCCCGAGGTGCTGTCGTATGAGCTGGCGCGAACCGTGCTTCGGGACAACCGGTTTCAGATCCCACCCGGCTACATTCTCGCCGTCCAGGGCATCACCGCCGGGCCCCTGTGGGACAAGGTCGGCGAATCGCTGCTGGGCATGGACGGCGCCGCACACCAGCGGGTCCGCAGCGTCGTGTCGAAGGCGTTCACCCCCCGCGCGGTCGAGCGACTGCACGCCACCATTACCGAGATGATCGATGACATCGTCGAGCCGGTCAGCCGCCGCGGCCACTGCGACGTCGTCACCGACATCGCGCGCCCTTACCCCGTACCGATCATCTGCGCACTGCTCGGTGCGCCACGGGAAGACTGGGAACAGTTCTCGCTGTGGACGGACGAGATCTTCAAGGCATTCACCTTCCCCTTCACTCCCGACGGCGAGCCCGAGGTGATGCGCAACTGGGGCGAACTCGACGACTACGTCGACGAGATGGTCGCCCGCCGACGCCACACCCTGACCGACGATCTACTCTCCGACCTGATCCGCGCCGAACACGATGGCGACCGGCTCGACAGCGGCGAGCTGCGCATGATGGCGGCGGCCCTGTTGATGGCGGGCACCGACACCACGCGCAACCAGGTCGCCGCATCCCTCGACGCGCTCTGCGACCATCCCGACCAGTGGAAGCTGTTGCGGGACAAGCCCGAATTGGCGATGTCGGCGGTGAACGAGACGATGCGTTACGCCCCGATATCGAACTCCTTGTTGCGCGTCGCCGCCGAGGACGTCGAACTCGCCGGGGTGAGGTTCCCCGCGGGCACGATGGTCTTCGTGAATACCGCTGCGGCCAACCGCGATCCGGCGGTTTACGAACACGCCGATCGCCTGGACATCACCCGCGAGGTATCGCCGCCGATACTGAGCTTTAGCGCGGGCATGCATTTCTGCCTCGGGGCCAACCTGGCGCGGCTGGAAATCGCCGAAGCCCTCAAGACCGTCACCGGCCGGATTTCGAACCCCCGCCGAACCGGGCCCGCGCCGTGGAAGCCGCTTTTCGGGCTGAGCGGCCCGACGAGCCTGCCGATCGCGTTCGACGTCTGACGCCTCAGCTGCGGGTGAAGTGCGCGCGGATCGCCGAGATGGTGGCAATGATCGCCTCGGCGCTGCCGCCCCCGAACGGCGCGATGCTGGCGAAGCCGTGCGTCAGCGCGTCGAACTGCCGGTGGTCCACCGGGACGCCGGCCGAGCGCAGCGCCGCGGCGTAGGCGTTGCCCTCGTCGCGCAGCGGGTCGAATCCCGCGGTGAACACCAGGGCCGGCGCCAGGCCGGAGAGGTCGTCGGCGTGCAGCGGCGATACTCGCGCACTGGCCGCGGCGTAGTCGGTGCCGCCCAGATACAGATCCGTGAACCAGTCGCGGTCCTGCTTGGACAGAAAGAACCCGTCGGAGAACAACTTTCGTGATCTGGTTTCCTCGGACAGGTCGAGGACCGGATAGAGCAGCACCTGCAGAACGGGCTGCGGAATGCCCTCGTCGCGGCTGCGTAGCGCGACGAACGCAGCCAGGTTTCCGCCCGCGCTGTCGCCGCCGATGCCGATCCGCGACGGATCGGCACCCAGTTCGACGGCGTGTCCCAGCGCCCATCGGTAGGCCGCGACGCAATCCTCGACCGCGGCGGGCGCCTTGTGTTCCGGGGCCAGCCGGTAGTCCACCGACAGCACATGAATCGCGGCGTCCCGGCAGATCATTCGGCACAGCCCGTCGTGGGATTCGATGTCGCCCACCACAAATCCGCCGCCGTGGAAGAAGACCAGCAGCGGCGCCGGCCCCTCGACGTCCGGTCGGTAGTGCCGCACTGGTAGCGGACAGTCGGGGCCAGGGATCGTGAGATCTTTGGTGGGAACGGCGATATCGTTCCCCAGCACCGAATGCGACATGCGCATCAGCGCGCGAGCGGCTTCCGGGTCGCCGGAAGCCGACAGGCCCCCCGCACCGGTACCTCGTTGGCCCGCGAGCATGAGCTGCAGCGTGGGGTCGAGGGTGTTGCCGTCGATGGTGATTCGTTTCCCGCCGACGAGCACGCGCTTCAGCCAGGGCGGGATCCATGGCACGACCTTCAGGCCGACGCGAAGCGCCGCGTTGGTCACCGCGAGGGAGCGGGCGTTGGGCGGCTTGGTTGTCACGCCTGTCCCCCGCTCCGCCGTCCTGACCAAATCTTTGTTCAGAGGCTAACGGCGGCTGCCTACACCGTCAATGAAGTCTCTAGATCAGAGCCAGCCGGTGCGGGCCGCGGCGACGGGCTCGGGCGGGGCGGGCGCCAACTCCCCGTCCCGCACGCCGTCGAGCATCCGCTTCACCGCGGCGACGATGTCCGGGGCAGCCGCGGCGAGCCCCGCCTTGTCGGCCTCGGGAACCCCGTCCGGGTCGACACCGGCCCGTTCCAGCACGGCGGCCGGGTCGGCCAGCTCAGCGGCCAGCCAGGACACCGGGTCGGCCGACAGCTCGGGGACGAAATTCCGGCGCCCGGGCTCCCAGCCCTTGAATTTCGGGTGGTGATGGGCCCGGTCCAGCGTCCCCGGCGGGCTCGCGGTGGATCCGAAGAGGTCCACCCGCCACACCGGGCGGTTGAAGGCGATCGGGATGCCGGCGTAGATCGAGCCCTGCGGCTCGGCCCGGTCGACGACACGTAGTTCCAGCCTGACGCCCCGCTCCGGGGTTTCCTGGCCTTCGTTCGGGGTCGGATCGACGAAGAACATGTCCCCGACGACCACACCCAGGGTTTCGAATCCAAACGCTGCGAGCATGATCCGAGCGTAGACCCTCACCGGGTCACGCGCCGACCTCCTCGGCCTGCTTTTCGGGAAGGGCCTTGGGCAGCACCTCCATGTAGTCGGCGAACGCGACCGTCGTTGTGCGGCGCTGATATTCGCGTACCAGGCCCGGCCAGTTGGTGGTGACTCGGCCCGTAGCGGTGCGGTACCAGGAATCGCAGGTGGTCCACACGCCGCTGTCCAAGCGTGACTGCACGCCGTCGTCATAGGCCTGCTCCACGGCGCGCCACACCTCGAACGCGCGGGACCCGCCGCCACGGGCGAGCTCCTCGGTGATCTGGCGGATGTAGCGAGCCTGCTGCTCCATCATCAGGATGATCGAGCTGCTCCCCAGATTGGTGTTCGGGCCGTAGATCAGGAACATGTTCGGAAAGCCCGGGACGGCCATGCCGAGGTGCGCGCGGGCACCCTGCCCCCATTCCGCGTGCAGGTCGCGTCCGTCGCGGCCGGTAATCGTCATCGGCGCAAGGAATTCCGTGGCCTTGAACCCCGTGCCGTAGATGATCACGTCGACCTCGTGCAGCTTGCCGTCGGCGGTGCGCACCCCGGTCGGCGTTACCTCGGTGATCGTGTCGGTCTCGACGTCGACGTTGTCGCGCGCCAGCGCCGGATACCAGTCGCTGCTGAACAGCACGCGCTTGCAGCCGATCCGATAGTCGGGGGTGACCTTCGCCCGCAGCACCGGATCCTTGATGTGCCACTTGAGGTTTGCCGACGCAAGCAGTCCGATCAGCCAGGCGAGCGGGGCGACCCTGGTCAGCGCGAGTCCGAAGAACTCGCTGATCTCCCAGATCAGCCAGCGCATGGCGGCGCCGAACCTGGGCACCCTGCGGAAGGCGGCGTGGTGCGCGACGGTGTAGCCGCGATCCAGCTTCGGGATGATGTACGGGGCCGAGCGCTGAAAGACGCTGACCCGCTTGGCGAGCTGGCGTATGCGCGGGACGAACTGAATCGACGACGCGCCGGTGCCGAGAACCGCAACGCGCTTGCCGGTCAGGTCGACGTCGTGGCGCCACTGCGCCGAATGGAAAGACGGGCCCGCGAACGTGTCCAGCCCCGGGATCGCCGGGAGCGCCGGCCGCGACAGCTGTCCGACGGCGGGCACCAGGATGTCGGCCTCGATGGTCTGGCCTTCCGACGTCGTCACCCGCCAGGTGGCGCTGCCCTCGTCGTAGCGGGCCGAGGTGACCTCCACCCCGGTGCGCACCAGATCGCGCAGGCCGTACCGGTCGGCGGTGTCGCGGATATAGCCGAGGATGTCGGGCTGCTCGGCGTAGCGCCGCCCCCAGTTCGTCTTGCGGGCGAAGGAGTAGGAGTACAGGTTCGACGGGACGTCGCAGGCTGCCCCCGGGTAGGTGTTCTCCCGCCAGACGCCGCCGACGTCGTCGGCCTTCTCCAGCACCGTCACGTCGGCGAGGCCGTCCCTGGACAGCTCGTAGGCGGCGGCCAGGCCGCCGAAGCCGGCGCCGATGACCAGCACGCGAGGACGAATCGAAGTCATGGTTCCCAACGTAGGGGCGGACGGGCCGTCACCGACAGCCGATTGCGGTCGGAAAATCCATGATTCCGGCCAAGGGGCCGCGGACGTTCAGCCGGCCAAGCGCCGCGCCCGGGGCGCCACCGACCGCTGGTAGCGAGCGGGCGTGGTGCCCGTCCAGCGTTTGAACGCGGCAATGAAGCTCGTCGCCTCGGCGTAGCCCAGCCGCAGGGCGACGTCTTCGACCGACAGGGCGCCCGTCGCCAGCAGTTCCTCGGCGAGGACCCGGTGGACCTCCTCGACCAGTTCACGGAAGGTGGTGTTCTCCTCGGCCAGCCGCCGCCGCAGCGTCCGCTCGCTCATCGCCAGCCGGCGCGCGACGGCAGCGATCGTGCGGGGTTCGCCGTCGATCGACGCCAGCCGCTCGCGCACCCGCCGGGCGACACCGGTGCGGGCCCGGCGGCTGGAGGCACAGCGATGACCGACCAGGCGGCGTTCCAGCAGGGCGCGGCACTGCTGCTCGCACATGGTCACGCTCATCTCGCTGGCCTGCGGCAGCCGCTTGCCCAGCAGCGCGGCCGGAAAGCTCGCGGCGTTGACCGTCGAGCCGTACCGCGGTGGTACGCCAAACGCCCCACGGGCGGCGGCGTCACCCGAGGCGGGCGCGGGGCCCGCGAATTCGACCGCAGTGAACGGGACGGCCGTTCCCAACAGCTCGGCCATCACGCGGGCGATCGCAGCCAAGTCGCGCCGCAGCAGAAACTCCGCGACCGGACCGGTCAGGTCGGGCAGGTCCAGCCGCAAGGCCGCCACCGGCCCCGCGACCGTCACGGTCGGCAGACAGAATCCGTAGCTGAGTTCGTAGAACCGGGCCGCGAACCGGACGGCGTCGCCCAGCGTGGAGCTGGTCAGGCAGGCGAAGCCGAAGATCCCGAGCGACCCGGCGTGATAGCTGCTGCCGACCCGCACCCCGAGGTCGGACGCGTCGCCCAGCAGGTTCACCAGGTTCGTCACGACCGCCAGCTCTTGGCGTCCGACGATCATCCGGTCGTGGTCGTGCAGGTCCGCCTCGGCCAGGCCGGATCCCTGCAGCAGGTCCGCCGCGGCAAGACCGTTCGCGCAACCGAATTCGGTCATCAGCGCGGCGCTGGCCGTGTTCCGCGGAAAGTCCCAGTGCGGCACCTGCGATCCGACGAACACCTGCACGTCTCCAGTATGGCCAATGCCCCTGACCGGCGGGTTTGATGAGGCTTGGCTTGCTAGCGAATCCGGCGAATATGCGCTTCGCTGAGCGGCATGGCCGACGATCTAGGGCACCCGGTGCGGCACACGCATGCCGCCGAGCCGCACACCGGCCACAGCTCCAGCCGGCTGAACAGCCTGCGCGCCGCGGTGCTCGGCGCGAACGACGGCATCGTGTCGGTGGCCGGCATCGTGGTCGGGGTGGCCGGGGCCACCCCCGAACGCGCCCCGATCTTCACCGCCGGCCTGGCGGCCCTGGTGGGCGGCGCGGTCTCGATGGCGCTGGGTGAATACGTCTCGGTCTCCAGCCAGCGCGACAGCGAGAAGGCGCAGCTGGCCATCGAATGCGAGGAATTGCACGACATCCCCGACGCCGAACTGGCCGAGCTCACCGCCATCTACCGAAGCCGGGGCCTGTCGGCGCAAACCGCGGCGCAGGTGGCGCGGGAGCTGACCGAACACGACGCGCTGACCGCCCACGCCCGCGCCGAGCTCAACATCAACCCCGACGAGCTGGCCAACCCGTGGCAGGCCGCGGCCGCCTCGGCGGCGTCGTTCTTCGTCGGCGCGCTGCTGCCGCTCGCGTTTATCCTGTTGCCCCCCACCGCATGGCGCGTTCCGGCGACCTTCGTCGCGGTGCTCGTCGCCCTGGCGTTCACCGGCGCGCTCAGCGCGCGGATCGGCGGCGGCAACGTCGCGCGAGCCGTGCTGCGCGTCGTGCTGGGTGGCGCGGCGGGACTGGCCTTCACCTACGGCGTCGGGCATCTGTTCGGCACCGCGATCGGCTAGCGCCGCGGAGGTTACCTGCCGGTGAAGCGCGGTTCGCGTTTGGCGGAAAAGGCCGCCAGGCCCTCCTTGGCGTCCTCGGAGCGGACGACCTCGACGACGAAGCGCCGCTCGATCGCCCGCGCTTCCTCCTCGTCGATCCAGCCGCTGTTGATCACCGCCGCCTTCGCATTGCGAATTGCCAAGGGGCCGTTGGCCGCGACGCGGGCGGCGATCTCGCGGGCCTTGTCCAGCGACTGTCCCGTCGGCACCACATGACCCACCAGGCCGAAGTGGTAGGCCTCGGCGGCCGTCAGCGGGTCGCCGGTCAGGATCATCTCCATGGCCTTGGTGTAGGGGATCTGCCGCTTGAGCCGGACGGTCGAGCCGGCGCCGGCGATCAGCCCCCATTTGGCTTCCGGCAGGCCGAACACCGCGTGTTCCTCGGCGACCCGAATGTCGGTCTGTTGCAACATCTCACAACCGCCGCCCAGACACGGGCCGTTCACCGCGGCGATCAACGGCTTCGTCAGCGACCGGCTGAGCAGCAGCCCCTCGCTGATAACGGTGCCGGCCGGCTTGGCGTCTGCCGCGGGAGCCTTTTGTTCCTTGGGGCCGCGGGTCATCCATCCGTCGGCGAGATCGCCGCCCACGCAGTAGGAGTCGCCGGCGCCGGTCAGGATCGCAACGCGAATGCCGTCGTCGGCGTCGATCTCGTCCCACGCCTGGGCCATCAACGCAATCATGCTCGGCGTCAACGCGTTCCGTCGGCGCGGATTGTTCATGGTGAGCACGACGACGCTGCCGTCGCGATCCACCTTCAACTGCGGTTCGTCCACCACGTCAGACTCCTGCCTCGCGACGCGGGATGATTCTAGCGCGGCTGCAGGACTACGACGGGAATCTCGCGCTCGGTCCAGCTCTGGTAGGTGTCGAAGTCGGCGTATAGGTCGACCAGCTTCGGCCACAGCCGATTTCGCTCCTCGCCCTTGGCGACGACGGCGCGCACATTTCGGCGTTCGCCGCGGATCTGCACGATGGTGTCCGGACTGGCGACGAGATTGCGGTACCACTGCGGGTGGTTGGGCAGCCCGCCCTGCGACGCCACCACGACGATGTTCTCGCCGTCGCGCAGGTACAACAGCGGAATCGTGAACAGCTTGCCCGATTTGCGGCCCCGGTGTTGCAGCAGCAACGTCGGCACCGGCTTGCGGAAGCCGGCGCCGATGCGCCACTTGCCCCCGACCCTGCCCTTCGTGACGCGATAGAGCCACACCTGTGCCCTGCCCACATGGCGGAAGATCACCGGCAGCACCGGGGAATCCAGGTTCGGCGGACGTTCTGGCTTGGTCATTACACCTCCGGTAGGCAGATGCCGAGTTCTTGCGCGAACACCTTGATCATGTGCTGGACGGCAATTTCGTTGCGCCCGATGATCATATGATCGTGCTGGCCGCGGCGGACACCCTCACCGCACTGCGGCAGCATCACGAAGTCCTCGTCGCGCACCGCCGCGTGGACGCCCTCGTATATCGCGTCGTAGGCCGATCGCATCTCGTCGTTGGTGGCGGGGATGCGGCCCATCCAGCTGTGGCGGACGGTGCAGCGGGTCGGCTCGCCGGCCGGCAGGATGTCGATAATCTCCACGCCGACAGGGCTATTGGCCAGGATCAGGTTCGGGTACACCCAGTAGATCACGCCCATGTTCGCCGACGGTTCGCGCGACGCGGCGGGGTCGGTGTCGACGTTGGTGATCCAGTTGAACGGGAAACCGATCCGGTGATGTTTGCCGAACTCGTCGTAGACCATCGTGTTGGCGAGCGTGTTCTGGCCGATGAGGCTCTGGCCGTGCACGTAGGGAAAGTGGTATCCCTCGGCGAACGCCTCCAGCGCGCCCTTCCACGACACGTCCGAGTCGAACTCGCGCTGGGTGTGGTAGCCGTAGGAGTCGTAATCCCACAGCGCCAGTTCGGCATTCAGGTCACCGAGATGCGCGTCGACGTCGATGTCGGCGTCCGCGGTCAGCACCGCCCAGACGAAGCCGTGCCGCTCCTGCGACGGCAGCTCCACCAGCCCGTAGTCCTTGGTGTTCATCGAATCGAAGCCGGCCTTGCCCGGGACCATGAACAGCTCGCCGGTGTTCTTGTACGTCCACGCGTGGTACGGACACACGAACCGGGACGCGTTGCCGGACCCACACGCGGGCATCGCGCCCCGGTGGCGGCAGTAGTTCAAAAAGACGTGGCTGGCCCCGCCGCGGTCGCGGGTCACCAGCAGCGAGTCGCCCAGCACCGAACGCACGACGTAGTCGTTCTTCTCCGCGATCTGCGCCGACGGCACGATAGCCAGCGGCACCCGGCGCAGAATCTGCGACTCCTCGATCTCGGTGAGCTTGGGATCGCGGTAGTAGTGCAGCGGCACCCGCAGCTCGCGCTCCGCGAAGTCGGTGGTGCCGTCCAGCGCGTGACGCAGGCCGCGCTGCGTCAATGTTTCGTCGGTTCCGCTCACGGGGCCGCTGATGGTGAACATACCCCAGACCATACAATCAATATGCTTTGTATTGTCAAGACACAACCGCCGATTATGCGACGATCACCGCATGCGGCGGCACGGTTGGTCCGGGGACATCCCCGCTGACGACGACGAGGCCGTCGCCCGCATCCTCTCGGTGACCCGGCACGCCATCGACGAGCGCGGAACCGTGACCGTCTCGGAGGTCGCCACCACCCTCGGCGTGACGCGCCAGACGATCTACCGCTATTTCCCGACCCTCGAGGCGCTGCTGGGGGCGTCGGCGCTGTCGTCGGTCGACGGCTTCCTCGACCGGCTCGCCGTCCACCTGGGCGCCCTCACCGATCCGACCGAGGCGGTCGTGGAGGGCATCGCCTACACCTTCGAGCAGCTCGCCGACGACAAGTACCTCAGCCTGGTGTTCACGCCGGGCAAGGCCAGCGCGTTCACCGCCGGGGTGACCTCCGATCTGGCGATCTCGTTCGGCCGGTCGATCCTGGGCAGGTTCGGCGTCGATTGGGCCGCAGCGGGTTTCACCGGCGACAAGCTGGACGAGCTGATCGAGTTCATGCTGCGAACGCTGCAATCGCTGATCGTGGACCCGGGCCGGCCACCGCGCTCCGGCGCGCAGCTGCGCGGCTTCCTGCAGGACTGGGTCGCGCCGTCGGTGCGCGCCCACGCCGCCAGCTGTCAGGATTAGGTATGCAGATGTCGCGGCGCGACGTGCTATCGCGACGGATCCGGCTGCTGGTGGCCGCGACCATCACCTACAACGTCATCGAGGCCGCGATCGCGCTCGCCGCGGGCACCCGGGCCTCGTCCACGGCGCTGATCGGATTCGGCTTGGACTCCGTGGTCGAGGTGTCGTCGGCGGCCGTCGTGGCGTGGCAGTTCGCCGGCCGCGACCCCGAGGCGCGCGAGCCGCTGGCGCTGCGCCTCATCGCGTTCTCGTTCTTCGGCCTGGCCGCCTACGTCACCGCGGACTCGATCGCTTCCCTGTTCGGGCTCAGCGAGGCAAAGCATTCCACGGTGGGCATCGCACTTGCGGCCGCCAGCCTGGTCGTGATGCCCGTGCTGTCGCTGACGCAGCGTCGCGCCGGTGCCGAGCTCAATTCACGCTCGGCGGTGGCCGACTCCAAGCAGACGCTGCTGTGCACCTACCTGTCCGCGGTGCTGCTGGTTGGGCTGCTGCTCAATTCACTCCTGGGCTGGTCGTGGGCGGATCCCGTTGCGGCACTGGTGATTGCGGCGATCGCCGCCCGCGAAGGCGTTCAGGCCTGGCGCGGCGATGCGTGCTGCGCGCCGACCGCCAGCACCGCCGGCGCCGATTGCTGCGCGAGCGGCGACTGTGAGTGCTGCGGTAGTTAGTACCTAAGCCGTCGTATCGGTGGCGCCGAGGCGCAGGTGTTCGATGTGATAGACGGCCTCGTCGAGCAGTTGGGCGACGTGATTGTCGTACAGCCGGTACACGATGTTGCGGCCGTTGCGGTCACCCGCAACAAGGCCGAGCGCCCGCAGCAGCCGCAACTGGTGGGAGACCGCCGGCTGTTCCATCCCGACGGCCGTCGACAGCTCGCCGACCGAACACGGGGATTGGCGTAGCCGGGTCAGGATCATCAGCCGGTTCGGCGAAGCCAGCGCCTGCAGCGTCTCGGCGATCTTGCCCGCCGACGCGTGGTCCAGCGTCGCCGGCGGCGTGACCCTGCCGTCAACTCCGTGCCCCATGCCCTCAATTGAAGCACGACGCAGCAACTGATATGACATATGTAGAGCTTTACATGTATACATGTAGAAGCCGTGTTGTCGACCGAATATGAGGGGCCTCGATTGACCACCGCCACTGCGCCGCCGACCCGCGCGACCGCCGCGAGCCCAGTGCCGTCGAGCGTCTTGGGCCTGTGGTCGGTGCCGTCCGTACGGTGGGCGACCGCCGCGCTGGTCCTCTTCCTGGCGGGACTGACCGCCCAGATCTGCCATGCACCACCGTGGCTGTCGTGGACGTGCTACCTGGCGTGCTACGCCACCGGCGGCTGGTCGCCGGCGCTCGAAGGCCTGCAGGCGCTGCGTTCACGAACGCTGGACGTCGATCTGTTGATGGTGGTGGCCGCCATCGGCGCGGCGGGCATCGGTCAGGTCTTCGACGGGGCCCTGTTGATTGTCATCTTCGCCACGTCCGGCGCACTGGAAGACGCGGCAACCAAACGCACCGAGGACTCGGTGCAGGGGCTGCTCGACCTCGCACCCGATCGCGCTGTCCGCGTCGACGGCAATGGAATCGAAGAGGTGGTCAACGCCGCGGAGCTGCGCATCGGGGACCTCGTCAGCGTGCGGCCCGGTGAGCGCGTCTCGGCCGACGGAACCGTTGTCGACGGCGCCTCGGACGTCGATCAATCGTCGGTGACCGGGGAGCCCATGCCGGTCGACAAGTCCAGCGAGGACGAGGTGTTCGCCGGAACGCTCAACGGCGCTGGGGCGCTTCGCATTCGCGTCACGAAAGATCCGGCGGACACGGTCGTCGCACGCATTGTCGCCCTGGTCGCCGAGGCGTCGGCCACCAAGGCCAGGACGCAGCTGTTCATCGAGAAGGTCGAGCAACGCTATTCGGTCGGCGTGGTCGTGGCCACCGTCGCCCTCTTCTGCCTTCCGCTGATCCTGGGGGCCGATCTGCGGCCCACACTGCTGAGGGCGATGACGTTCATGATCGTGGCGTCGCCCTGCGCCGTGGTCCTGGCGACGATGCCCCCACTGCTCTCGGCGATCGCGAACGCCGGGCGCCACGGCGTTCTCGTCAAGTCGGCGATCGCCATCGAACATCTCGCGGACACAACACAAGTCACCTTCGACAAGACCGGCACGCTGACCACCGGTTCGCCGCGGCTGACGGGCGTCGTCGCGGTCGATCGGCGGTACGCGGACGACGACGTGCTGCGGATGGCGGCAAGTGCCGAGCAATTCAGCGAACATCCGCTGGGCCGCGCGGTCGTCGCCGCCGCCCGACAGCGCGGTCTCGACTTTCCGCATGTCACCGACTTCCAAGCCCTTCCGGGTCGCGGCGTGCGCGGCCGCCTCGCGCATCAAACGGTCGAGGTACTCAGCCCGCGGGCATTTGGGGGCGACCCGCTGGCGGCGGCGACCGAGCTCGAAAACGGCGGCGCCACCGCCGTTGTCGTGCTCATCGACGGGCGGACGGTGGGTGTGCTCGGGCTGGACGACACAGTGCGCCAGGGATCCGGCGCCGTGGTCCGCGCCGTCGCGGCGATCACGTCGAATACGCCGGTGCTGCTGACCGGGGACGCGTTCTTGGCGGCGAAGCACCACGCGGCACAGGTGGGGATCGACGATGTCCGTGCCGACCTGCTGCCCGACGACAAGGTCGCCGTCGTTCGTCAACTGCAAGGCGATGGCCAGCGCGTGCTGTTCGTCGGCGACGGGATCAACGACGCACCGGCGATGGCCGCCGCGCACTCGTCAATTGCCATGGGGCGCAGGGGCGCCGACCTGACACTGGAAACGGCCGACGCCGTCACCGTCCAGGACGAGCTCGCCACCATCCCGGCGCTGCTCACGCTGGCGTATCGCGCGCGCCGCGTGGTGGTCGCCAACCTCGTCATCGCCGCGACTTTCATCACCGGGCTCGTCCTGTGGGACCTGCTCGGCACCCTGCCGCTCCCCCTCGGCGTCGCCGGGCACGAGGGATCCACCATCATCGTCGCCCTCAACGGGTTGCGGCTGCTGAGTTCCCGCGCGTGGCGCCAGGATTTCGATCGCGACGCGCCGGGCGGCCGCGCTGCTTGACCGCGGTACCCCACCGGGGTATGGTTCGCCGCATGCTCAGCGACCCCACGCTGCGGTGGGTTGTGACGGCGCTGTTCGGCGCCGGGATCGCGGCCTACGCGTATGTCCTTGTCGTGCAACGTAACCGATCGGCTAGCCCGCTCGGTCACGTGCTGCACCTGACGATGGCCGCGGCGATGATCCTGATGGCGTGGCGCATAGGAATGGAGCTTTCGGCCGTCGTACCGATGATCTTCTTCGGGGTGGCGGGCGTCGGCTTTGTGTGGGCGGCCAGCCGGGCCTCCACGACCACCGGCGAGCGCCTGATCAATTCCTACTACGCCGCGATGACGGCGGCGATGGTGTGGATGTACGCGGTGATGAGCGACCTCCTGCCGCGCGGCGGCGGCCACGCGGCCCCGGATTCGATGGCCATGGAGATGCCCGGCATGCGGATGCCGGGACACGAGATGGGCCACGCGACAGCCGGAATCGGCTGGATCGCGATGGTGAACTGGACCGCCACCCTTGGATTCGCCGTCGTGGCGCTGTATTGGTCGTGCCGTTGGGTGGCGCGGCGCCAGTACGCCCGCGTGGAACCGCTGTATCAGGCGTGCACCGCCGCCGGTACGGCGACGATGTTCTTTGCCCTGCTGTAACAGCGCCTGTACGACCAGCGTCGTCGGCCCCGCGCTATCGTCTCGGGGACACCAATCGAGCGCTGGAGAGGTCACGATGACGAAAGCCGTTGGCAGGGTGGCCGGCAAGGTCGCATTCATCACGGGTGCCGCGCGCGGCCAGGGTCGCGAACACGCCGTCCGCCTGGCCGAGGAAGGCGCCGACATCATCGCGGTCGATCTGTGTGCCGACGTCGAGGGGGTCATCTACCCGGGGGCCACGGAGGCCGACCTCGACGAAACCGCGGCGCTGGTCGAGAAGTCGGGCCGGCGCATCGTGGCCGCCAAGGCCGACGTCCGGGACGTCGCGGGCCTGCGCGAAGCGTTGCAGCGGGGGGTCGACGAGCTGGGCCGGCCCGACATCGTGATCGCCAACGCCGGCATCAGCGGCAGTCCCGCGCCCGGCGCGCTGCTCGAAGAGGCCGCGTGGCAGACGATGCTCGACATCAATCTCACCGGCGTCTGGCACACCATCAAGGTGGCGGTGCCGCACATGTCCGACGGCCGCGGCGGGTCCATCATCCTGGTGAGCTCCATGTTGGGGCTGCGCGGCGGCGGGTACATGGCGCACTACGCCTCGGCGAAGCACGGCGTCGTCGGCCTGATGAACTCAATGGCGAACGAGCTTGCGCATCAATGGATTCGGGTCAATTCGATCCACCCGGGCAACGTCCGGACGCCGATGATCGACAACGAGCCGTTCCACCGCACGCTGCGACCCGACCTGCCTGAGCCCACCATCGACGACACGGCCGCGGTGATCGGTCAGTTCCACCTGATGCCGGTGCCGATCATCGAGGCGAGCGCGGTCAGCAACGCCGTGCTGTTCCTCGCATCCGACGAGTCGCAGTACATCACTGGCGCGGCGCTGCCGATCGATGCCGGGGCCGTCGCGAAGTTCTAGGCCGCCAGGTCGTCGCGACGTTGCGCGGCGGCCTGCTTGCGGCGCCGCCAGCCCCGCACGGTGGCGATGGCCGTCTTGAGGCCGCGCCTGTGTCCCGTCGCCGGATCGGTTCCCGCGAATTCCGGGCCCAGCTCGGCGAACATCCGCTCGCTACGCGTCTCGGGCGCGTTGTCGGCGTCGTCACGCAGGTACTTGTTCGGCAGCGACAGTTTGGCGATGGTGCGCCACGTCTTGCCGTACTGCATCAGGAAAGAGCCTGTGGTGTAAGGCAAGTCGTACTTGTCGCACACCTCGCGCACCCGCACGGAGATTTCGTGCAGCCGGTTGCTCGGCAGGTCCGGGTACAGGTGGTGCTCGATCTGGTGGCACAGGTTGCCGCTCATGAACCGCAGTGTGGGTCCGCCTTCGAAGTTGGCACTGCCCAGCATCTGACGCAGGTACCACTGCCCCTTGGTCTCGCCGATCATGTCCGTCTTGGTGAATTTCTCTGCGCCGTCGGGGAAGTGGCCGCAGAAGATCACGGCGTTGGCCCAGATGTTGCGGATCACGTTGGCCGTCGCGTTGGCCGTCAGGGCCGACCGGTAGGTCGCACCCGGCGACAGCGAGGTCAGCGCGGGGAACGCGACGTAGTCCTTGAGTATCTGGCGACCGGCCTTGGCAAAGAACTCTTCGGTCCGCTGCCGGGCATCGTCCTGGTCCATCCGCTTCTTGACGATCTTGCCGATCTCCACGTGCTGCAGGCCGACACCCCATTCAAAGCCGATGCCCAGCAAGGTGTTCCACACCAGATTGAGGAGGTTGTACTTGCTCCAGCGCTGGTCGCGGGTGACGCGCAGCATGCCGTAGCCGACGTCGTCGTCCATCCCGAGGATGTTCGTGTACTTGTGGTGCACGAAGTTGTGCGTGTACCGCCAGTGCTTGGACGACCCGGCCATGTCCCACTCCCACGTCGAGGAGTGAATCTCCGGGTCGTTCATCCAATCCCACTGGCCGTGCATGACGTTGTGGCCGATCTCCATGTTCTCGATGATCTTGGCCACGCCCAACGTCACGGTCCCGGCCCACCAGGCCGAGCGCCGCGAACTCGCGGCGAGCAGCAGCCGGCCGGCCACCTCGAGGGCACGCTGCCCCGCGATGGTGCGGCGGATGTAGCGGGCGTCGCGCTCGCCGCGCGAGTCTTCAATGTCCTGGCGGATGGCATCCAGCTCAATCCCCAGGCTCTCGATGTCGGCGTCGGTCAGATGGGTGAATACGTCGACGTCTGTGACTGCCATCGTCGTCCTCCCTTGATCGTTCGTCCGGTGGTCTCGTACCTACGCTATCGTAACCTACGAACCCGTAGGTTACCTGTGAGTAGCCTTTAGATGTCGAGAGTGCAATCGCCCGACGCGGCCGTCACACAGGTCTGCACCCGCGAGCCGGGTTCGCGCTCCTGGCCGGTCCGCAGGTCGCGGACGTGGCCGTCTAGCAGCGGTAGCACACATGACTGGCAGATGCCCATGCGGCAGCCGAAGGGCATCTGCACGCCGGCGCTTTCACCGGCGTCCATCAGCGACGTCGCGGCATCGGCGCTGACCGTACGCCCGCTGCGGCCGAACGTGACCGTGCCGCCCTCCCCGGCGGGTGCGGCCTTGGCCACCGCGAACCGCTCCAGGTGCAGCCGATTGCCGATTCCCGCCGCCGCCCAAACCTGCTCCGCCTGGGCGAGCATGCTTTCCGGCCCGCAGGCCCAGGTCTGACGGTCGCGCCAGTCCGGCACCTGCTCGTCGAGCCGGGCCAGGTCGAGCCGACCGTGCGTGCGGGTCTGACGCACCTGCAGCCGATAGCCGTCGTGCACCGCGGCCAGCTTGGCCAATTCGGCGCCGAACATCACGTGCGATTCCGTAGGCGCCGAGTGCAGATGCACGACGTCACCAATTTGCTTGCGGCGCACCAGGGTTCGCAGCATCGACATCACTGGCGTGATCCCCGAGCCCGCGGTGAGGAACAGGATCGACGACGGCGCCGGATCGGGCAGCACGAAGTTGCCCTGCGGCGCGGCCAGGCGCACGATCGTGCCCGGCTCGACGCCGTCGACCAGGTGGGTCGACAAGAAGCCTTCCGGCATCGCCTTCACGCTGATGGTCACCGTGCGCTCCGGGCCCGACCCCGAGCGGGCGACCGGGCTCGACGTCAGCGAGTACGACCGCCAGCGCCAGCGCCCGTCGACGAGCAACCCGATGCCGATGTACTGGCCCGGCTCGTAGTCGAAGCTGAAGCCCCAGCCCGGCTTGATCACCAGGGTCGCGGAGTCTTCGGTCTCGCGGCGGACCCGCACGACGCGGCCGCGCAACTCCCGCGCGGACCACAACGGATTGGCCAGATGGAGGTAGTCGTCGGGCAGCAGCGGCGTCGTAATGCGCGTGACGATCTTGCGCAGAGCGTGCCAGCCGGGATGCCGCTCAGCGCCCACCACGGTGGGGCGCTTGGTGTCGGCGAGGTTGGCCGTGATCGATGCGTATGTTCTACCCATAACACAACCTACGGTACCGTAGGTTACTGCTCCGTATCTAGGCCCAACCGCCAAGATTGCGTCACATTTTCCGCACCGTGATCGAACTCAGGCCCAGCTCACAGCAGGTCGAGCAGGAAGGGCAGCTCCTGGTTGGCGTACCAGGCCAGGTCGTGGTCCAGCGCGTCGCCGACGATCAGGTCGGCATCCTCGTCGCCCAGGTCAGCGGCGTCGATCGCCTCGATCGCCCTCGTCACCGCCGGTTCGGCGTCGGAGGTGTCGACGTAGGCGGCGATCACCTGGTCGAGCGTCACCCGCCCGGCGAGCCGGACAACGGCGTCGTCGAGATCGGGCCGCACGGTCACGTCGGCCACGTCGGCGGACAACACCGCCCGGCGGGGCGGCGGGCTCTCGTCGGCGTCCGCCGCCAGCAGCCGCAGCGAGGCCAGCGACGCCTCCCGCAGCGCCACGTCGGCGAGCTCCTCGTCGTCGCCCTCGGAGTAGGCCTCGCGCAGCGTCGGCGTCACCGCGAACGCGGTGCCGTTGACCGCAAGCAGCGATCCATCGGTGACGAGCTGCTCCAGCATCGGCAACGTCGCGGGGATGTAGACCTGGGTCATGATCCGATCAGGGTGGCGGCGTAGTCGTCGACGTAGCGCGACAGCTCACGCGGCGGGCGCTGGTAATTGCCGGACACCACCGGGCGTTGCGGCAGCTCGACTTTGGGAATTTCTACTTCCAGGTACTCGATGGTGGACAGCAGGTGGTGCATCATGTTCAGCCGCGCGTGCTTCTTGATTTCGGATTCCACGACGAACCACGGGCTGACCGGGGTGTCTGTGTGCACCATCATCTCGTCCTTGGCGCGCGAGTAATCCTCCCACCGGTATATCGATTCCATGTCCATCGGGCTCAGCTTCCATTGCCGCACAGGATCATTCAGCCGCGCCTTGAACCGGCGCAGCTGCTCGTCCTCGGACACCGAGAACCAGTACTTGCGCAGCAGGATCCCGTCGTCGATCAGCATCTGCTCGAAGATCGGCGTCTGCCGCAGGAACAGCGCATGCTCGGCGGGCGTGCAGAATCCCATCACCTTCTCGACGCCGGCGCGGTTGTACCAGGACCGATCGAACAGCACGATCTCGCCCTTGGCGGGCAGGTGCGCGATGTAGCGCTGGTAGTACCATTGGCCGCGTTCGCGGTCGGTGGGCGCCGGCAACGCCGCGATGTGGGCGACCCGCGGGCTCAGGTATTCGGTGATCCGGCTGATGGCGCCGCCCTTGCCCGCGGCGTCGCGGCCCTCGAAGACGACGACGACCCGCGCCCCCGACTGCCGTACCCACTCCTGCAGTTTCACGAATTCCGTTTGCAGGCGGAACAATTCGGCTTCGTAGACGGCGTCGGAGATCTTCGGCCTTTCGGACGCCGCGGATTTCTTCTTCTTCGCCTTCGTCGACGCGTCATCGTTGGTGGCGGTACTCACAGCAACGAATGGTATCCCCACGCAGCGATTTTCACCCCACAGAACTACCGGGAAGCTTCCAGCAGTTCCTCGAGCGATTGACGCAGCAGCGCGGGCAGCAGATCGACATCGCTCATCGCGTCGCGGTCGGCGTTGATCCCGAAATACAGCATGCCGTTGTAGGAGGTGACGCTGATGGCCAACGCCTGGTTGTGCAACAGCGGCGGCACGGCGTAGGTCTCGAGCAGTTTGGTGCCCGCGACATACATCTGCGATTGGGCGCCCGGCGCGTTGGTGATCAAGAGGTTGAACAGGCGCGCGGAGAAGCTGGTCGCCACCCGGATACCCATGGCGTGCAAGGTAGGTGGCGCGAAACCCGACAGCGTGACGATCGTCCTGGCGTCGACCAACCGCGCGGCCGCCGGGATCGACTCGGTGGTGTGGGCGATCTGCGACAGCCGGACCACCGGGTTGGCCTCCCCCACCGGCAGATCGACCAGAAACGGCGTGACCTGGCTGATGGTCTGGCCCGGACCGGTCGAATCGTGTTGGCCCTCGGCGTAGACCGACAGCGGCGCCATCGCCCGCACCGTCTCGGTCGCTGACACCCCGACGCCACGCGACATCAGCCAGTTACCCAGCGCACCGGCCACCACCGCCAGCACCACGTCGTTGATGTCGCACTCGTAGCGCGCCCGCACCGCTCGGTAGTCCTCGAGGCTGCCGCTGGCGACGGTGAATCGGCGGTGCCGCGAGACTCTGGCGTTCAGCGGGCTGCTGGGGGCGGTGCCGCGGGCCACGGTGCGCGCGATGTTGACGGCGCGGCGCCCGACGTCGAGCAGTTCCCCATAGTTGGTCGCCACCCCGGCCAGCGCGGACCCGACCGCCTGCAGCTGCGTTCCCGGCCCGACCATCCAGTCGGTGAGCGCGCCCAGCAGCAGCCGGGTATGGCCGGGGTCGCGTTCCGGCACCCAGATGTCCTCGGGGAACGGCGGTGGATTCCGCGTCCGGTCCGCGATGACGTGGCCGATCTCCAGCGCGGTCATGCCGTTGATCAGCGCCTGGTGCGATTTGGTGTAGAGGGCGACGCGGTTCTTGGCCAGCCCTTCGACCAGGTACATCTCCCACAGCGGCCGCGTCTTGTCCAGCGGCCGGGCGGCCAGCCGGGCGATCAGCTCGTGCAGCTGATCGTCGCTGCCCGGGGACGGCAACGCCGATCGCCGCACGTGATACGTGATGTCGAAGTCGCCGTCGTCCATCCAAACCGGCCGGGCGATACCCACGCCAATTTCGCGGACCTTCTGGCGGTAACGCGGTATCTGGGCCAGCCGCTTCTCGACGGTGGCGAGCAGCGTCTCGTAGCTCAGCCCGGCGCGCGGCTTGCGCAGGATCGACAGCGAGCCGACGTACATCGGGGTGGCACTGTTCTCCAGCCGATAAAAGGACGCGTCTGATGTGGACAACCGGGTCACCATTGCGGACCTGGCCTCCTCGTCGATTCGTCCCGACCACCGCTATTGGCCACCACCGTAATCGTCCGGCCACGACACAGCACGGCGCGGGTGCGTGCCGAAGCGAATTGCGCAACGCGGACGGTCAATTCAGAATCGATCGTCTGCCACTCTCCAGCAGGCTGGTCCCAGCGATGAGATGGAGAGTGCGCGCGTTGACCGTCAGCCCCGCCACGAGCCCGCCCGACCGCGCCGCGTTCGCGGTCGAGCCCGTCGTCGAGTACGAGCCTCCACAAAGGGACGTGCCACGGGAGGTGCCGCGGGCAGCTCCCCTGTGCCGAACGCCGCGGCGACCCTACAGCTCGCGTCGGGTCAGCCACCCGCCGCCGCCGGCCTCGCCGACCCCGTCCGCGCCGATGCGCCAAGCGGCGGTGTTCGCCGACGCCGCGCTGCGCCGGGTGCTCGAGGTCATCGATCGGCGCCGCCCGCCGGCCCAGCTGCGGCCGCTGTTGGTGGCCGGCCTCATCGACCCGATGCTCGCGGTGAGCCGGGCCGCCGCCGGGCAGCAGGGCGCCGCGATGCTGCGCCGGGTTCGACTGCAGCCCGTCGGGCCGCCGGACCACGAGACGGCCGCCGAGGTGTTCGGCTGCTACAGCCGCGCGGACCGGATGCACGCGATCGCCTGCCGGGTGGAGAAGCTGCCGACCGGCGGCGGCACCCGCTGGCAGGTCGTGGCCCTGCACATCGGTTGACGGCGGCTACAGCGCGGGCCCGACGCCGCCGGCGAAACGCGCCAGCACCGGACCCACGATCGCCATGACGAACACATACGCGGTCGCCAACGCGGCCACCGTCGTCACCGACGCGCCCACCAGGCCGATGATGATCAGGGAGAACTCGCCGCGGGCGATCAACGCCGCCCCCGCGCGCAGCTGCCCGCGCCGCGCCACCCCGTCGCGCCGGGCGGCGAACACCCCGGTGGCCACCTTGGTCGCGGCGGTGACCGCGGCCAGGGCCAGCGCGACCGGCAGCATCGGGATCAGCTCGTGCGGGTCGACCTGCAGGCCGATCGCCACGAAGAACACCGCGGCGAACAGGTCGCGCAGCGGCCCCAGCACCTGGCGGGCCCGGTCCGCGGTCTCGCCGGTCAGCGTCAGGCCCACCAGGAACGCGCCGACCGCCGCCGACGCGTGCAGCGACTCGGCCAGCGCCGCCACCAGCAGGGTGCCGCCGAGGACCCGCAGCAGCAGCTGCTCGGAGTCGGGGTGGGCGACCAGCCGGCCGACGTGATGGCCCCAGTGATACGACGCCGCGAACGCGGCCAGCAGCGCGCCGATCGCGACGACCGCGCCCCCGATGGCCTCCGGCCAGCTGCCGCCTGCGGCCAGCACCGCGAACAGCGGCAGGTAGGCCGCCATCGCGAAGTCCTCCAGCACCAGCACCGACAGCACGGCCGGGGTCTCGCGGTTACCGAGGCGGCGCAGGTCCTCGAGCAGCCGGGCGATGACGCCCGACGAGGAGATGTAGGTGACGCCGGCCAGGGCGAGGATGGCCACGCCGTCGAACCCCAGCAGCCACCCCGCGATCGCGCCGGGCGTCGCGTTGAGGACGACGTCGACGCCGGCCGACGGCAGGTGGTGGCGCAGGCTGGCGGAGAACTCGGTCGCGGAGAACTCCAGTCCCAGGGTCAGCAGCAGCAGGACGATGCCGATGGGCGCCCCGGTCATGATGAACTCGCCGGCGGCCGCCACCGGCCAGATGCCGCCCTTGCCCAGCGACAGGCCGGCCAGCAGGTACACCGGTATCGGGGACAGCGCGTAGCGGCGCGCGACAGTGCCCAGCACGGCCAGCCCGGCCAGGAGGGCGCCGAGCTGAAACAGCAGCGCCCCCGAAACTTGCATTGGTTCAGCCCTTGTCGATGATCTGCCGAACCGCGGCGATGCCTTCGTCGGTGCCGATGACGATGAGCACGTCGCCGGCGCGCAGGGTCTCGGCCGGGCCCGGCGAGGCGAGCACGTCCTCGTCGCGCACGATCGCGACGATCGAGGCGCCGGTGCGGGTGCGGGCCTGCGTGTCGCCTAGCGGCCGGTCGACGAACGGGCTACCGGCCACGATGACGACCTGGCCCGCCTCGAGTCCCGGCACCTCGCGGGTCAGCTCGGTGAACCGCTCGGCGATCCGCGGCGCGCCCAGGATCTGGGCGACCGTGTCGGCCTCTTCGTCGGTGAGGCGGAAGACGGGCCGGGCCTGGTCAGGGTCGTCGGCGCCGTACAGGACGACGTCGAAGTCGCCGCCGCGGCGCGCGATGATGCCGATCCGCTCCCCCTTGTGGCTGGTGAACTCGTAGCGCAGCCCGACGCCCGGCAGCAACACCTCCTTGACATCCATACCGTCAATCCTTGACGAAAATCGGCGCGGAGTGAAGCTCTACAGGCCAACCTCATAGCGCTAGGGTGGCCGGATGGACGGGAACACAGTTAGCGTCGAGCGCAAGATCGCAGCGCCCCCGAACCGGATTTTCGCGTTGCTGGCCGACGCCGGCAAGCACGCCGCTTTCGACGGCTCGGAGTCCGTTAATCACGCTGTGCAGCAATCGGTTCCGCTATCGATGGGATCGAAATTCGGGATGGCGATGCGCGGCCGCAAGGAGACGCTGTTCCTGCCCTACCGCACCACCAACACCGTCATCGAATACGAGCCGGACCGCCGCATCGCGTGGCAGACCTACGGCCTGGGCGGCCTGGTCGGCGGCCGCATCTGGCGCTACGAGCTGAACCCGACCGATGGCGGGACGCTGGTCCGCGAGACCTGGGACGTGTCCCAGGAGAAGAACAGGTCGATGGTCATCAGAGGTTCGCTGCCCCAGCAGACCGAAAAGGGCATGGCCGCCACGCTGGACCGGCTCGCGACGCTGCTCGAGGGTTAGCGCTTCTTCACCGATTTCGGCGGCTTGGCGCCGCGGCCCTGCTGGCGAGCGGCGGCACGCCGCTCGCGCCGGCTGCCGCCCGCGGGCGCCCCGGCGGCGGCCTTCTGCGCGCCACCGCCATTGCGCTGCACCTCGGCCGAACCGTCTTCTGCCGGACCGGAATACGTCAGGGCCGGCGCGCTGTCATCGATGCCCTTGGCGCGCAGAGTCTTTGGAGCAGCTTCTTCGCGCGCCGGGGCGTCCTGCTGGGCGCCAGCGGCGGCGGCAGTTGCGAACTCCGCCAACCCTTCCGGCGCCTCGACCGCGGCCACCTGCGGGGCGGGCACGGCCTCGACGGAGACGTTGAACAGGAAGCCGACCGACTCCTCCTTCAGGCCGTCGAGCATGGCCATGAACATGTCGTAGCCCTCGCGCTGGTACTCCACCAGCGGGTCGCGCTGCGCCATCGCGCGCAGCCCGATGCCCTCCTTGAGGTAGTCCATCTCGTAGAGGTGCTCACGCCACTTGCGGTCGATGACGTTGAGCAACACGTTGCGCTCCAGCTGGCGCATCGCGCCTTCGCCTGCCATCTCCTCGAGTTGGGCTTCCCTTGTGGCATAAGCCTTTTCGGCGTCTTCGACCAGCGCGTCGAGCAGCTCTTCGCGGGTGAGCTCGTCGCGCTCGGAGTCCTCGTCCTGCCGGGTCAGCGTCGCGTGGTCGATGCCGACCGGGTACAGGGTCTTCAGCGCCGACCACAAGGCCTCGAGGTCCCAGTCCTCGGCGTAACCCTCGGTGGTGGCGCCGTCGACGTAGGCGGTGATGACGTCCTTCAGCATGTCGGTGGCCTGCTTCTGCAGGTCCTCGCCCTCGAGGATGCGGCGGCGCTCGGCGTAGATCACCTTGCGCTGCTGGTTCATCACCTCGTCGTACTTGAGGACGTTCTTGCGGACCTCGAAGTTCTGCTGCTCGACCTGGGTCTGGGCGCTCTTGATCGCCCGGGTGACCATCTTCGCCTCGATCGGCACGTCGTCGGGCAGGTTCAGCCGGGTCAGCAGCGACTCCAACGCGGCGCCGTTGAAGCGCCGCATGAGCTCGTCACCCAGCGACAGGTAGAAGCGCGACTCCCCCGGGTCACCCTGCCGGCCGGAGCGGCCGCGAAGCTGGTTGTCGATGCGGCGCGACTCGTGACGCTCGGTGCCCAGCACGTACAGGCCGCCCGCCTCGATCACCTCGGCGGCCTCCTCGCTGGCCTCCGCCTTGACCTTCGGCAGCTCCACGTGCCACGCCGCGTCGTACTCCTCGGGCGTCTCCACCGGGTCCAGGCCACGCTCGCGCAGCCGCTGGTCGGCCAGGAAGTCGACGTTGCCGCCCAGCACGATGTCGGTACCGCGGCCGGCCATGTTGGTGGCCACGGTGATGCCGCCGCGGCGGCCGGCCACCGCGATGATGCCGGCCTCCTGCTCGTGATACTTCGCGTTGAGCACGTTGTGCGGGATGCGGCGCTTCTGGAACTGCCGTGACAGGTACTCCGAGCGCTCGACGCTAGTGGTACCGATCAGGACCGGCTGGCCCTTCTCGTAGCGCTCCGAGACGTCGTCGACGACCGCGATGTACTTGGCTTCCTCGGTCTTGTAGATCAGGTCGGACTGGTCGCCGCGGATCATTTCCCTGTTGGTCGGGATGCTGACCACGCCGAGTTTGTAGATCTCGTGCAGCTCGGCCGCCTCGGTCTGGGCGGTACCGGTCATGCCGGAGAGCTTGTCGTAGAGCCGGAAGTAGTTCTGCAGCGTGATCGTGGCCAGCGTCTGGTTCTCGGCCTTGATCTCGACGTGCTCTTTGGCCTCGATGGCCTGGTGCATGCCCTCGTTGTAGCGGCGGCCGATCAGCACGCGGCCGGTGAACTCGTCGACGATCAGCACCTCGCCGTCGCGGACGATGTAGTCCTTGTCGCGGTTGAACAGCTCCTTGGCCTTCAGCGCGTTGTTGAGGTAGCTGACCAGCGGCGAGTTCGCGGCCTCGTAGAGGTTGTCGATGCCGAGCTGGTCCTCGACGAACTCCACGCCCTTCTCGTGCACACCGACGGTGCGCTTGCGCAGGTCGACCTCGTAGTGGGTGTCCTTTTCCATCAGCGGCGCGATGCGCGCGAACTCGGTGTACCAGTTCGAGGCGGCGTCGGCGGGCCCGGAGATGATCAGCGGGGTGCGGGCCTCGTCGATCAGGATGGAGTCGACCTCGTCGACGACCGCGAAGTTGTGGCCGCGCTGCACCATGTCGTCGACCGAGTGCGCCATGTTGTCGCGCAGGTAGTCGAAGCCGAACTCGTTGTTGGTGCCGTAGGTGACGTCGGCGTTGTAGGCGACGCGGCGCTGCTCGGGCGTCATCTGCGCGAGGATGACGCCGACCTCCAGGCCGAGGAAGCGGTGCACCCGGCCCATCCACTCGCTGTCGCGCTTGGCCAGGTAGTCGTTGACGGTGACGACGTGCACGCCCTTGCCGCCCAGCGCGTTGAGATAGGCCGGCAGCACACAGGTCAGCGTCTTGCCCTCACCGGTCTTCATCTCGGCGACGTTGCCCAGGTGCAGTGCCGCGGCGCCCATCACCTGCACGTCGAAGGGCCGCTGGTCGAGCACCCGCCAGGCGGCCTCGCGGGCCACGGCGAACGCCTCGGGCAGCAGGTCGTCGAGTTCCTCGCCCTCTTCCAGGCGCTTCTTGAACTCGTCGGTCTTGGCCCTCAGCTCGGCATCGGTGAGCTTCTCCACGTCGTCGGACAACGTGTTGACATAGTCGGCGACCTTTCGCAGGCGCTTGACCATGCGACCTTCACCAAGGCGCAGCAACTTCGACAGCACAGCAATGTCCCCTGTAGGTAGGAGTCTTCTTTGTTAAGCGACTCCCATCGTAGGTGACAGCCCCGCGAGGGCGGTTGCTCCTCAGGACAGCCTGATCAGCCCGTAATCGTAGGCGTGCCGTCGGTAGACCACGGACGGTCGCTCGGTGTGCTTGTCGTAGAACAAGAAGAAGTCGTGCCCCACCAGCTCCATCTCGTAGAGCGCGTCGTCCACCGACATCGGCGTGGCCTGGTGCTCCTTGGTGCGCACCACCTGCCCCGGCTCGTGGTCGAAGCCGTCCGACTCCGGCGTGGCGCCGTCGTGTTCGTGCTGGTCCACCGAGCCGCCGTTGGTGAGCGGCTGCACCGGCGGCGGTGACACCGCGGTCGCCTCGGACAGGGAGACCGGGGTCTTCTCGCCGTAGTGCACCTTGCGGCGGTCCTTGCCGCGGCGCAGCCGGCTCTCCAGCCGGACCACGGCGGACTCGAGCGCGGCATAAAAGCTGTCGGCGCACGCCTCACCCCGGACAACCGGCCCACGGCCCCGCGCGGTGATCTCCACGCGCTGACAGGACTTACGTTGGCGGCGGTTGCGTTCGTGCTTGAGCTCGACGTCGAACAGGTAGATGGTTTTGTCGAATCGCTCCGCGCGTGCGAGTTTCTGCGAGACATAGACGCGGAAGTGGTCGGGGATCTCAACGTTGCGGCCTTTGAAGACCACCTCGGCGTTGACGGTCGGTTCCTGCGCGTCGATTTCGACCGGCGGTTCGTCCAAAATCACGCCGGAATCCATGGTGGTGAGCCTTGACATACGTGACAACTCATTTCTCTTTTCACGTCGCACGCGACCTGCGTGTCGGCTTTCTACGAAGCGCAACGACGGGGTTGGAGAGCGGATCTCAAAGAGTGGTCACCGCCGCAGGCAGCCCGCCGGTGCAAGGTGTCGAATGCTCACCCCCTCCGCGTAGGGCGTCTCTACTGTGATTGCGACTGGAGACGTTGAAGGTTGTTTTCGACGTTAGCTCGTGTTCGCCTCGCCGTGCCACCGATTTGACGGACCCGTTGCGAGTTCTTCACATCCTCTTGGCGATTTCATTGGTTTGAAACGGATTCGACGGCCTCAGGCGGCCGCGAGCGCCAGCACCGCCGTCACCCGCAGGCCGGCCGCGGTCAGCACCCGCGCCGACTCGCGGGCCGTCGCCCCGGTGGTGACGATGTCGTCGACGACGAGGACGTCGGTGCGCGGCGGCCGACCGCGCAGCACCACCCGGCCGGCGAGGTTGCGCTCGCGCGCCGCGGTGCCCAGCCCGACCGAGTCGCGGGCCAGCGCCCGCATCCGCAGCGCCGGGACCACGCCGATCTCCGGGTGGCCGGCGACCGCCGCCGTCGCGATGCGGGTCACCGGGTCGCCGCCGCGCCGCCGCGCGGCCAGCCGCCGCGTGGGCGCGGGCACGATCGTCAGCGGGGCGTCGACCATGCCCCAGACCAGCAGTCGGTGCACGCCGGTGGCCAGCGCGCACGCCAGCGGCGCGACAAGGTCGCCGCGGCCGTGCTCCTTGACCCCCAGGATCGCCCGGCGGCGGGCGCCGGCGTAGCGGCCGAGCGCGAACACCGGCACCTGCGGGTCGACGCGCGGACTGATCAGGTGCGGCTCGTCCGGAGCGACGATCAGCTCGCCGGCACAGGCGTCACACCAGCGGGTCGCCGGGGCGCCACAGCCGCCGCACTGCAGCGGCAGAACCAGATCGAGCACACGGCCAGTGTGGCGGTCTACACCGACAGTCAGGCGCTGCGCGAGATCGCCCGATCGGCGCCGTCCCAGTCCTTCCAGCCGGCTAGCCGCTCCTGGTAAACGTCCTCCACGATCGGCAGCATCCAAGATCCGAAAATGGCTCTCAGTGGTGGCTTTTCCGCGTCAACGACCGAGAGCAGCGCGGCGGTCGTGCTGTCCGGGTCGGCCGGTTCGCCGAGGATGCTCGCGGCATACTCGTCCGCGTCCTGATGGCGCTTGTCGTACGCCGGTAGCCGGGTGGCGAGCTTGGCCGACGGCCCGGCCCAGTCGGTGGCAAAGAATCCGGGCTCGATCAGCGTCACTTTGACTCCGAAGGGCTCGACCTCGAAGGCCAGCGCCTCACTGAACGCCTCCAGAGCGTGTTTGGACGCGGTGTACAGCCCCAGGTTCGGGCCGCTGAAAAGTCCGCCGACCGACGACACCTGAAGGATGTGACCGCTGCCCTGCGCGCGCAGCAGCGGCAGCGCCGCCTGGGTAACCCACACGGCGCCAAAGAAATTCGTTTCCATCTGGTCGCGAACCTCACGCTCGGAGAGCTCCTCGGCGAAGCCGAACTGCCCATAGCCCGCGTTGTTCACCACCACATCGATCCGGCCGAAGTGCGCGTGCGCCTCCGCGACGCGTGCGAAGGCCGCCTCCCGGTCGGTTACGTCCAGCTCGAGCGGCAACACCGCGTCGCCGAAGCGCTGCACAAGATCGGCCAGGGCGGACGTATCGCGCGCCGTGGCGGCGACCTTGTCACCCCGCTCCAACGCGGCCGACGCCCACACCCGGCCGAAGCCCCGCGAAACCCCGGTAATGAACCACACTTTCGACGACATGCTTTGGCCTCCACGATCCGGTCGACGATTTTCGTCGGTCCGAGTGTTAACGAATCAGGCGGGCTGTTGTATTTCCTGAGCGCTTGGCTCAGCCCGGCAGCACCGGGGCGGCCCCGCCGGTCGTCAGGCCCGGCACCTCCGACCAGGTCGGCTGGCTTTCGGCCGCGGACGCCGAGTACTGCAGCACCCCTTGCGGCGCCGCGACGTAGATCGTCGACGGGTTGGCCGCGATCGCCGTCAGCGGAATCTGCAGGCCGTGCTCGGGTGCGTCGGAGTTCACGCCGTCGAGGTTGACGTACGACACCGGGTGGACGGCGTCGTTGCGGGTGACGACGATGTCGTCGCCGGTCCGCCAATACAGCGACACCACCGTGTTGCCCAGCCCGAACCCCAGCCGCCGCGGATAGGTCAGCGCGTACTGCCCGGCCTGCGTCTGCTCGACGCCGACGAGGATCACCTGCCCGGCGATCACCATCGCCGCCCGCGTGCCGTCCCGGGACAGCTGCAGGTCCGAGATCGGCCCGGGGAAGCGGCTCGCGACCGCGCCGGAATCCACCGGGATGCGGGCGGGCTGCCCGGATGCCGGCTCCTGAATGGCCCGCAGCACGTTGTTGGCGTCGACCACCACCCAGACGACGTCGTCCAGCGACCAGCTGGGCCGCGACAGGCTGTGCCCGTCGGCGGACTGGACCGCCTCGCCGCCGAGATCGCCGATCCACAGCGACTCCGCCATGTCGGGCGCGCCGCGGTGCAGCGTCACCACCGACGCCACCTGGCGCCCGCTGCGCGACAACGCCGCGCTGCTCTGGTCCGCCATCCGCCCGAACGCCCCGGGCACCAGGCTGGTGCGCTGCCCGTCCAGGCCGACCAGCGACCCGTTGACCAGGGCGTGCACTCCCGCGCCCGCGCCGTCGGCCACGCCGGGGTCGGTGGCCGCGACGTCGGAGGTGGTCCACCCGTCGCGGAACCGGTCGTCCAGCGGCGCACCGTCGGCGTTGATCACATAAGGGCCCCGGATGTCGGCTCGGGCCAGGGTCCAAATGATTTGCGCGGCAAGCAATTGCCGGCTGTGCGGATCGGTGGTCGACAGCTTCTCCAGCTCGATGCGCGCGCCACCGTAGCCCTTGCCGATGCCGTTCTTGCCGCCGTCGGCGCGCGTCACCGGCCCGCGCAGCCGCAGCGGCGGGGCGAGCAGGTTGCGCACCGTGTGCGCCATCTCGGGCCGCGGCCCGGCCAGCATCTTGGAGACCAGCTCGGTGGCCAGCTGATCGTGATCGGACACCGCGACGTAGCGGGGGTCGGGCACCACCGTCTTGCCGGTCGGGTCGGCGAAGTACAGCGTGTTTCGTTTGTAGGTGGCCTGAAACTGTTGCCAGTCAAGGAAAACGCCGTTGGGCAGCCGGTCGATGCGCCACCCGCCGGACGTCTTCACCAGCTCGATCTGCCCCGGGTCGGGCAGCGTGCCCTCGGCCGTCTCGAACACGCCGACGTCCGATAGCGAGCCCAGGATGTCGGCCCGCATGCTCGCCGAAACACGCTCGGCGCCACGGGTTTCCACGAACACCACGTGGTCGATCAACAGCGCGCTACCGGCGTCGTCCCAGGAGTTGGACGCCGACTGGGTGAGGAACTGCCGGGCCGCGAGGTGCCGGTTGGCCGGATCGGCTGTGGCCTTGAGGAATTCGCGCAGCAGCACGTCGGGGTCCATGCCGGGGGTCGGCTTGGGCAGGTTCGACGGGGCGGGCCGGTCGACGGTGCCGATGGCCTGCGGGGCCGAGGAGCTGGGTACCGCGGCGCAGCCCACGAGCAACAACGCCAACGACATCAGCGCCGCGAGCTTCCACCCGGGCTGCAGGCGCATCAACCGCTCCGCTCGGCGGGTTCGCGATGGCGCTGCCGCTTGTCCCGTTCCGGCGCAAGCGGTTCTGGGGTCGGCTGCGCGGACGGCGGGATCGGCTTCATCGGCAACGGGCTGGTGGTGACCTTGTGCCCGCGGGTCAGCGGCAACGTCAGCCGGAAGCAGGCGCCCTGGCCCGGCTCGCCCCACGCCTCCAGCCGGCCCTGGTGCAGCCGCGCGTCCTCGACGCTGATCGCCAGGCCCAAACCCGTTCCGCCGGAACGCCTTACCCGCGACGGGTCCGACCGCCAGAACCGGCTGAACACCAGCTTCTCCTCCCCCGGCCGCAGCCCGACACCGTAGTCACGGACGGTGACGGCGACGGTGTCCTCGTCGGCGCCCATCCGGATGTCGACCGGCTTGTGCTCGGCGTGGTCGATGGCGTTGGCGATCAGGTTGCGCAGGATGCGCTCGACGCGGCGCGGATCGACCTCCGCGATCACCCCTTCGTCCGGCATGTCGACCGCCAGCTCGATGCCGGCGTCTTCGGCCAGGTGGCCCACGTTGCTCAGCGCGCTCTGCACGGTGGTGCGCAAATCGACTGCCTCGACCGACAATTCGGCCACACCGGCGTCGTGCCGAGAGATTTCCAGCAGGTCGGACAGCAGCGACTCGAACCGGTCCAGCTCGTTGACCATCAGCTCGGTGGACCGCCGCAGCGTCGGGTCGAGGTCCTCGCTGTGGTCGTAGATCAGGTCGGCGGCCATCCGCACCGTGGTCAACGGCGTGCGAAGTTCGTGGCTGACGTCGGAGGTGAATCGGCGCTGCAGATTACCGAACTCCTCCAGCTGGGTGATCTGCCGCGACAGGCTCTCGGCCATGTCGTTGAAGGACACCGCCAGCCGCGCCATGTCGTCCTCGCCGCGCACCGGCATGCGTTCGGACAGATGGCCCTCGGCGAAGCGTTCGGCGATCCGCGACGCGGATCGCACCGGCACCACCACCTGGCGCGAGACCAGCAGCGCGATCCCGGCCAGCAGCACCAGCAGCACCGCGCCGCCGGTGATCATCGTGCCGCGCACCAGCGTGATGGTGGCCTGCTCGTTCTTCAGCGGGAAGATCAGGTAGAGCTCCAGGTTGGCCACCTGCGACGAGGTCGGCGTGCCGACGATCAGCGCCGGGCCCGAGAAGCCGTCGGTGTGCACCGTGGCGTATTGGTACGCGGCCTGACCCGCCCGGACGAAGCCCCGCAGCGAGTTGGGCACCTGGTCGACGGGGCCGGCGGTAGTCGCCGCGCGCGGGCCGTCGCCGGGCACCATCAGGGCGGCGTCGAAGGCACCGGCCAGGCCGGCACCCGAGGCCGTGTCGGTCTTGGAGGTAAGCGTGTTGCGGGCCAACTGGAGGCTGCTGTCCAGGGAGCGCGTCTCCTCACCGTTGACGATCCCGCCGACGGTGGTGCGCGCCCGTTCGATCTGCTCGATGGCGGCTTTGACCTTCACGTCGAGCACGCGATTGGTCACCTGGCTGGTCAGCACGAAGCCGAGCGCCAGGATTACTGCCAACGACAAACCAAGGGTGAGTGCGACAACTCGAAGTTGCAGCGAGCGGCGCCAGGCGATGCCGACGGCTCGACTCAACGCACTCATGCCCCGGGTCATGGGGCCGGTGCGCCCCCAGCGGTGACCGTGAATACGTCGCCGGGAGCCCCAGATCACGGAGGTCCGGCCTTGTATCCCACTCCTCGAACGGTCAACACCACGGTCGGGTTCTCAGGGTCTTTCTCGACCTTGGCCCGTAGACGCTGGACGTGCACGTTCACCAGGCGGGTGTCCGCCGGGTGCCGGTATCCCCACACCTGTTCGAGCAGCACATCACGAGTAAACACCTGGCGTGGTTTGCGTGCCAGCGCGACCAGAAGGTCGAACTCCAGTGGTGTGAGGGAGATCTGCTCGCCGTTGCGCGTGACCTTGTGCGCCGGGACGTCGATCTCGACGTCGGCGATGGACAGCATCTCGGCGGGCTCGTCGTCGTTGCGCCGCAGCCGTGCGCGCACCCGCGCGACCAGCTCCTTCGGCTTGAACGGCTTCATGATGTAGTCGTCCGCGCCCGACTCCAGGCCCAGCACCACGTCGACGGTGTCGGTCTTGGCCGTCAGCATCACGATCGGCACGCCGGAGTCGGCCCGCAGCACCCGGCATACGTCGATGCCGTTCATGCCCGGCAGCATCAGGTCAAGCAGCACCAAATCGGGCCGCAGCTCGCGCACCGCAGTCAGAGCCTGCGTGCCATCACCGATGACCGCAGTGTCGAAGCCCTCCCCACGAAGAACGATGGTCAGCATCTCCGCAAGCGAAGCGTCGTCGTCGACGACCAAAATCCTTTGCCTCATGGAGTCCATGGTGTCACCAGATCGGGATAAAACTCGGACACCACACGGGCGTTTCTCCTTGGAAACGGCCGAATCGTGACAAATCTGTGCTAGTTGGCGGCCAAATCGGCGGTCAGCCGGCCCGGATCGACGTCCGCGCCGACCACCAGCCAGCGCCCACCCCAGCCCGCGGCGGCAAGCTCGGCGTACACCGCGCCGGTGCGCTGCTGCAGTCCGTCGTCGCGTTCGTAGCTGTCGCGGGCGCGGCCCGGTTCGGACTTTTCCCGGTGCCGGGCCCGCTCGCCGGCGAGCTCGGCGGTGACCGCGAGCAGTATCTGCCAGTCGGGCGACGGCAGCCCCAGCCGCTGGTATTCGAGCGCCTGGACCCAGGCGACGGCCGGCCCGGCGGCGTCCTCGTGCAGGCGGGCGGCGCTGTAGGCGGCGTTGGAGGCGACGTAGCGATCCAGGATCACCACGTCGTGCTCGCGGCGCAGGCCGTCGATCTCGTCGATCGCGGCGGCACGATCCAGCGCGAAGAGCATCGCCATCGCGTACACCGAGGACGCCAGGTCACCGTGCTGGCCGTGCAGCGCCTCGGCGGCGACGTCGGCGGTCACCGACCGCCCGTAGCGCGGAAAGGCGCAGGTGGCCACCGTCTTCCCGGCGGCCTCGAACGAGTTGCGCAGGCCTTCGGTCAGCGTCCGCTTACCGGAGCCGTCGACGCCTTCGATCGCGATGAGCACGGCGCGAGCCTATCGGGCCCGCGCCGCCTCGGTGCGGATCAGTAGCGGTAGTGGTCGGCCTTGTACGGGCCGTCGACGTCGACGCCGATGTACTCCGCCTGCTCCTTGGTCAGCTTGGTCAGCTCGCCGCCGAGTGCCTCGACGTGGATGCGGGCCACCTTCTCGTCCAGGTGCTTGGGCAGCCGGTAGACCTCGTTGTCGTACTCGTCGTTCTTGGTCCACAGCTCGATCTGCGCGATGACCTGGTTGGAGAAGCTGTTGCTCATCACGAACGACGGGTGCCCGGTGGCGTTACCCAGGTTCAGCAGCCGGCCCTCGGACAGCAGGATGATCGACTTGCCGGTGTCGCCGAACGTCCACAGGTCGACCTGCGGGCGGATGTTGACCTTCGTGGCGCCGGACTTCTCCAGCCGCGCCACCTGGATCTCGTTGTCGAAGTGGCCGATGTTGCCCAGGATCGCCTTGTCCTTCATCGCCTTCATGTGCTCGAGGGTGATGATGTCCTTGTTCCCGGTGGTGGTGATGACGATGTCGGCCTCGCCGATCACGTCCTCCACCCGCTTGACGTCGAAGCCCTCCATCAGCGCCTGCAGGGCGTTGATGGGGTCGATCTCGGTGACGGTCACCCGCGCGCCCTGGCCGGCCACCGACTCGGCGGAACCCTTACCGACGTCGCCGTAGCCGCAGACCAGCACCTTCTTGCCGCCGATCAGCACGTCGGTGCCGCGGTTGATGCCGTCGATCAGCGAGTGCCGGCAGCCGTACTTGTTGTCGAACTTGCTCTTGGTGACCGAGTCGTTGACGTTGATCGCCGGGAAGGCCAGGTCACCGGCAGCGGCGAACTGGTAGAGCCGCAGCACGCCGGTGGTGGTCTCCTCGGAAACGCCCTTGATGGACTCCGAGATCTTGGTCCACTTGTCCTTCTCGGTCTCGAAGCGTTTGCGCAGCAGGCTCAGGAAGACCCGGTGCTCGTCCGAGTCGTCTTCCTCGTCGGGCGGCACCACGCCGGCCTTCTCGTACTGCGCGCCACGCAGCACCAGCATGGTGGCGTCGCCACCGTCGTCCAGGATCATGTTGGCGGGCTCGCCCGGCCAGGTCAGGATCTGCTCGGCGGCCCACCAGTACTCCTCCAGCGTCTCGCCCTTCCAGGCGAACACCGGGACGCCTTTGGGCTCCTCCGCGGTACCGTGCGGGCCGACGACGACCGCGGCGGCGGCGTGGTCCTGGGTGGAGAAGATGTTGCAGGACGCCCAGCGCACCTCGGCGCCCAGCGCGACCAGCGTCTCGATCAGCACCGCGGTCTGCACGGTCATGTGCAGCGAACCCGAGATGCGCGCGCCCTTGAGCGGCTGCACGTCGTGGTACTCGCGGCGCAGTGACATCAGGCCGGGCATCTCCTGCTCGGAGAGTTCGATGTCCCGTCGGCCGTAGTCAGCCAGCGAGAGGTCGGCCACCTTGAAGTCGATGCCGTTTCGCACGTCGGCGGTCAGCGATGCTTCGGTCGTCGTCATGGCGTGTCTGTTCCTTCTGCGGTTCAGGGGTTCAAGCAGTAATTAGCTTAGGTATGTTCTTCCGCCACTGTAGTCGGCGGCTTGGGGCCCGGCAGGTCAGGGGACGTTGATGACGCCGTGACGCTCGGCGAAGGGCGTCATCAGGCGGGCGAGGTCCTGCGCGACGTCGTGATCGGCCTCGGGCGGCATCGACACGTAGCTCAGCGCCAGCCGCACGATGGCCCGCGCCAGCACGCCGGCGTCCTCGTCGCTGGTGGCCACCCAAGTCTGGGTGAGCGCAGACGCCAGCCGGGTCGACGCGCGGGTGATGATGGGCGCGCTGTCGGTGGTGATCAGCTGCAACAGGTCAGGCTTGGCGACACCCGTGCGCAGCGAGGTCACCAGCGGGTCGGCCGCCGCCTCGGCGAAGAACGCGCGGAACCCCTGCAGAAACGCCTCGTAGATGTGGCCGACGTTGGCGTCGAGGGCTTCATGGATGGTGTCGACCAGGCGGTCGGCCAGGCGCAGGGCGTAACCCTGCGCCAGACCTTGCCGGGAGCCGAACTCGTTGTAGATAGTCTGCCGGCTGATGCCCGCGGCGCGGGCGACGTCGGACAGCGTGACGGCGGACCAGTCGCGGGTTCCCAGCAGCTCGCGCATCGCGTCCAGCACCGAGTCGCGAAGCAGGGCCCGCGACGCCTCGGCGTAGGGAATCCGCTTCACAGGCGCGACACTAGTTGCTGGTGCGCTCAGGATCGAGCTACCTCGACCATCTCGAAGTCGGTTTTCGCCGCGCCGCAGTCCGGGCAGCTCCAGTCGTCGGGGATGTCGTCCCAGCGGGTGCCGGGGGCGATGCCGTCCTCCGGCCAGCCCTTGGCCTCGTCGTACTCGAAGCCGCACTGCACGCAGATGAAGAGCTTGTAGTCGGTCATCGGTTCACTCCTGTCCAGTTGTTTCGAAATCTGCCTTCTCGCGCACCGCACAGTCGGGGCAGCTCCAGTCGTCGGGGATGTCGGCGAATGCCGTGCCCGCCGGAAAGCCTTCCCGCGGAGCGCCTTTCGCTTCGTCGTAGGTGTAGTCACAGCCGGGGCAGCGGTAGGCGATCATGCCGCGACCGCCTGGGACGCCCCGTATTTCGCCAGCAGCTTCTCGCGCCGGCGCGGCTGCAGGTTGACGCGGGTGATGTCGCCGTCGTAGTGCGCGAGCACCCGGTGGTCCATCACCTTGCGCCACAGCGGCGGGAAGTAGGTCAGCGAGATCATCGACGCGTATCCGCTCGGCAGGTTGGGCGCGCCCTCCATGCTGCGCAGCGTCTGGTAGCGCCGCGTCGGGTTGGCGTGGTGATCGCTGTGCCGCTGCAGGTGGTAGAGGAACAAGTTGGTGACGACGTGGTCGGAGTTCCAGCTGTGCTCCGGGGTGCAGCGCTCGTAGCGGTCTCCCGCGTTCTTCTGCCGCAGCAGTCCGTAGTGCTCGAGGTAGTTGACGGTCTCGAGCAGCCCGAAGCCGAACACCGCCTGGATGACCACGAACCCGATCAGCGCCGGGCCGAAGATCGCGATCAGCGCGCCCCACAGCACCACCGACATCGCCCAGGCATTGAGGACGTCGTTGGACGGATACGTCTTGGGGTTCCACGGGCTGTCGCCGTGGCGGCGGATGCGCTGGGCCTCCAGCCGCAGCGACGAGCGCAGGCTGCCAAAGACGCTGCGCGGCAAGAACTCCCAGAATGTCTCGCCGAAGCGCGACGACGCGGGGTCCTCCGGGGTGGCGACGCGCACGTGGTGGCCGCGGTTGTGCTCGATGTAGAAGTGCCCGTAGCAGGTCTGCGCCAGGGTGATCTTGGACAGCCACCGCTCCAGCTCGTCCTTCTTGTGCCCCATCTCGTGCGCGGTGTTGATGCCGACGCCGCCGAGGACGCCGACCGACAGCGCCACGCCCAGCTTTCCGGCCCAGCCCAAGCCGCCGTCGAAGCCGAGCCAGTGCAGGTTCGACGCGGTGAACAGGTAGGCGCCCAGCACCACGCTGAGGTACTGGAACGGGATGTACACGTAGGTGCAGTACCGGTAGTACCTGTCGTTCTCCAGCTGCTCCATCACCTCGTCGGGCGGGTTCTGCCCGTCCGGCCCGAAGAACAGGTCGAGGGCGGGAAGCAGGACGTAGAGCAGGATCGGCCCGATCCACAGCGGCACCTGCGCGGCGGCGTGCCAGCCGAGCTGGTTGAGCCCCCAGGTCAGGGGCAGCATCACGAACAGCGCGGTCGGGGCGATCAGCCCCATCAGCCAGAGGCGACGTTTCTTGTCGCGCCATGCCGCGGGCGCACTGGCTTCGGGGACTGACGGGGTGGGCCTGAGAGTGGTCATGCTTTGGACAATACGACGCTATGCGTCTCCTGTCTAGACAAAAGACGTATGTTTGTAAAGCGAGGCGAGGCGCTAGACGCGGGCCTCCTCGACCTCGCGCCGGCCCTGTTTCGAGTGCCGATAGCCGTAGCCCAGGTAGATCGCGGTGCCCACGACCATCCAGACGGCGAACCGCACCCAGGTCAGCGCGGTGAGGTTGACCATCAGCCACACGCACGCGCAAATCGAGGCGATCGGCAGCACCGGCACCCACGGCGCGCGGAACCCGCGCGGCAGGTCGGGACGGGTCCGGCGCAGCACGATGACCCCGGCCGAGACCAGGATGAAGGCGAACAGGGTTCCGACGTTCACCATCTCCTCGAGCTTGGTGATCGGAAACACCGCGGCGGTTACGGCGACCACCACCGCGACCAGGACGGTGATCCGCACCGGAGTGCCGCGGCTACCGGTCTTGGCCAGCGAGCGCGGCAGCAGGCCGTCGCGCGCCATCGCGAACAGCACCCGGCACTGCCCGAGCATCAGCACCATCACCACGGTGGTCAGCCCGGCCAGCGCCCCGATGGCGATGATTTCGCTGGCCCAGTGGATTCCGTTCGCGGCGAACGCGGTGGCCAGGTTCGCCGGCTTGCCGCCGGGGGCCGTCTTGAGCTGGGTGTAGGACACCATGCCGGACAGCACCACCGAGACCGCGACGTAGAGGACGGTCACGATCGCGAGCGAGACCAGGATCCCCTTCGGGACGTCGCGCTGCGGCTCCTTGGTCTCCTCGGCCATGGTCGCCACGATGTCGAATCCGATGAAAGCGAAGAACACGATCGACGCCCCGGCCAGCACGCCGTACCAGCCGTAGCTGCTGCTGTGCGCGCCGGTCAGCAGCGACAGCACCGACTGGTTGATGCCCGACACGTCGTGCCCGGCTTCGGGTTTCGGGATGAACGGCGAGTAGTTGGCGGCCTTGATGTAGAACGCACCGACGACCACGACCAGAATGACGACCGAAACCTTGATCGCGGTGATCACCATGGAGACCCGCGACGACATCTTGGTGCCGGCGGCGACCAAGGCCGACACTCCCAAGACGATGATCAACGCGCCCCAGTCGAGGTTGACCGGCCCGAGTTTGATTGTGCCGCCGGCGAATCCGAACACCGTGCCGAGGTAACTCGACCAGCCCTTGGATACCACTGCGGCGCCGATCGCCAACTCCAGCAGCAGGTTCCAGCCGATGACCCAGGCCAGGAATTCGCCGAAGGTGGCGTAGGAGAAGGTGTACGCGCTGCCCGCGACCGGCAGGGTCGACGCGAACTCGGCGTAACACAGCGCGGCCAGCGCGCAGGTGACCGCCGCGATGGCGAACGAAATCCAGATCGCGGGGCCGGTGATGTCGCCGGTGGTCGACGCGGTCACCGTGAAAATGCCCGCGCCGATCACCACCGCGACGCCGAACACCGTCAGGTCCCGCCAGGTGAGGTCCTTGCGCAGCTTCGTGTCCGGCTCGTCGGTGTCCTCGATCGACTGTTCAACCGACTTCGTGCGCCATCGATTGGCCATTCCTCAGCCCTTTCCCGCCTAGTTGGGGCCCCGTTGGTACCGCACAGTACTGGGTAGTCTGCGTGGATGGGGGTCACGGAAGTAAACGTCAGGGACCATGCGGTAGTCGTCGGGGGCAGCATCGCCGGCCTGTGCGCGGCGCGGGTGCTCGCCGATCGCTACTCGACGGTCACGGTCTACGAGCGCGACGAGTTGCCGAGCGCACCGGCCAACCGCGCGGCCGTCCCGCAGGACCGGCACTTACACATGCTGATGGCGCGCGGGGCGATGGAATTCGAGGACCTGTTTCCCGGCCTGCTCAAAGACATGGTGGCCGCCGGTGTGCCGATCCTGGAGAACCGTCCCGACTGCATCCACCTCGGCGCCGCGGGTCACGTGCTGGGGACCGGGCACACGCTGCGCGACGAGTTCACCGCGTACGTCCCCAGCCGGCCGCACCTGGAATGGCAGATTCGCCGGCGCGTGCAGGCCATCGACAACGTCTCGATCCAGCGGCGCTCGGTCGCCGAGCCGCGCTTCGACGGCGCGCGCGGCCGGGTGACCGGTGTGCTGCTGGATCCCGACGGTCCGGGCGCCGAGCCGCAGTTCGTGGCGGCCGACCTCGTGGTCGACGCGGCCGGCCGCGGCACCCGGCTGCCAACCTGGTTGACGCAGTGGGGATTTGAGCGCCCGACCGAACAAGTCGTGGACATCGGCATCAACTACGCCACCCACTACTTCCGCATCCCGGAGGGGCTGATCCAGGAACGCGTCGTCGTCGCCGGGGCCTCCCACGACCTGTCGCTGGGGCTGGGCATGCTGAGCTACGAGGACGGCACCTGGGTGCTGACGACGTTCGGGGTGGCCAGCGCCAAACCACCGACGGAATTCGGCGAGATGCTGGCGCTGGCCCACAAACTGCTGCCCGCGCACTTCAACGAGGCGCTGGCGCAGGCGCAGCCGGTGGGCGACCCGTCATTTCACGCGTTCCCGGCGAGCAAATGGCGACGCTACGACAAGCTGGACCGCTTCCCGGCCGGCATCCTCCCGCTCGGCGATTCCGTGGTCAGCTTCAACCCGACGTTCGGCCAGGGCATGACGATGACGGCGTTGCAGGCCGGTCATCTGCGACGCGCCCTGCAATCCGGAACCGACGACCTGGCGACCGAAGTCAACCGCGCGACCGCCAAGACCACCTTCCCGGTGTGGACGATGAACGCGATCGGCGACGTCACCTTCCACCACGCCGACACCAAGGGGCCGATGCCCTGGTGGTACCGGCCGTCGGGCGCGCTGTTCGACCAATTCCTGGGCGCGGCCGAGACCGAACCCGTTCTGGCCGAATGGTTTTTGCGCCGATTCTCGCTGCTGGACAGCCTGTACATGGTCCCGCCGCCGCGCATCCTCGGCCGCACGATCGCTCACAACATGCGGCTGTGGCTGCGCGGGCGCCGCGAGCAGCGGGACGCGGCCAAGGCCGCGGCCGTCACAAGCCCACGGTCGCCCTGAACAGCTTGGCGGGCTCGCGCGAGACCAGCCGGATCGGCACGTCGTCCGCGGGCACCCAGGCCACCTGGCCGCGCTCCAGCACCAACGACCCCGTTTTCCCGTGGACGGTCGTCGATCCGTCGACGCACAACAGGATCTGCGGGCCTTCGTGGCTCGACGACGCGTCGACCTCGTGGCCCAAATGCTCGCCGTCGATGGACAACAACGCGACCGCGAACTCGGGGGCCGCGGTCTCGTAGATCAGCCCGATCCCCTCGCGGCGAACGTGCGGGCGCAGCTGCGACTCGGCGGTGGGCGCAAAGTCCAAGACCCGCAACAACTCCGGCACGTCGACGTGCTTGGGCGTCAGCCCGCCGCGTAATACGTTGTCGGAGTTGGCCATCACCTCGATCGCGAAGCCGCGCAGATACGTGTGCAGGTTGCCGGCCGGCAGGTAGATGGCCTCGCCGGGCGCCAGGCTGATGCGGTTGAGCAACAGCGCCGCGAGCACACCGGCGTCGCCGGGATAGCGCTCGCCGAGTTCCAGCACCGTCTTGGCTTCCGCGGCGAATTCCGTTGCGCCCGAGCTGAGGTACTGGATGGCACCGTCGAGCACCGCGGGCACCAGCACGTCGATGTCGGGCTGCGGCGCGGTGATCCAGGTGGTGAACAGCGCCCGCAACCCGTCCGCGTCGGACTGGTCGTTCAGCAGCTCGATGTAGGGGTCGAGGTCGGAGACCGACAGCGCCCGCAGCAATTCCGTGGTGCGCGACGCCTGCCGGAAACCGGCCAGCGCCTCGAACGGCTGCAGCGCCACCAGCACCTCGGGCTTGTGCGACGTGTCGCGGTAATTGCGCACCGGCGAGTTCACCGGGATGCCCAGCTTCTCCTCCCGCAGGTAGCCCTCGACGGCCTGCGCCGCGCTCGGGTGGGCCTGCAGCGACAGCGGCTCGTCGGCGGCCAGCACCTTCACCAGGAACGGCAGCACGTCGCCGAACCGGGCGCGCGACGCGGCGCCGAGCTGACCCTCGGGGTCGGCCGCCAGGGCCTGCAGCAGGGAGGTTTCGCCGTGGTCGGTCTCGAGCCAGGCCGGATCGCCGGGGTGCGCGCCGAACCAGAGTTCGGCCTCGGGATGGGCCGCAGGAACCGGACGCCCGGTGAATTCGGCGATGGCGGTGCGCGATCCCCAGGCGTAGGTCCGCAAGGCTCCGCGAAGCAGTTCCACTTTCTTCTTTATCCCCGCACCAGTCGCAAGTAAACGGCGGCCATCTCCAGCCGAACGGCCAATACTGCCAGTTGCTGCTCGGCGCGACCCGCACCGGTCGACGGCTGCGGCGCATCGGGCACGTCCTGGGCCGTGACCAGATAGGCGTCGTCCAGCCCGGCCACCCGCGCGGCCGTGACCGTCCGGTCGTCGGTCAAGGTGAGCGCCAGCACCCGCAGCCGCTCGGGCAGCGGCCCGTCGAACTCCTCGTCGTGGAACAGGGCGTCGGCCGAGGAGGCCGCTTGATCCAATCCGGAGCCGAACCCGGCGGTGGAGCGCAGCGCGACAACCGCATCCGCCAGCCCGGCGGCCGCCACCACGTGATGGGCGACGCGCAGCATGGTCGAGCTGCCGTGCCGGGCCAGCGCCAGCATCCCGGCGCCGTCGCCGGCCAGCGCCACGTGGTGCTCGGACAGGCGCGCGGCGATTGTCTTGGCGGGGTTGGTGAACAGGTCGCGCGCGGCGCTGTTGCGCAGCGCCTCGGCGTCCAGCTCGTCGGCCAGCGCGGCCAGGTCGATGCTCAGCCGGGGGTCGACGGCGTGCAGCGTGGCCAGGCCGGCGGCCAAGTAGCGGCACAGCCCGAATTCGTCGGGCACCGGAAGCCGCGGCGCGAGCACCGCAGTGCGCCCGGCGGTGGAGTCGCGCAGCGGTCCCTCGTAGGGAGCGGCGACGACGACGCGGGCACCGCGGCGCACGCCGGTAGCGGCCGCACCGACGATGGCGGGATCGCCGGGATCGTCGGTCGCGACGACCAATACGTCGAGCGGGCCCACCCACGGCGGGGCCTCGCTGAGGACCGTGATGGGCGCCGACGCCGCGCCACCCAGCGTCGCGGCCAGCATCGCGCCGGCCGACTCGGCGCTCCCCCGGCCGGCCACCCAGATCACGCTGCGGGCGCGGTCGGAGCTGCGCAGCGTTTCCAGCGCGCCCTCGTCGACCGCCGCGGCAATCGCGCGCACCTGGGCACCGGCCGACGACGCGGCCCGCAGCAGGCCGTCCCGATCGGCGGCGAGCAAGCCGTCGGCGTCCTCTAGGTCGATCGCCCGGGTGGCATTCATGGCGCGGCCCCGTCGGGGGCCGCCACGGCGGTGATCTCGGCACTGATCTGGGCGACCACCGCCTCGACGTCCTCGGTGGTGCGGCCCTCGGCGTTGAGCCGCAGCAACGGCTCGGTGTTGGAGCTGCGCAGGTTGAACCAGCTGCCGTCGCCCAAGTCGACGGTCACCCCGTCCAGGTGGTCGATGGAGTGGATCCGGCTGCCGAACGACTTCAACACGGCCTCGGTGCATTGCGAGGCGTCGCCCACGGTGAAGTTGATTTCGCCGGACGATTCGTAGCGGTGGTAGTCCGCGGTCAGCTCCGACAGCGGCCGGTCCTGCTCGCCGAGCGCGGCCAGCACGTACAGCGCGGCCAGCATCCCCGAGTCGGCCCCCCAGAAGTCCCGGAAGTAGTAGTGCGCGGAATGCTCGCCGCCGAAGATCGCGCCGGTGTCGGCCATCATCGCCTTGATATAGGAGTGGCCCACCCGCGAGCGCAGCGCGGTGCCGCCGCGTTCGGTGACGAGCTCGGGCACCGCGCGCGACGTGATCAGGTTGTGGATGATCGTGGCGCCGATCTCGCGGCCCAACTCGCGGGAGGCCACCAGGCTGGTCACCGTCGACGGCGACACCGACTGCCCGCGTTCGTCGACCACGAAGCAGCGATCGGCGTCGCCGTCGAAGGCCAGCCCGATGTCGGCCCCGCAGTCGAGCACGCAGGCCTGCAGGTCGACCAGGTTCGCCGCGTCGAGCGGGTTGGCCTCGTGATTGGGGAACGAGCCGTCGAGCTCGAAGTACAAGGGCACCAAGGTGATCCAGTCGATGGCACCGAGCACGGCAGGGGTGGTGTGGCCGGCCATCCCGTTGCCGGCATCCACGGCCACCCGCAACGGGCGCAGCTTGGAGGTGTCCACCAGCGATCGCAGGAACGCGCCGTAGTCCCCCAGCACGTCTTGGTCGCTGACGCTGCCCGGCTGCCCGTCATAGGATGCGACCCCGGCGATCAGGTCCGCACTGATCACGCGCAGCCCGGTCTCGGCGCCGACGGGCTTGGCTCCCGCCCGGCACAGCTTGATGCCGTTGTAGGCCGCGGGGTTGTGGCTCGCGGTGAACATCGCGCCGGGGCAGTCCAGCAACCCCGAGGCGAAATACAGCTGATCGGTGGACGCCAGCCCAATGCGCACCACGTCGAGGCCCTGGCTCCTGACCCCGGCCGCGAAGGCCTCGGCGAGCCCGGGCGAGCTGTCCCGCATGTCGTAACCGATCACCACGCGCCGGGCGCCCTCGTCGCGCATCAGCCTCGCAAAGGCCGCCCCGACGCCGCCGACGAACGAGTCGTCGATCTCGTCGCCTACCAGCCCACGGACGTCATAAGCCTTGATGACACGGTGGACAGTCTCGGCAAGCCGGGACATGCGGGGGCCTCCTGACGCCATGAATTGGTTCGCGCTTCGACGTCAGCCTATCGGCCCCCCGGGGCGCTAGTCAGGGCTAGTCGCTGGGATCGGGCAACACCCGAAGATGTCCCCGCCGGCGTCCGGACCGGTGCTCCGGCGGCGCGAGCAGCCCGCTGCTCGGTGCGGTGGCGTGCGGCCCGCTGTGGTGGACGTGCGGATCAGCAAATCCGTTGACCGGCGCGGCTAAGGGCACGCCGCCGTCGCCGGGGCCACCCTCGCGCACGGCATCGGCCAGGGCGACCAGGTCGTCCTCGTCGGGGTTAGTGGGCTCAATATTCAGAGGCCCGGCGTGGCGCACCAGATCCCACCCGCGAGGTGCGGTGATCCGGCCGGCGTGGTTGACGCACAGGTCCCACGAATGCGGCTCGCGCGCGGTGGCGAGTGGACCTACGACTGCCGTCGAGTCCGAGTAGACGAACGTCAAGGTCGCCACGGCGTAATGCGGACACCCGGGCCGGCAGCAGCGACGGGGAACGTTCACGTCGCAAAGGCTATCGTGCGGAAACGCCCCCGAAGCGCCGGACACGCGCAACTCCTGGGCGCACGGTTCCGAACCGTTATCAACGGCGGACAACCCGTTACCATCGGCGCGTGGGCGATTCGCGCAGCACCCCGCGCGGCGGCCCGTCGGACGCTCGGTCCGGCGGACGCTCGGCGCATCGTGCGGTACGGCGCGGGCGCGATATGCGCGGCCCGCTGCTGCCGCCGACGGTGCCCGGCTGGCGCAGCCGCGCCGAGCGCTTCGACATGGCCGTGCTGGAGGCCTACGAACCCATCGAGCGCCGCTGGCACGACCGTGTGACCGAACTCGACGTCGCGGTCGACGAGATCCCGCGCATCTCGGCCAAGGACCCCGACAGCGTGCAGTGGCCGCCGGAGGTCGTCGCCGACGGACCCATCGCGCTCGCCCGGTTGATCGCGGCAGGCGTCGACGTCCGCGGCAATGCAACCCGGGCACGAATTGTGTTGTTCCGCAAACCCATCGAGCGACGCGCCAAGGACACCGTAGAACTCGGCGAATTGCTGCACGAGATCCTGGTAGCTCAGGTGGCCATCTATCTGGACGTCGAGCCGTCGGTCATCGACCCGACGATCGACGACGATTAGCCCAAGGCGGGCTTCGAAGATCAGATGATGCCGCGCTTGAGACGGCGGCGCTCCCGCTCGGACAGGCCGCCCCAGATGCCGAAGCGCTCGTCGTGCGCCAGAGCGTAGTCGAGGCACTCATGCCGGACCTCGCATCCCAGGCAGATTTTCTTCGCTTCGCGGGTGGAGCCGCCCTTCTCCGGGAAGAAGGCCTCGGGGTCCGTCTGCGCGCACAGCGCACGGTCCTGCCATTGGTCGGGGGTGAGCTCGACCTCCGGCAACGGCTCGGGCTCGAATGCGACTGGCGCATCGGGAACCACGGTCAGGTGCGGCCGGACGATTGGCGTCGCTACTGAGCCAATCGCGGTTTGCGGTATGCCTGTCATAATGCCCCGAAGGTGCTCATAAGACATGCTTGTCCGCCTCCTCAGCTAGATTTGAGAGAGTGAAAGTTGTCCACTGTTCTGATGTAACCGACAATTCGAACAAGTGATCGAATCTCGGTCTGCGACACCGGAACCGGCCGGCTAACCGGGAAATGACACTGATGTGATTAGACACGGGTTGATCTGCCGGGTCAAGCGTTTCGGCGCATTTCCATATCATCTCGTGACCAAATTTCGGCGTTTCTGTTGTAGCGGGCTTTCGGCGTGTCGATCACAGGCACGTAACACTCCTCCAATTCGTCGTCAAAAGGGGCCTCGCAGTGGCACTATCGCTGGCCGGTACTGTCGTGCGATGTGAAGGTCACCGTTCTCGTCGGTGGGGTCGGCGGCGCCCGTTTCCTACTAGGGGTTCAGCAGCTGCTGGCCCTAGGGCAGTTCGGCGCAGTCGGATCCGATACGACCGGTCATGAACTGACTGCGGTCGTCAACATTGGCGACGATGCCTGGATTCACGGATTGCGCGTGTGCCCCGATATGGACACCTGTATGTATACCTTAGGTGGAGGCGTGGACCCGGAGCGAGGGTGGGGCCACCGCGACGAAACCTGGCATGCCAAAGAGGAATTGGCGCGTTACGGCGTGCAGCCGGACTGGTTTATGTTGGGCGATCGCGACCTGGGCACGCACCTGGTGCGCACCCAGATGCTGCAGGCCGGCTACCCGCTGTCACAGATCACCACGGCGCTGTGCGACCGCTGGCAGCCGGGGGCGGTGTTGGTGCCCGCCACCGACGACCGCTGCGAAACACACGTGGTGATCACCGATCCCGCCGACGACAGCCGCCGGGCGATCCACTTCCAGGAGTGGTGGGTGCGCTACCGGGCCCAGGTGCCCACGCACAGCTTCGCTTTCGTCGGCGCCGAAAAGGCCAGCGCGGCAACCGAAGCGCTGGCGGCCATCGCCGGGGCCGACGTCATTTTCCTGGCGCCGTCCAACCCGGTGGTCAGCGTCGGGGCCATCCTGGCCGTGCCCGGTATTCGCGGCGCGTTGCGGTCGGCCAGCGCGCCGGTCGTCGGCTACTCCCCGATCGTCGGCGGAAAGCCGTTGCGTGGCATGGCCGACGAATGCCTCAAGGTCGTCGGCATCGAATCCACCGCCGAGGCGGTCGGCCGGCACTTCGGCGCGCGGCAAGCCACCGGCATCCTGGATGGCTGGCTGGTGCACGAGGGCGATCACGCCGACATCGACGGCGTCGCGGTGCGCTCGATCCCGCTGTTGATGACCGACCCGAAGGCGACGGCCGAGATGGTGCGCGCCGGGCTCGAGCTTGCGGGCGTGACGATGTGACCGACTCCCCCATCGAGCACGGCACCGCCGCGGCCATCGAGATCCTGCCCGTCGCGGGGCTTCCCGAATTCCGCCCGGGCGACGATCTGGGTGCCGCGCTCGCCGGCGCCGCGCCGTGGCTGCGCGATGGCGACGTCGTGGTGGTCACCAGCAAGGTCGTGTCCAAGTGCGAGGGCCGGCTGGTCGCGGCGCCGGAGGATCCCGAGGAGCGCGACGAGCTGCGCCGCAAGCTGGTCGAGGACGAGGCCGTGCGGGTGCTGGCCCGCAAGGGCAAGACCCTGATCACCGAGAGCCGCATCGGGCTGGTGCAGGCCGCCGCCGGCGTCGACGGCTCCAACGTCGGCCGGGCCGAGCTGGCGCTGCTGCCCGTCGACCCGGACGCCAGCGCGGCGGGGTTGCGCGCGGCGCTGCGCGAGCGGCTGGGCGTCGCGGTCGCGGTCGTCATCACCGACACCATGGGCCGGGCCTGGCGCAACGGGCAGACCGACGCCGCGGTGGGTTCGGCCGGTCTGGCTGTGCTGCATGGCTATTCGGGTGCGGTCGACGAGCACGGCAACGAGTTGGTGGTCACCGAGATCGCGGTGGCCGACGAGGTCGCGGCGGCGGCCGATCTGGTCAAGGGCAAGCTCACCGCGATGCCGGTGGCCGTGGTGCGCGGGCTGACCGTCGTCGACGACGGCACGACGGCCCGGCAACTGCTGCGCGCCGGCGAGGAGGACCTGTTCTGGCTCGGCACCGCCGAGGCCATCGAGCTGGGCCGGCAGCAGGCGCAGCTGTTGCGCCGATCGGTGCGCCGTTTCTCCGCCGAGCCGGTGCCGCCGGAGCTGATCGAGGCCGCCGTCGCCGAGGCCCTCACCGCGCCCGCCCCGCATCACACCCGGCCGGTGCGATTCGTGTGGCTGCGGACCGGGGCCACCCGGACCCGGCTGCTGGACCGCATGAAGGACAAGTGGCGCGCCGATCTCGCGGGCGACGGGAAGGCCACCGACGCCGTCGAGCGGCGGGTCGGACGCGGCCAGATTCTCTACGACGCCCCCGAGGTCGTCATCCCGGTTCTGGTGCTCGACGGCGCACACAGCTATCCCGATGCGGCGCGCACCGACGCCGAGCACACCATGTTCACCGTCGCCGTCGGCGCCGCCGTGCAGGCGTTGCTGGTGGCGCTGGCCGTGCGCGGCGTGGGCAGCTGCTGGATCGGCTCGACGATCTTCGCCGCCGACCTGGTGCGCGCCGAGCTCGGACTGCCGGACGACTGGGAGCCGTTGGGTGCCATCGCGATCGGCTACGCCTCCGAAGAAGGGGGACCCGGCGGCCCCCGCGAACCCGCCGATGCCGAAGATTTGCTGATCCGCAAGTAATACTGAGCCGATGAAGACGTTCGCGGGCAAGGCGGCGGCGTCTGCGGACAAGGTGCGCGGCGGGTACTACACGCCGGAGCCGGTGGCCCGGTTTCTGGCCGGCTGGGTTCGCCAGGCCGGGCCCCGCATCGTCGAACCGTCCTGCGGCGACGGCCGGATCCTGCGCGAGCTCGCCGCGCTCAGCGACCGGGTGCGCGGCGTGGAGCTCGTCGCGGCCGAGGCGGCGAAGGCGCGCGAGTTCGCACCCGTCGACACCGACAGCCTGTTCGCCTGGCTGGCCAACACCGGCGCCGGCGCAGGCCGCTGGGACGGCGTCGCGGGCAACCCGCCCTACATCCGCTTCGGCAACTGGCCGGCCGAGCAGCGCGAGCCCGCGCTGGAACTCATGCGCCGCGAGGGCCTGCACCCCAGCAAGCTGACCAACGCCTGGGTCCCGTTCGTCGTCGCGAGCACGGTGCTGGTGCGCGACGGCGGCCGGGTGGGCCTGGTGCTGCCCGCCGAACTGCTCCAGGTCGGTTACGCCGCACCCCTGCGCGAATTCCTGCTGGCCCGATTCCGCGACATCACCCTTGTCACGTTCGGGCGGTTGGTGTTCGACGGCATCCTGCAGGAGGTCGTGTTGTTTTGCGGCGTCACCGGTGCCGGCCCGGCGCGGATACGCACGATGCAGCTCGTCGATGCGAGCGAGCTCGCGAGCGCGCGGCTGCCCACCGGCTCCGCCCCCGCGCTGCTGCATGAGAACGAGAAGTGGACGAAGTATTTTCTGGACCCTGATGCGATAGGGCTGCTGCGGTCCCTGAAGCGGTCCGACGAGATGGCCCCGCTCGGGTCGGTCGCCGAGGTCGACGTCGGCATCGTGACGGGCCGCAACAGCTTCTTCACCTTCACCGACGCGCAGGCCCGCGATCTGGCGCTGCGGCCGCATTGCGTCCCGCTGGTCTCGCGCAGCAGCCAGCTGTGCGGCCTGGTCTACGACAACGATTGCCGCGCAAGCGATCTCGCGGGCGGCCACCGCACCTGGCTGCTCGACGCGCCGCCGGACCCGACGGACGCCGCGCTGCTCGCGCACATCGAGGCCGGCGCGGCCGCGGGCGTGGACCGCGGCTACAAGTGCTCCATCAGAAAGCCGTGGTGGACCACGCCGTCGCTGTGGATCCCAAACCTGTTGATGCTGCGCCAGATTCATCTCGCGCCCCGGCTGACCGTCAACGCGGCCGGGACGACTTGCACCGACACCGTGCATCGGGTGCGGCTGACGGACCCCGCGACCGAGCCGCGCGCGCTGGCCGCGGCGTTCCACAACAGCGCGACGTTCGCCTTCGCCGAGATCATGGGCCGCAGCTATGGTGGGGGCATCTTGGAGCTGGAACCGCGGGAAGCCGAGCAGCTGCCCATTCCCCCACTGGCGCACGCCGGCGGGGAACTCGCCGCCGACGTCGATCTGTTGTTGAAGGCCAACGAGCTGGAGAAGGCCCTGGACCTCGTCGACCGTCGGGTGCTGATCGACGGGCTCGGCTGGTCGCCGGATGTCGTGGCGCAGTGCCGCGCGGCGTGGATGACGCTGCGCGACCGCCGGACGAAGCGGGGGTCGCGGTGAGCGTCCGGGAGTCGGTGCGCACGCTGCTCGCCGACTGGCGGCCGCCCGACCCGGAACAGGACGCGCTGCGCCATGCGGTGCTGTCGTTCGTGGACGCCCGCGCCGACGCCTGCGTGCGCGAGTGCGTGCCCGGCCACGTCACCGCGTCGGCGTTGGTGCTCGACGCCACCGGCACCCGGGTGTTGCTGACTTTGCATCCGCGCCTTGGCAAGTGGGTACAACTCGGCGGGCACTGCGACGACGACGATCCCGACATCGCGGCCGCCGCGCTGCGCGAGGCGGTCGAGGAATCCGGCGTCGCAGACCTGCGACTGGCGCCCGGGCTGACGGCGATTCACGTCCACCCGGTCACCTGCTCGCTGGGTGTGCCGACGCGCCACCTGGATCTGCAATTCGTCGCGCACGCGCCGCCAGACGCGCAGATCGCGATCAGCGACGAGTCCGACGACCTGCGGTGGTGGCCGGCCGACGCGTTGCCGGACGGCACCGACCACGCGCTGGCCTATCTGGTCGCGCGGGCCACGGCGCCGGCGGGTTAGACGTCGGACGAGTAGCGGATGCCGCCGTCGGGAATCGAGACGCCGGGCCACACCCGCGCGCCGCGCAGCAGCTCGCAGCGCGCACCGATGTCGGCGCCGTCGCCGATCACCCCGTCGCGGATCAGCGCCCGCGGGCCGATGCGCGCGCCGAAGCCGATGATGGAGCGCTCGATCACGCAGCCGGCCTCGATCTTGACGCCGTCGAAGATCACCGCGCCATCCAGCCGCACGCCCGGGCCGATCTCGGCCCCACGCCCGACGACCGTGCCGCCGATCAGCAGCGCACCCGGCGACACCGCCGCGCTGTCGTCCACCAGCTGCTCGCCGCGGTGGCCGCCCAGCGCGGGCGAGGGCGCGATGCCGCGCACCAGGTCGGCCGACCCGCGCACGAAGTCCTCGGGCGTGCCCATGTCGCGCCAGTAACTTGTGTCGACGTAGCCGCAGAACTTGACCGCGTCGTCGGCCAGCAACGACGGGAACACCTCACGCTCCACCGAGACCGCGCGACCGCGCGGGATCCGGTCGATGATCTTGCGCTCGAAAACATAGGTGCCGGCGTTGATCTGGTCGGTCGGCGGATCCTCGGTCTTCTCCAGGAACGCGGTGACCCGGCCGTCGTCGGTGGGCACGCAGCCGAACGCGCGCGGGTCGCCGACCCGCGTCAGGTGCAGGGTGACGTCGGACTGCCTGGCGTTGTGGAACTCCAGCAGCTGGCCCAGGTCGAGACTGGAGAGCACGTCGCCGTTGAACACCATGACGGTGTCGTGGCGCAGCTTGTCGGCGACGTTGGCGATGCCGCCGCCGGTGCCCAGCGGTTGGGACTCGGTGACGTAGTCGATCTCGAGCCCCAGCTGCGAGCCGTCGCCGAACTCCGCCTCGAACACCGCGGCCTGATACGACGTCGACAACACGACGTGCTTGATGCCCGCCGCGGCGACCCGCGACAACAGGTGGGTGAGGAAGGGCAGCCCCGCGGTGGGCAGCATCGGCTTGGGCGCCGACAGCGTCAGCGGCCGCAACCGAGTGCCCTTGCCGCCGACCAGGATCACCACATCGACTGGGGGACTTGACAATTCAGCGCCGCCCTTCTGCCAGAGAACGCTTCCGCGAGTTGCGCACCATCAGCCGCGAACGCACCGCCAGCGATGCCCGCAGCGTCCAGCGCAGCGGGGCCAGCCACCAACCGGAAAACCGATCGGCCAGGAACATGTACGTGCTCTTATGGTGGGCCGCCAGATAGCTCGCTGGATCGCGACCGGTGGAGTGGCCCTTGTTGTGCAGGACCTCGGCGGTCGGCACGTAGACGGACAGCCAGCCGGCCCGGCCCAGCCGGTCGCCGAGGTCGACGTCTTCCATATACATGTAGTAGCGCTCGTCGAAGCCGCCCACTTGCTCAAAGGCCGAGCGGCGCACCAGCAGACACGATCCCGACAGCCAGCCGACCGGGCGCTCGCTGGGCTCGATCCGCTCCTGTCGGTAGGCCGCCGTCCACGGGTTGCGTTTCCAGAACGGCCCCACCACCGCGTGCATGCCGCCGCGGATCAGGCTCGGCAGGTGGCGCGCCGACGGGTAGACCGACCCGTCGGGGTCGCGGATCAGCGGGCCCAGCGCCCCGGCGCGCGGCCAGCGGTTGGCGGCATCCAGCAGCGCGTCGATGCTGCCGGGCCCCCACTGAACGTCGGGGTTGGCCACGATCACCCAGTCATCGACTCCCCCGCTCTGCGACAGGTGCCGGACCGCGCGGTTGATCGCCGTGCCGTAGCCGAGGTTGGCGCCGGTGTCGAAGAACCGCACGTTGGGATAGCGGTCCAGGGCCTCCTGCGGGGTGCCGTCGGTGGAACCGTTGTCCGCCAACAGCACACTGACCGGGCGCTCGGTGGCCAGCGCCAGGGAAGCCAGAAAACGCTCCAGGTGCGGACCTGGCGAAAAGGTCACGGTCACCACCGGCAGGACGTCAGTCACGCGTCGAGGTTATCGGTCGATCGGTCACGGAGGCGGCCAGCGCCGCGACAAGCGCAGGGCGCCATGGCCTTAGCGGCGTCATGCCCGCGGCCACCGATTCCCGGCCGGACAGCGCCGAGTAGGTCGGCCGCGGCGCGGGCCGCGGAAACTGTGCGGTGCTGACCGGCCGCACTCGGGCCGGGTCGGCGCCGCACTCTTCGAAGACGGCGCGGGCCTGGTCGAAGCGGGACACCACACCCTCGTTGGCAGCGTGCAGGATCGGGCCGGGAACGCGATCGTCGACGATCTGCAGCAGCGCCGCGGCCAGGTCGGCCACGTAGGTCGGCGAGCCGGTCTGATCGTCGACCACGTCGATCGGGCCGTCGCCGGCGGCCAGCCGACGCATCACCGCGACGAAGTCCTTGCCCGTCCCGCCGGTGTACACCCAGGCGGTGCGCACGACGACGGCCTCCGGCAGCGCGGCCAGCACGGCCTGCTCGCCGGCGTGCTTGCTGCGGCCGTAGACGCCCAGCGGCGTGGTGTGGTCGCTGGGCTCGAAGGGTTGGGGCGCGGCGGCGTCGGTGTCGAAGACATAGTCGGTGGAGACGTGCAGCAGCCGGGCGCCGACGCGGGCGCACACGCGCGCGATGTGTTCGGGGCCTGTGACGTTCACCGCGTAGGCGGCGGCCTCGTCGCTTTCGGCGCCGTCGACGTCGGTGTAGGCCGCGCAGTTGATCACCACATCGCCGCGCTGGACGATCGCCTCGGCCGCGGCCGGATCGGTGATGTCCCAGTGCGACGACGTACATGCCAGCACGTCGCGGCCCTGATCCTGGGCCTGCGCCGTGAGAGAGCTGCCGAGCTGCCCTCCGGCTCCGGCGATGACGATCCTGCTCGACATGGTTTGAAGTCTGGCATGTCCTGGGCGCGCCGCCGTCGGCTACCCGCGAACTGGTGATTCGCAAGTAATCTAATGTGATGCCTGTGCACCGTGTGATGCGTGTGATTGCAACTGTGCTCGCTGTCGCCGTCGTCATCGGCACCGGTATCGCATGGAACAACGTCCGCGGATTCGAGGACGGCATCTTCCACATGACGGCGTCCTCGCTGGGTAAGGGCGGCGACGACGGCGCAATCGACATCCTGCTGGTGGGTGTCGACAGCCGCACCGACGCGCACGGCAACGCGCTGTCCCCCGAGGAGCTGGCGACGCTGCGCGCCGGCGACGAGGAGGCGACCAACACCGACACGATCATCCTGATCCGGATACCGAACAACGGGAAGTCGGCCACCGCGATCTCGATCCCGCGCGACTCCTACGTCGCGGCCCCCGGCCTGGGCAAGACGAAGATCAACGGCGTCTACGGCCAGACCCGCGAGACCAAGCGGGCCAGCCTGGTGCGGACCGGCGCGTCCGCCCAGGAGGCCGCGGCGCAGGGCACCGAGGCCGGCCGCGACGCCCTGATCAAGACCGTCGCCGACCTCACCGGCGTCACCGTCGACCACTACGCCGAGATCGGGCTGCTCGGCTTCGCGCTGATCACCGACGCGCTCGGCGGCGTGCAGGTCTGCCTCAAAGACCCGGTGTTCGAACCCCTTTCGGGCGCCGACTTCCCGGCCGGCCCGCAGAAGCTCAGCGGCCCCGAGGCGCTCAGCTTCGTGCGCCAGCGCCACGACCTGCCGCGCGGCGACCTGGACCGGGTGGTCCGCCAGCAGGTGGTGATGGCCTCGCTGGCGCACCGGATCATCTCCGGCAAGACCCTGTCCAGCCCGACGACGCTCAAGCGCTTGGAATCCGCCGTGCAGCGGTCGGTGGTGATCTCCTCGGGTTGGGACGTGATGGATTTCGTCCAACAGCTGTCCAAGCTGGCCGGCGGCAAGGTCGCCTTCGCCACCATCCCGGTGCTCGACGGCGCCGGCTGGAGCGACGACGGCATGCAGAGCGTCGTGCGGGTGGACCCGCGCCAGGTGCAGGACTGGGTCGGCGGCCTGCTCAACGACCAGAACGAGGGCAAGACCGAGCAGCTGGCCTACACGCCGGCGAAGACCACCGCCAGCGTGGTGAACGACACCGACATCAACGGCCTCGCATCGGCGGTCGCAGACGTGTTGAGCGCCAAGGGTTTTAACACCGGAGCCGTCGGCAACAACGACGGCGGCCACGTCAAGGCCAGCCAGGTGCGCGCCGCCAAGTCCGACGACCTGGGCGCCCAGGAGGTCTCCAAGGACCTGGGCGGGTTGCCGGTGGTGCCGGACACGTCGCTTGCGGCGGGCACTGTCCGGGTGGTGCTGGCCAACGACTACAGCGGCCCGGGCTCCGGATTGTCGGGCACCGCATCCATCGTGCCGGCCCGGGCGAACTCCACCGCCGCCGATCCGAACGTGCCGGCGCCGTCGCCGATCCTGACCGCCGGGTCCGACAAGCCGGAGTGCATAAACTAGCCACTCGTGGCTGTCACTCTTTCCGGGGCGATCCTGGACCCGATGTTGCGTGCCGACCCGGTTGGGCCGCGGATCACCTACTACGACGACGCCACCGGCGAGCGCATCGAGTTGTCCGGGGTGACGCTGGCTAACTGGGCGGCCAAGACCGGCAACCTGTTACGCGACGAGCTGGGCGCGGGCCCGGGCAGCCGGGTGTCCATCCTGCTGCCGGCGCACTGGCAGACCGCGGCGGTGCTGTTCGGGGTCTGGTGGATCGGCGCCGAGGCCGTGCTCGACGGCTCGCCGGCCGACCTGGCCCTGTGCACCGGCGAGCGCCTGGACGACGCCGATGGCACTGGGGCCGCGGAGGTCGCCGTCCTGTCGCTGGACCCGTTCGGCCGCCCTGCGAAACTGGGGGGATCCGACCTGCCGATCGGCGTCACCGACTACGCCACCGCGGTGCGCGTGCACGGCGACCAGATCATCGCCGAGCGCAATCCCGGCCCGGCGCTGGCCGGGCGTTCGGCCGAAGACATCCTCGCCGATTGCGAGAAGTCCACGGCCGCAAGGGGTTTGACGGCCAAGGACCGGGTGCTGTCCACCGCTTCGTGGCCCGGCCCCGCCGAGTTGGTCGACGGGCTGCTGGCGATCATGGCCGTCGGTGCCTCGCTGGTGCAGGTGGCCAACCTCAATCCCGCGGCGCTAGACCGCCGCGTCGAGACCGAAAAGGTCACCCGCGTCCTGTAATCGGCGGGTCCGGCGCGGCCGCGTTCGGATCTATGTTGATATCGCAATATAGCGATGTTAGCGTCGGCCTACGCCGAAATTGCGCTGTGGCGGTTACTGGGAATGATTGTCATTAAGGGTTGACGCTTCGCCGAACTGCGGGAAAGGTTCACACCATGGCGGCATACGGATTGTTGGCAAAGGCGGCGGGGACGGTATTCACCGGTTTGGTCGGAGTGACGGCCTACGAGGTGGTGCGCAAAGCCGCAGCCAAGGCGCCGCTGCACGAGACGGCCGTCAAGGGCGCCGAGCTGGGGCTGCGCGGCACCCGCAAGGCCGAGGAGGCCGCGGAATCGGCCCGCCTCAAGATCGCCGACGTGATGGCCGAGGCCCGGGAGCGCATCGGCGAGGAGGCGCCCACTCCCGCCGTCGGCGAAGTGCACGACCACGAGCACTGACCGCGCGACATGAGCCTCGCCCTGGTCCCGGCTGCGGACACGTCGAATGACGCTGCGTACCAGGTTGTTTCGGACGCCGCCGGACGCATGCGCGTGCTGGTCGATTGGGTGCGCTGCGACGCGCGGCGCGCCGTCGCGGTGGAAGAGGCCGTCGCCAAGTGCAACGGGGTGCGGGTCGTGCACGCCTACCCGCGCACCGGGTCCGTCGTCGTCTGGTACTCCCCCCGGCGCTGCGATCGCGCCGCGGTGCTGGCCGCGATCGGCGCCGCCGCACAGGTCGCCGCGGAGCTGATTCCCGCCCGCGCCCCGCATTCGGAGGAGATCCGCAACACCGACGTGCTGCGCATGGTGATCGGCGGTGCGGCGCTGGCGCTGCTCGGCGTGCGCCGCTACGTGTTCGCCCGGCCGCCGCTGCTGGGCACGAGCGGCCGGGTGGTCGCCACCGGCGTCACCGTCTTCACCGGCTACCCGTTCCTGCGCGGGGCGCTGAGCTCGCTGCGATCGGGCCGGGCCGGGACCGACGCGCTGGTCTCGGCCGCGACCGTGGCCAGCCTGATCCTGCGCGAGAACGTCGTCGCCCTCACCGTGCTGTGGCTGCTGAATATCGGTGAGTACCTACAGGATCTGACGCTGCGCCGCACCCGGCGGGCCATCTCCGAGCTGCTGCGCGGTACACAGGATACGGCCTGGATCAGACTGGACGGCAATGAGATTCAGGTGCCGATCGACTCAGTGGAGGTCGGCGACGAGGTCGTGGTGCACGATCACGTCGCGATCCCGGTGGACGGCGAAGTGGTCGACGGCGAGGCCGTCGTCAACCAGTCCGCGATCACCGGCGAGAACCTGCCCGTCAGCATCACGGCCGGGGCGCACGTGCACGCCGGCTCGGTGGTCGAGCGCGGCCGGCTGGTGGTGCGCGCCGAGGCCGTCGGCAACCAGACCACCATCGGGCGCATCATCACCCGCGTCGAGGAGGCGCATCACGACCGGGCGCCCATCCAGACCGTCGGCGAAAACTTCTCCCGCCGTTTCGTTCCCACGTCGTTCATCGTCTCGGCCGTCACCCTGGCGATCACCGGCGACGTGCGGCGCGCGATGACGATGCTGCTGATCGCCTGCCCGTGCGCGGTCGGGCTGGCCACCCCGACGGCGATCAGCGCGGCGATCGGCAACGGGGCGCGCCGCGGCATCCTGATCAAGGGCGGATCGCACCTCGAGCAGGCCGGCCGCGTCGACGCGATCGTGTTCGACAAGACCGGAACGCTGACGGCCGGACGCCCGGTCGTGACGAATATCGTTGCCATGCACACGGATTGGGAACCCGAACAGGTGCTGGCGTATGCGGCCAGCTCGGAGATCCACTCGCGACACCCGCTGGCCGAGGCGGTGATCCGCTCGACCGAGGAACGCCACATCACCATCCCGCCGCACGAGGAGTGCGAGGTGCTGGTGGGCCTGGGCATGCGGACCTGGGCCGACGGCCGCACCCTGCTGCTGGGCAGCCCGGGGCTGCTGCAGGCCGAGAAGGTCAAGGTGTCCAAGAAGGCCAAGGACTGGGTCGCCAAACTGCGCCGCCAGGCCGAGACGCCGCTGCTGCTCGCGGTGGACGGCACCCTGGTCGGGCTGATCAGCCTGCGCGACGAGGTGCGTCCCGAAGCCGCCGACGTGTTGAACAAGCTGCGGGCCAACGGGATTCGCCGCATCGTGATGCTGACCGGTGACCACCCGGACATCGCCGGGGTGGTCGCCGACGAGCTGGGCATCGACGAGTGGCGCGCCGAGGTGATGCCGGAGGACAAGCTCGAGGTGGTGCGCGAGCTGCAGGCCGAGGGCTACATCGTCGGGATGGTGGGCGACGGCATCAACGACGCCCCGGCGCTGGCGGCCGCCGATATCGGCATCGCGATGGGCCTGGCCGGTACCGACGTGGCCGTCGAGACCGCCGACGTCGCGCTGGCTAACGACGACCTGCACCGTCTGCTCGACGTCGGCGACCTGGGCGCCCGCGCCGTCGACGTGATCCGGGAGAACTACGGCATGTCCATCGCGGTCAACGCCGTCGGGCTGCTGATCGGCGCGGGCGGGGCCCTGTCCCCCGTGCTGGCCGCGATCCTGCACAACGCGTCCTCGGTCGCCGTGGTGGCCAACAGCTCCCGGCTGATCCGCTATCGGCTGGACTGAGCGGGGCCGGGTCAGTACCACCGGCGAAAGTCCTTTCGTTAATCTGTCTAACCATGGCGCGCAGCGACGACGACACCTGGGACCTGGCGACCAGCGTGGGGGCCACCGCGACGATGGTGGCCGCGGGACGCGGCCGGGCCACCCACGACGGGCTGATCGACGACCCCTTCGCCGAACCGCTGGTGCGCGCCGTCGGCGTCGACTTCTTCACCCGATGGGCCAACGGCGAGATCGCCGCCGCCGACGTCGACGTCCCCGGCGCGCCGTGGGGCATGCAGCGCATGACCGACCTGCTGGCCGCCCGCACCCGCTACATCGACGCGTTCTTCGCCGACGTCGTGGCCGCCGGCATCCGCCAGGTGGTGATCCTGGCTTCCGGGCTCGACGCCCGCGGCTACCGGCTGCCCTGGGCGCCGGGGACGACGGTGTTCGAGATCGACCAGCCGGAGGTCATCGAATTCAAGTCCGCCACCATCGAGGGGCTGGGCGCCAAACCCACCGCGCAGATCCGCGTCGTCGGAGTCGACCTGCGCCACGATTGGCCCGCGGCGCTGCAAGAGGCCGGCATCGACACGGGCCGGGCCGCCGCGTGGGCTGCTGAGGGCCTGCTCGGGTTCCTGCCGCCCGAGGCCCAGGATCGCTTGCTGGACAAGATCACCGAGCTGTCCGCCGACGGCAGCCGGGTGGTCGCCGAGATCTTCGTGAACACCGGCAACAGCGGGGATGCCCTGGACGAGGCCACCGCGAGGTGGCGGGCCAACGGGCTAGAGATCGCGCTGGACAGCCTCGGCTTCCCGGGCGAGCGCAACGACGCCGCGACCTACCTGGGCGATCGCGGCTGGCAGACGACCAACACCCCGCTTAATCAACTCTTGGCCGACAACGGGTTACCGCCGCACACCGGCGGCGAGGAAGCCCCGTTCGGCAGGAACTACTACTGCACCGCGGTATTGCGCGAGGCGGATTAACGGAAGGCCGATGATGCCAAACAGCCAGCCCCCTAAGCCACTTGACGGGTTCCGGGTACTCGACTTCACCCAGAACATCGCCGGGCCGCTGGCCGGGCAGGTGCTGGCCGACCTGGGCGCCGAGGTGATCAAGGTCGAGGCGCCCGCCGGCGAGGCGGCCCGCCACATCACCGCCGTGCTGCCCGGGCGCCCGCCGCTGGCCACGCTGTTCCTGCCGCACAACCGGGGCAAGAAGTCGGTGATGGCGGACCTGCGGACCGACGAGGCCAAGGAGCAGATCCTGCGGCTGGTCGACACCGCCGACGTTGTACTGGAAGGCTTTCGGCCCGGCGTGATGGAACGCATGGGGCTGGGTCCCGACGAATTGCGTTCGCGCAACCCGAAACTCATCTACGCGCGGCTGTCGGCGTACGGCGGCAACGGCCCGCAGGGCAGCAGGCCCGGCGTCGACCTGATGGTCGCCGCCGAGTCGGGCATGACGACCGGGATGCCCACGCCCACCGGCAAGCCGCAGATCATCCCGTTCCAGCTCGTCGACGCCGCCAGCGGTCACGTGCTGGCCCAGGCGGTGCTGGCCGCGCTGCTCAACCGCGAGCGCCACGGCATCGGCGACGTGGTGCGCGTCGCGATGTACGACGTCGCCGTCAGCCTGCAGGCCGGCCAGCTGACGATTCACCTGAACAAGCCCACCGAGGCGCCCAAGCCGAAGCCGGACGCCGCACCAAACACCAAGAAGCGCAAGGGAGTCGGGTTCGCCACCCAGCCGTCCGACGCGTTCAAGGCCGCCGACGGCTACCTCGTGCTGTCGGCCTACGTGCCCAAGCACTGGGCCAAGCTGTGCGAGATCATCGACCGGCCCGACATGCTGACCGACGAGCGCTTCGTCGACCAGCGGGCTCGCGCCGTCAACTATCACGAGCTGACCGAGGAGCTGGAAAAGGCGCTGGCCGCCAAGCCCGCCGCCGAGTGGGTCGAGCTGCTGCAGCAGGGTGGCCTGATGGCCTGCCTGGCCTACAACTGGAAACAGGTGGTGGGCACCGAGCTGTTCGCCGAAAACGAACTGGCGCTCGCGGTCGGCGACGGCGACACCGCCGTCACGGTGGTCCGCACGCCGGCGCGGTACTCCAGCTTCGATGCCGCGGTTGCCGAACCGCCGCCAAACCTGGGCGAGCACAACGACATTCTCGCCTGAGCTCAGGGCGCCAGTTTGACCGTCCGGTCGTTGCCGCGGTCGGCGACGTAGACGTTTCCGGTCTTGTCGATCGCCACCCCCAGCGGGGTGTTGAGTCCGGTGAGCGGCAGCACCGTCGGGGTGTTCGAGCCGGCCGGCAACTTCATCACCTGGTTGCTGTCGTGCTCGGTGACGAACACGTCGCCGGCGTTGTCGACGCCGACACCCCAGGGCACGCTGACGCCGGTGAATGGCAGCACGGTCTGCGCGTTCGACCCGGCAGCCAGCTGCAGCACCCGGTTGTTGTCGGTGTCAGTGACGTAGACATTCCCGGTGGTATCGACCGCGACGCCGTCGGGGTTCTTGAGGCCATCGAACGGCAGCACGGTCTGCGCGTTCGACCCGGCAGCCAGCTTCAGCACTCTGCTATTGCCCCGGTCGACGACGTAGACACCGCCCTGCGGGTCCACCGCAACGCCTTCGGGGTAGTTGAGGCCGTTGAACGGCAACACCGCCTGGTTGTTCGACCCGGCCGTCAGCTTCACCACCCGGTTGTTGAAGTCGGCGACGTACACCGCGCCGGCATCGTCCACCGCCAGCCCCTGCGGTTGGTAAAGGCCGTTGAACGGCAACACCGTTGAGGTGCTCGACCCCGCGGGTAGCTCGACCACCCGCCCGTACATGCCTTCACTCGTGACGTACACGTTGCCGGCCTGGTCCACCGCGACCCCGCCCGGCGACAGCCGGAAGTCGATGCCGGTGAACGGCAGGACGCTCTGCCCGGACGCCTGCGTCGACGGCGGGTTCTGCGGTCCGCGGGATCCGACGGTGGCGATGACAACGCCGGCCACCAGCACGGCCGCGACGACCGCGGCGATGATCCACAGCTTGCGCTTCCGGCCGGCCGGGGGTTCGGCGCGCCAGTAGTCAGCCGGGGGCGCGGCGGATGGCTGCCGGTACTGCGGTTGGCCCGAGGGAGCGGCGGGCGGCGGCTCGGGCCGGTGCCGCCAGCTGGTGTCGCCGCCGTTAGGCACCGGACGGGCCATCGTTTCAGCCAAATCGCTTGTACCGGGCGCATGTTCGCCGTGCTCCAAGATCGCGAACGCCTGGTGCTGGTCGGATGTGGTCAGGGCGTTCTGGGCGGCGGCGGCCATATCGCCGGCGCTGCGATACCGCTCCTGCGGGTTCTTGGCCATGCCCCGGGCGATCACCTGATCCAAGGCCACCGGCACCCGCCCGGGCAGCTGCTGGCTGGGCCGCGGCACGGGCTCGAGCAGGTGTGAGGCGATCAGCCGCTCGACGCTGTCGGACTGATACGGAGGCATCCCGGTCAGGCACTCGCCCAAAACGCAAGCGAGAGAATAGATGTCGGCTCGGTAGGTGACGTCGTCGCTGGTGAACCGCTCCGGGGCCATGTACTTGTAGGTCCCCATCGCCGTCCCGGTTGCGGTCAGGCCGGGATCGCTTGCGGCACGGGCGATCCCGAAGTCCACCAGATAGGCGAAGTCGCTGTTGGTGATCAGGATGTTTTCCGGTTTGACGTCGCGGTGCGTCACGCCGCCGGCGTGCGCGGCGTCGAGCGCGGCGGCGATCTGGCTCACGATGGCCACCGCGCGTGGTGGGCTGAGCGGGCCGTAGCGCTTCAACAGCGTGGCCAGGTCGCTGCCCTCGATCAGGCGCATGTCCAGATACAGGCGGCCGTCGATCTCGCCGTAGTCGTGGATCGGCACCACGTGCGGCTCGGTCAGCCGGCCCGCGGCGTCGGCCTCGCGCTGCATCCGCTCGCGAAAGAGCGGGTTGCCGGAGTACTGGTTGGAGATCAGCTTCAACGCCACCACCCGGCGTTTGCGGGTGTCCTCGGCCTCGTAGACCTCACCCATCCCGCCCCGGCCCAGCAGGCGCAGCAGTCGGTAGGGCCCGAATTGGGACCCCGCCCACGAAGTTGGGCCGCTCACCGTCGGGACTCCTCTCGCCTGGTCACGCGATAGCATCGACAGCCGCCGCCAGCTTCGACTGGAACGAGCTGGGTAGCGGAATCGATCCGTACTGCTCCAGTCCATCTTGCCCCGGGCCGATCGCGGCCTGCATAAACGCCTTGACCGCCGCCCCCGTCGCGGCATCGGGGTATTTCGAGCAGACGATCTCGTAGGTCGCCAGCACGATCGGATAGGCGCCGGCCTGCGTCGGCTTGTAGAACGACGACGTGTCCAGGACCAGGTCGTTGCCCTGCCCTTGGAACCTGGCGCCCGCGATGGTTTTGCCGACCGAGTCGGAGGTGATCGCCACCGGAGTCGGGCCGGCCGACGTGATGATCTGCGCCATGTGCAACTGCTTCCCCACCGCGAACGACCATTCGTTGTAGGTGATCGACCCGTCGGTGTTCTGCAGCGAGGCCGACGTGCCGTTGTTGCCGCTGGCACCGTCCCCGACGCCCCCGTTGAACTTCTCGTCCGTGCCCTTGCCCCAGGCGCCGTTGCCTGCGCCGTCGAGGTACTTCTGGAAATTGGCCGTGGTCCCGGATTTGTCGCTGCGGAACACGACGTGGATGGGCGTCGAGGGGAAGGCGGCGCCCCCGTTGAGCGCCTTGATCGCCGGGTCATCCCACTTGGTGATGGTGCCGTTGAAGATCTTCGCCGCGGTGGGCCCGTCCAGGTTCAGCGAGCCGATGCCGCTGACGTTGTAGGTGATGGCGATCGGACCGAACACCGTCGGCAGGTCCCACGCCGGGGAACCGCACCGGGCCGCCGCCCGGTCGGGCTGACCGGTCGACGGGTCCAACGGAACATCAGAGCCGGCCAGGTCGGTGACGTTGCTGGAAAACTCCTCCACCCCGCTACCGGAGCCATTGGCGTTGTAGTCCAGCGTGTAGCCCGAACACGCGCGGACGTATGCGTAGACGAATTGCTCCATCGCGTTCTCTTGTGCGGTCGAACCGCTGGCGCGCAGCACCTTTTTGCCGCCGCAGTTCACCGGCGCCGGCTTGGCGCTGGATGGAGCCGAATTGTTGCCATGGCCACCGCACCCCGACAGCAGCAGCGCGCTCGCGGCCAGCAGGCCGAGCGCCGCGCTAGATCGGGCAAACCTCACGGAGCACCTCAGTTCAGTCCGGGCAAGCACGCGATCGACGCGGGAACGTCGGCAACGAGCAAATGAACTAGTGGTGAATATACAAACCCCTAAAGATGGGCGGGTGATTAACGGCGCCTTGGAGCCAGCTGAGAACGAATAGCCAGTTGTCTCACAGGTTGGCACAGGATCCGGCAGTACCATCGGGCCGTTATGGGCCGTCAACAGCTCGACGCCAGCGCCGGAGCCGCTGCTTCCGCGATGGCAGCCGTGGACCTGACCTTGGGTTTCGGCCCCAAAACCGTGCTCGATCGGGTGAGCCTGGATTTCCCGGCGCGCGCTGTCACGTCACTGCTGGGACCGACCGGTTCCGGCAAGACGACCTTCCTGCGCACCCTGAATCGAATGAACGACAAGGTCTCCGGTTTCCGGCACACCGGCGAGGTCCTGCTGGGCGGGCGCAGCGTGTTCTCCGAGCGCGATTTGATGGAGCTCCGCCGCAGCGTCGGCATGCTGTTCCAGCGCCCCAACCCCTTCCCGATGTCGATCATGGACAACGTCGTGGCGGGTGTGCGTGCCCACAAGATGGCGCCGCGCAAGGAGTTCAAAAATGTCGCCGAGGCCCGGCTCACCGAGGTCGGCCTCTGGAACGCGGTCAAAGATCGGCTCGGTGATTCCCCGTTCCGGCTCTCCGGCGGCCAGCAACAGTTGCTCTGCCTGGCCCGCGCGCTTGCCGTCGACCCCCAGGTGCTGCTGCTCGACGAGCCCACGTCCTCGCTGGACCCGACCACGACCGAAAAGATCGAGGGGCTCATTCGATCGCTCGCCGACCGGCTGACCGTGATCATGGTGACCCACGATCTGGCGCAGGCCGCTCGCACCAGTGACCGGACCGCTTTCTTCTTCGAGGGCAGGCTGGTCGAGGAGGGCCCTACCGAGCAGCTGTTCCTCGCGCCGAAGCACGAGGAAACCGTCCGCTACTTCGCCCCGTTTCGGCCGTCCAACGACTCCTCGATGGCGGCCGGGGCCCACAAGGTTGGGGCCGCAGACGGTTAGCACCCGGACGGCCTGCCGGACGAAGGGGGCACGAGGAAGCGAGGACACCAAGACTCGCTTGGCAGTGCTGTTGGCACTGGTGACCGCCGCCCCGCTGACCCTGGGCATCGCGGCCTGCGGTTCGCACCCGACGGTCGGTTCGCCCGCCGGGTCCACCACCGCCAGCGCCTCCCCCGCGACGTCGAAGGTGGAGCTGTCGGAGACCGGCAGCACGCTGCTCTACCCGCTGTTCAGTGAGTGGGGCCCGGCCTATCACCAGAAGTTCCCGAACGTCACCATCACCACCCAGGGCAGCGGCTCGGGGGCCGGGATCTCCCAGGCCGCGACCGGGGCGGTCGACATCGGTGCCTCCGACGCCTACCTGTCCGAGGGCGACATGGCCGCCCACAAAGGCCTGATGAACATCGCACTGGCCATCTCGGCCCAGCAGGTCAGCTACAACGTGCCCGGCGTCCACCAGCATCTGCGGCTCAACGGCAAGGTGCTGGCCGCCATGTACCGGGGCACGGTCAAAAAGTGGAACGACCCGCAGATCGCCGCGCTCAATCCCAACGTGCAACTGCCCGACACCCCGGTGGTTCCGCTGCACCGCTCCGACGGCTCGGGCAGCACGTTCCAGTTCACTCAGTACCTGTCCAAGCAGGACCCCGACGGCTGGGGCCGCTCGCCCGGCTTCGGCACCACGGTCGACTTCCCGGCGGTGCCGGGCGCGGTGGGCGAGAACGGCGATGGCGCCATGGTGACCGGCTGCTCCGCGAACCCCGGATGCGTGGCCTATACCAGCCTCGGCTCCGTCGACGCCGCCGACGAGCAGGGGCTCGGCCAGGCCAAGCTGGGCAACGCCTCCGGCAAGTACCTGCTGCCCAAGGCCAAGACCATCGGGGCCGCGGCCGCCGACTTCGCGACGACGACGCCGGCGAACCAGGCGATCTCGCTGATCAACGGGCCGGCCGCGGACGGATACCCGATCGTCAACTACGAGTACGCCATCGTCAACGGCGGCCAGAAGGACGCCGCCACCGCCCAGACGATGCAGGCATTCCTGCACTGGGCGGTGACCGAAGGCAACGCCCCCACATTCCTGGACAAGGTTCACTTCCAGCCCCTACCGGATTCGGTAGTGAAGTTGTCCGACGCCCAGATCGCCAAGATCACTGGGTGAGCACAGTCAACGGAAAGGTGAGACCGTGAAAACTCGTTTGGAGAAATTCTTGGCCCTGGCGGCTACTGCGCCATTGGTTTTGGCCGCCGCCGCCTGCGGTTCGAACTCGTCGAACAGTTCGTCGACCCCCGGGGCCGGCGGGGGCCCGGTCGCGACCGCCCCGGCGACCTCACCGGTGACGCTGTCAGAGACCGGCAGCACGCTGCTGTACCCGTTGTTCAACCTGTGGGGCCCGGCCTATCACGACAAGTATTCGAACGTCACGATCACTCCGCAGGGCACCGGTTCGGGGACCGGCATCTCCCAGGCCGCGGCAGGGGCGGTCAACATCGGCGCCTCCGACGCCTACCTGTCCGACGGCGACATGGCCCAGCACAAGGGGCTGATGAACATCGCGTTGGCGATCTCGGCGCAGCAGATCAACTACAACCTCCCCGGCGTCACCGACCACGTCAAGCTCAACGGCAAGGTGCTGGCCGGCATGTACAACGGCTCGATCAAGACCTGGAACGACCCACAGGTCGCCGCCCTCAACCCCGGGGTGAATCTGCCCGCCACCCCCGTCGTGCCGCTGCACCGCTCCGACGGGTCCGGCGACACCTTCCTGTTCACCCAGTACCTGTCCAAGCAGGACCCCGACGGCTGGGGCAAGTCGCCCGCCTTCGGCACCACCGTGGCGTTCCCGGCGGTGCCCGGCGCGCTGGGTGAAAACGGCAACGGCGGCATGGTGACCGGCTGTGCGGACACCCCGGGCTGCGTGGCCTACATCGGCATCAGCTTCCTCGACCAGGCCCAGCAAAAAGGCCTCGGCGAGGCACAGCTGGCGAATGCCTCCGGCAAGTACCTGATGCCTGACGCGCAGAGCATCCAGGCCGAGGCCGCGGGCTTCGCGTCGTCGACACCGGCCAACCAGGCGGTCTCGCTGATCAACGGGCCGGCCGCCGACGGATACCCGATCGTCAACTACGAGTACGCCATCGTCAACAGCGGCCAGAAGGACGCCGCCACCGCCCAGACCGTGCAGGCCTTCCTGCACTGGGCGATCACCGACGGCAACGCCCCCACCTTCCTGGACAAGGTTCACTTCCAACCGCTGCCGGCCCCGGTGGTGAAGTTGTCGGACGCCCAGATCGCCAAGATCAGCGCCCAGTAGAAGTGCAACGCGCACTGGACCGGATTCGCGGCGCGACCCGCGCGGGTTTCGCCGTTCGTTCGCTCGGCGCGGTGGGCGCGGTGATACCGCTGCTCGTGCTCGCGTTCGTGCTGGCGACGCTGCTCCTCGAGGCGCTGCCCGCGATCAAGGTCAACGGTTGGCACTTTTTCACCGCAACCGATTGGAACCCGGGCAACACCTATGGCGACGCCGTCGTCACGCACGGCGTCCAGCATCCGATCGGCGCCAACTACGGGGCGTTGCCGATGATCGTCGGGACCCTGGCCAGCTCGGCGATCGCGTTGATCATCGCCGTGCCGGTCTCCATCGGCGCGGCGCTGGTGATCGTCGAGCGGCTGCCCAGGCATCTCGCGTCCGCGATCGGGATGGTCCTCGAACTGCTCGCGGGCATCCCGAGCGTCATCGTCGGCCTCTGGGGCGCAATGACATTCGGGCCGTTCATCGCCCACCAGGTCGCCCCGGTGATCGCGCGCAACGCACCCGACGTGCCGGTGCTCGACTACTTCCGCGGCAGCACCGGCAACGGCGAGGGCCTGTTGATCTCGGGCCTGGTGCTGGCGGTGATGGTCATCCCCATCATCGCCAGCACCACCCGCGACCTGATCCGACAGGTCCCGGTGCTGCCCCGCGAGGGTGCGGTCGCGCTGGGCATGACGGACTGGGAGTGCGCGCGACGGGTCACGCTGCCGTGGGTGTCCAGCGGCATCGTCGGCGCCGTGGTGCTCGGGCTGGGCCGCGCGCTTGGCGAGACGATGGCCGTGGCCATGGTGTCGGGCGCGGTGCTGGGCGCAATGCCCACCAACATCTATTCGACGATGACCACCATCGCCGCAACCGTTGTGTCGCAATTGGATTCGGCGATGACCGACTTCACGGACTTTGCGGTGAAGACCCTCGCCGAGGTCTCCCTGGTACTGATGGTGATCACGCTGCTGACCAACGTGGCGGCCCGCGCACTGGTGCGCAGGGTGTCGGGCACGGCACTACCCGTGGGCCGGGGGGTGTGAAGTGAGCGCAACCAGGCGCAAGGTCGTCAACGCGCTGTTCTGGGCCGGCTGCGTGTGCTGCTTGGCGGTGGTGGTCGTGCCCACGCTGTGGATGTTGATCGAAGTCGTCGGCCGCGCCCTGCCGGTGTTCCACTGGCGCGTGCTGTTCACCGACACCCGCGGCAACGGCGGCGGCCTGCGCAACGCGATCATCGGCACCGTGGTCGTCGGCGTCGGGGTGATGCTGGTGGGTGGGACCGTGAGCGTGTTGACCGGAATCTATCTGTCCGAATTCGCCGGCGGCAGAACGCGATCGATTCTGCGCGGCGCCTATGAGGTGCTGTCCGGCATCCCGTCCATCGTGCTGGGCTACGTCGGATACCTGGCCCTGGTGGTCACGTTCCACTGGGGATTTTCGCTGGCGGCCGGCGTGCTGACGCTGTCGGCGATGAGCATTCCGTACATCGCCAAGGCCACCGAATCCGCGCTGTCCCAGGTGCCGACGTCCTACCGGGAGGGGGCCGAGGCGCTCGGGCTGCCGTTGGGGTGGACCCTGCGCAAGATCGTGCTCAAGTCGGCCATCCCCGGAATCGTCACCGGCCTACTGGTCGCACTCGCGCTGGCCGTCGGCGAGACGGCGCCGATGCTGTACACGGCGGGGTGGTCGAATTCGGCGCCCACCGGAAAGCTCACCGACTCACCGGTCGGCTACCTGACCTACCCGATCTGGACGTTCTACAACCTGCCGTCGAAGGCGGCGCGCAACCTGTCCTACGATGCGGCGTTCCTGCTGATCGTTTTCGTGTTGCTGCTCATCATCGTCGGCCGGCTGATCACCTGGTTCGCCCGCCGGCACTCCGAATCTCGTTGACCGCGTTCACCCTCCGGGCAGGCGCACGACCTGGAGGAAGAACTCGTCGATCTGGCGCACCGCGTTGATGAACTGGTCGAGGTCGACGGGCTTGGAGACGTACGCGTTGGCGTGCAGCTTGTAGCTGCGCACGATGTCCTCCTCGGCCGAGGAGGTGGTCAACACGACGATCGGAATGCGGGACAGCTCGGCGTCGGACTTGACCTTCTCGAGTAGCTGCCGGCCGTCGTATTTGGGCAGATTGAGGTCGAGCAGGATCAGGTCGGGCCGCGGCGCGTCCTCGAACCCACCGCGCCGATAGAGGAAGTTCAGGCCCTCCTCGCCATCGTGGGCGACGTGCAAGTTATTCTGGAACTTGTTGTGCTCCAAAGCTTCTCGCGTGATCAGCTCATCACCCGGATCGTCTTCGACGAGCAGGATCTCGATCGGCCGTCCGGCTGGTGTCATTTAATGCGCTCCTTCCAGGGCGGTTTGCTGTTCGGTGTCGACCGCGGCCGGCAGCGTGAACTCGAATTTGGTGCCGTCGGTGTAGGTCGGATCGATGCGCACGGTCCCGTCGTGGTACTCGACGATCTTCTTCACCAGCGCCAGGCCGACGCCGGTTCCGGGATACACCTCGCGGCCGTGCAGCCGCTGAAAGATGACGAAGACCTTGTCGGTGAATTCCTCGGCGATGCCGATGCCGTTGTCCGACAACGTCAGCAGCCAGTTGGCGTCGTCGTCGGCGCGTTCGCAGTCGATCACGATCCGCGGTGTGCGTTCCTTGTGGCGGAACTTTATCGCATTGCCGATCAGGTTCTGCCACAACATCGTCAGCAGCGTGGGATCCCCGACGATGCAGGGCAGCGAATCCGGGCGCACCACCTCTGCGCCGGTCTCCTCGATGGCGACGGCAAGGTTGGCGATCGCGGCATCCAGCGTGGCGTCCAGGTCGACCTCTATTTCCTTGGTGCCGATCCGCCCCACCCGGGAGAAGCTGAGCAGGTCGTTGATGAGCACCTGCATGCGCTTGGCCCCGTCGACCGCAAAGCCGATGTACTCGATGCCGCGCTCGTCGAGCTGGTCGCCGTAGCGCTTTTCGAGCAGCTGGCAGAACGAGGCGACCTTACGCAGGGGTTCCTGTAGGTCGTGCGACGCGACATAGGCGAACTGCTCGAGCTCGGCGTTGGAACGCCGCAAATCGACGGCCTGCTCGTCGAGCCGGGCCTCCGCCTCCCGCGACGCCTCCAGCGCCGCCACCACGCTCTGCCGCATGTTCTCGACGTCGATCGCCATGTCGCGAATGTCCTTGGGCCGCTGGGGCGGCGTGATGGTCTCCCCGAAGTTGCCGTCGGTGATCCGCCGGCAGGATTCGGCCAGCCTGGATAGCGGCACGGTGATCGCGGCCCTGGTCAAAAAGCCCAGCAGAATAGCCATGCCGAAGAACAGCAGCACAATCGCGCCCAGCGTCCGGTCGCGCCACGTGTCGATGTTCTTCAGTTGAGTGTCGGCGTGGCTGGATGCCGTGCCGAAGTCCGCGTTCTGGGTGTCGAAAAGCCCACGCAGCTGGTCGAATTCGTATTTGCCGCGGTCGGCGATCGCGCCGTTGACGACGCTGGGGGCGTTGGGCGTGACGCTCGTGATGAGTGGTTCGGCGTAGCTGGACCGCCACGACCCGGCCGCCCGCTCGATTGCGTCCAGGTCGGCGATCAGCTCGGGGCGGCCACCGACGAGGCGCCGAATGTCCTCGGCCGCAGCGTGTTCGGCCTGTTGTCCGTCGTAGTAGGGCGTCAGGAACTGCCGGTCGGCGGCGAGCAGGTAACCCCGGACCCCGGTCTCCTGGTCGCGCAGCGCGGCCTGTAGCTGGAGGGATGCCGCCCGCGCCGGCTGAATCTGGTCGCTCAGCTCGCGCGACACCGTGTCGGTGCGATGCAGCAGCGCCGCGCCCACCACCGCCCCCGCCAGGACCAGGACCCCCATCAGGATCAGCACCAGGGCCAGCCAGCCCCGGACCGTGAGCCGGGCACGCCAGAGCGGATGCGAGTCGGCGCTCACGCGGTCCGCTCCACCCGCACCACCGCGATGTCGTCGGTGAGACCGCCGCGGGGCTGGGCGAGTTCCTCGGCGCCGTCGATCAGCGCGTCGACGAACGCCGGACCGGACAGGTCCGCGTGTGATCGAGCCAGTGCAAGCAAGCCGTCCTCCCCGAGACGCTCGTTACCCGGCCCGCAGTAGCCCTCGAACAGCCCGTCGGTGAGCAACATCAGCCCCTGCCCCACCGGCAATTCCATCTCGAATTGCGGCCAGCCGCCGGCGCGCAGGCCCAACGCCGGGCCGGCGGGCGGCTCGATCCATTCTACGGTCGTCGCGTCCTGCCGCAGCATTCCCGGGTGGCCGGCGCGGATTCCCGTGATGACCGCGCTGTCCGGCGGAATCTCCAGGCTGAGCACGGTCGCGAAGATCCCGGTGGCGGTCCGTTCGGCGTGCAGCAGCCGCTCGAGCTGGCGCATCGATTCGGCGCCGCGCACATCGGCGAAAGTGAGTGCGCGCCAAGCGATTCGCAGCGCCGCGCCCAGAGCCGCCTCGTCGGGTCCGTGCCCGGCGACGTCACCGATCAGGACGTGCAGCACCCGGTCCGGCGTCTGCACGACGTCGTAGAAGTCACCGCACAGCAGCGCGTCCACCCGGCTGGGCCGGTACCGGGCGACGATCTCGACGCCCGGATTGTCCAGCAGCAGCGGCGAGGGCAGCAACCCGCGTTCCAGCAGCGCGTTCTCGCGGGCACGCAACTGGCTCGTGTGCAGGTCCGCGGCGATGAGCTCGACCCGCTTGCGCTCGATCGCGTAAAGCACTGCGCGCCGCAGCATTTCGGGTTCGACCCGGCCCTTGACCAGATAGTCCTGCGCCCCGGCGGCCACCGCGGAGGCCCCGAAGTATTCGTCGTTGAGGCCGGTCAGCACGACGATCGGGACGGTCACGTCGTATTTGGCGATGCGGTCCAGCGCGTCCATGCCGCTGGCGTCCGGCAGGTTCAGGTCCAGCAGCACGCAGTCGGGCCGCAGCGATTCCAGCTCGCGTTCGGCCACCGCGATCGACGGCGCCCACACCATGCGGATGTCGTCGACCGCCTCGGCGATCAGCTCCTCCACCAAGATCGCGTCGGCCCGGTCGTCTTCGACCAACAGCAACGACAATGTCTGCCGGTTGGCCACCGACGTCACGGGGCTACGCACCGGCATCGAGTCCGAGCGGGTGTGCACGTGAAGCCACGTCCTTCACCTCTCACCCTGGCCGCGGTATGCAAAGGCCGATCTTAAACGGGGCGGTCAGCCTGTTTTGCCACCCGGTGCGTCAAAGCTACCGTCAGCGCAACAGCGCCCGCGACATCACCACGCGCTGAATCTGATTGGTGCCCTCGTAGATCTGGGTGATCTTGGCGTCGCGCATCATCCGCTCGACGGGGAAGTCGATGGTGTAGCCGGCGCCGCCGAACAGCTGCACGGCATCGGTGGTGACCTCCATCGCGACGTCGGAGGCAAAGCACTTGGACGCCGCCGAGATGAACCCCAGGTCGCCCTCGCCGCGCTCGGCCCGGGCCGCCGCGCTGTAGACCATCAGCCGCGCGGCCTCGACCTTCATGGCCATGTCGGCGAGCATGAACTGCACGCCCTGGAAGGTGCTGATCGACTGCGCGAACTGCTTGCGGTCCTTGGTGTAGGCGATGGCGGCGTCCACGGCGCCCTGGGCGATGCCCACAGCCTGGGCCCCGATGGTCGGGCGGGTGTGGTCGAGCGTGGCCAGCGCCGTCTTGAAGCCGGTGCCCGGCTCGCCGATGATCCGGTCGCCGGGGATCCGACAGTTCTCGAAGTACAGCTCGGTGGTGGGCGAACCCTTGATGCCGAGCTTTTTCTCCTTCGGCCCGACGGTGAAGCCCTCGTCGTCGACGTGCACCATGAACGACGAGATGCCGTTGGCGCCCTTGTCGGGGTCGGTCACCGCCATCACGGTGTACCAGCTCGACTTGCCGCCGTTGGTGATCCAGCACTTGGCGCCGTTGAGGATCCAGTCGTCGCCGTCGGCTTTGGCGCGGGTCTTCATCGCCGCCGCGTCGCTGCCGGCCTCCCGCTCGCTCAGCGCGTAGGACGCCATCGCGGTCCCGTCGGCGATCTGCGGCAGCACCTGCTTCTTCAGCTCGTCGGAGCCGCGCAGGATCAGGCCCATGGTGCCCAGCTTGTTCACGGCGGGGATCAGCGACGCGGAGGCGTCGACGCGGGCTACCTCTTCGATGACGATGCAGGCGGCCACGGAGTCCGCGCCCTGCCCGCCGTACTCCTCCGGCACGTGCACGGCGTTGAAGCCCGAGGCGTTCAGCGCGTCCAGCGCCTCCTGCGGGAACCGCGACTTCTCGTCCACCTCGGCGGCGTGGGGCGCGATTTCCTTTTCGGCCAGCGCCCGAATCGCGGCCCGCAATTCGTCGTGTTCCTCGGGCAGCTTGAACACATCAAACGTGGGGTTTCCGGCCCATCCGGCCATGTCAGCCTCCTAGCACTCCGCCGAACTCCGCCGGCTCCTCTTCGGGCCGACACGGCCCGCGCCGTCGCCGGCTACTGGCCGGTAACTTTACCCTGGCGCTCCTGTAGGGCCGCATCCTTGGCCCGCACGCTCTCGGCCAGCCCCTCCTGGAATGCCACGACCCTGGCCCGCAGCGCGGCGTCGGACGAGGCCAGCATCCGGACGGCCAGCAGGCCGGCATTGCGTGCGCCGCCGATCGAGACGGTGGCCACCGGGACCCCGGCGGGCATCTGCACGATCGACAGCAACGAGTCCAGTCCGTCCAGCCGGGCCAGCGGCACGGGCACGCCAATCACCGGCAGCGGCGTCGCGGACGCCACCATTCCGGGCAGGTGGGCCGCGCCGCCGGCCCCGGCGATGATCACCTCGAGGCCACGGTCGGCCGCGCTGCGCGCGTAGTCGAACATCACGTCGGGCGTCCGGTGCGCCGAGACCACGCGCACCTCCGCCGGGATGTCGAACTCGGCCAGCGCGGCGGCGGCGTCGGCCATCACCGACCAGTCGCTGTCGCTGCCCATGATCACCCCGACGCGAGGCTGTTTAGCCATGTGGATCCCATCCGTCCGTCCACTGCCCATCCGACAACCAGTGTGCCGCCAGCTCGGCGCGCTCACGCAGCTTCCCGGGGTTCTTCAGGTCCGAATCGGTGCCCAGGAAGTTGATGTGCCCGATTTTGCGCCCGGGGCGCTCGGCCTTGCCGTATAGGTGCACCCGCGCGTCGGGCATCCGCGCGTACAGGTGGTGCAGCCGCTCGTCGAGCGTCATCTCCGGCTGCCGCGAGCCGCCGAGCACGTTGGCCATCACCGTGATCGGCACGATGGCGTCGGTGTCGCCCAGCGGATAGTCCAGCACCGCGCGCAGGTGCTGCTCGAACTGGCTGGTGCGGGCCCCGTCCATGGTCCAGTGCCCGGAGTTGTGCGGCCGCATCGCGAGCTCGTTGACCAGCAGGGTGCCGTCGCGGATCTCGAACAGCTCGACCGCGAGCACACCGACCACGCCGAGCTCGGCGGCCAGCCGCAACGCCAACTGCTGGGCACCCGCGGCCGAATCGTGGGTGAGCTCCGGGGCGGGCGCGATGACCTGCACGCAGATCCCGTCCCGCTGCACGGTCTCCACCACCGGCCACGCGGCGCCCTGGCCGAACGGCGACCGCGCCACCAGGGCCGACAGCTCGCGGCGCAGGTCCACCTGCTCCTCTGCCATCACCGGCACCCCATCGGCCAGAAAGTCCGCCGCGATCTCACGGGCGTGCGATGGGTCGCGGGCCATCCGGACCCCGCGCCCGTCGTAGCCACCGCGGACCGCCTTGACGACCACGGGGCCGCCCACCCGCGCCGCGAACGCTTCCAGCTGGTCGAGGTTCTGAATGTCGGCGTAGCGGGGCACCGGTGCGCCCAGCGCCTCGAGCCGGCGCCGCATCACGAGCTTGTCCTGGGCGTGCAACAACGCCTGCGGCGGCGGGGCCACATTGACGCCCTCGGCGACCAGCTTCTCCAGCAGCTCGTTGGGGACGTGCTCGTGGTCGAACGTCAGCGCGTCGGCCCCGGCCGCGACCCGGCGCAGGTCGTCCAGGTCGGTGTGCGAGCCGATCACCACGTCGGGCGCCACCTGCGCGGCGGGCTCGTCGGCGGCGGTGGCCAGCACCCGCAGCGTCTGGCCCAGCGCGATCGCCGCCTGGTGCGTCATCCGGGCCAGCTGGCCGCCACCGACCATCGCAACGACGGGAGCAGGAGATGGGCTACGTCTACTCGGCACGGGCATCATCGTGTCATGGCGTGTTGACCGGCGATGACATGCAATTGTTATGTACCATTTTGCGTCGTTTTCGCGTCCGTCCGTACACTCACGTCTTGTGTCCTTCGCCGATGCCACGATCGAGCGTTTGCCCGGGGTCCTTCAGCCCTTTGCGCAGCGCCATCATGAATTCATCAAATTCGCCATCGTTGGCGGCACCACATTTGTCATCGACTCGGCAATTTTCTACACGCTGAAACTGACGATTCTCGAGCCCAAGCCGGTGACGGCCAAGGTGATCGCGGGAATTGTCGCGGTGATCGCGTCCTACGTGCTGAACCGGGAGTGGAGCTTCCGCGGCCGGGGCGGGCGCGAGCGCCATCACGAGGCGCTGCTGTTCTTCGCCTTCAGTGGGGTCGGGGTGCTGCTGTCCATGGCGCCGCTGTGGGTCTCCAGCTACGTCTTCGGGCTACGGGTGCCGATGGTCTCGCTGACCGTGGAGAACATCGCGGACTTCGTTTCCGCCTACGTCATCGGCAACCTGCTGCAGATGGCGTTCCGGTTCTGGGCATTTCGGCGCTGGGTGTTTCCCGACCAGTTCGCCCGCGACCCCGACAAGGCCCTGGAGTCCGCCGAAACCGCGCTTACCGCAGGCGGTATCGCCGAAGTCTTCGAGGACGAAATCGAGGGTGGCTTGCTGAACGAGAACGTCACCCTGTTGCGCGTCTGGCGGAACCGGACCAGCCGGTCGAGTCAGCTCGGCGATTCCTCGGAACCCAGGGTGTCGAAGACTTCGTGATACAGCAGCGAGTGCACCTCGCGCAGTCGCGGAATGTCGTGAAACTCCAACGGATCTTGTGACGCCGACTCGATAATCAGCGTCCCGGTGCGAAACGCGCGCTCGGTCAGCCGGTCCCGGAATTCCACGCTGTTGATCCGCGCCAGCGGGATGTCGATGCCGCTGCGGGTCAGCACTCCGTGCCGAAACATCACCCGCCGGTTGGTGACCACGAAGTGGGTGGTCAGCCAGGTCAAAAACGGCCACAGGGTCAGCCAGCCGACGATCACCAGCCAGATTCCCCAGATGACGGCGTAGAGGATGTTCTTGGCGACCTGCTCCCAGTGCGTGGAGTTGAGGTAGCCGGACCCGAACGCCGCCAGTCCGGTCACGACGATGAACCCCACGACGGGCCAGATCAGCCGCTTCCAGTGCGGGTGGCGATGAATGACGACCTGCTCGCCGGCGGCCAACGCGTTGTCCGGATAGCCCATGGTCGAGACATTAGCCCCGCAGATGAATAACGTCACCCGCGGAAACCACGACGGTCTCGGCGCCGGCCTCCAGACACAACCTGCCCTGGTCGTCGATGGCGGTCGCAGTTCCGACCACTTCCTTGCCGCCGGGCAACTGCGCGCGCACCCGGGCACCGATCGTCAGGCTGCGCTCCCGGTAGTCGGCCGCCAGCTGCCAGTCCGCCCCGCGTGCGGCCCGCCACGCGAGGAAGCGCCCCCCGAGCTCGCGCAACAGCCGGCTGACCAGCTGGCCGCGGTCCGGCGCGCTCACCCCAAGGTCCAGCAGCGACGTGGGCGGATTAGCCCCGGACCCGTCGACCTCCCCGGGTGCCTGAGTTACGTTGAGCCCCAAGCCGATTACCACCACCGGCCGGGTGACCTCGGCGAGAATGCCCGCCAGCTTGCCCCGCGAATCCGCCGGCCCGGCCAGCACGTCGTTGGGCCATTTCAGGCCGGCCCGGACTCCGACCCCGTCCAGCAACGGGGCCAGCGCGTCGACGACCGCCACCCCGGTGGCCAGCGACAGCCAGCCCCATCCCTCGGTCGGCACGTCGACCACGCTGACCCCGACCGACATGGTGATCTGCGCGCGCGGCGAGGCCGACCAGCCGCGGCCGTGCCGCCCGCGACCGGCGGTCTGATGCTCGGCGATGAGCACGGCCCCGGCGATGTCTTCTCCCTCGGCCGCGCGGGCCAGCAAATCGGCGTTGGTGGAACCGGTTTGCTCGACGATGTCGAGCTTTCGCCAGCCCAGCCCGGTGCCGATCAACTCGGCGCGCAGTGCGGCGGCGTCCAGTGGCGTCCTGAGTTGGTCGGAGTCTGTCACCGGACCCAGCCTAGAACTCAGGGCCGACGGTCGCGCATGTCCATAGCGGCCAAATGGCTGAACAGCATGCTGGTTCCGATCGGGTTGCCCCCGCCCGGATACGCCGTGCCGCTGGGCGCGGCCATCGTGTTGCCCGCCGCGTACAGGCCGCCGATGGGATCACCGGACGCGTCGAGCACCCGCGCCGCGGTGTCGGTGCGCAGGCCGCCCTTGGTACCCAGGTCGGAGATGCCGAATGCCGCGGCGTGATACGGCGGGCGGGCGATGGCCACCAGCGGCGAGGCGCCCGCCGAGAACGCCCGATCGAAGGCCTCGTCGCCGCGGCCGAAGTCCTCGTCGACGCCTGAGGCTGCAAAACCGTTGAACCGCAACACCGTTGCCGCCAGATGCTCGCCCGGTATCCCGATCTTGGCGGCCAGCTCCTCCAGGGTGTCCGCGGTATGCCACAGGCCGGCGGCGACGTACTTCTCCGTCTCGACGATACTGACATTGGCCGCCTTGACCGGCGGCACCTCGCCCTCTTTGTCGTCGTAGATCATCCAGTACGGCAACGACATTGAGCCGTCCTGCAGCTGCGCGATGATCTCGCGGCCGGCCCGGTCGTAGGCCCGCGACTCGTTGACGAACCGGTTGCCGTCCTGGTTGACGAAGATGCCGCCGGTGAACCACAGCGCGAACGCCGAGCGCCCGTCGGGGTGGGTCATGCCCGGCGACCACCACGCCTGGTCCAGCAGGTCGGTGTCGGCGCCCGCGGCGATACCGGCCTGCAGCGCCAGGCCGCGACTTCCCGGGCCGCCCATGGTGTCTCGCGATACGCCGGGGACGCCGTAGCGCTGTCGCAGCTCGTCGTTGGCCTCGAAGCCACCGGCGGCCAGCAGCACGCCACGGCGGGTGCGGATCGCCCGGCGCTGCCCGCCGGTCTCGACGATCGCGCCCGTCACCCGTCTTTCTGGACCGTCGGACACCACCAGCTCGACGAGTTCCGTCTCACGCTGCAGCGACGCAGTCGGGTACTGCCCGATCGCCTTGAGGAAACGCGCGATCAGGGCGCGGCCCCCGAGGTAGTAGTCGGGAGGCGTCTCGGCGCCGAGCCGGTCGGTGTCCAGCGGCCCGCGGATGGCGTCGCGGAATTCGGGAGCGGCGGCCACCGCCAACGGCTTTGCCGCGATGTGGCGCTGGCCGTCCAGCCGCGCCTTGGGCGCCTTGCCGTAGTAGTCGGGCCAGGGCAGCGGCACGAATTTGATGGTCGAATCGGCTTCCAGGTACTCGATCAGCGGCGCGCCACCGCGGACGAAGGTCTCCTGCAGTTCGCGCGGGGTGCGGTCGCCGACGACGGCGCGGTAGTAGGTGAGCGCGTCCTCGATGGTGTCGTCGTCCATGCCGGCGCGGATCAGCACCGGGTTGCACGGGAACCAGACGCCACCGCCGCCGGAGTACGCGGTGGTGCCGCCGAATTTGTCGGTCGCCTCGACCAGCAGCACCTCGAGGCCCTCGCGGGCCGCGGTGTAGGCGCCGGTGACGCCGCCCCCGCCCGATCCGGCAACCAGTACGTCGCACTCCTGCGCCCAGTCGACCATCGCTACTCCTGCGCTGCCGTCAATACGTGGTGAATCGCCGGCGCCAGCCGCGCGATCAGCGTTTCGCTGTCCGCTTCCGCGAGGATCCGAACTCCCACGATTCGTCGTCCGACGACGATACCCACCAACATCGACGACGCCAGACCGGCACGCAACGCCGCATCGTCGGGGTCGCCGGGTCGCGAGCGGATGCCGTCGAGCAGCCGCGCCTGGATGAACGCGCGCAGCTGCTCACCCGCCTGCTCGTTGACGATCGCGCCACGCAGCATCGCCATCAACGGCTCGGAGTCGCGCGGATCGCCCTCCCACACGTCGAGAAAGGCGCGGACGACTCGCTCCCCGAGGTGTTCGTCGGGACCCTCGAACGCGGATCCCAAGCGCGCCAACGCTTCCGGGGTGATCGACATGACCGCGCCGAACAGCTCGTCCTTCGACCGGAAGAACTGCATCACCAGCGACGCGTCGACCCCGGCGTCGGCGGCGACCCGCCTGATCGTCGTGCCGGCATAGCCGTCGGCGGCGAACCTGGCGCGGGCCGCATCCAGAATGGCCTGCCGGGTGGTGCTCGCCCCCGGCCGCCGGCCGCGGCGCGCGGTTGTCATCCGGCCGGCTGGATCGGCAGTTGCAGATACGAGGCGCGCGATCCCCCGGTATGGACGACGTGTTGTCCGGTGTTGCGCGGCGAGTATTCGCGCAGCCCGGGCATCCAGGTGCCGAACAGGTTCTGCGCGCTGACGACGAGCCGAAGCTGTTCGCCGGGGTAGAAGACGAGACCGACTGGCAGCAAATCGATTTCGACGTCGACCACCTCGCCGGGAGTCAGCTTCTGGACCCGGTCGAAGCTGTGGGCGGGCACTTCGTCCGTCGATTGCGTCTCGTCCAGGTGCCGCATCGACACGCGCAGGCGACCGTCGGAACCCTTGTACCGCAGGATCGATGCCCCCCGTTCGGTGACGTCGTGGACCCGCGCGCCGTGATTGGGCACGGTGAACTGCTGCAGCGGCGTCCCGTGCCGATCGAGCTTCTGGACGAAGACGAACAGGTCCATGTCGTCGGCGCCCGTCGCTTCGACCCACAGCCGCGCCTTCGGATAGCCGACCATCGTGGTCTGCTCGCCGAAACGGACCAGGAATGAGACGAAGTTCGGGTTGGCCTGCGTGTCGTAAGCCGCGGTCGACGCCTGCGCCGGCGGCTCGGTGCCCAGCGTTCGCGAGGCGCCGTCCAGGTAGTACTTCGTGTAGGTGACATCGGCCGGGGGGAACTGCTGCGCGGGCAGATTGACCCGGTCGCCGCCCTCGAGGTCGAGCAGCGCGTACCGCACGCGCGGAGTCCGCTCCCAGCCGTTGTCGTCGCCCCGGAGGAAGTGGTCGAAGAATCGCCGCAGGTCGTCGGTGTTCGCCTCGTCGTAGTAGTCCGGCCACTCCTGGCTGTTGTGGATGCGCAGCCACTTCTGCTTCGACCCGATGCGGCGCCAGGCGCGAAAGGTGCCGGCCGTGTGCAGCGAGTTGGAATAACTGGCCACGACATACGCCGGCACGGTGATCCGCTCCACGCGCGGAATCTTGTTGCGCCACAGGTCATTGACGAGCGGGTAACGCTCGGCCTCGGCGAGGATGTCCTCCTTGCGGCCCTTGCCCCAGTAGCTGTTGTCGCGGAGCTGCCTGGCGAACCCGGTGTCGGGCATGCCGCCGCGCAGCACCAGATCGCGGTAGGTGTCGCTGACGCCTTCCCAGGGGTTGACCGCCGCCAGGTGCGGCGGTTGTTCGGCGGCGGCGAACCACTGCGCGACCGCGAGGTAGGAGGTGCCGCTCATCGCGACCTTGCCGGTGCACCAGTCCTGGGCGGCCAGCCATTCGATCAGGTCGTAGCAGTCCTGGCCCTCCTGGCGATCCCACAGGACGCTGTCGCCCTCGCAGTCGGACACCCCCCGAACGTCCGGGTTGCAGATCGCGTAGCCCCGCGCGCACCAGTAGGCCGGGTCGGGTCCCTCGAACTTGTGCAGGCCCGACACGATGTCGTTGGCCAGGCCGACCAGCCCGAACACCCCCATCGCGGCCGGGGCGCTGCCCTCCCCCTTGCCGTAGGGGCTCCACGCCACGATGACCGGCACCTTCTCGGCACCCACCGGTCGCAGGATGTCGACGTAGGTGGTGACGCCGTCGCGCATGGTGACCGCCACGTCCTTCTCCAGCACGATGTCGACCGGCAGCTCCCGGAACGCGGGCGCGAGCCGAAATCCCGCCGGCAGGGTCCGCGTGCCCGGATCGAACCCGCTCAGCACGCCGTATCGGTCGCCCGGTTCCAGCGGGCGAGACGGCATGAACACCATTTGTTCCCGGGCCGACGGGTCTGCGGAAGTCACTCCTGCAACCTACGATCCCGACGACCAAAACTCAACATCTGTTTATATTCGCAAATCGCCGACGAATATTTAAGGGCTGCTTAAGGGGGACCGACAGGGCTGCCGATAACATCGCTGCCATGACGAGCGTTACGGACCACACTGCGGAACCCGCCGCCGAGCACACCATCGACATCCACACCACCGCGGGCAAGCTGGCCGAGCTGCACAAGCGCCGCGAAGAGGCCCTGCACCCGGTCGGTGAAGAGGCCGTCGAGAAGGTGCACGCCAAGGGCAAGCTGACCGCCCGCGAGCGCATCCTCGCCCTGCTCGACGAGGACTCGTTCGTCGAGCTCGACGCGCTGGCCAAGCACCGCAGCAAGAACTTCGGGCTGGAGCACAACCGCCCGCTCGGCGACGGTGTGATCACCGGCTACGGCACCATCGACGGCCGCGACGTGTGCATCTTCAGCCAGGACGCCACCGTGTTCGGCGGCAGCCTCGGCGAGGTGTACGGCGAGAAGATCGTCAAGATCCAGGAGCTGGCCATCAAGACCGGCCGCCCCCTGATCGGCATCAACGACGGCGCGGGCGCGCGCATCCAGGAGGGTGTCGTCTCGCTGGGCCTGTACAGCCGCATCTTCCGCAACAACATCCTGGCCTCGGGCGTCATCCCGCAGATCTCGCTGATCATGGGTGCCGCCGCCGGTGGGCACGTCTACTCCCCCGCGCTGACCGACTTCGTCATCATGGTCGACCAGACCAGCCAGATGTTCATCACCGGACCCGACGTCATCAAGACCGTCACCGGCGAGGACGTCACGATGGAAGAGCTCGGCGGCGCGCACACGCACATGGCCAAGTCGGGCACCCTGCACTACGTCGCCTCCGGCGAACAGGACGCCTTCGACTGGGTCCGCGACCTGCTGGGCTACCTGCCGCCGAATAACTTCACCGATCCGCCGCGCTACGCCGAGCCGCATCCGCCCGGCGCCATCGAGGACAACCTCACCGACGAGGACCTCGAGCTGGACACGCTGATCCCGGACTCGCCCAACCAGCCGTACGACATGCACGAGGTGATCACCCGCATCCTCGACGACGACGAATTCCTGGAAGTCCAGGGCGGTTACGCGCAGAACATCGTCGTCGGGTTCGGCCGCATCGAAGGTCGGCCGGTCGGGATCGTGGCCAACCAGCCGACCCAGTTCGCCGGCTGCCTGGACATCAACGCCTCGGAGAAGGCGGCGCGGTTCGTGCGGACCTGCGACTGCTTCAACATCCCGATCATCATGCTGGTGGACGTTCCGGGCTTCCTACCGGGAACCGGCCAGGAATACAACGGCATCATCCGCCGCGGCGCCAAGCTGCTGTTCGCCTACGGCGAGGCCACCGTCCCGAAGATCACCGTCATCACCCGCAAGGCCTACGGCGGCGCCTACTGCGTCATGGGCTCCAAGGACATGGGCTGCGACGTCAACATCGCCTGGCCGACCGCGCAGATCGCGGTCATGGGCGCCTCCGGTGCGGTCGGGTTCGTCTACCGCCAGCAGCTCAAGGAGGCCGCCAAGGAGGGCAAGGACGTCGACGAGCTGCGGCTGCAGCTGCAGCAGGAGTACGAGGACACGCTGGTCAACCCGTACGTCGCCGCCGAGCGCGGTTACGTGGACGCGGTGATCCCGCCCTCGCACACCCGCGGCTACATCGCCACCGCGCTGCGCCTGCTGGAACGCAAGATCTCCCACCTGCCGCCGAAGAAGCACGGGAACATCCCGCTATGAGCGACGACGCGACGAGCGACGAGGCCACCACGGCCGACGAGACCCCGCAGCCGCACGAGCCGCGGATCCAGGTAGTCAAGGGACAGCCCACCGACGCCGAGCTGGCCGCGCTCATCGTGGTGCTGGGTGCCACCGGGGGCATGCCCCCGCAGCCGCCCACCGAGCGCACCCGCTGGGGCCTTCCGGTCGACAGGCTGCGGTTCTCGATGTCGAATTACCAGCGGCTCACGATGCAGCAAATCGCGCACATGAAGCATTGACCCGGGTCGTACTCGGGTCGGCCTCCACCGGCCGCCGCACCGTGCTGCGCCAGGCCGGCATCGATCCCCTGGTCGCGGTCTCCGGCGTCGACGAGGATCGCCTCATCGAAGAACTGGGGCCCCAGGCCCCGCCGGACGAGGTCGTCTGCGCGCTCGCCAGAGCCAAGGCCGCGCAGGTGGCCGGCGAGCTGGACCCCGGCGTCGCGGCGGATTGCGTTGTCATCGGCTGTGATTCGATGCTCTACCTGGACGGCCGACTCTGCGGCAAGCCCGGGTCGGCGGACGCCGCCGTGCGCCAGTGGCACCTGATGCGCGGCCGGTCCGGACAGCTGCACACCGGACACTGCCTGCTGCGGCTGGTCGACGGCGCCGTCACCCACAGCGAAGTCCAATCAGGCTGTACCACAGTACATTTCGGCAATCCGACCGACGCCGATCTGAGCGCCTACGTCGCCAGCGGCGAGCCGCTGGGGGTCGCGGGCGGGTTCACCCTGGACGGCCTGGGCGGCTGGTTCATCGACCGGATCGAGGGCCATCCCTCGAACGTCATCGGGCTCAGCCTGCCCCTGCTGCGCGGCATGCTGGAGCGAATCGGGTTGTCGATCAACGCCTTGTGGGCCGCCGGCCCCGACGCGGACGAACGCATCTGATCCGGCAGCTCATGCGCCGCCCGGTGCTGGTTGGGGCCCTGACGGTAGGCTCGGTTTTGTGCCGCTACCTCCCGATCCAAGCCCAACGCTGACCGGTTACGCCCACCCCGAGCGATTGGTCACCGCCGACTGGTTGTCCGGCCACATGGGCGCGCCCGGTCTGGTGATCGTCGAATCCGACGAGGACGTTCTGCTCTACGACGTCGGCCACATCCCCGGCGCGGTCAAGATCGACTGGCACACCGACCTCAACGACCCGCGGGTCCGCGACTACATCAGCGGCGAGCAGTTTGCCGAACTCATGGATCGCAAAGGCATCTCGCGCGACGACACCGTGGTGATCTACGGCGACAAGAGCAATTGGTGGGCGGCCTACGCGCTGTGGGTGTTCACGTTGTTCGGCCACCCCGACGTCCGGCTGCTCAACGGCGGGCGCGACCTGTGGCTGGCCGAACGGCGCGACACCAGCCTGGAGGTGCCGACCAGAACGTCGTCGGGCTATCCCGTCGTGCAGCGCAACGACACCCCGATCCGGGCGTACAAGGACGACGTGCTCGCCGTCATCGGCAGCCAGCCGCTGATCGACGTCCGCTCGCCCGACGAGTACACGGGCAAGCGCACCCACATGCCCGACTACCCCGAAGAGGGCGCGCTGCGCGCCGGGCACATCCCCACCGCGCGCTCGATCCCGTGGGGCAAGGCGGTCGACGAGAGCGGCCGGTTCCGCAGCCGCGAGGAGCTCGAGGAGCTCTACGACTTCCTGCAGCCCGACGACAAGACCGTCGTCTACTGCCGCATCGGCGAGCGGTCCAGCCACACCTGGTTCGTGCTCACGCACCTGCTCGGCAAGCCGGACGTCCGCAATTACGACGGCTCCTGGACCGAGTGGGGCAACACCGTGCGAGTGCCGATCGTCGCGGGCGAAAGCCCCGGCGTCGTACCCGCCTGAGGGCCGCCGGATGAGCATGCCCGCGCCGTTGGCCGAGGTGGTGTCCGACTTCTCCGAAGTGCAGGGCCAGGACAAGCTGAGGCTGCTGCTGGAATTCGCCGACGAGCTGCCGGCCCTGCCCGACGACATGGCCGAGGCGGCCATGGAGCCGGTGCCCGAATGCCAGTCGCCGCTGTTCCTGCATGTCGACGCCGACGACCCGAACCGGGTCCGGCTGTACTTCAGCGCGCCGGCCGAGGCGCCGACCACCCGGGGTTTCGCGTCCATCCTGGCCGCCGGCCTCGACAACCAGCCCGCCGCCGACATCCTGGCCGTGCCAGAGGATTTCTACACCGAGCTTGGCCTGGGCCCTCTGATCAGCCCGCTGCGGCTACGCGGCATGTCGGCGATGCTGGCCCGCATCAAGCGGCGATTGCGAGCTACTCCCGAGTAACCAAGGAATTCCGACACCGCCTCATCGGCCCGGCGGCGCGGCGCTTAGACTTCCCCCGAAATCGTTGTAAGAAATTCTCTTAGAGACGCACGCAGAAGAATCTCTGCAGAAGGCCCAAACAGGAGGCGCAGTGGCCAGTCACGCCAGCTCAAGGATCTCCAAGGTGCTCGTCGCCAACCGCGGCGAAATCGCTGTCCGGGTGATCCGGGCGGCCCGCGATGCGGGCTTGTCCAGCGTGGCGGTGTACGCCGAACCCGACGCCGACGCGCCGCACGTGCGGCTGGCCGACGAGGCGTTCGCCCTGGGCGGCCAGACGTCCGCGGAGTCCTACCTGGACTTCGCCAAGATCCTCGACGCCGCCGCGAAGTCCGGCGCCAACGCCATCCACCCGGGTTACGGCTTCCTGTCCGAGAACGCCGACTTCGCCCAGGCGGTCCTCGACGCGAACCTGATCTGGATCGGGCCCAGCCCGCAGTCCATCCGCGACCTCGGCGACAAGGTCACCGCCCGCCACATCGCCGCCAAGGCGCAGGCGCCACTGGTGCCCGGCACCCCGGACCCGGTCAAGGACGCCGACGAGGTGGTGGCCTTCGCCAAGGAGTACGGCGTGCCGGTCGCGATCAAGGCGGCCTTCGGCGGTGGCGGACGTGGCATGAAGGTGGCCCGCAGCATCGAGGAGATCCCCGAGCTGTTCGAGTCGGCCACCCGCGAGGCGGTCGCGGCGTTCGGCCGCGGTGAGTGCTTCGTCGAGCGCTACCTGGACAAGCCGCGCCACGTCGAGGCCCAGGTGATCGCCGACCAGCACGGCAACGTCATCGTCGCCGGCACCCGCGACTGCTCGCTGCAGCGCCGGTTCCAGAAGCTGGTCGAGGAGGCGCCCGCGCCGTTCCTGACCGACGCGCAGCGCAAGGAGATCCACGAGTCCGCCAAGCGCATCTGCAAGGAGGCCGGCTACTACGGCGCGGGAACGGTCGAGTACCTGGTCGGCCAGGACGGCCTGATCTCCTTCCTCGAGGTCAACACCCGGCTGCAGGTGGAACACCCGGTCACCGAGGAGACCGCGGGCATCGACCTGGTGCTGCAGCAGTTCAAGATCGCCAACGGCGAGAAGCTGGACATCACCGAGGACCCGACGCCGCGCGGGCACGCCATCGAGTTCCGGATCAACGGCGAGGACGCCGGGCGTGGCTTCCTGCCCGCCCCCGGCCCGGTCACCCGCTACGACATCCCCACCGGCCCCGGCGTCCGGCTGGACTCCGGCGTCGAGGCGGGTTCGGTGATCGGCGGCCAGTTCGACTCGATGCTGTCCAAGCTGATCGTGTACGGCGCCACCCGCGAGGAGGCGCTGGCGCGCTCCCGCCGGGCGCTCGATGAATTCCACGTCGAGGGCCTGGCGACGGTCATCCCGTTCCACCGCGCCGTGGTGTCCGACCCGGCGTTCATCGGTGACGACGACGGCTTCACGGTGCACACCCGCTGGATCGAGACCGAGTGGGACAACACCGTCGAGCCCTTCACCGCCGGCGAACCCCTGGACGGCGAGGACCCCCAGCCGCGCCAGAAGGTGGTCGTCGAGGTCAACGGACGCCGGCTCGAGGTCTCGCTGCCCGGCGACCTGGCGCTGTCCGGCGGCGGTGGCGGCGGCGAGGCCGGCGTCGTCCGCAAGAAGCCCAAGGCGCGCCAGCGTGGCTCGCACGGCGGCGCTGCGGCCTCCGGCGACTCCGTCACCGCGCCCATGCAGGGCACCGTCGTCAAGGTCGCGGTCGAGGAAGGCCAAGAGGTCGCCACGGGCGATCTGGTGGTGGTCCTCGAGGCGATGAAGATGGAGAACCCCGTCACCGCCCACAAGGACGGCGTCATCACCGGACTGGCTGTCGAGGCCGGCGCCGCCGTCACGCAGGGCACCGTGCTCGCGGAGATCAAGTAACGATCCTGCGAGAATTCACAGGGAGCGTTGTCGGTCCCGGCTGCCCCGAGTAGGGTTGCGGACAGGTTGAGTTCACAGCCACCCGGAATACGTGCCAGACGCGTGGGGTAGGCGGAATTCCCTCCTCCTCCGAACCTTTCCCTCGTGGCTGACGTGTTCCATAGCAGGAATTCTCCTCAATGGATGGAGTCAGCAATGGCTGTGGCCCAATCTTGGCAGCGTTGCCGTACCGCCCAATTCAGCGCGCAATGGCACGCGTCGGGCGCCGTGATGACCGTCGACGGAGAGCTCGATGCCGCCAACGCCGATCAGCTCGCCACCTACGTCCAGCGCAATGTGGGCCGCACCAGCCGGGTCATCCTCGACCTTCGCGGCCTGGAATTCATTGGCACCGCCGGGTTTTCGGCGCTGCACCGGATCAATGTGGTGTGCTCGGCCGCCCAGGTGCACTGGGCGATGGCACCGAGCGAAGCGGTGTCGCGGCTATTGCGGGTCTGTGATCCCGACGGCACCCTGCCGGTCACCGGTGCGACGGACGAGCCGCTGCTCAAGGCCGCGCACCGGGGCGACGACCAGCGTCCGCTACTCCAACTGGTCACGTAGCCGCGTCAGCGACTTGGCCAGCAGTCGCGACACGTGCATCTGCGAGATGCCCACCCGATCCGCGATCTGAGTCTGGGTCATCGACTCAAAGAACCTGAGCATTAACACCATTCGCTCACGCTCGGGCAGCCCCTCGAGCAACGGCCGCAGCGCCTCGCGGTCCTCGATCCGATCGAGGCTGGCGTCCACGTCGCCCAGCGTGTCGGCGATGGCGCGCGCGTCGTCCTCTTCGCCGCCGCTGCCACCGCCGCTGTCGATGGACAGGGTGTTGTAGGAGCTGCCGGCCACCAGGCCCTCGACGACCTCGGCACGGTCCATTTCCAGTTCGGCGGCGAGTTCGGTGGCGGTGGGCGCACGGCCCAGCCGTTGCGAGAGTTCGGCGGTGGCGGTGCCCAGCCGCAGATGCAATTCCTTCAATCGCCGGGGAACCTTGACCGACCAACTGTTGTCGCGGAAGTGGCGGCGAACCTCTCCCATGATCGTGGGCACGGCGAACGACACGAAGTCAGATCCGGTCTCGACGTCGAAACGCGCTACGGCGTTGACCAATCCGACGCGCGCCACCTGAACCAGGTCGTCGCGCGGCTCGCCGCGGCCCTCGAATCGGCGGGCGATGTGGTCGGCAAGGGGTAGGCACCGCTCGACGATCTTGTCCCGCTGCCGCTGGAACTCCGACGAATCGGCGTCGACAGTGGCCAGCTCACGGAACATGTCCGGAACGTCGGCGTATTCATTTGGGCGCGAACCCGAACCGCCGTCAGCTTTCGCTGTCACCTGCTGGAGGCCGCCCGTCGCGCCGTCAGCGTGATACCGAAAACACTGCCGGTTTCATTGGGTTCGCGTCCGTCCTGGAAGGTCTGGACGTCATCGGCCAAGGATGTCAGGACATGCCAGCTGAAGCTGCCGGGCGCGACCACGTCGTGTGTTTCGCATGCCGCGGAGGCCTCCACAATCAAGACCTCGTCGCGCGGGTCGACCACGACGGCCAGGGTCGCGTCGGGCGTCGCCGACCGGATCAAACGGGTGCAAACTTCGTCGACCGCGAGCCGCAAATCGGCCACCGCGTCGAAATCGAGGTCCTCGAAAGTGCCGATGGCGCCGACCAACGTACGCAGCATCGCCAGGTTCTCCAGGCGTGCAGCAACTTGCAATTCGACGGCGCGGTGGCCCCGTTGGCGTTTGCTACCGCGCAGTTGCGCATCGGTCATATGCTCTCCCGGCAAAGTTTGACTCACACTACTCCTCGCGTTGGAGCGCGCCCTGGACGTTACGGTCGAGCCGGTTATTCATGATCGCCGCCGGGTTATTCCGTTCGCGATGAACGGGCCCGTCATAACCAACCCACCCCGGACGCGCAGACTCGGGCGCGTAGCAGTGATTACCCGGGATTGTGCTGATCATACTTGTCGCTGTCGCGTCACCATTGATGTTGGTGCTTTCTTGATTCCGTGCCCGATGCTGGACTGCGTGCGCGGGCGCGCGAATATAGGCAGCACTCATCATGGTTCACACCTGATACCCACTGAAGGCACCGAATAACCCACGGATCTATTAAATATTCGCGACCTGGACTGCGGTTAGCTGCTGAGCCCCGACCTGGGCACCTCGGGGTGCTCGGAGGCCCATCGTTCAAAAATTCTTCGGATCCGCCGGTGCTCGACGGCCAGCCACACCAGCCCCACCACCGTGACGACGACCGCGGTGACGCCCGCGGTCATGCCCTCGTGCTGGTGTCCGGTGCCGAAGGCCGCCAGGCTTCCGCACACTCCGATCACCCCGGCTACCACGAACAGGTAGCCGGGCCAATGTATTACGTCGATCAGCGACTCGCCGGCGAGTGGACGCGTCGTCCGTAGATGGTCGACGGGGTCACGGTAGGTGTCTCCCATGGCTGCTCCTAGTTAAGGCCGCAATATCCACGGTAGAACGCCGAATCTCAAAGAGCCAGCACGGGCCCGGCAATCGCGGGGACGCTCATGGAGACGGTCACGATCATCAGCGTCAGCAAGAACCAGCCCGCGCCGTGCCAGCCCCACCACGTGCCCTCCCGGCGCCACACGCGGTAGGTCTGCACGAAGGCCCAAAGCCCGGCCGCCAGAAGGATCGCCGGTCCGCCAATTGCCAGCAGCGTGCGCTGTGGCGCGCCGCACGCGACGGTGTCGACACCGGTGGCCGGGCAGGTGCTGACCCACAGGGCGGCCATGATGACGAAGCCGACCCCGCCGGCCGCCGACAGCATCGCGAACCGGATGGCGGCGCGCACGTCGCCGTCCTCCTGGCCCAGGCGGTCGCCACGCGAACGCTCGTCGGCTTTCGGCATCGCTGAACCTCATGTCCGGGTATTGATTGCACTTCTATTTCGGCCGCAACGCGGGATTAGTTACCGAGTTGCGGGAATTTGCTCCACCCGATGCGGATACCCGCCGGATTCCCGACTAACCCGCCACCCGCCTATGCCGCGCTCTCGATGCCCAATTGCCGACGTCTGCAAGCGGTTCCGGTCGGCCCGCCGCCGGTTGCGCGCCCGTGCGGGGTTGGCCCTGGCACGGGGCGTGGACTCCGGATGAACGCGGGCTGGCGGTGCACCTAATCGACATGAGTAATATCTGTCACATGCCGACAGCCAGAAGGCGCTTATCCCCCGAGGATCGGCGCGCCGAGCTGCTCGCATTGGGGGCAGAAGTCTTTGGGAAACGACCCTACGACGAGGTCCGCATTGACGAGATAGCCGAGCGCGCCGGAGTCTCTCGGGCCCTGATGTATCACTACTTCCCGGACAAGCGCGCGTTCTTCGCCGCCGTGGTCAAGGACGAGGCCGACCGGCTCTACGAGGCCACGAACAAAGAGCCCGTCGCCGGGCTGACGATGTTCGAAGAGGCGCGGATGGGCGTGCTGGCCTACATGGCCTACCACGAACAGAACCCGGAGGCGGCCTGGGCGGCATACGTCGGCCTGGGCCGGTCCGACCCGGTCCTGCTCGGGGTCGAGGACGACGCCAAGATCCGTCAGATGGAACTCATCATGACGCGCATCGGCGAGGTCGTCACCAAGGTTCCCGGGGCGAAGCTGGAACCGGACATCGAGCGCGACCTGCGGATCATCGTCAACGGCTGGATCGCGTTCACCTTCGAGCTGTGCCGCCAGCGCATCATGGACCCCACCGCCAGCGCCGAGCGCCTCGCCGATTCGTGCGCACACACGCTGCTGGACGCGATCACCCGGGTGCCCGAGATTCCGCCGGAGCTCGCGCACGCGATGGCGAATTCTCGTCACCAACCGCAGTAATCGGCCTTCGGGTCGGCTTTTGTCGGTGTCTGTTGGCACCATGGCTAGGTGAGCACCGATGCGCTGAGCCGGTTCAGCGCGACCACCCGTGAGTGGTTCGACAGTACGTTCGCCGCGCCCACCACCGCCCAGGCGGCGGCCTGGGATGCGATCGCCGACGGCAAGAACACGTTGGTCGTCGCGCCGACCGGGTCCGGCAAGACGCTCGCGGCCTTCCTGTGGGCGCTGGACAGCCTCGCCCGCCCGGCCGAAAAGCCGGCGGGCACCCGAGTGCTCTACGTGTCGCCGCTGAAGGCCCTGGCGGTCGATGTCGAGCGCAACCTGCGCACCCCGCTGGCCGGACTCACCCGGATCGCCGAGCGGGACGGCCTGCCGGCCCCGCAGATCAGCGTCGGCGTCCGCTCCGGCGATACCCCGCCCGCGGCACGCCGGCAGCTCATCGCGCACCCGCCCGACGTGCTGATCACCACCCCTGAGTCGCTGTTCTTGATGCTGACCTCCGCCGCCCGCGAGACGCTGGTCGGGGTGCAGACGGTGATCGTCGACGAGATTCACGCGATCGCCGGGGGCAAGCGCGGCGCGCATCTGGCACTGTCGCTGGAGCGGCTCGAGGACCTGTCCCGCGACCTTCGCGACGGGCGCCCCGCGCAGCGCATCGGTCTGTCGGCGACCGTGCGCCCGCCCGAGGAGCTGGCCCGGTTCCTGTCCGGGCAGGCCCCGACGACCATCGTCGCCCCGCAGTCCGACAAGTCCTTCGAGCTCTCCGTGCAGGTGCCGGTGCCCGACATGGCGAACCTCGCCAATAACAGCATTTGGCCCGACGTCGAGGCCCGGCTGGTCGACCTGATCGAAGCGCACGGCTCGACCATCGTGTTCGCCAACTCGCGGCGGCTGGCCGAGCGACTTACCGCGCGGCTCAACGAGATTCACGCCGAGCGCTGCGGCATTGCGCTGGCCATGGAGGCCAACCCGAAGGTGCCCGGTGGCGCGCCCGCGCACATCATGGGCAGCGGCCAGACCCTGGGCGCCGACGCGATACTCGCCCGCGCCCACCACGGTTCGGTCAGCAAGGAGCAGCGCGCGGTCGTCGAGGAGGACCTCAAACGCGGGCTGCTCAAGGCGGTGGTCGCGACGTCCAGCCTGGAACTGGGCATCGACATGGGCGCCGTCGACCTGGTGATCCAGGTGGAAGCCCCGCCGTCGGTGGCCAGCGGCCTGCAGCGCATCGGGCGCGCCGGCCACCAGGTCGGCGAGGTCTCCCGGGGCGTGCTGTTCCCCAAACACCGCACCGACCTGATCGGCTGCGCGGTCAGCGTGCAGCGGATGCTGACCGGGCAGATCGAGATGATGCGGGTGCCCGCCAACCCACTCGACATCCTGGCCCAGCAGACCGTGGCGGCGGCCGCGCTCGAGCCGCTGGACGCCGACCGCTGGTTCGACACCGTGCGGCGGGCCGCCCCGTTCGCGACGCTGCCCCGCAGCGTCTTCGAGGCCACGCTGGACCTGCTGTCGGGCAAGTACCCGTCCACCGATTTCGCCGAGCTGCGGCCGCGTCTGGTCTACGACCGCGACACGGGCACGCTGACCGCCCGGCCCGGCGCACAGCGGCTGGCCGTCACCTCCGGCGGCGCGATCCCCGACCGCGGGCAGTTCGCGGTGTTCCTGGCGACCGATTCCGAAAAGCCTTCGCGGGTAGGCGAACTGGACGAGGAGATGGTCTACGAGTCGCGGCCCGGCGACGTCATCTCGCTGGGCGCGACCAGTTGGCGGATCACCGAGATCACCCACGACCGGGTGCTGGTGATTCCCGCGCCCGGCCAGCCGGCCCGGCTGCCGTTCTGGCGCGGCGACGACGCGGGGCGCCCCGCCGAGCTGGGCGCCGCGCTCGGCGCGTTCACCGGCGAGCTGGCCGGCCTCGGCCGCGATGAGTTCGATACGCGTTGTGCCGCATTGGGTTTCGATGCCTATGCGACCGACAATCTGTGGGGACTGCTCGACGAGCAGCGCAGCACCGCCGGGGTGGTGCCCACCGACACCACCCTGCTGGTCGAGCGGTTCCGCGACGAGCTCGGCGACTGGCGGGTGATCCTGCATTCGCCGTACGGGCTGCGGGTGCACGGCCCGCTGGCACTGGCGGTGAGTAAGCGGCTGCGCGAACGCTACGGCGTCGACGAGAAGCCGACCGCCTCCGACGACGGCATCGTGGTCCGGCTCCCCGACACCCTGGACGAAAGCCCGCCCGGAGCAGAGCTTTTCGTCTTCGACGCCGACGAGATCGACCCCATCGTCACCGCCGAGGTGGGCTCCTCGGCGCTGTTCGCCTCGCGGTTCCGCGAATGCGCGGCCCGCGCGCTGCTGCTGCCCCGCCGCCAGCCCGGCCGCCGCTCGCCGCTGTGGCAGCAGCGCCAGCGCGCCGCGCAGCTGCTGGAGGTGGCCCGCAAGTACCCCGACTTCCCGGTGGTGCTGGAGACCATCCGCGAATGCCTGCAGGACGTGTACGACGTGCCCGCCCTGACCGAACTGATGACCGGCATCGCGGGCCGCCGGGTCCGGATGCTCGAGGTCGAGACCGCGAGGCCGTCGCCCTTCGCGGCGTCGCTGTTGTTCGGCTACGTCGGCGCGTTCATGTACGAGGGCGACACCCCGCTGGCCGAACGCCGCGCCGCGGCGCTGTCGCTGGACAGCACGCTGCTGGCCGAGCTGCTCGGCCGCGTGGAACTGCGCGAGCTGCTCGACCCGGACGTCATCGTCGCCACCGGCCGCCAGCTGCAGCACCTATCGGCCGACCGCGCGGCGCGCGACGCCGAGGGCGTGGCCGACCTGCTGCGGCTGCTCGGCCCGCTGACCGAGGACGAGGTCGCCGAGCGGGCCGCCGCCGAGGACGTCGGCGGCTGGCTGGAGGGCCTGCGCGCCGCCCGGCGCGCGCTGACCGTGTCGTTCGCCGGTCGCAGCTGGTGGGTGGCCATCGAGGACATCGGCAGGCTGCGCGACGGCGTCGGGGTCGCGGTTCCGGTCGGCGTCCCGGCGGCCTTCGCCGAGCAGGTCGCCGACCCGCTGGGCGAGCTGCTCGGCCGCTACGCCCGCACCCGCACCCCGTTCACCACGGCCGACGCGGCCGGCCGCTTCGGCCTGGGACTGCGCGTGACCGCCGACGTGCTCGGCAGGCTGGCCGGCGACGGCCGGCTGGTGCGCGGCGACTTCGTCGCGGGTGGCGACACCACCGGCGGTCCGGGCGGCGAGCAGTGGTGCGACGCGGAGGTGCTGCGCATCCTGCGGCGCCGTTCGCTGGCCGCGCTGCGCGCCCAGGTCGAGCCGGTGAGCACCGCCGCCTACGGCCGCTTCCTGCCGTCCTGGCACGGCCTGTCCGCCGGCTACTCGGGGCTGGACGGGCTGATGTCGGTGATCGACCAGGTGGCCGCCGTCCGGATCCCGGCCTCGGCGATCGAGCCGCTGGTGCTGGCGCCCCGGGTGCGTGACTACTCGCCGGCGATGCTCGACGAGCTGCTGGCGACCGGGGAAGTCACCTGGTCGGGCGCGGGGTCGATCTCGGGTAGCGACGGCTGGATCACGTTGCACGCCAGCGACACCGCGCCGCTGACGCTGGCCGCCCCCGCCGAGATCGAGTTCACCGACACCCACCGGGCGATCCTGGACACGCTTGCCGGTGGCGGCGGGTACTTCTTCCGCCAGCTCGCCCAGGACGGTGTCGGCGAGACGGCGCTCAAAGAGGCTCTGTGGGAACTGATTTGGGCCGGCTGGATCAGCGGCGACACGTTCGCCCCGGTTCGCGCGGCGCTCGCCGGGACCGGCAGCCGCAAGCGAGCCGCCCCGGCACACCGGGGACGCCGGGCGCCGCGGCTGAGCCGCTACAGCGTCGCGCACGCCCAGCAACGCAGCGTCGACGCGACCGTGGCCGGGCGATGGTCCGTCCTGCCGGCTCCCGAGCCGGATTCCACGCTGCGCGCCCACTACCAGGCCGAGCTGCTGCTGAACCGGCACGGCGTGCTGACCAGGGGCGCGGTGACCGCCGAGGGCGTGCCGGGCGGGTTCGCCACGCTGTACAAGGTGCTGAGCACCTTCGAGGAGGCCGGCCGCTGCCAGCGCGGCTATTTCGTGGAGTCACTCGGCGGCGCCCAGTTCGCCGTCGCGTCGACCGTCGACCGGCTGCGCAGCTACCTCGACGGCGTCGATCCGGAGCGTCCGGAATACCGGGCGGTGGTGCTGGCCGCCACCGACCCGGCCAATCCCTACGGCGCGGCCCTGCCCTGGCCGTCGCCCGAGGGGGCCCGGCCCGGTCGCAAGGCGGGCGCCCTGGTGGTGCTGGTGGACGGCGAGCTGGCCTGGTTCCTCGAGCGCGGCGGTCGGTCGCTGTTGACGTTCACCGGCGACCCCGCCGCCCATCACGCCGCCGCCGTGGCGCTGGCCGACCTGGTCTCGGGCGGACGGGTCGCGTCCATCCTGGTCGAACGCATCGACGGGGCACCGGCCCTGGAGGCGTCGGCCGGCGGCCCCACCCTGGTGAGCGCCGCCCTGTCCGAGGCCGGTTTCACGCGCACCCCGCGCGGGATGCGGCTGCGGTGAGCCGGGATTGACTGATGCCCGAGGGTGACACCGTCTGGCACACGGCGGCCACGCTGCGCGAGCACTTGGCCGGGCGCACGCTGACCCGCTGCGACGTTCGGGTGCCGAAATTCGCCACCGTCGACCTGACAGGTCAGGTGATCGACGAGGTGGTCAGCCGCGGCAAGCACCTGTTCATTCGGGTGGGGCAGGCCAGCATTCATTCGCATCTGAAGATGGACGGCAGCTGGCGGGTCGGCAACCGCCCGGTGCGGGTGGACCATCGAACGCGAATCATCTTGGAGGCCGGGCCCATTCGCGCCATCGGCGTCGACCTCGGGGTGCTGGAGATACTCGAGCGCGAGCACGAGAGCGAGGCCGTCGCGCACCTGGGGCCCGACCTGCTGGGCCCCGACTGGGACGCCCCGTTGGCCGCCGCGAACCTGGCCGCGCAGCCGGACCGGCCGATCGCCGAGGCGCTGTTGGACCAGCGGGTGCTGGCCGGCATCGGCAACGTGTACTGCAACGAATTGTGTTTCGTCACCGGGCATCTGCCCACAGCGCCGGTCGCCGCGATCGCCGATCCGCGACGCCTGGTGTCGCGTGCCCGGGACATGCTGTGGCTGAACAGGTTTCGTTGGAACCGGTGCACGACGGGCGATACCCGTCAGGGCAGGCAGCTGTGGGTCTACGGCCGGGCCGGCGAGAACTGCCGACGCTGCGGCACCCGCATCAGGCGCGACGACAGCGGCGAGCGGGTGGCCTACTGGTGCCCGGCCTGCCAGGTCTGAGCGCTAGTCGCGAGCGTGCGCCAGGAAGAACTGCGCGATGGCCTCCGAGCCGTCCAGGGCGCGGGTGGTGGGGCCGATGATGGCCTTGGGCAGATATTGCTTGCCTCCCGGCCAGGTGTGCCCGCCGTTGTCGATTTGGTACAGCACCACTTCGGTGGACGACGTGCATTCGACGGAGTCGTAGCGACGCACGACGGTGCCGTCGCCGACGTTGGGCAGCACCTGCGACGCCGGGCCGCTCTGGCACCCGTTCGCCGATCGCCACCGGTCGACCATGCTGCCCACCGAGATCGAATGGCTAAGCCCGCCGCGGCCGTGGACGGCTCCCCCGTTGTAGGGCACCAGCGGATCGGCCGTCCCGTGCGCCTCCCACACCGACACCGGGCGGGACGGATTGCAGGCCACACCGACGCCCAGGGTGCCCGCCACCGGCGCGATCGCGGCGAAGATGTCGGCGCGGTCGCAGGCCAGCTTGTTGGACATGAACCCGCCGTTGGACATCCCGGTGGCGAAGACGTGCCCGGGCGCGATGTTGTAGTCGTTCTGCAGCTTGGCCGCCAGCCCGGCCAGGAAGCCGACGTCGTCGACGTGGCGGCGATCCGCCGGCGAAGCGCCGCGCCCGTCGGCCCAGCTCTTGTCGTAGCCGTCGGGGTAGACGACCAGCAGGTTGTTCGCGTCGGCGACGGCGTCGAACTCGGTCAGCCCGCGCTGCCCGTTCCCGGTGCCGCCGCCGCCGTGCAGGCTGAGCACCAGGCCGACGGGGTCGCCGGGCGGCAGATGCATGGTGTAGGTCCGGTTCATGCCTCCGGACCGGAAGCTGCCGGTCAGGTCCCGGTGGGTGGCCGAGACGTGCCGCACACCGCAGCCGACCAGGCACGCGGCCAGCACGGCCAGCGCTAACCAGTGTCGGTACGGCATGGGCGTCAAATTACCGATTGCAATCGCGGGTCGAGGGGGGACGGGCGGCTAAAGAGTGTGACGGCCGACACAACCCGGCGTCAACTTACGGCGGCGGCAAAATCCAGCCGCAACCTGGGTGTTAATCAAATCGCGCCGAGATTTAACCTTCCGGCCATCTTGTGGGACGGCTTTAGTAATCACGGATCGCTTTGATAGTCACCATTCGGCCGCGATTGAAGTTTCAGGGGAGTGACGCAAATGATCGGTACGCGTATCCGCATGTCGGGGGCTGTGCTGTCGCTATCGGCCGCCGGGTTGATCTCGGTTTTCGGCCTGTTAGGAACGGCGCCCATCGCTAGCGCCGACGCCGGCGACGCCCAATTCTTGGCCATGCTGAAGAAGGACGACATCAACCACAGCTCGGCGCCGGCCGCCATCGCGGCCGGCCACAAGGTCTGCGAGTACCTCGAATCCGGGATGAACTGGAAAGAGGTCGCGGCCGACGTCGAGAACAGCAGCAACATGCCCGACTACGACACCGGCTTCTTCGTCGGCGCGGCGATCAAGGCGTACTGCCCGCAGTTCATGCCGGACGTCCCCAAGCAGGACGTGCCGCAGCCCGTGGGGAACCAGACCACGCCTCAGGCCTGACCGGGGTCCAGGGTTCGCCGGCTGGCGAACTCGCGGTGCGATCCGGTGATCGGGTCGTCGAATTCGATGCGTTGCGCCAGTAGCTGCAGCGGAGTGCTGAAGTCGTCGGCGGGCACGTCAATCACGTTGGGGTACAACGGGTCTCCGATTATCGGCAGACCCAGCGACGCCATATGCACCCGCAGTTGATGGGTGCGCCCGGTGCGTGGCGTCAACCGGTAGAGCCCCTCCGGCGCATGGGGGCGCCTCCCACTTGCGGGGGACAGCTCCACCAGCGTCTCGGCGTTGGGCTCGCCCGGCTCGCTGACGGCCTGTAAGTGGCCGCGGCGCTTGATGATTCGGCTCCTGACCACGCGCGGCAGCTCGACGGCCGGGTCGATCGCGGCCAGCGCCAGGTACGTCTTGGCGACCAGGCCCCTGGCGAACAGCGTCTGGTAGGCGCCGCGCAGCTCGCGGCGCGTGGTGAACAGCAGCACGCCCGCGGTCAGCCGGTCCAGCCGGTGCGCGGGGCTGAGCTCGGGCAGCTCCAGCTCGCGGCGCAGCCGCACCAGCGCGGTCTGCGCGACGTGCCGCCCGCGCGGCATGGTGGCCAGAAAATGCGGCTTGTCCACGACCACGATGCCGTCATCGCGATGCAGCACCGGGACGTCGAACGGGACCGGCACCTCGTCGGGCAGCTCGCGGTAGAGGTAGACGCTGGCGCCGGCGGGCAGCTCGGTTGCCGCGTCGATCACCGCGCCGTCGGCGTCGACGACCTCCCCGGCCAGCACCTTGGCGGCGGCCCGCTCGCCGAACCGGGCGGTCAGCTCGGCCAGCACCGGCCCGCCGTGCAGCCGGACCCGCGCGGGCCCCAACCCGTCGCGGACGGGCAGCGGGGCCGGCCTCACCACGAAATCAATTCAGCGGCACCGGCTCGAGAATCTCGGCGCGCGCCTCCGGCGCGCTGGCCCGCAGCTCGTCGGCCGACACGTCGTCGGGCTGGGCCTGCGACAGGATCTCGGCCTCCACCCGCGCGGTGTAGTTGTCGACCTCGCGGTCGACGTCGGCGGCCGTCCAGCCCAGCACCGGGGCGACGATCTCGGCGACCTCCCTGGCGCAGTCGACGCCGCGGTGCGAGTACTCGATGGAGATCCGCATCCGGCGCGCCAGGACGTCCTCCAGGTGCAGCGCGCCCTCGGCGGTGACGGCGTAGAGCGCCTCGACCTTCAGATACCCCGGCGCCTCCGCGATAGGGGCCAGCAGCTCGGGCCGGCCGCCCGCCAGGGCCAGCACGTCGTCCATCAGCGAGCCGTAGCGGTCCAGCAGGTGACGCACCCGGTACGGGTGCAGGTGGACCAGCTCACCGACGTGCTCGACCTGGTTGATCAGCGCGAAATAGCCGTCGGCGCCCAGCAGGCCGACCTTCTCGGTGATCGACGGCGCGACCCGGGCCGGGACGAACTGGACCGCGGTGTCGATCGCGTCGGCGGCCATCACGCGGTAGGTGGTGTACTTGCCGCCGGCGATGGCGACCAGGCCGGGCGCGGGTACCGCGACGGCGTGCTCCCGGGACAGCTTGGAGGTTTCCTCGCTCTCGCCGGCCAGCAGGGGCCGCAGGCCGGCGTACACGCCGTCGATGTCGGCGTGCGTCAGCGGGGTGGCCAGCACCGTGTTGACGGTTTCCAGGATGTAGTCGATGTCGGCCTTGGTCGCCGCGGGGTGGGCCAGGTCGAGATTCCAGTCCGTGTCGGTGGTCCCGATGATCCAGTGGCTTCCCCACGGGATGACGAACATCACCGACTGCGCGGTGCGCAGGATGATGGCGACGTCGCTGACGATGCGGTCGCGCGGCACGACGACGTGCACGCCCTTGGACGCGCGCACCTGAAATCGCCCGCGCTGCTTGGACAATGCCTGGATCTCGTCGGTCCATACCCCGGTCGCGTTGACCACGACGTGGCCGCGGACCTCGGTGATCGAGCCGTCCTCGGAGTCGCGGACCCGCACGCCGATCACCCGGTCGCCCTCGCGCAGCAACGCAACCACCTGCGTCGAGCAGCGCACCACCGCGCCGTAATGGGCTGCGGTGCGCGCGACCGTCATCGTGTGCCGGGCGTCGTCAACGACGGTGTCGTAGTAGCGAATCCCCCCGATCAGCGACGACCGCTTCAAGCCCGGGCTCAGCCGCAGCGCGCCCGCGCGGGTCAAATGCTTTTGCGCCGGAACGGATTTCGCGCCACCCAGGCTGTCGTACAGGAAGATGCCCGCCGCGGTGTACGGTCGCTCCCACCACCGATGGGTCAGCGGGAACAGGAACGGCATCGGCTTCACCAGGTGCGGCGCCAGCCTGGTCAGCGACAGCTCGCGCTCGTAGAGCGCCTCGCGCACCAGCCCGAATTCCAGCTGCTCGAGGTAGCGCAGCCCGCCGTGAAACATCTTCGAGGAGCGGCTCGAGGTACCCGAGGCGAAGTCACGCGCCTCGACCAGCGCCACCTTGAGGCCGCGGGTGGCGGCGTCCAGCGCACAGCCGGAACCAACCACCCCGCCGCCGATGACGACCACGTCGAACTGCTCGGCGCCGAGCCGCTGCCAGGCCGCCGCGCGTTGCTCGGGGCCCAGGACGGAAATCGGGTCACTCACGCCTACGAACCTAGTCCAGATCGTCGTGCGCCATCAGCCGACGAGCGGCCTCGGTGATCGAACCCGACAGCGACGGGTAGACGGCCAGCGTCTGTGCCAGCTCGTTGACGGTGATGCGGTTTTGCACGGCCACGGCGATCGGCAGGATCAGCTCGGAGGCGATCGGCGCCACCACGACGCCGCCGATCACCACGCCGGTGGCCTGCCGGCAGAACAGCTTGACGAAGCCCTGCCGCAGCCCGGACATCTTGGCGCGGGCGTTGGTGCGCAGCGGCAGCATGATGGTCCGCGCCGGCACCGAGCCGTCGTCGATCATCGTCTGCGGCACGCCGACGGCCGCGATCTCGGGCCGGGTGAACACCGTCGCGGCCACCGTGCGCAGCCGGATCGGGCTGACGCCCTCGCCCAGCGCGTGATACATCGCGATGCGGCCCTGCATGGCGGCCACCGAGGCCAGCAGCAGCAGGCCGGTGCAGTCGCCTGCGGCGTAGATCCCAGGGACGGACGTCCGCGACACCCGGTCCACCTTCAGGTAGTCGCCCCGGCCCAGCTCGATGCCGACGCGTTCCAGGCCGAGGCCGCTGGTGTTGGGCACCGACCCGATGGTCATCAGCGCGTGGCTGCCCTCGACGGTCCGGCCATCCGTCATGGTGACCAGCACCCCGTTCTCGGTGCGGGTGACCGATTCGGCGCGGGCGTTCTTGACCAGGTTCACGCCGCGTTCGGCGAACGCCTCCTCCAGCACCAGCGCCGCGTCGGCGTCCTCGTAGGGCAGCACCCGGTCGCGGCTGGCCGCCACCGTCACCGGCACGCCCAGCTCGGTGTAGGCGTGCACGAACTCGGCGCCGGTGACGCCGGAGCCCACCACGATCAGGTGCTCGGGCAGTGCCTCGAGGTTGTACAGCTGGCGCCAGGTGAGGATGCGCTCGCCGTCGGGTTGCGCCGACGGCAGGATCCGCGGGCTGGCGCCGGTGGCGATCAGCACGACGTCCGCCTCGTACTCGCTGATGACGGGGCCGTCAGGCCCCGGATCGGAATGAGTCGCCCTGACGTTGTGCCGGGCCAGCCCCGGGTTGGGGTCGATCAGCTCCCCGCGCGCCGCGACCAAAGTCACACCGGCACTGAGCAGCTGGGTCGCGATGTCGGCCGATTGCTCGGCGGCAAGGCTTTTGACGCGGCTGTGGATCCGTGGGAGCGAGATCTTGGCGTCGTCGATGTCGATGTCGAAGCCCAGCCGGGGCGCCCGGCGCAGCTCGGTGCGCAGCCAGGTCGAGGCGATGAACGTCTTGGACGGCACGCAGTCGTCCAGGACGGCGGCCCCGCCGATGCCCTCCGAGTCGATCACCGTGACGTGCGTCGTGTCGGGATGCAACGTGGCGGCCACCAGCGCGGCTTCGTAACCGGCCGGGCCTCCACCCAGGATCACGATGCGGGTCACCACAGCCCTAACCTAGCCGGACTTGCCGGCTCCCCGCAGCGCGGCGACGATGCACACCAGCATGGCGTGAAGAGGAGCGCGCCATCAGACGCAGCGCGGCGGCGGTGCCCAACGGGTGCGGCGTTTAAGCTTTCCCAGTGCCGCTCTACGCCGCCTATGGCTCCAACATGCATCCCGAACAGATGCAGCAGCGTGCACCGCACTCGCCGATGGCGGGTTGCGGCTGGCTGCACGGGTGGCGGCTGACGTTCGGCGGCGAGGACATCGGCTGGGAGGGCGCGCTGGCCAGCGTCGTGGAGGATCCCGACGCCAAGGTGTTCGTCGTGCTCTACGACATGACGCCGGCCGACGAGATGAACCTGGACCGGTGGGAGGGCTCCGAGTTCGGCGTCCACAAGAAGATCCGGTGCCGCGTCGAGCGGACGTCGTCGGACACCAACACCGACCCGGTGCTGGCGTGGCTGTATGTCCTGGACGCCTGGGAGGGCGGCCTGCCGTCGGCGCGCTACCTGGGCGTGATGGCCGACGCCGCCGAAATCGCCGGTGCGCCAGAGGAATACGTGCACGACCTGCGGACCCGGCCGGCACGCAACATCGGCCCGGGCACCGGCGCCTAAGACCCGGCGAGCACGGCCGACTGCTCGACGATGTTGACCATCACGCGCAGCCCCACCTCCAGCGCCCGCTCGTCGAGATCGAACGTCGGCTGGTGCAGGTCCAGCTGCGGCCCCTGGCCCGACCAGACGCCCAGCCGGGCCATCGCGCCGGGAATCTCCTCGAGGTACCAGGAGAAGTCCTCGCCGCCGCCGGACTGCCGGGTGTCGGCCAGGGCGTCGGGGCCGACGGCCTCGATCGCGTGGGTCAGGATGCGGGTCGAGGCTTCCTCGTTGACCACCGGCGGCACGCCGCGCCGGTATTGCAGCGTGTGCTCGATGCCCAACGGCGACAGCAGCCCGTCCACGGAGTGGCGGATGATCTCCTCCAGCGACACCCAGGTCTGCCTGCTGGCGGTGCGCACGGTGCCGGCCAGCACCCCGGTCTGCGGAATGGCGTTGGGCGCCACGCCGGCGTTGACCGCGCCCCACACCAGCACGGTGCTGTTGCGCGGGTCGATGCGGCGCGAGATCACGCCGGGCAGCCCGGTGATCAGCGTGCCCAGGCCGTAGACCAGGTCGGCGGTCAGGTGCGGCCGCGACGTGTGCCCGCCCGGCGAATACAGCGTGATCTCCAGCTGGTCGGCCGCCGACGTGATGGGGCCCTGCCGCACCGCGACCTTGCCCACCTCCAGGCGGGGGTCGCAGTGCAGCGCGAAGATGCGCGACACCCCGGTCAGCGCGCCCGCCGCGATGGCGTCGATCGCGCCGCCGGGCATCAGCTCCTCGGCGGCCTGGAAGATCAACCGCACTCCGACCGGCAGTTCGGGCACCGACGCCAGGACCAGCCCGGTAGCCAGCAGGATCGCGGTGTGCGCGTCGTGGCCGCAGGCGTGCGCGACGTTCGGCATCGTCGACGTGTACGGCGCGCCGGTCCGCTCGGCCATCGGCAGCGCGTCCATGTCGGCGCGCAGCGCGATCCTGGGCGCGTGTTCGGGCCCGAAGTCGCACGTGAGCCCGGTACCGGCGGGCAGCACCTTGGGGTTCAGGCCGGCGTCGGCGAGGCGCTCCGCGACGAACTGGGTGGTGGCGTACTCCTGGCGCCCCAGCTCCGGGTAGCGGTGAATGTGCCGGCGCCACTCGACCAGGTCCTCGAAATGCGTCCCCAGCCAGTCGCCCGCGGCGTCAGCCAGGCTCATGTGGCGGCCCGGCGTTCTAACGCGCTCAACACCCGGTCGCGTTGCTCCGGGCTCTCGGCGAGCTGAACGACCGCGCGCGCCAACATGATTGCGCCGTCGAGCACCGCGCGGTCGGCGCTGGGTCCCGCGGCGGCCGCGGCGAAGTCGCGCTGGTGCACCGTCGCCCCGCCGGCGTCGACACCGATCACCGGATGGATCCCCGGCAGCACGTGCGTCACGTTGCCCATGTCGGTGCTGCCCATCGGGAACATTGCCTCGTACTGCGGTGCCAGCGGCTGGCGGCCGAGCCGATTCATCTCGTGCCGGCAGACTTCGGACAGCCACTCGTCGGACTTCAACTCGGCGTATGGCGGTGCGGGCTGCTCGATTTGGTATTCGCAGCCGGTGGCCAGCGCGCCCGCGGCAAAGCAGGCGAACATCCTGCCCTCCAGCTCTCGCAGCGAATCCGATTCCAGCGCGCGCATCGCGTATTCGACCGCCGCGCGCCCGGGGATGACGTTGACCGCCTGCCCCCCGTCGGTGACGATCCCGTGCACGAGCTGGCCCGGCGCCAGTTGCTGGCGCAGCAGCCCGATGGCCACCTGCGCGACGGTCACGGCGTCGGCGGCGTTGACGCCCAGGTGCGGCGCGACGGCGGCGTGCGATTCCTTGCCGCGGTAGTGCGCGACAGCCTCGGACAGCGCCAGCGAACGGCCCGCAGCGATGTCGGTGGGCCCGGGGTGCACCATCACCGCGACCGCGACGTCGTCGAACGTCCCGGCGCGCAACAACAGTTCCTTGCCGCCGCCGGCCTCCTCGGCGGGGGTGCCCAGCAGCGCGACCGTCAGGCCCAGCTCGTCGGCCACCTCGGCGAGGGCCAGCGCGGTCCCGACCGCGGACGCGGCGATGATGTTGTGGCCGCAGGCGTGCCCGATCTCGGGCAGAGCGTCGTACTCCGCGCAGACGCCGACAACCAGCGGTCCGCTGCCGAAGTCGGCCCGGAATGCGGTGTCCAGACCGCCGGCGGCCGCGGTGATCTCGAAGCCACGTTCAGCCACCAGGGCCTGCGCCTTCGCGCAGCTGCGGTGCTCGGCGAAGGCGAGTTCGGGCTCGGCGTGGATTGCGTGCGACAGCTCGGCGAGATCGATACCACGACGCCGCACCGCGTCCTCAACGGTGTCCAATGCGGTGTGTGGGGACATCCTCGCAGTATCTCACCGACGCGGGCCGCCGATCACCGCACCGGGGCGGGCTACACCCGTCCGGCGATAAATCCCGCCGCTTGACCGGGGTACGGCGGCACCGAGTAATCGTGGTGCGCGTCACGGTCGCGGCCGCCGACGACGCAGACCGGATCACCCTCGGCGCACAGATCGATGGCGCGGCCGGCGAACTGGCCCGACGTCGACAGCGGGGTGTTGAAGCGGTTGCCCGGGTTGCCGAACACCGCGACCGCCGCGATCTTGTTGGCCAGACCGGGGTCCAGCGCGGGCGCTGAGCCGAGGTTGCCGACGGTGTTGCCCAGCGGCGGCACGCCGGCCAGCATCGACACCGCCGCGGCGCCCTGTGAGAAGCCACCGAGGATCAGGTGGGTGCCGGGGCACTGGTCGGCCATCGCCGCGATGTGATTCCGCGCGTCGTCGGCGCCGGTGCCGGTCTGCAGAAAGTTGTAGCTGGCCGGGTAGTTCACCGCGTAGTTGTCCAGGCTGCGCCCGCCGACACTGCCTTGCAGCGCGCCGAACAGCGCGTCCCCCACGGCCCCCAGGCCGGGTGGCTCGTTGGTGCCGCGGGCAAAGATGAGTTGGACGTCCGGACAGTCAGCCCGCGCGGCGGGGGCGGGGCCGACGACGACCGCTGCCACCGACAGCGCAACTGCAACAACCAAGCCGGCAACCGGCCCCCTACCAAATCTCATGTGGCAAATCCTGACATATATAGCGAGGCTAAGCTCGCACAGTGTGACCGACGTTGCATTCGAGAACTCCCAACTCGCAAAGCGCGCGGCAAATTCCATCCGGGAGAAAACCGGGGTGGACGAGCACGACATCGCGATCGTCCTGGGTTCGGGATGGTCGCCGGCCGTCGCGGAGCTGGGGTCGCCGACGGTCGCCTTGCCCCAGGCCGAATTGCCCGGCTTCGCACCGCCGAAGGCGGTCGGCCACCCCGGCGAACTGCTGTCCATGCGCATCGGGGCTCACCGGGTGTTGGTCCTGGTCGGCCGCGTGCACGCCTACGAGGGCCACGACCTGAGCCATGTCGTGCACCCGGTGCGCACCGCGTGCGAAGCCGGCGCGCGCATCGTCGTGCTGACCAACGCCGCGGGCGGGCTGCGCCCGGACATGACGGTCGGCCAGCCGGTGCTGATCAGCGATCACCTGAACCTCACGGCGCGCTCGCCGCTGGTCGGCCCGCAGTTCGTCGACCTCACCGACGCCTACTCGCCGCGGCTGCGCGAGCTGGCCCGTGCGGCCGATCCGGAGCTGACCGAGGGCGTCTACGCTGGCCTGCCGGGCCCGCACTACGAGACGCCCGCCGAGATCCGGATGCTGCGGGTGCTCGGCGCCGACCTGGTCGGCATGTCGACGGTGCACGAGACGATCGCGGCGCGGGCATCCGGCGCCGAGGTGCTGGGCATCTCGCTGGTGACCAACCTGGCGGCCGGGATCACCGGGGAGCCGCTCAGCCACGCCGAGGTGGTGGCCGCCGGCGCCGAATCCGCGACCCGCATCGGAGCCCTGCTGGCCGGCGTGATCGCCCAGTTCTGAACCCATGACGCCCGAGGAGTGGATCGACCACGACCCGGACCCGGGGACCGCGGAGGAGCTCTCGGCTTGTGCCCCAGACGAACTCGCCGCGCGTTTCGCCCGCCCGCTGACGTTCGGCACCGCGGGGCTGCGCGGACCGGTGCGCGGCGGCCCGGACGCCATGAACGTCGCGGTGGTCGCGCGCGCCACCTGGGCGGTGGCCCGGGTGCTTGCCGATCGCGGCGCGGCCGGTTCGACGGTGATCGTGGGACGCGACGCCCGGCACGGCTCGGCGATCTTCGCCACGGTAGCCGCGGAAGTGCTCGCCGCCCAGGGTTTTTCGGTGATTCTACTGCCCGGTGCGGTGCCCACGCCGGTGGTGGCGTTCGCGGTGCGCCACACTGAGGCCGCGGCCGGAATCCAGATCACGGCCTCGCACAATCCGCCCGCCGACAATGGCTACAAGGTGTACTTCGACGGCGGCATCCAGATCGTCTCCCCCACCGACCGCCAGATCGAAACCGCGATGGCCGCAGCCCCTTTCGCCGACCGGATCGAGCGCACACCGGTCGAGCCCGCCGACGCCGGCCTGATCGAGCGCTACATCACGCGGGCCGCCGGGGTGCGGCGCGGCGCCGGCTCGGTGCGGGTGGCCCTGACCCCGCTGCACGGGGTCGGCGGCGCGGTGGCCGTCGAGACGTTGCATCGCGCCGGCTTCGACCAGGTGCACACCGTCGGCGCCCAGTTCGCGCCCGACCCCGACTTCCCCACCGTCGCGTTCCCCAATCCCGAAGAGCCCGGCGCCACCGACGGTTTGCTCGCCCTGGCCGCCGACGTCCACGCCGACGTCGCGATCGCGCTGGACCCCGACGCCGACCGGTGCGCGGTCGGCATACCCACCGCGTCGGGGTGGCGGATGCTCTCCGGCGACGAAACCGGTTGGCTGCTGGGCGATTACCTCCTGTCGCGAACGCCCGACCCGGCGGCGGCCGTGGTGGCCAGCAGCGTGGTGTCCTCCCGGATGCTGGCCGCGATCGCCGCACGCTACGGCGCCGTGCACGTCGAAACCCTCACCGGCTTCAAGTGGCTCGCGCGCGCCGACGCCGAATTGCCCTCCGGCACATTGGTATACGCCTACGAGGAGGCGATCGGCCACTGCGTCGACCCGGCGGCGGTGCGCGACAAGGACGGCATCAGCGCCGCGGTGCTGGTGTGCGATCTGGTGGCCGCGTGCAAAGACCAGGGCCTTGACGTGCCGGACAAGCTCGACGAGCTGGCCCGTCGCTACGGCGTGCACGAGGTCGCGGCGGTGTCGCGCCGGGTCGCCGACCCCGGCGAGGCCGCCGCGCTGATGGCCCGGCTACGGGCCGAGCCGCCGACCGCGTTGGCGGGATTCGCCGCGACCGTCACCGACATCACCGATGCGCTGATCTTCACCGGCGGCGACGACGACACGTCGATCAGGGTGGTGGTGCGGCCTTCCGGGACGGAGCCGAAGCTGAAGTGCTACTTGGAGATTCGCTGCGCGGCTTCCGACGACCTGACTTCTTCTCGGACTTATGCCGCCGCCCTGCGTGAGCAGCTGGTCGCTTCGCTGGCGCACTGGTGAATATCCGGGGCCCGAACTGACGGTCGCCCGCATCGCCGAGGCCCGGCACGATGAACGCCGACTTGTTGAGCCCCTTGTCGATCGCGGCGGTGAACACCCGCGCGTTGGGCGCTATCTTCTCCACTGCCGCAATGCCTTCCGGCGCAGCCACGACGCAGAGCACGCTGATATCCGTCGCGCCGCGCCGCTGCAGCAGTTCGATGGCGTAGGTCATCGACCCGCCGGTGGCCAGCATCGGGTCGAGCACTATCACCGGCCGCCGCTTGAGCTTCTCGGGCAGCGCCTCCATGTACGGCACGGCCTCATGCGTTTCCTCGTCGCGGGCGACACCGATGAAACCCACCTCGGCGTCCGGGATCGCGGCGTGCGCCTCGTCGACCATGCCGAGCCCGGCCCGCAACACCGGAACCAGCAGTGGCGGGGTGGCCAGCCGGCGGCCGAACGTCTCGGCCAGTGGCGTCCGGATCCGGACCGGTTGGGTCGGTGCGTCGCGCAGGGCCTCGTAGACCAACACCAGCGTGAGCTCGCGCAGCGCGGCCCGGAAGCCCGCCCCGTCGGTGCGTTCGTCGCGCAGCATCGTCAGCCGGGCCGCGGCCAACGGGTGGTCGATCACGCGCACTTCCATGGCTACGAGGGTATATAACGATCGGGCAAAGCCCTGCTGACACGCATCTTTGCGGGCCGGAACGGCCGTTCGCCGCTCATATACTGCGCGCGTGAACCACGAAACTCGAAGCCGCAGAAGGCTGATCAGGTGGGCCTACCGCACCCTGATGCTGGCCGGCGCGGCGACGCTGATCACGGCGGTCGCCACGCCGTTGACTCCGCGCGTGGGCCTGGTCGCGGCGACACTGCCCCGCCCGGCACACGTGGTAATCGTGGTGGAAGAGAACCGTTCTGAGGGCCGCATCATCGGCAGCCCGTCCAACCCGTTCATCAACGCGCTGGCGTCCCGCGGGGCCAACATGGCCCAGTCGTTCGCGGAGACGCATCCGAGCGAGCCCAACTACCTGGCGCTGTTCGCCGGCAACACCTTCGGCGTCACCAAGGACACCTGCCCGATCAACGCCGGCAACGCGCCCAACCTGGGATCCGAATTGCTGGGCGCCGGCTACACGTTCATCGGCTACGCCGAAGACCTGCCCGCGGTGGGCTCACCCGCTTGCAGCGCAGGCAAATATGCGCGCAAGCACGTGCCGTGGGCCAACTTCGCCAACGTGCCCGCGACGAACTCGGTGCCGTTCTCGGCGTTTCCGATGGGCAACTACAACAGCCTGCCCACGGTCTCGTTCGTCATCCCCAACAACGACGACAACATGCACGACGGCTCGGTCCCCGCGGGTGACGCGTGGCTGCAGCGCAACCTGTCGGACTACGCCAACTGGGCGGTGGCCAACAACAGCCTGCTGATCGTCACGTGGGACGAGGACGACGGCTCCGGTGCCGGCGGCCGCAACCAGATCCCGACCATCGTCTACGGCGCACACGTGCAGCCCGGCACCTACACCGAGCAGATCAATCACTACAGCGTGCTGTCCACGCTGGAACAGATGTACGGCCTGCCCAAGACGGGTAACGCGGCCAACGCTGCCCCCATCGCGACCATCTGGGCCCCATAGGCTCATCGGTCGTCGCCTATTCTGTGCCGCATGGCTGCTGACCTCCTGCCCATCCGACTGAGCTTGTCCGCCGGTGACCGTTACACCGTGTGGGCACCCCGCTGGCGGGACGCCGGCGACGAGTGGGAGGCGTTCCTGGGCAAGGACGAGGACCTGTTCGGCTTCGAGACCGTCGCCGACCTGGTCGCATTCGTGCGTTCGAACTCCGACAACGACCTGGTCGACCACCCGGCGTGGAAGGCCCTGACCACCGCGCACGCGCACAGCCTCGAGCCCGCCGACGACCAGCACTTCGATCTGGTCGTCGTCGAGGAATTGGTGTCGGAGAAGCCGACCGAGGAGTCGGTGAACGCGCTGGCCGAGGCGCTGGCGATCGTGTCGTCGATCGGGTCCGTGTGCGAGCTGGCCGCCGTCTCGAAGTTCTTCAACGGCAACCCCAGCCTGGGCACGGTGTCCGGCGGGATCGACCACTTCACCGGCAAGGCGGGCGCCAAGCGCTGGAACTCGCTGGCCGAGGTGATCGATCGCAGCTGGGACGACGTGCTCGCCGCGATCGACGGCATCGTCACGACCCCCGACGTCGACTCCGCGCTGTCGGAGAAGGCCGCCGAGGAACTCGCCGAGGAGCGCGAGGAGCCGGAAGAGGACGAGGCCGAGGACGGCGACGAGACCGAAGACGCCGTCGACGAGACGCAGGACGACGACGAGGAAGACGCCGCGGACGAAGTCGACGACGAGGACGAGGTCGAGGCCGAAGCCGAGGACGAAGAGCGCGCGCCCGGCGACACGGTCGTGCTCGGCAGCGACGAGGACTTCTGGCTGGAGGTCGGCATCGACCCGGTGCGGATCATGACCAGCTCCGGCACGTTCTTCACGCTGCGCTGCTACCTGGACGACCGCCCGATATTCCTGGGCCGCAACGGCCGCATCAGCGTGTTCAGCTCGGAGCGGACGCTGGCCCGCTACCTGGCCGACGAACACGACCACGACCTGTCCGACCTGAGCACCTACGACGACATCCGGACCGCCGCGACCGACGGCTCCCTGTCCATCGACGTCTCCGACGAGAACATCTACGTGCTGTCCGGGCTGGCCGACGACTTCGCCGAGGGCCCCGACGCGGTGGACCGCGATCAGCTGGACCTCGCCGTCGAACTGCTTCGCGACATCGGCGACTACTCCGAGGACCCCACGATCGACAAGGCGCTCGAACCGGGCCGGCCGCTGGGCAAGCTGGTGGCCCACGTGCTCGAGCCCGATTCCGTCGCGAAGCCGTCCGCGCCCTACACGGCGGCGGTGCGCGAGTGGGAGAAGCTGGAGCAATTCGTCGACGGACGGCTGCGACGCGAATAGCGTCGGTGTGACCGGCCTTGGCCCATAAGGACCAGAAGGAGAGGTAAGTCGAGTGTCGCTGCCCGGCATCGGCCCGCTCCCGCTATACGGGTTCCAGCGTCCGGGCATGCTGCTGTTCGCCGTGATCCCGGTGGCTCTGCTGGCCGTCTACGTCCTGGTCCAGTTCCGGCGGCGCCGCCGCCTGCACCGGTTCACCGAGGCGCGGGTGCCGCAGCCGTGGTGGCGCCACATCCCGATCGCGGTGTCACTGCTGGGCCTGGCGCTGCTGACGATCGCGCTGGGCACACCGACGCACGACATGAAGATCCCGCGCAACCGCGCCGTCATCATGCTGGTGATCGACATGTCGAATTCCATGCGCGCCACCGACGTCGACCCCAACCGGCTCAAGGCCGCCGAGCAGGCGGCCGGCAAGTTCGCCGCCCAGCTGACGCCCGGGGTCAACCTGGGGCTCGTCGGGTTCGCCGGGACGCCGTACCTGCTGGTGCCGCCGACGCCGCAACACCAGGCGACCATCGACGCGCTGGGCAAGCTCAACTTCGCCGAGGGCACCGCGACCGGCGAGGCCATCTTCACCGCCCTGCACGCGATCGAGGCCGCGGGGCTCACGGGCGGGGACACCCCGCCGCCGGCCCGCATCGTGCTGCTGTCCGACGGCGGCGAGAACCGGCCGACGAACCCCAGCGACCCCCATGACGGCGCCTACACGGCCTCGCGCCTGGCCAAGGACCAGGGCGTGCCCATCTCCACGATCTCGTTCGGCACCCCGAGCGGCAACATCGTGCTGGACGGGGCGCACATCAACGTCCCGGTGTCGACGGACCAGATGCGGACCATCGCGAGGCTGGCCGGCGGGCAGTCCTACACGGCCACCAATCTCGGCGAACTCGAAAAGGACTACGACGCCATCCAGAACGAGATCGGCTATCGCACAGTGCCCGGTCCCGGCAGCTCAGGGTGGCTTCGCCTCGGTGTGATCACAACGTTGATCGCCGCGGCGCTGGGGCTGCTGCTCAATCGGCGCCTGCCTACTTAAAGCCGGGGCCTTGCGCAGCGGGCCCTGGTTTGACAGTCTTATTAGATGAGTAAGGTAACCCTAACTACGGAGTTGCCGATCTCGGCCGAGACGGCAGCGGGCCTGGCGCGAAAGCCACAGCTGATGCGGTTCGTGCTCGGGCCGTATCTGAACACGCGGGGCCTGGAGGTGCCCGAACGGATCGAGGTCGGTACCCAGGGTTCGGCGCGACTGTGGTGGTTCGGCGTCATCCCGACGTGGACGCACCACCTGCTGATCGAGAAGCTCGACGACACCGAGATCGCCACCCGCGAGCACGGCGGGCCGGTGCACACCTGGAACCACCGGCTGACGTTCGTGCCGATCGGCGAGAATCAGTGCCGCTACACCGACGAGATCGAGACCGACGACGGGCTCACGGGCTTCGTCACGCGGCTGTTCATCCGGGCGATGTTCAAGCACCGGCACCGGCGCTGGCGAGTGCTCACCGAAATCCTCGAGCCGTAGGCCGCTACTCCCGCAGGCGCGCGTCGAAATGCGCGATCGCCCCGGTGCAATCCAGGGCGTCGAGTGCAAGGCCCGCCTCGGTGAACCAGCGCCGGGCATCCCGGATAGTTCCGGCCGGGCCGAAGGCGCCGGCCGCGCGTAGCACCGACATGTAGGCATCGGACCGGGCCAGCTGGCCCCGGACCGCGAACTCGCCGAGCAGCCGGCCACCGGGGCGAAGACACCGGGCCATCTCGGCGACCGCCGCCCCGGGATCGGGCACGCAGTGCAGCCCGTTGAAACACAGGCAGAGATCGAATTCGTTGTCGGCGAAAGGCATTCGATCGATGCTCGCCTTGACCAGCTCGACGTCGCCATACCGGGCGCGGGCGCGGTCCAGCATGGCGGCGGATACGTCGACGCCGACGTAGCGGACCCGCTGCCCGGGCCGTATCCGTGATATGACGGCGCCTCCCCCGCACGGGACGTCGAGAATGTCTGTGCCATCGGGCATTTCGGCGACCACCGCCATCGCGCGGTAGATGCGACCGACGTCGGCGCCCATCACCACGCGCCCGAATCCTGCCGCCACCCGCGGGCGTTGCATCGCCCACTCGTACGACGACCCCACGGTCCGCACGAAGAACGGGCGCTGCCAAACCCGGCTGACGTCGGGCACGGCCTAGGCCGGCAGCCTGCGGTTCAGCAGCAGACCGGCCAGCACCGCACCGGCCATGGCCACCGAACCGAGCAGCATCCACGCCAGGCTCGCGTCACCCTTCACGGTCTCGTAGCCGATCTGGCGTTGCAGCGTCGTGTAGACGCTCTTCAGCGACTCCAGGCTGTCGGCGTGAAACGCCTCGCCGTCGGTGATCTTGCAGATCTCCTGCAGCGTCTGGTCGTCGACCGGCACCGGAATCGTCGCGCCCTGATACACCACGGTGCCGTCGGGCGTGCCGAACGAGATCGTCGAGATCTGGACGCCCTCGGCCTTGGCCGCGCGGGCCGCGGTGAACGCGCCCTGCGGGGCGTTGGGGTCCAGCGGAACGTTCTCGGCGCCATCGGATTCCAGCACGATGCGCGCCGGCGGGGGCCCGTCGCCGCCGCCCATCACCGCGCCGACGGTCGCGATCGCCTGCAGCGCGGTGAAAATCCCTTCCCCGGTAGCGGTTTTCGGCGCCGCCTGCAGGCCGTCGATCGCCGACTTGACCGCGCCGCGATTCGTCGTCGGCGAGACCAGCAGCGTGGCGTTGGCCGCGAAGGCCACCAGCCCGAGGTTGATCGCCGGGGTCAGCTGGTCGGCGAATTGCTTGCCGGCCTCCTGCGCGGCCGCGAGCCGGTTCGGCGCGACGTCCGTGGATGCCATGGACTCCGAGATGTCGATGACCAGCATCACCACCGCGCGGTTGAGCGGGATCCGGATGTCGGTGGTCGGGCCCGCCATCGCCGTCGTCAGCAGCACCAGCGACGCGGCGAGCAGGACCGTCGGGATGTGCCGCAAGCGACTGAGCCGCGCCGGTGCCACCCGCTCCAGCACTTCCATGTTGGCGAATCGCAGCACGCGGCGCCGCCGGGCGTATTGCTGCGCGACGTAGATGCCGATCAGCAGCAGCACGGCCAGTAGGAACAGGAAGAACCAGGCGTGCTCGAAGCCCGTGAGCGACACCGGACCCAACAGGGGCACCTTCATGTCCAGCCACACTATTCGTCAATCGCTGGCGGTGCACCGACCGCCACCGCAGGTCAGCCCGCGACGAGATCGCGGCGCTGGGTGAATTTGATGTCCAGGCTGCGCAGGTGGGTCTGCAGCCCCGCGTCCTGAACGGGGATCAGGTGCGCGGGCTGGTCGGTCTCGTTGAAGTGGGCGTGCCACATGCCCGGCGGCGTGGTGAAGGCGCCGCCGGCCTGCCAGTCCACCCGGATCGGGTCGACGATGTTGCCCCGCTCGTCGAGTCGGGTGCCCAGCAGCGAGTAGCAGCCGCTGGCTGGGGCGTCGAGGATCAGGTCCAGCGCGACCGACTGGTGTCGGTGTGGGCGCTGCTCCTGATTCGCCGGCAGCACGCCGAACATGGCCCACAGGACGTGGGTGATGGTCAGCGTCTGCTCCTGGTTCTCGTTGGCCAGCAGCACGCTGACCCGGCTCTTGTCGTTGGCGCCCGGGCGCGACGCGATCTCCTCCAGCTTCGCCACCGCGTCCGACCGGCGGAACTTGGTCGCCCGGAACCGCGGCTCGCGCGCCTCGGCACCGAGGTAGCGCATCAGCGGCTCGTCGTGCACCCAGTACATGGCCGCGTCGGCGTCGGCGTAGAACACCGAACTGGTGCCGGCGGGCAGCGTCAGGAAGTCGCCCTTCTCCCACTGCACCAGCTGGCCGTTGACCGCGGCGAAGCCCCGGCCGTAGAGCACGTAGTACAGCTGCGAGGTGGCGTTGGGACTGGTGTCGATCTGCTGGTTGGCCCGGATGCGCACGAAGTTGGCCAGCAGCGCGGGGCTGGTCGCCGCGCCGGTCTTGATACCCAGGGCGTCGGACAGGTCCAGCGGAATGATTCCGGTCGGCTGGTCCATGTACACGTCGGGCCCGAACTGGGTGATCGGCACCTGCGGCGCGTCACCGGAGCCGATCGGGTTGGCGGCCTTGGAGTATTCGAAGTAGCAGGCGTCGTCGGCCCAGTCCACGAACCGGCCTTCGAACCCGTATTCGGCCACGTTGGTCATTGGCGCGGGGACCGTCGGGTCCAGGTTCACGGTGGACATGTCGATCTCCTTGCTTCGGGCTGCATCTTGTGTCTGAATCGTATCTATCTAGTATCTCAGTGTCAATCTCCGCAGGTAGCAGCGCTGGGCGTATGGTCATAGACACGGTTGAGATACCACTTAGCTACAAGAGGGGGCGTCGTGGCAGCAAAGAGCTCGCGGCCGGCCACGGCCAAGGACCGCGCACTGGACTACGTCAAGACGCAGGTGCTCACCGGCGCGTTCCCCGGCGGCGAGCTCATCAGCGAGGGCGACGTCGCCGCCGTGCTGGGGATGTCGCGCACCCCCGTGCGCGAGGCGTTCCTGCGGCTGGAGGCCGAGGGCCTGCTGCGGCTGTACCCACAGCGCGGCGCCCTGGTGGTTCCGGTCTCGCCCGACGAGGTGCGCGCCGTCATCGAGGCGCGGCTGATCCTCGAGCAGTTCGCAGCCGGCAAGGTGGTCGGCCGCGGCCCCGCCGCCTGCGCCGCGGTATTCGAGCGGCTCTCGGGTGAACTGCGGCGGCAGCGCGATGCCGCGGCGGCGGACGACTGGCGGGAGTTCCTCGACGCCGACCGCGCCTTCCACGCGATCACGCTCGACGAGTCGGGCAACGCGATCCTGTCGGGTTTCTACTCGACGCTGCGCGACCGCCAGATGCGGATGATCGGCGAATCGACGCTGCGCGAACCACATCGGGTGGCCACGATCATGGACGAGCACCTGGGCATCGCCGAGGCCCTGCGCGACGGCGATCTGCCGCGGGCGCTGCGGGCCGTGCAGGCACACCTGGCCAGCACGGTGCGCGCCATCGGGATGGCCGTGGAGCCGTCGCTCATCGGCGGCTGAAGAATTCTTGTCAGAGGGCCGCCCTATACTCGAACACATGTTCGATAGTTCTGAGTTGCTCAGTCGGATCGGCGATGCGGCGCGGGCGGAAGCCCAGGCCGCCGCGGCCCGCCTGATCGCGATCGGGGACCTGTTCCGGCTCCGAGTGGCCCAACACGGCGGCTGCGAGGAGTGGGCCACCGACACCTGTGACGAGGTGGCCGCCGAAATCGCCGCCCAGCTGTCCACCAGCTTGGCCATGGCCCACAGCAACCTGCGCTATGCGCGTGCCATGCACGAGCGCCTGCCGCGGGTAGCCGCGGTTTTTGCCGCCGGCGACATCGACTTCCGGCTGTTCCGCACGATCGTGTTCCGTACCGATCTGGTCGTCGACGCCGATGCGCTGTGCTCCGTCGACGCCCAACTCGCCATCAAGGCGCCCCGCTGGCCGTCGATGACGAGCTGGAAGCTCGCCACCGAGGTCGATCGGGTGGTCGCCAAAGTCGATCGCGACGCGGTGCGCCGGTCGCAACGGGACGCGACCGACCGATACCTGGAGTTCACCCCGATGGAGCAGGGCATGGCGCTGGTCAACGGCAGCGTGTTCGCGACGGACGGACAAGCCCTCGATCGCAGGATCGACGAAATCGCCCGCACGGTCTGCGCCGACGACCCCCGCACCCTGCGCCAGCGGCGCGCCGACGCGCTGGGGGTGTTGGCCGCCGGCCGGGATCGTCTGGCCTGCGGCTGCGAGAAAGCCAACTGCCCCATGGCATCTGGATCGAGACCCGGATCCTCCGTAGTGATCCATGTGGTGGCCGAGCGCGCCACCCTGGACGGGGCCGGTGCGGCGCCAGGATTTCTTTACGGAGACGGGATCATCCCGGCCGACATGCTGCGCGAGCTCGCCAAAACTGCCAAGCTACAACCGATTACGCTGCCGTCGACGCCGGAGACCGGATACGTGCCGTCGCGGTCGCTGGCTGACTTCGTGCGTGCCCGCGACCTGACCTGCCGGGCGCCCGGATGCGACCGGCCGGCCACGCGGTGCGACATCGACCACACCGTTCCGCACGCCGACGGCGGGCCCACCCATCCATCGAATCTCAAATGCCTTTGTCGACAACATCATCTGCTCAAGACATTCTGGGGCTGGCGAGATGAACAGCTCGCGGACGGAACCGTGATCTGGTCGGTCCCGGACGGCCGCACGTACGTCACCACACCCGGCAGCGCCGTGCTGTTCCCCGGGCTGTGCGCGGGCGTCGACGTCCCGCCGACCGTCGCGACGTCCGAAGCGCGCTGCGGCGACCGCCACGCGATGGTGCCGCGACGTGCCCGCTCTCGGGCACAGAACCGCGCCGCTCGCATCGCCGCCGAACGCAGGCAAAACGAGGCGGCACGCGAAGCTCGCCGAAGACGTTGGCAATATGCCTATGCCGAGCCGCGCCACACGGCCGACGACGATGAGCCTCCACCGTTCTAGCTGCTAATGCGCGATTATTGGGATCGGTAGCGATCCGGAAGGTGTGCACTTGCCGCAACCCAGCAGCAAACCTTCCGGAAAGGCCGCGAAGCGATGGCACACCGCAACACCGTCAAGAAGTTGATCGCCGCGACGTTCCTATCGGCCGGCGTCGCGCTGTCCGGTGCCGGCCTGACCACGGGCACCGCGTTCGCCCAGCCGGGACCGCTGCCGCTGGACGCATGGCCCGGCTGCCCGAACGACCATCCGTCCGGGCCGTGCCACTGGTGCCCGGGACAGCCCTTGCCGCCGACCGGCAATCACGTGACCAACCCCGTGCGGTGGGACAACAACATCTGCCACACGTACTACTACGTCTACTTCGGACAGGGCAACGTCGCCCAAAACATCTGGGACGGCGACAATCCCCCGCCTCCGCCCAACAAGGACAACTGCCAGCAAATCCTCGGAATCTTCTGTCCGAAAGCGTGACGGCGTCGAATGGGCCTGCCGCCCAAGTCGCGCCGCGTCGTCCTCGCGCCCCCGGTCGCCGTTCCCCATGGCGTGAAAACCACCGCACCGTACTGACATTTGTCTAATTTCACCCGCAGGTGTCGGGCCGCAGCCGGGCGCGTCAGCTACCCGACCCAATCGGTCCTCGCCCGTGGGTCGTCCGTTTGAAATTGCCTCTTCCGCAAAGGGAAGCGAGCGTGTCAAAGTAAGTAGATACCGACCTTGGGGGGATACATGGACGGGTGTACCACCGCGGGCTTCCGCGGCACGATCACGAAACTTGTTGTGGCCGCGGCACTTATCGCGGCGGCTCCGGTCGGCATGGCGGCTCCCGCGAAGGCGGATGACTCGCCGACTGGCCCCTCGGACCCCAAATGCATAACCATGCCCACGGATCCGGTTTGTCAGGGTGGCCCCTATGCGCCGCCGGCTGGGGCAGCCCCGAACGGCCTTCCCACCGGCCCGCTGGATCCGCAATGCGCCGCCATGCCGGCCGACGCCGCTTGCCTGGGAAGCCCGTTCATCCCGCCACCGCCGCCCGCGGCCGCGCCCGTGGCACCGCCACCGATCGCTCCACCACCGATGGACCCCATCGCCCCACCACCGATGGCTCCCATCGCCCCGCCGCCGATGGCCCCGATCGAGCCGCCGCACATTGACACGCCGACGATGGGCGGCATGGGCGGCATGGGTGCGATGGACCACATGGGCGCGATGGACCACATGGGCGGCATGGGGATGGGCCACATCTAGCTGGCCACGACGTCAGCCTGACGTCGGTGTTGGCGGCACCGTCCAATGGCCCAGCGCGGCCAGCCCAAGCACCTCGGAGATTCCCGCGTCCTCGAAAGCGCGTCGTATGTCATCGACGCCTTCGGTGACGTGCGCCCAGCCGTCGATGTGCGCCGGAATGACGAGTTTGGCCCGCAGTACCTCAGCGGCAGCCGCCGCCCACGCACTGTTCAATGTCAGGAGTCGCTCGTGTTGCCGGCCCGGCACCCGCGCGGCGCCGGCGAACAGCACCGCCACGTCGATCGGGCCCGAGCGGGCGGCGATGTCCGCCACCGCCTCCAACGATGCGTTGTCGCCGCTGAGATAGATGGTGGGCAGGCCATCCCCGGTGAGCACGAAACCCGTTGTCTCACAAGTCACATTGCCGCCAGCATCACGATCGCCGTCCGCAGGACCGTGCACCGCGGGGACCGCTTGTACGGTAACCGCCCGCCTGCCGTCTGATGCATGCAGCTGGACCGACTCCCAGGGAGCCAGCCCCTGTGCCGACGTCCCGAGCCGCCCGGCCGCGCCCGGGTTCGTCAGGATCCGCGGCGCATCGAGTGCGAAGCGGCGCCCCTCGGTGTCCAGATTGTCCACGTGGTCGTCGTGACTGATTAGCACCGCATCAACCGCACCAAGGGCCGAAGCTGCGATCGCCGGACCTGACGTCTTGGTCAAGTGGCCATTAACGCCAGGACCATCGAACGTCGGGTCAATTACAAAGCGCCACCCTGCCAAATCGACGACCGTCGTCGGTCCGCCCAAAACGCTGATACCGACCGGCTGCCTGTTCGCATCCACGTTGCCCACGGGGGGTGAAACACCGTGCCCGCGCAGAATGTTCCGGCTAGCCGATCAACACCGCATACCGCGGCTTGATCACCTCGTCGATGATCGCCAGCCGCTCGTCGAACGGGATGAACGCCGACTTCATCGCGTTGATGGTGAACCGCTCGAGGTCGCTCCACCCGTAGCCGAATGCCTCGACCAGCCGGTGCATTTCGAGGCTCATCGTGGTGTCGCTCATCAGCCGGTTGTCGGTGTTGACGGTCACCCGGAACCGCGCCCTGGCCAGCAGGTCGAAGGGGTGGTCGGCGATGCTTTTGACCGCGCCGGTCTGCACGTTGGAGCTGGGGCACAGCTCCAGCGGAATTCGCTTGTCGCGCAGGATCGATGCCTGCTGGCCCAGCCGAACGGCCCCGTCCTCGTCCACGTCGATGTCGTCGACGATGCGCACCCCGTGGCCCAGCCGGTCGGCGCCGCAGAACGCGATCGCCTCGTGGATGGACGGCAGCCCGAATGCCTCACCGGCGTGAATTGTGAAGCGCGCGTTGTGGTCTCGCATGTATTCGAAGGCGTCCAGGTGGCGCGTCGGCGGGTTGCCCGCCTCGGCCCCGGCGATGTCGAAACCGACAACTCCCTTGTCCCGGAACCGAATCGCCAACTCGGCGATCTCCCGCGACACCGCTGCGTGCCGCATCGCGGTGACCAGCAGGCGCACCTTGATGGGGCGTCCCGCCTCGGCGGCCGCCCGCTCGCCGGCGGCGAAACCCTGCAGTACGGCGTCGACGATCTCGTCGAACGACAGCCCGCGATCGATGTGCAGCTCGGGGGCGAACCGCACCTCGGCGTAGACCACCGAATCGGCGGCCAGGTCCTCGACGCACTCGTAGCCGACGCGGTAGAGCGCCTCGGGCGTCTGCATCACCGCCACGGTGTGCGAGAACGGCTCCAGGTACCGCTCCAGCGAGCCGCTGTGCGACCGGGTGCGGAACCAGGTCGCCAGCTCTTCGGCGTCGGAGGCGGGCAGCCCGTCGTAGCCGACCTGGCCGGCGATCTCCAACACGGTCGACGGGCGCAGGCCGCCATCGAGGTGATCATGCAGCAGGGCCTTCGGCGCTTTCCGGATCTGCGCCAGACTCAAGTGGGTGCTCACGTCGCGATCCGATCGATGATCAGGGGTCGCCGCACCGGGGCAGCGTCGCCGACGCTGAAGGCGCCGTCGAGCTCGGCCAGCGCGGCGCCAAACCGGTCCGGGGTGTCGGTGTAGAGGGTGAACAACGGCTCGCCGGGTGCGACGGGTTCGCCGGGACGGCGGTGGATCCGGACGCCGGCGCCGGATTGCACGCTGTCCCCCGGCCGGGACCTGCCCGCACCGAGCCGCCAAGCCGTGAGCCCCACTGCCATCGCGTCGATATTGCCCATTGTGCCGCCACGGCCGGCGGTCACGGTCTCGGAGTGCGCACCGATTGGCAACGGAACCGACAAGTCGCCGCCCTGGGCCGCGACCAGCTGCCGAAACCGGTCCATCGCGGTCCCGTCGCGCAGCGTCTGCGCCGGGTCGCGGTCGTCGATCCCCGCCAGCTCGAGCATCTCGCCGGCCAGCCGCAGCGTCAGCTCCACGACGTCGGGCGGGCCACCGCCGGCCAGCACCTCCATGGCCTCGGCGACCTCGAGTGCGTTGCCGACGGTCGCGCCCAGCGGGCCCTCCATGTCGGTGAGCAGCGCGCGGGTGGGCACCCCGTGCGCCGCGCCCAGGTCAACCATCGTCTGCGCCAGCGCCCGGCACTGGTCCTCGGACGGCAAGAACGCGCCCGAGCCCACCTTCACGTCGAGCACCAGCGCCCCGACGCCCTCGGCCAGCTTCTTGCTCATCACCGAGCTGGCGAGCAGGGGCAGCGACTCCACCGTGCCGGTGACATCGCGTAGCGCGTACAGCTTCTTGTCGGCCGGGGCCAGCCGGCCCGCGGCGAATATCGCCGCCCCGATCTCACCGAGTTGGCGGCGCAGCCGCTCGTCGGACATCTCCGCGGTGAAGCCCGAGATCGCCGCCAGCTTGTCCAGCGTGCCGCCGGTATGACCCAGCCCGCGCCCGGACGTCTTGGGCACCGCGGCGCCGCAGGCGGCGACGATCGGGATCAGCGCCAGGGTCGTCTTGTCCCCGACCCCGCCGGTGGAGTGCTTGTCCACCGTCGCCAACCGCCGCCCGTCGTGGCACAGATCACGAAAGTCCATCCGCTCACCGGAGGCCACCATCGCCGATGTCCACCGGGCGATCTCGCCGGCATCCATGCCGCGCCAAAAGATCGCCATCAACAACGCCGACATCTGCTCGTCGGCGACGTCGCCGTCGGTGTAGGCGCTTATGACCCAGTCGATCGCCGCATCGGACAGCCGGCCGCCGTCGCGTTTGGTCCTGATCACTGTCGGCGCATCGAAGGCGAAGTCGCTCAAGGGCGTTCTCCGGCAAGGTCATCGGCGCTGAACGCGTCGGGCAGTAGCTCGCCGAGGGGGCGCGGGCCCGCCGGGTGGTCGATCAACAGCTCTGGGCCGCCGTGCTCGAGCAGCACCTGCCGGCAGCGACCGCACGGCATCAGCGTCGCCCCCCGCCCGTCGACGCACGCCAGGGCCACCAACCGGCCGCCACCGGTCGAGTGCAGGGCACTCACCAGGCCGCATTCGGCGCAGAGAGCAAGGCCATATGAGACATTCTCCACATTGCAGCCGGTCACCACCCGGCCGTCGTCGACCAGCGCCGCAGCACCGACCGGGAAGTGCGAGTACGGCGCATATGCTCCCGCGGACGCTTGTATCGCCTTGTCCCGCAGCGTGTTCCAATCAATGTCAGGCATACCGCAACCCCGATCGCCGATGGGCCGGCTTAGCAAAGCCACCCATCACTCTGGCACGACGACGGCGACGCGCGCCCGCTTTGCTTGGTAGGAACTCGATTGTCGCCGGGCTAAGCTCGATTGCCCGGCTTTAGATTCCACGAAGGCGGTGAGGACTGCTTTGAGCACAGAGGCGACGACCGCTAGCAAAAGGCGACCGCCCCGGACCCTGTATCGGGGCGATCCCGGGATGTGGTCGTGGGTGCTGCATCGCATCAGCGGCGCGACGATCTTCTTCTTCTTGTTCGTCCACGTCCTGGACGCCGCGATGCTGCGGGTGAGCCCGCAGGTCTACAACTCGGTGATCCACGACTACCAGATGCCCATCGTCGGCCTGATGGAGTACGGCCTGGTCGCCGCGGTGCTGTTCCACGGCATGAACGGGGTCCGGGTCATCCTGATCGACTTCTGGTCGGAAGGCCCCCGCTACCAGCGGTTGATGTTCTGGATCGTCGGCGTCGTGTTCCTGTTGCTGATGGTCCCGGCCGGCGTGGTGATCGGCGTCCACATGTGGGAGCACTTCCGATGAGCAGTCCCGACCTTCAGCTCAACCGGGGCGACCTCGCCCCGGTCAAACAACACAGTCACGACCGTCCGGCCAGTTTGGACAACCCCCGCTCGCCGCGCCGTCGCGCCGGCATCCCGAACTTCGAGAAATTCGCGTGGCTGTTCATGCGGTTTTCCGGTGTCGCGCTGCTGGTTCTGGCGATCGGGCACCTGTTCATCATGCTGATGTGGGACAACGGCGTTTACCGCATCGACTTCAACTACGTCGCGCAACGCTGGGCCTCACCGTTCTGGCAATTCTGGGATTTGGCGCTGCTGTGGCTGGCGCAATTCCACGGCGGTAACGGCCTGCGCAACATCATCGACGACTACAGCCGCAAGGACAGCACCCGGTTCTGGCTCAACAGCCTGCTGCTGTTGTCGATGGGATTCACGTTGGTGCTGGGCACCTACGTGCTGATGACCTTCGACCCGAACATCGGAGGCTGACGCGTGATCCAGCACCATCGATACGACGTGGTGATCGTCGGCGCGGGCGGCGCCGGGATGCGCGCGGCCGTCGAGGCGGGCCCGCGGGTTCGCACCGCGGTGCTGACCAAGCTCTACCCCACCCGTAGCCACACCGGGGCGGCCCAGGGTGGCATGTGCGCCGCGCTGGCCAACGTCGAGGACGACAACTGGGAATGGCACACCTTCGACACCGTCAAGGGCGGCGACTACCTCGCCGACCAGGACGCCGTGGAGATCATGTGCAAGGAGGCGATCGACGCCGTCCTGGACCTCGAGAAGATGGGGATGCCGTTCAACCGCACCCCCGAAGGCCGCATCGACCAGCGCCGCTTCGGCGGCCACACCCGCGACCACGGCAAGGCCCCGGTCCGCCGGGCCTGTTACGCCGCCGACCGCACCGGCCACATGATCCTGCAGACGCTCTACCAAAACTGCGTCAAGCACGACGTCGAGTTCTTCAACGAGTTCTACGCGCTGGACCTGGTGCTCACCCAGACCCCGACGGGCCCGGTGGCCACCGGCGTGGTGGCCTACGAGCTGGCCACCGGCGAGATCCACGTCTTCCACGCCAAGGCCGTCGTGCTCGCCACCGGCGGCTCGGGCCGGATGTACAAGACCACCTCCAACGCGCACACCCTGACCGGCGACGGCATCGGCATCGTCTTCCGCAAGGGACTTCCGTTGGAGGACATGGAGTTTCACCAGTTCCACCCGACCGGCCTGGCCGGCCTGGGCATCCTGATCTCCGAGGCCGTGCGCGGCGAGGGCGGCCGGCTGCTCAACGGCGAGGGCGAGCGGTTCATGGAGCGCTACGCCCCGACCATCGTCGACCTGGCCCCACGCGACATCGTCGCCCGCTCAATGGTTTTGGAGGTCCTGGAGGGTCGCGGCGCCGGACCGCACAAGGACTACGTGTACATCGACGTCCGCCACCTCGGCGCCGATGTGCTGGAGGCCAAGCTGCCCGACATCACCGAATTCGCCCGCACCTACCTGGGCGTGGACCCGGTCAAGGAGCTGGTCCCGGTCTACCCGACATGCCATTACGTGATGGGCGGCATCCCCACCACGGTCACCGGACAGGTGTTGCGGGACAACACCTCTACCGTCCCGGGCTTGTACGCCGCCGGCGAGTGCGCGTGTGTGTCGGTGCACGGCGCCAACCGGCTGGGCACCAACTCGCTGCTGGACATCAACGTGTTCGGCCGCCGCGCCGGCATCGCCGCCTCCGCCTACGCGCAGGGCCACGACTTCGTCGACCTGCCGCCGGAACCGGAAGCCATGGTCGTCGGCTGGGTGGCCGATATCCTGAGCGAGCACGGCAACGAGCGGGTGGCCGACATCCGCGGCGCCCTGCAGCAGACGATGGACAACAACGCCGCCGTGTTCCGCACCGAGGAGACGCTGAAGCAGGCGCTCACCGACATTCACGCCCTCAAGGAGCGGTACGCGCGAATCACGGTGCACGACAAGGGGAAGCGCTTCAACAGCGATCTGCTGGAGGCCATCGAGCTGGGCTTCCTACTGGAGCTTGCCGAGGTCACCGTCGTCGGCGCGCTGAACCGCAAGGAGTCGCGCGGCGGCCACGCCCGCGAGGACTACCCGAACCGCGACGACGTCAACTACATGCGCCACACCATGGCCTACAAGCAGGGCACCGATCTGCTGAGCGACATCACGCTGGACTTCAAACCCGTGGTGCAGACCCGCTACGAACCCAAGGAGCGGAAGTACTGATGACTGCCGAGACCGAGCTGGAGACCCTGGATCCGCCGCTGCCGCCGATCCCGGACGGCGCGGTGATGGTGACCCTGAAAATCGCCCGGTTCAATCCGGAGGATCCCGATGCCTACGCGAAAACCAGTGGGTGGCAAAGCTTTCGGGTCCCATGCCTGCCGAGTGACCGGCTGCTGAATCTGCTCATCTACGTCAAGGGCTACCTCGACGGCACCCTCACCTTCCGCCGCTCCTGCGCCCACGGCGTGTGCGGGTCGGACGCGATGCGCATCAACGGCGTCAACCGGCTGGCGTGCAAGGTGCTGATGCGCGACCTGCTGCCCAAGAAGCCGGGCAAGGCGCTCACCATCACGGTCGAACCCATCCGCGGGCTGCCCGTGGAGAAGGACCTGGTGGTCGACATGGAGCCGTTCTTCGACGCGTACCGGGCGATCAAGCCGTACCTGGTCACCACCGGCAATCCCCCGACGCGCGAACGGATTCAGAGCCCGCAGGACCGCGCCCGCTACGACGACACCACCAAATGCATCCTGTGCGCGTGCTGCACCACCAGCTGCCCGATCTTCTGGAACGAGGGCACCTATTACGGCCCGGCCGCGATCGTCAACGCGCACCGGTTCATCTTCGACAGCCGCGACGAGGCCGCCGGCGAGCGCCTCGACATCCTCAACGAGGTCAACGGCGTGTGGCGGTGCCGCACGACATTCAACTGCACCGAATCCTGCCCGCGCGGCATTCAGGTCACCAAGGCGATCCAAGAGGTCAAGCGCGCGCTGATGTTCTCGCGCTAGGCGGCCAGGCCGGCCCTCTGTTCGCGCCGCAGCACCCCGCCGCCGTAGGCCGACACCAGGTCGTCGACGACGACCGGCCAGGACGCCCGGTCGGTGCACAGGTAGCTGGCGGTGAGCACCAGCCGGTCGCGGGCACCGGGCAGCAGGGACACCGCGAACAGCCGGCCGGTGCGCATGTCGAAGCTGTCGCGCTGCCGCGAGATCGCGTCGCCGACGGCCGTGCCGGGCGGCTCGACCGCCCAGCCCCAGGCGCCGCCGGGGCGCGTCGTCCACTTGTCGAGGAACGGCTCGAACATGGTGCCCAGCGCGGGGTGGGCGGCGAACACCGACTCGACGGCGGTGCACAGGCGCGTCTGATCCAGTCGCGAGTCGGCGGCCAGGACGTCGGTCTGGAACCAGAACCTGACGTCCTCGAGGCGCGGCAGGTCGGTGAGGGCTGTGTAAGCGGTCATGGATAGCCACTGTGTGACCAGGGCCTTGGCGGATTCTAAAAGTCCTCGTCACACTTCGGCGGCCTGCCTCGTCTGGAGTGCATGACACAAATAAACCGCATCGAGCCCGTGGCCCCGCAGCACGCCGGCCTGCTGACGCGCGCCATGTACCGCGTCGCCAAGCGGCGCTATGGCCAGGTCCCCGAACCGCTCACCGTGGCCGCCCATCATCGCAAGCTGATGATCGCGTGGGCGGTGCACGAGAACGTGGCCGACTGGGCGTCGAAGTCACTGCCGGCCAGCGTGCGCGAGCTCGCCGTGTACTGGACCGCGCGCGCGATCGGCTGCTCGTGGTGCGTCGACTTCGGATCCATGCTGCAGCGCCTGGACGGACTCGACATCCAGCGGCTGAAGGACATCGACAATTACGCCGTCTCAACGGCTTTCAGCGACGACGAGCGCGCCGCCATCGCCTACGCCGACGCGATGACCACCGATCCGCACACGGTCACCGACGAACAGGTCGCCGACCTCAAGGCGCGCTTCGGCGACGCGGGCGTGTTCGAGCTGACCTACCAGATCGGGCTGGAGAACATGCGGGCCCGGGTGAACTCCGCGCTCGGCATCACCGAGCAGGGCTTCAATTCCGGTGACGCGTGCCGCATCCCGTGGGCCTAGACTCGTAAGATGCGCGCCTGGGAACTAGGGCCGGGTCGGCTCCTGGTTGCCGGCGCGTTTTCCGACCTCGCGATCCACCATCACCCCGCGGTTCAGGTCACCGTCGGCGGCCAGGGCCGGCTGACCGTGACCCGCGACGGCGACAGCCACGATGCGTGCCGGGTGGTGGTGATCGCCAGCGGGGCGCGTCATGCCGTGCGCTCGGATTCGGGGTCCGGCGCCCTGACGCTGTACCTGGGCCTGCAGACGCCGCAGGGCGCCGCGCTGAACGCCCGGGCCCGGCACGGGGTTTGGGTCGTCGACGACGGGCAGCCGCTGGCGGAGGCGACGGCGACATTGCTCGACTCCGACGGCCCGCACGCCGCGGTGGATTTCCTCGTCGCCGAGCTGTGCGCGCAGCGCGCCGAGCGGCCGGGATCCGTTCACCCGCAGCTGCGCCAGGCCATCGAGGTGGTATCGAGCCGGGTGCCCGAGCGCATCGATGTCGCCTCGGTCGCGGGGGCAGTGGCCCTGTCGCCGGACTACCTCGGGCGGTTGTGCAAGCAGCAGACCGGCGTCTCGTTGTCGGCGACGATCCGCTGGGAGCGACTGGTGGCCGCCGTCGGCGGCCTCCTCGAGGGACTCTCGGTCACCGACGCCGCCCACCGGGCCGGCTTCGCCGACGGGTCGCACGCCAACAAGGTGTGCTGGGAGATGACGGGGGCGGCCCCGCACGAACTCGCGCAAGCGGTTCGCGACGCCGAAATCTGACGGATCCGTACAAGTCTCGCTGCCGGGTTTGCCGCAGGCTTGGGGCATGCCTGTGATGTCACGCTTCGAACGCGCCTACTGCTGCAGCTCCATGTGGCGCTCCAGCAGCTCGGCCATCGCGCGGGAGCTGCGCGCCCAACGGCTGGGCCACGACATTCTGGAAATCGGCTCGGGCAGCGGATCCGTTGCCCAGCAGCTGCTGTCCAGCGAGCCCGAACTGGCCTGGACCGCAATCGATATCGACCCGCAGATGACGCGGGCGGCGGCCGCGCGGCTGAGCGGCTTCCCCAACGCGTCGGCGAAGACGGGTGACGCGACCGCGCTGCCGTTCGGTGACGATTCCTTCGACTCCGTCGTCAGCTGCCTGATGCTGCATCACATCATCGACTGGGAGAAGGCCGTCGCCGAGGTGGCCCGGGTGTTGCGCCCCGGTGGCGCCTTCGTCGGCTACGACCTGGTTCGTACGCCGCTGGCCGGCCTGTTTCACCGGCTGGACGGATCGCCGCATCGGCTGCTGGTGCCCGGCGAATTCGACGCCGAGTGCGCGCGCAACGGGCTGACCGTCAGCCTGCAGTCCAGCCTGCTGGGGCACGTCATGCGATTCGTCGCACGCAACAAACGGGAGGAAAAGTGATGACACCGTTGAGCATTCGCGCGAAGGCGAAGGTGGTGCGCGCCCTGTTCGCATTGCCCGCACCCGCCCGCAGGGCGCTGGCCGGACCGCCGCTGCGCATCGACGGGCAGGAGCTGGATCTCGACGCGCAACTGGCGATCCGGCTCAAAAATGCTTCGGGCTCAGACGTTTTCGCCGATCCCATCGAGGCGGCCCGGGTGCGCTACGACGGGCTTCCGCAACTCATCGGCTATGAGTCGCCGGCGCCCGTCGCGACCCGCGACATCGTCGTCCCCGCCGAACACGGCGGCATCGCAGCCACGCTCTACACGCCCGCGGGGGTGGCCAAGCCGTCCGGGTTGCTGGTGTACACCCACGGCGGCGGCTTCTCGGTGGGGTCGCGGGTCAGCCACGACCCGGTCGCGCGCTACCTGGCGGGCCATGCCGCCGTGCGGGTGTTGTCGGTCGAATACCGTTGCGCGCCGGAGCATCCGTTCCCCGCCGCGGTCCAGGACGCGATGGCCGCCTTCGACTACGCGCACGGCAGCGCCGCCGAGCTGGGCGCCGATCCCGACCGCATCGCCGTCGGGGGTGACAGCGCCGGGGGCAACCTCGCCGCGGTGGTCGCTCAGCAGGCCGTGCGGCGCGGCGGTCCGGTGCCCGCGTTTCAGCTGCTGATGTATCCGCCGACGGACGTGGCCACGCGCCGGCCGTCGCACGACCTGTTCGCGCAGGGCTCGACGTTCACCGATGCGAATTACCGTTGGGCGCTGGGCAATTACGTGCCGCCGGGCGTCGACCTGGCCGACCCGCGGCTGTCACCGCTGCACGGCGACGTCACCGGCCTGCCGCCGGCCTACATCGCCACCGCCGGCTTCGACCCCATCCGCGACGACGGCGAGGCCTACGCGGGCAAGCTGCGCGCCGGCGGCGTCGCGGTGGTGCTGAGTCGCCAGGCCGATCTGCCGCACGCCTACCTCAACTTCGTCGGCCTCGGCGGCCGCTTCGCCGAGGCGGCAAGCGAGGCCGCCGGGGCGCTGCGCATCGGCCTGGCCGCGTCAGACTCGCAGCGGGGAACCGGTGAATTTGTCGGGGTTGGCGACATCCCATAGGGCGCAGACCTTTCCGTTGCGCACCGTCATGGCCATGATCCGCGGCGCCATCTCGCGGTACACGTCGGTGGCGGGCCGGCCCGTCGAATAGCAACCCAGTTCGCCGTTGACCAGCCCCAGCTCGTAAGACGTGAGCATGCCGGGGCCGTAGCGGGAGGCCAGGCCGAACAGGAATCGGGCCACCTTGTCCGCCCCGTGGATGACGTTGATTGCCGTGGGCGCCTTGCCATTCGAATCGCCGGTCAGCGTCACGTCGGGATGCAGCAGCGCGATCACGGCGCGCACATCGCCTACGGCCATCGCGGCCATCAGCTTGCCGACCACCTCGTCGTGCGACGGGTCGGGCTGCGGCGGCGCGTCTTCTGCGACGGACTTGCGGGCCCGCGACGCCAGCTGCCGCGCCGCCGCCTCGTTGATGCCCAACACCTCGGCGACTTCGGAGAACGGCAGCGAGAACCCGTCGTGCAGCACGAACGCGACCCGCTGATCGGGCGACAGCCGCTCCAGCACCACCATCGCCGCGAACCGGGCGTCCTCGCGGGCCACCACCGCCGCCAGCGGGTCGGTGCCGTCAAATCCGGTCACCACCGGTTCGGGCAGCCAGTTGCCCGCGTAGGTCTCGCGGCGGTGCGTCGCCGACCGCAGCCGGTCCAGCCCGAGCCGGCTTACGACGGTGGTCAGCCAGGCCCGTAGATCGGCGATCGCCTTCGTCTGCGTGTGCCAGCGCAGCCACGCCTCCTGGACGATGTCTTCGGCATCGGCCACGGTGCCGGTCAGCCGGTAGGCGACAGCCATCAGGTGCGGGCGCAGCGCTTCGAACTCGCTGACCTGCGTTGAGGTCATGCCCAGAGCTTAGCGTTAGGCTCGCACACACCATGACGGAAAATCTCTGGCTGCATTTCACCAGGCACGGGCCGGACTTCAGGCCGCCGGTGATCGTGCGCGGCGAGGGCGTCACCATCTACGACGACCGCGGCAAAAGCTACCTGGACGGGCTGTCCGGGCTGTTCACCGTGCAGGTCGGCCACGGCCGCACCGAGCTGGCCGAGGTCGCGGCGCGTCAAGCGAGCACGCTGGCGTTCTTCCCGCTGTGGGGATACGCCACCCCGACCGCGATCGAGCTCGCCGAGCGCCTGGCCCGCTACACGCCGGGCGACCTGAACAGGGTGTTCTTTACCACCGGTGGCACCGAGGCCGTCGAGACCGCGTGGAAGGTGGCCAAGCAATACTTCAAGCTCACCGGCAAACCCGGTAAGCACAAGGTGATTTCGCGCTCGATCGCCTACCACGGCACCACCCAGGGCGCGTTGGCCATCACCGGGCTGCCCCGCTTCAAGGAGCCGTTCGAGCCGGTGACGCCGGGCGGCTTCCGGGTGCCCAACACGAACTTCTACCGCGCGCCCGAGCCGTTCGGCACCGACGCCAAGGCCTTCGGGCAGTGGGCGGCCGACCGCGTCGCCGAGGCCATCGAATTCGAGGGGCCAGACACCGTGGCGGCGGTGTTCCTGGAGCCGGTGCAGAACGCGGGCGGCAGCATCCCCGCTCCCCCAGGCTATTTCGAGCGCGTCCGGGAAATCTGCGACGCCTACGACGTGCTGCTGGTCTCCGACGAGGTGATCTGCGCGTTCGGCCGCATCGGGTCGATGTTCGCGTGTGACGACGTCGGCTACGTGCCCGACATGATCACCTGCGCCAAAGGCATGACGTCGGGCTACTCGCCGATCGGCGCGATGATCGCCAGCGAGCGGCTGTTCGAGCCGTTCAACGACGGCGCCACGATGTTCCCGCACGGGTATACCTTTGGCGGCCATCCGGTTTCGGCGGCCGTCGCGCTGGCCAACCTCAACATCTTCGAGCGCGAGGGCCTCAACGACCACGTCAAGACCAACGCCCCGAAATTCCGCGCCACCCTGGACAAGCTCTACGACCTGCCCATCGTCGGCGACGTCCGCGGCGAGGGTTACTTCTACGGCATCGAGCTGGTCAAGGACCAGGCGACCAAGCAGACCTTCACCGACGCCGAGCGCCGCGCGCTGCTCGGCCACGTGTCGTCGGCGCTGTTCGAGGCCGGGTTGTATTGCCGCACCGATGACCGCGGCGATTCCGTCATCCAGCTGGCGCCGCCGCTGATCAGCGGCCAGGCCGAGTTTGACAGCATCGAATCCATCCTGCGCGGAGTGCTTTCGGAGAGCCAGGCGCGCATCTAGAGTCCAGGGCATGGCGCGCAAACCACCCATCCGCCCGGTCCGGTGGCAGCCTCCACCGATCGAGAAGTTGCCGGACATGCCGGCGCCGGGCATCACCGTCGTCCCGGTCCCCGGCAACGGCCCCGAGGACGTCGTCGTCGACCCGGCCGGACAACTGTGGACAGGCCTCGAAGACGGGCGCATCGTGCGGATTCCGGCCGACGGCGGCCAGCCCACGGTCGTCGCCAATACCGGCGGGCGCCCGCTCGGTCTGCACGTCGCCCGCGACGGCCGCGTGCTGATCTGCGACAGCCATCGCGGATTGCTCGCGTTGGACCCGGGCAGCGGCGCGCTGGACGTGCTCGCCGACTCGGTCGACGGGAGGCGGCTCAAGTTCTGCTCGAACGTCACCGAAACCGCCGATGGCACAATCTATTTCACCGAGTCGACGGCCGACTTTCATTTCGAGAACTACACCGCACCGATCGTGGAGGCACGCGCAACCGGCGGCCTGTACCGCCTCGATGCGGACGGCACGGTCGCCACGCTGGCCGGCGGGCTGTACTTCGCCAACGGGGTGACGGCGACGGCCGACGGGTCGGCGCTGGTGTTCGCCGAGACCCAGGCCCGCCGCCTGTCGAAGTACTGGTTGACCGGGCCGCACGCCGGATCGGTGACGCCGCTGGCGGCGCACCTGCCCGGGATGCCCGACAACCTGTCCACCGGCGCCGACGGCCGGATCTGGGCCGCGCTGGTCGCCGAGGCCAACCCGGCGCTGGAGTCGCTGTTCCCGCGGGCCCCGATCATCCGCAAGGTGGTGTGGCGCCTGCCCGAGCGGCTGCAGCCCCAGATCAAGCCGGAGATCTGGGCCGTCGCGTTCGATCCGGACAGCGGCGCGGCCGTCGCCGGCCTGCGCACCGTGCACCCCGACTTCGGCTCGGTCACCGGCCTGGTCGAGGCCGCCGGCAAGCTGTGGATGGGCACGATCAGCTTCGGAGCCCTCGCGCACGTGGACCTGGCGGCCACCGCGCTGCGTTAGCCGGCCGCGCGCTTCACCGCATGAGTGGCCAGCAACACCTCGCGGGAATTCGCCGCCGTCGACGAGCCGCTGGCCAGCCGCGTCAGGGCGTTGCAGAGCCAGGCCAGCGCGGACTGCAGCTCGGGCTCGCGGGTGGTTTCGCGCAGCGCCTGCAGCTCGGCCAGCACCTGCTCGGTCCCGGCACGCCGCACCTGGGTCGCCTTCTCGGCCTGCTTGAGCAGTCGGTCCAGCGACCTGGGCCCCTCGGGACGCTTTGAAAACACACGAAGTCTTGGAATAGCCGTCAGTGTAGGGGCTGCGTACCGCCCCCGCGCGCGGAGCCGAAGTTTGTAACTTGTGCCTCACCAGTCACAGCGCGGCTCCCCCGAATCGGCCGCGCGATCGCCTAGTCTGCACTCACCATGAGCTTCCTCCGTTCCGCATCATGCCTGGCAGCAGCCGTTTTTATGGTCGCGGCCCCGATCACGCTCGGCGTGCCGGGCGCGACGGCCGAGCCCACGGCCGGGCCGAATGCGGGCCCACCGAATTGTCCGTATCAGGTGAACACCCCGCCCGCGGTCGACTCGTCGGAAGTTCCCCAGGCCGGCGACGCGCCCATCCCGCTGGCCGTGCCGGCGAAACCGGTGGGTGGCGATGCGCTGTCGGGCTGCGGCATCGTCACCGCTCCCGGTACCCCGCCGGTGCCGGGCGACGTCTCCGCCGAGGCATGGGTGGTGGCCGATCTGGACAGCGGCGCCGTCATCGCCGCCCGCGACCCGCACGGCCGGCACCGCCCCGCCAGCATCATCAAGGTGCTCGTCGCGATGGCGTCGCTCAACGCGCTGCCGCTGAACAAGTCCGTGGTCGGCACCCCAGACGACGCGGCCGCCGAGGGCACCAAGGTCGGGGTCGACGACGGCGGCGCCTACACCGTCAACCAGCTGCTGCACGGATTGCTGATGCACTCCGGCAACGACGCGGCGCACGCGCTGGCGATGCAGCTCGGCGGCATGCAGCAGGCGCTGGAGAAGATCAACGTGCTGGCCGCCAAGCTCGGCGGCCGCGACACCCGGGTGGCCACCCCGTCCGGGCTGGACGGGCCCGGCATGAGCACCTCGGCCTACGACATCGGCCTGTTCTACCGATACGCCTGGCAGAACCCGACTTTCGCGGGCATCGTCGCGACCAAGACCTTCGACTTCCCCGGCCACGGCGACCACCCCGGCTACGAGCTGGAGAACGACAACCAGCTGCTCTACAAGTATCCGGGCGCGATGGGCGGCAAGACGGGTTACACCGACGATGCCGGGCAGACGTTCGTCGGCGCGGCCAACCACGACGGGCGCCGCCTGGTCGCCGTGCTGATGCACGGAACCCGGCAGCCGATCGCGCCGTGGGAACAGGCCGCGCACCTGCTGGACTACGGGTTTTCCACCGCGCAGGGCACCCAGGTCGGCACCCTGATCGCGCCGGATCCGTCGCTGGTGACCAAGCCCGACAACGCGGGCGACCGGCCGGCCGCAAGCGTTGCGGCCGCGAACCTGATCCCGTCGGCCGAGGCGCTGCCCGTGCGCGTCGGGGTCGGCGTCATCGGCACCATCATCGTGTTCAGTTTGATCATGGCCGCGCGATCCATGAACCGTCGACCCCAACATCGTTGAACACCAAGACTATTGGACTCACCGGCGCTAGCGTCGGGGTGATCTACGGGTACGACCTTTCCATCATCGCCGGCGCGCAGCTGTTCATCACCAGGGACTTCGGGCTCACGACGGGCCAGCAGGAACTGCTGACGACGATGGTGGTGATCGGGCAGATCGTCGGCGCGCTCGGCGCCGGCGTCCTGGCCAACAGGATCGGGCGACAAAAGTCGGTGGTGCTGATCCTGGTCAGCTACGCGATATTCGCTCTGCTGGACGCGTTCTCGATGTCGCTGCCGATGCTGCTGGTGGCGCGACTGCTGTTGGGTATGACCATCGGCGTGATGGTGGTGGTCGTCCCGGTATACATCGCCGAGTCGGCGCCGACGGCCGTGCGCGGCGCGCTGCTGACGACCTATCAGCTGGCGATCGTCAGCGGGCTGATCGTCGGCTACCTCACCGGCTACGCGCTGGCCGAGACGCACAGCTGGCGATGGATGTTCGGGTTGGCCGCCGTGCCCGCAGTGCTGTTGCTGCCGTTGGTGATTCGCCTGCCCGACACGGCACGCTGGTACCTGCTGAAGGGCCGCATCGACGACGCCCGCGCCACGCTGCTGCGGGTGGAGCCCGCGGCCAACGCCGAAGAAGAGCTCGCCGAGATACGCCGCGCGGTGGGCGAGGGCTCTCCCGGTTTCAAAGGGGGCCTCAAGGAGATGCTGCGGCCGCCGTATCTCCGGGCCACCCTCTTCGTGGTCACGCTCGGCTTCCTGCTGCAGATCACCGGCATCAACGCAATCATCTATTACAGCCCGCGAATCTTCGAGGCCATGGGCTTCACCGGCAACTTCGCGCTGCTCGGCTTGCCGGCGCTGGTTCAGGTCGCCGGCCTGGCGGCGGTGGGCGCCGCGCTGACGCTGGTCGACCGGATCGGCCGGCGCCCAATCCTGTTGTGCGGCATCGCCATGATGATCGTCGCCGATGCCCTGCTGATGCTGGTGTTCGCCCGGGGCGTCGGCGGCGCGGTCCTCGGGTTCGCCGGCATCGTGCTGTTCATCTTCGGATACACCATGGGCTTCGGCTCGCTGGGCTGGGTGTACGCCAGCGAAAGCTTCCCCACCCGGCTGCGGTCCATCGGGTCCAGCACCATGCTGACGTCCAACCTCGTCGCCAACGCGATCGTCGCCGCGGTCTTCCTGACCATGCTGCATTCGCTCGGCGGCGCAGGCGCTTTCGCGGTCTTCGGGCTGCTCGCGGTGATCGCCTTCGGTGTCGTCTATCGGTATGCGCCGGAGACGAAGGGGCGCCAGCTCGAGGACATCCGGCACTTCTGGGAAAACGGTGGCAAGTGGCTTTGATCGCCGCCGGCACCGCGGTTCTCGACCGGCAGATCTGCCGACCGGGATGGGTGCAGACGGCCGGGGACCAAATCGTCGCCTGCGGGGCCGGCGCGCCGCCCGGGCCACCCGATAGCGATTTCCCCGATGGCATTGTGGTGCCGGGGTTTATCGACATGCACGTGCACGGCGGCGGCGGTGCGTCCTACACCGACGCCGACCAGATCGCCGCGGCGGCGCAGTTCCACCTGCGCCACGGCACCACCACCACGCTGGCCAGCCTGGTGACGGCCGCGCCCGACACGCTGCTCGCGGGTGTTAGGGCCCTCGCCGATGCGACCCGGCGGGGCATCGTCGCGGGCATCCACCTGGAGGGGCCGTGGCTGAGCCAGTCGCGCTGCGGCGCGCACGACGCTGCCCAGATGCGTGACCCCGACCCCGCCGAGGTCGACGACGTCCTGGCCGCCGGCGGCGGCACGATCCGGATGGTCACGCTGGCGCCCGAGCGGCCCGGCAGCGACGACGCGATCCGGCGCTTTCGCGACGCCGGAGTCGTTGTCGCCGTTGGCCATACCGATGCGACCTACGAGCAGACCACGCAGGCGCTGGCCCTGGGCGCCACGGTGGGCACCCACCTGTGCAACGCCATGCCGCCGCTGGACCACCGCGCCCCCGGGCCGGTGCTCGCGCTGCTGCAGGACCCGGCCGTCACCGTCGAACTCATCGTCGACGGCGTGCACCTGCACCCCGCCGCCGCGGGGGCGGTCATCCGGGCCGCGGGACCCGAGCGGGTCGCGGCGATCACCGACGCCATCGCCGCGGCCGGCTGCGCCGACGGGGCTTTCCAGCTGGGCACGGTGCCCGTCGACGTGTCGTCGGGCGTCGCGCGGGTGCGCGGCACGTCGACGATCGCCGGCAGCACGGCGACGATGGACCGGCTGTTCCGCGAGGTCGCCGCATTCGGCCCGGACCCCGACGCGTCGCTGGCCGGCGCCGTCCAGATGACCTCGGCGACGCCGGCGCGGGCCCTGGGTTTCGAGGGCGTGGGCGCACTGCGGCCCGGGTATGCGGCCAACCTCGTTGTCCTGGACGGCGATCTGCGGCTCACCGCCGTCATGGCGCGCGGCGACTGGCGCTAGCGCAGCCGGCGGGTCAGGCGGGAAAAGGTCAGCGCCCCAACGGCTCCCACCGCCATCGCGGTGAGCGTCTGGCGGGTGCGCAGCCCCTCGTCCAGTTGTACGCGGGGGGCGATGATCGCGGGCGCCGGTGGCGCGACGGGCTTGGCGCGCGGATCGCCGTGCGCGGTGGCGGCCCACGCGGCGGCGAACAGCACGAGGTAGGCCGTGACGTAGGAGAACACCATCAGCCCCAGCACCGGGCCGAACGTCGCACCCGCCGGGCTGCGCAACACTGCTCGCAGATAGATCGAGGCCACCTGCTTGAAAAGTTCGAAGGCGATCGCGGCCAGCAGCCCACCCCGCATCGACCAGGCCAGGTCGACCTTGTGCCGCGGCAGCCGGGCGATCATCCAGGTGAACAACATCCACGACACCAGCAGCGACACCAGGATCGAGACGCCGCGCAGTATCTCGCCGAACACCGAAAAGTCGGGTATTTCAAGCCATCTCAGGATGGACCGCATCGGGGCGGCCTGGCTGACCGTGGTCAGGACGAGCGTGGCCACGATCACCACGAACGTCCCGAGCATCGCGATCAAATCGGAAAGCTTGTTGCGCAGGAAGCCCGGGGATTCCGGCTGCTGCTCGGACCACATCTCCGTCACCGCGGCCCGCAGGTGCGACATCCAGGTCAGGCCGGCCCAGGCCGCGGTCGCCAAACCGATCACACCGACCGACGCGCGCGCGTTGATCGCCGAATTCATCAATTCGATCAGCTGCTCGCTGAGCGCGCCGGTGACCGCGGACCGGATGTGCGCGTCGATCGTGCTCAGCAGCGCCGGATCCCGGGCCAGGACGAAGCCGACCACCGCGAAACTGACCATCAGCAAGGGGAATAGCGCAAATATCGTGTAGTAGGTGAGACCGGCCGCGAAGAAGCCGCCGCTGCGTCCGTCAAAGCGCTGATACGCGCGGACCACGTGATCGAGCCATCCGTACCGGGCACGCAGACGAGCGAAGAATCCTGGCTTGGCCGGCTCGGTCATGGCAGCTTCATTTTCACGAGCGATGTGCTACCTCCGTCGCGGAAGGAACCCCAGCCGATCGTAAACCCGTTGGACCGTTTTCCCGGCCACCTCGTCGGCGCGCTCGGCGCCGGCCGCCAGCGCGGCCTCCAATTCGGTGCGATCGGACATGAATTCGTCGACTCGGGCCTTGATCGGCGCGATGAATTCGACGACGGCCTCGGCGGTCTCCTTCTTCAGGTCGCCGTAGCCGCGCCCGGCGTAGCCGTCGACGAGCTTGTCGATGCCGACCCCGGTGACCGCCGACTGGATCGTCAGCAGGTTCGACACCCCCGGCTTGGCCTCGGTGTCGAACCGGATTTCGCGCTCGCTGTCAGTCACGGCCGAGCGAATCTTCTTGGCGGACTTGGCCGGATCGTCGAGCAGGTTGATCAACCCGGCATCGGTGCCCGCCGACTTGCTCATCTTCGACGTCGGGTCGGCCAGGTCGTAGATCTTGGCGGTGGCCTTCGGGATGAACATGTCGGGGACCACGAAGGTGTCGGGGAATCGGGCGTTGAAGCGCTCGGCGATGTCGCGCGCCAGCTCGAGATGCTGGCGCTGGTCCTCGCCGACGGGCACCAGATCGGTGTCGTAGGCCAGCACGTCGGCGGCCTGCAGCACCGGGTAGGTGAACAGCCCGACGGTGGTGGAGTCGCTGCCCTGCTTGAGCGACTTGTCCTTGAACTGCGTCATCCGCGACGCCTGCCCGAAGCCGGTGAAGCAGCCCAGCACCCAGGCCAGCTGGGTGTGGGCGGGCACCTGGCTCTGCACGAAGACGGTGCTGCGGGCGGGGTCGATGCCCAGCGCCAGGTACTGCGCGGCGGTCACCAGGGTCCGGCGGCGCAGCGCCTCGGGGTCCTGGGCGACGGTGATGGCGTGCAGGTCGACGACGCAGAAGAACGCGTCGTGGTCGTCCTGCAGCGCCACCCACTGGGTGACGGCCCCCAGGGCGTTGCCGAGGTGAAGCGAGTCAGACGTGGGTTGCACGCCGGAAAAAATCCGGCTGGGTCCGGTTGCGGTGCTCATGATGCCCTGATCTTTTCACGCGCGGCTCGGCGGCCGCGTCCTCGCTTGCAGTACCGGCGGTACCGCATTTAATGTCGGAGGATGACCACTCGCACGCCGATCCACCTGGGTTCTGGAGAGCCGGTCCTGATGCTGCACGGGTTCCTCATGTCGCAGACCGTCTGGGAGCCCGTCGCGCCGCGGCTGGCCGATACCGGCCGCTACGAGGTGTTCGCCCCGACCATGGCAGGGCACAACGGCGGACCGTACGCGGGCACCTGGCTGCTGAGCTCGTCGGTCCTGGCCGACCACGTCGAGCGCCAGCTGGACGAGCTGGGCTGGGAAACCGCGCACATGGTGGGCAACTCGCTGGGCGGCTGGGTCGCGTTCGAGCTGGAGCGCCGCGGGCGGGCCCGCAGCGTCACCGGCATCGGCGCCGCGGGCGGCTGGACGCGGTGGAGCCCGGTGAAATTCGAGGTCATCAGCAAGTTCATCGCGGGCATGCCGATGCTCGCGCTGGCCCGGCTGTTCGGCCAGCGCACCCTGCAGCTGCCGCTGAGCCGCCGGCTGGCCACGCTGCCGCTGACGGCGACGCCGGACGGCATCAGCGAGCGCCAACTGTCGGCCGTCGTCGAAGACGCCGCGCACTGCCCCGCGTACTTCCAGCTGCTGGCCAAGTCGCTGCTGGATCCCGGCCTCCTGCAATTAGCCGACACCGGGGTGCCGGTCCAGCTGGTGCTGTGCGAGAAGGACCGGGTGGTGCCCGCGAGCAGGTTCTACCGGCATTTCACCAACTTCCTGCCGGCCGGAACGCGGATGACGCGGCTCGACGGCGTCGGTCACGTGCCGATGTTCGAGGCGCCCGACCGCGTCGCGCAGGTCATCTCCGAGTTCATCGACGACTGCAGGCGGCCGGAACGCGAGGTCATCGACCCGTCGGCCAGCTAGGCCTGTGAAGCCGCGATGACCTCGTTGAAGGTCTTGCTCGGCCGCATCACAGCCGCCGTCTTCTCACTGTCGGGCTGGTAGTAGCCGCCGATGTCGACCGCCTCGCCCTGGGGCTTCTCGAGTTCGGCCACGATGGCCTTCTCGTTGTCGCGCAGCGATTCGGCCAGCTTGGCGAAGTGCTTGGCCAGCTCCTCGTCGTCCTTCTGCCCGGCGAGCTCGGTGGCCCAGTACAGCGCCAGGTAGAACTGGCTGCCCCGGTTGTCGAGCTCACCGGTCTTGCGCGACGGGCTCTTGTTGTTGTCCAACAGCTTTCCGATCGCGGCATCCAGCGTCTTGCCCAGAATCTTGGCGCGCTCGTTGTCGGTCTTGATGCCGACGTCGTCGAAACACGCTCCCAGCGCTAGGAATTCACCGAGCGAATCCCAGCGCAGGTGGTTCTCCTCGACGAGCTGGTGGACGTGCTTGGGCGCCGAACCGCCCGCCCCGGTTTCGTACATGCCGCCGCCGGCCATCAACGGCACGATGGACAGCATCTTGGCGCTGGTGCCCAGCTCCAGGATCGGGAACAGGTCGGTGAGGTAGTCGCGCAGGATGTTTCCGGTCGCGGCGATAGTGTCCTGCCCGCGCATCGCGCGCTCGATCGTGTGCCGCATGGCCCGTTCCTGCGACATGGTCTGGATGTCGAGGCCCTCGGTGTCGTGGTCGGCCAGATACGTGTTGACCTTCTTGCGCAATTCGTTCTCGTGCGGGCGCTCCTGGTCCAGCCAGAACACCACCGGCATGCCCGAGTTTCGCGCCCGGGTGACGGCCAGCTTGACCCAGTCGCGGATCGGCTCGTCCCGGACGATCGGCATCCGCCAGATGTCGCCTTCTTCCACATTCTGCGTCAGCAGCACGTCCCCGGTGTCCAGGTCGACGATGTTGGCGACACCGTCCTCGGGGATCTCGAACGTCTTGTCGTGCGAGCCGTACTCCTCGGCCTGCTGCGCCATCAGGCCGACGTTGGGGACGGTGCCCATCGTGGTCGGATCGAATTGCCCGTGCGTCTTGCAGAAGTTGATGATCTCTTGGTAGATGCGCGCGAAGGTCGACTCGGGATTGACGGCCTTGGTGTCCTTCTGCCGGCCGTCGGCGCCGTACATCTTGCCGCCGGCGCGGATCATCGCCGGCATCGACGCGTCCACAATCACGTCGCTGGGCGAGTGAAAGTTGGTGATGCCCTTGGCCGAATCGACCATCGCCAGCTCGGGGCGGTGTTCGTGGCAGGCGTGCAGGTCACGAATGATCTCGTCGTGCTGGGACGCGGGCAACGACTCGATCTTGTCGTACAGATCCGACAGTCCGTTGTTGACGTTGACGCCGAGTTCGTCGAACAGCGCCTGGTGCTTGGCGAAGGCGTCCTTGTAGAAGGTCTTCACGGCGTGGCCGAAGACGATCGGATGGCTGATCTTCATCATCGTCGCCTTGACGTGCAGCGAGAACATCACGCCGGTTTCGTAGGCGTCCTCGATCTGCTCCTCGTAGAACTCGATGAGGGCCTTCTTGCTCATGAACATGGAATCGATGACGTCGCCCTCGCGCAGCGACACCGTGGGCTTGAGGACGATTGTCTTGCCGCCCTTGGTCTCCAGTTCCATCTTCACGCTGCGCGCGCGGTCCAAGGTCATCGACTTCTCGCCGTGGTAGAAGTCGCCGTGCTTCATCGTCGCGACGTGGGTGCGCGACGCCTGCGACCACTTCCCCATACTGTGCGGGTGCTTGCGCGCGTACTCCTTGACCGCGTTGGGCGCGCGACGGTCCGAGTTGCCCTGCCGCAGCACCGGGTTGACCGCGCTGCCAAGGCATTTCGCGTAGCGGTCGCGAATCTCCTTGTCCTCGTCGGTCTTCGGGTTGTGCGGGAAGTCCGGGATCTTGTAACCCTTGCCCTGCAGCTCCTTGATGGCGGCGACCAGCTGGGGCACCGAGGCGCTGATGTTGGGCAGCTTGATGATGTTGGTGTCGGCGAGCTTCGTCAGCCGGCCCAGCTCGCCCAGGTTGTCGGGCACCCGCTGCTCGTCGGTGAGGTCCTCGGGGAACTCGGCGAGGATCCGCGCAGCAACGGAGATGTCGCTGGTTTTGACCTCGATGCCCGCCGGTTCGGCGAAGGCCCGCACGATCGGCAGAAACGCGTACGTCGCCAGCAACGGCGCTTCGTCGGTCAGCGTGTAGATGACAGTCGGCTTCTTCGCGCTCACGGTCCCTCTCCCGGCATTAACGGATAGATCATGGGGGGCTCAGCGATCTTGCTGCCACGTTATCAAGGGCGTTTGAGCAGGTGTTGACCTGGATCTGCACTGCCACGGTTAGCACTGGGTCGGCACAGTAAGATAGGCTTCGTATTGGTCATGAGCGCCAGCATTAAGCCCCGGCTTGCTGGCCGGCAACCCTCCAACCGCGGTGGGGTGCTCCGGGTGAAGACCAGGTTGAGTAGCCACAACCGGCTATCCGGCAAGCGCGGGTCCGCCATGACGGGCCCCTGAGCCAGACAGGGGAAGCTTCCCATGAGCGATAACAACGACAGCGATCCGACCGCGAATTGGTCGTTCGAAACCCGGCAGGTGCACGCAGGCCAGCAGCCCGACGCGGCGACCCACGCGCGCGCCCTGCCGATTTACCAGACCACGTCGTACACCTTTGACGACACCGCGCACGCCGCCGCCCTCTTCGGGCTGGAGGTGCCGGGCAACATCTACACCCGCATCGGAAACCCGACCACCGACGTCGTCGAGCAGCGCATCGCCGCACTCGAGGGCGGCGTCGCCGCGCTGTTCCTCAGCTCCGGGCAGGCAGCTGAGACATTCGCCATATTGAACCTGGCATGTGCCGGGGATCACATCGTGTCCAGCCCGCGGCTCTACGGCGGCACGTACAACCTGTTCCACTACTCGCTGGCCAAGCTCGGAATCGAGGTCAGCTTCGTCGACGATCCCGACGACCTGGACTCCTGGCAGGCGGCGGTCCGGCCGAACACCAAGGCGTTCTTCGCCGAGACCATCTCCAACCCGCAGATCGACGTGCTGGATATCCCGGGCGTCTCCGGGGTCGCCCACGCCAACGGGGTCCCATTGATCGTGGACAACACGATTGCCACGCCGTACCTGATCCAGCCGTTCAAGCACGGCGCCGACATCGTGGTGCACTCGGCCACCAAGTACCTCGGCGGGCACGGCTCCGCGATCGCCGGCGTCATCGTGGACGGCGGCACGTTCGACTGGACGCAGGGCCGCTTCCCCGGTTTCACCACGCCCGACCCGAGCTACCACGGCGTGGTCTTCGCCGAGCTGGGGCCGCCCGCCTACGCGCTCAAGGCGCGCGTGCAGTTGCTGCGCGACCTCGGTTCGGCCGCCGCGCCGTTCAACGCGTTCCTGGTCGCCCAGGGCATCGAGACCCTGAGCCTGCGCGTGGAGCGCCACGTCGCCAACGCGCAACGGGTGGCCGAATTCCTCGAGGGCCACGACGGCGTGCTGTCGGTGAACTACGCGGGGCTGCCCAGCTCGCCCTGGCACGAGCGGGCAAAGAAGCTGGCGCCCAAGGGAACCGGGGCCGTGCTGGCGTTCGAGCTGGCCGGCGGCATCGAGGCGGGCAAGGCGTTCGTGAACGCACTGCAGCTGCACAGCCACGTCGCCAACATCGGCGACGTGCGGTCGCTGGTGATTCACCCGGCGTCGACCACACACGCCCAGCTCAGTCCGGCTGAGCAACTGGCCACCGGGGTCACCCCCGGCCTGGTGCGGCTGGCCGTCGGCATCGAGGGCATCGACGACATCCTCGCCGACCTGGAGCTCGGTTTCGCTGCGGCCCGCAAGTTCAGCGGCAACCCGCAGACCGCGGCGGCCTTCTGAGAGTTGCGGTCATGACGATCTCCGACGTTCCCACCCAGACGCTGCCCGCCGAAGGCGAAATCGGCCTGATCGACATCGGCTCGCTGACCACCGAGAGCGGCGCGGTCATCGACGATGTCTGCATCGCGGTGCAGCGCTGGGGTGAGTTGTCGCCGACCCGCGACAACGTAGTAGTGGTATTGCACGCGCTGACCGGTGATTCGCACATCACCGGTCCGGCCGGCCCCGGGCACCCGACCGCCGGCTGGTGGGACGGGGTGGCCGGACCCGGCGCGCCGATCGACACCAATCGCTGGTGCGCCGTGGCCACCAACGTGCTCGGCGGCTGCCGGGGCTCCACCGGCCCGAGCTCGCGCGCCCGCGACGGAAAGCCTTGGGGCTCAAGGTTTCCGCTGATCACCGTGCGGGACCAGGTGGAGGCCGACATCGCGGCCCTCGAGGCACTGGGAATCAATCGGGTTGCCGCCGTTGTTGGTGGGTCCATGGGCGGTGCACGGGCTTTGGAATGGATGGTCGGCCACCCCGATCGGGTCCGGGCGGGTCTGCTGCTCGCGGTCGGCGCGCGCGCCACCGCCGACCAGATCGGCACCCAGACCACCCAGATCGCGGCGATCAAGGCCGACCCGGACTGGCAGGGCGGCGACTACCACGACACCGGGCGCAAGCCCGATGCCGGGTTGACGATCGCGCGGCGCTTCGCGCACCTGACCTATCGCGGCGAGGTCGAGCTCGACACCCGGTTCGCCAATGGCAGCCAGGGTGACGAGGACCCCGGCCCCCCATTTGGAGACGGCCGCTACGCGGTGCAGAGCTACCTGGAACACCAGGGCGACAAGATCCTGGCCCGTTTCGACGCCGGCAGCTACGTGACCCTGACCGAGACTCTGAACAGTCACGATGTGGGCAGGGACCGCGGTGGCGTCGCCAAGGCGCTGGGCGGCTGCCCGGTGCCGGCGGTGGTCGGTGGCATCACCTCCGATCGGCTCTACCCGCTGCGCCTGCAGGAGGAGCTGGCCGAGCTGCTGCCGGGCTGCGCGGAGCTGCAGGTGGTCGAGTCGGTCTGCGGCCACGACGGTTTCCTGGTGGAGACCGATGCGGTGGGCGAATTGGTCCGCAAGACTTTGGAATTGGCCGCACAGAACGACGGCGGCGAAGGCGCGTGTCGGCGGTGACCCGCTCACAACGCGACCGCTCCCTGTCCTTTGGCTCAGCGGCGGCCGCCTACGAGCGTGGCCGCCCGTCGTACCCGCCCGAGGCGATCGACTGGCTGTTGCCGCGCGGGGCCCGCAAGGTACTGGACCTGGGCGCCGGCACCGGCAAGCTGACCACCCGGCTGGTGGAACGCGGCCTGGAGGTGATGGCCGTCGATCCGATTCCCGACATGCTCGAGGTGCTGCAGGCCACGCTTCCGGAGACGCGCGCGGTGCTGGGCACCGCCGAAGAGATTCCCTTGGAAGACAACAGTGTTGACGCGGTGCTGGTCGCGCAGGCGTGGCATTGGGTGGAGCCCCAGCGGGCGATTCCCGAGGTGGCCCGGGTATTGCGGCCCGGCGGCCGACTCGGCCTGGTGTGGAACACCCGTGACGAGCGGCTGGGCTGGGTGCGGGAACTGGGCGAGATCATCGGCAGCGACGGCGACGGCGGCCGCTTCGACGTGGAGCTGCCCGCGCCCTTCACCGAGCGCGAACGCCACCAGGTCGAGTGGACGAATTACCTGACGCCGCAAGCATTGATCGATCTGGTCGCGTCGCGCAGCTACTGCATCACGTCGCCGGCCGAGGTGCGCACCCAGACGCTGGAGCAGGTGCGCCAGCTGCTGGCGACCCATCCGGCACTGGCGAATTCGACCGGCCTGGCGATGCCGTACGTGACGGTGTGTATTCGGGCGACACTGGGCGACTGACTACCCGCGTGGACGTCTACGAAGCGGTGGCCTCCAGACACGCGGTCCGCGCGTTCCTCGACCGTCCCGTGGAGCCGGAGGTGCTGTCGCGGGTGCTGACCGCGGCGGCGCACGCGCCGTCGGGCGGCAATCTGCAACCGTGGCACATTTACGTGCTGTCCGGTGATCCGCTGTCCCGGCTGAAGGAGCGGATCGCCGCGAGGGTGGCCGCCGGCGACCGCGGGGACGCGCTGGAGGTCCCGCTGTATCCCGACCCGATGGGCACGCCCTATCGGGAACGGTTGAGCGACTTCGGAAAGCGCCGCTACGGAAGCCTCGGCATCGCCCAGGACGACCTCGCGGCCCGCGCCCGCGTCCGCGCCGGGAACTGGAACTGCTTCGGCGCCTCGACCGCCCTGTTCTGTTATCTGGACCGCAACATGCCGCCGCCGCAGTGGGGCGACGCGGGCATGTATCTGCAGACGGTGATGCTGTTGCTGCGTTCCGAGGGGCTGGACAGCTGCCCACAGATCGCGTGGGCGGAATACCATCGCACGATCGCCGAGGTCATCGAGCCGCCCCAGGAGCGAGTCTTGTACTGCGGCATGTCGATTGGCTATGCCGATCCCGAACCGCCCGCGCCACGCATGCCCCGCGCGCCGCTGTCCGACACCGTCACCTTCCTGCGATGACCGGTGCCGCCGGGGATTCGAGCTGCACGCCGGGGGCGACCCGGGCTATCCGGGACTCGATGTCGTAGGGCACGATGATCGCCGTCGCGCCTCGGATGCGGCTGACGGCGCGAGCCATCTTGTCCGCAGTGCGGTCGTGCAGCAGCCGGCCCAGCAGCGGCGAATAGGTGCGGCGCGGGAGCAGCACGGTCACCCTGCTCTCCGGGTGGTCGCTGAGCACTCGGCCGACCAATTCATGTGCGGCGCGGCTCAAATGACGGTCGGGACAGTTGATCAGCCACAGCGGTGTGTCGTGTTCGAAGCGCGCCCAGCGCTCGCGCAGCGACATCGCGCGGTCAACGTCGATGACGAAGTGCACCGCCGTGAGTTCGTCGGCGTGCAGGCCGTGTCCGAGGCGCATGGCCTCGATCTCGGCGAGATCGATGCTGTCTACGAATACCAGCACCTGCAGCCGCGGATGCCGGGCAAAGTCGCAGTCGTCGGAGTGTGACATCTCCAGAACCGACGCCTCCGCACGGTATTTCGCGTTGAGGCGCATCAGGGCCAGCACCAGCAGTGGGAAGACCACGACCATGAGCCAGGCGCCTTCGGTGAACTTGGCCACTACGAAGATTCCCACCACGACGGTCGACAGGATCCCCGCCAACAGGTTCACCACCAACTTGGCCCGCCAGCGGGCGCCGCGATGTGTCAGGTGGTGCTTGGCCATGCCGTACCCGGCCATCGCGAATCCGGTGAACACGCCGATGGCGAAAAAGGGCACCAGGGCGGTCACTTTCGCCTCGGTGACGAGCAGCAGAACCACGGCGAGCGCGGTGAGGGTCAGGATGCCATTGGAGAACACCAGCCGATGTCCGCGCTTGGCCAGCGGGCGCGGCAGAAAGCGGTCCTCGGCAACGAAACTCGCCAGCGCGGGAAAGCCGTTGAAGCTGGTGTTGCAGCCCGTGAAGAGGATCGCCGCCGTCGACGCCTGCACCAGCAGGTACAGGATGTTGCCGAGCGCGCCGTGGCCGAAGACCGCCCGGGCGATCTCGGACAGCATCGAGGGGTACTCGTCCAGGTAAGGCACGGCGTGGGTGGCGTGCGCCAGCCAGGCCACACCAGCCAGCAAAAAGCCGAGGATGCAGGCCATTGCGGTGAGCACCCGGCGGGCGTTGATGCCCTCGGGCTTCTGAAAGACGTTGATGGTGTTGGATACCGCTTCGATCCCCGTCAGCGACGCGCCGCCGTTGGCGAACGCGCGCAGCACGATCAGGACGCTCGCCCCCAGCACCAGCCCGCTGCCCTGATGGACCGGCACGGCACCCGCGAGGTGTTGCGGGTCGTACCGCGGCAGGCCCCAGCCGATTTCGCGTACGAGACCCGTCAGGATGGTGACCGTGATCATCGTGACGAACGCGTAGGTCGTCATCGCGAATGTCCGGCCCGACCGCCGTAGCCCGCGCAGGTTGGCCACGCAGATGAGCACCACCGCGGCCAGCGTGATCTCCAGGTGATAGGGGCGCAAGGCCGGAATCGCCGAGACCACCGCGACCGTCGCCGCGGCCGGCTGCACCGCCACGGTGACCACGTAGTCGATCAGCAGCGCCGCGGCGGCGACCTGCGCCACCCGGGGGCCGAAATTCTCCCGGGCAACGGAATAGGAGCCGCCGGCACGCGTATAGGCCATGACGACCTGGCGATACGACGCGGTCACCAGCACCAGGATGCACAGGACGACACCGGTGATGGGAATCAACAGGGAAAACGCGGCCATTCCCGCCGCCGGCAACAGCTCGACCATGATCTGTTCCGGACCGTAGGCGGTCGAAGAGATCGCATCGGGCGAAAGCGCGCCGAGGGCAACACGATTCGACAGCCGCTCCGAGTCGAGCCGGTCGGTGGTCAGCGGCTGTCCGAGAAACGTCCGCTTGCATTTGTCGGAAAAGGAAAGCGGTATCCCGCCATCCGGTGTCGTCATGCCCGGGTCACCTCCGCGATGCGGGACTCGATGTCGTACGGCACGATCTGCGCTGCCGCGCCGGGAATGCGGCTGACGGCGCGGGCGATCTTGTCCGCCGTGCGGTCGTGCAGCAGCCTGCCGACCAGCGGTGAATACGTCCGGCGTGGGAGCAGCACGGTCGCCTTGGTATCCGGGTGGTCAGCCAGGACCCGCAAGACCAATTCGTGTGCGGCCCGGCTGAGGTGGCGATCCGGACAGTCGACCAGGCGCAGCGGGATGTCGTGTTCGAATATCTCCCAGCGCTTTTGCAGCGCCGCGGCGTGATCGGCGTCGATCACGAAATGCACGACGGTCAGCTCGTCGGCGTGCAAGCCGTTTCCGTATCGCACGGCCTCGACCTCGGCGAGGTCGATCGAATCCACGAACACGAAGACCCTATGTCGGGTATACCGGGCCAGCACGGGACGTTCGGTGCGCGACATCTCCAGAACCGCAGCCTCGGCGCGGTATTGGCGGTTGAGCCGCATCAAGCCGAGCACCAGCAGCGGGAAGACGATGGCGATCAGCCACGCGCCCTCGGTGAACTTGGCCACGGCGAAGATTCCCACCACGATCGTCGACAAGATCCCGGCCGCCAGGTTGACCGCCAGCTTGCCCCGCCACCGCCCGCCGCGCACGGTCAGGTAGTGCTTGGCCATCCCGTAGCCGGCCATCGCGAACCCGGTGAACACACCGATCGCGTAGAACGGCACCAGCGCATCGACGGAGCCCCCGGTGATGACGAGCAGTGCAACGGACAGCGCCGTCAGGGCGATGATGCCGTTCGAGAACACCAGGCGGTGACCACGTTTCATCAGCGGGCGCGGCAGAAAGCGGTCCCCCGCAACGAAACTGGCCAGCGCCGGGAATCCGTTGAAACTGGTATTGCCTCCGGTGTAGAGGATCGCCGCGGTCGACACCTGCATCAGGATGTACAGGACTTTGCCGACCACCCCGTAGCCGAAGACGGCCCGGGCAATCTCGGACAGCATCGACGGGTATCCGTCGCTGTACGGTACGGCGTGGGTGACGTGCGTCAGCCACGCCACGCCCGCCAGCAGGAAGCCGAGAATACAGGCCATGATGGTCATCACTCGTCGGGCGTTGACGCCTTCGGGCTTTCGGAACGTGGTGACGGTGTTGGAGATGGCCTCGACTCCCGTCAACGACGAGCCACCATTGGCGAACGCGCGCAACACGATCAAGACCGTCGCGCCCATCATCAGGCCGCTGCCCTGATGAACCGACACCACTCCGGTCATGTGTTGCGGGTCGTACGTCGGCAGGTTCCCCATCAGTTCGCGCACGATGCCGACGACGATCGTCAGTGACACCATCACCACGAAGGCATAGGTGGGCACCGCGAAGCGAGCGCCGGCCTCGCGCAATCCGCGCAGGTTGGCAAAACACATCAATAGCACCATGGCGACGGTGATCTCGAGGCTGTAGGGGCCCAGCGCCGGCAGTGCCGAGGCCACCGCGACCGTCCCGGCCGCGCATTGCACGGCGACGGTAACGACGTAGTCGATCAACAGCGCGGCGGCGGCGACCTGCGCCACCCGGGGGCCGAAGTTCTCGCGCGCGACCACATACGATCCGCCGGACCGGGTGTAGACCATGACGACCTGACGGTAGGACGCGGCCACCAGCACCAGGATCAACAGGATGGCGCCCGTGATCGGAAGCAATAGGGCGAAGGCCGCCATTCCCGCCGCCGGCAACAGCTCGATCATGATCTGCTCGGAACCGTAGGCGGTCGACGAGATCGCGTCCGGCGACAGCACTCCCAGGGCGACGGGATTCGACAATCTCTCGTGCTGGAGTTGGCCGGTGATCAACGGCCGTCCAAGCAGGCCACGCTTGCACACGTCGGAAAACGACGACCATGCCTTATGTCCGTTAGCCAAAGGTGTTGTCACACGCCAATTTCCTTATCCGCCATTTGAGAAACTCGCGAAAGCCTAACTTCTTCGCGATGTCGCTGTCTCTCCCCCGCCGGGCGGCAACCACGCAAAAGACCAGAAAGACACAGAGAGTTGCCAGTGATCCTGGCAGGACATTCGCAGATGGTCATCTCCGTGTAACAAAGGCGCCCCGACAAGTAACAAATGCGGCCGAATTTGCGGGTATTTGGCCGATAGCGCGGCGCTCTCGTAAATCGTTGGAAATCCAGGAACTTCACAGCAAGGCCCCTAGTCGTGTGAGCTGCCGATGACTGTTCACCCACCCATTACTCATCGAAAGCTGCTGCACCACAAGGGAATTAGCTGCAATTCGACGGCACCAAGCGATTATCCAGCGAATTTTACAGTAACTCACAGCAATTCGTGCACTGTTACGCTCGGCCAAATCCCCTGGAGGAATCGATCCAGGTCAAGCATCTCGCGGAGGAGCCGAAACCCATGCACCAGTGCGTCATCGTTAGCGGTGACGACGCGTTGGCGACCACCATCATCGAGGAGCTGAAAAGAGCGGGCGCAAGCGTTGCCAGGCTCCTCGATGCTGAACTCGCCGGCGCCCGAGTCAAGACCGAACTCGCCAGGGCCGGGGTCGCCCACGCGTCGGCGATCGTCTGCGCCGGAGTCGACGACGCCACGAACCTCGAAATCGCCCTGCTGGCGCGGAAAGCAAACCCCGACATTCGCGTCGTGGCACGGCTGGCCAACGACGTACTACGCGAGGCGGTAGCCGCCGACGACGGGCCTAGCGCCATCCTCGGCGTCGCCGACCTCGCCGCGCCCGCGGTGGTCGAGGCTTGCCTGGCGAGAACCACACACCCCTTCGACGCGGCCGGCATGCGATTCGTCGTATTCGGCGCGGAGGCGCCCTACGACGCGACACTGCGCGAAATCTACGGCGACCTCGCCCCGGTCGCCGTGGTCGATGGCGAAGGCAGCGTCAACCCGGGTGAGGTGGTGGCCTGCCCGGGACGCGATATGCGCGTCAACGCGGGTGACTGGACGGCCATGATCGGCACGACCGAAGAGGTGGCGGAGTGTGGTATCAAGGCCCCGCGTCGCGCCGGAACTCGGTCGCGTCAGTCCAAGCTGCGACGCGTGATCTATGCCGCGCGCGCCCTGTCCAACGAGGTCAATCCCGCGTTCTATCCCGTGATGGGCGCCCTGGCGATCCTGATCATCGGCTCGACGGCGTTGCTGCACTACTCCTACACACATCCCGGGATGTCGTGGGTCGACGCGTTCTATTTCACCAACGAAACGATCACCACGACGGGCTACGGCGACTTCAGCTTCGCCAAGCAGCCGACGTGGCTGCGGATCTACGCCGCGATGTTGATGTTGGGCGGCGTCACCACCACCGCGCTGCTCGTCGCCTTCGTCGCCGACGTGATGCTGTCCCGCCGGTTCGTCTGGTCCTCCGGACGCCCACGCGCCCGGCACCTGCGCAACCACATCATCGTCGTCGGGCTGAGCGCGCTCGGGATCCGGGTCGTCAACGACCTGATCGCGGAGGGCTATGACGTCGCGGTGATCGAGCGCGATCAGGGCAACCCCTTCCTGTCGACGATGTCCGAACTGGACGTCCCGGTGATATTCGGGGACGCGACACTACGGCAGACGCTGGAAGCCGCCCGCGTCGAAACCGCGCGCGCGGTCGCGGTTCTGACGCGTGACGACATGGTCAACATCGAGACCGGGATCGTGCTCCGCGAGATGTTGGCCTCCCAGGAGTCGGCCACCGGTAACCGGTGGAGCGAGGTGCCCCTGGTATTGCGGGTGTACGACCACGACCTCGGGTCGGCGGTAGCGCAACGGTTCGGCTTCGAAAACGTCCGTTCCACAGTCGAATTGGCCGCGCCATGGTTCATCGGCGCCGCGATGGGTTTGCAGGTGCTGGGGACGTTCTCGGTGGGCAGCCGATCGTTCATGGTCGGCGGCATGCACGTGCAGGCGGGCAGCGAACTCGACGGCCTGCAGATGTTCGAGGTATCCACGCAGGCCCGCGTGATCGCGATCACCCGAGACGACGCCCCCGTTCGGCTGCACCCGCGCCGCGACGCCCGGCTCAGCGCGGGCGACACCGTCTACCTCGTCGGCCCGTATCGGGAACTGTTGGCCAGCCTGCGCAAGGGACAGCCCTCGAGCGAGTATGCGGAGCAAGAGGTGAATGCCAGGGGGATCGCCTAATAGGCGGTGAACCAATGGATTTCATGACACTTCCGCCGGAAGTCAATTCCACGCGCATGTACGCGGGGCCGGGGGCGGGGCCGATGCTCGCCGCAGCGGCGGCATGGGAAGCCGTGTCGACCGAACTGTATTCGACGGCTAACTCGTACCAATCGGTGATCTCTGGCCTTGCATCGGGGCCGTGGCTAGGGCCGTCATCGGTGGCGATGGTAACCGCCGCATCGACTTACGTGGCGTGGCTGACGGACACCGCGGCGCAGGCCGAAGAGACGGCCGTCGGGGCTCAAGCGGCCGCGGCCGCCTACGAAGCGGCGTTCGTGGCGACGGTGCCGCCGCCGGAAGTCGCGGCCAACCGTAGCCTGCTGGCGTCGCTGGTCGCGACGAACCTGTTGGGGCAGAACACCCCCGCGATCGCCGCTACCGAGACGCAGTACGGCGAGATGTGGGCGCAGGACGTGGCCGCGATGTTCGGCTACGCGGGTTCGGCGGCCGCGGCCAGCCGCATGACGACCTTCAAACCGCCGCAGCTGAACACCAACTCGGGCGGGCTCGCCGGCCAGGCGAACACCGTGGCCCAAGCCGGCGAGGTGCCCGCGTCGCTGACCAGCGCGACGCCTGCCCTCGGGGGGTTGTCGCCGCTGGACGCACTGGATCTCGGCGCCGACGGAATCGCCTTCGGGCTCGATGCCCCGATGGCGCCGGTCGGTGCGATATCTCTGCCCATCGACCTGATCGGTGCTCAGACCGGTCTGCACACCGACGACATCGTCAGTGGCTGGGATGCGGCGGGCAACTCGCCGGAGGCGATGGTGCGGAGCGTGACACCACCCTTGTCGGCAACGACGCCGACCATGGTTTCCACGAGGGTGGCGGCGGGCCTGGGCGAATCCGACGCGATCGGTGGCCTTTCGGTGCCGCCCACCTGGGTCTCGGCGACGCCCGCGGTGCGACCGATCGCGCTCGCCCTGCCCGCCGCGCCGGCCGCAGCCGCCCCGGCGGTGCCGGCTAGCTTCGACAGCACCTTTGGTGAGATGGCCATGGCCGGCACGGCCGGGCGCGCACTCCGCGACGGCTTCGGCCCGCGCGGTCGTGAGCAGTCGGCCGCACGCCAGGGCGCGCGTGTTGACGCTGCGGTGGCCGGTGATGATGCGGTGCCGGAGAGCGAGCCGCGCACCGTGGTAACGGGAATTGCCGCGGAGATACGCGAATTTGCCAGGCTGCGCGACGAGGGCCTCGTATCCGACGAGGAATACGACGAGCAGAGGAACCGCCTGCTGGGGCGTTGACGACTATTCGTCCAAGTCGCCGAACATTTTGTTGGGGTGGTGGTAGGTGTTGGTGCGGGGTTGGCCGTGGTCGAGGTGTGGTGGCGGGATCCATTCGGTGCGGCCGCTCGGGTGTTTTCGGGTGGTCCAGCCGCGGGGCCCGAGGAGTCGGTGGTGTGGTCCGCAGGCCAGGGTGAGGTTGTCCACGTCGGTCGTGTGGCAGTTCGCGTACTCGTCGATGTGGTGGACCTCGCAGTAGTAGCCGGGCACGGTGCATCCGGGTGCGCTGCAGCCGCGGTCCTTGGCGTACAACACAATCCGCTGCCCCGGTGAGGCCAGCCGTTTGGAGTGATACAGCGCGACGGGTTGGCCGTTGTCGAAGACAGCTAGGTATTGGTGGGCGTGGCGGGCCAGCCGGATCACGTCGCTGATCGGCAACCGCGTGCCCCCGCCGGTGATCCCGCGCCCGGCCGCTTGTTCGAGTTCGGCCAGGGTGGTGGACACGATGATCGAGGCCGGTAGCCCGTTGTGATGTCCCAACTCCCCGGAAGCGAGCACCGCGCGCAGCGCGGCGTTGAGGCCGTCGTGGTTGCGCTGCGCGGCCGACCGGGCGTCGTGTTCGATGGCGTCTTCGGTGGGTGCGCCGTCCACACAGGGGTTTTCGTCGGCGGGGTTGCACATGCCGGGTGCGGCGAGCTTGGCCAGCACTGCCTCCAATGTTGCGCGGGCTTCGGGGGTGAGCCAGCCGCGTAGCGCCGACATCCCATCAACCCCCTGGTTGCCCAGGGTCAGGCCGCGCCGGCGCGCGCGGTCGTCGTCGGTGTAGTTACCGTCGGGATTGAGGCAGTCCATCAGATGCTGCGCTAACCCGGCCAAGGTTTCTGGCCGGTAATGGGTACCCAGGTCGGCGAGGTGGGCTTCGGCGGCCTCGCGGGTGTCGGCGTCGACGAACCCGGGCAACTGGTGCCAGAAGCGCCGAATCACCGCCACCTGCCCGGCACCCAACCGGCCGGTGCGCTGGGCCGCGGCGGTCGCGGCCAGCACCGGCGGCAGCGGCTCGCCCGTCAGCCCGCATCGCTCGCCCAAATCGGCAGCCTCACGCACCCGACGCCCGGCTTCGGCACGGCTGATCAACGTCGCCTCGGCGATCGCATGCGACAGCTTGCCGCCCAACTCCTCCGGCGTGGCCTCGCGGGAAAGCTTGTTGATCAGCCGGTGCTCGAGGGCGGGCAGCCCGCGACGTACCTGCTCGCATTGTTCCAGCATCGCGAGGCACTGCTGAGTGTTCAGCGCGTCGATATCCGCGTCCGCCAGCTCCTCGTAGCTCATACCGTCAAACTAGACCGCCCCACCGACAAGAAACGCCACCCTGTGACCACAGAAACACAAGTGGCACAAGAGATCAACGCGCGTGTGCTGACGGCGATTGTCGCTCAGAGGCGGGCAAAAAAAGGTCAGAAATTCAGCCCCGAGAACATGACGTGGTTGGGGTCGTACTTCTGCCGGACGCTGGTCAGCTGCGAGAGGTTGGACCCGAAGTAGCGCGACGCCGACGGGTTGGGCTCCAGGTAGTTGACGTACCCACCGGCCGAGAATTGTTGCACCGCTTGATGCGCCGAGGCCAGCCACTGCGTCGCGGCGGTCACCTGGTTGGCGGCCGGCTCGACATACCACTGCAGCACCGCGGACTGCTTGCGCCAGGGGAACGCCGAATCGCCGGGAGCCACGTCGGCGACGGCTCCACCCAACGGATCGACGAGCAGCGACGCCTTGCCGCCGCTGGCCGGCCACTGCCCGATCGCGGTCGCAATGGCATGCGCGGCAGCGGAATTCACGGTATTGACCACGTCGGATCCCGCGACGAAGCCACGCGCCGGCGTTGTCGAGCTGCCGCCCGCCAAGTACGTCACCAGGTCCATCCGGTTCATCGTCTTGTTCTGAACTCCGGTGGGCTGCAGGCCAACCGCGGACTTCAGGGCGTCGCTCACCCCCGCGGCCCCGCCCGCGGGGCAGGTCGCCAGGATATGGCAGTCGGGTTGACTCGAGCCGACGGACAGATCGACCATCGCCCAGCTGTTGCGGTCGGCCCCGTTCAGCCACGTCTGCCAGCCGATCAGCACCTGCACGGCCGCCGACGGGGCGAAGTTGATCCGCACGATGTCGGTGTCGCCGGTTGCGAAGGTACCGAACGTCATCGACGTCGTCACGCCGAAGTTGCCGCCGCCTCCCCCGCGCAGCGCCCAGAACAGATCCGGATGATCGTTGGCCGACGCGGTGACCACTTCGCCGCTGGGCAACACCACCGTCGCCGACTGCAGCGCGTCGCAGGCCAGCCCGGCATGACGCGAGTCGGCGCCCATCCCGCCACCCAGCGTCAGGCCCCCGACGCCGACGGTCGGGCAGCTGCCGATCGGGATCGCGCGGCCGGCGTTGGCGCAAGCCTGTTGCACCGCATACAGATTCGTCGCCGGGGTGACCGTGACATTGCCACTGCCGCCGTCGAAGTTCGCCCCACCGGGTAGCCCGCGCAGGTCGATCACCATGGTGCCGTTGGCGCTGGACGCGCCGATGTAGGAATGGCCGCCGCCGCGCGGGGCGATCTTGAGGTTGTTGGCCGTCGCGAACGCAACCGCCTTTTGGACGTCCGCCTGCGACGAGACGGTGACCACCGCGGCCGGTGCCGAGTTGTTGTACAACGAGTTGAAGACCTGTTTGCCCGAGGAGAATTGGGCGCCACTGGCGGGTAGCAAGACACTGCCGCCGATGGTGGAGGCCAGGCCGTTCCACCCGGCCGTGGCGGCGATGGGGTCCGCCGAGGCCCGAGTCGTCCCGAACATCGCCCCGGTCGCCAGCACCCCGACGGCGCCGCGAAGGAAGGTCTGGCGCGAAATCTCATAGTCGGTCGGACGGCCGCGATTCGTCGTCATGCGCCGGATTCTCACCCATTTCTTATCCGGAAGTCTTTGCCCCAGGGCAAGTGTCAGATCACAGTGTGGCGTCGATTGACCGAAAGTGCTCCGAAACGGTTTCGGGTCAATAACCGATATCTCGGCCGCGTCGCGCCCACGAAACGCAAAGAGTGCAAACCTTGATCTCACCGTGTTCTAAACGAGACAGTCATGGCCCATGGTTTCAAGTGGGATTTGAGTGCCGGCAGAGCACTCCGCGGCAGATGGGGAAGCTGTCATGAAAGTGCTTGCACGAACTCAGGGTTGGGTCTGGATGTTTCGTCACCAACCCTTGACCATTCGGTTACTGACGGCCGCTGCGGCCCTCCTGACCGCGGCGTCGGCGTTAGCCGCGCCCGCCAATGCCGACCCGAACGCCGACGACGCCTTCATCGACGCGCTCAATCATGCCGGCATCGACTTCGGCCAGCCGGGCAACGCCATGGCCGTGGGCGAATCCATCTGCCCGATGGTCTCCCAGCCCGGCGGCAGCTTCGCCGGCGCCGTCGCCAGCATCCGACGGCGGGGCATGTCTCCCGCGATGGCACAGACGTTCACCACCATCGCGATTCAGTCGTACTGCCCTGCGGAGATCTCAAACCTGGCCAACGGCAACATGCCTGGGCAAGCCAACGGCATGACGCCCGGCATGCCCAACGGCGGCATGCCCGGTGCGATGCCCAACATGCCCGGCGGCGCCATGCCCGGAATGCCGGGCACCATGCCAAACATGCCTAACGGCACCATGCCCGGAATGCCCGGCGGCGCCACGGCGGGTCTGCCGCAGATCACCGGGCCGGGAGTCTAGCCAGTACCGAGCGGGTCGATCGTCCACGCGATGTAGACCATCGCCGCCCCCACCGCCGCGGTGGTCATGAAGTCGATGCCCTTGCTGCGCACCGCCAGCAGACCGGCCCGCTCCTCGGGGAGCAACAGCCGCAGGGCGGCAGCGACGCCGACACCGATGCCGATCAGCAACGAGCCGCGGCGCCAGAAGTCGGCCCCCACCAACGCGAAGGCCGTGACGAAGATCAGCCCGACCAGCAGGGTCGGCCACTGCGCCTTCGTCGCGGTGCTCGCCGAAGTCACTGCTTCTCGGCCAGCTCAACGACGTTGGTCAGCAGGAACGCTCGGGTCAGCGGGCCGACACCGCCGGGATTAGGCGACACATGCCCGGCGACCTCCCAGACGTCGGGATGGACGTCACCGACCAGGCCGCTGTCGGTGCGGCTGACACCTACGTCGAGCACCGCGGCGCCCGGACGCACCATGTCGGCGGTCAGCAGGTGCGGCACGCCCACGGCGGCGACGATGATGTCCGCCTGTCGGGTCAGCGCCGGCAAGTGACGAGTTCCGGTGTGGCACAACGTCACTGTTGCGTTCTCGGAGCGCCGCGTCAGCAGCAGCCCCAGCGGGCGACCGACCGTGACACCGCGGCCGATGACCACGACATGTGCACCGGCGATCTCGACGTCGTAGCGCCGCAACAAATGAACGATGCCGCGCGGCGTGCACGGCAACGGTGCCGGGTTGTTCAGCACCAGCCGGCCCAGATTCGTCGGATGCAGGCCGTCGGCGTCCTTGCCGGGATCGACGCGCTCCAGCGCGGCGTTCTCGTCGAGCTGCTTGGGCAGTGGCAACTGCACGATGTAGCCGGTGCACTCGGGGTTGGCGTTGAGCTCGTCGATGGTCTCGTTGAGCTTGGCGGTGCTGATGTCGGACGGCAGGTCGCGCCGGATCGACGTGATGCCCACCTTCGCGCAGTCCGCGTGCTTGCCCCGGACGTAGGCCTGCGATCCCGGATCGTCGCCGACCAGGATGGTGCCCAGCCCCGGCGTGCGGCCCGCCGCCGTCAGGGCCTCGACGCGTCGCTTGAGGTCGACGAAGATCTCATCCCGGGTGGCCTTGCCGTCCAGTGTGATTGCACCCACGGCTCCCAGTCTTCCACGCGACAGGCGGTACCCAATGATGGCGACCCGCTTCGCCCGGCTTCGCCACGCTTGCAATCGCCATTAAGCTCCCCACATGGCATCTGACCAGCCCCAGATTCCGGACGTATTCAGCCCGGCCAAGCTCGGCCCCATCACCCTGCGCAACCGCATCATCAAGTCCGCGACGTTCGAGGCGCGGATGGGCGGCGCGCTGGTGAGCGACGACCTGATCGAGTACCACCGGCTGCCCGCCGCGGGCGGGGTCGGCATGACGACCGTCGCCTATTGCGCCGTGTCGCAGGGCGGACGCACCGAGGGCAACGGACTCTGGATGCGCCCGGAGGCGGTGCCGGGGCTGCGCAAACTCGCCGACACCATCCACGCGGAGGGCGCGGCGGTCAGCGCGCAGATCGGCCACGCCGGGCCGGTCGCCAACCCCAGAACCAACAAGGCCACCGCGCTGGCGCCGGTGCGGTTCTTCAACCCGATCGGAATGCGCTTCGCCAAGAAGGCAACCCGCGACGACATCGACGACGTCATCGAGGGACATGCGGACGCGGCCCGCCTGGCGATCGAAGCCGGCTTCGACGCGGTCGAAATCCATTTGGGCCACAACTATTTGGCGAGCGCGTTCCTATCCCCGCTCATCAACCGGCGCACCGATGAGTTCGGCGGATCGCTGGAGAACCGGGCCAGGGTCGCGCGGGCGATCGTGATGGCCGTTCGCCGTGCCGTCGAGAAGCAGGGCACGCCGATCGCGGTCACCGCCAAGCTGAACATGTCCGACGGCGTGCGCGGCGGCATCAGCACCGAAGAGTCGTTGATCACCGCGAAGTGGCTGGAGGAAGACGGCGGGCTGGACGCGATCGAACTCACCGCGGGCAGCTCGCTGGTCAACCCGATGTACCTGTTCCACGGCGACGCCCCGGTCAAGGAGTTCGCCGGCGCCTTCAAGCCGCCGCTGCGCTGGGGCATCCGCATGACGGGCAAGAAGTTCCTGCGCGAATATCCGTACCGCGAGGCCTATCTGCTCCGGCACGCCAAGCTGTTCCGGGCTGAACTCAAGATGCCGCTGATCCTGCTCGGCGGCATCACCCAGCGCGACACGATGGACCTGGCGATGGCCGAGGGGTTCGAGTTCGTCGCGATGGCGCGAGCCCTGCTGGCCGAGCCCGACCTGATCAACCGCATCGCCGCCGACGGGCCCGCGCACAGCGTGCATTCGGCGTGTACCCACTGCAACCGATGCATGCCCACCGTCTACAGCCGCACCCGCTGCGTCGTCACAGGGGCACCCGACTCGGTCGCATAGCGGACCCGGCGCCAAAGGTCCACGAGCTAGAGTTGTCGGCGATGACTGCAGCAGCCCCGCCGGCGCTCACCGTTCGCTACGACGGGTCGGAACGTACCTTCGCAGCAGGCCATGACGTGGTGATCGGGCGCGATCTCCGGGCCGACATGCGCATCACGCATCCGCTGATCTCGCGCGCTCACCTGTTGCTGCGCTTCGACCAGGGCCGCTGGCTGGCGATCGACAACGGCTCGCTCAACGGGACTTTCGCCAACGGACGCAAGGTGCCGGTCATCGACATCCACGATGGCCAGAGCATCAACATCGGCAATCCCGACGGCCCCCAGCTGACGTTCGAGGTCGGGCGCCACCAGGGCATGGCGGGACGCCCGCCGCAGACCGAGTCGATGGGCATCCCGGTGGCCGCCGGCCAGCACGGGACGGCGTGGCCGCCATCGCAGGCCTCCGGCCAGCCCAGCCCGATGGCCCCGCCCGGCCCGCCCGTGCGCGGCGGAACCCGGGCGGCGCCGCTGCAGCGGCCCCCCGGCGGACCAGGCCAACCGCCGCGCACCCAGATGT
>NZ_LT721901.1:490364-1669076 GCF_900157375.1 Mycobacterium rhizamassiliense
CCCGTGCGCGGCGGAACCCGGGCGGCGCCGCTGCAGCGGCCCCCCGGCGGACCAGGCCAACCGCCGCGGCCACCCGGGCAGCCCATGTATCCGACCAGCAGCGGCGGCGGTGGCCGCCCGCCCGCCTATCCGCCCAGCGCGCCGCCGAACTTCCAGCCGTCCCCGCCCAAGCCCGGTATCGGGGCCACCCAGCAGGGGTCGCCGCGCACCCAGATGTCGCCGGTCGAGGCCAAGCCGCCGGAGGTGTCGAACCTCGCGACCAAGATGTTCCAGGCCCTGCTGCCGTCGCGGTCCGGGGCGATCCAGAAGCCGTCGGGCTCGCTGACGATCGGCCGCTCCACCGACAACGACCTGGTGATCCAGGACGTCCTGGCGTCGCGGCATCACGCGTTCTTGACCCAGACTCCGCTGGGCACCGAGATCCGCGACGCGCACAGCGTCAACGGAACGTTCGTCAACGGCGTGCGGGTCGGCTCGGCGGTGCTGACCGACGGCGACGTGGTCACGATCGGAAACGTCGACCTGGTGTTCACCCACGGCACCCTGGTGCGGCGCACCGAGGCCGCGACGCGCACCGGCGGCCTCGAGGTGAACTCGGTCTGCTACACCGTCGACCAGGGTAAAAAGCAACTGCTCGACCACATTTCGCTGACCGCCCGCCCCGGCACGCTGACCGCGATCATCGGTGGGTCGGGCGCCGGCAAGACCACGCTGTCGCGGCTGATCGCCGGGTACACCAGCCCCACGTCCGGCTCGGTGACCTTCGAGGGCCACAACATCCACACCGAGTACGCGTCGCTGCGCAGCAGGATCGGGATGGTCCCCCAGGACGACGTCGTGCACCGCCAGCTGACCGTCAACCAGGCGCTCGGCTACGCGGCCGAACTGCGGCTCCCCCCGGACACCAGCCAGGCCGACCGCGAACAGGTCGTCGCCCAGGTGCTCGAGGAGCTCGAGCTGACCAAGCACGCCGACACCCGCGTCGACAAGCTCTCCGGCGGTCAGCGCAAGCGCGCCTCGGTAGCCCTCGAGCTGCTCACCGGGCCGTCGCTGCTGATCCTCGACGAGCCCACCACCGGCCTGGACCCGGCGCTGGATCGCCAGGTGATGATGATGCTGCGCCAGCTGGCCGACGCCGGCCGCGTCGTGCTCATCGTCACCCACTCGGTGTCCTACCTCGACGTCTGCGATCAGCTGCTGCTCGTCGCGCCCGGCGGCAAGACGGCGTTCCTCGGCCCGCCCGACCAGATCGGTCCGGCAATGGGCACCACCAACTGGGCCGACATCTTCGCCAAGGTCGGCGCCGACCCCGACGAGGCCAACCGCCGGTTCCTCGCCGAGAACAAGCCGCCGCCGCCCCCGCGGTCCGAGGACAGCCAGGCCGGCGATCTGGGCGAGCCGGTGCACACCGACGTGTTCCGCCAGTTCTCCACGATCGCGCGAAGACAGATCCGGTTGGTGATCTCCGACCGCGGCTACACGGTGTTCCTCGCGTTGTTGCCCTTCCTCATCGGTGTGCTGACGCTGACCGTGCGCGGCAAGAGCGGGTACGGCATGTCGGACCCGTTGGGCAACAATCCCGCCCAGCCGGACCAGATCCTGGTCATGCTCAACGTCGGCGCGGTGTTCATGGGCACCGCGCTGACCATCCGCGACCTCATCGGCGAGCGCCCGATCTTCCGCCGCGAACAGGCGGTCGGGTTGTCGACCGCGGCGTATATGGGCGCAAAGATCGTGGTGTTCTCCGCATTCGCGATCGTCCAGGCGGCGATCGCCACGGCCATCTCCGTAATCGGCTGGGGCACACCGATCTCGAACGCCGTGCTGCTGGGCAACGTCAACTTCGAGCTGTTCGTCACGGTGGCCGCGACCTGCGTGGGCGCGGCGCTGCTCGGCATGGCGCTGTCGTCGCTGGCGCAGTCGCAGGACCAGATCATGCCGATGCTGGTGGTGTCGATCATGAGCCAGCTGGTGTTCTCCGGCGGCATGATCTGGGTGACCGACCGCCTCGTGCTCGACCAGTTGTCGTGGGCGACGCCGGCGCGGTGGGGCTTCGCGGCGTCGGCGTCGACGATCGACGCGCACCGGTTGATCCCGGGTCCGACCGACCCGAAAGACCAGCACTGGAATCACACCAAGAGCGCATGGCTGTTCGACATGGCGATGCTCGCAGTGTTGTACGTGGCCTATAGCGCGATCGTGTGGTGGAAGATTCGACTCAGGCGCCGATGAGCAGTCCCGCGCAACCGGTTCTCACGGTTCGGTCCAATCGGTCGGCCGCCAGCTTTGCCCCCGGCCGCGACGTGGTGGTCGGCAGCGACCTGCACGCCGACGTGCGCGTCGCACACCCGGTGGTCGCCCGCGCGCACCTGCTGCTGCGCTTCGACCGCGGCCGCTGGATCGCGATCGACAACAACACCCAGAACGGGCTGTTCGCCAACGGCCAGCGGGTGTCGACGATGGACATCCGCGACGGCCAGAGACTGTCGCTCGGCTTGCCCGACGGTCCGACGCTGAGCTTCGACGTCGGGCGCCACCAGGGTCCGGTGGGGCTGCGGCCGCTGACGACGGTGTCGATCCCGACGATCGCGCCGCCCCAGTCCCGTCCAGGGCGCGCCACCGCCGGCGCAGCCGCCGCAGGGCGCCGACGCGCTGCGCACCACCGCGGTGCCGATCATCCGGCCCGGCGCCGAGACGCAGGCCGTGCCGCAGCTGGGCGGCCGGCCCGGCCCGCCCGACCTCAGCGCCACCCAGATGCAGGTTCAGCCCCCGACCGGCCGGGCCCGCATCGGGCGCGAGCTCGACAACGACATCGTCATCCACGACGTGCTGGCCTCCCGCCACCACGCCGTCCTGCTGCCGACACCCAAGGGCACCGAGATCCGCGACGCGGGCAGCATCAACGGCACGTTCGTCAACGGGAAAAGGGTTGGGACCGCGCTGCTTTCCGAGGGCGACGTGGTCACGATCGGCAACGTCGACCTGGTGTTCGCCGGCGGCACCCTGGTGCGCCGCCAGGAGGTCGCCTCGCACAGCGGCGGCCTGGAGGTGCGCGACGTCGACTTCGACATCAACGGCAAGAGGCTGCTCGAGAAGGTCGCCCTGCGCGCCCGTCCCGGCACGCTGACGGCCATCATCGGCGGCTCCGGCGCCGGCAAGTCCACGCTGTCGCGGCTGATCGCCGGGTACACCACCCCGACCGGCGGCTCGGTCACGTTCGAGGGCCACAACATCCACACCGAGTACGCCACGATGCGGACCCGGATCGGGATGGTTCCCCAGGACGACGTCGTGCACCGCCAGCTGACCGTCAACCAGGCGCTCGGCTACGCGGCCGAACTGCGGCTGCCGCCCGACACCGGCAAGGCCGACCGCGAGCAGGTCGTCGCCGAGGTGCTCGAGGAACTGGGCCTGACCCAGCACGCGGACACCCGGGTGGACAAGCTCTCCGGCGGTCAGCGCAAGCGCGCCTCGGTCGCGCTCGAGCTGCTCACCGGGCCGTCGCTGCTGATCCTCGACGAGCCGACGTCGGGCCTGGACCCGGCGCTGGATCTGCAGGTGATGACGATGCTGCGGCAGCTGGCCGACGCCGGCCGCGTGGTCCTGGTCGTCACCCACTCGCTGACCCACCTCGAGGTCTGCGACCAGGTGCTGCTCATGGCGCCCGGCGGCAAGACGGCCTTCCTGGGCGCGCCCGATCAGATCGGCGACGCGATGGGCACCACCAACTGGGCCCAGGTCTTCGCCAAGGTCGGCGCCGACCCCGACGAGGCGAACCGACGCTTCCTGGCGCGCAAGCAGGAGCCGCCGCCGGCGCAGGCGGAGGTGCCCGGCGACCTGGGCGCGCCCGCGCACACCCATTTCTGGCGCCAGTTCTCCACGATCGCGCGCCGGCAGATGCGGCTGGTCGTCGCCGACCGCGGCTACTTCGCGTTCCTGGCGCTGCTGCCGTTCATCATGGGTGTGCTGTCGCTGACGGTGCCGGGCAACTCCGGATTCCGCGTGCCCGAGGCGACCAGCGACACCCCGGACGAGGCCGCCCAGATCCTGACGCTGCTGTCCATCGCCGCAGTGTTCATGGGCACCGCCCTGACCATCCGGGACCTGATCGGGGAACGCCCGATCTTCCGCAGGGAACAGGCGGTCGGGCTGTCGACCTGGGCCTACCTAGGCTCCAAGACCGCCGTGTTCTGTGCGTTCGCGATCGTCCAGTCGGCGATCACCACCGGCATCGTGCTGATCGGCAAGGGCGCGCCGAGCCAACCGCCGGTGCTGCTCGGCAATTCCAGCCTCGAGCTGTTCGTCACCGTGGCCGCGACGTGTGTGGCCTCGGCGATTCTCGGGCTGGTGCTGTCGGCGCTGGCCCGTTCCAACGAGCAGATCATGCCGCTGCTGGTGGTGTCGCTGATGCTGCAGCTGGTGCTGGCCGGCGGCCTGATCCCGGTCACCGGCCGCATGTTCCTCGACCAGCTGTCCTGGGTGATGCCGTCGCGCTGGGGCTACGCGGCGTCGGCGTCGACGATCAACCTGCGCGGCCTGGTCCCGATCGGCCCCAAGGACAGCCACTGGGCGCACACCAGCAACGCCTGGCTGCTCGACATGGGCATGCTCGCGGTGCTGTCAGTCGTCTACTCCGCCATCGTGTGGTGGCGCATCCGGCTCAAGCGCTAGTCCGCCTTGGCGTCCAGGCTCCCTTCAAGTCGAAGCCCGTGCGCCGCCGCGAACGCCACCGACTGACCGACGTCGACGCGGGCCCCGGCCAGCGTCGCGGTACGCCACAGCGACGGGTCCACGGTCGCGCCGCGCAGGTCCGCGTCGTCCAGCCGGGTCCCGGTAGTCCGCGCGCCGGACAGGTCGGCGCCGCGTAGCACGGCCTTGCGCAGGTCGGTCTCCACCAGGCTGGTCTCGCGCAGCCGGCAGCCGGTCAGGTCCAGGCCCCGCATGTCGTTGCCGCCGAGCACCGCGAGCGTGAAGTCCACCTCGTCGAACGTTATCGGCCGCAGCCGGCACTGCACGAAGGTCGAACCCAGCAGGCTGCACTGCGCAAAGGTGCTGTGCCACAACAGCGTTCGTTCGAAGGTGCAGTTGCGGAACGCCGACCCGCGGTGCTGGGACTCGGACAGGTTGGCGCCGCGGAAATCGCACTCGCTGAACATCGCCCGCTCGGTGACCAACCGGCTGAGGTCTTCGTCGCGGAAATCCCGGCCGGAAAACTCGCAGTCGACCCAGTGCTGCAACGCGGTCAGGCCGTCAGGCTCTGCAGCGCGTATTCGCTGACCGCGATCAACGCGTCGGTGGCCGACCGGCGGTCCCTGGCGTCGATCTTCATCACCGGGATATGCGGCGGCAGCGTCAGCGCCTCGCGCACCGCGCCGACGGGATAGGTTGGCGCGCCGTCGAATTCGTTGACGGCGACCAGGAACGGCAGGTTGCGGTGCTCGAAGAAGTCGACGGCGGCAAAGCTGTCCTCCAGCCGGCGGCAGTCGACCAGGACGATCGCGCCGATGGCACCGCGCACCAGGTCGTCCCACATGAACCAGAACCGGCGCTGCCCCGGCGTGCCGAACAGGTAGAGCACCAGGTCCTCGTCGAGGGTGATGCGGCCGAAGTCCATTGCGACCGTGGTGGTCCGCTTGTCCGGCGTGGCCTCGAGCATGTCGACGCCGGCGGAGGCGTCGGTGACCATTTCCTCGGTGCGCAGGGGCATGATCTCCGAAACCGACCCGACGAACGTCGTCTTGCCGGTGCCGAAGCCCCCGGCGATGACGATCTTTGTCGAGGCCGTGGCGCCGGGGTCAGAGTGCCTTGAGGCCACGCAGCGTCCTTCCTATGAGTTCGAGGCGCTCGTCGCGCGTCGACTGCTCGGTCAGGGTTCGATGCACCCGAAGAAAGCCGGACAGCACCAGATCACCGACCAAGACCCGCGCGACGCCGACGGGCATGTCCAGCCTCGCCGAGATCTCGGCGACGGACGGACTTTTCACGCACAGCTCGATGATCCTGCCTCTGGCGTCGCTGGCCGGCCACCGACGCGCGAGCCCGGGCTGCAGCGTCTGAACCGGGGCCTCCAGCGGTAGATCGATCTTGGCGTCGGTCCGCCCCGCCGTGAGGGTGTACGGACGCACCAGGCTCGCCTCACGTGTGGGCGGCCAGGTCCGGCGTTCGTCCATCGCGGCTCACGAATTGGCGGACGCGGAGCGACGGGCGGACTGCACCACACCGCCCACCCGTTCGACGAGGATGGCCATCTCGTAGCCGATCTGGCCGATGTCGCAGGACGGCACCGCCAGCGTGGCCAGGTGCGACCCGTCGCCGACGCGCATCAACAGCAGGTAGCCGTTCTGCATCTCGACCACCGACTGCAGCACGTGCCCGCCCTCGAACAGCTGCGCGGCGCCGCTCGCCAGGCTGGCCAGCCCGGACGCCACCGCGGCCAGCTGATCGGCACGCTCGCGCGGCAGCTGCTCGCTGGCCGCAATCGCCAGACCGTCGACCGACACCAGCAACGCGTGGGCGACGCCGGGGACTTCGCGGGCGAACTTCGTCACCAGCCAGTCCAGAGCGCTGCCGGGTGACGTCATTCCTGATCGGGTCCTTGCCTGGTGTGGCGGGCCTGCGAGCGTCCGCTGCGCACGCCGCCGAAATGGTTACTGAAGGAGGCGCGAACCGCTTCCGGGTCGCGCACCGAGGCCGCATGCTGCGGCCGCCGGCCATTCGATGCTACGAGGGGCCGCTCGTCGTCCTCATCAGGGTGGTCCCGCTCGGGCGAATCGCCGCCGTTCGCCGCCCCGGGCACCAGCCGGGCCCCGGGGTTGCGCACCGGCAAACCGTAGTCGGCGGTGTGCGCGTCGACGGGCTTGTCCTCGGCCTCGGCCGCCAGCGACCAGCCGCGGTCCCACACCGACTGCCAATCCAGGTCGGGGCTGTTCACCAGGTCGTGCGGATCGCCCAGCATCTCCGACAGCATCCGCCGGTAGATGACGTCGTCGTCGGCCGGGTTTTTGCCGGACGCGCCGGGCTTGATGGGGTTGGCGGGCTTGGCGGCAAAGAAGGCCGAGGTGTCCGACACCGCGGGAGCCGGCGATTGTGGTTGTTGCGCAGCCGGTTTCGGGGCGGGCTTGTTCTGGCTCTCCCACCACGGGGTGGCCAGCTCGCGCCGGTGCCGGTGCGGCTGCGGCGCCGGCGGCGGTGCCGGCGACTCCGGGACGCCGGTGATCCCGCTGGAGCCGGGGTTGCGGCGCGGCAGCAGGGTGATCGGTGGCGGCGGCTCCGAGGACCCGTTGCGGTTCGCCGGCTGCGGCACCGCCGGGCGCCGTTCGACGGGCGGCGCGGCGGCCGCGCGCGCCGGGATCGTGCTGGCCAGTTTCGCGCTCGGCGACGACACCGCCCCGATCCGCCGCGGTGGCCGCGCGGTCAGCGCCTCGTGCGCGGCGTCGAGCACGGCGGTCGGCAGGTAGATCTCGGCGGTCGTCCCGGTGCTCGCCTCGTCGGGCGCGGGACCGCGCAGCCCCACCCGGACGCCGTGCCGGGCGGCGATCCGGCCGACCACGAAAAGACCCATGTGCCGGGCGTTGTCGGGGTTGACGTCGCCGCCGTCCTGCAGCCGCTTGTTGGCGATGCGCCGATCGGCGTCGTTCATGCCCAGCCCGGAGTCGGCGATCCGCAGCAACACGCCGCCTTGGGGATCCCGGCCGCCGCGCCGTCCCGAGATCCGGACCGGGGTGGTCGGCGGCGAGTAGCGCAGGGCGTTGTCGATCAGCTCGGCGAACAGGTGGATGGCGCCGCCGGCCGCCGCGCCGACCAGCATGCAGTCGGGTAGGTCGCCGATCACGACGCGGCGGTAATCCTCGACCTCGGAGACCGCGGCGTTGATCACCGTGGACAGGCCCACCGGCTCGCGCTGGTCGCGGGCGAGCTGCGCGCCGGCCAGGACCAGCAGGTTGGCGCTGTTGCGGCGCAGCCGCGCGGCCAGGTGATCCAGCCGGAAGAGGCTGTCGAGCCGCTCGGGGTCCTCCTCGTTGCGCTCCAGCCCGTCGATGAGCTGCAGCTGTTGATCGACCAGCGAACGGCTGCGGCGCGACATGGTCTCGAACATGTCGTTGACCAGCAGGCGCAGCCGGGCCTCGTCGCCGGCCAGCAGCAGCGCCTGGCTGTGCAGCTCGTCGACCGCGTGGGCGACCTGACCGATCTCCTCGGTCGTGTACACCGGCAGCGGCACCGGAATCGGTTCGGCCTCACCGGCTTTCACCCGGGCGACTTCCTCCTCGAGGTCGGTGTGGGCGACCCTGAGCGCGCCGTCGCGCAACACCCGCAGCGGCACCACCAGCGCGCGCGCCACCAGCAGGACGACGAACAACGCGATCACGATGACGGCCAGCACCACGACGGCGTCCATGATCGCGGCGTCGCGTCGCTCGGAGGCCTGGGCATGCACGGCCTTCGTCACCGACGCGGTGGCGCCGTTGATGACCTGTTCGGCGATCCCATCGGTGGTCCGTATCGAGCGCAGCAGGTCGGGGTTGTCGACGAGCAAGCTGGCCGGATCCGACATGATCGCCATCCGGGTCACCATCTGCTGCTGCAGCGTCTTGGCGTCGGGCGAGCCGACACCCAGGACTTCGCTCATCCCGAACAGCGTCGAGGGTTCGGTGCCGGCCAGGGTGATCATCGAGGTGCGCAGCTGCGGCTCGGGCAGCTCGGCGCCGCGGGTGATCAGGATTTCCTGCATCGTCATCTGACCGCGCGCCCCGACCGCTCGGCTCAGCCCCTGCGCCTGCGCGCGGATCTTCTCGTCGTCGACGCGCACCGACGCGTTGATGACGTCCTCGGCGGTCAACAGCAGCGGCGCGTACGTCGTCACCCGTTCCCGCAGCCCCATGCTGTTGTCGGACGCCTTGGCCACCACGAATTGGCCGCCGCTGAGCAGCGTTTCGACGCCGGACCGAACGTCGGGGATCACGTCGGTGTCGGCCAGCCGCGTCTGCAGCTCACCCTTGCGGGCCTCGTAGTTCTGCTTCGCCCCCTGGACGTCGCGGCCGGTGGAGTTCGCCAGCAGCGCGACGTCCAGTGCCGACATGTATTTGGTGAGGGCCGGCAACAGGTCGGCCCGGGCGGCGGCCAGGCGCAGGCCGCTGGAGTTGGCCATCGCGGCGTTGACGCGCAGCCCGCCGAAGATCGTCGCCAGGATCAGCGGAACCAGGACGATCGCCAGGACCTTCCACCGCACCGGCCAGTTGCCCAGCGACCACGCCCGCGGGCGCTGCGGGGAGGATTCGGGAGCGGCAGCCGCCTCGTCCGGCTCGGTCGGGCGGGTGAACATGGTCATCTGATCGCGCCCGAAATCGACACCGAAGAAAACAAGACGCTCATGAGACTTCCTGCACTATTCCCCCCGCGACGCGCAAAGGGGCGCGAGCGGTAATCGCCTGGCAATTCGACGAGTATGACAGCCCACGGCCCAGGTCACCAGAAGCGTTCCCTGAGCGCGCAGCGCTGACGGACGCGAAAGTTCTACGCCGGCCGCAGGATCGCGACGAGGAATTCGGAGTCGTCGGTGAACGGCCGCAGATCCCAGGTGGACAGCAGCAGGTCGGGCGCGAATCCGGCCCGCGCCGCGTCGTTGAGGAAGTCGGCGAACTCGTACTCGCGGCCGGCGCCGAAGCCGATCGCTGCGCGGCCGTCGTCGGCGACGTGGGCGCGCAGCCGGGTCAGCACCTGGACCCGGGTGCTCGGGGCGAGGAACGCCATGACGTTGCCCGCGGACACGATCACGTCGAAGGGTTCGGCGATGCCGCGCGCGGGCAGGTCGAGCTCGGCCAGGTCGCCGACGACCCAGCGCGGTCCGGGATAGTCCTGCTCAGCCGCCTCGATCAGCGCGGGGTCGACGTCGACGCCGACCACGTCGTGACCGGCCTGCGCCAGGTAGCCGCCCAGCCGGCCGGGGCCGCAGCCGGCGTCCAGGATGCGCGCGCCGCGGGGCACCATCGCGTCGACGAAGCGCGCCTCGCCGGCCAGGTCGTCGCCGGCGCGGGCCATCGCGCGGAAGCGCTCGATGTACCACTGCGAATGCCCGGGATCGGCAGCGACCTTTTGCATCCAGATGCTCGGCTCGACCATGCGACCATTATCGGTGTTGTGTTCAAGCTGATGTTCGTGTCGCCGCGGATCCCGCCCAATACGGGCAACGCGATCCGGACCGCCGCGGCCACCGGCGCGGAATTGCATCTCGTTGAGCCTTTGGGCTTCGACCTGTCCGAGCCGAAGCTGCGCCGCGCCGGGCTGGACTACCACGACCTGGCATCGGTCACCGTCCACCCGTCGCTTCGGGCGGCCTGGGACGCGGTGCTGCCGGCGCGGGTGTTCGCGTTCACCGCGCACGCGTCGACGTTTTTCGCCGACGTCGACTTCGAGCCGGGCGACGTGCTGATGTTCGGGCCCGAACCCGACGGGCTGGACGCGGCGACGCTGGCCGACGCCAACATCACGCGGCAGGTGCGCATCCCGATGCTGGCGGGCCGGCGCTCGCTGAACCTGTCGAACGCGGCGGCCATCGCCGTCTACGAGGCCTGGCGCCAGCAGGGCTACCCGGGCGCGATCTAGTGATGAGTTCCTGGCCTGGCGCAAGTCTGCACTGACATGCCTACTTTCATCACGATTGGTTACGGCGACGAGACCGGATACCACCGATTGGACGATGCCCGCCGACGGACAGCGCACGCCCGCGACGACGAACTCGCCGCGTCCGGCGCGCTGGTCGGCCGCGCCGGAAGCCCAGTCCAGGTACGCAATCCGGATGACGCCGGGGTGTCGGTCCAGCCGGGCGCGTTTTTGCGGTCGACGCTGCCAATTGCGGGGTTCGCGGTGATCGAAGCCGAAGACCTGGACGCGGCGATCGAGCGGGTGAGCCAGACCCCGTGTGCCCTCGCCTATGGAGTCGTCGAGGTCTGGCCCCTGCAGACCTGAGTTACCAGCTGTTCCAGTGCGTCAGCTGCTCGGCGGGCAGCCGCTTGGCCGGCTTGAAGTCGGTGCCTTTGGTGTACGCGATCGGGAAAAGGCCGCCCTGGCTGAACTTCTCGTAGGGAATGCCGACGATTTCGGCGACCTTGCGCTCGCCCTCGCCCAGCAGGTGCAGCGTCGTCCAGCAGGAGCCCAGCCCGCGCGAGCGCAGCGCCAGGCAGAAGCTCCACACGGCGGGAAACAGCGACGCCCAGAACGAGACGCCCCCTATCGGCGACTTGGTTTCACGACCTGCCAGGCACGGGATCATCAGCACCGGCGCCTCGTGGATGTGCTCGGCAAGGTACATCGCCGAGTCGACGACCTTGCCCATCCGCTCGCCGCGGGTGTCGGCGTAGTCGGGCTTGGGCGCGCTGAGGTAGGGCCGGGCGTGCGACAGGTAGATGTCGGCGATCGCCTTCTTCTTGTCGGCGTCTTCGACGAACACCCACTGCCAGCCCTGCGCATTGGAACCTGTGGGCGCCTGCAGCGCCAGCTCGAGGCATTCCATCAGCACGTCGCGCGACACCGGCTTGTCGAAGTCGAGGCGCTTGCGGACCGAGCGGGTGGTGGTGAGCAATTCGTCGACGGACAAGTTGAGGGTCATGTTTGGAGGCTACGTTCCAGGGGGCGGAGGCGGGGCGCCGGGCGCGTCGGGCGGAATCGCCCCGTCGCAGCCGCCGGGCGGAGGCGGGCCCGGCAGCGGTTCGTCGCCTCCGACGCAGTCGTAATAGAACTGGGGGCCCGTTAACCAAGTTTTCATCCACTGGTGCCAAAACGACCCGTCCGCATACTTGTCGCCGTCGCACACGGCCAAGTGGCCCCACCCCCACCGGCCACCCGGGCAGAAGCCCTTCGTCATGTCCGGCTGATGCGGGTCCGCCGGGCCGGGCGGGTCGGCGCCGGCAACCGGGGCAGAAAAAACAAGCGCCGCAGCACAACTCACTACGGCGGCACCATGACACGCAGCCTTGAACCTCATTTCAAGATCAACGCCGAATCGCTGCAGCCGATTCCACGCGGGCGGTCGCTTCTAGCGGAAGTCGCGGGACCTCGAACCGACGGACAGGGAGATGCGGCCCAACCGCTCGGCGACGACGGTGACCGCGCCGCTGGCGTTTTGCAGCTGACCGCGGATCAGCAAGGCGGGCGCCGAGTTTGCCAGCTTGCGGTGCCGCGCCCACACCCCCGGCGTGCAGAGCACGTTGACCATCCCGGTCTCGTCCTCGAGGTTGATGAACGTCACCCCCTGCGCCGTGCCGGGCCGCTGTCGATGGGTCACCGCGCCGGCGATCAGCACCCGGTCCCCGTCGGGCACGCTCAGCAGCTCGCCGGCGGGCACCACGCCCAGCGCGTCCAGGTCGGCCCGCAGGAACTGGGTCGGGTAGCTGTCCGGGGAGACGCCGGTGGCCCACACGTCGGCGGCGGCCAGCTCCAGCTCGCTCATCCCCGGCAGCACCGGGATGTGCGACGACGACCCCACCCCGGGCAGCCGGTCAGGCCGTTGGGTGGCCGCGGCCCCGGCCGTCCACAGCGCCTCGCGCCGCGACATGGAAAAGCAGCCCAGCGCGCCCGCCGTCGCCAGCGCCTCGGTCTGCGGCACCGAGAGCTGCAGCCGGGCCGTCAGGTCGAGCAGGGAGGCGAACGGGCCGTTGGCCTTTCGCTCCTCGACCAGTTGCTCGGCCAGGTCGTCGCCGATATGACGGACCGCCCCCAGGCCGAGGCGGACGGCGTTTCCCGCATCTTCCAAGGTGGCGTGCGCCAGGCTGGCGTTGACGTCCGGGCCGTGCACCGCCACGCCGTGCCTGCGGGCGTCGGCCACCAACGACTGCGGCGAATAGAAGCCCATCGGCTGGGCGCGCAGCAGCGCCGCGCAGAACGCCGCCGGGTGGTGCAGCTTGAACCACGACGAGTAGAACACCAGCGACGCGAAACTCAGCGCGTGGCTTTCCGGGAAGCCGAAATTGGCGAAGGCCTCCAGCTTTTCGTAGGTCCGGTCGATCACCTCGTCGGTGGCGCCGTGCAGGGCGCGCATGCCGTCGTAGAACCGGCCGCGCAGCCGGCGCATCCGTTCGGTGGAGCGCTTGGACCCCATCGCGCGGCGCAGCTGGTCGGCCTCGGCGGCCGAGAAGCCGGCGCAGTCCACCGCCAGCTGCATCAACTGTTCCTGAAAGAGCGGCACCCCCAACGTCTTTCGTAGGGCGGACTCCATGGAGGGGTGGTCGTAGACCACCGGGTCCAGGCCGTTGCGCCGCCGGATGTAGGGGTGCACCGAGCCGCCCTGGATCGGCCCGGGCCGGATCAGCGCGACTTCCACCACCAGGTCGTAGAAGATCCGCGGCTTCAGCCGGGGCAGCGTGGCCATCTGCGCGCGCGACTCCACCTGGAACACGCCGACGGAATCGGCGCGCTGCAGCATCTCGTAGACCGCGGGTTCGGAGAGGTCGAGGCGGGCCAGGTCCACCTCGATGCCCTTGTGCTCGGCCAGCAGGTCGATCGCGTAGTGCAGCGCCGAGAGCATGCCAAGACCGAGCAGGTCGAACTTCACCAAACCGATTGCCGCACAGTCGTCCTTGTCCCATTGCAGGACGCTCCGATTCGCCATCCGCGCCCATTCCACCGGGCACACGTCGGCGATCGGACGGTCGCAGATCACCATGCCACCGGAATGAATGCCCATGTGCCGCGGCAGGTTCCGGATCTGGTTCGCCAGGTCGACCACCGGCTCGGGGATACCCTCTGCGTCGGGCGAGTCGGCCAGGCCGTTCCAGTGGCTGATCTGCTTGCTCCACGCGTCCTGCTGCCCCTGCGAGAAGCCCAGGGCGCGGGCCATGTCGCGCACGGCGATCTTGCCCCGGTAGGTGATGACGTTGGCGACCTGGGCGGCGTAGTCGCGGCCGTACTTGTCGTAGACGTACTGGATGACCTTCTCGCGCTGGTCGGACTCGATGTCCATGTCGATGTCGGGCGGCCCGTCGCGGGCCGGCGACAGGAAGCGCTCGAACAGCAGCTCGTTGGCCACCGGATCGACGGCGGTGACGCCCAGGGCGTAGCAGACCGCGGAGTTGGCCGCCGATCCCCTGCCCTGGCACAGGATGTTGTTGTCTCGGCAGAACCGGGCGATGTCGTGGACCACCAGGAAATAGCCCGGAAACGTCAGCTGCTCAATGACTTTCAGCTCGCGCTCGATCTGGGCGTAGGCACGCGGCGCGCCCTCGGGGAGCCCGTAGCGGTCCCGCGCGCCCGCCATCGCCAGCCGCCGCAGCCAGCTGTCCTCGGTGTGCCCGTCGGGCACGTCGAACGGCGGCAGCTGCGGCGCGATGAGCGCCAGCCCGAACGCGCACTGCTCACCGAGCTCGGCGGCGGCGGTCACCGCCTGCGGCCGCTGCGCGAACAGCCGGGCCATCTCCTCGCCGGACCGCAGATGCGAGCCGCCCAGCGGGTCCAACCACCCGGCGGCCGAATCCAGCGACTGCCGGGCCCGGATCGCGCCCATCGCCATGGCCAGCCTGCGCCGCGACGGCCCCGCGAAATGCGCCCCGGTGGTGGCGACGACGCCGACCCCGAAGCGCGGCGCCAGCGCGGCCAGCGCGGCGTTGCGGTCGTCGTCGAGCGGATGACCGTGCTGGGTCAGCTCGATGCTGACCCGGTGCGCACCGAACCGGTCCACGAGATCGGCCAGCGCCCACTGCGCCGCCTCCGGACCGCCGTCGGAAAACGCTTGACGCACATGGCCTTTGCGGCACCCGGTCAGGATATGCCAGTGTCCGCCCGCGGCCTCGGTCAGCGCGTCGAAGTCGAAGCGCGGCTTGCCCTTTTCGCCGCCGGCCAGATGCCCCGCGGCCAGCTGCCGCGACAGCCGCCGATACCCCTCCGGGCCGCGGGCCAGCACCAGCAGGTGCGGCCCGGGCGGATCCGGCGCCTCGGTGCGGGCCTGCGAGCCCAGCGACAGCTCGGCGCCGAACACGGTACGCACGTCGAGTTCGGCGGCCGCCTCGGCGAACCGCACCGCCCCGTACAGGCCGTTGTGATCGGTCAGTGCCAGGGCGCGCAGGTCCAGCCGGGCCGCCTCCTCGACCAGCTCCTCCGGCGTGCTGGCCCCGTCGAGAAAGCTGTACGCCGAATGCGCGTGCAGCTCGGCATACGCGACCGGCGAGCGGGCACGCTGCTGATTCGGTGGCTCGTAGGATCCGCGCTTGCGCGACCACGGGGCCTCGAGCGGGAGTTCGGCCGGAGGCGGCGCGCCGGCGTGCCGCGGCTTGCTGTCGAGCAGCCGCTCCATTTCCGCCCAGCTCCGCGGCTCATTGCTGAAACCCACGCAACCAGTCTATCGAAAGTATGTTCGATTAGGTGCCGGGATGTTTCAGCGGTTGTAAGAGGGGCGCTTAAGCTCTAAACAGGTTCTTAACGCACTGGGTCTACCGCGCGCGGGGGACGCCACGGATACTGGCTCAGGGCAACAACGGGGTGGGGACATCGAATGGCACAACTGAACGCGTCGCGGGACACGGGATTCCGCACCGCGGACGCTGATCGGCAGGCGGGCATGGCGATCGGCACGGTCGCCATCATCGACGGCGCCGTCCCCGATTTCGATCAGTTGAAAACGCTTCTGGCGGAACGTATCCGGTCGATACCGCGATGCACCCAGGTGCTGCGGACCAACGCGCTGCACGGCGACCGGCAATGGATCGACAACCCCAAGTTCGACGTCGCCCACCACGTACACCGGACCGCGGCCCTGCGCCCCGGCGACGAGGCCGAGCTGTCCCGGGCCATCGCCTACGCCCTGGAGCGGCCCCTGGACATGACCCGCCCACTGTGGGAGTGCTGGGTCATCGAGGGCCTCAAGGGCAAGCAGTGGGCGATCTTGATGAAGATCCACCACCACCTCGCCGACGGCACGTCGGCGGCCCACCTGCTCACCCGGCTCTGCGACGACGCCGACGGCGAGACGTTCGCCACTCACGCCGCCACTAAGGGCGCCGCACCGGCGCGTGCCCCGCGGAGCTGGACCGACGCACTGGGCCGCGCCGCGGCCGTTGCGGGCACCCTCACCAACACCGTGACGGCGGCGGTGTGGCCCGCGGCACGCACCCCATCGACCTCGGCCACCATGCGGCGCTACAAGACGGTGCGTATTTCTCGGGCCGCCGTCGAGGACGTGTGCGCCAAGTTCGAGGTGTCCCCCAACGACGTCGCGGTCGCCGCGATCACCGAGGGCTTCCGCAACGTGTTGCTGCAGCGCGGCGAGCAGCCCCACGCGGGCTCGCTGCGCATTCTGCAGAAGGCCTCCGATCGAATTTCGGTCATGCTGCCGTATCTGCCTGTGGAACATGACGATCCGGTTCAGCGCCTGCGTACCGTGCACAGCAAATTGAATCGGCCGCGGCAGGACAACCAGAGCCACGCGGCGGCCATTTTGGACCTGGCCACCAATCTCCCGCCAGTGGCGTTGTGCGCCAAGGCGGTTCAGCTCATCATGAGCAGGCTTCCGCAGCCCGGCATCGTCACCCTGGCCACCAGCGTGCCGGGCCCGCGTCAGCAGCTGGGGTTGATGGGCAATACGGTGCGGCGCCTGCTGCCCATCCCGCCCACGGCTTCGCAACTGTCCCGCGGGGTTGCGGTGCTCAGCTACGGCGACGAGCTGATTTTCGGGATGACCGCCGACTACGACGCCGGGCCCGAACTGGCGCTGCTCGCCGAGGGCATCGAACAAGAGATGGCCCGGTTGGTGGCGCTCAGCCACGACTCCGTGCTGCTGTTCACGGCTCGGGGGCCCGAGCGCCCGAGCCGCGAGGCCGGCACCGGCCGTGAGAAGCTGGGACGTGCCCAACTTGGAGCCGCCGACTATCGACCCACGACGCCATGACGCGGTGCTGCTCGGGGACAACGTAGGCGATTCCGCGGGGCCGTTGGTCCGGCAATTGCGCGAGATCGGTGTCGGCACCGCAACCTTGGCGCCCAACGCCGCCGACCTGCACGACGCGGTCGAACGGCTGGGCAAACGGACCGGCCGCAGCGTGGTCGTCACCGCCGATGCGGCGGCTGTCGCCGCCGCCCGCGACGGAGGCTTCGCGTTGGTGATCGGCGTCGGGGACCCCGCCACCCTGCGCGGCGCGGACGCGGTGGTCGCCGACCTGGGCGAGGTCGGCGTGCGAACCGGCGATCGGCGGATGTCGCAACTGCCCGATGCCCTGCGGGAGTTGGGCAACGGCCTGAGCGTCGAGGCGCCCGCCGTCTTCTTCGACTTCGACGGAACCCTGTCCGACATCGTGGACGACCCGGACGCGGCACGCCTGGTCGACGGCGCCGCCGAGGCGCTGCAGCAATTGGCCGCGCGGTGTCCGGTCGCGGTGCTGTCCGGCCGCGACCTCGCCGACGTGCGCACGCGGATCGGCCTGCCCGGCATCTGGTATGCGGGCAGCCACGGCTTCGAGCTGACCGCGCCCGACGGGACGCACCACCAGAACGACGCCGCGGCTGCGGCCATACCCGTGCTCGAACAAGCCGCCGACCAACTGCGCGGGCAACTCGGGCCGATTCCCGGTGTGGTGGTGGAGCACAAGCGTTTTGGCGTCGCCGTGCACTACCGCAACGCCGCGCGCGATCGCGTCGGCGAGGTCGCCGCGGCCGTGCGCACCGCGGGACAGCGCGACGCGCTGCGGGTGACAACCGGGCGCGAGGTCATCGAGCTGCGACCCGATCTCGACTGGGACAAAGGCAAGACGCTGCGCTGGGTAATCGACCACCTGCACCGCGCCGGATCGGGTTCGCTGACCCCGGTCTACCTCGGCGACGACATCACCGACGAAGACGCCTTCGACGCGGTACGCGATGACGGCGTGCCAATTCTGGTGCGGCACAACGATGATGGCGACCGGGCCACCGCCGCGCGGTTCGCGCTGGAAAGCCCGGCGCGCGCCGCCGAATTCACCGACCGGTTGGCGCGCCAATTACAGCGCTGAAACCGCTGCTTGGCTTCCGCAGCGTCGTCATGCTGGGGGTCAACGGGATCATCGGAGCGGGCATCTTTTTGACCCCCGGCACCGTGATCAAGCTCGCCGGTCCCGTCGCACCGCTCGCCTACCTGCTGGCCGGACTCTTCGCGGGCATCATGGCGTACGTCTTCGCCATGGCGGCCAAATACGTGAAGACCAACGGCGCCTGCTACGCCTACACCAACGCCGCGTTCGGCCAGCGCGTCGGCATCTATGTCGGTGTCACGCATGCGATCACCGCGTCCATCGCGTGGGGCGTGCTGGCGTCCCTGTTCGTCTCGACTCTGCTGAAGGTGTTGTTCCCCGACAAGCCGTGGGCCAATGACACCGGACTGTTCAGCGTGAAGACGCTGACATTAGTCGTCTTCATCGCGGTGCTGCTGATCATCAACCTGTTCGGCAACCGGGTGATCGCGTGGGCGAACGGAATCTCAACGGTGGGCAAGGTTTTCGCGCTCGCGGTGTTCATCGCGGGCGGGCTCTGGATCGTCACCACGCAGCACCTGAACAACTACGCGACGTCGGGTTCGGCAGGCGGCTACCACCCGCCGCCGTTCGCGTTGTTCGGCGCCATCGAAGTGGGACACGGCGCCGCGGCGGGCCTGCTGCTCGCGACCATGGCCGCTTTGTACGCCTTCACCGGCTTCGAATCGATCGCCAACGCCGCCGAGGAGATGCACGAGCCCGACCGAACCCTGCCCAAGGCGATACCGTTGGCGATCCTCGGCGTCGGCGCCATCTACGTGCTCGCCGTCGTGGTCGCGATGCTCCTCGGTTCGAACACTGTCGTCGGATCCGATCAGCCGGTGACGCTGGCGGCCTCGATTCACAACGACGTGTTCCGCTCGATCATCATTGTCGGAGCGCTGGTTTCGATGTTCGGCATCAACGTGGCCGGGTCGTTCGGCGCCCCGCGACTGTGGACTGCCTTGTCGGACAACGGAATCCTGCCGGCGCGGTTGTCCGACCAGAACCGGTTCGGCGTGCCGATGCTTGCCTTCGGCGTCACCGCGGCGTTGGCGCTGGCGTTCCCGCTGGCGCTGCGCTTCGACGCCGTGAACCTGACCGGCCTCGCGGTGATCGCCCGCTTCATCCAGTTCATCATCGTGCCGATCGCGCTGATCGCGCTGGCGCGCAACGCAACCGGGGACCGTGCGGCGGCAAAGCGAAACGCGTTCACCGACAAGGCGCTACCGATAGCCGCGATGGCGATCTCGGTGGCGCTGGCCGTCTTCTTCGACTACCGGACCATCTTCCTCACCGCGCAGGGACGCGCGAACTACTTCTCGATCGTCCTGATCGTGGTCACGTTCATCGTCGTGCCGGCGATCGCCTATGTCCGCTACTACCGGAACCGCCGCAGCGCCTAGCCCTCGACGTACTCCACCTCGCCGTCGTCCAGCACAACCCGACCGGCCTCCGCGCCTTCGGCGCCGGAAGCCTGCGTCCGGAACACCGCCTTGCCCGGCCCGGTCTGCCAGATCAACGTGGTCAGCGTCTCGCCGGGAAACACCGGCGAGCTGAACCGGGCCGCGATCGACGTGACATTGGCCGCCACGCCCTTGCCGAGCTCGGCGACCAGCGCGCGACCCGCCACGCCGTAGCTGCACAGGCCGTGCAGGATCGGCTTGGGGAATCCGGCCAGCTCGCGGGCGAACCACGGGTCGCTGTGCAGCGGGTTGCGGTCACCGGAGAGCCGATAGATCAGCGCCTGGTCCTCGCGGGTGGGCAGCGCGACTTTGATGTCGGGCTCGCGATCGGGAAACTCCGGCGCGATGGGGCGCTGACCCGGCTGCCCGCCGAATCCACCGGCACCCCGCACGACGAAGGTGGTCGACGTTTCGGCGATCAGCTTGCCGGTGTCCGGATCGGTGCCGCGGCCGCGCAGCATCACGACCGCGTTCTTGCCCTCGCCCTTGTCCTGGATGTCGGTGACCTCGGAGACCACCGACAGCTTCCCGGACGCCGGCAGCGGCGCGTGCAGCCGGACACCCTGCGATCCGTGCAAAAGCATGGCCCAGTTGAACTCTCCGATCTTGCCCGCCGCACCGAACGCGGGTGAGCAGATCACGGCGTAGGTGGGCAACACCTGCTGGGTGATCTCGTGGCTGTTTTCGGTGGTGAAGGACAGGTCCTCGAGGCCGGCGCCGACGCCGAGGGCGTACAGCAGCGTGTCCCGGTCGGTCCATTCGAAGTCCATGGGTTCGGTCACCGCGCCGACTGTGCTCGGGTCGATCGCCATCCGAGTCTCCTCTCGATTGCGAGATTTAGCCTTTTTGTCCCCCCAACCATCGCAAGCCCTTCCCCAGGGGGCGTCGGCAGGGCAGGCTATCGACATGCGCAAGGTCAGCGGGGGCGGCAAGGTCTCAAAGGCGGCGGCGGTCCTGGCCGCGGTGATGGTTCTAGGTGCCTGTGGCGGATCCCCGCAGGCGCGCAGCATCACGTTGACGTTCATCCGGCACGCGGAGTCCGAGGCGAACGCGGCCGGGGTCATTGACACCTCGGTGCCCGGCCCCAGCCTGAGCCAGCAGGGCAAGGGGCAGGCCGAAGAAGTCGCGCACTCCGCCGGCCACAACAAGTTCGACGGCATCTACGCCTCCACGATGGTGCGCAGCCAGCAGACCGCCGCGCCGCTGGCCGGCGAGATGGGCAAGCACGCTGAGGTGCTGCAGGGCATCCAGGAGATCGACGCGGGCTGGTACGAGGGCAAGCCGGTGTCGCTGGAGCCGTCGACCTACCTGGTGGCGCCGGCCGACTGGATCCATGGCGACCTGCAGGACAGCATCCCCGGATCGGTCACCGGCAAGGAGTTCAACGACCGCTTCACCAAGGCCGTCCAGAAGATCTACGACAGCGGCCAGTCGAACCCGGTGGTGTTCTCGCACAAATTCGCGATCGAGTACTGGACGATGCTGAACGCGAAGAACGCCAAGGAGAGCCTGCTGACCACGCACCCGTTGCCCAATATCGGCCGCGTGGTGCTCACCGGGAACCCGATGACCGGCTGGACGGTCGTGGAGTGGGACGGGGTTCGTAACTTCGCCGGCTGATCTACCATGGCGGAATGCGTTATGTCGTTACCGGCGGTACCGGGTTTATTGGTCGTCGAGTCGTCGCCCGCCTGCTGGAATCGCGGCCGGACGCGCAGGTGTGGATCTTGGTCCGCCGGCAGTCGCTGGAGCGCTTCGAACGCCTGGCCACCGAATGGGGCGAACGGGCGAAGCCGCTGGTCGGCGAGCTGCCGGACCTCGAGCTGACCGACGAGACGCTCGCCGAGCTCGGCGACGTCGATCACCTGGTGCACTGCGCGGCGGTCTACGACATCACCGCCGGTGAGGCCGAGCAGCGGGCCGCCAACGTCGAGGGCACCCGCGCCGTCATCGCGCTGGCGCAGCGGTTGGACGCCACGCTGCATCACGTCTCGTCGATCGCGGTGGCGGGCGACTTCCCCGGCGAGTACACCGAGGACGACTTCGACGTCGGCCAGCAGCTGCCCACGCCGTACCACCAGACGAAGTTCGAGGCCGAGCTGTTGGTGCGGTCGGCACCGGGTCTGCGCTACCGCGTCTACCGCCCCGCCGTGGTGGTGGGCGACTCCCGCACCGGCGAGATGGACAAGATCGACGGCCCGTACTACTTCTTCGGCGTGCTGGCCAAGCTGTCGGTGTTGCCGTCGCTGACCCCGATCCTGCTGCCCGACACCGGTCGCACCAACATCGTCCCGGTCGACTACGTCGTCGATGCGCTCGTCGAGCTGATGCACGCCGAGGGCCGCGATGGCCAGGCCTTCCACCTGACCGCCCCGAAAAGCGTTGGGCTGCGGGGCATTTACCGCGGCGTGGCCAGGGCAGCCGGACTGCCCCCGCTGCGTGGGTCGTTGCCCCGTTCGATGGCCGCGCCGGTGCTCAAGGTCAGCGGGCGCGCCAGAGTGCTGCGCAACATGGCGGCCACCCAGCTGGGGATCCCCGCCGAGGTGCTGGACCTGGTGGACCTGGCGCCCACATTCGTCAGCGACAAGACCCGGGAGGCATTGCGAGGCAACGGGATTGACGTTCCCGACTTCGCGGGTTACGCGCCCAGGCTGTGGCGGTACTGGGCCGAGCATCTCGATCCCAATCGGGCGCGCCGCGACGACCCGGCCGGCGCCCTGCGGGGCAGGCACGTCATCATCACCGGCGCATCCAGCGGCATCGGGCGGGCATCGGCGATCGCCGTCGCCGAGCGCGGCGCGACCGTGTTCGCGCTGGCCCGCAACGGTTCCGCGCTCGACGAGCTGGTCGCCGAGATCCGCGCGAACGGCGGCCAGGCGTACGCGTTCGCCTGCGACGTCACCGATTCGGTGTCCGTCGAGCACACCATCAAGGACATCCTCGGCCGCTTCGGGCATGTCGACTACCTGGTGAACAACGCCGGGCGGTCGATCCGGCGCTCGGTGGCCAATTCCACCGACCGGCTGCACGACTACGAGCGGGTGATGGCGGTCAACTACTTCGGCGCGGTGCGAATGGTGCTGGCGCTGCTGCCGCACTGGCGCGAGCGCCGGTTCGGCCACGTGGTCAACGTGTCCAGCGCCGGGGTGCTGGCCCGCAATCCCCAATACAGCTCGTATCTGCCGACCAAGGCGGCGCTGGACGCGTTTTCCGACGTGGTCGCCGCCGAAACGCTGAGCTACCACATCACGTTCACCAACATCCACATGCCCCTGGTCAAGACGCCGATGATCGCGCCGTCGCAGCGGCTCAACCCGGTCGCGCCGATCAGTCCCGAGCGGGCGGCGGCCATGGTGGTGCGCGGACTGGTCGAGAAGCCGGCCCGCATCGACACGCCGCTGGGCACGCTCGCCGAACTCGGCAACTATTTCGTGCCCGCCACCTCGCGGCGAATCTTGCATCAGGTTTACCTCGGCTACCCGGATTCGGCTGCTGCTCGCGGGATTTCGCCGACGGAACCGGTGCCGGCTCCGGCGCCGCGGCGTAAGCCGAAGCACCCGGCCCGCAAGGTGACCCGGGGCATCGGGGTCCCGCGTCCCGTCCGCAAAGCGATCCGTCTGGTGCCAGGGGTGCACTGGTAAACGTAGGATTCACCGGTGCACCCCATCTTTCTGGACGTCGACACCGGCGTCGATGATGCGCTGGCGTTGATCTACCTGCTGGCCAGCCCGGAAGCCGACGTGATCGGCATCGCGTCCACCACGGGAAATGTTGTCGTACAACAGGTTTGCGAAAACAACCTCGGACTGCTCGAACTCTGTGGCCGCACCGACATCCCGGTGTCGAAGGGTCCCGAGGAGACCCTGAGCGGGCCGTTAAGCGCTCCGTCGCGGGTGCACGGCCCCCGGGGCATGGGATACGCCGAGCTGCCGCCGACCGACCTGGGGCTCACTAGCTACGACTCGGCCGCGGCCTGGGTGCAGGCGGCACACCGCTTTCCGGGCGAGCTGATCGGCGTGGCGACGGGCCCGCTGACCAACCTGGCGCTGGCGCTGCGCGCCGAACCCGCGCTGCCGACGCTGCTGCGCCGGCTGGTGATCATGGGCGGCTCGTACGACCACCGGGGCAACACCACCGCGGTGGCCGAATGGAACATCAGCGTCGACCCCGAGGCGGCCCACGAGGTGCTCTCGGCGTGGTCGGTGAAAGCCGTTGAGCCACAGTATCTGCCGATCCTGTGCGGCCTGAACCTGACGCGCACCGTCGAGCTGACGCCGGAGATCCTGGGCAGGCTGGCCGCCGCCGCCGGGTCGACGACGACGCTGATGAGCGTGCACGACGAGCGCGGCACCCGGTCGACGGCGTCCAATCCTCTGATTCGGGTCATCGAGGATGCGACGCGGTTCTACCTGGAGGGCTACTACGACGCCGGTCACGAATTTCTGGCGCACATGCACGACCCGTTGGCCGCCGCGGTCGCGCTGGATCCCGAACTCGTCGCGACCCGTCCGGCGACGGTCGAGATCGAGCTGACCGGAACGCTGACCCGCGGGATGACGGTCACCGATTGGTCGGGGCGCCGAGAACCCAATGCGCACATCGGTATCAGCGTCGATGCGGCGGTGTTCTTCGACCGGTTCATCGAACGGGTCGGGCCATTCGCGCGCCGGCTGGCCGGGCGTTGAAGCGCTGCATCATTCGTAACTTCCCTCCAGGTACCACCGCCGCTGGCGGTAGCACAGCAGCAGCGCGCGCTCGCTTTCCAGCAATACCTGGGCGCGCGCGGTTCGGCCTCCCGAGCCAGTCAAGCCGAGGTCGGTGTCCCACCACCGCTCGTCGACCGGCCATGGTCCGGCCCACCAGCGCAAGGGATCGTCTTGGCCGCGGGCGACCAGGCGGGCCGGGTCGGCGGAGAACATACCCCGGCTGGTCACCCGCACCGGATTTCCTTGGCCGTCAAGCAATTCCACCGGATCGTCGAGCAGCACCGTGGGCGACGGATCCGGCAGCCGGCCGGGCCACGGCAGATCCGGGTCGGCCCGCGGCACCGGCTCGTCCCCCAGCGGGATCAGCGTGATGCGTTCGGCCGGACCGCGACCGCCGGACAGCACCGGCACCTGCACCGCCTCCGGACCGAGCAGGCCCTGGACCCGAACCAGCGCCCGGCGGGCCCGCAGCCTGTCCTCCTCCCCCAGCCCGCCCCAGAGCGGCAGTTGCAACGCCTCGGCGGACACCACCTCCACCGCCTGCAACCGGAGCACCGTCACCGGCGCGGTGGGCCGATCCCGCATGGTCCGGTTGCTCAGCCAGCCATCCAGTTGCCAGCGCACCCGGTCGGCGGTGGCCTCCTCGGTCAGCGGCTCGGCACACCGCCACACCCGGCTGCGCTCTTCGCCGTTGGCGGTGACGGCGTGGATGGCCAGCCGGGTGCAGCCCACCCCGGTGGACATCAGCAGCTGATGCAGCTTTCCGGCCAGCGAGCGCCCGGCGAACGCCGCCGCGTCGATGCGGTCGATCGGCGGATCGCAGTCCAGCACGGCCTCGAGTTCGGCAGGCGGCTCCCGCCCGGACGGCCCCCGCTCGGGCTCGCCCCGGGCCAGCCGGTGCGCGGTCGTCCCGTCCGCGCCGAACCGGGAAGCCACGTCGGTCGCCGACAAGGCGGCGAACTGGCCGATGGTGCGAATCCCCATCCGCCACAACAGATCCGCCAGCTCTTCTCGCCCCGGCCCGGACAGGCTCGGCTCGGTGGCGAGCTGCCGGATCGACAACACCGACAGGAACCGCGCGTCGCCGGCCGGCTCGACGATGCGGCCCGCACGCGCGGCGAAGACCGCGGTGGACAACTGGTCGGCGATCCCGGCCTGAGACTCGGCACCGGCCGCGGCCACCGCGTCGGTCAGCCGCTCGGCGGCGTCGGCCTCGGACCCGAAATAGCGGGCCGCCCCGCGCACCGGCAACACCAGCAGCCCGGGCCGCAGCACCTCGGCGCGCGGCACCAGGTCGTCGACCGCCGCGATCACGCCCTCGAAGAAGCGGGCGTCGCGGTCGGCGTCGGCGGTGGCGACGTGCAGTTGCGGGCAACGGGCCGCCGCCTCCCGGCGCCGCAGCCCGCGCCGCACCCCCACCGCCCGGGCCGCCGACGAGCAGGCGATCACCCGGTTGGCCAGCGTGACCGCGACCGGGGCCGTCGCGGTCAGGCCCGCGGCCGCCGCCGCCGCGACCGCCGGCCAGTCCATGCACCAAATCGCCAGCACCCGGGAGCCGGCACGGGAAGACGCCACCCGAGTTACCCCGTGCGCGCCCGGCCGCTCACCCGTCGGCCCGCACACACCCCGCTGACGCGCAGCCGCACCCCACTGATTCGCCCGAACCCGGGAGTCGGTGCGCCCCGGCCGCCGGTCGTGATGTCGTAGCCGCAGACTCGGGCCTCCAGCCGAGTCGGCACCGCGTCCCAGTCGCCGTCGGTGACCAGCAACGTGCACCCCTTGTTGCGGGCCCGCGCCACCACCGACCGGGCCCGGGTCGGCGGCACCCGGCGGCCGCCCAGGCCCAGCACCACCAAATCCATGCCGTCGACGAGCACCGCGGCCACCTCCACCGGATCGGTCCCGGGGTCCGGTATCACCGCGAGCCGGCTCAGATCCGCGCCCATCTCCGCGGCGGCCAGCAGCCCGATATCCGGCTGGCCGACGATCGCCGCGTTGCCGCCGGCCGCCGTCACCGCCGCCACCATGCTCAGCAGCAGCGACCGGGCGCCCGAGAGCACCGCCACCGACCCGCGCGGCAACGGCACCGGCAGGGCCTCCACCAGCCAGTGCGGGAGCGGCAGCTGGGACTCCGATTCCGGCAGCAGGTCCCCGGCGGGGGCGACGTTCCCGGACATCGCCCCGGACGCCTTCCCGGCCATCTTCCCGGACGTCTCGGCCATCCTGCGGCGCAGCGATTCGAGGAGTTCGGAGCGATCCTGGTCGGAGGCGACAACCGCCGTCATAAAGGCCTCCCACCAGCGGTTACTCGATCATTTTCGAATATATGTTCGATTCATGTTCGAGTAAACACCCACCCTCCGACAACCGTCAAGAAACGGAAGGGGCGGCGTTATGCGATCGATGCTGTTGTGGCCAATGGTGCTCTTTTGGTGGCCCGCAGCGGGGCGAAAACTACTCCCACTCGATGGTGCCAGGCGGCTTGCTGGTGATGTCGAGCACCACGCGGTTCACCTCGCGGACCTCGTTGGTGATCCGGGTCGAGATGCGCTCCAGCACCTCGTAGGGCACCCGGGTCCAGTCGGCGGTCATGGCGTCCTCGCTGGACACCGGCCGCAGCACGATCGGGTGCCCGTAGGTGCGGCCGTCGCCCTGCACGCCGACCGAACGGACGTCGCCCAGCAGCACCACCGGGCACTGCCAGATCTGGTTGTCCAGGCCCGCGGCCGTAAGCTCCTCGCGCGCAATCGAATCGGCTCGCCGCAGCGTGTCCAGCCGCTTCGCGGTGACCTCGCCGACGATCCGGATGCCCAGCCCGGGGCCCGGAAAGGGTTGGCGCCCAACGATTTCCTCGGGCAGACCCAACTCCCGGCCGACGGCGCGCACCTCGTCTTTGAACAGCAGCCGCAGCGGCTCGACGAGCTTGAATTTCAGGTCGTCGGGCAGCCCGCCGACGTTGTGGTGGCTCTTGATGTTCGCGGTCCCGCTGCCCCCGCCGGACTCCACCACGTCGGGATACAGCGTGCCCTGCACCAGGAAGTCGACCTCAGATCCGTCCCCCGCAATGTCTCGGACCGCACCCTCGAACGAGCGGATGAACTGCCGTCCGATGATCTTGCGCTTGCCCTCGGGGTTGGTCACCCCGGACAGCGCGTCGAGGAAAGTCTGCTCCGCGTCGACGGTGACCAGGTTGGCGCCGGTGGCCGCGACGAAATCGCGCTGCACCTGTGTGCGCTCGCCGGCGCGCAACAGCCCGTGGTCGACGAAGACACACGTCAGCCGGTCACCGATGGCGCGCTGTACCAGCGCCGCGGCCACGGCCGAATCCACGCCACCGGACAGCCCGCAGATCGCGTGACCGTCGCCGATCTGGGCGCGCACCTGCTCGACCAGCGCCTCGGCAATGTTGGCGGCCGTCCATTCGGCGCCCAGCCCGGCGAAGTCGTGCAGGAACCGGCTGAGCACCTGCTGCCCGTGCGGGCTGTGCATCACCTCGGGGTGGTACTGCACGCCGGCCAGGCGCCGCGCCCGATTTTCGAAGCCGGCGACGGTGGCCCCCGAACTGCTGGCCACCACGTCGAACCCTTCGGGTGCCGCGGTGACCGCGTCTCCGTGGCTCATCCAGACCGGCTGCACATCGGGCAGACCCGAATGCAGTTCGCCGCCAAGGACTTTCATCTCGGTGCGGCCGTATTCGCTGGTGCCGGTGTGGGCGACGGTCCCGCCCAGCGCCTGCGCCATCGCCTGAAACCCGTAGCAGATGCCGAACACCGGCACGTCGAGGTCGAAGATCGCCGGATCCAATTGCGGGGCGCCCTCGGTGTACACGCTGGCCGGACCGCCAGACAGCACCAGCGCCAGCGGATGGCGGGCCTTGATCTCGTCGACGGAAGCGGTGTGCGGGATCACCTCCGAGAAGACCCGGGCCTCGCGCACCCGGCGGGCGATCAGCTGCGCGTATTGCGCACCGAAGTCGACCACCAACACAGGCCGCGGCGAGGGTGCTTTCACGGCAGCGAGTCTAGTGGAGCGCAAACAGCGTCCGCACAGCCTCGACGTCACGCGCGTCGCCGGTGAATTCAAGACGCCGCAGGGCCGCCTTGCGCTTGGCCTCGGTGGCACCGAACCGGGCGGTGACCAGATCCGCAGCGCTGGCCGTCATCGTCACCGAGGGCTCCTTGGCGGTGGCCGCCAGGCGGCCTTTCGTCACGGCGAATTCGAAACGGCGGCCGTCGATCTCGGCCCGGCACGTGATTTCCACACCGGCCGCGCTCACCCGGTCGAAGCCCAACAGGATGCCGGCGAGGAACCCGTTGAGGGGCGTCGCCCGGCCCGCATCGACCGGGTCCATGCGCTCCACGCCGAACAACGCGATGCTCTGCAGGACGGGCAGCACCCGTCGCCAGCCCAGGTCGCTGAGCGTGTACACGGTGCGTCCGACCGGCGCGGGCAAGTCCGTGCGGTCGACCAGCCCGGCATCCTGCAGCTCGTTGAGCCGCTCGGCGAGCAGATTTGTTGCGATGCCGGGCAGTTCAGCGCGCAGGTCGCCGTAGCGGCGGGCCCCTCCGACCAGCTCGCGCAGGATCAGCAGGGTCCACCGCTCCCCCAGCACGTCGAGCCCGCGCGCGATCGGGCAGTTCTGGTTGTAGTTGCGGCGGGTCGGCACCCACCCACCCTACCACTGCAGACATCTTTTTCCAGTTATTACTTGATTTGTTTGTCTAACAGCTTTACTGTCATGTTCATGCGGACCTTCGCTCTCGCGGTCATCTGCCTTTCCGTGTTCGTCATCAGCGTCGACGCGACCATCGTCAACGTCGCCCTGCCCACGTTGTCGCGCGAGCTGCATGCCGACACGGCCCAGCTGCAATGGATCGTCGACGCCTACACCCTGGTGATGTCCGGGCTGCTGTTGTCGGCCGGCAGCCTCAGCGACCGGTACGGCAGGCGGGGCTCGCTCGCGCTTGGGCTGGTACTGTTCGCCCTCACGTCAGGCGTTGCGGCGCAAGCACATTCGGCCGACCTGCTGATCGCCGCGCGGGCCGCCATGGGCGTGGGCGCCGCAGTGATCTTCCCGACCACGCTGGGGCTGATCACCAACATCTTCACCGACCCCGTCCCGCGCGCCAAGGCGATCGGCCTGTGGGCCGCCATGGTCGGCATCGGGGTGGCGGTGGGGCCGATCAGCGGTGGCTGGTTGCTCGAACACTTCTGGTGGGGCGCGATTTTCATGGTGAACATCCCGGTCGCGGTGCTGGCCATCGCCGGCGGCCTGTTCGTGCCCACGTCGCGCGACCCCGCGGCGCCGCGCATCGACGTCCCCGGGCTGATCCTGTCCGCCGCGGGAGTCACCGCGCTGGTCTATACCGTCATCGAGGCGCCGACGTGGGGCTGGGCCAGCGTCCGGGCGGCGGCCGGCTTCGCCCTGGCGGCCGCCCTGCTCGCCGGCTTCGCGGCGTGGGAGCGCCGCAGCACCCACCCCATGCTGGACGTCTCGGTATTTCTCAACCGCCGGTTCTCCGGCGGCAGCCTGGCCATCACCGCCGGCTTTCTGACGTTGTTCGGGTTCATCTTCGTTATTACCCAGTACTTCCAATTCATCAAGGACTACAGCGCATTTCAGGCCGGTGTCCGACTGCTGCCGGTCGCCGCCTCCATCGCGCTGGCCAGCATCCTGGGTCCCCGGCTCGTCGAACGGATCGGCACCACCGCCGTCGTCGCGGGCGGCCTCGCGGTGTTCGCGGCCGGGCTGGCGTGGGCGTCCACCGCCGACGCGGCGACGCCGTATGACCAGATCGCCATGCAGATGCTGCTGCTCGGCGGCGGCCTCGGCCTGACGTTCGCGCCGGCCACCGAGGCGATCATGGGTTCGTTGCCCGCCGAGAAGGCGGGCGTCGGCTCGGCCGTCAACGACACCACCCGCGAACTCGGCGGCACCCTCGGCGTCGCGATCGTGGGCAGCGTCTTCGCGTCGGTGTACAGCGCCGGTATCGCCTCGGCCACCGCCCTGTCCGTGCTGCCCGCGGATATTCGCTCGGCGATGGGACGCTCAATCGCCCTGGCGCACAACGTCATCGCGCAGCTTCCGCCGGACCGGATGACCGCGGTTCGCGGCGCCGTCAACCGCGCCTTCCTGGACGGCCTGCAGGCGGGCTCGCTGGTCTGCGCGGGCATCGCCCTGGGCTCGGCGGTCGTCGTCGCGTGGCTGCTGCCCGCCCGGGCCCAACAGGCCAACGCTTTGCCGCCCAACATCACTCGCAAGGAAAGGCAGCTCAACCCATGACCGCAACCGAAAGCACCTACCTGCTCGGCCACGAGGACGCGGAGGTACAGCGCCTCCTGCTGCAGGGACGGCTCTACGACGACTACACCGAGCATGCGCTGCGCCTGGCCGGGCTGCGACCGGGCATGCGGGTCCTCGACATCGGATCCGGGCCCGGCGACGTCTCCTTCGTCGCCGCCCGGCTGGTCGGGCCGACCGGGACCGTGCTGGGAGTCGACGCCGCGCCCGAGATGGTCGGCCTGGCCCGCGCCCGCGCTTCCGAAAAAGGCTTTACAACAACGCATTTCGTGAACGCCACCATCGACTCCCTCGCGCTGGACGAGCCGGTCGACGCGGTCATCGGCCGGTTGATCCTGATGCACCTGCCCGACCCGGCCGCCACGTTGCGCCAGCTCAGCTCGTGGGTGCGCCCCGGTGGCCTGATCGTGTTCTCGGAGAACGACATCGCCGCCACCCAAAGCATCCCGGAGATCCCGCTCTTCGCGCGCACTGCGGCGGCAATCACCCGCGCCTTCGAAGCCCTGGGACTCAGCGCGCGGTTCGGCACCACCCTGCACTCCGTCTTCGCCGACGCCGGTCTGGGCACCCCGCGGCTGACCGTGGGCACCCCGATGGGCACCGCCGCCGACACCGACGTCCTCGCCTACGCCGCCGAAGTGTGGCGGCTGGTATCCCCCGTCGCGCAACAGCACGGCTTCGCCATCGACGAGGTCGCCGACATCGACAACTTCGTTCCGCTGTTGCGCAACCAGGTGCGGGCGGCCGACGCGGTCGTCATGATGCCGCCGATGATCACGGCGTGGGTGCAGAAATGAACGACACCATCGAAACCCAGTATTCGACCGGCCTGTCGCGGCGCAACATCGGGCAGGCCCTGATCGGCGCGGGAAAGGATCTCGAGCACCTGGCGCCGGCCGACCTGGGCATGCTGGAGGACTTCCACACCATGGGCCGCATCGCCACCCGCCAACTGGTCGATCTGGCCGGGCTCACCAGCGACAGTTCGGTGCTCGACGCGGGCAGCGGGATCGGCGGCACCGCCCGCTACGTCGCCGATACCTTCGGCAGCCCGGTCACCGCGGTGGACCTCACCGACGAATATTGCGAAACCCACCGCTGGCTGAACGCACTCGTCGGGCTCGGCGACCGGATCACGGTGCAGCAGGGCGACGTCACCACGCTCCCCTTCGCCGACGGCGCCTTCGACATCGTGATCAGCCAGCACGTGCAGATGAACATCGCGGACAAAGCCCGCCTCTACGGCGAAGCCCGCCGGGTGCTGGTTCCCAATGGACGACTTGCCTTGTGGGACATCACTATTGGTGATCCTGGCGAACTCGACTATCCCCTGCCGTGGGCCGATCGACCCGCACGCAGCCATCTGGTCACGCCGGACCAGTTGCGCGCCGTCATCGAATCCGCCGGGTTCACCTTCGCGCACTGGAACGACCTCACCGACCAGGCGGGCGCGCTCATGCAAGCAATGCTCGCGCAGCCGCCAAGCCCGCTGGGCCTGCACGCATTCGTCGCCGACTTCGCGCAGAAGGCCGAAAACCTGACGGCAGCGCTCTCGGATGGACGGCTGCGGGTCATCCAAGGAGTCGCGCGGGCGGAGTAAACATCCTGGGTGATCGCTGGCGGGGCACGGGCAAGCATGGTGAAGTGGGTAGCGCCCGACTACTTCGACAGTGAGGATCCCTGTGCTGGGTCTGCCAGAGAAGGTGCACGCCTGCCTGTTCGACCTCGACGGCGTGCTGACCGACACCGCTAGCGTGCACACCAAGGCGTGGAAGGCCATGTTCGACGCCTTCTTGTCCGAACGGGCCAAGCGCACCGGAGACAAGTTCGTCCCGTTCGACGCGGCGTCGGACTATCGCCAATATGTGGACGGCAAGAAGCGCGAGGACGGGGTCCGTTCGTTCCTGGACAGCCGCGGAATCGAACTGCCCGACGGCAGCCCCGACGACGCGGACGACGCGGACACCGTCTACGGCCTGGGCAACCGCAAGAACGACATGTTCCAAAAAGTGCTCGAAAAAGACGGCGTCGAGGTCTTCGACGGGTCGCGGCGCTACCTGGAGGCGGTGTCGGCGGCCGGGCTCGGCATCGCCGTCGTGTCGTCGAGCGCCAACACCCGCGAGGTGCTCGAGATCACCGGCCTGGACCGGTTCGTCCAGCAGCGCGTGGACGGCGTCACGCTGCGCGAGGAACACATCAAGGGCAAGCCGGCACCCGACTCCTACCTGCGCGGGGCGGAGCTGCTCGGCGTCGCCCCCGACGCGGCCGCGGTCTTCGAGGACGCGTTATCGGGCGTGGCGGCCGGTCGTGCCGGTAACTTCGGCTTCGTGGTAGGAGTCGACAGAGTGGGCCAGGCCGAAGATCTCCGCAAGAACGGCGCGGACGTCGTGGTGACCGATCTCGCCGAATTGCTAGAGGATTCAACCGAGGACAAGTCGTGATCACCCAGGAGGCCTTCCCCGTCGAGCCGTGGGCGGTCCGCGAGACGCGGCTCGACCTCAACCTGATCGCGCAGTCGGAATCGCTGTTTGCCTTGTCCAACGGGCACATTGGGTTGCGCGGCAACCTCGACGAGGGTGAGCCGCACGGTCTGCCGGGCACGTATCTGAACTCCTTCTACGAAATCCGGCCGCTGCCGTACGCCGAGGCGGGCTACGGATATCCGGAAGCCGGCCAGACCGTCGTCGACGTCACCAACGGCAAGATCATTCGCCTATTCGTGGAGGACGAGCCGTTCGACGTGCGGTACGGCAACCTGATCTCCCACGAGCGCTGTCTCGACCTGCGCGCCGGGACGCTGACCCGGTGCGCGCAGTGGAGTTCGCCGGCGGGCAAGGAGGTCAAGGTGACCTCGACCCGGCTGGTGTCGCTGGCCAATCGCAGCGTCGCCGCCATCGAGTACATCGTCGAGGCGGTCGGCGATTTCGTGCGGGTGACCGTGCAATCGGAACTGGTCACCAACGAGGACCAGCCGCAGACCTCGGCCGACCCCCGAGTGTCGGCCATCCTGGACAACCCGCTGGAGGCCGTCGAGCACGACGCCCAGGAGCGTGGCGCGGTGCTCATGCACCGAACCCGGGCCAGCGCGCTGATGATGGCGGCCGGGATGGACCACGAGGTCGAGGTGCCCGGGCGGGTCGAGGTCAGCACCGACGCGCGTCCCGACCTGGCCCGGACCACCGTCATCTGCGGGCTGCGGCCGGGCCAGAAGCTGCGCATCGTCAAATACCTCGCGTACGGCTGGTCCAGCCAGCGCTCCCGGCCCGCGGTGCGCGACCAGGTCGCCGCCGCGATGCACAGCGCCCGGTACAGCGGGTGGGAGGGGCTGCTAAAGGCGCAGCGGGAGTACCTCGACGACTTCTGGGAGAACGCGGACGTCGAGGTCGAGGGCGACTCCGAATCCCAGCAGGCCGTGCGGTTCGGGCTGTTTCACCTGGTGCAGGCCAGCGCCCGCGCCGAGCGCCGCGCGATCCCCAGCAAGGGGCTCACCGGAACCGGTTACGACGGCCACGCCTTCTGGGACACCGAGGGCTACGTCCTGCCGGTGCTGACCTACACGTTGCCGCACGCCGTCGCCGACTCGCTGCGGTGGCGGGCGTCGACGCTGGACCTGGCCCAGGACCGCGCCGCCGAACTCGGGCTGAAGGGCGCCAGCTTCCCCTGGCGGACCATCCGCGGGCAGGAGTGTTCGGCGTACTGGCCGGCCGGCACCGCGGCCTTCCACATCAACGCCGACATCGCGATGGCCTTCGAGCGCTACCGCGTCGTCACCGGCGACCACGACCTAGAGCGGGACTGCGGCGTCACGGTGCTGGTCGAGACGGCCCGGCTGTGGATGTCGCTCGGGCACCACGACCGGCACGGCGTCTGGCACATCGAGGGCATCACCGGGCCCGACGAGTACACGGCGATCGTCCGCGACAACGTGTTCACCAACCTGATGGCCGCGCACAACCTGCACACCGCCGCCGAGGCGTGCAACCGTCACCCGGAGGCCGCCGAGCTCATGGGCGTCACGTCCGAGGAGACCGCGGCCTGGCGCGACGCCGCCGACGCCGTCAACATCCCCTACGACGAGGAACTCGGCGTCCACCAGCAGTGCGAGGGATTCACGAAGTTCGCCGAGTGGGATTTCGAGAAGGACAACAAATACCCGTTGCTGCTGCACGAGGCCTATGTGCGGCTGTACCCCGCGCAGGTGATCAAGCAGGCCGACCTGGTGCTGGCGATGCAGTGGCAGAGCCACGCGTTCACTCCCGAGCAGAAGGCGCGCAACGTCGACTACTACGAGCGCCGCATGGTGCGCGACTCGTCGCTGTCGGCGTGCTCGCAGGCGGTGATGTGCGCCGACGTCGGGCATCTGGAGCTCGCCCACGACTACGCGTACGAGGCCGCGCTGATCGACCTGCGCGACCTGCACAGCAATACCCGCGACGGCTTGCACATGGCCTCGCTGGCCGGCGCCTGGACGGCGATCGTCGGCGGCTTCGGCGGACTGCGCGACGACGAGGGCATCCTGGCGTTGGATCCCCAACTGCCCGACGGCATTTCGCGGCTGCGGTTCCGGGTGCGCTGGCGGGATTTCCGGGTGACGGTCGACGCCAACCACCGCGACGTCACCTACACCGTGCGCGACGGGCCGGGCGGCGAGCTGGTGATCCGGCATGCGGGCGAGGACGTCACGCTGACCACGGAGGCGCCGACGACCATCGCGGTGCACAGGCGCACGCCGCTGCTGCCGCCACCGCCTCAGCCCAAGGGGCGCGAGCCCATGCACCGGTCCCTAGCCAAAGAGAAGACGCACCGCTAGGACCCTAGGGCGGAGTTGTCGCCGGACTGAGAATCCGGCCTACTTCCTTGCGCACGACCTCGCGTATTTCCTCCTCCGTAAGTTCGTCGAGCCCGGTGGCCGAACGCAGGATCGGCGCGAAGAGCCGCCAACCGAATTGCAGGGCGAGGCCGTTGGCGACCGCCAGCCGCGCGCTGACGTCGTCGCCGTGCACCGGTCGCACCCAATCGATCAGGGTCGTGATGTTGGGGAAGCGCTTCTGTAGCTGAGCGGCCGGATACCCGTCGAGCAGCGTGCGCGCCATCACCCGCATCTGCAGGTCCATCGCCTGATCCCGCTCGTCGACCGGCGCACCTGCGCTCAATACCTCGGTCAGGCTGGTACCCAGGTGGTCCAGCACGGCACCGACCAGCTGGTCCTTGGTGCCGAAGTGCCGAAATACCAGTCCGTGGTTGACCTTCGCGCGGGCGGCGATGTCGCGGATCGACGTCGCGGCGGGCCCACGCTCGGCGAACAGTCCGGTGGCGGCCTCCAGGATCGCCGCCGCCACCTCTTCGCGCCCGGTCGGAATCTCGCTTTGCGGGGCCCTTGCGGATTGTGTAGTCATGTGTCTACAGTAGTCGTGTAGTCGATTGACTACAGTGTCATATCGGGAAAAGAGACGAAAAAATGACGAACTCAGTCACCGTCACCAAGCTCGGCAGCCGGATCGGCGCCCGCATCGATGGCGTCCGGCTCAGCGGCAACCTGGATCAGGCCTCGGTCGACGAGATCCACTGGGCGCTGCTGAGCCACAAGGTGATCTTCTTCCGCGGTCAGCACCACCTCGACGACGCCGAACAGCTGGCCTTCGCCAGCTTGCTGGGCACCCCGATCGGCCACCCGTCCGCGCTGATGGCCACCGAGGGCGCGCCGACCATCACGCCGATCGACTCCGAACACGGCAAGGCCAACCGCTGGCACACCGACGTCACCTTCGCCGCGAACTACCCGGCGGCCTCGATCCTGCGTGCGGTGAAGCTGCCCAGCTATGGCGGTTCGACGCTGTGGGCCTCGACCGTGGCGGCCTATGCCGACCTGCCCGAACCGCTCAAGCGGATGGCCGACAACCTGTGGGCGGTGCACAGCAACCGCTACGACTACATCGCCGAGGAAGCGCAGGCGATGTGGACCGACAACCAGCGCCTGTTTCGGCAGCTGTTCGAAAAACCGGACTTCCGCACCGAGCACCCGGTGGTGCGGGTGCACCCGGAGACCGGTGAACGCAGCCTGCTCGCCGGCGACTTCGTGCGCAACTTCAGCGGGCTGGACCGCCACGAATCGGATGCGCTGTTCGTTCTACTACAACGCCGAATCACGTTGCCGGAGAACACTATTCACTGGAACTGGGCGGACGGCGACGTCGCCATCTGGGACAACCGGTCGACCCAGCACCGGGCCGTCGACGACTACGACGACGAGCCCCGTCTGATGCATCGCGTGACCCTGATGGGCGATGTGCCCGTCAACGTCTATGGGGAACGGAGCCGAATCCTCAACGGCGCACCACTTGAGGTGCCGCGCGGCCGGTTGACCTGCGTCAGCTGACCGAGCCGAGGGGATCGATCGGCGACCAACGAAGCGCACCCGGGGCGGAGAGGGGCACTCGCGGATGCGCTGGGGGGATCGGGGCCAGGCGTTTATACGCCTGGCCCTGCTCCGGTCGCTGGTCGTTCTCGCCCTTGTTGGGCCATAGCGATGCGGCCCGCTCGGCCTGCGCGGTGATGGACAGCGACGGGTTGACGCCCAGGTTCGCCGAGATCGCCGCGCCGTCCACCACGTAGAGGGTCGGGTAGCCGTACACCCGGTGATAGGGGTCGATCACTCCGTGCTCGGGGCTGTCGCCGATCGCCGCCCCACCGAGGAAGTGCGCGGTCAGCGGGATGTTGAACAGCTCGCCCCAGGTGCCGCCGGCCACGCCGTCGATCTTCTCGGCGATGCGGCGGGTGACCTCGTTGCCGACCGGGATCCAGGTCGGGTTGGGCTCGCCGTGGCCCTGCTTGCTGGTGAACCAGCGGATGCCGAGCTTGCCGCGCTTGGTGAACGTGGTGATCGAGTTGTCCAGGTGCTGCATCACCAGCGCGATCACCGTGCGCTCGCTCCACTGCCGGGGGTTGAGCAGCCGCAACATCTTGCCCGGATCCTCGCCGGCGTTGTCGAACAACTGGCGCCACCGCGGCTTGTCGGTGCCGCCCGGGCCGGGGCCGTCGGTCATCAGCGTCTGCAGCAGGCCCATCGCGTTGGAGCCCTTGCCGTAGCGCACCGGTTCGACGTGGGTGTCCGCGGTCGGATGGATCGACGACGTGATCGCCACGCCGTGCGTCAGGTCCAGATCCGGGGAGACCTTCAACCGTCCGGCGCCGACGATCGATTCGGAGTTGGTGCGGGTCAGCACGCCCACCTGTTTCGACAGGCGCGGTAGCTTGCCCTTGTCGCGCATGTTGAACAGCAGGTGCTGGGTGCCCCAGGTGCCCGCCGCCAGGATCACGTTCGCGGCCGTGTAGGTGCGCTTGGTCCTGCGTACCCAGCTGCCGGTCCGGACCGTGCGAACCTCCCACACTCCGTCCGGACGCTGCTCGAAACTCTTCACCGTTGTCATCGGGATGACTTGTGCGCCCGCGGATTCCGCGAGGCCAAGGTAGTTCTTCAACAGGGTGTTCTTGGCCCCGAAGCGGCAGCCCGTCATGCACGATCCGCACTCGAGGCAGCCGGTGCGTTCCGGCCCGGCACCGCCGAAGAATGGGTCGGGCACCTTGACGCCCGGCGCCTTGGTGCCATCCGGCCCGAAGAACACCCCGACCGGCGTCGGCACGAAGGTGTCGCCGCAGCCCATGTCGTCGGCGACCTCTTTGACGATGCGGTCGGCGTCGGTGAACGTGGGGTTGGTGACCACGCCCAGCATCCGCTGCGCCTGCTGGTAATGCGGCGTCAGCTCGCTGCGCCAGTCGGTGATGTGCGACCACTGCCGGTCTTTGAAGAACGGCTCCGGCGGTACGTACAGGGTGTTGGCGTAGTTGAGCGATCCACCGCCCACCCCGGCGCCGGCCAGGATCAGCACGTTCTTCAGGGGGTGGATCCGCTGGATGCCGAAGCAGCCCAACCGCGGGGCCCACAGAAACTTGCGCAGATTCCACGACGTCTTGGCGAAATCCTCGTCGGCGTAGCGGCGCCCGGCCTCCAATACGCCTACGCGGTAACCCTTTTCGGTGAGCCGCAGCGCGCTGACGCTGCCGCCGAACCCCGAACCGATGATCAATACGTCATAGTCTGGCTTCATCCCCACCAGTATGAACTTACCGGCCGGTAACGAGCCAGTGTCAGCCCCCGACGGTCAGGCCGAAACTCCCCGGCTCGAGCGTGAAGTCAGTTTCACGTTCGACGCCGACCGTGAAGTTAGTTTCACGGTCGAGCGTCCAGAAACTCAGCCCCCGACGGTCAGGCCGACCTTCTGAAATTCCTTGAGATCGCAGTAGCCGGCCTTGGCCATCGATCGCCGCAGACCCCCGACGAGGTTGATGCTGCCGAACGGGTCGTCGGACGGGCCGTTGAGGACCTGCTCGAGGGGCGGGCGCTCGCCGACGGCGATTTGCAGCAGGGCACCGCGCGGCAGCGACGGGTGCGCCGCCGCGGTCGGCCAGAACCAGCCATCGCCCAGCGCCTCGGCGGATCCGGCCAGCGGCGTGCCCAGCACCACGGCGTCCGCGCCGCAGGCGATGGCCTTGGCCAGCTCGCCGGAGGTGTGGATGTCGCCGTCGGCCAGCACGTGCACGTACCGGCCGCCGGTCTCGTCGAGGTATTCGCGGCGCGCGGCGGCGGCGTCGGCGATCGCGGTGGCCATCGGCACGCTGATGCCCAGCACCTCGTCGCTGGTGGTCACACCGCGGGTGGAGCCGTAGCCGACGATGACACCGGCGGCGCCGGTGCGCATCAGATGCAGCGCGGTGCGGTGATCGAGCACGCCGCCCACCACCACCGGCACGTCGAGCTCGGAGATGAAGCTCTTCAGGTTCAGCGGTTCGCCGTCGCTGGCCACCCGCTCGGCCGAGACGATCGTGCCCTGGATGACCAGCAGGTCGATGCCGGCCTGCAGCAGCACCGGGGTGAGCGCCTGGGCGTTTTGCGGGCTGACCCGCACCGCGGTGGTCACGCCGGCCTCGCGAATGCGCGCGACGGCGGCGCCCAGCAGGTCGGGGTTCAGCGGCGCGGCGTGCAGCTCCTGCAGCAGCCGGATCGACGCCGACGGTTCGGGTTCCTTTTCGGCGGCCTCCAGCAGCTGAACGATCTTGGACTGGACATCGGCGTGGCGACCGATCAGGCCCTCGCCGTTGAGCACACCCAGTCCGCCGAGCCGGCCCAGCTCGATCGCGAACTCCGGCGATACCAGGGCGTCGGTCGGGTGGGCCACCACCGGGATCTCGAACCGGTAGGCGTCCAGCTGCCAGGCCGTCGACACGTCCTGCGACGAGCGGGTGCGCCGCGACGGCACGATGCTGATTTCACTGAGCTCATACGTACGACGGGCAGCTCTGCCCATGCCGATCTCGACCATTGCCAGTTCGCTGTTCACCGGGCGTAGTAGTTGGGCGCTTCGACCGTCATCGCGACGTCGTGCGGATGGCTTTCTTTCAGCCCGGCCGCGGTGATGCGGACGAACTGCGCCTGCTGCAGTACCTCGATGCTGGGCGAGCCGGTGTAGCCCATCGCGGCACGCAGGCCCCCGACCAGCTGGTGGATCACCGACGACAGCGGGCCGCGGTACGGCACCCGGCCCTCGATGCCCTCGGGCACCAGCTTGTCCTCGCTCAACGCGTCGTCGGCGAAGTAGCGGTCCTTGGAGTAGGACCTGCCAGCACTCCCAGCCCCGCTGCGGCCGGCCATGGCGCCCAGCGACCCCATGCCTCGGTAGCTCTTGAATTGCTTGCCGTTGACGAAGATCGTCTCGCCCGGCGCCTCGGCGGTGCCGGCCAGCAGCGAACCCAGCATGGCCGTCGACGCCCCGGCCGCCAGCGCCTTGGCGATGTCGCCGGAATACTGCAGCCCGCCGTCGGCGATCACCGGCACACCGGCCGGGCGGCACACCGCGACGGCTTCCAGAATCGCCGTGATCTGAGGGGCGCCGACGCCGGCCACCACCCGGGTGGTGCAGATCGAACCCGGGCCCACCCCGACCTTGACGGCGTCGGCTCCGGCGTCGACCAGGGCCGCGGCTGCCGATCGGGTGGCGACGTTGCCGCCGATCACCTCAACCTTCTCGCCGACTTCGGCCTTGAGCTTGCCGACCATGTCGAGCACCAGCCGGTTGTGCGCGTGCGCGGTGTCCACGATCAGCACGTCGGCCCCGGCGTCGACCAGCATCATCGCCCGCACCCAGGCGTCGCCACCGACGCCGACCGCCGCGCCGACCAGCAGGCGGCCGTCGCTGTCCTTGGTGGCCAGGGGGTGTTGCTCGGTCTTGACGAAGTCCTTGACGGTGATCAGCCCGGTCAGCCGGCCGTGCCCGTCGACGATTGGCAGCTTCTCGATCTTGTTGCGGCGCAGCAGGCCCAGCGCGGCGTCCGCGGACACGCCCTCCCGGGCGGTGATCAGCGGGGCCTTGGTCATCACCTCGGCGACCTGCCTGGTCTGGTCGACCTCGAAGCGCAGGTCGCGGTTGGTGATGATGCCGACCAGCGAACCGGACTCGTCGACCACCGGCAGCCCGGAAATCCGGAACCGGGCGCACAGCGCCTCGACCTGGGCCAACGTGTTGTCGGGGCGGCAGGTCACCGGGTCGGTGACCATCCCCGCCTCGGAGCGCTTGACCATCTCGACCTGACCGGCCTGTTCGGCCACCGGCAGGTTGCGGTGGAGGACACCCATGCCGCCGGCGCGGGCCATGGCGATCGCCATCCGCGACTCGGTGACCGTGTCCATCGCCGAGCTGACCAGCGGAACCTTGAGCCGAATCTTCCTGGTGAGCTGGCTGGAGGTGTCCGCGGTGGCGGGCACCACGTCCGAGGCGGCGGGCAGCAGCAGGACGTCGTCGAACGTCAGGCCCAGCATCGCCACCTTGTGTGGGTCGTCGCCCCCGGTGGGGACCGAGTCGTCGGTCAACCCCGGCACGGGCGCGTTGCGCACGTAGGGGCTGCCGACCAGGTCGGAGCTGTCTTCTAGGTGGGACGTGCCACGCGACATATGGTGAGGCCCTCCATACGAATGCTTGGAGTGAGAAGCCCATCCTATCGGCTCGCCGATCGTGCATCGCCCCTTGTTCCTGGCGCGCCGCGTTCCCGCGCGACGCGGCACTTCCCTGCTGGCGTTATCACGCCCGGCTTGCGTAGGCTGTGGGCGTGCGTGATCACCTCCCGCCCGGTTTGCCACCCGACCCGTTCGCCGACGATCCTTGCGATCCGTCGGCGGCGCTGGAAGCTGTCGAACCCGGGCAACCCCTGGATCAACAGGAGCGGATGGCGGTCGAGGCTGACCTGGCCGATCTGGCGGTCTACGAGGCCTTGTTGGCGCACAGAGGAATTCGCGGACTCGTGGTGTGCTGTGACGAATGCCAGCAGGACCACTACCACGACTGGGACATGCTGCGGGCAAACCTGCTGCAGCTGCTGATCGACGGCACCGTTCGCCCGCACGAGCCGGCGTACGACCCCGAGCCGGAGGCCTACGTCACGTGGGATTACTGCCGCGGCTACGCCGACGCTTCGCTCAACGAGGCGACGTCAGACGCCGACGGCTTTCACTGGCGTCACTGAACCACTTAACTCACTGAATCACTGAGGCGGCGCGACCGTAGTCGGCGGCTGCCCGTGATGGTGATGCTTGCTCGGTGGCGGGCTCGGCGGCGGCGGGGCCGCCACCGAGCAAGCATCACCATCACGGGCGAGGCGACGGGCGGCGGCACGAAGATCGGCGGCGACGCGGCCGGCAGGGTCGCGTTCGGGTCGCGCGCCACGACCTTGGTGTGCAGCAGGTTCACCTCGTCCATCAGATCGTTTCGGCCGGTGCCTGCGTCCATGGATTGCAGCGTGCTGCTGATCTCGTCCAACTGGCTCTGCGCCTGGACCCATTCGCCCTTGTCGATCATTTCCTGAACCTTGGCCAGCTCGGCCTTGGCGGACAGCTCGATCTGGTTCTGGTTCATGTGTGGCTCGTCGAAGAACATCGCATGCAGGCCGTAGAGCGTGTCCCCGGGCCTGGCCTCGGCGACCACCGCGCCAAAACCGCTGAGCACCAACAGCGTTGCCGCGACCGATCCGATCGTCGCCACACCGCGACGGCCGTGCCGCCGATCCTCGAGCCCGGCGTGCCATGCGGCGATGGCCTCTTCCGGTGAGACCAGGGCGCTGGCCGGCGGCCACCTCAGGTCGTCGCGCCAGTCGCCGAGCAGCATGGCCAGCGCGCCCTCGTTGGGATCGTCGGCGTCGAATTTCTCGCGATTGGCCAGCGCGTCGAGCAGCTGGTCGGTGTGGACCAACTCGTCGATCCCCGGCCGGTCGGGAAGAGCGAACTCAGGCATAGTCACCTGCCGCGACGATCTCGGACTTGAGCCGGGCCAGCGCCCGGTGTTGGGCAACGCGCACCGCTCCCGCCGTCGCGCCGACGGCAGCGGCAGTCTCCTCGGCCGACAGGCCTACCACCACGCGCAGGATCAGAATCTCGCGCTGCTTGGCGGGCAGGATCTCGAGCAGCTCGCCCATGCGGCCTGCCGAATCGGATTGCATGGCCCGCTGTTCCGGGCCGGCTTCGGTCGACCAGCGCTCGGGCACCGTCTCGGCAGGGAACGCGAGGTCGCGTCCGGCCGCGCGGTGGGCGTCGGCCACTTTGTGTGCCGCGATGCCGTACAAGAAAGCCAGAAAGGGACGCCCTCTGTCCTTGTAGCGCGGCAGCGCCGTCAGAGTCGCCAAGCACACCTCCTGAGCCACGTCGTCGGCCGAGAGGCCACCCCGATCGGTTGTGCCGACTCGCGCTCGGCAATATCGCACAACAATCGGACGGATGGTCTCCAGCACCTCCCGAAGCGCGTTCCTGTCCCCCGCTACGGCATCGGCTACCACAGCGTCGAGAGGACGTTCCGCTTGAATTGTCATCGACGGCGGTATCTCCAACGTTACGAAGCGAGCACATCACGGGCGAACCCCCGCAATGACCATAACCGTCAGAGGCCGTTATGGTCGGAACGCCATCTACCACCGGCGCGCCGTACCTGACCTGCGCAGATATCCCTAATTTCAGCCAATTTCGGCCCCGGAATCGTGACGCTGCCGATATCGAACAGCAAGCAGGCCGAGGCCCAACGCAACGGAATCAGCCCCAGACGGCCGGTGGCGGCCAGCGCCGCGTCGCCGACAGTGCGGGCGCGGTCGATCTCGCCGGCGCTACACAGCGCGGCCGCGAGCACCACGTGGCTCTTGACGCCGTGGCGCACTGACGCGACGTCCATCGCCTCGGCCAGTGCCAACGCTTCCAAGGCATGGCCGACCGCCGCCGGGCCGTCGCCGGTGAACATCGCCAGCTCGGCGCCCACCCACTGACGGCGCACCGCGAGCCGCTCCGGAGCGGACTGCAGTACCGAGTCCGCCCGCGCCAACAACGTGTGCGCCGCAGCAAAGCGGCCGATGCCCAGCGCGTCGGCGGCGAGCCCGACCAGTGCATCAGCGCAGGCTTCGGCGTCGGTGCCGGCCAGCGCCAGGGCGCGACCGTCCCAGCCGCGCGCCAGCGCATGCCAACCCAGCTGGCGCAGAAACGATCCATGGGTGCTGTAAGCCAGCGAGACCAACCGGCCGATGCCACCGCCGCGGCGCACTTCGGCCAGGTCGCGGTAGGCGCTGCCGTAGCGGCCCTGCCCGCCCGCGGCAACGGCCCGCAGCCACAACTGGTTTGGCGTCGTCGCTGCGGGCAACGGCCAGGTGTCGGGCCGGTTCCCGAACGCGGCGTCGACCAGCGTCGGCTCAACCGGCAAAATGTGACGAGTTTCAATCACAATGATAGTAGTAAACAGTTAGTAGTGTCCGTGTTACCAAAGTGTTAATCACCACCGGCCCTGTAATAAATGGTTTCCAGTGCCCATTGGGCCCTGAGCTGGGAAATCGTGGTCTGGTCAACTGGCCTGGTAGCACCCTTCTCGTTCGTTAAATGCGCGGCAGATGAACGGAGAGTTAATTCTCATCAAACCATCACATACTTTGTCCGGCTAAACGCCTATTGACTGAAATTCACCACCCAACATAAGTTCTAGCAATGACGGGTAGTCATCGGTGACGTCGCCCCAAATCAGATGCACACTCACATCGCGAACCTAATCCCCCTGGGGCGCGCCGTGCAGAGAGGGAACTAGCCATGCCACAGCCAGAACAGCTACCTGGACCAAACGCCGACATCTGGAACTGGCAACTGCAGGGCGTGTGCCGTGGCGTTGACTCGTCGATGTTCTTCCATCCCGACGGCGAGCGCGGCCGCGCCCGCATGCAGCGTGAGCAGCGCGCCAAGGACATGTGCCGGCGCTGCCCGGTGATCGAGGCGTGCCGCTCGCACGCTCTCGAAGTTGGTGAGCCGTACGGCGTTTGGGGCGGGCTGTCGGAATCCGAGCGCGACCTGCTGCTGAAGGGCGACATCGGCCGCAACCGCGGAATCCGTCGCAGCGCCTGACGCTCAGTCCCCGTTGGCGGCAGCTGACTCCCACCAGTAGGCGATGAACGGCTGCATGCCGCGGCTGACGAGTTCGATGCGCGGGCCGGTTCGCCCCTTCGCGTAGGCCCACAGCAGCGTTCCCGAGCCGTCGGGGTTGTACGGCTTCACCTCGACGGCCATGCCGTTGGATTCCAGTGTGGCCAAATCGGATTCGACGTCGTCTGACCAATAGCCGAGGTGGTGCACGCCCGAGTCGGCCGGCATCCACACTGTGCCGGGGACGGTCTGCAGCAGCTCGAGCCGGGGCTCGGCGCCCGAGTAGACCATCTTCATCGGGATGGTCACCTCACCGTCGGGCGTGACCGCCTGCTGGTCGACGCTGACGACGTCGGTCCAGGTGTAGCCGGCCACCTCCGCCAGCCACTGCATCGTCGCCTCGAGGTCGTCGACGACGATCCCGGTGTGATAGAGGTTCTCGGCCTTCATCCGTTGAGCTCCTGTTCCAGCCATTGGACTTCGCTGTGGTTCTCGCGGCCGCTGTCGGCCAAAAGTCGTTCCAGCGCTTGACGTTTCACGGCCAACGCATCGGCATCGGCTGGCGCGTGGGCCAATACCATGTCGATCAGGTGCAGCGCCTGCAGGGGCCGGCCCGCCTCGACGTGGCCGGCGGCGCGTTCGACCAGCGGCGCGGTGCCGCCCACCAGATCCACGACGTCGGACCACACCGCCGAGGGCGGCGTGTCGTAGAGCTCGGTGGTGGATTCGTAGCGAAACCAGCCGACATGCTCCTCCCAGATCGCCCGCACGATCCAGGCGACCTTGCCGTGCACCTGGGGAAGCGCGAGCTCCGGTGGGAGGGTGACATCGCGCATCAGCGCCCACAGGTCGGCACCGGAATTCATGCCGTCGATGGTGCGGTCGCGAAGGTAGGCCGCCGCGTCGCGCACCTTGGTCATCGTGGTCAGGATCTGGTCGGCGCCGCGAAACACGTCGTGGCCGTTGATGAGCGTCTCGGGGCTAAGGGCGATGACCCTGTCCACGGAGTGCATGAACGTCATCGCGCTGCGAATCTTGTCGCCGCGCAACGTGTACAGATTGGGCACGTGGCCGAAGAACGGGCCCATCAGGTTGCCGATGAAAACCGTGCGGTGCTCGGGCAGCCACACCACGAGCGCGTCGGTGGTCTCCCCGCCCGGGGTGGCGTACAGCTCCACGGCCCGGCCGCCGAGTTCGAACGCGTGGCTGTCGATGAACGACGCGGTGAGCACCGGTTCGGGCGGCAGCGCGGCCGCCGCGGCCTCGACATCCATGAACGCGCCCCACAGCTTCATGATCCGGCGCACGTAGAACGGATGCAGGTGGCGCCAGTACTCGCGAACATCCGGATGGTTGGCCTGCGCGATCGTCTGGACGCCGGGTCGATTGAACAGGCTCCAGCCGCTGACGTGATCGGGGTGACCCTGGGTGAAGGTGATCATTCGCAGCGGCCCGCTGCTGACCCTCGAGAAACGCGCCTTGATCTCCGCGGCCTCGAACTCGGTTCCGGTGTTGATCAGCAGATCGCCGTCGCCGCTCGTGACCAGATAGCTGTTGGCGATGTTCCGCGACATGAATATGCCGTCACCCAGGTCCACAGCATCTTGGTCCCCCTCGCCTTGTTTGACCAACTCATCGAGTGACGGCGTCATCCAGGAAACCTCCGAAAATTGATTCGCCGACAAACCTAACATTTGTTCTCTACGGCCGTATAGGATCTCTGTTCGTGACGGTGGACGATCTGGTCGCCCGCGCCTGCGAACGGGCAGGCCATGACGATTTCGGCGGCGGCTCCTGGCGCGAAGGTCTGCAGCTTTTGGTCGACTCCTGTGAGTCCGCGCCGGGCATCAATTCCGGGGGACGCGAGTTCGTCTACGGCCAATTCGTCGACGCGCTGTGGAACCGGCTGCGCGTCGTCGACTACGTCAAGGGCCACCCCAGCGTTCTCGACACGCCGGTCGAGCGTCCCCTGGTCGTGCTGGGACTGCCGCGTACCGGGACCTCGCTGGCTAGCTATCTGCTGGACCAAGACCCGCTGCGGCGCTCGCTGCTGACCTGGGAGGCGCAGGACTCGATACCCCCGTCCACCCCGGACACGCTGCGCACCGATGCGCGCTGCCTGAAGAAGAAGGCTGAACTCGACGCGCTGGCGGAGGGGTTGAAGGCGGCCAACATTCCGCTGGTGCACTGGGACGAGGCCGACGGCCCCACCGAATGCCTCTTCGTGCAGAACCAGGACTTCAAGGCTTACCTGTGGGAAGCCTTCATGCCGACCCCCGCGTACGCCGAATGGTTGCTGCACACCGACATGTCGAGCGCTTACGCCTACGAGCGAATGGTGTTGCAGGTCTTGCAGTCTCGCACCCCGGGCACCTGGTCGCTGAAGATGCCCTCGCACGCGGTGCACATCGAGACGCTGCTGGCGACCTACCCCGACGTGCGGATCGTGTGGGCACACCGCGACCCCTTCAAGTCGGCCGCGTCCTTCCTGCGGCTGAATTATCTGTCCCGCGCGGCCACGGGCGCCGACATCGACGTCGCCATGACCGTGGGAAATGTGTTGTGCCAGTTGCGAGCACACGTCGATCGCCCACTGGCCGCCAGGCGCCGCATCGGCGACGACCGATTCTTCGACCTGCACTACGCCGAGTTGATGCGCGATCCGATCGCGGTCATGCGGTCGCTGTACGAGTGGGCCGGCGACGACCTGACCCCGTCGACCGAGCGGGCGATGCTCGGCTGGCTCGATGCCCATCCGCAGGACCTGCACGGAGTCGCGCCGTACTCGCTGGACGGTTCCGGCGTCACACGCGGCGACCTGGAGCCGATTTTCGACGAATACCTTTCGGTGTTCGACATCGAGCTGGAGGAAGACAAGCCATGAAGTCGGCCGTGACAACCGAGGATCACAGCTTCGAGGTCGTCGACCTACCCGATCCCACCCCGCAAGCCGGTCAGCTGGTGATCCGCGTCGCGGCCTGCGGCGTGTGCGGGTCCGATATCAAGGCACAGCCCTACGCGCCGGCCGGGATGGTGATGGGCCACGAACTCGGCGGCGAGGTCGTCGCGGTCGGGGCGCAGGTGGAAGGCTGGCGCACCGGAGTCAATGTCGCAGTGCTGCCGGTGATTTCGTGTGGCTCATGCCGCTACTGCAGCGCGGGCCTGGTGTCGCATTGCGCGACGGCGGGCTACCTCGGGATGGGGCCGCCGGGCGGATTCGCCGAGTACGCCGCCGTTCCCGCGAACGTGAGCTTCCCGGTCCCCGCCGGCGTGCCGGCGGCGCACGCGGCGCTGGTGGAGCCTTTCGCCGTCGGCCTGCACGGCGTGCACAGCGCCGAGATCGGTTCGGGCGACGACGTACTGATCGTCGGCGCGGGCGGCGTCGGCCTGACCACCCTGATCTGGGCGCGGCACAAGGGTGCCGCTCGCGTCACGGTGGTGGATCCCGATGCGCGGCGGCGTGATTCGGCGACCGCGACCGGGGCCACCGACGTGCTGACCTCGGCGGTCGAAGCCGAGGAACGGGCCTACGACGCCGTCGTCGAATGCGTGGGGCGGCCCGAGCTGGTGCAGGCCTGTCAGCCGGCGCTACGCCCGCGGGGCCGCCTCGTCGTGTCGGGCGCCTGCGCCGAGCCGACCACGATCGAGCCCATCACCGCGCTGCTCAAGGAGATCACCGTGCGGTACTCCGTCGCCTACTCGACCGACGAATTCCACGAGGTGATCACGGCTTTGGGCAACGGTCACATCGATGCGGCCGCCACCAGCGGGCCGACATTCGGACTGGACCACGTCGCCGACGCCTTCGATGCTGTTCGCACAGCACAGGTCCCAGGCCGGGTTTCGGTGACGCCATGACCGCCGGAGACGAGTCCGACCTCCCCGTCATCCCCCGGCCGCGCGCCGCGGGCTGCCCGCTGGCGCCTCCACCGGAGTTCACCGACTGGCGGACGACGGACGGCCTGCGACGAGTGCTGTGGCAGGGCAGGCCGACCTGGGTGGTCAGCCGCTATGAGGACATTCGGGCGTCGCTGGTCGACCCGCGCCTCAGCGCGGAAACGATCAAGTCGCGGCTGCGCGCGGCGGGCGTGACCGGCGAGATGCCGGTGATCTTCGCGCGCATCGACGACCCCGAACATAATCGGCTGCGCCGCATGATGACTCGCGACTTCACCTGGCGGCGGGCCGAGGCGATGCGGCCGCAGGTCCAGGAACTCGTCGACCGATTCCTGGACACGATGATCGAGGGCGGTCCCCCGGCGGACCTGGTGCGGGACTTCGCGCTGCCCGTGCCGTCGCTGGTCGTCTCGCAGCTGCTGGGCGTGCCCTACGACGATCATGAGTTCTTCCAGCACCACAGCACGATCGGGCTCGATTCCCGGTCGACCGAGGACGAAAAGGCCGCGGCCATCGGGGCGGTCTTCGGCTACATATTCGAGCTCGTCGAACGCAAAGAGCGGGAACCGGGCGACGACCTGATCAGCCGGCTGCTCACCGACTACGTCGCCACCGGCGAGCTGAGCCGCGAGACGGCGACGATGAACGCCATGATCCTGCTGCAGGCCGGGCACGAGACCACCGCGAGCATGATCGCGCTGGGGACCATTGCGCTGCTGGAACGTCCGGACGTGTTCGAGTTGCTGGGCCGCGCCGACGACCCGGTCGTCACCGTCAACGTCATCGAAGAGCTGATGCGCTACCTCACGATCGTGCACAGCCAGGTGGATCGGGTGGCGACCGAGGATCTCGAACTCGGGGGCGAGTCGATTCGCGCCGGCGACTTCCTGTTGATGAACCTGCCCGCCGCGAACTGGGACCCGAACTTCGTCGAAGATCCGGCGGACTTCGACGCCACGCGAAACCCCAAGGGCCATCTGGGTTTCGGATTCGGCGTCCACCAGTGCATCGGGCAGCATCTCGCGCGCGTCGAGATGCAGATCGCGCTGTCCACGCTGGCGCGCCGGCTGCCGGGACTCGCGCTGGCGGTGCCGGCCGACGAACTGCGGTTCCAGAATCAACAGGAGATCTACGGGATCGAGGAGTTGCCCGTCACCTGGTGATCCGCGGCCACCCCCGCGATCACCGAATGCAGATACTTTTCCAGGCTTTTCGCGCTGTCCAGGTCGGTCAGGCCGTAGGCCAGCCGGAAAAGGAACCCACCGAGAAACGTCACCACGGCGAAGGCCTGCTCCTTGATCAGTTCCGGGTCCGACGTCCCGGCCGGTTGGACCTGTGCGACGGCCGCCTCCCCCAGGGCCACGAATCGATCCATCAGGCCGTCGAATCCCTTGCCCAGCTGCCGATCACGCGAGGCGATCATCATGAGCTCGAACCGGGCCTGCGCCCGCGATCGCTCGGGTTCGACGGCGGTGCGCATGGCTTGGGTGGCCAGGGTCGACAACAAGGAGTCGACCTCACCGTTGCCGGTCGCGTCCAGCGCCGCGGTGAAGTCCGCGACGTCGAGCTCGATGACGCGGTCCATCGCGCCGCGCAGCAGGGCCGCCCTGGTCTGGTAATAGAACGACGTAGTTCCGTCCGCGAAGCCCGCACGCCGGTCGACGCGTAGGTGGGTCAGGCCACGCGCGCCGTCGGCCGCCAGCAATTCGATTGCCGCGTCGCACAGTTCACGACGCCGCTGCTCGGATTTAGGGGTCATTTCTTTTGCAGGCCATCGAGTAGGGCGTTCAGCGCCTGCACCCCTTGGTCGCGGGCCGCACGCTGTTCGGGTGCATTGGCGATGAACAGCGCCGCCTCGTCGGCGGCGGCAAGCAGCAGGTGCGCGAGGGCATCGACGGGCTGACCGGAGGCGATATCTCCTTCTTCGACAGCTCGCTCGAGCATGGCGCGAATGGCCCCCAGCCCGTACACACCTTCCAGTTCGCGCCATCTGACCCAGCCGAGCACGGCCGGGCCGTCGATAAGGAGTATGCGCTGCACGTGCGGCGTCAGCGAGGCGTCGAGGAACCCAATTAACCCCTGCCGCAACTGGTTCAACGCCCCACTCGCCGGGTCGGCGAGATTCTTGGCGGCCTCGAGTACCAGGTCTTCCTCGACGCAGAGGAACACCGCCTCGAAAAGCGCTTGCTTGTCGGCGAAGTGATGGTAGAGCGCGCCGCGGGTGCCAACACCGGCCGCGGCGACGAGTTCCTCGGTGCCGGTGCGGTAATAGCCCTTCTCGACGAACAAACGTCGCGCCGCGTCCACCAGAGCGGCGCGGGTGGCCTCGGCCTGTGCGGCACGCCTGGCCTTCGCGTCGGGCCGGCCCCGATCACCTGACATCGCCCCAGCCTATTGCATACAGGTTGTATGTCGCATACAGTCGGGCTGTCACATACAGGATGTATGTGACACGAAAGCCCCCCGGCGGAAGGTTTGGCTATGTCAGCACCCATCGACGTCGTCCGCGAGTTCTGTGCGCTGATGGAGCGGCGGGATCCACAAGCGCTGCGCCCCTTCCTCGCTCAAGACGCGGTCTACCAAAATGTCGGCATGCCAGCGTCGGTCGGGCCGGACGCCATCGTGGAGAACATGGGCGCCCAGTTCGCCATGTTCCCCGACGCATACGCGTTCGAGATCGTCAACATCGCCGCCGACGGCGCGGTGGTCCTGACCGAACGCCTCGACTACATCCAGGCAACCGACGGATCCCAGCCGGCGGTCCCGGTGATGGGCACCTTCGTCGTCGGCAACGACGGCAAGATCACCCGGTGGACGGACTACTTCGACGTCAACCTGACCATGAAACTGCTTCAGGGTGAGGATATTTCGAGCCTGGTGCCGACCACCTAGCATCCCCTACTGCGGGTCGAACAGCACCGGAACCGAGGTCGGCGAACGGAACACCTGCCCGCGAACGTGCGGGTCGTTCCCGTCCGGGTCCAGCCGCAGGTTGGGCAGCCGGTCCAGCAAAAGGTTGATAGCCGTGCGCATTTCGAGCCGCGCCAGGTGCATGCCGAGGCACACGTGCACGCCGTGCCCCCAGGCCAGGTTCGCCCGGGCCTCGCGGTGGATGTTGAACGTGTTCGGATCGGGGTAGCGATCGTCCTGCCGGTTCGCCGAACCCAACATGGGCATCACCGTCGCGCCGGCCGGGATCGACACCCCGCCGAGCTCGGTGTCGCGAGTGGCCACCCGGGTGATCGTCAACAGCGGTGCCTCCCACCGCACGCCCTCCTCGATGGCCTGTGGCAGCAGCGACCGATCCGCACGAATCGCTTCCAGCTGCGCGGGATCCGACAGCAGCGCCAACAGCAGGCTGCCCAGCGACCGGTACGTCGTCTCCACGCCGGCGGGCAGCAGCAGCCGCAGGAACGAGAAGATCTCCTCGTCCGCGAGCTTCTCGCCGTCGATCTCGGCCGCGCCGAGCGCGCTGATCAGATCGTCCTTGGGCTCGGCGCGCCGGGCCTCCAGGATCGGGGCGAAGTACTCGCACAGCGCGGCCGAGGCCGCCAGCCCGCGCTCCGGGTTCATCAGCCAACTCAACAGCGAGATCGACCACCGCTGGAACTGCGGGTAATCCGCTTCCGGCAGGCCCAGCAGGCCCGCGATGATCTGGCTCGGGTAGTCGAAGGTGAACTCCTTGACCAGATCCGCCTTGCCGTTGGGCGCGAACTTGTCGATCAGGCCGTTCGCCACCCGGCCGACCAACTCGTCCTGCCAGCGCGCCAACGACTTCTGCGAGAACGCCTTCGAGACCAGGGAGCGCAGCCGCCCGTGGACAGGCTCGTCCATGCCGAGCATCACGCCCTCGCCCAGCACGGGGCCGAACGCCGCGATCACCGCCGACGACGAGTACGTCTCGTTGTCGCGCAGCATCTGCTGGATGTCCTCGTGCCGATACACGATGAACATCGGCAGACCTTCCTCGTGCGGCAGCGCCCCCGATGTCTCCAGTCGCTGCACCGGCTCTTCGTTGCGTATCCGCGCCAATTCCGTGTACGGGTCACGCACGTCACCGGAGATGGCGTCGTCGAAAGAACCGAAATCCTCTAGGTCGTCAAAAAGCTGTTCCATTTTTACCCCTCAGTTATCTTGCGATGCAGCATCTTTGCGCTTTGCCGCCAGTGCGGCCAACCGCTGCATCACCGGCTGCGGCAGCACCTTGGCGACCAACACCATTGCCCGTTGCGGGAAAGTCAACGGCCATGCCCCGCCGCGCATCGACCCCTGCTTTGGAATGCCCAGCGCAATCCGGGACATGTGGTGCATGCCCGCCGCCGGGAGAATTCTGCTGAGCGCCAGCACCATTGCGGCATCAGGCCCCACACCGCGGCGGCGGAACGGCGCCTCGTCGGCCAGCGCCTTGACTATCCCGTCGGTAAACCGCTCGGGCGGACGGGCCATCTTCATCGCGAAACGCCCGCGGGAGTTCATCGTGTTGTGCAGTCGGGCATACGGACCGCCGAAGTCGCGGTCGTCGATCGTGCCCGCGTCGGTGATGATCTCGGTGTCGTAGGTGCCGGACACCAAGATGGTGACACCGAGACCGAAGGGCGCGATCTCGCACGCCATCGACTCACCCCACCGCTCCATCGCCCCCTTGGCCGCCGAGTACGGCGCGGTGGCCGGCTGACCCCGCACCCCGGCCGTGCTGGCGACCAGCACGATGCGGCCCTCGCCCGCCGCGCGCATGGCCGGCAACAAGGCCTTCGTGAGTTCGACCGGCCCCAGCACGCTGGTGGCAAACATGTTCTGCCACAGCGCCATATCGGCCTCCTCCACTACGCCGGCGGCGGAGATGCCCGCGTTGTGCACAATCGCGTACGGAGCGCCCACGGCTTCTTCGATTGCCTTGGCCGCGGCTTCGACCGACGCCGGGTCGGTGAGGTCGAGCTGCACGCCGATCAGCCGGTCATCGTCGGGCGTGGCACCGGTAGCCTCGCGCAGCAGCGGCATCCCGCGATCGGGTGTGCGCATGGCCGCGACCACGCGCCAGCCTTCGCGGTACAACCGGACGGTCGACGCGAACCCCAGTCCGCGGGACGCACCGGTGATGACGACGGTGCGCGGCTCAGCCATTCTTGCCCTGGGTCGCGCAGGCGCCCTGCCCCGGCGGCGGAGGATCGACATGGGGTCGTCCGTTGGGCTCACCGCTCGCCCAGGTCGACCAGATGCCAACCGAGAACGGGCCCTGCGCGCCGGCCTTCTCGTAATAGCCTTGCGGGTCATACACTTTCGCCTCGGGATACGGCCACGGGCAGGCGACGGAGGTCGCCGCATGGCTGACCTTGATGACCCAGAACCAGCCGCCGTAGGCGAAGTACGACACGTTCATGATCGCGAACATCACCAGGAAGGTGCCCAGCACCGGACGGCTCGGGAAGATCTTGGCTTTCGCGGTCAGCTTCTCGGCCACCGACTTTCCGGTGTCGTCGCGATAGCACAGGATTGCGGCGGGCACCATCACGAAGGTGACCGAGAACGACTCCCAGATCAGCGGGAACTGGAACGTGGTGCCGGTGAATACCGAACCCCACGGAATCACCTGGGAGTAGATGTACATGCCGGTGTGCACGAGCTGGATCTCCAGCCACGCGTCGAAGACGAAGCCGATCACACACGTCAATAGGCCCAGGCTCCACAACGGGTGTCGCGACACGAACGACTGCGGCCCGTATTTGGCCTGCAATTTGCGCAGAACCCAGACCGCCGGGAAGTACGGCCCGAAATAGAACATGACATAACCGAATACGACGAACGGCTCCACGGACGGCGACAGTGATACCAGCGGCCACGACTCCGGCCAGTGGATGAGGTCGGGGTTGTAGACCGCGAACGGCGACCAGTTCATGATCGGGTCCTGCCACACGATCAAGGTGGTGCACAGGAACATCAGCATCACCGGGCTACCCGGGTTGCGCCGCCAGCCCCTGATGAACACCACCAGCAGCACCAGCAGCATGATGCAGGTGGCGATGTGCAGGAAGGTGATGTAGTCCAGGCCGAAGATGAACTTCACCGGGCGCGGCCGGCCCTGCACGTTCGGGTTGGCCACCCGAGGGTCCAGCGCGACACGGCAGTTCGCGATGAAGAACAGCGCGAAGGCCGCCAGGGCTGCCCCGGCGATCCAGCCACCCCAGCCGCGTTTGCGTGGCGTGGATGTCGGCTTGTCGTCCTGACTTAGCGGTATGGATTGGTCGGTACTCATTGCGTGACCCTCACTCTCCGAAGCGATCAACTAGGTGTGAGTTGATGCCGTCGGCATCCAAAGTTCGCGCCACCAGGTAGCCGGCGCCCATCCATGCGCGACGCGTCCATTTCCCGAACGACACCCGGGTGCCGGGGGCGCCGGATGCGGCGGGCAACATCTTCACCCGCTCCAGCGCCTCCTTGACCCCGCGTGGGCTCAGCGGGTGCGCGTCGGAAAAGGCACGCACCAGCGTCGCGGCGACGTCGCGGTTGACCACGGTCACGCAGAACTCGGGCCGACTGCCGTTGTACTTCTCCGCGTAGGAGTCGAGGAAGTCCTGGCCGATCTGGTTCGCCTCGTCGTACTGGTCGACGCCGGTCCAACCCATGAACGCGTTCCACATGATCGGGTTGACCCAGGCGTTCTGCCACGCGGTGGTGGTGAAGCGGGGTGGGTCCCAACCGAGGGCCTCCAGCGCCGGGTTGATGAAGACGATTCCGAATCCGAAGCCCAGGTGCACGACGGCTTCGGCCTTCGCCTCGTGCAGAGTCTGGACCGCGGCGTTGATGTCCTGTGCCGTCTGGGCGATGGCGACTTCCGCCACGATGCGAATGTCTTTGCGCCGGCACGCACTTCGCAGGTTCTTCAGATAGCTCTCGCCGATGAGGCTCTGCTCGACCAGGACACCGATCTCGGCGAGTCCGCGTTTGGCGATGAGATCGGCCAAAAAGATCGGCTCGTCGGTCATCGATCCCTGCGGGAATGCGAAGGTCCACTCGCCCAACCAGTCGTCGGTGCCGGTGACGCTGATCGCGGGGACCTTGAAGCGTTCCTCGATCGCTTCGCGCAACGGCACGCAGTTGTCGGTGATGTTCGGACCGAAGACCACCAGGCAGCCCTCGTCGACCAGTTCGCCATAGGCGTCGATGACCGCCTTGACCGAACCCTTCGGTAGGCCCTCCACCTCGCGGTAGATCATCTGCACGGGACGATCCATCACGCCCTGCGCGACCGCCTCTTCGAAGATGAGGTCGAAGGTCTGGGTGAACGACGCGAACAGGTCCTCGGGGAAGCCCGGCGGCAGCGTGAAGTCCATCAGGTAGCCGACCTTGATCGGCTCGGCGGTGCTTTCGTAGGACATCTGACCTCCTAGGGAACGCGCATCAGCCGCAGTGACCCGCCGGGTCGACCTAATATTTGTTCAGACCCTAGCGTGGGCGGTTTCGCGGCGTCAATCATGGACGGCGTCGGGCAGGTAGACGTCGAGCATTTCGTTCAGGCTGCGGCCCACCGCGACGTCGTCGGTGAGCGGTCCGGCGATCGCGGCCCTGGCCGCCGTGCGCATGGTCAGGCCTTCGCAAACTAGCCGGGCCGCCGCGATGAGCACCCGGGTGGAGGCGACCTCGCGCAGCCCGCCGGTCTCCAGACGGCGGATCGCGTGGCCGAGCCGGACCAGCTCGGCGGCTGTCGCGCGATCCACGCCGGACTCGTTGATCACGATCTGCTCCTCGATTTCGGCTGTGGGAAAACCGAATTCGATCGCGACCATGCGCTGGCGCGTCGAGTCCTTGAGGTCCTTGAGCACGCTTTGGTAGCCCGGGTTGTACGACACCACCAGGCCGAATCCGGGCGCCGCGTCCAGCGTCACGCCGAGGCGTTCGATCGGCAGCTGCCGCCGGTGATCGGCGAGCGGATGAAGCACCACGGTCGTGTCCTGCCGCGCCTCGACCACCTCGTCGAGGTAGCAGATCGCGCCCTCGCGCACGGCGCGGGTGAGCGGCCCGTCGACCCAGACCGTCTCGTTGCCGCGCAGCAGGTAGCGACCGACCAGGTCCGCGGTGGTGAGGTCGTCGTGGCAGGCGACGGTGACCAGCGGTCGCCCCAGGTCGTGGGCCATCGCCTCGACGAAGCGGGTCTTGCCGCACCCGGTCGGGCCCTTGAGGACCAGGGAGAGCCCCTGCCGGTAGGCGGCCTTGAAGACGATTTCCTCGTCGCCGACCGCCTGGTAGTAAGGGCGCATCACGTCCTCTGTCGCGATCGCGCCGTTCTGCTGAGCGAGCATCGGCTCGTCGGCCATCGATTCCCTCTCCTCTTCCGCGACACTGCGGTGCAGCGAGCCTAACCGGAACAGATATTTGTTTTCAAGCTTGCGGGGCTCGGGGCGGCGTCCTCAGGACACCCGTCGGCGCACCTCGGCCGACCGAAGTGCCGAGCGGAACAGCGGCCCGATCACGCCCGCGAGTTGATCCGGACGCGCCACGGTGGCGTGCGCGGTGCTGCCGAAAACCCTGCGCAGCGACTTCAGGTCCGTGCCCGCGCCGATCGTCAGGCACACGCAGCCGGTCCCCCGGCGGCGCGCCTCGGTCAGCGCGCGGCGGGCATCCGCGGCGCCGTAGGCGCGCTCGTAGCCGTGGTCGTAGGCCAGCCCGTCGGAGATCACCACCAGCAGCCGCCGCGACGTTCCGCCGTGGGTCTCCAGCACCGTCGAGCCGTGCCGGATCGCGGCGCCCAGCCGCGAGTACGCACCGGGCTCCAGGCTATTGAGCCGCCGGACGAACCGGGCGTCCAGGTGATCGTCAAATCGCTTGACGGGCACCATGTTCACCGCGGAGCGGCCCTGCGAGTAATACGCGTACAGCGCCACCCGATCACCCAGGTCATGCAGCGCGACCGTCAGGTCGGCGACGACCACGCGCTGCTGCTCGTGGACGGTTCGTCCCAGCGTGCCGGGCTCGGCCGTCGAACCCGAGACGTCGAGGAGAACGAGTACCGACAGGTCACGCCGGCGGCGCAGGCTATCGATGTACACCGCCTCGTCGGGCACCGACCCAGCCAGCATTTCGACGTGCGCTTCGATGGCGGCGTCGATGTCGATGTCGTCGCCCTGCGACTGGCGGTGGCGGCGGTGCAGGGCCATCCCGAGCCGGGCCAGCGGCCGGCGCAGCCCGATCGCGGCGTCGATCGCCTGCGTGGCGGATTGCTTGATCGTGGGCTCGACCTCGCGCACCGTGCACCAGGCGGGCCGGTAGGCCTTGCGGGCGCCGTCCCATTCCGGATACCGCACGCCATCCGACGTCACGTCGGGCTCGTCGCCGTCGGCGCCGGTCGTGGCTGCCAGCGAGCGCACCGCATCCGCGCCGCGGCGCCCCGAGTTGGTGCGATGCGTGGGGCTGTCGGCGCCCGGCGGGCCGCCCCCGCTGCCGGTCTTGCGCGCCGACGACAGCATCTTCTTCAGCCACTTGCCGATGAATCCGCCGCCGCCGACCGGGCTGGTGAACAGGTCGGGATCGTCGGTGTCGTCGACCTCGCCGTCGTCGAGCTCTTCCAATTCCCGCGCGCCCCGGCTGCGCGGGGCGTGGCCGGGCTGGTCCTCATCCGGCTTCTTCTCGGCCCGGGCCGACGCGCTGAGGATCTTTGCGCCGCGGATGACGCCGAACTCGGGCGGCGGTTCGTCGACCGCCGACTTCCCGGTGGCGATGTCCAGCGACGCGGCGGGCGAGTCGCTGCGACCGGCGATGTCGGGGTCGGCCATGGCGGCCAAAGTTCGCGGCAGCACGTCGGCGTTGCCGGCCAGCGCGCGATGCCCCTCGATGACCAGATAGCGTCGGGCCAACCGGGGGTGCCGGGCCAGGCGACGCACAACGTCGGGATCCAGGCTGCCCGCCGCGACCAAAGATGCTTGTACCGCAACGGATTTCAGACCCTCGCGGGCCGGCGCAGCGGTATCGATGAACACCGTCTGGCCGTCCGTCCACGCCGGCGCGCCCGGTTGCTGGGCGGCGACAGCCATGGGACGCCCGGCGAGGGCCGACGCCAGCATGCCGAGGACCGGCAGACGATCGCCGGGGGCGTCGTTCGTCACGGGAGCCTTTCCAGGTTGACCAAATATCTGTTCCATCGTAGAGTCCGGGTTCGAGCGCCGTCAACGAGATGAGAACGTGGACACCGAATTACGCGAACAGGTCAAACGGCTTACCGACCGGGCCGAGATCTACGACTGCATGCAGCGTTACGCGCGCGGCATCGACCGCCAGGACCGCGCGCTGCTGCGGTCGGCATATCACGACGGCGCGGTCGACGATCACGTCGGATTCGTCGGTGTGGTAGACGATTTCATCGATTGGGCGCTCGCCTACCACGGCACCCAGACGCGTTATCAGCACTTCCTGCTCAACCACACCGCGGACATCGATGGCGACGTGGCCCACGCCGAGACGTACTACCTGTTTATCGGAACCGATCGCGAGCCGGCCAATCACATGACGCTTTCGGGCGGGCGCTACGTCGATCGCCTGGAGCGGCGCGACGGCCGCTGGGCCATCGCCGATCGGGTGTGCGTCGTGGAGTTCACTTCCGAATCGGAATCGCAGATGACCGACGAAGTGCTCGCGCTGATGGTCGGGATACGGGCCGCCCGCCACGACTCGACGGACCCGTCCTACCAGCGGCCGCTGACCGCGGCCCGCTCGACCTAAGCCCGGGCGCGCAGCATCGCGCGCTGACGGCCGCCCTCGCCGCCGACGAGGTCGACATCGACTGCCGCAAAGCCCGCGGACTGCAGCGCGTCGGCAACCGGAGCGGGGTCGGCGATATCGCTGAACGGCAGCGCGGCCGCGACGTCGTCGGTGTAGTGATGCGCCGCCACCTGCGCGTTGAGCGAGCAGTCGGCGACCAGCGTTCCGCCCGGCGTCAGGACGCGAAGCCACTGCGCGAACGCCTTGTCGGGTTCGAGCACGGTCCAGATGAAATGCCGCGCGGTGACGGCGTCGAAACTGGCGTCGGGGAACGGCAGCCGCTCGGTGACCCCCTCCACGAAGGTGATGTCGATTCCGCGTTCGGCAGCCTTGGCGCGCGCGTTCGCCAGCATCGCCTCCGACGCATCGAATCCGGTCACCTGGTGACCGAGGTCGGCCAGCAGCAACGCGACAAAGCCGGTGCCCGTGGCGATGTCGAGCACCCGGGACGAGGGTGGGATCGCGCCCAGGGCCGTCGTCCACAACTGATGCTCGGCTTCGGAGTGGATGCCGTGGGCATCCTTGCCGTCATAGCGCGAGCCCTCTTCTTCCCAGAAGGTGCGGATCGCGGTATGGGCGGCCGCCAGGCCCCCGCTGTTATTCGGCATTAGCTCGGCCACAGAGCAATTCAGCACTAGTCGCGTCGCCATTGCAACTTCGGTCCGACGGCCGCGCATGCCACCGTTTCGGCAGTCATTAATCGGGGTAGGCCCCGCTCATGAATAAGGGCGTATCCTTCGCGGTCGCGGCATTGACCGCAACCATCGCACCGCTAGCCGCATGTTCGAACCAGCAGGGCAACCAGGCCAATACGTCGACCAGCCCACCCCCGGGCGCGGAACGGCTGACCACGCAACTGAAGGGTGCCGACGGCAACCAGATCGGCACCGCGACCATCGATTTCGCGAACGGGTACGCGACGGTGACCGTGGAAACCAGCCCCAACCAGGTGCTGAGTCCTGGTTTTCATTCGCTGATGGTCCACGCGGTGGGCAAATGCGAGGCGCCGGACTTCACCTCGGCAGGCAGCGTCTACCAGGCGGCGGACCACACGGGCTTTCCCGCCAGTGGGGACCTGACCGCGCTGCAGGTGCGCAACGATGGCTCGGCCAAACTCGTCACCACCACCAACCTGCTGACGGCCGCAGACCTGAGGAACAGCTCCGGATCGGCGCTGATCCTCCACCAATCCGCGGACAACTTGAACGCTGCCCCGACCGGTGAATCGAACAAGCGCGTGGCCTGCGGCGTGATCGCCGCGACGTCGTCAACCTCGACCACCACGACGACGAACAGCGTCAGCACGGTGACCAGCACTGCCGTCGTGCCGCCGCCGGAGACGAGCACCAGCACCGTCACGGTCACTCCGAGCACCACGACGTACCTGCCGACCAAGACCGTGACGACTCCGCCCAGCTTGCCCCCCGGCGCGCACTAGGCACGAAGCGTCCTCGGTTCGAGGCCGAAGACCTGCATGGGCCGCCACACTCAACGTAGGCATCGCCATTGGCCAGCAAACGAAATAGTGTTCTGGCATGCAGACCGTGCTTTTCGCGCTCGGGTTGGTTCTGTTCCTGCTCGGCCTGCTCACCGGGTTCGCCGTTCCCGCGCTCAAGAATCCACGCATGGCGTTGTCGAGCCACCTCGAGGCGGTGCTCAACGGCATGTTCCTGGTGCTGCTGGGCCTGCTCTGGCCGCACCTGCACTTGCCGCACCCGTGGGAAGTTACGGCAGTCGCGCTCGTCGTCTACTCCGCCTACGCGAACTGGGTGGCGTCGCTGCTCGCGGCGGTGTGGGGCGCCGGCCGCAAACTCGCGCCGATCGCGACCGGCGACCATGAGGCCTCGGCGGCGAAGGAGAGGTTCGTCAGTTTTCTGCTGGTGTCGCTGTCGCTCTCGATCGTCGTGGGTGTCGGCATCGTGATCGCTGGACTCTGACGACGAGCCGCCCGCCTAAACGCCCGGACTCGGTCGGGCCGCGACATTCCCCGCTTCCCCACAGTTAGATAAAGACATGACCACACACGAGACTGGCCGGGACGGGGCATCGCCCGAGGGCACGGTGACCGTCGCGGAAACCGGCACCGGAACGTACACCCAACAGATCACCGCGGGGCGCCACCAGCTCGTCGCCGACGAGCCGCGGCCGGTCGGCGACGACGCCGGACCAACGCCCTACGACCTGCTGCTGGCCGCGCTCGGCGCGTGCACGTCCATGACGGTGCGAATGTACGCCGAACGCAAGGGCTGGCCGCTAGAGCAAGTTCGAGTCACGTTGCGGCACTCGCGCATTCACGCTAAAGACTGCGCCGACTGCGAGACCACCAACGGCTGGATCGATCATATCGACCGCCGTATCGAATTGACCGGGAACCTCGACGAAGCTCAGCGTGATCGGTTGTTGCTCATGGCCGAACGCTGCCCCGTGCACCAAACGCTGACCTCGGAGGTGCGCGTCGCGACCTCTTTGGGGTGAGGCAGGTCGTCACGACATCAGCGCTTTCTGGGACGGAATCGCTTCGCAGTACCCGCGGCGCGCAGGAAGGTCGCGGCAAAGGTGTCGCAGACCGTCTCGAGATCGGGTACTTCGATGCCGGGAATCTGCCCCTCACCCTGTTGGCCCAACAACTGTTGGGCCCCATAGTGTTTCATGTGCTTACCCGCCCGGCCCTACCGAATCTCCCGGCCTGGCCGCTGCTCGACCTCGACGCCGCGTGTGACGTCTTCGCCGAAACGTTCGTACGCGCCGTCGCGACCTAGAGTCCCGGGTTGGCCTCGGCGGTTGCGACCAATTGGGTGATCGCCATGTCGAATGGGTCGGGGCTACGCAGGACACGACTGAGGATGAGCGCTCCTTCCACGCTGCTCCACACGTTGGTCGCCAGCCGCACGGCGTTGTCGTGGGCGAGACCCTTTTCGGCGAAGCGTGCGGCCAGCGTGGTGATCAGATCCTGGAAGGCGCGCCGCGCCGCATCGCTGAGCTGGCCGGAGGCGGGCGTCGATTCGATGACTATCGGAGCTACGGCGCACCCCTCGCGGTAGTCACTCGCGACGAGCTCGTCGCGTTCGCGGCCGATGAACGCCGCGATCAGTTCCGCCGGGGTGCCGGTCGCGGCTGCCGCACGGTTGATGTCCGCGATCCGCTGGGCGGCGTGCAGAAGGGTGACCTCGATGGCGAGCTCTTCCTTGCCACCGGGGAAGTGAAAGTACATCGACCCGCGCGGAGCAGCGCTCTCGCTTACCACGTCGGACAGGGCGGTGCCGAGATAGCCGTGTTCGCGAAACAGGCGCCGCGCGGCGGCGATCATCCGTTGCTTGCTGTCAGTTCGCCTTGGCATGTCGTCCATCATACATAGTTCTTGACCGTTGCTCGAATGCAGTTGTAGTATCGTGATAGTTATAAGTATGACGGCCGACATAGTATCTACAAGGAGTCCGACATGCCCGTTTATCAGTGCTACAGCCCACGGGGCCTGCTGACCGTGTCCGCGAAGTCCAAGATCGCCCAAGAGATGACCACCATGTACTGCGACGCCACCGGCGCACCGGCGGCATGGGTCAAAGTGCTGTTCCACGAGCTGACGGTGGGCGATTGCTTCGTGGCCGGCCGACCGGCGACGCAATCGTTAATTCTGGGCTCCACCCGGCAGGGCCGCAGCCTCGAAACGCGCCAGGCGATGCTGCGCGAGCTCGCGCAGATCTGGACGCGCAATTCGGGCCAGCCGGAGGCCGACCTGTGGATCTCGATCGCCGAAGTCGATCCCACGAATGTGATGGACTCCGGGCTGTTCATTCCTGAGTCCGGCCACGAGCACGAGTGGTTCGAGCAGAACCGGGCCCGGCTGGCCGACCTCGGAATCGCGGTGTGACATGACTCAGTCACTGAATGGATCCCTCGAGACGGTCTCACATCAGGTCGCCCGGTTGACGATCCGCATCGACGACACATTCGACGGCTTCAGGAATCGCTATGAGCAAGCCGTGCCGGTGTTTCAGAGCGAACGATTCGACTCCCTGATCGACCGAGGCGTCGACTGGCAGACGGTTCAAGAGGCGACCGCAGAGAACGCGCCACACGGGTTCATCCGCTACTGGTCGCACGACTTCTCGTCGCTGATGAGTCTGGCCGGAGACGGCGGCCGGTGTGTCGAGTACCTGATGGGCAATCACACCGTCGCCGAGAAGATGTACCGCTACGACCCGGCCATTTTGCTCTATGCGCCGCTGCGCACCGCGATCGTGGAATACGCCGGCGGCGCCACGTGGTTCACAGTCGACCAACCCAGCACCCGGTTCGGCAGCTTCGACACCCCCGAAATCGCCGCGGTGGGAATCGAATTGGATCGCAAGCTGGCCGCGTTGCTGGAGCATCTCGGTGCTCCGGTTCCGGCCGCGCTCATCGAATCTTGAGCACCGTCAACGGGTCACAACAAACGAAAGCGCCCCCGGCCGAATGGACCGGGGGCGCTTCGAAATACAACTCAGTGGTGGTGATGGTGGCCGTGGCTGTGGCCGTGACCGTGCCCATGGCCGTCGTCGTCGCCGTTGGCCGGCTTCTCGACGATCGCCGTCTCGGTGGTCAGCACCATGCGGGCCACCGACGCCGCATTGAGCACCGCCGAGCGCGTGACCTTCACCGGGTCGATGACGCCGTCCTTGATCAGGTCGCCGTACTTCAGCGTGGCAGCGTTCAGGCCGTGCCCGGCGGGCAGCTCACTGACCTTGTGAACCGCAACCGCGCCGTCGAGCCCGGCGTTGGTGGCGATCCAGTACAGCGGCGCGTTGAGCGCCTCGGCGAACACCGCCACGCCGGCGGCCTCGTCGCCCTTCAGCGACTTGCCCAGCTTCTCCAGCGACTTGCCGGCCTGGATGAGCGCCGATCCGCCGCCTGCGACGATGCCCTCCTCGACCGCCGCTTTGGCGGCCGCGACGGCGTCCTCGACACTTTCCTTGCGCTCTTTCAGCGCGGTCTCGGTGGCGGCCCCCACCTTGATGACGGCCACACCGCCGGCCAGCTTGGCCACGCGCTCCTGCAGCTTTTCGCGATCCCAATCCGAGTCGCTGTTCTCGATTTCGGCACGCAGCTGCTTGACGCGGCCTTCGACCGCGGCCTTCTTGCCGCCGCCGTCGACGATGATGGTTTCGTCCTTGCTGACCACCACGCGGCGGGCCGAGCCGAGCACGTCGGCGCCAACCTCGCGCAGCACCAGGCCGGCGTCAGGGTTGATCACCTGACCGCCCGTCACAATCGCGAGGTCTTCGAGGAAGGCCTTGCGCCGGTCACCGAAGAACGGCGCCTTGACCGCAACGGCCTTGAGCGTCTTGCGAATTGAGTTGACCACCAGTGTGGCCAGCGCTTCGCCCTCGATGTCCTCGGCAATGATCAGCAGCGGCTTGCCCGATTCGGCGACCTTCTCCAGCATGGGCAGCAGGTCGGGCAGCGAGCCGATCTTCTCCTGATGCAGCAGGATCAGCGGCTCGTCGAGCACGGCCTCCTGCGAGTCGAAGTCGGTGACGAAATACGCCGACAGGAAACCCTTGTCGAAGCCGACGCCCTCGGTGAACTCGAGTTCGGTGTTCAGCGTTGAGGATTCCTCCACGCTGACGACGCCGTCGGTGCCGACCTTGTGCATGCCCTGGCCGACCAGCTCCCCGATCTGCTCGTCGCGCGAAGACACCGTGGCGACCTGTGCGATGGCGCTTTCACCGGACACCGGCTTGGCCGCGGCCAGCAGCGCCTCGGACACCGCGTCGGCGGCCTTACTGATGCCCACACCCAGCGCGATCGGGTTAGCGCCCGCAGCCACCTGGCGCAGGCCACTTTTGACCAGCGCCTGGGCCAGCACGGTCGCGGTGGTGGTGCCGTCGCCGGCGACATCGTTGGTCTTGGTTGCCACCGACTTGACCAGCTGGGCGCCCAGGTTCTCGAACGGGTCTTCCAGGTCGATCTCACGTGCGACGGTGACGCCGTCGTTGGTGACGGTCGGGCCACCAAAAGACTTGGCCAGCACCACGTGTCGGCCGCGCGGCCCCAGCGTCACCCGTACCGCGTCGGCGAGCTTGTTCACGCCCGCCTCGATGCCACGACGCGCGGTTTCGTCGTACTCAATCAGCTTGCTCATCAGGCTCCTTGCCCGCTATCAACGCAGTCCGCCCCGGAAATCACCCGTGCTGCACACGGGGATCGCCGGGGCGGACACGTTGTTTACTTGGAAACGACAGCCAGCACGTCGCGTGCCGACAGGATCAGGTACTCCTCGCCGTTGTACTTGATCTCAGTGCCGCCGTACTTGCTGTAGATGACGGTGTCACCCTCGGAGACATCCACCGGGATCCGCTTCGCGCCATCTTCGTCCCAGCGGCCGGGGCCAACTGCGACGACGGTGCCTTCTTGCGGCTTCTCCTTGGCGGTGTCAGGAATAACCAGACCAGAAGCGGTCGTGGTCTCGGCCTCGTTGGCCTGCACGAGAATCTTGTCCTCGAGTGGCTTGATCTTCACCTTCGCCACGATTGGAGCCCTCCACATTTGCATCGGGTCCGGGACAATCCCGGACCGGAGTTGGCGGTCGCTTCGAGGCTTGCCCCGAACCGTCCGAATTATCAGATGTTTTGGCATCCGTCCAAGCCCGAGCGCCGTCGTCGCGGGTGCCGACACAGGGCTTGGCCGATTGCCACCTAGCACTCTATACATGCGAGTGCTAGCACTCAAGACCGCCCCGCTGCTTCCCGCGGATTTATGCTCTGAGCTCAGCTCACCTGGGCTTTTACCACCGGCAGGCCCGGGTCACTGGGCACATCCAGCGGGGACGGCGACGCTCCGGCCGCCACCAGGTGCGCGGCGAACGACGCGATCATTGCCCCGTTGTCGGTGCACAGCCGCGGCCTGGGGATGCGCAGCGTCAGCCCGGCGTCGGCGCAGCGCTGGGTGGCCAGCTCGCGCAGCCGCGAGTTGGCGGCCACTCCCCCGGCGATCAACAGCGTGGAGACACCGAGGCGGGTCGCCGCCCGCACCGCCTTCATCGTCAGCACGTCGGCGACGGCTTCCTGGAAGCCGGCGGCGATATCGGCGGTGGCCGCGTCCGGGTTGCTCTCGACATATCGCGCGACGGCGGTCTTGAGGCCCGAGAAGCTGAACGTGTGCGGGTCGTCGCGCGGGCCGGTCATGCCGCGCGGGAACGCGATCGCGTCGCGACCGCCGGTGCGGGCCAGCTCGTCGAGCACCTTGCCGCCGGGGTAGCCCAGGCCCAACAGCCGCGCCACTTTGTCGTAGGCCTCGCCCGCGGCGTCGTCGACGGTGCTGCCCAGCTCGACGATGGGCTCACCGAGCGAACGCACGTGCAGCAGGTGGGTGTGTCCGCCGGACACCAGCAGGGCCACACATTCGGGCAGCGGCCCGTGTTCGTACACGTCGGCGGCCAGGTGTCCGCCCAGGTGGTTCACGGCGTAGAACGGCACATCCCAGGCGGCCGAATACGCTTTGGCCGCAGCCACTCCCACCAACAGGGCGCCGGCCAGCCCGGGTCCGATGGTGGCCGCGACGATGTCGGGCTTGTCCAGCCCCGCAGTTTCCAGGGCGCGCCGCATCGCGGGGCCCAGCGCCTCCAGGTGCGCGCGCGATGCGATCTCGGGCACCACGCCGCCGAACCGGACGTGCTCGTCGACGCTGGACGCCACCTCGTCGGCCAACAGCGTCACGGTGCCGTCGGCGTCGAGCCGCGCAATGCCGACTCCCGTTTCGTCGCAAGAGGTTTCGATCGCCAGGATGTTGGTCACTTGAGCGCCTCCCGCCGCATCGTGTAGGCATCCGCGCCGCTGACCCGGTAGTAGCGCTTGCGCACGCCGATCTGCGCGAAGCCCACGCTGCGGTAGAGCGCGATGGCCGGCTCGTTGTCGGTGCGGACCTCCAGGTACACGACGCCGTCGTGGGCGAACGTCAGCAGCTCGTCGAGCAGCCGGCGGCCGATGCCGTGCCCCTGGTAGACCGGGTCGACGCCGATGGTGTGCACCTCGTATTCGAACGGCGGTTTGCGGCCCAGCCTGGAGATGCCCGCATAGCCCACCAGCAGGCCCCCGGTGCGCGCGCCGACGTAATGATTGTGGGCACTGGCTAATTCGCGGTGAAACGCCGCCGCGGGCCAGGGGTCGTCGCCGTCGAAGAGCTGCGCCTCCAGCTCGGCGCAGCGCTCGGCGTCGTCCGGTGTCAGGGCGGCGACGGTGACGGGCCCACGGCAGACGGTCATCGCGGGGCCGCCAGAGGTTTGGCGTCGGGCCGGCGCAGGTACAGCGCGACCAACGGCGCGGGCGCGCCGGACCAGTCAGGTACGGCGGCGACCAGGCCGGCCGGTGTCGGGTAGACCGGCTCGATGCGCGGCAGGTCGAACAACGCCGCATGGTCGGGGGAACCAGCCACGGCCCCGGCCGATCCGGGGTCGACGTCGGCGGGCGCGTTGACCGCCGGGCCGTCGGTACGGACGCCGTCGCGGTAGCGCGCCCAGTAGACCTCGCGGCGGCGCGCGTCGGTGACCACCAGGACGTCGCCGGTGGTGCGCACACCGATGGCGTCCAGGCTGCAGACCCCATACACAGGGATGTTCAGCGCATGACCGTAGGCGGCGGCCGTGGCCATCCCGGCCCGCAGGCCGGTGAACGGGCCGGGCCCGCAGCCCACCACCACCGCGTCCAGGTCGGCCATCGCAAGACCGGAATCAACAAGGGCACCAAGCACATTCGGGGTAAGCTGTTCGGCGTGTGCCCGCGCGTCGACGGTGACCCGCTCGCCCAGCACGACCCGGTCGGCGCCGTCGCGCCGCACGGCGCCGGCGGTGACCGCCGGGGTCGCGGTGTCCAGGGCGAGTATCAGACTCACGGTTGGCTCCACTCCCAGGTCGCGATCCGCACATCGGAGTGGCTGACCCGCTCCAGGCGAATGTCGAGGTGGCGCTCGGAGAGTCGTTCGGCGAGGCCCTCGCCCCATTCCACCACGACGACCGCGTCCTCGAGATCGGTGTCGAGGTCCAACGAGTCCAGCTCGCCCAGCAAGTCGGCGCCCTGATGGTCCAGCAGCCGGTAGACGTCGACGTGAATCATCGCCGGTGCGCCCGCCCGGCGCGCCGGGTGCACGCGCGCCAGCACATACGTCGGCGACGTGACCGGGCCGTCGACCTCCATCGCGGCCGCAATTCCCTTGGCCAGCACCGTCTTTCCCGCGCCCAGCGGGCCGGACAGCACGACCACGTCGCCGGCCCGCAACTGCCCGCCCAACTGCGACCCGAGCGCGATGGTGTCCTCGACGCGCTCGCACGTCGCGGCGCCCTGTCTAGTCATGGCGCCGCAGCCGATCCCGGATCCGCCGGTAGCGCAGCGTCATCTTGCCGGGCACGGCCCGGTTGACCAGTCGGATGAGGCCGTCGTTGATGGCTTCGGGTTTGTCCAGCAGCGCCAGGTGACTGGCGCCCTTGACGATGACCAGTTCCGAGCGCGGCAGCGACGCCGCCATTTTCCGCGAATACTCGTCGGGGGTGATCAGATCGTGGTCGCCGCAGGCGATCAACGTCGGGATCTTCGTCAAGGTCCACAGCCCCGCGGTTTCGTCGTGCACTTCCAGAGCATGCAGGAAGCCGACCAGTGTCGCGATCGGGGTGCAGTTCATCATCCGCTGCGAGAACGCGTCCAGGCTGCGGCTGACCTGCAGGTCGCTGTAGGACGCGGCGCGCAGAACGGGGCCGATCAGCGACCGCGACACGTTGCGGCCGCGGTGCATCAATTTGGGAGCCGACCGTGCCGTGAACCGAAGTGCTTCCACCGCAGGGTTTTTCAGGATCTCGCCCAGCGGGGAGCGGGCGACGCCTTCGGCCGCCGAGGAGATCAGCGCCGCCCCGACGATGCGTTGGCCGTATTGCTCGGGATGCTGCCGGGCGTGCGACAGTACCGTCATGCCGCCCATCGAATGGCCGACCAGGATGACCACCCCACGCGGCGCGGCCTCGTGCAGCACGCATTCCAGATCCTGCCCCAGCTGCGTCAGCGTGTAGGTCTCGGGTGAGGCCTCCCCGGATCGCCCGTGGCCGCGCTGGTCGTAGAAGACCATCCGCACCTGCGGCCCCCACCTCTCGGCCAGCCACTTGCGCTGAAAATAGAAGGCGCCCATGCGAAGACAGAACCCGTGGATGAAGACCATCGTCACTGGTGCGTCCACGGGGCCGACCTCGCGCACCGCCAACGCCACCTCGTCCGGGGTGTTCACCACGTAGCCGCGGTCGCTGTCTGTCTTCTCGAAATCCTCGTCGGCGTAGGGGTCGTCGACGCCGACTGCGCGCTGTGTCATCGACCGCCGCACCGACGCCCCGATTATGGTGGCGACCGCGGTCACCCCCGCCCCGCCCGCAAGCCACGCCCTGCCCCACCGACGTCCGCGAGTTTTCTTATCACCCAACGTGCCCCACCGACGTCTGCGAGTTTTCTTATCACTCAACGGCTTCGGCCTCGCGGAAGGTCCGGGTGACGCGGCCCCGCGGGCTGGTCACGACCTCGTAGTGGATGGTGCCGATCAGATCGGCCCAATCCTGGGCGATGGGTTCACCTCTGGTGCCCGGCCCGAACAGGATCGCCTCGTCACCCTCGGACACATCGACCGGCCCGGGACCCAGGTCGACGAGGAATTGGTCCATGCAGACCCGCCCGACGCCGGGTCGACGCCTGCCGTTGATCAGCACGTCCAGCCGCCCGCCCAGCGATCGGAACACGCCGTCGGCGTACCCGATCGGCATCAGCGCCACGGTGGTGTCCTGCTCGGCAATCCAGGTGTGCCCATACGACACGCCGTCCCCCGCGCGAACCGACTTCACCAGCGCGACAGCACATTTCAACGTCATCGCCGGCACCAGGCCCATGTCGCCGCGCTCGGGAACCGGGCTCAGGCCGTACACGGCGATGCCGGGCCGCACCAGATCGTAGGCCAGGTCGGGACGCGACATGGTCGAAGAGGAATTGGACAGATGGGCGATCTCGAACCGCACACCCTGCTCGCGCGCGTAGGCCAACATCTCTTTGAAGCGCTGCGCCTGAATGTCGTTGACCGGATTGCTCGGCTGGTCGGCGAAGACCATGTGTGACATCAGGCCCCGCAGGCGGATGGCCTCGTCGGCGACGGCCCGTTGCACCGCGGTCAGCATCGCCGGGTAGTCCAGCGGGGCGACGCCGTTGCGATTCAGCCCGGTGTCGATCTTGACGCTGACGGTCGCGGCGCGGCCGGTGCGGCGCGCGGCGTCCAGCAGCTCGTCGAGCTGGCGCACCGAGGACACCGCGACCTGGACGTCGGACACCAGCGCGGGCCCGAAGTCGATGCCGGGCGGATGCAGCCACGCCAGCACCGGCGCGGTGATTCCGGCGGCACGCAATTCCAGTGCCTCGTCGACGGTGGCGACACCGAGTTCGGCCGCCCCGGCGCCCAATGCGGCCCGTGCGACGGAGGTGGCCCCGTGGCCGTAGCCGTCGGCCTTGACGACGGCCATCACCTGGGCGGAGCCGGCGTGTTCGCGCAGAACGCGCACGTTGTGGGCGATCGCACCCAGGTCCACGACGGCCTCGGCGAGTACGCCGGGCGTCATGGATATCGGGGTAGTAGACACGGCCGCCATTCTCCCAGAACCGGGTTCCGGCATGCCCATCCATCGCGCGGCGTGCCCGTGACCTGCGTTGACTGTGCGTTGAAGGCGGCGACACGCCGAGCTCGCCCACCCTGAGCGCACCCCGAAAGCCGCGAGCGCACGCTCAGCGCCGCGCTAGTGCGCGAAGTGCTCCTGTTCGTAGTGCCCGCCGGGCTTGAGCTTGTCCAGCGAGGCCAGCGCGCTGCGGGCGTCGTCGTGCAGGGCCCGGGCCAGGTCGGCGGACAGCCCCTCGCGCACCACGACGCGCAGCACCGAGACGTCCGTCGCGTTGTCGGGCATCGTGTAGGCCGGCACCTGCCAGCCGTAGCCGCGCAGCTCGTGGGAGACGTCGAACTCGGTGTATCCGCGGTCGCGGGCGAGCCGGAAGCTGACCACCGGGATCGCCGAGCCATCCGAGATCAGCTCGCAGTGATCGCCGGTGCGCAGCTGCTCACCGAGCCAGCGCGCGGTCGACGACAGCGTCTGCATCACCTGCGTGTAGCCCTCGCGGCCCAGCCGCAAGAAGTTGTAGTACTGGCCGACGACCTGGTTGCCGGGCCGGGAGAAGTTCAGCGTGAAGGTCGGCATGTCACCGCCCAGATAGTTCACGTGGAACACCAGGTCCTCGGGCAGGTACTCCTTGCCGCGCCACACCACGAATCCGACTCCGGGATACGTCAGCCCATACTTGTGGCCGCTGACGTTGATCGACACCACCCGCGGCAGCCGGAAGTCCCACTTCAGCTCGGGGTGCAGGAACGGCACCACGAATCCGCCGCTGGCCGCGTCGACATGCACCGGAACGTCCACGCCGCCACCGGCGGCCAGCTTGTCCAGCGCCGCACAGATCTCGGCGATGGGTTCGAGCTCACCGGTGTAGGTGGTGCCCAGGATCGCGACCACGCCGATCGTGTCCTCGTCCACGGCGTCGATGACCTGCTCGGGCGTGATGACATAGCGGCCCTCCTCCATCGGCAGGTAGCGCGGTTCGACGTCGAAGTAGCGGCAGAACTTCTCCCAGACCACCTGGACGTTGGAGCCCATCACCATGTTCGGCGTGCGCTTCTTCCAGTCCTTGCCGACCTTTGCGCGCCACCGCCACTTCATCGCCAGCCCGCCGAGCATCACCGCCTCGCTGGAGCCGATCGTCGACACCCCGATCGCGCTGGACGGGTCGTCGTCGCGCAGGCCGTCTGCGTGGAACAGGTCGGCCACCATGCACACGCAGCGCTGCTCGATCGCCGCCGTCGCCGGGTACTCGTCCTTGTCGATCATGTTCTTGTCGAACGTCTCGGCCATCAGCCGGCCGGCCTGGGGATCCATCCACGTGGTGACGAACGTGGCCAGATTCAGCCGCGAGCTGCCGTCGAGCATCAGCTCGTCGTGGATGAAGCGGTACGCGGCGTCCGGGTCCATCGACTCGTCCGGCATCCGCAGCGCCGGCACGGGCGCGGTGAACAGGCGGCCGGTGTAGGCGGGCGCGATCGAGTGGGCGGGCATGGACGGATGTTGTGGCATGAGGTTCCTTTCTGGGGCTACAGGCTGGCCAGGGCGGCCCGGATGTGGCCGGCGATGCGCGACGCCGAGGTGGGTGCCTCGCCGGGACCGGGGTCGGCGGCCGACAACGCCGCCGCGTGAGCGTGCACGTACGCACCGGCCGCGGCGGCCTCGGCGGCAGGAAGACCCGCCGCCAGCAGCGCGCCGATCATCCCGGACAGCACGTCGCCGGACCCGGCGGTGGCCGCCCAGGACTGCCCGGCGGGGTTGAGATACACCGGGCCGCCGGGGTCGGCGATCACGGTGACGTTCCCCTTGAGCAGCACGGTTGCACCCAACGCGTCGGCCAACCTGCGGGTGGCGCCCACCCGGTCATCCCCCGGGGGGTTACCCGCCAGCCGGGCGAATTCACCGGCGTGTGGCGTCAGCAGCGTCGGGGCGGCGCGGTTGGCGACCAGCTCGGGGTGCGCCGCCAGGATGGTCAGCCCATCGGCGTCGACGAGCACCGGCAGGTCCGTGCCGAGCGCGAACCACAGCGCGGCGGCCCCGGTGTCGTCGGTGCCCAGGCCCGGCCCGACGACCCAGGCCTGCACCCGTCCGGCCGACGCCGGGGTGGGCGAGGCGATGACTTCGGGCCAGTGCGCGAGCACCTCGGTGTGGGCGCTGCCGGCGTAGCGGACCATGCCGGAGGTTGCCGCGACCGCCGCCCCGGTGCACAGCACGGCAGCACCCGGGTAGGTCGACGATCCGGCCATCACCCCGGTGACGCCCTGGGTGTACTTGTCGTCGTGCGGCCCGGGTACCGGCCAGCGCGCCACGACGTCGCGGGCCTCGAACCCGAGCACGTCGGTCTGCGGCAGATCCAGCCCGATGTCGACCAGCGTAATCTCGCCGCAGTCGGCCAGCGCATGCACGGGTTTGAGCCCGCCGAATGTGACGGTCCGCGCGGCATGCACCGCGGGCCCGGTGATCGCTCCGGTCGCGACGTCGATGCCGCTGGGGAGGTCGACGGCGACCACCGGCGGGTCGCCCGCCTCGTTGAAAGCGGCGAACACCTCGGCCGCCGCCGGACGAAGCGGACCCGAACCGGAAATGCCCACCACCCCGTCGATCACAAGATCGGTTGCCTTGGAAAGGTCGGCGACACGTTCCACGATGCGACCGCCGGCCTTGCGGAACGCGGCCAGCCCCTTCGCGTGGGTGCGGTCCGGGCTGAGCAGTATCGCCTCGGCCCCCACCCCGCGGCGCCGCAAGAACGTCGCCGCCCACAGCGCGTCGCCGCCGTTGTCACCCGAGCCGACGACCGCGCACACCCGGCGACCGGCGATCCCGCCGGTGCGGCGGCTCAGCTCGCTGACAACCTCCATAGCCAGTCCGAAAGCCGCGCGTCTCATCAGCGCGCCATCGGGCAGGCTGGCCAGCAGCGGTGCCTCGGCGTCACGGATCGCGTTTACGGAGTAGTAATGCCGCATCAGTGCCAGGATTCCATGCCCGGCTGTCTTTGCGTACTGCGCTCGTACCGCGGACGCGGCATACAGGCCGTCATGATGGCGTTTCTCGTTTTTAGGTTTCGAGGACGACGAGAGGATTGGGCATGGCACGCACGGAGAACGACACCTGGGATCTCGGCAACAGCGTGGGCGCGACGGCGACCGGCGTCGCGGTGGGACGAGCATTGGCCAGCCGAAGCCCCGACCCACTGATCAACGACCCCTACGCCGAACCGTTGGTCCGTGCGGTCGGCGTGGACTTCTTCACCCAGCTCGCCAGCGGCGAACTGGATCCCGCGCAAGTCGATGACAACGGCAGCTTCGGAATGGTGGGCATGGGCGCCATGATGGGCCTGCGCACCAGGTTCTTCGACGAGTTCTTCGTGGCCGCGGCCGATGCGGGCATCCGGCAAGCGGTGATCCTGGCCTCGGGGCTGGACGCCCGCGCCTACCGGCTGCCCTGGCCCGTCGGCACCACCGTGTTCGAGATCGACCAGGCCGGGGTCATCGACTTCAAAATCGCGACCTTGACTGAGCTGGGTGCCACACCCACCGCCGATCTCCGGCCGGTATCGGTCGACCTACGGCACGACTGGCCCGCCGCGCTGCGCGCCACGGGCCATGACCCCAGCAAGCCGACCGCCTGGAGCGCCGAAGGACTGATGCCGTTTTTGCCGGCGGACGCCCAGGATCGCCTGTTGGACAACATCACCGCGTTGAGCCCGGCGGGAAGCCAGTTGGCCACCGAGAACCTGCAGGGCACCGGCGATACCGTACAGACAATGGCCGACCGGATGCGCGAGGTCACCGACCAGTGGCGAGAACACGGCTTCGACATCGAGATGACCGACCTCTGGTACGCCGGTGAGCGCAACGACGTGGTCGACTATCTCGCTGCCCACGGCTGGACCACGTCGGCGACCGGTGTCCCGGAATTGGCTGGCGCCTATGGCCTTTCGCTGCCGCCCAGGCCCACCGACAAGGAGGAGACGCTATCGGCGATGCACTACGTCATCGCCACGCGAACCTAGGCTTCCTGCTCGCGCGAAAAAGCTCGCTGGACAGCACCTTTGAATCTCGCCGGGCTCCAGGGCGGGCGCTTGCGCTCTTGGGCCATCGGATAGAAGCAGAGCCCGATCAGGAGCGAGGCGAAGTGGCCGATCGCGGTGAAGTTCAGCTGGTGCGGGTCCATCGTCAACAAGGGAAAACCAAAGATGACGAACAAGACCCCGACATAGCCCCAGCGCCAGGGCGACACGATGTGATAGGTCAGCACCGCCATCACGCCGACCATGAAATAGCTGACCCCGATGTCCCGGGCGTGGACCAGTCTTTCGGCGGCGTCGTGTTGTTCGATCGCGAAGTAGAGGATGCCTTCGCTGATATAGGTCGCAAGGATGTGAGCGGTCAATCCCACAGTGAGCCAGCGCAAGTGGCCAAGCCAGTGTTCGACGGGGGCGAGGAACAAGGTGAACAGCAGGAAGTACGGCTCCAGGTTCCGGCCGTCGATCCAGAGCAGGCTGGAAAACAGCACATCGAGCGGATCGGTGCCCAGCGAGTGAATGTTGGTGGAGCGGTGCAGCAAAACCGAGTGCAATTGCCGGCCGGAGAGTTCGTTCTGGACGATCGTCGTGATGGTCAGCGCGATGAGCCAGCCATAGGTCAGCGGCGCACCGGTGACGAAGTGCCAGACCGCCAGCCAGATGCCGCGCAGCCGTGCCCCCACCGATCTATCCGCCACGGCGTCCACCTTCGCATGCTTGACGTCGCGCCGCCCCGATTCGGCAAACGTGTCAGGGCACCTTCATAGGCTCAGGTCGCAGGTGCCGCCACCAGCAGGTGATGTAGAGCAGCATCGAGACCACCAGCGCGACGAGCACCCAGAGCACGATGGTGATGTCTATCCAACCGCCGAACGGCGGCGAGCCCGGCAGCGCGTTTCGCAGTGGTACCACGGCAAATAGCATCGCCGCGTACCACGTGGTCATCGGCGGCTGGAACTTGCGCCGGTCGCGCACCGTCTGAATCGCCACGAACAAGGCCAGGCCCGCAATGGCGATCAGGATGCCGAGGATCACGACGCCGAACGCACCCGCGCTGAGCGAACGGTGCAAACTCACGCGGTGCGCGCCGAGCCCAGGGGCGCCGTCGATCTTGGTGCTCCAGCCGGAGAGGTGGTTGACGAATGTCACCGGTACCCGTTCGATGGCCTTGTCCGAGCCGTTGCGCATCAGCTCAACCTCGATGGGTCCGGTGCTGTAGTGATCGAGGGGCCATTCGTCGATGTCGCCGGCAAGGGTCAGCGGAACGGGAAAATCACCGGGCAGCATGCCCTTCGTCCAGGTGCGACGGGCCGGCGAAGCCGTGGACCTGACCCGAAGGCCGAGGTCTTCCTTGAGATGCCCCGACTGCGGATCCAGCAATTCGGGTCCGGGGAACACCGTCACATTGGCAACAAGCACGCTGTAATTCGACTGGACCTCTGACACATCCAGCTCCACTGTGGTCCGGTCGCTGGCCGCCGGGGCTTCAGCATCGTGCCGGTGCGCCCCGCCCGCGTTGGCATACAGCGCGACCGAGGCGATGTACGCACCGATCACCGCCACGATGATCCCGACGATGCCAAATTTCACGCGTCCCCCATTTCGGTGGCTGAAGGTAGCCGTCCCGCCCAGCGATCCTAAAGCCGGAAGCGTTGCTAACGAGGCGTTTTCGCTGAAGCGGCCAGCTCGGCCGGCTCGGGCGCCAGATGCCGCCACCAGCACAAGATGTAGATCATCATCGAGATCACCAGCACGACGATCGCCCACAGCACGACGCTGATGTCGATCCAGCTGCCGAACGGTGGAGAGTCCGGAAGCGCGTTTCTCAGTGGCATCACGGCGAACAGCATCGCGGCGTACCACGTCGTCATCGGGGGCTGGAATTTCCGCTTGTTGCGCCACGTCTGCACGGCAACGACCAAGCCCAGGCCGCCAAGCGCCAGGTACACGAACACGATGACGAACCCGAACGCCACGGTGCTCATAGTTCGGCTCAACTCAACCTGGTAGGGCCCGGGCGCGGCGGGGCCGGAGCTGGACATGTCCACGGTCCAGCCGAGCAGGCGGTCGACGAATATCACGGTCGCGGGCTCCGGGGTGTCGCTGGCGCCGCGCTCGACCTCGATGGTGACGGGCTTGGAACGGTATTCGTCGAAGGGCCAATCCGCCACCTCTCCCGACAGGATCAGCGATACCGGCCAGACGTCGGGCACCGCGCCCTTCGACCAACTGCGCTTGCTCGGGGTGACGACGGAGGTGACCTCGACGCTGAGGTCCTCCTTGAGCTTGTGGGTCACCGGATCCAGAAGCGCCGGACTGGGCACGACGCTGATGTTGGTGGCGAGCACGCTGTTGTTCGAACGGATGTCTTCGATGTCGACGGTCACCGTCGTCGCGTTACCGCCAGGCTGACGTTCGTTCACTTGATGCGGGTGGCCCATGCCGCTGTCGACGTAGATCAGGAGCGAGGCAACGTATGCCGCGATGAGCGCCATGAAACCGATGATTCCGAGCCTCATGGCGCGGGACGCTACTCGACCGTGACGGACTTGGCCAGGTTGCGCGGTTTGTCGACGTCATAGCCGCGGGCCTGCGCCACCGAGGCGGCGAACACCTGCAGCGGGATGGTCGACAGCAGCGGCTGCAAAAGCGTTGACACCGAAGGTATTTCGATCAAGTGATCGGCGTAGGGGCGCACCGTGTCGTCCCCCTCCTCGGCGATGACGATCGTCACCGCGCCGCGGGTCTGGACCTCGCGAATGTTGGACAGCAGCTTCGCATGCAGCGTAGCCGAGCCCTTCGGCGACGGCATCACGACGATGACGGGCAGGCCATCCTCGATCAACGCGATCGGTCCGTGCTTGAGCTCGCCGGCGGCGAAGCCCTCGGCATGCATGTACGCGAGTTCTTTGAGTTTGAGGGCGCCTTCGAGCGCGACCGGGTAGCCGACGTGGCGCCCCAAGAACAACACCGTCGACGACTGGGCGAATCTGTTGGCCAGCGCGGCCACCGGCTCGATCGTTGCGAGGACGCGGCTCACCACCTCCGGCATCGCTTCCAGCTCACGGTATTCGCGCTCGACCTCGTCGGGGTACTTGGTTCCGCGGGCCTGCGCGAGCGCCAGACCCACCAGGTAGTTGGCGGTGACCTGCGCCAGGAACGTCTTGGTCGACGCGACACCGATCTCCGGACCGGCGCGCGTGTAGAGCACCGCGTCGCACTCCCGCGGAATCTGCGAGCCGTTCGTGTTGCAGATCGCGAGCACCTTGGCCTTCTGGGCCTTGGCGTGGCGCACCGCCTCCAGGGTGTCGGCGGTTTCACCGGACTGCGAGATGGCGACCACCAGCGTGCTGCGGTCCAAAACCGGGTCGCGGTAACGGAATTCGCTGGCCAGTTCGACTTCCACCGGCAGCCGCGTCCAGTGCTCGATGGCGTACTTCGCCAGCAGCCCGGAGTGATAGGCGGTGCCACAGGCGACGACGAAGACCTTGTCGACCTCGCGCAGTTCCTGGTCGGACAGGCGCTGCTCGTCGAGCACGATGCGGCCGTCGACGAAGTGACCGAGCAGCGTGTCGCCGACCGCCGCGGGCTGCTCGGCGATCTCCTTGAGCATGAAGTACTCGTAGCCACCCTTTTCGGCGGCGGCCAGGTCCCAATCGATATGGAAGACACGGGCATTCGCCTCGTCGGGGTTGCCGTCGAAATCGGTGATGCGGTAGCCGTCGGCGGTGAGCACCACGCACTGGTCCTGGCCGAGTTCGACGGCCTCGCGGGTGTGCGGGATGAACGCGGCCACATCAGAGCCGACGAACATTTCGCCGTCACCGATCCCGACCACCAGCGGCGTCGACCGCCGGGCGGCCACGATGGTGCCGGGCTCGTCGGCGTTGGCGAACACCAACGTGAAGTGGCCCTCGAGCCGGCGCAGCACCGACTGCACGGACGCGGCGAAGTCGCCGGCCGTCTCCCCGTGGCGGTAGGCCTGGGCGACCATGTGCACGGCGACCTCGGTGTCGGTGTCGCTGGCGAATTCCACGCCGTCTTGCTCCAGCTCGTGGCGCAGCGTGGCGAAGTTCTCGATGATGCCGTTGTGGACGACGGCGATCTTGCCGGCGGCGTCGCGGTGCGGGTGCGCGTTGCGGTCGGTGGGTCGACCGTGGGTTGCCCAGCGGGTGTGCCCCAGGCCGGTGGTGCCGCCCAGGGTTTCCGGCGGCATCTCGGCCACCGCCTTCTCCAGGTTGTTCAGCCCGCCGGCGCGGCGGCTCACGGTGAGGGTGCCGCTTCCGTCGACCAGGGCGATCCCTGAGGAGTCGTAGCCGCGGTACTCCATCCGGCGCAGCGCGTCCATGACGACCTGGCAGGCAGGGCCCTGCCCGACGTAGCCGACGATTCCGCACATTCTGACCAGGGTAGTGCAGTCGGGCTCGCAGCCCGACTGGTCGCGACGCCGATGGCGTGCTCAGACGGCGTTTCCAGGTGCGCTGAGGGCGGGATTTGCCCAGAAATGTCGCCCTGAGCACACGCTGGGATGGCGCCGCATGGACTGAATGGATCCATCCCCGCTAACGTCAACGCGTGGCCCGCATCCGCAAGCTTTTCGCCGCCCTCAGCCGCCGTGGACCGCACCAGGTATTGCGGGGTGACCTGGCCTTCGCGGGCCTGCCCGGCGTGGTCTACACCCCGGAGGCCGGGCTGAACCTGCCCGGCATCGCGTTCGGTCACGACTGGCTCGCCGGCACCGCCCGCTACTCAGGTCTGCTCGAGCATCTGGCGTCGTGGGGCATCGTGGCCGGGGCCCCCGAGACCGAGCGGGGCGTGGCTCCGTCGGTGCTCAACCTGGCCTCCGACCTGGGGACCGCCCTGGACATCGTGTCGGGCGTGCGCCTCGGGCCCGGCAAGATCAGCGTGCACCCGGCCAAGCTGGGCGCCGTCGGCCACGGCTTCGGGGCCTCGGCCGCCGTGTTCGCCGCGGCCGGGATGTCGACGCGGCTGGCCTCCGCGGTCGCGCTGTTTCCCACCGTCTCCAGTCCCCCGGCCGAGCAGCCGGCAGCGCCGCTGAAGCTGCCCGGGTTGATCTTGTCCGCTCCCGGGGACCCCGAAACGTTGAACTCCAACGCGCTGCCACTTTCGGTCGCGTGGAAGACGGCGACGCTGCGCATCGTCGGCAAGGCCCAGCCCGGGGGACTGGTCGAGGGCCGGCGCCTCACTCAGGCGCTGGGGCTGCCCGGCCCGCACCGCCGCACGCAGCGATCGGTCCGCGCGCTGCTGACCGGGTACCTGCTCTACACCCTCGGCGGTGACAAGACCTATCGCGAGTTCGCCGATCCGGCCGCGGATCTGCCGAAGACGAGCAGGCCCGATCCCGAGGCCGAGCCGATCACTCTAGAAAGCAAGATCGTCGCGCTGCTGAAGTGACGCGCGATGGTGTCAGGCAATCGACTTGACTCTTGCGGAAATGCGTTCCGCGATCTGGGCAGTCATGGCGACACCGTCTCGGCGGCGAAACGACTGAACGTCGATCACCACGTTCTCCACGACGCGGATGTCCGATGCCGCGATGTTGCCCCGATATTCTCCGACCTCGTCCGCGGTCGGCACGCTCGACGCCAATTCGGTGGGCGTGGCTGTCGTGAAGACCCTGGGACCGCCCTTCGCTTTGCACGACGCGGCATACCCCGAATACTTGTCGAAGACTGCCTTCGCGGCCGGGCCGTCAGCGTAAACGGCGACCGTCTGTTGGATGCCGAAATTGCTGGGCCCTCGGCTATTAACCAGTCGAAACGCCAAGAACGGCTGCAGTCCGGAATACCAATCCAACTGCCGACACGGATCGGACTGATCGATGTCAAACCAGTGCGGGACGGCCTTTTCTACCTCTTCGGGCTCGTAATCGATTCCCAGCGCCTGCAAATCGGGGCCCGCCAGCGTCACGGAATCAATTCGCTCGACAGCAACGGGCGCCGCCGATGTACTCGCGGCCTTTGACGTCGGACCGGGACCCGCGTTCCCGCACCCCACCACAACGAGCGCGATGCACGTCAAGAGGCACATTCGGATCCATTTATTAGGGTGGTGCCGCACGCGTGGAGCATAGGTCCGCGCGCCGCCCGAATCACTTCACTCTCCGACATCGGCGGAGCTGCCCTCTCGGGGCCCGTCATTCTCGGCGTGATTAAGTGACGTTCATGAGAATCGGGATCGCGCTGGACTATTCGAGTGGTTTTCACGAGGCCGTGGACCGCGTCGTCGAACTCGAGAAGGCCGGCATCGACATCGCCGTGGTGGCCGAGGCGTACTCCTACGACGCCATCAGCCAGCTCGGGTACCTGGCCGCCAAGACCAGCAGGGTCGAATTGGCCACCGGCGTGGTTCCCATCTACATCCGCACCCCGTCGCTGCTCGCGATGACCGCCGCGGGCCTGGACTTCGTCTCCGATGGCCGATTCCGCCTGGGCATCGGGACGTCGGGACCGCAGGTGATGGAGGGTTTCCACGGCGTCGCGTTCGACGCCCCGCTGGGCCGTACCCGCGAGGTCGTGGAGATCTGTCGCAAGGTGTGGCGCCGGGAGCGCGTCCAATACGACGGCAAGTACTACCAGCTGCCATTGCCCGCGGAGCGCGGAACCGGTTTGGGCAAGCCGCTTCAGCTCATCAATCACCCTGTGCGCGAACGTATTCCGATCACCATCGCGGCGCTGGGCCCCAAGAACGTCGAACTGACCGCCGAGATCGCCGAGGGTTGGCAGCCGGTCTTCTTCCTCCCCGAGAAGGCCAACACCGTGTGGGGTGACGCGCTGGCCGCGGGCAAGGCCAAGCGCGATCCCGAGCTCGGCCCGCTGGACCTCATGGTGCACACGTCGCTGGCCGTCGGTGACGACGTCGAGGAGCGACTGTCCTGGGTCAAGCCGCAGCTGGCCCTCTACCTCGGCGGCATGGGCGCGAAGGGCCGCAACTTCTACCACAACCTGGCCACGCGTTATGGCTACGGCGAAGTGGCGGACAAGATTCAGGAGTTGTACCTGTCCGGCAACAAGCGCGAGGCCATCGACTTGGTGCCCGACGAGATGGTGCGCGCCATGTCGTTGGTCGGCCCGCGCGGGTTCATCGCCGAACGCCTCGCGGCGTTCGCCGAGGCCGGCGTCACCACGCTATTGGTGAGCCCGGCGGCGGCCGACCCCAAGGAAGCCATCCGCTACGTCGAGGACGTGCTCGCGCTGCGGCCCTAGCCCTCACTGCCCCGCCTGCGGAAGCTGGTCTGCGGCAATCTCACACGGCGTTGCACCGTCGGTCGGGCCGGGCTCGCTCGCCGGTGGCACCGGCGCGCCTGCGGGTTCAGGGGCGGTCGCGGGCGGTGGACCGTCACCCGGCAGCGGCGGCGCGTCCGCGGGCGGTGATCCGTCGACCGGTCGAACCTCTTGCGCGTCTTCGGGTTTGACTGCTTCGTCATCTTTCTCAGGATCGGCGTCCTTCTCGTCGGCGTCTGCCTTGTCGTCGACCGGATGGAAGGGATCGTCGTCGGAGTCGTCCTCGTCGAAGGGATCCTTGTCGTCCAGCGAATCGTCGAGCGTCGACGGATCGCCCAGTTGGTCGCCGCCCGACCCCAGTAGGCCAGACATCGCATCGACAATTCGGCTGGCGAGCCCTCCGAGTCCGCCGAGCCCGCCCGATCCGGAACCCATATCGCCGAGACCCCCCAGGCCTCCCAAACCTGCGGCGTCGGCGGGTAGGGCCGAGGCCTCGTCCAACGCGGAGCCCAGATCCGGCACTGCCGCCGCAGGCGGCACGGGAGCAGCATCCGGTGCGGGAACTGCGGGAAGGGCGGAGACCATCGGGGGTTGTGCCGCAACAGGTTCCGTCACGGCGCTGGGTACGGTCGCCGAGGGCAACTCGGGCGCATTCGGCGGCACGGGCTGCAACGCCGGCAATCCGGGTTCGATGTTGCCCGGAGAATCGAAGTACACCGCGGGGACGGCGGCCATCCTGTTGATGACCATGTCGTAGGCTGCCGTGCAGCCGGCCAGCGAAGAGCGCATCGAAGCCAGCCAGTCGTTGCGAATGTCGTTGTCCACGTACGGCATCACCTGCTGGCCGACGACCTGCTCAGCCGTCGAACGCTCCCCCGCCCCGCCGGTGACCACGGCTGCGGCGGCCAGCCAGGCGTCCCGCTGCAGCTGCGAACGGTCGTCAATTGCTATGGCGGACGAGACCTTTGAGTCGAGCAGATACCACAGATTGTCGCGCAGCGACTCGCACCGCTGGGCCGCCGCGCGCACTTCGGTGACCACCATGTTCGCCGCATCGCCGTGCCGTTGCAGGAACCGGCCCGCGGCTTCACCTGCGGGCCCGGTCCACGCCGCCGCCAGCTCGGCGGCCTGGGCGCGTTGCATTCGCAGGCCTTCCAGAATCGCGTCGCCGGCGGCACGCAGCTCGGTGCAGTCGTGGTCCAGCGCGCGAAGGTCCAGGCCGTCTTCGCTGTCGAACTGGTCGCGGACCTGCGACGGGCGCGACGTGAGATCCGGCTGTTGGTACCCGAGCGCCTGGCAGGCCCGCACGTAGGCCTGGGTGTGCTCGACGGCGATCCGCCCCTCGGCGAGACGCTCGGCGACATCCAACCTGTCGGCCACGATCAGGCAATCCGCGCGGCGGCGTACATGTCGGCATCGGCGTAGCGATCCGCGCCCGCCCGTAGCGTCTCGGCGATTTCGATTGTTGCCCTTGACCATTGCGTCAGCTGCGTCGCGAGTCGCTCCAGTTCACCGCGCAGGGCATCGCCCCGCGCCGTGTACGCCCGGCCGGCGCTGGCGCCGCTGAATGCGAAGCCTGCCAGGTGGTCAGCTACGGCGCCGTTGATCACGTCGGCGGACGCACTCAACTGATCGGCGACTCTATGGACCGCCGCGACGTCGACCCCGGTGGCAGCGAAAGTAATGGGTCGTCCTCGACTATCGAATCTCATGCCTAATCCGACGCCGAACCTCGCCTCGGGGTTCCAGTGGTCCAGGATTAGCGCTGATCGCTCACCGCATCGGCAACCTGAGTGGCCACCCGCTGGGCGATGTCCTCCTCGGGCGCTTCGACCATGACACGGATCATCGGCTCAGTTCCGGAGGGGCGCAACAGGATTCGACCGGTATCGCCCAATTCGGCTTCGGCCTGGTTGACGGCGGTCTGCACCGAGGGCGCGGCGGCCGCGGTGGCCTTGTCGGCGACCTCGACGTTGATCAGCACCTGCGGCATCGGCCGCATCTTCGAGGCGAGGTCAGCCAAGCGCGAACCGGTCTGCACCATGCGCGTCATCAGGCGCAGCCCGGTGACGATGCCGTCGCCGGTGGAGCCCAGCGCGGGCATCACGATGTGGCCGGATTGCTCACCGCCCAAACTGAATTCGCCCGCGCGCAGTTCTTCGAGGACGTAGCGGTCGCCGACACCGGTCGTGCGGACCTCGACGCCGGCCTCGCGCATGGCCAGGTGCAGCCCGAGGTTGCTCATCACCGTGGTCACCACGGTGTTGGCGTTGAGCTCGCCGGCCTCCTGCATCGCCAGCGCGAGCACGACCAGGATCGCGTCGCCGTCGACGAGCTCGCCCTCGGCGTCAAGGGCCAAGCATCGGTCGGCGTCGCCGTCGTGCGCCAGGCCCAGGTCGGCGCGATGCGTCAGCACCGCCTCGCGCAGCGAATCCAGGTGGGTGGAGCCGCAGTTGTCATTGATGTTGAGCCCGTTGGGTTCGGCGTTGATCTCGATGACCCGGGCCCCGGCCGCGCGGTAGGCGCGCGGTGCCGCCGCGGAGGCCGCGCCGTGCGCGCAGTCGACGACGACGGTCAGGCCGTCGAGCCGCAGGGTGCTGGCCTTGCCGACGTGGCGCAGGTAGCGGTCGGCGGCGTCCTCGGCGTCGATGACGCGACCGATCGCCGCGCCGACCGGACGCAGGCCGGGTCCGGCGGCGACGAGTTCTTCGATCCGGTCCTCGGTGCCGTCGTCCAGCTTGTGGCCGCCGGGACCGAAGATCTTGATGCCGTTGTCGGGCATCGGGTTGTGTGATGCCGAGATCATCACGCCGAAGTCGGCGTCGTAGGCGCCGGTCAGGTAGGCCACGGCCGGGGTCGGCAGGATGCCCACTCGCAGCGCGTCGACCCCCTGGCTGGCCAGGCCGGCGATGACGGCGGCCTCCAGCATTTCGCCGCTGGCCCGCGGGTCGCGGCCGATGACGGCGACGTGCCGGCCCGGCTTATCCGGGCTGGCCAGGTGCTGTGCGGCCGCGGCCGCGAGCGCTAACGCCAGGTCGGCGGTCAGCTCGCGATTGGCGACCCCACGGACACCGTCGGTGCCGAATAGTCGACCCATGCGGACAAACCTCTCACAGTTGACGGTCCTCGACCTAACCTGCCCGTTTCCTTTTTGACCGAAACCGCCCCATTTAGTGCGCAGACACGCCGACAACAGTGCACGCGAGACCAGCTCGCGGCACTGTTGCGGCCAGAAAGTGATCGCTGATCAGCGCTTGCTGTACTGAGGCGCCTTACGAGCCTTCTTCAGGCCGTACTTCTTGCGCTCGACAGCACGCGGATCACGGGTGAGGAAGCCGGCCTTCTTCAGCGCGGGCCGGTCGTCTGGGAAGGCCACGATCAGCGCCCGGGCGATGCCCAGGCGTAGCGCGCCGGCCTGGCCCGAGGGGCCACCGCCGTGCAGGAGAGCAAAGATATCGAAGTTCTCCACCCGGTCGACGGTCACCAACGCGGCCTTGATGAGCTGCTGGTGCACCTTGTTGGGGAAGTAAGCCTCCAAGCTGCGGCCGTTGAGGTCGAACTTGCCGGTGCCGGGCACCAGGCGCACCCGCACCACGGCCTCCTTGCGGCGGCCGACGGTCTGGATCGGGCGCTCGAATACGAACTCCTCGACGGGCTTGGCCGCCGGCTCGCTCTCGACGGGGGTCTCGACGACTGGGGTCTCGGCGGGGGTTTCGACAGGGGTCTCGACGACCTCGGTCACCTCGGTTGTTGCCTCGGTTGTTTCGGTCACTGGGCCACCTGCTTGATCTCGAAAAGAACCGGCTTCTGCGCGGCGTGGGGGTGCTCTGGTCCGGCGTAGACGTGGAGCTTGCGCTCGATCTGACGGCTGAGCTTGTTGTGCGGAAGCATGCCGACGATGGCCTTTTCGACCACCCGGTCGGGGTGCTTCTCCATCAGCTCGCCGATGCTGCGCTTGCGCAGACCGCCGGGATACCCCGAGTGGCTGTAGGCAATCTTGTTCTTCAGCTTGTCGCCGCTGATGGCGACCTTGTCGGCGTTGATGACGATGACGAAATCGCCGCCATCGACATTGGGAGCGAACGTCGGCTTGTGCTTACCGCGCAACAGAGTGGCTGCTGCAACGGCAAGGCGGCCAAGCACCACGTCCGTGGCGTCGATGACGTACCACGACCGCGTGGTGTCACCCGCCTTGGGCGCATAGGTGGGCACAGCGCTTACCACTTTCTCTAACGAGCCGTTTGACTCGGGTTGGATCCCGGTGCTAGCCGGGGGCCGGTCAGCGTGAGCGGTGGGGCTGGTCTCGGCGACCGACATTGACCCGAGGCCCCGGCGTACCGCACGCCAACGGAGCAGCATACCGATGGACATCCCCGCAGGTCAAAACGCGTTAATCGGGCGCGCACCAGCAGCCCAATTTCCAGCGCTCACGCCAGAAGCGGCGAAGTAGCTCTGGTCCTACCCTCGGACGGCGTTAATCGTCGCCGAAGTGCTGGCGATCCCGTTGTGTCGACACGATGCGCTCGGCAAGGCCTGCAGACCCAAGGTTCAGCATTTCCTCGGCCCAGTTGACCTCGTCCCGAGACGACTTCGGGTCATCTACGACGTCGCGCAACATCGTCTGGACCGCCCGGACGTCACCGGCGAGCTCACGGGTATAGGTCGGTCGCATGCTTCATTCTCCCTCGAAGCCCAATATCTATCGAGTCTGATCCTTTGGCACACCCTCTCCTAGGAAATCGCCGATCTTGTCATTTCTGTATGCCCTAATGAGAGCCGTTAGCAACTCGTCTCCTAAGTCGTCGGCACGGGTACGGATTGCCCTCAACATCGCCGCTGTCTGTAGCGAGGTGAGGACAGATGACTTTTCGACAATGTGGCGGCCAGTCGGGGCTGTTGACCTGTCGACAACCCACTCAAATCGCTTCTGCACACTCTCTAAGTCGTGTTTGAGTCTTTCTTCTTCTCGCGTCGCGCTGACTTGGCGAGCTGCTAGAACTGCTGCGGAGACGGCAGCTACGCCGGCGAAGCCCGCCGACACGACAAACCTCCGACCGAGTGCCCCAGCGAGTTCCACGCATAGTTCGTGGACTCCCAAGCCATCAAGGTCGCCACCCGGGCACCCTCCGATCGACTGCTGCAGTGTTCCGCTGGGCCAGCCAAATTTTCACGGCAGATGACCAACCGTGTAGCTCGACGGAGGGCATGCGGTCGCCCCCCAAATGACTGTGTTGGCCCCGGCGGCTCTCCTTCCGCCGGGACCAACACAGAGCCTGTTATCGATGGCTACCGCGTCCACACGCCGGCCGCTTGCCGGTCAGCGTTCGCCACCTCTTCCGCCCCGTCACGGACCGCGTTGCCGAGGTCAATCAGAATCTCGTTCAGTGCAGTCGCCGCCTGGTTCCACTTCAGTTGCTCGACGTGATAGGCAACCGCGGCTTCGCGAGTCCAAAACTGTTGCAGCGGCGCGATTTGTGAGCGCAGCTCGTCCAGCGCGGCGTTGAAGCGGGCCGACGTGGTGTGAATCTCCTGGCGTACCGAGTATTCGATTTCGCCAAAGTTGTATGCCAGCACCGGATCCACAGAATCTCCTTTCGGTCACAGGTGGCCGCCGGCGGCGGCGATGTGGTGCGCGTGGTTCTGACCGGCCTCTTGCAGCGTGGCCTCGTTCTGCCGGATGGTTTCCGCGATCGCGCCCAGGACGCGGTATAGCCTCATCGACTCGGCGTTCCATCGGTCGACCACGTCTTTGAACCGTTCGGCGGCGAGCCCACCCCACACCGACGACGGCACGCTGCTCATACGGCCGATGAAAGCCTGCAGCATCGCGCGGATTTCTTCGTTACGGATGTCCGTCGTACCTGCGACCGAACGCATCAGATCAAAGTCGGTACTCAGCGTGTCCGCGTTTACCGGTGTGCTCACCCAATCTCCTTCCGAACTGATACCTAGTTCGACTGCGCCGACCCGGGTTAGGTTCCATCCAATTTTCGAAAGCTCATCCGATCGCGCGGGCGGACCGTACGGCCTGTTCACACACGTTGTGGACCACATCGTCCGCGCCGGGCCGGCTCTGACATCCGACGCTGATCCGCACCGGCCCGTCGAGGACCACCGTCCAGCGCACCTGGTGGCTGGCGCGGACTTCCCGGTAGGTGACCGCGGGCCGCCCGGCGCTGACCCCGGACGGATTGAAGTCGACGAACACACCACCCGGCTCGGAACCGATCGCGCGCTGCAGCCGCTCGGCGGTCGCGCTCAACGTCTCATCGGGAGGTACGGGCGATTGGGTGACGTGCAGGGCCACCTCCGGATCTGCGGGCGATGTGACTTGCACCCGCGCCGAGCCGGGCCCGCCGAGCACGCGCTGCACAATCCAATCCGCGGGGACCGTCAGTGCCACCCGGCCCTCCACCAAAAATGTGGTCGCGGCGGTAGGTGGTACGCCGTGGTGGCCGACTGCGGCCGCAATCGGCACAGCCGCGGCCAAGACGACAGCGACAGCTACCAGGCCCCTGGACCCGAAGGCTCGCCATCGAGCGCCGGCGACGCGCGGAACGGACCGCGGCGGCGGCTCGCTCCGAGGCGCCAGGGTCGACTGCGCCGAGGCCGCCAGCTTCGATAGCCGCGTCGCGTCGATTTCAGTTGCCGACCGGCCGCTGGCGCGCACCAAACGGGCGATCGACGCCGCGAGTGCGGCCGCCCCGGCGACCGCCCGAGGTGCGTCGATGAGCACGGTCGTCGTTGTGCCGGAGCATATCTCGTCGATCGCGCGTGCGACCTCCTCGGCGACGGCGAGCGATTCCGAATTGCGGGGTATGCCGATGACCTCGGCGCCGACGATCGCCACCAACCGCTCTGCGATCTCCACCACAACTTCCGCACCGGCGTGGGGCGCCTGAGTCAACAGCCACGATCGCGGGCGCACCAACACGTCGCCGGGCAGGCTTTCGGCCGCCGCGGTGGCCATGCCGACTCGCGACGACGACCACCACGACGGGTGAACGACGACGGTCCCGTCGGCCGCGCAGTGCAACGACCGCAGGGCAGTCCTCCACAGAGAATCGATGGCTACGGGGCGACCGCCCACCAACGCCACACGATCGTCTATACCGCCCAGCGCCGCATCGAGTTCTTCCATCACGCCGGCGGCGGCGACCACGTCTGTGCCACAACACAATCTGTGAATCGCACCGGGCCCCACCTCGATTATTGCGCGGTGTCGGTTCATGGCCGGCTCACGGCGGCGGACACCAGCCCACCTGTACCAGCTGCTCTTCACCCGCGCGATTGGTCAGGAGGCCGCGGCCCGGCGGCAACCGCACCGGGCGGCCGGAGCCCAAGAGCACCCCCTCGTCCGGACGGGCACTCATCATCAATTCCAGGCATCCATGGTCACGCAGCCCCGCCAACAGCGGCTCGAACAAAGCCCGCACCGCTCCGCCGCTGCGGCGCGCCACCACAAGGTGCAGCCCCAGATCGCTTGCATAAGGCAAGTATTCGACGATGTCGGCCAACGGATTGCCCGCGGGAGTGACTACGAGGTCGTAATCGTCGACCACGACGTAGACGTCCGGTCCCGACCTCCAGGACCTGGTCCGCAACTGCGTCTGGCTCGCGTCCGGAGGAGGCATACGTCCCCGCAGGAGATCGACCAGATCCGGCAATAGCACCCTCAGCGTTGCCGGCGACATGGCGTAGCCGCTGAGATGTTCGGACTCGACGACGCCGAGTAGAGAACGCCGAAAGTCGACGACCAACAGTCGTGCCCCTGCGGCGTTGTTCGTCCGGATGATTTCGCGGCACACGGTACGCAGCGTGGCGGTCTTTCCGCATTCGGTGTCGCCGAGGATGAGTAGATGCGAATCCCGCTCGAAATCAAGCGCCACCGGGCGTAATCGGCGTTCTTCGAGACCGAGCAGGACCTGCCTGCCCAGCTCGTCGTTTGAATGCTGGACGACGGCATCGAGGTCGATCTGCGTGGGCAGTAGGGGTATCGGCGGCGCGGCCGGCTGATCCGGGCGGCACCACCGCTGGTCTCCATCGATGGGCAACGCGATGACCATGTGCAGCGCCTCACCCGACAGCCCGCGACCGGGCCTGCCGAGGGGTACGTCGCGCGCCCGCTTGCGGTCAATCTCGGAATCGGCGGGATCGCCGAGACGCAACTCGATGCGAGTGCCGATCTGATCCTTCAACGAAGGTCTGATATCCGCCCACCGCGAGGCCGACAACACGACGTGCACGCCAAACGAGAGTCCCTGGGCCGCAAGGGCCGTAATCGAACCTTCCAACCCGCCGAGCTCGTGTCGCAGGCTCCCCCACCCGTCGACCACCAGAAATACATCACCGAACGGATCATCGCCTACCGCCCCGGCGGCCAGTTGCCGACGATACTCGGCAATCGAATCCACCCCGCGCTCAACATAAATGGCCTCGCGGGCTCGCACGATCGCCTCAAGCTCGGCGATGATCCGGCCGGCGAGTTGGGGCTCGGACCTGCCGGCCACGGCGCCAACGTGCGGTAACGCGCGCACAGACGCCAGCGTCCCACCGCCGAAGTCCAGACAGTAGAACTGCACCTGCCTTGGGTCGTGGGTGGCAGCCAACGCAGTGATTACCGTGCGCAGCGCCGTCGACTTTCCCGCTTGCGGTGCCCCGACAACAGCGAGATTCCCTGCGGCGCCCGATAAATCGATGGTAAGCGGCGCTCGGTGCTGATCGAAGGGACGATCGACGATACCGATGGTCACGGCCAGGCTCGTCGCCGCGGCACCCGCGTCGGATAACAGTTTGTCGAGTGACGGTGCCGGGCCAAGTGGCGGCAGCCAGACCTGGCGAGCGGGCGGCCCCAGCCCGGACACGTGCTCCACGACCCCCTGCAGCACGGTCCGATCCGGCGTCTCCGCGCTAACGGGTGCGCACCGCACTGGCCCCACGCTCGCCAACGTGAACGGCTGCACCCGATCCAATCGCGCGGGTGGCCGCGAGGGCGTAGCCGCCCGCAGGGGTCCCGACACGAAGGCGGTCTGGAAGCGGATCGGCTGATCGCTGCCCGCTCGCAAAAAGCCCACGCCCGGAGTGTTGGGCAATTCATAGGCGTCCACTGTTCCCAGCACGGTCCGAGATTCGCTTGTGGACAGGGTTTTCAGGCACATCCGATACGACAAATGCGCTTCCAATCCTCTCAGCCTGCCCTCGTCAAGGCGCTGGCTGGCCAGCAACAGGTGCATGCCCAACGACCGGCCTACCCGGCCGATAGCCACGAACATGTCGGCAAAATCTGGATGCTGGCTGAGCAATTCGGAGAACTCGTCGACGATGATGAACAGCGTTGGCATCGCGATGAGTTGCTTCCCGGTCCGGCGCGCGCGTTCATAGGCGGCGATGCTGCCGCAGCCGGCGGCGCGCAGTACCTGTTGCCGGCGATTCATCTCGCCGGCCAGTGCGTCTCGCATCCGGGCGACCAGCGGCGCCTCCTCGGCGAGGTTGGTGATGATCGCGGCAACATGCGGGGCTCCCGCCAGATCGAGAAATGTTGCGCCGCCTTTGAAGTCGATGAGAAGCAGATTGAGCGCCTCGGGAGAGTTGCGGGCGATCATGCCCAATGCCACGGTGCGCAAGACTTCCGACTTCCCGGACCCGGTGGCGCCTACGCAGAGCCCGTGCGGCCCGACACCGCCTTCCGCGGGCTCTTTGATATCCAGCTCCAGCGTCACCCCCTCGGGGGTAATCCCTATCGGAATACGCAGACGATGACGATGGTCTTGGTTGTCCCACAGCGCAGTTGGATCGAATGCGTCGATATCCTCGATACCGACCAAATTCGGCCAACCCCGGTCCGGATTCCGGCAACGTGCGGCCGTGTCGGCGCGGTATGCGGCAAGGCGCTGGGCACATACCAACGCGTCCATGCGATCCAACCGGTCCGGTTCCCTCGGCGTTCGCGATTCGTCGTCATACCTGAACGTCAGGGGTGACCCGTCGTGCCCAGGGCGGACCTCGACCACGGTCGTCCGCGGGACGGGTGCGAGGGGACCGAATTCACTCAAGTCGTCGAGGTCAACGATCACCACCAGATACGGCAGGGCCGAACCAGCGAGCGCGACCCGCAATTCGTCCGTGCTGCAATACATCATGCGCGCGGATCCCACGGCATCGGCGGCAACCGGGTGCTGATGGTGCGGCAACCATTTCAACCAATCCCAGTGGGGTCGATTGCGTTCATCGATCACGCCGGCGATGAGCAGTTGATCGGGGGCGTGGAACACGGCCAGCTGACAGATCATGGCACGCAACACACCGCGCGCCTCATCGGCTTCGCCGTCGACCACCAAGGATTCGACTCCGCGCAAACCGATCGCGATGGGCGCCTCGTCGATCGTGGCATGAGTGCGGATGAAACGCTGCATCGCAGTCACGGTGACCGGATCACAACGCTCCAGATCAAGGTCCTCGGGAGCGACCAGACGCCTTGCGAGCGGCCGGGTGCCGCTCCCAATGCGAACGAGACAAAAGTCCGAGTCGTTCGCTCGTCGCTCCCACATCCGCGGGCCGCCGGTCAGCGTCCAGAGGGTTTCCGGTTCGGGATGAGTCCACGTGAGCGACGCGCGCTGTGTCGCAGCGGTTTCCACAGCTTCCTCGCGCAATCGACTTAGCGATTCGAGATAGTCACTCCGGTCGGCCAGGATCCCACGTCCGCGGCGCTGGCCACGTCCCGTAAACACGGTCACCACCATCGAGACGACCATCATCATCGGGAAGGCAAGAAACGCGGGGTTGCGGGTCACCCCCGACCGCGAGAAGAACATGACCGCCATGACGCCCAGTGCCCCGACCGCCATGACGACGGGCAGTATCCGCACCAGCAGGCTTGGCGCCGTGGAGCTCGCCAATTCCGGCGGCGCGGCAACGGCAATGTCCGCACCGACAACTGTCGGCGGCCACTGTCGCACCGCGGGCACGAATCCCTGGGTCACCTAGCCCCTCCTTGAAGTTTGCTCACGGTAGACAGCGCCAAACGTGCGGGCAATTCACCTGTGGACGGCCGGATACCCGTGCCGCGAAACCGCGTTAGCGTGGCGGCAATCGGAGGTTGAAAGGGTCGCCCGTGTCTGAATCCGACCTGGGATTACGTCGTGTTTCGATTCATGCCGGCGGTACCCTTGTCGACGTCGCTCTGCCGTCGCAAATGCCTGTCGCCACGCTCATTCCACCAATTGTCGACATTGTGGGAGACCACACCGCCGATGGACCCCGTGCCCTGACCGCTTCGCGTTATCAACTCTCCCGGCCGGGCAGGGCTGCGCTACCTGCGGCGAAGACCCTAGCGCAGAACGGTATTCGAGACGGCGACACTCTCCTGCTGAGCCGCGCCCGGGCACGGGTCCCGGGACCCAGGTACGACGACGGGGCCGAAGCCATCTCGGCGAGCTTGACCCCGCAGAGCCGGGATCGGCCGCAGCGGCTCCGAGCGACGCGGCTGGCGGGTGCCCTGGCGGCGGGCTTGTTCGCGAGCATGGGCGGTCTGGGGCTCGTACGAAATTCCTTCGATCCGAACGTCACCCATGACGTCACCGCGACAGCCGGGGTTGCCGGCGTGCTCGGCACCATTGCACTGATCTTCGCGGCCGTCGCCCACCGCGCATGTCACGATCCGATGTTCGGAAACACGCTGGCCGTGATCGCCACGCTATTCGCTGCAGTCGCGGGCTTTCTCGCGGTACCCGGCCCGCCGGGCCTTCCCAACGTGCTGCTGGCCGCGATGATGTCGGCGGTCGCCGCCACCCTCGTGATGCGCGTATCGGGCGGCGGCGTGACCGCATGCACCGCGATCTCGTGCTTCGGAGTTATTCTCGCCCTCGCCGCAATGGCGGGCATGATCACCGCCGCACCGCTGCGGACCATGAGCTCGATTACCACTTTGGTATCGCTAGGGTTGCTGGGCGTGGCGGCGCGACTCTCGATCGTCATGGCCGGGTTGTCACCTAAGCTGCCGACCGCGCCGGATCTGGACTCATTCGAACCGCACACAGATAACCTGCCGGGCAAGGTGTTTCGGGCCGAAGTGTGGCTGAACAGCCTCGTCGCCGCATTCTCTGTGTCGGCGGCGGCTGGCGCAATTATCACTGCGCTCGGCGGCGCACCGCGGCCGACTTGTATCGCGTTTGCCATGCTGACCGGGGTTCTCCTGCTGCTGCGCGGGCACCCACTTCAGAGCGGGAAGCTGATATGCGTCATCGGTGGGGTTACCACCGTCGCAACAGCATTGGGCCGCACAGCACTCAGCGCCCCAGCGCAGGGGCCGTGGATAGCTCTCGCCACGGCATCGCTGGTCGCCGCGGCATGCATTCTCGGATTCGTCACCCCAACGATGTCCGCTTCACCCATCGCGCGGCGAAGCATCGAACTGTTCGAATGTCTCGCATTGGTGGCGATGGTGCCGCTGACATGTTGGGTGTGCGGTCTCTACGGCGCCGCCCGTGCTGCGTCTCCGCCATGGGGTTGACGGCATTGGGCGCTGCACGCGCGCTGGCGGTGTCGGCTCTGATTGCGCTTCCACAGTTCGGAATGCCGTCAGCACAAGCGGTTTCGCCACCGGAAGTCGATGACAGGTGGCTGCCCAAGCCGGCCCTACCGGCACCGCCGCGACCTACCGTGCAGCGCGACGTGTGCACAATGGTCGCGGAGGGCTCAGGAGCTGTCCCCCGACGGGCCGCCGCGGTCGACCTACCGCGGGTTTGGCAGCTCTCCCGCGGGGCGGGCCAGCGCGTAGCCGTCATCGACACCGGGGTTTCGCGCCACCGCAGGCTGCCGAGTTTGGTGCCGGGAGGCGACTATGTGTTTACCGGCGATGGCACCCAGGACTGCGACGCGCATGGCACACTGGTGGCTGGAATCATCGCTGCGGCAACCGCTTCCGGATCCGATGGCGGAGTGGCACCCGACGCCACCGTGGTCAGCATCCGCCAGTCCAGCGCGAAGTTTGGTCTCACACGCGACCCGTCGAGCACAGGGGTCGGTGACGTCGACACGATGGCAAGGGCCGTGCGGACGGCCGCCGACTTAGGTGCATCGGTGATCAACATCTCGACTGTGGCATGCGTTCCGGTTGCGTCCGCACTCGACGACCGCGCGCTCGGCGCCGCGCTGGCGTATGCGGTCGACGTCAAGAACGTCGTCATCGTCGCCGCGGCCGGCAATACGGGCGGGGCCGGGCAGTGTCCGCCCCAGCGCGCCGACGCGACGTGGCAGACCGCCACCGTATCGGTCAGCCCGGCTTGGTACGACGACTACGTGTTGACTGTTGGTTCCGTGAACGCCGAGGGCGCCCCGTCGGCGTTCACTCTCGCTGGGCCTTGGGTAGACGTCGCGGCGACCGGCGAAGGCGTGACATCGCTCGGATCGGCGTCACTCTCGGGCACCAGCTTTGCCGCCCCCATCGTCAGCGGACTCGCCGCATTGATCCGGGCACGATTCCCTGCGTTGAGCGCGCGGCAGGTGATGCAACGCATCGAGTCGACCGCGCACCACCCGACCGGCGGGTGGAATCCGTACGTCGGTAATGGGGTGGTCGACATCCTGGCCGCGGTCAGCAGCGACTCAGCGCCGCCCGGTAACACCGCCACGCCGCCGCCCGCTCAAGTTCCGCTGACCCAGCCACAGCCACGGCCGCAGCACGCCCCCGGGCGGGTCACCGCATTGCGCGGCGCGGGGGTCTGCGGGGCCGTGCTGCTAGCGGTGCTGATCACCGGTGTCGCCAGGGTTCGGTTACCGAGCCGGCGACGGGGCCCCCGTGACGCCGTCGCGGGCGATTGACGCGTCCGCCCTGCTCAATTCCGGACCGGATGGCAAGGCCGCCAACACGCGCGGTGGGATCGGAATGGCCGCTGCCAGCAGGCCGAGGTCGCGCGCCGTTTCATCGTCATGAACCGCGAACCGCACCCCGGTGTCGGCCACCAGGTAACGCGTGCCCGCTGGACCACTCACGTACGCGCTGCGGCCCGGCGGCAGGTAAACCGCATCGAGCGCAGGACCGCGGGCGTCAGCCTGCGCCAACCGCACGGGCGCCGCTGGTGAGGCCACCGGTAGCTCATCCACAGCCCGCAGCACGCTGCCGGACTGCCCGCGACTCCACGTCACGCAAACGACCCAGTCACCGCCGACCAGCGATCTCGGCGGTTGATCGGGGAACGTAGCCACCGGCAGGGCGCCCACGGTCGGGGCCGTGCGAAGCACATCGGGCGTCACGGCGGGGATTTCGGCGCTGCCGTGCGAGTCGCGGAATCGGAGTAGATCCGCGGCAATCCGGCCGATGCGCTGAATTCCGGTGGCCAGAACGGCGTAATACTCGTCACTGTCGCCCCGCGCGATGCGCAGCACGCTGCCGACGGGATAACCGGGCAGTCCGGCCGCATTTTCGCCCGCGCCCCGAATACGCGGCGCCGCAATCGGCGACACTTCGGGTAGGGCATTCAGCAACAACGGTGAAAGGGTGCGTGGCGTGCTGCCCTCCAGCCGCAGTGCGCGTACGACCGCAGGATCTGTCATGTCCACAACGGCACGCTGCCCGTTGTAGAGCAGGTAGGTCGGCGAACCCAACCCGGCCGTGGCGAGGATGGCCTGCTCGCTGCTTATCCGACCGCCCGACGATGCTGCGGCAGACTCGACGATGACGGTCGTCGCCGAATTGTCGCCGGCATCGCAGATCGTCCAAACCGCTTCTTCGCCGGACAACAACGGACCGCTAAGGTCCGGCACACCCGGAATGCCCAGCAGTGGGCCGCGTTTCGTGTGCCTCAACTCCGACTCGCGCACCGGTCGCGGATCGGCATGGGTTCCTGCGATCAGCCGGGCCGAGGCCAAATTCAGGACCGGATGCCACGTGTCGCCGACTCGCACATAGAGCGCTCCGGTTTGTTTGCCCATCACGATCTGCGCCTGGCCGAGCCTCGCTTCGGGTTGCAGCAAACCAAGGCACGCAATCGCAGCCACCGCGACGGCGGCGACGACGCACCCGATCGTCAAAGGCGCCGTCCGCGCCCGCAGCGGCAGGGCCGGTACCCGGGTGCCGAGCCCCAGCAACGCGGACTCGGCACGGCGCAGCAGAAATCGATTGCCGCTGACGTACAGCCAGATGGTCAGCTGGCGAGGCACTGATCCCCCGATGTCCGCGAATTGGTAGAACTCACAATAGATTGCAAAACCACAGGTCTGCGGCCATTTATCCACAGGCCTCCAGGTTTAACGCGGCCTGAAAATGGGTAAAATTGGCCCGTGATTTTTCACCGCATACACAACCCTCGGGCGGGCAGCGTACGGACCGCTGGACGCTGGGTCGGTCTGGGCGCATCGGCACTGGTCACGGCCGCCGGCCTGCTCGCCAGCCCCGCCGTCGCGCCGGTCGCGCACGCCTTCGACTGCCCCGACGCCGAGGTGATCTTCGCCCGCGGCACGAATGAACCCGCCGGCCTGGGGCGCGTGGGTGATTCCTTGGTCGATTCGCTGCGCCAGCAGACCGGGCTCAACATCCTCCCGTATGGGGTGAACTACGCGGCCAGCAAGCTACAGCTGCACGGCGGCGACGGCGCCAACGACACCATCGACCGGGTCAAGAAGAGCGTGGAAACGTGCCCCAACACCAAGATCGTGCTGGGCGGCTACTCGCAGGGCGCCTCGGTGATGGACATCGTCGCCGGCGTTCCGATCGGCGGCATCAGCTGGGGCAACAAGCTGCCCGAGCAGTACGCCAAGAACATCGCCGCCGTGGTGACCTTCGGTGACGTGGCCGACCGCGCCGGCGGCACGCTGCCCTCCCAGAGCGCGCTGCTCGGCTCCAAGGCCATGGACTACTGCAACCCCAACGATCCGATCTGCCACGCCGGCTCCGGCAACGAGTGGAGCGGGCACACCGAGGGCTACGTCCCCGTCTACACCACCCAAGCGGCGCAGTTCGTTGCATCCAAGCTGCTGGGTGGCACCGGCCAGCCGATGCCCGGCTACGGGCCATCCCTGGGCAACGGCCCGCAGACGCCCGTCAGCGGCCCGCAGACGCCGGCGACCGGCCCGCTGAGCCCGGGCTCCCCCGCGCAGACACCGCAGGACCCGAACTCAGTTCCGTCGATCCAGGGTCCGGCCTCGCCCGCGACGCCGGCGACTCCTGGTGTGCCGGCCTCGCCGGCCCCCGCGTCGCCGACCCAGGCACCGAGTCTCGTCGACGCGGTTCAGTGACGGCCGGGCATCGATCCCGTAACACCGCGCCCCCGCATTACCTGCGCTGACCTGCAGCAACCTTCCGAAGCGACCGGCCGGCCGGGTCGGTACGCGTTTTATCATCGGTCCGTGGGGATTCGCTCGGCCAATTTCGCCGCGGTTGCGCTTGTCGCCGCGGTCTCCGGAATTGCCCCGGCCACGGTGACCATTCCGGTCGCCTCGGCCGCATGCCCGCCCGTCGAGGTGGTGTTCGCTCGCGGCCGTGAGGAGCCGCCCGGTGTCGGCTACATCGGCCAGGCGTTCGTCACCGCGCTGCAAAGCAAGGTGCGTGAACCCGTCGCGGCCTATGGCGTGAACTACCCCGCCGACGTCGATCCCGCCAAGGGCGCCACCGACATGAGCGCCCACGTCCAGTCGATGGCCAGGCAGTGCCCGAACACCCGAGAGGTGTTGGGGGGCTATTCGTTGGGCGCTATCTCGGCCGACCTGGTGGTCGCGGTGACCCAACCGTCATTCGGGTTCAAGAACCCGCTGCCGCCGGGCCTGGGCCAAACCGTGGCGGCGGTCGCGCTGTTCGGCAACGGCACCCGGCGCGTGCTCGGCCCGGTCCCCGACTTCAGCCCCGCCTTCGCAGGCAAAACCATCGACCAGTGCGCTCCCGGCGACCCGATCTGCTCGAGCGGCACCAACTGGCAGTCGCATCTGCAGCCCTCGTACATCAACTCCGGGCTGGTGGATCAGGCCGCGGCCTTTGCCGCCGGCCGGCTCTAGCGCTCGTCGGGCGTGCGCAGGTCCCGGGTGATCAGGATCCGGGCCGCCAGTTCGTCGTCGGGCGGGTAGTCCACCCCGACCAGCGTCAGGCCGTGTGCCGGCGCGGCCGCGAAATCACTGGAACGCGCTGTCGCCGTGAGCAATTCGCGACACCAGGTGGGGCTGCGGCGATGCTCGCCGACGGCCAGCAGCGCCCCGACCAGTGAGCGCACCATCTGCCAGCAGAACGCGTCGGCGCTGACGCTGGCGGTGATCAGGTCGCCCTCGCGCACCCAGTCCAGCCGCTGCAGATCGCGGATGGTGGTGGCGTTTTCGCGGCGCCGGCAGAACGCGGCAAAGTCGTTCAGCCCCAACAGGTATCGCGATGCGGTGGCCATCGCCTCGACGTCCAGATCCCGCGGCCAGGCGGTGACGTAGCGCGCCCGCTGCGGCTCCACCCCGTAGGGCGCCGTCGACAACCGGTACACGTAGTGCCGGCGCAGCGCCGAGAATCGGGCATCGAAAGCCGCTGGTGCGCGGGCGATATCGAGCACCCGCACGTCGGTGGGCAGGAATCGGCCCAGCCGGCGCACCAGCGAGGAAAACTCCGCCTCGCCCACGCGCGGCGTGCGTGAATAGGCGTTCGGCAACGCGTCGGCCGGCACATCCAGATGGGCGACCTGCCCGGTGGCATGCACGCCCGTATCGGTGCGGCCGGCCGCGCGTAACCGCATCGATGTGCGGAAGACCGTCGTCAGCGCCTCGTCGAGGACGCCGGCAACGGTCCGCTGCCCGGCTTGAGTCGCCCAGCCCGCGAAATCCGTTCCGTCGTAGGCGATATCGAACCTAAGACGGACGTCTTCGCTACTTGTCGGTGGACTCGTCACTCTCGTCGGCGGCCTCAGCCTTGGGCTCCTCGGCCGCTTCGGCCTCGGCAGCAGGCTCAGCCGCTTCCGTCGTCGACTCTTCGGTCTCGGTGGTCTCGCCGGCCTCTTCGGCCGTCGGGCCCACGGCCTCCTCAGGCTCAACCGCCGCCTGAGGAGCCGCCGCTGCCGCCACTGGAGCTTGCCCAGTTTCGGAGGCCTTCTTCGAAGACTTCACCCGGCGGGCCCGATCGGCCTCAGAGGTCACCGTCTTCTCGCGCACCAGCTCGATCACGGCCATCGGGGCGTTGTCGCCCTTGCGCGCCTCGACCTTGATGATGCGGGTGTATCCGCCCTCGCGATCGGCGAAGAAGGGGCCGATCTCCTCGAACAAGGCATGCACGATGTCCTTGTCGCGGATCTTCTTCATCACCTCGCGACGGTTGTGCAGCGCGCCCTTTTTCGCGTGCGTGATCAGCTTCTCCGCGTAGGGCCGCAGGACACGCGCCTTCGTCTCGGTCGTCTTGATCCGACCGTGCTCGAACAGCGACGTGGCCAGGTTGGCCAGAAGAGCCTTCTGGTGCGAAGACGACCCGCCGAGGCGAGGGCCCTTAGTGGGCTTGGGCATTGCGCTATCTCCTAATTGGGGCCGGCCCCCGTATCAGGTAGGACCGGGACGGACGGTGTTGCATGTGTCCGGTTCCTCAGCGGCCGCTGCGCGGCCGCATCGTCGCCGGACGGTCCTTAGAGCTGTTCGGTTTCGGCGTAGTCCTGGTCGTCGTAAGCACCCTCGGTGGACCAGGTGCCGGTGGCGACGTCGTAGCCTGCGACCTCCGACGGGTCGAAGCTCGGCGGGCTGTCCTTGAGCGACAGACCCAGCTGGTGCAGCTTGACCTTGACCTCGTCGATGGACTTCTGACCGAAGTTGCGGATGTCGAGCAGGTCGGACTCGGTGCGGCTGACCAACTCGCCGACGGTGTGCACACCCTCGCGCTTGAGGCAGTTGTAGGACCGCACGGTCAGATCCAGGTCGTCGATCGGCAGGGCGAACGACGCGATGTGGTCGGCCTCGGCGGGCGACGGCCCGATCTCGATGCCCTCGGCCTCGACGTTGAGTTCGCGTGCCAGACCGAACAATTCGACCAGGGTCTTACCGGCCGACGCCAGGGCGTCGCGCGGGGTGATCGAGTTCTTGGTCTCGACGTCCAGGATCAGCTTGTCGAAGTCGGTGCGCTGCTCGACACGAGTCGCGTCCACCTTGTAGGTGACCTTGAGCACCGGCGAGTAGATGGAATCGACTGGGATACGGCCGATTTCGGCACCGGAGGCACGGTTCTGCACCGCCGGGACGTAACCGCGGCCGCGCTCGACGACCAGCTCGACCTCGAGCTTGCCCTTGTCGTTCAGGGTCGCGATGTGCATGCCGGGGTTGTGCACCGTGACGCCGGCGGGCGGCACGATGTCACCCGCGGTGACCTCGCCCGGGCCCTGCTTGCGCAGGTACATGGTGACCGGCTCGTCCTCCTCGGAGGACACGACCAGACCCTTGAGGTTCAGGATGATCGCGGTGACATCCTCTTTGACGCCAGGCACGGTGGTGAACTCGTGCAAGACGCCATCGATGCGAATGCTGGTGACGGCCGCGCCGGGGATCGACGACAGCAGCGTGCGCCGCAGCGAATTGCCAAGGGTGTAACCAAATCCGGGCTCCAGCGGTTCGATGACGAACTGGGACCGGCTGTCGGTGAGGATCTCCTCGGACAGTGTGGGGCGCTGTGAAATCAGCATGGTGTTTCTTGTTCTCCTTCTCGGCACCCGCTATTTGATGCCGTTTGGGTTTCCGCCCCGGCGAATGCCGACGCGGAAGTCTGTTACTTCGAGTAGTACTCGACGATGAGCTGCTCGGTGAGCGGCACATCGATCTGCGCCCGCTCGGGCAGCTGGTGAATCAGGATGCGTTGCCGCTCTCCCACCACCTGCAGCCAGCTCGGCAGCGGGCGGTCGCCCGCGGTCTCGCGTGCGATCTGGAACGGCACCGTGTTCAGCGAGCCGTCCCGCACGTCGATGATGTCGTACTGCGACACCCGATAGCTGGGGACGTCGACGTGCACGCCGTTGACGCTGAAGTGGCCGTGGCTGACCAGCTGGCGAGCCATCCGGCGCGTGCGCGCCAGACCGGCACGGTAGACCACGTTGTCCAGGCGGCTCTCGAGGATGCGCAGCAGGTTCTCACCGGTCTTGCCGGTGACGCGGTTGGCCTCTTCGTAGTAGCGACGGAACTGCTTTTCCATCACGCCGTAGGTGAAGCGGGCCTTCTGCTTCTCCTGCATCTGCAGCAGGTATTCGCTTTCCTTGATCCGCGCACGGCCATGCTGGCCGGGCGGGTAGGGACGCTTCTCGAACGCCTGGTCGCCACCGACGAGGTCGGTGCGCAGCCGGCGCGACTTGCGAGTGATAGGTCCGGTGTAACGAGCCATGGTGTCTTACCTAGACCCTTCTGCGCTTGGGCGGACGGCAGCCGTTGTGCGGCTGAGGGGTGACGTCGGAGATCGCGCCGACCTCGAGGCCTGCGGCCTGTAGCGAGCGGATCGCGGTCTCCCGACCCGAACCCGGGCCCTTCACGAAGACGTCGACCTTCTTCACGCCGTGCTCCTGCGCCTTGCGGGCGGCGTTCTCGGCGGCCAGCTGCGCGGCGAACGGAGTCGATTTCCGCGAGCCCTTGAAGCCGACGTGGCCCGACGACGCCCAGGCGATGACGTTGCCCTGGGGGTCGGTGATGCTCACGATCGTGTTGTTGAACGTGCTCTTGATGTGCGCAGCGCCGTGCGGGATGTTCTTCTTTTCCCGTTTGCGCGTCTTCTGCCCCTTCTTGGGAGCAGAGGCTGCTGCCTTCTTGGCTGGTGGCATGGGCGGTTACCTGGCCTTCTTCTTGCCGGCGATGGTGCGCTTGGGGCCCTTGCGGGTACGCGCATTGGTCTTGGTGCGCTGACCGCGAACCGGCAAGCCGCGGCGGTGCCGCAGACCCTGGTAGCAGCCGATCTCGATCTTGCGGCGAATGTCGGCCTGGACCTCGCGGCGCAGGTCACCCTCCACCTTGATGTTGGCTTCGATGTAATCGCGCAGATGGGTCAGCTGGTCGTCGGTCAGGTCCTTGGTGCGCAGGTCCTTGTCGATGCCCGTGGCTGCCAGGATTTCGTTAGAGCGGGTCCGGCCAACGCCGAAGATATAGGTGAGCGCGATCTCCATGCGCTTGTCGCGCGGCAGATCGACGCCTACTAGTCGTGCCATAGGTGGCGTATTCCTCTTTTTCTAGGCGGAGGTCTTTTCCCAGTCCGTTCCCGATGTGAACCGGGGCCCGGCCTCCGACCGGGCGTGGATGAGCAGCGAATCTGCTCAGTGGTGCTGGGAGGTCTGCATTCAGTTGTACAGCGGTTTGGTGCGACTAGCCCTGACGCTGTTTGTGACGCGGATCGGAGCAGATCACCATGACCCGCCCATGCCGACGGATCACCCTGCACTTGTCGCAGATTGGCTTGACGCTCGGGTTCACCTTCACGGCTTTTCGATCCTGTTCTGTCTACTCGTAGGTCTGTGGTTCGGGCTTTACTTGTAGCGGTACACGATGCGGCCCCGGGACAGGTCGTAGGGAGACAACTCCACCACCACCCGGTCCTCGGGCAGGATGCGGATGTAGTGCTGCCGCATCTTGCCGCTGATATGGGCAAGCACCTTGTGACCGTTCTCCAGCTCAATGCGGAACATCGCATTGGGCAGGGGCTCGACCACGCGGCCCTCGACCTCGATGGCGCCGTCCTTCTTGGCCATAACTTCTCGTCAAATCCTCGTCGTTTAGTTTCGTGCTGGTGTGCGGCCGGATCGGCACAACATTCACACCGACCTGGAACGTGAGCCGGTGACAGGAAATTTCCTAGGGACAGGGCACGCAAAAAGTCGGCGCGAATGACGCACCGTTGGTCCACAATACCTGGTTAACGGGCGTGGGCCAAAATCGCTCACAGACGAATCCGGGCCGCGACCTCGACCCGCCACACTACGCCTGACAAGCGCATACTTGACTTCGATGACACGTCCCCTAGATAGCGCAGCGCAGTCGCGCAAACCCGTGATACTTACCGTCGACGACGATCCCGCGGTATCGCGCGCGGTAGCCCGGGACCTGCGGCGCCACTACGGCGAGGACCACCGCATCGTGCGCGCCGAATCCGGCCCCGAGGCCCTGGAGACCCTCAAGCAGCTCAAGCTGCGGGGCGAGACCGTCGCCGCCCTGGTCGCCGACTACCGGATGCCGCAGATGACCGGCATCGAGTTCCTCGAACAGGCGATGGACCTGTACCCGGCGGCGCGGCGGATCCTGCTGACCGCCTACGCCGACACCCACGCCGCGATCGACGCCATCAATGTCGTCGACCTCGACCACTACCTGCTCAAGCCGTGGGATCCGCCGGAGGAAAAGCTCTACCCCGTCGTCGACGCCCTGCTGGAGGCCTGGCGAGCGGCGCCGGAACACCCGATTCCGCACACCAAGGTGATCGGGCACCGCTGGTCGGCACGGTCCTGGCAGGTCCGCGACTTCCTGGCCCGCAACGGCCTCTACTACACCTGGTTCATGGCCGACGAGCCCGACGGCGAGCGGCTGCTCAACGCCGCCGGCGAGGACGGCAGGCGGCTGCCCGTCGTCGTCACCGAGCGCGGCGACCCGCTGGTGGAACCCAGCGACGCCGAACTGGCCGACAAGCTGGGCCTGTCCTCGACCCCGTCGCAGGAGTTCTACGACCTGATCGTCGTCGGCGGTGGGCCCGCGGGCCTGGCCGCCGCCGTCTACGGCGCCTCCGAGGGGCTGCGCACGGTGCTCATCGAGCACACCGCGACCGGCGGCCAGGCCGGGCAGAGTTCGCGGATCGAGAACTACCTGGGCTTTCCGGACGGGGTGTCCGGCGGCCAACTGGCCGACCGCGCCCGCCGGCAGGCGGAGAAGTTCGGCGCCGAGCTGATCACCGCCCGCAAGGCGACCGGCCTGGAGGTCAACGGATCCAAGCGCACCGTGCGGTTCGCCGACGGCGGTTCGATCGACGCGCACGCGGTCATCCTGGCTACCGGGGTCACCTACCGGAACCTCGACGCCGAGGGCTGCAACGAGCTGACCGGCTGCGGCGTCTACTACGGGGCCGCGGTGTCCATCGCGTCGGACTGCGACGACGAAGAGGTCTACGTGGTCGGCGGCGCCAACTCGGCCGGCCAGGCCGCCATGTACCTGTCGCGGACGGCCAAATCGGTCAACATCGTGGTGCGCGCCCCCTCGCTGGAGGCGTCGATGTCGTACTACCTGATCCAGCAGATCGAGGCCAACCCGAAGATCAACGTCATGACCTGCACCGAGGTGCAGCGCGCCAGCGGCGACGGCCACCTGGAGAAACTGACCCTGATCAACAACCGGACCGAGGAAACCTCGGACGTCGCTTGCGCCCGGATGTTCATCTTCATCGGCGCCGCCCCGGGCACCGCCTGGCTGGATGGGGTGCTGGCCCGCGACGACCACGGCTTCATCCTCACGGGCCCGGACCTGCGCAACGTCTGCGGCTGGACGCTGGACCGTCCGCCGCACCACCTGGAAACCAGCGTGCCGGGGGTGTTCGCCACCGGCGATGTCCGCTCGACGTCGGCCAAGCGTGTCGCGGCCGCCGTCGGAGAAGGGTCGATGGCCGTGATGCTTGTCCACCGCTACCTGGCCGAAGCATGACCGCCAAGACGCCCTGCGAGCCCGACGAGCTGCGCAGCCTGTTCCTGTTCGAGGCGCTGACCGACGAGCAGCTCGCGGTGCTGTGCGCCAACGGGTGCATCGAGAACTATGAGCCGGGCCCGATCTGCGTCGAAGGCGAAGCGGCGACGTGCTTCTACGTGCTGATCGAGGGCGAGCTGACCATGTCCAAGCTCTCGGGCGGCCAGGACATCGAAACCAACCGCACCTCGCAGCGCGGGGTGTACGCCGGCGCCTGGCGAGCGTTCACCGGCGGGAAGCAGAAAAGTTACGACGCCTCGGTACACGTGACCAAGCCGTCGCGGTTCTTTGTGATGGACGCGCCGATATTCGCCCAATTCATGCGCGACCAGTTTCCGATGGCGGTCCACCTGCTCGACGGCATCGCCGTGGGCACCGACCGGACACGGCGGATCATTGACAACCGGGAGAAGCTGCTGGCACTGGGCCGGCTGTCGGCCGGGTTGACGCATCAGCTGAACAATCCGGCCGCGGCGATCTCGCGGGCCGCGGCCGATCTACGCGAACGGGTGGCCGGCATGCGGCACAAGCTCGCGATGCTCTCCGATGGCACCATCTCGGCCGAGGTGCTCAGCGCCCTGGTGCGGTTGCAGGAGCGGGTCGCCGAACAGGTCGCCAAAACCAGCACGGAGCACCTGAGCGCGCTGGAGACCTCCGACCGCGAAGATGCCGTCGGCGACTGGCTCGACGAACACGGCATCGACGGCGGCTGGGACATCGCGCCGACGTTCGTCGAGGGCGGTATCGACACCGATTGGCTGGAACGGATTTCCGCGGTCAGCGACGAGCTCGCGGCAGGATCGCTGGAGATGGCGATTCGATGGATCAACTACACCATCGAAAGCGAGCTGCTGATGAACCAGATTCTCGAAGCGAGCAAACGGATTTCGGCCCTGGTCGCCGACGCCAAGCAGTATTCGCAAATGGATCGGGCCCCGTTCCAGGTGGCCAACGTGCACGACCTGCTCTACAGCACGCTGGTGATGTTCGCCGACCGGTTGACCAAGGACGGCAGCAAGGACGCCAAAGCGATCACCGTGGTCAAGGATTTCGACAAATCGCTTCCCGAAATCCCTTGCTATCCAGGCGATCTCAATCAGGTATGGACCAACATCATCGACAATGCCCTGGCCGCGATGCGCGATACGGGCGGCACGCTGACCGTTCGCACCTGCCGCTACGGCGACAACATGGCCCGAGTCGAAATCTGCGATACCGGGCCGGGAATCCCCGCCGATATCCGCGAGCACATCTTCGAGCCGTTCTTCACCACCAAACCCTTCGGCGAAGGCACCGGCCTCGGGCTGGATCTCGCGTTCAACATCGTCGTCAAGAAGCATCACGGGGACCTCCGCGTGGAATCGGTACCCGGCGACACCCGGTTCATCGTGTTGCTACCGCTGGAGCCACCGCCGGCTCCCGACGTCGCCGCCGTCGACCTCGACGAGGCGGACGAGGAATAGGGTCGCCGCGCACCCGGTTGGAGACGTCATGACGGACTCTGCTTCAAAACCCAACCTTGGCCGGTTCGGATCGTTCGGACGCGGCGTAACGCCCCAGCAAGCCAAAGAAATCGAAGCCCTGGGCTACGGCGCCGTCTGGGTGGGTGGCTCGCCGCCCGCGGAGCTGGCCTGGGTGGAGCCCCTTCTCGAAGCGACGACCACCTTGCAGGTGGGCACCGGCATCGTGAACATCTGGACCGCGGCCGCCAAGCCGGTGGCCGAGTCGTTCCACCGGATCGACAAGGCCTACCCCGGCCGCTTCCTGCTGGGCATCGGCGTCGGCCACCGCGAGGCGATCACCGAATACCGCAAGCCCTACGACGCGCTGGTGGACTACCTCAAGCAGCTCGACGACTACGGCGTACCGGCCAATCGCCGGGTGGTGGCGGCCCTGGGCCCGCGGGTGTTGCAGCTGTCCGCCGAGCGCTCCGCCGGCGCGCATCCCTACCTGACCACCCCGGAGCACACCGCCCGGGCCCGCGAGCTGATCGGCCCGTCGGCGTTCCTGGCGCCCGAGCACAAGGCGGTGCTGACCACCGACGCCGACAAGGCGCGCCGGGTGGGCCGCGCGGCCCTCGACATTTATTTCAATCTGGCCAATTACCGCAACAACTGGAAACGGCTGGGCTTCGCCGAGGACGAGGTCACCCGCCCGGGCAGCGATCGCCTGGTAGACGCCGTCATCGCCTACGGGACACCCGACGCGATCGCCGCGCGTCTCAAAGAGCACCTCGATGCCGGCGCCGACCACGTGCCCGTGCAGGTGCTCACCAAAGATGAAAACCTTGTCGCGGCCCTGGCCGAACTAGCGGGCCCGCTTGGACTCAACAACTCGTGAGCTAATCGCGTAGGGGGACTTCGATGACCGACGCCGCATCACTGAAACCGAACCTCGGGCGCTACGGCGTCTGGCTGCCCACCCGATCCATCAAGCCGGAGCTGGCCGCGCGGATCGAATCGCTGGGCTACGGCGCCGTGTGGATCGGCGGGTCGCCGGAGGCCGAGCTCGACTGGGTCGAGCCGGCACTGGCCGCGACCACGTCGCTGCAGCTGGCCACCGGGATCGTCAACATCTGGACCGCGCCGGCGGCCGCCGTCGCCGCGGCCTTCAACCGGATCGAAAGCGCTTATCCCGGAAGGTTTTTGCTGGGAGTCGGGGTGGGCCACCCCGAACACACCCAGGAATACGTCAAACCATACGACGCGCTGGTCGGCTACCTCGACGAGCTCGACGCCGCGGGGGTACCGACCAGCCGCCGCGTGCTGGCGGCACTGGGGCCGCGGGTGCTGGAGCTCGCGGCGCAACGCAGCGCCGGCGCGCATCCATACCTGACGACTCCGGAACACACCGCCAAGGCCCACGGTCAGCTCGGCAGGTCGGTGTTCCTGGCGCCCGAGCACAAGGTGGTGCTCACCACCGACCGCGATAAGGCGCGGACGGCCGGTCGCGGGGTCGTCGAGCACTACCTGGGCCTGAGCAACTACGTGAACAACTGGCGGCGGCTCGGGTTCACCGAGGACGACGTCCGCAAACCCGGCAGCGACCGGCTGATCGATGCGGTGGTCGCCTACGGCACCGGTGCGGACATCTCCAAACGCCTGGACGAGCACCTGCAGGCCGGCGCCGATCACGTGACGATCCAGGTGCTGGGCGCCTACGACGCGGACACCCTGCTGCCCGCGCTCAGTGAACTGGCCGGACCACTCGGGCTAACTCCGCCAGGCTGACCGTGCCCCTCGGTTAGGGTTTGACCCATGCGTCTGCTGGTCACCGGTGGCGCCGGATTCATCGGCGCCAATTTCGTCCATAGCACCGTGCGGGAACGTCCCGACGTTTCCGTGACGGTGCTCGACGCCTTGACCTACGCCGGCCGACGGGAGTCGCTGGCCGGCGTCGAAGACGCGGCCCGGCTGGTCGAGGGCGACATCTGCGACGCCGAACTGGTGGCCCGGCTGGTCGCCGAGTCGGATGCGGTGGTGCATTTCGCCGCGGAGAGCCACGTGGACAACGCGCTGGACAACCCCGAGCCGTTCCTGCACACCAACGTGGTTGGGACGTACACCATCCTGGAGGCGGTCCGGCGCCAAGGCGTGCGGCTGCACCACATCTCCACCGACGAGGTGTACGGCGACCTGGAGCTCGACGACCCGCAGCGATTCACCGAGTCCACGCCCTACAACCCGTCCAGCCCGTACTCGGCGACCAAAGCCGCGTCCGACATGTTGGTTCGGGCCTGGGTGCGGTCCTACGGCGTGCAGGCGACCCTGTCCAATTGCTCCAACAACTACGGGCCGTTTCAGCACATCGAGAAGTTCATCCCGCGCCAGATCACCAATATCCTCACCGGGCGCAGGTGCAAGCTGTACGGCAGCGGCGCCAACGTGCGCGACTGGATTCACGTCGACGACCACAACAGCGCGGTGTGGCGGATCCTGGAGAAGGGCCAGATCGGCCAGACCTACCTGATCAGCTCCGAGGGTGAGCGCAACAACCTGACCGTGCTGCGCGCGATCCTGACGCTGATGGGCCACGACGCCGACGACTTCGACCACGTCACCGACCGCGTCGGGCACGATCTGCGGTACGCCATTGACCCGACGTTGCTCAACGACGAATTGTGCTGGGCCCCAAAGCACACCGACTTCGACGCAGGTTTGGCCGAAACCATCGACTGGTATCGTGCCAACGAATCCTGGTGGCGACCGTTGAAGGATGCCGCCGAGGCCCGCTACGAGGAACGTGGTCAGTAGATGAAAGTTCGCGAGCTCGCGGTCCCGGGCGCCTGGGAGATCACCCCGACCACCCATGGCGATTCCCGCGGAATGTTCTTCGAGTGGCTGACCGACCGCGGATTCACCTCGTTCGCCGGTCATTCACTCGATGTGCGGCAAGCCAACTGTTCGGTGTCCTCGGCCGGGGTGCTGCGTGGGCTGCACTTCGCCCAGGTGCCGCCAAGCCAGGCCAAGTACGTCACCTGCGTGCGAGGCGCGGTGTTCGACGTCGTCGTCGACATTCGTTTGGGCTCACCGACATTCGGCCAGTGGGACTCGGTCCTGCTCGACGACTCCGACCGCCGGACGATGTACATCTCCGAGGGGTTGGGACACGGATTCCTTGCGCTGCAAGATGATTCGACGGTGATGTACCTGTGCTCGGCGGAATACAACCCCGAACGCGAACACACCATCTGCGCGACGGACCCCGCCCTGGGCATCGACTGGCCGCTGGTGGACGGCGCCCCGCCCACGCTGTCCGACCGCGACGCGGTGGCCCCAAGCTTCGCCGACGTGCAGGCGTCGGGCCTGCTACCCACCTGGGAAGGGACCCAGAGCTTCGTCGCAGGGCTGCGCGCCAACAAAGGAGATGTCGGTTGAACCGTGAGCTGCTGATTGCCGTTACCGCCGCGACGCTGGTCGCGGGCGTGGCGGGCTGCTCGCACGACAACAAATCGCCGGCGCCCAGCTCCGCGAAGTCCAGTGCCAGCGCCGCGCCCGCGTCGCCCACCGCGGCGCCCCCACCGGCTCCGTCCGTCCCGCCGGCGAAGATCACCGTCGACGGCAACGTGCTGCCCGTCACCGAGCCGGTGGACTGCAACACCAGAGACGGCAAGTTCTCCATCGCCATCGGCCAGCCGTTCATCGGTGTCATCGTGGCACTCGAGCAGGACGCCTCGGTCGTCCATCTGGTCGGGCTCGGCGAGGTCGACGGCGTGAACCTCAACTACACGAAGGGCGCGCCCGGCGACAAGGCCAGCGCCACCAAAGAGGGCAACACGTACCACGTCACCGGGATCGCCAGCGGCGTGGACAGCAACGGGGCCAACAAGACACACAAGCCCTTCTCCGTCGACGTGACCTGCCCCTAGGCGGTCGAGGGCCGCCGCTTGCGGTAGGCCGAATCCGCCCTGCTGCGGCGTTGGGTGACGTTACGATGGCGCGAAAGTTTGCAAGCGTCGACGACAGGCAGGGTGGATGAAACTCGCGCAGGTATTCAGTCCGCGCAAAAATGCCCTGAACGCCTGGCGGTTGGCGTTGGCGTGCGAGGTGATCCTGTGGCACTCCTTCCCGCTGACGGGCCGCAACGTACCGTTCCCGCCCGCACACCAGCTGCTGGGCGAGGGAGGCGTCGACGGCTTCTTCGCGATCTCGGGATTCCTCATCACCTCGAGCTGGCTGCGCCACCCACGACTGCGTGAATACTGCGCCGCCCGCGCCCTGCGCATCCTGCCCGGCTTCTGGATCTGCCTGATCGTCACCGCGTTCGTGATGGCGCCGATCGGCGTGGCCATCCAGAACGGTGGCGGCGGAAAGCTGATCACCTCGGGCGCCTCGTTCCAATTCGTACTCAGAAACATCGGCGTCCTGATCCTGCAGCCCGATATCGCCGGAACGCCGCAGGGCATTCCGTTTCCGAAGTACTGGAATGGTTCGCTGTGGACCCTCATCTGGGAAGTGTTCTGCTACATCCTCGTTGCGGCCCTCGGGGTGGTCGGGCTGCTCAAGCGCCGGTGGCTGATTCCGGTGTTGTTCGCGTTGACGGTCGTCTGGGCGGCGCAGTTGCCGCCCCCCGCCCCCGAGACCATCACCGCGGGGCAGGCCGCGTCCCGGTTCGGCATGATGTTTTTCGCCGGGGCGCTGATCTACCAGTTCCAGGAGGTAATCCCGGCCCGCTGGTCACTCGTCGGGCTGTGCGCGATCATCGTCGGCGCGTCCAGTTTCATGTCGGACTACCGCCTCTTCGGCGCCCTCCCGCTGGCCTACGCCGTCATCGTGTCCGCTGCGTTGCTGCGCCACAAGCGCCTGACGCTGCACAACGACATTTCCTACGGCGTCTACATCTATGCGTTCCCGATGCAGCAGTTGCTGGTCATCTGCGGGCTCGCCAGCCTGAATCCCTTTGTGTTCTTCCCCGTTTCGGCCGCGGCCACGCTGCCGCCGGCGGCGCTGAGCTGGTTCCTGATCGAGAAGCACGCGATGTCGCTGAAGGCCCGCTTCTTCAGGAAGATGGAGACCCCGCCGCAGCAGGCGGCGGTCGCGACGCCCCCGGAAGACAATCGGGATGCCTCGGAAGTCGGCTGAACCGGACGTTGTCGCGCCGTAACCCGCCGCGTTTTTTCGAAATCAGTTCGTCCGCGTGAGCTGGCGATACTATGGCGCGACATTGCGTGGTCCGGACGACAGGCGGGCGTTTATGAAGCTGGGGCAGGTATTCGATCCGCGAAACAATGCCCTGAACGCGTGGCGGTTGGTACTGGCCTCCGAGGTGATCCTCTGGCATTCCTTCCCGCTGACAGGTCATTTCGTGTCGAGCGCGCCGATACGCCAGCTGCTTTTCTCGCTCGGGGTGGACGGGTTCTTCGCGGTCTCCGGATTCCTGGTCACCTCGAGCTGGCTGCGCCACCCGCGGGTGCGCGACTACTCCGCGGCGCGGGCCCTGCGCATCTTTCCCGGCTATTACACCTGCCTGATCGTGACCGCGTTCGTCATCGCGCCGCTCAGCGTGGCGATTCAGGGCGGCTCGGCCACCAAGCTGTTGTCGTCCAAGGCGCCGTTCGAGTACGTCCTGATGAACTTCGCGCTGCTGATCCTCAAGCCCGACGTCGGCGGCACGCCGCGTCACGTCCCCTCCCCGGGTGTCTGGAACGTGTCGTTGTGGACGCTGATCTGGGAGATGTTCTGCTACATCGCCGTTGCCGCCTTCGGCATCGCCGGGCTGCTGAAGCGCCAGTGGTTCCTCCCGACGGTGATGGTGCTGGCCGCGGTCTCCGCGGCGATGCTGCCCCCGATGACCTTCCCCGGCGCATGGACCATCCAGCAGGCCGTCGCACGTTTCGCGATGATGTTCGCGGCCGGCGCGCTGCTGAACCAGTTCAAGGACGTGCTCCCCGCGCGCTGGTCGCTGGTCGGGCTGAGCCTGGCGATCGTCGCCGGGGCCAGCCTGATGCCGGATTACCGGGTGATCGGCGCCCTCCCGCTGGCCTACGCCATCATCGTGTCGGGCTCGATGGTCCACAACAAGCGCCTGCGACTGCGCACGGACCTGTCCTATGGCGTCTACATCTACGCGTTCCCCATGCAGCAGTTCCTGATCGTCTGCGGCGTCGGCGGCCTGGCTCCGCTGCTGTTCTTTCCCGTCGCGACGCTGGCCACCCTGCCGCTGGCCGCGCTGAGCTGGTTCCTGGTGGAAAAGCCCGCGCTGTCGCTGAAGACCCGCCTGCTGGGCAAACCGGCCGCACGCCCCATCGACGAGCCGACCAAGCTGCCCGATCCGGACGACGATCGAGACGCTTCCGGGGTGGGCTGACCCGCCCCGCTGAGCACCCGGCGCCAGCTTGGGGTCTGCTGCATATCGCCTGAAACGACTTCGCGGGCTTTTCGTGGCCGCTACCATGGCGCGGCGGGGGCGACAGGCAGGGCCAGGTGAAGCTCCGACACGTTTTCGACCCCCGGAACAACGCGCTGAACGCGTGGCGGTTGGTGTTGGCGACGGGTGTCATCGCGTGGCATTCGTTCCCCCTGACCGGGCGCCATGTCCCGTTCGGGGCCGGCCATCAGTTCCTCAGCCAGGTATTCGTCGACGGATTCTTCGCGATCTCCGGCTTCCTCATCACCTCGAGTTGGCTGAAGAACCCGCGGCTGCGCCAGTATTCCGTGGCGCGCGGGCTGCGCATCTTCCCCGGTCTATGGGTCTGCGTGGCGGTCACCGCGTTCGTCATCGCCCCGCTCAGCGTCGCGATCCAGGGCGGTTCGGTGGCAAAGCTGATGCTGTCCGGCGAGCCGCTGCGCTACGTCCTGAACAACGGATTGCTGAACTTTCTTTACGCGGGTATCGCCGGGACACCACGGCACGTGCCGTTTCCGGGCGCCTGGAACGGTTCCATCTGGACGCTGCTGCCGGAGCTGTTCTGCTACGTCGCCGTTGCCGCTTTCGGCATGTCCGGTCTGCTCCGCCACCGATGGCTGCTGCTCGCGTTGACGGCGTTGATGCTGGTCTGTTCGGTGCTGGTGACACCGTGGACCAGGTTCATCGAGATATGGACTCCCGCCTGGATCGGCACGCGGTTCGCGCTGATGTTTCTGGCAGGGGCGCTGCTGCAGCAGTACCAGGACGTGATTCCCGCCCGCTGGTCGCTCGTCGCGGCGAGCGCCGGCCTCGTGGTCATGTCGACCTGGCTACCGAATTACCGTGTGCTGGGCGCGCTTCCGCTGGCCTACGCGATCATCGTGTCCGGTGCACTGCTGCGTGACAGGCGACTGCGGCTACGCAACGACGTGTCCTACGGCGTCTACATCTACGCGTTCCCGACGCAGCAGCTGCTGATCGTCTGCGGGCTGGGCGTCCTGCCCCCGCTGCTGTTCTTCCCGGTCGCGGCGCTGGCTACCCTGCCGTTGGCCGCGCTGAGCTGGTTCCTGATCGAAAAGCACGCGATCTCACTGAAATCCCGCTTCCTGCCCCGCCGGGCTCCCGAGCTCGACCCCTCCACAGCGTCGGCGACTGACGGCTAGGGCGCGAGACCGCCGGCGACGCGCCGCGGCATTCGCCACCTGACCGTCGCCGCCCACAGCAGCACCGTCAGCACTTCTGCGCCGACGCTGAGCGCGGCGTGCGGTGCAGGCTCCCAACCGCGCTCGGAAAAGCCGAAAAGCCCGACAGTCCTTGACAATGCGAAGGCGACCAGGGAACCGGCGGCAACCCCGGCCGCGGCCCAGCGAAGCCACCCCGGGCCACCGAGGACGATCAGCAACGCCAACGCGAACGAGACGCTGGCCTGGAACAGAAAGGCCGACCCGATGGTGGGGATGTGCCGGTAGCCGTGGACATACAGGTAGGCGTGGCTGGCCGCGCTGACCGCCAGCGCCGCACCGATCCCGACCCGCATCGAGACATTCGTCAAAGTCATTGCAACCTCAGCTCTTTCAGTGCCAGCGAAGCGTCACCTTTGGTGTAGCTGACCTCGCGGATCCCCAACGCGTCGTGGAGCTTGCCGGCCGGCAGCGTCACCGGCTTGGGCGCCGGCCCGTCGCCGGGGCGCGGCAGCGGGTAGGCCGTCGTGGTCCCGCTGTAGAAGGCGACATTGCCCTCGACCTTGGAAAACAATTGGTGCACATGGCCGTTGATGCATGTCACCGAGGCAAACCGGCGCAGGTAGCTGAGCGCCTGGACGGCGTCGTCGGTCCCCCAGCCCCAGTCCGGATACATGGCGAACAACGGGATGTGGCTGAAGACGATGACCGGGGTGTCACTGGACAGCCGCGCCACATCCTTCTCGACGAATTCCAGCTGGTCGTTTCCCAAGTGTCCGAGCTTGCGCAGATTCAGCGTGTTCACCAGCGCGATGACGTGGACGCCCGCGACGTCGAAGCTGTACCAGCCGTCACCAACGGATCCCGCGCCGAAGGCATTCCGGTACTTCTGCCCGGCGTCGTCGACCGAGTCGTGCTCGCCGGGCACGGTGAACACGTGCGGTGTTTTCAGCCCGCTCAGCATCTGCTTGACCTGATCGAACTCGCCGGGCGCGGACAGGTGAGTGAGATCGCCGGTGTGGATGACGAAATCCGGTGTGTAGCCAAGGTTGTTGATCTGGTCGATCGCATGGCCGAAGGTGCTGGTGACGTCGGGGTTGGGCGCGCCCTTGAAGCCGATGTGGCTGTCGCTGACTTGGGCGAACCGCAGGGCAGGCCGGCCGGCCGCATGTTCGGCCGCGCCGGCGCCGGCGACCTGCGAGATGACCTCGCCGCCGACCACCGCGAAGCCGACCGCTGCGCCGAACCAGGCCGTGTGCCTTATCAATTGGCGACGGGTCATCGTGGGCGGCTGCTCGGTCATCCGGTCACCACCACGGTGCCGTGCATCATCGGGTGGATGGAGCAGACGTAGTCCACCTTTCCGGCGGCGGAAAAGGTGTGCGAGAAGGTGGCGCCGGTGCCCATCCCCGGCGAGTGAAACGAGCCGTCGCTGGCGGCGACGGTATGCGGCTCTTCGTCGCGGTTTGTCCACGTGACGGTATCGCCGACGTGGACCGTCAGCGTCGCGGGCGCGAAAGCGAAGCCGTCGATGGTGATTTGGCCGCCGCTCACCGGTGCGGCCGGCGCGGTGATGGACGGCGTCGCGGTGCTGGCATCCGGTCCGATGGTCACCGACGTGTTTCCGGCGGGCCGCGAGGTCGAACAGCCCACGAACACCAGCGCGGCCGCGGCCAACGCGGCGGCAAGTAGTCGTCGAATTATCGCGATAGTCATGCCAACAGATAGTGCGGGGGGTTACAGCTCCTAGGTCGGCTGGTCCGGCTGCGTCGGAGCAAGCACCTCGATCACCCCGTTGACCTCACGAACCATCAACGCGGGCAACGGCTTCGGGGCGATCGGCAATTGATGCGTGAGCACCTCCCCGGCGGGCGAGAACGACGTCGAGTGGCACGGGCACCGCAGCCTGTCGTCGGGCGCGTCGAACCACAGCCGGCAGCCCTGGTGGGTGCACACCCCCGACACCGCCTGGGGCTTGCCGTCGACGCGGCGGACGAATCCGCTGACCGAGCCGAGGTCGAACGGGTGCATCCGCCCGTCCGGAACATCCGAGCTGGCGGCAACCCGCTGCCAGCTCCCGTCGTTGGGCTTCAGCTCGCCGGCGACGGCCGGCACGTCGCTGCGGCCGCCGATCACCGCACGGTCGATGGAAACCGCGGTGACCGCGGCGGCCGCGGCGGCCGAGGTGCCGACGATGACGTGGCGGCGCGTGGTGTTGGGCTTCGGCGCCGGTGTCATTGGCGTGCCTGCCATCTGCTCGGCGAGCCGGCGATGCAGGTCGGTGAGGAACTCGTCGCGCGGGGCATCCCCGTCGGGGCGGGCCGCCCGCAACTCGATCGCCGTGCGGAGCTGCGCCGCCTCGAAGTCGTCGGGCGCAAACGCCTTGGGCCGGCGGCCCCGCAGCAGGTCGTCGACGTAGCGACGCAACCCTCGCGCGTTCATGACTGGCCCCCATCGTTGACCTGTGCCGCCAGGCGCAGTGCGCGATGCTGCAACACCTTGGCGTTGGCGACGCTTATCCCGAGTTCGCTGGCGGACTCCTTGATCGAATTGCCTTGCAGGAAGCGCAGTTCCAGGATCTGACGGTAGCGGTCCGGCAGCGCGTCGAGCACGTCGGCGACCCGCTGGGGCGCGGTGCTGATGGCTTCCTCGCTTTCCGGTGGTTGTTCGATGTCGTCGTCGATCGAGGTTATCTCCCGGCCCAGGGTTTCTCGCCAATGCGCGGCCAGCACCGTCCGGGCCGTCGTCCGAAGGTAGGCGCGGACCTCGCCGACGCTCGCGGTCAGGCGCAGCGGCCGCAGGGCGGCGAGGAAGACCTCGGCGGTCAGGTCCTCGGCGTCGGCGCGGTTGCCGACCCGGGCGAACAGCGTGCGGTACACCCAGGCCGCGTTGTCGGAGTACACGGCCTCCCAGTCGGGGTAGCCCGCGAAGCCAGGGTCGGGCACCGCGCGCAGGGGTCGCGGGCCGTCGGGTTCGCTGTGCGCCGTCACGTGCCTCCTTCCCCGATCAATATCCGCCCGGGTTACACGTAAGCGTCAGGGAGTCGCGAGTGCGGCGTCGGCGGCCATCAACTCGTCCAGCTTCGTGGCCGTCGCCGACAGCGCTTTCTTGGCGATGCCCAGGACCCGGTCGCGCACCCGGGGCTTCGCCGATGCCGGTGCCAACAGATGGCCCATCAGATGGCCGAAGAGATCCAGGCGCACCGACGACAGCCACTCCGTCAGCTCGGGGTCGTCCAGGAAGCGCAGCTGATTGCGGTAGTCGGCCCGCGCGAGGCGCAGCCAGTCCAGGTCGGTGTCGGGGTGCGGCAACGGCGCACAGAGCTCGTTTTTGGTGGCGTCGTCCGGGTACGCGGCCTCGACATGGGCGATCAGCGCGGCGCTGAAAATCTGCTGGCAGCCCCGCACGCTTTGCAGCGTGATGTCCCCGGCGTCGAAAATGGGTGCAGCCGGACGCTTTTCGGCGCCGTCGGCGGTGCAGTCGACATACAACGGGCTGCCGTCCACCGCGACGGCGCCGGCGTCGAGGACCATCCGGTCGTCCTCGATACGCAGCAGGTGACCCATGCGCACGACGTCGGTGATGCGGCGCAGCTGCTCGAGCTCGGGGCGGGTGACGGTCGCGCAGCGGTACATGGTGGGCCGGATCGCCGGAGCGATCCGCAGCAGGACGCCGGCGTCTTCGAGGCGCTCGAACAGATCGTCGACCGACTCCGCGTCCCGGACGGCCCGCAGTTGTGCGGTGAAGCCGGCCTTGATGCGGTCGGCGAACTCCGGTCCGGGCTGCAGGGTCGCTCGGTCCAGCAACCAGGAATCGCGGGGCATGATCCAGGTCAGCCGGTCCGGGGCGATGCCATGCCCCAGCAGCCACAAGCAGGTGTCGATGCCGGTCTTACCGGCCCCGACAATCACGTAGCGGTCGCGGGCCGCCGTGCGCGGCAGGTCGTTCGGTGCGATGCATTCGGTTCCGGGCGCCACGAAGTAGGGCGGCGGTCGCATCGAGGGCACCAGCACGCGCATGTAGGTGGCGTCGACGACGCGGCGCGCGCTGACCGTGTACTCCTCCCCCGCCAGTGTGGCGAAGCGGCCCGCGCCCAGGTATTCGCTCATCGGGAAGTAGCTCACCTGCCCGCTCGGCAGCAGTCGCTGGCGCAGCACGTGGTCGTAGTAGGCGCAGACCTCGCCGGCGGTGGCCAGTTCGTAGAGGCCCTGGTTCCAGCCGACCTGGTCGATGGTGTCGTTGCCGAGGCGGCACGAGTTGACGCCGTAGAACGCCGACGGCTGATGGAGCCTCACGAACGGGTAGGCGGTGGTCCAATGCCCGCCGGGCTGGTGATTGCGATCGACCAGCACGATGCGCGCCGATGTCTCGGATACCAGCGTGTCGATGAACGCCATACCCATGGCACCGGCGCCGACGACCAGGTAATCGGCCTCGATGCTGTGCATACCCGGTAAAGGCTAGCCCCAGTTGCGGGCCTCCTGGCGCAGTTACTAGGATGTCCTAGTAACTAGGCCATTCCCTTTTCGCGCACACGAGGACCCCATGACCACAAAGATCCCGCACTTCATCGATGGGAAGCGCACCGCCGGCAAGTCCAGCCGCACCGCTGACGTCTTCAACCCCAGCACCGGCGAGGTGCAGGCGAAAGTCCCGATGGCCTCGTCGGCGGACGTCGACGCGGCGGTAGCATCCGCCGTCGAGGCCCAAAAGGGTTGGGCCGCAACCAATCCACAGCGTCGCGCGCGCGTGATGATGAAGTTCATCGAGCTGGTCAACCAGAACATGGACGAGCTGTCCGAGCTGCTGTCCCTCGAGCACGGGAAGACCGTTCCCGACGCGCGCGGCGACATTCAGCGCGGCATCGAGGTGATCGAGTTCGCCATCGGCATCCCCCACCTGCTCAAGGGCGAATACAGCGAGGGCGCCGGACCGGGCATCGACGTCTACTCGCTGCGCCAGCCGTTGGGTGTGGTCGCGGGCATCACCCCGTTCAACTTCCCGGCGATGATCCCCCTGTGGAAGGCCGGGCCCGCCCTGGCCTGTGGAAACGCATTCGTGCTCAAGCCAAGTGAGCGCGACCCGTCGGTGCCGGTGCGACTGGCCGAAATCTTCCTCGAGGCCGGTCTGCCGCCGGGCGTCTTCCAGGTCGTCCACGGCGACAAGGAGGCCGTCGACGCGATCCTGCATCATCCCGACATCAAGGCCGTCGGCTTCGTCGGCAGCTCCGACATCGCGCACTACATCTATTCGACGGCCGCGGCCAACGACAAGCGCTCGCAATGCTTCGGCGGCGCCAAGAACCACATGATCGTGATGCCCGACGCCGACCTCGATCAGGCCGTCGACGCGCTGATCGGCGCCGGCTACGGCAGCGCCGGCGAGCGCTGCATGGCGATCAGCGTCGCGGTGCCCGTCGGCGAGAAGACCGCGGACCGGTTGCGCGCCAGGCTGATTGAACGGATCAACAACCTGCGGGTCGGCCACAGCCTGGACCCCAAGGCCGACTACGGCCCGTTGGTCACCGAGGCCGCGGTGGCCCGGGTGCGCGACTACATCGGCCAGGGCGTCGAAGCGGGAGCCGAATTAGTCATCGACGGCCGCGAGCGAACCAGCGACGACCTGACGTTCGGTGACGCCAGCCTCGAGGGTGGCTTCTTCATCGGGCCGACCCTGTTCGACCACGTCACCACCGACATGACGATCTACACCGAGGAGATCTTCGGCCCGGTGTTGTGCATCGTGCGCGCCCACGACTACGAGGAGGCGCTGCGGCTGCCGTCCGAGCACGAATACGGCAACGGGGTCGCGATGTTCACTCGCGACGGCGACGCCGCCCGCGACTTCGTCTCGCGGGTCGAGGTGGGCATGGTCGGTGTCAACGTGCCGATCCCGGTCCCGGTGGCCTACCACTCCTTCGGTGGCTGGAAGCGTTCCGGCTTCGGCGACCTCAACCAGCACGGTCCGGCTTCGATCCAGTTCTACACCAAGGTCAAGACCGTGACGTCGCGGTGGCCGTCCGGCATCAAAGAAGGCGCCGAATTCGTCATCCCGACAATGGATTAAGGCCGGGGGCTGATGGAGTTATTCGCACTGAACGACGACGAACGGGTCATCACCGAGACGGCGGCCGCCTTCGCCGCGAAGCGCCTGGCGCCGTACGCCCTGGAATGGGACGCGGCCCAACACTTTCCGACGGACGTCTTGCGTGAGGCCGCCGAGCTCGGCATGGCGGCGATCTACTGCCGCGACGACGTCGGGGGTAGCGGGCTGCGCCGGCTCGACGGGGTGCGCATCTTCGAGCAGCTGGCGATCGCCGACCCGACGACCGCCGCATACCTATCCATCCACAACATGTGCGCGTGGATGATCGACACCTTCGGCACCGACGAGCAACGCAAGGAATGGATTCCGCGGCTGGCGCCGATGGATGCCATCGCGAGCTACTGCCTGACCGAGCCGGGCGCCGGATCCGACGCCGGCGCGTTGAGCACCCGCGCGGTCAGGCAGGGCGACGACTATGTACTCGACGGCGTCAAACAGTTCATCTCCGGTGCGGGCGCCTCCGACGTCTACGTGGTGATGGCCAGGACTGGCGGTGAAGGTCCACGCGGGATCTCGGCGTTCATCATCGAAAAGGGCACGCCCGGGCTGAGTTTCGGTGCGCTCGAGGAGAAAATGGGCTGGCACGCGCAACCCACCGCACAGGTGATCCTGGAGGGCGTGCGGGTGCCCGCCGACGCGATGCTGGGCGGCGCCGCCGGGGAGGGCGCCGGCTTCGGCATCGCGATGAACGGCCTCAACGGCGGCCGGCTCAACATCGCGGCGTGCTCGCTGGGCGGCGCGCAGGCCGCCTTCGACAAGGCCGGGTCCTACGTGCGCGAGCGGCAGGCATTCGGGTCGCCGCTGCTCGACGAGCCCACCATCCGGTTCACCCTGGCCGACATGGCCACCGGCCTGGAGACCTCGCGAATGATGTTGTGGCGGGCCGCGAGTGCCCTGGACGCCAACAACGCCGACAAGGTCGAGCTGTGCGCGATGGCCAAACGCTACGTCACCGACACCTGCTATGACATCGCGGACAAGGCCCTGCAACTGCACGGCGGCTACGGCTACCTGCGTGAGTACGGCCTGGAAAAAATCGTCCGCGACCTTCGCGTGCATCGAATCCTGGAAGGCACCAACGAAATCATGCGGGTGGTCATCGGCCGGGCCGAGGCCGCGCGGTTCCGAGCCAGCGCTTAGAAGGGTCCCAGATGACTGAGCATTTGACGGTGGCTTTCCTGGGCCTCGGCAACATGGGCGCGCCCATGGCAGCGAATCTTGTTGCCGCCAAGCATGCTGTGCGCGGATTTGATCCGGTGCCCGCGGCACTGTCCGCCGCAACCGCGAGCGGCGTCACCGGTTTCGACAGCGCTGCCGACGCGGTCGCAGGGGCCGACGTGGTCATCACCATGCTGCCCAACGGCGAGTTGGTCAAACGCTGCTACGCCGAGGTGCTGCCCTCCGCGCGCGCCGGTGCGCTGTTCATCGACAGCTCCACGATTTCGGTCAACGACGCCCGCGAAGTGCACTCGCTGGCGGAGTCGCACGGTGTTGCTCAGCTGGATGCGCCGGTCTCCGGCGGGGTCAAGGGCGCTGTCGCGGGAACGCTCGCCTTCATGGTGGGTGGCGACGAATCCGCGGTGCAGCAAGCGCGGCTGGTGCTGGAACCGATGGCGGGCAAGATCATTCACTGCGGCTCGGCCGGCGCGGGGCAGGCCGCCAAGGTGTGCAACAACATGGTCCTCGCGGTGCAGCAGATCGCGGTCGGCGAGGCGTTCGTGCTCGCCGAGAAACTCGGGCTGTCGGCGCAGGCGCTGTTCGATGTCATCACCGGGGCCACCGGCAATTGCTGGGCGGTACACACCAATTGCCCGGTGCCGGGACCGGTTCCGACATCGCCGGCCAACAACGACTTCAAGCCGGGCTTCGCGACCGCACTGATGAACAAGGACCTCGGCCTCGCGATGGACGCGGTGACCTCGACCGGCTCCACGGCGCCGCTGGGCACGCATGCCGCCGAGATCTACGCCAAGTTCGCTGCCGACCACGCCGACAAGGACTTCAGCGCGGTGATCGAAGCGCTGCGCGGCAGCTGATTGGGCCCGCGGATCCCGTTGGCGCCGGAAACGAATACGTGTTTTGCCCGCCTCTGAGCGACAACGGCTGTCGCTGTGAGGCGGGCAAACTCGACCTATCCAACCGCCCGGGCCCCGTTCGCCTCGGTTACCCGACTCTGGCCTCTATCACGCTGAGCGGTGACGCGGTGTGCACCACCCTGATCATGTGAAAGCCGGCTTGGCTAAGCAGGTTTCGGTACTCGGCTGCGACGCGTTCGCGAGCCCCCAAGTTCAGCAGCATCTCCAAATCCACCCACTTTCCCGGGAAATCACGGTCGTGTTCCGGGATGACTAACTCGATCAGGAGCAACGTGGCTCGGGGGCCGGCCGCCGCGTGGACCTTACGCAGGATCTGCACGGCCTTGTGGTCGGGCCAGTCGTGGATGATGTTCTTCAGGATGTAGGCGTCACCACCGGCCGGGACGCTGTCAAAAAACGACCCCTCCACCGTACGCACCCGCTCGGCCACATTGTGCTGTTGCAAAGGGCTCGTGGCGTTCACGACGACCCGAGGCAGGTCGTAGAGCACGCCGCGCGAAGACGGCGCCGCCGCCAAGATGGCAGCCAGCAGTGGGCCTTGCCCGCCGCCGACGTCGACGATCGTGGGAAAAGCGCCGAAGTCGTAGCCGGCGACCACCGACGCATCCGTCAGCTTCGAAACACTCGTCATCGTCTGGTCGAAGAGTTCGCCAAGCTCGGGATGATCGGCGAAGTAGTCGAAGCTCTCCTTGCCGCGTAATGCCGGCACGACGCTGCGTCCGGTTCGGATCGAGTCCACCAGCAGGGTCCAGCGTTCGCGCTGTTCCTGGGAGCCGTAGAACCGCGCAGCGCTGGTCAACGAGACCCGTGCGTCCGAACGTAGGGTATTGGCAAGGGAATTGAGCTCGTAGCGGCCGTCGCGGCGCTGGCGGAATATGCCCTTGCTGATCAAGGCACGCAGCAGCCGGCGGAGTGCGTCAGCGTCCGCCCTGACCCGGGCCGCCAGCTCTTCGATCGGCAGTGGCCCTTTCGCGAGCGCGTCGGCGACGCCGAGTTGGGCCGCCACGGTGATCGCCTGCGACGTCCAGGTGGCAACGATCATCTCCATCACCGCTGCGGGCGCGGGTGTCAGCCGTTGATTGAGCCGATACAGGTAATGGCGAATCCACTCGACCACGCGCGCCACCTTGGCGGGTGGCACCCTGCTGGCCGTCACTGGTTCTTCGCAGTCTCCGCGGACACGCAGCGCATCGGATTCATGTCGGACCTCCTGCCGCTACCACGCCGGCCAGCGGCAAGAAGTTCACCTCAGAAGTCCCCCGCGTTGCGCCGCAGAGTTTCGATCGACGACACCAGCGCCCGCGATTCGTCAACGGACATCCCGATATCGGCGAACACCCGCTCGTTGAGCATGACGGTGGCATCCTCGACGGTTGAGCGGCCCAGGTCGGTGATCTGCACCAGCGTCGTGCGCCCATCGGTCGGATGCGGGACCCGCTGCACCAGCCCGTCGGCCTCCAGCCGGCGAATTGCGTGGGTGACGCTGGTGACGTGAACCTGCAACCGGTCGGAGGCCTTGGTGATCGGCAAAGCGCCGGTCCGGCTGAACGCGAGGAGGCGCAGCAGCTCGAAGCGGGAGAAGCTCAAGTCGAAGGGACGCAGCGCGGTCTCGACGCGCGCGAGCAGGATCTGATGCGCGCGCATCACCGACGTCACCGCGACCATGCCCAGCGAAACATCGCCCCACCCGGCACGCTCCCAGTTGGCCCGCGCCGTGTCAACCTGATCGCGTTTTCCAGAGGCAGTCACGCCCCTGTTCTTACCGCACTTTGTGCGGCAATTTGGTCAGCCTGCCGACTTTGCCACCGCGACCAGCACCGCTTGGGTGGATACGCGGCTTCCCACGGTGATCCGGGCGGCGCCGTCAGGGTAGTAGCGAGCGTTCAACCCGCTGTCGGCGAAGACCTCTCGCCAAGGCCGCCCAACCGCAGGCAGATAGACGAAGTTACCGTGCCCGTCGGTGGTGTACACGCCCATTGCCCGAAGGCGCCGGGACAGGTAATCGCGCTCGCCGGTGACTCGTAAAATGCGTTGCCGCAGCTGGTCTTCAGCGTCATAGGACGCCGCAACCGCGGTCAAGCTGGTGATGCCCATGCCGAACGGCAATTGCATTTTCCACAGTGTCGTGGCCAGCTCTGGTGACGCGAACCCGTAGCCGATACGGAGTCCGGCTAACCCATAGGCCTTGGAGAACGTCCGCAGCACAACGACATTCGGAAAGCTCCGGATCAGGTCGGGTCCGTCGATGCGGTGCTGCGGTGCGGCGAACTCGATGTAGGCCTCGTCCAGCAGCACGATGGTGTCGTCCGGCACTCGCCGCAGGAATCGGTGCACATCCGCGACGGATTCCACGGTGCCGGTCGGATTGTGCGGCCTGCACAGGACGACGACGCTGGCGTCCACCGCCGCTTCGGCCATCGCCTCCAGGTCGTGGTGGCCGCGCTTATCGAGCGGAACGGTGACCGCCGTCAGGCGGGCCATCTGGCTGAAGATCGGATACCCGTCGAAAGTCGGCTCGCTCAGCACAATCCGATCACCGGGCCGGGTCACCGCATGCAGGACCTGCATCACTACCCCGCTCGCACCCGCCCCCAGCACGACTTGCTCCTCGCAGACCCGGATGTGATCGGCGATCAAGCGACGAAGCCGCTGCGGCAGGAACTCCGGATACCGGTTGGCGGAATCGATCGAGCGGACCAGCGCCGAGCGCACCCCCGGCAACGGTGGAAACGGGTTCTCGTTGAGCGACAATGCGAATGGATCGGTCGCGTTCGGTAGCGCATCGAGGATCTCGCCGGTGACGGAGTTCGCCGCTGTCATGGGAAACATCAGCCTCGTCCCCCCCAGCGGACCGCTGCCGCACCGGCGAAGTCGCCGGCGTGCGCAAAAGCGGCCATCATCACCATGTCGCCGGCCTTGACCTGACCGTCGGATATCGCACGATCCAGGTTGATCGGGATGCCGGCGCCGAACAGGTTGCCGCAGTCGTCAAAGGTGTCGCGATGGCGTTCGGGCGGCAACTCGAGCGCTTCGCGCCAGTTGCGCAGGAACACCTTGTTGGGTTGGTTGGTGACCAGCAGGTCGATGTCCTTGGAGGACAGCCCGATTCGATCACAGACCGCCAGCGCGACTTCAGGAACCTGCCGATTGCCGCGGGCCAGCACCTTCATGATTTTCGTTTCGGTGAACCCGATGCTGCCCTCACCGGGGCCGGGCTGCCACCACTTGCGGGGCGGGTCGATAGCGAGGGTCATGTCGCCCGCGTATTCGCCGTACGTGCGGCACTCGATGTCAACGATCGGGGATTGATCCGAAAGTGTCACCAATCCGACCGCAGCGCCGTCGCCGGGCACCGACGACTGCGCCTTGCGGCGCACCCCGGGCTGGTCGAAGATCTGGCCGGCGGCGTTCTGGGCGATCGCGATGAGGGCGGTGCGCCCTTGCCCTGATGCGAGTAGTTGGCGGGCCACTTTGAGGCCGAGAACGAACGCCGCGCACCCGCCATTGTGCAGGTCGAGCACCCAGGACGGGCGCATGCCCAGGCGGTGCGCGATGGCGCCGCCCCCGCCGTAGAACGGCACGTCGGGCATTTGGGCGTGGGTGATCAGCACGTCGACGTTGGCGATGGCGTCGTGCCCGTGCCGGTCGATGAGGCCCTGGGTGGCCCGCTCGACCATGTCGGTCGCGGATTCGTCCGGCCCGACGTGATGGCGGAACTTGGGCGCGCGGAACATCAGGTTTGCCGCCAGGTCGTCCGACCCGGCGAAATTCGCGTAGTAGTCGGCGCCGATCGGTTCCCCGGGCAGGTAGGTGGAAATGTCGGTCAGGCTGACAGTGGGCTGATTCATGATGCACTCATCCAGGCCGGTGTGATCGGCAGTCCGTTGCGGTGCCGGTATTCGGCAATTGTCTTGAGGTTGTTCAGTTCCAGCGCGTGACCGGGTCCGAACAGGTCCCAGAAGTCGCCCACCCAGCCGGTGCGCTGTGCCGGGACGGCTTCGGGGTAGGGGTTGTTGTCGTAGAACGGGTGACGGCAATTGGTCCACAGCACAACGGAACCGGGCTTGTCGAGGATCACTTGAGCGTCCAGCACCCGCATCAGGTAAATCATCCAAAGGTGCTTGCCCTGGTCCCAGGCGCAGTGGTAATCGACGGTACGGGCTTCGGCGGTAGCCACCGTTCGGGTGTAGATCTCGGTGTCCGGAAGCAACCGGTCGTAGGCCAGCCAGAGCCCGGGCTCGTCGGTGGGTGTGAAGCCGCGCAGCGTGTAGGTCCATTCCTCGAGGCTTCGGGTGTTGGCTAGATATGCGAACAACTCGTCTGGCGGGCAGTCGACGTAGTCGTTGACCGTGCAGTACTGGCCGAAGACCTCCTCGTGCGGGTAGACCGACCGCAACTTCTCCATGAACATCGGGGCGGTCTGCTCCAGCGGCGTGGTCTCGATGCGGACCAATCCCTCGATCGGCTCGGTGGTGCCGCTGTGCACGGCGATGTCGTCAAGCGCTGCTAGGGACATGGGATCTAGACTCCTCGTCGGTTGTAATTTGTTCTTGTGCAACATGATTGCCTGATTTTTGGTTCAAAAATGCTGAGAATGGCGGGATTTCGTCGGCGGAGCACTCGATGCTGATCAGTGACGGGCCGTCACTGATCAGCGCCCATTCCAGTGCGGCGGGCAGCGCGTCGATGTCGGCCACGTCGACCGACGGCAGCCCTGGAAACATCGCCGCCAGACCGGCCCCCAGCTGGCTGGGAGTGAACCGGTTGTAGCTGTACAGGTCGTCGTAGAGCAGCTGCTCACGGGTGACGCACATGGCGTGGGCGTTGTTGTTGAACAGCACGAAAGTCATCGGCAGTCGGTACTGCACCGCGGTGTGTACTTCCATGCCGTGCATGAAGAACGCCCCATCCCCGGCAATTACCACGGTGCGCCCGGTAGACCCCTCCTTCATCGCACGTCCGAAGGTCATCCCGATCCCAGCACCGAAGCTGTAACCCATGCCGCCCATGCCGAGCGCGACCGCAAAACGACCGTCCCGGCGAACCGGAAGATAGTGGATAGCGGCCGCACCGGTGTTGCCGGCGTCGACGACGATGTCGGTTCCGTCGGGCAACACGCGATCGAGCACGACCATGGCATCCCGGTAGCGCACACCCGCACCGGCGAAGGACGGTGGATGCAGTTCGGTGGCTGCCACGAAACCGGGCACCCGCAGGCCCCTTGCCCGTCCCGGCCCCGACAACGCTTTGATTAGCATCGTCAGTGACCCGCGCAGATCGTCGGTGTGCACGTGCGTGCACGGCACGTACGGCGGCGCCGAGCCGATTGAGACCGTCCGCACCGCCGCGAGCGCATCGTCCATACCGGCACGGGCGGTCACCGACAGTCGAGTTCCAACCACCAGGCACACGGCGCTCGCTGCCACCGCGTCGACCACACCGGGGTTGCCCATCACACCGGTCACACCGAGCGCGGACGACGAACCGGAACCCGGCGTGCCGGCAACATCTTTGGCGTCGGGAACGCATGCCACCTGGGCGCGCAGCAGGCCCCGCAACTCCTCGAGTTCGTGCCTGGCGTCATCGCGAGCCACCTGCTCGCCGGCGATGATCGTGATGGGTCCGCTCGCCTGGCGCAGAGCCCGCACGATCGCATGCGGATCACCGATGCCCGCTCCCAGACGTGCGAAGCCACGCCGGACATCATGGCCGTAGCCGTTTAAGCCGACCTTGGCCTGCTGAATATCCTTGGGCAGCAACAATACTGCCGGACCGCCGGAGCGCGCGGCCGCGATGGCGTTGGGCAATGCCGTGACGATGTCGGCGGGCGTCAGCACCCGCTGACAGAAGACCGACACGGCAGAAAATAACGCCTCGGCGTCCAATGAGCCGTTGCGGCCACTGGTGTCTTGAAAGCTGCCGCGACCGTCCATCGTGGTCGCCGGCTGACCCACCAGTGCCAACACCGGTATCCGGCTGGCGAATGATTCTCCAAGGCCCGGAATGAGATTGAGCGCACCGCCACCAGACGTCGCCGCCACTACCCCCAAACCGACGCCGCTGCGACTGTATCCGTCGGCCATCGCGGCCGCGGAAAACTCGTGCTTGGCCAACACAGCGGTGATGCCCGAACAGAAATGCGCGGCATCGTAGAGGTCTTCGATGTTGGCGCCGTCGACACCGAATATGTAATCGCTGTCGATTCTCGCGAGGTGTTCGACGATATGGTCGACCACCCTCTGTTGCCTTGGCATATGCCCCCACCCAACTCGTATGCCGGTAACACGAGCTTTGGATAGCCTCGGTTCAATCGGCGGCGGACTTTACAACGAACGCTCGAGGAGAACCTGGCCGTCATCAGCGGAAACGACCTGTACAGAGGCGATTTGATCGACCGGCATCGAGATGCTGCCGGCAGGGGTCGCCGTATGACCCGGATTCGCCACCCAGGTTGCCGTCCGTGTGTGACTACCGTCGCGACCCACCACGACCATCGCCAGTGTGTCGTGATTGGCGTTCAGCGGGGCCAGGCATACGCAGTTCATCGAGATCGACGTTCCCCAATGCTGGCCGCTGAGCGAGACCGTCGAGACCAGCCTGGTTGTCCCGACCTGCGCCATCGGCTCAACTGACACGCTCGCCTGCGGCGGCGTGGGCACGGCTGCCGGGGAGTGGCCCTGGGCCCCGACGCACACGCCGATCGCCAGCACAGCGGCCGCGGCGGCCCCGGCCGTCCACGTCACGATGCGGGACCGGCGGCGCCGCCAGTTCACCTTGGCCAGCAGCATCGGCAGCAACTTGTTAGGCACCAACGGTGCCTCACTGCGGTCGGCCGCGGCCATCGCCGCCAAGTCGTCACGATCCAGCTGAGACAGCAGGGCCGGCATGCCGCTGAGCTCACCAATTGCGCTGGGGCACAACGGGCAGTCCACCAGGTGTGTTTCGAATCCGCGCCGTTCGTCGGACGACAGCGCTCCGAGCACGTATGCGGCATCCCACATCGCGTACTCGTCATGCCTGGATAGGACACCGTCGTGCGGTCTCCTGGGCTGCCGTAGCGGCATCATCTTGTCACTCCGATCTTGTTGCTTGTTGCGCCACTGCGTCGGCGGTCAGCAGTCTGTCCCGGGCTCTGTTGACCTCGGCTGGACCGGGCTGATCGTCCGGGGAATTGATTTCGTTACGGGCCCGTGGCGACGGGCTCTCGTCGATGACTTATGGTGCGGGCGATGGCGATCCGTGCGATGTCCGGACAGCGGCGGTGCGCAGCGTTACAAAACCCACGTCGTCATAGGGTGCCTTCACCAGCTCGGCTTCCCGACCCATCGACCCGGTTAACACAGACACTCCATTCACCTCCATGCTGGTGAAACGATATGAGCGCCTGTTCGGTTCACGCGCAGCACAGCGGCACGCGTTAGCTGAGGCCGCCCATCCAGCTGTGGAATCGACCGTCCGGGTCGTAGGCCGCGCGCACCTTATCCAGGCGTGCCATGTTGGATTCGGCGATGACTCGGGCCGGACGGCGGCACAGATTCTCGTCGGCGAGCGAGCTGCCAGTCGCCAAGTGCGACATGGCCGCCATGTTCGACGCGGCCCAGTCGCGGTACCGCGCATCGTCGGCCGGATCCTGCCAGATCGTGTAGAGCGCCAGGTAGATCTCGTCTTCCACGCCGTACACCATGTCCGCACGCTCCTGGGACGTCTTCCAGCCCGTGAAAATGAAGTGCGAAGGGTGCGGTGGCATGGTTTCGATGATGTTGCGGATGCCCGGCAGTAATTGTTCTGCGGACGCCGACGTGAACATGTTGTCGGCGATGTAGCGTTGCCCCTTCGGGTAGCTGGCCATCACGGCGGCATACCAATTGGCCAAAGTCGTCGGCGCATAAGGAAGATTGACGATCGCCTTGTCGATGACCGGGCAACTGCCCAGCGGGGCAAGCGCTTTCATCGCCTCCTCCTCGGTGTCGGCGAACACCGGTGAGGCGATTGTGATGCCAGGCTGGTTGAGCCCGGCCGCCGGAAAGCTGCACGCAGTGTGGATCTGGAGTTCAACTCGGTCGTCGATCTCGGGAACGATCGAGCGTGCCCAGGTGAACACCTCGTCGGCAACCTCGATCGGATACATGTAGAGGCAGGTACCCCAGACGGCGGGACGCGGGTAGACCCGCAGCCGGAAGGAGGTGACCACACCGAAGAAGCCCGGCCCAGAGCCGCGCGCCGCCCAATACAGGTCCGGATGGTTCTCAGTGTCGCAGTAGATCTGTTCCCCGTCGGCGGTGACGACTTCCAGTCCAAGCACGCTCTCGCACGCAGGTCCGAGCACCGGACTGTTCCAGCCGTAGCCGCCCTGCAGAAGAAAGCCGCCGAGGCAAATGCCTTCGCAATGGCCGGCGGGGAAGAATAGCCCTTGCGAGTCCAGTTCTGTCGCAAAGACACTGGCGACTTTGCCCGGACCGACGTCCGCGATCATCCGATCCGGATCGACGGTGCAGTGGTCGAGGCGACTGACGTCGAGCAGCAGACCGCCGTCACGCAGGTGACTGGCTGTCCAGCTGTGCCCACCGGAACGCACACCGACATGGTGTCCGTTGGCTCGTGCGTAACGGATCGCCGCGACCACGTCTTCGGTGTCGCTCGCTTGCACGATTACATCGGGAAAGCGTTCTGGCAGCAGGCCATTCCACACCGTTGCCCGGCGGGCCGTCTCGTAACCATCTGCGCCACACAGGAATTTCTTTTCGGTGGAAAGTAAAATCACTGCGCCCCCATGGTTTTCACATACGCCATCTCCGACCGCATTCCCGGGATGGCCCCGTCAAACGTCCGATACTGCCGAGCCAAGCCGGTCTGATCTAGGTAGAGCGCGACCTCGGCGGCCAGCGGAGTCGCCGCCAGCCGGATCGCCCGGAGCGGACCGTTAGGCGGAATGCCGTATCCGATTGCGAACATTCCGTCGCTCACGTGGGAGGCAAAGCCGCCCCTCGGTTTGCCGTGCTCGTCGAGGACGCCAAGATGCCCGACCATACTGTCGAGTTCCGTCGCGAACCCGGTAGCGGCAATGATCACCTGCGGCGCGACCGACGCCCCGTCGGCGAGGATCACGCCGTCGGATTCGACCGCCTTGACAGCGCCGACGACCTCCACGCGCCCGGCCCGCACGGCGTCGATGAGCTCGTCGGCCAGCGTCGGGATACGACCCCGTGTTTCCACCGTCGCCTTCAGGCCCAGTGGCGGGCGCGCGAAGCCGTAGGCCGACAGGTCACCACCCCACATCAGGCGGTTCATCCGCGTGATCACCGGATCGACCACTTTCGCGGGGACCCGCGAGAACAGCTCAAGAAAAATATCCGAGGGAATCGGCCCGATGGCCCGCCGCACCAGGTGCGGCGGTGTGCGCACCGCGAGCCAGATCCGTCGCGCGCCGTCGTTAGCGAGTTGCACAGCGATGTCGGCCGCCGAATTGCCCGCGCCAACGACGAGAACGTCGCGGCCACGGTAGGGCCACGCGTTGACGAGGTCCCCGGAATGAACGATCTCGCCGTTGAAACCACCGAGTCCGGGCCATGCGGGGATGGTGGGTACACTGTAGTTGCCCGTGGCGAGAACGATTGCCGGAGTGCGGATTTCGCCGGCCGACGTGTCAAGTTGCCAGAGTCGCCCGGCACGCTCGACACGGTGGACGTCACATCCGAGCGCCAGGGCGATGTTCTGCCGCGCGACGTAATGATCGAAATAGCGAACCATGTCCTCCTTGGTCGGCCAGCGGCCGGCGCTCAAGGGGATCCGTTGTCCGGGAAGGTGCGACAAAAATCCGGTCGTGTTGAGCCGGAAGTTGTCATAACGCGTGCGCCAGGAAATCGCCGGGGCCGCTGCGCGATCGAGAACGAGCGTGTTGACGCCGTGCTGATGATCGAGTTCCCGCGCGACAGCCAGACCGGCGGGCCCCGCCCCGATGACAACGACGTCGGGGTCCCCAGTCTCTGCGGTCATACCTTTGACACGATCCGCGAGCGGCTTCAGTTCACCGGCGCGGCGAGCCGGCGCCGCCTACAGCGAATGCTGCAGCAGCACCTGACCTGTGTCCGCGGCGACCACTTGCACTGCGGCAATCCGGTCCATCGGGGTCGAGATGCTGCCGGCGGGTGTCGCGGTGTGGCCGGGCTCGGCCACCCACGTTGCCAGCCGGGTCTGGCTCCCGTCGCGGCCCACGACCACCATTGCCAGCGTGTCGTGGTGCGCGTTCAGCGGAGCTAGGCAGACGCACTTGAGGTTGATCGACGTTCCCCAGTGCTGGGGGGACAGCGCCACGTCGGAGGCCAACAGCGTGGTGCCCACCTGTGACATCGGTTGAGCGGACGCCGTGACCTGCTGGGCAGGTGGCGAGAAGTAGCCCTGCACACCGACGAACACGCCGAGTGCGAGCACCACCGCCGCGGCCGCCGATGCCACCCAGGTGACAACGCGCGTGCGCCGCCGGCGCCAGGCCACCTTCGCCAACAGCATCGGCAACAACTCCGGTGACATCGTCGGGGCGTCCGGCAACGACCCAGTAGTGCGGGCGGACTCGTCGATCGCCGCCACTTCTTCACGGTCAAGCTGCGACAGCAGGGCCGGCACGCCACTGAGGTCAGCGACGGCATCCCGGCATTGCGGGCATCCAGCCATGTGCATCTCGAATTCGCGGCGGTCGCTGGCGGAAAGCGACCCCAGCACGTATGCGGCATCCCACATCGCGTAGCGGTGGTTGTCTTCCATGATCAGACCAAAAACCTCGTTGTCGCCGGGCGGCCCGGCGCCTCGTAGCGGCGTCCTCATTTCATCCATCTCCATTCACCCCTCAAGTATTCGGACCCGATGGCCACCCGGATGGGGTGGTTGGCTGTCATCGGGTAACTCCAAGTTCCTGCAGAGTGAGCCGCAAGGCGCGCACGGCATAGTGTAGTCGCGACTTCACGGTTCCCTCGGCGATTCCGAGGTCGGCGGCAGTTTGCGCGGTGGTCCACCCTCGGTAGTAGGACCGCTCGATCACGGCCCGGTGTTCGGTCGATAGCTGCGTCATCGCGTCGGCGATCAGCAGCCGATCCAGGGCCGCGTTCACCTCGTCCGGCGTCGCCTGTTCGGGCGCACCGTCCTCGTCGGTCGAACCGACCACGTAGCGGTACCGGGCGCTGCGCCGATCGTCGATGATCAGGTTGCGGGCCACGGTAAACAACCACGCACGCGCCGAGCGCTCGGTGTCACCGATGACCTCGGGATGCTGCCATGCCCGCAACAACGTCTCCTGGACGACGTCCTCGGCATGACTCGCATCGCCGCCGGTCAGCCGCAGCGCATAGCGCCACAACACGGCGGCATGCTCGTCGTAGAGCGCCTTCATCAGAGCGGCTTCCCCAGCCGCGGTGCCAGCCACACGAGCCACTCGATCACCTCCCGTCTACTTGGAAACGAGTCGAGTAGGTGTTTAGTTCAGCGTCAGGATGCGCGGTCCGGAGTCGGTCACCGCGACAGTGTGCTCCCAGTGCGCGGCGCGTGATCCGTCGGTGGTGGTCACCGTCCAGTCGTCGTCGAGAATCACCGTTTTGCCGCGCCCGAGGGTCAGCATCGGTTCGATGGCCAGCACCGAGCCGGCCGCCAGCAGTGGGCCTCGGCCCGGCGCGCCCTCGTTCGGCAAGAACGGGTCCAGGTGCATCTGTCGGCCGATGCCGTGCCCGCCGTAGCCCTCCACGATGCCGAACGGGCGGCCGTACCGGGCCTCGGCCGCGCGGGTGCCCGTCTCGATGGCATGCGAGACGTCGGTCAGCCGGTTGCCGGGGATCATCGCCGCGATCCCGGCCTCCAGCGACTCCTTGGTCGCGGCGCACAGCGCCTCGTCGGCCGGATCCAGGGCGTCGACACCGAAGGTGATCGCCGCGTCGCCGTGCCAGCCGTCGAGCACCGCGCCGCAGTCGATGGACACCAGGTCACCGGGCGCGAGAAGCTCTGCGGCCGAAGGGATCCCGTGCACGACTCGGTCGTTGACCGACGCGCAGATGGACGCCGGATACCCGTGATAGCCCAGGAAGGACGGTGTCGCGCCGGCCTGCCGGATCACCGCTTCGGCAATCTCGTCGAGGCCCAGGGTCGATGCCCCGGCTACGGCGGCGGCACGGACCGCCTGCAGGGCGGTGGCGACCACCGCGCCGGCCGCGGCCATCGCCTCGAGTTCCGCCGCGCTGCGCTGCGGCACAGTCCTGCGACTCCGCAGCCGCGCCAACGGGCGCATCCCTACTTACCCAGCGCTTGCAGCGCGCGAGCGAACACCTCATCCATCGTGCCGATGGCGTCGACAGTCTTCAACTCGCCGCTGTAGTACTCCAACAGCGGCGCCGTCTCGTCGCGGTAGACCTTCATCCGGTTGACGATCACCTCTTCGGTGTCGTCGGCCCGGCCACGGCCCTTGAGACGCTGCAGCAACTCGTCCTCCGACACCCGGAATTCCAGCACCGCGTCGATGTCGGTGCCCCGGCGCCCGAGCATTTCGTGCAGCGCCTTGGCCTGCTCCACCGAGCGCGGATACCCGTCCAGGATGAAGCCGTTGGCCACGTCCGCGTCGTTCAGGCGGTCGTCGACGAGCTGGTTGGTCAATTCCGACGGGACCAGGTCGCCGGCGTCGAGGTAGCGCTTGGCCTCCAGGCCGAGCTTGGTGCCTTCGCCGATGTTGCGCCGGAAGAGTTCGCCTGTGGAGATCTGCGGGACGCCGAGCTTCTCTTCAAGCTTTTCGGCCTGGGTGCCCTTGCCCGCCCCGGGCGGCCCCAGCAAAACGACTCTCACTTGAGGAACCCTTCGTAGTTGCGCTGCATGAGCTGGCTCTCGATCTGCTTGACCGTATCCAACCCGACGCCAATCATGATCAAAACCGCAGTACCACCGAAGGGCAGGTTCTGCACGGCCCCGCCATTGCCGATCTGAAGGAACAGGTTCGGCAACACGGAAATGGCACCCAGGTAGATCGAGCCCGGCAACGTAATCCTGCTCAGCACGTAACGCAGATAGTCGGCGGTCGGCTTCCCGGGGCGAATGCCGGGAATGAAGCCGCCGAACTTCTTCATTTCGTCGGCACGCTCGTCTGGGTTGAACGTGATCGATACGTAGAAGTACGTGAAGAAGATGATCAGCCCGAAGTAGATGCCGATGTATACCGGATCGCTCGGGTCCGACAGGTAGCTGCCGACGAACTTGTCCCACCAGCTGTTGCCGACACCGCCACTGCCGCTGCGCACCAGCTGGGTGATCAGGTGCGGGATGTAGATCAGCGACGACGCGAAGATGACCGGGATAACACCCGCCTGGTTGACCTTCAGCGGCAGGTAGGTGGACGTTCCGCCGTACATGCGCCGGCCCACCATGCGCTTGGCGTACTGCACCGGGATACGCCGCTGGCCCTGCTCGACGAAGACCACGCCGACGATGATGGCCAGCGCCGCGACGCAGACGGCGGCAAAGATGATGCCGCCGCGGCTGTCCAGGATGCTCTTTCCCTCGGACGGGATGCGGGCGGCGATACCGACGAAGATCAGCAGGGACATCCCGTTGCCGATGCCGCGTTCGGTGATCAGCTCACCCATCCACATCACCAAGGCCGCGCCCGAGGTCATCACGAGCACGATGACGATCAGGGTGAAGATGCTCTGGTCGGCGATGATGTCCAGGGAGCAGCCCTGCAGCAGGCCGCCGTTGGCCGCCAGGGCCACGATGCTGGTTCCCTGCAGCACGGCCAGCGCGATCGCCAGGTACCGCGTGTACTGCGTCATCTTGGCCTGGCCCGACTGGCCCTCCTTGCGCAACTCCTCGAAGCGCGGGATGACCACGGTGAGCAGCTGCACGATGATGCTGGCGGTGATGTAGGGCATTACGCCCACCGCGAACACCGTCAGCTTCAGCAGCGCGCCACCGGAGAACAGGTTGATCAGCGAGTAGATCTGCCCGGCCTCGCCACCGCTGGCCTCTTTGATGCACTGCTGGACATTAGGAAAGTTGACCCCAGGCGACGGCAGCGCAGCGCCGAGCCGGTACAGCACGACGATGCCAAGCGTGAAAAGGATCTTCCGTCTCAGGTCGGCTGTCCGCAGCGATGAGATGAAAGCCGAAAGCACTCTTCCTCCTGCGCAACCTAGGTTAATCCTGCGTCACGCGCCCAACTCCCGCAGGCCAGGACGAACGGCGTCGCGCGTCAAATCGTGTACGAGACTAACAGCTGGCGCGGGTAGCTCCTTAAAAGGCCCGTCATCCAAGCATGCCAAAACGGCCGAAAAAGACACAGCGACTGCATAGCTACTAGGCGTAGAGTTCTGCTGGTTCGTTGCATTTGCTAAGTATCAAAAGCTGGGTCACGGCGGCAGGAGCGCAGATGACGCACGCGGGCGGCACACGGTTCGGCGATGACGCCGGTGACCTGGCCTCCTGCCTGAGCCGGACACTCCCTTACCGCCGTCCGGGCAGCCGGCCCGCCGGCCGAACGGGAATCGCCGATCAACGACGACGGCACAGCCCCGATCTAGGCCATTCATGTTTCGGCCGAACCCCTCGAGGAGCACCATGACACGCACCGATCAAGACAGCTGGGACCTCGCCTCGAGCGTCGGCGCGACGGCCACCATGGTCGCCGCGGCCCGCGCCTTGGCCAGCAACGAGGCCAGCCCGATCATCAACGACCCTTTCGCGGCCCCACTGGTGCGGGCGGTAGGGCTCGACTTCTTCCGCAGGTTGGTCGACGGCGAGGTCGCGCTATCCGAGGCGTCCGAGGACGGCGAGCGGAATCTGCAGACCGAAACCGATTCCATTGCGGTCCGCACGCGTTTCTTCGACGACTTCTTTCTCAATGCGGCCCGCGACGGCGTCCGGCAATCGGTGATTCTGGCGGCGGGACTCGATGCGCGCGCCTACCGATTGGCCTGGCCGAGCGAGAGCGTCGTTTACGAAGTCGATCAGCCGAAAGTCATCGAATTCAAGACCACCACGATGTCCAGCCTCGGTGCGGCGCCGACCGCCGAGCGGCGCACCGTCAGCATCGACCTGCGGGAAGACTGGCCGGCCGCGTTGCGCAGCAACGGTTTTGACGTCACCCAGCCGACGGCCTGGAGCGCCGAAGGCCTGCTGATGTACCTGCCGCCGGATGCGCAGGACCGGCTCTTCGACAACATCACCGAGCTGTCCGCGCCGGGCAGCCAGCTGTCCACCGAATACCACGGCGAATCGGACTCGACGCTGACGATGTCGGATCGCGCCAAGCAGTTCAGCCAGCGGTGGGCCACGATCGGCTGCGACATCGACCTGTCCGGCCTCTTCTTCGACGGCGAGCGCAGCAATGTCGTCGACTACCTGACCGGCCGCGGCTGGCAGACCAGCGCCCGGCCGCGGCGCGAGCTGTTCACCGAGTACGGCCGCACCTTCCCCGACGACGAGACGTCGCAGCTACGCAACATCATCGCCCTGACCGCAACGCTCGGATAGGAGTGCTCCCATGACCAACGCATCCGACACCCCCGACACCAAACGATTCGACGGTGACAGCTGGGATTTGGCGTCCAGCGTCGGCGCTACCGCGACGGCGGTCGCGGCCCGGCGGGCGATGGCGTCCAAGGGGCCGAACCCGCTGATCGACGATCCGTTCGCCGAGCCTTTGGTCAACGCCGTCGGCGTCGACGCCTTCATCCGGATGATGAACGGCGAAGTCGAATTGTCCGACGACGATCCCGCGTTCACGCCGCAACGGCTCAGCGAGGGCATGGCGGTGCGCACCCGCTTCTTCGACGCCTTCTTCCTCGAGGCCGCCGAAGCCGGTGTGCGCCAAGCGGTCATCCTCGCCTCGGGCCTGGACACCCGCGCCTACCGGCTGCCGTGGCCGGCCGGGACCGTGCTCTACGAGATCGACCAGCCGCAGGTGATCGAATTCAAGACGCGCACGCTGTCCGATCTGGGCGCGGCGCCGACCGCCGACCGCCGGACGGTCGCGATCGACCTGCGCGACGATTGGGTGGCCGCGTTGCGCGGCAACGGATTCGACCCGGCGCAGCCGACGGCGTGGATCGCCGAGGGGCTGCTCGGGTACTTGCCGCCGGACGCCCAGGACCGGCTGTTCGACAACATCACCGCGCTGTCGGCACCCGGCAGCCGCATCGGCACCGGCTATGTCTCCGACATGCGCGACCGGGTCGATAAGCGGGGCCGCGAAATGAGCGAACGTTGGCGGCGCATGGGCCTGAACCTCAACTGGTCCGACCTGGTCTACACCGGCGAGCGCAACGACGTGGTGGCCTACCTTGGCGAGCGAGGCTGGCAGACATCGGTGCGCAGCACGCCGGAGATGTACGCGCACAACGGCTTTGAGTTCCCCACCGAACCGTCCATGGCCGCCTTCGGCGACATCAAATACGTATCCGCGACGCTGAACTAGGAGTGTGGGCATGACGCGCACCGATCAAGACACGTGGGACCTTGCCTCCAGCGTGGGGGCCACGGCGACCTGGGTCGCCGCCTGCCGGGCATTGGCCAGCAAGCAGCCGGGCGCGCTGATCGACGATCCCTTCGCCGACCCGCTGGTCCGCGCCGTGGGCGCACAGTTCTTCGTCGGCGTGCTCGACGGCGAGATCAACGACGAGACGGGCGGCGTGGACCCCGATGCGGATCCCGACGTCGAGTACAACCTGCAGCGGATGACCGACATGATGGCCGTTCGTACCCGGTATTTCGACGACTTCTTCACCGACGCAACGGAAGCCGGCATTCGCCAGGTCGTGATCCTGGCCTCTGGCCTGGACTCGCGGCCGTACCGGCTGCCGTGGCCGGCGGGCACCGTCGTGTACGAAGTCGATCAGCCCGCCGTCATCGAGTTCAAGTCCACGTCGTTGGCGAAGTTGGGCGCCCAGCCGACCGCCGAGCGCCGCACCGTCGCGGTCGACCTGCGGGACGATTGGCTAACAGCGTTGCGAGAGGCCGGTTTTGACGAGTCGCGGCCGAGCGCGTGGAGCGCGGAAGGCCTGCTGATGTACCTGCCGCCGGACGCCCAGGACCGGCTGTTCGACGCCATCACCACGCTGAGCGCGCCGGGCAGCCGGCTGGCCACCGAATACCACCACAACGGAATCCCGCTGCTGGAGAAGCGGGCCAAGGCGATGGCCCGGCGCTGGGGCCAGTTCGGCTTCAACACCGATGTGTCCACGCTGGTGTACCACGGCGAGCGCACCCCGGCGGCCGACTACCTGAGCGCGGCCGGCTGGCAAATCGAGGCGCACACCCGCGCCGACCAGTTCGCCGACGCCGGGCTAACCGTCACGGGCGAGAGCCTCAAGGCGCTGCAGAACAGCATCTCGGTCATCGCCACCAAGCAGTAGCGCTCAGCGCGGTTTGGCGGCGGGCGTCCGGACGACCAACGGCGCGGCCGGGAAGCACCACGCCATCTCGGTGCGCGACTTGCGCAGTGCGGCAGTGCCGTAGCCCCGCTTGCGGTGCTCGGGGTGGATCCAGATCCGCACCTGCACCTCGCCCCCGAGCAGCTCGCCGAACACCATCCCGACCTTGTCGCCCGAATCGATCGCGACAAACCAGGCGGCCTCTTCGTCGTCGACGCGCGCCAGCGCCGAGCGGATCTCGTCGTCGAGATTGCCCGCCTGCCCGCCCGATCCGTCGCCCGATGCGCCACCCATGTCCTCGGTGCGGACGGCGAAGATGTCGCGGTCCTCGTCGGCGGAGAACGGCCGCAGCTCCAGGCTCTCGCCCGAGCTCGCCGGCCGCTCCCCCAGCGTGAAGCTGAGCTGCTTGTTCAGGTCCTCGAGCTCGGCCTGGATGATCCTGCGCGAATCCTTGGTGAGCTGTTCGAAGGACAAGCCAAACACCGCTTCGGCGCCCGCGTGCGACGTGTCGAGTAAACCGGCGATCGCGTCGATCGCGGCCGCGTTGCTGTCGGCCTCCACGATGAGGTCGAGCACTTCATGCCGGCGTTCGAGAGCTTTCAACAGGGCGTCGGCGATCTCTCGGCGGGCAGCCTTGCGGTCGTGGTCAGTCATTGCACAAGCCTAGAGCGCGAACACGGGTATCGCGCTAGAACCTCGCACCGGATGCCGGCGACGGCCGCTCCCCCAGCTCCAGGAAGCGTCGATAGCGGTCCTCGACCGGGCCGGCCCACGCCGGATCCGGATCGACGACGACGTCGGCGGACGCCCAGCGCGCGGCGTCGTCGATCGTCGTCTCCAGGCCGGCCGCCATGCGGGCCAGGAAAGCCGCGCCCAGCGCCGCGCCCTCGGCCACCCCCGATACCGCCACCGGCCGGCCGGTCGCGTCGGCGACGGCCTGCATCCACGGCCGCAGCCGGGTGCCGCCACCGGTGGCCACGATGCGCGATACCGGAACTCCGCTGCACTCGATGAGCTGGCGGACGACGAAGCCCGACGCTTCGTAGGCGGCCCGCCGCAGCGAGGCGGCGTCATGGGTGAGGTCCAGCCCGTCCAGCACGGCCCTGCGATCCGGGTCGTGAAACGGCGTGCGCTCCCCGCGAATGTAGGGCGACCACACCGGAACCCGCCCCGGAGCGACCGACGCCGGGTCGCCCGGACCGATCACGCGGTCGACCCAGCCGAGGAACAGGCCGCCGGCGTTGCTGGCACCGCCGATCTGACTCTTGCCGGCCTTGGTGTGCGGAATGGTCCACAGCCCGGGCACCTGGCGGGCCTCGGCGATCGTGGTCCACACGATCAGCGTGGTGCCACACATCACCAGCACGTCCCCGTCGCGGTCGGCGCCGGCGACAATCTGCTCGCAGATCGCGTCGATGGCCCCGACCGCCAGCACCGCGCCGGTCCCGTGCACCTGCCCCGCGGCCGCCCCGATGGTCTGCACCCGGGGCATCTGCTCGACGGTCGCGCCGTGCCCGGCGCACGACGCCGCGTTCCAGCCGGTCCCGTCGAAAAGCGGGTATGCCGTGGCGGCAGTGGCGAAGTCGATCACCGGCTCGCCGCCCAGGGCGTGGTTGGCCACCGCGGGCGCCGGCCAGTAACCGGCGGCGCCGGGCGCGGCGGCGGCCGTCCAGCGCAGGAATTCGGCGGCCTCGCCCAGCGCGGGAAGCGGCTGAGGTCCCCCTTTCGCGGCCTCCGACGGCCGGCCGCGTTCGTCGCCGTACAGTAGCCCCGGCGTGATGGCCGTGCCGGTCGAATCGACCGCGGTCAGTGACGGGACCATCGCCGAAACGGCGACCGCGCGGACGTCGGGCCCGGGCGCCAGCTGCTGTAGCGCGGCCAGCGGGCCCCGCCGCCACGCCTCGTCGGCGTCGTGCTCCATCCGGTTGGGGCTCGGCACCCGCACCTGATGGGGGATGCGCACCCGCGCCGCCACCCGCCCGTCCTCGGCCGCGACTACCGCTTTGACCGCGGTGGTGCCGATGTCGATGCCGATTGTGACGCCATTACGTGACACGGGCGTCACCGTACGCCAGCATTGGGGATCGTGACATCAAGACCGCGCGCCCTGGTGACAGCCCCGTTGCGTGGACCGGGGTTCGCCAAACTGCGCGAGCTGGCCGACGTGGTGTACGACCCGTGGATCGACCAGACGCCGCTGCGGATCTACAGCGCCGAGCAGCTGGCCGAACGGATCTCCGCCGAGGCCGCCGACATCGTTGTCGTGGAGACCGATTCGGTAAAGGGGCCGGTGTTCGATCTCGGCCTGATCGCGGTGGCCTCCACCCGCGGCGACCCGAACAACGTCGACATCGCCGGGGCGACCGCGGCCGGCATTCCGGTGCTGAACACGCCGGGCCGCAACGCCGACGCGGTCGCCGAGATGGCAATCGCATTGCTGTTCGCGGCCACCCGCCACCTGGTGAGCTCGGACGCGGATGTCCGCGGCGGCAACATGTTTCGCGATGGCAGCATCCCGTATCAGCGGTTCCGTGGCGCCGAGATCGCCGGGCGCACCGCCGGGTTGGTGGGCCTGGGCGCCGTCGGCCGCGCGCTGGCGTGGCGGCTGTCCGGGCTGGGCATGCGCGTCATCGCCTGCGACCCGTATCACGACGAAGCCGAGCACAGCCTCGACGAGTTGTTGGCCGAGGCCGACGTCGTCTCCCTGCACGCACCGGTCACCGAGGACACCGCGGGCATGATCGGCGCCAAGCAGTTCGCGGCCATGCGCGACGGCGTGGTGTTCGTCAACACCGCGCGCGCCCAGCTGCACGACACCGACGCGCTCGTCGACGCCCTGCGCTCCGGCAAGGTGGGCGCGGCGGGGCTGGACCACTTCGTCGGCGAGGTCTTGCCGACCGATCACCCGCTGGTGGGCATGCCCAACGTCGTCCTGACGCCGCACATCGCCGGGGCGACCTGGGACACTGAGGCACGGCAGGCGCAGATGGTCGCCGACGATCTGGCAGCGTTGCTGTCCGGCAACACGCCCGCCCATCTCGTCAACCCGGAGGTGCTGGGGTCATGAAATTCGTCGACAACCCCGAGACCGCGGTGCTGGACGCGGCCAAGGACATGCTGCGCCGCGGCCTCGTCGAGGGGACCGCGGGCAACATCTCCGCGCGGCGGTCCGACGGCAACATCGTGATCACGCCGTCGTCGGTCGACTATCGCGACATGCAGCTCGACGACCTGGTGCTGGTCGACCCGGACGGCGCCGTGCTGCAGGCCGCGCAGGGGCGCAACCCGTCGTCGGAGATGCACCTGCACCTGGCGTGCTATCAGGCGTTCGACGACATCGGCAGCGTCATTCACAGCCATCCGGTGTGGGCCACCATGTTCGCCATCGCGCACCAGCCGATCCCGGCCTGCATCGACGAGTTCGCGGTCTACTGCGGTGGTGAGATCCGGTGCGCCGACTACGCCGCGTCCGGGACACCCGACGTCGGGGCCAACGCGGTCAAGGCCCTTGAAGGACGTGGCGCGGCCCTGATCGCCAACCACGGCCTGGTGGCGGTGGGCCCGCGTCCCGACAAGGTGCTGCACATCACCGCACTGGTGGAGCGGACGGCGCAAATCGTCTGGGGGGCAAGGGCTCTCGGCGGCCCGGTGCCCATCCCCGAGGACGTGAACCGAAACTTCGCCGGCGTCTACAGCTACCTGCGCACCAACCCTCTATGAGCCGCGCACAGGTGGGCCGCGCCTGTGTGACGCGCATCGTGGAATTCCAATTCGAGCTGGGCACAAACTCTTTCGCCAAAACCCCGCCGGCGGGCTGGCACGACAACGCCGACCTGCTGGTGCCGGACTTCTTCGACCCCGGCACCGACAAGTGGCGGATCGCGGTGCAAAGCTGGGTCATCGAGGTCGACGGGCTGACCGTCGTCGTGGACACCGGCGTCGGAAATGACCGGCAGCGCCCGCACATGCCGCCGCTGGATCACCTGAACACCGCGTTCCTCGCCGGGTGGGACTCGGCCGGCATCGACCGCGGCGCCGTCGACGTGGTGATCAACACCCACATCCACTCCGACCACGTCGGCTGGAACACCATGCTGGACGGCAACTCTCGGAATGCCTGGGTGCCGACGTTCCCCAACGCCCGATACCTGGCTCCCGCGGCCGATTACCGGTACTTCGCGCCCGACGGGCCCGCGGCGCGGCAATCGCCGCGCACCGAGGCCGAAGCGGCCCAGCAGCACGGCGATCAGTTGGTATTCGCCGACAGCGTGCTGCCGATCGACGAAGCCGGACAGCTGGTCCAGTGGGCCGACGACTACCAGATCAGCGAATCGCTGCGGCTGCGACCGGCGGCCGGGCACACGCCGGGGTCCTCGGTGCTGTGGCTGGACGCCGGCGAGCCCGCGGTGTTCGTCGGCGACCTCACCCACAGCCCGTTGCAGGTGCGCCGCCCCGCCGACCCATGCGCCTTCGACGTGGATGCCGCCGCGGCGACCGCTACCCGGCGCCGGATCTTCACCGAGGCCGCGCACGCGCACGCCGCCGTGATCCCCGCGCATTACCCCGGCCGCGGCGGCGCGACGATCCGCGCCGTCGCGGACGGGTTCGACGTCGACGAGTGGCTGGAGATCGAATCCCTATGAGCTACCGCGTGGTTCAGTGGTCGACCGGCAACATCGGCAAGCGCGCGCTTGGCGCAATGATCGACCGCGACGATTTCGAGGTGGTCGGCGTCCACGCCTTCGGCGCCGACAAGGTCGGCTGTGACGCGGGAGTTCTCGTCGAGGGTCCGCCGATCGGGGTGGCCGCGACCGACGACGTCGACGCGCTGATCGAGCTTCGGCCGGACTGTGTGAACTACATGCCGCGCGCCATCGACTACGACCTGGTGATCCGGCTGCTGCGCACCGGCATCAACGTGGTGACCACGGGTGATTTTGTGACCGGCACGCACCACCCAGTCGAACTCCCCGCTCTCGAGGAGGCGGCGCGCCACGGCGGCGCGACCTTCCTGGGCACGGGATTCGAGCCCGGCTTCGTCAACGTCGTCGCCGGCTTCCTCACCGGGGCGTGCCGACGCGTGCGCAGCATCAGACTCGTCGAAACACTGGACTGCACAACCTATCCCGTTCAAGATGTCTGGAAGGTGCTGGGATTCGGCAAGCCGCCCCGAGAGCCGGTGACGCACCTCGACCCGGCGGCGCAACGATACGGCCTCGGCTACTTCGAAACGCTCGATATGATCGCCACGATGCTGGGTGTCGACCTCGACTCCAAAGACGCCTTCGTCGAACCCGCGGTGCTGACCCGCGATCTGGATTTGGGATGGGTCCAGTACGCCGCCGGCACCAGCGGGGGCCAACGCCGTACCTATCGCGGTCTGCGCAACGGCCGCCCGGTGATCGAGCTGGCGATCTGCTGGACCATGAGCGACGATGCGCTCGATCCGCACTGGGAAGACCCCAAGGGGTTCAGCGTGGTGATCGACGGCGACCCGTATGTCGACGCGACGATCCGGTTCGGCCACCCGGGGCAGGACGTGATGACCGTGTTGATGGACAGCACCGCCATCGCGGCGGTCAACGCCATCCCCTTTCTCTGCGACGCCCCGCCGGGCATCATCACCCCAATTGATCTGCCCATCATGGGGTCTCACGGCGCGTTGGCTTAGGCGGCCCGCACGTTTCGTCTGCGCCAATCTCGGGGCGACATGCCGTGCTCCCGGCTGAACAGCCGACTGAAGTAGCCGGGGTCGGCCATCCCCACCCTGCCGGCGATCTCGGCGACCGGAAGGTCGGTGTCGACCAGCAAGCCGCGCGCCTCGGCCATGCGGCGTTCGATGATCCACTCGACGACGGTGCGCCCGGTGCGGCGGCGTACGACGGTGGTCAGATGCCCCGGTGTCATGGCGACTTCGTTCGCCACATCGCGCAGCGACAGCGGCTCGCCGTGGCGCCGGTCGATCACCGCGAACACGTCGGCCAGCAGCGGCTCGCCGCTGCGCCGTAGGCCGGCGACCACGTCGCGGGCCAGGCGCGCGAGCTCGATCAACAGCAGCGTCAGATGGGCCAGGGCCGCCTGCCGGTGGCCGTCCTGACGCGCGGTCAGCTCCGACTCGATGGAGCGAATCGCGCTGTCCCACAGGGGCCGCCGGTCGGCGGGCACCTCCAGCTGCAACACCCCGCCGGAATGCCCGTGCAGGAAGGGGAACAGCAGCGGGTGTGCCCGCCACGCGGGCCACGGCGATCGCGCGTCCTCACCCAGCGCGGCGGGATCGAAGAACACCGCGACCCCGCCCGCCAGGTCGTACAGCTCGCCCGGGTCGAGCACCTGGCCCGCGGCCAGGACGTACACCAGGCCCGCTTCGTGGGCGTACCACAGGGCCGGGAAGTCGTGAATGTGACGACCGAGCGAGCCGACGTCGTAGCGGGCATGCCGGTGCACCGCGATGGGCGAGGTATCCGGGCCGGACCGGTACTGGTAGACGGGCACGCCATCGCGATGGCTGATCACCCGGGCAAGCTGCGTCATAGTGTGTCGCTAAAGATAATCCTAGTTTTTACGATGATCGCCCAATTATAGAGCACAACAACGGTCGAGTATGAAGCTCATGATCAAACATCATCCACATGACTACATCCCAGCCGCCGGTCACGACGCCTTCCTGCCCGGCTACGGCCTTATCACCCGCCTGGCCGGCTTCAACCGCGTCCACGACAGGCTCATCGCGCAGGCCGAGCTCGACGGCGACCACCGCGTCCTGGAAATCGGCTGCGGGCCCGGCAATCTGAGCGTGCGCGCCAAGCGCGCCCATCCCTCGATCTCGGTGATCGGCTCCGACCCCGACCCCCTCGCGTTGCGCCGGGCGCAGCGAAAGGCGGACCGGCTGAACGGGATTCGCTTCGAGCGCGGCTACGCGCAGCGGCTGCCGTACGCCGACGGCGAATTCGACCGCGTGCTGTCGTCGATGATGCTGCACCACCTGGACGCCGAGGCGAAACCGGCCGCGGGGGCCGAGGTGTACCGCGTGCTGCGGCCGGGCGGTCGGCTGCACGTCGTCGACATGGGTGGCCACATGACCGCCGACGACGGCCTGTCCGCCCGGCTCACCCTGCACAGCCCGATGGCGGCCGGCAACCTGGGCGACGCCATCCCGGAGCTGTTGCGCGCGGCGGGCTTCGACTGCGACGAGGTGGCCTCGCATCGGCAACGCTTCGTCGGCCGGCTCACCTACTACCGCGCGACGCGCCCCGTCTAGCGCTGGTCGATCGCCACCTTGACGGCGCCGCTGTCGGCCTGGTTGGCGATCGCCAGGAAGGCCTCGCGCCACTGCTGCAGCCCGAAGGTGTGGGTCAGCATGGGCCGCAGCTCGATTCGGCCGGCGGCGACCAGGTCGAGGTAGTGGGCGATCGCGTGCTTGCGCTCGCCGTCAACCTCCTCGAACCCGAAGGCGTTGGAGCCGACGAGGGCGATCTCCTTGAAGTACAGCGGACTCCACTCCCATCGGCCGGGCGCATGCACGCCTGCCTTGACCAGCGTTCCGCGGGAGGCCAGCACGCGCACGCCCACCTCGAAGGTCTCGGGCTTGCCGACGGTGTCGTAGACGACGTCGATCGCGCCGGGGTGCGCCATCGGCAGCCCCTGCAGCGGCTGGCGCAGCCGGCCACCGCCCCAGGCGACGAGCTCCTCGATGACGACCAGACGTGGTTCGTGCGCAAGGACTTTGGCGGCGCCGAACCGCCGGGCCAGCTCGGCCTGGGCGTCGAAGCGGGCGACGACGGCCACGGCCACGTCGGGATACAGCGCCCGCAGGATCGCCACCGCGCACAGCCCGAGCGAGCCGGCGCCGTAGACCAGGACGCGGCCCGAGCGGGGCGGCGGGTGCCGGGTGATCGCGTGCAGCGACACCGAGAACGGGTCGGCGAACACGGCCATCTCGTCGGGAATCGACTCCGGAACGGGGAACAGCATGCTGTCGTGCGCGGGCATCAGCTCGGCGTAGCCGCCGGTCACGTCGGCCGAGACGCCGGTGTGGATGCCGGGCTTGAGGTCGCCGTCGGTGAAGCTCCAGCAGAGGCTGTAGTCGCCGGTTTCGCAGGCCGGGCAGGGCGGCTCGATGCCCCGTGGCCCGCACGACAGCCACGGGTTGAGCACCACCCGCTGCCCGACGTCCAGCCCACGGGCCTTCGGGCCCAGCGCGACCACGTCGGCCACCACCTCGTGGCCCATGACCTGCGGGAAGGAACAGAAGCCGCCCATCGCGTTGTCGGCGTCGTCGGCGCCGAAGTCCATCAGGATCTGCTTGGAATCCGAGCCGCAGATGCCGGTCAGCCGCGGCCTGGTGAGCACCCAATCCTGGTGCGGCAGTTGCGGGTCCGGTACCTGCCGTAGCGCGGACGGGGTGCGGGACAGGTTCACGGTCAGCGCGTTTGCGTTGTCGGGGACCGCGAACGGCTCCGGGGGCACGCCGAACACGAGCGCCTTCATCGCGCCATCCCTACCCGTCTGCCGGCCGCGGCGTACGCCATGCGTACAGGTTGCCGCGAATCGCGGGAAGCGTACAGTGATGGAAGCTTGTTATATTGTCTAAGTATTAGCAAAGGTAAGCTAATTACGTACTTCCAAGAGGGGGAACAACATGACTTCCACCAGCTCCACCAGATACGAGGGCGACACCTGGGACCTGGCATCCAGCGTCGGAGTGACCGCCACGATGGTCGCGGCCGCGCGGGCGATCGCCACCCGCGCCGACCGCCCGATCATCGATGACCCGTTCGCCGAGCCGCTGGTCAAGGCCGTCGGCGTCGATCTGCTCTCCCGGCTGGCCAGCGGCGAATTGGACCCGGCCGAGCTGAACGACGTGCACGACGGGGCCGCCGGATCGGCCGGGGCGATGTCCCGCATGGCCGACAACATGGCGGTGCGCACCAAGTTCTTCGACGAGTTCTTCACCGACGCGACGAACGCGGGCATCAAGCAGGTGGTGATCCTGGCTTCCGGGCTCGATTCCCGCGCCTACCGGCTGGACTGGCCGGCCGGGACGGTGGTCTACGAGGTGGACCAGCCGCAGGTCATCGAGTTCAAGACCCGAACCCTTTCCGACCTGGGCGCCGCGCCGACCGCCGACCGCCGGGTGGTGGCCATCGACCTGCGCGACGACTGGCCTACCGCGCTGCGTACCGCGGGCTTCGACCCGAGCCAGCCGGCCGCGTGGAGCGCCGAGGGCCTGCTGGGCTACCTCCCGCCGGAAGCCCAGGACCGCTTGCTGGACACCATCACTGCGCTGAGCGCGCCGGGCAGCCGGCTGGCCACCGAGAGCGCACCCACCCCCGAGCCCGGTGAAGAGGAAAAGATGCGCGAGCGCATGTCGACCATCACCGAGCGCTGGCGCTCGCACGGCTTCGACCTGGACATGGCGGGACTGGTGTACCTCGGCGACCGCAACGAGCCGGTTCCCTACCTCTCGGATCGCAGTTGGTCACTGAGCAGCAGTACTATCCAGGAGCTGTTCGCGGACAACGGCTTTGCCCCGCTCGAGGACGACGACATGCGCATGGGCGAGATGCTTTACACCAGCGGCACCTTGGAGAAGAAGGCGAAATGACGGCCGAGACGGGACGCACCGAAGGCGACAGCTGGGACCTGGCCTCCAGCGTGGGAGCGACGGCCACCATGGTCGCCGCCTCCCGCGCGGTGGCCTCGCAGGGGGCCGACCCGCTGCTCGACGATCCCTGGGCCGATCCGCTGGTCCGGGCGGTGGGATTGGACGTCTTCATCCGCGTCATCGACGGGGAGATCAATTTCGAAGAGGACGCGCTGCTGAACCGCAAGACGCGCACGCAGCAGATGGCGGTGCGGACGCGGTTCTTCGACAACTTCTTCCTCGACGCCGGCAAAGACGGTGTGCGCCAGGCGGTGATCCTGGCTTCCGGGCTCGACACCCGGGCCTACCGGCTGGTATGGCCGGCGGGGACGGTGGTCTACGAGATCGACCAGCCGGAGGTCATCGCGTTCAAGACCGAGACGCTGGCCGGCCTCGGCGCCACCCCGACTGCCGAGCGCCGCACCATCGCCATCGACCTGCGCGACGACTGGCCCGCGGCGCTGCGCGAGGCCGGGTTCGACGCCAGCCGGCCGACCGCGTGGAGCGCGGAAGGCCTGCTGCCCTACCTGCCACCCGAGGCCCAGGACCGGCTGTTCGACCACATCACCGCGCTGTCCGCGCCGGGCAGCCGGGTGGCCACCGAACACATGGCCGACCCGAACGTGTTCAACGACGAACGCCTGCAGCAGATCACCGACCGGTGGCGCAGCTTCGGCTTCGACATCAATGCGGGCGACCTGTTCTACCGGGGCGAGCGCAGCGTGGTCGTCGACTACCTGAACGGCCACGGCTGGCAAGTGGCGGAGCATCCCACCAGGGAGCTGTATGCCCGCAATGGGTTTGAGTTCCCCGAGGATGTGCCGACGCCGTTCGGCGACATGAGTTACGTGGCGGCGACCCTTCGATAGGGTGGACTAGTGACACGCTCTCACGACGATAACTGGGATCTGGCGTCCAGCGTGGGCGCCACCGCAACCATGGTCGCGGCCGGCCGCGCCATGGCGACCAAAGATCCACGCGGCTTGATCAACGATCCGTTCGCCGAACCGCTGGTGCGTGCGGTCGGCGTGGACTTCTTCATCAAGATGATGGACGGCGAGCTCGATCTCGACGCGATCGAGAACGCCAATCCGACGCGCATCCGGGCGATGATCGACGGAATGGCGGTGCGTACCAGGTACTTTGACGACTACTTCGTCAATTCCACCGCCGGCGGGGTGCGTCAGGTGGTCATCCTCGCGTCGGGCTTGGACTCGCGCGCCTACCGGCTGCCCTGGCCCGCCGACACGGTCGTCTACGAGATCGACCAGCCCCAGGTGATCGAGTTCAAGACCACCACCCTGGCGGGTATCGGCGCCGAGCCCACCGCCACCCGACGCACCATCCCGATCGATCTGCGCGCGGACTGGCCCACGGCGCTGCGCGGCGCCGGTCTGGACACGACGGCGCCCACCGCCTGGTTGGCCGAGGGGCTGCTGATCTACCTGCCGCCGGAGGCCCAGGACCGATTGTTCGACAGCATCACCGCCCTGTCCGCCCCGGGCAGCACCATCGCCACCGAATTCGTGCCCGGCATCATCGATTTCGATGCCGACCGGGTCCGGGAGATGTCCGGCTCGTTCCGGGATCACGGCGTGGACATCGACATGGCCTCGCTGGTGTACGCCGGCGAGCGCAACCACGTCGTCGACTATCTGGGGGGCAAGGGCTGGGACGTCGAAGGAGTGACCCGAACCGAGTTGTTCGGGCGCGCCGGCCTCGACATACCCACCCCGGATACCGATGATCCGCTGGGCGAAATCATCTTCATCAGCGGAGGGCTCAGCGGCGAGCGCTAGAGCCGCGACTCCCCCAGCCATAGCGCGCTGGTGCCGCTCAGCACCTGCTCGACACCCTCGATGATCCCGGTGATCGAACGGCCGAGCAGCGCGCCCACCGCGTCGGTCAGCGACGCGGCCGGTTGCGACGACTCCCGGGGCCGCACGATGCTCAGCAGCGAGGAGGTCGGGAAGCTGACGATGCGCACGTCGGTATCCTCGTCCAGACCCGCCAGCACCTTGGCCCTGCGCACGGCGGTGCGCAGGCCGCCGAGTTCGTCGACCAGGCCACGTTCCAGGGCGTCCGCGCCCGTCCAGATCCGGCCGCGGGCAACGGCATCCACGGCATCGGTGGTCATGTTGCGGCCCTGCGCGACGCGCTCGACGAAGTCGGTGTAGAACAGATCCGCCTCGGCCTCCCGATGCGCGCGCTGCTCCGGGGTGAAGGGCGTGTCCATCGACCAGGCATCCGCGTTTGCGTTGGTACGCACCGCATCTGACGCGACGCCATAGCGCTCCTTGAGGTCGCGGATTACCAGCTTGCCGGTGATGACGCCGATTGAACCGGTGATCGTCGCCGGATTCGCCACGATCGCATCGGCATTCATCGCGACGTAGTAGCCGCCCGACGCCGCGACCGAACCCATCGACACCACCACCGGTTTGCCGCGCTCGCGGGCCCGGGTCACCTCACGCCAGATCGTCTCCGACGCGGTGACCGAGCCGCCGGGGCTCTCCACCCGCAGCACGATCGCCGACACCGAATCGTCGGCGGCCGCCTCCCGTAGCGCCGCCGCGATCGTGTCACCACCGGCCGACGAATTCCCGATGGGCAGGAACTGGCGGCCGCCGCGTCCGTTGACGATCGGACCCTCGAGGGTGACGACGGCCAACGTGGGCTTGGGTTTGCGACCCGGAATCGACGGCACCGGCGGCATCGGCCACGGCCGTGACGCGCCGGCGTAGCGGACCAGATTGAGCCGCGGCGGCTTGCCCTCGCTGTCGCTCGATTCCGGTGAATAGTCCTCGACGCCAACGAGTTCGGCCATCCGCGCGTGCGCCTCGTCGCGGAAGCCGATCCGGTCCACCAGCCCCGCGGCCACGGCGTCGTCGCGCAGCAGGGGCGCCCGGTCGGCGAGCGCGTCGAGCCCGCCCGAATCGATGTTGCGCGAGCCCGCGATCGCCTGCCACACCTGGCCCTGCAGGCTCTCCAGCATCCGGGTCACCGCCTCGCGATGACTATCGGTGAACCCGCCTTCGGTGAAAAGGTTTGCCGCCGACTTGTATTCGCCCTTCGCGATGAACTCGGCCTCGATACCCGCCTTGTCCAGCGCGCCGCGCAGGAAGGTCGCATTGCTGGCGAACCCGATCAACCCGACGGTTCCCGACGGCTGCATCCACACCTCGCCGAACGCCGACGCCAGGTAGTACGACAGGGTGCCCGGATAGGTCTCGGCCCAGGCCAGCGACGGCTTGACCGCGCTGAACGCCGCGATCGCCTCGCGCAGCTCCTGGACCGCGGCCGCCGGTGACGCGTCGAGCTGGACCCGGGCGATCAGCCCGGCGACCCGCGGGTCGTCGGCGGCCCGGTGGATCGCGGCGACCGCGTCGCGCAGCGTAATCCCCCGACCGCCCCCGGTGATGATCGACAACGGGTCCAGCCCGGTCGTCTCGGGCGGCAGCGTGCGCAGGCTCAGCTCGAGCACGCAGCCACTGGGCACGCCGTGGTGGCGAGCGGTATCGACCCGCCCGGCCAGGGCCCGCACGTCGTCGACACCGGGGATAGAAGGCAGAAAGGCGAACATGCTCTGCAGCGTACCGATCTGTCGCCGTAGGGTGGTTTGGTGAGGTTTTCGATCGCGATCCCCCAGTTCGATTACGACGGCTTCGACGGCGACGGGCTGCGCGCGTATCTGAGGCGCGCCGAGGACCTCGGGTTCGAGGGGGTCTGGGCGCTCGAGCAGACCATCGGCCGCGGGCCGCTGCTTGCGCCGCTGGAGTTGCTGTCGTATGCCGCGGCGTGCACCGAGCGGCTGCGCCTGGGGGTGGCCGTGCTGGTGCTGCCGCATCACGAGCCGCTGCAGCTCGCCTCCGCGGTGACAACGGTCGACCGGATCAGCCACGGTCGGCTGGACATCGGTGTCGCGCCGGGCCGCGGCGGGCCCTCGCTCGCCGCGTTCGACGTCGACAAGGACACCTTCATCTCGTATTTCACCGAGAGCCTGAAACTGATGAAGGCGGCCTGGTCCGACGAGCCCGCCGTGACGTTGCACGGCAGATTCCGCGACGTCGACGGCCTTCCGTTCGCGCCCAAGCCGGTGCAGCGACCGCATCCGCCGATCTGGTTCGGCGGCATGGCGCCCAAGGCCTTAGCGCGGGCGGTGCGCCTCGGCGACGCGTTCATGGGCGCGGGCGCCTCCAGCACCGAAGCCTTCGCCCAGGCCGTCCCGATCGTCCGCCGCGAGCTCGCCGAGCAGGAGAAGGACCCGGCACACTTCCCCATCAGCAAGCGCGTCTATCTGATGGTCGACGACGACGCGGCGCGGGCCCGCGAGCGGGTGCTCGCCGGCCTGGAACGCACCTACAGCGGCGCGATACCGGGGATCGAGGACGTGCCGGTGTCGGGGACCCCCGACGACGTGGTGCGGGGGCTGCGCGAGGCGATCGACGCCGGCGCTCAGACGCTGCTGCTCAATCCCGTCGGCCCCGATGTCGAGCAGAACCGCGAGCAGATGGAACGCCTTGCCGCAGAGGTCATTCCGCAGCTGCGCTGAATCCCCCGCAAGCGGGAGGTACCCCCAGCGAAAGCCCCCGACACGCAATGCGTGCGGGGGCTTTTCGCGTTGTCGCAGTTACAGCTCGGTGGCCGAACCGCCTGCGGCGCTGATCTTCTCGCGCGCGCTGCCGCTGAACTTGTGTGCGGTCAGCTCGACCTTGACGGTCAGCTCGCCGTCGCCGAGGACCTTGACCAACGAGTTCTTGCGAACCGCGCCCTTGGCCACCAGCTCGTCGACGCCGATGGCACCGCCCTGCGGGAACAGCCGGCTGATGTCGCCGACGTTGACGATCTCGTACTCGGTGCGGAACGGGTTGCGGAATCCCTTGAGCTTGGGTAGCCGCATGTGGATGGGCATCTGCCCACCCTCGAAGGTCGCCGGCACGTTCTTGCGCGCCTTGGTGCCCTTGGTTCCTCGGCCCGCGGACTTACCCTTGGAGCCCTCACCGCGGCCGACGCGGGTGCGCGCCTTCTTCGACCCGGGGGCCGGCTTCAGGTCGTGCAGCTTGATGGTCATTTGGTCTCCTCCACCTCGACGAGGTGGTTCACCACGGCGATCAGGCCGCGGGTCTGTGGGTTGTCCTCGCGAACCACCGACTGCCGAATCTTGCGCAGGCCCAGCGTGCGCAGGCTCTCACGCTGCTTCCAGCGTGCCCCAATGGTGCTGCGCACCTGGGTGATTTTCAGTTGAGCACTCATGATTGTGGCGATGCCTCTCGTGCTGCCGCCGCACTGGCCAGCGCGTCACTTTCGCGGCGCGCCTTCAACATTCCGGCGGGAGCGACGTCCTCGATCGGCAGTCCGCGGCGAGCGGCCACCTCCTCGGGACGCTGCAAGAGCTTGAGCGCCGCGACGGTGGCGTGCACCACGTTGATCGCGTTGTCGCTACCCAGCGATTTGGCCAGGATGTCGTGCACTCCAGCGCATTCCAGCACCGCGCGTGCCGCACCACCGGCGATCACACCGGTACCGGGGCTGGCGGGCCGCAGCATCACCACGCCCGCGGCGGCCTCACCCTGCACCGGGTGCGTGATGGTGCTGCCGATCAGCGGCACCCGGAAGAAGCCCTTGCGGGCCTCCTCGACGCCCTTGGCGATCGCGGCGGGAACTTCCTTGGCCTTGCCGTAGCCGACCCCGACCATGCCGGCGCCGTCACCGACGATCACCAGCGCGGTGAAGCTGAAGCGCCGACCACCCTTGACCACCTTGGACACGCGGTTGATCGCAACGACGCGTTCCAGGTAGTTGCTCTTGTCGCCGTCGCGGTCACGACCACCACGGCCACCGCCGTCGCGGCCACGGCCGCGGCCATCGCGGTCGCCGCCCCGGTCACCACGGTTGTCACGATTGTCCGGGGCGCCCTGCGACCCAGCAGACTGTTCCGCCATTATGCGGTCCTTCCAGTCATGTTCGTCATCAGAAATTCAATCCGTTCTCGCGCGCGGCGTCGGCCAGCGCGGCGATCCGTCCGCCGTAGGTGTATCCCCCGCGGTCGAATACCACGGTGTCGATGCCCGCGGCCTTGGCCCGCTCCGCGATCAGTTGACCGACCCGCACGCTGCGGGCCTTCTTGTCCCCGTCCAGACCGCGCACATCGGCCTCGATCGACGACGCGGCGGCCACCGTGGTGCCGGTCTCGTCGTTGACCAGCTGCACGTGAATGTGCCGCGCGGATCGATTCACCACCAACCGCGGGCGCTGCGGAGTGCCCGCGAGCTTCTTGCGCAGCCGTGCGTGCCTGCGCAGCCGGGAGACCCGGCGGGTTGCGGAAACGCTCTGCCCCACCGGCTTCCGCTCGGCAGTGGCTTGTTTTTGCGCCATGACTACTTACCTGTCTTTCCGACCTTGCGGCGGATCTGCTCACCCTCGTAACGCACGCCCTTGCCCTTGTACGGGTCGGGGCGGCGCAGGCGACGGATGTTCGCCGAGATCTGGCCGACCTTCTGCTTGTCGATGCCCGAGACGGTGAACTTGGTCGGCGACTGGACCGCGAATGTGATGCCTTCCGGGGCCTCGATCACCACGGGGTGGCTGTATCCGAGCGCGAACTCCAGGTTGGAACCCTTGAGCTGCACGCGGTAGCCGACACCGAAGATCTCCATCTTGGTTTCGTAGCCCTGCGTCACGCCGGTGACCAGGTTGGACACCAGGGTGCGGGACAATCCGTGCAACGAGCGGTTCTCCCGCTCGTCGTCGGGACGGGTAATCACGATGGCGCCGTCTTCGTTGCGCGCCACCGAGATTGGCTCGGAGATGGTCAGGTTCAGGGAGCCCTTGGGTCCCTTCACCGACACCTGCTGGCCGTCGATCGTGACGTCGACTCCGGCGGGAACCGGAACCGGCTGCTTACCAATGCGCGACATGGTTACCCCTCCTCACCACACGTACGCGAGGACTTCGCCGCCCACGCCCTGTCTGGCTGCCTGACGGTCGGTGAGCAGGCCGGAAGAAGTCGAGATGATCGCAACACCCAGGCCGCCGAGAACCCGCGGCAAGCTGGTGGACTTTGCGTACACCCGCAGACCAGGCTTGGACACCCGCCGCAAGCCGGCGATGCTGCGCTCCCGGCTGGGCCCGTACTTGAGCTGGACGATCAGCGACTTGCCGACGCGAGCATCTTCGGTCCGGAAATCGGTGATGTAGCCCTCGCTCTTGAGGATCTGGGCGATGTTCGCCTTGATCTTCGAATGAGGCAAGGTCACCTCGTCGTGGTACGCCGAGTTGGCGTTGCGCAGACGTGTTAAGAAGTCTGCGATCGGGTCCGTCATTGTCATGACAGTGTCTGTTACCTTCCTCGCGGTGGTTCCCGGCTAGGGCCTGCCGCGCGCCTGTCTTGTGTTGGTCTCTTGTCCTGTGCGGCCTGTTACCAGCTGCTCTTTTGCACGCCGGGCAATTCGCCCGCGTGCGCCATCTCGCGCAGGCAGATCCTGCACAGCCCGAACTTGCGGAACACCGCGCGCGGGCGACCGCACCTGTTGCAGCGCGTGTAGCCGCGCACAGCGAACTTGGGCTTCGCGGCCGCTTTGTTGACCAATGCCTTCTTAGCCATCTGCTCAGTTCTCCTTGAACGGAAAGCCGAGGGCCCGCAACAGCGCTCGTCCTTCGTCGTCGTTCGTCGCCGAGGTGACGACGTTGATGTCCATGCCGCGGACCCGGTCGATCTTGTCCACGTCGATCTCGTGGAACACCGACTGCTCGGCGAGCCCGAAGGTGTAGTTGCCGACACCGTCGAACTGCTTGGGCGAAAGACCGCGGAAGTCGCGAATACGCGGCAGCGCAATCGAAGTGAGCCGGTCGAGGAACTCCCACATCCGGTCTCCCCGCAGGGTGACCCGCGCACCGATCGGCATGCCCTCGCGCAACTTGAACTGCGCGATCGACTTGCGCGCCTTGCGGATCTCGGGCTTCTGCCCGGTGATCAGCGCCAGGTCGCTGACCGCGCCGTTGATCAGCTTGGCGTCCCGGGCGGCGTCACCGACGCCCATGTTGACGACGACCTTGGTCACGGTCGGGATCTGCATCACGTTGCCGTAGCCGAATTCCTTGTGCAGCGCATCGCGAATCTCGTTGCGGTAGCGCTCTTTCAGGCGCGGCAGCACCTTCTCTGCTGTGCTCATCAGATGTCCTTGCCGTTGCGCTTCGAGATACGGACGCGCTTACCGGACTCCTCGTCCAGGCGGTAGCCGACGCGGGTCGGCTTGCCGTCGGAGTCCACGACCATCACGTTGGACGCGTCGATCGGGGCTTCCTGAGTGACGATTCCGCCCGACTGCGCACCGCGCTGGTTGGTCGAAACCGCGGTGTGCTTCTTGATCGCGTTCACACCCTGCACCAGCACCCGGTTGCGTTCCGGGTAGACCTTGAGGACCTTGCCCTTGGCGCCCTTGTCTTTACCGGCGATCACCAGGACGGTGTCGTCCTTTTTGACCTTCATCTACAACACCTCCGGGGCGAGCGAGATGATCTTCATGAACTTCTTCTCGCGCAGTTCGCGCCCGACCGGCCCGAAGATGCGCGTCCCGCGCGGGTCGTTGTCGGGCTTGATGATCACCGCGGCGTTCTCATCGAACTTGATGTAGCTGCCGTCGGGACGCCTGCGCTCCTTGACGGTGCGCACCACCACGGCCTTGACGACGTCGCCGCGCTTGACGTTGCCGCCGGGAATGGCGTCCTTGACGGTGGCGACGATGACATCACCGATGCCGGCGTAGCGTCGCGACGAACCACCGAGCACGCGGATGCACAAGATCTCCTTGGCACCGGTGTTGTCGGCGACCTTCAGCCGCGATTCCTGCTGAATCACCTGATCTCCTGAACTGGTTCACGTGTACACGACAGGAGAACTCGCCTTGGTGAGCGGTGCAGCGAGCACTACCCACCAAAAAAACCTGACGTGCGCGGTCTTTGTCACCGAAAGGCACGCGGGGCCGATGTGCTGCAAATACCGGCCGAGGTCTGCCCAAGGCAACCCCTAGATACTAGGTGAAGACCTGCGTAGAGCCAAATTCCCGGCGGCACGCGCAATGCGCTCGCCGTTCGTTGGCTAATCGTTATGCGACACAGCACGCCACGGGGCCTTTTTTGCTGCGGGAAAGCCCCAGAATGCGGGCATGGCGGTAGTGCGCGAGCCGACGCGGCAGATGTCGCGGCAGGCCTTTCTCAGGGCCGCCGCGGGTGCTGCGGGCGCCTTGGCGGCGGGCACGGTCCTGGGGCCGGGCCGGGCTGCCGCCGCGCCGAACACCACCGGCTGGGACGGGCTGTCCACCGCCATCAACGGCCACCTGATACTGCCGGACAACGGGCAGTTCGGCGCGGCCAAGCAGGTCTTCAACACCAACTACAACGGCTCGACGCCGGCGGCGGTGGTCACGCCGACGTCGGTGGCCGACGTGCAGAAGGCGATGGCGTTCGCCGCAGCCCACAACCTCAAGGTCGCCCCCCGCAGCGGCGGGCACTCCTATATCGGCGCTTCCACGGCCAACGGCGCGATGGTGTTCGACCTGCGCCAGCTGCCCGGCGGGGTCAACTTCGACGCGGCCTCGGGGCAGGTCACCGTCACGCCAGCGACCAGCCTGTATGCGATTCACGAGGCGCTGGCCGCGGCGGGCCGGGGCATCCCGACCGGTACCTGCCCGTCGGTCGGCGCGGCGGGGCACGCCCTGGGCGGCGGGCTGGGGGCCCAATCCCGGCACGCGGGCCTGCTGTGCGACCAGCTGACGTCGGCCTCGGTGGTGCTGCCCGGCGGCCAGGCGGTGACCGCGTCCGCCAACAGCAACCCCGACCTGTTCTGGGCGCTGCGCGGCGGCGGGGGCGGCAACTTCGGGGTGACCACCTCGCTGACCTTCGCCACCTTCGCCACCCACGACGTCGACGTGGTGGTCCACAACTACCCGCAGCAGGCGTTCGCCCAGGTGCTGGTCGGTTGGCAGAACTGGCTGCGCACCGCCGACCGCAACAGCTGGGCGCTGGCCGACAGCACCACCGACGCCATGGGCCAGCACTGCCGCATCATGGCGACCTGCCCGGCCGGGTCCGGCGCCAGCGTGGGCAACGCGATCACGTCGGCCGTAGGCGTGCAGCCTTCCGGGACCGAGAACCACACGTTCAACTACATGGACCTGGTGCGGTACCTGGCGGTCGGCAACCTCAACCCGGCGCCGCTGGGCTACGTCGGCGGCTCCGATGTCTTCACGACGATGACGCCGGCCACCGCGCAGGGAATCGCCGCGGCGGTCAACGCCTTCCCGCGCAACGCGGGACGCATGCTGGCGATCATGCACGCGATGGACGGCGCCCTGGCGACGGTGGCACCGACGGCGACCGCCTTCCCGTGGCGCCGGCAGGCTTCGCTCGTGCAGTGGTACGTCGAAACGGGTGACCCGCAGGCGGCGACCACCTGGCTGAACACGGCACACCAAGCGGTGCAACAGTATTCGGTCGGCGGCTACGTGAACTACATTGAGGCCAACCAGCCGGCGTCGCGCTACTTCGGCCCGAACCTATCCAAGCTGAGCGCCGTGCGGCAGAAATTCGACCCGGGTCGAATCATGTTCTCCGGCTTGAACTTCTGACGACGAGGTAGCGCCGCTTAGTCGCCCTGCCGGAACCAGGCGATGATGTACAACGTCATCGCGGTCCCCAGCCCGATCAGCACCCACTGCACGACAGCCTGGTCGATCCACGAGCCCGGCGGCGGCGAACCGGGCAGGAAGTTACGCAGCGGGACGACGGCAAACAGCATTGCGGCATACCAGGTTCCGAATGGCGGCACGAACTTGCGCCGGCCCATCACCATCGGAATGGCGACCCACAGCGCCAGCGTGGGCAGGGCGATGAGAACCGCGATGATGGCCATGTCGAAGACCAACGGGCCCTTGGCCCGTTTCAGGGTGATCACCAAGCCCGCGTCGTCATCGCCGGCGGGTGCGAGCTCACCGGTATCGGTGACCCGGGTGACGGCGACGTCCCAGCCTTCCAGCGAGCCGGTGACCTCGACGCGACCCTGGAACTTTCTGCGGCCGTCGCCGGATCCGATGAACGTGTCCGCCGAGATCTTTTCCGTCTTGTACTGATCGAAGGGCCAGTTGCCGGGATCGCCGTGCGCCTCGATTTTGGTCTGAACCTGCGCCGGGGCCTTGCCAACCGGGAATACCAGGTCGCCCAGGTCGCTGGTCGGATACAGGCGCACCGCCACGTCCTTGGACAACACGTCGAAGCGCTTGTCGTAGGTCGAATCCGGCGGGTACACAAGCACATCCACCGTGAGGCGGTTCGCCGTGGTCTTCAGCTCGTCCAGGCGCAGCTGGACGATCGTGTAATTCCCGCCGCCCTCGCTCAAGTCCAGCGCAGGCAGTGGACCGGCGGATCGCTGCAGATAGTGGACGGCGAACAGCGACAGGGTGTAGGCGCCGATCACCATCAGCACGATGCCGACGGAAATCGTGATGCGTGATCGGTGCCGGTTGAAAGCGGCATGAAAGCGACCCAGCCGGGTGTGGGGGGGTTCCGGCTCGGACTGCGGTGGCGGCGCGTCGTCGTCCGGTGGTGGCGGCGGCGGCAACTGCGAGGTGTCGGCGGTCATCGGCCGCTTGCCGCGGCCGTTGCGGGGCTTTGCCCTGGCCGGTGGCGGCATGGAGCCAGTCGAGACGACACGACGTCCGATGCTAGCGAATGCCACGGGGTGTGGCTTACGAAATCCCATGTCACACCGACTTTGTCACCTACCGGCCAGGCAGCGTTCACCCAATGTGCGAGTCTTTGCGGCGACGGCGGCCGCATCGCGTCGACGCGTTGCTAGACCGACTCCCGGTTCACCACGCAGCGAAAGCCGATGTGCGTGGTGGCGGTGTCCTGCGATTGCGGCGACCGAGCCGCCGGACGGTAGCGGTGGCAGTACTCCGGCGCACACAGGTGCGAGCCGCCCTTCAGCGTCTGGCTGATGGCCGGATCCGCGGGCCCGGACGGCGTGCAGCAGGCCTTCGGCGGCTGATCGAGCCGATGGTGAGCGGAGAACTCGGTGACGGTCCACTCCCACACGTTGCCGACCATGTCGACCAGTCCGAACCCGTTGGGCGGAAACGTTCCCACCGGTGACGTGCCCACCCAGCCGAGTGCGCCGTCGTTGCGGTACGGGAATCTCCCCTGCCACGTATTGGCCATCAAGCAACCGTCGGGATTCGCCTCCTCACCCCACGAATAGGTGGCGCGGCTGTCGCCCCGGGCCGCGTACTCCCACTCGGCCTCGGTCGGCAGCCGCCGGCCGGCCCACCGCGCGTAGGCCGCGGCGTCGGAGTAGGCCACCTGCACGACGGGGTGATCACCGCGGTCGTCGATGCCGCTGTCGGGTCCCTCCGGCTGACGCCAGCTCGCGCCCGGCACCCAGTGCCACCACTGCCGCCAGTCACGCAGATCGACCGGGCCCGGCGTCGGGCGAAACACCAGTGCGCCGGCGCGCAGGTCGTCGGGATCGATGCCTGGGTACAGTGCCGGGTCGATCGGTTGCTCGGCGACCGTGACATAGCCTGTGGCGGAGACGAATTCGGCGAATTGCGCGGTGGTCACCGGATGCCGCTCCACCGCAAAGGAACCCACGGTGACGGTGTGGATCGGCGCCTCTTCCGGATAGAAGCTCGTCGAGCCCATGCGGAAAGACCCGCCGGGCAGGTCGACCAGCTCAGTCAGCACCACTTCAGGGTATGACGCGCCGGCGTACCCGCGGACGCTGCGTTGCCAGAACAGCAAAGCGATCCAGGCCTTGCCCAGTTCACCTGATGTTTGTTTGCGAGCCCCCTTGATAGCTGTAAATCTCGATGTGTGGCGAAATCGGGGTGAGCCGCGCCCCGGCACCGAACTCACCGCCGACGTCGGGCGCCATCGTGGCCGCCGCGGGGCACCATCCGACTCCGTCGCACCGTCTGTCGTTCCTAGGAGGCATGCATCGTGAAGCGCAATCGACCGGGTGCCGCCATCAGCGTCCTGACCGCGGCCGCCCTGGTGCTGTCGGGATGCAGCAAGCCGCATAGCGCCCTGGCCTACGCCAGCGGGGCGCGGGTCGATTGCGGTGGCAAGCAAGCCATTACCGCCAGCGGCTCGAGCGCGCAGGCCAACGCGATGACCGCATTCATCGCCGCCTTCACCAAGGCGTGCAAGGGTCAGCAGAACCTCACCTACAACGTCAGCAGCTCCAGCTTGGGGGTCAGCGACTTCCTTTCCGGCAAAACCGATTTCGCCGGATCGGACCTGCCGCTGACCGACGATCAGTACCCGGCCGCCAAGCAACGCTGCGGTGGCAACGACGCCTGGAACCTGCCCGTGGTCTTCGGCCCGATCGCGATCACCTACAACCTCAACGCGGTCGACAACCTGGTGCTCGACGCGCCGACGCTGGCACGAATCTTCAACGGCAGCATCACGCGCTGGGACGACCCGGCCATCACCGCACTCAACACGTCCATGCCGCCCGAGGACATTCACGTCGTGTACCGCGCTGACCCGTCCGGCACCACCGCACACTTCCAGGCCTATCTGCAGGCCGCCTCCGGTGGGGCATGGGACAAGGGCACCGGCAAGGTGTTCAACGGCGGGGTAGGCACCGGCGATCACGGCAACATCGGTACCGCGGCGCAGGTGAAGAACACCGAGGGCGCGATCAGCTACAACGAGTATTCATTTGCCCAGCAGCAGAACCTTTTTGCCGCCCAGATCAAAACCTCGGCGAGCCGCAAGTCGCTGCGCCCGGTGCGCATCGGCGCCGACACGGTCGGCAAGACCATCAGCAGCGCCAAGATCGTCGGTAAGGGCGACGACCTCGTACTCGATCTCTCCAGCTTCTACAACCCCAGCCAACCCGACGTCTACCCGATCGTCATGGTCACCTACGAGATCGTCTGCTCGAAGTACCCGAGCTCCGACGTCGGCCAGGCCGTAAAGGCGTTCCTGCAGGCCGCCGTCGGACCGGGCCAGGCCGACCTCGACAAGCGCGGCTACATCCCGCTGCCGCCGGACTTCCAGTCAAAGGTGTTCGGCGCCATCGACGCGATCACGTCGACTCCGGGGGCGACGAACGGGCTGACCGGCTAGGTCAGGTTTTTCGCTTCGGCTCTTTTCGATCGCGCTGCTGCCACCAGCCGACCAGGAACAGGGCCAGGGCGACGACCAGCGCTATCAATACCCAGAGCACGACGGCTTGGTCGATCCAGGAACCGTAGGGTGGACTACCCGGCAGGATGCTGCGCAGCGGCACAATCGCGAACAGCATTGCCCCGTACCAGGTTGTCATCGGCGGCAGGAACGACGTCCTGCCCAGCGCAACCGGAACGGCCACCCACAGCGCCAGCACCGGCAGGGCGATGAGCACCAGGATGATGCCGAGGTCGAAGATCAACGGCCCCTTCGCCCGCTGCAGCGTGATTACCACGTTGTCCAGCGAATTCGGGTTGGGATCATCGGGATCGTGCACGCGATTGACGCTCACGTCCCAGCCATCGAGCCTTCCGGTGACTTCCACTCGGGCGGCGGTCTTTTCGCGGGCCGGGCCGGACCCGGTGAACACGTCGGCCGCGATCGTGTCGGTCTTATACGAGTCGAACGGCCAGTTGCCCGGGTCACCACGCGCCTCGATGCTGGTGCTCACCTGCGCCGGCGCCTTGCCCACCGGGTACTGCAGATCACCCAGGTCGTTCTCTGGGTACAGTCGCACGGCCGCGTCGGTGGTCAGCACGCCAAAGTTTCGGTCGTAGAGCGAAGTCTTCGGGTAGACAAGCACATTCACGGTCAGGCGGTTGGCAACGGTGTCGAGCTTCTCGAGATGGACCGACACCACGCTGTCGTCTTCCTCGATCTTGCTGAAATCCACGCCCGGCAGCGGGGGGGCCGATTTGGCCAGCAGATGCACGGCAATCAGGGACAGGACATAGATAACGACAAGGGCCACGACAACCCCGAAGGCAATCGCGATGCGTCGTCCTCGCGAATCAGGGGGGGTCGGCGGCAGCGGCGGAGCTTCGGTCGTCATGGGGCCTCACCAGCAGTAGAACGAATAGGTCGGAGCCATCCCGAAAGGTACGGGGACAGATGCTAGCAAATCAGCACCGTTTCGGACGGGATAACGATCGCGAATCGCCCACCGGCATGCCGTCGACGGCGGGGATCCGTCTGCGGGTCGCGGCCGTGCCCGACGCTCAGTCGCGCGAAAACGCAAGCGCCAGTTCCCGTTCCACGTCCTCGTACGGCCGGCCCGACACGTCGATGGTGACATTGGCGATGCTGCCACCGGTGAAGATGAACGGCGCTTTGTAGCGGCTGGACACCCCGGATCCGCCATTTCGCCCAACGGTGATACCGGCCCCCGCCAGGCCAAAGGTGCCCGGGTGGGTGCTCACGTCGGCAAGGGTGCCGACCACGTCGTCGTCGATGTAGAGCGTGACGTCGCCCAGTGGGGTGTGGCTGTTCTCCACGGTTCCGGTGCGCGAATAGCGAGCCCCGAGCAGATGCCTGCCCAGCGGAACCGCGCCCGACGAGGACACCAGCTGCTGTATCTCGCCCAGGAAGTTGTAGACATAGTGCAAACGTCCGTCCTGGATGAAGAGGACGTGCCCGCCATGGGCGCCGCCCTGCTTGAAGAGGACACCTTCGGCGCCGGTGGTATCCACCGTCACGTCGGCCAGGACCGCGAACGAGCGGCCGCGCAGTTCGGCCGCCGCGCCGATCCCGACGTCGGCGCAGTCGGGATAGTAGATATAGCTGTCCCGTTCGCCGACCAAATAGGGCCGCTGCCGGCCCAGCGTTTCGAAGATGTTCAGGTCCGCCAGGGGCAGGCCGTTGTACTTGGCCGCTTCGGAAAACCACAGCGCCTTAAGCTCTTCCAGTTTCTCGGGCTGTTCGGTGGCCAGGTCGTGGCACTGGCTGCGGTCGGCCTCGATGTGGAACAGCTCCCAGCGGTCGGCATCGAAGTGCGACCAACCGGCCGGCGAGGCCGCATGGATGGTGTTGGCGAACCAGCCCTCGTGCCAAATCCCGCGGGTGCCCAGCATGGTGTAGAACTGGGTGGCCTTGCCGGTGTCAGCGGACGAATCACTAAGGGCCGCCTTGAAACTCACACCGTCCAGCGGCTTCTGCGAAATGCCCTTGACCGTCTCCGGTGGTGTCAGGTCCAGCAGGTCGTAGATCGTCGGGGTGATGTCGGCGACGTTGACGTAGTTGTCGCGCACCTCACCGTGCGCGGCAATTCCGTTGGGCCACGAGATGATCGCCGTGTCGGCGATGCCGCCCTCGTGCGAGGCATACCGCTTGTACAGCTTGTAGGGCGTGTTGAATGCCATCGCCCAGCCGATCGGGTAGTGGTTGTAGGTCTGCGGCCCGCCGAGCTGGTCGAACACCTTCATGCTTTCTTCGACGGTGTCGATGTAGCCGTTGAAGAACTTGCCCTCGTTCACCGATCCGTTCGGGCCGCCCTCGCCGCTGGCACCGTTGTCGGAGATCACCACGACGATGGTGTTGTCCAGCTGCCCGGACTCCTCGAGATAGTCCAGGATCCGCCCGATCTGGGCGTCGGTGTAGCTCAGGAACCCCGCGAAAACCTCGGCCATCCGGGAAAACAGCTTCTTCTCTTCGTCGTTGAGCGATTCCCACGGCCGCACCGTGTCCTGCAACGGCCACGTTTCCCCGTTGGGGCCCTTGAAGTCCAGATACGGGTTGACGGGCGACAATTCAGTGTCGGCCGGCACGATGCCCAGCGACTTCTGCTTTTCCAGAACGATCTCGCGGTAGCGCTCGTAGCCCATGTCGAACTTGCCTGCGTAGCGGTCCGCCCACTCCTTGAAGACATGGTGCGGGGCGTGCCCGGCGCCGGGGCACACATAGCTGAACCAAGGCTTGTCCGGTGCGATTACCTTGGCGTCACGGATGAATTCGATTGTCTTGTCGGCGAGGTCCTTCGACAGGTGGTAGCCGTCCTCGGGCGTCGCCGGCGGGTTCACCGGGTGGTTGTCGTAGACCAGGTCGGGATACCACTGGTCGGTCTCACCGCCCAGGAATCCGTAGAACCGCTCGAAGCCGCGCGAGATCGGCCAGTGCCGCTTCGTCGAGGCCATGCTGGATTCCTCGAGCGGCGTCAGGTGCCACTTGCCCACGCAGTAGGTGTTGTAGCCACGCTCGGCGAGCACCTCGGACACCAGCGCGGTCTCACTCGGGATGCGTCCGTTGCAGTTCGGGAAACCGTCGGTGAACTCCTCGATCGTGGCCATGCCGACCGTGGTGGCGTTGCGTCCGGTGAGCAGCGAGGCCCTGGTCGGTGAGCACAGCGCGGTGGTGTGAAATTGCGACAGCCGGATCCCGCGCTCGGCGATCCGGCTCATGGCGGGCATCTCGACCAGGCCGCCGAAGCAGTCCCACGTCGCGATTCCGGTGTCATCCCAGACCAGGTAGAGGACGTTCGGCGAGTTCTCCGGCGCGGTCGGCGCCGCGTACGGGCCCCAATCCGGCTCGGAATCGCGGATATCCAGCTCGATCTTGCCGTGGAACTCAGTCGCCATCCGCCGAGCGTAGCCCCACCGCGAAAATTTCCGATCTTTTTCGCGGTGCCGTCAGACTCGGCAAAGCAAAACGCCCGAGACCGTTGAGTCTCGGGCGTTTCGATGTCGTTCGGTGTTTACTTGGCCTTCTCGAGGATCTCGACGAGGCGCCAGCGCTTGGTCGCCGACATCGGCCGGGTCTCCATCAGCGAGACGCGGTCGCCGACGCCGGCGGTGCTGTTCTCGTCGTGCGCCTTGACCTTCTTGGTGGTCCGGATGATCTTGCCGTACAGCGCGTGCCGCATACGGTCTTCGAGCTCGACGACGATGGTCTTTTCCATCTTGTCGCTCACCACGTAACCGATGCGGGTCTTGCGGCGGCCGCGCGTCTTCGGGTTGGCCGGAGTGTTCTTGGGGCCCTTGTCCTTCGACGCGGCCGGCTTGTCGGCGGCCTTCTTCGGAGCGGCCTTCTTGGCTTCTGTCATCACGATTCCTTACCGTCTGGCCCGGACGCCAAACCGAGTTCTCGTTCCCGCAGGACGGTGTAGACGCGCGCGATCTCGGAACGGACCGTGCGCAGCCGACGGTTGTTGCTGAGCTGGCCGGTCGCCATCTGGAACCGGAGGTTGAACAGCTCTTCCTTGGATTCGCGCAGGCGCTCGGTCAGCTCCTCTTCGGTGAGCTCACGCAGTTCGCCAGGCGAAATGCCCACTGCCATCAGAACTGATCCTCTCGGGTGATGATGCGTGCCTTGATCGGCAGCTTGTGAATTGCCCGGGTGAGGGCCTCACGCGCGGTCTGCTCGTTCGGGTAGCTGAGTTCGAACAGCACCCGGCCGGGCTTGACGTTGACGATCCACCACTCCGGGGATCCCTTACCTGAACCCATCCGGGTTTCCGCGGGCTTCTTGGTCAGCGGGCGGTCCGGGAAGACGTTGATCCACACCTTGCCGCCACGCTTGATGTGCCGGTTGATGGCGATACGCGCGGACTCGATCTGCCGGTTGGTGACATAGGCGTGCTCGAGGGCCTGAATGCCGTAGTCGCCGAAGCTCACCGCCGTGCCACCGCTGGCGATGCCGCGCTGGCGTGGATGGTGTTGCTTGCGGTGCTTAACTCTGCGGGGAATCAACATGATTCAGCTCTCCGTGCTCTGCGGTTCCGGTGCGGGCGCAGTGTCGGCGGGCGGCGTAGCGGGCGGAGTGCTTTCTTCGGCACCCGCGGCCCGTCCGGCCTCGGTGCTGGTCGCCGTGGTGCCCGACGCGCCACTGCGACGCGGACGGGTGCCCGACGGCCGCTCGCGACGCGGACGGTCGGCGCCCGCCGGCGCGGCAACGGCGAGCTCACGCTTGCCACCGACGATGTCGCCCTTGTAGATCCACACCTTCACGCCGATCCGGCCGAAGGTGGTCTTGGCCTCGTACAGGCCGTAGTCGATGTCGGCGCGCAGCGTGTGCAACGGGACGCGGCCTTCGCGGTAGAACTCCGAGCGGCTCATCTCAGCGCCACCGAGTCGGCCGGAGCACTGCACCCGGATGCCCTTGACGTTGGGCTGCCGCATCGCCGACTGGATCGCCTTACGCATCGCGCGGCGGAACGCCACACGGTTGCTCAGCTGCTCGGCCACACCCTGAGCGACCAACTGTGCCGTCGACTCGGGGTTCTTCACCTCGAGGATGTTCAGCTGGACCTGCTTGCCGGTCAGCTTCTCCAGGTCGGCACGGATGCGGTCGGCTTCGGTGCCACGGCGACCGATGACGATGCCCGGACGGGCGGTGTGGATGTCCACCCGAACCCGGTCACGGGTGCGCTCGATCTCAACGTCGGCGATGCCGGCGCGCTCGAGGCCGGTGGACAGCAGCTTGCGGATCGCCACGTCTTCCTTGACGTAGTCGGCGTACTGCTTGTCGGCGTACCAGCGTGACTTCCAGTCTGTCGTGATGCCCAGCCGGAAGCCATGCGGATTGATCTTCTGGCCCACTAGTCTGAGCCTCCCTTCGCGTCAGAAGTCTCAGACGTCTCGGCTTCGGCGGCTTTTGCCGCCTTCTTGGCGGGCGCCTTCTTGGCGGCCGGTGCCTTCTTGGCGGGCGCCGTCGCCGGAGCCTTCTTGGCCGGCGCCTTCGCGGCGGCCTTGCTGCCCTCGGCGCGACGCGCGCGCGACGACTTCGACGACTGCTGGTCCTTGCTCGGACGGCTCTCCACAATCACAGTGATGTGGCTGGTGCGCTTGCGGATCCGGAACGCGCGGCCCTGGGCGCGCGGACGGATGCGCTTGGCGGTCGGGCCGCCGTCCGCGTAGACCGTGGCGACCACCAGGGTCGCCGGGTCCAGCCCGTCGTTGTTCTGTGCGTTGGCCGCGGCACTGGCGATCACCTTGGCGACCGGCTCACTGGCGGCCTGCGGCGCCCAGCGCAAGATGTCGAGCGCGTCGGTCACCGACTTGCCACGCACCAGGTTGATCACCCGGCGCGCCTTGGTCGGCGACACGCGCACAAACCGTGCTACGGCTGTCGCCGAAGGAAATTCAGTGGTGGTCATCGCCGTTTGGCCTTCCGGTCGTCTTTGATGTGCCCCTTGAAGGTGCGCGTCGGCGCGAACTCACCAAGCTTGTGGCCGACCATCGACTCGGTGACGAACACCGGGACGTGCTTGCGTCCGTCGTGTACGGCGAAGGTGTGGCCGATGAAGTCGGGGATGATCGTCGAACGACGCGACCAGGTCTTGATGACCTGCTTGCTGTTCTTCTCGTTCTGTACGTCCACCTTCTTGAGCAGGTGGTCGTCGACGAACGGTCCCTTTTTCAGGCTGCGTGGCATCTGTTACTCCTCGACTTCCTAGCGACCGTGCTTCTTGCCGGTGCGCCGGCGCCGGACGATGAGTTTGTTGCTGGCTTTATTCGGGTGGCGGGTGCGGCCTTCCGGCTTACCCCACGGGCTGACCGGGTGGCGACCACCGGAGGTCTTACCCTCACCACCGCCGTGCGGGTGGTCGACCGGGTTCATCACGACACCACGGACGGTCGGGCGCTTGCCCTTCCACCGCATACGACCGGCCTTGCCCCAGTTGATGTTCGCCTGCTCGGCGTTGCCGACCTCGCCGACGGTGGCGCGGCAGCGCACGTCGACGCGGCGGATTTCACCGCTGGGCATACGCAGCGAGGCGTAGCTGCCTTCTTTACCGAGCAGCTGGATGCTCGAGCCGGCCGAACGCGCCATCTTGGCGCCGCCGCCCGGGCGCAGCTCCACGGCGTGCACCAAAGTACCGGCCGGGATGTTGCGCAACGGCAGGTTGTTCCCCGGCTTGATGTCGGCGTTGGCGCCCGACTCCACCACGTCGCCCTGCGAGAGTCCCTGCGGGGCAATGATGTAGCGCTTCTCGCCATCCAGGAAGTGCAGCAACGCGATGTTGGCGGTCCGGTTGGGGTCGTACTCGATGTGCGCGACCTTGGCGTTGACGCCGTCTTTGTCGTTGCGACGGAAGTCGATCACCCGGTAGGCCCGCTTGTGGCCCCCACCCTTGTGGCGGGTGGTGATCCGGCCGTGAGCGTTACGCCCGCCGTGGCCGTGCAGCGGCCGCACCAACGACTTCTCCGGCTCCGTGCGCGTGATCTCGGCGAAGTCGGAGACGCTCGCGCCGCGGCGACCGGGGGTCGTCGGCTTGTATTTGCGAATTGCCATGTCTAATCAGGTCTTTCTCTCAGTGCGCGGCCTAGGCCGGCGCTCCGAACAGATCGATCGGCTTGCTACCAGGTGCCAACGTGACGATGGCGCGCTTGGTGCCCTTGCGCTTTCCGAATCCGGACCGGGCGCGCTTGCGCTTGCCCTGCCGGTTCGCGGTGTTCACCGACTCGACCTTGACGGCGAAGATCTTCTCGATTGCGATCTTGATCTGCGTCTTGTTCGAGTCGGGGTGCACCACGAAGGTGTACACGTTGTTGTCGAGCAGCGCGTAGGACTTCTCCGAGATGACCGGAGCCAGGATGATGTCGCGGGGATCAGTCACGGTCGCCATTAGGCCGAAACCTCCTCGGTGTTGCCCGTACTGGCCGCGATGTAGCCGTTGAGGGCCTCGACGCTGAACACCACGTCGTCGGAGCGCAGCACGTCATAGGTGTTGAGCTGGTCCGGCGCCAGGATGTGCACACCGGGAATGTTGCGCACGCTCTTCTGGCCGGCCTCGTCGCTGCGGCCGATGACCAACAGCACCTGCTTGCGGTCGGTCAGCGTGTCCAGGAAGGCCTTGGCGCTCTTGGTGGACGGCGTCTGACCCGACACCAGCTCGGTGATCGCATGGATCCGCCCGTTGCGGGCCCGGTCGGACAACGCCCCGCGCAGTGCGGCCGCAATCATCTTCTTCGGGGTCCGCTGCGAGTAGTCGCGCGGCTGGGGGCCGTGGACAACACCACCACCGGTGAACTGGGGAGCCCGGGTCGAACCCTGACGGGCGCGTCCCGTTCCCTTCTGCCGGTATGGCTTGCGGCCACCGCCGCTGACCTTCCCGCGCGTCTTGGTCGAGTGCGTACCCTGCCGGGCCGCCGCGCGCTGCGCGGTGACCACCTGGTGCATCAAAGCGATGTTGGCGGGGGCATCGAACAACTCGGCGGGCAGCTCGACGGAGCCGTCGACCTTGCCGTCCGGTGTCTTGACGTCAATCTTTAGCGCTGCCATTACTTCTCACCTCGTTTGATCGCGCTGCGAACAACCACGAGTCCGCCGGTGCGGCCGGGGACCGCACCCTTGATCAGCAGCACGCCGTTCTCGGCATCGACCTTGTGCACCACCAGGTTCTGGACGGTGACCCGGTCGCTACCCATCCGGCCCGACATGCGCGTGCCCTTGAAAACCCGTGCGGGAGTGGCGCATCCACCGATGGAACCCGGACGACGGTGCACCGCCTGGGCACCGTGGCTGGCGCCCTGGCCACGGAACCCGTGGCGCTTCATGGTGCCCGCGAAGCCCTTACCCTTCGAGGTCCCCGTCACGTCGACGTAGGCGCCGTCGGCGAAGATCTCGGCGGTCAGCTCCTGGCCGACCTCGTATTCGGCTGCCGCGTCAGGGTTGTCCAGCCGCAGCTCGGCCAGGTGCCGGCGCGGGTTGATGCCCGCGGCGGTGTACTGACCAGTGACGGGCTTGTTCACCTTGCGGGGGCTGATCTCGCCGTAGGCGAGCTGCACGGCGCTGTAGCCGTCGCGCTCCGGGGTACGGATGAGCGTCACAACGTTGGGTCCCGCTTTGACCACGGTCACCGGCACGACCCGGTTGTTCTCGTCGAACACCTGCGTCATGCCCAGCTTGGTACCCAGAATGCCTTTTCTTGCCATGAGTTCTGGATCTCCTACTGGATGTTGACGTCGACACTGGCCGGAAGATCGATGCGCATCAGCGCGTCAACGGTCTTCGGCGTGGGATCGAGAATGTCGATCAACCGCTTGTGCGTACGCATCTCGAAGTGCTCCCGCGAGTCCTTGTACTTGTGCGGGGAGCGGATGACGCAATACACGTTCTTTTCGGTCGGCAGCGGCACCGGCCCTACGACGCTGGCACCTGTGCGGACGACGGTCTCGACGATCTTGCGCGCCGACGCGTCAATAGCCTCATGGTCGTAGGCCTTAAGCCTGATGCGGATCTTCTGTCCCGCCACGCTTCTCCTACCTTCACTCCTGTTAAGGCCCGTATCCGGGCCTGGTGCCCCCGGCGCGTCGGTTCGACTCGACCCGTGTCGGGCCGATCGAGCGTCACGCCGGTTACTGCGCCGCTGTTTACCTGTCGTGGTTCACCGGCCCCCGCGGTCGGGTGTGTCACCCGCACGCAGCCTCATTCGCGACAAAAAAGTCGCGATCAAGGTGGGGACCGGACGCGCCCGTTTGGGCGCTGGTCGTATGCCCGGCCAGGCGCGAGCCCGGCGCAAAGCAACCTGAACAGTATGCCCCAGAACATGGCCTGAACAAAATTCGGCCGAAATCCGGTAGTGGGTCAGTTTGAAGCGATGTAATTTACCGGCTGGGCTGCCTTGATGGGATGATAGAGACCATGCCAGACCGGCCACGTAAACGTCCACGCGACCTGAACTCGTTGGCCGCGTCCATCGTCAACGACGCCACCGACGAAACCCCAGACCGATACACCTACCGGGTCGAGTGGTCGGCTGAAGACAACGAGTGGGTCGGCTTGTGCGCGGAGCTGCCGTCTCTGTCATGGCTGGACCCCGACAAGGGGAAAGCCCTCGCAGGCATCACGCGGCTCGCAGAAGCGGTCAACTCCAACGGCAAAGACCCGGCAGCCGTCGCCCTCGGCCGCAAGGGTGGGTTGAAGGGCGGTAGGGCGCGCGCCGACAACCTCTCCCCAGAACAACGGTCAGAGATCGCCAAGAAAGCAGCGCAGGCCCGTTGGCGACACGCCAACGAAAACCAGAACGAGAGAAGCAGCCCTTCCAACTGATGATGTTCATCGATCCACCCGGCATTTCAAACTGACCTAACTTACTTCGTTACTAAATCCTGGATTATGCGCCATGAGATGGGATTATGTGCTCGGCGGGCACTTGACCTATGCATGTTCGATCAAGCATAATGGTCAGTATGGTTAACCGGCTTTCCACCGACAAGCGGGCGCAGATCGTGTCCTGCTTGTGTGAGGGCATGAGCATCCGCGCCACCGTGCGTGTGACTGGGGCGGCGAAGAACACCATCACGAAACTGTTGGTGGAGCTGGGCGGCGCGTGCGCCGAATACCAAGGCGCAGCGCTGTTTGACTTGCCCTGCACCACAATCCAGTGCGACGAAATCTGGTCGTTCTGCTACAGCAAGCAAAAGAACGTCCCCCAGGAGCACCGCGACGAATTCGGCTACGGCGACGTGTGGACGTGGACAGCGATCTGCGCCGACACCAAACTTGTCCCCTCCTGGCTTGTGGGTGAGCGCAGCGCATATGACGCCGAAGTGTTCATACGGGACTTGGCTTCTCGGCTCGCCAACCGTGTCCAGCTCACCACCGACGGCCTGCGGCTGTACGTGAACGCAGTAGAGAAGACCTTTCACGGGGACATCGACTACGCGCAGCTGCACAAGATTTACGAATCCCCCGACATCGAGTTCAACGAACGCCGCTACAGCCCCGCTGTGTGCACCGGTATCGACATTCGGAGGGTCAACGGCAACCCCGACATGGACAAGGTCTCTACGTCGTACGTGGAGCGCCAAAACCTCACCATGCGGATGGGTATGCGGCGATTCACCCGCCTGTCCAACGGTTTCAGCAAGAAAGTGGAGAACCTCGCGCACGCGGTGTCGTTGCACTACATGCACTACAACTTCGCGCGGCCCCACGCGACCCTGACGAAGGCCGCTGGTGGCCGTCCTACGACGCCCGCAATGGCAGCCGGTGTGGCAAATCATGTCTGGACAGCCCGCGACATCGCCGCACTACTCGACTAAGCGCGCGGGTTGCTGGCTCGCTGGGCGATATAGTTTTGTCGGAGGGCTATGCGACCCTATGGGCATCAACTGCTACCGAAGGAGGTGCGACATATGGCAGTCAAATTTGAGAAAATCGACGCCGACGCGTCGTGGCAGATCTTCGACGGAGCGGCCCACCGTCTCCTCGGCATTGACGCCGCCACGTTCGTGCAGCGTTGGGACAGCGGTTCATACGCGGACGACACCGACACCAAGGTCATGAAAGTCGCAATGCTCCGGCCGAGTGGCCGGTAGAACCCAGACCGCAGCGGTCAAAGCCTTTGTCGAGCCGATCCAGAACGCGCTCGGGCTTTTCGCATCCGGAAAAGTAACCGTCGACAGCTACAAAAAAGACGTCGAGGGTCGGCTCGTCTTCAACCGTGGCGAAGTAGTCAAACTTCATGGTGGCGCGGGCGTTGGCCTCAGCGTGAGCATGCACTACCGCATCGTCCCAGCCGAAGCCGGTCGCGGCCCCTGGAAAGTCTCGACCGTCGGCTACATGTACGACCTGGTGCTAAACGAAAAGGCGCTGTACGAGTATCACTGGCACCCGATTTCAGACTCACACGAAGTGCGCCCGCACTTGCATTGTTCGGCAGTCGGCAAGTGCCACATACCGACAGGCCGCGTGATGATCGAGGATGTGCTGAATCTCGCCGTCCACTATGGGGCGAAGCCCAACAGCATGAGGCGTTGGAAAGAACTCGACAAACTCAATCGCGAGAAGTTCGCGCGCGGCGCTACTTGGGGCATCGGACCCGCCTGATTCAAACTGACCTTTTCAAACTGACCCACTACCCGAAATCCCGGGCAAACACCGGCGGGCCGGCCGCCGCGCAGGACATATGCCCTGGTCAGGGCGCCACCGCTAGGCGTGCGCGGGCCGACCGGGGGCATCCGAAGTTGGACCGGAAGCCTCGAGCGAAGCCGAGGCTCAGGCCCCCGCCGATTCGGTGGTCGCCGCGTTGGCCCGGCCCGCGGCGCGCTGGACGTGTAGAAAGCCGTCGACGGCCGCGAACGCGCACTCGCGATAGTCGAAGTCCGGCAGCGTGGACAACCGGCCCAGCACCAGCGGCCCGATCAGCATCGCGATGGCCCGGGATCGGTCCACCTCGCCCAGCTCGGCCGCCTCCGGGCTGTCGAACAGGACGTCGAACGGGGCCGCGTACTGCTGGGCGATGCGCTCGCGCAGCGTGGTGATCGCCGGGCTGTCCGCCGAGCGCGTGTGATCGGGTTCCGGCAGGCCTTCCAGGTCCCGGCCGAGCGCCAGCCAGGACATCGCGGTCATCACCGCGGGCGCCTGGGACACCGCGTCGGCCTGGGCCAGCACGATCGAGATCAGCCGGTCGCGCAGCGAGCCCTCCTCGGGCGGCGCGGGCGCCGGCGGCATCAGGCTGTTGAACGCCGCCGCCAGCAGGTCGTTACCGCTCGGGAAGTGTCGGTACAGGGTGGCCCTGGCCACGTTGGCGGTCCGCGTGACCGCTTCGACGGTCACCGCGCTGGGCCCGCCGGAACTCAGCAACGCGGCGGCGGCTTCCAGCAAACGAGCTCGCGACCGCGCTGGGCGCGGATCCGTTGTCCCCTCGCTGATTGTGATCCGCCTTCCGGTTTGGAAACGAGACCATCCGTCTATCTACAAGACTGTTGGTCTCAAAAATCTGTACGCCACCGAAGGGAGGCGCTTTTCATGGTCGATGTCCTGGTTGGGCCTGTTCAGCGTACTGATCAGGTAACCATCGGCGGTAGCCCCCGCGCGCGGGCGTGGACGTTGACCGTCGCGTGCATGGGCGTTGCGCTGGTCGTCGCTTCGATGACCGCGCTCAACACAGCCCTCGGCGACCTTGCCGTGGCCACCTCGGCCACTCAGTCCGAGCTGAACTGGATCGTCGACGGCTACACCGTGGCCCTGGCCTGCCTGCTGTTGCCCGCCGGGGCGATCGGCGACCGCTACGGCAGGCGCGGCGCGTTGCTGATCGGCCTGTTGATTTTCGCCCTCGGTTCCGCGGCGCCGGCAATCCTGCACAACCCGGTGCAGATCATCGTCGGCCGCGCCGCCGCGGGGATCGGCGCCGCGTTCGTGATGCCCGCCACGCTGTCGCTGCTGACCGTGGCATACCCCAGGGACGACCGCATGAAGGCCGTCGGCATCTGGGCCGGCACGGCAGGGTCCGGCGGGGTGTTCGGCATGCTGGGTTCGGGCCTGCTGCTTCGCTTTTGGGACTGGCACGCGATCTTCTGGTCGCTGGGCATCGCTGGCCTGGTGATCTTTGCTCTGGCGTGCACGGTTGCCGCCTCGCGCGACAATGCCGCTCCCCCAATCGATTCGCTGGGTGCGGTGCTGATCGGCACGGCAGTCGCGATCGCGGTCGCCGCGATCTTGGAGGCACCCAACCGCGGCTGGGACGATCCCCTGATCTGGGGCGGCCTGATCGCGGGGACCGCGCTCGCCGCGATATTCGGGATCGTCGAGTCCCGGCTCACGGCCCGAAACAAACACCCGCTGTTGGATGTGCGGCTGTTCGGCGACGCCAACTTCGCCACCGGGGTGACGACGATCGTCATCCTGTTCGGCGCCACCTTCGGCTTCTTCTACATCGGCATGCAGTACGTGCAGCAGATCATGGGCTACTCCCCGTTGACGACAGCGATCGCGTTCGGCCCCTTCATGGTGCCGCTGGGCATCTTCTCGGCGCTATCGTTCTGGTACGTGCCGAAGCTGGGCCTGCGCCTGGTCCTGTTCATCGGAACGCTATTCATGGCAGTCGGTTTCGCGTGCATGTCCGGATTGGACCTGCATTCGTCATACGCCGAATTCGCCTGGCCGACGCTGATCCTCGCAACAGGAATCGGAATGTGCACGGCACCAACGACTTCAGCGATCATGGGCGCGGTTCCCGACGAGAAGCAGGGGGTTGCTTCCGCGGTCAACGACACCTCCCGCGAGATGGGTGGTGCGCTGGGCATCGCCGTGGCCGGTTCGATCCTGGCCGGACGCTACTCGCACGAGCTCGCACCCAAACTGGCCGGCTTCCCCGCATCGGTTCGCGGGCCGGCCACCGACTCGCTGCCCAAGGCTGTCGAAGTGGCCGGCAAGATGGGACCGCAGGGCACGCAGCTCGCCGAGCTCAGCAAGGCGGCCTTCCTGACGGCCATGCACGCGTCCACGATTGCGATGGCCGCGATAGTCACGCTGGCCGCCGTCCTGATCGGCCTGTGGGCGCCGGGGCGTGACGGCCAGCAGCTGCGCGTGGTCCGAAAGCTGCTGTCGCGCAGCGGGTTAGCCAGCCGTTTACCGGACGAACTCGGCGGCGCGGTGCCCGATCATCACGATGGTCGCGTGCGGGCCGCGGCTGGTGATCTCGGGTAGGACCGAGCCGTCGATCACCCACAGGTTCTCCACCCCACGGACCCGGCAGCGATGATCGACGACGGCGCGCGGGTCGGCCTCGGCGCCCATCGGGGCGCTGGCACACAGGTGCTGGGAGGTCGCCCACGCCGGTTCGCCGACATACGTTGCCGCGCTGGCGAGTTCTCGCGCCAGCGCGGCGCCCCGGCGCAGCGTCGCGACGTCCTCGGGTTCGCTGTCGTAGCGGTGCTCGATGCGCGGTGGCACATCGGGATCGGGCGATAACAACGTGATTCGCCCCCTCGAACGGGGTTGCATCAGCGCGACGCCGATGTGCGGCCAGTCGGGATGCCCGGCGGTCCCGTCCCCGGTCATCGCCACGAAGCCACCCGTGTACGGCCTGATCTCGAGGCCGTCATCGGTGCTCAGCACCACCTCGAGCACCGGGCGGCCGGTGGCCACCGTCCAATCGGTCGGCAGCACCCATTCGGGGTGATCGCTGCAGAACATTCCCACCGGCAGCGGTGCCACCACCGGCACGCCCACGGCGCGCAGCATCGCTTCGTCGCCGATGCCGGACAGCATCAGCAGGTGGGCCGACTGGATTGCCCCGCCGCACAGGATGATTCGATCGGCGGTGAAGCTGATCGGGCCCTGCGGGCCAACCGCCTCGACGCCCACCGCCGCGGCAGCCGTGAAACGCACCTGCGAGGCCCGCGTCTGCGCCAGCAGAGTCAGGTTCGGACGTTGCAGCGCCGGGATCAGATACCCCGCACCCGAGCCGACCCGCACCCCATTCACGATGTTGAGCGGGACGGCACCCACGCCCGAGACAAGTTCCGGCCCACAGTCATTGAGGTCTGCGATCCAGGGGAACCCGGCGCGCTGCGCGGCCGACACGAAACTCTCTGAGGCGCCTGTCATTTCGTGAGTGCGGCGGACCTTGATGGGGCCCTTGTCCCCGTGCGCGGGGCTAGCGAAATCCAGGTCGGTCTCGATCGCCCGGAAGTGTTCGATGACGTCGGACCATCCCCAGCCGGCAATGGCGGGCCACTCGAAGTCCCGGGGCAGCCCACGGCAGAAGTAGCCGCCGTTGATCGCGCCGGAGCCGCCGACCGTCGCCCCGCGGACGATGGGCACCAGCCGGACGGGCCGGTCGGTGAGCCGGGTCTCATACCGCTGTACCAGCGGACTGCCCGCCCCGATCGGCAGCTGCAGCCCGTTCGTGGTCTGGGCGAGCAGGCCCGGATCCTCGAGGCCGGGCCCCGCCTCGATGACGGTCACGGCGCAGCTGGGATCGGCGGAAAGGCGTTCGGCGACAACCGAACCAGCGCTGCCCGCGCCGACAATCAGCACATCGCTGTGCGAGACGGCGGTGGTCAAGGCGAAGGCTAGGTCCGGATCTGCGGCTTGAGCGCGCGCAGGTTGCGTTCGCGCAACACGCCCCACCACAGCCCGAGGCCATAAGCGAGGTCGTCGACCCGCTTGAGCAAGAGATAGGTCAGCAGACCGATCGGTTCGGCGTCGTCGCTGGTGCTGTCCCGGCGGCGCAGCCAATCCACCACGCCGTCCATGACGGCGGCGACGATCAGTACGCGTCTGCAGTGACGCGACGTGAGGGCGGCGATCAAGGCCAGGGGCCAGTAGTGCCGGCACAGCGCCGAGGCGAGCTGCAACGCCGCCGACCACAGCCCACGGGTCGCGATCACCACGACGTCGACGATCGAGGTGTCGGCGCCGCGCATCGCCCTGGCGATCCGCCGACCGGTCAGGACCGCGATCACGATCGACGCCAGCTGCGACAGGCTGGTGCCGAGCGCCATCAGGATCCAGGCCATCAACGCCCAGCCCGAGATCACCACCGGGGCCGTCTTGTCGGGATGGCGCACGGACAGCGGAGCCGCCGATCCGCCGTAAAATGCCTTGCGTGCGAGCCAGTCTCGTAGCTCGGTGCGGTGGTCGTGGGCGACGAGCGCGATCGGCTCATACCGCAGCCGGGCCCCCACCTCGATCAGCCGCCAGCACAGGTCGACGTCCTCGCCGGACTGCATGGTCTCGTCGAACCCGCCGACGTCGGTGATGGCCGAGCGGCGGCAGATGATCGCCGCGCTGGGCACATAGGACACCGTGCTGTGCGGCAGCACCGGTGCCTCGCGCTGGCCGAGGTCCAGCGACGAATGCACCGCCTCGTAGCGGGCCACCAGGTTTTCGCTGTGGGCCGGCCCGACGATGCGCGGGGCGACCAGCGCGACGGTGGGGTCGCAGAAGTGACCGAGCAGGGCTTCCAGCCAGCCCCGGCGCGGCGAGACGTCGGAATCCAGGAAGGCGACGTATTCGGACGCGCAGGCCGCCAGGCCGGCGTTGCGTGCGGCGGCCGGGCCCTTGCTGCGCTGGTGGCGCAGCACCTCGATGTCGCAGTGCGCGCCGGCGAAGTCTTCGGCTTCGATGGGAAACGCCGAGCCGTCGTCCACCACGATCACGCGCAGCCCGCGCAGCTGGCTTACCAGGCGTCGCACGCCAGAAACGTTGTCCCGCACCGGAATTACCACGGTCACGTCCCGGTGCGACGGGCCGCCGGCGGGCCGTGGATGTGCGACCGTGGCGTCCAGCAGGGTGCGCGCCAGCTGCGCGCTGAGGTCGTCGCGGACCTTGAGCCGGCCGTCGGACAGCATGCCCTGGGCGGCGGGCGCCAGCTTGAGCAGGCGGGTCGGCGAGCCGCCGAGCAGAGCCGAACCGTCGCCCAGCACCCGGACGCGGCGATCGACCTGGACGGCGAATCCGTCCGGCAATCGAGGCTGACTCATGTCAGCATCCCGTCCGGGCCCGGCGACCAGCGGGAGACCCGGCGCACGCAACCGTCGACCATCTCGGAGAAGATCCGCTTACCCTCGGCCGCGGTCGCGGTGGTCGGGTCCCCCAGGATGCCCACCGGGCTGACCGCCTCGACCCCGCCGCTGCGCATCGACGGCAGCAGCTCGGGCAGCGGCGCCCGGTTGCCGGCGATCCAGCGGTCGGTCAGCACGTCGGCGGGCGAGATATGCAGTAACACCGATGTTTCGGTGTGGCCGGCGTGGGCGTCGGCGCCGGCGGCGGCGCAGGGGCACCATCCGGCGTCGCGGCCCTCGGCGCGCAGCTGGCGCACGGCGGCGTCCAGCGCACCGACGTTTCCGCCGTGGCCGTTGACGAAGACCAGGCGCTGCGCCCAGGATGCGGCCGACCTGCCGTACTCCACCAGCAGGGTGGTCAGGGCTTCGGTGCCGATGGAGATCGTGCCGGCAAAACTTTGGTGCTCGCCGCTGGCGCCGTACGCGATGGCCGGGGCGACCCACCACTGCTGATCGAGACGGGCCCGCGTGCCCCGCGCGACGGCGGCGACGATCCGGGTGTCGGTGTCCAACGGCAAGTGCGGACCGTGCTGCTCGGTCGATCCCAGCGGGATCAGTATCGACGGCGAAGTGCTGAATAGCTGGCTCGACGTCGCAGTTCCTAATTCGCCGAGTTCGGGCACTCGGTGATGGTAGGACGAATTCACCTGGCGTGCACCAATTGTTGCACCTTCACAGTTAACTTTTTTCTGGGCTGTTCATCGAACGGTCGAAATTCGGCTCGTACGTCACGGTTGCCACGCGCGTATCACAATTGTCGTCTGCGTCGATTCTGCTCGCTCGTATCTAGTTTCGCCAGCCCCCAGCTGGCGAATCAGGCCGGCGAATTCGATACCTGGCAAAGCCGCCCGACTTGGCCAGGATCGACGTTTACGCCTCGGGCGCCGAGGGCGCGCCGAGCGTCCGCGTGAAGCCGGGCGGCACCAGGATGTCCTCCGGACTCAGGTCGTGGATCGAGGCATGCCCGAGCCCCATGAGCGCCGAGTCGACACCGCCGCGCAGGACGTCGAGCACGTTCTCGACGCCGGCCTGACCGTTCGCGGCAAGGCCCCACAGGTAGGCGCGGCCGATCATCACCGCCCGCGCACCGAGCGCGACCGCCTTGACGACGTCGCTGCCGCGCCGGATGCCGCCGTCGAGCAGCACCTCGACCTGGTCACCGACGGCATCCACGACCGCGGGCAGCGCGCGAATCGAAGCCGGCGTGCCGTCCAGGTTGTTACCGCCGTGGTTGGACACCGATATGGCCGAAACCCCGGCATCCACAGCCCTTTTCGCGTCGTCGACGCGCATGACACCCTTGAGCATGAACGGCCCGCCCCACAGCTCACGCAGCCAGGCGATGTCCTCCCATGTGGGTGGTGGCGTGCCCATCCACTCGCCGTAAGCCTGGAAGAAAGGCGGACCGGCCTCGCCGCGGCCGGCCTGGTTCGGCACCGACAACGCCGGCGGACGCATGGTCTTCGCCCACTTCAGGAACCACCGGGGCTTGAACGCCGCCTCCGGGGACAGCTTCAGGATGGTCCGCAGGTTCATCTCTTCGGGGATCTTCGGGCTGCCCCAGTCGCGCCCGTGCGAGAAGGACCAGTCGGTGGTGACAATCAAGCCGACGGCGCCGGCCGCCCGCGCCCGCTCCACGCGCTGCGCGATCGCATCGCGCCCGCCCAGCCAGTACACCTGAAAGAACAGCTTGGGGTTTGCCGCGATCACTTCCTCGATGGGCTTGCTGGCGAACGAGGACAGTCCCATCGCCGTGCCCCGTGCGGCGGCGGCCCGCGCGACGGCCACCTCGCCGTCCGGATCTACCGCCTGGACGCCCGTCGGCGAAATCAGTACCGGCATCGAAATGTCTTGTCCCATAACGGTGGTCGACAAATCGCGCTTTTCCTGGGCGCCTACGACATGGGGCGCAAAGCCGAGCTCCCCGAACGCTTCGACGTTGCCGGAGACCGTGATTCCCTTTTCACTGCCCGCAACCAGCGCCGAATAAACGGATTTCGGCAAGCGGCGCTTCGCGCGCTGCTGCGCGATGGCAACGGTTTCGAACCATTCGTCGGCCATGACTAAACGGGGCTTTCGTTACAGAGCCGGGCCGGCGGTTGCTGGGGCGGCCGCAACGACAGGGTCAGCGGCACCGGCTGGCGCACCTTCTGCCCCCGCGAGTGGTCGGCGCGCGGGCGCGGGGTCTCCCGGTCTCGGGCCAGCGCCGAGGCGCTGTGTCCCTGGACGCACTCGGGATCCGGGCCGTCCATCGGCAGGCCGGTGAAGAACTTGGCCGCCATGCAGCCGCCGCGGCACTGGTCGTAGTGCCCGCAACTGCCGCAGGCACCCGCCGACTGCGGCTCGCGCAGCTCGCGGAACAGCGGGGCGTTCTTCCAGACGTTGTCAAAACCGCCGTCGGACAACACGTTTCCGGCCAGGAAGCGGTCGTGGATGGCGAACGGGCAGGCGTAAACATCGCCCACCGGGTCGATCAGGCACACCACCCGGCCTGCTCCGCACATGTTCAGGCCGGCCAGCGCGCCCGACGAGCCGAGCGGCGCGAGGTGGAAGAACGAGTCGCCGGTGAGCACCCGCTCCCCCTTGGCGACCAGCCAGTCGTAGAGCTGCACCTGCTGGTCCGCGGTGGGGTGCAGCTCTTCCCACACATCCGCGCCGCGCCCCGAGGGCCGCAGCCGGGTGATGCGCAGCGTGGCGCCGTAACGGCTTGCCAGCGCGGCGAATTCGTCGAGCTGGTCGACGTTGTGGCGGGTGACCACCACGGAGATCTTGGCGTCCTTGAAGCCGGCCGCGGCCAGGTTCTCCAGCGCACGCACCGCCATGGCGAACGACCCCGGCCCGCGGACCGCGTCGTTGACTTCGGCCGTCGCGCCGTCCAGCGAGATCTGGACGTCCACGTAGTCGCTGTCCGCCAACCGCGCGGCGACCTCCGGCGTGATGCGGACTCCGTTGGTCGAGAACTTCACCCCGACGTGGTGCTCGGTGGCGTAGTCGACCAGCTCCCAAAAGTCCGGGCGCACAGTCGGTTCCCCGCCACCGATGTTGACGTAGAACACCTGCATGCGTTCCAGCTCGTCGATGATGTCCATGCACTGGCGCGTGGACAGCTCGCGCGGATCGCGCTTGCCCGACGAGGACAGGCAGTGCACGCAGGCCAGGTTGCAAGCGTAGGTGAGCTCCCACGTCAGGCAGATGGGTGCGTCCAGCCCGTGCTCAAACTGCTCGATGAGCCGGGGTACGGGGGCCGCTGTTGTCATTGATGATCCTCCTGGGGCACCAGCATGTGGGAATCGACGAGCACACCCAGCGCGTGTAGGTACGGCCCCTGCTCCGAATCGTCCACGCCCGCGGCGCGGCAGGCGGACCGGACGTCGGGATGGTCGGCCAGCGACCGCACCACCTCGAGGACGGTGCGGTTCTTCAGAAAGGACAGCTTGCGGGTGCCGAAGTGATACAGCAGTGCGCCAAACGGTTCCGGACGAACCGCCACCTGCGGGTGCAACCGCCAGCCGCGATCAGGATCGAACAGGGTCTGCCCCGGTCGAGCCTGCGCGGGCGCAGGCACGGTCAGTAAACCCCGCACATACCGTCGATGGACACTTCCTCGACCAGGCTTTCGGTGACAAGCTCGGTGGCAGTCTCGGTCTCGTTGTCCATGTATCCGCCTCTCGTTAGGACTCGACAATGATCGGTCGTTCCGGTCACAATATGGCATCGAGTGCCGCAATGGAAGGGCGGGTCTGAATGATGCCGCAGTCGCGAGTGGGCAGGCGCCGCTCGACGACACCACAACACATCACCGACCTGGCCATCGAGCTGTTCACCACGCACGGTTTTGCCGAGGTCAGCGTCGATGACGTCGCGCAGGCCGCCGGCATCTCCCGCCGCACGCTGTTCCGCTATTACGCCTCCAAGAACGCCATCCTGTGGGGCGACTTCGACGCCCATCTCGCCCACCTGGAAAACCTGCTGGACGCCGTCGGCCCCGAGGTCCGGCTGGATGTGGCGCTGCGCGGAGCGCTGTTGGATTTCAACACCTTTGACGAAAGCGAGACGGCCCAGCACCGCCTGCGCATGCGGGTCATCCTGCAGACCGCCGAACTGCAGGCCTACTCGATGACCATGTACGCCGGCTGGCGCGAGGTGATGGCGGGCTTCGTGGCGCGGCGGCTGCATCTGAAGACGAACGACCCGCTGCCCCAGACCGTCGCCTGGACCATGCTGGGGGTCGCCTTGAGCGCCTACGAGCATTGGCTCAGCGACGAATCAGTGACACTGCTCGGCGCCCTCGGGAATGCCTTCGACATCGTCGGCGCCGGTCTGGACGAACTCGACCGGTGACTGCCCGGCCCGAGCACCTGCTGCATACCCTGCGCGCGCAGGGGCAGTTCTGCGGCGCCTCCGGCTCACCGATGTACGACGAGCTGTTCGAGTTGGTGGCCACCGATGTCGAAGACGGCGGCGTCTTCGCGTCGATTTTGTCTGGCCACGAGGATGATTCGGCCCGCCACGCGGTGCCGCTGCGGCTGCTCGGCGGCCTGCACCGGTTGGTGCTCGACGGACGGGCGCCGGCCCTGCGCCGCTGGTACCCGAGCACCGGCGGCAGCTGGGACGCCGGGGCCGCCTGGCCGCAGATCAAGGCCAGCGCAACCGAGCACGCCGACGCGATGCGGGCGGCACTCGCGCAGCCGCCACAGACCAACGAGGTGGGCCGGTCGGCCGCGCTGATCGGCGGATTGCTCCGGACTAACCACGAATTCGATTTCCCGGTAAGGCTTTTCGAGATCGGATCGAGCGCCGGGCTGAATCTGCGGGCCGAGCACTACCGGTACCGCCACGCCGGTGGCGGGTGGGGGCCGGCCGACTCGCCGGTGACCATCGACGACGCGTGGCGCGGCCCACCGCCGCCGGCGGGTGCGATACGTATCGCGGAGCGGCGCGGGTACGACATCGCGCCCGTCGACGTCACCGGTGTCGACGGGGAAATGACCGTGCTGAGCTATGTCTGGCCCGACCAACAGGCCCGGCTGGACCGGCTGCGTGGGGCCATCGCGATCGCCCGCAAGGTGCCGGCGCAGCTGGTGCGGCAGACGGCAGCCGCCGCCGTCGCCGGCCTGACGCTGGCCGATGGCGCGCTGACCGTACTGTGGCATTCGATCACCTGGCAGTACCTGTCCGACGACGAACGTGCGGCCGTGCTCGACGGGGCCTCCGCGCTGGGTGCCCGCGCCGGGGCACGGTCGCCGTTCGTACACCTCACGATGGAGCCCGCGCGCAACGGCCCGGACAGCCCGCTCAGGTTCCTGGTGCGGGCCCGCCGCTGGCCGGGCGGTGAGCTTGTGGTGCTGGGCGAATGCCACCCACACGGCCCACCGGTGCACTGGCAATAGGAGCGATTGTGAAAATTATTCGCTCCGCGCGCCGTCCCGCCAGCCCTACGGTATGAGCGCCGAGTGCACTGACGATCAGGGCGCGCGCTTCTACCTCGGAGAGTTCTAGGTACCGGTGACCGTCGCCACCACGCCGGGCATCGCCGGCGAGCTGGCGGCAGTCATCCAATCCGCCTGCAGCCCAGGGGTTTTGCAGGGGTCGCTGGCGACCTAGCCGTCGGCCAGCGCCTCGGGGTTGGCGATCCGCGCCGGCGTCCCGTCCAGCCAGGCCGCCACGGCTTCGATGGTGTCCTCGTAGAAGGCGGCCAGCATTTCGCTGGTGACGTAGCCGAGATGAGGAGACAGCGTCACGTTCGGCAGCAGCCGCAACGGGTGGTCGGGGGCGGGCGGTTCGAGGTCGAAAACGTCGAGCCCGGCCCCCGCGATGCGCCCGCCGCTCAGCGCGGCGATCAGGGCGGCCTCGTCGACGATCGGCCCGCGCGAGGTGTTGATCAGGTACGCGTTCGGCTTCATCAGTCCCAGCTCGGCCTCGCCGACCAAACCCCGGGTGCGTTCGGAGAGCACCAGGTGGATGGAGACCACGTCGGACTGCTCGAACAGCGCCGGTTTCTCGACCCGGCGCGCACCGGCCGCCGCTGCGGCCTCGTCGGTGAGGTTCTGGCTCCACGCAATGACGTTCATGCCAAAGGCTTTCGCGTATTGGGCCATTCGCGTTCCGGTCCGGCCGAGGCCGAGAATCCCGAGCGTCTTGCCCGACAGCGTCATCCCCAGCGTGGTCTGCCACCCGCCGTCACGCATCCGGCGATGTTCTTCGGCGAGATTGCGCACCGTGGCGATCATCAATCCCCACGCCAGTTCGGGCGTGGCGTCGTGGACGGCGCGGAACCGGGGATTGGCGAAATCCGATTGCGCGACCAGGATCCCGTGTTCGGTGGCCGCGGCCATGTCCAGGTTCGGCAGGCTGCGCCCGACGATCGTGACGAGTTTGAGGTTCGGCAGCCGCTCGAGCAGCGTGCGGGGCAGCGCCATCCGCTCGCGCATGGTGCACAGCACGTCGAATGGCCGCAGCGCGTCGGCGGCCTCCGCCTCGGAGAGAGGGCGGTTGAAAACGGTTACCTCGGAACGGCTTTGCACGGGTGACCAGTCGGCGAGTTCGAGTGCCGCGCCGGCGTAGTCGTCGAGTATCGCCACCCGGGGCATGCGGTCCTAGCCCAGCATTTCCGAGATGGGCGTAGCGGCGGCGATCTTGCCTCGGGCCTTCATGACCTTGCCGGGCATCCCGCCGCCGACCACACCGACCACTACCCCGTCGCGCTCGTAGTAGGCCAGGAATTTACGCCCGTCGTCCTCGACCAGATGCACGACGTCGGTGGCCTCCGGCTCGCCCAGGCATTGGATCTTCACGTCGTACTGGTCGCTCCAAAAGTACGGGACCACCACGACTTCCGGCACGTCCTGCCCCAGCATCGCGGGGACCACGACGCGCGCCTGGTCGGCGACGTTACTCCAATGTTCCACGCGCGCTTGATGTCCCGTCGCATCACGCCAGGACGCGACGTCGCCGAGCGCCCACACGTTCGGCGCGCTGGTCTTTCCGGCCTCGTCGCAGATCACCCCGTTGTCGACCTCGACGCCGCTGCCCTCAAGCCACTCGGTGGCCGGTCGCGACCCGATGCCGACGACGACCAGGTCCGCGGCCAGTTCGGTGCCGTCGCCGAGCACCACCTGCTCGACGTGCTTCTCGCCGCGGACCTCCGCGACCCCGACGCCGGTGCGCAAGTCCACGCCTTCGTTGCGGTGCAGCCGCGCCACCAGCTCGCCGATCTGCTCCCCCAGCACCGTGGCCAGCGGGGTCGGCTGCGGCTCGACCAGGACGACCTCGACCCCGAGGCTGCGCAGGCTGGCCGCGACCTCGCAGCCGATGAAGCCGGCGCCGATCACCACGGCGCGTTGCGCCTCGGATGCGTGTTCGCGCAGTGCCATGCTCTCGTCGAACGACCGCAGCACGCGAACGCCCTCGAGATCCGGGATCGCCGGGATGCGCCGCGGGACCAACCCGGTCGCGATCACCAGCTCGTCGTAGTGCAGCACGGTGCCATCGGCGAGGGTCACGGTCTGCGCGCCGGTGTCCAGGCTGGTGGCGGCGGCGCCCAGCTGCAGGGTGATGTCGTTCTCGTCGTAGAACTCGCGCGGCTTGAGCACGACGTCGTCGACCTCTTTGCGCAGCACTTCCTTGGACAACGGCGGCCGGTCGTACGGCAGATGCGCCTCGTCGCTGACGATGGTGATGCGCCCGGTGTATTCCGCTCGGCGCAGTTGCTCGGCCGTGCGGGCAGCAGCGAGCCCGCCCCCAACGATCACGATTCCGTTATTGCTCACGTGGAGTTCATAGCACGCGGGGCGATCAGTACTTTAGGGCACCCTTATCGACGGGGATCTGCATGCCGGTCACCGTGCCCGCGCCGTCGCCGGCCAACCAGGCGACGACGTCGGAAACCTCCTCGGGCGCCATGAATCCCTTGTACTGCATCGGCATTGGCGGGAAGCTGTGCACGAAGCGGGGATGCTTGGCGAAGATGTCCATCATCGCCTCCGGCTCGATCATCGGGGTGTCGATCGAATACGGGTGTATGGAGTTGACCCGGATGCCGTACTCGCCCAGCTCGATCGCCAGCGAATTGGTGAGGGCGGTGAGCCCGAATTTGGTTGCGGAGTAATGGCCGTTGCCCGGTGTGGCCTTCAGGCCGGCCGATGAGCTGACGACCACGATGGAGCCGCCGTTGCCGGCGTCGATCATCGCGGGGATCGCCGCGCGCAGTGTGCGCCACGTGCCGGTCAGGTTGACCCCGATCACCGTGTCCCACTGCTCGTCGGTGAGTTCCCAGACGCGGCCCCAGCCCAGGACGCCGGCGTTGGCGACCAGGACGTCGAGACGACCGAACTGTTCGACGCCGTCGGCCACGAGTTGCCGCACCGCCGCGTCGTCGCGGATGTCGACCTCGCGGGCCAGCACCTTGCGGCCTTCGGCCTCCACCAAGCGGACGGTCTCGATGAGGTCTTCGGGCGTCGCCGGTGTGTAGGTGATGGTGCTCGACACCGGGGCGCAGATGTCGAGCGCGATGATGTCGGCGCCCTCCCGCGCGAGTCGCACCGCGTGCGCTCGCCCCTGCGCGCGAGCCGCGCCGGTAACGAACGCCACCCGTCCTTGCAGTGCTCCAACCTGTCCCGCCAAGGCACGCCCCTTTCGCCGAAAGACAGGCTAGCAGCGAAACTGAAACGTGTTCTAACTAATCCCGAAGTAGGTCCGGGTTCAGATTTCCGAGATGATCTGGGCCCGTCGGGAGTTGTACTCGTCGTCGGTCAACGTGCCGCTGGCGCGCAGCGTCTCGAGCTCCTGGAGCCGCTCGGCGATAGAGGGCTGGCCGGGTCCGGCGCCGCCGGCGGCGGGCGCGGCGGCCGGCGCCTGCTGTTCGGCCGCGCGCCGCACCACGGCCTGGATTTGGGCGCGCAGCCCCGGGTTCGACCGGATGTCGACCATCCTGTTCAGCGGAACGCCGTTGGCCTTGAGGATCTGCAGAATCTCCATCAACGGCCCGGCCTGCCCGCTCAGGTCGTAGGTTCTGTTGTCCTCGGCCACCGTGAACTGGGCCGGGACCAGCCCGTTGACCAAAGCGCTGCGTTCCCAGTCGATCTGGTGCTCCTGCGTGGTGGGATTGACCAGCACCACGAGCTTGCGCGCGGTGAGGTTGCCCAGTCGCGTGACGCTCGCGATCACCCGGTCCTGGCACTCGAACGGCATGAACCCGGGGCCCGCGACGTGCAGAGTCACCTTGACCACCGGCTGCTCGTTGATCCGGGTCCCGGTCTCGGTGAGGCCGGTGATCTGAGCCAGCGCCAGCACGCCGTGCTGCTCGAGCTCCGCGGACTTTGCTGCCGACTTCGCCCCGTAGTTGGTCAGCGCCAGGGCGATCAGCACGTCGGCGACGGTGATGAGCAAGCCGACATACAGCATCCACGCCAGCAAGTTGTCCAACCCCAGCGTGAAGTAGACGATCAAAAAGATAGGCCCCACCAGGCCACCGCACAGCAAAACCATTAACTGTGTCTTGAGGTAGCGCGCCAACACGTGTGTCTCCTCGCCGTTGGGAAGTTCGTGCCAGACTAGCCCCGCTCTGGGCGCCGTATCACGGAACCGCCACGGGCTCAGAACGTGCTCTTAGCTTTGCGGGGCGGTTAAGCGCTTCCACGCCGCCCACCGTCAGCGCGGCGTCACTTTCGGCCGCATCTTCGCCGCCTCCAAGGCCGCAGACCCGGGGGCGGGAGCGTGCGACGCCGCCAGCACAGCGGGCGCACCGGCGATCGGCGGCACCGCCGCCGGCAGTGCGCTGGCCGGCGAGAAGTCCGTGGCTTCCGCCTGCGCAGCGGCCGGCAACACCGTGGCCGGCCCCGCGGCATCCGTCGCCGCCACCGCGGGAGACGACGACACCGCCGCCGAATAGCCCGGCGCCTCGGCCCGCGCCGAGGTGAGCACCGCGCCGCTCGTCGCCGGTCCCCCGACTGGCGCTGCCGCCAGCGCGGCACCGGCCGGCGCCGCGACCGCCGGGGAAAGGGCCGTCGACAGCGGAGCCGCCGCAACGGCGGCCGGTGCAACGACACCTGGCGCCACGACCGCCGGGGCCTGCGCCACGCTGGCCGCGGGAACCCCCGCAGCAACCGAACCCGCCTGCGCCGCCCCGCTGATCAGCGGCTGCGCGGCGTGCAAGGGCGCGGCGTTGGCCGCCTCGACGCTGGCGTACTGGGCCGCGCCGCTGCTCATGAGCTGGACGAACTGCTGGTGGAAAAGCGCCGCCTGGGCGCTGATCGCCTCATAGGCCTGCGCGTGCGCACCGAATAGTTGGGCGATGGTCGCCGACACCACATCGGCACCCGCCGCGGAAACACTGGAGGTCGGACCCGAGGCCGCCGAGTTGGCATCGCCAATCGCCGAACCGATATTTGCCAAGTCGGATGCCGCCGCCGACACATACTCCGGCGTCGCGTTGACAAACGACATCCGAACCTCCCGCCAGACCGCGACGGTAGGCCGAACGCACCGTCAAACTCGATACTGGGCATCGATGATCTTACCGGAGTTCGGTGAACTTTATTGACCCAAACGAAAGCAAAGGGCCCGAATCGCTTAAATGCGACCCGGGCCCTTTGCTGTAGAGCTAGTTGATGATCTTGACGACCCGGCCGGCGCCGACGGTGCGGCCACCCTCACGGATCGCGAACCGCAGACCGTCATCCATGGCGACGGGCTGGATCAGCTTCACCGAGATGTTGGTGTTGTCACCGGGCATCACCATTTCGGTGCCCTCCGGCAGCGTCACCACACCGGTCACGTCGGTGGTGCGGAAGTAGAACTGCGGACGGTAGTTGTTGAAGAACGGCGTGTGCCGGCCGCCCTCGTCCTTGGACAGGATGTAGACGCTGCCCTCGAACTCGGTGTGCGGCGTGGTGGTGCCGGGCTTGACCACAACCTGGCCGCGCTCGACGTCCTCACGCTTGATACCACGCAGCAACAGCCCGACGTTGTCGCCGGCCTGCCCCTGGTCGAGCAGCTTGCGGAACATCTCCACACCGGTGACCGTGGTCTTGGTGCTGGTCGGCTTGATGCCGACGATCTCGACTTCCTCGTTCACGTTGACCACACCGCGCTCGACACGACCGGTGACCACGGTGCCACGACCGGTGATCGTGAAGACGTCCTCGACGGGCATCAGGAACGGACGGTCGGTCTCACGAACCGGGTCCGGAATCGACTCGTCGACGGCATCCATCAGCTCTTCGACGGACTTGACCCACTTCTCGTCGCCCTCGAGTGCCTTGAGGGCCGAGACCCGGATCACCGGGGCCTCCTCGTCGAACTCCTGGGCGGCGAGCAGCTCGCGCACCTCGAGCTCGACGAGCTCGAGCAGCTCTTCGTCGTCGACCATGTCGGCCTTGTTCAGCGCGACCAGGATGTAGGGCACGCCGACCTGACGGGCCAGCAGCACGTGCTCACGGGTCTGCGGCATCGGGCCGTCAGTCGCGGCGACCACCAGGATCGCGCCATCCATCTGGGCCGCACCGGTGATCATGTTTTTGATGTAGTCGGCGTGACCCGGGGCGTCCACGTGGGCGTAGTGGCGCTTCTCGGTCTGGTACTCCACGTGGGAGATGTTGATCGTGATACCGCGCTGACGCTCCTCGGGCGCGTTGTCGATCTGGTCGAACGCACGCGACTCGTTCAGGTTCGGGTACTTGTCATGCAAAACCTTGGTGATAGCCGCGGTCAACGTGGTCTTGCCGTGGTCAACGTGACCAATGGTCCCGATGTTGACGTGCGGCTTCGTCCGCTCGAACTTCGCCTTCGCCACTTTTGTGTCCTCCTGGACTGTTGGTGCTTGTTAAAGCAGTGTTGATGTTTCTAGTTGTGCCGCGGTGTGTGACCGGGCCAGGTTACCCCTTGGCGGCCTGGCGATCACCGCTCGGTTCGGAACAAGCTCACTCGCCCGTCGCCTTCGCGATGATCTCCTTCGACACGTTCGACGGAACTTCCGCGTACGAGTCGAACACCATGGAGTAGTTCGCCCGGCCTTGAGTCTTGGACCGCAGGTCGCCGACGTAGCCGAACATCTCCGACAGCGGCACGTGCGCCCGAACGACGCGCGCACCAGCCCGCTCCTCCATGGCCTGAATCTGGCCACGGCGGGAGTTCAGGTCGCCGATCACGTCACCCATGTAGTCCTCGGGTGTGGTCACTTCGACCGCCATGATCGGCTCGAGGATCACCGGCTGGGCTTGCTGCGCAGCCTTTTTCAGCACCTGTGAACCCGCGATCTTGAACGCCATTTCCGAGGAGTCCACCTCGTGGTAGGCGCCGTCAAGCAAGGTGACCTTCACGTTGACCAGCGGGTAGCCGGCCAGCACGCCGTACTGCATCGCGTCCTGCGCACCGGCATCCACCGAGGGGATGTACTCACGCGGGATGCGGCCACCGGTGACCTTGTTCTCGAACTCGTAGGTCGCACCGTCTTCGCCGACGAAGGGCTCGAGGTTGATCAGCACCTTGGCGAACTGGCCCGAACCACCCGTCTGCTTCTTGTGGGTGAACTCGACCTTCTCCGCCATCCGCTTGATGGTCTCCTTGTAGGCCACCTGCGGCTTGCCGACGTTCGCCTCGACCTTGAACTCGCGGCGCATCCGGTCCACCAGAATGTCCAGGTGCAGCTCGCCCATGCCGCCGATCACGGTCTGGCCGGTCTCGGAGTCCTGGTGCACCTTGAACGTCGGGTCCTCTTCGGCGAGCTTCTGGATCGACAGCGACAGCTTCTCCTGGTCGCTCTTCGTCTTCGGCTCGATGGCCACCTCGATGACCGGGTCGGGGAAGGTCATGGACTCCAGTACGACCTGGTCGTTCGGGTCGCTCAGGGTGTCACCCGTGGTGGTGTCCTTCAGGCCGATCACCGCATAGATGTGACCCGCGGACGCGGTCTCGACGGGATTCTCCTTGTTGGAGTGCATCTGGAACAGCTTGCCCAGCCGCTCCTTCTTACCCTTGGTGGCGTTGATGACCTGGCTGCCCGAATCGACCTTGCCGGAATACACCCGGACGTAGGTCAGCTTCCCGAAGAACGGGTGGGTGGCGACCTTGAAGGCCAGCGCGGAGAAGGGCTCGTCGGTCGACGGCTTGCGGATGATCTCCACATCTTCCTTGCCCGGCGCGTGGCCGACGGCCGCCGGCACGTCCAGCGGCGAGGGCAGGTAATCGATGACCGCGTCCAGCATCGGCTGCACGCCCTTGTTCTTGAACGCGCTACCGCACAGCACCAGGTAGGCCTCGGAGTTGATGGTCAGCTTGCGCAGCGCACCCTTGATCTCCGCGACAGACAGCGCCTCGCCGCCGACGTACTTCTCCAGCAGCGCCTCGTCGGTTTCCGCAACGGCCTCGAGCAGCTTGGTGCGGTACTCGTCCGCCTTCTCCTGAAGTTCCGCCGGGATGTCGATGGTTTCGTAGGTCTCGCCCAGCTTGGTCTCGCCGCGCCACACCTTGGCCTTCATCTCGACCAGGTCGACGACGCCTTCGAAGTCGCCCTCGGAGCCGACGGGCAGCTGGATCGGGATGACGTTGGCGCCCAGCCGGTCTTCCATCGTCTTCACCGAGAAGTAGAAGTCGGCACCGATCTTGTCCATCTTGTTGACGAAGCAGATCCGCGGGACGTCGTACTTGTCGGCCTGGCGCCACACCTGCTCAGACTGCGGCTCGACCCCCTCCTTGCCGTCGAAGACGGCAACGGCACCGTCGAGCACGCGCAGGCTGCGCTCCACCTCGACGGTGAAGTCGACGTGGCCCGGGGTGTCGATGATGTTGATCTGGTTGTCGTTCCAGAAGCAGGTGGTGGCGGCGGAGGTGATGGTGATCCCCCGCTCCTGCTCCTGCTCCATCCAGTCCATGGTGGCGGCGCCGTCGTGCACCTCACCGATCTTGTAGCTGATACCGGTGTAGTAGAGGATCCGCTCGGTCGTCGTGGTCTTGCCGGCGTCGATGTGCGCCATGATGCCGATATTGCGGACCTTGGTCAGGTCGGTCAGCACGTCCTTCTGTGCCACAGAAGTCTTCCCACTCTTTCGATTGCTCGGTTAATTCGCTGTCTTACGTCGCCGCGGCGACTCCGTCTTCGGAGCCTGGCTCGGCTCCTACCAGCGATAGTGCGCAAAGGCGCGGTTGGCCTCCGCCATCTTGTGGGTGTCCTCGCGTCGCTTGACGGCGGCACCCAGGCCATTGCTGGCGTCGAGGATCTCGTTGGCCAGGCGCTCGACCATCGTCTTCTCCCGACGAGCCTTGCTGAAGCTGACCAGCCAGCGCAGGGCCAGCGTCACGGACCGTTCGGGACGAACCTCGACCGGCACCTGGTAGGTCGCACCACCAACGCGGCGGCTGCGCACCTCGAGGGCCGGCTTGACGTTGTCGAGAGCGCGCTTGAGCGTGATCACCGGGTCGGTGCCGGTCTTATCGCGGGCTTGTTCGAGCGCACCATAAACAATGCGCTCGGCCAGGGATTTCTTCCCGTCCAGCAGAACCTTGTTGACCAGCTGCGTCACCAGCTGCGACCCGTAGACCGGGTCGTTGACCAGCGGCCGCTTCGGTGCGGGCCCCTTGCGCGGCATTAGCTCTTCTCCTTCTTGGCGCCGTAGCGGCTACGCGCCTGCTTGCGGTTCTTGACGCCCTGGGTGTCAAGCGAGCCGCGGATGATCTTGTACCGCACACCCGGCAGGTCCTTCACACGACCGCCGCGCACCAGCACCATCGAGTGCTCCTGCAGGTTGTGGCCCTCACCCGGGATGTAGGCGGTGACCTCGACCTGGCTGGTCAGCTTCACACGCGCGACCTTCCGAAGCGCCGAGTTCGGCTTCTTCGGGGTAGTGGTGTACACGCGAGTGCATACGCCACGGCGCTGCGGGCTGCCCTTCAGGGCCGCGGTTTTGACCTTGGCGATCTTGTCGCGGCGACCCTTGCGGACCAGCTGGTTGATGGTTGGCATGTACCGGCTTTCTGTGTTCTAGGTCTTGCTAGCTGTCTCAAAGTCTCTGTACTGCAGTTATGCCCTGCCGTCGTACCCCGCGGCCGGGTGTGTCGCATGCGCTCGGCACCGGGCCCATCCGTTACGTCGGAGACATGCGAATTCGCCCGGCATCCACTTCCTTACGTCAGGCGCCGTAAGCCGCCAGGCACGAGCCACCACAATACCCGGCGCTGGTCGCGCAGGTCAAAGCGGCCGCTGGACGCTGGGTCACCGGCTCCCGCGCGTCTGCGGCCGGGGTCAGCCCGGGCCGGTGCCCTGCGGGGCGGTGCGCCGGTCCAGGCCCGTGGCCAGCCGCAACACCATGTCGGAGAACAACGCATCGGTGTCGATGTCGTCCATCACGCCGGTCATTTCCAGCAGCACGAACCCGTGCAGCGCCGACCAGAACTCCAGCGCGGCGAAAAAGGCCTGCTCTCCGTCGAGGCCGTAGGAGGACAGCACGGAGATCACCGGCGCGGCCGCGCCCCGGGTGGCCGCGGCGTACTCGGGATCGTCGCCGCCCAGCGGCATCCGCGTGAACGCCGAATACCGACCCGGGTGGTGGTGCGCGTAGCTACGGTAGGCGCCTGCCATCATCAGCACCGCGTCGTCGCGGGCGCGGCCCTCCCCGACCCGGTTGAGCATCATGATGATGTCGTCGATGACGCGGATCCGCACGGCGCGGCGCAGGTCTTCCAGGCTGTCGACGTGGTTGTACAGCGACGGGCCCTTGGTCCCCAGCTGCATGGCCAGCGCGTTGATGGTCAGCGAATCCCAGCCCTCGCGGTCCAGGAAGGTCAGCGCGCCGTCGACGATGCCGTCACGGCTCAGCTTGGCGGGACGGGACGGGGATCTGCCCGCGCGCTGGCGGCCGCCCGCCGGCGGTTCCGGCCGAGCTGCCATGGCGATCGCCCTTCGATTGCGGGACCCGGGTACAGGTCAACTAATGACTCTAGTTGACGCACGTGCGAACCTACTCCGGCGGCCGCGGAGTTTCGGCGCGATCGGCGTGGAGAAAAAAGTTCTGCCATCGGGCGGCCAAATGCACGTAATCTCTTTCCAGGCTCAATTGAGCAAATCACCCGTCGCGAGGGGGCCCGCAATGAAGTGGACGGCCATCACCGGGTCGCTGGCTACCTGTCTCATCACAATCATCGCCGCCCCGGCACCGCTCGCCTTCGCCAAGAACGGCGACACCCACATCATCGCCGAGGACACCGAGCAGGTGGTCGACTGCGGCGATGCCACGCTGATCGTCAACGGCACGGGAAACACCATCACCGCCCTGGGCAACTGCTACGCGGTGACCGTGATGGGCTCGAACAACACCATCGTGGCCGACTCGGTTTCCCACGACATCACCGTCTACGGCTACGACCAGGCGGTATTCTACAAGAACGGCTCGCCGATCCTCTGGGACCGCGGCCGTGAGCTGGGCATGACGAATCGGCTTCAGCACGTCGGGAGCTGAGCCGCGCCGCGATCGCAGTTACCGTCCACCACAGGGAATCGAGGAACGTTGCGCGCCAACATGATTGACCGCTCCCCCAGACTGTCCGCAATCGTGTTGGCCCCGGCGATCGCCGCCGTGGCGCTGGCCGGCTGCAGTTCGACGGCCAACCCGCCGGGTGGCACCACGACAACGACGACGACCACCACGACCAGCGCCGCGGCCGCGTCGACCACGGGCAGCCCGAGCACCACCGCGTCCGTCGAGATCGGCAACACCCTGAACTACGGGTCGATGGGGACCACCACCACCCTCGACTGCGCCACCGGGAAGTCGGTGAACGTCGCGGGTTCGGACAACACCCTGACCATCACCGGCACCTGCGCGACCGCGTCCATCGGCGGCACCAACAACAAGATCACCTTCGACAAGGTCGAAACACGCATCACGGTGCTGGGTTTGAACAACACCATCACCTATAAGGACGGCGACCCCAAGGTGGACAACCTCGGCTCGGGCAACACCATCAACAAGGGAAGCTGACCGGCGGTTGTCGAGCTAGCCCGCTGGCGCGCCGTGGCGGCCGGCGCCGGCGGCGAACCGTCCCGCCCCCTCGTTGGCCTCGGCGGCAACCCTCGAGATGCTGGCGAACTCGAAATCGATCGCCTCGGCCTCCGGCAACCCCCACTGCTGCAGCGCCGATAGTCGATCCGAGCGCAGGCACTGCTGCGGCAGCGCGGCCAATTCGGCCGCCAACGCCTCGGCCGCCGCACGGGCCTGGCCCTTGGGTACCACCCGGTTAGCCAATCCCATCGCCAGCGCTTCGTCGGCGGCCACCGCGCGTCCGGTGAGAATCATGTCCATCGCCCGGCTCTGCCCGATCAGCCGCGGCAGCCGCACCGTGCCGCCGTCGATCAGCGGCACTCCCCAGCGCCGGCAGAACACGCCGAATACGGCGTCTTCCTCGGCCACGCGCAGGTCACACCAGATGGCCAGCTCCAGTCCGCCAGCCACCGCATAGCCGCTCACCGCCGCGATCACCGGCTTCGACAGCACCATGCGGGACGGGCCCATCGGCCCCGGCCCGGTCCGATGCACAACGTTTGCGTCCGTCGTGCCGAAGGCTTTCAAATCGGCTCCCGCACAGAAGGTTCCGTTATCACCCCACAGCACCGCGACCGAAGCGGAATCGTCACGGTCGAAGGCTTCGAACGCCTCGCACAGCGCGGCCGCCGTCGGGCCGTTGACGGCGTTACGCGCGCCGGGCCGGTCCAGGATCACCGTGGTCACCGGACCCTCGCGTTCCACACGCACGGGCTCGTTCATGTCGCCTCCAGGAGTTGGGATAGGTCGCGTCGTTGCGCCAATTCAGTGGCGAAGTCGTGATAGGTATCGCGCAGCCCGGGGCCGGGCCACTCGGCGGGCAGCAATTCGGCCGGCAGCATCGGATCGGTGAGCAGGTGGCGCACTATCGCCGCGGCGACCAGGAACCGGCCCGGAATATCCGGGGCCCCAGCCATTTCCGCGAGCAGCCGGTGTCCGGTATCGGCCCACTCGGGCAGGTCCCACAGCTGGCCGGCCAGTTCGGCGGGGGCGTCGTCGTGGGCGCTCAATAGCCGCACCCGCTGCCGCACCTCGGGCTCCAGCTCGAGGTCCAGGTTATCGGGCCGCATCCAGACGCCCTCGCGCAGCTCACCGAAACGCTTGTTGTGCATAGTCGTTCGCAGCGTCGCGCGGGTGCGGGCATCGGTGCCCACACTGGTGACGATCACGACGTGCCAGGATCCGTGCCAGTCCCGGGTGCGCGGGCGCATCGCGTCGTCCTGGCGGCGCTGGCGAGCCAGCAGCCGATCCGACAGCCGGTAGCCGTCGTCGGAACGAATCAGGTCCCCAACGCTGACCATGCGGGTCAGCGCGACCCTTAGGGTTGTCTCCTTGATACCGAAATCGGTTGTCAGACGGATTAATTCGCTAGCGCTGGCCCACGCCGGGTGTGCGCCCAGCAGCACGCTCAGCACCACCGACCGCGCTGTCATATCCGGCATGCGCTAGACCTCGGAGGCCCGCCGGCCGTGGTCGCCGAATGGCTCGTCGCGATGGCGCACCGCCTCACGGAAGCCGTGCTCGACCGAGTCGGCGACGAACGCGTGCCCCTCGGGTGTATGGCGGGCGACGCCGTCGAACACGGTGCTGACCATCCTGCTGGTGGCCACACCCTGTTGCAGCAGAGCCGAATTCAGCGCGAGCTTGATCATGATCAGCTGGTTCACCGGCACCGCCGCGATCCGCTGCACGAGTCGCTCGGTGCGCTCGTCGAGGTCTTTGGGATCGGGCGCCTCGACGGCCAGACCCCACTCGGCAGCCTGCGCGCCGGTGATGGAGTCGCCGGTGAACAGCAGGCGCTTGGCGCGTTGGTCGCCGAGGCGGTGGGCCCACAGGCCCGCCGCCGGCACCCCCCACACCCGGGTCGGCGGGTAGCCGATCTTGGCGTCCGCGGCGGCGATCACCTGGTCGGCATGCAAGGCGATGTCGGTGCCGCCGGCCACGCAGTAGCCGTGAATCTTGACCACCGTTGGCTTGTCGGCGTGCATCAGGCTGGAGAAGCCGCGCACGAATCGGCTCATCATCTGGTAGTCGATCATCGGATCCCAGGGCTGATCCGGCATGTGGTTGATGCCCTGCGTCTTGCCGTCCAGCACGGTGCCCGCGTACGCGCCGGTGCCGCCGGCCGATCCGGTGCGGTCGGCGTAGGCGGACAGGTCGAAACCCGCGCAGAATCCCTCGCCGCGGCCCGACACCAGGATGACGTGCACTCCCGGGTCGAGGTCGGCACGCTCCACCAACGCCGAGAGCTCCAGCGGGGTGTCCGCGACGATCGCGTTGCCCTTCTCCGGCCGGTTGAACGTGATGCGCGCGACTCGGTCGGTGACCTCGTAGGTCATCGTCTTGAGGTTGTCGAAGTCGACCGGCCTGATGGCGTGAGTCATGTTGGGGTTCAGCCCTTTACCAGGACTCGTTCCAGAATGGGCGCCAGGTCGAGCCCGGTCGGCATGGTGCCGAACGCGCCGCCCCACTGGCCGCCCAGCCTGGTCGCGAGGAAGGCCTCGGCGACGGCGGGGTGACCGTGGCGCAGCAGCAGCGAGCCCTGCAGCGCCAGGCAGATGTCCTCGGCGACCTTGCGGGCCCGGTAGGCGATGGCGTCCAGGTCGGCCAGGTCTTGCCGCAGCCGCTCGACGTGGCCGCCCAGCCGCGGGTCCTGGGTCGCGCTCTCGGAAAGCTCCGCGAACAGCACCTCGACACATTCCGGGCGAGTTGCCATGGCGCGCAAGGTATCCAGGGCGCTGACGTTGCCAGAGCCCTCCCAGATTCCCATCAGCGGGGCCTCGCGGTACAACCGCGGCATGCCGGACTCCTCGACGTAACCGTTGCCGCCCAAGCATTCCAGCGCCTCGGCGGCGTGCGGGGTGGCGCGCTTGCACACCCAGTACTTGCTGGCTGCCAAGCCGATGCGGCGCAGCAGCGTTTCCTTCTCGTCGCCACGCAACGCCTTGTCGGTGGCGCCGGCCATCCGCATCGCGACGATCGTGGCGGCTTCGGCCTCGACGGCCAGGTCGGCCAGCACGTTGCGCATCAGCGGCTGGTCAATCAGATAGGCGCCGAACGCCTTTCGATGCTGGGTGTGGTGGATGGCGCGGGTCAGGCCGGTACGCATGCTGGTGGCGCTGCCCAGGGCGCAGTCCAGGCGGGTCAGGTTCACCATTTCGATGATGGTCGGGACGCCGCGCCCCTCCTCGCCCACCAGCCACGCGATGGCGCCGTCGTATTCGACCTCACTCGAGGCGTTGGCGTGGTTGCCGAGCTTGTCCTTCAAGCGCTGCAGGAACATTCGGTTGCGGCTGCCGTCGGGCAGCACCCGCGGCAGCATGAAGCACGACAGCCCGCCCGGGGCCTGGGCGAGCACCAGGAAGATGTCGCACATCGGCGCCGAGGTGAACCACTTGTGACCGGTCAGGCTGTAGCTGCCGTCGCCGTTTGGAGTGGCCTGCGTGGTGCCGGCCCGTACGTCGGACCCACCCTGCTTCTCGGTCATCGACATACCCGCGGTGATGCCGGCCTTCGTGGTGGCCAGCTTGAGCTCCGGGTCGTACTCGCGGCTGGTCAGCAGCGGCTCGTACACCGCGGCCAGCTCGGGGTTGTAGCGCAGGGCCGGGACGACGGCGTAGGTCATCGAGATCGGGCAGACGTGCCCAGGCTCCACCGTCCACGCCGAAGTCTTGGCGGCCCGCACCACGTGCGCGCCCGGTCGGTCGTCGGCCCACGGCGCGGCGTGCATGCCGTGCGCGATCGCCGCACGCATCAGCTCGTGGTACGCCGGATCGAATTCGACCTCGTCGACGCGGTGCCCGGTGCGGTCGTGGGTGTGCAGGATGGGCTGGTTACGGTCCGCAAGCTCGCCCCAGCGCTGCGCTTCGTGACTGGCCGACAGCGCCCCCACGGCGTGGACCTCTTCCAGCCCCCACTCCCCGCCCTCCCGGATCAGGGCCTCGAGCAGCATCGGCGAGGTGGCGGGGTTGTGGTTCTCCAGCTGCGGAACCTGGTTGGTGACGACGTGCGTGTCTGACATGCCACTCATATTACATTTTCCCGACAACCGCACAAGAGGTGTAACACTAACGCGCGTGTGTCGCGAAGAACTGCCATAGCGTCTGCGCCGCCCACGACGGCCAGTCGTGGCCGCCCTGATCGATCGTGATCAGCACGACGCCCCGGTTGTCGGCGCACCCGGCGGTCGAGGTGGTGACCGGCCCGTCCGTCGTCGCGGCCGGCGCCCCGCATTGGTCGACCCTGCGCCAGAACGCATTCACGTCCGGAATCGGTGGGCCGTCGATCACGCTGTACCCCGGGCCGCCGCCGTACGGCACGAGATGATCAGCGGTCCCGTGGATGTGCATGACCGACGTCGGCCGCGGAGACGGACACGCGTTCAGCTGGACACCGGCGACCGGCCCGATCGCCGCGAAGATGTCGGTGGTGCATGCCAGCGTGTAGGACATGATGCCGCCGTTGCTCATGCCGGTGGCGTAGACCCGCGCGGGGTCGATGCCGACGTGGCGGGAGATGTCGTCGACGACCGCGCGGATGAAGCCCACGTCGTCGACGCCGTCTCGGCCCGCGCGCCCGCAGCAGGTCTGCCCGTCGACGTTCCAGGCGTTCCCGAGGCCATCCGGGTAGGCCACCACGAATTTAGTGGGGTCGGCCACATCGTCCCAGTGGAAGTCCGTTTCGACCTGTGCGGCACTGCCCGTCACCCCGTGCATCACCAGCACCAGCGGGGCCGAACCCGGAAGGCCGTCGGGCAGATGCAGGCGATAGCTGCGTTCGTGCCCACCCACGGTGAGGTGGTGGAGGCTGGTGCCCTTGACGAAGCCCGATGGCATCGTCGAGCAACCCGCCACGACGAGCGCCAACCCGAGTAACGCGGCGAGCCGTCCGAGCATAGGCCCGCAATCAGCCCTTCGTCTTTTCCCGCAGGAAGGCGATGTCGTCTTTGCGCCCCACGTCCGCCGTTTCGCAAACCACGGGCGCCCCAGCGGATTTCACGGCCGCGACCAACAAGTCGGGGTCGATCTGGCCGGTGCCCAGGTTGGCGTGGCGGTCGCGGCCCGAGCCGGCCTCGTCCTTGGAATCGTTGCAGTGCACCAGGTCGATGCGCCCGGTGATGGCCTTGATGCGGGCCACCGCGTCGATCATCGCCTCACCCGCCGCCCACGTGTGGCACGTGTCCAGGCAGAAGCCAATCCCGGTGTCGCCGATGACATCCCAGAGCCGGCCGATGATGTCGAAGCGCCGCGCCATCGCGTGGTCGCCGCCGGCGGTGTTCTCCAGATACACCGGGACGGTGGTCTCCAGCTGGTCGAGCGCCTTGCGCCAGCGGACGAAACCCTCGTCCAGGTCGTTGTCGTCGGCGACGTGCCCGCCGTGCACGATGACCGCCGCGGCACCGATGTCGGCGGCCGCGTCGCACGTCTGCTGCAGGATCTTGCGCGACGGGATCCGCACCTTGTTGTTCGCCGACGCGACGTTGATCAGGTAGGGCGCGTGCACATAGATCGGCAGCGCCGCGGCCTTCAGCACGTCGGCATCCTCCCGGGGCTTGGGCGCCTTCCAGCTCTGCGGGTTGCCGAGGAAGATCTGTACCAGGTCGGCGCCCTCGGCGGCCGCGGCCGCCAGCGGGTCCTGCGGACTGACGTGTGAACCGATAAGCACGTGGGCCAGTGTAGTGAGGGCCCCCGACGGCCCGTGGTGGCGCCGAGCGTGAAGCTAGCCGCACACTCGGCGCACGAAAAAGCCCCGGGTGAAAACCCGGGGCTTTTTCGATTGTTGACTAGCGGTAGTCGCTGTAGCCGTAGTCGTCCAGCGGAACCGCGGCTCCGGTCGCCTGGCCGAAGTCCGGGCTGTAGTACTGATCCTCGTAGGACGGGATCGTGTACGCCGCAGCGCGGGCTTCCTCGGTCGGCTGCACCTGGATGTTGCGGTACCGGTTGATACCGGTACCGGCCGGGATCAGCTTTCCGATGATCACGTTCTCCTTCAGACCCTGCAGCTTGTCGCTGCGGCAGTTGATCGCCGCATCGGTCAGCACCCGCGTGGTCTCCTGGAACGACGCCGCACTCAGCCACGAGTCGGTGGCCAGCGACGCCTTCGTGATACCCATCAGCACCGGCCGGCCGGCGGCGGGCTCGCCGCCCTCGGCCACCACCCGGCGGTTCTCCGCCTCGAAACCAGCACGCTCGATCAACGAGCCGGGCAGGAACTCCGTAGCGCCCGAGTCGATGATGGTGACGCGCCGCAGCATCTGGCGAACGATCACCTCGATGTGCTTGTCGTGGATGGACACACCCTGAGCGCGGTAGACCTCTTGAGTCTCCCGAACCAGGTGGATCTGCACCTGGCGGGGGCCCTGCACACGCAGCACCTCGTGCGGGTCGGCCGAACCTTCCATCAGCTGCTGGCCCACCTCGACGTGGTCGCCGTCGGACAGCACTCGCTCGGAACCGTCTTCGTGCTTGAACACACGCAGCCGCTGCCGCTTGGAGAGCTTGTCGTAGACGACTTCCTCGCCGCCGTCGTCGGGAACGATGGTGATCTTGTAGAAGCGCTCACCATCCTCGAGCTGAATCCGCCCGGTGACGTCGGCGATCGGCGCCTTACCGCGCGGAACCCGCGCCTCGAACAGCTCCTGCACACGGGGCAGACCGCCGGTGATGTCCTCACCGACACCACCCTGGTGGAAGGTGCGCATCGTCAGCTGCGTGCCGGGCTCACCGATGGACTGGGCCGCCACGATACCGACGGCCTCGCCGATGTCGACCAGCTTGCCGGTGGCCATCGACCGCCCGTAGCACGTCGCGCACACACCGGTGCCGGTCGTACACGTCAGCACCGAGCGCACCTTGACCTGCGTGATGCCCGCTGCAAGCAGAGCGTCGATCGACGGGTCACCCAGGTCCTCGCCACGCGCGACGACGACCTTGCCCTTCTCGTCGACCGCGTCGGCTCCCAAAGTCCGCGCGTACGCCGAGGTTTCGATGTACGGGTCACGGATCAGCGTGCCGTCGGCCTGACGCTCGGCCAGCTCGACGACGATGCCGCGCTCGGTCTCACAGTCGTGCTCACGGACGATGACGTCCTGCGACACGTCCACCAGGCGACGGGTCAGGTAACCCGAGTCGGCGGTACGCAACGCGGTGTCCGCCAAGCCCTTTCGAGCGCCGTGCGTGTTGATGAAGTACTCAAGCACGGTCAGGCCCTCGCGGAACGAAGACTTGATCGGACGCGGGATGAACTCCCCCTTCGGGTTGGTCACCAGGCCCTTCATGCCGGCCAGCGTTCGGGTCTGGGTGAAGTTACCCGTGGCACCGGACTCGACGATCGTGATGATCGGGTTGTCGCTGGGGTAGTGCTCGCGGAGCGCATGACCGACCTCGTCGGTGGCTTCTTTCCAGATCTCCACCAGCGCCTCGTTGCGCTCCTCGCGGTTCAAAGCCCCACGCTGGAACTGCTTTTCGACCTTGTCGGCCCGGTCCTCGTAGTGGTCGAGGATCTCCTTCTTGCGCGGCGGGACGAGCACGTCGGCCATCGAGACCGTGACGCCGCTGCGGGTCGCCCAGTAGAAACCGGCGTCCTTCAGCTTGTCGACGGTCTGCGCGACCACGATCATCGGGTAGCGCTCGGCCAGATCGTTGATGATCGCGGCCTGCACCTTCTTGTGCATCTGCTTGTTCACGAACGCGTAGCCCAGCGGCAGCAGCTCGTTGAACAGCACCCGGCCCAGCGTGGTGTCGGCCAACCAGGCATCGCCCGGCCGCCAACCGTTGACACCGAACAGCTCGGCCTCGATCTCGGCCGGCGGACGCAGTTGCGTCAGCCGCACCTTGATCTTTGCCCGCACCGACAGCGCACCGCGGTCCGACGCCATGATCGCCTCGGCCGGCGAGGAGTACACGCCAACCTCCGGTTGATCCTTGGCGGCCGGCTGGTATTCACCGTCGGCGCCGTCGATCTCGGTGGTCAGGTAGTACAGCCCGGTCACCATGTCCAGACGCGGCATGGCCAGCGGCCGGCCCGACGCGGGCGACAGGATGTTGTTGGAAGACAGCATCAGGATGCGGGCCTCGGCCTGCGCCTCGGCGCTCAGCGGCAGGTGCACTGCCATCTGGTCACCGTCGAAGTCGGCGTTGAACGCCTCACACACCAGCGGGTGCAGCTGAATGGCCTTGCCCTCCACCAGCATTGGCTCGAAGGCCTGGATGCCTAGCCGGTGCAGGGTGGGCGCGCGGTTCAGCAGCACCGGGTGCTCGGCGATGACCTCTTCGAGCACGTCCCACACCTGCGGACGCTGACGCTCCACCATGCGCTTGGCGCTCTTGATGTTCTGCGCGTGGTTGAGGTCGACCAGTCGCTTCATCACGAACGGCTTGAACAGCTCCAGCGCCATCAGCTTGGGCAGACCGCACTGGTGCAGCTTGAGCTGCGGGCCGACCACGATGACCGAACGGCCCGAGTAGTCGACACGCTTACCGAGCAGGTTCTGACGGAACCGGCCCTGCTTACCCTTGAGCAGATCCGACAGCGACTTCAGCGGACGGTTGCCCGGCCCGGTGACCGGACGCCCACGACGGCCGTTGTCGAACAGCGCGTCGACGGACTCCTGCAGCATCCGCTTCTCGTTGTTGACGATGATCTCGGGGGCGCCGAGGTCGATCAGCCTCTTTAGCCGGTTGTTGCGGTTGATCACGCGCCGGTACAGGTCGTTGAGGTCGGAGGTCGCGAACCGGCCACCGTCGAGCTGCACCATCGGGCGCAGCTCCGGCGGGATCACCGGAACGGCGTCGAGCACCATGCCCATCGGCGAGTTCCCCGACATCTGGAACGCCGCAACAACTTTGAGACGCTTCAGCGCACGAAGCTTCTTCTGCCCCTTGCCGTTCTTGATGACGTCACGCAGTATCTCGGCCTCGGCGTCGATGTCGAAGGTCTCGATCAGCTTCTGGATCGACTCCGCGCCCATCGCGCCGGTGAAGTACTCGCCATAGCGGTCGATGAGCTCGCGGTACAGGTTCTCGTCGACGATCAGCTGCTTGGGAGACAGCTTGGTGAAGGTGGTCCAGATCTCCTCCAACCGGTCCAGCTCGCGCTGGGCACGGTCACGCATCTGGCGCATCTCGCGCTCACCGCCGTCGCGAACCTTGCGGCGCGCATCGGCTTTGGCTCCCTCGGCCTCGAGCTCGGCCAGGTCGGCCTCCAGCTTCTGGGCGCGGGCTTCCAGGTCGGCGTCGCGCTGGTCCTCAATACCCTTGCGCTCCACCACCATTTCGGCCTCGAGCGTCGAGAGCTCGTTGTGGCGCATCTCGTCGTCGACCGCCGTGATGACGTACGCGGCGAAGTAGATGATCTTCTCGAGATCCTTCGGCGCGAGGTCGAGCAGGTACCCGAGCCGCGACGGCACACCCTTGAAGTACCAGATGTGCGTGACCGGCGCGGCCAACTCGATGTGCCCCATCCGCTCGCGGCGGACCTTGGCGCGAGTCACCTCGACGCCACAGCGCTCACAGATGATGCCCTTGAAGCGGACGCGCTTGTACTTGCCGCAGTAGCACTCCCAGTCGCGAGTCGGTCCGAAGATCTTCTCGCAGAACAGGCCGTCCTTCTCGGGCTTCAGCGTGCGGTAGTTGATCGTCTCCGGCTTCTTGACCTCGCCGTAAGACCATTGCCTGATGTCCTCCGCCGTCGCCAAGCCGATACGGAGTTCATCGAAGAAGTTGACGTCGAGCACGTAACTCCCTTTCCCCTTGCGGGTTTAGTAACTATTAAGCCAAGTCCTCAACGGACGCAGATTCATTGCGGGACAGGTTGATTCCCAGGTTCGCCGCGGCGCGCTCGAGGTCTTCGTCCTCGCCCTCGCGCAGCTCAATGGCCGCACCGTCGCTCGATAGCACCTCAACGTTGAGGCACAGCGACTGCAGCTCCTTGAGCAACACCTTGAACGACTCGGGAATCCCCGGCTCGGGAATGTTCTCGCCCTTGACGATCGCCTCGTACACCTTGACCCGACCGACGGTGTCGTCGGACTTGATGGTCAACAGCTCCTGCAGCGTGTAAGCCGCGCCGTAGGCCTGCATGGCCCAGCACTCCATCTCACCGAACCGCTGGCCACCGAACTGCGCCTTACCACCCAGCGGCTGCTGCGTGATCATCGAGTACGGACCCGTGGAGCGGGCGTGGATCTTGTCGTCCACCAGGTGGTGCAGCTTCATGATGTACATGTAGCCAACGGTCACCGGGTACGGGAACGGCTCACCGCTGCGGCCATCGAACAGCCTCGACTTGCCGTCGGCGTTCACCATCACGTCGCCGTCGCGGTTGGGCAGCGTGCAGGACAGCAGACCCTGCAGCTCCTCTTCCTTGGCGCCGTCGAACACCGGGGTCGACACCGTCTGGTCCGGCTGAGCGTGCCGCAGGTCCTCCGGCAGGTTCGCCGCCCAGTCGGGCGTTCCCTCGATGTTCCAGCCGGCCTTGGCAACCCACCCGAGGTGAGTCTCCAGGATCTGGCCGATGTTCATACGTCGCGGCACACCGTGCGTGTTCAGGATGATGTCGACCGGCGTGCCGTCCGGCATGAACGGCATGTCCTCGACCGCCAGGATCTTGCCGATGACGCCCTTGTTGCCGTGGCGTCCGGCCAGCTTGTCGCCGTCGGAGATCTTGCGCTTCTGGGCCACGTAGACGCGGACCAGTTCGTTGACACCGGCCGGCAGCTCGTCGTCGTCCTCGCGAGAGAACACCCGAATGCCGATCACCTTGCCGGACTCACCGTGCGGCACCTTGAGCGACGTGTCGCGGACCTCGCGCGCCTTCTCACCGAAGATCGCACGCAGCAGCCGCTCCTCCGGGGTCAGCTCGGTTTCACCCTTCGGGGTGACCTTGCCGACCAGGATGTCGCCGTCGCGGACCTCGGCGCCGATGCGGATGATGCCCCGCTCGTCGAGATCGGCCAGCACCTCATCGGAGACGTTCGGGATGTCCCGGGTTATCTCCTCGGCGCCCAGCTTGGTGTCGCGGGCATCGATCTCGTGCTCCTCGATGTGAATCGAGGTGAGCACGTCCTCTTCAACCAGGCGGTTGGACAGGATGATCGCGTCCTCGTAGTTGTGTCCCTCCCACGGCATGACCGCCACCAGCAGGTTCTTGCCCAGGGCCATCTCACCGTTCTCGGTGCAGGGGCCGTCGGCGAGCACCTGGCCGGCCTCGACGCGGTCGCCCGCGTCGACGATCGGCGACTGGTTGGCGCAGGTGCCGTGGTTGGACCGCGCGAACTTGCGCATCCGGTAGGTGTGCCGGCTGCCGTCGTCGGCCATCACGGTGATGTAGTCGGCGGAAACCTCCTCGATCACCCCGGCCTTGTCGGCGACGATCACGTCGCCGGCGTCGATCGCGGCGCGCAGCTCCATACCGGTACCGACCAGCGGGGCCTCGCTGCGCACCAGCGGAACCGCCTGGCGCTGCATGTTGGCACCCATCAGGGCACGGTTGGCGTCGTCGTGCTCGAGGAACGGAATCATGGCCGTGGCCACCGACACCATCTGGCGCGGCGACACGTCCATGTAGTCCACCTCGGACGACGGCACGTACTCGACCTCGCCCGCCTTCCGGCGAACCAGGACGCGTGCCTCTTCGAACCGGCCGGCCGAGTCGATCGGCGAGTTGGCCTGCGCCACGACGTGGCGGTCCTCCTCGTCGGCGGTCAGGTAGTGGATCTCGTCTGAGACCACACCGTCGACCACCTTGCGGTACGGCGTCTCGATGAACCCGAACGGGTTCACCCGCGCGTACACCGACAGCGAGCCGATCAGGCCGATGTTCGGGCCTTCCGGGGTCTCGATCGGGCACATCCGGCCGTAGTGGGACGGGTGCACGTCGCGGACCTCGAGGCCGGCGCGCTCACGGGACAGACCACCCGGGCCCAGCGCCGACAGGCGGCGCTTGTGGGTCAGACCCGACAGCGGGTTGTTCTGGTCCATGAACTGCGACAGCTGGCTGGTTCCGAAGAACTCCTTGATGGCGGCGACCACCGGGCGGATGTTGATCAGCGTCTGCGGCGTGATGGCCTCGACGTCCTGAGTCGTCATCCGCTCGCGGACCACGCGCTCCATCCGTGACATACCGACCCGGATCTGGTTCTGGATCAACTCACCGACCGTGCGCAACCGGCGGTTGCCGAAGTGGTCGATGTCGTCGGTCTCCACCGGAACCTCGGAGCCGCCGGGCACGGTCATCGTGGCCTGGCCCTCGTGCAGACGCACCAGGTACTCGATGGTGGCGACGACGTCTTCCTCGGTCAGCGTCGACGACGTGATCGGCTGGCCCACGTTCAGGCCGAGCTTCTTGTTGACCTTGTAGCGGCCCACCCGGGCCAGGTCGTAGCGCTTCTCCTTGAAGAACAGGTTCTCCAGCAGGGTCTGCGCGGACTCCTTGGTCGGCGGCTCGCCCGGGCGCAGCTTGCGGTAGATGTCCAGCAGCGCCTCATCGGGGCCGGCCGTGTTGTCCTTCTCCAGGGTCGACATCATGATCTCGGAGAAACCGAACCGCTCGGTGATCTGCTCGCTGGTCCAGCCCAGCGCCTTGAGCAGCACCGTGACCGGCTGACGGCGCTTGCGGTCGATGCGCACACCAACGGTGTCGCGCTTGTCGACGTCGAACTCCAGCCACGCGCCGCGGCTCGGGATCACCTTGACGCTGTGCAGCAGCTTCTCGGTCGACTTGTCGATGCTCTCGTCGAAGTACACACCGGGCGAACGGACCAGCTGGCTGACCACCACGCGCTCGGTCCCGTTGATGATGAAGGTGCCCTTCTCGGTCATCATCGGGAAGTCACCCATGAACACCGTCTGGCTCTTGATCTCGCCGGTGTTGTTGTTGATGAACTCGGCCGTGACGAACAGCGGGGCCGCGTACGTCATGTCCTTGTCTTTGCACTCGTCGACCGGCGCCTTGACCTCGTCAAAACGCGGATCGGAGAACGACAGCGACATCGAGCCGGAGAAATCCTCGATCGGCGACAGCTCGTAGAGCACCTCTTCGAGGCCACCCACCGGGCTGACGTCACCGCGTGCGGTCGCGATCTCGCGCCAGCGCGGCGAGCCGATCAGCCACTCAAACGAGTCGGTTTGCACATCGAGAAGCCCCGGAACCTCAAGAGGTTCGCGTAGCTTCGCGAATGAAACTCGGTTAGGTGCTCCCGGTACGGAGTTGTCAGCAGAACTTTGTGGGTGATCCGTCTTGGTCTGGCGGAAATCTGCCAAGATGCGTCCTTCCAGCACCTCGTGCGACTCACGAGAACCGGGGCCACCGGGCTTGTTCGCCGCGAATTGTGTCGGTCAAGCTGGCGAACGATCTGTCCATGTCTCACGCACGCAACTAATTAGCTGAGCCACGAATACAGGCTCAGGCTAAGACCACGGTGTCAAGCGGCGGGTGAGGTGGGCAGGAGGTAGCCAGCGCAACGTCCAACAATAGCGCAGGCGCGCGCATTCCTCAACTGCCCACTAACTAGCTGCCCAGGAAGTTCGGCGCTGGCTGGCGTCTCGACTTTTCCCGTGGGTACATGCTGCCCAACAGATTGACCCGTGCATCCCCCTGTCGTCAAGAGCAACAGGCGGCGAGTTACACGGAGTTATCGCGAAATTCTCCGGTCACGGCTTCTAGTCACGCAGCGCAAAACCACCCCGGCAGCCTTGCGGCGACCGGGGTGGTCAGGCGGTGTCGGTCGGCTAGCCGTTGAATTCGCGCGACTGGAACTTGTGCGTGCCCTCGAGGTCGTCGAGGATCGCGGCCTGCGCCTCTTTCGGCAGCGTGTGCAGCATCTCGCGCACGCGCGCCTGGCGCCGCGCGACGCCCTTACGCTCCGGCATGCCCGGTGTCGCAAGGATCTGCGGGGGCACACCCTCGACTTCCTCGGTGCCCCCGGAGTGGTGGCCGGCGTCGACCATGGCCTGCTCTTCGGCCATGGTGGCCTCGTCCTTCTCCTCGGACATGCCGATGGGCCCGATGCGACGGCCATTGAGGAACTGCCGCACCACCGGCTCGTCGCTGGTCAGCAGGACCTCGCGCGGGCCGAACATCACCAGATGCTTGCGGAACAACATGCCGATGTTGTCAGGCACGGTGCGGGCGACGCTGATGTTGTGCGTCACGATCAGGATGGTGGCGTCGATCTGGGCGTTGATGTCGAGGATCAGCTGGCTCAGGTAGGCGGTACGGACCGGATCCAGACCGGAGTCGGGCTCGTCGCAGAGGATGATCTGCGGGTCGAGGACCAGGGCGCGGGCCAGGCCGGCACGCTTGCGCATACCACCGGAGATCTCGCCGGGGAACTTCTTCTCGTCGCCGCCGAGGCCGACCATTTCCAGCTTCTCCATGACGATGTCACGGATCTCGCTTTCCTTCTTCTTGGTGTGCTCGCGAAGCGGGAACGCGGTGTTGTCGTAGAGGTTCATCGAACCGAACAGCGCGCCGTCCTGGAACAGCACGCCGAACAGCGTCCGGATCTCGTAGAGCTCCTTGGCCGAACATTCGAGGATGTCAGTGCCGTCGATGATGATCGAGCCGCGCTCGGGCCGCAGCAGTCCGATCAACGACTTCAGGAACACCGACTTGCCCGTACCCGAGGGGCCCAGCAAAACGCTGACCTCGCCTTGCGGGATGTCGAGGGTGACGTCTTCCCAAATCCTCGAGGAGCCGAAGGATTTCGTCAGGCCGTTGACCTCGATAGCGACGCCCATAGGAGATCCTTCCGTCCACGCTTGTGCCTGCTACCTGCCCCTTTGTGTGGCATGAGTCACTGTAGCGCACGCTCGGGACCGCGCATCATGGTTGCACAGCACCGGAGCTAAAAATTCGCTGACCTGAGACCCACCCCGGCTAGCAGGGTAATGGGCCCGCGAGCGACCGGTGGACGGCGGTCAGGAAGTCGGCGCCCAGTTGCCGTGAAAGCCCATCGGAACCCGCTGCGGCAGGTGCACGGTCGCCGCCGACTCGAGGGTCTGCGCGTCCAGCAACAGCAATTGGCCTTCGTCGCGGCCCCGGTGATAGCCGTAGCCCATCAGCACCCCGTCGTCCTCGGCGGCCTGTCCGCCGCCGCGCGCCGGGTTGGGCACGAAGCACATCTCGCCGAGCAGCAGGTCGGGGTCCAGCGCGGCGACCTCGCTCGAGCCGGTCGCGTAGTCGTGCTTGTACAGCGCCGACGACGCCTCCGAGCCAGCTGCGCCAACGAAGCCCCCGCCGATGCCGACGGTGTAGCCGAACCGGTGGCGGCCGCCCAGCAGCGACTCGTTGATCCGCGGGAACTCCTGCGAACGGTCGTCGCGGCATTCGGTGTGCACGCTGCCGGTGGCCAGGTTGAGGGTCCAGCGGTCCAGCGTCGGGGCGACGTCCCCGGGCCCGCGCCGGTCGCGGTCGAACATCCGCGAGTAGCGCACCACGTCGAGGATCAAGAACTCGACCCCGTCGCGTAGCTCCGAGTAGGCGTTGAGCGGGTGGTAGACGTAGCAGGGTTCGATATCGAACCAGCGCATGTCGTCATTGCCCCCGTCGCGCGGCATCACCCCGATGCGCGCCGGGTAGCGGGGATCCCACGCGTACGGCATGCCCGCTGCGCGCCGCCGGCCGCTGTTGGCCCGCGCCGCGATCGGGCTCGGGATCCGGACCCGCCCGAGCAGCGACTCGACGACGAGCCGGGCCGGCAGTTGCAGCCAGCGTGGCATCGACACGGGCAGCACCTGAACCGGGTCGAACGTCACCGGCAGGTCGTAGATCACGACGTACTTGTCGGTCAGTGAGAAGTCGTGCATCATCGGCGATCCGCTCACGGCGATGTCCACCGTTTTGCGGGCGTGCCCGTCCGCGCCGATCACCGAGTACTGCACGGTGCGCCCGCGCGCGAACGAATAGGACACCGCATGGAGTTCGCCGCTTCGCGGATCCCGGTGCGGATGGGCGGTGTAGCCGCCGGCCAGGGTGCCGTCGAAATCGCAGGTGCCGACGGTGCCCAGCTCGTCGGTGAGTTCGTAGTTGGCGACGCCGCCTTCGACAAGCGCCAGGGTCCGCCCGGCGTGGGTCAACACGTTGGTGTTGGCGCCCAGGCCCAGCATCCCGGTCCGCGGGTCGATGCGCCCGGGCTCCGGCTCGCCGAGCGTGCGGCACACCGCAGGGCTGCGGACCCAGCGGTTGCGGTACCAGCACGCCTGCCCGTCGCGCAGCGACACCCCGTGCACCATGCCGTCGCCGGTGAACCAGTGATAGGTGGCCGGATCGACCTCGGCGGCGGGGTTGGGGCCGTTGCGCAGGTAGCGCCCGTCCAGGTGCTCGGGAAGGTGGCCGGTGACCTTGAGATCGGTCGCGGTCACCTCCGCCTGCACCGGAGCCAAGAAACCCTCGAGATACGGATTGCCGGGCGTGACGGTTTCGATGGTCGTCATGGCTGAGCTCCTATAACATTGTTATTTCAGCGTTATTGAGACAGTACGCTCCCAATGAGAAGATGGCAACGATGACTTCGGAGATGCAGCCCGGCGTGCGCGACGTTCGCGAGGAGATGCTGCACGCCGCCGTCGGCCTGCTCGACGGTCAGGGGCCCGACGCCCTGCAGGCCCGCAAGGTGGCGAGTGCGGCGGGCACTTCGACGATGGCGCTCTACACCCACTTCGGCGGCATGCAGGGGCTCATCGCCGCGGTCGCCGAGGAGAGCCTGCGCCAGTTCGACGCCGCATTGTCGGTGCCCCCGACAGACGACCCGGTGGCCGACTTGATGGCGACCGGTATGGCCTATCGGGGCTACGCCATCGAGCGCCCGCACATGTATCGGCTGATGTTCGGCAGCACCAGCGCCCACGGCATCAACGCTCCGGCGGGCAACATGCTGCACCTGACGGTCGCCGAGATCGAGCGGGACATCCCGAGCTTCGCGCACGTGGTGCGCGGGATGCATCGGTGCATGGTGGCCGGCCGGATCACCGTGGGCGCCGCCGACGACGATGCGGCCGTGGTGGCCACCGCGGCCCAATTCTGGGCGCTGATGCACGGTTTTGTGATGCTCGAACTCGCTGGCTTCTACGGCGACGACGGCGCGGCGCTCGCGCCGGTGCTCGGCGCGATGACTACGAATCTGTTTGTCGCCCTGGGTGATTCAGCCGAACGGGTGGCACGGTCGGTGCAGACGGCGATCGCGGGCTGAATACACAAAACCCCCGGGACCACGGTCCCGGGGGTTTTGCGCGAAACGGAACTACTTGACGGTGACCGTGGCGCCGGCGGCCTCGAGCTTGCCCTTGGCTTCCTCGGCGGCCTCCTTGGCGACCTTCTCCAGCAGCGGCTTGGGGGCGCCGTCGACCAGGTCCTTGGCTTCCTTGAGGCCCAGGCCCGAAACGATCTCGCGGACGACCTTGATGACGCCGATCTTCTTGTCGCCGGCGGCCTCGAGGATGACGTCGAATTCCGACTGCTCCTCGGCGGCCTCGGCGGCGGCGCCACCGGCGGCCGGGGCACCGGCAGCGGCGACGGCGACGGGGGCGGCCGCGGTGACCTCGAAGGTGTCCTCGAACTTCTTGACGAAGTCCGACAGCTCCAACAGGGTCATTTCCTTGAACACGTCGAGCAGGTCGTCAGTGGATATCTTTGCCATGGTTGTGGGTCCTTCCTAGTTTCCCTGGATGTCTTGGGTTGCGGGTTGGTTTTATTCGGCGTCAGCCGGTGCTTCGGTGGTTTCCGCGGGTGCCTCTGCAGCCGGCTCTTCGGCGGCAGGTGCCTCCGCGGCCGGTGCCTCTTCGGCGGGTGCTTCGGCAGCGGGTGCGGCCTCGGCGGCGGGCGCTTCGGCAGCGGGTGCGGCCTCGGCGGGCTTCTTCTCCTGCAGCGCGGCCAGCAGGCGAGCCATCTGCGAGGCAGGAGCGTTGAACAGCCCGGCCGCCTTCGCCAGGTTGCCCTTCATCGCGCCGGCCAGCTTGGCCAGCAGCACCTCGCGCGACTCCAGGTCGGCGATGCGCTCGACCTCGGCGACGGTCAACGGCTGGCCGTCCATGTAGCCGCCCTTGATGACCAGCGCCGCGTTCTCCTTGGCGAAGGTCTTGAGGGCCTTGGCGGCGTCGACGGGCTCGCCGCTGACGAACGCGATGGCCGTCGGGCCGGCGAACAGCTCGTCGAGCCCCTGGACCCCGGCTTCCGACGCGGCCCGCTTGATCAGCGTGTTCTTGGCGACCGTGTAGGTAGCCGAACCCGACAGCGACCGCCGTAGCTCGGCGAGCGCGGCGACCGTCAACCCGCGGTATTCGGTGATCAGGGTCGCCGTCGACCCCGTGAACTGCTCTGTGATCTCAGCAACGGCGGTGGCCTTGTCAGCCTTGGCCATGCATACCTCCTCGGTGGAAAGTCTCCAGCGCTCTGTGCTCCAGTGTGCTGTGCTCTGTGATCACCGAGAAACGACGAACGCCCCGGCGCAGGAATCGGCCGGGGCGTTGAGATGCACCGGCGCGCGCGCCGGCGGTCATGCCTCGTCCTCCTGCGTGGGCCGCCGGGATGCTCCCGGACCTTCAACCGATTGCTCGGTGACCGACGGTCTTCGGTGGATCGCCGACCAGAATAGCGTGCAGACCCGCGGTCGGCCAAAACGACCGATCTCAGGTGACGGCGAACGCCAGCATCGCGAAGAGCACCAGCAGGGCGACGACGCGCACCTGATGCAGCCGGTCCCACCGCGCCGCGAGCTCGCGGGACACCTCGCCGGTGGCCGGCCACTTCGCGATGCGGGTGTTGATGGGCACCAGCATCGTCACCGTCAGCAGCACCACCGCGGCCAGCAGCCCCGCCGCGCCGCCGCACAGCCAGCCGCGGATCCCGCCGCCGGCCCGCACCGTGGCGACGGCCAGCAGGAGCAGGGAGCCGACGTACCAGAACGGCATCACCGCACCCAGCACCCGTGCGGCACGGCCGCGCGCCGCACGGAAGGCGTCGTCGGGCAGCCTGGCGATGAGCGGAGTGAAGAACACCGCGACCGCCAACTCGACGCCCACCATCGGGCCGGTGATCAGGACGGCAAGCGCATCCAGGTTGTCGTTCATGACATCGATCCTGGCTGTTAAGCTGACAAATATCAAGGTACTGACAAATTAGTCAGCACTGCGCGAGGCCGGGAGCTGCGGTGGCGGTATCGAAAAAGGAACTGAGCGACTGCCCGATCGACGCCGCGCTGTCGGTGATCGACGGCCGCTGGAAGGGCACGATCCTATGGCGGCTTTGCGACGGGCCGATGCGCACGGCCGAACTGCGCCGCAGCATTCCCGGCATCACCGAACGGATGCTCATCCGGCATCTCCACGAACTGGTCGACGCCGGCATCATCGAGCGCCACGACGCCAGGACGGTGCCGCCCTGCGTGCACTATTCGATCTCGAAATACGGCATGACGCTGACGCCGGTGCTGCAAACCCTCTGCGACTGGGGACGAAAGCACATGCGGCGCAACGGATTCAGCGCCGCGGGCTAGACGCCGGCGAGCCTGGCCGCGCCGACCAGGCCGGCCTGACCGCCCAGCTCGGCGGGCACCACACGCAGGGCGGTCAGGAAGTCCAGCCGGGCATAGTCGGCCAGCGCGGCGCGCAGCGGGTCGAACAGCAGGCCGCCGGACTGGGCGACGCCTCCCCCGATGACGACGAGGTCCAGGTCGCACGCCGCCCCTACCGAGGCGATCATCGCCGCGAGCGCACGCGCGCCCCGGTGAAACGCCCGCAGGGCGACGGCATCGCCGCTCGCCGCGGCGTCGGCCAGCGCATGGGCGTCGGCGTCGGGCGGCGCGGACCAGCCGTTGGCCCGCGCCCAGCGCACCAGCCAGGGACCCGCGGCCACGGTTTCGACGCAGCCCCGCCCGCCGCACGAGCACCGCTCGCCGTCCTGTTCGACCACCACGTGACCGACGTGTCCCGCGTTGCCGGTACGCCCGGCATACGGCGCCCCGTTGAGCACCAGCCCGCCGCCCACCCCGGTGGACACCACCATGCCCAGCAGGAAGCCGGCGCCGCGCCCGGCGCCGCGCCAGTGCTCGCCCAGGGCCATGCACACGCCGTCGCCGCCGAGCCGCACGGGGACGCCGGGCACCGCGGCGGCGACCCGGTCGGCCAACGGGAAGCCGTCCCAGCCCGGGATGTTGATCGGGTTGACGGTCCCGCTGTTCAGGTCGATGGGGCCCGAGCAGGCGATGCCGACCGCGCGGACCGCCCCGCCGGCTTCGCGCAGCGCGCCGGCGATCATCGCCGCGACGGCCGCCCAGACCTGCTCGGCGGAACCGCCGGGCGGCGTGGGGCAGGTGGCGGTGTGCACGAGTGCCCCGCGGGCGTCGGCCAGACCGGCGGCGACCTTGGTGCCGCCGATATCCAGGCAGAGGGTCAGCACGGCGATCAGTGCCGGTGGACGTTGTCGGGTTGGCGGGGATCGCCGGGATGCTCGTAGCCGGGGGCGAGCTGCACCAGCGCGGCCCGCCGCGCGTCCAGCCACACTCGGAAGGCCCGCCGCCGCGCGGCGGCGCGCAGGTGCTCGACTACCTGCGACCGCACCTGCCGCAGGGGCGGGGCGGTGGGCTGCGCGATGCGCCAGCCGTGCGGCCCGGGACGCTGCTCGGCGAACCGGAGCGGGTTGCGGGCGTGATAGCCCGCTACCTCGTCGTCGCCTACATCCACGCCCGCGGTGACGGCGGCGAACAGCGCCCGCGCCCGCGGGTCCGCCAAGGCGGCCGCGGCCACGCTGCCGATTTCGAGCCGGGCCGTGACGTCGGGCAGCACCTCGTCCTCGGCCGGCGCCCCGGCAGCGGTGAGCCCGCGCGCGGCGGCCTCGGCGGCCACCACGCGTTCGGTCACGATCAGTTGAGTGAGCCAGCGCCGCAGCTGGCGGCCCTCGCTGGTGTCAACGGTAGGCAGCGCGGCGGCGCGCGCACCGCGGCGCAGCCGCGCCTCGGCCGCGTCCACTTCCGCGACCGCCACCGGGCTGCCGGCGACGGTGGCGACCAGCTCGAAGCTCATCGGACGATCACCCGCACCGCAGGCGAATACAGCAGGCGCCCGGCGCAGCCGATGCGAACCAGCGCCCACCACTGTCCGGGCTCCAGCCACGCCGGTGGGGTCACGTCGAAGCCGAGCTCGACGGTGCCGCCGGCCGGCACGACCGCCCCGAGCGCGGCCGGGCCGATCCACTCCCAGGTACCCCAGGGGCTGATCAGGTGCGCCTCGAGCGACAACTCCGCCGCGGCGCGCGTGCCTACCGTGACCATGAGGCGGGCCGTCTCGCCGGCCGCGAGGTCGACGTCGACGGGCTCGTCGACGAGGTAGACCAGCTCCCCCTGGTGCCCCGCGCCGACGTCGACGACGGCGACGTCCTCGACCACCTGGTGCCAGGCGGGTGCGACGGCGTCGCCGGTGACGCGCAGCTGCGCCCGCACCGGGTACCGCCCCGGCGGCGTGTCCGCCGGCACCGCCAGCACCACGTCGGCCTCCTGATGCGCGCCGGCGCGCAGCGTGAACGGCAGCTCGGCCGGGGTGGCGCGCCAGTCGTCGGGACACCTCAGCGTCACGCTCCCGTGCAGCGTGGCGTCCGTGCAGTCGCTGGCGGCGGTCAGGCGCAACACCACCTCGCCGCCCGGTTCGGCGGCCAGCGACTGCGGGTGCAGGTGCGCGACGGCCGGCAACCCGCCCAGCGGCGCGGGGCCCCGGTTGTGCAGCCAGTACCGCGCGTAGAGCGGCTGGGCGCTCTCGGCGTCGGGACCCAGCGCGGCGGCGTGGTCGGTCAGCGCGGGCAGCTCGAGCCGGGCCAGCACGGTGGCGATCTGATACCCGTGCAGTTCGATCGGTCCGCCGTCGGACGCCGACTTCGACCGAACTTCCAGCAGGTCGGCAGGCCCCAGCGGGCTGATCTCGCCGAGCTCGGAGGCGATCGAGACGCGTGCGGCCGAGCCGGTCGTCTCCACCAGCCGCAGGGTCACCTCGCGGGCGTCGACCGGCCGGGCGCTGCCCGCCGTCAGCGGATTGCCCGTCACCTTGAGCGCGCCCAGCTGCACCGAGCCGGCGGGCTCGACGCGCAACAGCGAGCCCGTCGGCCCGAGACCACCCCGGGGTTGTCGCGGGCGCACGGCCACCAGCGGGTGGGAGAACTGCGCGCTGCGGGTGGGGATGTCGGCATGCCGCCAGTCTCCGTCGCCGCACACCAGCGCGTAGTCGAAATGATGTGTCCAGTGCTGGAGCTGAAAGTTGGAGCCGTCGGGCGCGGTACGGCGCGGCTCGTCGATCCAGGTGCCCGACGGCCAGCCCGTACAGGACCGCATCAGCGCGGTGTGCAGGGTGCCCTCGGAGTCGACGGCGAAGCTCGGCACGCCGCGGTTGAGCAGCGCCACCGTCCTGGCTTCGAACGGTTCGGCCTCCGCTTGCTGGACCTGTTGGCTGACGGCGATCTCGGCGTCCTCGAGATCGGCTGCCACCGCGGCGATCTCGGCGGCCAGGTTGTCATCGTCGGAGCCGTCGATGATCAGCACCGGCAGGGTCCGCGGCCCGGTCAGGTCGGCGCCGGGCAGCCACACCGTCGCCAGCGGGGCCGCCGCGGGGACCCACACCCTGGCCCGGCCGCTGTCCGCGAGCTGCCGGTCGAGCTCTTCGCCGTACGCCTCCGCGTCGTCGAGCACCTTTTTGGCGAAGGCGTTGCGGGCCGGCCCGCCCAGCACGATCCGCACGTCGGGCAGGTTGGAGTCGACGTCGAGGTTGCCGTAGCGGGGCTTGTCGGCGCCGCTGCAGGTGGCCGTCACGCCGGCGCGGACCAGGGCGACCATCAACCCGCGCGCCAGCGACCCGGCCATCGCCTCGGCCGGCGACACCACCTCGGCGACCGACAGCGCCCGCACCGCGCCGCCGACCCGGACACGGGCCGTCGCCGACAGGCCGAACCAGCCGTAGGCCGGGTTGTCCAACGTCCACAGGTGCGCCGCGGTGTCCACCGATTCGGTCCCGCCAGAAGGCTTGTGCAGCAACGCGAAACCCCGCCCGACGACCGCGTCCCCCACCTCGCTGACCGGCATGGCGCCCGGCACCGGGCACGGCCAGCGCAGTCGCACCAGGCGGTCCTCGCCGGTGAACTCGTCGATGGTGGTGCGGCAGTCCACCCGCGCCACGCCGTTCCACAGGGTCAGCGTCTGGGTGTAGAGCAGCAGCGTGCCGATCCGGCCGCGCACGACCAGCCGCTGCCCGAGCGGGCCGCGGTAGGCCCGCACCTGCGCGGGCGACTCCGACGAGCACACCACCGGCCCCTTGGGTAGCAGGTGCCATGGGCCCTCGCTCTCGACGGGGTGCGTCGGATATTCCTCGTAGACCGCGAGCTCGTTGCCGACCCGTCCGGCCGCGATCAGCCGGCGACCGTCCTGGATCAGGGACACGACTCCCCCGCCGCGGGCCTCGTCGACCGCCAGCCGATAGTGCTCGTTGGCGATCTCGGACCCCGGCACCTCCGCCCAGCCAGTCGGCTCCTCCGCCGGGACCAGCCGATAGTGCTCGTTGGCGATCTCGGACCCCGGCACCTCCGCCCAGCCAGTCGGCTCCTCCGCCGGGACCAGCCGATAGGCGCGCCAGCCCAGCGACGGCACGTCGGCGGCCAGCCAGGTGACCGACCGCCCGTCGTGCTCGACGTGTGCGGGCAGCTCGGCGCCGTCGGCGTCGAGCACGCGTACCCCGGCCGCCAGGGGCGGATCGAGGCGCGCGGTGACGACGTCGGCGCGCCGCTGCGTCAGCGGGTTCCAGACGACGACGTCCCCGTCGATAACACCCGACAGCAGCGCCAGCGAGTTGTCGCGGACGGCCCGGCCCAGCTCCCACGCGTCGCGCCAGCCGGTCAGCAGGTCGAGGTAGACCTGGTCGGACTCCGAGCCGGTGATGGCGTCGTGGTGGGCGCCGTAGGCCAGCTGCACCCACGCCTTGGCCAGGGCGGCCTGCGGGTAGTCGGCCCCACCGGCCGGCCCCGCGAACACCGCGAAGCGCTCGGCATCCAGGACGGCGTTCTCGGCGGCCCGGTTGGCCTGCTTGGTGTCGATGTAGGACACGTCCTTGCCGGTGTAGATCGGGTTCATGTCGCGGGTCTGCGGCGACGGCTCCCACCCGCGCTCGTTGAGCTCGGCGCGCACGGCCGCGAAGAACTCGCTCGGCAGCGCGCACACGAATCGCGGCCAGGTGTAGCGCTTGGCCCAGTCGCGGTGGATCTCGGTGACCCACTTGTTGGGCGGGGTGTAGTCGGTGCCCACCGGCAGCAGCACGTTGCGGGTCAACGCGACCTTCCTCAGCTGCTCGAACAGCTGGTAGGTGGCGTCCTCGGCGTCGCTCAGGAGGGTCGAGGAATCCATCCACCAGCCCGCCGAATAGTGCGCGGGCATGTAGTGGGTGAGCAGCCCGCGACCGGACGGGGATATCCACTCGAACTCGCTGCAGAACTGCATGCGCTCGATGTCGCCGCCGGCTTCAGAGCCACCGTGCGTCGGCCCCCACTGGTGATGCGGCCCGCGCGCCCACGAACTCGACGTCAGCCCCGCATCGGCGGCCATCCCCGGGAACTGCGGGTCATGGCCGAACACGTCGAGCAGCCAGGCGGTCGCCGGGTGCGCGCCCAACACGTCGCGCTGAAACCCTATGCCGTGCACCAGGTTTCGGATCGTCGTCTCCGGGCTGGTGAGGTTGGTATTGGGCTCGTTGTAGGTTCCGCCCATGATCTCCACCCGGCCCTCGGTGATGAAGCGGCGAAGGTCGGCGCGGTCCTCGGGGTGGGTGTCCCAGTAGGGCTTGAGGTAGTCCACTTCGGCCAGCACGAACTTGTATTCCGGCTCGCGGCGGGCCATCTCCAGATGCGCGTGCACCAACGCGAAGGCGTTCTTCTGCCGGGCGCGCCCCTCGGGGACCTCTTGCCACACGCTGGTGTATTCGCCCTGGGTGTTCCACCACACCGGGTCGTAGTGGAAGTGGCTGACCATGAACATCGTCCACCCGGGCTCGGCCACCGTGAACGCGAACGACACGCTGGCGTCGCCCGCGACCGCCCGGGCTTTGCGGCGCTCACCGGGCACCGGTTGGTCTACCGCGACTGGAACCTCGACGACCTTGCTGCGGGCCTTGGCGACCGCCTCCCCGGCCAGGCCGTCGCCCTCGATGCGCACCGGCGTGCGCCGGGTGATCCCGGCGACGGCGACCCGCACCAGCTGCAGCGGTGCTTCGGGCGGCCCAACGAACAGTTCGGTCGACTGCGCCGAAACCAGCTGCATGCCCGCACTTTACGGCGAGGACGCTCGCCAGGGTGACGACCGTCACATGAATGGCCCGGCGCGGCGTGACGTTTGACAAGGCGTGCTTCCTCTGTGAGGCGGCGCGCACATCGGTTGCACAAGGGGGTATCGCATCGTCATGCATGTCGCGGGCTGGCTGTCGGGCTTCTTGCATCACTTGCCGCGGACGCGCGGCGGCGCCTTGCGTCGCGGGTCTGCGCTGCGCACGGTGAACTGGCTGATGCACATGGCGCTACCAATGCTGGCGTTGTGGCTGCTTCTGGCCCAGCCCGAAGTCGACCTGGCGTGGGACGACAGGGCCGCGCATTTCGTTTTGGTGCTGTCCGCGGCGGTCGTGAGCGTGGTGTTGGGCGCGCTGATAGCCCGGGCGGCTCGCGCCCGCGACGATGCCCGCCTCTGGCTGGTGTCGCTCGTGTTCATCACGACCGCCGGGTTTTTCGGGCTGCACGCCCTGATCACCCCCGGGGTTTTGATGGACACCTCCGACGCGGAATTCATGCTGCCGACGCGCATTGGGTTGATGCTGGCCGGGGTGGTGGCGCTGACCTCTTCGATCACCTTCAGCCCGGCCCGAAATGCCTTTCTCTGGTCGGTGCGCCGGCCGTTGTTGGTCCTGGTCGGCGCGCTGATGGCGGCCTGCGGAGTCGCGATCCTGTGCGGCGTGCTGGACCGGCTCCCGGATCAGGACCGGCTCGAACACGCCGAGCAGGTCACCGCCCTGGTCAGCGGCGCGTTGTTCGGCGCGGCAGCACTCGCCTACCTTCCGATCTATCGGCGGCGTCGCGCCGTGGTGGTGATGTCGGTCCTGACGGCTTTCGTGCTGCTGGGCGAGGCGTCGGTGGCGCTCGCGTTGGGCATGAGCTGGCATGCCTCCTGGTGGCTGTGGCACGTGCTGATGACGCTGGCCTTCTGTTTCATCGCCTACAGCGCACGGATCCAATTCAATCGCGAAGGCACGACGAGGGGGCTGTTCGATTCGCTTGCCACCCAACAGACCATCGCCGAATTGCGCCGCGATTACTCCGCGGCGTTAGAGGCGATGGTCGACGTGCTGGAGCGCCGCGAGCGTGGTGAGCAGGTGCAGCCGGACGCCGTCGCGGCCCGGCTCGCCGACCAGTTCGAACTGTCCGACCAGCAGGTGGCCGTCCTCAAACGCGGCGCCGAGGCGCTCGGCGCGGAGCGGGAGCAAGTCCGCAAGCTTGGCACGTTGGTCGCGGTCGGCGGGGAGTCCAGCGTCATCCAGGACGAGGACGTCTTACTCAGACGGGTGATGGCGGCCATCGGCGACGCCTTTCCCGGCGACGAATTTCGACTTGGCCTCGTGCGCGCCGGTGAGCTCAGCTTCTCGAATGGAGCGGCCTGCGCGCACGAGGGACCCGCGGACGCCAGACGACCGAACGAGGACGGTGCCCTCGATCTGCCCCTGATAGTCAAGGGCCAGGTCACGGGCGTGATCGAGGCTCGAAGGCGGGGCGGCGCCTTCGCCGATGCCGACGTCGCGCTGCTGCGCTCTTTCGCCACTCAGTCCTCGATCGCGTTAGAGAACGCCCGGCTTTACCAAAACCTGGACGGCCTCTTCCGCAGCTACATGTCGCCCGCGGTGGCCACGACGCTGCTCGCCGACCCGGACCAGGCGGGGCTGGGGGGCGCGATTACCGATGTGACCGTGTTGATAGCCGACCTGCATGGCTTCACCGCGTTTGCGGAAACCACCTCTCCGGACCGCGTGGTCACCATGCTCAACACCTACTACGGCGCGACCGTCCCGGTCATCCTGGAGACGGGCGGCACCGTCACGCAGTTTCTGGGCGACGCGGTGATGGCGATCTGGGGTGCTCCCGTGCACCAGCCCGATCACGCATTGCGGGCCGCGCGCGCCGGGCTCGCGCTGCACGTCGCGGCCGAAGAAGCCGCCGCCGGACACCCTGACTGGCCGCGCTTCCGGGTCGGCATCAACACGGGGCCCGCGCTGGTGGGCAACATCGGTGCCGCGGAAATGCGCCACTTCACCGCAATCGGGGACACCACAAACCTGGCCTCGCGACTACAAAGTGTGGCTCAGCCAGGCCAAGTGGTGCTGGGCCCCACCACCTCGGCGACGCTCGGTGCTGCCGCCCGGGTGAGCAGCGGCGGCTGGGTGAAGGTCAAGGGCAAGCGCTACCCGGTCCGGTTCTGTGTGCTGCACGAGCTACGGCCCTAGCGACGACGTGGACCGAGGTCGGATGTCAGACCCCGGTCCTACGATTTCCCCATGCCCGCACTCGCACCGCCCGTGGCCGACGAGCGCAGCGCCCTGCGCGAGTACCTGGCCTTTCACCAGAGCGCCTACTTCGCCGTGTCGTACGGCCTCACCGACGAGCAGGCCCGGTCCTCCCCGTCGGCCAGCGCGCTGTCGATCGGCGGGCTCGTCAAGCACGTCACCCGCATGCAGCACAGCTGGATGAGCCGGGTCGCGGCCGCGCCGGACCCGGCGCCCAAAGATCCCCGGCCGTTCGACGCCGGCGCGTTTGCGGACCAGCACATAATGCGGCCCGACGAGACGCTGGACGGGCTGCTGCGGGATTTCGCGGAACAGAACGCGGAGTCGCTGCGGCTGGTGGAGACCGTCGACCTCGACGCGGCGGTGCCCGTCCCGCACGACGTTCCGTGGTTCCCCAAAGACCTGGACGCCTGGTCGGTGCGCTGGGTGATCCTGCACGTCATCAACGAGTTGGCCCGCCACGCGGGGCACGCGGACATCGTCCGGGAAACCATCGACGGAGCGACGATGTACGACCTGCTCGCCGGGCTGGAGGGCTGGGACATCGAAGGCTGGGTCACCCCATGGAAAAAGGCATGAAATCGCAGGAAGGCGGATAAAGAGCCTGCGAGCGGGCTCACAGGAATTGGGAGTTGGCACCGCGGGTTTGGCAGACTGCTGGGATGAGTTCTACCAAGCACCGCGAGGTAGCCAAGCTCGACCGGGTCCCGTTGCCGGTCGAAGCGGCCCGCATGGCCGTGACTGGTTGGCAGGTAACCCGTACGGCCGCTCGCGTCGTCGCCAAACTGCCGGGCAAGGGCCCGCTGAACCAAAAGGTCATCAAGCAGCTCCCGCAGACGTTTGCCGAGCTGGGGCCGACGTACGTCAAGTTCGGGCAGATCATCGCGTCCAGTCCCGGCGCGTTCGGCGAGTCGCTGTCGCGTGAGTTCCGCGGCCTGCTCGACCGGGTGCCCCCCGCCGACTCCAACGAGGTGCACAAGCTGTTGGCCGAGGAGCTCGGCGGTGAGCCGTCCGAGCTGTTCGCCAAGTGGGACGAAGAGCCGTTCGCCTCGGCGTCCATCGCGCAGGTGCACTACGCCACCCTGCACACCGGCGAGGACGTCGTCGTCAAGATCCAGCGCCCGGGCATCCGCCGCCGGGTCGCCGCGGACCTGCAGATCCTGAAGCGGTTCGCCCAGGCCGTCGAGCTGGCCAAGCTGGGCCGCCGGCTGTCGGCGCAAGACGTGGTCGCCGACTTCTCCGGCAACCTGGCCGAGGAGCTGAACTTCCGGCTCGAGGCGCAGTCCATGGAGGCGTGGGTAACGCACCTGCACCCGTCACCGCTCGGCAAGAACATTCGGGTGCCGCAGGTGTTCTGGGATTTCACCAGCGACCGGGTGCTGACGATGGAGCGGGTGCACGGCATCCGCATCGACGACCTCGCCGCCATCCGCAAGGCCGGGTTCGACGGCACCGAACTGGTGAAGGCGCTGCTGTTCAGCTTGTTCGAGGGCGGGCTGCGGCACGGGCTGTTCCACGGCGATCTGCACGCGGGCAACCTGTACGTCGACGACCAGGGCCGCATTGTGTTCTTCGACTTCGGGATCATGGGCCGCATCGACCCGCGCACCCGCTGGCTGCTGCGCGAACTCGTCTACGCGCTGCTGGTGAAGAAGGACCACGCCGCGGCAGGCAAGATCGTCGTCCTGATGGGCGCCGTCGGCACCGTGAAGCCCGAGGCCGAGGCCGCCAAGGACCTGGAGCGCTTCGCCACCCCCCTGACCATGTCGACGCTGGGCGATATGTCGTACGCCGACCTCGGCAGGCAGCTGTCGACGCTGGCCGACGCCTACGACGTGAAGCTGCCCCGAGAGCTGGTGCTGATCGGCAAGCAGTTCCTCTACGTAGAGCGGTACATGAAGCTGCTGGCGCCGAAGTGGCAGATGATGTCCGACCCGCAATTGACCGGTTACTTCGCGAACTTCATGGTCGAGGTCAGCCGCGAGCACGACACCGACCTGGAGACCTAGTGCAGATCCGCACCGGCTACGCGACATCCGGGTCCGGCGACCTGAAGCTCTACTACGAGGACATGGGCGACGCCGGCGACCCGCCGGTGCTGCTGATCATGGGGCTGGGCGCCCAGCTGTTGCTGTGGCGGACCGAGTTCTGCGAGAAGCTGGTCAACCAGGGCTTTCGCGTGATCCGTTTCGACAACCGGGACATCGGGCTGTCCAGCAAGAGCGAGCGCCGCAGCTCCGGGCAGCCGCTGGTGATCCGGCTGCTCCGGTCCTTCGTCGGGCTGCCCAGCCGGGCCGCCTACACGCTCGAGGACATGGCCGGCGACGCCGCGGCCGTGCTGGATCACCTCAACATCGAGGCCGCCCACATCGTCGGGGCGTCGATGGGCGGCATGATCGCGCAGGCCTTTGCCGGGCAGTTCATCGAGCGCACCAAATCGCTGGGAATCCTTTTCTCGAGCAACAATTCGGCCCTCCTGCCGCCGCCGGCTCCCCGTGCGTTGCTATCGCTGCTGATCGGTCCGCCACCGGACTCGCCGCGCGACGTCATCCTGGACAACGCGGTGCGGGTCAGCCGGATCATCGGCAGCCCGGGCTACCGCATCCCCGAAGAGCAGGTCCGCGCCGAGGCCGCCGAGGGCTACGACCGCAACTACTACCCGCAGGGCATCGCCCGCCAGTTCGCCGCGATCCTGGCCAGCGGCAGCCTGACGCACCACGACCGGCGCATCGCCGCGCCGACGGTCGTGATCCACGGCCGCGCGGACAAGCTGATGCGTCCGTTCGGGGGCCGCGCGATCGCGCGCGCAATCGACGGCGCACGATTGGTGTTATTCGACGGGATGGGTCATGATCTGCCAGAGCAGGTTTGGGACCGGGTGGTCGGCGTATTGACAGGCAATTTCGCCGCAGCCGGCTGACCAGAGTCGAGCGGACGGCTTTGGCATCAGCAATCAAGTCGCACATTTCCCGCGGGGTCTGACGGGGTTGTAGCGTTATTTCTGGGAGGATCTTGTGGTGGCCGAGTTGAGACCGTATTTCGAAGAGTCGCAGGCGACCTACGACATCTCAGACGAGTTCTTTGCGCTCTTCTTGGACCCCAACATGGTCTACACCTGCGCGTACTTCGAGCGCGACGACATGACGCTGGAAGAGGCGCAGCTCGCCAAATTGGATCTGGCCTTCCAGAAGCTGAATCTCGAGCCCGGGATGACGCTGCTCGACGTCGGATGCGGGTGGGGCGGCGCGGTGGTTCGGGCGCTGCAGAAGTATGACGTCAACGTCATCGGTATCACGCTCAGCCGCAATCACTATGAGCTCAGCAAAGCCAGGCTGGCCAAGGTTCCCACGAACCGCCGCGCTGAGGCACGGCTGCAGGGCTGGGAGGAATTCGACGAGAAGGTCGACCGCATCGTCAGCTTCGAGGCCTTCGACGCGTTCAAAAAGGAACGCTATCCCGTGTTCTTCGACCGCGCCTACGAGATCCTTCCCGACGACGGCCGGATGTTGCTGCACTCCATATTCACCCAACCGCAGACGTACTGGCGCGAGCACGGCATCACGGTGACCATGAGCGATCTGCGGTTCTTTCAGTTCCTTGCGAAGGAAATCTTCCCCGGCGGCGGGATGTGTGGCGAGCCCGATATCCGGGATTATTCACAGGCCAGCGGGTTCTCGATCGAGAACGTTCAATCGCTCCAGTCGCATTACCCGCGGACGCTGGACACCTGGGCGGCCAATCTGGAGGCCAATCGCGACCGCGCTATTGAAATCCAGTCCGAAGAGGTCTACGACCGCTACATGCGTTACTTGATCGGCTGCGCGGGCCTGTTCCGCAAGGGCCTGTCCGACGTCGCACAATTCACCCTGACGAAGTAATCACCGTGTCCCGGACCGCGAGCCGCGGTCGCGGCGCGGTGATGCGGCGAGGAAGGCAGTATCGCCCGTGGCCAAGAAGCTGACGCCCCACTTCGCCGACGTGCAGGCGCACTACGACCTCTCCGACGAGTTCTTCCGGCTCTTCCTCGATCCGACCCAGACCTACAGTTGCGCGTATTTCGAGCGCGACGACATGACGCTGGAAGAGGCGCAGCTCGCCAAGATCGACCTCGCGCTGGGCAAGCTGGGCCTGCAGCCCGGCATGACGCTGCTCGACGTCGGCTGCGGCTGGGGCGCCACCATGCGGCGCGCCATCGAGAAGTACGACGTGAACGTCGTGGGCCTGACGTTGTCGAAGAATCAGGCCGCGCACGTGCAGAAGTCGTTCGACGAGGTGGACAGCCCGCGCAGCAAGCAGGTTCTGCTGAATGGCTGGGAGCAGTTCGACCAGCCCGTCGACCGGATCGTGTCGATCGGCGCCTTCGAGCATTTCGGCCACGATCGCTACGACGACTTCTTCACGATGGCCTCTCACGTGCTGCCGGCCGACGGCGTGATGTTGCTGCACACGATCACCGGGCTGACAGGGACGCAGTGCATCCAGCGCGGCATCCCGCTCACGTTCGACATGGCACGGTTCATCAAGTTCATCGTCACCGAGATCTTCCCGGGCGGGCGGCTGCCGTCGATCGAGATGGTCGGCCAGCGCTCGGCGGCGGTCGGCTTCCGGCTGACTCGGCGCCAGTCGCTGCAGCCGCATTACGCCAGGACCCTGGACCTGTGGGCCGCGGCCCTCGAGGCAAACAAGGACGAGGCCATCGCGATCCAATCCGAAGAGGTCTACGAGCGCTACATGAAGTACCTGACGGGCTGCGCGAACGCGTTCCGGATCGGATATATCGACGTCAACCAGTTCACGCTGGAGAAGTAGCGCAGCTGCGTCTGATTCGGGATCGCGACCGAGCCCGACATGCCGTGCCCATGCCATGACGGGCGGCGCGGCGACGTTTTTACTAAAATGCCAACTGATCGAATTCGCCGTGGGGGCAGCCGGAGTGCCAGTGGGTCAGCCGCCGCGAAAGTACGCCTAGTACGGACATGGACATGGACACTCTCGACGTCGTCATCGTAGGTGCGGGTTTCGGTGGCATCGGCGCTGCCATCCAGCTCAAGCGGCTCGGATACGAAAAGATCGTCATTCTCGATCGCGAGGCCGACCTGGGTGGGACCTGGCACGTCAACAGCTACCCCGGGCTGGCCGTCGACATTCCGGCCACCACCTATTCGTACTGGTTTGAGCCCAATCCGCACTGGTCGCGGCTGTTCCCGCCGGGCGCCGAGCTGCAGCGGTATGCCGACAACGTCGCCAACAAGTACGACGTGCACCGCTACATGCGGTTCAACTCGACGGTCGAGTGCGCCCGCTGGGACGAGGACGAGCGGTTGTGGCAGGTGACGCTGGCGGACGGCGAAAGCCTCAAGACACGCTTCCTGATCACCGCGACCGGCTTGCTGTCACAACCGAAGGCACCGGACATCCCCGGGCTCGAGAGCTTCGCGGGCAAAGTCATCTACACCATGGCGTGGGATCACAGCCACGACCTCAGCGGGCATCGCGTCGGAATCATCGGCACCGGTGCGACCGCCGTGCAGTTGATCCCCGAACTGGCCGCCAAGGCGGCCGACCTGACCGTGTACCAACGCACCGCGACACATGTGATCCCCAAGATCGACATGAAGATCCCAGTCTGGCTGCAATGGATCTTCGCCCAGGTACCCCTGGTGCAGCGGTTCTTCCGCCTGATGACCGACGCCCTTTTCGAGCTGGCGTTGGCCACCGCGCTGCACCACAAAGGGCTCCGGCGCCTCGACATCGCCATGGCCGACCTCGCCAAGATCAACCGCTTCATCGCGATCCGCGACAAGGAACTGCGTCGCAAACTCACTCCCGACTACGACTTCGGCTGTAAGCGGCCCACGTGGTCCAGCAACTATTACCCCACCCTGACCAAGCCGCATGTGCATCTGGAGACCAACAGCATCCAACGGATCGAGCCCGACGGCATCGTCACCGCCGACGGGCACAAGACCGTCATCGACACCCTGGTGCTGGCCACCGGTTTCGATCTCTGGGACGCCAACTTCCCCGCCATCGAAGTGATCGGGCGCAAGGGCCGCAACCTGGGAAAGTGGTGGCGCGAGAACACGTTTCAGGCGTACCAGGGCGTATCGATTCCGTACTTCCCGAACTACATCGCCATGTGCGGTCCCTACCACTTCTCCGGCTTTTCCTACTTCAACAGCATCGAGTACCAGATGCGGCACATAGACCGACTGTTCGGAGAACTTCGGCGCACCGGAGCAACCGAATTCGAGGTGACCGAGGAAGCGAATGCGCTGTTCAAGGAGCGGGTGGGCAAGCTCCTCGAGAAGTCTCTCTTCACCCTTGGCGAGTGCACCAACTCGCGGTCTTACTACTTCAACCCCGACGGCGAGGCGACGCTGCTGCGGCCCACGTCGACGCGCAACGCGATCCGGGAGGGGTCACGATTCCCATTGAGCGATTACCGGTTTCGCTGACCGGATGAGTGGCCGGCGCACAGCAACTGATAGCCGCCGGTCTCCGATCGAGAAAAACGGCGGGGCTCGCTCTCAAATACGGGAGATGAGCCGGGACCGGTGTAGGGTCGCCGGGATGGTTGCCTTGCGAGGGTGCCAAACCTAGCGGGGGGACATTATGTCCAGCAGTTCAGCCCAGATCACGAAAACCAACGTCGACGACGTCCGAGCCCATTACGACCTGTCCAACGAGTTCTTCGCATTGTTCGTGGACCCCAGCCGGACGTACAGCTGCGCCTACTTTCCGCGCGAGGGCATGACGCTGCAGGAAGCGCAGCTCGCGAAGATCGATCTGTCGCTGGACAAGCTCAAGCTAGAGCCGGGGATGACCCTGCTCGATGTCGGTTGTGGCTGGGGCTCGGTGATGAAGCGCGCCGTCGAGAGGTACGACGTCAACGTCATCGGGCTGACGCTGTCCAAGAACCAGCACGCCTATTGCCAGCAGGTGCTCGACGGTATCGAATCGGCTCGCTCACGACGGGTGCTGCTGAGCGACTGGGCGGACTTCACCGATACGGCCGACCGCATTGTGGTCATCGAGGCGCTGGAGCACTTCGGCTACCACCGCTACGACGACTTCTTCAAATTCGCCTACACCGCAATGCCCATCGACGGGGTGATGCTGCTGCACTCGATCACCGGGCTGCACGGAAAGCAAGCGATCGAGCGCGGCATACCGGTGACGATGGAGATGGCCCGCTTCATCAGGTTCCTCGTCACCGAGATCTTTCCGGGCGGGCGGGTGCCGATGATCGAAAGGGTCGAGGAGCACAGCGCCAAGGCGGGTTTCAACGTGACCCGCATCCAGTCGCTGCAGCCCGACTTCGTCAGGACCCTCGACCTGTGGTCCGAAGCCCTCGAGGCACACAAAGACGAAGCCATCGAGATCCAGTCAGAAGAGGTGTACGAGCGGTACATGAAGTTCCTCGCCGGCTGCGCGAAGGGCTTCCGGGTGGGGTATGTCGACTGCAATCAGTTCACCCTGGAAAAGTAAGGTTTCGTCGGGGGAAGTAGGGTGCTTTAGGGTGTTTTCAGCAGTCAGTTCAGGGGAGCAAGTCAACGATGAGTGAGCAACCGAGCAGTTCGACGAAGATCCGGACACGCTCCGAAGACATCCAGGCGCATTACGACGTCTCCGACGACTTCTTCGGCCTGTTCCAGGACCCGTCGCGGATCTACAGCTGCGCCTACTTCGAGCCGCCGGACCTGACCCTCGAAGAGGCCCAGTACGCCAAGATCGACCTCAACCTGGACCAGCTGGACCTCAAGCCGGGCATGACGCTGCTGGACATCGGGTGCGGGTGGGGCACCACCATGAAGCGCGCCGTTGAGAAGTACGACGTCAACGTCATCGGCCTGACGCTGTCCAAGAACCAGCACGCCCGGGCCGAGCAGCTGCTGGCCGGCGTCGACACCGATCGCACTCGTCAGGTGCGGCTGCAGAACTGGGAGGACTTCACCGAGCCCGTCGACCGCATCGTGTCGATCGAGGCATTCGAGCATTTCGGGCACGAGAACTACGACGACTTCTTCAAGCGGACGTTCAACATCATGCCCGAGGACGGTCGGATGACCGTCCAGAGCAGCGTCAGCTACCACCCGTTCGACATGGCCGCTCGCGGCAAGAAGCTGACGTTCGAAACGGCGCGGTTCATCAAGTTCATCGTCACCGAAATCTTCCCGGGCGGCCGGTTGCCGACCACGGGCATGATGGTGGAGCACGGCGAGAAGGCGGGTTTCACTGTGCCCGAACCGCTTTCGCTGCGTCCGCACTACATCAAGACGCTGCACATCTGGGGCGACACGCTCGAGTCGAACCGGGACAAGGCCATCGAGGTCACCTCTGAAGAGGTCTACGACCGCTACATGAAGTACCTGCGCGGCTGTGAGCACTACTTCAGCGACGAGATGCTCGACGTCAGCCTCGTCACCTACCTCAAGCCGGGCGCCTCGAAGTAGTCTGCACGCCCGTGTCGGATTAGGGCTGCGCCGTTCGTCGAATGGGTAGAGAGTGGAGCGCGAGGCTTCGCTCACGACCGGAGGTGACGAACATGCAGTACTTCGCGTTGTTGATCAGTAAGGAACAAGACCGCACGCCCGACGATGCGGCCGCCTCGATGGCCGCATGGGAGAGCTTCCACGCCAAGGCCGGACCGGCGATCAAGTCCGGCGACGCGCTGGCACCGGCCGCCACCGCCGCAGTGATCACCGGCGGCCCGGATGCGCCGATGGTCACCGACGGCCCCTTCGCCGAGGCCGCCGAGGTGGCCTGCGGCTACTACGTGTTCGAGGCGGAAAACCTCGACGAGGCGCTGGCGCTGGCCCGCGACATCCCGCTCGCCACGTTCGGCGCGGTCGAAGTGTGGCCCGCGGTCCACTCAATTGAGCTGTCCCGCAAGCTGACCGGCAACGACTGGCTCGCGCTGCTGCTGGAGCCGCCCGCCACCGCCCACACGCCGGGCACGCCGGAATGGGAAGCCGTCGCCGCGAAGCACGCGGAGCTGCACGCGGCCGCAGGCGATCACATCGTCGGCGGCGCCGCGCTGCACGACCGGACCACGGCGACGACCCTGCGGGTGCGCGACGGCGAGGTCCTGATCACCGACGGGCCGTATGTCGAAGGCGCCGAGATCGCCACCGGGATCTATCTGCTCGGTGCGGCGGATCGCGACGAGGCCATCAAGATCGCATCGATGATCCCCGCCTCGACGGTGCAGGTTCGCCAGCTGGCCGGAGTCTCGGCGCTCTAACGACCCGATGACCAACCTGGACGGCGTCTTCCGTCGGGAATGGGGCCCCACCGTCGCCGCGCTCGCGCGGTGGTCGGGCGACCTCACCGTCGCCGAGGACGCCGTCCAGGAGGCCTGCGCCGAGGCGCTGCGCAGCTGGCCGGGCGACGGCATACCCGACAACCCCGGTGGGTGGCTGATGACCGTCGCCCGTAACCGCGCCCGCGATCGGCTGCGCCGCGAAAGTGTCCGTCCCGGAAAGGAATTGGCTGCCTTGAAAAGCTATCTGGACGACATCAGGGCACGCACCGACCGTTCCGACCCGCACCCGGTGCGCGATGACGAACTGCGGATGATGTTCACCTGCGCGCATCCCGCGCTGGACCGGCCGTCGCAACTGGCGCTCACACTGCGGCTGGTGTCCGGCTTGACCGTCGCCGAGATCGCCCGCGCGCTGCTGCAGGCGGACGCGGCCATCGGCCAGCGAATCACGCGCGCCAAGAACAAGATTCGGCACGCCAACATCCCGCTGCGGGTGCCCCCCGCCGAGCTGTTGGCGGAGCGGACGCCGCACGTGCTCGGCTGCATCTACTCGGTCTTCACCGAGGGCTATTGGTCGACGGCGGGCCCGTCGGCGATCCGTGATGAACTGTGCGACGAGGGAATTCGGCTGGCCGTCGAGTTGTGCGCGCTGATGCCCGACGAGCGAGAAGCGCATGCCCTGGCGGCGTTGATGCTGCTGCATGATTCGCGACGGGCGACGCGGATGGATGACGCGGGGATGCTGGTGCCGCTCGAGGAGCAGGACCGCGGCAAGTGGGACCGGGGCCGCATAGCCCGCGGGCTGGACCGGCTGCGCCGGGCGCAGGGGTCGCCGGGCCCCTACCTGCCCCAAGCGGTGATCGCCGCGCTGCACGCGACCGCGCCGACCTGGGAGCAGACCGACTGGGTCACCATCTGTGCGGCCTACGACCGGCTGGTCGGGCTGACCAAGTCGCCGGTGGCGCGCGCCAACCGCGCGCTGGCGCTGGGCCTGCGCGACGGCCCGGAGGTCGGCCTGGCGGCCCTGGACACCGTGGCGAGTGACCCGCGGTTGGCCCGCTCCAATCTGGTCGCCACCGTGCGCGCGGACCTGCTGCGGCGGGCGGGGCCCCCCGCCGACGCCGCCGCCTGGTACCAAATAGCGTTGGACGCAGGCGGTTCCGAACCCGGCCGCGCGTTCCTGCGGCGTCGCATCGACGAATGCACCGCCGGCGCATAGCCCACCCCGGGACGCCCGTTCGACCGCCGAAGGATCATCCTCCCGGCTCACGTATGTTAGGTTAGCCTTACCATATTATTCGGTCGATTGGACGAGGTCTCGCGACGAGGGGAGCAGCATGACCGCCCACTCCGACTTCTCGCTGATCGTGGGCTTCGGCAGCGATATGGGCAACGCCGAAGACGCCGCGATGACGTTCGCCGAGGCCTGCCAGGAGGCCCTCGGCGTTGCGGCCGAGGCGATCGAACTCAACCAGGTCGAACTCGCCGAGCTGCAGGCGGCGACCCACCTCGTGGTGGTCACCTCGACATTCGGCGAGGGCGAATTTCCCGACAACGCCCTGGTGTTCTGGGAGGCGATCAGCGCCGAATCGGCCGATCGCCTCGAGCATTTGAAGTTCGCGGTGCTCTCCCTCGGCGATAGCAGCTACGACCTGTTCTGCAACGCCGGCCGGCTCCTGGACGAACGCCTCGAGGCGCTGGGCGCCACCCGGCTGACCGACCGCGTCGACGTGGACGGCCTCTACACCCAGGCGGCCGCGGCCTGGACCACCGATGTCGTCAAGGTGGTGGCCGAGCACGTCAAACCCTCCCCGACGGTTGTCGCGACCGCGCCCGTCACGTCGCCGGCGGACGCCGACCCGCCGAGCCGCGACCGCAATCTCCCGTTCGACGCCCGCATCGTCGTCAACCGCATCCTCACCGCGGCCGGCTCCGACAAGGAGGTTCGCCACTACGAGGTAGACCTCACGGGCGCTGAAATCTCTTACAGCGCAGGCGATTCCATCGCCGTACATGCCAGCAACGACCCCGCCCTGATCGACGCGATCCTGACCGAACTCGGTGTCGGCCCCGATCATGCCGTCCTGGACCATGACGAACCGCTCGGCGTCCTGCTCGCGCATCGGCTGGAGATCCGCGCGCCGTCGCGGGCGCTGCGGGCGCTGGCGGCGACGCGCACGCGCGACTCGGACGCGGCCGCCGCGCTCACCGCCGAGGCCGTCGCCGCGCCCGGTTCGTGGCTGTACGGCAAGGACGTGCTCGACCTGATCAGGCTCGGCGAGCTGACCGTGGACGAGGTCGTCGACACCCTGCGACCGCTGCAGTTTCGCGACTACTCGATCGCCTCGAGCCCGCTGGTGCACCCCGACCACGTCCACCTGACGGTGGCGACGGTGCGCTACAGCTCCGCCGACCGTTCGCACGGCGGGGTCGCCTCGACATTTTTGGCGGACCGCGGCGATGCGGTGCGGGTGCACCTGCGGCCCAACCATTCTTTCCGGCTGCCCGCCGACGACGTGCCGATCATCATGATCGGCCCGGGGACCGGCATCGCGCCGTTCCGGGGCTTCCTGCAGGAACGCCAGGCCACCACGGCGCCGGGACGATCATGGCTGTTTTTCGGCGAGCGGCGCCGGGCCGGCAGCTTCCTCTACGCCGACGAACTCGAAGGCTTCCTCGGTTCGGGTGCGCTGACGCGACTCGATCTAGCGTTCTCCCGCGACGCCGACCCGAAACAGTATGTGCAGCATCGCATCTGGGAGCGGTCGAAGGAGCTGTTCGACTGGCTCGAGGCCGGCGCGCACGTGTATGTGTGCGGCGACGCCGAGCGCATGGCCAAGGACGTAGATGGCACCCTGCGCGGCCTGGTGGCCGAGCGCGGCGGGATGGATGCGGATGCCGCGCACGCGTACGTCAACGAACTCATCAAGAGCCACCGCTACGTGCGCGACGTCTACTAGCCGCCGGTTGATCGGGTCGCCGCAGCACGGCACCCCCGGCGGATTACGCCTCCGCGAAGTTCCGCGTGACGGACGGGTCCACCGGAATGCCCGGGCCCGTGGTCGTCGACACGGTGATCTTCTTCAGGTAGCGACCCTTCGACGACGACGGCTTGAGCCGCAGCACCTCGTCGAGCGCGGCGCCGTAGTTCTCCGCGAGGCTCTTCTCGTCGAACGACGCCTTGCCGATCACGAAGTGCAGGTTGGCCTGCTTGTCGATGCGGAAGTTGATCTTGCCGCCCTTGATGTCCGAGACGGCCTTGGCGACGTCGGGCGTGACGGTGCCGGTCTTGGGGTTCGGCATCAGGCCGCGCGGGCCCAGCACGCGGGCGATACGACCGACCTTGGCCATCTGGTCCGGGGTCGCGATCGCGGCGTCGAATTCCAGCCAGCCGCCCTGGATCTTCTCGATCAGGTCGTCACTGCCGACGACGTCGGCACCGGCCGCGGTGGCCTGCTCGGCCTTGTCGCCGACGGCGAACACCACGACGCGGGCGGTCTTACCGGTGCCATGCGGCAGGTTGACCGTGCCGCGGACCATCTGGTCGGCCTTGCGCGGGTCGATGCCCAGCCGGATCGCCACCTCGACGGTCGCGTCCTGCTTGGTCGACGACGTCTCCTTGGCGAGCTTGGCCGCCTCCAGCGGGGTGTAGAGGTTGTCGCGGTCCACCTTTTCGGAGGCGGCGCGGTATGCCTTGCTGTTCTTGCTCACTTGCTAATCCAATCTGTGTTGGGTCGTGGTTAGCGGGCCGAAGCTGGCCCTCCCACGGTTTGGGGTTATTCGTACCTATTCGACGGTGATGCCCATCGACCGGGCGGTTCCGGCGATGATCTTGGCGGCAGCGTCGATGTCGTTGGCGTTGAGGTCAGACTTCTTGGTCTCGGCGATCTCCTTGACCTGATCCCACGTGACCTTGGCGACCTTGGTCTTGTGCGGTTCGGCCGAACCCTTGCCAACGCCGGCGGCCTTGAGCAGCAGCTTGGCCGCGGGCGGCGTCTTGAGTGCGAAGGTGAAGCTGCGGTCCTCGTAGACGGTGATCTCCACCGGGATCACCTGACCGCGCTGGGACTCCGTCGCGGCGTTGTACGCCTTGCAGAACTCCATGATGTTGACGCCGTGCTGGCCGAGCGCGGGCCCGACCGGCGGCGCAGGGTTGGCCTGCCCCGCCTGGATCTGAAGCTTGATCAGCCCAACGACTTTCTTCTTCGGGGCCATGAGATTTGTGCGTTCCTTCCTGGGTTTTCTAAATCTTGGAGACTTGAGTAAAGGTCAGTTCGACCGGCGTTTCACGGCCGAAGATCGACACCAGCACCTTGAGCTTCTGCTGCTCGGCGTTGATCTCGTTGATCGTGGCGGGCAGCGTGGCGAACGGTCCGTCCATGACCGTCACCGATTCGCCGACCTCGTACTCGACGTCGATAACCGGACGCTCGACGCCACCCGTTTCGGCGGCGGCCGCGCTGGTGGCCGCGCCCTTGGCCGGCTTCTTCGCCGCCGCGGGCGGCAGCAGGAACTTCACCACGTCGTCGAGCGCAAGCGCGGACGGGCGCGAGGTCGCGCCGACGAATCCGGTGACGCCCGGGGTGTTGCGCACCGCGGACCAGGAGTCGTCGGTCAAGTCCATGCGCACCAGGATGTAACCGGGCAGCACCTTGCGATTGACCAGCTTGCGCTGGCCGTTCTTGATCTCGGTGACCTCTTCGGTGGGCACTTCCACCTGGAAGATGTAGTCACCGACGTCCAGGTTCTGCACACGGGTTTCGAGGTTGGCCTTGACCTTGTTCTCGTATCCCGCATAGGAGTGGATGACGTACCAGTCGCCGGGCCTGCTGCGCAGGTCGGCCTTCAGCGCGGCGGCGGGGTCTTCCTCCTCGGCCTCCTCGGCCGGCTCTGCGGCTGCCTCAGTCGGCTCTGCAGCTGCATCGGCCGGCTCTGCGGCGGCTTCGGCCGACTCGGGCGCTGCTGAGGTATCGGCCGCCTCGGCGGCCTCCTCCACGTCGACCGCCTCACCCGCGGACGGTTCACCGTCGAAGGTAGTCACGGTTTTCAGTCCTCTCTGTTACTTGCACAAGCTCAGCCGAACACCAACAGGACCAGCTTGGTCAGGCCCAGATCGGCGAGCCCGACCAGCGCCACCATGAAGGCCAGGAAGGCCAGCACCACCGAGGTGTAGGTGAGCATCTGTTTGCGGTTCGGCCAAATCACCTTCCGCATCTCTGCAACGACTTGCTTGATGTAGTTGAAGACGAATGCGAACGGGTTCGCCCGACGGTCGCCGGCTTTCTTCGGCTTCTTGGCCCGCTTGGCCGTCGGGGCCTTCTTGGCCCTGTCCTCCTTGGCGGACTCCACGTCGTCCGACGCGTCGTCGTCGGCCTCTGCCGTGCGCTGCCGAGACCGCTTGCCCGTCGGGCGCTGCGGCCGCGTCACCACGGCAGTACGACCACCGCTCTCGCGGCTTTCCTCGGCGTCGCCGCCGTCGCTTGCGGCGTCGTTGGCAACATCGCCTTCGTCGCTCACCGCACGCTCCTTTGTTCGCTAGCTTTATCCCGCGATCCGTGCCGGGCTGTCGGGCACCTCAGTGTCCAGCATGGCACGTAATCATTGTCCGCCTTCTCGTCAGGCCGGTTGGGGCCTGCATCGTCGTCGGACGTGCGCTTCTGCAGGGGCGACAGGACTTGAACCTGCAACCTGCGGTTTTGGAGACCGCTGCTCTGCCAGTTGAGCTACGCCCCTTCGCGGTTGGCAGGCCAACCTGCGCTTACCTACCGGGGCCTACATGACGCGCGCGCTCCCCGTTCGGTGATGGCCGAACCGGACAGCGCGCTGTAATGGGAAAACCCCGAGGTCCGAGTGTACATCGGTGCAGGAGTCAGATACTAATTACGCGGTTCTGACGATCTGCCCGGTTTCCTTGTCCCATCTGAGCTGGATGGAGTCGTCACCCTCGTGTCCCATCAGGGTGGTAGAGGCGCTCAGAACGACCTCGCCGTTTTGGTCCGTGCACGTGTTCTTCGTGACGACGATGTCGGCGCCGAAGCGCTCGTTCACGGACTCGACGGTCATGCGGCCGAACAGTCTGTCACCGACAAGAAGGGGCTTGTGGTAGACGAACTGCTGGTCGACCTGGACGATCTGCATGGTCTCCATGCCCAGGTCGACGTTGCGGAAGAAGTCGTCCTGGATGATTTTCGCGAGGATCGACACGTACGTCAGCGGCGCCACAATGCCTTGGTAACCCAGTTCGGCGGCGGCCGCCTCGTCGAAGTGCGCGGGATGCTCGCACTTCGATGCCCGCGCGAAGGCGCGCACCTGCTCGCGTCCGATCTCGAAGTAGTCCGGGTACACCCAGCTCATCCCGCGAATATCGTTTTTGAGCGCCATGGGCTACGCCAGCTTTGCCGACGCGACTGCGCGACCAAAGATCTTCTTGCCACCCGTGGTGGCCGAGATGGCGATGGTCACCGTCTTGCTCTCCGGTTCCACCGATTTCACCCGGCCGGTGAAGATGAGCTCGGCGCCCTTGCCGTCGTTGGGTACCGGCACCACGGCGGTGAACCGCACGTTGTACTCGGTGACCGCGCCCGGGTCGCCGACCCACGAGGTGACGTAACCCCCGCCGATGCCCATGGTCAGCATGCCGTGCGCGATCGCGGTGTCCAACCCGACGACCTGGGCGATCTCGTCGTCCCAATGGATCGGGTTCAAGTCGCCCGAGACTCCCGCGTAGTTGACCAAATCCTGGCGGGTCAACGGATAGACCCGCTCCGGGAGCTGGTCCCCCACCTTCACAGAACTGAACTCACGCAACGCCATCAGAAAATCCCTTTTCTCCATCCTCGCCGGCACGGCCCGCCAGGGTCGTATAGGTCTCTTGAACGACCTCACCGGCTTCGTTGGTGATGACGTTCTTCGTGACGATGATCTGCGTGCCGTGCGATTCACGCATCGAATCGACGGTCACATCGCAATGCAGCTTGTCCCCCGCCACGATCGGCTTTTTGAAGATAAGCACCTGGTCGACCTGCACGATCTGGGAGTCCTCGACCGCGATGTTCGCGTGCTTGAAGAACGCCGCCTGTGCCTTGTACCCGAATACGCAGATGAATGTCAGCGGGCCCAGCAGACCCGGATAGCCGAGCTCGGCGGCGGCGGCTTCCTCGAAGAAAAAGGTTTCGTCGTTCTGGACGGCCACCGCGTACTCGCGGATCTTCTCCCGCTCCACCACGTAGTAGTCGGGGTAGCGGTAGTGCATCCCGACTAGGTCTGTGGACAACGACACGGCTCTCGAACCTACCTGCTCACTCTGCGTTTAGGGGGGGCTGAACGATCGCAGGTAGTTAGCGTGTCTCGCGATGCGCCTGGTGCTTGCCGCAGTTGGGGCAGAATTTCTTCAGCTCCAGCCGGTCGGGGTCGTTGCGTCGGTTTTTCTTGGTGATGTAGTTGCGGTGCTTGCACACCTCGCATGCCAAGGTGATCTTGGGCCGCACATCGGTACTGGAAGCCATGACCGTTCTCTCAAATCTGTCGTATACGTCGCGTTGTTTCAGTTGTAGCGATGGCCGGACTCGAACCGGCGACCTAACGATTATGAGTCGTTCGCTCTAACCGACTGAGCTACATCGCCTCTGGTGCTCCGCCAGCCTGCTCGGCGTCCGCCGAGCCCCCTAACGGAATCGAACCGTTGACCTTTTCCTTACCATGGAAACGCTCTACCGACTGAGCTAAGGGGGCCTTTCACCCGTCGTAACCAGTCACAGCTCGGGCCTAAAAGAGGGTACAGGCTGGCGCGCAACGGCACCAAACCACACCGATCGCAGCGGCGACGGATCAGACGGTCTCCTCATTGCAGAGAGGTTCCCACGCGCTGAGGACGTCGGCCAGACGGCCGTTTTCGCGTCGCTCGTCATGCCCGAACTGTGAGGTCGCCCGGGCGGGTCATAGTCTGGTCGACGTGTCAGATTCGTCAGCGGACCGGCTCTACTTCCGCCAACTGCTCTCCGGTCGCGATTTCGCCGCCGGCGACATGATGGCGACGCAGATGCGCAATTTCGCCTACCTGATCGGCGACCGGGAGACCAAGGATTGCGTGGTGGTCGACCCGGCGTACGCCGCGGGCGAACTCGTGGACGCCCTGGAGGCTGACGGCATGCGCCTGTCCGGCGTGCTGGTGACCCATCACCACCCCGACCATGTGGGCGGCGAGATGATGGGCTTCGCACTCAACGGGCTGGCCGACCTGCTGGAGCGGGTCAGCGTGCCGGTCCACGTGAATACCCATGAGGCGCTTTGGGTTTCGAGGGTCACCGGGGTCAGCACGGGCGACCTCACCACGCACGAAAATCACGACAAGGTCAGCATCGGCGATATCGAAATCGAGCTGCTGCACACTCCGGGACACACGCCCGGCAGCCAGTGCTTTCTGCTCGATGGCCGGCTGGTCGCCGGCGACACGCTGTTCCTGGACGGCTGCGGGCGCACCGATTTCCCGGGCGGCGATTCCGACGAGATGTACCGGAGCCTGCAGCACCTTGCCACCCTTCCGGGGGACCCGACGGTGTTTCCCGGCCATTGGTATTCCGAGGATCCGAGCGCATCGCTATCGGAGGTCAAGCGTTCCAATTACGTGTATCGAGCCGCTAACCTTGACCAGTGGCGAATGTTGATGGGCGGCTGACTCAGCGGCGTTTCAACGTTTGCGCCATTGTTATTCCGCAGTCAGCAAAATGTGCACGAAGATCGCTGTGAGATAAGCGGGAGGATTGATTCAATGGGGTGGGTCCAGAGTAGCTGGCACGAAGTTACCGATGTCGGGTCCGGCACCTGGATAGCGTGGGCCGCGTGGGCGGCAATCGCGCTCGCCATCATCACGCTGGTTTTCACGAATCACCAGATCAACCGCAATCGCCGGGCCGCGACCGAACAGACGAGGCCCCACGTCGGCATGCTGATGGAGCCCCATGCCGCGGATTGGCATGTGATCGAGTTGGTGGTCAAGAATTTCGGCCGGACCGCGGCGTACAACGTGCAATTCGCATTTGCGAATCCGCCGACGGTTGCCGAATACGAAAATTCCACCGACGGCTACGCCGACGTCGCCGAACTACAACTCCCCCGCGAATTGCCGGTGCTCGCGCCGGGCCAGGAGTGGCGGATGGTGTGGGATTCGGCGCTCGACCGCAAGGAAATCGGGACCGGCATCGAGTCCCGCTTCACCGGCACGGTGAACTACTACGACCGCCCGGAAGCGCCCCGCGGCTGGCGGTTCTGGGAGCGCGGCAGGCCGGCGCTGCAGACCGAGGTGGTGCTGGACTGGGATGCCCTGCCACCCGTGCAGCGCATCGAGTTGATGACAACGCACGACCTGGCGAAGCGGGAGAAGCAGAAGCTGGAGCTACTGCGCGGCCTGCTGACCTACTTCCACTACGCCAGCAAGGAAACCCGTCCCGAGGTGTTCCGCAGCGAGATCGAACGAATCAACAAGGCGGTGGCCGAAACTCAGGACAGGTGGCGCACCCGGCAGCTGGACGCACCCACCGATGTCCGGCTGCGCTGGAGCAACGCCGAAGACGATCTGAACCAGCATCCCGGCCAGCCCGCGTGACGAACGGTTGATCGCCGGCGCGTAAATTCGGCCGGGGTCAACCTGATTCAATCGTTTCGCCCGTTTCCAAAGGAGTGCCCATGAGCGGCCCGGTCAACTACAGCCACGAGGATTCCATCGCGCTGATCCGGATGGACGACGGCAAAGTCAACGCGCTGGGCCCCACGATGCAGCAGGCGCTCAATGACGCGATCGACCAGGCCGACCGCGACAACGTCGGGGCGCTGGTGATCGCGGGCAACGAGCGGGTGTTCAGCGGCGGGTTCGACCTGAAGATCCTCACCTCCGGTGAGGTGCAGCCCGCCATCGACATGCTCAGGGGCGGTTTCGAGTTGGCCTACCGGTTGCTGTCCTACCCGAAGCCGGTGGTGATGGCCTGCACCGGTCACGCCATCGCGATGGGGGCGTTCCTGCTGTCCTCGGGCGACCACCGGGTGGCCGCGCATGCCTACAACATTCAGGCCAACGAAGTGGCGATCGGGATGACCATCCCCTATGCCGCCCTGGAGATCCTGAAGCTGCGGCTGACGCAGTCGGCGTACCAGCAGGCCACCGGATTGGCCAAGTCGTTCTTCGGCGAGACCGCCGTCGCCTCCGGCTTCGTCGACGAGATCGTGTTGCCCGAGATGGTGCTGAGCCGGGCCGAAGAAGCCGCCCGGGAATTCGCCGGGCTGCACCAGCACGCGCATGTGGCAACCAAGCTTCGCGCCCGTGCCGACGCGTTGAAGGGGCTTCGTGCCGGAATCGACGGCATCGAGGCCGAGTTCGGGCTGTAGCCAATCGTTTCGGCGACCATCGGCCGGGTACGTCACCGGCGTGCCGATTGACCGCATCGCCAATCCCTGGGGAACACGGACTCCCTACGGGCCGAGCACGCGATGGCCCGAGCGGGTCGACACCTACCTGGCCGACGGAGTCGCGCCCGAGTCGGTGGACCGGTGGGTGCAGTCGGCGGCGGTGCTGCATTCCAATGGCGACGGCCTGGACATCGCCGTCAAGGACGGCCGGATCGTGGGAGTGCGTGGCCGCGCGGTTGACCGGGTCAACCACGGCCGGCTCGATCCCAAGGATCTATTCGGCTGGCAGGCCAACGCTTCCCGAGACCGGCTCACCACCCCGATGATCCGGGTCGAAGGCGAACTGCGGCCGTGCGACTGGGACACCGCGATGGGCCGGATCGTGTCCCGCAGCAAAGATTTGCTCGACACCTTCGGTCCCAGCTCGATTGGGTTCTACACCTCCGGGCAGCTGTTCCTCGAGGAGTACTACACGCAGGGGGCCATCGCGCACGGCGCGATCGGCACGAACCATGTCGACGGCAACACCCGGTTGTGCACGGCGACCGCGGCCGAGGCGCTGAAGGAATCGTTCGGTTGCGACGGCCAGCCGGGCTCGTACACCGACGTCGACCATGCCGACGTGATCGCCCTGTTCGGCCACAACGTTGCCGAAACACAAACGGTGCTGTGGGCGCGGATGTTGGACCGGCTGGCCGGCGATGCGCCTCCCGCGATCGTCTGCGTCGACCCCCGGCTCACACCGGTCGCTCGGGAGGCCACCGTGCACCTGGCGCCGGTGCCGGGTACGAACGTGGCTTTGATGAACGGCCTGCTGCACGAGATCATCGCCCACGGCTGGATTGATCAGGACTACATCGACTCTCACACAGTGGGTTTCGACGAGCTACGCAGCCGGGTCGAAGAGTTCCCGCCGGAGCGGGTCGCCGAGATCTGCGGCGTCGATGCCGACGATGTCCGGAGTGCCGCGCGACTCATCGGCACCGCCGAGCGGTTGCTGTCCACCGTGCTGCAGGGCTTCTACCAATCGCACCAGGCCACCGCGGCGGCCGTGCAGGTCAACAACATTCACCTGCTGCGCGGGATGCTCGGCAAACCCGGCTGCGGCGTGTTGCAGATGAATGGACAGCCGACCGCGGAGAACACCCGCGAGTGCGGGGCGGACGGCGACCTGGCCGGTTTCCGGAATTGGTCCAACGACAACCACATCGACGAGCTCGCCGAATTGTGGAACCTGGAGCCGCTGCAAATTCCGCACTACGCCCCGCCGACACACGCCATGCAGATGTTCCGGTTCGCCGAGGAGGGGACGCTGCGGATGTTGTGGGTCACCGCGACCAACCCCGCGGTGTCACTGCCCGAGCTGGCGCGCATCCGCGACATCCTCGCCCAGGAGCGGCTGTTCCTGGTGGTGCAGGACATCTTCATGACCGAGACCGCCGCGCTGGCCGACGTCGTCCTGCCCGCCGCGGCCTGGGCCGAAAAAACCGGGGCGTTCACCAACGTCGACCGCACCGTGCACCTGTCCGAAAAGGCAATCGCGCCACCGGGTTCCGCGCGGCCCGATCTCGACATCTTCCTGGACTACGCGCGCCGCATGGACTTTCGCGACAAGGACGGCCAGCCGTTTCCTCCGTGGACCGACGCGGAATCGGCGTTCGAGGCGTGGAAGGAATGCAGCGCAGGCCGGCCGTGTGATTACACGGGCCTGACCTACGACAAGCTGCGCGGCGGCAGCGGCATCCAATGGCCCTGCAACGCAGAGTATCCCGACGGAACCGAGCGCCTTTACACCGATGCGAAGTTCTGGGCTCACCCGGAGTACTGCGAGGCGTACGGCAAGGACCTGATCACCGGGGCGCCGCTGCAGCCCGACGAATACCGGTCGATGAACCCCGACGGCAAGGCCATCATCAAGGCGGCCGAATATGTTCCGCCCCATGAGCGACCCAGCTCCAAGTACCCCTTCGCGCTGATCACCGGCCGCACCGTCTACCACTTCCATACCAGGACGAAAACGGCTCGGGCGCAGCAACTTCAGGACGCCGCACCCGACGTATGGGTGGAGGTCTCGCAGGGCGACGCGCGCCGCCTTGGCATCGGCGAGGGCGACCTGGTCGACATCAGCACGCCGCGCGGCAGCATCACCTGCCCCGTCCGCATCTGCGGCATCCGCGACGGTGTGCTGTTCGTGCCGTTCCATTACGGCTACTGGGACACCGACGACAGATCCCATCGCCGGGCCGGCAACGAGCTGACGCTCACCGATTGGGATCCGGTGTCCAAGCAGCCGATCTACAAAACTGCGGCCGCCCGGCTGCAGCGCAGCAGGCGCAACGGCAACGGCGTCGAGTCGGCGCCGACCACGACCGCGTCGGCGCCGGTGAACGGGCGGGTACGCGGCACCGTGGGCGGCGCGGCCGCTGCCGTCACCGAAGTCGTGACCGCCGGGGGCCGGCCGTGAAGCTCAGAATGGCGATCCGCGAGCTGCACCGCTCCGAACGCAAGCTGGCCCACGAATTCCACGTGGTGGCCGCGCGCCACCACAGCGATCAAGACGTCAGTCACCTGGCCACGGACATGGCCGGCTGGTCGCAGCAGCACGTGCGCGAGCTGGCCAAGCACGGTCGCCACTACGGTCTGCGCCTGTCCGCCGAACCGCGCACGAGCGCGCGCACCGGTTTCCTGCAGTCGCGGATGAGCGACATGCTGCGGCACCGGCCCGAACCCTCGCTGATGCTGCTCGCCGACCTGCGGCGGATCCATCGGCTGGCCGCCGGGGTGTCTCTGGACTGGGAGCTGTTAGGACAGGGCGCTCAGGCCGCCAAGGATCAGGAACTGCTGGACCTGACGTCGCGCTGCCATCCGCAGACGCTGCGCCAGATGCGCTGGGCCAACGGGATGCTCAAGGAGCTCTCACCCCAAGTGCTGATGAACTGACCTTCGGAGAAGGCGACGCGGTTGCCCGGGCAACCGCCTCACCCCCTTTGTCGCCTCCTCCACTGCGAAGTGTGGCACGCCGCCGGCACGTCGTCACTTCACCTTTGGACGGCCCCGATAAGTCACCCTGTCCAGCGGAAACGCTTGAGATACGTCTTCCAGTCCCACGTCGCCAGGAAGTCCTGCGCCGCCTCGTAGCCCTTGTCGTAGAGCTCTTCCAGGCGGCCCCGCGAAATGTCGAAATCGAGCACGCCCACGTTCGTCGATTCGACCGCGATCGCGCGGGACGCGACCCACGGCTGATTCAAATGGGTCTGGTCGTGGCCCGTCAGCATCGTGGTGACCAGGCTCTCCAGCAATGCCGTCTGTTCGAAGAAGCGCAGGGGCTTCAGCGCGGGCATCACCGCCCCGAGTCCCTCGGTGAGGCGCGGCAACACCGTGACCCCAAATGTGGGCCAGCGCGGCGATTTTCCGTCCGGCCGGTCGAAGGTGTCGATCGGGAAGTTCGACAGCACCCCGCCGTCGACGAGGGTGGCCGTCTCCCCGCTGCGGCTCTTCAGCTTGACCGGGCGGTAGAAGAACGGGATCGCCATCGACGCGCGCACGGCCTCGGCGACCGGCTGCTCGTCGGGATCCAGGCCGTAGAGCCGCCGGTAGTCCCACGGCAACCGCACCAGCTGCGCGGCGGTCAGGTCGGCGACGGTCACCACCAGCTTGGAGCGCCGCCCCTCGGGTAGATAGTCCTCGTCGAGGATCAGATCGCCAAAGGTGCTCACGCCCAGGTTCTTCAGCTCGCCGCGGATCCAGTCGTAGGCGACGTCGCCGCGAAAAATGCTGGTATCGCGGACAAGTCCCCATGCGGCACTGAGCAGGGGCACCGGTCCCGCGTCGCGCCACTTGTGCAGCGGCACCGAAAAGGCGAGCTCCTTGACCTCCTCACCCGTCAGCCGGTTCTCGGTGGTCCCGGCCGCCAACACCGCCGCGACGATCGAGCCGGCCGAAACGCCGGACACCCTTCGGATCGAATACCCGGCGTCCATCAGCGCCACGATCGCACCCACCAGGCCGATGAACTTGACTCCGCCGCCGGAGAGCACGAGATCGACAGGTTTGCTCATCGCCCCAGCATGCCCTCCGCGAGTCCGATACGGCAGGCCATCTAGAGGTACGCTCCCAACGTCGGATCTTCAGTTTCGAGGATCGGGGTCGCTATGCGCATCGTCGTCGACCTGAACCGCTGCCTGGGCTACGCCCACTGCGTGCCGCTGGCGCCGGAGGTGCTCAAGCTCAACGGCGAAGAGGCCCTGAGCTACGACCCCAACCCGGATGACGAGCAGCGCCTGCGGGTATTGCGCGCGGCGGCGGCCTGCCCGGTGCAGGCGATCATCGTCGACAAGCTCGGCGGCGAGTAGCGGGTCCCCGTGGTCTCCGACGGCTTCAAGGACACGGGCCGCATCGTGATCGTCGGCGCCTCGCTGGCCGGCCTGCGTGCCGCGGAAGCCTTGCGGGACGAGGGATTTCGCGGACAGCTCACCATCATCGGCGACGAGCCGGGCGAGCCGTATGACCGCCCTCCCCTGTCCAAGCAGGTCCTCAAGGGTTGGGTGGCGGCGGATCACACGAAGCTGCCCCGGCTGCGCGCGGTGGATGCGCAGTGGCGGCTCGGGGTCGCCGCGACCGCGCTGGACCGGGCCAACCGATTGGTGTGCCTGGCCGACGGCAGCGAGGTGCCCGGCGACCGCCTGCTGATCGCCACCGGGGTGCGGTCGCGGCGATGGCCCAACCCGGACGAAGCCGCGCTGCAGGGCGTGTTCACCGTGCGCACCACCGCCGACGCCGCGCGGCTGCAGGCCGCATTGGCCGGCCGCCCGCGCCGGGTGCTGATCATCGGTTCCGGGTTCATCGGCTCGGAGGTCGCGTCGGTGTGCCGCGAACTCGGGCTGGAGGTCACTGTCACCGAGCGCGGCCCGGCGCCGCTGTGCGGTCCGCTGGGCGGGGTGATCGGCGAGATCGCCGCCGAGATGCAACGCGACGCCGGGGTGGATCTGCGCACCGGCGTCTCGGTGCTCGCGCTGGAGGGCGACGCGGCCGGGCGAGTGCGGCGCGCGCGGCTCTCCGACGGCAGCACACTCGACGTCGACGTGGTGGTGACGTCGCTGGGGTCGGTGCGCAATGTCGAGTGGCTCGAGGGCGCCGGGCTGGCAGCCGGGTTCTGGGGCGTCGGGTGCGACGCCGGCTGCCGCGCGTTCGACATCAACGGCGTCGTCACCAACAACGTCTTCGTCGCGGGCGACATCGCCCGGGCCCCGCACGTCCTCTACGACTACGAGTTCCTGGCGATGGAACATTGGGACAACGCCGTGCTGGGTGCGCGGGTGGCCGCACACAACATGGTCTGCGACGAGGTGGACCGCTGGGCGCACCTGCTGGTCCCGCAGTTCTGGTCGGCCCAATTCGGCGTCAACATCAAATCCGTTGGCGTGCCGTCGTTCGGCGACGAGATCGTCTTCACCCAGGGCTCGGTCACGCAGCGCCGCTTCGCGGCTGCCTACGGCCGGCACGGCCGCATCGTCGGCGCGGTCACCTTCAACCACGCGAAGTGGATCGACTACTACCGCGACCAGATCGAGCGCTCGGGACCGTTCCCGCCGCATCCGCCCGGCTTCGACTTCCCGGAGAACATGCGCGTGCTGCCCGCTGACTTCCCCGCGCGGGGCGTGCCGACCGAGACCCCGGACGTGGTGCTGACCGGACACGACCCCAGCGAGCGGCGCGCGGAATTCCGTGCCCGACAACAGGAGCGGCGCCTATGACTCCCGAGGAAGCCTTCGACGCGGCGATGCGGTTCGAGAACCGCGCGAATCCGTACCCGTTCTTCGACGAGCTCCGCAACACGCCGGTGGCGCGGGTGTCGGGCGGCATCTACGCCGTCACCGGATACGAGGAACTCATGGCGCTGGCGCACGACCCGCGGGTGAGTTCCGACCTGCGCAAGAGCCGCCCGCCGGCCGGCATGGGCCGCCGGTTCTCCGGCGAGTCGACGGTCGAGCTGGCCCCCGAAATCGCCGGCGCCTACGGCAAGGAGCCGAGCTTCATCGCGCAGGATCCGCCCGAGCACGACCGGGCGCGCCGTCAGTGCATGCACTTCTTCGGCCCGCCGGATTCGCCTGACGTGATCCCCGGCCAGGAACCGCTGTGCCAGCAGATCGTCAACGAGATGCTCGACACGGCCTCGGAAAAACCCAAGGGCCAGAACCGCATCGACGTGGTCAACGAGTTCGCCTACCCGCTGCCGGTCAACGTCATCTGCCGGATCATGGGCGTGCCCATCGAAGACGAGCCCAAGTTTCACGCGTGGCTCGCCGACATCACCGCCGGCGTCTTCGATCTCGGCCCCGACATCCACACCGAGGAGGGCCGGGCCCGGCGCGCCAAGGGCGAAGCCGCCGACGCCGAGCTCAACGAGTACATCGTCGGGCTGGTCGAAAAGGCCGTGAAATCACCTGGGCCCGGGATGATTTCGCAGCTGGTCCACGACAACGGCCCTGACGGTCGGATGTCGCCGAGCGCGATCGTCAACAACACCATCCTGCTGTTCTTCGCCGGCCACGACTCGACGGTCAACCTGATCGCGCATTGTGTGCTGACCGTGCTGCGCAACCCGTGGTCCATCCAATTGCTCTGCGACAAACCGGAATTGATCCCCGGCGCCATCGAGGAGGTGCTGCGGCTGCAATCGTCGGTGCAGTTCTTCCCGACCCGGTCGGCGCTGGCCGACATCGAGATCGCCGGCACCACCATCCCCAGGGGCGCACCCATCTATCTCATGTACGGCGCGGCCAACCGCGATCCCCGGCGCTTCGCCGAGCCGAACAAGTTCGACCCGCAGCGCGCCGACAACGAGCACGTGGGCTGGGGCCGCGGCATCCACGTCTGCTTCGGCGGTCCGCTGGCCCGCCTCGAGGTCAACACCGCGTTCGAGGCGTTCCTGCGCCGGGTGAAAAACCCACGGCTGGTACAGGATCCGCCGCCCTACCGCATCAGCCAGGTGTTCCGCGGGCCACAGCATCTGCTCGTAGACTACGACGAGATCGAGCCGTAGGGATCAGCCCGGCTTGGTCGCGGTGACCAGGCGGGTGGCAAACCACGGGCCCCCGTACCACATCCGCCAGCCGAGGTTGCGCCGCCGAACCTGCTGCCAGCCGAGTCCACGCAGCCGCTCGGCATGCTGGCGGGTCTCCCACAGGTCGGCGATGGCGAGCCGGCCGCCGGGCCGCAGCACCCGAACCGCCTCGTCCAGCGCCACCCTGCGACCGGCGCGCTCGGGGATGTTGTGGATGGCCAGGTTGCTGACGATCACGTCGACGCTCCGGTCGGGCAGCGGCAGCGCCGTCATGTCGGCGGTGTGCAACTCGATGCGGTCGGCGACGTTTTCCAGCGAGGCGTTGATCAGCGTGGCCTGCTGGGAGTTGTCGGTCTGGTCGGCGCGCCACAGATCGACGCCGATCGCCCGGCCTTTCGGCAACCGCTTGGCCGCGGCTAGCAGGACCGCGCCGCGCCCGCAGCCGAGGTCGAGCAGCGTCTCGTCGCCGCGCAGCCCCAGCTCGTCGAGGATCGACGCCCACACCCAGAACTTCCCCGACCTCGTGGCGTAGATGTAGGACGCCGCCGTACCGAGGATTTCCACGGCTGATGCCGCAGCGATGGCCGCGGCCAGCCGATTTCGCCTCGCCAGCGCGACGCCGGCGCCGGCGAACAGCGCCGCCGACGAGACCCCGACCCCGGCGACCTGCGCCCCGGCCGAGATGGTGTGGAAAGACCCGTCGTACCCGTAGTCACCCTGGTGCTCGCGCATCAGGACGCTCACCAACGTCCCTGATGGACGACCTCGTCGAACGGCCGCCGGTTCGGTTTGCGGATCACCTTCAGCGGCCGATCGGCGGGATACCCGACGCCGAGCAGGAACGCCACCAGATAGTCGTCGGGCACGCCCAGGATCGCGCGCGCCTTGTCCTGCTCGCCCACCGACGAATGCCCGGTACCGATGCCAAGGTCGGTGGCGGCGAGCATCATCGCCATCGTCGCCTGCCCGACGTCGTAGTTGTCGGTCACCAGCCGGCGTTCATCCGGTGGCACCGGCACCACCAGCGCGATGGCCGCCGGCGCCTTCGCGATGTGCCCGGCGCCCCGCCACACCGTGGACAGCTCCTTTAGCTGCGCCTTGTCGGTGACGACGACGAAGTCCCACGGCTGGCGATTCTTCGCCGACGGCGCCCGCCAGCCCGCCTCGGCGATCCGGTTCAGATCGTCCTGGGATACCGGGTCGGGCTTGTACTCGCGCACGTTGCGCCGCGCACAGATTGCGTCCCAGGTTTCCATGTGCCACCTCTCTTGTGCCGCAGGGTGTTTCGTTAAGCCTTGGTCCGCTGCGCGGCGACGAACAGGTTTCCCGGAACCTGGTCGGCGGCCTGCTCGGGGGCCTTGCGGCCGTACCCGGCCATCAGCTCGAGGGACGGGGTGACCGTCACGTCCCAGCCGTGGCGGCCGAACCAGTCACCGACGTCCTCGCGCTCCTCGAAATACCACAGCTCGTCGGTGCTGGGGACCTCCCGCTGCGGGTCGGTGTCGGCCAGCAGGGCGCGGACGCGGTCCATCCGGGCACGCCTCTTGGCGCGGAACTCGGGGTCGAGGAAGTTCGGCCCCAGCGCCTCGACGGCCACCCGGCTGCCGATGGCGGTGAGCGCCTGAACCCGCTCGAACAGCAGCTCTTGCGATGCGGCCGGCAGGTAGGGCATCAGCCCCTCGGCCGACCACGCGCTGGGCGCGCCGGGGTCAAAACCCGCCTGCCGCAAGGCCGCGGGCCAGTCGTGGCGCAGGTACACCGGCACCGCGACCCGGTTGCACGCGGGCTGCGCGCCGTGCTCGGCGAGGGTGGCCGCCTTGAAGTCCAACACCCGGGGCTGGTCGAGCTCGTAGACCGTCGTCCCGTCCGGCCACGGCAACCGCCACGACCGGGAATCCAGGCCCGCCGCCAGGATGACCGCCTGCCGGGCGCCCGCGGTCGTCGCGTCGAGGAAAAACGAGTCGAAAAATGCGGTCCGCGACGCCATGTAGTTGACCATCGACTTCTGCTGCAGCGCCAGATCCGGCTCGGACTCCAGCAGCTCCGGGGGCAGCTTCGGGGCGGAGAACCAGTTCCACACCCCGTCGCCGGCGGCGTCCAGGAAGACCCGCGCGAAGGGATCTCGGATCAGCGGATTTTCGCTCTCGGTTTCGGCGGCCCGGGACGCCGCGACGCCCAGGGCGGTGGCCCCCACACTCTCGGTGATTTCCCAGCTGTCGTTGTCGGTTCTCGCCACGCTGCCGCCCTTTCACTTCGCTAGTACGCCTAGGTAACGACCCTACGCGCGTCGTATGTGAACAAGCTGTCTGTGAGGTTCATTCGCGCTGGCCCGCAGGTATCCGGTTAAGTTTTCTACGGGCCGCGTACGGCGGCACGATCCGCGGGATCGAAAAGGACCTGGACATGCGAGTTGACGGGCGCGACATCAGCGTCACCGGCAGCTTGCTGCAGCCCGTGACGCGGCGGACCAACGACATCCTGCGACTGCTGCTGGCCACGGCGTTCCTGGCGACCGTCATCACCAGCACCGTGATCACCCGCACCCGCTGGGTGGCGCTGGAAAAGTCCATCTCCGAGGTCGTCGGTGTGCTGACGCCGACGCAATCCGACGTGGTGTACCTGGTGTACGGCTTCGCCATCCTGGCGCTGCCGTTCATGATCCTGATCGGCCTGATCGCCGGCCGGCAGTGGAAAACGCTGGGCGCCTATGCCGCGGCCGGAATACTCGCGGTGTTGCCGCTGTCGATCAGCAGCAACCGCATCGCCGCATTCCGATGGCACTTCGATGTCACGGACCGGCTCAGCACGCTGCCGGCCCAATTCCTCGACGATCCGCGGTGGATCGCGATGCTGGCGGCGGTGCTGACGGTGTCCGGGCCGTGGCTGCCCGCGCGGTGGCGTCGCTGGTGGTGGGCCCTGCTGCTGGCGTTCGTGCCGATTCACCTGGCCATCAGCGCCATCGTCCCCGCCCGCTCGCTGGTGGGCCTGGCGGTGGGGTGGTTCGTCGGCGCGTTAGTGGTTCTGGTCGTCGGCACCCCCGCCCTCGAGGTCCCGCTGGAAGACGCGGTTCGGGCGATGGCCAGGCGCGGATTCGTCGTATCGCGGCTCACGGTCATCCGCCCCGCCGGGCCCGGGGCGCTGGTCCTTTCGACCGGCCCCGACGCTTCCGGCGCCGATGCGGGCCCCGGGCAGATCGAGCTGTACGGGCCGCATCAACGCAGTGGTGGTGCCCTGCGCGAGCTGTGGCGCAAGCTGCGGCTGCGCGACACCGAGACCGCGCCGCTGCAGGCCTCGATGCGCCGCGCGGTGGAGCACCGCGCACTGATGGCCATCGCCATCGGCGACGCGGGCGTCGCCAACACCGAGACGATCGCGTTCGCGGCGCTGGACCGCGGGTGGACGCTCTACGCGCACAAGCCCGTTCGCGGGACCCCGCTGGAGGAATGTGCGGCGACCACGCCGATCGCGAAGGTGTGGGAGGCGCTGCATACCCTGCACGGCGACCAGATCTCGCACGGCGACCTGCGTGGCAACGAGATCACCGTCGACGGCGACGAGGTGCTGTTCGGCGGGTTCGGCAGCGCCGAATACGGCGCCACCGGCGCGCAACTGCAGTCGGACATCGCGCAGCTCCTGGTGACGACGTCGGGGCTGTACGACGCGAAATCCGCGGTGAGCGCCGCGATCGACGCGTTCGGCAAGGACGTCATCCTGGCCGCGTCGCGGCGGCTCACGAAATCCGCTGTGCCCAAACGGATCCGGAAATCCGTCGCCGATCCGAGCGGGGTGATCTCCAATCTGCGCGCCGAGGTCAAGCGCCAAACGGGTGCCGATCAGATCAAGTCCGAACCCATCACCCGGTTCACCCGCGGCCAGCTGATTCAGCTGGTCCTGCTCGGCGCCCTGGTCTACGTCGCCTACCCCTTCATCAGCACGGTCCCGACGTTCTTCTCCGAGCTGCGGACCGCGAACTGGTGGTGGGCGCTGCTGGGCTTGACGATCTCGGCGTCGACCTACGTGGGCGCGGCCGCCGCGCTGTGGGCCTCCGCCGACGAGACGGTGAACTTCTGGAGGCTGTCAATTGCCCAGGTGGCCAACACCTTTGCCGCGACCACCACACCAGCAGGCGTCGGCGGGCTGGCGCTGAGCACCCGGTACTTACAGAAGGGCGGCGGGTTGTCGGCGATGCGCGCCACCACCGCCGTGGCGCTGCAGCAATCCGTGCAGGTGATCATGCACCTCGCGCTGCTGATCTTGTTCAGCGCCGTCGCGGGCGTGTCGATGAACCTGTCGCATTTCGTTCCGGACGCCACGGTGCTCTATCTGATCGCCGGTGTGGCGCTGGGCATCGTCGGCACCTTTCTGTTCGTGCCCACGCTGCGGCGCTGGCTGGCAACGGATCTGCGCCCGAAGATCAAGGAGCTGGCCGGCGACCTGCTCGAGGTTGCCCGCGAGCCCAAGCGCCTCGGCTTGATCATACTCGGCTGCACGGGGACGACTCTCGGTGCGGCGCTGGCACTTTGGGCCAGCATCGAGGCGTTCGGCGGTGGCGCCACATTCGTCACCTGCACGGTGGTGACGATGGTCGGCGGCACGCTCGCCTCGGCCGCGCCGACACCCGGTGGCGTCGGGGCCGTGGAAGCGGCGCTCATCGGTGGGCTCGCGGCCTTCGGCGTGCCCGCGGCCATCGGCGTGCCGTCGGTGCTGCTGTACCGTGTGCTCACCTGCTGGCTGCCCGTGTTCGTCGGCTGGCCGGTGATGCGGTGGCTCACCGAGAACGAGATGGTCTGACCGGGCGGTCAGGAATCGCCGGAGCTATCCCCCACGCTCACAAGGATTGTCGACTTTCGGGCGCTCTCGCCGACCGTGGTGGTCAGGTAGGCCAGGTAGTAGCCCGCGGGAACCGAGGGCGCCACGGCGATCACGACCGGGATGGCAGCCGCTCCGTCGCTGCCGAACTGGCCGGACACCGGCGCCACGGTGATCCCGGGGTCGTCGGACGTGCCGGTGACGGTGTAGCCGCCGGCGCCATCGATCATCCGTTGCGCGTCGACGGTGACCGCGGTGCTGCCCGGCGCGGCCGAAACGACCGGGTCCGCGATGTTCACGGTCACCGCGGAACTGCGCGCCCCGAACGACGGCGGCGCGTCGGATTCAGCGGTGCCCCAATCCTTGTCGGGGTAGGCGGCGAGCGAAAACGTGAGGTCGGCGCCGTTCCGGATGATCGACTCCGGCAGCCACGTGCGGCCGGTGGCCTGGCCGTCGATGCGCAGGCCGCTGATATACCGCAGCGGCTGCGGGCCCGACGCGCCCGGCGCGAACATCCGGATGGATTTGCCTGCGGGAAGGGTGATTACGACGCGATCGAAGATCGGTGTGCTCAGCGCCAGCACCGGCACTCCCGGGGTCGTCGGGTACAGGCCCAGAGCCGCCCACACGTACCAGCTGCCCATCGCGCCGAGGTCGTCGTTGCCGGGCGCGCCGTCGGGCGTGGGACCGAACAGCCCGCGCACCCGGTCGACGGTGTGCTGCGCCTTCCACGGCTGGCCGACATAGTTGTACAGCCAGGGCACCGCGAAGTCCGGCTCGTTGCCGGCCCACAGGTAGGGCTCGTCGGGACCCACGTTGAGCTGCTTGGTGAACTCGTCCAGCCGCGCGGCCACCGCCTGGCGACCCCCCAGGGCCGTCACCAGCCCGGCGACGTTCTGCGGCACCCACCAGACGTACTGCTCGGCGTTGCCCTCGTCGTATCCGTTCTGCCCGAAGCCCGGCGACCGGAAGAAACCCGGCCCGTCCCTGAACAATCCGTACGGGCTGCGCGGCGAGATGTACCCCGTGGTCGGATTGAAGAGGTTCTGCCAGTATTGGGCACGATTCTGGAATTCGGCGGCCGTCGCCGTATCGCCGAGCGCATCGGCGAATCGCGAAATGGCGAAGTCGTCGACGGACCATTCCAGTGTGATCGAGGCATCGGCGGTGCCGAATTCCGGCGTGTTCGGGGCATAGCCCAGGCGCTGGTACGTCGCGATGCCCGGCCGCTCCACGTAGCCGTCCAGCCCCAGGCCGCCCTTCGTCGCCCCCTCAACCATGTAGTGCAGCGCCTTCTTGACATCGAAATCTGTTGCCCCATAGGTGTAAAGGTTGACGATCAGCGGTACCACGCTATCGCCGCTCATCTCACTGGTCGCGACATTGGCGAGCGCCCAGCGCGGCAGCGCGCCGCTCTGCTCGGCGTCATTCACCAGCGATTGGGCCATATCGCTGGCACGCTCCGGGAAAAGCAGCGCCTGCAGGGGGGCCAGACATCGATAGATATCCCAGTCGGAGAAATTCGCGTACTGTGTATGGCCCTGGGGCACTTGATGAATGACGTTGTCGAATCCGATGTACCGCCCGTCCACGTCGTTGAATGTGTTGGGGTGCAACAACGATCGATACAGGGAGGTATAGAACGTCGTGATGTCCCCGGCGTTTCTCCCGGCCACCGAGATGCGGGCAAGCGCGGCTTTCCATTCCGAGCGCGCGGCGCCGCGGACGTCTTGGAAGCTCGCCCCGCCCTCGGCCGCCAGGTTCGCCCGCGCGGCGTCGATGCTGACGTAGGACAGCGCCGTGCGCACCTCGATCGTCGACCCCGCGGGGAACTGCAGATACCCGCCGCTGGACGGCGAAGCCGCGCCGCGCACACCGGGATACACGGCGTAGCCGTCCCAGGTGCCGAACGCGGAGAACGGCTGGCTGAATTTCATCGCGAAGTACACCGTGTAGGTGTTCTTCTTGTCGCAAAAGCTGCCGCTGCCCGCCCACCCGGTGATGGTGGTGTTGTCCTCGCCGATCTGCAGGGCCGCGCGGGAGTTGCCCGCCAGCGACGCGCCGGAGCGGACATGGAACATGGCCGGGCGACCGTTGTGCGGATAGCTGAACCGGCCGACGCCCGTGCGGGTGGTGGCGGTCAGCTCGGACGTCACTCCGGTGTCGGGGAACCGCGCCGCGTAGTAGCCCGGGACGCCGTGCTCCGTGTCGTCGTGGGCGATGCGCTCCCAGGCGTTCCACGGCTCCGCGCCGACTGGGCGGGTCGTCGGCAGCATCGAGATGTCGCCGAAGGCGGCGCAGCCCACCGAGGCGTGGGTCATGCTGAACCCGGTCGAGCGTGGGTTGCCGTAGCTATAGCCGGCGTAGTTGCCCACGGTGTCCGGCGAATATTGCACCATCCCGAATGGCACGGTGGCGCCGGGGAAGCCGTTGATCTCCCCCACCGTCTCGCCGCCGGTGCCGGTACCAATCAGGGTGTTGACGTAGGCCGCCGGATCGGCGACGAAGCGGGGCACGCCGTCGTACGCGGCGGGCGGCACCGCGGCAAGGACCGTCAGGAGGACCGCCGCCACCACCACCACCGCGATGAGAACCTTGCGTGACCGCACAGGATGATTCAACACCGAACGCCCGCGCGGACATGCCCGATTGGTCGTACGGTGGTCGCATGGCAGAACAGTCGTACGCGGTCGACGCCGGGCATCCGCCGTCAGCCCTGCTCAAGATGATCAACCCGATACTGGGCTTCTTGCTGCGCACCCCGCTCGCCGGCCCGTCCCGCAAGCAGTTGATGGTATTGAGTTTCACCGGCCGAAAGACGGGGCGCCAGTTCACAATTCCGGTGAGCGCCCACGTCATCGACAACGACCTCTACGCTTTGACAGGCGCGGTATGGAAGCAGAACTTTCGCGGCGGCGCCCCCGCCAAAGTCGTCTTCGACGGCAAGGAAACGCCGATGCGCGGCGAGCTGATCAGCGACCGCGCCACCGTCTCGGATCTATACCTGAGGTGTGCGACGTCCTACGGCCTGCGGCGCGCACAGGTGTTGATCGGACTGAAATTCCGCGATCAGCGCATCCCGACGCTCGACGAGTTCGCCGAGGCCGTCGACCGCATGCATTTGGGTGCCGTCCGGTTCACCCCGGCCCAGTAGGTCAGGCGCCGGGCGCCCGCTCGTGCACGCTGAGCAGCAGCGCGTCAAACGACGAGCGGGACACGATGCTCTCCCGGCTGAGTTCCGAGAAGTCCTTGGCGATCTGTTCGGCGACGACGGCCAGCTTCATGTTGTGCACCTGCGACAGCGACTTGAGCAGCCGGAACGCGGCGTCCTCGTCGATGCCGTAGACCAGCATCAGCATGCCCTTGGTTTGGTCGATCACGCCGCGGCGCTCGGCGATCTCGTTGACCCGCGCGGTAATCGCGTCCTCGGAATCGCGGGCTCGTAGTGGTGTGATGTCGACGTAGAAGCCGTGGGTGCCGATAACCTCGCCGCGGTCGTCGCACAGTTGATCGCCCACCACGACGACGTGCCGAACGGCGCCCCGGGTGTCGACGATGCGGTGTCGCGTGCTGAACGCGCGGCGGCGATTGAGGATGTCGTTGATGTTCGCGGTCACGTGGTCGCGATCGTCGGGATGCTTGTGCGCAATCACCAATTCGGTGGTCGGCGCCACCGTGCCCGGCGTGTAGCCGTGCATGCGCTGCACCTGGTCGGACCATTCCCAACGCTGGTCTTCGAAGTAGAACCGAAACCAGCCCACGGACTGTGGCGCGCCGCCGGCCAGGGCCTGCTCGACCGCGACGGACTGCCCGTCTAGTTCCCAGGCCACGGCACCCCCCGGGTAACGGCTACCTCGTGCTGGCGCGCTGCACGCTCCTGCAGGCGTTCTTGGGACATCTGGCACAGCGCATGGGCGCGATCAATTTGCTCCCGGGAGTGCCGCATGGAGCTGGCCGCGGCCCGCAGCGAACTGCTCACCTCTACCTGAGTCTGAGCCGTTGCCGGGACCGGTCGCGACCGCTCGCGCAGCACGGCGATGCGGCGGGCGGTTCGGGCGCGGTGTGCCTTCTGCCGGCACGCCGAGGAGCAGTAGACCGCGTCGGTGCGCCCGAAGAAACCGGCGTGGCAGACGGCGCACGAGGAAGCCCCCATAGCCATTACGTTACAGCTGTACAGGCGTTACGCCGAAGAGGGTAACGCCTGGGAGTTCGCTCAGGTGGCGGGCCCGGCGCCCGCGGCCGCGTGGGTACGGGTGACCACCGGCCGCTCGAATCCGGCGTCGGACGCCGCGGTTCGCACCGCCTCGCCCACCGGGTCGGCCCGGTCGGCGGGCACCAGCGCGATGACGCAGCCCCCGAACCCGCCGCCGGTCATCCGCGCGCCGAGCGCACCCGCGCCCACGGCGGCGTCGGCGAGCAGGTCGATGTGGCCGGTGGTGATCTCGAAGTCGCCGCGCATGGACGCATGCGACTCGGTCATGATCCGGCCGGCCGCGGTGAAATCGGACTCGTGCAGCGCCGCGACGAAGTCGAGCACGCGACGGTTCTCGGTCAGCACGTGCCGCGCCCGGCGGGTGTCGACCGGATCTTTGACACCGTCCAGCACCCACGGTCCGCGATCCTGGAGTTCGCGCAGCGACGTCGCTCCCAGCTCGGCGGACGCCCGCTCGCACGACGCGCGCCGGGCGGCATACTCGCCGCCGGCGTGGCGATGCCGCGCCCGCGAGTCGATCAACAGCAGCGCGACGCCGCGCGCATCCGGGTCGAAGGCCACCGGTTCGACGCTGACGTCGCGGAAGTCGATCAGCAGCGCTGTCGACGGCTGTCCGCACAGTGCGGACAGCTGATCGAGCAAACCCGTTGGCGCGCCGACATATTCGTTCTCGGCGCGCTGGGCCAGCCGCGCCTGCTCTGTGGCGTCGATGCGGGTCCCCGCGGCCGACGTGATCGCGCCTAGCGCCGCGCATTCCAGCGCGGCCGACGACGACAGGCCCGATCCCATTTCCACGTCGCTGGTGATCGACATCGCGCCGCCGGGCACCGGATATCCGGCCTGCTTCAGCGCCCACATCACGCCGGCCACATAGGCGGCCCAGTCGGATACCTCGCCCGGCGTGGTGGAAAGCGGGATGGCGACCGCGGTTTCCGCGCGATCGCTGCTCACGGTGATCGCGTCGGTGTCATCGGGAACGAAAGTCACTACCGTGCGCTGCGGGAGCGCGATCGGCAGCGCGAACCCGAGGTTGTAGTCGGTGTGCTCGCCGATCAGGTTGATCCGTCCCGGCGCGGCGTAGCGGACTGTCACGCGAGTGCGGCCAGCCGCTGGGCGACGCTTTCGGGCGTGACGTCGCTGATGAAGGCGTCCATCGCCGATTCCGAGGCCGCCAGGTACTTGAGCTTGGTGGCGCCGCGCCGGATCGACATCAGCTCGACGTGGAAGTAGCCCTCGGCCTGCGCCTCGGTGTCGGCGAACTGATGCAGCGCCGAAATGTAGGGCAGCGGGCCCGAATACATCCGATCGAACCGGCCCAACACGTCGAGGTAGAGCCGCGCGAACGCATCCAGCTCGTCGTCGTCGAGCTCAATGAGGTTGCGCACGAACCTGTTCGGATAGATGTGCACCTCGACCGGCCAGCGCGCCGCGAACGGCACGAACGCCGTGAACAGCTCGTTGCGCGCGACGATGCGACTTCCGTCGTCGATCTCGCGCGCGAGCAGCATCGCAAAGAGATTGTCGCCGTAGTGGATTCGGTGTTCGCGCGCCTGGCCCAGCATCGCGGCGGTGCGCGGCGTCAGGTAGGGATAGCCGTAGATCTGGCCGTGCGGATGGGCCAGCGTCACGCCGATCTCTTCGCCCCGGTTTTCAAAGCAGAAGACCTGCTCGACGCCCGGCACGCCCATCAGGTCGGCGGTGCGGTGCCGCCATGCCTCGACCACCAGCCGGGCGTGCGCCGGTCGCAACTCCGCGAACGACCCGGTGTGGTCGCTGGAAAAGCAGATCACCTCGGTGCGGCCATGCCCGGGCGCGGACACGAAGCCGTCCCCGTCCGGCACGACCGCCGGCCGGCCGGCACCGGCGAGGCTGGGGAATCGGTTCTCGAACACGACGACGTCGTAATCCGGTGCCGGCACCTCGCTGGTCAGCCCGGTCGGTCCCGGACACAGTGGGCACTGGTCGGTGGGCGGCTTGTAGGTGCGGTCCTGGCGGCGCGCGGCGACGATCACCCACTGCCCGGTCGACCGGTCAAACCGCAGCTCCGACTGGTCGGGGTCGCGCTCCGGCAGCGGCCTGCGGTCGGCGACCGGCGCGGGATCGTGCCCCGGCAACGCGAAGAACAGCAGGTCACGGCCATCGGCCAGCTTCGCCCGGGTCGGCGCTGTCACGATGTCGAACACTAGCTTGGCCCGCGCTCGGCAGTTCGGGTAACCATGTGGTGTCCGACTTTAAGGGGGTCAGCCATCGCCGCGTTGTACGACAAGGGCCGAACCTGGTTGATCGGCTCCGACCCGGGTCTGTTGCGGCTGCGTATGGCGACCCGGACGACGGCCGCGCTGGGTTGCTCGCTGGTGGTGATGTTCCTGCTGACCAAGGCGACGGGACAGCCGCTGACGGTCGCGCTGCTAGGGGTCGTCATCACCATGATCGCGTCCCGCTCGGTGAACGAGCCGGATCCCCGCCAGCAGCGGATCACCATGGCGCTGCTGCCCCTGCCCGGGGCGCTGTCGATCACGCTGGCCACGCTGCTGGCTCCGCACAACATCGCCGCCGACGTCGTCTTCGTGGCCGTGGTGTTCGGGGCGGTCTACATCCGCCGGTTCGGGGCCCGCGGTCAGGCGCTGGGCATGGTCGCGTTCATGTCCTACTTCTTCACGCTGTATCTGCGGGCCAACGTGAAGGAGTTGCCCTGGCTGATCGTGGCCGTCGCGGTGGGCACGGTGTGCACATTCGTGATGACCACCTACGTGCTGCCCGACCGCCCAGAAACGGTGCTGCGCTCCACTATTCGGGCCCTGCGCGCTCGGATGGCCATCGTCGTCGACACCACCGCGGACGCGGTGCGCACCGGCCGCCTCGACGAGCGGCGGCGCCGCCGGATGCGGGCCCGCACCATCCGGCTCAACGAGACCGCCCTGATGGTGCAGGGCCAGATCGAGGACAAGGCCAACCCGGCGATGCTGTACCGCGGGGTCACCGCCGAACAACTGGCGCCGTGGCTGTTCGACGCCGAACTCGCGATCGAATGGGTGGCCACCGCGGGCCGGCGGGCGGTGGCGCTCACCGCGGAGATCCCGGTGGCCGCCCGCGACGAGTTGACCATCGCGCTCGCCATGCTGTCGCGAGCGATCCGCTTTCCGGAGGACGGCGGCCTTCGAGAGGCGGCCGACCAGGCCCAGCGCCTACTCGAGGCGCCCGACCCTGCCGCGGGCGACGCCGAGGGCAACGCCGCGGTGCGCCGCCTCGCGCTGGCGATCAGCAACGCGGCCACCGCGACCGCCGAGGTGCGGGCGATCGTCGAGGGCGCCGCGACCGGGCGGGCGCCCGAGGCCGCCGATACCCCGCCGCCGCCCGACGATGAGCCACCGCAGCAGGGCCTGCGGCAGACCACCCGGCAGGCCATCCAGGCGAGCGTCGCCGCGTCGCTGGCCATCGTGACCGGCGAGCTGCTGGCGCCGGCCCGTTGGTACTGGGCGGTGATCGCCGCGTTCGTGGTTTTCGCGGGTACCAACTCCTGGGGCGAGACCCTCACCAAGGGGTGGCAGCGGCTGCTCGGCACGATGCTGGGCGTGCCGGCCGGCGTGCTGGTGGCCACGTTGTTCGGCGGCGACAAGACGGCCTCGCTGGTGGCGATTTTCGTCTGCCTGTTCTGCGCCTTCTACTTCATGACGGTCACCTACAGCCTGATGACGTTCTGGATCACCACGATGCTGGCGTTGCTGTACGGCCTGCTCGGTCAGTTCTCGTTCGGCGTGCTGATGCTGCGGATCGAAGAGACCGCGATCGGGGCCGTGATCGGAATCGCCGTGGCGATCCTGGTTTTGCCGACGACGACCCAGACCACCATCCGCAGGGACACCAGGGCCTTCTTGAACAGCCTGTCCGACCTGATCGAGATCTCCACCGCGACGATGTTCGGTGGCGACGAGACGGTGAGCCCGACCGAGCAGGCGCGCCAACTCGACCGCAACCTGCAACAGTTCCGCGTCTCCGCCAAGCCGCTGCTGGCCGGGGTCGCCGGCCTGGCGGGTCGCCGCAGCATCCGGCGCGGCCTGCGGATCTTCACCGCGTGCGACCGGTATGGGCGAAGCCTGGCCCGCAACAGCGAGCGGTACCGGGACCCCGTTGGGGCGGAAGCCCTCTCGGATGCCTTCACGTCGGCCGCCGCGCAGACCCGGCGCAACATCGACACGTTGATCGCGATGGTCGACGGCGCCAGCGACATGACCGTGTACTGCGCGACCGACGACCTCGACGCCGCCGAGTGCCGGGCCCGCAATCACGCAGGCGAGGGCGAACCGGACCCCGACATCCGGCGGTTCCTCAGCGCCGTGCACGCGCTGCGCCAGATCGAGCGGTCCGTCGTCACCGGGGCGATCAATCTCGGCGCCCTCGACCGCCTGCAAGTCGAGGCCCCGACCGCGAGCTGACGGCGGCGTAACAGATTTGGTCCGCGACTGGCCGCTCGGACATTTCCTTCAATGTGTATGCCCAGGCGTGCATCGGAGCTACCATCTGTTCAGCACCTCCACCTCAACGTCGACGAGGAGGCTCCATCAGCGCTCCGAATCTTCCGCCGGGGTTCGACTTCACCGATCCCGACATCTACGCCCACCGACTTCCGGTCCAGGAGTTCGCCGAGCTGCGTCGGGTGGCCCCCGTCTGGTGGAACGAGCAGCCGCTCGATCAGGGCGGGTTCGGCGATGGCGGCTACTGGGTGGTGACCAAACACCGCGACATCCGCGATGTTTCGCTGCGCAGCGACGTCTTCTCGTCGGCGACGAAGTCCATCGTGCCGCGCTACCGGGCAGACTTGGCGGCGGGCCAGATCGAGGCGGGCCGCACGTCGATGATCATGATGGACGACCCCGAACACAGCCGGCTACGCAAGATCGTGTCGCGCGCCTTCACGCCGCGCGCGGTCGAGCGACTGCGCGACGACCTCGCCGAGCGCGCCCGGCACATCACCACCCACGCCGCGGGCGAACAGAATGGCGATTTCGTCCGCCAGGTGGCCTGCGAATTGCCGCTGCAGGCCATCGCCCGTCTGCTCGGCGTGCCACTGGAGGACTACGCGAAGCTGTTCGACTGGACCAACAACATGATCGGCAGCGACGACCCGGAGTTCGCCGATAACGACGCGCTGACGTCGGCGGGCGAATTGATGTGGTACGCCATGCAATTGGCGGCCCGCAAGACCGAGGAGCCGGGTGACGACATCGTCTCCACGCTGATTCAGGGCGACGCCGACGGGCAGCGGCTGTCGGAGGCCGAGTTCGGCATGTTCGTCGTCACCCTCGCGGTCGCGGGCAACGAGACGACGCGCAACTCGATCACCCAGGGGATGATGGCCTTCACCGACCACCCGGATCAGTGGGAGCTGTTCAAGGCGCAGCGGCCCAAGACCGCGGCCGACGAGATCATCCGCTGGGCCACCCCGATCACCGCGTTTCAGCGAACCGCCTTGGCGGACACCGAACTTGGTGGCGTGCGCATCAAGCGGGGCCAGCGGGTGGTGTTGTTCTATCGCTCGGCCAACTTCGACGAAGAGGTCTTCGACGACCCGCACACGTTCGACATCCTGCGCGACCCCAACCCGCACGTCGGCTTCGGCGGCACCGGCGCGCACTACTGCATCGGCGCCAACCTGGCCCGCATGACGATCGACCTGATGTTCAACGCGATCGCCGACCAGACGCCGGATCTGCATTCCGCCGGCGAGCCCGAGCGGCTGCGGTCCGCCTTCATCAACGGCATCAAACACTGGCAGGTCGACTATACCGGCGGCTGCCCGGTGGCCCACTAGAAAGGCCTTCATGACCGTAGGTACCGCTCCCGCAAGTGTTTTCGACGCCGATCTGCCGGCGATCGCCTACGAGGCCGAGGAGACACCGGCCGAGATCTATCCCCGCCTGCGGGCCGCGCAGCAGCAGGCCCCCATCGCGCTGGGACCATACGGACCCGAGGTGCTGTCCTATCACTTGGTCCGGTCGATGCTGCGGGATAGCCGCTTCCAGATTCCGCCCGGCCTGAACCTGCTCGTCCAGGGCATCACCGAAGGCCCGTTGTGGGACAAGGTGGTCAACAGCCTGCTGTGCCTGGAGGGCGACGCGCACCACCGGCTGCGCAGCCTGACCTCCAAGGCCTTCACACCGCGGGCGACCCTGCGCCTGCACGACACGATGGCCGACGTGATGGACGGTCTGGTCGACCGCGTCGCCGACGCGGGCCGCTGCGACGTCGTCACCGACATCGCGCGCCCCTACCCGGTCCCGATCATCTGCGCGCTGCTCGGCGCTCCCCGCGAGGACTGGCAGCGGTTTTCGTCGTGGGCCGACGAGGTCTTCAAGGCGTTCAGCTTCACCGTCGACGTCCGCGACGTCGAGGCCGACGTGATGCGCGCGTGGTGGGAGCTCGACGAGTACGTCGACGAGATGGTGGCCCGGCGACGGCACAGCCTGACCGACGACCTGCTGTCCGACCTGATCCGCGCCGAGGACGGCGGCGACCGCCTGAACACGGCCGAGCTGCGCATGCTCGCCGGCGGGCTGCTGCTGGCGGGCACCGACACCACGCGCAACCAGGTGGCCGCCACGGTGCAGGTGTTGTGCGAACATCCGGACCAGTGGGAGCTCCTGCGCGAGCAGCCCGAGCTGGCGATGCGCGCCGTCGAGGAGACGATGCGCCATTCGCCGATCGTGTGCGGCACCCTTCGGATGGTGACCGAAGACGCCGAGATCGACGGATACCTCTTTCCCGCGGGCACCCCGGTGCTGATGAATACCCTTGCGGCCAACCGTGATCCGGCCGTCTACGACGACCCCGACCGTGTCGACATCACCCGCGAGGGCGCGCCGGCGATTTTGACCTTCGGCGGCGGAGTCCACTACTGCCTGGGCGCCAACCTGGCCAGGCGCGAGCTCGCCGAGGCACTCAATGTCCTCACCCAGCGCTTGGTGAGCCCACGCATCGACGGACCGGTGCCGTGGAAGCCGATGGTGACGCTGAGCGGACCGAAGAGCCTGCCCATCGCCTTCGAAACGGCCCGCTAGTATCGGGTCGTGTCAGCAACGTGCGGGGCCTGTGGCACCGCGGCGCTGACGGGTGACGCCCGCTTCTGTCACGCGTGCGGATCACCGATCACGTCGTCAGCGCCGGCCGAGTACAAGCAAGTGACGGTGCTGTTCGCCGACGTGGCGGGGTCCATGCAGATCGCGGCCGCGGTCGGATCCGAACGGCTGCGCGAGATCATGGCCGCGCTGCTCGATCTGTCCGGCGACGTGGTCACCCACTACGGCGGCACGCTGGACAAGTTCACCGGCGACGGCATCATGGCTGTGTTCGGCGCGCCGCGGGCTTTGGAGGACCACGCCCTGCGGGCCTGCCTGGCAGCGCTCGACATTCAGGCGCAGACGGACGAGCTCGCGGCCCAGGTCGCCGACCGCGACGGCCTCGAGTTGCGGCTGCGCGTCGGGTTGAACTCGGGCCAGGTGATCGCGGGTGAAATCGGTTCCACGGCAAGCTACACCGCCGTCGGCGAACAGGTCGGCATGGCGCAGCGGATGGAGTCCGCCGCCCCACCCGGGGGCGTCATGCTCAGCGAGTCGACGGCCCGCCTGGTGGAAGACTCCGTCGTGCTCGGCACCGTGGAACTGGTGCGGGTCAAGGGTTTTGACGCGCCGCTGCCCGCCCGGCCGTTGTTGGCGCGGGGCGATCAGCGCAGCGCTCGCCCCAGCGACACTGCCCTGGTCGGCCGCACCTGGGAGCTCAACACGCTCGGTGGCATCCTCGACGAGGCGATCCACGGTGCGGGATGCATCGTCAACGTCACCGGCCCGGCCGGCATCGGCAAGAGCCGGCTGGCCCGCGAAACCGCGGCCCTCGCGGCGGCTCGGGGCGTCCCGGTGTTCAGCACCTACTGCGAGTCGCACACCTGCGACATCCCGTTCCGGACGCTGGCGCAGCTGCTGCGCGCCGCGCTCGAAATCGACCAGCAGGCAACCGATATCGCGCGCGCCCGGATACGCGAGCGCTTCGGGGGCGCCGCGCCCGCGGATCTGCTGCTGCTCGACGACCTGCTCGGCATTCGCGATCCCGGGGTGCCACTGCCCGAGGTCGCGCCCGACGCGCGCCGGCGACGGTTGATCAGCCTGATCAACTCCGCGTCGCAGGCCCGCGGCACACCCGCGGTCTACGTCGTCGAAGACGCCCACTGGATCGACGAGTCCAGCGAATCGATGCTGGCCAATCTGCTTGCGGTGCTGCCACATACGCCGTCGCTGGTGCTGATCACCTACCGGCCCGAATACCGGGGCGCGCTCGGGCGGCTGCCCGGCGCGCAGGTGGTGGCGCTGCGTCCGCTCAGCGGCGCGCAGGCCTCGGCGCTCACCGCCGAGCTGCTGGGCGCCGACGGGTCGGTGACCGAGGTCGCCGCGCAGGTGACGGCCCGTGCCGCCGGCAATCCCTTTTTCGCCGAGGAGATCGTGCGCGATCTGGCCGAGCGCGGTGTGCTGCATGGCCGCCGCGGCGGATACCAAACGCGCACAGAACTCACGGACGTGCAGGTGCCACCCACCCTGCAGGCCACGATCGGTGCGCGCATCGACCGGCTCGACGCCACGGCCAAGCGCACGCTCAACGCGGCCGCGGTGATCGGGTTGCGCTTCGACGCCGACATGCTCGCCGCGCTGGGCGGCGACATCGATCTGTCCGCACTCGTCGAGACCGAGCTCGTCGATCAGTTGCGGTTCGGCCCGCACGCCGAATACGCCTTCCGCCACCCGCTGATCCGCGCGGTCGCCTACGAATCGCAGCTGAAATCCGATCGCGCCCAATTGCACCGGCGCCTGGCCGAGGCGATCGAGCAGAACCAGGAATCCGAGGACGACAACGCCGCCCTGATCGCCGAGCACCTGGAGGCCGCCTCGGAGCTGCGCGGGGCCTTCAAGTGGCACATGCGCGCGGCCACCTGGTCGCGCAACCGCGACGTCACCGCGGCCCGCGCCCGCTGGCATCGCGCGAAACAGATGGCCGACCGGATGCCCGAGACCGATCGCGACCGCCTGTCCATGCGCATCGCCCCCCGAACCTTGTTGTGCGGAACGGAATTTCGTGTCGGCGGCGCCGGCAACGACGACGACTTCGCCGAGTTGCGCGACCTGTGCGACGCAGCGGGCGATCAGCGCTCGCTGGCCATCGGCATGGCCGGGCTGGCTCAGGCGCGTTTCATGAGCTCGCGAGTATGGGATGCGGCCGATCTCGCCACGGAGCTGGCCGCCTTGCTCGACAAGGTCGGCGATCCGGCGCTGACGGTCTCGCTGTCGTCGGCGGTGCTCGCCGCCAAGCATGAAGCCGGCGACGTCACCGCGGTCCTGCGGTTTGCCCGGCGCGTCATCGATCTCGCCGAAGGCGACCTCGGCCAGGGCAAGCTGATTTTCGCCGTTCCGGTACCGACGGCGATCGCGATCCGGGGCCTGGCCCGCAGCTGCCTGGGGATGCCCGGATGGCAGGCCGATTTCGACCAGGCCATGACGCACGCCCGCACCCTGGACGCCTTCTCGTTCTCCGGGGTGAGCTGGTATGCGCACCTGACGCCGTTGATCTACGGGGTGGCCCGTCCCGATGCGGCGATGCTGCGGGACACCGCGGACACCCTGGCCCTGGCCGAGCAGACGGGTGATCACCTTGGGCTCGACCTTGCCCGCAGCGCCCGCGGCATCGTCCTGATCCACAACGGCGGCGCCGACCGGGACGCCGGTATGCAACTGCTGACGTCGGTGTGCGACCGCGAAGGCGTTTGGCAGCGTTCGTATTCCGGGGTCTTGCCTATCGTCGCGGCGTACGCGGCACGGGAGAAGGCGCGACGGGGTGACATCGACGAGGCCCTCGACGAGGCCCGGCACGCCGTCGACCATCTCACCGCCGCGGGCTCCGTCATGTGGAACATGCCGGCCACCGCGGCCCTCGTCGACGTCCTGCTGACCCGCCGCCTGGCCCGCGACATCGACGAGGCGGCCGCGGTCGTCGAGAAGTGGACGAGCACGACGTCCGATCTCGGGGTGACCCTGCACGAGGTGTGGTCGCTTCGAATGCGCGCCCTGCTCGCCCGCGCCCGCAAGGAAGACACCGCCTACCGGGACCTGCGCGAGCGCTACCGGCGCAAGGCCGCCGACCTCGGCTTCGCGGGCCACGTGGCGCTGGCCGCCGCGATGTGACGAAGGCCGTAGGAGTCGCGGAGGCAGCAAACCGGCCTTACGCTCGTGGGTTGCACGAGGTAAACGGGGGTCTGGTCATGGGCGGAGTCAACCGCCGCGGAAAAAGCCGAGGTGGCAGGGCTGTCGTCGTTGCGTCGGCCCTCTGCCTGGCCGTCGCCTCGTGCTCGGAGACCGTGTCCCCGCCCGCGGCCAGTTCGACGACCACGGCAACGTCGAAACCCGCGACGAGCACCGCTGCGCCCGCCCCATCTGTGACGGGCCCGCTGGAGAAGGACTGGAAGACCTACGGCGGGACCGCCTACTTCGGCTGCCCGGACAAGTTCTCCCTCACTAAGACGGCGCTCGACGACATCCGGCCCAAAGTCTTCGACACCAAGACGGGCCAATACGTGGCGCCGCCCCTGCCCGCGGTTCCCGCCGGCGAAACCGTCACCGGCGGCGTGTGCGCGCTATCGGGCACCGTCGACGACCTCAAAGTCGTCTACGTCATCACGACCCTCACGCCGGCGCCGCAGGCGACCAAGGCGACGGCCTACGCGTTCGACTTCAAGTCCGGCCAGCAGCTGGCCACCAAGGAATTGCAGCCACCGACACCCGACCTGAAATTGGCGGACGCGATCCAGTGGGGGCTGGCCGCCACCTCCTCGGGCGTCGCCTGGCTGAACGCGTTCAGCGACGGGCACGCGGCATCGCCGCCCCGCACCGTCATCCTGTCGGCCGCCGACCTTTCGGCGAGCTGGAACGACCCGCAGCCCGGCCGCGTCTGGCTGGACGTGCTGTCCTTCCAGCGCAACACCGAGGCCGGCAAGACGTCGGGGGCCGAGCTACGGCGCCCGACTGGCGAGCCGATCTATCAAGACAACGACATCTGGACGGTCGACAGCGAATTGTCCGACGGGCCGGACAAGCTGGTGAAGATCACCCGCCGGGACCCGCACGATCCGAAGGAAGTCTCGACGTCGTTCTTCGACCTCAACGCCAAGGCGCTGATCAAACTCGGTGACTCAGAACGGGTTTCGGGCGGCGGGCTGTCCGCGACCTTGTCGGACGGGAAGCTGTTCGTCGATGCCCTCAATTCGGGCGATTCGCAGTTCGGCTTCGGAGTGTGGAACCTGCGGAGCCGGCAGTGGGACCTGCTGAAGAACCGGGACGATGCGAAGAAGGCGTCGATCGCCAAACTGGCGTTCTTCGGCGACCACGTCTACCTCACCAACGCGGGAGGGACGTTCGCCGTCCTCGCCCTGCCCGCGACCGAGCCGGTCGCGACGAACTGGGCGGTGCGGCCGTTCTCCCGGATATCCGGGTGGACGCTGGTGTGCCGCGGCGAGACCGCCCCGCAGTCGGGCGGCCAGTGCAAGGAGATCGTGTTGGTGCAAGACCAGGATGGGCACTATCCGGGCCCCTGGTTCTAGCCGTCGTCGATGCAGACGGCAGTGGGGTCAGCGCTCCTAGAGCCGTAGCACATGAGCGCCGAACCGTAGAGACGCTACGTATTGATTAACCGATTAATGCCTACCGACCGTATTGGTTGGCGAACTTTTACCTATCTTCCGGTTTTGAGCATGCGTGCTCAGCCGGTGGGTTAATCTGGCTCCGGCCGAATCGGGTCTGGATGCGACGGTGGGCGCCTTCATCCTCTTTTTGTTCGGGCGTTGGGAGAGGTTTTCTCGTACCTCCTGGCGCCATCTCCCGGCTTCACCTGAGCCGGGCGTCATCGGAACGAATGGAGTTCGTCTATGTCGGGCATCATCACCAAGCTCACTATCGCCGCAGTTCTCGCCTTCACCGCGTTCACTGCGACCGGTTGTTCACCTGTCTTTTCGATGTTCTCGTTCTAACTTCGGACGGCGGGGCCGCAGCGTTACAGGGTCCCGCTAACTGCGCGAATCGCGCGTGCCGGGAGTAGAGGAAACTCCACTCTTCGCGGGTTATCTGCCCCGGCCGAATCGGGTCTGGATGCGAACGGTGGGCGCCTTCATCCCTAGTAGTAGTTCGGAGTCGGGAGCGGCCAGCTCTTGGTCCCTCCCGACGCCACCCACCGGTTCCCCCTCGAGCCGGGTTGTCACTGTGGACGATATGGAGTGCATTTATGTCGGGCGTTACCAGGAAAATCAGTGTCGCGGCCATCCTCGCGTTTACCGCCGTTGCGGCGTCGGGATGCTCGCCGGTCTTTTCGCTGTTCGCCATCACGATGTAGGCCTGCGTAGCGTGCCGGCCACGCTACGCATCGGGCGCTCCCGCATCGGCCGCTTGAGTCATAGCGGCCGACGGGAACGCCAAATTCACGGACCGCAAAAAAAGCGAACTGTGTTGACCGCCAAGCAAATAGAGTCCGGGATGCCGCGCATGCGGGACACAGGCCGCGCCGCCGTGCGGCGCCCGTCGGTGTACCCGCCCCCGGTTCTAGCTAATCGCCATCGCCGGGGACGCCCGCCCCACCAGGAGCGGATGCACGATCGACGGCATGCCGCGCCAGACGGCCTCGTCGGCCGTGACGGTAAACCCGCAGGCACGCATCAGTTCCCCGGTCGGGCGGTTGCAGCGGCAGCCGCCGCCGAAGTGACGCCACGGGTGCAGCAGTCGGTCCTGCAGCGCGGCGAGGAACCGCGAGTTCGCGCGGACGTGCTCGATGAACAGCAACTGTCCGTCGGGTCGCAGGATCCGGGCGATCTCGCGCAGCGCGCGTTCGGGGTGATCGACGGTGCACAGCACGAGCGTGGACACGACGGTGTCCACGGACGCGTCGGCGAACGGCAGGCGCTCGGCGGGCGCGTCGACGATTCGCGCGGTTCGGCCGTGCCGCCGCAGGCGGCGCGCGAGGCGCCGGCGCATCGACGGCACGGGTTCGGCGAGCACGAGCTCGGCGACCCGATCGGAATAGTGCGCGATGTTCAGTCCGGTGCCGGCGCCGATCTCGACGACGCGGCCGTACGCGCCCGCCACCAGCATGCCGCGCCGACCGCGCATGCCCGCGAGTTCGCCGAACCAGAGGAACGGGTCGTAAACCAGGGCCATCACCCGCAGCCACGCCGGGGACGGCGGGCTGACCGGTAATTCGGCGTTGGCGATGTCGGTGTCCGTCATGCCGCGAAGCTACGGGCGGCCGCGCGCCGCGCGCATCCCCCGGCGCGGCCATCTTCGACAAATGGCCGGATCGGGCTATCTCACAGCAGGCCCAGCCGCGCGGCCTCGGCGACGGCGGCCGTCCGCGTGGTGCGGCCCAGCTTGGTGCGAATGTTCGCGACGTGGCGGTGCACGGTGTGCGGGCTCAGCACCAGCTGCTCGGCGATCTCGCGATCGGACAGGCCGCGCGCAACGCAGGCGAGGATCTCGCGCTCGCGGTCGGACAGCAGCACCGGCGGCTCGTCGCCCGCATCGTGCGGCTGCGGCGCCGCGGGCGTTTGGCAGCAGGCGCGGGCGACGGAGTCGACGTCGTCGTGCCAGGGGAAGTGCGCGCTGCCGGGCAACGGGACGAACGTCGCACCCGGGATTCCGGCGGCGACCTCGCGCCCGAGCCGGTACGGGATGGCGCGGTCGTCGCGACGATGCACGACCAGCGTCGGGACCTCGACGCGGGCCAGATACTCGCGCACGTCGAGGCGATACACCAGGGCCAGCAGGTCCGCGGCGGTCTCGGCCGTCGCCGCCTCGCGCTGAAACCGCGCGAAGCGATCCAGCGACGCGGCGTCGGCGCCGCCGAGAAACATGTTGCTGAGCATGCGCGCACCGAGGCCCCAGTGCGCGCGGACCGCCGCGAGGATCGCCTCGGCAACCTCAGGGGCGGTGATCGCCGCGCCGTCGGCGTACGACCCGTACAGCACCAGGCGGTCGACGCGCTCGGGATGCATTGCGGCAAAAGCGATTGCGGTGCAGCTGCCCGACGAGCCGCCGAACAGCGTCACGCGCCGCAGGCCGAGTTCGTCCAGCAGCGCGCGCAGCGTCGCGACTTCGCCGTCGAGGGTGAGATCCGCTTCGCGCACCGTGCGGTCGGACATGCCGACGCCGAGGCGGTCGTAGCGGATCAGCGTGTGGCCCTGCGCGACGCCTTGCCAGAAGCGCCGGAAGCCCGCGTCCTGCCAGTCGAGTTCGAGGTGGCTCACCCACCACGCTGGAGCCACCAGCGGTGGACCGTCCCCGCGCACCTCGTACGCGATGCGCCGCGCGCCGAGGGGAAGGAACTGGATCGCGGACTTGTCCAGCATCGCCTGAGCCTACGGCGACCTGAAGAGCTGTGCCGGATTATTTTGCCGACCGTCGAGGTTGATTAGGTTGCGTGTGCGCAGGGCTGAGGAGGTATCGGTGACTCATCTTCATCAGCCGACACTATTCGACGACGACGAAAACCAAGCTCCGGCAATCGATCTCGCGGCCTTCGGGGCCGCTACGGAGCACCAGCTCGACGAGCATTCGTGGATCACTCATGTGCCCGGCCTGCTCACCGGCCATTGGCGGCTGCTGGACGAGCTGGCCACCCTGGATGTGTGGGAACAGCGCCGGCGCTGGATGTTCGACAGCATGGTCGACGAGCCCAGGCTGACCGGCGAATACGTGGACCTGGCCGTTGCACCGGCCCTGCTTGCGGAGCTGGCCGCCACGCTCGGTGAGCAATTCGAGGTGCCCTACGACCGGATCTGGATGAACTGGTATCGAGATCACCGGGACGGCACCGGCTGGCTCGCCGACCGGCCGGCGCACCAGGCACCGACGGCGATCGTGCCCGTGCTGAGCCTCGGCGCCCCACGGCGCTTCCTCGTTCGCCCGAGCGGGGGCGGCCCGAGCACCGTGTTCACTCCGGCGGGCGGCGACCTGATCGTCATGCGGGGTCGCTGTCAGCGCGACTGGCAGCATTGCGTGCCCAAGCAGAAAACTCCGTTGGGGCCGCGGATGAGCCTGAACTTCTCCAGCGTCACCCAGTCCTAGTTGCCGGAAGCACGGTGACGAGACAATCAGTGTGGGCCAGGCCAGTGAAAGTCTTTCGAAATCAAGACAATTGGTCGGCGGGTACTTGCTCGGGAACCGTGTTCTGTTTGGTCGTCACGTCGCGGCACTCTCCATACAGGCTGATTGATCCTCCGGAGTTCTGGACCGGTGAATAGACGTCGAAAACTGCCGTGACACCTTGTTTACTGACGGCGGGGGCGTGGGTGCGGAAATCGCCGGGAGCTCCCCAGCCGTGTTGCTTGAGCATCGCGATCATTTGTTGAACCTCGGCTTGGGAAGCTTCGAGGGTCGGCGCGTGGTCGTAGGCGATGACGACTCTGCCGCGGAAAGGCGCCTCTCCCTGGTCGTTGCAGGAGTCTCGGGAGAAGTTGGCGGATGCGCCTTTGAGGGCCAGCGTGGTCACGACATCGCGTGCGGCGCTGATGACTTGCGCTTTGGACTGGTCGGGAGTCATCGGGTCATGCACCCCTTCGCTCAAATTCTTTACCGTGCTGCAAGATTGAAGTGCGATAGCGACCGCGCCTGCCAGGACGCAGACAACCGCTCGGCGCCGGATGACGGTAGCGATGCGTCTGAACATATTCCTCGATCGGTTCAATGGTAGTGCTCCCTTGTTGGGCGGCGAAGACTCTCGGGATCGAATTGATCAGGGAGCCAATAGGCGCCGCGGTGTGCTGCGGTCATGTTGTCGTGGGCGAGCGCATCACCGTGACCGGAGGCGATGTCGCCGATGCTGAACAGCGATTCGTTGCCCGGCGTGAAGTAGCTGCTGTGATCCTTTAGCGGGAAGGTCAGACCCGGCGCTTCCGCTTTGAAGCGGGTCGAACCGTAGCCCTCGATGGCAGGGTCGTCACCCAGTCCGATAGTGACTCCGGTGAAAGGTACGTGGCCCTGAATGCCGCCGAAATGGGTGACCGGGTCTGTCGAGGCGGCGCCGACGTACACGTGTCCGCCTTCGGCCAGGTGGAAGTCAGCGGCGCTGTGGGCAAGGTCTGTTCCCGGGCACCCGACGAGCACCACATCGTTGGCGTGCATTCCGGATCCGGCTGCAGCGTCGGCCACTGTCGTCGAGCCGTAGGAATGCCCGATCACCGTCACGTGAGACGAGCCTGGGTCGTGCGTCACGCCAAGGGCGTTGACGTCTGCGGCTAGCAAACCGCTGCCGTTCCTGGCGAGCGTTGGTTGCCCGATCTGGGGGTCGAACGGGCTGTCGGGAGCGTGATATCCCATCCAGACCAATACCGAGTTCGTCTTGCCCGGGTCGGCGCGCTGGGCTTCGTTGAAGACATTCAGCCCGGCACGGTTGGTCAGGTAGCCATCGCGGACGCTGCTTCCTGTCCCCGGCACGACCACGGTCGTGTTGTTGGCCTTGTCGGGATTGTTGATCGCGATGGCTTCCCGGCCTCGGCCGTCGAAGGCTTCCGGGTCATAGGTTTGCAGAAAGACGGGGTTCTTCCCGCCGTCAGAATCGGTGCTGAGGCCGTTCTTTGTCTGCTCAGCGTTGTTGTAGCGGGTGATGGCCGAGGGCGTGAGGCCGTATAGCTCGGGGTGTTGGGTGACCTGATCAACGGGGACGTGGCCGCGGGCGGCAGCACTTTCGACGCGGTTGATGTCATCGTTCATGACGGCCTGGTTGACCTTGTCGCGTGAGATTGTGTCGATGCCGTTGAGGTTTCCCAGCTCGGGCGGGTGCTGGGCGAGCAACTGATCCCGTTGCTGTTGGCTAAGGGAATCCCACCACCTCTTCACATCTTGGGGTTTGGTGGCGGGCGGGGGGATTTGGATCTGCTCGGGCTTGCCCTCGGCGTCCATCGACTTGATTGCCTTGGGGTCGTATCCGTCGCCACGCAGCGTGGCCAGAGACTTCTGCAGGAAATCCGAGTAGCCGTCACGCAGCGACTCAAGCTGACCCAGCGCCGATTTGGTGTCGTCGACCGCGTCCTGTTCCAGGGCATCGATGAGAGCATTGAGCGCGGATTGATCGGCAGCCGTGAGATGGCCTTGTTTCTCCAACTCGACCGCCTGACCAATCTCGTTGTCGAGCTGCTGCAGTTGGCCTTCCAGGGTCGAGATCACCGTGGCGCCGGTGCGCTGCGCTTCGGCCAGGGCAGCGGCGATATTTTCCAGATCGACCCCGATCTTGGGCAGCTGCAGCGACTGCGCCCCAAGGGACTTCGTCACCTCTTGCACTTCCGCGGAGTCGTTGACCGGATGTTCACCGCTATCTTGCCGATTCCATGACGCCTCAAAGCGCTGACGGGCTTGCTCGAAGGCGTTGTTCGATTCGGTAGTACACCGGCCCGCAGCATGGAATGCCTCCGCCAGACCAGAAATCTGTGCCGGTCGGCCAGCCTGCAGGCTCTGGTTTACGGCCCATGGGTCACCACCGGCTTCACCGATCAGCGCCGGGACGCTTATGTACTTGAGTTGCACCGCACGGTCCGCAGTCTCGCGGCGTTGCGCTCATCCATGTCGGTGAACTCCGAAGCGGCCCGATGGGCCTTGCTGCCAAGGGCGACGATTGGCGTGGCGGGACAGCTGGTTGCCCCGTGCACAAAGCAATCCAGGATCAACAAACATCGCCGCCCTCCCGTGCCGACCGTTAGCCTACCGCCGCGGACATGGGCGTCAATTCACGTTGAACTCGGCGTTCTGCGTGGCCGAGTCGAAAGCGTAGGCGACATTCACCGGCGTCTTCAGTGCAGTACGACGCGTTAAAATGAGAGCCAAATCGATGCCCAGTTTGCCCAAAATTAATTGCGCCGTAAATGCACGCTGCAGCACATGCCTGCGCCGCCGAATCAATCGATGAACAGGTCTTTTATCCTAGAACTGCCCGCACCGGCCTTGGCTTTCCAGTTCTCGGGCCTGTCGGCCTTTTCGTTGTCGTCGGAGCCAGCGTGGACCAAATACTTAGAAGATGCGACGCACAAGGTGCGGAGTCCGTACAACAATTGTTCAACGCCGCGAATCAGTACAGGAAGAAAAGAGCGGCTGGAATTTCACGCCGTCCGAATACTTTGCGACGCAACTACCCCCCCGCCATCACTACCTTTACGAAGGCGGCGGCGGTGGTATCGACGGGCTTCGCCTTCACGATCTGCGGCACACTGGTGCCTCGCTGGCCATCACGTCACGGTGGTGCATAAGTCGGCGGTGCTCACCCTGGACAAGTACGGCCACTTGTTCCCTGATGACTCGACGCCGGCAGGGACGTTCAAACCTGCTGCAGCGGCCCGAAATAGCCGCTGAACTGTGGTGGCAGGTACTGGATTCGAACCAGTGTAGGCGTAAGCCGACGGATTTACAGTCCGCTCCCATTGGCCACTCGGGCAACCTGCCGCCTAGCAGGTTACAACGAACCGGTAGACAGATCACAAACGGCTAGCACCAACCAGGAAGGGCCATCGCATGGCGGACTCATCGTTCGACATCGTCAGCAAGTTCGACCGGCAAGAGGTCGACAACGCGCTCAACCAGGCGGCCAAGGAGCTGTCCACCCGCTTCGACTTCCGCGGCACCGACACCACGATCGCGTGGAAGGGCGAGGAATCCGTCGAGCTGACCTCGTCCACCGAGGAGCGCATCAAGGCCGCGATCGACGTCTTCAAGGAGAAACTGATCCGCCGCGACATCTCGATGAAGGCCTTTGACGCCGGCGAGCCGCAGCCGTCCGGCAAGACGTTCAAGGTCACCGGCACCCTCAAGCAGGGCATCGACAGCGAGAACGCCAAAAAGATCACCAAAATCATCCGCGACGACGGGCCCAAGGGCGTCAAGGCCCAGATCCAGGGCGACGAGATCCGGGTCAGCAGCAAGAAGCGTGACGACCTACAGGCCGTGCAGGCCCTGCTGCGCGGCGCCGACCTGGAAGTGGCGCTGCAGTTCGTCAACTACCGCTAGCGTGCAGTTCGTGCGGTAGCCTGGAGTTGCATGAACCGCACGTAGAGGGGCTGGCATGACACCCACGGTCGCCGAGCTGGACGCCGCCAACCAGCGGCTGCGCGACAGCGCGCACGCGGTAGGCGCCGCCCTGTCGTCGGTCACGGTGTACACCGAGCCCGCCGTCGCGCGAGCCGTGCAGGCCGAGCTGAACCTGTATGCCCGCATCGAGGCCGAGTTCGGCATGCTGACCAGCACCGAGGCGGGCAAGCGGATGGGGTCGCGGTCCAGCGCCCCGCGCAACCTGGCGACCACCGCGCGGCGCAACAAGACGCTGGCCGCCGTCCGCCAGGGCAACTACCTGGCCTACCCCGGCTTCCAGTTCGGGCCGGACGGGAAACCGCTGCCCGTCATCGGACGGCTGCTCGAGGTCGCCGACGACAACGGCTGGTCGGAACCGGGCTTGGTGCAGTGGCTGTGCGGGCCGACCACCTACCTGGACGGCGACCGGCCCGTCGATCACCTCGCCAAGGATCCGGACCGCGTCGTCGCGGTGGCAACGGAGGCCATGTCCGTCTCGTGGTGAGCCGGCCGCCAAACCCCTTCGACCCGGCCACCGCCACGCTGCCGGCGGGACACCTGCTCTACCGCGTCCTGTCGGCCGCCCGCACCGCCACCGACTTCAACCCCGGGCACGGCGGCCGCACCCGCTTCGGCTTCTTCGGCAAACCCGTCGTGCCGGTGATGTATGCCGCGGAGAGCGAGGACGCCGCCATCGCCGAGACGCTGCTGCACGACATCCCGGCCACCGGCGGCGTGCTCCCCTACGACCAATACGCGACCAAGGTGCTGATCCGGCTCGAGGTGACACGGCAGCTGCGCGTCGGCGTGCTGCACGGCACCGGCCTGCGCCGCCTCAAGGCGACCGCCGCCGAGCTCACCGCGGGCCCGGCGTCCGGCTACGCCAGCACCGTGGGATGGGCGGCCGCGGCCCACGACGCCGGGCTGGACGGACTGGTATGGATGTCGCGGCAATGCAACGACACCAAGGCATACGTCTTCTTCGGCGACCGGTGTGCGGACGCCTTCACCCAGGACCCCTCCCACGCGCGCATCTTCGCCAGCCCCGCCGACCAACTCTGGCTGATCGACCGCTGCGCACCGCTGCACGTCGACGTACTGATGGAGTCGTGATGCCCACGAAAGATGAATGCGCACAGTGCGGTTTCGTCTACGACCTCGGCCAGGCGGCAACGGCGGCCGGGGCCATCGACGAGCGGGTCGGTGCGGCCGCCGCCCTGTTGCGCGACGGCGAGCTCGACGTGCGGGCCAGGCGGCGGCCCGCGACGTGGTCCGCGCTCGAGTACGGCTGTCACCTGCGCGACGTGCTGCTGGTCCAGCGCGAGCGCGTGCTCGCGGCGCTGCGCGCGGACCGGCCGGACTCCGCCTCGATGGGACGCGACGAGCGGGCCGAGCACGACGGGTACGCCGACCAGCGACCGGCCGACGTGGCCCGCCAGCTCGCCGACGCCGCCCTGATGTTCGGCCACGTCCTGGGCCGGTTGTCCGCCGCCGACTGGGACCGCACGCTGGTCTATCACTACCCCGAAACCGCCGAACGGCCCCTGCGCTGGGTCGCGGTGCATACGCTGCATGAGGCGCAACACCACCTCCTCGACATGAGGAACCAAGTCCTACGCTAGTGACGAGTCCCACAATTCAAGCGAGGTTCACGATGACCGTGACTCCCCAGGAAGCCGCCGGCCGGACCCCGTCCGAGGCAGATCAGCTCGATGTCGTCATCATCGGCGCCGGCATCTCCGGCATCGGGGCGGCATACCGACTCACCGAGCGCAATCCGAACCTGCGCTACGTGGTCCTCGAGCGGCGCGCGCAGATCGGTGGCACGTGGGACCTGTTCCGGTACCCGGGGGTGCGCTCCGACAGCAGCATCTTCACGCTGTCCTTTCCGTTCGAGCCGTGGACCCGCAAGGAAGGCGTCGCCGACGGCGTCCACATCCGCGAGTACCTGGCGAACACCGCGCGCAAATACGGCATCGACAGCCACATCCGGTTCAACAGCTACGTCCGCACCGTGGACTGGGATTCGTCGACCGACCTGTGGACCATCACCGTCGAACAAGGCGGCGCCATCAAGCATTACCGCGCCAGGTTCGTGTTTTTCGGCACCGGCTACTACAACTACGACGAGGGCTACACCCCGGAATTCCCGGGCATCGAGCAGTTCGGCGGCACCGTCATACATCCCCAGCACTGGCCCGAGGACCTGGACTACACCGACAAGCAGGTCGTGGTGATCGGCAGCGGCGCCACCGCGGTCACCCTGCTGCCGTCGATGTCGGACAAGGCGGCGAAGGTGACCATGCTGCAGCGCTCGCCGACATACCTGATCTCGGCGCCGAAATACAGCCGGGTCCCCGCTTTCGCGCGAGCCCTGTTGCCCCGCAACGCTTCTCACCTCACCATCCGGACGTACAACGCGTTGACGGAGGCCGTGTTCTTCTTCATCTCGCAGAAGATGCCCGGCCTGATCAAGCGGCTGCTGCGCCGCAAGGCCGTCAACAGCCTGCCCGACGGCTACGAAGTCGACGTCCACTTCAAGCCGCGGTACAACCCGTGGGACCAACGGATGTGCCTGATCCCCGACGCCGACCTGTACGAGGCGATCGCCGGGGGGCGCGCCGCGGTGGTCACCGACACCATCGACCACTTCGACGCGACGGGCATCGTCCTGAACTCCGGTGACCATCTCGACGCCGACATCATCGTGACGGCCACCGGGTTACAGCTGCAGGCCCTCGGCGGGGCGAAGATCAGCATGGACGGCGTGCCGATCGAGCACCGGGACCGCTTCGTCTACAAGGCGCACATGCTCGAGGACGTGCCCAACCTGTTCTGGTGCGTCGGATACACCAACGCCTCGTGGACGCTGCGGGCCGACATCACGGCGCGGGCCACCGCAAAACTGTTGGAGCACATGGCCGCTCACGGCTACACGCACGCCAGTCCGCACCTCGGCGACGAGCAGATGACCGAGAAGCCGTCCTGGGACATCGCCGCGGGCTACGTCAAGCGCTCGGCGCATCAACTGCCCAAGTCGGGTACCAAGCGGCCGTGGAACGTGCGCCAGAACTTCCTCGCCGACGCGCTCGACTACCGCTTCGACCGCATCGAAGAGTCGATGGTGTTCGGCCGCGTCGGCGACCGGGCCCGCCTGGCCGGCTAGCCGGCCGCCGGCGGCTTCGCCATTACCGTTGGCTTGAATCCGTAGGCCGGGACGCTGCGCCAATTGCTTTGTCCGCCCATGGGTCCGAACGGGGCGATCGGCAGCGCATGCACGCCGTCCGCCGCGGCCGGGGTCGCACTGACGAGGGTCGCCACCCCGGGGTTGGTCACGGCCGTGACTGGAGACCAGCCGGGCGGAACCGACAGTCCGCCCACCGGAATCGCGCGTCCCAACCCCGCGGCCGCCGACCCGGCGGTCCCGCCCAGGCCCGCACCGGCCGCACCGAGCGCGCCGGTCCCGGGACCGCCGGGTCGGCGGCCGCACCGGCCGCACCGAGCGCGCCGGTCCCCGCCCCCGCCGCCTGACCCGCCGATGCGACGGCGGGCGCCAAAGCCTTCCCGAACGTGCTCATGGCCGTGATGCCATTGCTGATCTGCCCGAAGGACTGTGCCGTCTGGACGCCGACCTGACCCGAAGAGACGTACGGGACAAGGTATTTCGAGTACATCGAGGCGAGGTCGTCGAACGGCGTGTTCTCCGATATCCACTCGTCGATCGGCTTGAGGTTGCCAAGGGTGGGCCCGGCCGCTTTGTTCGCGGTAGCCTGGGCCTCCGCACTGGCCGCCAGGTCCTGCGCGCCGGTCTGCCCGGAATTACCAACGGCTTTCGCGACCGCGGCAGCCTGCTCGCCCTGCCCGGCCGGGTTGGTCGGGTCGACCGGCTCCTCGAAATCGGTCAGCTGGGTCGCCGTCTGCGACGAACCCAGGTAGCCGTACATCGCCGCGGCGTCCTGGGCCCACATCTCGAAGTACTCGGCCTCCACGGTCGCGATGGCGGCGCTGTTCTGCCCCAACACATTCGTCGCGATCAGCCCCGCCAGCAGGGCCCGGTTGGCCGCGACCACCGGCGGGGGCACCGTCAGCGCGAACGCCGCCTCGTAGGCGGCCGCGGCCGCCGTCGCCTGCCCGAAGGTCAGTTCGGCGCTCTCGGCGCTGCCCTGCAGCCACGCCACACACGCACCGGCTGCGGCCGACAGCGCCAGCGACGACGGCCCCAGCCAGGGACCGCTCGTCAGCGCCGAAATCACCGACCGGTACGACGCCGCGCTGACGCGCAGCTGGGCGGCCAGCTCGTCCCAGGCCGACGCGGCGGCCAACAGCGGACCCACGCCCGGGCCGACGTACAGGCGCCCGGAGTTGATCTCCGGCGGCAATGTCGCGTAGTCCATGTCGCTCTCCGCTCTACAGCGCCGACGCGGCGGCGTTCGCGGCCTCGGTGGTCGCGTAGGAACCCGCCCCGGCCGCCAAGGTCGCGGCCAGAGATTCGTGGATGGCGACGGCCCTGGCGCTCAGCTCCTGATATCGCTGCGCATGAACGGCGAAGCGCGCCGCAGTGAACGCGGACACCTCGTCGGCGGCGGCCGGAACGACCGCGGTGGTCGGGCCCGCCGCGGCGGCGTTGCCGGCGCTGAGCGCGGCGGTGATGGACTGCAGGTTGTCGGCCGCGGCCGACAGCTGCTCGGACGACACGGTTACGAATGACATACGGCTTACCTCTTCGGCGAATCGGGCGATGGGATCGAACGCGTCATGTGTCCGATTGCGGCGAAACGCTATTGACGACGAACGTTCACATTCAACGGTGGAGATTCGGCCAAATCGACTCTGAACTTGTCCTTTCGACAATATTCAGACTGATTTTTACCCCGCGCCCCCCAGATAGTCTGTGGCAGAGCACTTTTCATATATGAATTGCCACCTCCCGGACGCCGACAGCGCCTAACTTTGATTTTCGCCTGTGCCCGCGGCGGGCCGCTGCTCGCGTTCGCCGGATTCGCCGGAATTCGGTGAATCGGCTATGAATTCCGGGGCCTGCTGCGGTGCCGATCGACGTTCCGCCCATTCAACGCACAAACTCGCGAGGGCCGTTTATGAATTCGGCATGCGCCGGACTCCACGCGCCGCCGGCTCGTGAACTGCTACTAAATGTGAGGTTTCGGCAATACGCTGATCCTCATGGCAGCCGAGAAGCGCGAACCCAAAGTCGTTGTCCTTGGTGGCGGTTCCTGGGGAACCACCGTGGCATCCATCTGCGCGCGCCGCGGCCCGACGCTGCAATGGGTGCGCTCCGAAGAGACCGCCAACGACATCAACTCCCATCACCGCAATGCGCGCTACCTCGGCAACGACGTGATCCTCAGCGAGACGCTGCGCGCCACCACCGACTTCGCCGAGGCGGCCAACTGCGCCGACGTCCTCGTCATGGGCGTGCCCTCGCACGGCTTTCGCGGCGTGCTCACCGAGCTGGGCAAGGAACTGCGGCCGTGGGTCCCGGTGGTGTCGTTGGTCAAGGGACTCGAACAGGGCACCAACATGCGGATGTCGCAGATCATCGAGGAGGTGCTGCCCGGCCATCCGGCCGGCATCCTGGCCGGGCCGAACATCGCCCGCGAGGTCGGCGAGGGCTACGCGGCCGCGGCGGTGCTGGCGATGCCCGACCAGCACCTGGCGACCCGGCTGTCGGGGCTGTTCCGCACCCGGCGGTTCCGCGTGTACACCACCGACGACGTGATCGGCGTGGAGATGGCGGGCGCGCTGAAGAACGTCTACGCCATTGCGGTCGGCATGAGCTACTCGATCGGCATCGGCGAGAACACCCGGGCGATGGTGATGGCCCGCGCGTTGCGCGAGATGACGAAGCTGGGGGTGGCACTGGGCGGGAACCCGGACACCTTCCCGGGTCTGGCCGGCCTGGGCGACCTCATCGTCACCTGTACCAGCCAGCGCAGCCGCAACCGGCACGTCGGCGAACAGCTCGGCGCGGGCAAGCCGATCGACGAGATCATCGAGTCGATGAACCAGGTCGCCGAGGGAGTCAAGGCGGCCAGCGTGATCATGGAATTCGCCGACGAATGCGGTCTGAGCATGCCGATCGCCCGGGAAGTCGACGGTGTGATCAACCACGGCTCCTCGGTGGAGCAGGCCTATTACGGCCTGATCGCCGAAGTCCCAGGTCACGAGGTGCACGGCTCCGGTTTCTGAGTCGATTAGGCAACCAACGGGTTACAAGAATCTTTGCGTTCTATATGTCCCCGGCGGGCTAGCTTGACCCGCGCTCGGCCGCGCCCATACCGTCAAACCAGGTAGCCAGGCGTTCCCGGTCACTCACCGTGGGCCGCCCTGGTGAAACTGCCTGTGCGCGAACAGGTTTACGGCGATGTTGACTTGTCGCAATTAAGGGACGGCGGGTAGCGGAACGTCCCCCCAAGACCTAACGAGGGAAGCGACAGATGCAACACACCGAACAACATCTCCAATCGAGCGGCACGCGGCCGCGAAGTGCCCGGCTGAGTTCGATCATCCGGCATGATTTGCCGTCGTCGCTGGTGGTTTTCCTGGTGGCGCTGCCCCTGTCGCTGGGCATCGCGATCGCCTCGAATGCGCCGGTGCTCGCCGGGCTGATCGCCGCGATCGTCGGCGGGATCATCGTCGGATTCCTCGGCGGATCACCCCTGCAGGTCAGTGGCCCGGCGGCCGGGCTGACCGTGGTGGTTGCCGGCCTGGTATCCGACTTCGGCTGGGCTGTAACGTGTTTCATCACTGTGGCCGCGGGCGTGCTCCAGGTTGTGTTGGGGCTGAGCCGGGTGGCGCGGGCCGCGTTGGCGATCTCACCCGTCGTCGTGCACGCAATGCTGGCCGGCATCGGCATCACCATCGCGCTGCAGCAGGCGCACGTCCTGCTGGGCGGCAAGTCGAAAAGCACTGCCTGGCACAACCTTATCGGCCTGCCGGGCCAAATCATCGGCGCGCACCGGCCCGGTGTCCTGCTCGGAGTTTTGGTCATCGTGATTCTGATTGTCTGGCGATGGGTGCCTGCCAAGCTGCGCGCTGTTCCGGGGCCGCTGGTCGCAATCGTTGCGGTGACGGTCATTTCGGTCGTGCTTCCGTTCAAGGTGCGCCGCATCGACCTCGACGGGTCGCCGCTGGATGCGCTGCAGCTGCCGCACCTTCCCGACGGCAACTGGGGCGCGATCGCGATCGGCGTCATCACGGTCGCGCTCATCGCCAGCGTCGAGAGCCTGTTGTCGGCGGTGTCCGTCGACCGGATGCACAACGGGCCGCGCACCGACTTCAACCGCGAGCTGATCGGGCAGGGCGCCGCCAACATCGTCTCGGGGGGCATCGGCGGCCTGCCAGTCACCGGCGTAATCGTGCGCAGCTCAACGAATGTCAATGCGGGTGCGAAATCCCGCGCCTCGGCGATCATGCACGGCCTGTGGATCCTGCTGTTCAGCATCCCGTTCGCCGGGCTGGTCGACTACATCCCGACCGCGGCGCTGGCCGGTCTGCTCATCGTCATCGGGGTTCAGCTGCTCAAGCCCGCCCACATCGAAACCGCACTGAAGCACGGCGATCTCGCCGTCTACGTCGTCACCGCCGTCTGCGTCGTCTTCCTCAACCTGCTGCACGGCGTGCTGATCGGGCTCGCCCTGGCCATCGTGCTGACCGGCTGGCGGGTGATCCGCGCGAAGGTCGACGCAACATCGACGGATGAGGGATGGCGGGTGACGGTCGAGGGTGCCGCGTGCACCTTCCTGGCGCTGCCGCGGCTGACGCGCGTCCTGTCGTCGATCCCGGCCGGCCAGCAGGTGACCGTCGTCATCTCGGTCAGCTATCTGGATCACGCCGCGCACCAGGCGATCACCGACTGGCAGCGGCAGTACGAGGCCACCGGTGGCACGGCGCGGATCCAGGGTGTGATCGAGACGGGCCATTTCGTGCGGCGGGCCGAGCACGACCTAGTCGAAGACGAGCGACCCGAGGCCGCCGCCTAGCGGGGCTCCCGGATCTACACGGATCGGAACTGCAGCGCGACGCCGTTCATGCAGTACCGCAAGCCGGTTGGTTGCGGACCGTCGTCGAAGACGTGGCCGAGGTGCCCGCCGCAGCGGCTGCAGAGCACCTCGGTACGTGACATGCCAAGGGTACTGTCCTGCCGCTCGAGGACAGCGTTGGGCAGGGCCTTCCAGAAGCTCGGCCAGCCGGTGCCACTGTCGAACTTGGTGGTGGACGAGAAGAGGTCCTGGGCGCAGCCCGCGCATCCGAAGATCCCCACGTTGTGCTGGCCGTTGAGCGGGCTGCTGTAGGGCGCCTCGGTAGAGCCCGTACGCAGCACGGCGTACTGCTGTGGGGTCAGAAGCTGTCGCCACTCCGCGTCGCTATGGGTGACGGCGAACGCATCGGTCGGAGCGCTCGGCGCACCGGCCGCCAGGGCCACGCCCCAGACTCCGCACCCGGCGAGCACGGCGATGGACGCCGTGCCGATCAGCATGCGCCGCCTGTTGACAGCGGGCCCCGGTGATGTCGCGGAGATCATGCTTGCCAGCGTAGGCCGTTCGCGGCTCCGCGTCAGCCTCGCGCCATCTCCTCGAGCCGGCGGATGCGATCCTCGATCGGCGGGTGGGTGGAAAACAGCGCCCCGATGCGCTCGCCCGCACGGAACGGGTTGGCGATCATCAGGTGTGCCTGGCTAGCCAGCTGCGGCTCCGGCGGCAACGGCGCCGCCTGCACACCGCCGGAAATCTTGCGCAGCGCCGACGCCAACGCCAACGGGTCGCCGGTCAGCATCGCGCCCGACTCGTCGGCCTGGTACTCCCGCGACCGCGATACGGCCAGCTTGACGACCGTGGCCGCGATCGGGCCGAGCAGCGAAACCAGCAGCAGCGCAAAGGGATTCTCGCCGTCGCGGTTGCCGCCGAACATACCGGCCCACATCGCCATGTTGGCCAGCGCGGTGATCACGCCCGCCAGCGCGCCCGCCACGCACGAGATCAGGATGTCGCGGTTATAGACGTGCGACAGCTCGTGGCCCAGCACGGCGCGCAGCTCACGCTCGTTGAGGAGGTCCAGGATGCCGGTGGTGCAGCAGACCGCGGCGTTGCGCGGGTTGCGGCCGGTGGCGAACGCATTGGGGGCGTTGGTGTCGCTGATGTACAACCGGGGCATCGGCTGGTGCGCGGAGGTGGCGAGCTCGCGCACGATCCGATAGATCATCGGCGCCTGCAGTTCGGAGACCGGCTGGGCGTGCATCGCCCGCAGCGCCAGCTTGTCGCTGTTGTAGTACGTGTAGACGTTCATGCCGACGGCGAACATCAACGCCAAGAACATCGCCGTCCTGCCGAACAGCGAGCCCACGAACACGATCATCGCGGACATCCCGGCCAACAGCAGGAACGTCTTCAGCTTGTTGGCATGCGGATGCCAGGTCATCGGTGTCCTCCTTGCAAGGACTCAGAGAACTCGTTCATTTCTGACTACTGTCAATTGAACGCCCCGGATGACCCTCCGGGTTCCGCAACTCGCTATCCGTGCCTGCTGACGGTGTAGTCGACCAGGGTTTCCAGCGCGTACCGGCCCGGCACGTCGGGCAATAGTTCCAGCTCAGCGCGGGCTTTGGCGGCGTATTGCGCCAGGAAGTCCTTGGCCTGGCCCATGCCCGCCGACGCGCGCAGCAGCGTCAGGGCCTCGGTCACCGCGTCGTCGTCCTCGACCGGCCCGGCCAGCAGCTCGCGCAGCCGGTCCCCTTCCGCGCCCGGCTCGCGCAGCGCGTAGACCATCGGCAGCGTGTGCACGCCTTCGCGGATGTCGGTGCCGGGCAGCTTGCCGGACTCATGCGAGTCGCTGTCGATGTCGATGATGTCGTCGGAGATCTGGAACGCGGTGCCCACGATGCCGCCCAGCCGGCTCAACCGGGCAACCGTCTCGAGGTCGGCACCGGAGAACATCGCGCCGAATTCGCCGGCCGCGGAGATCAGGCAGGCCGTCTTCTCGTACACCACCCTCAGGTAGTGCTCGATCGAGTCGACGCCCGCGGCCGCGCCACGGGTCTCGCGCATCTGCCCCGTCACCAACTGCGCGAAGGTCTCGGCGATGAGCCGCACCGCGTCCGGGCCCAGCCGCGACACCAACCGGGACGCCGTCGCGAACAGGTAGTCGCCGGCGAGGATCGCGACGTTGTTACCCCAGCGGACGTTGGCGGTCTCCGCGCCGCGACGCACGGCGGCCTCGTCCATCACGTCGTCGTGGTACAGCGTGGCCAGGTGCACCAATTCGATGACCGCGCCGGCGATCGTCACCTCGTCGGCGCCGGGGTTCGGCCCGATCTGCGCGGAGAGGACGGCGAACAACGGCCGGAACCGCTTACCGCCCGCCTTGAACAAATGGGTCAGGGAGTCGGTCATGATCGCGTCGGCGCTGCCCAGCTCTAAATCCATGAGCTGCTCGATCTTCTCGACGCCGTCTCGCACCGTTGCGGCAAACGCGGCGTCGCCGAAATCGAAGCCCGCCACCACCGTCGCCGGAGTCCTCACCCGACCAACATACTGGTGAGGGTGAACACTAAGGCGGACGTGGTGGTCGTGGGCGCCGGACCTGCCGGTTCGGCGGCGGCCGCCTGGGCGGCTCGCGCGGGCAACGACGTCCTCGTCATCGACTCGGCCAGTTTCCCGCGCGACAAACCGTGCGGCGACGGGCTGACGCCGCGCGCGGTGGCCGAACTGGAACGCCTGGGACTGGGCGACTGGCTGGACACTCGCATCCGGCATCGCGGGCTGCGGATGAGCGGCTTCGGCGGCCAGATCGAGGTGGATTGGCCCGGCCCGTCCTTCCCGTCCACCGGCAGCGCGGTGGCCCGCCTCGAGCTCGACGACCGGATCCGCAAGGTCGCCGAGGAAGCCGGAGCCCGCATGCTGCTCGGCAGCAAAGCCGTTGCCATCCAACATGACTCATCCAGGAGAGTGGTCTCGCTGACGCTGGCCGACGGCACCGAGGTCGGCTGCCGCCAGCTGATCGTCGCCGACGGCGCCCGTTCCCCGCTAGGCCGCAAGCTGGGCCGGCGCTGGCATCAGGAGACGGTGTACGGCGTCGCCGCCCGCGGGTACCTGGCGACGCCGCGCAGCGACGACCCGTGGCTGACCTCACACCTGGAGCTGCGCTCGCCCGACGGCGCCGTGCTGCCCGGCTACGGCTGGATTTTCCCGCTGGGCAACGGCGAGGTGAACATCGGCGTCGGCGCGCTGTCCACGTCGAAGCGGCCCGCCGACCTGGCCCTGCGGCCGCTGATCAACTACTACGCCGACCTGCGCCGCGACGAGTGGGGCTTCGCCGGGAAGCCCCGGGCGGTGTCGTCGGCGCTGCTGCCGATGGGCGGCGCGGTGTCCGGGGTGGCCGGCCCGAACTGGGTGCTGATCGGCGACGCGGCGGCCTGCGTGAACCCGCTGAACGGCGAGGGCATCGACTACGGGCTGGAGACCGGCCGGCTGGCCGCCGAGCTGCTGGACGCGCGCGACCTGTCGACGGTGTGGCCGTCGCTGCTGGAAGGGCATTACGGGCGGGGGTTCTCGGTCGCCCGGCGACTGGCGTTGCTGCTGACGTTCCAGCGCTTCCTGCCGACCACCGGGCCCGTCGCGATGCGGTCCACGACGTTGATGACGATCGCCGTGCGGGTGATGGCCAACCTGGTCACCGACGACGACGCCGACTGGGTGGCGCGGGCATGGCGCGGCGGCGGTCGGCTGTCCCGGCTCGTCGATCGCCGAAAACCCTTTAACTGAGCCAACTTTACCCACTTTCCTGCAAGACTGTCCGATATATCAACCTTGTTGACATATATCAGGCTCATTGCTATATCTGGAGCTATGAGTCAAGAAACTGATTTCCAGTTCGAATCGGCCTACCGCGGCGACTCCGCCGAGTTCGGCGAGGGGTCGCGTCCGCCATGGAGCATCGGCACCACACAGCCCGAGCTCTCGGCGCTGATCGATCAGGGCAAGTTCCACGGCGACGTGCTCGACGTGGGCTGCGGCGAAGGCGCCATCTCGCTGACGCTGGCCGAGCTCGGCCACACCACGGTGGGCCTCGACCTGTCGCCGACCGCGATCGAGCTGGCCCGCCGTGAGGCCGCGAAGTGGGGCCTGAACAGGGCCAGCTTCGAGGTCGGCGACATCAGCGATTTCACCGGATATGACGGCCGGTTCGGCACCATCGTGGACAGCACGCTCTTCCACTCCATCCCCGTCGAGGCGCGCGAGGGCTACCAGCGCTCGATCAGCCGGGCCGCCGCTCCCGGCGCCTCCTACTTCGCCCTCGTCTTCGACAAGGCCGGCGTACCGGGCGGCCCGATCAATGCCGTCACCGCCGACGAGCTGCGCGACGCGGTGTCCGAATATTGGGTCGTCGACGAGGTCCGGCCGGCCCGCATTTACGCCAAGCTGCCTGACAACGCACCGGAGATGCCGTTCGCCGGAGTGCGCGACGAAGACAATGGTCTGAAGTCCGTCAGCGCCTGGCTGCTGATCGCGCACCGGGACTGATCATCCGCGAGACCGAGTCATTGTCGAGGTGTATAGTCCGGCTAATGAGGGGTACCAAGCTGCTTACCAGTGCTGTCATGGCCGCGGCCGCAATTGGGCTGGCCGCGCCGGCACTGGCCGACCCAGCGAATCCGCCGATCCCGACGCCCAGGACGCCGTCGCCGCCCAGTGACTACGACGCGCCGTTCAAGAACACCGTCAACAGCTTCGGCATCTACCAGCCGCAGGACCAGCTCGCTTGGCTCGGCAAGATCACCTGCGACCGGTTGGGCCGGGGCGTGGACCACGACGCACGCCAGTCGGCCACCTTCATCCAGCGCAACCTGCCGCGGGGTACCACCGAGGGCCAGTCACTGCAGTTCCTCGGCGCGGCCGTCGACCACTACTGCCCCGACCAGGTCGGCGTAGTGCAGGCGGCGGGTAACCACTAAGCGCGAATTACCGCAGCGGCTTATGCGCGGCGTGTAACGCCACGATGCCGCCGGTCAGATTGCGCCACTGCACTCCGGTCCAGCCTGCCTGGGCGATCTGGTTCGCCAGCGTCGCCTGGTCCGGCCAGGCCCGGATGGATTCCGCGAGATACACGTAAGCCTCGGGGTTGCTCGACACCGCGGTCGCCACCCGGGGCAGCGCCTGCATCAGGTACTCCTTGTAGACCGTGGCGAACAGACCGTTGGTGGGCGTGGAGAATTCGCACACCACCAACCGCCCGCCGGGCCGGGTGACGCGGACCATTTCGCGCAACCCGGCCAGGGTGTCGACGACGTTGCGCAGCCCGAAGCTGATGGTGACCGCGTCGAAGACGCCGTCACCGAACGGCAGCTTGGTCGCGTCCCCGGCCACCTTCGGCACCTTGCGCGCACCACCGGCCGCGAGCATCCCGACCGAAAAGTCCGCCGCCACACACCATGCACCGGACTTGCCCAGCTCCACGGTGGACACCGCCGTGCCCGCGGCCAGGTCGAGCACCTTGTGCCCCGGCTTGATTCGCAGCGCCGAACGGGTGGCGCGGCGCCAATGACGATCCTGGCCCAGCGACAGCACGGTGTTGGTCAGGTCGTAGCGGCGAGCGACGCCGTCGAACATCGACGCAACATCACGGGGATCCTTGTCCAGCGCCGCACGACTCACAACCTGAACGCTACCTTGAGCCCCACGCGGGAATTCGGCGCCGGCGGATGCGTTGCACTTGCCCGTGAGCGAAAAAGTTTGGTTTATCACCGGTACATCGCGTGGATTCGGACGGTCCTGGGCGGTCGCGGCGCTGGAGCGCGGCGACAAGGTGGCCGCGACGGCGCGCAACACCGCCTCGCTGGACGACCTGGCCCAGAAATACGGCGACGCCCTGCTGCCGATCCAATTGGACGTGACCGATCGCGAGGCGGACTTCGCCGCGGTCAAGCACGCCCACGACCACTTCGGCCGGCTGGACATCGTCGTCAACAACGCCGGCTACGGGCACTTCGGGTTCGTCGAGGAACTCTCCGAGCGGGATGCCCGCGATCAGCTGGAGACCAATGTGTTCGGCGCGCTGTGGATCACCCAGGCCGCGCTGCCGTACCTGCGCGCGCAGCGCAGCGGGCACATCATTCAGGTGTCGTCGATCGGCGGCATCACCGCGTTCCCGTTAGTCGGCATCTACCACGCGTCGAAGTGGGCGCTGGAAGGCTTCTCGCAGGCGCTGGCTTTAGAGGTCGCGCCCTTCGGCGTGTACGTCACGCTGATCGAGCCGGGCGGCTTCGACACCGACTGGTCGGGGCCCTCGGCCAGACACTCCGACCCGCTGCCCGACTACGACGAGGTGCGCGCCGCGGTGCAAGCCGAGCGCAGCAAGCGATGGGCCAGCCCCGGCAATCCCGAGGCTTCGGCGGCCGCCCTGCTCAAGGTTGTGGATGCCGAAAACCCGCCGCTGCGCGTATTTTTCGGCGCCTCGCCGCTAGCGACGGCCAAGGCCGACTACGAGAGCCGGCTACGCAACTGGGAGCAGTGGCAGTCCGTCGCCGAGCTGGCGCAGGGCTGACCCGGCGGCGCTACGCGTAGCGCCGCAGCGAGGTGCGCGCCTTGACTCGCGCGTAGGGCGACTGCACGGCCCAGTAGTGGCCAAGCAACTCGTCGCAGATGGCCGGCCAGCTGCGCTCCAGCACACTGCGCCGCGCTGCCTGCGAATAGCGTTGGCGCTCTTCGAGCAAGTGCGCGACGGCGCCAGGCAGCCGCGACTCGAACTCGTTGACGGGCAATAGCAGCCCGGTGCGCCAAGGTGTTACCAAATCGCGTGGGCCGCCGGCGTCCGGAGCGACGACGGGCAGCCCCGAGGCCAGCGCTTCCTGCACCACCTGGCAGAACGTCTCGTGTTCTCCGGCGTGCACGAAAACGTCCATGCTGGCGTAGGCCGCGGCGAGCTCCTCACGATAAAGCGCGCCGGTGAAAATAGCTGAGGGCATTGCGGATTGGAGCTTCTCCCGGTCGACGCCGTCGCCGACGATGACGACCTGCACCGCACCGCCGGCCGCCAGCGTGGCGAGCCGTTCGACATGCTTCTCCGGCGCGAGGCGGCCGACGAATCCGACGATCGGCTTGTGGTCGGGCGACCAGCGCCGGCGCAGAGCCTCGTCGCGCGCCGACGGCGCAAAGCCGAGCATGTCGACGCCGCGCGCCCACTTGTGCACCCGCGGAAAGCCATGAGCGGCAAGTGATTCCACCGTTGCGGTGGAGGGCGCCAGGGTGCGGTCGGCGAGGCGGTGCAGGTTTCGGAACCACGCCCACGCCACCCGCGTCATCACCCCGATGCCGTAGCTTTCGGCGAAACCGGGCACGTCGGTTTGATACACCGCAACGGTCGGTACCCCGAGGTAGCGGGCGGCGTGCAGCCCGCCGTAGCCCAGCAGCGCCGGCGACGCGAGGTGCACCACGTCCGGATCGAACTTGCGCATTACCTTCAGCATTCGGGGCATGGGCACCCCGAGCGGCAGCGTGGTCACCTTGGGGAACATGCGCGACGGCACCCGATGCACCGGGACCCCGTCGTGCATGCGGTCCGCGCGGGGCTCGCCCGGCGGGTTGTCAGGAGCGATGACGAGAGCCTCGTGACCGTTTCGGCGTAGATGCTCGAGCACTCGTAGCACCGAGTTACTGACACCATTGACATGCGGGAGGAATGATTCTGCGACGATCGCAACGCGCACACCACTACGGTGGCAGCGTTGGCTGTCGCTAAGGTTGCCGACGGGCATACAGGGCGCGAAATCTCCTGGTCAACAAGCTATGAACTTTCGGTGGCCACATTCTTGACCTCGGCGCGCCGGTCCAGTCGTTTGTCCAGCAGCGCCAGTCCTACCAGCGTAATCACCGCGACCAGCCACGCAACCACCGCGATGGACCCCGCCGGGATGATCGCCAGCCCCGCGGTCCGGTGCTGCACCCGGACCAGGTTCGGGTTGTTCTTGTTGTATTCGACGTATATCCGCATGCCCGTGGATAATTCGGACGGATATAACACACCGAGCTCGGGGCGGTAGGTCACCCGCTCGGGTGTGACGAATTCAATAGTGGAGCGGCGCGGCCCGGCGCTGAGCACCTCGGCCTGCGCCACACCCTTATTCCGTTGAATCGCAAGGTCGTCGCGCCAGGCACCCGCGACGAGCAAAACGGACTGCAGCGTGATCAACCCCGTGACGATCAGCACCATGATTCGCACCCACCGCAACACTGCCCGGGGCCGGGTGTCCAGCGGTTCATCGCTGCGGCCGTGGATCAAGAGGCGCAGCAATGCCTTTGGCGATCTCACAGGGCGGCTCTGATGGAGGCGTGCAATTGCCGCAGCGAGGAGCGGTCTGCCTTGACCTCCAATACCCGCATGCCCGTAGTGGATTCGTTGAGCGCGGCGTCCAGCTCGCCGACCTCGATCTGTCGGCTCTCCACGTGGTAGGCGCGACACAGCGCGCCCACATCCACGTCGTGCGGGGTGCCGAAGACTCGCGACGACACGTCGGAAAACCTCGGGTCTCCCTGCTCCAGCAATTCGAAGATGCCGCCGCCGTTGTCGTTGGACACCACGATGGTCAGGTGCTTCGGCGTGGGCTCGGTGGGGCCGATCAGCAGCCCCGAGCTGTCGTGGACGAAGGTCAGGTCACCGATCAGCGCGATGGTGCGCGCCGGACTGCCCGAAGTGCCGGTGCGCTCGTGGGCCAGCGCCGCCCCGATCGCGGTCGACACGGTGCCGTCGATGCCGGCGACGCCCCGATTGGACCGGACCTTGATGCCGTCGGTGGACAGGCCGACCAGCGCGGCGTCGCGAACCGGGTTGGACGCGCCGAGCACCAGCTGGTCGCCGATCCGCAGCGCGTCGGCCACGGCGGCCGCGACGTGCAGGCCGGTGGTCAGCGGGTGGGCCGCCAGCTGGTCGCGGACCGCGGCGAGCGCGTGGCCATTCAGCTCCGCGCACCGCCGCAGCCACGCCGGATCGGGCGTGCCGGAGGTGATCACGCGGGTGCCGGTGGCCTGCGAGTTGCCCGACACGTCCGGCCAGCGCGGCCCGGTGGTGAGCGCGTACACCGGCACCTGCGGGTCGGCCAGCAGCGCGGACACCGGGCGGTGCAGGGTCGGGCGGCCGAGCATTATCACCTGCTTCGGGCGCAGCAACGGCAGCGCCAGCGGGTGCAGCGGGTTACCCCCCGATGGCGGGTAGGGCGCGGTCGGTTCGGCCACGGTCGGCAGCTGGGTCAGGTTGGGATGCACGCCCGCGCCATGCCCCGCGATGACGACGGTGTCGACGGACACGTCGATGTCCAGCGGCTGGTCGAACGTGACCGGTGGCGTGTACGTCCACGGCTTGCCGTCGGGGCGTCCCGGCGGGATCGCCACGCCGTGCGGTTCGGGGTCCGGCACCAGGGGCTCGCGCAGCGGGATGTCGAAGTGCACCGGGCCGGCGTTGGCGGAGCGAGAACCCATGGCGGCGGCCAACACTCGGCAGGTGGCCGATCGCCAGGTGGCGTTGAGCGCATCCAGCCGCTCGGGTGAGTCCTCGGCCAGGCCCAGGCTGATGGTGGCCCGGACCTGGGTGCCGAAGTAGCCGAGCTGTTCCATGGTCTGGTTGGCGCCGGTGCCGAGCAGTTCGTAGGGCCGGTTGGCGGACAACACAATCAACGGCACCCGCGCGTAGTTGGCCTCGACGACGGCCGGCCCGAGATTGGCCACGGCGGTGCCGGACGTCATCGCGATGCAGACCGGCGCGCCCGCGGCAATGGCCAGGCCGATGGCCAGATATCCCGCGGTGCGCTCGTCGATGCGCACGTGCAACCGGACCCGCCCCTCGCGGTCGGCATCCTGCAACGCGAAGGCCAGCGGCGCGTTCCGCGAGCCGGGACACAGCACGACGTCCCGGACGCCGCCGCGAATCAGCTCGTCAACGACAATGCGGGCCTGCGTCGTCGACGGGTTCATGTCTACAGGGTGTCACAGCGGGGTTTGTGGCCATCGAACGTGGAGTTATTGGGCTGAATCGCCACGCTTTCGCCCAAAAAGTCGACGTTGGGCGAAGTTAGGACTTGGCGCTGGCGAAGAACTGCAGCGCCGCGTTGTTGACCGCCTCCGGCCGCTCCAGGAACCCGAGGTGCCCGGCGTCAGGGATCTGCAGGTAGCGCCCGTTGGGCAGGGCGGAGGCGACCTCACGCCCGAGGTGTGGCGGCGTCACCACGTCGTCGGAGAACCCCATCACGAGCACCGGCGCGGCGATGCTGCGGTAGGCGGGCAGGCGGTTGTCCTTCGGCGAGACACCGAGTTGAGTGCGCAACCCCGCGGTGCGCTGCACCGGCCACGTGCTGAACATGGTGAACCAGTCCGCGATCGCCGCGTCGTCGTTGATCGTCTTGCGCGAAAAGCTTTCCAGGATGCGGACTTTCGCCTCATAGGCGGGCGGCAGACTGATACCGGAGCCGTAGAGCTCGTCCTCGGCGTCGTGAAAGGACTGGCGGGCCTTGTCCAGGCGGCCGCGGGTGGCCATCAGCACGGCGGCGGTGACCAGGTCGGGCCGGGCCACCATCAGCTCCTGGGCGATGAACGCGCCCATCGACACCCCGACGATGCGCGCCGGCGCGGCGTTTAGGGATTCGATCAGGGCGGCGGTGTCGGCGACCATGGTTTGCGTGGTGAAGCCCTCGGCGCTTCCGGTGGCGCCGATGCCGCGATTGTCGAACGTGATGACGCGGTATCCCGCCTGCAGGAAGGCCGGAACCTGATGCGGCAGCCAGGTGCGGCCCGGCCCGCCTTGGCCGGCGATGAACACCACGGGGTCACCGGACCCGCGGTCGTCGTAAGCCAGATTGGTCACCCGGACGACGGTACAAGCAGCGGGTAGCAGGCCTTGACCCGGTCGATCCACCACTGCCGCCGCTCCGGCGGGGCCGCCAGCGCCTGCAAGCGCGCCGGATCCGGCGTCACCGGCCCGACCGCCAGGCCGCCGTCGAGGGGCGCGGCGAACTCGGCGACGTCGTCCACGAACAGCCCGCCGGTGCCCAGCCCGCAGGCGTGGTCCAGCCGCGGCAGCGCCGCCGCCGCGCTCAGCCCGGCGGCGATCCCGACCGCCGTGTCCAGCGCGCTGGACACCACGACGGGGATGTCGATCTGCGCGGCGATGCCGAGCATCGCCGAAATGCCGCCCAGCGGAGCGACTTTGAGCACCGCGATGTCGGCTGCCCCGGCGCGGACCACGGCCAGCGGGTCGTCGGCCTTGCGGATGCTTTCGTCGGCGGCGATCGGCACGTCGACCCTTCGGCGCAGCGCGGCGAGCTCGTCGACGGTTGCGCAGGGCTGTTCGAGGTATTCCAGCGGCCCGTCGGCGGTCAGCGCGGCCGCGGCCCGCGCCGCCTGCTCGACCGTCCAGCCGCCGTTGGCGTCGACCCGCACGGTTTCGACCAGTTCGCGCACCGCGCTGACCCGCTCGACGTCGTCGGCCAGCGTCTGCCCCGGCTCGGCGACCTTGACCTTCGCCGTGCGGGCGCCCGGAAAGCGCGCCAGCACCTCGGGGACCTGGGCGGCGGCCACGGCGGGCACGGTGGCGTTGATCGGGATGCGCTCGCGGCGCGCCGGCGGCGGCTGCCGGTAGGCGCCCTCGATGCCGGCGGCGAGCCAGTGCGCGGCCTCCGGCGGCTCGTATTCGAGGAACGCCCCGAATTCGCCCCAGCCCGCCGGGCCCTCGATCAGGGCGACTTCGCGCGTCGTGATGCCGCGGAAGCGCACCCGCATCGGCAGGGCCACCACATGCAGTCGGTCCAGCAGCTCCGCGAGCGCCGGCGTCACGCGCCGTGGACCCGGCGGCCCGCCAGATACGTCGCGCGCACCTCGAGGTCGGCGATCTGCTCGGGCGGCACCGCGCGCGGGTCGGCCGACAGCACCACCAGGTCCGCGTACTTGCCGACCTCCAGCGAGCCGATCACGTCGTCGGCGAACAGCTGCCACGCCGCGTCGATGGTCTGCGCGCGAATCGCCTGCTCGACCGTCAGCCGCTCCTCGGGCGCCAGCACCCGGCCGCTGGGCGCGGTCCGGGTCACGGCGACGCTGATGTTGCGCAGCGGCTCCTCGGGCGTGACGGGCGGGTCGTTGTGCAGCGAGATGCGCATGCCGGTGGCGACCGCGGAACCTGCTGGCATCCAACGAGATCCGCGTTCCTCGCCGAACAGGCCGTCGACGATGACATCGCCCCAGTAGTGGATCTGGTCGACGAAGATGCTGCACGTGACGCCGAGGTCGTGGGCGCGCTGCAGCTGCTCGGGCCGGATGGCGCCGACGTGCTCGAGGCGCAGCCGGTGATCGTCGCGCGGGTTGGCGCGCAGCGCCTCCTCGTACACGTCGAGGATGGTGTCCACGCCGGCGTCGCCCTGCACATGGCAGGCCATCTGCCAGCCCCGCGGGTAGTAGGCGGCGACGATCTCGCGCAGCTGCTCGGCGGTGTAGTTGGCGCAGCCGCACGACCCCTTTGGGATGCCGATGGAGCGGGTGGCCTCGGTGTCCAGGTAGGGAAACGACAGCGCGATGTTGCCGATCCAGGGCGAGCCGTCGACCCAGATCTTGATGCCGACCTGGCGCACCAGGTCGTCGCCCTGGCCGGGCGCGGCGTCGGTGGCCATCTTCGGGTTGGACACCTCGTAGGTGCGCAGCCGGACGGTGAGCTGCCCGTGCATGCGGGCGACCAACGGCCCGAAGTTCGGGTCGTAGGCCATCTCCGAACAGGTGGTCAGCCCGGCCCGGTTGAGCCGGGTGCACTCGGCGAGCAGCATCGCCGGGTAGTTGGTGCCGTCGATGGCCCCGCCGAGCAGCGGGAACACCGCGGCGATCTCCTCGGCGGTGCCGTCGAGTTCGCCGTTGGCGTCGCGGCCGTATTTGGCGCCCTTGGGGTCCGGGGTGTCGCGGGTCAGCCCGTGCAGCCGGGCGGCGTGCGAGTTGAAAAAGGCCTTGTGCCCGGAATTGTGGATGATGACCAGCGGGCCGTCCGGCGCGACGCCGTCCAGCCAGCTCAGCGTCGGATCGGGCAGGCCGGTCTGCAGCAGCGCGTCCCAGCCGTTGAGGTAGGCGCCGTCGGTCCCCCGCCGCGCGACCTCCTGGCGGACCGCGGCCACCACGTCGTCGGGCTTGCGGATGGTGACCGGGCGGATGTCGATGATCCGGTCCGAGAGCGCGACGGCCTCCATCAACGGATGGCCGTGCGCCTCAATGAATCCCGGCATCACGCAGCCGTCACCGATGTCGACGGTTTCGGTGGCCGGGCCGATGAAGGCCTCGATCTCGGACCGATCGCCGACGGCGACGATCCGGCCGTCGGCGATGGCGAGCGCCTCGGCCGTGGGCCGAGAGGCGTCGACGGTCAATACGGTTCCGGTGATGACGAGGTCTGCATCGGCCATGGGCTAAAAGCCTAGTGGCGATCGCAAGTGCGGCGAAGCCGGACGAAGCGGGTCGCCACAAGTCAGGCCCAGTCTGCGGGCGCTATTCGAGGGGGTGGCAGACAGGAATTGCAACACGTTCTAGTCTTGCCACATGAGTGACGAGTTGCTGCGCCATCCGACCCACAACGGCCACTTACTGGTGGGCGCGCTCAAGCGCCACAAGGACAAGCCGGTGCTCTTCCTCGGCGACACCACGCTGACCGGCGGTCAGCTCGCCGAGCGGGTCAGCCAGTACACCCAGGCGTTCGAGGCGCTGGGCGCCGGCACCGGCGTCACCGTGGGGCTGCTCTCGCTGAACCGTCCCGAGGTGCTGATGATCCTCGGCGCCGGCCAGACCCAGGGCTACCGGCGCACCGCGCTGCACCCGCTGGGCTCGCTGGACGACCACGCCTACGTGCTGTCTGACTGCGGCGCCACCTCCCTGATCGTCGACCCCAACCCGGCGTTCGTCGAGCGCGCGCTGGGGCTGCTGGAGAAGGTCGACTCGCTCAAGCAGATCCTCACCATCGGGCCGGTGCCCGAGGCGCTCAACGGCGTGGCGGTCGACCTGTCGGCCGAGGCGGCCAAGTACGAGCCCAAGCCGCTGGCGGTCGCCGAGCTGGCGCCCGACCACATCGGCGGCATGGCCTACACCGGCGGCACCACCGGCAAGCCCAAGGGCGTGATGGGCACCACCGGCAACATCGCCGCGATGACGCAGATCCAGCTCTCCGAATGGGAATGGCCGGAGAGCCCGCGGTTTTTGATGTGCACCCCGCTGTCGCACGCCGGCGCGGCATTCTTCACCCCGACGGTCGTCAAGGGCGGCGAGATGGTGGTGCTGAGCAAGTTCGATCCCGCCGAGGTGCTGAAAACCATTGAGGAGCAAAAGATTACGGCTACCATGCTGGTGCCGTCGATGCTCTACGCGCTGATGGACCACCCGGATTCGCACACCCGCGACCTGTCGTCGCTGGAGACCGTCTACTACGGGGCTTCGGCGATGAACCCGGTGCGGCTGGCCGAGGCGATCCGACGGTTCGGCCCGATCTTCGCCCAGTACTACGGGCAGTCCGAGGCGCCGATGGCGATCACGTATCTGGCCAAGGCCGACCACGACGAGAAGCGACTGACCTCCTGTGGGCGCCCGACGCTGTTCGCGCGGGTGGCGCTGCTGGGCGAGGACGGCAAGCCGGTGCCGCAGGGCGAGCCCGGCGAGATCTGCGTCAGCGGGCCGCTGCTGGCCGGCGGCTACTGGAATCTGCCGGAGGCGACGGCCGACACCTTCAAGGACGGCTGGCTGCACACCGGTGACATGGCCCGCGAGGACGATGACGGTTTCTTCTTCATCGTCGACCGCGTCAAGGACATGATCGTCACGGGCGGCTTCAACGTGTTCCCCCGCGAGGTCGAGGACGTCATCGCCGAGCACGCGGCCGTCGCGCAGGTGTGCGTGGTCGGCACCCCGGACGACAAGTGGGGCGAGGCCGTCACCGCCGTCGTGGTGCTGCGCTCCGATGCCCCGCGCGACGACGCCGCGATCGAGGCGATGACCGCCGAGATCCAGTCCGCGGTCAAGGAACGCAAGGGCTCGGTCCAGTCGCCCAAGCGGATCGAGATCGTCGACGCGCTGCCGCTGACCGGCCTCGGCAAGCCGGACAAGAAGGCCGTGCGGGCGCGGTTCTGGGAGGGCGCCGGCCGCGCCGTCGGTTAGGTCTGTGCACCGAACGTGACGCTGCAGTCACGGTCGAGGCCCAGCGTGACGGTGCAGTCACGCTCGGCCTACTAGGTAGCGACGCCGGCCGCCAGCAGGTCGAGCATGCGGCCGGTCTGCTCGGGTGAGCCGGTCGTCAGGAAGATCCCGATCAGGCTGCCGACCACGTCGTCGGCCTGCACGTCGGCGCGCAGGGTTTCGTCGTCGGCCCCGGCCCGCAGCAGCATGTCCACCGCGCCGACGATGCTGTCGCGCGTCTGGCTGGCCTCCATGGCGCCCGACTCGAAGATCGCGTGCAACGACTCGGCCATCCCCCGCTTGGCGGCGACGAAGCTCGCGTATCGATCCATCCAGCGCCGCAAGGCAATTCGGGGCGTATGCCGTTGTAGCAGCTGCCCGGCCGCCGCGGCCACCTCGGCGAGCTCGGCGCGGAACACCGCCTCGACGAGCGCCTCGCGGCTGGGGAAATGGCGATACAGCGTGCCGATGCCGACGCCGGCGTCGCGCGCGATCGATTCCAGCGACACCGGGCGCCCCTGCGCGGACGCGAACGCCGCGGTCGCCACCTCGAGGAGCTTCTCGCGGTTGCGGCGCGCATCGGAGCGAACCGGTTCGACCAAGCGGAGGTTCCTCCGTTTCTGCTAGGCTCGGGGGGACAAGCGGAGGGTCCTCCGCATTTCCCAGTGTACGGAGGGAAGCACCATGACGGACAAGCCACAACCCGGCGGTGTCGGCCGCATCGGTTCCTCGACGGTCGCCCGCGTCGGTTACGGCGCGATGCAACTCTTCGAGCCCTCCGAAACCGACGCGGTCGCGGTCTTGCGCCGGGCCGTCGAGCTCGGCGTCAACCACATCGACACCGCGTCGTTCTATGGCCCCGGCGAGGTGAACCGCCGGATCCGCGCGGCGCTGGCCCCCTACCCCGACGATCTCGTCATCGTCAGCAAGGTCGGGGCGCGATTCACCGGCGAACGACCGATACCCCTGGCCGCCGCGCAACGGCCCGCCGAGCTGCGCGCGGCCGTCGAAAGCGACCTGAGCCAGCTCGGCCTCGACTGCGTGCCGGTGGTCAACCTGCGGCGCATGGACGTCGGCATTGGCGTGGGTGCCGAGGGCGACCAGCTCGTCGATCTCGACGACCAGCTCGCCGAGATGATCGCGCTGCGCGACGAGGGCAAGATCGGCGCAATCGGTGTCAGCAGCGTGCCGGCCGACGTGGTGCGCCGGGCGCTGCCCGTCGGGATCGTCTGCGTGCAGAACCCCTACAGCCTGCTGGACCGCGAGCAGGAAGACGCGCTGGAATTGTGCGAGGCCGAGGGCATCGCGTGGGTGCCGTACTTCCCGCTCGGGTCGGCGATACCGGGGTTCCCCAAGGTCGTCGATCACCCGGTGGTGATCGAGGTGGCCGGCGAAATCGGTGCTACCCCAGCCCAAGTCGGGCTGGCGTGGCTGCTGGCCCATGCGCCGAGCACGCTGCTAATTCCGGGCACCGGGTCGGCCGCGCACCTCGACGAGAACATCGGCGCCGGCGACATCACCTTGAGCGCCGACGCCGTCGCGCGCTTGGACGCGGTGGCAACCTGACGGTCCGCGCACGTCCCCGAGTAACGTCGCTGGCATGACCAAACCGGTGCGGCCGCCATGGTGGCTGAAGCCGGCCAACAAGGTGTTCATCCGAATGTCGCGGCTGGGAATGAGTTTCGGCGGCGAGAGCCCCGTCGTGCTGACGGTGCAGGGCCGCAAGTCCGGGCGGGATCGGTCGACGCCGGTGACGCCGATGACGGTCGAGGGCAAAGAGTATGTGGTGGCCGGGTTTCCGGGTGCCGACTGGGTGGCCAACGTCCGGGCCGCCGACCAGGTGACCATCGCCCGCGGCCGGCACTCGAAGCGGGTGCGGATGGCGGAGTTGTCCGCGGCGGATGCGCGGCCGATCCTGCGGCTGTTCCCCAAAGAGGTGCCCACGGGCGTGGGGTTCATGAAGCGATCCGGGCTCGTCACCGAGGGCAGTCCCGACGAGTTCGAAGCCCTTGCGGGCCGCTGCGCAGTGTTCCGCCTGGACCCGGTATAGGAGTGCAAAGACATTGAGTGACAATCCTTTTCACGCCGATCAGTGGAAGCCGGTCGACGGATTCGGCGATCTGACCGACATCACCTATCACCGGCACGTCGACGACGCGACGGTGCGGGTAGCGTTCGACCGCCCCGAGGTGCGCAACGCGTTTCGGCCGCACACCGTCGACGAGCTGTACCGCGTCCTCGACCACGCCCGGATGTCCTCGGACGTCGGCGTGGTGCTGCTGACCGGCAACGGGCCGTCGCCCAAGGACGGCGGCTGGGCGTTCTGCTCGGGCGGCGATCAGCGTATCCGCGGGCGCTCCGGCTATCAGTACGCCTCCGGCGAGACCGCGGACACCGTCGACGCGGCCCGCGCCGGGCGGCTGCACATCCTCGAGGTGCAACGGCTGATCCGCTTCATGCCCAAGGTGGTCATCTGTCTGGTCAACGGCTGGGCCGCCGGCGGCGGGCACAGCCTGCACGTGGTCTGCGACCTCACCCTGGCCAGCCGCGAGCACGCCCGGTTCAAGCAGACCGACGCCGACGTCGGCAGCTTCGACGGCGGCTACGGCAGCGCGTACCTGGCCCGTCAGGTCGGCCAGAAGTTCGCCCGCGAGGTCTTTTTCCTGGGCCGCCCGTACACCGCCGAGCAGATGCACCACATGGGCGCGGTCAACGAGGTGGTCGATCACGTTGAGCTGGAACGCACCGGCATCCAGTGGGCGCGCGAGATCAACGCCAAATCGCCCCAGGCGCAACGGATGCTGAAGTTCGCGTTCAACCTGCTCGACGACGGCCTGGTGGGCCAACAGCTGTTCGCGGGCGAGGCCACCCGGCTGGCCTACATGACCGACGAGGCCGTCGAGGGCCGCGACGCGTTCCTGGAGAAGCGCGACCCGGACTGGAGTCCCTTCCCGCGCTATTTCTAGGGGCAAACCGCCGCCGCCTAGACTTCGGCCCGTGAGCAAGAGTCCGCTTCGCCGCCTCGCCGACCAGGTCATCCTGGCCAGCATGCGGCCGCCCATGTCACCGCAAGTGCTGGTCAACCGGCCCGCGATCAAGCCGATCGACCTCGAGGGGAAGCGAATCCTGCTGACCGGCGCGTCGTCGGGCATCGGCGAAGCCGGGGCCGAACGGCTGGCCGAGCACGGCGCCACCGTGGTGGTCGTCGCCCGCCGTCAGGAGCTGCTGGACGCCCTGGCCGACCGCATAACCCAGGCCGGCGGCGAGGCCATCGCGATCCCCTGCGACGTCTCGGACATGGACGCCGTGGACGCGCTGGTCGCCGACGTCGAAAAGCGGCTGGGCGGAATCGACATCCTGATCAACAACGCCGGCCGGTCCATCCGCCGGCCGCTGGCCGAGTCGCTGGACCGCTGGCACGACGTCGAGCGAACCATGGTCCTCAACTACTACTCGCCGCTGCGGCTGATGCGCGGGTTCGCGCCGGGCATGCTGGATCGCGGCGACGGCCACATCATCAACGTCTCGACGTGGGGGGTGCTGTCGGAGGCCTCGCCGCTGTTCGCGCCCTACAACGCGTCTAAAGCGGCCCTGTCGGCGGTGAGCCGGGTCGCCGAAACCGAGTGGGGTCAACGCGGCGTGCATTCGACGACGCTGTACTACCCGTTGGTCGCCACCCCGATGATCGAGCCGACAAAGGCCTACGACGGGCTGCCGGCGCTGACGTCCGACGAGGCCGCCGAGTGGATGGTCACGGCCGCCCGTACCCGGCCGGTGCGCATCGCGCCGCGGATGGCGATCGCGGCGAGGGCACTGGACACCGTCGGGCCCCGCTTCGTGAACACGATCATGCAGCGCCAGAACCTGCAACCGAATCGCGCGGCCGAATAGCCGAAGCGCACCACGTGGTAGACACGACCGTATGGAGATCCTGGCCAGCCGGATGCTGCTGCGGCCGTCGGACTATCAGCGGTCGCTAGCCTTCTACCGCGACGAGATCGGCCTGGCGATCTGGCGCGATTACGGCGCTGGCACAGTCTTTTTCGCGGGGCAGTCGCTGCTGGAGCTGGCCGGCTACGGCGAGCCCGACCGCGCCCAGGCTGCCTTCCCCGGCGCGTTGTGGCTCCAGGTCCGCGACATCGAGGCCGCCCAAGCCGAATTGACAGGCCGCGGAGTGCACATTGCCCGCGAAGCGCGGCGCGAACCGTGGGGGTTGAAAGAGATGCACGTGACCGATCCGGATGGCCTGACGCTGATCTTCGTCGAGGTGCCGCCGGAGCATCCTTTGCGCCGCGACACCCGAGGTGAACAGGAGGGAAACTCCGGTTAACTGACAGGTAACATCTGGCGACGATTCCTAGCTAACCTGCGTTTCCGCGTGTGTGCGTTCGACAATAAGTTCCTCCTACCACCAGAATCAGGGCTTGTGGACATACAACTGTTCCTCTTGATCATCGTCGTAGTCACGGCACTCGCTTTCGATTTCACCAACGGCTTCCACGACACCGCCAACGCGATGGCCACCTCCATCGCCAGCGGTGCGCTCAAGCCCAAGGCGGCCGTCGCACTCTCCGCGGTGCTCAACCTGGTGGGCGCGTTCCTGTCCACCACCGTCGCGGCGACGATCGCCAAGGGCCTCATCGACTCGAGCATCGTCTCGCTGGAACTGGTGTTCGCCGGCCTGGTCGGCGGCGTCGTCTGGAACCTGCTGACCTGGCTACTCGGCATCCCGTCGAGCTCGTCGCACGCGCTGATCGGCGGCATCGTCGGTGCCACCATCGCGGCCGTGGGCGCGCACGGGGTGATCTGGTCGGGCGTGATGTCCAAGGCGATCATCCCGGCGGTCGCGTCGGTGTTCGTGGCCCTGCTCGTCGGCGCCTGCGCAACCTGGGCGGTCTTCCGGATCACCCGCGGCCTGCAGAAGGAGCGCACCGAGGCCGGGTTCCGGCGCGGCCAGATCGGCTCGGCGTCGCTGGTCTCGCTGGCGCACGGCACCAACGACGCCCAGAAGACGATGGGCATCATCTTCCTGGCGCTGATGTCCTACGGGTCGGTCAGCAAGAGCGCCGCGGTGCCGCCGATGTGGGTCATCGTGGCCTGCGCGCTGGCGATGGCCACAGGTACCTACCTGGGCGGCTGGCGGATCATCCGCACCCTCGGCAAGGGCCTCGTCGAAATCACGTCGCCGCAGGGCATGGCCGCCGAGTCATCTTCGGCCGCAGTCATTCTGCTGTCGGCTCACTTCGGCTACGCGCTGTCGACCACCCAGGTCTGCACCGGTTCGGTGATGGGCAGCGGGCTGGGCAAGCCCGGCGGCGAGGTGCGCTGGGGCGTGGCCGGACGGATGGCGGTCGCGTGGCTCGTCACGCTTCCGCTGGCCGGGCTGGTCGGGGCGATCACCTACTGGATCGTGCACTACATCGGCGGGTACCCCGGCGCCATCGTCGGCTTCGGTCTGCTCGTTGCCGTCTCGGCCGTCATCTACCAGCGGTCGCGCAAGAACAAGGTCGACCAGAACAACGTCAACGACGATTGGAAGGGCGACCTGACCGCCGGACTTGACGCTGATGAACAGAAGCCACCCGGCAGCAACGACCCCCGGGTCGGCGATGACACTGTGAGCGCCGGGAGTCCCTCATGAATCAGCTGGCCGCGTGGTTCAACTACGAAGCGACCCTGAAGATCCTGCTGTTCAGCATGTTGGCCGGCGCGTTCCTGCCGGGGCTGTTCGCCGTCGGGATCCGGCTGCAGGCTCTCGGCGCCGGAGGCGCCGGCGCCGACGGCCGCACGTCGCAGCCGAACCCGGTGCTCTCGGGCCTCGCCTGGCTGATCTACGCGCTGGTCGTCACGGTGATCGTTTTCGGCGTGCTGTTCATCGCCCGTGACTTCATCGCGCACCACACCGGCTACCCCTTCCTTGGGGCCAGGCTTAAGTAGCATCGAGTCGTCGTCCACCCCGAACTACCGAGCCCCTGGGCGGAGTTGATCTAAGTGAACCGATTCCTTACTTCGGTGGTCTCGTGGTTGCGCGCGGGGTACCCCGAAGGCATTCCTCCGACGGACTCCTTTGCGCTGCTGGCCCTGCTCGCCAACCGGCTGTCCAATGATGAGGTCAAGCTCGTGGCCAATGAGCTGATGCAGCGCGGCGATTTCGACACGATCGACATCGGCGTGGTGATCAGCAAACTCACCGACGAGCTCCCGTCCGAAGAGGACGTCGAGCGGGTGCGGAGCCGGTTGGCCGCCCAGGGCTGGCCGCTGGACGACCCGCACGACGACGAGCACGACCTGCCCGGCGGCGAGGCGCGCGCATAGCTGTTCTGCGTGCGCTGCGCGTCGCACCCGGCTCCGCCACCGCAGTACTCTTGCCCGCCCTCGAGCGGGTGCTCGACGGCCGCGAACCCGCGCTGGTCGCGGTGGCGCCCGGTGACGAGGCCGAGCTGCCCACGCTGCGGGTGGGCGAGGCCATCGACGACGACGTGGCCCTGGTGGCGACGACGTCGGGAACCACCGGTGCGCCTAAGGGTGCCCTGCTGACCGCCGCGGCGCTGACCGCCAGCGCGCGCGCAACCCACGAACGCCTCGGCGGCCCGGGCAGCTGGCTGCTGGTGCTGCCGCCACACCACATCGCCGGAATCCAGGTGCTGGTGCGCAGCCTGGTCGCCGGCTCGACGCCGGTAGAGATCGATGTTTCCCACGGGTTTGACGCCGCCGAACTGCCCGCCGCCGTCCGCGCGCTGGGCACCGGCCGCCGGTACACGTCGTTGGTCGCGGCCCAGCTCGCCAAGGCCCTCGCCGACCCAGCCGCGGCGGCCGCGCTGGCCGAACTGGACGCCGTGCTGCTCGGCGGCGGCCCCGCCCCGCGACCGGTCCTCGACGCCGCGGCGGCCGCCGGCATCGCGGTGGTCCGCACCTACGGGATGAGCGAGACCGCGGGCGGCTGCGTCTACGACGGCGTCGCGCTGGACGGGGTAGCCCTGCGGGTTGATGGCGGGCGCATCGTGATCGGCGGTTCGACGCTGGCCACGGGCTACCGCAACCCGGTGGACCCCGACCCGTTCGCCGAGCCGGGCTGGTTCCGCACCAGCGACGTGGGCGCGCTCGACTCCGGCGTGCTGACCGTGCTGGGCCGTGCCGACGACGCGATCAGCACGGGCGGGTTGACGGTGCTTCCGCAGCCGGTCGAGGCGGCGCTGGGCAGCCATCCCGCCGTCGGTGACTGCGCGGTCATCGGCGTCGCCGATGACCGGTTGGGACAGCGGGTGGTGGCCGTGATCGTGGTGCGCGACGGGTGTACGGCGCCGACGCTGGAGGCGCTGCGCGCGCACGTCGGCCGCACGCTGGACGTCACCGCGGCCCCCCGCGAGCTGCACGTCCTCGACGCGCTGCCGCGGCGCGGAATCGGCAAGGTGGACCGCGCGGTCCTGGCGCGCCGCTTCGCCGACGATCAATAGGCTGGACACTCGTGAGAGTCGCTCGCCGCGAGATCGCCGCGGCCACCGGCGCGCTTGTCCTGGTGGCCGCCGCCGTGCTGCTCCCGTCGCTGGACTGGGGCGTCAGGCCGCGGCTCGACATCGGCCCGGAACGGTTCGCTACCCATGCCGAGGCGGCCCCGCTGTTCGCCGCCTGGGAAATCCACGCCAGCTGGGGGACGGTGCCCGCGCTGCTCATCGCCGCGGCGGCGGTATTGTGGGGACCCCTAGTGGCACAACGTCTTTCGTGGCGCGCGCTGACACTGAGCAGCTGGGCGGTGGCCTGCGCCTGGGCCTTCGCCCTGGCGATGATCGACGGCTGGCAGCGCGGCTTCGCCGGTCGGCTGACGACGCGGGACGAGTACGTATCGCAGGTGCCGGGCATCACCGACATCCCGGCGGCGCTGCGCTCGTTCTCCAGCCGGATCCTGGACTTCCAGCCGAACTCCTGGGTGACGCACGTGTCGGGGCACCCGCCGGGTGCGCTGCTGACGTTCGTGTGGCTCGACCGCCTCGGTCTGCATGGCGGCGCCTGGGCCGGTCTGCTGTGCCTGCTGGCCGGGTCCAGCGCGGCGGCCGCCGTGCTGGTTGGCGTGCGCGCGCTGGCCAATGAGCAGACGGCGAGGCGGGCCGCGCCGTTCGTCGCGGTGGCGCCGACGGCCATCTGGGTGGCGGTCTCGGCGGACGGCTACTTCGCCGGGGTCGCGGCCTGGGGGCTGGCACTGCTGGCCGTCGCGGTGCACGGCCGCGCCCGGTTCGCGTGGCTGACGGCCGCCGCGGCGGGCCTGCTGCTCGGCTGGGCGGTCTTCCTCAATTACGGCCTGGGCCTGCTGGGCCTTCCGGCGCTGGCGATCCTGGTGTCCGCCCCCGGATTACGCAGCGCACTGCGGGTTTTCGGGCCGGCGGCCCTGGCCGCACTGGCCGTGGCGGCGTGCTTCACGGTCGCCGGGTTCTTCTGGTTCGACGGCTATACGCTTGTGCAGCAACGCTATTGGCAGGGCATCGCCAACGACCGGCCGTTCCAGTACTGGTGGTGGGCCAACCTGGCCTGCGTGGTGTGCGCGATCGGGCTGGGTAGCGTCGCGGGCCTCACCCGGGCGTTCGACCGGACCGCCATCCGTGCGCGCTCCGGGTTGCACCTGCTGCTGCTGGCGATGCTGATCGCCATCGCCTGCGCGGACCTGAGCATGCTGAGCAAGGCTGAGGTGGAACGGATCTGGCTGCCGTTCACCGTCTGGCTCACCGCGGCGCCCGCGCTGCTGCCGGTGCGGTCGCACCGGATATGGTTGGCGCTCAACGCCATTGGTGCGCTAGCGATCAACACCGCCTTGGTGACGAACTGGTAGCCGGGTATGACCGATCAGCCGGGTCTGGCGCGCCGACTCAACACCACCGACGCCGTGGTGATCGGGCTGGGGTCAATGATCGGCGCCGGGGTGTTCTCGGCGTTCGGCCCGGCCGCGCGGGCCGCCGGCGCAGGCCTGTTGATCGGGCTCGCGCTGGCTGCGGCGATCGCCTACTGCAACGCCACCGCGTCGGCGCAACTCGCCGCGGTGTATCCGGTGTCGGGCGGGACGTACAACTACGGGCGCGAACGCCTCGGTGAGTGGTGGGGGTTCATCGCCGGATGGGGATTCGTGGTCGGCAAGACCGCGTCGTGTGCGGCCATGGCGCTGACCGTCGCCGCCTATGCGGTGCCCGGGGCGGCGGTGTGGGCGCAGCGGGCCGTCGCGATCGCAGCCGTGCTGTTGCTGACCTCGGTGAACTACCGCGGCGTCACCAAAACGGCGGCGCTGGCCCGAATCCTGTTGGTATGCACGCTGATTGCGCTGACCGCGGCGGTGGTGGGCATCGCGATGGGCAGGCCGGAGCCGCCACAGCTGTCGTTGAGCGGCGGCGGCTATGGCATCCTGCAGTCGGCCGGGCTGCTGTTCTTCGCGTTTGCCGGCTATGCCCGGATCGCGACGATGGGCGAAGAGGTGCGCGACCCCGCGCGCACGATCCCGCGGGCGATTTCGCTCGCCCTGGCGATCGCGGTCGCGATCTATCTGGTGGTCGCCGTGGCCGCGTTGGCGGCCGCGGGCCCCGACCGCCTGGCCCACGCCGCGGCGCCGCTGACCGAGGCGGTCCGGGCCGCCGGGCACCCAGCCCTGGTGCCGGTAATCACGGTCGGGGCCGCGCTGGCCAGCATGGGCGCGTTGCTGGCGTTGATCGCCGGGCTGGGCCGCACCACGCTGGCGATGTCGCGTCATCGCGATCTGCCCGAGTGGCTGGCCGCCGTGCATCCGCGGTATCACGTGCCGCACCGCGCGGAGATCACGCTTGGCGCCGTCGTCTGCGCGCTGGTGGCCATCGTCGACCTGCGCGGCGTGATCGGTTTTTCGTCGTTCGGGGTGCTGATCTACTACGCGATCGCGAACGCCGCCGCCTTCACGCTGCCGGCTGCCCGCGGCGCGCTGCGGCGCCGCGTCCTCAGCGCCTGCGGCCTGGGCGGCTGCCTGCTCCTGGTCGCCACCCTGCCGTGGCAGTCGGCGGTCGCCGGCCTGGCCGTGTTCGCGGTCGGAATCGCCGGTCGCGCAATGCTTTTACGGCGCCGCGCCTGACGGCGTCGAGTGTGCGGCCACGGCGGGAATTCGGCGATTTTGCGCCCAGGACGCACATTCAACTCCCGCGCCGCACGCCGGACGCCAAGGCTGGAAGCCCGCGGCTAGAGTCCGGCGGCGCGGGTGATCCGCGCGAAGCGGCTGTCCGGGCCGCAGGCGTCACGCACCGCGGCGACGTCGTCGGCGAAGTCGAAGTCCGCCAGCTGCTCCACCTGCTCGACGCCAACACCGTTGTCGCGCAATGCCTTTAACGTGAGCTCGCCGGTGTCGGCCTGAGACATCGGAACGTCGCGCAGGCATTCGGTCATCGCGGGCACGCGCACCCCGAGTAGCCACCATCCCCCGTCGCTGGCCGGCCCGAGCACCGCGGGCGCCTGCAGCAGTCGGCGCGCACAATCGGCCAGCAGCTCCGCGGAGACCTGGGGTGTGTCCATCCCGATCTGCAGCACCGGATAGCCGCCGGCCGAATCGGCGTGGGCGTTGGCGAGCCGGTCGGCGAAGCTGTCGCCGCGCTGCTCGATCACCGTGAACGGCTCGAGCCCGTGGCGGATCTGCGGGGCGCCCGCGGCGGCGTCCAGATCGCCGGTGAGCGCCACCACCCGGGATGCGACGGGCGCTTCCACCACGGCGTCGAGGGTGTCCAGCAGCGCGGCGGCGGCGATCTCGGCGGCGAGTAGATCGCCGACCGTCGCGGCCAGCCGCGTCTTGGCCCGGCCGGGTTCGGGTGCCTTGGCGACCACCAGCACCGTCACCGGCAGACCGTTCATGAGATCACCTTCCAGAAGTCCAGGATCGCCGTGACGCTGCCGCGCAGCGAACCGCTGACCTTGGACACCCCACCCGTTCGTGGGCCGTAGCTGACGTCGAACTCCTCGACGCGCCAGCCGGCGGCCGCCGCACGCACCAACAGTTCCAGCGGATACCCCGAACGCCGGTCGACCACACCAAGATTGAGCAGGGCTTCGCGGCGGGTCACCCGCATCGGGGCGACGTCGTGTACCGGCAGCCCGTGCCGGGTGCGCAGCCGCCAGCTCATCACCACCGTGCCGACCCGGGCGACCCACGGCCAGTGCAGGCCGGGCACCGGGCTGCGGCGGCCCACCACCAGGTCGACGCCCTGCTGCAGCGCGGCCACCAGCCGCGGCAGCTCGGCGGGGTCCATCGAGCCGTCGGCGTCGATGACCGCAACGATCGGCGTCGTCGCGGCGACCACCCCCGCGTGCACGGCCGCGCCATACCCGGGCCGCGGCTCGGCGACCACCTCCGCGCCGTGCCGCGCGGCCACCGCCGCGGTGTCGTCGGTGCTGTTGTTGTCGACCACCAGCGCTCGATAGCCGGCCGGAATGGCCGCCAGCACCGCCGGCAGCGACTCCGCCTCGTTCAAACAGGGCAGCACCACCGTGACGAGTTCGTCGGGCACGCCCTTGACCCTAGACAGCCGCGGTCAGAATCCGCTGTGGGAGTGCGGCTGCTGCGGGACGACCGGCTTGGGAACCGTCGCCTGCGTGTGCGGCGCCGTGATCGTCGGCTGCGTCGGAGCCACCGTCGGCTGCGTCGGCGCCTTGGTGGTCGGCGCGACCGTCGTCGGGGCGGCCGTCGTCGGCACCGTCGTGGGCGCGACGGTCGTGGTCGGCGTGAGCGGCGTGTACTGCGTCGTCGTCGGGGCGACCGTCGTGGTCGGCGTCGACGAGGACGTATGCGGGGTGGTCGTTTGTGTCGTCTCGGTGGTCGGAGTGGTCTGCGTCGTCGTCGGAGTCGACGAAGTCGTCGGCGTGGACGTCGTAGTCGGAATCGTGGTCGTCGTCGTCGGAATCGTGGTCGTTGTGGTCGGCGTCGTCGGAGTGGTCGGAGTCGTCCAGGTCGGCGTCGTCGGGTAGTACGGCGGCCAGTAGGGCGGCGGCTGCGGGCGCCAGCCGGGATACGGAACGATGATCGGAACCGGAATCGGCACAAGCGGATTCGGGTTGGGCACGAAACCGGGAGCGCCCGGCACGCCCGGGGCGCCCGGCGTGATCGGAGCGACCGGGGCTGGCGGTGCGGCCGGGGCCGGGATCGTGCCGCCCTGGTATCCCGCGTTGGGCGCGTCGATCGAGGGCGGCGGCACCGGCGCCTGCTGCTGGGTCGGCAGCAGCGGCATGAACTTGCCGGGGGCGGCGTTCTGGTGCCCGATCACGGGTTCCGCGCTCGCGGTCGGGCGGACGGCGACGGCCACCGCGACGGCCAGCGACGCGACGCCGATCACCGCGAACGCGATGACCGCGTTGCCCACCAGCAGCGAGCGCCTGCTCAGCTTCAGCGGGCCGGTCTCGGCTTCGGAATCGTAGTAGTCGTCGAACTCGTCGAGATCGCCCGGCGGCAGATCGGCCTCGTCCTCGGCGGCCAGCGAATAGGCCAGCTGCGCGTCGGCCGCCTGCGCCTCGGCCGGCACGATCGTCGTCGCATCCGGATCCAGCCCGGCCGCCGGGGCCATCGCCGTCTCGTCGCCGGTCAGCCCGAGCGCCGGGGCCATGGCCGTCGCATCTGGGCCCAGCGCGGCCGCCGCCATCGCGGCGCCGCGAGCCAACGCGAACGTCGGGTCCTCGGGGATCTGCACGCGCATCGTCGACGACTCGCGCAGCTGCTCGGCGACCCGGTCGAGATCACCGGACGCGCCGACCAGCAGGACATCCTGCGGGGCGTCGGGCGCCTCGCCGATCCTGGCCATCATCGTGTCCAGCGCGGCCGTCGCGTCGGCGGTCACCGACCCCTGGGCCAGCAGCGTGGGCGGCGCGTCGTCGTCCGCCTCGGCCGAATCCACCAGCGAGAGCGTGGCCGTCGCGTCGTCGAACAACAGGGCGCTGCCCGGCCGACCGGCCGCGCGCATCAGGGCCTTGACGGCCTGCGACTCCGAAAGCACCGCGACGTTGTGGACCCCGGAATCCTCCAGCGCGCGGCGCAGCTGGTCGGCCTGGGGATGGTCGGTCCAGCACACCCGAGTGCCGACCAACCGATGGTTCTCGCCGGCCAACAACCGATTGGTGCCGACGACCGTCTCCCGAAGTTGCTCGATGGGGTCGTTAGCCAGGTCGACGACGGACTGGTCGATAACGGCGGTTGCCTCCGCGCCCGTTCCGACAAGGGCCAAGCGCGCAATGGGGCCGGTGACCGCAACCCCCAAAACGACGTCCATCCCGGCTCTCCTTCGGCTGGCCACCCCAGACCAGCATCTTCCGGCATCACTACACTGCGATACCGACGGCACTGATAATCAACGTTCGCCTACGAGCGCAGCGTAACCGGGTTCGCAAACCGCGGCGCGAAACCGAGTCTGCGGAGCCGGACCTTGTTAGCCACCGACGCGTCGTCCGAACGGAGATTATGTTTCCAAGTAAGCAACGCAGTCGTGGCGGCAGGGGGTTCCCTCCCTACACACGCGAAATTGCCCGGCCCTTAACCGTCCTCGATACCCGGGGGTAACCGTGAGTCAGAGCAGCGACGATGCACCGACCGGCCCCATCACCGGCGGCCACGCACAGCAGACTCCTACGCTTGACACAGGCCGCGCCCACGAGCCGGCCGGGGCCGTAGCGGCCGTGCAGCCGCCCCGGCGGTGGACCATCGCGGTCGCGCTGACGTCGGCCGCGTTGCTGATCGTCGCCCTGCTGCTGCCGTGGAACCTGTACTTCGGCATCGGGATCCCGGACAGCAGCATGATCCTGTTCTGGGTGCTGCTCGGTGTGACGGTGCTTTCCCTGATCTCGGTCGCGCTGGGCGCTTCCCGGCGACCGGCCGGCGGCCTGCGGTTCTGGCTCAACGTCCCCTACCTGCTGCTGGTCCTCGCGTTCGTCTGCTTCGACGCGTACGAGACCGTCCGGTTCGGCGGCACCGTGACCGTGCCGGGCGGCGTCGGGCCGGGAGCGTGGCTGGGCGTGGCCGGTGCGCTGCTGAGCGCGCAACCCTCGCTCACCGGCGCGGCCGCGGAGGAGCCCGGGTTCGACCGGTGGACGCGGTCGGCCCGGATCATCGGCTACGCGTCGATTTTGGGCGCGATCGCCAGCTTCGGGTTCAACCTGTACTGGCGGATCCGCTACGCCGTCCAGAACGCGGACGGCTCAACCGGGTTCGGCGACCAGAACATCGCGGTCATCGCCACCGCCGTGGTCTATGGCATCGTCGCGCTGATCGCCGTGTTCGTCGCGTCGCGCTGGCTGCTGCGCAAGTCCCCGGGCTCCCGGCTGGACACCGTCGCCCTCGGGATCTCGACCCTGATCGCCGGGATCGTCGTGTGGGCCCTGCCCGTCGGCCGCGACATCGACGCGTTCCATGGCATCGCGCAGAACACCTCGACGGCCGGGGTGGGCTTCGAGGGCTACCTGGCGTGGGCGGCGGCCGCCGCGATCTTCGCGCCGCGCGCCCTGGCCCGGCAGCGCCACCCCTCGACGAACGAGGAGAACGCGTGGCGCGCGGCGGCCCGAAATGGCTTGCTGCTCATCGCCGTATGGTGCCTGGGTTCGGTGGCGATGCGCATCGACGATCTCGTCGTCGCGGTGACGCTGAACTACCCGTTCTCGCGGTACGACACCGTGGTGCTGGCCGCGTTCGATCTGGTGACCGCGGTCCTGGCGATCTGGTTGCGCATCAACCTCGTCAAGCAGACGATGTCGGCGCGGTTGACGTCGTCGCTGTGCGGGCTGGTCGCGACGCTCAGCGTCGCGCGGGTGGTGATCGGCGTCGTGCTGGCTCCGCGCTTCGCCCAACCGCCCACCGGCCCGGTCGAAAACCCGGTCTACGGAAACGATTTGGCCCAGCAGATCACCAGCCTGTTCGACGTCGCGCTGAGCGTGCTGGGCGTGTGCATCCTCGCAGCGGCGATCATCACCGGCCACTTCAGCGGCCGCCGGCTGCGGCGTCAACAGCGCCGCGTCGCCCGCAAGGCCGCCGCCCCCGCCGCCGCGCACGCGCGGGAGGCCCAGGAGACGACGCGCATCCCGGTGGGCACTCCGCCGCCGTCGGCCGCGACGACCACCCGGATCCAGACCGGCCCACCCCGGCTGTTCCGGGGTGACGACTCGGCCACCAGCCAGATACCGGTGCCGAAGCCGAAGATCTTCCGGCCCCCGAACGACTAACGTAACCGCAAGTCGCGCAGGGATTTAGCGCAGTGGCGCGAAGGCGAAGTCGTGCAGGCCCGCGCGCGGGTCGATCCCCGCGCGAAAACCCAGCACCTGCGCGGCCCGGCCGGGGTCGGCGACGATATGGCGGACATCGCCGCTGCGGTACTGCCCGGTGACGACCGGGGACAGCGAGCTGTCCCGCGCCTCGCACAGCGCGGTGGCCACCTCCAGGATGGAGATGGGCCGCCCCGAGCAGACGTTGACCGCGGTGAAGCCGTCCGAATGCTCGGTGGCCGCCAGGTTGGCCGCTGCCACGTCGTCGACGTGTACGAAGTCGCGCATCTGCCCGCCGTCCTCGAAAACCCTTGGCGGTTCGCCCTTTTCCAGCGACGAGCGGAAGATCGCCGCGACCCCGGAATAGGGGGTGTCCCGCGGCATGCCGGGGCCGTAGACGTTGTGGTAGCGCAGCGCCAGCACCGAGCCGCCCGTCGACTCCGACCACGCCAGCGCGTAGTGCTCCTGCGCAGTCTTGCTGGCCGCGTACAGGCTGCGCGGCCGCAGCGCCGCGTCCTCGTCGACGAGCCGCCACGACAGCTCCTCGCCGCCGCGCGGGCAGCGGTGCTCGAACACTCCGGCGTCCAGATCGGCGCGCTGCCGCGGCAGCGGGTCGACCGGCCCGTGCTCGGGGCAGGCGTAGTTGCCCTGCCCGTACACCACCATCGACGACGCCAGCACCAGCCGCCGCACGCCGGCGGCGTACATCTGCGCCAGGAGCACCGTGGTGGCCAGATCGTTGTGGCCGCCGTAGGCGGGCGCGTCGGCGGCGTCCACCCCGGCACCGACCATCGCGGCCTGGTGACACACCAGGTCGACGCCGTCCAGCAGCGGTGCCAGCGCCTCGCCGTCGCGAAGGTCGACTCGCCGGCAACCGTTGGGCAGCACGGCGTTTGGGCCGTGGGCGGCAGGCAACAGCAGGTCGACACCGATCACCTCGTGGCCGGCCGCGCGCAGCGCCGCGTCCACCCGGGAACCGATGAAGCCGGCCGCGCCGGTCAGCAGCACCCTCATGGCAGCTCGAACGGCAGCGTGACGCCGGTGTGCGCCAGGCAATGCGGGCAGTCGCGGTCGACGGCGACCCGCCCGATCGCCTCGCCCACCAGCGTCTTGAACGACACCATGTTCTTTTCGAATTCGGCGTACACGTCGACGGCCTTCACCCCCTCGCCGGCGGCCACACCGGCGTCCAGGTCGGTCACCAAAGCGATTGCGGCATAGCAGATTTCGAGTTCTCGTGCCAGCACCGCCTCCGGGTAGCCGGTCATGTTGACCAGAGTGAACCCGGCCGAGGCGAACCACTGGCTTTCGGCCCGGGTGGAAAACCGCGGCCCCTGGATCACCACCATCGTCGCGCCGTCGACCACGTCGGGCAGGCCGGTGGCCGCGCCGCGCAGCGTCGGGCAATAGGGGTCGGCGAAATCGACGTGGATGGCCCCGGAATCGAAGTATGTGTCGGCGCGGCCCCTGGTGCGATCCACCAGTTGATCGGGAACCACCACCGCCCCCGGGCCGTACGCGGGGTTCAGGCTGCCCACCGCGCACGGCGCGAACACCCGTCGCACCCCGAGCTTGCGCAGCGCCCACATGTTGGCCCGATACGGCACGGTGTGCGCCGAGAACTCGTGGCCGGCGCCGTGCCGCGGTAGGAATGCGACCTCGTGCTCGCCGATGGTGCCGACGGCGACCGCGGCGCTGGGCTCGCCATACGGGGTGTCCACCGTGACGCTGCGGACGTCGGAGTCGAAGAACGTGTAGAAGCCGCTGCCGCCGATCACCCCGAGCATCCACCCATTGTTTCCCATCGCCCGCGGGCGATCCCATGTGCGGGGCGATGCCGACATCCTGACAGGATGGTTCGATGGCCAATTTCGCGCAGTGGATCTCGGGTGCGCGCCCGCGGACGCTGCCCAATGCGGTGGCACCGGTCATCGCGGGCACCGGCGCGGCGGCGTGGCTGGGATCGGCCGTGTGGTGGAAGGCCCTGCTGGCACTGGCGGTCGCGCTCGCGCTGATCGTTGGCGTCAACTACGCCAACGACTACTCCGACGGGATCCGGGGCACCGACGACGACCGGGCCGGCCCGATGCGGCTGGTGGGCTCGCGGCTGGCGACCCCGCGGTCGGTGCTGACCGCCGCGGTGACCAGCCTGGCGGTGGGTGCGGTGGCCGGCCTGGCGCTGGCGCTGGCGAGCGCGCCCTGGCTGATCGCGGTCGGCGCCGCCTGTATCGCCGGGGCGTGGCTGTACACCGGCGGGTCGAAACCCTACGGCTACGCGGGTTTTGGCGAGGTCGCGGTGTTCGTGTTCTTCGGTCTGGTCGCCGTGCTCGGCACGCAGTACACCCAGGCGTTGCGGGTGGACTGGGTGGGCCTGGCACTGGCCGTCGGGATCGGGGCGCTGTCGTCGGCGGTGCTGGTGGCCAACAACCTCCGCGACATCCCGACCGATGCGCAGTCGGGCAAGATCACGCTGGCGGTGCGCCTGGGCGATGCCCGCACCCGGGTGCTCTACCAAGCGCTGCTGGCGACCGTCGGGGTGCTGACGCTGGTGTTGCTGCTCGCCACGCCCTGGTGCGCCGTCGGGCTGGTGGCCACGCCGCTGGCGCTGCGCGGCGCGCGTCCGGTGCGCTCCGGTGGCGGCGGGCCGGCGCTGATTCCGGTGCTGCGCGACACCGGCCTGGCCATGCTGGTGTGGGCGATCGCGGTGGCGGCGGCGCTGGCGCTGGCACCCGCGGCGTAGCGCGCAGCAAACGCGGGATCACCACGCGGCGACGGGCCCGATAACAGCGAGGGATTGACTTCCAGGGCCGTTTCCCTGCTAGCTGGAGAAATGAAGCAGATCTTGGCGACCAGCGGGCCCAGGAATATCGGACTGCTCAGCGTCGGGGCCTACCGCCCCGAGCGGGTGGTCACCAACGACGAGCTCTGTCAGACCATCGACTCCTCCGACGAGTGGATCTACTCCCGGACCGGAATCAAGACCCGCCGCTTCGCCGCCCGCGACGAGTCCGCCGCGTCAATGGCGATCGAGGCGGGCCGGGAGGCGATCGCCAAGGCCGGGCTCACGGCGGCCGACATCGACGGCGTCATCGTCGCGACCAGCACCCACTTCCTGCAGACCCCGCCGTGCGCCCCCGAAGTCGCGACGGGCCTGGGTGCGACGGGCATCTCGGCGTTCGACGTCGGCGCGGGGTGCGCCGGCTTCGGCTATGCGGTGGGCATCGCGGCGGACATGATCCGGGGCGGCAGCGCAGCCAAGATGCTGGTGGTCGGGACGGAGAAGCTGTCCCCCACGATCGACATGACCGACCGCAGCAACTGCTTCATCTTCGCCGACGGGGCGGCCGCGGTGGTGGTCGGCGAGACGCCCGAGCAGGGCATCGGACCGACCGTGGCGGGCAGCGAGGGCGAACAGGTGCACGCGATCCGTCAGGACATCGACTGGATCGACTACATGGACGAGCCCACCGGTCCGCGCCCGTTCCTGCGGCTCGAGGGCAGCGCCGTGTTCCGTTGGGCGGCATTCGAGATGGGCAAGGTCGGGCGGCAGGCGATGGACGCCGCGGGCGTTCGGCCCGACGAGATCGACGTGTTCGTGCCGCATCAGGCCAACTCCCGGATCAACGAGGTGCTGGCCAAGCAACTGGAATTGCGCCCGGACGCGGTCGTCGCCAACGACATCGAGCACACCGGCAACACGTCGGCGGCTTCCATCCCCCTGGCGATGGCCGAGCTACTGGCGACCGGGGCGGCCAAGGGCGGCGACCTGGCCCTGCTGATCGGATACGGCGCGGGCCTGAGCTACGCCGCTCAGGTCGTGCGGATGCCCAACGGCTAAGACTCGTCCTCAGGTTCGTCGGCCGTTTCGGGCGTCTCGCCCCGCAGCCGCGCCTGCAGTTGTTCGCGCTCCGCGCGCCTGCGTTCGCCGGCGACCGCGAGGCTGGCCGTGGCCCGGCGGCGCAGCGGGCCGAACACCCAGATGCCCAGGGGCATCGCGATGATCAGCCCGAACAGGGCGGCGATGGCGATCGGGAACTGCGTGACCCCGAGCAACTGCGACGCCAGGTAGATCACGCCCGCGAGCACCGCCGCCAGAACGAACCGCGCGGCGGCGTACAACCCCACGTCCACGAGCAGCCGATCCCGGACACCGGCGTCGTCTGCGGCCTGGTCCTCAGTGCTGTTGTCCCTCGGGCCTTCTGACACAGGTCGAGCCTACGGCGCGCGTATATTCGTGAGAGGAGGTGTTGATGGTCTACCTGCTGATCGTCCTGGTTCTGGGGACGCTCGTCTACATCGGCTGGCGCGCGGCGCGGTCGCAGTCCCACCGGGCGAAGAGCCGGGTGATCGGACCCGACGACGACCCAGATTTCCTGCGGCGGTTAGGCCACGGGGACAACAACCCCCGCTAGACCCCGATCAGCTGACGCCCAAGTTCGGCTGGTCACCCGGAAACCCTTCGGCCACAACGGCGGCCAGCTCGATGAACGCCTCGCGAGTGTCCCGGCGCAACAGCTCGAGCGAGATCTCGGCGCCCTCGTCGAGGTGGGCGTCGTAGGGCACCAACCGCACCGCGCGGCAGCGCCGCGAGAAGTGATCGATGACCTTGCTCATGTCGACCTTGCCGGTCCGCGGCCGCACCGCGTTGATGACCGCGATGGAGTTGCGCACCAGCGCCTCGTGACCGTGCGCGTCCAGCCAGTCCAGCGTGGCCGAGGCGCTGCGGGCGCCGTCGATGGAGCCCGAGGCGACCACGATCAGCACGTCGGAGTTCTCCAGCACCGACGACATCGCCGAGTGCAGCAGCCCGGGACCACAGTCGGCCAGGACCAGGCCGTAGAACCGCTCCAGGATCTCGCACGTGCGGGTGTAGTCGTCGGCGCTGAACGCCTCCGAGATGGCGGGATCGGTTTCGGATGCGACGACCTCCAGCCCGGTCGGGCCCTTCGAGGTGTAGCGGCGGACGTCGCTGTAGCGCTCGATGGTTCCGGCGTCGTGCAGCAGCTGGCGCACGGTCGACGTTGTCTCCAGCGGGATTTTTTGGCTCAGCGTGCCGCGGTCCGGGTTGGCGTCGACGGCCACCACCCGGTCGCCGCGGATAGCGGCGAAGGTGGAGCCCAGCGTCGCGGCGATCGTGGTCTTACCGACGCCGCCCTTCAGCGACAGCAGCGCGATGCGGTAGCTGCCCCGCAGCGGCCGGTTGACCTGTGCCACCAAGTCGTTGTGGCGCGCGGCCCGGGGGCTCTCGCCCAGGTTGATCAGCCGGCCGGAGGCCAGATACAGCAACCGGCGCCAGCCCTCCGAGGGCGGCGGCTTGATCGGGCGCAGCAGCATGCCGGTCGACAGCTCCGGGTACGGCGTGTGCGGCAGGTACTCGGGGCGATACGGGGCCCGCGTCTCCTGCTGCGGCGCATCGGCGGGTCCGTTGTAGTAGGCGCCGTACGCGGTCGGGTCGACCCGTGGAATCCCGGTGACCGGGGTGGCGTCCCAGGGCGGCATGCCGGTGGCCGGACGGGCTTCCGTCGGCGGCGGCGACTCCCGCTGCTCGGGCGCCGGGACCCGACGCTCGGTGCGGAAGCCCGCGAACGCGCGCGTCGGCGCGTCTTCGCGTGCTTTGGCGGACTGCTGAGGCTCTTGCGGGCGCAGCTCCGTCGTCGGATGCTCGGGCGCCCCCACCCCGCTCGTTTGTTGGTCAGACACGTGCATTTCCCCCCTGTTTTTACTGCTCAGGTCGGTTGCTAACTGTCACCCCACGCCCGCATACGAATGCAGGCCCACCGTCACCAGATTAACGAAGAACAAATTGAAGACCATCGCCACGAAGCCCACCACGTTGATCCAGGCGGCCTTCCTGTCCCGCCATCCCGCGGTTGACCTGGCATGTAGGTATGCCGCATATACCACCCACGCGATAAACGAAACAGTTTCCTTGGGGTCCCATCCCCAGTAGCGGCCCCACGCCTCCTCGGCCCAGATCGCGCCGAAGATCACCCCGAAACCGAACACCGGGAACGCGAAGATCGTGGTGCGGTAGGCGATGCGATCCAAGGTCTGCGCGTCCGGGAACCGCTGCACGATCCGGGCCAGCGCGCCAGGTGTTTCCGGGTCGCCCAGCTTCGACGTCCGCAGCAGGAACAGGATGCTCGAAATGCCGGCGACCAGGAACACCCCCGAACCCAGGCTGACCACCGAGACGTGGATAGGCAGCCAGTAGGACTGCAGGGCGGGCATCACCGGCGCGGCGTTGGTGTAGAGCCAGCGGCCGGACACCGTGAGCAGGATCAGCACCGGCAGCAGCAGGAACACCCACAGCGGGCGGTACTGCGGGCGGCGCAGCACGACGGCCCCCGCGATCAACCCGCACATGCAGGTCAGGTTGATGAATTCGTACATGTTGCCCCAGGGCACCCGCACGGTGGCCAGGCCGCGCAGCACGATGCAGGTCAGCAGCAACCCGATGCCGAGATAGACCACGGCCAGCCCGGCCCGCCCGACGCGTTCGTCGAAGGGCCGGTGGGCGTCGTCCTCGACGATGCCGGGGGCGGCGCTGTCTGCGGTCACGGCGCCCGCGAGCACCTGAGCGCGGTTATCGGCGCGGCGGGCGCCGACGTAGGCCAGCTCGAACGCCAGCAGCAGCAGGGCGACGACCAGGGCCACCACGGCCGAGGTGAAGGCCCAGTCCGAGTAGCGCGCCAGGCCGATGTTGACGTGCAGGGTGTTCATGTGACGTCCACCTGAGAACTCCTTCTGGGCGCTGAGGTTTCGTCGCCGAGGTCGGCCAGCAGCCGCTCGGTCAGCTTCTCGAACTCGTCGCCCCACCCGGAATTGTCGGTGCGCGCCAAGCCGCCCAGCTCGACGCTCACCGTACCCGGCGCTTTGCCGGCGCGTTCAGTCACCGGAGTGAGGCGTACCCACACCCGGCGCCGCCGCACCAGCAGCGACACCAGCAACCCGCCCATCATCGTGATCGCGAAGACCAGCACCCAGACCTGGCCCGGGTCGTGGGAGACCTGCAGGTTGACGAACGGCACCGCCCCGTCGAAGCGGACGACGGTCCCGGCCGCCGGGCCCTGGTCGATCCGGACCCCCTGGCCGGCCCGCAGGTTGACCCGCTTCTCCTTGACCAGCCGGCCCTGCTCGATCAAGCGGGGGTCGAGGGTGAACAGCGACTGGGGCCGCCCGGTGTCCAGGCCGGTGTCGCCGCGGTAGATGTCGACGGCCACGGCGGGGGCGTTGAGCGCGGGGAACCGCGACGACAACAGGGCGCCGTCGAGCTGCGCGGTGGGCGCCAGCAGGCCCTGGATCGCGATCTCGTGGTTGCGGCGCTCGGCGGCATTGGGGTAGCTGCCCGCCGGCGGGTCGATGCGCGCCACCCCCGACGACAGCAGAGTCTGCGGGTTGTCGGGCCGCCACTGCACCGTCGACGTGCGTTGTTGCCCGTCCGGGAAGGTCACCGTGAAGGTGGGCGCGTAGCCGTGGCCCTGCAGATAGATCCGGTCGCCGCCGACCCGCAGCGGGTGGTTGACCTCCAGCCGGTAGGGCCGCCAGTTGTTGGCACTCAGGTCGCGGCCGGCCTGATAGTCGATGTCCGCGGCGAACGACGTGGCCTGGCCCGACGGCAGGTAGTGCGCCTGAAAGTCGTTGACCCGCACGCAAATCGGGCGCAACGACGTGCCGTCGACGGTGTTGCCGGCGCGGAAAGAGTCGAACGCCGCCGGCGACGCCGAGCAGAAGCCCGGGCCGCTGTCGGCGATGACGATGACGTTGCCCTCGTAGCCGAACAGCTTGCCGACGGCCACCGCGACCAGCAGGCCCAGCAACGAGAAGTGGAAGACGATGTTGCCGAACTCCCGCAGGTAGCCCTTCTCGGCGGAGACCTCCACCGTTTCCGAGGCGGCCTCGGTCGCTTCGTCGTGCCGAATCGCGGTGCGCCAGCCGTGCAGCCGGCCGGCGATGGTGTTGGCCACCGCGTTCAGGTCGGCATCGTCGACCAGGTCCAGCTCCGAGCTGGCGTGCTTGGGCAGCCGGCTCAGGTTGCGCGGGGCGGGCACCGGGGTGGCGCGCAGGCTGCGGGCGTGCTCGATCATCCGCGGCGTAAGGCAGCCGACCAGGGACACGAACAGCAGCACGTAGATGGCGGTGAACCAGAAGCTGGAGAACACGTCGAAGGCCTGCACCCGATCGAGCCAGGGGCCGATCGTCGGGTGGGCGGCCAGGTACTCGCCGACCTTGCCGGCGTTGAGGCTGCGCTGCGGCAACAGCGCGCCGGGTATCGCGCCGAGGGCGAGCAGACACAGCAGCACCAGCGCGGTACCCATCGACGTCAGCGCGCGCCAGGTATTGCGTGCCTTGGAAACCAACACTGCGAATGCCTGCCTGGACGCGAGCAGACGCAGAATCGCACTGGGACGGGTCTTTTCGTGCGATTCTGCGTCTGCTCGCGCTGTATCCGGCTGACTCAAATCGGCAACCTCACGTCGGACACGAACGCGTCGCGCAGCCAGGAGACGAAGTCGTTCCACACGCCGGTGACCAGCAGCACGCCCACCGCGATCAGCAGTGTGCCGCCGAAGATTTGGATGGCCCGGCTGTGCCGCCGCAGCCAGCCCAGCGCGCCGACCGCGCCCGCCGAGCCGAAGGCCAGCAGCACGAACGGGATGCCCAGGCCCAGGCAGTAGGCGACGACGAGCGCGATGCCGCGCGCGACGTTCGCGCCGTCGGTGGCCGAGGCGACGGTGATCACGCCGGTCAACGTCGGGCCCAGGCACGGCGTCCAGCCGAGCGCGAACACCGCGCCCAGCAGCGGCGCCCCCGCGACCGTCGTCAGTTGTTGGGGGCTGAACCGGACCTGACGCTGCAGGGCCGGCACGAACCCGACGAACACCAGCCCCATCACGATGGTCAGCACGCCGCCGACCCGCTGCAGCAACAGCTGGTTGGTGATCAGGGTGCTGGTCATGCCGAGCACGGCGACGGTGCCCAGCACGAACACCGTGGTGAATCCGGCGACGAACAACGCCGCCGACCCGGCGACGCGCCAGCGGGCGGCCGGCGGGGCCTTGATGGCTCCCGGCGGCGGCTGCTCATCCACGCCCACGACCGCGGCCAGATACGACAGGTAGCCGGGCACCAGCGGCACCACGCAGGGCGACGCGAACGACACCAGCCCGGCCAGCACGCACGCGCCGAGGGCCACCAGCAGTGGGCCGGCGGCGGCGAGGTGTGCGAAACCGGTCATTTGGGTTCCTGCGCCAGCTTCTGCACCAGGGGCTGCAGGTCGGGCGCCAGCAGTTCGCGCAGGAACACCGCCGCAACCCGGTGCTGGCGGTCGAGCACCAGGGTGGACGGAATGACGGTGGTGGGGTACTTGCCGCCGAAGGCGATCAGGGTGCGCATCGCCGGGTCGTAGATCGAAGGGAAGGTCACGCCGCGGTCGTTGACGAAGTCCAGGGCCGCTTGCCGGTTGTTGTCGCGGACGTCGATGCCCAGGAAGGACACCCCCGAGCCGCGGGTGGCGTCGTACACCTGCTGCAGCTGGGTCACCTCGGCGCGACACGGCCCGCACCACTGGCCCCAGACGTTGATGACGACGACGTTGCCGGCGAAGATCGGGTCGTCCAGCGACAGCGTGTGCGCGGGGTCGGCGAGGTCCGGCCCGGACAGCGTGCCGGGACGGCTGCGGCTGGCGGGCGGGTCGTAGTGCAGGTCGGTCTTTCCACCGGGCGAGACGAATTCGAACGTGCCGCCCTGCGCGACGGCATCGTGGCCACCGGAGCAGCCGGACAGCAACCCGGAGACGGCCAACACCGCCCCGGCAATCGCCAGCCGCCGGATGCTCAAGCGACCACCGGTTCGAAGTACTCGACGTCGACCAACTGGTCGCCGTCGTAGACCAGCGTCGTCACCGACGCCAGCCCGCATTCGCGCCGCCGCGGGTCGTGCCAGAGCCGCTTGCCGGTCAGGTGCAGGCGCAGCGTCCATACCGGCAGCTGATGGCTGACGCACACCACCTCGTGGCCGGCGCCACGCGCCCGCGCCTTGTCCGCCGCGGTCGCCATGCGGTCCGCGATCTCGCGGTAGGGCTCGCCCCACGACGGCGTGAACGGGTTGCGCAGCTGCCACCACACCCGCGGGTCGCGCCAGGCGCCGTCGCCGGGGCTGACGCGGCGGCCCTGGAAGAAATTGGCCGACTCGATCAGATCGGGGTCGGCGTCCACCGGCAGGTCGTGCTTGCCCGCGATGAAGGCCGCCGTCTCCTGGGCCCGCTGCAGGGGCGAGGCGATCACCGCGACGATGTCGCGGTCGGCCAACCGGTCGGCGACCGCGGCCGCTTGCGCTTTGCCCTTGTCGGACAGGCGAAATCCGGGCAGCCGGCCGTAGAGGATGCCCTCGGGGTTGTGCACCTCGCCGTGCCGCATCACGTGGACGCGGGTCTGTTCGGCCATCAGGGTCGCTCCTCGACGGCTTGGGCGGCGGCGCGGGCCGCCCCGGGCAGGGCATCGGCAATCCGGCTGAAGGCGTTGTCGTCCAACGCACTGGAGACGAACCACGCCTCGAATGCGCTGCACGGCGGGTAGACGCCGGCGTTGAGCAGGGCGTGGAAGAACGGCGGATAGCGCCACGTTTGACTGGCCCGCGCCGACACGAAGTCGGTGACCGGCGTCTCGGAGAAGAACACGCTGAGCATGTTGCCGCCCCGCGGAATCTGATGCGCCACACCGGCATTCGTCAGCGCATCGGAGAACAGGCCGGCGAGGCGGTCGGCGTTGGCGTCCAGCGCGGCGTACACGGCGTCGTCGGCCGTTCGCAGCGTGGCCAGCCCGGCGGCCACGGCCACCGGATTGCCCGACAGCGTGCCGGCCTGATAGACCGGCCCCAGCGGGGCGAGGCGCTCCATCACCTCGGCCCGGCCACCGAAGGCGGCGGCCGGCAGCCCACCGCTCATCACCTTGCCGAAGGTGAACAGGTCGGCGTCGACGGAATCGACTCCATACCAACCACTTCGACTCACCCGGAAGCCCGTCATCACCTCGTCGATGATCAGCAGCGCGCCGTGCTCGGCGGTGATGGCGCGCAGCGCGGCGTTGTAGCCGGGCGCCGGCGGGACGACGCCCATGTTGCCGGGGCTGGCCTCGGTGATCACCGCCGCGATCTGATCGCCGAACTGCGCGAAGGTTTCTGTGATGGAGTCAATGTCGTTGTAAGGCAACACGATCGTGTCGGCCGCAGCGGCCCCGGTGACGCCGGGCGTCGACGGCAGGCCCAGGGTCGCCACCCCGGATCCGGCGTCGGCGAGCAACGCGTCCACGTGGCCGTGGTAGCAGCCGGAGAACTTGATGACCTTGGCCCGGCCGGTGTACCCGCGGGCCAGGCGCACCGCGCTCATCGTGGCCTCGGTGCCGGAGTTCACCAGCCGAATCCGCTCGACCGGCGCCACCCGCTCGATGATCTCGGTGGCCAGCTGAATCTCGGCCGGGGTCGGCGCGCCGAATGACAGGCCCGAGGCGGCGGCCTTGGCGACCGCGTCGACCACGGCCGGGTGCGCGTGGCCGAGGATCATCGGTCCCCACGAGCACACCAGGTCGACGTAGCGGTTGCCGTCGGCGTCGGTGAGCCAGCAGCCGCGCGCCTCGGTGATGAAGCGCGGCGTGCCGCCGACGGCCGTGAACGCGCGGACTGGAGAGTTCACCCCGCCGGGGATCACCGCGCACGCCTCGTCGAACAGTCGTGCCGAGGTCGGTACAGCCCCCCTGGTCGCAGGGGCGGCCCGGTCAGTGCTGCCCATGCCGACTAGTGTCCCAGCCTCCGCCGATCGCTCAACTACAGGGTGTAGCAGTCACGCGTCCCGGGCGCTTGGCGGCTTCTTCGCCGGATGGCTCGGCCATGAAATGACGGTACGCCGTTTGCGCTGGATTAAGCGCCGACGCCTTGATGTCCCCCGTGGCCGAAGAGTTGGATGGGGTCATGCAACTTCCCCAGGGCCTGGCCCGGTTCAACCGGTACGTCACCAACCCCATTCAGAAGATGTGGGCCGGCTGGGCCCCGTCGTTCGCCATCATCGAGCACACCGGGCGGAAGTCCGGGAAGACCTACCGCACGCCGGTGAGCGCGTTCAATGCGACCGTCGACGGCAGGCCCGGCATCGCGGTGCTGCTGACCTACGGCCCGGACCGCGACTGGCTGAAGAATCTCAGGGCCGCGGGCGGCGGTCAGATGCGCCGCCACGGCAAGACGTTCGGCATCGCCGACGCGCGGATCGTCTCCAGGGACGAGGCGGCCGAGCTCGTCGGCGACCGCGTGCAGAAGGTGTTCGGGCGGCTGCCGTTCGAGCAGGCGGTGTTGTTCACCAAGTCCGCCTAACCGCGGCGGCGGCCCCGGGCGCAGGCGACGAAGTACAGGGCGAGCACCACCGCCCAGGACAGCAGGGACAGCCATAGCTGGCTGCGCGCCGAACGGTCGAACGCCATCTGGACCAGTACCGCGGTGATGGCGACGAGCGTGAGGATCGACAGCGTCGGGAAGAACCACATCTTCAGCCGCATCTGGTCCTCGGGTGTGCGGCGCCGCAGCACGATCTGCGACAGCGCGATCAGCCAGTAGACGAACAAGATGATGGCGCCCGAGGAGTTGAGCAGGAACAGGAACACCGTGCGGGGCGCGAGCCACGACATCAGGACGCACGCGAACCCGACCGCCGACGAGAACAGGATCGCGACGTGCGGCACGCCGCGGCCGCTGAGTTTGACCAGCCGCTGGGGCGCCTCGTTGCGCGCGGCTAGCACGAACAGCATCCGCGACGCCGTGTAGAGGCCGGAGTTCAGGCACGACAGCACCGCGGTGAGCACCACGGCGTTCATCACCTGGTCGGCGCCCGGCAGCCCCATGTGCTTGAACGCGGCGACGTACGGCGAGGCGCCCAGCTCGACGGAGTTCCACGGCAGGATCACCACGAGCAGGAAAACCGAACCAACGTAGAAGATTCCGATGCGCGCGACCACCGATCTGGTCGCCCGCTGGACGGCCAGCACGGGGTCGCGGCTCTCGGCCGCGGCGACGGTGACGATTTCGGCGCCCACCATCGAAAAGATCACCACCACGATCGCGGCGAACACCGCGGCGACGCCCTTCGGGAAGAAACCGCCCTGCGCGGTCAGGTTGGAAAACCCGCCGTGCTGCCCCGGCAGCAGCCCGAAGGCGAACGCTGCGCCGACGCCGAGGAATACCACGATCGTCGCGACTTTGATTCCGGCGAACCAGAATTCGAATTCACCGAACGACGACACCGAGAACAGGTTCGTCGCGGTCATCAGCACCATCAGGCACAGCGACAGCAGCCACAGCGGCGCGTGAAACCAATAGTTGAGGACCTTCCCGCCGGCGACCGCCTCGAACCCGACGACGATCACCCAGAAGTACCAGTACAGCCAGCCCACCGAGAAGCCCGCCCAGCCGCCGAGCGCCTTGGCCGCGTAGTCGGCGAACGACCCGGTCGACGGGTTCGCCGCCGCCATTTCGCCGAGCATCCGCATCACCAGGATCACCAGCAGGCCGCACAGGGCGTAGGTGAGGAACGCGGCGGGCCCGGTGTCTTTGATCACCACGCCGGATCCGACGAACAATCCGGCGCCGATGACGCCGCCGAGCGCGATCATGCTGAGCTGCCGCTGCGAAAGCCCTTGGCGCAGTTGAGAATCGGAACTCAGCGCCGCGCTTTGGTTGTCACCCTCGGGCCCGGGACTCGCCGGGTCCTGCGTGCGCCGCATTACCGGACGCTAGCGCACGTCGGCCTAGAAGTGCAGATCCTGGTCACGGATCAGCGCCGTGGCGATCACGCTGATGACGGCGGTGGTCACCAGATATCCGCAGGCCAGCCACGGCGCGCCATGCATGACCGCGATCAACGCCGTCAGGATCATCGGCGTGACCCCCGACGCGTAGATGCCCGATACCTGGTAGACGAACGACAGGCCGGTGTAGCGGGTGCTGGTCGGATACAGCGCGGAGTACAACGTGCCCTGCGCGCCGTAGAACAGCGCGTGGATGACGCCGAACACGACGATCATCGCCAGCCCGAACAGCACCAGCTTCCCCGTGCCGAACAACGCGAACGCCGGAAAGGTCGCCAGTCCGTAAGCGGCGATACCGGCCAGGTACACCCGCCGCGCCCCGAATCGATCGGTCAGCCGTCCCGAAACGGGCAGCAGCACCGCCATCACCAGCGCCGCGATCGTCACCACTACCAGAACCGACACGCGATGCAACCCCAGCGCTCCGGTGGCGTAGCTGATCGCGAAAACACCCCAGGTGTTGAAGGCCGAGCCCTCGGCCCATCGAGACAGCAGTCCCAGCACGGTGTTTCGCCGGGAGCGGGGCTCGCGGACGATGTCGCGGATCGGCACGGTGGACGCGGCCTGCAGATTCTGCAGCCGCTGGAACGCCGGCGTCTCGTCGACCCGCAGCCGCACCACGATGCCGATCGCGACCAGCACCAGGCTCAGCAGGAATCCGATCCGCCAGCCGTAGGACAGGAACTCCGCCGGACCCAACACCACCTGCAGGAACGCGAAAATCCCTGTGCCTAAAGCCAATCCGAGCGCCAGGCCGACCTGCGGAATGGCCCCGTACCGGCCGCGCCGGTCGCCGGGGCTGTGCTCGACGGCCAGCAGCACCGCCCCGCCCCATTCGCCGCCCAGCGCGAAGCCCTGCAACACGCGCAGCACCAGCAGCAGCACCGGCGCCCACGCCCCGATCTGCACGGCGGTCGGCAAGACGCCGATCAGCGCCGTCGCGCCGCCCATGATGAGCATCGTCAATGCGAGGCTGCGCTTGCGGCCGATCCGGTCGCCGATGTGGCCGAACACCAGGCCGCCGACGGGCCGCATGACGAACCCCACCGCGAACGTCGCGAACGCCAGCAGCGTCCCGACGAGCGAACTGGCATCGGGAAAGAACACCTTGTTGAACACCAGCCCGGCGGCGGTGGCGTAGAGGAAGAAGTCGTACCACTCGACGGTGGTGCCCAAAAGGCTTGCCGCGACGACGATGCGCAGCCGCCGGTGACGCTCGTCGTCGGTTTCGTCGTGCCCTTCCGGCGCCGCTACGGTGGCACCGGGCAACGTCGTCGCCATAGTCAGTGCGCCGACGATACGGCGAACGGCGTCGCCGCGGGGGGTTGGGCGCGGCGGGTGGGGTGCTTCCACAGCCCCTTGCGCTCGAGCAAAGGCAGCACGCCCTCACCGAACCAGTAGGCCTCTTCCAGGTGCGGGTAGCCCGACAAGATGAAGTGATCGATGCCCAATTGTGCGTATTCCGAAAGTCTTTCGGCGACCTCGGCGTGCGAGCCGACCAACGCGGTGCCCGCTCCCCCGCGGACCAGGCCGACGCCGGCCCATAGGTTCGGACCGACCAACAGCTTGCCGCTGTCGCCGCCGTGCAAACCGAGCATGCGCTGCTGCCCCTCCGACTCGCTGCGGGCCAGGCTCGCCTGCACCCGAGCGACGTCGGCCGGGTCGACGGCGGCCAGCAGCCGGTCGGCCTCGGCCCACGCCTCCTCGGCGGTGGGCCGGCTGATCACGTGAATCCGCAAGCCGTACTGCAGTTTTCGTCCGGCATCCGCCGCCAGCCCGCGCACCCAGTCCAGCTTCTCGGCGACCGCGGCCCGCGGCTCACCCCACGTCAGATAGACGTCCGAGTACTTCGCCGCGACGGGACCGGCGGATCCCGACGAGCCGCCGAAGAACACCGCGGGCGTCGGGTCGGGCGGGTTGTTCAGTTGGGCCTCCTCGACGCGGATGTGCTCGCCGGCGAACGTCACCGGCTCGCTCGACGTCCACAGCTCCCGCACTACGTGCAGGAACTCGGCGGTGCGCGCATAACGCGCCTGCTTGTCGAGGAAGTCGCCGTAGGCCCGCTGCTCGTGCGGCTCACCACCGGTGACGACGTTGAGCAGCAGCCGTCCCTCGGAGTGGCGCTGGAAGGTCCCGGCCATCTGCGCGGCCAGCGTCGGGCTCAGCATCCCCGGACGGAACGCCACCAAGAACTTCAGCGTCTCGGTGCGCTCGATCAGCATCGCCGTCGTCAACCACGCGTCCTCACACCACAATCCGGTGGGTGTGAGCACCGCCTCGAAACCGTTGTCCTCGGCGGCGGCGCAGATCTGATGCAGATACCGCAGCGTCGCGGGCCGGTCGCCGTGCATCGCAGTGCCGTGTCCGCCGGCGACCAGGTTTCGCGAATCCCCGTACGTCGGCAAAAACCAGTGAAATGCCAGGCTCATTCAATCCTCTTCCGTTCGATCGGCATGCACGAAAGCTCCATCGTGCGAAAAGTCGCCGCCGCGCACGAGGGTTGCAACCTGGCAGATTCCATCCCGGCAGACCGCCATCGCGGGGAGAAGTCACCGCTCGGTGACCGCCGCATCACAATGCCCTTCCAAACGGCGCGACGGGGTAGGAAAGCCCTAGTGGGCCGCGGCATCATGACCTTCGTGCCCGATCTGACCCGCCGCGCGGTGCTGCGAATGGGCGCCAGTGCCAGCGCTGCGGCCATGGGCGCGTGGGCACTGAGCGCCGTCGTGGATCCACTGCAGCCACAAGCCGCCCCGTTGCCCTCCCCGTTCGAGCCGTCGACCGCGAGCAGCAATCTGCCCAACAAGCTGACGGGCTCGTTCATCTCCAAAGCGCGCGGCGGCGTCAAGACCAACTGGGTGATCGCGCTGCCGCCCGGGCAGACATCGCAGAGCGGGCTGCTGCGGCCGGTGATCGCGCTGCACGGCAAGGACGGCGACGCGAACATGATGCTCGACTGCGGGGTGCCCGACGCGCTCGCCCGGCTGGTCAAGGAGGGCAAGCCGCCGTTCGCGGTGGTCGGCGTCGACGGCGGCAGCGACTCCTACTGGCACAAGCGGGCCGACGGCACCGACTCCGGTGCGATGGTCACCGACGAGCTGCTGCCGATGCTGGGCTCGATGGGCCTGGACACGTCGCGGGTGGGCCTCATGGGCTGGTCGATGGGCGGCTACGGCGCGCTGCACCTGGGCGCCAGGCTGGGGCCATCCCGCATCGCGGGGATCTGCGCGATCAGCCCGGCGCTGTACAGCTCCTACGCCGACTGCGCCCCGAAATCGTTCGACAGCGAAGAGGACTGGATGGCCAACAGCGTGATGGGCCTGCCGGCGCTGTCGCAGATCCCACTGCGGGTGGACTGCGGGACGTTCGATCGTTTCTATCCCGCGACACGCCAGTTCGTGAGCCAGCTGAAAACGCCTCCGGCAGTAAGCTTCACGGTCGGCGGCCATGACATGACGTGGTGGCGTTTGCAATTACCCGGCGAGCTCTCCTGGCTGGCGACCTAGCGAGGCATCCCAAAACGGCATGACAGTCCGGCAGGAAACCACCGCCAGCCCGCTGTCACGAGCGGGCGATAGCCCCACCCGACAAGAGCAGCGACGCGGATTCCGCCCGGACATCGAGGGTTTGCGCGCGGTCGCGGTCGTCGCCGTCGTGCTGTACCACGCGGGCATACCCGGTGTCGCGGGCGGCTTTATCGGCGTCGACGTGTTCTTCGTCATCTCCGGCTTTCTGATCACCGGATTGCTGTGGCGCGAGGTTGCCGCCACGAATACCGTTGGCCTGGGGCGCTTTTACGCCGCCCGGGCCCGCCGGTTGCTGCCCGCCGCGGCCACGGTCGGCGCCGCCACCGCGATCGCGGCCGCGTTCGTGCTGCCACCGCTGCAGGCGCGCAGCGTCTTCATGGACGGCGTCGCCAGCGCGCTGTACGCCGGCAACTACCGGTTCGCGCTGCAGGGCACCGACTACCTCGCCGCCGACCTGCCCTCGCCGTTCCAGCACTACTGGTCGCTGGGCGTCGAGGAACAGTTCTATCTGGCGTGGCCGGTGTTGATCATCGGCACCGCCTGGCTGATCGGCCGCCTGCGCCCGGGCGCGACGGCGCGGGCGCTGCCCTACGCGGTGGTCCTCGGCGTGGTCGGCGCGGCGTCGCTGGCCGCGGCCGTGGTGTGGACCCGCATCTCGCCGTCGTGGGCGTTCTTCTCGCTGCCGACCCGGGCCTGGGAGCTGGCCGTCGGTGGCCTGGTGGCGCTGTCGATCCAGCACTGGCGCCGGCTGCCACTGCTGCCCGCGGCGATCGCCGGCTGGGGCGGGCTGACGCTGATCCTGCTGACCTGCACGCAGCTGGGGCCGCACACGCCCTACCCCGGCACCTCGGCGCTACTGCCGGTGCTGGGCACCGCGCTGGTGATCGGCGGCGGCAGCGTCACCCGCGGCTTGGGGCCCGGTCGGCTGCTATGCCGGCCGGCGATGCGGGCCATCGGCCGGGTGTCGTATTCCTGGTACCTGTGGCACTGGCCGGTGCTGCTGCTGATGCCGCCGCTGCTGGGCGAGCCTTCGGGCCTGCCGGCGCGGCTGACCGCGGTGTTCGTGTCGGCCGGGCTCGCGGTGATCACCCTGCACCTGGTCGAAAATCCCGGACGCTTCGCCGCCGCCCTGCGCCGATCGGCCAAGACCAGCCTGGCCGTGGCCGGCGTCGCCAGTGGGGCCGCGGCGTGCGCCTGCCTGCTGTTGCTCATGGCGATTCCGGTACCCGCGGGCCACGGACCGGCCGCCTCGAAGGCGACGTTCGCCGCGCTGCCGAGCGCCAGCCCGCAGGGCGCCGATCCGCACGAGTCGGCCGTCGACCAGGCCTTCGCGCAGGTGCGCGAAGCGGTCGCGGCGGCCATGAGCCTGCGGGCGGTGCCGTCGAACCTGGACCCCTCGCTCGCCGACGCCCCGGCCGACAAGGCCGCCGTGTTCGTCAACGGATGCGTGCGCTCCTGGCGCGAGCTCGGGCAAAACGAGTGTGCGACGGGCGATCTCACGTCACCGACGACGGTGGCCCTGATCGGTGATTCGCATGCCGCCATGTGGAGCCCGGCGTTCGAACAGGTCGCCGAGCAACGGCACTGGCGGCTCGAGACGCTGGCCAAGGTGACGTGCCCGATCCAGGACCTGCCCATCGACAGCCCGTACCTGGGCCGCGAGTACACCGAATGCGAGCAGTGGCGCGGCCAGATCATGGCGCGTATGGCCGCCGAGCACCCACGCCTGGTGGTGCTCGACATGAGCCGGCGCTACGGCGGCGACTTCGGCTTCGTGTCCTACGACCCGGCGTGGATCGAAACCCTGGGCCGCACCGTCGCGCAGCTGCGCCGCACCGGGTCGGCCGTCCTGGTGCTCGGGCCCGCACCGGATCCGCACTCCGCGGTGCCGGCCTGCCTGTCCGGGCATCTCGACGATCCCGGCGCCTGCGCGCCGAGCCGCCCGGACGCCGTCAGCGGCGCGGGCATCGCCGCCGAACGGGCAGCGGTCACCCGCAACGGGGGCCGCTATGCGGACCTCACCGACCTGTTTTGCACTCCCGAGCGCTGCCCCGTAATCGTCGGTAACACGCTGATGTTCCGCGACGACAACCACGTCACAACTGAATACGCGCGGTTATTGGCGCCCGTAATTGGTGCACTGGCCGACAGTGCCGTCACGGCACAATAACTAAGTGATGACTTTATTGTGCGATGAACTCCGCGACACTAACGAACGTGTTAGGAAGGTAAGGGGTTTGGAGGTTTGGGGATGACTCTGTTGCTGGTCTGCCTTGCAGCGACTGCGCCGATCGTGGGGGTCGGCCTGTTGCAACTGCAGGCGCGCCTGGAGCGCTGGGATTACGAGCGCCACGCTAACGACTGACCCGCGCCAACGTTCTTAGTTGCGTGCCGGCACAGCCGGAATCTAGGCATTTGTGCTGATATTTTTGGGATGCACGCTCCCGCAAACACGAAAAGTCTTGAGGCTTAAGTTTTTTTATGCCGTGCGCGCCCGACCGTCCAGTGGCTGCCGTCCCGCTCAACTAGCGTGACAGTTGCATACCCACCAGTGGGGCAATCTTTTCCGCCAGGTAGGCGTGGCCCGCGTCGTTGGGGTGCACGCCGTCCGGGCCGATCAGGTCGGGCCGGTCGACGAACCAGCGGTCGCCGATCGGGTCGACGAACGCCGCCCCGGCGGCCCGGGCCGCGGTGTTGAGCACGTCGCGGATCTGCAGCACGGAGTCGGGCACGTCGGCCGTCGGCCACGGCGGGCCGATCACCAGAAACCTCGCCCACGGCGCGAAGCGGCGCGCCAGCGTGAACGTGTCTCGGGCCCGGTCGGCCAGCTGCATCGGATCGACGCCCTGATCGTTGCGGGAGCCGAAGAACACCACCAGGACGTCCTGGGGTTTGACGGCACGCGCGGTCAGGTCCTCGAAGACGCTGCCGTGGTCGCCGGGAACGCCGTAGCCCGCCCGGCCCTCGGCCGCGACGTCGGCGGCGATCCGAATCCCGCGCTGCGCCAGCGACTGCCAGGCCCGGGCCGTCCACGCCTTCGGTCCCATGCCGCCCTCGTCGGTGCCGGTGGTGTACGAGTCACCGACCACCGCGATGTGACTCACCCGCGAATCCAGCGTCAGCGTCTCGTATGCCCGCACGCGCGCCGGATGGTCCAGCGTCTGTGTGAGCACGCCGGCCAGCAGCGCGATACCGACGATGAACGTGGCCAGACGACTCACCACTACCTCCCCCTGTACGGCAATGTCGCAGATGGCTTTCAAATCAACGCAACCGTACGAGGATACCGACGGCTGCTGGGTGCTATCCCCGATTGCACCCTCGATGAGGCATGGGCCACAGCATGATTGGCGGGCACGGTCAGACGGTCACACCGCGCGGCTCGAAACCGCTTCCAGCCCACCGTCGATTTGGTGGACTTTCGCGTTGGCCGATTCGGCCTTGGCGGTCGCCGGCCGGACAGTGACCATCCTGCGCATCCAGCGGCGGGCGGGCTCTTCGACGAAGTGATACATCAGGCTGGAGATCGCCAGGGCGATCGCGATCAGGCCGAGGACGTTCCACTTCCAGGGGGAATCGGACTGCCACGGCGTCAGGCTGAACTGCTCGACCGCCCATCCCCACGAGGTGTGCACCAGCTCGTGCACCATGTACAGGCAGAACGAGATCTGCCCGCCGTACACCATCACCCGGGTGGACAGCAGTCTCGGCAGGCTGCCGATGCCGACGGCCAGCGCGATCACCAGCGGAACGAACAGCACGTCGACCACGCCGCTGCTGTCGTTCTCCACGACGCCGCCGATCGGATTCGCATTGAACCAGTACAGAACGCCCACCACGGCGGCCAGCAGAACCAGGGAGAGGTATCCGGCGACGCGGCGGCCGCGGTCGGTCAGCCGCAGCCGACGCACGGCGGCGCAGGCCAGCGCGCCGGCGGCGAACTGCGTGACGATCCGCGGCAGCCAGCTCCACGGTGTGTAGAAGTGCCCGCTGGAAAGCAGCAGCACCACGGGCGGCAACGAGGCCGCGACGGCCAGCCACATCAGCGTCCGCGCCCGGGTGGCCAGCTTCATCCGGAAGATCACCAACGCCATCCCACCGAACAGCAGGTACGCCAGCCATTCCGCGCTGATCGACCAGGCCGGCCCGTCCCAGCTGGTGCCGTCGAAGAACGGCTCAAACCACAACTGCACGAGCAGGACCTGGCGCACGTAGCTGATCGCGGTCAGGTCGTTGGCCTCCGGCAGCGGCACGTGACCGACGTGCAGCGACAGGATCACCAGCAGCGCGGCCAGGTGCAAGGTGACCAGGTACACCGGCCACACCCTGGCCAGCCGCAGCCACAGGAAGTGCAGCGTCTCGCGCGTCGACCAGGATCGGCCCATGCGGTCGAGGTAGTTGTAGGTCAGCACGAACCCGCTGAGGATGAAGAACAGGTCGACGCCCTGGGCGCCGCAGTTGAGCACCGGGGCGAGGTTCTCGCGGAAGTCGGTCGAGATGTCGCTGAGCATCGGCCGGAAGTGGAAGAGGACCACCCATACCGCGGCGACGATGCGCAGTCCGGTCAGGGCCTTGATTTCACCCTTGATCTCTGCGGTGCGCACGAGGCTTTTCTTTCCGTCCGGACTCTGCGGTTTCGTTCGGCTTTTAAACCCGGCTGACCGGGCAATTCAGCCCTATCGCAAGCCCCTGACCCGCAACCGGTAGCCAGAGCAGCCTAACAGCGAAAATCCCCCGCGCCGGTCAGGGCATCTGGCGTGGCACCCGGTTACGGGGCGCCCAGGTTGCCCCGCGGCCGCCCCGCGGCGCGCCGCTGCGCTTTTTAGCAAAAAAATAGACGCGGCTGTCGGTCTCCTTAACTTTGGCGGGCACCGTTAAGGGCAGGTTGGTCGGCGCCGCGTCGACCTCCGCACCGCCACGAGAGGCTGCAGATGACCATCGCGACCGCTACCCGTCAGGACAACTACGTTTTCGAGTGCAGCGGTGCCCAGGTTCGGGCGCACTGCCGTCACTTGGCGACAGTGGTGACGGTCCGCGGCGAAATCGACGCCCTCAACTTCGAGCCGGTCAGCGAGTACCTCCGCCGGTTCATCCTGGCGAGCAATCCCGTGGTGCTCGACATGAGCGACGTGGTCCACTTTGCTGCGGCCGGCATCGCGCTGTTGTCCGTGTTCGACGACGAGTGCCGCGCCGCCGGGGTGGAATGGACCTTGGTCGCCAGCCCCGCGGTCCTGGAAATGCTGGGTGAGCGCGGCGATCAGGACGACGAGATGTTCCCGGTCACCCGTTCGGTCCAGGAGGCGCTCCGCGACCTGGCCAACGCGATCGTCATCCGGCGTCAGATGGTCTTACCGCTGATCAAAAAGACGGCTTAGCGCGCCTCAGCCTGGCCACGCCGACCACGGCGAACAATCCGGCGACTATCGCCAGCACCATCGTCAGCAGCAGCAGCTGCGGGTCATAGACCAGCGACGTCGTGGACGGCTGACCGTCCGCGATGGGCCCCACGCTGCGGATTTGGCTGGCACTGGTCCAGCTCAGGCCGCACCCCACCAGCGCGATCACCGCCAGCGCGAGTTCGACCAGCGCGCGGTAGCGGCCGATCACAGTTCCGCTCCTGCGTCGTCGTCGCCATCGGTGACGTCGGAGCCGGCCGGCTCCACCCGCTCCTGAATCAACGGGGTCAGCGCGTCGCGCAGATGGCGGTGACGCTTCGCCCATGCCTGCGCGGTGCGGCCGCCGGTAAGCCGCAGGCCGATGGCGTGCCGGCCGCGCGGCACGCCGCTCAGCTCGCCGAGCGTCCGCGCAGTCTGCCACTTGGCCAGCGGCTTGTCGGACTTCGGCGAGTTCTCGGCCTCCGGATATACCCTGACGATTTCGCGCAGCAGGATCGTCTCGGTGCCCTGACGCAACGCGTCCTCGGTCAGCTCGACCGAGACGTGGATGCGCGCCGCCTTCACCTGCAGCGCGATGAACGCCGACACCATCACCAGAAAGATCGCCGGCACAACCAGGCTCACCGGGGCACCGCTCCACACCTCGATCAGGACCAACGACGCGCCCGCCGCCGGGCCGGACAGCACCCACAGCCAGCTGGCGCCGGGCTCATAGAACAGCGGCTTGGTTTTGGCGTCCGTGGTCATCGCGACCTCATCCCCTGATTGTCCCGCGGGGCCCGCCCCCGTCATGCGAGCCAAGCCGCCGCCTCCGTGGCCCAATAGGTCAGCACGATATCGGCGCCGGCGCGGCGGATGCCGATCAGCGATTCCAGCGCGGCGGCACGCTCGTCGATCCAGCCGTTGGCGGCCGCGGCGCGAATCATCGCGTACTCCCCCGACACTTGGTAGGCGGCAACCGGCACCGGCGAGATCGCGGCCGCGGCCGCCACCACGTCGAGGTAACTCATCGCGGGCTTGATCATCACGATGTCGGCGCCCTCGTCGAGATCCAGCTCGACCTCGCGCAGCGCCTCGCGGATGTTGCCCGGCTCCTGCTGGTAGGTGCGCCGGTCGCCGGACAGGCTCGAGCTGACGGCCTCGCGGAACGGGCCGTAGAACGCCGAGGCGAACTTCGCGGCGTAGGCCAGGATCACCACGTCGCTGTGACCCTCGGCGTCCAGACCGTCGCGGATAGCGGCCACCTGGCCGTCCATCATGCCGCTCGGCCCCACCACGTGAGCGCCCGATTCCGCTTGTGCCACAGCAAGTTTCACGTACCGCGCCAGGGTGGCGTCGTTGTCGACGCGGCCACGCGCGTCGAGGACGCCGCAGTGCCCGTGGTCGGTGAACTCGTCCAGGCAGGTATCGGCCATCAGCACGGTGGCGTCGCCGAGATCCTTCGCCAGGTCGCGCAGCGCGACATTGAGGATGCCGTCGGGGTCGGTGCCGGCCGAACCGGCCGCGTCCTTGTCCTGCTCGCGGGGCACGCCGAACAGCATCAGCCCGCCCACCCCGGCGGCGACGGCATCGGCCGCCGCGCTGCGCAGCGAATCGCGGGTGTGCTGCACCACGCCGGGCATGGACGCAATCGGCGACGGTTCGTCGATGCCGTCGGCGACGAACATCGGCAACACCAAATGCCTTGGCTCCAAAGATGTTTGCGCCACCAATCGGCGCAACGCCGCTGTACTGCGGAGCCGGCGCGGGCGTTGCCGGGGGTAAGGCACTACCGCCTGCGGCTCTTCTTACGCGGCGGTGGCAGCGCGCCCTCGGCGCGCAACCGTGCGGCATGCTCGGCCAGCGCGTCGACCAGTGGGCCGATGGCCGCCGTCTCGGGCTGAACGTCGACCCGCAAACCGAATTCGGCTGCGGTCTCGGCGGTCTTGGGCCCGATGCACGCAATGATGGTGCGCGCGTGGGGCTTACCCGCGATGCCGACCAGGTTCCGCACGGTCGAGCTCGACGTGAAGCACACCGCGTCAAAGCCGCCCGTCTTGATCATCTCGCGGGTGGCCGCCGGCGGCGGCGCTGCGCGCACCGTCCGGTACGCGGTGACATCCTCGATCTCCCAACCACGTTCGCGCAGACCCTCGGCCAGCGTCTCGGTCGCGATGTCGGCGCGCGGCAGCAGGACACGGTTCACCGGGTCGAAAATGCTGTCGTAGTCCGGGAAGTCGTCGAGCAGGCCTAAAGAGGACTGCTCGCCGGCCGGCACCAGCTCGGGGCTGATGCCGAACGCACGGACCCGGTCGGCCGTCGACTCGCCGACGCAGGCGATCTTCACGCCGGAGAACGCGCGGGCGTCCAGGCCGAATTCGCCGAACTTCTCCCAGACCGCGCGCACCGCGTTGGTGGAGGTGAACACCACCCACTGGAAGCGGCCGTCCACCAATCCCTTGACGGCACGCTCCATTTGGGCGGGGCTGCGCGGCGGCTCGACCGCGATGGTCGGCACCTCGATCGGCAGCGCGCCGTACGAGGTGAGCCGCTCGCTCATCTCCCCGGCCTGGTCCTTGGTGCGCGGCACCAACACGGTCCAGCCGTACAGCTCGCGGCTCTCCCACCAGTTCAGCTTCGCGCGGCTGGTCACCGTCTTGCCGATGGTGACCACAAGTGGGCCGGTCAGCGGACCCGCCGGGTTGGCGCCGCCGTCGAGCACGCCCGGGTCGGTCAACCCGTGCAGCGTGGTCTCGACCGAACGCTGCTGACACGTGGTGCCCTGCGCGGTCACCACGCACGGCGTGGTCTCGGACAGCTCGTGCTCGATCAGGGTGCGGGCCGCTTCGGCCAGGTGCGACGCGGTGGCCTGCAGGATCAGCGGCCCCGGGGCCGCGGCCAGCGCCTCCCAGTCGACGTCGCCGCGCACGTCGGCCACGGTGTGCGAGGAGCCCAGCGGCAGCCCCGCGTAGGTCGGCACGGCGCTGGTGGCGGCCAGACCAGGCACGATCTCCACGTGCAGGTGGCTGCGCGTGACGGCGTTCACCTCGGTGGTGACCGCGTCGAGCGTCAGCGGGTCACCGGCCACGAGGCGCACCACATCGCATCCCGTTCGGGCCTCGGCGACCAGCGTCTTGGCCACCTCGGCGGGTTCACCCAGCGCCGGACGGATGTCGGGGCCGCCGGTGATCACCGCGGGCGAGGCGGGGCCCGAATCGCCGCTGTCGGCTCCGTCGGCGGGCGCGGGCACCGGTTCGGCGGGCGCGGGGCCGGAAACCGGCGGCAGGTCCTTACCGATCAGCGCCAGCACCGGCTCGGGCACGTCGGGGTCGATGAACACCAGGGCCGCGTTGGTCAGTACCGCCGCGGCCTTCGTGGTCAACAATCCCGGATCGCCCGGGCCGGAGCCCACGAACGTGATGCGGCCCGGTCTCGGCTTACGCCCTCGCGTCGTCATTGTCGCTCCCAACACATCCCTTTGTGACGTCATTTAGTTCTCGTGCGCGGGGTCCTGCCGCGCATTGCCGATCAGCTCCCCGGCGCCCAACTCGAGCAACTCCGCAGCCACGGAGAGCCCCAGCTCTCGTGCCCGATCGGGAGTGCCGATGCCGGACGCGCGGATCACATCGGATCCATCCAGCGCCGCCACGCAGCCGCGCAGCGACAACTCTTCGAAGATCCGGCCGTCCTCATCAATGGACTCGACCACCTCGGCGATCGCTCCCACCGGTGCGGAGCAGCCCGCCTCCAGTTCGGCCAAGAGGGCTCGCTCGGCAGTGACCGCCGCTCGCGTGTCGGCGTCGTCGAGCTCCGCCAGCACTGCCACCAGGCCGCTGTCACCGGCACGGCATTCAACGGCGAGCGCGCCCTGAGCCGGTGCTGGCAACATTTGCACCGGCTCTAGCGTCTCGGTGACATCAGCGAGACGGCCCAGGCGGGCCAGACCGGCCCGGGCCACCACGATGGCGTCAAGATCACCACTGCTTACCCTGTTCAACCTGGTATCTAGGTTGCCTCGTAGGGGGCGGATTTCCAAACCGAGACCCAATGCTCTAAGCTGCGCGGCCCGCCGCGGGGACGACGTCCCTACCAGCGAACCTGCCGGCAGCTCCCCGAGCACCAGCCCGTCGCGCGCCACCAGCGCGTCGCGCGGGTCGTTGCGGGTGGGTATGGCCGCCAGCGTGAACCTCGGGTCCTCGGCCGTCGGCAAATCCTTGTGCGAGTGGACAGCCGCGTCCACGCGGCCGTCCTCGATGGCCTCCCGCAGCGCCGTCGTGAACACCCCGACGCCCAGACTTTCGATGGGCGCCGAGGACCGGTCGCCCGCCGTGCTGATGATCACCAGCTCGGCGGGGTGACCATTGGCGATCAGGGCGTCCTTGACGTGGCCGGCCTGAGTCGTGGCCAGCAGACTGCCCCGCGTGCCGATTCGGATCACGTGCGCCAATAGGTTACTCGGCAGACTGGGTCGGGCCGGCCGGCAAGCCGGCAGCGCCGTGCGTGCCCGCGTCGAATCCCGTTGGCATCGCTGGCAGTTCACCAGCGGTGGCGACGGCGTCGACCGACGTCTGGTCAAGTTCGAACAGTTCGCGCAGGGCTTCGGCGTAGCTGTCGCCGCCGGGCGCACTGGCCAGCTGCTTGATGCGCACCGTGGGCGCGTGCAGCAGCTTGTCCACCACCCGGCGGACCGTGCGCGCCACCTCCTCGCGCTGGGCGTTTTCCAGACCGGGCAGCCGGTTCTCCAGCCGCAGCAGCTCGGCCTCGACGACGTCAGCGGCGCGCTGGCGCAGCGCCGTCACCGTCGGGGTCACCTCGGCCATCCGCTGTCCCGCCAGGTAGGCCGCGACCTCAGTGGCCACGATGCGGCGGCCGGCGTCGACGTCGGAGGCCGCGGCATGGGCAGCGGGCTCGCGCTGGATGCGGTCCACGTCGACGACCCAGACGCCCGGCAGGCCCGCCACGGCTGGGTCGACGTCGCGCGGCATGCCGAGGTCGCAGATCACCAACGGCTGGGCCGCCTCGTCGCGGCGGCCGGCGGCCAGCGCGTGGTGTACGTCGGCCAGCGACACCACCGGGCTCACCGCTCCGGTGCAGCTGACGACGATGTCGGCGGCGGCCAGCGCGTCGTCCAGCCGGTCCAGCGTCATCGCCTGGGCCTGCACGCCCGCCTCGCGGATCTTGCGGGCCAGGCGCTGCGCGCGCGGCAGCGACCGGTTGAGCACCAGGACGTCGGAGATGCCGGCGCGGATCAGGTGGTTCGACGACAGGGCGCCCATCGCGCCGGCGCCGACCACCACGGCCGTCCTGCCCGCCAGGCCGTCCAGCTTGCGTTCGGCCATGCCCAGCGCGACCGACACGACGGAAGCGCCGGCGGCATCGATGCCCGTCTCGGAATGCACCCGCTTGCCGACCGACAGCGCGCGCTGAGCAAGCTCATGCAGCACGCGGCCCACCGTTTGGTTCGTCTCGGCGGTGGCATAGGCGCGTCGGACCTGGCCAAGCACCTGCTGCTCGCCGATCACCGCCGAATCCAGGCCGCTGGCCACCGCGAACAGGTGCTCGACGGCGGCCTCGCTGTAGCGGACGTAGGCGTATTTAGTCAGATCGGCCATCGACATGCCGGAATGATCCGACAGCACCTGCCCGACGGCGGCCAATCCGCCGTGGAACGCGTCGACCACCGCATAGACCTCGACGCGGTTGCAGGTGGACAGCACCATCGCCTCGGTCACCAGCGGGGACTGCAGCACGCGATCGACGATCTTGATCTGATCGGATTCGTCGATGCTGAGTTGTTCCAGGACGGAGACCGGCGCACTGCGGTGCGAAACCCCGAAGAGCAAGATGCTCACGGCAGCATCACCTGGCCAGCTCCCTTGCTTCCAGCAGTAACTGAACTGGTGTCTACGGTAAACGTTTCTTCGCTGGGCTACCAAATATTGAGTCCACGGCCACCCCGCCCGGGGCCCGCGGCGCTATCGCGCCAGGTCGGCGCGCAGCCGCGGCTCGTCGAGCTCCCAGTAACTGTGCTCGCGGCCGTCCAGCAGGACCACCGGCAGGCGATCGCCGAACTCGGCCCGCAGCCCCGAGTCGCCCGCCCGCGCGGCGGCGTCGACGTCGGTGGTCGACAGGTCGAAATCCAGCTCACCGGCCAGCTCGGCCAGCCGCGCGTACACCCCCGCGCAGATCGTGCAGCCGTCGCGGGTAAGCAGCTGCACCTGGGGCCGGCTCATGTGACCAGTGTGCAGTGGCGGTGGCCCAGGGTGAATTGTGGGCGGTACCGGCAATCGCTACGTTTCGGCTATGGCCGCCGCCGACAACCTGCGCGTCGATCCCCAGGTGATGCAGGGGTTCGCGCAGGGCCTGACCGGCGCGGCCGAGTCGCTGCGCAATCGCCTCTCCGAACTCGACGGCCAGGTCGGCGAGATGCTCGGCGGCTGGCGCGGCGGGGCCGGCGACGCCTACGGCTCCGCGTGGGAACTGTGGCACCGCGGCGCCGCCGAGGTCGAGCTGGGCTTGTCGATGCTGGCCAAGTCGGTCGCGCAGGCCGACAAGGCATATCAGCAAAACGATGCAGGCTCCGCGCAGACGATGCGGCAGGTGCACGGTGGCTGAGGCATTCGAGGTCAATCCCGACGCGCTGGCCGAAGCGGTACAGCGGATAGCGGACTTCCAGCGCTACGCCGAGAGCATGATCTCCGAAATCGACTCCATGGTAAGCAATTTGCACATGACGTGGACGGGTGAGGGCGCGACGGCCCACGCCGAAGCGCACCGACACTGGGCCCACGGCGAGGCGATGATGCGTGAGGCGCTGGGTCAATTGCGCGCCATCGCCCACACCGCGCACGCCAACTACACCGGCGCCATGGCCAAGAACATGAGCATGTGGTCGTGAGCTGATGGCGCCGCCGCTGGTTGTCGACCCTGCGGCCCTCGACAAAGCGGGCTCCGAAGTGGTCACGGCCGGCGAGGGTTTGGGCTCGGTCATCTCCACACTGATCGCCACGCTGTCGGGATGTTCCGGGATGGCCGGCGACGATCCCGCCGGCATCGAGGTCGGCCACACCTACGACAATTCAGCGGCCAAGCTCGTGCAGGCCATGCTCGCCACCCGAAATGGATTGTGCGGTGTCGGCTTTGGCGTTCGGATGTCGGCGCTCAACTACTCGCTCGCCGAAGCACACTCCAACGTTTCCGGTCACGACGGCGCACTTTCCACACCCGCCGTGCCGGGTCCCATGTCGTCGGTGTCGGTACCATCGTCGGTCGGCTCCGGCATTGGGGCGCCGGCGGGCTGGGGTTGGGTCGCCCCGTACATCGGAATGATTTGGCCGACAGCGGATTCCGGGAAGTTACGCGCCGCGGCCGCCGCATGGACCGCGGCTGGCACGCAGTTCGGGCTCGCCGAGATCATGGGGACGGGCGCCCGATGGGAGCCATTCGCGCCCAACAGATTCCAGAAGGCCCAGCCATAGACCATGCCTTCACTGCGGCCTATACCAGCACCACCGGGATCGTGCAGCAGTGCCAAAAGGTCGCGGCCCAGCTCACCAGTTATGCGGCCAAGGTCGACAAGGTGCACGCCGCGATCCTGGATCTGCTGGCCCGCATCTGCGACCCCCTGACCGGAATCAAAGAGGTCTGGGAATTCCTGACCGACGAAGACGAAGACGAGATCAAGATGATCGCCGACGACATCCGCACGGTGGTCGATCAGTTCAAGTCCGAGGTCGAAGCCCTGGGCCGCGGGATCTCGTCGGTCCTCTCCGAGGCGGAAACGATCCTCACCACGATGGGTGACTACGCCGCGAAGCAGTGGGATCAGTTCCTGCACACCACCGACGTGGGCCGGGTCATCAATCAAATCGGCCACTTCAACAAGAACTTCTGGACCGAGGGCGCCAACACCGTCGTCGGGCTCTGGAAGATCTCCCAATTTCGCCTGCTGATCGACCCGATCGGCTACGCGAGAGATATGGAAGGGATGGTCGAGGGAGCCGCGCCGCTCGTCGGCCTGGGCCCGGATAATTCACCGTCGGTGTTCGATTCGTGGGAGGCGCTGGGTAAGGAAGTCTCGCATTGGGAGCAGTGGAAGACCGATCCGGTCGGGGCCGCCGGCGCGTCCGCTTTCGACCTCGCCACGTTGGCCCTGCCCGGCGGCCCGCTGTCCAAGCTGCCTACAAAAGCCCGCGCGCTCGCCGATGTGATCAAGGGCTTGAAGAAGCCGCGGGAGTTGCCCATACCCAAGGTCGATCCGCCCGCCGCGAAGCCACCGGTCGAACCGAAACCGCCGGCTGACGCTCCGCCTCCCACGGGTCCGAAGCCGCCAGAGCCTGGCCCCACATCGCCGGAGCCGGGCCGCCCCGCGCCCACCCCGCCACCCAAGCCGGGGCCAGGTGAGGGGCCGGTGCCGCATGGCCCGGTCGAATCCAGGCCGCAGGCTGGCACGACGCCCCACACCGGGGAGCCGAAACCCGTTGGGGCTCCGCCAGAATCGGCCAGGCCTCCGATGTCGGCACCGGCCGAGCACCCGCCCGCACCGCATCCGCACGAGGCCGTCCCAGCGCGGGTGCCAGCCCCCGCAGCTTCCGCGCCCGCGGCAGCTGCCCCGCATTTGCCCGAGCCGCCGTCACTGCCCACGGCGCCGTCGGGCGGCCTTCCGGGCGAGACGCCTGGGACGGGGATACCGCATGGCGGGGAGCCCGGCCCACACGAACCGCCTCACCCCACCGACAAGACGCCGTCTGGTCCGGGCGACGGCGGCACGCCGCATGAACCGCCGCGTCCTCCCGACAGCACGCCGCCGCATGAACCACCGCACCCCCCTGACGACACGTCACACCAACCCGGCGATGGTCAGCCGCCAGCCGACGCCAATGACCCCGCCCCCGTCGACGCCGATCCAGGCCGACCCGAATTCACTCTGACCAACCCGCTGGAGCACTTGTCAGACAAGCTCCTGGCACTATCCGAACAGCACCTGACTGGAAGCGGCGAGACGGTACTCGGGCCGTTTAGCCCTCTTAGGGGCCAGTCCTACATCGAGGTCGCGCTGCAACACGGAGCCAGTTACTTCGATATCGGTGACGCATGGAATGCAGCGACCCCCACCGAACGACTCGCTGCAAATCAGCATGTACTCGACATGGCCATCGCGAACGGTGACACTGTCACCCTGTCCGTGCCATTCGATATGGTGGAACCAAACACATTTACGGCGGCTGAAATCAGGTATCTGGAATTGCATGGATATCACCAGATGAACGACACCACATGGATTCCACGCGGTGGAGGAAGTGGAAAATGAAAACACTCTTAGAGTACTTTTTGGAATATTTTGATGTCTTATACCTGGACCCCCGCTATCGCATTACGGATTCGAAGACGACCGGTGTGGCATCAAACAATGCGTCACTGTCGATCACCGGGCCGACACTTAGTTGGGATCTGGTCAATGACAAGGGTCAGATCCTGCTTGGTGTAGCGCCCACTGCGCTCGCAACACCAGACAACTGGTTCACCGTATCTCTCATCAAACAGTACTTATCTGGCCAAGGCGAGATCGAATATTCTTCCGCAGCGGATGAAATCACCTGGGTTCGGACGAACGGTGAACGCGTTGAAGAATTGTTTTCAGATGGCTCCCAGCTCGAGACCATATGTGAGACGCTGAGATCACTACGACGCTCCAATGCGGACCGGTACTGGACGCAATGGCGAGAGCAACAGGGGCTTTCTTAACGTCATTGCTGACTGCATCTATGTTCGAATCTGAACCAGGCGAAGAGAGTCAAATCACACGACATCAGGATCGAACGGGCCCAACAAACAGACGTAGTGCGGCATGTGCCTTCGCGGCCGGCGATGCTCGCCGAGCAACCGTGCCAACGATGCCACCGCCAACCAACATCGAGCGCCGTGGCGCGCTGGCGAGGCTAGGCCCAGAGCCGTCAAGCTCGCCTCAACACCTGCCGGATAGGGTTGATATCGGCCGCGCGAACACCCCTTCGGCCACCGGACGGCACTGCGATCTAGGAGGTTTGCGATGACTTCCTCTGAGTCGGATGAGACGAGCAGCGCAGAACCCACCAGTCGCGTCGAGCTGGAATCCGTAGCGGCCAACGCCAGCGCCGCCCGCGCCCTCGAAGGCCTGCAGGCGGAGACTGCCGCGGGCGAAGGCCCGCAACCCCCGATCGATCTGACCGCCGCCGCGTTCTTCGACGTGGACAACACCCTGGTGCAGGGTTCCTCGGCCGTGCACTTCGGACGCGGGCTGGCCGCTCGCGACTACTTCACCTATCGCGACGTCGTCGGATTCATCTACGCCCAGGCCAAGTTTCAGCTGCTCGGCAAGGAGAACAGCAACGACGTCGCCGCCGGCCGACGCAAGGCGCTCGCGTTCATCGAGGGCCGCTCGGTCGAGCAACTGGTCGCCCTCGGCGAGGAGATCTACGACGAGATCATCGCCGACAAGATTTGGGCCGGCACCCGCGAACTCACCCAGATGCACCTCGATGCCGGCCAGCAGGTGTGGCTGATCACCGCGACGCCGTACGAACTCGCGGCGACCATCGCCCGCCGGCTCGGCCTGACCGGGGCCTTGGGCACCGTCGCCGAGTCGGTCGACGGCACGTTCACCGGCCAACTCGTCGGCGACATCCTGCACGGCCCCGGTAAGGCGCACGCGGTGCGCTCGTTGGCCATCCGCGAGGGGCTCAACCTCAAACGCTGCACCGCCTACTCCGACAGCTACAACGACGTCCCGATGCTGTCGCTGGTGGGCACCGCCGTCGCCATCAATCCCGACGCGCGCCTGCGTGCGCTGGCCCGCGAACGGGGCTGGGAAATCCGCGACTTCCGGACCGCCCGCAAGGCGGCCCGGATCGGCGTGCCGTCGGCCCTGGCGCTGGGCGCGGCGGGCGGTGCGCTTGCAGCGCTGGCGTCGAAGCGCCAATCACGCTGATAAGCTGCGCCGCTAGCACACAGTCGAGGGGAAGCACACCGACATGTCAGTAGTTCCAGAAGGCGCCCAGGCGCTCATCGGCAGCCACTACCGAGCGCCGGATTACTTCGAGGTCGGACGCGAAAAGATCCGGGAGTTCGCACAGGCCGTCAAAGACGACCACCCGATGCACTTCAGCGACAGCGACGCGGCCGACGCGGGATACCCCACGTTGGTGGCCCCGCTGACTTTCCTGGCGTTCGCCGGCCGGCGCGTGCAGCTGGAGATCTTCACCAAGTTCGACATCCCGATCAACCTCGCCCGGGTGCTGCATCGCGACCAGAAATTCACCTTCCACCGGCCGATCGTGGCCCACGACAAGTTGTACTTTGACACCTATCTAGACTCGGTGACGGAGTCCCATGGCGCCGCCATCGTTGAGATCCGCAGCGAGATCACCGACGCCGAGGGGAACCCGGTAGTCACCAGCATCGTCACGATGCTCGGTGAAGCCTCACATCCAGACGCGCGCGCTGAAGAAACCGTCGCCGCCGTTGCATCCATTTCTGCGCGAAAGTAGGGTCAAGCCAATGACTTCACAGGGGGAAACGGGTGGCACCAAACTAAAGCCACCAGTCCAAGCGGTCCGGTCCCACTACGACAAGTCGAACGAGTTCTTCAAGCTCTGGCTTGACCCGTCGATGACATACAGCTGCGGTTACTTCGACGAGAATCCCGACCCGCAGAACCTGACCAAGACACTCGAAGAGGCGCAGTTTGCCAAGCGCAAGCTCGCTCTGGACAAACTCAACCTCGAGCCTGGCATGACGGTGCTGGACATCGGCAGCGGCTGGGGCTCGACGATGCGCCACGCGGTGGCCGAGTACGACGTCAACGTCATCGGCCTGACGCTCAGCGAGAACCAGTACGCCCACTGCGTGGCCGAGTTCGACAAGATGGACAGCCCGCGCCGCAAAGAGGTGCGGATTCAGGGCTGGGAGGAATTCCCCGGCGACGAACCGATCGACCGCATCGTGTCGCTGGGCGCCTTCGAGCACTTCGCCGACGGCGCCGGTGACGCCGGATACGAGCGTTACGCCACGTTCTTCAAGAAGTACTACGACCTGCTGCCCGACGACGGCCGGATGCTGCTGCACAGCATCGTGGTGCCCACCGCCGAGCAGGGCAAGGCAATGGGCCTGAAGATCAACATGACCCTGCTGCGGTTCATCAGCTTCATCCTGAAGGAGATCTACCCCGGCGGGAAGTTGCCTCAGGTCGACCTGGTCGACAAGTACTCGACCGACGCGGGCTTCAAGATCGATCGCCACCACTTCATCGGGAAGAACTACGTCCCGACGTTGACGGCCTGGGGCGACGCCCTCGAGGCGCACAAGGACGAGGCGATCGCCCTGAAGGGCCAGGAGACCTACGACATCTACCTGAAGTACTTGCGTGGGTGCTCGGACCTGTTCCGCGACGGCTACACCAACGTCTGCCAGTTCACACTGGTCAAGTAACGCTTGCACGCACGAGCGCCCCGGTGCCATTGGCGCCGGGGCGCTTGTCTGTCTGCAATCGAAAGACTCAGCCCAGGAAGACGTTGCGGCGCCCGGCGAGCAACCGGTAGAGCGTCTGCTGGATCGTCTCGCGCACCTGGTCGGTCAGCTCGAAGGTGACCATCGGGTCTTCGGCGTCGGAAGCGCCGTAGTCGCTGGTGTGGATCGGCTCGCCAAAGGCGATGTGCCACTTGGACGGCAGCGGCAGCAGGCCCGCCGGCCCGGCCAGCGGGAACAGCGGCGTGATCGGGAAATAGGGCAGGCCGAACAGCCGCGCCAGCAGTTTGACGTCGGTGAGCATCGGATAGATCTCTTCGGAGCCGATGATCGAGCAGGGGATGATCGGCGCCTTGGTCCGCAGGGCCGCCGTCACGAAGCCGCCGCGGCCGAACCGCTGCAACCGGTAGCGGTCCTCGAAGCGCTTGCCCAGGCCCTTGTAGCCCTCGGGGAACACCGCGGTGAGCTCGCCGGCGGCCAGCAACCGATGCGCGTCGGTGGTGCAGGCCATGGTGTGCCCCGCCTTGCGGGCCGCCTCGCCGACCAGCGGCAGGTCGAACACCATGTCGGCCGCCAGCAGTCGCATGTCGCGCTGCGCGGGGTGCTCGTCGTGCACGGCCACCGACAGCATCAAGCCGTCGAACGGCAACACCCCGGCGTGATTGGCCACCAGAAGCGCGGCGCCCTCGGTCGGCAGGTTCTCGATGCCGCTGACTTCAACGCGGAACCACGACTTGAAGAAGAACCTCAGCAGGGGTCGGACGATGGCGTTGTTGAAGTGCGGGTCGAAGCCGAACTCGTCGACGGTGTAGTCACCGGTCAGCCGCTTCCGGAGAAACTCGGCGACTGCCGCGACTTGCTGGGCACGCTCGTTGAGTGGCCCCTCGGTTGGCGAAGCCGAACCCGCGACACGCCGGTGCTCGTCGATCTCGCGGACGACGGCCGCGATCTGCTCAGCCGATGCACGGCCGTGCGGATCGGAAAGTAAGGACGGATGCTGACGCGCAGCATCAGCACGTTGATCGGCTCTCCGGCGGGCTGCGACGCGACCCCTATTGCTGTGCAGGGGAATGACATTCGCTCTGTTTTCACCCGCCACGATATCTACCTGACCCCACCCCATGGAATTGGATTTCGGCTTCCCCAGCGCTGCGCTAAGGCTATGGCGCGACCCTCCAAGGAGCGTACCCGATGTGGGTCGATTATGGGAGTTAGGCTGCGGCCACGCACGTAGTCATCGAAGGCCTCGGCGGTCGGCCATTTCGGCTGGTAATCGAGCTCGGAACGCATCCGCGCGGTGTCCATGACGCGGCCGAAACTCAAGTAATTGAACTGGTCGCGATTGATCTCGGTATAACGGTTAGCCCGTCTCAGTGAATCCAGGGCCCAGACCCCAAAACCCGGTACTGGCAACGGAATTCGGCCCGCCCGGCGGATCGCCTGCGACAGCATCATGATGCCGTCGGCGCCGATGTTGAACGTTCCGGCCTTGCCGGCCATGGCGGCGCGCTCCAGCGCGCCCAGCGCATCCTGCTCGTGCAGCAGCTGCAATCGGGCGTCCCGGCCGAACATCGTCGGGACCACCGGCCCGGCCAGGTACCGCGACAGCGTGGTGTCCATCGCGGGCCCGATCATGTTCGCCAGCCGCAGGATGCTCACCGCGATATCGGGCCGGCGCCGGCCCAGCCCCCGCGCATAGCCCTCGATGTCGAGGCTGTCCTTGGCGAAGCCGCCGCGGATGGGCCGGCGGCTGGTGCTGTCTTCGGTGAACATCACCGGGTCGTGTGCGCTCGACCCGTAGACCTCAGAGGTCGACTTCAGCACGACGCGGCGCACCGAGGGCGCCTTCTGGCAGGCCGCGAACAACTGCATCGCGCCCATCACGTTGAGTTCCTTCAACGCCGCGGTCCCACCGGAACGGGGGGCGTAGGACGCCGCGGCTGCATGCACCACCGTGTCGACGTCGCCGTTGCGAATCACCTTGGCGATGAACGGGTTTCGGATGTCGGCGCGCACAAACTCGGCGCGGCCCATCCGGCGCAGCATGTCCTTGCTCGGGGCAATGGCGTCCACCGCGATCACCGTGTTGATCAACGGGTTCTGCGCCAACCGGGCGGTCAGGTAGCCGCCGAGAAACCGGCACGCCCCCGTCACCAACACCACCTTGGGATAGTGCATGGTGTCGCCGGCGGTCTCGCCGGTTCCGGCGCCATCCCCGCTCGAAGCATCCACGCGAACAGCCTAACGGCCGCGGCCCACGGCGGCGTGACAGCAGCGCGCCGCGCGGCGAGTCCGGGAGGTACGCGGAGTGGGGCTTACTTGCCGAGTTTTCTGCGCTGCACTCGAGTGCGACGCAGCAGTTTGCGGTGCTTCTTCTTCGACATACGCTTGCGCCGCTTCTTGATTACTGAACCCATGAACTCCGCTATCTAACCCGTGACTGGTCTCAAGATTTACCTAAGGACCTGGCCACTTTACCCGGCGGCTCGCACGAAATACCAACCGGCAGTCGCCGACTCCCCCTGCGCGCGGGTCAGCACCGATCGTCGGTCACTGACGCGCGCCCAGGGTGACGTCGCGCGATGTTTCGATTCAGCCGGCGTCGAAGTACGACGTCTCGAGCATGTCGTGGACGGCCTTCGCGTGAACCCGGAAGGACCGTCCGACCCGCACCGCTGGCAGCTCGCCGTTGTGCACCAAGCGGTAGACCGTCATCTTGGAGACCCGCATGAGGGCCGCCACTTCGGCGACAGTGAGAAATTGTGTTCTCGCCTGCTGGCTATCGAGAGAATCCCGCGGCTTACCTGCGGAATCTCGCGCCGATGGCCCGTTCGTAGACGTCATCGCAACCCAATCGTGTCAGGCCCGCGCAATGCCAGCGGCTTCCCCTCCGCCGGCACCCACACGTGCATACAGAATGGAGAATAGCGGGACTAGTGGGGTTACTGGTACTGGTGGGGGACAATCATTTTGAAATCTTTAAATTATCCGGATGTAATTCTTAGCTGCTCAGAGCGGCTTTTGGCGGCCTGAACGGCGGCGTCGACGGCCGCGCGAAATCCGCCTCGCTCGAGTTCCCGCAGCGCAGCCGCGGTGGTACCGCCCGGCGAGGTCACCGTCGCCCGCAGCTGGGCCGCGGCGGCGTCCGGCCGCGCCCCCGCCGCCTCACCCTCGGCCGGCTGCAGCGCCTGGTCCATTCGGTCCAGCAGCATCGCCGCCGACCCGGCCAGGGTCTGCGCGGTCAGGCTGGTCGCCACCTCCCGGCTCAGCCCGGCCGCCACGCCGGCGTCCACCAGGGCCTCGACCAGCAGGAAGAAGTACGCCGGCCCCGAGCCCGACAGCGCGGTCACCGCGTCCATCTGGGACTCGGGAACGGTCAGCACGCCGCCAACCGCGCCGAACAGCGCCGCGGCGTCGTCGAGCTGCTCAGCACTGGCGAAGCGGCCCTTGGCCAGCGCCGTCACCCCGGCACCCACCAGCATCGCCGCGTTGGGCATCGCCCGGATCACCGGCGTGCCCGCGGGCAGCTTGGACTCGAAGTAGGAGATCGTGATGCCGGCGGCGACGGTGACGAACACCTGCTCGGCGCTGTCGCCCGTGGCCTCGGCCGCGACCTTGACCAGCTCCCCCATCACCGCATCGACGTCGCCCGGCTTCACCGCGACGACGATGACGGCGGCGTTGTCCACGGCCTCGGTCAATGACGTGACCAGCACCTCGTAGGTGTCGGCGAGGTACTTCGCACGCTCGGGTACGCGTTCGGCCACCACCAGGTCCTTGACCTGGTGCCCGGCCCGCAGCAGTCCCGACAGCAATCCTTCGCCGATGCTGCCACCACCGATGATCGCGATTCTTGCCATGCCGGAAAGCATCGCAGACAACCGGCCCGATCGCGGCTACCGGGGCTCTACCGCTCGGCGGGCACCATCGCCAATTGGCGCGATTGCGCGACCAGCCGGCCCAGGCTGTCGACGACGATGTGGTCCTCGTCGAACCAGTCGTGCCCGATCTCCAGGCAGGTGCAGACCACGCGCAACCAGCCGTCGGCGGGCCGGGCCCGCAGGAAGGCCGTCATCTGGATCGTGGGGGCCCAGCCCGTGCGCTCCACGGCGAAGGTCACCGGGGCCGACACGTCGCCGCACATGAGGGCAAAGAGCGGGTCAGGAGCCACGTCGCGGGGTCGCGCCCACATCTGCAGCATCGGCGGCCGCTGGTCGGTCCCGGGCCGCATCGTGGACAGCAGCGGCCGTATTTCGCAGCCCTCGCCCAGGTGCACCAGGCCGGCCAGCGGGTGGCCCGGCCCGATCGGCTCGACGTCGTCGGGCGGTTCCGGCGCCATCAGGTCCACCACCGGATTCGCCGACAGCAGCGGTGCAGTGTCGGCGGACGCAAAGTGCTCAGGCTCGCCGAGGTTGATGACGGCGTGCACCGCCGTGCGGCCGTCCTGCACCAGCTCGACGTCGACCACGCTGATCCGCCTGCCGCGCTTGCGGATCGAGGTCAGCAGCTGCATCGGCCCCGGGTCGGGCGCCCACAGGAAGCTCGCCGAGACCGCCACCGGTTCGTGCCCGGCCTCGACGCAGGCGTGCCGGGCGGCGTTGGCGCACAGCGCCATCATGGCGCCGCCGTGCACCTTGGGACCGATCGTCCAGTGCTTGTTGAGTTCGCCGTCGTAGACGCCGGGCCCGGCCTCCCGCAGGGTCATTGCGGTGGTGAATAACGCGGTCATGGTCTCCTGATGGATCTCGGGAAGCTCAGCGCAGCAGGTGCGTGCGGGCGAACTGCAGCGCCTCGGCGAGCATGGCTTCGCGGTGACTGGCCGAACGCGCGCTCGACGTGGACACCTCGAGGATCACATGGCCCGCGAAGTGGCCGCCGGCCAGCATCTGGCACACCTCGGCGGTGGGCTCGGTGCCGCGCCCGGGCACCAGGTGTTCGTCGGCGGGCAGGCCACTGCCGTCGCACAGGTGCAGGTGCACCAGGCCCGCGCCCATCCGCCTGGCCATGTCCAGCGCGTCGGTGCCGGCCGTCGAGGTGTGCGACAGGTCCAGCGTGTAGTGGGCGTGGTCGCCGTCCAGCGGGTCGTAGGACGGGGCGAACGCCGAGATCCCCGCCCCCGGACCGCCGCCGCGCCTGCGCATCCGTTCCCGCGACTGGTCGGCGCCGAAAAAACGATCGGTCCGGAACGGGAACATGTTCTCCACGGCGACCAGCACGTCGCTGGAGGCCTCCAGCGACGTGACCTGCTCGCTGAATCCGTCGGCGTAGCGCCGCTGCCAACGGAACGGCGGGTGCACGACGACGGTCTGCGCGCCCAGCTCCTCGGCGGCCCGCACGCTGCGTTCCAGCTTGGGAATGGGGTTGGAGCCCCACACCCGCTGCGAGATCAGCAGGCAGGGGGCATGCACCGAGAGCACCGGGACGCGGTAGCGGCGCGACAGCTTCTTGACCGCCTCGATGTCCTGGCTGACCGACTCGCTCCACACCATCAGCTCGACGCCGTCGTAGCCGAGCCGGGCCGCGTATTCGAACGCGGCCTCGGCGCGCAACGGATAGACCGATGCCGTGGATAGGCCGACTTTGATTGCTGGACGCACAGTCTGCGGGTGACGCCTAGCCCGATTGCAACGACAGGACCAGCGGCCCCAGGGTGATCAGCGCCCCGACCGCGACCGCGATCAGCGTGCTGGCGATGTCCTCGGTCTTGCGGACCACCCGCACGCCGGCTACCAGGCCGAGGATGACCAACACCGACAGCACCAGGGCCACCAGGCTGTTCCATCGCCACAGCTGGTCGAAGGCGATGAAGAGCCCGGCGCCGAAGGCGACGGCCAGGATCGACTGCAACACGATCAGGCTGCCGCGCCACAGCGACTCGAATTTGCCGGGTGCCGGCTGGGTATCCGCGGCCAGTGCGCCGCGCTCGCCCTGGCGCTCGACGGCGGCCTCGTCGGCCGGTGCGTCCGCACCCGCGGCGGCACGCTCGTCGCTGCGCCGCCGGGCGACCTCGTCGGCCAGGGTCTGGCCGCCGCCGAACAGGGTCGAATCCGAGGCCGACGCCGAATCCGACGACTGCAGGTAGGACCGGACGTAGGCGGAGTCCTCGGTCTCGAGTTCGGCCTCGCGGACCTCGGAGTCCATCACGTCGACCGGCATGTCGGCGTACTGGTCCAGCGGGTCCGGGCTCATCGTTTCCGCGTCGGACTGCGACCCCGGCTGGCCGGCGCGATCCGCGGCGGGCGCCTTGGCGGGCTCCGGGTGGCGCGGGGGCCGCGGGTAGGGGCTGAGTTCGGGGCCCGCGCGGTTCGGCTGCGGCGGCGACGCGGGCCAGCGCCCCGCGCGGTTCGGCTGCGGCGGCGACGCGGGCCAGCGCGGCTCGGGCTCCGACCAGTAGGCGGGCTTGGGCTGCTCTTCGGCGGCGTCCTCGGACACCGCGTCGTCGGCGGCGGGCGCCGCGGGCGCCGCGGGCTCGGCGACGTCGACGGAGCCGTTAGCGGCGGCCTGCTCGGTCGCGTGCTCGGTCGCGTCGTGCTCGTCGTCACGGATGATCGGCAGCTCGCCGGTCAGCTCTGCGACGGTGACGGCGTCGGCGTCACCGCGCCGCCGGCGGCGCCGCCGGGAAACCGCCGGGGCGCCGATGGTCCCGTTCCTGGCCAGTAGTTCGGCCACCGAGATCGGCCGGGTTCCGGTGCCTTCGGACTCGGGCTGCGGTCCGGTCATGCTTTCTCGCCTTTCGATCGGTGCGAGTTCCGATCACCTGCCTGCCCTCTAGCATCGCGCACCGAAGCGTCAACGAGGGCAGTTCCGTCGGCTTCGCTGTCGAGTTTGCGCAAGATGAGACCTTCCCGTAATGCCCACGGGCAGATATCAACCGTTTCTATCGACAGTGCACGCATACTCGCCTCTGCTACCAGAGCCCCCGCCACGATCTGTGGTGCTCGCTCGGCGCTCACTCCTTCCAGTTCTGCCCGGTCAGCGGTCGTCATCCTAGAGATGAAAGATATGAGTTGCCTGAGGCCGTTGGCGGTCAGCGTGCGCTTCACCCGTGGTCCCGCGGCCGACGGCGCCGCACCGGTGAGCCGCGCCAGCGAGCGGAACGTCTTCGACGTCGCGACCGCCAACTCGGGGCTGCCGGCCTCGAGCACCTCGGCGCTGGCGTCGGCCAGTTCGGCGTCCAGCCAGTCCCGCAGCATCGCCACCCGGCGCCGGCCCGGCGGGTCCTCGGGCAGCCATTCGCGGGTCAACCGCCCGGCGCCCAGCGGCAGCGACAGCGCCACCTCCGGTTCCTCGTCGACGCCGCTGGACAGCTCCAGCGAGCCGCCGCCGATGTCGAGGTTGATGATGCGTCCCGCACTCCAGCCATACCACCGGCGCACGGCGAGGAACGTCAGCCGCGATTCGGCCACCCCAGTCAGCACCTGCAACGCCACTCCGGTTTCCTTGCGGACCCGGGACAGCACGTCGTCGGAGTTTTCGGCGTCCCGGACCGCGGAGGTCGCGAAGGCCATCAGCTCTTCGCAGCCGGAGCTGTCGGCGATCTTGGCGAACTCGTCGATGGTGGAGATCAGCTTCTCGGCGCCGCGCTTGGTCAGTTTGCCCGAGTTGTCGATGGACTCCGCCAGCCGCAGCGTGGCCTTCGTCGAACTCATCGGGGTCGGGTGTCCGCCGCGGTGGGCATCGACCACCAGCAGATGTACCGTGTTGCTCCCCACGTCGAGCACTCCCAATCGCACGCAAAAAACCTATCGTGCGGGGATGCGAACCGTGTTGCGCCCCGCGCGAAAGCGTGGCAATTCACAAGTTGGCGGACCTGGGTGTCTGCGGGGCGAACAGCGGGAATTGTGGTCTAACGTTGCATCCGTGGCGAATTCACACCTTGAACCGGGGCAGGAGGTCGAATTGGATTTCGCCCGCGAATGGGTGGAGTTCTACGACCCGGACAATCCCGAGCACCTCATCGCGGCCGACCTCACCTGGTTGCTGTCGCGCTGGACGTGCGTCTTCGGCACGCCGGCCTGCCGCGGGACGGTGGAGGGCCGCCCGGACGACGGATGCTGCTCGCACGGCGCGTTCCTGTCCGACGACGACGACCGAGCGAAGCTCGACGACGCGGTAACGACACTGACCGACGCCGACTGGCAATTCCGCGAAAAGGGCTTGGGCCGCAAGGGCTTTCTGGAACTCGACGAACACGAGGGCCAGGCCCAGTACCGCACCCGCAAATACAAGGGTGCGTGCATCTTCTTGAACCGGCCCGGCTTCCCCAGCGGCCCCGGCTGCGCGCTGCACAGCAAGGCCCTCAAGCTCGGGGTGGCGCCGCTGACGATGAAGCCCGAGGTGTGCTGGCAATTGCCGATCCGGCGCAGCCAGGAGTGGGTGACGCGGCCCGACGGCACCGAAATCCTGAAGACCTGGGTCACCGAATACGACCGCCGCGGCTGGGGCTCCGGCGGTTCCGATCTGCATTGGTATTGCACCGGGGATCCGGCCGCCCATGTCGGCGCCAAGCAGGTGTGGGAAAGCCTGGCCGACGAACTCACCGAGTTGCTCGGCGCCAAGGCCTACTCGGAGCTGGCCGCGATGTGCAAGCGCCGCAGCAAGCTGGGGCTCATCGCGATCCACCCGGCGACCCGCATCGCCGAGTAGGCGATGCCGATCCCCGATTTCATCGCCGAGCTGCGCCGCGCGGTCGGGCATGCGCCGCTGTGGCTGTCCGGCATCAGCGCCGTGACGATCCGCGACGGAAAAGTGTTGCTGGTCAAGCGATCCGACAACGGCGCCTGGACCGCGGTCACCGGAATCCTGGACCCCGGCGAGAACCCGGCCGACGGCGCCGTCCGCGAGGTGCTCGAGGAGACCGGGGTCACCGTGCGGCCCACCCGGCTCGCGTGGGTGCACGTGACGGGGCCGCGGATGTACCCCAACGGGGATCAGGCCCAGTACCTCGATCACGTGTTCCGGATGGAGTGGTTGGCCGGTGATCCCTACCCCGCCGACGACGAGAGCACCGAGGCGGCCTGGTTCGACCTCGACGAGCTGCCGCCGATGACGGCGGACATGCGCCGGCGGATCGCGTTGAGCGCCACCGACGAAGTCCGCACCGTCTTCGAGACAAGCGGCGAGTTGCCGGTCGATCCACCCGGCTAGCCTTCAGCGATGGACGCCGAACTGCGATCGGCCGCCGTCCCGCGCTGGCGGGGCAAGGCCGGTCGCCTCGAAGTCTGGTATGCCACGCTGTCGGATCCGTCGACGCGCGCCGGCCTGTGGATTCACGGCGAGACGGTCGCCCCGACCGACGGCGGCGCCGCCTACGCGCACGGCTGGGCCAGCTGGTTTCCGCCCGATGGCCCGCCGCGCACCGAGCGGTTCGAACCAGGCCCCGCCCAACCCGCTACGGGTGGGGCCTGGTTCGACGCCGGCGGCATCCGGATCGGCTCCGACGGGCTGGCGGGGCGGGCCGGATCGCTGGCGTGGGACCTGTCCTGGGCGGACGCCGGTGCGCCGCTGTGGACGTTTCCCCGGGTGGCGTGGGAGCGCGAGCTGTTGCCTGCCGCGCAGGTGGTGGTCGCCCCGACCGCCGACTTCGCCGGGTCGCTGGCCGTCGACGACCACACCCGCCGCATCGAGGGCTGGCGCGGCGGCATTGCCCACATCTACGGGCACGGCAACGCCGAACGCTGGGGCTGGATCCACGCCGACCTCGGCGACGGCGACGTCCTCGAGGCGGTCGTCGCGGTGTCACGCAAGCCGGCGCTGCGCCGGCTTGCGCCGCTGGCCTTCGTTCGCTTCCGGATCGACGGAAAAGATTGGCCCGCAAGCTTTTTGCCGGCGCTGCGGGTGCGGGCGACGCTCGGCCTGCCGGGCTGGCGGCTGGCGGGGCGCATCATGGGCCGGGCGGTGACCGTCCGGGTCGACCAGCCCGCCGACAGGTGCGTGCGGCTGGAATACACCGATCCCGACGGCGCCAAGGTGGTGTGCACCAACACCGAGCGGGCCGACATTCACGTCGAGATCGACGACCGGCGGTGGTCGGTGCTGGGCACCGGCCACGCCGAGGTCGGCCTGCGCTAGTCGCCGGCACGCCCCAGACGACGCACGCGCGTCGCCGCGATGCCGAAGCTAGCCCTCGAGCTTGTAGCCCAGCCCGCGAACCGTCACCAGGTGCACCGGGTTGGCGGGGTCGGCCTCGATCTTGGACCGCAGGCGCTTGACGTGCACGTCGAGCGTCTTGGTGTCGCCGACGTAGTCGGCACCCCACACCCGGTCGATCAACTGGCCACGCGTGAGCACCCGGCCGCTGTTGCGCATCAGGTACTCGAGCAAGTCGAATTCCTTGAGCGGCAGTGTAATTGCGTCACCGTTGACCGAGACCACGTGCCGCTCGACGTCCATCCGCACCGGCCCCGACTCGAGGACGCCGTCGCTGATTTCGGAGTCGTCGTCGCCACCGCGACGCAGCACCGCGCGGATGCGGGCGATCAACTCACGCGCCGAATACGGCTTGGTCACATAGTCATCGGCGCCCAACTCCAGACCGACGACCTTGTCGATCTCGCTGTCGCGAGCGGTCACCATGATGACCGGCACGCCGGAGCGGGCCCGCAGCTGCTTGCACACGTCCGTGCCCGACATGCCGGGCAGCATCAGGTCGAGCAGCACAATGTCGGCGCCGGCACGATCGAACTCGGCGAGCGCCGCCGATCCGTCGGTCACCACCGTGGCTTCGAAGCCTTCCTTGCGGAGGAGAAAGGCCAGCGGATCGGCAAGCGACTCCTCGTCTTCCACGATCAGCACACTGGTCATCTACTTAGTTCTTCCTCTCGTTGTGAGCGGTTGGGCCGCACTTCGCGGCCCAGGGGTTGCTCGGGTTCCTCGTCGCCGTCGGTGTCCTGATACGCCGGGATCGACAAGGTAAAGGTGGATCCGGTGCCCGGCTTGCTCCAGACGCCGATCGTGCCGTTGTGGTTGGCGGCAACGTGTTTGACGATCGCCAGCCCCAGGCCGCTGCCGCCGGTGGCCCGCGAACGGGCCTTGTCCCCGCGGAAGAACCGCTCGAAGACACGCTCCTGGTCTTCGAGCGCGATCCCGATGCCGCGGTCGGTGACGGCGATCTCGATGTTGTCGCCGCGGCGGCGACGGCTGATCGACACCGGCGAACCCGGGGTCGAGTAGGCGATGGCGTTGGAAACCAGGTTCGCCAGCGCGGTGACCAACAGCGTCTGGTCGCCCAGCACCCGCAGGCCGCTGGGCACGTCGGTGCGAACCTCGATATTCGCGTTCTCGGCGGCCACCTTATGCCGTGAAATTGCCTCGGAGACAACGGAATCGACGTCGACATCGATCACCGTGGGCAGCCGCTCGGCGCCCTGCAGCCGGGACAGCTCGATCAGCTCGGCGACCATGTCGCCCAGCCGGTTCGCCTCGATCAGCACCTTTTCGGCGAAGCGGCGCACCGTTTCGGAGTCGTCCGCGGAGGCCAGCAGGGCCTCGGCGAGCAGCGCCATCGCGCCGACCGGCGTCTTGAGCTCGTGGCTGACGTTGGCCACGAAGTCGCGCCGGGTCGCCTCCATCCGGGCATGGTCGGACTGGTCGTGCACGAACACGACGGCGAAGCGGCGGTCTTCCTCGCTGAGCAGCCGTGCCTGCCCGTGCACCGAGATTCCCGACCGGCCGCCGTTCGCGCGCTTGGCCGGCTGCAGGTCGAACTCGGCGTCGTTGCCCGCCAGCGCGTGCTGCGCGGCCAGCCACGCCTGGTCGTCGAGTTGGCGATCGCGCACCAGGCCCAGCTCCCCGGCCCGGTCGTTGAGGTACACGACGTCGCGGTGCGTATCGACCACCGCGGCACCCATCGGCATCAGCGCGACGATGCGCTGCAGCATCTGAGCGACGGTGATCCCGGTCGACTCGGCAGCAACGCGTTGGCGGCGTCGCGCCACCCGCGGCGACAACCGAGCGCCGGCCGCTATACCCACGACCAGCGCCAGCACGCACAACACCCCGGCCAGCAACAGCGCCGAGAACACGGTCACGTACCGAATCCTACAAATTTGGTTAACGCAGCCCTAGCGGAACGAGGCCAAAATTGGACAAGTCACAACTTGAGCTACAGGTGTTCGGCCGCCGTTCACTCGATGTTTGGCGAATCGGGCTTTAAAGCTCCCTGCCGGCGCGCCGACGCCCTGCTGGGGCGAAGCGCCAGCAAGCTACCGCGATCCCTGGCTGGCTACCGCTGCGGCGCCCGCGGCGGCGGCGTCCGGGTCCAGATACGTCCCGCCCGCCACCAGCGGCCGCAAATCGGCGTCCAGGTCGTAGCGCAGCGGAATGCCGGTCGGGATGTTCAGGCCGACGACCTCCTCGTCGGACAGCTGATCGAGGTGCTTGACCAGGGCGCGCAGCGAGTTGCCGTGCGCGACGATCAGCACCGTCTTGCCGAACCGCAGGTCCGGGACGATCACGTCGGTGAAATACGGCAGGAACCGCGCCACGACGTCGGCCAGGCATTCGGTCAGCGGCCCGCCGCCGATGTCGACGTAGCGCGGGTCGGCGTCCTGGCTGAACTCGCTGCCCTTCTCGATCGGCGGTGGCGGCGTGTCGTAGCTGCGCCGCCAGGTCATGAACTGCTCTTCGCCGTACTTGGCCTTGGTCTCGGCCTTGTCCAGGCCCTGCAGCGCCCCGTAATGGCGTTCGTTGAGCCGCCAGCTGCGATGCACCGGGATCCACAGCCGGTCGGCGGTGTCCAGCGCCAGGTGCGCCGTGCTGATCGCGCGCCGCAACAGCGAGGTGTAGAGCACGTCGGGCAACAGGTTCTGCTCGGCCAGCAGTTCGCCGCTGCGCACCGCCTCGGTCCGGCCCTTGTCGGTGAGCCCGACGTCGACCCAGCCGGTGAACAGGTTCAGCGAGTTCCATTCGCTTTCGCCGTGGCGAAGCAGTACCAGCGTGGAAGTGTCACCCATGCCGGCAAGTCTCTCACGCACCACCGGAGTCCTCAGCGGCTGCATCGTCGTCTTCGTCGATCAGGTGGGCGAAGGCCTCGAGGTTCTTCAGCGACTCACCGCGCGACACCCGCCACTCCCACTCCTTCTGGATCGACGAGCGAAAACCCAACTCCAGCAACGTATTAAAGTCCGAGTCCACCGCCTCGAGCACCTGCCCGAGCACCCGGTCGATCTCGTCGGCGTCCACCGAGGCCAGCGACATCCGGCCCACCAGATAGATGTCGCCGACCTTGTCCAGCGTGTACGCGACGCCGTAGAGCCGGCGGTTGCGCTTGAGCAGGAAGCGGTAGACGCCCTGGTGGTTCTCGTCGGGCTTGCGGCACACGAAAGCCTCGACACGTACGGAGTGCTCGCCGATGGTCAGGATGGTGTTGGTCTTGAGCTTGCGCTCGCCGGGCAGCTCGACCACCAGGCCGGCCAAACCGCCATGTGCGCCTTCGTGTTTCGAGTAGGTCAGGTCGCTGTCCTGCAGGGCGCGCTCGATCAACTGCTGCACGGCCTCAGTCATGAGCGCCGCTCCTCCTCATCGCTTCGCTCTGCATCGTCGCCGGCGCAGGTCATGCGCCCACCCCGCGGCGCGATGCCCAGCGGCGCGGCTTGCGCGCCGCGACCCGATCGCGAACCCGGGGCTGGCGTCCGGCGGTGAAATCGCCGATCGCCCGGCGGTAGCTGGCCAGCAGCGCGTCGGTGGTGTTCTCCCACGAGAAGGTCGCGGCGTGGGCGGCCGCCGCGCGGCTCATCGCCGCCTGCGAGCCGGCGTCCATGTGCAGCATCGCATCGAGCGCGTGCGCCCAGTCGCCGACGTCGTGCCCGGGCACCAGCGTCCCGGTCACCCCGTCACGCACCGCAACCGGCAGGCCGCCGACCGCGGCGGCCACCGCCGGTGTCCCACAGGCCTGCGCCTCCAGGGCAACCAACCCGAAGGACTCCGAGTAGCTCGGCACCGCAATCAGATTGGCGGCCTGGAACACGGTGGCCAGATTCTCCCGGGACTGCGGCGGCAGGAACGTCACCCGCTCGGCGATGCCGAGTTCCTCGGCCAGGCGCAGCAGCCCGTCGGGGGAAGCCAGGCCGCTGCCCGACGGCCCGCCCGCCACCAGGATGCGCACCCCGGGCAGCTTCGCGGCGGCGCGCAGCACGATGTCGGGCGCCTTCAGCGGCTGGATCCGACCCACGAACGCCACGATGTCTTCGTCGGGCGCCAGCCCGATCGCGGCCCGGGCGGCGGCGCGATCGCCCGGGTGGAACACCTCGAGGTCGACGCCGGGATGGACCACGTCGATCTTCGCCGGATCGGCGTGATGCAGTGAAACCAGTTGTCTGGCTTCATCATCGGTGTTGACGATCAGCCGGTCGGCCTCGTCGACTACCTGCTGCTCGCCGACGGTGCGCAGCGGCGGCTCGGGTGCGTCGCCCTCGGCCAGGGCGGCGTTCTTCACCGCGGCGAGCGTGTGCGCGGTATGCACCAGCGGCACCGCCCAGCGGTCGCGGGCCAGCCAGCCGACCTGCCCGGAAAGCCAGTAGTGCGAGTGCACGATGTCGTAGTAGCCCGGCTCGTGCGACGCCTCGGCGCGCAGCACGCCGGCGGCGAACGCGCACAGCTGGGTGGGCAGGTCGTATTTGTCCAGCCCCTCGAACGGCCCCGCCACCACGTTGCGCACCAGCACACCGGGGGCGACCCGCTGGACCGGCGGATCCGTCGACGCGGTGGCCCGCGTGAAGATCTCGACCTCGATGCCCCGCCGGGCCAGATGCAGCGCGCTCTGCAGCACGTAGACGTTCATGCCGCCGGCGTCGCCGGTGCCCGGCTGGGCCAGTGGCGAGGTGTGCACGGCCAGCAACGCCACCCGGCGCGGGTCGTTCAGCTGAAGGACGTCGTCGTGCCGCACACCTGTCATCTTTACAGGACGGGCCGCACGTACAGCTCATGCCTGCGGGATGCCTCGCGTTAGGCGGTGTTCTCGGGCGCGATCTCCGGCAGCCGGGAACCGAGGGCGCCAGCGCGGCGCATCGCGCCGAGCGGGTCGGCGTAGAGCCCGCCCAGTGACACGATGCCGGCCCCGGCCTCCTGGACGCGGTTGCCGAAGGCGGTGACGCGCAGATCGCGCGGCGCCAGCACCGAGCGCTCGACGAACGACGCCTCCACCTGCTCCATCGCCTCCGGATACTCGGTGAACGCCTGGCCGCCGACCACCAGCTCGTCGGGGTTGAGCAGGTCGCGCAGCAAGGCGACGGCCTCGCCGAGCACCCGGCCGCGTTCGGTCAGCAGCTCCTTGGCCGGCTGGTTGCCGGACCTGGCCAGCCGCAGCAGGTCCACGATGCCGGTCGACGAGCCGGTGGAACGGCCCGGCGGGGCCGCGGGCAGGATGCGCAGCTTGCGGGCCGCGGCGATGACCGCCTCGTCGCTGACCGTGGACTCCAGCTGCCCGGTGCCGCCGAGCAGCTCCGAGTTCGCGGGCAGGCCCGCGATGGTGCCAGGGCCGCTGGACGGGCAGTGCACCCGCCCGCCGATCACCAGCGCGTACCCGACGGTCTCGCGGGCGTAGACGTACAGGCTGGTCGGCGAACTCGGCGCGAACCGCCGCATGCCGAGCAGCAGCTCGGCCCCGGCCATCGCGTCCACGTGCGAGGCCACCGACACCGGCAGGCTCAGCGCGTCGGCCAGCACCGGCCCGACGGGCGCCTGGCGCCAGCCCAGCCTCGGGTGGTCGACGTGGCCGGTGGCGCTGTCGACGGTGCCACCGATGGCGACCCCGACCCACAGGGGGCGGCGCCGGTGCCAACGCCGCAGGTAGCGGCTGGCGCTCTCGGCCAGCGACGCCAGCGCGGGGCCCGCGGGGCTCAGCGGTGTGGGCGTCTCGACGGTGTCCAGCGTGCGGCCGAACAGGTCGGCGGCCACGATGCTGGTGGTCCGCGCGCCGACGTGAATGCCCAGCGTGACGAACGGTTCGTGGTTGATCTCCACCGGGACCCGCGGGCGTCCGATGGCACCGGAGACGGCCAAGTCGGCGCGTTCCCGCAGCAAACCGGCGTCGAGCAGCGCGATGACCTGACGGTTCACCGTGGCGATGCTCAGCGAGGTGACCCCGGCGATGACGTCGCGGCCGACCGGGCCGCGCAGCCGCACCGCGCGGAAGACGGACGCCGCCGCCGAGTCAGAGATGTGCAGGGCCGGCGGCAGAATCTGACGGTGCAGCCGCAGGTGACCCTTGCGAGTCGCGGAATGGAGCGAATGAGTGAGAGAGGTCGTGCGCACGAGCATCCTTTGTCCGAGTTCTATGGCCGGTCTTCGGCCCCACCTGCTGAGTCAGGCGCGGCAAAGTGCGCGGCAACAACACGCACCCGCCGCGCATAGACACGCGGCGGTGGTGCTGAACAGGGCGCTGTGGTGCACAGAAGAAATTTAGCACGTTTATTAGAGTTGGCTTGGTGAGTTCAGCTAATGCCGAAAAACGAATTGCAGTGGTCACCGGTGCCAGTTCAGGCATCGGTGAGGCGACGGCCAAAACCCTTGCGGCTCTTGGGTTTCATGTCGTCGCGGTGGCACGCCGCGCGGACCGGATAAACGTGCTCGCGAAAGAGATCGACGGCACCGCAATTGTGGCTGACGTCACAGATGACGCCGCCGTCGAAGCGCTCGCCGACCAATTGGGCTGGGTAGATGTGCTGGTCAACAACGCCGGCGGCGCCCGCGGACTGGCTCCCGTCGCCGACTCCGACATGGAGCACTGGCAGTGGATGTGGGAGACCAACGTGCTGGGCACCCTCCGGGTCACCCGGGCGCTGTTGCCCAAGCTGATCGACTCCGGCGACGGTCTGATCGTCACCGTCACCTCGGTCGCCGCGATGGAGATCTACGACGGCGGCGCCGGCTACACCGCGGCCAAGCACGCCCAGAGCGCGCTGCACCGCACGCTGCGCGGCGAGCTACTCGGAAAACCGGTGCGGCTCACCGAGATTGCGCCGGGCGCGGTCGAGACCGAGTTCTCGCTGGTGCGCTTCGACGGCGACGAGCAGCGGGCCGACGCGGTGTACACCGGCATCACGCCGCTGGTGGCGGCCGACGTCGCCGAGGTGATCGGTTTTGTGGCATCCCGGCCGTCGCACGTCGATCTGGACCTGGTCGTCATCAAGCCCCGCGATCAGGCCGACACCAGGCGGTTTAACCGCCGGGGCTAGGCGAGGTGGTGGTGGTCGTGGTGGTCCCAGACGTCGAAGTCGGGGTGCCAGAGAGGGTTGGCGCATCCGTCGGCGTCACCGGCGCGGTCACCGGGATCTGCGTCGACGGCGGGCGAGCCGTCGCCGGGGGCAGCGCCGACATGGCCACCCAGGTGTCCCAGTCCACGGCCCAGTCCCAGATGTCGCCGTCGGAGTAGGACAGCTGGATCGAGCTCCCGGTCACCTCGACCGGGTCGCCGTAGATCGCGGTGCCGTAGTACTGCTCGGCGTCCCCGGTCGACAGGTTGATACAGCCGTTGGTGACGTTGGTGTTGCCCTGCGCGCCGGCGCTGGACGGGTTGGCGTGGATGAACTCGCCGTTGTTGGAGATCCGCACCGCCCAGCGCTCGTGCACGTGGTTGTAGCCCGCGGCCGGGTTGGACATGTAGAAGTCGGCGTACTTCTCGGTGACGACGTGGATGCCGTTGCGGGTGACGTTGCGCGCTTTGTCCGCCTCGCCGTAGCTGCACGCGAAGTCCATGACGACGCCCTCGTCGCGCAACACCTGGATGCGGTGCGACGAGACCTCCGCCTTGACCACCTGCTTACGCCCGATCTGGATCTTCAGCGACATGTCCTGCAGGCCGTAGGCGCCGTCGCCGAACGGACGCCCGTAGAACTTGGCGTCGACGTTGATGGTGGTACCGGCCGGGTAGTACTCGCGGGGCCGGTAGTGGATGCGGGCGCCGCCGACCTCGTCGGGCAGCCACGCCCAGCTGCCCTCGACGGGCGGGTTGGTGGTGACGGTCAGCGCCTTCTCCACGTTGGCCTTGTCGCTGATCGCGGAGTCGAACTGGATGATGATCGGGGCCGCGACACCCACGGTCTGGCCGTCGGCCAGCTGGAATCCGCCGTCGATCTTCTTGCTGGGCGCCACGGTGGTGAACTTGCCCGCGACCGAAACCGTCTTGCCGTCGTGGCCCACGGCCGAGCCGCTCCACGTGTAGGTCCCGTCGTAGCCCAGTGCCTCGGTGATCGTGTAGACCGTGCGGTCGTCGTTGAACGACCCGGCGACGGCCTTGCCCGAGGAGTTCGTCAGCGCCACCTTCTGCAACCAGCCGTCGGCGACCTGGACGCTGACCGGCGTAATCGGCCCGATGTCGGTGGCCGCGTCGGCGGGCTGGTATTTCAGGTGCGGCGCGGCCTGTTCTTTGTTTTTCTCGGCTTGCTTGGCCGCGGTGCCGCCACAGGCCAATACGCTGGGCGCGAACACACCGAGCCCGAGGGCCGCCAGAGCAAGGCGCCGATTGATCGGCGGCTGGCTATCGGATGCGTTCACGACATCCAAAGATACCGGGAGACAGCGCGCTTCCCTGTCACGACAAATCGGCAACCGCCTCGTAGCTGGGCTAAATCAACAGCTACAACGGGCAACCCAGCAGGACGGGCTCGGGTTCGAGTGTGATGGCAAACACGTCGCGAACCCCGTCGCGGACGGCGCGGGCCAGCGCGATCACGTCCGCGGTGCTCGCGCCGCCGCGGTTGGTCAGAGCCAGCGCGTGCTTGGTCGACAGCCGGCAGGGCGCCGCGGCGTCGTCGGGATACCCCTTGCCGAAACCCGCCCGCTCGACCAGCCAGCCGGCGGACAGCTTGACGCCGTCGGGGGCGGGCCAGTGCGGTACCGGCCCGTCGCTGCGCCCGGCGAGCAGCTCGTATACCTCCGGCGTCACCACCGGGTTGGTGAAGAACGAGCCGACGCCCCAGGTGTCGTGGTCGGCCTCGTCGAGCACCATGCCCTTGCGCATGCGCAGCGCCAGCACGGCGTCGCGGACCGCGCGCGGGTCGAGCCGATCGCCGCTGTCCGCGCCCAGCGCGGCCGTCAGCTCGCCGTAGCGCAGCGGCGCGCTGCGCCCGGAGGAGTCGAGCGCGAACTCCACCTCCAGCACGACCGACGGGATGTCGACGCCGCCGGCCCGCTTGAACGCGCTGGTGCGATACCCGAAGCCGAGTTCGCCGGCCGGTATCCAGCGCACCTCGCCGCTGCGGCGATCCAGCACCCGGACGCGGGTGATGGTGTCGGACACCTCGGCGCCGTAGGCCCCGACGTTCTGCACCGGGGTGGCCCCGGCCGAACCGGGTATGCCCGACAGGCATTCCAGGCCGCCCAGCCCGTGCGCAATGGCGGCGACCACCACGTCGTCCCAGACCGCGCCCGCCTCCGCGCGCACCACGTTGCCATCGACCGTGATGCCGTCGCTGGCCACCCGCACGGCGGTCAGGTCGGTCAACGTATCGGCGATCACCACGTTGGAACCGCCGGCAAAGATCAGCGGCGGACCGCCGTCCCGCTCAACGCTTTCGGAGTCCAGCTCGCGCAAAACGGCGATCACCTGATCGGTGTTGACGCAGGTAATCAGTCGCTTGGCGACCGGCCCGACCCGCAGGGTGGTCAATGGCGCCAACGACACCGACTCGGCGACAGACGCACCGGCAATGAACGAACCGACCACGGCCCGTAACGGTAGCCTGACCAGCTATGCCGCGTTCATTCGACTTGTCCGCCGACTACCAGGACAGCGTGGAAGAGGTCCTGCGGGCTTTCACCGAGGAGGGCTACTGGCTGGCCAGGCTGGCCGCCTCCGGCGTCGACGACGCGAAGCTGGAGGCGCTGGAAGTCGCCGGCGACGGCGCCATCGAGGTGGCCACGCTGCAGATCGTGCACAGCGACAAGCTGCCCGGGATGATCTCGCAATTGCACCGCGGCGATCTGTGCATCAAGCGCGAGGAGAGCTGGGGACCCGTCTCCGACGGCACCGCGACGAGCAGTTTCTCCGGATCGGTCGCGGGAGCTCCGGCGAAGGTGTCGGGCACCGCGTCGCTGTCCCCCTCGGCCGAGTCGGGCGGCTCGCGGCTGGAGTGCGAACTCACGGTTCACGTCAAGATCCCGCTCATCGGCGGCAAGCTGGAGAAGATCATCGGCACCCAATTGGCCAACCTGGTGCGGGCCGAACAGCAGTTCACCTCGGAGTGGATCACCAACCACGCCTGAGCCGCGAGCCTAAGCTGGCGCCTATGCGAATCGCGCTGGCGCAAATCCTCAGTGGCACCGATCCGGCGGCCAACCTGCAGCTGGTGCGCGAGTACACGGCGCGCGCGGCCGACGCGGGCGCGGCGCTGGTGGTGTTCCCCGAGGCGACCATGTGCCGCTTCGGCGTCCCGCTGAAACCCATCGCCGAGCCCGTCGACGGGCCGTGGGCCGACGGCGTCCGCCGGATCGCCGCCGACGCCGGCATCACGGTGATCGCCGGCATGTTCACCCCGTCCGGGGACGGGCGGGTGACGAACACGGTGATCGCGGCGGGCCCGGGTTCGCCGAACCAGCCGGACGCCCACTACGACAAGATCCACCTCTACGACGCGTTCGGGTTCACCGAGTCGCGGACGGTGGCGCCCGGCCGCGAGCCGGTGGTGATCACGGTCGACGGCGTCGGCGTCGGGTTGACCGTTTGCTATGACGTCCGCTTTCCGGCCCTCTACACGGAGCTGTCCCGACGCGGCGCCCAGCTGATCGTCGTGTGCGCGTCCTGGGGTTCGGGCCCGGGCAAGCTCGAGCAGTGGACGCTGCTGGCCCGGGCCAGGGCGCTGGACTCGATGAGCTATGTCGCCGCGGCCGGCCAGGCCGATCCCGGTGACACCCTGACGGGCTCGGGCTCCGGCGCGCCGCTCGGGGTCGGCGGCAGTCTGGTGGCCTCGCCGTTGGGCGAAATGGTCGCCTCGGCCGGGTCGCAGCCGCAGTTGGTGGTCACCGACATCGACCTCGATCGGGTCGCCGCGGCCCGCGAGAGCATCGCGGTGCTGCGCAACCAGTCCGACTTCACTCGCGCCGATGCGGCAGAATCGGTCGGGTGACGAACCCACCAGGACCAGCGAACGAGGGCACGCCGCCCTGGCCAGGCAATCAGGGGCCGTTCGGCGAACCCCCGACAGCCGCGCGGCCCACCGAGCAGTTCGGCACCGGCGGTCCTGACCAGCCCGCCACCACGCCCGTCCCGCCGCAGGAGCGGACCGAGCAGTTCGGCGCGGCCAACGCCACCGCGGAGGAGCCCACCAGCCCCGGGCCCGACGGAGCGGCTGGCCACGCCCGGCCAAGAGCCGGCGCCCGAAGGACAGCGCAAACGGCGGTCCATCCGCGACCCGCTGTCCCTCGTGTTGATCGGCATCATCGTGGTGTCGCTCGTCATCGCCGGCCTGATCGGCGGCGAGCTGTACGCCCGGCATCGGGCCGACACCAAGGTCGCCCAGGCCGTCGCGTGCGAGGTCCAGGATCAGGCCACCGCGTCGTTCGGGGTGGCGCCGCTGCTGCTCTGGCAGCTCGCCACGCAGCACTTCACCAACATCACGGTGTCGACGGCCGGCAACCAGATCCGCGACGCCAAAGGCATGAAGATCGACATCAGCATCAGGAACGTCCAGCTCAACCGGACCTCGACGTCCAAGGGCACCATCGGCTCCCTCGATGCCAACATCACCTGGACGACCGACGGCATCAAGCAGTCGGTGCAGAATGCGATCCCGATTCTCGGGCAGTTCGTCACCAGCAGCGTGACCACCCATCCCGCCGACGGCACCATCGAGCTGAAGGGGATGCTGGACAACATCACCACCAAGCCGGTGGTGTCCGGCAACGGGATCCAGCTGCAGATCCAGAGCTTCAACGCCCTGGGCCTGACCCTGCCGCGCGAGAGCATCCAGTCGACGCTGGACGCGTACACCGCGAAGCTGACCGCCAACTACCCGTTGGGCATTCACGCGGACAGCGTGCAGGTGACACCCACCGGCGTGACGAGTCACTTCTCGACGCAGAACGCCACCATCCCGGCCGGCGACAACAAGGACTCCTGCTTCGCCAACATCTAGGCGCGGGCGCTAGCCCAGACCGTCGAGCACCGCGCGGGTGCCGGACAGGCCCAGCCTGGTGGCGCCGGCGTCCAGCATCGCGATCGCGTCGGCCGCGGTGCGAATGCCGCCGCTGGCCTTGACCCCGAGCCGCCCGCCGACGGTCTGCGCCATCAGCTCGATCGCGCGCAGCGATGCGCCGCCCGCCGGGTGAAAACCGGTCGAGGTTTTGACGAAGTCGGCGCCCGCAGCCTCGGCGGTATGACACACGTCCACCAGGGTGCTCTCGCCCGAATTCCCCAGCAGCACAGCCGATTCCACGATCACCTTGAGCACCGCCGCGGGCACCGCGGCGCGCACGGCCTCGATGTCGCGCCGCACCGCATCGAGGTCCGAGGCCAGCGCGGCGCCGACATCGATGACCATGTCGACCTCGACGGCTCCGGCCGCGACGGCCCGGGCGGCCTCCTGCGCTTTGACGATCGATTCGTGCTTGCCCGACGGGAATCCGGCCACCGCGGCGACCCGCACGCCACCGTCGCCGGCCGCCACCGCGACGGGCACCATCGACGGCGACACGCAGACCGCGTACACGCCGAGCTCGAGGGCCTCGGTCACCAGCGCTACCACGTCGGCCGCGGTGGCTTCGGGCTTGAGCAGGGTGTGGTCGACGAGCGCGGCGACGCGCTCGCGGGTGGCAGCACCTTGGGTTGAACCGGGCATCAGAATTGCTCCTCCGGGCCGCCGGGGTTACACCCGGTGGCGATCATTTGGGCATCGTCGACGACCGGCCGCCACGGCTCCAGGTTCCAGCTGGGTTTGCCGGGCTCGACCAGTTCGGCCAGCTGCCAGTGGCAGATGAATTGCGCGCGCATGCCGGGGGTATCGGCGTTCGGCGACTTCGCCAGCACCTCGGTCCAGGCCTCACCGGCGGCGGCGTCGGTCCCGGGTTGCCGGGCGGCCGTCCGGCCAGACGGCGTCGGGAACACCCGCAGGCTCGTCAGGCGCTGCCATTGCGTCCATTGGGTGTGATCGATGAAGGGCGGGGAGTACGCCGGGTTGGGCGCTTCGCTTCCGGGATCGGCCGAGGCCGCCTCGGGTAACGGGCCCGCCACCGCGACCGTCGCCACCGCCGACACAGCCAGCAGGGCCTTCATTCGGTTCAGCGCGACTTGCCCTGAACTTCGAGAAGTTTCGGCCGCACGTCCACCAGGTATACGCCGGCCGCGCAGGCGGCGATCGCGAGCCCGAGCACGCCGAAGACGAAGCTCAGAACGGAAGTCAGAGCCACAGCGCCAGCCAAGATCACCAGCCACACCGGCTTGGTCAGCTTGTTGGCGGCGGTGTAGGCGTCGGTGCGCTGCATAGCCGCGTGTATGAACGCGTACACCGCGGTCACCAGGACGGCGATCTGCAGGATCAACATGACGGTACCCACGGCGCTAGTCACGCCCTAAGGGTATGCGGGCCGCCTGAGAAACGTCGACTCCGAGTTGCCCCGGAGGGCAACTCGGAGTGCGAACGCTTGCGAATTACTTCTGGGTGACCTTCTTGGCCGCCGACTTCTTGGCCGGAGCCTTCTTGGCCGGGGCCTTCTTGGCGGGAGCCTTCTTGGCCGGGGCCTTCTTGGCCGCCGCCTTGACCGACTCCGCCTTCTTCGGCAGCTCGATGCCGACCAGCTTGGCGGCACGCTCACCGACCGCGCGGGTCTGCGTCGCCACGGTGCCCAGGGCCTCCTGGGTCAGCTCGACGGCCTGGTCGACGTAGCCCTCGGCGCGCGCCGTGGTCTCCTCGAACGGACGCTGGGCGCGCAGCCGCTGCAGCGCGGCCTCGCCGCGCTCGACCAGCTCGTTGTAGCGGTTGGTCGCGGCGTCGAGGTAGCCCTCGGCGGCCTTGCGCAGTTCCTCGGGGGTGAAACGCTCGCGCAGCTCGGTGAACTGCTCGGGCAGGTCGTCCTGCAGCTTGGCCAGGCGAGCACGGCTCTCCTCGACGCGGCTGCGGGTGTCGGTGCGGGTGTCCTCGGCGCGGTCGCGCAGGCCGGAGATGAGCTCGTTGACGGTGGCCAGGGCCAGGTCCGCGGCGCCCAGGGCAGCCAGCAACGGAGCCCGCAATTCTTCGACGTTCGAGTTTTCAGCCATGGTTTTTCCTTTCATGGTTTGTTTCGTTATCGGCGTTGTTGCGTCGTTGGTGTGGAAGTTGGGGCAAGCACGTGCTCCCAAAGGGAGGATCAAGACCCGCGGATTGACATCGCTCGCGGCTTGCCGAAAAACCTCCTGGTCGGTCGGGTCGGATTGAGGATTGAGGGGATTTCGGTGCAGTAGCTGCACCTTGCGCTCAGGCCCGGCCGATATCGACTGCGTTGTCGGAACTCGGCCAGTTCGATGGCCCGAAGCGGTTAGCTCACTTGGTTATGGGTAACCCGATGGCCGCTGGACTATGCCTGCGCGGCGTCATCGATGGTCGGACACTCCTCTTGGACGGACTCATTCTGTTGGGTGAACGAGGTGTAGATGTCGAGCAGAATTTGTTTTTGTCGCTCGGTGATGGCCGTGTCGGTGACGATGGCGTCACGCACCTGGCTCTTGTCAGTCGGCTCGAGCATCCCCGCCTGCACGTAGAGAACTTCGGCGGAGACGCGCAGCGCCTTGGCGATCTGATTGAGGACGTCGGCCGACGGCTTGCGCAGCCCCCGCTCGACCTGGCTCAGGTATGGGTTGCTGACGCCCGCCCGCTCGGCGAGCTGACGGACTGAAACCTGGGCGTTTTCCCGCTGGGTCCTGATGAAACTGCCGATGTCGGAAGCCATGTCGGAGGCAGCGGTCGACACCTTGGCGGAGAGTTTCTCCTCCGTCGACATGGCTTGCTCCTTAGGTCCGATGGCCGATCCGGCATCAGCGTACAAACCAGTGCTTGCTTTTGCAAGCACTTGTTAGCACCCCTAGGGACTCGCGCTAGAAGAACAGCTGCGCGACGGCGTAGATCGCCAGGCCCGCCAGCGACCCCACCACGGTGCCGTTGATCCGGATGAACTGCAGGTCACGGCCGACGTGCAGCTCAATGCGCCGGCTGGCCTCCTCGGCATCCCAGCGCTCGATGGTGTCGGTGATAATCGCGGTGATCTCAACCCCGTACTGCGTCACCAGGTGCTGGGCCGCACGCACGAGCCAGCCATCCACCTTGTCCCGCAGGTCGGCGTCGTCGCGCAGCGACTCCCCGATCTGCATGACGGCGTCGGCGATGCGGGTGCGCAGCGCCGACGACGGGTCGTCGACGCCCTCGAGCACCAGCCGCTTGAGCGTCTTCCAGGCCGTCGCCGCGGCGCTGGCGATCTCGTCACGCGCCATCAGCTGCTCTTTGATCGCATCCGCGCGCGCGATGGTGTCCGGGTCGTGCTGCAGGTCATCGGCGAATTCGAAGAGGAAGCGGGTCGCCGACCGGCGCAGCTCGTGGTCGGGATTGCGGCGCACCTTGTCGGTGAAGTCCATCAGCTCGCGGTGGATGCGATCGCCGACCAGATGGTCGACGAAGCGCGGCGACCAGGTCGGCGAATCGCGCTCCACCACCCGCTGGATGATCTCGCCCGCGTTCAGCGACCACTGGAACGCCCGGTCGGCCAGCAGCTGGATGAGCGCCTCCTGCCGGTTCTCGGCCAGCAGCGTCCCCAGTACCCGGCCCACCGGCGGTCCCCATTGCGGTTCGGCGATGCGGCGCACGATCATCCGGTCGATCACCTGCTGGACGTCCTCGTCGCGCAGCAGCTCGACCAGCACGCGCAGCACCGTCGCCGTCTCGCCCGCCACCCGCTCGGCATGTGATGTTTCTGACAGCCATTTCCCGAGCCGGCCGGGCACCTGCGCGTCCCGCAGCTTGGCCTCCACCACCTCCGGCGACAGAAAGTTCTCCCGCACGAACGTGCCCAGGCCCTCGCCCAGCTGGTCCTTCTTGCGCTTGATGATCGCGGTGTGCGGGATCGGGATGCCCAGTGGGTGCTTGAACAGCGCGGTCACCGCGAACCAGTCGGCCAGGGCGCCCACCATGCCCGCCTCGGCGGCCGCACCGACGTAACCGACCCAGACGCCCACGCTGCCGTGCGCCTGCGCCCACCGGCAGGCGAGGAACACGCCGGTGGCACCGATCAAGAAGCTCAGCGCCACCAGCTTCATCCGGCGCAGCCCTACGCGCCGCTGCGCGTCCGCATCCGGATCGGCCCCGGCGAACGATTCCGCGAAGGACGCGCGGGCCTTGTCCGCCGCGGCGGACGATCCCGGGGCGTCGGATTTCTGCGGGGCTCGATGTACCACCACACCATCATGTATTGCCCGGGCGGGTATGTGTTACGACAACTGGTCAGCGCGGTTGTTTAGTGATCGCGTCCGGTCAGCCGGGTCCATCCGCACGCCGTAGTATCGAGTGCGTCTAGGGAATGGAATCGGCGACTGTGGCAGAGCGAATCCCGGCGATGACCGCGAAGGCGGATGGCCGTAAGCGGCGTTGGCACCAACACAAGGTGGACCGGCGCAACGAGCTCGTCGACGGCACCATCGAAGCCATTCGCCGGCTCGGCCGCTACCTGAGCATGGACGAGATCGCCGCGGAGATCGGCGTCTCCAAGACCGTGCTGTACCGCTACTTCGTCGACAAGAACGACCTGACCACCGCGGTGATGATGCGGTTCACCCAGACCACACTGATCCCCAACATGGCCGCCGCGCTGATGTCGGATCTGGACGGCCTGGACCTGACCCGCGAGGTCATCCGGGTGTACGTCGAAACCGTGGCGAACGAACCCGAGCCCTACCGATTCGTGATGGCCAACAGCTCGGCCAGCAAGAGCAAGGTGATCGCCGACTCCGAGCGGATCATCGCCCGGATGATCGCGGTGCTGATGCGCCGTCGCATGCGCGAGGCCGGGGTGGATACCGGCGGGGCGGAGCCCTGGTCCTACCTGATCGTAGGCGGCGTCCAACTGGCCACCCACTCGTGGATGTCGGATCCGCGGATGAGCAGGGACGAGCTGATCGACTACCTGACCATGCTCAGCTGGAACGCGCTGTGCGGCATCGTCCAGGTGGGCGGCTCGCTGGAGAAGTTCCGCTCGCAACCGCACCCGTCTCCGACCGTGCCCCGCGAGGACGGCTGAGCCGTCCCGGCGGCGCAGCGCAGCCTGTTCATTTTGTCAATTCCGCCTGGCCCGTGTGACCCTGTCCCCCGGCCGCGTGCGCGGCTCGACCCAGTTCAAACCGCTAGCATGCAGGAATGCACCCGGGGCAGACCGACCGGTCTCGTCCGTCTGCATCCGCCCGCCCCGGGACCTAGAAAGGCTCAATCCCCCCATGTCCGTGCAGCTCACGCCGCAGTTTGGCAATGTGCAGGCCCATTACGACCTGTCCGACGACTTCTTTCGGCTCTTCCTGGACCCCACCCAGACCTACAGCTGCGCGTACTTCGAGCGCGATGACATGACCCTGCAGGAGGCTCAGCACGCCAAGATCGACCTGTCCCTCGGCAAGCTCAACCTCGAGCCCGGGATGACGCTGCTCGACATCGGCTGCGGCTGGGGCGCCACCCTGCGGCGCGCCATCGAGAAGTACGACGTCAACGTCGTGGGGCTGACGTTGTCCGAGAACCAGGCCGACCACGTTCAGAGATCGTTCGATCAGCTCGACACCAAGCGCAGCCGCCGGGTGTTGTTGGAGGGCTGGGAGAAGTTCCACGAGCCGGTCGACCGGATCGTGTCGATCGGCGCATTCGAGCACTTCGGCCGCTCCCGATGGAGTCGCTTCTTCGAGATGGCGCACTCGGTGTTGCCGGCCGACGGCGTGATGATGCTGCACACGATCGTGCGCCCGTCGTTCAAGGAAGCCAGGGCCAAGGGGCTGCCGCTGACCCACGAGGTCGTGCACTTCACGCAGTTCATCCTGGCCGAGATCTTCCCCGGCGGCTGGCTGCCCACCCCCCACCTGGTGGAAGAGCACGCCTGCGACGCCGGCTTCACCCTCACCCGCGTCCAGTCCCTGCAGCTGCACTACGCGCGGACCCTCGACCTGTGGGCCGCCGCGCTCCAGGCCAATCAGGACAGGGCGATCGAGATCCAGTCGCAAAAGGTCTACGACCGCTACATGAAGTACCTGACCGGCTGCGCGAAGCTGTTCCGCGACGGCTACACAGACGTCGATCAATTCACCTTGGTGAAATAGCCCGCATCGGCGGGGCTTACTTCACGCAGGTGAATTGCCCCACATTGCTAATGCCCTTCCGGAAGAAGTTCTCGCACCCGGTCAGGTAATGCATGTACTTGTCGTACACCTCTTCGGATTGCAGCTCGATCGCCTTGTCCTTATTGGCTTCCAGCTTGGCTGCCCAAAGGTTCAGCGTCCGCGCGTAGTGCTCTTGCAGTAATTGCACCCGCTCGATCGAGAATCCGGCTTCCCCGGCGAACTTGAAAATGTCTTCCTGCGCCGGCAGCTGCCCGCCCGGGAAGATCTCGGTGCCGATGAATCGCGCGAAACGCAGGTCGCTCATCGTGATGCTGACGCCGCGCTCGAGATGCTGCTGTTGGGAGTAGGCCAAAATGGTGTGCAGCAACATGCGGCCGTCGTCGGGAAGTGCGTTGTAGGTGCGTTCGAAAAACGCCGCATACCGTTCCATCTTGAAGGCCTCGAAAGCGCCGATGGTGACGATGCGGTCGACCTTGTCGTCGAACTCTTCCCAGCCCTGCAGCCGCACCTCGATGGTGCGGTCGGTGGGAATCTTGGCCAGCTTGGCCTTGCTGTATTCGAACTGGTTGCGGCTCAGCGTGATACCGATCACATTGACGTCGTACTTCTCGATCGCCCGTACCAGCGCCCCGCCCCAGCCGCAGCCGATGTCGAGCAGCGTCATCCCCGGCTCGAGGTTGAGCTTGCCGAGGGCCAGGTCGAATTTTGCGTTCGACGCCTCTTCGAGGGTCATGTCGTCGCGCTCGAAGTACGCGCACGTGTAGGCCATCGTGGGGTCGAGAAATAGCTCAAAAAATTCGTCGGAAACGTCGTAGATGGATTGGGACTCTTCGTAATACGGCCGCAGCTGGCTCATGCCCGGGTTGAACCTCTCGTCGGTTGGATCGCGAGGATACTATCCAACAAACGAAGCGGTTGCCACAAAGGCTGACGCTACGGCGTCAGTACGTATAAAAGCCCTGACCCGATTTCTTGCCCAGCCGACCGGCCTCGACCATGCGCAGGAGCAGGGGTGGCGGCGCGTAATGCGGCTCCTTGAATTCGTCGAACATCTTGTCCGCGATCAGCTTGAGCGTGTCCAGGCCGACCAGGTCGGACAGCCGCAGCGGGCCCATTGGGTGCGAGAGCCCGGCGACGACGGCCTTGTCGACGTCCTCGACGGTGGCAAAGCCCGCCTCGACCATCCGGACCGCGGTGAGAAGGTAGGGCACCAGCAGCGCGTTCACTACGAAGCCCGACCGGTCCGAGCAGCGCACCACCTGCTTGCCCAGCACGGCGCTGGCAAACTCCTCGGTGCGCGCGGCGGCGGCCTCGTCGGTGACCAGCGTGCTCACCAGCTCGACCAGCGGGAGCACCGGGACCGGGTTGAAGAAGTGCAGACCCAGCACCCGCTGCGGATTCTTGGTGGCCGCGGCGATCTTCATGATCGGAATGCTGGAGGTGTTGGACGCCAGCACCGCGTCGGGGTCGGTGATGACGCGGTCGAGTTCGGCGAAGACCTGTGCCTTGATGCCGTCGTCCTCGATGATCGCCTCGATGACCAGTTGGCGGTCGGCGAGGTCCTTCATATCGGTGGTGAAGGTGAGGTTGCTCAGCGCGCGGTCACGCTCCCGCTCGGTCACCTTGCCCGCGCTGACGCCGCGCTCCAACGACTTCACGATGCGGTTGCGGCCCGCCGTGATCAGCGCCTCGGTGGTCTCGAAGACCGTCACGTCGACACCGGCGCGGACCGAGACCTCGGCGATGCCCGAGCCCATCTGCCCGGCCCCGACAACGCCTACTCGCTGGATCGCTGCGTCGCTCACTGTTCTCTCTCCGTCGTATTGTCTTGGACCGCAATAGGCCCCGCCCAGGATCGCCGGGCGGGGCCTATGCTACTTCAGCCTGATCGACCGCTCAGGATCGTGGCTTCTGCCGATGGTTCCACTTCCTCTTCGCGGGCTACGCCCGCTCAGGATCAGTGAAACTGACCCTCTTCGGTGGAGCCGGTCAGCGCGGTCGTCGACGAGGTCGGGTCCACCGTGGTGGCGATGCGGTCGAAGTAACCCGCCCCCACCTCACGCTGGTGCTTGGTCGCGGTGTAGCCGCGCTCCTCGGCGTCGAACTCCCGCTCCTGCAGCTCGACGTAGGCGCTCATCTGGTTGCGGGCGTAGCCGTAGGCCAGATCGAACATCGAGTAGTTCAGCGCGTGGAAGCCGGCCAGCGTGATGAACTGGAACTTGAATCCCATTGCGCCGAGCTCCTTTTGGAACTTGGCGATGGTCGCGTCGTCGAGGTGCTTGCGCCAGTTGAACGACGGCGAGCAGTTGTAGGCCAGCATCTGGTCGGGGAACTCGGACTTGACGCCCTCGGCGAACTTCGCCGCCAGCTCCAGGTCCGGGGTGCCGGTCTCCATCCAGATCAGGTCGGAGTACGGCGCGTAGGCCTTGGCCCGGGCGATGCAGGGCTCGAGGCCGTTCTTGACCCGGTAGAAGCCTTCCTTGGTCCGCTCACCGGTGATGAACGGCTGGTCGCGCTCGTCGACGTCGGAGGTGATCAGCGTCGCCGCCTCGGCGTCGGTCCGCGCGATCACGACGGTCGGCACGTCGGCGACGTCGGCCGCCAGGCGGGCCGAGGTCAACGTGCGGATGTGCTGCTGGGTCGGGATCAGCACCTTGCCGCCCAGGTGGCCGCACTTCTTCTCCGAGGCCAGCTGGTCTTCCCAGTGCGAACCCGCGACACCGGCGGCGATCATGGCCTTCTGCAGCTCGTAGACGTTGAGCGCGCCACCGAAGCCGGCCTCACCGTCGGCGACGATCGGGGCCAGCCAGTTCTCCACCGACCGGTCGCCCTCGACCTTGGCGATCTGGTCGGCGCGCAGCAGGGCATTGTTGATCCGGCGGACGACCTGCGGCACCGAGTTGGCCGGGTACAGGCTCTGGTCCGGGTAGGTGTGGCCGGACAGGTTCGCGTCACCGGCGACCTGCCAGCCCGACAGGTAGATGGCCTTGAGGCCGGCGCGCACCTGCTGGACGGCCATGTTGCCGGTCAGCGCGCCCAGCGCGTTGACGAACTCCAGGTCGTGCAGCTGCTCCCACAGCACCTCGGCGCCGCGGCGGGCCAGGGTGTTCTCCTCGACCACGCTGCCCTGCAGGGCGACGACGTCTTCGGGGGTGTAGGTGCGGCTGATGGCTTTCCAGCGGGGGTTGGTGTCCCAGTCGTGCTGGATCTGCTCGGCGCTCTTCGGGGTGCCAACGACAGACATTGGGCTATCTCCTTAAGGGTCTGAACTTCGAAGCCGGGGGCCGCCGCGGGGCGGCAGTTAAGGCCAACTTCACTTGTGTGCTAACTCGAAGATGGCACACCTTGTTCGTGCTGGTCCACCCGTTTCAGTTGCCAATTTCGGCAACGACGCAGCCCAGATTTGCAAAGTTTGCGAAGGCGCGCTGGAACTTAACCGGTTCAGAAGCTACTGGCCGGTAACAAGAAATCGCAGGTCAGGCGGCGATTTAACAGGACGCTTGTACGGTTAGATCGCGAAGAGCGCGGCGACGGCTTTCGTCTCGTCGCCGACGGCATATGTGAGCGTTGTAACAGGCCGATCGGAGAGCTCCGCGCCGAACTGATCGGTGGAGCCGGCCGGATGGACGCGCGAAAGGATCTCGAGTTTGTCGCCCAGCGCGACGGGCGCCTCGTGCTCGATGGTGATGCGCAGCGCCCGTTCCGGGATCCCGCTGAGGAGTTCGGGATGGGACGCCAGGTAGTCCTCGATCACGCTCCAGTACACGGAGTTGTTCATGTGATCGAACAGGTCGATGTCGGTGACCCGAACGGGAAACTCGTGGATCTCCGACGCCTCGTCGCGACTGAAGGGCTTCAGGTAGCCCTTCCACCGCAGCCGATCGACCGAGGTGGTCTTGTGCAGACCCGCCAGGAAGTCGTCGGAGATGCGCGACGGCATCTGGGTTTCCCGGTTGATGTTGATCCAGAAGGCCTCGGACTCGATCAGCCCGCCGTTGCGCCCGTCGATCCGGACCCGCATCTCACACCACCGGTTCGAGGTGCCCGAACACCAGCGCCGCATCCGCAACATGTCCTGGAACTCGATCGGCCGGATCAGGTCGACCATGGTGCGGCGGACGATCCACAGCGGATGGGTCTCCTCGAAGCCCATCTCGCGCAGCTGGTCCTGGCCGATGTCCTGAATGTGGCGGGCGGCGGCGTCGAGCCGGAGCCGGCCGGTGCGGTCGATGTCGCCGACGCGCAGCGGCCATTCGCGATCGAATACATCGGGATGGCCGTCGAGCACCGGCATCATTGATTTGTCCAGGCTCACGAATTCGCTCCCCGTTGTCCGTTCTCTGCGTACCTCAGGCTAACCCGAGTACCCCGGTGCGAATCATGCCAATTGCCCCGGTCGAATACCAATCCCATCTCGCACGCAGTCCGTGCGAACTCTGCAAACCACACCTTCACACTCGCGAGTACGCTCGAAAAGTGTCCAAGACATTCGTCGGCTCCCGCGTACGCCAGCTACGCAGTGAGCGCGGATTTTCTCAGGCCGCGCTGGCCCAAATGCTCGACATCTCGCCGAGCTACCTGAACCAAATCGAGCACGACGTCCGCCCCCTGACCGTCGCGGTGCTGCTGCGCATCACCGAGGTATTCGGCGTGGACGCGACCTTCTTCGCGCCCCAGGACGACACTCGCCTGGTCGCCGAGCTGCGCGAGGTGACGATGGACCGCGACCTGGACATCGACGTGGACCCGCCCGAGGTCGCCGAAATGGTCAGCGCGCATCCGGCCCTGGCCCGGGCGGTGGTCAACCTGCACCGGCGCTATCGGATCACCACCGCCCAGCTCGCCGCGGCCACCGAGGAACGGTTCTTCGACGGCAGCAGCGGCAGCGGTTCGATCACCATGCCGCACGAGGAGGTGCGCGACTACTTCTACGAGCGCCAGAACTACCTGCACGAGCTGGATACCGCGGCCGAGGACCTGACCAACCAGATGCGGTTGCACCACGGCGATCTGGTGCGCGAGCTGACGCGGCGGCTCACCGAGGTGCACGGCGTGCACATCACCCGGCGCATCGACCTGGGCGACGCCGTGCTGCACCGCTACGACACCGGGACCAAGACGCTGGAGATCAACAACCATTTGTCGTCGGGCCAGCAAGTATTCAAGATGGCCGCCGAATTGGCCTATCTGGAGTACGGCGACCTGATCGACAGCATGGTCGCCGAGGGCAAGTTCACCAGCCCGGAGTCACACACGCTGGCCCGGCTGGGCCTGGCCAATTACTTCGCCGCGGCCGCGGTGCTGCCCTACCGCCAATTCCATGACGTCGCAGAGAATTTCCGCTACGACGTCGAGCGGTTGTCCTCGTTCTATTCGGTGAGCTACGAGACCATCGCGCACCGGCTCTCGACGCTGCAGCGGCCGTCCATGCGCGGTGTGCCGTTCTCGTTCGTCCGCGTCGACCGGGCCGGGAACATGTCGAAGCGCCAGTCGGCCACCGGTTTTCACTTCTCCTCCAGCGGCGGAACCTGCCCGCTGTGGAATGTGTACGAGACGTTCGCCTTCCCCGGCAAGATTCTGGTGCAGATCGCGCAGATGCCCGACGGCCGCAATTACATGTGGGTGGCCCGCACCGTGGAACGCCGCGCTGCGCGGTATGGTCAGCCAGGCAAAACCTTTGCCATCGGGCTCGGCTGCGAACTTCGCCACGCGCACCGACTCGTCTACTCGGAAGGACTCGACTTGTCCGGGGACGTCGCAACACCGATCGGCGCGGGTTGCCGGGTCTGCGAGCGGGACAACTGCCCGCAGCGGGCGTTTCCCGCGCTGGGACGCTCGCTCGATCTCGACGAACACCGCAGCACAGTCTCTCCGTACCTGGTGAAGCAGACATGAGCGACGAAAAGGTCGGGCGGGTGCCGTCGTCCAGCAAGCTGCGCCGACTGGGTCCGGTCAACTGGCTGCTGGCCAAGGGGGCCGCACGCACCGTGCGGGCACCAGAGATGCATTTGTTCACCACGCTCGGTCAGCGTCAGGGACTGTTCTGGGCGTGGTCCCTATACGGCGTCCGGCTGCTGCGCGGCCGGCTGCCGCGCGTCGACACCGAATTGGTGATCCTGCGCGTGGCGCATTTGCGCTCTTGCGAATACGAGTTGCAGCACCATCGCCAGATGGCCCGCCAGGCCGGTCTGGACGGGCACATGCAGGCCACAATTTTCGCGTGGCCGGACGCCCCGAATGGCGACGGGCCGCGGGTCATCCTGAGCGCGCGCCAGCAGGCGCTGCTGAAGGCGACCGACGAGCTGATTCAGAACCGGTCGGTGACCGACGAGACCTGGCAACAGCTGGCGGCTCACCTGGACCGGCGGCGGCTGATCGAATTTTGCTTGCTCGCAACGCAATACGATGGCCTGGCCGCGACGATCACCGCGCTGAAGGTCCCGCTCGACAACCCGCGTAGCCGCTAGAAGTAGATGTTGGCCAGCACGGCCAGCGTCAGCAGCACGGGCAGGATCGGCAGGCCGAAAGCCATTGCCGCCCAAGGGTATCGGCCGCGCCGTCGCAGCCGGTAACCCCACGCCCCGGCGCAGACCGCCAGCACCGCCGATCCCAACAGCACCGGCGGTCCCCAGTTGCCGGCCGTCGCGTTGTCGCCGGCGACCGAAATGGCGATCAGCCACAGCACATAACCGACGGCCACGCCGCCGATTGCACCAACAATGGAGTCGCCGCGGGTCATCGGCTAGAAGTTGATCATGTGGCCGGTGAGGCCGTGGAAGCACTCTTGCAACGCCTCGGACATGGTCGGATGCGTGTGCACGTTGCGCGCCAGCTCGGTGGCGGTCAGGTCCCACTTCTGCGCCAGCGTCAGCTCCGGCAGCAGCTCGGACACGTCGTGGCCCACCAGGTGGCCACCCAGCAGCTCGAGGTGCTTGGCGTCGGCGACCAGCTTGACGAAACCACTGGGGTCGCCCACCCCGTGTGCCTTGCCATTGGCGGTGAACGGGAACTTGGCCACCACCACGTCGTAGCCCTCTTCGCGGGCCTGCTCCTCGGTGAGCCCGAAGCTGGCGACGTTCGGCTGGCAGAACGTCGCGCGCGGGAGCATCCGATAATCACCGAGCGCCAAAGTCTCTGCGCCCGCGATGGTTTCGGCCGCCACTACTCCCATGGCCTCCGCCACGTGCGCCAGCATCAGCTTGCCGGTGACGTCACCGATCGCGTAGATGTGCTCGACGTTGGTGCGCATGTAGTCGGTGATCCCGATGGCCCTGCGGTCGGTCAGCGCGACGCCCGCCTTGTCCAAGCCGAAGCCCTCGACGTTGGGCGCGAAACCGATGGCCTGCAACACTTTATCGGCCTTGAGCTCCTCGGATTTGCCGTCCTTGCTGATCGCCACGCGCACCGCGGACCCGTCGTCGGTGATGGACTCGACCTTGGTTCCGGTGAGGATCTTCACGCCCAGCTTCTTGAACTGCCTCTCGACCTCTTTGGACACCTCGGCATCCTCGTTGGGCAGCGCGCGCGGCAGGAACTCGACGACGGTCACGTCGACGCCGTAGTTCTTCAGCACGTAGCCGAACTCCATGCCGATGGCCCCGCAACCCGCGATGATGATCGACTCGGGCAGCTCCCGGGACAGAATCAGTTCCTCGTAGGTGACCACGTTCTCCGACAGCGACGTACCGGGGACCAGCCGGGTGCTGCTGCCGGTCGCGATGATCGCGTTGTCGAACGTGACGGTCTCGGAACCCCCGTCGTTGAGATCGACCGACAGCGTGTGGGAGTCGGTGAACCGGCCGTAGCCGTGGATCTCGGTGATCTTGTTCTTCTTCATCAGGAAGTGCACGCCGGCGACGCGGCCCTCGGCCACCTTGCGGCTGCGGTCGAAGGCGACCCCGTAATCGAACGTCGCCTCGCCGCTGATGCCGAATGTCTTGGCCTCTTTGGTGAAAATGTGCGCGAGTTCGGCGTTACGCAGCAGCGCCTTGGACGGGATGCAGCCGACGTTGAGGCAGACTCCGCCCCAGTACTTCGGTTCGACGACTGCGGTGTTCAGTCCGAGCTGCGCGGCACGAATAGCTGCGACATATCCGCCGGGACCGGCCCCGAGGACTACGACGTCAAAGTGGGTCACGGCACCTACCCTAGTGGGTCAATACGGGATGACGCCGACCAGACAATGACCCGTGCGCACGCAGTAGTAATAGCCGTACAGCGGCGCGGCCGCGGCGACGGAGGCGAACGGCCCCGACATCACCGCGATGGACAACGCCGAGATCAGCGGCCTGCCCTGCACCATGGCCAGCAGCACCCCGGCCACGACGCACACGACGACGTAGACGAGGACCATGAACACCGCCGCCGTCTTGTCGATCGTGTGATACCACCAATAGAACAGGCTCAGGCCGACCTCGGCCGCGGCGAGCCAGACGCCCAGGATCACCAGCACCAGCTTCCACCACTTCAGGTACTGATACCGGCCGGGCACGGCGACCGGAAGCACCGAAGCCGCAACCGATTCGGCGTCGGCGTCGGCCGCCTCGGCCTCTTGCTTGGGATCTGACGCGGCGGACTGCTTGGCCGGAAGCGGGCCGGTGTCGTCGAAATTCGGCACGAACGGCACCGAGTGCGCGCCGGTGTCCTCGGCATCGCCGAAGTCCGGGACGAACGCCTGGGTGCCGGTGTCCTCGTCGTCAGGCACCGGAGGTCACCTGGATAGCGACGAGGACCCCGAACCAGCCCGGCCCAAGGGCGAGGATGAAGGCGCCGAGCGCGGTGACCCACCGCCGCCCGGAGAACAGGATCGTCAGCAGCCCGAAGATGCTTGGCAGCCCGGCCACCAAGGCGATGACGATGTCGGGGCGGACCCGGGCATGCACCAGTACGGTGCCCGCGACCCCCGCCAGCAGCCCGACCGCGGTACCGACCAGCATGGCGCTGGCCAGCAGCCAGGGCCGAGGTAGCGGTATCACCTCATCGAGGGTACTGATTTATCGACTACGAGGCGGGCACGTTTCCGGCACAGCTTCGTCAATCACCGGGCCCCGAATCGATGGGCGTTCGCCGCGCTCGTAGCCGGCGCCGGTGATCACCGGTGCGGCCTCTAGCTGGGCTTTCTCGTCGTCGGTGAACACGCGGCCGCGACTGAGAAACCGCACGCCCTCGGGTGCCTCCAGGCTGAATCCACCGCCGCGGCCGGGCACCACGTCGATGACCAGCTGGGTGTGCTTCCAGGCCTGGTACTGCGGGCCCGAGATCCACACCGGGACGCCCGCGGCGCCCACGTCGAGGACCCCGAGCAGCACGTCGCGGTCGCCGACCAGGAAGTCACCGAGCGGGTAACACATGGGCGACGACCCGTCGCAGCAGCCGCCGGACTGGTGGAACATCACCGGGCCGTGGCGGTCCTGCAGCCGGGCCAGCAGGTCGGCAGCCGGGGCGGTGACGACCACACCCGCCGGGGGGCCCATCAGAAGAAGCCCTGTGCCTTGTCGGCGTAGGACACCAGCAGGTTCTTGGTCTGCTGGTAGTGAGCGAGCGCCATCTGGTGGGTTTCGCGGCCGAACCCGGATTGCTTGTAGCCGCCGAAGGCCGCGTGCGGCGGGTAGACGTGGTAGCAGTTCACCCACACCCGGCCGGCCTTGATCTCGCGACCGGCGCGGTACGCGGTGTTGCCGTCGCGGCTCCACACGCCGGCGCCCAGTCCGTAGAGGGTGTCGTTGGCGATGCCCATGGCGTCGTCGAAATCGTCGAACGACGTCACCGTCACGACGGGCCCGAAGATCTCCTCCTGGAAGACGCGCATCTTGTTGTTGCCCGAGAAGATCGTCGGCTGCATGTAGTAGCCGCCGGACAGGTCGCCGCCGAGCTCGGCGCGCTCGCCCCCGGTGATGACCTTGGCGCCCTCGCCCTTGCCAATCTCGATGTAGGACAAGATCTTTTCCAGCTGATCGTTGGAGGCCTGCGAACCGATCATGGTCTCGATGTCCAGCGGGTCGCCCTGACGGACCGCCTTGGTCCGGATCGCCGCCAGCTCCAGGAACTCGTCGTGAATGTCGGACTGGATCAGGCTGCGCGATGGGCAGGTGCACACCTCGCCCTGATTCAGGGCGAACATGGTGAACCCTTCCAGCGCCTTGTCCTGGAAGTTGTCGTTGGCCGCCATCACGTCGGAGAAGAAGATGTTGGGGCTCTTGCCGCCGAGCTCCAGCGTTACCGGGATCAGGTTCTGCGAGGCGTACTGCATGATGAGCCGGCCCGTGGTGGTCTCGCCGGTGAACGAGACTTTGGCGATGCGGTCGCTGGAGGCCAGCGGCTTGCCCGCCTCGACGCCGAATCCGTTGACGATGTTCACCACGCCCGGCGGGATCACGTCGCCGATCAGCGACATCAAGTAGAGGATCGACGCCGGCGTCTGCTCGGCGGGCTTGAGCACCACCGTGTTGCCCGCGGCCAGCGCCGGCGCCAGCTTCCAGGCGCCCATCAAAATCGGGAAGTTCCACGGGATGATCTGCCCGACGACCCCGAGCGGCTCGTGAAAGTGGTAGGCGACGGTGTCGTCGTCGATCTGCGACAGCGAACCCTCCTGGGCGCGGATCGCCGCGGCGAAATACCGGAAGTGGTCGGCGGCCAGCGGGATATCGGCGGCCAGCGCCTCGCGGATCGGCTTGCCGTTGTCCCAGACCTCGGCCAGCGCCAACGAATCCTTGTTCGCCTCAATGCGATCGGCGATCTTGTTCAGCACCGCGGCCCGCTCGGCCGGCGAGGTCTTGCCCCACGCCGGGGCGGCCGCGTGGGCGGCGTCGAGCGCCTTCTCGACGTCGGCCTCGTCGGAGCGCGCCACCTCGCAGAACGTCTGGCCCGTCACCGGCGTCGGGTTCTCGAAGTAAAGCCCCTTGGTGGGGGCGACCCACTCGCCGCCGATGAAGTTTTGGTACCGCGACTCGTACGACATCAGCGCTCCGGCAGAACCCGGACGTGCGAAAACGGTCATCTGCTCGGCTCCTCGCTCGGGTGGGCGTACTACGCCTGTAATGCACCTCACACTACCGCCCGGGCCACAATGGCTTTCATGACAGCGCAGCCCGCCGAGGAGAACCCCGAAGCCAACAAAGACCCGAACCTGTGGCTCGAGGACGTCACCAGCGAGACGGCCCTGGATTGGGTCCGGGCCCGCAACGAGCCGACGATGGCGGAGTTCTGCGATGCCGACTTCGACCGGATGCGCGCCGAGGCGCTGGAAATCCTCGATACCGATGCCCGCATCCCGTATGTGCGCCGCCGCGGCGAGTACCTGTACAACTTCTGGCGCGACGCCGCCAACCCGCGCGGCCTGTGGCGCCGCACCACCCTGGATAGCTACCGCAGCGACTCCCCCGAGTGGGACGTGCTGATCGACGTCGACGAATTGGGCCGGGCCGACAACGAAAAGTGGGTGTGGGCCGGCGCGAGCGTGATCGAACCGGAGCTCACCCGCGCACTGGTCAACCTGTCCCGCGGCGGCTCGGATGCGGTGATAGTGCGTGAATTCGACATGCTCACAAGGGAATTCATCGCCGACGGGTTCGAGTTGCCGGAGGCCAAGTCGCAGATCGGCTGGGCCGATCCGGACACCGTCCTGGTGGGCACCGACTTCGGCCCCGGCTCGCTCACCGAATCCGGCTACCCGCGGATCGTCAAGCGGTGGCACCGGGGCACGCCGCTGGCCGACGCCCAGGTCGTCTTCGAGGGGTTGCCCGCCGACGTCAGCGTCTCCGCGAACGCCGATCGCACGCCCGGCTTCCAGCGCAGCTTCGCCGGCCGCGCCATCGACTTCTGGAACGAGGAGATCTACGAGGTGCGCGGCACGGACCTGGTCCGCATCGACGTGCCCACCGACGCTCGCGTGTCGATTCACCGCGAGTGGCTGCTGATCGAGCCGCGTAGCGATTGGACGGTCGACGGCCGCACCTACTCCGCCGGCTCGCTGCTGGCCGCCGACTACGACGAATACCTTTCCGGCACAGTCAATTTGGACGTAGTCTTCGAGCCGGACGAGCACACCTGCCTGCATCAGAGTGCGTGGACGCGCGACCGGCTGCTGCTGGTGACGCTGGCCGACGTGGCCAGCCGGGTCGAGATCGTCACGCCCGGAACCTGGCAGCGCGAGGTCGTCGGCGGAATACCGCCGGCGACCAACACCGTGATCGCGGCCGCCGACGACACCGGCGACGAGTTCTTCCTAGACTCCAGCGGATTCGACACGCCCTCGCGCCTGCTGCGCGGCGCGGGCGGCGCGCAGCTGGAGCAGATCAAGTCCGCGCCCGCGTTCTTCGACGCCGAAAACCTGGACGTGCAGCAGTATTTCGTGCCATCGAAGGACGGCACCAGCGTCCCGTACTTCGTGGTCCGGTCACGATCCGTCGAAGGCCCCGGCCCCACCCTGCTGGGCGGGTACGGCGGATTCGAGTCGTCCAAGACCCCCGGCTACAGCGGGGTGCTGGGCAGGCTGTGGCTGGCGCGGGGCGGCACGTATGTGATGGCCAACATCCGCGGCGGCGGCGAGTACGGGCCGGGCTGGCACACCCAGGCGATCCGCGAGAACCGGCACAAGGTGGACGAGGATTTCGCTGCGGTGGCAACCGATTTGGTGGACCGCGGCATCACGACCGTCGAGCAGCTCGGCGCGCAGGGCGGCAGCAACGGCGGGCTGTTGATGGGCATCATGCTGACCAAGTACCCGGAGAAGTTCGGCGCGCTGGTCTGCGACGTCCCGCTGCTGGACATGAGGCGCTATCACCTGTTGCTGGCCGGCGCCTCCTGGGTCGCCGAATACGGCGATCCGGACAACCCGGACGACTGGGAGTTCATCTCGAAATACTCGCCATACCAGAACATTTCGACCACGGCCCACTACCCGCAGGTGCTGTTCACCACCTCCACCCGCGACGACCGGGTGCACCCCGGACACGCCCGCAAGATGGTCGCCGCGCTGCAGGCCGCGGGTCACCAGGTGTGGCTTTACGAGAACATCGAGGGCGGGCACGCCGGCGCGGCCGACAACGAGCAAGCCGCGTTTAAGGCGGCGCTGAGTTATTCGTTCCTGTGGCGGACGCTGTCGGCCTGACGGCGGAACGGCCATAGGATGGTCGGTGTGCCGTTGGAAAGTATCGAGACCGCACTGGTGGTGGTCGGCCTGGTATTCATCATCGCGGGGCACGCGCAGGCGCGCTACCGCTTCGTCAAGGACCGGCAGCGGGGCCGGCAGCTCTACTGGATCACGTCGGTCGTCGGCATCGTGTGCTTCGCCGTCGGGACGGGGAAACTCTGGCCGAACGCCATCGCCTCGGCGGTGATCTTCACCGCCGTCGTCGTGGGAGCGGCGTACATGATCACGCCGTACCTCAAGATCGGCGGTCAGATTTACGCATCCAGCGCGGAAAACAGGGAGCCCGATCCCGAATGACAACCTCCGACTTCCAGACGCTGCTGTACCGGACGGCGGGCCCGGTCGCGACGATCACGCTGAACCGCCCCGAGCAGCTCAACACCATCGTGCCGCCCATGCCCGACGAGATCGAGGCGGCGATCGGGCTGGCCGAGCGCGATCACGACATCAAGGTGATCGTGCTGCGCGGCGCCGGGCGCGCGTTCTCCGGCGGCTACGACTTCGGCGGCGGCTTCCAGCACTGGGGCGAGGCCATGATGACCGACGGCAAGTGGGACCCGGGCAAGGACTTCGCGATGGTCAGCGCCCGCGAGACCGGGCCGACGCAGAAGTTCATGGCCATCTGGCGGGCCTCCAAGCCGGTGATCGCCCAGGTGCACGGCTGGTGCGTCGGCGGCGCGAGCGACTACGCGCTGTGCGCCGACATCATCGTGGCCAGCGAGGACGCGGTGATCGGCACCCCCTACAGCAGGATGTGGGGGGCCTACCTGACCGGCATGTGGCTCTACCGGCTGAGCCTGGCCAAGGCCAAGTGGCATTCGCTGACCGGCCGGCCGCTGACCGGCGTCCAGGCCGCCGAGATCGAGCTGATCAACGAGGCGGTGCCGTTCGAGCGGCTCGAGGCCCGAGTCGCCGAGATCGCCGCCGAGCTGGCCCAGATCCCGTTGTCGCAGCTGCGGGCGCAGAAACTCATCGTCAACCAGGCCTACGAGAACATGGGCCTGGCCTCGACCCAGACGCTGGGCGGCATCCTCGACGGCCTGATGCGGAACACTCCCGATGCGCTCGAGTTCATCAAGACCGCCGAAACCGACGGCGTGCGGGCCGTGGTAGAGCGCCGGGACGGCCCCTTCGGCGATTACAGCCAGGCCCCGCCGGAGCTGCGGCCCGACCCCACGCACGTCATCACTCCTGATGACGATCATTAGTAAGGTCGGCTAAAAATTGTCCGAACCGGTCGCAGCCCCGACCGCATAGGTGTTACCTTTGAACCATGTCTCGGCTCAGTAACGGCCTGCGCGCAGGCGCCGCGTTCCTCACCCTTGGTATCGCCGCAACGGTCTTCCCGACCCCCGCGGTAGCCGATTCCACCGAGGACTTCCCGATCCCGCGCCGGATGATCAACACGACCTGCGACGCCGAGCAACTCCTGGCGGCCACCCGGGACACCAGCCCGGTGTACTACCAGCGCTACATGATCGACTTCAACAACCACCCGAACGTCCAGCAGGCCACGATCGACAAGGCGCACTGGTTCTACTCGTTGTCGCCCGAGGACCGCCGGACCTACTCCGAGAACTTCTACGCCCCGGTCTCCGACCCGCTGTGGGTGGCGTGGCCCAACCACATGAAGGTCTTCTTCAACAACAAGGGCGTCGTCGCGAAGTCCACCGAGGTGTGCACCCAATACCCGGCCGGCGACATGTCGGTGTGGAACTGGGCCTGACCTAGGCCTTAGCCGACCGCTTCGGCGGTCTGTCCCCTGATCGGGGGACGCCCAAATCATCTGCATGATGGCCTGTTCGGCGGATGTTGCGTGCGGCGTTTCCGCGCGATATTGGGTGCATGCACACGATCACCGGTTACGGAACCGACGCCCAGCGCGACACCCTGGCGATCCTGGATCGCGCGAACTCGGCCGCGGGTGCCATCCACCTGCATACCTTCGACGGCGCCGAGATCGTCGACGTCGTGGGCGTCGTCTCCGCCCGTCCCACCGGCGTCGAGGTTGCGCTCAAGGTCGGGCGGGCCAGGCGGTACCCGGGCACGCACTGCCGGACGTGCGGAAGCGAAGTGACGAGCGCAGCCGTCCGCGAGCTGGTCGCGCTGTGACTCCCGTCAGCGTCAGTAGTGCGGCGAGCTGACCGGGAACCGGTCGGTGTCGGTGTGCGAGTCGGCCGCACTGTGCCGCGGCGCGTGCGGTTCGGGGGGCAGCATGTAGGCGCGCACCGCCGACCGCGATCCGTACGGCCGCAGCATCTCGCTGGCGGGGCGGTTGCGCACCCGTTGCGGCCACCAGAACCAGCGCCCCATCAGCGCCGCAACGGACGGCATCATGAACGAACGCACGATCAAGGTGTCGAACAGCAGACCCAACGCGATGGTGGTACCCACCTGGCCCATCACCCGCAGCGGGCTGATCGCGAACGTCGCCATGGTGGCGGCGAAGACCAGACCCGCGGAGGTCACGACGGCGCCGGTGCCGGCCATCGACCGGATGATGCCGGTGTTGATGCCGGCATGGATCTCCTCCTTGAACCGCGACACCAGTAGCAGGTTGTAGTCGGATCCCACCGCCAACAGCAGGATGACCGACATCGCCAGCACCATCCAGTGCAGTTCAATGCCCATGATGTCCTGCCACACCAGGACCGAGAGGCCGAACGATGCGCCGAGTGACAGCAGCACCGTGCCCACGATCGTGATCGCGGCGACCAGGCTTCGGGTGATGATCAGCATGATGATCAAAATCAGGCTGGCCGCCGATATTCCGGCGATCATCAGGTCGTACTTGGACCCGTCGCGCATGTCCTTGTACACCGCGGCCGTGCCGCCGAGCCAGATCTTGGAGCCCTCCAGCGGGGTCCCCTTGATGGCTTCCTTTGCCGCCGACTTGATCGGGTCGACGTGCGAAATCCCTTCGGGCGTCGCCGGAGGGACGTCGTGGGAGATGATGAACCGGGCGGCGTGGCCGTCGGGCGACAGGAACATCTTCAGGCCCCGCTTGAAGTCGGGGTTGTCGAAGACCTCCGGCGGGATGTAGAACGAGTCGTCGTTCTTGGCCGCGTCGTAGGCCTGCCCCATGGCCGTCGAGTTCTGACTCATCACGTCCATCTGGTCATACATCGAGTTCATCGAACTGTGCATGGTCAGCATCATTTGCTTCATCGTCGACATGGTCGCGATCATCGGCGGCATCTGCGCCAGCATCTGCGGCAGCAACGCGTCCATCTGGGCCAGATCGTCGGAGAGGTACTTGAACTTTTCGACGATCTGATCCAGGCCGTCCAGCGCGTCCAGGATCGACCGCAGCGACCAGCAGGCGGGGATGTCGTAGCAGTGCTTGTCCCAGTAGAAGTAGCTGCGGATCGGCCGGAAGAAGTCGTCGAAATTGGCGATCTCGTCGCGCATTTGACTTGTGACGTCCAGCATTTCGTGGGTGAGGCCGTCCATGTGGTGCGTGACGGCGGCCATCTTCGACGTGATCTCGTACATGCGCTGCATCGTGTCGATGGACATCTGCATGGCGTCGGCCTGCGTGAGCATGTCGGCCATCCGCTTCTTCATGTACTCCTGGTTCTCGACCTGCGTGGTGTTCTGCATGCTGATCTGGAACGGGATCGACGTGTGCTCGATGGGCGCTCCCAGCGGCCGGGTGATCGTCTGCACGCGCGCGACACCCGGGATGTGGAAGACGAACCGGGCAATTCGGTCCAGCACCAACATGTTCGCCGGGTTACGCATGTCGTGATCGGTCTCGATCATCAGCAGTTCGGGGTTCATCCGGGCGTTGGAGAAATGCCGCTCCGCGGCCTCATATCCGACGACCGCCTTGGTGCTCGACGGCAGATACTGGCGGTTGTCGTAGTTCGTCTTATACCCCGGCAGCGCAAGCAATCCGATGAGCGCGATGCCGATGGACACGGCCAGGATCGGCCCGGGCCACCGGACGATGGCGGTGCCCACCCGTCGCCAGCCCTGCGTCCGCATCTTCCGTTTGGGGTCGAACAGGTGGAAGCGGGTGCGGCTGCCCACGGCCAAGACGGCGGGGCCCAGCGTGAGCGCCGCGAGGACGGCAACCAGCGTGCCCACCGCGCACGGGACGCCGAGGCTCTGGAAATACGGAAGCCGGGTGAAGCTAAGGCAATACATCGCACCGGCGATGGTCAGGCCGGAGCCGAGCACGACGTGCGCGGTCCCGTGAAACATGGTGTAGAAAGCCTTTTCTCGGTCCTCGCCGAGGGAGCGCGCCTCCTGATACCGGCCCAGCACGAAGATCGCGTAGTCGGTGCTCGCCGCGATGACCATCAACACCAGCAGGTTCACCGCGAAGGTCGAGAGGCCAATGATGTTGTTATGGGCCAAGAATGCGACCACTTGTCGGGCCGCGAAAAGCTCCAGCACGACCATGAACAGCGTGATGAAGACGGTGATGATCGAGCGGTAAACCCACAGCAGCATGAAGATGATCACGACGAACGTGAGCAGCGTGACCAGGATGACGCCCTTGTCACCGGCCGCGGACTGGTCGGCGGTCAGCGCGGCCGCGCCCGTCACATAGGCGTGGATACCGGGCGGCGGCGGGCTGTCATCCACCAGCTTGCGGACCTCGCGCACGGACTCGTTGGCTTTGGTCTCGCCCTGGTTACCCCGCAGATAGATCTGCACATAGGCGGCCTTGCCGTCGGTGCTCTGCGAGCCGGCCGCCGTCAGCGGGTCTCCCCAGAAATCCTGCACGTGCTCCACGTGCACCGTGTCCGCCTCTAGCTTCTTGACCAGCGCGTCGTAGTAGTGGTGGGCGTCGTCGCCGAGCGGCTTGTCGCCCTCCAGGACGACCATGATCGCGCTGTCGCTGTCGAACTCCTTGAACACCTTGCCGACGCGCTGCGTCGCCTGCATCGATGCCGCCTCTTTCGGGCTCATCGGCACGGTGTGTTGCTTGCCAACCGTCTCCAGGTCGGGCACGAACATCGACAGGGCCACCACCAGCCCGACCCAGCCCAGGACGATCAGCAGCGCGAATTTGTATACCGCGTGCGCAAAGAACGGCATGTGTGGAAGCCCGACCGCCTCGTTATTGCTCGCCTCGACGGCACCGTTGGTGCTCATGCGGACTTCACAATGCAAAAGGTTTCAGCGTTCACTCCAGTGATCGACCTCTCGTCTTTGACCACGTCGTTCACGATGATCTGGCAGCCGATCTGGTCCCCGTCGGTCTGGGCGACCACGTTCACGCTGACCGACGGCAGCGTCGTGGTGACCGAGAGTGTCCAGGGCAGCGGCACGTTGTCGATCCGGCGCGGCTGTGCGTTGATGTCCAGGTAGTTGATATTGGCGATCGTCCCGTTCCCGTACACCTTGTAGACCACGTGCTTGGGGTTGAACGGCTTGATGTCGTCCAGGCTGCTGTTGCCGATGCCCCGATTGTCGTGATCGCCGAAGAACGAGCGGAGCCGCGTGACGCAGAAACCCGCAACCAGCACCACGACCACGATGACGAGGACGATCCATCCCCGCCTCACCGTGTTGGCGACAGAAGTCTTTGCCACTTAAGGCCTTCCGCTAACCGGGCGTCCGGCCGCCCGTTCGATTGCTCCCACTGTGGCGACCAACCGACCGTGGTCGCACGTGTTGCTTTGATGCGCGGTGCGGCGCATGCCAATCCCCTTCGTGCTCATGAGGATTCGGCGACCAGGCCAACGCAGGTCGCGGTCAGTAGCCGGTTGAGTGCAGAGGCGAAATCGATGTTCCACTCGGGCGGGAGCACCTCGGGCTCCTCGGCGTAGGCGTCGGTGAGCCGCTGCGGTGGATTGGCGATCTGCCAGAAGGCGGCCGCCATCGAGTACGCGGCGATCAAGACGTCGAAGGCGCCCGAGCGCCCGAGCGCGGGCAGCGCGCGCTGCGTGGCATCGGCGACGGCGACCGCGGCGACGCTGATGGTCCGCCGGAATTCGACCACCCGCTCGATCGGCACCTCGTGCTCGAGATGCAGGTGCAGGTTGGCGAGCAGGTCGCAGAACAGCGTGTCGGCCGCCAGCGCGTTGGCCAGCGTTTCGGCCACCTGTGCCGGCGACTTGGGTCCGGGCGCGTCCAACTCCGCGCACACCGCCTCCGAGAACCGCACCCATCCCTCGGCGGCCAGGTGCATCAGCACCTCTTTGTGCGAAGAGAAGTAGCGGCGTACCGCGGAGTAATGAATGCCGGCCCGGCCCGCGACGGCGGTCAGCGTGACCGACGCGACGCCACTTTCGACGGCCAGGGAACGTGCGGCTTCGACGAGGGCGGCCGCACGTCGGCGCTTGTTCTCCTCGGTGCGGGCGCGTTGAAACGTGAGTTGCGCCACGCGCCGAAATATAACGCACGTCGCGTGATTTGTATAACGCACACCATGTGATTTGTCCTGGATCACACTTCCGAAAGCAGTGGTCACCGCGGCGTTTAGTTAGGGTCCCCTTGGTTATACTTCGATCGCGGCGCCAACGCGGCGATCGGTAGATTGACTTGCAGCGACGGACCAAGCTGTCCGGCGGCGCAACACCAACCGGTGAGGGGATTGAAGAATTCTAGGCTTCTGGCTCGGTTACCGGCCGGCCGCCGGTTCCCGGCGGATGGCCCGGTGACGTCCGCGTGAGAACCCAGTTCGCCAACGACGCCCCTCCCCACGCGCACACCGAGCGGCCGCTCTTCGCGAGGGTGATTCACCGGCTCGCGCTGCCCATCATCTTGGGCTGGGTAGGGATCGTCATCTTGATGGGGGCCACGCTGCCCCCGCTCGAGGTGATCGGGGCGAAGCAGGCGGTGTCGCTGAGCCCCGAGGATGCGCCGTCGTTCAAGGCGATGCGGCACTTCGGCAAGGTGTTCGGCGAAGGTACTTCGGACAGCACCGCGATGATCGTGCTGGAGGGCGCCCAACCCCTGGGCGACGACGCCCACAACTTCTACAACGACATGATCCACAGGCTGCGCGCCGACCCGAAACATGTTCAGTTCATTCAGGATTGGTGGGGCGATCCACTCACGTCGGCCGGCGCGCTGAGCAATGACAGCAAGGCCGTCATCCTCCAGGTGAATCTCGTCGGTAACCAGGGCGAGGCGCTGGCCAACGAATCCGTCGAAGCGGTTCGCAACATCATCAAAGCCCGCCCGCCACCGCCCGGCGTGAAGGTCTGGATCACCGGGGCGTCGGCGCTGGCCGACGACACCCGCGAGGCCGGTGACAAATCCACGGCCAAGATCACCATGGTCTCGGTCGCGGTGGTCTGCCTCATGTTGCTGCTCGTCTACCGCTCGATTTTCACGGTGATTCTGATGCTGCTCACGGTCGGCATCGAGATGTCGGCCGCGCGCGGCATCGTCGCCGCCCTCGGGGACACCGGCGCGATCGGCCTCACCACGTTTGCGATCAGTCTGATCACGTCGCTGACCATCGCCGCGGGAACCGACTACGGGATATTCGTCGTCGGGCGATATCAGGAGGCCCGGCAGGCGGGCGAGGACAAGGAAGCCGCGTGGTACACGATGTACCGCGGTACCGCCCACGTCATCTTGGGCTCCGGGCTGACGGTCGCCGGGGCGATGTTCTGTCTGCACTTCGCGCGGCTGCCGTCCTTCCACACCCTGGGCATCCCATGCGCGGCGGGACTGCTGATGGCCATCGCGGTGGCGCTCACGCTGCCGCCGGCGCTCGTGGTCGTCGGCAGCCGGTTCGGCCTCTTCGAGCCGAAGCGAAAGCTTCAGTTCCGCGGCTGGCGACGGGTCGGCACGGCCATCGCGCGGTGGCCGGCGCCCATCCTGGTCGCAAGCCTGGCGGTCGCGCTGGTGGGCCTGCTCACCCTGCCCGGCTATCACCCCAGCTATAACGACCGGGCCTATCTGCCCGACGAAATCCCCGCCAATCAGGGGTTCGACGCCGCCGATCGCCACTTCTCGCCGGCCAGGATGAAACCCGAAATCGTCGCGCTCGAGACGGATCACGACATGAGAAATCCGGCGGACTTCCTCGTCCTGAACAAGCTGGCCAAGGCCCTCATCGCGATTCCGGGAATCTCGCGCGTCCAGGCGATCACCCGGCCCGACGGCACGCCGCTGGCCCACACCACGCTGCCGTTCATGCTCAGCATGACGCAGGCCTTCCAGGGACAAATGCTGAAGTTTCAGAAGAAACGGATGGACGACCTCCTGACGCAGGGCGAGGATCTGGGGAAGATGGCCGCGCTCATGCAGCAGATGTATTCGCTGCTGGTGGAACTGAACGGGCTGACCCACCAGATGACGGGCACCACGCACGAGATCGAAGACAAGACGATCGAATTACGGGACCACATCGCCGATTTCGAGGACTTCTATCGGCCGTTCCGCAGCTACTTCTACTGGGAGAAGCACTGTTACGACATCCCGATCTGCTTCTCGATCAGGTCGGTCTTCGACAGCATCGACGGCATTGATGAGGTCACCGACAAGATGCACGACCTGGTCGGAAATCTCGACAAGCTCGACGCACTCATCCCGCAACTCACGGCGCAGCTGCTGCCGCAGGTCGCGGTCATGAGATCCATGCAGGACATGATGCTGACCATGCACAGCACCATGTCCGGGGTCTTCAGCCAGATGGACACCGACACCGACAATGCCACCGCGATGGGGAAGGCCTTCGACGACTCGAAGAACGACGACTCGTTCTACTTGCCGGCAGATGTGTTCAAGAACAAGGACTTTCAGCGGGCCGAGGACAGCTTCCTGTCGAAGGACGGGCATGCGGCCCGGTTCATCATCTTGCACCGGGGCGACCCCGCCACCGACGAGGGCATGAGAAGCGTCGACGCGATGCAGACGGCCGCCGAAGAGGCGCTCAAGGTGACGCCGCTGCAGAACGCCAAGGTCTCTATATACGGAACGGCGGCCATCTTCAAAGACTTCTCCGACGGCGCCAAGTGGGACCTGGTCATCGCCGGCGTCTCTTCGCTATGCCTCGTTTTCGTCATCATGCTCGTGCTCACCCGCGCGCTGGCCGCCGCCGCGGTCATCGTCGGAACGGTCGCGCTGTCGCTGGGTGCGTCTTTCGGTCTGTCCGTGCTGGTTTGGCAGTACCTGGTCGGCATGCCCCTGCACTGGCTGGTGTTGGCGATGTCCGTAATCGTGTTGTTGGCGGTGGGATCCGACTACAACCTGCTGCTGGTATCCCGCTTCCGGGAAGAGATCCACGCCGGCTTGAAAACCGGCATCATTCGGTCGATGGGCGGGACCGGGAAGGTCGTGACCAACGCCGGCCTGGTGTTCGCGTTCACGATGGCGTCCATGGTCGTCGGCGACCTGACGATCATCGCGCAGGTGGGTACCACGATCGGCCTCGGCCTGATGTTCGACACGTTGATCGTGCGCGCGTTCATGACCCCGTCCATCGCGGTGCTGCTGGGACGTTGGTTCTGGTGGCCCTTGCGGGTACGCACCCGCCCGGCCAGTACCTTGCTCCGATCGATGGGGCCCCGCCCCTGGGTCCGCGCCCTGGTGCACAACGACAAATGACCCGCCGACCCCATCCGCCTACGGGCTGACTCCGAATACCACTGATGCGCACCATCGCCCTGATCGGATTCCTCGGTGGCCTGATCACCGGCATCTCGCCATGCATCCTGCCGGTGCTCCCGGTGATCTTTCTGTCCGGCACGGGCGGCAGGCGCGGCCTGAATTCCGCAATGCGTCCCTACCTGGTGATCGCGGGCCTGGTGTGCAGCTTCAGCCTGGCCACGCTGATCGGGTCCGCGCTGCTCTCGACGCTGCACCTGCCGCAGGACGCCATCCGCTGGGCCGCGCTGGTGGTGTTGACCCTCATCGGCCTCGGGCTGATCTTCCCACCGCTGCAACACCTGATCGAGCGGCCGTTCGCGGCCCTGCCTCAGCACCAATTCGGCAGCGGCGCAGACGGTTTCGGCCTGGGGCTGACGCTGGGCGCGCTGTATGTGCCGTGCGCGGGCCCGGTGCTGGCCGCAATCGTGGTCGCCGGTGGAACGTCGTCGCTCGGGCCGGCCACGTTCGTGTTGACCGCGACGTTCGCGCTGGGCAACGCGTTGCCGCTGCTGGCTTTCGCCCTGGCCGGACGGCAAGTCGCGCAACGTGTTACGGCCTTCCGCCGCCGGCAGCGCCTGATCCAGGTGGTCGGCGGGGTCACGATGATCGTGCTGGCGGTCGCGCTGGTGTTCAACCTGCCCGCGATGCTGCAGCGCGCCGTCCCCGACTACACGTCGGCGATGCAGAACCGGATCGGCGCCAACGAGATTCAGCGCACGCTGAACTCGGAGCGCCCACCGCCGACGACCACGACGGGTAGCGCGCTGGAGCTGAATCAGGGCAGCACGAGCAACGATTCGCTGAGCAACTGCGCGCCCGGTGCCGAGCAGCTGCAGAACTGCGGTCCCGCGCCCGCCCTCACCGGCATCACCGGCTGGCTCAACACCCCGGACGGCAAACCGCTGGATCCGGCGGCGGTGCAGGGCAAGGTGGTGCTGATCGACTTCTGGGCCTACTCGTGCATCAACTGCCAACGCTCCATCCCGCACCTGGTCGACTGGTACAACCGCTACCGCGACAACGGACTGGTGGTCGTCGGCGTGCACGCTCCCGAGTACGCGTTCGAGCGGGTTGCCGGCAACGTGGCCAGTGGCGCGGCCGGGCTGCACATGGACTACCCCATCGCGCTGGACAACGACTACGCCACCTGGAACAACTACCACAACCTGTACTGGCCGGCCGAGTACCTGATCGACGCGCACGGGAATGTCCGCCACACGAAATTCGGCGAGGGCGACTACGGCGGCACCGAGAGCCTGATCCGCCAGCTGCTCGTCGACGCCAATCCCAACACCCGCCTGCCCGCTGCAGTGAACGGCGCCGACACCACCCCGCAGACCATGCTCACCCCGGAGACCTACCTGACCCCCGACCGGGCCGGAAACTACGGCGGCGACGGCGGATACAAGGCGGCAAGCGGCGACTTCAGCTTCCCGGCGCAGCTGGCCAACGACAAGTTCGCGTTGCGCGGCCGCTGGACCCTGGACGACCAGGGCGCCACCGCCGAGAGCGACGACGCCGCGATGCGGCTGAACTACACCGCCAAGGACGTCTACGTCGTGGTCGGCGGCACCGGCAGCCTCACCGTGACCCGAGACGGAAAGACGACCACGACGCCGATCGGCGGGCCGCCCACCTTGCATCAGATCGTGGACGACCCCGCCGCGCACCGCGATCAGCTCGACATGCAGGTGAGCAAGGGCCTGCAGGTGTTTTCCTTCACGTATGGCTAGCGCGCCGATGAGCAAAGGGAATACGTCCGCGCTCGCGGACGTTAGAGTTGCCACGATGACTGGGGCACCGGGGGCAACTGGCGAACTTGACGGGTTGCTGCGGCGCGTCGCGGGCGGCGACGCCGAGGCCTTCGCCGCTGTCTACGACCTCACCAAGAGCCGGGTGTTCGGGCTGGTGGTGCGGGTGCTCCGGGACGCCGGCTACAGCGAGGAAACCACCCAGGAGATCTACCTCGAGGTGTGGCGAAGCGCGTCGGACTACGACCCGGCCAGGGGTTCGGCGCTGTCCTGGCTGCTGACCATGGCCCACCGCCGGGCCATCGACCGGGTGCGGGCCGAGCAGGCCGGTACCCGACGCGAATCACGTTACGGCGCAGCCAATCTCGAGCCAGCCAGTGACGTCGTCTCCGACTCGGCGATCGCGGGCGATGAGCGCCGCCGGGTCGCCGAATGCCTGGGCGCGCTGACCGATGCGCAACGCCAGTGCATCGAGCTGGCCTACTATGGCGGCCTGACGTATTCCGAAGTCTCACAGCGGTTGGCGGCCAACTTGTCGACGATCAAATCGCGCATCCGCGACGGGCTGCGCGGTCTGCGCAATTGCCTGGACGTGCCATGACCGAGCCACACGAACTCGAGCTGATCGACCTGGCCGCGCCGTATGCACTGCACGCGTTGTCCGACGCGGAGCGTGCCGACATCGATCGGCGGGTCGCGGCCGCGCCATCGCGGATCGCGGCGGTCTTCGCCGAGGAGGTCCGCGCCGTCCGGGAAACCATGGCGATGCTGTCGGCGGCTACCACCGCCGAGCCGCCCGCACACCTGCGCGCCGCGGTCTTGGGCGTGGCGCACGTCCCGACGTTGGATGCCAAGCGCCCAGTACGTTGGCGCACAACGGTTTTGGTGTCAGTCGCGGCGGCGATCGTGGCGGGCCTGACCGCCCTCGGCGTGCAGGTGGTGCTGCGGCCGTCGAGCACACCGTCGCTGGCCCAGCAGGTGCTGGCGGCGCCGGACGTGCAGACGGTGTCCGCACCACTGGCCAGCGGCAACGCCACGGTGATGTTCTCGCACGAGCGCAATGCCGGCGTGCTGGTGATGAACAACGTCCCGCCGCCGGCCCCGGGCACCGTCTATCAGATGTGGCTGATCGGGGCTAACGGCCCGGCGTCGGCCGGGACCATGGGGCCCGCGGCGGTCACGCCGTCGACGACGGCGACCCTCGCCAACATCGGCTCGTCCAAGGCCCTGGCGTTCACCGTCGAGCCCGGCACCGGCTCACCGCTGCCCACGAGCAAGATCCTGGCCGAATTGCCGTTGAGCTAGCGGCAACCCGCGTTCAGCGCCGGCGGCGTGGCAGCAGCCGGAAGCCCCGCGGTTTGAGGGTCAGCGACTCGGCGATCTGCAGCTCGTAGGCCTCCGGCGCGGTCAGCGCGTAGCGGTGCAGGATCAGCCCGAGCGCCAGCACCGCCTCGTGCAACGCGAACTGCCGGCCGATGCAGGACCGCTTGCCGGTCCCGAACGGCTTGTACGCGTGCGCCGGGCGGCTTTTCGCCTGACCCGCGCCGAAGCGGTCGGGATCGAACCGGTCGGGATCCGGCCACACCTGCGGGTCGCGGTGCAGCAGCGGCAGAAAAACCAGCGCCCAATCGCCTTCGTTCATCCGGTACCGCCCGCCGAGCACGGTGTCGCACCGGGCCGCCCTCAGGTACCCGGGCGCGGTCGGCCACAGCCGCAACGCCTCGTCGAGCGCGGCCCGCACGTAGCGCAGCTTGGCGACGTCGGCGAAGGCGGGCTCGGGGTCGGCCGTCTCGCCCCACAGCGCGTCCACCTCCGCTTGCGCCCGGGCCAGCGCCCCCTGGTCGCGGGTCAGGTAATACAGCGCGAAGGACAGTGCGCCCGAGGTGGTTTCGTGGCCGGCGACCAGGAAGGTGATCATTTGGTGGCGGATGTTGACCGGATCCAGCCGGTCGCCGGTCCCGGGGTGGGCGGTGCGCAGCATCCGGCCGAGCAGGTCGGGGGCGTCCGACGCCGGGTCGTCGAGCCGGGCGCGGATGACCTGGTCGACGGTGCCCCGTAACGTCGCGACGTCAGCGTCGTGCTGGGCGGCCGAACCGGCCACCAGCCGGCGCACCGGCGCCCACGGCAGCACGGCCGAAACCCTGGCATAGTGCAGCGCCCGGGTCATCGCGACGACGAACGGATGCGGCTCGTCGCGGTCGAAAGAGGCGAACCGGTAACCGAATCCGGTACGCCCGATGGTCTCCATGGTCAACCGGGTGGTGTCGGGGGTGACGTCGACGGGTTGGCCGCGGTCGGCGGCGGCGTCCCAGCGGGCCAGCAGCTCGCGGGCCACCTCCAGCATGACCGCGTGGTAGCCGCTCATCGCCTCACGGGTGAACGCCGGCGCCAGAATGTCATGTGCGAGTTGCCAATTCGGCTCGTCGTCCTCGGCGGTGAACAGGGCATCACCGACGACCTGGCGCAGTGGGGGCAGGTGCAATCCGACGAACTTACAAAACCGGCTCTCGTCGCTCAGGTCGCCGGCCAGGTCGGCCCCGCCGACCGTGACGATCTGGGTCCGCAGCACCTTGCGGACCGAGATCGGCCCCAGGCCGCGCGACTGGGCGAGCACCGTCTGGACCGGCTTGCCGACCTTGATGCCCACCACGTCCCCGATGACCGGCACCCGGCGCGGTGGGTGCGGGATCGTCGCGATGTCCACGCCACGATCATTGCTTGGGCCGCAGGACCCCACCCGCGATTGCGATAAACACGCCAAACACGACGAGCGCGGCGCCGGCGCCCAACGTCAGGTCGAGCCACTGACGCAGGCTGGCCTCGGCGTGACCGACCATGACGTCGGCGACCTGGCGGACGTTCCCGGTGGTGGTGTTGAGCGCGTCGTTGACGTAGCGGGCGCCGGTTTCGATGCCCACCCAGCCGGCCGCCCCGACCAGCAGCGCCGAGACCCCCAGCGTGGTCAGCGCCATCCCGCGCCGCCGGGCGGCCAGCAGCGTCAGCAGGGCGCACAGGCCGCACCACCCCAGCGCGACGCTGGTCGCCCGGGAACCCCAGTCGCCGACTCGGTTCAGCTCGCCCTGCCGCACCGGGTCCGACATCGAGGGCACCGCGATTGTCAGCGGAACGGTGAGGCTGGTCGGCGGCCTGACATGGTAGCTGGTCAGCAGCTGCTGAATCGAGGGGTCGTTGAGCATCGGAGCCAGGTCGACCGTCCACTCGTCGCTGTCCTGGTTGGGCCGCGGATCGCTGAACAACCAGCCGTGCGCGGCCCGGTTGGCCTGGGCGAACAGCGTCGGAAACGACGGGCCCGCGGTGAAGGCAGCGGCGGCGGCATGCACCGCGTTGGGGTCGGCGGGCACCCGCCCGCCGTTGTGCGCCGCGATGAGCGACGTCGCCCTGGTGGTCAGCTCGGCGGCCATCGCCGACTGCAGCGCCGGGTCGTCGGCCGCCCGCTGCGCCAGCGCGGCGTAGCCGTCGGGGTCCACGATGTTGTGCTGCACCCAGGTCGCGGGCACCACGACGGCCAGCGCAACGGTGGTGGCCAGCCAGAACGCCAGCGCCGCTACGAATCGCACGCCTAGAACCTACTGCGCGATTCCCCGCAGGTAGGCCGCCTGGCCGAGGTGTTGGGCGCAGTCGTCGATGATGCTTACCAGCCGGGCGCTGGCAGTCACCGGCGGATCCCAGTTGGTGTCGACGACGCGGGACAGCTCGTCGGCGGTGACGCCGGCGACGTACTCGAGGCTCAGCTTGTGGACGGCGTGGTAGTAGCCGGACAGCAGGTCGGCCGGGGCGCGCACCTTCGCGACCTGTTCGGCTTTGTGGCCGTAACCGGTGTCGTTGCGCGGCAGGTCCAGCCCGAACCGGTCGACCCAACCGTCGCGGAACCACACCTGCTCCACCCCGGCCACATCGGCCAGCTGGATGTCCTGGACCCGCGCGCTGTGCCAGACCAGCCAGGCGATGCTATTGGCGTCGGGGGTGGGCCGGTAGTCGGAGACCTCGTCGGTCAGGCCCTCGGTCACCTCGTCGACGTGTTCGATCAACCGGGTGAACGCGTCGCGCAGTAGTTCTTGGGTGGCGGCGTCGGCGTTGGACATAGAACCGACACTACGGGCGTCTCACGAACCCCCGTGCCAGACGGCCTCGACGTTGTTGCCGTCCGGATCGCGGACGAAGGCGCCGAAGTAGCCGGGGTGATATTCCGGCCACAGCCGCGGCTCGTGCAGCGACTCGGCACCCAGCCCCATCGCCGCCTCGTAGAAGGCGCGCACGGCGTTTTCGTCGGCCGCGGCAAAAGCCAGGTGCACCTCCCGGTTGGGGCCGGTCCCCTGCGAGATCCAGAAGGTCGGCTTGCCGTCGCGCCCGTAACCGATGGCCTCGCCGAAATCCAGCTGCCGCGAGAACCCGAGGACCCTCAGCACACCGTCGTAGAAGGCCTGCGATTTCGGGAAGTCGGCGCAGTTGATGCCGATGTGGTCGATCACGGAAAAGATCCTGGCACGACCCCGGCCGCGGTCGTAGATTATTTAGGGGTACTTCTATAACCTTTGAGCTGCGACTCAGGTTGTTTAGACACAACGTTGGACACAATCCAAGTGATATTGTCCCTGGTTATGGCGTCAATCTCACCGCAACCTAGTAGCCGATTCCCCGATGGACGGAAGGTCCGGTACCGGCACCCTGACGGCAGTGCTGGGGCGACCACATTCCCCGATCTCCGCAACGCCGAGAAGTTCGTCGCAATGATTGACGCGCTCGGAGTGTCGGACGCACTGCAACGTATCGGCAGGACCGCGCCGCAGCCGATAACAGCGCTCTCCCCTACCGTCGCGGCCACCCTAGAGCGGTATGCGGCGTCGCGGCCGTCGCTGGACACCGCGAACAAGTACCGCATCATCGCGAAGCACACCATCAACCCCGTGCTCGGTTGTGTGTCCGTCGCGGAGCTGACAGTGGACGATGTCCAGTCGTGGCTTAATGGCTTAACCATCGCGGGTCGGTCAATCGTCCAGGCCCATATGTTGCTGAAGGCGGCGCTGACGGCCGCGATTGATCGCGGTGAACTGAGCATCAATCCAGCGCGGAAAGCGTCCCGGTCTGGCGGCTCCGGTGTTCGCATCCCGCGCCGGCCACCCGGCAAGCAAGCGGTGTTCTTATCCCGCCACGAAGCGGTGCTAGTAGTGGCAGCTGTGCCGGATCGGCAGCGGGTGCTGATTGAGTTTCTGTTGGCGACCGGCTGCCGGATCGGCGAAGCCCTGGCGCTCACCCCGGCCGACATCGGGACCGGGACTGCCACGTTTAACAAGTCGTACAGCCGCCGCGCCAACGCAGCCGGAAACCGCCCCTTCGATCTAGGAGCCGCCAAGACCGCAGCCAGTGAGCGCACCATAGCGGTGCCGCAAGGAGTGCTCGACAAGCTGAACATGTCGGGCGCACTAGTGTTCACCAACGACACGGGGTACGCCATCAACGCGGACAGCTTTCGCAAGAACGTGTGGATTCCGGCGATGGCCAAGAGCGGACTGCCGAAGCACCGCCGCCCCGGTTTGCACGATCTGCGGCATACCCATGCTTCCCGGCTGATCGACGCTGGGATATCGATTGTTGCCGTCTCAAAGCGCCTAGGACACTCGAACGTGTCGATCACCCTGTCGACCTACGCGCACGTCGCCTCAGACGCTGACGAGCGGATTCTTGCGGCGCTGGCGTGAGTTAGGCACCGGCAGAACATCTTTGGTAATCGCGCACGCCGCGATGATCTTCTCGATGTCGTGGGCGGAGAAACGTAGGTGACGGCAGATGCGGCGGGCGGGGAATTCTCCGGAACGCACGCGGTCTTTCAGCCAGTCTTCGCTGTCGCACTGTAAGAGTTCACAAACTTCGGTGACGCTATAGAGGCGGGGTACTACTTCCATCGCTTTTTCTCATGGTGTTGTTACGCGTTCTCCTCGCACCGTCCGGTGCACGCACCAATGCACAGAGTAACGGGGTCCATTGTGCACTATCACAGTTATTAGTGCACCTATCCACCTACTTCATTGTGCACTACTACGACAATTAGCTTTTCTCATCAAATGCAGAACTACAGCTTGACTGTCACGATCGACTTAATAACAGCTACTACTCGCAGGACTTCGGATTGAAGATCAGGGACTCTAACGCGACGAGGAGCTAGTAATCGCAGCCCAGCTTCTCGGAGCCAGGAGGGAAGCGAGCATAGCTGTCCCTGTCGGGGGAACAGCTATGCACCAGGCGTTCTCGTATGCCGAGTCGGTCGCGGTGTGTATCTCACTGTGGGCTACGGGTATTGCTCGTTTGCCCCAAGGCCGAAGAACTTCTGGTAATGCCCCCATCGGGGTGATGCGGCGCCGGGCTTGCCTTCTATTTATCACCGCGCTCACCAGAAACGGACTGGCCACCTCGGAGGATGACCAGCAGAAGTGATTCCGCTCTGACCGGAGACGACCGGGAGGTTAGTCCCGTACCCCGAAACAGTCGGGGTCAGCTGGGGGAATTGGTGGAGGTTCGGGTTTATTAGCCCTCATTGAAAGCGTAACACGTAGTTTTATCTCCGAACCGTTTTCATTAGACTCGGACTTATACTGAATACAGAAATAGACAAAGAAATGGAGCCTCTAGTAATGCACACATGTCAGACATGCGGGCGCACGGGCACGCTGTCCGGCGACGTGTTGATTTTCGTCCGGCAGAACGGTTCGGTGCGTGCCGATCAGGTTGCAGAACACTTCGGTCTTCCACATTGGCAGGCCAGCCGCGCACTCTGCCATCTCGCCGACCGAGGATGCCTTACCCGAGTTTGCCGAGGCGAGTACAGCGCGAACCTAGAGCTGAGACGGCAGGCATTGCTTGAGCAGCTTGAAAGATTGACCCCCGCATGACGTGCCCGACGGCTTACCGACTGCTTCGCGTGCGGCCAGTACTTTGCGCGGGCGCCATCAAGTAGGCCGCCACTCGCAAGTTGCTGCCAGCCGGTAAACAACGTTTCCAATTCGAACTTGCTCAGCGCACAACACTGTGCGCGTCCGTTCGCCAGGCCTGCGGCGAATCCTGCGAAGCACCTCTGAGCATCTCCGTCCGCGCGTAGTCTTGCGTCCCAGTGGAGACGGATTTCGAGTACGAGCGAATCAGCCCTGAGGCCTTTGAGCAGCTAGCGGTGGCGTTGGCGGAGATGGCCATCGGACACGGTATCGAGGTTTACGGCCCTGGCCGCGACGGTGGCCGCGAGGCCACATATACCGGGCCAATCGATTGGTCGGCCACCGGCGATGGCGACAAATGGAACGGCTACACGGTCGTGCAGGCCAAGCAGTGCCAAACACCATCCGATCCAGCGGGCAATCTTCAGTGGCTTAACAGCACACTGCGCGAAGAGTTCAAGAGATGGATGGACCCGGACAGCAGGCGCACGCAGTTCCCTCAATATCTGCTTGTGATCACGAATGTGAGGCTTTCCGCCGCCGATCCCGCGGGCGGAATCGATGAGATCCGAAGCTTGATCGATCACTGGCTTAAGTACGAGTTCGAGTTCGACGGGCATGAGCCAAGCACGTTGCGCCGGCGTGGATTACGCGATGTAAAGGTCTGGCATCGCGACAAACTCAACGTCCTTGTCAGCATCAATCGAGACGTTCGGCAGCGGTTCGCGCCGCTTCTCACGATGGGCGACATTCTGGCTCGTCTTGAGCGCTTGGATCAGCTCCTACCAGGGTTGATACCACCCGATGACATCGCCGGAGTCCTGGTAGACCACGCACAGACGACAATCCAGGGCGAACGGTGGGTTCGCTTCGACGAAGCGGGTGACGATTTTAACCGTCAGTCAGTCGAACGCGTGATCGTTGATCTCCCGGTTCTTGATCAAAAGGGCAACCGCGGCTTGGCATTGCAGGTTGTGCTTGAACGCGGCTCTCGTGTACTAAGTCAGTCTCTTTGGAAGGCCACTGAGGCTGATGAACCACAGCCGCCCCGTCACCTGGTGATAACCGGCGCGCCCGGCAACGGCAAGTCAACCATCGCCAAATACCTCACACAGGTTTTCCGGGCCTCATTCGCGCGAGCCGATGCCAATGAACCGGCAGTGCAGGCCATCATCGATGACACTGACAAGTCGTTAGACCGGCTGAAACTCACTGCGCCCCAAAGCCCCCGCTGGCCGATACGCATCGACCTAGCACCGATGGCTGAGAGGATGGGACCTGATTCTGGCGGGCCTAATATCCGCACGTACTTGTGCCAGCAAATCACTCTCGACTCAAGTGTTCCGGTGCATCTCGGCACTCTTGACCAGTGGTTAAAGTTGTGGCCCAGCATTATTTTGCTAGATGGTCTCGATGAGGTTACTCACCCAGCAGTACGTCAACGTGTCCTTGGAGAGATCACGGCACTTGTCGACAAAGCGAATGCGCTTGACTGTGACCTGCTCGTTGTCGTCACGACGCGTCCAACCGGCTATACGTCGTTGCTCCCAGACCATTTCGAACAAATCGACCTAACTGAATTCACGCGCCAAGAAGCGCAACGTTATGGCCGCCATGTCACGGCCCAGCGACTGGCCGGAGACCCGGTCTTCCGTCGCACGGCATTGAAACGTTTCGAGGACGCCGCGAAGTCCCCCGCCGTCGAGCGGTTACTAACCACGCCCCTGCAAGTCCTCATCTTGACAGTGATTGTTGCTCGATCGGGGCCGCTACCCGCCAACAGATACGAGCTCTTCTGGACCTACTACGACACTGTTTTTAAGCGCGAAGCTGCTAAGCCAACCACCTACCGCAACTTCATCAATGACCACCGCGCTGAGATCACCGACCTTCATCAGCGGGTTGGCGTTGTGTTGCACCGCTACTGCGAGGCAACGCGAGAATTGCGTGGGCGGCTGCCCATGGTCGAACTGAAAGAAATCGCGCGCGACCGGATGATCAAGCTTGGATACGGAATTCCGGAAGCCAACGACTTGGCCAACACCATGGTCACCGTGGCCACGCACCGGCTCGTACTGCTGGTCGCCGATGAAGACGAGACAGTGTCTTTCGACATTCGTAGCCTCCAGGAGTTGATGGCTGGTTGCGCACTCGTCGACATGCCCGAAGCCGACCAGCGAGAGAATCTCGTCACCGCAGCCTGTAGTCCGCACTGGCGCAATGCTTGGCTGTTCGGCGCAGGCAGGTTGTTCACCGGAAACGACCACCAACGCAACCTCGTCCTTAAGGTGGTCGAGCAGTGCGACGAGGTGGGACACTGGCACGGCTGGTTATACCCTGCAGCACCGGAATTGGCCGCAGACCTACTGGATGACGGTCTAGCAGCCAACCGGCCCAACGATCGCCGCCGCCTGATTGAGGTGGTATTGCGGGTTCTGAGCGGTCCGCTGCCCACAGACCCGAAATCCCTCGCAATGAAGCTCGCGGCAGCCACCAACGAGACCGGTCACACGGGCCCTGACGTGGCCGGTATCAGAAGTGACAGGCTGTTTGTCCGAGATCGACTGCGCGATGCGTTCGCAAGGAACACCCCAGATGAGGTCGGGTACGCCGTCGGCGCGATACTGCTTCGCTTTGGGGCGTTTGGCGCGCACATCCCTGGCCAGCCCGCAGATCTCAGTCAATTCGTCGACCTGTGGAATGAACGCGGCCCCGGTGGGCAGATGGTCGAAATCGGTCAATTTCTGTTGGACACCCTTCAGAGCTACGCACCGGAGAGCTATCCGCCAACAACGCTCGTACTACGGGCGCTCGACGAGTGCAACCAGCTCCGAATGCGGCGCGGCAAACAGGGCAACCTTTTGCCAGTCATAAATTTTCGTAAAGCATTTGGGGCCCATGATCTTTACGCCGCGCTGGAAGATTCCGAAGCGGAACAGGACCTTCAGATTATCATCGCCGCTGTGCCGCCGGAGGGTTGGCCCGTCATCACCTTCCTCGCCCAGCGTTACTGGCCGACCGCCTCGCGATGGCCGATCTCAGAACGACTTCGGGTTGCCGGGGATGATCCGCCGGGGCAAGAGCCTCAGTCGTGAAGTGCAGTACGGTGCGGTCTCCAGGAATCTCAGACTGAGATCGCTGATGTCTCAGAACTAAGAATTGGAACAGCTTTGGCCGGTAACGCTGCGGGAACTAAAAACCCACGTCGCGGTGTCTCAAAAGTCGCCTCAAAACAAGTGTCGCAATACTTGTAGTTCTAAGACTTTTGCGACAAACTGGAATGCATGACCGCCCCCGCCCTCGCAGGCACACAGCTCGGATACGCCCGCGTCTCGACGGGCCACCAATCCCTGGATCAACAAGTAGATGCGCTCGCGGCAGTTGGCGTCGAACCAGGGCGCATCTACAGCGACAAGCTTTCGGGGACTTCCACGCGGGAGCAGCGGCCGGGACTGGCTGCACTCTTGGACTATGCGCGCCAAGGCGACGCCATCGTGGTCGTCGGGGTCGACCGACTGGGCCGTAATGCCGCTGAGGTCATGTCCACCATCCGAGAGCTTGGCGAGCGTGGAATTGTGCTGCGGTCACTGCGCGAAGGCATTGACACTTCAAACGCAACTGGCCGCATGATCGCCGGTGTTCTCGCCAGCCTGGCGGAACTAGAACTAGAACTAGGTCGCGAACGGCGCACAGCGGCCCGCGAGGCACGCAAGGCGCGGGGCCAACATGTAGGGCGGCCCAAGGCACTAGATGCCTCGAAAGCCGCTCTGGCGCAACGGATGCACGACAGCGGTGAATCAGCAATAACTATCGCCGCCACCTTGGGAGTAAGCCGGGCGACCATCTACCGCATCCTGACGACCGCGGACGAGTCGTAGACAGTTACCGAGGGTTACCCGATCGGGGAGGGCGGATCGGTCATTAGCGTTGCTTGGGGTTCTTGAGGCTCGACGTTGCCGGGATTGATCCCAACCGGGCCTGACTCGCCGGCGACACCACTTCGGCAGATTTCGGTGGCTTCTTGCACGCGCCATACAAATCCAAGGTCCGAGCTCTGCTTTGCTTGTCGCGACAACTTCTCGAATCGGCGTGCAAGATCTCTAAGTCGACGTGTTACTTCCTCGTCAGCACCCGGAATATCTGTCTCGTGATCGATGACGGGGTCATCCTCGTCAGGCCCCGCGGGCGGAGAAGCAGCGCCGAAGGCAGAGCCTTCCCGCGCACCATAGTCTTCCGGCACTCGGCCGGTGTATACGCCGACGAGCTGCCAACGTGGCGCAGGTGCTACCTCGAACTTCCCGTTCTCGTTGGTTAAACTCAGTGGCTGGCGAACCGTCACCACAGGTGAGCCAGAATGTCCTTTTCGTCCCCGACAGTCCACGAGAAAGAGCGGGTACTCGTTGTTGCGGTAGACATGCAGCAGAGCGGGCTCGGAAGCGATGGTGCCACCAGTCCACAGTGGAAGATCAAAACTTCCTCTCAACCCGTATGGATACCCAACGACTGAAACCTGTTGACTTACCCATAGTCTGGGCGCCTCACGCGCTGGCGGAACCTCGTCCCAAGCATCGATGACCAGTTCACCTTGGTCAGTAGGCAAATTAAACGGAATCGCCGCGATGTCTACGCTGCGTCCGAACCGCGGATGCTCCCGCCAAATTGGTGTCCACGTCTCATCGATCAGGTTGATCAGATACTGCTGGACTGCTACCTGAAAACCTGTCTGGTACACCGCAGTTGGTGTCGTAGCGCGGAACCCCACGGCGACGTGTGTCGGTGAGACACGGTAGTTATTGCGCAGAAACTCGTTGGTCTCCCAATGCCTTCCAGAGAAGTTGTGGCGAGCTGTGACGAGGTAGATCTGACCAGCGATACGATAAAGAAAGCCAGTTCCCTTGGCCAGCAGGAACATGTCACTTTCTCTGGTGGCATGGCTACCGTCTGGAGAGAACATCATCTCGATATAGACAGGTCGCAACGACTCGGGCGGGAACATCGCCAGGGGCAGTTCGGGGTGGTCGTCGGTCATATTGCTGGACTATATGGCCTAGTCCCGTGTGAAGGGTTATGCGCGGTCGCATGGGGTGGGGGTATGCCCCGGCCGTCTGGCCGCCGCGGACCGAGCTTGCGAGATCGGCTTTCCCCCTAGTAAGGGGCCACGGCACTAATGTTTCTACAGCTCCCGCTCTTCAAGGTGAAGGGCACGAGCGTAAGCATCGGCGAAGGCTTTATGGCATTCTGCGGTGGGTTCTCGGCCGTCAAGTCCAACTGCGGCCGCGAACCGCACGCCCGGCGGAGCGTCGGTGTCGTGGGCGATCGCGTACAGGGCCGCAATTGCGAGTTCCACGCCGCTGATGGTGGGCGTCGCAGAATTTTCTGTCAACACCAGCATTGTGCACTATTAACGAGCAGACAATGCTTTTTACTCGACTTCGAAGGGGCCCGTCGAGGTGATGTACAAGTCGTCAAAGGGATGCGTCAGTCCGATCAGCTGATGCCATGTTCGCGCAAAGTCGATACTGGACTTGCACGCCCATTCGGCTGCGCCGGCGCCGAGGGCCTTATTTGGGAACCACGGCGAACCGATGGGCAGCTTGTTTTCTTTGATTTTCGGTTTCAGCCGGCGTTGAAGGTCGTCGTCGACGTTGACCTGGCGTGATCTGGGCCTGCAATGCACGACGTAATCACGAATCTCCACCAGTGTTTTGATGCTTTCGTGCGTCACGTCACCAGGCATCGGGTCGCGATTGGCCAGCTTCAGCGCTTGCTTGAATCTGGTCAAAAGTGGCTTCTTGGAGTAATTCTCGTTGCCCTCCCATGAGGCAGCTATCTCGGCGAGTGCCTCACCGGGAATGCCGTTGGTGTGAGGAGATTCCTTGCTGTCGTACGCGTCCTGCCACGTCGAATTGACTACTCCTTCAAGGAAAGCCGTTGCGGAAAGCACAGCGTTTGTTACGTGGGAGCGGTGCCGCCGGTCGAAGTCGATGTTTTGATCCACGAGTTGATCTTCAAGTTCTCCGCAAAGCCACGCTTCGCGTCTGGCTGTCCAAAGGTGTTGGGCGGCTTCATAGTCACGCACGCTGACCACAGCGGCGTAGAACTCTAATTCGATTGCTTCAGGCTCTGGGGGCCGGTATTTCTCACGCACAATTTTAGTTCTTCGTGTACTCGATCGGCGTCACATATTCCTTGATCGTATTTCGACACCACCAATGATAGGTACGGTAACGATGCGCAAATCCAACGAGTTTGGTGCCTCGTGAGAAGCGCCTCGTGAGGTCGTGTTCAACGGTCCAGGTGAGCGAACCGTGCTCCTCAACCCGCGCGGGTAGGTCTGGACCCCTAATCTCTTTCCCGTTGTTGCGTTCCAGCGACACATCGATCCGGACCGATCCATCCACGGACCGTAACCCCACGTTGGAAACCGTTGTCGCTTCTGCACCGCTATTCACGACGATGATGTCGAAGCGATCTGCTTGACCCGAGGCCGGTTCGTCTGGTGGGTTGACTGGCTCCGGAGGAGGCTTGCCAATACTGGGGGTCATCTTGAGGTTGAGTTGGACGGCAACAGACTGGCGGAGCCAAATCCCCAGCCGTGGCCACCGGATGTAGGTCTCCATGAATTTCCAAATGAAGGTGCCCACTGATATGAACAACGCTGCCAACGCAATCCATGTGGATGCTGTCATTTCCTTGATCCCGATTGCGTGATGTGCCAGGACGATCAGCGCGAAAACCTCCTAAACACATTGTGCGAGCAAGGTTTTAGCGAAGGTGCCACTCGCGTTCGATGCGACGGACCTCCTGTTCGAGGATCGTCGGTATCTTACCTTCGCGTGTTGCGATTGGTTTCCTGCGCCAATATTCAATACTGCGAACCTGGTTGTCCGAAAGATCGCTTTTCAGGTCGCGGTACCACTCATGTTCTCGTGGATTGACTTCCGGCCAAGCGGCCGCCGGTCCGGCGTTCTCTCTGATCAGTGCCAGTGTGTGGGTCTCAGCTAGACGTAAGTCTCTGATGTTTTGGCGCCAGTTTGCAATCCTTTGCACGCGCTCTTGGCGCTTGAGGCCTGGTTCGTCCGCCACCTTCCACTTGGCCAACGGCGTCAGCCAGCCGAGTGCGAGCCCGAAGCCACCGCTGATGAGCGCGACCGGGATCTCACTCGCCACTGCTGTTTTCCCCTGCGTTCTGTGCAGCAATAGCTTCATACATCGCATCAAGGTGGTCCCGTTGTAGGTCCTCCCGGACACCTTGCCTGAATGAAGCTTCCTGTTGCTGGGTGCCTGCGAGCAGGAGGTCGCAGACCGGGATGAATGTCTCGGCCATCTCGATAGTGGGGCCCATGAAGTGAAGAAGTTGCGTCGTAATAGTGGCGATGTCGCGCGGGAACGGCGGCGGTTGCAAAACCACCTGGACCAGAATTTGTTCCAGATCACTGACGCGGTGCGCGATGTGCTTATTCGCGGTGTCTAGCACCTCTTCGTGGGCGGCTAGTTGTTCAGGGTTCAGCGCGGCGACGAAGGTTTCAGTGGGTCTCGTACGGGGCTTTCCTGGGATGTATCCCTTGCCAGAGGTGAAGACGCGGCGGTAAGCGATGCAGCAAGACGTCCACAACGCCCGTTTGATCATGTCGTCAACCTGCTCGCCGCCCGCTGTAGCGTCCCCGCGTTCCCATCTGACATAGGAGGCGGCGCAGTCACGCGCAAAGCTAATGTCTCCCGCCAGGGAGAGGAAGTCCGCGATCTGCCCACCAGCGTCACCCGTAAGGTCAACTGCCGGATGCCTTAACCATTGCGGGTCAGTTGGCTGGTTCATTAGCTTTGCACCCCCTCCCGCGCGCACACCGCGCACTGTCTGACAACGGTTGCCCATTCGGGTTCGCATTCGTCCGGCTGCCGGATCAAATGCGCATCGATGTTCCCGCAGCCGGGACACGCCGAGTACGTCCAGAACGGCTCCCACGCCTGGCGCTCCATCAGGCCACGGTTCTCTGCTGCGCTGAACGGGACGACGGTTAGCTCGGGTGGCGTACCCATCCAGGAACGCCAGCGGGAGATCACGCGGTCCCGTTCGGCTATCTCCGCCATCTTGGGATGGCGCGCCGGGAAGTCGATCACCAGCGGCATAGACAGGGAGTAGTGGCGCATATTGCTCCACCGGGCCTCGTCCAGGAAGCTCGTCACGATCGAAAAGTCTAAGGCTGAATGACCCAGGTTTACGCTTGTCTTGTGAGCACAAACGATGGACACCGGGATGCTGTGTCCAGTGGACACAGCTCAATCCATTTCCGCAGTTCGCTCGCGGCATTTTTGCAGCACTTTCGGACTCGTTAAACACGTTTGACCTGCTCAAACGGTTAAAGGAGGAGATTAATTAGATGACCTATGACCTCATCATCCGCAATGGCACCATTGTCGACGGTTCGGGGGGTGAGCCGTACGTCGGCGACGTCGCGGTGGGTGACGGCGTCATCGCCTCGGTGGGCGCGATCAACGGCGCCACCGCCGAGCGCGAGATCGACGCCACCGGGCTGCTGGTCACGCCGGGCTTCGTCGACCTGCACACCCACTACGACGGGCAGGCCATCTGGTCGGAGCGGCTGACCCCGTCGTCGGCGCACGGCGTCACGACGGTGGTGGTGGGCAACTGCGGCGTCGGGTTCGCGCCGTGCCGCAAGGACGACCACGACGTCCTCGTCGACGTGATGGCCGGTGTCGAGGACATCCCCGGCGTCGTCATGACCGACGGTCTGCCGTGGACGTGGGAGACCTTCCCCGAATACATGGACGCGCTCGACGCCGGCAAGCGCGACATCGACGTCGCGGCCTACCTGCCGCACTCGCCGCTGCGGGTGTACGTGATGGGTCAGCGCGGCGCCAACCGCGAACCGGCCACCGCCGAGGACCTGGCCAAGATGCGGGCGCTGGCCAAGGAGGCGATCGAGATCGGCGCGCTGGGCTTCGCGTCGTCGCGGCTGACCATCCACAAGACCGAAAGCGGTTCTCCCATCCCGAGTTACGACGCCGCCCGCGAGGAGATCGAGGAGATCGCCAAGGGTGTGGTCGACGCGGGCGGGGGCCTGCTGCAGTTCGTCCCCGACATCCCGTCCGGCGGCTACCAGCCCGTACTGCAGACGGTGTTCGACGTCGCCGAGGACGTCGGCCTGCCGGTCACCTTCACCCTCGTCGTCGCCAACGCCGGCGATCCGACGTGGCCGGACGCCATCAACATGGTCGAGAAGGCCAACGCCGCGGGCGGTGACATCACCGCGCAGCTGCTGCCCCGCCCGATCGGGCTCATCATCGGGCTGCAGCTGACCGCAAACCCGTTTGTGCTCTACCCCAGCTACCAGGAGATCGCGCACCTGCCGCTGGCCGAGCGCGTCGCCGAGATGCGCAAGCCCGACGTCCGCGCCCGCATCCTGGCCGACAAGCCCGGCCACGGGCACCCGATCCTGTACGTCGCGCAGATGTGGGACTGGATCTTCCCGCTCGGCGACAACCCCAACTACGAGCCCGACCCAGCCGACAGCATCGGGGCCCGCGCCCGCGCCAAGGGCGTGAACCCCATGGAGGAGGCCTACGATCGGCTGCTCGACGAAGACGGCAGGGCCATGCTGCTGGTCGCCACCAGCAACCTGCAGGACAACTCGCTGGACACCGTCGGCAAGCTGTTGCACCGCGACGACGTGGTGCTAGGCCTGGGTGACGGCGGCGCGCACTACGGCATGATCTGTGACGCCAGCTACTCGACGTACTTCCTGGCGCACTGGGCGCGCGACCGCAAGAACGGGCGGTTCACGGTGGCCGAGGCGGTCCGCGAATTGACCACGGTCCCGGCCCGCATCGCCGGCCTATCCGACCGCGGCCGCATCGCCGTCGGCTACAAGGCCGACCTGAACGTCATCGACCACGCGGGGCTGCGGCTGCACAAGCCGATCATCAGCCACGACCTGCCCGCCGGCGGGCGGCGACTGGACCAAACGGCCGATGGATACGTCGCGACCATCGTTTCCGGCGAGGTGATCGCCGAAAACGGCGTGCCCACCGACGCGCGGCCCGGCAAGCTGGTCCGGGGCCGTCAGACCGCCCCTGCGCCATAACGCCACGCGGGGTGGCCTGTCGCGGTTAAGTTATATCGGTGACGAGCCCGCACTACTCGCGGCTGCCTCCAGAAATCAACTCGGCGTTACTTTTCGCCGGTCCTGGATCGGCACCCATGCTTGACGCCGCTGCGGCGTGGAACGGGCTTGCCGAAAATCTGGCGTCGTCGGCGTCGACCTTCGTTTCGGTGTCCGCCGACCTGGCCAAAGGCGCGTGGCAGGGCCCGGCGGCGACGGCGATGATGGACGTCGCGTCGAAATACGCGGGTTGGCTCACCGCCGCCGCAACCCAGGCGGAGACCACGTCGATCCAGGCCGCGGCCATGGCGGACGCCTTCGACAACGCGCAGTCGGCGACCGTGCAGCCTGCCGTGGTGTCGGCCAATCGCCGGCTGGTACAGGTGCTGGCGTCGACGAACTACCTAGGCCAAAACGCCCCGACGATCATGGACATCGAGTCCGCCTACGAACAGATGTGGGCATCCGACGTGGCGGCCATGACCGACTACCACGCCGACGCGTCCGCGGCCGTCGAGCATCTGCCGCCCTGGCAGCAGGTTCTGCACACCCTCGGCTTCGACTTCAACCATGGCCAGCTGACCTCCGGGCTGCCCGGGGCCACCCCGCCGACGGGCAATACGCCGTCGGTCTTCGGCGGCTTCAACCCGGCCGATGCCAACGTGGTGGCCTCCGCCCACGACGTCACCGGCGGCACCAGCGCCGGCTACGGCCTGCTCAACCCGGCCACCCCCGGCACGGGATTCACCCCCAGCCTCGGCCACCCGGACCTGCTGCACCCCTCTACCTACCTCGGCGGATTCGACGCCGGCGCCCCCCAGCCGGCGGTGCCCGGCTAGCAGCGCCTGGGCCTATCCTCGAAGCCATGCGCACGAAGAAAAGGGTGGACTTCACGCGGCTCGCCGCGGCCCTGCCCGACTACCCGTTCGCGTACCTGATCACCGCCGGCGACGACTACCGCGTGCACACCGTCACGGTCGAGCCGCAGCTGCGCGACACGTTCCTGGATATCGGGCTGGTCGGCGGCGGCACCCGCACCAACCTCGCCCAACGCAGCGAAGTGACCGTGCTGTGGCCCCCGCCCGAGCCCGGCGGCTACTCGCTGATCGTCGACGGCCGCGCCGAGCTGTCGGAGGTGGACGCCGAGACGGCGCGCTGCCACGTCGTGCCCACCCGCGCGCTGTTGCACCGCAACGCCGACTCCCCGTCGCCCGGCGGCAACGTGGCGGGCTGCCTGCACGACTGCGTGGTGTTCTCGCTGCCCGCCTAGCGGCGATCGCAAGCGCGGCATGCCGGGCGCAGCGGGTCGCCGCCATCCGGCCAGGGCCGTACAGTCTCATCCGTGAGCCGCGTCGCACCGCTTGCCCCGCCCTGGAGCGAAGAAGATGCCACTGGCATCAAGAGCTGGGGTCACCCCGACCGAACGTACGAGCCGCTGCTGCTGGTGCGCTGCCTGCAGCGCCATCCGGCGCTGGCCAGCCGGCTGCGCAAGCTCGGTGAATCCCTTTACGTCGCAGCGCTTTTGCCGGGCAGGACGCGCACGATCGCGATCCTTCGTATCTGCGCGCTGGTCGGCTGCCGATACGAGTGGGGCGGGCAAGCCGCGTTCTGGGGTCCGATCGCGGGCGTCAGCGACGAAGAATGCGACGCGCTGGTGACCGGCAGCGCCGCCGACCCGCGCTGGAGCTCTGCCGAGCGCACGCTGATCGAGGCGGTCGACGAGCTCGAGCGCACCGGCTCGTGGTCAGAGGCGACGTGGGCGGCGCTGGGCCGCGACCTGGACGACGAGCAGCGGATCGAATTGCTGACCGCCGTCGGCTGGTACCGGACGATCTGCACGCTGTGCAACGCGCTCGCGCTGCCGGTGGAGGGGTGGATGCGGCCCTGGCCCCTAGCTGGCTGACCGGTCCCTTTTGAGACCCGGATGCTGGTTTTTCAGTAGCGGCAGCAGCAGCCGTCGCGGCATGAACTGGAACAGGCGGGCGCTGATTTGGCTTGGCAGCCCGGGGGTCACCGCCCCGCGGTCGCCGTCGAGGGCGTCGACCCCGGCGCGCGCCACCTCGCGCGACGGCTTCCACAAAAACTTCGGGAACGCGGCGGCGAAGGCCCGCGCATCCATGCCCGCGGTGGCCAGGAACTCGGTGCGCACCGGCCCCGGGTTCAACAGCGCGAGGGTGACGCCGGTGCCGGCGAGTTCGCCGCGCAGCCCCTGGGTGTAGTTGATGACGAACGCCTTGGTGGCGGCGTAGCCGACCTGCCCCGGGAAGGGGTGATAGCCCGCGGTGGACCCGACGTTGAGGATGGCCCCGCGACCGCGCGGCACCATCTGCTGGACCGCGCGGGTGGTCAGGTCGATGACGGCCTCGACGTTGACCCGCACCTGGGCGAGCTCGGCGTCGACCGGCGTTTTCGCCACCGACCCGATGGTGCCTATGCCGGCGTTGTTGACCAGGATCTCGGTGGTCAGGCCGCGCCGCTCGACCTCGTCGAGCAGGCCGGCGCGCGCGGCGGCGTCCGCGACGTCGCAGCCGATCACCTCGACGCGAACCCGGCCGCTGAGTTCGTCGGCCAGCTCGCGCAGCCGGTCTTCGCGGCGGGCGACGAGCGTGACGCCGTGGCCGCGGTCGGCCAACTCGCGGGCGATGTCGGCGCCGATGCCCGACGATGCGCCGGTCACGACGGCGGTGCTGGTGGGTGAGGGAGTCGGAAGGGCCACGGGTCGAACCTACCCGCCGCCCGCGGCCCCCCGCCTAGCCGGACAGCGCATCGAACAAGGCCGCCAACTGGTCCGGCGACACGGATGTGTTGCATCGGCTGCGCAGGTCCAGCAGCGGCTGCGCGATGCCCTTCAACTCCAACGCCTCACCGGGATGGCCGAGGAAATAACCACGGACGGCCGCCTTTGCGTCATCGGGCGATTGGTTGACCGCGGTAGTCAGCACGTTGTTGGCATCGGGATGCCCGTCGAGGTATCCGCTCGCCGAGTTCAGGACCACGCTGGCGGTGGCGGCGACCCCGCTTGCCGAGCAGGGGTCGGGCGCGGCACCCGCGGTTGGCGCGATCATGACGCACAGAACCCCGACGGGGATCACTCCGAAAACTGTGCGCCATAACGAGTTGCTCATTGCGTGGTCCCTTCGTACCCGACTGCTCGAACCTTCAGTACATCAGTTACCCAAAAATGCGGAAAAGCCCGAGACACAGCGAAGTGCAACACGGCGTCGGCAGTGCAACGACGGCTTTGGCAGTGCAGCCACGGCGGGAAAATCGCCGAAATCCCGCCCTGAGCTCACACGCTCCGCCAGGGCTGCACACGCAACGCCCGGGCCGCACGCTCGTCGCCCAGGCTGCACGCCCCGAGACACGAAGAAGCCCGGCCCCACAAGGGAACCGGGCTTCTTCGTAAAGCTTGGACTTAGAAGTCCATACCGCCCATGCCACCGGTCGGGTCGCCGACGGGAGCGGCGGCCTTCTCCGGCTTGTCGGCAACGACGGCCTCGGTGGTCAGGAACAGCCCCGCGATGGACGCCGCGTTCTGCAGCGCCGAACGGGTTACCTTGACCGGGTCGGCGACGCCGGCCTTGAGCAGGTCCTCGTACTCGTTGGTGGCGGCGTTCAGGCCGGTGCCAGCGGGCGAGTTGGTGACCTTCTCGGCCACAACGCCGGGCTCCAGCCCGGAGTTGAAGGCGATCTGCTTCAGCGGAGCCGACAGCGCCACGCGGACGATGTTGGCACCGGTCGCCTCGTCACCGGACAGCTTCAGCTTGTCCAGCGCCGGTGCGGCCTGCAGCAGGGCCACGCCACCACCGGCGACGATGCCCTCTTCGACGGCGGCCTTGGCGTTGCGCACCGCGTCCTCGATACGGTGCTTGCGCTCCTTGAGCTCCACCTCGGTGGCAGCTCCGGCCTTGATCACCGCAACACCGCCGGCCAGCTTGGCCAGGCGCTCCTGCAGCTTCTCGCGGTCGTAGTCGGAGTCGCTGTTCTCGATCTCGGCGCGGATCTGGGCCACCCGGCCGGCGATGGCGTCGGAGTCACCGGAGCCCTCGATGATGGTGGTCTCGTCCTTGGTGATCACGACCTTGCGGGCCTTACCGAGCAGCGCGACGTCGGCGGTCTCCAGGGAGAGGCCGACCTCTTCGCTGACGACCTGACCACCGGTGAGGATGGCCATGTCCTGCAGCATCGCCTTGCGGCGGTCACCGAAGCCGGGAGCCTTGACGGCCACCGACTTGAAGGTGCCACGGATCTTGTTCACGACCAGGGTGGACAGCGCCTCGCCCTCGACGTCCTCGGCGATGATCAGCAGCGGCTTGCCGCCCTGAATGACCTTCTCCAGCAGCGGCAGCAGGTCCTTGACCGTCGACACCTTGGAGCTGACCAGCAGGATGTAGGGGTCCTCCAGGATCGCTTCCTGACGCTCGGCGTCGGTGACGAAGTAGCCCGAGATGTAGCCCTTGTCGAACCGCATGCCCTCGGTGAGCTCGAGCTGCAGGCCGAAGGTGTTGGACTCCTCGACGGTGATGACGCCCTCGTTGCCGACCTTGTCCATGGCCTCGGCGATCAGGTCGCCGATCGACTGGTCGCCAGCCGAGATGCCCGCGGTCGCAGCGATCTGCTCCTTGGTCTCGACGTCCTTGGCCGACTTCAGCAGCGTCTCGGTGATCTTCTCGACGGCCTTCTCGATGCCGCGCTTGAGAGCCAGCGGGTTGGCGCCGGCGGCGACGTTGCGCAGGCCCTCCTTGACGAGCGCCTGGGCCAGCACCGTGGCCGTCGTCGTGCCGTCACCGGCGACGTCGTCGGTCTTCTTGGCGACTTCCTTGACCAGCTCGGCGCCGATCTTCTCGTACGGGTCCTCCAGGTCGATCTCCTTGGCGATGGACACACCATCGTTGGTGATCGTGGGGGCACCCCACTTCCTCTCCAGGACGACGTTGCGGCCCTTGGGGCCCAGCGTCACCTTTACCGCATCGGCGAGGGCATTGAGGCCCCGCTCGAGGCCGCGACGGGCCTCTTCGTCATACGCAATTGTCTTGGCCATTGCGAAGTGATTCCTCCGGATTGGGGATGACAAGTTCTGGCCGGGCGCAGTGCCCGCGACGGACGACCACAGCTGTCTAAGGGCTTGGTCTCACCGTCCCGACCTAGCACTCACGAGTCGCGAGTGCCAAGGTCATTCTTAGCACTCGCCTATGCCGAGTGCAAGAAGACCCCGGCGCTAACGGGCCGCTCGTAAACCGTCGACGACGACATCGGTTACCCGCTCGGCCAGCGCCGAGTTGTACGCCTCCATCGCTTGGCATCCGACCAGGATCGCCTTGACTTCGCGCACGCCGATGTCGCGCCGCGCGGTACCCGCCTGCTGCGCCGCGGTCAGCAGGTCGCCGAGCATCGCCAGGAATGCCTCCTCGGCCTCGGGTGCGACGGCGTCGATGTCGATGCCGAGCCCGGCCAGCGCGTCGACCAGGCCGCGATCCCGCGCGCCCCACTGCAACACCAGCGAGCGCAGATAGCTGAAGAGCGCCTCGCCAGGTTCGCCCGATTTCAGCACGGCATAACCGTCGTTGACCAGGTGCTGCATCCGGTCGTCGATGACCGCGGCGAACAGCGCCTCCTTGGTCGGGAAGTGCCGGTAGATAGTCCCGGCGCCGACCCCGGCGCGCCGCGCGATCTCGTCGATCGGCACCGACAGGCCCTCGGCCGCGAAAGTTTCGTAGGCGACGTCCAGGACGCGCGCACGGTTGCGCGCCGCGTCGGCACGCAACGGCCGGGCCGATTCCGCCATTTCACCTACTTTTCAATTGACAAAGCGGGGCGTACGTTCCGTATAGTGGACAATCAACCGGAGCACTCGCCCCGTTTACTCTACAAGCTTAGGAGCACCCCCATGGCCAAGTGGACCGCAGCGGACATTCCCGACCAGTCGGGCCGCGTCGCCGTCATCACCGGCGCCAACACCGGCCTCGGCTACGAGACCGCCCTGGCATTGGCCGAGCATGGCGCCCACGTCGTGCTCGCGGTGCGCAATCTCGACAAGGGCAAGGACGCCGTAGCGCGGATCACGGCCAACAGCCCCCAGGCCGACGTCGCGCTGCAGGAGCTCGACCTGACGTCGCTGGACTCGGTGCGCGCCGCGGCCGAGCAGCTGCGCTCCAGCTACGACCGCATCGACCTGCTGATCAACAACGCCGGGGTGATGTACACGCCGAAGGGGACCACCAAGGACGGCTTCGAGCTGCAGTTCGGTACCAACCACCTGGGCCACTTCGCCTTCACCGGCCTCCTGCTGGATCGGCTGCTGCCGGTCGCCGGCTCCCGGGTCGTCACGGTCAGCAGCGTCGGCCACCGCATCCTGGCCGACATCCACTTCGACGACCTGCAGTGGGAGCGCCGCTACAACCGGGTCGCCGCGTACGGGCAGGCCAAGCTGTCCAACCTGCTGTTCACCTACGAACTGCAGCGCCGGCTCGCCGCGCACGGCACGACGATCGCCGCGGCCGCGCACCCCGGCATGTCGGACACGGAGTTGATGCGCAACATGCCCACCTGGCTGAACTTCGCCTTCGAGCGGCTCGCACCGCTGGTCGCCCAGAACCCGGCCGCAGGCGCGCTGCCGCAATTGCGCGCCGCCACCGATCCGGGCGTGCTCGGCGGGCAGTACTACGGGCCGGACGGATTCGCCGAAACCCAGGGCCACCCCAAGGTCGTGGGGTCCAGCGCGAAGTCGCACGACGCCGACAAGCAGCGCCGGCTGTGGACGGTCTCCGAGGAGCTCACCGGCGTGACGTACTCCATCGATTAGGACAGGTCGAGCAGCTGCTCGTAGAAACCACCGAACGCGCGCGGGCGGTCGACCAGATGGACCTCGAGGATCCAGTGGCACGGCCGCCCGCGACCGTCGTTGCGCCGCATGGGTTTATCCGACCCGGGCGTGATGTACCACTGGGCGCCGTCGCCGACGATCTTCTTGTGCGGGAACTCGCCGACCAGATGCCCGGCGATAGGGCTGCCCCAGTCGAAGCCCTCGGCGCGGCCCAAACCGACGACGTGGTCGTACAACTCGGCGCCCGTGACGTCCGGATGCTGACGGAAATAGTCGCGGCCGGCCTGCCAGACCCGCGGAAGCGCTTCGCGGACAGCCTCTTTCGCCGGGTCGTCACCCAGCACGAACGTGCGCCCGAAGTCGGCCTCCCATTCCTCGAAGATCGGGCCCAGGTCCAGGAAGGCGATGTCGTCGGCGGCGATCACCCGGTCCGGCGGGTGTTCCTTGAAGGGCAGCAACGTGTTTTCGCCGGCTCGCACGATCCGCCGGTGCCAGTGCCACGTCACGCCGAGCAGGTCGGCGGCCAGGTCGCGGATCTCGTCGGATAACGCCTTCTCCCCCACGCCCGGGCGGATCATCGCGCGCCGCTCGATCTCCTCGAACAGTTGGGCCGCCTTGTCCTGGGCGTCGAGGAGCCGTTCCACGCGTGCGTCTTCCGGCCCCTTTTCGAAGACCTCCACTCTCGCGATGCTAACTGGCAGGCTGGAAAACATGTCGCTCGTCGTGCCGCCGTATCCGCCGCCCCGCTACACCAAGGCCGAGCCGGAGGTCAGCGCCTGGCTCAAGCGCGCCGGCGAACCGCCCGACTACGAGTCCAACGGCGTCCGGTACCACTACCTGGCCAACCAGCAGGCCACCGACGGCGACTACGGCCTGTACCGCGTCGACATCGGCCCCGCCGGCGGCGGGCCGCCGGCCCACTTTCACCGCGCGATGTCCGAGGCGTTCTTCGTGCTGTCCGGGACGATGAAGCTCTACGACGGCACCGACTGGGTCGATGGGAATCAGGGCGACTTCCTCTACGTCCCGCCCGGCGGGATCCACGGTTTCCGCAACGAGGCCGACGAGCCGGCGTCGATCCTGATGCTGTTCGCCCCGGGCGCACCGCGGGAGAGCTACTTCGAGGGCTTCGCGGCGCTGGCCGACATGACCGATGACGAACGGCGGGAATGGTTCGTCCGACACGACAACTACTGGATCTGACCGCCGACGTAGCGCTGCAGATTGGGGGCGATCGCGGCGATCGCCTCGTCGTCGGTCATCGACGCGATGGGCTCGATCTTCCAGACATAGCGCATCAGCGCGAAGCCGATTGTCTGCGACGCGATCAGCCCGCTGCGGACCAGGCGATCCCGTTCGTCGGCGCCCAGCTGCGACACCCCCATCAGGCTGCCCTCGACCACGCGCCGGAGCTTCTCCCGGGTGGCGGCCTCGTGTGCGGCGGTCTGCAGGATCGCATGCAGCGTCGGCCCGACTTCCGCGTCGGCCCAGCTGGCGAGCATCAGCGTCAGCACCGCCGTGCCGAGCTGATCGACCGGCGTCGTCCACACCTTGGCGACGTTTTCCAGCCACCGCTGCGGCGGGTTCGTCGCCGCGTCCAGCAGGCCCCCCTTGGAACCGAAGTAGTGGTACACCAGTGCCGGGTCGACGTCGGCAGCGCGGGCCACCGCCCGGATGGTGGTGCCCGCCCAGCCGTGTTCGGCGAACTCCTCGCGGGCGGCCGCCACGATGCGCGCCGCCAGCACGCCCCGTTCGTCTCGCGGCCCGGGAGTTGACGACTTCTTCGGCATGAGTTTCATCGTAGCGTGAATTTCCTCTTGCGTTGAGACTTTCTTCAACGTACCGTGAAACTAGTTTCAACGGCCCGTGAAAACGTTGCGGGTGAGGGGATCAGGAGCTGACACCATGTACACCTACGACATCGACACCGCGGACATGTTCGTCGACCGCACGGATCAGTTCGCCAAGTTCGGCATCCCACTTGACGACATCGAGCGCGTCCGGGCCGCGGTGACCGACATGTGGGCCGACGCCCCCGGCGGCTGGTCCTACGAATGGTCAAGGCTGGCAACCGAATACGCCGACCGCGGCGACCACTACCTGGCCTCGATGGTCTACGGCTGCGCCAAATTCCCCTGCCTGACCGATCCGGCCCGGGAACGGGCATTGCAAAACCAGCTCGAGCAATTCGAGTTGGCGGCCAAGGACTTTCCGGTGGCCTTCGAGCGCCGCATCATCACGGTGCCCTACCGCGGCGGCACCGTCGACGTGCCGGTCCACCTCTACTCCGCCGACGACAATCATGCGGCCCGGCCGGTGCTGATCGCCAGCGGCGGGGTGGACACCTGGAAGATGGACATCGACCCGTGGTGGGTCGGGTTCACCGGGGGCGCCGGCGTCACCACCCTGGCCTTCGACCACCCCGGCACCGGGGAGACGGCGGTCCCGCTGAACAATTATGCCGACGAGGTCGTCCGCGGAATCGCGGACTACGCACGCTCGCTCGGCGACGGCCGGGTCGCCCACTTCGGCGCCTCGTTCGGCGGCAACTTCGCCGCGATGTCCGGGCTGGCCGGAATCGTGGACGCCGCAGTCGATCTCGGCGGCCCGGTCAACGAGGCGTTCGGAGCTCAGAACCTGACCCGCCTGCCCTACGGCATGCACGACATCCTGGGCAACGCCATGCACTGGGACCACTCCCCCACGCTCGACGAGCTCAGCGCCGGCATGGGACAGCTAATTTGGACGGAACTACTTGCACAGCAGACGAATTCGCCGATGCTGGTGGTCAACGGCGCCGACGATTACTTCGTCCCGCAATCGGACACCCTGGTCTTCGAGGGTCGCCCGAAGACCGAAGTCCGCATGATCGAGGGTACCGGCCACTGCGCGATGAGCAAGGCCCCGGAGGTGGTCCCGACGATCATCGCCTGGCTGCGCGGTCAGTTCAGTTCGTAGTCACCGTCGACCATCGTGCGGGTGCGCTCGAAGAATGTCGCTCCGCTGTAGGGCAATTGGGTGACGACCTTGCCGCTGGGATGGCGGAAGTAGTTGGTGCACGCGAGCCACACCTTGTTCGCCATGTCGGCTTGGATCTCGTCGTTGTACCGGCGCTGCGCGTCCCGGGTGACCTCGATGGCGCGCGCGCCGCGCTGCCCCATCACGTCCAGGAGGTGGCGGACGAACGTCGTCTGCGCCTCGTGGATGTAGATGATCGAGTTGACCCCATTGGTGTTGGGGCCGTAAAGCGTAAAGAAATTCGGGTAGCCGGCGACCAGCGTGCCGAGGTATGCCTCGGCACCGTCGGACCAGTCGTCGCGCAGGTGGCGGCCGCCGCTGCCATACACGTCGATGCTCGCCAGGTAGTCGGCGGCCTTGAACCCGGTGCCGTAGATGATCGTGTCGACGCGGTGTTCGACGCCGTCGGCCGTGCGCACCCCGCGTTCGGTCAACTCGGCGATGGCGCTGGTTTCCAGGCTGACGTTGGGCAGCGCGAAGGTGGGATACCACTCGCGCGACATCAGCGGCCGCTTGCACCCGACCGGGTAGTCCGGCGTCAGCTTGGCGCGCAGCTCGGGGTCGGTCACCTTGCGCATCAGGTAGCTGCGGGCGAGTTCGGTCGCCTCGCGGGTCTGCTCGGCGTCGACGTCGAAACTGGACGACTCGTAGGCGTCGAAGGCCTCGTCGCGCAGCTTCTGCGCGGCCGCGGGGTGGCGTTCGAACTCCGCGTGCTGCTCGGGCGTGAACGGGAAGTCGAACCGCGGCGAGATCCAGATCGGGGTCCGCTGAAACACGGTGAGGTGTGCCGTTTCCGGGGCGATCGCGGGTACGTACTGGATGGCGCTGGCGCCCGTGCCGATGGACGCGACGCGATCCCCCGCGGTGGTCTTGCTGTGATCCCATTGCGCCGAATGAAAGCGTCGGCCCCGAAACCGTTGTGCGCCTGGGATATCCGGGACATGCGGTACGTCGAGCATCCCGACGGCGCTGACCACGGCGTCGAACTCGTGCTCGTCACCGTCCGCCGTGATCAGCGTCCAGCGCCGGCGGGTGTCCGACCATCGCAGCGTGTCGACCGCGGTGTGCGGACGCAGCCGCTCGCCCAGCCCGTGGTCGGCGGCCACCTTTTCCAAGTAGGCCAGGATCTCGGGCTGGTTGGCATAGGTCTTGCTCCATCGCGGGTTGAGCGCAAAGGAATACGAGTACAAGTGCGACGGGACATCGCAGGCCGCACCCGGGAAGGTGTTGTGCCGCCACGTGCCACCGAAGCCGTCGGCGCGGTCGAAGATGGTGAAGTCGTAGCCGCCCTGGGCGAGCTGAATTCCCATCGCGATGCCCCCGGCGCCGGCGCCGATGACCGCGACGCTCGGCTTCAGCCCCATTGCGAGAAGTAGGGTCGCTCGGGCCTGGACTTCTCGACCAGGATGAACACCACGCCCCACGGATCGACGAACCACGTGGTGCGCACCTTCGCGACGTCCGCGATTCCGCTGACCAGGAACTCGACGCCCTTGCCTTCCAGCTCGGCCCGAGTGGCGTCGAGGTCCTCACAAATCAGCCCGACGTGGGAGAGGCCATGGTCGGTCAGCGCGGCTGCGGCCCGCTCGTTCGCGCCGTCGACGTTGAGGTATTCGATCACCTCGAGGACGCGGTCGCTGCCGTCGTCGAATCCGACGATCGCCGCCTTCATCGTCGGGTCGGACACCAGCTCACCCATGTCGTTGCGAATGGCATTACCGGCCATCACGTACGGCGGCGAGAGCACACGCAGGCCTAACACGTCGCGGTAGAACGCCACCGCGGCTTCACAATCCGGGACGCACACCCCGATGTGGGCCATTCCGGTAATCACGTTCTCGACTCTACGTCGGGCAACGCCGATCGGGGACCCTGAGTATGTTGGCGGCCATGGCCGCAACCGAGCAACAGAATCGCACCTGGTCGCAGATCGACGTGCCCGACCAGAGCGGCCGCGTCGTCGTCATCACGGGCGCCAACACCGGCATCGGGTACCACACGGCCGCGGTGCTCGCCTACAGCGGCGCGCACGTCGTGCTGGCGGTGCGCAACCTCGAGAAGGGCAACGAGGCTCTGTCGCGGATCGTGGCCGCCGCGGGCCACGGGGCCCGAGAAGTGCATGTCACCCTGCAGGCCCTCGACCTGACCTCGCTCGACTCGGTGCGCGCAGCGGCCGACGCGCTGCGCAACGCCTACTCGGGCATCGACTTGCTGATCAACAACGCCGGGGTGATGCTCACACCCAAGCAGGTCACCGCCGATGGCTTCGAATTGCAGTTCGGCACAAACCATTTGGGCCACTTCGCGCTGACCGGCCTGCTGCTCGACCGGCTGCTGCCGGTGCGCGGTTCCCGGGTGGTGACGGTGAGCAGCCTGGGCCACCGGATGCGGGCCGGGATCCACTTCGACGATCTGCAGTGGGAGCGCCGCTACGACCGGGCGGCCGCCTACGGGCAATCCAAGCTGGCCAATCTGCTGTTCACCTACGAGCTGCAGCGCCGCCTGGCCGCCGCCGACGCGAGCACCATCGCCGCCGCCGCGCACCCCGGCGGCTCCAACACCGAGCTGATGCGCAACCTGCCGGCGATCGTCAGACCCGTCGCCACCCTGCTGGGGCCGGTGCTGTTCCAAAGCGCGGCCATGGGCGCGCTGCCCACGCTGCGCGCCGCCACCGATCCGGCCGTCGAGGGCGGGCAGTACTACGGCCCGGACGGATTCATGGAACAGCGCGGCCACCCCAAGCTGGTGCGGTCCAGCGCGCAGTCGCACGACGAGGACCTGCAGCGGCGGCTGTGGACCGTCTCCGAAGAACTCACCGGCGTCCGGTTCGGAGTTTGACGGGCCGATAATGGCCGGGTGCGGTCAGTCGATGAACATCAGCGTGTCGTAGCCGAGATGATCCGTGCCCGCTCGGCGGTCACGGTCACACTGCCCGAAGCCCAGGGCCTGGTCCTGGCCGACGATGTGGTCGCGCAGCTGGCGCTACCGGTCTTCGACAACTCGGCGATGGACGGGTACGCCGTGCGCGCCGACGACGTCGGCGACGCCACGCCCGAACGCCCGGTGGTGCTGCCGGTCGCCGAGGACATCCCGGCCGGCCGCACCGACCTGCTGGTGCTGGACCCGGGCACCGCACACCGCATCATGACGGGCGCGCCGGTGCCGGCCGGGGCGACGACGATCGTGCCGGTCGAGAACACCGACGGCGGCGAGGATTCGGTGACCATTCAGCAGGGCTCGCCGCCCGGCAAGCACATCCGGCGGGCCGGCGAAGACGTCGCGCTCGGGACCACCGTCCTGCGCGCCGGGCAGGTGGTGACGCCGGCGATCCTCGGTTTGGCCGCCGCGCTGGGGTTGGCCGGGCTGCCGGTGATCCCGCGGCAGCGGGTGCTGGTGATTTCGACCGGCACCGAGCTCGTGACGCCGGGAACGCCGTTGCAGCCGGGGCAGATCTACGAGTCCAACTCGGTGATGCTGGCCGGGGCCGTCCGCGAGGCGGGAGCCGACGTGATCGCCGTCGCGACGGCCGAAGACGATGTGGCGCAGTTCAGTTCGATCCTCGACCAGCACGCCGCCGGCTGCGACGTGATCATCACCAGCGGCGGGGTCAGCGCCGGCGCCTACGAGGTCGTCAAGGACGTATTCGGCCGCGACGGCGAGGCGGGCGTGGAGTTCGTCAAGGTGGCGATGCAGCCGGGCATGCCGCAGGGCGTCGGCCGGGTGGGCGGGGCGACGATCGTCACCCTGCCCGGCAACCCGGTCAGCTCGCTGGTGTCCTTCGAGGTGTTCCTGCGGCCCGCCCTGCGCGCGGCGATGGGTTTCGGTGATCCCGAGCGGCCCCGGCGGACCGCCGTCCTGGCCGAGTCGCTGACCTCGCCGCGCGGCAAACGCCAATTCCGCCGCGCGATCCTGGACGCCGACACCGTCACCAGCTACGGCCCGCCCGCGTCGCACCATCTGCGCTGGCTCGCGTCGGCGAACGCGCTGCTGGACATCCCGGAAGACATCGTCGAGGTGGCCGCCGGCACCGAGCTGCAGGTCTGGGATCTGCGCTAGTCCCAGCGCAAAGTCGTCGGCGGCATCTTGGCGCGACGCAGCCGGTCGCCGAGCACCCCAGACCGTGCAGTTGCGTCCAGCCGGGCCCGGACCAACCCCTGATGCGCCTTCTCTTCGTAAGATGACCGAGTGGCCCGACGCCCCCGCACCATCGGCCAGACGGCCGAGGACCCCTCGTTCGACCTCAAGCACGTCGTGGAGTTGGTGCGCTCAGCCGTACCGCCCGTGCACTCCGCCGGCGTTCCATTCATCTCCGCAGGCCTGGCCGTCGCGCTGGCCGGGCGCAATGTGCGCTGGTTGCGCCGGACGGGCCTGTTCGCCGCCGGCGCCAGCGCGGCCTTCTTCCGTCATCCCCCGCGGGTGCCCCCCACCCGGGCCGGAGCCGTCGTCGCGCCTGCCGACGGCGAGATCTGCGTGATCGACTCCGCGGCGCCGCCCGCCGAGCTCGGCCTGGGCGACGCGCCCCGGCCGCGGGTCAGCATCTTCCTGTCGATCCTGGACGCCCACGTGCAGCGCGCCCCGGTCAGCGGCGAGGTGATCGCCGTCGAGCACCGGCCGGGTCGCTTCGGGTCGGCCGACCTTCCCGCGGCGAGCAGCGAAAACGAGCGCACCAGCCTGCGCATCCGGACGCCGGACGGCGCCGACGTGATCGCCGTGCAGATCGCCGGCCTGGTGGCGCGCCGCATCGTGTGCGACGCGCACGTCGGCGACAAACTGTCGATCGGCGAGACCTACGGCCTGATCCGGTTCGGCTCGCGGCTGGATACCTACCTGCCGCCGGGCAGCGAACCCGTCGTCAGGGTGGGCCAGCGCGCGGTCGGCGGCGAGACGATATTGGCCGAACTGCCGTGAGCAGCAGGCTGCGCAGCAGGCGACCGGTGAACCTGCAAATCCTGCCCAGCGCCATGACGGTGCTGTCGATCTGCGCCGGGCTGACGTCCATCAAGTTCGCGCTCGAGCATCAGCCGAAGGCGGCGATGGCGCTGATCGCCGCCGCGGCGATCCTGGACGGCCTGGACGGCCGGGTGGCCCGCATCCTGGACGCCCAGTCGCGCATGGGCGCGGAGATCGACTCACTGGCCGACGCGGTGAACTTCGGCGTGACACCCGCGATCGTGCTCTACGTGACGCTGTTCTCGACGTCGCCGACCGGGTGGGTGGCGGTGCTGCTGTACGCGGTGTGCGTGGTGTTGCGGCTCGCGAGGTTCAACGCGCTGCAGGACGACGGCACCCAGCCCGCCTATGCGCACGAGTTCTTCGTCGGGATGCCCGCGCCGGCGGGCGCGATCTCGATGATCGGCCTGGTCGGGCTCAAGCTGCAGTTCGGTGACGGCTGGTGGACGTCGCCGGTATTCCTGTGCATCTGGATCACCGGGACCTCGATGCTGATGATCAGCAAGATCCCGATGCGCAAGATGCACGCGGCGGCGGTGCCGCCGACCTGGGCCGCCCCGCTGTTGGCGATCCTGGCGATCTGCGCGGCGGCAGCGGTTTTGGCGCCCTACGTCTTGATCTGGGTGATCATCATCGCCTACGTGTGCCACATCCCGTTCGCGATCCGCAACCAGCGCTGGCTGGCCGCGCACCCCGAGGTGTGGGACGAAAATCGCGAGCAACGGCGCGCCGTGCGGCGCGCGAGCCGGCGGGAACAGCCGAGTCGCCGGCCGATACCGCGGCTGGGGCTGGGCAAGCCGCGCGGACGATCGATGACCCGCCTGGGGCTGCGTAAGCCGGGCGGCCGTCTTCCGTGACACGACAGCTCACGCTGACGGCGCGGCTGAACACCTCGGCCGTCGACTCCCGTCGCGGAGTCGTCCGGATGCACCCGAATGCCGTTGCGGCCCTTGGCATCCGTGAGTGGGACGCGGTGTCGCTGACCGGCTCGCGGAGTACCGCGGCGGTGGCCGGCCTGGCTGACCCGGATTCGCCGGTGAGCACCGTGCTGCTCGACGACGTGACGCTGTCCAACGCCGGGTTGCGCGAGGGCAGCGAGGTGATCGTCGGCACCGTCACCGTGTACGGCGCGCGGTCGGTGACGCTGAGCGGCTCGTCGCTGACCAGCCAGTCGATCGCGGCGGCCACCCTGCGACAGGCGTTGTTGGGCAAGGTGATGACCGTCGGCGACGCGGTGTCGCTGCTGCCCCGCGACCTGGGCCCGGGCACCTCGACGTCGGCCGCCAGCCGGGCGCTGGCCGCCGCCGTCGGCATCAGCTGGACCTCGGAGCTGCTGACGGTGACAGGGGTCGACCCTGAGGGGCCGGTCAGCGTGCAGCCCAACTCTCAAGTCGGCTGGGGCGCCGGGGTTCCCGTTAGCGCTGAGGCCCGCCCGCGGGAGCGGGCCGAGATCGTCAAACCCGCGATCTCCGTCGATCAGCTCAGGGGCTCGCAGGCCCAGGCCGCCAAGCTGACCGAATGGCTCAAGCTCGCCATCGACGAGCCGCACCTGCTGAAAACCCTTGGAGCAGAAGCGAACCTGGGCGTGGTGGTGTCGGGTCCGGCCGGAGTGGGCAAGACGACGATGGTGCGCGCGGTGTGCGCCGGTCGCAGGCTGGTGGAACTGGACGGCCCGGAGATCGGCGCGCTGGCCGCCGACGACCGGATCAAGGCGGTGGCCGCCGCGGTGACGGCGATTCGCGGCGGCGGTGGCGTGCTGCTGATCACCGACGCCGACGCGCTGCTGCCGGCCGCCGCCGAGCCGGTGGCCGCGCTGATCCTCGCCGAACTGCGCACCGCCGTGGCCACCGACGGCGTGGCCCTGATCGTCACCTCCGCGCGCCCCGATCAGCTCGATCCGCGGCTGCGCGCCCCCGAGCTCTGCGACCGCGAACTGGGCCTGCCGCTGCCCGACGCCGCCACCCGCAAGGCCCTGCTGGAGACGCTGCTCAAGTCGGTGCCCACCAACACGCTGGATCTCGACGAAATAGGCAGCCGCACACCGGGTTTCGTCGCTGCCGATCTCGCCGCGCTGGTGCGCGAAGCGGCGCTGCGGGCGGCATCGCGGGCCAGCGCCGACGGCGGGGCGCCGAAGCTCAACCAGGACGATATGGTCGGTGCGCTCAGCGTCATCCGGCCGCTGTCGCGCTCGGCCAGCGAGGAGCTGACGGTCGGCAACGTGACGCTCGACGACGTCGGGGACATGGCCGAGGCCAAGCAGGCGCTGACCGAGGCGGTGTTGTGGCCGCTGCAGCATCCCGACACGTTCGCCCGGTTGGGCGTCGATCCGCCGCGCGGGGTGCTGCTATACGGGCCGCCCGGCTGCGGCAAGACCTTTGTGGTTCGCGCGCTGGCCAGCACCGGCCAGCTGTCCGTGCACGCCGTCAAAGGCTCCGAGCTGATGGACAAGTGGGTGGGCTCCTCGGAGAAGGCGGTCCGCGAATTATTCCGGCGGGCAAGGGATTCAGCGCCCTCGCTGGTGTTCCTCGACGAGGTGGACGCGCTGGCGCCGCGGCGCGGACAGAGCTTCGACTCCGGCGTGACCGATCGGGTGGTGGCCGCGCTGCTCACCGAGCTCGACGGCATCGACCCGCTGCGCGACGTCGTGGTGCTGGGCGCCACCAACCGGCCCGATCTGATCGACCCCGCGCTACTGCGCCCGGGCCGGCTGGAGCGGCTGGTCTTCGTCGAACCGCCCGACGCCGCGGCTCGCCGCGAAATCCTGCGCACCGCGGGCAAATCCGTACCCCTGGCCGCCGACGTCGACCTGGACGCGGTCGCCGCCGAGCTCGACGGCTACAGCGCGGCCGACTGTGTGGCGCTGCTGCGCGAGGCCGCGCTGACCGCGATGCGGCGTTCCATCGACGCCGCCGACGTCACCGCCGCCGACCTCGCGGCGGCCCGGAAGGCCGTGCGTCCGTCGCTGGATCCCACGCAGGTGGAATCTTTACGCGCGTTTGCCAAAGCCCTCTAGCACCGCCCGCACCGACGCCGCGACATCGGCCTCCAGCCACGACGGCATCGGCTCGGCGTAGGCGTGGCGCCGCACGACGGCATACGGCAGGTCGGCGACCGCGCGCGAGACGGCGTCGACCGATCGGGAATCCTTGTGCCCATACAATTTTCGGGCGAGGGTGCCGACCCGCTGGGTCAGGGGCGCGTTCATCGCGGCCACCGTCTCCTGGAATTGCGCGTCGGGCTCGTCGTCGAGCAGGTCGCCGGGGCGGATGGTCAGCAGCAGCCGGGCATCGTCGGGGAGTTCACGCGCGAAGCCGATCGCGGATACCGCCATCGCGACCGCGGTGTCCAGCGGCGTATCGGCAGTGCCGGGCTCCGAGGCCGCCATCGCCCGGGACTGGAAGCGCTCCAGCGCGCGCAGCCACGCGGCGGTCAGGATGCCGTCGCGATTGCCGAACCGGTGATACAGCGTGCCCGCGGGCGCACCGCTTGACTTCGCGATCGCCGCGACGCTGGCCGCGCGGGGCCCGCCCTCGAGCACCAGCGTGCGGGCGGCGTCGAGGATCACATCGGTTCCATGCTTCCGCGGAGGGGCCATGATCTAGTATATTCCTTCTATATGGAACGATTACCCTATATCGATGAGCATGCCATAACCGTCGAAGCGAATCGCGCAGACACGTGGTCGGCGCTGCTGAGAGTCATGTGTCGCGACCCGGGCGACCCGGCCACCGTGCCAACCGGTTTCGTCCTCGACGAAGCCCGTCCGCCGCAGCGGTTCGCGCTGAGGGGCCGCCACCCGTTTGCCGTCTATCGATGGGTGTTCGAGCTGGACGAGGAATCGGAAGGCCGCACCCGGGTGCGCGCCACCACGTGGGCGGCCTTCCCCGGCCCGCACGGAAGGATCTATCGCAGCCTCGTCATCGGCACCGGCGGCCATGCGGCGGTGACGCGCTGGACGCTGAAACGCATTGCGGCGGCTGTACTTACCGAGCAATCCGGCGCGGCCGCGTCCGACTACACCGATGTCTTCGAGGCCCCGATCCCGCCCGGTGACGCGCGGCCCGCGGAGCAGATGTTCCGTGACGCGCTGGGGCACGAACGCGGCGGAGGTGTCGTGTTGTGGATTCACCGCCACGTGTTGGGTTTTCGCCTGGGCCCGCCTTCCTCGCCCGATCACCTGATCGGCTGGCGGATAGCGCGTTCGGATGCCGACGAAATCCGGCTGGCGACAACCGGGCCGCTGATGCGCGGCGAGCTGACGCTGCGGCGCGAGGACGGCCGGCGTGCCACACTCACCACCCGCGTGCACTATCACCGCAAGGTCGCGGCCCCGATCGTCTGGGCCGTCGTCGGTCCCATGCATCGGGTCATCGCGCCGCGACTGATCGAGCGCGCCGCGAACGCTCCGCGACAGGCACACGCCCACCACGGCTGATTCCCAGTCCGCGTGTAACCCCGCCGTATACATCTTCCCGAGAGGGTTGGCGAATCACCGTGATTCGCGGCCGTCGAGGAGGAATCAGATGAACGACGACGACGGCCGCGCCGTAAGACCAACATGATCGCGCTACAGCCCGCTCGCGCGAACGTTGCTACCGCGCCCGCGCCCCCATCTCGACTACTCGACAGGCTGCGCGACGTCGCACCCGCGAACCGGGTGATGCTGGTGGCCACCATGGTCTCATGGTCGCCTTCCTCGACACCACCGTGGTGAATCTGGCGCTGCCTGCCACGGCGCGTGAGCTCGGCGGCGGCCTGTGCCTACAGCAATGGATCGTCGACGGCTACCTGCTGGCGCAGGCGGCCACGATCCTGCCCGGCGGTTCCCTGTCCGACCTGTTCGGGCGGGTGCCCGTCATCCGGTTCGGGCTGGTGGCCTTCGGGACCGGTTCGGTGCTGGCGGCCGGCGCGCCCTCGCCGGTCGTGCTGATCGCCGGGCGCGTCATCCAGGGCCTCGGTGCGGCGTTCCTGGTGCCCGGCTCCCTGGCGCTGATCAACTCGACGTTCGACCGCGCCGACCGTCCGGCGGCCATCGGATCGTGGACCGCGTGGACCGGCACCGCGTTTGCGGTTGGCCCGCTGCTGGGCGGGTTGGCGGTGGACTTCCTGAGTTGGCGCTGGATCTATGCCCTATCGGCGGTCCCGATGGTCATCGGTTTCGCGCTGACGTTCTGGCTGAGCCCCACGCCGCGACCCACCCAACGCGTCCGCCTCGACGTCGCCGGGGCCGTCCTGTCGGCGGCGGGCCTGGCCGCCACCGTCTACGCCCTCATCGAATCGCGCGAGCACGGCTGGTCCGATCCCCGTGTCGCGGTGTCGCTGTGCTTGGGCGTCGGCGCGCTCGTGGCGTTCGCGGCGTGGCAGCGCCGGGCCCCGAACCCCTTGGTGCCGCTGCGTCTTTTCGCCAGCCGCAACTTCGCGGGAGCGAACGTCACCACCGCGTTCGTCTACGGCGCCATCACGATGGGCGCCCTGGCGGTCTCCCTCTACACCCAAGAGGTCGCCGGATATTGCGCGACCGTCGCAGGTTTGGCGACGCTGCCCACACCGGTCATGTCGTTTCTGTTCGCCAAGCGGGTGGGTCGCCTGGCCGCACGGGTTGGGCCGCGGGTCTTTTTGACGACGGGCCCGCTGCTGGCCGGCCTGGGCCTGCTGCTCATCCGCCCCGGGCACGGGTTCAACATCGTCACCCATCTGCTGCCCGGGACGATCGTGGTGGCCATCGGTTCGGTGCTGACGCTGACGCCGCTGGCCGCGGTGAGCCTGTCGTCCGTCGACCCGGCCCGCAGCGGGGTGGCGGCGGCCCTGCAGAACGCGGTGGGCAGGACATCGGCACTGAGTTCGGTTGCCTGCGTCGGGCTGATCGCCGCAGGCACGCTGACAAACGACAGCTTCGCTCGGTTGCTCCACGTCGCGGCGGCGCTGTACTTCATCGGCGCGTTGGTCGCCGGGTTGTCGATCGCCAAGCGAATCAACCTCGCCGAACCCGCTCCCGCCAAAGTTCCCGTCGGCGTGTCCTGACGGCTTACACTCTGGCCGCATGACCGAACGCCGCACCGCGTGCGAGATCGTCGAGGGAATCGACCTGTCCGGCAAGGTTTGTGTGATCACCGGTGCCTCAGCCGGGCTCGGCCGACAGTCGGCGCGCGCGTTGGCGGCCACGGGCGCGCACGTGGTGCTCGCCGCACGCAACCACGAAGCGACGGCCGAAGTGGCCCAGTGGATAGCCGACGAGGTGCCCGGCGCGCGTACCTCCAAGGTGGTTCTCGACCTCACCTCGCTGTCCAGCGTGCGCGCGGCGGCCGTGGCGATCGCCGACATCGCGCCCGTGATCCACGTCTTGATGAACAACGCGGGCGTCATGTTCACGCCATTCGAGCGCACCGCCGATGGGTTCGAAAACCAAATCGGGACAAACCATTTCGGTCACTTCGAACTCACCCGGCTGCTGACCCGCCAGCTGGCGGCCGCACAGGGCGCCCGGCTGGTCGTCCTGTCTTCCGGAGGACACATCATGGGCGACGTCGATTTCGACGATCCCAATTGGGAGCGGCGCGAATACGACAAGTTCGTCGCCTACGGCGCGTCCAAGACGGCGAACATCCTGCACGCCAAGGAAGCCGACCGCCGCCTGCGCGGCGAGGGAGTCCGCGCGTTCGCCGTTCATCCCGGCACGGTGGCCACGTCGCTGGCGCGCTACATGTCCCGCGAGGATTTCTCCAACCTCCGCAAGCTCGTCGCCGCCAACAGCGCGGCGCACGGCGGGCAGAGCGACGGCCACCTCGACCTCCTGATGCCGGACCAGGGTGCGGCCACTCAGGTCTGGGCCGCAGTAAGCCCCGAGCTGGAGGGCCGGGGCGGGCTGTACCTCGAAGACTGCAGGGTCAGCGACGCCGTCGCCCCGCACGCGTGCGATGAGCAACGGGCCGTCGATTTCTGGGCTCTCTCCGAAACGCTCTGTGGCAGCTGACTAGTCCGCCGGCAGGGCCGTCCACTCGCTCGACACGCTCGCGCTGAACCGCGGCGGCCGCTTGTCGAAGAAGGCGGCCACGCCCTCGGCGGCGTCGGGGGTGCCCATCACCCGGCGGTGCAGTTGCGTTTCCAGCGAGGCGACCTGCCGCGGGCTGTAGTTGTGAATCGCGCTGTCCCACAACAGCCGTTTGGACAACGCGGCCGACATCGGTGCGACGTTGACGGCGATGTCGCGGGCCATCTCCAGCGCGTGCTCGAGCACCTGGTCGGCGGGCATCGCCCGGTTCGCGATCCCCAGCGCGGCGGCCTCACTACCGGTGAACGTCCGGCCGGTCAGCAGCACCTCGGCGGCCACCCCGAGATTGGTCAGGTGCGTCAACGTCCAGTGCGACATGCAGTCACCGATCACGCCCCGGCGCACCTGCACCACCCCGTATTTCGCGTCGTCGGCGACGACGCGAATATCGGCCTGCAGCGCGATCGTCAGCCCGATGCCCACGGCGTGACCGTTGAGCGCGGCGATCACCGGCTTGCACAACTCGAAGGCCGCCGGGTCGATCGGCGACGCGGAGAACGCGCCGTCGTCGCCGGGCGCGTCGAACGGCGTTGCGCCGTCGGAGAAGTCCGCCCCCGCGCAAAACGCCCGGCCCGCACCGGTTAGCACGATCGCGCGGACGTCGTCGTCCTCGTCGCAGTTCCGGTACGCGCGACTGAGCAGCGCGCCCATCTCGGCGGTGTAGGCGTTGAGGTGCTCGGGCCGATTCAGCGTGAGCACCGCGACGCCGGCGCTCACCTCGACCAGCACGTCGGGGCTCATCGCAGGGCCGGGGTCCGGTGCAGCGCGCTGATCAGGTCGGTGATGTCGGCGCTGCGCGGCGTGTAACCCGGGAAATAGCAACACACCTCGCCCGCGTGCTCGCCGAACCGCTCGGCAATCTGCTGCGCGCATTGCTCGGGCGTGCCCATGATCCCGATGCGGGCCACCATCTCCTCGGTGATCAGCGCCCGCATCTCGGCGAAGCGGCCCTGCTTGGACAGCGCATTGAGCTCGGGCTGGATGTCCGCCCACCCCTCGACCTCGAGGACGGGCAGATACGCCGGGGTTGAGCCGTAGAACGCGATCAGCGAGGCCACCCCGTTGACCGCGGCCGCCAGGTTGGCCTCGTCGCGCCCGACGGCGACCATGGCCTGCACGATGATCTCGAAACCGGAAGCCGTTCGCTGCGAACGGCGCAAGCCCTCGTCGATCGCCGGCAGCGTGCGCTCGGCGAAGTGGCGGGCGCTGTTGAACGGCATCACCAGTAGCCCGTCGGCGACTTCGGCCGCGGTGCGCGTCATGACCGGTCCCAGCGCGCCCAGCAGCACCGGCGGCGGGCCGAACGGGTTGGGGCCTGGATTGAAGTTGGGCGCCATGATGGTGTGCGTGTAGAACTCACCCCGAAAGTCCAGGCGCGACTGGCCTTCCCAGGCCGCGAAGATCGCCTTGATCGCGGCGACGGCCTCGGCCATCCGCGCCGCCGGGCGTTCCCATTTACTGCCGTAGCGCTTTTCGATGTGCACCTTGATCTGCGAACCGAGCCCGAGGCGAAACCGGCCGCCGCTGTAGGCCTGCAAGTCATAGGCGGTGTGCGCCAGGTGCAGTGGGCTGCGCGGCGGGGCGATCGCCACGTTCGTCATCAGGTCCGCATCGGTGGTGCCGGCCGCGAGGATCAGCGGGAAGAACACGTCGTGCTGGCCCTCGAACGTGAACACCCCGTCGGCGCCGGTCGCGGCGATCTCGGCCGCGCTGGCGGCGGCCGCCGTCGGCGACCCGTCAATCTGCAGATGTACTTTCACTTATTCGTCGGGTCCTCTAGTCGACAGCTGGAATTCGAGCATCTCGGCGACCGCCACCACCGCCTCGTCGAGCACGGCCAGTCGGGCGGCCGCCGACGGCGCCGCGAGCACGCTGTACTTGTCGGCCGCCCCCAGCGGGATACGGGATGCCAACGTGAACAACCGCTGCCCGGCATCCTCGGCGCCGGTCTCGCCGTAGCCCAGCAGCACGTCGCGGTCCGGCAACTGGGCCTCGCGCGCCTCCGCGATCCGTTCGAACAACGCGATCACCTTGTCCTCGACGCCGCGCAGCTGCGCCGGCGTCACCGGGTCGCCGGGCTCGTCGGGCCACAGCCGCACCGACGCCCTCGGGTAGGGATCGTCGGACAGCCACTCGCACACCCGAATTCGCTCGCCGGTCCGGCAGGCCAGCGAGTAGCGGTCCGCGCCGACCTCGATGCATTCGGTGATCCGGGACAACACGCCGACATCGCAACGGGAATCGCCGCCGCCGACCTCGCGGCCCCGGGAGATCAGCACCACGCCGAAGGGATCGCCTTCGTCGACGCAGTGCCGCACCAATGCGACATAACGCGGCTCGAAGATGCGCAACGGCAGATCCTGGTCCGGCAGCAGGGCCACCTCCAGCGGAAACATCGCCAGCTCAAGGGGTTCGAGTTCGATCATCAGATCTCGAGCTCGCCCACCAGCGCGTCCACCACCGCGCGCAGATCGCCATCGTGCTCCTCGGCAACCCGCCGCTGCCGCTGATACGACGCGCCGCCACGCCAGATGTCGGCCACGGCGGCCAGCTCGTCCGAGCAGCGCAACGACTTGGCGACCGGCTCCAGGCGGTTCAGCAGATCGACGAGGTCGTCGGTGACCAGCCGCTCGTTGCTGTCGGCGTCCTGGATGATCACCGCGTCCAGGCCGTAACGCGCCGCGCGCCACTTGTTTTCCTGCACATGCCAGGGCGGCATGATCGGCAGCGACTCGTCGGCTTCCAGCCGGCGGTCCAGGTCGACGATCAGGCAGTGCGTCAGCGCGACCAGCGCGCCGAGCTCGCGCAGGTTGGTCACCCCGTCGCAGACCCGCACCTCGAGCGTGCCAAGGTGCGGCGAAGGCCGGATGTCCCAACGGATTTCGTTCATGTGGTCGATGATGCCGGTCTTCTTCTGGTCGTAGACGAAGCCCTCGAACTCAGACCAGGTCTGAAACTGGAACGGCAGCCCGGCGGTCGGCAACTGCTGAAACATCATCGCCCGGTTGCTCGCGTATCCGGTGTCTTCGCCGACCCACCACGGCGAGGACGCCGACAGCGCCAGCAGGTGCGGGTAGTACTGCAGCAGCGAGGTCATGATCGGCATCACCTTGTGCGCCGACGAGATGCCGACGTGCACGTGCACGCCCCAGATCAGCATCTGCCTGCCCCACCACTGCGTGCGTTTGATCAGCTCGGCGTACCGCGGCGCGTCGGTGAGCTTCGCGGTGGTCCACTGTGCGAACGGGTGTGTCCCGGCACTGAACAGCTCCATGCCGCGGGCCCGCACGATGCGGCGCGCGGGGCCCAGCGTCTCACGCAGATCCTCGATCGCCTGCCCCGTGCAATCGGCGACGCCGCTGACCACCTCGACGGTGTTGCGCAGCAATTCCTTGTGCACGCGCGGGTTTTCGCCGATCTCGGCGATGACGGCGGTGGCCTCGTTGCTCAGGTCCCGGGTCTGCGCGTCGACGAGAGCGAACTCCCACTCGACGCCGAGGGTCGGCCGCGGTGACCGGGCGAATTCGATGTGCGTGACGGGACGGCTAGCCGGCACCAATGACACCGCACGCTACCCGCTTGCCGGAGTCACCGGTGCTCATCGTCGTGGCATCGGGCCCCGGTGTGCCGTTGGTCTGGGTGTAGCGCTCCGCAGGAATGTTGCCGAAGTTGTCGGCCCCGGCGTGGATGATGATGGCGGTCTTTTCACCCGACATCAGGTCGTCCAGGGCGAAGGCGTCGGTGGTGGTCACCAGCGTCCCGACGCCGTCGCGGCGCACCTGAAGCGAGGTGAGGTCGCCACTGGCGGGATCGGCGGAGTGGCCGGGCGCCTGGAAGTGACCGCCGGCCGACAGGAAGTCGCCGGGCGCACCGCCGGTGGGACCGACCGAATTTGCTTCGCACTTACCGACCTTGTGGATGTGCACGCCGTGGAACCCCGGCGCGATCTGGCCGACGCCGGTCGTGGCGATCGTGATGGTGGCGTATCCGTTGCTGAAGTCGAACTTGGCCGTCGCCACCTGGGTGCCGTCCGGCGCCCGCAGGTGGGTCGTCACGCTCCGCGCGCCGGCCTGCGGGGTCTCCGCACCCGCGGCACCCGCCGCACCCGCCGGCGCGGACGATCCCGTCCAGACCGGCGGCGTGGTGCCCGGAACCGACGACGCGTGTTGCGGCGACGAGCAGGCGCTTAGCAGCGCGACGCTCGCGGCTAACAACGAAACAGACAGTGCGGACGTGGTGGCGGCAACGGCATCGCGACGACCGGCGGGCATTGGCATAACGAGAGCCTATCCCGGCTCACGACCTCAAGTCAGCCCGCGACCAAGACGATGACGCCGGGCGGCTGGCCGGACAATGCGGCAGTTCGCTGTTCGACGGGCGCGCCCAAGTTTTTGCCCACCGCGTCGGCGGTGGCGTGCTCGCCGTCGGCGTCGGTGAAGTAGACGGTCGTGGTCGGCACATCGGGTATCGAGAGGTTCCCGACGTCGACGACCTTGAAGCCGGCGGCCTTCAGTTGGTCCGCCGCGTGCCCGGCGACGCCTTCCTTGCCGGAGATGTTGTACACGTGCACGTCGGCCGCATTCGCCGCGGGCTTGGCGCTGGTCGAAGTCGACGACGACGAACTGGCGGCGCTGCTGGTGCTGGAGACCGGCGACGCGGTGTCGTCATCGGAGTTCCCGGACGAGCCCAGGGCCTGCCATCCCAGCAGCAGGAAGATGACGCCGAGGAACAACAGCACCATCACCATGGCCCGCAGGGGAAGTCCCGTGGAGTCGGGGACACGCTCTTTCATCGAGCCCTACTGTAGCGAGTCAGGTCACCTCGAAGCCGAGGCGCCGCGCCGCCCGGGCCTTTTGCCGGCTGGCGCGCAGCCGCCGCAACCGCTTCACCAGCATCGGATCGGCTGCCAGTGCCTCGGGCCGGTCAACCAGGGCGTTGAGCACTTGGTAGTAGCGGGTGGCCGACATCGAGAAGAGCTCTTTGATCGCGTCTTCCTTGACACCGGCGAATTTCCACCACTGGCGTTCGAACGCCAGGATGTCATGCTCGCGGCGGGTCAGGCCGTCGGCGATATCAGACTCGTCCCCCGATTGATTAGCCCGCGCCATGGCGCTGTCCATATCGCTTCCCCTGGACCCTTCCGGCAAATTCCGTGTTGCTCGAATGACTTGACTTATATAGGGGCATGTTTCGGCGAATATTGAAACACGTCGCGAACCCTCAAGCGCTCATCCAGACCCGCGAGTCGGCCGATTGACTTCGATTGCCCGCCGCCGCGCAGGCCGCATCGCCCGCGCGCCTAAGCTAGCCGACCATGGCAGTCGTACCAATTCGCATCGTCGGAGATCCGGTCTTGCACACCCCGACAACGCCGGTGGCCGTCGCCGCCGACGGTTCGCTGCCCGCGGATCTGCCCGCCCTGATCGCCACCATGTACGACACGATGGACGCCGCCCACGGCGTCGGGCTGGCCGCCAACCAGATCGGGCACGGGCTGCGGCTGTTCGTCTATGACTGCGCCGACGACCGCGGCCAGACCCAGCGGCGCCGCGGGGTAGTGATCAACCCGATCCTGGAAACCTCCGAGATCCCCGAGACCATGCCCGACCCTGGCGACGACGACGAGGGTTGCCTGTCGGTTCCGGGCGAGTCGTTCCCCACCGGCCGGGCGAAGTGGGCCCGGGTCACCGGCTTGGACGCCGACGGCAATCCGGTCACCATCGAGGGCAGTGACCTGTTCGCCCGGATGCTGCAGCACGAGACCGGGCACCTCGACGGGTTCCTGTACGTGGACACCCTCATCGGCCGGCATGCCCGCGCGGCGAAACGCGCCGTCAAGTCCCACGGCTGGGGAGTCCCCGGGCTGTCGTGGATGCCGGGCGAGGAACCGGACCCGTTCGGCCACTGATGCTCTCGTGGCCGAACCTCGGCACCCGGGTCACGGTTCGCTACCGGCGGCCCGCCGGATCGGACCCGCCGCTCACCGACGCGGTCGGGCACCTGCTCGCGATCGATCCGATGGTCCGGGTGCGGACCAAGACAGGCGCCGTCGTCGAGTTCGCGCCCGCCGATGTGGTGGCGCTGCGGTCGCTGACCGACGCACCGGTGCGCACCTCGGCGATCCGGGCGCTCGAACACGCGGTCGCCGCGGCCCGGCCCGCGGCCGAACTGACCTGGCTGGACGGCTGGCTGCTGCGCGCCGACCCCGGCCCCGCCCTGTCGGTGAATTCGGCTATCCCACTGGATCTTTCGGCCCGGCTCACGGCGCTGCCCGGGATCGTCGACTGGTACGAGCGCCGCGGGCTGACGCCCCGGCTCGCCGTTCCCGACCGCCTGCTCGCACTGCCGCCGGCCCTGGTGAGCGAACGCACCGAGCGCGTGCTGGTGCGCGACGTTGCCGCCTCCTCGACCCAGGAGCCGCAGGATCCGCCCGCAGGTGCGACGGTCGCCGACGCGCCGGACGGCACTCGGTGGGTGGGACTTTCGGTTCCGAGTGAGGCCCTGTTGGCCTGGGGTGCGCGGTGCGGCGCGACCCGCGCTTACCTGGAAGTCGTCGACGACGACACCGCCGGTGTGAGCCTGGCCGAGTCGCTGGGTTTCCGGCTGCACCATCGTCGCCGCTACGTCACGGCGCGGCCCGGCGGCTGGGATACCGTCTAGCCATGCCCGACGGGAGCTTGCGGCTAGCAACCTGGAATGTGAATTCGATTCGCACCCGCGTGGACCGCGTTGTCGACTGGCTCGCCCGCGGCGACGTCGACGTGCTGGCCATGCAGGAGACCAAGTGCTCCGACAGCCAATTCCCGACCCTGCCGTTTTTCGAGCTGGGCTACGAGGTGGCCCACGTCGGCTTCAATCAGTGGAACGGCGTGGCGATCGCCTCCCGCGTCGGCATCGAGGACGTGCAGATCGGATTCGACGGCCAGCCCAGCTGGAGCAGCAAGCCGGAGGTGGCCGCCACCGCGGAAGCCCGCGCCATCGGGGCCACCTGTGCCGGCGTCCGGGTGTGGAGCCTGTACGTACCCAACGGCCGCACCCTGGCCGATCCGCATTACACCTACAAGCTGGATTGGCTTGCCGCGCTGCGTGATACGGCGTCCGGCTGGCTGCGGGACGACCCCGCCTCACCGATCGCGTTGGTCGGCGACTGGAACATCGCCCCCACCGACGACGACGTGTGGGACACCGAGTTCTTTGCCGGTGCCACGCACGTCTCCGAGCCGGAACGGCGGGCGTTCAACGCGATTGTCGACGCCCAATTCACCGACGTGGTAAGGCCTTTCACGCCGGGGCCGGGCGTCTACACCTACTGGGACTACACCCAGTTGCGGTTCCCCAAGCGGCAGGGCATGCGGATCGACTTCATCCTCGCGTCGCCGGGGCTGGCCGGACGGGTGACCGGCGCGCAGATCGTCCGCGACGAGCGCAAAGGCAAGGCGCCCAGCGATCACGCGCCGGTTTTGGTCGATGTGAGCAAACCGAAAGCGGCTAAATTCCAGGGCGACTCCACGTTGTCTATGCGATTACAACGTGGCAGCATTTTCCCCTGTTAGATGTGTGATCAATTTGCGTCATAGCCGTTAACTTTGCGTTCAACGGGTATACATGTTGACACGCGATTTGCGACGAGCGACGAAGTCCAGGAGTCATCATGAGTGTCGTCGGAGGGGCAATCCGCAACGTGGGGAAGACGGTCAACCGTGCGGCCGACGCAACCACGGCCGCCGCCGGCGCTGTGGGCGGAGCAGCGGTCAACGGGGTCGTCGGCGGGGTCACCGGAGCGGCCGAGGGCATCAAGCGCGGAATCAGTTCGGGCAGCCACTCGACGCCCGCCGCCGCATTGGCGATCGGCGCCCTCGGTGTTGCCGGGCTGGTCGAATGGCCGTTGCTGCTGGCGGTCGGCGGCAGCGCGCTGCTGCTGCGCAGGCTGAGCCAGAAACCCGAACCGCGGGCGAAGGCGAACCTCAAGCCGGTGCCGACCGAGCCCGCCTCGGAAAACTCGGCGAAGAAGTCCGCTCCGCGTAAGACGCCCGCGAAGTCGACGGCCAAGAAGGCCACCGGTCGTCGGGCCGGCACCGCCGAGCTGCGCAGCACCAACTAACCAGGTCCCCGGCGGGGACCTGCGTGTTTTCGGTGGTCAGCCAGCCGCTTGGCGGTAGGCCCGGTGCGGGCGCTGCGGCGATTGGGGCCGCGGACGGTGTGAACCGTGTGCTGACGGGTCCGGACAGACCGGACGCCGCGGACCGGGCGCAACCCGGGCAACCAGGCGCGAGGCGCGGCCGCGGGGCTGGTCGTCGTGCCGGATCTCGACGACCCCCACCCGCCACAGCAGCGCATAAAGTTCGTTTAGGGGCACGCACAGGATGGATACAAACGAGGAAACTATCGGATCGGCCAGGTTATCGGTCGTCGACATAATTCCGACGTTGACGGCATCACCCGGCGCGACGGGAAACCTAAAGTTACTGAAAGGCAAATGATGGCGGAAAAGAAAACTCGCCGAACAACGTCGCAGGCGGACGCCGTAGAGAAGGTCCGCGAGGGCGAAACGTTCATCCTGAACCTGCCGATAGTCGGTCAAACCGAGATTCCGCGCCCCGAACAGCTGGCCTATTACGGCGGCTTGGCGGCCTTGGCCGCCCTCGAACTCATCGATTGGCCCGTCGCGCTGGTCATTGCCGCCGGGCACGTGCTGGCCAGCAATCACCACAACAAGCTCCTCGAGGAGCTTGGCGAGGCGATGGAAGAGATCTAGCGGGCGGGGCGTTGCGGATCGGTCAAGTTTTCGTTATCTGGACAACGGCCGCGCGACCGTCTGGCACGAATGGTCCCTCGTGGGGGTAACGTCGCGTGCGGACCATCCACCAAACGCGGGAGCGCAATCCATATGCGCTGAGAGGACGGCTCGGAGCCGTCGACCGTAAGAACCTGACCGGGTAATGCCGGCGTAGGGAGATGAAAGATGACTGTCACCGTCGAACCATCCGTTACCACCGGACCCATCTGGGGCAGCAGTAAGGCCTACCGCGAAATCGCGGCTCCGGATGGAACCGCCCTGCGGGTGCCGCTGCGCAGGGTGCACCTGACCAACGGCGAGGACTTCGACCTTTACGACACCTCGGGTCCCTACACCGACTCCGATGCGACGATCGACCTCGCGGCCGGCTTGCCGGCGCGCGCCGGGTTGGTCCGCGATCGCGGTACCCAGTTACAGCGGGCCCGCGCCGGCGAGATCAGCGCCGAGATGGCGTTCATCGCCGCCCGCGAGGGCATGCCCGCCGAGCTGGTGCGCGACGAGGTCGCGCGCGGTCGCGCGGTGATCCCTGCCAACCACAACCACCCCGAGATCGAGCCGATGATCATCGGGAAGGCCTTCGCGACCAAGGTGAACGCGAACATCGGCAACTCGGCGGTCACGTCGTCGATCGCCGAGGAGGTCGACAAGATGGTCTGGGCCACCCGCTGGGGCGCCGACACCATCATGGACCTGTCCACTGGCAAGAACATCCACGAGACCCGCGAGTGGATCCTGCGCAACTCGCCGGTGCCGGTCGGCACCGTGCCGATCTACCAGGCGCTGGAAAAAACCAACGGCGACCCGACCGAGCTGACCTGGGAGCTCTACCGCGACACCGTGATCGAGCAGTGTGAGCAGGGCGTGGACTACATGACGGTGCACGCCGGCGTGCTGCTGCGCTACGTGCCGCTGACCGCCAAGCGCGTCACCGGCATCGTGTCCCGCGGCGGGTCGATCATGGCGGCCTGGTGCCTGGCGCACCACCGAGAGTCGTTCCTGTACACCAACTTCGACGAGCTTTGCGAGATCTTCGCCCAGTACGACGTCACCTTCTCGCTCGGCGACGGGCTGCGGCCGGGATCCATCGCCGACGCCAACGACGCCGCGCAGTTCGCCGAATTACGCACCCTGGGCGAACTGACCAAGATCGCGAAATCCCATGGCGTGCAGGTGATGATCGAAGGCCCCGGGCACGTCCCGATGCACAAGATCGTCGAGAACGTGCGGTTGGAAGAGGAGCTGTGCGAGGAGGCCCCGTTCTACACGCTGGGGCCGCTGACCACCGACATCGCCCCGGCCTACGACCACATCACCTCCGCGATCGGCGCGGCCATCATCGCCCAGGCCGGCACCGCGATGCTCTGCTACGTCACCCCGAAGGAACACCTCGGACTGCCGGATCGCAAGGACGTCAAGGACGGGGTGATCGCCTACAAGATCGCCGCCCACGCGGGCGATTTGGCGAAGGGGCACCCGCATGCGCAGGATCGCGACAATGCCTTGTCCACGGCACGTTTCGAGTTCCGCTGGAACGACCAGTTCGCGCTGTCGCTGGATCCGGACACCGCGCGGGAGTACCACGACGAGACGCTGCCCGCCGCACCCGCCAAGGCCGCGCACTTCTGCTCGATGTGCGGGCCGAAGTTCTGCTCGATGCGCATCACGCAGGATGTCCGCGACTACGCCGCCAAGCACGGCCTGGAGACCGAAGAGGACATCGAGGCCATGCTGAACAGCGGCATGGAGGAGAAGTCCCGCGAGTTCGCCGAGCACGGCAACCGGGTGTATCTGCCGATCACGCAGTGAACTATCTGCCGCTGCCCCCGCCGGGCACCACCCCGCGGCGGGTGTTGACCATCGCCGGATCCGACTCCGGCGGCGGCGCGGGCATCGAAGCCGATATGCGCACGATCGCGCTGCTGGGCGTGCACGCGTGCGTCGCGGTCACCGCGGTCACCGTGCAGAACACGTTGGGCGTCAAGGGCTTTCACGAGATCCCCGATGACGTCGTGGCCGGGCAGATCGATGCCGTGGTCACCGACATCGGCGTGCAGGCCGCCAAGACCGGGATGCTGGCCTCGCCGCGCATCATCGACACCGTGGCCAGCACCTGGCGCCGGCTCGGGTTGACGGTCCCGCTCGTCGTCGACCCGGTGGCGGCATCGATGCACGGCGACGCGCTGATGGCACCGGCGGCCCTGGATTCGCTTCGCGGCCAACTGTTCCCATTGGCCACGCTGGTGACGCCGAACCTCGACGAGGTGCGACTGCTGGTCGACATCGAGGTGACCGACGCCGAGTCGCAGCGCGCGGCCGCCAAGGCCCTGCACGCGCGGGGCCCGCGGTGGGTGCTGGTCAAGGGCGGGCACCTGCGCTCGTCGGAACGCAGCTGCGACCTGCTCTACGGCCCCTCTGAAGGCGCCGAATTCCACGAGTTCGACGCCGAACGGATCGACACCGGCAACGACCACGGCGGTGGCGACACCCTGGCCGCCGCGGTCGCGTGCGCCCTGGCACACGGATTCACCGTGCCCGACGCCGTCGGCTTCGCGAAGCGCTGGGTCACCGAATGCCTGCGCGCCGCCTACCCGCTCGGCGGCGGGCACGGCCCCGTCTCCCCGCTATTCCGGTTGGCATGAATCTCGAGGAGATCGCCGGCGTCGCGCACGAGCCCGCGGGCACACCGCAAGGCGTGGTGGTGCTCACGCATGGTGCCGGCGGTGATCGGGATTCCGAACTGCTGCAACGGATTTGCGATGAATGGGCGCGGCGCGGCTGGTTGGCCGTGCGCTACAACCTGCCCTACCGACGGCGTCGGCCGAAAGGCCCGCCGTCCGGCTCGGCCGCCGCCGATCGCGCCGGGATCGCCGGGGCAATCGCCGTGTGCCGCAAGCTCGCCGACGGCCCGCTGATCGCCGGCGGGCATTCATACGGCGGCCGCCAGACATCGATGGCGATCGCCGCCGGCGAAGCCACCGTGGACGTGTTGACGCTGTTCTCCTATCCGGTGCACCCGCCTGGCAAGCCGGAACGCCGCCGCACCGAACACCTGCCCGATATCGCCGTGCCCACCGTGTTCACCCATGGCACCTCGGACCCGTTCGGCACCATCGACGAACTGCGCGAGGCAGTGGCGTTGATCGCGGCACCCACCGAGGTCGTCGAAATCACCGGTGCCCGCCACGACTTGCGCTCGAAGACGTTCGACGTACCCACGCTGGCCGTCGACGCGGCGCTGCGGCTAGCGCGCTGACGCGCTACTGTCCCGGCGCCCCGCAGGTGCTCGGCAGCAGCAGGACCACGGGCCACAACACCGTCGCCTCGCCGAACGCGATTTCCCCGCCCGAGGGCAGCACCGCTTTCCATTGGGCTTCCAGTTCGCTGACCTTGTCAGGGTGCACGACGGTCCAGAAGAATCCAAAGGCGAGGTAGGGCAATGTGAGCCATAGCGTGAACTCGATGAGCGCTTGGACCGACACTGGATGCGCAAGCATTCGCCGGATGAAGGTCATTTTCGAAACGTACCGGTTGAAAAGGGGGTGCGGTACTTGATCACCAAGCTGCGGCAGTTTCTGAACTACGAGATGACAGTGGCCGAGTGGATAGCCCTGGGGGTGCTACTGGGCATTCCGTATGGCATCGCCGGGTTGATTTGGTCGTCGACCCACTCCGACCATCTGCGTGGAATGCACGGCGCAGACCTGGTCGTGTCGTTCCTCGGCTCGATCGTTTCCTGGCCGGTCCTGCTGTTCTCCAACGTGTGCATGACGTAAGCCGCCGATGCCAATTGCCGAACGGGGCCACGACACGACGGTCGCGGCCCCGCGCAAAATCCGGCGCCTGGGCGACAAACTGGCGCCCAGGCCGGCCGAAATAGGTAGAGCGACAGGCGGTTACGCCGCGAACGCGGCCGCAACCGGCTGGTCGACGGTGAGCACCACCGCGGGCGGTGCACTTGAACTCGTCTGCACCTGAGGCTGGTTCACGGCTGCGATGCCCACGATGATCCCGTAGATGATGCCCAGGACGATGGCGATCGCACCGATGATGATGCCGGCGAGCGCCAGGCCGCGGCCGCCCTCCCCGGTCTTCTTGATCTGGTTCAGCGCGATGAAGCCGAAGATCAGCCCCAGGATCGGTCCGATGCCGCACAGCCAGCCCAACAGCGAGGACACCAACGACGCGATGGCCAGGGTGTTGGTTCCGGCGGCCGGTTGCCCGGGCGGCGGGTAACCCGGCCCAGGTGGCGGGTAACCGGGACCTGGCGGCGGGTAGTCACCCGGGGGCGGCGGGGGGTAGTTAGGCGGTTGGGTAGTCACCCGGGGGCGGCGGGGGGTAGTTAGGCGGTTGCTCGTCAAGGAAGCCTCCTCGTCAGGGGTCAAGTCGCCCACACTCTACGCTGCGGCTGGGGGCTTGTCGCCCAATAAAATCTCGGCTCACACGGGGTAGCGGGAGTAGCACGCGTCCATGTTGCCGGCCACCCCGCCGCGGAACGCCGAGATGCGGGTGAAGCCGGCCGGCACGCTGGTGCCGTCGGCGTCGCTGGCAACCATGCGGTTGGTGAGCAGGCCCGCAACGGCCTCGTCGAGGTCGCCTGCGGTCAGCAATAGCTCGTTGTGCGAGGGCGTGTCGATCGGTTCGGCCATCTTGCGGTGCACCACACCGGTCAGGCACGCGGTTCGCAGCGCCGTCCACGGGCTCTGCATCGGCAGGCCGCGCTCGTGCTGCACCGCCAGCGCGTATCTCGACATCACGATCGACAGTGCGGTGTCGTCGCCCTGCGGCAGTGTGTGTTCGCTCTCGCTGGACACCTTGCCCATCGCCGCCAGCCCGGGCAGGTCCACCACGATGGTGTTGGTGCTCGGGCAGTAGGACGCCGGCGGGCTGGGTTTCGCGTCGGGGCAATTGGCCTGCTTGTAGGAAATTGTCGGCGCACTCTTGGGCGAGAACACCTTTCCCAACAACTCCATCAGCGTGGACAGGGTGTCCTCGTTGATCGTGACCTCACCGGTCTCCTGGTCGCCGTTGGTGTCGACCTGCAGCGCGGTCGGTAGGTCGCCGCGGCGTTGCGTGATCTCCTGCTTGTTGATCCTCGCGCAGGCCGAGGCACCCGTGATGAAACCCATTTGGAAGGCGCCGATCCGGTCCAGCGCCGTCCCATGCTCGTCGTCGTTCTGGGTATCGGCGTCCAGCACCGGGTCGCGGGTGGTGATGATCCCGGCCAACACGTGATCGAGCCCGTCGGCGGTGCTCAACGTGAAGCGCGGGGACTTGCCGGAGGCGACCCAGTACAGATAGACGCCGGCGAAGCAATCGGCCTGCTGCTCACGGACGATCGTCGGATCCGATCTGGTCACCAGCTTGGACATCTGCTGCAACGCGTGCCCGAACTCGTGTGCCAACACGCCCGTGACGGACATGTCGCCGAAATAGCGTTCCGCGATGGGCATGAAAACGCCGCGATCCCAGGCGATCAAGTTGCAGCGCCCGGTGAAGAAGGCGTTGACGAGCTTATAGGTCTGTTCGCGGCAAACAATCGGACTGCTCCGGTCGTTGGAGTCGTAGGACACCAGCTTGCTGACCGGGACGAAGGATCCCTTCAGCGATTGGCTGTAGACGGATTTCCAGTAATCCTGAATGTCGTTTACCGAAAGCAATGCCAGCTTGTCGATTTGCCCGTTGTCGGTGTTGACCACCGTGCCGTTCGGCGCCGGCGCGTTCGAACGGATGCCGCTGGGACCGTTGGTCGCAGGTAGATCAGCCACCCGGAACGGGTCGTTGAGCATCGACAGCGCGTGGCCCTGGGTGACCGTGCTGCAGCCCGCGACAATGAGTACCGCCGTTGCGCAGACGACGGCCGCCTGCAAGCGTCGGGCGCGCCCTCGGTTCTTCATGGCCAACCTCATCCCGACTAGGTCCGAAGCTTTCAGGCGTAGCAAAAATGCGAATCCAGCAAACCATATAAACCCGAAACGGGTCTACCAGTTTGAGATGCGGCGAACTCGCCGCTAGGGCAACCGAGCCCGGTGCCGCTTGTCGTGTGGCACGACGCCGTTGACCCCGCCGATCGACTGGGCGTAGCTGCCCACCGCAAAGGCCACGCCGGAACCCATGACCGCCAAGACGTCCCGGTTGATGTTGTCGATCGTGTCGCGGGGGGTCTGGAAATTCGGGTCGAACGGTGCGCCGGCCGTCCCGCCCCACAGCCGAGCCTGCACAGTGCTTTTCGACTGCCCGGCCCCGGTCGTCATGCCCCCGACCGGGATTCCCGCGACCATGAACGGGTGGTAGTCGGCCCGGGTGCTCAACGGCATATCGGCGGGCCGCTTTCCGGCGAGGTACAGGTAACCGGCCAGCACGCGCTCGATGCCCGCCGACCCCTCGGGCACATCGGAGGCGGCCACTCCCTGTCCCGGCGGGCCGGATTGGTCGCCGTCATCGGTGAAGAAGCCGGCGTTGGGCGAGGCGAGCATGGTGAAGTCGAGATACATTGCGATGTCGTTGAGCTGGTCGCGATCCAGGCCGAAGACGTAGTCCATCACGCCGTTGAGGCCATTCTCCTCGGCTCCCCAGAACATGAACCGCACCGCGTTGTTCACCGGCGTTAAGGGCCCCAGCTGCAGCGCCGTTTCCAGCACCGCGGCCACCCCGGATCCGTTGTCGTTGATGCCCGGGCTGTTCCGCGGGCTGTCGAGATGCGCGCCGACCACGATCATGTCGTCGGGTGAGCCAGTCCTGGTTTGTGCCACCACATTTCGCGATGTGATCTTGAAGTTCTCGGCATCGAGCACCAGGCGTACCGGCGTGGTGGCCTGGGCCAGTGCGTGGCCGCCGCTGTCGTCGAGCACGGCGACCGGCACGGTCAGCTGCTTGAAATAGCCGGGGCTGAACAACGTCGGCGCGGCCGCCTGCTCGTTGGGCGCGGTGATCACGATCAGCGCCACCGCCCCTTTGGCCACCGCGGTGTTCTGCTTGTCCACCACCGAGCAACCGACGTCGTTGACGAAGGCGACCGAACCCGGTGGGATCGTTGCCGGGTAATCGCTGACCGCACAGCCGGTCGGCTGAATCGGGCGGACCGGCTGCCCGGTCAGGCCGTTGGGAGGTGTCCGGACCAACAGCGAGGCCTGGTCCACCCGATAATTGTGACCGGAGATCGTCACCGTCGGCTTACCCGGCGAAACCGGGTATACCCGGTCGAACTCCGGCGTCGACACGTCGAAACCCCTGTCGCGCAACGCCTTCGCCACATACTCGACGCTCGCGTCGTAGCCCGGTGTGCCGTCGGCCCGAGTTCCCTTGTTGGCGTTGGCGATGTCCTGCAGCGCGCGCAGGTGGGACATCATCCGCTCCGCGGTCACCTTCGGCGCCAATTCCCGGGCCAGATCCGGAGCGGCCGCGGGCGGGGCCGGCCGCGGCGACGAGCATCCCGCCACGAGGCCCACGGCGAGCAGCAGCGCTGCACCCGGCCGGCGGATCATGGTCGCGACGGCAGGTGGCGGACGCGATCGGCCATGACGGGGACCCCGTCGTGGCCGCCGAGATCCTGCGCATAGAGCGCCACCGCGTAGGCGACCCCGGCGCCCTGGATGCCCAGCGAGGTGCGGTCGATGTGGTCGAGGGTGTCGGCCTTTTGGTGGTAGTTGGGGTCGAACGGCGCGCCGGCTGTCCCGCCCCACAGCTTGGCCTGGTCATCGGACATCTTGGCCTCCGCGCCGGAGAACAGGCCGCCCGAAGGGATGCCCGCGCGGGTGAACCCGTCATAGTCGGAGCGGCCGTCGAAGGAGGTGTCCTGCGCCGTCTTTCCCGCCGATTTCAGGTAAGCGACGAATGTCCGCTCGATGCCGGCCGAGCCTTCCGGCACCACCGGAGTGCCCCGGGCGTCCGCCGGCAGTGATTGGTCGCCGTCATAGGTGAAGTAGCCCGGGTTCGGCGACGCGAGCATGTCGAAATTCAGGTACAGCGCAATGTTTTTCAGGCTTTCCAGGTTCAGTGACTCGACGTAGCTGCGCGACCCGATCAGGCCGAGCTCCTCGGCCCCCCAGAACCCGAACCGCACCGCGTTGTGCACGGGCGGTGAATTGCCCAGCTGCACCGCGGTTTCCAGGATCGCGGCCACCCCGGAGCCGTCGTCGTTGATGCCCGGCCCCTCCGGCACGCTGTCCAGGTGGGCGCCCGCCATCACCACGTCGGTGGGCGAGCCGGTCTTGGTCTGCGCGATGACGTTGCGCGCTTTGAAGCTCTTGCTGCTGGCGTTCAGCGTGATGGCGGCCGGCCCGGGCCGGGCGTGCAGCTGCATCCCGACCGACCGGGTCACACCGACCACCGGGATCTTCACGGTGGTGTCGACTCCCAGCGTGCCGCCCATCTCTTGCTCGTCGACGTTGTCGGCCACGATCATCGCCACGGCGCCGCGTTGGGCCGCGGCATCTTCCTTCTGCGCGAACGGGCAGCTGCCGCGGTCCACCAGGACGACCGCGCCCTGCACCGGCGCCTTGTCGTAATCGGTGGGTGCGCAGCCCGGGCTGTCGGTGCCCAGCGCGGCCACCAGCGACCCGCTCACGCCGCCGGGCCCGGTGCCCAGGCTGAATTCGAGCGCGCGCGCCTCCACCGCCTGGCCGGCAACGGAGACCACCGGCTTGTCGGCATGAAACACCCGCGCCGAGAACTCAGGCGTCTGCACATCAAATCCCTTGCCGCGCAAGGTATTCGCAACGTAGTCGACGGTAGCTTCGTAGCCGGGCGTGCCCACCGCCCGGGTGCCGTTGTTGGCGTTGGCGATGTCCTGGAGCTTCGACAGATGCGCCATCATCGCGTCCGTCGTGACCTTGTCATGCAGCGTGGTGGCGAACTCGGCCGCGGCGGGATCGCCGGTCGTCTGCTGCGAACCGGCCGACCGGTGCGAACAGCCGGTCGTCATCGCAGCGAGGGCAACCACGGCCACCAGCGCCGAGAGCGTCCATGATTTGTTCACCATCCCGCCCAACGTTAGACCGCGGGCCGCCGATCAGGCGTCATCCACCCGCAACTCAGACATACAGCCAGTTGAAGGGTGCGACCGGGATGTTGCGCACCACAAACCACGCCACCACCAAGCACAGGGCCACCATCGGAGACCAACGCCAGTGCTGCCAGCTCCGGATGCGCCGGCCCTTCACACGGCCGTAGGTCCATGCCAGGTGTGCCCACACCAACAGCACCACCGCCGCCAGCCCCAGGGCGTTAAATCGGGCGGCCGCCAACACGTTGCCGTGCATGAGCGAATACAGCATTCGCAGGCTGCCGCACCCGGGGCAGTCGATGCCCAGCAGCGCCTTGGTGGGGCAGACCGGCAACGGGCCGTGCGGGGTGGTCGGATCGGCGACCCAGATCGCGGCGCACGCGAGCGTCGCCGACGCCGCCACTACCAGTGGGGCGCCGAGGCCGGGCCGAGCAAGCGCCGGGCGGGTCGCCATAGGGCAATCCTAGTTAGAAAGTCCTCGCGAGCATCGCCGCATTCGCGTTGTCGGCGTTCAGCACCAACACCACGAGCAGAATTCCGTAGACGACGACGCCGACGACCCAGAGGATGACCGACCAACGCACCCATTTCTTGGCGCTGGCGATGGCCGCCTGCGCCTCGGGGTAGCGGCCCTGTGCCCACAATCCGTTAACTGAGGCCGCCTTGACAATCGCGACGATCCCGGTGATGGGGAAGCAGAACACAGTCGCCAGAATCGACCAAACCAGGTAGTTGTCGGGCGGTTGCGTGCCCGGCTGCTGGTGCGGGTACCCGGGCGGGGGCGGCTGTGCGGTCATCGATTCTCCACTCAACTGAAGTTTGCTGGCGACGAGCGGAGCCTACAGTACCCCAGCGCTGGTTGCGCGCCATGGTGTGCGCGAGATCCGGCCAGATCGCCTGGCAGTGTTGGCTTTTCAGCACCCAGGGAGACAGTATCCAGCGGAATGTGTTGTATAGCGCGGAGTTAGCCCTCCGGTGGCACGCCGACGGCTGAGATTTCGCACTATATTTTCGGTGCCCAGCGGAAATACAATCGCGAATGTCCGATAACCCGCACGGGAAGCCCTAAGGAGTTTCCGATGTCCCATCTCACCAACGCGCTGCGCGCCGGGGCGGCAGCAGCACTCATGAGCAGTATCGCCTGTGCGGGAACGGCCACCGCGACCGCAGACGCCAACGACACGCTTGCCAGCGCACTGTCGAAGGGCTACACCAGCAGCAACTGCAAGGCCCAGCAGCCGTCCGATGTGCAGAGCTCGTTCAACGCCACCGTGATCGCGGTGCTGCAGTGCGGGCAGAACTCCGACTCCAGCGGTCCGATGGGCGGCAAGTACTTCCTGTTCGGCAATAGCGCCGACACCGCCAGCTCGTTCACCAAGCTGATCAGCGGCGACACCCTGGCCAATTGCGGGACCGCTTCGTCGCCCACCACGTGGCACCAGGGCAGCAACAGTGACTCGGCCGGACAGGTCGCGTGCGGGACGGATTCGGGTCAGGCCGAGGTCTTGTGGACCGTCGACGCCAAGAACGTATTGGCGTTCGTCCGCGCGTCCAACGGCGACACGGCGTCGCTGTACAAGTGGTGGCAGGCCAACGGCTGATCCGTCACAGCTGAGCTGAAACCAGCTCGGCGACGGCCCGCATCCCCGCCGCGTTGGGGTGCAGCGGGGCGGGCCGGCCGGGAAGCGGCACAACGTATTTGGCCGGCGTAGTGGTCCAAGGCTGATCCGACCACGCGTGGTGATCGCGGCTGGCCGCCGCGGCACCGACGATTTCGCAGCCCGTTGCCGCGGCGGCCTCGGCCGTGAGCCGCTCCAGGGCGGCGGCCACGTGGCGACCCAGGTCGGCGTCAGCTTGCGAAAGTGAAGGGGCCGCAACGCCTTCGGGTGGCAGCATGGTCAGGTAGTCGACGAAGAAGATGCGCGCATGCGGGGCGCGCCTGCGCAGTTCAGCACCGACAGCGCACAGCGAATCGAACACCTCGGCCAGAGCCCGGTCGCGCGCCCCGGCATCCAGCAATTCGGCAATGCGCCCGCCGAGCAGCGGCAGGCGACGCGCGGCGCGCGGCACCGCGGCCGCCATCAGCAGCGGCACGTAGCCGACGTCGTTACCGCCGATCGTCACCGTGACCAAGGCTTCCGAACCGTCCAGCGTCGTGAGTTGTGGTGGCGCACTGCGCTGTCGGTCGGTGAGCAGGTGCGCGGTCCTCGCCCCGGAGAAGGTGACGTCAGTGAGCTCAAGACCTTCGCGTTCGGCGATCAGGTGCGCGTAGTTACGCGCCGATCGGCCGGACCAACGCGGCGCGCCCTCGGCGCGTGGCTGGATACCGGGGCCGGCGGCCATCGAACTGCCCAGCGCGACATAGCGTTTCATCGCTCAGGGCTGGAGGCCTGGGCCCAGAACCGCTTGGGGATCCGCCCCGCCCGGCGCGCCAGGTGGCCGGCCGTCACGGCGGCGGCCATCGCCGCGGCCATCACCGGCGGATCGGAGGCCCGCGTCACCGCCGTGGCCAACAGCACGGCGTCGCAACCCAGCTCCATCGCCAGTGCCGCGTCGCTGGCCGTACCGATGCCGGCGTCCAGCACCACGGGCACACCCGCCCGGGCGACGATCATCTCGATGTTGTGCGGGTTGGTGATGCCCAGGCCGGTACCGATCGGCGAGCCCAGCGGCATCACCGCCGCACATCCGGTGTCCTCCAGGCGGCGGGCCAGCGCCGGGTCGTCGTTGGTGTACGGCAGCACGACGAAGCCGTCATCGACCAATTGCTCGGCGGCCCTGACCAATTCGACCGCGTCGGGCAGCAGCGTGCGCTCGTCGGCGATCACTTCGAGCTTGACCCAGTTGGTGTTCAGCGCCTCGCGGGCCAGCTGCGCGGTGAGCACCGCCTCGGCCGCGCCGCGGCATCCCGCGGTGTTGGGCAGCGGCGTGATGCCCAACCGGTTGAGCAGGTCCAGCAATCCGGTGCCACCCTCGGCGTCGACGCGGCGCATCGCGACGGTGGTCAACTCGGTGCCCGAGGCGATTAGCGCCTCTTCCAGCACGGCCAGGTTGGCCGCTCCCCCGGTGCCCATGATCAGCCGCGACTCGAAGCTGCGGTCCGCGATCGTCAACTTGTCAGCCACCTTGCACCGCCGTCACTACCTCGAGTCGCGCACCATCGAAAAGTTCTGTGGCCCAGCGTGATCGCGGGAGCACCGCGTCGTCCATCGCCACCGCGACGCCGCGGTCCGGGAAGCCGAGCGAATCGAGCAGCGCGGCAACGGTGGTGTTCGTGTCGACGTCGACCTTCTGCTCGTTGACCACGACGATCATCAGTGCGCTCCTACCGGGGCCAGTTCGGAAACGATCTGTTCTGCCGTCCACGGCGCCAGCAGGAAACCCGACCTGCCGTGGCCGGCGGCGACGAGGGTGCGTTGGTCCAGGCGGTGCACGAGGGGCAGATTATCGGGTGTCATCGGGCGCAGCCCGGCGGCGCACTCGGCCAGCTCATACTCGCCCAGCGCGGGCAGCACCGCGCAGGCATCGTCGAGCAGGTCGCGCACGCCCGACACCACCGGCGCGATGTCGCGGCCGTGCTCGTACTGTGTCGCGCCCACGACCACCCCGTCGGCGCGCGGCACCAGGTAAACCTGCCTGCCGTGCACCCGGGCGCGGATCACCTTGTCCAGCAACGGCATACAGCCCTTTCGCCAGCGCAGCCGCAGCACTTCGCCCTTGATCGGGCGGATCGGCAGGCCGGGCCACAACGCCGGCGCGTCAAGGCCGTTGGCGATCACCACGGTGTCGGCGTCGACGCTCGCCAGGTCGCTGACCGGTCCGGCCCACCGGACTCCGAGACGCTCACAGTCGGCCGAGAGCGCGCCGAGCAGGGCGCGGTTGTCCACCGCGAGTTCGGTGGGCGCCCGGAACCCGTGCCGAATGCCTTGTGCCAGCAGCGGTTCGACGTCACGCGCGGCCGACTCCCAGCTCACCGGGTGGCCCTGCTGCGACAGCCAGTCCGCGACGGTCCGCAGGTCCGCCACGTCGGCGCGGTCGACGGCCACCACCAGCGACTCGCGAGCGGTGATCAGCCCGGGCGGCAACCCGTCCAGGTAGCCGCCCTCGCGCCACAGCCGCAGCGATTCCAGGCCGACTCGCAGCAGCCGTTCCTCACCGGGCCAGCCCTCGCTGTGCGGCGCCAGCATGCCGCCCGCGACCCACGAGGCACCGTGCTCGCCGGTGCGGTGCACCCGCACCGACCATCCGGCCTGCGCCGCGCGGCGCGCCACTGACAACCCGATGACACCGCCGCCGATGACAGCCAGCAGCCCCACAGGTGGTTCTGGCGGCATCCCGGTCATTCGTGGGCCTCCCTTCGCCGGCATGATCCGGATCAGGTGTGACGGTAAGGGCAGGTCCAGTCGCGCTGGCTGTGCCCACTCTCAGCCCCGCTTCCCGGGACTCCCGTGTTCGTCGGCTTCTACGCTAGCGCGCTAGCGTCGCGGTGTGCACCCACTCCTGCCTCGTCTGGCCGAAGCAAGGCTGTATCTGTGCACCGACGCCCGTCGGGAGCGCGGTGACCTGGCGCGGTTCGCCGACGCCGCACTGGCCGGCGGGGTGGACATCATCCAGCTGCGCGACAAGGGTTCGGCCGGCGAGCAGGAGTTCGGGCCGCTGGAAGCGCGCGACGAGCTGGCGGCCTGCGAGATGTTGGCCGAGGCGGCCCGCCGGCACGGCGCGCTGTTCGCGGTCAACGACCGGGCCGACATCGCCCGCGTGGCCGGCGCCGACGTGCTGCACCTGGGCCAGGGCGACCTGCCGGTGGACCTCGCGCGCGACATCGCCGGGCCCGACACGCTGATCGGCCTGTCCACGCACGACGCGCAGCAGCTTGTCGAGGCTAGTTCCCCGGGGCTGGGCAGCCCTGACTACTTCTGCGTCGGCCCCTGCTGGCCCACCCCGACCAAGCCGGGCCGATCGGCCCCGGGCCTGGGGCTGGTGCGCGATGCCGCCGCGCTCGCGACCGACAAACCGTGGTTCGCCATCGGCGGCATCGACGCGCAGCGACTGCCCGAGGTGCTCGACGCCGGGGCCCGGCGCATCGTCGTGGTGCGCGCGATCACCGCGGCCGAAGACCCGACGGCGGCGGCCCAACGGCTCAGATCAGCGCTTGCAGCACCGAATTGATGTGCGGGCTGAGCGGCGCCTGATCCACGTCGCCCGGCATGCACCAGACGAAGACCCCGGTCTCGAGCTCCAGCGTGCGCGGCAGGCGCTGACGCCGTTCGTCGGCGTCGCCCAGCGGAATCAGGGCCGGTGCGGTGCGCAGCCGCTCCCAGCTCGCGGCGAACCCGGGATGCAGCGGCAGGTCGGCCACCTCGTCCTCGCCGACCCAGCGCAGTTCGGCGCTCTCACGGTTGGGGACGGTGTGGAGTAACTCGTCGGCGTCAGCGACAACGGTGGTGTAGGTCCAGTGCGTGTCGCCGGCTCCGGCCAACTGGGACGTGACAACCGCGGCGCGCACCGTCAGCAGCTCGGCGAGCAGGCCGGCCTCTTCGCGCGCCTCCCGGACCGCCGTCTCCTCGGCCGTCTCGTGGCTGTCCCTGGCGCCGCCGGGCAGGCCCCAGGTGCCGCCCTGGTGGCTCCACACCGCGCGGTGTTGCAGCAGTACCGCGGGGGTTCCGTCGGGTCGCGGGGCCCGCAGCAGCAGACCCGCCGCGCCGAATCGACCCCAATAATGGGCGCCGCTGTCGGATATCACCCACCCGTCACCGTCGCCATGCACGAGATCAGGATATGCAGGCGTTCGGCGAAATTGGGTCCGCCTCCCCCCATCCGGCCGAACATCCTCTTAGAATTCGCTTATAGAGTTGTTGCAGCGAACTCCTGGGGCCGAAAGCTGAGGTCTGAACACACGTGACGGTTGAGCTGGCGCACCCGTCGACCGAGCCACAGGGGTCGAGGTCGCCGGTCGAACCGGCCCATCCCCGCTGGTGGTTCATCTCCACGACGCCCGGCCGCATCCTGACCATCGGCATCGTCCTGGCGGCGCTGGGCGTGTCCAGCGCGTTTGCCACCTCGACCACCATCAACCACCGGCAGCAGGTGCTGACCACGGTGCTCAACCACACCGAGCCGCTGGCCTTCGCCGCCGGACGGCTCTACACGACGCTGTCGGTGGCCGACGCCGCGGCCGCGACCGCGTTCATCGCCCAGGCCGAGCCGCGGCCGGTGCGGCTGCGCTACGAACAGGCGATCACCGACGCCTCGGTGGCGGTGGCCCGCGCGTCCAGCGGCCTCACCGACGAACCGTTGGTGCAGTTGCTCGGCAAGATCAACGCCGAGTTGGCCGTCTATACGGGTCTGATCGAGATCGCGCGCACCAACAACCGGGAGGGCAATCCGGTCGGCTCGTCGTATCTGTCGGAGGCCTCGGGGCTGATGCAGTCGACGATCCTGCCCGACGCGGCCCAGCTCTACCAGGCGACGTCGGAGCGCGTGGACTCGGAGACCACAGCGTCGACCCACTTCCCCGCGCCGGTGATCCTCGTCGTAGCGGGCACAGTGATCTTCGGCGCGTTCTCGCATCGCTGGCTGGCCCGGCGTACCCGGCGCCGAATCAATCCCGGCCTGGTCGTGGGCGCGCTCGGTATCCTCGTCATGGTGGTCTGGGTGGGAACTGCGCTGACGATCTCCACGACCGCGAGCCGGAGCGCGAAGGACACCGCGGCCGAGTCGCTCAGGACCGTGACCAACGTCGCGATCACCGCCCAGCAGGCGCGAGCCGACGAAACGCTGTCATTGATCCGGCGCGGCGACGAAGAGATCCGCAAGCAGTCGTTCTATCAGCGCATCGACGCCATGCACCAGCAGATCGACCAGTACATGGCGCGCCCGGACGCCGTCGACAAGCCCGACCTGCAGGGCGCCGACCAGCTGCTGGTCCGGTGGCGGCAGGCCAACGACCGCATCAACTCCTACATTTCGGTCGGTAACTACCGGTCCGCCACCCAGGTCGCGCTGGGCAGCGCCGAAGACGACTCCACGCCCGCGTTCGACAAGCTCGAGGACGCGCTGGGCAAGGCCATGACCCAAAGCCGCGCGCACCTGCGCAACGACGTCATCAACGCGCGCAGCGGGCTGTCCGGCGCGCAGGTCGGCGGCGTGGTGCTGAGCCTGGGTGCCGCGATCGCGGTCGCGCTCGGTCTGTGGCCGCGGCTGAAAGAGTATCGATAATGCCGCGCCTGCCACGGGTCCGGCGGGCCGGCTCCCGCATCGGGGCGCTGGCCGCGGCGATCGTGCTGGCGGGGTGCGGGCACACCGAATCGCTGACGACGGCCAGCGTGCCGACGCTGCCGCCGCCCACACCGGTCGGCATGAGCCAGATGCCGCCGGAACCCGCGCTGCCGCCCGACGATTCCGCCGACAATTGCAACGCGACCGCCAGCCTGCGCCCGTTCGGCAATAAAGCGGACGCCGACGCCGCGGTGGCCGACATCCGGGCCCGGGGCAGGCTGATCGTCGGGCTCGACATCGGCAGCAACCTGTTCAGCTTCCGCGACCCGATCACCGGCGAGATCACCGGCTTCGACGTCGACATCGCCGGCGAGATCGCGCGCGACATCTTCGGCGCCCCATCGCATGTCGAGTACCGGATCCTGTCGAGCGACGAGCGCATCACCGCGCTGCAGAAGTCCGAGGTCGACGTCGTCGTCAAAACCATGACCATCACCTGCGAACGGCGCAAGCTGGTCAATTTCTCCACCGTCTACCTCGACGCCAACCAGCGCATCCTGGCCCCGCGTGACTCGACGATCGCCAAGGTGAACGACCTGTCCGGCAAGCGGGTCTGCGTGGCGCGGGGCACCACGTCGCTGCACCGGATCCGGCAGATCAATCCGCCACCGGTCGTCGTGTCGGTGGTCAACTGGGCCGACTGCCTGGTGGCGATGCAGCAGCGCGAGATCGACGCCGTGTCCACCGACGACTCGATCCTGGCCGGACTGGTCGAAGAGGACCCGTATCTGCACATCGTCGGCCCGAACATGGCCACCCAGCCCTACGGCATCGGGATCAGCCTCGACAACCTGGGACTGGTCCGGTTCGTCAACGGCACCCTCGAGCGGATCCGCCGCGACGGCACCTGGAACACGTTGTACCGCAAGTGGTTAACGGTTCTCGGCCCGGCACCCATGCCGCCCATACCGAGGTACGTGGACTGATGGCCGACGGGGAAAAAGACGTGGAAAGCCAAGCGGCGCAGCCGGATACGGAAGCCGAACCGAACCCGGGCACCCAACCGCCGGACACGGCCACGGGTGCGAACACCGGGCGGCTGAACGCCACGCAGGCGCTGTTCCGGCCGGACTTCGACGATGACGACGACGACCTGCCGCACATCGCGCTCGGCGCGCTGGACACCGAAGCGCAAGACCGGATGACGGTGGCGACGCGGGTGCTGCCACCGACCAGACAGCTCGGCGGCGGCCTGGTCGAGATTCCCCGGGCCCGCGACATCGATCCACTCGAAGCCCTGATGACCAACCCGGTGGTGCCGGAGTCCAAGCGGTTCTGCTGGAACTGCGGTAAGCCGGTGGGCCGGTCCAAGGGCGAGGGCAAGGGCTCCTCGGAGGGCACCTGCCCGTTCTGCGCGAGCCCGTATTCATTTCTGCCGCAACTGACTCCAGGCAACATCGTCGCGGGGCAGTACGAAGTCAAGGGCTGCATCGCACACGGCGGGCTGGGCTGGGTCTACCTCGCGGTCGACCACAACGTCAACGATCGTCCGGTGGTGCTCAAGGGCCTGGTGCATTCCGGTGACGCCGAGGCCCAGGCGATCGCGATGGCCGAACGGCAGTTCCTCGCCGAGGTGGTCCACCCGCAGATCGTGCAGATCTTCAACTTCGTCGAGCACACCGACCGGCACGGCGACCCGGTCGGCTACATCGTCATGGAGTACATCGGCGGCCAGTCCCTCAAGGGCGGGCTGAAGAAGAAGGACGAGAAGCTACCGGTCGCCGAGGCCATCGCCTACCTGCTGGAAATCCTTCCCGCACTGAGCTATTTGCATTCCATCGGCTTGGTCTACAACGACCTCAAGCCGGAGAACATCATGCTCACCGAGGAGCTGTTGAAGCTGATCGACCTGGGCGCGGTGTCGCGGGTCAATTCGTTCGGCTACCTCTACGGCACTCCCGGCTTCCAGGCACCCGAGATCGTTCGCACCGGCCCGACGATCGCCACCGACATCTACACCGTGGGGCGCACGCTGGCCGCGCTCACCCTCAACCTGCGCACCCGCAACGGCCGGTACGCGGACGGCCTGCCCGAAGACGACCCGGTGCTGAGCACCTACGACTCGTTCGGCAGGCTGCTGCGCCGTGCCACCGACCCCGACCCGCGGCGCCGGTTCGGCTCGGCCGAGGAGATGTCGGCACAGCTGATGGGCGTGCTGCGCGAGGTCGTCGCCCAGGACTCCGGCGTCGCACGCCCTGGCCTGTCAACGGTTTTCAGCCCCAGCCGCTCCACCTTCGGGGTGGACCTGCTGGTTGCGCACACCGACGTGTACCTGGACGGCCAGGTGCACTCGGAGAGGCTGACCGCCCGCGAAATCGTGACCGCCCTGCCGGTTCCGCTGGTCGATCCGAGCGACGTCGCCGCCCCGGTGTTGCAGGCAACCGTGCTCTCGCAGCCGGTGCAGACGCTGGACTCGTTGCGCGCAGCCCGGCACGGCACCCTCGAGGCGGAGGGCGTCGACGTGTCGGAGTCGATCGAGCTGCCCCTGATGGAAGTCCGCGCCCTGCTGGATTTGGGCGACGTCGCCAAGGCCACCCGCAAGCTCGACGACCTGGCCGAGCGCGTCGGCTGGCGCTGGCGGCTGGTCTGGTATCGAGCTGTCGCGGAGCTGTTGACCGGCGACTACGACTCGGCCATGAAGCATTTCACCGAGGTGCTCGACACCTTCCCCGGCGAGTTGGGCCCGAAGCTGGCGCTGGCCGCCACCGGCGAACTGGCCGGCAATACCGATGTGCACAAGTTCTATCAGACGGTGTGGCGCACCAACGACGGCGTGATCTCGGCGGCTTTCGGCCTGGCCAGATCCCTTTCCGCCGAAGGTGTTCGAACCGATGCGGTACGCACCCTCGACGAAGTTCCGCCCACCTCAAGGCATTTCACCACCGCGCGGTTGACCAGTGCGGTGACGCTGCTGTCCGGCCGGTCGACGAACGAGGTCACCGAGGAGCAGATCCGTGACGCCGCCCGGCGTGTCGAGGCGCTGCCGGCGACCGAACCGCGCGTGCTGCAGATCCGCGCGCTGGTGCTGGGCGGGGCGATGGACTGGCTCGACGGCAACGAGGCCAGCACCAACCACATCCTCGGTTTCCCGTTCACCGAGCACGGCCTGCGGCTGGGCGTCGAGGCGTCGCTGCGCAGCCTGGCGCGTGTCGCGCCCACGCAGCGACACCGCTACACCCTGGTCGACATGGCCAACGCCGTGCGGCCCACCAGCACCTTCTAGTTTCTTCTGGCGTCGCGCCTCCCGTCGCGTGTGCGCCCAGGGCGCCCGTTGAGTGTGCACCCAGGGCGGCGACACGCCCGACGGACCGCGCCCCACGCGCACACTCAAATACGCTGTTGCACAGTCGAAGCCGCGAGCGCAGCGCGCACACGGCGTAGCACTGACGCGGGGCTGTCCTCGGCGACGACCCGGACGACGGTCCAGCCCATCTGCTCGAGGGTCTCCATCCGAAGGATGTCTTTGACGTACTGGCGTCGATCGCTGCGATGATGGTCGCCGTCGTATTCGACCGCGACCATGCGGTCCTCCCAACCGAGGTCCAGGTAGGCGACCGGCATTCCGTCGGCGCCGACCACCGGGATCTGGGTCTGCGGCCGGGGCAGACCCGCATCGATGAGCAGCAGCCGCAGGTAGCTCTCCCGCGGCGACTGCGCCCCGGCGTCGACGAGCTCCAGCGCGGTTTCCAGGCTGCGCAGTCCCGGCGAGCGCGGATGATTCTCCGCGACGCGCAGCACGTCGTCGATTTTGAAACCCGTTGCGCGCGCGAGCGCGTCGAGCCTGGCAACCGCCGAATGCACGGCACCGCGCCGGCCGATGTCGAACGCCGTTCGCTCGGGTGTGGTGACCGGGTATCCGCCCAGTTGCTGGGTCTCACCGTCGCCCAGCACACCGCGCCGTGTCAGCACGCCGTGCGGCGCACGGGGATTCGCGTGTACCAGCTCGACCGGGACGCCGTCGGGAATCCACTGCGCGCCGTGCAGCGCCGCGGCCGCCGCACCGGAGATGACCGCGCGGCGGCCGGACCAGAGCCAGGCCGCGACGGTGCGCAGCTCCAGGGACGGCTCGATATGCTCTGGCAGGTACACATTGGGCAACACCGCGCGGTAACGCGTCCGTAGTTGATGGCGGTTCAGCTTCCCGCTTTTCAGTGCCTCGCTGCCGATGAACGGGTATTCGACGTCTGCCATGTCGCGACACTCCCACGTTCGCGCCGCGCGCGATTTCGTCCATCCACAGGCCGTATGCAGCGACGCAAGAAATACGCAAGAAAGCTCAGCCAATTTTCAGCTGGACGCCGCACAGTTAACGCATGCCTGGGCAGTCCAGCCGATGGGTAGCCACGGCCCGCGTGCTGCGCCGGGCCGGATTCGGCGTGACCGGGCCCGAGGTCGACGCGGCCCTCGGCCGGGACTGGCCCTCGTACGTCGACGCCATGCTGGGCGCAGATCCCGACGCCGACCCGGGCGCCAAGGCCACCCCGATGCCCTCGTTCGCGACGCCTCGCGCACCGGGCAAGGGCGCCACGCCGGCCGCCCGCAAGGAATACAACCAGGGCCTGTCCGAGCAGCAGCGCGTGCTGTCCGACTGGTGGCTGCAGCGCATGGCGGTAGTGCAGAACCCGATCCACGAGAAGCTGACGCTGTTGTGGCACAACCACTTCGCCACGTCGGCGCAGAAGGTCCGGGCCGCCGCGCGGATGGCCGCGCAGAACCAGAAGCTGCGCACCGGGTCGCTGGGCGATTTCGGCGCGCTCGCGTACACCATGCTGACCGATGCGGCGATGTTGCGCTGGCTGGACGGCCAGAGCAATACGGCCAAGGCGCCCAACGAGAATCTCGCCCGGGAATTCATGGAGCTGTTCGCGCTCGGTCACGGCAACGGATACACCGAGGACGACGTGCGCGCCGGCGCCCGCGCCCTGACGGGTTGGGTGATCGATCCCGACGGCCGAACGTCGCTGCTACCCAAGCGCCACGACGCCGGGCCCAAGACCCTGTTCGGCCGGAGCCGCAACTTCGACGCGGCCGGATTCTGCGATGCCGTGCTGGCCCAACCCAAGTCGGCGGGCTATGTCGCCGGGCGGCTGTGGCAGCAGCTGGCCTCCGACGAACCGCCCCAGCCCCAGACGCTGGACCGGCTGGTCTCCGCGTACGGCCCGGGCCGCAACCTGCGCGCACTCACCGCGGCCATCCTCACCGACGACGACTTCACCGGCGCCCGGGCCGCTGTCGTCAACACGCCGATCGAGTGGCTCGTCGGCGTGCTCCGGGCCCTGCGGGTGCCGCTCGACCAGCCCGCGAACGTGAAGCTGGCCGACACGACGCTGCGGGCGCTGGGCCAGCGCCCGTTCTACCCGCCCAGCGTCGGCGGATGGCCGCACGGCCAGGTGTGGCTGTCCACGGCCAGCGCCGAGGCCCGGCTGCGCGCCGCCAGCCGGCTCGCCCACCTGGCCGACCTGTCCGGCATCGAGGGCGCCGCGCCGGGCGAGCGCATGGACGCGGTCGGCTATGCGATCGGCGTCGGGGCGTGGTCGGACCGGACCGTCGACGCGCTCGAACCCCTGGTGCGCAACCCGCCGCAGTTGGTGGCCGCCGCCGTCAACACACCCGAATACCTGACGTCCTAGGCAGACACACCATGCCCGAGATCAATCGCCGAAAATTCCTGATCGCCAGCGCCGGCGCGGGCGCCGCCGGCCTGCTCTCGACGCCGGTCGCGGTCAACTGGCCCGAGCTGCTGCGCGCGGCCCAGGATCGGCCGCTGGCCGACGGCGCCGGCGTGCTGGTGCTCGTCACGCTCTACGGCGGCAACGACGGCATCAGCACCCTGATCCCGTACGGCGACAACGCCTATCACGACGCACGCCCAGAGCTCGCGTACGCCCCGAACGAGGTGCTGCAGCTGGACTCGCAGCTGGGCCTCAACCCGGCGCTGAAGGGGCTCGCCCAACTGTGGACCCAGCGCCAGCTGGCCATCGTGCGCGGCGTCGGGTACCCGCAGCCCGATCACAGCCACTTCCGCTCCATGGACATCTGGCAGACGGCGTCTCCGGCAGAGCCCGTCTCGACCGGGTGGATCGGCCGCTGGCTCGACGCCACCGGCGACGACCCGCTGCGCGCGGTCAACATCGGGCCGGTGCTGCCCCCGCTCGCGGTCGGCGAGAAGTACACGGCCGCAGCTCTTTCCACCACGCGCGTACCACCCAAGCAGGCGGACAGGTTCGACACCATCATGACAGCGCTGGGCGCCGACGACCCCTCCGATACTCCGGCGATGGCCGCGGTGTGCAAGGCCTACCGCGCGGCGCGCACCGCCAACAAGACATTCGAATCGGTCAAACCCGCCTCCGGGGAACATAATTCGCTGGCCGCCCAGCTCGCCACGGTGGCGGCCGCGGTGCGCGCGGGCGTGCCGACCCGGGTTTACACCGTGCAGCTCGGCGGATTCGACACCCACGCCAACGAGCGAGCCACCCAGCAGCGGCAGCTGCAGACGCTCGACGAGGCCGTGACCCCATTCCTGCGCGACATGGCCGGCGACCGCCACGGCAAGAACGTCGTCCTGATGGCGTATTCGGAGTTCGGGCGCAGGGTGGCGGCCAACGCGTCCCAGGGCACCGACCACGGCACCGCCGGCCCCGTCTTCATCGCGGGCGCCCCCGTCAAGGGCGGCTTCTACGGCGAGGAGCCCAGCCTGAGCAACCTCGACCGCGGAGACCTGAAGTACAGCACCGACTTTCGGGATGTCTACCACGAGCTGCTGTCGCGGACCGTCGGAACCGACCCCACGCCGTCGGTCGGCACCGGCCGAAAGAGTCTCGGCTTCGTCTAACCGTGTGCCTCCCTGGCGTTGAGTGTGCGTGTTTGGCGGCGACACGCCGACGTACTCCGCCCTACGCGCACACTCAACGCGGAAACTCCTCTAGCTGCGCGAGCGCGGCCATGCAATCCCGCGCGATGGCCAGCTCCTCGTTGGTGGGGACCACCAGGACGGCGACCCGGGAGTCGTCGGCGGAGATCCGCCGCACCCCCTTGCCGTCGGCGGTGTTGCGGTCCTCGTCGAGCACGATGCCCAGCTCGCCCAGGCCGGTCACCGCGTCGCGGCGCACGAGCGCATCGTTCTCGCCGATGCCGGCGGTGAAGCTGATGACGTCGGTGTGACCCAGCACCGCCAGGTACGCACCGATGTACTTGCGCAGCCGGTGGATGAACACGCCGTAGGCCAATTGTGCCGAGCTGTTGCCGGATTCGATCATCGAGTGCAGCCGGCGGAAGTCGCGCTCACCGGCCAAGCCCCAGACGCCCGACTCGTGGTTGAGCATCGACTCGATCTTGTCGACACTCATATTGGCGCTGCGCCAGAGGTAGCTGACGACGCCGGGATCGATGTCGCCGCTGCGGGTGCCCATCACCAGGCCCTCCAGCGGCGTCAGGCCCATCGAGGTGTCGACCGGCCGCCCGCCCGCGATGGCCGACGCCGAGGCGCCGTTACCCAGGTGCAGCACAATCTGATTCACCGAATCCAACGGCCGGTCCAGGAAGGCGGCCGCCCGCTCACTGACGTACTGGTGCGACGTGCCGTGAAATCCGTAGCGGCGTATCTGGTATCGGTCGGCCAGCTCCCGGTTCATCGCGTACGTCGCGGCCGCGGCGGGCAGGTGGTGAAAGTAGGCGGTGTCGAACACGGCGATGTGCGCGACGTCCGGCAACAGCTTGCGCGCCACCTTGATGCCCTGCAACGCAGGCGGATTGTGCAGCGGGGCAAGCTCCGACAGCTTCTCCAGCTCGGCGATCCGGTCGTCGTCGAGCAGCGTGGGCCGGTAGAAAGCCTTGCCCCCGTGCACCACGCGGTGCCCGACGGCAGACAGGCCGCAGGTCTTGAGGTCGATGCCGTCCTCGGCCAGCTGAGTGAACGCCAGGCGCAGCGCCTCCTCGTGGTCGGCGGCCCGCCCCGACGGCTCGCCGATCTCCCCGATGATGCCGCCCGCCAGTGCCTCGCCCGAATCGGGTTCCACCAGCTGGAATTTCAGTGACGAAGAGCCGGAGTTGATGACCAGCACAGTGTCACCGGCCATCGCGTACACCCTGCGCCTGGATCGCCGTGATCGCGATCGTGTTGACGATGTCTTCGACGAGCGCGCCCCGCGACAGGTCGTTCACCGGTTTGCGCAAGCCCTGCAGCACCGGACCGATCGCGATCGCCCCGGCGCTGCGCTGCACCGCCTTGTAGGTGTTGTTGCCGGTGTTGAGGTCCGGGAAGATCAGCACCGTGGCGTGCCCCGCGACCGGCGAGTCCGCCAGCTTGGTGGCCGCGACCGAGGGTTCTATCGCGGCGTCGTACTGGATGGGGCCCTCGACCAGCAGCTGGGGATCGCGCAACCGCACCAATGCCGTTGCGGTCCTGACCTTGTCGACGTCGATGCCGGTTCCCGAGTCGCCGGTGGAGTACGACAGCATCGCCACCTTGGGTTCGATGCCGAACTGCGCCGCGGTGCGCGCCGAACTGATCGCGATGTCGGCGAGCTCCTCGGGGGTGGGGTCCGGGACGATCGCGCAGTCGCCGTAGGCCAGCACCCGGTCGGGTAGGCACATCAGGAAGATGCTGGACACCGTCGAGACGTCCGGAACGGTCCGGATGATCTCGAAGGCCGGACGGACGGTATGCGCGGTGGTATGCGCGGCGCCCGAAACCATGCCGTCGACCATGCCGTTGAATACCAGCATGGTCCCGAAATAGGAGACGTCGTGCATGATCTCGTGGGCCCGCTCGACGCTGACGCCCTTGGCCTTGCGCAGCTCGGAATACTGCTGGGCGAATTGCTCGCACAGGTCCCCGCCGCGCGGGTTGATGATCTTTGCGGTGGTCAGGTCCACGCCGAGTTCGGCTGAGCGCAAATGGATCTGGGCTTCGTCGCCAAGGATCGTCAGGTCGGCGATGCCGCGCTTCAGCACCCGCCCGGCCGCCTTGAGGATCCGGTCGTCGTCGCCTTCGGGAAGCACGATGTGCTTGCGGTCGGCCCGCGCCTGCTGCGTCAGCTGGTGGGTGAACATCTGCGGGGTGGTCACTGTGGGGATCGGAATGGCCAGCTGCGCAATGAGATCCGCGACATCCATGTGGTTGTTCACCAGCTCGATCGCGGTGTCGATCTTGCGCTGCGATTTCGCGGTGACGCGGCCGCGGGCCCCGGCGACGGCGCTGGCCGTGTCGTAGGTGCCCAGCGGGGTGGCGACGATCGGCAGGCGCAGCCGCAGGCCGGACACCAGGCGGGAGATCGACGGGTGCAGGTCGAAGCCGCCGTTGAGGATCAGGCAGCACAGCGACGGAAACCCTTCGGCCGCATGGGCGCTGGCGACGGCCAGCACGACGTCGGAACGGTCGCCGGGGGTGATCACCGCCATGCCGTCGCGCAGCCGTTCCAGCACGTGGTCGGCGGTCATGCCGGCCGCCAGCACGCTCATCGCCTCGCGGTCGACCAGTTCGGCGTCGCCGCTGAGCAGCCTGCCGTTGACCGCCGTCTGTAGCTCGGCCACCGTCGGCGCCAGCAGCAGCGGCTCCTCGGGCAGCACGTAGCCCAGCGGGGTGAACATGTGCAGCGCTTCGGCAACCGCACCGATCTCGGCCGGATCGCACCGGTTGGCGACCACCGCCGCGGTGTGGGCGCGCTGCGCCGACAGCTCGGCCAAGCAGACCTCGACGACACCTGCGATCTGGTCGGCGCTGCGGCCGTTGGCGCGCACCGCCAGCAGCACCGGGGCACCGAGGTTGACCGCGATCCGCGCGTTGACCGAAAGTTCGGCCGGCCCAGCGACATCGGTGTAGTCGCTGCCCACGATCACCACCGCGTCGCACGCCTGGGCCATCGCGTGATACGCGTCGACGATGCTGGCGATCGCGGCGTCGCTGTCCGCGTGCAGCTCCTGGTAGGTCACGCCGACGCACTGCTCGTAGGACAGGCCCGCGGTGGTGCGCGTCAACAGCAATTCCAGGATGTAATCCCGGTCCTCGTCCAGCCTCGTAATCGGCCGGAACACACCGACTTTCGCGACCGTCGCCGTCAGCCGATTGAGCAGCCCCAGCGCGATCGTCGATTTGCCGGTCTCCGGCTCCGGCGCCGCGATGTAGATCGCGGATGCGGACCCCCCGGGCACCCGCGCGCCTGTCAGGCCAACCGTCGCAACCTGGGCGCCAGATCCTTTTCGAAGAGCTCCAGGAATCGGCGCTGGTCGTGACCGGGTGCGTGGAACACCAAGTGGTTGAGGCCCCACTTCACGTACTGACCGACCTTTTCGACGGCCTCGTCGGGATCCGACGCCACGATCCAGCGCTTGGTGATCTGCTCGATCGGCAGCGCGTCGGCGGCCTTCTCCATCTCGATCGGGTCGTCGATGCTGTGCTTCTGCTCGGCGCTCAGCGACAGCGGCGCCCAGAACCGGGTGTTCTCCCGGGCCAGTTCGGGGTCGGTGTCATAGGAGATCTTGATCTCGATCATCCGGTCTATGTCGTCGGGGTTCTTGTCCGCCGCCTCGGCGCCCTCGCGCATCGCGGGGATCAGCTTGTCCTTGTAGAGCTCCTCGCCCTTCCCGGAGGTGCAGATGAAGCCGTCGCCGGCGCGCCCGGCGTACTTGGCCACCTGCGGTCCGCCCGCGGCGATGTAGATCGGGATACCGCCCTCGGGCACGTCGTAGATCGAGGCGCCCTTGGTCTTGTAGTACTCGCCCTGGAAGTCGACACGATCGCCGAGCCACAGTTCGCGCATCAGCCGCACCGACTCGCGCAGCCGCGCGTAGCGCTCCTTGAACTCCGGCCACTCGCCCTCGTATCCGGTGGCGATCTCGTTGAGCGCCTCGCCGGTGCCCACGCCAAGGAAGATGCGGTTCGGATACAGGCACCCCATGGTGGCGAAGGCCTGCGCGATGACGGCGGGGTTGTACCGGAACGTCGGGGTGAGCACCGACGTGCCCAGCACCAGCTTCTTGGTGCGTTCGCCGACGGCGGTCATCCAGGCCAGCGAGAACGGAGCGTGTCCACCCTTGTGGCGCCACGGCTGGAAATGGTCGCTGACGGTGGCGCTCTCCATGCCGTGCGCTTCGGCGGCAACAGCCAGTTCGACGAGCTCGCGCGGTGCGAATTGCTCGGCGGACGCTTTATATCCAAGTTTCAGTTCAGCCACCCGTTCTTTCTACTCCTACAGTGTTCGGCATGGGACCTGCACCGGCGCTTGTTCAAGTAACCGACACCGTGCACCTCGCCCAGGGCGAGGCCGTCAACTGGACGCTGGTCGTCGACGACACCGGCGTCCTGCTGATCGACGCGGGCTACCCGGGCGACCGCGACGACGTGCTGGCCTCGTTGCGCGCGCTCGGTTACGGCCCCGGCGACGTGCGCGCCATCCTGCTGACGCATGCCCACATCGACCACCTGGGCTCGGCGATCTGGTTCGCCGGCGAGCACGGCACCCCCGTCTACTGCCACGCCGACGAGGTCGGCCACGCCAAGCGCGAGTACCTCGAGCAGGTGTCGATCGTCGATCTGGCGCTGCGGATCTGGCGGCCCCGGTGGGCGGTGTGGACGGCGCACGTGGTGCGCAGCGGCGGCCTGATCCGCGACGGCATTTCGACCACCCAGCCGCTGACGCCCGAAATCGCCGCGGGGCTGCCCGGCCACCCGAGGCCCGTCTTCAGCCCCGGCCACACCAATGGCCACTGCTCGTACCTGGTCGACGGCGTGCTGGCGAGCGGCGACGCGCTGATCACCGGGCACCCGCTGATCCGCCACGACGGGCCGCAACTGCTGCCGGCGATCTTCAGCTACAGCCAGCAGGACTGCATCCGAACCCTTTCGGCGCTGGCGCTGTTGGAGACCGAGGTCCTGGCACCGGGTCACGGCCCGCTGTGGCGCGGTCCCATCCGCGAAGCGACGGATGCGGCGCTGGAGAAGGCCGGCGTTCGGTGACGGTTGCCAAGTCGATCGCGTTGTTCGTCCTGGCGGCGCTGTTCGAGATCGGCGGCGCCTGGCTGGTGTGGCAGGGCGTCCGCGAACATCGCGGCTGGCTGTGGGTGGGCTGGGGCGTCGTCGCGCTGGGCGCCTACGGCTTTGTCGCCACGCTGCAGCCGGACGCCCACTTCGGCCGCATCCTGGCCGCCTACGGCGGCATCTTCGTCGCCGGATCGCTGTTGTGGGGCATGGGTTTTGACGGATTCCGCCCCGACCGCTGGGACATCGCCGGCGCGCTGATCTGCCTGCTGGGCGTCGGCGTCATCATGTACGCGCCGCGCACCCGCTAGGCGGCCAGGTGATCCCGCAGCGTCTCGCCGCTGTACTGGCTGCGGTAGGCGCCACGTTCCTGTAGCAGCGGCACCACGCGGTCGACGAATTCGTCGAGGCCGTGCGGCGTCAGGTGCGGCACCAGGATGAAGCCGTCGCAGGCGTCGGCCTGGACGTAGCGGTCGATCTCGTCGGCGATCCTTGTTGCGGTGCCGACGAACTGCTCACGGCTGGTGACCGCGATGATCAGCTCGCGGATCGACAGCTTCTCGGCCACGGCGCGTTCGCGCCAGCGGCCGGCCACCGCGACCGGGTCGACGTGGCGGACCCGCCCCTGGGTGATGTCGCTTTCGACGACGGGATCGAAGTCGGGCAGCGGGCCTTCGGGATCGAAGCCGGAAAGCTCGCGGCCCCACACCTGCTCCAGCATCGCGATCGCCGTCGCGCCGCTGACCTGCTGATGGCGAATGTGGTGCGCCTTGTCCCGCGCCTCGGCGTCGGTGTCACCGAGCACAAACGTCGCGGCCGGAAACACCTTGAGCTCGTTCGGGTCTCGGCCGGCCGCCTTGGCGCGGCCCTTGACGTCGGCGTAGTAGCGCTGGCCGTCCTCCAGCGAGCCGTGCAGCGTGAACAACGCATCGGCGTACCGGGCACCGAACGCCCGGCCCTCGTCGGAGTCGCCCGCCTGCAACAGGACCGGATGACCCTGCGGCCCCACCGGGAGCGTCGGGAAACCCCGAACGTCGAACTGCGGCCCGGAGTGTTCGACAGCGTGGATGCCGGACGGGTCGACGTACGTTCCGCCCTCGACATCGGCCAGCACCGCGTCGGCGTCCCAGCTGTCCCAGAATTGCCGGGCGAGGTTGACGAACTCCTCGGCCCGCTGATAGCGCTCGGGATGCTTCAGGAAACCGCCGCGGCGGAAGTTCGCGCCGGTGAACGCGTCCGACGACGTGACGATGTTCCACCCGGCGCGCCCTCCGGACAGATGGTCGAGGGTGGCGAATTGCCTTGCCACCTCGAAGGGTTCGTTGAAGGTCGTGTTGATGGTGCCGGTCAGCCCGATCCGGTCGGTGACGCCGGCCAGCGCCGCCAGCACGGTGAAGGTGTCGGGCCGCCCGACGACGTCGAGGTCGTAGATCCGGCCGCGATGCTCGCGCAGCCGCAGCCCCTCTGCCAGGAAGAAGAAATCGAACAAGCCGCGCTCGGCGGTGCGGGCGAGGTGGGTGAAGGATTCGAATTCGATCTGGCTGCCGGCGCCGGGATCGGTCCACACCGTGGTGTTGTTGACGCCCGGAAAGTGCGCCGCCAGGTGAATCGGCTTGCGGCTCACGGGTTCAGCCCCCAGCGTTTGGCGATCAGCTCGTGTGAGCGCAGCCGGTCCTCGTGGCGGTGCGTCACCGAGGTGACGACGAGTTCGTCGGCGCCGGTGACCCGCTGCAGCGCCCGCAGCCGTTCGGCGACCTCGTCCGCGCCACCCACGAATTGCGTTGCCAGCCGGTCCTTTACCAGGCCATACTGCTCATCGGTCAGCGGCGGGCTGCTGCCCGGCTCGGGATAGGGCATGGCGCCCACCCCGGTCCGGATCGAGTACACCCAGTGGCCGTAGCCGGAGGCCAGGTGCTTGGCCGTCTCGGTGTCGTCGGCGACCACGATGTCGGCCGAGACCACGACGTAGGGCTTCGCCAGCGCCGCGGACGGCACGAATGTGTCGCGGTAGGCCTCGATCGCCTCCAGCGCGGTGGCCGGCGTGATGTGGTAGCTGGCGACGAACGGCAGTCCCCGCGCCCCGGCCACCCGCGCGCTTTGTCCCCGGGTGCTGCCGAAGACCCATGGCCGCAACCCGCTTCGCTCGCCGGGCACCGCATGCACGTCGAACTTGCCGACGCGGTAGGTGCCCTCCAGCAGGGCGAGAATGTCGTCGACCTGCTCGGTGAAGTCGGGCGACAACGCCTCCGGCTGCTGCAGCACACCCATCGTGGCCTGCAGCTGTTCGATGTCCAGCAGCCCGCGCAGGTCGAAGGGGGTCGGGACGACGACGCCATCCACCTCGTGCCACACCCGCGGCGGGCGCGGCTGTCTCGGCTTCTTCGGCTTGTTGTCCTCGGAACGGCGCTGCCCGGACCGGCCGATGCCGAGATCGATGCGGCCGGGGTGGAAGGCCTCCAGCATGCCGAAGCTCTCGACGACCGCGACGGCGGTGGTGTAGCCCAACTGCACGGCGGCCGCACCCACCCGAATGGTGTTGGTGGCGGCGGCAATCTGGCCGATCAGCACCGCCGGCGCCGAGCTGGCCACGCCGACGAAGTGATGTTCGGCCATCCAGTAGCGGCGATAGCCCCAGCGCTCGGCGTGCTGGGCCAGGTCGACGGTGTTGCGCAGCGCCGTCGCGGCGTCGCCGCCCGCGCTGATCGGCGCGAGGTCCAGGATCGACAGGGGAACGCTCATCGGCCGGCTCCTGCGTAGCGGTTGGGTGCCACCGGCAGGCCGAGCCGCTCGCGCAGCGTTTCGCCGTCGCGGTAGGTCTCGCGAAACTTCCCGGCCCGTTGCAGCAATGGCACCACCTCGTCGACGATCACCGGCAGGTCGGTGGCGTTGACCGCGGGGCGCAGCCGCGCGCCGGCGATGCCGAGGCGCTGCCACTCCAGCAGCAAGTCCACCAATTCCGTTGCGGCCCCGGTGAAGTTGAGCGCATCGGAGCGTGGATCACCCGGGCCGCCGAACGACACCACCACGTCGGCGAAAACCTTCAGCCCCGCGCCGCCGGCCGCCGACACCTCGTCGAGGATGCCGCGCAGCGAGGCCTCGTCCTTCGGCGTGATGAACACGAGATCGCCGCTGGCGGCGGCGAATTCGTATACCGGCCCTTGGTGCGCCAGGACGGCGACGACCGGCTGACCCTGCGGCGGGCGGGGCGTGATCGACGGGCCCTTGACCGAGAAGCGGTTTCCGCTGAAGTCGATGTAGTGCAGCTTGTCGATGTCGACGTAGCGCCCGGTGCCCACGTCCCGGATGATCGCGTCGTCCTCCCAGCTGTCCCATAACCGGCGCACCACCTCGACGTAGTCCGCGGCCTCTGGAAAGAGGTCCGACAGACCGTCCAGCGAGCCGTCGCGGCGGCCGAACAGCGCGGCCTCGTGCGTCGTCGAGCTGATCCTCGGCTGCCAGCCCGCCCGGCCATGCGAGACATAGTCAAGCGTGGCAACGGCTTTCGAGGTGTGGAACGGCTCGGTGTGCGTCACCGTCGCGACCGGGATCAGCCCGATGTGCCGGGTCGCCGGCGCGACGCGCGCCGCGACCAGCACGGCATCGCCACGGCCGGCCAGCCGCTTCGGGTCGATCCGCTCGCGGCGGCCGGGCTGCGGCATCAACGAGTCGTCGATGGTCAGGAAGTCGAGCAGCCCGCGCTCGGCGGTGGTCGCGAGGCCGGCCCAGTAGCGGCCGCTGAGCACCGGCGCGGTGTCCGGGGCGGATGCCAGGGTGGCCCGCCACGCCTGCGGGTCCCACCCGTACCCGTCCAGCGCGACGCCCAGATGCAACTGATCGGTCATGCGAGCCACTTCTCGAACGCGATCGGGAAGACCGGGCCCTCGGACGGCAGCGGCCCCGGCAACCGGGTGTATCCGGTGGCCAGATACAGCTCCTCGGCCTCCGGCTGCTTGTCGCCGGTCATCAGGTAGACCTTGCGGTAGCCGCGGGTCACGATCTCGGTTTCCAGTTCGCCCAGCAGCGCCATCGCGTATCCGCGCCGGCGGTGCGCGCTGTCGGTCCAGATCCTCTTCAGTTCGGCGGTCTGCTCGTCGTACCGGCGGAATCCGCCGCCGGTGACCGGCCGGTCGTCCAGCAGGCCGATCAGCATGCCCCCGTCGGGCGGAGCGAACTCGTCGGACGGGTTGTCCTTCAGCCACGCCAGCACCATCGGCACCGGGCGCTCGTAGCGCGTCGAGTACTCCACCGCCAGCTCGGCCAGCAACGGCTGCGCCACCGCGTCGTCGAGCGCGGCCGCGACGAACTTCAGCTCAATATTGGCCACCACCCCATTTTTAACGTCTGCCGGATCTTCGCATTCCGCAGCATTGCGGCCGATCGGCCCGCCTACCTCGTCGCCGTGACATACGCGGGGGTGATGGCATCGCCCTTTCGGCCCCCGCGCCAGCGGTTCGCCATTCCAATCGTGGCGAACAAATCGGCGACTTTGAACTCGACCGTCTGCCACCCGCGGTCGGCAAGATTCGCCGGGACATGGCGGTATTCACCCTGATAGATCAGTTCGGCCAAGTCGATGTCCAGACCGAACTGCCGCCAGCGGTCGACGAACCCGCGGCCGGCCTCCAGCTGCAACGGGTTCCAGGTGGGGATGTGATCGGCGGCGAACCGGCTGCCCGGGGCGCTGGCCACCGTGACATCCCGCAGCAGCCGATCCTGCCCGTCCGGCGGCAGGTACCCGACCAACAGGTTCTCGGCGATCCAGACCGTGGGCTGGGCGGCGTCGAATCCCACCCGGTACAGCGCGGCCAGCCAGTCCTGACGCAGGTCGACTCCGATCGCGCGGCGGCTCGCGGTCAGCTCGGCGCCCAGGGCGACCAGGACGTCGGTCTTGAAGTCGATGACGCTCGGCTGGTCGAGTTCGTACACCGTGGTCCCGTGCGGCCACCACAACCGATACGGCCGGGTGTCGAGACCCGACCCGAGTAGGACGACCTGGCGGATCCCGGCGCGCCCGGCGTCCGCGAGGTAGTCGTCGAGGAACCGGGTGTAGGCCCCGAGAACGGCGATGAGCCCGGCGGTCACGGAGTTGGCGCCGTCGTCGGAATACAGCTCGTTCTCGACCATTTGGGTGAAGTAGTGCACGTCGGCCGCGCGCACCAGCAGCTCGGCGAACGGATCGTCGAGCAGCCCCTTGTTGGTGGCCACGGCCCGCACGACGGCGCCGAACGTCGCCGTCATTCCGACGCCGGTGGCCGGATCCCAGGTGTCGTGGTCTGTCCGTGCCATCGCCGGTCAGACGTCCGCGCGGCGCCGCAGCGCCAGCCCGAGGGCCGCCCGCCAGCCCAGCAACACCAGCGCGGTGACCGTCGAGGCCACCACCACGAAGCTGACCGCCACACCCGCGGAGCTGAGTTTGCGCAACAGCATGCCGACCACCACGGTGCACACCCAGACGGTCAGCCCGGTGGGCGCCACCGCGGTCGGCCGCCGCCAGCCGCGCGACGCCAACCACCCGATGAGGGTCCCGGTGAGAAACGGCCAGGCCGTGGCGGCGATGCCGGCGAGCGTGAGCCCCTCCGCATGACTGCGCCGCCCCACCGCGCAGAACACCAGGACGCCCACCACGTCCGCCAAGAGGGATGCCAGCCACCCCAGCCGCTGCATGCAGCGAGACTACCCAAGGTGGCAGGCTGATTCCCATGAGCACACAATCGCCACCCGCGTTCGACCGCAGCGACCCGCTGGGCCTGGACGCATCGCTGTCCAGCGACGAGATCGCGGTACGCGACACCACCCGGGAGTTCTGCGCCGAACACGTCCTGCCGCACATCGCGGAGTGGTTCGAGATCGGCGATCTGCCGGTCCGCGAACTCGCCAAAGGCTTCGGCCAACTCGGCCTGCTCGGCATGCACCTGCACGGCTACGGATGCGGCGGCGCGTCGGCCGTGCACTACGGCCTGGCCTGTACCGAGCTGGAGGCCGCCGACTCCGGCATCCGGTCGATGGTCTCGGTGCAGGGCTCGCTGGCGATGTTCGCGATCTGGAACTTCGGGTCCGAGGAGCAAAAGCAGCAGTGGCTGCCCGGCATGGCCGCCGGCGAGCTGCTCGGCTGCTTCGGGCTCACCGAACCCGACGTCGGTTCCGATCCCGCGGCGATGAAAACCCGTGCGCGACAAGATGGTTCGGACTGGGTGCTGAACGGGCGCAAGATGTGGATCACCAACGGATCTATCGCCGACGTCGCGGTGGTCTGGGCCGCCACCGACGACGGGATCCGCGGCTTCGTCGTCCCCACCAAGACCCCGGGCTTCACCGCCAACACCATCCACCACAAGCTGTCGCTGCGGGCGTCGATCACCAGTGAGCTGGTGCTCGACGACGTGCGGCTGCCGGCCGACGCGATGCTGCCCGACGCGAAGGGAATGCGCGGCCCGCTGTCCTGTCTGTCGGAGGCGCGCTACGGCATCATCTGGGGCTCGATGGGTGCGGCCCGCTCCGCGTGGCAGGCCGCGCTCGACTATTCGACGCAGCGCACCCAATTCGGCCGTCCCATCGCCGGATTCCAGTTGACGCAGGCCAAACTCGCCGACATGGCCATCGAGCTGCACAAGGGCCAGTTGCTGTCGCTGCACCTCGGCCGGCTCAAGGACACCGTCGGGCTGCGCCCCGAACAGGTCAGCTTCGGCAAGCTCAACAACACCCGCGAGGCGATCAAGATCTGCCGCACCTCACGAACGATCCTGGGCGGCAACGGGATATCGCTCGAGTATCCGGTGATCCGGCACATGGTGAACCTGGAGTCGGTGCTGACCTACGAAGGCACGCCCGAGATGCACCAGCTGGTGCTCGGCCAGGCGTTCACCGGCAGCGACGCTTTTCGCTGACATGGCCGCCGACTGCTACGTTGACGAATCATGAGGATGCGGATCGGTCCCGTCGCCGCCAGCGCGCTGGCCGTGGCCGCCCTGTGCACGCCGGCGACGGCGGGCGCCGCCGACACCCTGCCGCCGATGACGCCCACCAACGGCGGGCCGATCATCGGCGGCGGCGGTAACGCGTCGCAGATGACGCAGCAACTCAAGAGCCTGAACGACGGAGGAGTCCAAGAGGTCGACGGCCCGGATGCTGCCCAATTCATCTCTGCCGCAGCAGGTCTGGCGAACCGCGACCTCTCCGCCCCGTTCATGGCGCTGCAGCGGGCGCTGGCATGCCAGGCCAACAACGCCGGATTCGGCGCGCGCGCCTACCGGCGCAACGACGGCCTGTGGGGCGGCGCGATGCTGGTGATCCCTAAGAGCGCGTACCCGGACACCGACGCGATGAAGGCCTGCGAGATGACCAACTGGCGCAGGCCTTCGGCGGGCAGCACCATGTCGATGTGCAACGGCAGCTGGATGTACCCGCCCCAGGACTTCAACAAGAAGGGCGGCGACTATGCCGTCCTGCTCGCCGGCACGAACTCCGACTTCTGCAGCGCGCTCAGCGGCAACTACAAGACCAACGCGTCCGCGTGGCCGTGACTTGAAAACGCCCCCTACCTGCACGTAAAGGATTCCTCAAGGCGGGCGGCCCACTATCTCGACGTCAACACAAGACGGAGAGGAAGTGCAGCCATGACCGCTCTGAAGAACCGCATCGCGGCCTCGATCCGGCGGGCCGTTCGCGACGTCGTGCTCTGCGAGCGCGAGCCGGCCAACAACGCGTCGGCCTATTCGTTTCTCTACGTCTGACGCGGGGACAGCACCTGCGGGTGATCGCGCACCAGGCGCTCCCATTCGATCTTGAACCACGGCGTGAAAGTGTCAGGCGCGCTTGCGATCTCGTCGTTCAACGCCTCCGGCGTGACATAGCGCCAGGCCGCGATCTCGTTCACGTTCGGGCGGGGTTGCTCGGCGCTGCGCCCGGCGTAAACCCAGCACACCTCGTGCTCGCCGCCTTGCGCGTCGTACTGCGCCTGGTATTGGAACTTGAACAGGAAGTCCAGCTCCGCGGCGAGGCCGAGCTCCTCGCGCAAGCGGCGGGGGGCCGCGTCGTCCACCTGCTCGCCCGACCGCGGGTGTGAGCAGCAGGTGTTCGACCAGTAGCCCGGCCACAGGCGCTTGTTCTGCGCGCGCTGCTGGATGAGCAGTTCGCCCGCCGGATTGAATACGAACACCGAGAACGCGCGGTGCAGCGTCCCGCTGCCGAGGTGCGCGTCGGCCTTCGCCAGGAAGCCGACCTCGTGGTCGTCGCTGTCCACCAGGATGAGCTGATCGTCGTCGCTCGAGACGACCCGGCTGTCGGGCTCTGAACTGTTCAAGCCACTCCCCCGTTCCTACATTTACGACGCTCCGTCACGGAATTAGCATCTCAACTGTTGTACCTCGCGCTGATCCACGGCATCTGTCGCCGTCCGGGCGCAGGCATGGGAGGGGGCCGACGACGATGGTTCAGACCGGCCGAACGGCCCCTGCCCTGATCCGCGCCCGAGCACTGATCATGGCCGGCCATCCGATAGCGGTGACCGGCATCAGCGCCCTGACCGGCGCGTTGGCGGCGCAGGCGGCGCCGCACGGCTTCGGGCCCGTGTTGACCGCACCCGCCATGCTGGCCGGCCAGCTCTCGGTCGGCTGGTCCAACGACGCCTCGGGCGCACCCCGGGACGCCGCAGCTGGGCGGACGGACAAGCCGATCGCCACGGGTGCGATCAGCGCGCGGGCGGTGTGGATCGCGGCCTTCGCGGCGCTGCTGGCGGCGCTGGCGATGTCGCTGGCCATCGGCGTGGCGACCGCGATCGTCCTGGCGGTGATCGTCGGCGCGAACTGGACCTACAACCTTGTCCTGAAGTCGACACCGGCCGATGGCCTCATCCTCGTCCCCGCGTTCGGCCTGATACCCGCCTACGCGGCGAGCACGCTGCCGGGTCATCCCGCGCCGACGTGGTACGCGACCGCGGGCGCGGCCCTGCTCGGCGTGGGTGGCCACTTCGCGACCGTGCTGCCCGACCTCACCGCCGACCGGGTCACCGGCGTCAAGGGCATGGCGCAGCAGATCACCGCCCGCTGGGGCATCACGGCAGCCCGCGGCGTCGTGCTGGTCTTGGTGCTGTCGCCATCGGTGCTGCTGTTACTGGCCTCGAGCCGCCCGTGGTTCGCGCTTGGGGGGCTGGCCGCCGCCATCCCGCTTGCCGTGATCGCCACCCGCGGCCGGGGCAAGGTGCCGCTCTGGGCCGTGATCGGCGTCGGGGCCGTCGACACCGTGATCTTCGCCGTGGGCGGGTGCTCGCTCACCTGAGGCCTCTGGCCACGAAATACATTCGCGGGTAACGTCTTTCACGGGCGAACCCACCCGCACCTGCGCATCCGGTTCGCCGTGTCGTCGTTCGCGCAGAAAACGGGTAACCGAGAACAACCGGCCCGCCGAAAGGCGAGGCGTCACGACTGCGACATCCATCGGCCACGTGGAGTCGTACGGTGTACATGAGCTGCGGAGACCATGGAAACCAGAAGGAAGCCAGGCACCGGAAGGGATCAGCATGTCGCGCCATCGCGTCGTCGTCATCGGTAGTGGATTCGGCGGGCTGAATGCGGCCAAGGCGCTCAAGCGCGCCGACGTCGACGTCACCCTCATCTCGAAGACCACCACCCACCTGTTCCAGCCGCTGCTCTATCAGGTGGCCACCGGCATCCTGTCCGAGGGCGAGATCGCCCCGGTCACCAGGCTGATCCTGCAGCGGCAGAAGAACGTCCAGGTGCTGCTCGGCGAGGTCTGCGACGTCAATCTCACGGCCAACACGGTGACATCGAAGCTGATGGGCATGGAGACTGTGTCGCCCTTCGACAGCCTGATCGTGGCCGCCGGCGCCCAGCAGTCTTACTTCGGCAACGACGAGTTCGCGACCTACGCGCCCGGGATGAAGACGATCGACGACGCGCTGGAGCTGCGCGGGCGCATCCTCGGCGCGTTCGAGGCCGCCGAGTTCACCGACGATCCCGTCGAGCGGGAACGCCGGCTGACGTTCGTCGTGGTCGGCGCCGGACCCACGGGCGTGGAGGTGGCGGGCCAGATCAAGGAGCTCGCCCACCGCACGCTGAAGCAGGCGTTTCGGACCATCGAGCCCCGCGACTGCCGGGTGATCCTGCTCGACGCCGCGCCCGCGGTGTTGCCGCCGATGGGCGAGAAGCTGGGCCTCAAGGCGCAACAGCGGCTGGAAAAGATGGGCGTCGAGGTCCAGCTCAACGCGATGGTCAGCACCGTCGACTACCTGGGCCTCACGGTGAAAGACCAGGACGGCACCGAGCGCCGGATCGAATGCGCGTGCAAGGTCTGGGCCGCCGGCGTCCAGGCCAGCTCGCTGGGCAAGATCATCGCCGACCAGTCCGACGGCACCGAGGTCGACCGGGCGGGGCGGGTGATCGTCGAGCCCGACCTGACCGTCAAGGGCCATCCGAACGTCTTCATCGTCGGCGACCTGATGTCCTTCCCCGGCGTGCCCGGCATGGCCCAGGGCGCGATCCAGGGCGCGCACTACGCCACGACGTTGATCAAGCACATGGTGAAGGGCACCGACGACCCGGCGACCCGAAAGCCGTTCAGCTACTTCGACAAGGGCAGCATGGCGACCATCTCGCGGTTCAGCGCCGTCGCACAGGTCGGCAAGCTGGAGTTCGGCGGCTTCATCGCCTGGCTGGCGTGGCTCGGGCTGCACCTGCTCTATCTGGTCGGCTTCAAGAACAGGTTCACCACGGTGATCGCCTGGTTCATCACCTTCCTGGGCGACGGGCGCAGCCAGATGGCCATCACCAACCAGATGATGTACGCCCGGGTGGTGACGAACTGGATGGAATCCCACACCCAGGAAGCGATGGAGGCCGAGGCGGCCGAGCAGGCCCGAGAAAGGGCGGCGGGCTAGCTGAGGGCCTGGTCGATATCGGCGATCAGATCGTCGGTGCCTTCCAGGCCGACCGAGATCCGCACCACGCCGTCGCCCAGCCCGATCGCGGCTCGGCCCTCCGGGCCCATCGCCCGGTGTGTCGTCGTAGCGGGATGTGTGACAAGCGATTTGGCGTCACCGAGGTTGTTCGAGATGTCGATCAGCGCCAGCTTGTCCAGCACCTCGAAGGCCCGCTGCTTGGCGGCGCCCTCGGCCGCCTTCAGCTCGAACGTGAGCACCGTCCCGCCGCCGGACATCTGCCGCTTGGCCAGGTCGTACTGCGGATGCGACGCCAGATACGGGTAGCGCACCCAGCTCACCGCCGGATGCGTCTCCAAGAATTCGGCGATGCGGTGTGCCGAAGAATTGCTGTGCTGCACGCGAATGGCAAGTGTCTCAAGGCCTTTCAGCAGCACCCAGGCGTTGAATGCGCTCATCGCCGGGCCGGTGTGGCGCATCAGCTTCTGCACCGGGCCGTCGATGTACTCCTTGTCGCCCAGGATCGCACCGCCGAGCACCCGGCCCTGGCCGTCGATGTGCTTGGTCCCGGAGTACACCACCACGTCGACCCCGAGCGGAAACCCTTGTTGCAGCAGCGGCGTGGCAAAGACGTTGTCCAGCACCACTTTTGCACCCGCGGCATGGGCCAGCTCGGTGACCGCGGCGATGTCCACCAGCGACTGCATCGGGTTCGACGGTGTCTCGAAGAACACCGCCTGCGTGGGCACCGACAGGGCCTGCTCCCACTGGGAAAGGTCCTCACCGTCGACGAAGACGGTCTCGACCCCCCAGCGCGGCAGGATCTCGTTGCACACCACGAAGCACGATCCGAACAGGCTGCGCGCGGCCACCAGTCGATCGCCCGCGCCCAGCAGCGCACCCAGCGAGGTGAACACCGCGGCCATGCCGCTGGCCGTGGCGAATGCCGCTGGCGCGCCCTCGATCAGGCGCAGCCGCTCCTCGAACATCGTGACGGTGGGGTTGCCGTAGCGCGAGTACACGAAGTGGTCCACCTCGCCGGTGAACGACTGCTCCGCGATGGCCGCCGTCGGGTAGATGTAGCCCGACGTCAAAAACATCGCCTCGGCGGTCTCGTCGAACCCGGACCGCAGCAGTCCGCCGCGCACTCCAATGGTGGCTTGGTCCACGCCGTCGGGCAGCGCCTTCGGGGTGCGGACCGAATCGCTATCGGTCATCGCGGGATCAGCCCTGTTTCCACGGCAATCCGAGTGCGCGCCAACCGGTTTCGCCCCGGTGTCCCAGCGCGTCCAGATTTCCCTCGAAGCCGTCCAGCACGTTGTAGGACGGGGCGATGCCCGCCTCTGTGGCGACCTCGGCGGCACCGATGGAGCGGTTGCCCGAGCGACACAGGAAGACGACCGGCCGTTCCCCCTGCGCCGACGGCACCTGCTCCTGCAGTTCTTTGAGGAAGTTCTCGTTGTGGCGCCCGTCGGACGTGTTCCATTCGATGTAGACCACGTCGCGGCCCAAGCTGGACAGATCCGGCACCCCGACGAACCGCCATTCCGCGTCGGTGCGCACGTCGACCAGGACCGCGTCAGGGTTGTCGCTGAGCAGCTTCCATGCGTCCAGCGGCGTGATGTCTCCTGCGTAGCTCATTCGCGTGAGTCTGGCATATTCAGCTGGGCCGCTGCGAATCCGTGGTCGCCGCACCGGACAGGGCGGCGGCCGCGTCGCGGGCGCGGTCACGGGCGGCCGCGACATCCGGGCCCATGGCCAGCGCCACGCCCAGCTGCCGCGTCGAGCCCCGGCCGAACACGCGGAGGTCGGTCTCCGGCACACCGAGCGCGCCGGCCAGCGCGTCCGCGCTGAGCGACCCGGCGGCCGGTGCGCGGTCGCCGTCGCGCCCGCGGTTGATCGCGCGTGCGGCCGCCGGCGAGATCATCAGCGTGTCCACCGGCAGACCCAGGATCGCGCGGGCCTGCAGCTCGAATGCCGAAAGCCGCTGGCTGCGCAGCGTCACCCAGGCGGTCTGCGGCAGCCGGGCGCTGATGCTGGCGAAGTACACCTCGTCGCCGTTGACCATCAGCTCGACGCTGAACACGCCGCGGCCGCCGAGCGCCTTGACGATCCGCGCCCCGATCGACTTGGCGGCGTCGGTCGCGGCCGGGGTCAGGTGCTGCGGCTGCCAGGATTCCTGCACGTCACCCTGGACGCCGCGGTGCCCGATGGGCGAGCAGAACTCGATCACCGGACCCTTCGGGCCCTCGCTGCGGATTGCGAGCAGCGTGACGTAAAACTCGACCTCTACCACCGTCTCGGCCAGCACCCGCTGCCGCTCGGGCGGCGCCGATCCCACGGCCCGCTCCCAGGCCGTCTCGAGGTCGCCGGGCCCCCGGACCACCGAACGCCGGTCGCCGACGGGCCCGGCGGCCGGTTCGACCAGCAGCTGCGAGCCGGCGTGGGCGGCCACCGCCTTGAGGTCGCCCAGCGACCCGACGAACCAGAACGGCGCGGTCGGCAGGCCCAGCTCGTCGGCAGCCAGCCGGCGCAACGCTTCGCGGTCGGAGGTGAGCCGGACGGTCCGGGCATTGGGCACCAGCTCGGTGAGCTCGTGGTCGTGGTCGGCCGCCAGCGACTCGAGGGCGTCGACGGAAACCGCATCGGCGGCCGTCACCACGAAGTCGGGCTGCAGCCGCTTGATCAGCGCCGACACCTCGCCGTCATCGGTCATCGGCAGCACCAGCGATTGGTCGGCCACCGAGTGCGCGGGCGCGTCGGGGTGGTCGTCGACGGCAATCACCTCGGCGCCGAGATGCCGCAGGGCGATCGCCAGCTCGCGGCTGAGTTCGTCGGATCCGAGCAGGACTATTCGGGGCCGCAGGGGCTCATGCTGTCCTTCGGTCACGCCATCGGTCACGAGCTAAGGATATGTGTGCCCGCAGCGGGGCGGCGGATTCCTCAGGGCTGGCCAGGAAGTAGCTGCACCATCAGGCCGTTGGCTTCGGCCAACAGCGTGTCCCCAGAGTCGCGGGAGTCGACCAGTTCCGCGGAGACGAACGCCTTGCGTCCCTCGGTGCGGTCGACCCGTCCGCGCACCACCAGCGGCGCGTCGATCGGGGTGATCTTGCGGTAGTCGACGTGCAGGAACGCCGTGCGGCTGATCGGCCGGTTCGACGCGTGCGACACCATCCCAAACATGTGGTCGAACAGCAGCGGCAGCACCCCGCCGTGCACGGCCATGTTGCCGCCGACGTGAAAGCGGGTGAAGTGGCCCCGCATCTCGCAGCCGTCGGGCTCGTAGCGCGTCAACGTCCACGGTGGCAACAGCAGACTGCCCATGCCGGGCAACCCGGGTGTCCGGCCGGACGGCGCCTGGCCCTCGATCGCGGACTGAAACGGCCCGAGCAGCTCGGCCAGCGCCGCGACGCGGTCGGCCGCGTCGTCCCACACGTCGTCGGCCGGGTCGGCCGACACGGACAGGTCCTGCAGCCGGCGCATGGCCGCCACGAAGCGCCCGAATCCGGGACCCGGGCTGGCCACCCCGTATTCGGGGAAACCGCCGTGGTGTTCGTACTCCGGGTCGAGCTCTTTGGGATCGGGTTCGGTCACCGCCGCGCCGCCAGCACGTCGCGGCGCACGATGGTCTGATCCCGGCCCGGGCCCACACCGATGCACGAAACATGGGCTCCCGCAAGCTCTTCCAGCCGCAACACGTAGTCACGCGCTTTGGCGGGCAGGTCGTCGAACTCGCGCGCGGTGGAGATGTCCTCCCACCAGCCGGGCAGCTCCTCGTAGATGGGCTCGGCGCGGTGCAGCTCGCTTTGGGTCATCGGCATTTCGTTGGTCTGCACCCCGTCGACCCGGTATCCGACGCACACCGGCACGGTCTCCAGGCTCGACAGCACGTCGAGCTTGGTCAGGAAGTAATCGGTGATCCCGTTGACCCGGGTGGCGTAGCGGGCGATGACGGCGTCGAACCAGCCGCAGCGGCGGCGCCGCCCCGTGGTGACGCCGAACTCGCCGCCCGTCTTGGACAGGTATTCGCCGTTCGCGTCGAACAATTCGGTGGGGAACGGGCCCGAGCCCACCCGCGTCGTGTAGGCCTTGAGGATTCCCAGCACCGTGGTGATCCGGGTCGGCCCGATGCCGGACCCGACGGCCGCGCCGCCCGCGGTCGGATTCGACGACGTCACATAGGGATACGTGCCGTGGTCGACGTCGAGCAGCGTGCCCTGCGAGCCCTCCAGCAGCACGGTCTCGCCGCCCTCCAGCGCCTCGTTGAGCAGCAGCCGCGTGTCGGCGATGCGGTGCTTGAAGCCCTCTGCCTGTTCCAGCAGGGCCTCGACCACCTGATCGGGATCGAGCGCCTTGCGGTTGTAGATCTTGACCAGGATCTGGTTCTTGAGCTCCAGCGCGCCCTCGACCTTGTGGGTGAGCAGCTCGGTGTCGAGCACGTCGGCGACCCGGATGCCCTGGCGGGCGATCTTGTCCTGGTAGCACGGCCCGATGCCGCGCCCGGTGGTGCCGATCTTCTTGTTGCCCATGTAGCGCTCGGTCACCTTGTCGATGGCGACGTGGTAGGGCAGCAGCAGGTGCGCGTCGGCGGAGATCAGCAGCTTGGAGGTGTCGACGCCGCGGTCTTCGAGGCCCTTGAGCTCGTCGAGCAGGACGCCGGGGTCGATCACCACGCCGTTGCCGATGACGTTGGTGACCCCGGGTGTGAGCACGCCCGACGGGATCAGGTGCAGCGCGAAGTTCTCGCCGGTCGGCAGTACGACCGTGTGCCCGGCGTTGTTGCCGCCCTGATAGCGCACCACCCACTGCACACGCCCGCCGAGCAGGTCAGTGGCTTTACCTTTGCCCTCGTCGCCCCATTGGGCGCCGATGAGGACGATTGCCGGCATGGCATGCTCCCGCTTGGTCTCGCCTGCTTATTGTGGTCCAGCCGGGGACCCACCTTATCCCAGCGGCTTGCGAGGAGCGTCGTGATTACCACCGTGGCGGTGTTGTTGTTCGGCGATGCGCGCACGCCCGCGCCGCTGCGCGACCTGCCCGTTCACCGCGTCGACGGGCCGGCCGACATCGACGCCGCGATCGGGCCGTACGGGCGGCTGGCGGTGGTCGGCACCGACGCCGACCTGGCCGCGGTGCTGAGCAGGCTGCTGCGCGCCGAACGCCTCGACGTCGAGCTCGCCTACGTCCCGCCGCGGCGCACCCCGGCCACCCGGGTGTACCGGCTGCCGGCGGGACGCCGCGCCGCCCGGGCCGCCCGGCTCGCGACGGCCCGGCGGGTCACCCTGATCCGCGACGAGACCGGCGCGGTGATCGTGGGCCGGGCCGACTGGCGGCCGCCGGACGCGGGGCAGTCGCTGCACGGCGAGGCGGTCGTCGACGACACGGTGTTGTTCGACGGCGACGCCGCCGGCGTCCGCATCGAGCCGACGCTGGCCGTGCCCGGCCTGCGGACCTCGCTTGACGGCGGGCACCGGCCGTGGCGCCGCTGGGTCGCCGGCCGCGCCGCACAGCTCGGCTGCACCGGCGTTGTGGTGGTGCGCGACGGCGTCCCGGCATCCCGCAGCGCGCGCCGATCGACGTTTTACCGCCACGTCGAGGGCTGGTTGCTGGTCCGGTAGTTTCATCCGGTGAGCTTCCCCAGGGCCCAGGAGTCGGTCCGGCCCAGCCCGATCTTTTTAGTCCTCGTCGGCGTGACGGGTGTCGGCGCCCTGCTGGCCTGGCTGGCCGGGGCTACCGTGCGCCCGCTGTCCTACGCCGGGGTGTTCGTCTTCGTGATCGCCGGCTGGCTGGTTTCGCTGTGCCTGCACGAATTCGGGCACGCCGCGACCGCGTGGCATTTCGGTGACCGCGACGACGCGGTGCGCGGTTACCTGACGCTGGATCCGCGGCGCTACACCCATCCCGGGCTGTCGCTGCTGCTGCCGATGGTGTTCATCGCGCTGGGCGGGATCGGGCTGCCCGGCGCCGCGGTGTACCTGCGGACGTGGTTCATGACGCCGATGCGGCGCACCCTGGTCAGCCTCGCGGGACCGGCGGCCAATCTGGTGCTCGCGGTGCTGCTGCTGGTGCTGACCCGGCTGTTCTTCGACCCGAACCACTGGGTGCTGTGGGCGGGCGTGGCGTTCCTGGGACTCCTGCAGATCATGGCCGTGATCCTCAACCTGCTGCCGATCCCGGGGCTGGACGGCTACGAAGCCCTGGAGCCGCACCTGAGCCCGGAGACGCAGCGGGCGGTGGCCCCGGCCAAGCAGTACGCGGTGTTCATCCTGCTGTTCCTGTTTCTGGCGCCGGCGGTCGGCCAGTGGCTCTACGCGATAGCCGAATGGTTCTTCGAGTTCTCCGGGACGCCGTCGCTGCTGGCGAGTGCCGGCAGCTCGCTCACCCGCTTCTGGAGCCAGTGGATCTAGCGCTTGCAATATATGCGTCGTTACGCATATATTGATCGCTCATGGGCGCCGGACACAGTCACACCCCTGCCGAGGCCGATGCGTCTCGGATGATCCCCCGCATGATCATGGCCGCGTCGATCCTGGCGACGTTCTTCGTGGTGGAACTGACCACCTCCCTGTTGATCAATTCGCTTGCGCTGCTTGCCGATGCGGGGCACATGCTGACCGACGTCGTCGCGGTGTTCATGGGGCTGGCCGCGATCATGCTGGCCAAGCGCGGCAGCACGTCGCCCGATCGCACCTACGGCTGGCATCGCGCGGAGGTCTTCACCGCGGTGGCCAACGCCGTGCTGTTGGTCGGGGTGGCGCTGTTCATCCTCTACGAGGCCATCGAACGCCTCGGTAAGGGCGCGGCCGTCCCCGGCGTCCCGATGATCGTGGTGGCGCTGGCCGGACTGGTCGCCAACTTCGTGGTCGCCATGCTGCTGCGCTCGCAGTCCGAGGGCAGCCTGGCCGTCAAGGGCGCGTACATGGAGGTCGTCGCCGACACCGTCGGCAGCCTGGGCGTGCTGATCGCGGGCATCGTGACCGTCACGACGCACTGGCCCTACGCCGACGTCGTGGTCGCCGTGCTGGTGGCGCTATGGGTGTTGCCCCGCGCGTTCGCGCTGGCCCGCGCCGCGCTGCGGATCCTGTCCGAGACGTCGCCGGAACACATCGACGTCGAGGAGCTGCGCTCGGCGCTGGGCGCCGTCGACGGCGTGACCGAGGTGCACGACCTGCACGTGTGGACGCTGTCGCCGGGCAAGGACATGTGCACGGTGCACCTGACCAGCTCGAGCGACTCGGCCCGGGTGCTCAGCGACGCGCGGGCGGTGCTGCACGACCGCGGGCTCGAGCACGCCACCGTGCAGGTCGAGAACCCGGACCGCAGCGGCGACTGCTCGGAGACGTTCTAGGCCTAGTGGCCCAGCGCCTTGCGGGCTTCGGGATCGCAGTCGTCGAGCAGGTCGATGCAGCGCCGGTACTCGTCGGTCTCACCGATCGTGTCGGCGGCGTGCGCCAGCGCGGCCACACACCGCAGGAAACCGCGATTCGGTTCGTGCGAATACGGGACGGGGCCGAAGCCCTTCCAGCCGTTGCGGCGCAGTTGGTCGAGGCCGCGGTGGTAGCCGGTGCGGGCATACGCGTAGGCCGTGATGGCCTTGTCGTCGGCCAGGGCGTCCTCGGCGAGCGCCGCCCAGGCCACCGAGGCCGACGGGTGCGCGGCGGCGACGATGCCCGGTTTCTCTCCGGCGAGCAGCGCGGCCTCGGCCTCGCTGTCACCCGGCAGCAGTATCGGATCAGGTCCTAGGAGGTCACCCATCGGCGTCATGGCTTCCATTCTGCCGTTGCCGCTCGGGTCGCTAAGCTCCACTCATGCCTAACGCATCGGAGCCAGACCGCACCGGCGCGACGCCCGGCGAGGAGCCGGGCGCGGAGCAGGCCGAAGAGGCGACCGAAAACTATCCCCTGTTGCCCCCTGATCCCGAGACCGAGACCGTGGTGATCAACAGGCCCGAGCCGGGCCACGAGCCCGAGTCGGACCCGGAGGGTCAGCAGCCCGAACGGCGATTCACCGCCCCGGGCTTCGACGCGAAGGAAACGGCGGTCATCTCGACCACGCCGGATCCCGCGACGGAGGTGTTCGCCACACCGCCCACCCAGCCAGTCGGGACGGGGCAACCGCCGCCGCCGTTCCCGCCGGGGCAGGCTCCCCCGATGTCACCGAAATCTGCTGTGCCGCAATCCTTTCCGGGCCGCGAAGGCGGCAAGCTGCAGTCGTTGGGCAAGAACTTCAACTGGGGCTGGGTGCTGGCGATCACCGTGATCGTCCTAGCGCTGGCGGCCATCGCCATTCTGGGCACCGTGCTGTTGACCCGCGGCAAGCACGCGAAGGCGTCGCAGGAAGACCAGGTCCGTCAGACCATCCAGTCCTACGACGTCGCGGTGCAGCGGGGCGATCTGACCTCGCTGCGCACCATGACGTGCGGGACCGCCCGCGACGGGTACGTCGACTACGACGAGCGCGCGTGGGACGAGACCTATCACCGGGTTTCGGCAGCCAAGCAGTTCCCGGTGATCGCCAGCATCGACCAGGTCGTCGTCAACGGGCAGCACGCCGAGGCGAACATCACCACGTTCATGGCGTTCGACCCGCAGACCCGCTCGACCCGCAGCCTGGACCTACAGTTCCGCGACGATCAGTGGAAGATCTGCCAGTCCCCTACCGGCTAGCCGCCCAGCGACTTCCCGGCGCAGTGCAGGTCGTTGCAGGCCTCGACCACCCGCTGCGTCATCGACGCCTCGGCGGCCTTGAGGTAGCTGCGCGGGTCGTACACCTTCTTGCTGCCCACCTCGCCGTCGACCTTGAGCACGCCGTCGTAGTTGGTGAACATGTGGCCGGCGATCGGGCGGGTGAACGCGTACTGGGTGTCGGTGTCGACGTTCATCTTCACCACGCCGTAGCCCAGCGCCTCCTCGATCTCCGACTTCAGCGAACCCGAGCCACCGTGGAAGACGAAGTCGAAAGGCTTTGCGCCGTCGGATAACCCGAGCTTGGCCGCCGCGACCTGCTGGCCCTGGCCCAGGATGTCGGGGCGCAACTTGACGTTGCCCGGCTTGTAGACGCCGTGCACGTTGCCGAATGTCGCGGCCAGCAGGTACTTGCCGTGCTCGCCGGCGCCCAGCGCGTCGATGGTCGCCTCGAAGTCCTCGGGCGTGGTGTAGAGCTGGTCGTTGATCTCGTTGTCGACGCCGTCTTCCTCGCCGCCCACCACGCCGATCTCGATCTCCAGCACGATCTTGGCGGCCGACGCCTCCTTGAGCAGCTCCTTGGCGATCACCAGGTTCTCGTCGATCGGCACCGCCGAGCCGTCCCACATGTGCGACTGGAACAGCGGGTCTTTGCCGGCCGCGACGCGGCGCGCCGAGATCTCCAGCAGCGGGCGCACGTAGGTGTCCAGCTTGTCCTTCGGGCAGTGGTCGGTGTGTAACGCCACGTTGATCGGGTACTTAGCCGCGATGGCACGAGTGAACTTAGCGAGCGCGACGGCGCCGCTCACCATGTCCTTGACCCCCAGCCCGGACGCGAATTCCGCACCCCCGGTGGAGAACTGGATGATGCCGTCGCTGCCGGCGTCGGCGAAACCCTTGATGGCGGCGTTGACCGTCTCCGACGACGTGCAGTTGATGGCCGGGAAGGCGTACGAGTTCTCCTTGGCGCGGCCCAGCATTTCCGCGTAGATCTCGGGCGTTGCGATGGGCATGACGTTCCTCCTGGACGGACTGCGATCGGCTAAGTATCGCAACACCGCGTTGCCGGCGGGCAGCCGCCCGGGGACCGGTAAGTTGTGACGACATGAGCACCGCCGTGACGGCCCTGCCCGACATCATCGATCCGATGTTCTGGATCGGTCCCCAGGGCCTTTTCGCCTCCGCAGTGCTGCCGACCATCCTGGTCATCGTCTTCGTCGAGACCGGGCTGCTGTTTCCGCTGCTGCCGGGCGAATCGCTGCTGTTCACCGGTGGCCTGCTGGCCGCCCACGGAACGCTCAACATCTGGGTACTGGCCCCCGCCGTCGCAGTGGTTGCGGTGGCCGGCGATCAGACCGGGTATTTCATCGGCCGCCGGATCGGCCCGGCGCTGTTCAAGAAGGAAGACTCGCGCTTCTTCAAACAGCACTACGTGACCGATTCACACGCCTTCTTCGAGAAGTACGGACCCGCGGCCATCATCCTGGCTCGCTTCATGCCCTTCATCCGGACGTTCACGCCGGTCGTCGCGGGCGTCTCGTACATGCGCTACCCCGTGTACCTGGCGTTCGACATCGTCGGCGGCGCCCTGTGGGGCGGCGGCGTGACGATCGCCGGCTATTTCCTGGGAAACGTGCCGTTCGTGCACCAGAACCTGGAAAAGATCATCCTGGCCATCCTGTTCGTGTCCATGCTGCCGGCGTTTATCGCCGCGGGGCGCGGCTATCTCGCGCGCCGGCGCGCAACCGAGGAGGACCCGGAGGAGACGCGGGTTCCCGACTGATCGCCGGCTTTATGCGACGAGGAAATCGCAGCCGGTCTTGGCGCGCACGTCGGCGACCGTCACGCCCGGGTGCAGTTCGGTGAGGATGAGGCCGCGTTCGGGGTCGACCTCGAAGACGCACAGGTCGGTAATGATCATGTCCACCACCGCTTTTCCGGTCAGCGGCAGCGAGCATTGCTTCAGGATCTTGGGGCTGCCGTCCTTGGCGGTGTGATCCATCACGACGATCACGCGCTTGACGCCGGACACTAGGTCCATCGCCCCGCCTGGGCCCTTGACCATGCGGCCCGGGACCATCCAGTTGGCCAGGTCGCCGTTCTCGGCGACCTCCAGCCCGCCCAGGATGGACAGGTCGATGTGGCCGCCGCGGATCATCGCGAACGAGTCGGCGCTGCTGAAGAAGCTGGAGCCGCTGATCGTGGTGATGGTCTGCTTGCCCGCATTGATCAGGTCCGGGTCGACATCGTCGTCGGGCGGATACGCCCCGATGCCGAGCAGCCCGTTCTCGGACTGCAGCGTGACGTTGATGTCGTCGGGGATGTAGTTGGCGACCAGCGTCGGGATCCCGATGCCCAGGTTCACGTAGTAGCCGTCGCGCAGTTCCTGGGCGGCGCGCTTGGCCATCAGCTCCCGGACGGGGCTGTCCTTCTTGGCCGCCGCGCCATCGCTGGTGGTGCGGAATTCGATCCGCTTCTCGTAGGCGGGGCCCTCGATGATGCGGTCGACGTAGATGCCGGGGGTGTGGATCAGGTCGGGATCCAGCTCGCCGACCTCCACCAGCTCCTCCACCTCGGCCACGGTCACCTGGCCGCAGGTGGCGATCATCGGGTTGAAGTTGCGCGCCGTCATTCGGTAGATGAGGTTGCCCGCGGTGTCGCCCTTCCATGCCTTGACGATCGCGATATCGGCCCGAATGCCTTCCTCCAGCACGTATTCCGTGCCGTCGAAGACGCGCATGTCCTTGCCCTCGGCGAGCTGGGTGCCGAACGCGGTCCGCGTGTAGAAGCCGGGAATGCCTGCGCCGCCTGCGCGTAACTTCTCGGCCAGCGTGCCCTGCGGAGTGAGGGACAGGTCCAGCTCGCCCGCCAGCACCTGGCGCTCGAACTCCTTGTTCTCCCCCACGTACGAGGCGATGACCTTCTTGACCTGCCGCCCCTTGAGCAACAGCCCCATGCCGAAATCGTCGACGCCGGCGTTGTTTCCGACGATCGTCAGGTCCTTGATGCCGCTGTCGACGAGGGCCTGGATCAGGTTCTCCGGAATGCCGCAGAGCCCGAATCCACCGGCGGCGATCGTGATGCCGTCCTTCAGTAGGCCCTGCAGGGCCGACTCGGCATCCGGGTGGACTTTGCTGCGGGTCATCGAAGCTCCTCTGCGTTCACGCGGTGACCTTACCTGCGGCCTCCATCAGCATCCACCCCGACAGCTGCACCGACAGATCCCGCTCGGCGACCGCGGAGGCGTTCACCGCACCCGCGACGAACTGCGCCCGCCGCCCGCCCTCCGCGGGCACCTCGGCATCGCGATCCCAGAAGGCCCCGAAGACCGGCAGCCCCTCGAGCGTCTGCCGGTAGTCCCACGCCGACTTCGCCGAGGCGAGCACGATGCTGCGCGCGGTGTCGCGGGCCACGACGTCATCGGCGGACTCGCCCGGCAGCGTGGTGGCCACCAGCGCGAGGTAGCGCGCGGTGATGCCGGCGAACAGGCCGCCGTCGCCGCCGCCGGCGCCGCGCAGCACGCCCGCCGGCGCCATGTGCTCGCCGACGGCCGCGACCAGGCGGTGCACCCGCGCGGCGTGCCGGTCGGCCGTCGTGCGCGCGGCGAGCTCTGTTTCGAGTCCGAGAACCACGCCCTGGCAGTAGGTGTACTGCGGGCGCACCAACGAGCCGTCTTTGATGCCGTCGAACACCAGGTGGGTTTCGGGGTCGATCAGCGTTTCGTCGATCCAGTCCGCTATCTGCTGGGCCCGCCGCAGCTGGCCGTCGCGGCGGGCCAGGAAGATACCGGCCGGACCGTTGGCCGGGGCATTGAAGAACTGCTCATGCTTGCGCCACGGGATGCCTCCGCCGTCATCGGGGACCCAGGCGTCGAGGAGCTGTTTGGTGAGCTTGGCCAGCGCACCGGTGCGTTCGACGCCGACCACTTGCGCGGCGCGTTCCAGCGCCAGCGCCAGCCACGCCATGTCGTCGTAGTAGCCGTTGGTCCAGCGGAAGGTGTTGCGCAATCGATGCGACCGGATCTGCCGTTTGATCCTGGCGTGCCGCTGCGGCTGCGGGTCGCGCATTTGCGCGTCGATCAGGCAATCCAGCAGATGCGCCTGCCACCAGTAGTGCCAGGTGCCGAACAGCCGCTCCCGGCGCGCCGCCGGCCAGGCCACCACGCCCAGCTGCGTTTCCGGCAACCCCCACAGTCGCCGCAGGTGTCGTTGCGCGACAGCGGCTTCGGAGCTGGCCGCCCGGTTCCCCCATAGCTGGTCCATACCTGTCGATCCTGCCCCACGCCGTGCGGGGCGGGGGGTCGGCCTTCACCAGGCGCGGCTGAGGTCCCCGTGCTGGCGAACCCAGGCGTGCATCGCGATCCCGGCGGCGACGCCGGCGTTGATGCTGCGCGTCGAACCGAACTGGGCGATCGACACCGTGAGCGCCGCGCCCGCGCGGATGTCCCCGGTGATGCCGGGGCCCTCCTGCCCGAACACCAGCAGGCACTCCCGCGGCAGCGCCGCCTGCTCGAGTCGCGCCGCCCCAGGCACGTTGTCCACCGCGACCACCGTCAACCCGGAATCGGTTGCGAAGCCCAGCAATTCGGCGATGGTGTCGTGATGACACAGCCGTTGGTAGCGGTCGGTCACCATGGCGCCGCGGCGATTCCAGCGCCGGCGGCCGACGATGTGCACGGTGTCCACGGCAAAGGCGTTGGCGGTGCGTACCACCGAACCGATGTTGGCGTCGTAGTCGAAGTTCTCGATCGCGACGTGCAGCGGATGACGGCGCGTGTCGATGTCGGCGATGATCGCGTCGCGGGTCCAGTAGCGGTAGGCGTCGACGACATTGCGAGTATCGCCGTCGCGCAACAGGATTGGGTCATACCGCGGGTCGTCGGGCGGATCGCCCTCCCACGGCCCGACGCCGCTCACCGATGCCCCCCATTCGGTGGGCCCCGGTTCGGTCACCGCGTCGTCCAGACGCCGGCATGGGTGCCGACGATCGCCACGGTCGCGTAGAGCAGCGCGTCGTTGATCTCGCCCTGGGTGCACATCGACGCGTCGACATGCACGGCGTCCAGCGATGCGTCGGGCAGCACCAGCACCGACGCACCGTACGTCGCGCACGCCGGGTTCAGCCCGCGGCCGGGCAGCGTCGGCGCGGTCAGCAGCATCATCGGGCCGCCGCGCTTGGCGGAGTCGTCGCGATAGCGCTGGGCGACCGCGTCGGCCTCCAGACCCAGCAACATGTAGCCGTTGCCGGAGAACGCGCCGGGGTCGCCGAGCTGGGCCTTGGTCACCGGGGTTCCGTCGGCGCGCCAGGCCGACAGGCTGGTGGTCTTCACCACCAGGCCGGTGTCGTTGACGTTGGTCGGCATCAACCCGACCGGGAACGCCGCCGGATAGGCCGCCGAGGTGTCCGCGATGCGGTCGCGCGGCGAGTAGCCGTACACCCCGCGGACCTGGCTGCGGTCCTTCAGCGGGCCCAGGCACACGGTGCCGGTCAGCCGGTCGGGCTGCGCGGACAGCAGCGGGGAGCGGATGTCGTGCACGGTGGTCATCGCCATCTCGCAGCTGCCCACGGCGGCGGACTCCATCGGGTGGGCCAGCGCCCCGTAGAACCCGAACCGTATGTCGTCCGGCTTGGCGTGCGGCGCCTTGGGATCCGCCGGGGACGCGTCGACGTCGACCAGCACGTAGTCGCCGTCCCAGCGCAGATTCGCCACCGCCATGTTCCAGCCCAGCAGCGCCAGCGATTCGCCGATCCGCGCTCGCTGTGCCCCGTAGGGGCGCCCGGGATCGTGCGAGTTCGAGCAGCCCGCGAGCACAACCGCCAAGCAGGCGGTTACCGCGAGGAAGGTGCGCACGATGATCCCGCTGACGGCCTAGGCCAGCCCGAGATCGGCAAGGCCCAGCACGCTGCGGTAGGCGATCCCCTCGGCCTCGATGACCTCGGCGGCGCCAGTGGCGCGGTCCACCACGGTGGCCACGCCGATCACGTCACCGCCCGCCTCCTGTACGGCGTGCACCGCCGTCAGGGCCGAGCCGCCGGTGGTACTGGTGTCTTCCACCACCAGCACCCGTTGCCCCGACACCTCGGAGCCCTCGATAAGCCGTTGCAGCCCATGGGTTTTGGTCGACTTCCGGACCACGAAGGCGTCGATCGGGCGGCCGGGCGCGTGCATGATCGCGGTCGCGACCGGGTCGGCGCCCAGGGTCAGGCCCCCGACCACCGCGTAGTCCCAGTCGGCGGTGAGCTCGCGCATCAACTTGCCGATGAGTGCGGACGCCCGGTGCTGCAGGGTGGCGCGGCGCAGGTCCACGTAGTAGTCGGCTTCCTTGCCCGACGACAGCGTGACGCGTCCGTGCACCACCGACAGCCGGCTCACCAGGTCAGCCAGCTCGTCGCGGTCAGACATGACCGACAGCGTAGCGAAGGGTCCCGCGATTGCGGTGCAGAGGTTTTCAGTGCTGGTAGTTCGAGGCCTGATGGCCGTTGCGTCCGGGCGGCGGCTGGCGGCGCAGCGCATCCGGGCGCGCCTCCTCGCGGCGGACCGGCTCCGGGTTGCGGCGAGCGGCATCACCGATCAGTCCCGCCACGTCCTGGCCCTCGCGCCGGGGCGGCAGCTCCGCGCGCCCGGCCGGCGCCAGCGGACGGCTCGGCGCCGCGCTGCGCGGGCCCGGGGCCTCTTCGGCGTCGGAGGCCATCGGCGGCAGCACCCGAAGCAGGTCGTTGAACTGGCGCACCGTGCGCAGACCTTCGTCCCACTGGGTGCGTGTGCTGCCGACCGGCAACGCGACCAACGTCCAGTTCTGTTCGTTCCACATGATCTCGGCGCTGTCGGGTGCGGTGTGCGCGAAGGTGACCATGCGCCGGTCGCACGCCCGCCGGGCGGCGTCCAGGTTGGTGGAGTACACCATCCGCGGCCCGATGGCGCCGAGCAGCCAAATGTCGCTCTCGCGTGGCTCTTTGAGCCCCTTGAGCCGGAGATCGACGACGACGTTGGTGCCCACCTTGCGGTGCAGCGCGATCACCGTCGCGACTTCCTCGAGGTCGAAGATGTAGACGGCTTCGCCGCGGATCTGGCCCAGCACGACGTTGTAGGCGGGAACATCGCCCACCGTCGAGATGACGCCGCGCTTCCACCGCTTGAGGATGTCGGTCGATTCACGCTCGTAGTCGAAGCCATGCGATCGCGCCCACGATTTGCGACGCCTGCTGCGGCCGCGACGCCGGTCGACGTCGACGTACAGCAGCACCACCGCGCCGACAAAGCACAGCGCGGAGAGCGTGAACCATAGGGGGACCATCCCAAACAGGGTATCTGTTCTTGCCCCCGAAGCGAGAATGCGACCAGGTCACAACCGAATTAAGGTTTGCTGGACCGCGCAGGCGGTAGCGTTCCGCGCATGGTCTACGAGGACTACCAGCTCATTCGCGTCGAAGCGCATGGCGGCATCTGCCGGGCGACGATCGACAATCCGCCGATCAATCTGCTGGACGTGCCGCTGCTCACCGAGATCGATCGGCTGCTGGGCGAGGTCGCGGCCGACGACGAGGTGCGGGTGCTGATCGTCGACTCGGCCGATGCGGAGGTCTTCATCGCGCACGCCGACATCTCGCTGATCGAGAACCTGCCGCCCGACGACGTCGGGTTGCGCGACGAGCTGTCCCTCTTTCACGCCATCACCGAGCGGGTTCGGACGCTGCCCAAGGCCACCATCGCCGTGATCGACGGGGTGTGCCGCGGCGGCGGCTGCGAATTGGTGATGGCGTTCGACATGCGCTACGCCGCGCTGGGCACCACGGTGCTGGGCCACCCGGAGGTGTCGGTCGGCATCATCCCCGGCGGCGGCGGCACCCAGCGGCTGCCGCGGATGGTGGGCCGCGGCCGGGCCCTCGAAGTCATCCTGGGCGGCATGGACGTCGACGCCGCGACCGCCGAGGCGTGGGGCTACATCGACCGAGCGCTGCCCGCCGACACGCTGCGCCGGTACGTCGACCGGCTGGCCGCGCACATCGCGTCGAGCCCGCTGGCCGCCATCGCGGCGGCCAAGCGGGCGGTCGACACCGCGCTGGACGAGCGGATAGACATGACGACCGGCCTGCTGATCGAGGATCAGCTGCTGCGCGAAACGGTGGCCCGCCCGGCCACCCGCAAACTGCTGCAGGCGATCGTCTCGGCGGGCGCCCAGACCCGGGAATTCGAGCTGGGCTCGAAATAACCGGGTACCGAAACAACCGTCGGGTTAGCCGAGAATCAGCCCGTCGCCGTCGGGGCTGAGGTTCACCGGAATGGTGTCGCCGTCGTGCACATCCCCGGCCAGCAGCATCTTGGCCAGCTGGTCGCCGATGGCCTGCTGGACCAGCCGCCGCAACGGCCGGGCGCCGTACACCGGATCGAATCCGCGCTGAGCCAGCCACTCCTTGGCCGGCAGCGACACCTCGAGCTGCAGCCGTCGCTGCGCCAGCCGCTTGGCCAGCTGCTCGAGCTGGATATCGACGATCTCGACCAGCTCCTCGGGGTTCAACGCGTCGAAGACCAGCACGTCGTCGAGGCGGTTGATGAACTCCGGCTTGAACGCCGAGCGCACCGCGGCCATCACCTGCTCCTCGTTGCCGCCCGAACCGAGGTTGGACGTCAGGATCAGGATCGTGTTGCGGAAGTCGACCGTGCGGCCCTGCCCATCGGTCAGCCGGCCCTCGTCGAGGACCTGCAGCAACACGTCGAACACGTCCGGGTGGGCCTTCTCGACCTCGTCGAACAGCACCACCGTGTAGGGCCGGCGGCGCACCGCCTCGGTCAGCTGACCGCCCTGGTCGTAACCGACGTAGCCGGGGGGCGCACCCACCAGCCGCGCGACGGAGTGCTTCTCGCCGTACTCGCTCATGTCGATGCGGACCATGGCCCGGTCGTCATCGAACAGGAAGTCGGCCAGGGCCTTGGCGAGCTCGGTCTTACCGACACCGGTGGGGCCGAGGAACATGAACGAACCGGTCGGCCGGTTGGGGTCGGCGACGCCGGCCCTGCTGCGGCGCACCGCGTCGGACACGGCCTGCACGGCCTTGCGCTGCCCGACGACGCGCTTGCCCAGCTCGTCTTCCATCCGCAGCAGCTTGGCGGTCTCGCCCTCCAGCAGCCGCCCGGCCGGGATGCCCGTCCACGCCGACACCACGTCGGCGATGTCGTCGGGACCGACCTCCTCCTTGAGCATCACGTTCTCGCGGACCTGCGCCTGCGGCAGCGCGGCGTCGAGCTTCTTCTCCACCTCGGGAATGCGCCCGTACCGCAGCTCGGCCGCCTTGGCCAGGTCGCCGTCGCGCTCGGCGCGCTCGGACTCCCCACGCAGCGTGTCCAGCTGTTCCTTGAGCTCGCGAACGACGTCGATGGCGTTCTTCTCGTTCTGCCAGCGGGTGGTCAGCTCGGCCAGCTTCTCCTTGTGATCGGCCAGCTCGGCGCGCAGCTTCTCCAGCCGCTCCTTGGACGCGTCGTCCTCCTCCTTGGCCAGCGCCATCTCTTCGATCTCGAGCCGGCGCACCAGCCGCTCGACCTCGTCGACCTCGACGGGCCGCGAGTCGATCTCCATGCGCAGGCGGCTGGCGGACTCGTCGACCAGGTCGATCGCCTTGTCCGGGAGGAAGCGCGCGGTGATGTAGCGGTCGCTCAACGTGGCCGCGGCCACCAGCGCGGAGTCGGTGATGCGCACACCGTGGTGCACCTCGTAGCGGTCCTTCAGGCCGCGCAGGATGCCGACGGTGTCCTCGACCGACGGCTCGCCGACCAGCACCTGCTGGAAGCGGCGTTCCAGCGCGGCGTCCTTTTCGATGTACTTGCGGTACTCGTCGAGCGTGGTGGCGCCGACCAGCCGCAGCTCGCCGCGGGCCAGCATCGGCTTGATCATGTTGCCGGCGTCCATCGCGCCCTCGCCGGAGGCGCCGGCACCGACGATCGTGTGCAGCTCGTCGATGAACGTGATGATCTGCCCGGCGGAGTTCTTGATGTCGTCGAGCACGGCCTTGAGTCGTTCCTCGAATTCACCGCGGTACTTCGCGCCGGCCACCATCGAGCCGAGGTCCAGGCTGACGACGGTCTTGTCGCGCAGGCTTTCCGGCACGTCGCCGGCCACGATGCGCTGGGCCAGGCCCTCGACGATCGCGGTCTTGCCGACGCCGGGCTCGCCGATGAGCACCGGGTTGTTCTTGGTGCGCCGCGACAGCACCTGCACGACGCGGCGAATCTCGTTGTCGCGCCCGATGACCGGGTCGAGCTTGCCTTCACGGGCCCGCTCGGTCAGGTCGGTGGAGTACTTCTCCAGCGCCTGATACGTCGACTCGGGGTCGGCGCTGGTGACCCGAGCGCTGCCGCGGACCTTGACGAATGCGTCGCGCAACGCCTGCGGTGACGCGCCGTGCCCGGTCAGCAGCTTGGCGACGTCGGCGTCGCCGGTGGCCAGGCCGACCATCAGGTGTTCGGTGGAGACGTATTCGTCGTCCATCTCGGTGGCCAGCTGCTGGGCGGTGGTGATGGCCGCCAGCGATTCGCGGGACAGCTGCGGTTGCGAGCTGGACCCGCTGGCCTGGGGCAACCGCTCCAGCAGCTGCTCGGCTTCGGCGCGAATAGTGGCGGGCTCGACGCCGACAGCCTCCAAAAGCGGCCCGGCGATCCCGTCGTTCTGCGTCAGCAGCGCCAGCAGTAGGTGAGCGGGCCTGATCTCGGGGTTTCCGGCAGCGCTTGCCGCCTGGAGAGCCGACGTCAGGGCCGCTTGCGTCTTGGTTGTCGGGTTAAAAGAGTCCACTCCGCCCTCCATCATGGGTCTAAAAGGGTATGCAAAATGCTTGTCGGGTTGTTCAACGCCGTCAAGGTTGAGTCTGTTCCGCTCAAGTTTAAATTTTTTGGAGGAATTTTGCACAGGGGAAGCGGCCCATCCGGGCTGGCGCCGGCGCCGCGGCGGGTTCCGGCGGCATTTTGGCTGGCCGAACTGCTGCCGCTGCGCTGGTGGTATCTCTTGGCGCCGCTGATCGTCGCGATCCCGCCGATCGCGCTGTGGCTCCAGCGGCCGCGGGCCTTCGCCGCCGTGGCGGTGCTGACCATGGCGGGCATCTACGCCGTGCAACTGTGGGGCGCCGGTGTCCGGCTGGGGTTGCTGCGGTGGGGCCGGGTCGCCGACGTCGTCGACACCGAAATCCTCTCGCGAGCAACACTTTTCAATGCCTACCCGCCGCGGGCGCGTGCATGGAGGGTCACCCGGCAGCGCTACAGCGGCCAGGTCACCAAGACCCGGATCCGTTATTCGCTCGACGGCCAGCAGAGCGAGTTGGTGCTGCGCGGGCGCGACTACGTCGACGGGGTGATCCTGGCCGACCAGCGCAGGCCGGCGCGGGCCCGCTGCGTCACCGCGTTCTCCTACGACCTCGACCGCGACGACGCCGGCAACTGGGTCGGGGCCCTGCCGCGACGGGTGTGGGCGGGGATGGCCTGCTGGTCGCTCGTCGTGATCGCCTGGCTGGCGCTGGCCGCCTTCGCGGCGACCGGGCTGGGCACCCCCGGCGTGGACGACACCCCGGCCGCGCCCGTGCCGCAGGCCGGAACGCTGCAGGTCAGCGGCGCCCATAAGGCGAAAACGGTGCCGTGCAACGGCGGCTACCTGTCGGTCAGCGGCGTCGACAACACCGTCACCGTCACCGGCCACTGCACCAGCGTCAGCGTGTCCGGCAACGGCAATCACGTCACGGTCGACAGCACCGACGCGGTGAGCGCGGCGGGGCGCGACAACGTGGTCAGGTACCACTGGGGCTCACCCAAGATCGACGACGTGGGCACGGGGAACAGCGTTGCGCAGGGCTGACGGTCGCGGCCCCGCGCGAGCCTAGAATCGGGCTCCGTGAGCCTAGAGGACGCCGACGCGCTGCGGGTGCTGCGCGACGCGTTCCGGCCCGACGACCCGGGCGGCCAACTCGTGCACGGGTTCTACGACCATTGGTTTGCCCTCGATGTGTCGGTGCGCGACCTGTTTCCACCCGAAATGGCCGCTCAGCGAGCGGCTTTCGGCCACGCGATGCATTGGGTCTACGGCGAGCTGGTGGAGCAGCGCGCCGCCGAGCCGGTGGCCTTCCTCGCCCAGCTCGGCCGGGACCACCGCAAATACGGTGTGCTGCCAACCCATTACGAGACGCTGCGCCGCGCCCTGTACGTGACACTGCGCGGCCACCTGCGCGAGGCGTGGACCGATGCCGTCGACGCCGCCGCGGTGTCCTCGCTGAACCTCATCACCGGGGTGATGAGTGGCGCCGCCGACGCCGAGGAGGGGCCCGCGTGGTGGGACGGCACCGTCGTCGAGCACCAGCGCGTCTCCCGCGACCTCGCGGTGGTGCGGCTGCGCCTGGACCGCCCGATGGACTACCACCCCGGCCAGTACGTCAACGTCCACATCCCGCAGTGCCCGCGCCGCTGGCGGTACCTGTCCCCCGCGATTCCGGCCGATCCGGAAGCCGGCGTCGAATTCCACATCCGCCAGGTCCCCGGCGGCCTGGTCAGCACCGCGATCGTCAACGAAACCCGCACGGGCGACCGGTGGCGGATGTCCAGCCCGCACGGCGGCCTGCACATCGACCGCGAGGGCGGCGACATCCTGATGGTGGCCGGCAGCACCGGCCTGGCGCCGCTGCGCTCGCTGATCATGGACCTGGCCCGCTACGCCGAGAACCCGCGGATCCACCTGTTCTACGGCGCGCGCTATCGCTGCGAGCTCTACGACCTGCCCACGCTGTGGCAGGTCTCCTCGCACAACCCGTGGCTGTCGGTGTCGCCGGTGTCGGAATACAACCGCGACCCCGAATGGGCCGCCGACTACCCCGACGTGACTCCGCCGCGCGGGCTGCACGTGCATCAGACCGGGCTGCTGCCCGAGGTGGTGACCAAGTACGGCGGCTGGGGCGACCGGCAGATCCTGATCTGCGGCGGGCCGGCCATGGTGCGCGCGACGAAGGCCGCCCTGATCGCCAAAGGTGCGCCGCCCGAGCGCATTCAGCACGACCCGCTGTCCCGTTAGCGGTTAGGCTGACCGCGTGCATCCAGTCACCCTGCGCGACCCGTCCTCGTCGGTGGCCGCGCAGTTCGTCCCGGACGCGGGCATGATCGGCAGCTCGCTGACCGACTCCGGGGTGGAGTTGCTCGGCCAACGGCGCGGGCTGGACGCCTACGTCCAGGCGGGCAAGACGATGGGGATCCCGATCCTGTATCCCTGGGCAAACCGGTTGGGCGGCAACACTTATACGGCCGAGGGTGTGACGGTGACGCTGACGCCGGGCGAAAACGGGGTTCGCGCCGATCCCAATGGGTTGCCCATCCACGGCGTGCTGGCGGCCTACCCGGACTGGCGGGTGACGGCGAGTACGGACAACGAGCTGACCGCCGAGGTGGATTTCGGCGCCGAGCCGCGGCTGCTGGCCGCCTTTCCGTATCCCCACGTGCTGACGGTCAGCGTGACCCTGGCCGACCGGGCGCTGACCGTGCGCACCACTGTCACCGCCACCGGCGACACCGCGGTCCCGCTGTGCTTCGGCTTTCACCCGTACCTGCGACTGCCGGGGGTTCCCCGCGGCGAGTGGCTCATCGAGACGCCCGGCCTGCGACACCTGAGCCTGGACGACCGCGGCCTGCCCGCCGGAGACACCCAGGCCCAGCCGGCTGGCTCGGAGCCGTTGGGCGACAAGGCCTTTGACGACGCGTATGACAACGTCGACGACGGTGCGGTGTTCGCAGTGTCCGGCGGCGGGCGCCGCCTGGAGGTCCATTTCGAGCAGGGATACCCCGCCGCACAGATTTTCGCGCCGCCCGTCGACGACCCGGAGCAAGCCATCGTGTGCTTCGAGCCGATGACCGCCCCGACCGACGCGCTGAGCCGCGGCGGCTACCGCACCGCACGGCCCGGTGAGCCCGCCGTCATGGTGTTCTCCATCCACGTTTAGCTATGCCTCGCCTTAGTTAACTGGCTAGTCACGCATCTGCTGAAATCAGCGGGGCTGACGGCTATTCTTAGCGAATCCTGGGGCTACGGCAGGAGGAGCAGGTTGAGCGCTGGCGACAGCGTTGCCTCGATCGACGTATTGCTGGAACGCGCTGTGCGGGCCATCAACGACGGCGACCGCGCGACGGCGACCTCGCTGGCCGGCCAGGTTCTCGCCGTCGACCGCGGCAATCCCGAAGCCGAAGATCTGCTCACTGCGCCCGCGCGGTTCGGCGAAATCCGCCGGCTGACAATCATGGTGGCCGACCTGGTCGACTCGACGGCGCTGTCGACCCGCTTGGAACCCGAGACGTATCGCACCCTGGTCGGCCACTACCGCGATCAGGCCCTTCGGGTGGTCAATGAGTATGAGGGCCATGTCTGTTCGATCAAGGGCGATGGATTGTTGGCCGTCTTCGGTCACCCCAAGGCGCACGAGGATGACGTGCGACGTGCCGTCACGGCCGGGCTGGACATCGCCCGCGCCGTGGCTCGGCTCAGCGAGCAAGCCGAGCGCAAGTTCGGCGTGACCGTCAACGTGCGGATCGGCATTCACCGCGGGCTGGTCTATCTCGACACCGACCAGGACGACGTCTACGGGTTCGCCGCCAACCTGGCCGCCCGTGTTTGCGGCTTGGCCGAGCCGGGCTCGGTGGCGGTATCAGATGTGATCGCGCCCCTGGTGAGCCATTTGTTCGAGCTCGACACGCGCCCGGCGGCGCCGGCGAAGGGCATCGAAGGCCTGCTCGGTCATCACCGGGTCGTCGGTGAGCGACCGGAATTGACCCCCCCGCGGCGAACACCACTGATCGGGCGCGATCGCGAGCAGGCCTGGCTGCAGCTGAGCTGGCAGCAGGCGCGCGAGGGGACGCTGACCAGTCCGGGTATCGGATTCTGGGGTGAGGCAGGCATCGGTAAGACCCGGCTCGCCCGTGAGGCGACCGAATTGGTTCGGAATTCGGGCGCACCCGTGATCAATCTGTTTGGCTCCCCGCTGCATACCGACATCGGCTTGCATCCGGTGCGACGGCTCGTCGAGCGCCGATGCGGCATAACCCGACTCACGCACGGCCGGGAACGGCTGCGGTTGCTCCGAGCCGAACTGCACGCCTGCGGGATGGATCCCGACAGCGTCGTGCCCTTGTTCGCGCCGATCATTGGTGTCGGCCCCGAACACGGATACGACCCAGCCGCTGTGGAAGGCCACACTCTTTACGAGTCGATCGGTGCGACCGCTCGCCGATACGTGCTGGCCTGCATCGGCGATCAACCCGGATTGGTGGTCGCAGAGGATTTACATTGGTTCGACCGGTCGAGTCTTGAGCTCATCAACTCGTTGCTGACCCGCGCCGACGGACATCTCCTGGTCGTCTTGACCGGACGTGACGGGGATTGGCTGCGAACTGATTGGCCGGCAACATATTTCGAGATATCACCACTGTCCGACAAGCAGTCCGATGCGCTGATTGATGCATTGAACCCGTCGTTGACCGACGACCAGCGGACCGCCGTGCGCAACCGCTGCGACGGGGTGCCGTTCTACATAGAGCACGTCGTCGGTGAGCTTGACGTCGCCGGAGCTTCGGCGGGGGTGCCCGAGGCACTGTACGAGCCGCTGTTCGCACGGCTGAACCACCCCGACGTCGATGTGGTGCCGGTGGTGGAAGCGGCCGCCGTCATCGGGCGGGCTGGCGATATCGCCCTGCTCCGCTCGGTGGTCGGGCCCAACGCCACGGACGTCGACGACGTCGTCACCAAACTCGTCCGTGCGCGCGTCCTGCAACGTCGCGGGGATGACGGCTGGCGATTCCGACACGAGTTGTTGCGCGAGGTCGCGAGCGAACTGGCCCCGCCATCCCTCGTTCGCGACCTGCACGCGCGGGCTGCCCACGCCCTCGTGGACGCGGCACCATTGGTCGAGCCCGACTGGCGAGTTGTAGCAAGCCATTTCGAGCAGGCAGAGCATTTCGAGTCAGCCGTCGATGGCTACCAGAAGGCCTCAGTCAACGCCCGGCGCCGCGGCGCGGTGAACGAGGCGGCCGCGTGCCTGACCAAGGCTCTCGACCAGCTGGACCGGAGTCCGGCGGGGCCGGGACGCGACCGCAAAGAAATCGCCATCCGGCTGGAGCGCGGCTTCTTGGTCGCCGCCGCACAGGGCAGCACGAGTGGTTCGGCACCCGTGGACTTCCAACGGTGTCTGGAATTGGTGAGCACCGGCAACTACGAGGCCGAATTGCTCACCACGCTCGCCGCCCTGATCGGCTACTACGTGCCACGGGCCGAACTCCGCCGCGCCCGTGGACTGCTCGACTCGCTGTCCGCCCGAATAACCAGCGATCGGGCCTGGAGTCATCCGGTCATCGCGTCCTCGTTAGGTTCCGTCGTCTGGCTGCAAGGTGACTTCGCCAGTGCCCGTGAGCATTTGCTCGGGGCTCTCGCCGATCGTTCCGCCGCGGACCCAAGCGTGCTGGAAACCGCCTGGTGGGTACCCGTCGATCCGATCTCCAACGCGCACAACTTCCTCGCGTTGACGCACCTGGTCTGCGGAGACCTCGACCGGGCCAACGACGCTTTGGGCGAATCGATCCAGCGTTGCGCCGAGCTGGGTTTCCCGCAGAATGCCCACAACCGGGCACACACGTATTTCATGGAGATCTGGGCCAGGCTGGAGAGCAACCAGATCTCGGATGCCGCGACCCTGACCGCCGAACTTCGCGAGCAAAGCGAGCAATCGGGACTCGATTTATGGCGTCTGGTCGGTGCGACCCAGCACACCACGGTCAAGGCACTGGCCGCGCTCGATGCCGGCGCCGACGCGGACGCGCTCGCAACCCGGGCCGAGAAGGTTGTCCGCATGGTGGATGGGGCGCGCCAGCTGAACCTGTACAGCTACCTGACATTTCACGACGCGGTTATCGGCCGGCTCTTCATCGCGGCCGGCCAGCCGGCCAGGGCACGAGAACGCTTGCAGATGGCACTGCGGCACGCGGAAGAAACGGGAATGCACTTCTATGATGCCGAGCTGACGCGCCTACTCGCACAGACGCTCACCAACCCGCAGGAACGTCTTAACGCCCTGGCTACCGCGCTCCGCCTCGCACGGCACCAAGGCGCGACACTATTCGAATTACGTTCTCTCCTAGATCTTCTCGACCATCTTGAGGATGGAGATCGGCCAGAGATCTCGGACGTGGTGCGCCGGTTCGCCGGTGACGCTCGCTGGCCGGAATTCGCACGGGCACAAGCTATCCTGGCGTGACCCGCGGCATCGCGATCAACGAATCTTGTCCGACTTTTGCGGGGTCTTCGAAACAACGTCCAGCTGCGTGAGGTTGTATGCCACGTCGCGGCTCTCGTGCTCGCCGATGAAACGAACAACCCATGGGAGCAGTTTGATCCACCCCGACGGTTGCAGATACCAGGAACTCAACGCCGACGTCCACGCCTCCTGGTGCAGCGACCTCGGCTCCGCGTTCTCCGGGTGCGTGGCCATGTAGAAGGCGAAAAGCCATGCCCCCCGGCGCAATCGCGTTACCGATCGTTTTAGCAAGCTGATCTCGCCGGGTATCAGGTAGCGGGTCCAGCGGATTTCGGGGGAAAGCTTGTCGACGACTTTGAGGATGTCGGGTACCTGATCGCACAAGATGACGTTGACGCGATCGTAATCCGGCTTCAGGTCGCGCATCGATTGACCCGCAACCTTGAGGAGGGCGAGGCCGAGATCGTAGGTGATGTGCGCGTTCAGTCCGGCGAGCATGTGCTGCAAAATGAGTGCCTGGCGGTCCTGGTCCCCCACGAAAGCGACCTGCCAGGGCAGCGTCGGCCCGTCGAACTCATCGGGATAGAAGTAGGCATTCAGCGCGTTGAAATAGCGTGTGGCGAAGGCGACGTCGAGGTCTCCGATAACACGTCCGTTGTCGAAGACGTTACTGATGATGGCTTCGCGTATGGCAAGGGTTATTCGTCGGTACAGAACGGCGAAGTAGCCGATGCCGCTTTGCGCCTCCTTGCACCATTCAATGATCTGGTCGAGGGTACGCAGGACGTCATCGATGGTTTTTGGCTCGTCGAGGCGATCCAGCCGCGGTCCCGGGCCGCCAACGGGGAGAGCAGACATCTTCCGAACACCTTCCTTTTCAACCGAATTGGCGCGATGTCACGGTGACAGTTCCCAGCGTTGCGCTAGATGGGTCGGTATGTCGAACGACGCTCGCCGCCCACCCCGCTGAAGCGCGAACATCCCCTGCATCAGTTCGCGCCCGAACGGGCGGACCAGATCCGAAACCAGTTGATAACGGGGAGAATTGCGGAATTTTCGGCCGAAGATGCGCACCCAGAACCAATTGGTGACGCGGGTAAGCCGCCCGAGGTCGTCGGTGAAACGCGACGGTGGCACATCCAGCATGTCGGCGATCTTGTCGCCGATCAGGTGACGGATCAACGGCGGGATCGTCTTGTCGAACTCGTGCCCCGGGGTCATCTGGTCGAGCAGTTCCATCAGGGCGGCGGTCATCTCCCGCCCTTCGGGCGATGCCCTGAACTGCCGGCGGCGGATCGTCTCTACCAGGGCGGTGGCGTCGTCAATACCGTCGACGAGCAGCTTGTCCTGCACACCGAGCAGGTGCGCGATGACGTTCCACAAATGCAGATAGGCCTCGGCATCCAAGTCGGACACGTCCAAACCCAAGCGCCGCAACGGATCGAGAGGCACGTAGGAGAACGAGAGCATCGTGCCGGCGAGGTCTTCCTGGTTGATCGGTTTGCCCCAGTTGAGATCCCAGAGGCCGGGCTGCTGGGAGGCGTGGTCCTCGATCAGCTGGCGCACGGCGGCATGCATCAGGCGGACGTGCTGAATCGTGCGAAAGCCCTTGCCCGTCGCCTCGAAGCTGCCAACGGCAAGCACATTGATCAAGAACTGGCCGGTCTCCATGATTCGCCGGCGCGTGTTGGTTTCGAGCTGGGCGGTCCGGGAGAGCACCTTCACGCCCTTGGCCGCCGCATACGCCGACGGCAGAGATGCGCAGAACAGGCAGAGTGAGATCTCCAGTCCCCATGCTTCGAACAGTCGCTGCCCGCGCTCGATCTTGGCCGGGTCGGCCCACGGGGGCAGAGTCACGTTCTGGGCCAGGTAGTCCTCGATGTCGTGTGGCAGAGTCCCGGGCACCAGCTGGTCATTGCTCACCAGGGTGCGCATGACCGCGTTGATCGCGTCGGCATTGCCGTGTTTGAGGACAGCCTCCATGACATCGTCTGCCACGGGATCCCCCTGCTCCCGCATGCCATTGAGCAGCTCGTCCGTCCACCGGGAGCCCCCAGGTGCGCCCGTCATGCAGGCAGCATGGCAGATTGGCGGCGGCGCTGCTAGGGCAAACCGTCAGTTAACGTAGTGATCACGCGAATAGGGGTAGGCGGCTACTCAGTCGGAAGCGTCAGCGACCCTTGCGCGGCTGCCACACCACCAGCGCGGTGCTCTTGGGCACCACCGCGATGTCGCGGCGCTGGTTGGAACGCAACAGCGTTATCTCCTCGGCCATCTCCTGGAGCCGGGACTGCAGCGCCTCGACCTGGTTGGTCAGCTCGATGATGCGCTTGATGCCGGCCAGGTTGACGCCCTCGTCCTGCGACAGCCGCTGCACCTCGCGCAGTAGATCCACGTCGTGCTCCGAATACCGGCGCCCCCCACCGGAAGTCCGGCGCGGGGTCACCAGTCCCAGGCGGTCATACGTGCGCAGCGTCTGGGCGTGCATGCCGGCCAGTTCGGCAGCCACCGAGATCAAGAAGGTCCGGGCGTCTTCCCGTTTGGAGTTCTTGGCCATCAGCGATTACCTGCCCATCCCGCCCGCGGATTGAAGCCGCTGGAGCGCTCGGCCTCGGCGTACGCCTCGAGCGCCTCCTGTGCGGCGCCCTCCAGGTTCGGCGGCACAGCCACTTTCACGGTGACCAGTAGGTCGCCGCTGCCGCCGCTGCGCTTGGGCACCCCACGCCCGCGCACCCGCAGGATGCGGCCGTCGGTGGTGCCCTTGGGCACCCGAACACCGACCTTGCCGTCCAGCGTGGGGACCGAAAGCGTTGAGCCCAAAGCCAGTTCGCTGAAGCTGACCGGAACCGTCACGGTGAGGTCGTCGCCGTCGCGGGCGAAGACCTTGTCCGGCCGCACGTGCACGGTCACATACAGGTCACCCGACGGGGCGCCACGCAACCCTGCTTCACCCTGCCCGGGCAGCCGAATCCGTTGTCCGTCTTCGACACCCGGCGGGATCCGCACGTTGATCGTGCGGGTACGCGTGGTGACACCGGTGCCTTTGCACTCGTCGCAAGGGTTTTCGATGATCGAACCACTGCCCCGGCAATCGGTGCAGGGCTCGGAGAAGCCGAACGCGCCCTGGTTACTGCTGATCACGCCGGAGCCGTTACAGGTGGCACACACCTTGGGGCTGGTGCCCGGGCGTGCCCCGCTGCCATGGCAATTGGTACATGGCGCCGGGCTGGTCAGCCGCAGCGGCATGGCCACTCCCTTGGCGGCCTCGACGAAATCCAGCTGGGTCTCGGTCTCGAGATCGTTGCCGCGTCGCGGCCGGCTGGGACGGGTGCCGGCGCCGCGCCCGAACAGCCCGCCGAACAGGTCACCGATGTTGGTGCCCCCGCTACGGCCGGCCGCATCGAACAAATCGTTCAGGTTGAACTCGGCGCCGTCGCCGCCCGCACCACCGAAGCCGCCGAATCCACTGGTGTCGAACCTGCGCCCACCGAGGCCACCACCGGCGAACAGCCGGCGGGTTTCGTCGTATTCCTTGCGCTTTGCGGCATCCGACAGGACGTTGTGCGCTTCTGACACCGCCTTGAATCGCTCGCCGGCGGCGGGATTGTCGGGGTTGGCGTCCGGGTGCAGGTCGCGCGCCAGCTTGCGGTAGGCGCGTTTGATCTCTTCGGGAGTGGCGTCGGGGGAGACGCCCAGCTCCTTGTAGAAGTCCTTTTCGACCCATTCACGCTGGGCCATGTCGCGTCACCCCCTCACCTTTCTCTATTCCTTTGTGTGTCTTCGTCTCTTGAACCTGATTCTCTGCCCTAATCGCCGGAGGTGTCGGCATTTTCATCGGTGTCGCCCGTGTCGGCCGCGCCGCCGGTGGCGCCCACCGTCGCGCCGGCCTCTTCGCCGTCGCCGGGCACGGTGTCCACGACGCCGACCAGAGCGTGCCGCAGCACGTGCTCACCCAGCCGGTAGCCCTGACGCATCACGGTGCCGATCACGGGCTTGGAGCCTTCTCCGCCGTCACCCTCGTGCTGCACGGCTTCGTGCAAGACCGGGTCGAAGCCCTCGCCTTCCTCGCCGAAGGCCGTCAGGCCGAGGCCGGACAGCGCGCCGTCGAGCTTGTCGGCTACCGACTTCAGCGGGCCCGATTCCAGGTCGCCGTGCTTGCGCGCGCGCTCGAGATCGTCGAGCACGCCCAGCAATTGGCCGACGACACCGGCTTTCGCCCGGTCCGCCGCGGCCTGCTGGTCGCGTAGCGCACGCTTGCGGTAGTTCGTGAAATCGGCTTGCACCCGCTGCAGGTCGGCGGTCAGCTCGGCGACCTTGTCGGACTCGTCACCGGCCGGCGCGTCCCCTCCCGGCTCCCCTGGTGTTTGGGGGCCGGGAGGGACGTTGCGCACCTCGCCGGTTTCGGGGTCGATCCGCCGCTTGTCGGTGACCGTCACCGGTTCCTGATTCGCTTCGGTCACTTGGACTCCCGGTCGTCGTCGACCACCTCCGCGTCCACGACATCGTCAGCCGAGCCGGATGCGCCGCCGGCCGCGCCGGCGCCGTCCTGCTCACCGGCCGCTTGGGTCGCCTCGTAGATGGCCTGACCCAGAGCCTGCGACTCCTCGCCCAGCTTCTCCATCGCGGACTTGATCGCGGAGATGTCGGTGCCTGCGAGCGCCGACTTGGCATCCGCCACCGCGGCGTCGACCTTGGACAGCGTCTCCTCGGGAACCTTCGACCCGCCCTCTGCCTCGCGCTGCTCCTTGACGAACTTCTCCGTCTGGTAGACCAGCGACTCGGCCTGGTTGCGAACGTCGGCCTCTTCGCGGCGCTGACGGTCTTCGTCGGCGTGCGCCTCGGCGTCCTTGATCATCCGGTCGATCTCCTCCTTGGAAAGGCCGGAGCCCTCCTGGATCTTGATCGTGTTCTCCTTGCCGGTGCCCTTGTCCTTGGCCGTGACGTGCACGATGCCGTTGGCGTCGATGTCGAAGGTGACCTCGATCTGGGGCACGCCGCGCGGAGCCGGCGGGATGCCGGTCAGCTCGAAGGAGCCGAGCAGCTTGTTGTGCGAAGCGATTTCGCGCTCACCCTGGAACACCTGGATCTGCACCGACGGCTGGTTGTCATCGGCCGTGGTGAAGGTCTCCGACCGTTTGGTCGGGATCGTGGTGTTGCGTTCGATCAGCTTGGTCATCACGCCACCCTTGGTCTCGATACCGAGGCTGAGCGGCGTAACATCAAGCAGCAGAACGTCTTTCACCTCGCCCTTGAGGACACCCGCCTGCAGCGCGGCACCTACGGCCACCACCTCGTCGGGGTTGACGCCCTTGTTGGGCTCCTTGCCACCGGTCATCTCCTTGACCAGTTCCGACACCGCGGGCATGCGGGTGGAACCACCCACCAGCACCACGTGGTCGATATCGGAGACCGGAATACCGGCGTCCTTGATGACCGACTGGAACGGAGCACGGGTGCGGTCCAGCAAGTCCTGCGTGATCTTCTGGAATTCGGCGCGGGTGAGCTGCTCGTCGAGGAACAGCGGGTTCTTGTCCGCGTCGACGGTGATGTACGGCAGGTTGATCGAGGTGCTCTGCGAACTCGAGAGCTCGATCTTGGCCTTCTCGGCGGCCTCACGCAGCCGCTGCATCGCCATCTTGTCCTTGGTCAGGTCAATTCCGCTGGTGCCCTTGAACTTATCCACCAGCCACTCGACGACGCGGTCATCCCAGTCGTCCCCACCGAGGTGGTTGTCACCGCTGGTGGCGCGGACCTCGACCACACCCTCGCCGATCTCGAGCAGCGAGACGTCGAACGTACCGCCACCGAGGTCGAAGACCAGGATGGTCTGTTCCTTCTCGCCCTTGTCCAGGCCGTAGGCCAGCGCGGCCGCGGTCGGCTCGTTGACGATCCGCAGCACGTTGAGGCCGGCGATCTGGCCGGCTTCCTTGGTCGCCTGGCGCTGCGCGTCGTTGAAGTACGCCGGCACGGTGACAACCGCGTCGGCGACGTCCTCGCCCAGGTAGGCCTCGGCGTCGCGCTTCAGCTTCATCAGCACTCGGGCGCTGATCTCCTGAGCGGTGTATTTCTTGTCGTCGATCTCGATGGACCAGTCGGTGCCCATGTGCCGCTTCACCGAACGGATGGTGCGATCGACGTTGGTCACCGCCTGGTTCTTGGCGGGCTGACCGACGAGCACCTCACCGTTGCGCGCAAAGGCGACGATGGACGGCGTGGTCCGCGAGCCCTCGGAGTTGGCGACGACTACAGGGTCGCCACCCTCGAGAACTGCGACGACGGAGTTGGTGGTCCCGAGGTCGATACCGACCGCACGAGCCATAGTGATTCCTCCTGATTTCCTAGAGCTTCTTTGGTGCCACTATGCTGAGTGAACCTCGCTCAAGTCTGCTACCGGCGACCTCATGCTGTCAACCCGGGATTGAGTCTGATGCGCTCAACTTGTTGATCATGCTAACGGGCCGCCTGCCGGTCTTGTTCCCGGGGCCCCGACTTACTGTGGCGATACTCACAGTCCCCACAGCCAGCGCCCAGGCTGGGTTCCCAGAATTGTGGCCTGCAGGCAACCAGCTATTAATGGCATTTCCGTTAACTAAGTGTGGGGGTGCGGCCAAATTAGTACGGTCGTATCGAAACTCCGTGGGGAAGGGCGCAGCGTCATGGCAGCTATGCGGCAATCCGCAGCAGCACAAGGTGCGGTCGCTGGTTGCCCATATCGGGCCGCTAACAGCGCCTCGCCCGCCACCACCATGAAGCGCGACGCCCAGCTGGCCCGGGTATCGGCGCCGATGGTCGCCAAAGTCCTCGCACTGACCACCGCCAAGAAGGCCCGGACGAGGCTGGCCGGGGCAAACGTGCACAAGCACGTGCAGATCACCGACTTCGACCCGTTGAACCCCGCGATCGCCGCCGACCCGTATCCGCATTACCGCGAGCTGCTGGCGGGCGAGCGGGTGCACTACAACCCAAGGCGCGACGTCTACATCCTTGCCCGGTACGACGACGTCCACGCCGCCGCGCGCAACCACGAGGTGCTATCCAGCGCCCGCGGGGTCACGTTCTCCCAGGGGTCGCCGCCCTTTCTGCCCACATCGGATCAGCCGGCCCACACCCGGATGCGCAGGCAGCTGTCGCCGGGCATGACGCGCAGCGCGCTGGAGGCTTGGCGCCCGCTGGTGGACCAAATCGCCCGCGAGGTCGTCGGCGACCTGCTGACCAAGAGGACCGCGGACGTCGTCTCCACCGTGGCCACCCCGATGACGATGCGCACGATCACCAACGTTCTCGGCGTGTCCGGCGGCGACGAGGACGCGTTCCGCCGGCTGTCCAACCAGGCGATCCGCATCACCGATGTCAGCTTCTCGGTGCCGGGGCTGGTTTCACTGGCGCAGGGCATCACCGGATTCCGGCGCTTGCGCGCTCTTTTCACGCATCGCCGCGACAACGGGACGCTGAACCACTCCACGATCCTCGGACAGCTCGCCGCGCACGCCGAGCACGGGCGGCTCAGCGATAGCGAATTGTCTTTGTTCGCCGTGCTGCTCATGGTCGCGGGCTTCGAGACCAGCGCGAACATGATCAGCACCCTGTTCCTGACGCTGGCCAACTATCCCGAGCAGTTCCGGCTGCTCGGGCAACGGCCGGAACTGATCGGATCGGCCGTCGAGGAACAACTGCGCTTCATGTCCCCGGTGCAGAACATCTGCCGGACCACGCGCGCCGACTATCGCGTCGGCGAGGCCGTCATCCCCGCCGGCTCGCTGGTGCTGCTGGCGTGGGGGGCGGCCAACCGCGACCCCCAGCAATTCGACGACCCGGATGTCTTTCGGGCCGACCGCGATTCGGCCGGTCACCTGGCGTTCGGCACCGGGATCCACGGGTGCCCCGGGTCTCAGCTGGCGCGGATGGAGGGCCAGGCGGTGTTGCGCGAGATCGTCGCCAGCGTCGGCCGGATCGACGTTCTCGAACCACCGGCATGGACGACGAACGCCAATCTCCGTGGCCTGACCCGGCTTCGGGTCGCTGTCGCGCCCCGATGAGGGCGGCCGGCTCGGCGTCGCTGACTTCCCGGTGGCGTGAGTGGGCGGCACCGGTCTGGATCGGCTGCAATTTCTCGGCATGGGCGCGGCTGCTGATCCGCAATCGCTTCGCGGTGCATCCGAGCCGCTGGCACTACGCCGTCTTGTATACCTTTGTCAGCGTTGGCAATTCGGCCCTAGGGCTACTGCAGCGGCTCGTGTTCGGCAGGCGGGTGGCCAACACGGTGATGGCCGAGGCGCCCATCTTCGTCATCGGGCACTGGCGTACCGGCACCACCTTGCTGCACGAGCTGCTGGTTCTCGACGAGCGCTTCGTCGGCCCGACCGGCTTCGAATGCGTTGCGCCGCAACATTTCCTGCTGACCGAGCGGTTCGCGCCGCTGGCGGGTTTCATGGTGTCCAAACACCGGGCCATGGACAACATGGATTCCAGCCTCTACCACCCACAGGAAGACGAGTTCGTGTGGGTCATGCAGGGTCAGCCGTCGCCGTATCTGACGCTGGCGTTTCCGAACCGCCCGCCCGAGCACGAGCGGTACCTGGATCTGGAACAGCTGACGCCGCAGGAGCTGGCGGCGTGGAAGCGGCCACTGCTGCGCTTCGTTGCGCAGCTGTACTTCCGCCACCGCAAGACGGTGGTCCTGAAGAACCCGAACCACAGCTTCCGAATCAAGGTGCTGCTGGACGTATTTCCGCAAGCCAAGTTCGTCCACATCGTCCGGGATCCCTATGTCGTCTACCCGTCCAGCATTCACCTGCTGAAGTCGTTGTCGCGGGTGCACAGCCTGCAACGACCGACGTTCGAGGGGCTGGACGAGCGGGTGCTGGAGACGTACGTCGACCTGTATCGCAAGGTCGACGAGGGGCGCGAACTCGTCGACCCGTCCCGCTTCTACGAACTGCGCTACGAGGATCTGATCGCCGACCCCGAGGGCCAGCTGGGCCGCCTCTACGAGCACCTGGAACTCGGCCAATTCGAGCAGTACCTACCGAGATTGCGCGAATACCTCGCCGACCACCAGGACTACCGCACCAACAGCTACGAGCTGACGGCCGCGCAGCGCGCGGCGGTGGACGAAAACTGGGGCGCCGTCATCGATCGCTACGGTTATCGGACGGCAGACGAGGCGCGGCGCTAGCGAGCGGATAGGACTTCTCCTCGAGCAGCGCGAGCAAGGCGCGGGTGGCCGCGCTCGGCGGGCGAAGTGCTGACGTCGTGACGAACAGGCGCCACTGCAGGTCGTAATCGGAGATGCGGACGGTCGTCACGCCGGAGTCGTCGATGTGGTCGAGGATGGACCAGCTCAAAAAGCCGATCCCCAGACCGTTTCGGATGTAGGTCGCGGCGGTGCCCAGGTCGGCGACCTCCACCGCGACGGTCCGCTGGATGCCCGCCGCGGCGAACGCGTTGTCGATCACCGTCCGGGTGCCGTACCCGGGCGGGCTGTCCACGAACGACATTCCGGCCAGCTCCCCCAAAGCCATCGAATCCCGTTGCGCCAGAGGGTGATCGACGGGTACGACCAGAAGCAGCGGCACGGCGGCGACGAGCCGGGCCTGCAGGTCGGCCGGGACCGCGCCGGTGAAAACCAGCAGGGCGACGTCGAGGTCGCCGTCGCGGAGCTGGCGCAGCAGGCCGTCGGATCCGGCGGCGGCGGCGCGCAGGTGCACCACCACGTCCGGGTGCCGCACGTGCAGGTCGACCAGCAGCTGGGGCAGGTCGATGACGTTGATGGAGGTCAGGGTGCCCACCGTGACCGTGCCCCGAACGGAGCCGCGAGTGGCGTTGACGGCGTCCCTGGCCGCCCGGGCGGCGTCCAGGGTTTCGCGGGCGCGCGGCCGCAGCTCCTCGCCGGCGGGGGTCAACGCCACGCCGGCCGGACCCCGGACGAACAGCTCCGCGCCGAGCTCGCGCTCCAGCGCCTTGATGGTCGCCGATACCCCGGATTGGACGACGTGCAACCGCTTCGCGGCCTCGGTGAAGCTCCGGTTCTCCGCGACCGCGAGAAAGTACTCCAGGTGGCGCAGCTCCACCCTGCCATTATCACCGCTAATGCTGGAATCCATCAAAAGCTTTCGTTGGCCCCGATTGCGCAGGTCAGCGTAGCGTCGAGCGCAGTATGTCTCAGCAAACTCTCCCCCTCACGCGGACCAGAACGCGCTGGTCTTCCGCGTCCACCGATGATCAGTTCGTGGTGGAGAACCCCGCCACCGGCCAGACCATCACCGTTGTCCAAGGCGCCGGCCCCATCGAGGTCGACCAGGCCGTGCGCAAAGCCCACCTCGCACACCTGCGCTGGAAGCTGCGGCCGGCGCGGGAACGCGGCGGATACCTGCGCAGGATCGCCGAGCTGATCCGCGCTCACGCGGACGAACTCGCCGAGCTCGAGTCGCTGGAAATGGGCAAGCCCGTCACCCAGGCGCGCAGGACCGACATCGAAACGGCGATCGCCATATTCGAGTACTTCGCCGGCGTGGTGGAGGCGCTGCCCAGCCAGGCCCGCGACTACGGCCCGGTGCTGGACGTCACCACGCTGGAACCGTACGGGGTGATCGCCGGGATCGTGCCGTTCAACTGGCCCCCCATTCACACCGCCGGGAAGGTCGCACCGGCGCTGGCCGTCGGCAATGCCGTCGTGCTCAAGCCACCGGAGCAGGCGCCGTCGGTAGTGCTGCGCATGGTCGAGCTGATGCAGTCCGTGCTGCCCGAGCGCGTGGTGCACACCGTGCCCGGCCGCGGCGACGTGGGCGCCGCGCTCGCCGGGCATCGACTGGTGGGCAAGGTGTCGTTCACCGGATCGCCCAGGACCGGCTCGGCGGTGCTGCGTACCGCGGCCAACAACCTCACGCCCGCATTGATGGAGCTGGGCGGCAAGAATCCGCTGATGGTGTTCGACGACGCGAATCTGCACGAAGCGCTGCTGGCCGCCATCGACGGCGGGTTTTTCAATCAGGGCGAGGCATGCACCGCTGCGTCGCGAATCCTGGTGCAAGACAACGTGTATACCGAATTCACCGACAAGCTGTGCGCGGCGGTGGCACGGCTGCGGGTGGGCGACGGCGCCGACCCCGCGACCGACGTGGGGCCGTTGGTCACCCGGGCACACCAGCAACAGGTGCTGAATTACCTCAAGATCGGCGTGGCCGAGGGCGCGCGGATCGCCGCCCAGGCAGCGCTGCCCGACGACCCGCGATTGGCCGCGGGCTTCTACGTCGCGCCGACGGTGCTGACCGACGTGCACCCCCGCATGCGGGTGGCCCGCGAAGAGATCTTCGGCCCCGTCGTCAGCGTGATCCGGTTCGGCGACGACGACGAGGCGGTGCGGATCGCCAACAGCACGCCGTACGGACTGGTTGCCGCCGTGTACACGCAGGACAGCGACCGGGCGCTGCGCGTCAGCCGTCAGATCCGGGCCGGAGCCGTCTTCGTCAACAACTACCAGCGGGTGTCGGTCGGCACCGGATTCGGCGGGGTCGGCCACAGCGGGTTCGGCCGCGAGCACGCGCAGGAGACGTTGGCGGAATACGGCTATACCAAGACAATTCGGCTGCCCGCCAGGCGCGACGAGCTGGCCTACTGGTCGGCCGCCACCCGGGTGCTGGAGGGGTAGCCCCCGGATGCGGACGATCGCACTCGAAGAGCATTACGCCACAGCGGCATTCCTGCGCGGGCCGGGCAGCTGGCTCACCACCCGCGCCGGAATCCTCGAACCGATCTCGGACCTGGGTGACGGTCGTATCGCGGCCATGGACGACGCGGGCGTCGACCTTGCCGTGCTGTCGCTGGCCGCGCCGGGTGTCGAGCAGCTGGACGGCCCGAAAGCCGTTGCGCTGGCGCGTGATTGCAACGACGAGCTGGCGGCCGCGGTCGCGCGCTACCCCGGTCGGCTGGCCGGTTTCGCGACGGTGCCGATCAGCGCTCCCGACCAGGCGGCCGACGAGCTGGAGCGGGCGTTTCGCGAACTCGGGTTTCTCGGCGCGGTCATCAACGGGCACAGCCAAGGTCGCTACCTGGACGATCCCTTCTTCGAACCGGTGCTCAATCGCGCTGCGGCGCTGAGCGTTCCGATCTACCTGCATCCGACGATCCCGCCGAAGGGCGTGATCGAGTCCAGCTACGCGGGTTTCTCCGACGAGGTCACCTTCGCGCTGGCGACCGTCGGCTGGGGCTGGCACATCAACACCGCCACGCACGTGTTGCGGCTGATCCTCGGCGGCGTCTTCGACCGGTACCCCGAGTTGCAGGTCATCATCGGGCACATGGGCGAAGGGTTGTCGTTCATGCTGCCGCGCTTCGATGCCACGCTGACCCCGGAGCTGACGGGGCTCGAATATCCGGTCAGCACCTACCTTCGGCACAACCTGCACTACACGTTCGCCAACTTCAACGCCGAAGCGACCTACACGAACCTGGTCGCCCACGTCGGCATTGAGCGCGTGGCCTTTTCGGCCGACTACCCGTTCGGGTCGATGAAGGCCGCGCGCGTCTTCCTGGACAACCTGCCGCTCTCCGACGACGATCGGGCGAGGATCAGCCACCGCAACGCCGAGCGCCTGCTCGGCCTGTAACACTTTGCTATCGGCCATATTTCAAAACCGCTTCGGCCTCGCAACTTTGGCCTCCGGCTGCGTACCCTGACCACTGAATATTCAAAGATTTCGGGGAGCAACGCGTGCGGTTATCGCAGAATGCACGACGCGGCATGGCCGGCGGTTCGCTGGTACTCGCGGCCGTGCTGGCTAGTCCGATGCTGGTTTCGGGCTGCGCCACGAAGATCGACGGCAGGCCGGTCGCGGCGCCAGGGGCCGGGCCGACCGAGCCCGTCTTTCCGACGCCGAGGCCCAGCGCCACGGCGCTGCCGCCGCCGACCGGCGTCAGCCCGAACCCGGCACCCGGCGGCCCGACCTCCCCGGCCGGCACCATCCCGCTGTCGCCGGACCAGAACGGCTACGTCTTCATCGAGACCAAGTCCGGCATCACGCGCTGCCAGATCAACAAGGACACCGTCGGGTGCGAGGCGCCCTTCACCGACTCCCCGCTGCAGGACGGCGAGCACGCCAACGGCGTCAGCATCACCTCCACCGGTTCGGTGCAGTGGGTGCTGGGCAACCTGGGCGCCATCCCCACGGTGACCATCGACTACAAGACCTACGGCGCGCAGGGCTGGACCATCAACGCCTCTGAGGGCGGCACTCGATTCACGAACGACCACACCGGCCACGGCATGTACGTCAGCGTCGAGAAGGTCAATACGTTCTAAGCGCGGGGTTTCACCTACGATCGGTGCCGTGGCACCCAACGGTCCGCCGGATGACTTCAACGAGCAGCAGACCCGGCATGCCAACGCCGCCGGGCAACCTGGGACACCACCCCCGACTGACCCACCCGGGCCGCCCGAATCGCCCGACCCGTTCGACGGGCAGACCGTGCCCATTGCGTGGTACCGCAGGCCGGCGGTGCTCATCCTCTGGGCGCTGTCGGTTCTGATCCTGGTCGCGCTGATCGTCTGGGGCATCACCCAGCTGGTGCACGACCAGAGCACGACCAATACCCCCAGCACCACGTCGACGACCACGACGACGCCGACCAGTACCACCACCACGACGACTACCACCACGACCACCACCACCACCACCACCACAACGACGACGCCGACCACCACCACGACGACCAGCGCCGAGGTCGTACCGCCGTCAGAGCAGCCGACGCGCCAGCCCACCCAGCCACAGCCCACGCGCCGGCATCACTGGCCGTCGTGGCTGCCGACGACCGTTCCGCAACTGCCCTAACGGTTTGGTTGCGACCGGATCAACGTTTGACTGCTGCCCGGCGGCGGTGGGTGTGGCTACCGACTAGGTGAGACCCGCGCCGATAGGCTCAGCAACCATGGCCAGGCTCGCGCCGCCGGACTACGGCGTCACCGATTCGACGGTGTGGTGCGACGAGTGCGAGCCCGAGGATCCGATTCCGGGCTGGCGCACCCCACTCGCGCTGGCCGGCTGGGGTGCGCTGATCGCGATCCTGATCGCGCTGATCGTCTGGGGCATCCTCCAACTCGCGTGCGGCAACCCGCCGCCGGAACCGGTCATCGTCATCACCACTCCGACGACGCCCTCGAGCGCCGCGCCGGTCGCTCCACCCAGCCACCGTGGGACGTTTCAGCAGAAGACGCCGACCACCACCGCGGAGATTCCGGCGCCGTCCACCACCGACGTGGACACCGCCCCACCGCTGACCACCAGCACCGGGTCGCCCGGGGCGTTTCCTCTGCCCCAGCTGCCGTCGGTGATCACGCTGCCGGCGATTCCGGGGTTGCCCACCGAAATCACGTTGCCCCCGGGTCTGTGAGCGCTCGCCCACCTAGACTCACGGGGATCCATAGTCACCAGTAGGGGTACACGAGATGAGCGAGTCGCTCGGGTTGTCGATCGGGGTGGCCACCCTGGTCGCAGCGCGCGCCGGTGGCGATCCGGTAGCTCGCAGATCCGTGCTGACGCTGTTCGACCAGCAGCCTTCCGAAGTCGGCCTGCCAGAAGAACATTCGAACCCCGCCGGTGCCGGGTTGGTGATCCGCGGTTTCGTCGAGCGCGTCGGCGACCGGACCCCGTTGGTGGCATCCGACGGGACGAAGTACCTCGGCGACGCGTTGACGGTCGAGGCGCTGGAGGTGATGGCCCGCTCGGTCGGTTACGGGACGCCGATCACCATCGCGGTGCCGGCGTATTGGTCCGACGGCCAGTCCGAGGCGCTGCGCGAGGAGTTCTTCGCCCAGCCGGGGCTGACGTCCGACGGCGCGCCGCCGACGTTGATCTCCGATGCAACGGCCGCGCTCGCGGCGCTGCGGGGCGAGCCGGAGTTCCCGGCTGACGGCGTGGTCGCCCTGTGCGATTTCGGGGCCGGCGGCACGACGGTGACGTTGGCCAATGCCGGACCGGACCAGGCGCAGATCGGCGCGTCGGTTCGCTACGCCGAGTTCTCCGGCGACGCGATCGATCAGCTGGTCCTGAATCACGTGCGGGACAACGGCTCCAACCCGGACACCACCGGCGGCCTGGCCAGCACCACCCGGATGGGGTCGCTGGCCCGCCGGCTGGAGCAATGCCGGCACGCCAAAGAACAGCTGTCGACGGCCGAGGTGGCCACCGTCGCGGGAGGCACCCGCGAGGACGTCGAGCTGTCCCGCAACGAATTCGAAGGCCTCATCGCCGAGCCGGTGGACGGATTGATCGCCACGATCCAGGAGATATTGCAGCGCAACGACATTGCGACGGAAAGCCTGGCCGCCGTGGCCGCCGTCGGTGGCGGCGCAAGCATCCCGCTGCTCGTCGCCCGGCTCTCCGAGCGCCTCGGTGTCCGGGTCCACACCGCCGCCGCGCCCGCGCTCAGCGCCGCGGCAGGCGCGGCCCTGCTCGGTGAGCTGCGGCCCCCGGCGCCCCCGGAGGCGGGCGCCGCCCTGGACAACCCGACGCAAATGGCGGCCGCGGTCCTGGACAACCCGACGCAAATGGCCGCCGCCGCCCCCCTCGATATGACCCAGGCGATCCCGGGTGCGCGCATCGAGGAGGATCACCCCCTCGCGTGGTCGGAAGATCCCGACGCAGACGAGCCCGTCCCCTACACCGGGCCGGAGCACAGCGGCCAATATGCCCGGGAAGCAATGGATTTCGACGACCCCGAGGACAATCGCTACGCCGCCGAAGTCGGCCGCCTGCCTTGGTACAAGCGCACGGCGCTGATCGTGAGTGTGGTCAGCGCGGGCGTGGCGCTATTGCTGCTGGGCGTGGTGCTGGCGCTGACCCTCGACCGCCCGGAGACCGTACCGGTCCCCCCGCCGACCCAGTCCACGTCTGCGCCGACGCCGACGCCGTCGCCGCAGACGGTGACCGTGACCGACACCCCCACCGAAACGTCGACACCGGCGCCGCCGCCGACCACCACTGAGCCGCCGGTGACGACGGCGCCCCCGGTCACGACGACGGAGGCTCCGATCACCCCGACCACGACGGTCCCGCCGGTGATCACCACCGAGCCGCCGCCCACGCGCGAAAGACCGCGCCTGTTCCCCCGCTGGCGCTAGCGCGGCGGGGCGTTGAAGTCGTAACCGCGCGCGGCGAAGTCGGCGACCATCGCCTCGGCGCTGCGGACCGCGGCGCGACAGGCCCTGGTGGTGAACGGGTCGTTGAGCGGATGCTCGGCGCGCCGGCGCCAGCGTTGCGCCGCGGCGAATGCGGCACGCGGGCCCTCGTGTGCGCCGGCCCGCAGGTCCTCGGGGTTCAGGCCAAGCCTGTTGGCCGGGCGGGTGCCCGAGCCGCCGATGATGCGCCGCAGCGAGACAACCTCGTCGTCGTTCAGTGTCGTTGTGCGCGAATGTAATTGACTGAGCAGCCGGAGCTCCTCGAAGGCGTGGGTGTCGGCCAGCAGCGGGTCGATGTCGGCGATGACGTACGGCGTCGCAACGATGGGGAACGCCTCGACAAACCTGCGCAGCGACACCAGCGCGGTGTGCGCCTTGAGCATGTCGGAGCGCTGGGCGAACTGCTGGTCGATGACCTCGCGCAACGCCACCAGCCCGCTGCGCTCCAGCAGTTCGTCGGCCAGCGCCGCCGCGTCGGTGACTCCGGCCGCCAGCACGGCGATCGAGATCCGGATGCCGAACATGCCGAAGCGCTCCAGCAATTCGGCGCGCGTGGCCGCATCCACGGGTAGCTGGTCGTTGGTCCGCACGAAGCGATCGACGCTGAGCATGGCCTTGCTGAGTTCGGCGGGGTCGGCGCCGGCCAGCTTCTGCAACGCCATGAACTCGCTTTGGCGCAACGTGCGCGCGGTGAGCGCCAGCAGGCCGGACACCGGGACGACCGCCTGGCAGATACCGGTTTGATTCATCTCGCCGGTGAAGCGCCTCGCCACATCGGCCGCCGACAGCATCGCATCGATGCGCCCAGCGCCGATCTCGTCGGCGCGCGAGGCCACCCCGATGATGCCGAGCGCCCCCGTCGACCCGCCGACGAGCTGGCCGATCTGCTTGAGCAGCGCGACGTCGGCGGCGTTGAGCGTGCGCAGCAGGAACACCACCGCGTCGACTCGTGGCACGCCGTCGCTCGGGACCAACAGCCGCAGGGTGCGCTCGGACGCGTCGCGGGTCAACGACGACGTGCCGGGCGTGTCGATGATCGTGGTCTCGGCGAGCTCTTCGGCGGGCCATTCCACGTCCAGGTCGGCGACCTCGGCCGGATTGAGCGAGCGGAAGTCGAAGGACAAGCCACCGTTGTGACTGATCGGCACGTTGGAATGCCTTCCGCCCCAATGGTTTGCGGTGACCCTCGGGGTGGGCCCGTGCCGGAACCAGGTCACGATCCGGGTGGCCTCGGTGGCGTCCGTCGGGGCGATGTCCTGGCCCACCAACGCGTTGACGAGGGTGGACTTCCCGGCCTTGAGCGTGCCGGCGAGCGCGATGCGGATCGGTTCGTTCAGCCGGGCGCCGATGCGGTCCAGCTCGTAGAAGACCTCGGGCCGCTGCCGGAATGCCGGCTCGCCACGATAGGCCTCGATGGTGCCGCCCAGAATCGCACGGACCCGATCGCTTGTGCTCACACCCGTCCTATGGTCACCTGCGGCGTCAGTTTGTCCACATTGTCGGTGACCTGGCTCAAGATATTCAACTGCCGCTCGAGTTCGCGGACCGTGTTGTCGCGTTCGGCTTCCTCGATGTGCGCCGCGGAGACGGTGGATTGCAGCGATTCGTTGAGCGAACGGGTGATTTCGTTGGCGATGTCGCGGTAGTGGTCGCGCAACGCGCGGTGGATGAGCTTGAGCCGGTCGCGGGATTCCTTGCCCACCACGAAGGACACGTCGTCGACGAAACGCCGCACGTTGGTCTTCGCCTCGGCGCGCGCCCGCAGCAGGCGGTTCTCCTTGTCCTCCTTATAGGCCATGCGGCCCAGCAGCAGCCCGGCGCCCACCGACAGCGGGTTGAACAGGCCGAGCCCGGCCACCGACGAGAGCATGCCGATCATCACCACACCGCCGTAGGAACCGCGCAGGCCGGTAACCACCTTCTGCCCCTTGCCCGCAGGCTTGGAGTCGAGCTCGGACAGCGAGCTGAGCCCGGCGAAGTCGCCGCCCATTTCGTGTGGGCTCAGCGCGGGCAGCACCACCGAATCCAGGCCCGCGTCGGCGAACGAATTCGCCACGTCGTCCGCGAGCGCCTCGGCACGTTGGTAGGCCCATACGAAGTTGTCGCCGACCGCAGTGGCGACCGCGTCTTCCACGCCGGCGCCGATCTCGGCCCAATGCCGCGTCGGGTCGCACGCATCGATCTGGCGCTCGATGTCTTCGGTGAGAGAACGGAATCGGGCCCGCATGTCGTGGTCGACGTCGGTGCTCAGATCGTTGAATCCGTCGTTGAGCACCTGCTGCCACAGCGCGGTCTGCTCGAGCGCGTCCAGCGCCTCGCGCTTGCGTCGCTCCAGTTCTTCGGTGAGCCGTTCACGCAGCCCCGGATCGTTGACGACCGCCAGCTCCGACCCCGCGGACATCGCCAATTGGTCTGCGGCCGAACGGATTTCACCGAGAACCATGTCGCGTACCCGGTCGGTCTGGCGGGAGAGCACCTTCTCGCTGAGGAATTTGACGAGCGCCGGAAAGTTGGATTCCTCGTTGAGTTCCTGGTCGTTGAGCGTGACGGCGTGGCTGCGCAACAGCGACGAGACGCCGACGATCGGCATCGGCACCCCGGCGCGCTGCAGGTGTCCGGCATTGGCGTTGACGATGTCGCGCCAGTGCGGATAGAGGTCGGTCTTGGTGGCGGCCAGCACCGAGACGGGGCAGATGCGGTGCGCCTGCCGGATGAACCACATCTCGGGTTCGGTCAGCTCCTGGCTGGTGTCGCTGACCATGATCAACGCGTCCGCGTCGGGCAGCAGCCCAAGGGTCGCGGACAGGTGTGGCTGACCGTGGCCGCCCACCCCGGGGGTGTCGACGAACGCCAGCCCGCCCTGCAAAAGCGGGCTGGGCGCACTGATTTCGACGCGCAGCACCTCGCGGCCGCCGGCTTGGGGTGCGCGGCGCAGGTCGGTGTTGATGTCGTCGATCGGGATGTCGACGGCCACGGATTCACCGTCGCGCCCCGCCGCGACGATCAGCCGGGCCGACGGCTGTTCGCCGTAACCGACAACGGTGACCACCACGGTGGCCTCGTCGTCGCCCACCCGCGCCACGGGCAGGTTCAGCAGCGAGTTGAGCAGTTGGCTCTTGCCCTGTTTGAGTTGGCCGGCGATCACCACTCGGATCTGCGGATCGGTGATGCGGCGGCGGGCCCGGGCCAGTCGCTCCGAAAGGTCATTGCGGTCGTTGAGTTCGGCGATGGCGATGGTGTGGTCGATCAGCTCGACGATCACACCGACCTTTCGCGGGTCACTGGGTTGAGTCACCGTGCTACTCCACTTTCTCGCAGCGATCTGATCACCGTAGGCGCGCGAATCGGCGAGGACCATCAGGTCACCGCCGACTCGCTGCGTCCTCGATCTATCAGTGGTGCGGCGCCGGGGCGGCCGGGTGGGGTTCGGGCGCCGGTGCGTGTACCGGCGCGGGCGCGTGCGGCGTGCCCTCGAACACCGACGGCGTGTGCGCCGCAGGGGCCGGCGCGTGCTCGACCGGAGCCGGCGCGTGCTGAACCGGGGCCGGCGCGTGCTGAACCGGAGCGGGCGAATGCTGAACGGGCGCCGGCGAATGCTGAACCGGAACCGGCGACTGCTGTGCTGGCTCGTGGATCACCGGTCCGCCAGCGGCGCCGTGGCCGGCTGCGCCGCCCGAGGCCCCACCCTGGATGACGGGGCCCGGGTTCGACGGCGGCGTGACATGGCCACCGACGTTGCCCCCGGCACCCGCGCCACCTTGAATGGTCGGACCCTGTCCGACCGGCGCACCCGGGCTGTGCGGCCCCGAGATAGCGCCAGCCCCGGCCGCTGAACCGCCACCGCCCAACGCAGTGCCCTCCTGACCGAGGATGCCTCCGCCGTGCGCAGCGCCGCCTGCGCCGACACCCGCGGCACCACCGGCGGCCCCGCCGCCGGCCTGGCCGCCCAGCCCGACTCCACCGGCAGCACCGCCACCGGCGTGACCGCCCAGGCCGGCCCCGCCCGCGAGGGCCGGGGTCCCGGATTGCGCCGTCGCATGGCCGCCGAACGCGGTGTTGCCACTCAACATTGCGGCGCCGCGTTCACTCCCGATGCCCAGGCCGGCACCGCCCGCGGCACCGACGCCGGCTTGACCGCCGACACCGACACCGGCGAGCGGGCCCGCCACATGCGGAGTGGCGGCGCCGTTCATCGCGGCGCCCTCGCTAGCGATCAACCCCGCCTGACCGCTCGCGCCGAGCGCCGCATTGCCACCAGCCAGCCCGCCGGCATTGCCGCCACCGGCAAAACCGGCCCCCAAGGCCGCCTGGCCGCCAAGACCGGCAGCGCCGTTCAGGCCGGCGCCGTTCGCGAAGCCGCCTTGGCTGCCGAGTGCGGCCCCGGCACCCGATTGGCCGCCGAAAGCGCCGCCGGCCTGGCCCGCGAAACCGCCGCCGGCCTGGCCGGCGAAACCGGCCTGGTTGACGCCGCCGAGTCCGGCTCCCCCACCGGCACTCAAGGCGGCGCCACCGCCGAATCCGCCGTCCAGGCCGGCCTGCTCGCCCAGCCCGGCACGGCCGCCAAGCCGGGAGCCGGCCCCTGCGCCGAAGCCGCTACCGGCCCCGCCCGCTAGGCCGACGCCCGCGTGACCCCCAACGCCGACGCCAGCCCGGCCGCCGGAACCCGCGCCGAAGCCACCGCCAATCCCCGTCTCGCCGTGCAGCCCGGCGCCGGCGCCAATACCGGCGCGGCCGCCCAACTCCGCGCCGCCGCCCACGCCGGCCTCCCCGCGCAGGCCCACGCCGCCACCGATACCGGCGTGCTCACCAACACCGAAACCCGCACGCTCGCCGAATCCCAAACCTGCGCGCTCGCCAACGCCAAAGCCGGTTTGGGCACCGAGACCGAAGCCCTCACGCTCTCCAACACCGAACCCGGCGCGCTCACCAACACCAAAGCCAGCCCGCTCACCAACGCCAAAGCCAGCCCGCTCGCCAACACCGAACCCGGCACGCTCGCCAACGCCGAAACCCGCACGCTCGCCGAAACCGAAGCCCGGCCGACCCCAGCCCGGCCCGAAGCCGGGTCCGCACTCGCCGGTGCCCGGGCCGCAGTCGGGCCGGAAGTCACCCCAACCCGGTCGGTGCTCACCCCAGCCTGGCCGACCCCAACCGGGGCCGAAGTCACCGGTACCCGGTCCGAATCCGCCCCAGCCCGGCTGCCCGCCAAATCCACCGATCGGACCCAGGAGGCTGCCCTCCACCGCGCCGATCACTCCGGCGCCGGCGTCGCCCACCAGGGCCGCGCCGTCCTCGGCCACCGCCGCGATCGGGTTGGACGCGTACCCATAGCCCGGGTCGTATCCGCCGTAACCGGCGTCGTATCCGCCATAGCCCGCGTCGTATCCGCCGTAACCGGGGTCGAAGCCGTACTGGTCGGTCAGCACCTGCTGCAGCCCGCCGATCGGGTTGCCGGGACCGAGGTCCATGCCCGGCATCGCGCTGGCCAACGCGGACGAGAACTCGTCGGGCGCCACGTTCACCAGGCCGTTGTCGATCATGGCCTGGTTGGGGCCGGACACGAATGCTTGCGCGGCCGCCGGATCGGTAAACAGGCCCAGAATGTATTGGATCAGCGCGTTCATGATTGATTCCCTCCGAGTTCTCGAAGCCCGCCGGACTGCCGGCGTCTGAAATCCACGCTATGGGTCCCGAGGCCCCCCGGAATCGGGGCGCGATCCCCCAGCCGATAGGGCCCGCCTCGGGATCGATCGGGGCACCCCGTTAGGGGGTTAGGGGATATTCGGGGAGCCCTAACGGGTGCCTTGAGGCACCCGGACAAGCGGCATTTGCGCACGTCAGGGCGTGATGAGCGAAAGGACTCTAGCCGTGGATCCCGAAATCGTGGTGCTCGGGGTCGGCTGGATGCGGGTGGGGAACCGAATGGTCCCAGATGCCCGGATCATTGGGGGGTAACGCGCTGTGGTCCAGCGCGGGGTCAGCCAGCTCCGCGCCGGTGAGCTGCGTCGATGGCCCGTGCCAATCGATGCCCAGCGGACGGGGTTCGGCCGGGGCCCCCGCCGGCGGCGGGGTGAGCGGCTGGCTGATCACGCCGCCCGCGGTTCCGTGCGGGTGGACCATTCCGGCCGGTCCGGGGGCGACGTGCGGCGTGAACGAATCGAGTGCGGCCGCGGCGGCGCCGCTTGCCCACACATTGCCGTGATCGGCGACGGGTGTTGCAGCGCCGCTGCCGCCCGGGCCGGACATGGACAGCGAATCCGATACCATAGGGATCAAGTTATTCACATCGGCGCTGCTCACATCGGTGAGGTGCGCGTCGGCAATCGATTGCGCCGGGTTGGCGGCGTAGCGCGCCGCGGCATCGGGATCGCGCACCAGCGAGATCACGAAATCGAGCAATGAGTTTGCCACCGCACACCTCCTTGCTTCCCCGGTGCGATCCCGCCCGGGTCCAACGACGAGACCCCAGGCAACTATCACGATGCTATCGGCTGCGATCGCCCGTGTGATCGGTGCGAAACCCACCCGACTCGCGGCGCCATTAGGGGGTGGTCCGTTAGGGGAACGGTAGCGTTACGGGGATGATCGGCCGGCTGCGCCCGTGACAACGACTTCCGAGGCCCTGCCGGGCGCGCGCGAGGCCGTTCACGCCGTCGCGAATGCCGCGTCCTTCCCGGCGAAGGTACTGATCACGGGGGGTATCGGCGCCGGCAAGAGCACGGTCGTCGCCGCCGTGCGCGATTCGCTCCGCAGCGCCGGACTCGCGGTCCTGGCGCGCCCGCCCCGGGCCGGCGATCCACCCGACGCGGCGCTGGTCGTCGACGACGCCCACCTGCTGAGCGAGGCCGAGCTGCGGGAGGTCGCCGAGCGCGCCGCCGAACCCGGCGCGACCGTCGTCGTGGCCGCCGAACCCCAGGAGCAACTCCGGGATCTGGCCGTCGCCATCGAGCGTGAGCGGGCCCGGATCGCGCTCGGTCCACTGCCCGTCGCCGAGCACCTGCTGGACTGCACCGCGGGCCTTCCGTTCCTGGTGCACGCGACCGCCGACGCGGCGGCGCCGGCGCAGGCGCAGGCGGCGACGTTCGCGCTGATCGAGCGGTTGCGCCGGCTCGACGAACCGACCGTGGACGCCCTGCTGATCGTGTCGCTGACCCCCGAATTGGGGGCGGCCGACGTGGCCGCGGCCCTGGGCGTCCCGGCGGCGCAGGCGCGGCAGCTGGTCGATCGGGCCCGCGCCAGCGGGCTCAGCGAGCCGTCGCACCGCCCGGCCTTCCTGCGGCTGCTACACGACGCTCTCGCCCAGATCGTCGGCAACGCCCACCACCGCGAGATCGAAGCCGCGCTGGTGCGGTCGCAGCTCGACATGTCGACCATGACGCCCGGCCTCGCGCTGCGGCTCGCCGAGCACGGCCTACGCGACGACCGGCTGGCCGACATCCTCGCCGGGCAGGCCGCAGCCGCCCGTGGCGACGCCGTCCGAGCCGCGAGGCTGTATCGGGCCGCGGTCGACGCCGGCGCCCAAGCCCTGACCGCGCAGGTCGCCGACGCGCTGGCGCTCACCGGCGGCTGCGCGGCCGCGGCGGCATTGGCCGACGGTCTGCTCGGCTCCGCGGATCCTGCCGAGCGCGCCGCGGCCGTGCGCATCGCGGCCAGCGTCGCCGCCCACGACGGCAACGCGAACCAGGCGGCGGAGTTGTTCGGCTGGCTGGGCCCGCAGCCCGACGCGGTCGTCGGCGCGGCCGCGGCCATCACCTTCGTCGCCACCGGCGATCTGGGCGCCGCCCGCGACGCCCTCGAGCCGACCAACGCCGGCCCGCCGACGATGGCGGCGCGCACCTCGCGTGGCCTCGCCGAGGGCCTGCTGCTGACGATGGATCGGCCGTATCCGGCGGCGATGGCGAAGCTCGGGCAGGCCATCGCGGCCGAGCAGCCGATGGGGGACGCCCTGCCGGACAGCCCGGCCGCGCTGGTCACCCTGGCCGCGATCCACGGCGGCGACCCCGTCAGGGCGCGCAGCGTGATCGGCCGCGCCGTGCGGGCCGGCGGCGTCCCGCTCTTCGATGCCCGGCACACCCTGCTGTCCGGTTGGATCAAGATGCACGACGGTCAGCTGCCGTCGGCGAGTGCGGACGCCGTCGCGGCCGGCGCCGCCGAGCTGCACCCGCGCGACGCGCTGTGGGCGGCGGCGCTGCACACCGCGATCGCGCGTCGCAGCGGCGACAGCGGCGCGCTGCAGAAGCATTGGTACGCAGCCATGGAGGTGCTGGCGGAGTACTCCGTCGACCTGTTTGCGCTGCTACCGGTCGGCGAGCTGTGGGTGGCGGCCGCCCGGATGCGCCAGGCCGACCAGCTGCGCCACACCCTGGAGCAGGCCTTCGCCCTGCTGGAATCGCTGGGCAACCCCACGTTGTGGGCGGTACCCCTGCACTGGTCGGGGGTGCACGCGGGCATCCTCGCCAACTCACCGGAGTCGGTCGCGCCGCACGGGCAGGCCCTGGCCGCGGCGGCGGGTGACAGCACCATGGCGCGGGCGTTGTCGGCGGCCGGCCGGACCTGGCTGCGGGTGCTGGGCAACCAGGTCGACGCCGACGAAGTCATCGCCGCCGCCCGGTCGCTGTCGCACGTCGGGCTGACCTCCGACGCGACGCGGCTGGCCGGTCAGGCCGCGCTGCAGACGTCGGACGGCCGGGTTTCGGGCGCCATGCTGCAACTGGCCCGCGACCTCAAGCTGGGGGCTGCCCCGGGCGAGGTCCCCGGCGAGCCGCCCGGGGGCGAACCGCAAGGCGCCGCCCCGACGGCCCCCCGCCAGCCACCGTCGGGGTCGCCGCTGTCCGATCGCGAACGCGAGGTCGCCGAGCTGCTGCTGCTGGGGTTGCCGTACCGGGACATCGGTGGCCAGCTATTCATCTCGGCCAAGACCGTCGAGCACCACGTCGCCCGGATTAGGCGGCGGCTGGGCGCCGGCTCGCGCTCGGAAATGCTGTCGATGCTGCGGGCCATGCTGGCCCCGGGCAGTTAGGGCAGCCTTTCTCGCGCCGAAAGCGGCGCAGATGTCACTATGAGCAGGGCAAAGATCGAATGAATTTTCGTTGTGTGACGAGGCATTGGGGAGAGACCTTCTGTGGACACGCAGACGCTCATCAGAATGGTGTTGGGCCTGGGCTTGACCGCCGTCGTGGTCCTGTTGGCACTCAAACGCGTCTGGTGGCTGTACAGATTGGTGATGTCCGGCCAGCCGGTCAGCGGACGCACCAACGACGTCGGCGCCCGGATCTGGGCGCAGGTCTCCGAGGTGTTTGGTCAGCGCAAGCTGCTGAAGTGGTCGATCCCCGGCCTGGCCCACTTCTTCACAATGTGGGGCTTTTTCATCCTCATCACGGTGTACATCGAGGCCTACGGCACCCTGTTCCAACCCAACTTCCACATCCCGATCGTCGGCCGGTGGGACGCGCTGGGCTTCCTGCAGGACTTCATCGCCCTGGCCGTGCTGGCCGGCATCATCACGTTCGCGATCATCCGGTTGCGTAGCGAGCCAAAGGAATACGGCCGCCAATCCCGCTTCTACGGTTCACACACCGGCGGCGCCTGGCTGATCCTGTTCATGATCTCGATGGTCATCTTCACTTACGCAATCGTCCGCGGCGCCTCGGTGGACACCGGTAACTTCCCCTACGGCTCGGGCGCCTTCTTCTCCCACGCCATGGGCGCGCTGATGCATCCACTGGGCACGACGGCCAACGAGTGGATCGAGACCTTCGCGCTGCTCGCCCACATCGCTGTGGCGCTGATCTTCCTGCTGATCGTGTTGCACTCCAAGCACTTGCACATCTTCCTGGCGCCGATCAACGTCACGTTCAAGCGGCTGCCCGACGGCCTGGGCCCGCTGCTGCCGGTCGAGTCCGGCGGCAAGCCAATCGATTTCGAGGATCCGGGCGACGACGACGTCTTCGGTCGCGGCAAGATCGAGGACTTCACCTGGAAGGGCATGCTCGACTTCGCCACCTGTACCGAGTGCGGGCGCTGCCAGTCGCAATGCCCGGCCTGGAACACCGGCAAGCCGCTGTCGCCCAAGCTCGTGATCATGGACCTGCGCGACCACTGGATGGCCAAGGCGCCATACATCTTGGGCGACAAGGAAACTCCCCTGGAAAGCACGCCGGAGGGCGGGATTTCGGAGGACCTGACCGGCGAGAAGCACGCCGAGGAGCACCACGTTCCGGAATCCGGGTTCGGCCGCATCACCGGGTCCGGACCTGAGCAGGCCACCCGTCCGCTCGTCGGCACCGCCGAGCAGGGCGGCGTCATCGACCCCGACGTGCTGTGGTCCTGCGTGTCCTGCGGCGCCTGCGTGGAGCAGTGCCCGGTGGACATCGAGCACATCGACCACATCATCGACATGCGCCGCTACCAGGTGATGATGGAGTCGGAGTTCCCCACCGAGCTGTCGACGCTGTTCAAAAACCTTGAGACCAAGGGCAATCCGTGGGGCCAGAACGCAGGGGACCGCACCAACTGGATCAGCGAGGTCGACTTCGACGTCCCGGTCTACGGCGAGGACGTCGACAGCTTCGACGGCTTCGAGTACCTGTTCTGGGTCGGCTGCGCGGGCGCCTATGACGACAAAGCCAAGAAGACCACCAAGGCCGTCGCCGAACTGTTGGCCGTGGCCGGGGTGAAGTACCTGGTGCTGGGCACCGGCGAATCCTGCAACGGCGACTCGGCCCGCCGCTCGGGCAACGAGTTCCTGTTCCAGCAGCTGGCCGCCCAGGCCGTCGAGACGCTGGACGGGCTGTTCGAGGGTGTGGAGACCGTCGACCGCAAGATCGTCGTCAGCTGCCCGCACTGCTTCAACACGCTGGGCAAGGAATACCGGCAGCTGGGCGGCAACTACTCGGTGCTGCACCACACGCAGCTGCTCAACCGGCTGGTGCGCGACAAGAAGCTGGTCCCCGTCAGCTCGGTCTCGCAGGAGATCACCTACCACGACCCGTGCTACCTGGGCCGGCACAACAAGGTGTACGAGGCGCCGCGCGAGCTGATCGGCGCCGCCGGGGCCAAGCTCACCGAGATGCCCCGGCACGCCGAACGCAGCTTCTGCTGCGGCGCCGGCGGCGCCCGGATGTGGATGGAAGAGCACATCGGCAAGCGGATCAACCACGAGCGCGTGGACGAGGCGCTGGCCACCAAGGCCACGACCATCGCCACCGCCTGCCCGTTCTGCCGGGTGATGGTCACCGACGGGGTCAACGACCGCCAGGAGGAGGCCGGCCACAGCGCCGAGGTGCTCGACGTCTCCCAGGTGCTGCTCGCGTCCCTCGACTACGACAAGGCGATCCTGCCCGAGAAGGGAACGGCCGCCAAGGAGGCCGAGGAGCGGGCCACCAAGGCCGAGGAGGCCAAGCCCAAGGCCGCCGCGACCGCGACCGTCGAGGCGCCCGCGGAGGCCGAGGAAGCCGAACCCGAAGCCCCGGCGAAGCCCGCGGCGGCTGCCGCGCCCGTCAAGGGGCTGGGTCTCGCCGGCGGCGCCAAGAAGCCGGGCGCCAAGAAAGCAGCGGCCGAACCTGCCGCCAAGGCCGAAGAGGCCGAAGAGACCGGGGACGGCGCGGCGGCCAAGGCGCCCGAGGCGCCGGTCAAGGGCCTGGGTATTGCGGGGGGGGCCAAGCGACCCGGCGCCAAGAAGGCGGCTCCCGCGGCCAAGGCGGCTCCCGCGGCCGAGACAGAGGCCAAGGCCGAGCCGGAAGCGGCCGAGACCCCCAAGGCGGCGGCTACCGAAGCCCCGGTGAAGGGGCTGGGCATGGCCGCCGGGGCCAAGCGCCCGGGCGCCAAGAAGGCTGCACCGGCTGCCAAGGCCGAGCCGGCGCCAGCCGAGGCGAAGGCCGAGGCAGAGACGGCAGAGGCCCCGAAGGCGGAGGAATCCGCCGAACCGGCCGCGCCCGCGGCGCCCGCCGCGCCCGTCAAGGGGCTGGGCATCGCCGCCGGCGCCAAGCGGCCCGGCGCCAAGAAATCCGCCCCCGCGGCTCCGGCCGCCCCCGCAGCAAAGGCCGAAGCCCCCGCGGCTCCGACCGCGGAGCAAACCGAAGCCAAGCCAGAGGCCGAGGCCAAGCCAGAGCCAAAGCCGGAGCCCAAAGAGCAAAACGAAGGCAACGGGGCCGCGGAGCAACCGCCGGTCAAGGGGCTGGGCATCGCTCGCGGCGCCCGCCCGCCCGGCAAGCGTTGATCACAGATTGGGATCTACCAGCAAATTTCGGTAGACACTGATGGCACCATAGGTACGTGACTACTCACCAGGTGCCCGCGCACCTGACCGGCCATCACCGGCAGCGCGCCTTCGCGCAGTCGTCCAAGCTTCAGGACGTCCTGTACGAAATCCGCGGCCCGGTGCACGCGCATGCGTCGCGGCTGGAGGCCGAGGGGCATCGGATTCTCAAGCTGAACATCGGTAACCCGGCGCCGTTCGGCTTCGAGGCGCCCGACGTGATCATGCGCGACATGATCCAGGCGCTGCCGTATGCCCAGGGCTACTCGGACTCGCAGGGCATCCTGCCGGCCCGCCGCGCGGTCGTCACCCGCTACGAGCTGGTGGACGGCTTCCCACGGTTCGACGTGGACGACGTGTACCTGGGCAACGGCGTCTCCGAGCTGATCACGATGACGCTGCAGGCCCTGCTGGACAACGGCGATCAGGTGCTGATCCCGTCGCCGGACTACCCGCTGTGGACGGCGTCGACGTCGCTGGCGGGCGGCACCCCGGTGCACTACCTGTGCGACGAGACGCAGGGCTGGCAGCCGGACCTGGCCGACATGGAATCCAAGATCACCGAGCGCACCAAGGCGCTGGTGGTGATCAACCCGAACAACCCCACCGGCGCCGTATACAGCCGCGAAATCCTCACCCAGATCGTCGAACTGGCGCGCAAGCATCAGCTGCTGCTGCTCGCCGACGAGATCTACGACAAGATCCTCTACGACGAGGCCAAGCACATCAGCGTGGCCAGCCTGGCCCCCGACATGTTGTGCCTGACCTTCAACGGCCTGTCCAAGGCCTACCGCGTCGCCGGCTATCGCGCCGGCTGGCTGGCGATCACCGGCCCCAAGGAGCATGCGGGGAGCTTCATCGAGGGCATCAACCTGCTGGCCAACATGCGGTTGTGCCCGAACGTCCCGGCGCAGCACGCGATTCAGGTCGCCCTGGGCGGCTACCAGAGCATCGACGACCTGGTCCTGCCCGGCGGCCGGCTGCTCGAGCAGCGCGACGTCGCCTGGACCAAACTCAACGAGATTCCGGGGGTGTCCTGCGTCAAGCCGGACGGCGCGCTGTACGCCTTCCCGCGACTGGACCCTGAGGTCTACGACATCGACGACGACGAGCAGCTCGTCCTGGACCTGCTGCTACAGGAGAAAATCTTGGTCACCCAGGGCACCGGCTTCAACTGGCCGGCCCCGGATCACCTGCGCATCGTGACGCTGCCCTGGGCCCGCGACCTGTCGGCCGCGATCGACCGGCTGGGTAACTTCCTGACCAGCTACCGACAGTAAGCCGCAAGGCACCGCCTCTACGGTGGACCGGGTGACCCACGCGCACTCGCACAACTTGTCGTCCGGCCCGTCCCCGCTGGGACCGCTGCCCGCCAAGATCGTGGTCGGGCTGCTGGTCGCGATCGGGGTGGCCGTGATTGCCGGCGCGGCGCTGCTGTGGCCGAGCCGGCAGCACGTCGACATCCCGATGCCGTTCCAGAACGCGGCCGGCGGTGCCGTCAGCACCCAGCGCGGGCACGTGCTGTCCAGCGCACTGGGCGACTGCGGCAGCCCGTCGGCCAATCAGGTGTTGACCACCGCGCCGCAGCCGGGGATGCCGGGCTCGGGCCGCTGCATACAGACCCTGGTCGCCGTCGATTCCGGGCCGAACGCCGGCGCCAACACCTTGCTGGAATCCTCCCCCGGGCCCGGCCAGCCGCAATTCGCGGTCGGTGATCGCATCCGCGTCTCCCGGCAGGTCGACCCGGAGGGCGGCACCAGTTACGCGTTCTACGACTTCGAGCGCGGCTGGCCGCTGGTCGGGATCGCCGTCGTCTTCGCACTGGTGATCGTCGCCGTGGCCCGCTGGCGTGGGCTGCTGGCGCTGGTCGGCATCGTGGTGGCGTTCGGGGTGCTGGTGGTGTTCCTGCTGCCGGCCCTGCGCGACGGCGCGCCCGCGGTGCCGGTGGCCCTGGTGGCGTCGGCGGCGATCCTCTACGCGGTGATCTATCTCGCCCACGGCGTCAACCTGCGCACCAGCGCCGCCCTGCTGGGAACCCTGTCGTCGCTGTTATTGGCTGGCGGATTATCCTGGGCCGCAATTGAATTGACCCATTTGACCGGCCTGGCCGACGAACAGAACTCCACCGTCAGCGCATACCTGGGCAGCGTGTCGATCAGCGGCCTGCTGCTGGCCGGGTTCATCATCGGCTCGCTGGGTGTGCTCAACGACGTGACCATCACGCAGGCGTCGACCGTCTTCGAGCTGGCGCGCGTGGGCGGCGACACGTCACGGCGCGCGATCTTCGTCAGCGCGATCCGGGTGGGGCGCGACCATATCGCCAGCACGGTCTACACGCTGGTCCTGGCCTACGCCGGCAGTTCGCTACCGCTGCTGTTGTTGTTCAGCGTGGCCAACCGCTCGCTGGGCGACGTGTTGATGAGCGAGAGCGTGGCCATCGAGATCGTCCGCTCGGCGATCGGCGGCATCGGGTTGGCGCTATCGGTGCCGTTGACGACGGCGATCGCCGCGGTGCTCGCCAAACCCCGTGCAGTTAGCCCCGTTCCAGCAGCTCCAGCAGGTAGCCGCCATACCCCGACTTGACCATGGTCTGCGCCCGCTCTGCCAGGCCATCGTCGCTGACCCAGCCGCGCCGCCACCCGACCTCCTCGGGCACACTGACTTTCAGGCCTTGCCGGCGTTCCAGGGTGCGCACGAAGTCGCTGGCGTCCAGCAGCGAGTCGAAGGTGCCGGTGTCCAGCCAGGCCGTGCCGCGAGCCATCACCTCGACCGACAGGCACCCGCGGTTGAGGTAGATCCGGTTGACGTCGGTGATCTCGTACTCGCCGCGCGCCGACGGCTTGAGGCCCTTGGCGATCTCGATCACGTCGTTGTCGTAGAAGTACAGGCCGGGCACCGCGTAATTGGACTTCGGCGTGGCCGGCTTCTCCTCCAGCGACAGCGCCAGGCCATCGGGACTGAATTCGACGACACCGTAGGCCGACGGGTTGGCCACCCAGTAGGCGAAAATCGCTCCGCCACTGATGGTTTGAAATCGATCGAGACTGGTACCCAGTCGCGGGCCGTAGAAGATGTTGTCTCCCAACACCAAAGCCACAGGATCTTTACCGATGTGGTTCTCGCCCAATATGAAAGCCTGCGCCAGGCCGTCGGGACTCTCCTGCTTGACGTAGCTCAGATTGATGCCGAATTGTGAGCCGTCGCCCAGCAGTCGCTGAAATCCTTCGGCGTCGTGCGGGGTGGTGATCACCAGGATGTCGCGGATCCCGGCCATCATCAGGGTGGACAGCGGGTAGTAGATCATCGGCTTGTCGTAGACCGGCAGCAGCTGCTTGCTGATGCCCATGGTGATGGGGTGCAGGCGGGTGCCCGAACCGCCGGCCAAGATGATTCCGCGCATTGCGTGTGGCTCCTAAGCCTTAGGTAACGAGGTCGCTCTCGGTGAGTTCGGTGGCTGCCAGCGCCGACGCCAGGTCCTGGTGACGGAACACCGAGGTGACGTGGTCGTGGACGACCCGGAACGCCAGCGCGGAGTTGGTGCTGCCCTTCTGTTCGACGACCACGACGCCGTCGTGCACATACATCGGACCGAGCTCGGTGGTCTCGCGGGGGGAGCTGGCCCATTGGCGCAGCGCCTGGTGACCCTGCTGGGCCCCGTGCGCGTCGCCCAGGTCGATGTCGTCGCTGGATAACGCCGCCAACGTCTCGATGTCGGCGGCGTTGAGGGCATCGTGCCAAGCCAGGACGGTGGCGATCTCCGAAGTGGTCATGGTCTGAAAGTTACCGTGTGGCCTTTTTCAGCATGTCGTTTCCTGCCTACAGGGGCGTGCGCTCCAGCCAGTTCCGCCAGACGGCGTCGTCGCCGAATACCTCGACGCCGGTGTCGTCGACAGTGGTTCGGCGCGACAGCACCAGCAGCAGCTCGGTGGCGCCGCCGCGCAGCGCCACGCTGCCCTTGCCGTGCTCGTGTGCAAAGGCGATGCGCCCCTGGTCGACGGCGACGGTCCACTCCCCGGCCTCGCCCAGGTCCGGATCGGTGGCGTGCAGGTGCAGCGTGGTGCCGTCGTCGAGCGGCAGCGCCGCGCCCTTGTCGCCGGCCTGGACCGCGATGCGCTCCAGGAATTCGGTGATCGCGTCCGCCGCGACGTCGGGGGCCAGCGCGAAATCGGTGCCGAGCGCCAGCGCGGCGTCGGCCCGGTGCACGGCCGTCTCGTGCAGCCGGCGCCGGATCCACCAGTTCGCCGGGCGGTTGCCGAGGAACGTCCACACCGGCGTTTCCACGCCCGACAGCTCTACGGCATCCACCAGACGCTGCGCCCCGCCGTGCAGCCAGGAGATGGCGTCGGCCCGGCCCGGCGGCGGCTTGCCCGCCTCGACGCTGCGGAAATCGAGCGGCTCGTCGAGCCGGTCGCGGACGATCTGAGCCGCCCAGCGATCGCCGCGACCGACATGGCGGAACACCTGCTCGAGTCCCCAGCCCGGGCACGTCGGCACCGGTGTCGCGCCGTCCGCGTCGTGGAAAAGCTCCGAGAAGGCACGGTTTTCGGCAAGAAATGCGGCCGCGTAATCCACGTGGTCAGGCTACCCGCCCGGGCGCTACGGCCGGCGGGCACCGAGCCGGAACACCTGCCAGCCGGCCTGCTTCCAGCGGTCGACATCCAGGCAGTTGCGGCCGTCGACCACGACCCGCGCGCGCACCCCGTCGGCCAGGTCATCGGGGTCGAGTTCGGTGAACTCACTCCACTCGGTGAGCACCAGGACGGCGTCGGCCCCCTGGCACGCCTCGGTCACCGACACGGCGTAGTTCAGCGTCGGGAACAGCCGGCGGGCGTTTTCCAGGGCCTTCGGGTCGTAGACGTTGACGGCCGCGCCGTTGAGCTGCAGCTGACCCGCCACGTTGAGCGCGGGGGAATCGCGGACGTCGTCGGACTCGGGCTTGAAGGCGGCGCCGAGCACGGCGATGTTGGCGCCCAGCAACGAACCCCCGCAGGCGGCGGTGGCCAGCTCGACCATCTTGGTGCGCCGCCGCATGTTGATGCTGTCCACCTCGCGCAGAAACGTCAGCGCCTGGTTGGCGCCCAGTTCACCGGCACGAGCCATGAACGCGCGGATGTCCTTGGGCAGGCAGCCGCCACCAAAACCCAAGCCCGCGTTGAGGAATTTGCGTCCGATCCGGGGGTCGTATCCCAGCGCGTCGGCCAACAGCGTGACGTCGGCATCCGCCGCCTCGCACACCTCGGAGATGGCGTTGATGAACGAAATCTTGGTCGCCAGAAAGGCATTGGCAGAGACCTTGACCAGTTCCGCGGTTTGCAGGTCGGTCACCAGCAGCGGCGCACCGGCGTCGAGCAGCGGCGCGTATAGCTCGCGGACCACCGCTTCGGCGCGCTCCGAATCATCTTGCACGCCAAGCACAATGCGGTCGGGGTGCAGCGTGTCGTGTACCGCGTAGCCCTCGCGCAAAAATTCCGGGTTCCAGGCGATTTCGACGTCGACCCCGGCGGGGGCCAGCGCGGCCGCCCGCTGCCGCAGCTCCGCCGAGGTCCCGACGGGAACGGTCGATTTGCCCACCAGCACGGCCGATCTGCTCAGCCTGGGCACCAGGCTGTCGATGACGGCGTGGACATGCGACAGGTCGGCGCCGTATTCACCCTTCTTCTGCGGCGTGCCCACTCCCAGGAAGTGCACGTCGGCGAAGTCGGCCGCCATGTCGTAGTCGGTGGTGAACCGCAGCCGCCCGGCCGCCAGGTTGTTGGTCAACAGCTTTCGCAGGCCTGGTTCGTAAAACGGGATGTCACCCGCGGCGAGCTTGGCGACCTTGCCGGGATCGATGTCGACCCCGATGACCTCGTGCCCCAGTTCGGCCATGCCGACTGCGTGCGTGGCGCCCAGGTAGCCGGTGCCGAAAACAGTGCATCGCATACAACTGGTGTAGGTGGCCGCGATGAGCTAACTGCATCGCCGCGCTGAGCGGGAGGCAAACGGGAGGTGACGAGGTGTCCCTGCTGCCACCAAATCGTTAGCGGTGTCCAAACCCTCCGTGTCCGCCGCCACCGAAGGGGCCGCCGAACCCGCCGTGGCCGCCACCACCGAACGGTCCGCCACCGCCGCCGCCGGGGAAGCCGCCACCGCCGTGGCCCGGGCCGCCGGGAAACTCGCCGCGGCCGGGACCGCCACCTGGGTAGCCACCGCCGCCGCCGGGCCCGAACGGGCCACCCGGCGCGCCGATGATCGGCGGTATGGGTAGCGGGATCGGCACCGGAATCGGCGCTGCCACCGGCGGCGGAGCCGGAACGGGGGCCGCGGGAACCGGCGCCGGCATGGGCGCCTCCGGGATGGGCGCGGGTGCGACGGGCACCGGAGCAGGCGCGGGCGGCGCGGCCGCCGGGACGGGCGCCTCGGGAGCGGGTGCCGGGGCCGGAGCAGCCGCGGGCGCAGGTGCCGGAGCAGCGGCGGGCGCCGGGGGCGCCGCGGGCGCGGGGGCCGGCACCCCTTGAGCGGGTGCGACGACGTTCTGACCTGGAATAGGCCGGACCCCGGACGTTGGCCGGATAGCGATCGCGAGCGAGACGACCAGCGCGCTGACGCCGACGATGAAGATCGCGGCCAGCGCAGTCCCGACCAGCCCGAACGACTTTCGCTCGCGGTAGTCGGCGTCGACGAGCTCGGTCGCGGCGGTCTGCGAGCCGGTGTAGGGCTCGGCGAAGGCGTCGTCGCCGACCGCGCTGTACGCGAGGGCGCCGTCCTCCGAATCCGGGATGTCGAAGTAGCCCGGGGCGACCGCGAACGGGTCCAGCGCCCCGGTGCCCGGGTCTTGGGCGTAGGCGCGCGCCGCGGTCGACGACGAGAAGAGGGGTGCGCCGGCCGAAGCCAGGGCCGCACCCCGGGCGAGCGCGGTCTCCGGCTCCTCGGGCGCCGTGACCGGCAGGGTGGTCGCGGCCTCCAGGGCCGGCTTGATCAGCGGGATGTCGATGCCGGAGCCGACGACGAAGATGGCGTCGGGGCGCGCCTGCATCGACTCGGCGCCGGAGACCATGGTCGCCAGCTGAGCTACCGCGGCGTCGTCGTCGGCGGGCAGGGGCAAACGATGCACGTCGGCGATCGAGCCGTCGGAAGTGTCGACAACAGCCAGCGTCGCGGTATCGGGCTCGATGAACAGCAGCGCGGTCTGGGCGTAGTTCGTCTGGTTCCCGACGGCCTGTGCGAGCGCGGCCGCGGCCAGGAAGGCAGAGACCAACATCACGTTCTCGACCTTGTGGGCAGCCAGCGCATCACGCAGCGCGGCGGCCTCGATGGGGTCGGTCCAGGTGACTCCCGTGGAGGTCAGCTGGTAGCCCCCCTGAGCAGCACCTTCCTGGGTGCCCAGGATCGCCGAGACCACCTGGTCGGCTGCGGAAATCGTTGCAGCGTCATCGTCGGCGGCGACGGCGAAGTTGTCTTCATCGACGGTGGCTCCGTCGCCGTTTTCCCCTTCAACCAGCACCATTCTGACTGCTGATGGCGCCATCGAAACACCAAGTACGGTGTCCATAGCTCCTCCCCAATCGTTCGCTAGCCAGTGAGATCGGGAGCGTCTTCATCCCAAACGCCAGCCCCAGGCCGGACTATTCGAATACCCCCCGTATTCCCCAATTTCTTAAATTTTACGCCCGCTGGCAGACCCGGCCCGGGCCCGACAGCGCCCGCTAGCGGTGCCCGAAGCCACCGAATCCATGGCCCCCACCGAAGCCATGACCACCGCCGAGGCCGCCGAACCCGTGTCCGCCGCCTAAGGGGCCATGACCACCGCCGCCAAACGGACCGTGGCCGCCGGGCAACCCGGGCGGACCATGCCCACCACCGAACGGGCCGCCCCCAAAGGGGCCGGGACCGCCGCCGAACGGCCCGCCCCCGAACCCCCAAAGGGGCCGGGACCGCCGCCGAACGGCCCGCCCCCGAACGGACCGCGCGGTCCGGGGCCGCCGGGCAATCCGGGCGGGCCCATCGGCGCGTGCGGCAACGGGATGAACACCGGCGGCGGAATCGCAGGCAGCGGCACCGGGGCCGCGACCGCGGGCGGGGCGAGGGGATGCGGCACCGCCAGCGGCCTCGGCGCCGGGACTCGCGGCACGGGTACCGCGGCCCGCGGCAGAGCCGGCGCGGGATTGGCCGGGGCGACGATGTTTTGGTCGGGATTGGGCCGCAAGGCAACCGTGGGCCGAATGCTGATCGCGAGCGCAATCTCAAGGGCCACAACCGCACTGATGAATATCACCGCCAGCGTGCTGCCCACCAGCAGGACCGACTTGCGTCGATGCGTGCGCTCGTCCAAGCCGATCGTGGTTTGGGCGTCGGCGTCTTCGTCCGGCACCGCGCTGTAGGCAACGTTGATCCCGCCGGTCGGGGCGTCGGCGGAAAGCGCTGCGGCACCTTGATATTCGGGCAGGTAGCCCACGCATTGGCCGGCGAACGCCAACGGGTCAACCTCGCCGGTGCCGGGATCCTGCGCGTAGGCCAGCGCGACCGTGGACGAGACGAACAATGGCGCATGCGCCGACGCCAGCGCCGCGCCCTGGGCGAGGGCCATCTCCGGCTCGTGCGGCACCGAGAGCTGAAGCGAGGTCGCGGCTTCCAAGGCTGGCTTGATCATCGGGACGTCCACGCCGGAACCGACGACGAACACGCCGTCGGGGACCGTCTCCAGCGATTCGATGCCGGAGACCATCTGGGCCAGCTCGGCCACCGCCCGATCCTCGTCGTCGGAGAGAAGCTGGCGGTGCGCCTCGGAGACCGACCCGTCGGAGGTGTTGACCACCGCCAGCGTCGCGCTGTACGGCTCGACGAAGAGCAACGCCGTGCGCGCGTAGTTGGTCGCGTCGCCGACCGCCTGGGCCAGCGCGGCCGCGGCCATGAAAGCCGAAACCAGCATGACGTTTTCGACTTTGTGGGCGATCAGCGCGTCACGCAGCTGCGCGGCTTCCACATGGTCGGCGCAGGCGACCCCGCTGGACAGCAGCTCATAGCCGCCCTCGACCGCACCTTCGCGGGTGCCCAGGATGGCGGAGATCACCTGATTGGGCATGGTGGAAGGCGAGGCCCCGCCGGAGACGTCGAAGTGGTCTTGGTCGACGATGACGCCGTCGGCGCTTTCGCCTTCGACGAGGACCATGCGGAGCCGTGTCGCCCCCGTCGAGACGCCAAGTACGACGCCTTCCACCTCGCCAACACCCCCTGCAATTCGCCATCACGTCCGTCGATCACGCGGACAGCGCGCCACCAGGTCATCCCAGTGTTTTGTTGCCACGGCGGCGCGAACTCGGCCGTAGATCCGTGACCCTCCCCAATGATTCGACCCTACTCGCGCAGCACCAAAGACGGGAAACACCAGGTAAACAAGGCCAATTGGAGGAGAACACCCAGTGGCGTGGCGCCACCGGTAGGCGATTAGTGGTGCCCGCCGCCGCCGAAGCCGCCGCCGCTGTGACCGCCGCCACCCCCAAAGCCGCCGCCCGCGTGGCCGCCGCCGCCGAAGCCGCCGAGACCGCCGCCGGCATGGCCGCCGCCGAAGCCGCCCAATCCGCCGCCGATCGGGCCGCCGCCCGCATGGCCACCGCCACCGAACGGTCCTCCGCCGCCGATCGGGCCCCCGCCGAGCGGGCCGCCACCGAAGGGGCCACCGCCATGACCACCGCCGAGCGGGGGCGGACTCGCGGGCCCACCACCGCCGAAGGGACCGCCACCGAGCGGGCCACCACCATGGCCACCGCCGACGGCGCCACCGGCGGGCCCGCCGCCGAGCGGACCACCGCCGTGGCCGCCGCCGAGGGGTGGCTGGCCACCGGGTTCGCCAGCAATGCCACCGGGGCCGTTACCCGGGAAATGGCCCGGCGCACCGCCATTGGACCCGCCGACTCCCGTGCCGGGCGGCGGTGTGTGCCCCGCACCCTCACCGGGATTGGGCGGCCAGCCCTGCGACGGCGGAACCTGGTGCGGCGGCGAGTGCGGAATCGTCCCCGTGCCTTCGGGCGGCGACGGAGGTTCCGGCATGCGCACCGGCGGCGGCTCGGTCAGCACACGCTGCGGGGGCGAAAGCACCGGCGGGGACTCGATCACCGGGGGCCTGATCATCGGCGCGGGAACGGGCAGATGGACCGGCACCGGGACGGGCAGGATCGGCGCAATCGGCACCGGCACCGGCACCGGCGCCGCGGGCAACGGAGGCGCGACGGGAGCCGGCGCGGGCAGCGCCGCGAGGACCGGCGGCCTGGGCACCGCCGCCGGGGCCGGCAGACTGATCTTGGGCGTGGGCGCCGACGCCTCGACCCGCGGGGCGGCCGGGGCCTGTTGCGTTGGGACGATGAGACTTTGGTTCGGGCTGGGCTGCAGAGCCACCGTCGTGCGGATGCCGATCGCGAGCGCGATCTCCAGCGCCACCACCGCGCTGATGGCAACCACCGCCAGCCCGCTGCCGACCAGCAGGATGGGCCTGCGCCGTTGGGTGCCCTCGGGACCGAATCCCTCGGACGTGTCGATGACGACCGTCGGGGCGTCCGCGTCCTCGTCCGAAACCAGGCTGTAGGCGAGCTCGTCGGCGGATTCATCAGGGGGCGCAAGGGGATTCACGACGTATTCGGGCACGACGTACGGGTCGACCGTGCCGGTGCCGGGGTCTTGCGCGTACGCCAGCGCTGCGGTGGACGAGGCGAACAGCGGTGCGTTGGCCGAGGCCAGGGCCGCGCCACGGGCCAGCGCCGTCGCCGGCTCCTCGGCCACGTTCACGCGCAATGAGGTCGCCGATTCCAGCGCCGGCTTGATCGGGGTGATGTCGACACCCGAGCCGATTACGAACACGCCGCCGGCGGGATAGTCCTGCTCTTCGAGCCAGTAGACCATTCCGGTGAGCTGCGCGAGCGCGTCGTCGTAGGACTCCGCTTCGATCGCTTCCTTATAGATGTCGACGATGGAGCCGTCGGAGGTCTCGACGATCGCCAGCGTCGCGGCGTCGGGCTCCACGAACAACACCGCGGTGCGCTCGTAACCCATTGCGCCACCGACCGATTGGGCCAACGCCGTCGCCGCCAGGAACGCCGAGACCAGCATGACGTTCTCGAGCCGGTGGGCGGACAGCGCGTCCCGCAGGACGGCCGCCTGGACCTGATCGGTCCACGTGACCCCGACGGAGGACAACTCGAACCCCGCCTCGGTCGCGCCTTCGCGGGTACCCAGGATCGCGGCGATCACCTGATCCGGCAGTGCCGTCGGGTCCGAGTCATCGATCGCGGTGACCGCGAACCCATCCTCTTCTACCAAAGCGCCGTCGGCGTTTTCGCCTTCGACCAGAACCATCTGGACCGAAGCCGGTGCCATCGACACCCCGAGCACGATATCCAAAACCAACCCCTCCAAAGGCGGTGCGACCGAGCGAAGCTCGGGCCGAGGAGGAAATCTTTCGACTAACTAATCATTGCGCATTCAGGCGCCGCGGGCACGCTCCGCAACTTATGTAGAACTTATGAAATTTTGGTACGACCGCGACGGCGTCGGGCCGCGCTGGCCCTGGTACTTCGAGCCGACGCTCGAGCTGCCGTAGGGGTGCTCGGCCGCGCTCGTCAGGCGCAGGATGCACAGCTGCCCGATCTTCATGCCAGGCCACAGCGTGATCGGCAGGTTGGCGACGTTCGACAGCTCCAGGGTGATGTGACCGCTGAAGCCCGGATCGATGAAGCCGGCCGTGGAGTGCGTCAGCAGGCCCAGGCGGCCCAGTGACGACTTGCCTTCCAGGCGACCCGCCAGGTCGTCGGGCAGCGAGATGAGCTCCAGCGTCGACCCGAGCACGAACTCGCCCGGGTGCAGGACAAAGGGCTCCCCCGAGGCGGGTTCGACCAAGCTGGTCAGCTCGTCCTGCTGCTTGGCGGGGTCGATGTGGGTGTAGCGGGTGTTGTTGAAGACCCGGAACATGCAGTCGAGGCGCACGTCGATGCTGGACGGCTGCACCAGGGTGTCCTCGAAGGGATCGATGCCCAACCGCCCGGCGGTGATTTCGGCCCTGAGGTCACGATCGGAGAGCAGCACGCGAAGAGCCTAACCGCTGCCTGGTTCGCGTCGCCGCGGCTTCAGTCGGCGAGATACGTCTCCCGGCCGGTGGGGTATCCGCCGCCGGTCGTCGTGACGTGGACGTGGTCGTAGTGGCCGAGCCTGCTCGCCTTGGCGCCGTCGGGCGTGTAGTAGACGCCGCGCCAGATCGCGTCCTGGATTCCGAACCGCTTCGCGTTCGACATGACGTAGGCGACGATCGCGTCGCCCAAGGCGATCCCCTGCGCACTGCCGGGGTCCGGAATCATCATGTCGACGGCGAGGCCGAGCGGGTGCCACGGCAGCGGATCCGGTCGCACACCACCGATTTCGTGGATTTGCGGGAACTTCGCGCTGATGCTGCGCTCCACCAGGATCGTGCGGACCTGTAAGCCCCGTTCGTTTGCGATGCCGACAGGCAGGAAGCGCGCTCGCGTGTGGTATCTCGATGCGGCCTGCTGGCCGTCGGGGAATGCCGTCTCGGCCGCGTTGTGGGCCACCTTCGGCCCCGCCGCGACGAGTTCCAGGTAGGACGGCTCGTCAACACCAATTACGGGTTTGGCCGCCTCGGCGTTGGCGAATGGATGGAAATCGCCGCCCGCCGCGAACAGGACGTCGGCCGTGAGCAGCAGCGCAGCCAGCACTACCGGCGACTTCCGGTGCTTGCTGGCTAATCTGTGGCGACCCACGGAAAGCACATTACGGTGCAATAACGAAATAATAAATATAGAAATGCGAATTTGTGAAAGGAATAACTCCGTTCGGCAGCCGGATACGCTGCCCACGGACCTGACCACGGCGTCTGTCGCCGGGTGCTAGCCTTCCTTGGCGGCAATGCCGATGTAGTTCAATGGCAGAACATCAGCTTCCCAAGCTGAATACGCGGGTTCGATTCCCGTCATCGGCTCCATGAAACCCCTCTTCAGTGGGCATGTCAGCCGACTGAAAATCCGCCGTTATGAGGCTCTCTTAACCGTCGCTTGACCGTGGCCTGGCGACACCCCGTCCTCGAAACGGTTTGCTGAGTCGCGGGTGAGTAGTGCCATGCTGGCTATCGCCACCAGTGCAGCACGAGGGTTCTTTCTACTCGGCGGAAGTCGGCGCGGACCAGGCGATCGCGGGGGCGCGAGCTAACCCGCGTCACGGATCGAGACAAGGCCACCGATCGTTCACCCTCGACGCGGTGCGGCGAGGACGCGAGATCGTTTCCATGCTCAATGGCGGCGCGCGCCCGGACCGGGATTATCCGCGCCTCATCGCCGACATCCGGTCGGGCCGGATCAACGTGCGCGACCGATAGATGGGGTGCGCAAAGCGTCAGGCGCTTCGATGCGAACCTATGATTGCGCGCAGCACGACTTGAAATGGATGAGCAGCAGGAGATCATGAGCACGACACAGCTTGCCCTGAAGGGTATCCGGGTCATCGACATGACCCGCGTATTCGCCGGCCCGATGAGCGCGCAGATACTGGGCGACCTCGGCGCTGACGTGATCAAGGTGGAGCGGCCGGGCAGCGGTGACGAAGGGCGCGGTTACGGTCTTGCCTCGGTCGAGGGCAAGGATGGCAAGGACCTTCGCCAGTCCGGCTTCTTCACCGCGTCGAACCGCAACAAGCGGTCGATCACGGTCAACCACTCCAAGCCGGAGGGGCAGGACATCCTGCGCGCCCTGGTCAAGACCGCGGACGTCCTGATCGAGAATTACAAGGTCGGCGACCTCAAGCGGTTCGGGCTGGATTACGAGAGCCTGAAGGCGATCAATCCCCGCCTCATCTACTGCTCGATCACCGGCTTTGGCCAGACCGGGCCGATGGCGGCGCGCGCGGGCTACGACGGGTTGTTCCAGGCGAGCGGCGGCATGATGGCCGTGACCGGCATCCCCGAAGGCCAGCCCGGCGCGGGGCCGGTGAAGGCCGGTCCCAGCCTGGTCGATTTCGTGACCGGCCACAACAGCGCCATCGCGATCCTCGCCGCGCTGAACCATCGCAACAGCACGGGCGAGGGCCAGCATATCGACATGGCGCTGCTCGACAGTTCCGTGGCGATGATCTGCCACATCATGCAGGACTATCTCATCAACGGCGTCCAGGCGGAGCGTTTGGGCAATGGTGGCAACGGCGGCGGCCCCGCTGACCTCATCCATGCGCGCGACGGCATGACGTATATAACGGCCGGCAGCGACGCCCACTGGCGGCGCATGTCGGAGTTGATGGGCGAGCCCGAGCTCTACGCCGACCCGCGCTTCGACACCAACGCCAAGCGGGCCAAGACCAATCGCGCGGAGTTGATCGACATCATCAACGTGTGGAGCCGGCAGTTCACGACGGAGGAGCTTCAGGCGAAGTTCGATAGCGTGGGGATCCCGGCCGCGCGCTATAACGATCTGGCGGAGGTCTGGGACGATCCGCAGGTACAGCACCGGGGCCTGCGCGCGACGACGCCGCATGTGTGGGCCGCCGCCGGATCGGTCGACCTGATCGGCAGCCCGCTGGCGGGCATGGGCGCGACGCCTGCGACGATCCGCCGCCCACCGCCGCTGATCGGCGAGCACACCGCAGAGATACTGGGCGAACTGGGCTATGACGCGGCGCGGATCGCGGGCTTGCAGGAGCAGGCGATCATCTGATCGAGAGGGCGGTTTGCTTTGGACGCATCCGCCTCGCTATGGCGTACAAAGCGAGGCAATCCACCGGCGTAGCGGCTGGTTGCTGCGCTACGCTCGCCGTGGCGAGTTGAGCCTGGTCCCCTTTGTTGGCGTCGCCGCTGAACCACTGTGAGTCGTCCATCTGCCACATATTGCGAAAGTATCTGTCGCACAACGAAATAATGGTGTCGGACAGTCGATGCAACGGAAATCAGCGAGGCGACGGCTGACGACTGTAGAGGCGGACCAGCGCCATGATCCCAGTGAGAAGAATGGTGAATAACGCCGCCGAGGCGCCTGATTCGTACACGTCGGCGATCTGGATGGTTTTGCCGCCGCGGACCGCGACGCCCTCGGCCGGATGGATCAGGCTGGTGAAGACCTGGGTGGCGGTGGAAAGCCAGAACAGGCACGGTAGCAGCCAGTAGCCGCGGCTCTGAGTGACCGGTCGCGCGGGGAATCGCGTCTCTACGAGCGCGACGAGCTGGAAAATCAACCAGCCCGTGAGAAGCCAGCCGAGGAAGTTCGTCAGCGGAACTCCCAGCGCTCCGGTCGGATGGTCATAGGAGTACCAGTCGTGCGCCGTCGCCCCGATGGGGTCGTTCACGAGGTCATAACCCCCGAGGATGAATGTCGCCACGATGGGCGTCGTAAAGCGTTCGGCGCCACCGACAGCCACACCGGGAGCGGGTCGCATGATCACCCGCGCCAGCGCCCAGGCCAGCCAGCCGAACATAATCCAGCTGGCGACGGCCACCGGGGGGACGCCCAGGGGTTTCGGACCCGGCAGGTGATGGACGTAGGAACCGAATGGGAACCCGGTGGCGACGCCGATTGCCTCCAATGCGAAAGCGACGACGGCGGCGATGACCACGAACGCGGCCATGCCTCGAGCGGAGTAACCCAGCCACGCATGGACGACGACGAACAGGATGAGAAATCCCATTTGGGCGCCCCCGGCTTGAGCAGCCAGCGACGGACGCACCGCCATGACCGCCGCGGCGAGCACCGTGAGGACGAGCAAAACCCAACACAACGGCGTGAGAACTTTCATGCGCGCCTCCGACTGCCAGGCCCCCGTCCCGGTCAGCATATCGGCTGGCCAGTTTGCTGGGTGCGGTGAAACGCGTCGCGGTCGACAGCCAACAGCGTGGTGTCGCCGCGCGCTTGCGGCCAAGCCTGACGCCGCCACCTGCAGCGCTGAAACATCGTCCACACCAATCGGTTTGATGACCCCAGACCCACGGCGAGCGCGTAAGTCGCTGGTAGCTTTACCGCCATGGGTGCTTTGGACGGACGCGTGGCCTTGATTACCGGCGGGGCTCGAGGGCAGGGTCGCGCACACGCGCTGGCGCTGGCGGCCGAAGGGGCCGACATCGTGGCCGCCGACGCCCCCGACGCGATGAAAGACCTGACCTACCCCTTAGGCAATGAGGACGACCTGCGGGAAACCGCGAAGCTGGTCGAGGCGCTGGGCGGGCGTTGCGTGCCGCTCACCCTGGACGTGCGCGATGCGGCCGCGGTCGACGCCGCGGTCAAGCAGACGGTCGCCGACCTGGGCAGCCTCGACATCGTCGTGGCCAACGCCGGAATCGTCAGCACCGGGTTGCTGGAAGACGTCAGCGACGTGGTGTGGCAGCAGCTGATCGACACCAACCTGACCGGCGCGTTTCACACGCTGCGGGCCGCGATACCGGTGATGCGGCAGCAGCGGTTCGGCAGGATCGTCGTCACCTCCTCGATGGGTGGCCGGATGGGCATCCCCGAGCTGGCCGCGTACAACGCCACCAAGTGGGGTGTCATCGGCCTCGCGAAGTCCGCCGCCCTCGAGGTCGCCAAGGAGGGCATCACGATCAACGTCGTCTGCCCGACCACCACGCAGACGCCGATGGTGCAACCCACCGGCAGCGATGACGTCCCCGACGAGTTGGTGCGCCGGATGACGAGGGCCAACCCGATACCGCAGCCCTGGCTGCAACCCGAAGACGTCAGCCGCGGCGTGCTTTACCTGGTCACCGACCCCGGGGTCGTCACCGGAAGCGTGCTGGAGATCGGCCTCGGCGGCAGCGCCCGCATCCACTGATACGTGAGGTAGCCGGCTACGCGTGTCGTGCGGTGTCAACGCTGCCACGCTTTTTTCGTTACCAATAGGACAGGGGTTGACGTCGCAGTCGAATGCGGCGCATTGTGATAGCCATCACATGACCACTGGTCACCTGGGGAAAGGCGCAGCTCATGACCACGAGAGACAAATACACGGATGTGCCCGCGCCCTTCTCGTGGGAGGTCCCCAGCGCCGGCGACGCACGCTTCACCTGGGAGTACGACGAGGGACGCGCGCGGCTCCTCTCCCTGTACCAAAAGGGCAAGGACAAGCAGTGGGATGCCCAGCTGCGGGTCGACTGGACGCAAGACGTCGATCCGATGAATCCGATCGGGCTGCCCGACGAGTTCCATCCGCTGTTCGGCAGCCCGATGTGGGACTCCGCGGACGAGGCCCATCGCGCCCAGATGCGCCAGCACTTCCAGGGCTGGCAGTTCTCGCAGTTCCTGCACGGCGAGCAGGGGGCGATGGTGTGCGCGGCCAAGATCGTCGAAGTCGTTCCGGACCTGGACGCGAAGTTTTACGCGGCCACTCAGACCATGGACGAGGCCCGGCACGTCGAGGCCTTCTCGCGGTTCCTGCAGGAGAAGGTCGGTCTGGTCTACCCGATCAACAAGCACCTGACCTCGCTTCTGGAAGACACCCTGCACGATTCCCGTTGGGACATGCCCTATCTCGGTATGCAGGTCCTCATCGAAGGCCTGGCACTGGCGGCGTTCGGGGTGCTGCGCGACATGGCGGCACCGGGCTCGCTGGCCAAGCAGGTACTGGCCTACGTCATGCAGGACGAGGCCCGGCACGTGGCCTTCGGCCGAATCTCGTTGAAGGACTACTACTCTCAGCTGACCGAGGCCGAACGCGGCGAGCGTGAAGAGTTCGTCGTGGACGCGTGCTACCTGATGCGCGACCGGTTCCGCGGCGAGGAGGTTTTCGAAACCCTCGACATGGACGTCGAAGCCTGCTCGGAATGGGTCAACACGTCGCCGCTGATGATCCAGTTTCGCTCGCACCTCTTCAGTCGAATTGTGCCGATCGTCAAGGACATTGGATTGTGGGGCGACAAGGTGCAGACGGCCTTCCGCGACATGGGCGTTCACGACATGGGCGGCTTCGACATCGAGTCGATGATGAAGGCCGACGAAGATCAGGCCGAGGAACTGGACAAGGCACATGCCGAGATGGCCGAACGGGCCCTCGAGGTCGACCAGGTGATCGCGGCGGGCGCGAGCTAATCTGCCCGGTCGGCGGGTTGCCGGCCGAAACTTCTACGTCGCAACCGATTTCGCGGGGCGACCGTCGTTGAAGTCGGTGAATCGCGGCGCGCCCGGCTCGAGAGGTAGCCGAAGCCCGTTGACCAGATAGCTCACCATCCGGTAGTAACCGGCGAGCATGAGTAATTCGATGATCGCCTCATCCGAGTGGTACCTGGTGAGGCTTTCCCACAAGTCGTCGTCGACGGTGCAGGATTCGTGCAAGGTGTCGCAAAGCCGGATGAGCACTCGGTCCCCTTCCCTCCACCGTTCGTCATCCGAACCGCCGCGCACCAGCGCTGCGATCTCTCCGGAGTCGAGACGTCTACCGGGTGCGCCTATAGCCGCTCGACGACGAGCTGCGCGAACGCGTGGTTGGTCGAGGGTTGCCCGTCAGGCATCGTGATCTTGGGGTCGAAGAACTCAATGATGACGCCGGTGACCTTGTCGCCGTTCTGATGGCCTAGGTAGTACCGCGTCGTCTTCGCAACCTTGATCACCCCGTCAAGCACGCTCGTCAGCGAATAGAACGGATCCGAAATAGAGCCCAGAATTTCCATCTTCTTCTCGTCGGCGTTGAAGACAAACGCGTAGCCGGGGGCCGAGAACGTCGCCGCCCGTTGTTCGGGAGTCAGGTTGATGCCGAAGGACGTCAACGACCATCCGTTGAACCGATAGGTGCCCGGCTCCAGCGTGAGGTATCCAGTTGCCTTGTCGTACTTGATGTAGTCCTGCGCATCCAGGGAGACGTCGTTGAACACCCGAACATTGATGCCGGGCTTCATCGCGACGGTCTGGAAGCTACGTTCGGTGAACGCGCCCCAGATACGCTGCTGGCCAGCGGTTTTATCGTGTCCGCAGCCCGTAAGGGCCAGGCCGAGAGCGATGACGAATGTCAGCAGTCGGGTTCTCAACTTTCCTCCAACCTCGCCGTTGCCAAATCGTGACGAATCCTTGATCAATTACAAACGCGCCCTTGCACTTCCACTGGTCAGGGCACATTTACCATCATCACTATTCCAACGTTGTCAGTTAAAGGAATTGGATCATGCGGCCGGTTGTTTGGTGTGCTGTCGCGGTATTCGGGATTGCCGGCAGTGCGATTGCGGAGGCACCCGACGTTCAGCTGGCGGCGGCGGACAAGTCATATGACCTGTCGGTCGCGTCCGTCCTGCCCACGCAGGGCGAGGTCGTGGGCGTCGCGCACCCCGTCGCGGTGACCTTCAACAAGCCGGTCGCCAACCGGCACGCGGCCGAGCGTGCGATCAACGTCAAGTCGACGCCCGCGATGACCGGCAAGTTCGAATGGCTCGACAACAAGAACGTGCAGTGGGTTCCCGACCATTACTGGCCGGCGCACAGCACGGTGGCGCTGTCGGTGGACGGCCGGTCCGAGGAATTCAAGACGGGCCCCAAGGTCATCGGTGTCGCGAGCCTCTCGGAGCACACCTTCCGGGTGAGCATCGACGGAGTCGAGGCCGGCCCGCCGCCCCAGCTGCCGGTGCCGCACCACCGACCCCACTTCGGGGAACCGGGTGTGCTGCCGGCCTCCATGGGTAGGCCCGAATACGAGACCCCGGTGGGCAACTACACCGTCCTGTCCAAAGACCGCACGGTGCTTATGGATTCGAGCAGCGTCGGCATTCCCGTCGACGATCCCAACGGGTACCTGCTCTCGGTGGACTACGCCGTACGCATCACCCGCCGCGGCCTCTTCGTGCATTCGGCCCCGTGGGCCGTCAATGCGCTCGGGCTGGAGAACGTCAGCCATGGCTGCATCAGCCTAAGCCCGCAGGACGCCGAGTGGTACTACAACACGGTCAACGTCGGCGACCCGGTCATCGTCGAGGAATAACAACGGCGACAGCCGATTTCGCGGTAGCCCGCGCCTAGAGTCCCGTCTTTCTGTCGCGCAAGCGTCGTGCAAGCACGTCGTGCACACACCAAGCCCGTCGTGCACACGCCGTGCCCTCACCCGCAAAGACCCCACACGAAAACGGGCCCGCTGGCGTGAACCAGCGGGCCCGTTTCCCCGAAAGGGGGATTCGGTCTTAACTGGGCGGGCGAGCCGCGGGGCCGGGCTGAATCGGTTGTCCCGCAATCGGACCACCCGTCGGCGCCGGACCCATCGGCGCGTCCTTGACACCGGACATGTCGATCAGCGGTGCGCCTGGCGCGTCGCCGCCCATGGCCACCAGCGGCGCGCCAATCGGCAGCGGAGCGCCCACCGGCACGCCGGCAGGCACCACCGGTACCGGGGGAACCAGCGGTATCGGGGGGGCTAAGGGCACCACGGGCACCGGCCCGGGAAATGCCATCGGCACGCCCGCCATGTCCGTCATCGGGGCCGCGCCACACGCGCCCGCGGCCCCGATGACGGACATGGCGGGCGTGCCGGCCGCGCCACACGCGCCCGCGGCCGCAGGCGCCCCGGCCCCGGCCCCGGCCACCCCACCGGCGGCAGGCAACGGAGCAATGTCACCCGCCTGCCCCTGAATGCACGCGCCCCCTGTTTTCAGCGGCGTGGCCGCCGCGTCCGGGCACATCGCGATCGCGGCTCCGAACAACCCAGCGCTGGCCACCACTTTGATGTTGAACCGATCGAAGATCGCCATCAACGTCAACTCCTTTTACTCGCGCTCAGATATTTTCTTCAATCGACACCGCAGAGCCGTACCGAGGTCATGGTTAGACGACCGGCTCAATTGTGAGCAGCCGACGTGCAAGACACGCCGCGCCGCACCGCGCCGTTTGCAACCGTTTCCAAACGGTGACGTTCAACTTCGCGATACCGCGGGATGCATTGCGAGATAACGTCTCTATAACTACAGCGTTGCGATTCGGCCACCGGCGCACCCACTGTGGCCGCGTAGTTAGATCTCCCTATGGGCGAACGTGTCACGTTCCAAAGCTCGACGGGCGCGAATCTGGCCGGGGTCATCGAGATCCCGGAAACCGCAGCGCGCGGGTGGGGGGTGTTCGCGCACGGCTTCACTCTGGGCAAGGACTGTCCGGCCGCGGCCCGGATCTGCAAGCAGCTGGCGTCCGACGGTATCGGGATGCTGCGCTTCGACGCGCTGGGACTCGGCGGATCAGACGGGAACTGGGGTGACGGATCGTTCACCGTCAAGGTCGACGACATCGCCCAGGCGTGCGAGTTCATGGCCAACCGCGGTACGCCGGCCGATCTTCTGGTCGGGCACTCGTGGGGTGGTGCCGCGGTGATCGCCGCGGCGATGCGGGCGCCGGGCGTGCGCGCGGTCGTCACCGTCGCGGCACCGTTTGACCCCAGCCACGTCGAAAAGCATTACGACGCAGTGGTCGAGCGCTGCTTGGCCGAGGGCAGCGTCGAGTGGCTGGTCGGTGGGCGCAAGCTGACCCTCAAGCGCGCATTCGTCGAGGACGTCCGCGCGGCCGAGCTGCACGACAAGATCAAAGCCTTGCGGCTGCCGTTGCTGATCCTGCACTCGCCGACCGACAACACCGTCGGCATCGACAATGCGAGCGAGATCTTCCGCGAAGCCCGTCACCCGCGCAGCTTCGTCTCGCTCGAGGGCTCCGATCACCTGCTCACCGCGCGCGGCCAAGCCCACCGGGCCGGCCGGATCATCGGCGCCTGGGCCGACGCGTACCTCGGGGTGCCGAACTAAGTCGTCGGCGAAAAGACCGGCAGTACACGGTATTTCGCGACGAATTTGGCCTGCTCGCATTCCTCGTCGACCTCGCCGTCGCGGGCGACGGTCGTCGGGCCGTCCACGGCGGTGAAGCTGAACTCGGGCACCTGCAGCTCGTGGTACAGCGGGCTGCGCTGCAACCGCCCCAGCGCCAGGGCGGTGAGGATCCGGGTCCTGGCGAACCGGCGACCGGCCTCGAGGATGCGCACGTCCATCAGGCCGTCGTCCATCCGGCTGCGGCGGGACGGGGCGAATCCCGTCGGCAGGTACACCGAATTGCCCAGGAAAAACAGCGATGTCAGCAGCGTCTTGTTGTCGTAGCAGATGCGCACGGGCCGGTCGCTGCGCAATGTCCGCAGCATGGCGTAGAAGCTTGCCAGCGGCTTGCCGATGCGCTTCTCCAGCTTCTCCCGCCGCCGCACGAACGCGGGATACGCACCGATGCTGGCGGTATTGAGCAACGTCCGAGTTTCGTTGAGGCACACCACATCGACGCACACCACGCTGCCACGCCGGACCGCGTCCACGGTGTTGGCCACGGTGCCGCAGCCGATGTCCTTGGCGAAGTGGTTGAACGTCCCGGCGGGAAAGACGGCCAGCGGCAGCCCCGCGTCCACGGCGACGGCGGCGGCCGCCGACACCGTGCCGTCGCCGCCACCGACCGCGAGCACCTCGGCGCGTTCGGCGGCGTCGCGCAACACCTCCGCCGGATCGTCGTCGGGACCCAGTTCGCGAATCTCGGCCTTGGGCAACGCGGCGCGCACCTCGTCGACGACGCGGCTTCCCGTGCCGCTGCCGGATTCCGGGTTGATCACCAGCACCACACCGGAGCCGTCCGGCCGCTCGGGCATCTCGACCCGCAGCGGTTCCGTTCTGGGCAGCGCGGTTTCGGCGATCGGGGGCACCAGTCGCCCGCCCGCGACGGCGATCCCCGCGCCGATGCCCAGCCCCACGACGACATCACCGGGATAGTGCGCCCCGGTGGCGACCCGCGACAGGCCGACCAGCCCGGCCAGCAGCGCCAGCCCGAAACCCAGCGGCGGATTTTCCAATCCCACCCCGACGGCGAACGCGGCCGCGCTGGCCGAGTGCCCCGACGGCAGCGAGTTGGACGTGGGACGGCGACGGACCCGCCTGACCACCGGCACCGAATCGGACAGCGGGCGCGGGCGCTGGTGAATTCGCTTGGCCACCTGATTGGTCAGCAGGCTGGTGAACCCCAGCGTCACGACGCCCCGGGCCGCGCCGCGCTGCACGCCCGGCTTCCCCGACGCGAGCAACGCGGCCGCGATCGCCAGCCACAGCTTGGAATGGTCGGCCGCGCGGGTGAGCGGCGGCATCACAGTGTCCAGCAGCGGGGTGGGGCTCTCGGCGATCGCCGTGAACAACTCCCGGTCCAGGGTGCCAAGACCCTTGGTGATCTGCTTGATGCCGCGCGCGCGTTGCCAAGGCCGCCTGCTCATTCGCTACACCCTAACCGTCGCCCGCTGATAAGAATTGACGAACTATGACCAGGCCGCCGGTTACCGATTACCACGCGAGGTGGCGGGAAAACACCGAACGCCGGGGCGTGCCGTCGGCGGTGGTCGACGAGATCGCGCGGCGGCACGGCATCACCGAGCGCAGCTTCGCCGTCCTCGCGGCGCTGACCGAGATCAACGACCCGGACGGCAAGTCTTTCTTCTTGCTGCCCCGGGGCAGCACCGGCCAAGACGCCCGCGACGCCGTGCTGCTGACCTACGTCGTCAACGCGGGCACCGGCTACAGCGACGCCGGCGAGCGGCCCGCGGACTTCGCCGAGACACCGTACGGCGCCGACGAGATGCAGCGCATCAGCGACCGGCAGCGCGCCAACGCCTGGAGCTACGACCAGGACGTCGCGTTCGTCCACCGCAACGACGGGCGCTTGGTCACCACCCCGAACGGCATGCTGATGGGCTTGGGCGGCAACCGGATCCAGCGCCTGTTCAGCAGGCAGGGCGGCACCGCCTGGGGCGACATCTTCATGGTCAACGTCGACGACGCCGGCGCCCCCGCCAATAGGCTGCGCCAGATCGTGCAGTCGGGGCACTCCTGGTACACCGACCGCAAGGGCAGGCCCTTCGAGAGCGGCCTTGCGCTGGACCGGGTGCTGCATCACGAAGAGCTGCACTCCCAGCAGTGGGCCGCGAAGAGCCACGGCCGCATGATCGCGGCCTACCTCTGGGAAGTGTTCCGCGACAAGGGCCTTCGCCAGACCAACCGGCTAGAGGAGGAGGCCGGCCTGGCCGACGGCGGCTACCGGTAACTCTAGGACGCGCGCTACAGGGCGCGAATCCCGTTGTGCAGCACCATCAAACCGATCAGGAGCAGGATGGCGGCCATCAGCGCGGCGTTGTTCTTCTCCATCCAGTCCTTGAGCTTTTCCAGGAAGTCGTCGAGGCGATGACCCGCGGCCACGTAGGCCAGGATGGGGACAGCGACCGTCGACGCGGCGAGGGCGACGAAGAACACCCCGGCCACCAGCTTGTCGGGACGGTCGAGGTGGTTGGTCCCAATCGCCAGGCCCGCCGCGAGGCACATCAGCAGCACCTCGACCCGGATCACCGTGAGCACCAGTCCGGTGATGGCCGCGCGCCTGGGATTCATGGTGGAAAAGGACCGCATCCAGGCCGGCGACTCGGTGTGGCTGCGCCGGGTGAACCACCGGTAGACGCCGAACAGGATCAGCGCGGACCCCAGCACCACGCGCAGCCAGGACGCCCAAGTGGGCGGCGACGACTTGTGCATGTCGCCGAGCGCGCCGGACCCCGCCACAAAGAGCACCGTCTGTGCCACCAGCCCGAACACCCAGCCGCCCAGGAACGCCAGCCCGGCGGGCCGTGGCCGCGGCGCGTGCAGGACGAGGACGGCCGGGATGAGCGACAGCGGCGAGACGGCGATCACGAGCGCGAGCGGAATCAGCGTGTCCAACACCGAGGTCCAGCTTCCTGCCACGGGCAGCAATCCTTTCATTGTCGGCGCCGCCGTGCCACCGGAGGTGGCCGCAGCCGGAACGGGTTTGGAGGAAATCGTCTAGTACTTTCGGCGCAACGTCCAGGCCGGCACCCAATGCGTGACGGTTCGCCGCCGCGACCCGTAGGCGACCGGGTAGGTCACCAGCCCCCACCAGTCGCCCTGCTCGCAGATGCCCCAACAGCTCAGCCGCCCCTCCACCACCTTGTGCAGCTGCAGGCCGTTGGGCTGATAGCGACCCGAGCGGTGCGGCTCGCGTGGGAACAGCATCGTGAGATCGACCAGCACCGCGACCGGCGGGCGGACGACCCGAAACGGGTCCCGGGCCGGCTGGCCGTTGTACCCGATCGAGGCGAGCGAACCCATTGATCGATCATACGTTCGAATGCCCGGAGCGAAACCTCCATCGGGCATCCCGGCCGGCAAACGAATCCGAGATTCGCGAAGTCCGTTGATTCAGCGCGCGGACGCCCTGCGTGCTCGTTATAGTTGGGCCGCGCATCCGGGCCGCGCAATGGACGTCTACGAGGGGAAATTCGCATGATGAGGTTGATGGCTGCCGGTCTGGTGGCGTTGGGCGGCCTGATGACCGCTGGGATGGGCGTGGCAAACGCCGATGTCGAGGTCGACGGCAACTACTCGAGCGAGGCCGGTTGCCTGGCAGACGGTCCGCACGTCGAGCTGACTTACAACGATCACCTGTACCACCACTTCGACTGCCGGTTCGGCAACGACGGCTTCTGGCACGTCTGGCTGAGCCCCTAAGCGACACAACGAAAGGCGTCCGGCCGCCTCTGGCAACATAGCGGCGTGTTCAGCGAGACCAGGCGGACAGCCGTAGGCGACCCGCTGATCGTCGGAGTGCTCGCCGCCGCAATAAGTTTGGCCGGCGCCGCCCGTCCTTCGTTCTGGTACGACGAGGCCGCGACCATCTCGGCGTCCTACAGCCGTTCGCTGGCTCAGTTGTGGCACATGCTGAGCACCGTCGACGCCGTGCACGGCCTGTACTACCTGCTGATGCACGGCTGGTTCCAGCTCTTCGAACCCACCGAGTTCTGGTCTCGCGCGCCCAGCGGGCTGGCGGTGGGCGCCGCCGCGGCCGGCGTCGTCGTGCTGGGCCGGCAGTTGTCCTCCCGCACGGTCGCGGTGGCCGCCGGAGCCATGTGCGCGATATTGCCGCGGTCGACGTGGGCGGGCATCGAAGCGCGCCCGTACGCCCTGTCGATGGCGGCAGCGGTGTGGCTGACGGTGCTGCTGGTTGTCGCCGCGCGCCGCGAAAGCCGTTGGCTCTGGGGGTGTTACGCGCTGGCCCTGGCGATGTCGATGCTGCTGGACATCTATCTCTCGCTGGTGTTGCTGGCGCACGTCGTCTTCATCTTCGCGTTCCGCCGCAGCCGGACGGTCGTGGTCCCGTTCGCCGTCGCTTCGGTCCTGACGGTCGGCGTGCTGGCGCCGTTCGCGATCCAGGTGGTCGGGCAGGCCCCGCAGATCAAATGGATCGCGCCGATCGGGTACCGAACGTTCGAAGACGTGGTGGTGCAGCAATACTTCGAACGAAGCCCGCCGTTCGCGATTGCCTCGCTGATCCTGATCCTCACCGCAATTGCCTTGTGGCTGCGCGCATCCGGTAAGCCCGACGCGGGAGATCGACAGCTTCTGACGCTGGCGGTCGCCTGGCTAGTGATACCCACCGCGCTGATCGTGGCCTGGTCGGCCGGCGCCGCCCACCCGATTTACACGCCGCGGTACTTGTCCTTCACCGCGCCGGCGATGGCCCTGATCCTGGGCGTCTGCGTCGGCGCGGTGGCCGCCAGGCCCTGGGTGGCCGCCGCGGTCGTGGGGCTGTTCACCGTGGCCGCCGCGCCGAATTATCTTCACGCCCAACGTAATCCGTATGCCAAATACGGGATGGACTACAGTCAGGTGGCTGACCTGATCACCGCGCAGGCAGCGCCCGGCGACTGCCTACTGGTCAACGACACGGTGACGTTCATGCCGGCCCCGATGCGCCCGCTGCTGGCGGCACGCCCGGACGCCTATCGCAAGCTGAACGATCTCACGCTGTGGCAGCGGGCGACCGATCGCAACGAGGTCTTCGACACCAACCTCATCCCAGAGGTGATCGCCGCTCCGCTGAGCCACTGCGGCGTCGTGTGGATCATCACCCAGGCCGACGAGTCGATGCCCGCCCACGAGCGGGGTGTGGCGCTGCCGCCCGGCCCGGTCTACGGGGTGACCCCGTCGTTCGCGGTCCCGCACGACCTGGGCTTCCGCCTGGTCGAGCGCTGGCAGTTCAACCTGGTTCAGGTGCTCAAAGCGCAGCGCTAGTCACCAGATGCGGATGTAGTCGACCAGCATGGACGACGGGAAGACGCCGCCCGCGGCCGGATCGCCGGCGCCCACCCCGCCGACGGCGAGGGTGAACATCGGGGTCATCCAGTAGCCGGGAAGGTTGAACGGCCACCGGAAATCATCTGGGGCGCCACCGGCGACGTGAATGGGCTTGTTGGGCACCTTGAAGTACTCGGCGCCGTCCCGCGAGAACTCGAATCCCTCTTCGCCCCAATGCATTCGCCAGGTGTGCCAGCCCCCGTCGACCAACCCGGGGATCGACTTGCCCTCCCAGGTCTTGCCATTGGACGCGGCGTGGACCGTGGTGCCCGGGGCCCATTGGCCGTTGCCGTACCACTCGAAGATGTCGACCTCACCGTCGGGCAGCGGGTCCTCGTTGACGCCCCAGAACGACGGCCACAGGCCCGGGAACAGGCAGTCGAGCTTGATCCGGGCTTCCCAGGTCTGGTTGATCATGCTGCGGAAATTGCCGCGCAGCTTCCCGGTGTAATAGGTGTTGCTCAGGAAATCGTGGGTGGCACACAGGACGAGGTTGGAGTGGCCGTCCTGGAACACGTTCTGGCGGTCGTCGCGGTAGATCCCCGCCACCGGCGGATAGACGTCGTCCTGCCAGGTCTGGATCGTCCACTTGCCCGGGTCGGGCGGCGAGCCCGCGGGCCCGTCGAACTCGTCGGAGAAGATGTACGGCCCGCCGCCACCGGCCGACGGCGGCGCTTGCGGTGCGGACGGGGACGCCAGGGCCTCCGGAAGGGGCATCGATGCGGCGGCCGCCAGCATGCCGAGCCCGGTCGTCAACAACATGCTCCGACGGTCCATCTGCAAATACCCACCAATCAATCGGTCGGGGATGTCAACCGGTTGCGATCCCCCTTTATAACGTTTCGCAAACGGTGTTATGAAATCATGCCTGCCGGGGGCGCGCATCCCCCGCCGAGGTCGGCCTTAGAACACGCGCACCCAGTCGATCAGCATTTCCGCCGGGTAGGCGCCCGGGGCGGGGTCGCCGCCGCCCGAACCGCCCACCGCGAGGTTCAACATCGGGAACACCGTGTAGCCGACGTCGTTGAAGGGCCACATGCTGACCGGGTCGTGCAGGTCCTCGATGCCGGTTGCCGGAACGCTGAAGTACGGCTGCGCGCCGTCGACATAGTCTTCCCAGAAGTACATCCCGCTGGGGTTCCAGGTGACGCGCCAGGTGTGCCAGCCGCCGTCCACCGCGATCGGCTGCGTCTTGAACGCCGTGCCGTCCGGGTTGGCGTGGACGGTGGTACCCGACGGCCACTGCCCGTTGCCGTACCACTCCATCAGGTCGATCTCGCCGCTGCGGCCGGGGTCGTCGTTCGACAGCCACCAGGCCGGCCAGCACCCGCCGGTCAGGCAGTTGAGTTTGATGCGGGCTTCCCACGTCGTCCCGATGGCGCCGCGCCAGGTGCCGCTGACCAAGCCGCCGAAATAGCCGTTGGCCTCGTGGGTGGCGCGCAGCACGAGATTGGATTTGCCGTCCAGGAAGACGTTTTGGCGGCTGTCGCGGTATTGCCCGAAGAACTCGGGCCGGTCGAAGCCCGTCGGGTTTTTGATCGGTGTGCGGTTGTTGGACACCACCCACTTCGACGGATCGGGGGCCGCGCCAGCCGGGCCGTCGAACTCGTCGTGAAACAGGTAGGAACCGGTTGCCGTCGCCGGCGCCGCGGCCACCTGCGGGGCCGCGATCGCGGCGGCCAGCGCGCCGAACCCCGCCAGCATCATTGCCCTGCGACGATCCATCTCTGGCATGGGCGCGCTGCCTTCCGACTATGGGGTTCCCGCAGCATAAAGCAGTTCCTTGAGCCGGCTTTGCTGCTCGTCGGAGAGCCGCGTCAGAATTCGCTGCTCGGCTCGCTTTGCGGCCGCATCCGCACGCTTCAGCAGACCTTTGCCGCGTCGCGTCAACTGGGCCGGCATCGCCCGGCCGCTCGGGGTCGAGACCGGCCGGCTCAGCGCGCCACGGTCCTCGAGCCCGAGCAGCACTTGGTTCATCGCCTGCGCCGAGACGTTCGTGCCACGCGCCAGCTCGGCGCTGGTGAGCCCGGGGTTCTCGGCCAGCACCCGCATGCACACGAATTCCGGCAGGCCGAGCTCGAGCGGCTTCAACTCCGCCAAAATCTGAGGCCGCAGCAACCTCATCACGCGGTACAAGAGGAACCCCAATGGCTCGTCGCACAGTTGGCTCATAGACACATGTTGGCATGCGCCAAGGGGTTTCTCGCGCGCAACCATCAATTTCATTGACATTGTCGCCGTCGGTGGTATCAAGGAACTTGATAACGCAATGAAAGGAATGACAGGATGTCTGGTGGATTTTTCGGCGGCTTCGGCGGCCCGGGATTCGGTGGTTTCGGAGGGCCCGGCGGTTTCGGCGGTGGCCCAGGCGGCTTCGGCGGTGGCCCAGGCGGTTTCGGCGGTGGCCCAGGCGGTTTCGGCGGTGGCTGGGGCAACCACGGCGGCCCCGGCTTCGGTGGCGGCCCAGGCGGTTTCGGCCCCGGTGGTCGTCCGCCCCTCAAGCGCGCGGCATTCGTCAGCGCGGCGCTGTTGCTCGACGGGCCGGCTGACGCCGCGCAGCTCGTGCAACGGGTTTCGGACGCGACCGAGGGCGCGTTCAGCCCTCGGCAGGAGAAGGTGGAGCTCGCCCTTGGGCTGCTCGCGGGCCGCGGCGTGGTCACCATCGACAACGGTGTGGCGACGCTGACCGAGCTCGGCGAGAACCTGCTCAAGTGGCGGGGCGTCAGCAGCGAGACGGCGCACGCATTCCTGAAGCATCGGGCCAAGTTCGCCGATGTCTTCAAGATCCGTCGCACGTTTTTCGAAGTCGCCCAACTGTCCCGCACCATCGCCTGGCAGGGCACCGACGAGCAGAAGCAACAGCTCGCCGAGACCCGGACCAAGGTGCTGGAGGCGCTGACCGACGCCAAGAAGACGCTGCACCGCGTCCTCGGCGAGGACTAGGGAGCTAGAAGAGGTCAAGCGGGCGTCGAGATTGCCGTGGTGGTCGTACTTTCCTCAGATCACAGCCATGACGGCAATCTCGGCGCGAATTAGTTGGCCGAGGGCTCGCTCAGCTTGACCAACGTCTTGCCGATGTTGGCTCCGGTGAACAACCCGTTGAGGGCGTCCACGCAGGAGCCGATGCCGTCGAAGACGGTCTCGCGATGGCTGAGTAGGCCGTCGTCCCCCCACTTGCGCAGCGCGGCGTAGGCCTCGTCGAAGCGGCCCCATTGGTCGAGGGCGTTGAACCCTTGCATCCGTGCGGTCTTCGCCAGCAGGTTCACGTAGTTGGTCGGCCCGGGGTGCTCGCCGGTCAGGTAGCTGGAGATGACGCCGCACAGCACCACGCGCGCGTTCTGGGCCAGCCGGCCGAGCACCGCGTCGAGGATCGGGCCCCCGACGTTGTCGAAGTAGACGTCGACCCGCTTCGGGCAATGCTGCTTGAGCGCCGCCGCGACGTCCTCGTTCTTGTAGTCGATGCAGGCGTCAAACCCGAAGTCCTCGACCACCGCCCGGCATTTCTCGGGCCCGCCCGCGATGCCCACCACCCGCGCGCCGGCGATCTTGGCGATCTGCCCGGCGATCGATCCGGTGGCGCCCGCCGCCGCCGAGACGACGGCCGTCTCACCGGGCTGGGGCACGCCGACGTCGACCATTCCGATGTAGGCGGTGGCCCCGGTCGGGCCGAAGACCGACATCACCGCCAACTGATCCGTCGCGTCCGACGGCGGGACGGGCGTGCTGAACACGTCGTCGCGGATAATCACGTACTCCTGGAAGCCGGACAGCGTGGTGACCACATCCCCGATCGCGAAGGCGTCGCAACGCGTCTGCACCACCTCACCGATGCCCGCAGCGCGGATGACCTCCCCCAGCTGCACCGGCGGCAGGTAGCCGGGCTGGTCGTTGAGCCAGGTCCGGACGGCGGCGTCGAGCCCCACATAGGTGGTCCGCAGCAAAGCCTCGCCCTCGGCGAGCTGGGGCGCCGGCGTGGTCACCAGCTCGGTGTCGTCGGGCGCAACCAGCCCGGTCGGACGGCGGCGCAACAGGATCTGGCGGTTCGGCAGTTCGGGCACGTGCTGAAACTACCCATTAGAGGCCGTCCGGTGGGAGCATCTGTCCATGGAATCGCAGGACGACCCGGAAAAACGGATCCGGGATCTCGAGCGGCCGCTGGCCGACACCGCACGCGCGTCCGAACTGGGCGCCGATTTCAGCAGGATCCCGCCGGGCGCCCACGCCTACCCGCCCTCTCCTCCCGGGCCGGTTCCGCCGGCGCCGCCTCCTCAGTACGGTGGGCCTCCCCAGTACGGTGCGCCACCCCCGTACAGCTACGGCGGCAGCCCGTACTCGACGTCGTCGCCGAATCCCGGCGGCGGCAACCGCATGTGGTGGATCGTCGGGACGATCATCGTCGTGGGCGTGCTGGCCCTCGCGGGCGGCATCGCCGCGTATGCCTCGCACCAGCTTTCCGGTGTCCGATCGATCATCAACTCGTCGACGCCGACCAGCACCGCGCCGGTGACCACCACACCCCGGACGACGTCGCGCAGCCCGAGACCGTCGACCAGTGGGCCGTCGACCCGCAGCGCGAGCCCCTCGACGTCACCGGCGCCGGCGGCCGGTGCGCCGCTCGACATCTCCGGCATCGAGGAGAACAAGACTGTCGCGTGCAACGACAACGTCGTCACGGTCAGCGGGATCTCCAACACGATCGTGATCACCGGCCACTGCACGAGCCTGACGGTGTCGGGCATGAAGAACTCGGTGACCGTCGACGCGTCCGACTCCATCGACGCGTCCGGCATGAACAACCGGGTGACATTTCACTCGGGCGCGCCAAAGGTCTCCAACTCCGGTGTCGACAACGTGGTGGCGCAGGGCTGACGCGCGTCAGCCCTGGGCCATCGCGTCGGCCTGCGCGAGATAGCCCTCGAAGTCGGCCTCCCGCGCGCGGGCCCGAAAGCGTTGCAGGAACTGCCGATAGCCGTCCTCGTCGCCGTGGGCTCGGGCCAACAGCGCGCGCAGCCGCAGCACCGGTATCTCGTGCAGCACGAACCCCGGCTCGGTCTCGACCTCGGCCAGCCGGTTGACCGCGCGTTCGGCGTTCTCGACGTCGCCGGCCCGCCCGCGCGCCAACAGCGCCTCGACCAACGCCGTGGTAGCGGGTGCGCGGAAGATCATGGTTCCCGCCGCGAACTGCGCCGCGAGGATGTTTGACGCCAAGTCGATCGCGCCGTCCAGATCGCCGGATCGGGCACGCTCACGGGCGAATTCGATGTCCGACATCCTGCGCAGCGCCACGATCAGCTTTTCGTCGACCAGCATTTCGCGCGCCTTGGCCAGGGCTGCCAGCCCCGCGGCCGTATCGCCGGAGTCGCAGTGGATCAGCACGGTGGCCTGATTCACCAGCGAGTAGGCCAGGGCGGTGTTGTCGCCGGAGCGCTGCGCGATTTCCAGCGACTCCGCCGCCTGGGTCAGGTCGTCGGCGTCGGGTAGCACGGCGCAGTTTGCGATCGCGGCCGCGTACTTGTAGAGCTGGGCCATCGGCCGCGTCGTCGAGTCGAAGGAGTGGGCCAGCGCGATGCCTTCGTCGAGGTCGTCCCGCCAGCCCGGCCGCCCCAAGAACATCTTGGCCGCGCCCTTCAGCGTGATCGCCCACGCCAGCGGGGAGCCGATCACGAAGTCACCCATCGTCGGATCACCGTGTGCGACTTCGATAATCCGCTCGGCCAGCTGAAGGCACTCGGTCGCCTCGCCGACTTCCCACTTCGCCTGGGCGCCGGCATAGAACAGCCCCACCGTCATCTCCGGATCACCGATCGACTCGACGAGGTTGGCGAACTCCATTGCCATGGCCGCCGCCTCCCGGTGCTTGGAGTTGAACGTCAGGGTGGTGATGTGCCCGGCCATTCCGACGGCCAACGACTTCTTGTCACCAGCGGCCGTTGTGAGCGAACGCAATTCGTCGAACCCGGTCTCGTCGGGTGTACCGCCGACCTGAAAGACGCTGCCACACAGCAGTGCTCGCGGCGCGATCCGCATCGCCAGCCGGTCCGGGTGGTCGTCGGGCAGCCGATCGGCGAATCGCAGGGCCTGCTGCCAGCTGCCGCGGGCCGCCCGGATGTCGCGGCTGCCGTACCACGTCGCCGCCTGCATGTACCACTCGTACGCGTCGCGCAGGTCGCCGGCCGCCGCGTACTGGGTGGCCACGATCGAGGCCTCCTGCCCGGTGAACCCGCCCTGGGTGCGCTGCAGCACGGCGGCCACCCGGCGATGCAACTCCGCCCGATCGGCCTTCAGCTGGGATTCGTAGGCCACGGCCTGAATCAGCGGATGGCAGAACGCATATGTCGCGTGCGGCGTGAATCCGATCTGCTCCACCAGCGCGGCCTCGATGAGCGGCGCCACGTCGACGGCGCCGAGCAAGCAACTCAACAGCTCGGTGTCGAACTGCGCGCCGACCACCGCCGCGGCGTGCAACGTGCGCTTCGCGGTGGCACTGAGCCGATCGATGCGGGACCCGATGATGCCCTGCAGGCTGGCCGGCACCCGGATGTCGCTCACCTCCCGGACGCAGACGTAGGCGCCGGGGGCACCCTCGAGCTCGCCGCGCTCGACCAGGTCGCGCACGATCTCCTCGGCCGCGAACGGCAGACCCGCAGCCCGGTCGGCGATCACCGAGGCCAGGCTGAGCACCGAGGGATCCTGGCCAAGCAGTTCCTTGATCATCTCGACGATGTGCGAATCACTCAGCGGCGCAAGGGCGAATGGGTGTGCCCTGGGGATGCGCGCCAACGCGCCGGCATACTGCGGGCGGTAGACCACCAGCAGCGTCGCCCGCATCTCGGGCATCGCCTCCGCGAACTCGGCGAGCAGCGACTCGCTGACGCTGTCGATCCACTGGGCATCCTCGATGACGTAGATCGCGGGGGCGGGACGGGCCAGCGACAGCGTGGTGATGAGGTCGATGAGGCGACGGCGCCGGGCGTCCGGGGTGATGTCGGGGCACGGCACATCGGGGTTGCGGATGCCGAGCAGATCGTCGAGCAGCACCAGATCCTCGGCGCCGGCCTCGGGTATCTGGCTGCGCACCCGCGCCCGGGCCACCTCCAGGGTGAGGCCGCCGATACCGAAAATCGCACGCAGCAAACGGGATACGACATGAAAGGCGATTTCGCGGGTGTGCGATTCGCAGTAGGTGATGAAGACCTCGAAGCCACCTCGGCGCGCGGTCGCCAGCGACTCGCGGACCAGCCTGGTCTTGCCCACGCCGGGTCGGCCGGTCACCGTGACGACGGTCCCCTCGCCGTGAAAGGCCCGGGCCAGCAGCTCGGCGACGGCGTCCTTTTCCGCTTGGCGTCCGACCAACGGGGATTCGCGGCGGGCCTTGGCGTGGTGTTCGCCGTCGGCGGCCAGCAGTCGCCGGGCCGGCACCGCGGTGGCAAAACCCTTGATATGCACGGTTTCACGCTCGCCCAGGACGACGCGGTCCTCGACCAGCCGGGCGGTCGACTCGCTGAGCATGATGCCGCCGGGGGGCGCGACCGATTCCATCCGCTGCGCCATGCCGACCTGTTCACCGACCGCGGTGTAGCCGAGGTGGCTGGCCCCGACCTCGCCGGTGATCACCCGGCCGGAGTTCAGCCCCACCCGCAACCGCAGGTCGATCCCGTCGCGGCGCCCCACGTCGACCGCCAGTTCCCGCACCACCTCCTGGATGTCCAGCGCGGCCAGGCAGGCCCGAAAGGCGTGATGCTCGAACGTGATTGGCGCCCCGAACAACGCCATGATGCCGTCGCCGGTGAACTTGTCCACGGTGCCGCCGTAGCGCTGCACGACGGCCGCCGACCGATCGACGAGTTCGGTCATCACCTCGCGCAGCCGCTCGGGGCCCAATGCCGCGGCGATATCCATCGACCGCACCACGTCGGCGAACAGCACCGTCACCTGTTTGTATTCGGCCGGTTCGGAATTCGGCGCCAGCGGGGACCCGCAGGCGTCGCAGAATCGGGCACCCGGGCGCGGCTGCGAACCGCACACGTGGCACACCGACGATGCTGCGGTCACGTGAGTGTTACGCGGGCTCTTCCGAGTCATCGTCGAGGACGCTGACCGCGATGCCGTACGGCAGGAAGCGAACCTTGCGCTTCGGATCGGTGTTGTCCTTGTTGGCGCGCAGCGCGTCGAGTTCGCTCGCGTAGACCTGCTCGACCCGGGCATTGCCGGTGTCGTCCACCGTGTAGATGGCCCACACCCCGTCACCGGCCTCGCCGGCGGTCTCCGGTGTGGGGCGCGGCCGCCGCGACAGGTCCTCGAAGACCGCCGACCAACCACTCCGGGCACCCGGAGTGCCGACGAACCTGCTGACCCGCTCGAACACGTCGCGCAGGCCCTCGCTGCCCTCCCTGATCACCCGATCGAAATCGTCGGGATCAAATCCGAACGCACCGTGCTCGGCCACGCGGCCTCCTTGCAGCTCGTAGGTGTCCCTGCCAGTGTGCGCCGGGTCGCCACGATCCGCCATGGGATTTGCGCGGGGTTTGCTTCAGGCCGAACTTTCCCCGCCTAATACCCGGGGCCCAGGAACGGGTTCCCGCCGCCCGGATACTGCTGGGGGTATTGCCCCGGATACTGGCCCGGGTACTGCTGGGGATACTGCGGGGCCTGGTTCTGGGGCGCCTGGTTGGCCGGCACCTGAATCGGGATCGGCACCGGCAGCAGCGGCACGTGGATCCACTGCGTGGTCATGGGTACCGACGTCGACGTAGTCGGCGGCGGGAACCCGTTCCTGGGCCCCGGGTATTAGGCGGGGAAAGTTCGGCCTGAAGCTGGGCGCTGGGCGGCGGCGGGACCGCGGTGGGCGGCGGCGGGCCCTCGCGTGGGATCAGCGAGCTGACCGGTGGCGCGGGCACCGGCACCACCGTGGGCACCGACGGCGCCTCGTGGTTTTCGATGCCGGCCAACGTGTAGGCCACCCCGCCGATCGCCGTCATGGCGACCACGGCGCACATCCCGATGATCAACTGCGAGAAGCGCAACCGCCGCCAGGGCCGTTCGATGGGCGTCGGCGGTTCGATCAGGTTCAGCCGCATCGACCAGCCGGCCTGATGGTCCTCGTCGTAGGCCTCGGGCGTGTACGGCAGCCGGATGTCGCCCGGGTATTCGGTTTGCGACCAAGCCAATTCGCGGTCGGTCAACGCGTCGTGATCGATCACCAACAGGTCCCGCGACGGCAGGTCGACGATGTCGCTGCTGGCGCTCGCCGTGAGCAGCCCGGCGGACGTGCGGGCCTGGATGTCGACATCCTCGCCGCGGTCGGCCAGCAGCAAGGCGCCGGCGGCCGCCGCGAACGCCGGTTGCGCCGGCGTGACGACCGGTCGGCGGGTGTGCACCGAAAGACGTTCGGTGATAAGCGGAATGCTGGCGCTACCGCCGACCGTGACCACGGCGGCGAGGTCCGTCCAGCTCTTGCGGTGACGGACCAGCAGCTCGTCGAAGGCATAGATGAAGCCGGTGAGCCGGTCCTGGATCAGGTCGCCCAGCTCGTCGCGGGTCAGCCGCATGGTGGCCCGGCGCCCGCCGAGCTCGACTTCGAAATCCACCGCCCGGTCCGTGGACAACTGCTCCTTGGCCCGCCGGCATTGCTCCCTGAGCAGGGCGAGCTGCCCCACCGCGGCGGTGCTGGCCGGGTCGATGCCGCTGCCGTGTCCCAGTTCCTCGAACACCTGCAGCAGAATCGCCGCGTCGATCTCGTCGCCGGAGAAGTCCGGGTAACGCATTGTCGGAGTAGCGGGTTCGAAATCGCCCCCGATATTCACCAGCGTGGCGGACGTTCCCGAGCCGCCGAAGTCGACGAGCCCGACCACGCCCGTCGCGGCCAGGCACAGTTCGGCGTTAGCCGCCGTCAGCGCCGCCACGGTGTCCGAAACCAGGCGGGGGGCCATCCCACTTCGGACGAAGCCCAGATGCGTTCGCAGCGCGTTACGTAGCGCCTGTACGGTCCCCGCTTTCCAGTGACCGGGGACGGCGATCGAGATCTCCGAGTTCGCCGCGTCCGCACCGGCTTCGAGGACCATCGCGTCCAGAGCCTCGACCATCAGCAGGTCCGGATCGTGTGTCGACCCGTCGCTGGACACGAGCGCCACCGAGTCGCCGATGCGCTCCACAAAGCCGCACATCAGCACACCGGGGTCACTCGCGTGCGGGTTCTCGCCGGACACACCGATTTTCGGCGCGCAGTGCGGGTAGAGCGTAAGTACGGCGCGGCGACTAACCGGCGTACTTGCACTACTCGCAGCGACCAGGTTCGTGGTCCCGATCGACAACCCAAGGGGGTCGTACATAGAGCGAATACTTTCGTCTATAGGGGTCGTGGCCAGCGTTAACGATAGCCGCGGACACGCGCAAAGCCGATGGCTTGCAATGTCATTGGTATCGCCTCGATGCGATTGCGTCACCGAAGCGGTATCAAGACCCCCTTGACAAAGTCGCTGAGATCAGACCACGGTCAGCGGCAGCGAACGTCTCGGCTCGAACACGAACGACGCTCCGCCACTGAACTTAACCACTTCCACCTCAGGTAGTTCGGCTGCCACGCCGTCGGTTTCGGTGAATCCCGCGGTCCAGTCGGTGGCCGTCCCGCTAACCCGCACCTCGATATGCGGATCCACCGCGGTGGCGATGGCCTGCAGCGGCTGCACGGAGTCCGGTGAGCACAACGAGATCCAGGAGGCGTCGGCGTGGGCCGGCGAGGAGTGCACGGTCAGTCGGTTGGCCTCGATGTCGGCCGAGACGTAGCCCACCGGGTTGAGCAGGGGGTGCAATTCCAGCACCCGCAGCACGCCTTCGGGCCCGTCGGGCAGTTTCAGCGCGTGGTGAATGCGTTCGGCGGCAACGCCCGCGATGCCGGTCAGGCCCTTGGTGCATATCGAGATCGCTTCGGCCTCGTCGGCGGCGCGGGCACGCACCGCGATCGCGAAGGACAGGTACAACAGGTGCATCTGCAGGCAGACCTCGTCGGCCATCCGGACCAGTGCCGAGTGCGAGAAGGCGGCGAAGTCGAAATCGGACAGCAACGCGCCCGAGTAGTCGGCCTGCCCCTCGCCGGACGGGTCGATGGCGTCCAGTTCCCATGTCGCAGCTCGGGTTTGGCTGACGATATCCAGGGCGGGGATGCTCTGCGCCTCGGGGTAGGACTCGTCGATGATGACGGTCCACGCGCAGTGCGGCTGCCGGTCCACCGGCGTCCGCGGCGGGCGGTGGATGGGGCGCACCTGGGCCCGCGCGTTGGTCGCGATCGCGGTGGCGTCGAACGTCGGATCCTCGATGGTGTGGCACATCCCGAACACGTACTGCTCGCCCATCGGTTCCACGTCGAGCAGCGCGCCGCAATGGTCCAGGTGGAATTCGCCGTGCCAGCGGTCGTGGACGGTGTAGCGGAAATCCATGAACTGCGGCGGGGCGCCGATGTCGAGCTGCAGCCCCTTGAAGATCGTCACCACGTCGACGCCCTCGTAGTTGAGGGCCTTCTGCATGCGCCTGGTGTAGATCGGGCTGGCGCCCGCCCACTCCTCGATGGCGATCTGCACCATCGCGTCGCGGCCGAACGAGCTGATGCACCAGGCCATTCCGGATCGGTCGATCAGCTGCCCGATCAACAGCAATTCGGGGACCAAGACGGCCAGCTGCTCGCGGGACAATTGCGCATAACGTGAAGGGCTGCTCACGCTATAAAAATAAACTCGACTATGTTATAAAGTCAACAATGTCCATTGCTGCAGGCCACAACCCCGGTCGCCCGGCGAACCCCACCCGGCGCACCAGTGCGCCGCGCAAGCGCGGCGACGACACCCGGGCCAAGATCATCGACGAGACGGTCCGCTGCATCGTGGAAGAGGGATTCGCGGCCGCCACCGCCAAGCACGTGGCCGAACGCGCCGGCGTCACGTGGGGCGTCATCCAATACCACTTCGGCGACCGCAACGGCCTGCTGATGGCCGTGGTGGACGACGGCGTGGACCGGCTGATCGAAAGCCTGTCGGCGGCCGACGTCAGCGAGCTACCGCTGCGCCAGCGCATCGAGGTCGTCGTCGACACCGCCTGGAGTTGCTACAGCAGCCCGACCTCGATGGCGGCCTTCGAGATCCTGCGGGCCACCCGCGGCGGCCTGGGTCAGTCCTCGCGGCGGCACCTGCTCGAGATGAACTCGGCGATCGGCCAGCTGGGCCGGCTGATCACCGAGGATCCGGCGAATGCCGGTGTAGCCGAGGTCATTTGGGCAACGCTACGCGGTGTCGTGCTGGCCCAGATGGTCACCGGGACGGCCGTCGATTGGGGCCTGGAACGACACGCCCTGATCGACATGGTTACCCGTGTGCTGCAATGACGGGATGACCCTCGACGATCTGGCCGACATCGAAGCCATCAAGCAAGTCAAATACCGCTATCTGCGCGCGCTGGACACCAAGCATTGGGACGACTTCGCCGACACACTGGCCGAGGACATCAAGGCCGACTACGGCCCGTCGATCGGCAACGAGTTGCACTTCACCAACCGCGCCGACCTGGTCGAGTACATGCGCACGTCGCTGCCCGGCAACGTCCTGACCGAGCACCGGGTGACCCACCCGGAAATCATCGTCGACGGCGACACCGCAACGGGCAGTTGGTATTTGCAGGACCGCGTGATCGTCGGCGACCTGAACTTCATGCTGATCGGTGCGGCCTTCTACCGCGACACCTACCGTCGCACCGACGGAGGCTGGAAGATCTGCGGCACCGGCTACGACCGGACCTACGACGCCACAATGTCGTTGGAGGGCATGAACTTCACGGTCAAGCCAGGGCGCGCGGTCAAGACCGACGCCTGACTGATAGCTACTTGGTGATCGCGATGACCGCGCCGGGGCGCAGCCATTTCATGATCGACACCAACTGAGCGTCGTCGATCGCGACGCAGCCCTCGGTGGGCGCGCCGTCGGTGGTGTGGAAGAAGAAGGCCGCGCCGCCGCCCGGGGTCTTGTTCTTGTTGACGCCCATCACGACCGCGTGCTTGTACTGCGGGATCTGCAGGTTCTCGCTCTCGCCAGTGTTGAACGGGCACTGCGCCTTCGGGCAGACCTGCATCGAGTTGAACGTGGCGCTGTGGTCGTCACCGCTCCACCAGTGGTTGGCGTCGGTGACCTGGGTGTAGGGCAGGCCGGTACCGGGGTTGGCTGCGGTACCGAACGCGGAGTCGAGGCTGTACACGCCCGTCGGGGTGGCCGGCACGCCGCTCTTGGCCTGCGGCGCCAGGCCCGCCGAACCGACGTGGGTCGGCACGGCGGTGCGCAGCGCCTGCCAGCCGGCCGCGGTGCGCTGGTAGACGTCGATCGTCGCGTTCGAGCCGCCGGTGCTGACGACCGACACCACTTGTGTGGCATTGCCAACCTGATTCGCGAACCAGGGGGTGCCTGCCAGAGGGTTGCCCGTCGGGGCCGCGCTGGCGGCCGGGGCAAGTATCAGCAACGCGAATGGTGCGCACGCCGCGGCGCGCAGCAAAGCTAGCAGTCGGCGCATACGTTCAATCGTCAAGCGGCACAGCACTTAAGGTCAAGTAAAGCTTTAGACCCAGTTGGGTCACTGCGCCGTGACCAACGCCGATCTGGGCCGAAAAACAGTGAGGCACAGCAGGAAATATAAGTACCCCAGCGCCCAGCCCGCCAGCACGTCGGACGGGTAATGCACGTTCAACGCGACCCGGGAGACGCCGACCAGCACCAGGACCACCGCGGCCACCGCGATCGCCGCCCGCCGCCACGACAGGCTCAGCACCGGCAACAGCAGGGTCAGCAGCGCGAGCCAGGCCGCGGTGGTCTCCAGCGCGTGCCCCGACGGAAACGACGTCGACGGCGCGTACGCCAGCATGGTCGGCGGCCGGGGCCGGTTCGCCAGCGCCTTGGCGCCCGTCGTGACCAGACCGTTCAGCGGCGCACAGGCCACCACCAGCAGCGCGGCCCGCACTCTGCGCCGGACCAGCAACACGATCGCCACGGCCAGCCCGATCAGCCGCAGCGGTTCCGGGCCGAACACGAACGTGAAGACATCCCAGAAGCGCACCCACGCCGGGTGCTTGATCGCGACGTCGCGCGCCGCGTTCAGCAGCGACCAATCAAGACCGTGCACCCAGGCCCAATGCCGGCGGTAGCCCACCCACATGACCGCGTAGAGCGCCGCGGCGGCCAGGGTGATACGCCAGCGAGTCATGACCTAACGGATACCAGGGCGCCTCAGCGGCGAGCGACGCGAGGGCATCGGGAGTCATACTGGCGTCATGGCGGTCTTTGTCCGAAGGTTGTTCGGCATCGGCAAGCTACCCGACGAGCTGCACGCTCAGCTCGAGGGCGAAGGCCTTGTCTACCTCGCCGACTACGTCGCGGTGACCCGGCGGTTCAGCGGCACCATCCCCGGTGTGCGGCTGCCGCACAGCGTCGCCAGCTACACCGGTTCGCTGGCCTTCACCTCACAGCGGGTGCTGGCCACCATGTCGCAGCTGCCCAGGCTCGCCGGCCCGACCGTCGACGTGCGCTGGGACGCCGCGCAGGCGGGCGCGGCGACGGCGGAGATCGCGTCGAGCGGTCTACGCGTCGAGCTCGACGTCGCGCAGGTCGACCCGAAGTTCAGCGGCGAGCTGTCGTTGCACTACAAGACGCCGATCCCGGCCGACGTGCTCAGCGCGCTGCCGCTGCAGAAGCTGGCCTTCGACATGCCCCCCGAGAACGTCTACCGGACGGTCGGGGTCACCTATTCTCCGTGATCGTGATCAACGGCCACGGCGGCTGCCGGAGCACCGCGAGGCTGCCGATCACCGCGGCGAGCAGGCCGGTGAGCACCCCGATCAGGGCGATTCGGTTCCCGTCCACGGCGGGCACCCAGGACGACTGACCGTCGCGGACGACGAAGATGCCGTTCGGCTTGGTCACGGGGATCACGGTGGTGCCGTCGGGGGTCTGGTACGGCTCGCCGTAGCAGCGCCCGCCGTTGCGGTCGATGGGCAGCTGGTCGAGTACTTCGGAATACTTCACTTCGACACTCCCTGGTGTTGGTGTGAGGGAACCGCCGCGTTGATACATTCACGCTAATGCCATTCTCCCCTGGCGATTTCTCCGACGGTGCGGTGAGCGAGTACGCGTTCAACGCGGAGGATCGCCGGGCCATTTATCGGGTGATCGCCGAACGGCGCGACATGCGCCGGTTCGTGCCCGGCAGCACGGTGCCCGAGGAGACGCTCGCCCGGCTGCTGCAGGCCGCCCACGCCGCGCCCAGCGTCGGGCTGATGCAGCCCTGGCGGTTCATCCGCATCACCGACGACGAGGTGCGCACGCGCATCCACGCCCTCGTCTCGGAGGAGCGGCCGCGCACCGCCGAGGCGCTGGGGCCGCGGGGCGACGAGTTCCTGAGGCTCAAGGTCGAGGGCATCCTCGAGTGCGCCGAGCTGCTGGTGGTGGCGCTGTCCGACAAACGCGACGTGCACGTCTTCGGCCGGCGCACGATGCCGCACATGGACCTCGCGTCGGTGTCGTGCGCGATTCAGAACCTGTGGCTGGCGGCCCGGGCCGAGGGCCTCGGTGTGGGCTGGGTGTCGTTGTTCGACCCGCAGCCGTTGGCCGAGCTGCTGGGAATGCCCGACGATGCCGACCCGGTGGCGATCCTGTGCGTGGGCCCGGTGCCTGAGTTCCCCGACCGGCCGGCCCTGGAACTGGACGGCTGGACGCACGCGCGCCCGCTGTCGGACTTCGTCGCCGAAAACCGCTGGGGTCAGCCGCCCGGCCAGCCCGCACCGGGCACCGGGGCGGGCACCGCCAGCACGGTGCCGTCCCACTCGGTGTGATCCGCTAGCCGCTGCGGGCCTGGCCAGTGCGCGGCCACCACGTACAGCGTGGCGCGATCGTCGCCGCCGAGCATGCAGGCGAACGCCCCGCGATCGAGCTGGACCCGGTCCAGCACCTCGCCGCCGTGGCGCACCCGCACGCAGCAGCGGTCGCCCACGTCGGCGTACCAGGCGGCACCGTCGCGGTCCAGGCAGATGCCGTCGGGCGAGTGCGCACCGAGATCCGCCCAGACCCGGCGGTTCGACAGCGACCCGTCGGCGCCGATGTCGAAGGCCGTCAGCCGATGCCGGTACGACTCCGCGACGATCAGCGTCGAGTTGTCCGCGGTGACGGCCATGCCGTTGGGAAACGCCAGGTCGTCGGCGACGACGCGGGCGGTTCCCTCGGTGACCAGGGCGACGACCCCGGGCGCCGGCTCCCCGGCGGGCGGGCCCGCCGCGAAGTCGAAGTTGACGTTGTTGACGTACGCGTTGCCGCGGCCGTCGATCACGATGTCGTTGGGGCCGTGCGGGGACAACGGCACCAGGTCGGCGTACCGCGACAGCGTGCCGTCCGCCGAAAGCCGCAGCACCGCCCGCTGCGCGCTGGACGTCAGCAGCAGCGCCTCCGGCCCGGCTGAGCCCGGCAGGAAGTCGAAACACAGTGGCAGCGAACGGTGTTCAACCACGACCTCGACCCGGCCCGCGGCGTCGATGGAGCGGATCAGCCCGGCCGTCCAGTCGGCCACCCACAACCGACCGGCGTGCCAGCGCGGCGACTCCAGCAGCCCCAGGCCGCGTAGCACCGTGTCCATTCCCGGGCCCCTCTCGGTTGACGTCACGGAGAATCAAATGCCCTCCGCAGGGTCTGACTTGTCGGCACACTCAGATTCATCGCAAGCGCCTCCGGTATCGTCGCCGGTCGCAAGGCATGGTGAAGAGGTGACGCGGATGACGGGCGACAACGTACTGATCGTGCACTGGCACGACCTGGGGCGCTACCTCGGTGTCTACGGTCATCCGGACGTCTGCAGCCCCCGACTCGACGCGCTGGCCGCCGAAAGCATCCTGTTCACCAGGGCCCACGCCACCGCACCGCTGTGCTCGCCGTCGCGGGGATCGTTTTTCACCGGCCGCTATCCGCAGAGCAACGGGCTGGTCGGGCTGGCCCACCACGGCTGGGAATATCGCGCCGGCGTCCAGACGCTGCCCCAGATACTATCCGAATCCGGTTGGTATTCAGCGCTTTTCGGCATGCAGCACGAATCTTCGTATCCGAAGCGGCTGGGCTTCGACGAGTTCGACGTGTCCAACTCGTACTGCGAGTACGTAGTGGAGAAGGTGGCCGACTGGTTGCGCGGCGACGTGCCGCAGCGCGCACCGTTTCTGCTGACGGCGGGGTTCTTCGAGACGCACCGGCCGTACCCGCGGGACCGCTACGAGCCGGCCGACAGCGCGGCCGTCGACCCGCCCGACTACCTGCCCGACACCCCCGAGGTGCGCGGCGACCTCGCCGACTTCTACGGGTCCATCAGCACCGCCGACGCCGCGGTCGGCCGGATCCTGGACACGCTGGCCGAGACGGGACTGGACGCCAACACCTGGGTGGTGTTCTTCACCGATCACGGTCCGGCTTTCCCCCGCGCGAAATCCACCCTCTACGAGGCGGGAACGGGCGTCGCGATGCTGATCCGCCCGCCGACCGGGCGGGCCGTCGCGCCGGGGGTCTACGACGAGTTGTTCAGCGGCGTCGACCTGGTCCCGACGCTGCTGGAGCTGCTGGGCCTCGACGTGCCTGCCGATGTCGAGGGTGTGTCGCATGCGCACGCGCTGCTCGCGCCGGAGACGCCCGCCGATCCGGTGCGCGAGCAGATCTACAGCACGAAGACCTATCACGACTCGTTCGATCCGATTCGGGCAATCCGCACAAAGGATTACAGCTACATCGAGAACTACGTGCCCCGGCCGTTGCTCGACCTGCCGTGGGACATCGAGGAAAGCCCGTCGGGCCTGGCGGTCGCGCCGTTCGTCAAGGCGCCGCGCCCGCCGCGCGAACTCTACGATCTACGGGCCGATCCCACCGAGACGCGTAACCTGCTGGCCGACGGTGACCCCGCCATGGACGCGATCGCGGCCGATCTCGCTGTGCGCCTGCATGATTGGCGCCAGCGGACGGGCGACGTCATTCCTTCCGACTTCGCCGGCAGCCGCATCGCGCAGCGCTACACCGAGACGTATCTGCAGATCCACCACACCACTCCGACCAGCCGGTCGGCCATCGCCGTCGACCGTGGCGTCGAAGAGTGACGGCTACTGGCCTGACCGGGCCGATCCGCTGACCTCGGCGACGATGAATACCCGCCGGAACGGGAAGATCGTCGTGCCGTCGGCCCGGGCCGGGTAGGCGTCGTCGAGCAACGGAATCAGCTCCTCGCGGAACTGCCCCCAGCCCGCCTCGTCGAGCCGCTCGCGCACCGGGACCAGCGCGGTGCCGGTAATCCATTCCAGCACTGGGTGTTCCCCGGTCAGCTGGTGCAGGTACGTCGTCTCCCACGCGTCGACCCGGCAGCCGGCGTCCATCAGGACGTTGGCGTAATACGTGGGCGGCTGAACCACCGCACCCACCCGAAACGGTATGTCCTTCAACGTCTTTGCGTAGTGTTCGCGGCGCGCCACCGCCCGCACCGCAGCGTGGGACGGCGTCTCGAAGTTGCCCGGGATCTGCACGGCGATCCAGGACCCCTGCGGGAGTTGACCGATCCAGCGCAGCAGCAGGTCGGCATGTTCGGGCACCCAGTGCAGGGCCGCGTTGCTGACGACCACATCGGTGTCGGGCTTGGGCGTCCAGTCGCGCAGGTCGCCGACGGCGGCGTCGATGCCGCGCTCCCGCGCCGCGGCGACCATCTCCGGCGAGGTGTCCATCGCCTCGATGACCGAGCCCGGCCACCGCTTCTCGAGGTATTTGGTCAGGTTCCCCGGCCCACAACCCAGATCGACCACCCGGCGCGCCCGCTCGGCCCCCACCCGCGACAGCAGATCGTAGAACGGGCGGCTGCGATGGTCCGCAAACGCCAGGTAGACGTCGGGATCCCACATGTCGGGCCTCCTGGATCGACACCGTCGCTCGTCGGCGGATAGACAAACCGTATTACCGCACCCCGCCCGCGGGGCCGGTTGGGGCAGGAAACCGCACCCAAGGCGATAACATTGCGATTTGTGGCGCCGGACTCGGATCCCATCGATCCGGCACCGGGGATTCCCGACGTCCCCGGTGCCGATCTGCCGCCGGGCGCCGACGGACTGCCGCCGCTCTCGTCGCTGAGCCCGGGCACCCGGCTCGTCGTCGAGGCCTCCGCGATCGGCGATCTCGCGCTGCGCACCTGGGTCGCCTCGCTGCTGGCCACCACCGTGACACCGATCGTCGCGGCGACGTCGATGCGCCACAGCGACGAGCGCACCAACCTGAACTTCTACGCCGAGCTCGCGGCCGAACACGACTCGGAGAAGTCGTTTCCGCCGCCCACCAAAGTGCCCCGGGTTTCGTCGCGACCGGCCGGCCGGCTTGCCGCGTGGATGGCGCACGGCACGGTCGACAACATCGCCTTCCCCAGCAGCTTCCGTGCCATCAATCCGGCGATGCGACAGCGGTGGGACGCATTCAAGTCCAACAATGTTGTGCGCGCGCAACATTGGCGTCATGACGACGGACCCCGCCCCACGCTGTGTGTGATCCACGGCTTCATGGGGTCGTCGTATCTGGCCAATGGCCGGTTCTTCTCGATGCCGTGGTACTACCGGGCCGGCTACGACGTGCTGATGTTCAGCCTGCCGTTTCACGGCCAGCGGGCCGAAAAGCTGTCCCCGTTCAGTGGTTTCGGCTTTTTCGCCGGTGGCCTCAGCGGGTTCGCCGAGGCGATGGCCCAGGCCGTGCACGACTTCCGGTCCGTCATCGACTATCTGCGGCACACCGGCGTCGAGCGCATCGCGCTGACCGGTATCTCGCTGGGCGGCTACACCTCCGCGCTGGTGGCGTCGGTGGACGACCGGCTCGAGGCCGTCATCCCCAACTGCCCGGTCGTCACGCCTGCGACGATGTTCGACGAATGGTTCCCGGCCAACAAGATGGCGCGGCTGGGATTCCAGATGTACGGCATCGGCCGCGACGAGCTGGACGCCGGCCTGGCCTACCACGGCCCCCTGAACTACCAGCCGCGGCTGCCCAGGGATCGCCGGATGATCATCACCGGCCTCGGCGACCGGATGGCCCCACCCGGACAGGCCGTCATGCTGTGGGAGCACTGGGATCGCTGTGCGCTGCACTGGTTTCCGGGCAACCATGTGGTGCACGTGAGCCAGCTGGACTACCTGCGCCGGATGACGGCTTTCCTACACGAGGTCATGTTCGACTAGCGTGTCCGCCTCGGACGCCCGGTGCGCCCCCGAAGTCGGAGTGGGCCAGTCCAGGGTCGCCAGCACGCCGTCGGCCGCTTCGGTGTGCCCGTCGAGCCGGTGGGTGGACAGCAGATCCAGGGCGATCAACGCCGGCAGCTGATTCCCGCGCTGGGCGATCAGGCCGGGCAGCGGTGTCCCCTTGTCGGGAGCGGTCTCGGTCAGAAACGCGCAGGCCGCCGCGATGGTGTGGGGGCGGCCGGGACCGCCGCCGGCGATCTCCAGCGCCGTGCACGTCTCGCGCGCCTCGTACGACCGGATCGCGTCCAGCGTCTGCGACAGCGCGTCGTCCACGCTCACCTGGTATGCCACCACATGATCCGAGGCGCCCCGCTGCACCGCGGACCAGGTCTCGCGGGCCTTCGGGGTGACCAGGCGCGGCACATCTTCCACCCCGACAACGTTGGCGTCCCAGCCGATCTCGCGCAGATGATCGGCGAGCCGGCGCGCCACCACTTCGGCCGTCTCCTGCAACGGGATCCGCGACGAGCGCGCCTGCAGCGCCGCGAGGTTGTCGGCGGCCGAGATCGTGATGCCGACCCACGTCTCCCGCCTGGACACGTCAGAAGCGTTGTCGCGGCTGGTGATTCGGATCTTGTCGGCGCGAATGCCGTAGCGGTCCAGGTAGCGGGCGATGACCGGCAGCGGGAGCACCTCGCGGTCGTCGAGCGGCGCCCCGATGCGCAGCAGCGCGGTGGTCGCGGCGGCTCCGGCCAGCTCGATCGGCTTGCCGCGGCGGCCCGTCATCGCCAGGCGACGACCCAGGATGGTGGTGAAGTGCAGTCGCCCCCACCAGCCGAACAGCACGACGACAACGGCGACGGCGATGCCGAGCAGCCAGTAGTCGCGGGTCGAGTGCCACGGGTAGGCCAGCACGGCAGGCACCACGGCCAAGGCCGCCAACGTGATTCGGCCGGGGCCTGGGACGGGGATCGAGCTCAGCTGGCTCATCGGGTGGTCTCCTTTCTCCGGGTGATCGCCGCAACGCCTGCGATCACCGCAACAACCAAAGCCAGTGCGGCGGTTCCCACGAACGCGACCGTGCGCGGGGTGGTGTCCTTCGGCGCAGGCGCCGGCGGCACCGCGACCGGTTTCACCGACGGCGCGGCGGCCGCGTTGGCCGCGGGCAGTTGCCACGTCAGCGCCGCGACCGGGTCCACACTGCCGGTACCGACGACATCGGACGGCGCGCGCGAGCCGTTGTGCGCGGTGGCCGTGATGCGGCGCATCACCTCGGTCGCGTTCAGCGTCGGGTACTTACTGCGCACCAGCGCCGCGACGCCGGCCACATAGCCGGCCGCGTAGCTGGTGCCGCTCAGCGAGGCCAGCTGCTGGTGTTCGTCGGGCAGGCCATTGGCCAGGCCACCGCCGTCGCGATTGCTCACCGAGACAATGCTTTCGCCGGGTGCCGCGACACCGACCCACGGCCCGGCCATACTGAACTTCGACGGCTGACCGTCGGGGTTCAACGCCGCCGCCGACAGCACATACGGCTGCCACACTGACGGGACGGAGATCGACGTGACACCGGCCCAGTTCCGCGGGTCGCCCGGGCGGCTCAGGTCGGTCAGCGGGTTGGACTCGCACGACGTTCCGCCGCCGACCGACCCGGTCGACCCGGTGTTGCCCGCGGCCGCCACGATCACCGCGTCCTTGTCGACCGCCGCATAGCGAACCGCCGCGCCCAGCGCGGCCTGGTCGATGGGCCGGTCGGCGGGCACGCAGACCACCGTCGAGACATCGATCACCCGCGCACCCAGATCGGCGGCGTGCACGATCGCCCGGCTCAGCGCGGTGAGCTCCTGCGAGGCCCGGGCCAGCAGCGGATCGCCGCCGGGGGTGCGCGGCGAGAACTTGGCCGACGTCGCCCGGATCGACAGCACCCGGGAAGCCGGCGCCACGCCCGAGAAGCCGTCGTCGCCGGACGGCTGGCCGGCGACGAGGCCGGCGACCAGCGTGCCGTGCCCGTCGCAGTCGGTCAGGCCGTCGGTCGTCTCCACGAAATCCCCGCCGGGATCGACGTTGGGCAGCCGCGAACTCGGCCGCACGCCGGTGTCGATGACGGCCACCAGCTGGCCCTCACCGCGGGAAAACTGCCATGCCGCAGGCAGATTCAGCGTCGCCTGGCTAGCCGTGACGGCGCCCGCGTCGCTGCCGGCGATGACGCCCGAGGTGCTGCACGGACCGCGCTGCTCCATCGGCTGCACCGGCCCCGGCGCGCCACTCGGCGGCGGCACACCCGGGTCGACAGCGGGCTGGTTGATCGCCAGCGCCGTGGGGCAGGCCCAGACCGTGACGGTCAATGTCGCGGTCAGGCAGGCTAAGCCGGCCCGAATCATCGATTCAGGACCCAGCTGAACAGACCGACCAGGTAGGCGATGACGGGGATCAGCGAGGCGTCGAGGCCCGAGGCCACGAAGCCCAGCAGCCGGCGCAGCGGCAGCGAGTAGCTGTCCGGCGAGGCGATGAGCGGGTTCAGCGCCACCACCACCCACGCCAGCAGCAGCACGCTGAGCACCAGCACCGCACCCAGCGCGGCGCCGTACCGTCCCGTCGCGGTGTAGATCACCAGCAGGGCACCGGCCGCCAGGTAGGGCTGCGCCAACAGCCACGCCTTGCAGGCGGCCGAATCCCACACCCGGGCGCGCAGCACGGAAGTCGCCGCCGTGGCGGCCACCACATACCAGCCGACCACGCTCAGCGTCTCGGGACGCAGCGCGACCGCCACCGACCCCAGCACGCTGAGCAACACCGCGCCCGCGATGAAGCCGCTCTGGTGGGCATCGCTGATGCGCACCCGCCGCGGGAAGTCCTCGAGCACCCGCAGCGACGGCGCCGACGGGCTCGGGTCACCGGGCGCCGGGATGACCGGCAACGGGAAGCGAGCCCACAGCGCGGACAGCTGAGCGGTCTCGATGGCCACCAGCAGCGCGGCCACGATGAGCCCGGCACCGATGGTGAGCAGCGGCAGCCGCCAAAGCAATTCGGCGCCGGCCGCCAGGGCCACGCCCGCACCGAGCACCGTCGTGGCGGTGAAGAATCCGACGACGCGTTCGCGTTCCGGGCTCGGCACCAGCAGGGCGATCAGCGACCACGCGGTGACCCCCGCGGCGGCCAGCATCAGCTGCGCCGCACCGAATTTGCCGGGCACCGCCAGCGCCAGGGCCGCGGCGATGGGTACCAGCGCGGCGACCGACAGCGCCGTCCCGGTGCGCTCCGCACGCGCCGTGAGCAGCAGGCCGGCCACCGCGGTCAGCGCCGCGATCACGCTGACGGCGACCAGGCCGACCAGCGCGCCGGTGGCGACCCGGTAGGTGACGCTCAACCCCGTGGCCACCAACGCCACGACGATCGCCGCGGCCAGCGCCCCGCGCTGGATATGCGCTGCGCCCCAAGGCTTTAGCCGGGACGCCGAGAAGATCATCGCGGCATCGGCGATGTCCTCGACGATGCCGGGCGCGGCCGGGCCGACGGGCACCGGCTGCAACGCCAGCAGGTCGCCGTCGACGACGCCGACGGTGTCCAGGCTGGTGTCCAGGCTGAACGGCGCACCACCGATCGGTGCCAGGCTCAGGTGCGAAACCGCGCCGGTCGCGGCGTCTGTGTGCACACCGCCGTCACCGTTTTGCGTCGTGGGAACGACCAATCGCTGTACCGCGGGCAGGATTTCGCGCAGCGGCAACTCCGCGGGCAGGGCCATCTCCGTCAGCCTGCTGTCCGCGAGGATTGCCACGCGGACGATCGGCATGACGGTGCCGGAGGTCACCGGACCCCCAAATTACGCTGGGGCCATTCCTGGGACATCGTGCTCTCTTCTCTTCTCGGTGCGGTTAGGCGTATTGGGTGGAGAAATCTCGGGACAGCCGCTGGCCGGGGAACCAGTGGCCGTTGGGCAGGCAAGAGGTCAGCTGCTCGATTGCGGCGGCGATCGCGAACGGGGTCCCCGGCGCAAACGTCGAGACCCACTCGCCGTCGAACGCGCGGGACGGGCTGACCAGTACCCGGCCCGCGGTCGTGTCCACCAGGCTCAAGCCGACCTCGGTGGTGGTGTGTTGCCCGTCGCGGTGAGCGCCCGCAACGACCTCGACGTAGCTGCGCGGCCCGGTGAAGACGGACTCGACCACCGGTCGCGCCGAGGACGGGATGCCCAGGTAGTCAATGACTTCCGCCAGCGGTGCGCCGGACCGTAGCCGTTCGTCGGCACGAGCCCCGACGCGCGCCGGCATGTTGAACTCGTCGAACCGTGCCGCAGGGCGTTGCCCCAGCCCGACGCCCAGAACCGGAACCAGCCCCAGCGCGTCGTCGATATCCATCGCGGTGAACGTGATCAGCTGCGCGCTGCGCAGCGCGACAAGGGTTTTGCCCGTGGTCCCGGCGCGCTGCGCGATCACGCCGCGCAGCAGCTCGCCGGTACCGGTGGCCGCGGCAGGCCCCACGTAACGCAAATCCAGCCACCGGTCCGGGAAGCACACCACCCGGATCCAGTCGGCCACCGCTGGATTGATAACGCCGTCTGCCGACACCAGGCCCATCTGGGTCAGTTCGTCGCGCTGACGAGAGAAGAACGCGTCTCGATGCGCGGCATCACAGTACGGCGTGGTGATCGCCAGCACCCACGGGAAGCTGCCCGCCCCAATGGTTTCCGCGATGAACCACGCTTGGTCGACTGTCAGCTCGACGGCGTTGGGTTCGGCACTCATCTGACTGGAACTAGCCGCCCCATTTACCGGCCTCGGCGGTGTCGCGAGCGTACATCGCCAGCGTGTTGGATTCGTGCGTGGTGGCCATCGACTGGTAGGCCCGCACCAGCGACTCCATCGCGTGGTTCCACTGCGCCTGCCAAACCTGGTAGGCCATGCCGGTGTCACCCTGCCAGGCGTTCTGCAGTGCGGCCTGCTCGGTGGAGATGTCGGCGCCGAGCCCCTGCAGCGTGCCGGCATAACCCGACATGTCCGCCGCGTGACCCAGCATCGCCGGGTAGTTGTACATGATTTGCGACATCACAAGTCCTTTCGTCGGTTATCGGTCGGGTCAGAATCCGGTGTATCCGGACGCGGCGGCGGCGTCGGCGGCCACATACGTGCCCGCGGCGTCACCGAGGTTCGCCTGCGCGATGTCGAGCAGCGTGTTGACCCGTGCGGCAGCTTCGACGAACCGGGCGTGGGCACCCTGAAACGCCGCCGAGGACTCACCCTGGTGAAATGCCTGCGCGGACAACGCCTCCTGCTCGGCCTGGCTGATCGTGCTGCGCATCAGCGCGGCCTTGGCGCTGAACGCCGACTGCGACGCCACCAACTGCGGGATGTGAGCATCGAGAAGACTCATCGTGATTCCTTTCTGTTCCGTCTCTTCGGATTTCGGTCTTTGAAAACCACTCTGAAAGCCATGCTGCTAACTGTCTTGACCCCCCCTCCCCTTGTCGCCGGACCCATTCGGGCCCTCGGTGTCCTGATCCCAGGTGCCTGGCACCATCGGCATCCGCGGGCCGCTGCCGAACCCATTGCCGGCCAACTGTGTCAGCCCGGCCGCCTGCATGTCCGCGTCTTTGGACGCGGTCCCGGCGAATCCCAGCCGCCCGGCCCCGCTGGCAGAGGCCGTCGCGAAGGCGAGTCGCTCCTCCTCGTTGGCCGGGGCGCCCCAGTCGGGGTTGACGTCGACGTTCATATCGAGGTACTCGTCGCTGTGATCGCGCATGGCCGCCCGCCTTCGCCGCCGCGCCGCCGCGGCGCTGGCCGGTACCGCCGCCGCGGCCGCCGGGATGGTGCCGGCCGGCGCCTTGATGCCGCCGCGGCCGCCCACCGTCGGCGAAAAGCCGGGTCCCGCGTCACCGCCCATCGCCACCGCGTACGGAAGTGTTGCAGGAGCCGGCGCCGGCGCCGGTGCGGCGGGCGCACCGGTGCCCGCGGGCGTCGAGGCCGGAGCGCCGGGTGCGCTGCCCATTGCGGGGGGAGCCATGGCCGCCACCGGCATCGGCGCGGCAGGCTGCGACGTGAGACCCGGTGCGACCCCGGGAATGTCGTCGTCCCCAAGGTCGGGAAGTTGCTGCAGAAACACGTTGACGCCGATGGCGATCGCCAGCGGTATCAGCAAAGGCGAGGCGAGAAGCAGGGTCCAGAATGTATAACCGAACGGAATGAAAAACGCCTCATAGGCGATGAAGAACAGCAGCGGGAAGTTGGCCACCAGTAACGGCCCCAACTCCGACAGGAAATTCTGCAGCATGTTTGACAGGTTCTGCATGAAATCCTGCAGCATCTGCGCCAGCTGCTGCAGGAGCTGTTCCAGCCAGTTCCCCGAGCTTTGGGCATTCGGCGCGGCGAAGGTCGACACGTTGTCCGCCTCCATCGCGCCGGGAGTCCCGATGTTGGGCGCCACGGTGGTTCGGGGCGCGGATGCCAGCGCGGTACCCGAGACGATCTGGTAGGTGCCCATCGCGGCGGCGGCCTGGACCCACATCCGCACGTAGTCGGCCTCGTTGAGGGCGATCGGGATGGTGTTGATCCCAAAGAAATTCGTCCCGACCAACGCCCCGTGCACCACGTGGTTGGTGGCCAGCTCCGGCAGCGTCGGCATCATCGCCAGGGCGCTGGTGTAGGCCGCGGCGGTGACCTCATGCTGCGCGGCGACGCCAGCGCTGTCCGCGCTGGCCTGCTGCAGCCACGCCAGGTACGGCAGATGCGCGGCCACGTACTGCGCGGCAGTCGGGCCTTCCCAGCCGCCAGCCTGCACCGCGCCCAGGATTCCGCCGAGTTCGGCTGCCGTTGAGGCGTATTCGGCGCTCAACGACGTCCAGGCGCCGGCCGCTGCCAACAGCGGGCCCGGCCCCGGGCCAGCACTCAGCAGCGCCGAGTGCAGCTCGGGCGGAGAAGCCATCCAGACGGGCGCGGTCATTGTCAGGCGCCCACCACTCCGTAGCTGGCGGCGGCCGCGACGTCGCCAGCGAGATAGCTGGCACCGGACTGTCCCACGCCCACACCGGCGCGGCCCAGTTCTTCGACGCCCTGCGCGGCGACGGCGGCGTGCTCCTGGCCCTGGGCGCTGAACCCGAGAGCGGTCTGCAGCGACACCGGATCCGCCGCGGGCGGCACCACCGCGGTGATGGCCGGGGCGGCCGCCGCGTGCGCGGCCGCCAGCCGCGCCGTCAACGCCTCCACCGCAGCACTCGTCGCGGCCAGGCCTTCGGGAACCACTCGCAATGTCATGGCAACTCCTTTTGTGGTCCTGCTGTTGCGTGTTCACTAACCATCAACGGGCGAACCCTTCGTCGGCTCCCCCAACCACCGACTCGCCAACCAACGGGTTGACCAGCTGTACATACGTAGGACTGTCGCTGTCCCCCAACAGAATTGCGCGTCCGGCGGGCAACCGGCCGAAGCGCTGGCCGCGGATCTTGCCGCTGTCCTGCGGATTACCCGCCAGCATCAGGGTAGTCGCCTGCAGGTCGTTGAAGCGCCGTAACAGCGGACTGGTCATCAGCGCGTGTCCCGACCCCGTTGCGCGGGCGGTGACGATCACCCGCAGCCCCAGATCGGCGGCCTGCGAGAGCTGCGGAATGAGGCTCGCCCACGGCCGCTGCCCGACGTAGGGACCGCTCATCGCCGGCGTATCCGGGATCTGGTCCACGTCGTCGATGATCAGGTAGTGGGTGTGCCCGGTGTAGGTCCACCGCGACAGCTCGGCCGCCGACAGGCCGGCCGGTGGCCGGCGCGACTCGATGATGTTGGACAGGCCGAGCATCGCCGGGATGATCCGGTCGATGTTGGCCGTGTACTCGTTGTCGGCGAACAGCGGCTCCTCGACGAGGTGCAGCCGTCGGTCGAGCACCGTGAAGGCCACGTCGTCCGCCGTCGAGTTCTCCCGGACCGTGCGGATGATGTGGCGCAGCAGCGTGGTCTTCCCAGACTTGCTGTCGCCGAACACCATCAGCAACGGGTTGTCGGTGAAGTCGACGACGACCGGCGCCAGGTCCTCCTCGCGTTGGCCGATGACCACCTGCTCCGGGCCCCGGTACAGCGACCCGAGCGCGTTGGGCGCGAGGTTGGTGGGCAGCAGCCGCACCGCCGGTGCGGCCTCCCCCGGGTAGCGGGCGTTGATCGCCGCCACCTGGTCGAGCTCGGGGGCCGCGAACAGGAAGTGCTCGGCGCCCATCGTCAACCCGCGGCCGGGCTGGTCGTGCGGCACCGACTCGGCCGGGCGGCGCAGCGCCCCGGCGAGCCGGACGTTGCTGTCGCGCGGGTCGTGCAGCTTGAGCTCGAGCCGCAGCCCGAGGCCGTCGCGCATGGCCAGCGGCACCTCCAGCCAGCTCGGCGTCGTGATGATCACGTGGATCCCGTACGCCAAGCCGACGTTGACGAGCTCAGTCACCTTGGCCAGCAACGGGTTGCGGGTGTTGAACTGGTCGGTGTTGTCGCGACTGAACGCATACAGGTTGTCGATGATCAGGAACACCTCGCCGAAGCCGTCGTCGGGAGCGCAACCGTGCTTGTCTCGGAACAGCTCTCGCTTCTGCCGGGACAGCAACAGCTGCTCCAGCTCGCCGAAGGTGCGGCGAATGCGTTCGGGTTCCAGCGCCGAGGCCACGCTGCCGACGTGCGCCAGATTCTCCAGCGTCCGCAGCTGACCGCCCCCGTAGTCGAGGCAGTAGAACGTCACGTCCCGCGGCGAGTGCAGGCTGGCCGCCGACATGATGAAGGTCTGCAGCGCGGTCGATTTGCCGGACTTGGCGCCACCGTGGATCACCATGTTGCCGGCCGCCGACGTGGCGTCGAAGACCAGCGGGTCGCGCCGCATCTCGAACGGCTTGTCGATCTCACCCAGCGGCCAGCGCCACTGCCGCTGCGGCAGGCCGGCTTGCGCGATCACCTCGGTCAGCGGGATCGGCTCGTCCAGCGGCGGCAGCCACAGCTGTGGCGCCCGCGGCCCGTACTGCGCGAGCTGTTCACCGATGGTCGCGATCAGCTTGCGCGGCGGTACGAACGACTCCTCTTCGTCGCCGCCGGAGATCACCGTGCCCTGGTCCGGTTCGACCCATCCGGCCTGAAACAACTTGGGCTCCGGAACCGACTGCACGACAAGTGCTTTGGCCGCCCGCGGCGGGTCGTAGATGCCGTCGACGTAGGTGCTGCGGAACTTGATCGGGGCGGCCCCAGGAGCGGGGACCAAGAAGCCGATGCCCTTGTGTTCCTTGCCGGACTCGACGTGATAGGCATCCTCCACACCGATGATCTGGCGAGAAACGCTGGGACTGGCCACCTTCAACCCGATGCGGTATGAGGTGTTCTTGTCGATGTCCTTGATCTTGCCGACGTCCAGCGTCTGGGATGCGAACAGGATGTGGATGCGGAACGAGCGGCCCTTGCGCGCCACGTAGTCGAAAAGCTCCGCGTACTCGGGGTAGTCGGCCAGCATCAGGGTGAACTCGTCGGCGACCACGAACAGCGTCGGGATCGGCGGCAGGTCATGTCCGGCGGCGATGGCGTTTTCGTACTCGACGACCGAGTTGAACGCGCTGCCCTGGACGCGGCGGCCGGCCTCGCGCAGCAGGGTCTCGCGCCGGGCCACCTCACCGCGCAACGTGTCGGCGAACCGGTCGGCCAGCGACTTCTTCTCGGCCATGTTCGAGATCACCGCGACGACTTGGGGGAAGTTGCGGAAGCTGTCGGCCCCCGCCTCACCCTTGAAGTCCGCGTAGATGACGATCAGCCGGTCGGCCGAGTGAGTTGTCAACAGCGACAACAGGATCGACATCAAGGTCTGCGACTTGCCCGAGCCGGTCATACCGATCATCAAGCCGTGCGGCCCCATTCCGCCCTCGGCCTCGTCCTTGAGGTCGAACATCAGCGGCTCGCCGGTCGTCGTGACGCCGATCGGAACGCGCAACTCGTCGTCGCGGCGGCGCGGCGCCCACAGCGTCGGCACGTCCAGCTGCGACGCGTCCGAAATCCCCAGCATCGTGGTGAAACTGGCGCCCCGGGTGGCCGCCGAGCGCAGCCCGGTGTGCGTCGGGTTGGAGTCCCAGCGCGACAGCTGCCGGGCCAGGTGGCCAGCGTCGTCGGAACCGAATTGGTCAGCGTTGCCGATGTAGTGCTGCCAACCGCCGGTCTGCCAGCGCTCGAGCGAACCGTTCAGGAGACGCAAGACCGGCTTTTCGGGATCCGAATACTGTTCACGGTTCGGCTCGGTGGTGGCGCGGTGAATGACGGTGACCCCGGCCCGGCCCACTGCCAGCGCCGAGGCGTTCACGTCGAAGTCGGGGTCATCGACCACGATCAGCAAGTGCCGCAGCGCATCCGCGGGCTCACCGGTGAACGCGGGCCGATCGGCGATCGCCGAGCCCAGCCGCGCGGCCAGCTCGTCGGCATTACCCGACAGGTAGCGGGCCGGACCGACGCCGTCGACCTCGCCGGGAATGTCGGTGTGCGGCAACCATTTCAGCCAGGACCAGTCGCGGCTTTCCAGGTCCCGGGTCGCCAGCGCCACCCCGAGCACGGTGGGGTCGTGCCAGGTGACGGCCTGAGCGATCCAGGCGCGCAACGCCGCCCGGACCTCGTCGGCCTCACCCAGGACGGTGATCCGCGAGACCTTGGTCAGGTCGATTCCGGTCGGCACGTCGCGGACGGTGCGCTGGGTGTCCAGCAGGCTACGTAATGCGCTGTGCGACACCGGCTCCAGGTCGATCTCGTCAGCGGTGTCCTTGACCCGCAGCGCGGTGTCCAGCGGCACCTGGTCGCGCCCCGCCCGCACCACCAGGAAGTCGGGGTCGTGCGGGTCGCGCTCCCACTGGCGACGCGATCCCGGGATGGTCGCCAGCGCCTTCGGGTCCGGATGGGACCATTGCGCGGCGGCCCGCTGCTGGGCGGCCTGGGTCCGGATGTTGTCCCGGACCACCGACAGGTAACGCAGGTAGTCGGCCCGCTCGGCGTCGACCTCTTCGGTGCGCATCTTGTTGTCGTTGCCGCGATAGAGCGCGGTCGCGGCCAGCAGCAGCACGAACGGGAAGAACAGGGTCTGCGGGGAGATCACCCGCATCCCCGTCGCAACCAACGCGACGATCATGCCGACGATCAAAATGACGATCACATACGGCATCGCGCGCCGCAGGAACGACGGCGGAATCACCCGGGGCAGTTCCGGGGGCGCTTCGATGGCGATGGTGCCCTTGCGCGTGGCCGGGGGCGCCAGCCGTCGGCGGGCTTCAAAGATCAGGCGGCTCATCGAGGTCCTCCTTCGGCCGACACGGGGCGGCCGGGTTTGCTGTCGGGCGGCAATCCGTCGTGTGCGAGCAAAGCATCTGCGCGCGATAACGTCGGGCCGCTTGCGAACAGCGACAGGATCGACCACGGGATGCCTACCGGCGGTGCGCTCAGGCCAAGGGCCTCAACGGCTTTCCCATGTCCGGCGCCGGAACTGTCCGACTCGGTATCGATGCCGTAGCGGACCCCGGTGTCGGAAACCCAGAACAACGAGCCGGCGCCGGGTGAGGTCGGGCCACCGCCCACCGTCTGGGCGAAGTAGCCGGTGCCCGGAGCCAGAGCCACCCGGGCGGCAACCCCGCCGCCCGCTCCGACGAGATCGAGGGTGCGGACCGCATCAGGCACCGGCACCGCCGAACCGGACAACAGGTTCAGTGAGCTGCTGGCGGCTCCGGCCGGCTTGCTCCAATAGGCGCATGCGACGGGGTTTTTGGCCGCGTCGACCAGGCTGACGGGTTGGCCGGGATACCGCGCCGCGTCCAGCAGCCGCGAGACCGGCGCCTTGGCCACCTGGTCGGCACCGACCCGCGGTGGCTGATCCAGGCCGTAGGAATTCGTGTTGCGCAGGATCGCGGCGAGCACCGGCGAAATCGGTTGCAGGCCGTCCGGCAGTACCGCGTAATACCGCACCGCATCGGACGCAGACCTGTCCAATGCGTAGGACACCACCACCGAGCCGATCGGGCCGGGGGCCGGGAAGCTCGGCGCGGCACCGGCATTCGGAATGGCCGGGGCCGTCAGCGCCGGCGATTCCGGAATCGCGTTGAACAGCCCCGCCGCGACGGGCCGCGGCGCGGGAACGTCGACACCGAGTCCCAGCGCGTTGGTCACCGCGTGGTCAGCCAGGTCGATCTGGCTGCGCTTGCCGTCCCACAGCAGCCAGGTGCTGTTGGCGTTGTCGACGAGAATGCCTTGCGCGGCACCGAGTGTTGCGGCCCGGGCGCCATGGGTGTCAGGCGGGCCGGCTATCACGGTGACGCCGGTACTGTGCGCCGCGTGGCTGCCCTGGGCGGCCTCGCTGATCGTGTCGCAGACCGTCCAGTTCGCGTCGTGCGACGTGTTCTGCACCATCCGCTCCGGCGCGCCCGGGATCCCGATCAGGTTGCCACGCGGAAACCGGTCCAGCTCAGCGCTTTTCACCGTGGCGGGGTTGACCGGCTTGCCGACGATCAGCCGCGCCGAAGTCAGGTTGAGCACCGGGTGCAGTTCATCGCCCACCCGCACATACAGCGCCGCGGTCTCCCGATCGGCGAGCACCGCGTTGTTGCCCACCTGCCCGTTGGGCCGGATGAGTGAAAACACGAAGCAGCCCGCCAAACCGGTCACCACGATGAGGACGCCCATCAGGACCGAACGCGACTGGGTGCGCAACGGGTCGACCAGCATTCTGGTGTCGTGCAAGGCAATTCCGGAGGCGATCCGGCGCATCACGAAGCGCCAGCCCGTCACCTGGTGGCGGGTGACGAAGCCGCGCCGATAGACAACCTTGTCGGGATTGTCGTTGACCGGGGTCCGTGAGGAGAAGGAGCGACGTTCGTCCTGCGGTTCCGGGTTGGTCATGCCGGCACCGACAACCCGAGGCCACGCAGCAGCGGCTCAACGGAATTACTGACATCCTGGTCGGTGATGGTCATGAGCTCGTCGTCGCTGAACTCGCCGCTTCCCGCCTGTTCTGAGTGGTCCAACCGGAATTCCCGTTCTTCCTCGGATCTTTCGACAATGTTCCGGACGAACCGACCGTTACCCGCGATGTCGAGGCTGCGCCGTTCGACCCCGTTGGAGTCGGGTGTCGTGGCCGTCGCCAATTTCTCGAACAGGGCATCCATGTGGTCGAGCGCGGATTGCTCGAAGATGCTGTCGCGTTGCTGGGCCATCTGGTTCGCGATCTCGACCAACTCCGACCCGTTGTACGAGGGGAAGGTGATGTTGCGGGTAAAACGCGACCGCAGACCCTCGTTGGTGTCGAGGAACTTGTCCAGGTCGGCGCGGTAGCCGGCGATGATGACGACCAGCCGATCGCGGTCGTTCTCCATCCGCGCCAGCAGGGTGTCGATAGCCACCAGACCGAAGTCGTTCTTGGCGCCCGTGGCCACCAGCGCGTAGGCCTCGTCGAGGAACAGCACCCCGTCCAGCGCGCTGTCGATGATGGCGTTGGTCTTGGCCTCGGTTTCCCCGATGTGCTGGCCGATCAGGTCGGCGCGGTGCACCTCTCGGATGTTCTCCCGCTTCAAAAGGCCTAGGCCGCAATAGATTTTGGCGACGACACGGGCGATGGTGGTCTTACCGGTTCCGGGCGGGCCGGCGAACACCAGGTGGTGGGCGCGCTGGGCCACCGCGAGACCACGTTGCTTGCGCACGATCTCCATGGCCACCGAGCTCTTGAGCCGCGACACCTGGTTCTTGACTTCTTCCAAGCCGATGAACTCGGCCAGCTGGCGTTCGGCCTCGTGCAGCAGCACACCCTTGCGCTCATGGGCTGACGGGTCTACGAAGTCCTCCGCACTCGGCTCGGTTGCGGGATCCCACGGGTCGGTGCGCGCCTCGACGCGGGCGGCACTGGTGGTCACGATCCCGAAACTGGTATCGGTCAGGGCGTGTTCAACCTGCTCGTTCTCCGGGTGCGCCGCGTAGAGATCCTGCAGCACTTCGCTCGCCGACTCCTCGTCGACGTGCGCGCGCAACACGAGCGCTTTGGCCAGCGCGCCGTCGAGCGCGGCCACGGCGACGGGGCCCTCGGGCTCCTCGAGATAGGACAGCGAGGGGGCGAACATGCCCAGCCGCGCGAGCGAGGTGCCCAGCGCAATCTTGGCCGCGTGCGCAAACGACTCGTCGAGTTCGGGGTCGTTGACGATGGGAGTCAGCAGCTTGACGACATCAGACCATCGCTCGGCGCGGTAGTTGATCACGATGGCGACCCAGCGGGCATCGCGCCAATTCGGGCGGCGATTGGTCAGGTCGGTGACTATCTGATCGGCTTCAGCAAACCGTCCCACGGTTGCTAGCGCCGCGGCGAAGGCGAGATGGAATTCGTCGGTGGTGCTGGCGCGGAACTGTAGATAGAGCCCGCTGTCGTAGCGGAAGCCGAGGGCGCCGGGCGCCAGTTCCACCTGCCGTTGCAACCTGCCGGACGTTGCCGCAGTCCGCGAAACCGCCTCAAGCGTGCGCAGCGATACGTCGCCGGCAGCGGCGAGCCCGGTCCACGCGTCGCACTGGTCGTAGGCGATGCGAGTCAGCTCGGTGAAACCCGAACGCGCAGCGTCCAGGTCGGCGGGACGCTTGCGTTCGTAGACCGAGATGCCCAACGCCCGGCAACAGGTGGCGAACCGGCTCACGATGTCGCCGTCGACCTTGCCGTTCAGTCCCGAATTGGCGGGCTGAGCTGCAAGCATGCCCGTATCACCGCGTTCCACGGCTCACCTTTTCCATCTAGGTAGTCTCCCCTAACCTAATTCGCCTGAAGTTAGCATTGCATAAGCTAACTGTCGAGGCGCTCGGCAGCCCTCGGCTGGCGCCTTTGCTGCCCGTTCCGGTTCCGCTCGCACGGTCGTTGTCGCTGATCATTCGCCCCGTTTTCGCCTTTATGTAGAAACGCAAGGACTTTGGCAGCCCACCGCCAGTAGCCGCTAAGCTCGCAACCTTACTGAAAATCATTTTCATTAGCAATCCGGGCGGAGTAACCGAAGCCACCGCGTTGTCGGGAGCGCCAGCGTCCGCCCGGATGAACCACCGCCCGGCGGGCCCCGACATGCCGGCTCGACGATGTTCCTGCGGGCGGCTCCAGCAAAATTCCGACGGCCGCGCCTCGGTCGGCGACGCCATCCGGACCGGCGCAGTCACAGCAGCGACTCCTTAATCGATCGGGGGTGCACTCAAGTGACCGCCTGGGCCGGGGCGGCGCAACGAGCAGGCAAGAACTAGTCGGCTGCCGGACCGGAAAAGTTCCCGCTGGGTGGTCAATGGTCTGGCAGTTCGTGGTCGTCGGGCTCCCAGCTGCCGGGCACCATCGGGAGTTTCGGTCCGCCGCCGAATTCGTCGCCGGTCAGCGTGGCCAATCCCGCCGCCTCGGCGGCGTCCCGGCGGACCGTTCCGGCGAAACCCAGCGAACCCGCGCCCCGGTCGGACGGCCGGGCGGAGCCGACCAACTCGGCCTCGGGGTCCTCGTCCGCCGCCGGGTCGGCATCGACGAATTCGTACCGGTAGCCGCGCTGGCCCTCATTCATCGCGGCCCTCCGACGCCGGCGAGCACGCTGCGCCTCCCGTGCCGCGGCACCCGCCGCGGCTGCGACCGCCGCCGAATCCGGCTCGGGTGCCTTGCGCTGGGCACCGGCGCTCGCCCCGATGTTGTCTCCGATGGTCGGCGGGCCCACGAGGTACGGGAAGGTCGCCGGCGCCACGGTGGGCGGCGGGGTCGGGGCCGCCGGTGCGGGCGCCGCAGTGGACGTGGTGGCGGGCACTGACGACGGGACCGGCGACGACGCCGGTGCCGCGCCCGCGGCGCCGAGCGACGAGGAACTGGTGGCCGCCGTCGCCGGCAAGCCCGGCGTATGCGGAAGCGGCGCGACGGGCGGGACCGTGGGCTGATTGCCGACCAGTGCGGCCAGGCTCACCAATCCTCCAGTTCCCGCCAATCCCGCAGGCAAGGCCACCGCCATCGTCACCAGTTGGGGAACGAAAGACTGAAGTGCCTGGATCGCATGGCCGAACTCGTCCGCGAACACCCCGGCGATGTCCTCCTCGAACTGGAGGAGGACATCCTGCAACGGTTCGTGTCCCAGCAACCCGATATCTCGGAACAGGGTTTGGAATGGTTCGAGGAATCGATTGAACCACCAGCTCAGGTTCCACGGGTCGCCGGCGTCGTTGTCGACGATCGGCAATATCCCCTGGTCGCTGTTGCCGCCGCCCCCGTAGCTGGCCCCGGTCTGCCCGGGGCCGGTTTGGACCGGACCGTCCGTCTTCACGATCTGCGGGGCCGCCGTGGTCTGCGGGGCGGCGGTGACGGCCGCGGTGCTGACCGCTTGATAGGTGGTCATCGTGGTGGCGGCCTGGACCCACATCCGGGAATAGTCGGCCTCATTGACCGCGATCGGAATGGTGTTGATGCCAAAGAAATTGGTGGCCAACAGCGTGCCGTGCACCACATGGTTGGTGGCCAACTCCGGCAGGGTCGGCATGGCGGCCAGCGCCGCCGTGTAGGCGGTAGCAGCGGTTTCTTGCGCAGCGGCCTCGCCCGCGCTGTCGGCGCTGGCCTGCACCAACCAGGCCAGATACGGCACATGGGCGGCCACATATGACTCGGCGCTGGGCCCTTCCCACGCCCCGGCCTGCACCGCGGCCAGAATCTCGCTGAGCTCCTCGGCGGCCGACGCGTAGGTGGTACTCAACGAACTCCACGACGCGGCCGAAGACATCAAGGCGCCCGGCCCCGGACCGCTGCTCAGCAGCGCGGAATGGACCTCCGGGGGAAGTGCCATCCACACCGGCGCGGTCATACGGACTCCTGACGGGGTGAGCACGGCCGCCTGGGCTGGAGACGACGCAACAATGAGCCCGTTAGTAGTCGGACCGCAGCGCGGAAAAGTTCCCGCGCATCACCGACTCATGACGGACTCATGCAGAACCCGCCGGTGACCAGCGGGTGAATTCGCGCCGGCGGTCAGGCCCTGACCGCGCTCACCAGGGTGTTGCGCCCGACCATCGGGCCGGCTTCGGTGTCCGGACCGGGCACCGAACGGCCGACCTCGCGGAGGTACTCGGCCAACGGCGTGCCGACCGCGCTCCAGCCGTGCTTGTTCAGCCAGTCGGTGGCCGGTGCGTGCTGCTCGTTGTAAACCAGCTGGAAGAACACCCGTCCGTCACCACTGGCGTTGGCGGCTCGCTCTTCCTTGAGCGCAGCCTCGTACGCCTCGGCGGTCATCGGCGCGCCGTCCTCAACCGCGACATGGCTGCCCGGACCGGCCAGCGAGTCGATGCCGGTGAACAGCTGCTCCTGGGCGCTGGCCGGCAGGTAGATCAACAGGCCCTCAGCAATCCAGGCCGACGGCTTGTCCGGGTCAAACCCGTTGTCCTGCAAGGCTTGTTGCCAGTCCTCACGCAGATCGATCGCGATCTCGCGACGCTCGGCCTTGGGTTTGGCGCCCTGGCCGGCCAGCACCTCACGCTTGAAGTCGAGCACCTGCGGCTGGTCCAGCTCGAAGATCACCGTCCCGGCGGGCCAGTCCAGCCGATAGGCGCGCGAGTCCAAGCCGGCAGCCAGGATGACCACCTGCCGCACCCCCGCGTCGGCGGCCCGGCGGAAGTACTCGTCGAAGTACTTGGTGCGCGCGCCCTGGAAGTTGACGAAATGCTGGCCGAAGTCAGCGGTCTTCAACTGATGGTCGGGATCCTTGCCATCCAGAACGTCGGCGGCCGGTCCGCCAACGGCGCGGCAGAAGGCCTCCGCGTAAGGGTCGACCGCCAGCGGCTCGGGCTTTTGCGCCTCCAGCGCTCGCGCCGTTGCGACGAACAGCGCGGTCGAACCGACGCTCGTTGTAATGTCCCAGGTATCGCCTTCACTGCGCATGCCACGAGACTACGCCGCCGCGCTGTGGCGCCTTTCCGTTGGGGCGCAACGGTAGTAGTGATAGCGGACGTGGCAAACTGCCCGTCAAGACGACGTTCGGGAGGTGGATCATCGAGCCATCGCTAGCGGGGTTACTTGAGCCCCTCACGGTGCAGACATTTCTCGACGAGGTCTGGGGAGTGACGCAATATCACGTCAAGCGTTGCTCTGAAGGCTACTTCGATGGCCTGCTGGCGGGGGAATCGGCGATCGAAGAACTCCTGGACCGTTATTGCGGCCAGCCATCGGCACTGCGCCTGATACGCAAGAAGGACAAAAGGCGGGGCGACAGCTATCGACTAGCTGACGGCAGCCTCGATGTCGTCCGGGTCCGCAACGACTTTGCCGACGGCTACACGATCATCTTTGAGAGCGTCGAGCGCTATGTGCGCACGATTGGCTTGCTGTCCCAGTCCATCGAGGTCGAGCTGAACTTTCCCGTCCAGGTCAACGCCTACATCACCCCACCCGGATCGCAGGGGCTGGTGCCCCACTACGACGAGCACGACGTTTTGATCGTGCAGATCCTGGGATCCAAGACCTGGCATATCTACAACGGTATCGACGTGCCGCCGCGCGAGATGCGGCCCGACAAGGACCACGCGATCGCCATCGACGACCTCCCGCTGCCCAGCGACTTACGGCTGGAACCCGGCGACGTGCTGTACCTGCCCCGTGGCCGGGTTCATATGGCGGAAACCACTTCAGAACCGTCGATCCACCTGACCGTCGGAATTCACGCGCCGACCCTGCTGATGCTCGCCGTCGGAACGCTGTATACGCAAAGCTTCCAAGACGATCGCTGGAACTCCCAGCTGCCGCCACGACATCTCGATGACGCCGGGGCACAAGCAAATCTGAACGCCCTCGTGAGGGACGCCGTCAAAGCCGTCGAAGACCCGAACGCCATTGCGGGAGGGCTGGACGCGTTGGCGGACGTCTTGGTCCGCCGCGGCCGCTGCCCGCCAATCAGACCGATCTCCAACAGCACGGGAATCGACGGAGAAACCGTCGTGCGAAAATTCCAGCCGCTCTATTCGCGCGTCAAGGCTGTTGACACCGGCGTCGCGCTGCAGTTCGCGACGTTGTCGGTCGGCGCCGGTGCCGACCATGACGCGGCGATGAAGTTCGTCTCGAAAAGCACTGAGCCCTTTCGGGTTAGCGATCTGCCCGGCCTAACCGAGAAGCAGCAGATCGAGCTGGTCCGGTCGCTGATCGTGAGCGGATTCCTGATCCGGCTGCCCGACGAGTAATGGAGCACGCTGACCTCGCGCGCTGGACGCCGGTCCGGCTCGACTTCTCCGGGGCCGTCCCCACGGTCGAGTGGGCCGATCTGTCGGAGGAGCGGTTCGCCGAGCCTTTCTTCGAACAGACCGTCACCCGCTGGGCCGCGGGTCCGCGGGCACGGCCGGTCGTCAGGACCGGGCTCGACGCGCTCCGCGCCCTCGATGGTGAGCCGTCGCTCGAGCCGGCGGGCATGATCTTTCACCTCTCACGTTGCGGATCGACGCTCGTCTCGCGGCTACTCGGCACGCTTCCCGGTGTGGTCGTGGTGGCCGAGCCGGCGCCGCTCAACGCGCTCCTGGGGCTCGGCCCCACTCGGGTCGACGACGCGAGGCTGGCCGGGCTGGTGCGGCTCGTGGTGCGGGCGCTGGGCCGCTGCCGGCACGGCGACGAACGACAGTTGGTGCTCAAGTGCACGAGCTGGAATGTCCGCCGCCGGGCAATCCTGGCCGCCGCCTTTCCCGAGACGCCGTGGGTCTGGGTGCAGCGCGACCCGACGCGCGTCCTGGCCTCGCTGCTCGCCAAACCGCCTGGCTGGCTTCGCCTTCAGACCGCGCCCCAGCAGGCGGCACAACGTTTCGGCCTCGACCCGGCGGCGGTCGGCGCCATGACGCGTCCCGAGTTCGCGGCCCGTGTGCTCGGCTCGATGCTAGAGGGGGCCGCGACGGATCCGGCTGGGCGCCTTTGCGTCGACTACGCCGAGCTGCCGGCGGCGGTGTGGCAGCGGGTGGCACCGCACTTCGGGATTGAGGTCGACGCGGCGGCGATCGATCGCATGGTCGCCGAATCCCGTTTCTACGCAAAGGATCCGACGCCGAGAGCCTTCACCGGCGACAGCCCCGAGCAGCAGGCGGTGTCCGGTGCTGTCCGCCGGGCCGCCCAGCGCTTCGCCGAGCCGGGCTACCGCGCGCTTTCGTCGCACCCGTAGTTCTGCGGTACCTTTGGTTGCAAACGCGGAGGAAACTCACAGCTCACTCAGAAGCTAGCGGTCGTAGGCTGCGCCCACAGCCCTTGTTCACGCTGAGTACCGATTGGGCCGATGCCGCCGGGCAATGGCACGGCTCGGCCTAAGCTACTTCTGACAGAAACTGTTCTGCCTGAACGACTTTGACTGACGCAGTCGACAGCGTTCAACATGGAGGAGAACGCGAGATGACACGGATCCTCAGATGACCGCGCCGGTCTGGATGGCATTTCCACCGGAGGTGCATTCGGCGTTGCTGAGCAGCGGCCCGGGGCCGGGCTCGTTGCTGGCCGCTGCGGCCGCATGGGGTTCCCTCGGTAACGAGTATGCCGCCGTGGCTGACGAACTCGGCGCGACTGTCGGGGCAGTCCAGGCCGGGGTCTGGGAAGGGCCGAGTGCCGAGTCCTATGTGTCCGCTAACGCGCCCTACGTGGCCTGGTTGCGGGAGAACAGCGTGAACAGCACCGAGCTCGCCGCTCGGCATGTGGCCGCGGCGACGGCCTACACCGCGGCGTTGGCCGTCATGCCGACGTTGGGCGAGCTGGCCGCCAACCACGTCACCCACGCGGCGTTACTGGCGACGAATTTCTTTGGCGTGAACACCATCCCGATCGCGGTCTACGAGGCCGACTACGCGCGGATGTGGGTGCAGGCGGCTACCACGATGACCACCTACCAGGCCGTCGCCACGGCCGCAGTGGCCGCGGCGCCGGAAGCCACGCCCGCACCCCAAATAGAAAAGGCCGACGCGACAACCGCTGTGGCCGCCAAGACGACCGGCGCACCACCGCCATTGCCGTCCTGGTTGCAGGAACTCCTCAAGTGGCTGGGCTACACTCCGCCGACGAAAGTGCCGCTCCCAGTGAATCCGGGTCAGTACCCAACGCTCAGCGGCAGCTTTCTGTCAAATATCTTGAACGATCTCAACATCACCGCCGGCGAGTTCACGATCCACCCGGGAGAGACACTGGGACAGGAAGTGGGACAACAGCTTTTCTACTTCTGGTACACGACGACCTACCTGCTCCCGGCCGACCTACAGGCCATCGCGCACGGGAATCTCTCCCAGATATTTTCCCTCAACACCATCGCGGTCTTGTTTTCGTACGTCATCATGCGAATCGGCAACATACTGGCGGTCGTCAACTATCTCGCCCTCGAGCCGCAGTACCTCATACCGTTGCTCCCCGTGTTCGCGCCCCTGTCCACGGTGGGCCTCACGGGGTTCGCGGGGCTGGCAGCCCTTGCCCAGCACGCCGCCGCTCTACCCGCCATCGTTCCGGCGCTGGCGCCGGCCGTGCCGCCGATCGCGCTCGCGCCTGTGTTGAGCGCAGCCCCGAGTCCGGTGTCCATGCCGGCCGCCACACCGGCGACCGTGCCGTCTGCGGTTCCCGCTATCACGGCACCGCCAGCTCCGCCGGCCCCCGCGCCGCCGCCGGCGATTTCACCGGGCGCCGAGGGCTTCGGCTACATGATGGGTAACTTGGCGATGGGGTTGCGGGCCAAGGATCGGGTCAAAACGGATGAGCCGCTTTACCGTAGCGGCAGCAAGGCGCCCGCGCTCCCCGCCCCGGCCGGCACGCGAGAACCCGCACGGGTGCGTCGCCGCCGCACGAAAGTGAAGGAACTAGGCCGCGGCTATGAGTACATGGACCTGGAGCCAGAATTGGTGACGGCTTCGGATCAAGGTGCGGGCGCCCTCGGCTTCCCGGGGACCGCGCACCTCGAACCCGCCGCCACGGCGGCGGGGCTCACCACGATCAACGGTGACGCGTACGGCGGCGGCCCGACCCTCCCGATGATGCCCCACACCTGGGAAGGGCGAGAAGACGCCTAGCGATCGCGATTCGCCCGCAATGCGATTCGGGCTTTCGGGCACCCTCGGCGGGCTGGAGGCCCATGGCGCGGACGCAATCGTCGGACACGCGCGTCGTGTCGAACGGCTCGGTTTCGAGTCCGTGTGGTTCAACGAAGAACACTTCAACCAGCCGAACGGTTCGCGCGTGCGACCCGTGCTGTCACCCATCGTGCTTGCCGCCGCGGTGGCCGCCGCGACAACCACACTGCGCCTGGGGTTTTCGGTACTGCTGGTTCCGTTGCATCACCCGCTGCGGCTTGCCGAGGAGATCGCCACACTTGACGTGCTGTCGGCGGGGCGGGTGAATTTCGGTGTGTCCAGGGCGAACGGCGAGCGCTACCGCATTCCGTTCGGTTACGACGAAGAACGCGACCCCGGGCTGCGGCAATGCCTTGACCAGATCCTCGCGTATTGGTCGGGGTCAGCGATCGAGGTGGGGGGTGTCTCGTACACGATGTCGCCGATCACGGTGCAACAACCGCACCCGCCCATCTACGTTGGCGCATATAGCCGGCAGACCCTGACGTGGGCCGCCGAGCGCGGCTACCCGATCATCGCGCACGGCATTCAGGCGCCAGCGTCGTTGCACCGGAGCCTGGCCACCTTCGCCGAGCGGGGCGGCGACGTTGGCGCGGTACCGGTCGGGCGATTCTGCTACGTCGCTGAATCCGATCGCCAAGCGCGAGAGGATGTTTGGTCTGTCGTGTGCCAGCTGGCAGACCGTCTGCGCAGGATCGGCCTGACCCGCAAAGGCGACCTGATCACTACGGAGGAAGACCTCGAGCCCGAGCGGTTCTACCGCGAGACTGCGATCGTCGGCGGGCCGGACACGGTAGCCTCGCGGATCGCCGAGCTTCGGGATCGCTACGGGCTCGGCCGCATCAACCTGCTTTCCTCGTTCTTCGGCTATCTGCCCGCGCAGTTACTCGACAGCTCACTCGAATTGTTCGCCGGGGAAGTCATGCCGCGATTCGCCCGGCAGGGCTTGGAGGTGTGACACGTGACCGCGACGTTTCGTCACGCAACGGCGGAGACATGGCGGGACCCGTGGCCGATGTACCGCGCGCTGCGCGACCACGACCCGGTCCATCAGGAGCTGGCGTCCGAGGACACACGCGAAGGGAACTCCGCTCGCCGGTTCGTGCTGTCCCGGCATGCCGACATCTGGTCCGCCGCGGCGGACCACGAGAGGTTTTCGGCGGGAGTGGACGCCGCGGCGACTTATGGCGAGCTGGAACTTCTCGGGCTGCCGGAGGATTCGTCGCGGGCGATGCGAGATTCCGCGGCGGGGAACGAGTTTCGTAAGCTCATCGCTCGCGGCTTCACGCCCCGGCAGGTCGAGACCCTGGAACCCGTAGTCCGCGAGTTTGTGGTGCAACGCATCGAGGGCCTGCTCGCCGAGGGCGGCGGGGATATCGTCGCGGAACTCTTCACACCGTTGCCCACCATGGTCGTCGCGCACTATCTGGGTGTGCCGGAGGACGACCGGGTTCACTTCGACGGGTGGACGCGGGAAATCATCGCCGCCAACCTCGCCGAGGGCGGCCTGGCCGGCCTATCAGACACCGTCGGTCACGCATTCGCGTGGATGATGGCGTACTTCACGGAGCTGATCAGGCTGCGCCGCCGCGTGCCTGGAGACGACGTCGTCTCGCACCTGGTCGCGGTGGGGATGACCGGCGAGCACGATATCGCCGGCATGCTGTCGGTACTCGCGTTCGTGTTCGCGATGGTGGCGAGCGGCATCGACACGACGACGGGCATGCTGGGCGGCACGGTCCAGCTGTTACACCAGCGTCCCGACCAACGCCATCTGTTGGCCGAAAATCCGCAGCTGATACCGGCTTCCATCGACGAGTTCCTCCGACTGACGTCCCCGGTGCAACTCAAGGGCCGCATCGCGACGCGCGACGTCACGATCCGAGACACCACGATTCCCGAAGGCAGTCAGGTCCTGCTGCTCTACGGCTCGGCCAATCGCGACGAACGCCAATATGGCCCCACCGCCGGCGAGTTGGACGTGGAGCGGCAGCCGGCCAACATCCTGACGTTCAGCCATGGTGCCAACCGTTGCTTGGGCGCGGTCGCCGCCCGGATGCAATCCCGCGTCGCGCTGTCGGAATTGCTTGCCCACTGCCCAGATTTCGAGGTCGACGAAGCCGGGATCGTCTGGGCCGACAGCAGCCATGTGCGGCGACCGCTCTCACTCCCGTTCAGGGTCTAATCGTTCGCGGGCCGACTCCCGTAGCGGCGATGGAACTTCTCCACTTGCCCCGCGGTGTCGACGATCCGGCGTCCCCCGGTCCAGAACGGGTGCGAATCCGAGGTGACCTCGACGACGACGAGCGGATAGGTCCGCACACCTTCGGGCGTCCACCACTCGATGGAGCGCGAACTGGTGATGGTCGACCGGGTCAGAAACGCCGCGCCGGTGGTGGCGTCCTGGAACACGACCGGATGGTAGTCGGGGTGAATGGCGGGCTTCATCCTTAGCCCCCGTCCTGAAGATGTTGGGAGGCAACGTCTTCGGAGTCACCGTCGGGTTTCCAGCTGCCCGGCAACATCGGCATCCGCGGGCCGCCGCCGAATTCGTCGGATTCCAGTGTGGTCAAGCCGGCGGCCCGGGCGGCCGTCTCCCCACGGACCGCGCCCGCGAACCCGAGTGTCCCGGCGCCCCGGTCGGAAGGCCCGCCACCCCAGTCCGGGGCGACGTCAACGTTCATATCCATGTATTCGTCGCCATGGCCGCGCTGCCGCGCGCGCTGGCGTCGCCGCATGCGCGCCGCCTCACCCGCCGCTGTCACCGCGGCCGCGGCGGCGCTATCCGGTTCCGGCGCTTTCCTTTTCGCGCTTGAGCTGGCGCTGCTGCCCATGCCCGAGCCGAGACCTAGGCCCGGACCAACGAGGTACGGAGGCGCGAAACCGGGACCGGCCGCAGGCGGCGGTGCCCCTGACGGCGGAGGCGGGCCGGCCACCGTGCTCGTCGTGGGAGCGGGCGAGGGTGCCGGCGCAGAGGTCGGGGCCGCGGCCGGCGCAGCGATTGGGGTCGATCCGAGCGCCGGCAGCAATCCCGGCAAAGCAGCGGGCGGCGCGACCGGTGCGACCATCGGCGACGGAGGGGCTGCGGCCAGCCCGGCCAAACCCGCAAGGCCGCCCACCGCCCCCGCGGGCGCAGCCACCGCGGCGATCTCGGGCGACAGCAATGCCGGCAGATAGGGAAGCTCTTCGATGATGTGAAGCGGCCAGTCGAACAAGATGAGGCTGCCCAGGTACTGGAACGCGACGAGCGGATTTTGCCCCAGGTACACAAAGAACTGCTGGAAATCCTCGAACTTTTCGAGGCCGCGGACAACCCAAAATATCAGGGTGGCTGGGTTCGTGTACTGGTCGTAGGTGAATCCATTGACGGTCCCCGCAGCGGGATTCCAATTGATCCCGAAGTTATGCAGGAAGTTCGCGAGGAGCTGGTCGAAGATGTTGTTGACCGTCGGGTCATGGGCCAGCAGATTATTTCCGATACCCAGCTGGTTCAAGATGTCGCGGAGCCACTGCGGGAGCCCCAGCGGATTGTCGCCGGAGATGTCGGTGGGGGGCTGGTTGGGAGGGGTGGCCTCATCGTCGGCTTTCACGATCATCGGCGCCGCATCGGCCTGCGGCGTTGACGCCACCGCCGCGCTGGACACCGCCTGATAGGTGCTCATGGTGGTCGCGGCCTGGACCCACATCCGCGCGTAGTCGGCTTCGTTCACCGCAATCGGAATGGTGTTGATGCCAAAGAAATTGGTGGCCAGCAGGGTGCCGTGCACCACGTGGTTGGCGGCCAGCTCGGGCAGCGTCGGCATGGCGGCCAGCGCGGCGGTGTAGGCCGCGGCCGCCGTCTCTTGCTCGGCGGCCATTGCGGCGCTGTCCGCGCTCGCCTTCGTCAACCACGCCAGGTACGGCACATGGGCGGCCACGTACGACTCCGCACTCGGGCCCTCCCACGCCCCGGCCTGCACCTCGGCCAGTAACGCGCTGAGTTCCTCAGCGACCGAGGCATATTCGGCACTCAGCGTGTTCCACTCCCCCGCCGAGGCCAGCAACGAGGCCGGCCCGGGGCCGCTGCTCAGTAGCGCCGAATGAACCTCCGGCGGTGCGGCCATCCAAATCGGCGCAGTCATACGCAGAACTCCTCGGGCTGGAGGCGGACCAGACCGAAGACAGCTTAATGAATATGATTTTCATTATCAACCCGGACGCCGCCGGGTGCGGGTTAGATGTACTGACCACGGACGTTGGTGACGGCGTGGCGTGGTGACATGACGAAGACCTCCGAGTGAAGTGCGAGCTGTCTAGGAAAGCACTCACTACCGGAGGTCTTCGTGTCCCACCGTAATGCCCCATTGTCAGAAACGGGTCGGCTGCGGCTTGCTCGTTGTGTTGTCGAGGACGGTTGGCCGCTGCGCCGGGCCGCCGAACGTTTCCAGGTCGCGGTAACCACCGCGGCGCGCTGGGCAGGCCGTTATCGCGCACTTGGGGAGGCCGGCATGGCCGACCGCAGCTCTCGGCCCCATCGCAGCCCGAATCGCACACCCACTCGTAGGGAGCGGCGCATTATCAAGGTCCGCGTTACGCGGCGATGGGGGCCTGCGCGAATCGGCTACTTGCTTGGCCTTCATCCCTCGACCGTGCACCGCGTGCTGGCCCGCTACGGGTTGGCCAAACTGCGTTGGCTAGATCGCCCCACCGGCCGTGTCGTTCGCCGCATCGAGGCAACCCAATGCGGCGAAATGGTCCATGTCGATGTCAAAAAGCTCGGCAAGATCCCCGCTGGCGGCGGGTGGCGGATGCTGGGCAAAGCCGTCGGCAAGCGCAACAAACAGGCCGACAAAAGCGGCGGCATCACAACCCAATACCGCAATCCGCGGCGCGGCTATCACTTTCTGCACACCGCCATCGACGGGTACTCCCGGCTGGTCTACAGCGAACTGCTGACCGACGAGCGCAAAGAAACAGCTGCCGCGTTTTGGATCCGCGCGCAATCGTGGTTCAGCGAACGCGGCATAACAGTACGAAAAGTATTGACCGACAACGGCTCCTGCTATCGATCACACGCATTCAGCGATGCGCTGGGCACCGTTGAACATCGCCGGACCCGCCCGTATCGACCCCAGACGAACGGCAAAGTGGAGAGATTTCACCGCACACTGGCCGACGAGTGGGCCTACGCCCGGCTCTACCGCACCGATGCCGAACGCTGTGAGCAATTCACCACCTGGCTACACATCTACAATCATCACCGCGGCCACACGGCACTCAAAGGTCAACCACCCGCTAGCCGCGTACCTAACCTCTCAGGTCAGTACAGTTAGACCAGCGGCCGTCCCGTCCTGATTCGGCGATCGACGTCCCAGAGCAGCACGTTGAAGGGGAACCGCCGGACGAATCGCGGCAGCAGCCGGTTGACCGTGCGCAGGACCGCGATCAGCCGATCGAACCGCCGTTGGCTGGCCGCATCCCACGGCAACCGCATCGCATTGCGGAACTGCTGCGGCAGAAAGCCGGTGGTGATCAGCAGGTTGAAACTGTCCAGCCGATCCTGCACCCGGCGCGGCAGCTTCACCCCACGCACGCGTCCGGCGGCGATCGGAAACAGGTAGTCGCGGACCGTATCGTCGATGTGCACCTTGGCCAGCGACTCCTGCCAATACCTGTCGAAGGCCGCGCGATCGGCCGGCCACATTTCCGGCGGCACCTGCAACGTCGTGCCCAGCGCCACGCCCTCGCGGTAGTGCCGTTCGGCGTCCTCGCCATTCAGCTCGCCGACGAACATGCGATAGATGTCGACCCCGCCCTTGTACAGGCACGCCCCGACCCACAATTGCAGGTCGACATCAAATGCGTTGTACTGCACCGGACTTTCCGGGGTGGAGTAGACCTGCGCGTGCGCGCGGTTCACCGCGCGGCGGAAAGCGTCCTTTTGCGCGTCGCTGCCGGCGCTAGCCACCGCCAGGTAGGTGAACGTGGTGCGGGCCCGTTTGATCGGGTGCAGGTCCACCCGGCCGCTGTCGACGCGACTCTCCATCACGCCATAACCGACCCCGGGGCGCGCCAACTGCATGATCACGTTGGCCGGGCCGGCCAACAGCGCGATACCCATCATCCCCTCGTCGATGCCCAGCGACCGTCGCCGCCTGCCCGAGGTCGGGCGGGCTGGGTCGAGGATCGGGCGTTCGACGTGCGGGATGGGCGTACGGATCGTTTCTCGAATTGCCATCCAACGGCCTCCCGGGCACTCGATCCTAAATGTGATAACGATTGTTTCCTGATATTGCCGGGGCGTTGCTCTGGTGTCAAGATGGTGGCCATGGCCGAGAATCCGAGCGAGCGCCCGTACCGTGGCGTCGACGCGGCCAAGCGGGTGGCCGAGCGCCGCGGCCGCCTGCTGGACGCCGGCCTGGACCTATTGGGAACCGACCAGCACGACGCCTCCGCGTTGACGGTTCGCGCCGTCTGTAGCCGTGCCGGGCTGACCCCGCGCTACTTCTACGAGGGCTTCAGCGACAAGGACGAATTCGTCGGGGCCGTCTTCGACTGGGTGGTGGCGGCCCTGGCGATCACCACCCAGGCCGCGGTGGCGGCGGCTCCGCCGCACGAGCAGGCCCGCGCCGGCATGGCCAACATAGTGCGGACCATCGCCGACGATGCCCGCGTCGGGCGCCTGTTGTTCAGCACCCAACTGGCCGATGCCGTGATCGTGCGCAAGCGCGCCGAATCCGGCGCATTGTTCGCCATGCTGCTGGGCCAGCACGCCGGCGAGGCGCTGCGGATGCAGGCAAACGACCGCATGAAAGCAGGCGCGCACTTCGCCGTCGGCGGCGTCGGGCAGATGATCAGCGCCTGGCTGGCCGGCGACATCCGCCTCGAGCCCGATCAGTTGATCGATCAATTGGCGACCCTGCTGGATCAGGTTGGCCATCCAAACCTGTACGGCCTCAAGGCAACAGCGGCAGATCCCACAGCCGCATCCCGCGATCCAGCAGCCAGAAACGCTCCATCGTCAGGCGGATGAGTCGCAGCCCGCTGATGATCATGAAGGCCCCCAGGGGCACCTCGATCAGCAGAGCGGTGAGGACCGACAGCCAGAAATCCCTGGGGCCGGCGGTCATGATGTCGAACCACGCGTCGCAGATCACCAGCACCCCGGTGGTGAACGCCGCCGGAATCAACAGTTGACGACGCAGGTAGCCGAGCACCGCCGTCGCCACCATGAACGCCATCAACAGCACGTCGAAGCCCACCCAGGTGAGGGGCCAGTTGTGCACGACGTAGTTCTGCGGCAGCGTCGTCGAGAGATACCCCACCCAGGGCAACATCACCAGTGAGCCGCCGGCCGTCAGGCTCACTCGGATGCGACGCACGCGGGCCAGGAATGCCAGGTCGACGACGTCACTCAGCGGTTGCTCGAGCCGGGTGATCAATTCCCGTCGCTGCTCTGGCGTCAACGCCGCGATCTGCTCGTCGGTCAACAGCCCGTCGGTCATCGTCGCGCACCCCCGGGTAGGCATGGTTTTTCCGTTTAGCCTACGACCTGGGCGCGGGGCCTCCGGTCCGATGCGGTCTTCGGGACGGCCTGGGCGTCACCCTCGGCGAATTCCTTGACCCAGCAAGCGAATTCCAGGGTGACGCCGTCGGGATCCTGAAAATAGAACGAACGCACGTACACCCCGGGATGCACCGTCGCCGAGACCTGGAACTCGCTCTCGTCGTGATTGAGCACCGGGCCCACCCGCACGCCCTTGTCCTTGAGCCGCTGGCGGTACGCGTCGAACTTCTCGGGGGGGACATGGAAGGCCAGGTGGTTCATCGTGCTGACGGCGCTGGTGATGTCGCCGATGCCCGGGATGGCCCCCGGCGATGAGATGCCCGGCACCCGGTCGGGCGCATCGGCGAACCAGAAAAACGCGACGCAGTCGCCGTTGCCGGCGTCGAAGAAGAAGTGCTGCCCCGCCCCGCCGGGCAGATCGAGCGATTTGATCAACGGCATGCCGAGGATGTCGCGGTAAAAGTGCACGGTGCGCTCCATGTCGGAGCACACCAGCGCGACGTGGTTGATCCCGCCGAGTTCGAATTCGGTGTTGGTGTTCTGCGGCCTGATCATGTTGCGGCTCCCCTCGATACCGGAACGACGCCCTGGCCAAGATCAAAATCTGAATCTAACATCAGGTTCAGTTTGGCTCCAGGGGAGGTGTGGCACGTGTCGATCGCGGCGCAGTCCGGTGGTCGCCCCGGCCGCCCGGCCGAATTTCCGACGCACCGCGGCAGGCAGACGCAGGCCACCATCGACGCCGCAGCTCGAACGGTCGTCGCGCGCAAGGGGATCCTGGCCACCACGATCGCCGACATCGCCGTGGAAGCCGGGCGCTCGGCGGCGTCGTTCTACAACTACTACGACTCCAAGGAAGCGATGGTCCGCGAGTGGGCACTGCGCTTCCGCGACGAGGCGAACCAGCGCGCGCTCGCCGTGACCCAGCACGGCCTGTCCAATAGGGAGCGCGCACACCGATTTGCCGCCGCGCACTGGCACACGTATCGCAACCGGCTCGCCGAGGCGATCAGTGTGTCTCAGCTGGCGATGATCAACGACGACTTCGCGCAGTTCTGGGCCGAGACTTGCGAGATGGCAATCTCTTTCATCGCGGAGTCGGTCCGACGCGCGCAGGCGCAGGGCCACTGCGCCGGCGACGACCCCCGGCTGATCGCCGAGGCCATCGTGGCGATGCTCAATCACTTCTGCTACACCCAGCTCAGCGGCGCGCGTTCGGGCGAACCGGACGACGACGCGTGCATCCAGACCCTCGCCAACATCTATTACCGCGCCATCTATTCGCAGGGGGGTTGTTGATTTGCCCGGTCGTGGGGGTACCGCAGGAGTCATCCGTGAGTTCGTCGGGCTGCCGTCCCGAACGGCGGGACGCGCCGGTGCGGGCGGGCATCCATGCCAAGGTCTCTATCACCGCGGGGTGGGGCGCAAGCCGAAGGTCGCGATGATCGCCACGCACTATCAGATCGACTTCTCCGAGCACTATCTCGCCGACTACATGGCCATCCGCGGCATCGGTTTTCTGGGCTGGAACACCAGGTTCCGCGGCTTCGAGACGAACTTCCTGCTCGACCACGCACTGGTCGACATCGGCGTCGGAGTGCGCTGGCTGCGGGAGGTTCAGGGGATTGAAGCCGTTGTGCTGCTGGGTAATTCCGGTGGGGGCTCGTTGATGGCCGCCTACCAGTCGCAGGCGGTGGATCCAAACGTGGCCCCGATTGACGGGATGCGCCCGGCCGCCGGCCTGACCGAGTTGCCGCCCGCCGACGGCTACGTCGCGACCGCGGCCCACCCGGGGCGCCCAGAGGTACTCACGGCGTGGATGGACGCCGCAGTCGTCGACGAAAACGATCCGGTCGCCACCGATCCCGAGCTCGATCTGTTCACAGACGACAACGGGCCGCCGTACTCGCCGGAGTTCCTCGCCCGCTACCGCGAGGCGCAGGTCGCGCGCAACCACGCCATCACCGACTGGGTCGAGAAGGAACTCAAACGCGTTCGTGCTCACGGCTTTTCGGATCGCCCGTTCACCGTGATGCGCACCTGGGCGGACCCCCGCATGGTGGATCCGAACATCGAGCCGAGCAAGCGACCGCCCAACCAGTGCTACGCGGGCGTGCCGCTGCAGGCGAATCGCTCGGCGCATGGCATCGCCGCGGCATGCACGCTGCGCAGCTGGCTGAACATGTGGAGCCTGCGCGTCGCGCAGACCCGGGCCGAGCCGCACCTGGGCCGCATCACCTCACCCGCCCTGGTGATCAACGCCGAGGCCGACACCGGAGTCTTTCCGTCGGACGCCGAACGCATCTATGACGTCCTCGCCAGCACCGACAAATCGCAGACCTCGATCGACACCGACCACTACTTCACCACCCCGGGCGCGCGCACCGAGCAGGCCGATACCATCGCGAGGTGGATCACCAAGCGGTGGCGCTGAGAGTTCTCGCCCACTTCGTTCCCGGCCAGAAAGTTACGGATTTTCTTGCCGCCGAAGCGGATTGGCTTGACATCCGCTGGTGCGCCGAGGACGACGACACGGCGTTCTACCGCGAGTTACCCGAGGCCGAGGTGCTCTGGCACGTGCTGCGGCCGCTGTCGGCCGACGACCTGGATCGCGGGACGCGGCTGCGGCTGGTCCAAAAACTGGGCGCCGGGGTGAACACCATCGACGTGGCAACCGCGACACAGCGCGGCATCGCGGTCGCCAACATGCCGGGCGCCAACGCGCCGTCGGTGGCCGAAGGCACCGTGCTGTTGATGCTGGCCGCCCTGCGCACGCTGCCGGCCCTCGACCGCGCCACCCGCCAGGGCCGCGGCTGGCCAACGGATCCTGCGCTGGGTGAAACGGTCCGCGATCTCGGCAGTTGCACCGTCGGCCTGGTCGGCTACGGCAACATCGCCAAACGTGTCGCCGCCATCGTCGGCGCAATGGGTGCCGACGTCGTGCACACCAGCACGCGCGATGACGGGCGGCCGGGCTGGCGGCCGCTGCCCGACCTGCTGTCCGCGAGCGACATCGTTTCGCTGCACCTGCCGCTGACGGACCGGACCCATCATCTGCTCAACCGGGACGCGATCGCGCGGATGAAGCCCAGCGCGGTACTCGTCAACACCTCGCGCGGTGCGGTCGTCGACGAGGCGGCGCTCGTCGAAGCGCTGCGCGACGGGCGACTGGCCGCCGCGGGGCTCGACGTCTTCGAGGCCGAGCCGGTCGCGCCGGACAATGCGCTGCTTTCGCTGGACAACGTCGTGCTGACACCGCACGTCACCTGGTACACCGCCGACACGATGCGGCGGTATCTGACCGAGGCCGTCGCCAACTGCCGCCGACTACACGACGGGGAGCCCCTGGCCAATGTGGTCAACCAACCGACCGGTTATTAGATTGAGGGGTGCTTGGCCGAAACGAACCCCGAAAGAATGGGAAGGCGACCAGTGCCGATCGCGATAAATCCTGAGCATCGAGACCTGGCCGAATCGGTGCGGTCCCTGGTGGCGCGAGTTGCGCCGTCGGAGGTACTGCACGCGGCCATGGAGACGCCGCTCGAGAACCCGCCGCCGTACTGGCAGGCGGCCGCCGAGCAGGGCCTGCCGGGCGTGCACCTGGCGGAGTCCGTCGGCGGACAGGGCTTCGGCATCCTCGAGCTCGCCATCGTGCTGGCCGAGTTCGGCTACGGCGCGGTGCCCGGGCCGTTCGTGCCGTCGGCGATCGCCAGTGCGCTGATCGCCGCGCACGACCCGCAGGCCAAGGTGCTGGCCGAGCTGGCATCGGGCGCGGCCATCGCCACCTACGCACTGGATTCCGGGCTGACCGCCACCAGGCAGGGCGACGCGCTGGTGATCCGCGGCGAGGTCCGCGCGGTGCCCGCGGCCGCACAGGCCTCGATCTTGGTGCTCCCGGTGGCGATCGAGAGCCGCGACGAGTGGGTGGTGCTGCGCGCCGACCAGCTCGAGATCGAGCCGGTGAAGAGCCTGGACCCGTTGCGCCCGATCGCGCACGTGCGGGCCGACGCCGTCGAGGTCGGCGACGACGACGCGCTGAGCAACCTGACCATGGCCACCGCGTACGCGCTGATGTCGACACTGCTGTCCGCCGAGGCGGTCGGGGTGGCGCGCTGGGCAACCGACACGGCGTCGCAATACGCCAAGATCCGCGAACAGTTCGGCAGGCCGATCGGCCAGTTCCAGGCCATCAAGCACAAGTGCGCGGAGATGATGGCCGACACCGAACGGGCCACCGCCGCGGTGTGGGATGCCGCCCGCGCGATCGACGAAGCGAGCCAAAACGATTGGGACATCGAGGCTTCGGCGGTCGAATTCGCGGCCGCCGTGGCGGCGACGCTGGCGCCGGCGGCCGCCCAGCGGTGCACGCAGGACTGCATCCAGGTGCACGGCGGTATCGGCTTCACCTGGGAGCACGACGCAGGCGTCTACTACCGCCGCGCGCTGATGGTGGCCGCCTGCTTCGGTCGCCGCACGGAGTACCCGCAGAAGGTCGTCGACACCGCGACCACCACCGGGATGCGTCCGGTCGACATCGACCTGGATCCCGAGACGGAGAAGCTGCGCACCGAGATCCGCGACGAGGTGGCCGCGTTCAAGGCGATGGAACGCGGGGAACGCACCGTCGCCCTCGCCGAGGGCGGCTGGGTGCTGCCCTACCTGCCCGCGCCGTGGGGCCGGGCGTCCAGCCCGATCGAGCAGGTGCTCATCGCCCAGGAGTTCACCACCGGCCGGGTCAAGCGACCGCAGGTGGGCATCGCGGCGTGGATCATCCCGTCGATCGTCGCGTTCGGAACCGAGGAGCAGAAGCAACGGTTCCTGCCGCCCACGTTCCGCGGCGAGATGGTCTGGTGCCAGTTGTTCTCCGAGCCGGGCGCCGGATCGGACCTGGCGGGACTGACTACGAAGGCAACCCGGGCCGACGGCGGCTGGCGCGTCACCGGCCAGAAGATCTGGACCACCGCCGCGCAGTACTCGCAATACGGCGCGCTGCTGGCCCGGACGGATCCGTCGGCGCCGAAGCACAACGGCATCACGTACTTCCTGCTGGACATGAAGAGCGAGGGCGTGGACGTCAAGCCGCTGCGCGAGCTCACCGGCAACGCGATGTTCAACACCGTCTACATCGACGACGTGTTCGTGCCCGACGAGTGCGTGCTGGGCGAGGTGAACCGCGGCTGGGAGGTCAGCCGCAACACGCTGACGGCCGAGCGGGTCTCGATCGGCAGCAGCGACGCGAACTTCCTGGCGACGCTGCCGCAGTTTGTCGAGTTCGTCCGCGACGGACAATTCGACCAGGTCGCCCAGCAGCGGGCCGGGCAACTCATCGCCGAGGGCCACGCGGCCAAGGTGCTGAACCTGCGCTCGACGCTGCTGACGCTGGCCGGCGGCGACGCCATGCCGTCGGCGGCGATCTCCAAGCTGCTGTCGATGCGGACCGGGCAGGGCTACGCCGAGTTCGCGGTGTCGTCGTTCGGCACCGACGCGGCGATCGGCGACGGCGATCAGCCGCCGGGCATGTGGGGTGAGTACCTGCTGGCCAGCCGCGCCACCACGATCTACGGCGGCACGTCGGAGGTGCAGCTCAACATCATCGCCGAGCGACTGCTCGGCCTGCCTCGCGACCCCTAAAGCGCCCCTAAACGATCCATGCCGACCTGGCTATTGCCAGGCCGGCACGAATCCCCCGACAACGTGGGCCCGCCGACCGGTGACTCAGGCAGGAGCGAAGGTGGACCCACGCAGGCTATCTATCGGGTCACCACCAGGGGTTCCAGCCGCGGTGGCCCCAGCCGAAGCCGTGGCCCCAACCGCCGTGGCCCCAACCGCCGTGACCCCAGCCCCCGTGGCCCCAACCGCCGCCACCGCGGCCGAAGCCGCCGTGCCCCCCAGGCCGGGATATCGGCGGGTCCCTGCGGACCGAATGTTGCGAAGCTTGTTGAGGGCGCAGGCGCGGGGGCGGCGTTAGCGGCGGGCGTACCGCCGAACAGCATGGCTCCGGCGACCGCCGCGGCACCTACGGTGCCAACAGCCGCGCCGCGGATCGTTCGCAGTGACAGCATCATGAGGGGGCTCCTTCCGAGAGCTTGTTACGACACCTCCGAACGCTACGCATAAATTTCTAGGCAAACAATAGCAATTGCGCAATTTACGGCTACGAATTGATATTCACAGCTGGCGCTTAAGGAGCCGATCTGATTCAGTAATTAAGAATGGCGGATCGGCCGATAATGTACACCATTCCTATAATTGGCCAATACTGAGTTCAGTACTTCCGCAGATCGACATAATACCAGTTCAACCGCCATTTACTGACGTACTGAGATGCGATGAAGCGGAGATCAGTAGATACTGTTTTGCGGATTTATTGAAATGCATATAATGACAACCACGAGCCGTTCTGCGGCGGATTATCAAGTGGCTTTTTAAATCATCATGGCGGATCCAACCGCATCATCGAAAATGGACATAGCAAAGTTCTAGCATTTCCGCACAAATTACCTGGTGCGGCGGCCCGCGGGGTTCCCGAAGCCGACGGACGCAAACGCGCCCGCCCGGGAACACCCGCGGCTCGGCGGCACGACTTACGCTGGCGTCGGTGAGACAATCGGAAGCACGGCACGCGTAAGTACTGATCTACTGATTGGCACCCCACGGAGGGAAGGTCGCCGCAGTGAGCTTCAACCCAGGCCAGGGCGGATCCGGCGGCGGATCCTTCCGCGCCAACATGTCCGGCGCGACGCCGCCGGGAGACGCCGCCCCGACGGAGCGCCTCTCCGGTTTTCGGCAGCCCAGCGCCCAGCGCTCGTCACGACGATCCGAAGAATCCCGCTCGAGCGACCGGTCCGCCGGCGACCAGCCGGCCCGCATTCAACGGACGCGGCGCACCGTCGACCTGCCCGCTGCCACGCACCGCGCCCTCGACATCTGGCAGCGGGAAGCGGCCGATCGCCTCGGGGTGGCGCGAGTGACGGGCCAAGAGGTACTCACCGCGCTGATCGACCAGGTGCTCGCCGATCCCAAGCTCGCCGACCAGATCATCCGGGCCATTCAGGACCGGCGCTAGACCAGCGGAGTCAGTCGACCTCCATCTCGCGCAGCTCGCGCTTGAGGATCTTGCCGGTGGGGTTGCGCGGCAGTTCGTCGAGGAAGATCACCTCGCGGGGCACCTTGTAGCGGGCCAGGTGGTCGCGCACGTATCCCTTGATGGTGTCCTCGTCGACGTCGGCGCCCTCCTTCTTGACGACGAAGGCGCGCAGCCGATGGCCGTACTCCTTGTCCTCGACGCCGATCGCGGTGGCCTCCACCACGGCTTCGTGCCCGCTGATCAGGTCCTCGACCTCGGCCGGGAACACGTTCTCGCCGCCCGAGACGATCATCTCGTCGTCGCGGCCGCTGACGTAGAGCAGGCCGTCCTCGTCGAAGTAGCCGACGTCCCCGGACGACATCAGGCCGTCGATGATCTGCTTGTGGCCGCCGCCGGTGTAGCCCTCGAACGGGAAGGCGTTGCCGACGAAGATCCGCCCGACGTCGCCCTGCGGCAGCTCGTTGCCGTTGTCGTCGAGGATCTTGACCTTGACGCCCTTGACGACCGGCCCGACCGTCGACGCGTTCTTCTCCAGATCCTTCGGCCCGGCGATGGTGGCGAACGCGATCTCGGTAGACCCGTACATGTTGTAGATCACCGGACCCATGTCCTTGAGCGCACGGGTGGCCAGCTCGGCGCCCAGCTGCGACCCGGAGACGAACACGATCTTCAGGCTGGAGAGGTCGGGCTTTTCGTCCATCTTCTCGATCGCGTCGAGGATGCGCGACAGCATCACCGGCACCACCACCATCGCCGTCACCTTGTGCTTGGCGATGTCTTCGAGCACCAGCGGCGGCTTGAACTTGCGCCGCAGCACCAGCGTCGACCCGAGGAACATCGCGATGGTGCCATGCAAGTAGCCCAGCGCGTGGAACATCGGTGCGGGCAGCGAGGTGATCTCGTTGGCCTTGAATGGGACGTGCGACAGGATGCCGCCGACCGGCGCCAGCGTCGGCGGGGTGCTGCGGTTGGCCCCCTTCGGCGTGCCGGTGGTCCCGCTGGTCAGGATGATGATCGACGCATGCTTGGCGGCCTTGGGCGCGGGTTCGGAGCTGCTGCGCTCGATCAGGTCGGCCAGCGTGTCGTCCTTGCTGCCCGACGGCTTGTCGCTGTCCGGGTTGGTTCCCAGCGCGCGCAGCTTGCCTAGCTCAGGCTCAGCCTTGCCGACGGCCTCGGTGTACTCGTCGTCGTAGATGATGACCTTGGCGCCCTCGCGCTCCGACACCTCCTTGATCTGCGGGCCGGAGAACTCGCTGTTGAGCAGGATGATGCGGGCCCCGACCCGGGCGGCGCCGTAGTTGGCGATCAGGAACCAGCGGTGGTTGCGCGCCAGGATGGCGACCCCGTCGCCCGCGTGCACCCCCAGGTCGATCAGGCCGTTGGCGACCGCGTGGGAGGCCTCGTCGAGCTCCCGATAACTGAATTCGCCGTCCTCATCGATGCAGGCAGCCCGGTCGGGATGGCGTCTGGCATTGAGCGACGGCAGCATGCCGAACTCGCCCCACTTGTAGATGTCGGCGGCCATCCCGGCGACGTTCTGCGGCGGCTCGATCCGGAATGCACCCGCCTCGAAGATCTTGCGAACGTAGTGCAGTTCGGCCGAGCCGCGCTCGAGGTACTGCTGCACTTTGCTCACTGCCTCACCGGGCAGGTCAATGAAGTTAGGCATGGATTCACCCTATGTGACGTAGGTCGCAGTCGTTGCTGAAAGTTTTCCCGAATTACCATGCATACCCATGGCGGGACCGGTGTCAATCGACGTATCCGGGCACGAGGTCACCGTCACCCATCCCGACAAGGTCGTGTTCGAGCCCCACGGCGGCTCGGGTCCGCACACCAAGCTCGACCTCGTTCGCTACTACCTGTCCGTCGCCGACGGGGCGCTGCGCGGGGTGGCCGGCCGGCCGATGATTCTCAAACGCTTCGTCAAGGGCATCGCTCAGGAGGCGGTGTTCCAGAAGCGGGCGCCCGCCAACCGGCCGGACTACGTGGACGTCGCTGAATTGCATTACGCGCGTGGCACTTCCGCCGCCGAAGCCGTCATCCACGACGCCGCGGGGCTGGCCTGGGTCATCAACCTCGGTTGCGTGGACCTCAACCCGCATCCGGTGCTGGCCGGCGACCTCGATCACCCCGACGAACTGCGCGTCGACCTGGACCCGATGCCCGGGGTCAGTTGGCAGCGGATCGTCGACGTCGCGCTGGTGGCCCGCGAGGTGCTGGAGGACTACGGCCTGGTCGCGTGGCCGAAGACGTCGGGCTCGCGCGGCTTTCACGTCTACGCGCGGATCACCCCGCGCTGGGAGTTCCGCCAGGTGCGGCTCGCCGCGCAGACCGTTGCCCGCGAGATCGAGCGCCGGGCTCCCGAGGCGGCGACCAGCCGCTGGTGGAAGGAAGAGCGCGAGGGCGTGTTCGTGGACTTCAACCAGAACGCCAAGGACCGCACGGTCGCGTCGGCCTACTCGGTGCGGGCCACTCCGGACGCCCGGGTGTCGACGCCGCTGCACTGGGACGAGGTCGCCGGCTGCCGGCCGGAGGCATTCACGATCGCGACCGTGCCCGGCCGGTTCGCCGAAGTCGGCGACCCGTGGGCCGGCATGGACGACGCGCCCGGCGAGCTCGACCGGCTGCTCGCGCTCGCCGAAGAACTCGGCCCGCCGGAGCGCGCGCCGAAAGGCTCCGGGAAACAATCCGACGGCAGGCGCCAGTCGTCGAAGCCGTTGATCGAGATCGCCCGCACCAAGACCAAGGACGAGGCGATGGCCGCGCTGGACACCTGGCGGGCCCGCTACCCCGCGGTGGCCGACAAGCTGCAGCCGGCCGACATACTGGTCGACGGCATGCGCGGGCCGAGCTCGATCTGGTACCGGATCCGGATCAACCTGCAGCACGTTCCGGCCGCCGAGCGGCCGCCGCAGGACGACCTGATCGCCGATTACAGCCCGTGGCAAGGTCATTGAGCCGGACGCCGGGTCTGGCCGGGCGGACAAACCGCGCGGCGATGCAGGTGGGGCGTCCGGACGCGATACTCTCACGCGATGCGACAGGCATGGAATCGGCGGGGCTTCCTACAGCTCGCCGGGGCTGCGGCGGCCGCCGCGGGCGCCGGAGCGACGGGACTCGTATCGGCATGCTCGTCGCCGAAGCCGGCGCAGAACACCGCGGGCGGCGGCGGCGTGACCGTCAACCACCTGTTCGGGCAGACCGTCGTCAAGGATCCACCCAAGCGGGTGGTCAGCGCCGGGTTCACCGAGCAAGACGATCTGCTTGCGGTCGGCGTGGTGCCGATCGCGGTGACAAATTGGTTCGGTGACCAACCGTCCGCGGTGTGGCCGTGGGCCCAGCCCAAGCTCGGCGGCGCGAAACCGACGGTGCTGAACCTGGACAACGGGATCCCCGTCGACCAGATCGCCGGCCTGAAACCGGATCTGATCGTGGCCGTCAATGCGGGCCTCGACTCCGACACCTATCAGAAGCTGTCCACGATCGCCCCGACGATCGCCCAGGCCGACGGCGACGCGTTCTTCGAGCCGTGGAAGGTGCAGGCCACCACGATCGGCCAGGCGGTGTTCCAGGCCGACCAGATGAAGTCGTTGATCGACGCCGTCGGCAAGCAGTTCGCCGACGTCGCCCAGAAGAATCCGCAGTGGCGGGGCAAGAAGGCACTGCTGATGCAGGGCAAGCTCTGGCACGGCACGGTGGTGGCCACCCTCGCGGGGTGGCGAACCGACTTCCTCAATCAGATGGGTCTGGTCATCGCCGACAGCATCAAGGGATTCGGCAGCGACGATCACCGCGCCGTCATCCCGCGCGATCAGATCAAGACGGTGCTCGACTCCGCCGACGTGGTGATCTGGACGACCGAGAGTCCGGACGACCAGAAGGCCCTGCTGGCCGATCCCGAGATCGCCGCGTCCGGGGCGACCGCACAGAACCATCACGTCTTCACCACCAAGGACCAGGCCGGGGCGATCGCCTTCTCGTCGGCGCTCAGCTACCCGTTCGTCGCCGACCAACTGCCGCCGCTAATCGGCAAAGTCCTGGGCTAGAACCCGCTGCGACCCTGCGTGTTTGAGCGTTTGCTAAGGCAGCTCTGGCAGTGTTCGAAATTCCGGCGCCAGCCCCTCCCGCCTGCGCCGATCCCAAGTTACTGTCGAGTAATGAGCGTGACGGATGTGCCTGAGGCCCTAGCCCCGGAGCTGGTCGGCAACGTCGTTCTGGACTACGGCGATCAGGCCCTGTTGGTGCAATGTGGCAGTACCGCCGAGGTACTGGGGTGGGCGACCGAGCTGCGCGCCGCGGGGTTGCCCGGCGTACTCGACGTCGTTCCGGCCGCCCGCACGGTGCTGGTGAAGCTCGCCGGCCCGCGATACCAGGGAGTCGTCCGGCAGCGGCTGCGCAAGATGCGCGTCAATCCCGATCCCTTCATAGGGCGGGTCTCCGCGGAGCGCCGCGCCGACGTGGTGATCGACGTCGTCTACGACGGCCCCGACCTCGCCGAGGTCGCCAACCACACCGGACTGACCACTGCGCAAGTCGTGCACGCCCACACCTCCACCCTGTGGCGCGTCGGATTCAGTGGATTCGCACCGGGTTTCGCGTACCTCGTCGACGGCGATCCCCGGCTGCGGGTGCCGCGCCGCGCCGAGCCGCGGACCTCGGTGCCGGCCGGGTCGGTCGCGCTGGCGGGCGAATTCAGCGCCGTGTACCCGCGCCAATCCCCCGGCGGCTGGCAGCTCATCGGCCACACCGATGCGGCGCTATGGGACCTCGACCGACCCAACCCCGCGCTACTGACGCGGGGCACGTGGGTCCAGTTCCGCGCCGCGTAACGCAAGGAGGACGCCATGATCACCCTGGAAATCCTGCGCACCGGACCGCTCGCCGTCATCCAGGACCTCGGCCGGATCGGACAGTCCGACCTCGGCGTCGGGCGGTCCGGCGCCGCCGACCGGGGTTCGCACAAGCTGGCCAACCGGCTGGTCGCCAATCCCGACGACCGCGCCACCGTTGAGGTGACGTTCGGCGGGTTCTGCGCGCGCGTGCGCGGCGGCGACGTCGACATCGCGGTGACCGGGGCCGACACCGACCCGACGGTCAACGGAATCAAGTTCGGCACCAACAGCATTCATCACGTCCACGACGGCGAGGTGATCTCGCTCGGCACTCCCCGGGCCGGGCTGCGGACCTACCTGGCGGTGCGCGGCGGCATCTGCGTGGAACCGGTGCTGGGCTCGCGCAGCTACGACGTGATGTCCGCGATCGGCCCGTCGCCGCTGCACGCCGGCGACCAACTGCCCATCGGCGAGCACACCACCGACTACCCCGAGATCGACCAAGCGCCGGTGGCCTCGATCACGAGCGACGTGGTCGAGCTGTCGGTGGTGCCGGGGCCGCGCGACGACTGGTTCGTCGATCCCGACCTTCTGGTGCACACCGACTGGGTGGCATCGGATCGCAGCGACCGGGTCGGGATGCGGCTGACGGGCCGCCCGCTGCAGTACTGCTTCCCGGACCGGCAGCTGCCCAGCGAGGGTGCCACCCGCGGCGCAATTCAGGTGCCGCCCAACGGGTTACCCGTCATCCTTGGGCCCGACCACCCCGTCACGGGCGGGTACCCGGTGGTCGGCGTGGTGATCGACGAGGACATGGACAAGGTCGCCCAGGTGCGGGCCGGCCAGCGGGTGCGGCTGCACTGGGCGCGGCCCCGGGCGGCCGTGGGAGCAGCGACGGCCTCCAGCCCTGCGGGCGGGCCGTTCTCCTAGTGCCGCGCCGGCCCAGGCTGGTAGACAGGGATAGTGACCACCCAGGTACACACCGCCCGCCTGGTCCACACCGCCGATCTCGACAGCACCACTCTGCGGCACGTTCACGAGATGGTCAGCGACGCGTTCGCCGGCGGCTTCAGCGACCACGACTGGGACCACGCGCTGGGCGGCATGCACGCCCTGGTCTGGCGGCACGGCGCGATCATCGCCCATGCCGCCGTGGTTCAACGGCGGCTGCTCTACGGGGACACGGCCCTGCGTTGCGGTTACGTCGAGGGTGTCGCGGTCCGGGAGGATTGCCGGGGTCAGGGGCTGGTGCACGCCCTGCTCGACGGTGTCGAGCAGGTGATGCGGGGCGCCTACCAGATCGGGGCGCTCAGCTCGTCCGCCCGCGCCCGCGGGCTGTACGCCCGGCGCGGCTGGCTGCCCTGGATCGGCCCGACGTGGGTGCTGGCGCCGCACGGCCCGACGCGCACACCGGACGACGACGGAACGATTTTCGTGCTGCCGGTCCTGGTCGACGTGGACACCTCCGCGGCACTGACGTGCGATTGGCGAGCGGGCGACGTGTGGTAATCCGAAAGATGCTGTTTTCCAACATCTTTCACTGCCTGTGGGGCATCCCCGCCGCGCGCTGACCCGCTACGTCGGCGACCAAGTGTGGCGCGCGTCACTCGAAATACCCACCCTCACAGCATCAGTCGTGATGTGGTGAGCTGAAATTCACGCCCGGGTCACTGCCCGCAGCGCCCGGGCAACAAACAATTTCTAACGTGATCGCCATGGGAATCTCGCTGGGCCGTTCGCACGTCCTTTCGGACTGGGACCCCGAAGACACCGTGGCATGGGAAAACGGCAACAACAAGATCGCCCGCCGCAACCTGATCTGGTCGGTGGCCGCCGAGCACATCGGCTTCTCCGTGTGGTCGATCTGGTCGGTGATGGTGCTGTTCATGCCCGCATCCGTGTACCACTTCTCCGCGGGCGACAAATTCCTGCTCGGAGCCACCGCGACGCTGGTCGGCGCCTGCCTGCGGTTCCCCTACCCGTTCGCCACAGCGAAGTTCGGCGGCCGCAACTGGACGGTGTTCTCCGCCTTCGTCCTACTCATCCCGACGGTCGGCACCATGGTGCTGCTGGCCCACCCCGGCCTGCCGCTGTGGCCGTATCTGATCTGCGCGGCGCTGTCCGGCCTGGGCGGCGGCAACTTCGCGTCCTCGATGACGAACATCAACGCGTTCTATCCGCAACGGCTGAAGGGCTGGGCGCTGGCGGTCAACGCGGGCGGCGGCAACCTCGGAGTTCCGGTGGTGCAGCTGGTCGGCCTGCTCGTCATCGCGACCGCCGGCAACCGCCAGCCATACTGGGTGTGCGCGATTTACCTTGTCCTGCTTGCCTTTGCGGGTATCGGCGCGGCCCTGCACATGGACAACCTGCAGCACTACCGCATCGAGATGAACACCATGCGCGCGGTGCTGGCCGAGCCGCACACCTGGGTGATCTCGCTGCTCTACATCGGCACCTTCGGCTCGTTCATCGGCTTCTCGTTCGCGTTCGGCCAGGTGCTGCAGATGAACTTCGTGGCGGGCGGCCAGGATGCGGCGCAGGCCTCGCTGCACGCCGCCCAAATCGCCTTCCTGGGGCCACTATTGGGATCCATCTCCCGCGTCTACGGCGGCAGGCTCGCCGACCGCATCGGCGGCGGCCGCGTCACCCTGACCGTGTTCTGCTCGATGATCCTGGCTGCCGGGATACTCATCAGCGCAAGCACTTTGGGCGGCCACGGCGGCCACACCCCGGCCGCGTCGATGGCCGGTTATGTGATCGGCTTCGTCGCACTGTTCGTGTTGTCCGGCGTGGGGAACGGCTCGGTGTACAAGATGATTCCGACGATCTTCGAGGCCCGCAGCCACCGGCTACAGGTCGGCGAGACCGAGCGCAGGCAGTGGTCCCGGTCCATGTCCGGAGCACTGATCGGCTTCGCCGGCGCGGTCGGCGCGCTCGGCGGCGTCGGCGTGAATCTGGCTCTGCGGCAGTCCTATCTGCACAACGGCTCGGCGACGGCGGCGTTCTGGGCGTTCGCGGTGGTCTACGTGGCCGCCTCGGCCCTGACGTGGGCGATATACGTGCGCCGCCCGCTGGAGGTCGCCACCCCCGCCGCGGCGGGGGTGGCGCTGGCCCGGGCGTAGCGCCGGTATCGAGAGCGCAACGGATTAGCACGAAATGTATTCCACCTCACACCGAATTCCACAGCGCGCCCGCATAGCATTAACCATCATTATTGCCATGCGCCATCATTGATCACGGATACGCTTCTGACGTGTTCTTTTGCCAGTGACGTTGCCGTCCAGGCATTTACCAGATAACTGGGATTCAACCTACAGGCGAAATAGGCCAATTCGAGTTGACGGGTTTCGTCCCGAAATGTGAGCATCAAAGTCACGCCCACGGCATGCCTCTCAATTCGGGGCGCCCACAAGGGCTTCGACGTCCAGATCCAGCAAGCTCGTCTCCACCTTGGGAGTCGGGCTCGTTGCCACCTGGCCCGACGAGAGGGAATCTCATGCGCGCCAGGCCCTCTTCGTCACTGCCCCAGCATCTTTCGTCCGCCGGGGCGACCAAACACGAAGTGCGCCTAGGTCGTGGCCATCGCCTCACGGACTGGAACCCAGAGGACACCGCCGCCTGGGAGGGCGGCAACAACAAGATCGCCCGCCGCAATCTGCTCTGCACGATGGCCGGCGACCATGTGGCGTTTTCCATCTGGACCCTCTGGTCGGTGATGGTGCTCTTCATGCCGGCCTCGGTCTACGGCTTCTCCGCCAGCGACAAGTTGCTGCTCGGTGCGGTGGCCACGCTGGGCGGTGGGTGCGCCCGCATTCCGTACACCATGGGCATCATCGCGTTCGGCGGCCGCAACTGGACGACGTTCTCCGCCTTCGTGCTGGTGATCCCGACCGCGGGCACCATCGTGCTGCTGGCCAACCCCGGGCTGCCATTGTGGCCCTATGTGGTGTGCGCGGCGCTGACCGGCCTGGGCGGTGGCAACTACGCGGCATCGCTGACCAACGTCAACGCGTTCTACCCCCAACGGCTCAAGGGCACGGCGCTGGCCGTCAACGCGGGGGTTGGAAACCTCGGCGTCGCGGTGATCCAGTTGGTCGGTCTGCTGGTGCTGGCCACCGCGGGACACGAAGCGCCGTACTGGGTCTGCGCGGTCTACCTGGTGTTGCTCACGGCCATCGGGATTGCGGCGGCGCGGTTCATGGACAACCTCGATCACGGCGGCGAGCCGAACCACATGCGGTCGATCCTGTTCGAACGCGACACCTGGGTGATATCGCTGCTCTACATCTGCACCTTCGGCAGCTGGATCGGATTTTCGTTCGCCTTCGGACAGGTGCTCGAGGTCAACTTCCTGGCCAACGGCGAGACGGCCAAGCACGCGTCGCTGCACGCCGCCCAAATCGCCTTCGTCGGGCCACTATTGGGCTCGCTGGCGCGGATCTACGGCGGCAGGCTGGCCGATCGTAGGGGCGGCAGCCGGGTGACGCTCGGCGTGCTGGGCGGCATGACCCTGGCCGCCGGGATGCTGGTCGCGATCAGCACGGTGGACGGTCGCGACGCCGGCGGCACATCGGCCGTGATGGTCGGCTACGTGATCGGGTTCATGATCCTGTTCGTGTTGTCCGGCATGGGCAATGGCTCGGTGTTCAAACTCATTCCGTCGGTCTACGACGCGCGCAGTCGCTCGCTGGACGCCGGCGAGGCGCAGCGCCGCCAATGGGCGCGCGCGAAGTCCGGATCGTTGATCGGTATCTGCTCGGCGGTCGGCGCGCTCGGCGGCGTCGGAATCAGCCTGGCGTTGCGCGAGTCCTACCTCCGCAGCGGCACCGAGACGTCGGCTTACTGGCTGTTCCTGGCCTCATACGTCATCGCGGCAATCCTGACCTGGGTCATGTACGTCCGCCCGCCCGCCGCCGCCCCGGGCGTGTCGAAGTCGGCGCTTCAACCCAGGTCGGCCCGGGTGTGAGCGACAGCGCACTAGGGGTGATGCGTCAGCAATCACTTGGTAATGCGACGGAAATGTCACAGGCATACACAATGCATATGGCCCAGCCCGCCTCCACACCGTTGACCGGCTACCGCATCGCGGTGACGTCGGCGCGCCGCTCCGAGGAGCTGTGCGCGCTGCTGAGCCGCAATGGTGCCGAGGTCTGTAGCGCCGCGGCGATCAACATGATCGCGCTGCCGGACGACGACGAGCTGCACGCCAGCACCGAGGCTTTGATCGCCGAACCGCCGGACATTCTGGTCGCGCACACCGGCATCGGCTTTCGCGGCTGGCTGGCGGCGGCCGAGGGCTGGGGCCTGTCCACCCAGCTGGTCGCGGCGCTGTCCAACGCGCGCGTGGTGGCCCGCGGGCCGAAGGCGACGGGCGCGCTGCGCGCGGCCGGCCTGCACGAGGAATGGTCGCCGAAGTCCGAATCCTCCCAGGAGCTACTGGAATACCTGCTCGATGGCGGCGTTTCCGGCGCGCGCATCGCCGTCCAGCTGCACGGCGCCGCGGATGCCTGGGATCCGTTCCCGGAGTTCATCGGGGGCCTCAGCGCGGCCGGCGCCCACGTCGTCGCCATCCGCGTCTACCGGTGGAAGTCAACGCCGTTGGGCGGCAACTTCGACCAGCTCGTCACCGGAATCGCGAAGCGGCAGTTCGATGCCGTCAGCTTCACCTCCGCGCCCGCGGCCGCCGCGGTGCTGGAGCGCAGCCGTGATTTGCAGATCGAGGATCAGGTGCTCGAGGCGCTGCGCACCGACGTGCACGCGATGTGCGTCGGGCCGGTGACCTCCCAGCCGCTGATCCGCAAGGGCGTACCGACGTCGTCGCCCGAACGAATGCGCCTGGGCGCCTTGGCCCGGCACATCGCGGTCGAGCTGCCACCGCTGGTGTCCCGCACCGTCCAGGCCGCCGGCCACGCGGTCGAGATCCGGGGTACCTGCGTGCTGGTCGACGATTCGGTCAAGACGCTGTCCGGTTCGGGGATGGCGATACTGCGTGCGCTGGCCCACCGCCCGGGCGACGTCGTCTCACGCAACGACCTGCTGCAGGTGCTGCCCGGCAATAGCAACGACACCCACGCCGTCGACACCGCCGTGCTGCGGCTGCGAACGGCGTTGGGCGACAAGAACATTGTCGCGACCGTCGTCAAGCGGGGTTACCGGCTGGCGATCGAGGAGCGCGGGGTGACGCCGTGAGTTTGATCCTGGCCGCGCACGGCACCCGCCGACCGGGCGGCGTCGCGATGGTCGGAGACCTCGCCGCGCAGGTGAGCGACCTGCTCGGCCGGCCCGTGCAGGTCGCCTTCGTCGACGTCCTGGGACCCACCCCCAGCGAGGTGCTCGCCGCGGCCACCGGCCCGCGGGCCATCGTCGTTCCGGCGTTCCTGTCCCGCGGATACCACGTCCGCACCGATCTGCCCGCCCACGTCGCGGCCAGCGGGCACCACAACGTCGTCGTCACGCCGGCGTTGGGACCGGGCGGTCGCGTCGCGCGGATCGTCTCCGATCAGCTGATCCAAACCGGTTGGCGCCCGGGCGATTCCGTGGTCCTCGGCGCGGCGGGGACATCCGACCCCCACGCACGCGCGGACCTGCACACCACCGCCACGCTGCTGTCGGCGATGACCGGCTCGCGGGTGAGCCTCGGGTTCGCCGCCACCGGGGGCCCGGATATCAACGAGGCGGTGGAGAAGGCCCGGGCCGGCGGTGCGCGACGCGTTGTGGTGGCGTCCTACCTCCTGTCCGACGGGTTGTTCCAAGACAAGCTGCGGGACGCCGGCGCCGATCTGGTCAGCCGGCCGCTGGGCACTCATCCGGGAATGGCACGGTTGATCGCCGACCGGTTCCGTCGCGCGGTGCCGCCGTCGGTGAACACCGGGCGCGGCCGGCCGGTTCGTCATCACCGGCCGGGCGCGCCGACAAGCCTGGCGATGCTTGATCTTTGATCGCCCACGGGTGATCCTGGCACCATGCCCCGTCGCGAAGAGCCGTCGCGTGGGCTCCTCGACCCCGTCGCCAAGATGCTGCGGTTGCCATTCGGCACACCGGAATTCATCGACCGCATCGTCACCGGCGGGGTCAATCAGGCGGGCCGCCAGACGTTGTATCTGCTGATCACCACGTGGGACGCCGCCGGCGGCGGGCCATTTGCGGCCAGCGCGATCGCCTCCACCGGCATGGCGAAAACCGCCGAGATAGTGCAGAACATGTTCGTCGGCCCGGTTTTCGGCCCGCTGCTGAAGATCCTGGGCGCCGACAAGGCCGCGGTGCGGGCGTCGCTATGCGCCTCGCAACTGGTCGGGCTGGGCATCATGCGCTACGGCGTGCGCTCCGAACCCCTGCATTCCATGTCGGTGGAAGCCCTCGTCGATGCCATCGGCCCGACCATGCAGCGCTACCTGGTCGGGGACATCGGCGGGTGACCCCGACGGCGTGCTGCGGCTCAGGCGGCCCGCTGCTGGTAGTCCACACCGATCTGGACGACGCCGTCGACCGACACCCGCACCGGGTACACCGGCAGCGACTTGGCCGGATCGTCCAGGCAGGAACCGTCTTCCAGCGAGAACGCCTGCTTCAGAATCGGCGACTGGACGGTGACGCAGCCGCCGCGGTCGCCCACGATCCCGCGAGACATGACCGCCGCGCCCGAGAACGGGTCGACGTTGCCCACCGCGAACACCGAGCCGTCGTCCAGGCGGAACAGCGCCGCCTGGCTGCCGTCGTCGAGCAGCACGCCGACGCCGCGACCGGGAATGAGGTGGTCGTAGGCGCAGGCGCTCGTCCACACGTCAATGTCGTTGAGAAGTGTCATGATTCGTCCTCAGCTCCCACTCGGATTTTCGGCATACCAATGGACACAGGGATCTTGCGACCGGCATGCTCGGTGAAGGTCACCGTCGAGTCGACGGCGTCCGGGGCATTGACGAAGGAGACGAACCGCGACAGCTTGTTCGGATCCTCCAGCACGCCCTTCCACTCGCACTTGTAGTTCTCCACATGCCGCTCCATTGCGGCCTCGAATTCCGCGGCCAGACCCAACGAGTCGTCGCACACGACCTCGCGCACGTGATCGAGTCCGCCCTCGAGCGATTCGACCCACGGCGCCGTGCGCTGCAGCCGGTCGGCCGTGCGGATGTAGTACATGAGGAAGCGGTCGACGTAGCGGACCAGGGTCTCGGTGTCCAGGTCGCTGGCCAGCAGCTCGGCGTGCCGCGGGGTCATGCCGCCGTTGCCCGCAACGTAGAGGTTCCAGCCCTTTTCGGTGGCGATGACGCCCACGTCCTTGCCCCGCGCCTCGGCACACTCACGCGCGCAGCCCGAGACGCCCATCTTGATCTTGTGCGGTGCCCGCAGGCCGCGGTAGCGCAGCTCCAGGTCGATGGCGAGCTGCACCGAATCCTGCTGGCCGTAGCGGCACCAGTCGGTGCCGACGCAGCTCTTCACCGTGCGCAATGACTTGCCGTAGGCGTGGCCGGATTCCATTCCGCCGTCCACCAACCGCTTCCAGATTTCCGGCAGCTGGTCGACCCGGGCCCCGAACATGTCGATCCGCTGGCCGCCGGTGATCTTCGTGTACAGCCCGAAGTCCTGCGCGATCTGCCCGATCAGGATCAGGTGCTCGGGCTTGATGTCGCCGCCGGGCACCCGCGGCACGATCGAGTAGCTGCCGTTCTTCTGGATGTTGGCCAGGAAGTGGTCGTTGGAATCCTGCAGCGCGGCCTGCTCGCCCTCCAGGATGTGCTCGGATCCGGTGGAGGCCAGGATGGAGGCGACCACGGGTTTGCAGATGTCGCAACCCCTTCCGCGGCCGTAGCGCTCCAGCAGACCGGAGAAGGTCCGGATCTCGGTCGCGGAGATGATCTCGAAGAGATCGGCCCGTGACTGGCTGAAGTGCTCGCACAGCGCCTTGGACTGCTCCACGCCCTCGGCTTCCAGCAGCTGCTTGAGCAGCGGCACGCACGATCCGCACGAGGTACCGGCCAGCGTGCACGACTTGAGCGAGGGAACGTCCGCGCAGCCGTCGGCGATCGCACACTTCAGATCGCCCTTGGTGACGTTGTTGCAGGAGCAGATCTGTGCCGAGTCCGGCAGCGCACCGACGCCCAATGCCGAAGCGCCGCCACCGGATCCGGCCGGCGCGATCAGCGCGAGCGGGTCCCCGGGCAGCTCGCTGCCGACCATCGGCCGCAGCACCCCGTAGGACGAAGCGTCGCCCACCAGCACGCCACCGAGCAGGGTCTTGGCGTCGTCGGAGAGGACGAGCTTGGCGTAGGTCCGATTCACCGCGTCGTTGACGGCGACCTCGAGGCAGTCGTCGGTCGCCCCCATCGCGTCGCCGAAGCTGGCGACGTCGACGCCCAGCAGCTTGAGCTTGGTGGACAGGTCGGCCTCGGGGAACTCCGCGCTTCCGCCCAGCAGCCGATCCACCACGACCTCGGCGGAGGTGTAGCCCGGCGCGACCAGGCCGTAGCACCGGCCCTCGATCGCCGCCACCTCGCCGACGGCGTAGATGTCAGGATCGCTTGTCTGGCAAGACAGGTCGGTGAACACGCCACCGCGCTCGGCCAGCTTCAGGCCCGCCGCGGCGGCCAGCTCGTCGCGCGGCCGGACGCCGGCGGCGAATATCACCACGCCGGCGTCGATGACCTGGCCGTCGCTCAGGCGCACCCGCGCCGACGCCGAACCGTCGGGCAACTCCACGGCTTCGATCGATTCGGTGCCGGTGCCGACGTGCACGGAGATCCCGAGCTCGGTGATCATCCGGGCCAGTAGCGCGCCGCCGCCCTCGTCGATCTGCTGGGCCATCAGCCGCGGCATCATCTCGACGACGTGTGTCTGCAATCCGAACTGGCGCAACGCATTGGCGGCTTCCAGCCCGAGCAGGCCGCCGCCGATCACAACGCCGGCCTCATTGTGACCGGCGTCACGGGCGCGCTCGGCGCCGGCGCGGATCGCGTCGAGGTCGTCGAGCGTGCGGTACACGTGGCAGCCGGGCAGGTCGTGCCCGGGCACCGGCGGGACAAAGGCGTAGGAGCCGGTGGCCAGCACCAGGGTGTCGTAGCTGTGCCGCTCGCCATCCGCGGTGAGCACTGACTTTGTCGCACGGTCGATTTCGGTGACCTTGGCGTCCAGCAGCAGCCGAACCCGGTCGTCGCCGGCGTAGTCATTCCCGGGCAGCGCCAGCAGCGCGCGGTCCCAGCTTTCGGTGTACGAGGTCAGCCCGACGCGGTCGTACGCCGCATCCGTCTCCTCGGCCAAAACCGTGATCTGCCAAGTCCCGTCGGCATCGCGGGCCCGCAGCGCCTCGACCAAACGGTGCCCCACCATGCCGTGTCCGATCACCACCATGTGACCGCCGGCACAGTGTGCGCGCGTATCTGGGGTGGGAGCCATGCGACGAGAATATGGGCCAGAAATTAAGGAAAAATCGCGCCATGTATCGCTCGTATGACGTGGGTCTCACACCTCACAGTTTCCTGTGTGATGTGTTTTCTCTCCGGGTGAACGGCCTAGTGGAACTTAAGCGTGGGGCGCTCAAGTTGTTAGTTGCAGCAGGCCGGCAAGGTGCCGGTCACAGCAAACTCACAATGAAACTCAAGGAAGCAAAGAGGAGACGACATGAGCAACCTCGCACTGTGGTCGCGACCGGCCTGGGACACCGACCGGTGGCTGCGCGACTTCTTCGGACCGGCGGCCGCTGCCGACTGGGCCAAGCCGGTGACCACTGGTTTCACCCCGGCCGCCGAGATCGTCAAGGACGGCGATGACGCGGTGGTACGCCTGGAACTGCCCGGGGTGGACGTAGCCAAGGACGTCAACGTCGAGGTGGACAAGGGCCGCCTGGTGATCCACGGCGAACACCGTGACGAGCACCACACTGAGGAGCGTGGCCGCACGTTAGGCGAGATCCGGTACGGCTCCTTCCGCCGGTCGTTCCGGCTGCCGGAGCACGTCACCGGCGAGGCCGTGGCGGCGTCGTACGACGCCGGCGTGTTGACGGTGCGGGTCACCGGCGCGTTGAAGAAGCCGGCCGGAAGCCAGGCGCAGCGCATCGAGATCACCAAGTAACACAGCCGAACGTCGGGTTGTTGGGTCCGCATTCGAAGGAATCGCCCAACAACTCGTCGTTGGCGCACAACAGGTTTCAGCCCCAGCGGGCCAGCAGCTCTTTGGCCCGGCCGCCCAGCGCGGCCTGCAGGAAGGGACCGAAGCTGATGCGTCCCACACCCAGCGGTCCGAACGACGCCGGGTCGTCCTGGTCGGGCAGCGCGATCGCGTTGATCGGCACCGGTAGCTCAGTGGCCAAGCGCCGCAACGTTTCCGGGTCGTGGCGGCCCACGGGGTAGAGCACATCGGCTCCGGCTGCCGCGGCCTGGGTCAGCCGCTGCACGGCCCGCTCCACCCGATCGGAATCGTCACCGTCGCTGCGCAGGAACAGATCGGTGCGGGCGTTGACCACGACGTGCACCCCGGCCGCGTCGGCGGCCGAGCGCAGCGCGCCGACCAACTCGGCGTGTTCCTCGGCGGACCGCAGCCGCTTTCCCTCCGAGTGCACGGTGTCTTCGATGTTCAGGCCGACGGCGCCCGCGCTCAACAGGCCCTCGATGAGGCGCTGCGCCGGCTGGCCGTACCCGGATTCGAGGTCGACCGACACGGGCACGTCGACGGCGGCGGTGATCTGGGCGACGCGGGTCATCGCGTCCTCGAACGACATGCCCTCGCCGTCTGGTTTGCCGATCGAGTCGGCCATCGGATGGCTGCCCACGGTCAGCGCGACGAATCCGGCGTCGGTGGCAAGGCGCGCCGACCAGGCATCCCAGACCGTCGGCAGGACCACCGGATTGCCCGGCTGATGCAGTGCGAGCAGCGCTTCGGCGCGCTGCGCCAGCGCGGATTGGTCGGTCATAGGTGTCTGCTCCCTGGGTTCCCTGACGTTTCGGGTCCGGCACCCGAGCCGGTGCTGTGGATACTATCGAGGGCGTACTGTGATCCGTAACACCATCAGCCCGAGGAGATCTGCGTTGACCACGACCACCGAACTCGCCGAACTGCACACCCTCATCGGCGGTCTACGGCGGTGCGTCGGCTCCTTGAAGGCCCGCTACGGTGACAGCCCGGCGATGCGCCGCATTGTTATTGATGCCGACCGGATCCTGAGCGATGTCGAATTACTCGACACCGATGTTTCGGAATTAGACTTGGCGCGCGCCACGGTGCAGCAATCCGGCGAGAAGATCGCCATTCCCGACACCCAATACGACAGCGATTTCTGGCGCGATGTCGACGACGAGGGTGTCGGCGGTCACAACCGGTCCTGATAATCAAGCCCCCCGCGAAATGGGGGGCCCGCTCTGTGTACCCTTCGATCCAACAGCCCGTTCGAAGAGGAACACAGTAGATGAGCGCACCTACGGCGAACCGTCCTGCGTCCGGCGTCTTTTCACCGACGCGGGCCAAAATTCCGCAACGCACACTGCGCACCGACCGGTGGTGGATGTCGCCCTTGCGGATCGACCTGGGCTTCGCCGCATTCATCATTTATGCGACGGCGCGCGCGTTCCAGCAGAATTACTTCTTCGTCCCCAAGTACCACTACCTGACGCCGTTCTATTCGCCGTGCGTCAGCAAGGCTTGCGGTGAGGCCAGCGATTTCTGGCCGCAGATCATCCCCACCGGCTACTGGTGGAGCGCGCTGATCCCTTACGCGGCGCTGTCGCTGCCATTCCTGCTGCTGTTCCGGCTCACCTGCTACTACTACCGCGGCGCCTACTACCGCACGGTGTGGCAGTCGCCCAGCGCCTGCGGGGTGGCCGAGCCCCGTGTCCACTACACCGGCGAGACCAAGTTCCCGCTGATCGTGCAGAACACCCACCGGTACTTCTTCTACATCGCCGGCATCATCTCGATCATCAACACCTACGACGCGATCGTCGCGTTCCACTCCGACAGCGGGCCCGGCGGGTTCGGCTTCGGCCTGGGCAACCTGGTCCTGCTCGGCAACGTCATCATGCTGTGGATCTACACGCTGTCCTGCCACTCGTGCCGGCACGTGACCGGCGGGCGGCTCAAGCACTTCTCCAAGCACCCTGTGCGGTACTGGATCTGGACGAAGGTCAGCGTCATCAACACCCGGCACAAGCTGTTCGCCTGGATCACACTCGGCACGCTGATGTTCACCGATTTCTACGTTGCGATGATGGCCAGCGGCCACCTTGTCGACCTGAGATTTGTTGGCTGACAAGCCGTTTGAAGAAAAATCCAGAATTTAGCGAGCGAGGGTTTCATGGTTGAGGTCGAGCGGCATGCCTACGACGTAGTCGTCATCGGCGCCGGCGGCGCGGGACTGCGTGCGGTCATCGAAGCGCGTGAGCGGGGCCTGAAGGTCGCTGTCGTGTCCAAGTCGCTGTTCGGCAAGGCGCACACGGTGATGGCCGAGGGCGGCTGCGCCGCCTCGATGGGCAACACCAACCCGAAGGACAACTGGGAGACCCACTTCGGCGACACGATGCGCGGTGGCAAGTTCCTGAACAACTGGCGGATGGCCGAACTGCACGCCAAGGAGGCCCCGGAGCGGGTCTGGGAGCTGGAGACCTACGGCGCGCTGTTCGATCGCCTCAAGGACGGAAAGATCAGCCAGCGCAACTTCGGTGGGCACACCTACCCGCGGCTCGCGCACGTCGGTGACCGCACCGGCCTGGAGCTGATCCGCACCATGCAGCAGAAGATCGTCTCGCTGCAGCAGGAGGACTTCGCCGAACTCGGCGACTACGAGGCGCGCATCAAGGTGTACGCCGAGTGCGCGATCACCGAGCTGATCAAGGACGGGGACCGGATCGCCGGGGCCTTCGGCTACTGGCGCCAGAGCGGCAAGTTCGTTCTGTTCGAGACCCCCGCGGTGGTGCTGGCCACCGGCGGCATCGGAAAGTCGTTCAAGGTCACGTCGAACTCCTGGGAGTACACCGGCGACGGCCACGCCCTGGCGCTGCGCGCCGGCGCGACGCTGATCAACATGGAGTTCATCCAGTTCCACCCGACGGGCATGGTGTGGCCGCCGAGTGTGAAGGGGATTCTGGTCACCGAGGGTGTGCGCGGCGACGGCGGAGTGTTGAAGAACTCCGACAACAAGCGCTTCATGTTCGACTACATCCCCCCGGTGTTCAAGGGCCAGTACGCCGAGTCCGAGCAGGAAGCCGACCAGTGGCTCAAGGACAACGACTCCGCCCGCCGTACCCCGGACCTGCTGCCCCGCGATGAGGTCGCCCGCGCGATCAACTCCGAGGTCAAGGCCGGCCGCGGAACCCCGCACGGCGGCGTGTACCTGGACATCGCCTCCCGCCTGACGCCGGACGAGGTCAAGCGGCGGCTGCCGTCGATGTACCACCAGTTCATGGAGCTGGCCGGCGTCGACATCACCAAGGAGCCAATGGAAGTCGGGCCCACCTGTCACTACGTGATGGGCGGTGTCGAGGTCGAACCCGACACCGGCGCGGCGACCGTGGCCGGCCTGTTCGCCGCGGGCGAGTGCTCCGGCGGCATGCACGGCTCCAACCGGCTCGGCGGTAACTCGCTGTCCGACCTGCTGGTCTTCGGCCGCCGGGCCGGACTGGGCGCCGCGGACTACGCCCGCGCCCTGTCCAGCCGGCCGACCGTGAGCGACGACGCCGTCGAGGCGGCGGCGAAGCGGGCGCTGGACCCCTTCGACGGACCGGCCAACGGCGCCACCCCGGAGAACCCGTACACGCTGCAGCAGGAACTGCAGCAGTCGATGAACGACCTGGTCGGCATCATCCGCAAGTCGGAGGAAGTCGCCGAGGCCATCGAGCGGCTCGTCAAACTCCGCGAGCGGTTCAAGAACATCAAGGTCGAGGGCGGCCGCGAGTACAACCCCGGCTGGAACCTGGCGATCGACCTGCGCAACATGCTGCTGGTGTGCGAATGCGTGGCCAACGCCGCGCTGCTGCGCACCGAGAGCCGCGGCGGGCACACCCGCGACGACCACCCGGGCATGGACTCGTCGTGGCGCAAGGTGCTGCTGGTCTGCCGTGCGGGCGGCGGCGATGACGTCATTCCCGACGTCTCCGTCACCCGCGAAGACCAGGTGCCGATGCGGGCCGATCTGATGGAGCTCTTCGAGATCTCCGAGCTGGAGAAGTACTTCACCGAAGAAGAGCTGGCCGACCACCCAGGACGGAGAGGCTAATGGGCTACAACGCGACCATGCAGGTCTGGCGCGGCGACGACGACAGCGGCGAGCTGCAGGACTTCACCGTCGAGGTCAACGAGGGCGAGGTGGTCCTCGACATCATCCACCGCCTGCAGGCGACCCAGACGCCGGACCTCGCGGTGCGGTGGAACTGCAAGGCCGGCAAGTGCGGATCGTGCTCGGCCGAGATCAACGGCAAGCCCCGCCTGATGTGCATGACCCGGATGTCCTCGTTCGCCGAGGACGAGGTCGTGACGGTCACGCCGCTGCGGACCTTCCCGGTGATCCGGGACCTGGTCACCGACGTCTCGTTCAACTACGAAAAGGCCCGTGAGATACCGTCTTTCGCGCCGCCCAAGGACCTGCAGCCCGGGGAGTACCGGATGGCGCAGGTCGACGTGCAGCGCTCGCAGGAATTCCGCAAGTGCATCGAGTGCTTCCTGTGTCAGAACGTCTGCCACGTGGTCCGCGACCACGAGGAGAACAAGGAAGCGTTCGCCGGACCGCGGTTCCTGATGCGCATCGCCGAGCTGGAGATGCATCCCCTGGACACCCTCGACCGGCGCGACATGGCGCAGGAAGAGCATGGCCTGGGTTACTGCAACATCACCAAGTGCTGCACCGAGGTGTGCCCCGAGCACATCAAGATCACCGACAACGCGCTGATCCCGATGAAGGAACGCGTCGCCGGCCGCAAGTACGACCCCGTGGTGTGGTTGGGCAACAAGCTGTTTCGCCGCTAGGCGGCGCTAGGCCCGCCACGCGGGCCGACTGGCTCGACTCCGGTCAGTGCGGCGTCAGTCGCCGAAAAGCGCTGCGGTGGAATACAATCGGCGCGATCTCGGCGTCCACCGTCAGCTCGGTGACCCGCAGCACCACGATGGTGTGATCGCCGGCCACCACCAGCTGCTCGATCGCGCTTTCCAGCCACAGGCCGGTGCCCTTGATGAACACCGCGCCGGAATCGTTGGACACCGTCTCCAAACCGGCAAACCGGTCACCGGTCTTGGCGGCCAGTGTGCGGGCGGCCTCGTCGTGCGCCTCGCCCAGGACGCTGATGCCGAGCATCGGCAGGTCCTTGAGCTTGGGCCACGTCTCCGAGGTGTTCTGCACGCAGAACGACACCAGCGGCGGGTCGAGCGAGACGGGGACGAAGGTGCTGGCGGCCAGGCCGACCCGCACCCCGGAAACCTCGGCGGCGATGGCGACGACGCCGGTCGGGAAGTGGCCGAAGGCATCGCGCAGTGAGGACGGTGTCAGCTTGTTGGTCGCGTTCACCAGTTCAATCGCCCCTCGAGCAGAAGACGTATTACTGCTGACTGACCCTACCTGCCGAGTATCCGTGTGCGTCAGCCACATCCGGGTGCGCCCGCAGCCTGCTCTTCCAGGCATTACGGCCGTAAACGGCGAAGATCGGGTCGGCCGGGTCGTCGGTGGGCGCCGCGCGCGCCACCAGCTCGTCAGGCAGCGACAGCACCGGTATCTGCGCGTCGAGTCGCGGGTTGAAGAAGAAGGGCACCGATATCCGTTCGGTCGCGGGCCCGTCCAGGTTCACCCGATGTTCGGTCGCCCGCAGGTAGCCGCGCGTCGCGACCTCGAGCAGCTCGCCGATGTTGACGATGAACGCCCCGGGCAGGGGCGCCACGTCGACCCAGCCGTGCCCCGGACGCCGGACCTGTAGGCCTCGGCTGCCCGGCTCGGCCAGCAGCAGCGTCAGCACCCCGGAGTCTCGATGCGCACCCACGCCCTGCGGCGTCTCGGCCCGGGCGGGATACCTAATGATCTTGATCAGGGTGGCCGGCGCTTCGGCGAACGCCGCGTCGAACACGTCCGGCGCTGCGCCGAGCGAGGCCGCCCAATGCGACAGCAGCGTCCGGGCCACCGCGGACAGCGCGGCATCCCATTCGGCGACGATCGCGGGCAGTTCAGGCAGCCCGGCCGGCCACTGATTCGGGCCCTGCAACCACAGGTAGTCCGGTTCGCCCGGACCACCGGCCGGCGCTCGCTCGGGTCCGATATCAATCTGCTCGCGCCAATCCACCTGCCCGCGGGTCAACTCGCCGCCGAGCCGCGTGTAACCGCGGAAGTGCGGGCTGCGCACCATCGCCACGGCGTCCTTGTCGGCCTGGGGCAGCACGAAAAGTTTCCGCGCCACCGCGAGCACCCTTTTCGCCAGCGTCGCGGGCACGTCATGGCCGGTCAGGTAGAAGAAACCGACCTCGTGCGCGGCCTCGCGCAGGGTCTCGCGGAGTTGGCCCGACGCGACACGCAGGTCGACCACGGGCAGCGCCGTGTCGCTCGCCACAGTCGTCATCTCTCCATTATCGCCGCAGGTAGATGGGCTGCAAACGCGGTTACAAGAGCCAAGCCAACCGGTTGGTTAGTTAGACGGTGCAATGTAGCTCACATTAACTTGCATCCGCGTCACGAGCGGATTACTTTTAGCGGTGTTACTGGTGGGTAACTTACAGTCCGAGTACCCAACCACACGTGGCATTCTCAACGAGGAGGAATACCAGAGTGAGCCACTATAAGAGCAACGTCCGCGACCAGGTATTCAACCTGTTTGAGGTGCTGGGCGTTGAAAAAGCATTAGGCCAAGGCGCGTTCAGCGACCTCGACGTCGACACCGTCAAAGAGATGCTCACCGAGATGAGCCGGCTGGCCGAGGGGCCCGTCGCGGAGTCGTTCGTCGAGGGTGACCGCAACCCGCCGGTCTTCGACCCCAAGACACACTCGGTGACGCTGCCGGAATCCTTCAAGAAGTCCGTCCGCGCCGTGATCGACGCCGGCTGGGACAAGGCAGGCATCGACGAGGTACTCGGCGGCATGCCGATGCCCAAGGCACTGGTGTGGGCGCTGCACGAGCACCTGCTCGGCGCCAACCCGGCCGTGTGGATGTACTCCGGCGGCGCGGGTTTCGCGAACATCATCTACCACCTCGGTACCGAGGAGCAGAAGAAGTGGGCCGTGCTCTGCGCTGAGCGCGAGTGGGGCGCGACCATGGTGCTGACCGAGCCGGACGCCGGCTCGGACGTCGGTGCCGGTCGCACCAAGGCGGTCCAGCAGGAGGACGGCTCCTGGCACATCGACGGCGTCAAGCGGTTCATCACCTCCGCCGATTCCGACGACATGTTCGAGAACATCGTCCACCTGGTGCTGGCCCGCCCCGAGGGCGCCGGCCCCGGCACCAAGGGCCTGTCGCTGTTCATCGTGCCCAAGTTCCTGTTCGACCCCGAGACGGGCGACCCGGGCGAGCGTAACGGCGTGTTCGTGACCAACGTCGAGCACAAGATGGGCCTGAAGGTCTCGACGACCTGCGAGCTGTCCTTCGGTCAGCACGACGTTCCCGCCAAGGGCTGGCTCGTCGGCGAGGTGCACAACGGCATCGCGCAGATGTTCGACGTCATCGAGATGGCCCGAATGATGGTGGGCACCAAGGCGATTGCCACGCTGTCGACCGGCTACCTGAACGCGCTGGAGTACGCCAAGTCGCGGGTGCAGGGCGCCGACCTGACGCAGATGACCGACAAGACCGCGCCGCGGGTAAGCATCACGCACCACCCCGACGTTCGCCGGTCGCTGATGACCCAGAAGGCGTACGCCGAGGGCCTGCGCGCGCTGTACCTCTACACCGCGACGTTCCAGGACGCGGCGGTCGCCGAGGCGATCCACGGCGTGGACGCCGATCTGGCCGTCCGGATCAACGACCTGATGCTGCCCGTCGTCAAGGGCGCCGGCTCCGAGCAGGCCTACGCCAAGCTCACCGAGAGCCTGCAGACGTTCGGTGGGTCCGGCTTCCTGCAGGACTACCCGATCGAGCAGTACATCCGGGACGCGAAGATCGACTCCCTGTACGAAGGCACCACCGCCATCCAGGCGCAGGACTTCTTCTTCCGCAAGATCGTCCGCGACAAGGGTGCCGCGCTGGCGTTCGTGTCCGGCGAGATCCAGAAGTTCGTGGACAGCGAGGCCGGGAACGGTCGGCTCAAGAACGAGCGTGAGTACCTGGCCAAGGCGCTGGGCGACGTGCAGGCGATGGCGGCGACGCTGACCGGCTACCTGATGTCGGCCCAGGAGGATGTCTCCAGCCTGTACAAGGTGGGCCTGGGTTCGGTGCGCTTCCTGCTGAGCGTCGGCGACCTGCTCATCGGCTGGTTGCTGCAGCGTCAGGCGGCGGTGGCCGTGGCGGCGCTCGACGCGGGCGCCGACGGTGCCGAGCGGTCCTTCTACGAGGGCAAGATCGCGGTGGCCTCGTTCTTCGCCAAGAACTTCCTGCCGATGCTGACCAGCACTCGCGAAATCATCGAGACGCTGGACAACGACATCATGGAGCTCGACGAAGCCGCCTTCTAGATCCCCCAAACGCAAGAATCCCCCGCCTCGCCATTGAAGCGGGGGATCTTGTGTTCGTGGGCTGTGTGCCAAAAAGACCGCCGCTGGATCCCCTCACTCCAGCGGCGGCCCTTTTCGCACGCCGTCCCCTCAGAACCGGCGGTCGTTTAGGGGATGCCCCGTGTTGCCGTCGGGGTCGGGGGGTCTGACCACAACACGGAGCTATCCGAGCTCTGGATTACCCATCTCTTCCGACTCCTAAGCCACTGTGACAAATTTCATGGCGGTGTTCGGTCCGGCGGGTGTTAGGCCTCGAGGATCGCGGCCACCCCCTGGCCCCCGGCGGCGCAGATCGAAATCAGCGCCCGGACAGGCCCCTTGACCTGGCCTTCGGCCTTCTTCTCGGCCAGCTGCTTGGCGGCCTGGGCGAGAATCCGCCCGCCGGTGGCCGCGAACGGGTGGCCCGCCGCCAGCGACGAACCATTGACGTTGAGCTTGGACCGGTCGATCGCCCCCAGGGCGGCGTCCAGGCCCAGCCGTCCCTTGCAGTACTCCTCGGACTCCCAGGCCTGCAGGTGGGACAGCACCACCGAGGCGAACGCCTCGTGGATCTCGTAGTAGTCGAAGTCCTGCAGGCTCAGCCCGTTGCGGGCCAGCAGCCGCGGCACCGCGTAGGTCGGCGCCATCAGCAGGCCGTCACGGCCGTTGACGTAGTCGACCGCGGCAGTCTCGGCGTCCACCAAGTAGGCCAGCGGCGTCAACGAATGCTCGGCCGCCCACTCCTCGGAGGCCAGCAGCGCGACCGAGGCGCCGTCGGTCAGCGGGGTCGAGTTGCCGGCCGTCATCGTCGCGTCGCCGGCCTTCACACCGAACACCGGCTTGAGCTTGGCCAGCTTCTCGGCCGACGAGTCCGGGCGCAGGTTGTCGTCGCGGTACAGGCCCAGGAACGGTGTGACCAGGTCGTCGAAGAAGCCGCGGTCGTAGGCGGCCGCCATGTTGCGGTGGCTGGCGGCGGCCAGCTCGTCCTGGTCGACGCGTTTGATCCCCAGCTCTTTGGCGGTGATCGCCTGGTGCTCCCCCATCGACAGCCCGGTGCGGGGCTCGCTGTTGACCGGGATCTCGATGCCCACGGCGGCGGGCAGGGTGCCGACCAGCCGCAGCCGCTGCACGTTGGACTTGGACCGGCGCAACTTCAGCAGCTGGCGGCGCAGGTTGTCGCCCAGGCCGATGGGCGGGTCGGAGGTGGTGTCGACCCCGCCGGCGGCGGCCACGTCGTAGCGGCCGGCGGCGATCCCGTCCGCGGCGGCGATGGCGGCCTGCAGGCCGGTGCCACACGCTTGCTGGATGTCGTACGCGGGCGTGTGGGAGTTCAGCTCCGAACCCAGCACGCACTCGCGGGTCAGGTTGAAGTCCCGGCTGTGCTTGATCACGGCGCCGGCGACCACGATGCCCAGGCGCTGCCCGGCCAGCCCGAACCGGTCCACCAGGCCGCCCAGCGCGGCGGTGAACATGTCCTGGTTGGACGCCTCCGCGTAAGCGCCGTCAGAGCGCGCGAACGGGATGCGATTGCCGCCCAGCACGGCGACCCGCCGCCGGGACGCAAAGGTCGTCTGAGCCGACTTGTCAGTCGCTTCGGAACTCGCAGAAGCCATGTTTTCTCCGTGCATCTCCGCTTTGGCAGTTTGAGGATCGCCCGACGAGGCCATACTACTCACCGTTCTTACTCTGCAGTAAGTTCGTCCTTCGATACGGTTGGGATATACCCGGCACGTTCGATCGCGAAAATACGGAAGGCGGCTCAGTGGCTCCCAATCGCTCGTCCGATCTGCTCTCGCAGGTCGTCAACTCCGCCCCCGGGTCCTTCGTGGCAAAGCAGCTTGGCGTCCCGCGCCCCGAGAGCCTGCGCCGTTACTCGCCCGGCGACCCGCCCCTGGCCGGCTCCCTGTTGATCGGCGGCGACGGCCGGGTGGTCGAGCCGCTGCGCGCGGCGCTGGAAACGGACTACGACCTGGTGGGCAACAACCTCGGCGGCCGCTGGGCCGACCAGTTCGCCGGCCTGGTCTTCGACGCCACCGGCATCACGACGCCGGCCGGGCTCAAGGATCTGCACGAGTTCTTCACCCCGGTGCTGCGCAACCTGGGCCACAACGGCCGCGTCGTCGTCGTCGGCACCACGCCCGACCTGGCGGCCAGCAGCGACGAACGGATCGCGCAGCGCGCGCTGGAGGGCTTCACCCGCTCGCTGGGCAAGGAGCTGCGCGGCGGCTCGACGGTGGCGCTGGTGTACATGTCGCCGGAGGCCAAGCCCGCGGCCACCGGCCTGGAGTCCACCCTGCGGTTCATCCTGTCCGCCAAGTCCGCCTACGTCGACGGGCAGGTCTTCTACGTCGGGGACGCCGACTCCACGCCGCCGGCCGACTGGGACCGCCCGCTGGACGGCAAGGTCGCCATCGTGACCGGCGCGGCCCGCGGCATCGGGGCGACGATCGCCGAGGTGTTCGCCCGCGACGGCGCCCGGGTGGTCGCGATCGACGTGGAATCGGCCGCCGAGGCGCTGGCCGAAACCGCCAGCCGCGTGGGCGGCACCGCGCTGTGGCTCGACGTCACCGCCGACGACGCCGTCGAGAAGATCACCGAGCACCTGCGCGACCACTACGCCGGGCATGCCGACATCCTGGTCAACAACGCCGGCATCACCCGCGACAAGCTGCTGGCCAACATGGACGACGCCCGCTGGGACTCCGTCTTGGCGGTCAATCTGCTTGCCCCGCAACGGCTTACCCAAGAGCTGATCGCCAACGGCAGCATCGGCGCCGGCGGCCGGGTGATCGGCCTGTCGTCGATGGCCGGCATCGCGGGCAACCGCGGCCAGACGAACTACGCCACCACCAAGGCGGGCATGATCGGGCTCACCCAGGCGCTGGCTCCCGAGCTCGGCGAAAAGGGCATCACGATCAACGCCGTGGCCCCCGGGTTCATCGAGACCAAGATGACGGCGGCCATTCCGCTGGCCACCCGCGAGGTCGGCCGCCGGCTGAACTCGCTACTGCAGGGCGGCCAGCCCGTCGACGTCGCCGAGACCATCGCCTACTTCGCGAGTCCGGCCTCAAACGCGGTGACCGGCAACGTCATTCGCGTCTGCGGCCAGGCCATGTTAGGCGCATGATGGATCAGCCCAGCGGCCTGCGAAACATGTTGCGGGCGGTGGCCGGCGCCCTGCCCCTGGTGCCGCGCAGCGACAAGCTGCCCAGCCGCACCGTGACCGTCGACGAGATACCCATCGACCGGACAAACGTCGCCGAGTACGCGGCCGTCACCGGCCTGCGGTTCGGCAACAACGTACCGCTCACCTACCCGTTCGCGCTGACGTTTCCCGCGCTGATGTCGCTGGTGACCGGGCTCGACTTCCCTTTCGCAGCAATGGGTTCGGTGCACACCGAAAACCACATCACCCAATACCGGTCCATCGCGGTCACCGACACCGTCGGGGTGCACGTGCACGCGGAGAACCTGCGCGAGCACCGCAAGGGCCTGCTGGTCGACCTGGTGACCGATGTCAGCGTGGGCAATGACGTTGCGTGGCATCAGGTTACGACGTTTCTGCACCAGCAGCGCACCAGCCTGTCCGGCGAGCCCAAGCCGCCGCCGCAGAAGCAGCCGAAGCTACCGCCGCCGAGCACCGTGCTGCGCATCACGCCCGGCCAGATCCGGCGCTACGCGAACGTCGGCGGCGACCACAACCCGATCCACACCACGCCTATCGCCGCCAAGCTGTTCGGCTTCCCGACGGTCATCGCGCACGGAATGTTCAGCGCCGCGGCGGTTTTGGCCAACATCGAGGCCCAGCTGCCCGACGCCGTGAAGTATTCGGTGCGGTTCGGCAAGCCGGTGATTCTGCCCGCCACCGTCGGCCTCTACATCGACCAGGGCGACACCGCCGCCGACGGCTGGGAATTGTCGCTGCGCAATGTCTCCAAGGGATACCCGCACCTGACCGGCCGCGTGCAACCGCTCTAGCGCTCAGCCAGCGCGTTCGTCGTGCCGCTGCGGCCGCAGCCGCCGGCCCAGTAGCTGCTTGAGCCCGTGCGCGCCGGTGGCGGTCAACAGGAACACCAGAAACAGCCACAGCGGCGGCCGGGCGAGCTCCCAGACAAAGATCGCCGCCCAGATCGGCGACCCCTGCGTGATCGCGAGGACGCCGGCAGCACCCGACAGCGACACCGTCGGCACGTGCAGCTGCGCCCCGGTCGCCCAGTTGATCGCCAGCACCACCACCGCCCCCGCCGCGGCGCCGGTGGCCAGCGACGGCGTGAGCATGCCGCCGGCCCCGCCGGCACGCAGGAACAGCGCGGTCAACAGCGGCTTGAGCAGCAGGATCGCGGCCGCGGCCGACAGGGTCAGGCCGCTGGCCAGGCTGACGGTCAGGATGCTGCGGCCGTTGCCGGGCAATTCGGGCCACCAGCGCGCGCAGACGCCCATCACCAGCCCGGCGCCGGCCAGCGCCGGGACCAGCACCCAGCCGCGGATCTGGCGGGCCGGCCGGGCCGCGGCCATGACCCAGTTGAACGCCAGGCCGACGCCGAGCGCCAGCGGCGCCATCAAGAGCCCGTGCGCGGTCACCAGATAGGTCGACTCACCGATCGGCCAGGCCAGGTTGGGCTGATCGCGAGTGACGGCCGAGCCGACCGCGACGGCCAGGCTGGAGGTGAGCAGCGCCGCGCCCACGGCGCGCGGATGCCAGGTGTTCAGCATGATGCGGGCCGAGAACAGCGCACCGGCCAGCGGCACGGCGTACACCGCGCCCAGCCCGGCGCCCGCCGCGCACGCCAGCAGGATCTCGCGGTCACGCGCGGACAGCCGCCGCAGCCAGCCCGTCGCCAAATCGCCTAGCGCAGCGGCGAATTGGCGTGGGGCGCCCTCCCGGCCCAGGGAGGCTCCGGAGCCGACCAGCAGCACCTGCAGCATGGCGTCGATGCTCCAGGACCACCGCGGTATGCGCTCGTGCCGGGCGATTGTCCCGGCCAGCGGCGGCACCTCGGACCGGCGCCGCAGGATCCACCAGCCGACCCCGGCCAGCGCGGCGCCGACCATCGGGCCCAGCACGCGGCGCACGGGGCTGCTGCCCGTCACGCCGGACAGCATGGTGCCGAAGCTGTAGTGATAGGCCAGGTGCTGAACGAAGCGCAAGACGAACGTCGTCGACAGGCCGGCGACCCCGGCCAGCACTCCGACAATGACTACCGCGCAGAAGAACTCGAGGTGTTGCGGCGGGCGCCCGCGGAAGGCCACCGCTCGAATCTATGCCACCGGCGGCTAACCGGCAGCGACGTTGTGGCCGCCGCCTGCTTCCGGGACCGCGCCGTCGCGATCCTGCGGCGCACCCCGCAGGCCGTGCCAGAACAGGCTGATCATCAACTCCGCGGCATCGTCGGCGTCGATGTCGCCGGTGGACAGCCTGGTTGCCATCGCCTCACCGGCCCCCACCAGCGCCACCGCCATCATCAGGTGCTCGGTATCCGACCGGGGCGTGCGCTCGCCGGAGCGCAGCAGCGCCGCGACCAGTTCGATGATCTGTTCGCGCCCTTCGCGCACAGTGTGCGCGAACGCCTGTGAGCTGATGGCCTGGGTGTACATCACGATCCAGGACGCCCGATTGGCGTCGATGTAGCGCAGGAACGCAACGATGGTGTTGCGCAGCAGGTCCCGGGGGCTCTGCGTGAAGTCGATGTCGGCGCGCACCGCATCGATGAACCGGCTCAGTTCGCGGTTCAGGCAGGCGCCGAACAGGTCCTCCTTGGAGCCGTAATACAGGTAGAGCATCGGCTTGGAGATCTCGGCGGCGGCCGCGATGGTGTCCATCGAGGTCTCGTGGTAGCCGTTGACCGAGAACATCTGCACGGCGGCGTCGAGCATCTGCTGCTCCCGGACAGCGCGGGGCAACCGTTTGGTACCACCTGCCATCACTGCGCCCTTTCAGGCCGTCGCGCCTCGTCTATTGAGAATCAAGAGTAACGATGATGCGACGAATTAGTGCCCACACGCCCGATTGCGGCCCTTCATCGTGGCCAGCCGCGTCAGCGATTGGTCGACGGCGGGCAACGCCAATTCGCCTGCCGCCACGGCCTTCTCGAGCCGGTCCAGCACCGCGGGCACCTCGTCGGTGGTGACCCACAGCGCCTCATCGACGCCGGCCTGCAGGGTGCGCAGCACCGCCTCCGCGACGCCGAACCGTTCCGAGATCGCGGCCATGCTGGACAGGTCGTCGCTGAACACCGGGCCGTTGAATGGCACGGCGCCGTAGCCGATGCCGTCGCGCAGCAGCTGCACCGCGGGCCGGCTCAGGCTGGCCGGGTCGTCGCCGGTCAGGCCGGGAACCTGCAGGTGGCCGACCATGACCGCGACGGGCACCGCGGTCACCAGCGTCCGGTACGGCACCAGGTCGGAATTCTGCAGATCGCTCAGCGGCGGCGTCACGACCCCGCCCTTGTGCGAGTCGCCCGAGCCGTGCCCGTGTCCGGGGAAGTGCTTCAGCACCGGCAGCACGCCGGCGTCGCGCAGCCCCTGCGCGTAGGCCCCGGCGTAGTCGGTGACGGTCCTGGGGTCGTTGCCGAACGAGCGGTTGCCGATCACGGCGTCGTCCGGCTCGTCGGACACGTCGACCACCGGCGCGAAGTCGATCGTGATGCCCAGGTCGTGCATCTTCTTGCCGCGGTCGGCCGCCAGGTCGTGCACCTGCGCCGGGGTCTGGGTCTGGGCCAGCGTCCGGGCCGACGGGGCCGTGCCGATCAGCGACCGCAGCCGCGACACCCGACCGCCCTCCTCGTCGACGCTGACCGCCAGCGGCAACGGCCCGGCGCTGCCGGCGATCTCGGCCAGCGGCCCCTTGAAGATCGTCAGGTCGGTCCAGCTGCCGATGAAGATCCCGCCGACGTGGTAGTTGTTCACGACGGCCCGGGCGTCGTCGGCGTTCTTGATACCGACCATCAGCAGCTGGGCCAGCTTGTCGCGGGTCGACAAAGACGTCGTCGGATCGCCACATGCCGGCGGCGCGGGCGCGGCCGCCGGCTTGCTGGAGGTGGTCGACGGGCGGGGCGGTGCTGCGTCGTGCCCGCAACCCGCCACCAGCGCCGATGCGGTGACGAGCACGGCAAGGGTGCGCGAAAAAACCATCGGGCCATGTTGTCACGGGTGTTTTGGCCCAGGCCCCAGGGGGCGACCCCTGTTACGTTCTGACTAGCACGAACTAGCGAGAGCTAGCAGGGGACAACGCAAGGGGGCCGGCGATGCCCGAGTTGACGCTGGCCACGGTGGCCAGCATCGCGGCGGGCCTGACGATCGGCGCCGCCGTGGCCGTCGGCGTCACCGTCGCGGTCGAGGGCCACGCCGCGGTCCCCACACCCGCGCCGGCGACACAGCTGCCGGCCGGGCCGTATCTGGTGAACTACGGCGATCGGTGTTGGCGCGGGCATTGCGTACCCTGGCCCTCCTGAGCCGTCCTGGATGGCGGCGGCCGTTCTGCTAGGTTGGCGTTAGGTTGTCCCAGCTACGACCGCGAAACCCAAGGAGTCATCGATGAACCGGATCGTTGCGCCCGCCGCCGCGAGCGTGGTGGTTGGTTTGTTGCTGGGCGCGGCGGCGATCTTCGGGGTCACGCTGATGGTGCAACAGGACACGAAGCCGCCAATCCCCGGGGGCGATCCGCAGTCGTCAGTGCTCAACCGGGTCGAGTACGGCAACCGTAGCTAACCCGACGGCCAAGTCCCCGTCGGCCGCTTGCGCGGAACCGCCCGGGGGTCCGTCGGCAATCCCGCTGTCACGCCGCTGGCTGGCGCTGGTCGGGGCCGTCGCGCTGGCGTTGACGTTCCTGCAGTCGCCGGGCCGGATCTCCCCCGACACCAAGCTCGACCTCACCGCCAACCCATTGCGGTTTCTGCTGCGCGCCACCAACTTGTGGAACAGCGACCTGCCGTTCGGTCAGGCCCAGAACCAGGCCTACGGCTACCTGTTCCCGCACGGCGCGTTCTTTCTGCTCGGCCACGTTCTCGGGCTGCCCGGCTGGGTGACCCAGCGGCTGTGGTGGGCGCTGCTGCTGACGGTCGGCTTCTGGGGTCTGCTGCGGGTCGCCGAGGCGCTGGGCATCGGTAGCCCGACCTCCCGGCTGATCGGCGCGGCGGCGTTCGCGCTGTCGCCGCGGGTGCTGACGACGTTGGGCTCCATCTCGTCGGAGACCCTGCCGATCATGCTGGCGCCGTGGGTGCTGTTGCCGACGATCCTGGCTTTGAGACCAGGGGGGCGCGCCGCCTCTGGCCGCTCGGTGCGGGCGCTGGCCGCCCAGGCCGGGCTGGCCATCGCGCTGATGGGCGCCGTCAACGCCATCGCCACCCTGGCCGGCTGCCTGCCCGCGGTGATCTGGTGGGCAAGTCATCGCCCAAATCGGTTGTGGCGGCGCTACACCGCGTGGTGGCTGCTGGCCATCGCGATGGCCACGCTGTGGTGGGTGGTCGCGCTGATCCTGCTGCGCAACGTCAGCCCGCCGTTCCTCGACTTCATCGAATCCTCGGGCGTGACGACGCAGTGGTCGTCGCTGACCGAGATGCTGCGCGGCACCGACAGCTGGACCCCGTTCGTGGCGCCGACCGCCACCGCGGGCGCCCCGCTGGTCACCGGATCGGCCGCCATCCTGGCCACCTGCCTGGTCGCCGCGGCCGGGCTGGCCGGGCTGGCCGGCCGCGGGATGCCGGCGCGGGGACGGCTGGTGACGATGCTGCTGGTCGGGGTGGTCCTGATGGCCGTCGGCTACAGCGGCGGCCTGGGCTCTCCGCTGGCTCACCATGTGCAGGTCTTCCTGGACGCCGCCGGTGCGCCGCTGCGCAACGTGCACAAGCTGGAGTCGGTGATCCGGATCCCGCTGGTGCTGGGCGTCGTGCAGCTGCTGGGCCGGATACCGCTTCCGGGCAGCGCGCCGCGGTCGGTGTGGCTGCCCGCGTTCGCCCACCTGGAGCGCGACAAGCGGGTGGCGGCGGGAGTCGTGGTGCTGACCGCGCTGATCGCCGGCACCTCGCTCGCCTGGACCGGCCGCCTCACCCCGCCGGGCACGTTCAGCGCGATACCGCGCTACTGGCACCACGCCGCCGACTGGCTGAGCGAACACAACACCGGGACGCCCACCCCGGGCCGCGTGCTGGTGGTGCCCGGAGCGCCGTTCGCCACCCAGGTCTGGGGCACCAGCCACGACGAACCGTTGCAGGTGCTCGGCAGCAGCCCATGGGGGGTACGCGACTCCATCCCGTTGACGCCGCCGCAGACCATCCGGGCGCTGGATTCGGTGCAGCGCCTGTTCGCCGCCGGGCAACCCTCGGCGGGCCTGGCCGATACCCTTGCCCGCCAAGGCATTTCGTACGTGGTGCTGCGCAACGACCTGGATCCCGAGGCGTCGCGGTCGGCCCGCCCGATCCTGGTGCACCGCGCCGTCGAGGGCTCGCCGGGCCTGGCCAAGGTGGCGCAATTCGGTGACCCGGTGGGGCCCGGCACCCTGGCCGGCTTCGTCGCCGACAGCGGGCTGCGCCCGAGCTACCCGGCGGTGGAGATCTACCGCGTCTCGCCGGTCGGGCAGGCGCCCGGCAATCCCGGCGCACCCTATTTCGTCGACACCGACGGGCTGGCCCGCGTCGACGGCGGCCCCGAGGCGCTGCTGCGCCTCGACGAGCGGCGCCGCCTGCAGGGCCTGCCGCCGCTGGGGCCGGTGCTGATGACCGCCGACGCCCGCAGCGCCGGACTGCCGATGGGCGCCGCGGTCACCGTGACCGACACCCCGTTGGCCCGCGAGACCGACTACGGCCGGGTCGACGAACACTCGTCGGCGATCCGCGCCGCCGGCGATGCCCGGCACACCTACAACCGGGTGCCCGATTACCCGGCGCCGGGCGCCGACCCGGTCTACGGCGGCTGGACCGGCGGACGCATCACGGTGTCGAGTTCGTCCTCGGATTCCACCGCTATGCCCGACGTCGCGCCGGCCACCAACCCCGCCGCCGCGATCGATGGCGACCCGGCCACCGCGTGGGTGTCCAGCGCCCTGCAGACGGCCGTCGGGCAATGGCTGCGGGTGGATTTCGACCACCCGGTCAACAACGCCGCGATCACCCTGACGCCCAGCGCGACCGCCGTCGGCGCCCAGGTCCGGCGCATCCTGATCGAGACCGCCAACGGCAGCACCACGCTGCGGTTCGACGAGGCCGGCAAGCCCCTGACCGCTGCGCTGCCCTACGGCGAGACACCCTGGGTGCGCGTCACCGCCATCGGCACCGAAAATGGTTCCAGCGGCGTGCAATTCGGCATCACCGACCTGTCGATCACGCAGTACGACGCGGCCGGGTTCGCGCACCCGGTGAACCTGCGGCACACCGTGCAGGTTCCCGGACCGCCGCAGGGCGCGCCGGTCGCGGCGTGGGACCTGGGCGCCGAACCGCTCGGCCGGCCCGGCTGCGCCCCCGCGGCCGACACCGTGCGCTGCGCGTCATCGATGGCGCTGACACCCGAGGAGCCGGTGAACTTCAGCCGGACCCTGACCGTCACGACCCCGGTGTCGGTGACCCCGACGCTGTGGGTGCGCCCGCGGCAGGGGCCCAAGCTTGCCGACCTGATCGCCGAGCCGAATACCACACGGGCCCAAGGCGATTCGGACACCCTCGACATCCTCGGCTCGGCATACGCGGCCACCGACGGCGACCCGGCGACCGCGTGGACGGCGCCGCAGCGCGTGGTGCAGTTCAAAACCCCGCCGACGGTGACCATCACGCTGCCGCGCCCGACGGAGGTCGCCGGGCTGCGGCTGACCGCCAGCCGCTCGGCGCTGCCCGCCCACCCGACGATGGTGGCGGTCAACCTGGGCGACGGCCCGCAGGTGCGGCCGATGCGCGACAGCGAGACCGTGCTGTCGCTGCGGCCGCGGCTCACCGACACCGTCACGCTGAGCCTGCTCGACTGGCAGGACATCATCGACCGCAACGCGCTGGGCTTCGATCAGCTCAAGCCGCCGGGGCTGGCCGGTATCGCGGTGCTCGGCGCCGACGGCAACCCGATCGCGCCCGCCGATCCCGCACGCAACCGCGGGCGCGAGGTCGTCGTCGACTGCGACCACGGGCCGGTCATCGCGGTCGCGGGCCGGTTCGTGCACACGTCGATCCGGACGACGGCCGGCGCGCTGCTGGACGGCGACCCCATACCCGCCGTCCCCTGCGACCGCACGCCGATCGCGCTGCCGGCCGGGCAGCAGGAGTTCCTGATCAGCCCCGGCGCCCAGTTCGTGGTGGACGGGGCGCAGTTGTCGACGGATGCGGCCGGCCCGGCCGCCGGCCCCCCACCCGCGCCCGCCGTCACGGGGGCCTGGGGTTCCGACCGCCGCGAGGTGCGGGCGACGCCGTCGCCCAACTCCCGGGTGCTGGCCATCCCGGAGAGCATCAACCCCGGCTGGGTGGCGCGCACCGGCAACGGGACCCGGCTGACGCCGGTCGCCGTCAACGGCTGGCAGCAGGGCTGGGTGGTGCCCGCGGGGGACCCCGGCACCATCACACTGACTTTCACCTCCAACTCGCTCTACCGGGCCGGCCTGGCGGTCGGCCTGGCACTGCTGCCGCTGCTGGCCGTGCTCGCGCTGTGGCGCACGCGGCGGGCCGGCCCCGACGACCCGCCCGCGCGGCCCTGGACGCCCGGCCCCTGGGCCGCGGTGCCGGTGCTCGCCGCCGCCGCGCTGATCGCCGGCGCGGTCGGCGCCGTGATGGCGGCGGGCGCCCTGGGCCTGCGGTACGCGCTGCGCCACCGAGAACGGTTGCGCGACCGGGTCACCGTGGCGATCAGCGCGGGCGGCCTGATCCTCGCCGGGGCGTCGCTGTCCCGGTATCCCTGGCGATCGGTCGACGGTTACGCCGGCCATTCCGCGAGTGTTCAACTGCTGGCGTTGATTTCGCTCGCAATGCTCGCCGCGTCGGTCGTCGTGCTGCCGGACCGGCTGGGGCGCCCGCGCGGCGACTAGCATTGATGCCCTCTTCAGGAGTAACGGCCATGGGATGGATTTCCGCGCCCGAGTACTGGCTGGGCAGGCTGCTGCTCGAGCGTGGCGCCGCGGCCGTCTACCTGATCGCATTCGTCACGGCCGCCGTCCAGTTCCGGGCGCTGATCGGCGAGCGCGGAATACTGCCGGTGCCAAGGTTTTTGGCGGGCCAGTCGTTCTGGCGGACGCCGAGCGTCTTTCATCTCCGCTATTCCGATCGGCTGTTCGCGGGTGTGTCCTGGTTCGGCGCCGCGCTGTCGGCGGCCGTCGTCGCCGGCGTGGCCGACCTGGCGCCGCTATGGGCAGCGATGCTGATGTGGCTGACGCTGTGGTTCCTCTATCTTTCGATTGTCAACGTCGGGCAGTCCTGGTATTCGTTCGGCTGGGAGTCGCTGCTGCTGGAGACCGGCTTCCTGATGATCTTCCTGGGCAACGACCGGACCGCACCGCCGGTGCTGACGCTGTGGATGGCGCGCCTGCTGCTGTTTCGGGTCGAGTTCGGCGCCGGGCTGATCAAGATGCGCGGCGATCCGTGCTGGCGCGACCTGACCTGCCTGTACTACCACCACGAGACGCAGCCGATGCCCGGACCGCTCAGCTGGTTCTTCCACCACCTGCCGAAGCCGCTGCACCGGATCGAGGTGGCGGGCAACCACTTTGCCCAGCTGATCGTGCCGTTCGGGTTGTTCGCACCGCAGCCGGTAGCGACCGTGGCCGCGGCGATCGTCGTCGTGACGCAGCTGTGGCTGGTCGCGTCGGGCAACTTCGCCTGGCTGAACTGGGTGACGATCGTGTTGGCGTTTAGCGCGATCGACCAGTCCTCGCTGGGGGCCGTGCTGCCAATGCCCACCGCGCCCGCACTGGCCCCGCCGCCGGTATGGTTCGTCGCGGTGGTGTGCGTGTTCACGGTCTCGGTGTTGTTCCTCAGCTACTGGCCGCTGCGCAACATGCTGTCGGCGCGGCAGCGAATGAACATGTCGTTCAACCCCTTTCATCTGGTCAACACCTACGGGGCGTTCGGCAGCGTCGGCCGCATCCGCCGCGAGGTGGTGATCGAGGGCACCGATGATGCGAGGATCGGCCCGCAAACGGTCTGGCAGGAATACGAATTCAAGGGCAAACCGGGCGCGACGGGGCGACTACCCCGGCAATGGGCCCCCTATCACCTGCGGCTGGACTGGCTGATGTGGTTCGCCGCCATCTCGCCGGACTACGCGCAGCCGTGGTTGAGGCCGTTCCTGCAGCGGCTGTTGCAAAACGACGCACCGACGCTGCGGCTGCTGCGGCACAACCCCTTCCCGGCCGCCCCGCCCACGTTCGTGCGCGCCCAGCTCTACCAGTACCGCTTCACCACGCCGGCCGAGCTGCGGCGCGACCGGGCGTGGTGGCATCGGGCGCTGGTGGGCGAATACGTCCGGCCCATGGCATTACGCAAATAACACCATGGGCCGCGACGTGATTGACTACTTCTGGTAGGACAGTGCGCCGGTGCCGGCCAGCTTCCCGCCCTCGACGATCAGGTACTCCGGGCGGATGGTTGTGCCGGCGAAAAAGCTCTCCAGGATCTCCCGGGTGCCGGCCGCATACCGCGCCTGCGCGGACAGCGTGGTGCCCGAAACATGGGGCGTCATCGCGTTGTTGGGCATGGTCCGCCACGGGTGATCGGCGGGCGGCGGCTGCGGGTACCAGACGTCGCCGGCGTATCCCGCGAGCTGCCCGCTGCGCAGCGCGGCCGCGATGGCCTCGGGAACGGTTTCCTCGCCACGCGCGGTGTTGACGATGTAGGAGCCGCGCCGCATCGTGCCCAGCAGCCGCTCGTTGAACATCTGGCGGGTCGCGTCGTACAGCGGCGAGTGGACCGAGACCACGTCGACCGAGCGCACCAGCGACTCGACGTCTGGGTGGAACGTCACGTTCAGCTGCTTCTCGACATCCGGCGACAGCCGGCGGGTGTCGGTGTAGTGCAGGTTGACGTCGAAGGGCGCCAGCCGGCGCAACACCGCCCGGCCGATACGGCCCGCGGCGATCACCCCCACGTCCATGCCCTCCAGGTCATAGGCGTGCTCCACGCAATCCGCGATGTTCCAGCCGCCCTCGGCCGCCCAGCGGTGCGACGGCACGAAACTGCGCACCAGCGTGAGGATCTGCATCACGGCGTGCTCGGCGACGCTGATGCTGTTGCTGTAGGTCACCTCCGCCACCGTGATCCCCCGCTGCTGTGCCGCGTCGAGGTCCACGTGGTCGGAGCCGATGCCGGCGGTCAGCGCCAACTTCAGGTTGGGCGCCTTGTCGATCCGCTCCTTGGTCAGGTAAGCGGGCCAAAAGGGCTGGGAGATAACGATGTCGGCGTCGACGAGTTCGCGCTCGAACTCGGAGTCCGGCCCGTCCTTGTCCGAGGTCACCACCAGCTCGTGGCCGCCGTCCTCGAAGAACTTGCGCAGCCCCAGTGCGCCGGAGACACAGCCGAGCAGCTCGCCCGGCGTGAAATCGATGCTCGACGGCGATGGCACCGTGCTGCCGTCGGGGTAGCTCTTGATCGTCGGGATGCTGTCGCGGGCGTACTTCGGCGGGTATCCGTCGACGGGGTCCGGGTAGAGCACCATCACACACTTCGCCATCGAATTCTCCTCGCTCGGCCCTGCCTGGATCTGTCTACCCCAGCCTTCGCCCGCGAATCGGAGTTGTCCAAGACCGTGTTCCGACCGGTCGATAGGTTTCGCCGATCAGCCCTAGTGGAGGCCGCCGAGCGCCTCGCCGAGGCCCGCGTCCTGCGCGGTCTGCAGCAGCGCCCGGGTGACGACCGAGCCGGGTTCCGCCGCGTTGGTGACGAGCACCATCGGAGCGGTGACCGACGGATCGTGCAGCCGCAGCACGGAAGCCCCGGCGGGCACCCCGAGCGCGCGGATCCAGGTGTGCGGCACGATGGTCGCCCAGCGACCGGTCGCGACGTGGGCGAATAACGTTGCGACAGAATCGGTTTGGAGCTGTGGATTCAGCGAGAGACCCTGGGTGGCCAGCGCGTCGTCGATCACCCGGCGCCCCCGCATCCCCTCGGCCAGCAGGCACAACGGCAACGCCAGGGCGTCCGACCAGCTGATGGAATCGGATTTTCCGGCGATCAGGTCGCCACCGACGACGAGCACCTGGTGCTCCTGGTACAGCGGGGTCACCAGTAGCTCCTGGGTGTCGTGCCGGTCCGGATAGAGCATTCCCGCGTCCAATTCGAACCGGCGGATTCGCTCGATGATCTCCGCCGAGCGCAGGTTGGTCTCCAGCTGTACGCGCACCAACGGGTGTGCGGCGCAGAACGGATCCGTCAGCAGCGCAACGGTAGTCGCGGCGTTGGGGACCACGGCCAGCCGCAGCTCGCCGACCAGGCCGGTCTGCAGCGCCGCGACCTCGAGCTTGAGGGCGTCGCAGTCGGCCAGGATCCGGCGCGCCCAGTGCACCAGCCGTTCACCTTCGGGCGTCAGGCCTTCGAACTTCTGCCCGCGCCGCACCAATGGAACGTTCAGCTCGTGTTCGAGTTTGCGGATGGCCTCGGACAGCGCCGGCTGGGACACGTGGCTGGCCTCGGCGGCGCGGGCGAAGTGCCGCTCGCGGGCGAGTGCGACGAAGTACTCCAGCTGACGAAACAGCATGGACCCATTCGATCACGTAGTGCGCGGCGGGGGTTACCCGCCGTCGTCATGTTCGCGGGGGAGCAGTTTCTCGGGGTGGTGGTAGGTGTTGGTGCGGGGTTGGCCTCGGTCGAGGTGTGGCGGCGGGATCCATTCGGTGTCGCCGTTGGTGCGTTTTCGGGTGCTCCAGCCGCGGGGTTGCAGCAGTCGGTGGTGTGGGCCGCAGGCCAGGGTGAGGTTGTCGATGCCGGTGGTGCGACAGTGTGCGTAGTCGGTGACGTGGTGAACCTCGCAGTAGTAGCCCCCGACGTCGCAGCCAGGTGCGCTGCACCCGCGCTCCTTGGCGTACAACACGATTCGTTGACCCGGTGAGGCCAGCCGTTTGGAGTGATACAGCGCGACGGGTTCGGCTTTATCGAACACTGCGAGGTAGTGGTGGGCGTGGCGGGCCAGCCGGATCACGTCGCTGACCGGCAACCGCGTGCCCCCACCGGTGACGCCCTGACCCGCGGCTTGTCCCAGTTCGGCCAGGGTGGTCGACACGATGATCGAGGCCGGCAGGCCATTGTGCTGACCCAATTCCCCGGACGCCAACACCGCGCGCAGCGCGGCGTTCACCCCGTCGTGGTTGCGCTGGGCGGCGCTGCGCCCGTCACCTTCGATGGCCTGCTCGGTGGGTGCGCCGTCCACGCAGGGGTTTTCATCGCTGGGGTTGCACATCCCGGGTGCGGCCAGCTTGGCCCACACCGCCTCCAACGTCGCCCGCGCCTCGGGCGTCAGCCACCCACGGAGCGCCGACATGCCATCGGCCTGCTGCTTGCCCAGCGTCAGGCCGCGACGGCGCGCGCGATCCTCGTCGGTGAAGCTGCCGTCGGGGTTCAGCCAATCCATCAGGCGATCAGCCAACCCGGCCAATGGTTCGGGACGAAACTGCGTGCCCAACTCGGCCAGTTGCGCTTCGGCGGCCTCGCGGGTGTCGGCGTCGATGAAGCCGGGCAGCTCGTGGCAGAAGCGGCGGATCACCGCCACCTGCCCGGCCCCGAGCTTCCCCTGGCGTTGGGCGGTGGCGGTCGCGGCCAGCACCGGTGCCAAAGGTTCGCCAGTCAGCCCGCACCGCGCGCCCAGATCGGCCGCCTCACGAACCCGCCTGCCGGCCTCGGCGCGGCTGATCAGCGTTGCCTCGGCGACCGCGTGGGGAAGCGTGCCGCCGAGTTCTGCCGGCGTGGCCTCACGGGCCAACTGGTTGATCAGGGGATGTTCCACAGCCGGTAGTCGCCGGCGCACCTGCTCGCAGCGCTGCAGCGAGGCCAACCGTCGCCGGGTATTAGACGCCGCGAAGTTCAGTGCGGCCACGGTGTCGAGCGCCTTGTCCAAAGCATCGAAGGCGGCCTCCGCTACCTCGTCGTCGGCTGAACTCATACCGTCAAACTAAACGCACCCACCGACAAAAAACCCTGCGTTGTGACCGCAGAAACACAAGTGGCACAAGAGATTTAACGAGTGTGCACTCACGGCGATCGTCGCTCAAGGCGGGCAAAAATTACAGCGTTTCATCCAGCTCACCGAGTCGGTCGGTCAGCCGCAGGTTCTCCGAATAGTCGACGGGGCAGCAGATCAGCGAAACTCCGTCGTCGGCCAGCGCCGTGCGCAACGTCGGCAGCAGCTCGTCGGCGTGAGAGATCCGATAGCCCTTGGCGCCAAAGCTTTCCGCGTAGGTCACGATGTCGGGATTGCCGAACTTCACGTAGTAGCTCTGGCCGAGCTCGAGGTCCATCTTCCACTCGATGAGGCCATACCCGCCGTCCTCCCAGATCAGCACCACCAGCGGAATGCGTTCGCGCACGGCGGTCTCGATCTCCTGCGAGTTCATCAGGAAGGCGCCGTCCCCGACCACCGCCAGCACCTTAGACTCGGGGCGGGCCAGCTTGACCCCGAGCGCCCCGGGCAGCGCAAAACTCATGGTGGACAACCCGTTCGAAATCAGGCAGGTGTTCGGCTCGTACGTCGGGTAGAGCCGCGCCATCCACATCTTGGTGGCCCCGGTGTCGACCAGCACGATGTCGCTGCGGCCCAACGCCTCGCGGGTGTCGGCGACCACCCGCGCGGGCGCCAGCGGGTATCGCGAATCCTGTTGTCCCCGAGCGAATTCCTCGGTCAGCAGGCCGGAGCCGGGGACCTCCGGCTCGGGCGCGAAGGCGTGACCGACGAGGGCCTCGGTCAGCGCGTCCAGCGACGCGCTGATGTCCCCGATGATGCCGACGTCGACCGGGTAGTGCGCGTCGACCTCGGCGGGGAAGCGATGGATGTGGATGATCTTCTTGTCGGCCTGCGGGTTGATCCGGACGGGGTCGAACTCCTGGAGCTCGTAGCCGACTGCGATGACGACGTCGGCGTGGTCGAAGCCGAAGTTGACGTAGTCGTGCCGCATGAACCCCAGCGTGCCGATGGCGTTGGGGTGGTCGTCGGGCATGACGCCCTTGCCGTGAAAGGTGTTGGCGACCGGGATCCCGAACGCGTCGGAGAACCGCACCAGCGCGTCGGTCGCGTGGGCGCGCGCCGCACCGTGGCCCGCCAGCACCACCGGCCGTTTCGCGCCGCGCAGGATCTCGACCGCGCGCTCCACCTGCCGCGCGGCCGGTGCATCGGCGCGGACCACGTTGCGGGGCAACGGTTTCAGGTCATAGTCGGTCTCGTCGGCGTCGATGTCTTCGGGCACGGCGAGGTAGACCGCGGCGGGGCGCTCGGTCTCGGCGAGCTTGAACGCCTTGCGGAACATCTCCGGGATGGCGCGCGAGGTCGGGACGCCGGCGGCCCACCGGGTGATCGGCACGAACATCGACACCAGGTCGACGTACTGATGCGATTCCTTGAACTGGCGATCCTGACCGACCTGCGCCGAGATCGCCACCATCGGGGTGCTGTTCGTGGTGGCGTCGGCGACGCCCAGCTGCATGTTGATCGCGCCGGGGCCCAGCGTGGCCGACACCACCGCCGCGCGGCCGGTGACCCGCCCGTACATCTCGGCCATGAACGCCGCAGCCTGCTCGTGGCGGGTGAGCACGTAGCGGATCGTCGAGGACGCCAACGCCTGCACGAAGCGGATGTTCTCCTCGCCCGGCAGCCCGAAGACTATTTCGACGCCCTCGTTTTCCAGGCACTTGACCATCAGTTCTGCTGCTTTTGTCATCCAGCACCTCCCTTGTGGCCACGATAGTGGCACGCTGGATGACGGACTCCTCACACCGAACCAATACGAAGGACGATCACAGTGCCCATCGCCACGATCAACCCGGCTACCGGCGAGACAGTCAAGACGTTCACCCCCGCCACCGCCGACGAAATCGAAGCCGCCATCGCCCGCGCGCACGCCCGGTTCCAGGACTACCGCCGCAACACCACGTTCGCCCAGCGCGCCCAGTGGGCCAACGCCACGGCCGACCTCCTGGAAAAGGAAGCCGACGACGTCGCGGCGATGATGACGCTGGAGATGGGCAAGACCCTGAAGTCGGCCAAGGCCGAAGCGATCAAGTGCGCCAAGGGTTTTCGTTACTACGCCGAGAACGCCGAGAAGCTGCTCGCCGACGAGCCGGCCGACGCGGGCAAGGTCGGTGCGAAGCAGGCGTACACCCGCTGGCAGCCGCTCGGCGTGGTGCTGGCCGTCATGCCGTGGAACTTCCCCCTCTGGCAGGCGGTGCGCTTCGCCGCGCCCGCGCTGATGGCCGGCAACGTCGGGCTGCTCAAGCACGCCTCGAACGTGCCGCAGTCGGCGCTGTATCTCTCCGACGTCATCGCCCGCGGCGGGTTCCCGGAGGGTTGCTTCCAGACGCTGCTCATCTCGTCGGGCGCCGTCGAACCCATCTTGCGCGACCCCCGAGTGGTGGCGGCCACCCTGACCGGCAGCGAGCCGGCCGGCCAGTCCGTCGCGGCGATCTGCGGGGACGAGATCAAGCCCACGGTGATGGAGCTGGGCGGCAGCGACCCGTTCATCGTGATGCCGTCGGTGGACCTCGACGAGGCCGTCAAGACGGCGATCACCGGCCGCACGCAGAACAACGGCCAGTCCTGTATCGCCGCCAAGCGGTTCATCGTGCACGCTGACATCTACGACGCCTTCGTCGACAAGTTCGTCGAACACATGCAGGCGCTCAAGGTGGGCGACCCGACCGACCCGGACACCGACGTGGGCCCGCTGGCCACCGAGTCGGGCCGCGACGAGATCGCCGGGCAGGTCGACGCCGCCGTCGCCGCCGGCGCCAAGATCCGCTGCGGCGGAAAGACTCCCGACCGGCCGGGGTGGTTCTACCCGCCGACGGTGGTCACCGACATCACCAAGGACATGGCCCTGTACACCGAAGAGGTGTTCGGCCCCGTCGCATCGATGTACCGCGCCGCCGACATCGACGAAGCCATCGAAATCGCCAACGCCACCACCTTCGGGCTGGGGTCCAACGCCTGGACCAACGACGAGGCCGAGCAGCAGCGGTTCATCGACGACATCGAGGCCGGCCAGGTCTTCATCAACGGGATGACGGTGTCCTACCCGGAGCTGGGTTTCGGGGGCGTCAAGCGGTCGGGCTACGGTCGCGAACTCGCCGGCCTGGGCATCCGCGCGTTCTGCAACGCCAAGACGGTCTGGGTCGGCTAGCGGCGATCCGTCAAACGCTCGCCAGGGCCCGCTCGTCCTCCTCGGCGAACGTGTCCTCGAGCTGCAGCGGTGAGTAGTCCAGGTCGATCTCGCCGAGCGGGCGACCGCGGGCGCTGGAGATAGTGCCGAAGCGGCGCATCCCCTTGTCGGAGGCGTAGGCCATGAACTCGTCCACCGACAGGCCGAAGGGCATCGGGTCGTACAGGACGAAGCCCTCTTCGATCAGCTTCAGCCCGAGCGGCATCAGCTCGTTCATCCGCGTTTCGAAAACGCCCCAGTTGGCGTCGTCGGCTGCGACGTGGCGCCGGCAGGTGAAGGTGCCCCACGCCATATGGCGCCGCTCGTCGTCACCGATGCGCCGGACGAGTTCCTGCATGCCGGGCAGGATGCCGCGCTCCACGCAAATCTTGTGCCAGCCGAAGTAGCCGGTCAGCGCCAGCATCCCTTCGACCATGTGGTTGTAGGTCACCGATGCCCGGACCTGGGCGGCCGGCGACGGGTCGGTCATGAGCGCGCCGAGGCAGGCCGGCAGTTCCTCGTAGAAGATCGTCCGGTAGGTCGGGACGTCCTCGAGGTACTCGTGCAGGTCGCCGGTGATGCCGACGGCGTCGAGCCACATGCGGAACACCTGGACGTGCTTGGCCTCCTCGAAGGCGAACTGCGTCAGGTACATCTCGTCGCCGAGCCGGCCCTCGGCGCGCATCGCGGCCATGAACGGCTGGATGTCCTGGGTCACCGATTCCTCGCCGGCGATGAACTCGGCGCACAGCCGGGTCGCGTAGTGGCGTTCGTCGTCGGTCAGGCGGTCCCAGTCCTCGCGGTCGCGCGAGAAATCGATGTCGGCCGGGTTCCAGAACTTCGCGTTGCCACCGGCAAACAGCTTGAGCGGCAAGCTATCCCAGTTGAGGCCGCCTTGGGCCATCGAGGCAATTCGGGTTCTGTTCATGTGACCTCCTCAGATCGCAATGGGGCTGAGTTGACGGAGGAGTCCGCCGAGAATGCGGCGGCCAGCACTGCCACCAGCCTGCGCACCGCCAGTGCGGGCTGCTCGGGCGTCGGCTCGTCGAGTCCGAGGATCGGATCCAGGCCGCGCATGTAGGGCGCCAGGGCCAGGTGCGGGAAGATCAGGAGCAACAGCGACAGCATCGCGTCGATGTCGGCGTCCTCGCGGAAGTCACCCCGCTTCTGGGCGTCACGCACCAGCGGCCGAAGCACCTCCAGGTAGTGGCGATGGATGACGGACCGCACGCTGATACGCGCATCGGTGTCGACCTCCAGCGAGGCCGCGGCATGCAACGCGCGCTCATGCGGGTGGTCGGCGAAGTAGGCGACCCAGGCGTCAAGCCAGTCGGTCAGGAAATCGAAGAACGGCCGGCTCGGGTCGAGCTCGCGAATCCGGATCTCCATGTAGGCGCGCACCCGCTGGCTGGCGATGTCGGCGATGAACGCGAACAGGTCCCGCTTGTCCGCGAAGTATTGGAACAGGCTGCCCTTGGCGACGCCCGCGCGCCGGGCGATGACGTTCAGGCTGCCGCGGGAGAACCCGTGCGCCCCGAACTCGGCCTCGGCGGCCTCGATGATCGCCGCGCGCCTCGCCGCGTCGACGCGGCCCCAAGTCACCGTTGGCATGCAAACTCCTTCGAATCGATGACCACTGGTCATTTTACTGTGATCCAGCTCACGGTCAAGGGAAACGGTAGTTGTCAGTTGAGCCGGCGGCCCCCGAAAGCCCGACTGGACCCCAGCTCAACGTCGACGCACGTATGGACGCGCTCTCCGCCGCCGGATAACGGTCGAAAGCCCTACGGCCGCATCTGATACGCGCCGTTGATCGGCGCGATGTGCTCTTTCCAGACCTGGTCGTAGCGCGACGGGTCGTGCACCGGGCGACGGACCATGCGCATCGCGAATCGGGCCTGCGCCTCGGTGGTCGACGGCTTGTCGTTGAGCTCGACGGCATAGCCGTTGAAGTCGCGCACAAGCACCGCGAAGATCGCGTCGATCAGCGTCTCGTCGATGTCGGAGAGCGCGGCCTCCTCCAGGATCAGCTGCGCGTAGGGCACCGTCGCGAACAGCTGCCCGACGGCGAACGCGAAGTCAATATCCTTCTGCTGCAAGGCATCCGGGGTCGCACTGGCGAGCATCTCGGCCAGCACGTCGATCTGGCCGCGCAGCACCGCGACGTTGGGCAGGTGCGCGAAGCCGTCGAACGGCGCGCGCCAGTCGTGGAAGCGAACCTTGCCCAGTCCCCCGGTGGGCCCCTGGTTGAACAGGAATGAGTCGTCGGCCGCGTCGTCGCGGCGGCCGATGATCGGCAAGTCGGCGTTGGGGGCGAACAGGTAGTTCGGCATGAACTTGGCCAGCAGCCCGATGTTGATGTGGACCGTGCCCTCCAGCCGGGGCAGCAGGCCGATCTCGCGGGCCATCGCCTCGAACATGGTGTCCTTCTCCACGCCCTTGGCCGCGATGACGTCCCACAGCGCGGTGATGACGCGCTCCCCCTCGCTGGTGATCTTCGCCTTGGTGAGCGGGCTGTAGAGCAGGTAGCGACGGTCGGTCTCCGACGCGCCGCGCATGTAGTCGCACGCGCGGGTGGCGACGAGCTTCATCGCGATCAACCGCACGTAGGCGTCGGTGAGCAGGCGTCGCACATGGCTGAAGTCGGTGACGACGGTCCCGTAGAGGATGCGGTTGGAGGCGTGCGTGACCGCCTCGTACATGGCATGGGTGCACATCCCGATCGCGCCCCAGCCCAGGTTGTATTTGCAGACGTTGACCGTGTTGAGGGCGGCGTGGAACGCCCCGGGCCCGCGGTGCAGGATGTCGGCCTCGGTGACGGGGTAGTCGCGCAGCGCGTAGTTCGCGACGAAGTTCTGCGAGTTGACCACGTTCTTGATCAGCTCGTAGCGGTCGTCCTGCGAGTCGGCGACGAAGAAGACGTATTCGTCTTCTTGTTCTGACGGGCCGGCGATCTTGCCGAACGTCGACACCATGCGGGCCGCGTTGGCGTTGCCGATGTAGTACTTCTCGCCGTTGGCGACCCACCCGCCCTCACTTGGGGTGAGGATCATGTCGGTCTGATAGACGTCCGCGCCGTGGGTCTGTTCGGACAAGCCGAAGGCGAAGACCTCGCCTGCGTCCAGCTGGGCGGCGGCCTTGCGCTTGGCGTCCTCGTTATCGCTCATCCAGATCGGGCCCAGCCCAAGGGCGGTGACCTGGAACGGGTACCAGTAGTTCAGCCCGTAGAAGCCCACGATCTCGGCGAACTCGCTGATCCGGTAGGTGTCCCAGCGACAGTCGTCACCGCCGTACTGCTTCGGCGTCAGCAGCGAGGCGAAGATGCGCTCGCGCCCGACGTGGTTCAGGAAATCGGAGTACCACGCGCGTTCGTGGTCGTCGGCCTTCAGCCGGGCCTTACCCCTGGACTCGAAGAAGTCCACGGTCGCCGCCATGATCTCGCCCGAGCGTTGATCCGGGTACCGGCGTTGCAGGTTGTTGGGATTGAGCAACATGACAGTGACTCCCCGCGGGTCGCAATGGCTTCGGATAGGGGCCGCGGGTCGACCGTACTTGACCAGGCGGGTAGAAAAACACCCCTGTTGGACCACCGCGGCGCGGGCCTAGCATCAGCGACGTGTCAGAACTCAATACCGCAAGCGGAACCATCGACACCGCCGAGCTCGGCGTCACGCTCATGCATGAGCACGTGTTCATCATGACCACCGAGATCGCGGAGAACTATCCGGAAGCGTGGGGTGACGAAGAACAGCGAGTCGCCGACGCCATCGAACGGCTCAACGAACTCAAGGCCCGCGGGGTCGACACCATCGTCGACCTCACGGTGATCGGCCTGGGCCGCTACATCCCCCGCATCGCGCGCGTCGCGGCGGCCACCGACCTGAAAATCGTTGTGGCAACCGGTCTTTACACCTTCAACGACGTGCCGATGTACTTCCACTACCTCGGCCCGGGTGGCGAGCTCGGCGGCCCGGAGATCATGACCGACATGTTCGTCCGCGACATCGAGCAGGGCATCGCCGACACCGGCATCAAGGCCGGGATCCTCAAGTGCGCCACCGACACTCCGGGTGTCACCCCCGGCGTCGAGCGGGTGCTGCGCGCGGTGGCCCAGGCGCACAAGCGCACCGGCGTGCCGATCTCCACGCACACGCACGCGGGTCTGCGACGCGGCCTCGAGCAGCAGCGGATCTTCGAGGACGAGGGCGTCGACCTGAGCCGGGTGATCATCGGGCATTCCGGCGACAGCACCGACATCGGCTACCTCGAGGAGCTCATCGCCGCCGGCTCCTACCTCGGGATGGACCGCTTCGGCATCGACGCGTTCCTGCCCTTCGAGGACCGGGTGAACACGGTGGCGCAGATGTGCGAGCGCGGGCACGCCGACAAGATGGTGCTCTCGCACGACGCCAACTGTTACTTCGACGCGCTGCCCGACGAGCTGGTGTCGCAGGTGATGCCGAACTGGCACTACCTGCACATCCACAACGACGTCATCCCCGCGCTCAAGGAACGCGGCGTGACCGACGACCAGTTACACACGATGCTGGTCGACAACCCACGCCGCATCTTCGAGCAGACAGGCGCCTACTAAATGACCCAGAGCGAGCCGATTCCGCCGATCGGCGTGCAGGTTTCCGCACTGGCCCGCGAGGCACCCGACCTGCCGGCCGTCAGTTGCGACGGCCGCTCCCTGACCCGCGGCGAGTTGGACCGTTCGACCAACCGGCTGGCCCGCGCCTACGCCGAACGCGGCGTCGGCGTCGGCGACTACGTGACGATCCTGCTGCCCAACTCCGTGGAGTTCGTGCAGGCCTCGCTGGCGTGCTGGAAGTTGGGCGCGGTGCCGCAACCGTTGTCGCCACGGCTGCCGGCCGCGGAGTTGTCCGGCCTGCTGGAGCTGCGGCCCCGGGCGCTGCTAGTCGGCGGCGAAGATCCTCAAGGCCAAATACCTAGCGTGCCAATGGGTTTCGTGCCGAATCCGGAGCTGTCCGATGCGCCGCTGCCCGAGGCGGTCTCGCCGTCCTGGAAGGCGATGGGGTCCGGCGGTAGCACCGGGCGGCCCAAGCTCATCGAAGCCGGCGTCGACAGCCGGCTTTCGCCACTGGCCGGCTACGGCATGGGCGCCCTGGACGGCGATACCACCTTCGTCCCGGTGCCGTTGAGCCACAACACCGGGATGACCATGGCGGGGCTCGCGCTGATCATGGGACACCACCTGGTGTTGACCAACCGGTTCGACCCGGATCAGTTCCTGCGGGTGATCGCCGACTATGGCGTCACTTTCATCGTGACCGTGCCGACGATCATGCAGCGGGTGCTGCCGGTCTATCACGCCAACCCGGGGGCCTACGACCTGTCGACGGTCCGGCGGTTCTGGCACCTGGCGGCGCCGTGCCCGCCGAACATCAAGGAGGCCTGGATCGACCTGCTGGGTCCCGAGAAAGTCTGGGAGTTGTACGGCGGCACCGAATTACAGGCGCTGACCTTCATCTCCGGTGACCAGTGGCTGAGCCACCGCGGCTCGGTCGGCATCGTGATCAGCGGCGAGATGAAGGTGCTCGACGACGACGGCAACCCCTGCCCGCCGGGGGTCGAGGGCGAGATCTACATGCGGCCCTCGCCGGGCAGCGAGCCGACCTACCGCTACGTCGGCTCGACGGCGAAAAGCCGGGACGGCTGGGACTCCCTCGGCGACCTCGGCTACTTCGACGAAGACGGCTTCCTGTACCTGTCGGACCGCCGGGTCGACATGTTCACCGTCGGCGGCCGCAACGTGTACCCCGCCGAAATCGAGAACGCGCTGTCGGAGCACCCGGACGTGCTGTCCTGCCTGGCGGTCGGTGTGCCCGACCCGAACGGCGGCGATCTGGGTCAGGTGCCCTACGCGCTGGTGCACACGGCCGACGGGGCCGCGCTGGACGCCGCGGGCGTGCAGGAGTTCCTGCGCGAGCGCGTCGCGGGGTACAAGGTGCCGCCCGCCCCGGACTTCATAGAATTTGTCGACACACCGCTGCGCGACGACGCCGGCAAGGCCCGTCGATCGGCGGTGCGCGCCGAGATCATGGCGCGTAGCGCCACAGCACCTGGCTAACCCGCTCCAAGGATCCGCCAAGGATCTCCTTAGCTTGCGGCCACAGGCTGCGGGCTATGCAGATCGAGCCGTTGAGTGCGGAACTGATCGAACGTTATCTGGTGTCACGGGAGCTGCGGTTTTTCCGCAGCGACGACGGCGAGGATTTCCTGCTGGTGCTCTCCAACTACGAGCGCGGCAAGTTGCACGTGCACCTGCGGATCAACGGCCTGCGCCGCGACATCCTGGAGATTTCGGTCAGCCCCGCCGCGTATTACCCCGCCACCGAACGCCCGCGCCTGATGGAACTCGTCAACGAGTGGAATCGAGACAACCACTGGCCCAAGGCGTTCGTGCGGGAAACGCCGCAGCCCAGCCACGTCGGCGTCGTCGGCGAAACCGCCTACCTGCTGGCCGACGGCATCCACGTCGCGGCGCTGGGCAACTTCATCAAGTCCGGGGTCGAGTACGGCGCGGACCTGTTCGCCAAGATCGACCAGGCGATCTCCCTGCCCTCGGCCGACGCGCTGGAAGAGTGGATGGACCGCACCGGCTAGGGCGCGATCGCGTCCGCCTCGGCGTCGACGGCCTGCCCCGCCCCGGCCGGCTTCTCGCGTTTCTCCCAGCGGCGCAGCGCTTCTCGGGCCGGCGACTCCACCAGCGCGTAGCTGACGGCGGCGATGGCCCAGCCGAAGACCAGCGTCATCGCCAACACCGTCGGCATCCGGCCGGTGAACGCGAACGTCCCGAGCACCGGGAACACCATCGCCAGCGCGGCCAGGTGCCAGATGAACAGCCCGTAGGACCAGCGGCCCAGGGTCACCATGACGGTGCTGCCGAGTAGCCGGTGGCCGGTGTCGACCCGGTCCAGCACCAGCGGGGCGACCAACGCGAACGCCACCACCGCGCCCATCGCCGTCTTCACCGCGAACTGAGTGGCGGTCGCTGGAATCAGCCCCTCCGGGCCGGCCAGCGGGGAAGCCGCGACGAGGAAGGCCGCGACCGCGATGACGGCCATCAGCACGCGGCGGCGGGCCAGCCGGTGCGGCAGCCCGACGCGGCTGTGCACCCACTCCGCCAACAACATGCCCGCGGCGAACCACGAGAAGAACGCCGGCGGCCAGTTCAGCGGGTTGATGCCCGGGCCGGCGTGCGCGAACGGCTCCCAGCCCCAGGCCCAGGACAGCACCCCAAGCGCGGCGATCGCGGGCACCCGGGCCCGCACCGGGAGCCGGCGGGCCAGCAACGCCAGGATCGGCAGGGCCAAATAGAAGGTGACCTCGACCGAGAGGCTCCACATCTGGGTCAGGCCGCCGGTCAATGTGAGCGGCACATAGATCTGGGTCAGCGTCAGGTTCGCCAGCCACACCGTCGGGCTGGGGTGGTCGGCTTCGGGCAGCAGGCTCAGGATCACCACGACGGCCACCAGGTAGGCCGGCATGATGCGGACCACGCGCGACCTCAGGTAGTGGCCGGTGCGCGGCCCCCGGAAACCATTGGGCCCCAGACCCCTTGCCGCCGCGGCATGTCCGCGCCACAACAGAAAACCGGACAGCGCGAAGAACACCGCGACGGCGAGGTCGAAGCGGCCGAACAGGCGGCCGTCGACCCCGCTGGAATGCCCGGTCTGGAACGCGACGTGCGTGACGACCACGCCCATCGCCGCGCAGGCGCGCATGCCCTCGACGGCAGGCAGGAAGCTGCGGGTTCCCCCCACCTGCTGGCTTTCTGTCACGAGCTCAGTCTGCCTGTCGTGTGGTCTCAGGCGAACGGGGTACACCCGAACAACCCGGGCAAAGCTGCGCAGGCTGGTAAGTCGGCGCCTTACTTTCTGCTGTTAGGGTCGAACGGGTTTGCCTCAGGGACCACTAGGAGGACACAGCAACGTGAACCGAGCAGTCATGTTGCGCTTCGCCGCATGCGGAATCATCGGGCTCGGAGCCGCACTGCTGATCGCCGCGCTGCTACTCACGACGTACACCAGCAGCCGGATCGCCAAGATTCCGCTCGACGTCGACGCCACGCTGGTCAGCGACGGCACCGCGAGCCAGGCGCTGGACTCGGCGTCGTTGTCCGGTGACCACGTGGTCGTCAACCAGAACGTGCCGGTGGTTTCCCAGCAGCAGGTCAGCGTGGAGTCGCCCGCCAACGCCGACGTCGTGACGCTGCAAGTCGGTAGCTCGCTGCGCCGCACCGACAAGCAGAAGGACAACGGGCTGCTGCTGGCCATCGTCGACACCGTGACGCTCAACCGCAAGACGGCGACGGCCGTCTCGGACGACACCCACGCCGGCGGCTCGCTGCAGAAGCCGCGCGCCTACGGCGACGAGAACCCGCCCACCGCCTCCCCGCTGCGCCACGACGGGCTGTCCTACCGCTTCCCGTTCCACACCGAGAAGAAGACGTATCCCTACTTCGATCCGATCGCGCAAAAGGCATACGACGTCAACTACGACAGCCAAGAGGACGTCAACGGGCTGAGCACCTACAAGTTCACCCAGAACGTCGGCTACAACGGCGATGGCAAGCTGGTGGCTCCGGTGAAGTACCCGTCGCTGTTGGCCGGCGATGAGGACGCCAAGGTCACTACGTCGGCGGCGATGTGGGGCGTGCAGGGCGGCGACCCGGCCGAGCAGATCACCATGACCCGCTATTACGCCGCGCAGCGGACCTTCTGGGTGGACCCGACGTCGGGCACCATCGTCAAGGAAACCGAGCACGCCGACCACTACTTCGCCCGCGACCCGCTGAAGCCCGAGCTGACGCTGGTTGATTACAAGGTCAGCTCCAACGAGGACACCGTCGAGTCCCAGGTCAACGCCGCCCGCGACGAGCGCGACCGGCTGGCGCTGTGGTCGCGGGTACTGCCCATCACGTTCACCGCGGTGGGCCTGATCGCCCTGGTCGGCGGCGGGCTGTTCGCCTCGTTCAGCCTGCGGACCGAGAGCGCGCTGACCGACCCCGGACTGGACCGTGGCGACGAGGAGTTCTTCGGCCGCAGCGGGCTCGAGGAACGGGTCCCGGGCGCCGAGGCCGAGACCGAGAAGCTGCCCACGCAGCGCCCCGATCCGGGCCCGCCCGGCTCGGAGCCGCCGACCGCGGGCGAGCCGCACGAGCCGGGGCCGTCCGACCCCAGTCCGCCCGGCCCGCCCGAACGGGGTTAGCTCAGCGGCAATGTTGCGCCGCTGGCTCCTTCCGGCATACGCGTTCGTCCTGGCGCTGCTGGTGCTGGCGCCGCTGCTGCGACCCGGCTACCTGTTGCTGCGGGACGCGGTATCCACGCCCCGCTCGTATCTGACCGACGCCGCCCTCGGGCTGACCGCTGCCCCGCGTGCCACGCCGCAGGATTTCGCGGTGGCGTGCGCGTCCCACGTGATCGACGGCGGCGTGGTGGTCAAGGCGCTGCTGGTGCTGGGGCTGTGGCTGGCCGGCTGGGGCGCGGCCCGGCTTGCCGCGACGGTCCTACCCGACGCGGGTATGCCGGGCCAGTTCGTCGCCGCCACGCTGGCGATCTGGAATCCCTATGTCGCAGAACGACTTCTGCAGGGGCACTGGAGCCTGCTGGTCGGCTACGGCTGCCTGCCCTGGGTGGCGACCGTGATGCTTACGCTGCGCTCGGGCGGGAGTTGGTCCGGCTTCTTCGGGCTGTGCTTCTGGCTGGCGCTGGCCGGGCTGACCCCGACGGGGCAGATGCTGGCCGCGACGGTGGCACTGGTCTGTGTGGTAGCTCCGTCGTCCGAGCCAGGTCGTCCGCGCTGGCGTTGCGCCGCAATGGCATTGGGCGCCGCACTGGCCGCTGCGCTGCCCTGGTTGACCGCTTCGGCGGTGGGCGCGACGCTGAGCGGCCATGGCAGCGCGCCCGGGGTCGCCGCGTTCGCGCCGCGCGCCGAGCCCGGCCTGGCCACGCTGGGCAGCCTGGCCAGCCTCGGCGGGATCTGGAACGGCCAGGCCGTACCCGATTCGCGGACAACGCTTTTCGCGGTGTCCGCGGCCCTGGTGCTGCTGGCGGTGCTGCTGGCCGGGCTGCCGACGACCGCGCGCCGTCCGGCCGCGGTGCCGCTGCTGGCGCTGGCGGCGGTGTCGGTGCTGGTGCCCGCGGCGCTGGCGACCGGCCCCGGACTGCACGCGTTGAGCGCGGTGATCGACGCCGCGCCCGGCCTCGGCGTGCTGCGCGACGGGCAGAAGTGGGTGGCGCTCGCGGTACCCGGCTACACCCTGGCCGCCGCCGGCGCGGTGGTGACGCTGCGGCAGTGGCTGCGGCCCGGTGTGACGGCGCTGGTCTGCTGTCTCGCGCTGATCCTGGCCTTGCCGGACCTGGCGTGGGGGGTCGGCGGCAGGGTTGTCGCGGTGCGCTACCCGCCCGGGTGGTCGGCGGTGGCCGCCGCGATCAACGAGCGGCCCGCCCTCGTCGCGGTGCTACCCGCCGGCACGATGCGGCGGTTCTCCTGGTCGGGTGCGGCGCCGGTGCTGGATCCGCTGCCACGCTGGGTCCGCGCCGACGTGCTGACCACCGGCGACCTCAGCATCTCGGGCGTGACGATCCCCGGGGAAGGCGATCGCGCCCGCGCGATGCAGCAGCTGCTGCTGGCCGGGCCCGAGCCGTCCGCGCTGACCGAGGCCGGCGTCAGGTGGCTGGTCGTCGAGTCCGACAGCGCAGGCGACATGGGTAAGTCGGGTCGCACGCTCGCCGGGCTCACCCCGGCCTTGCGGGACAAGGAGTTTGCGCTGTATCGGCTCGGCGGCGGCACCGCGGACGCATCGGCGCCCGGGCGGCGGGCGACGCTGATCGCGCATCTGGTGTGGCTGGCGACGCTCATCGTGGGCGCCTGCGGCGCGCTCGCCGTCCGGGTCCGGCGCCGGGCTGCGGCCTAGACCACGCCGCTGACGAACCGGCCGTCCTGCACGGCCTGCAGCACGTCGCGCACGGCCTCGGCGCTCTGCGTCCAGGAGAACTCCCCGCTGCGGGCCTGCGCTTTGGCGCCGAGCTGGTCGCGCAGCACCGGGTCGCAAAGCAGCTGTTCGAGGCGATCGGTCAGCTCAGCGCGGCTGTCGACCAGTATCCCAGTGACGCCGTCGACGATCGAGTCGGCGAGTCCGCCCGAGGACCGGTAGCCGATGGTGGGCACCTGATGCTGGGCGGCCTCGACGACCGCCAGGCCCCAGCCTTCCTTGCGCGAGGGCAGCACATGCACCCAAGCGCCTTGCAGCACATGGTGTTTGGTGACCTCGTCGACATGTCCGTGGAAGGTCACCGCATCGGAGATGCCCAGGGCCGCAACGTGTTCGACCAGCCGCTGGCGCCACCAACCGTCGCCGACGATGTCCAGGTGCAGGTCGGGCTGCGCGGGCAGCAGTTCGGCGACCGTCTGCAGGGCGTCCTCGATCTGCTTGTGCGGCACCAGCCGCGAGAGCACCACCACCCGGGGGGCCGCCGAGCGTGGACCGGCCAGCGACTGCGCCGGCGCCTCGTCAAGGCCGTTGCGCACCACGGTGATTCGCTCGTTGTCCACGCCGAGCGCGACCAGGTCGCGCGCCGAGGGCAGCGAGACGGTCAGGTACTGGTTGCGCCGGTGCAGCCGCGGCGACAGCCACGACTCGACGAACCACCCCAGCCGGCTGAACAGCGGCCCGGCCACCGGCCACTGCTCGCGGTGGCAGTGGTGCACCAGCACCACCACCCGCCGGCCGTACAGCAGCCGGGCGCAGAACGGCAGGCCGTTTTGCGCGTCGACCACGACGTCGGGCCGCACCCGCCGCAGCGGTCCCAGGCCCACCCGCGCGGCGGCCATCGCCAGCAGCGCCCACACGTAGACCGAGTAGCGCCCGCCCGCGCGGCTGATCCGCACGCCGTCGACCGCTTCGCGGCGCGGTGCCCCGCGGTAGCGGGCGGTGCGCAGCGTGACGTCGACCCCCGACGCGGCCAGCTGGGAACCGATGCGCTGCAGATAGGTCTCGCTGCCGCCGCCCTGCGGGTGCCCGGTGTCGCGCCAGCACAGCAGCAACACGGAGCGGACGGCAGACATGAATAGCCAGCCTACTTGTCGACGAGTGTGCGGCCAGCCGCGCGCTCGGCAGGGCCGCATAGGGTTGGCCGGTGGCCGTGACGGACCTCTTCGCGCGGCGGGCGACCCTGGCCCGCTCGGTGCGGCTGCTGTCCGAATTCCGCTACGAGCAGACCGACCCGGCGCGGTTCTACGGCGCGCTGGCCGCCGACACGGTCGCGTTGGTCGGCGACCTGTGGCGGGCCGCCCACGGCGAACCACCAACGGGCCGCACGCTGCTCGACGTCGGCGGCGGCCCGGGGTATTTCGCGACGGCATTCGCCGACGCCGGCGTCCGCTATATCGGGGTCGAGCCGGATCCGAGCGAGATGCACGCGGCAGGCCCGGCGATCGGCGGGGCCACCGACACCTTCGTCCGGGCCTCCGGGATGGCGCTGCCCTTCGCCGACAACTCGGTCGACATCTGCCTGTCGTCCAATGTCGCCGAGCACGTGCCGCGGCCGTGGCAGCTCGGCGCCGAGATGCTGCGGGTGATCAAGCCGGGCGGGCTGGTCGTGCTGTCCTACACCGTCTGGCTGGGCCCATTCGGCGGGCACGAGATGGGCCTGACGCACTACCTGGGCGGCGCGCGCGCCGCCGCCCGCTACGCCCGCAAACACGGTCGTCGCCCGAAGAACGACTACGGGTCGTCGTTGTTCGCGGTGTCCGCCGCCGAGGGGCTGAGCTGGGCCGAAAACACCGGCGTCGCGGTGGCCGCATTTCCGCGCTACCACCCGCGATGGGCATGGTGGCTGACATCGGTCCCGGTGCTGCGCGAGTTCGCGGTGAGCAATCTCGTGCTGGTCCTGCGGGCGGGGGAATGAACGTGTTCTCGTTTTACGTCGGCTTGGGTAGGGTGGCGCGTATCACTCGGCGACGACGCAACGTGAACCTATAAATCAGGAGGAACGGCGGACATGACTCAGACCCTGAGCCAGACGACGGAGTACGACAAGCTGTTCATCGGCGGCAGGTGGACGGCGCCGTCGACGGACCAGGTGATCGAGGTGCACTGCCCCGCCACCGGCGAGTACGTCGGCAAGGTGCCGCTCGCGGCGCCCGCGGACGTCGACGCCGCCGTCGCCGCGGCCCGCGCGGCCTTCGACAACGGCCCGTGGCCATCGACCCCGCCGAAGGAGCGCGCGGCCGTCCTCGCCAAGGCGATGGCGCTGATGGAGGAGCGCAAGGACGAGTTCGTCAGCCGGCTGGGCGCCGAGACCGGCCAGCCGCCGACCAGCGTCGAGACGATGCACTGGATGAGCTCGATCGGCGCGCTGGGCTTCTTCGCCGGCCCCGCCGTCGACCAGGTCAAGTGGCAAGAGGTGCGCACCGGCGGCTACGGGCAGACCATCGTCCACCGCGAGCCGATCGGCGTGGTCGGAGCGATCGTCGCCTGGAACGTGCCGCTGTTCCTCGCGGTCAACAAGCTGGGCCCGGCGCTGCTGGCCGGCTGCACGGTGGTGCTCAAGCCGGCGGCCGAAACGCCGTTGACCGCAAACCTTCTGGCCCAGGCGTTCGCCGACGCCGGCCTGCCCGAGGGCGTGCTGTCGGTGGTGCCCGGCGGCGCCGACACCGGCCAGGCGCTGACGTCGAACCCCGACATCGACATCTTCTCGTTCACCGGCAGCTCGGCCGTCGGCAAGGAGGTCGCCAAGCGCGCGGCCGACCTGCTCAAGCCGTGCACGCTGGAGCTCGGCGGCAAGTCCGCGGCGATCGTCCTCGAGGACGTCGACCTGGCCGCCTCGATCCCGATGCTGGTGTTCTCCGGCATCATGAACACCGGGCAGGCTTGCGTGGCGCAGACCCGCATCCTGGCCCCGCGCTCGCGGTACGACGAGATCGTCACGGCGGTAAGCGAATTCGTGAAGATGCTGCCGGTGGGGACGCCGACGGACCCGGCCGCGCAGATCGGCTCGCTGATCTCGGAGAAGCAGCGCGCCCGCGTCGAGGGCTACATCGCCAAGGGCGTCGAGGAGGGCGCCCGGGTGGTGTGTGGCGGCGGCCGCCCCGAGGGCCTCGACGGCGGATTCTTCGTGCAGCCCACGGTCTTCGCCGACGTGCAGAACAACATGACGATCGCGCAGGAGGAGATCTTCGGCCCGGTGCTGAGCATCATCGGCTACGACACCGAGGACGAGGCGATCAAGATCGCGAACGACTCGGCGTACGGCCTGGCCGGCAGCGTGTGGACGTCCGACATCCAGCACGGCATCGAGATCTCGGAGAAGATCCGCACCGGGACGTACGCGATCAACTGGTACGCCTTCGACCCGTGCTGTCCGTTCGGCGGCTACAAGAACTCGGGCATCGGCCGGGAGAACGGCCCCGAGGGCGTCGAGCACTTCACCCAGCAGAAAAGCGTGCTGATGCCGATGGGCTACACGCTGGAGGGCTGACCTCCCCAGGGAGTGCACGTTGGGGCTCGAGTGTGCGGCCAGCCGCGCATTCGGGCCCCAATTCGTGCGTGGGGGAAGAATCCGGCCGGCAGAGTCGTTTAGAGAGTTGTGACGGCCTGCTGAGCCGGTATCAATTATGCATGGGACCATAATTTTTACGATCTACTCAGCTTGCGGTTGCGCGCAGACCATGACTTACATCACAAATCCCCTGTACCTGGGAATTAGGTGCACTAACAAATTGCTTAGTAGACCGCTGTCTTATATGGTTCTAAGCATAATCTTATGCACCGCCGGCCCCGGCGCATGAGTGCAACACCAGGCCGGGAGAGAATCATGTGGATCATCGAGGTTAATGTCGCCGGGTATCGCTTCACGCGCGAGTTTCCCGACGTGAAACGCCCGCCGTTCCGCTTCAGCCCGCGTAATATCCACTGGCCGGTACTGCGGCAATCCAACGCTGCGTGACCCAGCTAGAGGAGGTACGTCAGTGCCGACTACCAGCGACATAACCCAGACTTCCGTCGCCGCCAAGCGTGGTGGTACCCGTACCAAGATGCTGGCCAGCGCCGCCGAGGTGATGCGCGAGCGCGGCGCCTCCGGCGTGACCATCGACGCGGTCCTGGCCCGCAGCGGTGCTCCGCGCGGTTCGGTCTACTACCACTTCCCCGAGGGGCGCACCCAGATCCTGACCGAGGCGCTGCGCTACTCGGGCGACTCCATCACCGCCACCATCGACGCCGCCGCCTGCCGCGGCGCCAGGGCCCTGCTGCGCGAGTTCATCGAGCTCTGGGAGCGCCTGCTGACCGACGGGGACTTCCACGCGGGTTGCCCCGTGGTGGCCGCCGCGATCGGGTCCGGCGAGGACGACTTCCAGCTCAGCTCGGAGGCCGGCACGATCCTGGGCCGCTGGTGTGGGGCGCTGACCCAGGCGTTCGTCAACGACGGCTTCAACGACGACGATGCCGCGTCGCTGGCGGTGACGTCGATCTCGGCGCTTGAGGGCGCGATCGTGTTGTCCCGCTCGACTCGCTGCGTCCGGCCGCTCAGCCAGGTCAGCGAGCAGCTCGAATTCCTCATCAAGGCAAGGGAATTCGTCAGCCGCAACGGCCTCCCCGCCAAGAACGAGGACGCACCAGCGGTCTAAGTCAGTCGCTGGCTGGCAGCGGCTTGACCTCTTTGAGCTGCAGCGCGGTCGCACCGATGCTCAGGCTGCCCGCGCCCGGCTTGGTCACGAGCACCTCGGCGCCGGTTTCGTCGACGTAGCGCTTGCCCATCACCGTGCCCTCGGAGAAGGCCGGGTCCAGTTCGCCCGAACGCTCGCCGCCGACCGGCACCATCGGCGCACCGCCGCAACGCAGGTCGTCCAGAGTGTCGGAACTTCGGACGACGATCACCTGGGTGTCGCACACCTGGCTCGCGAGGCGGGTTCCGTTTTTGATCATGCGCGTAATCCTTCTAGCGTCTCGATGATCTCCCGGCGAAGTACCTTGCCGGTGGGGGTCGTTGGCAGCTCGTCGCGGAACACTACCCGGTCGGGGGTTCGCGACCCACGCAAACTCTTGCGGACATGCTCGCGCAGTTCCTCGGGGTCGGGCTCGGTGCCGGGCCGCGGCACCACCACGGCGACGATGGCCTGGCCCCACTGCGGGTCCTCCACACCGACCACGGCGACGTCGCGCACGTGCGGGTGTTCGAGCAGCACCTCCTCCAGCTCGGCGGGCGCGATGTTCTCGCCGCCGCGGATGATGGTGTCGTCGCTGCGCCCGCCGATGAACAGGTAGCCTTCCTCGTCCAGCATGGCGATGTCTTTGGTTGGGAACCAACCGTTTTCGTCGAGCACCGAACCGATGCCGGTGTAGCGGCCCGAGACCTGCTCGCCGCGCACGTACAGCTCGCCGGTGACGCCCGGCGGCAGCACGCTGCCGTCTTCGCCGCGGATCTCCAGCTCGATGCCGGGCACCGGCCGGCCGACCGAGCCCAGCCGCTTGATGACGGCGACGTCCGACGCCACTTGCGCCGCGCGGTGGTCGTCGGGGCCGAGCACCGCGATCGTCGAGCTGGTCTCGGTGAGGCCGTACGCGTTGACGAAGCCCACGCCGGGCAGCAGTTCCAGGGCCCGCCGAACCAGCGGCAGGCCCACCTTCGAGCCGCCGTAGGCCAGGTTGCGCAGCGACGGCAGCTGGTGGCCCGCCGCCTCGATCGCGGTGACGATGCGGTCCAGCATGGTCGGCACCACCGTCGCGGTGGTGACGTGCTCGGCGTTGATCAGCCGGACCCATTCCTCGGGGTCGAAGTTGGGCAGGTAGACCATCTTGCGGCCGGCGTACAGGTTGGACAGCGCCGCGCTGACGCCCGCGATGTGGTACGGCGGCACGCAGATGAGCGCGCCGTCGGCCTCGTCGGCCGACTCGAATTCCACCGAGCCGGTGATGTAGCTGGTGAGGTTGTTGTGCGACAGCTCGACGGCTTTGGGCTGCGATGTGGTGCCGGAGGTGAACAGCACGATCGCCACCGAGTCCGGGTCGGGGAACTCCGCAACGGGTTCGGCGCTGCGCGCGGCGGTCAGGAAGTCGTCGGACAGCACCACCCGTTTCGACGAGGCGCCGATCATGTCCGCGTACCGGCTGTCGACGATGACCAGCGGCTCGGGCAGCCGCTCGATCAGGGCTTGGATGCCCTCGGCGGACAACCGGTAGTTCAGCGGGGTGAAGGCCAGCCCGGCGCGGGCCGAGGCAAAGATCAACACCGGCAGCATCGCGCCGCCGAGCCCGACGTAGGCCACGTGCTGGGCGCCCGATTCCGCGATCACGCCCGCCCCGCCGTCGGCGAGATCGCTGAGCTCCTGCGTCGTCAGCCGCAGGTCACCCGAGACGATGGCCGTGCGATCGGGATTGCTCGACGCAGCCATCTCGAGCAGCAACGAAATACTCACGCTTGAAGGTTCTCCCGTATCAGCACGTTACAAAGCTGGGCCAAAGTGTCATGCTCGACTGTAGTTTAGATCACGCGGGGATCTTTCGGCCCAGCGCATGGGCCTAGGCCGGAGCCGGAGCGCGCCGGCGACGTTTACGCGCAGATCGCAGTGGGTTAACCCTCCCCGGAGTTTGTCCTGCCGCGCAGTGGCGCTGCGGCCGAAATACGCACCTGCGATCCAGTTTGGAAACACGTGACATCCACATCGATAGGCGTACGTATGCGCGCGGGGCTGCCGGGCGCGATGCTCGCCGAGTTCTTCGGCACCTTCGTGCTGCTGCTGCTTGGCCTGGGCACCTGCGCACTCAACGTGGTCGGGCTGCCCGGGTCGGGCCGGCAAACCGAATCGTTCGGCGCGGCGAACTGGTTGATCATCGTCATCGGCTGGGCGTTCGCGGTCATGCTCGCCACCTACGTCGCGGGCGGCATCAGCGGCGCGCACCTGAATCCGGCAGTCACGCTCGCCTTCGCGATCGCGCGAAAGTTCGGCTGGCGCAACGTCGTTCCGTACTGGGTCGCCCAGCTGACCGGTGCGTTCAGTGCGGCCGTCGTGGTGTACGCCGTGTATGGCTCCGCGATCGACAGCTACAACTCGACCCATCACCTCGCCCGGCCCAATTCACCGGACACCTATTCGATCTTCGCGACGTTCCCGGCCCCCTACTTCCACGGCGGCTACCTGGGACCGTTCGTCGACCAGGTGGTCGGCACCGCGATCCTGGTGGCGCTGATCGCCGCCCTGATCGACCACCGCAACCAGGCGCCGGCGGGCAACATGGCGCCGCTGATCATCGGCATGATCATCGCGGTGATCGGCTGCTCGTACGGCACCAACGCGGGCTACGCGCTCAACCCCGCCCGCGACCTGGGCCCGCGATTGTTCGCCTACTTCGCGGGCTGGGGAAAACTGGCTCTGTCCGGCGATTACGGGAGCACGACCCAGTACTGGTGGATCCCGATCGTCGGCCCGCTGGTGGGTGCCGTCGCCGGGATATTCCTCTACGACTTCTTCATCGGCCACGTGCTCGAGGCCCGCGCGACGCTGCTGCTGACCCCGGAGCCCGGCCTGGCCCCGCCGCCGACGACCGACGCCGCGTCAGGCGTGGCGGGACCCGTCACCGTCGAGGACAGCGCGGACGGCAAGGAGAACGAAGACCGCGCGGCCTAGCCGATGGTGGCGACCCTCCCCCGCAAGCGGGAGGTGCCCCCATTCGCCCGGCTACGCCGCGCTTGCGATCGCTACGAACTCAGGTGCCGGTCCACTTCGGCGCGCGCTTCTCAGCGAACGCGATGGCGCCTTCCTTGGCGTCGTTGGACGAAAACACCGGTGCCAGAAGGGCGTTCTGCTCGGCGAACATGGTGTCCGGGCTCCAGCCGCGGGACTCGACCATGATCCGCTTGGTGGCGGCCACCGCCAGCGGGCCGTTCGCGGCGATCCGTTCGGCCAGATCGATCGCGGCGTCCAACGCGCCGCCCGGCTCGGCCAGTGCGTTGACCATGCCCAGCGCGTGCGCGCGCTCGGCGCTCAGGTTTTCACCCGTGAGGGCCAGCTCCATGGCGATCGCGGAGGGGATGCGCTGCGGCAGCCGCAGCAGCCCGCCGCCTCCGGCAACGAGGCCGCGCTTGACCTCGGGGATGCCGAACGCCGAATCCTTCGACGCCACGATCAGGTCGGTGGCCAGGGCCAGCTCGGTGCCGCCGGCCAGGGCATAACCCTCGACGGCGGCGATCAGCGGCTTGACCGGCGGGCGCTCGGTGAAGCCCATGCCCCGGCCCTCGACGATGGGCAGCTCGCCGCGAGCGAACGCCTTGAGGTCCATGCCCGCGCAGAACGAGCCGCCCGCGCCGGTCAGGATGCCCACCGACAGGCCGGCCTCTTCGTCGAGCCGATCGACGGCGGCGGCCAGCCCGTTGGCCACCGCGGAGTTGACCGCGTTCTTGGCCTTCGGCCGGTTAATCGTGATGATCAGGATTCGGCCACGTTGTTCGACCAAGACCTCGGGCTCGTTGGCTTCTTCGTTCCCAGTGCTCACGGTGCTGCGAATCTCCTTTGAATCGGGGCAAGCCGGCTTTGGACTGATGGTAGCCGCCGACGGAAATGGCATTGGCGGCAGCAAAGAGTCCCGTTACCCAGCGGCCGGCACCCGCGGCCAGGCGCGGCCGTCAGGCCGGCGCCATCGCGGCCGGAACCTCCGTCAGATCCTCGGAAAGCCCTGCGGCCCTGCGTAATCCGATGAAGTCAGCGACCATGGCCTCGGTGACCTCGTGCGGATCCTTGACGGTGGCGCCGTCGGAGAGCACCGAGATGTTGAGCTGATCGACGTAGCTCCAGACGGTGATGTTCAGTCCGCTGCCCGCGGTCAGGGGCCCCACCGAATAGATCTCGGTGACCACGGCGTCGCCGACCCTGCCGCGCTCGCGGGGACCGGGCACGTTGGAGATCGGCAGGTTGAGCACCTTGTTCTGGCCGTCGCGGCTGGACGCCCAGCGGAAGAAGGACTCGGTGGCCAGCGGCGGCATGTACGCCGACCACCGGCTGATCAACTCGGGCCCGACCAGGTGGTAGGCCTCCTTGGCGGAGTTGGCGTTGTCGTGGCAGGCCTGCAGCCGCTGCACCGGATCGTCGAGGTCGGCCGGCAGCGCCACCATCAACCCGGTGAAGTAGTTGCCCGATATCCGCTCGGGCGAGAAGTCGAAACTCGCCGGCACCGAAGCCAGCAGCGGTTCGGCGGTGCCGTCATAGCGCAACAGCAGGGTGCGCAGCGCTCCGGTCGAGATGGCCAGCACCACATCGTTGATCTTGACCCCGAGCTTCTTACCCGTCTCCTTGACGTCGGCGAGGGACAGGGTGGCGGTGGCGAACCGGCGCTCCGGGGTGATCCGGTGGTTGATGAAGGTCGGCGGCGGCGTGAACGGCATGGTGAGCTCCGGCGAGAGCTTGCGCGAGCTGCGCCGCACGCGCCCGATGCCTTGCGCCGTGTAGCGGACGGTGCCGGGCAGCTTGCGGGCCTGCCGCAGGTGGTCGAAGAACGCCGACCCCACCAGCTGCCGCGGCGTCGGCGCCGGGTCCGTCACCTGCGGGCCGCTTTCCGGCGTGGGCACCAGGTCCATGCCGCGGGCCATCAGGTTCGCCGAGGCGACGCCGTCGGCCAGGGCGTGGTGGATCTTGCCGACCACCGCCACCCGGTCGTTGGCCAGGCCCTCGACGAAGTACATCTCCCAGAGCGGACGGTCGCGGTCCAGCGGGGTGCTGGCGATCTGCCCGATCGCCTCGTCCAGTTCGCGACGGCCGCCTGGCTCGGGCAGCCGCCACGGCCGGATGTGGTAGTTCAGGTCGACTTCGCAGTGCTCGCGCCACATCGGGTGGTGGAACTTCCACGGGATGTCGACGAGCTGATAGGTGAACGGCTCGAGCTTGTTCAGCCGGCCGCCGATGACCTGACGGAATGCGTCGATGCCGAAATCCTGGCGGTTCGCGGCCACCTCGATCACCGCGACCTTGATGGTGTGCATGTGCACGTTCGGGGTCTCGCTGTACAGCAGTACCGAGTCCCAGCCGCTTAGCCGTTTCACCGCTGCCCCTTGCCCATAAAGGGACCCTACTCAGGAGCGCGGCTTTAGATAACCTCTTTGGCCCGCTGTGTCGCCGTGCGATAGACCTGGTGCAGGAACAGCGAGATCGCGTGGGCGGCCACACCGGCGCGTTCGCCGTCGACCAGGTCGAAGCCGTGGCCCGCGCCCGGCAGCTCCACGTAGCCGACCATCGACTGCGAGACCGCGCGCAACCGCTCCACGAAGCTACGCGCCTGTTCGACCGGGATCACGCTGTCCTTGCTGCCGTGAATCACCAAGAACGGCGGGGCATTACGGTGTACGCGCGCGATCGGCGACGCGTCGCGGAACACCTCGGGATGACGCGCGATCCTGCGCTTGACCACCACCCGCTCCAGGAACTCGACGAAGCGTTCACGCTCCAGCGTGGAACGGTCCTCCCAGTCGTAGCGGCCGTAGATGCCGACCACGGCGTCCACCGAGCTGTTGGCGCCTTCGGGCAGTTTCGACCCGAGCTGCGCGTCGTCGGGGGTGAGCCCGGCCAGCGCGGACAGGTGCCCACCGGCCGAACAGCCAGCCGCCGCAACGAAATTGCGGTCGCCACCGAACTTGTCGACGTTGGCCCGCGCCCAGGCGATGGCCGTCTTGACGTCGGTGATGTGCCGCGGCCAGCGATGGTTCGGTGAGGCCCGGTAGTCGATCGCCAGGCACACCCAGCCCTGCGATGCCAGGTAGGACATCAGTGCCGACCCCTGCAGCATGGCGCGGCCGTGCACCCACGCGCCGCCCGGGACGAAGATCAGCACCGGCGCGGGTTCGACGGGCAGGTCCTTGAGCCGCCAGACGTCGAGCAGCTGCGCCGGGTGGTCGCCGTAGTGGACCGCACGGCGGTACAGGTACGGGCGCTGACGCAGCGCGCTCCACATCGGCGGGGTGCGGTCGGCCGTGGGCCACTGCGCGTCGAGATCGGCGGCCGACACGACGCCACGCAGGGCCGCGACGGAGACCTGTTGGGTGCTCTGCCGGTCGCGCTTGCGGGCTTCGCCGGTGCTTGGTGCTCGCCGGTCCTTGCTCATCGCCGTGATCGCCTCCGGCGCGAGCCGCATGCCCCACACGCTCATCGCGGTGATGGCACCCAGCGGCTCGAGATGCTTGCCGACCACCGGCAACGACGTGCTGGCAACGCTCAAAGCCATCGCATAGTCGGCGGGACGCGCCCGCAGCAACCATTTCAAAGAAGGAATTACCCGCGGAACCCTCGCCGTCATGAAGGGCAGACTACCCCTGCGCCGCCACCAGAAACTGACGTTTGCGTAGAAGCGGCGAACGCGGCGGAAAATGCACCCACCCGGGATTTGCTACAGCGAGATTTACGCGGCAGCGCCGGCATTTCCTGTTTGCTCGGTGGGGCCGGTCGCGGCGCGCCGACGGCGCCCGACGAGGCGGACGGCATAGCTGATGGCACTGACGCCGAACATCGCCGCCGCCAGCAGCAACCACCTACCCAGGAATGGCTGTTGGGTTTGTCCGGTCGCCGCCTGATAGGTCGGGCCGCCCTGTTCGATGATGCCGGGCAGGAAGATCAGGAGCGTGAGCCCGGCGCCCAGGGCCGGCACGCGAATGTGATTGCGCGCGAGCACTTTTGACCCGATCCGGGATTCCCGCCGGCGGACGCCGAGGAACAGCAGCCGGTCGGCCAGCGCATACAGCGGGAAGAACAGCAGGTCGTGGGCGATCACCGAAGCGGCGAACCACACGGCGATCGTCTGCCACCAGGTGCCACCGCTCCACAGCGTCGCCGGTTCGAAGGTGGCCAGGATGTAGCCCAGCAGCGCGAAGCCCGCCACCATGGTCAGCAGGTGCAGTGGGCGCGATCCGTAGATGGACGTGAAACCAGTTAAGGCCGAACGCATTTCAGCCCGCCTCGAACTCGATGGCGCCGACCCATTTGGTGTTGTGCACCCCGGGCAGGGCGGGAACGATGATGCGGGCCGGATAGCCGTGGTCGAGGGGCAGGTCGGCCCCGTTGACCCGCAGCGCCAATAGCGCTTCGGGATCGCCAATCTGATTGGCCTGCAGCATCGCGACCCCGAACGCCCCGCCGCGCTGCAGCGACACCACCCGCGCCGAGCGGGGCGCGGGCACGCCCGCGGCCCGGGCCAGGTCGGACAACCGCACCCCCGCCCAGGTCTGCACCGTCGACCAGCCCTCGACGCAGGCGATCGGCAGCCGGGCGCTGCGCTGCGGCAAGGCGGCCAGCGCAGCGCGATCCAACGTCACCTCCGAGGGCCCGCCGCGCAGTGTCAAAACCCAACCGGGGCCCACGCTTTCGGGGCTGATCTCAGCGGCGACGGCGGTCTTGTTGACCGGGAAATCGCCGCGTCCGCGCGGCAGCAGCAGGGCGGCCCGACGGGCGGGCCCGCCGATGGTCTGCCCTACCGTCAACGCGACGACCAGCGTCACCCCGCTGCCCACCAGGGCCAGCGCCCCGCGCCGGCTCATCGTCGGCGCGGCCGGGTCGGCGGCCACCAGGCCGTCGGGATCAACGGGCTGCGCGCGGGTGTCGTCGCGGCCGGTGCGCGCGACCTCCCGCAGCGGCAGCGACCGCAACCCGGCGATCATCCGCGGGATCTTGACCGCGATGTGCATCGCGAACCCCGCGATGAACACCCACGCGCCGAAATAGTGTGCGGTGTAGAAGCTGAACCCAAAGATGTAGTCGTACTGAATATTCAGGACGCCGGTGACGATCTCGAAGAGGATCCCGCCGACCAACGCCACCAGCGACAGCCGCTCCAGCAGCTGCGCCATCGAGCTGGCCGGTGGCCACGCGAAGAATCGCGGGATCACCGACCACAGCTTGGCCAGCACCACCGGAATGATCGCCAGCCCCAACCCCACGTGCAGCCCCTGGGTCAACCGGTAGAGCCACGGCGGCCGGGTGGGCCAGGTGAAGCCCGGCAGTCGCAGCCAGCCGACGTGCTCGGGGATCGCCTGACCGAGCTGCGGGGCGTAGGCGATGTAGGACAGCAATCCGGTGAGGATCACGATCGGCAGCGTGACCAGCAGCGCGAGCCCGAACACGGACGTCGACCACGGGCCCCGCAGTGGACTGCGGAACCGGAAAAAGTCCGGGCCGCTCACCCAGCCGCCAAGCTGGCGATCACCCTGCCGCTAATCAGGCTGACACTACTCAGCTTCAGCCCCACCTGCGCGGCGAGCGCGGCGGCACTGTCGACACCCACTGTCGCCCAGCGGAACCAGGGCCCAACGTCGCTGGAGGTTTCCAGTCGCACCCAGCCGGCGCGGACCCCGATGGCCTCGGCGTCGAACTCCGCGACACAACGGCCGCCCCGTCCGAGCAGCTCGGCGGCGCGCCCCAGGATTCGTCGTGGGTCGCCGCCGAGACCGACGTTGCCGTCGACCAGCAGCACGGTCTGCCAGAGGCCTATTCCGGGCAGCGGCTCGAAGACGTCGCCAAGCAGGACCGGCGCCCCGCCGCGCCCGGCCAGGCGGATCGCGACCGCGGAGCGGTCGATGCCCAGCGCCGGTATCCCCCGCTGGAACAGCCGCGCGATGAGACGCCCAGGCCCGCACCCCAATTCGATCGTCGGGCCGGTGCACATCTGGGTCACGGCTTCGTCGAACACCTCGTCGGAGTCGTCGGCCGGTTCGGCGGTGGGGTCGGAGCAACATCGGGTGCCCAGCCAGCGGTGCGCCGGCAGCACGCGGATCTGGCCGTCCTCATCGCGGATCCAACATCGCTCGCCGCCAAGGGCCCGTTCGTAGAGATGGCCAAGCATGTCAAGCCCCCCGCACCGTTGCCGTCCCGATCGCGACGCCACAGACGACCACCGCGCACGTCAGCTCTTCCATCGATTCCCCGATCCTTGCCCGGCTACACCAAAACTAGTGATTCGGAGCCGCGGGCATACTGGATCGGTGCCGAACCACGATGTCCATCCGGACTTGCGCCGAATCGCCCGCTTCGCGCCCCGCCAGCTGGTCGTGCCCCGAACGTTGCGGCTGATGCGAGCCTTGGAGGGCCTGTCCCGGCGAAGCTCGGCGAGCGACGTCGAGGTCATCACGCTGGGGTCGGGAGTCGGTGTGCGCCTGTTCCGTCCGGTCGGCGTCACCGACCCGGGGGCGGCCCTGCTGTGGATCCACGGCGGCGGCTACGTGATCGGTACGGCAGCGCAGGACGACGGGCTGTGCCGGCGGTTCGCCAGCAGGCTGGGCCTGACCGTCGCGTCGGTGGACTACCGGCTGGCGCCCGAACACCCGTATCCCGCGCCGGTGGATGACTGCTACGCGGCCCTGACGTGGCTGGCCGGGCTGCCCTCGGTGGACCCGGCGCGGATTGCGATCGGCGGCGCGAGCGCCGGCGGTGGCCTCGCGGCGACCCTGGCTTTCCTCGCCCGCGACCGCGGCGAGGTGACCCCGGCATTCCAGCTGCTGGCCTATCCGATGATCGACGATCGGAGCTCGGCGACAGCCCCGAACCGCGACTACCGGCTGTGGAGCCCGCGCAGCAATCACTTCGGCTGGACGGCGTATCTCGGCGACGCCGATCCACAGGTCGCCGTTCCGGCCCGGCGCGACGACCTGAGCGGGCTGCCGCCGGCGTGGATCGGGGTCGGCACCCACGACCTGTTCCACGACGAGGATCTCGCGTACGCCGAGCGGCTGCAGAGCGCCGGCGTGCCCTGCCAGGTCGACGTCATCCCGGGTGCCTTCCACGGCTTCGACCTGTTCGTGCCGAAAGCCGATGTGTCGCAGGGCTTTTTCAACACCCAGTGCGGCGCGCTGCGCGGCGCGCTGGCCCCGGCGGGCTGATCACGTCGCCGGGTAGACGACCTCGCCACCGATGACGGTGGCGAGGACCATGCCGGCGTCCAGCTCGGCCAGCGCGGTCGCGGGCGGCACGTTCAGCACGCAGAGGTCGCCGGGCTGGCCAGCTTCGACTGCCCTGGCACGGGCCGGTTCGCCGGGGTGGCCCAGGAACATCGTCAAAGCCGTTCGCGCCGAGACACATTCATCGGCCCCCAACACCGCGCCGCTGGGCGTGGTGCGGTACACCGCGGCGCGCATCGCCGCCCACGGGTCGCCCCGGCCGAACGGCATGTCGGTGGACAGCGCCACGCGCACGTTCGCTCTCAGCAGGGACGCGACCCGCCAGAGCTGACCGTGGTCGGCGGCGGGAACGTCGACGAGGTACTGATCACCGCGCTCGGCAACGAAGTTGGGCTGCGTCACCACCGTGACCCCGAGGTCGGCCAGCTCGGCCAGACTGTCGTCGTCGGCCACCGCGGCGTGCTCGATGCGATCGCGCGGATGGCCACCGGCCGCGCGCAGCGCCGCGATGGTCACCACCAACTGGGCCGCGGTGACGCAATGCACGGCCACCGGCCGTTCGTCGGAGTGTGCGAGGCCGATCCACTCGGTCAGTGAGTCCAGGTCCAAATCGTCGTCGTGCAGAATCTTCTTCCCCGGCGCCAAAAAGCCCAGCCGCGGCCGGAATTCGCCGCGCCGGTGCGCCACCAGCAGGGCCACCATGCCCTCGGCGTCGAGGTCGGGCGTGGCGTCGGTGACCCCGGTGACGCCGAGGGCGGTGAGGCTGGCGCTGAGTCCGGCCAGGTCGGTGTCCCTGCGCTGCAGCCGGTCCGACCAGCCGCGGTCGCTGGCGCGCAGGCGCCCGTCGGCGTGTTCGGCCATGCCGACCCGGCGCAGCGCCGCGGAGTTGAGGATCCACAGGGCGCCGCTGCGATGCTGCACGCGCACCGCGACGTCCGGCCGCAGGGCGTCGAGGTCGCCGCGGTCCAGCTCACCGGCGACCGAGTCGTGGTAGCCGACCGCGCGGACCCAGCCGTCCGGCCCCGGCGCGGCCCGCGCCAACGCTTGCGCCAGTTGATCTTTCGTGCGGACGGCGGGCGGCCCGACCGACAGCGAGTCCAGCGCGGACGCCGCGGCGCGCACGTGCACGTGATGGTCGTGCAGGCCGGGGAGCACGGTGCCGCCGGCCGCGTCGAGCACACGCTCCCCGGGTGCGGCCCAAAGCTGGCCGGCCACCTCCTCGATCCGGGCACCGACCCGGATGTCGGCGGCGGTGCCGTCCAGCAGGGTGGCGCGCCGGATCAGCACGATAGACAACGTCTTTCGTCGACCAGACGCCGTACCGCGTCGCCGTCGGCTCCCAACGCGGGCGCCGGGGTGCACGCCGGCGGGACCGGCGGGGGCGCCGCAGGACTATCCGAGACCGGCGCCGCGCTGGGCAGCGCCGCGTAGGTCGCGGCCACCGCGGCCATCGACAGGTGGATCAGTTCGCCGCCGCCGCGGCCCAGCGAGTCGAGCACCGCCGCGGCCGCCTCCAGCCCCGTCAACGGGTCGGCGATGGCGTCGCCGCAGAAGACCGGGCCCGTGCCCACCAGCCCGCCGGCCACCGCGGCGTCGTCGCCGAATGCCGGGCGCGCAGAATCCGCGCCATAGCCGTTGATGCGCAACCAGATTCGTCCCGCGCGTGGCGCCACGTGCTCGGGGCCGAGGCGGCGGCGGGCCAGCGCCGCGGGTCGCGATCCCTCGATCACGATGTCGGAGATCGCAAGCAGCGCGCGCAGTTCGTAGATGGCCTCATCGAAATCGACACAGTAGGACAGCTTTTCGCCGTTCATCCAGTCGAAAAATGCGGCGTTGCCGGCGCGGGTGCCGTCCGGGCGGCGGGGGCTTTCGACCTTGACGACGGTCGCGCCGCCGCGCGCCAGCAGACCCCCGCACAGCGGGCCGGCCCACATCGACGAGAGGTCGGCCACCAGCAGGCCGGACAGCGGCCGCGCGGGCGAACGGTCGCCGAGAGCGCAGATTCGCGGCGGCGCGGCAGCGGCCTCGCCCAGGGCGGCGGCCGGGATGTCCAGCAGCGCCGCCCGCTCCACGATCTCGGACACCGGACGCGTTGCGGCCCAACGCTGCAGCGCCGGCCACGGGTCGCCGGGCACGTCGTCGGCCTCCAGCAGTGCGGGGATAGCGGCGACGTCGTCCGGGCGCGACAGCGTGACGGCACACCAGCCACCCCGGGCGAGCAGCAGCCGGGTGGCGCCGCCGGCCGACGTTTGGCCGCCGCGGGTCAACCCGAGCAGGCCGGCCCGCCCGGCGAGCAGCGCCGCGGCGTCGACGGCGACGCCCAGACGCTCGCCCACCGCGGCCGCGACGCGGTCGGCGCGGTCGAGCACGTTCGCACGCGAGAAGTCGGGGGGGCCATCGGGTGATCCGGTCAGGGCGGCCAGCCCGCTGCTCCCCCACTCCGACGCCGCGTCGCTCACCAGGACCATTGTGCTCCGGTCAGAAGTGCAGGGCGCTGAATCGCCAATCAAGCACTTGCCGGTCGGGTTCGCCCGTCGCCTCGCTGACGGCGTAGACCAGCGACCGCAGCCGCAGCACCCCGCCCTGGTCGGCGGGCTCGGCGGACTCGACGTGCAGTTCGCTGTAGAGCGTGTCGCCCTCGTGCACCGGCCCGGTGTGGTCGCAGGACTGCCAGCCCAGCACCGTCGCCAGGTTCGGCAGCAGCCTGCTCGCCTGCGCGAGCGCCAGCCCGATGGTGTGACCGCCGTACACCAGCCGATGGCCGCCGACTCGCGAATCATGGTGCGGTGCAGCGATATTCAGGGTGAGACGGGCCAGTTCGGGCGCGCTGCTGACTAGGTCGGCGGTGCTGTGCAACACCGCCGGCGCCACACCGGCACCAAAGTCACTGAAATGCGGTCCGGGAACGCGCTTTCGGAAGGCCTCGCCGTCCCACTGAGCGGCGGGGTCGGCGACCGGCGGCGCGGCGTCGGCGCCGACGGCGGACAAGTCGTCGTCGGGTGCGCCGTCGGGATCGAAGTCCGGGCCGGCCGGCAGCATCGCGCAGCGATAGAAGTCGAGCACCAATTGATCGGCCTGGTCGATCGTGGTCATGCGCAGCGCCGCCAGCCCGGTGGGCGCCCGGCCCGGCTTGGCCGAGTTGGCCCGCAGCCCAACCACTTCGGTGCGGGTATAGAGGGAGTCGCCGATGACCGGAAACCGGCGGAACGTCAGGCCGCGGTAGAACAGGTTGGCCTTCACCCGCTGCGTGACCAGCGTGCTCTGCCCGATCGCCACGTCGCACACCAGTGCCGGATGCGCCAGCGGCCCCGGCGAGCCGGTTACCGCCGCACACAGGCCGGTGTCCAGCGCCAGGCGCAGGCGATCGCCCACGATCGCCTGATGCGCGGCGGCCATGCCCCCGGTGAGCGTCGTCGTCGGCGCCCAGTCGAAGACCTGGCCCACCGAGAGCTCGTCGAAATAGGCGCCGCCGTCGCGGACCGCCGCATACCCGTTATCCGTCACAACGCCACATGCTGGCAGGCTGTCGAATCGGAGCGCAACGCAGGACGTGGCAGAAGGACAGGTCGCAGGTGAACGACGAAGAAGACATGCTGGTCGCCACGGTGCGCGCGTTCATCGATCGCGACGTGAAGCCGACCGTCCGCGAGGTCGAGCATGCCAACGACTACCCCGCGGCGTGGATCGAGCAGATGAAGCGCATCGGCATCTACGGGCTGGCCATTCCCGAGGAATACGGCGGGTCGCCGGTGTCGATGCCCTGCTACGTGTCGGTCACCCAGGAGCTGGCCAGGGGCTGGATGAGCCTGGCCGGCGCGATGGGCGGGCACACGGTGGTGGCCAAGCTGCTGACCCTGTTCGGCACCGAGGAGCAGAAGCGGGCCTACCTGCCGGCCATGGCCACCGGCGAGGTGCGCGCCACCATGGCGCTGACCGAGCCGGGCGGCGGCTCCGACCTGCAGAACATGTCGACCACCGCGCAGGACGACGGCTCCGGCGGCCTGGTGATCAACGGCTCGAAGACCTGGATCAGCAACGCCCGCCACTCCGGCCTGATCGCGCTGTTGTGCAAGACCGACCCGCAGGCGGTCCCGCGCCACAAGGGCATCTCGATCGTGCTGGTCGAGCACGGCCCGGGCCTGACGGTATCGAGGGACCTGCCCAAGCTCGGCTACAAGGGCGTCGAATCCTGCGAGCTGTCGTTCGACGGCTTCCGCGTCCCGGCGTCGGCCATCCTGGGCGGCCGGGCCGGGGAGGGCTTTTCACAGATGATGAAAGGCCTTGAGACCGGCCGCATTCAGGTGGCCGCCCGGGCCCTGGGCGTGGCGACCGCCGCGCTCGAGGACGCGTTGGCCTACGCCCAGCAGCGGGAGAGCTTCGGCCAGCCGATCTGGAAGCACCAGGCAATCGGTAACTACTTGGCCGACATGGCGACCAAGCTCACCGCCGCCCGGCAGCTCACCCGCCACGCCGCCGAGCGCTACGACAGCGGCGAACGCTGCGACATGGAAGCCGGGATGGCCAAGCTATTCGCCTCCGAGGTCGCGATGGAGATCGCGCTGGACGCGGTGCGCATTCACGGCGGCTACGGCTACTCCACCGAGTACGACGTCGAACGGTATTTCCGCGACGCACCCCTGATGATCGTCGGCGAGGGCACCAACGAGATCCAGCGCAACGTCATCGCCGGCCAGCTGGTGGCCCGCGGCGGGATCTAAAGGGGTTCAATTCCCGCTTCGACCTGGGTGCGTGCGCTATATTTTGGCTGACTTCCCCCGCCGCACAGCAAAGCGCCGCGGAAGTAATCCGGTTCGGGCCGGTGACGACCACAGGAAGGCGCCTGCCATGAGCTATCCCCCCGGACCATACGAAGGTTCCCCCGAGTGGCAGGGCCAGCAGCCACCCCAGCAGCCACCGGAGTGGCAGGGTCAGCAACAGCCCGGCTGGCAAACTCCGCCGCCGGCGCCCTGGGGAGGCCAGCAACCCGGCTGGCCGGCCCAGCAGGAGCCGGACAACTACCTCGTCTGGGCGATCCTGTGCACGGTGCTGTGCTGCCTCCCCTTCGGCATCGTCTCGATCGTGTACTCGAATAAGGTCGCCGGGCTGTGGGCGCAGGGGCGCTACCCCGAGGCGCAGGAGGCGGCCAACAACGCCAAGAAATGGGCCATCATCGGCGCGATCACCGGCCCCATCGTCACCGTGCTGTTCATGGTGATCTACTTCGCGTTCATCGCCGCGGTGGTCGTGCACGAGCTGCCCAACATCCCGACGACCACCACGACGGTTCCCGGCTTCTAGGAAACCCGTTGCGTCCCAACACAAACCGCGTCGACTAGGCCCCACGCCAGCGCGGTGTCGGCGTCCAGGGTGCGCCCGGACAGCACCAGGTAGGCCGTACGCCAGCGGCCGATCCGGCGCGTGACGCTGACGGTGCCGCCGGCCCCGGGAATCAACCCCAGCATCAGCTCGGGCAGCCCGAACAACGAATTGTCCTGTGCTTCAACCCATCCGCAGAATGCGGCCATCTCCAGCCCGCTGCCCAGCACCCGGCCGTGAACCTCGGCGCGACACGAGCGCCCCAGCCTGGCGGTCAGCGCGTCCAGGGCCAGGGCGGGGCTGTGCCGGGTGCGGGCCAGATGCGCGCTCGCCGGGTCGGCGAACGTGCCGAATTCGCCGAGGTCGCCGCCACTGCAGAACGATGGGCCGTTGCCGCTCAGCACGATCCCGGTGACCGACGGGTCGAGCTGAGCGACGGCCAGCGCCTCCAGCAGCGCCGCGCGCGCATCGGTGGAAAACGCGTTGTGCCGCCGCGACCGATTGAACCTGATCGCCAGGACGTCGCCGTCGCGCTCGGCGAGTACCGGGTCGGCGATCTCGGGCATGCCGCCGGGGCCGCGTTCCTCGAGCCACCGCGCGAACTCAGGACCGGCCTGCAGCGTCGAGTACGCCAGCGACTCGGTGATGACGCCGGCCAGCGCGGCGCCGTCTGGCCGCACCGCGCGCAGCACGTCGTCGCAGACGGCGCTGGCATGCGGCCAACGCTCACAACGCCGCCCAAGCTCGGCGAGCGTCTCGGGCACCGAGTCGACGGTGATCACCCGACGATCGGCGCTGGGCTCTTCGGTCAGCGTGAAAGTCGCTGCATCCAGCCAGGTTTCGGCCTTGGCCAGGTCAGCGGCCGAACCGACGGCGACCATGACGCCCGGTGGCGACGCCAGGTCGGCCTCCGGCGCGCTGGGCACCGAATCCGATAGGTCGACCACCTGGAGCATCGGTCACACCGAATACTTCTCGATCAGGCCGTTCTTGTAGAGCTTTCCGGTATCGGTGCGCGGCAGCTGCGACTCGAACGCGACCGACCGTGGGCACTTGTAGTGCGACAGGTGTTCCCGCAGCCACGCGATCAGCTCCTCACCGAGCTGGTCGGTCGCATCGGCCGGGTCGACGGTCTGCACCGCGGCCACCACGCGCTGGCCCATCTCGTCGTCGGGGACGCCAAACACCGCGGCGTCGAGCACCTTTGGATGTGTGACCAGAAAGTTCTCCGCTTCCTGCGGATAGATGTTGACCCCGCCGGAGATGATCATGTGGTGCCGCCGGTCGGTCAGGTACAGGTAGCCCTCCTCGTCGAGGTAGCCGATGTCGCCGACGGTGGCCCAGCCGTGCCCGTCACGGGATCCGGCGGTCTTCGACGGGTCGTTGAGGTACTCGAACGAGAAGCCGCCCTCGAAGTAGATCTCACCGGCCGCACCGGGCGGCAGCTCGTTGCCGTCCTCGTCGAGGATGTGGACCGCAACGCCCATCGGCTTGCCGACCGAACCCGGATGCGCCAGCCAGTCCTCGGCGGTGATCAGCGTCGAGCCGTGCGCTTCCGAGGAGGCGTAGTACTCGTCGACGATCGGCCCCCACCAGTCGATCATCTGCTTCTTGATCTGCACCGGGCACGGCGCGGCCGCGTGCATCACCCGCTTGAGACTGGACAGGTCGTACGAATCACGAACGGCCTGCGGCAGTTTCAGCATGCGCACGAACATGGCCGGGACGAACTGCCCGTGCGTAACCCGGTGGCGCTGGATCGCATCGAGGGTGCCTTCGGCGTCGAACTTCTCCATCACCACCGTGGTGAGACCGGCGCCCTGCACCGTCATCGACCACACCGACGGTGCGGTGTGGTACAGCGGCGCCGGGCTCAGGTAGACCGTGTCGGTGTCCATCCAGAACCCGACCAGAGCCGACATCATGCCGGGCGCGTCTTCCGGTGGGACGTGGGGCAATTCGCGCCTGATCCCCTTGGGCCGGCCGGTGGTGCCCGACGAGTACTGCAGCAGATCGCCCTCGATCTCGTCGTCGATCGGGGTATCGGGTTGATTGGCAACGCATTCCGGGTAGCTGTCCCAGCCCGGCAGGTCCCCATCGGCGATCAGCAGCAGCCCCGGCAGCCCGTTCGGCAGGTGCTCGGCCAGACCGGCGCAGGTGTCGCGCAGCGGCGCCGAACCGACGATGGCCTTCGCGTTGCTGTTGTCGATGATGTAGGCCGCCTCGGCCGGCGTCAGGTGGGTGTTGATCGGCACGTAGTACAGGCCGCTGCGCCGGGCCGCCCACATGACGGCGTGGATGTGCTCGTTGTTCTCCATCAGGATCGCGACGCTGTCGCCCTCGTGCAGACCCGCCTGACGGAACCGGTGCGCCAGCCGGTTGGCCCGCGCTTCCAGGTCGTCGAAGGTGACGACGGTTCCCGAGGGGTACAGGACGATCGCCGGCTTGTCGGCGCCGATATAGGGGCGGATCTGCATGCGCCGACTGTACAGCCGCCGAAGTTGACGGGTGTTAAGTGGGCCGACGAGGCGGCCTCACCGGCGTCAGCCGTGCGGGGACTGGGAGATCTTGCTGTCCGGCGTGCCCAGGGTCTGGCACCACGTCTGCGCCGACAGGCGCGTCGCGTCGATCTGCAGATTGGTCGGATCGGTGCCGCTCTTGTCCTTGAGCATTTTGCTGATCTCGTCGTTCTGCTTCTTCTGATCCTGGCTGGTGAAGTCCTTGCACTTCGTGTCGCCACCGGTGTTGATCACCTGCGACGCAGAACATCCACTGAGCAGAATTCCCGCTGCGGCAATCGCTGTCGTGATCGCTGCGAGTGTCTTGGACTTCACGGACTTCATCGTCGGCCTTCCAGGAGCGGTTTGTTAGCTATCTATAGACCAAACCGAACAAACCCAAACGGCCCTGTCGCGATCAACATTTGGGTTTGCCAGGTGGTGCTGACTAGTCGGCTTCCGACAGCCGCTGCTTGAGGGCCGCGAACTCGTCGCGGACGCCGGTGGGCAGCTTGTCGCCGACGAACTCGAACCACTCCTCGATCAGCGGAAGTTCCTCGCGCCACTCGGCCGTGTTGACCGCCAGCGCCTTGGTCACGTCGCCGCCCTCGATGTCGAGGCCGTCGAGGTCCAGGTCCGCCTCCGTCGGCACGATGCCGATCGGGGTGTCCTGGCCGCCGGCCTGGTGCTCGATGCGGTCGACGATCCACTTCAGCACCCGGCTGTTCTCGCCGAACCCCGGCCACAGGAACTCGCCCTTGTCGCCGCGACGGAACCAGTTGACGAAGAACACCTTTGGCAGCTTGGAGTCGTCGGCGTTCTTGCCCAGGTCGATCCAGTGCTGGAAGTAGTCGGCGACGTGGTAGCCCAGGAACGGCAGCATGGCCATCGGGTCGCGGCGCACGGTGCCGACCTTGCCCTCGGCGGCGGCGGTCTGCTCGCTGCCCATAGTGGCGCCCATGAAGACGCCGTGCTGCCAGTCACGAGCCTCGGTCACCAGCGGCACCGTCGTCTTGCGGCGGGCGCCGAACAGGATGCCCGAAATCGGCACGCCCTGCGGGTCGTCCCACTCGGGCGCCAGGATCGGGCACTGCGACATCGGGGTGCAGTACCGCGAATTCGGGTGCGCGGCTTTGGTGTCCGTCTCGCGCAGGATCCAGTCGTTGCCCTTCCAGTCGACCAAGTGGTCGGGCTCGCCCTCCAGGCCTTCCCACCACACGTCGTTGTCGTCGGTCAGCGCGACGTTGGTGAAGACGGTGTTGCCGGCCTCCATGGTGCGCATCGCGTTCGGGTTGGACTTCCAGTTGGTGCCCGGCGCGACGCCGAAGAAGCCGAACTCGGGGTTGACCGCGTACAGGCGGCCGTCCTTGCCGAACCGCATCCACGCGATGTCGTCACCGAGGGTCTCGGCGCGCCAGCCCGGGATGGTCGGCTGCAGCATCGCGAGGTTGGTCTTGCCGCACGCCGACGGGAACGCCGCGGCGAAGTAGTAGGCCTTGTTCTCCGGCGAGATCAGCTTGAGGATCAGCATGTGCTCGGCGAGCCAGCCCTCGTCGTGGGCCATCGCCGAGGCGATGCGCAGCGAGTAGCACTTCTTGCCCAGCAGCGCGTTGCCGCCGTAACCCGAGCCGTAGCTCATGATCTCGCGGGTCTCGGGGAAGTGGGTGATGTATTTGGTGTCGTTGCACGGCCACGGCACGTCCTGCTGACCCGGCTCCAGCGGGGCGCCCACGGAGTGCATCGCCTTGACGAAGAAGCCGTCGTCGCCGATCTTGTCCAGCGCGGCCTTGCCCATCCGGGTCATCACCTTCATCGAGATGACGACGTACTCGGAGTCGGTGATCTCCACACCCAGCTTGGGATCGTCGGCACCGAGCGGGCCCATGCAGAACGGCACCACCCACATGGTGCGACCGCGCATGCAGCCGCGGTACAGGTCCTTCATCGTGGCGCGCATCTCGGTCGGGTCGGTCCAGTTGTTGGTCGGGCCCGCGTCGATCTCGCGCTCGGAACAGATGAATGTCCGGGACTCCACGCGCGCGACGTCGGACGGGTCCGACAGCGCCAGGTAGGAGTTGGGGCGCTTCTCCTCGTTCAGCTTCTTCAGCGTGCCGGCCTCGACCAGCTGGGCGGCCAGCCGGTTGAACTCGTCGTCGGAGCCGTCAGCAAACACCACCCGGTCGGGCTGGGTGAGCTCGGCGACCTCCTCCACCCACGACAGCAGCCCCTGATGCTTGGTGGGCGCTGTATCCAGACCGGGAATGGTCGCTGAGGTCATCGAACTCTCCTGAATTCATCTAAGTAAGGGCGGGAATGCTGCGTTGGTTTCGCAGGCGCCCACACAACTGTTGACACGGCGGAGCTTTACATACAGGTTATCGTGATCACCTTGCTGGGGAAGGTCCGGGACGGTATAAGCCTTCTCACAAGACCGATTCAGAAGCCCCGAAAGCATCCTTGAACACGTTCAACGGGCCCTCGAAGGATTATTCGTCAGCCTCGGCGGATTCCTCTGCACAGTTCTCGGGGAGGGGTATACCCGGTTCGCCCAGTTCTGCACCCACGGCGTCCAGCGCGGCCTGCAGCGTAGGCATCTCCCGGTCGCGCACCGCAGCGGCCCGCGCGGAGGCGATCGCATGCGCGCGCAGTTCGGCGTCGATGGCGCTGACCTGGTCGGATACCTGCGCGCCCTCCGCTTCGTCGCGGGAGTTCAGCTCGGTGGTCAGCACCGATTCGGCGGCCAGCACACGGGTGGCGACCAGCTCCTCGACCGTCGAATGCAGCGACGAGGTCACATCGCCGGCCCAGCGGTCCAGCAACGCCCGATCACGCAGCAGGCTGCGCAGGTTGACCACCAGGAAGGTGACGCCCAGGCCGATCGCCACGCACGCCACGGCCGCCGCGATCTCGAGCAGCGGGCTGAGCCTCGCCAGCACACCGGCCATCAACCGGCTCAGCGTCAGCGCCACCCCGAGCCCGAACCCGGCGCCCAGCAGCAACATCAGCCAGCTCTCCTGGCGGCGCGCCTTCAGCGGCGGGGGCGCGACGTCGATCGTCGGCAGCGCCTCGAGCGGCGGCAGCGCCATCGCCACCCCGACCGCGTCGGCGACGTCGTCGAGTTGGGTGGCGACGCCGTCGCTGACCTCGGTCACCACCGCGGTCGCCCGTTCCCGGGTGTGCGCCTCGAAGCCGGGCATCGTGCGCCGCGACAGCTGCGCGGCGTCCGCCTGCAATTCACTGCGCACCGACGAGCATCGGTTGCGCGCGAAGTGAGACAGCTGGACCTGCGCCTGCTGGATCTGGCCGCGCAGCGCGACGGAGCGCTCGGACTTCGCCTGCCGCCGCTGGCGCAGGGCTTCGCTGCGCTCCTCGCGCAACGCGTCGACCCGCGCCTGCCTGCCGGCGCCCTCGGCGTCGCGCTCGAAGCGCTGCGCCACGTTCTGCAGCCGGGATTCCCACGCCCGCAATCTGTTTCGACGCGCGACCTGAGGGTCGGCGAGCTGCGCCGAGACGGCATCGACGACGTCGTCCAGAATCGGTTCACCCAGGTCGGGCGCCGCCGCCACCCCGACCCAGGGCACCTTGGCGTAGCGCGGCGCGTGCGCGGCCAGCGTGTCGCGGTTGGCGCTCAGCACGTCGCGCCAGTTGCGGTGCACGTCGATCTTGGAGACCACGCCGATGGCCACGTCGGTGTGCTCGACGGCGGCATCCAGCAGCACGCAATCCGATTCGGTCAGTTCTGCCGCCGCGGACACCACGAAGATCACCGCCATCGGCGCCTCGCCAGGGCTCAGCTCGGCCGGCTCGGCGAAGGTGTGCTGGGGCAGCCGCTCGGCCAGCGCCGCGACCAGCCCGGTGACCCCTGCCATCCACGGGCCGGTCACCAGCACGACGTCGCGGCGGCTGACGGCCGGCGAGTCCAGCCGTGGGCCGATCGCGGTCACCAGGGCGTCCACCTCGGCGGCGGGATCCTCGTCGCTCACCGTGACTCCGCGTGCGGCTCGGGCAATGACCCGCAGGTCTGCGACCACAGCCGCAGCGACCCCCTGGCGATGTCGGCGCCGCAGGCCCGGTGCAGGTCGCTGACCGGTCCGCGGCTGTAGCGCTGCCAGCGTGCCGCCCGCGGCAGGTGCTCGGCCGGCTCGTCGCAGCGCCCGACGTCCAGCCCGGCCGCCTCGGCGAGGTCGACCGCGGCGGCCATCCGCGCGACCACGGTGTCGTCGTGGGAGAGGAAGGCACCGATCCGCTCCCACGACCCGGTTTGGCCGACGGCCAACGCCTCTAATTCCGCGACGGCGTCGAGCAGGCGCTGGTAGCGGACCTCGGCGCCCAGCGCTGTCACCCGGGCCACGACGGCGTCGATGCCGCTCATCCGCCGCAGCAGGGCCGCGACCTGTGCCCGCGTCCTGCCCCGCCGGGCCGCGGCGACGGCCAGCGCGGTGCCGAACAGGTCCAGGGTTTCCAGCAGGTGCCGGCGCTCGCCGGCCGGCACCGAATTCTTCGCCGCCAGGAAGCCGTCGAAGGAGTCGTCGAGGGCTTCGGCGCCGCCGGGCTCGGCGGCCAGGGTTCGCAGCGCCGCCCACGACGTCTCGTTCAGGCCCTCGAGCGCGGCGACGGCCAGCAGGCCGATCATCGGCTCGACCGGAACCCCGACCAGCCCGCCCAGTTCGGCGCAGCGGGTGCGAGCCGCCGCGATCGGTTCGTCGCCGGTGCGCCCCGACAGCGAGCCGGCCAGGTCGGCCTTGTTCAGCACCGCCACCAGCGGCTGCCGAGCCGCGGCGATCGCGTCGGCGTCCTCAGGCTTCAGCACTTCCGCGGTGACGTGGACGACGACGTCGACATCCTTGCCGGCCGCGCGGGCCGACGGGTGCACGCTGATCCCCGCCGCTGCGGCCCCGCCGAGGGCGCGGGCCACGGTCCCGCGACCCACTCCCCGCCTGCCGTGGACGCCCACCCGCAGCGGCGCGGCGGCGCGCTCGGCGATCGCGGTCACGCGGGCGTCGGGGTGCCCGGCGGCGAAGCGCTTCAGCTCGTCAACGAAAATCTGGTGCCCCTGTCCATTGCGGTCCGCCCGATCCGGGCGATCCATATATGAGTGCCGCGAGGGGGATCGGGTTCCACCGAATGGTGGCACCTGTGTCATCGAGATGCGAGCCACTGTTTATCAGTTACCAGTTGAAGGCAACTGTTGGATATCAATCTGGAACAGGGGCGGCTACATCGGGGGTTAATGCGCCACCATGGACAAATGCATGCGCAACCCGGAGTCGGGACACGTCCCGACACGCCGGTGGAGGCGGAGGCCGGTGAGGACATGAATTCAGCACCGGATCCCGACGCGCCTCGGCATGGCTATCTCCCCGCCTCGAGCTTCCGCTCCCGGCGGTCCACCCTGTCCGGCGGCCAGCGCGACACGTGGGAGCGGCTGTGGCCGGAACTCGGCCTCGCCGAGCTCCCCGAGGACTACGCGCCGCTGGACACCGCCGCGTGGTTTGGCCGCACGGCACCGGTAGTGCTCGAAATCGGCTGCGGCAGCGGCACGTCGACGCTGGCCATGGCGCAGCAAGAGCCGGGCATCGACGTGATCGCGGTGGAGGTCTACAAGCGCGGGCTGGCGCAGCTGCTGTCCTCGATGGACCGCGAAGGGGTGCGCAACATCCGGCTGATCCGCGGCAACGGCATCGACGTCCTGCGCCATCTGATCGGCCCGGCCTCGTTGACCGGGGTACGGGTGTTTTTCCCCGACCCGTGGCCCAAGGCTCGGCACCACAAACGCCGATTCCTGCAAACATTCACGGTTGGCCTGATCGCAGACCGGTTACTCCCCGGAGGTGTCCTGCACGCCGCGACGGACCACCCCGGCTATGCCGAGCAGATCGCCGAAGTCGGCGATGCCGAATCCCGGTTGCGTCGCGTCGATCCCGGCAGTGCGCTGCCGATCTCGGTCGCCCGCCCGACGACCAAATACGAGATGAAGGCCCAAGAAGCGGGCAGCTCCGTGACCGAGTTGATTTGGGAAAAGCGACGTTGATCTGGGAAAAGCGATGAGTATGAGCCTCACAGAAGCAGGGACCACACCGGCACCCGGAAACCTCGCGGCCCCGGAGGCGGTCACCGGTGGCAATGCCGGGGCCCCCGACGATCTCGACTCCCCGCCGGGCCGCGTGCTGCTGGTGTGGGACGCCCCCAACCTCGACATGGGGCTCGGCTCGATCCTGGGCCGCCGGCCGACCGCGCTGGAACGTCCCCGCTTCGACGCGCTGGGCCGGTGGCTGCTGGCCCGCACCGCGGAGGTCAGCTCCGGGCACCCCGGCGCCGTAGTCGAGCCCGAGGCCACCGTCTTCACCAACATCGCGCCCGGTAGCGCCGACGTCGTTCGACCGTGGGTCGATGCCTTGCGTAACGTGGGATTTGCGGTCTTCGCCAAGCCGAAGATCGATGAAGACAGCGATGTGGACCGCGACATGCTCGACCACATCGAACAGCGGCGGCAGGAGGGACTCGCGGCGCTGGTCGTGGCATCCGCAGACGGACAGGCATTTCGCCAGCCGCTGGAGGACATCGCGCGCGCCGGGATGGGGGAAATTCCGGTCCAGGTGATCGGATTTCGCGAGCATGCCAGTTGGGCACTAGCGTCGGATACCTTGGAATTCGTCGACCTGGAAGACATCGACGGTGTTTTCCGGGAACCGTTGCCGCGGATCGGCCTTGATTCGCTGCCTGACCAGGGAGCGTGGCTGCAGCCGTTCCGGCCGCTGTCCGCGCTATTAGCCGCGCGTGTGTGACACTGGAAAACCAACACGCGGGTCGTTAGCGATCCAGTAAGGAGCTTACGTGTTCGCCTGGTGGGGTCGAACCGTGTACCGATACCGGTACATCGTGATCGGGGTCATGGTGGCCCTGTGCCTCGGCAGCGGCATCTTCGGCCTGAGCTTGGGCAAACACGTCACGCAGAGCGGTTTCTACGACGACGGCAGTCAGTCCGTCAAGGCTTCAATACTGGGCGACAAGACCTACGGCCGCGACCGCACCGCCCAGATCGTGGCGACCTTCACCGCTCCCGACGGCAAGACCGTCGACGACCCGGCGTGGCATCAGCAGACCGTCGACGAGCTGAACAAGTTCGTCAAGGACCACCCCGACCAGGTGCTCGGCTGGGCAGGCTGGCTGGCGTTGCCCCCCGGCGCCGAGGCCCCCAACGCGCAGATCAAGGGGATGGCGACCGAGGACAAGAAGCACACGTTCGTCACCATCCCGCTCAAGGGCGACGACGACGACTCCATCCTGACCAACTACAAGGCCATCGCCCCCGACCTGCAGAAGCTGGAGGGCGGCAAGATCGAGCTCGCCGGCCTGGAACCGATCGCCAACGCCCTGACCGGCACCATCGCGACCGACCAGAAACGGATGGAGGTGCTGGCGCTGCCGCTGGTGGCGGTGGTGTTGTTCCTGGTGTTCGGCGGCGCGGTCGCCGCCGGCCTGCCCGTCATCGTGGGTGGGCTCAGCATCGCGGGCGCGACGGGCATCCTGCGGTTCGTCGCGATGTTCGGGCCGGTGTCTTTCTTCGCCCAGCCAGTGGTCTCGCTGATCGGTCTCGGTATCGCCATCGATTACGGGCTTTTCATCGTGAGCCGGTTCCGGGAAGAGATCGCGGAGGGCTACGACACCGAGGCCGCCGTCCGGCGCACGGTGATGACGGCCGGGCGCACCATCGTCTTCTCGGCCGTGCTGATCATCGCGTCCAGCGCCAGTCTGCTGGTGCTGCCGCAGGGCTTCGTACATGGGCTGACTTACGCGATCTTCGCGGCGGTCGGATTCGCTGCCGTGCTGTCGATCACCTTCCTGCCGGCCGCCCTGGGCATCCTCGGCCGCAACGTCGACGCACTGGGCGTGCGGACCGCGTTCCGGGTGCCGTTCCTGCGTAACTGGAAGTACTCGCGCGCCTACCTGAACTGGCTGGCGGACCGGCTGCAGAAGACCAAGACCCGCGAAGAGGTCGAGGCCGGCTTCTGGGGCAACCTGGTCAACTGGGTGATGAAGCGACCACTGGCGTTCGCCATCCCCATCGCCGTCGGCATGATCCTGCTGGTCATCCCGCTCGGCAACCTCTCGCTCGGCGGCATGAGCGAGAAATACCTGCCACCCGACAACGCCGTGCGCCTGGCGCAGGAGCATTTTGACAAGAATTTCCCCGGGTACCGCACCGAGCAGCTGACCGTGGTGATCGAGAGCAACAACCACACCAAGGTCACCGACCAGCAGGTCGCCGACATTCGTAGCAGGATCTCGGGAATCGGCGGCTTCACCGACAAGACGTGGGAGGAGCGGCCGTGCCCGGTGATCGCCGGCAACCCCTGCGCCTCTGGGCCGAACGGGACGACGCAGCCCAAGGACGACTCGGTGCGGGTGATCCAAAATGGGCTGGTCAACAAGAACGACGCCACCAAGAAGATCCAGGACTTGCGGGCGATCAACCCCCCCAAGGGGCTGACCCTGGTGGTCGGCGGCACGCCCGCGCTGGAGCAGGACAGCATCCACAGCCTGTTCGATAAGGCCCCGTTGATGCTGGTGCTGCTGCTCAGCGCCACCCTGGTGCTGATGTTCCTGGCGTTCGGCTCGGTGGTGTTGCCGATCAAGGCCGCGCTGATGAGCGCGCTGACGATCGGTTCCACGCTGGGCATCCTGACCTGGATCTTCGTCGACGGACACTTCTCGAACGTGCTGAACTTCACCCCGACGTCGCTGATGGTGGTCATCATCGCCCTGGTCGTCGCGGTGGGCTTCGGGCTGGCCACCGACTACGAGGTGTTCCTGGTGTCCCGCATGGTCGAGGCCCGCGAGCGGGGCATGTCGACTGCCGAGGCGATCCGGATCGGCACCGCGACCACCGGGCGCCTGATCACGGCCGCGGCGCTGGTGCTGGCCGTGGTGGCGGGCTCGTTCGTGTTCTCGGACCTGGTGCTGATGAAATACCTGGCATTCGGCCTGATGGCGGCGCTGCTGCTGGACGCGACCGTGGTCCGGATGTTCCTGGTGCCGTCGGTGATGAAGCTGCTCGGCGACGACTGCTGGTGGGCGCCGCGCTGGGCCAGGCGGCTGCAGAACCGCATCGGCCTCGGCGAGATCGACCTGCCCGACGAGCGCAAGCGGCCCACGGTCAACGGCCGGCCGGCCCGCCCGCCGGTGGCCGCCAGCCTGGTCGCCGCGAAGCCCCGCCCGGCTCACGACCCCACCCATCCCGGCGGTCCGCCGGAGCCGTCGCGCGCGATCCGTCCCGGCCCATCCGGCCAGCCCGAGGCCAAGCCGGCCCCGGAACCGCCGTCGGGCGCAAGCACCACGCGCATCCAGACCAAGCCCAGCCAGCCGACCGAAGCGCAGACGTCGCGGCTGTCGGTGCCAGGTAACTCCGCGCCGCCCGCCGCGCCGCGCCCGGCCGCGCCGTCGGACGGTCAGACCCGGGCCATGCCGGTGCCACACACCCGTGAGGTGAACGGCGACCCGGCCGACCCGACCGCGCGTCCCGAGGGCAACGAGTCCGACGCCGCCACCGAAAAGTTCAGCGCCCACGGCAAGGGCGACAACGGCGAGGATCCGCGTCCGCGGCGCCGCGCCGGCGGCGGGGTGTCCGCCCAGGATCTGCTGCGCCGCGAGGGCCGGCTATAAAACCCGAAAGCCGGTAGAGCTCAACCGGATTCGTCCTGCGGATGGTCCGGCTTGGCGCGGATGATGGCTTTGTCGTCGTCGTCCTCGGCCTGCTTCTCCGCTTCGGCCTCCGGGTCGCGCGCGAGCAGCACCTGGATCGCGTTGTTGAGGAAGGCCACCGTCGGAACCGCCAGCAGGGCGCCTACGATGCCGGCCAGCACGCCGCCGGTGGTGATGGCCAGCACCACCCCGAGCGGATGAATCGAGACGGCGCGGCCCATCACCAGCGGCTGCAGGATGTGCGCCTCCAGCTGGTTGATCAGGATCAGCAGGCCCAGCGTGAGCAGCGCGTACACGATCCCCTTCGCCAGCAGCGCGACCACCACGGCCACCAGACCCGAGACCAGGGCACCGATCAGCGGGATGAAGGCACCGAGGAACACCACCGACGCCAGCGGCAGTGCCAGCGGGACACCCATGATCGCCAGCCCGGTCCCGACGCCGGCGGCGTCGGTCAGCGCCACCAGGAACGTCGCGCGCACGTAGCCGATCAGCGACCCGTAGCCCGCGATGCCCGCCTCGTGCACGCGGTTCCGGACCCCGGCCGGGAAGATCTTGATCACGTACTCCCAGATGTTGCGGCCGCCGTACAGGAAGAAGATCAGCGTGAACAGCACCAGCACCGCGGCGGTGACCAGCTCGGTGACCGTCGCCGCCGTGGAGATCGCGCCGCTGGTCAGCTTGGCCTGATTGTTATGCAGCGCCTGGATCGCCGCGTTGCCCGCGCTGTCGATCTGCTCGTTGCGCAGGTGCAGCGGGCCGTTGACCAGCCATCTGCGGGTGGAGTCGATGCTGCGGCTGACCTGCTCGACCAGGTCGGGGGCGCCGTCGATGAACTGCAGGACCACGAACGCCAAGATGCCGCCGAGCACCGCGAATCCGCTGAACAGGACCAGCGACACCGCGCCGCCGCGCGGCAGGCCGTGCCGATCCAGCCAGTCCACCCCGGGTAGCAGCAACGCACTGAGCATCAGCGCCAGCAGCACCGGCACCACGATCACTTCGAGCTTGGAGACCACCCACAGCAACGCCACCGCGGCGAGCAGGATGACCAGAAGTCGCCACGCCCAGGCCGCGGTTTTGCGAACGAGCGGTTCGACCGAATCGGCATCGACGTTTGCTGTCATTTGGCAAGCCTATCTGGCGTGGTACGCCTGGTCGGGTGCCATGAAGCCGGCACAATCCGGTTACGACCGCAGAACTTCCACGACACGGCCGGAGCTGCGCGCCGCGAGCCGCACCACCTGCACGGTTACCCTAAAACGCGTGTCGTATGACGCAGCCGCAAGCAAAATCGATTTTCCGCGCGAAGAGACGCCGCGCGGCAAGTACTGGTGGCTGCGCTGGGTGGTGCTCGGCATCGTCGCGATCGTGCTCGCCGTCGAGGTCTCACTGGGCTGGAATCAGCTGGCCAAAGGCTGGATCAGCCTGTACGAAGCCAACTGGTGGTGGCTGTTCGCGGCGGTGTTGGCCGCGGCCGCCAGCATGCACAGCTTCGCCCAAATCCAGCGCACCCTGCTGAAGTCCGCCGGGGTGCACGTCAACCAGTTGCGCTCCGAGGCCGCGTTCTACGCCGCGAATTCGCTGAGCACCACGCTGCCCGGCGGGCCGGTGCTCTCGACGACGTTCCTGTTCCGGCAGCAACGCATGTGGGGCGCCTCGACGGTGGTGGCGTCCTGGCAGCTGGTGATGTCGGGCGTGTTGCAAGCCGTCGGGTTGGCGCTGCTCGGGCTGGGTGGCGCGTTGTTCCTCGGCGCGAAGAACAACCCCTTCTCGCTGTTGTTCACGCTCGGCGGTTTCGTCGCGTTGCTGTTGCTGGCGCAGGCGGTGGCATCGCGGCCGGAGCTGATCGACGGGATGGGCACGCGCCTGCTGGCGTGGGCCAACTCGGTGCGCGGCAAACCCGCCGACACCGGCCTGGCGAAGTGGCGCGAGACGCTGATGCAGCTCGAGTCGGTGAGCCTGGGCCGGCGCGACCTGGGGGTGGCGTTCAGCTGGTCGATGTTCAACTGGATCGCCGACGTGGCCTGCCTCGCCTTCGCCGCGTACGCGGCGGGCGACCACGCGTCGGTGGCGGGGCTGACGGTCGCCTACGCGGCCGCGCGCGCCGTCGGCACGATCCCGCTGATGCCCGGCGGGCTGCTGGTGGTCGAGGCAGTGCTGGTGCCGGGCCTGGTATCCAGCGGAATGTCGTTGCCCAACGCCATTTCCGCGATGCTGCTCTACCGGCTGATCAGCTGGCTGCTCATCTCCGCGGTCGGCTGGGTGGTGTTCTTCTTCGTCTTCCGTACCGAGAAGGTCGCCAGCTCCGACGACGATTCGCCGACCGGCCCGCTGCCCATCCTGCAGATCCCGCAGCCCTGGAACGATCCGACGGAGACCGCGCTGCAGGGCCCGCTACCGCCGCCCGAGGAAGCACTCGACCGAACGGCCGACAGCGATCTCTAGCCGAGGTTGCGGCTTGCCTTCATCGAGTAACTCCTGAGTTTGCGGGGCCGGCCGAGTTCGCGACAGCCGCAACCGATTGCGATAGACCAGACGCGGCGCCCCCAGGAACCCCGCGGACCCCCGCGGACATGCGACATCCCGCCATTCGGACCGCCGCGGCGCCCACCCGGATCCGTCTTGATAACCGGTTCACAACGAGTTGATCGCGTCTTGGCTACGGGGGCGTCTGCGCAGCTCAGGAAGTTTCCAACCCCGCATATTCCATAGGCTGCTGCGGTATTCTCGCGAACACGCGTAGCGCCAGATAACCGGGGAGTGACGACATCCAGCAGTTCATGATGCGCCTGAGCCGCAGCCTGCGCAGGTACCGGTGGTTGGTCTTCGCAGGCTGGTTGCTGGCATTGGTGCCCGCCGTCTATCTGGTGATGACGGAGTCGGGGAACCTCACCGGCGGTGGCTTCGAGGTGGCCGGATCGCAATCGCTGCAGGTGCACGATCAGCTCCAGGAGCAGTATCACGACCTGGGTGCTTCCTCGCTGGCGCTGGTGGCCGCGCCCCGCCCGGATGCCACCTATCAGGACATCAACGACGCGGTGGCGCAGCTGCGACAGATCGCCAGCGAGCTGCCCGGCGTGACGGAGAAGCCCAACCCCACCGAGCGGGCGCCGCAACCCGACCGGCCCTACGTGGTGACGCTGCGGCTGGACCCCACCAACTCCGGCACCAGCGACGTCGCCAAGCAGCTGCGCAAGAAGGTCGGCGTCAACGGCGATCAGTCCGGGCAGACCGAGAACGGCCGGGTGCGGCTCTACGTCATCGGTCAGGGTGCGCTGTCCGCCGCCGCGGCCGCCAACACCAAACATGACATCGCCAAGGCCGAGAGCTGGAACCTGCCGATCATCCTGATCGTCCTGCTCGCCGTGTTCGGTTCGCTGGCCGCCGCGGCGATCCCGCTGGCGCTGGGCGTCTGCACGGTCGCGGTCACGATGGGACTGGTCTATCTGTTGTCGGCGTTCACCACCATGTCGGTGTTCGTCACGTCGACGGTGTCCATGTTCGGCATCGCGCTCGCGGTCGACTACTCCCTGTTCATCCTGATGCGCTTCCGCGAGGAACTGCGCACCGGCCGCGAGCCGCGCGAGGCCGTCGACGCCGCGATGGCCACCTCCGGGCTGGCGGTGGTGCTGTCCGGGATGACCGTCGTCGCCTCCCTCACCGGCATCTACCTGATCAACACCCCGGCGCTGAAGTCGATGGCCACCGGCGCGATCCTGGCCGTCGCGGTCGCGATGCTGACCTCGACCACCCTGACGCCCGCGGTGCTGGCGACGTTCGGGCGCTCGGCCGCCAAGCGGTCGGCGCTGCTGCACTGGTCGCGCCGGCCGGAGAGCACGCAGTCGCGGTTCTGGAACCGCTGGGTCGGGTTCGTGATGCGCCGGCCGTGGATCACGGCGGTCGCCGCGTCGACGGTGCTGCTAGTCATGGCGTTGCCGGCCGCGTCGATGGTGCTGGGCAACAGCCTGCTGCGCCAATTCGATTCCTCGCACGAGATCCGCGCCGGGGTTTCCGCGGCCTCGCAGGCGCTCGGGCCCGGTGCCCAGGGCCCGGTCCAGGTCTTGGTGTCCTACCGAGGCGGCGGGCCCGCATCCGAGCACGCCAAATCCCTCGACGCGATCCGGCACCGCATGACGCAGGCACCCAACGTCATCACGGTGACCCAGCCGGCGTTCGCCGACGACAACACCAGCGCGCTGCTGACCGCGGTGTTGTCGGTCGACCCCGAGGACATGGGCGCACGGCACACGGTCGACTGGATGCGCAGCGAGCTGGCCAAGGTCCCCGGGGACGGCACGGCGCACATCGACGTCGGCGGCTCCACCGCGCTGATCAAGGATTTCGATGACCGCGTCTCGGCCACCGAGCCGCTGGTGCTGGCGTTCGTCGCCCTGATCGCGTTCGTGATGCTGCTGGTCTCCATCCACTCGGTGTTCCTGGCGCTCAAGGGCGTGCTGATGACGCTGCTGTCGGTGGCGGCCGCCTACGGCAGCCTGGTGGTGATCTTCCAGTGGGGCTGGCTGTCCGATCTCGGCTTCGCGCACATCAGCTCGATCGACAGCACCGTTCCCCCGCTGGTGCTGGCCATGACGTTCGGCCTGTCGATGGACTACGAGATCTTCCTGCTCACCCGCATCCGGGAGCGGTTCCTGCACACCGGCAACACCCGCGACGCCGTCGCCTACGGCGTGAGCACCAGCGCCCGCACCATCACCAGCGCGGCGCTGATCATGATCGCGGTCTTCGTCGGGTTCGCGTTCGCCGGCATGCCGCTGGTCGCCGAGATCGGCGTGGCCTGCGCGGTCGCGATCGCGGTCGACGCCACCGTGGTGCGGTTGGTCCTGGTGCCCGCGCTGATGGCGATGTTCGCCCAGTGGAACTGGTGGCTGCCCGGCTGGCTGCGCCGCGTGCTGCCGTCGGTCGACTTCGACCGGCCGCTGCCCGAGGTCGACCTCGCCGACGTCATCGTCATCCCCGACGACATCTCCGCGCTCACCGCGCCGTCGGCGGACCTGCGCATGGTGCTCAAGTCGGCCGCCAAGCTCCGGCACCTCGCGCCCGACGCCATCTGCGTGGCCGACCCGCTGGCATTCACCGGCTGCGGACGCAACAAGGGCACCGACGACGGACGCGGCCTGGGCCCCGGCGACATTCCCCACCAGGTCAACATCACCGACGACGTCGTCGCGGTCAGCGTGGGCCCGGCCGAGGCGAAGAACGGCAGCAACGGCCAACCCAGGGCGCAGTCCGGGGCGAAGAAACTGGTCGGCGGCCTGGCCTCGCGCAACGGCATCGCCCGCGCGATCGCCGGGAGCGGCCGGCCGATCCACCCCGTTACGCTCTGGCGGGGGCGGCTGTCGGTCGCCATCGACGCGCTGGAAAACCAGAAGGCGGCGAAGCGCAGCCACACCGACCGGCCGCGGTACGAGCGGCGCAGCCCGGTGGAGACCACGCACGTGCAGTTGCCGACCGGCGACCGGCTGCAGGTTCCGACCGGCGCCGAGACCCTGCGCCTCAAGGGCTACCTAATCATGAGCCGTAACAGCAGCCGCGATTTCGCCGATTTCGCTGACATGGTCGACACCCTGGAACCGGAGACCGCCGCCTTCGTCCTGGCCGGAATGGACAGGTACTACCGTTGCCAATCGTCCAGGCAGCAGTGGATCGCCTCCCAGTTGGTCCGCCGGCTGGCGGATCCGGATCCCGCCGATTACACCGACGAGCCAGAATTTCAGGAAGACTGGGACGAGGTCCGGCAGCGCTGCATGTCGGTGGCCGTGGCAATGCTGGAGGAGGCGAGGTGACGTTGGCACCCGACCGACGCCGCGCGCTGCCCCCCCAGCGGCCCGCGTTTGACAGGAACCGCCCACCCGCCGAGACGGATCAGCCGGTGGAGTTCTGGCCGACCTCGGCCATCCGCTCGGCGATGCAGGGCGGCGACATCGACACCTGGAAGCGCATCGCCGCGGCGCTGAAGCGCGACCCGTACGGGCGCACCGCCCGCCAGGTCGAGGAAGTGCTCGAGGGAGGCCGCCCGTACGGCATCTCCAAGGCGCTGTGGGAGGTGCTTGAGCGCGCCCGCGTCCACCTCGACGCCAACGAGCGCGCCGAGGTCGCCCGCCACGTGCGGCTGTTGATCGAGCGCTCGGGCCTCAACGCGCAGGAATTCGCCGCCCGCATCGGGGTGGCCCCCGACGACCTGGCGACCTACCTCGAGGGCAGCGTCAGCCCGTCCGCCTCGTTGATGATCCGCATCCGCCGGTTGTCGGACCGGTTCGTGAAGGCCAACACCGAGCGGTCGCCCGAAGCCAACTGAGCTACGCCCTGATCGGCACCACGTCGGACACCAGCCAGGTGCCGCCGCGCTTGGTCAGCGCCACCCGCAGCGTCGGCGCCGCCTGACTCGGCGGCTGCCCCGGCACGTTCTGCACGACCCGAAGGATGACCGCGACGCTGGCCGCCGTCGGCCCGAGCGCCTCGACGCCGGCCGCCAGCGCGGTCGCCTGCGCAGAACCGTTGCGCTGCGCCAGATCCGCGCTCGACTTCTGGTATTGCTCCTTGAACGCGCCCGCATGCTCGGGCACCATCATCGCCGCGGCCCGATCGATCGCGTTGCTCGGTGCGCCCGGCGCGAACGTCCCCAACGACTCCGAGATCCCGGTCGCGATCTGGACCACCTCGCGGGAATCCTTCTTGAAGTCGCGATCCGGCGTCGTCCAGTGCGTGTACTCGGTCAGCACCGCCGCGGTCAGCGCGGCCGTGCACAGGAACACCACCGCCAACCGCAACCCGGGCGCCTCGTCGTCGGTGCCCACGCTCACCGAATCGCGGCGCAGCAGCCAGAAATTGATCGCGACGGCCTCGGCGATGAGCACCAGCAGCACCGAGCACGCCGACACCCACCACAACGGCCAGCCGAGCACCAGCCCGACCATCAACAGCGCGCCGACGGCGGCCAGCGGGGCCACGATGTCGAACGCCAGCAGGCGCAACAGGTTTCTCATCTGATCGACTCCAGCTTGGAGATCATCAGCTTGCCGTCCACGTTGGACACGTCCAGCCGCAGGTTCCAGTGCACCGTCTGCGGCTTGGCGCCGGCGTTCTCGCTCACCGAGGTCGCGACGACCATCACCGAGTCGGTCCGCGAGGCGAACGGTGGCAGCTTGGTGGTGACCACGGGCCGCGGAACACCGGGCCGGGTGTCCAGGTCGCGGTGCACGGTGTCGATCGCGACGGCCTCGAGCTGGCCGCTGCTGTGCGACTGCAGCTTCTCGACCACCTGCCGGTAGGGCTGCACGGCCGCATCGAAGTCGGTGTTGAGTTCGCCGACGGTGCCGTCGTGCAGTCGCTGCAGGCTGTTGTCGACGTTGCCGCTGTTCATGTTGATCAGCACGCCCGTCCAGTCGGCCGCGGTCTGCATGACGCGGGTCTGGTACACGCGTTCCCCGGCGTCGCCGCGGTGCGCGGACCAAATGATCGCCCCGAGCACCATCGCGGCGACCGACAGCACGCCGAGCACCGCCGAGGCGATGCCGTAGTTGGACAGCACCGGGCCGTCGTGGGCCTCGACCTGGCCGGACTCGACCTCGGCCTCGTCGGCCTGGTCGGCCGCTTGCTCGCTTTGCTCGGCGTCGGGCATGGGCGCGAGGTTACCCGCGGCCCTCACAAGCCAGGCATGCCGGTTGCGCGGCACGCACCGCCCGCGCTGCCCGCGGCGCCCGCGCAGAAGATGGAAGGATGGCGGGGTGACGGATGCGGCAATTCGCTCGGGCATCGACCTGAGCTACCTCGACGACAACGCCCGACCCCAGGACGACCTGTTCGGTCATGTCAACGGCCGCTGGCTGGCCGACTACGACATCCCCGCCGACCGGGCCACCGACGGCGCGTTCCGCCATCTGTACGACCGCGCCGAGGAGCACGTGCGCGACCTGATCATCGGCGCCAGCGAGCAAGCCTCCGGCGACGGCACCGTGGACGGCGACGCGCAGCGCATCGGCGACCTCTACGCCAGCTTCCTCGACGAGGAAGCCGTGCAACGCCGCGGTGTCCAGCCGCTGCGCGACGAGCTGAGCGTCATCGACGCGGCCGCCGACCCCGCCGCACTGGCCGCGGCCATCGGCACCCTGCAGCGCACCGGGGTGGGTGGCGGCGTCGGCGTCTACATCGACACCGACGCGAAGAATTCGGCGCGCTACCTGGTGCACCTCAACCAGTCCGGCCTCGGCCTGCCCGACGAGTCGTACTACCGCGACCAGCAGCACGCCCAGGTGCTGGCGGCCTACCCAGAGCACATCGCGCGGATGTTCGGCCTGGTGTTCGGTGCGGGCGATCACGAGGAGACCGCGGCGCGCATCGTGGCGCTGGAGACCAAACTCGCCGGCGCGCACTGGGATGTCGTCAAGCGCCGCGATGCCGACCTCACCTACAACCTGCGCACCTTCGCCGAGCTGCAGAGCGAAGCACCGGGCTTCGACTGGGCCGGCTGGGTCGACGGGCTGGGCGGCACGCCGGCCGCGCTCGCGGAAGTGGTTGTGCGCCAACCCGGTTACTTCACCGCGTTCGCCGAGCTGTGGAACAGCGTCGAGCTCGACGACTGGAAGGACTGGGCGCGTTGGCGGCTGATCCGCGCCCGTGCGAATTGGCTGACCGACGACATCGTCGCCGCCGACTTCGACTTCTACGGCCGCATGCTGACCGGTGCCGAGCAGATCCGCGACCGCTGGAAGCGCGGCGTGTCGCTGGTGGAGAGCCTGATGGGCGATGCCGTCGGAAAGCTTTACGTGCAAAAGCATTTCCCGCCCGGCGCCAAGGCCCGGATCGACACGCTGGTGGGCAATCTACGGGAGGCCTATCGGCAGTCCATCAGCGAACTGGGCTGGATGACGCCGCAGACGCGGGAGCGCGCGCTGACCAAGCTGGACAAGTTCACCGCCAAGGTCGGCTACCCCGCCAAGTGGCGCGACTACTCGGCGCTGGTGATCGACCGCGGCGACCTGTACGGGAATTACCAGCGCGGCCACGCCGTCGAGCACGACCGCGAGCTGGCCAAGCTCGGCGGCCCGGTGGATCGCGACGAATGGTTCATGACGCCCCAGACCGTCAACGCGTATTACAACCCCGGGATGAACGAAATCGTCTTTCCCGCAGCCATTTTGCAGCCGCCGTTCTTCGACGCCGAGTCCGACGACGCCGCCAACTACGGTGGCATCGGCGCGGTCATCGGGCACGAGATCGGGCACGGCTTCGACGACCAGGGCGCCAAGTACGACGGCGACGGCAACCTGGTCGACTGGTGGACCGACGACGATCGCACCGAATTCAGTTCCCGCACAAAGGTTCTCATCGAGCAATACGAGGCCTACACGCCCAGGGGTCTCGACAACGGCCACCACGTCAACGGCGCATTCACCGTCGGGGAGAACATCGGCGATCTGGGCGGCCTGTCCATCGCGCTGCTGGCCTATCAGCTTTCGCTGAACGGCCGCCCCGCCCCGGTGATCGACGGCCTTACCGGTGTGCAGCGGGTGTTCTTCGGCTGGGCACAGGTGTGGCGCACCAAATCGCGTGACGCGGAGGCGATCCGGCGGTTGGCGATCGACCCGCACTCGCCGCCGGAGTTCCGCTGCAACGGCGTGCTGCGCAACATCGACGCCTTCTACGACGCCTTCGAGGTGGCCGAGGACGACGAGCTGTTCCTGGCGCCGCAGCGCCGGGTCAGGATCTGGAACTGACGCCCGCGGCTAGTTGACGATCCAGTCGCTGGAGCCGTCGTTCTTCTTGTACGAGCCGCCGCTGGAGTTCTTCACGATGATCGGGTCGCCCGGACCGAAGTTGTCGAAGAACCACTTGGCGTTGGTGGGGCTGATGTTGATGCAGCCGTGGCTGACGTCGCGCTTGCCCTGATCGTCCACCGACCACGGCGCGCTGTGCACGTAGTCGCCGACGTTGTCGAAGCGGACCGCGTCCTCCACCGTCACCTTGTAGCCGTAGGTCGAGTTGACCGGAACCCCGTAGGTCGAGGAGTCCATCACCACCGACGCCTTCTTGTCCTGCACGTAATAGGTGCCGTTGGGCGTTTGGTGATTACCCGACGTCATGCCCATCGACATCGGGAAGGTCTTCTCCACGGTGCCGTTACGCGTGATCGTCAGCTGGTGCGTGGCGTCGTCCGCCGTGGCGATCAGCTGGTCACCGGTGCGGAAGCTGGACTTGGTGCCGCCCGCGTCGATGTTCACCGCGGTGTTGGCCGGCCAGAAACTCAATGGGCGCCAACGCAATTGGGTCGGGGTCATCCAGTAGAACTTGCCGGGAACCGCCGGGATCGACGAGACGTGCACGGCGGCCTGGGCCGCGCCGGCGTCGTCGACGCGTCCGGGGAAGTTGATGATGATCGGCTGCGCGACACCCACCATCGAGCCGCCCTTCGGGACGAAGTTCGGCGGCCCGAACGGCGCGGGGCCGGTGAACGGCGTCGAGTCCTGCCCGTCGGCCGCCGGCGTTGCCACCGGCGGAGCCCACGGCGGCGGCGGAGGCGGAGCCCCGGGGTCACCTGGCGGCGGAGGCGGGGGTTGCATCGCGCGGCGACCACGCCGGGATCGCCGGGCGGCGGGTCGGGATCGGCCGCAGCGGGGCCGGTTCCCAGCACCAGCAGGACGGCCAAACCGCCTGCGTTCAGAGCCGCGAACAGACCCCTTTTAGACCAGGCCCTCGTCCAGCCCGACATACGCGCACCTCCAGTCAAGTCCTGACCAGTGTCCCATAGCGCGGCGACCAGCTACCTATTCCGAGGTCGTCACAAGCCCGGTCGAGCCCCGATTTAGCGGTGTTGAGCTGCGCCGTTATGAATCGTGTGAGCGTGTCGGCGCAAAGTCCAGCATCCGCTTGTTCGCGGCGACGCCCAGCAGCGCGACACCCATCAGGACCGCCGAAGCGGTCAGCATCTCCCTCAGCCCGACCTCGTAGAGCAGCCCACCGAACAGCGAGCCCGCCATGATGCCCACCTGGAACGCCGTCACGTACATGCCCGACGCCCCGTCCGGGTCGTCGGCGCCGGCGCGCATCGCCGCGGACTGCATCATCGGCGACACCGCGGCGGCCATGGCGCCCCACAACACGATCGCGGCGGTCCCGACCAAGACGGTCGCGGCGTTGGTGTCGACGTGGAAGGCCAACCCGGTCAGCACCACGAAGGGAACGGCCAGACCCGCCATGCAGACCAGGATCGCGCCCTTGGGCCGGCGGTCCAGCGGCCGGGCCACCAGCGGCACCGACAGCAGACCCGCCAGGCCGTAGGCGGCCAGCAGCCACGCCTGGTTGGGCCCGCGCACGCCGACCACGTCGCGGATGATCACCACGATGAAGGTGTAAGAGACGAAGTGACCGGTAACCGCGACCATCGCGAGCATGCTCACCTTGATCAACCGCGCGTTGCGGTGGTGGCGCGATCGCGGGCCCACGTAGAGCAACTGGTCTTCGGTGAGCACCATCAGCGGCAGCAGCAGCCACGCGGCGACGGTGACGACGGCCGCGGCCACCGTCACGCACACCACCGCCAGCCGCCAGCCCCACATCAGGCTCATCGCCGCGGTGAGCGGGCTGCCCACCACGAGCGCCAGGCTGGTGCCCAGATAGATCGACGTCGTGGCGCGGCCGGCGTGGCTCGGCGGCACCAGCCGGGTGGCGATCGGGGCGATCACCGCCCACAGCAGGCCATGGGTGAACGCGCAGAGCACCCGGCCCGCGGCCAACACCTCGAAGTTAGGCGCCAGCGCCGAAATGACCTGTGAGGCCGTCAGGCAGGTCAGGCTGAGCAGCAGTGTGCGCCGGCGCGGCCAGTGCGCGGTCCAGCGCACCAGCGGCACCGTGCTGAGCGCTGCGACCAGGGCGTACCAGGTCAGCAGCGTTCCCACGTAGACGACGCTGACGTGCAGGTCCCGCGAGATCGACGACAGCGCGCCCACCGGCAGGATCTCGGCGGTGACATAGGTGAAGGCCGCCGCGGCCAGGACAGCGAGCTGTGCGGCGATGCGTGGCGTCCACGTTCGCGCGGTGGCTGTGGCTGTTCCGGGTTCGGCAGTCATGGCGTCGGTGTCGGCCGGGTTCCCCAGTTCCTGGGTTGTCGTGCCTAATGCGATCACACTGCCTTACCGTACGGATCGCAACCAAGAGATCCCCCGACTTAGGGGGCGGACACGGGTCTCAACTACGTCACTGATCAGGAACGAACTAGCCGCGCGATGGCGGCCGATGCTTCGGCGAGCTTGGCCTGCGCCCTCTCCGGGGCCTCTGGCCCCTCCTCGGCGACCGCGCGGGTGACGCAGTGGCCCAGGTGCTCGTCCAGCAGGCCCAGGGCCACCGACCGCAGCGCGCTGTTCACGGCGCTGATCTGGGTGAGCACGTCGATGCAGTACTTGTCCTCGTCGATCATCCGCGCGATGCCGCGGACCTGACCCTCGATGCGGCGCAGCCGTTTTGCGTAGTTGTCCTTCTGCTCGGAATACCCGTGCGCAGTTGTCATCTGGCTCTCCGCCCGCCTCGCCGCTCCGTCAGTCCATCCAACGGTACCCCAGCGGGGTATAACCGGTGGAAATTCGCTTGTCAGGGCCGCGCATACTTGCAGGATGGTCCAGCCCCCTGATCAAGTCGACATCAAGCCCCGTAGTCGTGACGTCACCGATGGTCTGGAGAAGACCGCCGCCCGCGGCATGCTGCGCGCGGTAGGCATGGGCGACGAGGACTTCGCCAAGCCGCAGATCGGCGTCGCGTCGTCGTGGAACGAGATCACGCCGTGCAACCTGTCGCTCGACCGGCTGGCCAAGGCCGTCAAAGACGGCGTCTTTGCCGCGGGCGGCTATCCGCTGGAATTCGGCACCATCTCGGTGTCCGACGGCATCTCGATGGGCCACGAGGGTATGCACTTCTCACTGGTCTCCCGCGAGGTGATCGCCGACAGCGTCGAGACGGTGATGATGGCCGAGCGGCTGGACGGCTCGGTGCTGTTGGCCGGTTGCGACAAATCGCTGCCCGGCATGCTGATGGCCGCCGCCCGCCTGGACCTGGCGTCGGTGTTTCTCTACGCGGGCTCGATCCTGCCGGGCGTGGCCAAGCTTTCCGACGGCAGCGAGCGCGAGGTGACGATCATCGACGCGTTCGAGGCCGTCGGTGCGTGCTCGCGCGGGCTGATGTCGCGTGAGGACGTCGACGCGATCGAGCGGGCGATCTGCCCCGGCGAGGGCGCCTGCGGCGGCATGTACACCGCCAACACGATGGCCAGCGCCGCCGAGGCGCTAGGCATGTCGCTACCCGGCAGCGCGGCGCCCCCCGCCACCGACCGGCGCCGCGATGGATTCGCCCGGCGCAGTGGCGAGGCCGTCATCAATCTGCTGCGCCGCGGTATCACCGCCCGCGACATCCTCACCAAGGAGGCGTTCGAGAACGCGATCGCGGTGGTGATGGCGTTCGGCGGCTCGACCAATGCGGTGCTGCACCTGCTCGCCATCGCCCACGAGGCCGAGGTCGCGCTCACGCTCGAGGACTTCAGCCGGGTCGGCGCCAAGGTGCCGCACCTGGCCGACGTCAAGCCATTCGGCCGGCACGTGATGTCGCATGTCGACCACATCGGCGGCGTCCCCGTCATGATGAAGGCGCTGCTGGATGCGGGGCTGTTGCACGGCGACTGCCTGACGGTGACCGGGAAGACGATGGCCGAAAACCTGTCCGCCATCGCCCCGCCGGATCCCGACGGCAAGGTGCTACGTGCGATGAGCGACCCGATCCACCCGACGGGTGGGATCACCATCCTGCGCGGGTCGCTGGCGCCCGACGGCGCGGTGGTCAAGTCGGCCGGCTTCGACTCCGACGTGTTCGAAGGCACCGCAAGGGTTTTCGACGGCGAGCGGGCCGCGCTGGACGCCCTGGAGGACGGCACCATCACCAACGGCGACGCGGTGGTGATCCGCTACGAGGGCCCGAAGGGCGGCCCCGGCATGCGCGAGATGCTGGCCATCACCGGCGCGATCAAGGGAGCCGGGCTAGGCAAGGACGTGCTGCTGCTCACCGACGGCCGGTTCTCCGGAGGGACGACCGGCCTGTGCGTGGGGCACGTCGCGCCCGAGGCGGTCGACGCGGGGCCCATCGCCTTCCTGCGTGACGGCGACCGGATCCGGCTCGACGTGGCCAACGGCACGCTCGACGTGCTGGTAGACCCCGCCGAATTCGACTCTCGGCGTGCGGGTTTCACGCCTCCCCCGCCGCGCTACAAGACCGGCGTGCTGGCCAAGTACGTCAAGCTGGTCAGCTCGGCGGCGATCGGTGCGGTCTGCGGGTAGGCCGACGATGGCCCGCCGGGTGTGGGCCAGTGTTCCCACACCCGTTGTGGCCTAAGGGATTTTGATCCTATTCGTGTGTAGCGTCGGCGCGCGTGCGCATGCCGAAGTAGGTGGCGTGCAGACCCAGGAACGTCAGCAACGCACCCGCCACGACATTCGACCAGACCATGCTGGCCGTCGGTGCGGCGCCCGACACGACCCACGGCGAGACGACGACCCACAGGCCGAGCACCGGCATGGTCCAGGTCATGCCGTGCGAGCGGTCCAGCGTCGTCGCGAATCCGTAGGCCAGGAACGCCACCGCGATCCCGACAATAAGGTCAGACGTGCCAAGCGATGCCGTCGCGCTGAATCCGATGATCCACGGCGACACCGCGACGTACAGGCCCGTCAGCATCGCCAGACCGAAGGTGAAATGCGCACTCATCGATTCGGCGGCGCGCTCATAGCCCGCGCGCAGGGCCATCAAATCGGGGTGGTGATCGATTGATGAATGGACCGTACTCATTTTGCTACCTCTCTGTAAGGCAGCAAGCCCGTTATGCAACAGCCACTCTGGGCTCGCTGCAAGCCATCCATCTTTTTCCAGATTACGCCCGGTCACCGCACGTCAGCAATGAAAATCAGGCCCTTTTCGCCAAGGGGACCAGCAGGATTCGGCTACTTCACCGTCGCGAAGGCGAAGCCGTCCCATCCCTTAGCACCCACCGTCTGGATCACCGCGGTGTCCAGCCGTGGGTGCTCGCCCATCAGCTCCAGCGTCCGCCGGGTCGCCTGCACCCGCTCGTCCGCGGTTTCCGGCGTCAGGATCTGGCCGTCGCGAACGACGTTGTCCAGCACTATGACTGAGCCCGGGCGCGCCAACTTGATCGCCCATTCCAGGTAGCCGGGGTAGTTCTCCTTGTCGGCGTCGACGAACACCAGGTCGAAGGGGCCCCCGGTCACCGTCGGCAGGGTGTCGAGCGCGGCGCCGACCACCACCTCGACCCGGTCGGCGACGCCGGCCCGCTGCAGGTTGGCCCGGGCGAGCTCCGCGTGCTTGGGCTCGTACTCCAGCGTCACCACCCGTCCCTGCGGGCCCGCGCCCCGCGCCAGCCAAATCGTGCTGAAGCCACCGAGAGTGCCGATCTCGAGGATGCGGCGGGCCTGGATCGCCCCGGCCAGCAGCGACAGGAACTTGCCCTGCTGCGCCGACACCGCAATGTGCGGCAGCCCGGCCGCGTCGCTCGCCTCCAGCGCCGCGGTTAACACCGGGTCGTCGCCGATCATCGTGCTGTCCACGAAGGCGTCGACGTCCTGCGGGGAGGGGGTTTGGGTCATGGCGTCAACGCTAGCCGCGCGGGCCGCACCGCGCAGTAACGCCAGTTCAGCGCGCGCAGGCCCGTCGACACGCCTAGGTGGTATTTACTACATACCCGTATGGGGTATACAGTAACGAGGCCGGTGGATGCACCGGAATCCCTAACCAGACAAGGATGATTCACATGGCGCAATACGAAGAGGGAACTCTGCTGACCTGCGGTCACGACGGCTGTGGGTGTCGCGTCCGTATCGAGGTCGGATGCCACTGCTCGGGCTCGGGCCAGCAGTACACGTGCACCTGTGGCGACGCGTTGGTACCGGTCAGCTGACGCCCGGGCCGGTCGTGCGTTCCGTTAGGGCCCCTCACCCGCCGAACACACGGCCGGCCAGCTCGACCTCGGCGGTCAACGCCGGCGCGGTTGCCGAAGCGCCGACCGCCACCGCGTAACCGCCCGGCGCGATGCGCCACGACCCGCCGCTGTAGCGGGCGACCAGCCGCGCGTCGGCCTCGATGTCCACCCGTGCGACGGCGCCGGGCTCGAGCTCGACCCGCTCGAATCCGAGCAGCCGCAGCCGTTGCCCGTCGGGCCCGGCGAGCAGATACAGCTGCGCGACGTCCGCTCCGGCACGCTTGCCGGTGTTGACGACGCTGAAGCCGGCCCGCACGGTGTCGCCGCCGGTCACCACCAGATCGCGGTACTCAAAGCTGGTGTAGGACAAGCCATGCCCGAAGGCGAACATCGGGGCCGCGCCTTGGCGCGCGAACCAGCGGTAGCCGACGTCGGCGCCTTCGAAATAGTCGATCGTGTTCGCCGTGCCCACGGCGTCGCCCAGGCCGGGCAGCTCCGGGCGCGGGGTCTGGGCGAGGTCGGCCGGAAAGGTGATCGGCAGCCTTCCCGACGGATTCACCTGGCCTGCAAGGATTTCCGCGATCGCGGTGGCGCCGGCCTGCCCGGGATACCACGCCTGCACGATCGCGTTGGCCGATTCCCGCCAGGGCATGGCTACCGGGTTGCCGGTCTGCAACACCACCACGGTGTTTGGGTGGGCGGCCGCGACCGCTGCGATCACCGCGTCCTGGCCCCACGGCAGCGAGAGGTCGGCGCTGTCGGCGCCCTCGCCCTCGACGCGAATCGCGAACACCACGGCCACGTCCGCGCGCCGTGCGGCCAGCACCGCCTCGGCCGGGCTGATGCCCGGGTCGAACTCGATCTGCGCGTTCGGAAGTTGCTTGCGCAGCTGGTCCACCGGGCTCGACGGCAGTAGGTACAGGTTGCGGGTGCCCCCCATCAGCCCGGACCCGCCGATGGGGATCACGCCCGCGTAGCCGCCCGGCGGCACGACCGCGCTCGACCCGCACCCCGTCGGCACGCCGAGCTGCGCGTAGCCGCCGATGACCGCGATCCGGGTGGCCTCCGGCCCCAGCGGCAGGGCGCCGCGGTTCTGCAGCAGCACGATGCCGTGGCGCGCGATCCGCAGCGCAATCTCGTTGTGCGCGGCCATGTCCGGCACCGGTGGGGCGACGCGCTCGGCGATCCCGACGGCGAACATCGACCGCAGGATTCGCCGGACCATGTCGGACAGCCGCTCCTTGGGCAGCCGGCCGTCGGCGTAGGCGGCGCGCAGCGGTTCGGTGAACGTCTCGGCTTGCCAGAAGACGGCGTCGATCTGGGCGCCGCACTCCTGGTCGAGGCCGGCCAGCGCGCACTCCCAACTCGGTGTCCCGCCCCAGTCGGACATCACCCAACCGCGGTATCCCCAGGCGCCTTTCAGCACGTCCTCGATCAGCATGCGGTTGGCCGACGCGTAGTCACCGTTGACCTTGTTGTAGGCGGTCATCACGGCGCCGGGCCGCGCGCGCTCGATGGCGATCTCGAAGGCCAGCAGGTCGGATTCGCGGTGCGCGTCGGGGTCGATGCGCGCATCCAGCCAATGCCGGTTGGTCTCATTGCAATTCAGCGAATAGTGCTTGACCGTCGAGATGACGCCCTGCTGCTGTATGCCGGTGACCTGCTCGGCGGCCATCGTCGCGGTCAGCAGCGGGTCCTCGGAGAAGTATTCGAAGTTGCGGCCGTTGCGCGGGTCCCGGGCCAGGTTCATCGATCCCGCCAGCTGCACATTGAACCCCCGGCTGCGGGCCTCGGCGCCGATCACCTCGCCCGCGGCGCGCGCCAGTGCCGGATCGAATCCGGCGGCCAGGGCCAGCCCGGCCGGCAGCGCGGTCGCGGTGTCGCCCGGCCGGTAGCCGGGGTTCGTGACGCCCAATCCGGCATCGCTCATCAGCAGCGCCGGGACGCCGAGCCGCGGGATGCCCGGCACGTAGCCGGCGCTCATCGGGGTGCCGGCCGGAATGCGCTTGTCCGGCAGCGGCCACAGGTCCCCCGCACCCATCACCGCGACCAGCAGCGAGAATCGTTCGTCGTCGGTCATCCGGCTTTCGACGTCGCGGGCCCTCGTGTCGGCGTCGTCGTCGAATTGGCTCACCGCACACCCTCTTTCGCATAGACCACCCGCAGCACGTGGCCCAGTTCGGGGCCCATCACCAGCTCGGCCAATTCGCAGATCGTCGCGACGAACTCCGGGCCGTGCGGCGGTTCGGCCTGGCACAAATGGTGGGCCACCTCGTGCAGCACGACCAGCTCGCGCAGCGCCCAGTCCGCGGTGTCCCGGTCGGGAACCGCGATAACGCCTGTGCCGTCGAGGTTTTCGTAGTGTGCCGCGGTGGCCGCCTGCCGCGGCCGCACCCGCAGCGGCGCGATGTCGGTCCAGCGCTGCCGCACCGCCGGTAGATCGAGCACCCGGTCAACATAGCGTTGCGCGGCGGCCACCGAGCCGAATCGCCCTTCGGGCGGCAGGGTCAACCGGGCACCGAAGAAATCCACGGTGGGCAGGCCGCGTTCGGCGGCCCGGTCGAACATCGTCCGGACGAACTCCTCAGCGGCGTAAACCCTGGCGCGCTGGGAATCCCGCTTCGCGGGGCCGGCCGCGGTCACCGGCCCAGCGAGCTCCGCGCTCCGGGCAGCTCGGGGCTGTTACCCAGACGCGCACGCTTGCCGGCCCTATCCCCCGCGCGCCGCGCGGACGACGAGTATCCGGCCGTCGCCCGGCTGGCCTGCCAGGTACCCCGCGCCTTGGACGCGCCGCGGTAGTAGTCGCGCAACTCGACATCCTTGTCCCGCAACGCAATAGCGGTTCCCGGTCGGCGAGAGCGATCCCTGGTGGCTTCGCGGCGGGCCTCCTCGCGCGCCTCGGCCAGGCGCTGCCCCACCCGGGCACCGAACGCGAGCTGAAAGTTCAGCCGGGCGGTGATCGTCGGCGTGGGCCGGTGCGCACCCGTGGCGAGGTAGGCGTCCGACGCGCGGACCATCTGGACGACCAGGCTGGCGTACAGGGCGTGGCTGGCGTCGATGTCCTCGGAAAACCCGTAGGCGTAGCAGAACGTCGAATTGGACGCGATGTCGCATTTCACGTCGTTGGCCGCCGCGATCAGCACGAAGAGCTGTACGTAGGTCCGCAGCCCCTTGGTGCCGGCCTCGCCGATCGTGATGGTCCGCTGCGTCGGCGCCTGCGCGGCCGACCGGGTGGCCGAATGCGACCGGGCCACTGCAAGGTCGATGGATGCCGCCGTCGCCAGCCGTTGCGCGGCGCTCATGAACGCGTCGGCCTCGTGCGTGTTGTCGGTGCCCTCGGCCTGACGCAGCAGGGCGGCGATGCGCGCCAGCATCTTGTCGTCACTCATGGCGCCACTCCTCCTCGTCGCTTCGCTCCGCATCGTCGCCGGCGCAACTCACAGGGCCAACCTACGGGAGCAATCCGACATTTCGCTCAGAGCCGAGCGGTGATCCAGGAGACCACGTCGCCGAGCACTTGGTCTTGCTCGGGCTCGTTGAAAACCTCGTGATACAGACCGGGATAGACCTTCAGCTCGACGTCGGAGGACCCGACGCTGCCCACCAGCCGCCGGCTGCCCTCGACCGACACCAACCGGTCGTCGGACCCGTGCACCACCAGCAGCGGCGCGGTCAACGCCGGCGCCCGCTGCGGCATGGTCTCGCCGACCAGCAGCAGGGCCCGGCCGACGCCGAACGGGACCTTGCCGTGGTAGACCAGCGGGTCCGCCCGGTAGGCGGCCACCACCTCAGGGTCGCGCGAGATGGCGTCGACGTCGAGTTCCTGCGCGGGCACGCCGGGGATCAGGGCACCCAGCGCCTTGGCGGCGAACGCCAGCACCGGTGACACCGCGTCCTGGGCCGCCACCGCCGGGGCCGAGAGCACCATCAGGTCGTAGTTGTCCGGGCGTTCGACGCCGTAGGCGAAGACGATGCCGCCGCCCATGCTGTGGCCGAGCACGATGCACTTCAGACCGTGGTGTTCCCGGGTCGCGATGCCGACCAGGGTGTCGAAGTCGGCGGTGTACTCGCCGATGTCGCGCACCAGCATGCGCTTACCGCCGGAGCGGCCGTGGCCGCGATGGTCCAGCGCGTAGGTGACCAGCCCCGCCTGCCCGAAGCGCTCTGCCACATGGTCATAGCGGCGGGCGTACTCACCGAGGCCGTGCGAGAGCACGACCACCGCACGCGGCGGAGTGTCGGGTGTCCAGACGTCGTACACGATGCGCACGCCGCCCACGCCGTCGAAGCTTCGTTCAGTGCGGGTCGTCGTTGTCATTACGGGCAGCGTAATGGCTCATGGAAGGCGGTAGTCGGAGGCTCTGCGTAGGCTCACTCGGGTGAGCGTGCTCGCAGACCGATCCGGCGACGCGGATTTTTCCGCGATCGCCGAGCCGTACCGCCGCGAACTGCTCGCGCACTGCTACCGGATGACCGGCTCCCTGCACGACGCGGAGGACCTGGTGCAGGAGACCTTGCTGCGGGCCTGGAAGGCCTACGACCGGTTCGAGGGCAAGTCGTCGGTGCGCACCTGGCTGCATCGCATCGCCACCAACACCTGTCTGAGCGCGCTGGAGGGACGGCAGCGCAGGCCGTTGCCGACCGGGCTCGGCGGGCCCAGCTCCGATCCGACGGCCGAACTCGTGCAGCGCAGCGAGGTGGCCTGGCTGGAGCCGCTGCCGGATTCGACCGACCACCCGGCCGACCCCTCGGTCATCGTCGGCTCGCGCGAGTCGGTGCGACTGGCGTTCGTCGCGGCGCTGCAGCACCTCTCCCCGCGGCAACGGGCGGTGCTGCTGCTGCGCGACGTACTGCAGTGGCGCTCAGCCGAAGTGGCGGAGGCGATCGGCAGCACCACGACCGCCGTCAACAGCCTGCTGCAGCGGGCCCGGTCGCAGCTGGACACGGTCCGGCCCGCCGCAACCGATCGGCTGGCGGCGCCGGATTCACCGGAGGCGCAAGACCTGTTGGCCCGCTACATCGCGGCCTTCGAGTCCTACGACATCGACCGGTTGGTGGAGCTGTTCACCGCCGAGGCGATCTGGGAGATGCCGCCGTACACCGGCTGGTACCAGGGGCCGCAGGCCATCGTCACCCTCATCCACCAGCAGTGCCCCGCCGAGCACGCGGGCGACATGCGCATGATTCCGCTGGCCGCCAACGGCCAGCCCGCGGTGGCGATGTACATGCGGGTGGGCGCGGCACACGTGGCGTTTCAGCTGCATGTACTGGATATCCGCAGCGACGGGGTGTCGCATGTGGTTGCATTCTCCGACGACACGTTGTTCGCGAAATTCGGGCTGCCCAGTTCGCTGTGACGGCTCGCCAAAGAAGGTGTGCCCCATGACGGATTTGCCAGTCGTTACGCCCGTGCCCGGAAAACCCGCGCTGCTGTTGGGCGGGTTCGAGATCGGCGACCTGGGCTATGTTGCCGAGGAGTTCTTCCTCTCCGGTACCGCGACGTCGTATGCGCGGGCCGGCGAGCTGGGTTCCGACGGCCGCTGGCCGGTGACGCCGGACGACACGCAGGACTACGCCACGCGGATCGTGGTGCTCACACCCGCCGACCCCGCGCAATTCAACGGCACCGCGCTGGTCGAGTGGCTCAACGTGAGCGGCGGCATCGACGCTCCCGCGGTGTGGATGATGGCGCACCGCGAAATCCTGCGGGCCGGCTACGCCTACGTCACGGTGTCGGCCCAGAAGGTCGGCGTCGACGGCGGCGTCAGCCTGCTCGGCATCGACATGTCGCTCAAGAGCCAGGATCCGACCCGGTATGCCGCCCTCGAGCACCCGGGCGACGCATTCAGCTACGACATCTTTTCGCAGGCCGGTACCCTGGTCAGGGCCGCCACCGACGACCTGCTGCGCGGATTGCGCCCGGAACACGTTGTGGCCCTTGGCGAATCGCAGTCCGCGATGTTCCTCACCACCTACATCAACGCCGTCGATCCGCTGGCCCAGGTGTACGACGGGTTTCTGGTGCATTCCCGGTTCGGCACCGCCGCACCGCTGGAAAACCGTTCCATCTTCGACGATTTGGAGAATCCCACTCCGCAGGCGGTGAAGTTTCGCAGGGACCTGCGGGTGCCCGTCTTCACGATCATCACCGAAACCGATCTGCTCGGCGCCGTCCAGCACGGCTATTACTTTGCGCGGCAAGCGGACCACGAGCTGTTGCGGGTCTGGGAGATCGCCGGTGCCGCGCACGCGGACAACTACACGATCCAAGTCGCGCCGATCGACACCGGCGCCGCGCCGATCGACGCCATCGTGGCCGCCTACGCGCCGACCAACATGCTGATGGGACAACAACTCCCGCACTTCATCAACTTCGCGCCGCAACACCACTACGTTGTCCAAGCGGCATTGGAGGCCCTGCGTAGCTGGGTCCGCACCGGCGACCCGGCGCCGGCCGCGCCACCCATCAGAGTCACCGCTGATCCGGAAAGCGGTGAGCCACACGCGGTTCTGGATGCCAACGGCCTAGTCCAGGACGGCCTGCGCACACCGTGGGTGGACGTTCCGCTCGCCCGGACGTCGGGCGCCGGCGGCTTCGAACTCAACACCGAGACCCTGATGGCCGCCATCTTCGGCTCGGGTGAGCCGTTCGACGCGGACACCGTGCACCGGCTGTACCCGGGCGGGCTGGCCGAATACCTGGACCGCTTCACCGGTGCGCTCGATGCGGCGATCAAGTCCGGGTTCATCCTGCCCGCCGACCGCGCCGAGATCCTCGAGCTCGCGGCCGCGACCTACCCCAGCGGTTAGGCCAAGGGCGAGTTCAGCTTTCGGTGGCCAGCACGTCGCGCACCGCGGTGTCGACGGCGCTGAGCAGGTCGGCATCGATGCCGGCGCGGCCGCGCACCAGCACCGAGGCGTAGTTGGCGGCCGGCGGGCCCTCCGCGGGGCACAGGCCATCGGGGAGCTTGCCGATGATCGGCAGTAGGGCCAGCCCGAGCCCCGACCGCACCGCCGCGTAAAGGCCCGCCAAATCGGCACATTCGGCGACGACCTCGTAGTCGATGCCGTGATTGTCGAGGATCGCGAAGGCGGGCTCGCGCAGCGTGCACGGCTCGGCGTAGATCACCAGCGGTAGCGGCTCGTTAGGCCGGGCGGTGAACGTCCGCGCCGAAACCCAGTGCAGCGCAACGATCCCCGAGGCGTTAGCGCGATCCAGCCCCGATCCGTCCAGCATGATCGCCAGGTCGACCAGGCCCCGGTCCAGGGCGTCGGCCAGCGAGACGTTGCGGTCCAGCCGGAAGCGGGTCCGCCGATCGGGCAGCCGCTCGCGCAGCACGCTGGTCAGCGCGGGCAGCATCACGTCAGCCCCGTGCTCGGTGGCCCCGATGGTCACCAACGTGTGTTCGGTGGCGCCGAGGTCGTCGAGCGCCGCGTCGTGCGCCGCCAGGATCGTGCGGGCATGCCGTAGCACCTTCTGACCGACCTCGGTGAACGAGATGCCGCGGCCCGAGCGCTCGACCACCGGCTCGCCGACCACGCTCTCCACCTTGCGCAGATGCTGGCTGACCGCCGACTGGCTCAGGTGCAGCGCGGCGGCCGCCCGGTGAAACCCGCCACAATCGGCGACCGCGACGAGGCTGCGCAGCGGCGCGATGTCGAGCACCTGAGGCATGTCGCCAGCCTAGATTGATTAGGAAATTTGATCAATCGCCTGCAAGATCGCCCCTGTATTCCCGAAACGTCGGCCTAACTAATTACGAATCGTGATCGGTTGCGATCGCCAATAATCGTTGGACGAGATGGGTCCGTCTTGGCGACCATGTTCGGTATGCCCCTGCCACGCATGCCGCTGCGCACCGCCTCCTCGGTGACCCTGTCCTACGCGATCGGATATCCCATCGGGGCGCTCGCCGTGGCCGCGATGACCCCCATGGCCGTGTTGGTCCTGCGATTCTCTTTGGCGGCAATCATTTTGGCGTTACTGGCGCTGGTGGCCCGGACCGCCTGGCCGCGTGGCGCGCAGCTGGGCCACGTCGTCGTCACGGGCCTGCTCATCCAGGCCGTGCAGTTCTGCTGCCTGTACGAGGCGCTACTGCTCGGGGCGCCCGCGGTGCTCTGCGCGGTGGTGATCGCGATGAACCCCGTCGCCACCGCGATCCTGGCCGCGCTGTTCCTGCGGGAACCGCTCGGCACGCAACGGGTGATCGCGCTGGTCCTCGGCGTCGTCGCGGTGTTCGCCGCGTGCGCCAACAGGCTGGTGAGCGCGCACGGCGTCGACCCCGTCATCGCGCTGCTGGTGATCGGGTTGCTCGGGCTTTCGGCCGGCGGGGTGTACCAACAGCGGTACTGCGCGGGCGTCGACTTTCGCGCGATGGGCGCGGTGCAGAACGCGGTGGCGCTGGTTCCCGCGGCGGCGCTCGCCGCGCTGACGCCCTTCGCCGTGCACGACGCCGCCAACGCCTACGTCGCGGTTGCCGGCATGGTGCTGCTGAACGCGACGCTCGCCGTCAGCCTGTACCTGCGCGCCATCAGCAATCACGGCGCGGCGGCGGTGGCGATGCTGTTCGCCGTCATTCCCGCGGTCGCCGCGGTGTTGTGCTGGCTGATGCTCGGGCAGCGCCCGGACATCGGCGTCGCGATCGGCCTGGTCGCCGGTGGTCTCGCGTGCTGGCTGAACAGCCGCGCCTCGGCCCGCCGTCGCGCGGCGCAGCCAAGCCCGGAACCCGTTGTGGTGCAACCGGATCTGGCGGCGTGTTCGGCGGCGGCACCCGTTCGTCAGAACTGAAACAGGCGGCTGTCCGGCGACGGCCCGTCCACCGGGCGGACCAGCCCGGCGCCGGTGATCAACGGCAGGTCCAGCGCGGACAACAGTCCGGGCGCCGCGGCGTAGACCGCAGGGATGGCGTTGACCATGCGGGACGAGCCCGCGATGCGCGCGCCCAGGTCGTGGTCGTGGTCCTCGGCCATCTCGAATTCGCAGCGCATGCTGGGCGATCCGTCGATCTCGACGCGGTACACACCCTGGCCCGAGGCCGGCCCGTAGCCGAGGTCCTTCGGCGGCAGGCTGATGTACGGCTGCGGCCACTGCGGGGCGATGTCGTCGCGCATCCGCGTCACGTGATCGATCACGAAAGTGGCCGTGTCGCCGACGTATCCGGTCAGCGTCGAGCGCATCGCGGCGATCGTCCCGGCCGCGATATGGCCGGTCGGCGTGTCGAAAGACTCGGTGGCCGCGGCGCGTTCGTTGCTCTCCTCGATGCGGTCGACTTTGACGCCCAGCCCGGCGGCGAGCTGATGCACCACCGGGCCCCAGCCGAACGTGAAGACGCCGGGGGTCGCCGCGAAGGCCTGGTATTCCGGTGGCTTGCCGAAGCCGAGAATCTCGTAGACCGCCGCCTCGTCGGGGTAGGTCGCGTAGTTGAACATCTCCGTCACCCGGACCGAGTCGATGACCCGCGAGACGCCCGTAAGCACCAGCGGCAGAACGTCATTGGCGAAGCCGGAGTCGATACCGGTGGTGAAAAAGGACACCCCGCCGTCGGCGGCGGCCTGGCGCAGCGGATCGGTGAACGCCGCGTCGACGCCGTCGGGATAGACCAGCGGCACCACCGAACACGACACCACGTTCTTACCGGCCCGCAGGATCGACACCATGTCGCCGACGGCCTCCAGCGGCCGTAGGTTGGCGCCCGCCGCGTACACCACCACGTCGGCGTCGCCGGCCAGCAGCGCCGCCGGGTCCTGCGTGGCCAGCACCCCGACCGGCGCGATGCCGCACAGCTCCCCCGCGTCGCGGCCGGCCTTGGCGTCGCTGTGCACCACGACGTCGACCAGTTCCAGCTCGGGGTGGTCGATTACCCCGCGCAGCGCGATCACGCCCATGGAACCCGGGCCCCAAACCCCCACCTTGATCACAGTTTCTCCTAATATTAGGACGCGCTTTCTTACATTTTGGACGGATGGTAGGAACCTGGCCATGGATACGTCAACCACCAAGTCACCGCCGACCGCCCGGGTGATGGACGTGCTTGGCACGTTGGCGAATTCGCCGCACGGGCGCACCTCGGCCGAACTGGCGAAGATCTGCGGCATCAGCACCTCGACGTGCGCCCTGGTGCTCGCCGAGCTGGAACGCCGATCCTGGGTGTCGCGGCGTGACGATCGCCGCTTCTGCCTGGGCAGCGGACTGTTCGGGCTCGTGCACGGCCTGCGGGCGCAGTTCCCGCTGCTCGACCGCGGGCGCGAGGCGCTGGACTTCCTGCACGACACGCTCGGCGCGGGCTGCTCGATGTCGCGGATCGGCGGCCGGCAGCTCACCACCATCGACACCGTCGGGCACGGCACCGACGGTGGGCATGCCGTCGGGCAGCGCTTCCCGATCGATCCGCCGTTCGGATTGGTCGCGATGGCCTGGCGCGACGACCAGTCCGTCGCGGCGTGGCTGCAGCGGGTGCTGCCGCGGCTGACCCGCACCGAGATCGCGCAGCATCAGCGGGTGCTGTCCGACATCCGGGCCCGGGGCTACGGCGCGTGGCGGTTCGACGACACCCACCAGTCGCTGCACCACCGCCTGGCCGGCGTGCTGGCATCGCTGGAGCCGACCGCGCAGATCACCCGCCAACTGACCACGCTGATGACGATGGTCACGCTGCAGTCGGTGACCGATTCGCTCGAAACGGATTTGCCGTCAACCGAATTCGTGGTGTTGCCGATCTTCGGATCCGACGGGCAGCCCGAATTCCAGATCGAAATCCATCTGGGCGGGCCGGCCGGTCTGACGCCGGCCGACCTGGATGCCGCACTCGCGCACGCGCAGGGGCTGCTGACGGCACTACCCTGAAGATCATGTCTGCCACCGCGGAGCTCCGGCGCGCGGCCGACCGGGCGGTCACCACGGCGCCCTGGCTGCAGTCCCGGCACTCGTTCTCGTTCGGCGACCACTATGACCCGGACAACACGCACCACGGGCTGCTGCTGGTGAACAACGACGACATCGTTGAACCCAACACCGGCTTCGACACCCACCCACACCGGGACATGGAGATCGTGACCTGGGTGCTGCGCGGCGAGCTCACCCACTCCGACTCCGCGGGAAATCATGGCGTGATCTATCCGGGCCTGGCCCAGCGCATGTCGGCGGGCAGCGGGATCCTGCATTCGGAGAAGAACGATTCATCTTTCGCGCCAGTGCATTTCGTGCAGATGTGGGTGGCGCCCGACGAGGCCGGCATCGCCCCCGGCTACCAGCAGCAGCTCGTCGACGACGAGCTCTTGAGCGCGGGCCTGGTGACCATCGCGTCGGGCATGCCCGGGCACGACGCCGCCATCTCGCTGCACAATCGCAACGCCGCGCTGCACGTCGCACGGCTGCAGCCCGGCGGCACCGCCGGCACGCCGGCCGCCCGCTACGTGCATCTGTTCGTGGCACGCGGCCGGGTCGCCGTGGAGGGCATCGGCGAAGTCGGCGCCGGCGACGCGGTCCGGTTCATCGACGACGACGGGCGACGGCTGACGGCGAGCGACCCGGCAGAAGTCCTGATCTGGGAGATGCACGCGGGACTGGGCGGCTAACCCAATAGGGTTGGGCAGGACGGACAGGAGCCCGCATGTCTCAATCGCAGCCGCGGCACGCGGCGCCGAACCCGAAGCACAACGTAAAAGCGCTTCGGAGCGTGCGGTTCTGGGCGTTGCCGATCCTGGCCACGCTGGCGCTGATGTCGGCCCTGTGCGCGCTGTATCTCGGCGGCATCCTGAATCCCGCGGCCAACCTGCGGCACTTCCCGATCGCCGTCGTCAACGAGGACGCCGGGCCCACCGGCGCAAGGATCGCCAACGGCCTGACGGCGAATCTGGACAAGAACAAATTCGACGTCCGCGTGGTCTCGCACGAAGAGGGCAAGCGACTGCTGGACAACGCCCAGGTATATGGCGAGATGCTGATTCCGGTCAACCTGTCCACCCGGCTGCGCGAGCTCGGCGAGAGCGCGTTCGAGCCCGGACACGTCGACCGGCCGTCGATCACGATCTTCACCAACCAGCGCGCGGGCACCCTGGGTTCGGCCATCGCGGGTCAGACCCTGAACGCGGCGGCGGTGGAGATCAACAAGGCTGTTGCCCAACAACTTTCGCACCAGGTAGCCGCCCGGTCGGCCGGGGTGCCGCTGCCCGGGATCGCGCAGCTGGGACTCGCCGACCCCATCGACTTCAAGTCGACCGTCTACAACCCGCTCCCGGACGGGACCGGCAACGGGCTGTCGGCCTTCTACTATGCGCTGTTGCTGCTGCTGGCCGGGTTCACCGGCAGCATCGTGGTCAGCACCCTGGTCGACTCCCTGCTCGGCTACGTGCCCGCCGAGTGGGGCCCGGTGTACCGCTTCGCCGAACAGGCCAACATCTCGCGCTTTCGCACCCTGCTGGTCAAGTGGGCGATCATGGTGGTGCTGGCGCTGGTGACCTCGGCCGTCTATCTCGCCATCGCCCATGGGCTGGGCATGCCAATTCCACTTGGCTTCCAGCTGTGGGCATTTGGGGCATTCGCCATCGTCGCGGTCGGCGTCACGTCCAGTTCGCTGATCGCGGTGCTCGGGTCGATGGGATTGCTGTTCAGCATGCTGATTTTCGTGATCCTCGGCCTGCCGTCAGCGGGCGCCACGGTGCCGCTGCAGGCGGTTCCGCCGCTGTTCGGGTGGCTGGCCGAATTCGAGCCGATGCACCAGGTGTTCCTGGGCGTGCGCTGCCTGCTGTACCTCAACGGCGCGGGACAGGCCGGCCTGTCGCAGGCGGTGTGGCTGACGGCGGCCGGACTGGCGATCGGCCTGTTGGTCGGCGGCATCGTCACGAGGCTCTACGACCGCAGCGGATTCCACCGAATCCCCGGGGCCGTCGAGTTGGCGATCGCCGAGGGCCACCAGGCGCAACACAAGTCGCGCGCGGGCAAGGGCGCGACGCCCGTCGACGCCGAGCCCGCCAAGGCCGAGCCCGCCGAGCCTGAGTCCGAGGCCGCCAGCCCTGAGTCCGAGGCCGCCAAGCCCGAACCGGCCGAGCGCGAAACCCCAAGCGAGCAAACGTAATTCCAGCGCGGCCATACCGTCACGCAACCGTGATCTTGATTGACAGTGTGACAGATGTGACTGATGATGTTCCTGTTGCATTGACGTTCTGGCCGAAAGGGCTATCGTGCGGACACGTACCGCCAGGTTGCGTCGACTGGCGGCCAAGTTCGCGGCCAGTCTGACGGCGGTAGCGGCCTGCGCGGCGCTGGCGACCATCGCCGGGGCGCCGACGGCACATGCCGCCGACGGCCGCGAGGCGCTGGCGAGCGCCATCGGTTCCACCAAGGGCACGTACCTGGTCTACAACTTTGGCCCCGGCCACCCCACCCCGCTGCTGGACGCCTCCGGTCACTGGTACGAGATGAACAGCGGCGGCCACCTGATGATCATCAAGAACGCGGCGAGCAGGCTGGCGCCGCACCTGCTGGTCGACACGCACCAGGGCGATCAGGCGCGTTGCGAGAACAATCCCGGGGCCCGTACCGGCGAGGGGTTGTGGCAGGCATCCGAGCTCTACACGCCGCTGCAGGCCTGGCAGCGGATGGGACAGCCGAGCATCGCGATCAACGCCAACTTCTTCGACGTGCGCGGGCAGAAGGGTGGCAGCTGGCGCACGACCGGCTGCAGCTCGCCGCTGGGCGCGTTCGTCGACAACACCAACGGCCAGGGCCGCGCGAACCAGGCGGTCACCGGGACCGCCGCCTACCCGGGCAAGCAGGGGCTCTCGGGCGGCGGCGAGAACTGGTCGTCGCTGACGACGATGATCCTGCCGTCCGGCGGTGCGCCATATGTGGTGTGGCCCAGGGGCAAGAACGACTACGACGCCGCCACCCCGGTGGTGGCCGACCTGCTGAACAAGAACGAGAAGTTCGTCGCCGTGTCGGGGATCGGGCTGCTGGCCCCCGGCCAGACCCAGCAGCTGCACGACGGCGGGCCCAGCGCGGCGCGTACGGCGCTGGCCTACGTGAAGCAGCGCGACGAGATGTACATCTTCGAGGGCGGCAGCTACACCCCGGACAACATGCAGGACCTGTTCCGCGGCCTGGGCAGCGACACGGCGGTCCTGCTGGACGGCGGCGGCTCCTCGGCGATCGTGCTGCGCCGCGACGGCGGCGGGATGTGGGCCGGCGCCGGATCGCCGAGGGGATCGTGTGACACCCGCGGTGTGCTCTGCGATTCGCACGAACGCGCGCTGCCCAGCTGGCTGGCGTTCAACTAACTAGATTCTGGCGCAGCGCTTTTCGTAGCGGCGGGCCCGAAGAGGAATATCAGCAGGCTGGTGGCTATCACGGCGGCGATCACCGCGAACACCGGCGCGACGACGTAGCGCGACATGGTGGCACCGGCGAAGGCGCCCGCGCACATCGTGGAAACCACGACCACGCGCAGCTTTTGGCGAGCCCCCGTGCCACCGGCCAGGCGGCTGTCCAGCCCGAGGCTGACGATCGTCGACGTCAGCACCGTGGTGGACAGTTCCTGAATTCCGAACTGGCGGGCGCTGGAATGCTGCAGGCCGAACGTCACCGCCAGCAGCCCGATCATGATCAGCTTGGTGTCGTCGTGGTAGTGCAGCACGCCCGCGCCGGCCAGGATCGCGATCGTCACCAACAACGCGATCTCGATGCCCAACACGGTGGCGATCCACGGACGCGTCCGCTCGCCGAAATGCCGCGCCAGCCGGCCGCTGAGGATAGTGGTGCACACGAAGGTGGGCAGCGCCACCACGACGGCGGTCAGGTCGACGGCGGTCCTCGGGGCCAGCCAGAAGCCGAGGAAGACCACGTTGCCCGTCATGTTGGCGACGAAGACGTGGCCGAGCACCAGGATGCTGATCGAGTCGGCCAGCCCCGTCGCGAAGGTCAGCAGCAGCAGCGCCACGGTCAACGACCGTTCGGAGATCGGCGACGTAACTGCCATGGGGCGCAATCCCTTTCGCGGCGGGCTAGCTCGCTTTCGCCGAGTGGCGCTACGTGTGCGGCGTCAGGTCCAACGAGGTGACGGTCGTCATCCTGGTCACCAGCCAGCGACCGTCCATGCGTTTCATGAACAGCCGGTAGGACAGGTACTTCAGCGCCGGGATTTCCTTGGTCAGCGGGCTCGTGGACGTGGTGTTCGTGTAGACGATGACGACGGCATTCGAATCGTCCAACGACTCGACCGCCGCGCCGGTGACCTGGGTCCTGTTGGTGATCTTCGCCTGCTTGTTGGGGGCGACGATCGCGTCGACGAACTTGCGGTACTGGGCCTCGAAGTCGCCGCTGAGATAGGACGCCGCGCGGTCGGCGAGCTTGTCCATGTTGTCGGGCGTGTAGGTCCACAGCGCCGTGATTGCATTGGCCGCGGTCTGGGCGACCTTCAATTTCGTTGCGGCGGTGGCGCGGTCGGTCAGGTACGGCTGCAGGGTCGCGCCCGCGAACGCCGCGGACCCGATGAACAGCGCGGCGGCGGTCCCCACGGCGATGCCGGCCCACTTGCCGGCCAGCCAGCGACGCCGGACCTTGGCCTCTTTGGTGGGGGCCTCCTCGGCTTCTTCGGCCCCGGCCTCGTCGTCCGCCTTGTCGGTCTCCTCCGCGTCGTCGGCGGCCTTATCGGTAGCCGCGGTCGCCTCGGGCTCGTCGCCATCGGCGGGCGCCGCCGTCTCGGGCTCGTCGCCGGATTCCGTTGTGGCAGCGGCGTTCGCGTGCTTCCCCCGCAGCCACCCGCGCCGGGCCTTGCGACCGCCGGCGTGGGCCGAGCTCTTCTCGACCGTCTCCGTGCCGCCGTCGCCCTGTTCGGCCGTGCCGAGTTCGCCGCTGGATTCCGTTGCGCCAGCGACTTTTCCGGTCTCGTCGCCGGTCAGACCACTGTCGTCAGATTGCTGATCTTCCACCGATTTCCTTCCCGGGTAGCAGTTGCCATCCAACGAGTCGTGTTCTCGAAAACCCGTTTGCCGTCGGGCGATTTGGAGGTGACCAGGGTCGCCACGATGACGTTGGCGCTGCCGTCGTCGTTCCACCGCTCTACGCCGGCGTCGAGCACGCTCCCGGTGGCCGGTTCGGCACGGGCAACCTGCAGCAGGATCTCGTTGGCCTTGTCTTGATACTCCTTGGCGAAGTCGCCGGTCGCGTCGCCCTGCACCCGAAGCACGTAGTCGTTGGCGTGAAACGGATCGAGCGAGGTGAACCCCGTCATGAATCCGGTGACGTAACTGAGCACCTCGCGGTTCTTCGACGCGGTAGTCACCCGGGCTTCATGGGAAATCAGCATCAACGTGCAGACCGTGATCGCGGCGACCATCAGCACCGCAGCGACGGCGCCGACAACCGGGAGCCGCCGATCGCGTCCGGGAGGCAACGGCTGCTCGCTGAGCAGCGGCGCTTCACCGGGCGAAAACTTGCGGCGGGGACTCATTTTTCGTTCCCGGGCTGTTTCGGCTTGGTCAGCACAGTGAGGTCGTTGACGCGCCAAGCGTCGCCGGCCTTGACGAAGTTCACCCGCACGGTGGCGGTGATGTACCGCTCCTCGGGCGCGACGCCGCGCCGCCCCTGCATGAACAACAGCATCGTCGCGGAATCCGGCGATGCCGCTTGGATCGAGCTGTCGGTCACCCAGTATTCGTTGATCACCGGGTTGCCCTTGCCGACGATGTCCTGCTGCTCTTTCAGCCGGCTCCGGTATCTGTCGGTGGCCAGCGACCGGGCGCGCGCGAAGTCGTCCTGCAACGACTTCGGGTCGTACGTCAGCATCTGCGCGACGATCTTGGGTCCCTGGATCGCGATCTGGTCGCGCGTCTGGTCGGTCGCCCGGTCCCGCGAGTACACCACCGCGTAGCTCACGAGCGCGCCACCCAGGCACAGGACCGTGGCCGTCAGCACCGCCGCCGCGACCCACTGCCGCACCTTGGGCGCCGCCACGCTGAGCTCGGCCCGTCGGACTTCGGTGTGCAGCAACATGTCGGCGAAGGTGCGGCGCTGCGAATCCCCCAGCGGCCAAAGCCATCCCACCACCGACACGGTGTCGAGCAGGTGCGCCAGGTCGCGCAGCAGCAATCCCCACGCACCGATCGCGGCGCCGTCGCGGCGGACGACGCCGATTCCACACAACGCGCGCCCCAGGCTCGCGCCCAGGAGGACCGGCAGCAGCAGGCGGTTGACCAGCAGGGCGAGGATGGCCAGGCCCAGCAGGGATACGCACACCCACCACCACGGGCCGCGGGCCGGGACGGTGAAGGACACCAACGCCATCGTCGTCGCCACGGCGACGGCCGGCAGCACGTCGACGGCCCACGCACAGGCGCGAATGTGCCAGGGCGCCAACGCATTTACCGATGACACAGGGGTAGCCGCCGTGGTCTGAGTCTGAATCGGATGCTCCTCGACCACCAACGTCACTTGGTCACCTGGTCGAGCTTGGCGATCCGGTACGAGCCCTCGGCCATCGCCATTTTCACCCGCAGCCGGTAGCCGGTTTCGTTTGCGCCCTGATCGCCGGCCACCTTGACCCGCATGGCGACGAGCACCTCGACCGAACCGTCGGGGTTGTTGCGCTCGACCGCTGCCCGCACGTCGGACACTTCCACGTGGACGTTCGACGCCTTGTAGGCCTGCACGAGCATGCTGGTGTACAGGAGCGCCTGGGTGCGGAAAGCGTCTGTGCCGCAGTCGATGATCTTCTGCTCGCTCGCGAGCATCGCGTTGCTGTCCGGCGCCTGGGTGGCCGAAACGCAGTCGATCGCCGCCTTGAGCGCGGCCGCGTCGTTGCGCGCGATCGCCAGGCTCTGCTGGTGGTAGCGCAGCGCGAAGTAGCCACCCGCGCTGATCGCCCCCGCGAGCACGACCAGCAGCGCGGCGATGCCGACCCGCAACCTGCCGCTTAGCCGCGAGGGACCCCGCTCGACGGCCGTGTCCGCGACTTCGCCCTCATCGACGGCGTCGGACTCACCGTCGGCGTCGGCCTCATCGGCCGCGTCGGCTGCTACCGCGACCTCGGTCTCGGCCTGCGCGGCAGGCGACTCTGCGGGAGCGGGCGCGATCTCGGTTTCCGCCTCGGCGGACGGCGAATCCTCGGCCGTCGCCTCGGTACTGGTCTGATCGTCGGCGTCGCCCGGTTCCTGTGGGTCCTTCGGCGGCCGCCGACGCAGACGACTAATCATCGACATCGGTGGGGGGTTCAGCCGGCTGGCGCCAGCATCTCCTTCCATCCGTCGTCTCCTGTTTTCTTCGAGTTCTCGACGGAGTATTTGACGCCGTCGGGCCCTACCAGCTCACCGCTTTGCGGGCTGTATACCGCAGACGGAGGTCCGCCCGGGGTGTACACGCACGGGTTGGGCTGCTGGCCGTTGCACTGCACCGTACCGGATCCCGGCCGGGACAGCGGGTCGCTGGTCGGCGGCGGCGTCCCCGACACGCGATCCGACGGCGCCGGGTTCATGCCGTTGTTCACCGACGGCGCCGGGATCACCATGCCCGGTCGCACGGACTGGTCACAACGCGCCGAGGGGGCCGGGCAGGTCAGGATCTGGTTCGGGTCGCCGTACCACGGGTTCGTGCCCGCGGGCACGTACGGCCTGGGGTCGCGGCACTCCCGCGGGGTCGCGGCGCGCTTGCCCGGGATGTCGACACAGGGGAGGTTGCGCGACCCGCGCACCCCGTTGGCCGGGGTGTCCATCGGGATTTTGCAGTAGGTGCCGTTGGGCAACGGCTGCATGCTGGTATCGGCCGGGGACCGCCACTCGGGCGCCGGAATGAAACCCGTCAGACACGGCGGCGGCTGGTTGATCGACAACGCCAGGTCCAGCGCGGCTTGGTTCGGGAACGGCGCGGCCACCGTCTGCGCGATCGACGCGCCCTGCGGCAGGAAGACCACCACCTGCTCCAGGCCGGTGTGGTAGCGCTTCAGCAGGTCGAACACCACCTCCAGATTCGCCAGCAGCTGGGGCAGCGAGTCACGGATGTCGCCGAACACCGAGTTCACCTGATCGGCGGTCGGCGCGGCCTGCGACAGCACGCTTTTCACGTTCTGGTCCCGCTGCGCGGCCTGCGCGGCCAGCGAGTTCAGGTTGCGCGCCCAGCGCTCGATGGCGGCACCGGATTTGACCTGGCTGTCCAGGACGGGCCCGGAGTTCTGGACGATGTCGTTGACGTTGGTGATGTTGGTCTTGAAGTCACCGACGATCGCCTGGGTGGAGTCGACCAGCCGCTGCAGCGCGGGGCCCAGCCCACCGACGGATTCGGCGGTCTCGTCGAGCAGCTTGCCGATCTTGTCCTTCGGCAACGCCTCGAGGCCGTGATTGGCCGTGTCCAGCGCGGGGCCGATCTCGGCGGGCACGGTGCCCTTGGCGATGGTCTGTCCGTCCGACAGGTACTTGCCCGGGTTCCCCGAGGACACCAGGTCCAGGTACTGCTCACCGACCGCGGACACCGAGTGCACGTTGGCGACGGTGTCGACGGGGACCTTGAACTTGCTGTCGAGGCTCATCGTCGCCTCGGCGCCCTTCTCGGTGGGCTCGACGTCGGTGACCTTGCCGATCGTGATGCCGCGATAGGTGACGTTGGCCGTCGGGTACAGGCCGCCCGACGCGGGCAGCTCAGCCTTGAGCGTGTATCGCCCGATGCCGACCAGGCTGGGCATCTGCAGGTAGTAGATGCCCAGCACCAGCAGCGAGACCACCGTCAGGATCCCGAACGCGACCAGCTGCCGCCGGATGAAGGGGGTCAGCAATTCCGGTCCCCCCGTTCCACCAACGGACCGCCGGGGGCGTCATTCGGGTTCGAGGTGTAGCGGACGTCGGGGATCATCGTGTTGGGGTCGCGGCCGAACGACTGCTCGAGCGCACGCAACGATCCGGACAACCCGGTGCCCGTCAGGAAGGCGTTGTCGACCGCGCTGTAGGTCACGTCCAGCGTCAGCGAGACGTTCACGTAGTCGCCGCGGAACATCTTCGGCACCGTGTCGATGTCGAACGGCTGCGTCAGGATCAGCTTCAGCGCGCCGATCAGGTACGGCGAGGAGCGGCCGAGTTCCTTCAGCGGGCACTGCAGCGCCTGCAGATCGGTGTGCAGCGGTGCGCGCGCCTCCGACAGGTACTGGTCGGCGGCGCCGCTGAGCCGTCCCACCGAGTTGACCGCGTTGATCAGCAGGTTCTGCGTGTCGGCGAAGTGCTTGATCAGCGGCGGGAGGTCGGTCAGCGTCCGGTCCAGGACGTCCGACCGGTTGCCGATGTAGACCAGCAGCCGGTTGGTGGAGTCGATCGCGTGGGTGATGTCGTCGCGCTGCTGGTTGAGCTGGTCGGTGAACGTGTCCAGCTTGCCCAGGAACGACCGGATCTGCTCGCCGCGGCCGTGGAAGATGTTGTAGACCTCGTTCTGCAGCACCTCGAGGTTCGGGATGCCGCCGCCGCGCAGGATCAGCGACAGGCTGGCCAGCGTCTGCTCAGTGGTCGGATACGACGACGAGTTCTTCAGCGGAATGGTGTCGCCATTCCGCAGCAGCTCCGACGACGGGTTGGGCGGCGCGACCAGCTCCACGTGCTGCGAACCCAGCAGCGAGGTCTGGCCGATCTTGGCGATGGCGTTCTTGGGCAGCTTGGTGCTCTTGCTGAGCCCCAGCGTCAGGGTGGCCACCCAGTTCTTCAAGTTGATGGCCTTGATCGAACCGACGAACACGTCGGCGACCATCACCTTGCTGTTGCCGTTGATCGCGAGGGTGTCGGGCACCTGCACGTAGACGATGTAGGAGCCCGGCCCGTCGCCCGGACCGCCCGGGATCGCCACGTTGGAGATGCCGCGCCAGCCACACGAGCTGAGCACCATCGCGGCCATCAGCAGCACCAGCGCCTGCCAGGACCGGCGCCGAATCAGTCGACTCCACGTCATCACTGGCCACCCCCGAAGCCTGCGGCATTCGCCGGGCCGCCGGCGTTAGGCGCGGGCGCCATCACCGGTCCGGGCGTCGGCGCGACCGGTCCCGGCGCCACCTCGGGTCCCGGTGCCGGTGGCGGTACCGGAACCTGCGGCGGGTTCTGACCGATGACCGGCGTCGGGCCCTCGTCGTAAGCGTTCGGGGGCCCCGGTGGGGTCTGGTACTGGGACTGCACCGGCGCGATGTTCGGGCCGCCCATCAGCTCTTCCAGCGAGTCCGGCGTCATCAGGCCCGCGGTGATCGGCCCAACCTGCTGCCCCTGCATGCCCGGGGCGACGATCCAGCCGGGCTGGGTGTTGCGGTGCGACGTCGGGGTGTCCGGCGACCAGATGCCCGGCACGGTCGTGTCCTTATAACCGTTGGGCGGCTGCAGCCGCGGCTCGGAGTACGCGACGTCCTTGGGCAGCGTCTCAGCGGTGCTGAACAGGTTCAACCCGAATGGCGGGTAGTTGAACTTGATCGCATCGAGGATCGGCGCCAGATACTGCGCGCACAGCTCGGCCGATTCCTGATACCCGAGCCGGCTGCCGGCCTGAATCGAGCTGCAGATGAACTGCATCGGGTTCGCGAAGTTGGTGATCGCCGGAATGGCCACCACCGAGCCGTGCGACGGGTGATAGATCTGGTTGATATTCGACGCGGCCGTCGGCAAGACGTGCAGCGCTGTCTCCAGCCCGTTCAACGGGTCCGGCTGCAGCAGCGTCGACGTGGCCGTGTTCAGGTTGCCGATGTCGGTGGTCAGGACCTCGCGGTTCTTGTCCAGCCACGGGCGCACCGTGGTCAGCAGGCCGTCGAACTGCTGGATCGCATTGGATAAGGCGCCGTCATCGCTGGCCAGCCGGCCGGTGACATCGGCAAGGTTCTGGTTCAGCGCCACGAACTGCTGGTCGTCGGCGTGCAGCGCGTTGACGAACAGCGCCAGGCTGCGCAACACCGCGAAGAAGTCGCCGCGGCGCTCGTTGAGCGCGGTCAGCGCCGAGGACAGGCTGTTCAGCGCGTTGTTGATCTGCTTGCTCTTGCCTTCCAACCCGTCGGCGAACGACGTGAGGACCTCACCGAACGGCCCCTCGCGCTGCAGCAGCGTGCATCCCGCCCCGGAGTCGTTCGGGCACGTCGGCCCCAGCTTGGAAATGATGTTGGTGATGCTGTTGCGCAGCTCGTCCCACTCCACCGGCACCTGGGTGCGCTCTTCGGGGATCACGGCGTTGTCGGCCAGCGCGGGCCCGCCCTTGTACGGCGGCTCCAGCTGGATCGCCCGCGACGCCACCAGGGTCGGGTTCAGGATCACCGCCGACGCGTTGGCCGGAACCTTGTACTGGTTCTCGTAGTGGAAGGTCACCTTCATCTTGTCGCCGGCCGGCTCGATGTTGTCGATCGCGCCGACGCGCAGACCCATGATCTGGACCTTGTCCCCGGGGTACAGCGCGTTGGCCGCCGGGAAGTAGGCGACGACGGTGTTGTTGGTCAGCTTCTCGTAGAGCCGCCAGCCAACGTAGCCGACGACCAGGGCCAGCACCACGACCAGCGACCCGACGATCACCGACGTCCGGGACAGCGCGGGTAGCCGCAGGTTGCGGACATCAAAGATGGTGCTCAATTCTGGCTACCTCCCGTGACACCGCTACCGCCTGCTCCGCCCGAGTTGATGAACGGCGCCGGAAGCTGGTTCCCCGGCCCGGGCGGGGCGGGGGGACCCGGCGGCAGCGCCGGCGCGAACGCCGACGGCGGCCCCAGCGGGGCGGGCGGCCCGAGGTTCTCGGTGCGCGCACCCAGCGGGGCGGGCGGCCCGAGGTTCTCGGTGCGCGCACCCGGCGGCGCCTGCTGCGGCAGCGGCACCGGGGTGCCCGGCACGTTCGGCGGCGCGTCGCCCGGCCGCCCGGCAATGTTCATGCCCGGCGTCGGCGGCAGGCCGTCGGGGTTCGGCGGCGAGGCCAGGATGTCGGTCGGCGCGGGGAAGCCCCCGCCGCCGAACGGGCCGCCGGCAGCACCGGCGCACGGCAACGGGTTCCACGGCCGCGGCAGCCCTTCGTCACCGATGGTGACGTTGCCGCCGGGGTTGGCCGGCGTGTACGAGCACGGTGAACCGGGCGGCACGGCCGGTCCCGGATGATCCGGGGTGCCCTCCAGCAGCGGCGGCGACGGCGGCGGCGCGCCGTTGGGGAACCGGGTGCCGTTGGGGTCGGGGAACCTGGATTCCGGCAATCCCGCGCTGCGCCAGAAGTTCTCGGGGTCGATGCCGCGTTTCTTGAATGCGGCGTCAACCCACGGCTGCAGGATCTGGTACAGGGCCAGGTTGTGCAGGACCACCTTGAAGAACGGTCCGGACGCGATGGCCTCGTTCAGCGACGGCAGGAACGCGCCGACCTCGACCAAGCCCCTGGCGATGTCGTCCTTGCGCTGCACCAGGATGTCGCTGATCGTGCGCAGCTGCTCGAGCACGTGGTTGAGGTTGGGGTTGTCGTTGATCAGACCCTTGACCTGTTGGGAGAACGCCGCGACGTTGCCCAGCAGGGCGTTGATCGCCTGGCCGCGCTCGTTGAACGCCGCCAGCAGCGTCTTGGCGTTGACCAGCAGCCGGTCGATCTGCTCGCTGCGGTCACCGAGGATGCTCGCCACCTGGTTGGCCTGGGTCAGCAGGTGCTTGACCTCTTCGTCGCGCTTGCCGACGGTGTCGGAGAACTTCGCGACGCCTTCCAGCGCGGCGCTCAGGTGCGGATACGTCTGGTCGATGGTCTGCGACAGCACGTGCAGCGACTGCTTGACCTCGTCGATGTTCCAGCCCGACGCCGCCTTGGTGACGTCGAAGAAAGCGTCGTAGATCTGATACGGCGTGGTGCTCTGACCGATCGGCAGCGAGGCCCCGGGCCGCAGTTCCTGGTTGCCGCGCACCTCGATCTCCATGACCTTCTTGCCGAGGATGGTGTCGGTCTTGATCGCCAGCCGGCTCTCGGTGCCGATGATGTTGGTGCCGACGGAGAACTTGACGACGATGTGGTCGCCATCGATCTTGAGGGCCTCGATCTTGCCGACGTCCATGCCCGCGATGCGCACCTTGTCGCCGGCGTTGATGCCACCGGAGTCGGTGAACTGCCCGTAGTAGGCCGGCTTGGCGAACAGAATCGGGACCGTCGTGAAGCTTTGCCCGACGCCGATGACGAGCACCGTGACGATGATGCCCATCAGGCCGATGCGCATCCGATTCGGAGGTTCTAGCGTTCTCATTGCGGCGTGCACCTACCCGTGGGCTGCTGGAACAGCCGGACCGTCCGGACCGGACCGCCACCCTGCAGCCCGTTGATCTTGAGGGTGATGTCGCAGGCGTAGAAGTTCACGAAGTCTCCGTAGGACCCGATGCCGCGCCCAATCATGTTCAACGCGGTCGGCACCTTGTGGAAGTAGTCGTTGAGCTGCTCACGCTGATCGATGAGCGGCTGCTGAATCTGGTCGAGGTAGTTCAGCGTCTTGTGCAGCAGCGCCCGGTCCTCGCCAAGTAGGTCGGCCACGGTGCCGGCGGCGTTGCTGATGTGCGCGGTCCCGGCCGCCAACGGGTCGGCGTGGTTCTTCAGCCCGGTGATGAGCACCTCGAGGTTGTTGACCGTCTGATCGAACTGCTGGCGGTGCTTGACCGTCGTGTCCAGGACGATGTTGAGGTTCTTGATGACCTCACCGATCGCCTGGTCGCGCTCGCCGATCGCGTTGGTCAGCTGCGCGGTCTGGTCGAGGATGTCGTTGATGGTTCCGCCGTTGCCCTGGAACACGGTGACCAGCGCCGTCGCGATGGTGTTCACCTTGTCGGGGTCCAGCGCCCGGAACAGCGGCTTGAAACCACCGATCAGCGCATCGAGGTCCAGCGCGGGCGACGTCCGTGACAGCGGGATGAATCCGTCCGGCGGCAGCACCCGATCGGCACCTTCGCCCTCGCCGCGCTTGAGCTCCAGGTAGCGGTTGCCGATCAGGTCCAGGTAGCGGATCTGCGCGGTGGTCGACTGATACAGCGGCACCGAGCGGTCGACGTTGAAGTTCACCCGCACCCGCTTGCCGCCGTCGATCAGCTCGACCGAGTCGACCTTGCCGATCTCCACACCCGAGGCGCGGACGAACTGGCCCTGTCGCAGGCCGCTGATGTTGCTGAATTCCGCCGCGTAGCTGTTGGTTCGGTCAAAGCGCATCTGACCGAACACGACGACGATCATCACAGTAAAGACCAGCAGCACCAGCGAGAAGATGCCGAGTCGGATGATGGTTCCGGTGATTTTCATGGGTTGATCGTGTTGTCCCCGACTTGGCGGCCCCACACGTACTCGATGGCGTATGGCGAACCGGTTTCCAGGTGGTTGTACGGCGCGATGCTGTTGCCGGTGTCCATGACGAGTTCGGGCGCGGGCCACAGGTCACGGGTGATGTGCTGCCAGCAGCCCGGCGCGCCGCCGGGTCCGCCGCGGGCGTTAACGCGCGGCAGGTTCTCGGGGTAGGTGTAGGGATTGGGCGCGCCGCCGACCACGCCGGCGATGCCGCCGAGAAGGCTGGCGATCACGGCGACGGCCGAGACCGGGTTGGCGAGCAGACCCAGCCCGGACAGCGCCTGGCTGTGGGCCGCGAGCGAGTAACCGTTGCCGGCGAGGAACGACGCGGCCTTGGGCTCGATGTCGTGGTAGTTGCGCAGGGTGCAGTAGATCTCCGGGCTGTAGGTGTCCAGCAGCTGCGCGGTCGGCACCAGGTCCGCCGCGCCCCGGGCCAGGTACGGCCCGCCCTTCTCGAAGAGCTCCGCGCCGGTGTTGCCGAAGCCGGCCGCCGACAACAGCGCCTGATCCAGGTCCTTCTGCTGCGCGTTGATGGTGCGCGCCGTGACGACCGCGTTGTTGAGGAAGTCGGTCAGGTCGGACGCGGCGTCGGCGTAGGTGTCGCCCAGGCCGGCCAGCTGCTGGATGTCGTGGCGGATCTGCGGCATCTGCGGGTTGACGTCGTCGAGCACCGCGTTGCCGTTGACGATCGACTGCCCGAACCGGTCACCCAGCCCGGCCAGCGACTGCGCGGCCGCGCTCAGCGTCAGGTTCAGCTTGACCGGATCCACCTTCTCCGCGATCGAGGTGATGGTCTGGAACAGCGTGTTGATCTCCGTCGTCACCGACCGGGCGTCGATCACCGTGGACGCCGAAAGCTTCTGCGCCGACGGGTTCTGCGGCGTTGTCAGCGACACGTACTTACCGCCGAACACGGTGGTGGCCTTGATGTCGGCGTTGACGTTGGCCGGGATCAGCTTGAGGTACCGCGGGTAGACGTCGAGGGTGAACTTGGCCGCCGGCTTCCCGTCGCGCTGTGTCTCCGAGATGGAGTCGACGCGGCCGATCTCCACCCCGTTGTAGGTGACCTTGGACCCGGGGTCCATCACCAGACCGGCCCGCGACGCCAGCATGGTCAGCTTGGCCTTCGGCGTGAAGTCGCCGCGGAACTGCCCGTAGACCAGGACGAGGACCAGCGCGAAGATGACCAGCATCCCGATGCCCGCCAGCTTGTACGGCGGGGTCCGCGACCGGTTGCTCTTGATGGGTCTGGTCATGGCGGCTATACCGTGAGCGCGAAGTTGGGGTTGACGCCGTAGAGCGCCAACGCGGCGGACAGGACGACCACCTGGACCGAGACCAGCGAGAAACGCATCGAGCGTCCGACGCCCTCACCCACGCCGACGGGTCCGCCGCCGGCGTTGTAGCCGTAGTAGCAGTGCGTGATCATCACGACCGCGGTGATGATGATGGCCTCCAGGAACGACCAGAACACGTCGTCGGGCCGCAGGAACGTCCGGAAGTAATGCTCGTAAGTGCCGTTGGACTGCCCGTAGAGCACGGTCGTGGTGATCTGCGGCGACAGGAAGCACATGATCATCGCCAGCGCGTAGATCGGGATGATCACCACCAGGCCGGCCATGAACCGGGTGGTCGCCAGGAACGAGATCGACTTGATGCCCATCACTTCCAGGGCGTCGATCTCCTCGCTGATTCGCATCGCGCCGAGCTCCGCGGTGGCCCCGGCACCGACCGTGGCGGCCATCGCGATCCCGGTGACGACGGGGGCGGCGATGCGCACGTTGATCAGGGCGGCGAAGAAGCCGGTGAACGCCTCGACACCGATGTTGCCCAGGGACGCGAAACCCTGGATGGCGACCAGCGAGCTACCGGACAGCGTCACGAAGCCGACGATGGCCACGGTGCCGCCGACGACCGCCATGGCGCCGGTGCCCATACCGATCTGGGCGATCAGCCGCAGCGTCTCCTTGCGGTAGTTCCGCAGCGCGTGCGGCACGTGCGCGATGCAGAGCATCCCGAACCAGCCCATCTTGCCGATGTCATCGAGCCCACGGCCGGCGGCACCGCCGTAGCGATCCAGGTTCTCGGCCGCCCGCGGAAAGCGGGAACGTAAAACGGCAGCGGTTGACATGTCAGTGCCCCGTTCCGAAGCGCACGCCGATGGTGGTCAGGACCACGTTGACCGCGTACAACGCGACCACGCACAACACGACGGTCTCGTTGACGGCGGTGCCCAGGCCCTTGGAACCACCGCGCACCGTCAGGCCGCGGAAGCAGCCGACCAGCCCGGCGATCAGGCCGAAGATTGCGGCCTTGACGGTCGCGATGACGACCTCGGGCAGGCCGGTGATGGTGGTCAGGGTGGCCAGGTAGGCGCCCCCCGACACGTTCTGCAGGTACACCCCGAACAGGTAGCCACCCACCAGGCCGACGGTGATGACCAGGCCGTTGAGCAGCGTGGCCACCAGGGTCGCGGCCAACACGCGCGGCACCACCAGGCGGTGGATCGGGTCGATGCCGAGCACCTCCATCGCGTCGATTTCCTCGCGGATGGTGCGCGCGCCCAGGTCGGCGCAGATGGCAGTCGAGCCGGCGCCGGCCACCACCAGCACCGTGGTCAGCGGGCCGAGCTGGGTGACGGCGCCGATCGCCGCGCCGGCACCGGACAGGTCGGCCGCACCGAACTGGGCCAGCAGGACGTTGAGGGTGAAGATCAATAGGACGGTCAGCGGGATCGACACGAAGACCGTCGGCAGGAACGCGACCCTCATGATGAACCAGCACTGCAGGACGAACTCGCGCCACTGGAACGGCCGACGGAACAACGCCCGCCCGGCCAGCACGCACATCCGGAAGAAACCACCGACGAGGGTCAGCGGCGTCTCGAGTTGGTCGCGCAGGTAGCCCACCAAGTGTGGACCTTGCGACGCCGTCACCCCTGCCCCCTCACGCCAGTCCCGCGTGCCTCCCAGCGCCGCGGCGGATCGTGCTCCACGCCCCCTCGTCGCCATGAATTCACAGGTGTGACCATCGGCTCCCTACTGGCAAGTAGTAACGGAGACCACAGGAATGTACCCGATGGCCAAGCAGGTGTGAACCGCAGATGCACAATTAACCCTTCGTCAACAGCTGGCAAACGTTACGGATTCCTCAACTTTCCTGTTCGTTGTTGAAATGTATTGGTGCTGAATGGCTTTCAGCGGCAGCTTCGAGGCCGTAGCGAACCCTCAACTCGGTCTTTAGGACCTTCCCGGCGGGGTTGCGCGGCAGCGCATCGACGATCTCGAGCGCCTTGGGATGCTTGTAGCGCGCGAGCCGCTCGTTGAGGAACTCGTCCAGGGCGTCCAGCCGCAGACCCTCCTCGGTGACGGCCGCGACCGCGATCGGTACCTCGCCCCATTTCTCGTGGGTCCGCCCGATGACGGCGACCTCGACGATGACCGGGTGCTCGGCGAGGACGTTCTCCACCTCCGCGCAGTAGATGTTCTCGCCGCCGGAGATGATCATGTCCTTCTTGCGGTCGACCACCCAGACGTAGCCCTCGTCGTCCATCCGGACGAGGTCTCCGGAGTGGAACCAGCCCCCGGCGAACGCCTCCGCGGTGGCCTCGGGGTTGTTCCAGTAGCCACTCATCAGCGTCGGGGCACGGTAGACGATCTCGCCGATCTCGCCGTTGGGTACGTCGTTCATGTTCTCGTCGACGACGCGCGCGGCGACCGTCGGGATCACCTTGCCGACCGAGCCGCGCTTCCGGATGGCGTCCTCGCCCAGCAGCATGCAGGTGACCGGCGACATCTCGGTCTGGCCGAAGGCCGCCAGGATCTGGGTTCCGGGGAAGGTCGACGACATCTCCCGCAGCAACGCGTCCGGCGCCGGGGCCGCCCCCCACGACATGACGCGCAGCTTCAGCTCGCGGGGCCGTGCCTGCTGCTCGGCGCAGACGGCCTGCCATTGCGCCGGAACCAGGAAGATGCCGGTCACCTTCTCGGCCGCCAGCACGTCCAGCAGCTGGCCGGGCTCGAACGCGCCTAGCGGATAGATCACGGTGGGCAGGCCGAGCAGCAGCCCACCCAGCAGGTTGCCCACCCCGGCGATGTGGAACAGCGGAACGCCGATGAAGCCGACGTCGCTGTTGATGTCCGCGCCATTGGTGTACAGCCCGGTCATCGTCTGGCCGGTCAAATTGGTGTGGGTCAGCACCGCGCCCTTGGGACGGCCAGTGGTGCCCGAGGTGTACATGATCAGCGCGGGCGCGTCATTCGGGATGTCGACGAGATCCTGGGGCTCGCCGGGCTCGTCGACGAGGTCCTCGTAGCCCAGGACCTGATCGTCCGACGCGCCACCGGCCACGACGATCGTGCCGAGCAGGGACTGAACGTCGCGGACCCCGGTGGCCACCGGCGCCAGCACCGCTTCGGTGATCATTACGCGCGCTTCGCAGTCGTCGACCAGGAACGCGATCTCGGCCGGCGTGAGCCGGAAGTTCAGCGGAACCGCGATCGCTCCGAGCATGTTGATAGCCAGCATCGACTCGATGAACTCGGGCCGATTCAGCATGAGGATCATGACCCGGTCCCCAAAGCCGACCCCTCGACGGCTCAGGGCCCCGGCCAGCGCGGCGACCCGGCCCTGCAGGTCCGCCCACGTCAAGGTGCGACCGGTGAACCTCAGCGCCGTCGCTTGCGGCTGCATCATCGCGTGCCGCTCGAGCTGGTTAACCCAGTTCTGTCGACGGGCCAGGTATGGCTGCTCGCTGGCGGGCGATCCCTGGTGTGTCAGGTGGCTGGCAAGTTGCGCGGTCAACTAGATATGGTCCCTTCACTTACGCACCGCTTGCGACAGGTTGATATTTGATAAAACATAGTGTTGTGTGGGTCACACTATGGCCTGATTGGCCCAATGACAAGTCCCCGATGAGTCCCTAATAAACCTCAAAAAGACCAGGCAGCTCCCGTGAACGCACCGATCTCCGCGCGGCCTCTCAGAAGCCGCCGACCACTGCGCCGGCCGCAGCTGTCGGATGGGGTCGCGGGTCATCTGCGCGGGGCGATCATGTCGGGGGCGCTGCGCCCGGGGACCTTCATCCGTCTCGACGAGACGGCGGCCGAACTCGGGGTCAGCGTGACACCGGTGCGCGAGGCGCTGCTGAAGCTCCGCGGCGAGGGCATGGTCCAGCTCGAGCCGCACCGGGGCCACGTCGTGCTCCCGCTGACCCCGCAGGACATCGACGACATCTTCTGGCTGCAGGCGACCATCGCCCGGGAGGTGGCCGAGGCGGCCACCGCGAACATCACCGACGCCGAGATCGACGAGCTCGACCGCATCAACAACTCGCTCGAAAACGCCGTCGGCAGCAGTGACGCCGAGACCGTCGCGGGAATGGAGTTCGCGTTCCACCGCGTCTTCAATCAGGCCAGCGGGCGCATCAAGCTGGCGTGGTTCCTGCTCAACGCGGCCCGCTACATGCCGGTGCTGGTCTATGCCGCCGATCCGCAGTGGGGCGTGGCCGCCGTCGACAACCACCGCCAGCTGATCGCCGCGCTGCGCCGCCGGGACACGCCCGCCGTCATCGAGCACACGGTCTGGCAATTCACCGACGCCGCCGGCCGACTCACCGAAATGCGGGAGCGGGCGGGCATTCTCGGCTGACGGCTAGCCGGCGGACAGCTCTTCGGCGCGCGCCTTGAGGTTCTCGGCGAGGCGGTCCAGCACGTTGTTGGCCAACGACTTCACCATGGGCGCGGGAACGGGCAGGGACGACTCGATGTCGAGGTCCACCGTCAGTAGGCTCGCGGCCCCCATCTCCACCACGCTGAACAGTTGCTCCTGCTTCTTGAACAGCTCACCCTGCTGCAGGATGGTCTGAATCTGGTTCGGGCCCGGGTAGTACACGGCCTGGATGAAGACGCCGTCGAAGCCTTGGTAGGAGGCATCCAGGCGCACCTGGCTGGGGCGGCCGTCGTCATAGCGAGCAAGCACCCAGCAGCCCTTGACCCCTTCGTTCCAGTCCGGGTACCGCTCGAAGTCGGAGACGATGGCCATCACCGAGGCGGCGTCGGCCCCGACCTCGACAGTCTTGCTCAGAACCGGCATTGGCGAAGCATAGCCGGGTGAGCGAAAGTCACAGCGCCGGGCGCAATCTCGGGCTTATGCGTCGACGGTCGCGGTCGCCAGCAGCGAACGGATGGCGTCGGGAATCGGCACGGCCTTGCGGGTGGTCCGATCGACATAGACGTGCACCCAGTGCCCCAGCGCGGTGATCGGCTGGGACCGGTCCTCCTCTTGATCGCCCGTCGACCGGAACAGCCCGAGCCGGTAGGTGACGCTGCTGCGGCCCAGCCGGGTCACCGCGAGCCCGACCGCCAGGTGCTGCGGGAACTGCAGTTCGGAGAAGTAGCGACAGCCCGACTCCGCGACGATGCCCAGTGCGGGCGTGGCCATCGAGTCAAGGCCGGTGCTGGTGTTGATCCAGGCGTTGATCGCGGTGTCGAACAGCTGGTAGTACACGGCGTTGTTGAGGTGGCCGAACATGTCGTTGTCCGCCCACCGGGTGCCCACCGGCCACCACACCGGGAAGTCGCCGCCGGCGAGCTGGTCGGGCGCCGGCGGGACCAACGAGCCTGACGACATAGAGGTATTCCAACACGTTCGGCGCCGGGGGCGGACGTCAACCGTGGAAGGCGCGCGACAGGGCGTCGGCCTGCAGCGCGAACAGCCGCTGAGAGCCGGGCCAGTCCGGCAGCAGCGAATCGAACCCGTGGCAGGCCCCCGCGAACACGTGCAGTTCGGCCGAGACCCCGGCGCGCAGCAGCCGCTGCGCGTATTCGATGGCCTCGTCGCGGAAGGGATCGACCTCGGCGCAGGTGATCAAAGCCGTTGGCAGGCCCTCCAATTCGGTGCGGCGCGCCGGGACGGCGTCCGGCGAGCCGGCTTCTGGGCCCAGGTAGTGCCGCCACATCAGGTCGGCAGCCTCGCCGTCGAAGGCCGGGCTGGTGCGGAACTCGGCCTTGGACGGCGTCGGCCGGTCGTCGAGCACCGGCTGGTGCAGCAGCTGGAAGACGACCGGCGGCAGCCACCCGTCGGCGGCGCCATGGGCCAGGCAGGCGGCCAGTGCGCCGCCCGCGCTGCTGCCCGCGACGGCCACCCGCGCGGCATCGACGTCCAGGTCGTCGGCGTTGTCGACCACCCACCTCAGCACCGCGATCGCGTCGTCGAACGCGGCCGGATACGGATGCTCCGGGGCCAGCCGGTAGTCGACCGACACCACCGTGCACCGGGCGCGCCGCGCGAGCTCGATGCACTGGGGGTGGTCGGTGTCGAGATTGCCCAGCGCGAATCCGCCCGCGTGGCAGTAGATCACCACCGGGGCGGGCACCGGGCCGCCGCGGTAGATGCGAATGGGCACCACGCCGGCTTCGGCCATCACGTTGTGCGCGGTGATCTGCACGCCGGGGGTGTCGTTTTGCTGGGCAACGTCGCGGCGGCGCTGATCGAACGGCTCGCGCATGAGCTGGATCGCTTCGGCCGTGAACGCGGTTCGCGTGGTCGCGATGGCGCGCAGCGCGGGGTCGAGCCGCTCGGCGCCGTCCAATCCGGTCATTGGCCACGTCCGTCCAGCGCGGTGACCGATTGGTCGGCCGCCTCGGGCCGCGGGGCCGTGAAGCTGTAGTCGGCCGGTGAGAACCTGCGCGTCATCTCCCAGAAGCTGCGGGCGCTGCGCGGCCACTGGGTTACCACGCGGCCGTTGGCCGCGCGAAAGTAGTTGCTGCACTTAGTGGTCCACACGGTGCCGGCCATCCATTCGTCGATCTTGGCGATGAACTCCGCCAGCGCGGACGGCCGCACCGCGACGTAGGCCTTGTTCTTGCGCCGCATGTACTTCAGCGCCCGCACGATGTAGCGGGCCTGGGCCTCGAGCATGAAGATCACGCTGTTGGAGCCGACGTTGGTGTTGGGTCCGTACAGCATGAAGAAATTCGGGAAGCCCGGAACGGCCATGCCGAAATAGGCCTGGGCGCCGTCGCTCCACTGCTCCCGCAGCGTGCTCCCCTGTTCCCCGGACACGTGGAGCTCCCCCAGGTAGTCGGCCGCGGCGTAGCCGGTCGCGCACACCACCACGTCGACGTCATGTTCGGCGCCGTCCGCGGTGACCAGGGATCGGGCCTTGAGGTAGCGGGCCGGGCTGGTCACCACCTCGACGTTGGGCTGGGTCAGCGCGGGCAGGTAGTCCGAGGAGAACACCAGCCGCTTGCAGCCCATCGGATGATCGGGGGTCAGCTTGCGGCGCAATTCCTCGTCGGCAACCGTCTTTTCGAGCAGACCCAGCGCGATCGCGGTGAAGTCCTGCGTCTTCTCGCTGCCGTGCTCGATCACCGAGATGTTGGATTCGCTGCGCAGCCACAGCCGGGTCCGGTAGAGCTTCTTGGCGAACGGCACGTGGGCGAAGATCCAATGCTCGCGCCGCGTGTAGTGCCGGTCGGGCTTGGGCAGGATCCAGGTCGGCGACCGCTGCACCGAGTACACCTTGCCGGCGACCTTCGCGAGTTCGGGCAGCAGCTGCGACGCCGTCGAGCCGGTGCCCAGCACGGCTACCCGCTTGCCCTCCAACGGGATTGAGTGGTCCCAGCGCGCGGAGTGCATCACCGTGCCGGTGAACGGCTCCTGCTCGACCAGCTCCGGAAGCAGCGGCCGGGTGAACAGGCCGACGGCGGACACCACGACGTTGAAGCGATGCTGGGTACCGTCGGCCGTTGTCAGGCACCACTGCTGGTCGGCCTCCTCCCAACGCGCCGAGCGGATTTCGGTGCGCAGCCGCAGGTGGGGCCGCAGGCCGTAGGTGTCGGCGCAGCGTGCGAAGTAGTCCAGGATCTCCCGCTGCCCTGACCACAGCCGCGACCAGTGCGGGTTCAGGTCGAACGAGTAGGAGTACAGGTGCGACTTGACGTCGCACGCCAGGCCCGGGTAGGTGTTGATCCGCCACGTGCCGCCGACGTCGTCCTCGCGGTCGAAGATGGTGAAGTCACCAAAACCGGCCCGGGACATCAGGATTCCCAGCGCTAGGCCGCCCGGCCCGGCGCCGATGATTCCGACCGACAGCTTCGTGCTCATTTGATCTGCAGGCATTGTCCGCCGTCGACGACGAGCTCCGAGCCGGTGATGAACGAGGCCGCCTCGGAGACCAAAAAGGCCACCGCGTCGGCGATCTCAGTGGGCTGACCGATGCGCCCGAACATGGCCGTGGCCGCCAGCCGGGTCTGGGTGGCCTCGTCGAGCATCGAGGTGGCGATCGGGCCGGGGAACACCGCGTTGACGCGAATGCCGGACGGGCCGAGCTCGGCGGCGGCGGCCTGGGTGAGGCCGCGCAGCGCCCACTTCGCCGAACCGTAGGCGCAGTGCTGCGGGAAGGGGCGGATCGCCCCGGTGCTGCAGATGTTGACGATCGACGCGTGCTCGGCCGACCGCAGGTGATCGAGGCAGGCGCGCATGCCGAGGAAGACGCCCAAACAGTTGACCCGCCAGGAGTTTTCGAATGCCTCGGCCGTTTCGTCGGCGAGCGACGTTCGGTGCAGCACGCCCGCGTTGTTGACCAGCGTGCTCAGCGACCCGAATCGATCCACCACCTGGCGCACCGTCGCGTCCCACTGCTCGGCGGATGTCACGTCGAGCCCGTATGCGATCACCCCCTCGTCGCCCAGATCGGCGGCCGCGGCGGCGGCGTCGTCAGCGCGCAGGTCGCAGGCCGCTACGGAATACCCTTGCGCGCGAAGCCGTTTGGCGATGGCCCAGCCCTGCCCGCCGGCTGCGCCGGTCACCAGTGCGACACGTTCGGTCATCAGGACGCCTCCTCCGGGCTGTCGGACAGGCCATGGCTGGTGATGAATTGGCAGCGCCGCCGCCGGAAACGCCACCGCTGGCCGTCACGCGTCAGGTCGTCGTCGTACAGCGCCGGCCGCAGCACCAGATCGCCGGCGCGGACGAACAGGACCTGCGAACGGGCCGTCGCGGTGTCGCCGCGGACGTCGATGCGGGAGACTCCGGTCAGGTGCAGCCCGTGCGGGGAGTCGGCGAACATCTGGCGAACGGCTTCCGGCCCGCTGAAAGACCGCCCGTACACCAGGAATTCGCCGTCGGCGGTGAACAATTGCACGCACGCGTCGATGTCCCTGGCGTCCAGTGCCAGCGCGTAGCCGGCGATCAGCTCGCGGATGGCGGCGTGATCGGTGGGATTGCCGTCGCTCACTGGCCGGTGGCCTCTCGCAGATGCTCCGCCGCGCCGCGGCGCAGGGCCTGCGACTCGGCCGCCAGGGTGATCAGCTGAAACCCGAGCTGCGCCATGGCATTACCGGTCTTGCCGTCGTTGGCGTGGATCCCGGTGATCAGCCCGGCGGCCGTCGCGGTGCCATGGATCCGCTTGATCGCGTCCAGCACGTCGGGCTGTTTCGTCGATCCGACCGGGCCGAATCCCAGCGAGATGGCCAGATCGGCGGGGCCGACATAGATTCCGGTCAGGCCGTCCACCGCGCAGATCTCGTCGAGATTGGTCAGCGCCGCGGCCGTTTCGATCATCGCGAACACGCTCACCCGTTCCTCGTGAGCGGCGGGGTCGAGCCCCAGGCTGGGGCTCAGCGGGCCGAAGCTGCGGATGCCCGCAGGCGCATACCGGGTGGCGGCCACCGCCGCCGCGGCCTGGTCGGCCGATTCGATCATCGCGATGAACACGGCGTCGGCCCCGGCGTCGAGCACCCGGCCGATCGGCGCCGCGTCGGCGTTGGGCAGCCGCACCGCGGTCGCGATCGGAACGTGTTCGAGGCGCCGCAGCATGCCGGCGATGTCGGCGTCGTCGAGATACCCGTGCTGGGCGTCGAAGCCCACGTAGTCGTAACCCGCGCGGGCGAATTCCTCCGGCCCGATCGCGGTGGGCCCGGTGATCCAGCCGCCCCAGATCGGCGGCTTTTCCAGCGCCTGGGCGAAGGTGTTCACTGCGCGATCGCAATCTTCACGCGCCCGGGCACCGGGCGGCAGGCCAGGTCGAACGCACCCTGCACGTCGTCGACGGCGAAGGTGTGGGTCAGGTACGTGCCAAGCAGCTCGGGGTGCTCGCCGGCGAACTTGCCGGCCAGCTCCAGCATCCGGCGGCGATCAAGTGTCACACCGGATTTCAGCGTCAGGTTGTTGCGCAGCATGAGGCGCATGCTGATCGGGTAGGCCTCGTCGTCGGCCACGCCGAAGTAGAAGACGGTGCCGCCGAACGCGGTCGCCTCGATGGCGTGGCCCAGCGTGGCGACCTGATGACCGACGGCCTCGATCACGATGTCGGCCCGGTCGGCGGCCGCGAGTTGACTCACCCAGCGGTCGCTGGTGGCGCGCACCGGGTCGTCGACGCCGAATGCCGTTGCGAGGCTTGCGCGGTCGACAGGGTCGACGCCGGTGACGCGGCGGGCGCCGGCGGCCTTGGCGACGTAGGCGAACAGCAGCCCGATCGATCCCTGCCCGATGATCGCGACGTGCCGACCGGCCAGGTCCGGCAGCTGCTCGCAGGCATACAGGACGCACGCCAGCGGCTGCAGGCCGACCGCCTGCGCCGGGGTAAGCGTCGGGTCGTAGGGCGCCAGCCCGTTGCCGTCGCTGATCACCTTTTCCATCAGCCCGTCGAATCCGGAGGCCCAGCCCACTACCAGGTCGCCGGCCCGGTGTTCGGGGTGCCGGCTGGCGACCACCTCGCCGGCCACCTCGTGCACCGGGAAGCCGTCCTTCTCCGCGGCGCTGCGGCCGTCGTCGCCCGGCAGCCTGCCCTTCGCCCCGCGGAATGCGGGCATGTCGCTGCCGCAGACGCCGGCGGCCAGGAAGCGCAGCAGCACTTGGCCATCGACGAGGTCGTCCGGCGTCTTGTCAGCGATCGACGTGCGCTCGAACTGATACGGGGCAACGAGCCGATAGGACCACACCGTCACACCTCCACCGGGATATTGTTCCATCCCCACTGGAAGCTGGACGGCAGCCGGGTGGCGGCGTCGGCCTGGATCGCGTAGTCCGGCACGCGGCGCAGCCATTCGGTAAGCAGCACATCGACTTCGAGGCGGGCCAGGTGGTAGCCGATGCAGAAGTGCTGGCCGCGACCGAACACCAGCGTGCGGTGGATCTCTCGGTTCCAGATGAACTCGTCGGGATCCGGATACTCCCGTTCGTCGCGGTTGGCCGACGCCAGCAGGCTGATGATGCGCTGCCCTGGCTGAATTGTCCTGCCGTGGATGGTGTACGGCTTGCGGGCCGTTCGGGCGAACCATTGCGCCGGCGCGCAATAGCGCAGCATCTCCTCGCGCGCGACGGGGATGTTCGCCGCCGGATCGGAGCGCACCTGCGCCAACTGGTCGGGCCGCTGGCTGAGCTCCCACAGCCCGTGCGCGACGATCTTGGGCACCGTCTCGGTGCCGCCGATGAAGATGCACAGCATCTGGGTGGCGGCCTCGAGGTCGGACAGCGCGCTGCCGTCGGGCAGGCGGTAGCCCAGCAGTCCGTCGACGACGGGCAGCGGGTCCCCGGACGCGTCGGCCCTGCGGCGCTCGACGACCGGCTTGAGGAACTCGAGGTAGTTGGGCCGGTTCTGCGCGGTGTCGACGCCCTCGCCGGGTTGGGCCAGGCTGCCCGCGTTGACGGCGGCCAGCACCTGCGGCGCGAGATCCGTTGGCAGTCCTAGTAAATCGCACACCATCGAGGCCGCCACGATCCCGCCGTACTCCTGGGTGAGGTCGAACGATCCCTGGGGCAGCAACAGGTCGAGCCGTTCGTTGGCCAGCTCGCGGATCCGGTCGGCCAGGGCGACGACCGACCTCGGCCGCAGCGGCGCCGAATGCGCGCGCCGGATCTCGCCGTAGAGGTCGGCGTCGAACACCGCGTGGAACGGCATCGGATGCAGCGGCGGATCGTCGAGCGGCCCGGTGTTGTGCTTGGCCAGCACCGAGGCCGCGGGCAGCGTTCCCTCCGTCGCGACGAAGGTGCCGTCGTTGACCTCGAGCACCTGCCAGATGTCCTCAAAACGCGAGAGCGCGAACGTATCCCATTGCGGCATGTAGTACAGCGGATGCTGATCGCGGAGTGTCTTGTAGTAGGGCAGCGGGTCTGCCATCACCCGCGGGTCGAACGGGTCGTAGGCGAAGCTCATTGCAGCGGAGACGGCGGTAGGGCCTGCAGAATCGAGTCTTCCCAGCCGTCGCGCAGCGCCGGCGCCACGCTCATCCAGGTCACGATCTCGGCGGGTGGGCTGTCCTTCCACGACGGGTAGTGGTTGGCGAAGCATTCCCAACCGCCGTCCAGGGCCCAGTAGTGGATGACCTCGTTGAAGCGGAAGGTCGTGGTGAACGAACCCAGCCAGCGCTTGCCGGTGCGCTCCGACCACGGGACGTAGAGCCGTTCGAGCTCGCGGATGTAATCGTCCTGGCGCCCCGGCTTGGTCTGCATGATCTCCTGAATTACCAGCGGCGCAGTGAAATTGGCCTCGCGCAGCTGAGCCAGCGGCTTGTTACTCGGCCCTGGGTACATGATGCGACCCTCCCCCGAGGCGCCGATGTCGGCCAGAAATGCCGACCACTTTCCGGCCGCGGCCTCGTGACTGCCGCCGCGGTTCTGGGCGGCACCGATGCGGGCGTAGTCGGCGAACCCGTCGATTTCCCAGATGACCGTCACCTGTGGCCAGTGGCCGTTGTACGCGGTGGACTCCCAGATCGCGAACAACCGCGCACCGAGCTCGTCCATCATCGGCTGGTAGGTGTCGGTGAAGACCTCTGTGAAGCGGTCGCTTCGGCCGGATCCCAGCGAGATCGTCTCGTGCAGGTAGAGCAGTGTGTGGCCGTAGTACTTCTTCATCGCGTCAGGTGAGCCGGATCAGTTCAGAGTCGCCGTGCGTACGAGTCGGGTCGCACAGCAGCGTTTCGGTGAAACCGACGTCCCCGCAAGGCATTCCCGCGGCGGCCAGCGCCGCGCCCTTGAACCGGCGCGCCGCCCCGCTGAGCAGGTGCTGCGCCTTGGTCAGTCCGCGGTCCACGCCCAGCGGCCACCCTTGATGCGGCTGGCCCCACAGGGCGACCTCCGTCATGCGGTTGTCCAGGGCGTCGAGCACCTTGTCGCGCAGCCGCGCATCGACGCCGAACGCCGCGGCGCTGACCGCCAGCGTCTGGCTCGTCGAGTTCAGCGCGGCCGCGACGGACTCCGCTTCGTCGTCCACCACCGAAACGCCGAGGATGCGCAGCGACCGGGTGTCGCGGTTGTTCGGCAACAGCACGGTCACCTCCCATCCGGCCATCACCCGGTCATACAGCCAGCCCCCCGCCGACTGCACGACGTCGACGGCGTCGGCCGCGATGACGTCCAGCCGATAACGCAAGCACACACCAGCGCTGACCCGTCCGCCGTCGCTGATGTCGATCGTTGGAGTGACCATCACATCCGTTCCTCACCGCCCACGGTGTGCGTCGGGATCTGACGCACTGTCGGTGGGCGTTTTCGTCTTGGGCTGCGCCGCATCGCGCGGCGCGACGCCGGCGACTCGACTCACCGGACAGCGTGACACTTCTGCCGAAATTTGTAAAGGTCTGCCCGAGCGGTCAGGACCCGCGGCGCGCCTTCAGCTCGGCGCGGATTTCGTCGGTGTGCTGGCCCAGTTCCGGTGCCGCAGAACGCGGTGACCACGGGGTACCACCGAAATCGGCCGGTGTGGCCACCATCGCGATGCTGGCCTGCTCGTCCGGGACGTCGACGATGCCACCCGCGGCGTGGAACTGCTCATCGGCGATGACGTCCTCCAGGGTGTTCACCGGCGACCAGAAGAAATCGGGCTCGGCCGCAAACGCCTGCGCCCATTCGTCGAGGGTGCGGGTGGCAAAGATGGCGTCCAGTTCGCCGATCAGCTCGACCGCGTTGACGTAGCGGGAGTAGGCGTCCGCGAACTTGGGGTCGTCGAGCCACTCCGGATGCCCGACGGCGCGGCACAGCGGTGGCCAGTGCCGGTCGACTTCGAGCCCGACGATCCAGAACCGGCGGCCGTCGGCGGTCGCGTAATTGTTCATGCACGGGTTGGCCATCGTCTCGCGTTGGCCGATCGCGATGGTCTGGCCGGCCAGCAGGTAGGTGTTGAGATCGAAGCTCACCGTGTAGGCGCCCTGCCGGTACAGCGACGTGCTGACCAGTTGGCCGGTCCCGGTGCGGTGGCGGGCCAGCAGCGCCGCACAGATCGCGGCGGCCAGGGTCATGCCCGCCGAATGGTCGCCCATGCCGCCGCGCTGAAAGGGCGGCGTCTGCCCCGGCCGGGTGAGCAGGCTGGCCACCCCGGCGCGCGCCCAGAAGGCCGCGACGTCGTAGGCGGCCCGGTCCGCGTCGGGACCACCCTGGCCGTAACCGGTGATCAGCCCGTACACCAAGCGCGGGTTGCGCGCCGCCAGCGACTCGAAGTCGAAACCGAGCCGTTCCAGCGCGCCGGGACGCACGTTCGTGACGAAAACGTCTGCGTCGGAGATCAATTCGAAGGCGGTCTCGCGATCGTCGTCGTCCGTGAGGTCCAAGACGATGCTGCGCTTGGAGCGGTTGTCCATCTCGAAGGGCGGGTTGACGCCTTGGTCGAGCCCCATGATCCGGCCGAACGTGCGCGCCGGGTCGCCGGTGGGCGGTTCGATCTTGACGACGTCGGCGCCCCAGTCGGCCAGGATGCCGGCCGCCGCGGGGCCGGCCACCCAGACTCCGAGCTCGACGACTTTGATGCCCTCCACCGGTCCGGCCATGGCTAAGTTCCTACACCCAGCATGTTGCGGCGGCGTCTGGGGGCATACAAAGGTGTGGTGACTCTGGTAGCAGGACGCGGGCCGCTGTCCACCGACCCGGCCGGGCGGTTCGCTCCCCCGATACCCGCGGGCGCCGTCTACATCGAGCCGCATCCCCGCCGCGTCCAGGCGGTGCTGGGCGGCCGCATCGTGATCGACACCGAGGGTGCCCTGCTGGTGCACCGGCAGGGCCACCCGCTCAGCTACGCCTTCCCGGCCGACACGGTCGGCGGCCTGCCGTCCGAGCCCGAGCCGGAGGCACCCGGCTTCGTCCACGTCGCGTGGGACGCCGTCGACACCTGGCTGGAAGAAGGCCGCGAGCTCGTCCACTACCCGCCGAACCCGTACCACCGGATCGACTGCCGGCCGACCAGGCGGCGGCTGCGCGTCAGCGTCGCGGGCACCAAACTGGTCGACACCGACGACACGGTGATCGTGTTCGAGACCGCGCTCGCGCCCCGGCTCTACGTCGACCCGGCGCTGGTGCGCACCGACCTGTTGCGCCGCTCGGAGACGTCGAGCTACTGCAACTACAAGGGTTTCGCGACGTACTGGTCCGCCGGCGAGGTTGACGACGTCGCATGGAGCTACCCCGACCCGCCGCCGGAAAGCCTTCCCATCAAAGGGTTTCTGAGCTTTGATGCCGCCCGCGCCGACGTGACGGCGGAGCTGCCCGGCTAGGCGCCGTAGCTGGGACGCCCGAGCTTGAGCTCGTGCTGGGCGATCATGTTGCGGAACACTTCCAGGCTGCCGCCGTAGATTCCGGCGGGCACCGCGTGCCGGAAGATGAACTCGATGGCGCCATTATCGGCGAAGTCGGCCGAACCCGTTGTGTCGGTGGGCAATGCGGACGCCGCGCCCAGCAGGTCCATCAGCTCCGGCGAGACCTCACGCATGGTCTGGATCAGCGCGACGCGCCCGTACATCCCGGGGGTCGACAGCGCCGCCTCGATGCGGGCCATGCTGCGCCCCAGCCGGTAGCGCACCGAGTCGTCGGCCGTTTGCGCCACCGCCGCCGCGACCCCGTCGGCGGCCTCGGCCATCAGGTGGCCGTGCTCGGACATCATCGAAATGTTCTGCAGCCCATGGTCTACGGCCTCGGTGATGCCGTGTTCGGCGTCGAGGGCGAACCGCATCACCGTCCAGCCGCCGTTGACCTCACCGATCCGGTACCGGTCGTCGACGCGGACGTCGCTGTAATACACGATGTTGGTGCGGTCGCCGTCGAGCGTGCGGATGCCCTGAATCTCGATGCCCGGTGAATCCAGCGGCACCAGGAACATGGTCAGGTTCCTGTGTTTACGGCCCTGCGGATCGGTGTTGGTGAGCAGGAACACGTACTTGGCGTTCTGCGCGTTGGAGGTGAACATCTTGGAGCCATTGATAACCCAGCCGTCGCCGTCGCGCACGGCGCGGGTCTTGCAGGTGGCGACGTCCGAGCCGCCCTCGGGCTCGGTGTAGCCCAGGCACAGCCGGATCTCGCCGGAGAGCACTCCCGGCAGCACCGCGTCGACGAGCTCCGGCGCGCCGAACTGCTGCATCAACCGGGCGACGACGCCCGTGGTACCCCAGTGAAACCACGGGGCGTGGGCGCGGCCGATCTCCAGGTGAAAGATCCGCCGTTGCACCGGATCGAATCCGCCTTCGGACTCCTGCTTCCAGTCCGACGTCAGATACCCCGCCTCGCCCAACGCCAAATGCAATGGCTCGCTGAAGTTTTCACCGGTCTCGCGATCGATTCGCCGCACTTCGTCGGTGACGTGCTCGCCGATGAACTCCCGGAACTGGTCGTAAAATTCCTGGTCCTCTGGCGAGAGCTCGACGCGGGAGAAGTCCATCAGGCCGCTTCGATGACCAGGGTGCGGAACCGCTCCAGGGTGTCGAGGGCGTGGGCCATGCTGTCGCCGGGCAGGTGCACGCTGACCCACGTCACGCCCAGCTTCTCCAGCTTCTCCAGCCCGTGCAGGTAGGCGTCGGCGTTGAAGTCGTCATCGGTGACGCTGCCGCCCTCGAAGTTGCTGAAGGTGATATCGATGGCCGACCAATCCCGTTTGGCGGCATCGCATCTGCGCCGCAGGTCGTCGATCGCCGCCGACAGTTCCTCGGTGGAGGTGATGGACGCGGTGCCCGCGGTCTGCGCCAGTTGTGGCGGCGCGGGGAACGGGCACCAGCCGTCGCCGTAGAGGGCCACCCGCTGGCGAGCCGTTGTGGTGTTGCCGCCGATCCAGATCGGCGGATGCGGGTCGCTGACCGGCCTGGGGTGCGCCGTGATTCCTTTGGCGCTGAAATGCTTTCCCTCGAAAGAGATGTCGTCGCCGGTCCAGATGGCCCGGATCACCTGCAGCGACTCCTCGAACAGCTCGGCGCGCTCGTCGTAGGTCACCCCCAGCGCCGCGAACTCCCGCTTGAGGTAGCCCACCCCGACCGCGAGCGTGAATCGGCCGCCCGACAGCAGGTCCAGGGTGGCACCAGACTTGGCCACCACGAACGGGTTTCGATACGGCAACACCACGATGTTGGGGATCAGCCGCAGCGTCGACGTCGTGGCCGCCGCGAAACCCAAAGCGACGAAGGGATCCAGCGCGTCGTGACCGCCGGCCTCCAGCCACCGCTGCGACGGCGCGGGATGATCGGTGAAGCCGAACCCGTGGATACCCGCCGCCTCGGCGGCCGCGGCCACCTTCCCAATAGCCGCCCCGCTCACCAACTCCGGGTTGTAGGGATGGCTGTGCATCGGGTGGGTGAAAGTGAACTTCATGGCGTTAGAACCGCGCGCGTGAATCGATCGCCGTGTCGGTGGTGCGCAGCGGGCGGATCAGCGCCTCCTGCGCGAACGAGCACAGCAGGTCGCCCTCCTCGGCGTGCACGGCGCCGCGCACATACGACATGCCGGCACCGACCTGGGTGCTCTCGTGGGTGTAGAGCAGCCACCCCGTCCAGTCCACCGGCTCGTGGAAGGCGACCGAGATGCTCATCGGGGCGGTGGACACGGTCAGGTGTGCCTGCGCGGTGCCGATGCCCTCGTGCGGGCGCATCGTGGTGGAGATCCCCAGGTGCCCGGTGAAGTACGCCAGCAGCGCCTTGGCCAGATCGTCCCGGGTGGGAATCGGGTCGTAGTGCAACCACGCGTGCAGCTCCGGCGGCCCGACCTCGTCGGGGCTGTTGACGTCGACGACGTCGACCAGGCGCAGTTCGCGCCCGACCATCGGCATCGGCGAGTGGTTGGCGTCGGCCGGCGCCGCGACGTCGGGCCGGGGCAGGTGGTGGCGGATGACGTCGTCGGTCGGGACGTCGGCCAGCACCGTGATGCTCAGGCAGCGCTTGCCGTTCTGGTGCACGGCGACGACGGCGGTGGCCGTCGACCGGCCTTCGGCCACCACGTCGAGGACGAGTTCGATGGGCGGGCCGACGATGACGGCGCGGGAGAAAACCGCGTGCGCCGAGCGCACCGACTTGTCCGGGAATCGCTTCGCGACCGCGACGATCGCCTGGGCCAGCACCTGGGTTCCTTCGACCACCTGCCGCTCGTCGCCGACGGCGATGCCGGTCGCACCGGTGAACTTGTCCTGCCCGTCTTCCTGGACGTCAAACAGGTCCAGCAGGCCTTGCACGGTCCACTCGGTCTGCTCAGATTCCGTGGTCAAGTCGCACTCCACCTCTCGCATTGGCAGCTTCCGGCTCAGCGTGACACTTTGAGTAGGATTTGTAAAGCTTGGCTAACAAGGCGGCGGCCGCCCCGGCGCTAGGCCGATGGAAAGCACAGAGAGGCAACGCAATTGGGCATCGTGACCACCACCTCAGAGACCGCGTTCACCCAGTCCGCGGAGACGGTGTACGACTTCGTCACCAATCCCGCGAACTGGACCAAGACCTACCCCGGCAGCGCGCACATCGGCAATCTGCCCGCACTTCCGCTCAAGGTCGGCGATACCTGGGAGGAAGCCGGGCCGGACGGCAACCGGATCTTCAGCTGGCAGCTCGCCACCGCCGTGCGGCCCACGCTGTTCGTGTTCACCTCGGTGGGCCGGCTGGGCCACGACCGGGACGACCCCCACGGTTTGAAAAGCGGGCTCGAGGGCCGCATCACGGTGACCTACCGGTTCACCCGGCCGGGCCAGGACATCACGCTGTTCGCCCGGACGATGATGATCGAGGCCTACAAGCACGCCCCGCTGCCCGATCAGCTCTTTCAGCAGGCCAACCCGGCCAGGATCGACGAGTACCACGCGGCCGTCGCGCGCGAACTCGCAGGAGATTGACACCGGTACCCGCGGTGCATGACACTTTTGCGGTGTTTTGTAAAGGCGAGGGCGGAAGATTTGCCAAAGGCGTGGGCGGATGATCCCCGAGCCGCTGGCCAACGGCTTCTGCTTCGGCGAGGGCCCGCGCTGGTTCGAGGGCCTGCTGTGGTTCTCCGACATGCTGGGCGAGGCCGTGCACACCGCGACCATGGGCGGCTCGCTGACGACATTGCCGCTGCCCGGGCGCGCCCCGTCCGGACTGGGCTTCCGGCCCGACGGGTCCCTGCTGATCGCCTCGACCGAAGACCGCCAGGTGTTGCGCTATGACGGGGACACCGTGGTGTCCATCGCCGACCTCGCCGGGCTGGCGCCGGCCAACCTCGGCGACATGGTCATCGACGACCTTGGCCGCGCCTACATCGGGTCGCAGGCCTTCTCGGGCGGGGTGATCATTCGACTCGATCCCGACGACAGCGCCACCGTCGTCGCGAGCGATCTCGACTTCCCCAACGGCATGGTCATCACCGACGACCGCAAGACGCTGATCGTCGCCGAGTCGGTCGGCCGCCGGCTGACCGCGTTCACCATCGACGAAGGCGGCGGGCTGAGCGACCGGCGGGTCTTCGCCGACGGCCTGGACGGGCCGCCGGACGGCATCGCGCTGGACGCCGACGGCGGGGTGTGGACATCGATGACGCTGGCCCATCAGTTCGAGCGGATCGTCGAGGGCGGCGCCGTCACCGACCGCATCGACATGGGTGAGCGCGTCGCCATCGCCTGCACGCTCGGCGGCCCCGAACGCCGCACCCTGTTCCTGCTGTCGAGCACCGAGGCCTACCCCGAGCGGCTTGTGGGGACCAAGCTGTCGCGGCTGGACGCCGTGACGGTGACCAGCCCCGGCGCCGGCCTGCCCTAACACCCGATCCAACCGCAGGAATGGAGACGAGTGACCGACTCCTATTACGAGCTCATCGACCCGGCCGACGCGTTGGGCGAGAAGTTCCGGGCGACCGACCTGGCGCGCGGCACGTGGTCGGCCGCCATCCAGCACGGCGGCCCGGTGTCGGCGCTGCTGGCCCGGGCGCTGGAACGCTGCGAGCAGCGCGAGGACACCCGGCTGTCGCGGGTCGTCATCGACCTGCTGGGCGGTGTCCCGTCCGAGGGTGACCTGTGGGTCCGCTCCGAGCTGCAGCGCGGCGGCAAGCAGATCGAGCTGGTCAGCGCCGAGCTGCTGGCCCAGGGCCCCGACGGCCAGCCCCGGCCCGTCGCGCGGGCCAGCGGCTGGCGGCTGCACCAGCAGGACACCCAGGAGGTCGCGCACGCGGCGGCCGAGCTGCCCCGACCGCGGACCGACGCCCGCAACCGCAACCTCAAGGCCAGGGAGTGGGACCGCAACTACGTGCACAGCCTGGAGTGGCTGTGGCTGACCGAGCCGCTGAGCCCGGGCGCCGGCGAATCGTGGATCAACCCGTTGGTGGACCTGGTCAAGGGCGAGACCATGACCCCGCTGGAGCGGCTGTTCGCGGTGGCCGACTGCGCCAACGGCATCGGCAGCAAGCTCGACATCACCAAGTGGACGTTTTTGAACACCGATCTGGCGGTACACGTGTTCCGGATCCCGGACGGGGACTGGGTCGGGATTCGTGCCGAAACCAGCTACGGGCCCGATGGCATCGGGACCACCATCGGCACGTTGTTCGACGAGCAGGGCGCGGTCGGCGCCATCCAGCAGTCGGTGTTGGTGCGCCGGCGCCCACCGAAAGCCTGACGCGGAAGCAGAAGACCATGGCTACTTCGGCAATAGTTCGTAAAGTCTCAGGTATGAGCCAGCCCGCGGCGTTGAGCCACACCGAGACCGACGCCTCGACGCCGGAGCGGATCCTCGCGGCCACCGCCGAGGTCCTCGGCCGCAACGGCAAGACCAAACTCAGCCTGTCCGAGGTGGCCACCCAGGCCGGGGTGTCGCGGCCCACGCTGTACCGGTGGTTCGCGTCCAAGGAGGAGTTGCTCTCGGCGTTCTCCAGCTACGAACGACAGGTCTTCGAAAGCGGCTTGATCAAAGCCACCGCGGGACTCAAGGGCATCGACAAGCTCGACGCGGTGCTGCGCTTCATCGTCGAGTACCAGCATTCGTATTCGGGTGTGCGCATGGTCGATGTCGAACCCGAGCACACCATCGCCCAGTTCGCTCACGTCATCCCGCAGATGCGCGACGGCCTGCAGCGGCACCTGCCCGGACCCAACGCCGCGGTCAAGGCCGCGACGGTGATCCGAATCGCCATCTCGCACTACATCGTTCGCAGCGACGACGCCGACGAATTCCTGGCGCAGCTGCGCCACGCGGTGGGGATCAGGCCGACGGCCGACTAGTCGAACAACACCGCGGCGTTCAGGTAGCCCGTCGGGTCCAACGCCGCCTTGACCGCTCGCATCGCCGCGATATCGCCTGTCTCCCTAGACATTTCGAGGTAAGGTCGCTTCCGGGTGCCGACGCCATGCTCCGAGCTGACATTGCCGCCACACCGGGCGATGAGGTCCATCATCGGCCCGTACAGCGCCTTCTCCCGGTCCAGCGGCACCCGCAGCACGTTGAGGTGCAGGTTGCCCTCGCCGATGTGGCCGAACAGCAGCGGCAGCGCATCGTCTACCTGGTCACCGATCAACGCGACCGCGTCGCGGACGAATCCGGCGATGGCCGACAGCGGCAGCGACACGTCGAACTTCAGCGGCGGCCCGTACACGCCGAGCACTTCGGCCAGCGACTCGCGAACCCGCCACAACCGTTGCTGCGCAGCGGTATCCACGCCCACTGCGGGCTCGCCGCACAGCCGCGCGCCGTCGAGCAGATCGGCCAGCCGCTCGGTCTGATCGTGATCGGCGGCCAACTCGATCAACAGCAACCAGTCGCCCTCGACCGGGGCGCCAACGCCCAGGTGCTCGCCGGTCAGCGCGGCCGCCCGGCCGTCGATCAATTCCAGCGCGGCGATCCCGTCCACGTCGCGGAATGTCCGGCCCGCCTCGATCAGCGCCTCGAGATCGGCGAAGCCGCACACCGCCGTCACCCGATGCGACGGGCTGGGGTGTAGCCGCAAGTCCAGTGCGGTAATGACACCCAGGGTGCCTTCGGCGCCGACGAACAGCGCGGGCAGGTCGTATCCGGTGTTGTCGCTGCGCACCAGGCTGTGCCGGCGCATCAGCGTCCCGTCGGGCAGCGCGACCTGCAGGCCGATGACCTGCTCGCCCATGTTGCCGTAGCGCACGGTGCGCAGACCGCCCGCGTTGGTCGAGGCCATGCCGCCGACGGTCGCGGTGTCGCGGGCGGCCAGGTCGACGCCGAACACCAAACCGGCCGAGCTCGCCGCGTGTTGCACCGCGGCCAGCGTGGCGCCCGCCCCGGCCTCGACGCGGCGCTCCACGCTATCCACGTCGCCGATGGTGTTGAGCCGCTCGGTGGACAGCAGCACGTCGTCGTGCTCGGGGACGGTGCCGGCCACCAGCGAGGTGCGGCCGCCCTGCACGGTCACGTTCAGCCGGGCGTCGCGGCAGATCCGCAGCACCTGGGCGACCTGTTCGGCGTCGCCGGGGCGCACCAGCGCGCTGGCGCGGCCGCGGTATCGGCCGGTGTGGTCGACGCTGCGCCCGGCCAGCACGTCGGGGTCGGTGATGATATGGCTGGCTCCGACGACGCTCGCCAGGGTCTCCAGGGGCATGCTCGCGGTTATAGCACCCGCGATACTGATCCAGGCAACTCGGATCGCATCACGCCGGACGCGAGGAGCGCGAATGTACGACCTTGACGAGACCATCAGGCAGCGCCACGCGGTCAGGATGTTCCTGCCCGACCGGCCGGTGCCGCGGGCGCTGGTCGACGAGGCGCTCGAGCTCGCTATCCGCGCACCGTCGAACTCCAACATCCAGCCCTGGCGCGTGGTATTCGCCTCGGGCGCGGCGCGAGACCGGTTGGTGGCGGCCCTGCTCAAGGGTGCACACGAGGGGCCGCCGAAGGTGCCCCCGCTGCCGGAGGCGTTCGCTCATTTCCGAAGCGACACAGGCAAAGTCGTATACGGGGCGATGGGCATCAAGCGCGAGGACACCGAAGGCAGGCGAATCGCGGTGTTGCGCAACTGGGAATTCTTCCGCGCGCCGCTCGCCGGTGTCGTCTGCATGGACCGCGAACTCGGGCTGGCCGACGCCGTCGGTGTCGGGATGTTTCTGCAGACCCTGCTGCTGGGGCTGACCGCGCGCGGGCTGGGCACCTGCCCGCAGGTGTCGATCGCGGGCTACCCCGAGATCCTGCGCGAGCAGCTGAACATCGGCGAGGAGTTCACCATCCTATGCGGCCTGGCGGTCGGCTACACCGATCCCGACTTCCCGGGGAACCGGGCCCGGGTCGGCCGGGAACCCTTGGCGCACAACGTCCGTTTCGTGGACGAGTAGCGCCTACGCGGCGGCGCGGAAACAGCCTTCGAAGTGGCCGTTCTCGATTCCGACGGTCTGCATGAACGAGTGCGCGACGACTGGGCCAGCGAATCGAAACCCGTTCTGCCGCAACGACGCCGCAAGATCGACCGACTCCGGGCTCGTCATCCGGCCGTCGTCCCAGCTGCGCAGCCGGTGCTGGGTGCGCGGTTGGTGTTGCCATACCAGTTGCCAGAGAGCATTTCGACAAGAGGTGGGCGTTATGCACGGTCGCCTCGATCTTTCGCCGATTCCGAACGATGGAGGCGTCGCCCATCAGCCGGTCGACGTCGGCGGGCGTCATCGCCGCCACCGCCGGCGGATCGAATCCATGGAATGCCGCGCGCAGGTTGTCGCGCTTGTCGAAGACGATCGCCCAGGACAGGCCGTTTTCGAAGTAGGTCAGCACCAGCGCTTCGAACAGCCTGGCCTCGTCGCGCGTCGGCTTCCCCCACTCGTGATCGTGATAGGCCCGCAGATCGCGGCCCGTCTCGGTGGCCCAACGGCAGCGCACGATGCCGTCGACACCGGTCACCACCGTGGGCAACTCCGGTGCCATGCCGACACCGGCCATCGCCTTCATCGGACGAGCCTAGAACTCCTTGTGATTCACGTCGGTGATCAGGCCGCCGTCCATGACGAACTCGCTGCCGGTGGAGTAGGACGACTCGTCGCTGGCCAGGAAGAGCACGAACGTCGCGACCTCCCGCACCTCGCCCGGACGCCCGAGCGGGATCGTCACCATGTCCTCGGGCAGGTGGGCGGTCATCGGGGTGCGGATGAAGCCGGGGTGGATCGAATTCACCCGGATGTTCAACGGCGCCAACTCCAGCGCCGCCGATTTCGCCAGGCCCCGTACGCCCCATTTGGACGCGACGTACGGATGCACCATCGGCGCGCCACGCAGTCCCTCGATGGACGACACGTTGATGATCGAGCCGCCCCCGGCGGCGGTCATGGGCTCGACGGCCGCCCGCATGCCCAGGAAGGTGCCGGTCAGATTGACGTCGATCACCTTCTGCCACTTGTCCAGCTTGAAGTCCTTCAGCGGGCCCAGCGCGACCGTGCCGGCGTTGTTGACCAACACGTTCAGCTTGCCGAATTCGCCGATCGCGGTGGCGACGGCGGCGTCCCACTGGTCGGGCTGGGTGACGTCGAGGTGGACATAACGCGCGGAGTCGCCGAGCTCGTCGGCCAGCGCCTTGCCCTGGTCGTCCAGGATGTCGCCGATCACGACCTTGGCGCCCTCCTCGACCAGCAGGCGCGCGTCTTCGGCCCCCATCCCGCCGGCGGCACCACTGATGAGCGCAACTTTTCCGTCAACCCGACCCACGGAGGGTCTCCTTTCGTTTAGGTGGTCACCAAAGTGCTTGGTGCGTAAAGGCCTTTGCCCGTCACCAGCGGCAGGTCGAGTGTCGTCCGAATGCCCGGCGGCGCGGCGATCACGTCCGGGATGGCGTTGACGACCCGTCCGGCGGCGCCCGCGATGGCCGCGTGGTTGTGGTCGCCCTTGCGGCTGGTCGGGACGATGTCGACGGCGTAGGACGGCTCGCCGGTGATCTCTACGCGGTACGAGCCGTCGCCCGCGGCGGGCTGCGGCAGGTCGGGGCGCAGGTCGGGCCGCAGCCGCGTGACGTGTTCGATGACGACGGCGGGGTGGCCCTTGACCATGCCGCGAATCTCGAACTGCAGCACCGCCACGGTGCCCTTGGCAACGTGTCCGATCGCGATGTCGAAATCCTCGGGTGCCGGCTCGCGCTGGTAAGACTCGGTGATCTCGTCGATCTCGATGCCGAGCCCGGCCGCCAGCTGACGGATCGCGGTGCCCCAGGCGATGCTGAGGATCCCTGGCTGCAGCAGCATCGGGATTTCGTCCATCGGGCGGGCGAACCCCATGTAGCTCATGACCTCTTCGCCGTCGTAGCTGGCGTAGTCGTGAATCTCCATGCAGCGGACCTGCTCGATGCGCTGGCACGTCCCGGCGAGCGCGAACGGGATCAGGTCGTTGGCGAATCCCGGGTCCACGCCACTGATGAAGATACTCGAATTGCCTTGCTTGGCAGCATCTTCCACGCGGCCGATGTACTTGTCGGGCATGACGCCCCAGGGGAATTGCAACAGACCCGGCGACGACCCGACCACATTGACGCCGGCGGCCAGGATGCGCATGACGTCGGCCATCGCGTCGGGCAGCCGGGTGTCGCCCATGGCGCAGTAGACGACGCACTCGGGCTTGGTGGCCAGCAGGGCGTCGATGTTGTCGACGGCCTTGATGCCGGTGTCGACGGGCGCGTCCAGGCCGACGCCGCACAACTCGCCCGCGTCCTTGCCCACCTTCTCTGGCGTGGACACGCACACGCCGGTGAGTTCGAACTGCGGGTTGGCGATCAGTTCGGCCAGAGCCAGTCCGCCGACATTTCCGGTACCGACGTGCGCGACACGGATAGCCACGACAGTCTCCGTCCCTTGAGCCCTCCGACAACTTTTCTAGACACTAGTCCATAAGTTTTGACGTGCCTACGGGCCGAGCTTCAAACGGATTCATGCCGACCTGACTGTGTCAGATCGGCATGAACCGCGGTGCGGGAGCGCTGCGCCTTCGGACTTACAAGATGTTCACCGAGTGGTGCAGGTCGTGGCGGTGGTGCGGGTCGTGGTGCCAGATCGACGCGAGGTTGACGTGCGCCGAATCCGCCGGGGCGACCGCGGGCGTCGGCGCGGGAGAAGTCGTCTCGGCGTTGGCGACGGCGGTGGCCGCGAACAGCATGGTGCCGCCCAGTACGCCGGCACCCACCGCGCCGACGACAGCGGTGCGGACCGAAGGCAGTGAAATCGACATAATCGGTTGCTCCTTTTTCATCAAATGTTTTCAACTGACAAATTCGACGCTAGCGACGGATTCTGCGCAATGCACTGGATAAAGGCTGGACATTCCCTGGGACTGCGAAACCCGCGCGACTCCCTCTACGAAGAAGACAACCGCAACATATATGCAGCTCAGAGGCCGTCAACGATGCGTATCTACTGACATGCACATTCACGTAAGTGCACAATTCAGTGTCCGCATATTTACGTATCTACCATTCTCATGATTATTCACGCGGCGTCGAATCGGCGCAATTAATGCCTTTAGCAACCTCATTTATCAACCGCTCAGCCGCGTAATGCACAGGGTTAGCGGACATTCGCCGCGATGAGCTATCGGAGGACGCTTCCCCGGTGCCGACGAGATTGCCGTCAGGGCCGTCCCAGACGGGATTCCACGACCATGGCCGGAAATCTCGCCACAAAACCTACGGTCCGAGCGGAGAGGTGGTGCGGACCGCCTCGTCGCGGATCAGCCCGCGCAGCAGGGCGGTGCTGAACTCTGCGGCGATCTCCTTGGCCGACCGTCGGCCGCTCGGCCGCAACCAGCGGTAGCTGCCCAGCGTCATGCCGATATACCCCAGCGCCAGCACATGCGAGTCGCACTCGTAGAACTCACCGTTGGCGATCCCGCGGTCGATCAGGCCGTGCACGTGGTGATAGACCTGCGCTTCCTTCTCCCGGACCTCGGCGACCTGCTCGCTGGTGAACCACTCGGTGATATACGGCTGCTCCTGGAAGTACACGGCGGCCCGCTCGGGATCGGTGGCGATGCCCATCAGCAGCCGGACGGTGTACTGGTAGAGCGCCTCGCGCGCCGTCCATGACGGGTCGTCGTGCACGGCGGCCAGCGTGCCCTCGGCGGCCTGCCGGTAGATGTCGAACAAGATCAGCGACTTGCTCGCGTAGTAGTGGTAGACGGTGGCCTTGTTCAGGCCGATCACGTCGGCGACGTCGTCCATCCGGGTGCCGTGGTAGCCGCGCGCGGCGAACAGTTTGGTGGCGACAGCCAGCAACTCCTCGCGGCGCGTCAACCCGTTGGGGGTGATGCTGTCGGATGACATCTCTACTCGCTATCGTCGCTGCCCGCGGGTCCGGATACGGTCCGGTGCTGCCCGGATAAGGCAAAGTACCAACTAACTGGTTGGACAGTTTAAGACCATCGCCGCCTGTCGCACCGGTACGGATGGGACTAGACTCGATATTCGACCTTCGCGAGGGGACGACAAGGGGATAGGTGGCGCTGATGGACCCGAATCCGGACTACGACGGCAGTGACGAGATCGAGTTCTTCATGCGGTACCTGACCTGGGGCCTGCGCGGGGTCGAGGACGGCCACGGTTACCCGCCGCCGGCCTACCCGCCCGTCTAACGGGCCATCCGCCTATCCAGCGCGGTAGGCGACGTCGAGGCGCTTCACTCCGTTGATCCAGCCCGAGCGGAGTCGCTGCGGTTCAGCGAGCTTGGTGATGTCGGGCAGCTGCTCGGCCAGTTCGTCGAAGATCAACTTGATTTCCATCCGGGCCAAATTGGCGCCGATGCAGTAGTGCACCCCGTTGCCGCCAAAGCTCAAGTGCGGGTTGGGGTTTCGCAGAATATTGAATTCGAACGGGTTCTCGAAGACGTCCTCGTCGAAGTTCGCCGAGCTGTAGAACAGCCCCACCCGCTGTCCCTCCCGGACGGTGACACCGCCTAGTTCGACGTCGGTCAGGGCGGTGCGCTGGAAGCAATGCACGGGGCTGGCCCAGCGGATGATCTCGTCGACCGCGGTGGCCGGTCGTTCGCGCTTGAACAGCTCCCACTGCTCGGGGTTGTCCAGGAATGCGTTCATCCCGTGCGTCATCGCGTTGCGCGTGGTCTCGTTGCCGGCCACGGCCAGCAGGATGACGAAGAACGCGAATTCGACGTCACCCAGCGCGTCCCCGTCGATGTCGGCATGGATCAGCCGCGTGACGATGTCGTCGGCCGGGCAGCGGCGCCGCTCGTCGGCCATGTTGTAGGCGTAGGCCATCAGCTCGGCGTTGGCGGTCGTGGGATCGCTGTCGAAGTCGGGATCGTCGGTGTTCATGATCGCGTTGGTCCAGTCGAACAGCTGCGCGCGATCGGCCTCCGGGACGCCGATCAGGTCGGCGATCGCCAGCAGGGGCAGGTTCATCGCGATGTCGCCGACGAAGTCGCCGTCTCCCTTGAGCGCGGCGGTGCGCACGATCTCCTTCGCCGCCCGGGCCAGCTTCTCTTCGAGCTGGGTGATCGCGCGCGGGGTGAACAGCCGCGACACCAGCTTGCGCAGCCGGGTGTGTTCGGGTGCGTCGTGGTTGATCAACAGGGCCTTCGTCAGCTCCAGCTGCTCGGCGGTGACCCCTTCGGGAAGGCGCATGACCGCGCCCTTGCGGTTGGTCGACCACAGGTCGCCGTCCCGGGAGACGGCCTTGACGTCGTCGTGGCGGCTCACCACCCAGTAGCCGCCGTCGTCGAAGATCGACTCGGGCTGCGCGTTCCACCAGAGCGGCGCCGTGCGGCGCAGCTCGGCGAATTGGGTGACCGGAAGACCGGCCAGCAATACGTCGGGGTCGGTGAAATCGAAATTCTCGCCGAACGGACACGTCGTCGTGTTCATGTGGTCTCCTTCACACCTTGCATCGATCATACAGATGATTTCAAGGCGTATGACCGGCGTCGGAGGCGCACGCGTCGGCTATCGTCGCCGTGTGCGGACCCGCGGATGGGGTGGCAGCGTGCCTGCCAGCGATGAGGAGGCGGCGGCCCGCATCCTGTCGGCCACCCGCAAGACCATCGACGAGCGCGGCGACCAGATCACGCTGGCCGACGTCGCACGCACGCTGAGCGTGACGCGCCAGACGATCTACCACTACTTCGCCTCGACCGACGAACTGCTGCAGGCAACCGCCCTGGACGCGACCGCCGACTTCATGGACCACCTGGCGACGGCGCTGCACGGCATGACCGACCCGGCGGCGGCGCTGATCGAGGGCATCTGCCTGACGCTGGAGCGCCTGCCCAAAGACCCCTACATCGGCCTCTTGTTGCGGACGTCGCGCAGCGCGGCCGTCGCCGAACAGGTCACCGTCACCAACGACACCGCCCGCGTGCTGGGCCGCTCGATCTTGGACCGCCTCGCCGTCGACTGGTCGCCGTTCACCCCCGCCGCGATCGAGGACATCGTGCAGATCGTGCTGCGCACCCTGCAGTCGTTCATCCTGTCGCCGCCGACCGGTGGCGCGACCGAACTACGCCGGCTGGTCGGCGTGTGGATCGGTCCCGTCGTCGCGGCGCTGCCGCGCAATGCGGGTTAGAGGGCCTTGAGCTCCTCGGCGACCGCGGTCACCGACTTCTTCGCATCGCCGAACAGCATGCTGGTGCCCTCGCCGTAGAACAGCGGGTTGTCGATCCCGGCGAAGCCGGAGTTCATCGACCGCTTCAACACGATCACCGACTTGGCCTTGTCCACGTTGAGGATCGGCATGCCGTAGATCGGGCTGGACGCGTCGTTGCGGGCCGCCGGATTGGTGACGTCGTTGGCCCCGATGACGATCGCGACGTCAGTGCGCGCGAACTCGTCGTTGATGTCGTCCATGTCCTTCATGGCGTCGTAGTCGACCTCGGCCTCGGCCAGCAACACGTTCATGTGCCCGGGCATCCGGCCGGCGACCGGGTGGATCGCGTACTTGACCTCCACGCCCTTTGCCTCCAACAGCGCGGCCATGTCCTTGACAGCGTGCTGGGCCTGCGCGACGGCCAGGCCGTAACCCGGCACCACGATCACCTGGTTGGCGTAGGCCATCTGGATCGCAGCGTCGGCCGCCGAGGTGGCCTTGACGGTCTTGTCGCCGCCGTCGCCGCCGGCCGGCGCGACCCCGCCGCCGCCGAAACCACCGGCCACGATCGCCGGGATCGAGCGGTTCATCGCCTTGGCCATCAGGTTGGTCAGGATCGAACCCGAGGCACCGACGATCATGCCTGCGACGATCATCGCGGTGTTGTTCAGCGCGAGACCCGCTGCGGCGGCTGACAATCCGGTCATCGCGTTCAGCAGCGAGATGACCACCGGCATGTCGGCGCCACCGATGGGCAGCACCACCATCAGACCCAGCACGCCCGCGGCGGCCAGCAGCCCGATCATGTACCACAGCGACGCTCCGCCGGTGCCCGGATGGGAGTGCACGCCGACGACGACCGCGGCCGCGACCGCGGCGATCAGCAGCAGCAGGTTGATCGGCTGCTGCAGTTTGCCGAACCCGATCGGCGAGCTGGAGATGATCTCCTGCAGCTTGCCGAACGCGATGATCGATCCCCAGAACGAGATCGAGCCGATGATCGCGGCGAACAACGACGCCACCACGATGTGCACCGTCGGCGATTCGCCGTGCTGGAAGGCCGAAAAGCCGTTGGTCTCAATGAATTCCGCGAGCGCGATCAGCGCGACCGTGCCGCCGCCGACGCCGTTGAAGAACGCCACCAGCTGCGGCATGGCGGTCATCTTGGTCATCCGTGCCGGCGGAACGCCGAGCAGGATGCCGACGACCAGGCCGGCGATGATCAGCACCCACGACTCGGTGTGCCGGATCTTGATGAACGTCGCCGCCACCGCCAGGGCCATACCGACGGCGGCGATCAGGTTGCCCCGCACCGCGGTCTTGGGCCCGGTCAGGCCCATCAGGCCATAGATGAAGAGCGCAAACGAGATGATGTAGAGGACGGTGACCAGGTAGTTCATTTGGCGGCCGGCTCCTCGGTCTTGACGGGCTTCTTCTTGCCCTTGAACATGCCCAGCATCCGGTCGGTGACGATGAAGCCGCCGATGACGTTCAGCGTTCCGAACACCACAGCGACGAACAGGATGATCTGCACCGCCAGCGACGGGTGCTCCACCTCGCCGAACACCACCAGCGCGCCGAGCACCACGATGCCGTGGATGGCGTTGGTGCCCGACATCAGCGGCGTGTGCAGCGTGTTGGGCACCTTGGAGATCACCGCGAACCCGACGAACCCGGACAGCACCAGGATCGCGAGGTTGGCCAATAGTTCGTCGTACATCTAGGAGACCTCCCGGGTAACGCATGAGTCCGCGATGACCTCGTCGTCAAAGTCCGGCGCCAATGCGCCGTCTTTGATCAGCAGGTCGAGAAGCGCGGTGATGTTCTTGCTGTACAGCTCGCTGGCGTGCTCGGGCATGGTCGCCGGCAGGTTCAGCGGCGAGGCGATCGTGACGTCGTGCTTGACGACCGTCTGCCCCGGCTCGGTGAGCTCGCAGTTGCCGCCGGTCTCCCCGGCCAGGTCGACCACGACGCTGCCGGGCTTCATCGCCTCGACCGCGGCGGCGGTCACCAGGCGCGGCGCGGGCCGGCCCGGCACCAACGCCGTGGTGATCACGATGTCGAATCCGCTGATCGCCTTTTCCAATGCCTGCTGCTGCTGCGCCCGCTCCTCGTCGGTGAGCTCGCGGGCGTAGCCGCCCTCGCCGGCGGCGTCGATGCCGACGTCCAGCCACTGCGCGCCGACCGACCGCACCTGGTCGGCGACCTCGGGACGGACGTCGTATCCGGTGGTGCGCGCGCCCAGCCGCTTGGCCGTCGCGAGCGCCTGCAGCCCCGCCACACCCACGCCGAGCACCAGCACCGTCGCCGGCTTCACCGTTCCGGCCGCCGTCGTCAGCATCGGGAAGAACCGCGTCGACTCCGACGCCGCCAGCAGCACGGCCTTGTAGCCCGAGACGTTGCCCTGCGACGACAGCGCGTCCATGGCCTGGGCCCGCGAGATGCGCGGGATGGCCTCGAGCGCGAACGCCTGCACACCGGCGGACTTCAGCGCACCGATCGAGTTCTCGGCATTGCGGGGCGCCAGGAAGCCGATCAGGGTCTGGCCGCTGCGCAGCTTGCCCACCTCGTCGGCGGTCGGCGGCGCGACCTTGACAACGACGTCGGCGGCCCACGCGTCGCCGATGGTGGCGCCGGCCTGGGTGTAGAGCTCGTCGGGAAGCAGCGCCCGCGCGCCCGCGCCAGCCTCGACCACCACCGCCACGCCGCTGCTCGCCAGCGCTGCGACGGCCTTGGGTACCAGCGCGACGCGCCGCTCATCGGCCCCGGACTCGGCAACCACACCGATCGTCGTCTGCGCATCTGTCATGGCGCGTACATCTACTTTCCTTAGCTCAGCTGCTTTGTTGCGAACGTCGTTGAGTTGAACACCCTAGCGGCAGCTACCACAGCGGAATGTCTTGGCCGTGCTCCGCCGCCGGCCGGGGCCCGAAGTGGCGCCGCTCCGATTCGTCGATGAGCACATCGTTGATACTGGCCTCGCGGCGCGCCATTAAACCCGAAGGCGAGAATTCCCACAGTTCGTTGCCGTAGCTGCGATACCACTGCCCGCTGTCGTCGTGGCACTCGTACTGGAACCGCACCGCGATCCGGTTGTCGTGGAAGTCCCACAGGCACTTGCGCAGCGAATAGTCCAGTTCGCGCTGCCACTTGCGGGTCAGGAACGCGACGATCTGGTCCCGGCCGACGACGTGTTCGCCACGGTTGCGCCACTGCGAGTCCGGTGTGTACGCCAGGCTGACCTTCTCCGGATCGCGGGTGTTCCAGGCGTCCTCGGCGGCCTGCACCTTCTGTACTGCTGTGTCGAGAGTGAACGGAGGGAACGGGGGACGGGATTCGGCGTCGCTCATGGTCCATATCTACCGCGAGCAGACGCAGAATCGCACGAATCCCTGCTCCGGCATGCGATTCTGCGTCTGCTCGCGGTGTCCAATTGCCGGTGTCCTATCGTGACGGTCATGGACTTCGCGATGTCGGCTAAGGCCACCGACTACCACAAGCGGTTGTCCGACTTCATGACTGAGTTTGTCTTTCCGGCTGAGGCCGCCTACGACAGCTACCGCCACGAGGCCGGCCAAAACGATCACACCGTTCCTCCCGTCATCGAGGAACTCAAAGCCAAAGCCAGAGAGCGCGGCCTGTGGAACCTGTTCCTGCCGGCCGAGTCGGGTTTGACCAACCTGGAATACGCCCCGCTGGCCGAGCTGACGGGGTGGAGCCTCGAGCTCGCCCCCGAGGCGGTCAACTGCGCGGCGCCCGACACCGGGAACATGGAGACCCTGCACCTGTTCGCCACCGAGGAGCAGCGCAAGCAGTGGCTGGAGCCGTTGCTGGCCGGCGAGATTCGCAGCGCCTTCTCGATGACCGAGCCCGCCGTCGCCAGCAGCGACGCCCGCAACATCCAGACGGCCATCGTGCGCGACGGCGGCGACTACGTCATCAACGGCCGCAAGTGGTGGACCTCGGGCGCGGCCGACCCGCGCTGCAAGATCCTGATCGTGATGGGCCGCACCAACCCCGACGCGGCCAGCCACCAGCAGCAGTCGATGGTGCTGGTGCCGATGGACACCCCCGGCGTCAACGTGCTGCGCTCCACTCCGGTGTTCGGCTGGCAGGACCAGCACGGGCACTGCGAGATCGTCTACGACAACGTCCGGGTGCCGGTGACCAACCTGCTCGGCGAGGAGGGCGGCGGCTTCGCGATCGCCCAGGCCCGGCTCGGGCCGGGCCGCATCCACCACTGCATGCGCGCCCTCGGCGGCGCCGAACGCGCGCTGGCGCTGATGGTGCACCGCGCCAACAACCGCATCGCCTTCGGCAGGCCGCTGGCCGAGCAGGGTCTGGTGCAGCAGGCAGTTGCCAAGTCCCGCAACGAGATCGACCAGGCCCGGCTGCTCTGCGAGAAGGCGGCGTGGACGATCGACCAGCACGGCAACAAGGCCGCGCACCTGCTGGTCTCCCAGATCAAGGCGGTGGCACCGCAGATCGCCTGCGACGTCATCGACCGCGCGATCCAGGTGCACGGCGCCGCCGGCGTCAGCGACGACACGGTGCTGTCCCGCCTGTACGGCTGGCACCGCGCCATGCGGATCTTCGACGGCCCCGACGAGGTGCACATGCGGACCGTCGCGCGCACCGAGCTCGGCCGCGAACAGTCGGCCTTCGCTTCGGCGGTCACCGGAGAATGACCGAGGCAGTGCGAGAACTGTCCGGGGCGTGGAACTTTCGCGATGTCGCCGACGGCACGCCGGGGCTGCGGCCCGGGCGGCTGTTTCGGTCCGGTGAGCTGAGCCGGCTCGACGACGTGGGCCGGGACACGCTGCGCGCGTTGGGCATCACCGACGTCGCCGACCTGCGCGCGAACCAGGAAGTCGCTAAACGTGGTCCGGGTCTGGTGCCCGACGGCATCGAGATCCACCGGCTGCCGCTGCCCGATCTCGGCGACGACGAGCAAACCGAGGACGACGCCCCGCACGAGACCGCGTTCCGGCGGCTGTTCGAGGGCGAGTCCGACCAGTCCGACGAAGAGGTCAACGAGGCCGCCATCCGGCACATGGTCGACGAGTACCGGCAGTTCCCGACGCGCAACGGGGCGCAACGCGCTGTGCGGCAAGTCTTTTCGATGCTGGCTGCCGGACGTTCGGTGCTCACGCACTGTTTCGCGGGCAAGGACCGCACGGGCTTCGTGATCGCCACGGTGCTGGAAGTGCTCGACGTCGACCGCGACACCATCGTCGCCGACTACCTGCGCAGCAACGCCGCGGTACCGCAGCTGCGCGAGCACATCTACGAGATGATCCACAAGCGCTCGGACGTCGAATTGACCCCGGAGGTCGTCACTTTCACCAAGGCCCGGCTGGCCGACGGTGTCCTCGGCGTGCGCCCGGAGTATCTGGACGCCGCGCGTCAGACCATCGATGCGGAGTTCGGCTCGCTGAACGCCTATCTGCGCGAGGCCGGTGTCACCGAATCAGAGGTGGACCGGCTCCGCGCAGAGCTGCTGTCCTGAGGCGCTACCCCAGCTTGAAGTCGGCCTTCTTCGCCTTGGACAGGTCGGTGATCTCGTCCCACTGCCCGGCGACGTCGTCCACCGTCGGCGGCGTGTCGAAGGTGACGCCGTCGGTCTGGAACAGCGCGACGCGCTGCACCTTGCCGCCGCCGACAACGAAAACCGAAGCGCTGTTGGGGTTTTCCTCGGTGCACAGGTAGGCCACCACCGGGGCGACATACTCCGGGGTGAGCTTCTCCAGGACTTCCTTGGGCAGGATGTCCTCGGTCATCCGGGTGGCCGCGATCGGGGCGACCGCGTTCGCGTGGATGTTGTACTTGGCGCCTTCCAGCGCGAGGCTGTTGATCAGGCCGACAAGCCCGAGCTTGGCCGCGCCGTAGTTGGTCTGGCCGAAGTTACCGAACAGGCCGCTGGTGGAGGTGGCGACGACCACGCGGCCGTAGCTCTGCTCGCGGAAGTGCGGCCACGCGGCGCGGATGACGTTGTATCCGCCGTACAGGTGCACCTTGAGCACGGCGTCCCAGTTCTCGAACGTCATCTTGTGGAAGGTGCCGTCGCGCAGGATCCCCGCGTTGCTCACCACGCCGTGGATCGCACCGAACTCGTCGAGCGCGGTCTTGATGATGTTCTCGGCGCCGTCGGGCTCGGCGACGCTGTCGTAGTTGGCGGCCGCCCGGCCACCGGCGTCCTTGATCTCCTTGACCACGTCGTCGGCCATGTTGTGGCCGGCGCCGGTGCCGTCGCGGGATCCACCGAGGTCATTGACGATGACGCTGGCGCCCTCTTTGGCCAGGGCCAGGGCGTATTCGCGCCCCAGTCCCCCGCCGGCTCCGGTGACGACGATGACGCGATCCTGCACTCCGGGCATAAGGTTCCTCTCAGATGTGAAAAGTTGGGTCTAGCAAGTGATTTGGTGCGAAAAGCAATCCCTAGAACATCCGGCGGGCCATCTTCATGGCGCGGTCGGTGTAGGGCGGGTAGATGAAGCTGGACAGGTCGGGGCGGGTCGGCTTGGTCAGCACCGACTTGCGGTGGCTGAACTCCTCGAAGCCGAACTTGCCGTGGTAGGCGCCCATGCCCGACGCGCCGACGCCGCCGAAGGGCAGCTTGGCCGTCGACACCTGGAAGGCGAGGTGGTTGACCAGCATGCCGCCGGCGGGCACCTCCCTGATCACCCGCTCGCGGGTATCGCGCGTCTTGGTGAACAGGTACGCCGACAGCGGCTTGGCGCGCGAGTTGACGAAACGTATTGCCTCGTCCAGGTTTTGGACGGTGATGACCGGCAGTACCGGCCCGAAGATCTCGTTCTGCATCAGCGGACCGTCCGGGTCGGGGTCGACCACGACGGCGGGCTGGATGCGCAGGGTCGACGCGTCGCACTTGCCGCCGACGACGACGTTGCCGTCCCCGCCGGTCAGGTAGCTGCTGATCCGGTCGAACTGTCGCTGGTTGACGATCCGCATGCCGTCGGGCTTGTCCGCGGTGAACTTCTTGACGGCGGCGCCGATCTTGCTGACCAGCTCGTCGCGAATGCTGGCGTCCGCCAACACATAATCGGGCGCGACGCAGGTCTGCCCGGCGTTCAGCAGTTTCATCCAGGCGATGCGCTTGGCCGCCACATCCACGTCGGCGTCGGCCGCCACGATCACCGGGCTCTTGCCGCCGAGCTCCAGCGTGCACGGGGTCAGGTGCGGGGCCGCGCCCTCGTACACCTTGCGGCCGATCTCGGTGCCGCCGGTGAACAACAGGCGGTCCAGGCCCTGCGCGATGAGTTCCTGGCTGGTCGCGCCGTCGCCCTCGACCACGGCGATCGCGTCGTTGTCGAGGTAGCGCGGCACCAGCTCGGCCATCAGGTGCGCGGACGCCGCGGCGATCTCCGACGGCTTGAGGATGACGGCGTTACCCGCGGCGATCGCGCCGACCGCCGGGCCCAGGGTCAGGTAGAACGGGTAGTTCCACGCGCCGATGATCAGCACCGTGCCGTAGGGCTCGTACTCGATCCAGCCGCGGCCGGGCAGCTGCGGCATCTCGAGCAATTGGTAGCGGCGCTTCGTCCACTTGCGAACCTTCTTGGCCGCGAACTTCGCCTCGCCGACCGTCGTCGCGATGTCGGCGATGAAGGCCTCGAACGGGCTGCGGTCCAGGTCTTCGGCGAGGGCGGACGCGATGGCGCCCTCGTTCTCTTCCATCAGCTTGGCCATCTGCAACAGCTGCTGCTTGCGCCACTCGACGTCGCGGGTGCGCCCGGTGGCGAAGGTTTGGCGGAGCCGGGCGACCGTCGCCGGGACGTCGGCCGGCGCAGCCGCCCCATTGGCCGCGGAGGTCTTTGGTGCAACCGATTCGGTGGTCATCGTTGTCCTTCCCTTGTGCACCATCCCGGGGTGCCCAGTGTTCGGCACGCAGACACTCAACGGGTGATACTCGCGATCCTAACCATCCGGTTGGGAGGGCGGTAAGGGCGCTGCTCTTGCGGCGCTGGCCTCCGCTGATTACTTGACGCAGGGGACATTTGTCCCCGTCATCTGGCTGAGGTCGGTCGGCGCCGGGGAGCGATCGCCGCTGCCCGTGGCCGCCACGGTGCTGACCTCCCCGGACTGCTGCGTCTGGACCGCAGCACCCGGATGGGTGAGGTAGTCACCCGCGGGGAAGCGCGTTCCCACGGTCAGCCGCACGGTACCGGCGGGCACGGCGCTGTTGGCGGTCGCCGCCACGTGCAGCTGATCGGCCAGCAGCTGCGCGCCCTGGTCGGCGCCTGGCCCGTATTCGACGGCGGTGTCGTCGGCCGGGACCGCGGCGGTCGTGGCGCTGCCGCGGGTGAAGCCGCGCGCGGCGAAGGACTCCTCGACCGCGGCGGCCAGGCCGTCGCGGCTGGTGGCGTTGACGACGTCGAGGATCGCCGGTTTGTCCAACACGGGAGGCGGTGTCGGGGTGGCCGACGGGCCGGCATCGACCGCGGCCGGTGGGTCGGAGTCGAAGCGTTCGTGCACGATGCGCCGGATGGTCGGGAGGTCGACGAGGTTGATGTCGGATCCGTTCGGATCCTTGCCGAAGCCCGAGATGGGCAGGGTGTAGAGCGACAGCGGCCGGTCGGTCAGCTTCGACGCCCGCGACGCGAGCTCCATGAGATCCAGCCCGGAGTCGACGGCGACGTTGTCGCGGGCGACCTGCAGCAGCTTGCGCAGCCCGCTGACGCTGGACAACGCGCCGCCGCTGCGCGCGGCCTTGACCAACGACACCAGGAACGCCTGCTGCCGCCGGGTCCGGTCGAAATCGGTGAAGGAGCCGTCGTTCTCGTCGCGGCGCTGCCGCACGAACGCCATCGCGTCGGCCGCGTCGATCCGCTGAACGCCTTGGTGGAAGTCCGCACCCGAGTAGCTGTCCTTCGTATCGCCGCTGAGGCACACGGTGATTGGCTCGACGGCCTTGGCGATCTGGAAGAAGGCGCCCAGCGTGATCTCGACGAAGTGGTCGATCGAGACGCCGAGGAATTCGTTGACGGCACTGATTTCGGCCTTGCGGCCGGCCTCGCGGGCGGTCTGCTCGCGCGCCGCCAGATCGTTGGCGCCCGCGCCGCCGGCATTGCCGGACGCCTGCGCATTCAGCGACTGCTGGTAGGCCAGCCCGTAGGCCTGCTTGATCTTGCCCGTGCACACCGACCCCGGGCAGCCCGGCAACTCGGCGTAGTCGTCGCGGGGGATGGAGACCGCCGTGACTGGCCCGTCGCCGTCCGAAATGTGAACGACGATAAGCACATTCGCGTTGTAGCCGCCGGAGCTCTCGTCGCCGGCGTGCAGGGCGTCGTAGATTTCCTGGGGCAGCGGCTTGCCGTTCTGGTCCAGCCGGCTGTCCAGGCCCATCAGCAGGATGTTCTGATCGCCGTTCAGCGACGTCGACGCGTTCGGCAGCGCGTGCGAGATGATGATCTTGCCCAGGGCCGTGTGGTAACCCGTCCACCCCATGCCGGTGAGGGCCATGACCGACGCGGAGGCGACGGCGGCGACGAGCCGGCCTTTTCTCAGCGTCCAGCCGCGCGCGTGCTCAGCTCCACCGTCGCCCATGATGACTGAACATTGTCCCGGACGACCTGGCGAAATCGCGGGAACCGCAGCCGCGAGCCGACGGCGGATCCGCCGGTGGTCAGGGCTTGGTGGCCGTGACGAAGCTGTTAGTAAACGGCGCCTGGTCGGGGTGCGGCGCCCGGCCCAGCCGCTGCCCCTCGTCCAGGGCGGTGACGGTGTCGGTGGTCCAGCCGTGGGCGGCGAACCAGCCCGCGCATTCGGGCCGGCCCTCGTCGGAGAACCACAGGTCGAACGGGTTGAAGGAGGTGTCCTGGCCGCGCGCCTCGCGCTTGGCGCGCCGTACCTGCCATCGCTCCTCGGCCTCGCGGCGCTTCTCGGCGTCGACCCCGAAGTTCTCGACGGCCACCCGGCTGCCAGGTCCGCTCAGCGCGTCGATCGAAGAGAACAGGGCCTCCTGCGCCGCCGCGGGCAGGAACGGCAGCAGCCCCTCGGCGAGCCACGCGGTCGGCTGGCCGGTGTCGAAGCCCGCGTCGCGCAACGCCTTGGGCCAGTCGTGCCGCAGGTCGACGGGCACCGGCCGGCGGTCGGCGGTGGGCGTGGCGCCGTGAGCGGCCAGCGTCTCGGATTTGTACTCCAGCACCTTGGGCAGGTCGATCTCGTAGACGGCGGTGCCTGCCGGCCAGTCCAGCCGGTAGGCGCGCGAGTCCAGGCCGGCGGCGAGGATCACCACCTGCCGAACTCCGGAATCGGCGGCGGCGGCGAAGAACGCATCGAAGAAGTGGGTGCGCACCGCCTGGTAATTGATCATGTGCTTGGGGTCCGGCGCGTCGTCGGAGTCCTCGTCCGGGTCACCAGCCCACCACGCGGTCACCTGCTCGCGAACCCCAGCCAGCTCCGGCGTCGACACCAGGGGCTCGGCGAACTGGTCGCGGATGAGGGGCTCGGCGCTGGCCGTCTCGGCGGCACGGGCCAGGGCGACCATCACCGCGGTCGCGCCGACGCTGGTGGCGATGTCCCAGGAGTCGTCCGCCGACCGGGGCATTACAACTTCTCGGCGATCACGAAGTCCGAGAACGCGTCCTTGTCGTCGTCCAGCTCGACGCTCTGGACCCGGCGGCCCAGGCGGTGCATCTCGTCGATCGCGTTCTGCGCGGAGGCGCGCCAGCCGTGCTCGTTGAGCCAGTCGGCGACGTTCGCGCGGTGCTCGTCGCGATACATCAGCTCGCCGACGTCGACGGTCTCCTCCAGGCCGAGCTCGTCGGCCACCTTCTTGAACCGTTCCCGCATCTGCTGGCGCCGCTCCTCGGCGTGCATGGGCGCGGTTTCGGCGGAGACGCGGCTGCCCGCGGAGCTCAGCTCGCCGATCTGGGTGAACAGCTTGTCCTGGGCCTCGGCGGGCAGGTACATCAGCAGTCCTTCGGCCAGCCAGGCGGTCGGCTTGGCCGGGTCGAAGCCGGCGGCGCGCAGCGCGGCGGGCCAGTCCTCACGCAGGTCGATCGCCACCTCGCGACGGTCGGCGGACGGCGTGGCACCGCTGTCGGCGAGCGTGGTGGATTTGTAGTCCAGCACCTGCGGCTGGTCGATCTCGTAGACCGTGGTGCCGGTCGGCCAGTCCAGCCGGTACGCCCGCGAGTCCAGCCCCGATGCCAGGATCACCACCTGCCGGATCCCGGCGGCGACGGCATCGGCGAAGTAGGAGTCGAAGAAGTGGGTCCGCACCGCCTGGTAGCCGCGCATGTGCTGCATGCGAGCGGCGGATTCCTCGTCGATGGCCTCGATCTTGGCCACGACCTCGGGGTCGAGCATGGCCTCCCACAGGACGTCGGCGCCGGCGTTGTTGACCAGCAGCCGGGCGTAGGGGTCGCGGATCAGCGCGTCGGGCTGCTCGGTTTCGAAGGCCCGGGCGGCGGCCACCATGACGGCCGTGCTGCCGACGCTGCTCTTGATGTCCCAGGTGTCGTCGTGTGTGCGCAGTGAACTCATCGCGTGCTCCGGTCTGTTCGGTGGGTCAGTGCTTCGGTCCGGCGAAACGCGCGCGCAGCAGGGTGCTGCGGACGGCATCGTCGGCCAGGTCTTCGGGTACCGCGCGGCCCAGCCGGGCCATCTCGTCGCGGTTGCTCACCGCGCGCACCTGCCAGCCGTGGCTCCCCAGCCACTCGGCGGCATCGGAGCGGTCGGGCTCGTGGAAGGTCAGCGCCTCGACGTTGACGTCCAGGCCGAGGCGGTCGCGCATCCGCTGCCAGCGGCTGGTGTTGCTGCGGGAGTTCAGGCCGAACATCTCGATGGCGACCTGGCTGCCGGGGGCGCTCAGCGCGGTGAACATCTCGAACAGCCGGTCCTGGGCATCACTCGGCAGGTAGGGCAGCAGGCCCTCGGCGAGCCACGCCGTGGGCTGGGCGCGATCGAATCCGGCGGCCGCCAGCGCGGCCGGCCAGTCGTCGCGCAGGTCCACCGCGACCGGACGCCGGCTGGCGGTGGGCACGTGCGATTCCAGGATCTTGGACTTGTAGTCCAGCACCTGCGGCTGGTCGACCTCGTAGACCGCGGTATCGGCGGGCCAGTCGAGGCGGTAGGAGCGCGAGTCCAGCCCGGCGGCCAGGATCACGACCTGCCGGAGCCCGTCGCCGACGGCGCCGGCGAAGTACTCGTCGAAGTAGTGGGTGCGCACGGCCTGGTAGTCGATGCCGAGGCGATGTGCGCGCTGGCCCGCCGCGTCGCCGTCCAGCCAGGCGAGGTCGGGGTCGGTCAGCCGCGCCCACGCCGGTCCGGCCGACGACACCAAGGTGCGGGCGAACTCGTCGCGGATCAGCGGGTTGCGGCCTGCGGTCTCCGCGGCGCGCGAGGCGGCGACGCCCAACGCGGTCGCGCCGACGAGCTCGGTGATGGCCCAGGAATCGCCCTCGGCACGCAGCGAGGACGCGGACGAAGAGGTGCCGCCGACATCAGACATTTCCCGGCCATGCTACCCGAATAAGTTAGTTAGCCTATACGCTTTGTGCCCGATCTCACTGCCCCGGGTAAGCGGCCGGATCAGTCCTTAGACCCCAGCAGCGCGCCGTCCAGCAGCTGCCCGAGCATGTCGGTGATGGGCTGAAACTCCGGGTAGCTGTGCACAAACCCGGCATAGAACCCCGCCCCGCACATCACCACCAGCAGGGTCTCGATCAGCGCGTTGGCGTCGATGGCGGGATCGAGCTCACCGTCCTCGATCGCGGCGTTGACGACCCGGGTCAAAAAGTCGCGGCAAATCAGCACCGCATCGTTTTCGGCTTGATTCAATTCCGGGTGCCGCTGGGTTTCCAGGATGGAGCCCATCAAAAACGCCGACGCCGACGGATACTCGCGATTCACCGCAACCGCGGCGGAGATGAATCCGGTCAGCCGCGGCAACAGCGATGGTTCGCGGTCCGCCTGCGCGATGCCCGAGCCGAAGATGAGTTCGGCGGTCTGGGTCAGCGCTTCCTTGTACAGCACCCGCTTGCTGGAGAAGTAGTGGTTGATGGCCGGACGGGTCAGGTCGGCGCGCACGGCGATGGCCTGAAACGTCGCTCCCTCGTAGCCGCGCTCGCTGAAGACAAGACGAGCCGCGCGCAAGATCCTCTTGCGCGTCTCATCTGCTTTCGCGGCCGGTGGGCGCCCCGGCCTGCGCCTCCCCGTTGATGGCACTAGCGGATTGTGCCACGCCGCGATGTGGCATTAACGCATTCGGCGGAATATTGCCGAATTTTCCGGCCTGGTAGTCCTCCAACGCCTCGATCAATTCCGCGCGCGAGTTCATCACGAAAGGCCCGTAGTGGAATACCGGCTCGCGAATCGGTTGGCCGCCCAAAAACAACACCTCAATTGCCGTAGTCGACGACGAATCCTGGGCAGGTTCCGCGCCCACGGTGATTCGATCCCCCGGCCCCAACACCGCCAGCTGACCTGCGTGAATCGGATGGCCGACCGGACCGACATAACCGCTTCCGGACAGCAAATAAATCAGCGCATTGAAATCGCGCCGCCATGGAATATTGAGCCTTGCCCCATTTTCAATCGTCGCGTGCGCCAACGTAATTGGGGTGTGCGTGACGCCGGGCCCGCGATGACCGTCTATCTCGCCGGCAATGATGCGCACCAGCGCACCGCCGTCGTCGGAGGCCAACAATCGGGCGTCGCCGCCTGCGATCGCCTGATACCGGGGCGTCGCGAACTTGTCCTTCTTGGGCAGATTCACCCACAGCTGGATCCCGTGGAAGAGCCCACCACTTTCGACCAACTCCACGGGCGGCGTCTCGATGTGCAGGATGCCCGACCCGGCCGTCATCCACTGCGTGGCCCCGTCGGTGATCAAACCGCCACCGCCGTGGGAATCCTGATGCGCGAACTTGCCGTCGAGCATGTAGGTGACGGTTTCGAAGCCGCGGTGCGGGTGCCAATCGGTACCCCTGGGCTCGCCGGGCTGATAGTCGACCTCGCCCATCTGGTCCATGTGGACGAACGGGTCCAGGGCGGCGGCGCTGACCCCGGCGAATGCCCGAACGACGGGGAATCCCTCGCCCTCGTATCCGCGCGGGCCGGTGGTGATCGACCGGACCGGGCGCTCGGTGTCGCTGGGGCTGGCCGCGGTGATCCGGGGCAGCGTCAACGTGTCTGCGGTGATAGCAGGCATATCAACCTCCATTTTTCGATGCTGCCCATATAACCGGACCAAAGTCCGTTTATTCCCCGATGCCCTACGATGGCCCGGTGCCCGCCACTGAGCCGACCGAGGACGAGCCCTTGCCCGCGGCGGCTCCGGCCGCCGCCGCCGGCGGACGATTCGGGGCGGCGATCAGGAACGCGAGCTACCTGCGCAAGTGGTTCCTGCTGGGCCTCACCATCGGTGTCATCGCCGGCCTGGGCGCGGTCGTCTTCTACCTCGCGTTGAAATACACCGCGGATTTCCTGCTCGGATATCTGGCCGACTATCACCAGCCGACGCCCGTCGGCGAGGGTGGTAGCCGCGGCTCGACCGGCTTCGCCCGCCCGTGGGTGATCCCGCTGGTGACGACGGCCGGGGCGCTCGTGTCCGCGGTGCTCGTCGCCCGACTCGCCCCGGAAGCGACCGGCCACGGCACCGATGCGGCCATCGAGGCGGTGCACAGCGACCCGCGCGCCATCCGGTTCCGGGCCGTGCTGGTCAAGATGGTGGCGAGCGCGCTGACGATCGGTTCGGGCGGCTCGGCCGGCCGCGAAGGCCCCACGGCGCAGATCTCGGCGGGCTTCTGCTCGCTGCTGACCCGACGTCTCAACCTCTCCGACGAGGACGGCCGGATCGCGGTGGCACTCGGCATCGGCGCGGGCATCGGCGCGATCTTCGCCGCGCCGCTGGGCGGGGCGGTGCTGGCCGCGTCGATCACCTACCGCGACGACTTCGATTACCGATGCCTGCTGCCGGGTTTCATCACGTCGGGGACCGCCTACGCCGTGCTCGGCGCCGTGCTGGGCTTCGATCCGCTGTTCGGCTACATCGACGCCGAGTATCGCTTCGAGCGGGCATGGCCGCTGCTGTGGTTCGTGGTGATCGGTCTGGCCGGGGCGGCGATCGGCTATCTGTATGCGCGGGTTTTTCACGCCACCGTCCGGCTCACCCGCCGGCTGCCGGGCGGTCCGGTGCTCAAGCCCGCGGCCGGCGGCCTCCTCGTTGGGCTGCTCGGGTTGCTGATCCCGCAGATACTGAGCAGCGGCTACGGCTGGGCCCAGCTGGCGGCCGATCGCAGTGCGCTGCTGCAGATCCCGCTGTGGATCGTCGTCGTCCTGCCGGTCGCCAAGATCGTCGCGACGTCGCTGTCGATCGGCACCGGTGGTTCCGGCGGCCTGTTCGGACCCGGGATCGTCATCGGCGCGTTCGTCGGGGCGGCGGTCTGGCGGCTGGGCGAGCTATGCGAACTGCCCGGCGTGCCACATCATCCCGGCATCTTCGTCGTGGTCGGAATGATGACGTGCTTCGGCAGCGTCGCTCGCGCTCCGCTGGCGATCATGATCATGGTGGCGGAGATGACCGGCTCATTTTCGGTGGTGCCGGGGGCGATCATCTCGGTGGGCATCGCGGCCTTGCTACTGTCCCGCACCAACGTGACCATCTACGAGGCGCAGCGCCTCAATCGTGAAGTCGCCCAAGCGGAGCGCGAGCGCCGTGCGGCACCCGAATAGCCTCGGTGGCTACTTCGCCTTGCTGCGCGCGGTCTTGGCTGCGCCCTTCTCGGTGGACGCGCCCCCGTGCTGCAGCTTCCCGCCGGCGCTCTCCAGGTGCGCCCGGACGAACCACTGGAACTTCTCCAGGCTGCCGGCCTGCCCGATCAGCAGGTCCTGGGTCACCTGGTCGAGTTCGTCTGTCTCGTCGATGGCTTCGCGAATGTCTTCGATGACGCCGTTGTAGACCAGGTCCAGCGCGGCCAGATGCGCCTGCACGGTGTCGCGGCCGACGGAGTAGTCATCCCAGGAGCGATCCTTGATGATCGCGCCGGGAGTGCCCTGTGGCGAACCACCAAGGGCCGCAATGCGTTCGGCGACATCGTCAGCATATGCACGCACCGTGTCGACCTGCGGGTCGATCATCTCGTGCACGCCAATAAAGTTGGGGCCCACCACATTCCAGTGGACGTGCTTCAGCGTCAGATGCAGATCGTTGTAGGTGCTCAGCTGCTTCTGCAGCAATTCGGTAAGCCGCACCGCCTGCTTGTCGGTCAATCCCGGAATCGTGAACTGAGTCATGTCCCGACGTGTACCCGATGGACTCGGTGGAAAACACTTGCTGGTCAGAGCGAGTGGATTTGCTGTACCGGAAGTCGTGCACCCCGGCGCGGCTCGTAGGCCAACCCGCTGACTTCCAGCAGGCGGACCACGCGATGCCGGTGCGGCCGCATCGGCTCGAGCAACTCGAGCATCAGCTCGTCGTCGCCCTGGCGGCCCGCCAGGGTCCAGCCGATCATCTTCGGGATGTGGTAGTCGCCCACCGAAACGGCGTCGGCGTCGCCGAAGGCGCGCTGCGCGGTCTCGGCGGCGGTCCATACGCCCACCCCGGGCAACGACATCAACGCCTTGCGGGCCTGCTCGGCCGGGCGGGACACCAGCCGTTCCAGCGAAGCGGCGCGCTGCGCGCACGCGACCACCGTCTGTGCCCGCCGCGGATCGACGTTGGCCAGGTGGAACTCCCACGACGGGATGGCCCGCCACGCCTGCGCCGACGGCAACACCCGCATGCCGGCCGGCGCCGGACCGGGCGCCGGCGTGCCGTACTTGGACACCAGCACGCGCCAGGCCTTGAACGCGTCGGCGCCGGGCACCCGCTGCTCGATGATCGCCGGGATCAACGCCTCGAGCACCCGCCCGGTGCGGCCCAGGCGAAAGTGCGGCACCCGCCGGTGGGCGGCCGCAACCGTCGGGTGCTGCGGCACGAAATCCGACGAGTCGTCGTCGACGCCCAGCGACGCGGGTAACAGCTCGAGGAATTCCTCGGCACCGTCGCCCCACGCCTGGCAGTGAACGGCGTTAGGCGCGGTGCGGCTCAGCCGCGCGGTCACAGTCCCGGTGGACAGCAGGCTGGTTCGCCAGATGCTGCCGTCGCCCGGCATCTGGAAGCACGGGTCTCGCGGACCCCGGCGCAACGGCGCCAGGGTATGGCCGAAGCTGACCGCCCCGGTGAACGTCACCGTCCGCACACCGTCCACCGACGCTCCCTAGCTTCCGTCCTTATTGACCGGCAACTGTTTCTCAAGACACTATTGCCGTGTGGTGACTCCGTTCGACGCCCCGCACGCCGAACTCGCATGGATGTTCCTGCAGTGCCTCAGCCAGGGCGGCGATGTGGACGAAGGTTTCTCGCTGCTCAGCGACGACTTCACCTACTGGAGCCTGTATACCTGCCTGTGCGTCGACAGAGACAACTTTCGCCGCGCCGTCGACCAACGCAAGCGTGCGGTCGAGATCGAAATCGACTTGCTGCGCTGCATCAACGAGGGCGACACGGTGGTGGTCGAGGCGCATTCCGAAGGCACCGCCGCCAACGGCAAGCACTACAGCAGCCCGTTCATCTGCGTCTTCGAGACGCGCGACGGCCTGATCGTGTCGATGCGGGAATACAGCGACACGCGTTCGGCGGCAGAACTCTTCCCGGGGTGGCGAGCCCCGGCTGCTACTGAAGAACGCTGATTTCGGCCTTGTTCGGGTAGAACGCCACGTGCCCGGCGATCTGGGCCACGGCCGGATACGGCTGCTCGTAGGTCCATATCGCGTCCTCGACGGTGTCCCCGGCCGAGGTGGTCACGCTGTAGTAGCTGGCGTCGCCCTTGAACGGGCAATATGTGACGGTGTCGGTGCGCGTCAACCGGTCGGCGACCACATCGTCGAGCGGAATGTATTGCACCGCAGGGATAGTGGCTTCCCGTAGCTCTAGCGCGGCCGTCGTGTCGGCGACGACCTCGCCGTTGATGCGAACCTGCACCCGCCCCTTGGTGGGCTCGACGGTGATCGGGTGCCCGGCGTTGGGCTCCAAGACTTCGCGGTGGGTCATGGGTAATACCTCCTCAGACGCACGAGTTCAACACCAGCATGCGCTCAACCCTTCCCGGCGGCCGAGCCTATTCGGGCTGCGCGGCCGTTCGCGGGGCGCGCATCGCGGCCCAGAACCGGGCCGCCTCGCGGATCGACTCCTCGACCGGACGTGGCTGCCAGCCCAGCTCCCGCCTGGCCTTGCCGGCGTCGACGGGGGCTTCGGCGCGCATCATCCGCACCGACGCGAGGCTGAGTTGGGCGTCCGTGCCGGTGAACTTGGCCTTCAGCGTGCCCGCCGCGGCCAGGGTGTAGAGCATCGGCACGGAAATCGCGCGTTGCGGCGGCGGGACGCCGCCCTCGTCGGCCGCGATGCGGATCGAATCGTTGAGCGCCATCATCTTTTCCGAGACCAGGTATCGCTCGCCGACGCGGCCGTGCTCGGCGGCGAGCAGCATGGCCCGGGCGGCGTCGTCGACGCCGACGACTTCCAGCTGGATGCCGTTCATCAGGAACGGCAGTTTGCCGAACACCGCGCCCGCAATGAAGGCGCCGTGCGGGGTGCCGCCCCAGTCCCCGTCGCCGTACGTCGTCGACACGCACATCGCGACGGCCGGCAGGCCGGCGTCCGCGACATAGCGCATCACCAAGTCCTCGGCCTGCACGCGGGATTGCACGTAGGGGGTCAGCCCGCGCGAGGCGATCACATCGTCCTCGGTCGCCACGCGGCCACGTTTGCGGCCGACCGTCGCGTAGGTGCTGGTGAAGATGAACCTGCGCAGCGGCCGCGTGACGGCGACATCGAGGACGTTGCGCAGGCCCTCGACGTTGGTGTGGAACAGCGGCGCCGTGTCGCGCAGCCACGCGCGGGTGTCGACGACGCAGTAGTACACGTCGTCGACGCCCTCCATCGCCTCGCGCACGGTGGCGGTGTCGAAGACGTCGCCGTGAAAGCGGGTCACGTCGAGGTCGTCGATGGACCGGGTGTTGGCGCCCTCGCGCACCATCACCCGCACTTGCGCCCCGTCGGCGACGAGCTGGCGGGTGACGTGCGAACCCAGAAAACCGTTGGCGCCGATGACAAGTTTGGGCTTGCCGGTCACTTGGCCCCTCCGTACTGCTCCAGGAATGCCGCGCCGTCCTCGTCGAGCGTGCCGAGTTCCTGCGACTTGCGGCACCACTTCAACGTGGCCTGCACGAAGCGCAGCGGGTTGTAGATGTCCTCCTGCTGGCGCCACAGTCCGTCGCCGGCGTAGGTGATGATCGAGATGTTCGTCTCGCCGATGACGGTGCCGTCACCGGGATCGCGCATGGGGTTGTCGAGTTCCATGATGATGCGGCCGGTCGGCTCGTCGATCACCGACCACAGCGACGGGAACGCGACCATGTGGCTGCCCGGAAAGGTGCCCATCGTCCGGCTGATCCACTCGCGCACCTCGTCGCGGCCGTGCATGGTGCCCGCCGCGTGCTCGATGTAGAGGACGTCGGGTGTGTAGTGCTGGACCCAGGCGTCCCAGTCGTGTGATTGCGCCGCCGCATCGACGGTCGCCTCGAATTTCGCGAAGGCATCGACGAGTTCGCTCCGGGAGAATTGCGGGCTGCTCACGCCAAAACTAGAACACGTTCTACCGCAGTTTGTCGAGGGTTTCGCGGCGCCGCGGTGCCCGGCGGAAAAGATCAGGATAATCGGAGGAGAGTTGCGACTATGCGGTGCGAGCGAAACGAGGCAAGGCAATGACAACCACCCAAAAGGCAATCCTCGCCGGCGGCTGCTTCTGGGGAATGCAGGATCTGGTCCGCAAACTTCCCGGCGTCGTCTCCACCCGGGTGGGTTACACCGGCGGCGACGTCCCCAACGCGACGTACCGCAACCACGGCACGCATGCCGAGGCCATCGAGATCGGGTACGACCCGGCCGCCACCGACTACCGGGCGCTGCTGGAGTTCTTCTTCCAAATTCACGACCCGACAACGAAGGATCGCCAGGGCAACGACCGCGGCATGAGCTACCGGTCGGCCATCTTCTACGTCGACGACGAGCAGAAGCGCATCGCGCTGGACACCATCGCCGATGTCGAGGCGTCGGGCCTATGGCCCGGCAAGGTCGTGACGGAGGTCAGCCCGGCGGGCGACTTCTGGGAGGCCGAGCCCGAGCATCAGGACTACCTGGAGCGCTACCCCAGCGGCTATACCTGCCACTACATCCGCCCGGACTGGAAGCTGCCGCGCCGCGCCTCGGCGGCGCAGTAACTCAGCGGCGGCGCACCGCCACCGGGCCGCCGTCCTTCGGGGTGAAGGCGACTCCCCGGCAGTGCCAGCGCTCATCTGGCGCATCGGTGGTCTCAATAGTGAAGTGGCGCAACACCGTTCGAAGCACCACGTCCATCTCCATGTTGGCAAACGCCGCCCCCACGCACCGCCGAGTTCCGCCGCCGAACGGGATCCAGGACAGCGCAGCGGGTTTGGAGTCGATGAAGCGCCGCGGGTCGAAGCGCCAGGGATCGGGGAACACGTCGGGGTTATCGTGTATCTGCGCGATGCCGACGATGATTGAGTAGCCGCGCGGGATCACCCATTCGCCGAGCTGGAAGGCCTCGGGGTAGACGTGGCGGCCGGCGAAATCGATGACGGTCCTTGCCCGCTGGACCTCCAGAATGGTCGCCTGGCGCAGTTCGCTGCCGCCGCCATCGGCCTCCTCGACGAGCGCCGCCAGCAACTCGGGGTGCCGGCTGATCCGCTCGAACGCCCATGCCAGCGTGGATGCGGTGGTCTCGTGCCCGGCGGCCAGCAGGGCAAGGAGCTCGTCGCCGATCTCCTTGTGCGACATGGCCGCACCGTCTTCGTAGGTGCTGCGCAGCAGCAGCGCGAGCACGTCGTTGCGCTCGGCGAAGTTCGGGTCGGCCCGCTCCGCGGCGATCAGCTTCTCGATGACGCTGTCGTATTGGCGCCGCCACTTGTCCAGCCTGCCCCACGGGCCGAGCCGGGGATAGCGCTTCGGCTTTGGCAGCGCCGCAAGGCGTGAGCCCAGGGTGACCCACGGCGGGATGAGCCGGCGCAGTTCGTCGAGTTCGGCGCCCTCGGCCCCGAAGACCGCGCGCAGGATCGCGTTGAGCGTGATTCGCATCATCGGCGACAACGTCGCGAATGACGTGCCCTCGGGCCAGCCGGCCGTCTCGCGCAGCGTCTCTTCTTCGATGATGCTCTCGTAGTTCTTCATGCTCTTGCCGTGAAACGGCGGCGCCAGCAGCCGCCGGCGGCGGCGGTGCTCGTCGCCCTCGAGTCCGAATACCGAGCCGGAACCGAACAGCCTGCTCAAATTGGGCTGTATGTTGCCGAGTTCGTCGGGGCTGGTGGTGAAGATCTGCTTGGCCAGCTGAGGGTCACTGACGGCAATGACGGGCCCCCACATCGGCAGGCGCAGCGTGACCACGCCGCCGTAGCGGCGGGAGAGTCGTCGCATCATCATTCGCCGGGACATGGCAAAGCCCAAGCCCTGCAACAGCTTCGGGCTTCGGGCCGCGGGGGGCAATTTGACGTCGGCGGCCGCAGGTGCGGCGGTGGCTAGTTCGCTCATGGCGGCGCTGCTCCCCAATATCCGCCCCGAATCCGGGGTTGGTACGTCGATGTACCACAGACCTTTCTTAGTACGGTACTCTGTGGTACCAAGCCTGACAAGGTGTGAGATCGCAATGAAAGGCCGCGGACCGTGCCAGCAGCGACGACGGTGACAACGCCGGTGGGCGACACCGTGACCGACGAGCCCGACCCTTTTCGGGTGCGGCTGCTCGACGGCCTGGCCACCTCGATCTGCGAGCGCGGCTACCCCGCCAGCACCGTGGCCGACATCGTGCGGCACGCGCGCACGTCCAAGCGCACGTTCTACGGCCAATTCGCCAGCAAGGAAGAGTGCTTCCTGGAGCTGCTCAGCGTCGACATCGAAAAGCTCGGCGAGGGCATCCAATCCGCCGTCGATCTCGAGGCCGACTGGCATCAGCAGATCCGCCAGGCGGTCGAGGCGTACGTCGGCTACATCGAGGCGCGGCCGGCGATCACGCTCAGCTGGATCCGCCAACTGCCTTCGCTGGGCGCCGTCGCCCGCCCGGTCCAGCGTCGCGGGTTGCAGCTGCTGTCGACCCTGCTGATCGACCTCAGCGCCAGCCCCGGTTTTCGGCGGGCCGACCTGCCGCCCCTGACCAGCCCGCTGGCCGTGATCCTGCTGGGCGGGCTGCGGGAACTGACCGCACTTGCCGTCGAAGACGGAAAGCCCGTTCGGGGGATCCTCGAGCCGGCCGTGGATGCGTCCATCGCTCTGCTCGGACCCCGCCACTAGCCGCTCCGCGGTCTACGCTCATCGCACACCCCCAACTTACGGAGGACTGCGATGCGGCTATCCACCCGAAACCAGCTCACAGGGACCATCGCCGAGGTCGATCTCGGCTCGGTGATGGCGATCGTCAAGGTCAAGCTCGACGGCGGTGACCAGGTCGTCACGTCCTCGGTCACCAAGGCCGCGGCCGAGGACCTCGGCCTCAAAGTCGGTCAGGCCGCGACGGTGTTCATCAAGTCGACCGAAGTCACCATTGGCGTCGACTGAACTCAGAGTTTCAGAAACGCCCGCACCCGGTCCAGCACCAGGTCCGGTCGCTGCGCGACGATCCAGTGGCCGACGTCATCGACCAGCTCCACGTCGAAATCGCTGATGTGGTCGGCATATCCGTTGGTCAGGTCGGCAGTGATCACGGGGTCCCGGGTGCCGGTCAACCAGCGGACGGGGACGTCAACGCGGGCGTCCGCGTACTCGCCGCGCACCCAGCGCAGCATCTCGCCGGCTTGGTAGCTGCGGTACCAGCGCGAGCCCGCCTCCGCGTGACCGGGCTCGCGCATGCACTCGAGGTACAGGCTGGCGCTTTCCTCGGGAATCGAAAACCCGCCGCCCACCCAGGGGCCCAGCATTCGCATGAATCGCGAGTTGGGATCGCGCAGTAACCGGGGGCCGATGACCGGCAGTGAAATCGGGATCTGGTACCAGAGCCGCCAGAGATTGAGCACCGACGACGGACCGAATTTCACAAAGGGCGCAACGGTATTGATGCCGAAGAAGCCGCTCACCTTCTCCGGGTGGCGCAGCATCATGATGAACGCGGTGGGCCCGCCCCAGTCGTGGGCGACCAGCTTGACCGGGCCCACCCCCAGTCGGTCGAGCACGCCGGCGAGGTCCTCGGCCTTCTCGACCTTGGTATAGCGGCAGCGCGGCGCCGAACTCCAGCCCGCGCCACGCAGGTCGGGACAGAGCACCCGGTAGCCATCGGCGGCCAGCGGTCCGATCAGCTCGTGCCACTCCCACCAGTTTTCCGGGAAGCCGTGCACCAGCATGACGGGCGGCCCCTCGGCCGGCCCCGCGTCCGCGACGTGGATGGTGACACCGTCGCCAAGGTCGATGTATCGATGTTCCAAAGCGACAGAGCCGTCCAGTGCGGGCATGGTGACCATGCGGCCAAGCTAGCCCCGCGGTGCGCGCGCGGCAATGGTGGGACGCCTCGCGCTAGTCGGTCGCCCGCTCGGCCTGGCGCTTCTCCTTCTCGGCGGTCGCCAAGTCCTTGATCCGGTCCGCCTGCGCGCGAGTGCTTGCGGCCTCGCTGCGCTTAGCTCGCGCATCGTCGAGCTTCGAGTCGGCAGCCTGCGACGCGGCCTTCTCAGTGGCCCGAGTTCGCTTCTCCACCTGGCTTCGCGCCGATTCGGCGGCCTCCTTGCGGTGGGCGGCGGCCTCGTTGGCCTGCCGCTTGGCCGCGGCGCTCTGCTTCTGGGCGGCGTCGACCGCTTCCCGCTTGCGGTCCTGCGCGGCGTTACGTGCGTCCTTGATCTGCTGCTCGGTCTCCGCGTGCGCCTCCTGCCGCTCCTCGATCGCATTGTCACGCACCGTCTTTAGCTTCTGATCGGCCTGCTCACGCCGCGCTGTCGCCTGCGCGTCGAGCTGCGCGGCCTGGCTCAGTGCGTCGGTCCGCTCGAGCAGCGCGGCGCCACGCTCGGCGAGCCCCGCGTCGCGCAGCGCCCTGCCGACAGTCGCGTCCAGCAGGCCCAGCGAGCGCTCGTACAGCAGTCGCGCGGGCACTTCACTACCGATCCGGGTGATGACCCGGTCCTCGATCAGCTGCAGGGGGAAACGGGCGAGCTGGTACTGAAAGCGCAAGGCGGCCAGGGGGACATTGGAAATCTTCATTCAACTGCTCCTCTATTGTCTGTCTCGCCGTCAGGGCAGGTCGGCTTCGTTGGACAGGTTCTCGGCCTCGCGTCGCAAGCGATCGGCCTCCGCCTTCTCGTTGGTGGCCGCCTGCACCGAGCTTTGATGCTCGGCGGCGGCATTGACGACTTCGTCTGCCGCATCGCCGATTTCCTGCTGCTCCTCAGCGCGGGCCCGTTGCATCTCGCGTTGGGCATCCATCTCGGCCTGCGTCTGTTTCGCCGCGGCACTCTGCTGCGCGGCGCGATCCGCGGCCCGGTTTTGGGCTGCCTGTTGCGCCTCGATCGAGTCCTCGACCATCGATGTCTGCGCGTTGGCGGCTAGGCGCTGCCGGGCCGCATCGACTTTGGTCGCGGCTTCCTCGGCCCGGGCCTGCCGGGCCTCCGCGTCGGCGACGGCCTCAATTGCGTTGGCTTCCTTGCGTTCGTGGGCCTGGGTCTGTTCGAGTTGACCTTCGGCGGTCAGCGAGTCGTTGCCGGTGATCGCGCCGGTGACTTCCTTCACCTTGCCCTTTACCGAGTCGATCAGTCCTTTACGCGCTTGGCCGGATTTGCCTTGGTCAGCCATGGAGTCTCCTTCGGCGCTGGATTTGGTTGCTTTCGTCAAAGCCCGGTACTGCCAAGGGCTTAGGGAGGCCACATTTCGGCGTGGCCCGGACACTGAGTAGGACTGGCTTCTCAGTCCGATGTGTTAGGGGGTTCCCACTTGCCGTGGACCGAATCGCGCGATCGAAGTTATTTCAGGAATCGCTCGACATACGGCGCAAAACGAGCACGCAGCGCGTCCTCGGTCAGCCCGAACATTTCGCACGACGTTTGCACCTGTCCGCGCCGGCCACGCCGGTGACCCGCCAGGTAGTCTGTGATCGCGGTGCGCGCCTCGTCGGTGAACGGTTCGCCGGACAGGGCGTACACCTGCTCGGCGACGCTGAGTTCGTTCGCCATGAAGTCGTCGAAGCGGATGTCGATCGAGCGGTCGGGACCCAGCGTGTCGCGATCGCGGACGAGCGCGGACAGCATCTGATCGAGGCGGTCGATCCAGGAGTGCGCGATCTGTTCCACCGGCACCGGCGAGCGGTGCATGCGGGCCGAATAGGTGATCATCGCGATCATCGACAGCGCCACCGGCACGGGATCGCGGTGCGTGAACACGACGATGCTGTCGCCGAAGACACGGTCGAGCACCGGCACCTGCTCGAGATGCTGCGGCGACTTGAGCAGCCAGCGCCGCCCGCCGCGCAGGAACTGCATGGCCTTGAGCTGTCGGGCGAGGTATTGGTAATGCGGCGTCTGATCGTGGGCCCGGTAGTAGTCGCGCCACTGCGGCACTTCGCCGAGCGTCTCGAACAGCATCGTCGAGAGGTCGTTGGCCAGCAGCTGAATCTCCTCGTGCACGTGGTCGGTGGTCATCTCGTGCATCAGCGCGAAGTGCGGCATCACGGTGTCGACCAACCCGACCGCGACATCCATCCGGGCGCGCCGCGGATCGGGGTCGACACCCGCCTCAGCCGGCAGTGGAAACGGCTCGACGCTTTCCCAGTAGGGCATGGTGCGGAAGGTGGGCGCGGCAGCCAGCAGGTTGTGCAGGTGGGTGGTGCCGGTCCGGGGCAGACCGGCGATCACCACGGGCGCATGCAGTTCCATGTCGTCGATCTCGGGGTGCCGGTTCAGCAAGTCGGTCAGCAGCAGCCGGTTCTTGAGCAGCTGCAGCAGCTGCCCGTAGAAGTTCACCGTTCCGGCCGCGTGCAGCCCGTCGATGTCGCGCAGCGCGGCCAGGTAGACGTCGAGCCGTTCGCGGTAGTCGTCCGGCCCGAAATCGTCGAGGCCGGTGTCGGCGCTGGCCCGCGTGTGCAGCGAGTCGGCGTCCAGCGGCATGTCCGGGGCGATGGAGGCCATCATGTCGAGGATCCCCTGGGCTTCGGGGCTGAATTGGGGCTGGGCGAGGTCATTGAGGCGAACGGCATCGGTCACGGCGACTTATGTTACTCTGAGTTTCGTAATGGTAGTAGATTTTGGCCGACCTCGTGATCCACGCATCGACGCCGCCGTGCTCAGCGCCACCGTCGAACTGCTCGCCGAGACCGGCTACTCCTCACTATTGGTCTCGGCGATCGCCGAGCGCGCCGGCACCAGCAAGCCCGCGATCTATCGGCGCTGGCCGAGCAAGGCGCACCTGGTGCACGAGGCGGTGTTCCCCATCGGCGCAGCGACGGAGCTGCCCGATACCGGTTCACTGCCCGAGGACTTACACGAAATGATCTGCCGCTCAATGGCTTTCCTCACCACACCGGCCGCCAGGGCTGCCCTGCCGGGGCTGGTCGGCGAGATGGCCGCGGACCCGAGCCTGCATTCGGCGTTGCTGGAGCGGTTCGCCGGCGTCATCGGCGGTGGCCTCGCCGAGCTGCTCGAGCGCGCCGCGGCCCGCGGCGAGGTTCGGCACGACGTGCCCGCCACCGCACTGGCCGCCCAACTCACCGAGGCCATCGCCGGTATCACGCTGATAGGCCTGCTCACCCGCCCCGACGAACTCGACGACACCTGGGTCGACCGCACCACCACGTTGCTCCTGAAAGGAATCAGCGCATGACGCACGAATCGACGGCCGCGTGGAAAGAGCTGCTCGCCACCATCGGCGACGTCGACCGCGGCTTCCTCGAGGGCGACCGCGCCGTCACCGACGACCGCCACGTCGCCGACGGCTACCGGATGATTGCCGCCACCCTGGGCGTCGCGCTCGACACCTACCTGTTCCCCGAGCCGGGCCGGCCGCAGTTCGTCGCGGTGAACACCCCGTTCCGCCGGGACCGTCGGTGGGGCGGCGACAACACCGACGCCTACTACTTCATCTGCCCCATCGACGCGAAGCGGCGCTATCGCGTCAGCGGCAATAAGGGCGACAGCGTGTACTTCTCGCTGACCGCCTACAACGAGCCCACGCCAGGCGCCTGGTCGGACCGGGTCGTGGCGATAATCCGTGACACCGACCTGGACATCGACGCCGACGGCAACTTCAGCTTCGAGTTCCCCGCCACACCCGACGCGGCGGTGCTGATGACTCGTGACTACCAGGGGAATCCGCTGACCGGCCGGCCGGTGATGTGGAACATCGAAGCCCTCGACGAGTCCGACCCGATCCGGCACGGCGACGCGGAGACGGCGGCGAGCCTGCGGGCCGCGGCCACCTGGCTGCGCACCATGTTCGCCATCGTGCCGATGGCCGTCGGGACGCGACTCGACGACGAGCACGCGCTGGGGCACGAAACCGTGCACGCCGCAAACGAATTCGCCGAACCCTATCAGGTGCCGGACGCCAACTTCGGCTGGTCGGCGCGCGATGCCTGCTATGCATACGGCAGTTTCGTGCTCGACGACGACGAGGCGCTGGTGATCACGCACCGGCCGCCGGCGTGCAGGTTCTGGAACCTGGTGGTGTGGAACCAGTTCATGGCCACGTTCGGGGCGTCGGACGCCCGCTGCTCCATCAACGGCCACAGCGCGGTGCCCAACAGCGACGGCACCGTCACCGTCGTCCTGTCGCGCGGGACCACGGCGCACCCGAATTCGCTTACCGCCCTTGGCTATCCGCGCGGTAACCTGGCGTTCCGGTGGTTCCTCGCCGAGGAGGTTCCGGCGCGGCCCGAGGTGAAACTGGTGAAGGTCTCCGACGCGCCGACCCAGGTCAGCTAGGGCTACAGACCCGGGAGGCAGATCGGGGCCCCGTAGCACGGGGGCGGCCCCAGCGGCCGGCGCGGAGCGTCACCCTCCCAGACGAATTGGCCGACGTTGCCCGTCCCGCCGACGGCCACCCAGTACCAGTGGTGGCAGACGCTCATGTCCCAGCGGACGTCGGGCATCGGCAGCGGTTGGCCCGGGCACCAGTTGTGCGGGACCGTGAAGTTGTCGGTGGCGAAGGGACCCGGCGCCGCCTGGGCGCTGGCGGCCACGCCGACTGGACTAAGGGCGACGGCGGCCGCGGCGAGCCCCGTGACGAGCGTTCGGTTCATCAGGCGATTTCAGGCCCCGGCCGTCGCTACCGATCACAACTTCGCGATGCCGCTAGGCCTCGCCGACCAGCTCGATGGCCCGGCCCAGCGTCGCGAGCTTGGCGTCGAGGGTGTCGCCGGCCGGATAGAGCCGCACGGTGTTCACGCCCGCATCCCGCCAGACCGCGAGCCGGGCCCGAACCATCTCCTCGGTCCCGATTAGCGTGGTGGCCAGCACCATGTCGTCGGTCACCAGCTGCGCCGCGCCGTCGCGGTCGCCGCGCTGCCAGCGCTCATGCACTTCGGCCGCGATCTCGGCCCAGCCCTGCCTGCTGTAGGCCCGGTTGTAGTAGTTGGTGCTCGACGAGCCCATGCCGCCGAGGCTGAACGCGAGTTCCTTTTTACGGTCCGCGACCATGGCGCGCAGCTCGTCCTCGTCGGCCGCGAACGCGACCTCGGCGCCCTGGCAGATGTCGATGTCGGCGCGGGTCCGGCCAGCGGCGGCCAGCCCGTCGTCCAGGTGGGAGAAATACGCGTCGGCCGCGCCCTCCGGGACGAAGCTGGTGCCCAGCCAGCCGTCGGCGACCTCGCCGGTCAGCCGCAACATGGCCGGCGACAGCGCGGCCAGATACACCGGAATCCGGTGCTGCGGCGCGGTCGACAACCGCATCGGCACGGCCTCGCCGGGGCGCGGAATCTGAAACTCCTTGCCGGAGTGGGAGATCTTGCCGCCGGCGAACACCTGCCGCACGATGTCGATGGTCTCGCGCATCCGGGCCAGCGGCCGGTCGAACGCGACGCCGTGCAGGCCCTCGATCACCTGCGGGCCAGAGGCGCCCAGGCCGAGCAGGAATCGTCCGCCCGACAGGTTGGACAGGGTGATCGCCGTCTGGGCGAGCACCACCGGCGAGCGGGTCCCGACCTGCAGCACGCCGGAGCCCAGCAGCATCCGGTCGGTGCGGGCCGCGATGTAGCCCAGTGCGGACGGCGCGTCGGCGCCCCAGGCCTCGGCAACCCAGCAGACGTCCAGGCCGAGCCGTTCGGCCTCGACGGCAAACTCCACTACCTCGTCAACTTCGCCGGACAGCTCGACCGTGGTGGCCGTGCGCATCAGCGCACCCCGTGCTCGGCCAGCCTCTTGATCGCCCCGAGGGTCTTGTCGATCGCGGTCTCGAATTCCCGCATCCGGACGAACACGATCTTTTCTTCCTTGTCGGGCATCGACTCGATTGCCGCCGACAGCCCCGAGCGCCCGGGTCCCATCTGCATCCAATAGCTCAAGTTGGTGCCGCCGTCCCGGGGGGTCAGCCGGAATCGCCACATCGCCGCGGGACATTCGGCATCGCCGACCGCCCAGGCGAATTCCCGCGGCTCGTCGTAGGCGACGATCTGCGAGGTGGTGCTCCACTGCCCGAACGCGTCGTGTTCGTTGTGCCCGACGAACCGGGCGCCGACCTTGGGACGGTCGGCGCCGCTGGCCCACTCCACCGATTGCAGCTCACTGCTGAAGTTCGGCATCAGCTTGATGTCGGACACCAGATCCCAGACCCGGTCCGGGTCGGCATCGATCCACATCGAGGCTTCCACCGTCGGGTTATCCGTATAGCGCGCGCCGGTCCATTCCACGACCGCCATTGTCCACCACGCGGCGCACTTCTTAGGCCGCTACGGGCTCCCGATCTGCCGGCTTGTTGGCGTTGAGCTTCGGCAGCAACGACAACACCTTGCCCGGGGTCGGGAACGTCAGCCTGACGATCTTGCGCACCACGGTGGCGAACTGCTGCGGCAGCGGTCCCTTGTTGTAGGGGACGCCGTAGCGCTCGCAGATCTCTTGAACCTCGGGCGCGATGCCGGAGTACCGGCGGGCCGGCATGTCCGGGAACAGGTGGTGCTCGATCTGATGCGACAGGTTGCCGGACAGCAGATGGAAGATCCTGCCGCCGGTCAGGTTCGCCGACCCGAGCACCTGGCGGAAGTACCACTGCCCGCGGGACTCGTTCTGGGTCTCCTCGACGGTGAATTCCTGGGTGCCGTCCGGGAAGTGACCGCAGAAGATGATCATGTAGGACCAGACGTTGCGCATCAGGTTGGCCGTGAGGTTGCCGGTGAACACGAACGGTGCGAACGGTCCGGCCAGCAACGGGAACGCGACGTAGTCCCGCAGCGTCTGGCGGCGCGTCTTCTTCCAGATCTCGCGCAGCACCTCACGCTTGTCGCTGAGGCTGATCTCGCCGGAGCGGATGCGCTCGGTTTCCAGTTCGTGCAGCGCGACGCCGTATTGGAACAGCACCATCAGCAGGAAGGCGTACAGCGGGTTGCCCAGGTAGTAGGGGTGCCACCGCTGATCTTCGCTCATCCGCAGAATGCCGTAGCCGATGTCGCGGTCCATGCCCACGATGTTGGTGTGCGTGTGGTGCATGTAGTTGTGCGAATGCCGCCACTGATCGGCGGGGCAGGCGGTGTCCCATTCGAAGGAGCGACCGGAGATCGTGGGATCGCGCATCCAGTCGTACTGGCCGTGCATGATGTTGTGGCCAATCTCCATGTTGTCCAGGATCTTTGACACGCCCAGCATCGCGGTGCCCAGCAGCCAGGCCGGCGGCAGGAACAGCAGGGCCCGGCCGCCGACTTCCAGCGCGCGCTGGGTCTTGATGACGCGGCGGATGTAGTCGGCGTCTTCTTCGCCGAGCTTTGCCGTCACGCGATCCCGGACGGCGTCGAGTTCGCGGCCGAATTCCTCGGCCTGCTCGGGGGTGAGGGTGATCTTGTTGTCTGACATGACGTTTTCTCCCATCTTCTCGGGGCGGTTAGAGCGACAGATCGACATCGCCGACGGGGACGGACACGCAGATCTGGATGTCCTCGTCGGGTGCGCTAGATACCGATCCGGTGGTCAGGCTGCGCACGGTGCCGGTGTTCTTGCGCCGGGTGCAGGTGTGGCAGATGCCCATCCGGCAGCCGTTGGCCGGGGCCAGCCCGGCCGCCTCGGCCTGCTCCAGTAGCGAGCGGCCGTCGTCGACGGCGTCGATGCCGCTGTCGGCGAAGGTGATTCGCCCTCCCGACGGATTAGCCGGTACGGCGACGGCCGGTGGGACGAAGCTTTCGGTGAACACGTTTTCACAGTGCTCGCGGACGGCTTCCACCAAAGCCGTTGGTCCGCAGACGAATACCGCATCGGGCGACGGCATGGCGTGTGCCAGGTGCCCGGCGCCGAATCTTCCTTCGAGGTCACCCGCACCCGAACGGGTGAACCCGTGCAGCACCCGAACGCCGGGCATGGCGGCCAGCTCGTCGCGGTAGCAGGCCTCGGCGGCGTTGCGCGCGTAGTGAACGAACGCGATCTCGCCGTCATGGCCCTGGGCGACCAGGGTGCGCAGCATCGCCAGCACCGGCGTGATGCCGCTGCCGCCGGAGACGAAAAGGATCCGCCGCGGGCGCTGGGCCGGCAGCACGAAGTCACCGCCGACCCCGCTCAGCCCGACCACCATGCCGCGGCGGGCGCGCTCGTACAGGAAGTTCGACACCAGGCCGCCGTCGTGCTGACCGATCGTCAGTTCGAGCGTGGCGCCGCCCTCGGCGTTGGCCGGCGAGTAGCAGCGGGTGTGGCGGCGGCCGTCGATCTCGACGGCGACGTTGACGTATTGACCGGCCTTGACGGCGTGGGCGGAGGAGAACGCCGCGTTCGGCGCCAGGGTGAGGGTGACGCTGCGCGACGTGCTGCGGCGCACGTCGACGACCTTGGCGCGGGCCTCGCCCAGCGTCCACGTCGGCGCCACCAGCTCGGTGTAGCGGTCCACGCCGTGTGGCCCCGTGAGCAGGTCGACCAGGCCCGAGCCCAAGACGCGCTGGGTCCAGGTCCGGGTGGAAGTTTGAGTGAACATATGTACACCGTGCGACCGCCGACCCCAGTTCGTCAAGGGTTTTGTGCCGGTTTGTGGTAGGCTTCACATAGTGAACAGTCGTACTCCTGGCTCACGGTCACACAAATCCAGCCGGAGCCGCTCGGGCGAAAGTCAGTCGCGCGAGGAGCGCAAGGAGGCGACTCGGCGCGCCATCATCGCCGCGGCACTCAAGCTTCTCCAGGACCGCAGCCTGTCCAGCCTGAGCCTGCGGGAGGTGACGCGCGAGGTCGGCATCGTGCCCGCGGCGTTCTACCGCCACTTCGAGTCGATGGAGGCCCTTGGCCTCGTGCTCATCGACGAGTCGTTCCGCAGCCTGCGCGACACCCTGCGCGAGGCGCGCGCCGGCAAGCTCGACCCCAACCGGGTGATCGAGTCGTCCGTCGAGATCCTGATCGCCAGCGTCGCCGACCGCCGCGAGCATTGGCGACTCATCGGCCGCGAGCGCAACAGCGGCGTGAGCGTGCTGCGCTACGCAATTCGCACCGAGATCCGGCTGATCACCTCGGAGCTGGCGACCGACCTGGCCCGCTTCCCCGGCCTCAACGCGTGGAGCACCGAGGACCTCAACGTGCTGGCGACCCTGTTCGTCAACTCGATGATCGTGATCGCCGAGGCGATCGAGGACGCCCAGACCGCCGAGGCGCTAGAAGACATCCGCCGCATCGCCGTCAAACAACTCCGGATGATCGCCATTGGCATCGCCGGTTGGCGCAGCAGTCCGTAACCGCGGACGCTAGCGCGCTTCCCGCCACATCGCCCACAGCGGGGGCCCGCCGTCGGGCAGCGCGATTTCGCCGGTGACCGAAAAGCCGAAACGCTGGTAATACGGCACGTTTTCCGGCTTGCTCGACTCGAGATAGGCCGGGCAGTGCTCGGCATCGCAGCGGTCCAGCCGCGACCGCATCAGGGCCTGCCCAAAACCCTGGCCGCGCACCGTGGGATCGCTGCCGATGACGGCCAGGTACCAATGCGGCTCTTCGGGGTGGACGCGCTTCATGGCGTCCTGCACCCCGCGCGCCTGCGCCGTCCGTAAACCGAACACCCGCAGGAATGTCGGCACCATGGCCCACTCCGCCCGCCGCGTCTCCTGCCAGCAATTCGGCGGATCCCACAGCGCCGCAGCGCCGATGCCCCGCCCGTCGCACGCAACCTCCACGCCGCCATGGGCCAGATGGTGGTGGCGGGTCATCGCCGTGAACATTCCCCTGAGCTGTCGTAGGCGTTTGCCGGCGTCGGGCAGGATCCACTCCATCACCGGGTCGTCGTAGAACGCCCGGCTCAAGGTGGCGGCGAGCTCGCCGATGTCGGACTTGTGCGCCGGACGTACCTGCGGGGTCACGATCTCAGGCTAACGCTCCGGCGACACCGCACGCGAGACGCGTGATCCTAGCGGCCCCGTCGGGCGTCCGCGACCCGGTGCAGAGTTCACCAATTGCATTGTGAGAGTTGGCTATCCGTTGCCCCCGGCAATCTGGTGGGTCGCCAGCGGCGGCCCTAGAGTTCGCCACGTTACCCAACTGAATGGAGCGGACATGTCTCGCGTCACCGCGAAGGTCGTCGTCGCTTTGATTGTCGCTCTCACCGCCGTGGGGACGTCCGGATACGGGGCCGCCCCGGCCGCTCCCAGCACCGGCCCTAACGCCGCGACGGCCTAAGGCAGTATCTTGGTCGCGTGAGTCGCATTTCGCGGCGGACGTTCGGGCGGTTGGCCGCCGGGGCAGGCGCGCTAGGCGCCGCCGGGATGTCTGGCGGGTGCGATAAGCCGGGCGCCGATCAGGCCAAGCCCAAGCCCACGGCTCCCCCGCCCCCGACGGTCAAGGGCGTGGGGATGATCCTCGGCCACGAGCAATTCCGCACCGATCAGCTGGTGGCGCAAGCCCGGGCGGCCGAAGACGCTGGCTTTCAATACGTCTGGGCCAGCGACCACATCCAGCCCTGGCAGGACAACGAAGGCCATTCGATGTTTCCGTGGCTGACCCTGGCGCTGGTCGGCAACAGCACCAGCCACATCTCGTTCGGCACCGGCGTCACCACCCCGACCTACCGCTACCACCCCGCGACCGTCGCACAGGCATTTGCCTCCCTGGCACTGCTCAGCCCCGGGCGGGTGTTTTTGGGGCTGGGTACCGGCGAGCAGCTCAACGAGAAGGCCACCACCAACACCTTCGGTAACTACAAGGAGCGGCACGACCGGCTGATCGAGGCCATCGGGCTGATCCGCCAGCTGTGGACCGGTCAGCGAATCTCGTTCGCGGGCCAGTATTTTCAGACGGATTCCTTGAAGCTGTACGACGTGCCGGCCACGCCACCGCCGATTTTCGTGGCGGCCAGCGGCCCGAAGAGCGCAAAGCTGGCCGGACAATACGGCGACGGCTGGATCACCCAGTCCCGCGACGTCAGGAACCCCAAGCTGCTCGCCGCACTGAGCGCGGGCGCGCAAGCCGCCGGGCGCGACCCCAACACCTTGGGTAAACGCGTCGAGGTGTTCGCCGTCGTGGGCGATAGCGCGCAGGCCAACCGGGCCGCCAACCTATGGCGTATTTGCGCCGGCGGCTTCGACCAGCCCAACCCCGCCGAGATCCAGCGCTCGGCCGAGTCGGTCCCGCTCGACAAGGTGCTCGCCAACTGGACGGTCGGCACGGATCCCGCCACGCACGTCACCGCCGTGCAGGCGATCCTCGACGCCGGCGCCGTCCCGTTCATGCACTTCCCTCAGGACGACCCGATCACCGCCATCAATTTCTATCGCGACAATGTCTTGGCGAAGCTGCACTGAACGGCGCTAGCCCTCCGGTGAGGGATCGGATGAATCCCAGTAGCGGCTCATCAGTTCCGTCGCCCATCGGGGTTGGCGGACCGGCCCGCGGGGGCCGAATTCCCTCATGTATGGCTTGATGTCGACGACGGGCGTGCCGTCGATGGCGTCGAGTCCGCGCACCGCGATCTCGCGACCGTTGACGCCCAGCACGGCGCAGGTGGTGACACCGAGCCGGTTGGGCCGGTTCTTGGCCCGCTGCGCGAAGATGCCCACCTGCGGCCAGTCCGGGTTGCCCCGCGGATGGCGCGCGCCCGTCTCCACCTTGTCCGCGTCCACGCGGTCGAACACGTAGACGACGTCGATGTGCGAGAAGGCGTCCAGGCCCTGCAGCGCCGACTCGTCGAAATCGTCGGACATGCGGATCACGGTGGTCTCGAGGTCCCAGTCGTCGTCGGTCGCAACGCTTCGGGTGCTGTGCACCGTGGCCACCGTGACGATCGGGATGTGGCCCTCGGACTCGGTATCACCATTCATCTTCGACGCCGCCTTCGCTCAGGTCACAGCCCCACATCTACCATGGGGTGACTTCATCTAACCGGTGCAACGGTGCGCTGGAGAACGGTTGTGAGACGGTGTGGGATTTCGAGACTGACCCGGAATATCAGGCGAAGCTGGACTGGGTCCAAAAGTTCATGACCGAAGAGCTGGAACCGCTCGACCTGGTCGCCCTCGATCCGTACGACAAGCAGAACGCCGAGATGATGAGCATCCTGCGGCCGTTGCAGCAGCAGGTGAAGGACCAGGGCCTGTGGGCCGCACACCTGGGGCCCGAGCTCGGCGGTCAGGGCTTCGGTCAGGTGAAGCTCGCGCTGCTGAACGAGATCCTCGGGCGCTCCCGCTGGGCGCCGTCGGTGTTCGGTTGCCAGGCGCCGGATTCCGGTAACGCCGAGATTCTCGCGCTGTTCGGTACCGACGAGCAGAAGGCCCGCTACCTACAGCCCCTGCTCGACGGCGAGATCTCGTCCTGCTACTCGATGACCGAACCGCAGGGCGGCTCGGACCCCGGGATGTTCGTGACGAGCGCGACGCGCGACGGCGACGACTGGGTCATCAACGGGGAGAAGTGGTTTTCCAGCAACGCCAAGCACGCGTCGTTCTTCATCGTCATGGCGGTAACCAAGCCCGACGCCCGGACGTACGACAAGATGTCGCTGTTCATTGTCCCGGGCGAGACGCCGGGCATCGAGATCATCCGCAATGTCGCGGTGGGCGGCGAGTCGGGCAAGCACGGCTCGCACGGGTACGTGCGCTACAACGACGTGCGCGTGCCCGCCGATCATGTGCTCGGCGGTGAGGGCTCGGCCTTCATGATCGCGCAGACCCGCCTCGGCGGCGGCCGTGTCCACCACGCGATGCGCACAATCGCTTTGGCGCGCAAGGCTTTTGACATGATGTGCGAGCGCGCGGTGTCGCGCAAGACCCGGCAGGGTCATCTGTCCGACTTCCAGATGACGCAGGAGAAGATCGCCGACAGCTGGATCCAGATCGAGCAGTTCCGGCTGCTGGTGCTGCGCACCGCCTGGCTGATCGACAAGCATCACGACTACCAGAAGGTGCGCCGCGACATCGCGGCTGTGAAGGTCGCGATGCCCCAGGTGCTGCACGACGTTGCGCAGCGCGCCCTGCACCTACACGGCGCGCTCGGGGTCTCCGACGAGATGCCCTTCGTCAAGATGATGGTGGCCGCCGAATCGCTGGGCATCGCCGACGGCGCCACCGAGCTGCACAAGATGACGGTGGCCCGCCGCACGTTGCGCGAATACACGCCTGTGACAACGCCTTTCCCGTCACAGCACATCCCGACGCGACGCGCGGAGGCCCAAGCGCGGCTGGCCGAACGCCTGGAACACTCGATCGCCGAGTTCTAAAGGCATCTCGGCCCGAGCGTCGACTTGTCGGGCTGAAAAGCCCAATCAGCCCCCAACAATTCGACGTTCGGCGCGCCTAGGTGATGTAGCGGACGATGCTTTCGGCCACGCAGGCCGGCTTGGCCGACCCGTCGATCTCGACGGTGGTCGACACGATCGCCTGCACGGCGCCGTTGCCGACGTCCTCGACGCTGACCAACGAACTCTGCGCGCGCACCCGGGAGCCGACCGGCACTGGCGCGGGAAAGCGAACCTTGTTGAGGCCGTAGTTGATCGCGAGCTTGATGCCCTTGACGGTGTACATGTCGTGTTGCATCCGGGGCAGCAGCGACAGGGTCATGTAGCCGTGGGCGATGGTCGTGCCGAACGGGCCGGCGGCCGCCTTCTCGGGATCGACGTGAATCCATTGGTGATCGCCGGTCGCATCGGCAAACAGGTTGACCTCTTCTTGAGTGATGGTCACCCAGTCGCTCTGCCCGATAGTCTCGCCCGCGGCGGCGGCGAGGTCGGCGACTGACTCGAAAGTGCGCATGGTCTCTCCTTTGATCGTGGGTAAGCATAGAACTCGTGAGACTGCTGCTGATCGCCGATACCCACGTCCCGAAACGCGCCCGCGAATTGCCCGCGCGGCTGTGGGACGAGGTCGCCGCGGCCGACGTCGTAGTACACGCCGGTGACTGGGTGACGGTCGAGTTGGTCGACGAGCTGCAATCGCGGTCCGCCCGGCTGGTCGCGTGCTGGGGCAACAACGACGGGCCCGACGTGCGGGCGCGGCTGCCGGAGCGGGCGGACGTGACACTGGCCGGGGTCCACCTGACCGTCGTGCACGAGACCGGCGCCAGCTCGGGCCGCGACGCGCGGATGTCGCGGCTGTACCCCGACACCGACGTTCTGGTGTTCGGGCACAGCCACATCCCCTGGGACACCATGACGACTACCGGGCTGCGCCTGCTGAACCCGGGCTCCCCCACCGACCGGCGCAAACAGCCGTTCTGCAGCTACATGACCGCCAGCCTCGACGACGGGAACGTGACGGACGTCATGCTGCACCGCCTCGACAAGTAGCTCAGCTAAAGCCGCGACATAGCTCGCGCACATCTTTAGCTCGTAAACAGAGGTATATGCACGCGCTGAAAGCAGACGAGGAGCTGGCGGCCGAGGTGTTCGGCGTCGTCGGGCGATTTCGCCGACAACTCCGGCGCTCGGCGGGCCGCGAGTTCGATTCCGCACGGATCACCGGGTCGCAGACGGAGCTGCTGTGGCTCGTCGGCCGCCAACCGGGGATCTCGGTGCGCGCCGCGGCCGCCGAATTGGGGCTGGTGCCCAACACCGCTTCGACGCTGGTCTCCAAGCTGGTCGCCAGCGGCCTGCTGATCCGGACCGTCGACGAGACCGACCGGCGCGCCTGCCAGCTGCGGCTCGCTGAGCCGACGCAGCAAGTCGTCGACGCGTCCCGAGCCGCCCGCCGGCTGCTGCTGAATGACGTGCTCGACGAGCTAGAAAGCGATCAAATCGATTCTCTGACAAAGGGGTTGGAGGTTCTCAACACGATGACACGACGACTAGGGGAGCGCAGACCATGACCGAACTACTGCCGATGGCGATCGATTGCCAGCACCTGACTTACCGCTACGGCCAGTTCACCGCGGTCGACGACCTGACGTTGAAGGTGCGCCCCGGCGAGACCATGGGCCTGCTCGGTCCCAACGGCGCGGGCAAGACGACCCTGGTGCGGATGCTGACCACGCTGACACCGATCCAGCGCGGCGACTTGCGCATCTTCGGGTTGGACTCCGTGCGCCAGACCACCGACATTCGCAGCAATATCGGCTATGTGCCACAACAACTCTCGATCGAGCCAGCGCTGAGTGGGCGACAGAACGTCGAATGGTTCGCGCGCCTCTACGGCGTCCCCCGCGCCGAGCGGACCGACCGGGTCGAGCAGGCACTGGCCGCGATGGAGCTGCTCGACGTGGCCGACCGGCTGGCGGGGGCCTACTCCGGCGGCATGGTGCGCCGCCTCGAGGTGGCCCAGGCGCTGGTGAACCGCCCGTCGCTGCTGGTGCTGGACGAACCGACCGTCGGGTTGGATCCCATTGCTCGCGACGGCGTCTGGACCCAGGTGCAGAGCATGCAGGCCGAGTTCGGCATGACCGTGCTGCTGACCACCCACTACATGGAAGAGGCCGACGCCCTGTGCGACCGCGTCGCGCTGATGCATCGCGGCGTGCTGCGGGCGGTGGGGACGCCGACGGAGCTGAAGTCGAAGGTGTCGCCGAGCGCCACGCTCGAGGACGTGTTCCGCCACTATGCGGCCTCGGACCTGAGCGAGGCGTCGGAGCCGTCCGACTTCCGCGAAATCCGTTCCAGCAGAAAGGTTGCTAGCCGTGCGAGTTGATCACGCCCCGAACAGTCCGGCCGTAAACCTGGTCCGCGCCCCACGCGGGTGGCATAGAGCGCGCGCCACGATGAGCCGCGTCGGCGCGTTTGCGATCGTCGAAATGCAGAAGCTGCAGCACGACCGCACCGAGCTCGTCACCCGGATGGTGCAGCCGGCGCTGTGGCTGCTGATCTTCGGCACCACGTTTTCTAAGCTGCACGTCATCAACACCGGGCCGGTGTCCTACCTGGCGTTCCTGGCGCCGGGCATCATCGCGCAGTCGGCGCTGTTCATCTCGATTTTCTATGGCATCCAAATCATTTGGGACCGCGATGCCGGCGTGCTGGCCAAGCTCATGGTGACGCCGGCGCCCGCGTCGGCGCTGATCACCGGCAAGGCATTCGCCGCCGGTGTGCGGTCGGTCGCCCAGGTCGTCGGCGTGATGGCGCTGGCCTACGTGATGAACATCGGCCTCACCGTCAACCCGCTGCGGATCCTTGCGGCGATGGTCACCGTGATGCTGGGTGCGGCGTTCTTCGCCTGCCTGTCGATGACGCTGGCCGGGTTGGTGCGCAACCGCGACCGCCTGATGGGTATCGGTCAGGCCATCACTATGCCGTTGTTCTTCGCGTCCAACGCGCTGTATCCGGTCGACGTGATGCCGTCCTGGCTGCGTGTGCTGAGCACCGTCAACCCGCTGAGCTACGAGGTCAACGCGCTGCGGGCGATGCTGATCGGCACGCCGCTCAATCCCCTGGACTTCATCGTGCTGCTGGCCGCCGCGCTGATTGGAATCGCAACGGCCTCAACGTTATTGCGCCGCCTGGTCGCCTAACGGGCTCGCGGTTCGATAGCGCATCCGCGATCGGATGAGAAGACGCCCACACAGTTCCGATAGCCAATCGTGACCTGTTCGCGACGTTTGCCGGCCGAGTCCCAATCGTTGCCCAACCGCGATCTTGTAACGCGGCCATGACAGACGCAATGAATCCCACGTTTGTGTTTCACTGCCCGAGAACAGATTCCACCGCGTCGTGCGGCAGATGAAAGTTGGGATGGGGTAGAGGGCTATGTCGTTCTTAGAAGAGGTGCGAAAGTTCCGCGGCGCCGCGGCGCGCATGCCGCGCCGGATGGCGATCGCGGCCGTGGGTGCTGCCCTGTTGTCGGGTCTTGCCTTCGTCGGCGGCCCCGTGACCGCGGGGGCGTTCTCCAAGGCGGGTCTCCCCGTGGAGTACCTGCAGATCCCGTCGCCGTCGATGGGCCGCAACATCAAGGTCGAGTTCCAGGGCGGCGGAACACACGCCGTGTACCTGCTCGACGGTCTGCGGGCCCAGGACGACTACAACGGCTGGGACATCAACACCCCGGCGTTCGAGGAGTTCTACCAGTCCGGCCTGTCGGTGATCATGCCCGTCGGCGGACAGTCGAGCTTCTACAGCAACTGGTACCAGCCGTCCTCGGGCAACGGGCAGAACTACACCTACAAGTGGGAGACGTTCCTGACCCAGGAGATGCCGACGTGGCTGCAGGCCAACAAGCAGGTGTCGCCGGTGAACAACTCCGTGGTGGGGCTGTCGATGTCGGGTGGTTCGGCACTGATCCTGGCCGCCTACTACCCGCAGCAGTTCCCCTACGCCGCATCGCTGTCCGGCTTCCTCAACCCGTCCGAGGGCTGGTGGCCGACGCTGATCGGCCTGGCGATGAGCGACGCGGGCGGCTACAGCGCCAGCAGCATGTGGGGTCAGTCGACCGACCCGGCGTGGAAGCGCAACGACCCGACGCTGCAGATTCCGCGGCTGGTCGCCAACAACACCCGCGTCTGGGTCTACTGCGGTAATGGCACCCCGAGCGACCTCGGCGGCGACAACATGCCGGCGAAGTTCCTCGAGGGCATGACGCTGCGGACCAACCAGCAGTTCCAGAACACCTACGCGGCGGCCGGTGGGCGCAACGGGGTGTTCAACTTCCCGGCCAACGGCACGCACTCGTGGCCCTACTGGAACCAGCAGTTGATGGCCATGAAGCCGGACATGATTCAGGTCATCAACGCCGTCAACGCTCCTCCCCCGGCGGCTCCCGCCCCCGCCCCGGGGACCTGAGGGCACTAAGCCAGCATCGGCAGCAGCGCACCGGTCAGCGCTGCTGCCGATGCTTTTTATTGCGGGCTAGTTGTGATGTCCAGGGAGGTTGGTCAGTCGGGTGACCGGTGGCTGGCCTCCGAGGGCGGAGTGGGCTCGGTGGTGATTGTAGGAGTGCAGCCAGCCGGGTAGAGCGTCGTTGCGGTGTTCGGTTGATTCGTAGAGTCGGGCGTAGGCCCAGCCGTCGGCAAGAGTGCGGTGGAATCGCTCGACTTTGCCGTTCGTCTGGGGCCGGTAGGCGCGGGTTCGCTTGGCGGTGATGCCCAATTCGGTGCAGGCGTCACGCCAGGCGTAGGACCGGTAGGCCGAGCCGTTGTCGGACAAGACCCTTTCGACGGTGACCCCATGATCGGCAAACCACGCGATGGCACGTCGGAGCACGCCGATGGCGGTGGAGGCTTTTTCATCGGTGCATATTTCGGCGTATGCCACGCGGGAATGATCGTCGATGACGGTGTGTAAGAACGCTATTCCGATTCTGGGTTGATATCGCTTGTTGCGTTCGCCGGTGCGGCGGGCGGTCTGGCGGGCGTTGCGTCTGCTTTGTTGGCGACTCATGAACTTGTGACCCCCACCGTCGGGGATGTTGGCGAACTTGGTGACATCGACATGGATCAATGAACCCGGATAGGCATGCTCGTAGCGGCGCAGCGGTTCGCCGGTGACGCGATCGATGTGCGAGAGCCGGTTGATTCGGCAGCGGGTCAGCACGGCGTGCACGGTCGAGGCCGCCATGCCGAGTTGACCAGCGATCTGAACTGGCCCCAGTCGCTTGCGCCACCGTAGTTTCACGATTCGCCGCATCAGCTGAACATTGGTTTTGGTCGGGCTGCGATGCGGCCTTGAACTGCGGTCGAGCATGCCGGCAGGCCCCTCGGTGCGGTATCGGACGGCCCACTTTTTGGCCGTTCGTTCCGCGACCATGAACATCTTGGCCGCTGCGGCGTAGGTCCAACCCTGCTCGACGACGAGCTGGGCAAGCCTCAAACGGGCGCGCGGGGTCAATGCAGCGTTAACGTGGGACACGAAGGCCTCCTGGTTGGTGAAGCGGTTTCTAGACAGCTCCACTTCACAACCGGAGGCCTTCACCTGTCACACAGGCTCACCGACACCGAACGGGACAACCTCCCTGGACATCACAGCTAGNGGGACACGAAGGCCTCCTGGTTGGTGAAGCGGTTTCTAGACAGCTCCACTTCACAACCGGAGGCCTTCACCTGTCACACAGGCTCACCGACACCGAACGGGACAACCTCCCTGGACATCACAGCTAGTCCAGGACGCGGCGCCGGTCCATGTGGAAATACGTGTAGGCGGTGGTCACCGCGCAGACGGCGGTGGCGACCACCAGCATCCAGGTGCCGTTGACCACCAGGCTGATGCAGCCGCCGATGACGCCGCCGAACACGAAGCTGGAGAACAGCAGGAAGTAGCCGAGCCAGTCCGCGATGGTGCCGCCGGCCATGTGACGCTCGATGCCCTGGCCCATCTTGACCAGGGTGCCCGTCACATAGCTCAGCGCGATCGACACCTCGCCGTTCTTGACGAACGACGTGTTGAGCGCGCCAATGCCGAAGACCACCAACATGATTGGCGCGAAGTCGAGCATGTTCACGCCCCAACCGTCCTCGATGACGTCGACGGCGGTGGCCGCGACCAGGCTGGTGGTGGTCAGCACGGTCGGGCCGTGCGGGTGCCCCGACCAGAACCGCCGACGGCACACCGAGGCGATCACCACGCCGGCGACGAAGCACACCAGCAGCAGGCCCGCGGTGATCGAGAGCAGCACGTCATGCCGGAAGTAGCCCAGGACCGCACGCTGGGCGTTGCCCGTCATAAAGGTGACGAAGTAGCCCTCGGAGTGGGTGAACGCGGTCGCCCCCAGCACACCGGCGAGCACGGCCAGCAGCCACGACAAGCGATCCTCACTGTCGAACATCACCCGCACATGCTGCCAAACGGCGCGCGCCCGCGCTGACTAAACGGCGGCGAGCCGGGCAATGGAGCGCATCGGGATCGGCAACCACCCGGGCCGGTGGCGCGCCTCGTAGCCGGCCTCGTACACCGCCTTGTCCAGCTCGTAGGCGGCCAGCAGCTGTGCGTGATCGCGGGGGTTGACGCCCGACGCGGCCGCGTATCCCTCGCAGAACGCGGTCCGGTTGCGCTCGACCCACTCCCGGGCGCGCGCGGCCAGCTGCTTGTCGCCCTCGTGGTCCACCAGCGGGCCGTAGGCGGCGTACTCGAACGAGCGCAACACGCCCGCCACGTCGCGCAACGCCGAGTCCGGCGCCCGTCGCTCTTCCAGCGGCTGGCCCGGCTCACCTTCGAAGTCGATCAGCAGCCAGCGCTCGGGGGTGCGCAGCACCTGGCCCAGGTGCAGGTCGCCGTGCACCCGCTGCATGGTGACCGGTTCGCCAGCGACCTTCTGGAATTGCTGCTCGATGGCCTCCGCGTGGTCCTGCAGTTCGGGAACCAGCGCGACCGTCGCCGACAGCCGCGCGAGCACGGTATCCACCGGGAAGGTCGCCTGCGTCGTGCCCAGCGCCTCGGCCAGCGTCGCGTGCACGGACGCGACGGCCTCGCCGAGCCGGTTGGACTCGCCGGCGAAATCGCCGCCCACCTCGTGGGCGTACAGGTCGCCCTCGGCGAACAGGTCGCGAACGCTGGCGGTGGCCATCGCCCAGCCTTCCGCGGCGTTGGCCGCGAACTCGGTCACCATGCCCAGCGGCCAGGCGCCGTCGGTGTCACGCTGACCGTTGGAGTTGGGCCCGGCGATCTCGTAGGTCCCGAGCAACCGCGCCACGTGCGGGTTGCCGGCGCGGCCGAGCACCCGGTTGAGCTCGATGTCCGGGTTGATGCCGCTGCTGACCCGGCGGAACACCTTGAAGATGGCGCGCCGGTCGAAGATCACGCTGGTGTTGGACTGTTCGGCGTCCGACACGTGGGGCACGGCCTCCAGCGGCAGTTCGGTGTCGGGTTCCTTGGAGAACGACACCTCGGTGCCCATTGAATCGCGTGTATCGCGCACGGCCGCGGAGTTCATCAGCGACAGCAGGAATTGCGGCGCGTCGGCGTCGTACAGCGCGTCGAAGCCGGTCCGGTCGTCGGCGGCGCCGATCGTCGCGATGCTGCTGTACTCGGAGACCGGCGCGGCGTCCCACTCGACGATCACCTGGTAACGCTCCGAGGAGCCGTTGGTGTAGTAGGCGTCGACCAGCACCAGGTCGAGGTCGTCGCGCAGCGAGACCACCAGGGCGGTCTCGGCAGTGGCCAGTTCGCGGTTGCGCCCGGCATACCAGCGTTGTTGTGGCAGCCAGTCGGTCCAGGGCAAGTTGGCCGCCGACTCGGATGAGACAGTCATGCGTTCTCCTCTGATGCCGACAACTGGAACCAGTAGAACCCGTGACCCGGCAGTGTCAGCAGGTAGGGCAGGTGGCCGATGCGGGGAAACTCCACCTGGCCGGTGAGTTCGACCGGGATGCTCCCGCTCCATTGCTGCAGGTTCAGCTCGATGGGCTGCGGGAACCGCGACAGATTGTTGACGCACAGCACGGTGTCGCCGTCTTCCCGAGCCTGGCGCGCGAACACCAGCACCGACGGGTTCGACCCACCGAGTTCCTCGAAATCCCCGACGGCAAAGGCGTTGTGGCGGCGGCGCACCCCGAGCATGGTGCGGGTCCAGTTCAGCAGCGACGCCGAGGTGTCGCGCTGCGCTTCGACGTTGACGGCCTGATAGCCGTAGACCGAATCCTGGTTGGGCGGCAGGTACAGCCGGCCCGGGGTGGCCTTGGAGAACCCGGCGTTGCGGTCCGGTGTCCACTGCATCGGGGTGCGCACCCCGTCGCGGTCACCCAGCCAGATCACGTCACCCATCCCGATCTCGTCGCCGTAGTACAGGACCGGCGAACCGGGCAGCGACAGCAACAGCGCGGTGAACAACTGCATCTGATTGCGGTCGTTGTCCAGCAGCGGCGCCAGCCGGCGGCGGATCCCCACGTTCGCCTTCATCCGCGGATCTTTGGCGTACTCGGAGTACATGTAGTCACGTTCTTCGTCGCTGACCATCTCCAGCGTCAACTCGTCGTGGTTGCGCAGGAAGATCCCCCACTGCGCCATGTCCGGGATGTCGGGTGTCTGCGCCAGGATCTCCGAGATCGGAAACCGCGACTCCCGGCGGACCGCCATGAAGATCCGCGGCATCAGCGGGAAATGGAACGCCATGTGGCATTCGTCGCCGCCGGTGCTGGCATCTCCGAAGTACTCGACCACGTCGGCCGGCCACTGATTGGCCTCGGCCAGCAACACCCGGCCCGGGAATTCGTCGTCGACGACCTTGCGGACCTTCTTGAGGAAGGCGTGCGTTTCCGGCAGGTTTTCGCAGTTGGTGCCCTCGCGCTCGAAGAGGTAGGGCACGGCGTCCAGCCGAAATCCGTCGATGCCGAGGTCGAGCCAGAAGCGCAGGACGTCGATCATGGCTTCCTGCACGGCGGGGTTGTCGTAGTTGAGGTCCGGCTGGTGCGAGAAGAACCGGTGCCAGTAGAACTGCTTGCGCACCGGGTCGAACGTCCAGTTCGACTCCTCGGTGTCGATGAAGATGATCCGGGCGTCGGTGTACTTCTCGCTGGTGTCGCTCCACACGTAGTAGTCGCCGTATGGCCCGTCCGGGTCGTGCCGCGACTCCTGGAACCACGGGTGTGAATCCGAGGTGTGGTTCATCACCAGGTCGGTGATCACCCGGATGCCGCGCTCGTGCGCGGCGTTGAGCAGGGCGACGAAGTCCTCGACCGTCCCGAACTCGGGCAGCACCTTGTAGAAGTCGCGGATGTCGTAGCCGCCGTCGCGCAGCGGCGAATCGTAGAACGGCGGCAGCCAGAGGCAGTCCACGCCCAGCCACTGCAGGTAGTCGAGGCGCCCGATCAGCCCGCGCAGGTCACCCGAACCGTCCGCGTTCGCATCGGAGAACGCCCGGACCAGGACCTCGTAGAACACCGCGTGCTTGAACCACGTGGGATCGGCCGGCAGCGACGCGGCATTCTCGAAGTCTTCGGCTTCGGGGTGCTCGACCACGCCTCCTTCGACGTGACTTCCCCCGGCGGGATGGTGCTCGACAGCGTCTTTTGCGTCGTTCATCAATTCCACGATGCCACGGGTACCCGAGGCCGCCACTTCGGAACCACGCGGCCTAAATTGCCTAATGACAACCGAATTGACCGGCTGCCAGGCACTTCCCGCGCGGCTATCAGGCCGGAGGCCCTTCCGCCAGCACCACCGGCGCGCTGTGCTCGCCGTCCTGGGAGCGCCAGCGCAGGGTGATCGTGTCCCCCGGGTGATGCGGAACGAACACGTCGGTCATCGACGTGGGCCCGTTGATCGCGACGTTGTCGACGCCGATGACGACGTCGCCCGGTGCGATCCCGGTACCGGCGGCCGGGCCGCCGTTGACCAGGCGGGCGACCTTCGCGCCGTTGCCGGAGTTCTCGGCGACGCCCATGCCGAGGAAGGCCGTCGGTCCGATGTGCACGGTGTTGGAGCCGGCCCCGCCGCGGATGGCGCCCGCCACGCCCATCGCCTGACCGATCGGGATGGCGAAGCCCTGCCCGCCGGACATCTTGTAGCTGTCGCTGGCCGCGACGTCCACGCCGATAACCTGACCGGCGTTGTTGACCAGCGGTCCGCCGGAGTCGCCGGGCCGGATCGCGGTGTCGGCCTGGATCAGCCCGCCCAGCTTTTCGTCGGCGCCGGTCAGGGTGTCGGACGCCGAGACGCTCTGGTTGAGGGCGACGACCTTGCCCCGGACCGCCTCGGGCGAGCCGCTACCGCCGGCGTTGCCCACCGCGGTGACCGGGTCGCCAATGGCGACTCCGCCGCCGATCGCGGCGGAGGGCAGGCCACCCGCGCCGCGCAGCTGCAGCACCGCGATGTCCGCGTTGCGGTCATAGCCGATCACGTCGACGGCGTAGGTCTGGCCGTTGCCGACGTCGAACGCGCTGATGTCGGTGGCGGCGGAGATGACGTGGTTGTTGGTGAGCACGACGCCGCCCGGATCGATGACGATGCCGGTGCCGGCCCCGATCGCGTTGTTGTAGCCGAACTTGGTGTTGATGTTGACGATCTGCGGCGTGACGATCGCCGCGGCATCCAGCGGCAGCGGCCTGGTAGGTGTGGCGGATGCCGGCACCGCGGCCAGGCCCAGACCCACCGCGAGCACGGCCAGGATGCTGGCCAACCGTGACCACCAGATCTGGCGGTGATGCCGTCTATTCATCCCCGTGCCTCCTGCTGTGAACACCAGAATCCGCCGAGTATTTGCTCGAAGCGGTACGAACTGTGTACATCACCGTAGTGCAGGTAGCTAGTTGAGACAGCGTTGCGGCCCATAAGCTGGGCAGATGGGCGAATTCGACCCGCGGGCCGGCTTCGGACGGTCCCCGGTGGCGCGGCTGGCCACCAGCACGCCCGACGGAAAGCCGCACCTGGTGCCCGTGGTGTTCGCGGTCGACCCGGACCCGCCGGACGGTCACGACGTCGTGTACACCGCCGTGGACGCCAAGCCGAAGACGACGCAACGACTCCGCCGGCTGGCGAACATCCAGGCCAATCCGCGGGTCAGCCTGCTCGTCGACCACTACGGCGACGATTGGACGCAGTTGTGGTGGGTACGCGTCGACGGCGTCGCGGCGATCCATTCAGAGGGCGCGGCGATGGCTGCCGGTTACGCGCTGCTGCGCGCGAAATACCCTCAGTACCAATCTGTTTCGCTGAACGGCCCGGTGATCGCGGTGACGGTGCGCCGCTGGTCGAGCTGGCACGCCTGAGGCGCGCTCACGCAGGCCTTGTGCTGGGCGGCAGTTGAGAGAAAGGTTGCTTACTACATCTGTGAGCTGGGCCACACCGCGCGCGAACTGGACCCGCCGGCGCGGCCGTCTGGAGGAACGCCATGGCCGACAAAGCGAACATCGCCCGGAGCGGAGCCGCGCCCATCGCGAACGGCCCGGGCGACGTTCGCAACATCGTCCTGGTGGGACCGTCGGGCGGCGGCAAGACGACTCTGGTGGAGACCCTGCTGGTGGCGGCCGGGGTGCTGGTGCGGCCGGGCTCCATCGTGGACGGCAGCACCATCTGCGACTACGACGACGCCGAGATCCGCCAACAGCGGTCGGTCGGTGTCGCGGTCGTGTCGTTGCTGCATGACGGCGTCAAGATCAACCTGGTCGACACGCCGGGATACGCCGATTTCGTCGGCGAGCTGCGGGCCGGATTGCGGGCGGCGGACTGCGCGCTGTTCGTGATCGCGGCCAACGAGGGCGTCGACGAGCCGACCAAGTCGCTGTGGCAGGAATGCCGCCAGGTCGGCATGCCGCGCGCCGTGGCGATCACCAAGCTCGACCACGCCAGGGCGAACTACGCCGAGGCGCTGGCCGCCGCGCAGGACGCGTTCGGCGACAAGGTCATGCCGCTGTACCTGCCGATCGGGCCGGCGTCCTGCGAGGGCCTGATCGGCCTGCTGTCGCAGACCCGGTACCTGTATGCCGGCGGGAAGCGGACCACGGCGGCGCCGGAGGACTCGGACGCCGAGCGGATCGAGGACGCGCGCGGCACCCTGATCGAAGGCATCATCGAGGAATCCGAGGACGAGTCGCTGATGGAGCGGTACCTCGGCGGCGAGGCCATCGACGAGGCGGTGCTCATCGAGGACCTGGAGCGGGCCATCGCCCGGGGTTCCTTCTTCCCGGTGATCCCGGTGTGCAGCGGCACCGGCGTGGGGACGCTGGAATTGCTGGAGGTGGCGACCCGCGGATTCCCGTCCCCGATGGAACACCCACTGCCGGAAGTCTTTACACCGTTGGGCGCCCCGCACGCCGAGCTGGCCTGCGACGCGGGAGCCCCACTGTTGGCCGAGGTGGTGAAGACGACGTCGGACCCCTACGTCGGCAGGGTAAGCCTGGTCCGGGTGTTCTCCGGGACCATCAAGCCCGACACGACCGTCCATGTGTCGGGCCATTTTTCGTCCTTCTTCGGCGAGTCCAACGGCTCCGACTCCAGGGCCAGCACCCACCCCGACCACGACGAGGACGAGCGCATCGGCGTGCTGTCCTTCCCGCTCGGCAAGCAGCAGCGCCCGGCGCCCGCGGTGGTGGCGGGCGACATCTGCGCGATCGGCAAGCTGAGCCGGGCCGAAACCGGTGACACGCTTTCGGATAAGGCCGAGCCCCTGGTGCTGAAGCCATGGACCATGCCGGAACCGCTGTTGCCGATCGCGATTGCGGCGCACGCAAAGACCGACGAGGACAAGCTGTCGGTGGGGCTGGGCCGGCTCGCCGCGGAAGACCCGACGCTGCGGATCGCGCAGAATCAGGAGACCCACCAGATCGTGCTCTGGTGCATGGGCGAGGCGCACGCCGGCGTGGTGCTCGACGCGCTGGCCAATCGGTACGGCGTCACTGTCGACACTGTCCAGCTGCGCATCCCGCTGCGAGAAACGTTCGGCGGCAAGGCAAAAGGCCATGGCCGCCATGTCAAGCAGTCCGGCGGGCACGGGCAGTACGCCGTCTGCGAGATCGAGGTCGAACCGCTGCCCGAGGGGTCGGGCTTCGAGTTCGTCGACAAGGTCGTCGGCGGGGCGGTGCCGCGGAATTTCATCCCGAGCGTGGAGAAGGGGGTGCGGGCGCAGATGGAAAAGGGTGTCCACACCGGCTACCCGGTGGTCGACATCCGGGTCACCCTGCTCGACGGCAAGGCGCACAGCGTCGACTCCTCGGACTTCGCCTTCCAGATGGCGGGCTCGCTGGCCCTACGGGAAGCCGCGGCCGCCACCAAGGTCAGCCTGCTCGAGCCCATCGACGAAATCTCGGTGCTGATTCCCGACGACTTCGTCGGCGCGGTGATGGGCGACCTGTCCGGCCGGCGCGGCCGGGTGCTCGGCACCGACACGGTCGGTCAGGACCGCACGATGGTGCGCGCCGAGGTTCCTCAGGTGGAGCTGACCCGGTATGCCATCGACCTGCGTTCACTGGCGCACGGGGCGGCGTCGTTCACCCGTTCGTTCGCCCGGTACGAACCGATGCCCGAATCCGCGGCCACCCGGGTGCAGGCTACTGTGTGAAAGCACCTGCGGACCAACCAGATTGGGATTATGTCGACATTCAATGGCCTGCCCCTGCATATCCTGCTCAACCACTTCGTCGTCGTCCTGGGCCCGCTGGCGGCGATCCTGGCGATCCTGTGCGTGGTGTGGCCCGCGGCGCGACGCCGGCTGATCTGGCCGGTGCTGCTGCTCGCGGTGGGCACGCTCGTGTTGACGCCGATGACGACCACCGCGGGCGTCTGGTTGGCGGCCCGCGTCGGTAGGCCGTCGCCGATCCTGATCAATCACGAGCAGCTCGGCTCGACGCTGATCTACATCATCGCGGCGCTGGCCGGGACGGTGGCGCTGCTGGCCGCCGTGCACGTTCGCCTGGAGCGCGGCGTGGAAGTGCGGGGGACGCTGCACGCCGCGGTCGCGGTGCTGGTGCTCATCGCGGCCGTGGCCACGCTGGTGCAGACCTACCGCGTCGGCGATTCCGGCGCCCGGGCCGCCTGGGGGAACGTGACGTCGTCGGCCGCGTAAGCGGCCCGCGTCAGGCCGGACTGCCGAATTGCTCGGCCACCGCGCGGCGATCCAGCGAACCCTTTGCGGTGTGCGGCAACTCGCTGGCTTCCGTGTAGCTGGTGGGGATTTCGTACGGAGCCAGCCGGTTGGCGCAGAACGCCGCAAGCTCGTCGGGGGTCGGCACGCTCGATCCCCGCGCAACGATCACCGCGGCCACCGTCTCGCCGTACATCTTGTCGGCCAGCCCGTACACGGCCACCTCCAGCACGCCCGGATGGCTGGCCAGCACGCCCTCGACGCGCTCCGGGGAGATCTTCTCGCCGCCCCGGTTGATCAGTTCCTTGATGCGGCCGCGGATGCTCAGGTCCCCCGCCTCCGACAGCGACCCCAGATCGCCGGTGCGCAGCCAGCCGTCGGTGAAGTTGGCGGCGGTGATCGCCGGGTCGCCGAGGTAGCCGCGGACCACCGTAGGGCCGTGCAGCCAGACTTCGCCGACGGCTTCGGCGCCGACGGGCCGCCCGTCCTGGCCGGCGATCCGGATCTGCGGGCTGGTCGACTTGCCCACGAGACCCGTTGTCTCGGCGGGATTTTCGTCCTCACCGATGCCCGTGGTGGCGACCTGATGGGTGGACTCGGTCATCCCGAACGCGCACACCACCGGCGCCGAGAACGTATCTTGCAGCGCCTGAGCAGCTTCCGTGGTGAGCGGGGCGCTGCAGCTGCGGATGAAGCGCAGCGCGATCTTGTCGCTGTTGGGCTGTTCGGTCCTGGCCCGCTCCAACAGGATCTGGTGGATCGTCGGGACGGCGGTGTACCAGGTGGCCTGGACGGCATCGATGTCGTCCCAGAAGGTGTGCGCCGAGAACTTCCCGCGCGCCGGCAACAACACCGTGCCGCCCGACGCCAGCGTCGACAGCAGCGCGGCCACCAGGCCGTGGCCGTGGTAGAGCGGCATCACCGCGACGGTGGCGTCCTGTGGGCCCAGCCGATAGCCGGCGATGATGGCCCGCACCGAACCGGCGAGGTTGGCGCGGGTCCACGGCACCATCTTCGGCGTGCCGGTGGTCCCGCCGGTGAACATGATCATCGCGTCGTCGGGGCGCAGGCCCCGCGGCGTCGAGACGTCCTGCTGGAGGCCCGCCGCGGTGTCGAGGGTGACCTGGAGCGCACCAGCGTCGCCTCCGAAGGCCACCGCGATCGGCCACCACCGCGTGCCGGTGTCGGGCTCCCCGTCGGCGCTGCCGTCGACGAGCACGGCCCGCGCGCCCGCCGCGTCGCCGCGCACGGCCTGCTCACCGACGGGCAGCGCGGGATCCAACGGCACCACGACCAGGCCCGCTCGCGACGCCGCGAGCAGGCCGACGACGAATTCGGCGTTGCTGCCGGTGCGCAGCCCGACCCGGTCGCCGGGCCGCAGGCCACCCCGCTCGAGCTGTGCGGCCAGGTCGTCGACCAGGCCGACCAAATCGCGGTAGCTGATCGGAAGCCGCTCGGCGGTCACGACCAGCGCGGGGGCCTCCGGTGCCCGACCGGCGACTGCGGCCACCAGGTCGGCGATGCTCGGGGATTCGTCGGTCAACTCCGCCGACGGGGTGATCAAGTCAGACATCGCCGTGGTCCTTCCGCTCGTTCGCATGTGTATCAGCACCTGCTTGAACGATGCCGAGAAACCTCCCCGTTCGTCCAATACTGTTCAGCTCACGATCGATAATCAGCGGCTATCGAGGCATAGCGACGGGGTCTTGGACAACGGCGCAGCACCCGGACGACAGTGAAAGACGACAGGCACGCAACAGACGAGGAGCCGGGAATGACCACCCAGACCGATGGCTTTCACCTGGTCGTGGACGCCCTGAAGGCCAACGGCATCGAGACGATCTACGGGATCGTCGGCATCCCGATCACCGACCTGGCGCGCGTCGCGCAAGCTTCCGGGATCCGCTACATCGGCTTCCGGCAGGAGACGTCCGCGGGAAACGCGGCCGCTGCCGCGGGGTTCCTCACCCAGCGTCCCGGCGTCTGTCTGACGACCTCGGGACCCGGCTTTCTCAACGGGCTACCCGCCCTGGCCAACGCCACCACCAACTGCTTCCCGATGATCCAGATTTCGGGCTCGAGCAATCGCGCGCTGGTCGATCTGCAGCGCGGCGACTACCAGGACCTCGATCAGCTCAATGCCGCAAGGCCTTTCGCGAAGGCGGCCTACCGGATCACCCGGGTCGAGGACATCGGGCGCGGCATCGCGCGCGCCGTTCGCACCGCCGTGTCCGGCCGCCCGGGCGGGGTCTACCTCGACATCCCCGGCGTCGTGCTGGGCCAGGCCATGGACGCCGCGGCCGCGGCCGACAGCGTGTGGCGGGTCGTCGACCCGGCTCCCCGCCAGCTGCCGGCGCCCGACGCGGTCGATCGCGCGGTCGAGATACTCGCCGCGGCGCAACGCCCGCTGATCGTGCTCGGCAAGGGCGCGGCCTACGCACAGGCCGACGCCGCGATCCGGGAGTTCGTGGAGACCACCGGCATTCCATTCCTGCCCATGTCGATGGCCAAGGGGCTGCTGCCCGATTCGCACCCGCAGTCGGTGGCGGCCGCGCGCTCGCTGGCGATCGGCCGCGCCGACGCGGTGCTGCTGGTCGGGGCCCGGCTGAATTGGCTACTCGGCCATGGCGATTCGCCGCAGTGGGATGCCGGCGCCAAGTTTATCCAAATCGACATTGCGGCAAGCGAATTCGACAGCAATCAGCCGATCGCCGCGCCGCTGGCCGGTGACGTCGGCTCGGTGCTGGCGGCGCTGTCCGATCACCTGGCGGCCCACCCGATCTCGGTGCCCGCAGCATGGACCGGCGAGCTGGCCGAGCGCAGGGAGCGCAACGACGCCAAGATGGCCGAGCGGCTGGCCGACGATCCGCACCCGATGCGGTTCTACAACGCGCTGGGCGCCATTCGCGCTGTGCTGCAGCAAAACCCGGACGTCTACGTCGTCAACGAGGGGGCCAACGCGCTGGACCTGGCCCGCAACGTGATCGACATGGAGCTACCGCGCCACCGGCTGGACAGCGGAACCTGGGGCGTGATGGGCGTCGGCATGGGCTATGCCATCGCCGCCGCGGTCGAGACCGGCAGGCCGGTCGTCGCTATCGAGGGCGACAGCGCGTTCGGCTTCTCCGGCATGGAGATCGAGACCATCTGCCGCTACCGGCTACCCGTCACCGTGGTAATCCTCAACAACGGCGGGGTGTACCGCGGCGACGAGGAGCAAACGGGCGGCGATCCGGCCCCCACGGTGCTCAACGCGCGGGCGCGACACGAGCTGATCGCGGAAGCGTTCGGCGGCAAGGGGTACCACGTGAGCACGCCGGCGGAGCTGCGGGCGGCGCTGACCCAGGCGCTGGTTTCCGGCGGCCCGTCGATCGTCGACTGCGAACTGGATCCGGCGGCCGGGGTGGAAAGCGGCCACCTGGCCGCCCTGAACCCGACCAGCGCCGCACGGAAGTCAGTCAGCGCCGATGCGTGATGCCCAGGAGCTGCGCGTCGAAGAATTCGTTCAGCGCCAGCCCTTGGGCGGATGCGCTCAGCGCCCGGGCAATTGGTGACCCCGGACCGGCGGCGTTGGTCGCGAGGGCGATCTGAGCCTTGAGCACGGGGTCGACCATCTCGACCGCGCGGATGTCGCCCTGCAGCGGCGACGTCCACAGCCAGGTGTGCGGCACGATGCATGCCCAGTTGCCGGTGGCGACCTGCGCCAAGAGCGAAGCAACGGAGTCGGTCTCGACTTGCGGTGCGACGGTGATGCCGTGGCCCGCGAAGGCCTGGTCGATGCTCTGGCGGTCCCGCATCGCCGGGGTCAGCAGCGCCAGCGGCAGCTGCGCGGCGTCCGGCCACGCCAATGTCGTTGCGCCAGAGGGCAACATGTCCGATGGCGACAGCAGCACGTAGCGCTCCTCGTACAGCGGCACCAGGTCCACCTCGGCCGCGTCCTCGGGGGTGGCGTGCACGATCGCGGCGTCCAGCTCGAATTCGCGCACCCGGCGGTACAACTCGGTGGCCGCCAGCCGGGACAGGATCTGCACCTTCGCCAGCGGGTGCGCCGAACAGAAGGCCGAAAGCACCAACGAGGCCGTCGTCGAGGCAGTCGGCACGGTGCCCAGCCGCAGCGTTCCCGTGATGCCGGAGCGCACCGCATCCACCTCGGCCTTGAACGCGTCGTGTTCGGCCAGAATCCGCTTGGCCCACACCACCAACCGGTCCCCTTCGGGCGTCAGGCCCTCGAAGCTGTGCCCGCGGTTGATCAGCGTGACGTTCAGCTCGCGCTCCAGCTTGGCGATCGCGGCGGACAGCGCGGGTTGCGAGACGTAGCACTTCTCAGCCGCCCGGGCGAAGTGGCGCTCCTGGGCGACCGCGACGAAGTACTCCAGTTGCCGGAAGAGCACCGCACCTCCTCGGTCTTGCCCGCACCGATTTCGCTGAATCTAACGCGTCACCATCAGGCCAGCCAATCCAGCGTCTGCGCCACGTCGCGGACGGCGACCCCGATGGCGCGGCATTCGTCGGCTCCCCGCTCGTATACGCCCGACACCGCATCGGAAACCAGCACGACGCGAAAGTCGCGTTCGGAGGCCTCATAGATCGACGTCCGCGGGCAATTCGGGAAGTTGCAACCCGCGAAAACCACGGTGTCGCTGCCACTTTCATGCAGATGCCGTTCGAGGATCGTGTCGTAGAAGGCGCCCCAGCGCGGTTTGTACAGCACGTGCTCACCCGGGCCGATCCGTTGCAGACCACCGCCCAGCAGCAGCTCGTGGTCCAGTTCGATGTCGCCGGGCAGCAATTCGGCGGGGATCTGCGAACCGGGGCCGCCCGGCACCGCGACGCGCGCCCCATGCTCGATCGCCTGGCGGCGCACCAGGTCCACGTTCGACCCGTCCGGGCGATACAGCCGGACGAGGTGCACGATCGGTAGCCCCCGTCGGCGGAAGGCGCTGGCCAGCTTCGCGATTGCCGGGATCACGGCGTGGGTGCCCGCAACCGGCATCGCGGCTTGCCCGTCCGGTGCGTCGAGGAAATCGCGTTGCATGTCGATCAACAGCAGCGCCGCCGAGGCGGCCAGCGGGTGTGTATAGGGATCGTGTTGCGTCACGCCATCCCTCGTTCCTCCAGCATGTGATGCGATCGAACTCAATCGGAGACCGGATCGTTACCCTCAACGGGAATCCCATTGTTTGCTAAAAGCCCCAATGATGGGACAGCCAGTAGAATATCGTCGTGTCAATCGCACCATCTCGAAGGGCGGGCGCTATGCGTCGAGGGGTTCGTTATCTGGCTGTGATGCTCGCGATCACGAGCATGGGCATCGCCGGATCCGTCGTGGCGTCGCCGGCTCCCAGCCGGGCCTCGGTCCCTCCGTCGGAACCGACCCCCGGTGTCGCGTCGATTTTGCCGGCCGATGGCGCCGTGGTGGGCGTGGCGCATCCCGTCGTCGTGACCTTCACCGCGCCCGTCACCGATCGCACCGCCGCCGAGCGCACCATCCGGGTCAGCTCGCCCAGCAATATGACCGGCCATTTCGAGTGGCCGGAAAACAACGTGATGCAGTGGGTTCCGAACCACTACTGGCCCGCCCACAGCCACGTCTCGGTGGGCGTACAAATGCTGACGACCGGCTTCGACACCGGTGACCAGTTCCTCGGCGTCGCCAGCATCTCCGGCCACACCTTCACCGCCAGCCGCAACGGCGAGATCCTGCGGACCATGCCGGCGTCGATGGGCAAACCGAGCCGCCCGACGCCGATCGGCAATTTCAACGCCATGTCGAAGGAACGCACAGTCGTCATGGATTCGCGGACCATCGGCATCCCGCTGAGCTCCCCCGAGGGATACAAGATCACCGCGCAGTACGCGGTGCGCGTCACCTCGAGCGGTGTCTACGTGCACTCGGCCCCGTGGTCGGTCGACTCGCAGGGGCACTCCAATGTCAGCCACGGCTGCATCAACCTGAGCCCGGACAACGCCGCCTGGTACTTCAACCAGGTCAATGTGGGCGACCCGATCCAGGTCGTGGCCTGACAACAGTCGTTGTCCCGGCGCCGCGGAGTCTCTGAAGCGCGGGTTTAGGCGGTGTGCCGCGATCATCGAGCGTTGTGTGGCCACGGTCACACCGGGCTGGTGGAAGACTCGTAGCGGACGGCTCGTTTCCGCTTAGGAGTCACACAACGAGAGGCCGGCCATGACTGCGAAACTCAGCGACGACGTCCGTACGGATCCGAGTGGCGCACAAGATCGAGTGGCCGAACGAATCCGGCGGCTTGCTGCCGAGGACGAGCAGTTCCGCAACGCCAAACCCGATCTGGCCCTGCAGGCCGCGGCCCGCGAACCCGGCATGCGGCTGCCGCAGATCGTCGAGACGTTCGTGGAAGGCTATGCCGACCGCCCCGCGGTGGGGTGGCGCGCGCGTTCGCTGGTGACCGATCCCGCGACGGGCCGCACCTCGTCGCAGTTGTTGCCGCGATTCGACACCATCACCTACCGCGATCTGTGGGCCAACGTGCGTGCCGTTGCGGCGGCGTGGGCACAGGACACGACCAATCCCCTGGCGCCCGGGGACTTCGTCGCCACCGTCGGCTTCGCCAGCCCCGAGTATCTGATGCTCGACCTCGTCTGCGGCTACCTCGGCCTGGTGGCGGTCCCGCTGCAACAGAGCGCGGCCGCCTCACGGTTGCAGCCGATCATCGCCGAGGTCGAGCCCAGCGTAATCACGACGGGCGCAGGCTATCTCGATCTGGCGATCGAGGCGACCCTGGGTAGCACCTCGCTGCGCCGGCTCGTCGTCTTCGACTACCAACCCGAGGTCGACGACCAGCGCGAGAAGCTGGAGCGGGCCCGGGCGCGGCTGGCCGAGGCGGGCATGACCGTGACCATCGAAACCTTTGACGAGTTGGTTGCGCGGGGCCGCGAGTTGCCTGCCCAGCCGATGTACACCGGCGAAACCGATGAGCGGCTGGCCATGATCCTCTACACCTCGGGCAGCACCGGATTGCCCAAGGGCGCCATGCAGACCGAACGCATGGTCTCCAAGTGGTGGACCGCCGAGCTGCAGGCCGACCTCGCCGCCATACCGGTCTTCAACGTCAATTTCATGCCGCTAAATCACCTCGGCGGCCGGATCTCGCTGTCGACGGCGTTCCAGGCGGGAGGCACCAGTTACTTCGTGCCGGAGAGCGATCTGTCCACGCTGTTCGAGGACTGGAATCTGGTGCGCCCCACTGAACTTGGCATGGTGCCCCGGGTCGCCGAGATGCTCTACCAGCGTTACCAGAGCACGGTCGACAGGCTCCTGTTCGAGGGCGCCAATCCCGAAGAGGCCGATGTGGAGGCGAAAACCGAGCTGCGCGAACACATCCTGGGTGGGCGCGTCACCAAGAGCTTCTCCAGCACCGCGCCGCTGGCCGCCGAGATGAAGGACTTCATCGAGGACTGCCTGGGCATCCATGTGTTCGACGGGTACGGCCTGACCGAGTTGCTGATGGTCACCAGGGACGGCGTGATGTCCCGGCCGCCCGTCATCGACTACAAGTTGATCGACGTTCCCGAGTTGGGATATTTCCTGACCGACAAGCCATACCCCCGCGGCGAGCTGCTGGTGAAGTCGGCGACGGCGTTCCCCGGCTACTTCAAGCGCCCCGAGGTCACCGCCAACGCGTTCGACGCCGACGGCTACTACCGCACCGGTGACGTGATGGCCGAGCTCGGGCCCGATCGCGTCAAGTACGTGGACCGGCGCAACAACGTGTTGAAGCTGGCGCAGGGCGAGTTCGTGGCTATCGCGCGCCTGGAAGCCGTCTTCGCCGCCGCGGCATTCGTCCGGCAGCTCTTCCTGTACGGCAACAGCGAACGACCGTACCTGTTGGCCGTGGTCGTCCCGACCGACGAGGCACGGGACAAGTTCGCCGGCGACGAACTCAAGGCGGCGCTGAACGAATCGCTGCGCCAGACGGCGAGACAGGCCGAGCTGCAGTCCTACGAAATCCCCGCGGACTTCCTGATCGAGACCGATCCGTTCACGGAGGACAACGGCCTGCTGTCGACCGTGGGCAAGCTGCTGCGCCCAAAGCTCAAGGAGCACTACGGCGAACGCCTCGAGGCCCTGTACGCCGACCTGGCCGCCAGCCGCGCGGCCCAGCTGCGAACGCTGCGCGAAGGCGCCGACGGCCGGCCGGTGATCGAGACGCTGAAGCGCGCCGCCGAATCGCTGCTGGGCCTGCCCGGCGGCCCGCCCCCGTCCGACGCGCGGTTCCTCGAACTCGGCGGCGACTCGCTGTCGGCGCTGACCTTCTCCAACCTGCTGTACGAACTCTTCGACGTCGAGGTGCCGGTCGGCCAGATCATCAGCCCGACATCGGCCCTGCAGCAGATCGCCGAATACATTGCGGCCGAACGGGAATCGGGCTCCAAGCGCCCGACGTTCGCGTCGGTGCACGGGCGCGGCGCAACGGAGGTCCGCGCGGCAGATCTGACGCTGGACAAGTTCATCGACGCCAAGACTCTGGCCGCGGCCCCGAGCCTGCCGCGGGCCACCGGCACGCCGCACACGGTCCTGCTGACCGGCGCCAACGGCTACCTGGGCAGGTTCCTGACGCTGGAATGGCTGGAGCGGCTCGCCGACACCGGCGGCACGCTCATCACCATCGTGCGCGGCGCCGACGCCGACGCCGCGGCGCGGCGGCTGGAGCGCGTTTTCGACAGCGGGGACCGGCAACTGCTGGAGCGGTTCCGCGGCCTGGCCGCCGAGCACCTCGAGGTCGTCGTCGGCGACATCGGCGAGCCGAATCTCGGCCTGGATCAAGAGACTTGGGAGTCGCTGGCGCAGCGCGTGGACCTCATCGTCCACCCGGCTGCACTGGTCAACCACGTCCTGCCGTACGACCAACTGTTCGGCCCCAACGTGGTGGGCACCGCGGAGCTGATCCGGCTGGCCCTGACCACCCGCATCACGCCGATCACCTACCTGTCGACGGTCTCGGTGGCGATGTCGGTCGATCCGGCCAAGTTCACCGAGGACGGCGACATCCGCACCATCAGCGCGGTGCGGCCCGTCGACGACAGCTACGCCAACGGATACGGCAACAGCAAGTGGGGCGGCGAGGTGCTGCTGCGCGAGGCCAACGACCTGTGCGGCGTGCCGGTCGCGGTGTTCCGCTCCGACCTGATCCTCGCCCACAGCCATTACGCCGGGCAGCTCAACGTGCCGGACATGTTCACCCGCTTGCTGCTCAGTCTGCTGGCCACCGGCATCGCGCCGTTCTCTTTCTACGAGACCGACGCCCAGGGCAACCGACAGGTCTCGCACTTCGACGGTCTGCCCGCCGAGTTCGTCGCCGAATCGGTCACCAAACTCGGTGAGCTGACGGCGATCTCGGCCGATCCGTCGGCGAGCTATCGGTCGTTCGACGTGATGAACCCGCACGACGACGGCATCTCACTGGACACATTTGTGGACTGGTTGATCGCCGCCGGCCACGACATCCGGCGCATCGACGACCATGACGATTGGTTGGCGCGCTTCGAGACCGCGCTGCGGGCACTGCCCGAAAAGCAGCGTCAGCAATCGGTCCTGCCGCTGCTCGCCGCCTACCGCACGGCGGAGAAGCCGCTGAACGGCGCCCCGGCACCGACGGATGTGTTCCGGTCCGCCGTGCAGGAATCGAAAATCGGTGCGGACAAAGATATTCCGCATCTGTCCGCGGCCCTGATCGACAAATACGTCTCGGATCTGCGGCTGCTGGGCCTGATCTGATCCGCCGGGCTAGTCGTGCAACCCGGTTTTGATCGCGGCGTCTTGCTTGCGACCGGCGTCGGCCGCAGTGCCGGCGTCAATGGGATCGTCGGGCGCGCCGTCGAATTCCAGGTCGACCAGCGCCCTGCCCTCGGTGAACAGCAAAACCGTCACGGTCTGGGAGTTGTCCGGCGACGTGCCCGAAATGATGATCCCGTTCGAACCGACGTCGATCGGCTGCCAGTCACCGCTGACCTTGCCGGCGTAGTTCGTCCTGGTGTTGTTCACGCCGACCAGCGCGGTGGCAGGGTCGGCAACCACCTGGATGCTGTCCCCGACGCGGCGGGTCTTGTCGGCGTTGATGAAGAACTGCGAGACGCCGGTCGTGTTGTTCGGGTTCAGCACCGGCGGCTGCGGCGCCGTGAAATCTGCACCCAGATCGTTCGCCTTGATCAGCAGGCCGCTGTAATCCGCGGGCTGGCCGGGTGACGGGCTCGCCGCGCCCGGACCGGCAGCGGTCATGGAGGCCGGCGGCGGGGCCTTGCCGCTGTGGGCACAACCGGCCGTCCCTGCGGCCACCACAACGGCGACGACCGCCCAGCCGGCGGCGGATATCGGGGCACTGTGCATGGGCGTTCCTTTCAGGGAAAAGGCCAGCGCATACGAACATACGCGCCCGGCGCGCGCCGGCACGCGCTGGTTGCGCTGCCTATGCTGGCGTGGGGCGGCAGATAACGGGATCGATTCGCGGTAGACAAGGAGATTTCAGATGACGACTGCGACGGCACGCGCGGTACGGTTCGACCGCTACGGCGACCGAGATGTGTTGTACGTGGCGGACATTGACATGCCGGTTCCGGGGCCCGACGAGGTGGTGGTGGAGGTGCGTGCCGCCGGGATCAACCCGGGCGAGGCCGCCATCCGCCAGGGGGCGATGCACGAGGTGTTCCCCGCCACGTTTCCGTCCGGCGAAGGCAGCGACCTCGCCGGCGTCGTCACCGCCGTGGGCTCCGGGGTCAGCGACTTCGCGGTCGGCGACGAGGTGCTGGGGTTCAGCTTCGAGCGCTCCAGCCATGCCACGCACACCGCGGTCCCGGCGGGGCAATTGACCCGCAAGCCGGCCCAATTGAGTTGGGAGGCAGCGGGTTCGCTCTATGTAGTCGGCGCGACGGCGTATGCCGCCGTTCGTGCGGTCGACCCGCAGCCGGGCGAGACCGTCGCCGTCTCGGCGGCCGCGGGCGGCGTCGGCAGCCTGGTCGTGCAGCTGCTGGCGCTGCGCAAGGCGCGCGTGCTGGGCATCGCCGGCCCGGGCAACGCCGACTGGCTACAAGCGCATGGCGTCACCCCGATCGCCTACGGTGACGGGCTGGCCGACCGGCTGCGCGAGGCGGCTCCGGACGGGATCGATGCGTTCATCGACCTGTTCGGTCCCGACTACGTCCAGCTTGCGGTGGACCTTGGCGTGGCACCGCAGCGCATCGACACCATCATCTCGTTCGCGAAGGCGGGTGAAGTCGGCGCGAAGACCGAAGGCAGCACCGACGCGTCGACGCCGGAAGTGCTCGCCGAAATCGCCGAACTGATCGCCACCGGCGCCGTCGACCTCGACGTGGCGGCGACCTATCCGCTGGACCGGGTCGCCGACGCCTTCGCGGAACTCGAGAAGCGGCACACACACGGCAAGATCGTCCTGCTGCCGAACGGGTAGCCGGTGATAGCGGCAGCCGGCGACGGGCGCCGCGTCGACGCCCGCCGCCGGTGCAAACGGATTACCGGCGGTCGGTGCCGGCGTCCGGCGGGTGGCCGCCAAGCGACGCGGTGACGACCGCAATCGGCATCCGCGACACATAGAGGTTGGCCCGCTCCTGCGGAGTCAGCGCGGTCCGCGCACACAGCCTGCTCAGCAACAGGCGACCCGCGCGCAGCATCGGCCGTCCGCGTGCTGAGGTCATTCCGGAAACTCGTTGTGTCACAACAAAAGCCATGATCTCCCCCTCTCGGAGATCCGACCGGTGGCATTCAGCGGTGCGCAAGGATGCCGGAACCGGTTCGGGACAAGACAGATTTCGGATACGGACTATCGCCGGGACTCATCTCGCCCTCACCTCCTCACGGCCGGGGCACGCACGGGTGCCACCACATCACCTGAAACGGAAGCGGTTGAACAGCGGAAATGCCGCCGCTCGCACCCCTCTCGTCGGAGCTTTGGCACTGCACGCCGTATCTGGATCATTTCCAGAAGCCACTTGGGCTCGACCCTTGGGTCCGGGAAGAGCTGTCCTGACCCGGGGCGTCTCTCGACGTTCGGGGTCAGTGGCCTGTGTCCGTGCAGACGCCTCACCTACCGAGGTGCTTGCCCGACCATGGTGGCACCGCCACCCGCGGCTCGTCAAACGCCTTAGCGGTCTCTTTACGCCGCGTGATCCGGCTCACGCTCACAGGTTTTCGACCACCAAGCGTGTCTTCACCTTCGGGGCCTATCCTCAGGACCATGCCGACTTCCTTGCAGGACCCGCGGGTCGCGACCGTGCTCGACCGGATGTACACCGCCTCGAAGGACCAGATGTCGAAGCTGCGGGAGCGGGGCGGCGATTTCAATCGCCCCATGACCACGCAGGAACGCACCGAGGCGATGAGCGAGTTCTACATCCCCGTGACCCCCGAAGCGGGCCGGCTGCTGTACTCGCTGGTGCGCGCCACCCGCCCGGCCACCGTCGTCGAGTTCGGCATGTCGTTCGGCATCTCTGCCCTCCACCTGGCGGCGGCGGTGCGCGACAACGGCACCGGACGGGTGGTGACCACGGAGCTCAGCGACACCAAGATCGCGGCCGCCAAGAAGACGTTCACCGAGACGGGCCTGGACGACGTGATTACGATCCTGGAGGGCGACGCGCTGACGACGCTGGAAAGCCTGGACGGCGCAATCGATTTCGTGCTGCTCGACGGCTGGAAAGATCTGTACCTGCCCGTGATCGAGCTGCTGGAGCCCCGGCTGTCCACGGGCGCGCTGGTCATCGCCGACAACGCCAGCTCGGCCGACATGAAGCCCTACCTCGATCGGGTGCGCAACCAGGACAACGGCTACGTGAGCTTCAACTTCCTCGTGCGCGAGAGCGACAGCATGGAAGTCAGCTGCCGTACTTGATGTTTGGCGCCTAGCGCAGAGATTCCTCGAGCCAGGGCGTCAGCCAGCGCACTCCGTCGGGGGTGAGGTGGACGCCGTCGCTGCGTACCTTGATGCCGTCGACCTTCGCGGTGTACACGCCGTCCGGGCATAGCTTCTTGTTCAGGTCGAGGATCTGCACACCCGGGTGTTGCGCAACGGTGTTGCGCAACATGGTGTTCCACTGGTTGACCCGGTCCGGCTGGTCTTCGGGATACAGGCGACCGTCCGGCTTCTCGCCGCCCCTGCTGTAGGGCGCGCTGGCCACCACCACGCGAACACCGTTGGCGCTCACGATGTTCAGCGCCCGCTGCAGCTCGCCGTTGAGGTAGGCGTCGAACGTGGGATCACCGATGTGGGTCCACTGCCCCTCGTTGACCCGATCCACCGTCTCCCAGCGGCCGATGACCAATAGCGCGACATCCGGCTGGTCCTGGCTGACCTGGTTCGCCCACCTGATGGGCCAGCCGTCGCATTCCGATCGCTGCTCCAGGGTCTGGCCGATGTAGCGGTACGGCGTGCCGCGCACCAGGCTGCAGCCGATCACCGTGTGGTCGAGGAACGCGAATCCGGGCGTCGGCGGCAGGTAGTGCATCCACGTCCAGCCGATCGAATCGCCGAACACCGAAACGGTGAACGGCCGGTTGGGATCCCGCGGGCCGACCGGGCGGCTGCCGCCCGGTTGCGCAGGCGAGACCGCCGCGACCGCCGAAATGCCGGGCGGGAGACCGGCCTCACGCAGACCCGTCCCGGTTCCCACCGGGATCACCAGCATGGTGACCGCGGCGGCCGAGGCCACGGTGGCGGCCGCCAGCGGCAGCAGCGCCACCCGCGAGGGGCGCCAGCGCCGGACGGGTTGTTCGATCAGCCAATACGACGCTGCGGAGACCGCCAGGGTGGCCCCGCATCGCGCCGCGAACAGCGGCAGCCCGTTCCACCCGGTCAGTTCGCCGTTGAGCGCCAAGAAGATTGGCCAGTGCCACAGGTAGACGCCGTAGGAAATAGCGCCGAGCCACACCAGCGGCGGCAGGGCCAGCACGCGGGCGACCAGCCCGCGCTGCTCGAGCGCCACGGGGGCGACCACGAGGACGGCCGCGATGGCGACCCCGATCAGCAGGCCGTGCCGGAAGTCGGCGGCGCTGCCCGTCGCCCAGTGCGTCGCGGCGGCCAGGCCCGCCAGTCCGACAAGAGGCAGCACCCGGGCGACCCGCCGGCCCCATCGGCTGCGGATCAGGCACCAGCCGCGATTCAGGGCGGGCCAGTCCCGCACCAGCAGGGCGGCCGCCGCCGAACCGACCAGCAGCGCCTGGACCCGGGTATCGGTGCCGAAGTAGATGCGGTCACGCGTCCCGTCGGAGACGAAGGCGATGGCCGCCGCCGCGGAGGCCAGCGCCCCCAGCGTGGCGATCAGGAACACCGCGAACCGCACGTCGCCCACGGTGGCGCGCTGGAAGTAGCGCTTGGCCCGCCACGCCAGCAGCAGGGTCACGCCGACCAGTAGCACCGGCCAAACCAAGTAGTACTGCTCCTCGACGCCGAGCGACCAGGCGTGCTGCAGCGGTGACGGCGGCGCGCCCTGCGTGAAGTAGTCGGTCTTCTGGGCGACGAACCGCCAGTTCGCCACCCAGAGGAACGCGGCGATCGCGTCGTTGCGTAAGCCGTCGAGCGATCGGGCGGGAAGCAACTCGCGGGCAGCGCCCACCGCCAGGACCATCAACACCAACGCCGGCAGCAGCCGCCGGGCCCGGCGAATCCAGAATCCGGTCAGATTAATCCGGCCGGAGCGGCCGAGCTCGTCGAGCAGCAGCGAGGTGATGAGGAATCCGGACAGGACGAAGAACACGTCGACGCCGAGGAACCCACCACCCATGCCGGCGATGCCGCCGTGTTGGGCCAGCACCAGCGCGACCGCTAGCGCGCGCAGCCCGTCCAGCGCCGGAATGCCGCCGCGGCGCTCGGGTTTGTCCCAAATGGCCAGCCGGCCCACGCGACGCACCGGGTCAACCCAGCGGCGGCGCCCAGCCGAAAACTCCGGTGCGGGATCCGCCCCGCCCGGCTCAGTGCTCGAGGTTCGCGCGCCCTGCCCATCGTGCCGCACAGCGCCATAGTTGCTGCCGATACGTCGCTGCCCCTCCTCTTGATTTCAGCAAGTCAGCCTAGAGGCGGGCGCGCGTGATTCAGTGGAGGACACGCAGCGGTTTTCCGCTGTCGTGCGTTCGGATTTCGGCGTTAAGGCTTGCTCGGTGCGTAGCCCAGGGTGCTCTTGACTTCCAGGTACTCCTCGAAGGCGAACGAGCTCCATTCGCGGCCGTTACCACTGCGTTTGTAGCCGCCGAAGGGCGCGTTCATGTCGAATGCGTGGTTGATCGTCACCCAGCCCGCGCGGATCCTGCGGGCCACCTCGCGCGCCTTGTCCAGGTCGGCCCCCGAAACGTAGCCGGCGAGGCCGTATTCGGTGTCGTTGGCGATCTCGACGGCCTGGTCCAGGTCGTCATAGCCGAGGATGCACAGCACCGGCCCGAAGATCTCCTCGCGCGCGATCGTCATGTCGTTGGTGACATGCGCGAACACGGTCGGCTTGACGTAATAACCCTGGCCCAGCCCGTCCGGCCGGCCGGGACCGCCCGCCACCACGGTCGCGCCCTCGTCGACGCCCTGCTGGATCAGGCGCTGCACCTTCTCGAACTGGCTCTTCGACGCCACCGGCCCGATCGCCGTCTTGTCGTCGGTGTTGCCCACCTGGACTCCCTCCGCGACCGCACGCGCGAGGGTAATCGCCTCGTCCATCCGCGAATTCGGAACCAGCATGCGCGACGGCGCATTACAGCTCTGCCCCGAGTTGGGCATCATGTTGGCCACGCCGGCGCTGACGCCCTCGGCAAAGCCGTCGTCGTCAAGGACGATGTTGGGGCTCTTGCCGCCGAGCTCCTGGGTCACCCGCTTGACGGTCGAGGCCGCATGCTTGGCCACCTCGATGCCGGCGCGCGTGGAGCCCGTGAACGACACCATGTCAATGTCGGGGTGACTCGCCAGGGCCACGCCCACGCCCGCGCCGTCGCCGTTGACCAGGTTGAACACCCCGGCCGGCACGCCGGCGGCATCGAGGACCTCGGCGAAGATGTAGGGCGAATACGGTGCCACCTCAGACGGTTTCAGCACCACGGTGCAGCCGGTCGCCAGTGCCGGGTAGACCTTGACCGCGACCTGATTGATCGGCCAGTTCCACGGCGTGATCAGACCGCAGACCCCGATCGGCTCCTTGGCGATCAGCGTCTCGCCGCGGTGCTCCTCGAACGGGAAGTTCTTCAGCGCGTCGATCGCCGTCGTCAGGTGGCCGATCCCGAGAAAGACCTGCGGCCCCGCGGCCAGCGACGGCGGGGCACCGATTTCCTCGGTGATCGCCTCGGCGATGTCGCCGGCGCGCTTCTGGTATTCGGCGAGGATGGCCTGCAACAGGTCCAGGCGCTGTTCGCGGCTGCTCTGCGACCAGTCCGTGAAGGCCCGCCGAGCGGCCTGTACCGCCACGTCGACGTCGGCCGCCGACCCCAGCGAGATCTTCCCGGACACCTGCTCGGTCGCCGGGTTCTCTACGTCGAAAGCGTTGGGCCGCAACGGGTCGACCCATTTTCCGTCGATGTAGAACTTCAGGTATTCGCGCATGACATCATCCTTCTCTTACTGAGTGCCTTCGGCGTACCAGGTGCGGAATCGGTCGTACTTGGGCATCTCCTCGGAGTTGGCCTTCGGATCGATGCACACGTGCACTACACCGACTTTGCCACTCGCGTAGGCACGAGCGATCGCCGGGCCGATCTCGGATTCCTTCTCGACGTACTCACCGTGGCAGCCGAAGCCCTCGGCGACCTTGTCCATCCGGACGTCCTTGCTCCAGTGCACACCGGGCTGCGGCGACGGCTGTTCAAAGGTGCGCTTGTACACGCCCACCTCCAGGCCCCACTGGTGGTCGACGCCGACCACACACACCAGCGGAAGGTTCTGCCGCGCAGCGGTTTCCAGCTCGGCGATGTGGAAAAGGAACGCCGAGTCGCTGGTCAGCAGCATCACCGGGCGCTTGCCGCCCTCGGCGACGGAGGCCCCGATCGCGTACGGCAGGCCGGTGCCCAGGTGGCCGAAGTTCTGGTTCCAGATCACGTCGCGCGGCTTGGACTGTGAGTAGGTCCACTGGAAGATGACGGTCGCGCCGCCATCGCGGACCATGATGCCGTCCTCGAGTTCGTTGAACGCCTTGGTCGCCTCGACGACGTAGCGCGCCGGGTGAATCGGCGAGCGCCCGGACGGCGCACTCTCGGCGAGCTGCGCGAGTTCCTCGGCATCGGCCTTGACCAACTTCTCGAGATTGGCCGCTCGCGTGCGCGGCGTGTCCCGGAGCGCATCGACGAGCTGCGGCACGACGCCGCGCAGATCGCCGACCAGCGGCACGTCGAACTGGCGGTTGACGCCGATGGCGGCCGGGTCCTGCTCGACGTACACCCATTTGCGGTTCGCGTCGTTGCCTGCCCAATGCTGGGTCCGGCCGTAGTGCATGGGCTCACCGAGCTCGGTTCCCAGCGCGACGCACAGGTCGGATTCCTCGACTGCCTCGTTGGCGGCCGGCGAGAACAGGTAGGGGAACGTGCGCTCCTGCAGACCCGGGATGTAGGACGTCCCCCCGGATGTCTGGATGACCGGGCAGGCCATCAAGTCGGCGAGCTCCTTGACCGCAGGACCGGTGCGCGACGTGTGCACGCCGTGGCCCACCAACAGAATCGGGCTCTTCGCTTCGCGAATCAGCTTCGCGGCCTCGGCGATCTCAGGCGCGCCCGCACCCTGGTTAACCAGGCGATACCGGTTCGGCGGCAATGGTTCTGCGACGTCGAGTTCCTCGAGGATGACGTGCGACGGGTATTCGATGTAGACCGGGCCGGGGGTTCCGGACATGGCCCGGCGAATCGCCTCGTGGATGATCTCGTCGGTCTGGTCGGCGTACTCGATGGAGCTGCTGTACTTCACCGACGCGGCGAAAAGCGGCTCCTGCTGGACGAATTGGATGCGGCCGCGGCGGACCCGGCGCTCGGTGATGCGGGCGCGCTGGCCGCCCAGGAAGATCACCGGCGAGTTCTCCACAAGTGCGCACTGGATCGCCCCGGCGATGTTGGCCATGCCCGGGCCGAGTGTCCCGATGCACAGGCCCGGCTTGCCCGTCATCCGCGACGCCGCCTCGGCCATGAAGCCCGCGCTCAGCTCGTGGTGCGGCGCGACCACCGACCACCCGCGAGCGTCGGCTTCGGCGAACATGTGCACGAAGTTCGGGTCGGGGATACCGAAGATGGTATTCACCCCCTCGGCCTCGAAGAGGTCGAGAATGCGCTTGTATACCGGCACGGACATTGTTGAAAACTCCTCTACTAGCAATACATTTCGGTGAGCAAGCGTTATCCCGGGTTCGCGTCCACGGCCAGGCCGAGCTCGGCGAGCACTTCTGCGGTGTCGGCGCCGAGCTCCGGCGCCGGCCCCGCCACGCGACCCGGTGTCCGCGAGAACCAGGTAGGCACGCCGGGGAAGCGCACCGGACCGTGCGGGGTGTCCACCGTCTCGAACATGCCGACGGCGTTCAGATGCGGATCGTCGAAGAGCGCGCCCGGCGTGTTCAGTGGTGCGGCCGGTATCTCGAGTTCGCGCAGCAGCGCCAACCACTCCGCGGTGGAGCGCTCCTTCATCGTCTCGGCCACCAGCCCGTAGACGGTGTCGATATCGCTGGCGCGCTGCTCCAGCGACGCATACTGCTCGCTGGCCCACGGTGGCTGCACGGCTTTGATGAAGGCGTTCCAGTGCTTGTCGTTGTAGATCAACGCGGCGATATGGCCGTCGCTGGTGCGGTACGGGCGGCGATTGGGGGCCACGGTCCGCGGATACACCGCGGGGCCCAGCGGCGGGTCGAACAGGGCGCCGTTGGCGTGTTCGACGAGCATGAACGACGCCATGGTCTCGAACATGGCGACCTCGACTTCTTGTCCCTGCCCGGTGCGTTCGCGGTGAAACAGCGCCATGGTCGTCGCGTACAGCGCCGTCAGCCCGGCAATCTTGTCGGCCATGATGGTGCCGACGTAATCGGCCTCGCCGGTCAATTGCTGTTGCACCGCCGGCAGGCCGCATTCGGCCTGGATCGTGTCGTCATAGGCGGGGCGGTCGCGATCGGGTCCGCGCCGCCCGTATCCGTAGCAATTGGTGTAGACGATCGCGGGATTGATCGCGGCGACGTCGTCGTAGCCGAAGCCGAGCTTGGCGATTGCCTTGGCGCGCATCGAGTGGATGAACACGTCGGCGGTCTCGACGAGAGCGCGCAACGCGCGCGCTCCGGCCTCGGTTTGCAGGTCCAGCACGATGCCGCGCTTGCCGCGGTTGACGTTGACGAATACCCCGCTCATGCCCGGTGCCGGACCCACCGAGATGAATCGGGTGTTATCCCCTTGTGGCGGCTCGACTTTGATCACGTCGGCGCCCATGTCGGCCATGATTTGGGTGCAATAGGGTCCCATCACCATCGCGGTGAGATCGACGATGCGCACACCGGCCATCGGACCCGTCGGGCTAGCCATCGAGTGCTCCTTGATCGTTCGAGCGCGCAGCCAGCTCGAAGCTGTAGCGGATGTGCTCGTTGTGCCCATCCGGGACGACCGGAAAGATCAGGGGCGCCTCGACGTATCGGATCGCATCCAAATGTCTGCCGACGTCCTCGATCGTCCACGCCGACCGGCACACGCCGGGGCTCTCCGCGATCACCGCCCGCGCCACCCGACCCGCCAGCGCGATGAACAGTTCGCCGTTCACCGAGCAGGATTCATGTGCGAGCCAGCCCACCACGGGCGCAACGAGTTCCGAGCCCATCGGTGGGTAGGCCGAGGTATCGATGCCTTCGGCCATCCGTGTCACCGCGGCCGGCACGATCACGTTGCACTGCACGCCCTCGGCGGCGCCCTCGAGCGCGGCGACGTTGGACAGCCCGATCACGCCCGCCTTGGCGGCCGCGTAGTTGGCCACATTGTGGTTTCCGTACAGACCGCCGATCGACGACGTCAGCACGATGCGGCCGTAGCCGGCCTCGCACATGAGCGGAAACGCCGGCCGCACAACGTGGAACGCGCCGCGCAGATGCACGTCGAGGACGGCGTCGAAGTCCTCGTAGCTCATTTCCTTCAGGGAGCCGCGACGGACGTTGCCGGCGTTGTGCACCAGCACGTCGATGCGGCCGTAGTGTTCGAGCGCGGTCGCAATGATCGCGTTGCCGCCCTCTGGGGTCCCCACCGACGCGCTGCATGCGACGGCCTCTCCCCCGGCGGCCGTGATCTCATCGACCACCTGCTCGGCCGGGCCGGCGTCGGCGCCTTCGCCGTCCAGGGCGCCGCCGGCGTCGTTGACGACCACCTTGGCTCCGCGCGAGGCGAGCAGCCGCGCGTACGCGCGGCCCAGCCCGCGTCCGGCGCCGGTCACCACGGCGACACGGTCGTCGAATCGCAACTCGCTCACGAAAGTTCGAGGCCTTCCAGGTCACCCCTGGAGCGCCACTCGGCGATCAGGTCGCCGAAGGCGTAGAAGCCCGGTGAGTAGAAATCACCGAGGAACGCACCATTGTCCTTGGCGCCACCCTGGCCCTCGTTATTGTAATAGCCAGGCGTGCAGGACATCTCGAAGGCGGAGTTGTCGATCGCGAGTTCACCGACCGTATTGACCCAACCGTCTTGGCCTTCCTGACTAGGTTCGACGATGGTCGCGCCGCGTTTCTGCGCCTCGGCGATGATGTAAGCGATGTGCTCGGCCTGTTGCTCGAACATCGCGGTGGTGTTGGCCGAGACGCCGCCCTGGATGAAACCGGTGAAGAACTGGTTGGGGAATCCACGAGTGGTCATGCCGTGCAGCGTCTGGTACCTGTCGTGCCAGTACTCGAACAGCGACAGCCCGTCGCGGCCCTCGATGACGTCGACCGCGAAGCGGCGACTGATCTCCGTAGAGATCTCGAACCCACTGGCGAATACGACGCAATCGACCTCATACTCAATGCCGTTCGCGACAATGCCCTTCGCCGTCAGGCGCTCCACGCCCTTGGATTCCGACACATCCACCAACGTCACGTTGGGCAGGTTGAACGCCGGCAGGTACGTCTCGCTCGAACACGGCCGCTTGCACATGAAGCGGTAGTACGGCTTGAGCGCCTCGGCCGTCGCGGGATCGTCGACCAGGGCGGCCACGCGGCTCCGCAGCCGCTCCATGATCTTGTAGTCCTCTTCCTCACGAATCCCCATGATCTCCTCGATCCCCAGCGACGCGGGATCCGGGCTTGCGGCAATCCGGGCGGTCATGTTGCGGCCCAATTCGGTCCAGAAGTCACACACCAGGTCCGGTTCGCCGAACACCACCCCGACAAACGGTGACCAGTTGTGAAAATTGCGCTTACGCTCCTCCTGCCAACCGGGCTGCAGGGTCGCCGCCCAGGCCGGATCGGTGGGCGTGTTGGCACGCATATCCACCGACGACGGGGTGCGCTGGAACACGAAGAGCTGCTGGGCATCCCGGCCGAGATGCGGCACCAGCTGAACACCGGTAGCCCCCGTGCCGACCAGTGCGACGCGCTTGTCGGCGAGCTTGTGCAGACCACCGTTGGCATCGCCCCCGGTGTAGTCGTAGTCCCAGCGCGCGGAATGGAACGCGTGGCCGCCGGCGTCCAGGTACTCCTGGATGCCGGGGATGCCGGGCAGCTTCGGCTTGTTGTACGAGCCCTGGGCCATCACCACGAACCGTGCGCGGATGTCGTCCCCGCGGTTGGTGGTCAGCCGCCAGCGCTTGCTGCTCTCGTCCCAACGCATGGTCTCGACCTGGGTAGAGAAGATCGCGCCGTCGTAGAGATCGAAGTGTTTGCCCATGGCCTGGCAGTGTGCGAAGATCTCGGCGCCGTCGGCGAACTTCTTACTCGGCAGGAACTCGAGTTCCTCCAGCATCGGAATGTAACAGTAGGCATCGTTGTCACACTGGATGCCAGGGAAGCGGTTCCAATACCACACGCCGCCGAAGTCCCCGGCCATGTCGATGACTCGAACATCCTGCACGCCAGACTTTTTCAGATACGCGCCCGACAACAACCCTGCGAAGCCGCCGCCGAGCACCACGACCTCGATGTCCGCATCGATCGGGGAGCGGTCGGCCACCGGGGTGTGCGGGTCTACCTCGTAGAGGTCGGCCAGGTCGCCGTCCAGTTCGAGATACTGCGCGCCGCCATCCTTGCGCAGGCGCTTGTCGCGCTCCTGGGCGTACTTGGCCCGCGTCGCGTCGATGTCGACGTCCTGGGGTACTTCAGTGGGCCCGCAACTGTCCTGCGCCGCTCCGATATCCGAGGTCATGCGAGTTCCCGGGGTTCGCCGGTGCCCATGTACTTCGACAACTGGTGGTGCAGGTTCACCGTGCTCCGTTCGCGGTACGGGTTGGGCCTGGTGCCCGGGAAGCCGAGCGACTTCATGCCCTGCTGGACGGCGGCCATGTTGGAGAAGTCCTGCGGCAGCACCGATCGCCACCTGGGGTCACCGACCGGCGTGTACTCCCATTCCGTTTGGGGCTCTGTGCCTTTCGGGTACAGCTCTAAGACCGACACCTCGAAAATGCACTTGTCCGGGTTGTAGCTGGGATGCGGCCGGGCGCCGTAGCACAGCGCACTGGTCAGCCCCTGACCGATCTGGAAGTTCGGGAAGATCTGCCACGCGGTGCCGGCCTGACCGAGGATGTCGGCGGGGATCGTCGGCCAAATCACCCCGCGGGCCTCGTCGTCGCGGCGCGCCGATGCCAGCCAGTGCTCGAGCACCTTGTCGCCCGGCGTGCCCTCGGGCAGCTCGTCGACCAGCCGCTTGGCCGCGTTCACCAGCGTCTGGGTGGTGGTGGCGTTGGTTTCCTCCATCGTGTACACCTGCATCTCCGCGGTCGACACCCGCGGATCCGTGCCGATGCCGAGGCGGATCTTGGACTTGGTGGCCTCCATGTCCTTTGGGGCGTCGTAGCCGATGTGGCTGTGCCTGCCTTGCGCTTTCGCCCATCCCTTGAACTCGCCGAACTTGTTGAACTCGGGATGCGTGGTGAAGACGTGGTAGGTCTCGTTGAACGCCTCCAGCGCGACTTTCCAGTTGCAATCGAAGGACAGCCACTTGCGCCATTTGTAGCGCATGTTTTCCAGGCCGAACGGGTCGAGGATCTTCGCGGCCGGGAACAGGTAATCGGCCAGCGGCTCGCAGTCGGGGTCCATGTTGATCCACAACCAGCCGCCCCACGTGTCGACCAAGACCGGCCGAAGGTGGGTGTTGTCCGGGTTGAGCGCGTCCTGCCAGTCGTCTTGCTCGCGGATGTGCGTGCACGCGCCGTCCAGGCCGTAGGTCCAGCCGTGAAAGCCGCACACGAACGACTTTCGGGTTCGCGCGCAGGCGTTCTTGGCGCCCTCGGGGGTGTCGATCAACCGGCGGCCGCGGTGCATGCACACGTTGTGGTGCGCGTGGAATTCGTTGTCGCCGGTGCGCACCACGATGATCGAGTCGTCGAGGATGTCGTAGGTCAGGTAACTGCCCACCTCCGGCAACTCCTCGACGCGGCCGACCTGCTGCCAGACCTTGCGCCACAGCTTGTCGCGCTCGGCGCGGGCATAGTCCTCGGAGATGTACGCCTCGACGCCGATCGTCATCGGTTTCGAGAGTTCCTCGGCCGCTTGAGAATTCGTGTCTTTGGCTAGGTCGGTCATCACATCCTCCTAATCGCCGCGCGGAAGGATTCGTCCTTGAGGAAAAGCGACGTGTTGTCGGCGGCGAGGTGGCTCCACTTGAGGTCCAGCCCGCCGTCGACGAGAAGCGTCTGGCCGGTGATGTAGCTCGACATCTCCGAGAGCAGAAACAGGATGGCGCCGGCCTGCTCCTCGGGCCGCCCGCGCCGGCCCATCGCGATCGCCTGCCGGTCCCGATCGGGGTCGTCGTCGACGTAGGTGCGCGAAGCCGCCGTCTCGGTGACGCCCGGCGCCACGGCATTGACCCGGATTCCCGTCTGCGCCAACTCGAGGGCCATCGTGCGGGTCATCGCCACGATCGCGGCCTTGGCCGTCCCGTAGGCGATGTGGAACGGCGCGGTGTTCATGCCGCTGATCGAGGAGATCGACACGATCGACCCCGGTTGCTTTTGTGCGACGAGTTCGGCCGCCACGGCCTGGCTCATGAAGAAGGCCGTTTCGAGATTGTCGGCGAAGATCTTGCGCCAGTCGGCGCGCGCCACCCGGGTCGACGGCATCCAGGTCGACGGCTCGGCGCCCCCGGCGACGTTGACCAGCCCGTACAGGCTGCCGTCGGCGCGGCGCGCGTGCTCGATCACCGTGGCGATGCCCTCGTCGGTGGAGGCGTCGGCCGCGACGGGCACCACGGGCAACCCCTGGTGTGCCAGCGGGACGATGTGCTCGTCGAGGTTTTCCTTCGACCGGCTCACCGCGATCACCGTCGCACCGGCCCGCGCGGTCATGGCCGTGACGGTCGTGCCGATGCCGCCCCCGCCGGCGCCGGAGACCACCACGACGCGACCGTCGAGCCCCAGAAGGTCCGCGTGATCGTCCATGACCTGCTTTCCCCTGCCTGAAAACGCCAGCACATCGAAGCGTCCGCGGCGGGTCTATTTCTGATTTGTCCGGACAAAATATGGCATTCTGTCCATTGGAGAACACTATTCCGATCGGTTGACTTCGCTGTCAAGGTCGAGCCGGGAGACGATGCCATCCTATTGTCTGGACTAGGTCGAGTTGATAACGTCTCAGCCCAAACGGCCGACGGAAGGACCCCCGGCGACTCATGGCCATCTCTGCGCAGCCATCGCGGTACCCAGTGGCGCATCCAATCGACGTCGCGCAGGGCTGGGAGGTCCAGCGGGTCACCGCGCCCAGCCGGCTCTTCGGCGCCAACGGCCTGCGCACCGGGCCGGACGGTCGTATCTACATCGCCCAGGTCACCGGCAGCCAGATCAGCGCGCTCGACCCCCGCACCGGGGAGGTGGTGACCGCCAGCCCCAAGGGCGGCGACATCGTGGCGCCCGACGACGTCGCGTTCGACCCCAGCGGCAACCTGTACGCGACCGAGGTGATGGACGGCCGGGTCAGCGTGCGCGACACCGGCGGCCGCACGCGGGTGCTGCGCGACGACGTGCCTTCGGCCAACGGCATCACCTTCCACCAGGGGCGGCTGTTCATCGGCGAATGCCGGGAGGGCGGCCGGCTGCTGGAATTCGACCTGGCGGGCGGGCCGCCCCGGGTGCTGTTGGAGAACGTGCCGTCACCGAACGCGATGGAGGTGGGTCCGGACGGCCTGCTGTACTTCCCGGTGATGGGCGCCAACGAGATCTGGCGCATCGACCCCGACGGCGGCGAGTCACAGTGCGTCGCAAGCGGTCTCGGTGTGCCCGACTCGGTCAAGTTCGACGCACAGGGCTACATCGTCTCGACGCAGGTGGCCAGCGGGCAGGTGCTGCGCATCGATCCGCGCAGCGGCGAACAGCGCCTGCTCGCCCAGCTGAATCCGGGCCTGGACAACTGCACCTTCGTCGGCGACCGGCTGTACGTGTCCAACTTCACCGGCGAGATCACCGAGATATCGCCCAATGGCACAACACAATCCGTGCTGGCGGGCGGGCTCAACTGGCCGATGGACCTGGCCGTGGGCCACGACGGTCAGCTCTACATCGCCGACGGCACGTACTTCTATGTGGCCATGCCCGACGGATCCCTGCACACCGCGGGAATGCTGTTCAGCCCCGGCTATCCGGGCTTCCTGCGTGGCCTCGCGGCCAGCGGGCCCGGCGAGTTCGTCGTCACGACGTCGGGCGGCCAGGTCGGCCGCTATCGCCCCGAGGCCAGCGAAACCAAGGTGCTGGCCGACGGTTTCGACCAGCTCTACGGTGTCGCCCTGAGCCCCGACGGGGTGGTGTTCGCCGAGCTCGGCACCGGGCGGGTGCTGTCGCTGCGCTCCGGCGGCGTCGAGGAGCTGGCGGCCGGCCTGAGCGATCCGGTCGGCGTCGCGGTCGATGCGGACGGGGCGGTCCTGGTGGCCGAGGCCGGCGCCGGGCGGGTGCTCCGAGTCAACGGATCGGGTGTCGACACCGTCATCGCCGATCTGCAACGCCCGCAAGGCATTCTGGTCCGGGGCGGCGTGCTCTACGTCGTCGACGCCGGCGCCAAGGAACTGATCGCGTTCGACCTGGACACCAAGGTGCGGCAGACGATCGCCTCCGGGCTGCCGGTCGGTCCGCCGCCCGGGGTGACCCCCAAGCCGCTGCTGGGGATGCCGCCGTTCTCCGGGCCGCAGGGCCCCTTCGCCGGCATCACCGCCGCCGCCGACGGAACCCTGTACATCTCGGCCGACGGTGACGGCAGCGTGTTGGCGCTGCGCCAGACCGCGGGCGGCGGCTGATGTCCCAGGCCATCACGGGCGACCACCGCTACCTGCAGATCGCGCGCACGCTGCGCAAGGAGATAGTCGACGGCGTGTACCCGGTGGGCTCCCAGCTGCCGACCGAGCACCAGCTGTGCGAGCGCTTCGCGGTGAGCCGCTACACCGTCCGCGAAGCGCTACGCCGGCTGCGCGAGGACAACCTGGTCGCGTCGCGGCCGCGGGCGGGCACCCGCGTCGTCCCCCGGCCCGCGACGAGTTCCTATGCGCAGGACGCGATGTCGATCGAGGACCTGCTCGCGTTCGCGGCCGGCGCGCAGCTGACCATCGAGTCCAACGCGATGGTGACGATCGACGACGAGCTCGCCGCCCGGACCGGGCTCGAGGTCGGCAGCCAGTGGCTATCGGTACGCGGCTTCCGGCAGGCCGACGGCGCCTCGGTGCCGTTGTGCCGCACGGAGTACTACATCAGCCGGAGCTTCGCGGCCGTCGGCAGGCTGCTGCAACGCCACGCCGGCCCGATCTTCCCGTTGATCGAGGACCTGTTCGGCGTCAGCGTCGCCCAGTTGCATCAGGAGATCGCGGCCGTCCTGCTTTCGCCGGAGCTGGCCGACGGCCTGGGCGTCGCTGCCGGGACGGCCGCGCTGCAGATGCGGCGCATCTACACCACCTCCGACGGCGAGGTCGCTCAGCTGACGATCAACACCCACCTGTCGTCGCGGTTCCGGTACGCCATGACCATGCGCCGCGTGGATGAATAAGGCAGCGCCCACGCACGCGCCGGAGGCGTACCGGCGCGGCCTGTGGACGACCAGCACGCTGGCCGATTCATTGCGCGCGGCCGCCGGCGAAACGCCCGACCGAACCGTATTGGTGGACAACGACATTCGGCTGGACTGCGCCTCGCTTTACGCGCAGGCCGGCGCGCTGGCCGCCGCCCTCGCGGCGCGTATCCCGCCGGGCAGCGTCGTGTCGTTCATGCTGCCGAACTGGCACGAAAGCGCCGTCATCTACCTGGCCGCGACGCTGGCCGGCCTGGTGGTCAACCCGATCCTGCCGTCGCTGCGCGACCACGACCTGCGCCTCATCCTCGAAGACGCCGGGACCGCAATGGTTTTCGTCCCGCACCAACACGGCAGCCACGACTACGTGGCGATGCTCGACCGGGTGACCGCCACGATGGACCGGCCGCCCGAGGTGGTGGTGCTGCGCGGCTCCGAAACCGCCGGTTCGCACACCGGTTACCGGGCGCTGCTGGAACGGCCGCCGACGGGCGTCAGCCTGCCCGCGTTGGATCCCGACGCGGTGCGGATGATCCTGTACACGTCCGGCACCACGAGCCGCCCGAAAGGCGTCCTGCACAGCCATAATTCGATCCACGCGCTGATCTGCCAGATCCGCGACCACTGGGCGATCGACCCCGGCGACACGTTCCTGGTGCCGTCGCCGGTCGCCCACATCGGCGGCTCGATCTACGCGTTCGAATGCCCGCTGCTGCTGGGCACGACCGCGGTGTTGATGGACCGGTGGGAGCCGGCGCGGGCCGTCGCGCTGATGAACGCCGAGCGGTGCACTCACATGGCCGGGGCCACGCCCTTTCTGCAGCAGCTGCTGTCCGCCGCCGAGCACGCCGAGACCCGACTGCCCGACCTGAAGGTGTTCATCTGCGGCGGCGCGTCGGTGTCGCCGACGCTGATCCGCCGGGCCACGGCATATTTCGACCGCGCGGTGGTCACCCGGGTGTACGGCTGCACGGAGGTGCCCGTCGCCACCGTCGGCGCACCCGGGCCGGACGAGGCCGGGTACGCGGCGGACACCGACGGCAGGCCCGGCGTCGCCGAGATCAAGCTCGCCGCACACGACTCCGCGCCCGCCGGTGACGGGGAGATCTGCGTGCGCGGGCCGCAGATGCTGCTGGGCTACCGGCATCCAGAAGACGATTCGTTCGATGCCGAGGGCTTTTTCCGCACCGGCGACCTGGGTCGCTGGGTAGACGGCAAGTACCTCGTCGTGACCGGCCGCGCCAAGGATGTGATCATCCGCAGCGGCGAGAACATCTCGGCCAAGGAGGTCGAGGACCTGCTCGCCGACCACCCCGGCATCGCCGAGGTCGCGGTGGTGGGGCTGCCCGACGACCGCACCGGGGAACGGGCCTGTGCGGTGATCGTCCCCGCGGGCGCGGCGCACCCGGACGTCGCGAGCCTGCTCGCCCTGTTGGTGAGCAAGGGCGTCGCCAAATTCAAGGCACCAGAACAGGTCGTGATCACCGATGCGCTGCCGCGCAACGATGCGGGGAAGATACTCAAGCATCGGATTCGAGCGGCCTTGATGCAGACGTCGACGAAGGATGGGTGAGATGCAGGTCGCAATCGTCACGGGAGCAAGCAGCGGCATCGGATTGGGCTGTGCGACAAAGCTCGCCGAGATGGGCATGGCGGTGCTCGGCACGGGCCGCGACACCGAGCGGCTGGCCGAGCTCGAAAGTGCGGTCAACGACCCGGACCGCGTCGCCACCCTCGCCGTCGACCTCACCGACGACGACGCCCCGCGGCGCATCGTTGACCTCGCGGTCGAGCGGTGGGGCCACATCGACTTCCTGATCAACAATGCCGGCGTCGGCAGCCCCAAGCCGCTGCACGAGACCGACGACGAAACCCTGGACTACTTCCTGGGTTTGATGCTGCGGGCACCGTTTCGGCTGGCGCGCGAGGTACTGCCGCACATGGCGCCCGGCTCGGCCATCATCAACGTGACCTCGACCTTCGCGGTCGTCGGCGGCCTGCGCGGCGGCGCCTACTCCGCCGCCAAGGGTGGGCTGACCGCACTGACCACCCACATCGCCTGCCAGTACGGCGCGTCCGGCATCCGCTGCAACGCCGTCGCTCCCGGGGTCACGGTCACGCCGATGGTCGAGAAGCGCCTGGAGGACGAGCGATTCCGCAAGATCAACACCGAAATGACGCCGCACCAGCGGCTGGGCCGCATCGACGACATCGCCAGCACCGTCGCCTTTTTGTGCTCACCGGGCGGAAGCTTCATCAACGGCCAAACGATCGTCGTCGACGGCGGCTGGAGTTCGACGAAGTACCTGTCCGAGTTCGCGCTCGAATCGCAGTGGATCCAGCGATGAATCTGTTCGCGTTGCTCGACGCGGCCGCGAGCCGGTTCCCCGACCACGACGCCGTGTATCTCGGGGACCGCCGCTTGTGCACCTGGGTTGAGCTGCGCGACCGCGCATTACGGTTGGCCGCGTCGATCCGGCAGCAGCACGACGCCGGCGCGCGCATCGCGATCGCGACGCACAACCGCCCCGAGATCATCGAATTGATGTTCGCGACCTGGGCCGCGGAATGCGTCGTCGTACCGCTCAACTACAAGCTGCACCCGCGGGAGATGGCGCAGATCCTAGAGGATGCGGGCGCGGCGCGGGTGTTCGCCTCGTCGGCCATCGGCGCCGAGCTCGCGCCGATCACCACCGTGTGCACGGAAATCATTGACTCCGAGGGCTATTCGCAACGATTCGCCGCCGACCCGTCGGCGCCGCCGCGCACCGACCCGTCGACCCTGGCGTGGCTGTTCTACACCAGCGGGACCACCGGCCGCTCGAAGGGCGCGATGCTGTCGCACCGCAACCTCACCGCGATGGCGGTCGCGCACCTCGCCGACATCGACGCGCCGGACGAGAACTGCAGCCTGGTGCACGCGGCCCCGATGTCACACGGCTCCGGACTCTACATCCTGCCCTACGTGCTGCGCGGTGCCCGCCAAATCCTGCCCGCCTCGGGCGCATTCGATCCCGACGAGTTCCTCGATCTCTGCGGGCAACACCCGACCGCCAGCGCGTTCCTGGCCCCGACGATGGTGCAGCGGCTCGTCGACACGGGCCGCTCGCGCCCGGCCAACCTCAAGACCATCGTCTACGGCGGCGGGCCGATGTACGTCGAAAGCCTGCGCAAGGCGATTTCGGCATTCGGACCGATCTTCGCCCAGATCTACGGGCAGGGCGAGTCCCCGATGACCATCACCGGATTACGTTGTGCCGAACACGAATCCGACGACGAGGCGATCCTGGGCTCGGTGGGCTACGCGCGGTCCGGAATGGAGGTCGCGGTGCTGCAGGCGGACGGTCAGCCGGCGCCGCTGGGCGAAATCGGCGAGATCGTCTGCAGCGGTGACGCGGTCATGTCCGGGTACTGGCAGAACCCCGACGCGACGCGCGCCACGCTCAAGGACGGCTGGCTCTACACCGGCGACATGGGCTCGTTCGACGCCCGCGGCTTTCTCACGCTGCGGGACCGCTCGAAAGACGTCGTCATCAGCGGCGGTAGCAACGTCTACCCCCGCGAGGTGGAGGAGGTGCTGCTCGAGCATCCCGGCGTCGCGGAGGCCTGCGTGGTCGGCACACCCGACGCCGAGTGGGGCGAGATCGTGGTCGCGTTCATCGTCGGCGCGGTCGATCCCGCGGCGCTGGACGCGCATCTGCTGCAGCGGATCGCCCGCTTCAAACGGCCCAAGCGCTACGAATTCGTCGACGAGCTACCGAAGAACAGCTACGGCAAGGTGCTCAAGCGGGAACTGCGCGCGAGCCTGGCGCGCTGAAACCCGCCATGCCACAAGGAATCAAGGGAGGTCGCAAATGAAATGTCGTGCCGCTGTCATCCGCGGGGTTGGCGAGGACTGGGAGATCCGCGAGATCGAGCTGGACCCGCCCCACGCGGGCGAGGTCATGGTGCGGATGGCCGTCGCCGGAATCTGCCACTCCGACGACCACCTGTTCACCGGCGACGTGGTCCCGACCCCCGAGGCGGTCGCCGCCAGCGGCCAGCCGGCACCGGACTGGTTCCCGCTGCTCGGCGGTCACGAAGGTGCGGGTGTCGTCGAAGAAGTCGGGCCCGGCGTGACGTCGGTGCAGCCGGGCGACCACGTGGCGCTGTCGTTCATTCCGGCGTGCGGCAATTGCCGGTTCTGCGTCAACGGGCAGAGCTACATCTGCGACATCGGCGCGAGCCTGTTCGTCCGGGAGATGCCCACCGACGGCACGTGCCGCCGGCACCTGGGCGACGAAGACCTGTTGGCCTATGGGCAGCTCGGCACGTTCGCCGAATACGCGGTGCTCTCGGAAAGGTCCGTCATCAAGATCGACGACGCGATCCCGTTCCACGCCGCCTCGCTCGTGTCGTGCGGGGTCAGCACCGGCTGGGGTTCAGCGACGATCTCGGCAGGCACCGAACCCGGCGACACCGTCGTCGTCATCGGCGCCGGTGGTGTCGGGATGAACGCCCTACAAGGTGCGCGCGCCGTCGGTGCGAAATATGTCGTCGCCGTGGATCCGGTTGAGTCCAAGCGGGATTCGGCCAAGATCTTCGGTGCCACACACAGCGCCGCCTCCGCGGCCGAAGCCATCCCGATGGTCCGGGAGATCACCGCCGGCCTGATGGCCGATCGCGTCGTGATCTGCCCCGGCGTGGTGCACGTGGACCTGATCCCGCTGGCGCTGACGCTGCTGCGCAAGGGTGGGGTGTGCGTGCTCACCGGCATCACCCCCTTCACCGAGCCCCCGGTTCCATTGGTGCTGCAGGAGATGACGCTGTCGGCCAAACAACTGCGGGGAGCGCTGTACGGCGGGATGAATCCGCGTACCAGCGTGCCGATGCTGTTGTCGCTGTACCAGGCCGGCGCGGTCAAGCTCGACGAGCTGGTCACCCGCCACTATCAGCTCGACCAGATCAACGAGGCGATGACAGACCTGCGGGAAGGCCGCAACATCCGCGGCGTGATCGATTTCGCCGGAGCCTGACGGCCCCCCGAATTCGCGGCGGCTCAGCCGGATTCGAAGTGGCGCCGGATTCCAGCCAACATCGCGATGTGGGCCTTGACTCCCATGCGCCTGGTCATCGGGGCCAACAGGCGGGGTGCCGATATCCGGATTCGCTCGGTGAGCCGGGTGCCGACCACCGGCTCCTGGATCGGTTCGAAGCTCACCATTCCGCGCAGGCGCACCCCGGGGGATTGGTCGGCCTCGGTGAGCACGTATCCGCTATGGCGGACATGCAGGCATGCCTGGTAGGTGATCTGCATGCTGAAGGGTCCCAGCGGAATTCGATCGACCACCCGGTAGCTCTGCCGGTAGCCGTCCGGCGTTTCGCTGCGCTCGAGCCGCTCTACGGACACGATCAAAGGGTGCACGAGTTTGATGTTGTCCAAATCCACGTAGAAGTCGCGCACCGCGTCCGGCGGAGCGGGCACGTCTTCTGAGAGCGCGTGTTCGGAGTGCGCGGTCCACAAGCTCATAGCAGAGAACCTAGCCCGGCGGCGCTGCGACGCTTACCGTGGACCCAGAAGCGAGTGGAGAAGATATGGGCACGCAAGGTCAAGTGGTCGAACGCTACCTGGAATGCCTGGCCGCTCACGATTGGGACGGACTGGCCGACACCATCGCCGAGGAGGGCCTGACCCGCGAGGGCCCGTTCTGTGATGTCGTCGAGGGCAAGGCCCACTACGTCGCCTACCTGCGCAAGGTCTGCACCAACCTCAAGGGCCACCGGTTGCAGGTGCAGCGGGTCTCGCACGTCGACTCCCGGGTGTCGTACGCGGAGCTGTCCGAAACGTTCGAGATCGACGACGTCGCGACCACGTGGCCCGAATGCATCCTCTTCGAGCGGGACGCCGATGGCCTGATCTCTCGGGTCAGCGTGTTCTTCAAACAGCGGCAGGCCGCCGGATAGCGGTCTATTCCCTCACCCCCGGAATTGACCTACCGTGTGTTGCATGGAGGCAGATGCAACTCCGGAGTCGGTGTCGGTCGAGAAATTGCACTCGGGCGACCCGATCACCGATTGTGGTCAGCGGTACATAGTTCTCGAGTCGAAATCCCTCGGCGACAGCTGCGTAGTGCTCGAGCTGGAGTCCCGGGTCGACCACCGGCTGCAGGTCATCGAGAAGTCATTCCCGGCCGGTTACCAGGTCGACAGGGCGCACCACCGAATCCTGTAACCGAATTCTTTCCTCGCCCAATAATGCGCGAGTAGCCGTCAGTGTCGGCTACCGCGCATTTCTGTTTATCGGGCGGCCGCGCCGTAATTTCGGTCAATCGGGCGAAACCGTTCGGTCGCCGCGGCGTCTCCGTTCGTCGATCCTGCTGGGCGCGCGAACGCTGATCAGCACGTTTGGATCGCCGCCCCGCCGGTAAGCCATCATGGAAAGCGACCGCGCGTTCGCCGTTGCGAACCGCCAAGCACCCGCAGCCACCGATGTCATTGCGGGGCCTGCCCACTGGCGCATCTGTGGACAGGTTCGTGAGACGCCGGGATCATTGGGCACGGTAGAGGTTGTTGAAGGGTGACTGAATGAGGATTCCGGGTGTATCCAGCGTCGTCGCTGGTGTCACCGGCGGAGCCGCCCAAATAGTGCGTGCGGGCGTGTCCACTGCGGCGAGCGCCGCTGGAGCGGTGCAGCTACTGACCAGCCCCGTCGTCGAGCTAGCCGGGCCCGTGGTGCAGTCGATGGCCGATTCGACCGGCCGGGCGCTCGGGATGAACACCTCCGCCGACGGCTCGCCCGACGTGGTCCTGCCCCCGGTGCGCTGGCAAAGCGGCCGCCGCGTGCACCTGGACCTGGATCCCCTGTTGCCGTTTCCGCGCTGGCACGAATACTCAGCGGTCGTCGAGGAGCCGGTGCGCCGCATTTCGGGTGTCGCCACGGCCCACGTCGAGGGCTCGTTGGGCCGCCTGGTGGTCGAGCTGGACGACGACGTCGACGACGGCGCGGTGCTGGACGAGGTGCGGTCGACGGTTGCCGCCCTGGTGACCGACCTGGCTTCGGCGACGTCGGACTCGGCGCCGCGCTCGGTGCCGTTCGCCGACCCCGGCAACCCGCTGGCGGTGCTGGTGCCGCTCACCGCGGCAGCCATGGATTTCGTCGCCATGAGCGCCGCCTTCACCGGGTGGGTCACCCGCCTGCCGGCGGCGCCACAGACCACCCGGGCCGCGGCCGCCCTCATCAACCACCAACCGCGCATGGTGTCGATCCTGGAGAATCGCCTGGGCCGGGTGGGCGCCGATATCGCGCTTGCCGCGACCACCGCCGCGGCGAACGGCCTCACCCAGGCGTGGGGCACCCCGATGCTCGATTTCACCCAGCGCACGCTGCAGATCTCGGAGGCGACCGCACACCGTCGCGTCTGGCGCGATCGCGAGCCGCAGCTGGCGTCGCCCGACCGGCCACAGGCCCCGGTGGTACCGGTGATCTCGTCGGCCAAATCCGAACTGCCGCGGCACAGCTGGGCGGCCGCGGCGGCCGGCGAGGCCTCGCACGTCGTCGTCGGTGGGGCGGTCGACGCGGCCATGGACACGGCGAAGGGCTCGATGGCCGGCCCGGTGGAAAGCTACGTCGACTCGGCGGCGAACGGCTCGCTGATCGCCGCGGTGAGCGCATTGGTCGCCGGCGGCGGCACCGAAGATGCCGCTGCCGCAATCGAAGCCGGGGTGCCGCGGGCCGCGCACATGGGCCGTCAGGCATTCGCGGCGGTTCTCGGCCGCGGACTCGCCAACGCCGGGCAGCTGGTGCTCGACCCGGGCGCGCTGCGCCGCCTGGACCGCGTCAAGGTGGTCGTCATCGACGGCGCCGCCCTGCGCGGTGACCACCGCGCGGTGCTGCAATCGCTCGGGGACGCGCCCGGCTGGGACGACGACCGCGTCTACGAGGTCGCCGACGCGCTGCTGCACGGCGAGGAAGCGCCCGAACCCGACCCCGACGAGCTGCCCGCCACCGGTGCGCGACTGAAATGGGTTCCGTCGCAAGGCTCCTCGGCCACTCCCGCGCAGGGACTGGAAAGTGCCGACCTGATGGTCGACGGCGAATGCGTCGGCCGGGTCGAGGTGGGCTGGGAGGTCGACCCGTACGCGATCCCGCTGCTGCAGACCGCGAACCGCACGGGCGCCCGGGTGGTGTTGCGCCACGTGGCCGGCACCGAAGACCTGACCGCCAGCGTCGGCGCGACGCATCCCCCCGGCACCCCACTGCTGAACCTGGTGCGCGAGTTGCGCACCGATCGCGGGCCGGTGCTGCTGATCACCGCGCTGCATCGCGATTTCGCGTCCACCGACACGCTGGCCGCTCTCGCCATCGCCGATGTCGCTGTGGCCCTGGATGATCCGCGCGCGGCGACGGCATGGACGGCCGACATCATCACCGGCACCGACCTGGCCGACGCGGTGCGGATCCTGTCGGCGATCCCGGTCGCCCGCTCGGCGAGCGAATCCGCCGTGCGCCTGGCCCAGGGCGGCACCACGCTGGCGGGGCTGCTACTGGTGACCGGCAGCGAACAGGAGCGCCCGAGCAGCCCGGTGAGCTTCCGCCGCTGGCTGAACCCCGTCAACACGGCCGCGGCCACCGCCCTTGTCACCGGGAGCTTTTCGGCCACCCGGGTGCTGCGGCTGCCCGACCCCACCCCGCAGCCGCTGACCGCCTGGCACGCGCTCGACCCCGAGATCGTCTTCTCGCGGCTTGCCGGCGGTGCGCGGCCGCTGGCCGTGGAGACCGGCGCGCCGTCCTGGCGGCGCCGCCTCGACGACCTGACCTACAGCCCGGCGCTGGCACCGCTGCGCGGCCCGGCCAACAACCTGGCGCGACTGGCTTCGGCCACCCGGGTCGAGCTGGCCGACCCGCTGACCCCGATCCTGGCCGTGGGCGCGGCCGCGTCGGCGATCGTCGGCAGCAACATCGACGCGCTGTTGGTCGCCGGCGTGATGACCGTCAACGCGATAACCGGTGGGACACAACGCCTTCGCGCCGAGGCGGCCGCCGCCGAGCTGTTCGCCGAACAGGACCAGCTGGTGCGCCGCGTCGTCGTGCCCGCGGTGGCCACGACACGACGCCGGCTGGAGGCCGCGCAGCACGCCACCCGCACGGCCACCGTGTCGGCCAAGTCGCTACGGCCCGGCGACATCATCGACCTGGCCGCCCCCGAGGTGGTCCCGGCCGACGCCCGGCTGCTCGTCGCCGAGGACCTCGAGGTCGACGAGTCGCTACTGACCGGCGAGTCGCTGCCGGTGGACAAGCAGGTGGACCCCGTCGCGGTCAACGACCCCGACCGCGCGAGCATGCTGTTCGAGGGCAGCACGATCGTCGCGGGCCACGCGCGGGCGATCGTCGTGGCCACCGGCGTCAACACCGCTGCGCACCGGGCGATCTCGGCCGTCGCGACCGTCGAGACGGCCGCTGGTGTGCAGGCTCGCCTCAAGGAGCTCACCAATAAGGTCCTTCCGCTGACGCTGACCGGCGGTGCCGCGGTGAGCGTATTGGCGCTGCTGCGCCGCGCCACCCTGCGGCAGGCCGTCGCCGACGGCGTCGCGATCGCGGTGGCGGCCGTCCCGGAGGGGCTGCCGTTGGTGGCCACGCTGTCTCAGCTCGCCGCCGCCCAGCGCCTCACGGAGCGCGGGGTGCTGGTCCGTTCGCCGCGCACCATCGAGGCGTTGGGCCGGGTCGACACAATATGTTTCGACAAGACCGGGACCCTGACCGAGAACCGGCTGCGCGTCGTGTGCGCCATACCGCACACGACCAGCCCACAGGACTCCTTCCCGGAGCTCTCCGACCCGCAATCCGCCGCCGTGCTGCGGGCGGCCGCGTGGGCGTCCACCCAGCCCCAGCAGGGCCAGGGTCACGCGCACGCCACCGACGAGGCAATCCTGACCGGGGCCAGTTCGCTTATCACTCAGGATGATTCGGGCTGGACGGTGCTCGCCGAGGTGCCGTTCGAGTCCAGTCGCGGCTTCGCGGCCTCGATCGGCACCCTGAGCTCCGGCTCCGGTGCGCCGGTGTTGATGCTCAAGGGCGCTCCCGAGGTGGTGCTGCCCCGCTGCCGATTCGACGACCCGGACGGCGACATGCAACACGCGGAAGCGTTGGTGCGCAGCCTCGCCGAGCAGGGCCTGCGGGTGCTGGCCGTCGCGCAGCGACCCTGGCCCAACGGGACCAAGCACGACGAGGACACCGACGCCGACGCGGTCGACGCCACCGCACAGGAGCTCGAACTGCTCGGCTACATCGGATTGGCGGACACCGCGCGCGCGTCGTCGCGGCCACTGATCGAGGCACTCGTGGACGCCGACCGCAACGTCGTGCTGATCACCGGGGACCACCCCATTACCGCGCGTGCGATCGCCCGCCAGCTCGGCCTGGAAGACGCCCGGGTCGTGACCGGCGCCGAGCTCACCGGCCTGGACGAGGACGCCTGCGCCAAACTCGTTGCGGGCGTTCAGGTGTTCGCCCGCGTCAGTCCGGAGCAGAAGGTGCAGATCGTGGCCGCCCTGCAGCGCAACGGCCGGGTGACCGCGATGGTGGGCGACGGCGCCAACGACGCGGCCGCGATCCGGATGGCCGACGTGGGCATCGGCGTCAGCGGTCGCGGTTCGTCGGCTGCCCGCGGCGCGGCCGACATCGTCCTGACCGACCGCGATCTCAGCGTGTTGCTGGACGCGTTGGTCGAGGGCCGCAGCATGTGGGCGGGCGTGCGCGACGCGGTGACGATCTTGGTCGGCGGCAACGTGGGCGAGGTGCTCTTCACGATCATCGGGACGGCGTTCGGGCAGGGCCGCGCGCCGGTCGGCACGCGCCAGCTGCTGCTGGTCAACCTGCTCACCGACATGTTCCCCGCGCTCGCGGTCGCCGTCACGTCGCAGTACGTCGAGCCCGACGAGAGCGAGTACGAAAGCGAGGAGGCCGCCGAGGAGGCCCGCGCCCGGCACCGGCTCGAGGTGCTGACCGGGCCGACGCCGTCGCTGGACGCCCCGTTGATGCGCCAGATCGTCAGCCGCGGCGCCGTCACGGCCGCGGGTGCGACGACGGCCTGGGCGATCGGTCGCTACACGCCCGGCAGCGAGCGTCGCACGGCGACAATGGGATTGACCGCGCTGGTGACGACCCAGCTGGCGCAGACGTTGCTGACCCGCGCGCACAGCCCGCTTGTCGTGGCCACCGCGCTGGGCAGCGCGGGCGTGCTGGTCGGCATCGTGCAGACGCCGGTGATCAGTCAGTTCTTCGGGTGCACACCGCTGGGCCCTGTCGCCTGGTCGGGCGTGATGGGGGCGACGGCGGGCGCCACCGCGATCTCGGTGCTGGCGCCCAACTGGCTGAACAAGGCGATCGGCGCCATCCAGCCCGAAGAAGAGGACTGAGCGGCCTAGGTTGCGAGCTCCTTGCGGAGGACTTTGCCCGCGGGGTTGCGCGGGATACTGTCGACGATGCGGATGTCCCGGGGCTGCTCGAAGCGGGAAACCTTGCCCTTCAAGTACTCTCGCAGCACCGACTCGTTGACGTCACCGCTCGGCCGCGGCACCACGAACGCCGCGAGCCGACGACCGAACTGCTCGTCGGGTACCCCGACCACCGCGGTCTCGGCGACGTCGGGGTGCGCCGAGAGCGCGTTCTCCAGCGCCCGCGGATAGACGTTCTCGCCGCCCGAGACGATCATGTCGTCCTCGCGGCCGACGATGTACAGCCGGCCCGCATTGTCCAGATAACCCATGTCACCGGTGCTGGTGAAGCCGTCGACGGTCGCCTTGCCGCCCCCGCCGGTGTAGCCGTCCGAGCCCAGCGCACCGCCGACGAAGATGCGGCCGGTCACCCGCGGCCCGACGGGGCGGCCGGTCTTGTCAAGTATGCGCAGCGGGCATCCCGCGATGGGCCGCCCCACCGTCTCGGGGGCGTGGCGCAGCTCCAAAGGTGTTGCCAGCGAACCGATACCGACCTCGGTGGAGCCGTAGAGGTTGTAGAGGACGTCGCCGTATTCCTCCATGAACCGCCGCGCCAGGCTCGGATCCAGCCGGTCCCCGCTGGAGATCACGACCTTCAGCGAGCCCACCGGGTTTCGCGACCGGACCCGCTGCGGCAGATCCAAAATCCGGGCCAGCATGATCGGGACGGCGCTCATCGCGTCGGCGCGCTGCAGCGACGCCTGGGCGAGTGTCTCCTCGGCGTCAAAGCACCGATGTGTGAGCATCGTGGCGCCCAGGCTGACGGCGAGCGTCATGATGCCGAACCCGAGTCCGTGGAACATCGGTGTTGCCAAAGCAATTCGTGAACCGGTACGCAACTGGGTGCGTTCCAGAAGCGTCATGCCGACGCCCAGCCCCGTGCTGATCCGGGGCGTGCGCGGCGCGCCCTTGGGCACACCGGTGGTGCCCGACGTCAGCAGCACGAGTCGCCCGGAGGCGACCACCTTGGGCCGCTTCTTGACCGGGCCGTCCGGCACAGCCGCAGGGTCGATGAGCCGCACCGAGTCGCCGGCGCCCCGCACCTGCTCGGCGAACTCGTCGTCGCACACCACCGCGGTGATCTGATGCGAATCCAACGCCGCGGCAAGGGAATCGGTGCGAAACTCCGTGCTCACCAACACCACGTCGGCGCCGACCAATGCGGCGGCGAACGCGGACGCCGCAAAGCCACGGCCGTTGCGGCACATGACCCCGACCGCCTGCCCCCGCCCGACACCCGCGTCGACGAGTTCGCTTGCCAGCGCCTCGGTCTTGGCCTGCAACTCGCGGTAGGTGATGGCGCCGTCGTCGTCGACGATCGCGGTGCGTTGCGGCCAGCGGGCGGCCGCGACGGCCAGCAGGGTGTAGAGATTGGTGCCGCCGCGAACCACCTCGCGCAGCAGCCGCGCCACCGCCACCGGGCCGGGCGGGCCCAGCAGCCGCGACGATGCCAGCGCCCTGGCCGTCGTCGCGGCCACGCCGTCGGTCACCGCGCGTCCTTTTGCTCGTCGGCAGTGGCGAAGAACCGCCGGTGCCACAGCCGGGCCGCGCGGTCGGCGGGGCCGGCCAGCAGCACCGAAGCCACCTCGGCCGGGAACATCCAGGGCGGTTCGATGCTACGGGGCCGCTCGATGATCGCCTTGGCGATCGCGTCGGCGGCCTCGTCGGCCGACAGTCCGGGCAGCCGGCCCAGCACCGGCGTCGGCTCGATCATCCGGGTGCGCACCAGCGCGAAGTACACGGAGGTGACGTCGACGGCGTCGGCATGCAGTTCGGGCGCAACACTGCGCAGCCAGCGATCGAACGCGCCCTTGGACGCCTGGTAGGCGCCCCACTGCGGACCCGGCACCACCCGCACGCCGACACTCGACACGTTCACGACGTGCCCGCCGCCGCTTTCGCGCATGGCCGGCAGCAGGCCCAGCAGCAGCCAGATGGGCCCCAGGTAGTTGATGTCGATGGTGCGCTGGAAGTCGTGCGGGCGGTCGTATTGGTCGTGCAGCGACCGTCGCAACGACTTGCCCGCGTTGCTGACCACGATGTCGAGCGGGCCGTGGTTTTCGGTGATCTGCTTGGTCAACACGTTGACGGCGGCCTCGTCGGCGAGATCCGTCGGGTAGGCGGTCGCCCGGCCACCGCCGGCGTTGATCGCCGCCGCGAGGTCGTCCAGCTTCTCCGCCGAGCGGGCAACGACGATCACCGCTGCTCCCGCCGCGGCCAGCTTGCGGGCGGTCGCCTCGCCTATCCCGTAGGACGCGCCGGTCACCAGCACCGTCTTGCCGCAGACGGCGGCACGCAATGCATCCGGATCCGACGACCGCCCCGGATTCGCCAAGACATCAGTGACCTTGTCAAAGGCCCTTGCTATTAGGTTCACTCTCACACCCCACCGAACGGGTATGCCAAAGAACGCTGCTTTCCCAACGCTACTCGACTCGTAACCTACAGCTACCAGAACAGGCTTACAGCCCGAGCACCCGGCCCCGGCGACCCGTCCGGTCAGTGTTCGGAGCGGCCGTCGCGCTCCGGCGAAACCTCTTCGAAATCGGACGCTTCGTCGCACGGGTCTTGATGCCAGTCCCCGAACGGGTCTTGGTATCCGCGCCACTCCTGGGGCACGGCCAGCTCCCGGTCGGTCAGCAGCGCGCCGTTCAGCGCGTCGAGGATCGGGGCGGGTTCGGCGCCGCAGACCAGCACGGTCATCGCGGTGTGCCGGTCACCGAATCGGTACTCCCACTGCAGCTCCGCGAAGAGGCGCCGTTCGGCGTCGGCGGTGGCCGCCTCCGCGGCGGTCATGGCCGCCAGCCACTTGCCGGCACAGGCAACCCGCAGGCCGCCGCCCGCGGATTCCAGCCACATGACCTGGTCGGGCCGGTTGGCCAGCCACAGCCGGCCGCGGGCGCGCACCACCCCGGCCAGCAGCAGGTCCACCGCGGCGTGCAGGCGCTCGGGGTGAAAGGGCCGCCGCGCGTTGAATTCGACGATCCGCACCATGCCGTCGGCGCCCAGCGGCGGCACGCCCGCCAGCAGCCAGCCGTGCGGATGATCGCTGCGGCCGCGCCGCGAATCGTCCTCCAGGTTGGCGAGCGCCATCTCGACGCGGTCGATCCCGACCGTGATCCGCGCCCGGGGAGCGAGCCGGCGCAGCACCGCCAGCGTCACCGGTTCCGGGCGGGTCAGCACCACGACGTCGGCGAATTCGGCCTGCCCGACGACGACCTGGGCCACGGTGCGGCCGTCGGCGAGGCCGTCGTCCCCGAGCACCCGGGTCAGCCAATGGCGTGAGTCGACACAGGTGATCACCCCGGTGATCGCCACGTCCAGGGCCGCGGGGCCGTCGGGGTGGCCGGAACCGACGTGAACCTGGACGTGGTTGATCGCCACGCAGATGGGTTCCGGCTCGAGCCATGGCGCCAGGTGCACGACGATGCGGTCGACGTCGTCACGGCGGTGCAGTGTGCGCAGCAGCACCAGCAGGTCGTTACGCACCGTGCAGGCGACGCAGCCGTGTGCCAGCTCCAGCGCGTCCTCGGTGACGGCCAGTTCCCCGTCGCGCCAGGTGATCGTGGTCCGCCGCACGACGTGACCGTCGAACCGGTGCTCGACGACAATGGTGCCCGGCTGGCGCAGCAGCGCGCCCGTCACCGCGTCGGTGTCGCCCTCGCCCGACACCAGCACTACGGGAGTCCGCATCCCACTCCTTTTTGAAAATGGTTTTCATTAATGCCTCACTCACGGTACAGTCCGTGACGGTCGTTGTCGAAAACGATTTTCAATAAGCGCGAGCCATCGAGGGGAGAGCGTCATGTCCGCGCGCTGCCAAGTCACCGGCCGCACTGTGGGATTCGGTAACGCGGTGTCACACTCGCACCGCCGCACCCGCCGCAGGTGGTCACCCAACATCCAGACCAAGACGTATTACCTGCCGTCGCAGGGCCGTCGCGTCACCCTGCGGGTGAGCGCCAAGGGCATCAAGGTCATCGACCGCGACGGCATCGAGGCCGTGGTCGCCCGCCTGCGCCGAGAGGGTGCCGATATCTGATGGCGCGCACCGATATTCGCCCCATCGTCAAGCTGCGCTCCACCGCGGGCACCGGCTACACCTACATCACCCGCAAGAACCGCCGCAACGACCCGGACCGGCTCACGCTGCGGAAGTACGACCCGGTGGTGCGCCGCCACGTCGAGTTCCGGGAGGAACGCTGAATGGCCAAGAAATCCAAAATCGTCTGCAACGACCGGCGGCGCGCGGTGGTGGCGCGGTATGCGGAGCAGCGCGCCGAGCTCAAGGAGATCATCCGGTCACCGGCCAGCACGCCCGACCAACGGCTGGACGCGCAGCGGGCGATCGCCCGTCAGCCCCGCGACGCCAGCCCGGTGCGGCTGCGCAACCGCGACGCGGTCGACGGTCGCCCACGCGGGCATCTGCGCAAGTTCGGCCTGTCACGGGTGCGGATGCGCGAACTCGCCCATCAGGGCCGACTTCCGGGCGTACGCAAGGCGAGCTGGTAATGGCCCCTAAAACGAAGCGCCCCAACCAAACCCCGCCAACTGCGAAGAAGCGTAACCTGCTGAAGAGCCTGGGCATGACGTACGTCGACTACAAGGACACCGCCACGCTGCGGATGTTCATCTCCGAGCGCGGCAAGATCCGGTCTCGCCGCGTCACCGGGCTGACGGTTCGGCAGCAGCGACAGGTGGCCACGGCGATCAGGAACGCCCGCGAGATGGCGCTGCTGCCTTACATCCGTTCGGGCTAGTCCCTGATGAAGCCCTTGTTGCGCATCAGGACGTCCGCCAGGAATCCTTCGTGCGGGATCTCGGGCGCACCGTAATACGTCGGGTGGTTGCCCCGGTACACGTTGGCGATCGTCGGCTCGGCCAGTAGATCGTCGATCAGGTCGTCGTCGCCGCTAATCGCGTTTATTACCAACGAGTTCCGCAGCGGAGCCAGGCCTCTCGCGCGCGACCATGCAGACACCCACACGCAGGGGAAGGGCAGCTCGACGTTGAGCTTGTCGGTGTCGGGTTCGGCCAGCAGATGCACCCCCGGCCGCAGCGCGGCATAGCCGTCGCCCAGCGGCGCGACGACCTGATCCGCGCCCAGCAGTGCGGTGCTGCCCGCGGCCTTGAGCGCCAGGTGGTCGGCGAGCGCCCGGGCCTTCTCGATGGGTTGGGTGGGCAGGATCGCGCGCTCGTCCTCGGAAGTCAGCGGTTCGATCGCGGCCAACCGCTCGGCGATGGCCGCGGCGAGCGGAGCAGGGTCGCCCTCGTAGAGCACCGCGGTGGTGTTGACACACGCCATGCCACCGAGATTCGCGATCGAGTCGACGATGAGATCGAGGTAGTCGCGCCAGTCGCGGTCGGCGGTGATCAGGATCTTGGTGCGGCCGGGCCCGTTCACCACCACGGTCGGGTCGCCGGCGTATTTGTCCACCACGTCCTGGCCGCCATACACCATCGCGAGGTCGGCCGACCGGATGATCTCGTCCGCGCCGGCGTGGTCCGTCGGCAGGTAGACCGCGTCCTCGTCGCGAAACCCAGCCTGGCGCAACGCGTTCACCAGCCGGTGCCCGGTCAGGGGCTCGCGCCGCGACGGTCGTACGGCGACCCGGTAGCCCAGCGCGAGCGCCTGCGGCCATAGGCCGTGTACGCCCGGGCCGTTGCCGGCGGCGTGCACGGCGAACACCTCACCGCGGCGGGCCCAGATCGCGGCGCCGTCGCGGGTGCGCTCCTCGCGCCAGTCCAGCGCCGCGCCCACCGGGCGGGCCGGGCGCACGGCGTCGACCGCATGGGCGACGGCGTCGGCCACGCTGCGGGCGCCGGCGCGGGTCACCGCGATCGGTAGCCCCGAGATCCGGCTGACCAGTTCCACATAGCCGTCGAAGTCCAGGCCACCGATGACCGAGGTCGCGAACAGGTGCGCCGCCTCGGCCAGCGCAGCCTCGCGCCGGGCGAGCGGCAACGGCCGGACCTTGCGCTGCGCGCCGATGGTGCGCGAAACATACAGCGGCGGAACGATACTCAGCTCGCCGACCGGAACGCCCGCGGTGCTCAGGATGACCTCGCGGTTGCGGGTGCGATACGGACCGTCGGAGCCGAGCGCATCGATGCCGATCAGATCCGCTGCGACCGAAGGCGTTTCGGCCGACATCTCAGTACACGCCCTCGATGACGGCCTCGCCCTCGAAGGTGGCGACCGGGCGCACCGCGCTGACCGAATCGCTGAACTCCGGCATCGGCCCGGGCATCCGGATCGCCATGTCGCGCTCTAAGTTGTTGGGCAGGAACATGCCCCTGCTGATGTGGTTCATCACCACCTGGCCGAGCTCGCCGTAGGGCACCTGCTGCCCGGTATCCGGGTCGATCACCCAGAACACGACGTAGGGCGTCCGGGGGTCGAAGACGAACTCGTCGCCGTCGATCCGGGTGACCGCCTGCGAGAGGATCATCGTGCTCCCGAAGGCCATCGTGATCGTCGTCTTGCCGAAGATGCCGCGCAGCAGGTCCAGCGTGTCGGCGTCCACATGCGCGCCGGACAGCAACAGGTAGCGGATCTTTGCGTTCACCAGATCCACCAGGTCGTCGTTGCGGGCGATCGCCTCCAGCATCGGCGGCGTGGCATGCAGGTTGGCCACGTTCTGGGTCTGCAGGACATGCACGGCCTGCGCGAGGACGTGGTCGAGATAAGCCGCCACCTCCCCCGCCGCGTTGCGTGCGGCGATCTTCTTGACCCAGCGGGGATCGATGTCGATCGCGTGGAACGCCGAGCCGAGCCGCTCGGAGACGAGCCGCGAGAAGTAGCCGACCCCGTGTGGGCCGCTCGGCATCAGGCACAGGAAGCCCTTGCCTTGCTGGAAGCCGCCGGTGGCGAAGTCCTCGGTTTGCCATTCGATGACCTGCGCGACCCAATCCGGAAGCTGCGCAGTGCGTTTCGGTGCCCCGGTGGTGCCGCCGGATTCGAAGATCTGCGGCACCGGGGGCGGCGAGCCGTAGCCGCGCGGTATCAAATCCTCGACCGGCACGGTGCGCAGCTCGGTGAGCAGATTGGGAAACAACCGCAAATCCGCGAACGTGTTGACCTCGGTCAGCGGGTCGAAGTCCAGCGACGCCGCGGTGCGCAACCAAAACGCCGAGCCCGTGTCCTCGCCGAAATGCCACGCGATCGCCGCACGCAGATAGGCCTCGGGGTCGTCGATCGGAGCCGATCTCGGGACATCCAGCAGCGAGAAATCGATGGCGGCCATGCCACCGATCCTGTCGCATGCCGGTCCGGCCGGGCAATCGGCTCGCGGTCCATTGGGCATACAGACACTGAACGTTGGCATATGCCGGAGCGAATTCTGTGTGACAGCGCGGCTTTCAGCTGCCCCTGCTGCGCAGCCAGGCCGTGATCGCCTCGTTGAACACGGGATAGATGTCGTGATAGGTGCCGTCGCGTTCGGCGTACCGGAAAGCCTTGACGCGTTCCACCACGATTTCGGCGGCGTCGGGCTGCGACTGCAACAAGGCCATCGTCTCGGCGACGTAGTCGTCCAGCGGCATCGCCCGCGGGTCAAAGCCACGCTCGCCCTGCAATCCGGTTTGCACATGCGGCGGGATGACTTCGATCACCTGGACCGCGGTGTCGCGAAGCTGGAAGCGCAGCGACTCGGTGTAGGAGTGCAGCGCCGCTTTGGAGGCGCAATAGGTGGGAGTGAGCGCGCTGGGCATGAATCCCAGGCCCGACGTCACGTTGAGGATCGCCGCGCGCGGCTTCCGCAACAGCGCCGGGAGCAATGTCGAGATGAGCCGGATCGGGCCCATCAGATTGATCGCGATGCTCTGCTCGGCGAGGTCGACGTTGCTGGCGGTGAAGTCCTCGACGCGCTGCGTCCCGGCGTTGTTGACCAGGACGTTGAAATTCGGATAGCGGTCTGTCAGCTCGACGGCGAATCGCCTGACGTCGGCCGCGTCGGATTGATCGAGCGGCAGGTAATCGATGCCCGGGTTGGCCTCCGCGACCGCCCGCAGCAGCTCACGACGGCGGCCCGCGATCACTACGTGGTTGCCGAGTCGATGCAACGATTCCGCCAAACCGCGGCCGATTCCGGTGCCACCACCAGTGACCAATACGGTATTGCCCGTCATCTGCATCGCTGTCCTCCTTTGTTGCGGTTTCCCCACCCTGTCAGGTCTGTGCGCCGTCCGTGGGACGCGTGTGATCTTTCGCCGCGCGGCGCCCCGGCCCGGCGGCGCCGCGCACGATCTCGCGCAACCACCTGTGCGAGGGATCGTTGTCGACGCGCGGATGCCAAACAGCGTAGAACGCGACGTCGCCGAGCTCGCGTGGCGCGTCGAGCACCTTGGTGCGGCCCGAGTCGAGCTGCGACACGAGCCGGCTCGGAACGGTCAGGATCAGGTCGGTCCCGGGCAGGATGCCGGGTCCCGAGACGTGATACGGCATCACGACCGCGACGCGCCGGACGATATCGCGCGCCTCGAGCAGCCCGTCCAGGCCGGGCTGGCCGATGTCGATGCTCAGATGAGGCCAGCGCAGATACTGCGCCAGCGTAACCGACGTGCGCTGGGCCAGCGGATGCTCGGCGGCCACCACGCAGACGAACGAATCGGTGAAAAGGTGTTGGCCGCTGTATCTTTCGGGCACCGGGCGGCCGTAGACCGCTAGGTCGAGCGTCCCGGCGTCGAGCTTGTCGAATGCGCGCGCATCGAGCGCCTCGCATGCCACCGTCGAATTCGGCGCCCGCTTCAGGATCTGGCGCACCAGCGCGGGACCGAACGCCGAGACGGTGTAGTCGCTGACGGCCAGGCGAAACGACTGCGCAGTGGTGGCCGGGTCGAAGCTCTCGCTGGCGAACAGTTGGTCGAGTTCCGTTACCACCGTTGCCAGTTGGGCACGGAGACGCTCGGCGCGCGGGGTCAGCGAGTAGCCGTCGGGCCCGCGGACCAACAACTCGTCGCCGAAATGCCGGCGCAGCCGCTGCAGCGCGCGGCTCATCGCGGGCTGACTGAGCGCGAGGCGACCGGCCGCGCGCGAGACGTGGCGCTCCTCCAGCAGCGCCACCAGCGGCGGGAGCAGGTTCAGGTCCACCCGGTCGATATGCGTGGAAAGCATGACATCAATACTAAATATTCATTTCACAAATACGCGAATGGGGCGCAGTGTCGGGGATAGGACGATCGCACGATAGGGAGAAGTCAATGCGCTACATCGCCTTGGAAGAAGCGTTTTTCATTCCCGAGCTGGCCGAGCGGCAGCCCACAGCGAAATACCAGCAGTTGGTGAAGCGCATGCGGCCCGAATGGGCGCAGCGTTGCCAGCTCCGGCTACCCGATTTCGGCGACCACCGCCTCGCCGAGATGGACGACGCCGGCATCGACATCCAGGTGCTGTCCCTGACGTCACCCGGCCTGCAGATCGATATCGGCGCAGAACAGGCGCGCGACAACGCGCGGTTCGCCAACGAATACCTGGCGAAGGTCATCGGTGAGCATCCCGATCGTTTCCGCGGTTTCGCCGCCCTGCCCATGCAGGACCCCGCCGCCGCGGCGGCCGAATTGGAGCGCGCCGTCACCCAGGACGGGTTCTGCGGAGCGCTGGTCAACGACTGCATCACCGGGCCTGGCGGCCGCTACCTGGACGCGCCCGAATACGACGTGGTGTGGTCGGCGGTGGAATCCCTTGGCGTGCCGCTGTATCTACACCCCGGCTCGCCGCCGGCGGATCAGTGGCAGGTCATCGAGGGACGTCCGGAACTCTACGGCGCGACGTGGAGCTGGGCGGCCGAGGTCGGCGGGCACGCGCTGCGCATCCTGTTCGGCGGCGTCTTCGACCGGCATCCCGGCGCCACGCTGATCCTGGGCCACATGGGCGAGTTCCTGCCGTTCCAGCGCAGCCGGCTGGACTCCCGATTCGCGTCGACGTCGCTCTCGGAGACCAGCACGCTGCGGCGCGCGCCGTCGGCGTACCTGGGCACCAACATCGTCTTCACCAACAGCGGCGTGTTCTCCCCCGCGGCGATGCTGGGTGCCGTGCTCGAGGTCGGCGCCGATGCGCTGATGTTCTCCATCGACTATCCCTACGAGTCGTCCTACGACGCGGTCCGTGGGTTCGAGCAGACGACGCTGCCCGCGGCCGACCGGGAGAAGATCGCGCACGGCAATGCCGAACGGCTGCTTCGTATTTGACGCGCGCCGTCAGGCGGCGGTGTTGTGCAACCCGCGGGGGTCGATGCCGACGCGCCGCCACGCGGCGGCCGCCCAGGTCGTGTAGAGCACCGACAGCGGAAGCCGGTTGATCACCGGATTGAGGGCGCGCATGACGGCGGCGAACCGCTGAAAACGCTTCTCCTTCTTGGCATTCCACTCCAGCTGGCACACGTCGCGCATCTCCTGCGGCAGCGTCCCGACCAGGACCAGGCGGGTGTAGGCGTTCAGCGGCGCCGACAACGCCTTCCATACCGGCTTGGGGATCCAGCGCGGGCCGGGGATCCCCTTGCGGATGTAGCCGGTGCCGTACAGGACGGTCTTGTGCGGGACGAAGCGTTCGAGCATCTCGTCCCAGTACGCCAGGAAGTCCGCGTAGGTCTGCGGCTGGCCCCGGTCGCTGACGCCGTAGAAGCCGTACCAGAGCTTGCCTTCGGTGAAGATCTGCTCCTTCTCGGCGTCCGACAGCCGGCGGATGAATGTGTCGGCGTTGTAGATCACCTGATCGACGAAGGTGGCATGCGCCCAGTAGAACAGCTCCGGGTTCAGCGCGTGATACCGCGAGCCGTCGCTGACCGTGCCCTTGATCGGCTTGTGAAAGTCCCGGACCTTGCGCCCCCACTCGTGCGGGTCCTCGGAGTAGACGGTCTTCATCAACGGTGGCCCGGTGCGCTTGGCCCTGCCCAGGGTGTCGCTGAACACCACCGAGTGGTCGAGCACGCCCTGGCCCAGCTGCTCGATGCAGTTCTCGACGCCGGCGACGCGCTGGAACCCGAACAGCTGCGTGCGGTAATCGCCGTAGAACTTCCAGATCAGGGAATCGGGCCCCAACCGCGCGGCGGCGTCGGCGATGTCGTCGATCGGCATGGGCTGCGCCTCGCGGACCCCGCTGTCGAATCGCGCGCCGGCCGTCGGCCCCGTCAACTCGTCATGCTGGGCTGTCACGCCCACCTCCCCTGAAGCACTGACACAAAAGTGTATCTTTGTTTCAGGCTAGCATCCGGATAGCCGAGATTGCCGTTGGGGGGTCGGGATCCATGCAGAGCCAGAGCCCCACCCGCAATCTGGACGACGGCACCGACGTCGACCGCACCATCCTGGACACCGCGCGCCAGGTGTTCGAGACCTACGGCGTGCGCCGCGCCAACATCGAGGACATCGCCGCGCGCGCCGGCGTCAGCCGCAGCACCGTCTACCGGCGCTTTCCCACCAAGGACGACCTGTTCGAACGGGTCGTGCGCCGCGAGGCCGAGCAGTTCTTCGCCACACTGGACCGGGCCACCAGCGGCCGCGATCCGCGGCAGGCCGTGATCGAGGCATTCACGCTGGGCGTACGCCTGGTCCAAGATTCGACCCTGTACTCCCGGATCGTCGAGAGCGAGCCCGAGCTGTTCGGCCTGTTCTCCCGCTCGGATGCCTTCCCGATCCGCCAATTCGCCGATGGCATCGCCCACACGCTGCGCAGATGCGGCGCCGACCTGCCCGACGCCGACCTGGCCAACATCGCCGACGTGCTGCTGCGCGTCGCCCTCGGCATCATCGTGTTCCCCACCGAGCGGCTCGACATCTCCGACGATGCCGCGGTCCGCGACTACGCCGCACGCTATCTGGTCCCGATCATCGGCTCGTCGCCAAACTTGTCGTAGCCCTGCCCTAGCCTGTAACGGTGGCCAGGTGGTCCGAGGCACCACGAACCCGATACGCCAGTTGCGGGGAGATCGACATCGCGTATCAGGTGTTCGGCGATGGGCCGATCGATCTGCTCCTGCTGCCGGGGCCGTCCATCCCGATCGACACCGTGGATGGGGAGCCGTCGATGTACCGGTTCCACCGGCGCCTGGCGTCCTTCGCCCGGGTGATCCGGCTCGACCAGCGCGGCATCGGCCTGTCGTCGCGGGTCTCCTCGGTGGACGCGATCGGGCCGAAATACTGGGCCATGGACGCGATTTCCGTGATGAACGCCGTCGGATGCGAGCGGGCGACCGTGGTGGCCCCCAGCTTCACCTCGATGACGGGCCTGGTCCTGGCGGCCGACCACCCCGAGCGAGTCAGCAGCCTGGTGATCATCAACGGCGCCGCCCGCACGCTGCACGCCCCCGACTACCCGATGGGCTCCGAACCGGAGACCCTCGATCCCTACACGACGACGCTGATCGAGCCCGACGCCGTCGACCAGGGCTTCGACATCCTCGGGATCATCGCCCCCAGCGTCGCCGACGACAACGCGTTCCGCTCGTGGTGGGACATGGCCGGCAACCGCGCCGCCTCGCCCAGCATGGCCCGCGCGATGATCAACACCATCCGGCACTCCGACGTGCGGGACACGCTGCCCCGCGTCACCGCGCCGACGCTGATCCTGCAGCGCGACAATTCGGAGTTCGCCCCGGTCGGCCACGCCCACTACCTCGCCGAGCACGTCGCCGGGTCGCGCCTGGTCGAGCTCCCGGGCGAGGACGCGCTGTACTGGGTGGGCGACACCGCCCCGATGCTCGACGAGATCGAGGAGTTCATCACCGGCGTGCGCGGCGGCTCCGAGGCCGAGCGCCTGCTCACCACGATCGTCTTCACCGACATCGTGAGCTCGACCGAACGCGCGGCCCTGCTCGGCGACGACCGCTGGCGCGATCTGCTCGACAACCACGACACCATCGTGCGGCACGAACTGAAACGCTTCGCCGGACGCGAAGTCAACACTGCCGGAGACGGCTTCGTCGCCACCTTCCGCAGCCCGAGCGCTGCGATCGCCTGCGCCGACTGCATCGTCGACGCGGTTCGCGTCCTGGGCATCGAGGTGCGGGTCGGCATCCACGCGGGCGAGGTCGAGGTGCGCGGCCCCGACGTCGCGGGCATGGCCGTGCACATCGGCGCGCGGGTCGCCGCCCAGGCGGGGCCCGGCGAAGTCCTGGTCTCCTCGACGGTGCGCGACATCGTCACCGGGTCGCGGCACCGGTTCGCCGACCGCGGTGAGACCGCACTCAAGGGCGTGCCGGGCCTCTGGCAGCTGTGCACGCTGGTCAGCGAACACGCGGTCGTCAAGCGTTAACGAAAGCCACATTTCCGCGCGCTCGATGCGCCCCACGGCTCGGCGTAGGCTGCTTTCAGGGGCCTGTCAGCGGTGCCGCGCCCGCTGGAATTTCCCTGTACGGCTTGCTATTTGCCCGAAGGAGTACCCATGACCGACGTGCACATCTCGCTGCCTCCCGCGCTGCGCCGGGCGCTGGAGCTGCTCAGCGATCCACCGGCGGATCCGGACGTCAGCAGGGGTTATCTCGATCTGCTCGGCGCGGCCGGAGGCGACGCCGTCGAAAAGAACACCGGCCCGATCCAGGCGGCGTGGGCGTCGCCGATCGGGTCGATGCTGTACGACAACGCGCAAGCGCTATCGCGCCGGGTGCTCACCGCGTTTCAGCACCCCGCCGAGTGGCTGAGCATCCCGTCGGGCGGGGTCGCCCTTGATGTCGGGTCGGGTCCGGGCAACGTCACCTCCGCCCTGGCCCACAGCGCCGGACCCGACGGGCTGGCGCTGGGCGTCGACATCTCCGAGCCGATGCTGGCGCGCGCCGCCCGCAACGAGGCCGGCCCGCACGTCGGCTTCATCCGGGCCGACGCACAACGACTTCCCTTGCGCGACAACACCGTTGATGCCGTGGTCTCGATGGCCGTGTTGCAACTGGTGCCGGATCCGGCCGCAGCCCTCGCCGAAATGGCCCGCGTGCTGCGCCCGGGCGGGCGGCTGGCCATCATGGTTCCGACCGCCGGGCGCGCGGCGCGGCTCTGGCAACTGCTGCCCAACATCGGGGCACACGCGTTCGGTGAGGATGAGATCGCGGACATCCTGGAAGACAACGGATTTACCAGTGTGCGTGTCAAGAACCTCGGCACATTCCAGACGGTGCGCGCCAAAAACGGCTAGGCGTTTTTAAAGGCCGGGTGCCCGCGTCGCAGCGCCGGCAATAGCAATTCCGGTGGGGCAACGCGGAAAAGCGCGCCAGCGATCCGGTTGACGCGCCCGGGCACGACGACCGCCTTGCCCGCGGCCAGGCCGTCGATGCCAGCCTGCGCCACCTTGTCAGCGGGAATCCACATCACCCGGGGCAGCGCGGCCTCGGCTTCTTCCTTGTCGAAACCGGCGGCCTCGCCGAACCCGGTGTCCACCGGTCCCGGGCACAGCGCGGTCGCGCTGACCCCGGTGCCGCGCAACTCGCCGCGCAGGCTGTGGGTGTAGGACAGGACGAACGCCTTCGCGCCGCCGTACGCGGCCTGGCCGGGTAGCGGTCCGAACGCCGCCACCGACGCCACGTTCAGCACGGCTCCACGCCGCCGGTCCACCATGCCGGGCAGGAACCTGCTGCACAGGTCGACCACCGCGGCCACGTCGACCTCGACGAGGTTGACCTCTTGCTCCGGAACGGATTTCGCGACCACGCCCAGTGTGGAGAGCCCGGCGTTGTTGATCAGGATGTCCGGAATCAAGCCGAGCCCCGCGACCCGGTCCGGCAGGCTCGCCCGCGCGGCCCGATCGGACAGGTCCGCGGGCAGCGGGTGCGCTTGCGGGCCCAGGCGCGCGGCGAGCTCGTCAAGGCGATCGGCGCTGCGGGCGACCAGCACGACCTGGTAGCCACGCCGGGCGAGGATCTGGGCCATCTGTTCGCCGATGCCCGACGACGCGCCGGTGACGATGGCGGCGCTTTCGTTTCCCGGTGGTGGAAGAGTCATGCCGCGCCCCTCAACTTCCGAGGCTCTGCACGAGCATTGCCAGCTTGTCCATCGACTCGCGCAGCATTTCCGGAGTGGTCGAACGCGCTTTCTCCAACCGGTTCCGATCGGTCAGCGCGGACCAGTCGTAGGTGTGCGTCACGTTGGTCAGCGAGGCGTTGATCGGCTCGAGCTGCCAGCGCCACAGGTGTCCGGGTGGCTGCTTTCCGGGTTCGGCTGGGCGCCAAGCGATCTTGGTGCCCTCGATGAACTCGACGACATGGTTCTCCCGCACCGCGCCGTTGGTCAGCGTCATCTTGAACACGTCACCGATCTGGTGGACGCGCTGCCCCGGGGCGGCCGAGGCGAGATTCTCGTTGCCGTCCCAGCGCGGCTGGTTCGACGGGTCGGCGATCAGCTCGAAGATCGCCGCGGCGCCGGCGGAAATCACCCGGGTGGCGCTCACGATTTGTTCGGGTTCGGTCATAGGGCAATCCAAACACGTCACCCGCGATGGGGGTCGGCTGGCTGCCGGCCCCGACCGCGGGTGACTCGCGCTGGCCGGACAGCGAATCTCACGGCGTTTAGGAAGTTGCCACCGGTCCGGACAGGGCCGCCTTGACGTGGCGGCTGACGTCGTCGGCCAGCACCTCGATGTCTCCGCGCTCAATGCCATCGACGATTTCGCGCGCAACCTCACGCGGGTCGTTCTTCGGCGCGTCGACATGCGCGAACATCTCGGTGTCGGTGTAACCCAGGTGGACCGCAGTGACCAGCGTGCCCTGCTTCGCGAGCTCGATGCGCAACGAGTTGGTGAGCGACCAGATGGCGGCCTTCGAGTCACCGTAGCCACCGAATCCGCCCGCCCACGCTACGACGGAGCTGATGTCGACCAGTGCGCCACCACCGTTGGCGGCTACGACCGGGGCGAACGCCTGGGCCACCCGAAGCGGACCGAAGTAGTTGGTCTCGAACACCTCCCGGACCTCCTCGATGTCACTGGTCAGCAGCTCGTACGCACCGGCGACGCCGGCATTGTTCACCACGATGTCGGCGTCGGATGCCGCAACAGCGAGCGCCGCAACCGAATCCGGGTCGGTGACGTCGAGCTCGACACCCACCACGCGTGGGTCCTCGCTTGGTTTGGGCGCCCGCGCTGTGGCGTAGACCTTGGCCGCACCCCGGCGCAGAAACTCGTCCACGATGGCCTTGCCGATTCCGCGCTGCCCCCCGGTAACCACGACCGTCGACCCGTTGATATTGACCATGATCCCCACTCCTTGACTTAGGTTAAATACCTTTGCATATGTCACCATAATTGCGGCCATCGACATAGTCAAGTAGTATTTGGCTATGTCTGAATGGTCTGGATCCTGCCGGCTACCAGTCGCGGTGGCACCCGGCGGCCTGGGGCTGGTGCAGGACTTTCTGAACACGGTCAACGTGCAGGAATACGGCCCAGACCTGCTGGCCGACACCGAACGGGCGCGGGACTGGGCCACCGGGGCGGTGCGCACCTGGTCCGCGCTACGTGGCGTCGACACTGAGCCACCCGCGCTGGGCGACACGGATCTATCGAAGCTGCGTGCCTTGCGCGACACGATCGCGAAGATGGTCGCCGGAGAGCCGCCGGGCCGCCGGGGCGCGATGTCTGTTGCCGCCACCTTCGCGCTGTCGGATACGGGCGAGGTGCGGCTCGAGCCGAGCGGTACCGGCTGGCAGTGGCTGGCTTCTGCGCTCTGGGCCGAGATCATGCTCGGCCAGCAGGAGGGGACCTGGCGGCGGGTCAAGCGATGCCACAACCACGATTGCGGGTCGACCTTCTACGACCGCTCGAAGAACAACAGCGGGGTGTGGCACGACGTGAAGACGTGTGGCAACGTCGCCAATCTGCGGGCTTCGCGGGCGCGCCGGCGCGAACGGGAGCGTGCCGCGCAGGACAACCCGCTCAGCCCAGCACCGGCAGCAGCCGCAGCAGCACCCGGGCGGAACTGACCGCGACCTCCTCGGCGAACCGGTTGAAGTCCAGACCGGAGTCGGCGCCGGCCAAGTCGGAGAGCGCGCGGATCACCAGCCAGGGGATGTCGAAGGCCTCGCAGACTTGGGCCACCGCACCGCCCTCCATCTCTACGGCGTTGCCGCCCAGATCGTGGCGGAGCCGGTCGCGGGTGGGCTCGCAGTGCACGTACTGGTCGCCGGTGAGGACAGTGCCGTAGACGATCCGCGGCGGCCGGTCGTCGCCGCCGGCGGCGGTGGGCAGCGCCGGCAGCGTGAATCCCTCGAGGCGCCGCTTGACGCGCTCGATCAGCTCGGGCGCGACCGGATAACCCAGGCGTTCGGTCGGATTGATGAGCGGTACGTGGCCGGGCTGGTAGGGCTGCAACCGTTCGTCGCGGATCAGACCGGAATCGTGCTGCACGACCCGGTCCGCGATCACGATGTCGCCGATATGCAGCCGCGGATCCAATCCACCGGCTACTCCAGTGAAAACGATTGTCCCGCAATCGAATCGGTCGGCTAGCAGCGTCGCGACCAACGCCGCGTTCACCTTGCCCATGCCCGCGGCGGCCAGCACGACCCGATGCCCGTCGAGTTCGCCGCTATCGAAACTGATGTTGGCGATCTGTTCGCGACTGGGCCGCGCCAGAACGCCGTGCAGATACGCCCACTCCTGCGGGATCGCGCAGATGACGCCGATCGTCACAGCGATTGGCTCAGCAGCGCTCGTCACCCTTGCGCATCACCCGGGAGTCCGGGACCGGCTTGGGCTTGCTGCGCAGCACGGCCTGTAGCGCTTCGTAGGCGCGGGCTTTGATCGGGGTGACTACGTCGAGGTTGGTTGTGCTCTGACTGATCCAGGTCTGCAGTGGTGGCACAGTCCCGACCTTTCCTCTGTTCGGCCGGTTGGCCGTCGGTCAAATTTCACGCGGGCTGTTTTACAAGTGTGCAGCAGATTGGTGACCGCCGCGTTAAGCCCTTTTGTGGCGTCGGGCACACGGGGTGCATTCCCGCAGGCCGCCGGCCAGGAACTGTTAGGTTGCCTATATGTCTGACGAGAAGCTCTGCATCGATTACAGCCAGCTCGAATCGGTCTACGGCCCGCTGGCCGAATCGATCCGTCGCCTCGTTGACGTCAGCATCCGCACCGAAGCCGACCCCACGACCATAGCAGCGGTGAAGGACAAGATCGACAGCGCCACTGAGGAATTGGAGGCTTCGGCACGCCCCGACCCATTCGGTGTGCAGCTCACGCCGGACGGTCAGACCATCGCGTGGGGCAACGCCGTGGTCGGGCTGCGCAACCCGGTCGCCCCGCCGCTGGTGCTCCATCACGACCCCGACGGCTTGGTCTGGTCGGAATTCGTCCTGGGCGCACCGTACGAGGGTCCGCCCGAGCACGTGCACGGCGGCGTGTCCGCGCTGATCCTCGACCATGTGCTGGGAGCGACGGCGCACCGACCGGGCAAACCCGCCTACACCGGAACCCTCACCCTACGCTACCGGCGCCGCACCGCCCTTGGCCGGAAGTTGCGCGTCGAGGCCCATGTCGAGCGCACCGAAGGCGTCAAGACATTCTCGGTCGGTCACGTGGCCGACGAGGATGGCGTCACCGTGGAGGCCGAGGGCGTGTTCATCCACCCCAGGCAGTGACCTGACGCGGGGTTACGGCGCCGTGGCCGCCCGCTCGACGTCGAGCAGCTGCTCGCCGCGGCGTTCCTCGTCGTAGGCTTTGCGGCCGCCCCGCAGACCGAACAGCCGTTTGGAGAACAGCAGATAGACCACCGCGGCGATATTGATCGCGAAGGTCACCAGCCGCGTCATCGTGATGCCCTTGGCCAGGTCGTGAATCTCCAGTGGCAGGAAGACCGAGGTCGCTATCACCGCGAAGTATTCGCCCCAGCGCTTGAGCAACCACAAGCCGACACCCTCGAGCACCTCGATCAGCGCGTATGCGGTCAGCGCGAGCGTCAGCAAGACCAGCGTGGATGGCTTGGCGGCCAACGCCTTTTCCAGCTCGTGCACCGCGGTCATCTGATCGACCTTGAATCCCGCGGCGCGAAACACCGGGAGGTCGCGGTCCAGGGTTTCCTGGATGGATCCGCGCGCGCCGCGGAATTTCCACACGGCGTAGGCGGCGAGCGCGATCACCACCGCGCGAAAGAGCCGTTCGACAGCCAGCACGCGGATGATGATGGCCTGGCGTAAAGCCTTGCCGCGCATGATCATCGGTGCATCCTCTGCGCGGCCATGCCCGTGTGGCTCGCCGACTGTGAATTCACCGCAGCGCAGACAGCGCCACACCTCGCCCAGCCCGGTCTTGCCGCTCAGCCGGTCCGCCAGTGCCTGTTCGTCCGGTGCATAGGTGGCGTGTCCCTGCACCGCGCAGGTGACCAGCTCCCAGCGATTGATGCCGCGTTCTTTGCGCATGGCCGATCATTGAACGCGGGCGGCGGCCGTCGCAAGGGGACGCGCGCCGGCTACACCACGTGCTGCACCGCGCCCTGGTGGCGCTGGGATTCGCTGATCGTCGCCGTTTCGTCGGTGAGCTTCTTTCCGATCAGCCGAATCTGCCTGGCGTTGAGCGGCGAAAGTGGATGCACCGCAACCATCAGGGCGGCGTAGCCGCGGCTGTCGAAAACCGGCGCGGCAATGGTCACGACGGGCTGTTTGCGCCGGCCGGGATTGTCGTCGGAGAGGAAGCCGATGGTGGTGAACTCGACGAGCAACTGATCCATGATGTGGCGCACCGGAGTTGGCATCTCGTTGTCGTCGAGGGTTGCGACGACCTGGGCGGCCTGCGCCAGCGCCGGTGTCGTCCAGTCGACGTCGAACCCGCGCTCGCGGGTGTGCCGCAGCACCTGCTCCAGGCGACGGCCGCGGTCCGCGTTGTCGCCCGCGCCGCGGCGGATCCACGCCCGCTGCTCGTCTTCGGTGTCCCAGGCGGCGAGCGCGACGCCGAACGGCGGCGCGTAGGGGATGCGGTCGCCCGGGATGCCCGACGGTTGGGTGGCGGGTTCACCCTCGAAGGCGGTAACGACCAACGAATCGCCGAAGCGTTCGACCACGGAGCCCGCGTAGCCGACCTCGCGCGAAAGCCGCAGCGCGGCGGACCGTGCGGCATGCGCCAGCGGCCGAGCGGTGTCCGTCCGGGCGGCCACCACGGCCAGCGCGGGTCCGAGCGCGAACGTCTTGGTCACCGGGTCGCGGCTGGCCCAGCCGCGGTCGCACAGCGTTTTCAGGATGGCGTGCACGGTCGCCTGCGTGAGGTCGAGCTCGCGCACGATGTCGGAGAACCGCAGCCGCGCATTTCCCGACCGGGCCAGTAGTTCGACGACGTCGAGCACCCGGGCGGTCGGTGCCGAGGTGGATCCGCGAATGGCTTGACTCCTTTACCACGCGATTCCTACAGTGACAACGAACATTCGATAGCTTAACTCGATTATTCGAGAAATTGGAGCGGAAGCCTTGCGCGCTGCGGTGCTGAGAGACGGTCGGCTGACGGTTCGCGAGACACCGGATCCCGAGCCCGGGCCCGGAGAGTTGTTGCTGCGCACGCTGAGTACCGCGATCTGCGCGTCGGACGTGCACTTCATGGACCATCCCGAACTCGCGATCGACGACCCGACCGGCCGGTCGCTGTACGACACCGACCGCGACATCGTGCTCGGCCACGAATTCGTCGGCGAAGTGATCGGACACGGGCCCGGCTGCTCGGACCAGTTCCCCGTCGGCACGCGCGTGACCTCGATTCCGATCCGGCTGATCGACGGCGGGGCCGGCGGCGTGCGGATCATCGGCCAGCACCCCGAGGCGCAGGGCAGTTTCGCTGAGCTGCTGGTGATTTCGGAAGTGGCGGCCAAGGCGGTCGCCCACGACGTTGCCTGCGACGCCGCGGCACTGGTCGACGCATTCGCGGTCGGCGAGTTCTACGTGCGATCGGCCAACATCCAGGACGGCGAGACAGCGGTCGTCATCGGCGCCGGGGCCATTGGGCTCTCGGCCGTCGCCGCGCTGGCCAGCCGGGGCATCGAGCCGATCATCGTGGCGGACTACAAGCCCGAGCGCCGCGCCCTGGCTCGCGATCGGTTCGGCGCCCACGTCGTCGTCGATCCCGCCGAGAAGTCGGTGTTCGATGCGTTCCGCGAGGTGCGTGCCGAGCGCGGATTGCCCGGCCCCGCAGTCATATTCGAGTGTGTGGGGGCCGCGGGACTCATCCAGAGCATCGTCGAATCCGCCGAAATGGCCACCCGGATCTATTGCGCGGGCGGCTGGTACACCGGCGACTCGCTGGACATCACCACCGCCACCCGCCAGGGCGTCACGATTCAATTCGGCGGCGGCCCCCACCCGCAGGACTGGTACGGCACGCTCGACGCCGTCGCGGAAGGCAGGCTGGACCCGCTGCCTAGCGTGGGCAAGGTCATCGGCCTCGACGAGGTCCCCGACGCGCTCGAGCTCGCCCGCAGATCCGACGGCCCACCCCGCATCGTGGTTCACCCGAATGGAGATGTCGCATGACCGAACGTGAGGACCGCCAGGATATTTCGGACCTACTGGTCCGCTACGCCACCGGCATCGACAGCCGGGACTGGCCGCTGTTTCGCACCGTGTTCACCAAGGACTGCGAACTCGACTACGGCGAGATCGGCAACTGGCACGGCGTCGACGAAGTCACGGAGTTCATGGACAAGACGCACGAGATGGCGGGCCATACTCTGCATCGCCTGTCCAACCAGGCGATCGCGATCGACGGCGACAAGGCAACGGCCCGTACGTATATCGACGCGGTGATCATGTTCGGCGACAACCAGGCCGGCGTGAACGCGTGGGGCTTCTACGACGACGAGATCGTGCGGACCGCCGAAGGCTGGCGCATTGCGCGACGCCAGTTCACCTCGGTGCGCGTCGCGACATTCGGCACTTAATCCAATCAGGAGTCAGCACATGACATTTGCGAACAAATACGGGCCGTGGGCGCTGGTGGCTGGGGCCTCCGACGGTGTGGGTGCCGCTTTCGCCGCCGGGCTCGCCGAACGCGGGGTCAACGTGGTGCTGTTGGCCCGCCGCCAGGCCGTGCTCGATCAGGTTGCGGCCGAGATCGAATCCCGGACGTCTGCCCAGACCCGTACGCTGGCGATCGATCTTGCCAAGCCCGACGCCACATCGGCGATCGCGGCGGCCACCAGCGATCTGGAGATCGGGTTTCTCGTCTACTGTGCGGGCGCGGATCCCAACTACGAGCCCTTCCTGAGCAATCCGATCGAAGACGCCGAGGCCATGGTGCAGCGCAACTGCATGGTGCCGATGCAGTTGTGTCACCACTTCGCCCCGGCGATGGTCGAGCGCGGCAGCGGCGGGATCGTCATCTTCGGCTCGGGCGCCGGCTTGGCCGGGGGACCCAACATGGTCGCCTACGGCGCCTCCAAGGCATTCGACATGATCTTCGCCGAGGCGCTGTGGGCCGAACTGCACGGCAAGGGCGTCGACGTCCTGGGGCTGATCCTGGGCAAGACCAACACCCCCGCCTTGCGAGAACTCGAGCACAGCCGCGGCAACATCGCCTCGCCCGACGAGGTGCCCGCGGGCGCCGCCGCCGTGGAAGACGTGATCGGCGAGGCATTCGCGAACCTGACCAACGGCCCGACCTGGATGGTGGGCGAGGACATGCGCGCCGCCCTGCAAATGATGGCCGCACTGACCCGCAAGCAGATCGTGGAGCTTTTCACGGCGACCGCCGCCGCGGCGATGGGGCCCGATCGCTAGAGAGTCGCAGATGCGACCGCCAGCCGCGCGACAACGGTTTGCCAAAATCTAGAGTTAGTGCGTCCTAACTTTTCCGAATATGGCCCTTGGCCAGCAAAGACGGTGCGGCAGTCGGCGCTGCGTGGCGTCCCCGCAACGTTGCTGGGATGCGGGTCGAGCGGGTACCGTTGGCGGGCAGGTCAAGCCACGGCCCCGGGCCGAAGTAGCGATTCAGGATCGGCACCCGTCGACGAATTTGAAGGATGACGATGCGCGCCACCGAGAGGCCCGCCGCTCCCGCGGCGGCGACCCGCGCGCCGTGGCGCACCCTGACCCGTTCCGCGGCGATCACCGCCGTGTTCATCGTCCCGGCCGTGGTGGTCCGTATCGGCGGTCTGCATCTCAACCCGGTTGTCGCCCTGCTGATCTATGGAGCCGCCGTGGTGGCGGCGAGTTTCCTGTTGGCGTGGGGGGCCGAAGCCGCCCAGATCGACGTTGCCGGCGGCCTGGCCATCGCGGCGCTCGCGCTGGTCGCCGTCCTGCCCGAATACGCCGTCGACCTTTACTACGCCTACGTATCGGGCCATAACCCGGATTACACGCAGTACGCGGCCGCCAACATGACCGGGTCCAACCGGCTGTTGATGGGTCTGGGCTGGCCGGTGGTGGTGTTGGTCAGTGTCCTGGTGGCGCGCAGGCGCGGCGCCGACAAGTCGACCGGCCTGACGCTGGAGCCCGCCAACCGGGTCGAGCTCGGGTTCCTGTTGTTCGCCGGCGTCGTGGCTTTCGTGATACCGGCCAGCGGCGAAATACACCTGGGGCTCGGGTTGGCGCTGCTGGCGTGGTTCGGCTTCTACCTCTACAAGATCAGCCACGGCGACGTGGAGGAGCCCGACCTGATCGGCACCGCCGCCGCCATCGGGGAGCTGTCGGACCGCGGCCGGCGGATCGTCGTCGGCAGTTTGTTCGTGGTGTCGGGTGCGGTGATCCTGCTGTGCGCGAAGCCATTTGCGGACAACCTGGTCGCGGCGGGCACCGAGCTGGGCATCGACCGGTTCCTGCTGGTGCAGTGGCTCGCCCCCCTGGCCTCCGAGGCGCCGGAGTTCATCATCGCGACCATCTTCGCTTCGCGCGGCAAGGGCACCGCCGCGATCGCCACCCTGATCTCGTCGAAGGTCAATCAGTGGACGCTGCTGATCGGGTCGCTGCCGATCGCGCATCTGCTGGGCGGCGGCGGGCCCTCCCTCGCCCTCGATCCCCGCCAGGTCGAGGAGGTGCTGCTGACCGCCAGCCAGACGCTGATGGGCGTCGCGGTGATCCTCGCGCTGCGATTCAGCCGGGCTTCCGCATGGGCGCTGCTGGTGTTGTTCATCGTCCAGTTCCCCATCACCTCGACCCCGGGGCGCCTCGTGCTCTGCGGTGTCTACGGGGTGATCGCCCTCGGCGGCCTGATCGTCAATCGCCGCCACCTGGGCGCCACCGTGCAGGCGCCGTTCGTGGGCACGGCCATCCGCCACAGCGGCCATCCGCACCACTCCGAGGACACCAGGCTAGCGACGTAGCCGCGCGCGGGTACGTATACGGTCCCTAGGTATGAATCCAGTGTCGGTGATTACGGGCGGTGCCGGTGGCATGGGCCTGGCCACGGCGAAAATCGTGGGCCGCGACCACACCGTGGTCCTCTGCGACGTCAGGCAGGACCGGCTGGACGACGCGGCCGCAACACTCAATGACCTCGGGGTCGATGCCTCGGTCGTCAACTGTGACGTCACCGACTCCGGTGCCGTCGCGGAGCTGCTCGGCGCCGCGAGCAAGCTCGGGACGGTCGCCTCCGTCATCCACACCGCGGGGGTGAGCCCGAGCATGGGCCCCGCCGACTACGTCATGCGGACCAACGCCGTCGGCACCGTCAACGTCAACGAGGCGTTCTACGCGACGGGCGGCGAGGGCTCCGTGATCGTCAACGTGGCCTCGATGGCCGCCCACATGTTGCCCGCGGAATTCGTTCCCACCGCCCAATTCCCGCTGGCGCTCAGCGATGGCGACGCCTTCTGGGACGCCATGATGGCGGCGTGCGACCCGATTCCCGAGCAGGCCCGGCCCGGCTACGCCTACGCCCTGAGCAAAACCTTCGTGAAATGGTACAGCCAGTCGCAGGCGGAACGCTTCAACCAGCGCGGACTGCGCATCGTCTCGGTCTCGCCGGGATCCGTCGACACCGAGATGGGCCGGCTCGAGGAGCAGGCCGGGGCCGGCGCGATGGTCGCCGACGCCGCGGTGCCGCGGTGGGGCAAGCCCGAGGAGATGGCCGAACTGCTGGCCTTCTGCGCCAGCGAAAAGGCCGGCTACCTCACCGGCACCGACATCCTCAACGACGGCGGCGTGATCGCCTCGATGACGGAGCGGGCCAGGGTCGCCGCCGCCGGCTAGACCAGGTAGTACAGGTCGTTGTGCGGGGTGAGTTCGGTTGCGGCCGTGGGCGGTTGCTTCAGCTTCAGCTCGGCCAGCTTGTTGTGGGCATAGCGCACCGCCCGCAGCGTCGCTGAGTACTCCTCGTCTTCCTCGGGGAAGACATGCTCTGCGGCGAACCAACTTTCGAAGCCCACGTTGTCCAGAACGTGCAGCGTGTCGGGACGTACCCCGGCCAGCAGCACGGTGGTGCCGCGCGCGGTCTCTTCCCGCAGGAAATGCTCGATACGTTCGATGCAGACCACGTCCGGGTTGCGGACCCGCTTGAGCCGCAGCACCGCGAACTTGATGTCGTCGTCGGCGATCCGCTTGCTGAGGTCCTGCAGATAGCGGTCCAGTTCCGGGGCCGCCCCGAAGAACAACTCGCCTTCGAGGTCGTAGATCACGATCGACGGATCCGCCGAGTCGCCCGGGATTCGTTCGCGGACAACGCGTTCAGGCGTGACGACGAGCTCCTCGGCCTTCAGCTTAGCCGCGCGCGGCACGAACAGCACGATGGACAGGATCACGCCGAGCAGCACCGACTTGTCCAGATCGACCGCCACGCCGGTGAACGCCGTGATGAGCACCAGCCCGGCGTCATAGCGGGAGGCCTTGAGCGTGTAGAGCAGGCGCTTGAAATCGACCAGCCGCGCGGCGGTGACCAGCAGCAGCCCGGCCAGCGCCGCCTGCGGCACATAGCGCAACAACGGCGCGAACAGCAGCAGTGCCGCGGCAACCGTTGCGGCCGAGACGATTCCGGAGAATCGCGACGCGGCGCCCGACTGGAAGTTGATCGCCGATCGCGACAGCGAACCCGAGCCGGGCAGGCTCTGGAAGAAGCCCCCCGCGAGGTTGGCCAGGCCTTCGGCCATGATCTGCCGGTTGTAGTCGATCTTCTGCTGCGTCTGGTAGGCAATGGCTTTGGCGATGGACAACGCCTCGATGATGCCGACGAAGGCGATGGCCAGCGCGCCCGTCGACAGGTGCGGCAGCCACTCGGTGTGCACCTCGGGGACATGCGGACTCGGCAGGCTGCGCGGAATCTTGGCCGCCACCGACACCGCGGTGCGCCCGTTGGATCCCGGAATCGACCAGCCGGCAAGGTAGGCCACCAGCGCCGTGATGATCAGCACGGCGAGCATGTCGATCTGCGGCAAGCCGAAGCGCTGCACCAGCTTTCGCAACAGGATCGCCAGGATGACTGCGCCGGCGCTCAGGGCCAGCGCGCGATAGTTGTATTGATCGCCGTGGAACAGCGTCAGCCACACGCGGCGCAGGACCTGCATGTGACCGTTGCCCTTGTCCTTGACGCCCAGCGCATTTCCCAGCTGGCCTATCGCGAGCAGGAATGCCGCGGCCGCCATGAAGCCGACGATGACCGATTCGGAGATGTAGCGCGTCAGGTTGCCCAGCTTGAACAGGCTGATCACGATCTGAAACGCGCCGACCAGGACCGCCAGCAGGAAGAGCCCCTCGAAAAGCTCCTTGGAGTTCTCGGAATCGATGAAGGCCAGCGCCGTGAACACCAGGAGCGAGATCGCGCTCGTCGGCCCGTTGATCAGATGCGACGACGACCCGAAGATCGACGCGACGACCGTGACGACGATCGCCGAGTACACCCCGAACCGGGGATCAACCCCGGCGATCAGCGCGTAGGCCATCGCCTGCGGGAACGAGATGGCCGCGACGGTGAGGCCGGCGACCACGTCGTGCCGGCCCTTCAGCAGACTGTAATTCAGAACGAACGCCACCGGTCTTCGTCTTTCCGCTAGGTACCGGACGCCGCGCCGGGCGCCGCCGAGTTGGTGTCGAGGATTCCGTTCGTCCCGAAGAACTGCTCGCGTGCGTCGGTCCAGTCCTTGGCGATGGCGCTGATCGGAAACAGGGTCAGCGGGGGCAGCCGGTCGGCGTGCCTGGCGAGGATGTCCGCCTTGAACGGGCGGTAACCGTATTGCGCGACCTGTTCCTGCGCGGCATCGGTGAACAGGTAATCCAGGTAGGCCTTGGCGTAGGTCGCCGTCTTGGGATCGGTGAGGTTCGCATCGACCCAGGCCACCGCCGGCTCGGCCAGGATGCTGACCGGCGGGTAGACGACCTGCAGCTCGTCCTTGTTGGCGGCGACCTCGCGCAGCGCCTCGTTCTCCCACGTCAGCTGCACATCGCCGGTCCTGGCGACGGTGAAGCTGTCGCCCGCGCCCCGGGCACCGGCGTCGGACACCGCGACGTGCTGCAGCAGCGACTTCACGAAGGCACCGGCCTGCGCCGGGCTGCCGCCGCGCGTGGTCACCGAGCCCCAGGCCGCGAGCACGCTGAGTTGACCGTTGCCGGAGGTGCGCGGGTTCGGCGACACCACGGACACGCTCGGGCGGATCAGGTCGGGCCAGTCGTGGATTTCCTTGGGATTGCCCTTGCGGACGACGAACACGATGGTCGACGTGTACGGCACCGAGCCGTTCGGCAGCCGCTGTCGCCAGTTCGCGGCGACCAGCCCCCGCTTGCTCAGCGCATCGATGTCACTGATCAGCGCCAGCGACACCACGCTGGCCTTCTGGCTGCCGTCCAGCACGCTGCGCAGCTGCCGACCCGAACCGCCGTGAGACTCCTTGATGTCCAACGTGATTCCGCTGTGCGTGCGGTATTGCGGGATGAACGCCTTGTCGATCGCCGCGTACAACTCGCGCGTCGGATCGTAGGAGACGTTGAGGATCTGGTTGGTGCCTGCGGCGGGAAAGTTCTTCACCACGAGCGCGGTCGCGGCGAAGACGAGGGCGACCACACCGAGGACGTTGAGCCACGGAATGCGCCGCCACGTCGGTGCGGGCGCGGCGAACGGCGGCGCTTGCACCATCTCCCAGCCGTCCCCTCACCGCTATCTACCAGCATGAAGTCTGGCTGACGAGCATTTTCAGCGATGTTAGCCACCGGGCCACTTTTCGGCAGCCCTGAAAATCACCCTGACGTAAATATCGACGGCTTCTATAATCAAACGATTGATCGTTTAACCCGTGACCCGATGGAGAGGCGGCACGCGTCGATGAGAAGCCGCGCGGCCGTGGTGTACGAATACGGCAGCCCGTGGTCGGTCGAGGAATTCGAGCTGGACCCACCGCGGGCCGGCGAAGTTCTGGTGCGCCTGGCCGCCGCCGGGCTGTGCCACTCCGACGAGCACATCCGGCAAGGCAGGCTGGCGCCCCGGCCGGACGTGGTGCGCGAACTCGGGTTGCCGGCCATGTCACCGACGATCGGCGGACACGAGGGCTCCGGCGTCGTCGTCGAAGTGGGCGACGGGGTGACCCGCTTCGCGCCGGGCGATCACGTGGTCACGTCCTTTGTCGCGGTGTGCGGCCGGTGCCGGTGGTGTTCCTCGGGCATGGAGTACCTGTGCGACACCGGTTCCGGGACGCTGGCGCCGGGCATGCCGACGGACGGCACGTTTCGCCATCACAGTGTCGACGGACGAAACCTGGGTCATATCTCGAAGATCGGCGCGTTCGCCGAACACACCGTCGTCTCCGCCGATTCGCTGGTGCTGATCGACCGAAGCTTCCCACTGGTGCCCGCGGCGCTGCTGGCGTGCGCGGTCCCCACCGGATACGGTTCGGCCGCGCACCGCGCCGGGGTGCGCGGGGGCGACACCGTGGTGGTGATCGGTGCGGGCGGAATCGGGACGGCGGCCATTCAGGGCGCGCGCATCAGCGGCGCGGCGCGCATCGTCGTGGTTGATCCCGTTGCCTTCAAACGTGATTCGGCGCCGGGCTTCGGCGCGACCCATACCGCGGCGACCGGAGCCGAGGCGATCGAACTGGTGCGGGAGCTGACCCGCGGCGTGATGGCCGACGCGGTCGTCGTCTCCCCCGCAATGATCGGCGCGGCCGACGTCGGCGTCGCGCTGCAGCTCACCCGCAAGGGCGGCACCTGTGTGTTGACCGGCCTGCCGGCCCCGGCGCTCGGCTCGATCGACGTCGCCCTGCAGGACTTCATCCTGATGAACAAGTCATTGCGCGGCACAGTGTTTGGATCCTGCAATCCCCACAGCGACATCGCGCTGCTCGCGGGGATGTACGAGTCGGGCCAGCTGCTGCTCGACGAGATGATCACCAAGCGTTATGCGCTTGACGAAATCAACGAGGCCTACGCCGATCTATCCGCCGGCCAATTGGTCCGCGGTGTCATCGATTTCGGCATCGGCTAGCCGGTTCCCGGCAGCTGCACCCTTGCGGTGCAGCCAGTCGCGCGAACGCAACCGCCAGGTCCGCCGGGCGTACTCCAGCTCGGTGTACGGCCACTGTGTGACGATGCGGCCGGAGGCCGAACGGAAGTAGCTGTCGCACTGCGTCCAGATGGTGCGCTCCAGGTCCCGGGAAAGCTGGTCGTTGTAACGTTTTTCGGCCCGCGGGCGCACCTCGAGGCAGCCGCCGCGCCGCGCCAGCCGGCTGACCGCACTGGCCACCAGGCGCGCACCTGCCTCCAGGATGTAGACGATCGAGTTCCCGCCCTGGTTGGTGTTCGGGCCGTAGAGCATGAAGAAGTTGGGGAACCCGCTGACCGCCACACCCAGGTAGGCGCTGGGGTCCTCGCCCCATCGGTCGTGCAGCCGTTGGCCGCCCGTGCCCACGACGTCGATGCCCGACAAGTATTGCGACGTCTCGAATCCGGTGGCCAGCACGATCGCATCGGCATCCACGGCGTCGCCCGTCGTGGTGACCACGGAGGTCTCGGTGACGCGGTCGATGGGGTCGGTGATGAGCTCGACGTTGTCCTGCTGCAGCGCCCGGTAGTACTCGTCGCCGAGCAGCACCCGCTTGCAGCGGAACGGGTAGTCCGGCGTCAGCGCGCCGCGAAGCCGCTCGCCGGGCACGGTGCGTTCCAGGAACGACGTCGCGACGTGACTGCGCGCCGCGACGATCGGGTCGTCGGCGAAGGTCGCGGTGTTGTCGTGCTGGAACTTCCAGATCTGCCAGCGGGTCCGTGGCACCGCCAGCGGATCGCGCCGAAACCGCGCCAATTCCCTTGCGCTGTAGGGGCGGTCGTCCTTGGGCACCATCCATGGCGGGGTGCGCTGAAATACCTTGAGCCGCTTGGCGATCTTCGCCAGCTCGGGAACCACCTGCACGCCGCTGGCACCCGTTCCGATGACCGCCACCTGCCGCCCCGTCAGATCGACGCGGTGGTCCCACTGGGCGGTGTGCATGAGCACGCCCTTGAAGTCGGCGAGCCCGGCGATGTCGGGCAGCTTCAGCAGGCCGAACAAGCCGACGGCGCAGACCACCGCGTCGACGGTCAGCGTGCCGGGACCGGCGGCGCCGTCCAGCTCGCACGTCCAGTTGCACGCGTCAGCGTCCCATCGCATCGCGCACACTCTGGTGTCGAGCATGAGGTGGCGGCGCAGGTCGAAGTCATCGGCCACCGACTCCAGGTAGGCCAGGATCTCGGGCTGCCGCGCGTAGGTGCGGCTCCAGGACTTGTTGGGCGCGAAGGAAAGCGAGTATAGGTGGCTCTGGATGTCGCAGGCGGCGCCGGGATAGGTGTTGCGCCGCCAGGTGCCCCCGACGCCGTCGCCGGCCTCGATGATGACCAGATCGTCGATGCCCGCCCGGCGCAGGGCAACCGCCGTGGCGAGCCCGCCGAAGCCGGCCCCGATGATCGCGACCCTCGGCGCGCGCCGGCGCCGGGTCGTCGCTCGCAGTCTTCCGAGGACGTACTTCATGAATCGACGCCGCGAATGTCGAGGCCTGCCAAATCGCCCGTCGCCCGCCATGTTTCGAGGATGTCGGCGTACTCGGTCGGGGTGCCGAAGAAGAAGCTGCCCTGCCGCGTCTTGGCGTCCGCCTTCCCCTCCCGGTTGTAGTAGCCGGGGGTACACGTCGCGGCCCGCTCCGCGGTGGCGGCCGACCTGGTGACCACCGTGTCGACCCAGGCGGCCTCCGCGGCCACGCTCGGCTCGACTTCGGTGGCGCCGTGCTCGAGGGCCCACGCGATGACCCAGGCGGCATGCGTCGCCTGCACGTCGAGCAGGTACGGAAAGTTCACCGTCAACCCTGCCTGGGAGATGCTTTCGATGAAGCAGTTGGGAAAGCCGTTGGCGCACAGACCCTGGAACGTGCGCACGCCGTCGCTCCAGCGCTCGGTCAGCGACACGCCGTCACGGCCGATCAGCTCGAACCCGGTGCGGCGACAGTAGTCGGTGCCGACCTCGAAACCCGTCGCGAAGATCAGGCAATCGAGTTCATAGGACACCCCGTCGACCACCACACCGGATTCGGTGATCCGCTCCACGCCGCGGCCGCGGGTATCGACCAGCGTCACGTTGTCCCGGTTGAACGTCTCGAGATACTCGTCGTGAAAGCAGGGCCGCTTGCAGAAGTAGCCGTACCAGGGCTTGAGCGCCTCGGCGGTGGCGCGGTCGGCGACGATCCCGTCGATCCGGGCGCGGATCTCCTCCATCTTGGCGAAGTCGGCGATCTCGATGTCGCGGCCGCGCTGCTCGGGGTCCACCGAGCCGTCACCGTCGTGGCGCATCACCGGAAGCTTGCGGGTGATGCTCGTCCAGGCATCTGCGACCAGATCCTCAGCCGCTTGCCCACCGGCCGTGAGGATTTGGAAGTTCTGTATCCGCTGGCGCTGCCACCCGGGCACCAGGGCACTGGCCCACTGCGGGTCCGTCGGCGCGTTGGCGCGCACATCCACCGACGACGGTGTGCGCTGAAAGACGTAGAGCTGGCCCGCCGCGGCGCCCAGATGCGGTACGCACTGGATGGCGGTCGCCCCGGTGCCGACGATCCCGACGCGCTTGCCGGCCAGGTTCTCCAGCTTCGCGCCGGTGTAGCCGTAGTCCCATCGGCTGGTGTGGAACGTGTGACCGCCAAACGCCCCCAGCCCGGGGATCCCCGGCAGCTTGGGCTTGGCTTGATACCCGTTTGCCATCGACACGAACTTGGCCCGCATCTCGTCGCCCCGGTTGGTCCGGATGATCCAACGCGAAGTTCCAGCCTCCCAACGGATCTCGTGGACGTCGGTTTGCAGGCACGCGTCGCGGTACAGGTCGTAGTGCTCGGCGATGCGGCGGCAGTGCGCAAAGATCTCGGCGCCCTTGGAGTATTTCTCCTCGGGGATGTAGCCGAGTTCCTCCAGCAGTGGGATGTACACGTAGGACTCGACGTCGCAGGCGATGCCCGGATACCGATTCCAGTACCACGTGCCCCCCACGTCGGCCGCCCGGTCGATCAGCCGCACGCTCTCGACACCGAGCTCGCGTAGCCGCGCGCCCGTCAGCAACCCGCCGAAGCCGGCTCCGATGATGGCCACGTCGATCTCGTCGGTGCGGGGTTCGCGCGCCGTCGTGTCGTCGGCCCAGGGGTCGTCGGCGTACCGGGCGAACTCACCGGAGATCTCGACGTACTGGGCGATCCCCTCGGGGCGCACACGGCGGGCGCGCTCGTCGGCATATCTCTGCCGCAGCGCTTCCACGTCGAATGTCAGGCCAGCAGTCTCGGTCAAGGTCTCGACTCCGCTCCTCGTGAGCCGACTCTATAATCAATCACTTGATCGCATCAAGGGGACGCGGTGAAGAGTGCTCCCCTGACCAGCACCTTCGCCGCGGCCAAGGCTGCCTGGTAGTCCGCCGGCGGCACCGCGGCGGCCAGCTCGGTCAGGCCGTAGACGAGGGCGTAGATCGCCTCCACCGCCCCGCGACGGTCGCAGCCGTCGCCCAGTTCGCCGCGCCGGTGGGCGTCCCCGACGGCGTCCTCGATGATCCCGCGGAACACTTCGAACCCCTCGGCTTGGCCGCGGGAGGTGTCGATCAGGTTCTCCGCGCGAATCGCAAACTCGAACGCCGCCAGGTCCGGGTACTCGCGCAGCAAGGCGCCGGATTCGTCGAGCAGCGCTTCGATCCGGTCGACGATGTTCGCGGCGACCACGGCCGCCTGACGCAGCCGCGGCATGGCGACCTCGGCCCGGGCCGCGATGGCCGCCTTGATCAGCTCGGACTTGTTGGGAAAGTAGTTGTACAGGCTGGGGCTCGTCACGTTCGCCATGCGAGCGATCTCCCGGATCGTCGTCTGCGAATAGCCGACCTCGGCCACGCATTTCATCGTCGCCGCGATGATCCGCTGCCGGGTCTCCTCACCGCTGGCACCGACGGGACGGCCCAGCTGTGTCTGGGGCATCCGTCGAATATATCCGGGTCAGTGGATATATTCGTCTCACCGATGAGGACCGGCTGTCGCGGAGGTGTGCGGTGCGTGAACGGCTCGGCAGGCCGGTGGGCGCAGATGCCGAGCAGACCCGTCGCCGAATCCTCACCGCGGCGATGCGCTGCGTGGCCGAGGTCGGCTATTCGCAGACGACGATCCGGGAGATCGCCCGCGCCGCCGAGATGACCAGCGGCAGCCTGTATCACTACTTCCCGAACAAGTCCGAGCTACTCGAGGCGACCGGCGAGGAGATCGAGGACATCGTTGCGCCCCGGCTGCGTGCCGCGGCCGCGCAGTCCGACGACGTGGTCGCCCGGCTGGATGCGGTGCTGGACGAATCGCAACGGTTGATGCGCGACCATCCCTACCTCGCCGCGTTCCTGCGGGCGGCGCGCGCCGGCAGCGCGGCGCGCTCGCGGTACCCAGGGTCCAGGGCCCTGCGCGAGGTCGTCACCGAGATCGTCGCCGACGCCGCGGCGCAGGGAACGCTGGCGCCGGGCGCCTCGCCCGCGTCCGTGGTGGAGGCCGTCTGCGCGCTGACCCGTGGCCTGTCGGAGCGATCAACCACCCTGCCGCCGGAGCCCTACGCCGCCACGCTCGCCGCGGCGAAGCGGCTCATCCGGGGTTCATTGTTCGCGCGCTAACCGGTTGCGGCGCAATGCCTCCAGTGATTCGCCGAGCGACCACAGCGCCACGCCGATCAACACCAGATCCTTGAGCAGGAATTGTCCCGGTAGCGCCGAGAGCACGGGCACGCCCGCAGCGCGCGTCGAGACCACCCCGGGTGTGGTGAACAGAAAGCTCAGCGTCCCCACGAACAGCAGCACGGCCAGCGCACTGCCGAGCGTGGAGGCGCGGGGCGAGATTGGCCGCAGCGCGATGAGTAGGGCCGCGACGATTTCCATCGTGCCGAGGCCATGCGCGACCGTGGCGACGCTGAACACGTCATAGATCCAGCTCATCAGCGGGCTGTGCTCGATGAGCGCCCGCGATTCCATCTTCACGTACTTCCCGAAACCGATCCACGCCAACACAATTACCAATCCGTATCGACTGATGAGTAGACCCCATCGGGAAAGCGGGAGCGCCACGCGGTCGTCGTCGGTCACGCTGCGGAGACGATGCGTGGGGGCGTTTGGTTCATTGCCCCGCAGGCAGGTGCTCGAGCCCGGAGACGATGAGCCGCAACCCGAAGCCGAACTCCTCGGCCAGCGGAACCGGGAGGTCGTCGGCGACCGCGACGGTCGCGGGGTAGCGCGCCGGGTCGAGCCCGCGGAATGTCGCCGACAGCTGGGCGTCGTGTTCGCTGTCGCCCGCCGCCGTCCCGGACTGCTGGATCGCGAAACCGAGGACGTAGCGGGCCAGCATCGCATAGGCGTGGGCGGCCACCGAAGGCCGAAAACCATTGGCCAGCAACACCGATAGGCAGAGCTCGCGGTTGGCCAGCGCGTTGGTCCCCACCGGGGTGTACTCGATCAGCAACACGGCGACGTTGCCGTGCCGGCTCAGCGCGTCGAACATGTGCTGTGCGAGCAAGATACAACCCTGCTGCCAGGGCAGCGCGGCGAGCGCCTCCGGATCGAGATCGACCTCCCCGAGGATGTGGTCGATCACCGCCGAGACTAATTCCGACCGGTTGGCGAAGTGACGATAGAGCATCGCGGTGCCCGACTGCACGCGTTGCGCCAGCGATCGCATCGACAGCGCGTCGGCCCCCTGCTCGTCGAGCAATTCGACGGCGGCCGACAGGATGCGGTCCATCGGGACGGCCGGGCGCCCGCGGGATCGCCCCGGCGACGACTCGTTGACGTTCGTCACAGCCCTCCTCGGCTTGACACCGCGATGATTTACGGAGACACTGTATCCGTAAATAAGGCCAAGATCAATGCCCTTGACAGTGAGGACGTTTCGCCATGCTTCTTCCCCTCGCTCCGGAACCCTTCACGGCGCCGACCGATCGCGACATGCTTCCGTCCGAGCGGCGCCAGTTCGTCCTCACCCACCGCACCTGCGTGTTCGGCTACCGCCGGCGCAACGACGGCCCCGGCATGTCCGTCGTGTACTACATCCCGACGGACACCGACGAACTCCTGGTCTCCACGATGGCGGGCCGCGGCAAGGCCCGCGTCATCGAGCGCGACGAAAAGGTCAGCCTGTGCGTCCTCGACGAGCGGTGGCCCTTCACCTATCTGCAGGTGTATGCCGACGCGACCGTCGAAGACGATCACGAGCTCGCGGTCGACGTGATGATGGCGGTTGCCGGCCGGATGTCGGGCCAGCCGCTCGGCGCGGAGGCGCGACCGCAGATCTCGACGATGTGCGAGCGGGAACATCGCGTGGTCATCCGCTGCCGGCCCTACGAGACCTTCGCCACCCCGCCGCGCCACCTGCACCGCAACGACCAGGTCGAGCAACTCAGCCATTGGGCGTCCGGCGTGGTCCCCTGGGATGCCGCCGATCCGGACGCCGGCTGATCAGTTACTGCGCGTAGCGGTCACGCAGCTTGCCCAGCGTGGCCTCGATGCCGTTCGCGTTGGCCTTCGCGAAACCCATCCTTTCGTAGTACTTCAGCTTGTTCTTGATAGCACCGGCGTCGCGGTAGTCGAAGGTCTCGGTGACCCTGGTCAGGTCCGGTCCGAGTGATTCGAATTCCCAGCGCCAGCGATGGCCGACCGGGTGGCGCCATTCGACCACGTCGTACGGCTTCAGCACGGTGAAGGTACTGGTGACGCGGTAGGGCACACCCTTCATCTTCATGCTCGTCGAAAACTTAGACCCCTCAAGGACTTCCGCCGGAACCTTGAGGTTGTCCTGCACCGTGCCCGACCCGTCCAGCTCGCCGTGCCGCCGGGGGTCGGCGGCCAGGGCCCACAGGTCTGCGGCCGGCGCGGCGACGTCGACCCTGCGACACACCTGCCGAGGTCCCCGATCCACAACCGTCACGTCCATGATGTCTCCTTAGGTCTACCGCGAAGCCTAGCCGGGTCTAGTTCGGCTCGGGAAGGCGCGGATCCCACACCGGCGACGGCGTGAACTTCGCCGGCCAAAGCCCCGACTTGGTGAGGCGCGAAACCTCCTCGCGCAACAGGATTCCGATCTTGGTGGCGAACTCGCGGGGCAGCTCGAGCGCCGCGGTGGCCGCAACACCCAGCTGCTGGTTGATCTCGGGTTCGCAGATAGGCGCGCATCGCAGCCGCCCCGCGTCGACGTCGCCGCCACACGCCGCCAGCGGCAGCACCGCGTATCCGAGTCCGGCGGCGACCAGCTGCTTGGAGACTTCCAGCGAATCGGTCGAATAGCGTGCTGTGATAGCGACTTTGACCCGCAGCGCGGTGTTCTCCAACGTGTTGCGGATCCCGGTCGGGGCGCTGGGCATGACGAGCGGCAGGCTGGCCAGGCCCGCGAAGGGCACGGGCTTGTCAGGGGACAGGTCCGACGCGGGACCGCCGACCAGAACGAGGTCCTCGACCACCAGGTGCCGGTAGAAGAGGCGGTCATCGGCCACCGGATTGAGCACCGCGAGGTCGACCGCGCCGCTGAGCATGCGCGGGACCAGGTCGTCGGTCTCGGCGACGGCGACGTGGAAGTGCACGTTCGGGAACGCCGCGCCCAGGCTGGCGAGAAGCGGCGCGGCCAGCACCCCGGCCGCGGTCGGCACCATGCCGAACAGCAGGCCGCGTTCGATGCGGGCCAGCGGCGATCCCGCGTACTGCACCGCGAGCTCGAGTTGCCGCAGCGGCGCGGCGGTCGACGAGCGCAGGCGCTCGCCCTCCTCGGTGAGGTGCACGCCCCGACGGGTCCGATGGAACAGCGTGATGCCGAGGTCCTCCTCCAGCAGCCGGATCTGGCGGCTCAGCGCGGGCTGGGCGATTCCGAGCACCGTGGCCGCCCGGGTGATCGAGCCCTCCTCGGCGATGCGCAGGAAGTACTTGAGCCGGTGGGTATCCATCGCCTCCACGTCTACCAGCCATACAAAAGCGGCATGACTGGTTTCCTGAATTGGTATTACCGACTTGGGCCGATGTCGCCATATCGTCGGCGATGTGCGGACGGCGATGCCGTCCCGGTCTGAGTGGAGGCGATCGGTGATGACCCTGCAAGACGAGCAGGACTGGGTGCAATTGCTGGGATTGGACCGGCTGCCCGAGCACATCGTCGGCAAACGGGTGACCGAGTTGATGGACCTGTCCGGCAAGAAGGCCTTCGTCACCGGGGCCGGCGGCGACGGCCTGGGGCAGGCGATCGCGAACCGGCTGGGGGGCTGCGGCGCCGACGTCGCGCTGATCGGCCGCACCTTCGAGAAAGTCGAGCGCCGCGCCAAGGAGGTCGAGCAGCGCTGGGGGGTGCGGGCGATCCCCGTCAAGGCCGACATGTCCGACTGGGACCAAGTGCACGACGCGGTCAACCAGGCCCGCGACGAACTCGGCGGCCTCGACATCATGGTGAACAACCCGGTGATGGTCGCGGCCGGGCCGTTCGAGAACCAGACCAAAGAGGAAATCGACTACACGGTCCTCGGCAGCCTGACGATGATGATGTACGGCGCGCACGCAGCGCTGCAGCACCTGCTGCCGCAGGGTTCGGGAAAGATCATCAACATCGGTTCGGTCGGCGGCCGCATCCAGCAGCGCGGCCTGGTGGTCTACAACTCCTGCAAGGCCGGGGTCATCGGCTTCACCCGCAACCTGGCGCATGAGGTCGCGCTGCGCGGCGTGAATGTCCTTGGCGTGGCTCCTGGGATCATGATCAAGCCGGACATGAAGCAGTACCTGCTCGATCCGCAGAGCGACCAGCATCGCGCCGGCCGCGGCGCCATCCACGAGGCGATCACCAACCAGGTCCAGCTGGGCCGTGCGTCGCTGCCCGAGGAAGTCGCCAACATGGTCGCCTTCCTGGCCTCGGAGGCGGCCGATTACATGTGCGGACAGACCATCGACGTTGCCGGCGGGCAGTGGATGGGCTGAGATGCTGACCAGCCAAACGGTTTTGGACGAGGCCAGCACGCAGACCGGGCTGACCGACTTCGGTGACGACTCCTACGCCGAGGGCCTCGACCTCCTGCTGTCCGCGCTGCGAAACGAGGCACGGCTCAACGACCGCGGCCAGGCGTTTTTGCATCAGCGCATCGCGGGCTACCTGTCACAGCGCCTGCAGGTCGAGGACTGGTACCGCAGGCACCCGGAGATCGACGACGTCGAAATCATCGGTCCGCTCATCGGATTGGGCCTGCCCCGGACCGGGTCCACGGCGCTTTCCATGCTGCTGGCGCAGGATCCCGGAGTGCGCTACCTGCGCCGGTGGGAATCGTCGCAACCCTGCCCGCCGCCGTCGACCGTGCGGGGCGCCGACCCGCGCATCCCGGCCGACAAGGGCGAGATGATCGGCACCCGCCACCACGTACCGGGCGATACGCACGGCCCGATGGAGTGCCACGAGCTGATGGCGCTGGACTTCAAATCCCACATCTTTCAGTCGTTCGCCGAAATCCCTTCCTATTCAACGTGGTTGGTGCACGAGACCGACCTCACCCCCACGTTGCGTTACCAGCGCCGGGTGATGAAGCTGCTGGCCTGGGGCGAGCCGCAGCGCCCATGGCGGCTGAAGTGCCCGTCGCACGTGCTGTGGCTCGACTCGCTGGATGCGGCGTTTCCCGATGCAAAGTTCGTGATGACGCACCGCGATCCCACCGACGTCATCCTGTCGGTGGCCGACCTGTACGCCGACATCATCGGGTCGTTCAGTGACGAGATCGACCGGCGGTATATCGGCGGCCTCAACGTCGAGCACTGGTCGTTGGGGATGGATCGCGCGCTGAAGTTTCGCGCCGACGGCGCCGAGGATCGGTTCTACGACATCGATTTTCGCGCCATGCAGGACGATCCGATCGGAGAGGTCACCGGCCTGTACGCGTGGCTGGGCGCCCCGGTGGGGGAACTGTTCGAGATGCGGATGCACAGCTGGTGGGCGCAGGCGGCCGCCGCGCGCGAGCCGAGCTCGCGCGCGGACCCGGTCGAGTATGGCATCGATTTCGACGAAGTGCGGCCCCGGTTCGGGGCGTACGTGGACAGCGCGCGACGATGGACCGCGCACTAAAACACCGAGGGCAAAGGATATTTGATGGCGATTGACCTGACCGGCGGCATCGACCCGTCGCGTGAGTTCATGTTGGCGCAGCGGCCGCAGGACCCGGAGATGCGCGACTCGGTGAGCTTCTGGGTCGTCGACGACCGCGGGGCGATCGGGCTGCCCCGCATCGGGATCGAGGCCGTCGGCGCGAATTGGGACTCCCACGACATCCAGCTCAACGTCGCCTTCCCCGACGGCCGCGTGTATCGGCTGCGGTCCAACGGGGCGTCGCTGCCCGCACAGGATTCCGCCGGCCGGGCCAGCGTGCTGGGCGCCGGGGGTTTGACGTTTCGGTGCGCCGAGCCCTTCGACACCTGGACGATGTCCTACGACGGCCCCGCCGTGCAGACGTCGTCAGCCGATCTGGTCGACGGCAAGAAGGACGGCCCGACCGTGGACATCGGCTTCCACGTCGAGGCGAAGATGGCCGTGCCGCCCTGGGTGCAGGGCGCGCTGCAGTCCGATGCCGACACGCAGCTGCGCACGTCGAACGTCGGCGACATGATGGGCGGCCCGCGCTACGAGCAGTTGTTCACTGCCACAGGTGAATTCCGCATCGGCGACGAGCGGTACACATTCACCGGCAGCGGGTTGCGCATCCGTCGCACCGGGGTTCGCAAGCTGGCCGGGTTCTGGGGGCACTGCTGGCAGTCGGCGGTGTTTCCCAGTGGCCGGGCGTTCGGCTACATCGCCTACCCGCCCCGCCCCGACGGCCAGCCCACCTTCAACGAGGGATTCGTCTTCACCGGCGACGGCGGCCTGATTCCGGCCCGGGCCGTGCAGGCGCCGTGGCTGACCCGGCTGCGACCGCTGGGCGAAGATGTCTCGCTGGTGTTGCAGACCGCCGATGGCACGATCGAAATTGCCGGTGAGACAGTCTTTTCCACGCACGATATCCATCACAACGATGACATGTACTCGATGCAGGCCCTCAAGCAGGAGATGGCCAGCTTCCCCGCGGTACAGCAGGCCGGTGTGCGATACAGCTGGGACGGAGAGGAAGCCTACGGCATGCTCGAGCGATCCAATCCGCTTGACAAGATCGCCCGCGACTAGGAAGGACATTGTGAGTCAACCACTTTCAGGCAGGGTGGCGCTGATCACCGGCGCCGCCCGCGGCCAGGGCCGGGCGCACGCCGTGCGGCTGTCGGCCGAGGGCGCCGACATTATCGCGGTGGACATCGCGGGCCCGTTGCCGTCCAGCGTTCCCTACGATTCGCCGACCCTCGATGACCTCGCCGAGACGGCGGACCTGGTGCGCGCCAACGGCAGGAAGGCGATCGCCGCGGCGGTCGACATCCGCGACATCGACGCGCTCAAGGGGGCAGTCGACCAGGCGGTCGGCGACCTCGGTCGTCTCGATGTCATCGTCGCCAATGCGGGGATCTGCTGCCCGTCGCCGTGGGATCAAATCACCCCGCAGGCGTTCCGGGACACCATCGACACCAACGTGATTGGCACCTGGAACACCGTCATGGCCGGCGCGCAGCACATCGTCGACGGCGGCCGCGGGGGCTCGATCATTCTCGTCGGCTCCGCCGCCGGCATCAAGATGCAGTCGTTCATGATCCATTACACGGCAAGCAAACACGCCGTCGTCGGGATGGCCCGCGCCTTCGCGGCGGAGCTCGGCCGGTACAACATCCGGGTCAACAGCCTCAACCCCGGGGCGGTCTCCACGCCGATGGGCACCGGCCGGATGCGCGAGGCCTTGCAGTCGGCCGCCGACGACTACCCCCACCTCCAGGGCATGCATAAACCTCTGTTGCCCGAAGGTATCGCGCAGCCCGAGGACATTGCCGATGCGGTCGCGTGGCTGGCCTCCGACCAATCCAAATTCGTCACCGCGACCCAGCTCTCGGTCGACATCGGCGTCGGTTACGTCTGATGCGCGGGCTGAAGGACAAGACCTTCCTGGTCGCAGGCGGCGCGACCGGCATCGGCGCGGCCACCGCCAAACGCCTTGCCGCAGAAGGCGCCTGCGTCGCCGTCGGTGACATCAACATCGCGGGCGCCACCGCGACCGCCGAACACGTCGCCGGGTCCGGCGGCCGGGCCATCGCCGTCGAGTTCGACCTTTCCGATACGCGCTCGGTGCAACACCTCGTCGAGCGCACCATCGCGGAGTTCGGTGGCATCCACGGCCTGCACAACGTCGGTGCCGACCTCTCGGAACACAACCTCGGCCGCGACACCACCATCCTCGACACCGAGATGGACGTGTGGCAGCGCACGCTGGACGTGAACCTGCTGGGCTACGTCCGCACCATTCAAGCCGTCCTGCCCCACCTGCTGGAGGCGGGCGGCGGCAGCATCGTCAACACGTCGTCGGGCGCCGCTCTGGGCAGCGACCCGCAGCACGTCGCCTACGGCGCCTCCAAGGCCGCCGTCAATCACCTCACCCGCCACGTGGCCGTCAACTGGGGCACGCACAACATCCGGAGTAACGGCGTCATGCCCGGCCTGGTAATGGGTGAGACACAGGAACGGCAGAACGACCTGGCGCTGCAGCAGGCCTTCCTGATGTTCGGCAAGACCAGCCGGCTGGGCACGCCCGACGACCTCGCCGCGGTCACCACCTTCCTGCTCTCCGAAGAGGCCGAGTGGATCACCGGCCAGGTCTGGTACATCGGCGGCGGTTCCCACCTGCGGCAGTGACCCCTCGGCGCGGTTGACGTCAATACCCCGTGGGGGTATATGTGGTGACGTAGGTAGCTTGCCCCGCCCGGGGCATCTGGAGGCGTCATGACCACGAGCGAATACCCCCGGCGGCAGCACGTGCCCGAAGAAGGCAGAATTTGCCAGGTGACCGCTTCACCGGCTGAGAAGAGCAGCTTCAGGCTCGAGATCACCGGGATGAGCTGTGCCTCGTGCGCGGCGCGCATCGAGGAGAAGCTGAACAAGCTCGACGGCGTGGACGCGTCGGTCAACTACGCCACCGAATCGGCCACCGTGACCGCGCCGTCCGGTTTCGATCCCCAGGCGCTGGTCGCCGAGGTCGAACGGGCCGGCTACACCGCGGCCCTGCCGGGACTTGGCGCCGACCGCGACGGTCGAGCCGGGCCCGACGACGCCGAGTTGGCATCGCTGCGGACCCGGCTGATCGCCGCCGTCGTGCTCGCCACCCCGGTGATCGCCATGGCGATGATCCCGGCCCTGCAATTTCGCTACTGGCAATGGGCTTCGCTGGCGCTGGCCACACCCGTCGTCCTGTGGGCGGGCCAGTCGTTCCACGCGGCCGCCTGGACCAACCTCAGGCACGGCGCGGCCACGATGGACACCCTCGTCTCGGTCGGAACGCTGTCGGCGTTCCTGTGGTCGCTGTACGCCCTGTTCCTGGGGACCGCCGGCGACGCGGGCACGCATCACCACTTCCAACTGACGGCCGCCCGCAGCTACGGCGCGGGCAGCATCTACCTCGAGGTCGCCGCGGGCGTGACGCTGTTCGTGCTGGCCGGCCGCTACTTCGAAAAGCGCGCCAAACGGCGCGCGGGCGCCGCACTGCGCGCGCTGCTGGAGCTCGGCGCCAAGGACGTCGCGGTGCTGCGCAGCGACATGTTGAGCCCCGACGGCCCCGGCATCGAGATCCGCGTCCCCGTTGACCAACTGCGGGTGGGCGACCTCTTCGTCGTGCGTCCCGGCGAGAAGATCGCCACCGACGGCCTCGTCGTCTCCGGCTCGTCGGCCGTGGACGCCTCACTGCTGACCGGCGAATCCATGCCCGTCGAGGTGGGTCCCGACGACGCGGTCACCGGCGCCACCGTGAACGTCGGCGGTCGCCTGGTCGTGCGCGCCATCCGGGTCGGCGACGCGACGCAGCTGGCGCAGATGGCCACGCTGGTCGAGGCGGCCCAGGCCGGCAAGGCCAAGGTGCAGCGGCTCGCCGACCGCGTCGCGGGCGTGTTCGTTCCTATCGTCATCACGATCGCCGTGGCCACGCTGGCCGCCTGGCTGCTCGCCGGTTTCCCGCTCACCGCGGCGATCACCGCCGCGGTCGCGGTGCTGATCATCGCCTGCCCGTGCGCGCTCGGCCTGGCCACGCCGACCGCGCTGTTGGTCGGTACCGGCCGCGCGGCCCAGCTCGGTGTGCTCATCAAAGGGCCCGAGGTGCTGGAGTCGACCCGCCGGGTCGACACGATCGTGCTCGACAAGACCGGCACCGTGACCACCGGCAAGATGACGCTCGTCGACGTGATCGCCCGAGCGGACACCGATCGCGAGACGCTGCTGCGCTACGCCGGGGCCCTCGAGGACGCCTCCGAACACCCCGTCGCGCAGGCAATCGCCAAGGCCGCCAAGGCCGAACTCGGCACGCTCCCCTCGGCCGAGGGCTTCACCAACCTCAAAGGCCAAGGCGTGCAAGGCATTATCGACGGCCACGAGGTGGTCGTCGGCCGGGACAGCCTGCTGGCCGACTGGGCCGAAGATGACGCCGCGACGCTGCGGGAGGCCAAGGCTCGCGCCGAGGGTGACGGCAAGACCGCCGTCGTGGTCGGCTGGGACGGCGGCACCCGCGGGCTGCTGGTGATCGCCGACGCCGTGAAACCCAGCAGCGCCGAGGCCGTTCGGCAGTTCGAGCGGCTGGGATTGACGCCGGTGCTGCTGACCGGTGACAACCGGGCCGTCGCGCGGCGCATCGCCGACGAGGTCGGCATCACCCAGGTCATCGCCGAGGTGTTGCCCGCCGACAAGGTCGCGGCGGTCAAACGTCTGCAGTCCGAGGGCAAGGTCGTGGCGATGGTCGGCGACGGGGTGAACGACGCCGCGGCCCTGGCCACCGCCGATCTGGGGCTGGCGATGGGCACCGGCACCGACGCGGCGATCGAAGCCGCGGACCTCACCCTGGTGCGCGGCGACCTGCGCGCCGCCGCCGACGCGATCGGGCTCTCCCGCAGGACACTCGCGACGATCAAGGCGAATCTGTTCTGGGCCTTCGGCTACAACGTCGCCGCCATCCCGCTGGCCGCCGTCGGCCTGCTCAACCCGATGCTCGCGGGCGCCGCGATGGCGTTTTCGAGCGTCTTCGTCGTCGGCAACAGCCTGCGGCTGCGCTCCTTCGCCAGCCTGACCGCGCAAGGCGATGTGGGATAGTTGACCTGGCCCACCGGCCCGGCGACCACGGCGCGTGAACGCGCGACAATCGGATTTAGCGAAGGCTCTCATCGTTGCGCGAATTCTTCGGACAGCTGTCCTTGCTGCACGGTTGGTTGCCACCGGCATTGCAGGTCCTCGCGGTGCTCGTCGCCGTCACCGCCGTCGACTGGCGCCGAAGCAGCTGGTTTAAGCGAGCGCTGCCTGCCGCGCTGATCGCCTCGGCCGCGACGGCGGGCCTGGCGTACTGGTACATCGGATCCATCGGGGTGGCCGGCGACCCGGCACCCGTGGCGCTGTGGCTGTGGATCGCGGCCAGCGGGCTGACCGCCGCCCTGTTGCTGCTCGGGTGGCGGGGGATCCGGTGGTGGCGTCGTGGCGTGGCGGTGCTTTCGGTGCCGCTGTGCGTGCTGTGCGCGGGCCTGGCCCTCAACGATTGGGTCGGCTATTTCCCCACGGCCCTCAGCGCGTGGAATCAGCTGACGTCAGTGCCCCTGCCCGACCAGATCGACCGGCTGCGGGTCACCGAGATGCAGCTCGCCGGGACCAAGCCGACCAAGGGCGTCGTCGTGCCGATCAACATCGACGCCGACAAGTCCCACTTTCCGCACCGGCAGGAACTGGTGTACCTGCCGCCGGCGTGGTTCAACAGCAACCCGCCGCCCCGGCTGCCCGCGGTGATGATGATCGGCTCGGCCTTCAACACCACCGCCGACTGGCTGGGACCCGGCGGTGCCTTCACCGCCATCGACAACTTCGCCGCCGCGCATCACGGCTTCTCGCCGGTGCTGGTGTTCGTCGACTCCACGGGATCGTTCGACAACGACACCGAATGCGTCAACGGCAGCCGCGGCAACGCCGCCGACCACCTGACCCAGGACGTGGTGCCGTTCGTCGCCTCCAATTTCGGGGTGAGCGCCGACCGCGCCAACTGGGGCGTGGCCGGCTGGTCGATGGGCGGCACCTGCGCCGTCACCCTGGCCGTGCTGCACCCCGAGCTGTTCCGCGCCTTCGTGGACATCGCCGGCGACATCCGCCCCGGCATCGGCCCGATGGACCAGACCATCGCCCGGCTGTTCGGCGGCGACGCCCGCGCCTGGCCCGAGTTCGACCCGATCAGCGTCATGACCAGGCACGGTCGCTACACCGGGCTGTCGGGCTGGTTCGACGTCCCCGCCCCGCCCGGCGCGCACAGCGTCGCGCAGGCGGCCGAGCCGGACCTCGAAAGCACGTCCGCGGCCAACCCGGAGGGCCAGGACGCCGCCGCGAACGCACTGTGCACGATCGCCGGGGCGCATGGCATCGACTGCGCGGTGGTGACCCAGCCGGGCAGGCACGACTGGCCGTTTGCTGCGGGGGCGTTCGAGGCGGCGCTGCCCTGGCTCGCCTCGACGCTGGGGACCCCCAACGTCGACCCCGTGGCGTTACCGCAGCGCGGCGGCGGCGAACCGCACTGATTCAGGCCCTGACCGTTATAAATTTGCAACGCTAATCCCAGCTGACCCTCCCGTAACGTCGCCGACGTAATCCGCGGTTGAGTGGTACGGTTCGCTGCTGTGGATGCGATGTTTGTCGAGGTCGGAGTCCCCGTGGGGGGTTCCTCCGTCGCGCACCGCACCGACCGGAACCGAAATGCCCCGCCGCCATGCCTGAGCTGAATCGCCGCCGTTTCCTGGGGTCGCTGGCAGCGGCCACCGTTGCCGGCGTCGGCGCAGCTCGCCTGATCGTCGACCCGCAACCGCGCACCTTCGCGGCGCCAGTGGACGCCGGCGCCGCAACCTCCGGGCCGATCGCCCCGCCCTCCGCCGGGGGGCTGCTGCCGCCACCGCCGCTGAGCGCGCGCATCCCGCTGCCGGGCGGCGGCGCACTGATGAAGATCCCCGGAGACGGAGATTTGCTCGCGCTGACTCTTGATGACGGGGTCAACAGCGAGGTCGTGCGCGCCTACACGCAGCTCGCCAAGGACACCGGCATCCGGATGACCTTCTTCGTCAACGGCATCTACGACTCGTGGACCGAGAATCGCGAGATGCTGCGCCCACTGGTCGACTCCGGACAGATCCAGCTCGGCAACCACACCTGGTCGCACCCGGATCTGACGACGGTGCCGCAGGACAAGGTCGAAGACCAGCTCAAGCGCAACGACCAGTTCCTGAAGAACACCTACGGCATCGGAGCGAAGCCGTACTACCGGCCGCCCTACGGCAAGCACAACGCCGCCGTCGACGCGGTGGCCAACCAACTCGGCTACACCGTCCCGACGCTGTGGTCGGGCTCGCTGTCGGACTCGACGCTGATCACCGAGGAATACATCGTCAAGATGGCCGACGAGTACTTCGTCCCGCAGGCCATCGTGATCGGGCACCTCAACCACCCGCCCGTCACGCACGTCTACCCCGAACTCCTCGACACCATCCGCGAGCGCAACCTGCGCACGGTCACGCTCAACGACGTCTTCCTGCGGACGCCTTAGCGCGTCAGTCGCCGGGCGCCGCCGACAGCAATTGCACCAACGTCTCGCGGAACTCCGCCAACCGCTCCTTGCCCAGCACCCGCTGCCATCTCTTCTCCAAATCGAGTGCATTGGCACGCATTACGCGTAACACCTCACGGCCGCGCGGGGTCAGCTCGATGAGTCGGACGCGGGCGTCGGCGGGGTCGGGCACCCGAGTGACGTAGCCGTGCCGCTCCAGGGCCGCCACTGCCTGGGCAACCGCCTGCCGGGTCACCCGGAGCCGGTCGGCCAGGGCCGACGCGTGCAGCGCGCCGGCGGCCAGCGGCACCAGGGCGACGGCTTGCGCCGGGCGGATGCCGTCCAGGCCGGCCGCCGCGAAGGCCGCCCTCAACTGCGGCGCCCCGGACGCCGCAACCAGGTTCACCAGCGCAGGCACGGTGGGTTTCCACTCGGCATCCATGAACAGAGAGTGTGCCATCCGAGTCCAGATTGACAAGCTACTTGTCAAAATCCGTGCCGGCTGTCACGATGGCGTCATGCGATCACGCTTCGTCCGCGCACTGAGCTCGCTTCTGCTTCCGGCTTTGGTGGTGGTGCTGGGAGGCTGCCTGGGCGGTGGGCACGCGCTGGGAACGCCTGGCGCCCAGTCGATTCCGCTCGGCCATTCGACCCAGACCATCGCGGTGGGCGGCGTCAGCAGGACTTTCAACGTGTACCGGCCGCAAGGCCTGCCCGACGGGGCGCCCCTGGTGGTCATGCTGCACGGCGGCTTCGGCACCGGCGCCCAGGCCGAGCGGTCCTATCACTGGGACAGCGAGGCCGACGGTGGCCATTTCCTGGTGGCCTACCCCGACGGACTCAACCGCGCCTGGAATGCCGGAACATGTTGCGGGGAGCCGCAACACGTCAACACCGACGACGTCGGCTTCATCACGGCCATAGTGGGGGCCATCGAGCAACAGATTCCCATCGACCGGGCCCGGGTCTATGCCACCGGGATGTCCAACGGAGCGATGATGGCCCTTCGGCTCGGCTGCCAGACCGACACGTTCGCCGCGATCGCGCCCGTCGCTGGGACGCTGCTGACCGACTGTTCCCACGCGAGGCCGACGTCGGTGTTGCAGATCCACGGCACCGCCGACGACCGAGTTCCCTACAACGGCGGGCCCGGTAAAGCGTTCGCGGCCAACGGAAATCCGCGGGTCGACGGGCCGTCGGTCGAGGCGGTCAACGCCACCTGGCGGGGCATCGACGCGTGCGGACAACCCACGTCGAGCACCACCGGCAGCGTGACCACCCAGACGGCGAGCTGCGCCGACGGGCGCACCGTCGAGTTGATCTCCGTCGCGGACGCAGGCCATCAGTGGCCAGGAGGCGAGCCCAGCCCGCTGGTCCAGGGGATCGCCGGAATTGCCGCGCCGTCGACCGCGCTGGATGCCACCGACACCATCTGGCAATTCTTTGCCCAAAGCCACCGGTAAAGCACCCAGCCGAGATAATCTCTAAAATTTTAGAGATTCCCCTTCCGCTGATGGGTGGTCCATTGTTACCTTTTCGTGATGCGCCGGTTTGGGGGAATTGTCGCCGTCCTGCTCGTGTTCGGTTCGGCACTGATCGGCGCCGGTACTGCCCGGGCGGACGGCGGGGACGAGCCGCAGTACGCCGAGTTCTACACCCCGCCGGATCCGCTGCCCCCCGGCCAGCCCGGTGACCTGATCCGCACCGAACCGTCGCGGCTGGTCCTGGAGCCGTCGGGTCAGCTGGGCGCGATCATGGCCACCGGCACGCGAATCATGTACCGCAGCACCGACACTCGCGGCAATCCGATCGCGGTGACCGGCACCTATTTCGAACCCTACAACGCGTGGCCCGGCAACGGGCCGCGGCCGTTGATCAGCTACGCGCCCGGAACCCAGGGCCAGGGCAACCAGTGCGCCCCGTCGCGAATGTTCAACCAGGGCATCCACTATTCGGGTGGCTGGGACATCATGTTCAACTACGAAGAGCTGTTCGTGGCCACCATGGTGGCCCGCGGCTTCGCCATCGTGATGACCGACTACGAGGGGCTGGGCACCCCGTCGATGCACACGTATGTGGGACGCGTAGCCGAGGGACAGGCCGTGCTCGATGCCGCCCGCGCGGCCATGCGTCTGCCGGAGACATCATTGGATCCGCATGGGCCCGTGGCTTTTTGGGGCTACTCGCAGGGCGGCGGGGCAACGGCCTCGGCCGCCGAACTGGCCCCGTCATACGCCCCGGAGCTGCACATCGTGGGCACCTACGCGGGCGCGCCCCCGGCCAATCTGAAAGAACTGCTGCCCTACGCCGACGGCAGCGTCCTGGTCGGTGTGGTCGGCTACGCGCTTAACGGCGTGATGGCCGAATACCCGGAGTTCGCCGACGTCATCCGCTCGAAGATGACACCCCGCGGGCTGGCGATGCTGGAATCGGCGTCCCGCCAGTGCGTCGGACAGACGTTGCTGGACTTCATGTTTCGACATCTGCAGCCGTACTTCACCGAAGACCTCACTCAATTGGTCAACGAAGAACCGTTCAACACACTCTTCGACGAGCAAAAACTCGGACGTTACAAACCCACTACCCCGGTGCTGCTCAACAGCAACCGCTACGACCCGTTGGTGCCGCACGGTCCCGTCGTGCAACTCGCCAACGACTGGTGCGCCCAGGGTGCCGACGTTGAATTCCGCACCAATGAGGAACCGCCGTTCCTGAACAAGCTCGTGATCAACCACGCCCTGCCGATGCTCGTCGACGGTGAACCCGCCATGCAGTGGATCGCCGCCCGATTCAACGGCGAGCCCACCGCGCCCAACTGCGGTCAGTTTTAGACTTGAGACATCGCTGCACGTAGGAAACACAATTCGGCCGAGCGGCGTCGACAGCTCACCGACGCCGCGATCGAACTGCTGGGCAGCGACGGCGTCCACGGCGTCAGCCATCCGAAAGTCGACGAGCGCGCCGACGTGCCGGCGGGCAGCACGTCGTTCTACTTTCGCACCCGCAAGGCGCTGCTGCAGGCGGTCGCGACGCGGCTGACCGACCTCGACGTCGCCGACTTCTCGTTGATGACCGAGCTCGCGGGCTCGTCGTCCGAGCAATTCAGCGGCACCGCCGGCCTGGCCCGGATCGTCATGTACGTCAACAGCGAACCCTGGCTGACCCGCGCCAGGGCGCGCTACGAGCTCATGTTGCTCGCCAGCCGCGATACCGAATTGGCGACCAGGCTCGACGAGTCCTCCGACCGGCTCTACACGCTGGCCCGGGAGGTCGTCACGCAGTGGCACGCCGCGGGCAACACCCCGGACCCCACGCTGGTCGAGGATCAGGCGCTGGCCACCCTGGCGTTCATCAACGGGGTGATGATGACGTTCGTGGCGGGCCAACCGGCCGTCGACAATGCCGAGCATCTCGACCGGCTCATCCAGGGCGTCATCGCGGGCGTTGCCCAGGTTCGCGGCGGCTGAAGTCCTTGTCCACCAAGACCTTTAGTCGGCGTGTGGAATCCGCAGCATCCCGTCGATGAGCCCCTGTAGCACCTGCCTGGTCTCCCGGCGAGCCCGTTTCGGGTCGTCGGCGGTGGCGATGGCCATGGCGGCCTCGTCGAGCGCGCCGATCAGCACGTGGGCCAGCGGCCGGGTGGGTTGACGGGCGAGCTGGCCCGCCTTGATCGCCTCGACGAGCATCTGTTCGGTCATGCCCAGGCTGTACCGCTGGGCGACGTCGCGGAAGCCGGCCCAGCCGAGCACGCTCGGCGCATCCAGCAGGATCAGCTGGCGCACCTCCGGATCGCCGGAGACCTCGAGCCAGGCGTCGACGGCGGCGCGGATGGCGTCGGCCGGCGACGCCGCGCCCGACGAGGCGACGATGGTGGCCATCCGTGCCATCACGTCCTGCTCCACCACCTCGACGACCTCGCGGAATAGCGCTGCCTTGTCGGCGAATTGGTGGTACATCGCGCCGCGGGTCACCCCGGCCGTCGCGGCGATCTCCGGCGTCCCCACTTCCGCATAGCCCCGCAGGCCCCACAGCGTGCGGGCAGCCGCGATCAGCGCGTCGCGGGTCGCCGCGGAGCGCTCCTCCTGGGTCCGTCTCTTGATTTCCATACAACCTGTTGGTAACTTACGAACAGACAGTCTGTTTGTAAATACGTTCTCGAGTAGGAGTCATCTATGTCGACGATCGACATTAGTGCCGGAACCATCCATTACGAAGCAACCGGACCAGAGCACGGCAGGCCCGTGGTGTTCGTGCACGGCTACATGATGGGCCGCGAATTGTGGCGCGACGTCAGCGAACGGCTCGCCGCCGTCGGCCTGCGCTGCATCGCCCCCACCTGGCCGCTCGGCGCGCACCCACAGCCGATGCGGCCCGGTGCCGACCGGACCGTCACCGGTGTCGCCCGCATCGTCGCCGAGTTCCTCGACGCCCTCGACCTCGAGGACGTCGTGCTGGTAGGCAACGACACCGGTGGCGTGGTCACGCAGCTGGTCGCGGTGCACCATCCCGAACGCCTCGGTGCGCTCGTCCTGACGAGTTGCGATGCGTTCGAACACTTTCCGCCGCCGATCCTCAAGCCGGTGATCCTGGCGGCCAAGTCCAAGACGAGTTTCCGGGCCGTGGCCCAGGCCATGCGGGTGCCCGCCGTGCGCAAGCGCGCGTACGACGGCCTGGCGCATTGCAACATCGACCACCTCACCGAGGCCTGGGTACAACCGGGGATAGCCGACTCGGCAGTCGCCGAGGACCTGCGTCAGTTGACGCTCTCGTTGCGCACCGAGGTCACCATGAACGTCGCGGCCCGGCTGCCCGAGTTCGACAAACCGACGCTGATCGCGTGGTCGGCCGACGACACGTTCTTTGAACTCGCGGACGGCGAACGACTGGCCGCGATCATTCCGAACGCACGGCTCGAGGTCATCGACGGGGCCCGCACATTTTCGATGGTGGACCGGCCGGATCGGCTCGCTCAGCTGCTGTCGGACATCGCGGTGCGCACCTAGCGAGGTCCATTCCGGGCGGTGTAGTGGTCACTGCGCTGGCCGTATAGCGTTTCGCCCATGTCAGAGACGACGCAGGCGCTCAAAGACCGGCGGATCCTGGTGACCGGCGGGGCGACCGGCATCGGCGCGGCGGCGGTCGAGGTCCTCACCGCCGCCGGTGCCGCGGTCGCCGCGACCCACCACAACACGCCGCCCCCGGAGGGTCTCGCCGCGACCTGGCTGCGGTGCGATGTGCGCGACGCCGACGCCGTTTCGGCGATGGTGCACCAGGCCGCGGAGCGCCTCGGCGGGCTCGACGTCCTGGTGAACGCCGCGGGCCTGTGGCAGGCCGGGATACCGGGCTACATCGGGGCCGACGACATTTCGTTCCTGCTCGACACCAACATCAAGGCCACCATCCTCACCAACCAGGCCGCCTACGGCGTCATGAAAGACCAGGACCCCAAGGGCGGCCGGATCATCAACTTCGGGTCGTCGGAAGCCGTTATGGGCAGCCCTATTTCGGCCGTCTACGCCGCGACCAAGGGCGCGGTGCAGGCGTGGACGCGATCGGCCGCCAAGGCATGGGCCGCCGACAACATCACCGTCAACTCCCTGGCGCCCGCGGTGCAGACACCGGGTGCCGACCGCCTTCGGGATTTCCTCGGGCCCGAGGCCGCCGCCCTGATCGACCAGCAGATGAAGATGATGATTCCGCTCGGTGGGGCGCTGGGCGATCCGGCGCGCGACGTCGGCCCGATGCTGGTTTTCCTGGCCGGCGCCGGCTCGGGCTTCATCACCGGTCAGCTGCTGGCCGTGGACGGCGGCCTGATGATGGTGGGCGGCTAGGCGTCGTCGATCGCCCGCTACTATAAGACGGACCGTCTCGTCTCGTGTATGGGCGGATAGCGGAGGTGGATCGGAGCCGATGACTGACGACACGATGCAGGCGTACCTGCGCCGGCGCTTGTCCGATTCGAATGTCGCCGTGAAACACCGCGACTTGCAATGGAGTTGGAGCGAGTACCTGGCGGCGGCGTCGGCCCGGGCCGCGGCCCTGATCGGTGCCGCCGATCCGCAACGGCCTATGCACATCGGCGCGCTGCTGGGCAACACCCCGGAGATGTGCGCGCAGATGGCGGCGGCGGGGCTGGGCGGCTATGTGTTGTGTGGCCTGAACAACACCCGGCGCGGCGAGGCGCTGGCCGCCGACATCCGGCGCGCCGACTGTCAATACGTGGTGACCGACGCCGAGCACCGACCGCTGCTGGACGGCCTGGACCTCGGGGCGACGCAGATCCTCGACAGCTCGACGCCGGAGTGGGACGAATTCATCGGCGCCGCAGGCGAACTGGTGCCACACCGCGACGTCGAAGCGACCGACGCCTTCATGATGATCTTCACCTCCGGGACGAGCGGAAATCCCAAGGCGGTTCAGGTATCTCACCTGATGGCGATGTTCGCCGGGACCAACCTGGTGCAGCGCTTCGCGCTGACCGAGCAGGACACCTGCTACGTATCCATGCCGCTGTTCCATTCCAACGCGGTCGTCGCGGGCTGGGCGCCCGCCGTCTGTTCCGGCGCCGCGCTGGTGCCGGCGAAGTTCTCGGCGAGCAGTTTCTTCGACGAGGTCCGCCGCTACGGCGCCACGTACATGAACTACGTCGGCAAGCCCCTGGCCTACATCCTGGCCACCCCCGAACGCGACGACGACGCCGACAACCCGCTGCGGGTGGCGTTCGGCAACGAGGCCAACGACAAGGACATCGCGGAGTTCGGGCGCCGGTTCGGCGTGCAGGTGGAGGACGGCTTCGGCTCGACGGAGAACGCGGTCATCGTGATCCGGGAAGAGGGCACCCCGAAGGGCTCGATCGGCCGGGGCATCGACGGAATCGCGATCTACAACAGCGACACCATCACCGAGTGCGCGGTGGCGCGCTTCGACGCCACCGGCGCGCTGGTCAACGCCGACGACGCCGTGGGCGAGTTGGTGAACACCGCGGGGTCGGGCTTTTTCACCGGCTACTACAACGACCCCGAGGCCAACGCCGAACGCATGCGCCACGGCATGTACTGGTCCGGCGACCTGGCCTACCGCGACGCCGACGGCTGGATCTACCTGGCAGGTCGCACCGCCGACTGGATGCGGGTGGACGGCGAGAACATGGCGGCGGCCCCGATCGAGCGAATCCTGTTGCGGCACGGCGTGATCAACCGGGTGGCGGTGTACGCCGTCCCGGACGGACACGTCGGCGATCAGGTGATGGCGGCGGTGGTGCTGAACGAGGGCCAGCACCTCGATCCCGTCGAGTTCGAGGCGTTTCTCGGTGCGCAGCACGACCTGTCCCCCAAGGCCCGGCCCCGCTACGTGCGTATCGCGACCGACCTGCCCAGCACGGCCACCCACAAGGTTCTCAAGCGCCAGTTGATCGGCCAGGGAACGGCCGTCGGCGCGGACGAAATCCTGTGGGTACGCGAGCCACGGGGTACTGCCTATCGACCTAGCTCTTCGGTGCCCGACGCCGGATCTGCCCCTTCGCCCGTCGCACCCGGGTGACGGGATCTCGGCTTGTGCCGCTGGAGATTTCGTCGCGCAGCTGCGAAATGTTGGAGATCTCCGCATACAACCCGCGGATCGCGTAGTCCAGGACGGCGAACGAAAACCGTTGGTCGGGGTCGTCGACGATGCCGAGCTCACGCGACCGCTGCCGCGACCACAACGCCTCGTCCAGCCGAGACCGGGTGGCCTCGAGGTGCCGATCCAGCGTGTCGACGATGCGCTCGGGATCCTCGCCGCGCGCGAGCCAGGTCTTCAGGATGACCGGGTGCTTGATCACGACCTGGTCCTGACCCGGGAAGTGCTGGACCCAGCGCCGTAGCGCGTCGAGCCCGGAATCCGTTGTCTCGTAAAGGGTGATCGCCCGCTTGCCGGACTGGGCGCCGATCTCGCTGACCATGCCGCGCGCCAGCAGCCTGGTCAGCTCGCGGCGCACGTGGCTGACCGAGGGCGACCAGTAGAAGTGGCCGACCGACAGTTCGGCGCGCAGCTTGATCTCGCCGGCCGTCAGTTGTTCGTCGTTGGCCGCCAGCACGCCCAGCACCAGGTAAGCGGTGACCGGCAGGCCGTTGCTGGTGCGGGCGGGACTCACGACAACTCGGTGAAGTACGGCAGCGTCAGGTCCGTGTCGATCACATGGAATTGCACCCGTACGCGCATTCCGATCGCCAGGTCCTCGGGCGCCACGCCGACGACGTTCGTCAGCATCTGGTAGCCCTCGTCGAGCGTGACGATCGCCGGGGCGTAGGGCGGTTCGAACTCGGGCGACACCGGGCGGTAGACCACCGTCCAGCTGTAGATCTCGCCCACGCCCTCGCCGGTGGCCCAGTCCAGTTCGGGCGAAAGGCATTGGCGGCAATGCTCGGTCGGCGGAAAGTTGGCCAGGCCGCATGACTCGCAGCGTTGATAGCGCAGCTCCGCGTCGCGGCAGCCCTGCCAGAACGGCACGCTGATCTGACTGCTGGCGTGCGGAACGGGGCCGGTCTGTGGGCGCAGGCGCTCGGTGGTCATGGTCGCTCGTCTCCCAGGATCAGCAGGGTGGTGAACAGGGCACCCGCTCCCCCGTTGCTGCAGAAGGCGATGTGCGCGTCGGGCACCTGCAGGGCGCCGGCCTCGCCGCGCAGCTGCTGGACGGCGCGGATGGCGCGCTGCATCATCTGCGGATTCGAGCCCGCGTGGCTGAAGGACATGGTTCCTCCGTCCGTGGTGATCGGGTGGCTGCCGTCGATGGCGATGTTGCCGTCGGCGACGAACGGCCCGCCTTCGCCCTCGTCGCAGAAGCCGAATGCCTCTATTTGCCGGATGATTTCGAAGGAGAACGGATCGTAGAGTTCCAGCACGTCGACGTCGTCGCGGCGCAGGCCGGCATAACTGAAGGCGAGATCGGCGGCGCGGGCGCCGACCTGACCGTTGACGTGGTCGCCACGGCGGCCGGCCAGATCCCACGCCGGCGGGTGCTGATACGACGGGCCGTGAAAGTCCGCGCCGCTGGCCAACACGTAGATCGGCTGGCTGTCACAGTCGATCTCGTCGATGTTGGCCACGACCAGCGCGCAGCCCCCTTCGGAGGTGGTGGCGCAGTCCAGGAGATGGAACGGGTCCGCGATCGGCCGGGAGGCGGTGATGTCGTCGGGCATGAACGGACCGCGTTGGTAATAAACGGCTTCCGGGTTCTGCGACCCGTTGTTGCGGATCGTCGCGGCGACCATCGACAGCTGCTCGCGGGTGGTGCCGTAGCGGTGCATGTGCCGCCGCGCGATCAGCGCGAACTCCGCGGTGGTGAACATCCCCCACGGCGCGACGAATTCGTTCTCGGGTCTGGTCCACGGGGCCGTCGCCTCGTGGTCGCGGTACTCGCCGGCCTGCGCGGCGACCAGCACCACCACGTCGGCCATGCCGTGCTCGATCGCGGTCGCCGCCTCGGTGATCATGCCGACCCCGAACGCCAGCCCCTGCCACGCCGGGCCGATCCGCAGGTCGTAGATCAGCGCGGTGGACAGCGGACCCGCGCTGATTCCGTCGACGTCGTCCAGGCTCAGGCCCGCATCGCCGAGTGCGCCCTGGATCGCCTTGAGCGCCAGGCCACGTGAGGTTTCTCCGTCCAGGCGGCGTCCCTGCCGGGTGTTGTGCACCCCGACGATGGCCGCGGTGCGCTTTCTCGCGCTCAACCTTGCTCCATTCTGATCGGTTCGGGCCCTTCAGTTTTCATCTGCCACCACTCCGAGGTAGGTGCCCAGCACATCGAAGTCTCGGCCGTCGCGCGCGACGGTGCCGATGATCGTCGTACGCGCGTCGTCGGGTTCGGTGCCTGCCGCTGCGCCCCTTTCCAAGACGTCGATGCGGACGTCGACCGGCCGTGCGGTCTGCGGGTCGGTGATCTCGACGACCATCGCCACCGCGCGCTCGCGCTCGTCCCATTCAACGCTGGTGATCCGGTGCCGGGCGGTCAGCTCCATCACGACGGAGTCCTGGCGGACCAGGAACCGCACCGGGGCACACAGCTCGCCGGCGCGCGGCGGGACACACAACGTCACGGCCATGTCAGTGCCCCTTCACAGGCCGGCCGGCCGCATACTGGTGGCCCCCGCCGCGCGTAACGCCGCCACCTGTTCCGGGCCGTGGCCCAGCAGGCCGGTCAGCACCTCGTCACTGTGTTGGCCGTACAGCGGCGGCACCCGGCGAATCCAGCGCCGGGGTTTGCCGAGGAAGGCGAACGGCATACCGGTGCACAGGAAGGAGCCGACGACGGGGTGGTCGACCGTCTCCCAGAACCCCCGCGCGAGCAGCTGCGGATTGCTCAGCAGCGCAGGCGAATCCGTCACCTGTGCCGCCGGTATCCCCGCGCCGCGCAGCGCGCCCACCGCGTCGGCCAGCGGGCGCCCCGCGGCCCAGTCGGCGATCAGCTTGTCGATGTCGTCGGCGCGCTCGCGCCAGCTAGACTCGTCCGCGCCCAGCTCGGGCCTGCCGACGAGGTGCGCCAACGACTCTCGGGCGCCGTCGTCGATCGCCGTCAGGGCCACCCAGTCGTCGTCGCCGGCGCAACGATAGACACCCTGCGGTGTCGCGCCGACCGCGCGATTTCCCGCGCGCCGCAGCTCGATTCCGTGAGCCGAGTACTCGACCAGCATCTCGGCTGCCACGTTCAGCGCCGACTCCACCATCGTCGATTCGACGAGCATGCCCGCGCCCTGCCGGTCGCGGACCACCAGCGCCGCGACGGCGGCGAAGGCGGCGTGCAGGCCGGCGATCGGGTCGCACACCCCGCGCGGGATCACCGGTGGCCCGTCGGAATGCCCGGTCGTCCATGCCATTCCGGTCGCCTGCTCCATCGTCTGGGCGAAGCCCACCCGGTCGCGCCACGGGCCGTCTAGGCCGAAGGCCGGCATCCGCACCATGATCGCGCGGGGGTTGGCCGCCGCGACGGCATCCCAGCCCAGGTCGAAGTTTTCCATCACCCTGGGCGAGAAGTTCTCCAGGACCAGGTCGCTCGCGGCGATGATCTCCAGCGCGAGCGCGCGTCCGTCGTCCGTGCTGAGTTCGACGCTGACGTCGCGCTTGTTGCTGTTGCTGCACAGGAAGACCGGTCCCCATTCCCACCACTGGTCCCAGTCCGGTGGGCGGCCGGCGGAGAACCTCATGCCGTCCGGGCGGCGGACGCCCTCGAGCTTGAGTACGTCGGCGCCGAGCGCGCCGAGGAATTGGGTCGCGACGGGGCCGGCCCAGAACGCGGTGAAGTCGGTGATCCGTATGTCGGACAACGGAAGCGCGTCCGGGTCGGCGGGCCCGGGTCGCTGTGGGCGGGGCGGCCAGTGCACCCGGCCGGTGTCGGCGCCCAGCAGCGGCGGGCGCCCGGGCGGCTTGGTCGTCACGGCCTCGCCGCGGTACGGCACCCGGGGCTGCAGCACGCCGAGCTCCGATTCGACGAACACCCCACGTTGCACGAAGTGATCGACCCCGGGCAGGGTCACGGGAGTGGCGATGGGCGCCACCGGGATTCGGAACGCCACGGCGAGCTCGACGATCTCGCTGGTGGTGCGGGCCTGGGTCCACTCGGTGACCATGCCGAGGAACTCGTCGCGGCGCGCGACCCGTCCGGCGAACGACGCGAGATCGGCATCGTCGACCAGGTCGGCGCGATCGATCATCACCAGGAAGTCCTGGAACTGCTGTGCGGTGATCGTGCAGAAGCCCACCAGGCCGTCGGCCGTCGGAACTATCGACGGCAGCTCCAGGCTGCGCTGGCTGATCAGGGAATCGGCCCCCAGGACGCTGGCCGACATGGCGGGCAGGCCACCCATCGCGATCACCATCGCCTCGTAGGCGGACACGTCGATGACCTCGCCGCGACCGCCCCGGGCGGCATGCCTGGCCGACGCCGCGCCGACCGCCGCGGCGAACGTGCCCGCCAGCCAGTCGCCGAGCTGGCCGCCGGCCTGCACGGGCTCGTCGTCCGGCCAGCCCCGTCCGGCGATCGAACCGCACAGCGCCTGCAGGATGAATTCGTTGGCCACCACGCCCTGGTCGACGTAGGGCCCCGTCGTTCCGAACGGCGTCACGCAGACCACCACCGCCGACGCGCCGGTGTGCGCGGTGATGCCGTCGAGCGTCCAGCCGTCGGTGAGGTCGGTGAGGATGACGTCGGCCCCGGCCAACAGCGGACGGACGTCGGCCTGATCGGAGGCGACGATCGATTTCTTGTCGGCGGCCAGGTAGCCGAACAGCGCCCCGGGCCGCCCGCCGGCCGACCTCGTGCGCAGGCAATCACCTTGCGGCGACTCGACTTTCACCACCTCGGCGCCCGCGTCGGCGAACATCTTCGCCGCGTACGACACGGCAATCCCGTTGGACAACTCCAAGACACGCCAGTCGGCGAACGGCGCCTCGGCTGGCACGCTCAGTTACCCGGGGTGGTGGCGCGCCCGGCGATGCCGGCCACCTCGACCGCCGCGGGCGCCTGGGCCGAGTCCTGCGCCTGCAGGGCGAACTGCGTCATCCGCGTCCACGCGTCGCGGTCACGCTGGCTGGCCTGGCGCCCGACATGGGTGACCACGTCGACGTCGGTGGCCTGCGCACGCAGCTGCCCGGCACGGGCGTGCTCCTTCGGGATGTATTGGAACGGGTCGAATGAGTATGCAGCCATGGCATTTTCGTGGGTGATTTTGTCGATCACCGCGTCGTCGAGGTGGCCCATGGTCGTGACGATGTCCTCGGGTGCGAACGGCCAGTTGCTGTCGGAGTGCGGGAAGTCGGACTCCCAGCACAGCATGTCCTCGTTGAACCAGTCCATGTTCCGCACACCGACCTTGTCGCTGATGAAGCAGGTGTAGAAGTGCCGCTTGAACACGTCGCTCGGCCCGTCGTAGCCGGGCGGGAAACTCGCCAGCGTCCAGCCCGAGTGGCGGTTGTACACGTGCTCGGCCCGCCAGAGGAAGTATGGCATCCAGCCGACGTCGCCCTCAGTCAGGGAGAACTTCAATTGCGGGAAATCGGACCAGAATTCGGCCCAGATCAGCTCGGTGAAGGTGAACATGCTCATCATCGACGACGCCGTCATCTGGACGCTGGGCGGGGCATCGGTGGACACCTGCGGTGACCGCGACGCGGAGCCCACGTGCGTGCACAGCACCGTCTTGTTTTCGCAGACCGCCTCGAACAGCGGGTACCAGTACTTGGTATGAATGCTGGGCATTTCCAGCGCCTCTGGGTTCTCCGAGAACGTCACTGCGTGACATCCCTTGTCCGCCAAGCGCTTGACCTCCTTGGCGGCTTCGTTCACGTCATAGAGTGGCAGGATGCCGCAGGGGATGAACCGCCCCGGGTATGCCGCGCACCACTCGTCGACGTGCCAGTCGTTGTAGGCCTTGATCATCACCAGGTTGACGTCGCGATCGGGACCCTGGTTAAGCACCTGGCCGGAGAAGCCGGTGAAGTTCGGGAAGTTCAATCCGGCCAGCTGGCCGCCGGCGTTCATGTCGCGGACCCGTTCGTCGACGTTGAAGCAGCCCGGCCGCATCTCGTCGTACCGCGAGGCGTCGATGTTGTACATCTCGCGGGGCTTGCCCGCGACGGCGTTGAGGCCCATGTTCCGCCCGCGCACGTCGCCGTAGTACCACTGCTGGATGCCGTCGGGCTCGAGAACGACGCGGGGGGCACGGTCCTTGTACTTGGCCGGGACGTGGGCGTCGAACATGTCGGCCGGTTCGGCGATGTGGTCATCCACGCTGATCAGGATCAGATCGTCTTTATTCATGCCACACTCCTCGGATACTGCGACTAGTAGACAATGATTCCAGTCACACTGTCAACGCGCGCCGCGGGCGCCGCTCTCGGATAAAGCGCAGGAATTCCGCGCCAGTCAGCTAATTTCTGGACCTGCCGCCCCTCGGCGTTGTCGTCCGTAATGAGTGACTATTAGTCCGCTGATTTCGCCGATGATTCGAGGGAGCGAGATCGTCGGATCCCGCCCGGCGATCGGCAGTGCATGCCACCATTGGCGATGGCGGGGTCCGGGGGGTGAAAGCGCGTTGACAGCAAACAAGGCTGTGCGGCCGACGAATGCCGACGTCGCCCGGCTGGCCAGGGTTTCGACGGCGACCGTCAGCTATGTTCTGAACAATGCGGAGGGCCGCAGGATCTCCCCGCAAACACGCGAGGCCGTCCAGAACGCCGCCGCGTCACTGGGCTATCGACCCAATCTGGCCGCGCGCAATCTCGCCCGCGGGAAGAGCGGCGTGGTGCTGTACGTGGTCCCGCACGTGGCGCTGGGCGAGCTGCCGATGCAGGCCGGCAGCCGGATGACCACCGCGCTGGCGCGCCTGGGCCTGCTGCAGGTGCAAATCTTCGAGACCGACGACGATCGACATGTCGTCGATGCGATCGAGAACCTCGACCCACTCGCGGTCGCGAGCCTGTTCCCGCTCCCGGCCGCCGCCCGCGACGCGGTTCGGGCCGCGGGCATACCGCACATCTACATCGGCACGCTGCCCACCCTCGGCGAACCGCATCTCTTGGTCGGTGAATTACGGGTGCAGCACCTGGTCTCCCGCGGTCATCAGCGAATGGCTTTCGCCTACACGGGAATTCACAAGCGGCGCGCGCTCGGCGAGTACTGGTTCGACGGCGTGTCACACGCGACCCGAAAGCGCGAGCTGCCGCCGCTGGCCGTCGGCGTGGTCACGCCCGAGACCGCCACCGAAGTGGTCACCGGCTGGGTGCGCGACGGCGTCACCGCGGTCTGCGCGCAAAGCGACGAGATCGCGTGCGTCGTGTTGTACGGCATGCACCAGGCGCGGCTGCGCTGCCCGGACGACCTCGCCGTCATCGGCGTCGACGCCAGCCCGATGGGGGTGGTGAGCACGCCGCCGTTGACCACGGTGCAGTTCGAGCCGCACGTGGTGGCCGACGTCGCGCTCGCCGCCGTCCGCAGAGAGCTGGGGTATCCCGCCGAGCCGGAGCCGGAGTCCGCCGACATCGCCCGCCTCATCGTTCGGTCGACGACCTGACCGATTGCGCTAGCCGACGGTGAGCGCGGCCAGCCCCTGACGCACCCGATCGGGCAGTGAACCGCCGTGGCTGAGCCAGTCGTCCAGGGCGATGCGCACCGTGGCCATGGCCAGCGCGCCGAGCAGGCGCGGCCTGGGGTCCTGCGGGGCCAGGTCGGGCATGCGTGGTGCGACCAACCCGGCGATCGCCGCTTCGTAGCGAGCGTAGATGTGCAGGTTCCACGCCTCCAGCGTCTCGGACGACCTTGTCAGCGTGGCCAATTCGCGCACCTGGTCCTCGATCTCGGCGAAGCCGAGCGCGAGGTCGCCGAAGGCACCGATCACGGCCTCGGACGCGGTGAGGTGCGGCGGCTGGGCGGCCACTGCGTCGGTGATCCGGGTCAGCCATACGACGTTCACGCCCTCGGCGATGGCGTCTTCCTTGGAGTTGAAGTAACGGAAGAAGGTCGCCCGGCTGATGTCCGCCGCGGCCGCGATGTGCTCCACCGTCGCCCCGGCCAGGCCACGGCCGGCCACCAGCTGCGCGGCGGCCGCCGCGACGCGCTGGCGGGTAGCCGCGCGCCGGCGCTCGGCGGGTGAGGTCGTGCTAGACAACGCGTGAGTCATAGTCTAAGTATGAGACTATGACTCAAAATGCGGCAAAGGCCACGGCCGCGTGGCAGTTTTTCCAGCAGATGCTCGCCGACGTCACCAAGATTGTCACCGAGGACGCGGAGACCGAGCGGGAACTGCTCGAGGGGCTGCGGGTCGTCGCCAGGGTCTCGTCACTGTGTTCGCAGTTGTCCGTCGAGGCCGACCTCGGCAGTCCGTCGTTCTTCGATATGTGTTCGCCGAACCGGATGATCGGCGGCCCCAACCCGGACGGCAACTACTACCTGGCGATGATCCGGGGTGACCGGCAGTACCGGATCACCGGCACCCGCGGCACCAGCGCCTATCTCGGCTTCCAGATCTTGGCCGGCACCGGACTGACCCCGCGGCGGATGTCCAACTACGTCAGCGACGTCGACCTGACGCTGCGCTCAGGCGAGTTCGCCCTCGTGCTCTCGGCCGACGAACCCGCCGATCTCGACGGCGCGCACTGGGTGCCGATCCCGCAGGACGCATCCTCGGTCGTCGTCCGCGAGTACATCGGCGATCGGTCCGCCGAGGAGCTGGCCACCATGCGCATCGAGGCACTCGACCCCGACCCGTTGACGCCGCTCACCGACGACGAGCTCGCCGAGCAGTTCACCGGCATGGCCTGGACGCTGATGAAACTCGTTACGCTGCACCGCACTATCAAGCCGGAGCTACTCGAAAACCCCAACGAGCTCCTGACGGCCGAGGCCGCGGAGCTGGGTGCCGCTGACACCACCCCGGACAACCTGTACATGATGGGCACCTTCCGGCTCGAATCCGATCAGGCCCTGGTGCTCGAGATCGAGCCACCCGATACCAGGTACTGGAACGTCACGCTGGAAAGCGTCTGGCATGAGTGCCTCGAGCCCCGCCGCAGGCACAGCTCGGTGACCAGTAGCGCGGCGAAGCCGGATCAGGACGGGAAGGTGCGCATCGCTATCTCGGCGCAGGACTACGGTTTTGGGCACTGGCTCGACACCGGTGGCCGGCATCGCGGATTCATGGTGCTGCGTTGGCTGGACAATCCCGAGCCGCCCGCCGTCACGGTGTCGGTGCGCCGATGTGAGAAGCGGGCATGACGGTGCAGGAGCGATTCAACCCCGACGCGCTGATCGCCACCGCCGTCGAACAAGCCGGCAGCGACGACTTCGGCGCCGACGGCTGGCAGCAGGGTTTGGAGCTGGTCGCCGACGGCATGGTCAACGAGGCGCGCCTATCGGCGATCGGTGTGGAGGTCGCCTACCTCGACCTCATCCGCGCGCTGACCAGTCGGCTCGGTGTGATCGCTTGGCGCAAGCAACATCCCGAGATTGCCGGCCGGCCAATCGATTCGCCGATCTTCATCGTCGGGCAGCCCCGCACCGGCACCACCATCCTGTACGACCTGCTGGCCCAGGATCCCGAGCTGCGAGCGCCGCTGACGTGGGAGGTCGACGCGCCCTGCCCGGTCCCACAGCCCGAGACCTATCACACCGATCCACGTATCGCGCAGGCGCAGGCCAGCATCGAGATGTCCGAACAGATCATCCCGGGCTTCTTGAAGTTTCACCCGATGGGCGCGCTGGTCGGCCAGGAATGCGTTCGCATCACGGCCAGCGAATTCACCAGCATGATCTTCCCGGTGCAGTACCGGGTGCCGACTTACGCCCGCTGGCTGATGTACGACGCGGACCACACCGGCGCCTACCGCTTTCATCGAATCTTCCTGGAACACCTGCAATCCGGCGTACCCGGGCAGTGGCTGCTGAAGTCGCCGGCACACCTGTGGCAGCTGGACAAGCTGCTAGCCGAGTACCCCGACGCGCTGGTCGTGCAGACGCACCGCGATCCACTCAACGTCATCTCGTCGATCGCCGCGCTGACCAATCACCTGCGGCGGATGGGCAGCGACGAGACGAACATCGCCGAATGCGCGGCGCAGTCGTACGAGGAAATCGTCGTCGGCCTGGACCGCGGAATGGCGCTGCGCGACAAGGGTGTTGTCCCCGATGGGCAGATGATCGACGTGCAGTTCACGGACTTCATGCAGGACCCGTGGAACACGATCGGCGACATCTATCAAAAGCTGGGCCGCGAGCTGAAACCCGAGGCCGAGCGGAAGATGCGCGACTTCTTAGCCGAGCATCCCGGCGACGGCGGGCGTGGCCGCTACACGTGGTCGGACACCGGCCTGGATGCCGGCGAGGTGCGCGAGCGGGTCAGCGCGTACCAGGAGCGCTATTGCGTACCGACGGAAGAACTGAGGTAGTAATTCTCCGCCGAGCGTGAAACTAACGTCACGTTCGAGCTCCAACGTGAAACTAAGTTCACGTTCGGCGTCGAGGTGCCGCTACTCCGCCGGTTCGTAGCGCAGCAGGGTGGCCTCGTGCTCGGGGTAGTCGAAGAACACCGGCCGCACCCGCATGCCGACCCGCAGCTCGCTCGGCTCGACGTTGACCATCTCGGTGGAAAACCTTGGGCCCTCGTCCCATTCGACGATGGCCAGCAGCTGCGGGACAGCGTCGGTGAAATGGGGGCTGACCGGCCGGTGCGCCACGGTGAAGGAGTACAACGTGCCCATGCCGGAGATTTCCCGCCACTCCAGGTCGTCGGCCAGCGTGCCCGGCGCGCGCACCCGCGGATAGAAGACGTAGGCCTGCGACGACGGCGAGTACTGAATAACGATGCGGTGCTGGGCCAGGGCGTCCCAAAAGGGCTCGGTGGTCGGCGTTTTGACCGGCATCGGTCGCTCGAAGGTGGCCACAGTCAGTCTCCTTGCAGGATGAGCGTCGTCTGCTCGGACAGAATCCCACCGTTGCCCGACACGAAGGCACGGTTGCATTCGGCGATCTGGGCCGCTCCCGCACGCCCCATGATTTGCCGGCTCGCGTCGCAGACGTGGTGCATACCGCCGGCCAATCCCGCTTGGCCGAAACCGAGTTGGCCGCCGGCGGTGTTGAGCGGGAAGTCGCCGCGGAAGGTCAGGTCGTGGTTGTTGACGAACTCCATGCCCTTGCCCTTCTCGCAGAAGCCCGCGTCTTCGAGCGAGAGCAGCACAGTGATGGTGTAGCAGTCGTAGATCGACACCATGTCCATCTGGTCGCGGGTCAGGTCGGTCATCGCGAACGCGGTGTCGGCGGCCTCGGCGATCGGCGTGTGCAGGAGATCCTTCGCGTAGGTCGGCGTCTTGAACGGCACGTGCTCGCCAAATCCCTTGATCCACACCGGTCTATTGCGGGACCGCCGCGCCAGGTCGGCATTGGCCACGACGACGGCCGCGCCCCCGACACAGGGCATGACGATCTCCAGCATGTGCAGCGGGTCGGCGATCACCGGGCTGGCCAGCACGTCGGAGATGGTGAGCGGCTTGTCCTTCCAGATTGCGCCGTCGGTGTGGTTGGCGTTGACCCGGGTGTCGACGACCAGCTTGGCCATGGCCCGCTCGTCGTAGCCGTAGACCGCGGCGTAGCGCTGGGCTACCTGGCCGTAGGGGCCGTTCTGGCCAAGGTTGCCGTAGGGAATCTCGAATTCGGCTTGCGGAGAGCCATATTGGTTGCTCGACGACCCGAAATACAACGCGTCGCCGTAGGCCTTGGGCTTCTTGGCGGACATCGGGGTGATGTACCGGGCGGGCAGTGCGCACAGCACCGCGTCGCAGATGCCGAGTTCGACTGCGGCGGCCGCGCGCCACACCATCGCGGCCGCGCTGGCCCCGCCGAGGTCCACGTGCTCGGCGAATCTCGCTCCCACACCGAGGTATTCGGCGATGGTGGAAGGTACGAAGATCTCCGACTCGGCCAGGTGCGACGCCACGATGCCGTCGACAACCTCGAAGGGCAGCCCCGCGTCGTCGAGCGCGGCGGCGCCGAGTTCGGCCCACTGCTCGATGGCGAACGGCGCGGGCGACGCCTTCGTCATGCGCTCGGGCGCCAGCTCGACGTAGCCGACGATCGCCGCTTCTCCACGTAATCCCATGCTGTGTCCTTATTTTCGGGGCAGGCCGAGGATCATCTGCGCGATGATGTTCAGCTGGATCTCCCTCGTCCCGCCGCCGATCAGCTCGGCCGGAAGATGCAGGTAGGGTTCCACGACCGCGGCATCGTCGTCGTCGACCATCGCGACCTGCCCGGTCAACTGCAGCGTGGCCGCGAAGGTGCGTCGCAGCAGGACGTTCATCGCGACCTTGGCGATGCTCGACGCCGGGCCGGACGCCTGGCCGTCGAGCAGCCGGATGGTCTCGCGGACCCCGAGCGCCCTGATCGCGTTCGTGTAGGCGTCGAGCTCGCCGAGCGCCCGCTGCGCGTCCGCACGTTCGGGCCCCGGCTCCGACGCGACCCTGCGTAGGGCCACGGCCCGATCGAATTTCACGTATCCGCTGATGGCCGAACGCTCTTCGGCCATCGTGGCGATCGCGAGGGTCCAGCCGTCGGTGGGACCGCCCAGCAACATCTCGTCGGGAACGAAGACGTCGTTGAAAAACACCTCGTTGAAGTGCGCCTGCCCGGTCGCCGTCTTGATGGGCTGGATTTCGATGCCGGGCGATCGCATGTCGAGGATGAAGTAGCCGATGCCGCGGTGCTTGCTGGCTTCGGGGTCGGTGCGGGCCAGCAGCGCGCCCAGGTCGGCGTACTGCGCCAACGACGTCCAGATCTTGTGGCCGTTGATCCGCCAGCCGCCGTCGACCTTGGTGGCCCGGGTCGCCAGCGAGGCCAGGTCGGAGCCGGCACCCGGCTCGCTGAACAGCTGGCACCAATGGATGTCGCCGCGTTGAGTCGGCGGAATCAAGCTTTCCTGCAACTCTTTTGGAGCGGCAGCCAGCACCGAGGGCAGGATCCACTCGGCGATGTTCAGCGACGGCCGGACCAGCCCGGGTCGCTTGGCGAACTCCTCGTCGATGATGAGCTGTTTCAACGGACCCGCATCGACGCCCCACGGCGCCGGCCAGTGCGGTGCCATCAGGCCGGCGTCGGCGATCAATGTGCGCTGCGGCCCGGAGGCCTGGTCCGCGTAGTCGCCGTGCGGCGCGGGTGTGTCGTTGCGCAGCTGCGCCGCGGCGTCCAGCGTCTCGGCGACCCAGGACCGGAATTCCGACTCGGCGTCGCCGAGATTGACCGACATGTCGCGTGTCTGGGTGCAGGTGAGCTCCCCCAGCCGCCGCGCCCAGCGATTCGCCGGGCCGATCGATCCCGCCAGGCTGATGGCCCGGCGCCAGTACAGGTGCACGTCGTGTTCCCAGGTGAACCCGATGGCGCCGAGCATCGTCAGGGCGTCGAGCACCAGGTCCGGGATCGGCGACACCGCGATCGTCGCCGCCCCGGCCGCCGCGAGGCGGTGCTGATCGAGTGATTCGTCGGCGGCGCGCACCGCGTCCCAGGCCGCCGCGGTGGCCAGCTCGCTGTTGACCAGCAGCATCGCGGCGCTGTGCTGCAGGGCCTGGAAGGTCCCGATGATCTTGCCGAACTGCTCCCGCGTGCGCAGGTGCGCGGTGACCGCGTCGACGCACCACTGCACGATGCCGGCCGTCGTGCTGGCTACCAGGCCCACCACGATGCAGGCGGCGCGGTCCGGGTCTATCCCGGTGAGCACGGCGGATTCGTCCGCGGCGTAGTCGGTGAGCCGCAGCGTGCCGACGTCGGCGACGAGGTCGGTCCCGGCCACGGATTCGACTGTGGCGGTGGGCTGCTGAGCGTCCACCGGCAACCAGACGATCTCGCCGCCGTTGGCGCGGGCGCCGACCAGGATCACCCTCGCCGCAGGCGCGCCCGCGGTGACCTTCGAGCCGCCGGTGATCAGCCAGCGCTGGCCGTCACGGCGGGCGTGGAAGTCGGCGTCGTCGGGCAGGACGATGGCGGCGGCCGTACCGGCGGCGAGGTCGCGGATCAGCGATTCGGCGGCCGGTGTCGGATCGGCCAGCAGTGCCACGGCGCCCGCCGCCACCGTGGGCAGCAGTGGACCGGGCAACAGCGTCTTGCCCGCGGACTCCAGCACGCACGCCGCGTCGATCAGGCGGCCACCTTGACCGCCTAGTTCCTCCGGTAGGTGAACGGCGTGAAAACCGTTGGAGACCAGGGCATCCCACCACTGGGGAAGCTGGCCCGCGGCCAGCGCATCGAAGGTGGCGCGGGTGGTGGCGATGGGCGCGTGCCGGCCGGCGAACTGGCCGACGGCATCGGCGAGGTCAAGCTGCTCGGGGGTGAGTCCCAGACTCATGATCGCGGCTCAGAAGTGGCGAACGTGGGCTTCGGCCGCACGGACTGATATCCTTCCGTCTTACAAGACGAACCGTCTCGTCTTGTGGCAGATTACGGTCCGGGTCAGGATATGTAAAGCGCGCCCGGTGCCCGCGGCGAGGGCCATGACCACACGGGATCTCCAGAAACGAGGATCACGAGATGCCAGCCGATGCGACCCAGGCGAACCCGCGGCCCAGCTCGCCGAGGCGTCGCAGCGAGAAATCACGCACCGCGATCGTCACGGCCACCCGCGAACTGCTTCTGGAGCGCGGGTTCGACGGCCTGACCATCGAGGCCGTGGCCGCCCGCGCCGGCGTCGGAAAGCAGACCATCTATCGCTGGTGGCCCAGCCGTCCGGCGCTCGTCGCCGACGTCATGCTCGAGGACGCCGACAAGATCCTCGCGTCGGTCGAGCACACCGACGACCTCACGGCAGACCTGCTGGGCTGGGTGCGCAAGCTCGCCGCGACGCTGACGACGGCCCGCGGCTCGGCCATGCTGCGCACCCTGACCGTCGCGTGCATGGAGCACGAGGACACTGCCGTCAAACTGCGAGCCGGATTCAGCCTGCCGCTGCACGACAGCGTGCGGACCCGGCTGCTCGCCGAGGGCATCGACGAGCCGACCGCCGCGTCGGCCGCCGATGCGATCGTCGGTGGGGTGGTCTACCCGATTCTGTCTGACGCGCAGTCGTATTCGCGCAAGCGTGCCGAGCTGACCACCCGACTCATCGTTGCGTCGCTAGCTCGTTGACCACGTCGCGGGCTCAGGCGGCATCGGCAAGATCTAGCAAAGCAGTTCGGGACACCGAAAAACGTCGCAACCGCCTGCGGTCGGGCATAATCCGTCGAGAGCGCCGCGGCGCTCAGCAAGGGTAACCCTGCGACTATCAGGAAGAGTCATGCCGACCGTGTTCAAAAGGGCCTTTGCGACGACCGCCGCCGTCGCAGGGGGCGCCTTCGTGCGCCGCTACCTCGCCGCACACGAGGGCCTCGCCGCTATCGACACCGACCTGCGCAGCCCGCTCCTGATGCTCACCGGCCCCATGACCAGGCCACGACTGCGGCTGAGCCGGCCGTTTTCCCGCATCAGGGCGGCGACAGGCCCAGGCGTTGCGGTGACCAAACGGCGGACCGGCGGACCGTCACCCGTCACCGTTCTCGTCACCACGCCCACCCGCTCGTGTCCCGGGAATCGCCCGGGGCTGCTGTGGATTCACGGCGGCGGCATGATCCTGGGCTCACCGCAGCTGGAGGCCGGCGCCAGCGGACGGATGTCCGACGAACTCGACGCCGTGGTGGTCTCCCCCGACTACCGCCTGGCGCCCGAGCACCCGTTCCCCGCCCCGCTCGACGATTGCATGGCGGCCCTGAACTGGATGCGTGAGAACGCCGGGGAACTCGGCATCGATCCGGGCCGCATCGCGGTCATCGGGTCGAGCGCCGGTGGCGGGCTGTCCGCGGCCGTGGCGCAACGCGCCCATGACGAGGACATCGCGCTGCGCGCCCAGATCCTCGTCTACCCGATGATCGACGACCGGACCACGCTGCGCGACGACCATTGCGGCCGAGGACGATTCATGTGGACGCCGCAATCAAACCGGTTTGGATGGACGGCGTACCTGGGCAGGCCGCCCCGGCTGTCCGACGCACCGGACTATGCGGCGCCCGCCCGGCGCACCGACCTTTCCGGCCTACCCCCGGCCTGGATCGGCGTCGGCGCGCTCGATCTGTTCCATGACGAATCCGTCGCGTACGCAGAGGCGTTGCGGTCCTGCGGAGTTCCCTGTGAACTTGTCGTGGTGCCCGGGATGTACCACGGCGCCGATACACTCGCCCCGAATGCCCTGTCGATGAAGGGCTTTCGTGGCAAATCAGTGGACTACCTGCGCAGCCACCTCTAACCTCGCCGCGTGGGCCATAGCGACATCCGGCCGATCAGCTTGTCGCGCAGCACAAGCGTGTGGAACAGCACCGCGCACACGTGGGCGGTGAAGGTCGCGAAGAGCAGAAACGCAAGCACGCCATGGCATTCCCGCAACGCGGCATAGAGATCGAGGTTGCGCGGTGTGATGTCCGGCAGCCGGATCGGGCCGACCGCGATGATCGGGAATCGCGCGGCCGACAGCATGGCCCACCCGACCACGGGCTGGGCCAACAGCAAGGCGTAGAGCGCGTATTCCGACCATGTCGCGATCCGCCGTTCGACGCGGCCCATGGTCGCCAGGAACGGCGGCGGGCGGTGTGAGAGCCGATTCACCAGGCGCACCACCGCGAAAACCAGGATGGCCATTCCGAGCGGCCGGTGGATCGCGAGCAACAGCGGGTAGTAGGCCAGCGAGGCGATCATCGTGACTCCGATCAGCAGCTGCACGATCACCATCGGTGCCATCGTCCAGTGCAAGATCCGGGACAGGAGCGTGAAACGTACAGCGGCGCGCGGGCTTTCGCTTTCCGTCGTCGTCATGAGCGCACCTGATGGACGTTGACCTCGCTGGGCGATTTAGGTTCCTCGGCGCGGCGGGTGAACGAGCGCGCGTAGACGGCTGACCGCGCCGCCAGCAAGGGATCGTCGGAGACGGTGATGCCGTCCGGAAGCACCGTCGGGTCGAAGTTGACGTCGCGCGCGTTGCCCGCGTCTTCGGTCTGCACCCCGGTGATCGTGATGCTGCCCGCCTCGATCGACCGCCGCGTCGCGGGCCACGGCCTGGTGGCGTCGTCGGTCGGATCGCCCGGCTCGCCGATCGTGAGAACGAACCGCCACTGCAACGGCCGCTGCGCGACCGCGCCGATGAGAGCGTCGAACAGGTAGTCCTTGCCGACCGATGCGGGCGGGGCGGCCGGCCCGCCGGCTTGCTGGGGATGCGCCGACCAGCGCACCGGAACGGTCGCGCCGGCGCCGTTGCTGAACAGGAACGCGTTCAGTCCGTGAAACGTGCTGTCGGCGAATCCGGTGCTGGGCGGTGTCTGCTTGATGATCTTCATCGCCGCGACGGTCTCGGGATGCCGGTCGAGGAAGGCGGCCATCTTCTGCGGATCGGGCTTGCCGGTGCCGGGTACCGCCTTGGAGGCGAGCAACCGCTCGTAGAAACCTTGCGGAGTGCGGTCGGTGAACACCGGAAAGTTGATCATCGCGGTGCGCCACTGCTGGCCGGCGGGGTCCTGGAACAGCAGGCCCAGCCCGCGTACCGTGTCGGGCTTGTCGGCCTGATCGGGCAGGCCACCGCCCAGCGAAAACCGGCCGGTCAGCGGGAAGCTGCCCGGCCGGAAGAATGCCGCCCGGCAGATCGCCGCCGCCGCCCCGGTGCTTTCGAAAACCCCTGTGGCGCTGAGGCCTTTGGCGTGGTTACGCCGAAACCCGTCGTGGCGGCCGTAGACGTGTTCGAAGCGATCGGCGAACACCGGTGGCGTCAGCGAGTCGGGACGCAGCCAGCCACCGGCGTAGGCGAAGCCGCCCACGTCGACGGCGGCGACGCCGGCCACCGCGCCCATCCCCAGCAGCGCACCGCGCCGGGTGAGTGCGCCGAAGCGGCGTTGATCGGGCGGTGTTTCGTCGGGCTCGCGATCGCGATCAGCGGGCTCCATGGCCCACCGTCCTTTCCGGTACTGCCACGCAGCGTGGAACTAAGTCGCTGAAGGCAATTCAATCCATGGGCTGTTGGGGTGCGCAACTCTTAGGGGCTGTTGACGCCACCAGTTCGGACTACGACTCGGCGACAGGATTCGTTCAACTCTCGCCAAGACCTTCACTATTTACGCTCCGAGGCGTAGCGTAATGGGCGGCCGAGACCGGGCGTCCCCCGGTCTCGTGTCCACCAGCTTCGGCCGGCCAGCCCAGGGCGACCGCGAACAGACTCGGAGGAGACTCGTGTTCGACCTCAAAATCACCGGTGGCACCGTCGTCGACGGCACGGGCGCCGAGCGCTACCAGGCCGACATCGGTATCAAAGACGGCGTGATCGTCGACGTCGTTCGGCGCGGCGCCCACGACCCCGAAATGGGCGGCGAGGCCGCCGAAACCATCGACGCGACAGGCCATGTGGTGGCCCCCGGCTTCGTCGACATCCACACCCACTACGACGGCCAGGTGAGCTGGGACAGCCTGCTGGAACCGTCCAGCGGCCACGGCGTCACCACGATCGTCACCGGCAACTGCGGCGTCGGCTTCGCACCCGTGCGGCCCGGCAGCGAGCAATGGCTGATCGAGCTGATGGAGGGCGTCGAGGACATCCCCGGCAGCGCGCTGACCGAGGGCATGACCTGGGGCTGGGAAACCTATCCGGAGTACCTCGACGCGATCGGCAAGGGGAAATACGCGATCGACGTCGGCAGCCAGGTCGCCCACGGCGCGATCCGCGCCTACGCGATGGGTGAGCGGGGCGCGCGCAACGAGCCGGCCACGCCCGAGGACATCGAGGCGATGGGCCGGCTGGTGCGGGAAGCGATCGAGGCCGGGGCGCTGGGCTTTTCCACGTCGCGCACGATGGGGCACCGCGCAATGGACGGCGAGCCCGTTCCCGGCACGTATGCGGCCGAGGACGAGCTGTTCGGTCTTGGGCGGGCCATGGCGGCCGGGGGCCAGGCGGTGTTCGAGCTGGCCCCGCAGGGGTCCGCGGGCGAGGACATCATCGCCCCCAAAAAGGAACTGGACTGGATGCGCCGACTGAGCGCCGAGATCGACCGGCCGGTGTCGTTCGCCCTCATCCAGGTGGACGCCGATCCGAAGTTGTGGCGCGAGATGCTGGACCTGTCCGCGGACGCGCACGCCGACGGCGCCCGGTTGTACCCGCAGATTGCGGCGCGCCCGTTCGGCATGATGTTCGGGTTCCAGGGCCACAACGGTTTCAGTCATCGGCCCACCTTCCGCCGGTTGAAGGCCGAATGCAGCCCGCAGGAACTCGCGCAGCGCCTGGCCGACCCCGCGGTGAAGGCGGCGATCCTGGCCGAGGACGACCTGCCCGTCGATACGAGCTTGTTGTTCGACGGAATGTTCGCCCTGGTGCAGCACTCGCTGGGACGCCTCTTCGCGCTGGGCGATCCGCCCGACTACGAGCCCACCCCGGATCGCACCGTCGCGGCCATCGCCAAGGCCCGCGGCGAGGACCCGTTGTCGACCCTGTACGACCTGATGCTCGAGCAGGACGCGACCGCCATGCTGATGCTGCCGCTGTTCAACTACGCCGAGGGCAACCACGACGCGATCCGTGAGATGATCTTGCACCCCGCCGGCGTGCTCGGCCTGTCCGACGGCGGCGCCCACTGCGGAATGATCTGTGACGCTTCCTATCCCACGTTCCTGCTCACGCACTGGGCGCGGGACCGGCACCGGGGCGACAAGCTGTCGCTGGAGTACGTCATCCGCAAGCAATCCCGCGATACCGCCCACCTGTTCGGTCTCACCGATCGCGGCACCATCGAGCGCGGCAAGAAGGCCGACATCAACGTGATCGACATGAACGCGTTGACCCTGCACCCGGCGGCGATGGCGTTCGACCTGCCGGCCGGCGGGAACCGGATTCTGCAAGGCGCCAGCGGATACGCGGCGACCATCGTCAGCGGAGCCGTGACCCGTCGCAAGGACGTCGACACCGGCGCCCGGCCCGGTCGCCTGGTCCGGGGAGCGCGCTGACGGCTCCACCGGTGAAAGCGGCTGCCGGCAATCCGGCACGCACCCGCGACGGGGATGCCATCGGCACCCCGCCGCCGAGCCCCACTCTGGTTCCGGCCGAACGGTATTACTCCCCGGCGTTCGCCGCGCTCGAGGCCGAACGCATGTGGCCGAAAGTGTGGCAGGTCGCCTGCATGGTCGACCATGTCGCCGAACCGGGCGACTACTTCGAATACCGCTGCGGCCAGTACGGGGTACTGATCGTGCGCGGCGACGACGGCGTGCTGCGCGCCTTCCAGAATGTCTGCCGGCATCGCGGCAACTCGCTGTGCCAGGGCTCGGGCTCCGGGCTCAGCGAGCTCAAGTGCGGCTATCACGGCTGGACGTGGGACCTGGCCGGGGCGCTCAAGCGGGTGCCCAACCGCAAGGGCTTCGGCGCGTTGCACATGTCCGAATTTCCTTTGCTACCGGCTAGAGTCGACTGCTGGGCGGGACTCGTGTTCGTCAATCTCGATCTGGACGCGATGCCGTTGCTCGAGTACCTGGAGGCAATACCCGATGACATCGCGTGGTGTCATCTGGAAGATTTCCGGTGCTATGCCACGCTGACGGTCGACGTCGAGGCAAACTGGAAGACGATCGCCGACGGCTACAGCGAGACCTACCACATTCAGACGCTGCATCCGGAGTTACTGCGCTGCATCGACGATATCCATGCGCCGCAACAGATCTGGGGCCATACGGGTAAATCCGACCAGCCCTATGGCGTGCAAAGCCCTCGCTTCGAGGGCTCGCTGAGCGACGAAGAGGTCTGGGACGCTTACGTATACACCCAGGGCGCGCTCATGGGCGCGGCCGAGGGCACGCCCTTCCCCGCCGACGAACTCGAGCCCGGGCAGACCGTCCAGGAACTGATCGCCGCGCGCACCCGCCAATTCGCGGCCTCCCGCGGCGTGAATCTCGACTGGGCCGACACCGATCGGGTGACGCGCCTGCACCAGTACAACGTGTTCCCGAACATGACGCTGCTGACCAACGCCGACCACCTGACGATCATGTGCTCGCGCCCGGGCGCGGACCCCGATCACGGCGAGCTGGTGATGTTCTTGATGACGCGGGTGGCGCCGGATGCGCCCCGCAACAAGCCGACCGACGTTCGCGTGCCCGCCGACCAGTCCGAGCCGGGCGTGGTACTGACCCAAGACATTCGAGTGCTCGCCGGCCTGCAGCGGGGCATGCACCAGCCGGGCTTCACCCACCTCGCGCTTTCGGGTGAGGAACGCCGGGTGATCAACATGCATCGCAACCTCGAGCGCTACCTCGACCTACCCGCATCCGAGCGGATCAGCGGCGGTGCCGAGACCCCTTGACCAGCACCGCAAACCCCGCATCACATTGGGCCAAAGTAATCGCGCGCTGCGCCCCCGAATGGGTCTAGACTCCCGCTTGTGACGGCCGCTTCGAACCCCCTTGGCGAAGAGCGAGGACGACTCTCGCACCAAGTTCACACGCGATATGAGATTCTCGGCCAGCGGCGGGCACGGCGAATGAGCCGTAGCTTTGCTCGCGTCGGAATCCAAGCCCCACCGGTCCGCCTTCAACAGATGCTCGCGGGCATGCCGTGCACCGAAAACGAAGCCACGGATATCCATTTCGCCCTGATAGCAATGCAGATGGAGCGCGATCAGCGCAGCGCGAGATTCAAGCGGCTGCAGCGCAAGGGCACCCGCTCGGCATTATTTGCCGGCTTGATCCTGTTGGTGTTGAACTTCTTGTTCTGCATCGCCTATCTGATGCTGAACCTGACCGACCAGACCCCGCCGCTGTAGGTCGTCAACGCGGCGCGACGATGCCGTTGTCGTAGGCGTAGACGATGGCTGCGGCGCGGTCGCGCAGGTCGAGCTTTCCGAAAATCCGGCCGATGTGGCTCTTGACTGTCACTCCCGAGATGCAGAGCTCCGCGGCGATCTCGGTGTTGGACAAACCTTTTCCGATCAGGGTGAGCACGTCGAGTTCGCGGGTCGTCAGCTCGGCGATGTCGTTGCCGCGTGGGCCGTTGGCGGCCTTGCGGTAGGTGGTGAGAACCCGCGAGGTGACCGCCGGGTCGAGGTAGCTGTCGCCCCTGGCGACCGCGCGCACCGCGCGGATCAGCTCCTCGGCCGACGAGTCCTTGAGCACGAAGCCGGCGGCACCGGCCCGCAGCGCGCCGGAGAGCAAGTCGTCCTCGTTGAACGTCGTCAACGCGAGCACCGGCGGCCCGCCGGCCAGCCGCCGCGTCGCCTCGATCCCGTCGACCCGTCGCATCCGCAGATCCATCACCACGACGTCGGGTCGGTGTTCGGCCACGGCCGCGGGCACCTCGTCGCCGTCCGAACACTCGGCGACCACGGTGAAACCGTCCTTGCGGCGCAGGATTCGGCGCAGCCCGGAGCGCACCAGATCCTGGTCGTCGACCAGCAGCACGGCGATCTCGGGTGCGTCGTCGGTCATTGTTTGCACCACCACGGCCGCCAACTGGCGTCGCCCTCGTGCAGCGGCACGTCCGCCTGCACCGCCCACCCGGCATCCGTCGGGCCGGCGTTGATCGCGCCCCCGAGCAGCTCCACCCGCTGGCGCATGCCGCGCAGGCCGCGGCCTTCCGACGATTGCGCGGCCGATACGGCGGCGGGCAGCTGGTTGGTGATGGCGAGCTTCGCCGAATTTGCTGAAACCTCTAGCACCACGGCCGCCTTCGAGTCGGGTGCGTGTTTGGCGATGTTGGCCAGCGACTCCTGGGCGATCCGGTAGAGCGCCAGGCCCAGCACCCCCGAAACGCGCTCGGTGGGCCCTTCGATGCGCAGCGTCACGGCCAGCCCGGCCCGCTCAAAATCCTTGACCAAAATGCCGATGTCGTGGACGGCCGGCTCCGGCGTGGTCTTCATCGGCCCGCGGTCGAGCAACCCGACGGTGCGACGGATGTCAGCCATCGCCTGGCGACCGAGTTGCTCGGCCTGCTCCAGCGCCTCGATCGCGTCGTCGACATCGCGGTCCTGCTGCAGGCCCCGCCGCGCACCCGTCACGTGGAGCAGCGTGACCGACAGCGAGTGCGCGATCACGTCATGCACTTCCCGCGCGATGCGCCGCCGCTCGTCGGCGGCGGCGTGCTCGGACAGCATTTCCTGCGCCTCGATTTGTTTCGCCATCAGCAACCGTTGGGAGCGCATCACGTAGCCGAGCAGCCAGGCCGCCCCCACAAAACATAGGTAGAGCGCCACCGCATCGAGGCGATGCAGCGCGGATGCGGCGAGCAGCAACGCGACCGCAGACACGGCCGCCGCCAAGCCGCCCGCGACGGAACTCAATGCCGCGACAGCGAGCACCATGAGCACCAGCAGCACCGGTGCGAAATCGGTATGCACGGGCGTCGACGTGCCGAACAACATCATGGCCGTCGCCGTCGACCAGGCCGCCCATATCACCGTCGGGCTGAGCTTCATGTTGAAGAAGAAGAACAACAGCATCGGTGTGGTGGACATCGCGAACCCGGCCAGACCGACGGGCAGGTCCGCGGCCGGTCGCTGCACTATTGCGATGACCCAGCCGCCGAACTCGATCGCGTCGACGGCGATGAAGGATGTCCAGGTGATGCCCACCGGAATCATCTCGCGTTTTCGGCGTAGCCGTTCCCGCAGGTAACCGCTGACGGCACGCAACATCAGCCAATCCTAAAAGAGCCCGCAACCAGGTCACATCATGCCGAGGTCGGGATTGGCCTCCGCCCGTGGTAGGAGGGCAAGACCGAACTTCGGCACGACGCGCGGCACCGGCCCGTCTTCGTAGCGTCGAACCATGAATTTATGGGGGGATCGACTGTTCCGGCTGCTGACCGGCCGGTACGCAATCCTGATCATCGGCCTCTGGGTGCTGGCGGCCGCCCTCGGGAACGTCGCGGTGCCGCAACTGGAACGCGTCATCGACGCCCACACCCGATCCTTCATGCCCGCCGACGCGCCGAGCTCCATCGCGGCGACCCGGGCGGCGCAGCTGTTCGGCCAGACGCCCACCAACAACTTCGTCTACGTGGTGCTGGAAAGCGACCAGCGGATGGGCCCACGCGACCGCCAGTTCTACGACGCGTTGACGGCGGCGCTCGCCTCGGACCGCCGCCACGTCTACGCGGTCTCGGACCTGTGGTCGCAACCCGCCACGGCCGCGGGCGCGCAGAGTCCCGACAGGAAGGTCGTCAAGGTGATGGTGCGGCTGGCCGGCATGCTGGGCACCTCGCAGGCGCGCGAGTCGGTCAACGCGGTGCGCAACGTCATCACGCGCATCCCCGCGCCGGCGGGCCTGCATGTCGACGTCACCGGACCCGGCGCCACCATCGTCGACGAATTCGCCGCGATCGACCGGCAGATGCTCGGGATCACCGCGGCCACCATCGGGCTGATCCTGCTGCTGCTTCTGGTGGTGTACCGATCGCCGATCGCCGCGGCGATCCCGTTGACGTCGGTCGGTCTGGCCCTGGCGGTGGCGCGGGCCACCGTCGCCGCGCTCGGGCAGTCCGGCGTGGTCGAGGTGTCGCTGTTCTCGGTGGCGCTCATGGCGGCGATGACGCTGGGCGCGGGCACCGACTACGCGATCTTTCTCGTCGGGCGATACCACGAGGGTCGCCGCCGCGGCCTGCCACCGGATCGGGCGCTGTCCGACGCCTATCGCGCGGTCGCGCCGGTGGTAATCGGTTCGGCGCTAACCGTGTCGGCGGCGCTAGCCTGCCTGGGCTTCGCCAAGGTGGGCATGTTCCGCAGCGCCGGAATCCCCTCTGCCATAGGCATTTTCGTGACCATGCTGGCGGCGCTGCTGCTGACACCCGCGCTCATGGGTCTGGCGGTGCGCCGAGGATACCTCGAGCCGCGGCCCTCGACGACGGCGCGGCGGTGGCGCCGGGTCGGTGCGGCGGTCGCGCGCTGGCCCGGGCCCATCCTGGTCACCGCGGGCGGGTTGACATTGCTGGCGGCGCTGCCGCTGGCCGGCATCCGGGTCGGGTGGAACGAACCCGCGGCGACCCCGGCGTCGGCCGAGTCCAGCCGCGGCTACGCGGCCGTCGATCGGCACCTGCCGGCTAACGCACTGCTGCCCGACATCGTCACCGTCCAGTCCGACCACGATCTGCGCAACCCGGCGGGGATGATCGCGATCGAGCGAATGACCCGACAGCTCATGGCAATTCCGGGCGTACGCAGCGTGCAGTCGGCCAGCCGTCCGGACGGCAAGGTGCCCGACGAGGCCACGCTCACCTACCAGGCCGGTGTGCTGGGCCACCGGTTCGGGGACACCATCGATTCGCTGAATCAACGGCTCGCCCGGGTCGCGGAGCTGGACAACGCGCTGGCGCAGGCCGAGGCGGCGGTGGACAGCCTCGGCAGTGGATTGCTCGGCGGCAGCGCGGGTCTCGCGGACATGTCGTCGGCCGCGAGCGACATGCGCACCGGCATGACCGGCCTGCAACATACCGTCACCACGGTGTCGGGCTACCTGACCCCGCTGCGCGACTTCGTCGGCCGCACCCCCGACTGCGCGGCCAATCCGTTGTGCTCGACGGTGGATCGCGTGCTGCAGCCCGTGGACAGCCTGGTGCAGAGTTCGACCGAGCTCGGCGACGGCGCCGCGAAACTCACCGGCGGGTCTACCACGGCCGCCGCCGCCCTTGCCCGGCTACCGAAGTCCGTGGCGTCGATGAAAGACGCTCTGGGACAGGCTCGCTCGGCCACGCATGATCTTCTCGGCCTCACGCAGTCCCTCGGGCCGCAGCTGCACCAGCTGACCGACTACTTGACGGAGATCGATACCCAATTCCAGGGCAGCGCCGCATCCGGCTTCTACCTGCCGCAGCGGGCATTCAGCGACCCGCGCTACACCGAGGTTCTGCGCCAGCTGATTTCGGCCAACGGCCGCGCCACCTACCTGCTGGTGTACGGCGACGGTTCGGAATGGGGCGACGACGGGGCCCACCGGGAGCATCAGGTCCGCGCCGCCATCAAGGAGGCCACCAAGGAGGGCACGCTGGCGCCGACCGCCGTCGACCTGGCCGGCGTCGGGCCGGTGACCGCCGACCTGCAGCGGTTCGTCGCCCGCGACGAGACGTTGTTGGTGGGCGCGGCGCTGGTGCTCATCTTCGTCATCGTCACGGGCATGCTGCGCAGTCCGGTCGCCGGGCTGGTAGTCGTGGGCACCGTCGTCGCTTCGTACGCGTCGGCGTTGGGCATGAGCGTACTGATCTGGCAAGACCTGTTGCATCAGGAATTGCACTGGGCAACAGCGCCGATCGCATTCATCGCGCTGATCGCCGTGGGCGCCGACTACAACCTGCTGCTCGCCTTACGCATCAAGCAGGAGGCGGCGACCGCAGGCCTGCGAACGGGCATCGTCCGCGCGTTCGGCGGCACCGGCGGCGTGGTGACCACCGCGGGCATCGTGTTCGGGCTCACCATGCTGGCCCTGTTGTGCAGCAGCGTGCTGAGCATCGCCCAGATCGGCACCACGATCGCCGTCGGCCTCCTGATCGACACCCTCGTGGTGCGGGCGTTCGTGGTGCCGTCGCTGGTGGCGCTGCTGGGCCGGTGGTTCTGGTGGCCGCGCGGGCTTCCGCGCAAAGCGACGGTGGTGCCGACGAAAGAGCCTGAGCTCGAACTAGTTTGATGCGGCCTTACGGAACCGCACGAAGTCACGCCAGCGATTCCCGGTCGCGTCGACGAACTCGAAATTCTCCGGCTCGGCGAGGTCACGCAACTGCGCAACGCTGATCCGGTCGGGGTCGGGAAACGCTTCGGCGAACACCAGCTGCCCGCCCGGTTTCAAGATGCGGCCCAGCGATCGGACGCAGGCCCGCTGGTCCGGAACCTCACCGATCACCGCGGCGAGAAATGCCGCATCAAACGTGTTGTCCGGGAACGGGAATCCCTCGGCGGCCTGGCCCGCAGTGAAGCCGACGTCATGGAAGCCGGCCTGCTCGAGTTGCCGCCGGGCCTTCTGCAGCATCTCGGGCTGCAGGTCGAACAGGTCGAGTCGCCCGTAGGTGAGGCGCCGCGCGATCTCGACGCTGTAGAAGCCCGGCCCCGGTCCGACCTCCAGCACGCGTTCGGTCCCGGTGAGGCCGATGCCGTCGACGATCCGCCCCGGCTTGGACAACGCCCGGCGCACAGGGTTATTCAGGAAGAACGCCGCCTGATGCGGGTAGGGAGAGGCGCCCTTCTCGCGCGCCTTGTGTAGCAGCGCGTCGACCCAGGTTGTCGGCATCAGACCTCCTTGCTAGTGCCTGGAGTTAGGGTACCCTAAGTCCAGGTGAATGCAAGAGGCCCTACCCCGGTCATCCGAGCCGACGGGTTCGAGTTCAGGATGGTGCGTTGGCCTCGACCAGCGTCAGGTGGCTCGACTTAGCCGGCTCGTGGTCGGCACGGCGCGTAATCCCGCCCACCTCCGCGGCGCCGTGGATCTCGACCGTCCCGCCGGTCGCGCGATGCTGGCGCTGCCAATCGTTAATCGCCTGATGCGCAGCGTGATCCAGGTAGTTCACCAGCAGGTGGACGGTGACGGTGGTGCGTTCGGGAACCGAGGCCAACACGCGCGTCAATCGCGGCAACGCCAGGAACGTGCAGGCCCCCTCGACGTCCACCCGCCATTCGTCACCGACCGGCGTGGCCTCCACCTTGGCGCGTATCACCCGCCACCCGGTCAGTGCGATGGCCACCGCGAGGCCGATCATCACACCGTGCAGCAGGTTGAGGAAGACGACCCCGACCACAGTGATCAGGTAGACGGCCAAATCTCCTGTCTTCAAAGCGGTTTCGATGTGAGCGGGCTGGAGCAGTTGTATGCCGATCACGATGAGCAGGCCGGCGAGCGCGGCGGTCGGTATCTGCTCCACCAGCTCCGCGAACGGCAGGGCGAAGACCAGGATCCATAGGCCGTGCATGATCGTCGAGGCGCGAGTTTTCGCTCCCGCGTTGACGTTGGCCGCGCTGCGGACGATGACGCCGGCGATCGGCAGGCCGCCGATGGCCCCCGACACGATGTTTGAGGCACCCTGACCGATCAGCTCACGATTGAAGTCGGTGCGCGGACCGTGGTGCAAACGGTCGATCGAGACCGCGGTCAGCAGGCTCTGCACGCTGGTGATGAGCGTGACGGTGATGATGCCGAGGACCACGGCACCCCAGTTTCCGTGCGGAATCGCCGGCAACTGCAGCGCCTCGAGCACCGACCCGTCCAGCTCGATACGGGACACCCGGAACGGAAAGACCAGCGAGACAACCGTTACCAGCACGATGGCGACCAGCGGCCCGGGGATGGCGGCCACCTTGGCCGGGGCCCAGCGCCAGGCCACCAGGATCGCGATCACGAGCAGGCCCAGGGCCAGCCCCGGCCGGTGGGCGCCGACGACCTGCGCGGGCAGGCCGACGACGTTGTCCCACGACGAACTTTTCGACTCCCCGCCCAGCAGCACGTGAACCTGCTGCAGGGCGATCGTGATGCCGATCCCGGCCAGCATCGCGTGGACGACGACCGGCGAGATCGCGAGCGCGGCGCGCGCAACACGGCTGAGCCCCAACAGCAGCTGCATGACCCCCGCGGCAACGGTGATGAAACAGGTTATCTCCCAGCCGAATTCGCCAATGAGGTCGGCGACGACCACGGTCAGCCCGGCCGCCGGACCACTGACCTGCAGCGGCGACCCGCCGATGGCGCCACCGACGACGCCGCCGACGATCGCGGCGATCAGGCCGGCGAGCACCGGTGCGTCCGAGGCGATCGCAATTCCCAGCGACAACGGGAGCGCGACCAGGAAGACCACCAGCGACGCCGACAGGTCGTAGCGCATCGCCGCGCGCAGTCGGTCCATCCGCGAAGCCGGACAGTCGGCAGCTGGACCGTCGGCGTGTGCTGTGTGCTGCATCGACCCCTCCATAGGTCTGGAAAACCGGGCATGTTTCACCACCCGCGACCAGCGGTAGTGGTCTATCCGGTACAGCACAGACGATTACGCGATCCACCAACTCCGTTGTCCGGCTGGGCACACCTGGCTGTTGCGTTCGAAGGTAGGTGGGCGGCCGGACACGGGTCAACCTGGCGGGCCGCCTGCATAGGGAACGCAAATCTTATCAACGGCCATATGTTACGCGTGCGTGACGGCGGTATAACGGCAAAGCCGTTGATCTACAAGATCTTTCGATCAGATCGGTCCGCGCCCATCGCCGGCCAACTTGAGCAGCAACCGGGTGCCGCCCAGCGGGCTGGCATGCAGGGAAGCACTGCCACCGTGCAATTCGGCCTGCTGGGCCACGAGCGCGAGCCCCAGGCCCGAACCCGACCGCGACGCAGTCGAGCCGCGTGAGAAGCGGGCGAAGACCGCGGTGCGTTCCTCTTCGGGTACACCGGTTCCGTTGTCGTCGATCGCGATTTCGACGCCCTCGCTGGAGCTGCTGACGGTGAGCTGAATCTTGGTGGCCCCGCCGTGCTTGACGGCGTTGGCGATGGCGTTGTCGATCACCAGCCGCAGACCCGTCGGCAGCCCGATCATCAACACCGTCGGCGAGGGCACCAGCGACACCACCGCGTTCGGGTAGGTACGCGGCGCGTCGTGGGCGGCGCGGTCCAGCAGCTCGGTGATGTCGAACGGGACGAAGTCGTCGATGGTCGTCAGTTCCCCCTGGGCCAGCCTCTCGAGCGCGGTGAGCGTCGCCTCGATGCGGCTCTGGGTCCGGATGACGTCGCCGATCACTTCCTGGCGTTGCTCGGGGCCGAGCTCCAGCGTGGACAGCACCTCCAGGTTGGTCCGCATGGCGGTCAGCGGGGTGCGCAGCTCGTGCGAGGCGACGGCCGCGAAGTCGCGCGCCGATTCGAGCGCGGCGGTGGTGCGCTGTTGCTCCTTGCCGATGCGATCCAGCATGTCCTCGACGGCTTCGGCGATCTCGACTGCCTCACGCACGCCGCGGACCTGAACCTCGTCGGGGCTGGACTGGGCGCTGATGAGACGGGCCTGCCGGGCCAGCAGCAGGAACGGATTGACCATGATCAGTGAGATCACCCAGCCGACCAGGATGGTGCCGGTGATGACGCCGCCGCAGATCAACAGGACGCGCAGGTGCAGTTCGTTGATCCGGTGCTGCGCCTCGGCCAGCGGCGCGGCCAGGGCGATAGACGCCGGGCCGGCGGAGAAGGTCCGGACGCGGTACTGCACGCCGTTGATCGTCGTATTCGCGTAGCCGTCGTCGAGTTTGGGCACCACGACGTTGCTGGGCACCGACACCGTCACGCCCCCGACCCGCGCGGTCCGCACCACGTTGCCGTCCGGCGAGGGTCGATCGCCGTTGGTCTGCTGCGGGCTGGTGAGCAGCGTGTTGATGTCACCCAGGCTGCTCACCGAGTCCAGGCGGCGGTCGAGCTGGCTGTATTGGTCGTTGGTGACGCCGACCCACACCCAGACACCCAGGGTGACGACCAGGGCAATCACACCTAGCTGCGCGACGAGGACGATGGTGCGCAGCGACAGTACCCGCATCGGCAGCCGGATTTTTCTCAACGCGCGAATGTTGGGCTCCCCTGGTGGACTACTGCTTCTTCGCGACCATCATGGCCCATTCATCGCTCACCGCCGCGCATCACCGAGGGTCAATTCGTCGGGCAGCCCCTCGGTGAGCGCGGCCTGCGCGAGCAGTTCCCCGAGCAAGGGGCCGAACTTCATCAGGTTGTTCCCGACGAGGGCAACGACCCGACCGCGGCGCCACACCATCCACCCGTCACCGCCGGCGTCCAGCCACGGAGCGTGTACCGAGACGCAGTCCACCTGGCCCACCGGGGACAACGACGGGAACAACGCGCGAACGCCGGCCGGATCCGGGATCTCCTGACCGAACGCCCAACGTCCGGTACTGCCCAGTGGCAGGCCATAACCCTCGGGCGCCGCCAGGCAAGCGGCGCCGGTGGCGTCGGCGCCCTGATAGGTGAAGCGGGTGTGCGGGACGAACTCGACGTCGACCGGCCCCAGCAGTTCCGGCGTCTGGGCTCCCACACAGACCAGGACTTGCTCGGCGCGGGTGACCGTCCCGTCCGCCAGCCGGACCGAGCCGTCGTCACCGAGCGAGACGACCCGGCCACGCCGGATCTCGACCCGGGCCGCCACGGCGGCCAGCGCACGCCGGATGCGCAGGCTGCCACCGATGGGATCGAAGATCGCGGTCTCCCACCAGCGGCGACGAAGGGGATCCGGGCCTCGACGCCGGGGCGGTCAAGCCAGGAGAACTCGGCGCCGGCCTCGGTCATCGCCGTCGCCGTCGCCTCGGATGGGGCCGCCGCGACAAAGCCTTCGGAACCGAGCAGGCGCCCGCCGCCGAGCTCGCTCTCCCAGCGCCGCCAGCCGGCGCGCGCCCGGATGGCCAGCCCGCAAAGCTCGGCGCGCTGATGGACGATGCGGAAGATGCGCGCCAAGCCCGCGGACAGTTCGGAGTACGGCTCACCGCGCTCGAACACCGCCACGTCCTCGCCGCGCCGGGCCAATTCGTAGGCGGCCGCAAGCCCGCATATGCCCGCGCCGACGACAATGATCACCAGGCGACTCCCTTAATGCCGAGTGCCGCAATGGAATTCACCGAACCCCCTCGCGGTGACCGGACGCGATCGCCGGGCCGCTAGGTGATCGAGGCCGCGTAGATCTCCTTGATATTGGTCCCGAGCTTCTCGTCGAACTCCGCCTCGCTCTGCTGGGCGGTCAGTCCCTCGGTCAGCGCCCGCGAGAAGCTGGCGATCAGGCCGTGGTTGCGGCTCAGGATCGTGCAGCTCTCCATCATGCTGTAGCCGCCGGACAGGGCGACGACCCGCAACACCCGCGGGTGGTCGATCAACGACGCGTAGAGGTTGTCCTCGTCCGGCAGGGTCAGCTTCAGCATGACCTGACCGTCGCCGGGCAGCCCGTCGAGCTTCGCGGTCAGCGCCGACACCAGCAGGCTGTCCGCCTTTGGCTTGTCGGGGCTCTTGATGCTGACCTCGGGCTCGATGATCGGCATCAGCCCGCGCGCGGCGATCTTGTCCGCGAACTCGAACTGCTGGTCGACGATGGCCTTGATGCCGCTCTCGTTCGGCTCCTGGATGAACGAACGCATCTTGGTTCCGAAGATGCCCTTGTCCACGGCCCGATCCAGCAGTGCGTCGAGCTTGGTCATGGGCTTCATCAGCTGCACGCCGTTTTCGGCGTCGCCGAGCCCCTGGTCGACCTTCACGAACGGCACGATGTGCTTCTGCTTCCACAAGAAGGCCGCGGAGTCCTCACCGTTGATGGTCCGATCCATCGTCTGCTCGAACAGGATGGTGGCGATCACCTTGTCGCCGGTGAAGCTCGGGGCCGTGATCAGGCGCGCGCGCATCTCGTGGATGAGGTCGAACATCTGCTCGTCGCCGTCGTAGGCGTCCTCTTCGATCCCGTACAGCTTCAGGGCCTTCGGCGAGCTGCCGCCACTTTGGTCCAGCGCGGCGATGAAGCCACGGCCGGACGCCATTATGTTGCGCTGCTCTTCGTTCACTGCGTTCCTTCCGTCGTCCTGCCGGCGGGTTTCCGGTTTGCCACCGGGCTCCGCGAGCTGGGTCTCAGCATCGCGCATCCGACCCCCTCCGGCTACCACCGGGGACGGGGCCGCACACGTACCCGCCCGAAAACCTTAATCCACGTCCGATTTGCCACCGCAGGCAGTGAGTGAGTACTCTCTCACCATGTCCGTCTCGGGACGCGATCGGCTGCTGGCCGAGGCACTGAAGCTGTTCGCCGCAAAGGGCTACGCGGCGACGTCGGTGGCTGACATCCAGCGGGCGTCCGGTCTCGCGCCGGGTTCTGGCGCGCTGTACAAACACTTCGCGTCGAAGCGTGAGCTGCTGGAGGCGGCCGTCGCGCACCGGATCGGCAGCATCGTCGCCGCGCGCGAGCAGTACGACGCCGGCGAACCGGGCAGCGTCGAGCGCGCGGTCCGCACGGCGGGTCAGCTGATCTGGAGCAACCTCGTCGAAAGCGAGGAGGTGCTCAAAGTGATGCTGCGTGAACCCGACGAGGTCGGCGACCTCGACGAGAAGACCTGGCAGGTCATCACCGACAACGCCTATCAGCGATTCACCGACGAGCTGGTGGCCTCCAACCGGTCCGGGCGCACCAGCATCCCCGATCCCGAGGCGGCCGCGGCCGTGGCGATCGGGTCGCTTTCCTACGCGCCGACGTTGCAGGCGCTGACCGGACGCATGCCGGGCAACATCGACGGCGAGCGCTACTTCGAGGCGTGGGTCAGCCAAACGCTGAGCGTCCTCGCCCAATACACGAACCCCCGAACCCCTTGACTACCAAGTAAATTCAGGAGCTGAACATGACGTTTTCACTGGAACTGAGCGACGACGTGATCGAGGTCCGCGATTGGGTGCACCAATTCGCGGCCGAGGTCATCCGGCCGGCCGCTGCCGAATGGGATGAGCGCGAGGAAACTCCGTGGCCCGTGATCCAGGAGGCGGCCAAGGTCGGGCTGTACTCCCCCGACTTCTTCGCGCAGCAGGCCGCCGAGCCGACCGGGCTGGGCATGCTGGCCGCATTCGAGGAGATGTTCTGGGGTGACGCCGGCATCGCACTGTCCATCATGGGCACCGGGCTGGCGGCGGCCGCGTTGGCGGGCAACGGAACCCCCGAACAGCTGGGCCAGTATTTACCCGAGATGTTCGGGACACCCGGCGACCCGAAGCTCGGCGCGTTCTGCTCCTCGGAGCCCGACGCGGGATCCGACGTGGGCGCCATCCGCACCCGCGCGCGTTACGACGAGGCGGCCAAGGAATGGGTGCTCAACGGCACCAAGACCTGGGCCACCAACGGCGGGATCGCCAACGTGCACATCGTGGTGGCCTCCGTCTACCCCGAACTCGGTACGCGCGGCCAGGTTTCGTTCGTCATCCCGCCGGAAACCAAGGGGCTATCGCAGGGCCAGAAATTCAAGAAGCACGGCATCCGCGCCTCGCACACCGCCGAGGTAGTCCTGGACAACGTCCGGCTGCCCGAGGACTGCATCCTGGGCGGCCGCGAGAAGTTCGAGGCGCGCATTGCCAGGGTGAAGTCCGGCGCCTCCGCCGGTGGCCAGGCCGCGATGAAGACGTTCGAGCGAACCCGCCCGACCGTCGGCGCGATGGCCGTCGGTGTGGCGCGGGCGGCCTACGAATACGCGCTCGAATACGCCACGCAGCGAGAGCAATTCGGCCGCAAGATCGGCGAATTCCAGGCCGTCGCATTCAAGCTGGCAGACATGAAGAGCCGGATCGACGCCGCCCGCCTGCTGGTGTGGCGGGCCGGCTGGATGGCGCGCAACAACCAGACCTTCGATTCGGCGGAGGGTTCGATGGCCAAGCTGGTGGCCAGCGAGACCGCGGTATACGTCACCGACGAGGCGATCCAGATCCTCGGCGGCAACGGCTATACCCGGGACTACCCGGTGGAGCGCATGCACCGCGACGCAAAGATTTTCACGATCTTCGAGGGCACCAGCGAGATCCAGCGCCTGGTGATCTCCCGCGCGCTGACCCGCCTGCCTATCCGGTGAGCGGCCCCTAGCCGTCCGCCGGCACTGCGGCTACGAACCCCTTTCGGAGATAAGTCAGCGCGGGAAGGGTGATGTGATGGCGCGCGCGGTGTCAACCAGAGTCGGGCTGTATTTCGGTCTGCTGCAACTCGTCTTCGGGTTGACGTGGGTCGGCTACGTTATCTACCTGCCGCAACTCGCGGCGCAGGCCGGGATCGACCGCGGCATGGTCGGATGGCTTCTGGTACTCGACCAACTGGTCTTCGCCCTGTGCGACTGGGCCACCGGCGTCGCCGTCGACCGGGTGGCCAGGGTGGTCGGCCGGGTGGGCAGGGTCGTCGTCGGGGTGACAGCGGTATCCGCGCTGGCGTTCCTGTTGCTGCCCTTCGTCACGCGATTCGGCGCCGGCATATTCGTGTCGTTGATCGTCGTGTGGGCACTCACCTCCTCGGCCCTGCGCGCGCCGCCGCTGGCGCTGCTCGGCCGCTACACGCCGGCCGGTCGGCAACCCTGGGTGGGATCGCTGTTCGTCGTCGGCGCGGGCCTGGCCACCGCGTCGACGCCATTCCTTGCCGGACGGATCACGGCCGACGACCCGCGCATACTCTTTGGCGCGGCAGCGCTTTCCGTTCTAGCGGTGACCGCGACGGTCATCTGGGCGGAGAAGACGCTCGAGCGCGCCGCCCCGCCCGAGAAAGATCCGCCCAGCGCAGCTCGACCTGTGACTCTTCTGGTGTTCCTCGCCGCGGTTTTGCTGCTGCAGATCGGATTTCAGGCACATTCCGCGATCAATACCCAGGCGCTCTTCGCTAAATATGCACGGCCAGAACAACTTCCCTTTCTGTTGTCGTTGTTCTGGTTCGGGTTCACGCTGCTGATGCCGCTGGCATCCCTCTTGGTGAAGCGTCTTGGTGGCCTCGTCACCGCGCTGCTGGGAGGTTTGGTGGGCGCCGGGTCGGCCTGGGTCGCTGCGGAGGCCACCAACGTGGTCGCGCTTGGCATCGCGCAGTTCATCTGCGGAGGCGCCTGGGGCGCCGTGATGGTCAGTGCTGTTGCGGCCGCGTTCGTGATCGGCCGCAACGGGAGTGAAGGCACCGCCGTCGGCGGCTTCTTCGCCGTCGTGGCCCTGGCAACGATGGCGCGGATCGCGCTGGTGACCGCACACGTCGACAAGGTGCCCGCAGTGGCGTCCGCCTTGCCGTGGCTGCCAACCGTCGCATGGCTGTCAGGCGCGTTGCTGCTGCTGCCGGTCATGTTCGGGATGACACAGCCGAATCGGCGAGTAGCTGCTAGGACCGCACCCGGTCAGCCGCCCGTAGCGTCGCCGGGCGGACGAGCCATGATGACCTGATGACCGCCGAGCTCCGCGTCCTCGAGACCGAGGACGACCTCATCGCCGCGCTCAACGTGTTCCGCACCGCGATGGTGGGCTTTCCACCGCTACCCGATCTGCCGCCCGGGCAGATCACCGCGCTGCTCGATCCCGGCCGTACCGTCGGGGCATTCGTCGACGGGCAACTGGTCGGCACCACCGACGCCGTGACAAGCACACTGACCCTGCCCGGCGGGGCGACGGTCGGCCATGCCGCCGTCACGCACATCGGGGTGCTGCCGTCGTTCACCCGCAGAGGCATCGCCACCGAGCTGGTCCGTGATCAGCTGCGCGACATCGCCGCGCGCGGGGAGGCCGTCGCCTCGCTGCGGGCATCGGAGGCGACGATCTACGAGCGGTACGGCTACGGAGTGGCGAGTTCGGCGCAGACCGTGGAGGTGCAGACCGCCCGGGCCGCACTGCGTCCCGGCGTCGCTACCGGCGCCCCGGTGCGCCTGCTCGCCGCCGCCGAGGTCTGGGACATCTTGCCCGGCATCTACGACGCCAATCGCCCGTCCCGGGCGGGAACCATCGACCGGCCCGCGCCCTGGTGGCAGGGCGTCCGGATGCGCACCGAAGCCGCCTCGGGCGCTTGGTATGTCGCGGTCTACGGCGAACCGGGATCCGAGTCGGGATTCGTCCGCTACCGCCCCACCGACACCGGGAAGTGGTTCCTCAGCGATCAGCGAACGATCGTCGTGGAAGACTTCTTCGCGCCGACCGTCGACGCCCATGTCGGGCTGCTGCGGTTCCTGTTCGAGCTGGATCTGGTTGACCGCGTGACGTTTTGGATGCTTCCAATGGACAGCCCGCTGCCCTGGTTGCTTGTCGATCGGCGGGCGATGAAGGTGACCGCGGTGCACGACGAAACCTGGCTGCGCGTCGTCGACGTCCGGGCGGCGCTGGCGGCCCGCAGCTACCTGGGTGCCGAACCCGTGACCATCGCCGTCAATGATCCGCTGCTGCTGGACAATTCGGCCACGTACGCCGTCGCGGCCGGCGGGGTCGAGGTGACCGGGGGGCGCGGCCGGCTGCGCATCGGGATCGCGGGGCTCGGCGCGGTGCTACTCGGCGGCGTCACCTGGCGCAACCTCGTGGCGGCCGGGCTGGCCGCTGCCGAGGACCCCGCGGCCGTCGATGCGGCCGATCGGCTGTTCGCGGTGTCCGAGGCGCCGTACGCGGGGACCTTCTTCTAACGGCGTGCGCGCACCGCGTCCGCAACGGCTTGTGGCGCTTCGGATTGCGGGTAATGGCCGAGCCCGTCGAGCGCCGTCACCTCGGCGTGCGGCAGGACCGCAGCGGCCCGCTCGAGGACGTGGCGCCCTGACACCGGATCGTCGAGTCCCCACACCAGGCGCAGGGGCCCGTCCCAGGCGGCCAGCGCCTTCTCCCACCGGCGGTGGGCCCCTGCCCGCGGCGCCGGAACGCGATCCGGTGGCCCCGGCGGCTGATCAGGGTCTCGCACTCGTCGATCCATGCCCGCGCACCGGGAACGTCCATGAGCTGATTGTCCCGCACAACGCCGAGCGGTTCGGGGCCAGATGGAGGATGATCCGAGCGTGACGGTCGAGAAGATGCCCCACGTGCTGCGGATCGGCCGGTTGGAACCGACCCTCGAAGAGGAACTGATCGCGCGGTACGAGATAGCGGAACTCCCCGACGGTCCCGCGCGCGCCGGGTTCCTGGCCGAGCGCGCGGCCGACTTCCGGGTGGTGTTGACCTCGGGTGTGTCCGTCGTCGACGCGGATACCATTGCGGCGCTGCCCAACCTGGAGGCGATCGTCAACTACGGGGCCGGGGTCGATTCGATCGACCTGGAGGCGGCGCGGCATCGCGGCATCGCGGTAAGTAACACTCCGGATGTGCTGTCGGACAGCGTTGCCGATACCGCGCTGGGTCTGATCCTGATGACACTGCGGCGGTTCGGGGCGGCCGATCGCTACGTGCGGGAGGGCCGCTGGGCAACCGAGGGCCGGTTCTCCTACGGCCGGGACATCAGCGGCCTGCAGGTCGGCATCTTGGGCCTGGGCCGCATCGGTTCGGCGATCGCCACCCGGCTGCTCGGATTCGATTGCGCCATCGCCTATCACAACCGTCACCAGATCGACGGCTCGCCGTATCGTTATGCGGCGTCACCGCTGGAGCTGGCCGAGTCGGTCGATGTCCTGGTCGTAGCCACCACGGGCGACCCGAAGGCCCGCCATCTCGTCGACCGCACCGTCCTCGAGGCGCTGGGGCCCGAGGGCTATCTGATCAACATCGCCCGCGGCAGCGTCGTGGACGAGGACGCGCTGGTGGAGTTGCTCGAAGGTGGCGGCCTGGCCGGGGCTGGGCTCGACGTGTTCGCCGACGAGCCCAATGTGCCTGTTGCACTGCGGAATCTGGAAAGCGTCGTGCTGTTCCCGCACATCGGCAGCGCCACGGCCCGGACCCGCCGCGCAATGGCATTGCTCTCGATCCAGAACCTGGAGAGTTATTTGGGCACAGGCGAACTGGTGACCCCCGTGCTGCGTCCGCGTCACTGACGGCGGTACCGCCTCACTGCGGCAGCTTGACCGCGTACAGGTTGTGGCTGCCCTGAAGACCTTTGAGTTCGACTTCGATCGGCGCGCTGAGTTCGATATCCGGCAGCGCATCGATCGCGTCGCGGACCGATTCGCTGACCAGGATCTCACCACCGTCGGCCTGTCCGGTGATCCGCGCCGCCATGGCGACATTGCGCCCGAACAGATCGTCGCCGCGCCGGACCGACGTGCCCATGTGGATGCCGATCCGGACGCGCACGCCCTCCTCGGTGTCATCGGGTAGATCCCGCTGCACGTCGATGCCGCACCGCACGGCCTGTTCGGCATCGGCGAACGCGATCATGAAGCCGTCGCCCTGGTTCTTCACCACGCGGCCGCCGCGCTGCTCGACGTTGCGGCGGATGAGCCTGTTGTGCCGGTCCAGCAGCTTGACCCAGCCGCGATCGCCCAGGGCCTCGTTGCGGGCGGTGGAATCCTCGATGTCGGAGAAGGCGATCACGACATCGCCGTTGGCGGTCATTCTGGCGAGATCGGGCCGTTCCACCTGCGCCCAGCCCGCGAGATCCTCGACCGAGTTGCGCACCGTGGCGCCAAGGCCTTTGGTGATCAGCGAGTCGGCCGTCTTGAAAGCCGTGCGGATCGCGAAGGGCGCGAGTCCCGGGCGCGTGCGACGCCTGGTCTTTGGCCTGCGGCTGCGTTCGAGTTCGGCTCTGGCCCCCCGCAATTGCCGGCGCGACAAGATCAGCACCACGCCCAGCGCGATGATCCCGCCGAACTCGGCGAGTGCGAGCACCGACAGGAACACGGTGATGTTCATCGCCGGTTCCCCAGGCCCCCAATTACTCCCATCGGCCGAGTATGACTGGACCGCGTCAACGACTCGGAACAGCCCTGGCGTTCACCAGGCCGACGGTGGCCACCACCAGGTCCGGCTGGTGGATCTGGACGAAGTGATCGCTGCCCGTCGCGAGGATGCGCGGCGTCTGCGGCCGCAGCGCGACGAGTGCCGAAGCGCCCGCCGCCCAGGCCCGTTCCAAGTTGGCGCCCTGCTCGGGCGTGACGGTCGGGGGAATCAGGAAGGGCTCGGTCCTGGCCAGCACGGCGATGGGGATCGGCGGAAAGGCGGCGGTACCGACCTGCCCGACGCTCTTGTCGATGTCGATCTCCTCGAACCACGGCGAGTCCGCGAACTGCGGCGGTGGTCCATCGAGCTGCCGCCGATAGACGGGCCAGTCGGGTCCCAGGGTGGCCGGTATCTCGGCCGCGAAGGCGTCGACGAACACCACACCGCACACCTGGTCGGGGTAGGTCTCGGCGTACAACCGGGCGAACAGCCCGCCCAGCGAGTGCCCGACCAGGAGGTAGGGACCCCGCAGTCGTGCGGCGGCAAGCAACGCGTGCAGATCGCCGACGACGTCGGTCGCGGTGCGTGGCATCGCGACCGGGGAACTGCGGTCGCTGATGGTCGCCGGGTCGGACGCGCGCAAAGTGCCCGGGCGGTCATAGGCGCAGACGCGATGGGTGGCGGCCAGAGCGGGCAGCACGGCTGGACCTACCGCCGGCGGGGCGGTGTCGAGTTGGCTCCATGGATCCGCCGAATTGTGATAGCCCGATTCCAAAATGACGGTCGGGCTGCCCTTTCCGCGACATTCGAGATAAAGGTGCCGCCCGTTGCCGATCTCGATCGGCCCGCTGAAGTCGCCGGTGGCGCCTGTTGCCGGTGCGGGACGGCCGCCGACCGTGCACGCACCGCAACCCAGCACCGCCAGCAGCACCGCGGTGATCGACAGCGATCGGCGGATTACCTGCGCAAACGCCGACGGATAAGCCGCGAAATTCGCGACTTTCCGCGCTGTTTGCATTCGGTCATTGTGCGGGCCAGTGGAGGGACTACCTAATCGCGCGCGCCCCGTGTCGCGAATCGCCGCGCGGGCAGCGCCTAAAATCGCGGCAATGGCCGACTACGCCGAAAGGTCAGACACCTTGGCCAAATGTGGGGCAGCGCTCTGGATCGTGGCGGCCGTCGGATACCTGATCCTGGAGGCATGCGCCGCGGCGGGTTTCGTTCCCACCTACAGCTACACGCGCAACTACATCAGCGATCTCGGGGTGAACTCTCCGCGGGCCTACGTGATGCATGCGGCGTTCTACTTGCAGGGGATCCTGTTCCTGCTCGGCGCACTGCTCATCGTGGGTGTCCCCGACAACCGCCGGGCCCGAATCTTTTTGGCGCTGGTCGCCGCGAACGCACTGGGCAACATGGTGATAGGAACGGTGCACGCCGGGCCGGCGCATCGCGTGGGTGCTGCGCTGGCGATCGTCGGTGGCAACCTCGCCATCGCGACGGGGTCCGCGGTCGTGGTATCGGTGGGCGCGCGCGACTGGTATCGCCGCGCGTCCATACTGGTCGCGGCGCTCGGCCTGCTGTGCCTGCTCATGCTGCTGGTCAACTCGACGACCGCGACGGCCAACCTGCTGCCCGACGGTGCGTGGGAGCGCGGCAGCGTCTACTCAATTACCTTGTGGCAGTTGACTACCGGTGCCTACCTCCTGCGGAGTCGACGCCGTTGACTAGCGACGCCGGCGCACCATCCGGTCCTCCACCGCACCCAACAGCGCGTCGCTGAGCTTGCCCAGCGCGGCCAGTAACACGATCGCCAGCAGCATCACGTCGGTGCGGCCGCTGTTTTGGCTGTCGATCAGCAGGAAGCCAAGGCCCTTCGACGACGCGATCAGCTCGGCCGCCACCACGAACAGCCAGGCGTTGGCAAGTCCTAATCGCAGCCCGTTCACCAACGCCGGAGCCGCGGCGGGCAGCATCACCGTCGTCAACAGCGAGGCGCCGTGCCGCCCATAGGCCCGGCCCACCTCCAGTAGCTGCGAGTCGACATGGGAGAGCGCCGATGCCGTCGTCGTGTACACGGGGAAGAACGCGCCGATGGCGACCATGAGGATCTTCGGTGTCTCGTCGATGCCAAACCACAAGAGCAGCAACGGGACCCACGCCAGCGAGGGCACGGTGCGGAAGGCGGCGACGGTCGGGGCAAGCAACCTGCGCCCGATGACCGACAGCCCGATGAGTGAACCCAGCGCGAGCGCCACCGCCGCGCCGGCCAGGTAACCGACCAGAACGCGCGCGCCGCTCGCCTTCAGGTGCGTCCACAGCTCGCCGTGCCGAAGCAGTCCGCCCAGCGCGGAAACGACGTCGGCGGGCGGCGGCAGCTGGCTGGGGGAGAAATACCCGGTGACCGCCGTGGCGAGCTGCCAGGCCACCAGCAGCAGCAGCGGGACGATCAACCCGGCCAGCACCACCGGCCACTTCGACAGTGGCCCAGGCGGTTTCGTCAGTGCGCCTGCTGGGCGTACTTCGGCTCGATCAGCGTGTTCAGTGCGTTGCGGCCGGCATCGTCGGATTTGATGTCGCCGTCCGCCACCGCCAGCGGCTCGACCCTGGTCAGCACCGCGCTCAGCCAATCCCCCGGAACCGGGCTGGTGTCCACTGACATCCGCGTCAGCTCCTCCTGGGCCACGCTCAACGGTACCTTCGCCTGCGAGGCCAGCAATGCCGCCAGCTCCGCCGGGTGCGTCTTTGCCCACTTCCGGGCCTCCTCATAGGTGTTGACCACCAACTGGACCGTATCCGGATGGGCGGCGATGAAATCCTCGCGGGCGTTCAAGACGCCGCCGGAATTGAAGTCCGGGTTGCGGTAGATGATGCGGGAGCCCGCTTGCTGAATCGTCTCCGCCATGAACGGGTCCAGCCCGGACCACGCGTCGACGTCGCCGCGCTCCAGCGCGGTTTTGCCGTCGGCATGCTGGAGGTTGACGATTTCGATGTCGCTGGCCGAAAGACCGGCCGTGGCAAGCGATTGCAGCAGGAAGAAATACGGGTCGGTGCCCTTGGTGACGGCGACCTTCTTGCCCTTCAGGTCGGCGACGGAGTTGATGGGTGAGTTCTTGGCGACCACCAGCGCCGTCCACTCCCCCCTGGCGTACACGTCGACGACCTTGATCGGCGTGCCGTTCGCCCGCGCCAGCAACGCGGGCGAGCCGCCGGTGGAGCCGAGGTCCAGGGCCTTCGACCGCAGTCCCTCGTTGGCCTTGTTGCTGCCCTGCGAGAGCACCCAGGTGACGTTGTAGCCCTGCTTTTCGAGCAGGTGTTGGTCGCGGATCACCAGGCTCAGTGGGTTGTAGTAGGCGTAGTCCAGGTGAATGTCCTTCGACGCCGTGGTGCCGCCGCTCGAACCGCAGCCGGACACCGCGACCAGGGTGGCGATCACCGAAACCACCGTCAGATAACGGCCTTTCACCATACTTTCGTTTCCTCCTTGACGGCGGTCCGCAGGCCGTGACTGCTGCGTCGGGGGACGCCGAGTTCGTCCAACAGTTGCTCGCGCAGCGCGGCGATGCGGGTGTCGCCGCGATCGCGTGGCTTGGGAATCGCGACGTCGTATGTCGCGGCGATGCGGGCGCCGCCCGTGGCTGCCCCTTCTGCGGCGCGCAGGATCAGCACCCGGTCGGCGAGGATCGCCGCCTCGTCGACGTCGTGTGTCACCAGCACCGTGGTGGTGCCGGCCTCCTGCTGCACCTCGTCGAGCAGGTCCTGCATCCGCAGCCGGGTCAATGCGTCCAGCGCCGCGAGTGGCTCGTCGAGCAGCAGCACGCGCGGGCGGCGGGCCAGGGCACGGGCCAGACCCGCGCGCTGCGCCATGCCGCCGGACACCTGTCGGGGGTAATGCCCGCCGAAGTTGCCCAACCCGACGACATCGAGCCAATGCTTCACTGCGCCAATGCCTTTCGATCGGACCGTGCCTGCCGGCAGCCCGTACTCGACGTTGGCGGCCAGCGTTCGCCAGGGCAGCAGGCGCGGCTCCTGGAAGACCACGGCACACCGCGGATCGACGCCCTGGACGCCCTCACCGTCGATCTCGATCCACCCGTCGCTCGGCCGGTCGAGGCCGGCGATGAGCCGCAGCAGTGTGGACTTGCCGCTGCCCGACGCTCCGAGCAGCGCCACCACCTCGCCGGGCTCGATGTCGACGTCGACCTGGTGCAGCACGGCGTGTGCGCCGAACGTGCGGTTGATGCCCCGCAGCGTCACGCGCGCCGGGGCCGGATTGGTCGAGACCACCCGCGCAGCCTAGAAACCGCGTTCACCGTCTGCCAGGTTTGCCGTGATCGTGATTCAAACCCCCGTAAACTGGTCTGGCGATGCGTCCAATCTTTGTCGGCACGGGGACCGTCATTGCCACGGCTCTGGCATTGACGGCGTGCCAAGCACATACGACCGGCGGTACACCCACGCCGCAGCCGCCGACACACACCCTGCATCCGATTTCGGTGCGCCAGGTGAACAAATCCGCCCCCGCCCCGGCCGGCGACTACGAATGCCAGCAGCCGGCGTCCGCGCCCGCGCCGGGCGCCGGGCTGGTCGCGTGTGACCCTTCCCATAGCCGGGCGTACACGCTCGGGCCGGAGGTCGCGATCCTGCATCCCACGCACGCCGAGTCGCACCAGAACGTCGCGGGTTACGGCGTGCTGGTCGCCCTCGACCAACCCTCGCAGGCGGCGTTCAGCAGCTATACGTCCGCCCACGTCGGCGCCCAGACGGCCTTCGTCCTGGACGGGGCGGTCATCGGGGCGCCGGAGATCCGCACGCCCGTGGACTCGTCTCAACTCGAGATCACCACCGCGGGCGAGACCGCCCAGCAGGCGGACGCGATCGTCGCGTCGCTGGGCCACTGACCGCACGAGTTCCGTTCGCCAACAGCGCTTTGCCGTTGACAACGCTGCTTTGCATTCGCAATCGGCAGGAATACCGGCCCCGGCGCCTTTGGTTGGATCGAGGTTGGCGGCGCATGACGAGATCAGGGGAGGAAGCGGTGGCCTCGGTGGCGGACGGACAGCGGGCGGCACTGCCGAGCGCCGAGCCTCGGGGTCGCTGTACCGCAACCAACGTCCTGTTTGCCGGGCTGCTGGCCGTGCTGCTGGCGACGGGCTGGGCCGCCAACCATTTCGCCGGGCTCATCCCGGCGATCAGCGACCAGCAGCACCTCGGCAGGGGCACGCTCGACGCGATCTTCGGCATCTACGCGGTGGGGCTGCTGCCGGGCCTGCTCATCGGCGGTCGCGCCTCGGATGTGGTGGGGCGCCAATCGGTGGCCTGGGTCGGGTCGGTCGCGACGCTGCTGGCCACGGTCGCGATGCTCGCCTCGCAGCATTCCGGGGCCTTGCTCATCGGCCGGCTGGTCCTGGGAGTCGGTGTGGGCCTGGTGATCAGTTCGTGCACCGCGTGGGCCTCGGACCTGAGGGGGACCGCGGGTGCGGCCGTCGCCGGGGCGGTGCTGACCGCCGGCTTCGCAGTCGGCCCGTTCGCCTCCGGGGTGATCGCCTCGGCCGGCGCAGCCGGGGTGTGGGTCTCGTTCCTGATCGCCGCCGTCCTCCTCGTGGTGGCAACCGCCGTCACCGTCCTGGCCGCACAGCGCGCCATCGGAGCGGAGCCGACGACGGCGGCCGATTCCGGCCGGCCGGCGGGCCAGGGCACCTGGCGGGCATTGAGCTGGGCGCTGCCGTTGGCGCCGTGGGTTTTCGCCTCGGCGACGCTCGCGTTCGTGACGATCCCCACCCGCATGCACACCGGCCTGGCGGCACCGCTGGCGGCGGGGACGGCGGCACTGATCGCCAACGGTGTCAGCGGGATCAGTCAGCTGATCGCCCGGGCACGTCGTTGGGGTCCGCAGGCCGGCACGGTGGGGGCGCTGCTTGCCGCGCTCGGCTACGCGGTGACCGCGGCGGTCCCCTCGCCCATCTCGTTGGGCCTGGGCGTGGCGCTGCTGGTGGTCCTCGGCTGCGCATCCGGACTACTGCTGCGCGAGGGCCTGATCGACCTGGAAGCCGCAGCGCCGCAACACCTCCGCGGCGCGCTCACCGGAGCGTTCTACACGGTGAGCTATCTCGGCTTCGGCTTGCCGATGTTGTTGAGCGTGATCGGGTCGGCCCGCATTTCGGCGATCATCCTGACGGTGATGGCGGTGCTGGCGACCGCCGCGGCGCTCGGCCGGGCCGCGCGGCTACGACGAGATAGCCACCGCCAGAACTGATCCGCAGCGGTTCAGTGGGTGCGCGTGGCGGTGAAGAACTTGGCGCGCATCAGCCGATCGAAAGCGGGCGGCAGCCCCTCCAGCGGGCGGCCGTAGTCGTTCGCGGCCTTGGCTACCAGGTCGACACCGGTGACGCTCCAACCCCGTTGGCCCAGCCAGTCTTTGGTGTCGACCCGCGGATCGTCGTACCACAGCTCGGCGATCGGAGGCTGCGTGCTGAGCTGGTCGATCGTGGGAAAGCTGTCGGCCCACTCTTTCAGTTCGCCCGGGTCGGGCCCCAGCTCGGCGGCGATGTGACTACCGATCGCCGACAACTCGTGCAACTTCTCGAACAGCGCATCCTGGGCCGCTCCAGGCAGATACGGCAGCAGGCCCTCCAGCGCCCACGCCGTCGGTTGCCCGGGATCGAAGCCCGCCGCACTCAGCGCGGCCGCCCAGTCCTCCCGCAGGTCGACGGCGATGGCAACCCGCCCCGTAGTCGGCACGGCACCCCGCTGTTCGAGAACCCGGTGCTTGAACTCGATCACGCGGGGCTGGTCGACCTCGAAAACCGTGGAACCGGCCGGCCACGCCAATCGGTAAGCGCGGCAATCCAACCCCGCCGCCAAGATGACCGCTTGCGGTGCCCCGGCGTCGGTGAAGAAGTCGTCGAAAAACCGGGTCCGCACGCCCACCCACTGGGCGTTGAACGCCGCCGCGCTGGAGAGGTCCGTGTTGGTCACTGCCGCAGCGAGATTCGGTTCACCAGCGGCCGCCACGAAACCGGCGGCGAATTCGTCGTTGGCCAGCGGTGGATCCAGCGCCGCATCGAGTGCGCGCGCCGCACAGACAGCCAGGGCCGTGTACCCCACGCTCGTCACGATGTCCCAGTCATCACCGGCACTACGGGCCACAACTGCCTCCCACAATCCTCGTTCGCGCTACCAACACCACGTCTGGCCGTTGCCACCCTACCCGCGTCGTTCGGATCCCGCTGTGCCGACGGAATATCAGCCGGCATGACATCGCATACCGAAGTGCGACTTTGCTTTTCGTCTCGTCGGTCCCCGCTACTTCCACGCGAAGACCGGTTGCTCCAGCTCGTCGACCGGGTCGCTGCGCCCTTCCAGGCCCAGCCAGCGCAGCTGCAGCAGGACCGCCCCGGTCGGAGCGTGGATGAGGTCGTTGCCCAGCGGGATCTGCACGACCGGTCGCGGGCTCTCCGGGATGGTGATGAACCGCGGCGAATCGTCGCGTTGCAGCTGGTGCAGGCCCACCCGGTACACGGCCACGACCTCGTCCGGGGCGGGCCGCACATCGAGCCGTCCGCCGCCCCAGATCACCACCGGCGTGATGACGTAGCCGGATCGCGTCGGGTAGTCGTCGAGCAGGCCCAGCACCGTCGATTCGGGCAGCGCGACGCCGACCTCCTCGCGCAGCTCGCGCAGCGCCGCATCGACCGCGGTTTCGCCCGGATCGAGACGACCGCCGGGGAACGCCCACTGCGCCGCATGCGAACTCAATCGAGATGCCCTGCGGCACAACAGGAATGCGGCACCACCGGAGACGCCGACCATGCGGCAGTCCAGGCCGGGTGCCGCCATCGGCCGACCGGCGTTCCAGTCGTCCACCGACACCGGATCGACCCGGTCCTCCCCGATCTCCGAATCGACCAGCACGACCGCGACGGCGGCATGCCGTTTGGTCGGGTCGGTCGCGGCCCGACGCTGGTGGCCCGCGACATTGCGCCGTACCCGCTCGCGCAGCGACTCGTCATAGGGGATAGTCACCGCCCGAGCCTATGCCGGGCCGCACAACCGGCACCGCGGCAGGTTGACTGCGTCAACCGTCGTCGGACACCATGGCCAAAAGGCTCGGCGGTGTGGGAAGGCGGGAAATCGGGATGGCGGAGATCACCATGTTGATCCTCGACGACCACGAGTGGTTCCGCGGACAGTTCGCCAAGCTCGACGAGCTGCAGGCACAGTCGCCCGTCAACCACAACGCGCTCGAGCGGGTGTGGCGTCCGCTCGCCGACAAGCTCGACGTGCACGCCTACATCGAGGAGAAGATCTTCTACCCGCAGCTGCTGCAGCGGGGCACCGACGATCCCGAAGGCGAGACGCTGGACGCCATCGGCGATCACAACGACATTCGCGACGGCGTCCGCGACGCCAACGCGGCCGGCGTCGGCACCGAGCAGTGGTGGGCGGCGGTCGGGCGCACCCGGGTCGCCAACGACGATCACATGGGTGAGGAAGAGCGCGAAGGACTCTCGGACTTCCGCCGCAACGCGCCGCTCGGCCTGCGCGAAGCGCTCGGCCGGCAATACCGCGAATTCATGGACCAGCACCCCACCACGAAGGGCCTGCCGATCGTGGACCGCGACCCGCAGCGCTACATCGAAGAGGTCGAGGGTGCGCCCCCAGCGGACCGCGGCGACTTCTCCCTTCGCATCGGCAGCCTGAAAGGCCAATGAGCCGTACAGTGGGCGTATCACTTAAATTGACTAAGTAACGCATGCCCGCGTAGAGAAGGATTTGGTGGAATGACCCGTTCCGAGAATGACACCTGGGATCTGGCGTCCAGCGTCGGCGCGACCGCGACGGCGGTCGCCACGCAGCGCGCGATGGCGTCCCAGGGCCCGGAGCCGCTGTTGGACGACCCCTGGGCCGATCCACTGGTCCGCGCGGTGGGCTCGGAAACCTTCATCAAGCTGCTGGACGGCGAGCGCGGCCACAACGGCGATCCGGTGCTCAGCCGCGAGCCGGTTCGCCAGCAGATCACCGTGCGCACCCGCTACTTCGACGACTTCTTCCTGGGCGCGACCGAGTCCGGCATCCGCCAGGCCGTGATCGTGGCGTCGGGCCTGGACACCCGCGCCTACCGGCTGCGATGGCCGGCCGCAACGGTGGTCTACGAGATCGACCAACCCGAGGTCATCGAGTTCAAGACGCGCACGCTGGCCGACCTCGGCGCCGAGCCCGGCGCGCAACGGCGCACGGTCGCGATCGACCTGCGCGACGACTGGCCGGCGGCGCTGACCGCGGCCGGATTCGACACCGCGCAGCCCACCGCCTGGAGCGCCGAGGGCCTGCTGGTCTACCTGCCGCCCGACGCGCAGGATCGCTTGCTGGACAACATCACCGCCCTGTCCGCGCCCGGCAGCCGGATCGCGACCGAGCACATGGATATGCGCAACATTCCGTCGGACTGGGCGGAAAAGCTGACCCAGCGCGCCAAGCGGGCCGGCTCCAACATCGACCTGGCCTCGCTGTTCTTCACCGGTGAACGCAACAGCGCAGCCGAGTACCTCGCCGCACACGGCTGGCGGGTCGACATCCGGACCACCGAACAGGCCTTCGGCGCCAACGGCTTTCAGGTGCCCAACGACGAGCTGGCCTCGTTCGGCGGCGACTCCGGCTACCTGACAGCGACGCTCGCCTAGTTCTGCCGGCCGACGAGTTCGGCGACGAACCGATCGATGAAGTCGGCCACCGGTCCGTCGCCGGTGGGCCGGATGACGAATTTTGTGAGCCCCGCATCCAGGTAGGCGTCGAGCTGCCGATGCAGCCGATCCCAGCCGGCGGCGACGAGCTCGCCGGGGTCGATGTCGGGACGGCGGCGGTGCACCGCCGAGGCCAGCTCGGCCGGTAGCTCGCCGTCGGTGACGGCCAGAGAAATGCCGAAGTGATCCGTCTCGATTTGCCTGCCGGCCCGCTCCGCGGCCCGCTCGATCGCCTCACGCGCGAGCCGCGCCTCGTCCGGAGTGAGGAAGCTGCCCAACCAGCCGTCGGCCAGCGCACCGATGCGCCGATACGCCGCCTGTGACGAGCCGCCCACCCAAATATCAAGCGGCGGGGATGGTTTCGGTGCAATGGCGTAGCCCGCCGACTCTTCGCTCAGCGCGACGCGCAGCACCCGCAACGATTCGTCGAACACCGCGGCTCGTTGCCCGTCCGGTACTACGAACAGCTCGCGCTCGGCCGGGATCGCCGACCGCAACCCGAAGACCGGCAGCACGCGCTTGGGCGCCAGCGCCGCCAACGACGCCAATTGCTTGGCCACCAACACCGGATGGCGCCCCGGCAGCACGGCGACCGACGTGCCCACCTTCAGCCGCGTCGTCCGCGCGAGCGCGTAGGCCATGCCGACCATCGGATCCACCGCCGGCGTGTACACCAGTTCGGAGAACCACAGCGAGTCCACCCCGCTGGCTTCCAGCTGATCGACGATGCCGGCGAGCTGATCGGGGGCGCTGTCCGCGCCCAGACCGACCCCGAAGCGAATCTTCACCCGCGCCTCCCTTCGCCCTACTATCCAGAGCCATGACCGACAGCGACGTTGTGGCCATCACTCAACTGGTGAACCTCTACGGCCTGGCGGTCGATTCCCAGCGCTGGCAACTGTTCGACCGGATCTTCGCCACCGACGTCGACGCCGACTACGGGCCGACGTCGCACTGGACCGATCGCGACCAGTTCAAGGCGGATTTCGCGGCGTTCCATGCGCCGTTCGACTCCCAGCACACCATTGTCCACCCACGTGATTCACGTCGACGGCGACCTGACCACCTCGGTGCTGCGGCACGAAGGCGCCGCCAACCGCGTCGGAATCCTCACTGCGACAACCGATTAGGCGAAGCGTTCCGCAAATTCGACGGCCTCCTGCTGGATCCGGCCGAATTGGGCGCCCATCGCCTCGGACAACGCCTTCGCCCCCGACAGCGGCCGCACCATGACCATGAAGTCGTCGATCAGGCCGTCGTCGTCGAAGTGCAGGAAGTCGCAACCTGTGATCCGCACGCCCGGCGCCCCGACGATCCCCGTCTCGAACACCAGCGCGTGGTCGCGGCCGTCGCTGCCGTCGATCTCACGCACGTAGCGGAAGTCCTCGAAGATCCGCAGTACCCCGCGCAGGATCGCCGCGGTGATCGGCTTGCCGACGTAGGGCTTGAACGCGACCGGGCTGGTGAACACGACGTTGTCGGCCAGCAGGGCCGCCATCGCCGCCTCGTCGCGGTCTTCGACCGCCTTGCGGAAGGGGTGCATCAGATCATGGTGCAGCATCGGCCAGGTAATGCGCGAGGACGGGGCGCAGCCACTCGGCGAGCGCAGCGTCGTCCATCTCCACCAGCGCGGGCAGGCACACGACGTAGCGGGCCACCGCGAGCCCGAGCAGTTGCGACCCCATCAGCGCCGCGCGTTCGGGCGCCCGGTCGGGCACGACGGCGGCCAGGGCGGGGGCCACCTGGTCGACGAACACCTCGACCAGGGCATCGGCGGCGGTCTTGTTGGTCGCGGCCGCGCGCAGCAGCGGCAGGAACGGTCCCTTGGGGCCCCACACCACGATGAACATCGGCAGCAGCACCTCGGCCACGCGCTCGGGGGCGACGCCGGAGAGGTCGGGGAACTTGACGTCGATCCGCGAGGCCGCCGCGAAAAGCTCTGCCTTGCTACCGAAGTAGTGCATGACGAGCGCCGGATCGACGCCGGCCTCCGAGGCGACGGAGCGGATGGTGGTGCGTTCGAAGCCGCGGCTGCCGAATTGGGACTTGGCGGTGGCCAGGATGGTCGATCGCGTGGCTTCCCCGTCGCGCACTTTCGCTGGCATGCCGCCAGTGTATTCAACAACTGTTGACATGACACGCACCGCGGCCTAACGTCGGAGTTCAACAGTTGTTGAACTCACCTAGGGAGGGCGCGGGTATGGCCGTCACCGCCATCCAGATCGGGCTCGACCCCGACGTCATCGACTACGCCTCGGCCGACTTCGCCCAATTCCCGGGACTGTCCGCCGAGACGCTGCGGGCGGCCAACGACGACAACATCGCCGCATTGCGCGCGGCGGGCTACCAGGTCGACAACTGCCTCGTCGAGTTCGGTGCCGCGGGTACGGTGAAGGCCCGCGAGTGGCTATCGGCCAAGCAGTACGACGCGGTGCTCGTCGGCGCCGGCGTGCGGCTGGTAGCCAGCAACACGCTGCTATTCGAGTCGATCATCAACACCGCACACACCACCCAGCCCGGTTGCCGGTTCGTCTTCAATCGCGCGGCCGTGGCGACCCCTGACGACATCCGTCGCTGGTACCCGCATCCCGAGACGGCGGTGGCGCAATGACCACGCCCGCGGACATCGACGTCGACGTGGTCATCGTCGGTGCCGGCCCGACCGGCCTGACGGCCGCCGGTGACCTGGCGCGAGCCGGCCGCTCGGTGGTGGTGCTGGAGCGCTGGCCCACGCCCAATCCGTCGAGTCGCGCCTTTGCCACCATGGCCCGCACGCTCGAACTGCTCGACGCGCGAGGACTCGCCGATGACCTGCTGGCGCAGGCGCACCGGGCACCGGGCGTCACGATTTTCGCCGGTGCCCAAATCGATCTCACGCATCTGGACTCGCCCTACCAGTTCGTCATGGTCACCCCGCAGACCAACGTCGATCAGGCGTTGGCCGGCTACGCGGCCGCACAGGGGGCCGACATCCAGCGCGGCTTCGAGGTCATCGGGCTGCAGCAAGACGCCGACGACGTGCTAGTGATCGCGCGGCCGCACGGCGAATATCGCCAAATCAAGTGGCGGGCAAGCTATGTGATCGGTGGCGACGGCGCGCACAGCGCAGTCCGCACGCTGCTGGGCGTGGACTTCCCGGGCCGCAAGATCTTGTCGTCGGTCGTGCTCGCCGACGTCAAGCTGGCGCACGGGCCGGACGGCGGCGGGCTCTCGCTGGGTAGCACCCGCAACGAGTTCGCATTCCTGGCACCCTATGACCGCCACGACCCCGACGGCTCGTGGTACCGCGCGATGGTCTGGGACCGCAATCACCAGGTATCCGATCACGCGGCGGTGGACCGCGACGAGGTCGCCGCCGTCCTTACCCGCGCACGCGGCACTGACCTGGGGCTGCTAGAGGTCGGGTGGATGTCCCGATTCCAGTGCGAGGAAAGGCAAGTCGCCCAATACCGGCACGGTCGGGTGTTCCTGGCCGGAGACGCAGCGCACGTGCATTCCCCGATGGGCGGGCAGGGGATGAACACCGGGATTCAGGACGCGGCGAACCTCGCTTGGAAGATCGACGCCGTGCTCGCCGGCGCGGACGACGCGGCCCTGGACAGCTACCACGACGAACGCCATCCGATCGGCAAACGCGTACTGCGCCAGTCCGGCCTGATGGCACGCGGCATCACGCTGCGCCCCCGGTTCGCCCGCGGCGTGCGAAACATGGTGGTGCCGAGGCTACTTCGCATTCCGCGGGCGCGTGACGCGATCGCCGGGAGCTTCGCCGGAACAACGTTGCGGTACGCCCCTTGCAAGGGCAAGAGCACCCTGGTGGGCACCCGCGCGACGCAGATCCCGTTGACGCAGGGCCGAATTACGCTGTTGCAGCGCCAGACCGGCTTCGTGTTCATTCGCGAGCGGGGCGCTCCGCCGGTCGACGCCCTGGACCTACTCGAGGCCGAGCGGGCCGACGACGGTCCCGCGGTGTTGGTGCGCCCCGATGGCTACATCGCCTGGGCGGGCGAATCGGCCGACCGGCCCGGATGGTGCGGGGTGCTGGCCTGGTGGACCGGTAGGCCCGCACGTCACTCCTGTGCGGTGTGAAAGGCGTTGACGCCGAGCAATTCCGCCAATTGCGTTGCCGAGTAGCCGCCCGGCCCGTGTCCATCGCGGACGGCTGTGCGCGCGGCCCTGGCCAGCGCGGCGTTGAGGGGCGCCGCGCTGGCATGCAGGTGCGCGAGGCGGACGATCTCGCCGTTGAGGAAGTCGGTCTCCACGTTGCCGGTGTTGCGCGACAGCGACTGCCACGTCGAGTTGCTCGCCGCCGAATTCCAGCCCGGGATAGGGCGGATGGTCGGACCGTCGGACCGCGCCGCCTTCGATGTCTCGAACGAAATGAAGTGGATTCCCGTCTGCCGCAACACGTTTTCGCCCTCCCGGCGCACGGCGGCCACCACCTCGCTGGTGTCGGCCCCGTCCGCGGCCAGCGCGCCCACGGCGTTACCCAGGTTGCTCAGTAGCTTGTTGTACTTCCAGGGCGCCACGTCGTCGACGGCGCGCACCAAAATGCCCGCGGCGCTCCATGTCTCGGTCATCGATGCCAGCAGGGCGGTGTCGTCGTGGGTGCCGATCGACGCCGGCCAGCGCGAGACGTGGAACTGGCCCGCCACCGGCCAGGACCGCACCACCACCTCACCGGGCTCCAGATGCACGGCGGGTAGCCAGACGCAGACACCGAACACGCGGCGGAAGTAGCGCAGCGCTTTGCCCTCGGCCGCAACACCGTTCAACGCCGTCATCGCCGGCAGCCGCTCACCGGCGAACCCCACGACTCCGTCCGGGCCGTGCACCGGCTGGTCCACCCATTGCTGCAGTGCCGCGTCGAGTTGCTGAGTCTTGGTCGTGAACACCAGCACGTCGCGGTCGGTCAGCCGCACGTCCTCGGGCCGTGCCGCGGCGGTGACCGCCGTTGGGAAGGTGCCGTCGGGCGTCCGCAGCGTGATGCCCGACGACGATAGAACTTCGGCGTGTCGGCCGCGGGCCACCAACACCGTCGGAACGTTCGCCCGCGCCAGCATCGCGCCCACCGTGCCGCCGATGGCCCCGGCACCGACGATCACGTATCGGGGTTGGTCGTGAGGGGACATCGCCGCGCCTTCCATCCAGCCTGCTCGCCCCGAGACTACCGACCGCGGCGGATACGAATTGAGTCCCAATGCGCACCCCGGCCGGCAACGGCCACGCCGTGTCGGCGGGAGCGCGTTCCGACGGCGGCTGACTGTGGCACGATTGGCGATCGCCGTATCCGGGTATGACCCGCTCATCCCAATCGATTGGGTGTCGGTTCTCGGGGGAAAAGTGATCGGCGATGGTCGGGTGGCTGGAAGGCTTGCAGCGGCGTAACCGCGCGGTCAGCGTGACGATCGCCGTCATCTACAAATATCTCGATGACCAAGGTGGTTATTTGGCGGCGCTGATCACCTACTACGGGTTCGTGTCGCTGTTCCCGATGCTGTTGCTGCTGACCACCGGACTGGGTGTGGTGCTTGCCGGTCGCCCCGATCTGCAAGAGCAGGTGCTGCACAGCACGCTGAGCCAGTTCCCGGTGATCGGCAGCCAGCTGCACCAGCCCGAGGGACTCAGCGGGGGGACGGTCGCGGTCGTCGTCGGAATCCTGGGCGCACTCTACGGTGGGCTCGGCGTCGGGCAAGCCCTGCAGAACGCGATGGACTCCGTGTGGGCCGTCCCGAAGCACAGGCGCCCCAACCCAATTCGGTCGCGGATGCGCAGCCTGCTGTTGCTGCTGCTGCTCGGGTCGGTGGCCATCGCCACGACGGTGTTGGCCGGGATCGGCCAGACGACGCAGGCGCTGGGCGTCTTCGGGAAGATCGGGATCACCCTGGCGGCCCTGGCGATGAACGCGCTGATCTGCGTGGTGGCCTTCCGCGTGACGACGGCGCGGGAGCTGACCTATCGCCAGGTGCTGCCCGGAGCCGTTGCGGCGGCGGCCATCTGGCAGATACTGCAGCGGTTCGGCGCCGGCTACATCCAGCACACGGTCAAGACGGCCAGCGCCACCAACAGCATCTTCGCGTTGGTGTTGGGCCTGCTCGCGTTCCTGTACCTGGTGTCGACGACGCTGGTGCTGTGCGCCGAGATCAACGTCGTGCTGGTGGCCAAGCTGTATCCGCGGGCGTTGCTCGCCCCCTTCACCGATGACGCCGAACTCACCCCGGCCGACCGCAAGGCCTACGCGAGTCGGGCGAAGGCCGAACGCGTCAAAGAGATTGAGCGGGTCACCGTCCGCTTCGGTGGCCTCAAGAACAACGCGCCGTAGGCCCTACCGGTAGTCGACGTTCGCGGCGGACGCGATGAAATCGCGGACCGCGCGCGACAGCGGCCTGGCGGAGTTCCAGATCATCCCGACGTCACGGTAGGCGTCGGCGTCGGTCAACCCCAGGATGGCGACCCCGTATTCGCTGCCGTCGATCGGCATCAGGCTGACACCCAGGCCCGCCGCGACCAGACCGGCCGAGGTGCTCAGGTCAGTCGATTCCAGGACGATGCGGGGCTGGAATTGCGCTGCGGCACAAAGCTCGTCGAGCAGTCGGCGCATGCCGAAGCCGGGGTGCATGGTCACGAACGATTCGTCGGCGAGCTCGGCCATCGACACCTCGGCCACACCGGCGAGCCGGTGTTCGCGCGGCACCGCCACGCCCAGCCGCTGGCGAAACAGGCTGCGCCAGGCCAAGGTTGGCTCGGCCGGCCGCGGCGACACCACCGCGACGTCCAGGGAGCCGGATTCCACCATGTCGCCGATCGACTCGGCGGCGTCCTCCTCGAGCGTGAACGTCACCCGCGGCGACGCCTTGGTGAAGTCCGCGATCAACCGCGGCACCACCACGGCGCCGAACGAGCCCAGGAAGCCGAGCCGGATCTCGCTCACCGCCGGGTTCATCAGGTCGTCGATCGCGCGCCGCGCGGAGTCGAGCTCCAGCTGGGCCCGGCGGGCGTGCTGATAGAAGATGCGGCCGTAGGCGTTGAGGGAAAGCCGCCTGCCGCGGCGGTCGAACAACGCGACGCCCAGCCGCTTTTCCAAGCGCGCCAGCATCCGGGTCAGGGTCGGCTGGGCGATGCCGAGCTGCTCGGCCGCCGCGGTGACGTGCTGCAGCTCCGCGAGTGTGATGAGCCACTCATAGTCGCCGTCACGCATGCCCCTCACCTCTTCTTATGTCGGAGATGAATCATAATTCCACGAATAATTCATTTCCGTTTCCTTGCTGGACGGCGAAGGATTGCCCGCATGGTTTCACCTGCCGCCGCACCCACCGCACACCGGGTGGGCAGCAGCGGTTTCCGGCGGGTCACGGCGGCGGTGTGCTGCGCCGGCATCGCCAGCCTCGCCGGCATGTACTGCACGCAGGCGCTGCTCCCGGCGCTGTCGGCCTACTACCGGATCTCCCCGGCCGTCTCGGCGCTGACGATCTCGCTGACCACCGGAATGGTGGCGCTGTGCATAGTTCCGGCGAGCGTGCTGTCCGAGCGCTACGGGCGCACCCCGGTGATGCTGACCTCGGCGGTGGCCTCCAGTGTCATCGGGATGTTGTTGCCGTTCAGCCCGAACCTGACCCTGCTGATCGTCGGCCGCGCCCTGCAGGGCATGGTGCTGGCCGGGGTGCCCGCGGTCGCCATGGCCTACCTCGCCGAGGAAGTGCATTCGTCCTCGCTCGGCGCCGCGATGGGGCGCTACGTCGCCGGGACGACGGTGGGCGGGCTGATCGGGCGGCTGATCCCGTCGATAGTCCTCGACATCAGCAACTGGCGGGTGGCCCTGCTGGCGAGCTCATTGACGACGCTGGCGGCCACGGTGGCCTTCGCGGTGCTGGTGCCCCGCTCGCGGGCCTTCACCGCCAACGCCGCGAACCTGGGCGCCACTCTGCAGAACCTTCGAACCCACCTGCGAAACCCCATGCTGTTCAAGCTCTTCAGCCTGAGCTTCGTGCTGATGGGCGGGTTCGTCTCGGTGTACAACTACCTGGGCTACCGCCTCACCGCGCAGCCGTTCGGGTTGGCGTCCTCGACGGTGGGCCTGCTGTTCGTGTTGTACCTGGCGGGCACCTGGTCGTCGACGTTCGCCGGGCGCCTGGCCGACCGCAGGGGCCGCGCGTTCGTCCTCGCCGTCGCCCTGCCCGTCGCGGTGATCGGCCTGCTGGCCACCGGACCCCACGCGATGGGCGTGATCGTCGCCGGACTCGGGGTGTTCACCGCAGGCTTCTTCGCCGCACACACCGTGGCCAGCGGATGGGTCGGCGCGGTGGCCCACCACGACCGCGGCCCGGCGGCGGCGTTGTACATGTTCGGTTTCTACCTCGGCGGATCGGTGGGTGGCGCGGTCGGCGGGCTCGTCTACAGCGTCGGCGGCTGGCCGGCAACGGTGACGTTCGTCGCCGCGCTGCTGCTCACCGCGCTGCTGCTCGCGGGATTATTGGTGCGCGACAACAGGTCTGCAACCCTGCGCACCGCGTAGGCCCTTCGGTACGACTGCTACGACGGACCCTCGCCACGTTCCACGAACGAACGCAGATGACGTCGGGTCTGGTGATCGTCCGCTCCAGCCTCGCCGTCCGGGTGCCGGCCCCGCATGTAGTCGCCCTGCCATGACACCCGCTCCGGCGCGGTGTCGCTCGCCGCTAGCTGCACCAGCCATGCCTCTTCCCGTGCGCGAAGGAAGAATTCGTGTTTGCGGCGCAGGCCATCGTCGGATTCGATGCGCAGGAGTTCGGGAGCGAATTCCTCCAGCTCGGTCCGGCGTTGCGGGACGATCATGCAGATCGGCTCGTCCACCTCGAATCGCACCGGCATGAGTCGGCGGGTCAGTTTCCAATTCATGCTGAAACTTGTGCTGGACCAATCGGTCTCGACTACTCCCTCCAGTGCAGACACGGCGTCTTTCGGATTGTTCGCCGGGCCGCGCACCAATAGGTTGTAACCCGGCGGAGTGCGAAACAATATCGGCAGATGCCAGGTCAAGATCCCGTGTCCGAAATGGCTGGAGGGTAGGAACTGACCGGGGTCGCGCTTGTCGGGCTCGATCATCACGTCCATGCGGTCGTCTCGACCGATCCAGGTGGCGGTGAACGCGCACGGATTGCGCAAGACCCAACCGCTCTGATTGGCGATGAGCATTGGTAGGCACCGATGTGGCCCGCCTTGATCCAGCGCGGACATCCACCCCCGGCCGATCGGCGCCGGGGTGATGTGCGGCGGATCATCACGGGTGATGAACCCAATCAGCGGGCGCGATGGTCCATCGGACTCTTCGGTCATCGTGGCCCCGACTGGGGGATCCACCGGCGTAGGCGATGAATTTCACAGCCCCACAACGACATTGCCCACACCCCATGCTGCCGATTAAGGTCCGTTAGCGTTTCTAACGAGGAGTTTAACTCTCCGTCCTCGGTCCCGCACGCCCGGTTGCCGAGCCCTCGGTCGATGGGCCTTACGAGCGAAAGTCGCAGACGGAGAACGCCGTTCGCTGTAGTGACGCCGTCACCGGCTATCTCCCTTGCTATTTAACGATCCCGATGTCTCCCGGCGGCATTCCGGCCGATTGCCAGGGTGCCTCGGTGGGTGGTTTCGGCAAATAGCGGCGCGTTCATCCGCTGCGGCATCCCGCGGCCGCTTTTCCCCCGCCAGGGCGGCGCAGGGAATAATCCCGTCGACAGGGAGCGTTCCGCCACCCGAAGCCGATAGACAGGGGTAGCGCGATGAAGATCGGGATTTCGACGTTCGTCAACGACGACAGTATCGGCACGGTGTCACTCGCCCGCGCGATCGAAGAGCGGGGCTTCGACTCGCTGGTGGTCGCCGAGCACACCCACATTCCGGCCAGCCGCGAATCCGCCTATCCGATGGGTGGCGAGCTGCCGCAGCACTACTACCGCACCCTGGACCCGTTCGTCACGCTGGGCGCCGCGGCCGCGGTGACCTCGAAGATCGACCTGTTCACCGGGATCGCGCTGCTCATCGAACGCGATCCGATCACCACGGCCAAGGAGGCCGCCAGCATCGACCTGATTTCGGGCGGACGCTTCGTGTTCGGCGTCGGGGCCGGCTGGAATCTCGAGGAGATGCGCAACCACGGCACCGACCCGAAGACGCGCGGCGCGCTGCTCGACGAGCGCATCGAGGCGATCCGGGCGCTGTGGACCACCGAACCCGCCGAATACCACGGTAAGTTCGTCGACTTCCCGCCGTCCTATAGCCGCCCCAAGCCGGTGCAGAAGCCGCATCCGCCCATCTACATCGGGGGCGACTCCAACGCCACGGTCAAGCGGGTGATCCGGCACGCGGCGGGCTGGATCTCCAACCCCAACCCCATCGAGGACATCACCGCGCGTATCAACCAGTTGCGCGAAGGCGCCGGCCATGACGTGCCGCTGGCGATGTTCGGCACGCCGTACAAGGACCTGGATTACTGGCGCGCGGCCGAGGACTTGGGCTTCGGCCACCTGGCGTTGTTCCTGCCGACCAAGCCGCACGACGACACGCTGCGGCTGCTCGACAGGTTCGCCGCGCAGGTGGCCACTTACCGCGGCTAGGCCCGGTTACTTGAACATGCTGCCCGCGTCGACGGTGACGGGAAGCCCTGTTATATAACGGGATTCGTCAGACGCGAGGAACGGCACCGCGTTGCTGATGTCGACGGGCTCGACCCATCCGATCGGCAGCACGTGCATGAACTGGGCAGCGACCTTGAGGTCGTCGGGTCCCGGGTCTTTGAGGTCGGGCCGGAACAGCTTCATCGTGCCCTCGTTCATGAACATCGGCGTGTTCACGTTGGTCGGGTGCACGGAGTTGACGCGGATGAAGTGCTGGCCCAGCTCGACGGCGAAGGTGCGCATCAGGCCCACCACACCGTGTTTCGCGGCGATGTAGTGGCCGGTGTGCGGGTAGGCCTTGAGGCCGCCCACCGAGCTGGTCAGGATGATCGAGCCGCCCTGGCCCTGGGAAATGAGGTGCGGCACACCGGCTTTGACGGTCTTCCAGACGCCCGAGAGGTTGACGTCGATCATCTCCGTCCAGTCGGCTTCGCTGGTCTTGTCTAGCGTCTGACCGGACTTGCCACCGCGACCTACCCCGATGGCTCGACACCGCCCCTGCTGGAGGTGGTCCGGCCGGCGACGTTTTTGTTCGCCGCCGGGCAGGAGACCGTGACCAAGCTGCTCAGCTCGGCGGTGCAGGTGCTCGGCGACCGGCCCGAGCTGCAGGACCGGTTACGCGCCGACCGCAACCTCATCGGCCCGTTCACCGAGGAAGCCCTGCGCCTGCAGAGTCCGACCAAGGTCGACTTCCGGCTCGCCCGCAAGACCACCACGCTCGGCGGGGTGCACATCCCGGCCGGCACCGTCCTGATGCTCTGCCTCGGCGCGGCCAACCGCGACCTCCGAAAGTTCGACAACCCTGACGAGTTCCAGGTCGACCGCAAGAACGTCCGGGAGCAGATCGCGTTCGGCCGCGGCATCCACACCTGCGCGCGTGCCCCGCTTGCCCGGGTGCAAGGGCAGATCACCATCAACCGCCTCCTTGACCGGACACGCGACATGGTGATCAGCGAGGCCAAGCACGGGTCGCCTGGCGATCGCCAGTACCGCTACGAGTCCACCTTCCTGCTGCGCGGCCTCACCGAGCTGCACATCGAATTCACCGCGGCGGACTAACCCGCGGATTTACGTGTAACTCGCGCCCGGTCTGGCTATCAGGGAATAGACGATGTGTCACGTCGTCTCCTAGCACGGGCCGAAGGGTGGGTCGCAGCATGAAACCGATATCGCCGACCGATTCGCTGTTTCTCATCGGCGAATCGCGCGAGCATCCGATGCACGCCGGTTCGTTGCAGCTGTTCCAGCCCCCGGAGGACGCCGGGCCGCACTTCGTCCGCGAGTCCTATCAGGCGATGCTCGAGCACACCGACATCCAGCCGACCTTCCGCAAGCATCCGTCGTTCTTCGGTGGCCTCACCAACGTGGCGTGGTCGTTCGACAAGGACGTCGAGCTCGACTACCACGTGCGCCGGTCCGCGCTGCCGGAGCCGGGACGCGTGCGTGACCTGCTGGAGCTGGCGTCCCGGTTACACGGCGGCCTGCTGGATCGGCACCGGCCGCTGTGGGAGACCCACCTCGTCGAGGGCCTGCAGGACGGGCGCTACGCGGTCTACACGAAGTTCCATCACTCCCTGATGGACGGGATGTCGGCGATGCGGTTGATGCACCGTGCCTTCACTCCCGATCCGACCGACGACGAGGTGCGGGTTCCCTGGAGCCTGGGCCGGCGCAAGCGCAAGGAGCACGGCCCCGGGCCGTCCCTGCTGCAGCAGGCGGCCGATACCGCGGGGTCGACGTTGGCATTGGCCCCCTCGACGCTGAAGCTCGCGCGGGCGGCGCTGCTGGAACAGCAGCTGACCCTGCCGTTCCGGGCGCCGCGCAGCATGTTCAACGTGCGCATCGGCGGCGCCCGGCGGGTCGCCGCTCAATCCTGGTCGCTGGATCGCATCAAGGCCATCAAGGAGGCCGCTGGCGTGACGGTCAACGACGTGGTGCTCGCCATGTCCGCCGGCGCGCTGCGCGCGTATCTGCTTGAGCAAAACGCCCTTCCGGACGCTCCGCTGACGGCGATGGTGCCGGTCAACCTCCGCAAGGAGGGCGACGACCGCAGCGGGAACAACGTGGGCACCTTCCTGTGCAACCTCGCGACAGACCTCGACGATCCGGCCAAGCGGCTCGAGATCATCAGCAGCTCCATCAGCGACACCAAAGAGGTGTTCTGGCAACTGCCCCCGGCCCAGCAGCTGGCCCTGTCGGCGCTGAACATCGGGGGCCTGTTCTTCGGGTTGCTCCCCGGCTATCTCTCGTTTGCCGCGCCGCCGTTCAACGTCGTCATCTCGAACGTCTCGGCCGGGCGCTCGGAGCCGCTGTACTGGCGGGGTGCGCGGTTGGACGGCAACTATCCGCTGTCGATCCCGCTGGACGGGCAGGCGGTCAACATCACCGTCACCAACAACGCCGACAACCTTGACTTCGGCCTGGTCGGCTGCCGGCGCAGCGTGCCACACCTGCAACGGATGCTGGGCCACCTGGAGACATCGCTAAAGGATCTCGAGCGCGGGTTCGACATCTGAATTAGCCGGCGCGGCTTGGCTTTCCGTGCCGGCTAACAGCCAGCGATCACGAGTAGCGTTGCAACAGAACGTGTTTGGCTAAGCGGCCGCTGTTCTGGGAGCGGATACGACGGAGATCTCGGAATGGACGTTGCCGCAAGTACCGCACTGCACCTGGTACTCGAGTGTGTCGTCACCGCGATCGAGAAATTGATACTCGGCAAAGCTCATGCATCGTGGGCAGCGCGCACTACCACGTTCCACTGTCACCATATCCGTCCCCCTGCCAAGTTGACGATGACGTCAAAATACCCCGTTCGGCGCTGTTCAAATCACGAATTCGCAATCTTGGTAGGCGTGAATTTCCGGGCGGGTTTCGGACCTGCCGATCGCGGAGACCCTGACCGGAGAACCGGAAGAGATCGAAAGGACGCCAGACATGGCCAGCGGCAAGCCGGAAGACGCCAGAAAAATGACCGATGAGCAGCGCGAAGTGGAAAAGCAACTGGAGCACCAGCACGACGATCCCGACGGGCCCGGGCTAGGACAGTCGCGCGACAACACCGCCGAGGAGACGTCTCGGTAGGCCCAATCTAGTTATCTGGCTGCAGCATTGGGCACGAGCTATGCGTCGAGATCGGGGGCCCAGGCCACGCCGTTGATGTGGCTGCCGCCGTCGACGAACAGGGTATTGCCGGTCAGATAGCGCGAGCCCTCGCCCGCCAGGAACACCGCGACCGGCGCGATGTCCGCATAGGGGTCCCCCATCCGGCCCATCGGGTTGGCCGCATCGGCCATCGCCTCCAGCTCCGGGTAGTCGCCGATCGCGCGAAAGAAGGCCTGGCTCTTGGCCGCGGGGCACAACGCGTTCACGGTCACACCCGTGGGCGCCCATTCGCGGGCGGCGGTCCGGGTGAGGGTTCGCAGCGCCTCCTTGGCCGCGTTGTATTCCAGCGAACCGATGTGCGCGTTGACGCCGTTGAGGCTGCACAGGTTGACCACACGGCCCCAGCCCCGCGCCTTCATGTGCGGAAATGCCGCGCGCATCGCCCAATACGGGCCGTAGTACCCGACCGCGATCCCGTGGGCGAGCTGCTCGTCGGACTTGTTCTCCACCCGGCCGAGAGCTCCGCCGCCCCACGCATTGTTCACCACGATGTCGATCGCGCCGTACTGCGAAACCGTTGTCTCGACGGCGTTTTCGACCTGCTCGCGCACCGATACGTCGGTGCCGACAAACAACCCGTCGATCGCCGCCGCGACGGCGGCACCCGCGTCGGGGTCCAACTCGGCGACCGCGACGCGCGCACCCTCGTCGGCGAAGCGACGGGCGATGCCCTCGCCGATGCCCGCACCCGCGCCCGTCACCAGTGCGACCTTGCCGTCGAGCGCCCCGCTCATCGCGCAGCTCCGGGGATCCCGGCGGACAACAGCTCCCGCGCTTCAGCCTGGCCGTCGAGGGCCCGGGTGGTACGGGCCACGATCTGCCAGCGGCGGTCGATGCGCTGAAGCCGAAAGTGGTTCGCGCCGGCGCGCGCGACCGTGAAGCCGTCGTCGCGTTTGCGCACCAGGATCGACTCGCACACCGCGACCGCGCTGTCGCCGTCGACGGTGGCCACCGCGGGCCCCAGGAAGTGGCAGCAGCCCCGGGTGATCAGCCCCTGATGCGCGTCCGAGCGCACCATCGCCACCACGTCGGCGCGACTGCGCATCGACCAGCCTTCGACGTCGTAGCCGCCCTCGTCCGCCCACAGCTCGCCCGTCGCTTCGGCCGCGCCGGCGTCCACCAGCGGGCCGTACGAGGCGATCATCCGCTCGATCGCGCGCTCGTCCTCGATGCGGCCGAGTCGTCGCTCGATCTCCGCAATGCCTGTGTCACTCACCGTCCCGTTGTAACCCGTCGCCGAACGAACGGGCCCTTGCGTCCCGATTATCGGGACCAGTAATCTGGGTAGAACCAATTCTCTTTTTGATCGAGGTTCCGATGACGATGGTTGACCGGTTCACGTCGATCATCGATGCCTTCGACGACGCCACTGTCGGCCTGAGCCTCGACCAGGTCGCGGCCAGGGCGGAGCTGCCGCGCTCGACCACCCACCGCATCCTGGATCATCTGGTCCGGCTGAGCTGGGTCTCGCACTCCGACCGGGGCTACGGCTTAGGGGACCGCGCGATGTCGTGGGGTGCCGGCGACGCAACCGATCTGCGCCTGCGCTCCGCGGCGGCACCGGTGCTGCACCACCTGCAGATCAAGACCGGAGCCGTCGTGCATCTCGGGGTGCTCGCCGGCCTCGACATCGTCCACGTGGACAAACTCGGCGGCCCTTCGGCGCCGGTCGTGCCCACCCGGGTCGGCACCAGGGCGCCCGCGCCACGGCTGGCGCTCGGTTTGGCGGTGCTGGCCGTCCAGCCGCCCGAACTGGTCGGACCCGGCATCGACGTCATTCGGGCGCGGGCCTGTGGCGTGGTGACCCGGCGCGGCGACTACGGCCCGGAATTCACGTCGGTCGCGGCGACTATCGACCATCGGGCGGCGCTCGGAATCGTGTTGCCCGCCAACGCTTCCGCGCAGCGTTACGAGCCGTTGCTGCGCGCGGCCGCGGGCCAGGTGCGCCGCGAGCTCACCGATCGCCCATGAGCTGTTGCATCACCCGGTGCGTGCCCAGCACCACCTTGGCGCGGTCCGGATGGTTGCGCCGGGCGACGTCGTCACCGTTTCCGCCCGCCACGTAGACCGGCCCGTTGGGCAGCTGCTCGAGCCCTTCGCGGGCGACGTCGGCGGGTTCGGCGACCCGCAGGCCGGGAACGTCGAAGTTCAGCCCGACGCGCTCCATGGCTGGGGTTCGCGTCACGCCGAGCACCAATTCCAGGACGTCGACGTCGAATTCGCGCAATTCGAGCCACAAGCTTTCGGCGAAGATGCGCCCGAACGCCTTCACTCCTCCGTACACGGAATGCCGCACGGACCCGAGGTAGCCGGCCATCGACCCGACCAGCAGGATGCCGCCGCGGCGGCGCTCGCGCATCGGGCGCCCGAACTGCTGGGTCAGCGCCATCATGGTGCCGATGTTCAGGGCGATGACCCGGTCGAAGTCGGCGAGCTCGCCGTCGAGCAACGGCTCGCTGCACGTGTTGGCGCCCGCGTTGTAGATCAGCAGGCCGACCTCCACGCCCGCCGCCGCGGCCGCAACCTGCTCGACGGCCGCCGGATCAACCAGATCGACCGCGACAGTGCGGACCTCGGCGCCCAACGCTCGACACTCCTCGGCGGTCCGATCCAGCGGTGCCGGCTTGCGGGCGACCAGGACGAGGTCGAGTCCCGCGGCGGCGAGTAGCCGCGCGAACTCGGCGCCCACCCCCTCCGATCCGCCCGCGATCACTGCCCAGGGTCCGTACTTCGCCAGGTCTGTCACCGTTCCAGGGTCGCGGGTGCGACGGCCGTGTGCCCGCGCCGTCCCGCTCATCGGTACAGCGGCGCGGCCGTGGCGGCGGCCGCCGATACTTGTGGGATGCCGCGCATCAGCGAGCCCCGGCCGCCGGCCCTGCCCGCAACCGACGACCAACGGGCGCGGCGCACCGCCATCTTGCGGGCCGCCGCGCGGCTGGGCAGGGCTCGGCCGCTGGACCAGATCCAGGCCCAGGAGATCGCCGCGGAGGCCGGCGTCGCCTTGCGCACGCTCTACCGGTACTACCCGTCGAAGCACCACGTGTACGCGGCGGTGCTCACCGCGCAGATCGAGAAGTTGAAGCCGCCGGCACGGCCCCCCACCGACGCGGCGTCGGCCGTGGCCGAGCTGATGGCCGAGGCGTGCCGGAACATGTTGCGCTACAAGCATCTTGCGCACGCGATGATCGTCTCGACACAGGCCGTGCGGGCGCACTCAGGCGCCCTGGGCGATCAAGCGGTCCGCGACACGATCCTCGCGACCGCCGGAATCACCGAGCCCACCCCCGCGCAGGACCGCGTCGCGCGGCTGGTCGAACAGGTCACGTTCGGCGTGCTGACGTGGACGGTCGGCGGCGAAATGGACCCGGACGAGGCGGTGGCCGACGTGCAACTCGCCTGCCGGCTAATCGCCGCGGACCTGGTCTAGCGACTCTAAATGTGCGTGCTGGTGTTGTCCTCGGCGGACGAACCGGTCGCGTCGGAATCACCGAGGCTGTTCTGCAGGCGGTCCAGTGGGCTGCCGCCATCGCCGGTGCCCAGGCGGTGTTGGGGTGCCGCGCCGCCGCCGCCCACCGGGATGCGGTCGGGGCTGACGTCGTTGAGTGGGCTCGGGCCGCCATTGCCCGCTCCGCCACCACCGTTGGGCCCGAACACGGGACCGTTGCTGCCGGGGCCGGGCGGCGGGGGCGGCGGCGTCGGCGTGGAGGCCCCGGCGGCGGTGGCGGCGGGAGCTGAGTCTCGGTCAGCGAGGTGGGCGGCGGGCTCGGGCTCGCGGTCTGCGCCGGGTTCGGCGGCTTGGCCGGCGGCAGGTGCAGCGCCTTGATCTTGTCGGCCAGCCGAGCCGCGGCGTCGTTGCGGATGCGGCGACGGTCGAGGTTGGGATCGTCGTTGTCCTTGAAGCAGCGCGGCGGGGCATCCGTGATGACCTGGAGCGCGCTGTTGTACCGCTCCTCGGCGTGGGAGACGTCGGCGCGGTTGGCGGCCAGGTCGCCCTGGGTCTCGCGGACCAGCTCGAGGTTGATGCGGGCGGGACACGAGTCGGCGTTGTCGATGCGCTGCAGCGCCGCCGCGAATTGTTGTTCGGCGGTGTCGAGCTTGCCCTCCAGCACCGCCAGATCTCCGGCGATGAACGAAACCTGGCCGGGTTCAATGACATTCAGGCCGCTCAGGGTGGAGACGTCGTCGCGCAGGGCGTCGATGTCGTGGTGGGCGAAATCCGACACGGCCGCGTCACCGGTCAGCATCGCCGAGATGATCTTGCCGACGACGGCCAGCAGCACCAGCGCGACGGGCAGGAAGTAGACGCTGAGGTGTCGCCGCAACCGCAGCCGCGCCGGGCCGCGCCGCCACCACCAGCCCACGCGCTGCCAGACGTGGCGCGCCGCGATTCTGGGATCACGTTGCAGCATCACTGCCTCACTCGTCGGGGTATGCGGTTGCGGCGGAATTCCCGCAGCGTCAAGAAGGTTTCGCCGAGCGCCAGCACGGCCGCGAGCCCGGTGAACAGCCAGTACAACTCGGTGCGCTCGACGCTGACGGATCCGCTGACCGGGGTGTCGCCCGGCGCCGGGCTGCTGAGGTCCACCGCCGGCACCACCGGAGTGATGGGGCTGTTGTCGCGGTGGAAGTAGGGCACACCGAGCTCGGCGGCGATAGCCTTGAGGCCGTCTTCGTTGATGGCCGAATTGGCGGCCCGGTTGTTCTGCTTGTCCCACATGTAGACTAGGTTGCCGTTGTAGAACCCCATCGGGATCAGCCCGCCGGCCGGGGTGCCGTAGCCCAGGACCGCGCCGCCCGCGATCGCGCCGTGCGCGATGTCGAAGCCGCTCTGGGCCGTCCGCGACCCGCCCGCGCCCTCCCCGAAGTAGAACACCAGATTCTTGGAGTCCTTGTATTGCTTTGTGGCCGAGTCGAGTTGGGTGCGCAGCACGTCGTTTGCGGCCGCAATGTTGACCTGATACATGGCGTCCTCGGGGACCTCGGTGTAGGCCGACAGCCCCTTCACAAACGGCTTCAGGCTCCACACGTCATCCGACAGTGGCCAGTCGACGCCGGCCTTTGAAGCGAACTCGATGATCGAGAACCGGGCGCGGGGGTACTGGTCGATGAGCGCGGTGATGTCGCTGCGGATGCCCGACAGGCGCGACTTGCCGTCGGCGTAGTCCTCCACGCGCCCGTCCACCGAGCGGTCGACGACAAAGAAGATGTTGGCGTTGGCTGCGCCGGTCTTCGCGGGTTTCGCGTTGGCCTGGCCGGTGTCATGCGGTAGGCCGGGGCGGCCGGCGGCCAACACCAGCAGCAGCCCGGCCGCGGTGAGCGCGCTCCAGCGCAACACCACCCGCCGGTAGCGGCCGGTGCCGGTGCGCACCAGTACCCGGTACAACGCAGCCATGCGGATCCCGACCAGCAGGATCGCGATCGCGATGAGGACTGCGACGGGAGCAATCGGTTGGAATGTCATCGGCGCAGCACCGCCAGGGAGACGAACAGCAGGCTGGCCGCCATCAGTGAGACCAGGATCGGCACGTTCGGGTAATCCCAGGACCGCCGGGTGACGATGGTGCCGCTGGGCAACACCACGTCTGGCGGATTCGCGCGAACCTTGTCGATCAGCCCGGCCAGGGTGGAGTCGGTGCCCGACGGGTTGTCACCGGCCGTCCCGGCGGGGTTGTAGACGCTGTAGCGCCCCCCGGTCGCCGAGACGATCTGGGACAGCGCCTGATTCGACTGCTCGGGGGACTTGACGACGTCGGCACGCGCGATGACGTTGATCTGGATTCCGGCCTGGTTGGCCATGTCCTTGACCTGCTGGTCGGAGAACAGCTCCGGCCGCGAATCGCTGGAGCCGTGAAAGCTGGTGTATCCCAGATAGATCAGGGACCGCCGACGGGTGCTCTTGTCCTCGAACGAGGGGAACCCGGTCATGCACAACGCCAACACGTCCTGGACGCTGCGGGCGTAGTCGACGTAGGAGACCTCGCGGGAGAAATCGTTGATGCCCGAGCTGAGCTGCTGAGCCTGCGGGCCCGGCAACTCCTTGGTGGTGTCGAGTTGGTGTTGCAGGCCGGCCAGATTGGCGTACCGGCTGAACTGGGAGCTGGCGTACTCGTAGTCCTTGGTCAGCGGCACCACCCGCAGCGTAGGTGAGGTCAGCCCGATGCGCTGGGTGTCAAAGTTCTTGTCCTGCTGGGAGAAGTAGTTCAGAAATCCGGCCGTGGTGGGGTCGGTGACCGGCTGCCCAACGCAGACCATGATGTCCTCGGGGTGGACGGCTTCGAAATTGCGGCTGGCCGCGGAGAAACCGACCGGGCGGCTGGTGGTGACCAGCGCGGTGCCGAACATGATCACCAACAGCACCAAAGTGGCTAGCATCGCCCAGAATTGCAGCCGCGCGATGCGCGCGTATTCGGGCATCGCGGTGAGCCGGTTGACGTGGGCCAGCGGGCGCAGCACCTTGGTGATCTTCGGCATCGGCACCAGCAGCGCCACCGCGACCAACGCGAGCAGCGCGACGAGGCCGACCACGAATATCGGCCACCATCTCAGGTCCATGTACGGATCACCTCCGACGCCGCATGCGCGACACGCGCGAAATCGGTGCGCTCGGTGGAGAACTGGGCATCATTGAGCGCGGTGAACACCGGCGCGGTCGGCGCCAATTCCGGTTGGCCGACGATGTCGTCGATGTGCATGTACTGCACCCGGTTACCGGTGGTCACCGAGAGGAAGCTGCGCAGCGTGCGGCGTATCGCCGCGGCGGCCTGGCCGTCGGAGAGCTGCCCGGCCCGGTACTGATCGGTGATCTTTGTGACGGTCGCCCGAAACCGGCGGCGCACCAGCCAGGAATGCACGGTGCGAATCACCGGCACCCGGCGCAGGCGGGCCGGCGGCAGCGTCCACGCGTAAACGGCGCTGTACCAGGCGACCACGACCGCCGCGCAGACTCCGGCGACCAGCCACCACCACCACGCGAAGCCGGCGGGGGCACCGAGATAGCGCAGCAGTTCACCCGGCATGTTCGAACGCCTCCGTGAGGGCGACCAGCTTGGCGCGGATCTCGGTGCTGCCGCCGATGCGGCCGAAACTGATTGCCCGGGTGGTCAGGAACTCGTCCAGCGCAGCGACCCGCGCCGCTTCCCGGCGCCGATAGGCGTCGATGACGCGCGGCCCCAAAGTGGCACCGTTGAGCACGTAGCCACCGGTGGCCACGTCGTAGCCGTCGCGTTCCCCCTCTTCCGACCCGACCGCGGCCATGTCGGAAACCATGATCCACATCAGGTCGTGGCGGCCGGACAGCTGCTGCAGCGCTTCGGATAGTCGCTCGTCGAGATCGGGTTCGTCGGAGATGATGATGATCAGCATCCGGCGCCGGTAATTGGCCGCCACATAATCCAATTGGGTGACGATGTCGCTGAGGCCCGGCCCGCCCATCGCGTGGCTGTAGAAACGATGCAGCAGGTTCTCGATGTGCGTTTCACCGCGGCGGGCGCGAATGTTGTTGCTGCCCCTGGCATCTCCATACACCAACGCGACCTCGTCGGAGCGGCCCAGCGTGATCAGGCCGATGGTGCCCATCGCGTGCAGCACCACGTCGTGTTTGAATTCGCCGCTGGGGGCCAGCGCGGCCATGTTTCGGCCGGCGTCGGCGATCAACAGCATCTTGTGATGCTTTTCCGATACGTAGCGTTTGATCAGCGTCGCCCCGGAGCGCGCCGAGGCCTTCCAGTCGATGTCCCGGACGTCGTCGCCGGCCACATACGGTCGCAGGTCGTCGAATTCGAGGCTCCGCGTGTGCAGCAGCGCATACCGACCGCCCTCGAGCAGACCGCGGGTGTCGGTGCCGAAATATTGTTTGGCCCGATTCAGATGCTGACCCATGACGCCTAGGGCACCTGCACCCGCTGCAACACCGCGTCGACGACGACCTGCGGGGTGATCTTTTGCGCGGCCGCCTCGAACCCGAGGATCAGCCGATGCCCCAGCACCCGGTGGGCCAGCTGCTGGATGTCCTCGGGCCGAACATGATTGCGGCCCCGCAACAACGCCAAGGCGCGGGCGCCTTGGCAGAACGCGATCGTCGCGCGGGGCGAAGCCCCGTATTCGACGATGCGGGCCAGCTGCGCCGGCAGGAACTGCCCCGGGTTGCGGGTGACGTTGACCAGTTGGCTGGCGTAGTGCATCAGGGCCGGATCCATGTGAATGTTGGCCGCCACCAACTGCAACCGGCGCACGTCCTCCAGGCCGACAACCGGGCCACTGCGGCGGTCTTTGTCGTAGACACCGGCATCGCGGCGCATCATCACCTCCACCTCTTCGGAGGCGCTGGGATAGCGCAGGATGTCCTTGAACATGAAGCGGTCGGTCTGGGCTTCCGACAGCGGATAGGTGCCTTCCTGATCGACGGGGTTCTGCGTGGCGATCACCAGGAACGGCTCCGGGATCGGATACACCTTGCCCGCGATGGTGGTCTGGCGTTCCTCCATCGCCTCCAGCATCGCACTCTGTGTCTTCGCGCTGGACCGGTTGATCTCGTCCAGCAGAACAAGATTGGCGTGTACGGGCCCCAGCTGGGTGGCGAACGAGTTCGTCGACGAATCGTAGACCTGGGTACCGATGATGTCACTGGGCAACAGGTCCGGGGTGCACTGGATCCGTTGGAATCGCCCGTTGATCGCGTCGGCGACGACGCGCGCCGCGGTCGTCTTGGCAAGCCCTGGAACGCTTTCCAGCAGCAGATGGCCCCCGGCCAACAGCCCGATCAGCAAGGTCTCGCGCAGATTGTCCTGGCCGACAACCTTGGCACTGAATGCCTGCCCCAGCGCGGCGATGCTGCGCTGGGCCTGCTCGACTTCCTGATGGCTCGGTTGCGGTCGTGCTGCGGTCATCGTCATTGCGGCCTCTCTCATCGAAAGCTCAACTCGGGCGGGGTCTTTGCCATGTCGGCGGTCCCGGAGATGAATTGGGAACCACTGCCCTGTTTGGTGCCGCCGCTGGTGGTTTTCACGGTGACCGGCGCCTTGACGTCGCCGCTGAACATCAGCTGCAGCCGGTACTGGTCGAAGTTGTCGAATTTGACCGCACCGATGTCGGCGGGCCCCCACGCCACGGTGCCATCGGCCAGCCCATACGGGTCCAGGCTCATCGGGCAGCCCGGCGGGGCAAGCAGATTCGACTTTTGGCAGTTACCCATCGCCGCGGTCAACTGATCGCGTGCCGCATCGCGCCCCTTGTCCGACAGCGCGATCTCCGGCTGCAGATAGGCTTCGCTGGTCAACGTCATCTGGTCGAGCAGCAGCGGCTTGATCGTCACCTTCAGATACGGATTGGACGAGCCGGCGTCGACCCAGCCCGGGAAGACATAGGCCGGTGAGCCGCCCAACGCCTTGCCGAAAAACGTCACCGTCTTGCTGGCCGCATCCTGGCTGATCGAATTCGACGTCACCTTGATCGCCGCCGACGGCAGCTTCCACTGATTGCCGCTCTTCTTCATCGAGATGGTGGAGTCCGACGTCTTGTCGCCGAAGTTGGCGGCGACGTGCACCTGCGCGAACCCGATGCTGCCTCCCTCGTGTGAGTCGTCACCGAGGATGCGGATATTCGTGATCGGCCATTGCGCCAGTTGCTTTTTCAGCACGTCGTCGGAGAGGAACTCTTTCGACGCGGGCTGATCCGCACTGTAGGTCAGGGCCGCCTCGGCGTCCCCGCGCGCCAGCGCCTCGAGATAGCCCTTGACCACGTCGGCCGCCGAACCGCCGCCCGCCTTGCCGCCGCCACCGGAGAGGGTGATCGCCAGCACGATGCCCACCACCACGATCACCGCGCCGCCGGCGGCCAGCGTGATCCACAGCGGCTTGCGGCTTTTGCGCGGCGGCGGCGGCCACCCGGGTGGCCCGAATCCCTGCGGCGGCACCGGTCCACCGGGTCCACCAGCCGGTTGCCAACCCGGGCCGCCCTGCGGAGGTGCACCCCAACCGCCCGCGCCCGAGGAGCCCGGGGGCGGCTGCGTGCCCGGGGGTTGCTGCCCCCACGGACCGGGCGATCCGCCCTGTGGCACCCAACGATTCGCCTCGCCGGAGCCGCCCGGCTCCCAGCGACTCGACCCGCCCTGGCCGGGTCCGCCGACCGGGTTCGGGCCACCGAAGCGTCCACCCGACCAATCAGTCACAACATCCTCCGATCCAGCGGCCATCGTCTAGTGGCGCACATTGTTGGCAATCGCATTGACAAGGTCCACGGCGGTTTTCGCGGTGGCGTCCGTGGCGCAGACATAGACGTCGATCACCACGTTGGAACGCGACGAGATCGCCCTGGCACACGTCCGCCCTTCGCCACCTTCGACGGCGCTGACCACGGTGGCCATGTCGCCCACGGTCTTCGGAAATCCGATGGTGTAGTAATCGGTTTGGGACCGCGGTGGCGGCGTGGTGAAGCTGAAATGCGTATCGGCACACCGATCGAAATCCAGGCCGGTGCGCACGACGAACCGCGTGGCGGAGACGGCGTCCGGGAAGGACACCACACCCTCGTCGATATTGTGAGCCGGCCGGTCCCCCGGCTCGCCCACCTTGTGGCCGACCGCCCCCGTGAAGCCGGTGCCGTTGTAGGACGGCCATTCGGTGTTGAACACCGCCTCGGCACAGCGGGGCTCCGAGTACGTCTCGCCCGCCGGTGGCGGAATGCCTTGGTAGGGTTCGAAACTCACCATTCCGGGCGCTCCGACGATGTCGCTGACCTGCTGGTCCGACAGCAGCAACTTGGCGAGGTCGGCGGGGGCTACCTTGGGCGCCGACGCGTCGCGAGGCGCCTGCACCCTCGAGCTGCCCGTCACCGTGTTCGAGCACGCCACCGCCCCACCCGCGCAGGCAAGCAACAGCAGTGCACAACGCGCCCCCACGGTGAGTAATCCCATCACTTCACCGGGACTTTCGCAGCGATCGCGTTGGCGACCACCTCGGCCTGATCGGCGCGTCGATCGGTGCAGGACTCCACGTCGACGATTACGTTGTTGCGCGCCGTCAGCGCCCGCTCGCAGGTCCACTCGGTTTGACTGTTTTCTTCGGTGTGCGTCATCGACAGCATCCCGTCGTGGTCGCTCGCCGAGCCCATCTTGAAGAAGTCGTCGGGCGACGGAGCCTCGTCCACGAACCGCTCTTCGACGCGCCGGTTGTCACACGTGTGCCACGCCGCGACTTGCTTGCGGTAGAACGCCTCGGCGTCGAGCGGCAATGGGAAGGTGACCACGCCTTGCCAGACCTTGAACTTCGAGCCGTCACGGTCCGCCAGATATTGGGCGCGCACCGCCGTCCACCCACTGCCCTGGTAGACGGGCCCCCACGTGGCGCGAAACGTCGCCACGCAATCGTCGGCGGTCGTCTGGCTGTCACCCATCTTCGACCCCGCGTGCTTCATGACGAACTCGCCCGTGTTGAGCAACGCGCTGAGCTGTTCCGGGGGCAGTAGCAAGTGGTCGAGGGCCGCCACCGGAACGGGCGCGGCGTCGTGGCCCAAGTCGTCGGCGGCGACCGCGGTCCCGGTGGTCAGGCTCGTGCAGCCGGACAGCAGCGCGGCGACGGTGGCCACCGAGCCGTAGCAGCCGGCCCGCGCCAGCCGGCCGCCCTCCCGGCGAGCGGGCACCACCGTCGGCATCACTTGGCTTCCCCAACGTAAGACCGGTGGCGCCGCCCGCGGGCAAGCGCGGGTCGACGGCGGAAATGCCGGTCCATTGGGGGGTCCTCCCGGGTCAGCAACGTTAGGCACCTGATAAATACCCAATGCGAAACGATTACCAACGAGTAGCAATCGGCTGATCTGGCTTCAGGTCGTTGTTTCCTGACACGGTTCCAGATATACGACTGCTTCGGTATTCACCCGCGGCTTCGGCGCCATTACCGACCACACCGGTTCCCCCGTTTCTGCAGCTCATGCCGCGGCCCCCGCGTGCGGTACGGGCGAGCAGACCACCCCACCTACGGCCGATGGCTGAGGTTACCGAATATGTTGCCGTTCAAGCACCTTGCGCACGCACCGATCGGCGGCGACCAGCCCATTTGCCGGCAGGTCGCCGCCGATCCGGTCTAGCGCGTCGGGAAGCCCGGCCCGCTAAAACCAGACTTTGCGGCCGGCCACCGGGCGTCCGACTGCGCCGAGGATCCACAGGATGATCCCGATAACCACCAGGATTCCGCCGATTGTTTCCAGAATTGCCAGGCCGGTGAAGTAGCCGATCACTGCGAGGATGATTCCAAGAACGATCACGATGCGCTCCCTTTATTCAGCATTTGTCTAATTGTCCTTCAGGCTCGAATACCCCGCCTCGGGTGCCTCCAATCGAGGCGCGCTCATTTCGGTCATTTCGTTGCAACGGCTCCGCCCTGTACTTCGCGAAGTGCGGTGCGCAAGCCGCGGCGGCGCCCGGTGGCAGGGTCGACGCCGAAGCTTTCCCGCAAGCCGTCCCGGATGCGGAATTTCAGTTCCGAATTGGTCTCCGGCGCGTCGTCACTGGTGCCGCTCAGCAGCTTGTCGGGGAGCGCCAGCTTCAGGATCGTCCAGAACGACTGCCAGTACTGCCGCGGCAGCGAACCCGTCGTGTACGGCAGGTCGTACTTCTCGCACAACTCCTTGACCCGCACGCTGATCTCGGCGTAGCGGTTGCTCGGCAGGTCCGGGAACAAGTGATGCTCGATCTGGTAGCAGAGGTTGCCGCTCATGAACGCAAGCACCGGGCCGGCGTGGAAGTTGGCCGAGGCGAGCATCTGCCGCAGGTACCACTCGCCCTGCGTTTCGTCCTCGAACTCCTCCTGGGTGAATTTCTCTGCTCCGTCCGGGAAGTGCCCGCAGAAGATGACCATGTACGACCAGTAGTTGCGGATGAGGTTCGCGACCGCGTTCGCGCGCAGCGTGTGCTTCCAGTTCCGTCCGGCCAGGGCGGGGAACACGACGTAGTCCTTGCCGACCTGCCTGCCGACCTTCTTGCCGATGATGCGTAGGTCTTTACGAACCTCGGCCATCGACTTCTCGTGTTTGCGGACGTGCGACAGCTCGAGGCCGTGGGCGGCGACGCCCCACTCGAACAGGGTGCCGAGAAGCAGGTTGTAGATCGGGTTCCCGATCATCCACCGCGCCCACGGTTCGTCGCGGGTGACCCGCATGATCCCGTAGCCCACGTCGTCGTCCATGCCGACCACGTTGGTGTACTTGTGGTGGATGAAGTTATGCGACTTCTTCCAGTGCGCGCTCGGCGAGGTGGTGTCCCACTCCCACTCGGTCGAGTGAATCTCGGGGTCATTCATCCAGTCCCATTGACCGTGAATGATGTTGTGCCCCAGCTCCATGTTCTCGATGATCTTGCCGGCGCCCAGCATCGCGGTGCCCGCGATCCAGGCGTACCTGTTTCGGCTCGCCATCAGCACGACCCGGCTGCCGACCACCAGGGCGCGCTGCAGTTGGATGGCGCGGCGGATGTAGCGGGCGTCGCGCTCGCCGCGGGATTCCTCGATGTCCGTGCGGATCGCGTCGAGTTCGTGGGCTAACGCATCGACATCCTCGGGGGTGAGGTGCGCGTACTCCTTCACATTGGTGATTGCCATGTTTGTCTCCTAGATCTTGAGGGTGCAGTCGCCGGATGCGGTGGACACACAGGTGTTGATGCGGTCGCCCGCTCCGCGTTCGTCGCCGGAGCGAAAGTCGCGGACATGTCCGGATTCCAGTGGCAGCACGCATGTTTGGCAGATGCCCATCCGGCAGCCGAACGGCATCTGAATGCCTACCTTCTCGCCCGCCTCCAACAGCGAGGTGGCGCCGTCAATCTCGATCGTTTTGTCCGAGATAGCGAAAGTCACCGTGCCGCCCTCGCCGCCCTTGTCGGTCCGGTCGATCGTGAAACGCTCGATGTGCAGTTCGTCGTCCAATCCCGCTTCTTGCCAAACCTTCTCGACGGTGTCGAGCATCTCGCTGGGACCGCACGCCCAGGTTGGCCTGCTCTTCCAGTCCGGGGCGACCTCGTGCAGCTGCTCGAAATCGAAACGACCGTCCGTACCGGTGAGGTGCAGATGCAGCCGATAGCTGGGGTGGTCTCGCTCCAGCGCCCGCAGCTCGTCGCGGAAGATCACGTCGTCCTCCGACGGCGCGGAGTGGACGTGCACGATGTCGGGGGTCTGCCGGCGGCCCGCCAGCGCCCGCAGCATCGCGATCAGCGGGGTGATCCCGCTGCCGGCGCTGACGAACAGGATCTTCTCCGGCGGCGGGTCAGGCAGCGCGAACTCACCCTTCGGCGTCGCCAGCCGCACGATCGTTCCGGGCTGCACGCCGTTCACCAGATGCGACGACAGGAAGCCCTCCGGCGTCGCCTTCACCGTGATCGTGATGTGCCTCGCGTCGCGCTGCGGCACCGAAGTCAGCGAGTAGGAGCGCCAGTGCCACCGGCCGTCCACGCGTAGCCCGATGCCGACGTACTGGCCCGGCCGGTACTGGCCGGTGAAGCCCCACCCCGGCTTGATCGTCACCGTCGCCGAGTCTTCGGTCTCCGTCCGCACGTCGACGACTTCGCCGCGAAGCTCGCGCGCGGTCCACAGCGGGTTGAGCATTTTGAGGTAGTCGTCGGGAAGCAACGGAGTCGTCGCGCGGGCGGCCAACCCGCGCAGGATGTTCACCTTCGGACTGAGCTTCGTCTCGACGTTCTTCGCCGGCTTGATACTCCACGACGCGAGGTCTCGAAACGTCATAGGCATCGGGCATCACCCGCCACGGCTAATTTCTCCACATTCGGGCAGTACCCCTGGGTGAAAAGGCTCACACTCGCAATCTGCTGCGGGTCCCTCGGGCATCCCTTGGCGATGCCTGGCAAAAAGTGTTCGACGAAAACCCGGCGTCGCGAACCAGCTGGGTGGTTCTCTTGACGTAGCGATGCTGACCCGCCAGGTCGGCATCGTTGCATGTCCCGGGCCAGACGAACGCGAGGGGAGGGTCAGTGGTCTTCCGTGCAGACCAGGAGATCGGCCGCGATCTGACTGCGGTCGACTGGACGTCGACTCCCCTGGGGCCGGTGGACGGCTGGCCGCAGAGTCTTCGCACGGCGGTGAACATCCTGCTCGCGTCGCGGTTTTCGATGTGGATGGGATGGGGTCCCGAGCTGACGTTCTTCTGCAACGGCGCGTACCGCCGCGACACTCTGGGCCACAAGTACCCCTGGGCGCTGGGCCGCCCGGCACGTGAAGTGTGGGCGGAGATCTGGGGCGACATCGGCCCGCGCATCGAGCGCGTCATGTCCACCGGCGAGGCGACGTGGGACGAGGCGCTGCTGCTCATCCTGGAACGGTCGGGCTACCCCGAGGAGAGCTACCACACCTTCTCCTACAGCCCGCTGCGCGACGAGGAGGCCCGCATCGTCGGCATGCTGTGCGTGGTCAGCGAGGAAACCGACCGCGTGATCGCCGAGCGCCGGATGGCGACGCTGCGCGAGCTGGGCTCGGATCCCAGCGTGGTGCGCACCGAGCGGCAGATGCTCGACTTCGCCGCCGGCCAGCTCGCCAAGAATCTCTACGACCTGCCATTCACCCTCACTTACCTGTTCGGCGACGACGGCGACGCCCGCCTTGCCGGGGTCAGCGGCATTGAGCGGGGGCATCCGGCGGCACCCGAGGTCCTGCCGGGCGACGGCCCTTCGGTGTGGCCGTTGGACAAGGCCGCGCGTGGTGAGGCCGAGCTGATCGATCTCGACGGTGCTGGACGGCAGCTGCCCACCGGTGCCTGGCCCGAGCCGCCCCGTCAAGCGATCGTCGTCCCGCTGTTGCAGCAGGGCGCCTCGCCGCTCGGGCTTATGGTCGCCGCGCTGAACCGGCACCGCGGACTCGACGACGGCTACCGCGGATTCGTCGAACTGGTGGCCACGCACATCGCCGCAGGCGTGGGTAGTGCCCGCAGCTACCACGCTCAACAGCAGCGCGCCGAGGACCTGGCCGAACTCGACCGGGCCAAGACCGCGTTCTTCTCCAACGTCAGCCACGAATTCCGCACCCCGCTCACCCTGATCCTCGGGCCGGTCGAGGAATTACGAAGCCGCACAACGGGTATCGACGATCATGCCCGCGAGGAGCTGGAGCTCATCCACCGCAACGGGCTGCGGCTGGCCAAGCTGGTGAACACGCTGCTGGACTTCTCGCGCATCCAGGCGGGCCGGGTGCGTGCACGATTCGAGCCCGTCGACCTGTCGACGATGACCGGCGAACTGGCCAGCATCTTCCGCTCCGCGATCGACCAGGCCGGCCTGACGCTCGTCGTGGACTGCCCGCCGCTTGACCCGCCGGTACACCTGGACCGCGAGATGTGGGAAAAGGTCGTGCTCAACTTGCTCTCCAACGCGTTGAAGTTCACCTTCGAGGGCACCATCACGGTCCGGGTAAGACGCGAGAACACCGAAGCCGTTGTCACCGTGGCCGATACCGGCATCGGGGTGCCTACCGCCGAGATCCCCCGGCTCTTCGAACGTTTTCAACGCATCGACTCCGCGCGCTCGCGATCTACCGAAGGCAGCGGCATCGGGCTCGCTCTGGTCAAGGAGCTCGTCGGGCTGCACGGGGGAACCATCACCGCTGAGAGCGAGGAGGGCACCGGCACCACGTTCAGCGTGCGGCTGCCCTTCGGGACGGCTCACCTGCCGCCCGATCAGCTCGTCGAACCCCAAGGCGCACAATCGATCGCCGGCGCGATCGCCCAACCGTACGTGCAAGAGGCCCTGCGCTGGCTTCCGGCGGACGCCACCACCGCGCCGGACACCAGCACCGCGGCCACCATGACGGCGATCACCCCCGCCAACGGCGGCAGCGAACGCGTCCGCGTGCTGGTTGCCGACGACAACGCCGACATGCGCGACTACCTGTGCCATCTGTTGCGGACCGCGGGCTACGAGGTCGACGAGGTAGCGGATGGCCGGCAGGCGCTGGATGCCATTCACGCGCACGCCCCCGATCTGCTGATCAGCGACGTGATGATGCCCGGCCTGGACGGGCTGCAACTGCTCACCGCGCTGCGGCGCGACCCGCGCACCGCTGCCCTGCCGGTGCTGCTGCTGTCGGCGCGCGCCGGGCCCGCCGCCTCGATCGAGGGCCTGCTGGCCGGCGCCGACGACTACCTCGTCAAGCCGTTCGCCGCCGCCGAACTTCTCGCCCGGGCCCGCGCCACCGTCGAACTGGCGCGGCTGCGCAACCGGCACGCCCGATGGCGCACCGCACTCGTGGACTCGCTACAGGAAGCGTTCTTCGTCTGCGACGGCCGCGGGGCGGTCATCGAGATCAACGCCGCCTTCGCCGACATCCTCGGCTACGGCTCGGACGAGTTGCCCTACGAGCCCGACCATCCGTGGTGGCCCGATGCCGGCACCGCCCCCGAGGGTCACCGCCAGGCCGCCGAGGCGTTCGGCGGGCTGGGGGGTCAGGGCCGCGGCGTCTACACCGTTCCGGTCGCCCACCGCGACGGCCATCGGCTGTGGGTCACGGTCAGCGTCAACAACGCCGCCGACCCCGACTCCGGGCAGCAGGTGACGGTCGGCACCTTCCGCGACGTCACGGCCGAGCATTACATGGTGCAACGCCAGACGGCGCTGGCCGCTCTCAATCAGCAACTGGCCCAAGCCGATACGCTCGACGACGCGCTGCACGGGGCGGCCGAGGTGCTGTTGCGGGTCTGGCAGGGCCGCCGCGTCTTGGCGGTGACTTTTCCGACCGCCGCGGAATCGCTTCCGCCGGGGCTGGTTGGCGCAGGCGCCGCCGTCGAGTGGGCCGACCTGTCGCCGCACCAACGGCAGCTGATCGAGTCGGTGCGCGACGCCGACCTACTGACCACCGTCACCGGGGAGGCGGGCGAGGCGGGCATCGCGCTGCAGCACCCCCAGGGCGTACTCGTCGTCTGGGTCGAGCTGGCCGAGCAACGGCCATTCACCCAGGAGGACCACACGCTGCTGACCGTGCTGGCCGGCCGACTCGGTCAGGGCCTGCACCGCGTCTACCAGCTGGACTCGCAGCGGGAAACCGCTCTGGCCCTGCAGCACGCCATGCTCGACCCGGCGGGCCTGCCCGGCGGCTTCACGGTGCGTTACCACCCCGCAGGACGCCCGCTGCAGGTCGGCGGCGACTGGTACGACGTCGTCGATCTCGACGACGGACGCGTCGCGCTGATCGTCGGCGACTGTGTCGGTCACGGCCTGGCGGCCGCTACGGTGATGGGCCAGCTGCGCAGCGCCTGCCGTGCGCTGCTCCTCGAGCAGTCCAGCCCCCGGGCAACGCTCGCGGGCCTGGACCGGTTCGCCGCGCGGCTCTCCGGCGCACGCTGCACCACCGCGTTCTGCGCGGTGCTCACGCCCAACTCCGGTGAACTCGTCTACTCCAACGCCGGACATCCGCCGCCGATCATGGTCTACGCCGACGGGACCAGTGTCCCGCTGGACGGCGGACACGGGCTGCCCCTGGCGCTTCGGCTCGACTGGGTGCGCCCGGAGGCCCGGGTCACCATGCCGGCGCGCTCGACGCTGCTGCTCTACACCGACGGCCTGGTCGAACGCCGAGGTATCTCGATCGACGACGGGATGGAGCGCGCCGCCGAGCTGGTCCAGGGCGGCCGCTCGCAGTCGCTCGACGAGGTGGCCGACCACCTGATGGCGCGGCTCGAGCCCGAGGGCGGCTATCTCGACGACGTGGCCATCCTGCTGTACCGGCACCCCGGGCCGTTCCAGATGACGTTCGCCGCCGACGTCAACCAGCTCGGGCCCAGCCGTGCGGCCCTGCAGAGCTGGCTGAAACGGGCGGGCGTCGACCGCGATCAGATCCTCGACGTGCTCATCGCCAGCGGCGAGGCCGTCGCCAACGCCATCGAACACGGGCACCGTGACGGTTCCGTGGGCGGCACCATTTCGATCCAGGCCACCATGCACGTCGACCGGCTGCACGTGACCATCTCGGACACCGGCACCTGGAAGGACCCGAGCACGGACGACGAGGTCAGCCGTGGCCGGGGTATCGCCCTGATGAGGGGCTTAATGGAGCATTTCGCCATTCAGCCGAGCGACACCGGAACTACAGTGCATATGTACACAAGGATCACATGATGGCCCCTGCACTGACTCTGAACACCGACCGTGGCGCCGACGGCACGCCACGGGTGGTCGTGGCGGGCGAGATCGATCTCAGCAATACCGCGGAGCTGACCCGCGCGCTCATCGACGCCAGGGCGGGCTCCCGCGCGCCGATGACCGTCGACCTCAGCGCGGTCAAGTACATCGACAGCGCCGGCATCAACGTCCTGTTCGATCACGCCGAGGAAATCGACCGGCTGCACGTCATCGTTCACCCGTTGCTGTTTCGGGTCCTCACGATCAGCGGCCTGAGCAAGATCGCGATCGTCGAATCCGCGGATCCACCGCTGGACGGACACGGCCCGGGCTCGTAGCTTTCCATGGCTAGGCGCCGACGGTGTGGTGAACCTGGTTCCCGCCGCGCCGCTTAGCGGAATACATTGCGCCGTCGGCGATTTCGATCAACTCTTCCACCAGCCATACCGCGTCGGGCCCAGCCAGGCGGTGAATCTCGGTGCTCGCGGTGCCGATGCTGGCCGTGATCTTCGGGATGAGTTCGGCCACGGCGCTGCAGAATTGCGCGGTCAGCGGTCGCACGTCCGGCGTCACGGTCGTCATCGCAACCAGGAACTCCTCGCCACCGGCACGGCAGACTACCGCATCGGCGGGGGCGTGCTCGTGCAGCAGTTCGGCCACCGCCCGCAGGACGCGGTCGCCGGTGACGTGACCGTGCGTGTCGTTGATGCGCTTGAAGTTGTCGAGGTCGACCATCACGACCGCGAGATGAGCGTGGGCCGGCAGCGGATTCGCCAGCCGATTACTGACCGCGTCGGTGAAGGCCCGCCGGTTCAGCAGCCCGGTGAGCGCGTCCTTTTCCGACCGCTCGACATACATGCCCATCGTCTTCGCCATTCCCCAAATGCCCAGGGGCACGGTGATATTCAGGAATACATTGATCCAGAACGCGGAGGCCGCCGTGGCCAGGTTGACCTCATGCGCCAACCGGAACACCGCGGTGGCGGCGACCGCCAAAGCCACCGCGCCATTGAACAGCAGCAGCTTGGGGCCGTGGAAGAACGCGATGTAGCCGCCGGGGATTGCCATCGCGGTGGCGGCGAGGGCGGCGAGGGCGGCGGTCGGTTGCACCAGGCTCCACCCGCCGACACCCAACGCGCCCAGCGTCACGCCGACGTGGGACTGCAGGCGAGTGGGCCAGCGCGTCACCAACAAAGCCGTCACTGCGAGGGTGATGGTGGCGGCAACGACGCCGATGGTCAGCTCGACGGCGCTTGGATCGCCCTGGCTCGGCAACACCGTCAGCGGTACCAACGCCGACGAACCAGCGAGGGCGGCTAGACCCATCCGCGCCGAACGCAGCATTCCGCGTTGCTGCAGGAACGCGGTGATCCACTCGTACTGATCGGGTTGGACCCACCACGTCTTCAGCCACGACATCGGTCAGCGGACCCCCGCGGCGCGGTGGACCGATTCGGCAGTGCCGGGCGCACACGGATGCGCCGGACGTACTTCCACCGAATCGGCACCCTTCATGACCCGCCCCGACCCTATTTTGCGCGTGTACAAAAATGGTACTCCGCTGGTAGGGCGGATTTGCGCGGGCGGCGCGCCGAGCGCGCTACTAACCCGCCCGGTGGGCCAGGTCGATGGCGTACTGATTCACGAAGGTGCCCGCCGGCGGATCGCCCTTGCCGCACGACCCGTCGGATTCACCAGGACGCTTGATCCATAGGTAGGCGTCGGCGTGTGCGCCCGCGGTGTTCGCGGTCGGCGGCGGCCCCAGCGCCCGGCCGCTGGGGTTGCACCAGTTGAGTTCGGCGTCGGGCGCGGGGCCGGCGCCGTTGCGCGACGTGTCCACCACGTAGTGCGCGCCGTTTGTCAGGCCCGAAATCGCTTCGCCGTAACCGATTTCGTCGTCGGTGGTGAAGAAGTTCGCGGTATTGACGCTGAAGCCCCGCGCGTGGCCCACCCCAGCCTGGTTGAGCCGGGCGGCCATGTCCTCGGCGCTGTGCCAGCGCAGGTGGCCGGCGTCGACGTACACGGCCGCGTTGGGGTCGCGGGTCAGCGTGTCGACGGCGTAGCGAATCAGGTCGAAGCGCTCCTGGCGCGCGTCGCCCGACAGACAGTCGGCCATCGCCAGCGCATCGGGTTCGACGACGATCGCCACCCGCGAGGCGCCCACGCCGGCCGCGATGCCGTCGATCCACGAGCGGTAGGCGTCGCCCGACCCCATGCCGCCCGCGGCGAAGCTGCCGCAGTCGCGGTGCGGGATTCCGTAGAGCGTCAGGACCGGGATCGCACCGGCGGCGTTCGCGTCGCCGACATACTTCCCGCCCGTGCCCGCCGAGCCGCCCGGGACGATCCAGTACGCCTGGGGCGTGTTGGCGATGGCCGTCAGCTCGGGGCTCGGCGGGTCGGCGCTCTGCGCGGCGCGCATGGCCGCCGACCCGGGGTTGACGTAGAACGGCGCTCCGGCCAACGGGTTACCGTCGCTGGCCAGGCGCACCGCCGGGGCGGGCCCCACCTGCAGCGTGCCCAGGCATGCAACGACGGCAGCGGTCAGGACGGGCGCGATCCACCGCGCGAGCGCGCGAGCAGCTGAGGACATCACTCAGGCAAATTAGCGCCTCGCGGAATCGGGGGCGAATCGCGGGTGGTCAGTTCAGCGTCTACTGAAGGGGTGCGGCCGCCACATGCGCGCGACCAGTAGCAGCGGGACGACCATGTAGGGCACGTTGAACATCAGCACTCTCGGCACATCGGTGAACGTGTAATCAAAGCCGGTGTACGCGGCGCCGCAGACCGTCTTGAACAACGGAGCATCCCCGGCGAATCCGACAACGAGCACGAGAAACGTTGTCTCCACGACCATTCCCGCATAGAAGACCGCAGGTAGCCGAATCCAGTCACGCCCCCTGACGAAGGCGTAGACCAGCACGACGTAAAACGAGCCGAATACCAGCGCCGAGACCCCCGCACTGGCCTGCATGAAACGAGGATTGGTTACCAGCAGCGGGTCGGCACCCTCGGCGTAGACGTGATAGACGAGCCGGGCCAAGAAGTAATGCGAATTCGGATCCGGCCTGAAGAGCAGATTGACCAGGTCACCGGAGAACGATGTCGACGCGAACAGAATGAACGCCGCGATGAAGAACCAGTCGTAGCGCCGTTCGCTGAGCGGCGTGGGCTCGCGCCCATGCGTGACCGCATCATCAGACGCAGGGGAAGAAACCGTCATGCGCCGATGTTAGACCGTAATTGCCCTTGCCGTAAGCCTTACAGTTGGCGCGTCATTATCGGCGTCAAGACGCCTCTCAACAGGTGATCGCGCGGGCCACGCTGTCGGCGTGGATGCCGGCGGCGATCACGAAGGGAAGCGCGACAAGCACGGTTCCTGGGGCCAGCACTAAAAAGTCCTGTGGCGGGCGACGCTGCATCGCCGCCCGGACAAAGACCACCATGCTCAAGATCAGGACCGGTCCGTAGCCGAACAGCATCCAGTCGAACCCCGCCTTCTGCGAGGCGTACCACCGCGGCCAGCACGCGAGGGTGGTCGCGTCGCGCATCCCGACGTGGTCTGCCGGTACCAACTGCTGATGCTGAGCCAAGACGTAGCCATAAACGATCGTTCCCAGGATGAACAGCGTCAGGCCGCAGGCGACTGCGGCGCAGACCCACGCGACGACCGTCTTCTGCCGATCCGATAGCGGCTTGGTGGGGACCGCTATGACGGCCGGCTGCGCCACGGCGCTCGGTGGCCGCGCGCGGTGTCCGGCGTCGTGGTCGACGGCGTCGGCGGCCTTGCCGGCCTTGAAGGAGGTCCAGGTCATCAGGATGGCGATGACAAAGAAGCCGGCGCCGCCGATGAAGGCGACGACGAGTCGCCAGCCGTGCCAGGCCGCGGCGAACAGACCCGCGCCCATGATCGCGTTGAAGAGGACGTACACCGGCGCCGAGCGGATCGCGACACGGTCCGCGGCCTCCCACGCCTGCCGACTGCGCTGCGGCATCGGAAGCCGGATGCCCACATAAGCGTTGCGGTCCAGCGTGCCCCGCGCCGCGCGCCGGTAGTTGGCGACCATCAAAACGCTCATGAGGACAAGGAGGAGCTCCAGGCATGCCGCCCAGAAGATGGCCTGCCCCTGTATCGCTGCCGGACTCATCCGTCCCCCGTCGTGCCCCCGGACGCTGATGCGCCACATCCCCGATGCCACGATAAGCGCGCTCGGGCTGTCGCGGGAGTCACCCGATGACGGCCCGGGCCAACTGGGACGCCACGAGGTGGCCCAGGCCGGCTTCGGAGATGCGGAACAGTTCGCCGCCGTCGAGGTCGCGGACGTAGCGGGCGCCGACTTCTTCGAGTTGCCCGTGCAGCGGGTGGCCGCGCCGATGGTCGCCGAATACCGCTACCTCGCTGCCGGATTCGACGAAGAGCGGGGACGCCGTGCCGCTCAGTCGCGCGGCGATGTCCACCGCGATCTGGTCAGCGAACGTGCGCGAGACGATCGTCACCCCGAACGGGGTGCCCGCCTCCGTCGGGACGCCGGGCACCGCGACCGCGGCCATGTCGAGCAGGTTGCCGAAATTGGTGTACGTGCCCATCCGGCGGTTGATCGAGTACGGGTCAGCCCGCACCTCCGCCAGCGACGGATGCTCGGTCGTGGTCGGCAGCAGCAACGCGTCGAACCCCGCCAGCATTGCCGCGGCAGCGGCCCGGGCGCGCGCCAGCGCGTCCACGTCGGCGGCGAACGCGGGACCGGTGATCGCGCGGCCCGCACCGATGATCGACACCACGAAGGGGTCGGCGCCCGGCGGTGCGGTGTCCAGGAATTCGCCGACCGCGGCGTAGCGCTCGGCGACGAAAGCGCCGTCATACAGCAGCAGGGCCGCGTCCAACAGAAGGGCGATATCGACCGGCTCGACCCGCAACCCGGCATCGGTGGCCAGCACCACGGTCTGCTCGAACGCACGCCGGTACGCGTCGCTGAGTGCCGCGAGGTTGGGCGCTTCGGGAATCGCGACCCGGGGCGCGGCGGGCGCGCCGAGCCGAACATCGGCGGGCCAGCTGCGGCTGCGGGGGTCGCGCGCGTCGGGGCCGGCCATCGCAGCGGCCGCGGCGACGGCCGTGTCGAGGTCCGCCGCGAGCACCGATACCGCGTCGAAGTCGGCGCACGCCGGGACCACACCGTGGGTCGGGAGGATCCCAAGGGTGGGCTTGATTCCGAAGATGCCGTTGAGTGCGGCCGGGACCCGGACGGATCCCGCGGTGTCGGTACCGATGCCGATGTCGGCGATGCCTAACGCGACGGCCACGGCGGAACCCGAACTGGAACCGCCGGAGACGAGGTGCGGGTGATGCGAATTCCGCACGGCGCCATAGGGACTGCGGGTACCGACCAGGCCGGTGCCGAACTGGTCGAGGTTCGTCTTGCCGAGCACGACCGCGCCGGCCGCGCAGAGCCGGTCGACGACGGCGGCCGACGCCGTCGGCGCGTAGGCGAACTCCGGGCAGCCCGCGGTGGTCGGCAGGCCGGCGACGTCGACGTTGTCCTTGACCGCGACCACCAGGCCCGCCAGCGGAAGGGTGTCGCCCGCGGCGAGCCGGGCCTCGACGGCGCCGGCGTCGACGAGCACGTCGGCCTCGTCGCGCAAGGTGATCCAGATTTCGGGCCGGTCGACTTCGGCGATGCGGCGGAACGCGGCGGCTACGCGCGCGGTGGGGGTCATCTGTCTGATCTCAAAGCACGTGGGGCGCGATGAGCACGGCGGCGCCGGCGACCCCGAATCCGATCAGGAACGCGATGACCGTAAAGCCCATCACCTGGCGGACATTCAGCTTGGCGATCGCCAGCACCGGCAGCAGCCAGAACGGCTGAATCATGTTCGCGACGCCCTCACCGACCGCGACCGACATCGACATCAGCCCCAGGTATGTCGCCGAGTGCTGGCCGACCGCCATCGCCGAACCGACGGCGATCGGTCCCTGCACCGCCCAGTGCCCGCCGCCGGACGGCACGAACAACGAGATCAAGACCGATCCGAGGAAGGTGAAGAACGGCAGCGTGTACTGGTCGGCACCCCGCACCAGCGCCTCGGCGAGCACGGTCTGCAGCGCCTTGCCGGAACCGGTTGGCAGATAACCCAATAGGCCAACGATCCCGCCGTACAGCGGATACTGCAGCAGCAGGGGACCCGACACCTTCGCCGCGTTGGAGAAGGCGCGGATGAAGCGGATCGGTGTGCGGTGCAGCAAGGCACTGGTGATCGTGAACAACATGATCATCGACGAGATGTTCAGCGTGAAACCGCTCAGCACGAAATACGTTATGCCGGCGGCAAAGACGAGGACGTTCAGAATCCACAGGTCTTCCAGCCACTCGGCAACCGTGCGCTTGCCGTCGGGTTTGACGGGCTCCGGCTCGTCGGCGAAAACCGCCGGGTCGGGCTCAAGGCTTTCCTTGGGCTCCATGCGCCAGATCGCGACGGCAAGCAGGGCGGTCACCACGATCACGGCGACCCAGCTGTAGGGCTGAAAGATCGTGTCCGTCAACGGCACGGTCATGCCGGTCATTTTGTGAATCACGTTGATGGGGCTGGTCGTATCGGTGTTGGCGAGCGCGATCGACGACGACAGCCCCTGCGTCCACACGACGTAGCCCATGAACCCGCACGCGATGAGGAAGCCGAAGTGCGCACCGTTGAGCCGCTTTGCGACCTGACGCGCGACCAGCGCACCCGCGACCAAACCCAGTCCCCAGTTCAACAGCGAGAAGGCGGTGCTGACGCCGAAACACAGCAGGGCTCCCTGCACCTGGTTCGTCGGCTTGCTCGCGACGCGAATAATGGCGCGCTTCAGGACCGGCGCCTCGGCCAGGGTGTAGCCGGTCACCAGGATGAGGACCATCTGGAACGCGAACGTGTAGATGTTCTGCGCGCCCCACACTCCGCCGTACCAGGCCTTGAGGACACCGGTGGGCGTTGCGCCCCGGACGAGCAGCGCCACGAGCGCCACCACGACGAGGGTGAGGATGACGGCGAACAGGTAGGGGTCGGGCATGAGGCGCTCGACGTACCGGACGCACAGTGCGGTGAGGCGCTGGATGAAGCCGCGCCGTTCGACCCGTCGATCCTCGCTCGTCGTCATTGCGTTCCTCTATCTGTTCGCGCGCGTCATGATCTCGTCGATTCCGCGAAACCTGACTTAGGTAACGGGAAACAGTTTGCGAGCACGTGAATGCAGGAGGACTCGCAAACGACGACAATCACGATTGTCACGGCCCCACTTTGGCACGGATCTCGCCTTGCGTTGAGCCGAACGGTGGGCTCGTGGGGCTTGCTGGCCGCGGTCCCAGTTCGAATAGGTTGGACGGTATGGTTCGCCCGCGCAGACGTGTCCTGGCGCGGCGGCTGATCGCGGCCCTGTGCGTCGCGATCGCCGCCGCAGGAGGCTTCGCGGCATGGCATGCCCATTTCCGGCCGCCGCCCTGCCGTGCCGTCCACCAGTTCGTCGAGTTCAACACCGCGGCGCAGGCCTCGCTGAAAGACAAGACCTACTTCCCGCCGGGCGGTTCCTACGACGAACCCCGGGTGCCCACGGCCGCGGATTACCAGGCGTGGCTCGACGGGCTGCAAGGCCACGCGGACCGGATCACCGCGCCGGATCTGTCCGCGCACGCGCACCGGGCGGCGCAGGCCGCGCGGGACTTCATGGCGGACATGGCGAAAGCGAACGACGCATTGGGCCGACAAGACTTCCTGAAACCGCGCGTGCCCCCCGAGGCGAAAGCCGCCGGCGAAGACCAACGCAAGTTCGTCGCCGAGATGGACGCTCTCGCGCGTGCCTGCCCGGCCTGAGCACCGGACGGGAACCCTCGTCGTAAGTCCCCGTCAACACGCTAGGAAGGCGGCAGACTCATCGAGCAATGCGGCGCCGAAGATCAACTTTGCGTCGCATGGTGGCCGATGAACTCCAGCCCCGCGTTAATAGCGGGACGGTGACGCAGGATTCGGTAATGAGCTAGTCGGCCGAGACCTTGCGTTGTCATAAATTGTGCGCCTTGCCATGACGGGCTGTCCGGGTCGTCCGGGTCGTGGATGAGGAGCAGCGGCGGGTAGCTGGCTCGTCGACCGACCCGCGTCATGTTCGTCTCGTACAGCGGCATGGCGATTCGTTTTTCCAGACGGCGGTGCAGGCCCGCGCGGATCCGGCGGCCGAAGTTGTGTCGGGCGGCAAACCAGTCGAGATGGAGCGGGAAATCACCCATGGGCGCCAAGAAGACCAAGCGCCCGACGGGTGCGCCGTCCGCCGCCGCCAAGGCAGTCGCGTTCGCTCCGAGCGAGTGAGCTATCACCGCGTGGGCGGGACCATGGGCTTCGATCATGGCCGTAATCGCGTCGGCGCACTCGGTGGCAGTGGTGCGCCCCGGTGCGAGCGCACCCGGATCCGACTCGTTGTGGCTGGGCAGGTCGAACGCGATGACCCGGTATCCCGCCTCCACCAGCGGTTTGACGAACACCGCCAAGTGCGCGCGCTGGCCGCCCCAGCCGTGCACCAGGTAGATCGCCGGACCCTCGCCCCATTCCTCACCAGCGACCCGATGCCCATCCCAATACGCTTCTACCGGCCGGCCCGCGGGCACACCCGGCGGCATGCGCAGACTCGACTCGAGAATCGGTGGGGTGCACCACCATAATTCGACTGCCCACCGAGATCCGACAGAGGGCGCCAGTCGCTCCAGCCACCAAAACAGGCGTCGCACCCGGTCAGCGACCGGGGAACGACTCCGGAGCCCTCGATGTCGAGTGGGGGAACATCGCCCGCCTGCGGTTCCGCCGACGCCGGTCCAAGTGCTTCTTCAGTCATCAACAGCGATCGTAGCCGTCTCGTGTACGTGTCATTTCTTAGCTGGATCAACTACGAACGAAACCCGAGACGCGGGCCGTCACGCCGCCGGGGCGAGCACGACCGCGGAGTTGTGACCACCCATCCCCAACGATGTCTTAAGGGTCAGTTCCTTATGCATGGGCGTGATCCCGTCGAGGAGTCGGGGGTGGCCCGGGGCGACCGTAGGCGCGGCGGGAACCACATTTTGGTCATAGCCGAGTGCAGCGGCTGCGATCTCGACGGCAGCCGCGGCGCCCTGACAATGTCCCGACAGAGGCTTGACCGAATAAATCTGCGGGCGGCCCGCAAAGATCTGATCGACGATGGCACTTTCCGCAGCGTCGCACTGGGCCGTCCCCGGGCCGTGGGCATTGAGGTAACCGATGTCATGGACGCCGACGTGCGCGGCGGCCAGAGCATCGAGCACGCACTGATCGACGTGTATCCGCGCTGGATCCACCGACGTCACGTGGTAGGCGTCATGTGACAGCGCTCCGCCGAGGACGGCGGCATACGGTGTTCGCGCGCGCCGCGACAGGACAAAGGCGACCGCAGCCTCACCGACGGCGAAGCCGCGGCTGCCCTGCTGAAAGGGTCGGCAGCCGTCCAGCGGGTCAGTGTCGACAACCGCCACCCCGAGGCGCACGAAGTGGTCGACGTTTTCGGGAGTCAGAGATAAGTCGGTGGCCAAAAAGACCAGGTCGTCGACGAAGCCAGTGTCCAGCCACATCTTGGCTGTGACCAGTCCGGCATTGCCAGAGGCGCACATGGCCGAGACATTCATCGCGGGCCCATGAAAGCCGTACTCCTGCATCAGCAAGGACACCGGGGTCGATGGCATCAGGTTGAGGTAGTCACGGCTGCGGCGCTGGCCACCGTCGTTGAGGTAGAACGCCCGCCATTCTTCAATTTCGGGCAACACATTGGCATGCAGCACCCCGACGCGGCCCCCGGGTGTCCAACCGCGTTGGCCCGCGTCCGTAATGGCCTCGCGGGCAGCGGCGCGCATCGCACGGGCAGCTCTGCTTGCCCCGTCGGAGACGTCGCCACCGGTGGGCACCCGCGCCAGCCAAGCCTGTTCGTCACCATGACGGCCGTACCCGTCGAACAGGGCGGCCGCCGGCTTACCGCTAAGCAGGCCGCACCACATCTCGTGCGCGCTCCACCCATATCCACTCACGACACCGATTCCGGTGATCATCATCTTTCCGCTGTCCATTACTTCCTCCATTTCGATAGCGCCCAGAGATAGTCTCTATCGATTAATGTTGAATTCACCCGTTCCAACAGCGGCAAGCGGCAACGAGCTGGCACCCGCCCGGATGCCGTACCTATTGCTATTTCGCCGATCGGGCCGGCGAGGCGGGGCCAGTCTCAGGGCTGCGCGCATTGACGGGAGAGGGCCGGCAATCAGACTCGATGAGCGCAAATGACGATGCCCACCTGTGTCCTCCGCCAGTGCCTGCCATAGACGTAGGGGCCGACCCAACGGCACCCGAAATTTTCGAACAGCGCTATCGCCGCTTGGTGGATCACAGCCCGGATGCGATTTGTGTCCACGCAGCCGGGCTGATGGTTTATATCAATCCCGCAGGCGTTCGCTGGATGGCCGCCGAGTCAAGCCATCAAATGGTGGGACACCCCATCACCGAATTTGTGCACCCTGACTCGATTCCGCCGATGCTGGCGCGCATCGGAGAGCTGCGCCACGAAGGCGACGCCTCCGAACCATCCGAAGCGCTGATGCAACGTTTCGATGGCACGACCTTGGCCGTGGAAGCGGTGTCCGTGCTCACGGTGTGGGAAAACCAGCCCGCCTACCAGGTGATCTTCCGTGACTTGACGTCGCAGAAAGCGGCGGAGGAAGCCCTGCGATACCAGGCGGCGCTGGTCAATTACGTCACCGACGCCATCATCGCTACCACCTCGACTGGGATCATCACGAGCTGGAATCCCGCCGCGGCGGCAATCTACGGGCGGCCTGCCAGCGACGCCCTGGCCCTCCCGGTCAGCGAAGCAATCGGCGCGCCGATTGACCTGCCGGCCATCGTGGCTGACGGTGGTCTCTTGCACGCCACGCATCACAACGCCCACGGCGCCGCGCTGACGGTACGGGTATCGGTAACGAGGATGAGCACCGGCTATGTGCTGATGTGCAGCGACCAAACTGCGTTACGTCGTGCCGAGAAGTACTTCCAGACCGTGGTGGCCTCGTTGGAGCAAGGTGTGGTTGTCGTTGGCCACGACGGCCACATCGAACTGATGAATCCGGCAGCAAAGCGCATCATCGGCTTGCCAGACACGTTCTCCGACACCGAGATTCAGCTCAGTACGCTGGCTGAGATACCCGTGTTTGATAGCAACGGCGAGCGGCTGACCTTCAATCAGAGCCCCGCCTGGGAAGCCCTCACCAATCGCCCTGCCCATGGGGGAGTGTGCGGCTTCAACAGATTCGGTGACGGCCGACGGTTATGGGTGTCGGTGAACGGGTCTCTGCTCAGTCCCGACGATCCTGAAAGTTCTGCGTTGCTGGTGTCGTTTATCGACGTTACCGAGCAATACAACGCCCGACAGCAGCTGGCGCATGAGGCCAACCATGACGCCCTGACCGGATTGGCCAACCGCGCACAAGCGATGCGGCGGATCTCCGACGCTCTCGTCGGCGACAAAAGCCGCCGCCTGTCCGCGGTGCTCTTCATCGACCTCGACAACCTCAAGGCCGTCAATGATTCCCTGGGACATGACGCCGGTGACGAGCTGATCCGAGTTGCCGCGGACCGGCTGCGCAGGGCGGTTGGCGCCGATGACCTCGTGGCGCGGTTCGCTGGCGACGAATTTGTCGCGGTGATTGTCGGCGAGGTTACCGATATCGATGCACTCGCCGCCCGACTACATCAATCCTTGAGTGGGCCCGCCGCAATAGCAGGCTCCACTGTGTGTCCGAGCGCCAGCATCGGAATCGTGGTAGCCGACGAACCTGAGCGCCGCAGCCCCAAGGACATCGTGCGCAACGCCGACCTGGCCATGTATCAGGCCAAGGGGACCGGTCCAGGTGCCACAGCATATTGGTCCTCAATTCCCGATCCTCATAACGCCCGCGCCCATCGGATGACCTGACGGGGAAGCCGGGTTCGTCGAGGAGAAGGTGAGAACCCGCAATGGCCGGCGGCTGTTGTGGGTCAATTGAGGGTGCCGACAGGTGTGCGGGTGGCCGAGTCTCGCTGACCTATATCGAATATTGTGGGATGCGAACTACTATGTGTTGCTTATTTCGTTGTGTAACAACAGCGTTCAACGTATGGGGGCGCAACAGCGTGTCGCCGGATATCCGCAAACGTTGCTAAGTCCCTGATTTCAACTACTTTCGTTCGCTTAGCAGGCTAAATCGGCCGGCGTTCGGGATTGGGGAGATTCCCGCAGTGATCTGTTTGAGCGCGCGGTGCTGTGCTGGGCCTACCAGTTGTGTCCCATCGCCGTCAATGCGGTATCTGCTGCTTGAATGATCGGTCCAAGTGCGAGATCTGCAGAGGCGGTGATTTCCTGAATTAGGCGAACGTCCTTGCGGAGAAGCGGTCCCGCGACGGTGCCGAAGCGTTCGAGTGTGCCCATGCCGCTGATGGCGTTGAGCGCGAAGCTGGTGCCGCTGCCCTGGGTGAGCACTTGGATGAGGCTGGCCTCGTCGAGGCAGAGTCGTGCGCCGAGTTCCATTGCGTTCGCAGCGATTCCGAGATGCGACGTGAATACGAGGTTGTTGACGAGCTTCGCTAGCTGGCCTGCGCCGACGTCACCGAGTCGAACGATCGTGTCGGCGAACGTTTCGAATACGGGTCTGCATTGGGCTATAACCAGTTCGTCGCCGCCAGTCATTATGAGGAGTTTGCCCTCGGCCGCAGCGGGACCGCCACCGCTGACGGGTGCGTCGATGACTGAGATGCCCACTTGTTCAGCACGTTGGGCTAGTTCGCGGCAGGTGACCGGATTGACGGTGCTGTGGATTGCCAGTGTCGCACCGTGCTGCAGGCCGGCGAGAACTCCGTGGTTCCCGTCGACGACTTGCCCGACGCCGGCGTCGTCGACAACGCAGATACACACGAGGTCGCTGACCGAGGCGAGAGTCCTTGGGGATTGCGCGATTTCGGCGGCGGTGTCAGCAAATGCTGCTGTCGTTTCCGCCCTGCGCGCCCATACTGTCAGCGGGAAGCCTGCGTCGACGATGCGGCGAGCCATGGGCGCGCCTTGGCTGCCCAGGCCGATGAAGCCAACACGCACGATGGATACCTCCTGTCGTTCAGGGTCGTCTGAGGCCCGCGTAGCCGCGGAGTCGTGTTGAGAGCAAGGAATTCAGTTCATGCCGATGCGGATGTTTTTGGTTTGCAGGAATTCGTGCAGTCCTTCGATGCCGCCGGTGCGGCCAAATCCGCTCTGCTTGTACCCGCCGTAAGGTCCTTGAGGCTCGATGTCGCTGTGGCGGTTGACCCATATCGATCCGGCCTGCAGATGCCGCGCGACGCTATGTGCGCGCTTCAGGTTACTGGTCTGGATGAAGGCGTTGAGTCCGTAGCGGGTGTCGTTGGCGAGTCTGATGGCGTCGGCCTCGTCGGCGAAGGGCATGACGGCGGCGACGGGTCCAAAGGTTTCGTTCTGGGCCAGCGCCGAGTGGTTGTCGACATTGCCGAAAATGGTGGGTTCGATGTAGTAGCCGTCAGCGAGGTCACCGCCGAGACGGTTTCCGCCGGTGATCAATTCGCCGGCGCGTTCGCTGAGCGTAGCGTCGATGATTCGCAGGATCCGGTCGGTGGCGTCCTGGCTGACGACGGGTCCGAACATGACGTCGGGCTGCATCGGGTCACCGATTTTGGCGGCGTGCACCGCGGCCACGAATTTGTCCATGAACGCGTCATAGACCGAAGCTTGGACAAGGATCCTGGATGCACAGGCGCAGCTTTGGCCAGCCTGCACAATCGGTCCCTGGTATGCGGCAATAGTGGCGGACGCATCGAGGTCGGCGTCGGCGAAGACGAGGAAGGCCGACTTGCCGCCGAGCTCTGCTACCACCGGTGTGAGATTGGTGGCCGCGGCCTGGAGGACTTTCTGCGCAGTCGCCTGCCCGCCGGTGAAGTGAATCTTGCCTATCCGCGGATGTCGCACTAAGGCTTGCCCGCCGTCGGGGCCTGCCGGGAGCACGTTGACCAGCCCGGGTGGCAGCCCTGCTTCCAGGCAGAGCTCGCCAAAACGCAAGGGCCCCAGCGAGGCCAGCTCGGAGGGTTTGAGGATGACGGCGTTACCAGCGGCCAGGGCAGGAGCGACGGCGGCGCCGATGACGACCAGGGGCCCATTCCAGGGGGCGATGACTCCGACGACGCCGTAGGGTTCGCGCTCGATGATGTTGACGTCGAAAGCGCCGCTGACCGGTGTGCTGCTGCCGTGTGCTTTGTCTGCGTAACCGGCGTAGTAGCGCAAGAACTGCTCGGTCAGCACTGAGTGTCCGGCCGTCGAGATCGGCGCACCGAAGTCATGCACGTTGAGTTCGGTGAGCTCGGTGAAGTGGTCTCGCACGGCGTCAGCGAGATTCATCAGTAGATCGCGCCGGCGGTCGACGGGATAGGACGTCCACTGCCGGTGGGCGTCCCAGGAGCTATCGACCGCGGCGTCGACTTCGCTGCCGCCGGCCAACGGGATGGTTGCGTTGCACCGCCCATTGCCGGGGTAGATGTGCTGGTGGGTTCCGCCGGAAGACACGCTGACGTGTTCTCCGCCAATAAGCAACGCGCCTGATCGCAGGGGCGCTGATGCGCTCGTCGTCATCCGGAGTGTTCCTTTGCCGCGTACTTAACCGGCGATGGTGGAGTCGGCGCGGGTCTCGGCGGCCACACGCTGCTTTTGCTCAACGATCACGGTGTTGAGGTAGTCGGCTTTGGCGCATCCGTAGTAGGCCGCGAACTGTAGTGCCACTTCGTCCATCTCGTCGAAGGACAGATCACCGCTCTTAAGCGCCGCATACACGTGGGACAGGATCGGGATCTCGGTGTCCTGAAACGCAACACAGGCCACGGTAATCAGGCGGCGTTCCTTGGTGCCCAGCCCCGGGCGCAGCCACATTTCCCCGAACACGAAGTTCAAGATCCCCCCTCCGGTGTAGGGGTTGTCGCGCGGCGGTGTGTAGGGCACGCAATTGATGTCGCGGAACGACTCCTCACCGCCGAGCAGACGCTGCTCAGGGTCGCTGGCCGATACGAGCGGCAGCAACGGCTCAGGCTCATCAGCTGGCAGGCCGCGCTCGGCGGTGACGGTCGCCCACTGAGCGTCGACCACCATGTTGAACCGGGAGGCTTTCGGCCAGCCCGCATACACCGCGAAATGCAGCACTGTTTCCCGCATTTCGGTGATCGTGACATCCCCGCTATTGAGTGCGGCGTAAACGTGCTGCTCGAGGGGCGCGACGGCGTCGGCGGCCGCGACACAGGCCAGGGTGACGAAGCGGCGATCCCGGCGGCTCAGCGCCGGCCGCGACCACACCTCGGCGAAGACGAAGTCGAGCAATCCCGTGGAGAACGGGCCGTCGTCGTTGGGCGGCGCCGCGGTGGTCATCACCTCACCGAACTCACGGATTCCTCGTGCGCGTCGGTCATTAGCGCTCATCGCTGGCCCCTATCTGATCGTGACACCGGCGTCGACTTTCATTTCCAGACCCGTGACATAACGGGCTTCATCAGAAATCAGGTAGAGCACGGCATTGCTGACGTCGCCTGCCTCGATCAGCGGCGCGGGCAGCGCGTTGAGGAAGATCGGGATCAGGTCGGCGCGTTCTTCGGCGATCAGCTGGTGCATCGCCGGCGGGGCCATGCCGGTGGCGACCCCGGTGGGATGGACCGAGTTGACCCGAATGTTCTGCCCGGCCACCTCATTGGCCAGCGCCAATGTCATCCCGACGATGCCGTGCTTGGAGGCGGTATAAGGCAGGTGCAGCGGGGTGCCCTTGATCCCGGCTGAGGAGCTGATGTTGACCAGGCTGCCTCCGCCGTTGCGGATCAGGTGCGGCAGTGCCGCCGAGCAGGTGTTCCACGCCCCGATCAAATTGACGTCGAGGACCAGGCGCCACTGCGCGGCGGTGGTGGTGTCCCATGTCCCGACTGTGAGGACCCCGGCGTTGGCGACCGCCCCGTCTAGGCCGCCGAGTTCGGCTACGGCATCGTTGACTGCCCATGCCATTGACTCCTCGTCGCGGACATCAACGATCTGAGTAATGGCGCGCCGGCCGTGTTTGCCGACGAGTTCAGCCGTCTCGTGCAGGTCGTCTTCGGTGGCCAGCGGATAGTCCAGACCCTCTGGCGTGGCACAGATATCGACCAGGATCAGGTCGGCGCCCTCTTCGGCTAGGCGGACTGCGTGACTGCGTCCCATGCCGCGGGCGGCGCCGGTGACCAGGACCCGTTTGCCCGCGACCCGGCCCGCCGGTGTGCTGTGTGTCATCGAGGCGTCAGACCTTGTTGCAGAACCCGGCGTCGACCGGGAACGTCACCCCGGTGACGTACTTGGCTTCATCGGAAACCAGGTAGGCGATGGCTGCGCTGATGTCTTCGGGCTCGAGCTGAGCCACCGGCATCGGATTCTGCATGTGCGGACCCGCGCCGGGGTTCTTCTCCAGGAAGTCGATCATGTCGGGGTTGTTGGCCATCATCGTGTTGACCGCTGTCGGGTGTACCGTGTTGACCCGAATACTCATCGGCGCAAGCACATTGGCCAACGCCCGCATCAAACCGACGATCCCGGTTTTGGATGCCGCATAGCCCAGCCCACCGCCCTGCAGGCCGCCGAAGCCCTTGATGCCCGCCGTCGAGCTGGTGAACACGATCGACCCGCCACGGTTGCCGGCCAGCAGATGCGGAATCGTCGCCCACGCCGTGTGATACGCGCCGTCGAGGTTGACCGCGGTCACCGCCCTCCACTGCGCCAGCTCTTCCTCGATGGTCAATTGCCGAAACGCCAGCGGTGCAATCCCGGCGTTGGACAACACGATGTCGAGTCGCCCGAACTGCTGCACCCCAGCGTCGACGGCGGACTGGACTTCGTCGAACACCCGCACATCGGCGACGCTGGCGACGATCTTGCCGCCGGCCCGCTCCACCAGTTCGACCGTCTCGTCGAGCTCGGCTCGCGATGCCATCGGGTAGCCGTTTGCGGCGATATCTGCGCAGATGTCGATGCCGATGATGTTGGCGCCCTCGCGCGCCAGGCGGATCGCGTGGCTGCGGCCCTGACCACGCGCAACCCCGGTGATGAAGGCGACTTTGCCGTCCACTGAACCCACGCTGCGACTCCTATTCCCGCCTCGGATCTCGACGTATACGCGCCGAGTAACACGGTTACTCTCACGGCACAGTAACATTGTTACTGTGCGCGCAACAGGGGCTGACCTGAATCCAGCGGCCGGCAATGGGCAACCCGCCCCACCGCGCGATCCAATCCTGGGAATCGTCGTTGAAATCCTCGACACCGAGGGCCATGCGGCCGTGCAACTGCGCGAGGTCGCCCGGCGGGCGCGGGTGTCCATGGCGACGATCTACAAGCGCTACGCGACGCGTGATGAGCTGATCGTCGCCGCCCTGCAGTGGTGGATGGACGCCAATCGTTACGCGGGGCTAGCCGCGCTCGCCGATGAACTACCGGGTGATTCGCTCTACGCCGACCTGATGCACGTGCAACGCGCCATCTTTGAACCCTGGGAACAACACCCCAATATGCTGCGGTCCTACTTCCAAGCCCGATCGGGACCCGGCGGCCAGGGCCTCATCCAGCACGGCATCGACGCCGTGGTCCCGGTCATCAAAAGCATTCTCTCGTCGGCTGATCCAGCCTTCGCCAAAGACCTCGAGCTGATCCTGACCGGAGTGATCTTCGGATTTCTCAGCCAATTCGCCCAGGGTGACATCGAGGTCACCGACATCCTGCCCGGTATCGAACGAGCCGTCTACTGGCTCACCAACCCACCCACCGACTGACGCTCGCCAGTACCCTACCCGGCAATCCGGCCTTGATACGAACGCAAACTGTGGCTCGAACCTGCGGGCGTGGCGGCAACGCATCTGCAGTATGTTCCGCTGCTGCGGTGCTCCGTGCTATCGAAATGTTGGTGCACAGCAGTATTCGGTGTAAGGCCTCACGGCTGCGGCGTTGTTCGCCCGATCGGAATGTCCTTGCTGCCCAGGCTGGCGAGGGCGATCGTCGTGGCGGCAAGCGATCAGGTCCAGCCAGTGATATCCGCCGATTCCGGTGCCCAAGAAATTCGCGCTGCTGAGTTTTCGTCAGGGAGCTACTTGAGCATGCTTCCGGCGTCGACCGTCATCGTGAGGCCGGTGACGTAGCGTGCTTCGTCGGAAGCCAGGAACAGCACCGCGTTGCTGATGTCGATGGCTTCCACCCAGCCGACGGGCAGCACGTGCATGAATTGCGCGGCAACAGCGAGATCGTCTGGACCGGGACTCTCTAGATCGGGCCGAAACAGCTTCATGGTGCCCTCATTCATGAAGAGCGGGGTGTTGACGTTGGTCGGATGCACGGAGTTGACCCGAATTGAGTGGGCGCCAAGCTCGACGGCGAAGGTGCGCATCAGGCCGACCACCCCGTGCTTGGCGGCGATGTAGTGCCCGGTGTGGGGATAGGCCTTCAAACCGCCGACTGAACTAGTCAGGATGATCGAGCCGCCCCGCCCCTGCGAGATCAAATGCGGTACTGCGGCTTTGACCGTCTTCCAGACTCCGGACAGGTTGACATCGATCATGTCAGTCCAGTCGGCCTCGCTGGTGCGAGCCAACGTCTGACCGCCGTTGCCGATGCCGGCGTTGGCGACAATGACGTCCAGTCCGCCCAATTGCTCGACGCCGCTGTCGACAGCGTTTTTCAGCGCGCCGTAGTCGCGCACATCGACCTCTGCGGTGACGATGCGCCGATTCAACCGCTTGACGAGGTCGGCGGTCTCGGCGAGATCCTTGGGTGTGGCGGGTTCGATCTGCCGATTACTGCTGACCGGGCCACAGACGTCGACCGCGATGATGTCGGCGCCTTCTTCGGCGAGGCGCACCGCGTGGCTGCGGCCCTGCCCGCGAGCCGCTCCCGTGATGAACGCGACCTTGCCCTGCACCCGACCCGCCACACTCGCACCGCACTCTCTGCAAATAGTATTGATCGATCGATCAGGACATTGGCACGGGTCGCCGCGCTTGTCAATAGACGATCCGGGATGCGGCGACTACACCCATGCTCCCGTACGGTCACCGACGGCCGGCCCCGAAGCGGGACTGGCTGGGCGCTTGTTTATCTGCTGACCGTCGAGCCGGGCACGGCGAGCATGTCGAGATGACGCTCGACGAGGTCTTGAAGCTCTCGGTGTCCTTGGGTGACCCCGATGGCAGATTCGTTGCCCAGACTGCGGGCGATCTGCGCGATGAGCATGGCGATGGCGACGGGCGGATAGGCATCCAGATCGACATCGCTGGCCCGCATTACCATCGTCGTCGCGGCTGTCTCGATATCGCGCACCCGTTCGGCATACGCCTTCAATTCTGCTCCAATCACCTTGCGGTGATTGGCTAATGCCATGAACTCGGTGTTGAGGACAGTCCCGCGGACGTCACTGTTGATCTGCCAGAGTGCACGGATGGGATCGTCGGCGATCAGCGCCTTCCGCATCTGCTCGAGCGCGGCGTCGGCGCCCGCTTTCAGCACCTCGAGAAACAAATCGTCGGTCGTCGGGAAGTAGTAGTAGACGAGTGCTTGTTTGACTCCGACCCTGGCCGCGACATGGCGCGACGTGGCAGCTGCGTAGCCCTCTTCGTACATGATCTGCGCGGTCGCCTCGACCAGTCGCCGTCGTGTCCCACCGTCATCGGCCTTGGTCTTTCGCGGTGCGGTCATTGAGCGGCCCAGCAGAGCGTGCTTGACCGGTTTCTGCGGTGCGTGGTAAGCATGCAGTACCTTATCATTTGATCGATCGATCAATATTCGAAGGAGAATTGTGGTCGGCTCGCGGACGGTGTGTGCAGACCTGGGCCCGAGCCGGTGTGGGCATGCTTATTGCCTCGATTCTGTGCCCAGCGTTGATCGCCGCAGCGACGGCACCGCCGTGTTGGGCGGGCTCATCCCCCGCGGTGCCGCGCGACGAGGCGCAGCCGGGTGCGCCGCCAACGCTTCGAATCTTGTCGACCCGGGTCGACATTTCGCCGTCTACCGTTTGGAGAGGTCGATCCCGTGACCGAATTGGCTGATATCGACTACTTCACGAACAGCGACATCGCCCAAAACCCTTACGCGTACTGGGAACAGTTGCGCAGCAGCCAGGGCCCTGTCGCGCGAGAGCCGCATTACGGCGTCGTGGCCGTTACCGGGTACCAGGAGGTCCAGGCCGCGTTTAAGGATGTCGATTCGTTCTCCGCGGTGAACGCGATCGGCGGCCCGTTCCCTCCGTTGCCGTTCACCCCAGAGGGCGACGACATCAGCGACCTGATCGAGGCGCATCGCCACGAGTTCCCCATCTTCGAGCACATGGTTGTGATGGACCCGCCGCAGCACACCAAGGCGCGGTCTCTTCTCGGTCAACTCTTGACGCCACGCCGACTCAAGGAGAACGAGGAGTACATCTGGAGGTTGGCCGACCAGCAGTTCGACGAGTTCATCGACATTGGGCGCTGCGAATTCCTCGGCGAGTTCGCCAAACCCTATGCGACGCTTGCTATCGCGGACCTGCTTGGCGTGCCTGATGAGGATCGACCGAAGCTGCGCCGTAACCTCGGGGCGGGCAGCGGCCCCGATTACCACGTCGGTTCCCTGGACTCGACGCCTGTCGGCAGCAACCCGCTGCGGTACCTCGATGATCTATTCAGCGGCTACATCGCCGACCGCCGCCAAAGCCCGCGCGACGACGTCCTCACCGGGCTGGCCACCGCGACCTACCCCGACGGATCGACTCCACCGTTACTCGAAGTCGTCCGTCCTGCAACGTTTTTGTTCGGCGCTGGGCAGGAGACGGTCGTCAAGCTGCTCAGCTCCGCGGTCCGGGTGCTCGGTGATCAACCCGAACTCCAGGACCGGCTGCGCGCAGACCGGTCCCTGATCGCCGCATTCATCGAGGAATCACTGCGCTTCGAAAGCCCGACCAAGGTCGACTTCCGGCTCGCCAGGAAAACCACGACACTCGGCGGCGTACCTATCAAGGCCGGCGCCGTCCTGATGCTGTGCCTCGGTGCCGCGAACCGTGATCCCCGCAAATTCGACCGGCCCAACGAGTTTCACCTCGACCGCAAGAACGTGCGCGAACATATCGCGTTCGGCCGCGGTATCCACACTTGCGCAGGCGCACCTCTGGCGCGTGTCGAAGGACGCGTGACTATCAACCGCCTGCTCGACCGGGCGACGGAATTTCATATCAGCGAGACACAGCACGGACCCCGCAAGCAACGTCGCTACGGCTACGAGCCGACGTTTTTACTACGCGGGCTTACCGAGCTGCACATCGAATTCACCGCAGCCGTCTAACAGATGGCCGTACGCGCAAACCCGACGAAGGGCCGACCATGACGATGCAGAACGTCCTGAATGAGCTCCGCGACCGGCCCGGCACCGGCGAGGTGATCCCGATCATCAACCCGGCAACCGAGGAACAAATCGCCGAGTTCAAAGACTGCGGCCCCGAAGCCGTCAATGAGGCCGTCGCTCGAGCCAAGCAGGCGTTCGAAGCCGGCGTCTGGGCTGGACTACCTGCGCGCGAACGAGCCAAAATCATGTGGCGCATCGCCGACCTCATCGACGAGCATGCCGACGAACTCGCTCGGATCGATTCGTTGAACACCGGCATGCCGCTCGTGCAGGCAACACTAGGCCTATCAAATTGCGCCGAGTTCTTCCGGTACCACGCGGGCTGGTGCACAAAAATCAACGGCAACGCCTTTGACATCAAGACCGCAGGTATCGCATCGGATGCATGGGTCGACATGCACACCTATACACGCAAGGAGCCCTATTCCGTTGTGGGACTGATCTTCCCGTGGAATGGGCCTATCTTCAACGCCTGCGCCAAGCTGGCACCCGCTCTGGCAGCCGGCTGCAGCATGGTCGTCAAACCCGCCGAAGAAACACCACTGTCGGCTCTACTCCTGATGAGGCTCATCACCCAAGCGGGCGTACCCGAGGGCGTCGTGAACCTGTTGACCGGCTACGGCCACACCGCCGGAGCAGCGATCACCGCACATCCCGACGTCGAGAAAGTCGCGTTCACCGGGTCCACGGAGATCGGAAAGGAGATCGTCCACGCTGCAGCAGGCAACCTCAAAAAGGTGGCACTCGAACTTGGCGGCAAGTCGCCAGTGCTGATCTACGACGACGCCGACCTCCGCAAGGCCATCGTCACGGCAGCCATGGGCATCTTCGTGCACTCAGGGCAGGGCTGCGTGTGCGGCTCACGAATCTTCGCCCAGCGTGGCGTCTACGAACAGGTGGTCGAGGGCATAGCCGCCGTCGCCAACAAAATGAAACTGGGCAGCCCCGACGAAGACGGCTGCGCAAGTGGACCACTCATCAGCGCCAAACAGCTCACCCGCGTGCTGGGATATATCGACGAAGGCAAGTCCGGCGGCGTCGAAATCATTACCGGCGGGTATCGCCTGGACCGCAAAGGCTACTTCGTTCACCCCACCGTACTAACCAACGTCGACCCCGGCATGCGGCTATACCAAGAAGAAATCTTCGGGCCCGTCGTCACCATCACACCATTCGACGACGACGAAGCCATCGCAATGGCCAACGACACCACCTACGGACTAGCCGCCGCCGCCTGGACCAACGACCTCAGCCGAGCGCACCGACTCGGTAAACGCCTGCACGCAGGAACCGTAAGCATCAACTGCCAATTAGTCTTTGACCACGCCGTCCCCTTCGGTGGATACAAACAATCCGGCTGGGGCTACGAACACGGTCACGAAGGCATCGCGTCCTACCTCAAGACCAAATCGGTATGGGCGCAAATTTAACGGCGCAAAGCACAGGAATTCGCTGGCCGGTAACGCCCGCGGTTGGTCTTGATTTCGGCGAGGCCATTGCGTCGACGAACCATTCGTAGCTAAAGATCAAACCCGAATATCTGCGGCGGTGCACGAAGAGTGAGGTCGAACAGGCGCGCTTAAACGCTTCGCTGCGCGCACCCTGTCACGGTCACGACTGTTGTTGTTGTCACGACGACCACTTGTTTTTGTTTGTGTGTGCGGCGCTGCGCTGCGCAACAACAACGGTGTGCCAACAGCAGAAACGTCCGCCAGGGAGCGGCTTGCAATAGCGCCACCGCTGACACAGCCCCAGCAGATTCCGACCGCTCTACACCCGCCGCGGGCCTATACGAACACTTTGCTCCACGCAGCGAAGCACTGCTAGATCAGCGTGTCACGTCAATGGCCCCGTCGTAAAGAAATCACCAAACGCCAGAGCCCGAATACGTCGATCGCTTAGAAGTTTCCGATCTTGCCGGCGGATCCGCCATCTCAGCGTCACGAAAATCGGAACTCCGCCACCTATAACCGGAACCTACACCTAGAAACTTGGTCCTCGACGACTACCTCACCACGTGCGCCGCTGAGACCCTCAGCGCTTGCCCTCACGGAGAAGTACTTGCCTGCGTCGAGCCGAGCCGCGCATGTCTCACCAAAATGTCCAATTGGACATCGTGTGGACATTTCATTTGAGAATTGGACACGGGATTTGAGAACCTACTGTCGAGATGCAGTGAAGATTGACAAGACACGCCTGGCTACTTTGACAAAACTTCGGCGTGTCGCGAGGGCTTGCTAATCTTCGCTGCAAAACGCCAGGTCACGCACTTTGTTCTTATCTCGGTACGGGACTTAGCTCACGGCATGCGTCGCGACGCCGCCCGGGGCCAGTCGACTCTCCGGCGCAATACCTTGGTCTAATGACTACCACCAAGTGGGACGCGATCCTTCGCTGTCAGACATGGCACATGTGGCCTGAAACATTCTCGGGGCGAGTCTGGCGTGTGCCGGTCGACTACGGAGCCCACTCGCCCCTTCTTGCAGAAGTGTTCCTAGACACGTACTTACCGCGATCGGACGCGGCAACTTTCGTCCCAGAAGCGACCGACTGTGGTCCGGAGCTACCGAACGACTTGCTATTGGGTTTGCACCGAGTGGGAGACACATTCCTCAAGACTCCAGAGGATGTCGTCCCGCTGGTGCCCCCTCGGCGACACGCGATGCGGGGCGAGCTAGACATCATCCTGGATTTTGATTTTGATGAGGACCCTCTTCCGGCAGTATTGGCTGAACGACTACGTGACACCGCCTACGAAATCTTGGCGCTGTTGAACATCCACCTCCGAGACTTCTTGGTCCCAGCGATGCCTTTCCAAATCAGGAAACTAACGGACGATGGTCATGCCGACGTGAAGTTCATTCGTACGATCGCTGTTCAGGACCGCGTGGAGCTGGGTGTGGACCTGTTAGCCCTTTCAATGGGCGACATCGCAAGCTTTCTATACGGTTCCATCAATAGTGCTAAGTTCCGAACAGCACTGGAGCTCTACGCGGCGCACTTCAACGAACGCCAGATGCGCGTCCGATTCCTCTTGTTGGTCATCGCAATGGAAGCGTTGGCGGATGAGTCGCCGAAAGATCAACCAGCTCTTGGGTTGGTCGAACGTTGGATCGCCGAACTCAACGAAGAGAAAGCTAAGCACGGCAAATCTTCCGGCGGTTACCGGAGCCTTGACTCTCTTGGCGGCCAGCTTAATTCGCTCAGAAGTAAGTCGATAGGCGCCCAGATAGGTGACCTATTCGCGGAGGTTCCCGGACTCACCGAAGCCGGGTTGGCTGATATGAAGAAGAGGGCCAAGGCCGTATACAACAAGCGGAGCAAGCTCGTGCACGACGGATATGTACCGCCAGCCGAGCTTCCGGACCTCGAGAAGGAAGCGCGGACGCTGGTGGAAACGTTGTTTCGAGCTGCCATCGCGCGAAGCGAACGACCACCAGGACTGAAGACTGTGAGGTCTAAAAGCTAGGCGCTAAGAATTGTCGCCGAGATACGCACTGGCCCGTCGTCGTATGAACGACGATGCGTGGTCGCGAAGAAGCATCGCGATCTCGTCGAGCTCGTGATTGCGGTCTGTTCCGCCGAGTCGCGCAGCTACCGCGTGGGCGGCAGACATCCCACTAGATTCAATTAGTCGTCGCAGCAACACTTTCACTAGACCGTTACTAGGCTCCTCGCTCAGCCAGCCGACGAGCAGGTTTGCAACGGCTCCGCCAACACGAGGATCGCTGTCGTGTCCGATCGCGGCAAGAGCGTCGAGCTTTTCGACTCGCCGGCCAACTGATAACACTTGTGCGGCGCCGACCCGTTGCTCAGATGACCCGAGTGTCAGGTCCCAGAGTTCGCTTTCGTTCACGCTGCCTGGCCGCAACATCTCAAGAGCTGCTGCGGCGTCGCCGCGAATGTCGGGATCGCCTGTCAATGACGAAGTTCGGGGCGCGGACGTCATAAGCGCTCGCAGCACAGGCTCGAGCGTGTCAGTTACATCCGAGGGCACATGTGACGCGAGCCGGTACAGTATCTGCAGCGGCCGCTTCAGGTGATAGGTGAAACCACCTGTAGTGCTTAAGATTTCGATGATAGGCTGCCAATCCGCGCGATTTGGGTGCCACGCGTTGACGATGATCAGGCTACCGGCCGGCTGCCGCCCGCCACGTCCGCTCTGCCCGGATTTGATCCGCGAGACCTCCGCCAAGACAGCGGTTGCCAGTCCTGCAACGAGAGAAGTTACAGTGTCGGCGCTCAGGTCTCGGACGTCGCCATACGCTTCGAGCGCGGCCCAATCACCTTGTACGATGCGCTCTTCTAGACCGAGTCTGTGCGATTCATCGGCTCCGGCGATGACCGATTCGAATTCTTCTTTCAACTCGAAGTTGTCGTCGGATCTGCTACGGATGGAAGTGATATCGGAGGGTCTCCACGCTTCTAGTGGGATTTGATAGACGACTTTCGCGTAACCATGGGCCACTGCCTGATCCTTTTGCGTTGGTGCGCAGACTACGTGAGCTATGACTGATCGCAGACCGTCGTCGGACAGAGCGGGAACGAGGCTTGCCAGCATGTCGAGAAGGACCTCGGCGACGAAGAACGACGGCTTGAGGCGTTGCCGCAAGGTATTTGGATCATCGAGGACGTTCAGTGCCCACCGTGCATGCTCATCCGCCTCGGCAACAGGAATGACATCGGCAGCTTGCTCGATGAACTCAATGTTCGATCTGAGGGTCGTGCGAGTTGACGCCTCCAGGTCGACCAGGTTGCAGCATTTGCGAGTTGCAGAAATCGAACCCGACCGCAGAATGCTGGGAACTGCCAGGGCAATCGATTCCGTGTCGCCAGCGGCCCGCAGGAGAGAGAGTCCGGAGTACGTACCGTTAGCGTCATTCTCCGAGGTCGTCAGGGTGTGCTGGCCCAGCTGAGATGTTGCGGCGCGCCAGGATCGGTGGTCGCCGGTTGCTCCCGCGATGAGCGCCGCCGCGCGTAGACGTAGCCATGTCTGATCGGTCTTGCCCCACGTGATCGATCGATCCTGTGCCCATTTCTTGAAGTCTTCGGAGGCCTTGGACTCAAGGCCGGCAGCGATTTCCTGCGTTCGCCACCACGCGGCCAACGTGTCTCGACCTGCGACCACGTCTGAAATCGGACTGGCGCCCCAATCGCTGAGGGAAAAAATTAGATCCGCGGCTGCTCCGACGATTGCCATCGCCGTGGGATCGGCTGGGTGAGTCCGGCGAAGCGCTTGGACGCGGACGGCCTGCTCAATTGAGCGCTCGATTTCGCCGATCTCCGCCAGGCATCTCGCGCTATGGATGATTAACCACGCGTGGTCGATCGGGGCGTAGTCGTCCGATTCGAGCACCGATTCAAGCATGGTCAGGGCTTCCGACGGCAGGTTGGATTCGACCAGGAGCGCGACCGAAATCGCAGCTGCCGCAGCTCGTTCCGCGGCGGTCGCGGTACCGTCGAGGGCCAGTTCGCGAATGGCGTCAAGGTCCCCGCCTTCTGCTACGCGCTGATAGAGCGCTGCGTAGAACCGCCAGTTCCAGTCCGGAGATTCCCGACATGCGTTGAGGTCTGGCGCGTTACTAGCGTGGTAGGGAGATCGTGACCGCTGAAGCACCTCCGGGCGCATCTTAATTAGAAGCGCGATTGCTTGCTCTGCGGAAAGCTGTTCCATGGGGGCGTTTTCGTGCGGTGCGATGAGCCGAGGCGTCAGGAGCGCGTATCGCAGGCGGTCCGGTCCAAGGATGTTTTGCCCACCTTGCCATACGCTGCCTTCCCATTGGGCTGGCTGGCGCTCCCCTAGCGCAATCTCCAGCAGCGCGTCTAGATGGTCAGCGTCGATCCGGTTAGCCACTGGAACAAGAATTTTCGATCCTCTGCCGGTTGAGACGATTCGGTCACGTGTTAAATGCACCCAATGGGATGCATCGTTCTCAAGATCGTGGAGCACTAAAATGTGCGGCACGTTGTGCTCGATCCAATACTTGAAATGATCGCCATCGTTGTCGGAGTACCACCACCCAACGGTCTCACCGACGTCATCGTGTGCGGGTCGGGCGAAAAAGGACGCCCCTGTCTTCACTTGGGCGCCGACGAGTGCCCCAAGGTCGAAGCGACGGACGTCGCGCGCCATCAGCCAAAGATCGGTGCCGAGGTCATGTTCTGTGGGGTTTCGTGACACACCCCAGTTCAAGCTAATGAATTGTCGCTCGACGGCTGTCTGGCCTTGAGCGCCTGTTAACCCGGATTGGCCAGCTCTCATTCGTTTGCTCTCCCCTTGGTCCGTAGTCGCCGCCGGTTTGCAGGATGCTGTGGACCTCGACGCCACGACGGGCCTACGTCTGTTGAACTATCTTTGCAATGGCAGCAGCGATCTCTGCGATGGCCATGCTGTTCGTGCTAACTGCGACTTTGTCCGCGATTGACGGGCTGTAGTCGCGAACTTGCTCTGCACTTACCTCGTGCCATACCGGAAGCAGCGACTGCTCGCCGGCGACGGTCCTGGTGATAAGACCATCCAGCTCATGTTGGTCCACCCCTTCCCAAAAAAGGAAGGCGAGAGGATCACCACCCCGAACCGGCTGGACCGAATTCCTTCATCGATCCGTTGCCGCAGACTGTGGCCTAACCGCATCTCGGTCTCGTCCAGCCAGACGGATATCCCGAACTCTACGAGCGCATCGCGTAGCGGCAGCGCGCAACTCGCCTTCTCCTCACTGGCATGGGAAATAAAGACATCCCACGTGCGGCCCCGAACGATCCGTTGACCGGCGCCAGTGGTTCGCGAGTTGCCACACCGGAAATCGGACTCTCAGTACGTGCTTCCGGCAGAAATCCTCTCGGGGGAGGCTGCACAGCAACGCCAGCATCCACTCGTCCAGAAAGGCCACCGAGATCGATTGCGACAAACCAATGATCGCTGGTGGGCAGGCCAACGCGGTAAGGCGACCGCTTCACGTGCCCCCTAAATATCGGTAGCGGCCTCCGGACTTGTAGTTGCGGTACTCCGAGCTTGTCATTACTTGGACATTCGCCTGATTTCGTAGGTTGACAACGACCGTCGCCCCGTTCAACGGTTCCAAGGTCCCAATAGAGATGCTCCATGAACGCTCCCAATCGTCTATCCGGCGATGGAGCCCGCCCTGGGCATCCAGGATCGCTAAGCGCGTCATGACCACGCCACCTCATCCGGGGGCGATAATCGTCATCGGCGCGTTTTGCTGGGTCCTGGGCCCCGCCGGCTCGTCGCTTAGTATCATTTACCTATGAGGTACATGATACGAGAAATATACCTACGAGGTAAAGAGTTCTAGTAGGCAAGGGTGGCGGTGGAGGTCAGCTTCGGGGGAGTAAAGCTGGCGAAGAGTTGCACTGACCATCGCCTACGGCAGCGGCGATTCGGCACGGAGCGCGCCAAGAAGATCGTGCTTCGACTCAACCAGCTGAGCGCGGCGGAGCACCTCGGCGAGATGATGACACTGCCCCAAGCCCGTTGTCATCAGCTGTCTGCCGATCGAGATGAGGCGTTCTCGCTCGACCTCGACGGCCCGTACCGAATGATTGTGGAAATTGCAGAGATCCCCGTCCCCAGAAATCAGGACGGGGGCGTACTGCTCAGCGAAGTAAGGCACGTTGTAGTGACCGACATTGTCGACACTCACTAGCCAAAGCAACATCTATAAGAAAGTCACGCCGATGGCACCTACACGGATACAGTCGACCGACGATGGCGCCAGCGATAGTGCGCCGGTGCGGTACATACCGACCGAGGTTCTTGCCCCGGGTGAGACACTTCGCGAGACCCTTGACGCGCTAGACATGAGCCAAGCGCAGTTGGCGCAACGCACAGGGATGTCTACCAAACACGTCAACCAGATTCTGCGAGGTCACGCGGCGTTGACGCACGATACGGCAATCTTGCTTGAACGGACTACCGGCGTCGCAGCGAAATTCTGGAATAACCTCGAAGCTCAATATAGAGATCACTTAGCGCGCGAACATGAGCGTCAATCATTGGCGAGTCAGCATGAATGGCTAAAGCGGATGCCGCTAGCTGCGCTCCGGAAGCTTCGCCTGATAACTGCCACCGCCCGGGATCCGGGCGCCCAGTTACAGCAGGTCTTTCAGTTCTTCGGAGTCTCCAGTATTGATTCCTGGCAACAGGTTTGGGCTGAGCCTGCCGCAGCTTTCTTACAATCCGCAGCGTTCGACGCGGATGCTGGAGCGGTCGCCGCGTGGCTAAGGCTCGGAGAATTAGAAGCCGCAAGGATCGATTGCCAGCCCTTCGATCGGACCGGCCTTCGGGAGTTGCTACCTACTCTCCGATCACTCACAGTCCTTGAACCACAGCGATTTTGGCCGGAACTTCGAAGGCTGTGTGCGAGCGTGGGTGTTGCGGTGGTAGTGGTTGCGGAAGTTCCAGGCGCGCGAGCTAGCGGTGCCACGCGATGGATCTCGCCCAACAAAGCGATCGTTCAGCTAAGTAATCGTGGAAGGCGGAATGACAAATTCTGGTTTGCCTTCTTTCATGAGATCGGCCACGTGCTGTTGCACGGAAAACGTGAGGTCTTCGTCGAGAACAAAATCGGGTACGACGGAGGAAGGATCCGCCAGGAAGCCGAAGCCAACGACTTTGCCGGTAACCTCCTTATTCCTCTGGAGTTCTTGCCAGCACTCGGAAGAGTACGAAGTGCTCGCGATGTACGCGAGCTAGCCGAACGCCTGGAGATCTCGCCTGCAATCATCGCCGGTCGGATTCAACGCGACCGCGATGACTACCGATTCGGTCTCAATCAGGATCTTTTCGATAAGTTCGAGATTGTCCGCAGGTCTGACTCGCGAGAAAGCGACTAATCTAGGCTTCGTCTGAGCTGCTCGCATGTCGAACTACGTTGCCGTTGCAGCTACGTCCGGCCGTGTGAACTTCGGTCGCGACCCCGTTGCATGGGCCCACGGCTATCAGGTTTTGATCTTCTCAAGAATTGCTCTGGCGAGGCGCTGCCCGTAGCTGCCCGCGGCTGATGTGTCTTGGAAGACCGACTGGTTCGTTTGAATGCCCTGGCAGGCAGCCACTTTGACGAGCACGTTGTTCCTGACGCCGAGCGCCTGCTGGCATGCCCGGTCGCTTCCGGCTTCGTTGTCATAGCCGGCCATGCTCATCGTGATCAGGTCCGCTGCGATCTTGACGGTTGACAAGGTCCAGGTGTAGCCACCCTCGCCATTTCGCTGGCCCATCTGAAGCCCGGTCGTGCCGGGGACCTCACTCGGTAAGTCAGTGCAGCTTTGCCACTGTTTGGTCTGTGATTCCCAGGAGGCCTGCGCGGCCTCAGTAGTCGGAAAGACAATCGCGGTCTGTTCTAGCTGGTTGCCACTGGTGTAGGTACTTGGATCCAAAGTCTGGTCGCGGATTTCCTGAAATCCGCTGCCGCTATAGACGGAGTGTTCGGCTCCGAAAATCACTCCGACGCATGTTGGTGGCCGGACTTGGCCGGTGTTGTCTGCCATCCCGTAGGAGGATTTCGCTACCACCATGTCTTCGGTCGGTGAGATGCCGCTGAAGACGTTGCCGGTCAGCGTTCGGATTTGGGTCGGCGAGAGCATGAGAGTGTCGATGGCTGAGGCGGCGAACGTCGCCGGCGGTGGAGGTGGAGGTGGGGCGACGCTGAGTGGCGTACTCAACGGCGGAGCTGCAGCCGAGTTGCTGCTGGGCGCTGTCGGCGGCGGTGCGGATCGCCGATGGTCCACTAGCAGCCACCCGATGGTCGCCGCTGCTACTACTGCGGCTGCGGCCGATGCGGCTAGCGCTGTTCGCCTGCGCTTCGAGCCGTGATCCCCTGGCCCTGGTCTGTCGTCATCGCGTGTCGGCAGCTTCGGCTGTGCGGTGAGGGTGGGTGGCGATGTGGACGCAGCCTGGGTTGGCGCTTGCGCTGCCGACGCATGCTTTGTGGTGCTTGGCTTTTCCGCTGCTGCCTCCGCCAGTGCGGCGGCGAAGTTGCTGCACCGCTCGAATCGTTCGGCGGGGTTTTTCGCGAGAGCGGTCGCCAGCACCGGGTCTAGAGGCGCGAGTTCGGGGTGGACGCTTGCCAGCGGCGGCGGTGGTGTTTGCAGGTGTCGGCCGATCACGACCGCGGCATTGGAGTGCTCAAACAGCGGGGCTCCGGACAAGAGATGGAAGGCGGTCGCCGCCAATGAGTATTGGTCGGCGCGACCATCAAGTTGCTCGCCGGTCAGTTGCTCGGGGGCAGTGTAGGCCACTGTTCCTACCGTGAAGTTGGTTGCAGTCAGTCCGCTGATGTCGTCGACCATCCGCGCAATTCCGAAGTCTGTCAGCAGGATTCGCCGCTCAGTTTTCTCGTCGAGTTGGGTAAGCATGATGTTTGCCGGCTTGACGTCGCGGTGCAGTAACCCCTGGTTATGCGCATAGTCGAGGCCGGAAGCGGTGGCAGCGACGATCTCGACCACCAATTCGATCGGCATGCCGTCGGCGTATCGCTCGACGAGCAGGTGCCCGGCGTCATGGCCGTCGACGAAGTCCATCGATATCCATAGCTGGTCGTCGTACTCGCCGCGATCGTGAACGCCGACGATGTGGGGGTGCCACAACGTCGAGGCCAGGTCCGCCTCGCGCAAAAATCGCTCTCGGAAGCTTTCGTCGGCCGAGACGTCCCGAGCCAACAGTTTTAGTGCATCGCGCCGCGGTAGCCGGGGATGCTGCGCGAGGTATACCTCGCCCATCCCGCCACTACCCAGTTGACGCACGATCGTGTACCCGGCGAATCCGTCGCCCCCTGCCAACGGCATTCAGGCATACTAGCGATGCCGCTGATGCGCGCGCACAGACATTGCCGGAGACGCGTACGCACTCTGGGCAGGTTGCCGAATTGTGGTGCCAATCAATCGGACCCGCGACGAAGTCCGACGCTTACACCGCACCGACGGTTGATTAGTAAGCCCTGCCGACGAGGTTGCCAGCCATCTCCGAAGCGCAGATCAGAGCGCCGATCGAGCATAAAAGGCACTCGCTACCAGTGCCGATCACAAGGTTCGTACGAACAATTTTTCGTATGATCCGCGCTATGCCGTTACGTGGGGGGCAACTATTTGCGGGCTATCGGATCGTTCGGCCGCTCGGTTCGGGGGGGATGGGTGAGGTGTATTTGGCCGAGCATCCTCGCCTGCCTCGTCACAACGCGGTGAAAGTGCTTCCGGTCGAGGTGTCGGTCGATCAGGACTACCGTGCGCGCTTCGCTCGGGAGGCAGACTCGGCCGCGCGGTTGTGGCATCCCAACATCGTCAGCGTGCTCGATCGAGGCGATGACGAGGGCCAACTGTGGATCTCGATGGATTACGTCGACGGTGTCGACGCCGGCCGTCACCTGGCTCAGAGCTACCCCTCAGGTATGCCAATCGATCAGGTCCAGGTCATCGTCACCGCCGTCGCGAGCGCGCCCGATTACGCACACCAGCAGGGTCTTCTGCACCGCGACGTCAAGCCGGCGAACATCATGCTGACGCACACCGAGGACGTCGAACAGCGCCGAACTCTTTTGACCGACTTCGGGATTGCGCGCAATGTCGACGACATCAGCGGGCTCACTGCCACAAACTTCACCGTCGGCACGGTCGCCTACGCCGCACCTGAACAACTGATGGGCGCAACACTCGATGGCCGCGCCGACCAGTACGCGCTGGCCGCGACTGCCTATCATCTGCTGACCGGATCGCCGGTCTTCCCGCACTCCAACCACGCTGTCGTCATCAGCCACCACCTCAACGTCGCACCTCCACGCCTCGCCGACACCCACGCGGACCTCGCCGCGCTGGATCCAGTCTTCGCAAAGGCCCTGGCAAAGGACCCACGCGGGCGGTACGCACGCTGCGCCGATTTCGCCCGCGCCCTCGCTAGCGCGGGGCCGGTCCCACAACCCGGCTCACCCGATGCGCACACCCAAGCGGCCTCGGCGGCCCAGCACGGCCCACGCACCGGCGCCAGGGACGGCGCCGCGCACGACACGATCACGCGGCCTCGATTGCCGCGACGGCGGTGGCTGGGCGTAGCGGTAGCTCTGTGCGCCGCGCTGCTTGTCGGCATCGCCGTGGCGATCTGGCCTCCAGCGTTCTTGAGCCGCCACCAGGACCGCGCCGCCGGCGAACCCGCAATGCAGCCGACGCTCGCCACTCCCCCGCCTCCGGCGCCGCCGGTAAACGCCGCGGCCGCCCCGCCAACGACGACCGCCGCCCCGGTCGACACCAACCAGTACTCCCTGCCGGGCTGCTGGTGGAGCAGCGACCAACCCGGCGTACGCCCAACATCTTTGACCTTTCAAGCGTGCGCAGACGGAGGACAGAAACTCGATTCCATGACGTGGAGTTCGTGGGGCGCGGCTGGCGCACAAGGAACCGGCTTCATCAGCTGGAGGGTGTGCGAACCGGATTGCGCTGATGGCCACAACGAGCAATACGCCGTAGATGTTTCGGCATTCGATCCGCAGCCAACCGCCTACAATTCCCACTGCCCGCCAAACTTGATGGTCTACAGCCAGATGGTTGTGTCGTTTCTCGCCAGCCCACCAACGAGTGGAATAACTGCCGACACAACATATCTCGGGCGCCCGGCCATCCGATTCAGCACATCAGCGGACACGCCCACGCAGGAGCGCCTGCAAGAGCCGATGTGCACCTAGCCTCGCATCCCAGCTGACCTGCCACGGGCACTAGTCATTGCCACTGGTGGTACCAATCCTGATGCCAGCCAGGAATCGGTGTCTCGTCAGACTGAGGGTCATCGGTTACGACGACCCAGATAGATGCGGCGAGGGCGGCAATGGCCAAAATTTGGAGGACGCCGGCCGCTAAAAGAAACCGCATCTTGACCGTCAACGCCGACCGCAGTGAGATCAACGCAACGGCATTGGAGTAGGCGACAATGTCGCGCGCGACCTCGGGTGGGTCACCCTGGTGTGCGTTGAGCATCCTATCGATCGTGCGTGCGCTAACGAATCGCTGACGCCAGGGAAATCCCGCGGCGACGGCACAAGCACCGGCGGCCAAAAGGGCTAGCAGCGCGAAGCCTAAGAAAGGCGTTGCGCAGTAGGGGAAATCGTGTTTACCGACTATTACGCCGATCGCGGCGAGAGCCAGGGTCACCAAACCTGTTGCGCTTGTCACCGCAGATGCCGCGCGACTGTTCGCCGAGTCACGGCGATCATTCTCCGCCTTCAACTCGGCCTCAATGAAAGCCCCGTAGATCTCGCTACCCGACGTTGTCATGAGGCGGATTACTGGCTAGTCGCTGGGTCCGACGACCTTGTGCTGAATAGTGTTCGGATCCTGGTTTCGCAGCCCGACGTCGAACTCAACCCACGTGCGATCTGGAACGTGCCTCGGTGGTGAGTCAGCTTGAGTCTGCACCTCAGAGGGCGGCTGGCTCTCAGTGCTGTCCGACGGATTCGTCATAGACGCATCGTAGCTAGCATCAGCCGTGCTGACGCCGAGATTTCAACCGACACGCTTCCGAGCAACCACTTCCGCCGTCCGACCCCCAACGCCGAGCAGTTCGAGCACCGACATGTTCCGGAGCAAACCAAAAACAAAAAGCCGATAATCCCGCGATGCGTCACTGGGCGCAGTGGCGTACCGGCAATCCCGACGAGGTGGCTCTGCTCAGCGCGAGCCGACCTCGCGGGAGATCTCAACGATCTGCCCGCGGATCGCCCAGCACTTGTCCCCCGGTTCGGCAGCCAGTAGTTCACCGGCCACGCACCAGTGATCGCCGGGATTCCAGGTGCCGGCCGGTCGGTGCGGTCGGACCAGTTGGGGCACTGTGCCGAGCACCGCGCGCTGTTCGTCGCTCAGATAGTGGGCGATTTCGGTGCTTGGCGCCGGCAGCGCGGTCGCAAGTCGGGCCGCGACATCGGCGAGGACGGCGGTGTCGGTGTGGGCCTGGAAGGCGGCGATCACGCCGTCGAGGACGCTTTTCATCTTCAGGTCCGGGCGCGGCTCGCTGACGGTGTGCGGCGATCGGATCGTCACTGTGACGGCAAATGGTGTGCCGGCGCGCAGCGGTATCGGAGCCACGGTGGCGGTGTGGCTGCGCTTCAGCGCCAGCCACACTTGAGCGACCCTTCGGTCCTCGGGGAAGGCGCCGAGGTCGGCCCAGTCGAACGACGCCAGCTCTCGCACTGCGTGCCATTGGTGGAAGCCCGCCGAAGATGGTTGTAGCTCGTAGCGGTAGTAGAACGCATAGTCGGCGCCGTCGGTGGCTGGTGGAACTTTGGTGCCTTGTTCGAAGCGGATTCCGTTCGCTCCCGCTGTTTTGAAGGCGTCGACGTTGTACAGTACGAGGTTTTCGACGTCCGAGTCGTCGGGTTTGTCGCCGACGAACGTGGCGTGCAGGATCTGCCCGGCGGAGGGCTGCAGCTTCTGGAGCCGCGTGCGCAGGTCGTTGCGGAGATCGTGTTGCCACGGTGGCCGCGCCGCGCCGTAGCGGAGGTAGTCATCGGCCCAAGCCTGTATTGCACCGCACCTTGTGTTCGGGCCCTCGGTGCGGGCGCGGCTCTCGGGAAGCGGCGCCCGGGCGTGGCGGCGAACTACCGTGGCCGGCCGGGTCGGCTGAGCGCGGTGGCAGGAGCCGCATAGCGGCGGCAACGGAAGCGTGTGTTCGGCCGCCCACTGCTGGAGCTCGGCCAACTCGACGGCGCAGACCTTCACGTATGAGCCGGTCGCGGACTTACCGTCACGAGGGGCGATGTGTGAGCAGCGGGCGTGGTGCACCTTCGCCTCGGCGGGACTGTGGCTGGCTGCAATGTTAAGCACATAGCCGACGCGGTGGGCAGACAGCCATGTCGCGTAGCCGCGGTCGTCGTTGCGGAACTCGTGTGCTGCCACGGGTTCATCCTGCCGCGCGATCCGCATTTCGTGACACTGGCTGTCGGCGGGACCGGGATAATGGTGGACGCACACGGGACCGAGACGGGGAGGCGCCCAATGAGTGGCTCCGGGGTCGGTGAGCTGTTCGCGTCGAATGAGTCGCTGCAGGATGCGCCGGCGGTGCGGCTGTTCGCCGCCAAGAATTTGGCTGCCTACGTGGCGTTGATGGAACGCCACCTGGATGGCAGCGCGAAAATCACTGAGGCAGAACTTGTCTCGCGTATCGAGCAGGATTTAGCCGAGGTGGGGCTGCCGGATCAGACTGGCTTGGGGCTGATCAAGGGGTGGGCCAGTTCGGGGTGGTTGAACCGGGTCTCCGGTGGCACTGGTCAGGCTTCGCAGAACGTGTGCTCGCTGACTGAGGATGCCCGAAGCGTGCTGGCGTTTCTGCGGCGGCAGCGGCGCGCGGACAGCGTGGCGACCGGTGGGTCGATGGTCAGTATTGCCAGTGGTCTCAAGCGGATCGCCTCGCAGCTCGACGGCGATCCCGAACGGATCCGCATCGACCTCGAGGAGCAGATCGAGGCGCTCTACCGCCAGCTCGAGGACCTCGCCGAGGGGCGGCGACCCCAGCCCAATCTGGTCGACCTAGCCGATGAAGGACGGGCGATTGCCTATCAGATGGAGCAGGTCATTACCGATATCGTGCGTTATGGCGGGATGCAGAACGAGATCACCACGGCGTTGATCGAAGGTCCCGAGGATTCCGACACCGCGTTTCGGGACCGGTCGCGGCGGCTGTTCACTGACTACGAGGCGCTGTTCGATTCCCGGGAGAGGGCTTCCTACACCGCTTTCACCCGGATGGTGCAAGACCCGGATCAGCGGGCCCGGCTGCGCTCGGATATCACCACCGTCGTTGAATCGCTGCCCGACCTTGACGCCAGTCTGCGCGAGGTCATGGTGCAGTTCTTCCCTCGGGTCGCCGAGCAGATCGGTGAGGTGATCCGGATCGAGCAACGCTGCGCGCTGCGGATCAAGCGGTTTTTCGCGGCCGGCACCGCCGAGCAGGCACGCGGGTTGGCCCGCCAGATCAACGACGCCATCGGTGTTGGGCATGCGTTGTTGAGGCAGTCGGTGGTCGACTCCCCTACCCGAGCGGAGTTGCCGATCGGGCGTTCAGCGTTGACCAGTGTGGGTGCGATCGCTTTCGACATTCAGGATCCCTCGCCGCCGCGGCCGGCGCGGCAGGCCGAAGCCACCGCTGACCTGAGCGGGTTCACCGGTCTGGCCAGCCAGGTCGACATTCCGCAACTGACTGAACTGGTGAACACCGCCGTGCAGGCGGGGCCGGTGTCGTTGCCGGAGATGATCGGCATGGTCGATGCCCCGTACCTCGGTGATGTGGTGGTGTTGTGGGCGTTGGCGGTGCGCCAAGACCCCGATGCCGCGGCCTCGGCGGCAGCGCGTCGGGTGCGGTTCCGATCCCGCGACGGCGTCGACCGGGAAATTGAGGTGCCGACGTTGATGTTTCGTGACCGAGTGGCCAGCGCAGGCGGGCTATGAGCACGCATCTGGACAATTTCAACTTCGACGACCTGCCCGACGTCGACGTCGATGCCTCGGTTGCCGATACGGTGCGGGTGCCGCGCTTCGACGGCGACGTCAGCGAATTGTCCAACCAGGCGTGCTGGGCGTTGCAAAACCTGCTGACCCGCCGCTACTTGACCAAGCAGGACTCCCCTGAGCGGTGGGCGTGGCTGCTGGAGCACCGCAAAGTGCTGGCCTCGCGGTTGTGTGAGCTTGATCTGCGGCTACGGATCCACGACGACCTCGAGGTCGCCTACGCCGAACCGGCCTTGCTGGACAGCCCAAATCAGCACAGCCGCAGGGTGTTACGCCGCGAACCGATGGGCACCTATGCCTCGATCGTTGCGTTGCATCTGGCCAAGATCATGCGCACGTCACACGACGAGCATGTGCTGATAAGCAAGGCCGACATCCACGACCTTTTCGGCAACGTCAGGCATAGGGTCGATCGCGACGAAGCCATGCTGCGCAACCGCATCGACGAGGCCATCACCAGGCTGGTCAAAACGCAGATCCTGCTGCGCACCCGCGACGACGACGATACCTACGCCATCAGCCCGGTGATCCTGGCAATCATGACCGGACAGATGGTCGACGAACTCAGCAAGGAATTCGAGCAGCTACTTACCCGCGGCGCTGATCCCGACGCCGCCGAGACCGCAGCCGACGGTGAGGACACGCTGATCGACGACGGGGAGGGCCGCGACGATGACGGCTAGCTCGCCGGCGCGGCAGGTGTGGCTGTCTCGGCTGCAGGTCATCAACTGGGGTGTGTTTGACGGCTATCACGACCTGCACCTCAGCCGCAACGGCACGTTGATCACCGGCGCCTCGGGAAGCGGGAAATCCTCACTGCTGGACGCGGTCTCGCTTGCATTTCTGTCGGCGTCGCGGCGGAACTTCAACGCCTCAAGCGACAGCACTGCGGCCGGATCCAACCTCGGTAAGCGCACCGTCGACAAATACATTCGCGGATTGTGGGGTGAGCGCCAGGAGGCCGGCGAACGCGCCAAGCCGATGTATCTGCGTGGCAGCGGGCCGGCCTGGTCAGCGGTGGCGATCACCTACACCGGCAGCGACGACACCGTCATCACCGGGCTGGTCCTGAAATGGCTGGCCGCCGGTGCCGACACCGACGCCTCGAGCTCCTATCACCTGATCAACGCCGACGCTGACATCCTCGAACTGTGTAACACCTGGCGCGACAAGAACTACGCCCGCAGCGTGTTCGAATCGGCTGGCTGGCGCGGCAAGCGCGATAACGAACGCTGGTACCTCGACCAGCTGTACTCCAAGATCGGCATCCACGGCTCGACGGCCGCCCTGCAGCTGCTGGGCAAGGCTAAATCGTTGAAAAGCGTGGGCGGGCTGGAGCAGTTCGTCCGCGACTACATGCTCGACACTCCGGAGAGCATCACCGGGATCCGTGATGCGGTCGAAGCGATCACCCCGCTGGTTGATGCCCGTAAAGCGTTGGGGGTGGCGCAGTCCAAACGTCGGGTCCTCGGCGACATCGAGATCATCCACGACCGCTACGTGACCGAGTCCGCGCAGTTGGCCAGCATTGGCGTCGTCGACAAACAGATGGTGCATGACTGGGTCGACGAGTTGCGTCTGGCCGCCATCGGACCCGAGGTCAGCGTGCTGGACGCCGACATCGAGCAGATCGGCGCTCAGCGCGATGGGTTGAATTCGAAAAACCGGGTGCTGATCCGCACCCGTGACGAACTCACCGCGCGCATCGCTGCGGCCGGGTCAGGATTGTCAACGCTGCGCCACGAATTCGCGGTGGCCGAAGACCGCGCCGACACGACTTCGCGGCGCCGCCACGACTACGACACCCAGATCTTCGACCTGGGTTGGACCGCGCCCCAGGTGCAGTCCGCCGACGATTTCGACACCATGCGCGCCATGGCGCAGACCGAAATCGTGCGGATCGCCGAGGAGCTCAAGGCGCTGCGGGAACGGCTGGCCAACGACGAGGGCCCGCGACGTGTAGCAGCGCGCGACCAGATGACGGCCGCCCGCGAGGAACTCGCCCGCGTTGAGCGGCTCGGCACATCAGTACCGGCCAACGAAGACCGCATCCGCGGAGAGATCGCGGCCGCGCTCGGCGCCCCGGCCAAGCAGTTGCGGTATGTGTGCGAGCTGCTCGACCTCAAGACTGACTTCAAGCCATGGCGCACGGCTGTTGAAAAAGTCTTGCGGACAACAGGTCTGGTGTTGCTGGTGCCCGACCGCTACCACCGCGAGGTGCTGCGCTATGTCAACGACCACCACATGCGGGGCCTGGTCCGCCTCGAGCACGTCCCCGCCGGCGGGATCGCCCCGGTCGCGCCGCAGTCGGGCACGTTGGCTGAATGCCTCGGGCTGACCGATGCGAAGCATGAAAGCGCCGGTACAGCAACGCGACTGATTGCCAAGGTCGGCGACTATGTGCGCGTCAGCGGGACCGACGAATTCCCCCACCACCGGCGTGCGATCACCGTCGAGGGCCTCTACAAGGAAAGTGAGACTCGCTCGGTCAAAGACGACCGCGCCACATTGTCAGCCTCCCAATACATTTACCAAGGCGACATCGCCGCCAAGATCGCCGCGCTGCGAATTGAACTCGACGAAGCCACCGCCGACTTCCAGGCCAGCGACGCCGCGATAACCAAGCTGCACAACACAATTGAGTCGCTGTCGATCGACAGAGACCGGTGGAACACCCTGCACGTGAGCTTCACCATGTTCAGCGACATCGACACCGACGGCGCCGACGCCGAGGTTCGCCGGCTCCAAGAACAACTCGAAGCCCTCGAGGCCGCCAACCCCGACCTGGCCAAACTCGAGAATCAGGCCGAAGATCTACTCGACCAGAGCAGCGCGCTGACCGGACGGATCAGCATCTTGACCGAACGCGAAACAGCCAGCGACGATCGCCGCACCAAGCTGCTGGACCTGCAGGAGACACTCAAACCCGGCGTGGTCGGGCCGAGCGCGCGCGCCGCGCTGGAGACCTATCGGCCGCAACTGTCGATCCCCCTCGAGATCCTGGCGCCCGCCCCTTACAAGGCCGAACTCGTCCGGGCGATCGAGAAAGACCAAGGTACGCTGCAAGATTCAGTCAACCGTTTGACCAACGAGTTGAAACGGATCATCAGCAACTTCGATGCACAGTTCGAAGATGCGATCCCGAACAACAGTGACGATCTCGACGAAAAGATCCACGACTACGTTGCGTTGTGCCGGCGCATCGATGACCGCGAACTGCCCCAGGCCCACGACCGTATGCTGCGGCTGATCACCGAACAAGCGCCCATGGCCGCGCTGCACCTCTACCAGAAAGCCGAAGAAGAGGCCCAACACATCGAGGAGCAGATCGCTCGGGTGAACCGCGGTTTAGGGTCGGTGGAATTCAACCGCGGTACACGGCTGTCGCTGCACGCCGACCCCAAGAAGCTGACTGCAGTCACAGATCTGCACGAACGGGCCCGGCGGATCTCGGGGCGCTCGCTTGCGGTGTCGATGCGCGATGAGAAGGCCACCCACGATCAGTACCGCGACATTCTGGAGCTGCGGAACCTGCTGGCCTCCGACAGCGCTGAGGCCCGTCAGTGGACGCGCGACGCCCTCGATGTACGGAACCGCTTCACCCTGTACTGCGCCGAAACCGACTCCACGACAGGTGCACTGATCCGCACCTACAGCAATGCCGGCGCCAACTCGGGTGGTGAGCAGGAAAAGCTGATGGCGTTTTGCCTGGCCGGGGCGTTGAGTTTCAACCTGGCCGATCCTTCCACGAGCGATAACCGGCCGGTGTTTTCACAGCTGATGCTCGATGAGGCGTTCTCGAAATCAGACCCGGTGTTCGCCGATCAGGCGCTCTCGGCATTCCGTAAGTTCGGGTTCCAACTGTTGATCGTGGCGACCGTGCAAAACACCACTACCATCCAGCCCTACATCGACGGCGTGGTCATGGTGTCCAAGCGTGATACCCCCGGCACCGAACCGATCGCCTCCACCCGCACCGTGACCGTGCGGGAATTCGCCGAGATCAGCCACGAGCTTGCCGGCACACCGGCGGCCGCCACAGTGCGGTGATGCCGAGGTGATGCTGTCGGTGGAGGCCGCGATCGGTGAGCTGCGCCGGCGTTGCGCCGACTTATGGCTGCACTGGGCACTCGGGCAAGACGGTCCGTGGCCGCTCAAGCTGACCCTGAAGGCTCCCCAGGGCACGCTGTTCGACGACCACGTCATCGCCGCTACTGCCTGGGCCGGCACCTGGCGTTCAGCCATCGACAAGCATCGAATACCCGGCCGGCTCATCACTGCCGCGCGCCGCGCCCGCCGGCTGGGCACCCATGTGCTTCCCATCACATGGGTGATCGATGACCTTGACTCCGCGCTCTCGGTCGCCGACCCTGACATCGTTGCCTCGTATGAGCTGGCGGCCGGCCGATTCGCGCAGGCCCTGGCCACACCTCAAATCGCGTGGAATGTGCTGAGCGACATTCCTTTTAAGTCCGGCAAGACCATCGCTGGCCTCGACGCCGCCGAGTGGGCGACCGCGCTCACCGTGGCCACCCACCTCGTTGCGGTCGGGCCCGGCGATGCGACCGTGCTTCGCCAGATCCGCATACCCGGCGTGCACAGCAAATGGATCGAACAGAACGCGACCTTGCTGTGCGCGATGCTCGACACCGACACCGACACCGACACCGAGGGGGCTGATCCACTGACGCGGCTCATCGCCCGCCTGGGGCTTGACGCCAAGCAGACACGCCTTCAAGTGACGTTGGCCTGCCCGAGGCTACGCGCTCACGCCGCGGGGTTGCGGCGCTTTCACGCGACCATCCCCATCCTCAACGACACCGTGCTGGCGCCGGCGATCATCCTCATTGTAGAAAACGAAGCTCCCGGTCAAACACTCGACCTCGATCTCGGCGGGGTTGCGGTGATCGGCGGCCTCGGTAAGGCCGCACCAATCTTGGCCCAGCTAAACTGGATTCACACTGCCAACCGACTTGTGTATTGGGGCGACATAGACCGCGCCGGGATCGCGATACTCGCGTCGGTGCGCCGGGCCGGGCTGCCGGTGTCCGGCATCCTGATGGACGAGAAGGTCCTCGACGCCCATCGCGGTGCCTGGCACACTACCGGTACCCAGCAGGCCACAGACACGATCCCCGCCGAGCTCACCGATACCGAAGCTGCGCTATATCAGCGGCTCAACGCCTATCACCGTGAACATGGTCGCGAACTGCAGCTCGAACAGGAACATCTGCCGAAATCACTGGTAAACAACGCGATCCGGGAATGGACAGTGGCTTCAGCAGATCTGTCCACATAGCGCCGCGGCAGCGAAGGACACGACGACGGGTGCTTTTGGCACCACCTGCATGCTGACCGGCATTCAACATCAGCCCACGCCGTGGCGACAATCCTCGCTGCATCTCTACCAAAAATTTTTTCGTGAGCCGATAATTATCGCTTATGCAACGTGGAGGTTCTGCCTATTGCCTATTCTGTTGCAGTGCAACGCGATTAAAAGTCACCACGCTTCGGCTCTTGCAGCGTTACCGACCTGTCGGGCTGGCAACGGCTGCGCACGCCGATTCAGCTCGTGTTGGGCTGCCAGCGTTCGTCGGCGAACACGTCGAAGCCGTCCGGCACCAGTAGGGAGAGGTGGGCCAGTAGCCGGAGGTGCCAGCCGGCTTCGGGGCCGTTGACGGCGAGCGCTGTCACGCGCGCTCGGTGGTGGTCGGGTATGCGGTGGATCTCTTCGACGAGCAGGTCCGGGACCCAGCCGAGCGGCATGTTGTCGCGGGTGGTGGTCAGGATCGCTAGCGGGTTGATGGTGTTGGACGGTTCATCGTGCAGCCGTAATTCGTCGCCTGGGGCGAGTGTTGCGAGTTGGCGTTCGACCTGATCGCGGGTCGGGGTGACGACGTCGCCGACCACTGTTGTTGGCCGGTCGGCTATGTGGCGCATGCCGTGGACCAGGAAGTCGCATTCCAGGCGGCCGTCGGCGACGGTGGGGACCGGGAACAGTTGGATGGTGTCGCCTTGCCGGTGGCCCCCGGATCGGGTGATCTGCTCCCAGGGTGACGCGTCGTCTGGAAGACCCAGCCGTTTGACCCATCGGGTGAAGTCTGGGCGGCGCGGCGTCATGGCCCGCTGGGCGAACAGCGGGAACAACGTGTCCGATGTGTACTGGCCGTGAAGGTCCGGGAAACCGAGGAATGGCCGAAATCCGTTGACTTGCAGTGCTTTACGCAGGTAGTGGAATCGGTAGCCGTGGCCGTCGAAGCTCAGCATGCCTACTGGCGAGATCGTTCGTTCGATCGGGTGTTGCCAGGTCACCACGAGGCGGCGCGCCGTGGCAGCATCCGACACCCTGTCTTGCAGGGTGTTAGAGGTGCTGGCACGCATCGAGAAGCCTTCCGTGGTTGATGTGCAGTAGTTCTATAGCGAAGGTACGCCACTGCTCCGACAAATCCGGAACCGAATTCAGCAGGTCGTTAACCGTGTCCTGTCTCACCCGGCCGATGTTGTCGATCCAGAACGTCTTGGCCGCCGGCGAGCACATCGACAGTGCGGCCCTGGCGTGCTCGATCAGGGTCACCGGCCCCTGCGGGCCATGCTCGAAGCGGTGCGCGGTGCCTTTGGCTGCCCATCGGCGCACCCCACCGGGCTCGCTGAGTAACTGCGCACGTTGGTTGGGGTTGACGTTGTAACCCAGGCTGCTGGACTGGTCGTAAGAGCCGCATAGCCGATAGTTGGCCTCGCCGGGCGGCGGGGTCAGGATCGACCAATTGTCGTCGTGCCGATCGCGGTTGGCGATCCAGGCGTCGAGCACCATGTAGCCGGCGAACACGTCGAACGCGCTGAAGCCGTCCGGTGCGCCGAACGGCGCGTCTACCCGGCCATCGCGTAGAGCGCTGGCGATCCGGTCAAGGGAGTGTCCTGGCCGCCCTTTAGCTTGCGACACATAGTCAGGGTCAAATTCGGCCAACATGAGCTTGCCTGGTTGAAGGTCCCAACCAGGTGGCGCGAGATAGCGAGACATGCTGCCTCGCCGTCCGTCACGATGGGCGAGCTCGACGTCGGCGCACGGCACGCTAATTAGCCGGGCCAGTTCGGTGCTGACCCGCTCAGCCCAGTCCTCGCCCTGTTGAAAATCGAACTTGACCACTGGTGGCTTGAAAAGCCAACGCTGCCGGGTCGTTGGGTCGATCAGCCAATACTTTTCCTCGACGCCCTCGGTCTCGTCGCTGAAGATCTCCCACTCCGAGACGTCCCATACTCCAAATTGCGCCGACGGCATCCGGCGAGGCTACGCGCCTCACTTTCAGGGTGAGCACGGCTCCGTGGGAGGTCGATACTTATCCTGAACCTCGCGATCTCCTCGCCCGCGCCGCTGCCTCGCCGACCGTGCGCCGATCCCCCCGTCAACGCCGATAATCGCGACCTCTGTCAGGTCGGTCCACTCGCCAACAACAGCTCCGGATCCTGATCTCGAGCTGCACGGACGATTGACATGACACGCCTAGCTACTTTGACAAGATGTCAGCGTGTCGCGAAGGCTTGTTAATCTTCGCTGCATAAAGCAAGTTCGGCGGTATTTGACCCTGACTTGAGTGCGGAACTCCTTGAGGGCGATCCCACTTGTCTCGCGCTGCCGTGTGACGTTAGCCCAGTGTTGCGACGGTGTAGTGGGCGCGAAGCAGTCCGGCAGCGGCGTCATCGTGGTGGAAGGTCATCTTGTTTGCGGCGAATCTCTGCTCGGCGGTGTGGGTTTGGATCTGCCAGCCGCGGGCGCTGAGGTAGTCGCCGATGTTGTTGCGTGGGCCGAGGTAGATCATGTCTGAGGGGTCTTTGATGTCTACCCCGTTGGAGCGTTGCCGTTCAGATCGCGAAACTTCGCGGCTGCGGTCGTTGCTGGTGATGTTCAGGTCGGGATGCCAGTCGATGGCGATTCGACTAGCCGTGGCGCTCAGGTCGGTGATCGTGTCCAAGAACCGGTCTTGGGCTTCAGCGGGCAGGTAGCCGTGTAGGCCTTCGGCGATCCACGCGGTCGGCCGACTGGTGTCGAATCCATGCGTTAGTAGCGCAGAGGGCCAGTCCAGGCGCAGGTCGATGCCGATACTGTGCAGGCGCGCGGTCGGTGTCACTTTCATGTCAGCGAGCGTCCGCGACTTGAAGTCGATGACCTCGGGCTGATCCAACTCGAAGACTGTGGTCCCCGCGGGCCACTGCATTCGGTACGCTCGCGTGTCCAGGCCGGAGGCCAAGATGACGGCTTGTCGTAGTCCCGTACCGGTCGCGTTGAGAAAGAACTCGTCGAAAAACTGTGTGCGAACGGCTATTCCGTCGGCCATCACCGAGAGGTCGAATGAGTCCGTTTCTTCGCCCTCGAGTTCTCCGTCGGCCATTTTCAGGTAGTAGTCGACACCGAGCGCTTCCACCAGTGGACGCGCGAATGGATCTGAGATGAGCGAATCAGCGCCCTTGGACGCCAAGGCGCGAGCCGCAGCGATCCCCGTCGCCGTCGTGCCCACTCCGGTCAGCAGATCCCAGCTGTCGTTGTCCTCGCGTCGCATCGTTGCCCTCCCTTGCTCGACAGGTGTCATCGCGCAGCGACTGCCTAGCATCCCGTCGACTATCAGTTAGTTGCACTAACTATATCACGAACCGAACGATGCCTGGCACACGTGACGGCGAAGATGCCTGGCCGCCAACGAATCCGGACCGAGCCTCAACGCGCATCAAGTTCGATACCGAGTTCTTCGAGCTCACGTTCGGCCCAAAAGATTCGACCCGAATACTCCAACGGCTTCTCGCAGGCGGCGAGGATGGGTGTGCCCGAATCGATGATGATCCCGATGGGCATTCCCACCCGGATGCTGGCCTATCCTCGACGGCTACTCTCTGGGGAACCCACCCGCGACAAATACCTGATCGTCGACGGCGGCGCACTCGCAGGCACCGGCGCCCACTCCTACACCGCCGGCAGTTGACTGTGTGGCGCGGTCGAGGGCATGACGAATTAGCCGCCGAATCGCGCGGATCAGAGGTTCTTCCTCACTAACCACTCGCAAATGACCTCGGCGACGTCCTGCCACCTCGGCTCGAGCATCATGTTGTGCCCCATTCGGGGGAACAGCGTCGCCTGCGTCCCGTAGGCGCGGGCGGTGGCGTGGACCTCATCGTTGGTAAGCGTGCCGTCGTCCTCGCCGCCGAGTACGAGCATTGGCGTGGAGACCAAGTCAGGCTTGGGCAGCCGGAAAACGGCATCGAGGAAAGCGGCGCGCAAGCTCTCCCGCTGGCAGCGTGCGGCGGTTGCTTCGACGATGGGGTTGGGGGTGTCCCTACTAAACAGCGCTGCGCGGGGGCGCCGGGTGAAGACCTCATGGTTCTGGCCGCGGGCGATTGCGCGCATCGAAATAAGCGGGTGGGTGCGCCACACCCGAAGCGCGCAGCGCAGGACGCCCCGAGGCGGTACAGACGCCATGAGGACTGCCGCAGGCATGTCGTCGCGGTGTTCAAGATACTTCTGGATGATGAAGCCACCCAGTGAATGGCCGACGAGTATGGGTCGGCCGCCGAGTTGCTTTGCGGCCGTATCTATATCGTCGACATAGTCGGCGACGGAGAGCTTGCGCAGCGGCTTGTCGGACGCGCTGCCGCCGTGCGCGCGCAGGCTCAGCGCGGCCGCGCGGAAACCGCGGTTGGCGAAATAGTCGAGGAAGTGCTCGTTCCAGCACCACGCGGCGTGATGTCCCCCATGGACGAACAGCAGCGGTGTTTCGTGCGCACGCGTGGTGAGCCCCTTGTCGATGATCTCCAGCATCCGCGCTCCCGCCGGTTAATAAAAACGTCCGAATGCCGTCGTCGACCGTAGTGACGTCGAACTCGAACACCCAGCCTGGACCATACACACACTCGCACTGTCTAATCGCGGGTTTTGTGGCGTGATCTCCGCTTCGCGCTTGCGCCATGAGCGTGCTCGACCATACATTTACCCCCATGCGTCTACCGTCGCGCGTAGGTCGGCCAACGTGACAAATCAGCCCGAGGTGTTGGAGGTCGACCTAGGACATCTCCGAATGAGCGCATTGGCATGGGGTCCCGAGCGCGGGCGACTCGTCGTCTGTCTGCATGGCTTCCCCGACAGCGCATGGAGCTGGCGCCACCTGGGCCCCATTCTCGGCGCCCAAGGACTTCGTGTCGTTGCACCATTTACCCGCGGCTACGCTCCGACGAGCCTGCCTGGCGACGGGGACTATCACATCGGTGCGCTGATGTATGACGCCGCGGCATTGTGCCGATCGCTCGGCGGTCAGGGCAGCGCGGTGCTCATCGGACACGACTGGGGCTCCTACACCTGCAACGGACTGGCAGCCCATCCGCGCTCGCCATTCGCCGCCCACATCAGCATGTCCGTGCCGCCGATCAAGGGAATAACGCCCCGGCGCAACACTGCGCGACTGTACGTGCCGCTGATGGCCCGGCAACTGCGAATGAGTTGGTACATCATGTTTTTTCAGCTGCCGTTTCTCCCGGAACGGTTGATGCATCGAATCATTGGCCGGCTTTGGCGCGACTGGTCACCGGAGCTTGTCGATCCCGCCGACGTCCATGCTGCACTGGCGGCGCTGCCGACGCTTCGACACCGGGCGGCCGCCCTGGCCTACTACCGGTGCATGGTGCGCAATACGCGCCCGCTGGCGGTCTATGCGGACATGCACGCCTATAGCAGAGCCATGCCGCGGGGTCGATTCCTGTACCTGCACGGCACTCGTGATGGCGCGTTGCATCCAGGCTTCGTGCAGATACTCGCCAGAGCCCTGCCTGAGGACGGCGCACCGGTCATGATTGAGGGAGCTGGGCACTTCATCCAGATCGAACAACCCGCGGTGGTAGCCGGCCACATCCTCGAATTCTTGGCTGGTGACACCGCGCATCCCAGGCCGCCGGGCGACCAAGGGCAGGTGGGCTGATCACCGCGGGACTGACTTCATTGCAAAAGCTGGTCACCGGACCAGCACTCGGGAACCCTTGCGCCACCGGCGTTCCTGGTTGTCCCTGTGCTCGGCGGCTACTCCCCCGCGCGGGCGCACATGGAATGTGCGGCTACCAGGCGGCCCGCCACGCTCTGGCCCATCTTGCGCGCAGGACATGACCGCTCGACTCGAACTCACGGCTGCAGCTCTCGACCGTCCCGCCATCGTTTCCTCCGCTCCTGCTGACGCCGTCAGGATTGCAATTCGTAGTCGTCGGGGTTGGGACGGTTGGTCCAGTTCCAGTAATCGAAGATGCGGAAGCCGTAGAGCGTGGGCACTGTGCCTGAGGAGTTCTTGTAGTAGCTGGCCACTGCTGGGTGGGTGTAGACCATGGTCTTGAGCCGCTCTTGGTTGCGGCGGTTGTAGTCGGCGCAGACCTCGGCCCGGGGCACCGCATACCGCGCGTTGTTGGCCAGCACCATGTCGATGCAGCCCAGGATGTAGCGCATCTGGCACTCGGAGTTGTAGATGATGCTGGCCCCGTTGACGGCGTTGGTACCCGGTCCGAACATGCAGAAGAAGTTCGGGAATTTCGGGACCGTGACGCCCAGGTATGCGTAGGGCGCATCACTCCAAGCGTCGTTGAGGGCGAGTCCGTCCAGGCCTCGGACGTTGATCGGCCCGAGTTGGTGGTTGACGTCAAAGCCGGTGGCCCAGATGAGCACGTCGGCTGGGCGGTGCACGCCGTCGATGGTCCTGACCCCGTCGGCAGTGATTTCGGCGATGCCGTCATTGATGAGTTCGACGTCGTCACGCTGCAGCGTGGTGAGCCAGGTTCCGTTGTCCTGCAACGTCCGTTTTCCCATCGGCGGGTAGTTCGGCGTCACCTTTTTCAACAGTTCCTCGTCGCTACAAAAGACCCGCATCCATGCGATGAACATCTCGCGGATGCCATGATTGGCCGCACTGGAAGACAAGCCGCCGCTGTCCCAATCAGGGTCGATCGTCACCTGCTCGTCCAGCGCGTCGGCGATCGGCCACCACGAGACGAACCGGAGCCACCGTCCGTAGTACGGCAAGTGGCGGATCGCCCACCTGGCTGGATCGGGAATGGCAGCGTGGTAATTGATGTTCGGCGCCATCCACTGCGCAGTGCGCTGGTAGACGTCGACCTGCGCGGTCTGGTCCGCGATAGCGGGCACGAGCTGAAAGCCGCTGGCCCCCGCGCCGATGACCGCCACCCGCTTATCCGTTAGATCGACGTCGTCGCGCCAGTCCGCGGTGTGGAAGGCCGGGCCCTCGAAATCACTGGCACCCTTGATGTTCGGGACCACCGGGTTGCTGAACTGGCCGACAGCACAGATGACCGCGCGCGCGGTCAACGATTCGTCGCGGCCGTCGTCCGTACGAATGGTCACCTGCCAGCTGCCGGTCCGCTCATTCCATTGCGCACGAGTCACCTCGGTCTGAAAGCGCACGTGAGGAGCAATGTCGTAGCGCTCCATGACATCGTTGAGGTACTTCAGGATCTCCGGCTGTTCGGAGTAGTAGTGCGACCAGTGATCGGTTGGTTCGAATGAATACGCGTAGTACTGGTTGGCGATGTCGACGCGGCAACCCGGGTACCGATTGGCCTGCCAGGTCCCACCGACACTCGCCTGCTTCTCGATGATCGTGAACGGCACGCCGGCATGCTTGAGCTTGATGCCCGCGAGCAACCCAGCTTCGCCGCAGCCGATGACGACCACGGGGAACTCGCTGCGCTGTTCGGCTGTGGAGGCGAGCACTGGGCCGCGTTGGTCGGCGTCACTGAACCGCAAGTCGGCGGCGACGTAGTCCAGGTATTCGGCGGTGACCTGCCCGGCGGACATGACGTTGAGCATCGTCTGTAACTGGGCTGCGTCCGGGACGAACGGCGGCGGGCAGCCTCGATCGCGGTAATCGCAAATCACGTCGAACGCCCGATCGCGCACCGCCTGCTTGTCCGGCTCACTCATGCCGCCCTGCAGGTCCATGGCGATGAGCATGAACGGCTTCGGTAATTCGTCCAGCAAGCCCACGTCGCCGGTCATGTGGACCATCGACATCAACAGCGACGGGACACTCGCCTCAGCCACCGCCGCCCTGATGACGTCGTCGGAGTCGTTGAATGGCAGGCCAATCAGGCGGGTCATCTCGTCTGTCGCGAGGGCGTCATCGCGCGCCGTGACATGAGTCATTGCGCCACCATACATACTTAATTCCGTGTATGGCCGCGATCAATTCGAACTAGGTAACGCGGTCTTGAATCGCCGTGGCAGCGCCGGGGCGTGCTCACCACGCTGAACATGTCGATCAGGTGTGCTGCCGAAAGCCCTCGGGTAGGCCACCCAGATAACCCGTTCCTGTCTCTAACGCCGGCCGACGCGTCTGGAAGCAAGGCTGGCTCATCGCCCGCCGCGACGACCCCACCCAGATCCCGGCAGGGCAGACCGCGACTACTTCGGGGCGTTGGACGTCGGGGGGTACCTGAGTGTTCGCAACGGTGTGCTGGATCGCGGCACTGCCCGACTATCTGGACGCCACAAACGGATTCACCGCAGCAGGCGAGCGGACCGGCTCGCTGCCATTCGCCGTCATCCTGACCGTCGTGACTATCGCGCTGACCATCGGCGCATAGTTGGCAACGCCCGCCGGGTCAGCGTGACCGAACCCGTCCAGGGACCGATGCCGGCGCGAACTTGGACGCGTTGCGACACAATGGAACTCCCTCGTGGTCGCTCGGTCTCAGGCGAGTCGGGATCCAGCCGGCTGATCGAAGAACGTGGTCATGTCAACGCCGCGCTCGTATTCGGCCATCCACACCGCGGCCCACTCCGGCAGCGGCTGGTCGGCCGGATTGTGATACGGGGCCTGCGAGGCGATCAACCGGCCCACCATCGCGACCAGTTCCCGCGAGGGCACATCGTGAAATACCGTTGGCGGCCATGTGTTTCGTGACGGTCCCAGGAATCGGGGCCGTAGCCGAGCCTTCACCTCTCCCAGCGCCATATACGACGTCATCGCCGTATATGCGGACATTCCACGTTCGGCCTCGGGTACGTGTCGATCGAAACCGCGGGCGATCACGTCGACGACCGCGAGCACGTGCTTGGCCGTCGCCCGGGCGTACTTGGTTCTCGTCCACCGGCTCGGCGTCAAGTGCTGACAAATGATCAGCCCGGAACTGCGGTGCTCGATCTCCTCGACGAAGTGCCACAAGATGAGCGCTGCGATGCGTGGATCGCCGCCACCGAAGATCGAGTGACGGTGATCGAGAAACATCTTGAACAGTGGGGTGAACGTCGCTTCGATATTGGCGACGTAGGAGACATGGAACTGCGTGGAGTGGGTCGCCAACAGATCGTCAAACAGGTCCGAGACCTCGCGCTGGGTCTCCTTGAGCCCCGGGTACTGCTTGATCAAGGTGTTCATGTGCTTGCGGTGCGCCCACGAGTGCTGACCTTCCTGCCGCGCGAAGGCGTCGGCCTCCTCAGCCACGGCAGGATCGGTGATCAGGTCTTTGGCGTCTCGCAACGCGCTGATGATGTACTGCTCGAACGGCACGGCAAAAAACGTGAACACGTTGCCGAAGATCCCCGCCACCGGGTTCGCAGGCTGCCACTGAAACGGCACCGATGCGTCGAAAGTCCACGGAAGCTTGCGGATCACCAAGTCACTCATAGGGCCACACATCCTCTCGGACAGGCTTCGTCGCCGTCACGTCATCGAGCATACATATCGCATGTTTTGTATGGTGTGGTCCGACTCTAAAGGTCGCAAGCTGCCCGCGCAAGATTGGTGGGGTTTTGCACCATCCACTTGCCGCCGCGCGTATGGTCGACCTTGACGGGCGAGCCGCGCCCTGACGCGACTGCTCCTCCGACGGCGAAGGGATTTCGGGCTGTGCCCTACGACACGATCATCCGCAACGGACGCTGGTTCGACGGGACCGGTGCCCCCTCGGCGATCCGCAACATCGGTATTCGCGGCGGACACATCGCCGCAGTGTCGGGCACTGACCTCGACGAGGACGGTTGCCCTCACGTCATCGACGCCACGGGCCAGTGGGTGCTGCCCGGGTTCCTCGACATTCATACCCACTACGACATCGAAGTACTGGAGGGCCCGGGCCTGACCGAGTCGGTCCGCCACGGCGTGACGACGGTGGCGTTGGGCTCCTGCTCGATCTCAACCATTCACGTGAGCGCCGAGGAGGCCGGAGACTTATTCGGCCGTGTCGAGGCGATACCCCGCGAGCATGTGATCAGGTCGCTAGGCGCGCACAAGACGTGGAACTCCGCTGCGGACTACATCGCCGCGATCGAGGACCGGCCGCTGGGCCCGAATGTGTGCTCATTCATCGGGCATTCGGATATCCGCACCGCCACCATGGGCCTGGCGCGCTCGACCGACAACCACATCGCCCCCACCGCAGCCGAGTTGGCGCGCATGGAACGAATGCTCGTCGAGGCATTGGATGCCGGATTTGTCGGGATGTCGTCCAACCAGCTGAAGTTCGACAAGCTCGACGGCGTCCTCTGCCGATCTCGCACGCTGCCATCGACGTACGCGAAACGACGCGAATACCGCCGGCTGAACAAGTTGCTGCGGGCCCGGGGCCGCGTCCTGCAATCCGCACCGGACATCAACACGCCGCTGAACATGGCCTTACAGGCGCTGCAATCCGTGGGGTTGTTCCGCAAATCGTTGAAGACAAGCCTGCTGGCTGCCGCCGACGCCAAGTCCAATCCCCTGGCGCCGTACATCCTCAAGGGGCTGGCCGGGGTCGTCAACGCTTTGGGCGCTAACTTCCGTTTCCAGCACCTCCCAGTGCCTTTCACCGTGTACGCCGATGGAATCGATTTCGTCATCTTCGAGGAATTCGGCTCCGGCCAGGAAGCGATGCATCTGAAGGACTGCGTCGAACGCGACGAGTTGATGGCCGACCAGGCCTACCGGCGCCGATTCCGCAAGGACTACGACCAGAAATTCGGCATCCGGGTATGGCACCGCGACTTCTTCGACGCCGTGATCACCGATTGCCCCGACCCGTCGGTGATCGGCAAATCGTTCGGTCAGGTCGGCGTCGACCGCGGCGGCATCCATCCGGTCGACGCGTTCCTCGACCTCGTCCTCGAGCACGGCGCCGAGCTGCGCTGGTACACCACGATCTCCAACCACCGCCCCGAGGTGCTCAAAAAGCTCGCCACCGAGTCCTACATCCAGTTGGGATTCTCCGACGCCGGAGCCCATCTGCGAAACATGGCGTTCTACAACATGGGTTTGCGTCTGCTCAAGCATGTACACGATGCCGACGAGGCCGGGCGGCCGTTCATGACGGTGGAGCGCGCCGTGTACCGGCTGAGCGGTGAAATCGCCGACTGGTACGGGATCGACGCAGGGCACCTGCGCACCGGTGACCGGGCGGATCTCTCCATCATCAAGCCCGAATGCCTCGACGCCGCGCTGGACGAGTACGCCGAGGAGCGCATCGACCAGTACGGCGGGCTATCGCGCATGGTCAACCGCAACGACAACGCCGTCACCGCGGTTTTCATCAGCGGTCAACAGGTGGTCGCCGACGGCAAGCCCACGCGTCTTCTCGGGACCGTGCGCACCGGCAGCTTCCTGCGCGCGGGCCGAGAGTCGCCTGCCGTTCCCCCTAACGCCGCAGTCCCGGCATCGTTGTCGACCGCCCACGGGTCTGGTGACTGACCCGCCCCGGATGACAATGACCGTGAGAGCACGAAACCGGCTTTGAGGACGACGATCGCCCATGTGGTGGTCGTTAAGAATTGGCTTACTCGCGGTAACGTTCTGGGAGTGACGATGCGGGACGATGGTCGCTGATGCGTACTCATGGGTGGTCCGGTGCCACGCCAGCCGATGACGATGAGGCGGTTGCCCGCATCTTGGAAGCGGCGCGTCGCAGGATCGACCAGTCCGGCAGGGACTTCGGCATTTCCGACGTGGCCAAAGACGTCGGCGTCACCCGCCAAACGGTCTACCGCTATTTTCCCAGTACCGAAGCACTCTTGTTCGCGACGTCGGTTGCGGAGGCGGCCCCATTCCTGGATAGCCTGGCCAAGCATGTCCGCAAGATCCATGACCCGGCCGAGGCTGTCGTCGAGGGAATTGCTCATACGTTGGAACGCCTGCCCCACGAAACCTATTTGGGTCTTCTGCTGACCCCAGGGAGAGCGAGCGCCTTCTCCGCCGGAGTCACCTCTGACATGGCAATGTCGTTCGGCCGGTCGTTGCTCGAGCGTTTGGACGTGGACTGGACCAGCGTGGGCATCACCGACGACAACATGGATGGCCTCGTCGAGTTCATGCTGCGAATCTTTCAGTCACTGGTCATTGATCCAGGCCGACCTCCGCACCACGGCCAAGAGCTGCGGCAATTCCTGCGCCGCTGGGTGGCACCGGCGATCAAGTCGGGAGCTACGATCACGCGGCCAGCCCGACGAGCCGGCGCCAAGAGACCAAGCTCACGAACAGCGGCGGCAACGAAGCGCAAGGTCGCGACCTGAACGACGGTGGTAGAGGGCGGCCACGCAGTCCGAGCTGCCCCAATTAGTTCGTGGGCAGCCGACGCACTCGCCTGTCGCGAATGCTTCGTCAGCGGATGTCCTTGCGGTCACAGCGCTGACGAGCCCGAAATCACTTGGACGACAGCGCATCTGACCCACTGTCTCCACGTCGCATGCATCGGGTCACTCGTCATTAATCGACACCGGCCGTTCGACGCGTCGCAGTCAGTGGTCTGAACGGGCCCGCGTCACAACAGCACGATGGCGATGCCCTCCTGTTCGGAGCGCCGAAACACAAGAACCGTGATGACAGCATTGACAATCAATGTCGCCACTGTCAATCTAGATGGACTCGGAGGGGAGTCCGAGGGCAGGGACGAGTACCCGGTGCAGGTAGCTCCGAAGAGAGTCCTGCGACCGCGTGGCAGTGCTCTCAAAGGTCAATAGCGACAAAAGAAATCGCATGTACGTCTCGGTCATCTCATCGAGCTCGGACTCCCTATCGGGGAGATAGGAAAGGATCGGCTCCAGAAAATGGCGGACGGTGGCAACCACGTCGGGGGTCAAGACTCTCGCACGCGCGGCCGGCCCTTCAAGGACGGCGACCACCGGCGAGATCGCCGGGTTCCGTTTGAATTCGGAGTATGCCGAGACCAGGAGTTCGACGACGAACCCGGCGGCCGTCGTATTTTTGCGAGCAACGGCCATGATCCGCTCGGACGCGTCGGAGGCCTCCTTCTCCAACGCTTCGACGATGATCTCGTCTTTGGTCGCGAAGTATTTGTAGATCGTCTGACGCGATACTCCCGACTCGTTGGCGATCGTCGTCAGCGACGTTCGCTCCAACCCGACGGTGGCCAGGCATCGGGACGCGGCATCAATGATGTGGGCGCGGGGATCGGCCGGCGTGCCGTGCTGACGCCACGCCACTCGGCGCGGAAGTCCCTCGGTCTCACCCACTGTCGTCTCCCACTACATACCGCTGATGCGGTGCCTGGTGCTTGCATCATGTCAGGTCGACCACTCGGTGGGGGCGGTAGGCGGCAGCGACACCTCGCGGGCACTGACCAACTGGTGACGCGAAAGGTGCACTAGATGGGATTCTTCGCACCCAACCTGCCGACGCTGAACATGGATGAATGGGCCAGATATTCACGCGGTGAACGGATTCGAAGGATGGCAGCGCACTGGGCTGAGTCCGGCGCCGGAACACCCGCCGTGTTGCACGCCTTCTATCTCTTCAAGATCGCTCTGTATATCCTGGCCGGCTGGTCGTTCGCGCTGGCGACCAAGGGTATCGACGGCTTCACCAATGTCGGCCAGTGGTGGTCTGAGCCTATCGTCTTCGAGAAAGTCGTCCTCTACACGATGCTGTTCGAAGTGATCGGCCTTGGTTGCGGATTCGGCCCGCTGAACAGCCGCCTCTGGCCCCCCATGGGGTCCATCTTGTACTGGTTGCGCCCCGGCACGATACGGCTACCTCCGTGGCCCGACCGCATCCCGCTGACCCGCGGTAGTACCCGAAGCCCCGCCGATGTCGCGCTCTACGCGGCATTGCTGGTGTTGATCCTCGTTGCGCTGTTTTCCGACGGCACAGGTCCGATCCCCGCGCTGGGTACCGACATTGGTGTGCTTCCGCGCTTACAAATCGTGGCCATCCTGGCCGTGCTGTGCGTGCTCGGTCTCCGCGACAAGGTCATCTTCCTGGCCGCGCGCGGCGAAGTCTACGGAAGTCTGACGTTCGTCTTCCTCTTCGCGGGCACCGACATCATCGTCGGCGCCAAGCTCGTCGTGCTGCTCATCTGGATCGGCGCAGCGACCTCGAAGCTCAACAGGCACTTCCCTTTTGTTGTCGCTTCGATGTTGTCGAACAATCCTTTCATCGCATCCAAGTGGGTTAAACGGAGGCTTTACAAACAGTATCCCGACGATCTGCGGCCCGGCCTGTTGGCCGATGCCATCGCCCACATGAGCACCGTGATCGAGATGGGAGTGCCTGTCGTGCTGTTCTTCTCGCACGGAGGCTGGGTAACCACGCTAGCGGCATTCGTCATGATCGTCTTCCATCTCAATATCGTCTTCGCCATTCCCATGGGGGTGCCCCTGGAGTGGAACGTATTCATGATCTTCGGCATGTTGACGCTGTTCGTAGCGCACGCCGGGATCGGACTATCTGACCTGAACAACCCGGTTCCCGCATTGTCGCTGTTCGCCGTAATGGTGATCTGCATCGCCACAGGAAACGTGGCACCCCGCAAGGTGTCGTTCCTGCCGGGCATGCGTTACTACGCCGGCAACTGGGACACCTCGCTGTGGTGCATCAAGCCCTCGGCGCAAGAAAAGCTTGACGCACATCTGGTGGCCATCCCGAATATGCCGAAGGCGCAGCTCGAGAAGTTCTACAACAACGCCGAGCGCGTCGAGGTGTCGAAGTACCTGGGCTTCGCGTTCCGGGCGATGTTCGCAATGGGCCGAGGGTATTTCACGTTGCTCGATCGCCTCGTTCCCGTCGACCAACAGGACGACTATGTCATCGAGGACGGAGAACGCATCGCCACCTTCGCACTCGGCTGGAACTTCGGCGACGGGCACTTCCACAATGAGCAACTGATGGCTGCTATGCACGAGAGGTGTGGTTTCGAGCCCGGCGAAGTGCGGGCGGTCATGATCGACGGCCAGCCGATCCACCGCCAAAGGCTGCAATACCGGCTCGTTGACGCGGCACTCGGCGAGCTCGAAAGCGGCCATTTCGAGGTGCGTGAACTCATCAAGCGCCAGCCATGGGAAGCCGACGTGCCACTTCACGTTCGCAGTGGTGGCCAGCTCAACACTGCCTGAAACCAACGCTGTGAGAAAAGATTTCGATGCAGTGATCGTCGCGGCGTCGATACCGCCCCAAGCGTGGGCTCATGGAATGTGCGGTTACCGCTTTGCACACCAAGCACTTTCGCATCGGAAACAAAATCACCCAGGTGCTACTTCACACATAGGAGGGCTGTGAACGACAACGTCGGATTCAATCTTTCGACGGTATTCGCCGAGGTCGCGGCCGTGATCCCCGATGCCACCCTGCTGGTCTGGCGAGACCGCCGCTTCACCTACTCCCAAATGGACGCGCGCATCGACGCAGTGGCACGCCATATCGCCGGCGCGGGCCTGGGCTGTCACACCGAGCGCATCGCCCTGGCAGGCCACGAATCCGGCCAGGATCACCTGGGGATCTATCTGCGCAACGGCAACGAGTACCTCGAAACGATGATCGCCAGCTATCGGGCGCGGGTGGCTCCGTTCAACGTGAGCTTCAGGTACGTCGACGAAGAGCTGATCTACCTCCTCAACGATGCAAAGGCGAAGGCTCTGGTGTACGCCGCCGAGTTCGCACCACGTGTGGAGGCGATCCGAGCGCAGGTCCCCACCCTCGAGATCCTGATCCAGGTCGATGATGGGTCAGGCAACGCACTGCTGCCGTCCGCGGTCGATTACGCATCGATCCTCTCGACGCCGGTGCCGCCAGCAGGCATGCCGATCCCAAGCCCTGACGACCTCTACATCCTCTACACCGGCGGCACAACCGGGATGCCCAAGGGCGTCCTGTGGCGACAACACGACATCTTCATCTCGTCGATGGGTGGTCGCCCATTCGGCAGCGAACGCACACTCTCGTCATACGCCGAAGTGGCCGAGCAGGCACGCAACTCGCCGGGTTCGATGTCGCTGCTGATGATTCCGCCACTCATGCACGGCGCCGCGCAATGGGCCGCCTATAACATCATCACCATGGGAGGTCGGTTGGTCTTTCCTGACGACGTGGACCGGATGCACCCCGACCGGGTCCTGCGCTTGGCAGAACGCGAGAGGGTGCTGAGCATGCCGATCGTCGGCGACGCCATCGCCCGGCCACTTCTCGACGAAATCGAGAGGGGTGACTACGACTTATCCGGACTGTTCGTCATCAGCAACGGCGCAGCGCCGCTGACACCGTCTGTGCGCGCTCGCCTCCTGGCAGCATTACCTCACATCACGGTGACCGACTCTGTGGGCTCCTCTGAGACAGGTGCCCAGATGACCGCCGCGGGCAGCAACGAAGACGCTTCCGCTGCACCGACATTCGCGCCACTGCTCGACACTTCGGTCGTCTCCGACGACCTGAGCCGCGTATTGGAGCCCGGCGAGGGCGAGGGATGGCTGGCGCGCCGAAGCGTCATCCCGCTGGGTTACCTGGGCGACGAAGCGAAGACCGCGCGCACCTTTCCGACGGTCGGCTTCACGCGGTGGTCGGTGCCGGGCGATCGCGCCCGGTTGCGCGCCGACGGTCACATCGAATTGCTGGGCCGAGACTCGGTCACTATCAACTCCGGCGGGGAGAAGATCTTCGCCGAAGAGGTCGAGCGCGCGATGGCAGGGCACCCGGCGGTCTACGACGTCGTCGTGGTCGGTCGACCGTCTGAACGCTGGGGTAGCGAGGTCGTCGCGGTGGTTCAGGTCGCCGACGGCGTCGTCGTCACTGATGACGATCTCCTTGAGGAGGCCGGTAAGCACATCGCGTCCTACAAGCTGCCCAAGCTGATTGTGCGCACCCCCGCAATTCTGCGTTCCCCGGCAGGTAAGGCCGACTATCGCTGGGCGGCAAAGGCTGCCGCAACGAACGAGGCCGCAGAGCTATCCAAAGCGAAGGCCTCACGGGCCGGCCGCTGAGGTGACGTGCTCTTAGGGCCGATTCCTACGCCCATCACGCCCCGGCTGGCGTGCATTGCGCGTGGCTGGATCAAGTAAGGCACGCGCAGTCCACTCTACGTGTGTTCGCGACTCCTGAAGAGACATACGCCCATTCAGCATGCGGGTGATGGCGCTCGTCAAGGCGGCGTTGAGCGCGAAACTCAGACTCGGTATGTCCTGAGGCGGCAAGCCATCAAGCAGCCGCTCAAACATCTCGGCGTTCGTCAGGTTCATCCGGTCGATCGTCGCAACGACATCCGGATCGGTTGACGTCATCATCTGCAGCATCAGCGCGGTCATCTCACGATTGCGACTGAACGCACGCTGGGCTCCGTGAAGATAGACCAGCACACCTGACAGCGGATCCTGGTCGTCCCGCTGACTCGAGGACACTATGCGCCGCGTGAGGCGTTCCTGCCACGCTTCGAGCGCGGCCGCAAGCAGGTGCTCCTTCGACCGGAAGTACCGATACGCCGTCGCCAGACCTACGCCCGACCGTTGAGCGACGTCACGCATTTGCACCGCTTCGTGTCCCACGTCTGCGATCGCATCAACAACCGCCTCGAGAATCTTCGCGCGTCGTATGAGCTGACGGCTCGTCATGCTGGCCAGCGGCACGACGTCGGCGGTGACGTCATTTCTCCGCCCGTGGCTTCTAAGTGCCTGCGGCTCATCTGCTCTTGCCGCAGGCGGCCTGGTCAGCCCGCCGCGCGCCCGTTGTGCAGGTGCGTTCTCGTCGACGGCACTACCTCCGATTCAGACTCCGCAAGCTAGAACACATTTATCATCCAAGTGACAGCATACGATGCTGCGCCTAAATACGCGGTTATCAGTCCAGCTAGAGCATCTACAGTGTTGACAAAAACGAGAACACTGTTTCACTATCGAAGATAGACTGGCGTTCCTATCACCGCCTAGAACCAGCGCTGCCCCGCCTCTCAATCGCCGCGAACCTGGCAGGGCTCGGTGCCGATGATCGGAGTAGCAAATGGCCGGACCACACGGGCTGCCCGTGATCGACACCATGATCGGTTTCCCCAAGGAAGGCTTCGAACAGTACGACTTCATTCGACAGCAGACCAAGGACCGTGAGTCCAAAGAGAACCTCGAGTTTCCTGTTGAGTACATGTTCAAACAGGTGCCCAAGGAGTTGGCTGCGCATGATCCGATCTCCGTGACACTGCACCAGATGGATCAGTTTGGCGTCGAGAAGGGCATGGTCGGCGTCTCAGACGAGACCGCTCAACTGGCCCTCAAACGACATCCGGATCGATTTATCGCCTCGGGCGCCATCTTCGATCCCAACGACGTGGTCGGATCCGTGCGGACCATCCGAAGCGAGCACGAAGAGTTCGGCATCCGGGCGACGTCAGTGTTTCCTGCCGGGGTGTTCCCGCAAGTGCCCATCGACGATCCGAAGATGTACCCCATCTATGCGACGTGCGTCGAACTGGGCATCCCGATATTCGTCTGTGCCGGAATACCCGGCCCACGAGTACCTTTCGCGTGTCAGGAAGTATCGCGCATCGACACGGTGATGTTCGACTTTCCTGATTTGGTGTTCGTAACCCGACACGGTTGCGAGCCATGGGAGGAGCTGGCCGTCAAGCTGATGTTGAAGTGGCCCAACCTGTACTACTCGACATCAGCATTCGCCCCCAAGTACTACCCGAAGGCCATCGTCGACTACGCCAACACCCGCGGTAGCGACAAAGTGCTCTACGCCGGATACTTTCCGATGGGGCTATCACTTGAACGCATTTTCCGTGACATGCCCGGGGTGCCATTCAAAGACGAAGTCTGGCCGAAGTTCCTCTACGGCAACGCTGCTCGTATCCTAGGTCTTAGGGGCTGACCCACGATGCCGCTGGCAATAACCGAAGAACAGCACCAGCTTGCCGCGGCCGTCCGCGAGTTCGCCGCGCGCCACGCCCCCCGTGACAAAGTCCGCACGCAGTTCGCGACCCTGGCCACCGGTCAGTTGCCCTCCTGGTGGACAGAATTCGTTGATATCGGCTTTCCTGCGGTCCATGTGCCGGAAACGCTGGGCGGCCAAGGTGGTTCCCTAGCCGATATGGCCTGCGTGCTCGAGGCGGCAGCCACCGCGCTGTTACCAGGCCCGTGGCTCAGCACTGCCACCGCAGCCGCTGTTGCGTTGTCCGGCAACATCAGTGACGGCAACGGCGCCGAAACCCTGTTGCGGGATGTGGCCGCCGGCGCCACCGCAGCCGTGGTACTGCCCGAGCATTCAGATTTTCGCGCCCGGCCCAACGAAGCGGGCTGGTTGTTGACGGGATCTTCGGGCTTGACTCTTGGCATCTGTTCGGCTCGAAAGATACTGCTACCAGCCCAAACTGATGAGTGTGGCGTGGTGTGGCTCGTTTTGGACACGACGGCGGGTTCGTTGACAGCACAGCCGCGGAACGGGACCGACCTCTGTGGCGATGTTGGTGTACTGGACATCAACGACCATCAGGTGTCGACCGAGTTCGTTCTCGGGGACATCGACAGTGAGCGCGCGCGCTGCATCGTGGTGACCTTTGCCGCGTGTGCCGCCGCCGGAACCGTCCGGTGGAGCCTCAATGCTGCCACCGAGTACCTCAGCACTCGCGAGCAATTCGGCACGCCGATCGGGACATTCCAGGCGATGCAGCACAAAGCGGCGACGCTACTGGTGAACACCGAGCTCGCCGAGGCCGCGGCATGGGACGCGGTCCGTGCAGCAGATGAATCCCTCGAACAGCACCGGCTCGCGGCGTCGTCGGCCGCGCTCACCGCGCTGGCGCCCGCCCCAGATCTTCTGCTGGACGCCCTGCTGATGTTCGGTGCGATCGGCTTCACCTGGGAGCACGACCTCCACTTGTACTGGCGGCGCGCCACCAGCCTGGCGGCCTCGGTCGGACCAAGTGTGCGGTGGAGCCGCGAACTCGGAGCATTGAGTCAAACTGCGCAGCGGTCAACATCTTTGCACCTAGGCGAGGAAGCGCCCGGCTTTCGCACCGAGATCGCCGAGCTCTTAGACCACGCGCTCACATTGACCAATCACGGCCCTTCTCGCCAGGATCAGCGTCCCGAATTCGACATCGGACCGCGGCGCGACTTTCTCGCGGAGTCCGGCCTGGTGGCGCCTCATCTCCCGCGACCATGGGGGCTTGCTGCCACCGCGCTGCAGCAGGTGATCATCGCCGAGGAATTCGAAAAACGGCCCGAACTCATCCGGCCCAGTCTGGGCATCGCGGAGTGGATGGCACCCACCATCCTCGACGCAGGTACCCAGGCGCAGCAAGACCGGTTCGTGGGGGCCACCCTGCGGGGGGTTCTGCAGTGGTGTCAGCTCTATAGCGAACCCGGCGCCGGCTCCGACCTTGCGTCGCTAACGACTAGGGCCAGTCGTACAGAAGGTGGCTGGCTCATCAACGGACGGAAGATCTGGACGTCGCTGGCGCAATACGCCGACTTCGGCGCACTGCTCGCGCGCACCGATCCGGATGCGCCCAAACACCGTGGGCTGAGCTACTTCCTGGTCGATATGCAATCGGAAGGCGTCGAAGTGTCGCCGATTATGCAGGCCAACGGGAGCGACAAATTCAGCGAGGTCGTGTTCACCGACGCCTTCGTTCCCGACGACATGATGGTGGGCGCGCCAGGAGGAGGATGGGGCTTAGCCGTCGGAGCGATGGCAGTGGAACGAACCGCGATCGGCGGCTATGTCGCGATGAACCGCACGGATATCGTGCGCCGTGCGGCCCAGTCCGAGGGACTCGATCACGACGCCGCCGTGCGTGCGCTCGGGGAGATCGAGGCCTACGCGGGTGCGCTGAAGGCCCTGGTCACCCGCGAGACGCTTCGACTAGTGCAGGGCAACAAGCCCGGCCCCGCCTCGAGCGTCGCCAAGGTCGCCCTGTCTGTTCTGATCCGGCGCGCCGCAACCGCGACCCTGGCCAACACCGAGCGTGCCGCGATGGTCCAGGATTCGGATCCAGATGTGTTCACGCCCTACTTCGGCCTGCCCTCCGAACTGATCGGCGGTGGCACCGTCGAGATCCAGCTCACCGTAATAGCCCAGATGATCCTCGGACTGCCTCGCAAGTGACGAAGTCCGCGGCGCCACGGCGACCCCTCGTCCGTAACTGTGTTCTCCGCACTCGGCACTAACGTACGGGCAGCCACTGCAAACCCAGGTATTTCTCCAAGTCAAGACAGTGCACGGGGGTTGCCACAGCTGAAACATTGTTCTAGTTTGAACGTACCGCCGTGGGCGAGACGGTCGCCATCGTCGCGCCCGGGCCAGTGAAAGGACACCCCCGCCATGACCGAACTCGACTTCCAGTTCTTCGACTGCGACAACCACTACTACGAGGCGCTCGACGCGTTCACCAGGCACATCGAGCCTGAATACCGCAAGCGCGCGATTCAGTGGGCTCAGCTCGACGGCAAGCAACGTCTCCTCGTCGGCGGCAAGGTGAACCGGTTCATTCCGAATCCAACCTTTGACCCGGTGGCCAAACCCGGCGCGATGGACGAGTACTTCCGCGGCCGCAATCCCAAGAGCGCCGATATGAACCAACTTTTCGGTGAGCTGGAGCCGATCCCAGCGGCATACCGCGATCGCGACGCTCGGCTCGCCCTGATGGATGAGCAGGGAATGCACGGTTGCATCCTGCTGCCGACTCTGGGTGTCGGCATCGAGCAGGCGCTGCTGCACGATCTCGACGCCTTGGCGGCGACGTTTCGCGCCTTCAATCGGTGGATGGACGAGGACTGGGGATTTGCCTACCGGGAGCGCATTTTTGCCGCTCCCTACATCACGCTGTGCGATCCGCAGAACGCCGTCCGGGAACTCGAATGGGCCCTGGAGCGTGATGCACGTTTCATCGTCATGATTCCCGGGCCGATCGCGACCGCTGTGGGGATGAAGGCCCCGGGTGATCCGATGTTCGATGAATTCTGGCAGCTGGCAAACGATTCCGGGATCACCGTGACCTACCACTCGGGCGAGACGTACTACTCCAAGTACCTGACCGCGTGGGGCGAAGCCGACTACATCATGTCCTTCCAGTCAGCGATCGGGTTCCGGACGCTGTTCTCAGGCAACGCACTGCAGGACACCTTCGCAAACTTCCTGCTGCGTGGACACTTCCATAAGTTCCCGAACCTGCGCATGGCCTCAATCGAGAGCGGGTCGGAATGGGTGTTCCACCTGTACGAAAAGCTCACCAAGGCCTACGGCATGATTCCGCACATCTACAAGGAAGATCCGCGCGAGACGTTCCGGCGGCACGTCTGGGTTTCCCCCTTCTACGAAGACGAACTCGCCAGCTTGCTTCAGCTTGTCGGTCAAGATCACATCGTGATGGGCTCGGACTTTCCCCATGTCGAAGGCCTGGCAGTCCCGGCCTCCTACATCAAAGATCTGCAGAACTTCGACTACACCCCGGAGCAGTGCCGCATCGTCATGCGCGACAACGGTATCGAGCTGTCGATCCGCCGTCCTGCGTGACGGCCGCATCGGCGCTCCTAGACGATGTGAGTACGAGGTGAAAATCGGCAAGTCAGGCTTGGCGGCAGTCCTGCTCGAAGGCGGCGAGGAAACTGCGGCGGTGCTACTGATCCGCTCACCGCTACCCGAGGAATTGGACACCGAGCGAGATCTTGATGGGCTTTCGCAGCTCGGGCTCGATATCGAGGCCGTCGACGAACTGATCGCCATGGCCGTCGAACGGGGGCAAGCCGACGATGGTGATGGAGAACGGTTCCAGCACACTCTGTCTCGGCGGTATGCAGACCTCGTCCAACACTGGATCGCCGGGCGTGCAGGCGGGCAGTCCTAGCCGCAGCCCGCTAGTAGGGAAGGAACATTCGCGTTGAGCGACACGCTTCAGCAAGTTCTGGCTGCTCGGAAGTCCGAGGAGGGCGTCGCGGTGAAGTACGGCGACCGCTGCTGGACGTGGAACGAGTATCTGTCCGGCGCCGAGAGCCGGGCGGCCGCCCTCATCAGGATGGCCGATACCGACCGACCGTTCCATGTGGGGGTGCTGCTCGGCAACACCCCCGACATGCTCGAGCTGATGGCGTCAGCAGGCCTGGGTGGTTATGTGCTCTGTGGCTTGAACACCACCCGACGCGGCGAAGCCCTGGCCGCCGACATCCGCCGGGCTGACTGTCAATTCGTCGTAACCGATGCAGCGCATAGGCCGTTGTTGAGCGGACTCGATCTCCGTGGGATTCGAGTGTTCGACACCTCGACGCCGGAATGGCGGACGATGATCACCGAGTCCCTTGGTGAATTCACCCCCTACCGTCACGTGGAGCCACTGGACACCTTCATGATGATCTTCACCTCCGGAACCAGTGGCGATCCAAAAGCTGTACAGGTATCACACTTCATGGTGCTGGCTGCCGGAATGGCCCTCGCGCAACGCTTCTCGCTGTCGCACATGGACACCTGTTATGTGTCGATGCCGCTGTTTCATTCCAACGCGGTCGTCGCCGGATGGGCACCGGCGGTAGTGACGGGCGCGGCGCTAGCTCCCGCCAAGTTTTCGGCATCACGTTTTCTCGACGACGTCCGCCGGTACGGAGCCACGTACATGAACTACGTCGGCAAACCCCTCGCCTATATCCTGTCGACTCGGGAACGTTGCGACGACGCCGAGAATCCGTTGCGGGCTGCTTTTGGCAACGAAGCCAACGAAAAAGACATCGGCGAGTTCAGCCGGCGGTTCGGCGTCATCGTCGAGGATGGCTTCGGCTCCACTGAGAACGCGGTTCACGTCATTCGTGAACCGGGAATGCCCAGCGGGTCTATTGGCAAAGGCGCACCGACGGTAGCCATCTACAACAGCGAGACGATCAGTGAGTGCCCGCCGGCACGCTTCGACGAGTCCGGCGGGTTGCTGAACGCCCACGAGGCGATCGGCGAGCTCGTAAACACCACCGGCGGAGGCTATTTCACCGGGTATTACAACGACCCTGAGGCGAACGCCGAACGGATGCGCCACGGCTTCTACTGGTCGGGCGATCTGGCCTACCGGGACGAGCAGGGCTGGATCTATCTGGCGGGCCGAACTGCCGATTGGATGCGCGTCGACGGGGAGAACGTGACGGCCGCTCCGATTGAACGGATCCTGCTGCGCCACCCAGGGGTGAACCGGGCCGCGGTGTACGCGGTGCCCGATGAGCGGGTCGGCGACCAGATCATGGCTGCCATGGTTCTCTACGATCACGGTGGTCTTCGCCCTGCCGATTTCTCGGCTTTCCTTGCGGCGCAATCGGACCTGTCCCCCAAATACTGGCCGCGATACGTGCGCATCGCATTGGCCTTGCCGACGACCGCAACGCACAAGACGTTGAAGCGGCAGCTCATCGCCGAGGGACCCGTCGCCGGCGACGGCATGCTGTGGACCCGCGAACCGCGGGGAACCGAATACCGCCGAATCGAATAGTCGGGTCCGCGGTTGACCAGACGCCAGGTCACCGGCACGTCGCATTTCCACACGGCAGGCCAGGTGTAGTTCAACGTGTTCTCATGCATTAGGAGTTGCCAGCGATGTCACCAGTAATACCCTCCAGCCCAGGGGAAGTCACCAGATCGTGGCTGGCCGAAGTGCTCGACACCGACGTCCTCGACGTGTCAGTGACGCCGGTGGGCACTGGCCAAACCGGTGCCACCTATCGCGTTACGCCGACCTACTCGGCGGACCGCTGTGGGTTGCCTGACACCTTCATCGTGAAGTTGCCCTCTCAGGACGAGGCCGTCCGCCAGCGCGTGGCAGGCGGGTACCGCTGCGAGTTTGCGTTCTATACCGACGTCGCTGACACGGTGGCCGTGCCGCTGCCACACTGCTTCCATTGCGAAATCGACCGCGATGGAGCAGATTTCGTGCTGCTTCTGTCGGATCTTGCTCCTGCTGTTCAGGGCGACCAAATCGCGGGGTGCAACGCCGTCGAGGCGCGCTTGGCCGTCGAAGCCCTGGCTGGATTGCACGGACCGAGGTGGTGCGATCCCCGATGGCTGGCCTTCACCGGCGCGATGATGCCAAAGCTCGACGCCGATGCAGCGAAGGGAATCGGCGAGCTGGCGATCATGGCAACAGACACGACGCTCGGCATGCTGGATGAGCGGATTACGGCCGCAGACCGCCGGACGCTGTGCGAGGCCGCGGCACTCGTCAGCGCCTGGATTCTCCTTGAACCTCAACGTTTCAGCATCCTGCATGGCGACTACCGGATCGATAACCTGTTGTTCGACCCCGAGCGCAGCAAGGTCACGGTCGTCGACTGGCAGACCATGTCCATAGGCCTGCCTGCACGCGACCTCGCGTACTTCGCGGCGACCAGTTTGCTTCCCGAACAGCGGGCGCAGACCGAGCACGAGCTGGTGGGGGTGTATCGAGAGGCATTGCAGTTGCACGGTGTAACGGGTTACGACATCGACTCATGCTGGCGTGACTATCGGCTCGGAATGCTTCAGGTGCCGCTGATCACTACCCTTGGATTCGCGTTCTCGGCGGCCACTGAACGTGGCGATGAAATGGTGCTGGCAATGTTGTCCCGCGGCTGTCGCGCAATCCGGGAACTGGGCACGCTAGATCTGATTCGGGAGCTGTCGTGACAACGCTGCTGCCAGAACTTGGATGTTACCTGCTGGCCGGTCAGCCACGCTCTGCCAGGGATCTGATCGGCGAGGTCATTGATGCCGAAACACTAGGCCTGGGAACGGCATTCATTTCGGAGCGGTACAACAAAAAGGAAGCTGCTTCGTTGTGCGGTGCCGCGGCCGCAGTCAGCACCGACATTCAGATCTGTACCGCGGCCACTAATCACAATACCCGCCACCCGATGGTTACCGCCGGTATGGCACGCACCATGCAGGATCTCACCGGCGGCCGGTTCACGCTGGGTATAGGCCGCGGCATCGCCGTGCTCCAAGGGATGTACGGAATGACGAACGTCAGCACCGCTCAGATGGAGGACTTCGCGGGATTGATGCGCAGGCTCTTTCGCGGCGAGGCCATCATCGGGCACGACGGACCGGCCGGAAAGTTCCCCGTGCTGCACCTCGACAGCGCACTCGACGAGCACCTGCCGATGTGCGTGGTGGCCTTCGGGCCAGAGACGTTGAAACTTGCGGGCCGCTGCTTCGACCACGTCGTCCTGCATACCTATTTCACAGACGAGACTACCCGCCGGTGCGTGAAGGCGGTGAAGGCTTCAGCAGAGTCGGCCGGACGCAATCCCGACGACGTCGTCGTGTGGTCCTGCTTGGCTACCATCGGCGATCACGTGCCTTACGCTGATCGTCTCCGCAAAACTGTCGGCCGACTCGGCACCTACCTTCAAGGATATGGTCAGCTGTTGGTTGACACCAATGAGTGGGATCCTGCTGCGCTGCAGAGGTTTCTGTCCGATCCGATAGTCAGCGGCGTAGCTGGCCTGGATGTGGTCGGCACGACGGAGCAGTTGGAGCATGCGGCAACGTTGATCCCACAAGACTGGCTAGCGGCAAGCGCCACCGGCACCCCGAAGGACTGTGTCGCGGCGATCGATCGGCAATTCGCGCTGGGCTGTGACCGCGTCATCCTGCACGGGTCCACTCCTATGGAATTGGCACCAATCGTGGCGGCGTACAAGGCCAGTCGCGAGAAGGATGGCTAGTCCACCGTTGTCGTTGGGCTCCACGTAACGTCTTGCGAGATCTATGACGCAGTGTGCGGCTAACCGCCACCCTCAAAGACACCAACGTGCAGGATGATTCGGACTGTCAGGCCCCGATGAGGCTCGCGACGCGCTCACGATGATATGCCGCGTCGCCGAACAAGAGCGCAGTGCTCTTGGCACGCCGCAGATACAGATGCGCAGGGTGCTCCCAGGTGAAGCCGATCCCACCATGAATCTGGATGTTCTCGTAGGCGCAGTGCGTGAAAGCCTCCGAACACCTCGACTTGGCGATGCTGGCAGCTAGGGCGAGGTCCGCGGAATCATCATCGGTGGCCCAAAGCCCTTGATAAGCAGCCGATCTCGCGCATTCGACCTCGAGCAGCATGTCAGCGCACTTGTGTTTGATCGCCTGGAACGAGCCGATCGCCCGGCCGTACTGGAAGCGCACCTTGGCGTATTCCACAGCCATCTCCAAGGTCCGTGCCGCTCCGCCGGCCTGCTCGGCCGCAAGACCGAGCGCGGCGAGATCGAGAATGCGCCTCAGCGCCGGTGCGGCTGCACCCTCGTCTCCGATGAGCCGAGCCGGTACGGATTCGAACTGTAGGCGGGCCTGCTTGCGCGTCAAGTCAAGGGTGGACAGGGCCTCTACATGAAGGCCGGCCGCGGCAGACTCGACCGCGAACAGGCTGGTGCCCGATTCGGTGCGTGCGGCGACCAAGATCAACTGGGCAGTGGCTCCGTCGATCACGTAGGACTTATGTCCCTCGAGGCGCCATTGGCCGTCCACTCGCCTGGCGCTCGTTTCGATATCCGACAGATCCGCGCAACCGTTATCTTCGGCGATCGCCAATGTGCCGCGCAGTTCGCCGGCGGCGATGCGTGGTAGATAGTCCTGCTTGGCAGCCGTGTCGTCGCAGGCGACGAGAAGTTCGCCGGCGAGCACGACGCTGGAAAAGTATGGTGCGCAGAGCAAACCAGCCCCAGCCTCCTCCAGCACCACACCGACCGCGGCGAAGCCTTGACCCAGGCCGCCGTATTCCTCGGGGATGGCCAGGCCGACGATGCCTAATTCCAGACCGAGCTGGTGCCAGACGCTGGTGTCGTACCCGTGCTGGGTGTCCATCAGACGGCGCACCTCGGACTCCGGCGATACGCGCGCCACGAACTCGCGCACGAGGACTCGCAGCTCCTCCTGCTCGTCGGTGAATGCGTACATCATGGTGTGGCCGCCTCACATACGTCGGTATCGTCGTATTGCGGAATCTGCGCGGATCCACCTGTCGCCTCCGGCAGGATGACAATCGCGCGTCCGCAGGCCGTGGTTTCGTCGCGTTGGTTGACGAGCGCGACGTCGATAGTGACTCGGTTGGTCGACGGGTCGACCTCCCCGACAGTGCCCGACACGTAGTGCACGTCACCGACGTAGTTGAACTTCTTGACGGCGAAGCTCAACTGCCAGATCCATGCGCCGTCACCCATCCAGTTGGTGATCAGATGGACCATCCAGTTGGTGCGCATGAAACCGTAGTCATAGCTTTCCGGCTGCCCCAGACGCGCGGCCGCGGACTGATCCCAGTGCACGCGGATCGCGGCGTCCCACGCTCCGAACCGATCCTTTTGATAGAAGCCAGGCATGCGCTGCCGGTTCTTGTAGGACAACTTGAAGGCGCCGAGACCGAGATCTCCCATTCCGATCCCGGCGTGCCAGTACACGATGTCGCTGACCGTCATCGGCCCCTTGACGATCGGCCCGAGAGTATCGCCCACGGCAACGTCGCCGACCAGGAACGGTGTGGCGCCGCGTCGCGTCTCATTCGCGTAGAGATGGTCGATGCGCTCAAGATCTTTGTCGGAGTAGGCCGGGGACTCGACGTGCCGATGCTTGCCCGCTGCACGAGATTTGTTGCGATCGGCATGCCAATAATCGAGGAATCGGACCGCATACGGCGATCCCGACTCGTCCTCCCAGGCCAGCCGATGCGAAACGAGCGCACCCTGGCCGCCACCAAACGAACTGGATTTCAGTTCGGCCGAGAACATGGACTGCTCACGTATCAGAACATCACCCGCCCGAACGGGTTTCGTGAAAATCCACCGCTCACCGCACATGTACTGACCGATGTTCGCGAGCGGATCACCAGATGTCATTTCGGCGCGTTGCTCCTCGGTCCAATCAACGGGGCGCCACTTGCCTGCGGAGTAGGCATACAGCGGCGGGGCCAGCGAGGCCCCCCATGACGATGATTGCGCGTACGCCGGATCGCTATAGAGCGGATTGTCGTCGCCGTACCCCTGTGCGAACTGCCGAAACGAGTCGACGGAACAGATCTCGTTGTGCATCCGCGCCGTCCGCCGGACCGGGATGCCGATGCGCCGTTGAACGGCGGCGATGGTCTGCTCGTTGAGCGGTCGTGGGCTCTCGGGTGCCGCGCTCATGAACGACGTACCTTGCCCCAGGGAGTGTTTCGATCGTCGCCGGGTTCCTTGGGTAACCCCAGGATCCGCTCGCCCAGAATGTTGCGTTGGATCTCCGACGTCCCTCCGGAGATCGTCTTCGATTGCACTCTCATCAATGACCACGCCGTCTTGTCGCGGAAGCGATCCTCCCGTTGCCACGCCTGGCCGCCGAGCCCCTCGAGGTCTGCCGCCAGATCCTGTAATTCCTTGGCGTGTTCAGTGGAAAGCACCTTGAGCACTGAGCCTTCCGATCCTGCGCCATCACCGCGTTTGCGTCGTGCTGCCGCTCGCCGACTGGTCACCTGTATCAGCAGATCGTCGATGTAGGCCTTGGCCAACCGTTGCCGCATCACCGCGTCGGCGACGGGGGCGTGCCTGCGTACCAACGCATCCGCTGAGCGTCCTGTCGTCGTGCCTGGCAGCGCACCCCCACTGCCAGAGGCGGATTGACGCTCATTGAGCAGAACCGACACGGTGATTTTCCAGCCGTCGTCCAGGCTGCCCAAGCGCATGGCATCCGACACCGTGGCATCGTCGAGAAATACCTCGTTGAATTCGACGTCGCCGGCGATATGGCGCAGCGGACGAACCGTGATCCCCGGTTGGTCCATAGCGATGAGGAACACCGTGATGCCGTCATGCTTGGGCACGTCGGGGTTGGTCCGCGCCAACAGGATGCCGTGGGTTGCCTCGTGGGCGAAGCTGGACCACACCTTCTGCCCGGTGATACGCCATCCGTCGCCGTCTCGGAATGCACGCGTACTCAATCCGGCAAGGTCTGAGCCCGCACCGGGTTCGGAGAACAGCTGACACCAGATGTGTTCGCGGCTCACGATCGCGGGAAGCAGGTCGCGCTTCTGTTCATCTGTGCCCCATCGCAAGATGGCAGGACCGACGAGGTCCAGCCCGATCAGCCCCAGCGAGAAGTTGGGAACGCGGTATCGAGTCAGCATGCGCGACAACGCGATCGCCGTCGCGCGGTTCGCGCCGAGCCCGCCGTACTCTTGGGGCCAGGTGGGGGCCGCGTAGCCGGTCTCGCCCAGTCGGCGCCACCATCGGGCCTCATCAAGTTCGGTGCGCGCGGCGCGCAGTGATTCGGCGTCACCGGCATCGATGGCGCTGACCCACTTCGGGGGAAGCTCGGTGCGCAGGAACGTCTCCACGCGAGATGCGACGTCGTCGGCATCGCCTGGGACCGCTGTGTCCTCATCGGGTTTCGTCATCTGACACGAATCCTTCCTCATGAGTTACGTGCGCACTCAATTCCGGTGCTGCTACCCCACCGCGCGCTGTGCATGGAGGTCCTGAATCTCTCGCGCGGCGTATCCGAGTTGGGTGAGGACCGTGTCGGTGTGCTCGCAGCGCTGCGCGCGGGGCCGCTGGGTCGCGGGGGAATCGCTCAACCGGGGTGCCGGGGCCGGTTGGGTGACACCGTCCCAGCAGACGAACGTGCCACGATCGCGCAGGTAGTCCGATGTGGCCGCCTCTCGCAGACTGAGCACCGGCGTCACGCAGGCGTCGGTGCTGCCGAAGACGGACTCCCAGTGGTCGCGGTCGCGGCTGCCGAACACGGCGGCGAACTGCGCTCGTTGGGCCGGCCAACGTGATCTGTCGTGCTGAGGCCAGTCGGTGGACTCCAAACCCAGCCCGGCCAATAAGGCGGCGTAAAACTTCGGCTCCAGTGCCCCGACGGCGACGAAGCGATCGTCGGCGGTGCGATAGGTGCGATAAAACGGAGCGGCGCCGTCGAACAAGTTGTCTTCGCGGTTCTGCGACCAGATCCCAGCCGCCATCATCCCGTGGAACAGCGTGGTCAACGACGCCGCGCCATCGACCATCGCGCAGTCGATGACCTGACCTCTTTCGGTGGTGCTGCGTTGGATGAGTGCGGCCAGGATCGCCGCCACCAAATACATTGACCCCCCGCCGAAGTCACCCACCAGGTTCAGCGGTACCGCCGGCGGTTCGGATGCCGGGCCGATCGGATGGAGCGCGCCCGCCGCCGCGATGTAATTGATGTCGTGGCCCGCTAATGACGCGTTCGCCCCGCTCTGACCCCAGCCTGTCATCCGTGCATAGATGAGCTTCGGGTTCAGACCCCGAAGGTCGTCTGGCCCGAGCGCGAGGCGCTCGGCCGCGCCTGGGCGCATACCCTCGATGAATACGTCGGCGGACGCGAGCAGTCGGCGCGCGACGTCACATCCGCGGGGGTTCTTCAGGTCGATCCCGATCGTGCGCTGGCCTCGCGTCCTGGGGTCGTCGGCAGAGCCCAGCCCGCTGACTTCCGGAGCCCCATCCGGCCGATCGATGCGAATGACGTCGGCGCCGAAGTCGCTCAGCAGCATCGCCGCGAGCGGTATGGGGCCGGGCGCGGACAACCAGACGATCCGGATGCCTTCGAGGGCCTGCTGTTGTGCCGCAACGGATCTCGCGTCCGTCATCTCCCCTGCCACACCGGCTCCCGTTTGTCCCGGAAGGCGCGCGCACCCTCTTGAGCATCCTCGGATGCAAACACGGGGTCGAGGATCTCACTCTGCCTGGTGAAAGCATCCGCGACCGGCCACTGCGGCGATTCGACGACAACGCGCTTAGCAGCTGTAACTGCCAGCGGTGCGCACTTGCCGATTGCGCTCGCAAGTTCGTGTGCCCCGGCGAGCGCTTCGCCGTCGGCCACCACACGGTTGATCAATCCGAGATCAGCCGCCCGGGCGGCATCAATGGGCTCGCCGGTCATCAGCATTTCCAGCGCCAGGGCCTTCGGAATCCTGGTGGCCAACCGCAACGCGCCGCCTCCGCGCGCTACCAGCCCGCGCTTGGCCTCCGGCAGGCCAAACCGTGCACTGTGTCCAGCCACCACGAGGTCGCACGCGAGGACGATCTCGAAGCCACCTCCCAATGCCCAGCCCTCGACTGCCGCGATCAACGGTTTAGCCGGGGGCGCCTCCACTAAGCCCGCAAATCCACGTCCGGATACGTAGGCGCGCTCACCTCTGGCGAAGGCTTTTATATCCATGCCCGCGGAGAAGTTGGTGCCTGCCCCGTGCAGCACCGCCACCCGGTAGTCGGGTGACTCATCGAGTAGGGCGAATGCGTCGGCCATCCGACGCGACACGTCGGCATCGACGGCGTTGCGCTGAGACGGGCGGTTGATGGTGATCACCATGGTGCTGCCGGCGGCGGAGACGAGCACCGGTTTATCGGCCGACAGGTCGGTCACGTGAGCCCTCCGTGGACATGCTGCGAGGAGATATCGGGTTCAAGACATAGAATGCGGTTCAACAGAGCGAACTGGCCCGGGGTCCGGCATGTCCCTGGTAGAGAGGGGAGAGCCGCATGGCACCGAGTTCGCATGCGCGTTCGGCCACGATCGGCGAGGAGTACCAGGTCCCTGCGGTCGAGCGCGCGTTCACCTTGGTGAATCTGGTCGCCGAAGAGGGTCCCCGAACGCTGGCCGAACTCGTCGAGGCCAGCGGGCTCAACAAGAGCACGACCTACTACCTTGTACGCACTTTGAGCAGCCTGGAAGTTCTCCGATACGACGAACAGACCCGCCGGTACTCGCTGGGCCGAACCCTGGTCCGATTGGGCTCTGCGGCATCGAGTTCCCACGACGAGATCGCCGCGATCAAGCGAGCGGTCGCTAACCTGCCCGAGGCCTTCAACGTCACGATCGTGCTCTACCGCAGGTTCGACGTTGATCGGGTCGTCATCGTCGACAAAGTCGAGCGAAGGTCGGGTGTGACGATCACCGTCGACATCGGATCTCCCCTGCCGATCCAAGGCGCCTCGTTCGGGCGTGCATTTCTGGCTTTCGACGATTCCAAGCGCGTCGACGAGGCGCTGCGCAACGGACTGCACGCCTACACCGCCAAGAGTCTCACCAACGTCAGCGCGTTTCGCAGGGAACTCTCTCTGGTCCGCGACCGGGGCTGGGCCCTGGACGAGGAAGGCTTCGCACTCGGCGTGAGCACGGTTGCGGCCCCGATCTTTTCCGCCGACGGCACCGTCTCCACCGTGGTGGCCGCGGTCGGGTTCACCAGTCTGCTCAACGGCGAGACGGCTATGGAGTGCGGCAGCGTCCTGCGCAGTCTGTGCGACGAACTCGGTGTCCCACACGAGTAATCGGCCCGGAATCATCGCGGTGGCATCCGGATCGCCCCGTCGAGCCGCACAGTCTCCCCGTTGACGTAGGAGTTCTCCAACAGCGCCGCAGCCATGTGGGCGTAGTCGTCGGGACTCCCGAGCCTGCTCGGATTCGGTACCGACGACTCGAGCGCTTCGCGAATGTCGGCGCGCAATCGGCTCAGCATGGGAGTGTCGAACACACCCGGTGCGATCGTGTTGACCCTGATGAACCGGCTCCCGAGATCGCGAGCGGCCACCAACGTGATGCCGTGGACGGCGGCTTTGCTTGCGGTGTAGGACGTTTGGCCGATCTGGCCGTCGAACGCCGCGACTGACGCGGTGAGCACGATCGCTCCACGCTCGCCGTCGATCGGCTCGGCTCGGGCAATCTCACGCGCCCCTAGCCGCAGAACGTTGTAGGTGCCGAACAGGTTGACTTTGATCACGTCGGCGAACGTCTCCAACGGGGCCGCGTTGCCGTCCTTGTCGAGGATGCGGACTCGGTCGCCGCCGCGGCCTGCGCAGTGCACGACGCCGCGGATAGGACCGAACTTCTCACCGAAAGATGTGAACGCCTCAGACAGGGCGACCTCGTCGGTCACGTCGGCGCAGGCATAGGAAGCGACGCGGCCTGGGCTGGCACCGTCGGCGGAAGCAAGGTCGATCACACAGACGGTCGCCCCACTGTCGGCCAAACGGCGCGCCGTGGCCTCGCCCAGCCCGGATCCGCCGCCCGTGACGACAACGGTAGCTCCCCGCAACCTCATCTGGCCTCCTTGCGTCGACGAATATCGCTCATACGGAAACGGATTCAATGATCGTGGCGTTGGCCATACCGCCGGCCTCACACATCGTCTGCAGTCCGTAGCGCAGTCCGTTGGCGCGAAGGTGATGAACGAGCCTGGTCATCAGGATGGCCCCGGACGCTCCGAGCGGATGCCCGACGCCGATGGCACCGCCGAGTGGATTGAGCCGGTCGAACTCGGCCTTGGTCTCGACCTGCCATGCCAGCGGAACCGCGGCGAACGCCTCGTTCACCTCGAAGGCATCGATGTCATCGATGCCCAGCCCGGCACGCTTGAGTACACGGTGCGTCGCGGGAATCGGCGCTGTAAGCATCACCACCGGATCGTCACCGACAACGGCCCCGCTGTGATACCGCGCCAACGGCGTTCGGCCGTGCCGCCTAGCAGCCTCTTCCGACATGATCAACAGGGCCGCCGATCCGTCCGAGATCTGCGAAGCATTCCCGGCAGTGACCACACCGTCGTCGGTGAAGGCAGAACGCAATCCACCAAGTACCTCCAGCGAGGTATCCGGGCGGACCCCCTCGTCGTGGCGCAAGGTCGATTCCCCGTCGGAATAGGGAATTAACTGGTCGTCGAACGCGCCCGCCGCCGTGGCCGCGATAGAGAGTTGGTGGGAGCGCAGTGAGAATTCGTCGAGCTGGCGCCGGCTCAGTCCCCAACGGCGAGCGATTTCCTCGGCGCCCAGACCTTGGCTGAAGGAATCACGTTGGTAGCGCGCGCGGACCGCAGGTCCGTACGGCTCGCCCATCGCACGAGCGGCGCCGAGCGGCACTCGGCTCATCGATTCGACGCCGCCGGCGATGACGACGTCGTAGTGTCCGGCAGCCACGCCGGCAAAGGCGAACTGGACCGCCTGCTGACTGGAGCCGCAGGCTCGGTCGACCGTCGTGCCCGGAATGGTCTCGGGCCACCCCGCCGCGAGGACGGCCCATCTGCCGACGTTCGCGGCCTGGTCGGAGATCTGGTTGACGCAGCCCCAGATGACATCCTCGATCGCCTCAGGCTCCAACCCGTTGCGGGCGACCAGCGAGTTCAGGACGTGCGCCGACAGGTCGACCGGATGCACCGCGGCGAGGGAACCCTTTCGGCGTCCGATGGGGGTGCGCACGGCGTCGACGATGACCGGTTGCTGCATTCGTCTTCCTCCAATGAGTTCTATATGCTAACCCTGTTTCTATCCACAGAACTTAACCGAGACGGGAGCGCGCATGTCAACCCTCCTCGATGACGACGAGCGGCAGCTGCAGCAGTCCGTGCGCACGTTCATGGACAAGCGGGTGGCCCCGCTGGTCGCCGAGCATGAGCGCGCACGCACTTTCCCTTGGGAGCTGCTGCGCGAGCTCACGCCGTTCGGATACGTCCGCGGCTGGGTCCCGGTGGAGGCGGGCGGCGACGGTCTGAGCGCGATGATGCAGGCGATCCTCATGGAGGAAGCGGGCCGCACCTGGGGCTCGCTGCGTACCACCGTCAATGTGCAGGGCATGGTCGCTCGCACACTCGCCGGAGGCACCGCCGAGCAACGGGAGCGATTCCTGACGCCGATGCTGGACGGCACCCGGTTCGGGTGGTTCGGACTCACTGAACCCGACGCCGGATCGGACGCTGGAGCTTTGAAGATGCGGGCTCGCAAACGCGGGGACAGCTACGTCCTTAATGGCAGCAAGATCTACATCACGAACGCACTGGGCTCTGACTTCGGAGTGGTGTTCGCGCGAGTGATCGACGAGGACGGCAGCGACCATGGAGTCACTGCCTTCCTCGTCGACTCCGCCGAATCGCCATACGGTTGTTACGACATACCTCATATGCCGGTGCGCTCGACCACCAGTTGCGAACTCACCTTCGACGACGTCTGTGTTCCCGCGGCCAATGTGCTCGGCGAGGTCGGCGGCGGATTGAGACTGGCGATGGGTGCGGTGAACATCGGTCGGTTGAGTATGTCGATGGGAGCCGTCGGGCTGTCCCAGGCGTGCCTGGAGGCGTCGGTCGACTTCTGCCGGAAACGCGAGCAGTTCGGCAAGCCGATCGCCGGTTTTCAACTGGTCCAGCAGATGGTCGCCGAAATCGCCACCATCACATCCACGTGCCGGTTGCTCGGCTATCACGCCGCCCGAACGCTCGACGCCGGCGAGCAAGGGCGGTACGAGTGCTCGATGGCCAAGTACTACTGTGGCGAGTCCGTGGGCCGCGCTGCGACATTGGCGCTTCAACTCCATGGTGGCGCGGGCCTAATGGAGGAGTCGCCGGTTGAGCGGTACTTCCGCGACGCGCGCGAGGCAACCATCCCCGAGGGCACCACCCAGATGCAGATCCTGCACCTCGGAAAACACCTGCTGGGCGTCTCGGCGCTCCGCTAGATCGGGAGCGTGCGATGTCTCGTCCCGAATTACGCTGCTAGTTAGTTCTTTACGTGCGGCCACGCGGCTCTCCCTTCATCACCGCAGGTCCAACAAGGGGGGCGCGCCGAGAGCGAACGCCGGCGTACCGACAATTCGCCACGGAACTCCGACGAGGCGCCGCATCCCCCACTCCGGATGAGTCACCGGTCGGAAGAAGCCTCGCGTTCGAAGATGACGATCGGCCACGATGTCCTCAGGAGCCATCACCTGCGCTGCAGCAACCCCCGCATCCTGCAGCGCGGCAATCAGCTTCACGGCGTTGGCACCAGCCAAAGTGTCCCGCAGAGCACGGTCCAGTTGCGGCTCGTTGTCCGTGCGCGACCGAGCGCTCGCGAACCGCTCATCGGTCAGCCCAGCCGGATCGTCGAGCGTCGTACACAGCGCCCGCCACTGCTCGTCGTTCCACACGGCGAGCGCGACCCATTGCCGCTCAGTGGCTGTCGCGAAGACGCCGTGCGGCGCGAAGGGACACATGTGATTCGAGGCGTCCTCCGGCCCGGCACCCTCGATGTCGGCGTGTGCGGCGGCTAGAAATTCGTTGAAGCGTGACGCGACGAGATCCAGCATAGAGAAGTCAACGGCGGCGCCGGAGCAGGAGTTCGGGCCAACTGCCCAGGCCGCGATGACCGTCGCGAGGGCAATGCCGCTGATCAGGTCGGCCCACGGCAGGTCCAGGTCGGCGGCACGACTGTCGGAGCCACGGGTGAGGTAGGCCAAACCGCCTGCGGTGTGCAAGTTGTAGGCGTATGCGCGGTAAGCCGACCACGGACCCTCATACCCGAATCCTGATGAGCTGACTGCCAGCATGTCAGGTCGGTTGCTGAGCAGCGTGGCGGCGTCAACGCCCAGCCTGCGTGCGCGGCGCTGCCCGAAGTTCTCCAACACGACATCCGACTCAGCCACCAGTCGGGCTAAGCGTTCGGTGTCTCGCGACATAGGTATGGCCATGCTCTTCTTCGAGTGGTTCATGGCGGCGAAATACGCGCTGTAGTCAGGTCCGGCGACTCCGTCGATGTACGGACCACGCCTTCGGTAAATGTCGAGTCGATCGGGATCCTCGACCTTGGTGACCGACGCGCCGATTGCACCCAATAGCGCGGCCGCCAGCGGGGCGGCCAGCACATGGGCGGCTTCGGTGATGCGCAGACCCTGCAGGCCGGCAGGTTTTTGCCGAGTGGGCGAAGCGCTCTTCTCCACGTTGAACGGAAGCCCGACGGTGCGCAGTGACGTTGCGCCGGCGGCGATGTCGCGTAATGCCCCTCGGGCCGCGAAGTGCGGCGAGTCCGCCAGGTCGTCGGCGCTGTACATCGCAGCGATGGGAACGCCCTCTTGTTGGAGCCTGCGCTCGCAGTCGGTCATCGACCACTGGGCAAGTTCAGCGGCCAGATTGGTGTCGAGTTCGTCGGCGCGAGCGATGCGCGCCTGTCCATCGGCGAAAAGATCGGTCCAACCCGGAGCATCAATGGCACGCACCAGTGCAGCCCACTGGTGGTCCTCCATCACCGAAATGCGCACCACCCCGTCGCGGCATCGGTAGTATCCCGCGGGCGCCCCATACCGCCGTGCTCCGGTTTCACCGGCACTGTTCAGCAGGAGGTTGCTTACCCGCAGCAACGGGCCGGTGACGACCACCGCCTCCTGCGCGGAAACGTCGATGTGGACGGGGTTGCCGGTACGCGTGTGCTCGTCGATTCCGTGACATGTAGCCAGAGCGGCCACCTGCCCGGCGGACAGCAACGCTTGGTTGCCTGCCAGTTTGATCGGCCAGCCACTGCGACCATCGGTGACGGCTGACAGCAGTCCTCCGGCAGCGGCGATCGTCAGTTCGGTCCCCCGCCACCGCCGCCGTGGCCCGGTCAACCCGTACGGGCTCACTGTCACCCAGACAGCGCCGTTTTCCCTATCGACGTGATCGAGATAGTCGTCGACGGGCATGTCGGACAACGGACCCGTGCCCTCACAGCGGTCGACGACGGTGACCATCGGGGCCGGCGCTGATTCGTGCGACACAGTCTTGTCGGCATCGAGGACAGCGCTGAGCACCGAGACTGGCTGTCGGTCTGCGTTGAGCGCCGGAACTCGCCTTCGCAGCAACGAATCCTGAACGGGCACGGTCGTGACGTCGGCGCCCATCGCAGCGAGCGTGGCCGTGGCAGCAGCTCCTGCCAGGCCGTCGCCGTACTCGGCAATCACCACGCCGCGCAGGAAATCCGGTGCATCTCGCGTTCGGTTGTGGTTCATGATGATTCAGCCGTTGCAGAATTGTGTAGTCGCGCCACGAGATCGTGCTTGCGTACCTTTCCGCTTTCGGTTCGGGGAAAGTCGTCGACGAAGTAAACGGATACGGGGACTTTGTATGACGCGAGTTGGCTACGAACGTGCTCCCGTAAATCGTCTTCGGTAGCGGCTGCCCTCAACCGCACCCACGCTGCCGGAACTTCTCCAAGGCGTTCGTCGGGCACACCGGCGACGGCCGCCTCGGTGACCGCGGAGTGAAGCAGCAATGCCGTCTCGATCTCGTTAGGCACTATCTTCAGTCCGCCTCGGATGATGAGTTCGCGCTTGCGGCCCGTGATGTAGATGTAGTCATCGGCATCGACGCGACCGACGTCACCGGTGTCGATCCAACCGTCCTGTTCGGTTACCGCCCCCTGGCCGATTACCTTGGGACGCAACGTGTCACTGCGCACCCAGATGCTGCCCGTATCGCCCACCGGCATCGGCCGGTTGTCGTCGTTGCGGATCTCGACCTGTACCCCAGGGCTGATCTTGCCCGCCGCGGCGAGGCGGCGGTTTCCGGACAACGCGTCGTCGAGCGGTTCGACGGCGACCGTGCTGACCTCGGTGGAGCCGTAATTGCGCTGGACAGGGACGCCGAATCTGGCCTCGAATTCTTCACGCCAGGAATCCGGCAGAGGGGCGGTACCACTGGTGGCGACCTTGGCCGGCGGCCCAAGTGTGCCGACCTCCTCTGCAGCGTCGAGCAACATGCGGATCATGGTGGGCACCAGGTTGAGCGTCTCGATGTCGTATAGCCGTACGAGTTCGGCGTAGCGGACGGGCTCGAACCGCTGCATGACCACGAGCGGCCGCCCTCGCCACAATGTCGAGATCAGGCCGTAAATGGCTCCAGTGTGGTTCATCGGGCGGGAGTCGACACGCAGCGGACCTGCGCCGGAGGCCGGCCTCGGTTGGTCGGGGTCGACGGGTTTGCGTGCAACGCCGTCGATCAGTCCCCAGATACCGCGCAGGGTGTGCACCACAGGCTTGGGGGTACCGGTCGTGCCGGAGGTGCAGATGACGATGCCGGGCGCCTGCGGATCCGCGCGCGGCAGTGGCGGCATTGAGCCGTTGTCGAGGCGGGCGACCGCAAGGTCGTCGACATCGACGACCACGTCGGCTTCGAAGTCCAGGCCGGCAGTGACGATCGCGCGTACAGGGTCGATGCTGGCAAGCACCCGCTGCCGCTCGGCACGGGGTAGGCGAGGCGACACCGGCGCCGGGACCGCGCCCGCCAGCCAGATGCCCATCATGATGGCAGCGAATGCCCCGCCGTTGGGCGCGCTGAAGGCTACGGGTCGCGACGCGGTGCCGTCCAACGTGCGGGCCGTCTGGGCGGCCGCATGTGCCAGCATTCTCCACGTCCACGTGCGGCCTCCGTCCTCGATGATGGCGGGGTGGTCACTGTCCCGCCGGGACCAGCACAGGGTCGCCATGCTCGGCAACAGGCCGTCTGCTGTCGCAGTGAGCATGGTCAGCTGCCCACAGACGGACAGACGGGCACGGAATCGGACACCGTAACAACCGCTTTCGCGTGACTCCGCATTGATGGAGGCCTTTCCGCCGTGATGAGGTGAACGGTCACGTCTGCCAGTTGGGTGGACGCTTGTCAGCCAATGCGCGCGGACCTTCGGCGCTGTCGGGGTGGGCCCAGTGCATTCGCAGCAACGCCCAGCCGTACTCCTGCGCATCGCGGTATCCCGTTTCCAGCGCTCCCCAGATGGCCTGCTTGGACAGCGAGACCGCTTCCGGTGAGTTGGAAGCGATGTCATGAGCGATCGATTCCGCGGTGGACATGAGTGCGCCGGCCGCCACGACCTCGTCGACCATGCCGAGTTCGTAAGCGCGCCGGGCCGATAGCCGGTAGTTGCGCCCCTGCAGAGTCATCCGCAATGCCTGTCCGAGCGGGAGGCGCTTGGCCAATCCGATGTTTTCGACAGCGCCCACCATGCCGACCGAAGTGTGGGTGTCCATAAACACCGCGTGCTCGGCGGCGACGATGATGTCTGCGTCGACGACGAAGTGCAAGCCGCCCCCGTTGACGAGCCCATTGACCGCGGCGATGACCGGTTTCCACACCCGATTCTGGTGCGGCGAGACGCGGATCTCCTCACTCATCGGGCCGTTGCCTGCGGCAACATGTCCGGCCGACGCCACCCGATCGACGTCGGCGCCTGTACAGAAGTGTCGGTCGCCGGCCCCGGTCACGATGACACAACGGATCTGCTTGTCACGCTTGACTTCTGTCCAGGCGGCCTCGAGTAGCCGCTTCATCTCAGGGCTGAACGCGTTGCCACGGTCGGGCCTGTTCAGGGTGATGTACGCGAGGTGACCATCGGTCCGGTAGAGGACGTCTGCGTCGGTCGCGTGAAGTTCCACTGATGGCTGGGTCATCGTCCGAATACGGGGTCGCGCTTTTCGGTACGAGCCAGTAACGCCTCCCGTGCATCGGGATGGCCCGACAACTGGCCGGTCAGGCGTTGCTCGAACTCGTAGCCGGATTTGAGGTCCATAAATTCGATGGTGTTCATGCTCTCCTTGGCGGTGCGAAGCGCCGCTGGGCTGTGCCGAGCGATCTTGTGGGCGATGGACATGGCCTCGGTCAGCAGATCCTCATCTGGCACGACTTTCAAGACAGCGCCGAAGCGTTCCAGATCTGCAGCGGCGATCGGCTCGGCATTGAAATAGAGATAACGCACCAAGGGTTGGGGCAGTAACCGGGAAAGGTGCTTGGCTGCACCCATGACACCAATGGACACCTCAGGGCATCCCATCTGGGCGCTGAGACCGCAGACAGTGAAGTCGCACGATGCGGCGATCGCCAGCCCGGTGCCGAGCGCTGATCCGTTGACCGCGGCTATCACCGGTACCGGGCAGTCGTAGATCGCCCAAAACGCCTCCCGCACAGTCTTCATCCGGCCCGGGGCGTTTTCCGGAGTCATCTCGACGAACTCGCCCAGATCATTTCCCGCGCAGAAGTGACGGCCATGACCAGTCAGCACCACGATTCGGATGCCCGGTAGGTTGAGGACGAAATCGCTGAAGAAATCGCGGATCTCGCGGTACATATCCCCGTTCACGGCGTTTACCGGAGGCCTATTCATGGTGACAACCGCGACCGCGCCGTCGATCTCTGTCGACAGAAACTTCAGCTGGTCAAGTTTCACTGGTGCTCTCCTTAAAATTGCCCAATCGAGTTGCAGGCCAACCCGACACGTTCGGTGCTGATGCGTTCAGCCCAATGTCAGCGCGGCGACGCGGCGGCGATGCCAGCGCGAATCGCCGAACAGCGCTTGATCGAGCCGCGCGCGCTTGACGTAAAGGTGGATGTCGTGTTCCCAGGTAAACCCGATTCCGCCGTGCATCTCCACCGCGTCCTCAGTGACTTGAGCCGCGGCGTCGCAGCAGTAGGCCTTCGCGCGCGAGACCGCCACGGCTGCGTCGGCGGGCGCTGCGTCATAGCTGTCGATCGCCTCGTCCAACGCAGCGCGCGCGGTCTCCACTGCGATGAACATGTCAGCGCAGCGATGCTTGACCGCCTGAAATGATCCGATTGGGCGGTCGAATTGGACACGCTCCTTCACATAGCCGACGGTCATCTCCAATGCCTGTTCCGCGACCCCGAACGCATCGCACGCGACGGCCAAGGCCGCCCGGTTGAACAGGTCGGCAGTCAGATCTTCTGCTGCAGGCCCTGCGGCAATGAGCTCGCCGTCGCCTAACGCCAGCCCACTAACCTCAAGGTCTGCGAATCTCCTGGTGATGTCGAGCATCGGTGCATTCGTCCACACCAGGCCAGAAGTTGTTGGGGCAGCAGCGAACAGCAGGCTCGTTCCGCGACTGTCGATTGCCGGAAGGATGACGACCTCCGCTCCGGCGACGTCAGCGACGCAGGACGCCGCCCCCGATATCAGCCAACGGTCACCGTCGCGCTTGGCCCGCAGCTGATCCGATCTGGTGACACTGACAACTGCCGCCGCACGGACGTCGCCGTCGGGTAGCCGGCGCAACCACTGCGCGGCGGCGCTTTCCCGTTCAGCACCGAGCAGCGGGCCGGCAGCAAGTGCCGCGGTTGCCATCAAACCGTTGCTGCTCAGACGTCGGCCCAGCTCGATCAGGACCACTGCCAAGTCACCGAAGCGTCCACCTGCACCACCGAGGTCCTCGCTGACTTCAATCCCGAGCCATCCCAGCCTGGCGAACTGCCGCCACAGCGTGTCATCGAAACCGCTCGTGGTCTCTGCCAGCGCTCGAACCTGTGCTGGCGCCGAGTTGGCGCCGAGCATCTCGCGTGCGGCCGTGCGTAATTCTTCTCGAAGATCCTGCTCCGAGGTATCAACGACGGTCATCCAAACGCCTCCTCGTCATGGATCGAGATCTCATGTGGGCACCGGCTCTCGCGGTAGACCCAAAACCCTCTCACCGATCAGAGAGCGCTGAATCTCGTTGGTACCGCCCGCGATAACCCAACCGAAAGAGTCGATGTAGTCGAGCATCCAGCGCCCTGACTCATATCCGGCGGACACCGGTTTGAAGGTGAGCCGATGGGTGTCGAGGCCGGCCAGCGACACGCCGAACGCCATCATCCGTTGCAGCAGTTCGCTGTAGAAGACTTTGACGATCGACGATTCCGGACCCGTGCCGCCCCGCCGAACGAGATCCTCGACCATCTTCTTGCACAGCCGCCGGAAGAGGACGACCTCGGTCTGAAGGGTCACGAACTGTTCGCGTACTGAATCGTCGTCGATCGCCGATCTGCCATCGCTGCGCCGCTCTCGGATTAATGCTTCGACCATCGACATAGCTGCGGCCATGCGCTCCGACAGCTCCAATTGTGCAAGTCCGCGCTCGGCCGACAGGGTGCTCTGCGCGATCTTCCAACCGTCGTTCTCCTCGCCGACCAAGTCGGTCACGGGCACCTCGACATCGGTGAGGAACACTTCGCAGAACTCAGCCGCTCCGGTGGCCTGCCTAATGGGGCGGGCCTCTACGCCCGGCGATTTCATGTCGAGCAGGAAATACGAGATCCCGCGCCGCTTCGGTGCTTTCGGATCGGTCCGGGCAAGCAGCAGGCAGCGGTCGGCGAATGCCGCACGACTCGACCACACCTTTTGACCGTTGACGACGTAGACGTCACCTGTGCGGACCGCTCGGGTGCGCAGACCCGCGAGGTCAGACCCGGCACCAGGCTCGGAGAACCCCTGACACCACACCTCGCCGTCGAGGATCGCCGGCAGATGCCGTTGCCGCTGCTCGTCGTTGCCTGCGTGCATCAGCGTTGCGTAGGCGTGGTTGAGGGCAACGAAGTAGTTGCGCAGCGGCGGCGCGTTCAATCGCGAGAACTCTTCAAAGATGACGATCTGCTCGGCGAGGGAGTAGCCGCCCCCGCCCCACTCCTTTGCCCAATGGGGCGCGGCATAGCCGCCGGTGCGCAGCGTGCGTAACCAATCACGCTGAAACGTGCGGAACTCATCATCGACGGCGACCCCGAATCTGGATTCCCATCCCACGGGGATGTGGTTTTCTGCCCAGGCCCGGACTTCGGCACGGAAGTCGGATAGGCCGTCACTACTGGTCATCGTGTCCCGACTCCTCGCTCGACTTTCTCGGGCAACGTCGATGTAAACCGCGCCCTCAGTTGACTCTTCAGGTGGCGGTGGCCCACTCGAGGGGCAGCGTGCTCATCGCGATGATCCCGCCATGAAAGCGAATCTTCGATGGGTCGGAGATCCGGTAATCGGGGATGCGCCGGTGCCACTCCTGCAGCGCGATTGTCAGCTCGCTGCGGGCAAGATGCGAGCCCAGACAGCGGTGTGGCCCCACTCCGAACGTGATGTGGCGGTTCACGGTTCGATCGAAGTCGGCCGTACGCGCGTTCGGGAACTCGACCTCGTCACGGTTGGCCAGACTCAGTAGCGCCACCACCCGGTCACCGGCCTTCATGGGCACGCCATGGAAGTCCACGTCGCGGCTGAGCCTGCGTCGCTCCTTGGCCACGACCGGGTAGAGCCGAAGAAATTCCTCGACCATCGCCGGGACGGTTTCAGGTTGCTCGCGGACACGGCGACGCGCATCCTCGTGTGTGGCCAGATAGCGGAACGTCCAACCCAGAGCCGAGGGCAAGGTGTCGAGCCCGCCCAAGAACACGGTCGCGGCCAGGTTCACGCAGATCGCCATCTCGATTGGCGCACCGTCGATCTCGCCGTTGGCGATGCCCGACAACAGGTCGCCGCGTGGGTTGCCTCGTCGTTCCTGCAACTCACCGCGGACGATCGCACGAATCGACTCCCACGCGCTGTCGCGTTCTGCGCCAACGCTGTGCAGATATTTCTCGGCCAACTGGCGGAACTCGGCACGTTTGTCGTTGGCGATGCCGTACAACTCGGCGAAGACCGCGATCGGAAAGTGCTGCGCGAAATCGGCGACCAGATCACAGGAGCCGGCCGCGGCGAAAGCGTCGATGTAGTGGTTGGCCAGCTCTCTTACCCTGTCCTCGGCCCCCACGGTCTTCCGACGTGACAGATGTGGCAGGAGCACCTGGCGAAGCTTCTGAAGTTCGGGAGGTTGAGCGAATGAGGGCAGCAGCGGCTCCTCGGTGAAGACCTCCGATTGAAACGTCTCAGCGTCTTGCAAAAGTTCGCGGCACTGATCGAACTTTCCGATCACCCAGAAGCCGCCGTCGTAGAAATCGCCCTCCTTGGCCCAGAACGGGTCCATGTCGATGTGGGCGTCAAAGGCTTCAAATGGGTCGCGCTCGATGTCGCGGGCGAGTTGCAGATCGATGGAATCGACAACATGCACTGCCATCTCGTTGTCAGACCTCCCGGCTACAGGTGCTCCCGAATGCGCAAGTCAGGTAGGGGCGATCGGCACCGAATCCGCGTGCGGTTCGAGATTTATTGATTTTGCTATAATTCTTCCTTACGATGATGAAGTCAAGCGAGCCGCTCGCGGAGCCGGGGTCGCTCGCCGAATGCGGGCGGGTGCCGCTACTAGCCCGCACGCGGTGCCCGTGAACGAGCGGAACGCAACTCTCAGCACAGGAGGCACTTCCATGGCGAAGATTGTCGACGCCGACTCCCACATCTTCGAACAGCCTGGGATGTGGCGCGATTACATGCCTGCCTCGCAGCGACACCTGGCGTTGGAGATCGAGGAGGATGAACTGGGCTTTTCCTGGTTGACACACCGTGACAAGCGCCTGCTGCAGTGCTACATCAGCCAACCCGGTGAGTGGTGGGAGTCCTACGGCGGTCCCCATCAGCGCCAGCGCGCAGGCGAACCGGCGCAGACCCGTTACCAGGACATGCCGGCGACCTACCGGGATCCCGTCGCACGCCGCGACGCCCTCGCTGGTTGGGGCCTCGACCAACAGGTCATCTTCCCGAACTGGGGACTGAACTTTGGTTTCTACCTACAGGGCGACGCCGAGTCAGAGCGAGCCAACATCGGTTCCTGGAACCGCTGGGCGGCCGAAATCTCCAACGTCGGCGCAGGGCGCCTGCTTCCGGCGGGTCACCTGACCCTGCGGGCTGAACCCGACTGGATCAGCGAACAACTGAACGGCATGGCGGCCGCAGGTATCAGGCAGGTGTTCCTGCCGATCGGACTCATCGACGGCAAGCGCTTGTCGCACCCCGATTTTGAGCACGTCTGGGCGCAGATGGTCGACCTCGCATTGGTTCCCACCTTCCACATTGGAGCGTTCGCCGAGCGGACCATCGCCGATGGTTACCACGACGGCGACATCATCCAGTACATGACGCTGCAAAGCCTTGTTATGAACGGTCTCGAGGCCCAGATCGCACTCTGCGACTTGGTAACCAACGGTCTGTTCGACCGTCATCCGAAGTTGAACTGGGTCATCGCCGAATACTCGGTCGGTTGGATTCCCGAGTTCCGATTCAAGCTCGACATGGGCTACGACGTCCACTACAAGGTCGTCGGCGCGCACAACGTGACGCTGGCGAACAAGCCGTCGACATATCTCGATGAGCACATCCGGTTCGTGTCGTTCGCCAACGAACGACCCGACAAGGTGATGGACCGCTCGGCCGACAACATCATGTTCGGCAGCGACTACCCGCACGCCGAAGGCCTACTCAATCCGCTCGAGGATTACCGCGAGAAGGCTGGCGACTTGGGAGATCGCGGGCCGGCCTTTTACGGCGGCACGCTGACCAAGGCGCTCGACAGTGCTGCAGGCGCGCGCTCCCTCGCCCGCCAATGAGTGCCGCCCCGCCAGCTCTGCCACGGTTTCTCACCCGCTGCGCCAACGACGAGTTCATACCGCCGCCGCTCAATGACGTCGAGCGCCGCGCAGCGCGGATTGCCGCCGAAGCGGGCGACTCTGCCGTTGATCGGCTGAATGTCCGCGCCGAGGCCTACGTCGAATCGCGCCGCGGCATCGCGGCAGGTTTACTCGCGGTCAACAAGGCGAACAACGAAGATTTTTTCCTCGTCCCCGATGAAGCCGCGTTTGATTCCGCGGCAGCTGATGACGCGTTGGGCGGCGATGAACTCATCATCGACGTCCAAACCCACTACATCGCCGAGCGTGAGGCATGCGAGAGCAGTCGCGAACTCATCCGGCAGATGTATCCGATGTACGGTCCCGATTGGTGGGGCGGACTTGGCGAAAACCAATTGCTCGACTTCGCTGAGTACTTACGGTGCGTCTTCACCGAGAGCGAGACGGCTGTGGCCGTGTTGAGTTCTCCGCCAGGTTTGTCCGAAGAGCGCATGTTGTTCAACGAGGAGATGGCGGCTACCCGCCTGCTGCTGGAACGATTTGGAGCCGAGGGCCGACTCCTCAACCATGCGGTCATCCATGCCGGTGTCGACGGTGAGATCGGCCAGATGGCCGAAGTCGAGGAGCGGATCGGCCCTGTCGGCTGGAAGGTCTACACGATGGGGGCCACCAGCTTCAACGACTTCGGGAAAATTCATGGCTGGTTCTTGGATGACGAGATCGGTACAGCATTCCTTGAGCAGGTGATGCGCACCAACGTCCGTGTCGTCTGCGCGCACAAGGGCTTGAGCGGACAGGTGGCCGCTGGTTCTCCCCGCGACTTCGGCATCGCGGCCAACCGCTATCCCGACATCAAGTTCGTCGCTTACCACTCCGGTTTCGAACCGGGCGACGGGCGGCCGTCCGAGGACACCCGCGAAGGTCCGTACGAAGAGGCGACTGCACACATCGGTGTGAATCGACTGATCGAATCGATTCGGGTCAACGACGTCGCGCCGGGCTCGAACATCTACGCCGAGCTCGGCACCACGTGGTACTGCCTCATCAAACGCCCGCTGGAGGCAGCCCATGTGCTCGGTAAGCTGCTCAACGCCGTCGGGCCCGACAATGTGCTCTGGGGCACCGACGGCATCTGGTACGGCCCCACTCAGGGCGCGGTAGACACTTTCCGCGCGTTCCAGATTCCGGAGTGGATGCAAGAAACGTACGGATATCCCGAGCTGACCCCTGAACTCAAGCAGAAGATCCTCGGGATGAATGCGACAGCGGTGTACGGCATCGATCCGGTGATCGCCCGCCGTCATCAAGACACCGGCGACCTCGCCTGGATCAAGGGTGCACTCGAGGAGTTTCACCGGTCCGGCACACCCACCATGTGACCGGCGGCAATCAGCCGGCGACGAGCTTGAGACCATGGGAGTCGGATTGAGTGCCGCGGGTGAAACCGTTCTCCGGTTCGCTCGACGGGTTATCTGACCAGGGCGCTTGACGAAAGACGAACTGGCGCTTAGGTGATCAGCTGAGCGTGATCGCCGACTCGGGGCAGTTCAGGGCGCCCACCCTAGCCTGTTGAACGAGATCCTCGCCGACCTCAGCGTCGATGACCTCGCCACAACCCTCGTCGTCGGCTGTGTAGACCTCAGGAGCCATGGCATAGCAACGACCATGCCCCTGGCATGCGTCGTTGTCGATCGAGACGTGCATGGACCCTCCGTGTCGTCGAATGTTGTTCTGGTCGAGCCGATCACGAACTGTTGCTGGACAACGTGACCCCCCCGTCCACCACGAACTCTCGTCCTGTGATGAAGCTGGCCGCCGAGGACAGCAGGAAGGTTGCGATCGCACCCATGTCATCGGTGGTGCCCATCCGACCCATGGGGCTGTCGGTGCCTAAGCGCTCCACCTGTTCTTCGGTCATGCCCGCCGCCGCCGCGGAGGCAAGAATCATCCCGGTGCCTTTGACCCCGTGCGGGTGAAGAGAATTGACCCGAATCTGGTGTGCGGCAAGATCACCCGCGGCGAGCTTAGTGAACCCACGCACGGCCCACCGGGTCGTACCGTACCCGGCGTACCCTTTGGTCGCCATCACCCCTGACGTCGACGACAGGTTCACGATGCTGCCGGGGTGCCCGCCCTCTGCCATGCGCTTGCTGACGATCTGGGTACCCACCCAGGTCCCCTTGAGGTTGACGTTGATCATGTGGTCGAGCTCTTCGTCGGCCTCGTCCCAGAAATCGCGTTGTCCGTAGAACACGCCGGCGTTGTTGACCAATCCATCGATGCGCCCGTGCTCGGCAAGCGCCTCTTTGACTGAGGTTTCCCACTCCAGGCGTGAGGTGACGTCCAAGCGGTGTACGCCCTCACTGGCGTCGATGTCGGTGCGCCACACGGCGGCACCGCGATCCTCGAAGTAATCGGAGAACGCCGCGCCGAGCGAGCGCGCGGCGCCCGTCACCATGATCGTCAGGCCCGCAAGGGCGTCGTAATCCTTGATGGCCATGCTTTCGTGTGGGCGCAGGGGCGGGGTCATGGCAGGTCCTTTTGGGCAATCATCGTCGGGGTGGCCGTCCGCCAGTCCTCAATGCCGTCCTCGGGCTTGGCGACTGCCAACGCATCGTCATGCACCTCCGCCCAATGCGAGTGGTTGAGTTGATGCATCGAGAAGCAAGCGTTGAGCGAATTGTGGAATCCCATGTTGTCGACGGTCTGGTTCACCGACTCCTTGATCAACAAGGCCGCCATCGTTGGGGTCTTGGCGATCCGGCGCGCGAACTCCATGGTCTTATCGGCCAGTTGCTCGGTCGGGAACACCTTGGACACCATGCCGAGCCGGTGGGCCTCGTCGACGTCCATCGAATCACCGGTGAGCATGAGTTCTTTGGTCTTGCGTGGACCGAACTCCCATGGATGCGCGAAGTATTCGACACCACACATGCCGAGCCGTGTTCCGACGACGTCGGCGAAGGTGACGTCGTCGGCGGCGACGATGAGGTCGCATGACCACATCAACATCAGGCCGGCGGCGAAGACAGTTCCGTTGACCTGAGCGACCGTGATCTTGCGCAGGTCACGCCATCTGCGGGTGTTGGTGAAGAAGTAGTGCCACTCCTGCAGCATCCGCCGTTCGGCGCCGGTCCGGGTGCCGCCGTGGATGCCGTAGGTGGGGTGCTGTGTCGGTCCTGGCGTGCGCTCCGTCACGGCCTCCGACGAGCCCATGTCGTGGCCCGCCGAGAAGATCGACCCGGCTGCGGCCAAGATCACCACGCGCACTGTGTCATCGGCCTCCGCCGCGGCGAACGCGTCATCGAGTTCGACCAGCAGGCCGCGGTTCTGGGCGTTTCGCGTCTTCGGCCGGTTGAGGGTGATGCGCGCGATCGTTCCTTGGTCGAGGGTCTCGTAAATGATGAAGCGGTAGGTCATCTGGCGATCCCGATCTTGTCGTGGCTGTTTGGCGATGTCGGGTGCTGCTGTTTGGGCGGATGCCAGCACGCATCGGAATGCTCGAGCTCGTCGATGTCCTGCTCGCTGAAGCCCAACCAGGCCTGAAGGATCGCGGTGGTGTCGGCACCTAGGCGGGCGCCGGGCCGCGTCGTGCGGGGCAGGCCGAGTGCGACCTGGTCTGGTGAGGCAGGCAGCTCCCGACTGCCGACATCGGGATGGAAGACGTCACGGTAAGCCCCGCGACTGCGCAACTGGGGATCACGCCACAGATCCTCGAGGTTCTCCACGACCGCTGCGGCCAGCCCGGCGCGCTGAAGCCGGACCACGGCCTGGTAGGGCGTGAAGGTGGCGCACCAGGCGGTAAGCGCAGAGCGTATTTCGTTGCCGGCATCCGCATCACCCGTTTCGGGCTCCTCGATTTCGAGCAGAGCGCAGGCCGCGGCGACGTCGGCGGCGTCTTCGAGTTCCACCGCGACCCACGCGTCTTCACCGAGGCAGCAGAACACTCCCGACAGTGCCGATCCGGGGACGGCGTTGGGCGCCTGGCTCCACGCCGCACCTCCGTTCATACTCGCCAGGTACAGCGGCGCCATGACTGCCGCACCGGTTTCGGCCTGGGCGAGGTCGATATGGACCGCCGGCCCGCCCTGACGAACCGACTCCACGGCTCCCAGGATCGCCGACACGGCATGGTGGGCGCCGACAAAGTCGAAATGCGTACCGTCGAAGGCCCAACTTGAGGCCAGCCCAAGGTAATTGGCGATGTTGGATGCGTAGGCACGGTACTTCGCGCGTCGACCGGACTGCCCGTACCCGGTGAGCGACGCCATCACCAGCCCGGGGCGCCGCCGGCTCAGGGTTTCGAAACCGCAACCCCAGCGGTCCATCTGGCCGGGACTGAAGTTCTCCACCACCACATCGACCGCGGCGACCAATCGACGAAATAAGGCGCGGCCGGATTCGACGTCCATGTTCAGTGAGACGCTGCGCTGGCCCGAAGTGAGGCTGGCAAACATGTTGGTCGTTCGAATGCCGGAGGGCTCGTGGATGTTCGGGTGATCCAGACTGAAGTAACTGCGCAACGCCTCCGGTCGGCGCGGCGACTCGACCTTCGCGACCTCCGCGCCCAAGTCGGACAACATGGTCGCGCACACGTTGCCGACGACGAACGTGCCGAAACTGATGACGCGCAGCCCGGCGAGCGGTCCAGATTCAGACGACACCGGCAGCTCTCCATCTCGACAGCTCTTCTTCGCCGACGCCCAGTTCCTTGCACAGCGTTTGGGTGTCGGCGTCAGCGGGCCGAGCGGGGCGACGCGGCACCTGCAACGGCGGCTGTGACCGGAACGGGTGACCGGGAACGCGCACCGACCCCAGTGCCATCGAGGGCACCGTGACGAAGAACTGCCTGTCGACCATGTGCGGATCATCGGCCATCTCGCCTGGAGCAAAGCTGAGCGCACACGGCAGCCCCGCATCCTGCGCCCGATCGACGAATTCCGCGGCGCCCCATTGCGCCATATACGGCGTGATGAGTTCGGTCAACAGGTCAAACAGCTGCACCCGCATCGCGCGCTCCTCGTAGAGTGGATCGGCGAGCTCGTCTGGTCTGCCCAGCACGTCGACGAAGATCGACCAGTGGTGCAGTGCGTGCGCGGCGATGTCCACCCGGCCGTCGCGGCATTGCCACACTCCGCCGGGCGGTGGCCCGAAGTTGGTGCGGCGGTCGGGAATTCGGCCCGACGTATCGAACTGGTCGATAGTCAGCTTCTGCCACGACGCCGCCTCGTGCACCGACAGATCGATGGCGACGCCACCTGTGTGATCGCGCCCGGTCAGCAACGCTGCCTGCACCAGATAGGCCGCACGTACCCCGGCAAGGTCGAACATGTGCGCTCCGGGCATCGCCACCGGCGGGCCCTCCACCGGTCCTGTCACAGACATCAGTCCGCTACCGGCGAAGGCCGTGAAAGGTGTTGACCTCCAACAACGCTGCGGACCGGTCAGCCCGTAGGCGGTGACTGCGCACACCACCGCATCGTCGGCCGCCCAGTCCAGCGTCGGGCCCCGAGTCAACCCGACGACGGCGCGACCAGGGCGCGTGGTGACCAGCACGGCGTCGGCGCTCGCGCCGACGCGCCTTAAAAATGGCAGCGCTTGGGCGCTCGTCCAGTCCACCGACACTGAACGCTTGGTCTGCTGCAGGTACTCGTGATCGAGGCTTACTCGGCCGCCTGACGACGACGTGGCCAGCGGCGGGACACGACGCGAATCTTCACCAGCGGGCCGCTCGAGCACGATCACATCGGCACCCAGGTCGGCCAACAGCCGGCCGGCATAGCTGACCATGCGCCCGCCGACCTCGATGATCCGCTTGCCGCGCAACGGTGCGTCGACTTCGGTTGCCGCCTCGCTCGATTCGTCGCTCATCTAGGGTGCCCGCAGATCGGGTCAGGCGCTGGCATCGACGCGCTTGGATTCCGCGTCCTTTTCTGCGTTCTCCTTGGCGGCAGGAATGATTTCTTCGGCGAAGATCTTCATAGCCTCCAGGACGTGCTCCTGCTCCATGGCCCCGCCCTTGTTGAGGGTGAGAATGAAGTTCTCCCAGCCGTGCTCGTTGTTCATGGCACGAATTTTCTCGATGATCGAATCTGGGCTGCCGATAAAGGCGGTCGGCATTTGCAGGATCTTGTCGTACGGGTCGATGTCGCGCGATGCGATGGTGTCATACCAATTCGAGTACGCCTGGTAGTCCTTGGGAACCTCTTCGCCCCGCTCGAACGGTGCCGCGTACTGCTGAAGGAACTGCATGTTCAGCCGCACGCTGTCACGTGGGTAGTTCAGCGCGAACTGCTCGTCATTGCTGGTGAATGCGGTGGTGAGTGCCCAGGTGTCTGACACGTCACGGTCGACGTCGTACTTGTCGTGCGCCTGATACAGCAACTGAAGGCTCTTCGACAGCTCGGGGTCAGGAATGTAGGGGTTGCCGACCATCATGCCGTAGCCCTTCGATACCCCCCAGTCGATGGTTGATGCCGTGCGCAGAACCGCGATGTAGAACGGCACCTTCTGCTGCGTTGGCCGCGGGAAGATGTTGATGTCCTCTCCGCGGGTGAACTTTCCTTCCCACGAATAACTTTCGTGGGTGAGCAGGTTCTCGATGACCTCGACGGATTCGATGAAGCGCTCGGTGCTTTCCTCCATGGGAATGCCGAACTTCTTGAATTCCTTCTGCTGATAGCCGCGGCCCAGGCCGAGGTCGAACCGGCCGCCGCTGATCGCGTCCACCATCGCGACCCGCTCTGCCATGCGGATCGGGTTCATGAACGCCGGGATCACAACGGCTGTACCGATGCGGGCGTGCTTGGTCACAGCGGCCACCGACGCGCCGAAGACGAACGGGTCGGCGATCGTGCCATACGGCGAAAAGTGGTGTTCGCCAAGCCAGATCGTGTCGTAGCCCATGTCATCGGCGGCCCGGCACTGGTCGAGGTTGCGCCGATACACCTCGTCGCCAGGCAACATCGGTGGCTTCTCGCCGAGGATGAAAATTCCGAACTTCATATGCCTATGTCCTCTCGAAGGGTTAGTAATTGTTGTCCTGCTCAGCTGCGGCCAACAAGGGCCAGACCGTTGTCGCGCATGACCAGCTTCTGCGCAGACGCGTCAAGCATGTCGAGATGGTCTACGAGCTGACTGGGGAAGGCCAGCCCCTCCGAATGCGGGAAATCTGAGCCGCCCAGGAGAACTTCGGCGCCGACCTTGTCGATGACGTCGGCCATGTCGTCTTCCCAGAACGGCACCACCCGGAAGTGGCGCTTGAAGATCTTGCTCGGCCGCTCGGGCAGCTGCCCACCGATCCAGCGGCCGTTGCGGCCCATTCCGCGCATCTTGTCGAGCTTTCGCACGAACAGCGGAATCCATTCGCACCCATGTTCGGCCGAAACGATCTTCAGATTCGGGAATCGGCTGAACACGTTGCCGTAAATGAGTTGGCTGAACGTCTCTTGAGCCGGCACGTCGCCGTAGGCCCAATACCACTGCCAGGCGGACTGAGTGAAAAACGTGGGGTTTTCCTCCTCCCCCCATTCGCGGGACCGACCGGCCTTGTAGCCGGGGGGTGCTTCGTTGATGTGGTAGCTCACCGTCGCGTGGGCGTCGTTGATGCGTCCCCAGATCCGGTCGAAGTAGGGGTCGCCGGGCGAGCGGCCGTAGGCGGGGCCGGGCACCATCGCGACCACTTTGCCGCCGCGTTCGAAGAAGTAGTCGAGCTGTTCGCAGGTCCGGTCGACGTCGCGCATGGAGAAGATGGGAGCCACAAACATGCGGTCCGCGCGCGCGAATCCCCACTCTTCCTCGAGCCAGCGCAGATATGACCACGACGAGGCGTAGAAGAGGTCGTCGTCGGTGAGCACGTGCTCGGCCAGCAGCCCGATTCCGGTCGAGTAGAGCATGCAGGCCTCGATGTTCTGCTTGTCGAGTTGTTCGAGCCGGAGGTCGGCGTCGGCGAAAGCCGGGTCCGGTTCCATCCACTGGTAGGTGCCGGCCTCACCGGATCCTTTTTTGATGCCTTTCAACAGCTCCTTGAGCGATCCGGGATGAGGCACCTTGCCGTGGTGCCCGTCGCTCTCGCGGGCGTTGCCGTCGAATTTGAACAGCGTCTTGCCGCCTTCGACGACGACCCGCAATGTCCGGTCCTTGTACTTGTCCTCGATGTGACGCGTATAGCAGTCCTCCCCCTCGGTCAGGTGCTGATCCGCATCGAAGATCGGGTACTCGGTGAACGTCTTGTACTCAAGGTATTGCGACTTCAATTCGCCTGCCCCAGCGGTGATTTCGGTGTTCAACTGTTGCTGCTCCATGTGCTTGCTCCTTCTACTGGTAGGAGGACTCCGTTGATGAAAGACGCTGCCGGCGAGAGCAGGTAGCAGATCGCCGTGGCGACCTCCCACGGCTGACCGTGGCGGCCCATCGGATACTTGGCGAACCGCTCGACGTTTGCCGGTGCGGCGAAGGCGCCTGCGGTGCGCTCGGTGACGGTGCCCCCGGGCGCGACGGCGTTGACTCGCGGTCTGCCGCGAAGTTTGACCGCAAGGTGGCGGCTGTAGCCGACGACGCCGGCCTTTGCAGCCGGATACCAGTCGGGTGTGGCATCGACTCTGAGGTTTCCGGCGATGGATGCGGTGAATACAACGCTTGCAGCTTCGGTGGCGTGGGCGCCCAGGAACGCCTCCGTCATCGCCGCGTAGCCCCCGACTGCTTGACGCACGCCATCAGACACCGACATCGGCGTGGTACTTGGTGGCCCCGCGTTATTGACGAGGTACTGAATCTCCATGCCGGCGACGTCCTGCCACGCCCGGTCAATTTCTGCATCGACTGAGGTGTCGACGCGACGACACATCACCGTCCCCTTTGCCGATGCGAGGTCCTGGGCCAGGGCCTCTAACTTGTCGGCGTTGATGTCCCAGGCCAGCACGGAGACCCCGCTCCGGGCCAAAATCCCGGCCACCGAACGCCCGATACCACTGGCTGCTCCCGACACCACCGCGGCCTGACCCGGCTCGAAACCCAATCCGGAGAAGTCGTACGCCGGTTCGACAGTCACTGCCGCTCGATTCGGTAGGCCCGCACCGCGCCCGTACCTCTGCCGGCGTGTAAGTCCTCGACGGTGACCTTTGCGGTAACCACGAACAGGGTGTCCCCGCGCTCGCCGCCCACCGCACACGCCACCGCCCAGGAGCCGGGAGTGGACGTCGAGGCGAGAATCGCGCCGTCCTCGGCTATGAGGAGAAACTCCGAGGTGAACGGGCAGCACACCCAGACCGCTCCCCCGGGATCCAGCGCGATGCCGTCGGGCTTTCGCCCGCCAAGTTCGGCGAATACCTCTGGGGCACCGAGGGATCCGTCCGGGGCGACGTCGAACTTGACCAACCGGCATCCCTGAGTTTCGGCCGCGATCAACGTGCGCCCGTCGGCGGTGATGACCATCCCATTGGGGACACGCAGGTCATCGGCCACCACGCGTGTCTCGCCGTGCTCGTCCACAAGGATGATCGGACAGCGCAGGACGTCGCCGGGCCTGACACCGGTCAAGTCGGGCAGCGTCGATACATAGGCCCTCCCGTGGGTATCGGCCACGAGGTCGTTGAGTGCGCCGCGGAAGGACGCGCCGATGTCGGCCACCGTTTGCAGCGCCCCTTCCGCCGATCCCCGCAACAATCGCCCGTTGTGCGCGGACGCGATAAGGACGTCGCCGTTCGGCAGCGGCGCGAGCCCAGAAGGTTGACCCGGCACGTAGTAGCGAGTGGTCAGTACGCCGGCGAGGTTGACCGATGACACACGGCGCGAGTAGAAGTCGGAGAACCACAGCTCCCCTCTGTGCCAGCGGGGCCCCTCCAGAAATCCCAATCCATCGGCCAGAATGCGTTCCGCGCCGACGCGGATTTCGTCGGTCGCCCCAGGCAGCTGCGTTGAGGTTGCGCTCGACGGCTTGATCGCCATGATCGCGGCGCGCCTCCTGCCTCAACATTTGTGCGCACCACTGGACTGCGCGCGTGCCGATGTCCCAACGGCAATCAAAAGAGCCTGATTAATTCCGGCGTGGCCGCCGTGCGCCAGCATGGCAACGGCGTCCAGATTGTCATTGCATGTACTATAATATGGCGATCTGAATAAAGCCAACGTCCGTCCAAATCTGGTCAAGATCACCAGGTTCGGCACGACACCAGGAACGGTCCCGGTGCTCACCACCTGCTATCCGAACGCACTGTTCGCACTGCTGAAGGCCCGGTCGCTGGCCGCCTGGTCGGTGTGGCCTCTGGCGCCCTTTAGACAGCTGCCGCGGACTACTGATGGCGCGGAGACGCTTCGGTGAGGTTCGAACTGAGCGAGGAGCAGCGGTTCCTCGTCGACACGACTCAAAGCTTCCTGGCCAAGGAGCTACCGCCTACCGCCCTGCGCGCATGGATGCGCAATGCTGCCGGCCAGGACTACCGTCAGTGGTGGCGCACGTGTGCGGGCCTCGGGTGGTCGGGCATCTTCGCCCCGGAGTCCTGCGACGACTACGGTTCGGTGTCCGGGGCGCCGGTCGTCGACGCGGCGATCGTTAGCGAGATCGCCGGCCGGGCGCTGGCGCCGTCGGCGCTGCCGGGATGCAGTGTCGCGGTACGGGCTCTCGGCGATGCCGCACCCGACGCCGACCCGACCTTGCGCGGCGTACTGGACGGCAGCCGTATCGCCGCGTTTGCGCTCGAGGAGCCCGCAGGAATATGGAACCTCGACGCGATAGCAACCAGCGCTCGGCGAGAAGGCGACGACCTCGTCCTGACCGGCAGCAAAGTCAACGTCCCCGACGCCGCGACCGCTGACGTGCTGGTTGTGGCATGTCAGGTCGACGACGGCGTCGGTCTGGTTTTGGTGCCTATCGATGCCGCGGGCGTCGACGTCACGCAAAAGCGGGGGTTGGACCTGCTACGCGAGTTCGGCGATGTGCGCCTGGACAATGTGCGGGTGGGCGCTGATGCGCTGTTATCCGCCGGTGCGCCGTCGTCAAAGGTCGCCGAGGATGCGCGCCGCCTTGCGACCTGCCTGCAGCTCGCCGAAACCGTCGGGGCGGTCGACCACCTCTGCGGACTGCTGCTCGATTATGCGCACACGCGGCACGCATTCGGCCGCCCTATCGGTGGTTTCCAGGCGCTCAAGCACCGGATCGCCGATGTCACGCTCTGGGTTGAGAGCTGCAAGGGCACCGCAGACGCCGCCGTCGACGCGGTGTCAGAAGATTCCGACGAAGCCGAATTGCTGGTCAGCGTGGCCAAATCCTATGTCGGCGATCGCTCGATCCGCATCGTTCAGGAATGCACGCAGATGTTCGGGGGCATCGGTCTGACCTGGGAGCACGACGCCCACCTTTATCTGCGCCGGGTCACCACCAACCGGGCGCTGCTGGGTACACCTGAACAGCACCGGGCGCATATCGCCCGGCTTTTGCACGTCAGCGACGGTGTGGGGGCTTGGGATTTCCACTGACATGAACCTCGATCAATTCCGGCGCCAGGTGCGCGAATGGTTGTCGGCCAACTTGGAGCTCAAGGCGGGACTGCCCAAGCCGACAGATGCAGAGGACCGCGTACTGCAGGCGAAGATCGCTGACGGCGGCTACGCCGGGCTGCCCTACCCGGTGGAATACGGCGGTCGCGGACTGACCCCGGGCCACCAGGAGGTCTTTTACGAGGAGGCGGCTCCTTATCGGCTGCCGACGGGCCTGGGCGTCTCCCTCGGCATGATCGCGCCGACGCTTCTGGACTGCGCATCACCGGGGGTCCTGGCCGAGCATCTTCCCAAAATTTTTCGAGGTGAGGAGAAGTGGATCCAGTTGCTGTCTGAACCCGGCGCCGGTTCGGATCTCGCCGGATCGCTCACCAGGGCAGATCGGGACGGCGACCGCTGGATCATCAATGGGTCGAAGGTATGGAGCACCGACGCGGCGGTCGCCGACTACGGATTCTGCCTGGCCCGCACCGACTTCGATCGGCCCAAGCATCGCGGACTATCCGTGTTCGCGATGCCACTACAGGCACCGGGGGTGAGCATTCAGGTGATCGCGAAGTCCGACGGCTGCGACACCGAGTTCTACCAGGAGTACTTCAGCGATGTCGCGCTGCCCGCAGATGCTCTCATCGGTGCGCTCAATGACGGGTGGTCGGTCGCGCAGCGGCTGTTGTTTCACGAACGCAACTTCTCCGGTGGTGTCGGCTACTCCGTTGGCCTGCGCGCGAAGACGAAGGAGTCCGTTTCTGTCGACGACCTCATAGCGGCGGTATGCCTTCGCGGAACCCCTCTCACTGAACGTGAAGAAGACCTGCTGGCGCAGGCGTACAGCAACGCCGTGGTACACAATCAGCTCAGTAAGCGGGTGTCATCGGGTTACACGACCGGCACCCTGAGCGGCCCGTGGGGGTCACTGCTCAAGCTGAGTTCGGGCCTCAAGGAGCATCGGCGCGCTGAGATCGCGGTCGAGCTGTGTGGTTCCGCCGCGATCACATGGGATGACGGCTCTGAGAACGGACCGATCGGTTCGTCCTGGCTGAATGCCATGGTGATGTCAGTCGCCGGTGGCAGCAACGAGATGCAGCGCAATACCGTCGGTGAAAAGCTGCTCGGGTTGCCCCGCGAACCGGTTGTCGATCGCGACGTTTCGTTCCGCGAGTCACTTCGGCGTCGCGCACCCGCAGGCGAGGGATCGTAGGGGCTGTCAGGCACCCTTTCGCGGTTTGCGCGAAGTGCCCCGGACTTTTTTCGATGCGGGGGCAGCGCGGGCGGAGAGGTGATCGGCGATAAGGTCGGCCAGCGCGTCCTGACCTGATTGGGCGCGTAGCCCCGGGGTCACTATGCGGGCCACCATCATGCCGACCGGACCGGCCCACAGCAATGTGGCTATCGATTCCGCGTGCGGCGTTGAGTCGTCGATCAGACTGGCGATGCGAGCGAGCGCGGTCTGCAGACCGTGGAATTTTTTGCCGTCCATCGTGCCTCGCATCGCGCGGGTCGCAATAAGAATCTCCAGCGCCCCCATCGCGGTGGGGGTTGAGAACACCTGCCACGCTGCGGCCGAAAGTGTTTCGGCTCGGGATCGTGCGTCCGTCACACCTTCGGCGGTGTCGGCGAGTTCGTTCAACGACTCCACCAACGTGTCGAACCCGTAGTCGATGACCGCGGTGAGCAGCCCGTCGCGATCACCAAAGTGATACTGAATGACGCCCCACGAAACCCCCGCCCGCTCCACGATGTGGCGCGTGCTGGCCGCAGCGAACCCCTCTTCGCGGATGCACTTGATGGTCTCCTCGATCATCAGGATCCGCGTGCGATCGGCGCGGACCTGAGCACGCTCGCTTTGCCTGCTCTGCCGACCTGGTGATGGTCGATCTCGTGAGGCGGTAGTCATGATGTCAACCCATGATCACCAAACATCTGCTCGGCGCCTGCGCGAAGAGTGCGCGAGATCCAGTAGACGCCGACCCGTTCATGGCGCTTCACGGACGTTTTCATGAGAGACAAGGACGCCGGACCGACCACGACACCCCTTCGTCAGATTCGCGAATCAAGCTCCCAAGCCAGGTGCGTGTGCCTGGCAAAACCGCTGCGCGGGTTCCCTGCCTGCCGCAATGTTATTGCATCCACCATTTTGTGTCGCAGGTTGCCCAAGCGGGAGCTCACTGGCCGTGGCGGCGGCGGCGCACGGTTCCTTTGGTCCGGTGTACCCGCCGAGCGGGATCGGCCTCGGTTCCGCGTGAGATCTCGTCGTGGAGTTGAGCGATGTTGGACATTTCGTCGTAGAGTCCGCGAATCGAGTAATTCAGCACGGCTCGGGCGAATCGGAGTTCCGAATCGTCGCTCACCCCAACCTCTTCGCTGCGCCGCTGCGCCCAGATCAGATCGTCTAACTGACGCCGCGTCGTACTCAGATGAGCCTGCAGTGCCTCCACTACGTCGGTGACGTCGGACTCGGTGGCGAGCCACGCCTTCAGGATGACCGGATGCTTGACCATCACCTGCTCACTTCCCGGGAAAGACTTGACCCACTCGCGCAGCGCATGTTCGCCCGCTGGTGTCGCTTCGAAGAGGGTGACAGAGCGCGCACCTAGCTCAGCCGCGTGCGACGTGACGTGCCCGCGATCCAGCAGCTTGGTCAGCTCACGACGGATGTGGCTGACCGACGGTGACCAGTAGAAGTGGCCGACCGAGAACTCTGCGCGGGTCTTGATCTCTCCTGCGGTGAGCTGCTCGTCATAGGCCGCGAGGATTCCGAGAACCAGATAGGCAGTGACGGGCAGGTCGGAGTTTTTCGCCGGCGAGTCCACGGGACCGGACCGCTTGCTCCGTCGTCGTAGGGGCAGGGCGGTCATGGCCGAGCACCGGTGAAATAGGGCAACCAGAGAGCGTCGTCACCGACGCGGTGAAATTCGACCCGCAATTCGAGATCGATGCGCAGGGCATCGACGCCGACACCGATGACGTTGCTGATCATTTGGTATCCCTCGTCGAGGGTGACGATGGCAGGAGCGTAGGGAGGTACGAATGCCGGTGTCACTGGCCGATTTACGACTGTCCAGCTGTAGAGCCGTCCGCGGCCGGTGCTGCGTTCCCACACCTGGTTGAACGACGCGCACATGCGGCAGTGCTCGGTCGGCGGAAAGTTTGGGTGGTTGCAGTCGGTGCAGCGTTGAAAGCGGAGTTCGCCGACTGCACAACCCTGCCAGAACGGCGTTGTCAGCGTCGTCGCATCAGCATGCGGCACGGCTCCGCTTTGGGGCGGCAGGGTGTTTGGTGCGCCAGATGTCATGACGGCTCATCTCCCAACAGCAACACGGTCGTAAAGAGCGCTCCTGAGCCGCCGTTGCTGCACAGTGCGACACGCGCATCGCGAACCTGCAGGTCCCCGGCCCTACGGCGGATCTGTTCGACCGCGCGGATCGCCCGCTGCAACATCTGTGGGTTGACCCCGGCATGGCTATAGGAGAGCAGCCCGCCGTCGGTGGTGACCGGATGGCTGCCTGTCAGCGCAATGCGACCGTCCTCGACGAACGGCCCACCCTCCCCGTCGCCACAGAATCCAAAAGCTTCGAGCTGACGGATGACCTCGAAGGAAAACGGATCATAGAGTTCAAGCACGTCGACGTCGTCACGCTCGAGACCAGCGTGTCGGAACGCTCGGTCGGCGGCGCGGCGACCGACCATCCCATTGACGTCGTCGCCTCGTCGCCCAACCAAGTCCCAGGCCGGTGGCACCTTGTAGGACGGGCCGAAAAAGTCTGCTCCCGCACCGAGTAGGTGAACGGGCGCGATCGACGCGTCAATGCGGTCGGCGTTGGCGATGACGAGGGCGCAACCTCCTTCGGAGGTCATCGCGCAGTCCAACAGGTGGAAGGGGTCGGCGATCATTGGTGAGGCTTCGACGTCGGCGGGCTGGAACGGGCCGCGCCCGAAGTAGACCGCCCCGGGATTGAGTGACCCGTTGTTGCGAATCGTCGAGGCCACGATCGACAACTGATGCCTGGTGGTCCCGTATACCGCCATATGTCGCCGCGCGACGAGTGCGAACTCGGCCGCGGTGAACATGCCCCAGGGGATGATGAATTCGTTCTCCGGTTTCGTCCACGGAGCGGTCGAGCTGTGATTACGGTACGCACCCGCTTGCGCGGCGACCACGACCACGACGTCGGCGAGACCGTATTCGATGGCAGCGACGGCCTCCACGATCATGCCCAGCCCGAAACCGCTCCCATGCCACGCAGGTCCGAGCCGCAGGTCGTAGATCAGTTCAGTACTGAGCTCGCCGGCGCTGATGCCGTCAACGTCGTCGAGACCCAGTTCGGCATCGGCAAGCGCGCCCAGAATTGCTTCGACACTCAGGCTGCGTGATGTTGCACCATCTAATTGCCTGGCCTGGGTGGTGTTGTACACACCGGCGATGACGGCTCGAGGTCGTGATGCCATGTCGGCTTCAGCCGCCGATCGTGGTTGATGACACTGCGCGCTCAGTTCTCATCGGCGACCACACCCAGGTAGGTGCCGTAGACGCGAAGGTGTTCGCCGCGGCGCTCTACCTGACCTATTAGTCGTGTGCGTCCACCCGGTTTTGGATCGCCAGCGGGCAGGACGTCGATGCGGACGTCGATCGGTCGCGATGTCGCGGGGTCGGCGATTTCGACCAGCAGGGCAATGGTCTGTTCGTCGCCGTCCCAGACCACACCGTTGATGCGGTGTCTGGACGGCAGTTCCATGCTGGTGGAATCTCGCCGAAGTAGGAAATGAATCAACACGCACAACTCGCCCGCGTGCGGCGGTACGCACAGCGTGATGCTCACTGAGGTGCCTGTGGCGGCGGCGCGCTGGTCGGTGTGATTTCGTCGAGGAACTTCACTATGTGCGCAGCGAGAGCGACCGGATTGCTGGACTGGATAGTGTGGCCGGCGTCGGGGATCGTCGTCCACGTCGCGCCTGGGATCAGCCCGGCGAGTTCAGCAGCGGCGGTCTCGCTTGTCACGTTGCTCCGTTCCCCGCGCAGAATACGTGTCGGACAGACGATCTGGCGGACGATGCGACGTAGATCGTCGCGTAGTTCCAGTTTCATTGCCATGAATTGGCTGCTGTCGTACTTGTAGGTCAGGCGGCCGTCGTCGCCCCATCGCAGGTTGGCCGCGACGCCGTCAACGCGCGGAGCAATGGTGGGAGAATCTGCGGCAAGGTGGGCTTGCACTTCCTCGAGATCGACGAAGCTCTGCGGGGTGGTGACGAAGGCGCCGACCGAACCGATTCCCGCAGCGTCCATTTCGGGTGCCACGTCGACGATGACTAGGCCGCTCAGCGCCGCGGGGCGGCGTCCGGCCCATACCATCGCGCCCATTCCGCCCAGCGAATGGCCAACCACGACAACGTCTTCGAGCTCCAGCGCGGCGATGACCGCATCGATATCCTCGCAGATTGCATCCGAGCCGTAGCTGGTTGGCTCAACCCAGTCGCTCTCGCCGTGCCCGCGGAGGTCGACGGCGAGGCAGCGCGCACGACAACGCAGCAAGTTAGCTGTCAGATCAAAGGTGTGGGCGTGCAGTCCGCCGCCGTGCAGCATCAGCACGACCGGCGCATCTGCGGCCCAGCCGGGCCACTCCAAGTAATGCAGTGCGGGCCCCGACCCTCGACGGACCATTCCCTCAGCGGGCAGGACGAGATCCTCGTGGTCAGGAACTGCGTGCCGCTGTGCTGCGCTGAGCAGCCGCTCCCATCGGGTGGCGAAGGAGTCGAGTCGCAAGGTGCGCAATGACGGTCGCACATCTGGGTGTCGGCGCGTGCTCATAGGCCCGCCGGACGGTCACTGACCACGCCGATGGCCGTCAAGTGTTGAAGTTCAGTGGTGGACGTGCCCAACACTCCTACCAGCACGTCCTCATTGTGTTGACCGTATGTCGGCGCCGGTGTCCTGATCCACTTCCTGGCGCGCCCGGCGAACGTGAACGGCATTCCGGTGGTCTTGAATCGACCCGCAACCGGATGATCGACGACTTCCCAAAATCCGACAGCGTCGAGCTGGTTGTCGCTGAGCAACTCGCACGGTTCGATCACCCTTGCCACACCGACGCCGATCGCGCGGAGCTCGTCGACAATGTGGGCAGCGGCACGCTGCACAGTCCACGCCGTGATGGCCGTGTCAAGTTCGTCGGCGCGGGCGCGCCGGGAGAACTCATCACTCAGTGACGGGTCGGCGGCAAGCCCGGGTTGGCCGATCGCGATCGCGAACGCAGGCCAGTCGGCGTCGCGTAGTACCGCGATGGCGACCCACGAATCGTCCTCCGCGCAGGGAAAGACTCCCTGGGGGCACGAGCCTGACCCGCGGTTGCCGTCGCGGCTCGGTGTTGCGCCGCCGCGCGACGCTTCGATGAGGGCTTCGGCTGCGACGTTGATCGCCGCTTCGACCATCGTCGATTCGACGTGAATTCCAGCGCCGGTGCGATCGCGAACCTCGAGCGCGGCGATGGCCGCGAACGCCGCGTGCAATCCCGCGATGGGGTCGCACGGTCCGCGGGGCACGATCGGTGGACCGTCCCTCGGTCCGGTCATCCACGCCATCCCGCTGGCTTGTTCCATCGTCTGCGCGAACCCCACTCGGTCACGCCAAGGACCATCGAGTCCGAACGCGGGCATCCGGACCATCGAAGTCGCGGAATTCACGGCATGGACCACGTCCCATTCCAGCCCGAAGTGCGCCAGCACCCGGGGTGAGAAGTTCTCGATGATCAGGTCGCTGTGCCCGATGAGGTCGAGCGCGAGCGTTCGACCCCTGGGGTGGGTGAGCTCCAGGCTCAGAGCCTGCTTGTTGGTGTTGCTGCACAGATAGACCGGCCCCCATTCCCACCACTGCCCCCAAGACGGTGGCCGGCCGTTGGCGAACCGCATGCCGTCCGGACGGCGTACACCTTCGACTTTGATGACGTCGGCACCCAGGGCCGCGAGCACCGAAGTGGCGACGGGCCCTGCCCAGAACGCCGTTAAATCCAGGATCCTGACATCGGAGAGCGGGAGCGGCGGCCGATCGCTCGACGGTGCCGTCCCGTTGGCGGAATGTCTTGACTCCCAGCATATCCGATCCGAATCGGCGCCCAGCTCAGGAGCGGGCATCGGAGCTCTGGTGGCGATTGCCGGGCTCCGGTAGGGAACGCGGGGATGGACCGCACCATCGGGTGCCACCGCGAAAACTCCCCGCTCGACGAAGTGATCGACCGTGCTCACCGAATCCGGCGTCGTGATCGCGGCTACGGGAATCCGCAACGCCGAGGCAAGTTCGATGATGTCCTGGGTCTTCTGAGCTGCCGCCCACTCGTGCACGGCCGACAAGAACTCCTCGCGTCGACGGACGCGGCCGGCGAAGGACGCCAGCTCCGCGTCATCGAGGAGTTCGGGGCGGTCGATGAGGATCAGGAAGTCCTGAAACTGCTGCGCTGTGATCGTGCAGAAGCCCACCAGGCCGTCGGCCGTCGGCACAATCGACGGCAGTTCGATACTTCGTCCGCCGACCGGTGCGTCGTCACCGAGCACGCTGTGCGCCATCGCCCCCAAAGACCCCATCGAAATCACCATCGACTCATAGATGGAGACGTCAACGACCTCACCCCTGCCGGTGCGGCGGGCATGACGGGCACACGCCGCGGCCGCGACGGCGGCAAAAGACCCCGCCACCCACTCACCGATGCGGCCGCCCGCCTGTAGCGGTTCCTCTCCGGGCCAGCCGCGGCTGCCCGTGGATCCGCACATCGCCTGCAACACAAACTCATTGACGGGAGCTTTGGTATCGCTGAGGGGACCGCGGCACCCGAACGGTGTCACCGCCACGATCACCGCCGAAGGCCGCGCGGTTCGCTCTGCCACCTCGCTCAGGGTCGACCCGTCAGAGAGGTCGGTGATGACGACGTCCGCGGCTTCGAAGAGGTCCGTCGCGGAGGCGGCCGATACCGACCTCTTTCCCGCAGCGAGGTAGCTAAACAGCACACCTTGAGCGGCTTCTGGGTCGCCACGAAATCGCCAGTGGCGCATCGGATCGCCATCGGTCGGCTCGACCTTGACCACCTCGGCACCGGCATCGGCGAGCATTTTTCCGCAGTAGGCCGCAGCTATGCCAGACGCCTGCTCGATGACCCTCAGACCAGAAAACGGCATCTGCGGGTCAGCGCGCGCGCTCGCGGCGCCCACCTCAGTTGCCAAGGACGTTCGCGCGCTTGGCGATACCCGGTGCTTCGGCCTTGAGTGCACCCTCGCGTGCTTGGGCAAAGGCCTGCTGCATCTGCGACCAGAGCTCGCGGTCTTCTGCGCCGGCCTTGCGTCCCACGTGCGTCACGACGTCGACGTCTATGGCTTGCGATCGAAGGTGGCCGGCGCGGGCGTTGTCCTTCGGGATGAATTTGAAGGGGTCGAACGAGTACGCCTTCATCGCGTTCTCATGGGTGATCTTGTTGATCACCGAATCGTCGAGGTGTCCCATCGTCTCGATGATGTCCTCGGGACCGAACGGCCAGTTGCTGTCGGAGTGCGGAAAGTCTGATTCCCAGCACAGCATGTCCTCGTTGAACCAGTCCATGTTCTTCACGCCCACTTTGTCACTGATGAAACAGGTGTAGATGTGACGTCTGAAGACATCTGTCGGCCCGTCGTATCCCGTCGGAAATTTCGGCTGCGTCCAGCCCGAATGTCGGTTGAGCACATGCTCACTGCGCCAAAGGAAGTAGGGGATCCAGCCGATATCGCCCTCGGTCAACGAGAACCTCAAATCGGGGAAGTCCGTCCAGAACTCGGCCCAGATCAGTTCGATGAGCGTGTACATGCTTGAAATCGACGAGCCAGTCATCATCACCGATGGCGGGGCATCAAGGGAAAACATAGGCGTTCTCGATGACGAACCGACGTGGGTGCAGAGCACGGTGTTGTTATCGCACGCGGCCGCGAACATCGGATACCAGTGGTCGGTGTGGATACTCGGCATCTGGAGCGCTTCCGGATTCTCCGAGAATGTCACGGCGTGACATCCCTTGTCCGCCAAGCGCTTGATCTCTTTTACCGCCTCTTCAACGTCGAAGAGCGGCAGGATGCCGCACGGAATAAACCGCCCAGGATAGGCGCCGCACCACTCGTCTACGTGCCAGTCGTTATAAGCCTTGATCATCACTAGATTGACATCGCGGTCTGGGCCTTGGTTGAGGACTTGACCGGAGAACCCAGTCCAGTTGGGGAAGTTCAGACCGGCCAGCAGCCCGCCGGCATTCATGTCACGGACGCGTTCATCGACGTTGAAGCAGCCGGGGCGCATCTCGTCGTAGCGTGAGGCATCGATGTTGTACATGTCGCGCGGCTTTCCGGCGACGGCGTTGAGTCCCAGATTGCGACCGCGCAGATCGCCGTAGTACCACTGTTCCTTGCCGTTCTCTTCGACGACTACCCGCGGCGCATACTCCTTGAACGCCGCAGGCACGTGCGCTTCGAACATGTCGGCGGGCTCGGCGATGTGGTCATCCACGCTGATCAGGATCAGGTCGTCGGCATCCATTGCGCCTCCTCGATCGTGCTTATGACGCGATGAGCGAACTGTTGATGGACTATTAGATCAATAGCTGTCGTACTGCGTCAATGACGCGGTCAGCAGCGAAGACAGTCCAGCAACCTTCACCAGCCGGCGATGCGAGCTCGTAAACGAGCCGCGAAGAACGCTTTTCAGCGGGCCGCCGCCACTGGACACAACGAACACCGTCATCAAGCCCACCATCGATGTAGCGAAGCGACGAGCATCCATGACGGACTAATAGTCCGACACGGATGCTGGTAGACGGGCCTCATCGCGCCACCATGCCTCCATCGACCAGCAGCGTCTGACCGGTGATGAAGCTCCCCGCGTCGGATACCAAAAGCAAAGCTGGCGCGACAATTTCGTCGGCGGTGGCGATCCTGTTGAGCAGCGCGCGGCGGGCCAACGCCGCCGCGAACTCGGGTGGATTACCCCGCACCATGTCGGTGTCGACAGCCCCTGGAGCCAAGGCGTTGACGCGGATGCCCTCGGCAGCGAACTCGGCGGCCATGGAACGAGTAAAAGACACCATCGACGCCTTGGCCGCTGCGTACATCGACGTGGTGGGCGAGAAGATGAACGCGCCCGCAGAAACGATATTCAGTACCGCAGCATGCTCGCTGCGCTGCAAATGCGGCAAGGCGGACTGAACCAGAAACACCGGACCCTGTTGGTTGACCGCAAACGACTTCGCCCAGGCCGCCGGAGTGATCTGGCCGATCGGCTGCGCTAAAGCATTGGCGGCATTGTTGATAACGATATCCACCCCACCAAACTCACCGACAGCGCTGTTCACCAGGGCATCGATCGCCCCGAGGTCGCCCATGTGCGTGGGTACCCCGATGGCGTTTCCGGTCGATGACGAGTTGAGAAGCGCCGCCGCCTGTTCGCAGGCGTCAGCCTTGCGGCTGGCGATCGCCACGTTGGCGCCGGCGGCAACGAGACCCTTGGCGATGGCGAGGCCGATGCCGCGGGTACCGCCGGTCACGATCGCCGTCCTTCCGGTGAGGTCGAATAGCTCCATCAGTGTTGTGTTCGACACGGCCCACTCCCCTCTACCCGCGGCGTCGCGGCATCAGATGCGCGCGAACGCCAACGCGCACATGGGTTTGCGGCATCAACCGCTCACAGGCAGTGGGGATCAACGTTTCTTCGATAGACGCCGTCTTAGTCAGGATGAACTCAATCCGCGAATTTCGGCATGTTCGGCGGCAAGCATCTGCGCGAACGGGTCCTCCGGAGGCGGCAGCGCCCAAAAGGTGCCGTCCTCCAAGGCGCGCAGTGCCCACGAGACAGCCACGTCCGGCTCGACCCCCGTCTGGTTGAGGAAGTCATGCGAGCCCTCCACCAGCTCGACGGACACGGCGGTTTCACTAGGCAGCCGCGCCGCCGACGTTCGCATGAGGTTGGTCGCCACCACCCCCGGATTCAGCACTGCGATCCTGATCGCGGGCGCCAACGTGCTCAGTTCCACGCGCAAGGACTTCGCCAGGGCAATCGCGGCAGCCTTGCTGGCGGCGTACGCGCCGCCGTAGGCCGTCGCCACCATGCCACCCATGGATGCTGTGATAACCAGGTCGGCGGCCACGCCCTGGTTCACCAGTATCGGGACGAACGTCTTGATGCTGCGGAAGAGTCCGTCCAAATTCACCCCGACGACGAACTCATATATGTCGTCCGGGGTTTCCCATACAGGCGTGCCGCTGGCAGCGACGCCGGCGTTGAGGCAAACCGCGGCAAGCGCGCCAAAGCCGGTAGCCACCTCAGCGAGGTGAGCTATCGACGCGGCGACTTGAAGATCAACCGGGACACAGTCCACGGCGACGCCAGATTCTGACAGCTGAACACGCACCTGCTCCATCGCCGCCTCGTCGATGTCGCCAATCACCACGTGCGCACCCTTCGCGGCGTAGGCCCGTGCGAACGCTAGTCCGATACCGCTCGCACCGCCGGTGACGACTGCGACTCGACCGTGCCGGCCCGCCGTAGTGCCCATCATCTCGCGCTTCCTCGCTCTGCACGTGTCAGCACCCACCGACGACGAGTCGTCTTAACGATGTGTGCACAGGATCGCCCACCGAGAATATTGCAGGCGCTATATTACATTGCGGACGCTATATTACATGTGACGGTATCTGGGTAACTCCGGCGAGGAGCAGCACAATGAAGTGTCAGGCAGCCGTACTTCGAGGCGTCGGCAAGGATTGGGAGATCCACGAAGTCGACCTCGATCCGCCACATGCCGGTGAGGTTCTGGTGAAGATGTCGGTAGCGGGCGTCTGCCACTCCGATGACCATTTCGCCACCGGAGACACCGTGCCCAGCGAGGACATGGTCGAGATGATGCGTGCGGCCGGTTCGCCGATGCCGAGCACGTTTCCGTTGATCGGCGGGCATGAGGGTGCCGGCGTGGTCGTGGAAGTCGGGGAGGGTGTCAACAGTCTCAAACCGGGCGACCACGTCGCCATGTCGTTCATCCCCGCGTGCGGCAGCTGCCGATGGTGCGTAACCGGCCAGAGCAATATTTGCGACGCCGGGGCCCACCTGAACGACAAGGAGATGACCGACGGCACCGTGCGGCGCCACCTTGGCGATGAGGCCCTCCTGGCGATGATGCAGGTCGGGACGTTCTCCGAATATGTCGTGGCCTCGGAGCGATCCGTCGTCAAGATCGATGAATCGATCCCGTTTCACGCCGGCGCGCTGGTGTCGTGCGGCGCGACGACCGGGTGGGGGTCGGCCACAGTCAGCGCCGGAACCGAGTCGGGCGACACCGTTGTCGTGATCGGCGTCGGTGGTGTGGGCATGAGTGCAGTCCAGGGGGCACGCGCCGCGGGCGCCAGACAGGTGATCGCGGTTGACCCCGTGGAATCCAAACGCGCAGCCGCTCCGTCGTTCGGGGCGACGCACACCAGCCCGTCTGCGGCAGAGGCGATCGAACTGGTCCGCGAACTCACCCGCGGTCTGATGGCCGACAGAGTCGTCGTCACCGCCGGCGTCGTCCATACCGACCTGATCCCGGTTGCCATGATGTTGACCCGCAAAGGGGGCACCTGCGTCCTCATTGGCATTGTCCCGTTGGCCGAGTTCTCGGTCCCGATGATCCTCACCGACATGATCTACTCGAACAAACAACTCAAGGGATGCCTCTACGGCGGGATGAACCCCCGAGCCGACATCCCACGATTGCTGTCCATCTACCAGTCGGGCGGATTAAAACTCGACGAGATGGTGACCCACCGCTACCAGCTCGAGCAGATCAACGACGCGATCAGGGATATGCGCAACGGCCGAAACATCCGCGGCGTCATCGACTTTCAGCCCATTTGAGTGTCCGTCGCTGGGTTCGGCGAGTCGTCAACATCTGACATAGGGGTACCCGCAGTGACCGTTCTCGATCCTGAATTGTTCCTACCGGACCCTCAGCCGCGCGAGGTGAAGTACACCGTCATCTCCGTCGATGATCACGTCGTCGAGCCCCCGCACCTGTTCGATACGTACCTTCCCGCGAAGCTGCGATCCAGGGGCCCGCAGATCATCGAGGCCGCGAATGGGGCGCAGGTGTGGGAATTCGAAGGAGCGATCTACTCCCAGGTCGGGATGAACGCCGTGGCCGGGCGCCGGCAGGAGACGGTCAACATTGAACCGTTCCGGTTCGACCAGATGCGCCCCGGTTGTTACGACATCCACGCGCGAGTCGCGGACATGAACCTCGGCGGTATCTGGGCGATGCTCAACTTTCCCTCGATGATCACCGGGTTCTGCGGTCGAGTGTTCGCGCACGCCAAGGACGTTGAAGTCGGCAAAGCGGCGGTGAAGGCGTGGAACGACTGGTTATGGACCGAATGGTTCCAGGCGTACCCCAACCGGATTATCGCTTGCGGAATCGTGTATCTGAGCGATCCGTTGGAAGCCGCCGACGAGATCCGGCGCAACGCCGCACGCGGATTCACGTCGGTGACCCTGCCGGAGCGTCCGCACGCTGTTGGACTGCCGAGCCTCTGGGAGCGCGCCTACTGGGACCCGGTCATCGAAGCCTGCGTAGAAACGGACACCGTTATCTCGTTACACGTCGGCAGCTCGGGTGGTTACCCATCGCCGCCGGGTTCGCCCATGCTCCAACTCGGCTCCACCATGTTCGGTCAGCTCTCGCTGGGCGCCTGCGCTGAATGGCTGTGGTCGGGGTATCCGTTGGATCACCCGACTCTCAAGATCGCGATGAGCGAAGGTGGAATCGGATGGGTGCCGATGCTGGTCGATCGCCTCGACAACATCGTGGACCGTTCGGGCTACGGGCTGGGCTGGGATATCCGCCCAGCAGACGTGCTGCGCAGAAACTTCTGGTTCTGCACCATCGACGATCCGTCCACCATCGCGCTGCGGCATGTGATCGGTGTCGAAAACATCATGCTCGAAACCGACTATCCTCACGGCGACGGCACGTGGCCCGATACCCAGGCCATCATCGAGAAGCACTGGGGAGACATACCCGCCGACGAGCTTCGGATGATGTGCAGTGAGAATGCCGCCAATCTGTATCGCTGCCCGCTGCCCGACGTCGTTCTACCCCTCTAACGCCGAGACGTACGGACATCCGACATGACCTTCACGCCGACCGCGGACAAGCTGATCCCTGACCTGAAGCCGAAGGAGGAGCTCGTACTGCTGGCGCGCACGCTGTGGCGAGAGGGTTACAACGACCATCTTGCCGGGCACATCACCATCAGCCTCGGCGACGGGACGCTGTTGTGCAATCCGTGGTTGTTGACCTGGGACGAGATCCGCCCGTGCGACATCATTCGCATTGACCTCGAAGGTAACCTCATCGAGGGCGATTGGCCCGTGCCACTGGGGATTCCACTTCATCTCGAACTGCACCGGGCCCGCGACGACGTGCGGGTGGCGATGCACAACCACCCCCTCTACGGCACGGTGTGGGGAGACATGCGCGAGATCCCACCGGCAATGGACCAGAGCTCGAGCCTCGGCGGCGGCCAACTGGTGCTCGTCGACGAGTACGCGGGATCGGTGAACAGTTCCGAGGCGGCCGCCAAAACCGTTGCCGCTCTGGGAGATGCCGACTTGGCGCTGCTCGCCGGGCACGGCGTATTCGTGCTTGGCTCAACCGTTCGGGCTGTCCACCAGCGGGCGGTCGCGCTCGAGCAGCGCTGCCGCAACGCGTGGTACGTGCGCGCCGCCGGTGGGGTCTTGGACTCGCCATTGCCGGCTTGGTTCAGTGAGCAGTTCCGCAGATCCGACGGCGACGGTTTCCGAGGATTCTGGGAGGCCACGGTCCGCGCGGAGCTGCGCGCCGACCCGACGTTGCTCGACGCCCCGGAGCCCTGATGTCCCGGCTGTTCCAAATCTAACAATTCGGAAGTGATCCGGCGTCCAGCCTCACTTTAATCGGTCGGCCGCTTCGCTATTCGTCTCCGGTGGCGCCTCCCGACAAGTCAACGCCGAGCCGACCTACGACAGAGAAGAGTTCCTCGTAGATGTTGCCGGGGATGGTGAACGGTTCAGTACCTGTGACTTGGGTGAAATTGGCGGCGATGTCGTCTGCTGTTGCGGCGAACTCGGTGTCGGGTAACCAGCCATCACCTAGCCCGACAAAGACGCGCGCATACCGGCCCGCGCAAGCCGAGTAATTCTCATGGCTGGATTCACACGCGCGACTAGCTAGGTAGGTCACGATGGGTACGACTTTCTCTGGGCCGATCAGGTTCATAAGCCCCAAGTTCTCAAGCGTGTTCGAGTCCACCGTCTCGGTGACCATGCGCGAGAACCCAAAGGGCAGCACAGTATTGGAAAGAATGCCGTGGTCGGCTCCCTCAAGGGCGATGATGTTGCTCAGCCCCATCAGTCCCGCCTTCGCGGCACCGTAATGTGCTTCAAGATGCTGCCCGAACATTCCGCCCGACGATGAGATGAACACGAATCTGCCGTATCCCTGTTTCTTCATCACCTTGAAAGCCGGCTGACTCAAATAGAACCCACCGTCCAAGTGAACCGCCAGCATCTGCCGCCACTGAGCCGGCGTCATCTCGTCGAACGCGATGCTGTTGAAGATGCCGGCGTTGCTTATCACTGCGTCGAGCCGTCCGAAGTGCTCGACTGCGGTCTGCACAATCGCCTCACCACCCTCAGGGCTGTCCACCGAGACGTACGACGCTACCGCCGTACCGCCTGCGTCTCTGATCTCCGCGACGACCTCGTCTGCGACTTTGGAGTCCGCTCCCTCGCCGCGCATCGTGCCGCCGAGATCATTGACCACCACTGAGGCTCCCCGCCGCGCCAAGTCCAAGGCGTAGAGCCGACCAAGACCGCGACCCGCCCCCGTGACTACCGCCACTTGATCCTTGAAATCAATCACTCAGCCATTCCTCCCTCTCGCGGTCGTGTACTGCTCATCGTCGGAAGTGACCAACCACGAAATCGAGGAGGTCGCACTCCCGTTTGGTCGTCGCACGACAACACGTCGGCCGCACCAATCGAGTCCGAGCACAACCTAGGCCGGAACATATATTTGGTCAACTATGCGGCGCGGCTGACGTCGCTACCTTTCCGCCTGGTGTTCACGCGCTCTAGGCGACGGGTATCCGGGGAGACGGTTGTATTTGTCTGCGGCACGTGCGTCGAGGACACGATTGCAAGTGGACGCTGGACCGGTCCGGTAGGTCAGCATGGACAGATGGCCGCCGGCTTAGCTATCTGGCCACCTACGGGGAATCGACGGCCACCAGTGGCAACATTTAGCCGTTCGGAAATTTCGTGGCCGCTGTCACGGCCTTTATGCCGGTTGCATCGCGAAGAATCCACATATCGCGGCGTTGCGGGCTGCGGTGAGCTGTCGTGCGAGGGTGGTGTGGAACGCGGCGATCTCAAAGCCGTGAAATGCGCCGGGGATGATCTCCAGTCGGGTGGATACTCCTGCTGACTGAAGCCTGTTGGCATAGTGCACGACTTCGTCATGAAATAGATCGGCGGTGCCCACGGAGACCCATGTGGGTGGCAGACCGGAAAGGTTCTCGCGTCGCGCCGGCGCAGCATAGGCGCTGACGCCTTCGATTCCGGGTTCGCTGCCCAGGTATGAACGCCAGCCGAAAGCGTTATCTTCGGGTGTCCATCCTCGGGCGCCGGCCACAGTTGTTCGGTGGACAGTCCGATCGTCGAGCATCGGACACATCAGGGCCTGCCCAGCCAAGTCCACCAGCCCGGAATCCACACAGCGCAGTGTCAGCGCGGCCGCGAGCCCTGCGCCCGCGGACACACCGGCGACAACAATGCGCTGCGAATCGATGTCGCCGCGCGCAACCACCCATTGCAGTGCGGCGTAGCAATCGTCGAGTGCAGCGGGGTAGGGATGTTCGGGTGCCAGCCGGTACTCAACGCTGACCACTAATGCATCAACTCTTGCGGCCATCGCGCGAACCGCACGGTCCTCCAACACCGCAGATCCCGCCACGTAACCCCCGCCGTGGATCCACAGCACCACAGGCGGCATCTTCCCCAGGCCAGGTGGCCGGCGAATTCGCACGCTGGCCGTCGAGGACACCGCGACCACCTCGCAATCACGGCACGCCAGCACTCGTCGTGCCAACGCCGTTCCTGTGCGCATGACTCGGAGATGACGTGCGAACAGACCCTTCCTATATGGCAAAAACCGAGCGACGGTGCGCAGCGATGGATCGATCTCAGCTAGACCCGTGGGGTCCTCAGTCATCGAAACTCCTTGTTTGACGTCACAGAAGGCAGTCCTGTTGACAGCATCTGATCGTCCATCACCGTGGCATCTAGACCGAAACTCAATCCACCGTGATCCCACACCAGGGCGGACCTATGTCGCCACACGCCACACGACGCCCGTCGAGCAGCACCGATGAATACGGAATCCCACGATCAAACGGCGGCATTGACCCGCCCCTTCTTGCACACACCCGAGGCTCCCCGCGACTGAGGGTTTGACGAGCTCTGAAGCTAACACCGATGGCATGTTGAACCTATCGTTTTGAACCAAATATCTGTTCCATCGTAGGGCACTCCCGAACCTGCTTGGACTGCTTCGACTGCATGGAGGAGGGCCATGCCCAGCAGCGAGCGGCTTCAACGCGAAACCGGTCGCCGGTGTGACTAAACCGCGAGTTTGTCTTTGCCGCTGTCGCATAGCGACGTAGCGGAGAACCGCCTCCGCGGGTCGTCCTCAAAGCCGAAATACCCCATACCGTTAACTCTCATCGAGTTGTTCTTCGGTGTATCCGGCCTAAGGGCTTCTTCGCGGCTCAAAGTAGGTGCAAGGCATCGGTATGCGCCCTCGAATCCGGTGGCTTTCTTGTGGCATCCGCTCGGCCCGTGGACGTTCAACGTGTGCTCACACGGCTTGCACTCCTCACGATCTGTTCCGCTCATGTCGTCCTCCGTAGGTTTGGGCTGGGGCGCATCCCCGTTGTCGTTTAAGCCACGCGGCTGACTGCGTAGCCCCCATGTTTGCTGCTCCCTATTACCTGTGCGACTGGATGCCGAATAACCGGGCGATCTGTCGGCAAGGAAGACCCCGGCGGGGGCCTTCGCGGCCAGTGCCGTCAAGGTCGGCATGAAAGAGAGTAACGGCACCTAGCTCATTGCGTCGTTCGATCCCGTGTAACCGCGGCGCGGAATAAGGCCCCACACAAACGTTTCGAAGTCCCAAGGCATCGTGAACGCGTTGCCGAGCGTTTTCCGGCTCTTCGCGAGAATGACGGTGCGGGCCGGCGCAGGTCTATCCTTTCTGAGGTATGGATTGCGTGGATGTTGAGGACATGCGTCGGCGCTGCAACGTGCACCATCGGTGGCTGCAGGAATACCCCCATGCCGTCACGTTTGGTCAGGCCTGGGCTGACCGGAATCTTGAAGAATTATCCGCTGGCGATCTGGCATCAACTCGACGATGATCGGGTCTAGCGTGCGCTTGTTCGCCTCGTGTACTGACGCGGCGTAGTCGGTGATGCGCTGCGCCAGCTCAGGCACGTTCTCTCCCACCGATCCGACGGTAGATGGAGTTATTTCGCGCACCAAACCAGCAAGCCGCTCAGTGTTCACGGTCGGGGCTACGCTTGCGGGTGTTGCCCTCGAGCGCTGGAAAGCCCATGTCGGCTGACGAACTTGATGCACTGCTTCGGGACCGTTTCGATCTGAGTCGAGCGGAGATCATTTCTGCGCTCAAAACGCTGCCGACGCGGGATCATGGGTCTGCCTCTCTGACTAGAGATGCGGCCCGGTTGCTCGACAGCGTGGGCTTTGTGTCAGCTCCCGGGGCGGATGCCGAATCCGTGGTTGAGGTAGCCGCCAGCATCGCGCGGCTAATCAGGACCGGTTACTCAGATGCTGAAGTCGCGTTGGGCCTTGGCGTCAGCGAGTGCGCTATTCGACAACGGCGCAGAGAGCGGACCCTATGGGCCATCGAGGCCGACGGTTCGTGGATCTATCCGGCGGCTCAGTTCATCGAGGTGCGCGTTGGGGGAAGCTCCTCGCTGTCGCTGATCCCCCACCTCGACCGGGTACTCCCGGCGTTGCCGGCCGATTTGCAACCGGCGGCTGTTGCGGGCTTCCTGCTGATTCCAAGAGACGCCCTCGTCATCTCCGGACGTGAGAGCGCGGTGTTGGAGTGGCTCAGTGGCGGTGGCCCGGTTGAGCCGGTATTGCAGCTCGTCGAGATCGGTAGGTGGGCCGCCAGCTAGGAGCGACCCGCAGCTGCTGCTGCGTGCCCGCGCCCTGACGCGGCTATCTCCGCCGGGCGCCGGGCAAGTCTCGTAAGCGGTTCAGACCGCGCACCGAGCCCCGGCCGATCGACACCCGCGTGGGTTGCTAGTTCATGGCGCGCGGGACCGCGATCGTTCCGCCGTCGATCCAACTCTTTGCAGTCGCATGCGCTCCTAGGTACCTATGCTGGGGCGGTGATGTCACAGTACCGCGACATCTCCACGGAAAGTCGTTGCAGCAGAATACGTTTCCCGCGGCAAGAGACCTGCACAACCGGAGTTATGTTTCCCAAGACCGCATGCGCGGGCGTTCTAGCCCTCGAATTTTTCACTACTAGTAGCGATGACTATTTTGCTGTGGCCATGGGTACTTGTTGAGTGCCCACCCGTCCGAGCCAAACTGACCCCGCCAAGGCGGAGAATTGGGCTCGTCACAGGGCCTCGGTCGGCGCGAAAATCCATGCCCTCCGCCACGAGCGCGGCCTAACGCTGGAGGAACTCGCCCATAGTTCCGGCGTGAGCTTGAATGTGATCCTCCATGTCGAGCACGGCCGCCGCGGCCTTCTGTTCGAGCGGCTTTACGACATCGCCAAAGCACTCGGCGTCGAAGCCCGCGATCTACTGCCGCCAGAAGACGCGACCCGCCCTCGGCGGCGACGCAAGCAATAACTCCTCTGTCGAAGTTAAATGGCCGATCGCAATTAGACATTTTCAATTATGTAGCTATGCTGAACTTTTGCTGGTAAAGCTAGCAGAAAAGCGTCGTTACGAAGTCTAATGGCGCACGGTTGCAAGTCTTTTAGCTGGCGCTGTTCAATCTTAGTTTAGGTCAAGAAGTTTGCTGGAGTGCAGTCAATTAACTTCCCCTGCCATTCGTAACCACGAAGGTAGGGAGAAATTCCTGAAGTTGAAGCAGGAAATTTTTACACCCATTTTAAAAATGAGCGTTCACTTAGTTCGGTCGCAAGTTTTCCCTCACAGGGAACTCTCTCTGGCACCCACACCGGCGTCGCCGCGCAGCCCGTCTCATGCCAGCTCGCATGGTTTTTTATGTCACCCGCGGCGCCTGAGCCAGCTAAAACATCCGCCTGCCCAAGCCCCGATTGCATTTTCTAATCACTACTAGTAGTAATAGATCAACTGCCACCCGGAGGAGTTGAAGTCGAGTTGCCTAAGAAGGACAAAGCGCCATTACCAGCCGCCAATCAATCGTCTTGCTCTCCGGTTGTCACGTTCTTCGCTCATCGCCTCCACGAGCTGACTGCGCGGCACCGTATTCAGCGGGTCGATAAAAAGACAAAGCCCAGAAAACTGACCCCGCTCGCTGTCCAGCAGCTGCTCGCACAGCAATCTCCTTCAATTGCGCCCTCACAGACGCAGATTTACCGCCTATATCGAGGCGAAGCGGCGCCGACTATCGTGATGGTCGATCAGCTAGCCCGTTTGTTTGGCGTCTCACCGCGGTCCTTCCTGCCTGAGAAAGCAAGCCGGCCACCGAACGATCACCATGTTCGTTCGTGAGCGGCCCTAGGCCTGGTCAGATCCCAGCGCCGGCAGATCAGGCAGCGCTGCAGCAAGTTGCTGCGCTGGCGCCCGGAATGGGCGGTTGCTGGCTCGTTGAGACCCAAGGCAGCACCCATGTGTGGGATCTCGATGCGATGACCTACACGCGTATGCCTCGGCCCCTCAGTCGTTCGGGATCATTCGACTACGACAACCAACCAATGCCGATTACCCGTGTCGAGCGTTGGCCGCACGTCGGCTCCACCTCACTGGTCTTCTTCGACGATCCGAACGAGCCTGACCGAGCAGAGCACTGGCGTCGCTCCTCTCACATCGTGTCGATAACCGAGATCGCTTGTCCGACAGATTCGTAAAAGCCGGAGACTGAACGATCTGCTAATAAATGCCCTGCGAACCCCTGACCTATCGCATAACCGATCCCACGATCTCAAGGAGCACATGAAATCCCAGAACTATGACCCGGGGGCCGGCAATACACCAGTCGACTCGTCAGAGCGGCGCCGGCCCGTCACCGACGTGGCTGAATGGCTGCGTGGTCTCGACCCTGGTGTCGGCCAGGCACTGCATGCCCTCGGGGAGTTGTTGATCGGGGTCGGAGACCATGCCGAAACTACCGAGACAGCAGAAGAATTCGCATTGCGTTGCTTGTGCGTCAACGACGGCAGCCAGTTGCTCGATGAACAGTGCGCGCTCACTGCGGTATCACGGCTGACGACCGCGTTGGTGTTAGCGCAATGGATCGAAGACCACGGGGCATCCTGCGAGATCGGCTCCGGTGAGCACACACAGCCACCGTCATGGACTCAGACGAAGGTCGGCCGGCGAACCTACCGCCACCCCCAGTGCCTCCAGATCCACTTCCCCGCGGGAACAATTGCTGCGATCGGATGCGTCATTGGGATCGAAACACGTGACAGTGTTTTGCGGGCACCCGAGGTCAGCGTCTGCACGCTACAGCGGGATCAAGCCGCTGCCCGCGGAATTCTGGACCGGCTAACCGCGCGCGCAGCGGACTTCAATCCCTTTCGCGGCCGAACGGTCCGCGCCACTGCGGTCAAGGGCCTCAACTTCACCGTGATTGATCTGCCCGCCCTAGCGACCCGGGATCACGTCATCGTGCCCGAAATAGTCTGGTCTGAAATCAATTTGGCCGTCGCGGCAGTGCGAGATCGCCACGAGCTCCTCAACGCCGCCGGGCTAGGAGCTCGGCGCGGTGTACTGCTGTGCGGCCCACCGGGAACCGGCAAATCCGCCGTCAGCGCGGTAGTGGCGAACGAAGTCGTCGGCGAATTCACGGTCATCTACGTCGAGGCCAAAGCCGGCGTTCAGCTCCTGACCGCCGTCGTCGAAGAAGCCCAGCAACTCGGTGGGCCAATACTGCTCGTTCTCGAGGATCTCGATCTCTGGTGCCGAGACCGCGCCACCGGCCCCAGCGCCGGCTTATCAGAACTACTCGGCGCCATGGATATTCGGCCCGACTCGCGAATCCTCACCCTGGCCTCCACCAACGACGCCGCAACCTTGGACAAAGCCGCGATACGGACCGGCCGCTTCGACTCTGTCATCGAGATCGGGCACCCCGACCGCAGCGCCTCGGCCCGCATCCTGGCCGCGCTGCTCCGCGACCTCCCCGGCGGCGGGAACGTCGACACCGGCACGGTTGCTGCCGCACTTCCGGAGCACACGAGCGGAAGCGACATCCGCGAGCTGGTGCGCCGGACCGTGCTCACCGGCGTCGACCCACATGTCAGTACCGAAGCCCTCCTCGCCGAAATCGGACGCGGCCGCTACCGGCCTGAAACTCCGACTGGCACATATCTCTAACAGGTACGCGCTCGAAGCGCGCATCAGAGGCGACTGGACATTTTCACTACTAGTAGTACATTAGATTTCAAGCCTCGGGAGTGGCTTGACCGAAGAGCCGGCTCGACGGGTAATGACCGGCCGCGCTGGGAGCGCAGTTTGCCGCGCAGGAGTCGCCCCGACTTGCCCTCCCGGGGCCCACCGAGAAGCCTGGGAGCACTCCCGGGGCTGAGTTTGCCGCCGTGCTGATCAAAGTCCGGCAGCTGTGCGAACACGTGTCGTCAATGCCGCCAGCAGGCAGGAGTATCTCGTTGCTGCCTAGTCGAGTTCTGCCAGCCTCGGGAGAGGCGCTCGATGGGTACCTTGAGCGCCTAGCCGGTGCGAACGCCCTTCGGACCTCTCAACTCCTCAAGATCCTCCGCGGCGCGAATGAATGCCCGAGAAAGTCTCCGCTCTTTCTGCTGATCGAACCAGGACACTCCTTCGTGACCCGGGTAGCCGAAATCAGCGGTGCAACAACGGCGATGCTAGACGCCACCACTCTGAACCGTTTCGGCGGCGGTCTGCCTTTGTGGCTCGATGGTTTCGATCCCCTGGATCGGCACAGCTTCCGTCAGATCGTCGCGCAAGGCTGGTTTCCAAACACCGGATCGCAGATATGCCCACAGTGCCTCGCGCATGACCACGTCTGGCAACTGAGCTGGCGACTGCCCGTTGTCACGACCTGTCTCATTCACAAGACCCTCCTCACAGAGAGCTGCCGTGGCTGTGGCAATCGATTCCGTCTCCGGCGGTACTCACCACTACGTCCTGTCATCGGACCCGATGAGCCCTGCAGCAACCAAATCGGACTCCGTGCCTACTGCCGCCACTCCGCGCTCGCGCACGTGGCGTCGCCAGCTCCCCCGGATGTGGTGACGACCGCCTCGGCCATCTCGGGAGCTATGAGCAGCCGGCCCAATACAATCTTCTGTGAATCAACCAGCCCTCAAACCTACCTAGCCGAGCTGCGGCATCTGGCTACCTTGCTGCTGCACCTTGCGACCACGCCCCGTGGTGCGTGCTTGTCCGATTGGACAGAGCATCTCGCTGCTGAAGCTGCGACGCGCCGCACTGAACTGCGCGGTCCTCGTTGGGGATTCAGTCCACCGTTTAGCGCACTCGCCCGTGGTAAGGCACTTGGCGCGGCCGGGCAGATCTTCGAGCAAGCGACAGTCGAGCGAGGTGCCGAACTGCTGGCCCCGTGGCTAGAGCTTATTGCTCATACGCCGGGCGGCCCGAGCAACTGGATCGACAATCGCACTTCCCGATCCCCCATCATGCGGCGCTTGGTGGCGGCCACGCTGGCTAATCGACGCGGCGCAGGCCGCCGCGTCGACTACTCCACGCGTTCGAATTCGATTCCCCTCGAAGCTATTCCACACATGATCGACGTCGAGGTGTACCGCAACTTCTTCAAGGGCACGTTAGGAAGCTACGAGTGGACTGCTCGTCTGTACGTGTCTCTGTGTTTAGCGAGGGTGGTGCGGCCGGGGAGTACGTGGGCGCTGGCGGCTTCTGGTATCGGCCTTCCGTCGATTCTCGGTATCCGAACTGCTCGCGCTGCAAGCCAGCGCATGCGCATTGCTCCAGACGATCTGGCGCGCAGGGTGAGTGCGGCCTTAACAGTTCTGCCTCCCGATCGCGACTACCGACATCGGGAACGTCGAGTCACGTGGCTTGCCGATCACACGGATGTCTGGTTCGAGCGATGGCGGATGTCGGTCTCTCCGCCTCGGCGCGCGACCTCGCTGCCGTATGCGATTACGTGGCTGTGGTGGGAGGTTGCGCAGGGTTGGCCGGCCAGCGGCCCGGTGTCGACAACAATGGTGGGGCAACGCCGCAGAGACTCCTACCAATCCTTTCGTGCGAGATTGCCGCGAGACGCGGAGGAAAGCTTGCGTAGCCTGGTTCTGTTGTCCTGACGGATCCAAACCACCTCGCGCCCCGCGGTTCCGCAGCCCGCTCGTTGTTAGCGACAACCCGGGGCTCTGCTCCCCACGGATCAATTGCGGGCGGCCGACGGCGAAACGGGCCGCGGTTCTGCTGTCTTGGCGCTTTTGGCTGTTTTGTCAGCCTCTGCACGATCGCCCAGGGTTACCTCGTCGATGTGGGTTCGACGAATGGCATGCGATCCATCGAGCGTTGCGGCGAAGGCGGCCTTGCGAACCAACGTCCGAAGATCACCCAGATAACCCTGGGTGCGGTAGTGAAGCTCTCCAGCGAGTTTTGTAAATAGCATTCCAGGCTTACCCGCTGGCAGATGAGGCAGGAGAGCAGTCTCGTAATCCCTTACGATTCCTTGCCATTGGCGCTGCTCTGCCTCGCTCCCAGCTGCATAGACGGGGATCGTTCTGCTCTCTAACCGTCCCCGGATCTGTGGGTCGACCATTAAATCGATATCTCTGAGATTGGCGCCGGCGATGATCAACGTTGCTCCGAAGTTGCCGATTTCGGTGATTATGTGCTTGATGTGATCCAGTACCTCTTGAGCATCTGCTGCTCTCGCCGTCTTGAGGAAGTGGATATCGTCGATGATTACAACTCGGGCGCCGTGCCGCTTCAGAGTCTTTATCGCGCGATAGGTGACTTCACGCTCCAGGCCGTCGCCGGGAAGGTCGAAGAAGTTGAGGTGTGCTGAGTCGACCTTCGCTTGCTTTGATTTGGATTGCAGATTCGTCCAAACCACTGGGCTGACATCCTCCTCGATACCCGGCACTGTGTGGCTCACCGGTCGCCCCCGACGATCGGTCTCGTAGTCTGTGATCCGACTGAGGTAATGCCGGCGCGCCCAGCGCACTAGAAATGTGCTCTTGCCCGCGAAATTGACGCCATCGAGCGCCGCTACTTGCTTCGCGCCGAGACCGCCGTCATCGTTATCGTCCACTAGCTCCGTCAGCCAAGCATCGATTTTGTCAAGCTCGGGAGTACGCAGATACAAGCGTGCCAGCCAGCGGTTTAGCTGGCGGGCCCGCTCACGTCGTTCGCGATCGGTGAGGCTGCGCCACCGTCTAAGTGACAGGGCCTCTGGCTCGAGAGGATCTGCAGCGATGCAGTATTCATGCCACATCGACGAGTCCATGCGTCAAACTCCATCGAGAAGGTTTGGCCATTCCCGCCGCCTCACGTCAACCGGGACCCTCTCGTCCTGGACGGGCGCCTGGGAAAGTTGAAGGCTTGCCTTTCTTTGCGCTTGCTGCGCCTGCTGTGCTTCGTTGTGGTCGATCTGTGACTGTCCGACTCGGCACGACGCGGCTCGTTTCTTTCGACGCACGTCCCTGCCTCGCGCCGAAGGCGTCATCAACTGACCGAGTTCGTCGATGATCTGGCGCGTCGCGGAATTGCGCTTGAGGACATCGTTGCCACCGCGCTCACGTACCCCGCGGCGAGCCATATCGAGCATGCTTTGCGCCATCGGAGCTTTGACTAGGTCGGCGCCACGCCAAGGCACCGGTTTGACCAGGTCGGTTGTCGGGTCCCGGAACCAGATTCTCGAGAGATCATGCGGGTCAACAAAAAATGGCGTTGCGCCGTCATCCTTCCTGAAGGTGCCCTTAGGGCAATGGCGGTAATCGTCGAGGGCTTCTGCGTCGTAAACCAGATCCATCATCTCGATCCCGGCGTGCCCGATAGTGAGCCACCTGACAGGTAGGAATTGGTAGATCAGGTCTGGTCGCTGCGGAACGTCAATCCGACCAGTAGCTTCGACCATCGCATCCCACGCCTCGAGAGGACATATAACCGGCCGCGCCGACTTACGCAGCTTTTCCGTGCCGGGCAAAGTGATTCCCGAGTGCGGGCTGCGGTGGTAATCCAGCACAACGAAGCCGCGGACATAGTCTTGGAGTTCTTGGATGGTCAGCAACGGCTCTTCGGCGACCAGTCGCCCACGTTGAGCGACGTTGCGGCCCTTATAGCCCGGCAGCTGCTGCAGACATCGCTGCAGCGTCTCATGCCACCGCTCCACGTGCGGATTGTCGGTCGGCTTACCACCGCGGGTGAGCAGCAGATCGATCCCGAATTGGCGATAAATGGCCGTGACGTGATCACTGAGGAATATGGCCCCGTGGTCGCTGTGCATCGCGTCAGGCAACACCGACGGGATTGGGTGTTCGCCCTGGAGCGTAGAGAAGTCGGGTGCAAACCGGCGACGCCCCATCCTCACTTCGACGTTTGACAGATCCACACAGCCTGGAATTCCCACCCAGCGCCAATTGTCGTAGGAATTGCCGCTGACTCGTAGCGAGAAGGGCCGGCAGATGTCGTACAACATCAACCCCGCGTCGATTCCGTCAGCGCTCATCGGCACGACGCGCACGGCGGGCACGATACGACACGCAACGTCAATTGCTGTCACGATCTCGACGCTGAAAGCATCGCCGCTCAGCGGGTCGTAGACGAGGTTGTCCGCGCGAGTCACGTCGATGCCAACGATTTGGCCGGGTCTCAAGGCCGGATAGTGGCGCTTCCCCGAGACTCCTTGCAATGCCGTACTTCTCTGGGCCCGAGTCGTCTTACCCCTCTGCCCCATCAGCATCGAGATGAATGCGTTCGAACTCCGCTCCGGGATGTGGAGATCGACGCAACCGCGGGTGTGCAGTGCGTAGCGTACGCGGCGGTCGATCTCTTTGAACGACACCGTGGACCTATCGCCGTCGAGTAGATTGACCTCTTCGCGGGCTTGTTGTTGGTACCGCAGATCGAGGTTGTCGAGCGACTTGCTCTGGCGCACACTCCGTTTATCGATCAGGCCAATGAGCCCCTCGCTTTGGAACGACCGCACCCAATTGCGCACCGTGCTGGCGCTGATGGTTGCCCGCTTCAGCTCCCCCTCAAGGACGCGGCGCTGCGTTGCGCGGTCGCACTGTCTTTCACGGCTCAGCAGATCCGCCATAGCCGCACAGCGCTTAGAGAGCGCGACACCGAAGCCCTCTCCAAACGGTGGATGCGGTTCACCGTCTCGACGGAACCGCGGATGCCCATCCCGAAAGCCGGTGATCACCTCTTGAACCACCTCTAAACGCATCATCACGATGACTTTGGCTTTGGCGCTCAACGTATCTAACAGCGGACGCAGCGGCTCCAGGACCGGTGTCGGGCTGCCGTCGTAGATCGCGCGCACCTCCGTCAGATCCGCCCACGCGGCCTCAGTGGTATCACCGAACGAGTTCTGCAGCGTGACTCCCGTCAACAAGATCGCGACTACGACTGCCGTTCCGTTCGCGGTGAGTATCCTCGACCCTTCTTCGAGGATCACGCGCCCGCTAGCGGGATCCATGACAGTCCCCGACCAGACCTGGCCATGCGCGCTGGAAGACTTCGCCAGCCGAGTTTTTGAATTTGATGGCCGTCGCGCGAATGTCGACTACTACGAATATTTCTTCGCTACAGAGGAAGCGGGAACATTTTCCGAATGTCGCACCGCCGTCAGCATTAAACATGATATGCCTCAGGGCATTCCACCGAACTCTTCGGATCGAGTACCGCCGTGATGTCCGCGCGGAGCGCTCCTGTCCAGACGAGATGCCAGATGCACGAGATCACTTCGCCGTCACCCTGATCGAGGGCGAACAGCTGCTCGATCGTCGTCCCATCCTGCGCGGCGGTCAGTATTTGTCTTTCATAGCGGCATAGCCATGGTGGCGGGCGTCGAAATCCATGAAGCCACAGTAGATTTAATCTCTCGACAAGCTCTAGGCCCGAAAATATCTCGTGGGCCCAGCCGACGGCCGAGCATGCCTCGCGCGTCTCCGCAACGGCCCGGAGAAATTCGTCGTCCTGACCTTCCGGTGGTCGTGCGTCCCACACCGTTACCGAGCCATCGACATCCAGGGTGAGTAGATCCGGGATGTGAAACCCTGGTGTTGATCCCGCCCACGCGAGCCGGAAGGGTTGGGCAGTGATTCGCCGGACAGCAGGGTCGCGGTCAACGCGACGAAGAAGGTCGTGCTCGAGGCCGGACTCCAGAACGATGTGATCGCCGTTCGTCATCGAATAGGCCGTAACAGGGATATGGCGGTTCCGCTTCGACGAATGCGGACGTCGCACTGACACTAGGGCGTCGACCGGCGGCGCCCCCCTTTGTCGCCAATCCCAGTTCTCGAATGAGTTCGAACCCGATAGTCTCACGAGCCATTGAGTGATCACGGCGAGATCCCCTCTGCCGCATACGCAATGAGCCCGCGCGGATGAGCGGCCTAATGTATTTGGTTATGTGTTGCCATAGTGCTCGTGGATCGGCGCGTCGTCAAGATCCGTTATGCAGCAACAACTTAACAGATTTCCGTCAGCGGTAACGTTTACCGCTGACGGCAAAGGCTTGACACCGTCATTGGTTAAATCGGCTGTGGCTCAACCATTTTTGGGTATCCTCTTCCGAGGAGGTTTAGTTAGCTCTACACCAGATCTGCAAATCGAAACATCGCAGAAAACTGCTCGGACACTCTGTAGTGCTATCTTATTCAACAACATTCGTGGTTACCCGCCCGAGTGTTGCATACGCGCCCGACCCGAGCGCGAACCTGTCGGCCAACCTGGACGGGCTCGACTCGGAATCGCGTACCGTCTTCGGAGTCTGCCGATCTGGGACCTCGTTGTCGCATACCGGTCGGCGATGCTATCCACGGATAACCGCTGGCGGCTGTAGAGGTCACGCAGGGTTGCCTCATCAAGTTCGCGACCGAGTCGATCGATCTCCGTCACCGCTCGGTGTCGACGCAAAATGGGTTTGGCTGGTCTCGACTTGGTCTTCGACGCTCTCGGATGCTGTTCAAAGAGATATCGGATGGCGGCCGGCGCAGCATCAAACTGGTTGGCTAGCTTCCTCACGGTCATTTTGCGATCCACCGCGAGACAATGGACTTCGTTGACATCGATCGCAGCCGGACTCTGCGCCACCAACCCGAGGTCGGCGATAAGGTCGAGTGGTGGATGCCACGAGAGCGGCTCCTTGATCCTGTTGCGGTTGAGGAACGCTCGTGCTTCGCCATCTAATCGACGCGCCAGAGGCGCCGTCATAAGACGAGGGAAGTCTCGGACGGCGTAACGCATATCGCTCAGACTGAGTCGGTAGCCAACGAGGTCCTCCCTCGCAGTGGGAGAACCGCTGAGCTTCTCGATTAGGTAGTAGCGGGCAGCGGCCCACTCCTCATCGGTCGTGGCAGCCATGCCGAGGTCTCGAGACAATGCTCGCCAACGGCTCCGCGTCAGCAAGGCTGTGTACTTCAACTGTCGCCTGCGCTGGTAGTCAATTGGCGAAGCTTCCTTGTCCAGATACTCATGGAGCCGGCAAATCGCAGCCCTGATCGAAGGCCATTGAGGCGATTGGCCAAGCACAACAAGACTGCGACCGAGCCCAACGCCGGAGAGGAAACCTCCCAACGACTCACAAACATCTGACGGGCTCGCGTCCGCCCCTACCATCAACGTGGCTGCTGTGACCACGAGGCTGAGCTTCGAGCTACGCACACCTGTTATTGAGGGGAACTGTGCCTGCCACGCTGGCCATAACATTGCCGGCAAGCTGGTTGCCCTTTTTTTAAGCGCCTCTTTCCGGCGATCGGGGGCACACGGTTTCAATAATGCTGTACGCCAACGTAACTGATCGATTGCTGACATATTAGGTGCGTGCGCTTTGATCACGATCGCAGCGGCGATCGAGTCCTCGCCGAAGCACGACCGCAGTTCACCAGGACCCCGGTCGACGCTCTGTTTTTCGACCAGCCAGCGTGCACGATCTCCGGCCTCGTTCAAATTTGGTGCTTGGAGAATCGCAACTGCAGCTGTGACACCGACTGCCGTATCAGCGGCACGCAGGGGCGGCTTTGCCTTCTTTGTCCTCCTCTGCCTTGCCGGACCGGTCACAGCCAAGTCAGCAGCACCCGCCACAGTTGATAGGTCCGCGAACTTGACTGCGCCAAAGTCGTAAATCGAGGCGTAACTCAGGGCGCGATTTGCCAACATCATCACGTCGCGCAGTGTCTCGCGGGCGCTCTGCCGATGCCCACTGCCCGCGTAGACTCCGAAGTCCGCGTGATTGTGCTCGATCAAATCAAGAATGATTTGTTGGGCCGCGACGACGGGGTGTGCTTCCGGAAATTTGACTACGCTGCTGGAAGCCAGATCAGCTCCGCAAGGGCACAGGCTCGGCACGGCGAAACGCTGCGCCGGGTCCCTCCTAGGACGCCGTGCACAATCAGGGCAAACGTCGACCAACAAGCAGCGATGGCGCACGCATACAAACGACCAGCCAAGTCGCCATTGCAACTGCCAGCGGCCAACGGTCTCGGCGAGGCATTCGGGGCAGTATCTGGAGCCCGCTCGCGCAGCAAATGGAAAGGACTGGTTTACGAGCCCTGTGTTTTCATTGAGTTCAGTCGCGGTCCCGTCGTAGCGGCTTAACGTCATCGCCAGAAGGTCGGGCGCCGGTACACGAGTGGCATCGACCAGAAGCGCAATCTCGGCCGGCACCAGCCGACGAATCAAAGCTTGCTGTCTGCGCAGTGAAATTCCGAGGTGCCTGAACAATTGGCAGAGAGACAGATCCAAGCTTCGGGCTACCGCTTCCAACCACGAATCAACAGCTTCCCCCGCTACCGGTGCAACTCTGACTGGAAGCATGGCTGGAATTCGATGTCTCCGTCAAAGCCCTGAAGTTCGTTGAGCAAAGCCATGGGTCGAGTGGGGCTTGTTAAACAAGACTGCTCACTTTGTCAATCTTCGCTGCATCTCGACACCTACACCTAGCGCGCCATGTTGGTGAAGCGCGACAGGTGCAGCTGGTGCGCGACGGTGACCGTCTTGGTCGGACCGTTGCGGTGCTTGGCCAGGATGAAGTCGGCCTCTCCCCCGCGCGGGTCGTCGCGCTCGAAGGCGTCGGGGCGGTTCAGCAGGATGACCATGTCGGCGTCCTGCTCCAGCGATCCGGATTCACGAAGGTCGGACAGCATCGGCTTCTTGTCGGTGCGCTGCTCGGGACCACGGTTCAGCTGGCTGATCGCCACCACCGGGACCTCAAGCTCTTTGGCCAACAGTTTGAGGTGCCGAGAGAATTCGGAAACCTCGAGCTGCCGTGACTCGACCTTCTTGCCGGACGACATCAGCTGCAGATAGTCGATCACGACCAGGCGCAGGTCGGACTTCTGCTTCAGCCGGCGTGCCTTGGCGCGGATCTCCATCATGGTCAGGTTCGGTGAGTCGTCGATGTACAGCGGCGCCTCGCTGATCTCGCTCATCCGCCGCGCCAGCCGCGTCCAGTCGTCGTCGTTCATCCGGCCCGATCGCATGTCGGCCAGCTTGATCTTCGCCTCGGCCGACAGCAGCCGCATGACGATCTCGGACTTGCTCATTTCCAGCGAGAAGATGACGCTGGCCATCCGGTGCTTGATGGAGCAGGAGCGCAAAAAATCGAGTCCAAGCGTGCTTTTGCCCACGCCAGGACGAGCCGCCACGATGATCATCTGCCCGGCGTGCAGACCGTTGGTCACTTCGTCGAGTTCGGTGAAACCGGTCGGCACGCCGCGCGCGACGCCACCATTGGAGGCGATGGCATCGATCTCGTCCATCGTCGGCTGCAGCAGGTCTTCCAGCGGGACGAAATCCTCCGAGGTTCGCCGCTCGGCGACCTCGTAGATCTCGGCCTGCGCGCGGTCCACGATCTCGGCTACGTCGGCACCCTCGGCGCCCGCGTAGCCGTACTGCACGACCCGCGTGCCGGCCTCCACGAGCCGGCGCAGCAGCGCCTTCTCGGCGACGATGTCAGCGTAGTAGCCCGCGTTGGCGGCGGTCGGCACCGTCGAGATCAAGGTGTGCAGATACGGCGCCCCGCCGATCCTGCGGAGCAGCCCGCGGCGGTCCAGCTCCGCGGCGACCGTCACCGCGTCGGCCGGCTCGCCTCGGCCGTACAGGTCCAGGATCGAGTCGTAGACGTTCTGGTGCGCCGGGCGGTAGAAGTCACCGGGCCGCACGCGCTCCAGCACATCGGCGATCGCGTCCTTGCTGAGCAGCATCCCGCCCAGCACCGACTGCTCGGCGGCCATGTCCTGCGGTGGCTGACGACCGAAATCCTCACTGGGCGGCGAGGCATCCATGCCAGGCGCTAGATCGTCGACGACCGCCATGAGCCCACACCTCCCTCTGACACACGTACCCGAACATACATTCGATGACTGACACTCCGAGCGTAAGTCAAGGCACCGTCACCCCCCAGCCTGTGACACCCATAAGCCTCGCGCCTCGAAGACCGTAAGCGTTGCTGGCCGGTAGGTGAAAGGGCCGCTGTTCATAACACTGTGCATCGTGTGTGCATATCCATCGACACCTGTGTTGAGTGGGGTGTGGAGAACCTGTGGATTAATTCGCGACGCTGCGACATCACTGCTGTTAAGGGCAGTACACCACTGCACATTTGGTGTGGAGAAGAATCTCTTCGGCGTGTCGGGCCAGGTTACTGTGTCGGGCGTGTTGTCTTGCGGCCAGATTTTCCTTGCGTTACGGGGTGGTTAAGAGGTCCCCGCGCCGACACCACCGAAATAGTTCGCCAGCTCAGGCGGCCGCGGGATGCGCACAGCGGGCGCTGGGCGGGCGCATAGCGGCCCAACGAATTCCGGCGCCACCCGTCGAGGGCGGCGCCGGAAGAGAGCAAATGTTGCGGAGTTAGCTGTCCGCTACGACGTCGAGCGAGAACTCGACGTCGACCTCCGGGTGCAAATGAACGGAAATCGGGTGCTTGCCGACCGCCTTGATGTGTGACTTGGGCAGTCGGACGATCCGCTTGTCGAGGTTGGGGCCGCCGGCCTTCTTGATGGCGCCCACCACGTCGGCGCTGGTCACCGAGCCGAACAATTTGCCGGAGTCGGCCGCGGTTTTCACCGGCAGCGCGACCGGGCCAAGCGACTGGATGGCCGTTTTGATCTCGTTGGCGTGCTCGAGGTCGCGGATCGTCTTCGTTTCGCGGGCCCGGCGGATCTCGTCGGCCTGCTTCTGCGCGCCGCGCGAGGCGACGATCGCCAGGCCGCGCGGCAGCAGGAAGTTGCGGCCGTAGCCGTCCTTGACCTCGACCGTGTCGCCGACGCCACCGAGGTGGTCGACGTCAGCCGTCAGAATCAGCTTCATCTTTTACGTACTTTCGGTTGAGCGTTCGGCGGTTATCGGGCCGAAGAGGTGAACGGCAGCAGCGCCACCTCGCGGGCATTCTTGACTGCGATCGCGATGTCGCGCTGGTGCTGCACGCAGTTACCGGTCACGCGGCGCGCCCGGATCTTGCCGCGCTCACTGATGTAAGTGCGCAGCAGCGTCGTGTCCTTGTAGTCGATGTCCTGCCCCTTCTTGGAGCAGAACACGCATTTGCGTGCCTTGATCGGCTTTTCGGGAGCCGGGCGCCGCTTAGTGGATTTGGCCATGCGATTTTTCTTTCTTGTTCTTGGTCTTTGGAGTTAAAGGGTTCGCGGGATCAGAACGGCGGTTCTTCGTCACCGCCGCCGAAGGAGCCCGACGCTGGGGCGCTGCCCCACGGGTCGTCCGCCGGTGCGCTGCTCGCCTGCTCGGCGGCCGCCGGGCGGGAGCTGCGGCTGGCCTTGTTGACCTTCGCCGTGGCGTACTTGAGCGAGGGCCCGATCTCGTCGACCTCGACCTCGAAAACCGTGCGCTTCTCGCCCTCGCGGGTCTCGAAGGAACGCTGCTTGAGCCGCCCGGTGACGAGCACCCGGGAGCCGCGGGTCAGGCTCTCGGCGACGTTCTCGGCCGCCTCGCGCCAGATGTTGCACCGCAAGAACAGCGCCTCGCCGTCCTTCCACTCCCCGCTCTGCCGGTCATATATCCGGGGGGTGGACGCCACGGTGAAGTTCGCGACGGCAGCACCCGACGGGGTGAACCGCAGTTCGGGGTCGGCGGTCAGATTTCCGACGACTGTAATAGTGGTGTCACCAGCCACTGGTGCCTCCTGGGTCGGTTCCGGTTCTCGTGGTTTTGCTGAGCCTACGCAGCCTTGCCGACGGCCGGAACTCAGTGCTTGTCAGTGCGCATCACTTTGGTGCGCAGAACCGACTCGTTGAGGCTGAGCTGTCGATCGAGCTCGGACACCGTCGCCGGCTCCGCCTTCAGGTCAACGACGACGTAGATGCCTTCGGCGTGCTTGGCGATCTCGTAAGCCAACCGGCGCTTTCCCCAGATGTCGACCTTGTCGACACTGCCGCCGTCCTTACGGACGACATTGAGGAACGTCTCCAATGACGGAGCAACGGTACGTTCGTCGAGCGTGGGGTCAAGAATGACCATGATTTCGTATGGACGCATGGAAACCTCACCACCTCCTCTGGTCTAAGCGGCCACGGTCGTTCCGTGACAGGAGTGTCGCCTGCGTCGGCAACCGCCCCAGGGTACCGGACGCCTGGCCAGGACCCCAAAACGCGCACGACGCGCTAGTGCCGGGCCCGCCGGTATTCGTCGGCCCTGGCCCTGGTCGCCTCGTCGGCCTTCGCGAGCGAGCCGGAATCGAACGGCGGCTGCGGGTCGTATTCGATCAGCAGCTGGGCGGCCGTTGCGGCCTCCCGGTCGACGAGCAGCTCCACCAGCCGCAGCGCCATGTCGATGCCGCTGGAGACGCCCGCGGCGGTGACCATTCGCTGCGGTAGGTGCTCGACGACCCGGTCGGGGACGTAGCGTGCGCCCAATTCGTTGAGCAACTCCGCGGCCGACCAATGCGTCGTCGCGGTGAGCCCGTCCAACAGGCCCGCGGCGGCCAGCAGCAGCGCGCCGGTACACACCGACGTGGTGAACGTGGTCGTCGGATGGACCGACTGCAGCCAGGCGCGGATCTGTTCGTCGTGGATCAGCTGGCGCGTGCCGATGCCGCCGGGGAACACGACCACATCCGGTGCGCGGACTTCGTCGAAGGTGGCGTCGCAGCTGACGCCGAGCATCCCGTTCTCCGTGCGGACCTCACCGCGGCGATGCCCGATGAACACCACGTCGATCGTCGGCACCCGCTGCAGCACCTCGTAGGGCCCGACGGCGTCGAGTGCGGTGAAGCGGTCAAACAGCGGGATGGCGACGAGCATCAGGGCTGCCGTGGCGCGGTCAGGGCTTCGGCGTCGCTGTCGTCGTCGGCCTCGGTGTCGGCGTAACGCTGCGCGGGTCGCCGGAAGCCGGCCGGATGCAGCCGCGCCGGCAGCCAGTCCGGCGGCGCGTCGGGGGCCCGGTCGAACGGCCCGCCGGCGGGGTCGTCCACCCGTCCGCCCCAGCGCACCAGGTCTTCCTCGGGCCGGTAGATCTGCCGAATCACCAACGCGCACAGCGCCACGACGGCGATGTCGCGCAGCAGCACGGTCGTGGTGAAGAACTGCTCGGGCAGCGAACGGTTCGGATTGCCGTACAGCAAGTACATCCGCGGCACCCACACCAGCGCGTCGATCGTCATCCACGCCAGCAGGATCCGGCGGTGCGGCAACGCCAGCACCGCCAGCGGCACCAGCCACAGCGAGAACTGCGGGCTCCAGACCTTGTTGGTCAGCAGGAACGCCGCCACCACCAAGAACAGCAACTGCGGCACCCGTGGTCGCTGCGGAGCGGTGAACGCTATGTAAGTGATTGCCGCGCAACACAATACGAACAGCACGGCGACGACGGTGTTCAGGACCGTCGGCGGCTCCCAGAAGCCTAGCGTGGGATCGAACCCGCGCCAGCCGGTGAACGACTTCACCACGTTGTACACCGAGTCCATGTCGTCGCCACGGCGGGTGTTGAGCCGGAAGAACTCCGACCACCCCCGCGGAAAGAGCAGCAGCACAGGCAGATTCACCAGCAGCCAGGTCAGCGCGGCCACCCCCGCCGTGCGGGCCAGCGCACGGAGCCGGCCGGTCCGGATCCCCAGCACCAGCATCGGGCCCAGGAACAGCAGCGGATACAGCTTGGCCGCGGCGCCCAGCCCGATGAGCACGCCGGCCAGCACCGGCTTACGCCGCGCCCAGGCCAGCAGCCCGCCCATCGCGAAAGCCGTTGCCAGCGCGTCGAAATTGGTGAATATCTGGAAGATCAGCAGCGGCGACCCGGCCACCAATGCGGCATCCCAGATTCTCCGGCCCGACAGGCCGGCGGTCGCCCACACCGTCGCCAGCCACGCCAGCGCCAGACCGAACGCGGCGACGTCGAAGAACATCACCACCTCGGCGATCACCGGCAGCGCCACCAGCTTGCTCAGCGCGGTGTAGGTCTTGGCCACCGCCATCGACGCGTACTGGTAGACGCCGGTCAGCACCGGATACTCCATGTAGCGCACCGCGGGCTTGCCGTCGTAGCGCAGCTGCGGTGTCCCACTGGAATCGCTCTCGATCCAGCTGGACTTGTACGGAAACTTCCCCTGGCTCAACAACTCCGCGCCGTACAGCGGCACCGTGTCGGAGTAGCACAATTCGTAGTAGGCGCGCTGGTTGTCCCAGTTGGCGACCCGCTGATCGGCCGTTCCCTTGCCGGTGCTCTGCAGGCAGGCCGCCTTGGTCGACCAGCCCAGTGCCATGAACACCAGCGCGATCATGAACATCACCCGCAGCGGCGTCAGCAGCCGGGCCCGACCGATCAGCGCGTGCCGTCCCACCGGTCCGCCGATGGCGTCGGCGAACGCGGCACCCAAAGAGTCGGTGTGGCTGGGGCAATCGCGGTTGGCGACGCTGCGTAAGTCGGCGGCCAGGGGCCGCGGTGAAATGGTGGGGCCGCTCTGCTCGTCGCCGGTCACGGTGGCGGTTGACCGAACGGCGGTGCGGGCGGCGCCCCGAACTGTCCCGGCGGAGCTCCCGGCGGCGGGGGCGGCGCGTTGGTGATCGTCGTCGGCGGGCCAACGGGAATGGTGATGCCCGGCGCCACCTCGATGGACGGCTGGATGACGGTCTCCGACGGCGGCGGGGGCGGCGGCGGCGGGGGCACACCCGCGTAGCCGCCGATCTCGGACGGCTTGGGGAAGGTCTCGTTGCTGCTGCCCTTCAGCGCGCCGTCCATCGTCGACTTCCAGATGTCCGACGGCAGGCCCGACCCGTAAACCTCAGCGCCCGAAGCGGTTACCAGCGGAACGTTGTCCTGAACGGTTCCCACCCACACCGCCGTCGACAGCGACGGCGTGTAGCCGACCATCCAGGCGTCCTTGTTGGCTTGGGTGTCCCCCAGTTGCACAGTGCCGGTTTTGGACGCCGACTGCCGGCCACCGGACAGGGCGTGGCCGCGCGAGTAGGAGGCGATGGGCTCCATGGCCGCGGTGGTGTTGTCCGCGACGCCCTTGTCGATGCGCTGCTCGCCCTTTTCCTTGTCCGAGTTGGCGGCGTCGAAGAGCACCTGGCCGTCCGCGTTGACGACCTTCTGCACCAGGTGCGGTGGGTGGTAGACGCCGGAGGCGGCCAGCGTGGCATATGCCGAGGCCATGTCGATGGGCCGGGTTTGGTACTGCCCCAGCACAATTCCGTTGTTGGGCGGTCCGCCCTTGCCGTCCTCGGACAGCGTGTGCGGGACGCCGGGGAAGCTGGACGCGATGCCGGCCTGGTGCGCCGCGTCGGCGACGGCCTGCGGCCCGTTCTTGAGCTTGAGCATCAGCCGGTAGTAGGCGGTGTTCAGCGACATCTTGAGGGCCTGCGCGATATTGCAGGTGCCGCAGTTTTCGCCGTCGACGTTGGTGATCTTGATGCCGTCGACGGTCAACGGCGAGCTGTCGACCTGATACCCCAGGCCGATGCCCTGCTGCAGGGCGGCTACCAACGCGAACACCTTGAACGACGACCCCGTCTGCAGGCCCGCCTGAGCGAAGTCGAAACCGTTGGCATCCGAACCGCCGTAGTAGGCGCGTATCGCGCCGTCGTGCGGATCGACCGAGACCACGGCGGCGCGCATGTCGGGGTCTTGGCCGTCAAGGTATTTCGAGACGCCCTTCTCGGCGGCCTGCTGGGCCTTCGGGTCGATCGTGGTGGTGATCTGCAGGCCCTGCGTGTTGAGGGCCTGCTCGTCGATGTTGAACAGCTCCATCAGCTCTTTGGTGACCTGGCGCTGGATCAGGCCGCTAGGGCCCGACGTCTGGTTCTGCGCGCGGGCCTGATCGGGCGGGACCGTCGGGGGAAACACCTGGGCCGAACGGTCGCCGGACGACAGCGCCTTGGTTTCCACCATGCCGTCGAGCACCCAGTTCCACCGCGCCTCGGCGCCCTTAGGGTCTACCGCCGGGTCCAGCGACGAGGGGCGCCGGATCAGCGCCGCCAACAGCGCGCCCTCGGACACGTTCAGTTGCTCGACGGGTTTGTTGAAGTACGCCTTGGACGCCGCCGAAATCCCATAGGCCCCGCGGCCGAAATAGATGATGTTCAGATAGGCCTGCAGCACTTCGTCTTTCGACCACTCCCCCGACATCTTGGTGGCGATGACCAGTTCCTTGGCCTTGCGCATCAACCCGCTGAACCCGTGCTGGGCCGAACCCACCAGCGCGTTCTTCACGTACTGCTGCGTGATCGTCGATCCGCCCTGCAGGTCGCCGCTGCCGAACAGGTTGTTGCCGACCGCCCGCGCGAAGCCCCCGAAGTCGAACCCAGGGTTGGAATAGAAGTTGCGGTCCTCGGCGGCGATCACCGCCTGGCGCACGTGCACCGGCACCTGGCTGATGTTGATGTCGACCCGATTGCCTTCGGGCGGAATGATTTTGCTCAGCTCCGAGCCGTCGCTGGCCAGGATCGTCGACACCTGGTTGGTCCGGATGTTGCCCGGCTTGGGGATGTCGACGATGAAATACGCCATCGCGAACGTGACGATCGGCAGCAGCACCAGCACGGCCGCGCCCAGATACGCCGCGCGCCGGACCCAGCGCCAGTTGATCTGCTCGACCCAGCGCTGCCAGTCCGGCCCCGACCCCGGGGCGCGGTGGCTCGGCCCGTCGCCGCCGCCGGGTGGACGCGGCGGTGGAGGCGGGGGCGGCTCGTCCGGTGGGCGTCGTCCCGGGGCCTGGCGCCGCGAGGTGGTCGACCGGCTGTCGAGCGCGGCCCGGACCTCCTCGATCGCGTCGCGCTGCTGCGGTCCCGACGACGCGCCGTCCAGGGCGGCCTTGACCTCGTCGATGGGGTCGGAGCGCCGCGGGGAACGATCGTCGACGACCGGCGGCAGGATCGTCGTCATCCGGTCGTCGGGACGAACCTCACGACGATGGCCGGGGCGCGATTCCGGGCGCGGGCCGTCGTCCGATCGGTCGGTGCCTTCCGGGCGGTCATCGCGTGCGTGCTCGCCCCTACGCTCAGTCGAGGACCCGCTCCGGTCATCAGGCGACTGGTCGTGGCGCCCTTCGTTATTCAATGGCCGTGCGGGCGCCGTTGCGCGCCGTCCGCGTGCCTCGGGTGCCCCTGGGCGGAGGTGCCGGGCGCGCCGCGCCGAGCACATACGACTTGACCAGGTGGTTCCAGCTGCAGGTTCGGCACACCTCGACCACGTGGACGGAGAACTCGGCGAACCGGGTGGCGAGCAGGACCAGTTCCTCGGCCGTGCGCGCCGACCCCGAGACCGCGCCCAGGTGATCGCCGAACACCCAGGACACCAGCGTGAGCTGTTCCTTTCGGCAGATCGGGCACATCACCTGGCTGGGTTTCCCGTGAAACTTCGCTGCGCGCAGCAGATACGGGTTCGCGTCACACACTTCGGACACACCCGTGCGGCCCGAGTACACCTGGGCCAGCAGTGAGCGCCGCCGAAGCGCGTAATCCACTACCTGTCGCTGCAGTCGCACGTTCACCAGAGTACGTCGCCATCCGCGCTGTCGATACGCAAGCAAGGCCGTCGCCGTCGCGCAACGCCGGACTTCTACGATCATCTTCGTGGCGAAGTGGCTCGGGGCACCTGTCGGTGGTGGGACGACAACGACGACCCGCGCCAAGGACAGTGATCGGCAGGACGCCTGCCAAATTCTCGACGGCGCCTTCAACGACGGACAGCTGTCGATGGAAGAGCACCGGCAACGGATCGGCACCGCGACCACTGCCGTCACACTGGGCGATCTGCACTCCCTGGTGTCCGATCTGCAAACCGACAACGCGACCGTGCAACTGGCCACGGTCCACCCACCGGCGAAGTCACGGGGCTGGCTTTTCGGGCTCGCGGCGGTCCTGGCGCCGCTGCTGATCGGTGTCGCGATCGGTTGGGGTGTCTACGGCAACACCAGTTCGCCGATCGACTTCACCTCGGACCCGGGCGCCGAGGCCGACGGCATCGCCCCGGTGGTGCTGACCCCGCCGACCCAGCTGCACTCGCTGGGCGGGCTCACCGGCCTCATCGAGCAGACCCGCAAGAAGTTCGGAAACGTCGTGGGGTACCGGCTGGTGATCTACCCGGACTACGCGGTGCTCGACCGCCCGGACCCGTCCGACGACCGGCGGGTGCTCTCCTACTCGTACCGCGGCGGCTGGGGCGACCCGACCAGCTCGGCCAAAAGCTCCGCCGACGGGGCGGTCGCCGTCGATCTCAGCAAGTTCGACGTCGCGAAGACCGTCGGCATCCTGCGCGGCGCCCCGCAGACCCTGCGGATGAAGCCGGCCGACGTGAAAACCACCTACCTGGTGGTGGAACCGGCCACTGATCCGACCACACCGGACGCCGTGACGCTCTCGGTGTACGTCTCCAGCGACTACGGCGGCGGCTACATCGCCTTCGCGGGCGACGGCACCATCAAACGCCTGAACCTGCCGTCCTGAAACCGCAGCTCAAGGCCGGTTAACCGGTCTCGGCGCGGCGATCGGCGGGCGTAGCTAATACTTGCCCAACAACTGGTGGTGTTGTGGCGAATATATCGGGACGATACGATTGCGCGAGGCGTCGGACCGTCGTAACCAGTCGTGCAAAGCTTTTTAAGGAGGTGCACTCGATGCTGGAGCTCGCCATCCTGGGTCTTCTGATCGAGTCGCCAATGCATGGCTACGAATTGCGTAAGCGGCTGACCGGCCTCCTCGGCGCGTTCCGCGCGTTTTCATACGGCTCGCTGTACCCAGCGTTGCGCCGTATGCAGGCGGACGGGTTGATCGCCGAGAACGCCGCGCCAGCCGGTACGCCAGTTCGCCGGGCCCGTCGGGTCTACGAACTGACCGACTCCGGCCGTCGCCGTTTCGGTGAGTTGGTGGCCGACACCGGCCCGCACAACTACACCGACGACGGCTTCGGGGTTCACCTGGCGTTCTTCAATCGCACTCCGGCCGAGGCCAGGATGCGCATTTTGGAGGGCCGCCGCCGTCAGGTGGAGGAACGCCGGGAAGGTCTGCGTGAAGCAGTAGCGCGGGCCAGCAATTCGTTCGACCGCTACACCCGCCAGCTCCATCAACTTGGGCTCGAGTCCAGCGAGCGAGAAGTGAAATGGCTCAACGAGCTCATCGCCGCGGAACGGGCCGCGCCCGGCTTATCCGAGCAGACGTAGACCCCCTCGCACGAAGTTCAGCACCACCCAACCAGTCGCCAGACATCGCGAAAAAGGTTATGAGAGTAGGAGAACGCCCTATGAGTGAGCAGATCGCGCCGCAGGCGTCGACGGAAGTACGAGTCGCCATTGTCGGCGTCGGTAACTGCGCGTCCTCGCTGGTTCAGGGCGTTCAGTATTACTACGACGCCGACGCGAACAGCACGGTGCCCGGCCTGATGCACGTGAAGTTCGGTCAGTACCACGTCCGCGATGTGAAGTTCGTCGCCGCGTTCGACGTGGACGCCAAGAAGGTCGGCTTCGACCTTTCGGAGGCGATCTTCGCGTCGGAGAACAACACGATCAAGATCGCCGACGTGCCGCCGACCAACGTCACCGTGCAGCGCGGCCCGACCCTCGACGGCATCGGCAAGTACTACGCCGAGACGATCGAGATCTCCGACACCGAGGCCGTCGACGTGGTCCAGGCGCTCAAGGACGCGAGCGTCGACGTGCTGGTGTCCTACCTACCGGTGGGCTCCGAAGAGGCCGACAAGTTCTACGCCCAGTGCGCGATCGACGCCGGCGTGGCGTTCGTCAACGCGCTGCCGGTGTTCATCGCCTCGGACCCGGTGTGGGCAAAGAAGTTCGTCGACGCGGGCGTGCCGATCGTCGGTGACGACATCAAGAGCCAGGTCGGCGCGACGATCACGCATCGCGTGATGGCCAAGCTGTTCGAGGACCGCGGCGTGCAGCTGGACCGCACCATGCAGCTCAACGTCGGCGGCAACATGGACTTCCTCAACATGCTCGAGCGCGAGCGGCTGGAGTCCAAGAAGATCTCCAAGACGCAGGCCGTCACCTCCAACGTGCAGCGCGAGTTCAAGACCCGCGACGTGCACATCGGCCCGTCCGACCACGTCGGCTGGCTCGACGACCGCAAGTGGGCCTACGTCCGGCTGGAAGGTCGTGCGTTCGGTGACGTGCCGCTGAATCTCGAGTACAAGCTCGAGGTCTGGGACTCGCCGAACTCCGCCGGCGTCATCATCGACGCGGTGCGCGCGGCCAAGATCGCCAAGGACCGCGGCATCGGCGGGCCCGTCGTGCCGGCGTCGGCCTACCTGATGAAGAGCCCCCCGAAGCAGCTGCCCGACGACATCGCGCGGGCACAGCTCGAAGAGTTCATTATCGAAGGCTGATCCACTCTCTTTCAGATCCGCGGGCGTAACGCCAGGGCGACTTCGGGGCCATTCCAGGGCCGGAATTTGCCGCAGCGTTACGTCCGCGGATTTTTTGTCTGGACAACGCGTCGACACGATGCTGTGCAGTCGCTTAGCATCACTAACTGATGAAGGTTCAGCCCGCCGCGTTCTTCCGAACGACGCTCCCCCTCGACCTGTCCCGGCTCCCTGAGCTCGACAGCGGTCGCTATCACTCGATCTGGCTCCCCGATCACATGGTCAGCTTCTGGCCGGACTCGATCTGGACGCCGGAATTCACCGACCTGGCCACCGCCTCGCCCTCGCCGCATCGCCACCTCGACGGGCTGGCCGTCGCGGCCGCGGCCGCCGTGCTGACCGAACGCGTCCCGCTCGTCAGCGCCGTCGTCGATACCGTGCGGCGCCACCCGTCGCTGCTCGCCCAGACCGCGCTGACGATCGACCACCTCGCGAAGGGGCGTTTCATCCTCGGCCTGGGCAGCGGCGAGAGCGAGAACACCCTGCCGTACGGCTTCGACTTCGCCCGGCCGGTCGCCCGTTTCGAGGAAGCGCTGACGGTGATCCGGCTGTTGTGGGAGAGCGACGGGCCGGTCGATTTCGAGGGCCAGTTCTACTCGCTGCATCACGCGCGACTGGACACCGAGCCCTACCAGGGCAGCACGCCGCCGATCTGGATCGGCGCCAGCGGTCCCCGGATGCTCGACATCGCCGGCCGGCACGCCGACGGCTGGTGGCCCGCCGGCGCGTGGACCCCGGAGCACTACGCCGAAATGCTCTCTGCGGTAAGGGCTTCGGCCGAGCGCGCCGGACGCGATCCGCAGGCGATCACGCCCTGCTTCATCCAGGTCTGCCTGATCGGCGAGAACGAGGGCGCCCTGGCCGAGATCCTGCGGGCCCCGCTGGTCAAGGCATTCCTGCTGCAGGTGTCGGCGGAGACGTTACGCGGCTTCGGCTTTGAGCACCCCATGGGCGAGAATTGGCGCGGCTTCCAGGACATCGACCCGGCGGTGCTCACCCGCGAGCGAATACTGGCGTTCCTCGACGACGCCCAACCCGAAATGCTGCTGGCCGTCGTCCCGCACGGCACACCCCGAGAGGTCGCCAAGATCATCAAGAGCTATGTTGACGCGGGCTTGCGGGTGCCGAAGATCCTCGACTACGGCGCCATGGCCGGGCTGTCGTACGCCGCGGCGTCGGCCGCCAATGTCCTTGCCACAGAGGACGAGCTGATGCGGCTGTGCGGGGATCTCTCGTGAGCACGCGGTTGGACGCCGAGGAGATGCTGGCCGCCGCCCAGGCCGAGACCGGCTTGCGCGACTACGGCGACCCGACGTTGCCGGAGCGCTTCGCCATCGCCGTCGACCACCTCAATTCCCTCGGCATGGACGCCGACGGCATATTCGAGGCCGAACAGGTATGCCGCTGGTTGCTGACGTCGCGGCTGGAATTCATCGAGGACCGCAACCGCTACCCCATCGGCGACGAGGTCGTCGACGCACCGATGTTCGTCACCGGCGAACCACGTTCGGGCACAACGCTTATGCACGCGCTGATGTCGGTCGATCCGCACGGACGCGCGCTGCGTTTCTGGGAGGTGATGTACCCCTCGCCGCCGCCGGGACTGGCCGGCCCCGACGACGACCGGCGCGAGCGGGCCGACGCGGACTGGCGTGAGATCAACCAGAAGATGCCCAAGTGGCTGCACAGCCATCCGTACAACGACATGCTGGGCGACGGCCTGCCCGAGGACGAACGCACCTGGGCGTTCGATTTCCGCGTGATGACGCCGACGGCGTGGTGGCGGGTGCCGATGCAGTCGCTGGTCGGCGGCCTGGCCACCGACTCGGCGGCGCAGTACCGCTTGCACAGGGCCATGCTGCAGCAGCTGCAATACCAGCGGCCACGAAAGTACTGGGTACTGAAGGGCTTTCACGGCTTCCGGCTCAAGGAGATGTTCGGCGCCTACCCCGATGCCACCCTGGTCTGGCTGCACCGCGACCCGGTGCAGGTCGCCGCGTCACGCACCATGATGATGGCCGACATCGCCGAGGGCATGGTCGGCGATGTCGACCTGCACGCCCTGGCGAAGATGCATCTGGAGTTGACCCGCGCCGGCGTCGCCAACACGATGAGCAACCCCATGGTGGACGACCCGCGCATCCTGCACGTCCGCTACACCGATTTCATTGCCGACCAGGTGGACACGGTGCGGCGCTACTACGAATTCGCCGGCCGCCGGGTCACGCCCGAGGCCGAGTCGGCCATGCGCGACTACCTGGTCAACAACCGTGGTGACCGCTACGGCAAGTTCCGCTACTCCACCCAGCTGCTCGTCGACATCGGCGAAGACCTCGACGCGCTGCACGCCGAATTCCGGCCCTTCCGTGAGCGATTCGGCGTCGAGATCGAGAACCGTGGCTGATCCCATGCCGGTCCACCAGCGCCTGTCCGTGCACAACGTCACCTTCTACGGCGCAGCGCTGGCCGAGCTGGAAGGGCACTGGGCCGACCTGGGCGTATCGCGGCTGAGCATCCTCGACGATCAGGTTCTCGATCCGGAGTTTCCAAAGCTGTTGCAGCGCAACGACTACACCGTCGAGGCGGTTACTCACGTCTTCGCCGGCGGGCGGCTGACCACCGACACGCAGGCGGCGCGGGACGCGCTGTTGGCCGTCATCGACGCGGCGGCCGGGGTGGGCGCACGAGTGGTCTACATGCTCACCGGTGGCCGGGACACGCTCGCTTGGCCGCAGGCCGCCGACCGGTTCGCCGGCATGATCGCGCCCTGCGTGGAGCACGCGAAGCGGGCCGGCGTGGCGCTGGCGATCGAAAACGCCTCGAGCCTGTACGTGGACATTCATCTCGCCCACACCCTGCGCGATACCATCACGCTGGCGGAGATGAGTGGGCTCGGTGTCTGCATTGAGCTTTTCCACTGTTGGGCGGAGGGCGATTTCGAAGCGATGGTGCAGCGTGCGTTGCCACGAACGGAGCTCATCCAGCTCAGCGACTACGTGCTGGGCGACCGGGCGCTGCCGGGCCGGGCGGTGCCCGGGGACGGCGCGATTCCGCTCGAACCCTTCGTCGCCCAGGCGCTGGCCGGGGGCTATGCGCACGGATTCGACCTGGAGCTGATCGGCCCCCGCATCGAGGCGGAGGGCCGCCTGGCCGCCGCGCGGCGCGCATGCGACGTCGCCGGCGCGATGCTGGCCAGATTGGGCGGCTGACAATGGCTTTCGGCGACGGCGCGGACGACGCGGCGCTGCGCGCGGCGTGGGCCGATTTCTGCGCGCAGCTTCAGAGCGCGGGCGATCGGGTCTTCAAGGATGCCAACGCCACCTCCGGGGCGCAGCGGGTCGACGCCTTCCGCTTCCTGACCCAGAACCTGGGCCAGGTGTTCGACCTGTCGCTGGAGACCCGCGACACCCGCTACCCGGCGGTGCACACCTTCTGTGGGCCGACCCGCAAGCTCGGCGGCGACTGCGCCGACTTCACCTACCAACAGGCCTGGATCGACGGGCAGTCGAGCTACCGGCTGGCCGGGAACCGCGGCGCCGCAAGGTTTTTCAACGTCACGGTGCAGGGCGCACGGGTGCCCGGGCCGGGCGTGCTGCACGAGCCCTTCGGCGACACGCCCGAGGCCAACCTGTTCGGCCAGCAGCTCAGCGTCAACGACGACGGGAGCTTCGAGATCTACATCGGCGGCCCCGAGCGTGGGCCAAACTGGCTGCCCACCACCGCGCAGTCGCGAAAGTTGTTCATCCGCCAGGGATTCGACCGATGGGACGAACTGCCGGCACAACTGCGCATCGAGCGGGTGGACATGTCCGACCCGAAACCGCTTCCCACGCCGGAGACCCTGGTCGAGGCGATGGGCTGGGCCGGCGAGTTCGTCACCGGTCTGATGTCGGATTGGCCGGAGTTTCCCTTCACCTACGGCGGTGTCGATGCCGGGCATCCGAACACCTTTCCGCAAGTAGGGGCGACCGAGGCGGACAGCAAGCGCGGACGTGCCGCTGCCAACATGTATTGGGAGCTGGCGCCAGACGAGGCGCTGATCGTCGAATTCGATGCCCATGACGGTCTGTGGATGTTCACCAACATGGGGGTCTTCTTCAACAGCATGGACTACCTCTACCGGCCGGTGAGCTACACGCCGAGCCGCACCAAAGCCGACCGCGACGGCCGCATCCGCCTGGTCATGGCGCATCGTGATCCGAATGTCCACAACTGGCTGGACACCCAGGGCTTTTCGCGCGGCAACCTGACCTACCGCCACATGCTCGAGGGCGAGCCCGCCGTGCTCGACACCCGGGTGGTCAAGCACGACGAGCTCATGCGCGCGCTGCCCGCGGACACTGCCACCGTGAGCGCAGCGGAACGCAGCGACGCCATGTGGGCACGATTTCACGGTATTCGGCGCCGCTACGTCCTCTAGTGTCAAAGATCGTGACCGAGATATCTGAGGACGGGCTGGCGGAGTTATCCGAGTTCTCGCTGCTGGCCGAGAACGCCGAGCAGGCCGGTTTCACGGGCCCGCTGCCAGAGGTCGAGCGCATCGAGACCGACATACCGAACGGCCGAATCAGCGCGCTGCGCTGGGGCGCACCCTCCCTCCAAACTCCCCCGCGGATCGTGTTTTTCCACGGCGGCGGGCAGAACGCGCACACCTGGGACACCGTCATCGTCGGCCTCGGCGAGCCGGCCCTGGCCGTCGACCTCCCGGGCCACGGCCATTCGAGCTGGCGCGAGGACGGTGACTACTCGCCGCGACACAACGCCGACGCGGTGGCGCCGGTGCTCCGGGCGCTGGCCCCGGAAGCCGAACTCATCGTCGGCATGTCGCTGGGCGGGCTGACCGGCATCCGGGTGGGCGCGATCGCGCCCGAACTCGTGCGCGAACTCGTGCTCGTCGACGTCACCCCGTCGGCGCTGCACCGCTATGCCGAGATGACCACCGAGCAGCAGGGCACAGTGGCGCTGGTCTCCGGCGAGCGCGAATTCCCCAGTTTCCAGGCCATGCTCGACCTGACCGTCGCGGCGGCACCGCATCGCGAGGTCAAGGCGCTGCGCCGCGGGGTGTTCCACAACTCGCGCCGGCTGGACAACGGCAACTGGTCGTGGCGTTACGACAACATCCGCAAGGTCCCCGAATTCGGTGACCTGTGGGAGGACGTCGACGCGCTGACCGCACCCGTCACGCTGGTCCGCGGCGGCTCGTCGCCGTTCGTCAGCGACGAGGACGCGGCCGAACTCGCCCAGCGCGCAACGCAATTCCGCGGCGCGAACATCGTCGAGAATTCCGGGCATTCGGTGCAAAGCGACCAGCCGCTGGTGCTGACCGAGCTGCTGCGCGGCGTGCTGCGGGCACGCTGACATCCCGGTCGGACATGACGGCAGACGAGCGCCCCGGCAGGCCCGCCGGGCGGCCGCGCGACAACTCGATCGACGACCGGGTGCTGGCCGTCACGCGCGAGGTGCTCGTCGAGGTCGGCTGGGACGAGCTGAGTGTGCGGCTGGTCGCGGCGCGCGCCGGGGTCGGCCGGTCCAGCCTGAATCGCCGTTGGTCGTCGAAGGCCGATCTGGTGCTGCACGCCATCCTCGGTGAAACCCCCGATATGTCAACGCTTTCCGTGACCGACGCGGCCGGCTGGATCGAATTTATCGTCGGCGGCAGTCATGAGCTGTTCAGCAGGCCGGACGTCAGGGCGGCCTTGCCGGGGCTGCTGATTGCCCTGCGCGAAAACGAGGACCTGCGCATTAGTTTGTGGGAGGAGTTCGCCGGCCCGGCGGTGCAACTCTTCGGCGAAGACGTCAACGCGACGACACCGGACGAACGACGCCGAGCCGATATCGACGCCCGGGCGTCGTTGGCGATGGCCGCGGGCGCCGCGTGGCTGATGACGACGATCGCCGTGGAGGACGACGCCGAGGTGCTGCTCAACCGAATCAGGCAGATACTGACCGCGGCGGTCGCCGAGCGCCGCTCGGGTTGAACCGGGCGCACTTCGGATGCGGCAGAGGCCTTTTCGTTGACTGCTGCGGCGAGTTGCACGGCCACTGATTCGACGACCGGTTCCCGGCCTTACGGTGTGTGTATGACCTCACCAGCGCGTCCCGACTTTCCCGTGCGCATCGGCGTGCAGCTACAGCCCCAGCACGCCCCGCACTACCGCCAACTCCGCGACGCCGTCCGCCGCTGCGAGGACATCGGCGTGGACGTCGCCTTCACCTGGGACCACTTCTTTCCGCTCTACGGCGATCCGGACGGCCCGCACTTCGAATGCTGGACGGTGCTGGCGGCCTGGGCCGAGCAGACGTCACGCATCGAGATCGGTGCGCTGGTGACGTGCAACTCGTACCGGAACCCCGAATTGCTCGCCGACATGGCCCGCACCGTCGACCACATCTCCGACGGCCGGCTGATCCTGGGCATCGGATCCGGCTGGAAACACAAGGACTACGACGAATACGGCTACGAGTTCGGAACGGTGGGCAGCCGGCTGGACGACCTGGCCGCGGCGTTCCCCCGGATCACCTCGCGGCTGGCCAAGCTCAACCCGGCGCCCACCCGCGACATCCCGATTCTGATCGGCGGCAAGGGCCCGCGCAAGACGCTGCGCATGGTCGCCGAGTACGGCGACATCTGGCACGGTTTCACCACCGTCGACACCTATCCGGAAGCGGCCGCCGTGCTCGACGAGCACTGCGCCGCCGTGGGGCGCGACCCGGCCACCATCGAACGGTCCGCCGGTGTCGAGGACAACAGCGGCGTGCGGCGCGGCGAAGGCGTCAAGGCCCTGCTCGCGAACGCCGAAGGCCTCACCGCACTGGGCGTCACGCTGCTGACCATCGGGGTCAACGGTCCGAACTACGACCTGAGCGCCGCCGAAGCTCTGTGCAAATGGCGCGACGGGCGCTGAGGCGGTCAATTCGCGTTAGTCTTTGCTTCATCGGTCAAACACCTGAACGCAGGCCCGAAGTCATGAGAGGCTTCACACCGCTAACCGGCCGCAGCGGTTTTTGAAAGAGACTGAAGAGCAGATGCCCAAGAAATACGGGGTCAAGGAAAAGGACCTGGTTGTTTCGCACATTCTCAACCTGGTGCTGACCGGCAAACTGCGCAGCGGCGACCGCGTCGACCGGAATGAGATTGCGATCGGCCTGGGCGTCAGCCGCGTCCCGATTCAAGAGGCGCTGGTCCAGCTGGAACACGACGGCATCGTGTCGACCCGCTATCACCGCGGCGCGTTCGTCGAGCGGTTCGACGCCGCCACCGTGCGCGAACACCACGAGCTCGACGGGATGTTCAACGGCGTCGCCTCGGCGCGTGCGGCCGCCAGTCCGACGCCACGAATCCTGGGTCAACTCGATACGCTGATGCGCTCGCTGCGGGCAGCGAAGGACTCGCGGGCCTTCGCCGAGATCGCCGGTGAATACCGGCGCACCGTGACCGAGGAGTATGCGGGGCCGCGGCTGCACGCCCTGCTGCGCGCATCGCAGAACCTCATTCCTCGCATGTTCTGGATGACCTACCAGCACAGCCTCGACGACATGTTGCCGTTCTACGAAGACGAGACGTCCGCAATACACCGGCGCGACCCGGAGGCGGCGCGGGCCGCGTGCGTGGGCCGCTCGGAGCTGATGGCCCAGACCATGCTGGCCGAGCTGTTCCGGCGCAGGGTGTTCAGCGCGCCCGCGGACACGCGCAACGTGGTCCCCCCGCTGCACGCAATCGCCGGTGCCGACGCCGCGCGCGGCGAGCCCGCGATCGCGCTCTGAGGAAAGTTCTCACCAAGCCGAGCCGCCGGTGAGCCGATACGGTATCGGTGATGAGTTTGCGCAACAGCCCGCGCGGTACCCGCGGGGCGAAGCTACTCGGACTGGCCGCGACGATGTTGATCGTGTGCGGCCTGACTCTTGCTGCTCCCCCGGCGCCCGCGCGCGCCGACCGAAACCAATGCGCGCCGGGCGGCCCGGACAGCGCGAGCGCTATGCCCAAAGACCTGACCACCGTCGGCGGCATCGGTCGAGACGACGACGACACGACGCCGACCGTCGAGCCGCTCAGCGCCGTCGACGTCAACGCGCTGGGGCTTGGAACGGGTGGCGTCCTGACCGTCGGCACCCTGTCGGATGCGCCGCCGTCGATCTGCGTCGACACCACCGGCCAATTCAGCGGATTCGACAACCAGCTGCTGATGGCCATCGCGAAAAAGCTGGGGCTGCAAGTCCGTTTCATGAGCACCGATTTCTCGGCGCTGCTCGCCCAGGTTGCCTCGCATCGTTTCGACGTCGGCTCGGCGTCGGTGAAAGCCACCGAGCCCAGGCGTCGCACCGTCGGGTTCACCAACGGCTACGACTTCGGCTACTACTCGCTGGTGGTGCCGCCCGGGTCGCCGATCAAGAACTTCAGCGATCTGGCCCAGGGGCAGCGCATCGGGGTCGTGCAGGGCACGGTCGAGGAGTCCTACGTCGTCGACGACCTGCACCTGCAACCGGTGAAGTACCCCGGCTTTTCCACGGTGTACGGCAGCCTCAAGACACACCAGCTCGACGCGTGGGTGGCGCCGGCGGCCTTGGCGGCCAACCTGATGAAGCCGGGAGATCCGGCGGTGGTGGTTGCGCACGCCTTCACCCCGGGTGACTTCGTCGCGTATGCGGTCGCCAAGGACAACGGGCCGTTGATCGCGGTGCTGAACTCCGGGCTGGACGCGGTAATCGCCGACGGCACCTGGGCGCGGCTGTACAGCGAGTGGGTCCCGCGGCCGTTGCCACCCGGCTGGAAGCCCGGATCGAAAGCCGCTCCGGCCCCGACGTTGCCGGACTTCGCCGCGATCGCCGCGAGCCGCCACCATCATTCGCTGGGACCGGCCGCGCCGAAATCCACTCTGGCGCAATTGCGTGACCAGTTTTTCAACTGGGATCTCTATCGCGAAGCCATTCCCACTCTGTTGAAGACGGGCCTACCCAACACGTTGATCCTGACCAACAGCGCGATCGTGATCGGGCTGCTGCTGGGCATGGTGCTGGCGATGGCAGGAATGTCGAATTCGCGTTGGCTGCGCTGGCCGGCGCGCGTCTATACCGACATCTTCCGCGGCCTTCCTGAGGTGGTGATCATCCTCATCATCGGGATGGGGATCGGGCCGCTGGTGGGCGGGCTGACGGATAACAATCCCTACCCGCTGGGCATCGCCGCGCTGGGATTGATGGCCGCCGCCTACATCGGCGAGATTCTGCGCTCGGGAATTCAAAGTGTCGACGCCGGCCAACTGGAAGCCTCCCGCGCGCTCGGGTTCAGCTACCCGGCCGCGATGCGGCTGGTGGTGGTACCGCAGGGAATACGGCGCGTCCTGCCCGCGCTGGTCAACCAATTCATCGCCCTGCTGAAGGGCTCCGCCCTGGTGTACTTCCTGGGGCTGGTCGCCCAAGAGCGGGAGCTGTTTCAAGTGGGCCGCGACCTCAACGCGCAGACCGGTAACCTGTCACCACTCGTCGCGGCGGGGCTCTTCTATCTGTTATTGACCATCCCGTTAACGCATTTGGTGAATTACATCGACAACCGACTGCGCCGCGGCAGCCCGACGGAGCATTCGGACAAATCCGCCGAGATCACCACTTCCACCCTGGGCCAGGGGATGACGTGACGGACAGCCGTATCGCGCGACCGTCAGTCTCGTTGCAGGCCAAGGACATCCACCAGATCCTCGGCGGAACGAAGGTGCTGCGCGGGGTGGATATCGAGGTACCCGCGGGTACGACGGCGGCCGTGATCGGACCGTCGGGCTCCGGGAAGTCCACACTGCTGCGCACCCTGAACCGCTTGCACGAGCCGGATAGCGGGGACATTCTGCTCGACGGACGGTCCGTGCTGGACGACGATCCCGCCGAACTCCGCCAGCGGATCGGCATGGTCTTCCAGCATTTCAATCTGTTCCCGCATCTGAGCATCCTCAAGAATGTCGCGCTCGCGCCGCGCAAGCTGCGCGGCCTGTCAACCGACGAGGCCCGCGACCTCGCGCTGCGGCAGCTGGACCGAGTTGGGCTGAAACACAAGGCAGATGCCCGGCCCAGCATGCTGTCCGGCGGCCAACAACAGCGGGTCGCGATCGCCCGGGCCCTGGCCATGGCCCCGCAGGTGATGTTCTTCGACGAGGCGACCTCCGCGCTGGATCCGGAAATGGTCAAAGGCGCGCTGGAACTCATCGCGGACCTCGGCGCGGGCGGCATGACGATGGTTGTTGTCACGCATGAAATGGGATTCGCGCGGTCGGCGTCGGACGCGGTGGTATTCATGGATCAAGGCAAAGTCGTGGAATGCGGTCCCCCCGAGCAGATATTCGAAGCCGCTAAAACCGAGCGCCTGCAGCGATTTCTGTCCCAGGTGCTGTGACGGCCAATAACTAGTCCCCGATAGCTCCCTTGTACGGCCCGCATATCGGGTTAGACTGCCGACTTATGGCGGACAGCGATTCCACCGCAACCGATGTGACCGAGCTTGCGGAAGGGTTGCACCGTGCGCTGTCCAAACTGTTTTCGATCCTGCGTCGTGGCGATCCCACCAGCGGGGTGGTGGCCGGAGAACTGACCCTGGCGCAGCTGTCGATCTTGATCACCCTGCTCGATCAGGGGCCGATCCGGATGACCGACCTGGCCGCCCACGAACGGGTGCGCACCCCTACTACTACGGTGGCGATTCGCCGGCTGGAGAAGGTCGGACTGGTGAAGCGCTCGCGCGACCCGTCCGACCTGCGGGCCGTGCTGGTCGACATCACGCCGCGCGGCCGGGCGGTTCATTCCGAGTCGCTGGCCAACCGCTACGCCGCGCTGGCCGCGATGCTCAGCCAGCTGTCCGGATCCGACCTGGCGACCCTGACCGAGGCGCTGGCCCCGCTGGAACGCCTGTCGGACAAACCGGCCTCCGGCCCCAACGGAGAGTCGGCCGCGCGCAAGCAAGCGTGAAACCGGCTCGATTCCAACGACATTGGTGATGCTCGTAGACTAGGTGCATGCCAACTGCACTCATCACGGGCGCCAGCGGCGGCATCGGCTCCGCCATCGCCAGGGCGCTGGCCCCGACCCACGACCTGTTGCTGGCCGGGCGGCCCTCCGCCCGGCTCGACGCCGTTGCGCTGGAGCTCGATGCCACGACCTTTCCGATGGACCTCACCGACACCGAAGCGATCGAGTCCGCGTGCGAAATCGTCGACGAACTCGATGTGCTGGTGCACAACGCGGGGCTGTCCATTCCCGGCCGGGTCGAGGAGACGAGCGTCGAGGAGTGGCGGGCCACCTTCAGCGTGAATGTGTTTGGGCCGGTGGCTCTTACACTGGCACTGCTGCCGGCCCTGCGGGCCGCCCGCGGTCAAGTGGTATTCATCAATTCCGGGGCGGGGCGCAACGCCTCCCCCGGCATGGCCTCCTACTCGGCGAGCAAATTCGCGTTGCGCGCGTTCGCCGATTCGCTGCGCGGCGACGAGCCGGGGCTGCGGGTGACCACGGTTTACCCTGGCCGCACCGACACCGAGATGCAGCGCGAACTCGTCGCGTTCGAAGGCGGCGAATACGACCCGCACAATTTCCTGCGAGCCGAAACCGTAGCGGCCGCGGTCGCCAATGTGGTGGCCACGCCCCGCGACGGGCATGTGCACGAGGTGATGCTCCGCCCCGGGAAGCGCTAGCCTCCTGGTGTTCAGACGACCAGGTTGACCAGCCGGCCCGCGACCACGATCACCTTGCGCGGGGCGGCGCCGGCCAGGAAGGCCTGGACCTTTACGTCCGCCAGCGCCGCGGCTTTCACCGTTTCCTCATCGGCGTCGGCGGCCACCACCACCCGGCCACGCACCTTGCCGTTGACCTGAACCGGGAACTCGACGGTGTCCTCGACGAGGTAGGCGGGGTCGGACTTCGGGAACGGGCCGTGCGCCAACGGCGTGCTGTGGCCCAGCCGCAGCCACAACTCCTCCGCCAGGTGCGGGGCCAGCGGCGCCAGCAGCAGCACCAGCGGCTCGACCGCCGCGCGGGGCACCGCGTCGCGATGCGCCTTGGTGAGATGGTTGGTGTACTCGATCAGCTTGGCCGCCGCGGTGTTATTGCGCAGCGCCGCATAGTCTTCCGATGCTCCCGCGATAGTGCGATGCAGCACCCGCAGCGTCTCGGTGTCCAGTTCCTGCTCGCCGGCGTCTTGCACCCGGGGATCGCCGGTGTTCTCGTCGACCACCAGCCGCCACACGCGCTGCAGGAAGCGATACGCGCCGACGACGTCTTTGGTGGCCCAGGGGCGGGACGCCTCCATCGGTCCCATCGACATCTCGTACACCCGCAGCGTGTCCGCGCCATATTCGTCGCAGATCGTGTCGGGCGAGATCGAATTCTTCAGGCTCTTACCGATTTTCCCGAATTCCTGGAAGACCTCGATCTCGCCGTCGGGGCCCGGATAGACGAATCCGTCGCCGCGCTCGACCACTTCCTCGGCCGGCACATAGGAACCCCGCGCATCGGTGTACGCGAAGGCCTGAATGTAGCCCTGGTTGACCAGCTTGCGATACGGCTCCCGCGACGTGACATGACCCAGGTCGTACAGGACCTTGTGCCAGAACCGGCAATACAGCAGGTGTAGCACCGCGTGTTCGGCACCGCCGACGTACAGGTCGACGCCGCCCGGGTCCTGTGGGCCGTGCTCGGCGGGCCGCGGGCCCATCCAGTAGGCCTCGTTTTCCTTGGCGCAGAACCGTTCTGAGTTGTGCGGATCGGTGTAGCGCAGTTCGTACCAGGAGCTGCCGGCCCATTGCGGCATCACGTTGGTGTCGCGCGTGTAGGGCTTCAGGCCGTCGCCCAGGTCCAGGTCGACGTGCACCCACTCGGTGGCCTTGGCCAGCGGAGGCGACGGCTCGCTGCTCGCGTCGTCGGGGTCGAACGACACCGGCGAGTAGTCGCGCACATCGGGCAGCTCGACGGGCAGCGCGGCGTCGTCGAGGGCGCGCGCCCGGCCGTCGCTGTCGTAGACGATCGGGAACGGCTCACCCCAATACCGCTGACGGGCGAAAAGCCAGTCGCGCAACCTGAATTCGATGCGCGCCCGGCCCCGGCCCTCTGACTCCAGGCGGGCGGTGATCGCCTCCTTGGCCGCGGCCACGTCCATTCCGTCGAGGTATCCGGAGTTCACCAGGACGCCGTCGCCAGCGTAGGCGGCCTCCGAAATATCGCCGCCGGCAATGACTTCCAGGATGGGCAGGTGGAATTCCGTCGCGAAATCCCAGTCCCGCTGATCATGGCCGGGCACCGCCATGATCGCCCCGGTGCCATATCCCGCCAACACGTAGTCGGCGATGAAGATCGGCACCGGCTTCCCGTTGGCCGGGTTGATCGCGTAGCTGCCCAGGAAGACGCCGGTCTTCTGCTTGCTCTCCTGGCGCTCCAAATCGGACTTCGCCGCGATCGCGCCCCGGTAGGCCGCGACGGCTTCCGCGGGGGTCGCCGCGCCATAGGTCCAGCTGGAGTCGACGTCGCCGGGCCACGCCGCGGCGACCAGCTCGTCGACCAGGTCGTGTTCGGGTGCCAGCACCAGGTAGGTCGCGCCGAACAGGGTGTCGGGGCGCGTGGTGAACACCTCGATGTCGGCCGTCGAACCTGCCCGGTCGCCGTTGGTCAGTGGCGCCGAGAACAACGCCTCGGCACCGGTCGAACGCCCGATCCAATTGCGCTGCATGGTCTTGACCTTCTCCGGCCAGTCCAGCAGGTCGAGGTCGTCGAGCAGCCGGTCGGAGTAGAGGGTGATCCGCATCATCCACTGCCGCAACCGCTTTCGGAATACCGGGAAGTTGCCGCGATCGCTGCGGCCGTCGGAGGTGACCTCTTCGTTGGCCAGCACCGTGCCCAGCCCGGGACACCAGTTCACCATCGAGTCGGCCCGGTACACCAGGCGGAAACCGTCGATAACGTCGGCGCGCTCCCCCGCCGACAACGTCGCCCAGTCCCGGCCGTCGTCGACTCGGCGCTGCCCGGAATCGAATTCGGCGATCAGCTCGGCGATCGGGCGCGCCTTGGAGGCCGCGGTGTCGAACCAGGCGTTGTAGATCTGCAGGAAGATCCATTGCGTCCATTTGTAGAACTCGACATCGGTGGTCGAGAAGCTGCGCCGGCTGTCGTGCCCGAGGCCCAGCCGGCCCAGCTGCCGACGGAAGTTGACGATGTTGGCGTCGGTCCTGATGCGCGGGTGGGTGCCGGTTTGCACCGCATACTGCTCGGCGGGCAGGCCGAACGAATCAAAGCCGAGCGCATGCAAGACGTTCCGGCCGTTCATGCGGAAGTAACGCGCATAGACATCGGTGGCGATGTAGCCCAGCGGGTGCCCGACGTGCAGGCCGTCGCCCGACGGGTACGGGAACATGTCCTGCACGAACAACTTGTCGTCGGGGACCGCGCCCCCGTCCGCGGGAGCCAGTGACCCGACCGGGTTGGGCACGTTGAACGTCCCGAGCCGCGCCCAGTTCTGCTGCCAATCGGCCTCGATACGGCCGGCCAATTCCGCGGTGTAGCGGTACGGCGGAGCGTCGGAGTCCGTCGGGGCGGCCGGGGAGTTGCTCCGAGACGCGGTGGTCGGGGGTTCGGTCACGTGACCAGGGTATAAGGACCGCCTCGCCGGGTTTGTCGGCCACAGGTTGATAAAGGTTGAGTTGCGCGCCGATCAGAGCTTCATCCCAGGTCGGTTTCGAGCCTGTCCACCGGCTTTGACCCGTGGTTACAGTCAGCCTCTGTACGACGGGTGCTGGTCTCCCAGCCATTCGGAAGGACCGACGGAGATGATTGAGATCACCGTTCCGTGGCGTGTATTCGTAGGCGGCTTCGCCGCCGGCGCGATCGGCGTCACCATTTTTGCCAGCGGCACGGCGTCCGCCGATCCGGTTGCGCCCGCACCGCCTCCCGCGCCGGCTCCGGCCGCACCGGTGCAGGCGCCGCAGAACTTCATCGCCAACCCCGGCGGCGGCAACCGGTTCGTCCCCACTCCACCGTCGGCGAATCCCTTTGCGCCGCCGAGCCTTGCCGTGGCCCCGGCCACGCCCGGTGTGGCGGCCGTCGTTCCGAACC
>NZ_LT721901.1:1669277-1781296 GCF_900157375.1 Mycobacterium rhizamassiliense
GGCCGGGGCTGCGGCCGCGGCCCCCGCCGCGGCCGCAGCCCCGGCCGTCGTGCCCGCTCCCCCGGCACCGACCCCCGCGGCCTCCGGGACGCTGCGCGACTACTTCCAGTCCAAGGGCGTCAAGCTGGAGGCGCAGAAGCCGCAGGGGTTCAAGGCGCTCGACATCACGCTGCCGGTGCCCGCGCGCTGGACGCAGGTCCCCGATCCCAACGTGCCGGATGCGTTCGCGGTGATCGCCGACCGCCAGGGCGCCAGCGTGTACAACTCAAACGCGCAGGTAGTGGTGTACAAACTGGTCGGCAACTTTGATCCCAGGGAAGCCATCACGCATGGCTACGTCGACAGCCAGAAACTGCTCGCGTGGCAGGCCACCAACGCGTCGATGGCCGACTTCGCGGGGTTCCCCTCCTCCGTCGTCGAAGGCACGTACCGCGAGGGCGACATGACCCTCAACACCTCGCGGCGTCACGTCATCGCCACCTCCGGGCACGACAACTATCTGGTGTCGCTGTCGGTGACCACCGACCGCGCCGTCGCGATCTCAGACGCGCCCGCCACCGACGGCATCATCAACGGCTTCAAGGTCACGGTTCCCGGCGCGCCGGCTCCGGCGAAAGCGGCAGCGCCTACCACCGCGCCGGTCGCGCTTCCCGCACCCGCTGCTCCCGCGCAGGCCGCGGCCCCCGCACCGGCCCCGGTTGTTCGCGCGCCGGCCGCGGTCCCGGCACAGCCGCCCGCCGCAGCGGCCGCCCTGCCCGCGCAGGCTGCCGTTCCTGCCCAGGCCGCCGTTCCCGCGCCGGCCGCGGTTCCTAACCAGATGCAGGCCCAGCCCGCGCCGAACCTGTTGGCGCTGGTACCCGGCCTGCCCCCGCTGCCGAACTTCACCAGCATCACCGGGCGCTGACTCTCGCCGTCCCCAGGCCGCATCGGCCCGGCGCGCACACCGCAGGCACGCCTCGTATTGTGAGCCCATGGTGATCGCGGGCGTGCTGTGCATGTGTACGGCGGTGGCTTCCGCCGGATTCGGAACCTGGTCGCTTTCCCGCAGCCAGGTCGCCGACACCTCGGCGCTGGCGCTGCGCGCCCTGGCCCCGACGCAGCTGGCCGCGGCGATCATGCTGGCGGCCGGCGGTGTGGTGGCCCTCGCCGCGTCCCCGCATACCGCGCTGGTGGTGGTTATCGTCTGCGTCGCCGGCGCGCTGGGCACCCTGGCCGCCGGCTCGTGGCAGAGCGCGCGCTTTGCGCTGCGCCGCGAAGCAGCAGGCGCGACGGCCGGGTGCGCGGTTGCCTGCGCCGGCTGCACACAGACTTGCCACTGAGCCCGCGCAAGGACGTGGCCGGCCCGTCATGATGCGGCGGTTCGCGGCAATTTTCGACGCATTTCTGCTGGCCCTGGCTGCGACGGTGGCCATTGCCGCCCTACTCCCCGCCCACGGCCACGCCGCGGAGATCGTGTCACTCGCCGCCAAGTCCGCCATCGCGCTGCTGTTCTTCCTGTACGGCGCCCGGCTCTCGCCGCAGCAGGCATGGCAGGGCGTGCGGCAGTGGCGCTTACACCTGCTGGTGTTGGCCACGACGTTCGCGGTCTTTCCGGTGCTGGGCTTGGCCGCTCGGGTGTTGGTGCCGTCGGTCCTGACCCCAGACCTGTACAACGGCGTGCTGTTCTTGTGCCTGGTGCCCTCGACCGTGCAGTCGTCCATCGCGTTCACGTCGATTGCGCGGGGCCATGTCTCGGCCGCGATCGTCAGCGCGTCGCTGTCCAACATCCTCGGGGTGGTGCTGACGCCGCTGCTGGTGGTGCTGCTGATGAACACCAGCGGCGCGGTCCACGTTGACGGCACCGCCATCCGCGACATCATGCTGCAGCTGGTGCTGCCGTTCGGGGTCGGTCAGCTGCTGCGGCCGGCGATCGGCGGGCTGATCACCCGGCACGCGGCGCTGCTCAAAATCGTCGACCGCGGCTCCATCCTGTTGGTGGTGTACACGGCGTTCTCGATGGGCGTGGTGGAGGGCATTTGGGGCAGTGTCGATGTGCGGCAGTTGATCCGGGTGTCGATCGTCGCCACGGCATTGCTGGCGGTGGTGCTGGCCGCCACCACCTTCACCGGCCGGGTGGGCCGGCTGGAGCGGGGCGACGCGATCGTGTTGCTGTTCTGCGGCTCGAAGAAGAGCCTGGCGTCCGGCCTGCCGATGGCGTTGGTGTTCTTCCCCGCCGCCACGGTGGGGCTGACCATGTTGCCGCTGATGATCTTCCACCAGATCCAGCTCGTCGTCTGCGCGACGATCGCCAGCAGGCTCGGGCGGCGGGCCGACGCGGCGGGGTGGGGGAGGAACGCTAGTTCCGGCTGACGTCGATCGGGTGGGTGGCAAGCAACGACAACGGCAGCGGCTGACGGCGCAGCACCTGCCCCCACAGGTCGGACTTCGGGCCAACCAGGACATCAGAAGGCAACGCCGACAAGACAATCCAGTCGTCGCGCTCGATCTCGCCCTCGAGCTGACCGATGGTCCAGCCCGAATATCCCGCGAAGATCCGCACGCCCTCGACCAGTGGGGAGATCAGGTCGGGCTCGGCATCCAGGTCGACCATCACGATCCGTCCGGCGACATGCCGCAGACCCGGTACGCCCTGCGGGTCGGAGCCGACGCGCAAGGTCGCCAAGCACAGGGCCGCATCGCGCTTCACCGGCCCGCCGATGAACATGGTCTTCGGCTTGGCCGTCAGCTGCGCCCACTGCGGCAGCACGTTGTAGACCGCGGTCTCGCTGGACCGGTTGAGCACCACGCCGAGCGTGCCGCCGTCGTTGTGCTCGACGATGTAGATGACGCTGCGCCGGAACGTCGGTTCGAGAAGATCGGTGTTGGCCAGCAGCAAGGTGCCCGCGCGCACCCGCTGCGCGGCGGGTGCGACAGAGTCCTCGGGATCTTCGGACGGCGGCATCCGACCATCATCGCACTCCCGCTGCATGACCCGGGGAAAATAGGTCCGCCGTAGCAACATTTGTACTGTTGGTACAGCGGCGTCGAGGGAGACGGCCCGCGCCCCAGCCCAATCGTTGGAAGTCGGTCCTTTTGTTTCAAGCCCGGATGCAAATGCGTGCACCCGTCGAGCTGTGGCGGTCGGTGCGCAGCATGCCCGATTTCTGGCGGCTGATGCAGCTGCGCATGGCGAGTCAGTTCGGCGACGGCATGTTCCAGGCGACGGTGGCCGGGGCGCTGCTGTTCAACCCCGACCGGGCGGCCGACCCCGCGTCGATCGCGCGCGCCTTCGCGGTGTTGTTCTTGCCCTACTCGCTGCTGGGCCCGTTCGCCGGGGCGATGATGGACCGCTGGGACCGACGCTGGGTGCTGGTCGGCGCGAATCTGAGCCGGCTGGCCCTGATCGCCGTGATCGGAACGATTTTGGCGATCCGCGCCGGCGAAATCCCGCTGCTGCTGGGGGCGCTGCTCGCCAACGGCCTGGCCCGCTTCGTGGCCTCCGGCCTGTCGGCGTCACTGCCCCACGTGGTGCCGCGCGAACAGGTCGTCACGATGAACTCGGTGGCCACCGCGTCCGGCGCGATCGCCGCGTTTATCGGCGCCAACTTCATGCTGCTGCCGCGCTTCTTCGTCGGCGGGGGAGACAAGGGCGCCGCGGTCATCATCTTCCTGACGGTGGTCCCGATAACGATCGCCTTGCTGCTGTCGCTGCGGTTCGGCCCGCGGGTGCTCGGCCCCGACGACAGCCGCCGCGCGATCCACGGTTCGGCGATGTACGCGGTGATCACCGGGTGGATGCACGGGGCCCGCACCATCGTGCGCACGCCGACCGTCGCCGCCGCCCTGTCCGCATTGGCCGCCCACCGCATGGTCGTCGGAATCAACTCGCTGTTGCTGTTGCTACTCGCGCACCGCGTCAAGGATCCTGCGGCGGGCGGCCTGGGGATCGCCCTGCTGTTCTTCGCCGCGTCCGGGCTGGGTTCCTTCCTGTCCAACCTGCTGACCCCGCCTACCGTGCGGCGCTGGGGCCGCTACGCGGCGGCGAACGGCGCGCTGATGGGGGCGGCGGTGATCGAGCTGGCCGGGGCCGGGCTGATGGTCCCCGTCATGGTGGGGTGCAGCTTCTTCCTCGGCGTCACGGGCCAGATGATCAAACTGTGCGCCGACTCGGCGATGCAGATGGATGTCGACGACGCGCTGCGCGGGCACGTGTTCGCGGTCCAGGACGCGCTGTTCTGGGTCTCGTTCATCGTCGCCAATTCCGTTGCCGCGGCGCTGATTCCGGCCGACGGCTATGCGCCCGCGTTCGTCGTGTTCGCTTCGGCGCTGTATCTCGTCGGGCTGGTCGTGCACAGCGTCCTCGGCCGTCGCGGCCAACCCGTCACGGTGCGCTAGGAGGCAAAGATGGCGAATCCCGGTCCTTTCGTAGCGGAGCTGCGGGCCGAAAGCGATGACCTCGACGCGTTGGTGGCGCCGCTGGATGCCGACCGTTGGGCTGATCCGACGCCGGCCCCGGGCTGGACGATCGCCCACCAGATCGGGCATCTGTTGTGGACCGACCGGGCCGCGCTCGCGGCGGTCACCGACGAGCCGGCGTTCAACGAGATGTTGGCCGCCGCGCTGCAGGACACCGACGGCTTCGTCGACGCCGGGGCCGCGGAGTTGGCCGCCAAACCCGCGCCCGAGGTGCTGAACGAATGGCGGGTCACCCGAGGGCGGCTGCACGACGAGCTCCTCGCGGTCGACGACGGCCGGAAGCTGCCGTGGTTCGGGCCGCCGATGAGCGCGACGTCGATGGCGACCGCGCGGTTGATGGAGACATGGGCGCACGGACTCGACGTTGCCGATGCGCTCGGAGTCAGGCGTCCGGCCACCGAGCGGCTGCGCTCGATCGCCCACATCGGCGTGCGCACTCGCGATTTCGCGTTCACCATCAACAAGTTGACGCCGCCGGCCGAGCCGTTTCTGGTCGAGCTGCGGGGACCCGGCGGCGACACCTGGACGTGGGGTCCACCCGACGCCGCCCAGCGAATCAGCGGCAGCGCCGAGGACTTCTGCTTCCTGGTAACCCAGCGGCGGCCGCTGGACGCGGTCGACATCACCGCGTCGGGCGCCGACGCGCAGCGCTGGTTGCACATCGCGCAGGCCTTCGCCGGTCCACCCGGTCCGGGCCGCTGACCGCTGAGGGCGCTACGCCTCGTCGCCCCGGTCGGCTCCCACGACCACGCGGGCGCGGGCGACGTCCTTGTCGGCGGCGCCCTCCTTGCCGTGCCCCAGCATGCCGGCCGGCGACATCGGCATCGGCGATCCGCCCGTGCCGGTTGTGGCCGTCGGTCCGCGTACTTCGGCGGCGTTGAGCACGCCTGCGCGCAGCCCGGTTGGCCTGCCCGCCATCTCCGGCTCGAAGCTGCTGGTGGGGCGCGTGTAGCTGGTGAGGCCGACCCCGCTGCTGGCGATGTTCCCGACCCCGCCAACACCCCGCACCACCGGCCCCGGCCAGCAGCGGCTCGGCGGCGGCACCGGCCGCGCCGGCATTGCCGCCGCCCGCACCGGAGAACAGCCCGCCCATCGACTGCATCATCTGCATCGGCATCTGGCCGAGACCCTGGAACGCCTCCATCGGCGCCTTGAGCACCGACTGCATGGGCTCCATCACGCTCTGCATCATCTGCATGGGCATCTGCATCATCGAGCTCATCTGGCTGCCGCCCTCGGCGGGAGCCGCGGCCGCCTGCCCGGCGCCCTGCGTCGCCTGGCTGCCGGCCTGCATCGCGCCGTTCATGCCGCCCTGCGCCGCCGCCTGGCCCACCGCCGCGGCCGCGCTCGCCGGGGCGGCGGGGGAGGCACCCATCGGAGCGAGGGGCGGCGGAACCGCCAGCGCCGCGACGAGCGCGGCCAACGCGCTGGCGTAAGCCCAGCCGACGGTCGAGTTCTGCGGCCAGTGCTCGAGGTAATACTCGTGTTCCCGCTCGGCGATCGCGGGCGTGTTCTGCCCGATGAAGTTGGTGTTGTACAGCACCACCGTCTCCATCCGGTTGGTGACGGACACTACCGACGGGATGACCGACGACCGCGCGAGCGTGAAGGCTTCGACGGCTGCCGTCGTGACGCCGATCTTGTGGGCCGTCCAGCCCACCAGCGTGTGCAGTCCCACGTTGAGGCCGGTGCTGGTGGCCATCGACGCAACCCCGCCCATGCCCTGCCACTGCGCGGCAGTGGCGAAGGCATTGACCGTGGAAAGGCCTGCGGCGATTTCCTTGTTCGCGGTCTCCGTCACCCACACGGCGTTGTTGGCCAGCACGGATGCGGGGTTTCCCGCCTCGAAGATCGAAGCGACGATCTCGGGTGGACCGTTGAACCTCGGATCAGCCATGGTGGCCGGTTATAGGGCTGAAGCGATAGAGCCCGCCGCGTCGGACGCGACATTCGAGACGGACGCCAGGCCCTGTGCGCCGGCGAACCCGGCGCGCTGCCCGGCGTGCTCGGTCGCGGTGGCCAGGTAGGCCGCCCCCGCGGCGTTCAGCGCGACCGCGAACTCCACCGAGTCGGCGTCGGGTGCCATCGGCAGCACGCCGGTGAGCGCCGCGCTGCCGGCCGCCGTGGTGGCCGCCATCTCCTCGCTGATGCCCGTTTCGGCAGTCGACGACAGGTCGACCGCCTCTGAACCCATTTGATACAGCCCGCCCATTTTGCCCTCCGTGATTCACATTGCCAGTCACAGCTACAGGGGAATACCCGTTTGCCGAACTTCCCACCCCAGTTGTTTTCCGCAAGAGAATCCGCGGAATTTCTCGATTCTAAGGCGGTCACGGAAAGGTGTCGAATCACCTTTATCCGGTCCCGGCCGGAGTGGGCTACTCGGCCTCTTTGGTGTCTCCGACCAGCACACCTTCCATCGCGCCGTCGGTGGTGACCAGCAGGCCACGGCCCGGCGGAAGTTGCTGCGAACTCACCCGGCCGAACACCTTCACCGCGGCCGGGTCGTTGTCCATGAATAACGTCGGCGCCCTCGAACTGGTCATCTTCTGCAGGAATGGATTGGTCACCGAGACGCCGGCCCAGTTTCCGGGAAGGCGGGACGCAATCACGTGCAGCCCGATCTCGCGGCTGCGTTCCATCAATCCCCATAACGGCGCGGTCGCCGCGACCTTGCCGATGACCCCGTGCGGGCGGAGCTCCTGCTCGTCGTCGATCAGTACGAAATGATGCGGACCCTCCCACGTGCTGCGCTGCATCAGCTCCTCCTGGCTCAGACCCGACGGTGGCAGCCGATCGCGCAGGACCTCGGCCAGGCTCTCGACCACCGCGTCGATGTCGTCGGCCGTGTAGGCGTAGGCACGCACGTGCGGCCCCTGCATCTTGCCGATCAACGACGTCTTCGGGTCGATGATCGTGATCTGCGCCTGCTCGGGAGTCAGATGCCTCATGATCGACTGCCCGAACGCCGCCAAGGTCGTGGTCTTGCCGCACGCCTGCCGGCCCAGCACCAACATGTTGGGCACCGCTCGAGTCGGCAAATAGGTTGGCTGCAAAGCGCTTTCGCCGATCGCAAACGGGATGTTGAGGGGGTCGGACGCCGGCTCGCTCGCGGCGAAGGCGGCGAAGACCTGGGCGAGGGCGACACGTTCGGGCAGTCGCGCCAGCCGCTCCAGCCGCCCGGCACCGGTCACCTCGGCGATGACCGCACCGATCCCGCGGGTCGCAACACGGTCCCCGTTGGCGGCGGTGATCTCCGGAACCCCGATCAGCAACTCGTGGCCCTCCCGGGTGACCCCGAACCCGGGCCGGTCCAGGGTGTTGCGGGCGGCTTTGCGCCGCTCGAAGCCCTCACCCATCTGGGTTTCGTCCGGATTGCTCAGCCGCAGCTGGATGCGGGCGTTCGACACGTTGACCAGCTGCTGTTTTTGACCGACCAGCCACGCCGTGGCGGTGGTCATGATGTGCACGCCGTAGGACAGGCCCTGGCGCGCGATCGACACCAGTCGGTCGCCCGTCGGCGGGTCCTTGTCGTAGAGGTCACTGAAGTTGTCGACGACGAGGAAGACGTCGCCGAACTTGTCGTTGGGATCGGTGCCGCCCTCGCGCTCGGTGCCGAACCGCCGCTCCCGGAATTCGGAGACGTCGATTTGGTACTGCTTGAACGCCGCCTCGCGAGCGAGGATCAGCGCCTCGATCGCCGCGACGGTGCGCGAGACTCCCTCGGCGTCGGTCTGGCTGACCACCGACGCGACGTGTGGCAGCTCTTCGACCGGGTACAGCGACGCCCCGATACAGAAAAACGTGACCCGCTCGGGCCGGTACATCAGCGCCGCCGAGACCATCAGCGACATCAGGGTGGTGGACTTACCGCGCTGGGCGGTCGCAACCACCATGATGTTGTCCATCTCGACGTCCATGAAATGCACGCGTTGGGCGTGCTCTTCGGGGATGTCGACCACGGCGACCGGGAATATCAGCCCGGGATTCTGGCCGTAGTCCTCGTACCACGGCTTGCCCCGCCAGGCGCCCACCAATGCGTCCATCGTCTGGCTGACTTCCAGTGGTGGAAGCCAGATTTGGTGCGGCGGGCGTGCCGGGTGTGCCAGCAGCGATTCGCGGATGACGTCGACGAGTTTCTTCTTACGGAAGCCGTCGGGGTGGAAGAGGAACTCGTCGGGCTCGTCGGGCTCGTCGGCGACGGCCAGGGCGTCGCTGTCGGCCTCGCTGAGTGGCTGGTACGCCCAGGTGAACGCCCGCGGCTGCGAAAAGCTCACGTCCACCGTCTTGTCGACGTTGACCACCCGCTTGGGCACCACGAAGGGAGCCGACACGTAGAAGCACCGGAACTGTTCGATGTCGCGCGGGCCGACCTTGAGCAGCGCGTAGCCGTTTTCCTTGGAGGGGAGGTGCAGGGCGGCGTCGCTGCCGATCACGTCGCGGGAGTCCTCCGCCGTCTCGGCCCGCAGCGCGACGCGAAAGGCGATGTTGCTCTTGGCTTTACTGAGCGACGACAGATCCAGCCGCTGACCGCCCAGGGTGAAGAAGACGTTACAGCCGCGGCCCTCCTGCCCGATGTGGATCACCAGGTCGATCCACTCGGGGTGGTGGATGAACAGCTCGAGGTACTCGTCGATGATCACCAGCAGGATCGGCACCGGCTCCAGATCCCGTCCGGCGAGCCGCATTTCCTCATACTCGTTGGCATCGCGCGCGCCGGCCTTGTTGAAAAGCCGGTAGCGGCGGGCGATCTCACCGTTGACGGCCTTGCGCATCCGTTCGGCCAGGTGCCTGTCGTCCTTACCGAGGTTGGACAGCGAGCCCGCGACGTGCGGGAAGCCCTGCAAGTCCTGGGCCGCCGATTCGAACTTCATGTCGACGAAGATCACGATGAACGTCTCGGGGGAGTGGGTCAGCGCGATCCCGCTGCACAACGACAAGAAGTATTCGGACTTTCCCGAACCGGACGTACCGATCACCACCGAGTGGAATCCGAAACCACCAAAGTCCTTGGCGCGCAAGATGACGTATTGCAGCTCCCCGCCTTGCCTGACGCCGACGGGGACCATCGCCCACTTCGAGTCGCCGCGCCCGCGGCTTTCGCCCCAGAGCCTGTCGACGTCGAGTTCCCGCGGGTCGTTGATTCCCAGCGCCCGCAGCAGTTCCCCGCCCTGACTGTCGGTCTCCGACAGCTCCCCGGCGCTCATCGGAGACCAGCGGGCGATCGCCCGCGCATAGCGGCTGGCGGTGCTCTCGGCGAGCATGTCGGCCACGGCGTAGAACGTGCCGCGATGGGTGAGCCGGCCTTCACGCAGCGCGAAACGTTCACCCTCGTCGGCGAATCCGACGCCCACCCCGGCCCGGGTCGCCAGCCGCAGCACGGTGATGCCGGCCATACCCTTCTGTCCGGTCACGCCCTCCCACTGCTCGGGCGTGCCGACGTTGTCGTCGACGATCACCCAGTGCGGGCCGAGCGCCAGCCCGGCCGGCGATTCCATCGGCGACGGCATAGAGGTGGGACTCGTACCCACCGGGGGCGTCCACGGTCCCCGGCCCTTGCGGTGCAGCTCGGAGTCCAGCGCCTCCTCGAGTTCGGTCGGCGACGTGAACACCAGGCGGCGCAGCCCGCACGCGTCGAACATCTCGTCGTGCTGGTTGTGCGGCAGCCACACCAGCCACGACCACAGCTCGGGATGCCGGGTAACCACCATCAGCTTGAGATCCCCGGGGCTGTGGTAAACCGCGAGGGAGCACAGCACCGAGCGCGCGAAGCTGTGCAGTTCGCCGGGATCGTCGCCGATGAAGCTGAAGCCGGGCTTCGACCGCAGGCTCAGCACCTTGCCGATGCCGCGGATCTTGCTCTGTTCGAGGATGAAATCCCTTAGCGCACCGCCGGTTACGGGCTCGAGCTCTTCGCCGATCGGGACGTCGGGCCACTGCAGCGACACCGCCGACTCGCTGGCCTGCTGAATGCCGATGCCCAAGCGGACGTCCAGGAAGTCCGGGTCGGCGCCGCGTCGCTCCCACATCCGCGGGCCGCCGATGACGGTGTCCAGCTTCTGCGGATCGCCGTGCAGGAAAAGCTGGCTTCGGCGCTGCTGTTGGGCGGCGTGCTGCACCTCGTCACGGTCGTCGTCGAGTTGGCGGAGGTAGGTGCGGCGCTGCTTTTCCTGTTCGCCCCAGCTGATCCGGCGGCCCCGCCCGAAGCGCCCGCTGAACATCAGCGTGCCGAACCCGACCAGGCCGATCATCGGGAAAAACCCGGACTGCAGCGATCGGATGCCCGACGCATACATCACCACGAGGGTGCCGATGATTCCGACCAGCAGCGCCGGAAGCGCGATCATCACCAGGATGTTGCGGGGCTCGCGTTCGGGCAGGGCCAGCGGCGCGGCCACCGCGATACGCACCGGCGGAACGCTCGGCGGCGGCTTGCGCATGCCGCGAACGAAACCTCGCTTGGACATCTCTACCCCCCGATTTCGGTGTTGTCGGGAACGGGCGCCACCGCACCGCCTCCGGTGACCGCGTCACGCGCCACTAGGGCGGCGTCGCGGCCTATCGCCGGGCCGGGTGCAAAGGTGCGCACGATCGGCCAGGGTGCCTGCACGGCCTGCCGCGGGTCCAACCCCAGCGCCTTCAGGGTGGAATGATCCGACTGGATTCCGAACCGAACCCCTTGCGGCGAAAGCCAATACAGGCTCTCTCGACTGTCCGCGGTAGCCACGCCGCTGGTCGTCGTCACGAAATTCGCGGCGCCCGGAAGCATCAAAGTCTGTTGTGCCTCAGCCGAATTGACATCACGGTCGTCGCGGACCAGGCGCACGAGGTGCGATTCCATGCCGATCGAGACGGGCAGCCCGTGGCCGGTGAACACGGTGATCCGGGCCTGCGGGTCACCGGATTGCTTGTCCCATCCCACGCAGGTGGTCGGATTCGCCGACGTGTCGACGAATTCCATCTTCCCGGACGGGTAATAGTCCACGTCGAGCACGTCGATCACCGGGATCTGAATCAGCTTGTCCGGGGCGATCAGCGCCGGTGTGGTCGTACCCTCCGAATTCGCGGTACGCAGCAGGTCGGCGACGAAGCTGGTGATCTTCTGCACGCCGTCGGGCAGCAGCACGTAGAACCCGTTGACGGCTCCGCTGGCGTTGCGCGTTTCCAGCACGCTGCCGACCATCGCGCCCGGTATCAGGCGAGACGGCGTCCCGCGTGCCGGAATCACGGGCAGCACAATGGGTTCCGTCGACGGCATCGCGTCGAACAGGGCGTTGGAGATTGCGATCGGGTAGGTGACACCGGGGTCGAGCCCGAGGTTGAAGGTGACCGATCGGTCGGTCGGGTCGATGCGGGACCGCTGCCCGTGCCAGATCACGTAGGTCGCGCCCTTGTGGGTGGCGAGGATGGCTTGCGCCGGCCCCATCGGCGCCGATCTACCCTCCGGCGAAAGCTGACCGGCGATCGAGGTCACCAGGGGAGCGGTTCCGCTGCCGCGGGTGGCCGCGGTGTCGCAGACCGCCCAGGACGATACCGAGCTCTGCGTGATCGGCAGGCTATCGGGCGCACCCGGGATTCCGATCATCGGTCCGGTCGGGTACTTCGCGATCTCGCTCGCCTTGACCCAGGCCGGGGCGGAGGCGGTGCCGACGACCAGGCGCGCCGACGTCAGGTTGAGCGCGGGGTAGAGGCGCCCGTTGATCTTCGCGTAGATCGCACCCGTGTCACGGTCGCCGATGATCGACGACCCACCGACCAGGCCCGCGGGCTTCATGAAGTGCAACAGCGCCATCCAGCCGATGCCGATGACGACGAGCACGATCGACAGCGCCACCGCCGCCTGCTGCTTGCGGTCGTCGTGCTTCATCCGGACCGAAAACCGGGTGATCGCGGCCCGCAACCGCCGGTTGTAAAACAGGTGCCCCGAGTTCTGATCCCGGTTGGACAGATTGAGTGGCACAGTCATTCTCCTTTCGGCGGTCGATGCGGGTGTGTGGCACCGACTCCGATGTCAATGCAGATCGCCGCCGTACCTTGCCTGGTTCTCGGCTTCTGCCTCTTCGCGGAGCGCCGCGATCGCGACGTTCAATCTGTCAGCCAACTCTGCGTGGGCGTAGCCGGTCATCACACTTGGATGCAACGCCAACTCGACCAACTTGCCGTCCGAATTCGCCACCGCCCGTATATCCCCCATGTCCACGCTGTAGGTGATCGTCTCGGCCTGCGCGACAAGGGCTTCCCACTTGTCGGCTGCCTCGCTCAGCTCACGTAACACAGCTTCGACGAGATCCTTGTCGCTCAGATTCGCGCGACCGCCCGATCCCGACACGATGTCAGTATCATCGAGCGCTCCAACCAGCGTCAATTCATGGATTGACAGTTATTTTTGAACCCGCGTCATGATTCCGCGGTCCACTGGCTGGCCGGCGGTTCGTCGAGCTTTTGGAACCAGGCGAAGTGGTAGTTCGCCGACACCTGGTCGCCGGCGACGCTGCTCTCGGTGGCGGCCAGCAGCAGGCAGTTGAGCAAGAGTGCGGGGTCCACGTCCGGATATTGCGTCAGCACCTGATACCGCGCGGTATCGAGGTGCACGCGCAGCAGGTCGGCTTCTTCCTCGACGACGCCGGTGCCAGCCGCGGCGGCCTTGGCCAACGTGTGGACGAGTCGCGGCAGCCCGTCGCGCCAGTGGGTGAGGCGACCGAGCTCCCAACCCAGATCGTCCACCGCGGGCAGTTCGCGGCCCTGCACCGAAGCCTCGGTCGGCGCGAAGTCGATCGCCCGTCCCACCGGATCGCCCGGCGTATAGGTCACCGCGCGCGTCGTCTCGCCGAGGAGCGCTGACAGCCTGCGGCCGCGCCGCCCCGGTTCCAGCAGCCGCACGCCCGCCGGAACCGCGATGCCCGAGGGCACCCAGCCGTGGGCGAGGTCGGTGACCAGGATGGTGGTGCCGTCCGGGCGATCGCCGACCGCCCAGTTCAGCTGCGGTTCTTGCCGGACCACGAAGGCAAGCAGCCGCTGCAGCCGTTCGCTGTCGGATTCGGCGTTGGCCGGGGCAACGGGGGCCTCCGGCTCTGGTTCCGGCTCCGGCTCGGGTTCTGGCTCTGGCTCCGGCTCGGGTTCCGGCTCCAGGTCCACTGGTTCCGGCTCCGGCTCGGGTTCCGGCTCCAGGTCCACTGGTTCCGGCTCTGGCTCTGGCTCTGGCTCTGGCGCCAAGGCGACGTCTGGTTCTGCGGCGGCCGGCTCGGCTTCGGGGACGACCGCGGGTTCGGCGGCCTCATCGGGCCCGACGAAGAACTGCGTGGTCTCGGGCTCGACGTCAACCACCTCGGCCGAAAATTCCGGCGCGTCGGCGGGTTCAACGGCGGCGTCCTCGTCACCGTCAACCCGATGCCGGCCGCCCGCGTCCTCCTCTTGATCGGCCTCGTCGTCGGCCTCGTCGACCGAGACGAAAAACTGCGTGGTCTCGGGCTCGACGTCAACCACCTCGGCCGAAAGTGCCGGCATGACCGCGGTCTCCTCGGCGGCGTCGACCTCGTCACCGTCAACCCGATGCCGGCCGCTCGAGGCGTCCTCGTCTTCATCCACGTAGGCCTCGACCGGAACATCGATCACCGGCTCCAACTCGGCGGCGGCGAACTCCTCGGCAGCGGGCTCGACCGCGGGGACAACCGGGATGATCTCCGTCTTGTCCTCCGATCGTGCCCCGACCGCGGGAGGCCGCTCCGAACGAACAGGTGGTGGCGGGTCCCAACGGACCGGTGGTGGCGGCTCCGGACGAGCGAAGGGCGGCCGCTGCACGCGAGGGCCCGGCATGACTCGCGTCTTTTCGCCGCTGGCGGTGAAAGGCCCCGGCGTCTGCGGGCGACCGCCGGGCATGACCCGCGTCTTTTCGCCGCTGGCGGTGAAGCGCCCCGGCGGCTGCGTGTGCGGGTATTGCGGCTGTTCGGGGCGGGCCGAAGCCTTCACCGCGTGCAGATGACGCAGCGCCGATTCGATTCGCCGCGCCGCGTGGGATCGGGCCTCGTCGATGGCTCGAACCTCCGCGGCATGCCGGGCCGCATCATCCAATCCGGCGCGCTTGATGATCTTCAGCTCGTCGTTGGTCCTGCCGGCAATCCGGTGCAGGTCATCCCTGAGATGCTGTGCGTCGGCGGCGTTTTCGTCGGTGATCGTCGACAGCTCGGCAGGCCAAAGCCCACCGATCACCCACGGGGTGCAATCGATGGGAGAGGTGAAGGCCGGCGCCGCCAATGATTCCCGGGTAGCTCTCCGGAGGCGCCGGCGCGCCGCATTCCGACCGAAGATCGCCACCGGTTCAGCGTACCGACATCGGCGACGAGTTATCTCCCGAGAGTGAATTGTGCGGCCTCGACGGCCTGGGTAGCGTGGGGTCATGGCAGATTCGGCGCTGCAGCAGCAACTGGACGAGGTCCGCGCTCTGCTCGGCCGCGCGCGAGAGTTGTTCGGCGCCAACCCGATCGAGCCGCCGACGGACATCGCGCCCGATCCCGACGCCGCTAAGAGGTGGCTGCTCTAGTCCCGTCGGTTCAATCCCGTCGGCGTAATTTATGCGCCAGCAGCTTCTCGATGGCGGCATCCAGGTCGCGTGAGGTCGGTACCTCGGCGGACGGGGTATGCCCGGCGGACACGATTTCGTCCCGAATCTCCAGCAGCGCTTTGAGCCACGACACGTCGGCGGTCAACAAAATGCCCTGGGCCAGGGTCACGGCGTCGGTGTCCAACGCCTCTTCACTGAGCGCAACGCTGTGCATGTACCCGCCGCGGCACGAGCGGACCAGGATGTGTCCACTTGGGTGAACGGTGTCGAAGGCGGGATTGGCTTCGGTCATCGACCGCCGTCGACGATGCCGCCGAACTGGCCCGTGGCATCTTCCTCGTGCTGGTCCCATACCGCCGCCGACACGTGCAGCTTGTGCGCCATGTCGGCGTGGTCCTCGGCTTGTTGCTGGTAGCACTGCCGTCTCAGCTCGAGCAAATCCCGCCCCGCGTCGCGAAGCTCGCCGAAGATCGGACCCAGTGAGTCCAGGCTCTCCTGGATGGCCCCGTGCGACGACGGGATGGTGCGCAGGTAGTCGGAGGTCTCCTGATGGTGCGCAGCGGCATTACGTAAGTGCGCGGGCACCACGTGGATTCGGTCAGCCATCCGCTGTCTCCTCTTCGTGCGACGCCGGACGGGCCGGCGAGATCACTATTGTTCGGTGGTCGGCGTGCTCGCCGGCCGGGTCGGTGTCGGTGTGCCGGTCCGGGCCGGCTCGGTCGCTGTCTGCCCCGACGGCGGATGCTCCCAGCCTAGAAAGCTCGGGCCGCTTACGGTGGCGATGTGCTGAATCTGCCCATCGAGCAGAGCCTTGTCGTGGCCGAGAGCAAGCGCATGCCGATCGGTGAAGATGCCGATGTCTCCGGGTATGACCTGCACCGCGTCGACCGGATTGCTGACCGCGGTTCCCGGCGCCGGAATGGTGATTCCCTGCTGGCCGAAGGCATCCGCGATCGGCGTACCGCCGGCGGCGGCCTTGATGGCCGCGGCTAACTGCGGGCTGGCGGCGGTCACCGTCTCGCCGTTGGGCAGGGTCACCGTCGTCGGACCCGACGGCGGTGGGCCGCTGTCGGCCGACGCGTCCTCGTCGCGTTCCTTGTCGTGGTCGAGTTCGTCCGCGGCGGCTTCGTCGTCTGCGCCCGGATTTTCGGCATCGGACAGCCCATCGTCCAGACCCGTCAGGGCCGGATCGCCGCCCTGCTGCAGTGCCGGCAGCGGCAGGCCGCCCGGCGGGCCCCAGCCGGCCAACGAACCCGGCAACGCGCTCCCCCCGGGCAGCGGCGCCGCCCCCGAATTGGGCAGGCCGGGCGGCGCGGGGGAGGACATAACCGGGTCCGGCCCCGGATCCCCGCCGAGCAGCCCCGGGTCGTCCGCCAGCAGCGAATCCAGCAGGGGGTCGGCTCCGGCGTCGGCAGCCGGCACCGCGGCGGCGCCCGCCGGTTCGGCATTCGCAGTCGCCGCTGCGGGCCGGGTCTCGCCGGGCATGCCCTTCGAGGCGTCGTACAGCGACGTCCACGCGGCCATCAGTGCCGACTTCGACGTGTCGTCCAGGCTCGCATTAATCACCACGGCGCGGATGTCTCGAAGCTTGCCGATGAGGAACCGCTGAAAATCCCGCGCGCCCACCGGGGTGTCCAGATCCGATCGCGCCTGGACCGCCGCCTCGGTTTCGCGCTGCAACTCGGTCAGCGCGTCGGCGCCCTCGACGGTCTTCAGGTGGGCATTCATGATCGCAGAGACCACCTGGAGGTCGAGCTGCGAGCTCGCCGAATTCTGTTGCGATAGAGCCGCTTCGGCGCCCGCTATGGCTTCGGCGGCTGCACCCTCGGAACGGTTCGACGGGCCGGGCCCGGCCGGCATGGCCCGGGCGTCGAAGAGGTCGGGATGTTGGCGGCGGATCTTGGCCAAGATCGCGGCGAGGTCTTCGGAACGGGTGGTCGGGGTGACCACGGCCGTCAGCTCAGTCGGGGTCAGTCCGGCTTGCCACGCGTTCGGATCACCGGTGCGGTCCCGCACCACTTTGACCGTGCCGAGCAACTCGTCATACGTCGACATCAGCTAGACGAACACCCCGCCGCCCCCGTACGGGCGGTGTCGCAACCCCTCCATGCCGGCCGACAGTAGTGCCGTCGATGCCTGCCGACAATTCACGTCGGTGGGGGTGTGGGTAACCGCCCGCCCGCCGTCCGGTTAACCGCCCGGGGCGGCGTACTGCTCCCGGAGGCTTTCCAGCACAGCCGCTTTCGCGCCGTCCAGCTCGTGGGCATCCGCCACGACGGCGGCGATCTCGCGCTGTTTGGCAAGCAGGAATTTCTGAAACTCCCGCGCCCCCAAGGGCGTATCCACCGCGAGGTGGGCCTGACCCGGAGCGGCGCGGTCGATCTCGTCGGCGATCGCGTCCAGGCGCCGGATGCTGTCGCGGATCGCTGCGTGAGCGCTGGCAACCACTTCGGCCAGCACGCGATCGGCGTCGGCGACCGAGCCGTGTTGGCTCGCCAGCGCCGACTGTCGCGCCTGAATGGCCTCTAGCGAGGGTCCAGCTTGTTCCGACATCCGTTCACCTAATCATCGTGCCGACGCGGCGGGCGGTCTTTTTGCCACTCATATCGGCCGTCGAATCGCAATGTTGCTGCCCAGGTGACTGATCCGCACCGAGGCACCCGAGTAGGGCGCTTCGACGACGAGGCCGTTGCCGATGGCCATCTGCACGTGGCCAGCGTGCGGGAAGACCAGGTCACCCGGCCGGACCTGGGCGGGCGCCACCGGGATCCCGTCGTTGATCTGCTGATACGTCGTCCGGTCCAGGTGAATGCCGGCCTGCGCGTAGGCCCATTGGACCAGGCCGGAGCAGTCGAACTGGTCGGGCCCGGTCGCGCCCCAGACATACGGCCGGCCCAGCCTCGATAGCGCCGCGCGCACCGCGAGCCCGGCGCGCCCGTTCGGCACGGCCAGGCCGGTCAATCCCGGACCGCGGTGGTGCAGCATCCGATAACGCAGCGCCCGCAGCGCCGCCGACCGGCGCCGGGCGTGCAGCCTGGCGATTAAGACGTGGGTGCGCTGTGCGCGCAGCCGCGCGGCACGACGGCGCATCGCCTCCCGCTGGGCCATCGGCGTGGTGGGGGCGGCGGCGTCGGCGCGGGCCTCGTCGAGGACGCCCTTGGTCAGGGCCTGGGCCTGCGCCCGGTCCTGGTGCGCGCCGGCGATGACGCGCGCGGCAGCGTTGTCCGTACGTGCCGCCGACAGCAGGGCTTCCCGGCTGTGCTGCACCCGTCGTTGGTAATCACCTTGTCCCACAAAGCTATTGACGTCACCAGCGCGCCGTGACGGCCAGCCGCGGTCCGCAGACGCGAACGTCGGCGGCTGGCCCACCCCGGCGAACAACTCGTGAGCGCGTCGCAACGCCTCGACGTCGCTTTCGGTCATTCGTCCCCCCCGCCGCTGGTCTCCTCCGCCTCGTCGCCGGTCGTCGACTCAACCGCATCGGCGAACGCCCGGACGCGGGGGAGCGCACCGGCGGGGATCACCCCGCGGTTGCGCATGTCCCACATCTCGTCGCTGCTCACACCCAGCAATGCGGCGATGATCGTGTCAGGTAACGACGACTGCCCGCACGCCCGGTCGAACTTGGCACTCAAGCTGGCGGGCATCCGCTCGAGCAACGCCGTGCGCGTCGCCTCGAGTGCTTCTAAATGCTGCATCAGCCGGCCCGTCGAATCCGCGCCCGCGTTCACCGCCACCCGCCACGAGCTGGCCGCGAGCATCTCCGCCTTCACGCACTGCGCGATCACAGAGAGAATATACGTCTCATATTCGTTTGATGTCGTCGCCGGCAATCTATCGATGACTGATTTGAGGGCATCGAGCTGTGCTTCGGCGTAGCCTTCCAGCACTTCTGTGTCGCTGTGACGGTCGACGACCACCGCCCCGGCGGGCCGCGCAGGCGTGGTCACCGCCGGCTGCGCGGCGATCAAACGGGCCAGTTCGGCGTCGGGATCGGCGGCCACCAGCAACCGAGAATACGTTCCGGGGGGCAGACCCAGGCCGTTCTCAACCTTCTGAACTGTGCTTTTGTGCGGCTTGCGGGCGCCGCGTTCCAGGTAGCTGAGCCCCATGATGCTGACGCCCGTCGCCGCGGCGAGCTCCGCTAATGACCAGTCATGCGACTCGCGCAACGCGCGAATGGCCGCACCAGCCGATTCACGGCTCACCAACAGGCTCCGGCCATAGGCCGGATATTACACAGCCAGGATCCAGGCTTAACGGATATGCGTTTCCATCACGTTTCTCTTGCGCTGGCGGCCTAGTTGTGTATACGCTTCTGTATACGTTTTGAAGGAGCAAGGAGACCGAGATGGGCAACCCGTGTGCAGCCAACCCGGAACTGTGGTTCGGCTACCCAGACGACGACGAAGGCGACGGCGCAGCTAAGGCGCGTGCCTACGAGCGGTCCGCCACCGAGGCCCGGATTCAGTGCCTGCGCCGCTGCCCGCTGGCCCAGCAGCGCCGGTGCGCCCAATACGCGATCCAGCATCGCGAGGAATACGGCGTGTGGGCCGGCGTAAAGCTTCCCGGCGGCCAGTACCGCAAGCGCGATCAACTCGCGCACGCCCACGACATATTGCGCCGCATCGCAGACGGCGAGATCAACTCCCGGCAGCTGCCGGAGAACGCAAACCTGCTGACGCGCCGCGAGCACGACGTCATCCCGGCGCCCGCCGTCGTGCTGCACCTGCCGATGGCGCAGGTGGGCCCGCGCACTGCCGCCTGACGGCGCGCCGGGGGCGTGAACGTTTGTTCACCCAGTTGGCCGGGTAGTCGATCGCGACGGGACATCTGACCGTCGACTCGAAGGCGCATCCATGACGTTCGACCTGACACCAACGGCAGCACAACACGACCTCGCCCGACGCACGCACGAGTTCTCCGAATCCGTGATTCGTCCGGTGGCTCTCGAATACGACCAGCGGCAGGAATTTCCGTGGCCGGTCCTAGAGGAGGCCGCCGAATGCGGGTTCTACAGCCCGTTGTTCTACCGCGACTTGATCGGCGACCCGACAGGTATGTCGCTGCCGATGTTCATGGAAGAACTCTTCTGGGGCTGCGCCGGAATAGGCCTGGCGATCGTCATGCCGGCGCTGGCGCTGTCGGCTATCGGCCAGGCCGCATCGCCGGAGCAGATGCTGCAGTGGGCGCCCGAATGTTTCGGAACCCCGGGCGATCTGAAGCTCGCGGCGCTCGCGATCTCCGAGCCGGAAGGCGGCAGCGACGTGCGCAATCTGCGCACCTACGCCCGCCGTGACGGCGACGACTGGATCATCAACGGCCACAAGATGTGGATCGGCAATGGCGGCATCGCCAACGTGCATGTGGTCAATGCGGTGGTCGACGAGGAGTTGGGTCATCGCGGCCAGGCCCTGTTCGTGGTCCCTGGCGGCACCCCCGGCCTGGAACTGGTGCGCAAGCTCGACAAGCTGGGCTGCCGGGCGTCTCACACCGCCGAGTTGCTGTTCAACGACGTCCGGGTCCCGGGCGCGAATCTGCTTGGCGGACAAGACAAACTCGAGCACAAGCTCGCCAAGGCTCGCGAGCTGGTGGCCGGCGGACAACGTTCGGGCTCGGCGACCCTGGGCACCTTCGAGCAGACCCGCCCGATGGTCGCGGCCCAGGCGATCGGGATCGCCCGCGCGGCTCTGGAATACGCGACGGCGTATGCCACCGAGCGCGAGGCGTTCGGCGCACCCATCATCGACAACCAAGGCATCGCGTTTCCGTTGGCGGAGCTGGCCACGCAGATCGACGCCGCCCGGCTGCTGACCTGGCGCGCGTCGTGGATGGCCGCCAACAACGTCCCCTTCGAGCGGGGCGAGGGGTCGATGTCGAAGATGGCCGCCAGTGAGGTGGCGGTAAAGGCCACCGAGCGCGCCATACAGACCCTGGGCGGCTGGGGCTACATCACCGACCACCCGGTCGAGAAGTGGTATCGAGATGCCAAGCTGTACACCATCTTCGAGGGCACCAGCGAGATCCAGCGGATGGTCATCGCCAACGCGCTCGGGGCGTCGGTCGGCACCCCGCCACTGCATGTCGTCCTCGAGCCGTCGGGTGGACCGCTGAACCGGATTTTCGGTCGGGGCGCCCCATTGCGATCTCGCGCCGCCGACACCGCGCTGTCCATGCAGGACCGGGTGCCCGAACCCGTCATGCGGCTGGCCATGAAGGTGTTGCGGCCTCCCGGCAGGTAAACCGCGCGCGGTACCGTCGCGGGTTATCGGGGCCACGCACCAACCAGGAAAGGAATCCACATGACGACCGATAAAACCGGCGCCGAAACCACCGTCACGGCGGAGGACCGGACGTACACCATCGCCGTCGACGGTCAAAAGGTCGGCCACGCCGACTTCGCGGACCGCGGCGACCAGCGGGTTTTCTACCACACCGTCGTCGACCCGGCATTCGGCGGACGAGGCCTGGCGTCCATCCTGCTGAAGGAGGCGCTGGATAACGCCCGCGATGCCGGCAAACGGATCGTGCCCGTGTGCTCCATGGTCGAGACCGTCCTCACGAAGCACCCCGAATTCAAGGACATCACCGACCCCGTGACGCCCGAGATCGTCGCGTGGTCGCAAACGCTGTAGCGCCGGCGGGTTTCCACCTTTTGCCGCTGGCGGCATCGGCCGACGACTGCGGCAGTAGGGCAATAACCCGCTGCTCGGCGCGCCGCCGCCGCCCCCGAGCCGGCCCGCCTGGCGTGTCGAACCCGGTGCGCGCGGCCGTCGCTCGCGCCGGTGGGGCAAATCAGCAGCTGACTGCGCGCTTTTGTGGCGGCGCAGACCGCTTCAAACCGAGGATTTGGGAGCCCGTTCGCGGGGTATAACTAGGCCTCCCAGCTAACTGACAGTCTTCGTGAGCAAAATGATTGACAATGAGCGCCGCCGTTTAAGGTAATCCTGCGTTTGTTTGCCGTTTACCGTTGAGACCCTCGTGCCGGGCTGCTCGATTGAAGGGATGCCATGGACTTCGCGATACTGCCGCCGGAGATCAACTCCGCGCGGATGTATGCGGGCGCCGGTTCAGGGCCCCTGCTGGCCGCCGCGTCGGCCTGGGAAGCCCTGGCCGCCGAGCTGCATTCCACGGCGAGCGCGTACCAGTCGGCGATCAGCGGCCTGACGGCCGGGCCGTGGCTTGGCCCGGCGTCGATGATGATGGCCGCCGCCGCGGCCCCCTATGTGACATGGATGCAGACGACCGCGGCGCAGGCCGATCAGACTGCGCGGCAGGCGGTTGCGGCGGCCGCGGCGTACGAGGCCGCATTCGCGGCGACGGTGCCGCCGCCGGTGGTCGCGGCCAACCGGAGCCTGCTGGCGGCGCTGGTCGCCTCGAACTTCTTCGGGCAGAACACTTCCGCCATCGCGGCGACCGAAACGCAGTACTCCGAGATGTGGGCCCAGGACACCGGCGCGATGCAGACCTATTCGGGTGCCTCGGCGTCGGCCACGAGGTTGCAGCGCTTCAACTCTCCCGAGTCGAGCACCGACAGCGGCGGGGGAACCGAGCAGTCCGCTGCCGTCTCGCGCGCGAGCGCCACCCCCGCCGGCAACGTGCAGAACTCCCTCGCGTCGTTCGCGCCGGCAGCCGCCGCCGACCCCCTCTCGCCGCTGGACGAGCTGGACGCCACGGCCGATGTCCTTGGCATTTTCGTCGACCCCCCAGCCAGCATCGCGGGCCTTGCCGTCGACTCGACGGCCCTGCCGTACGACGTTGCGGGTGCGCTGACCGGTTTCCACACGGACGACATCGTCAGTGGCTGGGCGGGCATCCAGTCCTGGCCGGGATTCGCGCCGGCGCCCCCGACGAGTTTCCCGGTGATTACCAACACGTCGGCGGTGTCGGCGAACCTCGCCGATGCGACGTCGGTCGGCCGGCTGTCGGTGCCGGCGACGTGGGCCGCCGCGGCCCCGGAATTTCGCCTCAGCGCGATGGCGCTACCGGCCACCACCGTCGGGGTCGCCGCGGAGGCCTCGGCGGGCGGCGCCGGAAGCCTGTTCAGTCAGATGGCCTTGGCCAGCATGGCCGGGCGCGCCATGGCGGGCACCACCGGTGCCGGCGGGCCGGGCATGCGCGAGCGGATGGGGATGGCGACGGGCAAGTCGGCCAAGCCCGGCGACAAGGACGAAGACGCGGAGGCTTTGCCCGGCGGCCCGATCACCGGCATCTCCGCGGAGCTGCGTGAACTGTTCGCGCTGCGCGACGCGGGCATCCTGACAGCAGAAGAGTTCGCCGAGCAGAAGCAGCGCCTGCTGCCGCACTGACGCGTTACGCCAAATTCGCGCTGCCGTCCTGTAATTCGTCGCGGCGTAGGCCCATCGGGGTGACCGACAGCAGATCGCCGCCGGCGATCACCGTCCGGGTGATCGGGGTGAGCGCCTGGAACAGCGTCTCCACCTCGTCGTCGGTGAGCGCATCGAGCGCCGAGAGCGCGAGCGCGTCGGTGGTCGATTCGAGGTGGTCCTTCAACGCCTGCCCGTCCGGTGTCAGCGAGCCATCGGCGTTCAGCAGCCCGCGCTCGGCCAGCCGTTTCTCCTGCAGGCTCCATTCCGCGTCGTCGTAATCGCGGGCGCGGGCGAGGTACTCGGGCGGCACCCGGCCCGCCCTGGCATGCAGCACATTGGATTCGCGGCCCGAGACACCCGCGGCGGTCAACGCCGCGACATGCGCATCGCCGCGCTGCTCGCGCAGCAGGGTGGCGGCGTGCCACAGCGCCGCCAGCGGGTCGTCCGGCCACGGCAGTGCCCGGTTCGCCGCGAACAACGGTCGCCCGTCGAGCGGGGCGTGGCAGGCGGCCTTCTTCGCCAATTCCGCTGCGGCACTGACGTTTTCATCTGATTCCAAGCCGTAGCGGCGGAGCGCGGCGACGGCCGAGTCCTGCCGGGCCCGCAAAGCGGCGTCGGGTCCGGCGAACTGCCAGGCGGCCGGCAGCGCCTTGGCGACGCGCTCGGGCGTGAAGTTGTAGAAGACCGCGGTGACCACCTCCGGCGGCGCCACGCCGAGCGGCGCCGAGCGGGCGGCGAAGTAGCCCATCCAGAAGCCCCGGTAGCCCAGCTCGTCCAGCGCCGCCCGCGCCTCGGGGGCGAAGTACGTCACGGCGTGGATCGGCTCGTACCGATCGAAGAAGCGGCGCGCCAGCCGGGGGTCCCTGCGCACGATTGCAGTTAAGCACTCGACGCCAGGCCCTTTGTTACATGGGTCCGGGAAGCTCGCCCAGGTCCGATAGTTCGGCGTGTAATCGGGTGACTGCGGATCGGTACTCTTCCTCGGCGAGCGTCTTCGCGTAGTAGCGATCCATGCGTAGCTGGTATTGCTGGTGGCGCAATTCCCTGATGCGCTCCAGCCGGGCAGCATCGGCAGCCGAGAACTTGAACTCCTGCACGCTGATGTGGCCCGCGAGCACCTCTTCGATCGGCGAAAGCCGATAGCCACAGCTGGAAAGGAATTCGAAATACGGCTTGCAGTAGTCGCGTTCGCCGCCTCGCCAACTGCGGTTGGCGATATTCCATTCGAACGCGGCCACCACCATGGCCATGATCACCGCGGCGGGCCGAGCGTCAGCGTCGACCAGCGCTTCAACGTCTTTGTATCTAGCGCCGTCCGTTCCCAGCAATTGTGCGGCGACGTTCATGCTGGCGGGGCAGTGCAGTTGGGCGAGGAAATGGAAGTTGCGGGCAATGAAGACTTCGGAGCCCGAGGGTGGCGGTGCCGCCCAGACGATGTGGTGCCGAATCCAGTCGCGCCGAGCGGTGGTGACATCAGCAGCGCGGCGGTCCAGCTCGCGCGTTAATACCCAGTCGACCTTGGCGTCGGTGGCCGCTTCGGATTCCAGCTTCACCGGCTGACTCCCGGTGTAACCGCTGCCACCCTTCACCTCGCCGAGCGAGAGTCGCCGTCCCATGTCCCCGCTCAGATAGCTGGCGCGGACGTCGAGCTCCTCCGGCGATTCGGCCCACCTGGCCAAATCGCCCAATGTTCTTGTGCCTGGATGCAATCGGCAGATCTGGTCTTCCTGCCTGAGGTCATCTCGCGTATAGATCAAGCCGAGATCCCAGCGGCGATCCTGATCCTTCGTGTTGACGTCGACAGACCACCCGGCCGGGCCCGCGACGCCCGGGAGGAAACCGGCTGAAATGGCGACAAGCAGATCGTCGACCGTGGCCTCGGCGGGGAAGACCCAAAACTCCCGATGTGACTCGACGTCGTCGCCCATCGCCACCGAACTGCGGTCAATGGTGACCTTCACGGTGTCGGTCATGCTCAAGTTCTACCGGCCGTCCCGGAAGACCGGTAGTCACCGTGGTGACGGAACCCCGAAGGTGAATTGCCCGCTCGCCGATACTGGTTGACCATTGTTCTGGCCGCACCAGGACGGCCGGCATTCGAGGGGGTTGGCGTTGTGAAGTTGGCGGAGGCGTTGTCGATGCGGGCGACCGCGGTGCGCCGTATCGAGCAGTTGCGCACGCGCATCGTGAGCAATGCCCGCTATCAGGAGGGCGAGGAACCGGCAGAGGATGCCGCGGCCTTGCTGGCCGATGTCGAGGGCGTGCTGGGTGACTACGAAACCCTCATCCGGCGCATCAATCGCACCAACGCGGCCACGGCGATCGACGCCGGCGGCACGCTGACCGATGCGCTGGCCCGGCGGGACGCACTGCGGTGGCGTCACCACGTCCTGACCACCGCTGCCGACGCGGCAGCGGGCACCAATCAGCAGAGCTACTCGCGGCAACTGCGGTCGGAGCTAAAGATGTTGTCCGCCTTGCCCGTTGCCGAGCTACGCGCCCAGGCCGACCAGGCGGCGCGCGAACTTCGCGAGCTCGATGTGCGCATCCAGCGCTCGAACTGGGAGGTGGATCTGCTGGATTAACCGACCCGAGGTGCAGCAGGTAGTCGTCGCGGGGGCGTGCACAAGCCCCGACCGGCGGGCGAAGTCCGGTCTCTACTGGCGCGCGAAGGGCAGCGCAATGGGTTCAACTCCCTCCTAACACCGCAGCCCAGCATTGCGCACAGGTGACGGGGCACGGTTCACGGCACATCACCGCGTGCAGATCCGTGACGACGAGGGTGGGCAAGGGGCATACACCTCGCGGTGGGACGAAAAAGTCCCGTTCCCTTTCGAGAGCGGGACCTTTGGTCGCGTGTGCAGTTCATCGAACTGCTTGTGGTGGGCGAAGGGGGACTTGAACCCCCACGTCCCGAAGGACACTGGCACCTGAAGCCAGCGCGTCTGCCATTCCGCCACTCGCCCGGGGAAAACAACCGATGGACCATATCACTGTAGTGGGCGCTCGCCCCAACCGCTGCGGCGGCCCGTTCGGCCCCCGGGCGCACGGCCACCTCATCGCGCGTTGTTTTGAGCTGCGGCGATCCAATTCTCAGGATTTTCCCGGTGACGCCGCGCGGCGGTATCCCGATAACATGCTGGGGTGATGCGACACGCGGGTGGAGCCGTTTGCCTTGCGCCGGCGATATACCGCGGTAAGTGCGGGGGAACGCTAGGGGATGGGTAGCCAAAAAGGGCTCGCCGCGAGGATCGAGCGCAGGCTCGAATCGACCGTCGGCGATGCGTTTGCCCGTTTGTTCGGGGGATCGATTGTCCCGCAAGAGGTTGAAGCCCTATTGCGTCGGGAAGCCGAAGAAGGTGTGCGTCCGCTGCAGGGCAATCGCCTTTTGGCGCCCAATGAGTACATCATTACCCTCGGTGTGCACGACTTTGAGAACGTGCGGGCCGATCGAGGTCTCACGTCGAGCGCCTTCGCGAGGTACTTGGCCGACTATATCGATGAACAGGGGTGGCAAACGTATGGTGATGTGGTCGTCAGGTTCGAGCAATTGCCGAACCTGCATACCGGCCAGTTCCGCGCCCGCGGTGCTGTCAACCCCGATGTCGAGCCCCGCCCGACCCTCAGCGATTCCGCCCGGCCACAATCAAATCAGGCGTTCACCGCAGAACCAGGAGTACCACCGATGACTGACAATTCGAGTTACCGCGGCGGTCAGGGGCAGGGTCGGCCCGGCGATGAGTATCCCGACGACCGCCACGGTCGTCCGCCGGAGGATCCGCGCGGCGGCCAAGAGCCGCCGGGCGGCCAGGACGCCCGCGGCGGATACCCGCAAGAGCAGGGTGGCTACCCACCGCAGGGCGGATACGCGCCTCGCCCCGATCAGGGTGGCCAACAGGGCTACGGCGGCGGTTACCCCGACCAGCAGCAGGGCGGGCAGCAGGGTTACGGCGGCGGCTACCCCGACCAACAGCAGGGCGGCGGCTACCCACCCCCAGGCGGATACCAACCCCCCGCCGGCTACAGCGGCCAGGGCTACGACCAGCGCGGCGGCTACCCCGACCAGCAACAGGGCGGCGGCTACCCACCCCCAGGCGGATACCAACCCCCCGCCGGCTACAGCGGCCAGGGCTACGAGCAACCGCAGGGCGCCCAACCGGGCTACGGCGGCGGCTACCCCGACCAGCAACAGGGCGGCGGCTACCCACCCCAGGGCGGCGGCCCGCAGGGCTACGGCGGCGGTCAGCAGGGCGCGGGCCCGCAGGGCTACGAGGCCGGCCAGCAGGGCGGCGGGCAGCAGGGCTATGGCGGCTATGGCGGCCAAGGTGCGACTGAGCAGGGTCGACCGGGCTACCCCGAGCAGGGCGGCTACGAGCAGCAGAGTGGCGGCTACGAGCAAGGCGGCTACGAGCAACCGGCCGGCGGCTACGACCAGGGCTACCAGCAAGGCGGCCAGGGGTACGGCCAACAGGAGTACGGCCAGTCGGGCGGCGACTACACGCAGTACGCCGAAAGCGTCCCCGGCGCCGGTTACGACCAGGGCTACCAACAGGACCAGGGCTACCAGCAGGGCGGCGGCGGATACGCCGAGACCCAGCACCGCGAGTACGACTACGGCCAGTCCGGTGACTACGGCCAATCCGGTGACTATGGCCAGCAGGCGGGCGGCGGATACGGCGGCGGGTATGGCGGCGGCTACGGTTCCGCCGGCACCACGGTGACGCTGCAGCTCGACGACGGCAGCGGCCGCACCTACCAATTGCGCGAAGGCTCCAACATCGTCGGTCGCGGGCAGGACGCCCAGTTCCGGCTGCCGGACACCGGCGTCTCGCGCCGTCACCTGGAGATCCGCTGGGACGGGCAGGTCGCGCTGCTGTCCGACCTCAACTCCACTAACGGCACCACCGTCAACAACGCACCAGTACAGGAGTGGCAGTTGGCCGATGGCGACGTGATCCGGTTGGGCCACTCAGAGATCATCGTTCGGATTCACTGATCGCACCGGGCTTGAGCTGCCGTGCTTCGCCCCGCGTCGACCACCTCCCAAGTATCGTGACGTTGCTGATGTGCTCGGTGTCACGGGTTCGGGTTGCGACGCCAGGACGGAAAGGACGACGCCAGATGCAGGGACTAGTGCTGCAGCTGACGCGTGCCGGATTTCTCATGCTGTTATGGGTATTCATCTGGTCGGTCTTGCGGATCCTGAAGACCGACATCTACGCACCTACCGGGGCCGTCATGGTGCGCCGTGGCCTGGCGCTGCGCGGGACGCTGCTGCCCTCGCGTCAGCGCGGTCACGCGGCGCGCTACCTGGTGGTCACCGAGGGGGCCTTGGCGGGTGCGCGCATCACGCTCAGCGGACAGCCGGTGCTGATCGGCCGCGCCGACGATTCGACGCTGGTGCTCACCGACGACTACGCCTCGACGCGGCACGCCCGGCTATCGCAGCGCGGCTCGGAATGGTACGTCGAGGATCTAGGATCGACCAACGGCACATACCTTGACAGGGCGAAAGTGACGACTGCGGTACGAGTTCCAATCGGGACGCCGGTTCGGATCGGCAAAACGGCAATCGAGTTGCGCCCGTGAGCCTGGTCCTGCGATACGCCGCCCGCAGCGACAGGGGCCTGGTCCGCACCAATAACGAAGACTCGGTTTACGCCGGCGCGCGACTGCTGGCTTTGGCCGACGGCATGGGCGGCCACGCCGCCGGCGAGGTGGCCTCCCAGTTGGTGATCGCCGCGCTGGCGCACCTCGACGACGACGAGCCGGGCGGCGACCTGCTGGCCAAGCTCGACACGGCGGTGCGCTCCGGCAACGCGGCCATTGCCGCGCAGGTCGAGATGGAGCCCGACCTCGAAGGGATGGGCACCACCCTCACCGCAATCCTGTTCGCGGGCAACCGTCTTGGGCTCGTGCACATCGGCGACTCGCGTGGCTACATGATGCGCGACGGCGAACTCACCCAGATCACCAAGGACGACACGTTCGTCCAGACCCTGGTAGACGAGGGCCGCATCACCCGGGAAGAGGCGCACAGCCACCCGCAGCGCTCGTTGATCATGCGGGCGCTGACGGGCCACGAGGTCGAGCCCACGCTGACGATGCGTGAAGCGCGCGCCGGCGATCGCTACCTGCTCTGCTCGGACGGGTTGTCCGACCCGGTGAGCGACGAGACGATCCTCGAGGCGTTGCAGATCCCCGACGTGGCCGAGAGTGCTTACCGCCTTATCGAATTGGCGCTGCGCGGCGGCGGCCCCGACAACGTCACGGTGGTGGTCGCCGACGTCGTGGACTACGACTACGGCCAGACCCAGCCGATTCTGGCGGGCGCGGTATCGGGCGAAGAAGACCAACTGACGCTGCCCAACACCTCGGCTGGCCGGGCCTCGGCCATCGGCGCCCGCAAGGAGGCGGCCAAACCCGTTGTGCCGCAAGAGGAGACGGCGACACGGCCGCGGTGGCCCCGGCGCCGGATGTTCATCCTCGGCACGCTGGCCGTCCTGCTGATACTCGCGGGCGTGGCCATCGGGCGGGCCATCATCCGCAGCAACTACTACGTCGCCGACTACAACGGCATGGTGTCGATCGTGCGGGGCATCCAGGGTTCGCTGCTCGGCATGTCGTTGCACGAGCCGTATCTCGTGGGATGTCTCAACGCGCACAACGAGTTATCCGTCATCAGCTACAGCCAATCCGGCAACCAACACGACTGCCACGTCTTGCAGTTGCAGGATCTGCGCCCCGCCGAACGCGCGCAGGTTCAAGCCGGCCTTCCCGCCGGAACCCTGGACGACGCCGAGGCGCAGTTGCGCGAACTCTCCGCCAACTCCCTGCTGCCGCCGTGTCCGCCGCCGCGCGCCACCTCACCGCCCGGCACTCCCGCCCCGATGACCGGCGCGACACCGCAGCCGAGCGTCACCGCACCTACGACGACTTCGCCCAGCGGCCCCACGAGCAGCTCGATTCCAGCTGGCCCTCCCGCCGGCACCCCCCCAGCAGCGCCCGCGACCACGTCGCCCACCGCCACTTCCCAGACGGTGACTGCGCTTCCACCACCCCCACCTCAGCCGGGCATCGACTGCCGGGCGGTGGCATGACCACGCAGATCCAACCACCGGTCGCGGTCACCCCGCCGCTGCCCACCAGGCGCAACGCCGAGGTGGCGTTGCTGTGCTTCGCGGCGGTGATCACCGTCGCCGCCCTGCTGATCGTCGAGGCGAACCAGCAGCGCGGCCTGCGCTGGGACCTGACCGCGTACGGGCTGGTCTTCCTGCTCGTGTTCGGCGGCGCGCACCTGACCCTTAGGCGCTTCGCCCCGTATGCCGACCCGTTGCTGCTGCCAATTGTCGCGCTGCTCAACGGACTTGGCTTGGTAATGATCCACCGCCTCGATCTCGTCACCAATGAACTCAGCGGCCACCATCACGCCAGCGCCAGCCAGCAGATGTTGTGGACCCTGGTCGGTGTCGCCGCGTTCGCGCTCGTGATCACCTTCCTGAAGGATCATCGGCAGCTCGGACGCTACAGCTACATCTACGGCCTCGCGGGTCTGATCTTCTTGGCGATCCCCGCGCTGCTGCCGGCGTCGTTGTCCGAGCAGAACGGCGCCAAGATCTGGATTCGCTTCCCGGGCTTCTCAATTCAGCCCGCGGAGTTCTCCAAGATCTTGCTGCTGATCTTTTTCTCCGCGGTGCTGGTCGCCAAGCGCGGTCTGTTCACCAGCGTCGGCAAGCACCTAATGGGCATGACCCTGCCCCGCCCGCGCGACCTCGCCCCGCTGCTGGCGGCCTGGGTGATCTCGGTGGGCGTGATGGTCTTCGAGAAGGACCTCGGCACGTCGCTGTTGCTCTACGCCTCGTTCCTGGTGGTGGTTTACCTTGCCACCCAACGGTTTAGCTGGGTCGTCATCGGGCTGGTGTTGTTCACCGCCGGCAGCGCCGTCGCGTATTTCATCTTCGAGCACGTCCGCATTCGGGTGCAGATGTGGTGGGACCCGTTCTCCGACCCCGACGGCCACGGCTATCAGATCGTGCAGTCGCTGTTCAGCTTTGCCACCGGCGGCATCTTCGGCACCGGCCTGGGCAACGGTCAGCCCGACACCGTGCCCGCCGCCTCGACCGACTTCATCACCGCCGCGTTCGGCGAAGAGCTCGGATTGGTGGGGCTGTCCAGCATTTTGATGCTCTACACCATCGTCATCGTGCGCGGCCTGCGCACCGCGATCGCGTCGCGCGACAGCTTCGGCAAGCTGCTGGCCGCGGGTCTGGCCTCGACGCTGGCGATCCAGCTGTTCATCGTCGTCGGCGGGGTAACCCAGCTCATCCCGCTGACCGGACTGACCACGCCGTGGATGTCCTACGGCGGATCGTCGCTGCTGGCGAACTACGTGCTGCTGGCCATCCTGGCCCGGGTCTCGCACAGCGCCCGCCACCCGTCGCGGAACCGTGTCCGCGACACGTCGCCGATCGCGGCGGCCGGCACCGAGGTGATCGAGCGGGTATGAACACGTCTCTACGCCGGATCTCGGTGACCGTGATGGCGTTGATCGTGCTGCTGTTGCTCAACGCGACCATGACGCAGGTCTTCGCCGCCGACAGCCTGCGCTCGGATCCGCGCAACCAGCGGGTGCTGCTCGACGAGTACTCCCGCCAGCGCGGACAGATCATCGCCGGCGGGCAGCTGCTGGCCTATTCGGTGGCCACCGACAGCCGCTACCGGTTCCTGCGGGTGTACCCCAACCCCGCGGTGTACGCGCCGCTCACCGGCTTCTATTCACTGCGCTATTCCAGCTCGGGCCTGGAGCGCGCCGAGGACCCACTGCTGAACGGCTCCGACGAGCGGCTGTTCGGGCGCAGGCTGGCCGACTTCTTCACCGGCCGCGACCCGCGCGGCGGCAACGTCGACACCACAATCAACCCGCGGGTCCAGCAGGCGGCCTGGGACGCGATGCAGCAGGGCTGCGGCGGCCCCGCGTGCAAGGGCGCCGTCGTCGCGCTGGAGCCCTCCACCGGCAAAATTCTGGCCATGGTGTCCTCGCCGTCGTATGACCCCAACCTGCTGGCGTCGCACGACCCCGAGGTGCAGGCGCAGGCGTGGCAGCGGCTGCGCGACGACCCCAACAACCCGCTGCTCAACCGGGCTATCTCGGAGACCTATCCGCCCGGCTCGACGTTCAAGGTGATCACCACCGCGGCGGCGCTGCAGTCCGGTGCGTCCGACACCCAGCAGTTGACGGCGGCACCTACCATTCCGCTGCCGAACAGCACGGCCACCCTGGAGAACTACGGCGGCACGCCCTGCGGCAGCGACCCGACCGTGACGCTGCGCAAGGCGTTCGCCCTGTCGTGTAACACCGCGTTCGTCCAGCTGGGCATGCTCACCGGGGCCGACGCGCTGCGCAGCATGGCCCGCGCGTTCGGCCTGGACAGCACGCCGAGCGTGATCCCATTGCAGGTCGCCGAGTCGACGATCGGGATCATCCCGGACGCCGCCGCCCTGGGCATGTCGAGCATCGGTCAGAAGGACGTTGCCGTGACGCCACTGGAGAACGCCGAGATCGCGGCTACCATCGCGAACGGCGGCGTAGCGATGCAGCCGTACCTGATCGACAGCCTGCGCGGACCAGACCTTGCCGTCATCAGCACCACCGCGCCGTACCAGCAGCGCCGCGCCGTCTCACCGCAGGTCGCCGCTAAGCTAACAGAGCTGATGATCGGCGCCGAGAAGGACGCGCAGCAGAAAGGGGCCATTCCCGGCGTGCAGATCGCATCCAAGACCGGTACCGCGGAGCATGGCACCGACCCGCGCAACACTCCGCCGCACGCGTGGTACATCGCGTTCGCGCCCGCGCAGAGCCCGAAGGTGGCCGTGGCCGTGCTCGTCGAGAACGGCGCCGACCGGCTGTCGGCGACGGGTGGCGCGCTCGCCGCGCCGATCGGCCGGGCCGTCATCCAAGCCGCACTGCAGGGGGGGCCATGAGTCCGCGCGTGGGGGTGACGCTGTCCGGGCGGTATCGCCTGCAGCGCTTGATCGCCACCGGCGGCATGGGCCAGGTCTGGGAGGCGGTGGACAGCCGGCTGGGCCGCCGCGTCGCGGTCAAGGTGCTCAAGGGGGAGTTCTCCCAGGACCCCGAGTTCATCGAGCGGTTCCGCGCCGAGGCGCGCACCACCGCGATGCTCAACCACCCCGGCATCGCCGCCGTGCACGACTACGGCGAGAGCCAGATGGACGGGGAGGGCCGCACCGCCTACCTGGTGATGGAGCTCGTCAACGGCGAGCCGCTGAACTCGGTGCTCAAACGCACCGGCCGGCTGTCGCTGCGGCACGCGCTGGACATGCTCGAGCAGACCGGCCGCGCGCTGCAGATCGCGCACGCCGCCGGGCTGGTGCACCGCGACGTCAAGCCGGGAAACATCCTGATCACCCCGACCGGACAGGTGAAGATCACCGACTTCGGTATCGCCAAGGCCGTCGACGCCGCGCCGGTGACCCAGACCGGCATGGTGATGGGCACCGCCCAGTACATCGCGCCCGAACAGGCGCTGGGCCACGACGCGACCCCGTCCAGCGATGTCTATTCGCTGGGTGTCGTTGGCTACGAGGTGGTTTCGGGCAAGCGGCCGTTCACCGGCGACGGCGCCCTGACGGTGGCGATGAAGCACATCAAGGAGCCGCCGCCGCCGCTGCCGCCAGAGCTGCCGCCCAACGTGCGCGAGCTCATCGAGATCACCCTGGTGAAGAACCCCGGCATGCGCTATCGCAGCGGCGGACCGTTCGCCGATGCGGTGGCCGCGGTTCGCGCCGGCCGCCGGCCGCCCAGGCCCAGCCAGTCGCCGCCGCCGGGCCGCGCCTCGCCGGCGTCCATCCCGTCGACCCAGCAGGGATCGCCGCCCCGAATCGTCCGCCGGCGGCGGCGGCCGGAGCCGCCGCGGGCAAGGGCTCGCCGTCGCACGTTCTCGTCGGGCCAGCGCGCGCTGTTGTGGGCCGCCGGGGTGCTCGGCGCGCTCGCCATCATCATCGCGGTGCTGATCGTCATCAACTCCAAGGCGGACACCCAGCAACAGCAGCAACAGCCGACCGTGACCGATACCGGCACGCCGCCGGCGTCCAAGACGCCCAGCGGTTCGGCACCCGGTCTGCGCCTGGATTGGACGGATGGCGCGGCGATGCGCAATTCTGGTTTGCACAGCAGGCCGCCAGAACTGGGCCGGGTCGAACCCGTGACGCCCACCCGGTCGGCGGCCGGACCCGAGATACGGCAATGACCACCCCGCAGCACCTTTCCGACCGGTACGAACTCGGCGACATCCTCGGTTTCGGGGGCATGTCCGAAGTTCACCTGGCCCGCGACGTCCGCCTGCATCGCGACGTGGCGGTTAAGGTGCTGCGCGCCGATCTGGCCCGCGATCCCAGCTTCTATCTGCGTTTCCGCCGTGAGGCGCAGAATGCCGCCGCGCTGAACCACCCGTCCATCGTCGCGGTGTACGACACCGGGGAGGCCGAGACCCCCAGCGGTCCGCTGCCCTACATCGTCATGGAATACGTCGACGGCGTCACCCTGCGCGACATCGTGCACAACGACGGACCGCTGCCGCCGCGGCGGGCGATCGAGATCATCGCCGACGCCTGCCAGGCGCTGAACTTCAGCCACCGCAACGGCATCATCCACCGCGACGTCAAGCCGGCGAACATCATGATCAGCACGACGAATGCGGTCAAGGTGATGGACTTCGGCATCGCGCGCGCGATCGCCGACAGCGGCAACAGCGTCACCCAGACCGCGGCCGTGATCGGGACCGCCCAGTATCTGTCGCCCGAGCAGGCTCGCGGCGAAACCGTCGACGCCCGCTCGGACGTCTATTCGCTGGGTTGCGTGCTGTACGAAATCCTCACGGGGGAGCCACCTTTCACCGGCGACTCGCCCGTCGCGGTCGCCTACCAACATGTGCGGGAAGATCCGGTGCCGCCGTCGAAGCGGCACGCGGGCATCTCCCCGGACCTCGACGCCGTCGTCCTGAAGGCGCTGGCCAAGAATCCGGACAACCGCTATCAGACCGCCGCCGAGATGCGCACCGACCTGGTTCGGGTGCACAACGGCGAGGCGCCCGAGGCGCCCAAGGTGTTCACCGACGCCGAGCGCTCCTCGCTGCTGACCGCGACGGGCCCCAACCTTGGCGGCTCGCGCAGCGACCCACTGCCTCGCCAGAACTACGACGCCGTCGACCGCGACGACGCGGGCGGTTCGGTCGGTCGCTGGGTGGTCGCGGTCGCGGTGCTGGCGGTCCTGACCATCGTCGTCGTCATCGCGTTCAACACCTTCGGCGGCAGCTCCCGCGACGTCCAGGTGCCGGATATGCGGGGGCAGGTGTCCGCCGACGCCATCGCCGCGCTGCAAAACCGCGGCTTCAAGACGCGCACGCTGCAAAAGCCCGACTCGTCGATTCCGCCCGACCACGTCATCGGCACCGACCCCGGCGCCAACGCCTCGGTGGGCGCCGGCGACGAGATCACCATCAACGTCTCCACCGGCCCGGAACAGCGTGAGGTTCCCGATGTCTCGTCGCTGAGCTACTCCGACGCGGTGAGCAAACTGAAGGCCGCCGGGTTCACGAAGTTCAAGCAGACGAACTCACCGTCGACGCCGGAGCTGCTGGGCAAGGTGATCGGGACCAACCCGCCGGCGAACCAGACGTCGGCGATCACCAACGTCGTCACCGTGATCGTCGGGTCCGGGCCGGAGACCAAGCAGATCCCGGACGTCGCGGGCCAGACCGTCGACCTCGCCCAAAAGAACCTGACTGTCTACGGTTTCACCAAGCTGACCCAGACGCAGGTGGACAGCCCGCGGCCGGCAGGCGAGGTGATCGCGACCAATCCCCCTAAGGGCCAGACGGTTCCGGTCGACTCGATCGTCGAATTGCAGGTGTCCAAGGGCAATCAGTTCGTGATGCCCGACCTGAGCGGACAGTTCTGGACCGACGCCGAGCCGCGGCTACGCGCGCTGGGCTGGACGGGGGTGCTGGACAAGGGCGCCGACGTCGACGCGGGCGGATCCCAGGCCCACCGGGTGGTGTATCAGAACCCGCCGGCCGGCGCCGGGGTCAACCGGGACGGCGTCATCACGCTGAGGTTCGGTCAGTAGCTCCGGGATCCGGCGGGAAGTGCGGCCGCACCGCGGCGCGGACCTCGTTCTCCAGTCGGCGCACCAGGGTGTCGTCGCGCGACCATCCGCAGTAGGCCAGCCAGTTGGCCAGCATCCGGTGCCCGCCCTCGGTCAGGATCGACTCCGGGTGGAACTGCACGCCGTGGATCGGCAGCTCGGTGTGGCGCACGCCCATGATCACCCCGCTGCGGGTGTGGGCGGTGACCTCCAGGCTCGCGGGCAGCGACTCGGGCAGGATGGTCAGCGAGTGGTACCGGGTCGCCGTAAATGGGTCCGGAAGTCCTTGTAGCACACCGACATTGGTGTGCAATACGCTGCTGGTCTTGCCGTGCAGCAACTCGGGCGCGCGGTCGACGGATGCCCCGAATGCCACGCCGATGGCCTGGTGGCCCAGGCAGACCCCCAGCAGCGGCGTGCGCGCGGCGGCACACGCGTGCACCAACGGAATCGACGCGCCCGCGCGCTCCGGGGTGCCGGGGCCGGGGCTGAGCAGCACGCCGTCGAACTGCGCGGCGACGGCGGCGTGTTCGTCTGCGGGGTCGGTCAGCCGGGCGTCGTCGTTGCGCCACACCTCGGCCTCAACACCGAGCTGTCCCAGGTACTGCACCAGGTTGAACACGAAGCTGTCGTAGTTGTCGACAACCAGGATCCGCATCGTCACAGGTTACCGCCCGGCCCAGGTCGCACCGCCGCTCAGTAGCTGACCGGCCCGATCGGCTGGGCGAAGTGCATCCGGACGGGCTCGCTGTGTCCGACGATGCGCACGTCGGTCTTGACCTCTTCGCTGTAGCCGAGCCCGAACCGGACCTCGTACTGCTTGTAGAGCACCACCAGGGGAGCGGCGGACAGGGCGGCCTGCATCGCCGCCGCGTTGCCGATCGCGGTGATCGTGTACGGCGGACTGTAGGTGCGCCCGTTGAGTAGCAGGGTGTTGCCGACGCAGCGTGGCACCGAGGTCGCGATGATCCGCTGGTCCTGCATCTGGATTCCCTCGGTGCCGGCGCTCCACAACGCGTTCAGGACGGCCTCGATGTCCTGCTGGTGCACCACCAGGTCGTCGGGGGAGGCATCGCGGGGGAAGCGGCCGTTGGCGTCGCGCTTGGCGTCGTCGAGGGTCACCACCAAGCCGGGCCCGTGCACCGGTTCCATGTCAGCCTCGCCGGCCAGCTCCGCGGACCGTCGCAGCATCGCCTTCAGCGCCGCGTCGGACGAGCGCAGGTGCGTCGAATCGATCTTGGCGGCCAGCTGGTCGCGCTGTGCCTTGAGGCGGTCCACCGACGACTGCGTCTCCCGAACCAGGTCGACCAGGCGGGGAGCGTCGCTGCGGCGGATCTCGGCGCCGCCGGACACCCCGTGCGTGGTGGCCAGCAGCAACCCCGCCATCAGACACACCAGCGGGACACCGAAGCGCCATGGCGAGCGGCGCGTGTCACTCATCGACTCTCCGTTTCCAGGGGAGGCTGCCAGGTGGGTTAGTCTCGTAGCCAAGCTCTGCGTGCAGCACTGACCGCTATCGTTGCACCCCGCCCTGCTCACTGCGTTGTCGAGGTAAGCCCGAGGTAATCATGCCCAAGTCCAAGGTCCGTAAGAAGAACGACTTCACCGTCAGCGCGGTCAGCCGCACCCCGGTGAAGGTGAAGGTCGGACCATCCAGCGTGTGGTTCGTTTGCTTGTTCGTCGGCCTCATGCTGATCGGCCTGGTGTGGCTGATGGTCTTCCAGTTGGCCGCGGTCGGCAGCCAGGCGCCGACGGCCCTGAACTGGATGGCGCAACTCGGTCCGTGGAACTACGCGATCGCGTTCGCCTTCATGATCACCGGTTTGTTGCTCACGATGCGCTGGCACTGAGCGCACTCATCGGCAAAATGAATTCATCTTGGGGTTGATTCGTCGCTACGCCAGCAACCATGTATGCACCCAATCACACGCGTGTGATTTATCCCCACTGTGCATAGCGCTTGTGGATAACCGCATACCCGGTGGTGGGAGGGCCTAGGCAACCGATGCAGCAAACACAGTGGGAGCCCCCCGCGGGCGGAATCGCTGGTTGTGGGGCCGCGGGCATTCTGATGGCTATCGTCAGTGTGACTGTCGTCACAGATGTGCCGGGCCGCATTCTGACCATGATTGCCGCGGCGGGTCTGCTGTTGTTTGCGGGCGGGACGTGGCGCGCGCGCCCGAAGCTGGCTATTACCCCCGCCGGCCTGGCGATTCGCGGGTGGTTCCGGACGCAGGTATTACGGCCCACCGATATCAAGATCATTCGGATCACCGAGTTTCGCCGCTATGGGCGCACGGTGCGGTTTCTCGAGGTCGATTCGACCGACGGAGGGCTGGTTCTGTTCTCGCGCTGGGACCTCGGCACCAACCCACTGGACGTGCTCGACGCGCTCACCGACGCCGGGTACGCAGGCAGGCAAGGGGGCCCCGGCGAGGGGCCCGACTAGGCGCTGCGGCTTGCTTAGGAGATCGTGATCGACTCGATGACGACGGCGTCGTTCGGGCGGTCATTGCCGTCGGTGGCCGTGGTCGCGATCGCGTCGACAACCTTCTGCGACTCCGGCTCGGTGACCTCACCGAAGATCGTGTGGCGCCGGTTCAGGTGCGGCGTCTCGCCGACCGTGATGAAGAACTGCGAACCGTTGGTGCCGGGTCCCGCGTTCGCCATCGCCAGCAGGTAGGGCTTGTCGAATTGCAGCTCGGGGTGAAACTCGTCGGCGAACTTGTAGCCCGGGCCGCCGCGACCGGTGCCGGTCGGGTCGCCGCCCTGGATCATGAAGCCCTGGATCACCCGGTGAAAGACAGCGCCGTCGTAGAACGGGCCCGAGGGTCCGCCCGAGGCGTTCTGCGTCGAGTACTCCTTGGTGCCCTGCGCCAGGCCAACGAAGTTGGCGACAGTCTTGGGCGCGTGGTTTCCGAACAGAGCGACCTTGATGTCGCCGCGGTTGGTGTGCAGCGTGGCAGTGGCGGTCTGAAAGGGGCTGTTAGTCACGGAATCACAGTCTGCCATTAGCCGCGGGCGTTCCCGCACCGGGTCTCACCGACCGGCGCCCGCTGCCGAAAACGCCGTTTCGATGGCAGTCTGTAGTTCCACACTCCAGCGAAGGATGGCGGCAGATGAGAGCTAAGGCGGAGTCCCGGCTGACGCCCCGGGAGCGGCTATCCCGAGGGCTGACCTACTCGGCGGTGGGCCCGGTGGACGTGACACGCGGGGTCGTCGGGTTGGGGGTCAACTCCGCGCGGTCGACCGCGGCGCAGCTCCGCGACCGCTACGAGCGCGGGCAACTGGCCCGCGAGGTCGCCGCAGCACAGGAGACGATCGGCCAGGAATTGGCCGCCGCCCAGGAAGTCGTGGCGAGCCTGCCGCAGGCCTTCCAGGATGCGCGCCGGTTCCGCCGGCGCGGACCGCGCCCGTGGGTGCTGGCAGGCGCCGCCGTGGCGGCGCTGGCAGTCGGCGCGGTGACGTTCAGCATCGTCCGGCGCTCCATGCGCCCGGAGCCGTCGCAGCTGCCGCCCAGCGTCGACGTGCAACACCGCCCGTAAGGCGCTGCCCCGCAACGGTTTATCGGGCGGCCAGCTCCAGGCGGTCCAGCCGCCGGACCAGGATGCTGGGCAGCCATTGCCCGATATCGCCTGCCTCGATCCAGCTCGTCCGGTCCAACAACATCCGTAGCACGATCTGGGCCTCCAGCCGCGCCAGCGCGGCCCCGACGCAGAAGTGCACGCCCTTGCCGAATGTCACATGGCCCTTGCCGCCGCTGCGGTCGAGGCGGAATTCGTTGGGCACCGGGAAGTGTCCCGGATCGCGATTGGCCGCGCCCCACATCAGCAGCAGGTGCGAATCGGCGGGCACCGGCACTCCGTCCAGCGTCGTGTCCCGCCACACGTGCCGATAGTGTCCGCGAAACGGCGGTTCGAATCGCAGCGCCTCCTCGATGAAGGCGCCCAACAACTCTGGGTTCTCGCGCACCTGCCGCTGAATGTCGGGACGGGTGACCAGGACCCACGCCGCGCTGCCCAGCAGCGAGGCGGTCGATTCGCCGGCGGCGCTGAACAGCGTCATCATGATCCCGAGTGCGGCCGTCTGGTCTAACTCCCCGGAGGAACAACGCGCCGCCAGGTCGGCGATGAGGCCGGATTCGCTTGTACCGGAGGACTTTTCGAAGTGCCCCATAATATAGGTGGTCAGCTCCCAGGCCGCCGCCCCGGCAGCCTCCAGCTGCGCCTTGGTGACCACACCGTCGAGCAGGGTGGTGGTGGCGAAGCCGAGCCGAATGAGGTCGGCGACGTCGTCGTCCGGCAGGCCCAGCAGCCGGGCGACCACCATCATGGGCAGCCGGTTGGCGACCGCGCTCATCCACTCGATGCGCCCGTCGCGCAGATTCTCGTCCCACAGCCAGTCGGCGGTCTCGGTGGCGAACTCCTCGATGTTGCGCACCCGCTTGGCCGACAGGTGTGGCAGCAGCAGCTTGCGGTGCAGCGCGTGCACGGGGTCGTCGGCGGTGGCCAACACGTGAGCGGCGCTGCCCGCCCCGCCCATGTCGAAGGGCGCCACCGTGCCGTCCTCCTGGTAGACGATGGTCGCCGTGAGAATGGAGGAGAAATCCTCGACGCGGCTCACGGCCTCGATCACCGCGTCCCAGCCGCAGACGGCATAGAACTCCGACTCGCCGATGCGATGCACGGGTGCCTGGGCGCGCATCCGGTCATAGAGCGGATAGGGGTCCTGCAGCGCCTCGGTACCGAAGAAGTCGATCGGATCGTCCAGAACCGTCATAGGCCCAGGCTGAATCGGGTCACACGCAGGGTCAATACGGGGCGGCGAAGTTGATGAGCGGCCGACCGCCCTGCGACCGCGGGCCGTTCTCACCGGAGCTGCGCTGGCTGCGATTAGGCTGATGAAAAGTGATCAGCAATTCTCAATCTGAGAAATATTCTTTTCTGAACCGCAGCGTCGAGGAGGTGGTCGCATGGCCCAAGACGATTGGTTGGTGGGACGCGATCGCCACGGCGCGGCCGCCGAACGGATCCATGCCGCGGCCGCCGACATCATCTCCCGCACCGGGTACGACGGCTTCACGATCGAGGCCCTGGCCGCCGATGTCCATTGCTCGCCGGCGACGATCTACCGGCACGCCGGCGGCAAGGCGGCCATCCGCGACGCGGTCGTGATGATCCACGCCAATCGCATTGTCGACACCGTGCGCGACGCCATCAAGGGTCTGCGCGGCCGGGAGCGAGTGGTGGCCGCGACGCTCGCCGCCCTGGACCGCATGCATTCGGATCCGCTGGTCCACCTCATGCGGTCGATGCACCTGGGACCGGACAGCGAATGGCTGACCACGTCGCCCGCGGTGCTGGGTTTCGCCGCGCAGATGCTGGGTTACGACGACCCACTGGCCGCGCAATGGCTGATCCGGGTGTTCCTGTCGCTGTGGTGCTGGCCCCTGAAGGACCGGGCGGCCGAGCGCGAGTTGGTGGAACGATTCCTCGGAGCGTCCTTCCAAACCGCCTGAAGCTCAGCGCTTTCGGCTTCAGCCCAGGCGTGAGGACAGATGGTCCGCGACCTCCGAGACGTGCTCGTCCAGGTAGAAGTGTCGGCCGCCGAACATGGTCAGCTCGAACTCGGAGTCGGTGTGCGCGCGCCAGCCCTCGGCCTGTTCGGGCGTGACGGTGGGATCGGCGTCGCCGAGCAGCGCCGACACCGGGCACCGCAGTCGCGGACCCGCCTCGAAAACATAGGTCTCCACCGCGCGGTAGTCCGCGCGCAGCGGCGGCAGCACCAGGCTTGCGAGGTCGGGGTCGGCGCGCACCAGCGCCACCGAGGCCGGGTCGTTGGCCAGGCGCTCCAGGTCGTCGATGAGGTCGGCGTCCGGCCCCGTGTGCAGGCGACCGTCGTAGGGCGCGTCGGGCGCGATGCGCCCGGATACGAACAGCCGGACCGGACCGCGATTCTTCGCCTGCAGCCGGCGCGCGACTTCGAACGCGACCGTCGCACCCATGCTGTGCCCGAACAGCGCGAGATTCGGTACCGCACCCCAGCGCGACAGGTCGGCGTTGATGAGATCGGCCAGCTCGGCCATGTCCGTGACGAGCGGATCGCTCAGCCGGTCCTGCCGCCCTGGGTACTGCACGGCGTACATCGCGATCCCCGGCGCGAGCTTTTGTGCCAGCGCCCGATACGCGCCTGCCGATCCGCCGCCGGGCGGGAAGCCCAGCACGACCGAGCGCGCGTTCGGCACCGGCCGCAATGCCCTCAACCAGGTCGTCGCTTCGATCGGCATGTGGCTCCCGTCAGTCGATCGCCGGAACGGGCGTCGCAGGCTCAGCGCTAGGAATTGTGGAGCCTAGGGGAATCGAACCCCTGACACCCGCCTTGCAAAGGCGGTGCTCTACCAACTGAGCTAAGGCCCCTCATCGGGGGGGTGGATCACCCTCCGCCACGTGCCAGACCTCGACTCCACGCCGTGACCACAGCACCGCCGACGCTACAGCGATCAACGCCAACGGCAATGCAACTCTCACGTAACGTCCTGACGGGCACATGGTTGTGGGCCTAGGAGGACTCGAACCTCCGACCTCTTCGTTATCAGCGAAGCGCTCTAACCACCTGAGCTATAGGCCCGTACGCGCGTACGACCGAGCGACGAGATTACCGCAACGGCCGCCCCACCCCCAAAACCTCGGGCTAATCCCGGTCTGCCAACGTCACCTCGATGCCGCCGATCAGGTCGGTCGCCAAGTTGTAGATGAATGCGCCGATGGTGGACATTGCGGTCAGCAGGACGATGTTGACCAAACCGATCAGCACGGCGCCGCCGAAGATGGTGCCGCTGGAGACCAGTTCCCCGCCGCTGCCGCTGGTGTTGTTCAGCAGGTCACCGACGTTGCTGTTCAGCTTGGCCCACACCCCCATGCCGCCGAGCACCAGGTAGAGGAACGCCACCGCGATCATCCAGACGAAGAACAGCGCCACCGAGAGCATCAGCGACACCTTCAGCGTGCTCCACGGATCGATCCGACGGATCTGCATGCTGGCCCGGACTGGGCCGCGGGTACGCCGCGACACCTGCACGAGTTTGTCGGAGCTCTCGCGGGTCTCGGTGCTCGTCGAGCGGCCCGTCGACGTCGACGTCTCCGTCGGTCGATCGGGCGTGGTCTTGCGCTGCGGCGTGCGCGGCAGGGGCCCCGACAGATCCGGCAGCTCGCTGGCATACGCGTCGCCCTCACCGCGGGCGGCCTCGTGCGGTGGGTTCTTCGGATGCCCCGATCCGCCGCCGGGAGTGGCGCTCCCGGAGATGAAGCGATTCAGCCGCGCGTCCATGCCCGCAGGCGGACCCGACGGGCGTTCGCGTTCGCCCTGGGAGTCCGGCGGGCGGTTGCCCTGCTGGCCGGGGCGGCCGCCGCCCCGCTGCCATGGCGGCGAGTCGGGCCCGTCGTGGGCCCGGCCGGCCTGGCCTTGGTGTGCGGCGGCACGCTCGGTGGCACCGTCCCCGCTGGGCCCGTCGCCCTTCTTGGGGGCGCCCGGCTCGTTCGGTGAAGTCACCCGCGACTCCTTACCTGTCCTGCCCTGGCCGCCCAGGCGGTGGCACTCGCATCATCTGTGGTCGGGCTGAGTCTAATGGCCCGGGTCCTGGGCCGAGCCTCCGCTCGACCCCGGCCGGTACGGGCTAGCCGTCCGACCCCTCGGCGTCGCCGGTTTCCTCGTCGTCGTCACTTTCCTCGGCGTTGCGCGCGATGGCCAACAGCGTGTTGTCCTCACCCAGGTTCATCAACCGAACGCCCTTCGTCTGCCGTCCGGCCTTGCGGACCTGGCGCGCCCTAGTGCGGATGACACCACCGACCGAGGTGATCGCATACAGCTCGCTGTCATCGTCGACGATCAACGCCCCCACCAGCCTGCCACGCCGGACGTCGTACTGGACCGTCAGGACTCCCTTGCCGCCGCGGCCCTGCACGGGATACTCCTCGATCGCGGTACGCTTGGCGTAGCCCCCGGAGGTCGCCACCAACAGATAGGTGCCTTCTTGGATTACGTTGAGCGACAACAGATAATCGTCGGCGTTGAACCGCATGCCCTGGACGCCGGAGGTGGCGCGGCCCATCGGCCGCAGCGCCTCGTCGGTCGCCGAGAACCGGATGGACTGACCCAGCGCCGAGACCAGCAGCAGGTCCTCCTCCGACGAGCACAGCACCGCACCGACCAGCTCGTCGGCGTCGCGCAGGTTGACCGCCACGATCCCGCCCGAGCGGTTGGAATCGAAATCGGTCAGCTTGGACTTCTTGACCAGCCCGTTCTTGGTGGCCAGTACCAGATACGGCGCATCCTCGTAGCCCTTGATCTGGATGACCTGCGCGATGCGCTCCTCGGGCTGGAAGGCCAGGAGGTTGGCGACGTGCTGACCGCGCGCGGTGCGCGACGCCTCGGGCAGGTCGTAGGCCTTGGCGCGGTACACCCGGCCCTGGGTGGTGAAGAACAGGATCCAGTCGTGCGTCGAGCACACGAAGAAGTGCGCGACGATGTCGTCCTGTTTCAGGCCGGCCCCTTGCACGCCCTTACCGCCGCGCTTCTGGCTGCGGTAGAGGTCTGACTTGGTGCGCTTGGCGTAGCCGGTCTCGGTGATGGTGACAACAACCTCTTCGCGGGCAATCAGATCCTCGTCGGCGACATCGCCGTCGGCGGGGATGATGCGCGTACGCCGGTCGTCGCCGTATTTCTCGACAAGTTCGGCCAGTTCGTCGTGCACGATGGCGCGCTGCCGCTCGGGCTTGGCCAGGATGTCCTCGAGGTCGGCGATCTCGGCCTCGATCTTGGCCAGGTCGTCGACGATGCGTTGACGTTCCAGGGCGGCCAGCCGGCGCAGCTGCATGTCCAGGATCGCCTGCGACTGGATTTCGTCGATGTCCAGTAACTCGATCAATCCGCTTCGGGCGATGTCGACGGTTTCCGACGCCCGGATCAAGGCGATCACTTCGTCCAGCGCGTCGAGCGCTTTGACCAGGCCGCGCAGAATGTGGGCCCGCTCGTTGGCTTTTCGCAGCCGGTAGGTGGTGCGCCGCACGACGACGTCCAACTGATGCACCACGTAGTGGCGGATCAGTTGGTCAAGACGCAGCGTGCGGGGGACACCATCGACGATCGACAGCATGTTGGCGCCGAAGCTGGCCTGCAGCTGGGTGTGCTTGTAGAGGTTGTTCAGCACTACCTTCGCGACCGCGTCGCGTTTGATCTCGACGACGATGCGCAGGCCTACCCGGTCGCTGCTCTGATCTTCGATGTTCGAGATACCTGCCAGCCGTCCGTCGCGGACCTGCTCGGCGATCGAGGTGATGAAGTTGTCGTGGTTGACCTGATAGGGCAGCTCGGTGATGACCAGCAGGGTGCGCCCCCGCGAGTCCTCTTCGATCTCAACGACACCGCGCATCCGGATCGAACCGCGGCCGGTGGTGTAGGCGTCGTGGATGCCCTGCGATCCAACGATCAGGCCGTGGGTGGGGAAGTCCGGGCCCTTGACCCGCTCGCAGACCGCGGCCAGGGTGGCCTCTTCGTCCGCCTCGTGATTGTCCAGGCACCAGAACACCGCCTCGGCCAGCTCACGCAGGTTGTGCGGCGGCATATTGGTGGCCATCCCGACCGCGATGCCGCCGGAGCCGTTGGCCAGCAGGTTGGGGAACCGGCTGGGCAGGACGGTCGGCTCTTGCACCCGGCCGTCGTAGTTCGGTATGAAATCGACTGTCTCCTCGTCGATTTCGCGCAGCATCTCCATCGCCAGGGGAGTCAGGCGCGCCTCGGTGTACCGCATCGCCGCTGGCGGGTCGTTGCCCGGCGAGCCGAAGTTACCCTGGCCGTCGACCAGCGGGTAGCGCAGCGACCACGGCTGGGCCATCCGGACCAGGGTGTCGTAGATCGACGAGTCGCCGTGCGGGTGGTAGTTACCCATCGTTTCGGCGACCGACCGCGCCGATTTCGCGTGGCCGCGGTCCGGGCGGAACCCGGAGTCGTACATCGCATAGAGCACGCGGCGGTGCACCGGCTTGAGACCGTCGCGCACCTCCGGCAGCGCGCGTCCAACGATCACGCTCATCGCGTAATCGATGTAGCTGCGCTGCATCTCCTGCTGAATGTCAACCGGTTCGATCCGGTCGACGGAGTCGTCACCCGGGGGCAGCGTGGTGTCAGTCATGTAGTCCTCGTTGGTCGGTCAACGGTGGCCGGTCTGATCGCTCAGACATCTAGGAAGCGAACATCCTTGGCGTTGCGGGTAATAAAGCTTCGGCGTGCCTCGACGTCCTCGCCCATCAAGATGGAGAACAGCTCGTCGGCGGCGGCAGCGTCATCGAGAGTGATTTGGCGCAGCACCCGCACCGACGGATCCATTGTGGTCTCCCACAACTCCTTGGCGTCCATCTCACCCAGACCTTTGTAGCGCTGGATGCCATCCTCGGAGTTGATCTTTCGGCCCGCCGCCCGGCCGGCCTCGAGCAGGCCGTCGCGCTCGCGGTCGGAGTAGGCAAATTCCGGTTCGCTGCGTTGCCACTTCAGCTTGTACAGCGGCGGCTGCGCCAAGAACACGTGGCCATTTTCGATCAGCGGCCGCATGAACCGGAACAGCAGGGTTAACAGCAGCGTCGAAATGTGTTGGCCGTCAACGTCCGCGTCGGCCATCAGCACGATCTTGTGGTAGCGCAGCTTAGTGAGATCGAACTCGTCATGAATGCCGGTGCCCAGCGCGGTGATGATCGCCTGGACTTCGGTGTTCTTCAGCACCCGGTCGATACGCGCCTTTTCGACGTTGATGATCTTGCCGCGCAGCGGAAGGATGGCCTGGAACATCGAGTCCCGACCACTCTTGGCCGAGCCGCCGGCCGAATCACCCTCCACCACATACAGTTCCGACTTACGCGGATCGGTAGAGCGGCAGTCGGCCAGCTTGCCGGGCAGCCCGCCGATATCGGTAGCGCTTTTGCGGCGCACCAACTCTCGCGCCTTGCGCGCAGCCATACGTGCCTGCGCCGAGGATACCGCCTTATTCACAACGGTTTTCGCTTCCGAGGGGTTGGCCTCGAACCAGTGCGTGAGTTGCTCGTTGCAGACCTTCTGCACGAACGACTTCACTTCGGTGTTGCCCAGTTTGGTCTTGGTCTGGCCCTCGAACTGCGGTTCGCTGACCTTGACCGAGATCACCGCGGCAAGGCCCTCGCGGATGTCGTCACCGGTGAGGTTGGCGTCCTTCTCTTTCAGCAGCTTCTTGTCTTTGGCGTACTTGTTCACCACCGACGTCAGCGCACTGCGGAAACCCTCCTCGTGAGTGCCGCCCTCGTGAGTGTTGATCGTGTTGGCGAAGGTGTGCACGGACTCGGAATATCCGCCGTTCCATTGCATCGCGATTTCGACCTCGTGGCCCGTGCCCTTGCCGTCGAAGTCGATGATGCTCTGCTGAATCGGGCTCTTGGTCCGGTTGATGTGCTTGACGAAGTCCACCAAACCACCCGGGTAGTGGAAGGTGCGGTGCTTGACCTTATGCGGCTTGGACGACTCGGCCGCCTTTTCTTCGGCGGACTTCGGTGCCTCGGCGGTGTCGCTGACGATTTCGTCGACGACCTCTTCCTGGGTCACCCGCTCATCGGTCAGGTTGATCGTCAAACCCTTGTTGAGGAAAGCCATTTCCTGCAAGCGCCGCGCCACCGTCTCGAAGTCGTACTCGGTGGTTTCGAAGATTTCACTATCGGCCCAGAACCTGATGGTGGTTCCGGTCTTCTTGGTGGCCTCGCCTTGTTTGAGCGTGCCCGGTACCGCTCGTTCGTAATACTGCGTCCACTCGTGGCCGTCGCGGGCGATGTCCACCTCGAGGCGGCGCGACAGCGCGTTGACCACCGACACACCAACACCGTGCAACCCGCCGCTGACGTTGTAGCCGCTGTTCTCGCCACCGAACTTGCCGCCGGCGTGCAGTTGGGTCATCACCACGTCGACGGTGGGAGAGCCAGTGGAGTGCATGGCGACGGGGATACCGCGCCCGTTGTCGGCGACCTCGACGCTGCCGTCATCGAGCAGCTTCACGTCCACCTGGGTGGCGTAGCCGGCCATCGCCTCGTCGACGGAGTTGTCGACCACCTCCCAGACAAGGTGGTGTAGGCCCCGCTCACCGGTGGACCCGATGTACATGCCTGGGCGTTTACGGACGGCTTCCAAGCCTTCGAGCACGGTGATCGCTGAAGCGCCGTATTCGTCTTGCGCCTTCTTCTTCTGGGCAGCCACGGTCGGAATGCTCTCCTTGGGGTTTCATGCGGGCGGTCCGGTCACCGCAGCAGTCGCATGCTGCCACTCTACCGTGATCGGGGGCCGGGACCGATTTTCTGGGCGCGTTTCTACCTATCTGGACGCGCCGTGTGCTCAATTTCTTTATTGACGGCGCCTCCGGACGTGCGCGACGGGGGTCCGTTTCGTTCTCGCGGATCTGAGAGCGCCGCCGTTAACCTGGCGCTGGCGGCGTTGCGCCGGTGTCGATATGGGCCTGAAATACCTTAGCCGTAGGTGTCGCGGGGACCCCTGCCGGAGATGTGCCGCGGCCCCTTGCGCCACGACGGCGCCGCCGGCCCGGTGATTTTCACGGAGGTGACGACGCCGTTGCCGACCGCCGCGGCGATCTTCGCCAGCAGCTGGGCCTGGATCATCCGCAACTGCGTGGCCCAGGCCGTCGATTCGGCGGCCACGCTGAGCACACCCTCGTTCAGCCCGGTCGGCGTCGCGTGGTCGGCGATCTCGTGTCCAACCACCGACGGCCAATGAGCCAGCACCGTGCCCTCGGCGACGTGAGTGGACCAGCCGCGTTTTTTCGCGAGGTCGCGGGTCAGCCTGCCCAGCGGCTGCGGATCGCGGGCGTCCGGACCGGGCCCCGACCAGCGTCGGCGCCGGCCGCCGGCGCCGCGGATGACGGGGGCGGAGCTGCGCCCGCGGCCGGCGTCCTTGCCCTTCGCGCGGGCCGCGGCCCGCGCTTCCTCCAGGGTGCGCCGCACCAGATCGATGCCGGAGACGTCGCCGACGCGTGCGACCTTGTCGGCGGCCGGCTCGTCGTGGGAGTCCGTCATGCCTGCACCACCGACACTCGTCCGGCCTCGCCGTCGCGCAGATCGATGTGCACCCGCTTAGCATCCCAGCCGTCGGGGATGTCTTCCAGTACCGCCGCGGTTACCAGGACCTGTTCTGCGGATTCGGCCACGGCCGCCAGCGCGCGGCGGCGGGCGGTGTCGAGTTCGGCGAACACGTCGTCGAGCAGCAGCACCGGCTCGCCGCCATCGGCCCGCAGTAATTCGTAGGCCCCCAGGCGCAGCGCCACGGCGAACGACCACGATTCTCCGTGGCTCGCAAAGCCTTTGGCGGGCTGATCACCCAGGCGCAACTCCAGGTCATCGCGGTGCGGGCCGACGAGGCACATGCCGCGGTCCAGCTCGGCGTCGCGGCGCGCGGCCAGCGCGGCAAGCAGCGCGGCCTCGAGAAATTCCGGATCGGTGCCCTCGTCCGCGCCACCGAGGCCGTCCATACTCGCGCGGTAGTTGATCGACGCCGGGCGGGAGGCAGGCGCCAACAATTGGTAGGCCTTCTCCACCTCCGGCGCCAGCTCGTTCACCAAATCGATTCGGGCGGCCATCAATTCGGCGCCGTGCTCGGCCAGCCGGCTGTCCCACACGTCCAGCGTGTCCAATGCCTCCTGGCCCCTGCGGTAACGCGCTCCCGCCAGCGACTTCAACAGCGCCGTGCGCTGGCGCAGCACCTTTTCGTAGTCGGCACGCACCCCGGCGATCCGCGGGCGGCGCACCGTTGCCAGATCATCGAGGTAACGGCGCCGCTCGGCCGGGTCGCCGCGGACCAATGCCAGGTCCTCGGGAGCGAACAGCACGCAGCGCAACACCCCGACCACCTCGCGCGTACTGCGCACCGGCGAGCGGTTGAGCCGGGCCTTATTGGCCCGGCCCGCGACAATCTCCAGATCGACGGCGCATTCGCGGCCCTCATTGACGACAATGGTCGAAACGACCGCGCGGGCCGCACCCTCCCGGATCAGCGGCGCATCAGAACCCACCCGGTGAGAGCCCAATGTCGTCGAATACCACAGCGCCTCAATGAGATTCGTCTTCCCGAAGCCGTTCGATCCGACAAAGACCGTGCGGCCAGGCCCCAGCTCGAGGTCAACGGATTCCCAGGACCGGAAGTCCCGTAGCGCCAACTGCCGAACGTACACCTAGCCGGGCAACCGAACTGGCATCAACAAGTAGACGTAGTCCGTCGGCAGCGCCGAGAACGGGCCGTTGCCCGTCGGATGGCTGGCATCGTCGAAGGCCGGACGCAGCAAGGCCGGCTTGCCCGGCGTCGTGAAGCCGAACGACACCCGCTCCGAATGCACCGAGGCGAGCCCGTCGGTCAGATAGGTCGGGTTGAACGCGATCGTCAACGGTTCTCCGGCGAAGTCGACCGCCAACTCCTCCTCGGCGCGACCGACGTCGTCGGCGCCCGCGGAAAGGCGCAGCGCACCGTCGGCGAATTCCATCCGCACCTGCGCGCCCCGGTCGGCGACCAGGGCAACCAGCTTGATGGCCTCGGTCAATTGCGCGACATTGATCGTCGCCACCGAGGTGTGCTCGGCCGGCAGCAACTGACGAAACTTCGGGAACTCGGCATCGAGAAGTCGTGTGGTGCTGCGCTTGCCGTTGCCGCTGATGCCAAGCAGGCCGTCTTTCCCGACGCCGCTACCGGCGCCGAGCGCCAGCCGAACTTCAGATCCATCGATGCCACCCTTGGCCGCCTCCGACAATGTCTTGGCCGGCACCAAGACAGACGCCTCGACATCGGGAGCCAGCGCCGACCAGGTCAGCTCACGAACCGCCAGCCGAAACCGGTCGGTGGCGGCCAAGACGACGGTGTCACCCGAAATCTCCACGCGAATTCCGGTCAACATGGGCAAGGTGTCGTCCCGGCCGGCGGCGATGGCGACCTGACCGATCGCCTCGGCGAACAAATCCGACGGCAGCGACCCCGTCTCGTCGGGCAGCGCCGGCAAGGTCGGGTAGTCCTCGACCGCCATCGTCGGCAACGAGAATTTCGCGCTTCCACAGGTCAGCGCCACCCGGTTGCCGTCGACGTAGAAGTCGACCGGCTTGTCGGGCAGCGCCCTGGTGATGTCGGACAACAGCCTTCCGGATACCAAAACGCTTCCCGGAGAAGCGATTTCGGCCGCGACCTGTGCTTCGGCGGAGACCTCGTAGTCGAATCCCGAGATCGTCAGGCCTTCATCGGAGCCGGTCAACAACACGCCGGACAACACCGGCACAGCGGGCCTGGTCGGGAGGTTCTTTGCAACCCACGACACCGCGTCGGCGAAAGACTCGCGTACCAGACGAAATTTCAGATCGGTGAGGCCAGCTTTCGTCGTGGCGGCGTCCATAGCGTCCCTTCACCTACAAAAATTTCAGTCCAGTGGCTAGCCGCGTCCCCCGCTAGCGTGGGGCCCCCGAAACGGGGAGTCGAAGAACAACCGTAGATCGTCCGGGGCCATCTTGAAAGCTAATCGCGAAGGCCGACAACCGCAGTGATCGAGACGCTTGTAAGCCCCTGGGGACGAGGCGTCCCCAAACCTGTTCTTCAAAGAAGAAACGACGAAGAGATCTCAGTACCAGTATTAAGGGCTGTGCAAGTTGGGGAGAAGTGCACTCCTGTGCAGCTAGGGGAGCGGCGGGGGTGTGGATGACGCGGTGCGCAACTGTGTGTCCCGTGTGGGTCGACTGGGGATGAATTACAGATGTACACCGATGGCCGATTACTGCACGGGGGTTTGCGTGGTTTTTGCACAAGCCTGCGCACATAGCCAGCGTGTGGCTGGTGTGACAGACGTGTGGGAAGTTTTTTGAAAAAGTTTGACTCGTGGGGTGCAAATCAGCGCTTGGAGCGCTGGCGGATGCGAGTCGTGAGCTCTTTGACGTGATCGAACACCTCGCGGCGCTCGGCCATCTCCGACAAGATCTTTCGCTGCGCGTACATGACCGTGGTGTGGTCACGGGCGAACGCCTGGCCGATCTTTGGTAGCGACAGATCGGTCAGCTCCCGGCACAGATACATCGCGATCTGGCGCGACTGAGCCAGGGCCCGGGTCTTACCGGGGCCGCGTAACTCCTCGACGGTGGTGTCGAAGTACTCGGCGGTGGCAGCCATGATGGTGGCCGCACTGATCTGCATGGTGCTCGCGTCGGCGATCAGGTCGCGCAACACGATGTCGGCGAGCGCCTTGTCGATCGGGGTCTTGTTCAGCGAGGCGAAGGCCGTGACCCGGATGAGGGCGCCCTCGAGTTCGCGGATGTTGCGTTCGATGCTGCTGGCGATCAGCTCGAGCACATCGTCGGGAACGTTGAGCCGCTCCATCTGTGCTTTCTTACGCAGAATGGCGATGCGGGTTTCCAGCTCCGGGGGCTGGACGTCGGTGATCAGGCCCCACTCGAACCGTGTCCGAAGCCGATCTTCCAGGGTGGCAAGCTGTTTCGGCGGTCGATCCGACGAGATGACGATCTGCTTGTTGGCGTTGTGCAGGGTGTTGAAGGTATGGAAGAACTCTTCCTGGATACCTTCCTTGCCCTCGATGAACTGAATGTCATCGACCAGCAGCACGTCGACGTCGCGGTAGCTGCGCTTGAACGCGACCTTGCGGTCGTCGCGCAACGAGTTGATGAAGTCGTTGGTGAATTCCTCGGTGGAGACGTACTTGACGCGCATGCCGGGGAACAGCCGCTGCGCGTAGTTGCCCGCCGCATGCAACAGGTGGGTCTTGCCCAGTCCGGATTCACCCCAGATGAAAAGCGGGTTGTATGCGCGGGCGGGGGCCTCGGCGATCGCCAGCGCCGCGGCATGCGCGAACCGGTTGGAGGCGCCGATGACGAAAGTGTCGAAGGTGTAGCGGCGATTGAGACTGGTCCCGCCGGCCACCGCCGGGTCGATGGTGTGCGGACGCTCGGTGAAGTAATTGGGCCAGCTCTGTTCGGCGCCGATCACCTCGCCGTTCTCGTCCGTTTCGTCATCGTCACTTGACGTTTCTAGGACTTCGTCGTTGAACGTGTCGGGGATCGGGAAGTAGGTGTCGTCGGCGTCTTCGGGCGGCGGAGCGATCCGAACCCCGAGTTGGATCTGCTGGCCGAGCCGGCGGCTGAGCGCGTCGGTGATCGGGGCGCGCAGGTGACGTTCGATCTCGTTTTGCACGAAGCTGCTCGGCACCGACAGCAGAGCAAATCCTTCGACGATGGTGAGCGGCTGCACGAGGTTCAGCCACGCTCGCTGCTGCGGGGTTAGCGGATTTTCCAGGGCGGTCCGGCCGGCGGCCACGCCGTCTGGGGTTGGGTCTCCGTTGAGCTCGGAAACGACCGCATTCCACACCGTCGTAAAGCCGGAACCGGGGTCATCGGTCAACGACGCATCTCCCTGGTTCTCGCAAACTCTGGGCTGAGCTACAACCTCGCTGTGACGACAAAGCAACTGTCCACATAGTTATACACAGGTGTGGACAGGATGATCGTATACGGGCCGCAACCTACCGGCGACGGCTCGCGATCTCCGCGCTGGAGGCAACCCCGTGGAGGTCGCCTAGACAGCTAGTCGATCCGCCATCCTCGCTTCGTTGTCATGCGCCGTTGCAGTCTGAAACGGCATTGCCCGAAGCTAACAGTTTTCCGACCGGCTGCCAACAGTTCGGCTGCATTCCAATCGGCTTCTCTAGCCTCCTTGGGCGCGTCTTTCTCTCGGCCGCCGGACGGGAGGCCGAGCGGCCTGCCTGAGCACGGGTATTTTCGGTGACGAGTGGTAGTCGCGGCGTTGCGCCAGGACAAGTTTGACCAGGCGAAGTGTCATCAGTACCCTCATACAGTCGCCCGAAAGTCGGCGATACGGCTGCGACCCGAGCCATCTGTGCGGGGACCGCGCCGGCCAGCAGCAGTTAGACCACTTTCCGACTGACCCGCGGGTTGCGAAACGCGAGCGGCCGGATGGCAATGCGAGACACACCGAGGAGAATGCCGTGGCCAAGGGCAAGCGGACCTTTCAGCCGAATAACCGGCGCCGAGCCCGTGTGCACGGCTTCCGTCTGCGCATGCGTACCCGCGCCGGGCGTGCCATTGTGTCGGGTCGGCGTCGCAAGGGTCGCCGCGCGCTTTCTGCCTGATCCGCGCCGACAGGTTCGTGGGCGGTGCTTTCGGCACGCAACCGTATGAGACGGTCATCGGAGTTTGACGCGACCGTCAAGTGTGGCGTGCGCGCGGCACAACCCGATGTCATCGTGCACGTCCGCCGAAGCGACGACTGCGACGAGGGCGACGGTCCGCGAGTGGGACTGATCGTCGGGAAAGCCGTCGGCTCGGCGGTCGAGCGCCATCGCGTCTCGCGCCGGCTGCGTCACGTCGTCCGGACCATGCTGCCCGACCTTCGGCACGGCGACCAGGTGGTGCTGCGCGCGCTGCCGGGGAGCCGCAACGTGTCGTCGGCCCGGCTGGAGCAGCAGGTGCGAAACGGTCTGCGGCGGGCCGTCGGCAAGACGAGAACGGACCGGTGAAGATGTCGGTGCGATCGGCGATCGACGGCGTGGGCAAGACCGCCGTGCGCGGGGCGGTGTTTTTGATTCAGCTGTACCGCCACATGGTCTCGCCGCTGCGCCCGGCAACGTGCCGATTCATTCCGACCTGTAGCCAGTACGCCGTCGACGCCCTCACCGAGTACGGCCTGATTCGGGGCAGCTGGTTGGCCGCCGCCCGGCTCGCGAAGTGTGGGCCGTGGCATCGGGGAGGATGGGACCCAATACCGGAACGCGAATGCCGATCCGATTTCACCGCAGCGGGTACCGACGGGGAGCTCCCCGCGAACCAAGGGAAGAGTGTGTCTTTTGTCGTTTGATGTGTTGAGCCTGGACTTCGTCTACTACCCGGTGTCGTGGATCATGTGGGTCTGGTACAAGCTGTTCGCCGCCATGCTGGGCCCGGCGAACTTCTTTGCCTGGGCGCTGGCGGTGATGTTCCTCGTGTTCACCCTCCGCGCGCTGCTCTACAAGCCGTTCGTGCGGCAGATCCGCACCACGCGGCAGATGCAGGAACTGCAGCCACAGATCAAGGCGCTGCAGAAGAAGTACAGCAAGGACCGCCAGCGCATGGCGCTCGAGATGCAGAAGCTGCAGCGCGAGCACGGCTTCAATCCGATTCTGGGCTGCCTGCCGATGCTGGCCCAGATCCCGGTCTTCCTCGGGCTCTACCACGTGCTGCGCTCGTTCAACCGGACGACCGGCGGCATTGGGTTGCAGCAGCTGTCGGTGGCCCAGAACAAGCTGATCGGCAACTACGTCTTCACGCCCGCCGACGTCCAGAACTTCTTGAAGGCCAACCTGTTTGGCGCACCGATCGGTGCGTCCATGACGCAGAAGTCCGGACTCGACGCCTTCGAGCTTTTCCATCGACCGGCCGTGATGGCGGTCGGCGCGCCGGTGATGATCCTGGCCGGCATCGCGACCTACTTCAACAGCCGCGCGTCGGTCGCCCGGCAGAGTCCCGAGGCGGCGGCCAACCCGCAGACCGCGATGATGAACAAGCTCGCGCTCTACGTCTTCCCGCTGGGGGTGATCGTCAGTGGGCCGTTCCTGCCGCTGGCGATCATCATGTACTGGGTCTCGAACAACATCTGGACCTTCGGTCAGCAGCACTACGTCTTCGGGATGATCGAGAAAGAGGACGAGGCCAAAAAGCAGGAAGCCCTCGAGCGCCGCGCGGCCAACGCGCCGGCTCCCGGGGCCAAGCCGAAGCGGGCCGCCAAGGAAACGCCGACGAACGGCGACGGGGCGGCGGCCGGTGCCGACGGCGCGGAGACGACGACCCACGACGGTGGGGTGGCCGACGCCAAGACGGACAAGTCCGAGCCGGCGGTCGGCACCAACGATCCGGCCAACCGCACGCCGCGGCCCGGCGCGCGACCGAAGAGACGCAAACGCTGACCGCGGTCGCCCAGCGTTATCGGCCCGTCGCCGATGAGTGACCCCAATGAGACTCAAGACCTGTGAATGAGGGAGAGAAAACGATGACAGAAGCCGAAACCACCGGCCCCGATCTGGAAACCCCGGTGGCGGTCGAGGATGACCCCGACACCCCCACGACGGAGGACGCCGGCGCCGACGAGCCCGAGGATCAGGAGGAGCGGTTGGTCGCCGAGGGCGAGATCGCCGGGGACTACCTCGAAGAGCTGTTGGACCTGTTGGACTTCGACGGCGACATCGATCTGGATGTCGAGGGAAGCCGGGCCGTCGTCAGCATCGACGGCAGCGACGACCTGAACAAGTTGGTCGGCCGCGGCGGCGAGGTGCTCGATGCGCTGCAGGAGCTGACCCGGTTGGCCGTGCACCAGAAGACCGGCGTGCGCAGCCGGCTCATGCTGGACGTCGCGAGCTGGCGCCGCCGCCGCCGGGAGGAGCTGGCGGCGCTGGGCGACAAGATCGCCCGCCGGGTGCTGGATTCCGGCGAGCGCGAGGAGCTCCGCCCGATGACGCCGTTCGAGCGAAAGATCGTCCACGACGCCGTCGCCGCGGTGCCGGGGGTGCACAGCGAGAGCGAGGGCGCCGAGCCCTCACGCCGCGTCGTCGTCCTGCACGACTAGTTACAGCTGTGTAGTTCGAGAGGGCGCCCCGCGCGCTGAAGGCTCCGCCGAATCAGAGGGATGTTTCACGTGAAACATGTCGGGCAATCCGATCGGGCGCCCAACGCCGCACCCGCACCCGCGCCCTCGGCCGAGCCGGTGGCCGTTCCCGAGCCGGCGATCGCGATCTTCGGTCCGCGGCTCGACGTGGCGAAGCGGTACGCGGAATTCCTTGCCACCGCCGGGGTCGAGCGGGGGCTGCTGGGCCCGCGCGAGCTCGACCGGATTTGGGACCGCCACCTACTCAATAGTGTGGCGGTCGGGGAGCTGCTCGATGAGGGCGAGCGGGTGGTCGACATCGGCAGCGGTGCCGGCCTCCCGGGTATCCCGCTAGCGATCGCCAGGCCCGATCTCGAGGTGGTACTCCTCGAGCCGCTGCTGCGGCGGGCGGAGTTTCTCAAAGAGGCCGTCGCCGATCTAGGGTTGTCCGTTGAGGTCGTCCGTGGCCGGGCCGAAGAGCCTTGGGTCCGCGACGAATTCGGCGAAAGGGACGCTGCAGTGTCTCGAGCGGTTGCTGCGTTGGACAAACTGACGAAGTGGAGTATGCCGTTGCTACGGCCGGGCGGGCGGATGGTTGCGATCAAGGGGGAGCGCGCTCCCGAGGAAGTCCAGGAGCACCGGCGTGTGATGACGGCGTCCGGTGCCGTTGATGTCAGGGTGTTGGCATGTGGCGCGAACTACTTAAGTCCACCCGCAACCGTAGTCTTGGCGGTGCGTGGGCAGCGGCCGTCCGGCCGAGCGGCGTCGTCCAAAAGGAGGTCTCGATGAGTTCTCCCGGAGGCGGCCCCGGAGGTTCCCCGTCGCCGCACAACGCGCCGCATCCGCCGGCGCCGGCCGTGGCACCGATCGCGCCGCCGCTCGCACCGGAGGAGATCACGCACCCGGCCGATGTCCCCGGGTCGGATGTTTCACGTGAAACATCGAACGAATACGACACCCCGATCGGCGCCGCCGCCGAGCGCGCCATGCGGGTTCTGCACACTGCCTATCCGCCGCTGCGCCGACCCGCCCGGCGACGGGTGTTCACGGTGGCGAACCAGAAGGGCGGCGTCGGCAAGACGACCACCGCGGTCAACCTCGCCGCCGCGCTCGCGGTCCAGGGACTCAAGACGCTCGTCATCGATCTCGATCCGCAGGGCAACGCCAGCACGGCGCTCGGGATCACCGACCGGCAATCGGGCACGCCCTCGTCGTACGAAGTACTGCTCGGCGAGGAGACGGTGGAGTCGGCTCTGCGCCGCAGCCCGCACAGCGAGCGCCTGTTCTGCGTCCCGTCGACCATCGATCTGGCGGGTGCCGAGATCGAGTTGGTCAGCATGGTGGCGCGCGAGAACCGGTTGCGCAACGCGCTGGTCGAGCTGGAGCACTTCGACTTCGACTACGTCTTCGTGGACTGCCCGCCGTCGCTCGGGCTGCTCACGATCAACGCGCTCGTCGCCGCCCCGGAGGTGATGATCCCGATCCAGTGCGAGTACTACGCGCTCGAGGGCGTCTCGCAGCTGATGCGCAACATCGAGATGGTGAAGGCGCATCTCAACCCCCAACTCGATGTCACCACCGTCCTGCTCACGATGTACGACGGGCGCACCAAGCTCGCCGACCAGGTGGCCGAGGAGGTCCGTAGGTACTTCGGGGACAAGGTGTTGCGCACCGTGATTCCGCGCAGCGTCAAGGTCTCCGAGGCGCCGGGCTACAGCATGACGATCATTGATTACGACCCCGGATCGCGCGGGGCGATGAGCTATCTAGATGCCAGCCGCGAACTCGCGCAGCGTGATTGACCACCATTCGTGAAGGGACGACCATGACGCAGCCGTCACGCAAGAAGGGCGGCCTCGGCCGGGGCCTGGCTTCGCTGATCCCGACCGGCCCCGCCGAGGGGGACCCGGGCCCGGCGACGCTCGGGCCCCGCATGGGGGACGCCGCCGCCGACGTGCTGATCGGTGGGACCATGCCCGCGGCCAAGGAGATCGGCGCGGTGTACCGCGAAATCTCGCCGTCCGACATCGAGCCGAACCCGCGCCAGCCGCGCCAGGTGTTCGACGACGATGCGCTCGCCGAGCTGGTGCACTCCATCCGCGCGTTCGGCCTCCTGCAGCCGATCGTGGTGCGCGCGGTTACCCCGGCGCCGGGCGGCGCGCGTTACCAGATCGTGATGGGGGAGCGGCGGTGGCGGGCCGCCCAGGTGGCGGGCCTGGCCACCTTGCCGGCCATCGTGCGGGAGACGACCGACGACAACCTGTTGCGCGATGCGCTCCTCGAGAACATCCACCGGGCACAGCTGAATCCGTTGGAAGAGGCGGCGGCCTACCAACAGCTGCTCGACGAGTTTGATGTCACGCACGACGAGCTGGCCTCCCGGATCGGCCGCTCGCGGCCGTTGATTACCAACATGATCCGGTTGCTCAAGCTCCCGATCGCGGTCCAGCGCCGGGTTGCGGCCGGCGTGCTGTCGGCCGGTCACGCCCGCGCATTGCTGTCCCTGGAATCCGGTCCCGAGGCGCAGGAGGAACTCGCGGCCCGGATCGTCGCCGAGGGTCTGTCGGTGCGCGCCACCGAAGAGGCCGTCACCCTGGCAAACCGCGGCGACACCGCGGCCCCGTCGGCCCCGCGCCGCAAGCCGATTCAGATGCCGGGCCTCCAAGACGTGGCCGACCGGCTGTCGAATGCGTTCGACACCCGCGTCTCGGTCAGCCTGGGCAAGCGCAAGGGGAAGATCGTCGTCGAGTTCGGCTCCGTCGAGGACCTCCAGCGAATTATCGACGTGATGAGCCCGCCCAGGGCGTGACCGGATACACCGTGTAATTACGTCACTGTGACATCGGGGCGCTTTCCGGGCCCGAAGCGACCGCCCGCGCCGTCCCCCTCTAACGGAAGATGCTGTGCGCCAACTCATTTCGCGGGACGCGGCGTGGCCGCGGCCGGCCGGCCCGCGTAACGGCGTCAACAGTCGCCGGTTTGCGCCAAACTCTCCTATCCTGGAGCGGTTGGTGGTGCATGTCAGCCTGGACCGCCGGGATGTAGGCAGTCGGCTGCGGCGCGTACGGAAGCCAGGAGGCTAGTGTCTGCTCGAATCACACCGCTGCGGCTCGAAGCCTTCGAGCAGCTTCCCAAGCATGCGCGCCGGTGCGTCTTTTGGGAGGTCGACCCCGCGACCCTGGGCCACGACCATCTTGCCGACCCGGAATTCGAAAAAGAAGCCTGGCTGTCGATGGTGATGCTGGAGTGGGGTTCGTGCGGGCAACTCGCGACGACGGTTCCCGACGAGCGCAGTAGTGCCGAGCCGTCCTGCCTGGGGTATGTGCTTTACGCGCCGCCCGGGGCGGTGCCGCGAGCCAGCCGCTTTCCCACCGCGCCGGTGTCGCCGGACGCCGTGCTGCTGACGTCGATGGGTATCGAACTCGGGCACGCCGCCGACGACCTGCCGCACAGTCTGCTCGCCCGGGTGATCGAAGAGTTGGTCCGCCGCGGAGTCCGGGCGCTCGAGGCGTTCGGCCGGACGCCTGAGGCATCGGAACTACACGACCCGCAGTTGGTGGAACCCGGTGTGCGGCCGGTGCTCGAGGCGCTCGGCGATTGCTCGGTTGACCGCTGCATCATCGACGCGGAGTTCCTGCAGGACGTGGGATTCGTTGTGGTGGCACCACATCCGTATTTCCCCCGGCTGCGGCTCGAGCTGGACAAGGGCCTGGGCTGGAAGGCCGAAGTGGAGGCCGCGCTGGAGCGCCTGCTGGCCAACGCGCAACTGGAGCAGCCGGTCGGCGCGGGGTCTGCTACGGCGAATGCGTTGCAGGCCAACCGGACCGGGCTGACCAACCGGACCGGCTAGGAGCCGCCGAGCCCGGTCGCCCGCTCCACCGACAGTTCGTGGGCGAGCAATTCGGCGAACGTGAAGGTACCGGTGGGCCGGTCGTTCTTGCCCAACAGGTAGAGCCGCTTGACCGCGGCGAGGATGCCTTCCGCGATGAAGTCGCGGGTCTGGGTCGAGACCAGCATCGAGCGATCATGCGGATTGGTGATGTAGCCGATGTCGACCTGAACGGTCGGCATCCGCGTGAGCCGCAGCAGATCCCACGTCCGTCCATGGGTCCGGCAGTCCCGTAACCCGGTGCGCGCGACCACTTCTCGCTGGATGAAGTCGGCGAGGTTACGGCCGATCGTTGACACCGAGCCGTGTGAGTTCCCGAAGTGGAACGACGCCACGCCGTTGGCCGACGGGCTGGCCTGCGCCGCGCAGCGCAGGCTGATCATCAGGTCCGCGCCGACGTTGTTGGCCGTCGCGGCGCGTTCGGCGTCCGACGGGCTGCGGTTCGTCGGACGGGACAGGAAGGTCTCCATCCCGATGGCCGTCATCCGGCCCTCGAGCCGGCTTGCCAAGTCCCACAACACGTCCGCCTCGCTGATCGGGCCGCCGGGACCCTGCGCGATCAGGCCGTGGTCGGGGCCGCCGCGGCCCGGATCGATGATGATCCGCTTGCCCGACAGCCGCGGGCCAGACCGGCGCACCAGTTCCTCTTCGCGAATGGCGTGCGGCGAGCCGCCGGTGACCCGCGAGCTCAGAAAGTACAAGGAGCGCAACGTGTCCGGGCCGCAGATGCCATCTGCGGCGAGCCCGTACTCGCGCTGATACGACATCAACGCATTGTGAGTCTGAAGGCCGAAGTGGCCGTCGACCAGCCCCGTGTAGAAACCGAGGTCCTGGAGGCGGGCCTGCAGGGTGGCGACGTCGTCGCCGTACAGCGGGGCACCGAATTGGTGGAAAAGCGTGCGGGCGCCCAGCCGGTAGGACGCCTCTTTGAGGGCCCGGTAGGTGGCCTCGCCGACAATGCCGTCCACCAGCAGCCCGCGGTGCTGTTGGAAGGCGCGCACCGCCTGGTCGAGCTCGGTGTCGAACACTTCGAGGGCAACATGGCGGCCGGTGGTGAGGTCTTCGTCGGCACTTTCCAGCAACCCCAGCGCAGCAAGGGCAGCCCGGATCTCGGTCACAGCAGCGCTGCGGTCACCACAGCGCAGCGCGTCGCCATTTTCGCGGCGCGGACTCGACATACCAAGGGCCCTCCGGGACAACTAACAGCCTGACAACTGCGTTGCAGCTAACGGGTATTGTCGCAGATCCTTCTCAATTTCGGGAAAACCGCAGGCTAAGCGGCGGGGCCGCGTCGAGGCGGATCGCGATCAATCGAGGTTGGGAACCGCCTCGGACAGCTCGCGCAACAAGGCCGCTTTGCCCTTTGCGCCGACGATCCGTTTCACCGGCTGGCCGTCCTTGAACAGGATCATCGTGGGGATCGACACCACCTGGAAGTCACGCGCCGTCTCCGGGTTGGCGTCCACGTCCAGCTTGGCGACGGTGAGGTGCTCGCCACGCTCGGACGCGATCTCCTCGAGGACCGGCGCCACCATCTTGCATGGCCCGCACCAGGTGGCCCAAAAGTCAACCAGCACAGGCTTATCGCTGGACAACACATCCGCAGAAAACGATGCGTCGGAGACTTCTACTGTGCCCCCGGCCTTTTCGTTGTCGCTCATCGTTTGGCTCCAATCAAATCGGTATTTCCAGCGCTTGTTTGGCCGTCGGACGCTTCGGACTCTTCGTGTTCGGCCAACCAGCGCTCGGCGTCGATGGCCGCCGAGCAGCCGCTGCCGGCGGCGGTGACCGCCTGCCGGTAGGTGTGGTCCACCAGGTCGCCGGCGGCGAAGACGCCGTCCACCGTGGTAGCGGTGGTGCGGCCCTGGACCAGCACGTAGCCTTCCGGGTCGAGGTCGACGATGTCGCGCACCAGCGCCGAGCGCGGGTCGTGCCCGATCGCGACGAAGACACCCGTCACCGGCAGAGTGGATTCTTCGCCAGTTACGGTGTCGCGCAACCGCAATCCGGTCACGCTGGTGTCGCCATCGACCGCCTCCACCGCCGCGTTGGTGACGAATTTGATCTTGTCGTTGTTCAGCGCGCGGTCGAGCATGATCTTCGACGCCCGGAACTCCTCGCGGCGGTGCACCAAGGTGACGCTGCGGGCGAACCGGGTCAAGAACGTGGCCTCTTCCATCGCGGAGTCGCCGCCGCCGATCACGGCGATGTCCTGGTCCTTGAAGAAGAATCCGTCACAGGTGGCACACGAGCTCACGCCGCGCCCCAGCAACTCCTGCTCGCCGGGAACGTTGAGGTATCGGGCCGCGGCGCCCATCGCCAAGATGACGGCGTGGGCCCGGTAGGTCTCTCCCTCGGCGGTCACGACGGACTTGATCGGCCCGTCCAGCGACACCGACTCGATGTCCTCCATCCGGAGGTCGGCGCCGAAGCGCAACGCCTGCTCGCGCATCTGGTCCATCAGCTCCGGGCCGGTGATGCCGTCGCGGAACCCGGGGTAGTTCTCGACCTCGGTCGTGGTCATCAACGCGCCACCGAAGGAGGTGCCCTCGAAAACCAGGGGAGCCAGTTGCGCGCGGGCGGTGTAGAGCGCCGCGGTGTATCCGGCCGGACCAGAACCAATAACGATCACGTTGTGGACTGTCTCGTCAGCAGCAGCGGCGGTCATACCAGCCTTTCCGGTACAGATATCTTCAACTTTTCGAACGCCAGCGTAGGCGTGGGTGTTCCCGCGCGTCGCACGTGGCACCACCCTAAGCGCGGGGAATCTGGGTGTCGGCCAACAGCCCGGTATCGGCCGCGCTGCAATTCAGCGCCACCGCGAACACCGCCAGGGTGTTGGGGGCGTCGGCGGGCAGCACCAGCACAATCCCGGGGCGGGCGTTGATCTCGACGGGGCGCCCGCCCAGCACCGGGGTCGACGCCGGGTAGCCGAGGCCACTCAGACACGACGCCCGCCGGGCCGGGTCGCTGAGCGGGCCGTAGTCGGCGGGGTGGTTCAGCAGGTCGCGCAGCTCGGCCGCGGACAGCGGGATCGCCATCGGCGGCGTCGACACGGTGATGTGCTCGGCGGTGGGGCCGGTGCTGGGGGTGGGCGCGGGCGCCCGCAGCAGGGCGACCGTGCCGAACGGGGGTGGGCGCGGGCGCCCGCAGCAGGGCGACCGTGCCGAACGCGATCGCAGCCAGCGCGGCGGCCACCCCCGCGATGCCCGCGACGAGCTTGGCGGGACGGGCGTTCGGCCGCGCCGAATGGGTCGAGCCTGGCCGTTGCGGGGCGGCCGACTGCAGCGTCGCGGTGATGCGGGCGCTGACCTCGGCGGGTACCTCGGGGGCCGACGCGGTGTCCGCGCCCGCGGCGGCGACGTCGCGGCGCACCCGATTCAGGGCGCGCAGCATCCCCTCGGCGCGCGGATCCGCGCGGATCTGCCCGCGCACCCGGGCGGCGTCCTCGTCGTCGAGCAGACCCGCCTGCAGATCGGCGAGGAGCTCGACCGTCAGCGGCGGGTCCGTCGCTGGTTTCTCGACTTCACCCATCCGCCCCAGTGTCCGTCATGGATAGGCCGATGGTCACGCGCAACCCGCGCGGTGGGCTAGCGCTGGCCGGCTGGACGGTCCGGGGCGGTGTACAGGTCGAGGTGACCGAGCAGCTGGGCCAGGCGCACCCGGGCCCGCGCGCAGCGACTCTTGACGGTGCCTTCGGCGATGCCGAGCAGCCGGGCGGTGTCGGCGATCGAGTAGCCCTGCATGTCGACGGCCACCACCGCGGCGCGCTGCTCGACGGGGAGGCGCATCAGCGCGTGCTGGACGCCGATCGCAGTGTCGACCTGCGCGGTCCGATCGGCCACCGGGTAGACGTCTTCGAGGGGAGTGGTCCGGTGGGCCTTGGCGCGGCGCAGCCGGTCCAGGCAGGCGTTGACGACGATGCGGTGCAGCCAACTGCCGACCGCGGCGTCGTAGCGGAAGGATCCGGCGCCGCGGTGCGCCGAGAGCATCGCGTCCTGCAGGGCGTCCTCGGCGTCCTCGGGGCTGCGGGTGGTCAGCCGCGCCAGTCGGTGCAGATGGCGTTGGTGACGTCCGAACAGCTCGGCGAAGGCGTAGCGATCGCCGGCGACATGGGCGGCCAACAGCTCGGCATCACTGCGCTCGCACTGGATCCTTGCCCCCAACCCCACGGCCGGACAGTAACCAATCGGTTGGGGTGCGGCACTTCACCTGAGGCGGCCGCCTGTGAGTGTCAGGACGAGGCCTGAACCGTGATCTCCGAGAGGCTGGCCTGGCTCTTGCCGTTGGTGCTTCCCAGCACGGTGATCCACACCAGCAGGTTCGATGTCGGCGAGCCGGCCCGCACCGGGATGACGTTGTGGCCGGGCTTCAGCGCGAACGCCGGGGCGAGCAGGGTGGTGTCCTCCAGCTTCGCCGGCGTCGGCGTGGAGGCCGAGCGGATCTCCACCTTCGTCCCGGTGCCGGCGATGTCGATGCCGACCTGGCCCACCACTGTCGGGTTCGGCAGCTGCAGCATCAACCCTTCGCCCTGCTTGAACGACGGGAAGGGGACGGGGTCGGTGTAGATCTCGGTCGACCATGCGGTGCTGGGGTCGCCGTCGATGGCCTGCCCGGCCTGGCCCGGGTTGTCGGGATCGCCGTCGGGGGAGAAGACGGTCGCCCTGGTGGGCTTGACCTTACTGCCGGCCGGCGCGGACGTCGTCGACGACGCGGTCGACGAGCTCGGCCCGTTCAGCCCCAGCTCGTCTTTGTTCAGGCCGCCGACGTTGCCGAATATCTTGCTGACGATCGAGGCCAGCACCACCAGCGCGACCACGATGATGACGACGGCCGCGCCGACGCCGATCAGCAGTCCGCGACGGCGGCGCACCGAATCCGCGTACTCGCGACCGGCGGGGGCGGGGCTGGGTTCCGCCGTCGAATCGTCGATGGGGCCGAGCACCTCGGTGCGGTCGGCCACCGCCGTCGCCTGCTGCAGCAGGTTCAAAAGCGTTGACGCACTGCGGATTCCGCCGTCCTCCTGGACGGCCCGCACGGCGACAGCGGAGATCTGGAAGGGGATGTCGCGGTCGATGACGGTGGGCTCGACGGGAAGGCCGCTGCCGTCGCGGTCGGCCGCCGCGAGCCCGCTGCGCACGCCGAACTCGGGCAGCGGCCACCGGTTGACCAGCAGCGCGTACAGCGAAGCGCCGATGCCCCGGATGTCGTCCTCGGGGTTCGCGTCCGGCATGGTCGCCGGGTACGCCAGCACGACATCACCCTCGATGCTGACGCGCACGCGGCTGGGGTGGTCGATCGAGAGGGCGACACCGGCGCGGTGGGCCGCGTCGGCGGCCGCGGCCAGCGATTGCATCGCCCGCACGGCGCCGACGGGCGACGGCGCGGTATCGGCGACCTCCTGCAGCGAGCCGCCGCGGATCCACTCCGCGACGACCAGGCCGCCGGAACCGGTGTGGACGACGTCGAGCACCCGGGCGATACCCGGCTTGTCGATCCGGCTGAGCCGCAGCGTGCGCGACAGGATCTCCTGCAGGACCTCCTCGGGCAGGGTGCCGTCCGGATCGACGAAGGTCAGCGCGACCTGCCGGTCCAGGGCGGTGTCGAGCGCCTGCCAGAACTGCAGGGGAGGCGCGCCGCCGTGGAAGACCAGCAGGCGGTACCGGCCCCCGGCGATCCGCGCGCCGGGAACCAGGGGGGAGTCGTCCGAGGCCGCCGACGGATCCGCACCACGCTCGCGGGGTGCGTCGAACGCGCCGCGGACGGGCTCGGCCGGGAGGCCGCCGTTGCGCTGGTCGGACGGCGGCGGCGAGCCGGCCGGGATGTCGGGCTGGAAGTCGTCGGCGGAGGGGCGCGGCGATGGCGAACCGGAACCCGAGCCAGCGCCGGGGCTGGAGGCCGGGCTTTCGGTTGGGCGGTCGGTCACCTCCGGTCCTTTCGCTAGCTGGGCGTTGGATGCCCGCTCCGGAGGCCTGCGCCGGATCGGCTCCTGGACCGCATTGACCCCCGGCGGGGACGAATTCCTGTGCTCAGGGTACGTGACGGGACGGCGCTGAGACGATCCGTCCGGCACAACTGCCGCGCGGGCGGGGGGCTGGCCTTTGGGACTGGGACGGCTGCGGCGGGTGATCCGGTGCCTGACCGCGGCGAGCGCGGCCTGCGCCTCGGGCACCCGCGCCCGGACCATGACCGTCACCATGATCGGCGCCATGATGATGGCCAGCACGAACAGCCGTAGCAGCGAGCCGGCGGGGCCGCCGCGGGCGGTCAATTCGTCGAGGAACAGCAGCCGGTCGGCCACCAGCGCGACCAGGCCGGCGAGCATCGAGGCCACCAGGGTGACCAGGATCGTGCGCACCTCGCCGACGCCGACCAGGTGACCGCCGGCGGGCAGCAGGGCGCGGCGCAGCAGCAGGTAGCCGACGATCGCCCCGGCCACGAAGCCGAGCCCGTTGGCCAACCCGAGGAACCCGGCCACCAGCTTGGGGTCGTCGGTGACGTGCGGGGCCAGCACCGAGCCGACGATCTTGACGGCGGTGATGACGAGGATGATCACGATCGGCGTCCACGGGTGCTCGCGCGCATAGAACACCCGCAGCTGTAGCAGCACCAGCCCGTAGGGGATCAACGTGAACGCCGACAAGGCAATCGCGGCGCCCAGGTACCCGGCGTCGACCCCGCCGAAGTGGCCGTAGGCGAACAGCGCGCTCCCGATCGCCGGACCGCCGACGGTCATGAACGCCACGATCGGGATCAGCGTGATCAGCGTCAGTCGCGTCGCCAGCGACAGGTCACCCAGCACGCCCGGGGTGTCGTCGGCAGCGGCATTGCGGCTCAGCCGCGGCATCACCACGGTCAGCACCGTGACGCCGATCATGCCGAACGGCAGCATCAACACCAGCCAGGTGTAGTTGTAGATCGCGGGGCCCGAAGCCGCTGCGGTGCTGGCGATTTGGTTGCCGACCACCAGACCGAGCTGGCTGATCAACACGTAGAGCACCATCGCGGCGGCCATCGTGCCGAAGCGCCGCAGGCGCTCGTCGATGCCCCACAACGGGCGCAGGCTGATGCGCTCGCGCTTCAACGCGACCAGCAGCACCGCGGTCTGCGCGAACACGCCGGCGGTGGTGCCGATGCCGAGCACCAGCAGTTTGGTGTTGCCCATCTGCACCGGGTCGACGGATAGCTGGCCGGGCACCGCCAGGTACACCGCGAGGGTGGCAAGCGCGACCAGGTTGTTGACGACCGGTGCCCACGCCGTGGGCCCAAACACGTTGCGGGTGTTCAGGATTGCCATGAACACCGACGTCAGGCCGTAGGCCAGCACCTGCGGCAGCAGCAGATAGGCGAACGCGACGGTGAGCGGCTCGTTGACCTGCGGGGCGCGGCCGAGCATCAGCCGCACCAGCAGCGGCGCGGCCACCACGGACAGCGCCGTCGCAATCAGTAGCAGGGCCGTGGTCACGGTGACCAGGCGCCGTACGAAGGCCGCGCCGCCGTCGGGGTCGCTCTGCTCGGCGCGGGCCAGCACCGGCACGAAGATCGCGGTGAACGTCGCCTCCAGCACCAGCGCGGCGACCAGGTTCGGCAGCTGGTTGGCCACCGAGAAGGCGCTGGACAGCGCGGCACCCAAAATCGCGGCGAGCAGCACGATCCGGGCGAATCCCGTCAGGCGGCTGACCAGCGTCGCGAACGCCATCGCCCACGACCGCGAGACCACCGCGGCGTCGGACAGCTCCGCACGCCGGCGGGCCAGCTCCGGCACCGGCGGCAGCGGACCGGTCGGCGGCCCGGGGCGGCGTGCCGGCGGCAACGGGCACTGCGGCGGTTGGGGATGGGGTGGCCGGTGGCCGGATTTCATACGCGGTTCTCTTCGTCGACGCGCGCGCCAACCCCTTGGCCGCCAGCGGATTTCGGGCCCGGCGGATCGGGGCGGTCGAGGTCGGCGCGGTCGGGCTGGCCGCGGAACCGGTGCCAGAGCCGCCGCCCGGCCAGCAGCACCAGCGCGGCCGCCGCGGTCAGCGTGATCCCGAACAGCACCTTGCCGTAGGCGTTGGAGTGCACCGACAAGCGCACCGGTTCGCCCAGCCGCGTGCCGTCCGGCGTTCGCAAGGACACGTCGATGGCGACCCGCTGGGTGAAGTTCACCTCGATCGGCACCCGCAGCGGCAGGTACCCGGGCGGCAGCTCGATCTGACCGACGTCGGTGACAGTCATCCCGGGCGGCGCATCCACCTGCAGCCGGACCTTGATCGGCACGGCGAGGCCGTTGTGCAGGGCCAGCGGCAGCGGGCTGTGTTCGGTGGCCAGGGTGTAGTTGCCGCCGGGGTTGACGATGGTGACCGCGCCGAACAGGTCGTTGATGGTGTTGCCGACGACGCCCAGCCGCTGTTGTGCCAGCCCGTTGCGGGTATCGGGTGGCTGCGACTGGCTGAGCGCGCGCAGCATGTCCTCGCGCAGGGGCGCGGTGTACTGGATGCCGGTCAGCCCGGTGCGCTCGTCGGTGCTCAGCGCCGAGGTCAGCCGCCACAGCCGCCCGGCCTGAGTGCCGACGTCGGCGGTGACGTCGTCGGAGAACCGGCCGCGCTCGGAGCCGTCGATCGCCGGCGGGTCGGCCGGTTCGGTGCGGGACGCGGCCTCGGCCACCACCGCGGGCAGGGGCCGGGCCACCGCAAGGCCGGACCGGATGGTGGTGGCCAACGCGGTCATCAGGACCTGCGCGTCGTCGTTCTGTAGGTTCCACACCGCCGGCGGGACCAGCAGCTGGGTGCGCGGCGCGGCGTCCCGGTCCAGCGCGTGCCAGAACATGGAGCCCAGCGCGTCTTGCCGCCGCGCGGTGTCCGAGTCGTGGGCGAGCCGGACCGTCAGCGACGGGCTCAGGTAGGTGGGCACGGTGGGGTCTTTCCCCGCGCCGGCCAGCGCCGCACCGACGGCCGGGTCGAATGGGGCGATCGCCACCTGGGGAGACAACCGGCGCGGGGCCGTGTCGACGTTGGTGCCGGACGCGGCGCCCGACGACACTGACGTGTCGGGTGCGACCAGGTCCGCGGCGGCGATCGCGACCGTGTTGGTGTTGGCGCTGAGCAGGCTGACCGCCCCGCCGGTCAGCGGGCCGTCGGGCAGCAGCGTGGCGCCGCGGGTGGAGCGCACGTCGAGGATCTGGTCGACGACGTCGGCGGCGCTGTTGGTGGCGATCGCGCTCAGCTCGGCGTTGTTCACGCGCTGCAGGGCGTCCAGGTCGGCCTGCGCGTAGGGCAGCGGTGCCACGCAGCTGCGCCTGCCCAGCGCCCGGAGCCGGTTCATCCAGGCGGTCGCGGCGGCCTGGCCGGCGCCGGGATGCGTCGGGGTGCCCGGCGTTTGGGCGGACGCGTCGGCGGCGTTGGACACGACGTAGCCGGCGGTCATCGCGTTGACGGTGACCAGCAGGTCCGGGTCGATGGCCAGGCACAGCGCCCGCCCGACGGCGCCGTCGGGATCGACGTCGTGGCTGGTGGCGACCTCGGCGGCGGACAGCAGCACGTCCAGCCGGCCGCCGGTGACCAGCGACGTGGCCAGGTCGTCGTCGATCAGCCGGACCGGGATGGTGCCGCCGGGTTGGCCGGGCGCCAGCCGGGGGCGGTCGGCCAGCGGCCACAGCATGGTGATCCACACGGGCTTAGAGGTATCGGGGGCAACGGCCGATTCCAGGGCGTCGGCCTGGTCGGGCGGCACCCCGATCACCGGCAGCAGGAAGCGGGCGTTGTCCAGGCGGGCGGGCGCGCCGTAGTCCGGGGTGCCGTTGACGTTGACCAGGACGGGGTAGATCCCCGGCTTACCGATGCCCAGCGACGTCTTGGCCAGCGACCGCAGCGGGGCGGAGAGCGTGAAGCTGACTTCCTGCCCGCGCTGCAATTCCGGTGCGACGGTGAGGAATTCAGCGGCAGCCTGATACTGATCGGTGCCGCCGTCCAGCGAGGTGCGCAGGCCGGCCGAGGCCGTCACCGCGGCGGCGTGTTCGAGCCGGACCATCACGTCGCGGACCGGGCGGTCACCGATGTTGGTCACCATCCCGCTGACGGTGACCACGGGTGGGCTCGTCGTTGTCACGACGTCCGGCGTCACCTGGTCGATGCGGACGCGGACGAACGGTGTCGCGCCGGGCTCGCCGGCGGCCGCGTGGGGCGCGACGATGGGCCCGGTGAGCAGTACCGCGAAACCGGCCACGATGCCGACCGCTGCGGCAAGGCGCAACAAGCCGGCCCAGCAGAGTCGTGGCGAGGTCACGGCCCCGGCCCGTGACCGTTCTTCCGGCCCGTGTCGGGTTTCTGCGAGTTGCGGGCGCGCGAGTGTGTCTGCGGATGCCGCCGCGGCGCGCTGGGCGGAAGCGGCGGGAGCGCCGACGGGCCGTCGGTCTGCAGCTTCCCGATCAGTTCGTCGGCGACTTCGGCCAGCCGGCGCTCGTCGGCGTAGGCCAGCCGCGATGGCAGTTCTCCGATCGGTACCCACGCCACCTCGGCGACCTCGAGGTCCTCGTCGCACAGCTCCCCGCCGGAGAAACGCATCAGATAGTGGTGCACGGTCTTGTGCACCCGGCGGCCATCCGTGACAAACCAGTAGTCGATGCGCCCGAGCGCGGCGAGCACGCTGCCGCGGATCCCGGTCTCCTCGGCCACCTCACGAATGGCGGTCTGCTCGGCGGTTTCGCCGAGTTCGATGTGGCCTTTTGGCAGCGACCACAGCATCCGGCCGCGGCGGTCGATGCGGCCGATCAGCGCGGCGACCTGCGAGTCGCGCGGCCCGTCGATGCCGTCGATCACCAACCCACCCGCCGACGTCTCGTGCACGGTCCGCAGTCGCTCGGGACCGCGGCGTGGGGCACGGGGGCGGCGGCGCTTGGCGGTCGCGGATTCGTCGCTGGCTTGGCCGGGGGTGTTGGTCTCGGCCGCGGCGACCGCGCCACGATTACGGCGCCGTCCGCGGCGCCGACGTGGTTTGGCTCGTTCGCCGTCCGACACCCAAGCGATAGTAGCTGGCACGGCCTGGTCTCCCGGACATACTCGCCGCTGGTGGGGCTGCGGCGGGCGCGCAGGCGCGGCCGGACCGACGCGACTACGCTAACCGAACGTGCCGGAAGCCGCCGACGATGCAGAGCTGTTGACCGCGGCCGCGGTCGCCCTGAATCAGTACGCGTCCATGCTGGGCGAGCTGGGGTCGGCGTTCGACGCCGCGGGGCACGAGCTGTATCTGGTCGGCGGGTCGGTGCGGGATGCCTTGTTGGGCAGGCTGAGTGCCGACTTGGACTTCACCACCGACGCCCGCCCGGAGCAGGTGCAGCAGATCCTGCGGCGCTGGGCGGACAGCCTGTGGGACACCGGCATCGACTTCGGCACCGTCGGCGTCGGCAAGGACGAGCGCCGCCTGGAGATCACCACCTTCCGCGCCGACGCTTACGACCAGGTGTCGCGCAATCCGGAGGTGCGCTTCGGCGATCGCCTGGAAGACGACCTGGTGCGCCGCGACTTCACGGTCAACGCGATGGCGGTGCGGATCACGTCGGCCGGCCCGGGCGAATTCGTGGATCCGCTGGGTGGTTTGGCGGCCCTGCGGGCCCGGGTGCTCGACACCCCGTCGGCCCCGGAGGTGTCGTTCGGCGACGACCCGCTGCGCATGTTGCGCGCCGCGCGGTTCGTGTCGCAGCTGGGCTTCACCGTCGCCCCGCGGGTGCGGACGGCGATCGAAGACATGGCCCCGCAACTCGGCCGCATCAGCGTCGAGCGGGTGGCCGCCGAGCTCGACAAGCTGTTGCTCGGGGCGGACCCCGTCGCCGGAATCGACCTGCTCGTGCAGACCGGCATGGGCGAGGTGGTGGCGCCCGAGATCGGCGGGATGCAGATGGCCATCGACGAACACCACCAGCACAAGGACGTGTACCAGCATTCGCTGACGGTGCTGCGGCAGGCGGTCGCGCTGGAGGACGAGGGCCCCGACCTGGTGCTGCGCTGGGCAGCGCTGTTGCACGACATCGGCAAGCCGTCGACCAGGCGGCACGAGGACAACGGCGGTGTGAGCTTTCACCACCACGAGGTCGTCGGCGCCAAGATGACCCGCAAGCGGCTGCGGGCGCTGAAGTACTCCAAGCAGATGATCGAGGACATTTCGCAGCTGGTGTATCTGCACCTGCGCTTCCACGGCTATGGCGGCGGCAAGTGGACCGACTCCGCAGTGCGCCGCTATGTCGCCGATGCCGGACCGCTGCTGCCCCGGCTGCACAAGCTGGTCCGCGCCGACTGCACCACCCGCAACAAGCGCCGCGCCGCGCGGCTGCAGGCCAACTACGACCAGCTGGAGGCGCGCATCGCCGAGCTGGCCGCCCAGGAGGATCTGGCGCGCGTGCGCCCCGACCTGGACGGCAACCGGATCATGGAGCTGCTCGGCATCCCCGCGGGCCCGCAGGTCGGCGAGGCGTGGCGGTTCCTGAAGGAGCTGCGGCTGGACCGGGGCCCGATGAGCGACGAGGAGGCCACCGCCGAGCTGCTGGCCTGGTGGCAGTCGCGGGGGAACGCCTAGCGGCGGACGCGCGTCCGACAGGTCATGGACTACTGCCTATCTGGCGACGACGGCACCGCGGCAATGTGGCATGGCCAGCCCGATCTCGATCTTGACGGCGACGGCCGCCTCGATGCCTACGGCCTGGATTTCGACGGTGACGGCATGCGCGACGACGCGCTGGCGGACTTCGACGGCGACGGGGTGGCTGATCACGCGGTGCTCGACCTGGACAACGACGGCGCCCCGGAAAGCTATTTCACCGACGACGGGTCGGGCACCTGGGCGGTCACCGTGGACCGAGGTGGGCAGTTGCGCTGGTACGGGCTGGACGGCGCGGAGCACACCGGCGGGCCGCTGGTCGACTTCGACGGGGTGCACGTCCGGGGCCGGCTGGACGACCGGTTGATCGACACCGACGGCAACGGCGTGGCCGACCGCGTCGTGTGCGCCGGCGAGAACGGGGTCACCGGATATGTGGACACCGACGGCGACGGGAAGTGGAACGTTCGGTTGACCGACGGCGACGGGGACGGTCTGTCCGATGGGGCGACCGGCCTTTAACCGCGGTCGCCGACAAGCTCAGCTAAAAGGTCTTTGCGGTTGACATGGTTTTTGTCGTTTGTGGGTAAACCAGCAGCACTCCGCGTGTGGATCTGTGAAAAACAGCTGAAGTGACAGCCGCCGATACATGTCTAAACTTCAATCCATATCCAGGCCGGGGAGAGCCTAGAAACCAGGGAGGAAAGATGTCATCAACTGTCGTCACACCGGAGCTGCTCCGCAGCACCAAGCAGCGGATTGAATCGCGGCTGCAGGAAGCAGCGGCCATCGCCAATCAATACTTGAGCGGTCACGAGAACATCATCAGCGGTGCCGGTTGGGCCGGCCAGGCCGGGTCGACGTCGCTGAACACGGCGGGCCAGATTCACCACGATCTGCAGCAGATGATGAATGGCGGCCACCGGCTGGCCAATGGCCTCGCGCAGACCGCGTCGCTGATGGAGAGCCAGGAAGCGGATTCCGCCCACAACCTCAACGGCGTCTTCGGCGGCGGGGTGTCCACCTAACCCGATGCCGCGCCAATTCCGACCCAAGACCTATTTCACGTAAGGAAAGCGAATATGTCCGACAGCATCATTTACAACCACGCCGCGGTGAGCGGCCTTTCCGGAGACATCGCGTCGCAGGCGTCTCAGCTGATGGAGATTCACGGCGACGTCCTGCACCTAACCCAGGCGCTGACCGATTTCTTCCAGGGCCACGGCGCGACCTCGTTCTTCGACGCCCAGCAGCAGATGCTGCACGGGTTGGAGGACCTGATCCAGACGGTGACCCTGCACGGCCACACGGTGAGCAATGTGCACGACGCCGCGCTGATGACGGACAATCTGACCAGCAAGTTCTTCATGCAAGGTTGAGCTTGGTGGGTGCACGCGCGGTGCGTGCTCTCCCCTCGGGTACAAGGGAATAGCGTGCTAACCACCACACTGGACGGTCTGTGGGCCCTTCAGGTGCTCACCGGCATCGAGGTCTTGTCCGCCGAGCTGGGACTGCGGCCGCACTTGCCGAGCGTCGAACCCAAGAGTTCCGCGCTGGCACACCCGGTCGTGGCCGAACTGCGGGCCGCCGGGGTCATCGACGAGTTGGGCGTCGTGGACAGCACGGTCGTCGAATGGCTGACCGTGCTGTCTCGCCGCGACGTCGGCCTCTTCGTGCAGTTCCGCACGCCCGGCCAGGACGAACCGCCGCGGGCGCTGCTGGCGAGGTTCGCGCAGTGGTGGGTAGCCATGGAGCGGTCGGCCGACATCGTCCGGATCAGCGGCGCGGGCGTCGCCAGCACCGAGGGCGCGGCCGGCGCCGCCCTAGCCGCGCAGATGGAGAGATTGTGCGGCGCCAACGAACCGGCGGCGCTGCGGCCCGTCACTCTGGACGCCGAGGCCATGCGCGCCGCCGCGACCGACCAAGACTCCCTGAACGCGTGGTTCGAGAAGCAAGGGCTCGATCGCGACCAGGTGCACATCCTCGAACTGGCGGCCGACCCCGAGCGCTCGGCCCAGGCCTCGATCGTCGCCATGCAGTCCGGAGTGGACACCGGCCGAGTCACTCGGATTTACGTCGAACCGGGCTCGGTGACCATCATCGATACGCCGGAGGGACGGTTGGTCGCCGAGCAAGTCTGTTCTGCGGGCAGAAAATGGATGATCATTGCACCGGGAAACAACAACAACATCGTCAAGGCGATCAATGAAATGATGCGGCGCCTGCCGGCGGAAGAAGAATGGCATTCGTACCGAAAAGTCGTGTAGTCGAGAGGAACTCGCATAAATGTTAGCATCGGCGTCGTGACAAACCCGTGGACGGGCTCGTCCAATCCTGGGGAACAAGGCGGGCCGACTAGGCGAGAAGCGTCCGGCGCTGGCTATCAAAGTCAAGACTCGGTATCGGGGACATTGCGCATCTCGGATATGGTCGCGCCCCGGAAAATCCCGCCCGGCTCCGGCTGGCGGCGATTCCTTTACCAGGCGACATTTCACGCCATTAACTTCGGCGAATCGCCCGGCGAAAGGCATTATCGGGAATTGCAGGAGCGAATCCGGCGCCATATCCGCAAGCAGTACGTAGTCGGCGTCGTGTCGGGCAAGGGCGGCGTCGGCAAGACCACGATGACCGCGTGCCTCGGCGCGGTGTTCCGCGAATGCCGGCCCGAGAACGTGGTCGCCATCGACGCGGCCCCCGGCTTCGGAACCCTGGCCGGGCGCATCGACGAGGCGCCACCGGGCGACTACGCGGCGGTGCTCAACGACACCGACGTCCAGGGCTATGCCGATATCCGAGAACACTTGGGGCAGAACAGCCTTGGCCTTGACGTGCTGGCCGGCAACCGCGCGTCGGATCAACCGCGGCCGCTGGTCGCGTCGATGTTCGCCGGCGTGCTGTCGCGGTTGCGGCGCACCCACACGGTGATCGTGGTGGACACCTCGGACGACCTCGAGCACCCCGTGATGAAGGCGGTGCTCGACGCTTGCGACACGCTGGTCTTCGTGTCCGGCCTCACCGCGGACACGTCCCTGCCGGTCACCCGGTCGATCGACCTGCTGCGGTCGATGGGCTACCACGAGGTGGTGTCGCGCAGCATGGTCATTCTGAATGACAGCCGCGACACCGACGACCCCGAGGCGCGCGCTTACCTCACCGAACGCTTCGCGCAGTCGGGTGCGACGGTGGAATTCATGCCGTACGACCCATTCCTCGCAAAGGGCGGGATTATCGACACGCGCCACGAGCTGAAGAAGAAGACCCGATTGCGGCTATTTGAGATCACTGCGGCCTTGGCCGACAAGTACATTCCAGATGCCGACAGGCCGCGCTAATGGCGAAAGTATCGTTTCCGGCTCGTTGTGCGGTTGCGGTCGTTTGCGGAGAACATCTGGTTTCGCAGGTATACCCCGCCTCGGTGCCCATCGAGGCTTTCCTCGACAACGTCGTCGAGCTGCTTAACGACGAACTCAAGCGGCGTGGCTTCACCGGGCTCGAGTCCGGCGTCGGCTACGAGCTGCACAAGGCCAATGGGGTGCGGCTGGACGTCGCCAAGACGCTGGACGAGATGGGCGTCGAGGACGGTGCCACGCTGACCCTGGTCCCCGTGGTCGACGGGGAATCGTTTGAGCCGCAATACGAATCGCTGTCCACCGGGCTGGCCCGCGTCGGCAAGACGCTGTTCGAGCCGGTGACCCTGCGGACCGCCGCGCACACCGCGTTGATCATCCTCGCGATGGTGGTGGCGACGGTGCTGGGACTGGCTGTGCGCCAACGCTTTGCGAGCGACTCGCTGCTGCCCACCATCGTGACGGGGGTGGCCGGGTTGCTGGTCGCCGGGGGGGCGGGCGCGGTGTGGCGCTGGTGGCCGAGCCGCACCGACATGGTCGACGGCCTCGGCTGGACCGCGCTGCCGCTGCTGGCGGCGAGCGCCGCTGCCAACGCCCCCGGGCACCTCGGGGCGGCGCACGCGTTCATCGCGGCGCTGATGGGTGCCGTCCTGACGGTGGGCCTCGCCACGGCTACGGGCCGCCACGCCAACGTCGCGGCGACGGTCGTGACGCTGCTCGGACTGGGCGCGGCGCTCTCCGGGGCGCGGATGTGGTGGCCGGTGCCGGCCCAGTGGCTGGGGATGTTCACCTTGGTCGCCCTGCTGCTGCTGTTGACCATGGCCCCGACGATCTCGCTCTGGGTCGCGCGGATCCGGCCGCCCTACTTCGGGTCGATCACCGGCCGGGACCTGTTCCGCCGCAGCGCGGGCCTGCCGTCCGACGCGGTGACGCCCGTCGAGGAGGGCGCCGACGAAGAAGCCAACTCCGACACCACGCCGCGGGGCGCGCAGATCGCGATCGCTGCGGTCCGGGCCAACAACATCCTGACGGGAATCTGCATCGCCTCCGCGTTGGCCCTGCCCGCCGCGGTGTGGGTCACCCTGATGCCCGGCCGCGATCGCGGCACGGCGGCCGCGGTGCTGGCCGGGTTGTTCGTGCTGATCTTCATCAGCCGGGGGCGGGCGTTCGCGGACAAGCGTCAGGCCGTCGCGCTGGTGTGCGGCGGCGCCGCAGCGATGTGCGTCGGCGTCGTGAAATACGTTGTGCACGAACCGGCCTCGTCCGGCCTTCCGGTGCTGTGGGGTGCGCTGGTCCTGGCCGGATTCGGCGGCGCGGGTCTGCTGGCGGCGCTGCTGGTGCCGATCACCAGGTTCACCCCGCTGGTGCGGATGACCGCCGAATGGGTGGAGATCGCGGCGATCATCGCGGCGCTGCCGCTGGCCGCGTGGATCGGTGGCTTGTTCAACTGGGTGCGCATGCGATGACCCGGATGGCTGACGCGGCTCGGGGTGCTCTACTGGCTGCGACGCAGCGCGCCGCTGCGATCGCGATGACCAGTCTTCTCGTTGGGATGGTCGCGAGTCTTCCTGCGGCGCACGCAGTTCCGCCGCCGATGGTGGACCCTGGCCGAGTCCCCGCGGACGGCAAGCCCGCGTCGGATCAGCCCATGCGCCAGTCCTTCGCCTGTGCGCGCACGATCACCGTCGCCGACCCGAACGTCGGCCTGACGGCACCCGGCTTCACGATGCTGAACGTCGCCAAGGCCTGGCAGTACTCGACGGGCAACGGGGTGCCGGTGGCCGTCATCGACACCGGGATCAACCCCAGCCGCCGGTTGCCGGTGGTCGCGGGCGGCGACTACATCATGGGCGGCGACGGCCTGTCCGACTGCGACGCGCACGGAACCATCGTGGCGTCGCTGATAGGCGCTGCGCCCCAAGGCAATCCGATGCCGGCCCCGATGCCCAGCGCCCCGGCGTTCCCGCCGCCGGCGGGTCCGCCCCCGACCGACATCGCGCCGCCGCCGCCGGGCGGGGTGGCGCCGCCACCGCCGCCGCCGCCACCGGACGCGCCGTCGAACGGGCCGGGTGATCCCGTGTCCGGGCAACCCGACGACCCCGAGGTGCCGCCGCTGCCGCCGGGCGCGCCCGATGGAGTGGTCGGGGTCGCGCCGCACGCCGTGATCATTTCCGTCCGGCAGTCGTCCCGGGCCTTCGAACCGGTGAATCCCGGTGGTGGCGGTGACATGGAGGGCCGCAAGAAGGCGGGCACCATCGCCACGCTGGCCAGCGCGATCGTGCATGCCGCCAACATGGGTGCCAAGGTGATCAATGTCAGTGTGACGGCGTGTGTTTCGGCCGCCGATCCGCTCGATCAGGGCGCCATCGGTGCCGCGGTCTGGTACGCGGCCACCGTGAAGGACGCGGTGGTCGTCGCGGCCGCGGGCAACGACAGCGAGGACGGCTGCGCGCAGAATCCGTCGTTCGACCCACTGAATGCCTCGGATCCGCGCGACTGGCATCAGGTGAAGACGGTGTCGTCGCCGTCGTGGTTCTCCGACTATGTGCTGTCGGTGGGGGCGGTCGACAACACCGGCGCGCCGATCAGCAAGAGCCTCGCCGGGCCGTGGGTGGCCGCTGCGGCTCCGGGCGTCGGCGTCATGGGGCTGTCCCCCGAGACCGGCGGGCCGGTCAACGCCTATCCGCCGATTCATCCGGGCGAGAAGAACATGCCGTTGTGGGGCACCAGCTTTTCGGCCGCGTACGTCAGCGGCGTCGCCGCCTTGGTGCGGGCCAAGTACCCGGGCCTGTCCGCGCATCAGATCATCAACCGCATCCTGCAGACGGCGCACAACCCGCCGCGAGGCGTCGACAATCAGGTCGGCTACGGCGTCGTCGATCCGGTTGCCGCGCTGACGTTCGATGTGCCTCCGGGCGACCGGCTTCCGCCCGCGGCGGCGAGCCGCATCGTGCACCCGTTGCCGCCGCCACCACCGCCGGATCACCGCGCCCGCAACGTCGCACTGGTCTTCGCCGGTGTGCTGGCGGCCGCGATAGCGGTGGTCTCGCTGATCGTCCGGGCGCGGCGGGAACGATGACCAGCGGCACCAAGCTGACGATCATCGTCGGCATCTTTCTTTCCGCCCTCACCGGCTGGGCCGTCGGCCAATACATCGGTCTGGCGGTGGGTTTGGTGCTGGGGCTGATCGTCGGCGTCGTCCGGTGGCGGGGCCAGCCGATCTGGTCCTGGATGATTTTGTGGTTCCGGCGCCGCCGACCCGTCCACTGGAGCGAGCCGCTCACCGTCGCCAATGACCGCGCGGGCGGTGGCATCCGGTACCAGGACGGCGTCGCGGTCGCCGCCGTCCAGCTGTTCGGAAAGGCGCATACGCCAACGCTTTTCACCGGGTCGACGTCGACCTACACCGCGAACGCCTTCGACCTCACCGAACTGATCCCGCTGCTGCGGCAAAGCCTCGGTCTGCAGCTGGGTTCGATCAGCGTCGTCACCGCCGGGGCGCGCCGGCGCAGCACCGGTGACTACCCGCGGGTGTACGACACGCTGATCGGCACCCCGCCGTATGCCGGTCAGCGCGAAACCTGGCTGATCGTAAGGACTTCGGCGCTGGGCAACGCGGAGGCGCTGAGCGGACGTACCTCGGTCGGCACCGCTACGCTCGCCGCGGCCCAGCGAATCAGCGCGGCCATGCGCCAGCACGGCGTGCGCGCGAAAGTCGCCACCGCCACCGACATCGTCGAGATGGAGCGGCGGTTGGGCCGCGCGGCGCTTGACACGTCCGGCCGGCGCTGGCGTTCGGTCCGGGGTGAGACCGGCTGGCTGACGACCTACTGGTACCGGCCCGCCGACATCAACGCGGAGGCGCTGGCGCAGGCGTGGTCGGCGCGTGCGGACGGAATCGTGCAGAACGTCACGCTTTTCGCCGACGGGACCGCGACGGCCACCGTGACGGCGCGCACCGCGCAGCCGCCGACGGTGCCGCTGAACCTGATGCTGCGGACGTTGCGGGGCGAGCAGCTGCAGGCGCTGGCCGCGAACCTGTGCGGGCCGCTGCCGGCGCTGCGCGGCATCCGCCGCGGGGTGTTGCGGGGCCCGCTCGTCGTGCCGATCGGGCCGTCGGGCGTGCTGCTCGGCAAGGTCGCCGGCGGCAACCGGATGCTGCTGCCGTTCGACGATGCCGGCGAGTTCAGCCGTGTGCACATCGCCGCCGAGGACGCGCTGGCCAAGCGGTTCGTCATCCGGCTGGCCGGTGCCGGCGAGCGGATCACGGTGCACACGCGAAACATGCAGCGCTGGAACAGCGTTCGGATGCCCGACATCGCGGTGACCGGCCAGGCCAAGCCGGCCTCGGGCACCACGGTCAGCGTGGTGGACGGCACGCTGTCGCCCGCGCCCCGCCCCAACACGCTGATCTCGGTGGGATCACCGGGCGAACCGTATCGGGGCACCGCCAACGTATTGATCACGCAGATCGGGCCGGCGACGGTCGAGGTGCGGGCCGCCGGCCAGACCCATGTCGTGGAGGTCGAGCTGTTCCGCGCCGAGAATCGCTACGTATCGTCGGAACCGATGGTTTTGCGAACTTCTGAGCTGGAAGCAGTAGACACACCATGACCAGCAGCACTACACCCGCTGCCGCACGCAAGTATTTCGACCAGGCGATGTCGTTGCTCGACACCGACTCGGGCTCGGCCGCCGCGCGTTTTCGGGAGGCGACCGAGATCGATCCGTCGATGGCCGACGCGTGGCTGGGCCGGATCGCCGCGGGCGACGAGACGTTGTCGACCGTGCAGCAGCTGTACGAATACGGCAGCCGGCTGCATCGGGAGACCAACCGGATCGGCGCGCGCCTGTCGGCGCCGATCAAGGCGGGCCCGTACCTGTCCATCGCGGTGACCGAGGCCTCGCACGCCGGGCTGGCGCTGGCCAGCGCCCTCATCGACGACCGGCAGTACGAGAAAGCCGGAGCGCTGCTTGGGGATTCGTCGCTGCTGGACACTTGGGAGAACCACCAGTGGAAGCAGTACATCGAGGCGTACCTGATGTTCGCGACGCAGCGCTGGCCGGATGTGATCGCCGTCGCGGCGACCATCTTGCCGCCCCAGGCCATCATCATGTCGGCGGTCACCGCGGCGACCTGTACCTTGGCGGCGCACGCCGCGGCGCATCTCGGTCAGGCGCGGGTCGCGCTGGAGTGGACTGACCGCGTCGAGCTGCGCAGCGGATACGGCGGTTCGACCGAGTCCCGTCGCCAGCAGCTCGAGACCGCCGTCACCGCAGTCGATCCCAACGACTTCCCATTGATCGCGGCCGACCTGGCCTACGTGCGCGGGATGGCGCATCGCCAGCTCGGCGACGAGGCCAAGGCGCAGGTTTGGCTGTCCAAGGCGACGATCAACGGCGCCCTGATCGAGTCCGCGAAGCAGGCGCTGGCCGACCCCACGCTGCAGCTGGTGGTCACCGACGAGGACGCCATCAAGACGCGGACCGACAAATGGGACGTGGCCACCGAACTGTCGGAGCAGCAGCGCGCGGAAGAGGAGCACAAGGAGCGCCGCGGTGAACTCCTGCAGGAGGGCCGCGCGTTGCTCAACAATCAGGTCGGGCTGACCGAGGTCAAGCGCGCGGTCGCGGAACTCGAAGACCAGATCGAGGTGCGGGAGCTGCGCCTGGCGGCCGGCCTGCCGGTAGTGGGCCAGACCAACCACATGCTGCTGGTCGGGCCGCCCGGAACCGGTAAGACCACCACGGCCGAGGCGCTGGGCAAGATCTACGCCGGGCTCGGCATCGTGCGCCATCCGGAGATCATCGAGGTCAAGCGCTCCGACTTCTGCGGCGAGCACATCGGGGCGTCGGGCCCGAAGACCAACGAGCTGATCAGCCGCTCGCTGGGCCGCATCCTGTTCATGGACGAGTTCTATTCGCTGGTGGAGCGCCACCAGGACGGCCGGCCGGACATGATCGGCATGGAGGCCGTCAACCAGTTGTTGGTGGCCCTCGAGGTGCACCGGTTCGACTTCTGCTTCATCGGCGCCGGGTACGAGAAGGAAGTCGACGAATTCCTCACCGTGAACCCGGGTCTGGCGGGCCGGTTCAACCGCAAGCTGCGGTTCGAGTCCTACACGCCCACCGAGCTGGTGGAGATCGCGATCCGGTACGGCAAACCGCGCGCGACGATTTTGGAGCCGGCCGCGGCCGAGGCGCTGAAGACCGCGACGGCGACGTTGCGCGCCTTCCGCGCGCCCGACGGCACGCATGGCGTCGACGTCATGCAAAACGGGCGGTTCGCCCGCAACGTGGTGGAGCGCGCGGAGCGGCTGCGCGACTCGCGGGTGGCCGCCCGGAATCGCACCGACAAGGGCTCGGTGACCGTGGAGGACCTGCAGACGCTGCGCGCCCCGGACATGGTGGCCGCGGTCAAAGACGCGTGCCAGGAAAAGCACGTGCCGATAGCGCTCTGAGCGGGTCCGCCCGAGTCAGTTGATGTGGGCGATCAACGTCTCGATCGCGTCCACGACATGAGCCGGCACCGGCTGCTCGGCCTCGGCGCGGATGATCATTTCTTCGTCGACGCCAGCCGCACGGGCAGTTTCTCCGGTGGAAAGGCTCGCCCGCCGGCGGGCCGCATATAAACGTTGCGCGAGAGGCGCGTCCGGGGCTTTGGCGCCGAGTGCCGTCAGTTCGTCGCGATGGCGGCGCACAGCGCTGAGGGCTTTGATCAATTCCGGGGTTATTCGGCTGATTCGCGTTGCGCGCACGGCAATGGTCTCGAGGTGGCGCAAGTCGGCGAGAATGGGCGCCGCGCGTTTGGTGAATTCCGGATCGTCGCCCGGCGGCAGCGCGGCGATGGCCAGGGTGCAGCTGTCGACGGCCGCGACGACCGCCTGCCCGAGCAACGACGCCGCACCATCGTCGGCAGGGTCGGAGTCGTCACGCGCAGCCTCCGCGGCGGCCTCGTCGGCGGCGGATTCGCCGCGGCGGATTCGCGCGATGGTCCCGGTCGGCCAGCGCAGCACCTTCTCGAGCTTGGCCCGGGTTCGTTCGCGCGGCCAGCTGCGGCCCTTCTCGAACGCGATGAGGGCGCCGGCGTTGATGATCCCCTCGGCGGCGAGCCTGCGCTGACTGATGTCGAGTTCGCGACGACGTGCGGCCGCGGCGGCCCCGGCGCGGATCAGGCCGGGGTCCGACTCACCGATCTCGATGGTGTCGTCCCGGCCCCCGCCAAAGCCCGGTCCGCCGGAGCGGGCAGAGGATGGGGGACTGGGCATACGCGGCGGGTCCTTGCTCGTGAGGTCTAGGCGACGGCGGGCTGTCTGCCCTCGGGGTTCGAACCGCCGCACTTCGGCAATCCTATCGCAGCGCTACGGTTCAATAAACACTTTTCCGGAAGATGCGTCGCGGCATAACCGAAGCATCGCCACGGCTCTGCCTCGGGCCTATTTCAGCCCCCCGTATTGCGCTCAACTGCGGATTCATGCGCCTACTCGCCTGCGTGACGAAGCATTGGCCCGCGACACGACCCGAACGCTCATCGGCTAACTGTTGCAATGCAACGGTTAGTGCTATAGCGTGACTCGCGTAGGACGTAGGAACGCAACGCTTCATGGAGGGACGTGGTGATGACCGCAATAGCTCCTTACAACCCCTGGTTGGGTGTGTGCTCCACGGACCCCGATCGTTGGACGACGGCTCCCGACAGCGAGGCCAAGGCCCTCTGCCGGGCGTGTCCGCTCCGGTGGCAGTGCGCGCGTGACGCGGTGCAGGCGCCTGGCGCGGAAGGGCTGTGGGCCGGCGTCTTCATCCCCGAAGGCGGCCGAGGGCGAACATTCGCACTGGGCCAGCTCCGATCTCTGGCCGAGCGCAACGGATACCCGGTGCGCGCGGCAGCGAAATCGGCCTAACCCTCGGTTGCCGGCCGTTGATTTGAGGGGTCAGCGGCCCCACGGTGACCGGGAAAGGTGAAAAGCCCTGCGCGGCATCATCTTTGGGCTCGCACAACGCGAGCCGGGCCGGCGTGAACAGCGCGAGAAATGAGCGGAATTTCTCGCGCTGTTTCGCACGCCTGCCTTACCGGGGCGTCGCCGGGTCGAAGCGGAAGACGGCGAGCCGGCCGGCCAGCGCCTCGAATTCGTCGGCGGTCCCATCGCGGACCATTCCCGAGCGCTTCGCGAACGAGACGCCCACGGGCACGTTGTCGGGAAACGCTCGCAGCACCGGGCGGGCTTCGTCGGCGGTCAGCTCGACGATCCTGACTTCGCGGGACCGTCGGCCCCGGGCCAGCGTGCCGCTGCCGGCGGCGCGGGCATTAGCCGCCCAGTCGGCACCCGGGTAGCCCGCCACCACGTAGAGCCCGCCCCGGAATTGGAACGGTGTCATGGGGGTGCTGCGCGGTCGGCCCGACTTGCGGCCGGGCACCGTCAGCACCATCGCGGGGCCGGTGGGGATACCGAGTTTCTGCACGGCCATCATCACCCGGTTCATGGGTTTGAGGTAGCGCGGCGGAAGCGGATCGGACATGTCGGGGCTCCTTGGTCTAGTCGGTGAACAGGTCGCGGTGCTCGGCCACCCACTGCCCAAAGGGCAGGGCCGGGCGGCCAAGGATCTTTTCCACGTCGTGGGTGACCAGGGCGGGCCGGTCGATCGTCTCGGCGAGCATCGCCGTGTAGGCGTCGACGAACTGTGCGCCGAAACCCAGGTCGACGAATCGTTGGCGCACCACGCCCGCGGGTATCTCCTGATACCGCAGCGGGCGCCCCAGCACCGCGCCGATGACGCCCACCAACTCGGTGTTGGTGAACGCGTGTGGACCGGTCAACGGAATGCGTTGGCCGACAAGCTCGTCGGTGAGCAGCGCACGCGCGGCGACCGCCGCGATGTCGATCTCGGCGATCGGCGCGGTCGACGCCGCCGCGTACGGTCCGGCAACCACGTCGCCGGCGCGCAGCTGCGCCGACCACATGCCGGCGAAGTTGGTCGCAAAGACGGTGGGCCGCAAGCTCACCCAGGGCAGGCCCGACTCGACCGCGACCTGTTCGACCTCCCGATTGCGGTCCCCGCGGAATCGCGACGGCTGCCGAGAGAAGTCGTCGTCGGCGTTGATCGCCGACAGCGCGACCAGCTTGCTGACCCGGGCGCGCCGGCACTGCGCCGCCACGTCGGATAGCTCATCGCCGAGCGCGCGGGAATTCAGGAAGACCGCCGAGGCGCCCGCTAGCGCGGCGGACACCGACCCGAAGGTTTCGACGCGCGGCGAAAACGCCGCCGCATCCGGCGTTCGGGAGACGGCCCGCACCGCGGCGCCCGCGGCGAGGAGTTCGGCGACGAGAGGGCGCCCGACATTGCCGGTCGCTCCGGTGACGACGATCGTCATGATGTGATTCCTCCTGGGATGACGGATGTCTTCGAGGCGCTCTTGGATGAGCCCTGCAGCAACGACGGCCGCGGCGCGGGAGAAGTTACAGTCGAGGTGCGTAACTTTTTCCGGCAGCAGATCGTCGGTGATCCATGAAGCAGTCACACCCGCCCAGCGATCAGGTCGTCGAGGCATGGCGCCGGCACCGTCCCTACCTGGTCAACCTCGGATACCAAATCCTCGGCGACGTCGGTGACGCCGAAGACGTTGCGCAGGAGGCCTTTCTGCGCCTGTCCCGGGTGCCGGACGACGAGATCGACGACATCCGGGGTTGGCTCACGGTGGTCACCAGCAGGCTGTGCCTGGACCAGGTGCGCTCGGCGCGAACCCGCTACGAACGGCTTGGCAGGCCAGGCCACGAGGAGCGCGACGTCCCGGCCGACCCGTCGCCGGCCCTCAACCCGGCCGATCGGGTCACCCTCGACGACGAGGTGCGCAGCGCGCTGATGGAAGTCCTGCAGCGGCTGAGCCCGGGGGAGCGGGTGGCCTTCGTGCTGCACGACGTCTTCGGGGTCCCGTTCGACGCCATCGCCGAAACGGTGGGCCGCCCGGTCGGCACGTGCCGCCAGCTCGCGCGCCGGGCCCGATCCAAATTCACTACCGCACAACCGAAGTTGGGCGAGGTGACGCCCGCCGAGCACCAGCTCGTCACCGAGACATTCATCACCGCGTGCGCCAACGGCGACATCGCCGCGCTGACCGCCGTGCTCGACCCGACGGTGTGGGGGGTGGGCACGGTGATCGCCGAGCCGGCCCCGCCCCCGCAGATCAACCACGGCCCAGCGGCGGTGGCCACCAACCTGATGCGCTACCTGAGCCCGGAGGTGACGCTGGTCAGCGGCCCCGCCGGCCAACCCGTCGTGCTGGCCTTTGCCGAACGCCGGCTGTTCGCGGCCATCGTGCTGACCATCCGGGGCGGCCTGGTCACCAAGATCGAGGCGGTCGCCGACCCCGCGGCCCGTGCCGCAGAGGTGTGAATCACCTTGGGCCGCTTCAGCTCTCGTCGGCCGGCGCACGGCGCGACCGGTCCCGGCCCGTGCGGGCCGCGAAGTACCCGGCGATCGTCGCGGTGATCTGCAGGAATTTCAGTCGCGTCGGGCCCGCCATCTCGTTGCTCACATCGATGACGCCGCCGGGCCGCAGGTGGGGATCGTAGGGAACCTCCACCACCGGCCGCCCATGATCGACGAATTCGCGCGCCAACAACGCGCGGGTGCGTTTGTCGGCATGGCCGTCGGAATCGTTGAGGACCACGATGGTGTGGTTCAGCAAGTCCGTCAGGCCCTGATCCGAGAGCCACTCCATGGTCCGGGCCGCCGCGGAGGCTCCGTCGGCCCACGGCGAGGACACCACGATCAGCGCGTCGAGGTCGCGCAGCACTTCGTGGGTGACGGGCGAATCCATCGTCGACCCGCAGTCGATCACCGAGATCGCGAAATGGCGGTCCAGCCGCAACGCGGCCTCCCGGTAGATCGCGCGATCGAGGACCCGGCGCGGGCCCGAGGCAGGTTCACCGCCGAGTACGTACAGGCCGACCGGGTTGCGGCCCACCCGCTCGGCCACATCGGTGAACGTCTCCAGATTCTTGTCGGCGGTCAGCTCCCAGAACGAACCCCTCGAGCGCGGATCGATGCGGCTGCTCAGCCGGCCGAAGGCGGTGTCGGCGTCGATGGCGACCACGTGGTCTTGCCGCCGCAGCTCGGCGAACAGCGACCCCACACTGGCGGCGACGGACGTCTTTCCCACTCCGCCCTTGCCCAGCACGCCGACCTTGTGGGTGCCGCGTAGGCCCGCCCGGATCGCGGCCTCGTACTCGACCTGTTGGCGTTGCGCGAGTGACGGACCCAGCGTGATCAGCCCGAAGGTGACCAGCCGCAGGATGCGCCGCCAGCCGCTGTCGGGAAGTGCGGCCGCCGGTGTGGCGGGTGTAGCGAGCGGGGGCGTTGGACGCGGCTGCGGCGCATCCTGCGGCTGGTCACCTTCGGGCGCGGGGGCGCCGGGCTGCAGACGGTCCCGCAGGAATTCGTCGCGCTCGTTCATGGGCTCCTCAGTGCCGGCCGATCGATCGTCGCGTGTGGCCGATCGCACGGAGCTCCAGTATCGGTCACGGCCCGCCGCACCATTCAGGGGTATCCGCGGGTCGCACCCGAGCAAACGGAGGCGCTTGGCACCGCTGCTGTGGGGCGGTCCGGGGCCGCCGCGGTTCCGCCGGATTTTCGCCGGTTGACCTGCGCGTCGGTGAGCGCGCGATGCCCTTCTGCAGCGAATTTACGTCGCAGCAAGCCCGCAGGTTAGACTTGACGAAGTTGGCATGTCAGGCGGTTTTTGTCATATCGTTTTACGACTTGTCGAGACCGGGTACACGCCACCGTTCAGCGCCGCACGGACGATTCCCTAGCCGGATCACTTTCCGTCTGGGAGACAGCCTATCGACAAGTCCGAAGGGGCCTCAGCCCGCAACCTCTGGGTGCGGCCCCGTCGGAGCGAGAAAAAACGGCCGCGCAGCAGGTTTTGGTGAAGAGGCAGGTGCATATGACGCCCAGGCGCGTTGGGTTGTACAACCCTGCGTTCGAGCACGACGCGTGCGGGGTAGCCATGGTCGTCGACATGCACGGCCGGCGGACGCGCGACATCGTCGACAAGGCGATCACCGCCTTGGTCAACCTGGAACACCGCGGCGCCCAGGGTGCCGAGCCACGCAGTGGTGACGGCGCGGGCATCCTCATTCAGGTCCCGGACGCCTTCCTGCGTGAGGTGGTGGACTTCGAGCTGCCCGCCCCGGGCAGCTACGCCACGGGCATCGCGTTTCTGCCGCAGTCGTCCAAGGACGCCGCGGCGGCCTGCGCGGCGGTGGAGAAGATCGCCGAAGCCGAAGGCCTGACGGTGCTGGGCTGGCGCAACGTGCCGACCGACGACTCCTCGCTGGGCGCGCTCTCGCGCGACGCGATGCCGACCTTCCGCCAGGTGTTCTTGACCGGGGCCACCGACATGACCCTCGAGCGCCGCTGCTACGTGGTACGCAAGCGCGCCGAGCACGAGCTGGGCACCAAGGGTCCGGGCCAGGATGGGCCGGGCCGCGAAACCGTGTACTTCCCAAGCCTGTCCGGCCAGACCATGGTCTACAAGGGCATGCTGACGACCCCACAGCTCAAGGCGTTTTACCTTGACCTGCAAGACGATCGGATGACCAGCGCGCTGGGCATCGTGCACTCCCGCTTCTCCACCAACACCTTCCCGTCCTGGCCGCTGGCGCACCCCTTCCGGCGCATCGCCCACAACGGCGAGATCAACACGGTCACGGGCAACGAGAACTGGATGCGGGCCCGTGAGGCGCTGATGAAGACCGACGTCTTCGGCGCGGTCGAGGACCTGGACAAGCTGTTCCCCATCTGTACGCCGGGTGCGTCGGACACCGCGCGTTTCGACGAGGCGCTCGAGCTGCTGCACCTGGGCGGGCGCAGCCTGCCGCACGCGGTGCTGATGATGATTCCCGAGGCCTGGGAACGCAACGAGACGATGGACCCGGCCCGCCGTGCCTTCTACGAGTACCACGCCTCGCTGATGGAACCGTGGGACGGCCCGGCTTCCATGACGTTCACCGACGGCACCATCGTTGGCGCGGTGCTGGACCGCAATGGCCTTCGCCCATCCCGGATTTGGGTCACCGATGACGGTTTGGTGGTGATGGCGTCCGAGGCGGGCGTGTTGGACCTGGACCCGTCGAAGGTCGTGCAGCGGATGCGGCTGCAGCCGGGCCGGATGTTCCTGGTGGACACCACGCAGGGCCGCATCGTCGCCGACGAGGAGATCAAGGCGCAGCTGGCCGCCGAGCACCCCTACCAGGAGTGGCTCGACAGGAACCTTGTCCCGCTCGAATCGTTGCCGCAGGGTAAGTACGTGCGGATGCCGCACGAGCGACTTGTCATGCGGCAGTTGGCCTTTGGCTACACCTACGAGGAGCTCAACCTGCTGGTGGCGCCGATGGTGCGCACCGGTGCCGAGCCGCTGGGGTCGATGGGTACCGACACCCCGGTCGCGGTGCTCTCGCAGCGTCCCCGCATTCTCTACGACTACTTCCAGCAGCTGTTCGCTCAGGTGACCAACCCGCCGCTGGACGCCATCCGCGAGGAGGTGGTGACCAGCCTGCAGGGCACCACCGGCGGTGAGCGTGATCTGCTCAGCCCGGACGAAAAGTCCTGCCACCAGATCGCGCTGCGTCAGCCGATTCTGCGCAACCACGAGCTGGCCAAGCTGATCAACCTCAATCCCGACGACGAAATCAACGGGCGCGCACATGGCATGCGCTCCAAGGTGATTCGTTGTCTGTACCCGGTCGCCGAGGGTGGCGCCGGGCTGACCGCAGCGCTGGAGGAGGTGCGCGCGCAGACGTCGGCCGCGATCGCCGACGGCGCCCGGGTGATCATCCTTTCCGACCGCGACTCCGACGAGCAGATGGCGCCGATACCGTCGCTGCTCGCCGTCGCCGGCGTGCACCACCACCTGGTTCGCGACCGGACCCGCACCCACGTGGGGCTGGTCGTCGAGTCCGGTGATGCCCGCGAGGTGCACCACATGGCGATGCTGATCGGCTGCGGCGCCGCCGCGGTCAACCCGTACCTGGCCTTCGAGTCCATCGAGGACATGCTCGACCGCGACGTCATCGACGGCATCGACCGCGACAAGGCGCTGAACAACTACGTCAAGGCCGCCGGCAAGGGCGTGCTGAAAGTCATGTCCAAGATGGGCATTTCGACGCTCGCCTCCTACACCGGCGCCCAGCTGTTCCAGGCGATCGGGATTTCCGAGGACGTGCTCGACGAGTACTTCACCGGGCTGGTGTGCCCGACCGGCGGCATCACCCTCGAGGACGTCGCCACCGATGTGGCCGCGCGGCACAAGCTGGCCTACCTGGACCGGCCGGACGAGCGCGCGCACCGCGAGCTGGAGGTGGGCGGGGACTACCAGTGGCGCCGTGAGGGCGAGTACCACCTGTTCAACCCCGAGACGGTGTTCAAGCTGCAGCACGCCACCCGCACCGGCCAGTACAAGATCTTCAAGGACTACACCCGCCTGGTCGATGACCAGAGCGAGCGGATGGCGTCACTGCGCGGCCTGCTGAAATTCCGCGGCGATATGCGGCCCCCGGTTCCGCTGGAAGAGGTCGAACCCGCCAGCGAGATCGTCAAGCGATTCTCGACCGGCGCCATGAGCTACGGCTCGATCTCGGCCGAGGCGCACGAGACGCTGGCCATCGCGATGAATCGCCTCGGCGGCCGCTCCAACAGTGGCGAGGGCGGCGAGGATGTCAAGCGATTCGACCGCGACCCCAATGGCGATTGGCGCCGCAGCGCCATCAAGCAGGTCGCCTCGGCGCGGTTCGGCGTCACCTCGCACTACCTGACCAACTGCAGCGACATCCAGATCAAGATGGCCCAGGGGGCGAAACCCGGTGAGGGCGGCCAACTTCCGGGTCACAAGGTTTACCCGTGGGTGGCCGAGGTCCGGCACTCCACGCCGGGTGTCGGCCTCATCTCGCCGCCGCCGCACCACGACATCTACTCGATCGAGGACCTGGCGCAGCTGATCCACGATCTGAAGAACGCCAACCCGCAGGCGCGGGTACACGTGAAGCTGGTGTCCGAGAACGGCGTCGGCACGGTCGCCGCGGGGGTGTCCAAGGCGCACGCCGACGTGGTGCTCATCTCGGGCCACGACGGCGGCACCGGTGCCACGCCGCTGACGTCGCAGAAGCACGCCGGCGCCCCGTGGGAGCTGGGCCTGGCCGAGACGCAGCAGACCTTGCTGCTCAACGGGTTACGCGATCGGATCGTGGTTCAGGTGGACGGCCAGCTCAAGACCGGCCGCGACGTGATGATCGGCGCATTGTTGGGTGCCGAGGAATTCGGCTTCGCCACCGCCCCGCTGGTGGTGGCGGGCTGCATCATGATGCGGGTCTGCCACCTCGACACCTGCCCGGTCGGCGTAGCCACGCAGAACCCGGTGCTGCGTGAGCGGTTCACCGGCAAGCCGGAGTTCGTCGAGAACTTCTTCATGTTCATCGCCGAAGAAGTCCGGGAATACCTGGCGCAGTTGGGCTTCCGCACCCTCAACGAGGCGGTCGGCCAGGTGGGCTCGCTGGACACCACGCTGGCCCGCGCGCACTGGAAGGCGCACAAGCTGGACCTGAGCCCGGTGCTGCACGAGCCCGAGTCGGCGTTCATGAACCAGGACCTGTACTGCAGCTCGCGTCAGGACCACGGCTTGGACAAGGCGCTGGACCAACAGCTGATCGTGATGAGCCGCGAGGCGCTGGATTCCGGTAAGCCGGTCCGGTTCTCCACCACCATCAGCAACGTCAACCGCACCGTGGGCACCATGCTCGGTCACGAGTTGACGAAAGCGTATGGTGGCCAAGGCTTGCCGGACGGGACCATCGACATCACCTTCGACGGCTCGGCCGGTAACAGCTTCGGCGCCTTCGTGCCCAAGGGCATCACCCTGCGCGTGTACGGCGACGCCAACGACTACGTCGGCAAGGGCTTGTCCGGTGGACGGATCGTGGTGCGCCCGTCCGACGATGCCCCGCAGAACTATGTCGCCGAGGAAAACATCATCGGCGGCAACGTGATCCTGTTCGGCGCGACCAGCGGAGAGGTTTACCTGCGCGGCGTGGTCGGCGAGCGGTTCGCGGTCCGGAACTCCGGCGCCCACGCGGTGGTCGAGGGCGTCGGCGATCACGGCTGTGAATACATGACCGGCGGCCGGGTCGTCATCCTCGGCCACACCGGACGGAACTTCGCGGCCGGCATGTCCGGCGGCGTGGCCTACGTCTACGACCCGGACGAGCAACTGCCCGAAAACCTGAACACCGAGATGGTGGATTTTGAGACTCTCGATTCCGAAGACATCGACTTCCTGCACGGCGTCATCCAGGCGCATGTCGATGCCACCGATTCCGCTGTCGGACAGCGCATCCTGGCCGACTGGCACGGCCAGCAAAGGCATTTCGCCAAAGTGATGCCGCGGGACTACAAGAAGGTGCTGGAGGCGATCGCGCAGGCCGAACGCGACGGAGCCGACGTCGACAAAGCGATCATGGCGGCCGCACATGGCTGATCCAAGCGGCTTCCTGAAGTACACGCACCGGGAACTGCCGCAGCGCCGGCCTGTCCCGCTGCGGTTGAAGGACTGGAAAGAGGTCTACCAGGACTTCAACGACGACACCCTGCGTGAGCAGGCGACCCGCTGCATGGACTGCGGTATTCCCTTCTGCCACAACGGCTGCCCGCTGGGCAACCTGATCCCGGAATGGAACGACCTGGTGCGCAGGGGCCGGTGGCGCGACGCGATCGAGCGGCTGCACGCCACCAACAACTTCCCCGACTTCACCGGGCGGTTGTGTCCCGCGCCGTGCGAGCCGGCCTGCGTGCTCGGCATCAACCAGGAACCGGTGACGATCAAGCAGATCGAGCTGGAGATCATCGACCACGCCTTCGACGAGGGCTTCGTGGAGCCGATGCTGCCGACCAAGCTGACCGGAAAGACGGTCGCCGTGGTGGGTTCGGGCCCGGCCGGACTGGCCGCCGCCCAGCAGCTGACCCGCGCCGGACACACCGTCACCGTCTTCGAGCGGGCCGACCGCGTCGGCGGCCTGCTGCGCTATGGCATTCCTGAATTCAAGATGGAAAAGCGCGTCCTGGATCGCCGCCTTGACCAAATGCGGGCCGAGGGAACCGAATTCCGCGCCGGCGTCAATGTCGGAGTCGACATCACGGCCGAGCAGCTGGTGGCCGACTTCGACGCCGTGGTACTGGCCGGCGGTGCCACCGCCGCGCGCGACCTGCCCGTGCCCGGCCGCGAGTTGGACGGCATCCACCAGGCGATGGAATACCTGCCGTGGGGCAACCGGGTGCAGGAAGGCGACGACGTCCTTGGCGAGGACGGCGAGCCGCCGATCACCGCCAAGGGCAAGAACGTCATCATCATCGGCGGCGGCGACACCGGAGCCGACTGCCTGGGCACCGCGCACCGGCAAGGCGCGGTTGCGATCCACCAGTTCGAGATCATGCCGCGGCCGCCGGAGTCCCGCGCGGAATCCACTCCGTGGCCGACCTACCCGCTGATGTACCGGGTGTCCTCGGCGCACGAAGAGGGCGGCGAGCGCGTCTTCTCGGTGAATACCGAGGAGTTCGTCGGCAAGGACGGGCACGTCACCGCGCTCAAGGCGCACGAAGTGACGATGCAGGACGGCAAGTTCGTCAAGGTCGAGGGATCCGACTTCGAGCTCGAGGCCGACTTGGTGTTGCTGGCGATGGGATTCGTCGGCCCCGAGAAGCCGGGACTGCTCACCGACCTCAAAGTGAAATTCACCGACCGCGGCAACGTCGCCCGCGGGGCCGATTTCGACACTTCGGTTCCCGGCGTTTTCGTTGCTGGGGACATGGGCCGTGGCCAGTCGTTGATCGTCTGGGCGATCGCCGAGGGCCGGGCCGCGGCCGCCGCTGCGGACCGGCATTTGATGGGGTCCACGGCTTTGCCGGCGCCGGTCAAGCCGACCGCCGCACCACTTCAGTAGTCACACTAGCCACACACGAAACACGCGTTAAATCGGTCGGCGCGTCTCCCGTAGTTTGCCAGAACCCGGGTGTCTAATAATTCGTTGTGGGCTACGTCACGTAGAAGCCGCAACGAAGCCCCGGTTGATAGGAACGATCGCAGGAGTGTCACTGTGCATGTCAACCCATTACCTCGAACGCGGATGGGGCGAATGGCCTGGTCATGGTTTCGCCACCCGATGAAGAGCCGCGAATTTCCTGCCAAGCACGAACGTCTGGTAACCGCTGAAGAACTGCTGCTGTTCGGGGTGTAACCGCACGCAGTTCACAACCGAAAATTGATCAAGGGTTTGCTCGGCGTTACCGAATCGGTTCTACGCCAGGCATGGCCCGGAAATTACCCGTCGAGCAGTCCCGAGTCCCGAATCGCCTCCGCCAGCGGTTCGAGGATGGCCGGGTCGTGCGGCGGCGGGAGGTAGACGATGCCCAGGTCCAAACCCTCGGCGGCCAGCCCGGCCGCGTCGGCGACGACCTTCTGGTAATCGAGGTCGGGCTCCAGGCGCAGATGGGCCGACAGGGTGATCTCCTTCGGGTCGCGGCCGATGTCCGCGCAGTGCGAGGCCAGCACGTCGCGCTTGTGGGCGAACATGTCGGGCGGGCCGCCGACGAAGTTCCAGTGTTGGGCGTAGCGCGCGGTGATCCGCAGGGTGCGCTTTTCTCCGCTGCCGCCGATGCAGATGGGCGGGTGCGGCCGCTGCGGACCCTTCGGCTCGTTGCGGGCGTCCTTGAGTTGGTAGTACTTGCCGTCGAAGTTGGTGGACGGTTCGGACAGCAAGCTGGTCAGCACCGCGCAGGCTTCCTCGAAGCGGTCGAAGCGCTCCTTGATGCTGCCGAGCTCGATGCCGTAGGCGCCGGACTCCTCTTCGTTCCAGCCGGCGCCGATGCCCAGCTCGAGCCGGCCGTTGGAGATGATGTCAAGTGCGGCAGCCATATTCGCGAGCACCGCGGGGTGGCGGTAGTGGATGCCGGTGACCAGGGTGCCCAGCCGCAGCCGCTTGGTGCCCTGCGCCAGCGCGGTCAGCGTCGTCCAGCCCTCCAGGCATGGCCCGCCGCTGTCGGAGAAGATCGGGTAGAAGTGGTCGAAGGTCCATCCGGACTCGTAGACGTCGATGTCGTCGGCGGCCTGCCAGACGGCCAGCATGTCGGCCCAGGTGGTGTTCTGCGGGGAGGTTTTGAACGCGAATCGCATATACCCGAAGGTAGTCGATCTTTATGAAGCGCAACTAAACTCGTTCGGACCATGACTAGCGCACTCGGACTCGACACCAAGATCACGTTGCTGGCGGCCGGACTGATCTTCTTGCTCGCACTCGTTCTCGGAGTGTGGAAGTACCGCCAGATCATGGCGTCCGACGACCACCGGGCGCATCCCTACGTCGACATCGCGCACCGGGCGGCGTTGCTGTATTCCTTCGCGACCCTGCTGATCGCGGTGTTCGTCCAATACAGCGCCTGGCCGATGTGGGTCAACCTGACGGCGGCGATGGTCGTCGTGTTCTTCTTCGTCGGGGCGATCGCCGCCTACATCGAGCACGGGGCGCGGCGCGACACCGTCAACCAATTCGAGAACGCGCCCCGCGGAACGGGGCTGGCCATGACCCTGTTGATCGTCGGCGAGATCGGCGGCTTCAGCGTGATCCTGGCCGGCTTCGTGTACGGGCAGCTGTTGTAGCCGACGGGCACACTGGAGCCATGGATCCGGTGACCGCGCTGCGACAGATCGCGTACTACAAGGACCGGAGCCGGCAAGACTCCAAACGCGTGATGGCATATCGCAACGCCGCCGACATCGTCGAGAAGCTGTCCGACGCCGAGCGGGAGCGCCACGGGCAGGCCAACAGCTGGCAGACGCTGCCGGGCATCGGCCCCAAGACCGCGAAGGTCATCGCGCAGGCCTGGGCCGGCCACGAGCCGGACGCGCTGATCGAATTGCGTTCCGAGGCAACCGATCTCGGCGGCGGCGAGATTCGGACCGCGCTGCGGGGCGATCTACATCTGCATTCCAACTGGTCGGACGGCTCGGCGCCAATCGAGGAGATGATGGCCACCGCGGCGGACCTGGGCCACGAGTACTGCGCGCTGACCGACCATTCCCCGCGGCTGACGATCGCCAACGGCCTGTCGCCGGAGCGGCTGCGCAAGCAGCTCGACGTGATCGACCGATTGCGCGAGCAGTTCGCGCCGATGCGCATCCTCACCGGCATCGAGGTCGACATCCTCGACGACGGCAGCCTGGACCAGGAGCCCGAGCTGTTGGAGCGCCTGGACGTGGTGGTGGCCAGCGTGCATTCCAAGTTGTCGATGGATGAGCCGGCGATGACGCGCCGCATGGTGCGCGCCGTCTCCGACGGCCACGCCGACGTGCTGGGCCATTGCACCGGCCGGCTGGTCGCCGGCAACCGCGGCATCCGGGCCGAATCGAAGTTCGACGCCGAGAAGGTCTTCACGGCCTGCCGCGATCACGGCACCGCGGTCGAGATCAACTCACGGCCCGAGCGCCGCGACCCGCCGACCCGGCTGCTGAACCTGGCGCTGGAGATCGGCTGCGTGTTCAGCATCGACACCGACGCGCACGCGCCCGGCCAGCTGGACTTCCTGGGCTACGGCGCGCAGCGCGCGCTGGACGCCGGGGTGCCCGTCGACCGCATCGTCAACACCTGGCCGGCCGAGCGACTGCTGGAGTGGACCGGGTCCGGCTAGGCGCGACGGGTCAGGCCGGCACGGTTTCGGCGGCCTCGGCGGCCGGTTCACCGCTGCGCGCGCGGCTGTGCACCACGTTGGCAGCGGCCACGGCCGCGCACGTTGCGGCCGGGATGAGCAGCGAGTAGCCACCGAGTCGGGCCCCGAACACGATGCCGGCGATGCCGCCGCCGAGGAACAGCAGCAGCGTCGTCACCAGGATCGTGGCCTTCCACTTCTGGATGCCGTCTTGCCGGCTGCGGCCGAGCATCAGGCCCAGATCGGTGACGGTCCCGGTGAAGTGGGTGGTGCGGATCGCCATCCCGCGGAAGCTTGACGTCATCCCGTTCTGCAGCCCGAGGGCGGCCGCGGCGAACAGCGCCTGAACCGCGGTCTGCTCGATGCCCAGCGCGGCGATCTGCGCCTTGACGGGGGTTTCCTCCACGCCGGCAGCGGCCAGCACGAGCAGCGCCGCCTCGGCCATCAGCACGACGGCGTGGCGGGGCCCGGCCAGGGCCTGGGTGGGTGCGAGCACCGCGCCCGCCACGGCCGCGCCCGCCAGAAAGCCCAGCAGGATCGCGACCAGCACGTGGCTTTCGTACAGCCAGGGGTGGGCCGTGTCCATGCCCAGCTGCGTGGTGATGGCGGTGAGGTTGCCGACCGGCAGCGCCAGGATCAGCAGGGCCACCGCGTTGACGAAGCCGGCGGACAGCGCGAGTACCGCACTGTAGCCGAGCAGGAGACCTTCGCGAGGCGGGCCGCCCTTGCGGGCTGTGTCCGGCGGCGGCATCGTGTTCAGTTACTCACTTTCAAGATCGGGTCGTCGCAAGCTTACAAGCGGGCCTTGCCGCCCGCCGGGCTCGAGCGGTACCTCAAACAAAGCTCTTATTATCGAAACCGCAAGGGCTGGAATCGAATTGGTAAAACTACGACCAACCCTCAGTCGGGGAGGGTCGGCACCTCTATACCCAAATCCCGGCCGATCAACACCCCGCGGGTGAGCGCGGACTTGCCGAAGCGGTGCCGCACCTGATCGACCGCGGCGTCCACCATGGGCGCTTCTGGATCCAACGGCAGCATCAGCTGCTGGGCGCCGCTGCGGTCGATGCCTGAGACCGCGAAGCCCACCAGGGTCAATCCCCGCTGCGCGATCAGGGGCGCCGCCGCGGCGACCAGCCGCCGGGCGGCCCCGAGGATGGGCTGCGTCGACGAGGTGGCCCACGGCAGCGTGTGCGACCGGGTGGCCCGGGTGAAGTCGTCGAACCGCAACCGCAGCACCACCGTGCGCCCGGTGCGGCCGGCCGCGCGCATGCGGCCGGTAATCCGGTCGATCAGGTTGACCACCACCGCGTCGACCTCGGCCGGCGTCATGCGATTGCCGGCGCGGCCCAGCGCGCGCTGGGCGCCGACCGACCGCCGCCGCACGCCGGTGGTGACGCGGCGACGGTCGACGTTGTGGGACAGCGCGAACAGTTGGCGGCCCATCGCGCCGCCGACCAACGAGGCCAGCATCGACTCGCCGAGCTCAGCGACGTCGGCCACCGTATGGATGCCGTGCGCGTTCAGCTTGTCGGCGGTCTTTGCCCCGACGCCCCACAACCGGCGGACCGGCAGCGGATGCAGGAAGGCCAGCTCCCCGTCGGGCGGCACCAGCAACAGGCCGTCCGGCTTGGCTTCCTGGCTAGCGACCTTCGCCAGAAATTTCGTCCGGGCGATCCCGACGGTGATGGGCAGCCCGACCCGATCGCGCACGTCCGCGCGCAACCGCTCGGCGATCTGGACCGGTGTGCCGGATACCCGGCGCAGCCCGGCGACGTCCAGGAACGCCTCGTCCACCGAGACCGCCTCGACCAGCGGCGTGGTGTCGCGAAACACCTCGAACACGGCGTCACTGGCGCGGGAGTAAGCCGACATTCGCGGCGGCACCAGCACGGCGTGCGGGCATAACCTTCGCGCCTGCGCGCCGCCCATCGCGGTGCGGACGCCGTAGGCCTTGGCCTCGTAGCTGGCCGCGAGCACCACGCCGCCGCCCACGAGCACCGGACGGCCGCGCAGCGTCGGGTCGTCACGCTGTTCGACCGACGCGTAGAACGAATCCAGATCCGCGTGCAGGATGGCCGCATCGCAGGACACGAACATATGTTCGCATAGCTGGCCGACAACGAGGGGTTAGCCGGCCTCGCCGTAAATACTGCTGACCCAGATATGCACCAGCGTGTCGAGGACTTGCTCGCCGGGCACCGAGGGCCGCTCGTCGGCGAAAGACGTCAGCATCACCTTCTCGTTGAGCAGGTTCAGCGCCGCCGACAGATGATGGGCCGGCAGCGTCGCCGGCGCCGCACCACGGGCCCGCTCGGCCTCGATCACGGTGGTGATGTGCCCGACCCACTTCTGCATGAACCGCGACCACAGCTCGCCGAGATCGTTGTTGGTGCGGGCGGCCGCGGCGGCCAGCGACACCGCGCGGTGCGCCCCGAATGTCTCGACGAACACGTTGATCCCGATGCGCCACAACGTCTTCGGGTCGGCGGGCGGATTGGCCACCATGGCCTCGAGCGCGGAGTCGGCCTCGACGATCACCCGCTCGAAGAGGGTGAGCAGCACCGCGTCCTTCGACGGGAAATAGAAGTAGAACGTCGGCCGGGACAGACCCGCACCCTTGGCCAGGTCGTCCACCGAAATGTCGGCGAGCGGGCGTTCGGCCAGCAGCCGCTCGGCGGTGGAAAGGATCGCCTGTTCGCGGTCGTCGCCCGAGGGTCGGGTCGAACGCCGGCCCCGCGCTGTGCGGGTCGAACTGGCGGCTGTCACGTCAGCTACTTTACACAGAGTTGAGTTATTCAACGCCCCGTTGACGAATTCGACAGTGTGTTGATAGCGTGACCGCATGACTGAGCACCTCGACGTCGTCATCGTCGGCGCTGGCATCTCGGGCGTCAGCGCCGCCTGGCACCTGCAGGACCGCTGCCCGACCAAGAGCTACGCCATCCTGGAGAAGCGGGCAGCCATGGGCGGCACGTGGGATCTGTTCCGCTATCCGGGGATTCGGTCGGACTCCGACATGTACACGTTGGGCTTCCGGTTCCGCCCGTGGACCGAGCGCCAGGCGATCGCCGACGGCAAACCGATCCTCGACTACGTCAAGGGCACGGCGTCGATGTACGGCATCGACAAGCACATCCGGCTCAATCAGAAGGTGCTCGACGCCGACTGGTCCAGCGCGGACCGGCGCTGGACCGTGCGCATCGAGAACAACGGGGTGCCGGACACCATCACCTGTTCGTTCCTGTTCTTGTGCAGCGGCTACTACAACTACGACCAGGGCTATTCGCCGTCGTTCGCGGGGGCCGAGGACTTCACCGGCCCGATCATTCATCCGCAGCACTGGCCCGAAGACCTCGACTACGCGGACAAGAACGTCGTGGTGATCGGCAGCGGCGCGACCGCTGTGACTCTTGTTCCGGCACTGGCGAATTCGGGCGCCAAGCACGTGACGATGTTGCAGCGTTCGCCGACCTACATCGTCTCGCAGCCGCAACGGGACAAGCTGGCCGATCGGCTCAACCGCCTGCTTCCGGAAAAGGCGGCCTACACGGCGGTGCGCTGGAAGAACGTGTTCCAGCAGATGTTCCTCTACCAGGCCTGCCGCAGGTTCCCACAGCGGATGCGCAAGACGCTGCTGGGCTTCGTCGAGCGCCAGCTTCCGGAGGGCTACGAGGTGGAAAAGCACTTCGGTCCGCGTTACAGCCCGTGGGACGAGCGGCTGTGCCTGGTGCCCAACGGCGATCTGTTCCGCACGATCCGCCACGGCAAGGCCGACGTCGTCACCGACAGCATCGAACGGTTCACCCCGCGCGGCATCCGGCTCGCCTCGGGCACTGAGCTGCCGGCCGACATCATCATTACCGCAACGGGATTGAACCTACAGCTGTTCGGCGGCGCGACCGCCACCATCGACGGCCACGCGGTGGACCTGACCAAGACCATGGCGTACAAGGGCATGATGCTGTCCGGTATCCCGAACATGGCCTACACCGTCGGCTACACCAACGCCTCGTGGACGCTCAAGGCCGACCTGGTGTCGGAGTACGTCTGCCGCCTGCTCAACCACATGGACGACAAGGGCTTTGACACCGTCGTCGTCGAGCACCCAGGCAACGCCGTCGAGGAGCGCCCGTTCATGGAGTTCACGCCCGGTTACGTGTTGCGCTCGCTCGACGACCTACCCAAGCAGGGCTCGCGCACGCCGTGGCGGCTGAACCAGAACTACCTGCTCGACATCCCGTTGATCCGCCGCGGCAAGATCGATGACGAGGGCCTGAATTTCTCCAAAAAGCCTGCGGCGGTAGCGGTTTAGCTACCCGCCGCGACGATCACGATGCCGTCGTCGTCGCTGTAGGCGATGTCGCCGGGGACGAAGCTCACCCCACCGAGACTGACCTCGACGTCCCGCTCACCGTCGCCCGTCTTGGAGCTCTTACGCGGGTTGGTGCCCAGTGCCTTGATGCCGATTTCGATGCCGCGCAGGACGGCGGCGTCGCGGACCACGCCGTTGATGATCAACCCGGCCCAGCCGTTGGAGCGGCCCAATTCGGCGATGAGGTCGCCGACCAGCGCGCTGTGTAGCGAGCCGCCACCGTCGATCACCAGAACTCCGCCCGCATTCGGTTGCGAGAGAATCGATTTCAGCAGAGCGTTGTCCTGAAAGCACCGAACGGTGGTGATCGGCCCGGCGAATTGCGTGCGGGCGCCGAACTGGCGGAACTGAACGTCGCAGCTGCGTACGTGGGGTCCGATGCTGTCGACGAGGTCGGCGGTCGGCGTGAATTTGACGCTCATCAGCGGCGACGCAGCTGGCGGACCAGCAGGATGGCGAGCAGGCTGATCGCCAGCGCGACCGCGAGCGGCAGCGCCGATTGGCCGGGTGCCGACGGCGTGATGATCGGGGCGACCGGATTGTTGGCGTCGTCAACGGTTGATTTTGCTTGTGCCGCCGCATCTTTGGCTGCGGCCGTGATTTCGCCGTTGGATCCGGCCAGATGCTGCGGCTCGACCGGGGGCTTCGGTGGCGTGGGCGGCGGGCTCTTGGCAGGTGCCTTCTTGGCCGGGGCTTTCTTGGCCGGCGCCTTCTTTGCGGCTGCTTTTTTCGCAGGTGCCTTTTTCGCGGGCGTCTTCTTGGCCACCTTGGCGGGCGGCTTCTTCTCCGGGGGCGTCGGCCCCGGCGGCGGTGCGCCGTTGGGTGCGCTGTCCGGTTGATCCTGCGGGTCTGCCATGCGGCCGCTCCTTCGCAGCTTGGTCTCGGCCATTATCAGCGGCACTGTCAGCGCCACGAAAAACTACTCGAGTTCCATCATGCCAGGAGGCGCGACGCCGGTTCACCTGCCAAGACGGTCAGGGCCGCCGCCGCAGCGTCCACAGCGCCGCCCCGGCCACCAGTACCACCGCGGCCAGAACAAACGGCCAGATAGGGATCGCGCCGGCGATATTGCCTGCCGCGGCGGCGGGTCCCGGTGTTCCGGTCCCGGGCGCCGTCAGGCGAAACGACCAGGATCCGGAGACCACGTGTCCGTCGGCGGAGGTCACCCGGTAGTTCACGGTGTAGGTGCCGGCCGGCCCGAGCGGGCGCAGGCCGACGCTCACGACCGCACCCTGGACGCTGGTTTCTCCGGCTGACCACAAGTTTCCATCCGGACCCACCACGGTCATGGCCGCGAACGTGGTCTGCAGTCGTTCGTTGAACGTCGCGCTCACCCGCGCCGGGCCGGCCGCCAGGGCAGCGTTGTCGGCGGGCTCGGTGGACACGCGGTTGGCGTGCGCCGCTGCGACCGGCGCGTGCAGGGTCACGGTCAACGCCACGGCGGCCAGCAAGATGCCCGCCCGCGCGAGGACCGCGAGGCGCCTCATGTCCTTCGGCGGATGAGCACGAGACAGATACCCACGGCCGCCACGATCATGGCGGCGCCGCCCAGCAGGCGCGCGGCGTTGTCGGCCTGGCCGCCGTGCTCGGTCGGCGCGCTCGCGTGATGGTGCTCGTGCGCCGTGGCCGGCCCGGTGGCCAGGGTCAGCATGGGCACCGGATGCTCCGGTTCACCGCCGCCGGGCAGCGGCGGCTGATCCCACTTCACCACTGACCCGTCGGCGTAGGTCTGGGTGGCCGGGAAGCTGACGGTGTCGGTGTTGGGCAATTGCACGGACAGGCGAAACAGCGCGAACTGGTCCACCGGAATCCCACCGCCGGCGACCGCCGTCCAGGTCACCGAGTGCACGGTGCCGGACGCCGCGTCGCGGTCGAGCTTGGCCGTCCACCCGGGCATGGTCTCGGTCCGCGCGGAGGCGACGTCGGGAAGGACGATCGTCAGCGTGGTGGTCGCCGCACCCTTGTCCGACTCGTTGGGCACCTGGAAGGTCACCAACGCCGTGCCGCCGCGCACGGCGTTGTCGCTGCTGGCGTGCACGTGCGCCCAGGCCGCGGGGGTGAAAGCGGCCGAGCCGGCGTAGAGCGTGCCCGCTGCGGCAACCGCGACCAGCGCCCGCCACGTCCAGTTTTGCTGAAAGGGCATGTCAGTGCCCGGCTTTCAGCTCAGGCCGAGCCGGGCCATCAGGTCCGCCTCGATCCCGTCGAGCTGCGACGCGATGGCGGAGTGCGCCGCGCGCCGCCGCGGGGTGGGCATGTTTTCGGCCGCGGTGATGGCCGCCGACAGGTCACTGAGCCGCTCGACGATCGCGGCCACGAACTGGCGGGTCTCGGCGTCCTTGGGCTTGCGGTCCTGCACCTGCCGCAACGACTTCTCCGCCCCGGCGATGCGGGCCGACAGCTCGGCGCCGTGCCCGGAGAACTGCCCGATCTGGGCGAGGGGAATGCCGAGCTGGTCGGCGCGACGCTGGTCGATCAGCGCGCGCACGGCGGTGGCGCCCCGGTAGATCAGCGGCGTCAGGATGGGTGTGAGCAGCCGAAGCACGGTCAGCACGCGGCGAATGCGGGTGGGCGACAACAACTTTCCTTCCCGGGCCGCCTTCAGCTCGGCCTCGGCGACCTTCAGCGCCGTGCGGTCGGAGTCGCGCTGGGACCTGACCTGCGCTTGGAGCGCCTTCTCTGCGGCGCGACGATCGCCCTTGATGCGGCGAACCTCGTTTTTGGCGGACAGCTTGGCTTCCAGCTTTGCGCGGGCCTTGATCGCCTGGACCTCGGCACGGCGCGTCGCGCGGCTCTTTCGCTTGCGGAACAGGCCCATTGGAGGCCGCCTCCCGGTATCTCGTGGACTATCGCTCTCGCGCGTGCGCGATCCGTGGAGTCAACCCTAATCGGCGTACGCCGACAGCAGCCCAACAGGTCGGGCTGCATGACCGTCGGCGGCCTACGCGTCGAGGCGCTCCATGCGGCGCAGCTCGTTGACGCGCTCGACGATGTCCTGCTGGGCTTGCGCGGACAACCCGACCGCGCGCACCGCAATGCGGCGCACGCCGTCCTCGCGCACCGCCGCCAGCCACGCCAGCTCCTTGTCGAGCTTCTCGTAGTACTCGTCGTCGGTGAAATACGCCGGCTTGATCCGGAAGAAGTTGGCCAGCGCGGCCATGGTGGCCGACGACGGGTTGGTGCGGTTGCCCGAACGTAACTGCGACAGGTAGGGAGCCGACATTGTGACGCCCTCCGACTTGAGCGCCGCGATCACCTCTGCCGACGTGTGCGGCCCGCGACCGGGTGGATACACGGTGTCGAACAAGCGGTTCAGGCGAGCAGCGAACGTCGTGCTCATCGATATGACCTCCACTGGGCTGTAGAAGTGAACTATTACCTAGGTGTATTTGCTGACCATGGTACCGAGGGTTTCGGACCGCGACCGAGTGCAAAGGGAAGCGGGTTCGCTGAAGTCCCCAAGGAGGTTAGCTGAGTCCACACTCGACGAGCGTCCAACTAAATCACGCGAGTGTCCATAATGTGAGCGAAACTCACAGGTTATCCGCAGAAATGAACCCGCCGATCCGAAGCGAACGGGCGCCGCGCAAGAACCCGCCGAAGATATCGGACCCACGGTACCGGGTAGAGGTGCGCAACCATCGGGTGTCGGCAACTCGGCGCGAGCTGTATTTGCTGTCAGATGCAATCCGCACGTTGCAATCGGCTTCCGGATGCCTTGAAACAGCCCGCGGAGAGCTCTCTGGGGCCACTGCCGAACACGGCGGATCGAGGGGAGTGGTGCGGGCGAGCACCTTAGGAGACTTCCGGCGACCTCCCGGCGATCGAAGCGTTCGTTCGGCGCCGGCGCACCGTTTGCGCCCACGTCGCTGCAGCGGCAGCCAGCGCCACCGCCGAGGTGGCGGCGACGGCCGCGGGCCGCCAGCCGAGTGCGGTGTCGAGCAGGATCCACAGGCCGAACATCAGGAACAGCAGGCCCGCCAGGACATGCAGCAGCTGCCGCGGGAGGCGGCGGTGCAGCAACACCCCGACGCCGATCGCCAAACCATCCGCCAGCACCATGCCGATCGTGGAGCCGATCCACACGCCGAGCCAGTCGTGGCCGCTAGCGAGTGTGAGTGTGGCCAACGTCGTCTTGTCGCTCATCTCTGCGAGGACGAACGTCGAGATCACCGCCAGCAGCGCGAAGCGGGGCTCGGTTTCCGTCGAGACCTCGTCGTCGCCGCTGGTGCCCTCGCGCCAGGCCCAGAGGGCGAAGACGAGGAAGGCGACCGCGGAGGCGAACGCCAGCGGGCGGGCGGGCAGGGCGGCACCCAGGAAGTGCCCGACCGTAACCGAGACTCCGTGTGCGAGAAACGCCGCGATAGCCACCCCGGTCAGCACCACCCACCATCGGTAGCGCAGCGCGTAGGTCATGGTGACGAGTTGGGACCTGTCGCCCAGTTCAGCAAGGAAAACCACCCCGAGGCTTAGCAGTGTTGCGGCGAGCATCCTCTGACGACCTTTCGACACGTCGTCGACGACCTGGTGGTCATCGACATCGGTCGAAGGTCTCGCCCACCGGTCTGGTGGGACCGGTTCGTCGGCCGGGCTATGCGCCAGTATGTCGACACGACGATTGGGGGCTACTCCCCTTCGCTAACCGCACCAGGCTACCGGGCAGTTCTGGCGGGCGCCAGCAACGCCGGGAAGTTCGGGCACCCGTATTCATCGATTCGAGCACTGGACGATTCAGAGGTGAATTGCCTTATGCGGCAAGCAGCATTGCCAGGATCGCGGTATCAGGATGGCTGATGGGGTCCACCCCCACGCGGCTCACCATTGATGTGATGGTGCCGTCGGATTCGGCCTCTACCCACGCCGCTCGATGCTCTAATCCCAGATACGGTAAGCCAGGTAGCAACACGCATCCCGATGCCGCCCCACTGCATTCGGGCAACGACGGTGTGGTTTCCGACGGCGGGTGCAGCATCAGCAACGCGGGCGGCTGGCGTTCCGCGAAATAGCCCGGCTGAATGGCGGATTCACCGAATATGGTGCCCTCGGCCATTACCAGCCCGACGGTGTCCGGCTGGGGTTCGTCAGGCAGTTCCTCGCGGGCGCCGAATACCGTTGTGGTGGAGAGCAATCCGGGCAACGAGGCGACCCGGACCGCCACCATGAGCAACTGGGCCCATTCCTTGGTGGAATCGGGCCAACGCCCGGAAATCACAAACCCTTTAAGGGCGCCACGAGAATGAAAGGGAGCAACCCCAATAGGTTGACCCGACGCAGCTTCCATCTCGACCTCCCCGCGACGCGAGTTTCGAAATAACCACGTTGGTAGCCCGAATAGTTAAGAATGCCTGCGGGTTAGGCGCGTTGCAACTCGACACGGCCAGTAATGCGGGCAATCTTGACGGCCCATCGCGAGCCGGCGAAATCCTGGAGAAATGCGCAAGCAAAGCCGGGAAAAGCAAAGGCGCCGCGGATTATCCGCGACGCCTCAGCCTTGATCGTTGGTATCAGCCGAAGATCAGACCATTCGTCTTCGCGGTCGCGGCTTCGTATCGCGACTGGACGTCCGCCCAGTTGACGACGTTCCAGAACGCCTTGACGTAGTCCGCCTTGACGTTCTTGTACTGCAGGTAGAAGGCGTGCTCCCACATGTCGACCTGCAGCAGCGGGATGATGCCGAGCGGGACGTTGGCCTGCTGGTCGTACAGCTGGAAGGTCAACAGTCGGTCGCCCAGGCTGTCGTAACCCAGCACCGCCCAGCCCGAGCCCTGCAGGCCGTTGGCCGCCGCGCTGAACTGAGCCTGGAACTTGTCGAACGACCCGAACTGCTCGTCGATCGCGGAGCCGAGGGCGCCGGTGGGCTTGTCGCCACCGTTCGGCGACAGGTTCTTCCACCAGATGCTGTGGTTGACGTGACCGCCCAAGTGGAAGGCGAGGTTCTTCTCGTTCAGGAAGATCGCCGAGTGGTCTCCATTCGCGCGCGCCTCTTCGAGCTTGGCCACCGCATCGTTGAGGCCTTTGACGTAGGTGGCGTGGTGCTTGGTGTGGTGGATTTCGTTGATCTGACCGGAAATATGGGGTTCCAGCGCTGCGTAGTCCCAGTCCAAGTCGGGCAGGGTGTATTCAGCCACGGCATTCCTTTCTTCGATGATCAGGGTGATCGTCTTGACGGGCGTTCGCACGCGGTCGGCCACGCGGCAGCCTGACGTTATCAACCCTGCTCTAAGACCGCGCGCGCCGCAAGAACGATTGCGAGACGCCGCTGAACCGAATACCCCGTCGGCGTGACTTCAAGACAAGACGATGAGGGCGAGTACCCCGAGCAGTGCGAGGGCAATGAGGCCGGCGCGCAGCGCCGCGACGCTGTAACTCTGGTTCCACGCAGGCGAACCGGAATACGAGTTCGAGGGGCCCGGCGAACCGGGGCCGAACGAATGCGTCGCCATCAAGCGCCTTTCACCTAACCGTCCACCCCGCCGTAGTGAGGTGAATCACAACGACTTTCGTGATGGCGATCATAACGCGTTGTGATCAGGTTGAAAAATAAACACGCTCATCGGCCCGAGAGCTGCGGGTTTGCCCAAAACGCGATCATCGGGAGAGCGGTCACCGGGCGACCGGCCGACGAACCGGCACCACCGGGCAGGCGAGTGCTTAGTCCGGCAATACATTTCGCTCGCGGCCCCCGCGTAGACAGTCCATGGCAACAAATTGTTGGCCGCCGGTTATGCACAACACCAAGCGACCAACAGTTAGACGCAGTATTAATGACTCTCGTACCCGCTCGGCCACTGTGGATAAACCTGTGGAAACTGTGGATAGCCATAGTCAACTGTCCGCGTTGGCGAGTGATCGCCGAGAGGCCCCGATCGCGGCCCGCGCCGGGCCTGAATCGGTGTCAGGGGAGAGTCTGAATTCCGCGAACCCGCAACCGCTGATCCACACCGGGGGCGACGGGTCGCGCAGCAACCGCCGGCGCCGCGGGCGGGGCTACGCTGGTCCGGTGATCCAGGCGTGCTCCCAGTGCGGCACTCGGTGGAACGTGCGCGAACGGCGCCGCGAGTGGTGCCCCCGCTGCCGCGGGGCGCTGATGGCGCCGCTGTCGGAGGCGCCCTCGGCCGACCCGCGATGGAGCACTCAACAGCAGCGGGTTCCGGCGGGGCTGCCGGCCTGGCAACGCACCGCGCCCCGACTGCCCCCGGGCTTCCGGTGGATAGCCGTTCGTCCCGGCGCCCCGCCGCCGGCCCGGCGCGGCCGCCGGCCGCTCGGCCCTACCCCGCGCTACGCCGTGATCCCGCGCTGGGGCCTGGTCGATCGCGTCGAGCAGCAGGACCCCGCGGCCGCCGAAACATCGCGGCGCACCGGTCCGTCGCCGGCGGCGGTGCGCCTCGCCACGTTCGTCAGCGTGCTGGTGCTGTGCATCGCGGCCCTGGTGTACGTGGTGCGGTACGTGCTGTTGATCATCAACCGCAAGACGCTGCTGGACACCTGGGTGGCCATCGTGGCGGACTGGCTGGGCGTGTTGGCCAGCGTGGCGGCTTTCGCCGCGGTGATCGCCGCGGGCGTGCTGCTGATCCAGTGGCTGATCGCCCGGCGGGCCGCCGTCTTCGCGCATCACGGACTGTCCGAGCAGCGCTCCGTGCGGGCCCTGTGGGCCGGATGCGTTGTGCCGCTGGGCAATCTGCTCTGGGCCCCGGTGTACGTCATCGAAATGGCGATCCTGGAGGCCCACTACGCGCGGGTGCGGCGGCCGATCATCCAGTGGTGGATCGCGTGGGTGTTCAGCTACCTGGTGTCGATCACCGCCATGATCACCAGCTTCGCCACCGATGCCCAGGGCATCGCCGACAACACCGCCCTCATGGTGGTCGCCTACCTGCTGGCCGCGGTGGCCGTGGCCGCCGCCGCCCGCGTCTTCGACGCATTCGTGCGCAAGCCGGTCGAGCGGCCCGCCCACCGCTGGGTCGCGGTGCGGTCGGATCGACCGGCGGGCCCGGTTGAGCTGGAGGGGCAGGAACCGGCAGCATAGGGGTATGACGTCGGCCGACGAAGTGCTCGGCGGGCACCCCTTTGTCGTCGCCCACCGCGGGGCTTCCGCTGATCGGCCCGAACACACGTTGGCCGCCTACGACCTTGCCCTCAAAGAGGGCGCCGACGGCCTGGAATGCGATGTCCGGCTAACCCGCGACGGCCACCTGGTTTGTGTGCATGACCGCCGGCTGGAACGAACGTCGAGCGGCGCCGGCCTGGTCAGCACGATGACGCTGGCCCAGCTGCGCGAACTCGAATACGGCGCATGGCACGGCAGTTGGCGCCCGGACGGAACCCACGGGGACACCGGCCTGCTGACCCTGGACGCGCTGCTGGCCCTCGTCCTGGATTGGCAGCGGCCGGTGAAGATCTTCATCGAGACCAAGCACCCGGTTCGCTACGGCTCGCTGGTGGAGAACAAGGTGCTGGCCCTGCTGCACCGCTACGGCATCGCCTCGCCGGCCTCCGCCGACCGATCGCGCGCGGTGGTGATGTCGTTTTCGGCGGCCGCGGTGTGGCGGATCCGGCGCGCGGCGCCGCTGCTGCCGACGGTGCTGCTCGGTAGCGGCGCCCGGTACCTGGCCAGCAGCGCCGCCACCGCGATCGGGGCGACGGCCGTCGGTCCCTCGGTGGCCGCGTTGCGCGAATATCCGCAACTGGTCGATCGCGCGCTGGCTCAGGGCCGGTCCGTCTACTGCTGGACCGTCGACGAGTACGACGACATCGACTTCTGCCGCAGCGTCGGCGTGGCCTGGATCGCGACGAACCACCCCGGGCGCACCAGGGCGTGGCTGCAGAACGCCCGCACCATCGAGGACAGCGGCTAGCCCCGACGGGGCCGCTACTGCTGACCGTCGGGGGACGCGGGTACCGGCCCGTCGGACGCCAGCGCGTCGAACAGCTTGCCCGCCGCATCGTGGTCCCAGACCACCACCGAGCCCTCGTCGCTGCCGGTGAACGAACCGATCGGCACGGTCATCGTGGTGGTGCGCCCATGCAGCGCCCAGCCCAACAGCGCCAGGTCATAGATGTGCACGGCCTGGTCGACGGTCAGGGCAGCGGTGGCCGCCTTCGGCACCGAGTACCAGCGCCACGGGTTCAGCCACACGGCCGGGCTGCCGGCGCGGTGCAGCAGCGCGGACACGAACAGCCGTTGGTTGACCATCCGGTCCAGGTCTGCCCGCGGGGTGTCCCGGCTCCGGACGAACCCGAGGGCGTCGCGCCCGCCCAGCTGCTGGCAGCCGGCCGGCAGATCGATGCCCGCCAGGGGATCGTTGATCGGTGTGGTCGGGCACGCGGTCACCCCGCCGAGGGCGTCCACCACGGCCGCGAACCCGCCGAAGCCGATCTCGGCGTAGTGGTCCATGCGCAGCCCGGTCGCCAGCTCGACGGTCTGGATCAGCAGGGATGCGCCGCCCAGCGCGAACGCGGAATTGATCTTGTCCTTGCCGTGGTCGGGGATCGACACCAGGGAGTCGCGCGGGATCGACACCATGGTCGTCGGGTTGCCGGACCCGAACTGCGCCACGTGGATCAGCAGGATCGTGTCGGTGCGGCCGGTGCCGATGTCACCGCCGGTGGCCAGGTCCTGCTGTTGCTGCTCGCTGAGGCCCTGGCGGCTGTCCGAGCCGACGAGCAGCCAGTTCGTGCCGCGGCCCGGCGCGGGCCGATTGGGATAGTCGGTGAACACGTCCGCGCGGTGTAGCTCTTTGTCGACCCAGATGGCGCCGCCGACGATGCCGAGGCCGACGACTAGCGGGACGATCAGCAGTATCCGGGCGATCCTGCCGGCCCAGCGACGCACGCCGCCCTTGCGCTTCGGGCGCACCCGGCGCGGCGGCGTCGGCCGGGGCGGTGGCGCCGGCTCCGGGGGGCTCGGCGGTGGCG
>NZ_LT721901.1:1781497-3777131 GCF_900157375.1 Mycobacterium rhizamassiliense
ACGCACGCCGCCGCGCCGGGTGCGCCCGAAGCGCAAGGGCGGCGTGCGTCGCTGGGCCGGGACGGTTTCGTCGAGCGGGGACGGCGGGCCGGTCGGGCGGCTGATCGCCTGCGGCGGCTCGGGACGGGCGCCGGGCGGCGGACCCGGCTGTCGGGGCCGTCCGCGTCGGGATGATCGGTCGCCGTTCACCGGAACAACTTACGTGCCCCGCCTCGGCGAGGCCGGTGCGAAACGCGGGGACCCGCGGTCAGGGACGCGCGCGCAGGCCGTTGATGAAGGGGCAACCCATCAGCACGCGGATGGCCTGACTCAGGCCCGTCATGTCGTCGACCGGCTTGTGGAACGGCAGCCGGATGTCGTGGTCGCCGTCGTCGCCCTCGATGCGAAACCGCACGCCGTAGCGGTCGAGGCCCAGCGGCCGGACCTGTCCGCGGCGCAGCTGGGCGGGCAGCCGCGATACCAGCCGGGCGACGACGTCGCCGTGCGCCTTGTCCAGGTGCCACAGCAGGCTCGACTCGATCTCGCAGAACGGGTCGGGCCGGGCGGCCAGCAGGTCGGCCACGCTGACGGGCTCGGCGCCGGTGGCGTCGGTGACCACGATGGAATCGATCTCCAGCCGCAGCAGGGCGTAGCGGGTGTCCCGCGGGCCGCTCGGCGCTGATCGCGGGGTATCGACCTGCAGCAACGCCGGGTTCGGGCACTCGGAGGCGATCAGGTCGAGGGTCTCGCTCACCGCGGTCGGCGGGACCTGCTGCAAGCGCCCGCGTACCCACACCAGGGAACGCACCGGCTCGCGCAGCGGCAGGGGCGCGTAGTCGGTCAGCTCGAGCAGCGCTTGGGACCCGGCGACCAGGCAGCCCGCGTCGCCGCCGCGTTCGACGGGGACGGTGACCGCGAACGTCCCGTCGCCCAGCAAGTGGTGCACGGGGGCGGCGACCGGGTCCTCGTTCTCGACGGCCAGCAACGCGCCGCCGGCCCGGAGACAGGCGCTGCGGATGCGTTCGGCAGTCGTCGGCGCGGCGCTGGTCAGCGGTAACATCATTCTCCTTAGTTCATTAGGCAAGCCTAAGTTAACTTAGATCGCGAGACGCTGCAAGGCCCGTTGCGGATCGACGCCGTTAGGGTTGTTGCGTGGCCCGCATCACTTACCTCGGTCCGGAGGGGACGTTCACCGATGCGGCGCTGCTGCAGATGACGGCCGCCGGGCTGATCCCCGACCAGGGGGCGGACGCGGTGCAGCGCCTCCCCGTCGACAGCACGCCGGTGGCGCTGGACGCGGTCCGCAACGGCGAGGCCGACTACGCGTGTGTGCCGATCGAGAACTCGATCGACGGTTCGGTGATGCCCACGCTGGACAGCCTGGCGATCGGGTCGCCGCTGCAGGTCTTCGCCGAGACGACGCTGGACGTGGCGTTCACCATCGTCGTCCAGCCCGGGCGCGGCGCCGCCGACGTGCGCACGGTGGCGGCCTTCCCGGTGGCCGAGGCCCAGGTGCGGCAGTGGATCGCGGCCAACCTGCCCGGCACCGAACCGCTGCCCGCCTACTCCAACGCCGACGCGGCCCGGCAGGTCGCCGAGGGCCACGCCGACGCCGGGGTGACCTCGCCGCTGGCGGCTGCGCGGTGGAAGCTGGCCGCCCTGGCCGAGGGCGTCGTCGACGAGGCCAACGCCCGCACCCGCTTCGTGCTGGTCGGCCTGCCCGGGCAGCCGCCGGTGCGGACCGGAAACGATCGCACGTCGGTGGTGCTGCGCATCCCTAATGAGCCCGGCGCGCTGGTCACGTCGCTCGCCGAATTCGGCATCCGCGGCATCGATCTCACCCGCATCGAGTCCCGGCCGACGCGCACGGAGCTCGGCACGTACCTGTTCTTCGCCGACTGCGTCGGCCACATCGACGATTTCGCCGTCGCCGAGGCACTCAAGGCGCTGCACCGTCGTTGTGCTGACGTGAGATACCTGGGTTCCTGGCCGACGGGTGCGGCTGCGCCGGTGGGGGCACCGCCCCCGGACGACGCGGCGCGCTGGCTCGAGCGGCTGCGTGACGGCAAGCCGGCCCACGGCGACGCGTCCGGGGGTGCCGGCCGATGAGCGGTCGTCTGGTGCTGGTGCGGCACGGCCAGTCCTACGGCAACGTCGAGCGCCGCCTGGACACCCGGCCACCGGGCGCCGACCTCACCCCGCTGGGCCGCGACCAGGCCCTGACGTTCGCGCATGCCGCGGGCCAGCCGGCGCTGCTCGCGCACTCGGTGGCGGTGCGGGCGGCGCAGACGGCCGAGGTGATCGGCGGCGCGGTCAACCTGGCCACCCACCAGGTCGCGAACATTCACGAGGTGCAGGTCGGGAAGCTGGAAAACCGCAACGACGACGAGGCGGTCGCCGAATTCAACGCCATCTACGAGAGGTGGCATCACGGCGAACTCGACGTGCCGCTCCCCGGCGGCGAGACGGGCAACGACCTGCTGGACCGCTATGTGCCGGTGCTCACCGACCTGCGGATGCGCTACCTGGACAACGACGACTGGGACGGCGACATCGTTGTTGTCAGCCACGGCGCGGCGATCCGGCTGGCGTCGGCGGTGCTGGCGGGCGTGGACGCGACCTTCGCCCTGGACAACCATTTGAGCAACACCGAATCCGTGGTGCTGGCCCCGATCACCGACGGCCGCTGGAGTTGTCTGCGCTGGGGCAGCCTCACGCCGCCGTTCTACCCGGACCCCGATAAAGCCGAAGCTGCCCCGGTCGCCGACGCGGTGCACTCCAGCAGCGACCCGATGGGGTAGGACTCAGATCGCCACCGCGAGCGACCCGGTGCACGAGCACCCGACGGCGTCGCAGTCGATGACGAACGCGTGCGGCACCAGCTCGGGGCTGAAGCAGTCGGCCTCGGTGCACTCCGAGCGGTGCAATGTGTGATGAATGATCGTGCCGTGGCAGTGATCTAAGCCTGCCCGGCAGTGGCGGCAGTCAGCGCTCATGAGCCGTTCTTAGCACCGGGTCACGACAAATTCGGGATGCCGCGCCCAGCGGGTAGCGGGTTGTCAGGACCAGCCGAGTTCGTCCAGGCGGTCGTCGTCGATGCCGAAGTGATGGGCGATCTCGTGAATCACGGTGACCGCCACCTCTTCGACCAACTCGTCGTCGGTGTCGCAGACGTCCAGCAGCGCGTCGCGGTAGATCGTGATCGCGTCGGGCAGCGATCCGCCGTAGTCGGAATCGCGCTCGGTCAGCGCCACGCCCTCGTACAACCCGAGCAGCTCGGGGTCATCCGGATGGCGGTCTTCGACCAGGATGACGACGTTGTCCATCGCGGCCGCCAGTTCGGTCGGAATCAGGTCCAGTGCGTCTGCGACCAGCTCGTCGAACCGCTGCGGCTCCATCCGCACGGCCACCCGGCTAGCCCCCCGGCGGGGGCGCGTCGGGCGGAGGTGGCGTCGGCGGGTCGCCGGGGGCGGGGGGGGGGGGGGCCGCCGGACAACGGGCTGCCGCCGGGCGCGGGCGGCGGGGGTGCGTCCAGCGGCGGACCCGACCCCGGCGGCAGCCCGTTGTCCGGCGGCGGCGGGGCCTGCGGCGGCGCCTGGGGCGCCTGCGAGGCCGGCGAGTGCTGCGGGGTCACCACCGGCTGCTGCTGCGGCAGGTGCTGGTTGTTCGGCGGCATCTCCGGTGGGCCGCTGGACTGGCTGGGCGGCGCCTGGGGGGCCGGCACCTGGACCGGGATCAGCGGCGCGGTGAGGCGCTCTTCGGGGATGTCGGGCGGTGGCACCGGCGGCTGACCGTTGATCAGCAGGTGGCCCTTGGCGCTGTTGAGCAGCGTGGCCCAGCCGCCGTTACCCAGCGTTGCGCCGATGCTGCAGGCGACCTCTCGGCTGCCCGCCGACCAAGTGGGCAGCGACAGGGTGGGGTAGATCAGCGTCAGGGTCGTGGTCCGCAACTTGACCGGCGCGAGGAACGCGTCGGTCATCTTGGTGCAGGCGTCCTTGATGAAACCGTCCTGGTCCGGTTCTGCGGGCAGGGCGCCGGGGAACTTCTCGGCCAGGTTGACCGTCCCGGTGACCTCCATGGCGTGCGGAGCCCCGCAGTCGACGGGAACGTCGACGGGTTGGTTGGTGGACGGGTCGATGCCCAGGCAGGTGCCGGCCGGCCACACCTTGGACTGGTCTACGTCGGAGACCTTGCCCTTGAAGGTGGCCTGCGTGTTATTGGTGCCGGGCAGCTGCAGACCGCACAGCATCCGCCGCTCGCCGGACTGGCGCCACGCGCGGTCACCCGCCCACAGCATGCTGACGGTGAACTTGCTGTTGGGATCGAACTTGGGCCCGAGGTAGCGGTGGACCGCGGCCTCGCACTGCTCCTGGCTGATCTGCTGGATGCGGGCGGGCGACGGCGGCGCGGCGTTGGGCCCGTACTCGGCCCCCGGGAATGTCCGCATGTCGATGGACTCGGCGACCTCGAACTTGTGGTCGTCGGCGCAGCTGACGATGCGCGCCGACTCGGGCGTGACGTCGGGCCACATCAGGCAGTCGCCGGTGGTGGCGCGGTTGAAGGCGGCGTCGCTCTTAGCCCCGGTGCTGGGCACCGGCGCGCTGTTCATGTAGCCGGCCAGCCGGCCCCCGTTGCTGTCGACGGGGATCGCGGTAACCAGCCCGGCGATCAACAGGCCGCCCAGCGCGGTGAGCAGCAGCGCCCGCCGGGTTGCCGCCGCCTGCAGGGTGTTCGGCCATCCAAAACCGGCCGTCGACCGCTGCGCCTTGCCCGCGGGCGGCGCAGCGGAAGAAGCTTCGGTCTCAAGGGTGTCCGACATCGGCTCCATTCTGACAGGGCCAGCTAAGTCAATGGGGCAAACGTTGCAGAAGTGAGTCCTGCAGCCGGATGAGCCGGATGCACCGCACACCGCCCGGCGGGCAAAAAGTAATCTTGCGGCCGTGATCGACTTGAAGCTGCTGCGCGAAGACCCCGATGCCGTGCGGCGTTCCCAAGTCAGCCGCGGCGAAGATCCGGCGCTGGTGGACGCGCTGCTGACGGCCGATGCCGCCCGCCGCTCGGCGATATCGACCGCCGACGGGCTGCGCGCCGAGCAGAAGGCCGCCAGCAAGAGCGTGGGCAAGGCGTCGCCCGACGACCGGCCGGCATTGTTGGCGCGCGCCAAGGAGGTGGCCGAGCAGGTGAAGGCCGCCGAGACGGCGCAGGCTGACTCCGAGGCCGCCTTCACCGCCGCCCACATGGCGATCTCGAACGTCGTCATCGACGGCGTGCCGGCCGGCGGGGAGGATAACTTCGCCGTGCTCGACGTCGTCGGCGAGACCCCGGCGATCGACGACCCGAAGGACCACCTGGAGCTCGGCGAATCGCTGGGCCTCATCGACATGGCGCGCGGCGCCAAGGTGTCCGGGTCGCGGTTCTACTTCCTGACCGGCCGCGGCGCGCTGCTGCAGCTCGGCCTGCTGCAGCTGGCCCTGCAACTCGCCGTCGAGAACGGCTTCATCCCGATGATCCCGCCGGTGCTGGTGCGCCCGGAGGTGATGGCCGGCACCGGATTCCTGGGCGCGCACGCCGACGAGATCTACCGGGTGGAAGCCGACGACCTGTATCTGGTGGGCACCTCCGAGGTGCCGCTGGCCGGCTACCACTCCAACGAGATCCTGGACCTGTCCGGCGGCCCGATGCGGTACGCGGGGTGGTCGTCGTGTTTCCGCCGCGAGGCTGGCAGCTACGGCAAGGACACCCGCGGCATCATCCGGGTGCACCAGTTCGACAAGGTCGAGGGCTTCGTCTACTGCACGCCCGACGAGGCGGAGGCCGAACACCAGCGGCTGCTGGGCTGGCAGCGCGAGATGCTGGCGCGCATCGAGGTGCCGTACCGGGTGATCGATGTCGCCGCAGGCGATCTCGGCTCTTCGGCGGCCCGCAAGTTCGACTGCGAGGCGTGGGTGCCGACGCAGCAGACCTACCGCGAGCTGACCTCGACGTCGAACTGCACGACGTTTCAGGCGCGCCGGCTGGCCACCCGCTACCGCGACGCAGGAGGCAAGCCGCAGACCGCCGCGACGCTCAACGGCACGCTGGGCACCACCCGCTGGCTCGTGGCGATCCTGGAGAACCATCAGCAGGCCGATGGCAGCGTGCGGGTGCCCGCCGCGCTGGTGCCCTTCGTTGGTACCGAGGTGTTGGAACCGGCCGCCCCGTGACCGCCATCGGAACGCCGCTGTCGCCGAACGCGACCAGGGTGATGCTGCTCGGCGCCGGCGAACTCGGCCGCGAGGTAGTAATCGCGCTGCAGCGCCTCGGCGTGGAGACCATCGCCGTCGACCGCTACGACAATGCGCCGGGCCACCAGGTCGCCCACCACGCGCGGACCATCTCGATGTCGGACCCCGACCAGCTCAAGGCGTTGATCGAAGCCGAAAAGCCCGACCTGGTGGTCCCGGAGATCGAGGCCATCGCCACCGAGGCGCTCGAGGAACTGGAAGCGGCCGGCGCGGTCCGGGTGATCCCCACCGCGCTCGCGGCGCGGCTGACGATGGACCGGGAGGGCATCCGCCGCCTGGCCGCCGAGACCCTCGACCTGCCCACCAGCCCGTACCAGTTCTGCGGCGCACTGGCCGAATTGCAGGCCGCCGCCGACGCCATCGGCTACCCGTGCGTGGTCAAGCCGGTGATGAGCAGCTCGGGCAAGGGCCAGAGCAAGCTCGACGGGCCCGGCGACGTGGCGGCGGCCTGGACCTACGCGATGGCCGGCGGCCGCGTCAGCCACGGCCGCGTGATCGTCGAGGGCTTCATCGACTTCGATTACGAGATAACGCTATTGACCGTCCGGGCGCGCGGCGACGACGGTGAGGTGGACACCCGATTCTGCGCCCCGATCGGTCACAAGCAGGTCGACGGCGACTATGTCGAGAGCTGGCAACCGCACCCGATGTCAGAGGCCGCGCTGGACAACGCGCAGCGAATCGCGCGCACCGTCACGGAAAGCCTTGGCGGGCAAGGAGTTTTCGGCGTCGAGTTGTTCGTCAAGGGTGACTACGTGTGGTTCAGCGAGGTCAGCCCGCGCCCGCACGACACCGGCATGGTCACGATGATCAGCCAGTGGCAGAACGAGTTCGAGCTGCATGCCCGCGCCATCCTGGGGCTTCCGGTCGACACCACCTGCAGGACGCCGGGCGCCAGCGCGGTGATCTACGGCGTCCTCGACGCCGAGGGTGTGGTGTTCGACGGCGTGGACGAAGCGCTCCGGGTGCCGCGAACGGACCTGCGGCTGTTCGGAAAGCCGGAAAGCTTCGCCAAACGGCGCATGGGTGTCGCGCTGGCCTACGACGATGACCTGGACACCGCGCGGCGCAACGCGGTCGAGGCGGCCAGCCGGGTCAGGCCGCGCGAAGGCGCGTCCTAGGCGTCGACGGTGGCGCGGTCCTGCTCGTGCCTGCGCTGGCGTTCCATCGTGGCGAAGTAGAACGCGAACGCGAAGGCGAAGCTGGTGAACAGGCTGGACACGAAGTACAGCCAGGGCCGCCGATACCCGCGGCGGTAGCCGTCGACGATCGTGAAGATCGGCAGCAGAACGACATTGGCGATCGTGTAGTCCTGGCTGGCCGAGCTGGCGGCGGGGTTGGTGAACATCAGCTTGATGTATTCGGCCCAGCTGCCGTGTTCGCCCCACAGCGGGTTGGTGGAGCCGTGTGAGTACTCCTGCACATAGGTGATGTTGAAGTACCACCCCAGCGCCACCGAGGCGATGCCGACGAGGTAGTACACGATTTCCATCGGCGAGAACATCGGGCCGACGGACGGCCGGGCGAAGACGTTCGAGTTCGACCTGACGATCCAGATGATGACCGCGAGTCCGAGTACCGCGTGCGTGAGAAGCGAGACCATTGGCGCAGTCTCACCCCTGGCGCAAAGTTTTGTCAATATTGTCAAAAAGTTTCTTGATACGTTACTGCCATGGTTCGGCCCGCCCAGACGGCACGCAGCGAGCGCACGCGCGAGGCGCTGCGCCAGGCCGCGCTGGTGCGGTTCCTGGCTCAGGGCGTCGAGGACACCTCGGCCGAGCAGATCGCCGCGGACGCCGGCGTCTCGCTGCGCACCTTCTACCGCCACTTCAGCTCCAAGCACGAACTGCTGTTCGCCGACTACACCGGGCTGCACTGGTTTCGCGGGGCGCTGGACGCCCGGCCGGTCGACGAGCCGGTCATCGACTCGGTGCAGGCGGCCGTGTTCGCCTTCCCGTATGACGTTGAGGCCGTGACGAAAATCGCCGCGCTCCGGGGCGGCGACCTCGATCAGGGCCGCATCGTCCGGCACATTCGCGACGTCCAGGCCGACCTCGCAGGCGCCATCGAGGAACAGCTCCGCCGGCGCAGCGGCGCGGCCGTTGGAACTCCGGATGCGGCGCTGCGCGTCACGGTGACCGCCCGGTGCATCGCGGCCGCGGTGTTCGGCGCGATGGAGGCCTGGATGGTCGGCGAGGAGCGCTCGCTCGGCGAGCTCGCCCGGATCACCCACGTCGCGCTCGAGTCGCTGCGCGGCGGCGTCTCCGGCACCTGGGTCACCGCAGTTTCGTCATAATTGACAAAACTTTGGGTCCATGCGAGCCTCCATCCTGGAGGGCAGGACATGACTGAATATGACGCGATAGTTATCGGTGCCGGGCATAACGGCCTGACCGCGGCCGTGCTGCTGCAAAAGGCGGGACTGCGCACGCTGTGCCTGGATCCCAAGCTCTACGCCGGTGGCATGGCCTCCACCGTGGAGCTTTTCGACGGGTATCAATTCGAGATCGCCGGCTCGGTGCTCTTCCCGACGTCGTCGGTGGTGGTCGGCGAACTAGGCCTGGACACCATGCCGACGATCGACCTGGACGTGATGTCGGTGGCGGTACGCGGTGTCGGTGACGATCCGCTGATCCAATACAGCGACCCGATCAAACTGTTCGCCCACCTCAACGAGGTCCACGGGGCCGAGGCCGTCAACGGCATGGCGGGGCTGATGGGCTGGGCTCAGGCGCCGTGCCGCGCGCTGGGCCGGTTCGAGGCCGGGACGCCACCCAAGAGCATCGACGAGATGTATGCCTGTGCCACAAACGAATTCGAGCGTTCGGCGATCGACGACATGTTGTTCGGATCGGTCACCGACGTGTTGGACCGCTACCTGCCCGACCGGGAGAAGTTCGGCGCCATCCGCGGCTCGATGACGGTGCTGGCGGTCAACACCCTCTACCGCGGCCCGTCCACGCCCGGCAGCGCGGCCGCACTCGCCTTCGGGCTGGGCGTTCCCGAGGGCGACACCATGCAGATGAAGAAGCTGCGCGGCGGCATCGGCGCGCTTACCGAGCATCTGCGCCAGGTGCTGGAGAGCCACGGCGGCGAAGTCCGGTTGCGTTCCAAGGTGACCGAGATTCTGGTCGCCGACGGACAGGTGACCGGAGTGCGCATCGAGTCGGGCGAGACGTTCGAGGCGCCGATCGTCGTCTCCGGCGTCGCGCCCGACGTCACGCTCAACGAGATGATCGATCCCGGCGCGCTGCCCGCCGACATCCGGGAACGGTATGCGCGTATCGACCACCGCGGCAGCTACCTGCAGATGCACTTCGCCCTGGACGAGGCCCCCGAATTCGCCTCCCCCTACGAGGTTCTCAACGAGCGGGCCATGCAGGCCTCCATCGGGCTGTTCTGCACGCCGGAGGAAGTCCAGCAGCAGTGGGAGGACGCCCGGCGCGGCATCGTTCCGGCGGATCCGACGGTGGTGCTGCAGATTCCGTCGCAGAACGATCCGGACCTCGCACCCGAGGGCAAGCACGCCGCGTCGGCGTTCGCGTTGTTCTTCCCGATCGAGGGCGACGTGGACTACGGGCAGGCCAAGGTCGAGATGGGTCAGCGGGTGATCGACAAGATCACCCGATTGGCGCCGAATTTCGAACGCAGCATCATCCGGCACACCACGTTCACGCCCAAGCACATGGGGGTGATGTTCGGCGCGCCCGGCGGCGACTACTGCCACGGGCTGCTGAACGCGAACCAGATCGGGCCCAACCGGCCCGGGCCGAAAGGCTTTCTCGGCCAACCCATCCCGATCAAGGGGCTGTACCTGGGCAGTGCCGGATGCCATGGCGGCCCGGGCATCACCTTTACGCCGGGCTACAACGCCGCTCACGCGGCGCTCGAAGACGCGGGCCGCTGAGCGCCGCTCGCTACACGCGCTGACCGAGCAGCTCGTCGAGCAGTGCGACGAACTCCTCCGGCTGGGCCGGGGTGAACGCGGGGCACAGCCGGTGCCGCGGGACGTCGAGGGTGATCAGCGTCGAGCGCAACGGGCGGTGCATGTCCAGGGGTAACCAGCGGCGCAGATCCGAGCTGCCCCACAGCTGGAATCGCTGGTTGAGTATCCCCAGCGACTCGGCCCGGTAGCCGCGAATCGCGCTGAGCGCGATGATCTTCGACGTGCCGGAGGGAAAGTGATAGCGGCGCAACGTGATCGCCGTGCGGTCCAGCTGGACCAGGCCGTCGTCGTAGGACTTCGCGGCGCTCATGCGCGCGCGCTTCGCAGCTGGTGGCCGCGCGTGGTCAGGCAGCGGCCGTCGTCGAGTCGCCACTGCCAGCCGTGCAGGTTGCAAGTCAGCGTGTTTCCTTCCACCACACCGAATTTCGACAGGTCGGCCTTCAGGTGCGGGCAACGCCGCTGCATCTCCCAGCCGTCCATGGTGATCGAGGCGGAGTCGTCGTGGGTTTCGGCGAACCAGCCGTCGGCGTAGGCGATCCGCTCGCCGGTGAGGCATTTAAAGAACGTGTACAGGTATTCGTTGTAGCCGCCGACCCGCCACGCTTGGAACCGGGTGGACAAGAAGATGGTGTTGACCCAGTCCGGCTCGCCGTCGCGTAGCACGGTGCGCACCAGCTCGGGCGCGATGGCGAACCCGTAGCGCACCTTCTCGTCGGGAATACGTTCGCGGACGACACGTTTGGGGAAGTCAAGGACGACCGTTTCGGTGCCCATCACCAGCTCGACGGGATAGCCGATGCCGTCGCAGATCTCGTTGCTTTGCAGCATGATCGGCTCGAACAGCGACCGCAGCGGTTCGAGCAGCGGCTCGCCGGTCGCCGGCGCCCAGCCGGCTTTCTCGCCGGCCAGCACGGGGGCCATCCGCTCGGCGTAGTCGGCGATGTAAGCCGCCTTGCCGGTGGTGAAGATCGCCTCGACCTGGTCGGTCGGTAGCGGGTGGGTCAGCGAATTCAGCGCCGTGCCAGTGAAATCCGCGACCGAACCGGGCATCATCAGCAGGCCGCCGTCCTGCCCGTGGGTGCGCATCTGGTCCAGAAACACCATCTGGTCGGGGAAGATGTTTGCCGGATCGTCGTGGTCGTCGTTGAGGTCACGCAGGTCGGGGTCCAAGAAGCAGGGCGGCCCGGCCGACGGCACCACCCAGGTCGCGTCGACCTGGGCGACGTACTGGCGCGCCCGGTCCATCTGGCGCTGCCGCTTCTGGGTGCCGAACGATTCTTTGGCGCGGGCCGGCATGTCGTAGACCATCGGGTACCAGATCGCGCCGGAGTACTGCAGCAGGTGGACGTCGACGTGGCCGAACTGGGATTCCAGCACGTCCAGGTCGACGGGCCGGGCGTCGTTCATGTTGAAAACCGATGTGCTGCCGTCGGAAATCACCAGGGCCGAATCGCCGATCGGCCCGTCCGCGGGCGCCCGCAGCGCGATGACCATGATGTCGAGATCGCCACGCGGGCCACTGATCCGGTGCTTGACCGAGTCGCTGGTCTCGAAGAACCGGTGGAAGCCCAGCTCCTGCAACGCATTTCGAAGATCGGGCACCGGGAAGTCAGGCAGCAGCACCGTCGCGTCCTTGTTGACGTGCGCGCTCAGCTGCTTGGCGTCGAAGTGATCCTTGTGCAGGTGCGAGACGTAGAGGTAGTCGCAGTCGCCCAGGGCATCCCAGTCCAGGGTGCTGTTGTCCGGGAACGGGAACCAGGACGCGAAGTAGGCGGGGTTGACCCAGGGGTCGCACAGGATGCTGCCCGCATGGGTCTCGATCAGAAATCCGGCATGGCCGACGCTCGTGACCTGCACAAATACCTTTCCGGGGAGTCTTGGGATCCGTCCAAGCTTAGCGTCTCGCTTCACCACTGCAGGCGGCTCACAGCCGGGCCCACTAGGCTGAGCAGCTGTGGAACCTGCTTACGGGACCGCGATTGCGGTTGCGCGCCTGATCTGGCGCGTCCAAGGGCTGAAGATCACCGTCACGGGCATCGAGAACCTCCCGGCCAGTGGCGGTGCGGTCGTCGCGATCAACCACACCGGCTACCTCGACTTCACCTTCGCCGGGTTGCCGGCCTACAAGCAGGGCCTCGGCCGCAAGGTCCGGTTCATGGCCAAGCAAGAGGTCTTCGACGGCAAGATCACCGGGCCGATCATGCGCAGCCTGCGTCACATCGCGGTCGACCGCCAGGACGGGGCCGCGTCGTACGAGGCGGCCGTCAGGAACCTCAAGGACGGCGAGCTGGTCGGGGTCTATCCCGAGGCGACCATCAGCCGCAGCTTCGAGATCAAAGAATGCAAAGGCGGCGCCGCCCGGATGGCCGTGGAGGCCGGCGTGCCGATCATCCCGCACATCGTCTGGGGCGCGCAGCGGATCTGGACCAAGGGCCATCCCAAGAACATGTTCCGGCCGAAGGTGCCGATCACGGTGGTCGTCGGCGAACCGATCGAGCCGACGCTGGGGGTGGGAGAGCTCAGGGGCCTGCTGCATTCGCGGATGCAACACCTGCTCGAGCGGGCGCAGGAGCAGTACGGGCCCCATCCGGCCGGAGAGTTCTGGGTGCCGCACCGGCTGGGCGGTGGTGCGCCGTCGCTGGCCGATGCCGCCCGATTGGATGCCGAGGAAGCCGCCGCGAAAGCGGCGCGCCGCGCCGAAGGCACTGGGGCGCCGGAGTAGTCGTCGATGGGGGAACCGACCTTCCGCACCCTGGAAATCCTGGCCCAGCTGGCCGTCCTGGCCACCGGCACCCGGGTTACCTACCGCGGCGAGGAGAACGTTCCCGGCCGCGGTGGTGCGGTGGTCACCATCAACCACACCAGCTACGTCGACTGGTTGCCGGCCGCGTTGGTCATGCACCGCCGGGGCCGCCGGCTGCGCTTCATGATCAAGGCCGAAATGCAGGACGTGAAGGTCGTCAACTTCCTGATCAAGCGCACCCGCACCATTCCGGTGGATCGCAACGCCGGCGCGGGTGCCTACACGGTCGCCGTGCAGCGGCTCCGCGAGGGAGAGCTGGTCGGGGTCTATCCCGAGGCCACCATCAGCCGCAGTTTCGAGCTCAAGGAGTTCAAGACCGGCGCCGCGCGGATGGCCATCGAGGCCGAGGTCCCGATCGTCCCGGTGATCGTCTGGGGCGCCCAGCGGATCTGGACCAAGGACCATCCACGGAAGGTCGGGCGTCGCAACGTGCCGATCACCGTGCAGGTGGGCGCGCCGTTGCGCGCCGCCACGGACGTCGCGCGGACCGACGACGCGCTGCGCGACTCGATGACGTCGCTGCTGTACCAAGCTCAGGACCGCTACCCGCACCCGCCGGGGGCGTACTGGGTGCCGCACCGGTTGGGGGGCGGCGCACCGACGTTGGCCGAGGCGGCCCAGATAGAGGCCGATGAAGCGGCGGCGAAGGCCGCCGCTCGAACCCCGCACCAGTCATGAGGGGAAGGACAAGACATGGCAGAGCCGTTTTACCGATTTGGTGAGTTGATCGTCCCGCCGGTCGTCGCCATGCAGGGCACCAAGTTCACGTTCCAGGGCCTGGAGAACATCCCGACCCACGGCGGCGCGTTGCTTGCCCAGAACCACACCAGCTACCTGGACTGGCTACCGACGATCTTCGCCGCGCGGGAGCGGCGCCGCCGGATGTACTTCATGATCAAGGCCGAGATGGGCGAGGTGAAGGCGATGAACTACGTCATCAAGCATGCCCGCCTGATCCCGGTGGACCGCCGCCATGGGAACGACGCGCTGGCGGTGGGCGTGCAGCGGATGCGTGAGGGCGAGCTGATCGGGATGCATCCCGAGGCCACCATCAGCCGCAGTTTCGAACTGCGCGAATTCAAGACCGGGGCGGCGCGGATGGCGCTGGAGGCGCAGGTGCCGATCGTGCCGATCATCGTCTGGGGCGCGCACCGGATCTGGCCCAAGGATCATCCAAAGAAGGTGTTCCGCAACAAGGTTCCGATCGTCGTGGCGGCCGGCCGGCCGTTGCTGCCCCAGGGCGACGCCGAACATCTCAACGCCGCGCTGCGCAACGCGATGAGGGCGATGCTCTATCGGGTGCAGGAGGAATACCCGCATCCGGAGGGGCAGCACTGGGTGCCCCAACGGCTGGGCGGCAGCGCGCCCAACCAGGAGGACTCGCGGGCGATCCGGTTGGCCGAGTTGCAGGACCGGATCCAGAAGTACGGCACCGACGGCGTGACCCGGCCCGGTGAGAACCAAAGCGGCCTGCACTGATCAGCAGACAGCACAACGAAGGCGGATCGTCCCCAGTGACGGCTCAGTGACCAACTCAAAAACCCCGGCGCTCGTCGCCTGCGACGTCGACGGCACCCTGTTCAACGAAGACGAAGCCATCACCCCCCGTACGCGCGACGCCGTGCGGGCCGCCGTCGACGCCGGTGCCCAGTTCGTGGTGGCGACCGGCCGCCCGCCGCGCTGGATACGCCCCGTCGTGGATGAACTCGGATTCACCCCAATCGCGGTGTGCGCCAACGGCGCCGTGATCTATGACCCCGCGACCGACCGAGTGATCTCGACGCACACCCTGCCCGTCGACACCCTGGCCGAGCTGGCCGAGATCGCGGCGCGCGTCATTCCGGGCGCGGGGCTGGCCGTCGAGCGCATCGGCGCGCGCGCCCACGACACGGCCACTCCCCAGTTCGTCAGCTCGCCGGGCTACGAGCACGCGTGGCTCAACCCGGACAACACCGAGGTGTCCATTGCCGACCTGCTCAGCGCCCCGGCGATCAAGCTGCTGATCCGCAAGGCGGGAGCCCGCAGCGCGGATATGGCCGCCGAATTGGTCAAACACGTTGGTATTGAAGGCGATATCACCTATTCGACGAACAACGGGCTGGTCGAGATCGTGCCGCTGGGCATCAGCAAGGCCACCGGCATCGAAGAGGTCGCCAAGCCGCTGGGGATCTCCAGCGGCGAGGTGGTGGCGTTCGGCGACATGCCCAACGACATGCCGATGTTGGTGTGGGCCGGCCTGGGTGTGGCGATGGGCAACGCGCATCCCGACGTGGTGGCCGTCGCCGACGAGGTCACCGCGCCCAACAGCGACGACGGCGTGGCTCGGGTGCTGGAACGCTGGTGGGCCCGCGGCTAGGCCGGGGCCGGGTGCGCCGGTAGCGAGAAGTGTTCCGGCGGCACCGTCGGCCCGCTCTGCGATTCCGTCGACAGCACCGGCGTCGTGATGCCATCGATCACCTCGCTGACGTCGCCGGTGAGCCGGTTGTAGTTCAGCGTGCCGTGCTGGAAGTTCTGCGTAATCTGCAGCGGCTCTTGGAGTTCCGCGCTGGTGGGCAGACCGAGCGGTCCGCGCTCGTAGCTCTGCGACGCCCACGCGTCGTAGATCGCGCCGGTGACCGGCTGCGGTCCCGTCAGGGGCGACCAGTACATGGCGCCCTTGGCGAAGGTGGCGTAGCGGCCGTCGCCCTCGGTGAAGTCCTCCGGCGAAGTAGGCGCTCCCAGAACGCTATTCATGCCGCCGAGTGCCTGCCAGTGTTCGTAGATCGCCCCGCCCTTGAGCGCGTTGATCAGCTCCTCGGGCGGGTCGTTGACATGCGATGCGATGTCCCGGATTTCGTCCATCAACGCGTAGGCGGCGTTGCCCGGGCAGTCGGTGTTGCCGACGTCGCGGTGGGTGAAGATGGTCGGCAGCGTGGCGATGGCGCCGGCCGGGAAGGTGGTGTAGTGGCTACCGGCCGACTCCAATTGCACTATGCCCTTGGGGTCTACGCCGTCCATGCCCAGGCGCCAGCCCAGCAGCCGGCCCATCATGCGGAGCTGGATGGGGCTCGGTGGTGTGTCGTCGAAGTTGCCGATCATCGCCACACCCCAGGTGTTGCGGTTGAACCCGCCGGTGTGGAAGCCCTCGACGGCCTTGGTGAGGCCGCCCGCGCTGCCCTCGAACACCTGGCCGTACTTGTCGACCAGTGCGTTGTAGGCGATGTCGCACCACCCCAGCGTCTTGGCGTGGTAGGTGTAGATCGCCTTGACGATGCCGGCCGATTCCAGCGGTGAGTAGTCATTGCTGCCGGCGGTGTGGTGGACGACGGCGGCGCGAATCCCATTGTCGTACTGCGGAGAACCGCAGCGCAGCGACTCGTCGGCGCCCCATTCGGCCCGGCTGATGATGGCCGGCGGCTGGCCGGGCATGAGCACGCCCGCGGGCGGCGTCCAATGCGTCTCGTTCGGGGCTAGTGGCGGGGAGATCAGGATCGCGGAGATGTTCTGCCCGAAGGGCTGTTCCCGCGAGGCGGGCTTGTAGCCCAGATCGGGGCCTTGCGGTGTGGGGCGCAGCGATGCAGGCGGCGCGGTCGGGGTGGCGTCCAGCGGGCGGGTCACCGCGATCTGCACGATGGTGGTGGTGCCGACGAACACCGGATCGGTGCTGCGCGGGCCTTCGGTCGGCCCGGCAGGGGCGGCCACCGGCTGGCCGCCGGAGCGCACGCTGTCGGGCGCGGCGGTCTCGTACTCGGTCTGATACCAGGGCCCCCACGACCCGTCCGGATGCTTGGCGCGCACCCGGGTGGAGCTGCCGGCCAGGTCGCCGGTGAGCGCGACCAACGAGAACGGCGTGTTCTGGGTGATCTCGCGGACGGTGACGCCGGGCCCGAGCCCGACCAGCGGCTGCTCGGCAAGCTGGGTGTCGCGGGCCGGCGCCGAGCTGTGCACCTCGCGATCGCGCGTCAGGTCCGCCACCGCCGAGACGATGACCACGGTCGCCGCGACGGCGGTGAGCAACATCGTCGGGGCACGACTACGGGACGACACCAGCTGATGTTACGTGTGTTTCTAATGGTGTATATGAGGTGACACGTCGTTTACCTGACAAAAGTCCTGGGAAATGTTCGACGGCACCGCAGAGATCGGGACTCTGCGGTGCCGTCAGGTGACAGGACCCCCGAAGCGTTAGACGGGAGGCAGCGCCGGCGGCAGGGCCGCTGCCGCACCCGGAAGGGCGCCAGCGGCACCCGGCAGGGCACCCGCGACACCCGGCAGAGCGCCGGCGGCACCCGGAAGGGCACCCACAGCACCCGGCAGGGCCGCGCCACCGCGAGCCTGCATGATGGCCGGCATCACCAGGCCCTTGAGCAGGTCGATGGCCTGCCCGGCGCCCAGCTGGTTGGCGGCCTGCATCACGTCGCTGACAAGACCGCCACTTGCTCCGCTGCCGGCACCGCCGCCCGTGCCGATCGGCGAGGCGCCGCCCAGCGTCGACGGGTCGCCAAGGATCGGGTAAGTGCCTTCGGCACCCGGGTCGGCGCTGATGGGCACCTCACTGGGCCCGAACCCAGTGCCACCGGGGGTGAGGCCGGCCGGGCTGGTGAGCCCCGGGTTGGCCAGCGCCGGGTTCAGCCCGGCACCGGGCATTGTCGGCATCGCACCGGGCGTGGTCAGGCCGGGGGTACCGGGCATCCCCGGTGTACCGGGCAGACCCGGGTTCGACAGACCCGGGCTGGTCAGCCCCGGCGTGCCAAGGCCCGGGCTGGTGAGCCCCGGGGCACCCAGCGCCGGGCTGGCGCCGAGGCCGGGACTTGCCAACCCCGGCGTGCCAAGGCCCGGGCTGGTCAGCCCCGGCGTGCCAAGGCCCGGGCTGGTCAGCCCCGTGGTCCCGGTACCGCCGGCCAGGGCGGGAATCGGCGGCAGGTTGACCCCGAACTGCGACAGGCCCTGCGAGAGCGCGCCCATCAGTTCGTTGGGCAGGTCGGTCATGACCGCTGCCTGCTTGAACTCGTGGTGCTCGGGCGGCTTGGGAGCCGAAGTCGATTCGTAGACAAGGAAGTACGCGCAAGGACTCGCCACGGCCAGGGCGGCGACGGCGCTCATGGCTGTCGAAAGCTTGCGACGGCGTCGGTTCGGCACGGAAGTCTCCTCAATCTGTGTGTTCTGTCCGTGTGTCCCGCCGGTCGTATCCGGTGAGATCCACAGACTCGATGGTACGAGTGAGGTAGCTGTTACCAGAGTGGTGATATTGAATCGTGAGGTAATTGCGACCCTGCGCGTTACGTGCGATTCGAACCGCCGCAAACCAACCTTCACGTGCCCGAACCTCGGGTCCCCAGCCTCGCCAAATGGGTGTCGCCCGCGCCGTCGGATACCCTAAGCAACCGATGACCGCTCGTTATGACCTCCTCGTCGTCGGCTCTGGATTCTTCGGATTGACCATCGCCGAACGCGTGGCCACCCAACTCGGAAAGCGTGTGCTCGTCGTCGACCGGCGGCCGCACATCGGTGGCAATGCGTATTCCGAACCCGAGCCGCAGACGGGCATCGAGGTCCACAAGTACGGCGCACACCTGTTCCACACCTCGAACAAGAGGGTCTGGGACTACGTGGGCCAGTTCACCGACTTCACCGACTACAGGCACCGCGTCTTCGCGATGCACAACGGGCAGGCCTACCAGTTCCCGATGGGCCTGGGCCTGGTGTCGCAGTTCTTCGGCAGGTACTTCAGCCCCGACGAAGCGCGCCGGCTCATCGCCGAGCAGGCTGCCGAGATCGACACGGCGGACGCGCAGAACCTCGAGGAGAAGGCCATCTCGCTGATCGGGCGCCCGCTCTACGAGGCGTTCGTCAAGGGCTACACCGCCAAGCAGTGGCAGACCGACCCCAAGGAGCTGCCCGCGGCCAACATCACCCGGCTGCCGGTGCGCTACACCTTCGACAACCGGTACTTCAGCGACACCTACGAGGGCCTGCCGGTCAATGGCTACACCGCGTGGCTGAAGAACATGGCCGCCGACGACCGCATCGAGGTCCGGCTGGACACCGACTGGTTCGAGGTCCGCGACCAGCTGCGCGCCGAGAACCCCGACGCCCCGGTGGTCTACACCGGCCCGATCGACCGCTACTTCGACTATGTCGAGGGCCGGCTGGGCTGGCGCACACTGGACTTCGAGACCGAAGTGCTGCCCACCGGGGATTTCCAGGGCACGCCGGTGATGAACTACAACGATCCCGACGTGCCGTACACCCGTATCCACGAATTCCGCCACTTCCACGTCGAGCGCGACTACCCGACCGACAAGACGGTGATCATGCGGGAGTACTCCCGGTTCGCTGAGGACGACGACGAGCCTTACTATCCGATCAACACCGAGGCGGACCGCGCCCTGTTGGCCGCCTACCGGGCACGGGCGAAGACCGAGACGGGTTCTTCGAAGGTGCTTTTCGGTGGACGGCTGGGGACCTACCAATACCTGGATATGCACATGGCCATTGCGAGCGCGCTGAGCATGTACGACAACACCCTCGCGCCACACCTGCGCGACGGCGCCGCGCTCGCCGAAGAGGAAGGGCCGCGCGGATGACTGCCGTGAGCCTGCTGTCCCGAATCATCCTGCCGCGGCCGGGTGAACCGCTCGACGTACGCAAGCTGTACCTCGAGGAGTCGACGACCAACGCCCGGCGTGCGCACGCGGCCAGCCGCACCACGCTGGAGATCGGCAAAGAGTCCGAGGTCTCGTTCGGCACCTACTTCAACGCCTTCCCGGCGAGCTACTGGCGCCGCTGGTCGATCTGCACATCGGTGGTGCTGCGCGTCGAGCTGACCGGGACCGGACGCGTCGACCTGTACCGGACCAAGGCCACCGGGGTGCGGATCTCGGTGGAGGGCCGCCAATTCGTCGGCACCGACGAGCAGCCGGCCGTCGTCGAGATCGAGGTGCCGCTGAAGTCGTTCGAGGACGGCGGCTGGATCTGGTTCGACATCACCAGCGACACCGCGGTCAACCTGGTCAGTGGCGGCTGGTACGCGCCCGAGGCCGCGCCCGGCACGGCCAACATCGCCGTCGGCATCCCGACGTTCAACCGGCCCGGCGACTGCGTCAACGCGCTGGCCGACCTCACCGCGGATCCGTTGGTGGACAAGGTGATCGGCGCGGTGATCGTGCCGGATCAGGGCACCCGCAAGGTGCGCGACCACCCGGACTTCGCGGCGGCGTCGGCGGGCCTGGGCAATCGCCTGTCGATTCACGACCAGCCCAACCTCGGCGGCTCCGGCGGCTACAGCCGGGTGATGTACGAGGCGCTGAAAAACACTGACTGCCAACAGATCCTGTTCATGGATGACGACATCCGCATCGAGCCGGACACGATCCTGCGGGTGTTGGCGATGAACCGGTTCGCCAAGACGCCGACGCTGATCGGCGGCCAGATGCTCAACCTGCAGGAGCCGTCGCACCTGCACATTATGGGCGAGGTCGTCAACCAGGCGAACTTCATGTGGACCGCCGCGCCGCACGCCGAGTACGACCACGACTTCGCCGAATATCCGTTGGGCGACAAGAACGATCGCAGCGCGCTGCTGCACCGGCGCATCGACGTCGACTTCAACGGCTGGTGGACGTGCATGATCCCGCGTCAGGTCGCCGAGGAGCTGGGCCAGCCGCTGCCGCTGTTCATCAAGTGGGACGACGCGGAATACGGCCTGCGCGCCGGCGAGCACGGCTACCCGACCGTCACGCTGCCCGGCGCAGCGATCTGGCACATGGCCTGGAGCGACAAGGACGACGCGATCGACTGGCAGGCCTACTTCCATCTGCGCAACCGGCTGGTGGTCGCGGCCATGCACTGGGACGGCGACATCACCGGCCTGGTTCGCAGCCATCTCAAGGCGACGCTGAAACACCTTGCCTGCCTTGAATATTCGACGGTCGCGATCCAGAACCGGGCCATCGACGACTTCCTCGCCGGGCCGGAGCACATCTTCTCGATCCTGGAATCGGGCCTGCCGGAAGTGCATCGCCTGCGCAAGGAATACCCGGACGCCGTCGTGCTGCCCGCGGCTTCCGAGCTGCCGGCGCCATCGCACAAGACCAAGGCGATGAAGCCACCCGTGAACCCGGTGTCCATCGGCTACCGGCTGGCCCGCGGAATCCTGCACAACATGACCAAGGCCGACCCGGAAAGCCACGACCGCCCGGAGTTCAACGTGCCGACGCAGGACGCGCGCTGGTTCCGGCTGTGCACCGTCGACGGTGTCACCGTCACCACGGCCGACGGCTGCGGCGTGGTCTACCGGCAGCGCGACCGGCGCAAGATGGTCACGCTGCTGCTGCAGTCGCTGCGCCGCCAGCGTCAGCTGTTGGGCCGGTTCGACGAGATGCGGCGGGTCTACCGCGACGCGCTGCCGGTGTTGTCCAGCCAGCAGAAGTGGGAGACGGTGCTGTCCCCCGCAAGCGGGCGGTGCCCCCAGCCGTCCGCCGAGTCGCGACATGCCTGAACCGGCGGGGCCGCGCGGCGAAGTCGCCGCGCTGGTGGCCGTTCAGTCGTCGCTGGCCGGCCGCCCGGGGGTGCTGTCGACCGCGCGCGGCATGTCGCACTTCGGCGAGCACAGCATCGGCTGGGTCATCGTCGCGCTGCTCGGGGCGCTGCTGAACGAACGCCGTCGCCGCCAGTGGCTGCTGGCCGCGGCAGGCACCTTCGCCGCACATGCGGCCGCCGTCGTGGTCAAGCGGATCGTGCGGCGCAAACGCCCGCATGACCCGGCCGTCGCCGTCAACGTCGGCACGCCGAGTGCGCTCAGCTTCCCGTCCGCGCACGCCACGTCCACCACGGCCGCGGCGATTCTGATGGGCCGCGCCATCGGGGTGCCGCTCACCCCGGTGCTGGTTCCGCCGATGGCGCTGTCGCGGCTGGTGCTGGGCGTTCACTATCCCAGTGACGTCGTCTTCGGCGTGGCGCTCGGCGCCGGGGTCGCTCGGCTTGCACTCTGGCTCGATAGGAAGTCCAGATAGAGGTATGGCCGAAATGAGTGAAGACGTGGCGACCGGACAACCCCCGGCGAATTTGATCGTCGGCGTGGTCAAGGCGATGCGCCCGCGCCAGTGGGTGAAGAACGTCCTGGTGTTGCTAGCGCCGGTGGCCGCATTGGGCGGCCCGGTCCACTACGACTACGCCAAGGTGCTGATCGAAGTCTCGGTGGCTTTCGTGGTGTTCAGCCTAGGCGCGTCGTCGATATACCTGATCAACGATGCGCGCGACGTCGAGGCCGACCGCGCCCACCCCACCAAGCGGTTCCGGCCGATCGCGGCCGGCGTGGTGCCCGAATGGCTGGCCTACGCGCTGGCGACGCTGCTGGGGGTGGCCTCGCTGGCCATCGGTTGGTGGCTCACGCCGAACCTGGCGCTGGTGATGGCCGTCTACCTCGCCATCCAGCTGGCCTACTGCTTCGGGCTCAAACACCAAGCGGTGATGGACATCTGCATCGTGTCGTCGGCATATCTGATCCGGGCCATCGCCGGGGGTGCGGCGACGAATATCCATCTGACGCAATGGTTTTTGCTGATGATGGCGTTCGGCTCGCTGTTCATGACGGCCGGCAAGCGCTACGCCGAGCTGCAACTCGCCGAGCGCACCGGCGCCAAGATCCGCAAGTCGCTGGAGAGCTACACCAGCAGCTACCTGCGATTCGTCTGGACGCTGTCGGCCACCGCGGTGGTGGTCTGCTACGGGCTGTGGGCCTTCGACAAGGAGCACGGCGAGGCGAGCTGGTTCGTGGTGTCGATGGTCCCGTTCACGATCGCGATCCTGCGCTACGCGGTCGACGTGGACGGCGGGCTGGCCGGCGAGCCCGAGGACATCGTGCTGCGCGACCGGGTTTTCCAACTGCTGGCGCTGACGTGGGTCGCGACCATTGGTGCCGCCGTTGCCTTCGGCTAACCCCGGTCTGGAGGCCATCAAGCGCGAGGTGATGCGCCGCCGGCCGGTGGTTCGGCGGGCGCGGCGGCCGTTCCCGTACGACCGGGTGGTCCGGATCAGCCTGGGCATCAGCGTGGCGCTGATCGTCCTGCTGTTCGGTTGGGGCGCGTGGCAGCGCCGCTGGATCGCCGACGACGGGCTGATCGTGCTGCGCACGGTGCGCAACCTGCTGGCCGGCAACGGGCCCGTCTTCAATCAGGGCGAGCGGGTCGAGGCCAACACCTCCACGGCGTGGACCTACCTGATGTATTTCGGCAGCTGGGTCGGCGGGCCGATCCGGATGGAATACGTGGCGCTGACGCTGGCCCTGGTGCTGTCTCTGCTGGGCGTGGCCCTGCTGATGCTGGGCGCCGGCCGCCTGTACGCGCCCAGCCTGCGCGGTCGCAAGGCGATCATGCTGCCGGCCGGGGCGCTGGTCTACATCGCGCTGCCGCCGGCGCGCGACTTCGCCACGTCGGGCCTGGAAAGCGGGCTGGCGCTGGCCTACCTGGGCTTGTTGTGGTGGCTGATGGTCCGCTGGTCGCAGCCGGTGCGCAACCGTCCGGACAACGACGTGTTCAACGGCGTGCTGGCCTTCGTCGCGGGGTGCAGCGTCCTGGTCCGGCCCGAGCTGGCGCTGATGGGCGGCCTGGCGCTGATCATGATGCTGGTCGCGGCCCGGACCCTGCGCCGCCGCGTGCTGATCGTGGTGGCCGGGGGCTTCCTGCCGGTCGCCTACCAGATCTTCCGGATGGGCTACTACGGCCTGCTGGTGCCCGGCACCGCCCTGGCCAAGGACGCCGCGGGCGACAAGTGGTCGCAGGGAATGATCTATCTCGCGAATTTCAACGGGCCCTACGCGCTGTGGGCGCCGGTAGTGCTCCTCGTGCCACTGGGATTGCTGTTGATGGCGACTCGGCGGCGGCCGTCGTTCCTGCGCCCGGCCGAGTCGCCCAACTACGGCCGGCTGGCCCGCGCAGTGCAGTCCCCGTCGGCGGCGGTGGCCTTCGTCTTGGTCAGCGGGCTGCTGCAGGCCCTGTACTGGACGCGCCAGGGCGGCGACTTCATGCACGCCCGGGTGCTGCTGGCGCCGCTGTTCTGCCTGCTGGCTCCAGTCGCGGTGATCCCGGTGGTGCTGCCGCAACGCATGGACTTCCGGCGCGACTCCGACGGTCTGCTGGCGGCCGCGGCCGGCGTGCTCTGGCTGGGGATCGCGGGCTGGTCGCTGTGGGCGGCGAACTCGCCCGGCATGGGCGACGACGCCACCCACGTGAGCTACTCCGGCATCGTCGACGAGCGGCGCTTCTACTCGCAGGCGACCGGGCACGCCCACCCGCTGACCGCGGCCGACTACCTCGACTACCCGAGGATGGCAGCCGTCCTGACCGCGCTGGACAACACCCCCGAGGGCGCGTTGCTGCTGCCGTCGGGCAACTACACCCAGTGGGATCTGGTGCCGATGGCGCAGCCCGCGCCGGGCAGCCCCCAAAAGCCGCAGCACGCAGTGTTTTTCACCAATCTCGGAATGCTGGGCATGAACGTTGGGCTCGACGTGCGCGTGATCGACCAGATCGGCCTCGCGAATCCCCTTGCGCAGCACACTCAACGGCTGACGCACGGCCGGATCGGGCATGACAAAAACTTGTTCCCGGACTGGGTGATCGCCGACGGTCCGTGGGTGAAGGTGTACCCGGGCATCCCGGGCTATTTGGACGCGAACTGGGTGGCCCAGGCCGTCGCCGCGCTGCAATGCCCCGAGACGAAGTCGATGCTGGCCTCGGTACGTGCGCCGATGAGCGTGCACAGGTTCGTGTCAAACTTCTTGCACTCCTTCACATTCACCGGCTATCGGATCGATCGGGTGCCGCTTTACGAGCTCGCCCGGTGCGGGCTGCCGATACCCGAACCGAGCCCGCCGCCGCCCCGCGAATGAGGTTGCAAGGGAAATTTGGGCAAACAGCCGCGTGCGCATTTCAGCGCCGTGACCAAATATTGACAGAAACATCACATTTCGGTGCTCACCACTGGTGATGACCCCCGGGTACATGCGGAAATGTCGTTCTGCTCGGCAATGTTTGAAATGAAATCCATTGGGTACGTGAGGCCATTGGGTCTTTGCCCGGTCTCCTCGATGCGAGGCGACGGCCGATCGTGTGGTTGACTCTGACTCACGAACGCTGCTGCGCACAGATCGCATGCAGTTCGACCTAAATCAACGACGCGCCTTCATGAAGGGTGCGCCGAAAGGATGAGGAAGCAAAGAATGACGTTTGTTGACAGGTTTCGCGGCGCCGTGGCACGCACGCCACGCCGACTCTTGGTTGGAGCCGCCGGCGCGGCCCTGCTTTCGGGTCTGATCGGCGTCGTGGGTGGTCCGGCGACCGCAGGGGCGTTCTCTCGCCCGGGTCTGCCGGTTGAGTACTTGCAGGTTCCGTCGGCCGCCATGGGTCGCGACATCAAGATCCAGTACCAGAGCGGTGGCGCCAACTCTCCCGCCCTGTACCTGCTGGACGGCATGCGCGCCCAGGACGACTTCAACGGCTGGGACATCAACACCCCCGCCTTCGAGTGGTACAACCAGTCGGGCATCTCGGTCGTGATGCCGGTCGGTGGCCAGTCCAGCTTCTACTCGGACTGGTACGCGCCCGCCTGCGGTAAGGCCGGTTGCACCACCTACAAGTGGGAGACCTTCCTGACCAGCGAGCTGCCGCAGTACTTGTCGGCCAACAAGCAGGTCAAGCCGAACGGCAGCGCCGTGGTCGGTCTGTCGATGGCCGGGTCGTCGGCGCTGATCCTGGCCGCCTTCCACCCCGACCAGTTCCCGTACGCCGGCTCGCTGTCGGCGCTGCTGGACCCGTCGCAGGGCATGGGCCCGTCGCTGATCGGCCTGGCCATGGGCGACGCCGGTGGCTACAAGACCAAGGACATGTGGGGCCCCAAGGAGGACCCGGCCTGGCAGCGCAACGACCCGTCGCTGCAGGTGGCCAAGCTGGTCTCGAACAACACCCGCATTTGGGTGTACTGCGGTAACGGCAAGCCGTCCGACCTCGGTGGCGACAACCTGCCCGCCAAGTTCCTGGAGGGTTTCGTCCGCACCAGCAACCTGAAGTTCCAGGACGCGTACAACGCGGCCGGCGGCCACAACGCCGTGTGGAACTTCGACGCCAACGGCACGCACGACTGGCCGTACTGGGGCGCGCAGCTGCACGCCATGCTGCCTGACCTGCAGTCGGCGCTGGGCGCCACGCCGGGCGCTGGCCCGGCCACGGCCGCCGCCGCGCCCGCCCAGGGCACCTAAACCGGTAGCCGAAAGCATTACCGCCAACGGCGGCGTCCCCTAGGGGCGCCGCCGTTGGCCGTTGCTGCGCCGAGTGTGGCCTATTTCACTACCCTGCGGATCTGCCCGGTTGCGCGCCTGGTTATCGTTCTGACAGCGATCAGACGATGGAGGGTGGACATGAGGGGTGTACGGAGTCTGTCGATACTGCTGCGGATGTTCTGCGTTGCCGCGCTCTCGCTCGGAGTGGGCGGCGTCGCGGTGGGCGCGGGAACGGTCGGCAAGGCCAGGGCGGCGGGGTACGAGACGCTGATGGTGCCGTCGGGCGCCATGGGACGGTCCATCCCGGTGGCCTTCCTGGGCGGCGGGCCGCATGCGGTGTATCTGCTGGACGCCTTCAACGCAGGCCCGGACGTGAGCAACTGGGTCACCGCCGGTAATGGGATGAACACCATGGCCGGCAAGGGGATCTCGGTGGTGGCCCCGGCCGGCGGCGCGTGGAGCATGTACACCAACTGGGAGCAGGACGGCAGCAAGCAGTGGGACACCTTCCTGTCCAGCGAGCTGCCGGACTGGCTGGCGGCGAACAAGGGGCTGGCGCCCGGCGGCCACGCCGCGGTGGGCGCGTCGCAGGGCGGCTACGCCGCGATGGCGCTGGCCGCCTTCCACCCGGACCGCTTCGGCTTCGCCGGCTCGTTGTCCGGGTTCCTCTACCCGTCGAGCACCAACTACAACGGCGCGATCCTGGCCGGCCTGCAGCAGTTCGGCGGCGTCGACGGCAACGGCATGTGGGGCGCGCCGCAGCTGGGTCGGTGGAAGTGGCACGACCCGTACGTGCACGCGTCGCTGTTGGCGCAGAACAACACCCGGCTGTGGGTGTGGAGCCCGACCAACATGGGCGGCGACGACGCCGCGATGATCGGCCAGGCCGGCGCGGCGATGGGCAGCTCGCGGGAGTTCTACCAGCAGTACCGCAACAACGGCGGGCACAACGGGCACTTCGACTTCCCGGGCGGCGGTGGCAACGACTGGGGCTCGTGGTCGGGTCAGCTGGGCGCTATGTCCGGCGACATCGTCGGCGCCATCCGGTAGCGCGCGACCCCGCTAGCAGGCCGGACGGCGACATTCGCCGAGCCGGTACCGTGTAGGCAGTGCAGCAGAGGGCATCACGGCCGCTTGACTGCTATCGAAGCTGCGACCCACCGACTCTGCTAGCAGGAGAACATGCCCACCCCAAAAACCGGCAGAAGCACGAAGACGGCGAAAGCCCGAAACAAACAGCGCCGGGTCCTGGCGTGGGGAGCGGCGCTGTCGATGGCCGCCGTCGTACTGCTGGTGATCGTCGCGGTGGTGACCATGTTGCGCAGCACCGAGGCGCCGCCCAGCGCGGTGCCGTCGAGCATCATCCCGCCGTCGTCGTCATCCAGCCACCCGCACAAGCCGCGCCCGGCGTCGCAGGACGCGTCCTGCCCCGACGTGCAGATGATCATCATCCCCGGCACCTGGGAGTCGTCGCCGCAGGACGATCCGCTCAACCCGGTGCAGTTCCCGAATGCGCTGCTGCACAAGGACACTCTGGCGATCGCCCAGCAGTTCCCGTCCTCGCGCGTGCAGACGTACACGGTGCCCTACACGGCGCAGTTCAACAATCCGCTGGGCGGCGTCAAGCAGATGTCGTACAACGACAGCCGCGCCGAGGGCACCAAGGCTGCGGTCCAGGCGTTGACGGACATGAACACCAAGTGCCCGCTGACCAGCTATGTGCTGCTGGGGTTTTCGCAGGGCGCGGTGATCGCCGGCGACATCGCCAGTGACATCGGCAACGGGCGTGGGCCCGTCGACGACGACCTGGTGCTCGGCGTGACGGTGATCGCCGACGGCCGTCGCCAGGAGGGCGTGGGCAAAGACGTCGGCCCCAACCCGCCGGGCGAGGGCGCCGAAGTGACCCTGCACGAGGTGCCGGTGCTGGCCGGGCTCGGCCTGACCATGTCCGGCCCGCGTCCCGGTGGTTTCGGTGACCTCAACGACAAGACCAACGAGATCTGCGCACCGGGCGACCTCATCTGCGCGGCCCCGCAGGAGGCGTTCAGCATCGCGAACCTGCCGAACACGCTGAATACGCTGGCAGGCGGCGCGGCGCAGCCGGTGCACGCGCTGTATGCCACGACACAATGCTGGGCCCTGGACGGGGCTCCGGCGACGGATTGGGCGCTGAATTGGGCGCGCGGGCTCATCGAGAACGCACCGCATCCCAAACATGGGTGACATGGCCGCAAGGTAGGCCGGTACCGGGGGAAATCAGCGGTACCTTGTGATTTGGTCTGCCGCGCACCGCCCCTTAACATTAAGAGAAAATTAAGAGCATCAGAGTTTGGTGGTTCCCGATCGGGTAGAGGTCTCACGGCCTGCGCAAAGCTGTGCCGTGCAGGGATCGCGCGCGGGGAGATCGTCGGCGACGCCGACACCAGGACCGTCGGTGTAGCTGACCGGCGGTTTTAACAGGAGAGGGCGGCAATGGCGTACCACAACCCATTCATCGTGAACGGAAAAATCAAGTTCCCGGAGGGCACGAACCTGGTTCGTCACGTCGAGAAGTGGGCCAAGGTTCGCGGCAACAAGCTGGCTTATCGGTTCATCGACTACTCGACCGAGCGCGACGGTGTCTATCGCGACATCGTCTGGTCCGAATTCAGTGCCCGCAACCGCGCCATCGGGGCTCGCCTGCAGCAGGTCACCCAGCCCGGTGACCGCATCGCCATTCTGTGCCCGCAGGACCTGAACTACCTCGTCGCCTTCTTCGGCGCGCTGTATTCCGGCCGGATTGCGGTGCCGCTGTTCGACCCGGCCGAGCCCGGTCACGTCGGCCGGCTGCACGCCGTGCTCGACGACTGCACCCCGTCGACGATCCTGACCACCAGCGACTCCGCCGAAGGCGTCCGCAGGTTCATCCGGGCCCGTTCGGCCAAGGAACGGCCCCGCGTCATCGCCGTCGACGCGGTGCCCACCGAGGTCGCCTCGACCTGGGTGGAGCCCGAGGCCGGCGAGAACACCACCGCCTACCTGCAGTACACGTCCGGCTCCACCCGCACACCGACCGGCGTGCAGATCAGCCATCTGAACCTGCCCACCAACGTGCTGCAGACGCTGGTCGCCCTGGAAGGCGCCGAAGGCGACCGCGGCCTCATGTGGCTCCCGTTCTTCCACGACATGGGCCTGATCACGGCGCTGTGCGCCCCGGTGCTCGGCCAGAGCTTCACCTTCATGACGCCCGCCGCGTTCGTGCGCCGGCCCGGCCGATGGCTCCGCGAACTCGCCCGCAAGCCCGGCGAAACCGGCGGCGTCTTCTCGGCCGCCCCCAACTTCGCCTTTGAACACGCAGCCGTCCGCGGCCTGCCCCGCGACGACGAGCCGCCCCTGGACCTGAGCAACGTCAAGGCGATCCTCAACGGCAGCGAGCCGGTGTCGCCGGCATCGATGCGTAAGTTCTACGAGGCGTTCGCGCCCTACGGTTTGCCGAAGACGGCAATCAAGCCGTCCTACGGTCTGGCCGAGGCGACACTGTTCGTCTCCACCACCCCGCCGGAAGAGGAGCCAAAGGTCATCCACGTCGACCGCGACGAGCTGAACAACCAACGCTTCGTCGAGGTGGCTCCCGACGCACCGAACGCCGTCGCTCAGGTATCCGCGGGAAAGGTCGGCGTCGACGAATGGGCTGTCATCGTCGACCCCGACACCGCCAGCGAGCTGCCGGATGGGCAGGTCGGTGAGATCTGGTTGCACGGCAACAACCTGGGCGGTGGCTACTGGGGCAAGGAAGCGGAGACCGCCGAGGTTTTCCATAACATCCTGAAGTCGCGCGTCGGCCAATCGCACGCGGAGGGTGCCGCGGACGACGGGCTCTGGGTTCGCACCGGCGACTACGGCACTTACCAGGACGGCCACCTCTATATCGCGGGCCGCATCAAAGACCTCGTCATCATCGACGGCCGCAACCACTACCCGCAGGACGTCGAGTACTCGGCGCAGGAGGCCAATAAGGCGCTGCGCACCGGATACGTGGCAGCCTTCTCCGTCCCGGCCAACCAGCTTCCCCAGGCGGTGTTCGACAACCCGCACGCCGGGCTCAAGTTCGATCCCGACGACACCTCCGAGCAGCTGGTGATCGTCGCCGAGCGCGCCGCAGGTACGCACAAGCTCGACTATCAACCCATCGCCGACGACATCCGCGCGGCCGTCGCCGTTCGGCACGGGGTCACCGTCCGTGACTTGCTGCTGGTGTCCTCGGGGTCGATTCCCCGTACCTCCAGCGGCAAGATCGGCCGTCGCGCCTGTCGGGCGGCCTACCTCGACGGCAGCCTGCGCAGCGGTGTCGGCTCCCCGGACACCTTTGCCAAGTCCACTGACTGAATTCAGGAACCATGTCTGACACAGAATCTGACCTGCCGGACAACTTCGAAGACGCGCCCGCAGACGGCGAGGTGCCCGCCAGCAAGACCGACATGCGCGCCGGCGACGATGCAGAGCGAAGCGATGAGGAGGAGCGGCGCACTTTAACGGTCCCCGAGATGCGGCAGTGGTTGCGCAACTGGGTGGGCAGGGCCGTCGGGCAGTCGCCCGACGCGATCGACGAGTCCGTTCCGATGGTGGAGCTGGGCCTGTCGTCGCGCGACGCCGTGGCGATGGCCGCCGACATCGAGGACATGACCGGTGTCACGCTGTCGGTCGCGGTGGCCTTCCAGCATCCGACCATCGAGTCGCTGGCCACCCGCATCATCGAGGGCGAACCCGATCGCCCCGACGACGATCTCGACGGCGCCGACTGGACGCGCACCGGCCCGGCCGAGCGTGTCGACATCGCGATCGTCGGGTTGTCGACCCGGCTGCCCGGCGACATGAACAGCCCGGACGAAACCTGGCAGGCCCTGATGGAGGGCCGCGACGCCATCACCGACCTGCCCGAGGGGCGCTGGTCGGAGTTCCTCGAAGAGCCCCGGCTGGCCGCCCGCGTCGCGGCCGCCCGCACCCGCGGCGGCTACCTGAAGGACATCAAGGGCTTCGACTCCGAGTTCTTCGCGGTCGCCAAGACCGAGGCCGACAACATCGACCCGCAGCAGCGGATGGCGCTGGAGCTGACGTGGGAGGCGCTCGAACACGCGCGCATCCCGGCGTCCAGCCTGCGCGGCGAGGCCGTGGGCGTCTACGTCGGCTTCACCAACAACGACTATGGCTACCTTGCGATCTCGGACCCGACCATCGCGCACCCCTACGCGATCACTGGTAACTCGACGGCCATCATCGCCAACCGGGTGTCGTACTTCTACGACTTCCGCGGCCCGTCGGTCGCCGTCGACACCGCCTGCTCGAGCTCGTTGGTGGCGACGCACCAGGCGGTGCAGGCGCTGCGCAACGGCGAGTGCGACGTGGCCGTCGCCGGTGGCGTCAACGCGCTGATCACTCCCGCGGTCACGCTCGGGTTCGACGAGATCGGCGCGGTGCTGGCCCCCGACGGCCGCATCAAGTCCTTCTCCGCCGACGCCGACGGCTACACGCGCTCCGAGGGCGCCGGCATGCTGGTGCTCAAGCGGATCGACGATGCCCGCCGCGACGGCGATCAGATCCTGGCCGTCATCGCCGGTAGCGCCATCAACCACGACGGCCGGTCCAACGGCCTGATCGCCCCCAACCAGGACGCGCAGGCCGAGGTGCTGCGCCGGGCCTACAAGGACGCCGGCATCGACCCGCGCACCGTCGACTACATCGAGGCGCACGGCACCGGCACCATCCTCGGCGACCCGATCGAGGCCGAGGCGCTGGGCCGGGTGGTCGGCCGCGGACGCCCCGCCGATCGGCCGGCGCTGCTCGGCGCGATCAAGACCAACATCGGCCACCTGGAGTCCGCCGCCGGGGTGGCCGCCATGGCCAAGGTGGTGCTGGCGCTGCAGCACGACAAGCTGCCGCCGTCCATCAACTTCGCCGGGCCCAGCCCGTACATCGACTTCGACGGCATGCACCTGAAAGTCATTGACACCGCGACGGATTGGCCGCGCTACGGCGGTTACGCGGTGGCCGGGGTGTCGAGCTTCGGCTTCGGCGGGGCCAACGCGCACCTGGTGGTGCGCGAGGTGTTGCCGCGTGACGTCATCGAACGCGAGCCGGAGCCCGAGGCCGCGATCATCGCGCCGGGCGATGCCGCCGCGGACCCGGCCGACGCGCCCGCCCTGGAGGGCCACGCGCTGCGGTTCGACGAATACGGCGAGATCATCACCGACGAGTATGCGGCCGCCGAGCCGGCCTACGAGCTGCCCGGCGTGACCGAAGAGGCGCTGGAACTCAAACGAGTCGCGCTGGAAGAGCTTGCTGCACAAGAGGAATCGGAGCCGACCAAGCCACTGATCCCGCTCGCGGTGTCGGCGTTCCTGACGTCGCGCAAGAAGGCCGCGGCCGCCGAGCTCGCCGACTGGATGGAAAGCCCGGAGGGCCAGGCGTCGTCGCTGGAGTCCATCGGGCGCGCGCTGTCGCGGCGCAACCACGGGCGTTCGCGCGCGGTGGTGCTGGCCCACGACCACGAGGAGGCCGTCAAGGGCCTGCGCGCGGTCGCCGAGGGCAAGCAGCGGCCGAACGTGTTCAGCGTCGACGGCCCGGTGACCAACGGCCCGGTGTGGGCGATGGCCGGTTTCGGCGCGCAGCACCGCAAGATGGCCAAAAGCCTGTACCTGCGCAACGAGGTATTCGCGGAGTGGATCGAGAAGGTCGACGCGCTGATCCAGGACGAGCGCGGCTACTCGGTGCTCGAGCTGATCCTGGACGACTCGCACGACTACGGCATCGAGACCAGCAACGTCACCATCTACGCGATCCAGATCGCGCTGGGCGAGCTGCTCAAGCACCACGGCGCCAAACCCGCTGCGGTGGTGGGGCAGTCGCTGGGTGAGCCCGCGTCGGCCTACTTCGCCGGCGGCTTGTCGCTCGAGGACGCCACCCGCGTGATCTGCTCGCGCTCGCACCTGATGGGCGAGGGCGAGTCGATGCTGTTCGGCGAGTACATCCGGTTCATGGCGATCGTCGAATACTCCGCTGACGAGCTCAAGACGGTGTTCGCCGACTTCCCCGACCTCGAGGTGTGCGTCTACGCCGCGCCCAGCCAGACCGTCATCGGCGGCCCGCCCGATCAGATCGACGCGATCGTCGCGCGCGCGGAATCCGAGGGCAAGTTCGCCCGCAAGCTGCAGACCAAGGGCGCCGGGCACACCTCGCAGATGGACCCGCTGCTCGGCGAGTTCTCCGCGGAGCTGCAGGGCATCAAGGCCCTGACCCCCAACATCGGCATCTTCTCGACCGTGCACGAGGGCACCTTCGTCAAGCCCGGCGGCCAGCCGATCCACGACGTGGACTACTGGATCAAGGGCATGCGGCATTCGGTGTACTTCACCCACGGCGTCCGCAACGCCGTCGACAGCGGGTACACCACCTTCCTCGAGCTGGCACCAAACCCGGTGGCGCTCATGCAGATTGGACTGACCACCGCGTCGGCCGGGCTGCACGACGCGCAGCTGATCGCGACGCTGGCCCGCAAGCAGGACGAGGTCGAGTCCATGGTCTCGACCATGGCGCAGCTCTTCGTCTTCGGCCACGACCTGGACATCCGGACGCTGTTCAGCCGCGCCATGGGCCCGCAGGACTACGCGAACATCCCGCCGACCCGGTTCAAGCGCAAGGAGCACTGGCTCGACGCGCACTTCGCCGGCGACAGCTCGGTCCTGATGCCGGGCAACCACGTCGCGCTGCCCGACGGCCGCCACGTGTGGGAGTTCGCGCCGCGCGAGAAGACCGACCTCGCCGCGCTGGTGCGCTCCGCCGCGACGGCGGTGCTGCCGGACGCGCAGCTGACCGCCTCGGAGCAGCGGGCGGTGCCCGGCGTGGGCGCCCGGTTGGTGACGACGCTGACCCGGCACCCCGGTGGCGCGTCGATCCAGGTGCACGCCCGCATCGACGAGTCCTTCACGCTCGTCTACGACGCGCTGGTCACCCGGGGCGGTTCGGCCGCCGTGCTGCCCGCCGCGGTCGGTGCGGGCACCGCGATCGCCGAGGGCACGTCCGACGCCGGTGCGCCCGCCGCGCCGATCACGACGGGTGTGGTCGACGATGACGACGCCGAGACGCTGTCGGACAGCCTGACCAACCGCTACATGCCGGCCGGAATAGGAAGGTGGTCAGCGGATTCGGGAGAGACGATCCCCGAACGGCTGGGCATGATCGTCGCGGCGGCGATGGGCTACGAACCCGAGGACCTGCCGTGGGAGGTCCCGCTGATCGAGCTGGGCCTGGACTCGTTGATGGCGGTGCGGATCAAGAACCGCGTCGAATACGACTTCGACCTGCCCCCAATCCAATTGACGGCCGTGCGCGACGCCAACCTGTACAACATCGAGCAGCTGATCGAGTACGCGGTCGAACACCGCGACGAGGTCCAGGAGCTGGCCGAGCACCAGAAGACGCAGACGGCCGACGAGATCGCCCGGGAGCAGGCGCAACTGCTCAGCGGCGCGACGCCGGCCTCGGTGGCGGCGCCGGCCCCTGACCCGCAGGCGGAGCCGGACCCGCAATCGGCCCCACCGCCGGCATCGGACATCCCGATTCCGCCGCCGCCGACCGATCCGTCCGGCCCGAAGACGAACGGCGCCAACGGGACCCAGCCGAATCTGGCCGGGGCGGCGGATGCGCTCAGCCAGGAGGCCGTCGCCAAGGCACTGAATTCCGATGTGCCGCCGCGCGATGCGGCCGAGCGGGTCGCGTTTGCCACGTGGGCGATCGTGACCGGCAAGTCCGCCGGCGGCATCTTCAACCCGCTGCCCAAGGTGAACGAGGAGACCGCCGCCAAGATGGCGCAGCGGCTCTCCGAGCGCGCCGAGGGCCCGATCACCGCCGAGGACGTGCTGACCTCGGAGACCATCGAGGCGCTGGGCGAGAAGGTCCGTCAGTACCTGGAGTCCGGTCAGATCGACGGCTTCGTCCGCACGATCCGGCCGCGGGCCGAGGGCGATGCCAAGGCGCCGGTGTTCGTGTTCCACGCCGCGGGCGGTTCGACGGTGGTCTACGAGCCGCTGCTCAACCGGCTTCCGGCGGACACACCGATGTACGGCTTCGAGCGCGTCGAGGGCACCATCGAGGAGCGCGCGACGCAGTACGTGCCGAAGCTGATCGAGATGCAGGGCGACGGGCCTTACCTGCTGGCCGGCTGGTCGCTGGGCGGGGCGCTGGCCTACGCCTGCGCGATCGGGCTGAAGCAGCTGGGTAAGGACGTCCGATTCGTCGGGCTGATCGACACCGTGATGCCCGGCGAAGAGATCCCGCAGACCCAGGAGGAGACCCGCAAGCGCTGGGCCCGCTACGCCCGGTTCGCCGAGCGGACGTTCAACGTGGAGATCCCAGCGATCCCGTACGAGCACCTCGAGTCGCTCGACGACGAGGGTCAGGTCCGGTTCATCCTGGACATCATCAGCCAGAGCGGCGTGCAGATCCCCGGCGGGATCATCGAGCACCAGCGCACGTCGTACCTGGACAACCGGGCGCTGGAAACCGCGGAGTACCGGTCGTACGACGGGCACGTCACCCTCTACATGGCCGATCGTTACCATGACGACGTGATTGAGTTCGAGCCTCGTTTCGGCATTCGCAAGCCGGACGGTGGCTGGGGCGACTACGTGGCGGACCTCGAGGTCGTGCCGATCGGTGGCGAGCACATCCAGGCCATCGACGAGCCGATCATCGCGAAGGTCGGCGCCCACATGTCCCAGGCGCTGGACACCATCGAGGCCGACCGCCACCGGACAAGTGAGGTAGGCAAGTAGTGACGGACACCGCCCCGGCTCCCTCCCCCCACAGCGCCGCCGAGAAGCTGGCCGATCTGCGTCGCCGCCTTGAGTTGGCCAAGGAGCCCGGCGGCGAGAAGGCCGCAGCCAAGCGGGACGCGAAGGGCATCCCCAGCGCACGCTCGCGCATCCACGCACTGGTCGACCCGGGGACCTTCCTGGAGACCGGGGCGCTGGCCAAGACGCCGAACGACCCCAACGCGCTCTACGGCGACGGCTGCATCACCGGGCATGCCATGATCGACGGCCGGCCGGTCGGGGTGTTCTCGCACGACCAGACGGTGTTCCAGGGCACGGTGGGCGAGATGTTCGGCCGCAAGGTGGCCCGGCTGATGGAGTGGTGCGCGATGGTCGGGTGCCCGATCGTCGGCATCCAGGATTCGGGCGGCGCCCGCATCCAGGACGCGGTCACTTCGCTGGCGTGGTATGCCGAGCTGGGCCGCCGCCACGAGGCGCTGTCCGGCATCGTGCCGCAGATCTCCCTGATCTTCGGCAAATGCGCTGGGGGAGCGGTGTATTCGCCGATCCAGGACGACCTGCTGGTCTCGGTGCGCGATCAGGGCTACTTCTTCGTCACCGGGCCCGACGTGATCCGCGAGGTCACCGGCGAGGACGTGACGCTCGACGAGCTCGGCGGTTCCGATGCCCAGGCCCGCAACGGCAACATCCACCAGGTGGTGGACTCCGAGGCCGGGGCGTTCCAGTACGTGCGCGACTTCCTGTCGTTCCTGCCGTCCAACTGCTTCGACAAACCGCCGACCATCAATCCCGGGCTGGAGCCCGAGATCACCCCCACCGACCTGGAGCTCGACGCGATCGTCCCGGACTCCGACAACGCGGCCTACGACATGCACGAGATCCTGCTGCGCATCTTCGACGACGGCGACTTCCTGGATGTCGCCGCGCAGCACGGGCCGGCCATCATCACCGGGTTCGCCCGGGTGGACGGGCGTCCTGTCGGCGTGGTCGCCAATCAGCCCATGTACCTGGCCGGGTCCATCGACAACGAGGCCTCCGACAAGGCCGCCCGGTTCATCCGGTTCTGCGACGCGTTCGAGCTCCCGCTGGTTTTTGTGGTGGATACGCCCGGATTTCTGCCGGGTGCCGAGCAGGAGAAGAACGGCATCATCAAGCGCGGCGGCCGGTTCCTGTACTCCGTCGTCGAGGCCGACGTCCCGAAGGTGACGATCACCATCCGCAAGTCCTACGGCGGCGCCTACGCCGTGATGGGCTCGCGGCAGCTGACCGCCGACTTCAACTACGCCTGGCCCACCGCGCGCATCGCGGTGATCGGCGCCGAGGGTGCCGCCCAGCTGCTGATGAAGCGCTTCCCGGACCCGACCACGCCCGAGGCCCAGCAGATCAAGAAGGACTTCATCGAGGGCTACAACGAGAATATGGCGATCCCGTGGACCGCCGCCGAGCGCGGCTTCATCGACGCGGTCGTCGACCCGCACGACACCCGGCTGCTGATCCGCAAGTCGCTGAAGCTGTTGCGGGACAAGCAACTCTGGTTCCGGGTCGGACGCAAGCACGGGCTGATCCCGATCTAAGGACCCGGCGCCGGTCCTGCGCGTAGGGGGAAACGCATGTCCGAAAACCCAGGGGACGCAGTCGATCCCGTCGCGGGAGCCCTACAGGCCTGGCAGTCGGCGCATGACGCGCTGGGACCACGACACGAAACGACGCTGACCGCGCTGCTGGCGTTGGCCGAGGCGCGGCAGAACGCCGGCGACACCCCGGGCGCCGTCCGTGACGCCGCCGCGGTGCTGGACGTTCGTCGCGAAGCACTCGGACCTGAACACCCAGAGACCCTCGTGGTGGCGGGCGCGGTGGCGCGGTGGCGCTTCTTGCTCGGTGACCCCGCGGCGGTTGACCAACTGCGCCAACTGCTTCCGGCCATGGTTCACGCGCTGGGCGTCGAGCACACCGACACACTGCGCGCGATCCATGTGGTGGCCTACGTCGAGTATCCCGACGAGGATCCCGGCAGCAGGCTGGTGCGCTGGGTGCGGTTGTGCGGGGCCGAGACTCGCGCGTTCGGCGTCGAGCACGAGGTGACGCTTTCGGCGGCCTACATGGTGGCGCAGGCGCGCTACGATCTCGGCGACCCGTTCGGCGCAAGCTCGGATGCGGTGTCCGTGGTCATGTACCGCCGACAACGCCTGGGCGAACACCACCCCGAGACCCTGGCCACCCAACTAACGCGGCTGGCGTGGCTCGGCGAAGCCACGGGCGCAACCACTTTCGTGCTCAAGAGTCTCGACGAGTTGATCACGGCGGCCGGCAATGCGCTCGGCCAGGACAACGAGATCACCCTGCAGGCGCGTTACATTCTGGCGCTGTGGACGCCGAGGACCGCGGGCAACGACGTGGACTGGATCTCCGAGTGGGAGCCGCTGGCCGACGACCTGGCCCGCGGCCTCGGCGACGAGCACCCACTGACCGCCGCCGCCCGCGAGCAACTGGCGGCGGTGCGCACCGAGTGGGAGCAGGACCTCGACGAGGTGCGCAGCCTCGCGTTCGAATTGTTCGTCGACATGGAATCCGAGGAGCGCGACGTCGACCAGCCCCCGGGGCGGGACTGGGGGGAACCGGGCAACCTCGACGACGACGCGGTCGACAAGGTGACCGAGGACGCCGACGACGAGCGCTCCCAGCGCGCCGACTTGATGGAAAACGTTGTGGCCGCGAAGAAGGCGTTGTCGCGAAGTGTCCGTGCCGCGGGCAATGACGCTCACGAGACCCTGCTGTGGCGCTACTTTTTGGCCTGGCAGTTCTGGGAGGGGCACGAATTCGAGACGGCAGGACAGCGCACCCGGCGGCTGATCGACGACTGCACGCGGCTGCTCGGCGGCGACCACGAGCTCACCGAGGCATCGCGAACGATGCTGCACTTCGTCGACACCCAAACCTGGACCGGCCTGCCCCTGTTCTGGGATGGCAGCGCAAAGGTGTAGCGCTACTGGGCGGGCTCGACCATGGTGAGCCGCGGCCCGACCACATCGTAGGAGAACCGAACCGGGGTCCCGTCATTGCGGCTCTGCTGCAAAATCGCAAGCCACGCAACGAAATTCGGGTCGTCGCGAACCAACCGGTAGATCGCCGCGTGCCGGCCGAACACCGCGGCGACCGGCGTGGCGGCGGCCTTCGGCCGCGGTGTGCAGCCCAGCAGCGCCGCCACCACCGCCATGATGATCCCCAGCCTTCTCATAGCGCCAGCGCCCCGTCCACCAGCTCATCGAATTTCTGCTGCGCTTCGTCGGATTCGGCGTCGATGCCGCGCAGCGGCCCGCGGTCGGCGAGGTAGCGCTGGGCGTGCAGCCGCGCGACGAGCGCCTTGCGTTCGCCGCCACGCTCGGTCCGCTCCCAGGCGGCCTGCTCGGTGAGCAGCGCGGCGGCGTAGACGTCGCCCATGAACTGGGCCAGCGGGAAAAGGCGCGCCTCGGCCACCGTGCGGTCCAGCTTGGTCCAGGCCGTGATCGCGGCGTCGAGATCCTCGATGCGGCGCGCCACCAGCGCGGTGGTCCCGTCATCATCGGAGACCGACACCGCGTCGTGCAGCCGCGCCAGCAGCGTCTCGTGGGCCTGGGTCTGCTCGATGCCGCGCCGCACGTCCAGGCACAGGATATTGTCGGGTCCCTCCCAGATCGTGTTGACCTGAGCGTCGCGCAAAAGCCTTGCCACCGGCCAGGTTTCGATATAGCCGTTGCCGCCGTGGATCTCGATCGCGTCCGACGCCGCGGTGATGCCCAGCCGGCACACCCGCAGCTTGGTGACCGGCACCGCGATGCGCTGCCGCAGGCCGCGGGGCTGGCGATGGTTGGTGGCCCCGATGCCGTCGAAAACCATTGCCTGCGCGGCCTCTACGTCGACGACCAACTCGGCCAGCTTGCGGCGCATCAGCGGCTTGTCGATCAGCGCCCCGCCGAACGCGTGGCGCTGCCGCGCGTAGCACAGCGCCTCGACCAGCGCGCGGCGCGCGTTGCCCAGGCCAAACAGCGCGATGCCCAGGCGCGCGGCGTTGGTCAGCTCCATCATCCGGCCCAGGCCCTTGCCGTCGGACGGGCCGCCGTCAGCGCTGGGCTCGCCGGACAGCAGGAACGCCTCGGCGTCGACGAACTCGACCTCGCCGGAGGCCACCGACTTCGTGCCGAGCTTGTCCTTGAGCCGGCGCACCCGCACCCCGTTGCGCGAGCCGTCGCGGCGGGTGCGCAGCACCAGGAAGTTCGCTACCCCGCGCGAAGAGTCCGGGGCGCCTTCGGGTTTGGCCAGCACGACGAACGCCTCGCCGGCGCAGTTGGACGCGAACCACTTGAAGCCGTTGAGCAGCCACGCGTCGCCGGTGCGGGTGGCGGTGGTCTCCAGCGCGCCGAGGTCGGAGCCGCCGGTGCGCTCGGTCAGCAGCTGCGCCGTCTCGCCTGCCCACTCGCCGGACGCGAACTTCGCCAGCACATGCTCGCGCACGTCGGCGGGCGCGTACGCGGAGACCAGCGACTGCACCATGCCGCCGCCGGTGCCCAGCGCGCAGCCCATGCCGATATCGGCCTGATTGAGAAGGTAATTCGACGCGAACAACGCCAGCCCCGAGCTCACCTTTGCCGCGCGGGCGTCGGTGCGCAGCGCCTGTTGCGCCTCCAGGACGGCCCGCTTCGACTGGGTGAACGAGTCGGGCATGACGACCCGGCTGACGTCGTGTCCCCACCGGTCGTAGCGTTCCAGCCGGGGTGGGTTGCGGTCGGTTTCGTCGGCCCAGCGGGCGACCGGACCGCCCATCAGTTCGCCGATGCGCTCCAAATGCGGCTCCACGACGGCCAATTCGTCAGGCCGCAGGTAGTAGGCCATGGTGAACTGGAGGGTGGGGTCGGTGCGATACCAATTCATCCCCACGGCGCCGCGATAGCTATCGGTCTGATACCGCTGCGCCTTGTCCGCGGTGGAGAAGGGCAGCCTGCGCGGCCGCTCGAAGGCCTCCTGCCCGTACTCGCTCATGATGCGACGGTATTACAGCGACGGCCCCGCGTGAAGACGCCGGGCGACCGCGGCGTGCATCTCACCCGACCCTAGGTGTTGCGTCCGCCGTTGACGCCGATGATCTGGCCGGTGATGTACCCCGCCTCTTCGCTGATGAGAAAGGAGCAGGTGGCTGCGATGTCGTCCGGGCGGCCAATTCGACGCACGGGGGTGGCGGCGATGATGTCGTCGAAGGTGTAAGTCCCGAAGTCGCCGCGCCGTTGGGCGTTGCGCAGCATGGGTGTGTCGACGAATCCGGGGGGAACAGCGTTGACGGTGATACCCATGGGGCCGTATTCGAGGGCTAGCGATTTTGTTAGCCCGTTGACGGCTGATTTGGCGGCGACATAGTGCGATTTCATCGGGGTGCCGGAGTGAGTACTCGAGGACGAGATGTTGACGATGCGACCCCAGCCCAACCCGATCATGCCAGGTAGTACTGCTTGGGTGCAGTGAAAGACTCCGTTGAGGGTGACGTCGATGACGCGTTGCCATTCTGTAAAACTGATGTCGAGGAACCGCGAAAAGCCTTCTGCGCCTGCGGCATTAACCAGAATGGCGATGGGTCCGAGCGTCCGTTGGATGTTATGTACCGCGTCGCCGATTTGGCCTGGATCCGTGACGTCGACGGTGTGGGAATGCCCGCTGTCCGCGGGTTTGACGTCGAGTGTCGCGACTCGATGCCCGTCTCGTATGAGGCGCGCGGCGATCGCTGCGCCGATGCCCGAGCCTCCACCGGTGACGAGAGCTACGCGTGTGGCCATTCCTTCTCCTGATTGACTTGCGGCATTAGCGCTTTGGTGTGGGGCCGCGCAGATCGAGTGTGCGGCGGCCGGCGTCAATAAGCTGCCGACACAGGGCATCATCGTCAAGGTCTGCCGGCGCGGTGGACGCGGCACCGGCCATTCCGGTCAGCACCATCGTGGCATAGAGGGTCGCCTGGGTTCCCTGCTGTGTTGCTCCGAGCAAGGCGAGTTGTCGGTCAATAAGGGCGTTCCATAGCGGGTGATTTCGTAGGACCCCACGCACGCTGGGGTCGAACGTGGTCACTGCGGTCAGGGCACGATTGCGTGCGACAACGCTGGCGTAGCCGGCAAGCATGGCCTCGGCGCGGGCGCGCGCTCCACGCTGCGCTTCTGCGGCGTCGACGACCGAACCGATCTCTCGCTGAACAGGGTCCATCAGTGCCATCAACAGCTGATCGCGCGTGCGGAAGTGATAGTAAATCGCTGCCTTGGTCAGGCCGAGCTCGTCGGCGATCATCTGCAACGAAGTGCCCGCGAATCCGTATTGGTTGAACAGGCTCATCGCCGCGATCAGCAGGCGGCGCCGGGTGGCCATCGGCAAAGCTGCGGTGTCGGCGACCGTAGTGTTCATCGATGCCCCTCTCGACCCGACGGCATGCATCCCACAGGAATACTAGCTGATCGTAAAGTAATTTTGAATTATACGGTCAAGAAGCCTTTACTTTCTGATCGGCCAGGAGTTATTTTGCGAGTAGCTGCGGACACAGGACAGGAGGACTGAGGATGGCCCATTTCCCCAAGCCGAGCGAGGGATCGTGGACTCAGCACTATCCGGAGCTGGGCACCGGGCCACTGTCCTTCGAGGATTCGATCGACCCCGAATTCTTCGAGCTGGAACGCAAAGCGATCTTCGAGCGCGCCTGGCTCAACGTCGGCCGGGTCGAGCAACTGCCAAAGAAGGGGAGCTACTTCACCAAGGAGATCGGCGCCGCGCAGACCTCAGTGGTCGTGGTCAACAGCGGCGACGGGCGGATCCGCGCTTTCCACAACATGTGCCGGCATCGGGGAAACAAATTGGTCTGGGACGACCACCCGTGGGAGGAGACCAGGGGCACGTGCCGCCAATTCGTCTGCAAGTACCACGCCTGGCGCTACTCGTTGGACGGAGACCTCACGTTCGTGCAGCAGGAGTCGGAGTTCTTCGAGCTCGATAAGTCTGACTATGGATTGATGCCCGTGCAGGTCGATGTGTGGGAAGGCTTTGTCTTCGTCAACCTGAACCCCGCCAACACCACGTCGCTGATCGATTTCCTCGGGCCGCTCGCGCAGGGCCTGGCGGGCTATCCCTTCGGGGAGATGACCGACACATACTCGTATCGTGCGGACGTCAACAGCAATTGGAAGCTCTACATCGACGCTTTCACGGAGTTCTACCACGCGCCGATCCTGCATGCGAAGCAATACACCCCCGAGGAATCACGCAAGCTGGCCGGTTATGGGTACGAGGGGCTGCACTACGCGATTCACGGCTTACACGCGATGCAGTCGTCCTGGGGTGGGATGGCCCCGCCGAAAGATCCGATGATGGTCAAGCCCATCGAAAGAGCCTTGAGGAGCGGCAATTTCGGCGCATGGGACAAACCCGACATTCCAGCCCTACAGAATCTACCGCGCGGAATCAACCCCGGGCGCCACAAGCAGTGGGGGCTGGACTCGTTCTTGTTCTTCCCCAACTTCATGATCGTGGTGTGGGAGCCGGGCTGGTACCTCACCTACAACTACTGGCCCACCGCCTACAACAAGCATATCTTCGAAAGCTCACTGTACTTCGCACCGGCCAAGACGGTTGGCGATCGGCTGCGCCAGGAACTGACCACTGTCACGTTCAAGGAGTTCGGGCTACAGGACTGCAACACCTTGGAAGCAACCCAGACCATGCTGGAATCGCGCCGTGTCAAGCGATTCCCGATCAATGATCAGGAGATCATGATCCGCGTCCTGCATAAGTCCGTCGCCGACGAGGTCGCCGCGTACCAGCGGGACACAGCGGGTTCGCCGGTACCCGTGTCATGACCATTACCGCAGGATTACCAGCAAGCTCCACGGGCCAGGTACCGCTTCGAGCGCGACAAGCGTTTGCGCACAGAAGGTTCCAAACAGTACGTAGAGCTCGGCGATCAGTTCGCAAAATGCGCCGAAGTCAGCACCTGCGCGACGTTTGTCTGAGATGACGAACCATACTCAGCAACTCAAGCGGCTGTTGGACCGCGATCAGATCCGCGACTGCCTCGCTCGGTTGGCCCGTGGTGAGGATCGGCGAAATTCGGAACTGATCACAGGAGCGTACTGGCCGGCGGCCGTCATTGACTATGGCATCTTTAGCGGCACGTTGGAGCAGTACCTTGCTTGGGTCGTTCCGGGTTCGCCGGATATTCCAGTGACACAACACTTTTTAGGTCAAAGCCTCATCGACTTACATGCCGACACCGCATTCGCGGAGACCCATATGTTCGCCTATCACCGCATCGCCGGGCCTGATCACCATCGAGACGTCGTCATCGGCGGGCGTTATCTGGACTGGATGGAAAGCGTCAGCGGAGAATGGCGAATCGCGCAACGCACCATCGTCTACGACTGGTGGCAAGACTTCGGTGAGTCCGCGGATTGGGCAATGGGTTTGATGGGGATGCCCTTCGGCCATGCTCACTATACCGGCCGCGCAATCGCCGATCCGAGCGAGGATTTCTTGGGCGACTGCTGGACCCGAAAGGCACTGTCACGCAATGACTGACCTGGCAGGCAAAGTCGCCGTCGTTACTGGTGCCAGCCGCGGCATCGGCAAGGGTATCGCCGTCGCCCTCGGCGCTGCGGGTGCCACCGTCTATGTCACGGGCCGCACCGTGACTCCGGGTTCACATCCGCTGCCGGGCACTATCACGCACACCGCCAGCGAGGTTGCGCGCCGCGGTGGTGTCGGTGTCGCGGTTCAAGTCGACCACGCCAGCGATACGCAAGTCGCGAGCCTTTTTGACAGGGTCCGCGATGAACGGGGCAGGTTGGACATCCTGGTGAACAACGCCTTCGCGTTGCCTGAGGACCTCACCGACGCCAAGCCGTTTTGGAACAGGCCGCTCACTGACTGGGCGATGGTTGAGGTCGGTGTACGCTCGAGTTTCGTTGCCGCGCATCATGCCGCTCGCATTATGGTGTCCCAACAGTCGGGATTGATCGTGGCCACGTCCGGCCATGTTGGTGTCACCTACACCTACGGCGTCGTGTTCGGGCTGTGCAAGGCCGCAGTGGATCGCATGGCACGCGACATGGCTATCGAACTTCAACCGCACAATGTCGCGTCGTTATCCCTATGGCAAGGCTTGACATTCACCGAGCGCGCCCAACGCAACCTTGCCGACAACCCTGAAATGACCCGATCGACCGTCACGAACCCCGCAGTGGGATGCTCGCCCGAGTTCCCCGGCCGCGTCATCGCCGCACTCGCCGCTGATCCCGCGATCATCAAGCGCTCCGGCGGGACCTTTATCACCGCAGAGCTCGCCGATGAGTACGGAATCACCGACGTGGATGGCCGGCGTATCCCGTCGCTCCGGGCCGAGCGAGGCGCCCCCATTTGGAAACCCATCGCGGAGAACCAATATGAACAGTGACCGACAGGCACGACTCGACCGGCTCCTCGACCAGCGGGATATCCTGGATTGCCTGGCCAGGTTCAGCCGCGGCATCGACAGGTTCGATAGGGACCTGTTCCTGTCCGCTTTCCACCCCGATGCCGTCATCGCGGCCGGCGCATTCGTGGGTGGCCCAGCCGATCTCTACGACTGGGCATCGGCCATGCACGAGAGGGATCAGATCGCTACCCAGCACAACCTGCTGAACAACACCTGCGACATCGCGGACGACACCGCGCACTGCGAAACCTACTACTTATTCGCCGCCCGAAACCGTGACGACACCAATTGGCTCGCGGGCGGTCGATATTTCGATCGTCTACAAAGGCGTGACGAACAATGGCGAATTCTCCTGAGAACCAACGTAATCGAATGGTCCGGCACGGTTCCCAGCATGCCGATACCGTTCGCCGACGTTCCAGACATCAACCGTAACGGCGCGCCTCGACGTGACACCACAGATCCGTCCTACCAACGCCCACTGACCAACCACCGACGACACAATCTGCCGTGAAAGGAACGCGATGACTGCCGGGAAGACGGCGAGGACCTATCGGGTGGTGCAATGGTCGGCCGGCCGCATGGGGAAGAAATCCATCCGGGGCGTCGTGGCGCATCCCTATCTGGAGCTGGTGGGTCTTTACGTCTACTCCGACGATAAAGAGGGTGTGGACGCGGGAACGTTGGCCGGCATCGAGCCGCTGGGGATCGCGGCCACCCGCGATATCGAGGACGTCGTGGCGCTGGCCCCGGACTGCGTGCTCTACATGCAGGAAGGCTTCGACCTTGACGACCTGACGCGACTGCTGGGGGCAGGTGTCAACGTCATCACCACCCGCAACGAGTTCTTCTACGGCCCCGCCATGGACCCCGCGATCCGCGCGCGCATCGAGGCGGCCTGCCACACCGGCGGCACCTCGATCCATGCGACCGGCAGCAGCCCCGGCTTCAGCACCACCACGATGCCACTGACCCTGCTCAACCCGATGCGCCGGCTCGACGAACTCACCATCGACGAATACGCCGACATCCCGGCCTCCGTAGAGCCCCCGATGATCAAACGCATGGGTATGGGCGCCCCGGTCACCGGCACCACCCTGGACCCCGCGATGCTCGCCCCCGCCGTCATCGGCTACCAACAGTCCATCGTCGCGCTGGCCGACGCGATCGGCTGCCCGCTCGACGGGTTCGAGGTCCGCGGAGACATCGCCCGGGCCACCCAGCCGCACACCCTGTCCGACGGCTTCGTAATCGAACAAGGAACGATGGCCGCCCAGCGGTTGACCGTCGCGGGCATGCGAAATGGCAAGGCGTTCATCTCCTTTCGAGCGCATTGGTTCTGCACTCAGCATCTTGACCCGGACTGGGGCATCGACGGCGAGGGCTGGCTGTTCACCACCACCGGAGACGCGCCAATGCAGGTCCGCGTCACCTACGGGCGCACCGACGAGGGGTACTCCGAACACCTCGCCGGCTACACCGCGCACCCCGCGGTGAACGCGATCCCCTACGTCGTGGAGGCGACACCCGGAATCGTCACGATCTTCGACCTACCGCCCATCATCGCCCACCTTGGCCCGAATTAACGCGCGCGCTTTCGGCCGTGGGTCGCCGCGCTCGACGAACACCCAGACGCCCGTCGTCCCGGGGCGCAGGGTTTCGGTGACGGTCACGGTCCCGTTGCCTGCCCCGTCGAGGTCGAGGCCGCCGAAGGCGGTACCGGGGTCGCCCGGCCCGCAGGTCGCCGCCTGCGGGCGGGGCTCCTGGATCAGGCCGACGTCGAAGTGCGTCCCGGGGTCGGGGCTGTCCGACAGGTGCACCTCGGCGCTGGCGGTCGATCCGGAGTGCCGGACGATCGCGGTGCCGGTGCCCAGACCGGTCTGCGGCACCCTCGGGCCGGTGGTGACCAGGCTGAAATCGCAGCGCCGTATGCTGCTGTCCAGCACCACGATCATCCCCGATTCAGCCGCGGCCCTGGTGATTTCGAAGTTCGTCACCGGCATCATCGCCGCGGCAAGTGCGGCCCCGTATGCGCCTATGCGCGTCCACGTCTGCATCGGGTCACCTCTCTTGGTGTTAGCTGCATCACAGCGGAATAAGTATTGACCCGAATTCGCCAGAAATAAACCGCTGACAAGGAATTACTCGAACGTAAATAAGCGGAACTATTCGACCGTTGCCGAATTGCTCTAGGGCGGCCAATTGGATTTGTCGGCGGTTTCGGCCGCCACGGAGGTCGCCGGGGGTTTATCGTGCCTCCAGACGGTTCTCCGACAGGCCCCCGGGAGGTGCTGTGCAGGACGGGACGCCGTATGGGCGGTATCGACTAATCGAGGCGATCGGCCACAACGAAAACGGTGAGACCTGGCGCGCCTTTGACACCGTCACCCAACGCGAAGTCGCCATCACGGTGGTGGCCGATGACGGCGGCGCCACCCTGGCCAAGCCGATTCCCCAGGGCTACGGCGGATCCGGCCCGGCGCTCGAATACCCGGCGCACGCACCGGAATCCGGCTTCGTCGTCGAATATCCGGTGCAGTGGGCCAGCGGCTCTTTCCCGACCGGCCAGGGCCAGGAGGCGAACCGGGACGACCCGACGCCGGCTCCGGTGCAGAAATCCCGCAAACGGTTGATCGCATTGTCCGGCGCCGGGGCCATCGTGGTCGTCGCGGCCGTCGTCGCCGGCTACCTACTGGCGGGGCAGGGCAAGCACGGCGGGACGCCGCAGGCGGCTTCCAGCAGTGCGGCGCCCGCCAACCCGGCAAGCTCGGGCCCCTTCACCGGAACCTTCGCGGTGAAGGTCACCGCCGCCACCCTCACGGGCGGGGGCCCCATGCAGGGTTCCGACGCGAGGGCCTACACGGACACCTGGAATCTGCGTTCGGCATGCAGCGCCAACGGGTGTGTCGCGACCGCGACGATGGGTAACTTCGAGGTCTCCGACATGGTGTTCGACAACGTCGGCGCTCGATGGTACGGCGTCGCCATTTCACACATCGAGTGCGACCGGCCGAATGACGAGGCGTGGAATGTGGTTTCGCTGACGCAGCAGCCGGACGGGACCATGTCGGGCGAGGTGACCCGGGCGACGGCGAACGGCTGCTTCACCAGACGCATTGCGACGCTGACCAAAACGGGCGACACCGACGTCACGAAGCTGCCCGACCCCACCCACCTCGACCCGCGCACGGTGTCGCCGGCCGAGGCCCTGCACGGCAGGTACGCCGGCCAGATCACCTATGCGAACGGCTATCAGGCGGCGGTCGCCAGTTACGGTGTGCGCACCGACTGCCTGCGCGCCGGCGACCGCTGCATGAGCATGTTCATCAAAGCCAACGGCAGTGAGCAGGCCTACGTCTTCGCGAACGGCGGATGGAACCGCAACGAAACCTTCGACACCCCTTGCTCGTTGGGCGGTTCCAACCTGTCCACCTACACCGCCACGCTGGGCCTGCCCCAACCGCCGCAGAATCCCGTCGCGTCGCTGCTAGGCCACGGCTATCAAGCGGTGATATCCGGCACGGGCGTGCGCTGCCATAGCCAGGCCTACGACCAAAGGTTCACGCGCACAGGCGATTAGGGCTTGATCCGGATCTGCCCCGGCGACCACCAGCCGAAGCGCGTCGCGGTGCCCAGGTCGAGCTGCGCCGGGTGGGCATCGGCGATGGTGTCGAACTTGCGCAGCGAGCCCCAGTCGCGGCCCCAGTCATGCGACAGGTACGTGGACATGACGTGGGCCCGCAGCAGCAGGTCGGTGATGCCCAGCAGGCCGCCGTTGACGCCGTCCTCCCAGGTGTCGGTGTCCATCTTCTTCGCGTTGTAGTCCGGCGTGATGCGGAAGTTCGGGATCTCGGTGACGCCATTGACATGCAGCATCGGCTGCTGGCACGGGAAGGCCAGCCCGACGGCCCAGTCCATCAGCACCGGCTGCGTGGAGCCGACGTACTCCTGCAGCGAGCGCAGTTCCGGCACCCGCGGCGGGGTCACCGCGATCCAGTCGTCGGGTGTCAGGGACAGGTCGTCGGCGATCACCCGGACCGCGACGGTGTCGGCGGGCATCTGGGCGCGCGGGAAGCGCAGGTTGCGCCACACCTTCGGCTGCTCGCCGTACAGGTCGAAGGGCGCGATGCGACCGGCAGGCACCACCTCGCCGCCGGGACCGGGCGTGCCGTATTCCAGCACCACGTTCTGCCCGTCGGTGTGGTGGTGCAGGACGCTGTTGCCGGCGATCGTGCCCGCGGCGGTCACCACCACCAGGGGATGCCCGGCGTCGGCCTTCGGCAACTGGTACCACGCCGACGCCAGCCTGCTCTGCCGCTGCGGGCCCGCGGTGTAGCTGCCCGCCACCGGGACCCGGGCGGGGTCCAGGCCGTAGGGCAGGGGCATCGTCGACCCGTTGACGCCCGGCGCGGCCAGCTTGGTCGGCCCGTACCAGTCGTAGTCGGTGCCGGGCTGCGGGACGGAAGTCTCGCGGACCGCCTCGGCCAGGGTGCGCTCCGGTAAACCGTTGGGGCTGAAGCCCGTTGGGTTGACGCCGCCCAGCGGCCCCAGCGGGCCGTAATTGTCCGGTAGCGGCGGCATGAAACCGGCGTTGCTGTCCGGCTCGACCAGCACGTCGTCGGCCAGGCCGCAGCCCCCGCTGAACTCGCGCAGGTTGTCCCAGGCGTTGGAGTAGGTGGGGTATTGGCGCACGATGCCCGCCGTCATCGACCCGACGAACACCAGCGCCATGAACCCGGCCGCCAGCGGGACGGGCGCCGCCGTCAGCGCCCGGGCCAGCCGGCCCTCGCCGTGGTCCCGGGAGACGAAATGCAGATACGCGGCGTAGCCGGCGACGATCACGAACAGCGCGAAAAACATTGCGCTGACGCTGATTCCGCCGATCTTCGGCATCGTGCTGTTGAACGGCACGCCGTAGCTCGAGACGTACCACCAACCGTTGGTGGTGGCGAAGCACAGCGCCAGCACGAACAGCAGCCCCGCCAGGAACGCCATCCGGTTGCGCGACCAGCGCAGCACCTCGTGCGACACCAGGACCGTCGTCAGCGCGGCCATCGCCGCGCCCACCGCGGCGAACAGCCCGAAGTGGTGCACCCACTTGGTGGGGGTGAACATCAGGAAGAACATGGTGCCGAAGATGACGCCCATCAGCCGCCACGCCGGGCCGCGGGCCACACCCGGAACTCGCTTGCGCCGCAACATGATGAACAGCGCCGTGAACAAGCACAGCGCGGTGATCAGGAACCCGAACCGCCGCGACAACGAACCGTCGACGGTGGGCAGGATCAGGTAGTAGTAGCGCAGGTTCTCGGTGTACCACGCCTGGCTTGGCCCGATCGCTGTGCGAATCCTGGTGGCCTCCAACACCGTTGACAACGTCTGGTCGGCAAACACCACGGTGAGGATCACGAAGCCGGCGGCCAGCATCGGGGCCACCAGCGGCCAGGTCCCGACCAGGCGATGCCGCTTGACCAGGATGCGCAGGATCGGGCGGCCACCGGCGACCAGCGCGGCCACCGCGATCAGGCCGGTGGGCTGCACGCCCAGTGTGAACGCCGCGGTCACCACCGCCAGGGCCGCCGGGGTCAACCGTGAGGCGCACATCGAGCGCTCGATCAGCACGTAGGTGATCAGCGAACCGAGCGCGATGATGGGTTCGGGCCGCAGGCCGTTGTCGAACGGCATCCACGCGGTCAGCAGCACCAGGCCCGCGGCCCAGTTCGCGGCGCTGCTCTTGGTGACCGCCGGTCCCAACCGGGGCAGCACCTCGCGCGACAGCAGCAGCCAGCACACCAGCCCGGCGATCAAGTCGGGCAAGCGAATCCACAGGCTGTCGTCGCTGACGCGGGTCATCACCGCCAGCAGGTTGTAGTACCAGCCGAAGGGGTCCTCGGGGCTGCCGAACCAGCGGAAGTAGTTGGACATGTAGCCGGCGCGGTCGGCGACGCGGGCCATGCCCAGGATGTAGCCGTCGTCAGACGAGTTCGCCCCGATCACGTGCCACAGCACGAACCCGAAGGTCACCGTGGCGTCGGCGAGGGTGAACTTCTTCCAGCGGGTCGGGATCCACCGGTGCATCCGGCGGCCGTCGAGCTGGTCCAGCCGCCACAGCGCGACCAGCGAGACGATGGTCGACAGGATCGCGCCCACCATCGCCAGCAGCTTCAATGTGGTTGGGGTGGTGGAGAACCGGGTGTCGATGGTGGCCGAGAACTTCAGGTCGGGCGGCGCCGGACCAGTCAGGTCGGTGAACACCCCGACGATCTGCGGGCGCAGGTTGGGGTCGTTGAAGCCGCCGGACTGCGGCTTGCCCGCCGCGTCGGTCAGCCCGACGAACGTCGCGAAAGTGCCAGCGCGCGTAGATGTTATCTCGATGCGCTGACACTGCGCGGATTCCGCCTGCTCGCGTGACACGCTCGCGATCACCACGTTGCGGTCGGTGACGTCGACGCGCTTGCCGTTGACCACGACGAACAGCGCGTTGAGCGCCGCGTCCTTGCCCTTCTTGGGCGCCGTGCTCAGCACGACGCCGCCGTCGGCCGGCAGGCCGCGGACCACGGAGCACGGCGCGCTGGCCGTCACGTCGACGGGGCTCAGCGAAATGAGCGGGGCCGTAACGTTATTGAGCTGGCCGTTCTGCGGCCAGCTCAGCGTCGCGGTCGTCTGCACCACCGGCAGTAGCGGAGTCGCGACCGACAGCACGAAGCCGATCAGCCCGGCGATCGTGGCGACCCACCGGGTGACCTTGACCCTGTCCCGGGTGCGGGTGACTGTTTGTTCTTCAGTGACGGTCATGGCAGTGCCCGAATCGGTCCTTGGCGGCTCCAGCCGTACATGGTCATCACGCCCTGTTCGATGGCGGCGTCGGGGGCCTGATCACTGGGCACCAGCGGGTAGTACTGCTCGACCGATCCCCAGTCGCGGTACCAGTCGCCGCGCAGGTACGCCGAGATCGTCGAGGTGCGCAGCAGCGTCTGGGTGAACAGGAACGGGCCGCCGGTCTCGCTGGCTTCCCACCCGTTCGACGACGCCGCCGTCTGCTTGTGGTCGGGCAGGATGCGGAAGCCCGGAAGTTCGGCAACGCCAAGGTGTTCGGCGAACGGCCGCTGGCACGGGAAGTTCGCGGCGGTCGCGATGTCCATCAGCACGGGTGTCTGCGATCCCATCGTTTGCTGCAGGGTCTGCAGCACCGGGACTCGCGGCGGCGTGAACGCGAACCACTGGTCCTCGCTCAGGTTCGGGTCGTAGGCGACGATGCGCGCCACGTTGGCCTCCGGCGGCGCCCAGGTCAGCGGGAACCGCAAGTTGCGCCACGCCGGCTCCGGTCCGATGTCGATGGGTTGCACCTCGCCGAGCGGCTGGGTGGTCCCGTCGGGTCGGGCGACACCCCACTGCAGTTTCAGCGACTGCCCATAGGTGAAGGTGCCGTCTTCTTTGTACGACCAGATCGCGCCGGCCGCCGACACCACGACGAGCGGACGGTCGGCGGTGCGCGGCGGCAGCTGGTACCAGGACGAGGTGGCGGTGGCCGCCAGCGAGTTCTCGCCGTAGCTGCCCATCACCGGCGTGCGGGCCGGGTCGAGGCCGAACGGCAGCGCGATGTTGGACCCGTTGATCCCGACGGGGCCCTTGCCGCCGGCGGTGCCCGCGGAGTCACTCATCGCGGCGTTCGGCTTGTTGGGCGACGCGTCGGAATTGACCACGCCCGGTTTGGTCACCACCGGGTACGACCGCAGGTCGTTGCCCACGCCGTCGGGCTTGAAGCCGACCGGGTTGACCCCGCCGAGCGCGCCGTCGGGCCCGAACGTCTGGCCCGGAACAGGTTGCAGCAGGCCGACATTCGGGTCGGGTTCGGTCAACACGTCGTCGGCCATCGCGCAGCTGGTCGGGGCGAGGCCCGATTCCAGGGCCGTCAGGTTGGCCTTGGCGGTGGTGTATAGCGGGTAGCGGAACACCGCACCCTTGGCCAGCGAGCCGACCTCGCCGAGCACCATGATCGTCGCGACCACCAGCAGGGGAGTGGACGCCAGCACGCGGTTGCGCCGGCTGTCCTTGACCTCGGTGTGCCCGGAGTAGTCCATCCGGAAGTGCTGCCAGGCGCCCAGCAGGCCGGTCGCGATCGACAGCGCCAGGAACATCGACGTCACCGGGTGGCTGGCGACGACGGGTTGGATGTCGAACCACGGCACCCCGTAGTTGCCGACGTAGAACCATCCGTTGATGCCCGAGGTGGCCCACGCCAGCACGAACAGCAACGCGGTCACGTACAGGGTCAGGTTGCGGCGGCTGTGCAGGCCGATCCGGGCGTAGGCGAATGCGGTGACCGCGCCCAGCGCGCCGGCCAGCCCGGCGAACGCGCCGAACTGGATGGCCCACTTCGTCGGCGTGAAGTGCAGCAGCAGCAGGCCGAGCGCGGTGGTGCCGATCAGCCGCCACACCGGGCCGCGCGCCAGCCCCTGCACCCGGCCGCGCCGCAGCAGCGCCACCAGCACGCCGATCAGGCATAGCAGCAGCACCAGCACGGCGAAGCGCCGCGTCATGGACCCGTCCGCGTTGGACTCGACCGTCAGGAAGTAGTAGCGCAGGAAGTCCTGGTACCACGCGATCGTCGGGCCGACCTTGTACTTGATGCGGGCCGATTCGGCGACGGTCGCCAGCGTCTGGCTGCGGAACACCACGACCAGAAGCAGCGACAGCGAGGCGGCCAGGACGGCCAGCGGGGCCAGCAGCCCGTCGGTGTCGCGGCGACGCCGGATCGTGCCGGCGATGGCCCGGGCGCCGGTCAGCAGCGCGCCGACGGCGATCAGTCCCTGCGGCGCCAGCGTCACGGTCAGCATCGCGACCACGATGGCGATCGCGGCCGGGGCCAGCCGCCGCAGCGCGATCGACCGCTCGACCAGGATCCAGGTGACGATCACGCCGAGGGCGATCAGCGGCTCGGGCCGCAGGCCGTTGTTGAACGGCAGCCACGCGGCCAGGAACACCGCGCCCGCGGTGAAGATCGCGACCCAGTTGACGGCCAGGCCGCCCTTGCCGGGGCCCAGCCGCCGCAGCATGCAGTGGCTGATGATCAGCCAGCAGCCGATGCCGGCGAGCAGGGCCGGCAGCCGCATCCACACGCCGGCGGTGCTGACCGCGGCCAGCTTGGCCAGCACCGCGAAGTACCAGTCGAACGGCGCCTCGGTGGTGCCGAAGTAGCGGTAGTAGTTGGCGACGTAGCCGGCCTTCGGCGCGACCCGGGCGATCGTCAGGTTGTAGCCGTCGTCCGACGAGGTGGCGCCGATGACGTGCCACAGCAGCAGCGTGCCGATCACCGCCGTGTCGGTCAGCAGGGTCGCGGCGCCGATCCGCCGCCGGCCGCGGTCACCGCGCTGGCGATACCGGGACAGCCAGCCGACCGGGGAGCGCCAGTTGATCAGCGTGGTGCCACGGCTGTGCCGGTCCAGCACGGCCAGCGCGAAGATCGCGACCACCACCGCCAGCACACCGACGGTCATCCCCAGCTTTTTCAGCATGGTGGGCGCGGTGATGAAGCGGGTGTCGATGTCGACGCGGGCCGACAGGCCCGGCTGGGCGGGCACCTTCAGGTCGGTGAAGATCCCGCCGACTTGCGGCTTCTTCTCGGCGGGCAGCACCCCGGAGGCGCCGGGGATGCCGACGAAGTCCGCGCCTGCCGCGCCCGCGTCGGCCCAGACGTGCAGCACGCTGCAGGCCCCCGCAGTGACGGCCGAGCGCTGCGCGACGGTGGCCACGGTGTCGCGGAACGCGACGACGACGACGTCCTTGTCGGCGCGGACGAACAGCCCGTTCTTGCCGGGGTCCACGCCGCCGGTCGGCAGCGTCGAGACCACCAGCCCGCCGCTGGCCGGCAGGGTGGCGATGGCCGGGCAGGGAATGGAGATGTCCAGCGCGCGGGGCGCCCCGGACACCAGCGGAGCGGTGATCTGGCTGACGTGCCCGTCCACGGTGCCCTGCGGCCACAGCACCGTCGCGGTGGTCTGCCGAACGGGCAGCAGCGGGACCAGGACGCAGAGCAACAGGCCCACGGTTCCTGCGACGAGGGCGACCAGCCGCGGCAACCGCTGCGATCGCTCGCTTTCGTCGTGGGGCACGGGGTCCGATGGTAAGCGACGGGGGTGAGCGCGGTTCGGACGCGGGGCCGCGCGACGGCCGTCGGCCCGGTGCCCCGCGTCTTGGCGACGTTTGCCATTCGCGCACGAAAACTCCGTCAAGGCCGGACAATTTCACTGCGCGCCTGCGCATTGAACGGGGAGGCCAGCCGTGAGCGCACCGACGGAGCACCCGTCCGAGGTTGGTGTCGTCAGCCTTCTCGACTGGGTCTGCGCCAAGCGGTCCAGCGCGCAGGCCAACCGGCTCGATCAGCTGGTGCACGCGCTCAACGAGATCGTCGCCGAGGGCGCGCTGCCCGCGTTCTGACCGCCCGGCCCGCCTGTCGTAACAGGCTGCGTACAGGTGGTGCGTTCAAAATAAGGGGCGAAGGCCCGCAACGCGGCCGCGAGCACCCCCGGAAGGCTGGCCAGCGCGATGAAAACCCCAGGTCTCGGGTTTGGCGCTTTGGGGTCGTTGCTGTTGACCGCCAACGGAACCGCGGTGCCGCTGGGCCCGGCGAAGCAGCGGGCGGTGCTGGCCATGCTGTTGATCCGGCGCAATCGGCCGGTGTCGGTCGAGGCGTTGATCGATGCCGTGTGGGACGGCGATCCCGTGCCGGCGGCGCGGACCAGCATTCAGTCCTACGTGTCGACGCTGCGCCGGCTGCTGCGGGACGCCGGCGGCAACCCGAACACCGTGCTGGCGAGCGCGCCGCCGGGATATCAGCTCAACGTCGCCGACGCCGAATGCGACGTCGGCCGGTTCCTTGCCGCGAAGACCGCGGGCATTGCGGCCGCCGCGGCGGGCGATTGCGAGGAGGCCAGCAGCCGCCTGTCGGCCGCGTTGAGCGAATGGCGCGGGCCGGTGTTCGACGACCTGAGTGGCTTCTCGTTCGTCGACGCGTACGCCACCGCGCTGCTGGAGGAGAGGCTGGCGGCCCACACCGCGCGGGCCGAGGCCGAGATCGCGTGCGACCGGCCGGGCGCGGTGATCAGCGAGCTGGAGGTGCTGGTCTCCCGCTATCCGCATCACGAACCGTTGTGGGCGCAGCTGATCACCGCCTACTACGTCACCGAGCGCCAATCGGACGCGCTGCGCGCGTACCGGCGGCTGAAGACGGAGCTGGCCGACGGGCTGGGCATCGATCCCGGCCCGACGGTGAACGCGCTGCACGAGCGGATCCTGCGACAGGAGCCGATCGCGGGCCGGCGGACCCGGGCGACGCCGCTGACCACCCGCGCGCAGCGCTCCGCCGGGCCCAAGTCGGCCTCGCTGGAGATCGCCGTCGTCAGCGAACCCGTGGTCGCCCGGCTGCGGGACGAGGCCGGGCGCCTGTACCGGCTCAACGGCGCGACCACCCGGATCGGTCGGCTCGACGACAACGACATCGTCCTCGACGACACCGAGGTCAGCCGGCACCACGCCGTAATCGCCGACACCGGAACGTCTTTCGTGATCACCGACCTGCGCTCGACCAACGGCGTCAAGGTGCAGCGCAGGCGCATCCGCCCCACCGCGGTGCTGGCCGACGGCGACAGTATCCGCATCGGCGCCCACGAGTTCATGTTCGAAATCCGCTCGCACTGAGCGCCCTTGGCGCAAACGCAAGAATTTCGCAAGAATTCCTCGACCGTCCGGCAAGGGCGTTAAGCGAGTCTAAGTAAGCCGGCCAGCGCGACCGGCCCCAACCAGGGATCCCCTCAGGTTCGAACTTCCCCTGGCTCGGGATACCTACGGTCAAAGGTAAGGAAGCACGCCATGAACGAGAACGTCACCGAAACCAAAGCAGACACCAAGCCGCAGAAGGTGTCCAAGCTCCGCATCGCTGCGGGCGTCGGGCTGGCCACCATCGGCCTGTCGATCGCCGGCTCACTGCTGCCGGCCGTCGCGTCCGCGGACCCGTATGTTCCGTGGAGCGGACCGCTGCACCCGTTCCGCCACTACGCGGCCAACGTCATCGACCCGGCCTGGGCTCTGTCGCATCCCCTTCGTGCGCTGGTCCCGTAGATTGGCCGGTGCTGCCCCGCTTCCGGAGTGAATCCCTCATCGTCCGGGAGCGGGGCAGCCCCGTCTCTAAAGTCCTTGTGGCTCAGCGCCTTAGCGGTGCGGGGTCCCAGAGTCCGCTGCGGGTGGCCGTCCCTAGCTGCAGATCGGCCGGCTGGGCGTCGGGGTAGTAGGGCGTCAACCGCTGCAGGCTGCCCCAGTCGCGCGACCAGTCGTCCCTGAGGTAGCTCGAAACCGTCGTCGCCTTCACCAGCAGCTCGGTGACGCCCAGCGGGCCGCCGCCGTTGTTGTCCATCACCGGCGAGTTTGCTTCGGCGCCAAAGCGATCCGGCAGGATGCGCCATCTGGGCGTCTCGTCCACACCGTTCTGATGACCGAACGGCCGCTGGCACGGGAAGGCCAGGCCGACCAGCCAGTCCAAGAACACCGGGTCCTGCGAGCCCACCACGTCCTGCAGCGTGCGCAGTTGCGGAATGCGCGGCGGCGTCACCGCGATCCAGTGCTGCGGCGCCAGGTCCTCATCGTCGGCGATCAGCCGAACCTGGGTGGCGGCCTGCGGGATCGCCGACAGCGGCAGCCGCAGATTGCGCCAGGCCGGTGAGGCCCCCACGTCGAAGAATTGGAACGACCCGTCCGGATGCCCGGCGGCCGCCGAGGCGTCGGTCGCCCACTGCAGCTGCACCTCGCGGGGGTCGAAGCGGCCGGCCGCGCTGACCACCAGCAGCGGCCCCGCCTTGTCGCGTGGCGGCAGCCGGTACCAGCCCGACCGCATCCGGGCGGCCACCTGAATGCCCGAGCGCCAGCTGCCCAGCACCGGCGTGCGGGCCGGATCCAGTTCGTAGGGCAGCTGGGTGTGCGAGCCGTTGATGCCGGGCGCGGCGCTGGTGCCGCCCTCGTTACCGGCCTGCCCGCCGGTGATGGTTCCGCGGTCGTCGACGAAGCTGCGGTCGCCGGGCCGTTCCATCACCGGGTCGGCGCTGACGTCGGACGGAATCCCGTTGGGCGTGAACGCTTCCGACAGCCCGGCACCGAGGGCGTCGCCCGGCGAGCCCGTCATCGGGGGAAGCATGCCGGCGTTGGGGTCCTGTTCCACCAGCACGTCCTCGGCGAGGCCGCAGGTCCAGCCGGCCTTGAAACCAGCAACAGCCTGCAGGTTGGAGCGGCCCACCGACCACGCCGGGTACTGGTCCGTCATCGCCAGGGTCAGCGACATCACCTCGAAGACCACCAGCGCCCATGCCGCAATTGCCAACGGGGACTGGACGATTCCGGCTACCTGCGCGCCGCGCCGCGTCCGCGGGCCACCGTTGTCGGGGGAGACGAAGTGGAACCACGCGGCGAGCAGCAGCACCAGCAGCGTCAGCCCCAGCAGCACGGTGCAAAAGCCATACTTCCATGCCGGGAACGAATTCGACCACGGCACACCGAAATTGGAGACATACCACCAGCCGTTGACGCTGGCGAACGAGTACGCCACCAGGAACAGCACCACGGCCGCGTACATGGTTCGGTTGCGTCTAGAGCGCATTGCCGCGGACATGACGGCCACCGCGGCCAGCGCCCCCAGTGATCCGGCCAGCCCGGCGAACACGCCGAAGTGGTGCGTCCACTTGGTCGGGGTGAACATGATCGCGACGAACGAGATGATGGTGATACCGACGATGCGGCGGCTCGGCCCGCCGGCCGTGCCGGGAATTCGCCCCTTGCGCAACGACATTGCGATCGTGATGCCGAGCGCGAGGATCAGCGCCAGCACGGCGAAGCGCCGGGCGACCGACCCGTCGGGGCTGGCCATGAACAGCCGCTCGTAGCGGATGTGCTCGTCGAACCAGCTGAGGCTCGGGCCGACCGCGCGCTTCAAGGCGGTCGCCTGCAACTCGCCGGCCAGGGTCTGGTCGCGGAAGATCAGGATGATCGTGACGGTGACCGCCGCCAGCAGCGGAGCCAGCAGCGGCAGCACGCCGAACTGTCGCGACCGGCGATGCAGGATGGTGCGCAGCGGCCCGATCGCGACCAGCAGCGCGCCGATCGACGCGATGCCTGTCGGGCCCGAGAACAGCGTCAGCGCGCCGATGATGCACGCCGTCGCGACCGGCAGCAGCCGGCTGGTGGCCACCGCGCGTTCCACCGAGCACCAGGTCAACAGGATGCCCAGCGCGATGATCGGCTCGGGCCGCAGGCCGTTGTCGAGCGGCAGCCACGTCGCCAGGAACATGCCCGCCGCCGTCCACGCCGCGGCCTTGCTGATCTTGACGGCGTGGCCCAGCCGGGGGATGACCTCACGGCTGATCACCCACCAGCACGTCAGCGCCATCACCAGCGTGGGCAGCCGCATCCAGATGCTGGTCGTGCTGACGTGTGCCCACAGCGCGAGCAGGTCGTAATACCAGCCGAACGGCGCCTCGGGCGTGCCGAACCAGCGGTAGTAGTTGGCCATGTAGCCGGCGTGCTCGGACACCCGGGCCATGGTCAGGATGTAGCCGTCGTCGGAGGTGTTGGCGCCGACGAAATGCCACCACACCAGCACGGCCGTGACCAAGGCGTCTAACGGGCCCATCGACCACCAGCGCGAAGGCAGGAAGCGGCGGTGCCGGGTGCCGTCGGCGGTGTCCAGGAAGTGCAGCGCGACCAGCGCGACGACGGTCAAGACCACGCCGAGGATCATCGCGGCCATCTTGAGCGGGGTCGGGTGGCTGCTGTAGCGCGTGTCGATGGTCGCCGAGAGGCTCAGCCCCGGCGGCGCGGGCCCGCCCAGATCGGTGAAGACGCCGACGATTTGGGGCCGGAAGTCGTAGCCGCTCTTCTCACCGCGCAGCGGCGCGCCTGGGTGCTCGGCGTTGGGGCCCTGCGTCAACCCGACGAATTCGGCGGTCACCCGGTCGGCGTGCGCGGTGAACGTCAGGCGCTGGCAGGCCGGGCTGAGCACCTGGCTCAACGGCGCCGAGACGACGGGGACGTTGCGGACGATCAGCACCAGGTTGTCGTTGGAGCGCTGGATCAGCAGACCACGGTCGACGGCCTTGGAGGCCTGCTTGGGCACCGTCGACAGCAGCACCGTCCTGCCGGTGTTCTGCAGCGCGGCGGCCGCCTCGCAGGGGATCGTGATGTTCAGGTCGGTCGCCACATAGCCGATCAGCGGGGCGTCGACGCTGGAGTAGGCGCCGTTCTGCGGCCAGTTCAGCCGGGCGGTGGTCTGCTCGACCGGCAGCACCGGGGTGGCGATCGCCAGCAGGGCTCCGAGCAGGCCGGCGACGATGGCGACGAGCCGAGCGATTCGGTGGTTCGATCCCGTGTCGCTCACGGAGGTAGATGGTAGTTCTTCGGCCAAGCCGGCTGAGGTGTCGGTCGCCATCGCCCGCTATGCCCCCGGCGTGCGGATTGCCAGCACAAAGGGGCCGATGCTGCGGACCACGAAATGCGGGTCCTCGAACAGCGCCGCCCGCAGGTCCACGGTGTAGCGGCGGACGTTGGGCTGGTTGGGGTAGACGTCCTCGGCCAGCCGCAGGGTGTAGTTGCCGTTCGCGCCGTGGCGCAGCAGGAACACCGTCGGCGGCGGCCACGGCGACGCGTCCAGCGCGTGGATCAGCTCGTCGGCGGTCTTGAGCTTGGACCACTTCTTGATCTGCGCGGCCCGCAGGTCGAACTGGGCCAGCGGGTTCGCGTAGTGCGACGTCAGGCCCTGGAAGCCCCAGTACGGGTAGTAGGACAGGAAGCTGTAGTCGGCGGTGAGCACGACGGTCTGGTCGGGCTCCTTGCCGGTGACGTGCCGGATGGTGTCGTCGATGACGGAGTAGTACTTCTCCGAGCCGGGCGGGCGCCGGTCGCCGCGCTGGCCGTGGCCGTCGGTGTCGGTGTAGGCGATGGTGAGGTCGGGCCGCAGCACGTCGGGGATGTCCTGGCTGAAGGCGACGGCCGCGGCCAGCCCGATCGCGGTGGCGATGGGGGCGATGGCGCGGCTCCTGCTCTTCAGGGCGAGCGTGGCCTCGACGAAGCCGAACGCGCCCGCGGCGACCAGTAGCACGCTCAGGGTCGGCTGCAGGCGGAACGACAGCAGCGTCATGCGCGCCAGCGTGGTCAGCATCGACAGCAGCGACCACAGGTAGACGGCCAGCACGCCGAGGCCCAGGCCGGCGGCCCGCACCGAGACGCGGGCGCGGATCACCAGCCACAGCGTGCCCAGCAGGCAGATCGAGCCCAGCAGCGAGAACTGCAGCATCGGGAACGTCAGCTCGGCGCCGTCGGCCGGCAGGTAGTGCAGCGCGCTGCCGGAGTCGCTGACCGGGTTGTGCAGCGTCCGCAGGAAGAACGGCAGGAAGGTGGGCGCCCAGCTGACCGCGGCGATAACGCCGATGACGGCCACCCGGCGCAGCGGGTCGAGCGCCGCCTTGAAGCCGCCGGCCCGCCAGCGCGACACCATCAGCAGCAGCGCCATCAGCCCAAAAGCGAACGCGGTGAAGCCGAACAGCAGCGTGTACCAGTTGGCGGTGAAGCCGAGGAACAGCCCGGCGCCGACGACGGCGGCCCAACCGCTTCGTGCCTCGAGCGTGACTGTGCCGTCACGCTGGGCGCTTGGGGCGCCGGCGCGCAGGCCCGACCACGTCAGCACCAGCACCGGCGGCAGCAGCATTGTGATCATCGCCGAGTACGGCTCCGGCGAGCCGTAGGCCAGCGTCACCGCCGCGGTCGCGGTCGTGACGATCAGCGCGTACTCGAAGCGGATCATCCGCCACCACAGCACCAGCGCGACGGTGATCGCGATGGTGATCGAGGTGATGGCCCACGGCTTGTAGATCTCCCACGCCGGCATGCCGGTCAGGGTGGCGATGCGCCCGCCGATCCAGAACCAGCCCGGGGGATAGAAGGGCGGCAGTCCCAGGTAGGTCATGTCGTGCAGGGCGGGACTGTCGGCGAAGCGGGTCAGATACTCGGTGCGGAACTGCTGGTCGACGGAGATGCCGAACAAGTAGAGCTTGCTGGCCCCCAACGGCATGCCCAGCGTCACGACGCTGAACGCGGAGACGAACGCCAGCCCGCCCAGCCGGGCCAGCAGCCGCGAGAAGCGGCCGCCGTGCCGCCACAGCCAGCCGACCGCCAAAAGCCCGGCCACGCAACCGACTTGGCCGACGGTGGTCAGCGCGTGCAGCTGGTTCGACGACGGGAACGCGGGCCACTGCACGCGGGAGATCGCGATCAGCGACACCACCGAGACGACGACGGACACCGCGACGCCGAGGGCCATCTGGCCGACGGTGGCCAGCGCGTTGCGCATGCTCAGATGGGCAGCTTGCGGAAGATGGGCCGCGGGATGTGCCGCAACACCATCATCACGTACTTGAATGCTCCTGGCGCCCAAACCAATTCCTTACCTTTTGCGGACGCGGTCACCGCGAGGTTGGCGACGTACTCCTTGTCGACGGTCAGCGGCGCTTCCTTGACGTGCGCGCTCATCCGGGTTCGGACCTGGCCCGGACGGATCACCAGGACGCGAACGCCATACTCCCGCAGGGCTTCCCCGAGCCCGAGGTAGAAGCCGTCCAGCCCGGCCTTGGTGGAGCCGTAGACGAAGTTGGACCGCCGCACCCGCTCGCCGGCCGCCGAGCTCATCGCGATGATCTGGCCGAAGCCCTGGGCGCGCATCTTCTCGCCCAGCAGCACGCCCACCGAAACCGCTGCCGTGTAATTGATCTCGGCGGCCAGCACGGCCTTGCGCTGGTCCTGCCACAGCTCCTCGGCGTCGCCGAGGATGCCGAACGCCACGATCGCCACGTCGACGTCGCCGCCGGCGAACGCCTGCTCGATCATCTTCGGGTGAGTGTCGGGGGCGGTGGCCTCGAAGTCGATCAGCTCGACCGAGCGCGCCCCGGACGCCTGCATCTGCGCGACCGCGGCGTTGCGGCCCGGGTCATCGGGCATGGCGGCCAGGATGATTCGCGCGTGCGCGTTCTGCAGGTAGCGCTCACAGATCGCCAGCCCGATCTCGGACGTGCCGCCGAGCAGCAGGATGGTCTGCGGGTTTCCTACGGCGTCGAGCACCATTTACAAAAGCTCCAAACGTCGGGCCATGTCGGAGGCGAAGACCCCCGTCGGATCCACCTTGCGGCGCACCGCAATCCATTCGTTGATGCGCGGATACATGGCGTGAAAGGTTTCGGCATTCACTCGAGAGTCCTTTGCGGTGTACACGCGACCGCCGAATTCCAACGCGCGACGGTCGAGTTCGTTGAGGAACTCGTTGACTCCGGGCTTGTTGGGGAAGTCCATCGCGACGTTCCACCCGGCCATCGGGAAACTCAGCGGCGCGCGGTTGCCCGGACCGAACAGCTTGAACACGTTCAGCGCCGAATAGTGACCGGTGGTTTGGATCCAGCGGATGATGTCCTTGAATTCGTCCATCGCATCCGGCGGGACCAGGAACTGGTGTTGTGCGAAACCCGTTGGGCCATAAGCATTATTCCAACCACTGACCAGATCGAGCATGTGGTAGAACTGCGACAGATTCTGGATCTTGGCGGTATAGGTTCCGCCCAGCCGGTAGTACACCTCACCGATCGCCATGAAAGACAGCTTGTTCATGGCGCTGATGGGAAAGACGTTGGGCACCGTCAGCAGCTGCGGCGCATCGAATTTCAGCGGATTCCTGGCGAGCTTCTTGGGCAGCTGATCCAGTCGCGCCAGGCTGCCCCGGCTGACCGAGGCCCGGCCGAGCTTCGGCGGGGGATTGATCAGATCGAACCAGGCGCTGGAGTAGGTGTAGTTGGCTTCGCTGCCGTCGACGTGCACCGCGACCGTCTCGTCGAGGTCCTTGGTCGCGATGCCGTCGGCGATGAAGTACGCCGTTTCGGTCGGCGTCATCGCGATAGCGGCGCGCAAGACGATCCCCGTCAGCCCGTTGCCCCCGACCGTGGCCCAGAACAGCTCGGCGTCCTCGCCCTCGGGAGTGAGCGTGCGCAGGGTGCCGTCGGCCATCAGCAGGTCCATAGACCGCACATGGTTGCCGAAGCTGCCCGCGCTGTGATGGTTCTTGCCGTGGATGTCGCAGGCGATCGCGCCGCCGACGGTGACCTGCCGGGTACCCGGCAGCACCGGAACCCACAGCCCGAACGGCAGCGCCGCCTTCATCAGCTGATCCAGGCTGACGCCGGCGTCGACATCGACCAGCCGGGTGTCGGCGTCGATCGAATGGATGCGGTTGAGCAACGTCATGTCCACCACCACGCCGCCGCCGTTCTGGGCGTTGTCGCCGTAGGAACGGCCCAGCCCGCGGGCGATAAGGCCGCGTCCGCCCGAGTCGGCGACCTGGGCCACCGCCTTGGCGATCACCTCGGGGTCTGGGGTCGACAGCACCTGGGCCACGGACGGCGCGGTGCGGCCAAAGCCCATCAGCCGGGTGGTGGTGGTCGGAAAATCAGCGCTCAACATCGTCAAAGAGGGTACCGCTTGGTTCGGTGACGATGCGGGACGCTTGTGTCCCGCTCAGGAGGCGGACAATCGAATCTCGCCAGGTCGGTCAGCGGATGCGGAAGATAACGGCTCGCTGCACGATGAAGTTGATGACCGTCGCGGTGCCCTGCGCGATCACGAACGCGATGGGCATCGCCAGGCCCTGGTAGTGCATCAACACCAGGCAGAAGTGGTTGAGCCCGACCTGTACGGCGAACGTGATGGCGTACAGAACCATGACCGCGATGAACCGCGCCGTGCTCGGCGAGGCCTGGAAGGTCCAGCGGCGGTTGATCAGGTAGGCGGTGATGGTCCCGACGACGAAGCTGATGGCCTTGGACAGGTCGACCTGCAGCCCGACGCCTTTGTATAGCGCCGCGTACAGGCCGAAGTCGACGACGGCGGCCAGCCCGCCGGTGATGACGAAACGCGTGACCTGTGTGGTCAGGCTCAAGGGCGGGGACGGCGTCGCGATCCCGGGCTCTGGCGGAAGCATCGCGGGAAGTCTAACGGGGGAGGGGGCGTGCCTACTTGGGCAACTTCATCGAGATCAGCTCGACCTGGTTCTCCCCTTGCGGCGTCGTGTAGGTCACCGTGTCGCCGGCCTTGTGGCCGACCAGGGCCAGCGCCAACGGGCTGCGCGCGGTCAACGTCTCGGCCTCGCGTCCGACGGGCGTTTCCTCGACGATGGAGATGACGTGCATGGTGACAACCTCACCGTCGGAGAACTTGAGCTTGACCTCGGTGCCGCCCGGCAGAAGTTCGGATCCCTCGTCGTGCGACGGATCGGTGCGCAGGCGGCGGTCCAGTTCGTTGATCCGGTCGGCGAGGACGACGAGCTCCTCGGCGCGCTGGATGGCCTCGGCCGCGTCGCCGTGATCGCCGGTCATGCCGCGGTCGTTTCTGACCTCGAGTTCCAGCTGTTCGCGCCGCTGTCGCAGCCGGTCGAGCTCCGCGGCCAGGCTCTCTTTCGCCGCGTCCGCCACAGATTGGACTTTTTTGCGCACGTCGCCGACCTTTCGCATGCGTCCACTTGGTTTCGCCAATTATTCATTCATACGCCGCAAAACAGCGCATTCGCTTTTTTGGCCACGGCGGCGCGCGTCGGTGTGTTGTCTCGGTGCTGGTCAAAACGGTTTTGCTACCCAGGGCGGGAGTTTTCTGCGTTATACCTGAACTTCGTTGGGCTCCGGTTTCGGCGGCTTTCGAGCCGATCACCGAGGCCCCGGCCGGTCCCGGATCTGGACCCCTGGCCGCCGCGGCGGCGTGGGCGGCGGTGGCCGCTCGGGGGGGACGCGGTGCGTGGCCCGCTGACGCTATGGGGGGAGCTTTGCTTGCCCGCCGACTAGCCTTGCGACACAGACGAATTCGATAGGGCCGCCGCTCTAACGCGGCGTCGGGCGGGCCGGCCAGGGCTTGTTGAGAATTGGCGCGGCGCAAGCCCCTTCAATTGCCGTGTGTGTCAGTTAAATGAAATTCCATACCCAGAGCATTTTTTTATGCGTTTTATGTGAATGCCGTCCGATTGGAGCTAGGCTCCGGTTCGTTACGGGGGTTCGCCGAACTGTTCCGAGAGAGCAGGGGCCATGGATTTTGGGCTATTGCCCCCGGAGGTCAACTCCGGGCTGATGTATGCGGGCCCCGGATCGGGACCCCTGCTGGCCGCCGCGGCGGCGTGGGAGGTGGTCGCCACCCAGCTGGAATCGGCGGCCGGGGGTTATTCCTCGGAACTGACGGGCCTGACTGGCCTGGCGTGGTTCGGGCCGTCGTCGATGGCGATGTCCGCCGCGGCCGCACCCTATGTGGCGTGGTTACTGGCCGCGGCAACCCAAGCCGGGGTGACCGCCATACAGGCCTACGCGGCGGCGGCGGCCTATGAGGCCGCCTATTTGATGACGGTGCCGCCGCCATTGATTGCGGCCAATCGGGCGCAGTTGATGGCGTTGATCGCTACGAATTTCTTTGGGCAGAACACCCCGGCGATCGCGGCGACCGAGGCCCAGTACCTGGCGATGTGGGCCCAAGACGCGGTCGCGATGTATGGGTATGCCGTCGATGCCGCGGCCGCCAGCGTCTTACAGACGTATACCGAGCCGCCGCAGACCACCAACCCGGCCGGCCAGAACGCGCAGAGTGGTGCGGTAGCGCAAAGCGCCGCCAATTCCGTTGGCGCGCAGACCCAGTCGGTGATCCAGCAGCAGCTGACCTCCACTGCCGCGGGCCAGCAGCAGTTGGTTTCGGCCACCGAGACGCAGCAGCTGACTTCGGTCGCGGCTCAGCAGTTGGGTTCGGCCGAGGAGAGCCAGCAGCTGGGTATGCCTATGGCCGTCCAGCAGCTGGGTGCGACGGTCCAGAGCGAGCAGCTGGGTTCGAGTGCGGCGGTGCATCAGTTGAGTTCGCCGGTGGTTTCCCAGCCGTTGAGTGCGCCTGTTAGTTCCCAGCAGTTGGCCGGGTCGACCGCATTGCATCAGCCGGCCGCGCCCGCTATCTCGCATTCGGCTGCGCCGGCGGCCTCGCATCAGCCGGCGACGACCGCGGCCTCCCACACGGCCGCTCAGGCCGGCTCGCGCCCGATGACCCCGACGGCCTCGCAGCAGTCGGTCACGCCTACCGCCTCCCCAAAATCGACTGCGCCGACGGCCAGCTCGCCGCAGTCGGCCGCGCCTTCCGCCTCCACGCAGTCGGCCACACCGACGGCGACCTCGCCGCAGTCGGCCGCGCCTGCGGCCTCTCAGCAGCTCAGCGCGAGCGCCGCGTCCCAGCAGTCGGCCGCGGCTTCCGAGCCCACCGTCACCGTCAACGGCGTCACCTACATTGACCCCGAACTGCCGTCCACGATCTCTAACGGCCAAACCATCACCATCGGGTCCGGCTTTGACTACACGGTCCCCGTCGGCGGAACCGAGGTCCAAAGCGGTGGCTCGATTATCGTCCAGCAGGGCGGCCTGCTCACCGTCGACAACGCGCTGACCATCGACGCCAACGCCACCGTGACCGACAGCGGCAGTCTTACGGTCGGCTCCACCCTGTCCGATAGCGGCAGCCTGACCGTCACCGCCGGGGGAACGCTGACCGATTCCGGCGTTATGACGGTCAACAGCGGCGGCATGCTCACGGTGAGTGCGGGCGGCACCGACACCGGCTTCGTCACCGTGACCGGCGGCGGCATGCTCGGCGACGGTGGGACGGTCACGGTCAACAGCGGCGGCGTGCTCACGGTGAGTACGGGCGGCACCGACACCGGCTTCCTCACCGTGACCGGGGGCGGCACCCTGTCCGACGGCGGGGTGCTCACGGTCGGCCACGGGGGCACCCTCACGGTCAGCACCACTACCTTGACAGACACCGGCAGTCTCACCGTGACCGGCGGCGGCTCCCTGTCCGACGGCGGGACCGTCACGGTCAACAGCGGTGGCACCCTCACCGTCAGCAATGCCAGCATCACCGGTGACACCGGCAGCCTCACGGTGACCGGCGGCGGCACCTTGTCCGACGCTGGCCACGTAGCCGTCAGCAGTGGCGGCACGCTCACCGTGAGCCAGGGTGGCACCGACACGGGCAGCCTTACCGTGAGCAACATTTTGTCCGACGCGGGCACGATCAACGTCAACGCCGGCGGCACCCTCACCGATAACGGCAGCTTTTTCGTCAACGCCGGCGGCACCCTCAACGTCGGCGGCACCCTCACCGACCCCGGCACCCTCGACATCAATTATGTCCTGTCGGACTTCGGCGCGGTGAACGTGGACAGCGGCGGGGTTGTCAACGACGCCAACACAGTCTCGGTCGGTCTCAATGGCACCCTGACCATCGACCCTGGCGGCACCTTCACCGTCGACAACGCTGGCTTCCTTCTCAGCAGCCAGGGCACGATCACCGACTCCGGCACGCTGGTTGTCGACAATGGCGGCACCGTGGTCTTTAACGGCAGCTTTAACGTCACCGATGGCGGCGCGATGACGATTCAGTCCGGCGGCACGTTCATCGACAACGGCACCATGTTGGTGAGCTCTGGGGGCACGGTGATCGACTCCGGCCCGATCACCGTCGAGCACGGCGCGACGCTCAGCATCAGCACTACCACTACCGGTGATACCGGCAGCTTGACCATGACCGGTGGCGGCACTTTGTCCGACAGTGGGACGGTCACGGTTAACAGCGGCGGCACCCTCACCGTCAGCACTACCACCACCGGCGATACCGGCGGCTTGACCGTGACCGGTGGCGGCACTTTGTCCGATGGCGGGACGTTGACGGTCGGCCATGGCGGCGCGCTGACGGTGAGTACGGGTGGCACTGATACCGGCGGTTTGACGGTGACCGGTGGTGGCACGTTGTCGGACGGCGGGACGGTCACGGTGGGCCATGGCGGCGCGCTGACGGTGAGTACGGGTGGCACTGATACCGGCGGTTTGACGGTGACCGGTGGTGGCACGTTGTCGGACGGCGGAACGCTGACGGTGGGCCATGGCGGCGCGCTGACGGTGAGCACGGGGGTCGGCACCGATACCGGCGGCTTGACCGTGACCGGTGGTGGCACGTTGTCGGACGGCGGGCTGCTGACGGTCGGGCACGGGGGCACGCTGACGGTGAGTACGGGGGGCACCGATACCGGCACCCTTAACGTCGCCAGTGGCAGCAGTCTGGTCGAATTCGGCACGGTGACCGTAAATAACGGCGGGCAGATCAACGTCACCGGCTCCTTTGCCGTCGGCGCCTATAGCACGCTGAATATCGACCCTGGGGCCATCGTCACGGTCGAAAACGGTGGCCTTCTCAACGACATAGGCGTCGGCACCACTTTCACCGACTCCGGCACGTTGGTTGTCGATTCTGGCGGCCAACTGGACGTAGGCATCGCTGTGAATGTCGCCCATGGCGGCGTCCTGTCCGACAGCGGCACGGTCTCCATCTCCCCCGTCGGTGGTTCGTTGACCGACAGCGGGACGCTCACGGTCAACTCTGGTGGCACCCTCACCGTCGGCAGCCCCCCCATCAGTGGTCAGCCCGGCAGCCTCACGGTGACCGGTGGCGGCACTTTGTCCGACGGCGGCACGGTGACGGTCGGCCACAACAGCACCCTCACCGTCGGCACCACCACTGTCGGCGACATCGGCAACAGCCTGACCGTGACCGGTGGCGGCACCCTGTCCGACGGCGGGACGGTGACAGTCGGCCACGGCGGCACGCTGACCGTGAGCACGGGGGTGGGCACCGACACCGGCGGCCTGACGGTGACCGGTGGCGGCACCCTGTCCGACGGCGGGGCCGTCACGGTCGGCCATGGCGGCATGCTGACCGTGAGTACGGGGGGCACCGATACCGGGGCCTTGACCGTGACCAGTGGTGGCACCTTGTCCGACGGCGGCACGCTGACGGTTAACAGCGGCGGCGCGCTGACCGTGAGTACGGGTGGCACTGATACCGGCGGCCTGACCGTGACCGGTGGCGGCACCCTCACTGACGGCGGCACCATCACAATCAACACCGGTGGCAGCGTCCTCGACAACGGCACCGTCACCGTCAGCAATGGCGGCCTCTTTACCGACGGCGGCAGCATGATCGTCAATGGCGACCTCGCCGTCGACAATGGCGGCGCCCTCACCGATAGCGGCAGCATGATCGTCAACGGCGCCCTCACCGATAGCGGCACCCTCGCCGACTCCGGCACGCTGACGCTCGACGGTTCCGGCACCTTGACTGTGGACCCCACCGGCACCCTGACCGTCGACACCGGCGGCAGCATGACCGTCGACTTCGGCGGCACCGTCTACGACAGCGGCGCGATCACCATCAACACGGGTGCCACCCTGACCGACGGCGGCGCTCTCAACGTCGAAAGCGGAGGGCTTGTGACCGTCGGCCACGGCGGCACATTGATCGATGATTGCGTGTTGACCGTCGATTCCGGCGGCACCCTCAACGACGCCGGAACCCTGAGCATCCCGACCGGCGGCGTGATGTCCACCGACGGGACCATCACCGTCCAGACCGGCGGCACCCTGACCAACGCAGGCACGCTGAGTGTCAATGTCGACGGCACCCTGACCGACGCCGGCGCGGTGACCATCGACAGCGGCGGCACGCTCAACGAGGCCGGTCCCCTGGCCGTCAACACCGGCGGCACGGTGACCGTCGACGCCGGCGGCTCCGTCAACGACGCCGGTGCCGCTACCGTCAACACCGGCGGCACGATCATCCTCAACGGCGACGCGACCTGGACCTTGAACACCGGCGGCACCTTGACGGTCAACGGCGGTGGCACGGTGGTCCTCAACGACACCGGCGTTTTGACCGTCGGCAACGGCTCCACCCTGACGGTGAACAACGGCGCGTACCTGATCGCAAATGCTGGCACCACCGTCCCCATCCAGCACGGTGGCGCCCTGACCATCGGTCCGGGTGAGGCAATCACCCTCGGCCCAGGCGGCTCGTCCGGGCCAAACGGGCTTGTCGGCGTTGCCGTTGTATCGCCGGCGGTACCGAGCCCCGCGACCCCGCCGGTGCCCCTTAGCGCGGCGGCTACGCCGGGCCTGGCGGGAACCTCGGGAATCCAGCCGCAGATGGATTTGGATGCCCTGCGCGACTCGCAGGCACTGTGGGATGAGCTGTACTTCGCCGCCGACTAGCGTTGCGGGACATGCCAATTCACCCTGACATCGAATCGGTGCCCGCGGTTCCAGTGAACGTCGCGTCGTCCTCGTAGTCGATGACCTCGCCGCGCAGCGCGTCGAAGATCGCCACGCCCTGTGACACCAGCCCCGCGGCCACCTGGCCGAGCCCCTCGGCGCCGTTGAGCACGGTCAGGTTCGCGCTCGACAACCCCAGCGCGGCCTTCTCAACGATCAGCGGCAGCTGGTCGATCAGCGCCTTGTCCAGCGCGACGCGATTGTGCGAGGCCGCAGCCTCGGCCTGGATCTTCATCTTCTCGGCATCGGCCACCGCCATGATCCGGACGCGTTCGGCCTCGGCCTCGGCGGGCTTGACCACCTCGGCGACCAGCTCCTGTTGGCGCAACTCGGCGGCGCGCTGCGCCAATTCCGTGCGCATCTGCAGCACCTCGCGCTGCGCCTCGGCCTCGGCCAGCGGGCCGGCCTGCGCGGCTTCGGCCTGGGCCTTGTCGACCTCGGCCTTGTATTGCGCCTTGACAATCGCTGTCTCCCTGGCGAATTCGGCCTGCTTGCGCTGCGACTCCTGCTCGGCCTCGGCGGCCTTCTGGTTGGCCTGCGCCTGGGCGACCTGCGCCTGCTGCTGAATGGCCGCGTTGTGCGGCGCGGACATCGCGGCGATGTACCCCAGTCCGTCGTCGTCGATGGACTGGATCTGCAGCGCGTCGACGCTGAGGCCGATGCGGGCCATCTCCTCCTTGGAGCCGTCGAGCACCTCGGTGGCCAGCTTCTGGCGTTCCCGGATGATCTGCTCGACGGTCATCGACCCGATGATCGAGCGCAGGTGGCCAGCGAAGATCCGGCCGGTGAGGACGGACATCTGGTCCTGCTCGGACAGGAAGCGCTGGGCGGCGCTGATGACGCTCTCGGTGTCGTTGCCGACCTTGAAGGCGATTACCGCCCGGACGTTCAGCGTGATGCCTTGTTGCGTGACGCACTTTTCGGCGACCTCGGACTCGCACATGGCCAGCGTCAGGAATGCGGCCTTGCGGAAGAACGGGACGACAAACGCGCCGTGGCCGGTGACGACCCGGAACGGCGCATTGGTCTTGGCCTTGCCTCCGGAGATCAGCATCGCCTCGTCCGGGGCGGGCACCCTATAACCGAGCATCGTTGGACTCCTTGCAGTTTCGCTGGATTAGGAAATTTCCGTCGCTACTTCAGATGCTGTGAAGTTCTTCCACGGCTCGACGACCACCGTCCGCGGACCGCGAACTTCCACCACCAAAACCTTGCTGCCCTTCGGTAGTGGCTCGTCCGACCATGCCAGGAAGGTCTCCTTCGATCCCCGCACGGTCACCAACACCTCGCCGGCGCCGCGATCACCGCGGGTCGCCACGAGCAGCCTCCCCACACAACCGATTGCCGAGGCATCGCTCACGTTCGCATACTCCCCCATCCGGCGGTCCAGCGTCGATTTTCGTCGTGTTTGCTGCCGACTGCATAGGCCCGGGTCCGCCGCGGCTCCAAGGATCCATAGAGGTCGGTGTCAGAACCTTTGCTCACACGCCTCGAACCCCGGGCGGAGATGAGCGGAGGAGCCCGTCATGATCGCCACGCTCGGCGTCGCCGCCCGCAAGGCTACCCAGGCCGCGGGTGTCGCGGTCATCGCCATCTCCCTCTCGCTCGGCTTTGCGACGGGCTTGGCCCATGCCGACGAGACGGCCGTGCGCGGGATGTACGGCGACCCGGTCGCGGCCATCGCATTCTGGCAGCCGCAGACCTACGACGACTGCGTCCTGATGGCGGCGGCCGACGTGGTCGGCGAGGCGACGGGGCGCCGCGTCTCGGAGCAGGAGATCATCGCGCTGGCCCAGCAGACCCCCAGCCAGACGCACCCGGGGTCGATCTACACCATGCCCAAGAACAAGGACGACCCGAACACCGGGCAGGGCACCAGCTACAACGACATTCCGCTACTGCTGTCGCACTACGGCGTGGCCGCCACGGTGATCGACAAGAACGACGCCGGTGTGCCCACCGGCATGGCCGCCCTCAAGCAGTACCTGGGCGCCGGCCGCAAGGTGATCGTCGCGTTGAACGCCGAACTCCTCGCGGGCCAGCCGGAGGACCCCAAGGACCCCGGCCCCAACCACGCGGTCGTCGCGACCGGGGTCGACACCGTCAACGGCGCGGTGCACCTCAACGACAGCGGGGTCGACGACGGCGCGGACAAGATCGTGTCCATCGAGCTCTTCACGAAGGCATGGGCCACCGGCGACGACGAGTTGGTCGTCACCGGCGCACGCCGCTAGACCCAGTACGGAACCCGGGCGCGGTATTGCCGCATCGCGATTGCCGCCATCAGCCAGCCGACGACGGTCAGCACCACGACCACCGCCCAGTGCCGCAGCTCCTGGTGGGCGCCCAGCAGCGGCGCCCGCACGATGTCGAGGTAGTGCAGCAGCGGGTTGAGCTCGACGATTTTCGACCAGCGCCCGGCCCCCTGCTGGCGCAGCGTGTCGTCGTTCCAGATGATCGGCGTCATGAAGAACAGCAGCTGCACGATGGAAAACAGCAGCGGTCCGATGTCGCGGTAGCGGGTCGCCAGAATGCCGAAACACAGTGAAACCCATATGCAATTCAGCACGATCAGGCCCAGCGCCGGAATCACCGACAGGTCGGCCCACGACCAGGGCTTGGGGAAGATGATCGCGACGACGACGTAGATGACGATGTTGTGCCCGAACAGGATCATCTGCCGCCACACCAGCCGGTAGACGTGCACGCTCAGCGGCGTCGGCAGTTGCTTGATCAGTCCCTCGTTGGAGACGAACACGTCCGCGCCCTCCAGAATTGCGGCGTTGATCAGGTTCCAGATGATCAGCCCGAGCGTGACGTAGGGCAGGTGCACCGCGAGGTCGAGGTGAAACAGCTTGGAATACAAGCCGCCCATCGCGACGGCGGTGGTACCCGTCGCGATCGTGATCCAGAACGGCCCCAGCACCGAACGGCGGTAGCGCTGCTTGATGTCCTGCCAGCCCAGGTGCAGCCACAGCTCGCGCCGACGAAAGCCGTCCACCATGTCGTTGCGCGCGCGGGTGAAGGTCCGCGACTGGGCGGCGGCGTCGATGAACGTCACGAAGATCCTCCAGGCTTGCCGAACTGTTCACGACGTCCTAAGCGGCGCAACCGAATCCATTCCACCAGACCGCGGGGATCGCGACGGGTGATCAGGAAGAACCAGCCGAACCGGAGCCACTCCTGGGCCACCAGCTTGCGCAGACCCGGCTGTGACTGCAGGTAGCCGCGATTGCGGTAGGTATAGAACCGCTTGGTCGGATTGTCCGGGTACTGGGTGTGCATGCGGCCGCCCAGGATCGGCCGGAACTCCTCGGATCCGCACGGGTGCAGGTACACCGCGTCCAGGCAGGTGCCGAACGGCAGGCCCGAGCGCACCAGCCGGCGATGCACCTCCACCTCGTCGCCGCGCAGGAACAGCCGCAGGTCCGGGACGCCGACCGCGTCGATGGTGGAGGCGCGAAACAGCGCGCCGTTGAACAGCGACGCAATCCCGGGCAGCAGGTCCTGCCCGGCCTCGGTGCGCAATTCGTTTGCGCGCCTGCGCCATACCAGCCCGCGCCGCAGCGGGAACGCCAGGCGATCGGGGTCGTCGAGGTTGCACACCATCGGCGACACCTCGGCCAGGGCGTGCTTCTGGGCGCAGGCCAGCAGCGTGGCCAGCACCCGGGTGTCCTGCGGACGCCCGTCGTCGTCGGCCAGCCACACCCAGTCGGCGCCGTGGGCCAGGGCGTGCAGCATGCCGAGCGCGAAACCGCCCGCGCCGCCGAGGTTTCGGCGGGACGCCAGATATGTGGTGGGAATCGGTTGGGCCGCAACCACATCCCGGACGCGGCTGTCCGCGCCGCCGTCGTTGTCCACGACGATCAGGTGATCGGGCAGCCGGGTTTGCGTGCTCAGCATGTCCAGCGACTTGGCCAGCTCGTCGGGGCGTCGGTGCGTCACCACTACGGCGACGACGAGCTCACTCATCCCCGGACGCGCTTTGCGCCAGCGGCTCGTCGCGAGCGGTCTCTTCGAGCACCTCGCGGACGTGCCGCGCGGCGTCCTCGCCCTCGTAGGCGCGCACCACGTCCTCGATGCCGCCCGTCATCCGGATGACGCCGTGGTCGATCCACATCGCGGTCTTGCACAGCCGGGCCAGGAATTCATTGGAATGGCTTGCGAATACCAGGATCCCAGACCGCTCGACCAGACCCTGCAGCCGCGACTGGGCCTTCTTGAGGAAGTCGGCGTCCACCGCGCCGATGCCCTCGTCGAGCAGCAAGATCTCGGGGTCGATGCTGGTGACCACGCCCATCGCCAGGCGTACCCGCATGCCGGTGGAGTACGTACGCAGCGGCATCGACAGATAATCGCCGAGTTCGGTGAACTCCGCGATCTCATCTACCTTGGCCAGCATCTGCTTTCGCGTCTGCCCGAGGAACAGGCCGCGGATGATGATGTTTTCGTAGCCGGAGATCTCGGGGTCCATGCCCACGCCGAGATCGAACACCGGCGCCACCCGGCCGGTGACCTTCGCCGAGCCACGGGTGGGCTCGTAGATGCCCGAAAGTAGCCGCAGCAGAGTCGATTTCCCGGCCCCGTTGTGGCCGACCAGTCCCACGCGGTCGCCCAGTTCGAGCGACATCGTGATGTCGCGCAACGCCTCTACGACGACGACGTTGGAGTTGTTGCGGCCGATCGTGCCGCCGGCCTTGCCGAGGAAGGCCTTCTTCAGCGAGCGCGACTTGGCGTCGAAGATGGGAAATTCCACCCACGCGTCGCGGGTCTCGATGTGAGGGGAGGGGTCGGGCACTGGAACTCTTACAGGTACTGCCCGGTGCCCGAGCCGTGACCCGAGCGTCCGATGCCCGGCGGCAGCGCACCCTGGCGCATCTGCTCGAGCTGCGCACGCGCGGCCATCTGCTGGGCGAACAGCGCGGTCTGGATGCCGTGGAACAGCCCCTCCAGCCACCCGACCAGCTGTGCCTGGGCGATGCGCAGCTCGGCGTCCGTCGGCTCGGAATCCTCGTTGAACGGCAGGGTGAGCCGGTCGAGTTCCTCGCGCAGTTCGGGCGCCAGGCCGTCTTCGAGCTCGCGGATGCTGGTGGCGTGGATCTCGCGCAGCCGCCTGCGGCTGGCGTCGTCCAGGGGTGCGGCCCGCACCTCTTCGAGCAGCTGCTTGATCATGGTGCCGATGCGCATCACCTTCGCGGGCTGCTCGACCAGGTCGGTCAGCGCGTGTTCGTCGGAGTGGTCGTCAGGCCCGTCGCTCAGGGCCATGATTCGCGGATCGATGCCGCCGATGATCTCGACGCCGTCGTCGTCGTTGTTGTTACCGATACTCAATTCGGTCACCGTCCTCTAATTACATCTAAGGGCGTGGCGCTGCAGCGTTTCCGCGCCATTCGTAGATTTTTGCGCCGCCGTTGTCGTAGATCAGCGCCCACGACTTCGATTTCTCCAGCGACACTAGTCCGTCGGGTACAGCGAACCCGCGAACCGTGGGCGTGCTGGTGTAGATGTACCGAATGTTGAGCGCCTTGATCGCCTCGACGACTTTCGGATCGGATTCGCCGCGGCGGGCGGAGGCCCAGAAGATATAGCGCTGCGGCCCCGGCCCGGTCTGCTGCGGGTAGTCGTAGTGCGTCCACAGCGGGTGCAGGTCGGCCACCGCGTACATCCAGGCGGTGCCGTCGGTGTTGGCGTCGCCGATCACGGTGTCGTGGGCGCCCGGCAGCTTCGACAGATACGCCATGGCCATCAGGTCGCGCTGGTCGATCATCACCGAGTCGTACTTGTCGCCGAACAGCACCAGGTGCCGATAGAAGTAATGCCGCGCGATGAACACCGTGCTCAGCACCAGCAGCACCGCGGTCGTCGAGACCCACACGCGCGGCGGCAACTCCCGGAACCGCCCGACGACCCGCTTGGCCACCGCGACGGCCAGCAGCACCGCGGCGAACAACGCCAGCGCGGCCATCGGCGTCACCAGCACCGTCACCACCGAGGTGAGCCGGCGCGGATCGTTGTAGAAGAACTGGCTGAACTTCTCGATCGCCGCGCCCGCCGCGTTGTGAAACGGCGCCCCCGAGTAGACCGTCGCCACCGTGAGCACCAGCCAGACCGCCGGCGGCCACCAGATCCGCTTGTACAGCAGGAGCGCCATGCCGGCGTAGACCAGCACGACCAGGCCTATCTGCGTCGGGAAGTCGTTGAGGTGGCGGGTGTGCAGCAGCAGCGCGTCGATGACGCCCTGCTTGGCGCTCTTGAAGCTGGGGAAGGCGTGCCCGGCGATGATGTCGGCCTGCCGCAGCACCCCGAGGAACTGCGGCGCCAGGATCAGCCCCGTCGGCACCGCGACGGCCGTCAGTGTGAGCGCGTCGGCCAGCCGGCCGCGCACCGGATGCCACAGCGCGTCCAGGAGCCACCAGCCCAGCAGGAACAGCACGACGATGAAGCCGCCGGTGAGGTGTACCGACAGCACACCGATCAGGGCCAGCGCGGCCACCGGGATGCGGTCGCGATGCCGCAGGGTCGAGACGATCAGGACGAACGTCGGGATCGCGACGCCGTAGGCCGCGAGGTTGGGCATCGCGGCGACGCCGAACTCGACGTAGGGCACCGAGGTGAACGACGCCGACAGGGCCGCGGCGGTGGCCGCCACGCCCGCGGTGCGCCACACCGTCGTCACGGGGCGCAGCAGATGCCAGCTGAGCATCGCGGCGCTGGTCGGGAACAGCCAGACCGAGGCCGCCACCGAGCTCACGGTGTAGCCGGTGGTCGGCGCCGCCCCGGTGAGCTGGCAGTAGAGGGCGGTCAGGGCGTGGAACACCGACGGGTAGTACAGCGGCTGGTGTGTCTCGACGTTGCGCAGCTCGCCCATGTGGGTCGACGACGCCTGGCCGGTGTCGAGCATGAAGCGCACCTCGTTGGCGTGCCACACCGCGTCCCAGGTGCTGGGGACCGTCTGCCAATGCGCTGCCAGGCCGCGGTAGGCCGCCCACATGATCAGCAGCACCCCGAGCGCGACGCCGGCCCCGACCGCCAGCGCCGGCAGGCCGGTGATGGCCCGCGCCTCAGCCTCGGTGTCGCGGTAGCGGGCGAGCAGCAGCTGCAACGCCGTCGCCACCACACACACGGCGATCAGCGCGGCCAGCGCGGTCCACCCGTTCCAGGGGATGCCAACGGCACCAAAGGGAATGATCGCCAGGGCCACCACGCCGTAGGTCAGCGCCGGGCCAACTGCTACTGCGGCCGGCCAAGATAGCTGAGCGATACGGGCGACGATTGTCCCTGGGGCGATCAGTAAAAACAGCGCAAGCAGCGTTCCGAACCAGAGCCCCACTCGACTAGTATGGCTGGCCGGGTGACCTTGCTCGGGAAGCCACCGGCTGGCTGGAACGTCTGTGGCACCCGTTACCGTCACAATTTCGCTCTATCGCGGAAGCTCTAAGGTGGCTGGCATGGCTTACGACGTCGCCCGGGTGCGCGGACTGCATCCGTCGCTGGGTGACGGGTGGGTGCACTTCGATGCCCCGGCCGGCATGTTGATCCCCGATTCCGTCGCGACCACGGTGTCGACGGCCTTCCGCAGGTCCGGTTCCTCTACGGCCGGCGCACACCCGTCGGCGCAGCGCAGCGCGGCCGTGCTGGAGGCGGCGCGGTCCGCGGTGGCTGACCTGTTCAACGCCGACCCCGCGGGCGTCGTGCTCGGCGCCGACCGCGCGATCCTGCTGTCGTCGTTGGCCGAGGCGTCCTCGTCGCGCGCCGGGCTGGGCTACGAGGTGATCGTCAGCCGCCTGGACGACGAGGCGAACATCGCGCCCTGGCTGCGCGCGGCGCACCGCTACGGCGCCAAGGTGAAGTGGGCCGAGATCGACATCGAGACGGGCGAGCTGCCGACCTGGCAGTGGGAGGGCCTGATCGGCAAGTCGACCCGGCTGGTCGCGGTGGCCTCGGCCTCCGGAACGCTCGGCACGGTCACCGACCTGCGGGCGATGACCAAGCTGATCCACGACGTCGGCGGGCTGGTGGTGGTCGACCACTCCGCGGCCGCGCCCTACCGGCTGCTCGACGTCAAGGAGGCCGAGGCCGACATCGTCGCGGTGAATGCCTTGGCGTGGGGCGGTCCGCCCGTCGGCGCCGTCGTGTTCCGCGACCCGTCGCTCATCAACTCGTTCGGTGCGGTCTCGACGGACTCCAACGCCACCGGCGCCGCCCGCCTGGAAATCGGCGCGCACCAGTTCGGTCTGCTGGGCGGCATGGTCGCCAGCATCGAATACCTCGCCGCGCTCGACGAGTCCGCGCGCGGCACCCGGCGCGAACGCCTGTCGCTGTCAATGCAGTCGGCCGGCCTGTATTTGAACCGCGTCTTCGACTACCTGATGTCCTCGCTGCGGTCGCTGCCGCTGATGATGCTGATCGGCCGCCCCGAGGCGCGCATCCCCGTGGTGAGCTTCGCCCTCAACGGCGTGCCCGCCGAGCGGGTGGTTCAGCGGCTGGCGGACAACGGAATCCTGGCGGTCTCCAACGGGACGTCGCGGGCGCTCGAGGTGCTGGGCGTCAACGACGTCGGCGGCGCGGTGACCGTCGGCCTCGCGCACTACTCGACGACCGCCGAGGTCGACCAGCTGGTCCGCGCGCTGGCCTCCCTGGGCTAGACGGTCAGCACGATCTTGCCGTGGCCTTCCCCGGCCACCAGCTGCTTGTGCGCGTCACCGGCCCGCTGGATGGGCATGCGGCATCCGATGATCGGGCGCACGCGGCCGTCGGCGATCATCGGCCACACCGACTCGATCACCGCCTGCACGATCTCGGTCTTGCTGTTGGGTCCGCTCACCGGCCGGGCACGCAGCGTCGTGCCGATCACCCGCGCCCGCTTGGCCATCAGCTTGCCGATGTTCAGCTCGCCCTTCACCCCGCCCTGCATGCCGATGATGACCAACTGCCCGTCGGTGGCCAGCGCGTCGATATTGCGGTCCAGGTACGAGGCGCCCATCAGGTCGAAGATCACGTCGGCGCCGCCGGTTTCGGCGCGCAGCCGTTCGACGAAGTCCTCGTCGCGGTAGTTGATCGTGATCTCGGCCCCCAGCTCGCGGCACACGTCCAGCTTGGCCGCCGACCCGGCGGTGACCGCCACCCGGGCGCCCAGCGCGCGGGCAACCTGGATTGCGTGGGTGCCGATGCCGCTGCCGCCGCCGTGCATCAGCAACAGCTGGCCCTCGTGCAGGTGCGCGGCCAGCACCAGGTTGGACCACACGGTGCAGGCCACCTCGGGTAGCCCGGCCGCATCGACCAGGTCGATGCCATCTGGAATCGGCAGCACCTGGCTGGCCGGAACCGCGACGTGCTCGGCGTACCCGCCGCCGGCCAGCAACGCGCAAACCTCTTGTCCCACCGACCATTCGGATACGTCGGGGCCCACCTCGGCGATGACGCCGGACACCTCCATGCCGATGATCTCGCTGGCTCCGGGAGGCGGCGGATACTTGCCGGCGGCCTGCAGCACGTCGGCGCGGTTGACACCGGCCGCGACGACCTTGATCAGGACCTCGCCCGGGCCCGCTGAGACATCGGGCACTTCTTGCCAGACGAGTTGGTCGGAGGATTCGGCGACGACGGCGCGCATATCGGCCACGCTACTAGCCGGCCGAAACCGCCTCAGTGCTGGCAACGCGAGCACCGTTACCCTTATCAGCGGTGGCGTGGCAGAGCGGCCTAATGCACTCGCCTTGAAAGCGAGAGACGGCTAAAACCGTCCGGGGGTTCAAATCCCTCCGCCACCGCCAAGTCAGCGGGGAGCGCCATTGCGCAGCATCGCGCCGACGCCGTCAGCCGGGGTGATTCGCTCGTCGGTCTGGACCAAAAACGCCCCGCCGGCGGCCGCCAGCAGCGGCAGCGCCTCGTCGGCCCGCAGCGTCTTGGCCGGTAAGGTGCCCTGCGCCGAGAGCTGCTCGGCGGTCGGCGCGACGTTCTTCATGGATTCGTCGGAGACCACGGTGGCGTTGTCGATGTCGCCGATGATCATCACGTCGATGGTCCCCTGGTTCAAGGCCAAGCAGACGGGCCCGAGGCCCTCGACGGCCAGCCCGGAATACCGATCCACTTCGGCGGTGAATCTGGCCGCCGCGTTGTCCATCACGCTGAGCCGTTGCCGCAATATCGTCGTGTCGACGGCGCGCTGGATTTCGTCGAAGTCGTACCCGCCGCGCCGGACGGAGACCGGAAGCGACGTCGCAAGCGCGCGCACCCGCTGCGGCAGCGCCGTCAGCAGATCGGAACGCACCTCCGCGTCGCCCACCAAAAAGACTGCGTCATAAGCCGTGTCGTGCGCCAGTTCGCTGACGCGGTCGGCGATGGGGCACGGCTCCGCGGCCCGTTGCGCTGGGGCGCCGACCAGCCGGCGACCGTTGCCTTGCACCGCCTCCGAAAGCCGGTTGGCATCGACGTGGCTGGTGATCAACGCACCGGCCGGATCGACCACTACCAGCAAATAGTTCGAGTGCCCGACGCCGTATTCGAGAATTGGAATGATGTACGGCAGGTCGGACACTCGCACTATTGGTTCGAAGACCGGCATTAATAGACACTCGTTGAATAAAATTCCGGTCGAACTGGCGACTACGGCGCGACCGCCGCGGCCCACCGGCGAGCGCAAATCCTTTACGGCGTATTCGATTTCGGCCGTGACCGATTCGTCGGCGCCCTGGTCGACAAGCTGGCCGCGCAGATCGTCCCAGTTCAGGTCGAGTGCCAAACTCGCGTCGCCGTCATCGCCGAAGTCGTCGAAGTAGACCGATGCGAACGGGCCGGGCGCATCGAATATCTGGCGAAACCTGCCCGGGTCCATAGCTCATTGTTTGCCCGAAAGCCTGAGACGCAAAACACATTTAACTTTGCTTACGATTCGTGTCGCCGCGGCGAACGAATCAGTGCAGCGTGGGCGCGTAGCGAAGCACCGCGCCGATGCCGTCGGCCGGGTCGATCCGCTCGTCGGTGCGGACCAGTGAGGCGCCCACCGAGATCGCCAACAGAGGCAGCGCCTCGTCCGCGCGCAACGTCTTGGCGGGTGCGGCGCCCTGCTCCGACAACACGTCGGCGTTCGGAGCGACCGCCGTCATTCCCTCGTCAGCAACCACAGTTGCGTCGTCGATTTCACCGATGATCATCGTGTCGACCGCCCCTTGGCGCAGGGCCGAGCAAACTGCCCCGAGGCCCTCCGCCGCCAACCCGGATTGCCGGCCGACTTCGGCGGTGAAACGCTCCGCGGCCGAATCGATCACGCTCAATCGCTGCTTTGCGGATTCGGCCTCGATCGCCCGCTGAATGTCCTCGAAGTCGGCACCGCTGTGCCGCGCCCCCGCCTGCAGCGGGACGGCTCGGTCACGCAGCCGTTCCGGCAGCGTGGCGATCAGATCCGAGCGGGACCGCACCTCGCCCACGACGAAGATCGTGTCAATGTTCTTCTGGTCGAACAGTTCACCGACGCGATCGGCAACCGCACGCATGTTCTTGCGGGCCGATTCCTGGGTCCGCAGTTGCGGGTCGCCGTATCCGGAGGTCTCGGCTCCGGCGGCCTTGTGCACCGGATAGCCGCCTCCGTCAACGGTTTCCGAATGCAGGGTGTCGTCGATGTGGGTCGTGAGGTCGGCCCCGGTGTGATCGACCACCACCAATAAGTAGGTCGGATGCGGCACGCCGAGCTCGACGATGGGAACGATGTAAGGCAAATCCGACACGCGCACAACGGTTTCGGCGGTGGGCCGCAACAGGTGTTCGTTGAGCACCACCCCATCGGCGCTGGCGACCACCGCGCGGCCGCTGCGACCGATCGGCGCGCGTAGGTCCAGCACCGCGCGGCCGATCTCATCGGTGACTGCCTCGTCGGCGCCCTGCTCCTCGAGCTGTTCGCGCAGTGCCCGCCACTTGAGCTCTAATTGGGCCTCGGCGTCATGGGTGTCGTGCGAGTCGTCGAAGTAGACCGACGCGAACGGCCCAGGCGCATCTAGCAACTGACGGAAACGATCAGAATTCATGATTGTTGTGGTCCCCCCACTTTTGCGACGGCTAACTTACGCCTGAGGCGCGGTCTCCTTCGCTGTCGTCGAAGAACGACCAGTCGCCGCCGTGCTCAACTTCCATTCACCAGCCGAATTCGCTGTTGTGTCGCGACAACCTTTCCTCGCGGATCGAGAACTCGGTAGTTGGCCATGCGGGAAGTGTTCCCCTCCCCGGCGTCCTTAACCCGCCGGGATCTCGGCGGCGATCGTGTCCATCAGCGCGGAGTGCCGTCGGGGGTGCGGGTCCCGGCCGGGTTTACCGCTGCTGATCAGGCCCGCGGACAGGCCGCGCGCCGGGTCGGCCCAGATGGCGATGTTGACCAGGCCCAGGTGGCCGAAGGCGTCCGGCGCGTTGCGCCCGAACGGGCCGAACCTGTCGGTCCCGAGAATGAATCCGGTGCCCCAGCGCGCGGGCATCAGGCCCACCGAGAAGTCCGGCCGCAGCCGCCGGGATTCCTTCGTCGCGGCCCGCATGGTCTCCGGCCGCATCACCCGCACGCCGTCGAGTTCGCCTCCGCGGCGCCAGATTTCGGCAAAGCGGGACATCTCGTTGGCGGTCGACACGGTGTTCGACGACGGGATCACGGTGGTCAGGAACAGCCGGCCGTTGGTGTACGGGATGATCTCGTGCACCGTTCCGCCGATCGCCTTGCGGAAGATCCGCGCGATGGGCGCCGGCAGCGGCCGGCCGGTGGCGTGGCTCGGCGCGACCAACGGAAGATCCTCCGGGGCGACGCCGAAGTTGGTCCAGCGAAAGTCGAGTGGCTCGAGGATCTCGGTGGCCAGGATCTCGCGGACGTCCTTGCCCGCGGCCGCGTAGATGATCTCGCGCATCAGCGGACCCCAGGTCAGCGCGTGATAGATGTGCACCAGGCCCGGCCGGTACAACGGGCGCAATTCGCTGAGCATCTGCTGGGCGTACTCGTGATCGTCGGCGCGCTTGACGTCCGGGCGTGGCCCGGTGGGGAAGGGCAGGCCGGCGCTGTGCGTCATCACGTGCCGGATCGTGATCCGGTCCTTGCCGTGGCTGGTGAACGTGGGGATGTAGTCGCACACCCGGTCATCGAGGGCGAAGACGCCTCGCTCGACGAGCATGTGGACCACGGTCGCGGTGATCGCCTTGGCCGACGAGTACACGCAGAAGGGGGTGTCGGTCGTGACGGGGATCTTCTCGGCGTCGGCGTCGTCGGTCGGCGCGTTGCCCCAGCCGTGACCGATCCCGCGGTTGAGCACGACGCGGCCGTTGTGGCGCAGGCACAGCTGGATCGCCGGGTGCATGCCGCCCCGATACCAGTTGCGGGCGGCCTGCCAGATGCGTTCGACGGCGGCGCTGTCGATCTCCGAGTGGTCCTCGTCGCCGATCGCGGTCACGGCGTCCAGGTCGGCCGGAACGCGGATCCTGCCGTCGGGCGTCGTCATGGGCGTCATCGTCACCTCCGCGAGGGTACGTTGCGGCGGACTACTCCCCGGTGAACTGCGGCGGACGCTTGGCGAACGTCGCCGAGATGCCCTCGGTCAGGTCCTTGGACGGCAGGAACGCCGCGTTCCAGGCGGCGACGTAGCGCAGGCTTTCCGAGACGGCGGCGGTGCGCTGCTGGTCGAGGACGTCCTTGATGCCGTGCACGGTCAGCGGCGGGTTCGCGGCGATCTCGGCGGCGGTTGCGTGCGCGGCGGCCAGCGTGGCGTCGGCGTCGGCGTAGACGTCGTTGACCAGTCCGATCTTCTCGGCGCGGGCGGCGTCGATGTCCTTGCCGGTCAGCGCGAGCTCGCGCAGGTGCCCGTCGTTGAGGATCAGCGGCAGGCGGGCGAGGCTGCCGACGTCGGCGACGATGGCGAGCTTGACCTCACGCACCGAGAACTTGGCGTCGGCGCTGGCGTAGCGGATGTCGACGGCCGAGATCAGGTCGACGCCGCCGCCGATGCACCAGCCGTGGATCGCGGCGATGGTCGGGGTCCGGCAATCGGCGACGGCGGTGATCGCGCCCTGCATCCGCTTGACCTCGCGGTGGAAGACCGCGCGCGGACCGGCCAGCGCGTCGCCGGACAGCAGCGGGGTGAACGAGCCGCCCATCGCCGGCACGTCCAGGCCGTAGCTGAAGTTCTTGCCCGACCCCGTCAGCACGATGGCCCGCACCTCGGGGTTGGCGTCCAGCTCTTCAAACAGCGCGGGCAGCTCCGACCAGAACGCGGGCCCCATCGCGTTGCCCTTGCCCGGTCCGATCAACGTCACCTGGGCAACCTGGTCTTTGATTTCGACGGAGACAGATTCGTATGTTGCGCCCATATCGCAGACCGTAGCGTGGCAGATATGCCCTCAGATCTGCGACCCGGACCAGATTCACCGCCCAGCGACGAGCTGCACAGCGCCGAGGATTCGCTCGGCGTGCTGCAGCATGTGCTGCACACCATCGCCGAGGACGACAAGTCCCGCCCGACGCCGTGCTCGGAGTTCGACGTGGCGAAATTGACCGAGCACCTGCTGAACTCGATCACGGCCATCGGCGGCATGGTGGGCGCGGAGCTGCCGGAGCGCGATCCGGACGATTCGGTGGAGCGCCAGGTTGTCCTGCCGCCCGCCCCGCCCTGGACGCCTGGCACCGCCACGGCCTGGACGGCAGCGTGCCGTTCGGCAAGACGCAGATGCCCGCCAGGACGGCATGCGGCGTCTTCTCGATCGAATTACTGGTCCACGCTTGGGATTACGGCAAAGCCGTCGGTCGCGACGTCGATGCCCCCGATCGCTGTCGGAGTACGTGCTCGCGCTCGCCCGCGACATCATCAGGCCGGAGTTCCGCGGCGGTGCCGGGTTCGACGATCCGGTCGACGTACCCGCCGACGCCCGCGCGCTGGATCAGCTCGTCGCGTTCACCGGCCGCAACCCGGCCGGCTAAGCCGGGGCCGCCGGGCGTGTGGAGTGACCTATTTGGTGTCGGTGACGACGACTACTTGACGGATGAATTTGTTTTCCACGGCGGAGTGGAGGAGGAAGTCGGCGACGTTTGCGCGAGAGGTTGAGGGGAGGATCGGCAGGGTCGTGACGTCCTCGAGCGCGACCGCGGCGTAACGTCTGCCGACCCCGTCGTTCAGCGCCCCGGGATATTCGAGGGTCCATTTCAGGCCGCTGGCTTTCAACAGCACTTCGGATGCGGCTTTGTCTTGATATTTTTTGCGCAGCGCAGTGCGAAATATCAGGCTAGCCAGGAACGACGCCTTGGCGAGGGAATCTCCGACTCCGAATGCGGACACAATCACGAACCGGTCAACACCCGATGTTTTCGCGGACGCGATGACGGCCCGAACGGTGTCTGTGATCAGCGTTGGGGTATTGCGGATGCTTTCGACTCCGAGGGTGCTGATGACCGCATCATGCCCTCGGGCTGCCGCGGCGATCACAGCAGCCTCGGTGACGTCACCGCTGACGATCTGAGCGCGCGGGTCAAGGATCACGTCGGCCCTTCGAACGAGGGCGGTGACCTGATGGCCTTGGTCGAGCGCTTTGTTGACGAAGTGGACACCGGTACGCCCGGTTGCTCCTAGGACAAGAAACTTCACGGTAGCTCCGCTTTCTTTAGAAATGACGAGGACATGGTCGGTCACCGGTACGTCTTGCGGACACATGGCGAAGCCGCCCGCCGTTGCCGGCAGAACGTCAGGATCATTGACGATTGTAGTCAATATTACTGACTATTGTCAATGGGTAGCAGTGGAAGCACGCTGTCTGTCGCGTATATTGGTCAGAAGTGATTACTACTGTGACCCTCTGCGCGCCGGGGGTCGGCTGCGATCGAGTTCGGTGATGTCACGGCGGATATGAGGCGTCAATCTCGTGGGATCAAGTGGGCAGATGGAGCCGAGGGCAGCGTGGACGACGAGCAGCGGATTGATCTAGGGGTGTTGTTGTTCATCCCGTACCGGTACACCGAAGACCGGATTTTCCGGGCGCTCCGAGATGCCGGATTCGACGACTGGACCCTGGCTCAGTGCCGCGTGTTTCAACGCATCGCACCGGATGGTTCGCGCCTGACGGACCTTGCTGAACAGGCACAAATGAGCAAGCAAAGCGCGGGCGTGCTGGTCGATCAACTCGAAAGTTTGGGCTATGTCCGTCGGGAGCCCGATCCCGCGGATGGCCGCGCCCGATTGATCGTGATCGAGCAACGCGGCCGGCGGGCGGTCGAGGTAGTCGCGGCGACACTCGACGAGATCCACTCGGAGTGGAAGGCATACCTGGGCACCCGCAACTTCACGGTGTTGAGCCAGATTCTGGCTCAACTCCGCGAGATCACCGACCCCTACGCGCGGTAAAGCTGCCGCTCGGAAAGGAATCAAGATACGTAGCCGCGGGCAATATGTTCGAAGTCCGAGCTGCCATTCTCGCCGGCCTGAGCGCTAGACCCGCTCCAGGTAGAAGTAGTAGTAGCGGCCCTTGTCCCGCACGCCCTTACCGTTCATGATGCCCATCACGGCGTCGTCGTCGATCTTCTTGAAGTGGTCGTGCACGGGCCTGCCGTCGTAGACCATCGTCGCGGTGACCTCGCCGCGGAAGTCCTCCAGCCACAGGCTGGCCTCACCGTTCATGTACTCCACGTTGGAATACTTGTTCCCGTCGGCGTCGAGGCACACCAGCGGTTGCGCGTCGCGGGCACTCTTGAAGGTCTTGCCGAACCAGCCAAGCTCTTGCATGAAGCCAGTGGCTCGATGTCCGGTCGCGAAGTCCCCGCCCTTCCATTCGCCGATCATGCCTTCGATCGTCGCGGGCTCGAGCGTCGCCCAGTAGTCGTCGAGCTCGGCATCGGCAACGCTGTCGCGCTCTTTGAATTCAGTAAAGTGCTTGCGGGCCAGGCTCATTCGTTACTCCTCACAATCCAGCTACGGGCGAATTCCAGCAGGACGTCGTTCTCGTCGGGCGCCCCGATGCTGACCCGGGCGCCGTCGGTGCCGTAGGGGCGCACCACAATTCCAGCATCGGCGGCCGCGGCGACGAAATCCGGTGTGCGCGATCCCAGCGGCAGCCACACGAAGTTGGCCTGCGCCGGTGGCAAGGTGAACCCGGCGTCGCGCAGCCCGTCGGCGACCCGGGTGCGCTCGGCCACCAGCGCGTCCGTGCGCGCCAGCAGTTCGTCGGCGGCCTGCAGCGACGCGATCGCGGCTACCTGCGCGAGGCTCGACACCGTGAACGGCACGTAGACCTGATCGAGCGCGGTGATCAGCCCGGGGTGGCCTATCGCGTAGCCGATGCGCAGCCCAGCCAGGCCGTACGCCTTCGAAAATGTCCGCAGCACAACGACATTGGGGTGCGCCCGGGTCAGGCCCAGGCTGTCGGGCGCCAGGCCGTCGCGGATGTACTCCACGTAGGCCTCGTCGATGGCGATCACGATGTGCGACGGAACGGCCTGAATGAAGCGGGACAGCGCGTCGGGGTCGACGACGGTCGAGGTCGGGTTGTTGGGGTTGCAGACGAAGATCAGCCGCGTCCGTTCGGTGACCGCGGCGAGCATCGCGTACAGGTCGAAGGTGTGGGCGGTCAGCGGCACCTTGATCGCGGTGGCGCCGGAGACCTGCGTCAGCGGTGGGTACAGCTCGAAGCTGCGCCAGCCGAAGATCACCTCGTCGCCCACCGCGGAGGTGATCTGGATGAGCTGCTGGCACAGGCTGACCGACCCGCAGCCGACGGCGATGTTCTCGGGCGTGAAGCCCGAATCGATGTGTTCGGCGAGCGCCGCCTTGAGCGCCACGCAGCCGTTGTCGGGGTAGCGGTTGACGATGTCGGTGGCGTGCTCGATGGCTGCGCGCACGCTGGGAAGAGGGCCGAATACCGTTTCGTTGCTGGCCAGTTTGATCGCGCCGGGCACCGTCTTACCGGGGACGTAAACTGGCAGCCCGGCCAGCTCCGGCCGTAGGCGGGCAGTCACTTCGACAGCATATGCCGTCGCTGTGTACGCTATCCCTCCGGCGGTTCCCGGACGCCCGCCAAGCGTCCGGTACCCTCAGGAAGTCCAAGGGAGGCGTGCCAGAGCGGCCGAATGGGACTCACTGCTAATGAGTTGTCCCCCTTAAAGGGGACCGGAGGTTCAAATCCTCTCGCCTCCGCGCACAAATCCCTTCGGGGATACAACTGAAGAACTAGGCGCCCGTAGCTCAACGGATAGAGCATCTGACTACGGATCAGAAGGTTGGGGGTTCGAATCCCTTCGGGCGCACTCACTTTCGCACACCCGGTCGGTTGCCCGGATCAGACGGCCCGATCAAGACCCCCTGGCTGACGAGGGCTCGCCTTCGGCGTCGTTGTCTTCACTGAGGTGCCGCAGGACTCGTTCGTTGAGGGCGGCGAGCATCTCCAGCTCAGCCGGGGAGAGTAGGTCGACAAAGTTCCGGCGGACGTCCTCCACGTGCCGGGGCGCGGCCTTCTCGATGGCGGCGCGGCCGGCCGGCAGCAGGCAAACCATCGTGCTGCGGGCGTCGTCGGGGTTGGGCTCGCGGCAGATCAGCCCGTCCTGCTGCATGCGCCGCACCTGATGAGAGACGCGGCTCTTCTCCCAGCCCAGCGTGTTGCACAGGTCGCGGGCTGGCATGCGGTCCCCGTCGTGAGACGAGAGCACCGCCAGGATCTCGTAATCGGCGCCGGACAGGCCCGATTTCTGCAGGCCCCGGCTCAGGTGCACGTCGAGCTGATGATGCGCGTGCCGGAAGGCCCGCCAGGCGCGGTCTTCAGGAGGGCTCAGCCAGTTCGGTTCCATCAGCTGCCATCCTACCCGATTGGTTGACGCATCAACAAACACAACATACGGTTGAGATGTCAACCTTTCCAACCTAGACGGGACACCTCATGAGCAGCATCAGCATCATCGGCACCGGGAACATGGCTCGCACCATCGGCGCGCTGGCGGTAGCGGGCGGCAACGTCGTCGAGGTCATTGGCCGCGATCCGGCCAAGGCCGCCGACCTGGCCGAGGCCCTCGGCGGCAGCGCCACAACGGGAGAGTTCGGCGCCGTTCCCACGGGGGACATCGTCATCGTTTCCGTGTTGTACGCCAACGTCGTTCCGGTCATCGACCAGTACGGAGACGCCCTCGCGGGCAAGGTCATCGTCGACATCAGCAACCCCTTCAATCCCACGGCCGACGGGCTGGCCATCCCCGACGACACCTCGGTCGCGCAGGAAGTCGCGAAGGCCGGACCGGCCAGCGCCAGCGTGGTGAAGGCGTTCAACACCATCTTCGGTGCTGTGCTGTCCCAGGGCCGGCCGCTTGACGTCTTCATGGCCGGCGACGACGCGCGTGCCAAGGCGAGCGTGGCCGAGTTCATCGAGAGCCTGGGGCTGCGTCCGCTCGACGTCGGGGGCCTGAACATGGCGCACTGGCTGGAAGGAACGGGCCTGGTCATGATGGGTCTCGCCAGCCACGGGGTGGGCAATTACGACTTCGCCCTCGGCGCCAGCGTTCCCGCCTGACCCGCACCGCTTCCGGTCCCGGCCGTGTACGGACAGGGGCGCCGTGCGCTCCAAATAATGGTTGATGAATCATCGAAAGGATTCTCGCGATGAAGCTTGGTTTCGCACTTCCCATCGTCGGGCCCGCTATCAGCAGCGCGACTGCTCTGAGCGCGTTCTGCCGCGCACTCGAGGACCTCGGCTACGACTCGCTGTGGGTCGGCGATCGCCTGGTCACACCGGTCGATATGCACAGCACCTATCCGGGCAAGGAGCAGCCGTACCCGGCGCAGATGACCCGCTACCTCGATCCGGTGCTGCTATGGACGGTCGCCGCAACCGCGACGACTCGGATGCGGCTCAACGCCAGCACGCTCAGCACGTTCTACTACGAGCCGGTGCACCTGGCCCGGCTGCTGACCACGCTCGACGTGCTCAGCGAAGGCCGCCTCGACGTCGGCGTGGGCGTCGGGTGGATGAAGGACGAACACGACATCGCCCGCGGCGCGGACTGGCGCCGACGGGGGCGGATGCTCGATGACCTGCTGGCGTTCCTGCGCGAGTGGTGGACGACCACCCCAGTGTCCTGGAACAGCGAGTTCTTCTCGCTGCCGCCGGTCCATGCCGACCTGCGCCCAGTCCAGCCCGGCGGTCCGCCGATCTGGATCGGCGGTGCCAGCGAGGCCGCGATGCGCCGGGTGGGCCGCAGCGGCGTCGGCTGGCTTGGGGTCGAGGGGCTGCAGGCTGACGTCACCGACCACTTGTGGTCGATTGCGCGGCGGGCGGCGCAGGACGCCGGCCGCGATCCTGACGCGCTGAAGACGGCCATGCGGATCAACCTCGAACCGGGCACGTCCGTCGAGTCGGTCACCGACAGGCTCGAGCGCCTCGCCGGGTCCGGTGCTGATGAGGCGATCGTGGATGCCTTCGCAATGTTCTCGAGCCTTGACCAGATGCTTGACTTCGCAAGCCAGGTAATTGAGCGACGGAGCGAACTCGTCCGCTAGTTGTCGTCCTGAACCGGACCGCCATTGAGCTGGCCGAGGTCCGAAGATCCCACCCGACGCAGCATCACCAGCGCGGGGATCCGCACGGTCGTGCCCGCGCCCAGCGGCGTCTTGATCGCGAAGAACACGATCTGCAGCTCCAGCCGCATCTCGCGCAGGGGAGTGGTCTGCAGATCCAGGCGGGTCTCTCGCAGGCGCGCCAGGCCGCGCCCGATCGAGTCGACCAGGCCCTTGGGTTCCGGATTTTTCTCCGACGCCGTTGCCACGGCTTCGACCTTACCTGGGTCGCCGCGGGTGAGCTGTGGCTACGGGCGGGGCTGGAACGGTCGCCGCGTCGGCACCGTCACGGTCTGAGTCACCGTGCTGGTTTCCGTGCTCGGGGCAGCGGTGGTCGTCGGGACCGTCGTCGTGGGGGTGTCGGTGCTCGGCGGCGGGGCCGTCTCGGTGACCGTTTGGGGTGGAGGAGTGTCCGCGCCACCGCCGCCTCCTGACGGGTGGTGCCGCGTGGGCTCCGCCGCGGTGGTGGTCGTCGCGGCGGGGGCGGACGTGGTTGTCGGCGCCGGCGCGGGACCCTCGCTCGGCTTGCTCAGCAGCACGTACGCGCCGGCCACCAGCAGGGCGAGCAGGCCCGCCCCGGCCCCGCCGGCCACGATCAGCGCCACCGGGCGCCGGTACCACGGCGTCTCCGGCTCGGGGGGTTCGGAGTCGTAATCGCCCCCGCCGTAGTTCGCAGGCTGGGTGTGCTCGGAGTAGAAGTCGCGATTCTCTGGATTGGACGGCACGACCGCGATGCTAGTGGGTCGGCGTCAACCGGCCATATAAGTGACCAGTCGGTTATTATCGATTTCATGCCGCGCCCGCCGAATCCTGAGGTGCGCCGCCGCCTGCTCGACGCGGGCCTCGCCCTGGTGCACGCGCACGGATTCGCCGCCACCGGAGTCAAGGACGTCACCGGCGCGGCCGGTGTGCCCAAGGGATCGTTCTACGCGTATTTCCCTAGTAAAGAGGCGTTCGGTGCGGCGATCCTCGAACACTATTGGTCCGATATCGAGGCCCGGCTCGTCCCGATCCTGGGGGATGACGACGCGGCGCGCGAGCGGATCGGCCGCTTCTTCCATGCGCTCGCGGACGACCATGAGGCCGGCGACTTTCTGCTCGGTTGCCTGATCGGCAACTTGTCCCTCGAACTCGGCGGCTCGAGCGAGGCGGTCCGCGCCGAGCTCCTGAGCATTCTCGACGGCTGGAACGAGGCGTTGACGGCGTGCGTGCGCTCGGGCCAGGGCGGCCCCGACGGCATCCGCGACGACCTCGACGCCGGGAAGCTCGCCGCCCTGCTGATCGAGGCATGGGAGGGCGCCGCCCTGCGCGGGAAAGTGACCCGCAGCCGCGCGCCTTACGACCGGTTCGAAGCCGTCACCATCCCGGCCCTGCTGCGCTGACCCTGACCGGGCCGGAATTCGTCCGCCGTCACACTTGTTAATTAGACGACTGGTCATCTATTATGATCACGACCTAAGGACGCTGCCATGACACAGATCATCAACCCGAATCAGCGCAAGCTAGCCCTGAACAACGGCGGCGGTGAGATTCCCGCCCTCGGCTTCGGGACGTCGCTTTCGGACAACACCAAGACACGAGCTGCGGTCAAGGTCGCGGTCGAGGAGGGCTTCCGCCATCTCGATGCCGCCGAGCGATACCGTAACGAGGCGGAGGTCGGAGCGGCGCTCAAAGAGTTGTTCGCCGAAGGCAAGGTCCGGCGCGACGACCTGTTCGTGACCACGAAGCTGTGGAACAACAACCATCGACCCGAACGGGTTCGCCCCGCGCTGCAGGCCAGCCTCGGCAGGCTCGGGGTCGACGCGGTCGACTTGTATCTGGTGCACACGCCGTTCGCCTTCAAGCCGGGCGACGACCAGGACCCGCGCGACGTGCACGGCGCCGTCATCCGCGACGACGGGGTCACGCTGGAGGAGACGTGGGCGGCGATGGAAAGCCTTGTCGACGAAGGACTTACGAAGGCGATCGGCCTGTCCGACATCGACGTCGATACCACCCGCCGCGTGGTGAACACCGCCCGGATCAAGCCGGCGGTCGTGGAGGTCGAGTCGCACCCCTACCACCCGCAATGGGAACTCAACGAGTACCTGACCGAACAGGACATCGTCCTGCTGGCGTTCGCGTCGCTCGGGCACGCGCTGGAGCCGCGGCTGCTCGACGACCCGCTCGTGGTGTCGATGGCGGAGCGGTTCGGAAAGACCCCCGCGCAAGTGCTTTTGGCGTGGGGCATCCAGCGCGGCAGTGCCGTTCTCACCGGATCGGTCAACCCCGCGCGCATTCGCGAGAACTTCGACGTGACCACGCTGCCCGACAGCGCGATCCAGGAGATCAACGAGAGTCTGGTGACGCGCTACCGGTTCAACTCCGTGGCGGACGCGGGCGAACCCGGTTTCGCCGAAGTGCCTTCGGGCAGTTAGGGATTACTCGCCGTCGATCATGCGCAGCGCCCGCTCGAACAGGTGCACCGTGGCCGCGTGCAGCTGATCTCCGACTTCCTTCTCAGCCTTGCCGGCGCAGGCACGCGCCAGCGTCCCCTCGATCACGATGCCCAGCTTGAAACAGGCGAGCACGGTGTACCAGGTGATGTGGGACAGGTCGCGCGTGGTGTTTTCGGCGTAGCGCGCGAAGAGCTCGTCGGTGCTGGCCAACCCCTCCTGCCCGCCCAGGGCGTGGCTGAACACCGCGGTCCCGTCCGCCTGGCGCCAGGTGGCCAGCAGCCAGCCCAGGTCCAGCAGCGGGTCGCCGATCGTGCACATCTCCCAGTCGACGATGGCGACGACGTCGGGCCCCGTGCGCGAGAACATCACGTTGGCGGCGTGGTAGTCGCCGTGCATGATGCCCGGGAACCAGCTGGTGGGCCGGTGGCGTTCCAGCCAGGCCGACACCTCCTCGATCCCCGGGATCTCCGGCCCGGGATAGCCCTCGTACTCGTTGTAGGACTCGAGCTCCGACAACCAGCGCGGCACCTGGCGTTCCAGGAAGCCGTCCGGTTTGCCGAAGTCGGCGAGACCGACGGCCACGTGGTCGATGGCGCCCAGCTTGGCCAGCGACTCGGCCATCGACAGGCCCATGCCGTGCCGGATACCGGCGTCGCCCGCGTGCAGCGGCAGCAGGCCCTCGCCGGCGTTGAATCCGTCCACCGGGTCCATCAGGTAAAAGACGGCGTCACCGAGCACGCTCGTGTCGTCGCACGCGGCGATCAGGCGGGGATGTGGCACGTCCGAACCGGCCAGTGCAGCAAGGACTTTGGTCTCCCGCAGGATCACGCTGTTGCTGCGGGGCCGCAGGTGGCGCGGCCCGCGCCGCAGCACGTAGGGCCGGCCCGACCGGGTGAACCGCAGCATGACGTTCTGCGTGCCACCGGTGACGGCGGCGACGTCCTCCAGTAGTCCCTCGCCCAGCCCCTGCTGAGACATCCATTCCGCGACGGCTGCTAAGTCCACCTGCTCCACGTGGTGTGAACCTACTCTGCGGGCGGAAACAGCAGGTCGCCGCCCAAGCCCTGCCCGTGGCAAGCCGCTGGAGCTCGGCCCTGGAAGAATAGTGAACGCAACCGACTATCAGGCTGGAGGTAAGTAGCGATGCCGCGTACCGATGACGATTCCTGGGACATCACTCAAAGCGTGGGGGCCACCGCGCTTGGCGTCGCCGCGGCCCGAGCCGCGGAAACCGAGAGCGAGAACCCGCTCATCAGCGACCCGTTCGCCCGGGTGTTCCTGGACGCCGTGGGCGAAGGGATGTGGACGGTCTACGCGGACCCCGCACTGAAGGCCAAGCTGATCGAGAGCGAACCGGACGTGCAGAACCGGCTCCAGCTGATGGTCGACTTCATGGCGACCCGCACGGCGTTCTTCGACGAGTTCTTCCTCGGCGCGGCCGACGCGGGGGTGCGGCAGGTGGTGATCCTGGCGTCCGGCCTGGACTCCCGTAGCTGGCGGTTGCCGTGGCCCGACGGCACGGTGGTCTACGAGCTGGACCAGCCCAAGGTGCTGGACTTCAAGGGCACCACGCTGCGTGAGCACGGCGCCAGCCCGAAGGCGCGGCTGGTGAACATCGCGATAGACCTGCGCCAGGATTGGCCGAAGGCGTTGCAGGAAGCCGGGTTTGATCCGTCGGCGCCCAGCGCCTGGTCGGCCGAGGGGCTGGTGCGTTATTTGCCGGCCGAGGCCCAGGACCTGTTGTTCGAGCGCATCGTCTCCCTCAGCGCCCCGGGCAGCTGGCTGGCTTCCAACGTGCCGGGTGAGGGATTCAACGATCCCGAGAAGGTGCGGCGACAGCGCGAGGACAATCAGCGCATCCGGGCGACGGCGGCGAAGCTGATTGATACCGAGATAACGGATTTCGACGAACTCTGGTACCCGGAGAAGCGCACCCCGGTCGACAGCTGGCTGCGCGAGCGCGGCTGGGCTGTCTTGTCGCTCAGCTTCCCGGAGCTGATGGCCCGCTACAACCGCACCATCCCGCCGGGGGCCGAGGACGCGATGCCGCCCACCCAATTCGTCTCCGCACGCGCTAAGGCGTGAACACGATCCTCTCGCTTGATTCGGTTTCGCCCCAAGCGGATTCGACATCGGCGAGAGGAACGGGCCGCGCATCGAGCTGAAAGTCGCCGCCGCTGATTTCGGTGGCAAGGTCGGGTAGTTCGGCCAGAATGTCGCGAGTGGGGACGGATCCTTGTCCGCTGCCGACGACCTGTAGGCGCATGGCTCGCAGTGCGGCGGAGGGGATTTCGGCCGTCGCGCCGGCGACCGAGCCGATCTCGATCCAGGCCAGCGGCTTTCCTTGATCGGTACGGTTGCGGGCGATACCGGCCATCAGGTCGGCCGTGATCGGACCCCACAGGTAGTCGATGACGACATCGACATCGCGCGCCACTCCGGCGAGTTCGCCTACCGCAGCGGCGTTGTCGATCCGGACCGTGGTGTCGGCTCCCAGGTCGCCGACGGCGGCTAGCCGCTGAGCGTCGCGCCCGGCGCCGATCACCTGGCCGGCTCCGAGACGCTTGGCGACCTGGACGGCCATCCGGCCCGAGCTCCCGGTGGCGCCCAGGACCAGGACGGACTGGCCCGGCTCGAAGGCGATGCGCCGGCGCAGGGCTATCCACGACGACATCACCGGATTCATGGCCGCCGCCACCAGGATGGGGTCGGCACCCTGCGGCAGCACTACGCTGCGGCGCTGGTCGATCACGGTCTGCTCGGCCATCGCGCCCATCGTCGTATCGGGCAGCACGAAGTAGCGCAGCGTGCCGTCGGGTCCCCGTCCCACGCCGTCGATGCCCGGGACCAGGGGAAGCTCGCCCGAGCTGGTGTAGTGCGAGCCGTCGGCCTGCGAGCGCACCCGCCGGTGCAGGCCGGATGCGACGACATCGAGGATCAGCTCGTCGCCGGTCCGCGGCATGGGGGTAGGGAATTCCCGGTAGGCGGGTGGGCTGTCAAAGCTGGTGACGACGGCGGCGTACATGGCGGGGCTCCTCGGACTAAGGATTTAGATGGTAACACGAACTAATTTAGATGGTGTTACGAACTATTTCAAGCTATGATCTCCAGCATGGATGCGATGGACGACCTCAGGGACGGGTTGGTGCAGACGTCGTTCACGGTGATCGCGGCGTTGAGTCGCGTTGCGGCCGAACAGGACATGTCGCTGACGCAGCTCCGGATGCTGGGGATCCTGCGCGATCGCGAACCGGCGATGGCGGAGCTGGCGGCGTACCTCGGGCTGGAGCGCTCGACGGTCAGCGGGCTGATCGACCGCGCGGTTCAGCGTGGGCTGGTGCGCAAAACCCCCGACACCGCCGACGCTCGTTCGGTGCGGGTCAGCCTCACCGCGGAGGCGCGGCGCATGGAGACGCGCGTCATCGTCGACATCGGTGATCTGCTGGCCCCGATGACCGATCGGCTGACCTCCAGCGAGCGGAAACGGCTGACCGCGCTACTGGCCAAACTCCTTGACCAGTAACGGAACGAGGGCGACCAGGGGTCGCCGATTCGGTCGGCTCGGAGTTTGCGAGCGAGGTTTAGACATGAGTCCAATGGGTATCGCTAGGCCACGGGAATGTCAGTTCTCGAAACACAACGGAGGTCACGATGCGTGGTCGCGGAATGATCGGCGCGATCGTCTTGGTGTGGCTGCTCATTGGAGTCTTCGCGGCGTGGCAGCGCGACTACTTCAAGACTGGGCAAACCGATTGCGTCACAGCGGGAAACATCGCGCTAACTGTGGTCGCAGGGCCCTTGAATTACGGGGGAGTCAACCCGAAAGTCAAGGATTGCCATGTGCCGCAGCCTAGTTCGATGCCCAGTGGCCTAGCTCATCTCATGTAAAGGAAGGCGTCATGGTCGTCTTAGGCGTTGTCTTGCTCATCCTCGGATATATCTTCGCGATCCCTCTGTTGTGGACGATCGGCATCGTCCTGCTCGTCATCGGGGCGATCCTGTGGATCCTTGGCTCGGTGGGCCGTCCGGTGGGCGGAAGGCGGTACTGGTACTAACGCCAGCAGCTTGAAATGAAGGTGGCGTGCCTGCTCAGCAGGCACGCCACCTTTTTCACAGGACACGCATAGAAATGTCATAGCGGCGGCCCAGTAACGCGCGGATACTTGAAGGTGTGACGACGCAGCCCCGGACCTCAGTAGAGCGAGTTGTCATGTGCCGCGCGGACGGCAACCCGATCAATGTGCTTGTGGTCGATGACGAGTCCGTGCTGGCCGAGATGGTGTCGATGGCACTGCGCTATGAAGGTTGGAACATCGCGACCGCCTGCGACGGATCGTCGGCAATCGCCTCGGCCCGCGCTCAGCGGCCCGACGTGGTGGTGCTCGACGTGATGCTCCCCGACATGAGCGGCCTCGACGTCTTACATAAACTGCGCGAAGAGAATCCCCAGCTGCCCGTGCTGTTGCTGACGGCCAAGGATGCGATCGAAGACCGCATCGCCGGGTTGACCGCGGGCGGCGACGACTACGTCACCAAACCGTTCAGCATCGAAGAAGTCGTGCTGCGGCTGCGGGCGCTGTTGCGCCGCACCGGCGTGACGACCGTCGACAGCGGCGCGCAACTCGTCGTCGGCGACCTGGTGCTCGATGAGGACAGCCATGAGGTGACCCGCGCCGGCGAGCCAATCTCGTTGACCTCCACCGAATTCGAGCTGCTGCGGTTCATGATGCGCAACTCCAAGCGAGTGCTGAGCAAGGCGCAGATCCTCGACCGTGTGTGGAGCTACGACTTCGGCGGTCGGTCCAACATCGTCGAGTTGTACATCTCGTACCTTCGCAAGAAGATCGACAATGGTCGCGAGCCCATGATCCACACGCTGCGCGGTGCGGGCTATGTCCTCAAGCCAGCCCGCTAAGTCACGGCGAGTCTGGTCGCTTCGGCTTCGGCTTCTGGTCGGGCAGCTCGTCGTGCTCGCCCTGGTGTGCATCGGGATCACGGCGGCAACAGAACTCGCGCTCAACCAGAACTTGATGAAGCAGCTCGATACGCAGCTCGGGGCGGCCTCGTATCGCTCGGCGCTGATGTATCCCGAACCGAATCGGCCGGGGTGGCATCACGAGCATTCCAACTATCCGCGCCCGGGCCCCGGCCCGCGCTTTCTCGACGCCCCCGGCCAGCCGGCGGGGATGGTGGCCGCCGTGGTCAGCGAGGGCACGACGGTCGACGCCGGCTATCTGACCAGTAGCGGCACCCGGGCCGCGTTGAGCGACAAGGCCCAGTCTCAGCTTGCGGCTATCTCGGGCAGCCGCAATCCGACGACGCTGGATCTCGACGGCCTGGGCCGCTACCGCGTGGTGGCCGCGCCCAGCCGGCGCGGCGGCGACCTGATCGTGACCGGTCTGTCGATGAGTGACGTCGACGCCACGTCGGTGCGGATGCTGGTGATCTTCGGGATCGTGACGGCCGTCGCGCTGGCCGCCGCGACCATCGCCGGGTTGGTGATCATCCGACGGGCGCTGGCCCCGCTGCGTCGCGTCGCCGCAACCGCGCGCAAGGTCGCCGACCTGCCGCTATCCCGCGGCGAAGTCGAACTGCCGGTGCGGGTTCGGGAGGGGGACGCCAACCCGTCGACCGAGGTGGGCCAGCTCGGCTCGGCGCTCAACCGGATGCTGGACCACGTCGCGGCGGCGCTGGAGGCGCGGCAGGCCAGCGAGACCCGGGTGCGCCAGTTCGTCGCCGACGCCAGCCACGAGCTGCGCACCCCGCTGGCCGCGATCCGCGGCTACACCGAACTCACCCAGCGCATGGGCGACGACCGCGAGGCGGTGGCGCACGCGATGAGCCGGGTGGCCTCCGAGACGGAGCGCATCACGCGGCTGGTCGAAGATCTGCTGCTGCTGGCGCGTCTGGACTCCGCCCAGCCGCTGGAGCGCGAACCGGTCGATCTGTCGCGCCTGGCGGTGGACGCCGTCAGCGACGCGCACGTCGCCGGACCGGATCACCAGTGGGAACTCGACCTGCCCGAGGAGCCGGTGATGGTCACCGGTGACGCGGCCCGGCTACACCAGGTGCTGACCAATCTGCTTGCCAACGCCCGGATCCACACCGGCGCAGGGACGGTCGTGACGACCAGATTGAGCACCGAGCCGACGCAGAGCGTGTTGCGGGTGATCGACAACGGCCCGGGCATTCCTACCGCGCTTCAGTCGGAGGTATTCGAACGATTCGCCCGCGGCGACACTTCCCGCTCTCGCAAGGGCGGCAGCACCGGGCTGGGACTGGCGATCGTGTCCGCAGTTGTCAAGGCGCACAACGGGACCATCTCGGTGGCCAGCTCACCGGGTCACACGGAGTTCACGGTGCGGTTGCCACTCAATGGGTGGCAACCGCCCGCGGAACCTCTTGAATCAGTTAGCTAGAGCAGGTCACATTGATTTCGAACGGCTTGTTCACCGGCTGCATCGGGTTGGCCATGTCGACGCCGGTGGCCGTGCCGCTGATCTTATAGGTGTTGCCGCTCTTGGTCGCCGAGGCATTGCCCTGGCCGGTGCCGTCGGTGTAGGCCAGTGTCACGCCGTTGACGTTGCCCAGCCCCACGGACTTCACCGCGGGCGGGTTGGCGTCGGTCAGGACGGCGGCGATACCGGTCGCGGCCCCGCCGATCGCGATGTTGACGCTGCCGCCCGCGGTTGTGCAGACGACCGAGCCGGCCACGTTCTGGTCCTTGCCGTCGATGGTCACCTTCGGCCCGCCACCTCCGGTTGACGCCGCACTTGTGGTGCCCGAAGCCCCGTTGCCGCTCGAATTCGACTTCTTGTCCGAACAGCCGGAAATGCCGGCGGCCAGAATCGCCACGGCGGCTATCCCGATGGTCAGTTCACGCTTCACCTGTGCTCCTTTGCCCGATATAGCGGTCCTCCGAGGGTGGAGGGCCATCTGGGCAGTATGCCGCGTTTGCCGGGCCGTATAAAAGGGGTTGCAGCAAATTGTTTCGTTCCGGTTAACCGGTCCGCTCGCAACGAGTCCTTTCGGGCAAGGGTGCGTTAATGGCAATGTATTGCCGTGGACCACAAACCCCCCACCGCAGTCATCGAGTCGGCGCACCGTGACCATGACCTGCCGTTCCACGACACCACCGACTTCGACAACGCCGACCGCGGGTTCATCGCGGCGCTTTCGCCGTGCGTCATCACGGCCGCCGACGGCAGCGTGGTGTGGGACAACGACTCGTACGCCTTCCTCGAGGGCCCCGCGCCGACCTCGGTGCATCCCAGCCTGTGGCGGCAGTCGATGCTCAACGCCAAACAGGGCCTCTACGAGGTGGTGCCCGGCATCTATCAGGTCCGCGGCTTCGACATCTCCAACATCAGCTTCATCGAGGGCGACACCGGGATCATCGTCATCGATCCACTGGTCTCCACCGAGGTGGCCGCCGCGGCGCTGGATCTTTACCGCACCCACCGTGGTGGTGACCGTCCCGTCGTCGCCGTGATCTACACCCACAGCCACGTCGACCATTTCGGCGGCGTGCTGGGTGTCACCTCGCAGGCCGACGTCGACGCCGGCAAGGTGGCAGTGCTTGCGCCGGAAGGCTTCACCGCACACGCCGTGCAGGAGAACGTCTACGCGGGCCCCGCCATGCTCCGCCGCGCGACGTACATGTACGGCAGCAAGTTGGAGCGCGGGCCGCAGGGCCAAGTCGGCTGCGGGCTCGGCCAGGCCGCATCCAACGGCGAGGTCGCGATCATCGTGCCGACCATCGACATCCGGGCAACCGGTGAAAAGCACACCATCGACGGCGTGGAGATCGAGTTCCAGATGGCGCCGGGAACCGAAGCGCCCGCCGAAATGCATTTCTATTTCCCGAGTTTCCGTGCGCTGTGCATGGCCGAAAACGCCACCCACAACCTGCACAACCTGCTGACGTTGCGCGGCGCGCTCGTTCGCGACCCGCACGCCTGGTCGGGCTATCTCACCGAGGCCATCGACCGCTTCGGCCAACACGCCGACGTCGTGTTCGCCTCCCACCACTGGCCGACCTGGGGCCGCGACAGCATCGCCGAATTCCTTGGTTTGCAACGGGATCTGTACGCCTACCTGCACGACCAGACGCTGCGGCTGCTCAACCAGGGGCACACCGGTGTGGAAATTGCCGAGATGTTCCAGCTGCCGCCTGCCCTGGACCAGGCGTGGCACGCGCGCGGCTATTACGGTTCGGTCAGCCACAACGTCAAGGCCGTCTACCAGCGTTACATGGGCTGGTTTGACGGCAACCCGGGCCGGCTGTGGCCGCATCCCCCAGAGGCCCTGGCCCCCCGCTATGTCGAGGCGATGGGCGGCATCGACCGCGTCGTCGAGCTGGCCCAGTCGGCGTTCGACTCCGGCGATTTCCGTTGGGCGGCGACACTATTGGATCACGCGATGTTCACCGACAGCGACCATGCGGTGGCGCGCGCGCTCTACGCCGACACCCTGGAGCAGCTGTCGTATGGCGCCGAAAACGCGACGTGGCGAAACTTCTTCATGAGCGGGGCGACCGAACTGCGCGAGGGCAACTTCGGCACCGCGGGGCAGGTCACGTCGTCGACCATGATCTCTCAGCTGTCACCGGAGCAGATCTTCGACAGCCTCGCGATCGCGGTCAACGGGCCCCGCAGCTGGGACCTCGACCTTGCCTTCGATTTTTCATTCGAAGATTCGGGCGCGAACTACCGGCTCACCCTGCGCAACGGCGTGCTGGTCTACCGCGAGCTCCCGCCGGACTTCGCCTCGGCGAGCGTTACGCTCAAGCTGGCCAACAAGGTTCGGCTGCTGCAGGCGGCTTTTGGCGACTTCAGCTCGCCCGGGCTCGAGCTCTCCGGCGACGAGTCGGCCCTTCAGTCGCTGATCGGCGCGCTGGACCGGCCGAAGCCGGACTTCGACATCGTCACGCCGTAGGTTTCGGGGCGCACCGAGATTGCCGAGGCGCCGAGACGCGAGACGCCGTAAGCCATCACGCGACGTCGATCACCACTTTGCCCAGCACCTTGCGGTCGGCCACATAGCGCAGCGCCGCCGCGGTTTCCGCCAACGGGAACCGCGCGCCGATGTAGGGCCGGACGATGCCGTCGGCGAACATCCGCGCCAGTTCTACATCGTCGCGGACGGCCTCGTCGGGGTAGTCAGTCGCGAAGGTGCGGATCTCCATGCCGCGCACGCGAATATCTTTCAGCATCACGAGATTGAGCGGGATCTTCGGGATGGTGCCCGCCGCATAGCCCAGGGTGACGAAGGTTCCACCGCGCGCGAGCCCGCGCAGGGCGGGCTCCGAGTAGGACCCACCAACCGGGTCCAGGACCACGCGGGCAGCGTCGCCGGTCAGTTCGCGGATGCGGGTCTTCAGGTCCTCTTGGTCGTAGTCGACGGTGGCCTCGGCGCCCCGCTGCCGGCACAGCTCGAGCTTCTCCGGGCTCGACGCCGCCGCCAGGACCCGGGCCTTCATCGCGACCGCCAGATCGACCGCGGCCAGCCCCACGCCGCCCGCGGCGCCCAGCACCACGACCCAATCACCTTCTCGGACAGCGGCGGTCGAGCGCAGCGCGTAATACGCGGTGCGGTAGGTCACGCCGAAGGCCGCGGCCGAGGCGAAGTCGGCGTCGTCGGGCACGAGCACGGCCTGGCTCGCGTCCAGCAGCGCCTGCTCGGCGAACGCACCGAACGTGGTACCGGCGACGCGCTGTCCGGGGCTGAATCGCGCGCCCTCGCCCGCGGCGATCACCTCGCCGGCGATCTCGTTGCCCGGTATGAACGGCGGCGGGATCTTGACCTGATACTTGCCCGCAATGAACAGCACGTCGGGGAAATTGACCGCCGCGGCGTGCACCCGCACCAGCACCTGGCCCGGTGCGGGAACCGGCGGGTCGACGTCCTCGATCACCAGATCTTCCGGAGTGCCGTAGGCATGACAGACAGCAGCGCGCATCAATTGACTCCCAGACCGTTGAGACAGAACCGAACCACGTGTGCGATATCGCCGGAGCCGGGTCGGCTCGCCGAACCCATGTAGCGCCGCATCGTCGCCGCCGTGCAGCAGAACACCGCCTCGACGTCGCGCTCCACATCGCTACTACCCAGCGCCGCAACGGGTTCCATTAACAGATCCCGTAGCGGCCACATCATCTCCTGGTCGACCGTACGCCAATTGGTGCCGGCCGACATCTGACCGGCCGCGGCGCGGCTCTTCCGGATCAGGTCGGGCTCGGCGACCTGCGCCAGCGTGCCCTCGATCCAGCGCGCGATCTTGTCCCGCGGCGCGGACTCCTTGGCCATCTGGTGCTGCAGGTAGGACACGACGATCGCCACACCGCGTTCCATCACGGCCAGGATCAGCTCGTCCTTGCCGGCGAAGTACCGGTAGAACGCCTTGTTCGACGAGCCGGCCTCGGCGACGATGTCGCTGACCCGGGGCGGCTCGGGGGCGACGCGTTCCATCACCCGCACCGCCGCCGCCAGAATGCGTTCCACCTCCTCGGTGGCCTCCCGCTGGCGATCGTCGAGCGCGCGCTCGACGGCCGCGGTGACTCGATTGCTCACGGCGAATCAGGAAGCGCCGGAACGCGACCCACCAGCGTGCCGTACTTCTCCCGGGCGGCATCGCGGCGCACGTCGAGCATCTCGCTGGGCCAGTCGCCGTCCTCGGCGTCGTAACCCTTGAGCAACATCCGGGCCAGGTTGACCTTGTGCGCCTCGGTCGGGCCGTCCGCCAGGCCGAGCGCGATCCCGCCGAGCAGCACGTTGACCAGCGGCAGCTGGTCGGTGAGCCCCAGCGCGCCGTGCACCTGAATCGCACGCAGGGCAATGGATTTGAGGACCTGTGACGCCAGGATCTTGCAGACGCCGATCTCGGCGCGGGCCGCGCGCTCGTCGCCGTTGTCGATCAGCCACGCCGCGTGCAGCACCGTCAGCCGAAATGGGGTCAGCTCGGTGTAGGAGTCGGCGACGAATTCCTGGACCAGCTGCTTGTCGGCCAGCAGACTGCCCTGGGTGAACCGGCTTTTCGCGCGCCGCGACATCATGTCGACCGCGCGCTGCGCCATGCCGATCGCGCGCATCGCGTGGTGCAGGCGACCGCCCGCGAGCCGCGTCTGCAGGATCAAAAAGCCCTGACCCGGCTCGCCGAGCAGCGCATCGGCCGGCACCCGCACGTCGTTGTAGTGCACCAGCGAGTGCCCCGGCTCGTGCGGGTCCGCGCCCACCAGGTGATGGTTGGCCTCCAGGACCAGGCCCTCGGTGCCGGCGGGGATCAGGAATGTCGACGCGCCGGTGTGGACCGGGACGTCCGGGTCGGTGATGGCGACGACGATGAAGAACGATGCGACGGAAGCATTGGAGGAGAAGTACTTTCGGCCGGTGATGACCCAGTCGTCACCGTCGCGGACTGCGCGGGTGGTGAAGACCCGCGGGTCGGCCCCGCCCTGCGGCTCGGTCATCGAGAAGCAGGAGAAGATCTCCCCGGACAGCAGCCCGGCCAGGTAGCGGTCCTTTTGGTCCTGGGTGCCGAACCGCGCGATGATTTCCGCGTTGCCGGTGTCGGGCGCCTGCGTCCCGAAGACGATCGGTGCCCACGGGCTGCGGCCCAGGATCTCGTTGATCAGCGTCAGCTTGACCGCGCCGAAGCCCTGCCCGCCGAGCTCCGGACCCAAATGCGGTGCCCACAGGCCATTGTCGCGAACCTGCTGCTTGAGCGGATCGACGATGCGCCGTCGCTCGTCGTTCAGCGGCAGGAACTCGCAGCCCGGGAACAGCACCTCGAGCGGTTCCACTTCCTCGCGCACGAATCCCCGGATCCAGTCGAGCTTCTTTTCGAATTCCGGTTCGGTGGAGAAGTCCCAGGACATTCGATACTCCTATTCGTCAGGGGATCCCGCCATCGGCGCGCACGATCGAGCCGGTGGTAAAGCTGGATGCGTTGGAGGCCAAAAACAGTGCGGCGCCGACGATTTCGTGCGGATCGCCGGCGCGCTTCAGCGCCAGGTGACCGAAGTTATTGCCGTTACCGAGATCCCACGCCTTGCTGACGTCGGTCAGGAAGGGCCCGGCCATCAGCGTGTTGACCCGCACGGTCGGCCCGAACGCCTGCGCCAGCCCCTCGGTCATCGCGTTGAGCCCGGCCTTGGCGGCGGCATAGGGAATGATGCCGCCGTTGGGGCGCAGCGACCCGGTGGAGCTGACGTTGATGATGGACCCGCTGCCTGCGGCCACCATGCGCTCGCCCACCAACGCCGATAACCGGAAGGGCCCCTTGAGGTTCAGGTTCAGCACGGCGTCGAACAACTTCTCGGTGACGTTGCTGAGCTTGTCGTAGAGCGGCGACATGCCGGCGTTGTTGATCAACGTGTCGATCTTGCCGAACCGTTCGTAGGTCGCGTCGACCAAGCCGTCGAGCTGATCCCAGCGCCCCACATGCACCTGATAGGGCAGGGCCGCACGGCCCGTCTGCGCTTCGATCTCGTTGGCCGTCGACACGCAGTTGTCCAGGTTACGGCTGGCGATCACCACGTCGGCGCCGCAGCGGGCGGCGGCGAACGCCATCTCGCGGCCCAGGCCGCGGCTGCCGCCGGTGATCAGGATGACATGGTCGGTCAGGTCGAAAAGACCATCCGCATAACCCATTTCAGCGGCCCCCTCGCGGTCCGGAAGGTAGCGATCGCGCCAGCTCGGCCGCGGTGGCGATCAGCCGCGGGATCATCGCCCCGAAGGCGTCTTGGATCTGCGGGTCGACCTTGCCGGTGCGCACCCCGGCCGCGTAGGTCTTCTCCAGCACGATGCCGAGCTTCCAGTTCGCCAAAACCAGGTAGTAGTCGATGTTTTCGGTGGACAGGCCGCTGACCTTCTCGTAGTGCTCCAGCAGCTCGCTGCGCGTCGGCATACCCAACATGTCCAGATAAAACCCATCCTCGCTGGGGTTTTCGCCGTCGTAGCCGAGCAGGCACCAGGCCAGGTCCAGTAGCGGATCGCCGACCGTGGTCATCTCCCAGTCCACGATCGCGGCCAGCCGGGCCGGACCACCGTGCGCGAACATCACATTGGCGAACTGGTAGTCGCCGTGCATGATGCCCGGCCGGTACTGCGCGGGCCGATTGCGGCGCAGCCACTCCGACGCCTCGTCCAGGCCGGGAAGTTCGCGGACCTTGTGGGCGTCGAGGAAGGTCAGCCAGCGATCGACCTGCCGCTCGTGGAATCCGTCCGGGCGCCCGAACCCCTCGAGCCCCTGGCCGCGCCAGTCGACGCGGCCCAGCTTGGCGGCGCCGTCGACGAGTTCGAACGCCAGCCCGCGGCGTGCCTCCAGGTCGGTGTCGAACGGCGCGTGCCAGCCGCCCTCCATCGGGCTCCACCCGTCGATCGCCCGCATCACGTAGAACGGCAGGCCCAGCACCGTGCCGGTGTCGTCGGCGGCGATCAGCTCGGCGTGCGGCACGTCGGTGCCCGACAAGGCGCGCACCAACCGGATCTCGCGCAGCAGCCCGTCGATGCGCGCGGCATCGGCGCGGGCGCCCGGCATTCGCAGCACCATGCGCTCGGGCCCGCGCTGGATCAGATACAGCGTGTTCTGCGAGCCGCCCTTGAGCAGCTCCAGGCTCGGTTCTTCCCCGCTACCCGGAGTGTCGTTCGCATCCAGCCACCGACCAAGAACGCCCTGGTCCAGCTGGGTTTCGCCAGCAGTCGTCATTGTCCGCACACCCCAATCTCCGTACGGAGAATAGCATTCTCCACGCCCGGCGGGAATGCCCGCTCAGCCGCCGATCCCGTTGTCGAGACCGAGATGCGTCATGAAATACCACGGGACGCCGACCCGTTGCACGACCACGACGGTGACCAGGACGACCACGGCGATGATCAACCGGATCGCGCGCGTCCGGGTGCGCATCGGCGCGAAGGCCAGGCCCAGGAAGACCAGGACGAAGCCCCACTCCGCCCACATGAGGAGCCGTTTGGGCGCCTTGGCCGCCCTGTCGTAGTCGGTGAAGTGGGAGTCGGGAAAGCCGGTCAGATACAGATCTATCGACGCCATGAAGGCCAACCCCAGCGAGGCGATCGCAAAGATGATGCACGCGACGATGGTCAGGGTTCGCCTCGGCGCCGGGTCAGGCCGCCGCGCCTTCTCGTCGTCGAACACCTTGGCCGCCAACTCCGGCTTGTGTGCGGTGAGCAGAAACCCCGGCGCCATGAAGTGGCCCTCGTCGTCGCGTTCGACGCCCGGCACGTCGGCATCGAGCGCGCTCGAGTTGCCGTAGACCTTGGCGGGGCGCAGCTCGTCGATTTCCCACAGCGTCGAAACCTCTTGGCGTAACTCGTTTTCGGTGAAGCCCCTCGGCCCGCCGTCGCCCAGGGCGCCGGCGGCGAAGGCCAGGATGTGAAGTGACGCACCTGGAGCGGCGGCGCGAAAGATCGACCGAAGATAGTCCTGTCGTCGCTCGGGCGGCAGCGCGTGGAACAGGCCGCTGTCCAGGATCGTCGAGAAGCGGCCGTCATAGCCGTCGAAGTCGGTGACGTCGGCCTGCGCGAAAGTCGCCGTCGTCAGCCCGCGTTCGGCGGCTTCCGCGGTGGCGGCCTCGATCGCGGTGGGGCTGGCGTCCAGGCCGACGACGGTGTGGCCACGCTCGGCGAGAACCAGCGCCAGCGCGGCATGGCCGCAGCCAGAATCCAGCACGTCGCTACGGACCGTGCCCTGATCGATCAGTTCCGCCAGCTCGGGCTGCGGCCGGCCGATGCTCCACGGCGGCGGCGCTTCCTCCCGATAGGCGGCGTCCCAATCCCGGTTCGGCTCGCTCATCCCTCCTCCTTGATGTCGAGACCCCATTGCAGATTAGGAGACGGCCGCGCGCCGCGGCAGTGGGCGATGAGAAACTGCCAACCGGCGCGCCCGACGACGCCACTCACGACCGAGACACTGGGAGACACATGCAAGTCCTGCTGGTCCGCCACGCGTTGCCAATGCGCACCGAGCACGGCCAGGGTTCGGATCCGGAGCTCTCCGAGGAAGGGAACGCGCAGATCGCGCGCCTGCCCGAGGCGCTCGCCAGGTTTCCGATCTCCCGGGTGATCAGCAGCCCGCAGCGGCGCGCGATGCAAACCGCGCAGCCGGTCGCCGCGGCTCGCGAGCTGGCCGTGGAGGTAGACGAGCGGTTCGCCGAATACGACCGCGACCTGCCGGCGTACATCCCGGTCGAGCAGATCCGTGCGGAGAACCCCAAGGAGTGGGAGCGGATGGCCCAGGGCCATCTGCCCAGCGCGGTCGACGAAGACGCGTTCCGGGCGCGGGTGCTGGCGGCGCTGAACGATCTCGTCGCCTCGGCCGATGCGGACGACACCGTCGCGGTGTTCAGCCACGGCGGGGTGATCAACCTGCTGCTGCACGAGATCCTGGGGACGAAGCGGCTGTTGTCGTTTCCCATCGACTACGCCTCGGTGACCCGGCTGCTGTACTCGCGCTCGGGTCAGGCAACCGTTTCGGGGGTCAACGGGGTCGAACACGTGTGGGACCTGTTACCGCGCAACCAGCGATGGTAAACAAGTGCGGTGACTTCGGCTGACCAACTCGACGGGCTGGACCTGCCCGCCCTGGACCGGTATCTGCGTTCGTTCGGGATCGAGCGCGACGGCGAATTGCGTGGGGACTTCATTTCCGGTGGCCGATCCAATCTGACGTTCCGGGTCTACGACGACAAGACCAACTGGCTGGTGCGCCGCCCGCCGCTGCACGGGCTGACCCCGTCGGCCCACGACATGGCCCGCGAGTACCGGGTGGTGGCCGCGCTGCACGACACGGCCGTCCCGGTGGCACGCGCGATCGCCCTGTGCGAGGACGACGCGGTGCTCGGCGCGCCGTTCCAGATCGTCGAATTCGTTGCCGGGCAGGTGGTGCGCCGCCGCGCCCAGCTCGAAGCGTTCAACCACACCGTCATCGACAAATGCGTCAACTCGTTGGTCCGGGTGCTCGTGGATCTGCACCACGTCGATCCGCAGGCGGTCGGCTTGGGTGACTTCGGCAAGCCCACCGGTTATCTGGAACGCCAGGTGCGCCGGTGGGGTTCGCAATGGGAGTTGGTGCGGCTGCCCGACGACCACCGCGACGACGACGTCGAACGGCTGCATTCCGGTCTGCACCAAGCGATTCCGCAGCAGAGCAAGGTCTCGATCGTGCACGGTGACTACCGGATCGACAACACGATCCTGGACGCCGACGATCCGACTCGGGTGCGTGCGGTCGTCGACTGGGAGCTCTCGACGCTGGGGGACCCGCTGTCGGATGCGGCCCTGATGTGCGTGTACCGCGACCCCGCGCTGGACCTGATCGTGAACGCGCAGGCCGCCTGGACCTCGCCGCTGCTGCCGACCGCCGACGAGCTTGCGGATCGTTATTCGCTGGCCGCCGGGGTGTCGCTGGAGCATTGGGAGTTCTACATGGCGCTGGCGTACTTCAAGCTCGCCATCATCGCGGCGGGCATCGATTTCCGCCGGAGGATGTCGGATCAGGCCAAGGGCAAAGACTCCGAACACATGCCCGAAGTCGTGGCGCCGCTGATCTCCCGCGGCCTGGCGGAGCTCGCGAAGCTGCCCGGTTAAACGGTCCCGGTCATCCCGGTGTCGATCGACGTCGCCGCCGCGTGCTGCCTCTTGGCGACCCGGCGCAACTGAATGATTCGCGCGGTGCCGACCGCCACCGTCAGCAGGCCGCCGACTACAGCCGCCAGCAGGATGGCCACGCCCAGTGGCAGGCTCCAGCGCCAGCCCAAAAACTGGAACGATGTCGAGGCCGTGTTCTGGGTAATGAAGACCAGTAACAGGATCAGGATCAGGAAACCCGCGATCAACGCCGACCACAACGCGCCGGCGCGGGTGAACCCGATCGCCGGTTCTTTCGTTGTCGGACCGACGGGGGGAGGCGGAGTGGGTGAGGCAGGGGATTTGCCGCTCATAGTTCCATCTTCTCCCCATCCGTCAGAGAATGAAACCAACAACGCCGTAAACCCGGTTCTGCCTGCGCAATCGCGCGGCGTCCGGATGCTTCTGACACTAGGGTCTGCGATATGACGATGCCGCGGCGCGTGCACGGCACGATCGTCGCCGCGGCGGTGTGCGTGGCAACGGTCTGCTTGGTCGCGTCGTGCAGCAACGCCGATCCGCTGGGTCAGCAGGTCCGTAGCACGACATCCATCGTGGTGGGCTCCGGCGACTTCCCGGAATCGCAGATCCTGTCCGAGATCTACGCACAGGCATTGGAGGTGAACGGGTTTGACGTCGGGCGGCGCATGGGAATAGGCAGCCGCGAGACGTATATCCCCGCGTTGAAAGATCATTCCGTGGACTTGGTGCCGGAGTACATCGGAAACCTCCTGCAATACTTCGAGCCCAAATCGACAGTGACCATGCTGGATGCCGTCGAGCTGGAGCTCTACAAGCGCCTGCCCGGCGACCTGTCCATCCTGACGCCGTCGCCGGCATCCGACACCGACACGATCACCGTCACCGCGGAAACCGCCGCGGCGTGGCACCTGAAGACCATCGGTGACCTGGCGGCACACTCGGCGGAGATCAAGCTCGGCGCACCGTCGGACTTCCAGGCCCGCCCGTCGGGGCTGCCGGGCCTGAAGCAGAAGTACGGCCTGACCATCAGCCCGGGCAACTACGTCGCCATCGAAGACGGTGGTGGGGCGGTGACCGTGCGCGCGCTGCTGGAGCGAAGGGTCAACGCCGCCAACGTCTTCAGCACGTCGCCGGCCATCCCGCAAAACCACTTGGTGGTATTAGAGGATCCCGAGCACAACTTCTTGGCGGGCAACATTGTGCCGCTGGTGAATTCGCAGAAGAAGTCCGACCGACTCAAGGATGTGCTGGACGCGATATCTGCGAAGCTGACGTCTGTCGGTGTGGCGGCGCTCAACGCTCAGGTGGCGGGCAACTCTGGTAAAGACCCAGGCCAGGTAGCACGGAACTGGTTGCGGGATAACGGCTTCGATCACGCCATCGCGCCATGATCAGCTTCGAGCGAGTCAGTAAGGTATTTCCCGGCGGCAACACCGCCGTCGACGATCTGAGCCTCGAGGTTTCCGACGGCAAGCTGACGGTCTTCGTCGGTTCGTCGGGCAGCGGCAAGAGCACGGCGCTGCGCATGATCAACCGCATGGTCGAGCCGACGTCGGGCATCATCCGGGTGGACCGGGCCGACGTTTCCGCCGTCGATCCGGTAAAGCTGCGTCTCGGAATCGGTTACGTCATCCAGAATGCCGGGCTGATGCCGCATCAGCGGGTGATCGACAACGTCGCGACCGTGCCGGTACTCAAGGGCCAGCCGCGGCGGGCCGCCCGCAAGGCCGCCTACGAGGTGCTCGAACGCGTCGGCCTGGACGCCAAACTCGCCAACCGGTATCCCGCCCAACTGTCCGGCGGCGAACAACAGCGCATCGGCGTCGCGCGGGCACTGGCCGCCGACCCCCCGATTCTGTTGATGGACGAGCCGTTTTCGGCGATCGACCCGGTGGTCCGCCACGAGCTGCAGAACGAAATACTGCGCCTGCAAAGCGAATTGCACAAAACCATCGTCTTCGTCACGCACGATATCGACGAGGCGCTCAAGCTCGCCGACCGGGTGGCGGTGTTCGGTCGCGGCGGGGTGCTGCAGCAGTACGACGAGCCCGCGCAGCTGCTGTCGCGACCGGCCAACGAGTTCGTGGCCAGGTTCATCGGCCTCGGCCGCGGCTACCGCTGGCTTCAACTCATCGACGCGGCCGGGTTGCCGCTGCGCGACATCGACCGAATTGCCGCGGGCGCCTTAGGCGATGGCTCGGGTGCACCTGCTGTGGACGGCTGGACGCTCGTGGTCGACGACGACGGCGTGCCGCTGGGCTGGATCGATGCCGACGGGGTGCGACGCCACCGCGGTGGCACGCCGCTGGCCGAAAGCATCAGCGCCGTCGGCTCGCAGCTGCGTCCGGGCGGCAACCTCAGCCAGGCACTCGACGCGGCGCTGTCCTCCCCGTCGTTCGTCGGCATCGCGGTCGACCGCGACGGCAGGGTGATCGGCGGCGTGCTGGCCGACGACGTCCTGGCCGCCGTGCAGGCCGAGCGGCGGGACTGACCATGCACTACCTGCTGACGCATCTCGACGTCGCCTGGCGGCTGACCATGGTGCACTTGCGGCTTGCGCTGCTGCCCGTGCTGATCGGGCTGGCGATCTCGGTGCCGCTGGGCATGCTGGTGCAGCGCGCGCCGATTGCCCGGCGGTTTACGACGGCGACCGCCGGCGTCGTGTTCACCATCCCGTCGCTGGCGTTGTTCGTGGCGCTGCCGACGATCATCGGAACGCGAATCCTCGACGAGGCCAACGTCATCGTCGCGCTGACGGCCTACACCGCCGCGCTGTTAGTGCGCGCCGTGCTCGAGGCGCTGGATGCCGTTCCCGCCCACGTGCGCGACGCCGCTACCGCCATCGGCTACCCGACGCTCAAGCGGAAGCTCAAAGTCGAACTGCCGCTGTCGATTCCGGTGTTGATCGCGGGACTGCGCGTGGTGGTGGTGACCAACATCGCGATGGTGGCGGTGGGCTCGGTGATCGGCATCGGCGGGCTGGGCTCCTGGTTCACCATGGGGTATCAGGCCAATAAGAGCGGCCAGATCGTCGCGGGCATCATCGTCTTGCTGGCGCTTGCCGCCGTCCTCGACGCGTCGATCGTCGTGGTCGGGCGGCTGGCCACGCCGTGGGAACGCGCCGCCCGCAAAACCGACCGGCGTCGCTCGGCGTCGGCCCCCGTCGCAGGCGGCGCGCGATGAACTTCGTGCAGCAGGCGGTGACCTATCTGCTGACCGCCGACAACTGGATGGGCCCGGTCGGGCTGGCCGCGCGGATCATGCAGCACCTGGAATACACCGCGCTCGCCATCGGGGCGTCGGCGCTGGTCGCCGTCCCGATCGGGCTGCTCATCGGACACACCGGGCGCGGCACGCTGCTGGTGGTGGGCCTGGTCAACGGCTTGCGCGCGCTCCCGACGCTGGGCGTGTTGCTGCTGATGGTGCTGATTTTCGGGCTGGGCATGGGCCCGCCGCTGGTGGCCCTGATGCTGCTGGGCGTTCCGTCGCTGCTGGCCGGCACCTACGCGGGCATCGCGAGCGTCGAGCCCACCGTGGTCGACGCCGCCCGGGCCATGGGCATGACGGAGGCCCAGGTGCTCCTTCGCGTCGAGGTGCCCAACGCGCTGCCGCTGATCCTGGGCGGGCTGCGCAACGCGACGTTGCAGGTGGTGGCGACCGCGACGGTGGCCGCCTACGCCAGTCTGGGCGGGCTGGGCCGCTACCTGATCGACGGGATCAAGATGCGCGAATTCCAGCTTGCCCTGGTCGGCGCGCTGATGGTGGCGGCCCTGGCGCTGGTGCTCGACGCCCTGCTGGCGCTGGCGGTCTGGATGTCGGTGCCGGGCACCGGGCGACTGCGCAGGCCAGGGCGGCGGGGCGACGTGACGCCCGCCGCACTTGCCGACAAAGCTGCCGCCGCCGGTGGACACGCCCTACGGTAGAAGGGTGAACGCCCCTACTGATCCGACCCAGCCCGTTTGGCCGGCGATGTTGACATGGCGCGCACCGGACGTCTCCAGAATGGAATCGGTGCGAGTTCAGTTGTCTGGCAAGCGAATTCGAGCCAATGGCCGCATTGTGGCCGCGGCTACCGCCACTAACCCGGCCTTCGGCGCCTTCTATGAAGTGCAGACCGACGAGAGTGGCGCCACGAAGAGATTCGGGCTCACGGTCACCCTCGCCGAGCGGGAACGCCAGCTCGCCATCGCCCGGGACGAGGAAAACATGTGGTTGATCACCGACCACCAGGGGGAACGACGCGAGGGATTCAACGGCGCCCTCGACGTGGACGTGGTCTTCAGCCCGTTCTTCAATGCGCTGCCCATCCGTCGCCTCGATCTGCACGAGCGGGCCGACTCGATCGCGTTGCCGATGGTGTACGTGAACGTGCCCGAGATGACGGTCGACGCGGCGATCGTGAACTACACCAGCCCGGGCGGTCTCGACAGCATCAAGCTGCGCTCGCCGGTCGCCGACACCACCGTGACGGTCGACGCCGACGGCTTCATTGTGGATTATCCCGGATTGGCAGAGCGGATCTGATGACTCGGCCGGCCCGGCCGGCGGCGGCCAGCTCCTCGCGCCACTTCTCGGCGCCGATCTCGATGGGAAAGATGTCGGAGCGCGGGAAGCGGTCGTAGCGCGTTCGGGCCGCGTGGCCCGCCTCGACCAGCTCGGCGACGGAGTTGTCCCAGTCCAGCGAGTCGCGGGCGCGGCTCAGTAGGTCGATCATGCGGTCGACGGCGGGCAGCAGCTGCGCGGAATTGCCCTCGCACATGGCCCGGACCAGGTCGGGGGCGCTGCCGGCGACCCGGGTGCCGTCGCGGAAGGAGCCCGCGGCCAGCGCGAAGGCCAGTGGGACTTCGGCGGCGGTGACCGCCAGCGCCTCGGCGAGCAGGTGCGGCAGGTGGGAGATGGCGGCCGCGGCCGCGTCGTGCTCGTCGGAGCGGGCCGGCACCACCACCGAGCCGCAGTCCAGCGCCAGCGTCGTCACCATCGACCACACCACCGGGTCGACGTGGTCGTCGACGCTGACCACCCACGGGGCCATCGTGAACAATCCGGCGTGCCCGGCAGACCAGCCCGAGTTTTCGGTGCCGGTCATCGGGTGGCCGCCGACGAAGCGTTCCTGCAGACCGGCCGCCGTAACCTCGTCGAGCACCGCGGTTTTGACGCTGGTGACGTCGGTCAACGGGCAGTTGGGAGCCAATTCGCTGACGTGGGCGAGCATGTTGGGCAGCGCGGGCATCGGCACCGCCAGCACGATCAAGGCGCCGGTATCGGCGGCCCGGGTCAGCGTCGCGGTGAGGTCGGTGGTGGCGTCGAACCCGTCGGCGACGGCGCCCTGCGCGCCCTCGACCGATCGGTTGTAGCCGAACACTTCCCGGCCGGCGGCCGCGGCCGCCCGCATGATCGAGCCGCCGATGAGCCCCAGACCGAGGACACACACTGGCGTTCTTGTCGCTGTCCGAGCCACAGTGCAAGGTTGGCACAGGTCGACCGATACGGCGCCGTCAGGTGGCGCGCCGGTCGGGCCTTATCTGGTCAAGCGGCCTGGTCAGCGACTAGCGTAGGCGCCCATGGGAGCACAACGGGCCTCAGCGCAGGGCCCGGCCTCGGACGCGCCGGACGGTTTTGGCGTCGCGGTGGTTCGAGAAGAGGGCCAATGGCGCTGCTCGGTGATGGCAGCCAAGTCGCTGACCAGTCTGAGCGCCGCCGAGACGGAACTGCGTGAACTGCGTAGCGCGGGCGCGGTCTTCGGACTCCTCGACGTCGACGACGAATTCTTCGTGATCGTGCGCCCGGCGCCCTCGGGAACCCGGCTGCTGCTCTCCGACGCCACCGCCGCGCTGGACTACGACATCGCCGCCGAGGTCCTCGACAACCTGGACGCCGACATCGATCCCGACGACCTCGAGGATTCCGAGCCGTTCGAGGAGGGCGACCTGGGGCTGCTTTCCGATATCGGGCTGCCCGAGGCGGTGCTGGGTGTGATCCTCGACGAGACCGACCTCTATGCCGACGAGCAGCTGGGCCGCATCGCCAGGGAGATGGGCTTTGCCGACCAGCTGTCGGCGGTGATCGACCGTCTCGGTCGGTGATCGCCACCGACGAAGATCTGATTCGTGCGGCGCTAGAGGCTGCCGCGGCGGCGGGTCCACGCGACGTCCCGATCGGCGCGGTGGTCGTCGGCCCGGACGGAACCGAACTCGCCAGGGCGGTGAATGCCCGTGAGGCGCTTCATGATCCGACCGCGCACGCGGAGATCCTGGCGATCCGCGCGGCGGCCGGCGTGCTCGGTGACGGGTGGCGTTTGGAGGGAGCGACGCTGGCTGTCACCGTCGAGCCGTGCACCATGTGCGCGGGCGCGTTGGTGATGGCGCGCATCGAGCGGCTGGTGTTCGGCGCTTGGGAGCCCAAGACCGGAGCGGTCGGTTCGCTCTGGGACGTCGTCCGCGACCGTCGGCTCAACCATCGCCCGCAGGTGCGCGGCGGCGTCCTCGCGCAAGAGTGTGCAGCGCCACTGGAGGAGTTCTTCGCCCGCCAGCGATTGGGGTGAGGGCCGAGGTGTTGGGTAAGCTGCTCCGCGGTGGCGTGTCCGAGCGGCCTAAGGAGCACGCCTCGAAAGCGTGTGACGGCTAAAACCGTCCGAGGGTTCAAATCCCTCCGCCACCGCCAAAGTTCTTCGCCTGTCGGCGCAGGTGAAGGCTTCTAGGTCGACGCGTCGACTCTCAGCAGCACAACGGATTCCTCGCCAGTGCGGTTACTGCGTGGCTACTGGGCGGTGAGCGGAGCGATCGGTGCCGTGGTGGTCGCATGCACGAGCAGTTCGGCGAGCTCTGCGGGCCGGCTCAGAAATGGCGAATGTGAGGTGTCGATCGTGAGCGGCTCCACTCCAAGTCGGGTGGCCACGACATCGGAGAGCCATCGTGGTTTCGAACGGTCTTGGAGGCAGCGGATGTAGCTGCGGGGCAAATCGGCTTCCCAGAAGCGCGGCACCGACACGGGTGTGGTCGTCGTGTCACCGAATCGCTCCGGGCAGAGACGCTGGAACGCCCATCGGGCAGTTTGCTCGTCGCAGTCGTGGTAGAAGTAGCTCCACGCCCCCTCGAAGGTCGCGAAGCTCATGGCGCCGTCTTCGGCAAAATGCAAGTGGCCGAACATTTCTCCGACGTCGCCGTCGAAGGAGCCGTCTTCTGAGTTGCGCATGGTCATCGCCTCTGGATAAGTACGACCTTCACGGGGCAACGCAGCCGCCAGGTAGACGACGTGGGCGACCAGATCGCTGACCGCGTCGGCGGCCAAGGTGATGTCGAACCCCCCACCGGAGTGGCCAACCAGGACATCTCCGGGCCGTAGAACGTCAGCGATCGCGTCGCGTCGGTTGGCAAGCGTGGACTCCTCGCGGAGGCGCGTGCCGTGGCCGGGAATGTCGACGGCGACCGCATCGTGCCCTAGGCGGTTCAGTTCGGGGATGGTCAGATCCCAGCACCATGCGGCGTGAAATCCGCCGTGCACGAGGACGAAACGCATTGAGCTTCCTTTCCGGCCTAGGCGTGCTGGAACTAAGGAACGCGACGTCCCGCCGGCGCCATGAGGCCAGACGGTAACACGATTTCTACAAATGTAGGGACACTGGTCCTATATTTGTAGAAAGTAAGAGGCGGGGTGGCTGAGGCCAAGCGGCCCGCCTAGAAGCGGACGTTGACGTGATGGGACGCGGCGACCCCGGCGACGAGCGCCTGCAGCAACTGGGTCAGTTCCTCGGCGTCGTTGACACCCGGATGCCCAAACACCTGCCGGACGATGACGCCGTTGATGAAGGTGGTGACCGCGCGAGCCTGCTTCTCCACGAGAGGCCGATCTATGGGGCCGGTCTGTAGTTGCGTGACCGCCTGTTCGCTCAGCGCCACGAAACCTGAAATCGCATTCTCGATGGCAGCCTGCAGCACCTCATCTCGGTGCGCATGAAACGCCAGCTCGTAGCGCGCCCGCGACCGATCGAGCCCAGGACCAGTCGCCGAACGCATCACCATTTCGGCGAGTAAGGACAACGTTGTTTCGGTCGTTGTGGTCTCCGACGGAGCGCACCGTTGCATGACGGCTTCGAAATCGCCGGCATCGAGGTCGGCCACGCGCTCGGCCGTTGCGCGGAGCAACGCCGAACGGGTGGGAAAATACGATGACGTCGTGCCGTCGGGCAACCCTGCCTGTTGCTCCACCTTGCGATGCGTGAGCCCTCTGGCGCCTTCGTCGGCCAGGATTTGGATCGCGGCATCACACAAAATGCGGCGACGCCCTGCGACATCAGCTTTCCGCTTCATAGCAACGCGGGCAGTCTAGCTCAGGTCAAACAGGACCGCGGCCGGCTGCATATTTGCTAACAGACCCGACTTTCTTGCCAATTTGACGTGAGTAGCATTGCGATGTTGTTTACTGTGACCCAACTCACTCGGTGGCTCCGGAGGTGTGGTTCGGGGCGAGTGAGTTCGGGAGGGGCAGACCGATGGGGTGGGTGGCGGAATGGTGGCGGCAAGCCGACCATTTCGATTGGCTGACAGGCTATTTGCAGGCCCACGGTCTGAGCAAGAGCACCCGCAGGGCGTTGGCCGTGGTGGCGGCATCCTTGGTGCTGGTGCCGTTCAACGTGACGCTGGGTACGCCCCCGCTGTATCCGCATGTGGCGCTGGCGGTTTCCCTGGTGGCCGCCGCGATGGGCGCGGTCATGGCGGTGCTGTGGCTGCGCGGTTGGCCGACTCGGTGGCAGTCCCTGTTCTTCGTCCTGACCGGCTGCGTGGCTATCGGCGGCGGCTGCTTCTGGCAAGCGGAGCCGCTGGTCGGGCTGATGTCGTGCGCAGCCCTGTCGGTGACCGGCGGCTACATCGCGTTCTTCCACACCGCCAAATACATGGCGCTGAACTTCTGGCTGGCGGCCGGAATCGGAGCCTGGCAAGCGGTGCGGTTGGCCCAAAGCGGGCAGGAGATGCTGGCCTTTACCAGCTTCTTTCTGGTGATGGAACTCAACGTGATCGTCCCCTGCGCGATCCAGATCGTGGTGCGCGCAGTGTGGGTGGATCTCCTGCGCGCCAACCGCGACCCGTTGACCGGGCTGCTCAATCGGCGCGCCTGCGACCGGGCGGTCGTCGGCCGCATGCTCGCCAGCGCCAACCACATGTCCTTGGCGGTCGCCATGGTCGACCTGGACCGCTTCAAAACGCTCAACGACACCCACGGACACGCCGCCGGCGACGAGGCGCTCATCGAGGTCGCCGCCGCGTTGACCGCGGCTTGCGGCGACAGCGCCGTGGTCGGCCGCGTCGGCGGCGAGGAGTTCTTGATCGCGGACATCGTGACGACAGAACAGCTGTGCGGATGGGGTGAAGAGTTCTGTGACGCCGTGGCAGCGATCACCCACCCCGTCACCGCCAGCGTCGGAATCGCTTCCTTGCCGCTGCGCAGCGCCGCGTCGGAACATCCCGACCGAGCGTTCCACCAGTTGATGGCCCACGCCGACACCGCGATGTATGAAGCTAAACGGTGCGGGGGCAATCAAACTCGCAACCACGAGGTCGCGGTCTGACACTTTGCGCCAGTGAGATGGGTCACCGGGATGCCCGCATCGGGCAGCTTTTCCGCCACGCACACGTTCTCAACAGCAGTCACCGGAACTAGCGGTGGCACTGATTCGCTAGCGAGGCCAAGATGTTGCGGACCATCAACGGGCACTACCCAATCGGCGAGGCAGTCTGGGTCGTCGCGGGGTTCATCGTCCTGATGACATTCGGCGACGCGGTCGTCGTCTTGGCCTTGGCCATCGCGGCCGCCGCCCTCACCGCCACCTGGTGGATCCGCCGCAAGGCCGAGCACCGCGTAGCGGCATCCGGCGCGATCCCTGCTTCCGTGACTCAGTTACACCCGGAGCTGACCCACGCGCATCACCTGCGTGGCCCGCGAGCCGCATAGCCTTAGCCGAGCGCGCCGGTGAGTCCCCGAACCGTCTGAAGTTCGCTGTCCCGGTAAGGCTTCCCGTCGGGCAGTAACAGGTCGTGGAACCACAGCTTCGGCGGCGTCGTGTAGGGGTGATCCCATGAGTCCCACGGAAGATACGTCTGGGTCTTCCCGGCGACGAATCCCCAGTTGATGGCACCGACATTGTGCCGCTTGGCAATTGGCAGGACCGTCTCGATGGTGCTGCCCTGGGGACGGGCCATGTATTCGGTGCAGATGATCGGGCGCCCCATCGGTGTCAGTTCGTTGACCTTGGACTCGAACTCGGCCGGCTTGCCGTAGTTGTGGAACGTGATCACGTCGGCGTTGTCGAGCTGGATGGAACTGATCGCGCTGCGGCTGCCGCGGTCTCCCCAAGCCCCTTGCCAGACACCACTGGTCAGCGGCTGAGCGGGATCGACCGCGCGTGCCCAGCGGAACACCTGCGGAAGCAGCTCGGCCACATGCTGCACCTTGTCGGAGCGCTCGACGTTGCGGTATTCCTTGGCGGGATTGTCGGGCTCGTTCCACAGATCCCAGCCCAAAACCCGGTCGTCATTGCGGAACTGAGTCAACACCCCGGTGACATAGTCCTGCATGACGGCGGCATAGCGCGGGTCGCCGAGGCGTTCGGCGCCGGGGCTTTGCACCCAGCCGGAGTTGTGCACGCCCCGTACCGGCGGGTGCTGGGCTCCGGCCTTCGGCAACGGATCCCAGCAGGAATCGAACAAGACGAACAGCGGCTTGATCTTGTGGTGCGCCGCGATGTTCACGAACTGTCCGAGACGAGCCTGAAAGCCCTGACGATCCTGCGCCCACAGCTGATCGTGCAGGAAGACCCGCATCGTGTTGAACCCGTGTGACCGGGCCAAGTTCAACTCGCTGTAGATGCGTTGGGCGTCATAGGTTCCCGCCTGGAACATCTCCAGTTGGTTGATAGCGGTAGAGGGAACGTAGTTCGCGCCGACGAGCCAACCCTGCGCCCGATACCAGGCGTTGGCGCGCTCGGGCGACCACCTCTCCGCGACGGCCGACGCGCTGGGCGTTCGGGCCATTGCCATGCCCGCTGCCAGCAGCAGCGGTAGCTTTAGTGCCGTTCTACGTTGTATCAAATGCCGTTAATTTTCCCGGGTGATTCGCCCGGGACGGCTCATCGACACGCGCGGGATCGATGTTTGAAAATCGTTATCTCACCGTGACACAACAGTTCTTGCGCGCGGCGGACTAACGGAGCTTGCGGCCCTCGTTGTCTTTGACATTGCCGGCGAACATCATGATCGCGTCGACGACGGCCCAGATGACACTGCCGAGCAGCACCGGAACGCCGAGCAGGCAGAACACGCTGAAGACGATGCTGAACAGTCCCAAACACAGTTGTGCGGCGGCGATTTGCGTGGAGTCGATGTAGAAGCGTCCGATGCCGAACGATCCGAAGAACAGTTGTAAGAGGCCCGCGGTGGTGCCCGATTTGTCCGATAACGGTAGGCCGGTGGCGGGATCCCGCCCGAACGGCGCGTAGGGATCGACGCCGTATCCCGGGTAGCCGCCGTACGGCTGATAGCCGGGATAGGGCTGCGGGGCCGGATATCCGGGCTGGGGTGGATAGCCCATTGGCGGCGGGTAACTCGACGGCGGCGGGACCTGGGGGCCCGGCGGCGGCCCGTAACCGTACGGCTGCTGCCAACCCTCCGGCGGCGGGCCGGGCGGGTATTCGGGCGGGTTCGGCGTCGACACCCGGCCCACTGTATATGTCCCCCGAAGTGCATACGGCGTCTTCAACATCCGGTTGCTGATCCCCTTCTCACCGCGGCCCGGACGGCGCGATACTAAGCGGGTGTCTGAACGCAACGTGCTCGGCGGTCCGCTGGAACCGTGCGGCACCGACCCGGTCACCGGTTTCTACCGCGACGGGTGCTGCTCGACCGGGCCCGAGGACCGCGGCCGGCACACCATTTGTGCGGTGATGACCGCTGAATTCCTGGAGCACCAGCGCTCCATCGGCAACGACCTGTCGACGCCGGTCCCGGAGTACCGCTTCCCGGGCCTACTCCCGGGTGACCGGTGGTGCGTCACCGCGTTGAACTGGCTTCGCGCGCACGAGGACGGCTGCGCCGCGCCAGTGGTGCTGGCCTCCACGCACGAACGCACCATCGAAGTCGTGCCGCTGGACGTGCTGCTCGAACACAAAGTCGACGTCCCAGACGATCTGGCCAACTTGTAGATCGGCCACGTCAGCCCCCGAAAACGGTGGCGTTACTGTGATACGTCGAACAGTCGACACCTGGTCGAGGAGGCGGTCGCATGGGCTCTGCCGGCCCCGACATCGCGGACATCGACTTCGACGATCTGACGTCGCCCAAGCTGACCGACGTCCAGCGTCAGGTCCTGGAATTCACCGAGGCCAACCGGGTCGACCTGGGCATCGATGCGATGCTCGCCGAAGCCATCGACCAGGCCGGGGTGGGCGACGATCTGAATGACACGGACGGCTTCGGCGACCGGCTGACCGCCCACGTCGCCGCGATCGAATCCGACGAGGGCCTGCGCGAGCTCACCCGCTCGACCCTGCGGCAGCGGATAGTTCGCCTGCTGCGCAACCGGCTATCGCTGACCGAACTCATCAAGCGCTATCCCGAGATCGAGTCGATCCCGATCGAAAAGCCCTTCATCGTCGTCGGCATGCCGCGGTCGGGCACCACCCACCTGGTGAACCTCATCGCAGCCGACCCACGCCGGCGCGCGCTGCCGTACTGGGAGAGCCAGGATCCGATGCCCGCCCGCGGCCAGGGCCCCGACAGCTTTGGCGTCGACCCCCGCTACGCGCGGGCCAAGGCCGAACACGAGGGGCTCATGGCCAGCGCCCCGTTGATCGCCGCGATGCACGACCGCTTCCCCGAGGCGATCGAGGAGGAGGTAGAACTCCTCGACCTCGACCTGGCGTCCTACGTCCTGGAATGGCATGCGCGCGTGCCGGTTTGGCGCGACTATTACCTGGGCCTGGACCAACGTCGCCACTACGCCTACCTCAAGAAGGTGCTGCAGGCGTTGACCTTCCTGCGCGGGCCGCGAACGTGGATCCTCAAGAGCCCGCAGCATTGTGAGCAACTCGGCCCACTGATGGCGACGTTTCCGGACGCGACCGTCGCGTTCACGCATCGCGATCCCGTCGCGGTGATCCAGTCGGCAATCACGATGATGGCCTATTCCGACCGGCTGCGCCGGACCAGCATCGACCCGGCCTGGCTGCTGGACTACTGGAGCGACCGGGTGCACCGGCTGCTCGGCGCGTGTGTCCGCGACCGCGACCTGGTACCGGCCGAACGCAGCATCGACATCAGCTTCCATCACCTCAACGGCAACGAAATGCCGTTGCTGGACGAGCTTTACCAGCGCGGCGGCGTCGAATTGATGCCGAAGGTGCGCCGGTGCTTCCAGCACTACCTGGACGACAATCCGCGCGGCAAGCACGGCCGGATCCGCTACGACCTGCAGCGGCATTTCGGCATCTCCGCCGACGAGCTGCGTGGCCGATTCGGTTTCTATTTCGACAGATTCGACGTCAGTCCCGAGTGAAGGAGACAACAGCGATGGTCGAACCGGTCTATCGGAGCCGGCCCGGCGCCGATGCCCTGCGGCCTGCGGCCGCCGAACAGGCCGAGCAGATCGCCCCCGGGCTGTGGTGCTCGCCGGGACTGTCGAACGCCTACCTGCTCACCACAGACGACGGGCGGGTGATCGTCAACACCGGCATGGGCTTCGAGGGCCCGGTGCACCGCGCCAACTTCGACGCCGTCGACTCCTCGCCGGTGCGCTACATCATCTTCACCCAGGGTCATGTCGATCACGTCGGAGGCCTGGACAGCGTCCGCGATCCCGACACAACGGTTGTCGCGCAAGCGAACTGGACCGCATGGCGCGACGACAACGAGCGACTGCTGCCGTTTCGGGCCAGCCGCAGCGCCTTTGCCTTCAGCGACACGCTGACCACTGGAATCCAGGCCATCCAGCGCCGGCTCGGCATCAAAAAGCTTCCGGCCCAAAGCGTGCCGACCGTCGACTTGGACTTCGAGGACACCCTCACCCTCGAGGTCGGCGGCCGGCGGATGGAGCTGATCTCCGTGCCCGGGGGTGAGACGACCGACTCGCTCGTCATCTGGCTGCCCGACGAGCGGATCTGTCTGTGCGGGAACACCTTCGGTCCGATATTCGGCCACATCCCCAACCTCGTCACGATGCGCGGCGACCGCTACCGCGACGCCTTGACCGCGGCCGCGTCGGTCGAACGGGTGCGCGACCTGAAGCCCGAACTGTTGGTAACCGGGCACTTCGACCCGATCGCGGGCGCCGACCTCATCCACGCCGAGCTGACCAGGCTGCGCGACGCGCTGCGCTACATCCACGACCAGACCATCGCTGGAATGAATGCCGGCAAGGACGTCGCGACCCTGATGCGCGAGATCACCCTGCCCGCGGAATGCGAAGTGGGCCAGGGCTATGGGAAGGTCTCCTGGGACGTCCGCGCCGTCTGGGAAAACTACTCGGGGTGGTTCCACCAGCGGTCGACGACCGAGCTCTACCCGGTCGGCTTCGACGCCGTCACGGCCGACGTGGTCGAGCTGGCCGGCGCCGACGCGCTCGTGGACCGGGCCCGTGACCACCTTGCCGCGGGCCGCCCGTTGCAGGCCATCCATCTCGCCGAGGTCGTCGCCACCGCGCAGCCCGACCACGCGGGGGCACGTGAGGTGCTCAGGCAGGCTCACGAAAGCCTGCTGGACGGAGCGACCAATTTCTGGGAAAGAGCTTGGCTATCAAGGCAAATAGCAAAGAACTCATGACGTTAGGAACCCGACCATGGCATTTGCGTTAAACCCCAAGGACTTCTATCACACCGGCATCGTCGTGCCCGACCTCGACGACGCGATGGCCCGCCTCAGCGCGCTGGCGGGCTACCGGTGGATCACCCCGCTCAGCTACACGCTGCCCTTCCGGACCACCGACGGGGTTCGCGACTTGACCTCGACGATCGTCTATTCCGTGCAGAGCCCGCACCTCGAACTCGTCCAGGAGGTCCCGGGAACGCCGTGGACGCCCGCGCCGGGCAACTCCGTGCACCACGTCGGCTACTTCACCGACAACCTCGCCGAGACCGCGCGCACGCTGGAGAGCAACGGCTTCCGCTTCGAAATGACCGGAGCGATACCGGATTCGGAGTTCGGCATGTTCGCGTACTACATCGACGCGTTCGGCACCCGCATCGAGATCGTCGACCGCGCGTTATTCCCCGACTTCGCCGCGTTCGTCGAGTCCATCGCCGCCCCGCCGCCCGACGGGGCCTGACATGCTGCTGACGGTGCTGCGGTTCAACTTCGCTTCGCCACAAGGCAATCCGCGCACGCAGAGCGCGTTGCTGTCCGCCGCCCTGGAGCTGGCGCAATGGGGTGAGTCGCACGGCATCACGTCCATCAGCGTCGACGAGCATCACGCCACCGGACACGGCTGGAGCTGCAACCCGATCATGGCCGCGGCGATGTTCCTCGCGCGCACCTCGACGATGATCGCCAGCGTGGACTGCGCCCTGGGGCCGTTGTGGAACCCGGTTCGGCTCGCCGAGGACATCGCGCTGGTCGATAACATGAGCCGCGGGCGGTTGCACACCACCGTGGGGCTCGGCTACCGCACTGTCGAATACGATGCGCTGGGAATGGATTTCGGTCAGCGCGGCAAGTTGATGGACGACCTGGTCGAGCGAATGCTGTCGGTCTGGTCGGGCAGCGAAGCCGACGCGGGAATCTGCGCCGGTACGTGGACGCGGCCGCATCCGCCGCTGTATGTCGGTGGCGGAGCGCGGGCCACCGCCCGGCGGGCGGCGCGATTTCGCTTGCCGCTTAGCCTCGCCGACCATCTGCCCGACATCGCCGCCTACTACCGCGAGCTGTGTTCCGAGGCGGGCATCAAGCCGCTGATCCTGATGCCGGGGCCGATCAACCGCGGGATGATCTACCTGCACGAGGACCCGGACCGGGCCTGGGCGGAACTCGGCGAGCACATCCTTTGGGAGGCCGTGACTTACGGCGAGTGGTCCAGCGACCAGCGTTCGCTCATGCACCTTCCCGGGGTGAGCACGCTGGACGAGGTCAAGGCGTCGGGCCGATACCGATTCCTGACTCCCGATCAGCTCATCGCCGAGGTCCGCGATTCGGAGAATTACGGCCCGCTGGTGCTGCATCCGTTGGTCGGGGGCATGCCGATCGACGAGGCGTGGAAGTCGGTGCAATTACTCACTGATGTCGTCATGCCCGCGCTGGCCTAACCGCCTGAAGCCCTTGCGCCTCAGGCGGTTCGGCGCTGTTCCAGCCAATCGACCAACGACCGGCCCGCGTCCAGGACGTGTCGCTCGGCGATTGCGCGGGCCCGCTCGGCGTCCTTGTCGGCGAGCGCGTCGAGCAGCTCCCGGTGTTCGTCGAGTGAATGCTTTTCATGGTCCGGGAACAAGGTGAGGAAATTGGTCGGCACCACCCGCGCCGCCTGCTTGATCTGTGTCATCAGCCGGGGGGAGTGTGCGGCGCGGTGAATCTTTTGGTGGAATTGCCAATTCGCCTCGCCGATGCTGTCGTCGCCGGATCGGGCGACCACGTCCGCCGCCAGCTCGCGCAGCATCGCCAGTTCGTCGGGATCGATGCGGTCGGCGGCCCACGCGGCGGCCTGGCCCGTGAGCACCCCGAGGATGGTGAAGCTGTCCAGCACATCGGTGGGGCTGATGCCGAGCACCGTGATGCCGCTGCGCGGCGCGATTTGGACCAGGCCCTCGAAGGAGAGTTCTAGTAGCGCCTCGCGCACCGGGGTCCGGCTGGTCGCGAACTCTTCGGTGATGGCGTCGAGGTCGACCCGCGAGCCGGCGGGCAGCGTGCCGGTGAGGATGCGGTCCCTGAGTTCCCGGGCAGCGCGCTCGCGCACCGTGCCGGAGATGTCCATCGCTGCCATCCGGGCATGTTACCAAACGACACATCTAGCATTTGATATCTGAAATATCAGATGCTAGGTTCCGAATATGGCTGATCGACGTAAAGACAAGATGTCCCTGGTCGCGTTCATGCAGGCCGGCAGCACCTCGGTGTACGCGGGCTCCTGGCGCCACCCGGCGACCGAGCACGGCTATCTGGACGCGTCCTACTACGCCAAGATCGGGCGCCAGCTCGAAGAGGGCTGCTTCGACCTGATGTTCTTCGACGACCGCCTGGCGATGCCGGGTGTGTACGGCGGTTCGGTGGCCGAGGCCGTGCATTACGGCGCACGCCCGGTGAAGCTGGACCTCAGCGTCGTGCTGGGCGTGCTGGCGCAGGCCACCTCGCGGATCGGGCTTGGCGCGACCTACTCGACCACCTACTACCAGCCGTTCCACGTCGCACGGACCTTCGCGACGCTCGACCACCTGTCCGGTGGGCGGGCGGCCTGGAACGTGGTCACCTCGGTCAACGACAGCGAGGCGCAGAACTTCGGTGTCGATGCGCACCTGGGGCACGACGAGCGCTACGACCGCGCCGACGAGTTCATGGACGTGGTCGCCGGCCTCTGGGACACCTGGGAGGATGGCGCGATCCTGCACGACCGGGCGGCGGGACACTACGCAGACCCGACCAAGGTCCACGAGCTCAACCATGTCGGACAGTTCTTCTCGGCGCGCGGGCCGCTGACCGTGCCGCGCACTCCGCAGGGCCGGCCGGTCATCATCCAGGCCGGCTCGTCCGGGCGGGGCCGTGAATTCGCCTCGCGCTGGGCCGAATTGATCTTCACCGGCGATCCCGGACTCGAGGTCGCGCGCGATCACTACGCCGACCAGAAGCAGCGCATCGCCGAGGCCGGGCGCGATCCTGCCGCTGTTCGCATCTGCCCGATGGCCTACGCTGTGGTGGGCGAATCCGAGGCACACGCCAAGGACCGCGAAGCACTATTCCTGAATGATCTGGTTGACCCCATGGCATCGCTGACACTGTTGTCGGAGCTGATGAATTACGACTTCGCGCAACACGATCTCGACGACCCGGTGACCGACGACCTCATCGCGTCGGTCTCCGGCATCCGCGGCTTGGTGCAGAACCTGCGCACGCACATCGGCGGGGACACCGTTACCGTGCGCGACCTCGCCGGCCACCGCGCCACCCTGCTGCAGGGCCCGCGCTTTGTCGGTACCGGCAAGCAGGTCGCCGACCAGATGGCGGACTGGTTCGAAAGCGGGGCCTGCGACGGGTTCGTCTTGGCCGCAACGCATCTACCCGGCGCATTCGAAGAGGTGGTCCGCCTGGTGGTGCCCGAATTGCAACGGCGCGGGCTGTTCCGCACCGAATACGAGTCCTCGACACTGCGGGGACACCTTGGGCTGCAACGCCCTTCGAACACACGGGTGCCTGCCGGTGCAAATGCTTGACGGTGTCCGAGTGCTCGACCTGGCGACCCTGGCGGCCGCCCCGCTGGTGGCGACCTATCTGGGCGAGTTCGGCGCCGACGTGATCAAGGTCGAAGACCCGCGCAACGGCGACCCGATCCGAGGTTGGGGCAACCAGCGCGAGGACGTCGGGCTGATGTGGAAGTCGTTGTCGCGCAACAAGCGGGCGATCACGTTGGACCTGCGCTGCGCCGAGGGCCAGGCGTTGGTGCGCCGGCTGGTCGAGCACGCCGACGTCGTCATCTTCAACACCCGTCCGCAGACCTTGCGCAAGTGGGGCCTGGACTACGAGAACCTGCGCGCGGTCAACGACCGGATCGTGATGCTGCACATCACCGGCTACGGGCTGACCGGGCCGAAGAGTGAACGCCCCGGCTTCGGCACGCTCGGCGAGGCGATGAGCGGGTTCGCCCACATCACCGGTCAGGCCGGTGGCCCACCGACGCTGCCGCCGTTCATGCTGGCCGACGGCGTCGCGTCGCTGAACGCCACCTACGCGGTGATGATGGCGCTCTACCACCGCGACGTGCACGGGGCGCCGGGGCAACTGATCGACGTCAACCTCATCGACCCGCTGGCGCGGCTGCTGGAGCAGACGCTGCTGGGCTACGACCAGCTGGGCCTGGTGCCCGAGCGGGCCGGTAACCGCTGGGACATCTCGGCGCCGCGCAACACGTACCAGACCGTCGACGGCAAGTGGCTGGCCATGTCCGGCAGCTCACCGGCCTTGGCGCTGCGGGTGTTTCGCGCGATCGGCCGCGACGACCTGCTGTCCGACCCCGACTTCTCCGACCCGCAGCGGCGGCTGGCGCGCGCCCGCGAAGTCGATGATGTCGTCGCGGAATGGGTTGCCACCAAGACGCTTTCGGAGGCGATGGAGGTCTTCGAGGCCCACGAGGTCGCGGCGGCCCCGGTGTACGACATCCGTGACCTCGTCGCCGACGAACAGTTGGTGCATCGCGAGGTGTTCGTCTCGGTCGAGGATCAGCAGCTGGGCCAGATGACGGTGCAAGCACCGGTTCCACGCTTCTCGTCGGCGTCCGGGACGGTCGGGCATCTCGGCCCCCGGCTCGGTGAGCACAACGACGAAATCTATGGCGAGCTACTCGGCTTGTCTCCCAACGACATTGACGATCTGCGCGCCCGCGGCGTGTTGTGACAGAAGGAACTCCCTCAACGTGACTGGTCTACTCCGTCGTTCCGAGCTCGCGGTGCCCGCCTGCAACGACAACATGTTCGAGAAGGGCGCCGGCTGCGGCGCGGATCTGGTGTTCCTCGACCTCGAGGATGCGACGCCCGCCGGCGTGAAGGTGGAATCGCGCGCCAAGGTCATCGCCGCGCTCAACGACATCGACTGGGGAGCCACCGCGCGCGCCATCCGGATCAACGGCCTGGACACGCAGTGGTGCCACGACGACATCATCGAGGTAGTCACGCAGGCCGGCGAGAACCTCGACACCATCATCATCCCGAAGGCCCTTCGGGCGCGCGACGTCTGGTGGGTCGACGTGCTGCTCACCCAGCTGGAGTCAAAGTTGGGACTGAGTAAGCAGATTCGGCTCGAGGTCCTCATCGAAGAGGTCGAAGGCCTGGCGAATGCGGAGGAGATCGCGGCGGCCAGCCCGCGGCTGGACGCGTTGATCTTCGGGGTTGGCGACTTCTCGCTGTCCCAGGGCGCAAGGGTGGACACCAACTTCGTCCCGCTCGGCGAATACCCCGGCGAATTCTGGGCTTACGCCCGCAACAAGGTGATCGTCGCGGCGCGCATCGCGGGCATCGACGCGATCGACGCGCCCTATCCCGATTACCGGGACCTGGAGGGTTACGAGCGCGACGCGCGGCGCGCGTCCCTGCTCGGCTACACCGGCAAGTGGGCGATCCATCCCGACCAGGTGCCCGTCGCCAACGGCGTCTACGCGCCGACCGCCGACGAGATCGCCCGCGCCGAGGCCAACGTTGCCGCCTACCGCGAGGCCGAGGCGAGGGGCCGTGGCGCGGTGGGCGTCAACGGCGTCCTGGTCGACGCCGCCCACGTCAAGCAGGCCCAACAGACTTTGGCGAGGGCGGCGCTGATCGACGGGAGCCGCTAGGCTCGGCTGGTGGCCAAGATCCTGTTCGTCGTAAGCGCAGCGAGTTACTGGACACTGAAGGACGGCACGCGGCACCCGACCGGCTATTGGGCCGAGGAATTCGCTGCCCCCTATCGCGCGGTCACCGGTGCGGGCCATGAAGTCGTGGTGGCAACGCCCCGCGGCACGGTGCCCTACGTGGACTCGATGAGCCTGCGGCCGGCGATGGCCGGCAGCGCCGAGATCGCCCTGGAGCTAGAAGAAATCCTGCGAACCGCCGAAGAGCTGCGCAGGCCAATAGAACTCGCCGACGCGCGCCTCGACGATTACGACGCTGTGTATTACCCCGGCGGACACGGCCCGATGGAAGACCTCTGGCGCGACGCCGATTCCGGCCGGCTGCTGATCGCCGCGCTCGCGTCGGGCAAGCCGTTGGCGATCGTCTGCCACGCACCCGTCGCCATCCTGGCGACCCGGCGCGACGGAAGATCGCCGTTCGAGGGCTACCGGGTCAGCGCGTTCACCAACGACGAAGAGGACGGCGTCGGACTCCGGGTGAAGGCACCGTGGACGGCCGAGGACGAACTGGTCAAGTTGGGCGTCGACTACGTGAAGGGCGAAACGTGGAAGCCCTTCACTGTCGTGGACCGCAATCTCTACACCGGCCAGAACCCCGCCTCCGCCGGGCCGCTCGCGGAGGAATTCCTCAAGGTGCTCAAGTAGCCGTCACGCTCCAGGCGCGACCGCGATCGACTTGGTGTCCAGGTAACCGTCGAGGCCTTCGGGACCCAGCTCGCGACCGTAGCCGCTGCCCTTGACGCCACCGAACGGCGCGAACGGATCCATCGTGTAGCCCTGGTTGATCCCGAGTGTGCCGGTGCGGATGCGCGCGGCGATCCCCAGCGCCCGGTCGGTATCGGCGGTCCACACCGATCCGGCCAGGCCGTAGTCGGAGTCGTTGGCCAGCGTCACCGCATCGTCGTCGTCGCGATAGGGAATGACGGTGATCACGGGTCCGAAGATCTCCTCGCGCGCGATCCGCATGCCGTTGTCGGCGGCCGCGAACAGCGTAGGCCGGACGTACCAGCCGCGGTCGAGTCCGTCGGGCATGCCGGTGCCGCCGAGCACCAACTTCGCCCCTTCGCGCTGGCCGATCTCGATGTAGTCGCGCACGCGGTGCTGCTGGCGTTGCGACACCAGCGGGCCCATCTGGGTGGCCGGGTCGCTGGGGTCACCGACCCGAATGCCGCTCATCTCCGCGGCCAGCGCGTCGACGTACTCGTCATGACGCGCTTCGGGCACCAGCACGCGGGTCAGCGCGTTGCAGATCTGACCGCTGTTGGACAGGCTGGCCGACCGCACCCCCGCGGCGACCTTCTCCGGCGCGGCGTCGTCGAGGACGATCGCCGCGGACTTGCCGCCGAGTTCCAGGCTGACCCTGGTGAGGTTGGCCCCGCAGGCCGCCGCCACGGCCCGGCCCGCCGCGGTCGATCCGGTGAACGAGATCTTGTCGATGCCGGGGTGGCCGACCAGCCGCTCGCCGACGTCGACGCCGCCCGGCACCACGCTGACGACGCCCGGGGGCAGGTCGATCTGGCTGAGCATCTCGGCCAAAAGCAGTGCATCCAAGGGGGATTCGGGCGCGGGCTTGAGGACGACGGTGCAGCCGGCCAGCAGCGCGGGCACCAGCTTGGTGACGATGAGGAACTGCGGCATGTTCCAGGGCACGATCGCACCGACGACGCCGACGGGTTCCTTGCGGACCTGCACCTCGGCGCCGAAGAAGCCGGTGCGGGCTTCCTGCCAGGGGTGCCGCTCGGCCAGGTCGCAGAACGCGCGCATCATCATCGCGGGCAGTCCGACCTGAGCGCGCTGCGCAAAGGTGATGGGGGCGCCGATCTCGGCGCTGATGGTCTGGGCCATGTCGGCGCGCCGCTGGTCGTACACGTCGGCCAGGCGGCGGATCGCGGCGATGCGGTCCGCGGGCTCGCTGCGGCCCCACGGCCCGGAGTCCAGCGCGGTGCGCGCGGCGCTCACCGCGGCGTCGACAGCGGCCGGTGTTGCCGCCGCGACCTGCGCGATGGGCTGCTCGGTGTGCGGTGAGATGACCTCGAAGTTGTGCTCCATCAGACCTTCCCGGCGCGGCAATATCAACTACTTGTGATTAACGGATCGAGGATATACCGTCGGCCAGACGGAGTCGTACGGACAGGAGCAGTCATGCCCAGATTCCCCAAGCCGCCGGAAGGCAGCTGGACGCAGCATTACCCCGAGCTGGGCACCGAGCCCGTTTCGTATCAGGACTCCATCAGCCCGGAGATCCACGACCTCGAGCGCGACGCCATCTTCAGGCGCGCGTGGCTGAATGTCGGCCGGGTGGAACAGATTCCGCGTAAGGGCAGCTACTTCACCAAAGAGCTGAAGGTCGTCAATACCTCAATTATCGTGGTACGCACGGCATCTGGCGAGGTCAAGGCTTATCACAACATCTGCCGCCATCGCGGCAACAAGTTGGTGTGGAACGACATGCCGCTCGAGGAGACCAGCGGCGTGTGTCGGCAGTTCACCTGCAAGTATCACGCCTGGCGCTACGACCTGGACGGCAACCTGACCTTCGTCCAGCAGGAGGAGGAGTTCTTCGACCTCGACAAGAGTCGCTTTGGGCTGGTGTCCGTGCACTGCGACGTGTGGGAAGGCTTCATCTTCGTCAACTTCGCCAAGACACCCGAGCAACCGCTGCGGGAGTTCCTAGGGCCGATGGTGCGCGGACTGGAGGGCTACCCCTTCGACAAGCTGACGTCACGCTTCTATTACCGCTCGCAGGTGAACGCGAACTGGAAGCTGTACATGGACGCGTTCCAGGAGTTCTATCACGCGCCGGTACTGCACGCGACCCAGTCGCCGACCGCGTATTCAAAGGCGGCGGCCGAGGCGGGTTTTGAGGCGCCACACTATCGCCTGGACGGTCCGCACCGGCTGGTCAGCACGTCGGGCATCCGGGCGTGGGAGATGGCCGACGAGATGCGCAAGCCTATCGAAGACATCTGCCAGAGCGGCCTGTTCGGGCCCTGGGACAAACAGGACCTGGGGGAGATGCCGCCGGGGCTGAATCCCGCGAAATGCGAGCCGTGGGGCCTGGATTCGTTCCAGGTCTTCCCCAACTTCGTGATCCTGTTCTGGGGCCAGGGCTGGTATCTGACCTACCACTACTGGCCGACGTCGTACAACAGCCACGTCTTCGAGGGCACGCTGTACTTCCCGCAGCCGCGCACCCCGCGTGAGCGCGTCGCGCAGGAACTGGCGGCGGTGACGTTCAAGGAATACGGGCTGCAGGACGCCAACACGCTCGAGGCCACTCAGTCGATGATCGAATCCCAGGTGCTCGACCGGTTCCTGCTCTGCGACCAGGAGATCCTGATCCGGCACCTGCACAAGGAGACCGCGGCGTGGATCGAGGACTATCGCCGCACCAGCAAGGCGGGAGTCTGATGTCTCCTTTGCTGCCAACCGAATTCGCCGACCTCGAGGCGTTTGCCCAGTGGTGCCTGCCGACCGAGCCGGAGCGATACGCCAAGCGGCTGGCCAGTTCGATGACGGAGATGAAGGCGTTCTACGACGCGATCACGCCGCGCGCCGAGGAAGCGCTGTCCTATTGCGACAAATTTCCGCTCGACGACCTGCCGGACGACGTCCTCAACCTGATGCACCTGCTGTACTCGATGATCATGGTGTCGTTCCCGGTGGAGTGCTGGAAGCAGCCGCGCGTGCCGGACTCGGGGGCCTCCACCCTGGACTGCGTGTCCGAGCCGGTTCCATGACGACCGTCCTGCGGGCGGCCCGCTGGGCCGACGTCGACACCGGTGAGGTCCTTTCGCCGGCGGTCGTGGTGATCGAGGGCAACCGCATCACGGACGTCAATCCCGAAGGGCCGGTCCCGGATTCGGCCGACGTCGTCGACCTCGGTGACGTCACGCTGCTGCCCGGGCTGATGGACATGGAGCTCAACCTGCTCATCGGTGGGCCCGGCGGTCCCGAGGGTCTGCCGTCTCCGATGCACGGCGTCCAGGACGACCCCGCGTACCGCACCCTGCGCGGCGCCGTCAATGCGCGCACCACGCTGGAGGCCGGCTTCACCACCGTGCGCAACCTCGGGCTGATGGTCAAGACCGGCGGCTATCTGCTCGACGTCGCGCTGCAGCGCGCCATCGACCAGGGCTGGCACGTCGGTCCGCGGGTGTATCCGGCCGGGCATGCCGTCACGCCCTACGGCGGGCACCTCGACCCGACGGTGTTCCAGCGCCTGGCGCCGGGGATCATGCCGCTGACGGTCGCCGAGGGCATCGCCAACGGTGTGCCCGACGTAATCGCGTGTGTGCGTTACCAGATTCGCCACGGCGCCAAGCTGATCAAGGTGTCGGCGTCGGGCGGGGTCATGTCACACAGCACCGCTCCTGGCGCCCAACAGTATTCGGATGCGGAGTTCGCCGCGATCGCCGACGAGGCCCACCGCGCCGGGGTGCGGGTCGCCGCGCACGCCGTCGGCGACTCGGCGATCCAGGCCTGCATCCGCGCCGGCATCGACTGCATCGAACACGGCTTCCTGGCCACCGACGAGACGATTCAGATGATGGTCGACCACGGCACGTTCCTGGTCTCCACCACCTGCCTGACCGACGTGATGGCGATCGACCGGATCGCGCCGGAACTGCGGAAGAAGGCAGAAGAGGTGTTCCCCCGCGCAAAAGCCATGCTGCCCAAGGCGATTGCCGCCGGCGTGCGGATCGCGTGTGGCTCCGACGCACCGGCGATTCCGCACGGGGACAACGCGAAGGAACTCGGGGCCCTGGTGGCGCGCGGCATGACGCCGATGCAAGCGATCCGGGCCGCCACGGTGGTGTCGGCCGAACTCATCGAGGCCGACCACGAGCTGGGCCGGCTCAAACCCGGCTACCTCGCCGACATCATCGCCGTGCCGGGGGACCCGTCCCGCGACATCGCGGCCACACTGGAGGTTTCCTTCGTGATGAAGGACGGCGAGATCTACAAATCGCCGGCTAGTTAGATCGGAGCGCAGGCATGGAGCTCGAGCTCACCGAAAACATCCTGTGGCTGCTCAAGCAGGCCTTCTACTTCTCGCTGACCACCGTGAACGACGCGGTCAGCGGCCACGGCGTCAGCACCGCCCAGATCGGTGTGCTGCGCCAGCTGTCCAACGAGCCCGGGCTGTCCGGGGCCGACCTCGCCCGGCGGCTGCTGATCACCCCGCAGGGGGTTCAGCTGGCCCTCACCGCGCTGGAGCGCCGCGGGCTGGTCGAGCGCAAGCCCGACCCACAGCACAAGCGCATCCTGCAGGCGTACCTGACCGATCACGGGCGCGACGTCGCGACCGAGGTGGTCAGCGATGCCGTGGCCGCGCACGACAAGGTGTTCGGCGTGCTCACCCCCGAAGAGCAGGAGACCCTGCGGGATCTGCTCGGCCGCGTGGTCGAGAAGGGCACCGGCCACCAGCTGTTCAAAGATCACGTGGGCAACTGACGTGGGCGAATGTCTAGTACTTGAGACCAATCGCAAGTAGTTGATACTCTGGCTGTTATGCAGGATTCCCGCGCGCTCTCGTACGCCGGCCCTGCGACCGACGCGGTCAAGGGTTTCGTGCCGCTGCAGGTCAAGCGGGTGATTCCGGAAACCGCCGACACCATCTCGCTCGTGTTGGACGTCCCCGAATCGCTGGCGGGGCTGTTCCGCTACCAGGCCGGGCAGCACCTCACGCTGTTGGTTGACGTGGGCGGACAACAGCTTCAGCGGTGTTACTCGATGTCGTCGTCGCCCGCGGCGGGCGAGGACCTGCGCATCACGGTCAAGCGTGATCGCGACGGCGTGGTGTCGAACTGGCTCAACGACACCGCGACGCCGGGCGCCGAGCTGCACGCCGCGCCCCCGCGGGGGCGGTTCGTCTTGCAGGACACCGATCGGACAGTCGTGGCGTTCGCCGGCGGCAGCGGCATCACGCCCGTGTTCTCGTTGCTGCGTTCTGCGTTGTCGTCGACCGGGCGCGACATCCGGCTGTTCTACGCCAACCGGAGCCGCGACTCGGTGATCTTCGACGCCGAGCTGGCGAAGCTGCACGACGGCGACCCGGCCCGGTTCACGCTGCGCCATCACGTCGACGAGGACAACGGGATCGTCACGGCCGCCGATGTCGACGCGTTCGTCGACGGGATCGCCGACGCCGACTTCTACATCTGCGGGCCGGGCCCGTTCATGGACACCGTGGAGTCCACGTTGCGCGCCGCGGGCGTGACTTCCGACCGGTTGCACCTGGAGCGGTTCGAGGCATCGCCGACGCCGTTGGTGCCGGCAGCCGACCCCGGCGACGTCGTCACCGAAGAGGTGACCATCCAGCTGGATCGGACTACTACCACGGTGGCCTACTCGTCGGGGGAGACCCTGCTGCAGACCGCCCGGATGGCGGGCCTATCGGCACCCTCGTCCTGCGAGGTAGGTTCGTGCGGAACGTGTATGGCCCGCTTGACCGAGGGTAGTGCCCGGATGCTGAACAACGATGCCCTTGAGGATGACGAAGTCCAGGACGGCTGGGTACTGACCTGTCAGGCCCTGCCGACGAGTCGCACGGTACGGGTGGTCTACGAATGAGCAAAGTCGCTTCCAGAGTCGCGGTCGTCACCGGCGGCGCGTCGGGCATGGGTGAGGCCACGTGTCACGAGCTCGCCAGGCGCGGCCTGAGCGTCGCCGTCCTCGACCTCAATGAGCAAGCGGCACAACGCGTTACCGAGGAAATGCGCGCGGGCGGGGCCACCGCCATCGGCGTCGGCGCCGACGTCACCGACCGGGCCGGCGTCGAGCAAGCATTCGCCAAGGTGCGCAGCGAGCTGGGGCCGGTGTCGGTCCTGGTGACCAGCGCCGGGATGTTCGGGTTTTCGCCGTTCGGGGAGATCACTGCCGAGAGCTGGTCGAAAATCATCGACGTCAACCTGACCGGAACCTTCCACTGCTGCCAGGTCGCGCTGCCGGACATGGTGGCCGCGAATTGGGGCCGGATCGTGATGATTTCGTCGTCCAGCGCCCAGCGCGGGTCACCCTTCGCCGCGCACTATGCGGCGTCCAAGGGTGGGGTCATCACGCTGACCAAGTCGTTGGCGCGCGAGTACGCCTCGTACGGCATCACCGTCAACAACATTCCGCCGTCGGGCATCGAAACCCCGATGCAGCACCAGGCGCAGGCGGACGGATTCCTGAAGTCCAACGAGGAGATCGCAAGCAACATCCCGCTGGGCTATTTGGGCACCGGGGCCGACATCGCGGCGGCCGTCGGGTTTTTGTGCTCCGAGGAGGCTCGCTTCATCACCGGTCAGGTGTTGGGCGTCAACGGCGGGGCCGTGATGTGACGTCGTGGTTTTGAAAAGCTTTCAGTTGCAAGGAGGTTCAGATGGTGCGAGAGGGTAGGCCCCCGGAAGGCTCGTGGACCGAGCACTATCCGGACCTGGGCACCGAGGCGATCTCGTTCGCCGACTCCACCTCCAAGGAGTTCTACGAGGACGAACGCGAGGCGGTCTTCAAGCGGGCGTGGCTCAACGTGGCCAGGATCGAGGAGCTGCCGCGGGTCGGCAGCTACGTCACCAAGGAGATCGAGGCCGCGCGGTGCTCCGTCATTCTGGTCAAGGGGCGCGACGAGCGGATCCGCGCCTTCTACAACGTCTGCCGTCACCGCGGAAACAAGTTGGTGTGGAACGACTTTCCCAACGAAGAGACCAGCGGGACATGCCGGCAGTTCACCTGCAAGTACCACGGCTGGCGCTACGGCCTCGACGGCACGCTGAACTTCGTGCAGCAGGAATCGGAGTTCTTCGGCCTCGATACGGCCGACTACGGGCTCAGCCCGGTGCAGTGCGACATCTGGAATGGCTTCATTTTCATCAACTTCGACCCCGAGCCGCGGCAGAGCCTGCGCGAGTTCCTGGGCCCGATGATCACCGGCCTGGACGGCTACCCCTTCGACAAGCTGACCGAACGCTACGACTGGGTGGCCCACAACAACAGCAACTGGAAGATCTTCGCCGACGCGTTCCAGGAGTACTACCACGTGCCGTCGCTGCACACCCAGCAGGTACCGCCGGAGGTGCGCGACCCCAAGGCCGGATTCACTTGTGGCCACTTCCAACTCGACGGGCCGCACCGCATGGTCTCGACGGCGGGCCGGCGCCGCTGGCTGCTACCGGACGAGTACATGTATCCGATCGAGCGGGCCACCAAGAGCGGGCTGGTCGGTCCCTGGCGCACCCCGGACATCGGCGAGCTACCGATGGCGGGGCTCAACCCGGGCGGCATCGAGCCGTGGGGAATCAGCAACTTCCAGATCTTCCCCAACATCGAGATATTGATCTACGGCGGTTGGTATCTGCTGTACCGGTACTGGCCGACCTCGCACAACACCCACCGGTTCGAGGCGTACACGTACTTCAGCCCGGCGCGCAACGTTCGCGAGCGCATCGAACACGAAGTCGCCGCCGTCGTCCTCAAGGAGTTCGCGCTGCAGGACGCCGGGATGCTCGGCGGCACCCAGGCCGCGCTGGAGTACGGCATCGTCGACGAGTTCCCGCTCAGCGACCAGGAGATCCTGGTGCGGCACCTGCACAAGGTGTCCGTCGACTGGGTCGAGGCGTATCGGCGGGAAAAGACGCCAACCCCCGCGGGGGTGTGAGCATGTCGGATGCGTTGCTGCCCACGGCTTTTGCCGAGCTGGAGAACCACGCGAAAGTCTGGTGCCTGGCCACCGAGACCGAACGCTGGAACGCGCGGATCTCCAGCAGCATGGCTGACATGCGCGCGTTCTACGACGCGTTCTTCCCGCGACTCGAAGAGGCCATCGACTACTGCGACAAGTTCGACCTTGACGACCTGCCCGACGATGCGCTCAACCTGTTGCATCTGATCTATTCGCTGATCATGGTCGCCATGGCGGTCGAGATCATGCACCAGCCCGCCCCGACCGACGCCGCCGACGCGGTGATGACCCGGACCGGCTGGCCGGTTCCCTAACTCCGCGACACCACAAAGGAAGGACAGACCATGAGTCTGCTCACCATCACCAAACTCAGCGACTCCGTCGGCGCCGAGGTCACCGGCCTGGATCCCGCGCACCTGGCCGCCGACGACCCGGTGGGCCAGACCATCCTGGATGCGTTGGAGGACAACGGCGTTCTGGTCTTTCGTGGACTGCACCTGGACCCCGAGACCCAGGTGGCGTTCTGCCACCGGCTCGGCGACATCGACTACTCCTCGGACGGTCACCACCCGGTCGCCGGCATCTACCCGGTGACGCTGGACAAGTCGAAGAACTCCTCGGCGGCCTACCTGAAGGGGACCTTCGACTGGCACATCGACGGCTGCACGCCCACCGGCGACGACTATCCGCAAAAGGCCACCATTCTGTCCGCCAAGCAGGTCGCCGAGCGGGGCGGCGAAACGGAATTCGCCTCTTCGTACGGCGCCTACGACGTGTTGACCGACGAGGAGAAAGAGCGGTTCGGTGCGCTGCGCGTCGTCCACTCGCTGGAGGCCTCGCAGCGGCGCATCACCCCCGACCCCAGCCCAGAGCTGTTGGCGCGGTGGCGGTCCCGGCGCACCCACGAGCACCCGTTGGTGTGGACGCATCGCAGCGGCCGCAAGTCGCTGGTGCTTGGCACGTCGGCCGACTACGTGGTGGGCATGGACCTCGACGAAGGCCGCGCCCTGTTGGCCGAGTTGCTGGACCGCGCCACCGTGCGTGACAAGGTGTACAGCCACAACTGGTCGGTCGGCGACACCGTCATCTGGGACAACCGCGGCGTGCTGCACCGCGCCGCGCCCTATGATCCCGACTCGCAGCGGGAAATGCTGCGCACCACCGTCCTTGGTGACGAGCCGATCCAATAGACCCACACGTGACCAACCAACACCCCCTCCGGCTGACGCCGCTGCCCGCCGACGAATGGGACGACCGCACCCGCGCGGCGCTGGCCTCGCTCATCCCCGCCGAGCGGGCCAATCCCGTTGGCGCCGGCAATATTCTGGCCACCCTGGTGCGCCACCCGGAGCTCACCCGGGTCTATCTGCCGTTCAACGCCTACCTGCTGCGCGGCTCAAGCCTGTCACCCCGCATCCGTGAGGTGGCGCTGCTGCGCGTCGTCCTGCGGCGGGACTGCGAATACCTGTGGTCGCACCACCTGCCGATCGCGCACCGGGAGGGGTTGACCGACCAGGACATCGACGCCATCCGGGACGGGAAGCTCGCCGACGAGACCGATCAGGCGGTGCTGCTGGCCACCGACGACCTCGTCGACCGCGGCACCATCTCGACGCCGGTATGGGACGAGTTGGGCCGCCATTTCGACGACAGCCAGCGCATGGACCTGGTGTTCACCATCGGCGGCTACGCGCTGCTCGCCATGGCGGTCAACACGTTCGGCATCGAAGAAGAGAAGTCGTGACCCAGACCGCCACCGACACCGAGCTGTTCTTATCGACCACCCGCGCGTTCCTGGACCGGCACGCGACACTGGCCCAGCAGCGGACGCTGCACGCCGAGGACCGCACCGTCGACGCGGCCTTTTGGCGGCAGGCCGCCGAGCTGGGCTGGACCGGCCTGCTGGTGCCCGAGGACCTCGGTGGCGGAAGCGTTTCCGGCAGTGGCCTGCACGACGTGGCGGCTGTCGCCGAGCAGATCGGGCACACGATTGCGCCCGGGCCGTTGCAGCCGGTGAGCACCGTGCTGGCGGGGCTCGTCGACGCGGGCAATCGCCTCGAGCACGCGGACACCATCGACGCGCTCGTCGCCGGCGAGAAGGTGGCGACGTGGGCGGTCGACGAACCGGGCCGGCCGTTCGATCCGCAGCGGACCACGCTCACCGCGACCGCCACCTCAGGCGGCTACGTCCTCGACGGTGTCAAGGACCGGGTGGAGGCGGGCGCGCAGGCGGACCTGGCCCTGGTCACCGCCCGCGCGAGCGATGGCCTGCGCCAATTCCTGGTGCCCACCGACGCCGGCGGCGTGACGGTGCACCCGCAGCGCTCCCTGGACCTGGTGAAGCGTTACGGCAGAATCGAATTCGCGAGTGTCGCCGTCGACGCGTCCGCGGCCGTCGGCTCGGCAGTGCAAACCCCCGCGCTGGTCGAGCGCCAGAGCCACGTTGCGATGCTGCTGCAGTGCGCCGAGACCGTCGGGATGCTCGACGCCGTGCTGAGCATGACGATCGACTGGGCCCGCGACCGCTACAGCTTCGGCCGCCCGTTGGGTTCCTACCAGGCGATCAAGCACCGTCTCGCCGATATGACGATGTGGCTGCACGCCTGCCGCGGTGCCACCGCCCGCGCGGTCGACCAGGTGGCGGCCCGCGCTGACGACGCGGGCCTGTGGGTCAGCGCGGCCAAGTCCTACCTCGGCGAGCACGCCGGGCCGATGGTGCAGGACTGTGTGCAGCTGCACGGCGGCATCGGTGTCACGTGGGAGCACGACCTGCATCTCTTCCTGCGGCGAATCACCCTGTACCGCAACCTGTTCGGCACGCCCAGCGAACACCACCAGGCTATTTACCGGCATGTCAGGAGCGGGGGACCGGCCGCATGACCGAGACCGTAGAGGCCTTCGCCACCCGGGCCCGGGCCTGGCTGGCCGACAACATGCCCCGGCTCGATCCCGGCATTCCACCCCGGGCCGGGCGCGACGACGACGGCGCGTGGCAGCGCGCCCGCGAACTGCAGCAACTTCTGCATGCCGGCGGGTTCGCCGGGATCTGTTTCCCGCGCGAATACGGCGGGCTCGGCCTCGACGTCGACTACCAAAAGGCCTTCGACGCCGAGACCGACGGCTACGAGATGCCGCTGATCCTCAACGTGCCGACCTTCACCATCTGCTGTGCGACGCTGCTCGACATCGGCACCGAAGAGCAGAAGCGCCAGCACATTTCGGCGGCATTGCGCGGCGAAGAGGTATTGGTCCAGCTGCTCTCCGAGCCGGGCGGCGGATCGGATTTGGCCGGCCTGATCACCCGCGCCGAACACGACGGCGACGGGTGGGTCATCAACGGCGCCAAGACCTGGAGCACCAGTGCGTTCGCCGCCGACTACGGGCTGCTGCTGGCCCGCACCGATCCTACCGTGCCCAAGCACGACGGCCTGACGATGTTCCTGATGCCGATCCACGCACCCGGGGTGACGCTGCGGCGCATCGAACAGGTCGACGGCTCCAACGAATTCTGCGAGGAGTTCTTCGACGGCCTGCGCCTCGACGACTCCGCGGTGGTCGGGGAGGTCAACAAGGGCTGGGAGGCCGCGGGCCGCCTGCTGTTTCACGAACGCCGCGCGGTCGGGCAGGGCTCGGAGTTCGCCAGCGGCCGCGGCCGGGAGCGCGCCGAGGACACGTATTCCGACTTATTCGCGCTGGCCGAGGCGGTGGGTGCGGCCGAGGACCCCTTGGCGCAGGACAAGATTGGCCGGGTGCTGGCCCGCCGGATGGTCCGCGACGGGCTCGTCGAACACGTCTCGGGCGCGATGCGCGACGGGACGCTGCCCCCGGCCGCCGGCTCGATCATCCGCCTGTTCCATTCCGACGTGACCTTCCTGCAGGTCGACACCGCGGTAGACATCGTCGGCGCGCTCGGCGTGGTGGACGACGACCACGAGCTGCTGAAGGTCGGGGAGCGCTACCTGTCCCGCCAGACCGTCGCGCTGGGCGGCGGCAGCGACGAGATGGCCCGCAACGTCATCGGCGAGCGGGTGCTCGGGCTGCCCCGCGAATACGCCGCGGATCGCGGGGTGCCGTTCAACCAGGTGCGGCACAACAAGACCCGGTAGACGCTACTTCCAGTAGGGACTCTTGACCGCCTCGAGGGCCTCGGTGACATAGCGATCGAGCGGCTGGCGGTGGGTCGCCTGCCGCACCCACTGCTGGAACGCGAAATCGGCCGCGCCAAAGGCGAGTTGGATCAGCAGCCCCGGCCGCATGTCGGAGTCGGGATCGGCGCCCATGCGTTCGGCGATGAGCTTCACCGCGCGCTCCTTGTCGACGGGCGTGTGGATCGTTGCCTTGTCCAGCAGGCCGGGCGCGATCAGCAGGGCCGCGCGCCACTCCTCGCAGTCGGCGCGGTCGAAGGACCGGGTCCTGGTGATGATGGCGTTGATCAGCGCGACGTCGGGCGGCTCGGACGCGGGACGCTTTTCCAGCAGGTTGACGATCGCCGCACCGCCATGACGCACGGGCGCCAGCAGCAGCTCCTCCTTGGTCGGCACGTGCCGGAAGAAGGTGCGCGGGGAAACGCCCGCGGCGGTCGCGATTTCCTCGGTGGTGACGGCGTCGTACCCGCGTTCGACGAACAGCCGGAAGGCGGCACGCCGGATGTCGGCGCGGATCTGTGCGCGCTGTCGATCGCGGAGCGATTCGCCGTCGGCGGTCACCGGAAGCTGCCGATCCCGCCGTCGACGTGAATGGTCTGGCCGGTGATGAACGTCGCGTCGCTGCCGAGCAGGAACGCCACCAACGCGCCCACGTCGGTGTGGACGTCGCCGATGCGCTTCATCGGCACCCGTCCGACCGCCTTCTCGTATTCCTTGGGCGCGAACGACTTCCAGAACTTGACGCCGTCGGATTCGGCGAAGGGGCAGATGACATTCACCCGGATGTTGTCGCGCCCCCATTCCAGGGCGGCGACCTTGGACAGCCCGCGGATACCCTCCTTGGCGGTGGCATAGCCGCCCCACTTGGGTTCGCCGCCGGTGCCCGTCCCGGAGCCGAGGTTGACGATCGACCCGCCGCCGGCCTTGACCATCAGCGGGTGCACGGCCTGCATGAGCAGGAAGGTCGCGCGGGGGCCCACGTCGTGGCCGAGCGCGAAGTCCTCGAGGGTGATGTTCACGAATGACTTGGGCTCGTTGGTGGCGATGGCGTTGTTCACCAGGCCGTGTACCGCGCCGAAGGCGTCGACGGCCGCGGCCGCGATCCGCTGCCCGCTCTCCGGGTCGCGCAGGTCGGCGACCAGGCTTTCGGCCGGCCCCAGCGCCTTCAGCTCGCCGGTCGTGTCGGCCAGCTTCTCGTCCTGGATGTCGGTCAGCAACACCGAGGCGCCCCGCTCGAGTAGCGCGGCGGCGACGCCCTTTCCCACGCCCTGGGCGGCGCCAGTGACGATCGCGACGTGGCCGCTCATCGAATTGGGGTGCGAATACGTCACTTAACGGGTCCCATCTGCAGCCGCACGCCGCGGTGCATCTCGTAGGTGCTGCGCGCACCGTCGGGCAGTTCGATGAACTCGACGGCGGTGCCATCGGGGTCCTTCACGAAAAACATGCGGACACCGCCGATTTCGAAGGGCTCCTGTTCGGGTGTGTAGCCCGCGGCGACGATGCGGCGGTGGCTGTCGTCGAGGTCGGTCACCGACAACGACACGTTGTGGATCCCGGTGAGGGCGGGACGCGTCGCACTGCCGGTAGAGGGCCTGGCGCCCAGGGACAGCAGCTCGACCATCAGACCGCCCAGCAATCCGCCGACCACGCGGCCCTCCTGCTTACGGGTCGCGTGCAGCACCGCGTCGAAAGGCTCACCGGAGATGAGGCTTTCGAACACGATCTCCATGCCCAGCACGTCGCGGTAGAACTCCAGCGCGCGGTCCATGTCGGTGACCCCGACGACGAGATGGCAGAACGAGACGTCGTCGAGGACACTCGGTTTGGTCATGGTGTCTGCGTCGTCAGGTTCGGCGCCGGGCGACCGGCGAGCAGCGGCAGGTCCAGGTAGGTCTTGATGCCCGGGCCGGCGGCGCAGACGTCGGGGATGGCGTTGATGCAGTGGTTGGCGGTGACCACGACGCCGGGATTCTTGATCAGGCCCTCGGCGATCGTCTCCGGCTGCAGGCCCTTGAACGTCAGACGCACGTCGGGGTCGCCGGTGATCTCGACCTCGAAGCGTTCGCCGATACCCTCGAAATTCCATGGCGGGTCCAGGTTTTCCTCGCCCATCAGCCAGTTGACCGCAGCGGTGATCACCGGCTCGCCATCGACCAGGGCCTGCCAGCGAAACCGGCGCGCGGCCACTGTGCCTGTCGTGATCGGGAACGGCTCGTAGTCGATATCGGCCGTCGCGACCGCGACGTCCTGGATGGTCCTGATGTTGGGATCGATGCGAAAGCCCATGTGGTCGGCGATCATTCGTACCGATTGCTTGAAGCCAGCCTCGAGCAGGCTGGCCATCGGGCCCTGCATTGCTTCCTCGGGCGTACCGCCGAACCCCATGATGTGGCGCACCACGTCCGGGGCGTTGTAGGTGCGGATGTCGGAGAACTCCTCGGCGCGAATGTGGGTGACCGCCGACGAGAGCGACGACAGCATCAGCGGGAAGCGCTCCGTGATGCCGCCGGGGTGGATGCCCGAACCGTGCAGCGTGACGCTGCTCTCGGTCGCGGCGTCGGCGACGGCCTGATGCCTGGCGTTGCCCGGATCGGGGTACACCCAACCCACCGGGGTGACGACGTTCTTGCCGGACCGCAGGATCGCGATGACCTCGTCGTCGTTGGGAATCAGCGGGCTGTACATCACGCAGTCGGCATCCAGCGCGAGGATCTCGTCGATGCTCGACGTGGCGGCGACGCCGAGGTCGCCCTTGCCGATGATCTTGCCGACGTCGAGGCCGTTCTTGTTCGCGCTGTGCACCCAGCAGCCGACCAGCTCGAGCTGCGGATGATTGAGCACGCATTCGATGGCCGCCTTGCCGACGCCCCCGGTGGCCCACTGGATGACACGAAGCTTGGACCCGCTACTCATCGATGACCTCCGGAAATCGCTCTTTACACGCCGCTGACTGGATGGCACGGTATGACCTTATGGCAGTGACTGTCAACCACCGGCACCGGCAGGAAGGTCGATAGATGGGCGTGCTCGACGGCAAGGTCGCGATCGTCACCGGAACCAGCCGCGGCGTGGGTGTCGGCATCGCCCACGAGCTGCTGCGCGCGGGCGCGACGGTCATCGGGTGCTCGCGGGCGCCGCTGGACGCCATCCCCGGCATCGAGCCGGAGTGGGCATCGCGTGCGTCGCAGTGGGTCTGCGATCAGGGGGACATCAAGTCGATCGACTCCTTCGTCGCCGACGTCGTGGCCACCCACGGCCGGCTCGACATCCTGGTGAACAACGCCGGCGGCACCGTCCCGGCCCCGCACGTGGAGAGCATTCCCGAACTCGTGCAACGCATTCAGGGCGCGCCGCCCAGCGGCGACGAATTCGAGCGCACCGCGCTGTTCCACGCGTTCGCGGTGCAGATGAATCTGATCAGCCCGATGTGGTTCGCCATCCGCGCGCACCGGCAGATGAGCACCCAGGACGGCACGGGCTGCGTCATCAACATCTCCAGCGGGGCCGGGCACCCAGCGGGATCGCCGACGCTGGTCTCCTACGGCGCGGCCAAGAGCGGGCTGAACCACCTCACCCGGTCGCTGGCCGAGGAGTGGGGGCCAGAGGTCCGGGTCAACTGCGTGGCGCTGGGCCCGACGATGACGGAGAACTTCCGGTCGTTCGTCCTACCCAAGGACGACCCGACGGGCGAAAAGTATTTCGCCGCAGTGCCATTGCGCCGCGCCGGCGAGCCGGCCGAGGTGGGCCGCGTCTGCGTGTTCCTCGCCGGCGGTGAGGCGGACTTCGTCAACGGCACGACCATCGAATGCGACGGCGGCATGCTGCCCGGCGTGCTCTACGACGCCGGCCTGAAGACGATCACCGACCTGCTGTAGGGCGTTCACGCCTTTGAGTGTGCGTTCGCGCGCAGTCAGCGTGCGTCCAGCGCAGTCAGCGTGCGTCCAGGGTGGTCAGTGTGCGTTCCCGGCGTCGAGTGTGCGTTCGCGGATTTGAGCGTGCGTCCAGGGTGACGACACGCCGAATGAACGAGCCATAGGCGCACACTCAAATCCGTGAGTGCACACTCAAATCCGCGAGTGCACACCCGACGGCAAACCGACTAAGACGACACGACGCGATCCGGGATCTCCCTGAGGTGCCACGGCCCGTCGCCGAGCAGCGCCAGCTCCTGATGGTGATGCCGCTCGATGGTGGTGCGGTGGCTGACGCTGACCACGATGCACTCCGGCAGCTCGGTGCGTAACAGGTTGTACAGCAAGAACTCCAGCGCCTCGTCGACGGCCGAGGTGGCCTCGTCGAGGAACGCCGCCTTGGGCTTGAGCGCGAGCACGCGCGCGAACGCGATGCGTTGCTGCTCGCCGGGGGAGAGCACCTTGGCCCAGTCCCGGACCTCGTCGAGGCGGGCGACGAGGTTGGGTAGCGCGACCCGGGTCAGCGCGTCCCGCAGCGTGTCGTCGTCGATGTCGCCCGCCAGCGCCGGATAGGACACCACCGCCCGCAGGTTGCCCAGCGGCACGTAGGGCAGCTGCGACAGGAACATCACCTCGTTGTCGCCATCGGGGCGGCGCAGGGTGCCCGTCGCGTAGGGCCACAGCTGCGCCAATGTCCGCAGCAGCGTGGTCTTGCCGCTGCCCGACTTCCCCGTGACGATCAGGGCCTCACCGGGCGCCAGCCGCAGGTCGAGCGGCTCGATGAGTTGCGCCCCCGCCGGGCTGCGGACCTCGACGCCGGACAGCTCGATCGCCCCGTCATCGGTGGATTCCGTTGTCAGCTCCGGCAATTCGCGTGCCTGCACGTTGGCCTCGACCAGGCCGTTGAGGCGGATGATCGCGGCGCGATAGCTGGCGAACCGGTCGTAGGCGTTGCGGAAGAACGACAGCGACGCCTCGATGCTTGCGAAGGCCTTGGCCGATTGCATCACGCCGCCGAATTTGATGGCTCCCGCGAACAGCCGGGGCGCCTGGACGATGAACGGCAACGGGTTGATCGCCTGTGACACAGTCACATTCCAGCCGAGGAAGCCGATCGTGCGCCGCACGTAGCCTCGGTAGTTGTCGATCGTCGCGTCGAACCGGGTGATCAGCTCGCCGCGCTCGGCTCGCTCGCCGCGGTAGAAGCCGACCGCCTCGGCGGCGTCGCGCAGGCGCACCAGCGCGTAGCGGAATGCGGCATTGCACATCTCGTTGCGGAAGCTGAACCGGGTCAGCGGGCGACCGATCCAGAAGGCGACGATCGTGGCGATCACGACGTGGATCAGTGCCGCCCAGAACAACGCCTTGGGTATCGCGAACCCGAGGAGGCTCACCGAGCCGGACAGCTGCCACAGGATCGCGCCGAACGACACGACCGTGACGACGGAGTCCACCGCGCCGAAGAGCAGCTTGCTGGTCGATCCATTGGACGGATGGTTGCCGGAACCACCCACGCTCGCGGTGAAGATGTCGATGTCCTGCTGGATGCGTTGGTCGGGGTTGTCGATGGCTCCGTCGATGAACCGGCTCCGGTAGTACGCGCGGCCGTCCAGCCAGTCGGCCGTCAGCCGATCGGTGAGCCAGATCCGCCAGGCGACGACGAACCGTTGCGCCAGATACAGATCCGCCATGACCCGGGCCACATGCAGCGTCGCGAGGATGCAGAAGGTCCAGATGGCCACCCAGAAGCCATGAATGCCGGAGTCGCGCACCGCGCTGTTGCCCGCGCCGGCGCCCTGGAACGCGGTCTGCAGCGCCGAGTAGAGGTCATTGCTGTAGTAGCTGAGCAACACGTTGATCCGCACCGCGATCATCACCGAAAGCAGCAGGACCCCGAACAACGCCCACACGCCGACGCTGTCCCGGCCGCGGAAGTAGGCGCCGGTGATGCGCCAGAACTGGGCCCCCCACACGGTGAACCGGACGACCGCGACTCCGAAAATGAGCAAGCAGACCGCGCTGATCGCCCAGCTCTCGACGATCCATCGCAACGACGGAAGCAGCTCGTTGCCCCAGTCGATCGACGGCGTGAATCTCTCCATGCCAGGAACCCTCTCGTGCCTGCGGCAGCCGTTGTGCGCGAAGGTACCGCCGAATCTTTCCGAACCGCGCTGAAATGGGTCTAATTGTCAGATGGAACTGATGATGCCCACCGACTCTGTCTTTCTGCTGGGCGAATCGCGCGAACACCCCATGCATGTCGGCGGCTTGCAACTGTACGAGCCTCCCGCGGGCACCGGCCGTGAATTCGTCCGGGAGTTCTACGATCAGCTTGTCGCGCAGCAGGAGCTCCAGCCGACTTTCCGCAAGCGCCCCGCCGCGTTTCTCGGTACGCTCGCGAGCCTGAGCTGGGTCTACGACAAGGACGTCGATATCGACTATCACGTCCGGCGGTCGGCGCTGCCCTCGCCGGGCCGGGTCCGCGATCTGCTGGGGCTGACCTCGCTGCTGCACAGCAGCTTGCTCGATCGGCATCGTCCGCTATGGGAGGTGCACGTCATCGAGGGGCTCAACGATGGCCGCTTCGCCGTGTACACCAAGTTGCATCACGCGCTGATCGACGGGGTCTCGGCGCTGCGGCTGATGCAGCGCGCGATGTCGACCGATCCCGACGACCTGGAGGTCCGCGCGCCCTGGAACCTGCCGAAGCGGACCCACAAGCCGCCGCAGTCGTCCCGGTGGGGGTCGTTGATGCGCGGCGTGGAATCCGTTGCGGCACTGGCCCCGTCGACGGTGTCGCTGGCGCGCGCGGCGCTGTTCGAGCAGCAGCTGACGCTGCCCTTCGGCGCGCCGCGGACCATGCTGAACGTCAAGATCGGGGGCGCCCGGCGATGTGCGGCGCAGTCCTGGTCGGTGGAACGCATCAGGAACGTCAAGCGGGCCGCGGGGGTGACCCTCAATGACGTTGTGCTGGCGATGTGTTCGGGCGCCCTGCGCTACTACCTGCTCGAGCAGGACGCGCTGCCGGAGACCCCGTTGCACGCGATGGTCCCGGTGAGCCTGCGCACGGAGGAGGAAGCCGACGCCGGCGGCAACCTCGTCGGGGCCATCCTGTGCAACCTCGCCACTGACACCGAGGACCCCGGCAAGCGGTTGGAGATCGTCAGCGAGTCGATGTACAAGAACAAGACCGTTTTTTCCCAACTGCCCCGCATCCAGGCGCTGGCGCTGTCGATGGTGAACATGAGCTCGCTGGCGTTGGCCGCGGTGCCGGGCTGGGTGAATTCCACCGCGCCGCCCTTCAACCTGATCATCTCGAATGTGCCAGGGCCGCAAGAGCAGATGTACTACGGCGGCGCCCGCCTCGACGGCAGCTACCCGCTGTCGGCGATCCTGGACGGTCAGGCGCTGAACATCACCCTGGTCAGCAACAACGGAATGCTGGACTTCGGGCTGGTCGGCTGCCGGCGCAGCGTGCCGCACCTGCAGCGGCTGCTGGCCCACCTGGAGTCCTCGCTCAAGGACCTCGAGCGCGCCGTCGGCGTCTGACGAATCGATGCCCAAGCTCAGCGCCGGTGTGTTGGTGTACCGGGCCCGCGACGGCGTCGTCGAAGTCCTCATCGCGCACCCGGGCGGCCCGTTCTGGGCGCGCAAGGACGACGGCGCCTGGTCGATCCCCAAGGGTGAGTACGACGACGGCGACGACCCGTGGGCGGCCGCCCAGCGCGAGTTCCGTGAGGAGCTCGGGATGCCGGTGCCGGACGGGCCGCGCGTGGACTTCGGCCCGCAGAAACAACCAAGCGGCAAGGTGGTCACGGCCTTCGCCGTCGGCGGCGACCTCGACGTCACCGACGCGCGCAGCAACACCTTCGAGCTGGAATGGCCGAAGGGCTCGGGCAAGGTCCGGGAGTTCCCCGAGGTCGATCGCGTCGCCTGGTTCCCGGTCGCGCAGGCACGCGCCAAGCTGCTCAAGGGGCAGCGGGCGTTCCTCGACGGACTGATGGCGCTGCCGGAGCTGGCGGGATTTACCGAGGGGGCATGAGCCGGGGCCGTTCTCTGGGCACAGGCACAATGTGGGCATGACGACCGCGCCCCCGGAGCAAGCCGAAGCCGAATCGCAAGGCCTGCTGCTGCAGCTGCTGGACCCGGCCAACCGCGCGGACCCGTATCCGCTGGCCGCGCAGTTCCGCGACCGCGGGGCGATGCTGCTGCCCGAGATGCATCTCGCCGTCTTCTCGAGCTACCGGGACTGCGACGAGATCCTGCGTCACCCGTCGTCGAGCAGCGACCGGATGAAGTCGACGGCCGCGCAGGAGCAGGTGAAGGCGCAGATCGAGGAGCTCACCAAGGACGGCGCGCCGCCGCCCGAACAGGTCCCGCCGGGGTTTTTGTTCCTCGATCCCCCCGATCACACGCGGCTGCGCAAGCTGGCCGGCAAGGCGTTCGCCCCGAAGGTGGTCAACGCTTTGCGCCCCGACATCACCGCGCTGGTCGACGGGTTACTGGACCGGATCGCCGAGAAGGGCAGCTTCGACGTCGTCGAGGATTTCGCGTATCCGCTGCCGGTGGCGGTCATCTGCCGGCTGCTCGGTGTGCCCCTCGACGACGAGCCGCAATTCAGTCACGCGTCGGGACTACTGGCCCAGGCGCTTGACCCGTTCGTCATGTTCACCGGTTCCGCCTCGGACGGTCTGCAGGAACGCCTCGATGCCGGGGCGTGGCTGCGCGGGTACCTGCACGGCCTGATCGAGCGGCGGCGCTCACGGCCCGGCGACGACCTGATGTCGGGGCTGATCGCCGTCGAGGAGTCCGGCGATCAGCTGACCGAGGAGGAGATCGTCTCGACTTGCGTGCTGCTCCTGGTCGCTGGTCACGAGACCACGGTCAACCTGATCGGCAACGCGATCCTGGCGATGCTGCGCCAGTCGTCGCAATGGTCGGCGCTGGGCGCCGACGCCAACCGGGCCTCCGCCGTCATCGAGGAGAGCCTGCGCTACGACCCGCCGGTGCAGATGCTGGTCCGAATCGCCCTGAGCGACATGTTAATTGGGGACGCCATCGTGCCCGAGGGCGATGTGATCATGCTGCTGCTGGCGGCGGCGCACCGGGACGCGGCCGAGTTTGATCGGCCCGACGTGTTCGATCCTGATCGGGAAGTGTTCCGGCACTTGGGCCTTGGGCGTGGGGCGCACTACTGCCTGGGGGCGCCGCTGGCGCGGCTGGAGGCCGGGGTGGCGCTGTCGGCGCTGACGGCACGCTTCCCGAACGCGCGCCTGGGCAGCGAGCCGCTGTACAAGCCGAACGTCACCCTGCGCGGCCTGTCGGCCCTGACCGTCGAGGTCTAGATCTTCAGATAGCCCTTGTCGGCCGGGATTTGGGCGGCGGTGATCAACGACGACGCATCGCTTGCCAGCCACACCACGATGTCGGAGATCAGGTCCGGTGCGGCCAGCGACTCGGTGGGCAGAGCGCCCGGCGAGTAGCTGAAGATGTAGTTCGGATGTTCTTGGAAGACTTGGTACATCGACAGGTCGTTGCCCATCGGGGTGTCGGTGCCGTAGGGGTGTACGGAGTTGACGCGGATGCCGTATTCGCCGAGCTCCACCGCCAGCGAGTTGGTGAGGCCGACCACCCCGAACTTGGTGGCGCAGTAGTGACCACACCCCGGGACGGCCTTGATCCCGGCCGCCGAGCTGATGTTGATGATGGACCCGCCGTTGCCGGCGGCGATCATCGACGGCACCGCGGCCTTCATCGTGTTCCACAGCCCGGTCAGGTTCGTGTCGAGGGTCTCCTGCCACTGCTCGGCCGAAATCTCCCACACCCGGCCCCAATTGAGTACACCGGCGTTGGCCACGACGATGTCCAGGCGGCCGAACTGCTCGATCGCGTTCGCCACGATCCGCTGCTGGCCGGCCAGGTCGCGCACGTCGATCTCCTCGGCCAGGATCTTGCGGCCCTCGCCCTCGACGAGATTGATGGTCTCGGCGAGGTCTTCGGGCTTTGCCGGCTCGTAGCCGTTGCTTTCGGCGACCGGCCCGCAGGCGTCGATCGCGACGATGTCGGCGCCGGCCCGGGCCAACCGGATGCAGTGCGAGCGGCCTTGTCCGCGGGCGGCTCCGGTGACGTAGGCGACCTTGCCGGCGAGGGGGGCGACGGGATCAGTCATGCCGCTAAGTGAACCACTTTGTTCAGCCGAGGCCGGGCACAATGTCGCCCAAGCTGAAAGTCAGCGGCTGTTCGAGTTGGTCGTAGGTGCACGAGCCGGGGTCGCGGTCGGGGCGCCACCGGTTGAACTGCGCGGTGTGGCGGAAACGCCGGCCCTCCATGTGGTCGTAGCGGACCTCGACCACCCGCTCGGGCCGCAGCGGGACGAACGACAGGTCCTTGCCGGCGTTCCACCGCGAGTACTCGTTCTTGCGCGGGGTGCGCTCGCCGGCCTCGTGCGCGGCCCAATTCCACGGATGGTCGTCGAATTCGGTTACCAGCGGCTGTAATTCGGTGAACAGCCGCCGACGTTCGGCCATCGGGAAGGCGCCGATCACGCCGACCGAGGCGAGCTGGCCGTCGTCCTGATACAGCCCGAGCAGCAGCGACCCGATCGCGTCGCCGCCGGACTTGTGCACGCGATACCCGGCGACCACGCAGTCGGCCGTACGCTCGTGTTTGATCTTGAACATGATCCGCTTGTCCGGCTGATAGGTGATCGTGAGCGGCTTGGCGATGACGCCGTCGAGCCCCGCGCCCTCGAATTCCTCGAACCACTGCTGCGCCGTCTGGAGGTCAGTGGTGGCCGGCGTGACATGGATGGACGGACCGGAATCCGCCAAGGCGTCGACCAGGGCGGCGCGGCGCTCGGTGAACGGCCGCCGGGTGTAGTCGTCGTCGCCGAGGGCCAGCAGGTCGAACGCGATGAACGATGCCGGGGTGTGCTCCGCGAGCATCCGCACCCGCGAGTCGGCCGGGTGGATGCGCTGTTGCAGCGCTTCGAAATCCAGGCCGTGCTCGGTGGCGACCACGATCTCGCCGTCGATCACGCAGCGCGGCGGCAGCTCGGCCCGCACCGCGGCGACCAGCTCGGGAAAGTAGCGGGTCATCGGCTTTTCGTTGCGGCTGCCCAGCTCGACCTCGTCGCCGTCCCGGAAACAGATCGACCGGAATCCGTCCCACTTCGGTTCGTACGACGCATCCGGCGGGATCGTCTTGACCGACTTGGCCAACATCGGCGAAACCGGCGGCATGACGGGTAGGTCCATAGCCCGATTGTGCTGGAATTTCAGGTATGGCTACAGCAGCGGAAGAGATCGACGTCGACGGCATCGCGGTGCGCGTCACCAATCCGGACAAGGTCTACTTCCCTGAGCTGGGGTCGCAGGGCACCAAGGGGCGACTGATCGAGTACTACCGGGCGGTCGCCGCCGGGCCGATGCTGGCGGCTTTAAGGGACCGCCCGACGCATCTACAGCGCTTCCCGGACGGCATCGACGGCGAGGAGATCTACCAGAAGCGGGTGCCGCAGCATCACCCCGACTATCTGGAAACCTGCCGCGTGACCTTTCCGTCGGGCCGCACCGCGGACGCGTTGCGGGTGACGCACCCGTCGGCGATCGTGTGGGCGGCGCAGATGGGCACCGTGACGCTGCATCCGTGGCAGGTCCGCTGCCCGGACACCGAGCACCCCGACGAGCTGCGCCTCGACCTGGATCCGCAACCCGGTACGGGTTTCGAGCAGGCGCGCACGGTCGCGGTCGACGTGCTGCGCCCCCTGCTCGACGAGCTCGGGCTGGTCGGCTATCCGAAGACGTCCGGCGGCCGCGGCATCCACGTCTTCCTGCGTATCGCCACCGACTGGGACTTCATCCAGGTGCGGCGGGCCGGCATCGCGCTGGCCCGCGAGGTGGAGCGGCGGGCACCCGACGCGGTCACCACGTCTTGGTGGAAGGAGGAGCGCGGCGAGCGCATCTTCATCGACTTCAACCAGAACGCGCGCGATCGCACCATGGCGTCGCCGTATTCGGTGCGGCGCACCCCGATCGCGACCGTGTCGACTCCGCTGACGTGGGCCGAGCTCGCCGGCGCCGAGCCCGACGACTACACGATGGCGACCGTGCCGGACCTGGTGCGGGGCCGCGACGACCCGTGGGCGGAGATGGATGAGGTGGCGCAGTCCCTCGCGCCGCTGCTGGAAATGGTCGAGGCCGACGAAGAACGTGGGCTGGGCGACATGCCGTACCCGCCGAACTACCCGAAGATGCCGGGCGAACCTAAACGGGTGCAGCCGAGCCGCGATACCGATCTGAAGAAGTGACTCGCTGCGCCTGACCTGCGGAAAATCCGTGTGAGCAGTTGCGGTTCTACGCGGTTGCGCTGATGTATTGGGGCGCGGGGCGGCCGCATGCTGGCTAGCATGAGCGAGATTGATCCACGCGCGAACGGGCCGCTGGTGGATTGGAGCGATCTTGGCGTGAGCGGGCTTTTGCCGACCGGCACGGTGACCCTGCTGTTGGCTGACGTAGAAAACTCCACCGGACTGTGGGAGACACAGCCCGAGCAGATGACTGCGGCGTTCGCCCGGCTGGATCGCGAACTGTCCGATCTGATCGTCGCTCATGGCGGGGTGCGTCCGGTGGAGCAGGGCGAGGGTGACAGCTTCGTCGTGGCGTTCGCGCGGGCCACCGACGCGGTGGCGTGTGCGCTAGGGCTGCAGCGCGCCGCGTTGGCCCCGATCAGCCTGCGGATCGGCGTGCACACGGGCGAGGTGCAGCTGCGCGACGAAGGCAATTACATCGGCGCGGCGATCAACCGCACGGCCCGCCTGCGTGATCTGGCCCACGGCGGGCAGACGGTGCTGTCGGGCGTCACCGAGGGATTGGTGGAGGACTCGCTGCCCACCGACGCGTGGCTGACCGATCTGGGCACCTACGAGTTGCGTGGTGTTGCGCGCCCGGAACACGTTGTGCAGCTTTGCCATTCGGATCTGCGCAACGATTTCCCGCCCCTGCGTACAGCGAAAAGCAGTGCTGCGCACAATCTTCCGGCGCAGTTGACCAGCTTTATCGGCCGTAAGCGCCTGATCGCCGAGGTGCGGGAGCTGTTGGCGGCCAACAGGCTGGTCACCCTGACCGGGGCGGGCGGAGTGGGCAAGACGCGCCTGTCGATAGCCGTCGCGGACCAGTTGGCGGCCGAATTCGCCGGTGGTGTCTGGTACGTGGAGCTCGCGCCGATCACCGATCCCGAGGTGGTACCGGTCGCGGTGGCGCAGGCGCTGGGACTGCCGGACCAACTCGGCCGTTCGACGATGGACATGCTGCTGAGGTTCGTCCGGGACCGGCAGCTGCTGGTGGTGTTGGACAACTGCGAGCACCTGCTGGACGCGTGCGCCGGGTTGGCCGTCGCGTTGCTTGGTGCCGCGCCGGGGCTGACCTTGCTTACGACGAGCCGTGAACAGATAGGCGTGAGCGGTGAGGCGGCCTGGCGGGTGCCGTCGCTCTCGACGGACGACGAGGCGGTCGAGCTGTTCGCCGACCGGGCCCGGTTGGCGCACACCGGCTTTAGCGTGACCGACGCGAATGCGACGGTCATCGCCGAAATCTGCCAGCGCCTCGACGGGATACCGCTGGCCATCGAACTGGCCGCGGCGCGGGCGCGGGCGTTGTCGCCGGCCGAGATCCTCGACAGCCTGCACGACCGGTTCCGGCTGCTCACCGGCGGTGCGCGCACCGCGGTGCGGCGCCAGCAGACGCTGCGCGCGTCGGTCGACTGGTCGCATGCGCTACTGACGGAGCCGGAGCGGGTGTTGTTTCGCCGGCTGGCCGTGTTCATGGGTGGCTTCGATCTCGACGGAGCGCAAAGCGTCTGTGGCGGCGGCGATGTGGAGCGCTACCAGGTGCTCGATCAGCTCACCTTGCTGGTGGACAAGTCGCTGGTGGCCGCCGACGACAGTGGGGGCCGAACGCGGTACCGGCTGCTGGAGACGGTCCGCCAATACGCGCAGGAAAAACTCGGTGAGTCCGGCGAAGCCGCCGCGGTCCGGGCGAGCCACCGCGACCACTACTCGTCGATGGCCGCGCTGCTGGACGCGCCGGCGGGCACCGACTACGAGCGCCGCCTCGGGCAGGCCGAACTCGAAATCGACAACCTGCGTGCTGCGTTCGGGTGGAGCCGCGAAAACGGCGATATCGAGCCGGCGTTGGCGCTTGCGTGTTCGCTACAGCCACTCTGGCTCGCGCGGGGCCGCATCCGGGAAGGCGTGGCCTGGTTCGACACCGCGCTGGCCGACGACAATGCCCCGCACGCCGAGATCGCGGCCGCGGTACGGGCACGGGCGCTGGCCGATGAGGCCGCACTCGGCGCCCGGTTGGGCGCCCCCGACAGCCTCGATCACGCCCAGCGGGCCCTGGCGATCGCCCGCGAGCTCGATGACCCGGCCCTGCTGGCGCGGGCCCTGACCGCGTGCGGCTCGACCGCCGCCTACAGCTCCGATGACGAGTTGGCCAAGGCGTGCTTCGCCGAGGCCACCGAGCTGGTGCGCGCGTTGGGCGATCGGTGGCGGCTGAGCCAGATTCTGTCCTGGCAGGCCGCGAGCCTGATCGTCGACCCGATAGCCGCCCGCGCACCCGCCGAAGAGGGGCGCGATCTCGCCGAGGCGATCGGCGACGGCTTCGTCGCGCGCGTGTGTCGCTGGTGCCTCGCGACGGGCCAGACGTTTCGGGGCGATCTGGCCGGCGCAGGCGCACGATTCGCCGAGCTGGCGGCCGAGGCCCGAGCCGCTCACGATGGGGTCATCGAGGCGAATACCAGCTCGATGCTGGGCCTGGTGCTGGCGTATCAGGGTGACCCGGGTGCGGCCCGGACCACCGCCGCCGCGGCCGTCGAGGTCGCCGCCGAGCTGGGGGGCAGCCCCAGCGGACTCGCCTACTGCGCGTTGGCCGCCGCGGGCTTGGCCGACGGCGACGTTGCGGCGGCCCGGCAGGCGTGCGACGCGGCCGCGCCGCACATGAGTGGCCTGGTGGCGATGGGGGTGACCCAGCGCTCGATGAGCGCGCATGTCGCCTTGGCGGACGGGGATTTGACCGCGGCCCGGCGCCTTGTCGAGGAGGCCGTGGCGACGGCGAGTGGCTACCGGCTGGTGCTGGCACTGACCGTGCGTGCGCGGGTGGCGATCGCGGCGGGCGAGCCCGATCAGGCCGAGCGCGATGCCCACGACGCGCTCGCCATCAGCGACGAAATCAAGGCCCATGGTTGTGTGCCCGACGCCCTCGATTGCCTTGCCGTTGTGGCCAGCGGCGCCGGTAACCATCGCGATGCCGCCCGCCTCTTCGGCGCGGCACACGCCATGCGGGGACGCATGGGTGCCGTCCGCTTCAAGGTCGACGACGCCCGCTGCGAAGCCCCGGCGGCTCAGCTGCGAGAGGCATTGGGCACCAAGGACTTTGACGCCGGATGGGCGGAAGGGGCGGCGCTGTCCACGGACGAGGCGATCGCCTATGCGCAGCGCGGCCGTGGCAAACGCAAGCGGCCCAGCAGTGGCTGGGCCTCGCTGACGCCCACCGAGCGCGACGTCGTGCGCCTCGTCAGCGAGGGGTTGGGCAACAACGACATCGCCACCAGGCTTTTCGTCTCGCCGCGCACCGTGCAGTCGCACCTCACCCACGTCTACACCAAGCTCGGCCTGACGTCTCGCGTCCAACTCGCGCAGGAGGCCGCCCGTCACGAGTGAGCGTCCTAGCGTGTGTGGCCCAGATCCGAATCTCGGGCGGCTATCGCTCGGTATTGCTTGGCGGCGTAGAGATCGGCGTCCGCGGCCGCCAGCAGTGCGGCGATCTCGGCGCCGTCGCCGCTCTGCGACGCGATACCGATGCTCGTGCCGGGCGTACGCAAGCGGACGTCGGTGACGAACCGCTCGGCTGCCCTCGGGGCCGGTCCCGCGCGGTCGGCGATGCACACGGCGAACTCGTCACCGCCGAGCCTCGCCACCACGGCGTTGACGGGCGCCATGGTCCGCCAGTCCTGGGCGCGGCTGACCAGATGCTGATCGCCGGCGGGGTGTCCTTCGGTGTCGTTGATCCTCTTGAAATGGTCGATATCGAGCGCGATAACGGTGATCGTGATCGCGCCAGAGCGGGCGCGCGCCAGCAGGTTGGCCGTGGCGAGCTCCCAGCCGGCCCGGTTGAGCACCCCGGTCAGCGGGTCGGTGCATGCCGCACCGACCAATGCCCGCATCACCACTCCGAACGACTCGGCGGCCCCGACGATCGCGATCGCGAAGATGAAGTAGTCGATGTACAACTTGTGGAACGGCGCGACCGCGAGGGCGAGAACAGACGCGACGGCGAGCACGACGACCAGGATCACGCCGCGACGCGGTGGGTAGAACGCGCGCAGGTACATCGCCAGGAACATCGGCGCAATCAGGCAGGCGAACTCGGCGGTGATGGCGATGTGGCAGGCCATCACGATGGGGGTGGCGGCCATCGCCGCGGCGGTCGCTGGTGCGGGTCTGTCGGGGCGGGCGGCGAGCCAGGCCAGGGCCGCCAGCCCCAGGCCGATCGCGGTGATGCCGCCGATGTGATTGCTCCGCGGCAGCCCGGGGGGAACTCGCAACACCACGCTGAACACCACGCCGTAGACGAAAAGGAATGTGGTGGCGCTCAAATAGATCCGCAGCAACCGGGTCTGTTGACCGCCGTAAAAGCCGCTTCCGGCGTCAGCGTCCAGCCGCAATCGGGATCGGCGAATGGCGCGACGACCGAACGGGCCTGCGAGGTTAAGAGCCATCCGTCAACTTCCCGGTACCACTGCCCCCGCTCGGCCAATTCTGGCATTGCGATATCGAAGGCGCGCGCCCGGGATTGTCGAGCCGTATTCTTGCGCCCGGCATTCCGCGTAGTCAGGCCGAGGAGAAACGATGGACATTGTCGATGCGCAGGTGCACGCGAACATGCTGGGCACCGATGTCACGCTGGCGATAATGGACGCCCTGGGCATTCAGTCGGCGGTGTTCGACGAATTCGAGGCCCCGGGCGAAGGCGGCGAGCTGCATCCCGGTTATCGCCTGCCCAATGGCTCCTTTCGCAATGTGGGGCCGAACGCGGAGGCGGCCGCGTTGCGCCATCCCGACCGGTTCGCATTCCTGATGCGCGTGGACCCGACCGACCCGGGCATCGAGTCGTGGATCGAGACACTGACCGCCGCGTCCGGGTTCAAGGCGTTACGCACGACGGTTTTCACGCCGGCCGAGGGGGAGGTGTTCGAGGGCGGCGGGCATGACCGGCTGCTGCGGGCGGTCCAGTCGCACAACCTGCCATTTTTCGTCACATGCCCCGGGCCGGGTTCCGCATTTGACCCCGTACGTCGAGCGCTTTCCCGGCGTCCAATTCGTCATCGACCATTGCGGTGTCGCGTTCGACGCGCCCCCCGGACAGGCAACGATTGACGACGCGTTAGCGCTGGCTCGTTATCCCAACGTCGCCTACAAGTGGGCGCACGCTGCGACGTTTCTTTCCACCGACTCTTATCCGTTCCCCGATCTCGAGCCGAAGTTACGCCGCGCGATCGACGCCTTCGGGGCCAACCGCGTGATGTGGGCCAGCGATTACACGATGACGCGCCATCGCGCCAATTGGGGCGAGAGCCTGTTCAGCATTCGTGATTCCCCGTCGCTGTCCGACGACGAGAAGGCGTCGATCCTGGGACGCACGGCGCGCCAAATCCTGAACTTTCCGAAGCCGGACGCCTAGTACGAGCGCGCCGCGGCAGGCACAAATGCGTTTTGCTGCAACGGCATTCGACTCTTGTTGTACGTTCGGAGCTCCGGGCTGGCGAAGAGCCCGAACAGCGTCCCGGTCAGCCCCCCGATCAACCCCATCACCGAGGGGCCGGACAGCACGAAGTACACGAACGCGACGGCGACGATGAACAGCCCGACGTGCAGTGGAGTCCAGCGCGCGAGTGAAGGCAGTCGGAAAGACAAGCCCATGCCGAGCAGCAGTGCCAGCACGTGACCGATAGCGGTGAAGTCCGCGCTCAGCGCCACCGCCACCGCGACGCCCAGCCACCAACCCACCCAGATCGTCCGCCAGCGCGACGGTATCGATGCGGTCAGAGCGCCCAGCACACACACCGCGCCGTAGCTGACGCCCACGTCGGTGGCGCGCGTAACGGAGACGGGAAGCCAGCCGGCCTCCACCGCAAAGGTCAGCCAAATCGCGACGAGCAGCGTGGCACCCACGTGACCCACCGCGAAAGTGAGAAGCAGACCACGGCCGCGCCAAATAAGCTCGCCGAGCGCGAGCAGGCAGACCAGGCAGGGGAGCCAGGCGACGATATTGTCGCCGTCGCTCACGAAGGCGCTGCCGATCAGCGTGCTCAGGTGACCGTGCGCCAGGTTGTGCAGGTTGGTGCTCATCTGGCTCACGACTACATCGCGCGTGCCCGCACCAAGTTGAGCCAGCGTGACGGCGACGGTGACCAACGCCACAGCGTAAAACGCCGTCATGCGAAGTGAGGCTGCGTGCGACAGCACGCGGGCACCCACTCCCGCCCAACGGTTTTCAACGCTGACCACGGCTAACTCACCTTCACGTCCGCTTATAGCTGGGGCAACGGCCATATTCGGGATGCTTATTCCCCATCTGGCTTGCCGGTAACCACCCTTGGGGACGAGAGCCGAATACGACCCGCGCCAAAGCGATGGCAGCAGTCCGAACGGCGTCATGCCTCCACGATGAGGGGCAAATCGGGATTCGGCCACGCTCTTAACGAAGCCTTCACACGCGGGTGACAAATCTTCACAGATTTAACAATGGCCCCGGGCGGGGTATGGCCTCGAGCGCAGACGCGGGCTGCGCTGACCGATACCGCGCTCAGCGCTTGGATCGGGACCTTGACGAGTTCGTTGCGATGCTGCTAAACATGGCCTGCGCCACAAATTTGGGCGATCGCCCAAAACGCTGGGTGGGAGGTTCCGATGGGCCGAATGGACGGCAAAGTCGCGTTCGTGACCGGCGCGGCGCGTGGGCAGGGCAGAAGCCACGCCGTCCGGCTGGCGCAAGAGGGTGCCGACATCATCGCCGTCGACATCTGCCGTGGATTTGAAGGATCGCCGGCCCCGGCTGCCACGCCGGAAGACCTCGACATCACCGCGGGCATGGTCAAGGACGCCGGAACTCGCGTCGTCACCGACATCGTCGACGTCCGTGAGTACGACGCGTTGAAGGCAGCGGTCGACAGCGGCGTCGAACAGCTTGGGCGGCTGGATGTCATCGTTGCCAACGCCGGCATCGGCACGATGACCGGCAAGCTGCATAAGACTGACGAGGCGGCGTGGCAGCAGATGATCGACGTCAACCTCAGTGGGGTCTGGAAGACGGTCAAAGCCGGTGTGCCGCACATGCTGGACGGGGACCGCGGCGGTTCGATCATCTTGACCTCGTCGGTCGCGGGCAAGAAGGCTTACTTGCACACCGGTCACTACACGGCGGCAAAGCACGGGGTGATCGGGCTGATGCGGACGTTCGCAGTTGAATTGGGGCAGAAGATGATCCGGGTCAACGCCGTGCTGCCGACCCACGTGAACACGCCGCTGCTGATCAACGAGGGCACGTTTCATGCCTTCCGGCCCGATCTGGAGAATCCGGGGCCGGACGACCTCGCGCCGATCTGCCAAACCTTCCACATGCTGCCGATACCGTGGGTCACCGCCCAGGACATCAGCAACGCGGTGCTGTTCTTGGCCTCCGACGAAGCGCGCTACATCACCGGCGTCGCGCTGCCGGTCGACGCCGGTAGCTGCCTGAAGTAAGGAAAGCATCGATGACGATCACCAACGACACCGACGTCTATTACGACCCCTACGACGTCGGCATCAATACCAACCCATATCCGACCTACGCGCGGCTGCGCGAAGAGGCGCCGCTGTATTACAACGAGCAGTACGACTTCTGGGCGGTGTCAAGGCATTCCGACGTCGAGGGTGGGCTGGCCAACTGGCAGACATTCTCGAACCGGCGCAGCGACATCCTCGAGCTGGTCCAGTCGAAATTCGACATGCCCCGCGGCGTCATGATGTTCCAGGATCCGCCGGAGCACACGATGCTGCGCGGGCTGATGTCGCGGGTGTTCACGCCGCGCCGGATGGCCGAAATCGAGGACCAGATCCGGCGGTACTGCATCCGCTGCCTGGATCCGCACGTCGGGTCGTCGGGATTCGACATCATCGCCGAGCTCGCGTCGATGATGCCGATGCGGGTGATCGGCATGCTGTTGGGAATCCCGGAGTCCGAACAGGTTTCGGTGCGCGACGCCAATGACGCCAACCTGCGCACCAAACCGGGCGCGCCGCTCAAGGTCGCCAACGCCGACTCCATCGCCGACGGCCGGATCTACGCCGACTATGTCGAATGGCGTTCCAAGAATCCGTCGGATGACCTGATGACCACACTGCTCAACGTGGAGTTCGACGACGAGGAGGGTGTGCACCGCAAGCTGACCCGCAAGGAGGTCCTGCACTACACGCAGGTGGTCGCCGGCGCGGGCAACGAGACGACCGGCCGGCTGATCGGCTGGCTGGCCAAGGTGCTCGCCGAGAACCCCGATCAGCGCTGGGAGATCTACCGGGACCGGTCGCTGCTGAACCGCACCGTCGACGAGACGCTGCGGTTCGAACCCACCGGGCCGCACGTCGCGCGTTGGATGGCAAGGGATTTCGAGCTGTACGGCACGACGATCCCGGCCGGCAGCGCCATGCTGCTGCTATTCGGCGCCGCCAACCGCGACGAACGCCGTTACACGGACCCGGACACGTTCAACATCCACCGCGACAACATCTCGCACATCACCTTCGGCAAGGGCGTGCACTACTGCCTCGGCGCCAACCTGGCCCGGCTGGAGGGCCGCGTCGCGCTGGACGAGATCCTCAACCGCTGGCCCGAATGGGACATCGATTACGACACGGCGCAGTTGGCGTCGACGTCGACGGTTCGCGGCTGGGAGAAGCTCCGGGTCGTGCTGCGTTAAGTGTGGCGCTATTGGTAGAGCCGTCCCTAAATCTTTAGCCCTTGCGGCCGCGTCGGGCCTTGGGGTCCGGCATCTCGTACCGGTCCAGGAGTCGGTTCACCAGCGCGATGGCCTCCTGGTGGCCGCCGGAAGAACCCAGCCCCTGCTCCAGGATCAGCGTGCGGCCGATCGAGGCGATGACCACCGCGATGGCCGCCGGCGGAAATTCGTCGGTATCGATGTCGTGTTCGCGGATGATGAAGTTCAGCGCGGTGATCTGTTGCTCGCGCCACCGGTCCGACCATGCGGCGATCTCGGCCTGAATCTCCTTGCGGTGGTTGGCAAGTCCGCAGAACTCCAGCAGCAGCCGGGTGTCCTTGGGCTCGATGAGGGTGTCCCAGAAGGCGTGCAACGGCCGGTCCGACGACAACGCCTTCTGCTGGCGCTCCAGGTACACGGCCGCCCCGCCGCGGAAGACGGCCAGATACAGGTCGTCCATTGTGGGGAAGTAGTAATGCACCAAGGCCGGTTTCACGCCGGCCTTGGCTGCCACCCGGCGCGAGGTGGCTGCCGCGTAGCCCTCCTCGAGCATGATCTGGCTCGTCGCGGCCACCAGCATGTCGCGCGTTGTCGAGTCGCGCGCCTTAGGTCGATGCGATGCCGTCACAGTGTGGTCCTATCACACGGCGGGTTCGGCGACCATCTCGAAGAAGGCGGCACCGGAATCCGGGATGCGATTCTGCTTGAACACGTTGACGGCGTACGAGACCAGAATCATCGAATACAGCAGGTGCAGCAGCCGTTCGGCGTCCTGCGGCAATTCGTTGATATCGAGCCCGTTGAGATAGGCGATCGCCTCCTCGGCCCGCGGCGCGATGGCGTCGTAGAAGGCGACCAGCTCGTCATAGGGCTTCGACAGCCGCGCCTCGTACCGCTGCGCCCGGGTCGGCAACGCCCAATCGGCGACGAACGGTTCGAGATCGGCGAAAGCTTCAGGCAGGGTCATGACGGCTCCCCGGACTGGTAGGCGTCGACCGTGTCACGGATGACCGAGTGGAACTGGCGGATGAGCAATTCCTGGTCGCTGAGGTGGAAGGTGTTCTGCGCCCGCGTCTTCAGCGCCGAGTGGGTGGCCTCGATGGTGTTCACGTCCTGCATTGCGAACTCGATCGTGCTGTCCACCACCAATTCCTGGGCCAGCCGGTCCGCGGCGTTCGCCGGCGGCACGAAGTACATGTCGATCTCGTAGATGTGCGAATCGACCGTCTCGGGCCAATAGGTGTAGGTGATGTAGTAGCCGCGGGCCCAGAGCTGGATCGAGATGTTCGGGAACAGCCAGAACTGGTCGTTGCCCCAGGAGGCGATGTTGCCGCGGTTGAGGAAAGGCGCGCTCTCATCCTCGAGGCCGACGTCGGGAATGTCGTCGGGCCCGAAAAGCCCGGCGCGGAACAGCTTGTAGACCCAGCGCTGATCCTGGCGGGCCGGCCCGGCGGTGCCGGGCTCGCGCGCCGGTAGCGGTGGCGGCCCGGGAACCGAGGTCAGCATGTGCGGGCGGAACAGCTCGTAGTGATAGGAGTCGACGGGCGGCACCATCTTCTCCGCCTTGGACACGTCCGGGTCGATGAAGCGGCCGTGCACATACGGCGGGTGGTACCACTCGCACACCGAGTCGACGGCCAGCTTCCAGTTCCCGTTGATCCGAGTGGAGAAGCCGTAGTGCTGCGTCATCTTGTCGAACGGCCACCCCTCGAGCGGCAGCAGGCCGTCGCCCAGGAAGCTGCGCAGCGGGACGGGGTCTTCGGCGAGGTTGACGAAGATGAAGCCCGCCCATACTTCGCAGTGCACCCGCGGCATCCGCAGCATGCTCTTGTCGAGGTCGAAGAACTCCTCCTCGTTGGTGATGTGGTTGACCTTGCCGTCCAGGCCGTAGCGCCAGCCGTGGTACTTGCAGGAGAACGCCCGGCAAGTACCCGAGCTTTCCCGGCCCGGATGTTCTTGCCAGACGACCTTGTTGCCGCGGTGCGCGCACACGTTGTGGAAGGCGTGCACGGTGTCGTTGGCGTCGCGGGCGATCACGATCGAGGCGAGGCGGCCGGGCAGGTCGCGGGTGAAGTACGAGCCCTTGCGCGGCAGGCGCTCAATACGCCCGACGCACAACCAGTTTCGCTCGAACACCGCCTTGCGTTCGGCGGCGAAGAATTCCTCGGAGATCGAATCCTCGTAGTTGACCGGGGCGGTGCCCAGTTCGGGGTAGTCGGTGGTGAACTTGCCGCGGCCGGTCGAGAGCCGCTGCTGGATGCTGGTCACGGTGTGACTCCTTCCGGGGCGGGTGCGCTGTTGGACCAGGGCTCCTGGTCCCAGGCACGGTCCAGCGGGGCCATCTCGCCGCCGAACGGGAAGAACACGCGCTGGGCGTAGGTTTCGCGGCCCAGACCGTGGCCGAGCTCGTCGATGAAGGCCCGCTTCAGCGGGTTGGTGAACAGCTGTCGCGTGTATCGCAGTGTCAGCGGTGGTCGCCTGATCAGTTCGCGAGCATGTTCCCAGGCCCGGTCCAGCACCTTGTCCTTGGGCAGCACCTCGTTGACCACGCCCCACTCCTTGGCCTCTTGCGCACTGAGCTTTTGACCGGTGAGTAGGAAGTAACGCGCGCGGTTGTGCCCGGCGAGCACGCTCCAGATCACGTGCTGACCATCGCCGGGCACCTGTCCGCGCGGGAAGTGGGAGGCGTCCTGGAAGTAGGCGTCCTCGGAGGCCAGCACGATGTCGCCCATGATGGGTACCTCGGAGTGCATGTTGCACGGACCGTTGACCGCGCTGATCATCGGCACGTCGACGTCGAGCACATTGAAGATGAGATGGCGTGCGTACCAGGCTTTCTCGTCGAGCTTGTGCGTCCCGCGGTCGTTCGGCATGGCTTGATAGATGGGGTGTTCGGGCGGTTCGCCGTTGGGTAGGCGACCCCAGTTGGCGTTGTAGTTCTCGCCCGTGCCGGTATGAATGAGCACCTTGATCTCGCGGTCCCCGGCGATATCGGCGAACGCATCCGACATTTCGTCGTGTGCCTTCCAGCTCCACACCAGGCTGTCACCGTCGGTGTGGCACTGCATGAACAGGATTCCATCGTCGGTGAGTTCGAACCGGTAGTTGGCATAGCTGTTCTGGTACTCGCTATATCTGGTCCGCTTTGCCATATAGCTGCCTCATTCTCGCGGTGCTGGGCCGTTATCTGCGAAATTTGAGCGATCGCCCAAACTGCTGCAGGTGCCATGCTCGCACCTCAGGCCGCGGCGGTCAAGGCTTAGCGGCCGTGCAGGCGGGCCACCACCGGCGCGAAGGACTCGATTTGCGACTGCTGCACGGTCACGTAGTTGACGCCGAGGCTGTCGCGGCGCGAATGCAGCGCTGCCACAACGCTTTCCGAAGAACCGACCAGCACGTTGGGATGGTCGCGCAGCAAATCGACGGCGATGCCGGTCGATTTCGCCAGGCCCGCAAGCACGGTCCCGGCGTCGTCGGTGATCTCGGTGAAGTAGGGCGAACTCTCGACGTCCAGGCGCCCGAAACGCTCGCCGGCGGCGTCCCGGACGAACTCGATGCGGCGCCGCGCGACCTCCTGCGGGTCAAGGCCGTCGGCGTCGCGGGCCACGAACGGCACGCTGGAGATGCTGACGATGTCGGCCTCGCGACCGGCCAGCGACAGCACCCGCCGCCCGCCACCGCCGATCATGATCGGCGGATGCGGTTGCTGCACCGGCCGCGGCCTTCCCGCATACCCGTGGACCCGCACGAATTCGCCCGAGCAGTCCAGTTCCTCGCCCCGCCAATGCGCCTTGATCAGCTCCACCACCTCGGCGAGCTTGGCAATGCGCCGGCCGGGGCGGTCGAAGTCGAGTCCCAGCGCGCCGTACTCGATTTCGCTCCAGCCGGCACCGATGCCCAACTCCAGGCGGCCGTCGGAGAGCAGATCGAGCGTCGCTGCCTCCTTGGCCAGCACCGCGGGCACGTGATAGTCGATGCAGAACACCCGGCAACCGATGCGCAGCGTCTCGGTCACCGCGGCGGCTGCCGCCATCGCGGCGATGGGGGCGAGATCCTGGCGCGGGGTGCGGGCGGCGCGCTGCGCCGGACCCGGGCCCAAGTAGTGGTCGGCCAGGAAAAGCGTTGAGTAGCCGAGGTCTTCGACCTTGCGCACGGTGTCTCGCCACTCGCGGCCGCCGGCGGCGTTGGTCGCTTGCACCGCGAAGCGGAACGGGGGCCTGTCCATCACCGGACCCTAGATTGCGCGGCATTCGATATTCAAGGCCCGTTACTTGACCGCCGTTGACGCGGGGTGATAGGCATGGGAAGCCCATTGGTTGGGCGATCGCTCAGGAAGGGTGGGTCGAGGTTGGTCGCGAAGACGGCTGTGGTGACCGGTGGTGCATCGGGAATCGGCCGCGCCGTCGCCGAACGGTTGCGTAAAGACGGATTTCAGGTGGCCGTCATCGATCTTTCCCCCACCGACGACCAATTCGGGTACGTCGCCGACGTCACCGACCGCGAGCAGGTGGACACCGCCGTGTCGGCGATCCGCGAGGTGCTGGGCCCGATCCTGGTGCTGGTCAACGCGGCCGGAGTCGAGGGCTTCAAGAAGTTCATGGACATGTCCTTCTCGGACTGGACCAAGGTGATCAACGTCAACCTGAACGGTGTCTTCCACACCATTCAGGCGGTGCTGCCCGACATGCTCGAGGCGGGCTGGGGTCGCATCGTCAACATCTCGTCGTCCAGCACGCACTCCGGACAGCCGTTCATGGCCCACTACGTGGCGGCCAAGTCGGCCGTCAACGGCCTGACCAAGTCGCTGGCCCTGGAATACGGCCCGAGCGGGATCACGGTCAACGCCGTGCCGCCGGGATTCGTCGACACCCCGATGCTGCGCAGCGCCGAGCAGCGACACCTGCTGGGCGGCACCGTGGAGGACCACATCGCACGCACGCCGGTGCGGCGGGTGGGCCGGCCCGAAGACATCGCCGCCGCGTGCGCCTTCTTCATCTCCGAAGAGGCCAGCTACATCACCGGCCAGATCCTCGGCGTCAACGGCGGTCGCAACACTTAGCGAGGGAACATGTTCGAGAGAGATCAGCTCTTCATCGACGGCAAGTGGACGGCACCGCAATCCGAATCGGTCATCTCGGTGGTATCGCCGCACAGCGAAGCCGTCATCGGGCACGCGGCCTGCGCGGCACCCACCGACGTGAACCGGGCTGTCGAAGCGGCCCGCGCCGCTTTCGACACCGGGCCGTGGCCGCGCATGCAGCCGGCCGAACGCATCGAGGCACTCAACCGGCTCGCCGGCATCTACAAGGAGCGCCGTGGCGACATGGCCGCGCTGATCTCCGCCGAGATCGGCGCCCCCATCAGCTTCGCCAAGATGGCGCAGGTCCGCCTGCCCCTGACCATGCTGTCGGCGTTCTGCGGCATGGCGGCCAACTACGAGTGGCAGCAGGAGCGGCCGGGCTTGTACGGCAACAACATTCGGATCGCGAAGCGGCCGGTGGGTGTCGTGGCCGCGATCGTGCCGTGGAACATGCCGCAGTTCCTCACCGTCACCAAGGTGGTGCCCGCGCTGCTGGCCGGCTGTTCGGTGGTGCTCAAGCCCGCACCCGAGTCGGTGCTCGACGCACAGCTGCTGGCCGAGCTGGTCGCCGCGGCCGAGCTACCCCCGGGCGTGTTCAACGTGGTGCCCGGCGGCCGCGACGTCGGCGAACATCTGGTCAGCCACGCCGGCGTGGACAAGGTGTCGTTCACCGGGTCCACCGCGGCCGGCCGCGAGGTGGCCCGCGTCTGCGCCGACGGGCTCAAGCAGGTCAGCCTCGAACTCGGCGGCAAGTCCGCGGCGATCGTGCTCGACGACGCCGACCCTGCGGCGACGGCCACCGGAATCCAGATGGCCAGCCTGGCCAACAGCGGGCAGGTGTGTAATGCGTTGAGCCGCATCCTGGTACCGGAGGCCCGCAAGGACGAATTCGTCGACGCGCTGGCGGCCGGGATGGCCTCGATGACGGTGGGCGACCCGTCGGATCCGAACACCCAGATCGGCCCGCTGGTGGCGCAGCGCCAACAGGAGCGCGTCCGCGGCTACATCGAGTCGGGCCGCAGCGACGGCGCCCGGCTGGTGACCGGCGGCGCTGACCTGCCCGACGGCGTCGAAAGCGGTTGGTACGTAAGGCCGACGCTGTTTTCCGACGCGAGCAACGACATGCGGATCGCCCGCGAGGAGATCTTCGGTCCGGTGCTGACCGTCATCTCCTACCGCGACGAGGACGAGGCGCTCCGGATCGCCAACGACTCCGAATATGGTTTGGCCGGTTCGGTGTTCACCGCCGACGTCGAGCGCGGTTACGGCGTCGCGGCCCGGGTTCGGTCCGGCACCTTCGGCGTCAACGAGGGCTACATCATGGACCCGGCGGCGCCCTTCGGTGGCGTCAAGAACAGCGGCTACGGCCGCGAACTGGGCACCGAGGGCATCGACAGTTACACGGTGAGCCAATCGATTTCGGTTGCGGCGACCGCGAACTGATTAGAACTTCTTGAGCGCCTGGACGATTCGGCCGAACGACAGCGCCGACGTCATCCCCTTGCGCAGGCTGCGCTGCATCATGCTCAGATTGCCCAGCACGACGTAGCGGACGCCACAATCACGCCACTGCGTGAGCTGATCGATGACCTCATCGGGTGTTCCGCACAGCGCCGAATCCCTGATCACCCGCGGCGGGATGGCGGCCGCGTGGGACAGGGCGGTTTGTTCGTCGATGCCGTGCGGCAGCAGATCCTGTGCGCCCGAAAAGCCCACTCCCAGTGGATGTTGCAAACCGTGGCGGCCGAACACCTCGTCGGGCGCGTTGAGCCCGAACGCGCGGATCATCTCGGAATCGAGCGCCTCGTCGACGTCATCGCGGGTGCGGCCCGTGATCACGAAAATCTGCAGTGCCGGGAGGATCGCCGCGGGGTCGCGGCCGGCGTCCGAGGCGGCGGACCGGACCGCGTCGAGGCGCTGCTTGAATTCCGTCGGCCGGTGCGGGAAGGAGGGGAAATAGGCATCCGCGTATCGCCCGGCGGCGCGCAGCATCCGCGGACCGTGCGCCGCAATCCAGATCTCGGGCCACTTGCCCCGATAGGGCGGCAGCTCGAAGAGGGCGTCTCGCAGCGGGAAGTAGGGGGAGTCCCGGTTGACAAGTTCGCCGCCCGAATCCCACAGCGCCCGGATGGTGGCCATCGCTTCCTCGAACCGCGCGACCGGTTTGGACCAGTCGACGCCATAGGGCTCGTTTCCTTCCCGCTCACCCGGACCGATACCCAAGATTGCCCGGCCGCGGGTGAGCAGGTGCAGGGTCGCTGCGGCCTGCGCCGTCACCGCGGGGTTGCGCCGGCCGCTGTCGGTCACGCCGACGCCGAGGCGTAGGCGGCCCACCCGGTTGCGCCCGGCGACGTGCCCCAGCATGGTCCAGGGCTCCAGTGCGGCGTCGATCTTTGGTACGAGTTTGGTTAGCCCGCAATACTTTTGCTTCCACAGCGAGCGGGGGAACAACTGGTTGAGATGGTCGGGCACCCAAAACGAATCGACGCCCCTGGCGACCGCGGTGAAGTAGTTGGCCCGGGTGAAGCCTTCGGCCGCCGGGTGCGCGGCGAGAATCGGATCGACCACGCCCACACGAAAACCGGTCACGGTTCGCCCCTTCCGGCCCTGTTCGCTGGGGACATCAGACTAGCTGGCAGGGTCTGATGCCGCGACGTTTTAGGAACCGGCGGCTCGGGCATTTGCTCTGTCATCCCACCCATCGGAAGAAGGCAAACGCGTGGCTCCCAGTTTTCAGGACGTCATCAAATCCAAGTACCTGCTGTTGACGACGTTCACCAAAGATGGCCGTCCCAAGCCGACGGCGATCTGGGGTGTGCCCGAGGGCGACAAGCTCCTGGTGATCACCGACGACGGGTCGTGGAAGACCAAGCGGATCAACAACACGCCCAGGGTGACGATCGCCAAGAGCGGGGCGCTGGGCAAGCCCAAGAGCGAAGACGTCGAGGGCATTGCCCGGGTGCTGCCGAAGTCGGAGACGCGGCGGGTGTACAACGCCGTGCTCAAGCGGTACTGGTACCACGCGCCGTGGTTCTACGCGCATTCGATCGTGCGCGGCGGCATCGACAAGGTGCATGTCGGTCTGGAGATCACGCCGGCGTAGGCCGCGCTTTCAATTAGGCAGTCGCCTAGCTCGTCGTCGCGGTGGTGCGCGGGTGGGGAGACTCGTAGCGCCGCAAGTACTCCTCGATCAGCTGCAAGGTCTTCGGATGGCCGGTGGTGATGCCCAATCGATTTTCGATGCTGAGGGTCCGCCCGATGCTGGCGATGAGGACCGCCACGACGTCGGGTGGCATGGCGTCATCGGAGGCGTGTTCACGGAGGATGAAAGTCAGAGCGGCGATCTGGGCCTCGCGGGACCGTTCGGCGCCGGCGGCCAGTTCCGCGCGGATCGCCTTGCGATGGTTTCCCAGCGCCATGAACTCCATCGTCAACCGCGTACCGCGAGAGTCAATTGTCATGTCCCACAACTCATGCAGGGGATTGTCCGACGCGAGGGCGCAACGCTGCACGTCCAGGTTCATCTCGGTGCCGCGGCGCAACACGGCCAGGTACAGGTCGTCCATCGTCGGGAAGTAGTAGTACACGACGGCGCGTTGCACACCGACCCACTCGGCGACCCGCCGCGACGTCGCCGCCGCATAGCCCTCTTCGAGCATGATCTCGGCGGTCGCGTCGAGGATCCTCTCGCGGGTGCCGGTGTCGCGATTGCCGGCCCGGTTCGGTGCGGCCACGTGTCCCATCCTGTCCTGTCGTAGGCCCGGCGCCTCGTCCCTTGACCCTCGTCGCGTCGGGATGCTAAGCATATGCCCAAGCAGGTCGTTAGGCGACCGCCTAATTAAGTAGCGAGTCGGGGTCAGCGGTGAAGGAGTCCCCATGCCTGGTCTGCGCATCGGCGTCATGCACAACACCATCAATTCCAAATACGGGCCAAAGCCGTTGATCCAGGCCGACTACCTCACCGGGTTGGCCGCGGGGGCCGACTCGTTCTGGGTGGCCGACCATCTGAACTCGGTGCTGCCGTCCTCGATGTGGCAACCCAAATACGTTGGCGCCGCGAAGATCATCCCCAAGATGGACGCGCACGTGGAGCCCTGGACGATGCTGGGCTACCTCGCCGGGCACAACAAGCTGGGCCGGATGACGCTGGGCGTCGCAGTCACCGACACCGGTCGCCGCAATCCCGCCGTCACCGCGCAGGCCGCGGTGACGCTGCACCACCTCACCCGCGGCCGCGCCATCCTGGGCATCGGAACCGGCGAACGCGAGGGCAACGAGCCCTACGGCGTCGAGTGGTCAAAACCCGTGGCGCGCTTCGAGGAGGCGATGGCCACCATCCGTGCGCTGTGGAACTCGGGCGGCGAGCTCGTCAGCCGCGAATCCGCCTACTTCCCCCTACACAACGCCACTTTCGCGCTCACGCCGTACAAGGGCAAGTGGCCCGAAATATGGATTGCCGCCCACGGGCCACGAATGATCCGCGCCGCGGGCCGCTACGCCGACGGGTGGTTTCCCGGCACCACCCGAGCCAGCGAATACGGCCAACAACTCAACGATTTGCGCACTGCGGCCTCGGACGCGGGACGCGATCCGATGGCGATCACCCCGGCGGGAATCCGATTCGTCCTCACCGGACGCTCCCAGGGCGAGATCGACGAGATCGTCGACTCGGAACTGGTCCGACTGTTCACGCTGAACTCGCCGGGCACGGATTGGGCGCGGCACGGCGCCGAACATCCGATGGGCCCGGACTTCAAGGGCGTGCAGGACCTGGTGCCTCAGCTCATCGACGAGCAGACCGCGCTGTCGTTTGTGTCGAAGGTTCCGCGCGAACTCGTCAAGGAACTCTTCGTCGTCGGGATGCCCGACGACATCGTCGACCAGCTGGCCGAGTTCCGCGACGCCGGCCTGCGCTGCCTGGTCGTCGGCAACATGGGCGCCCTGCACCCCAAGCTCTCCAAGAGCGCGGCCGCAACGACGCCCTATGTCAAACTCCTGCGTCGGCTGAAGAAGCTGTGAAAGTAGAAGCGGTCCAATAGTTTTGGTTGCACTGACGAGAAAGGGCACCGGCTATGTTCACTGGCTCCATCGAGGATCGGCTCAAGATTCGTGAGCGATTCGACAGCTACAGTGACGCGGTATCCAGGATCGCGCTCGATGACTACCTGCGGTGCTGGACCGACGACCCGATTCGGCTCGGGACGGGCGGGGAGTTCCGCGGCGTGGACCAGCTGCGCGCCCACTGGGACGGCATCTGGCGTGCGATCGAAACGATGGCGTTCGTCACCCAGATCGGTGCCATCGAGATCGACGGTCAGGACGCCCGCACACGCTCGTATTGCCAAGAAACGCTGCGGTTTCGAAACGGCCAGACCCAGCAGCTCGTGGGCGCCTACGCCGACGAACTGAAACGCGTCGACGGCGAGTGGTTGTTCAACAAGAGGACCTACCGCATCCACATCGCTACGCCCTAGGGTTGACGCGTGGCTGCCGACCAGACGCTGACAAGACCCCCGCTGCTCGGTTGGGTGGCGGCGGCCCGCTTCGCCGTCGGCGCCGCCATGCTCTTGGCGCCCGATCGATTCTTCAAGCCCGACTCGGGAACCGAGACGCTGCTGATGCAGACGATCGGGATCCGCGACCTGGTTCTTGGCTCCGGCGGGTGTGTCGCCTGGTTGCGCGGGAGCCGCGAGTTCCGGGGCTGGGCGGCCGCCGGTCTCGTCAGCGACACCGCCGACCTTGCCCTCGGTCTGCGCAGCAAGCCGCTCGTCGGCACGAAGAGTGCGCTGATCGCCATCCTGGCCCCGGTGCCGTTCATCGGCGCGGGCCTGCTCGGCTTCGTTCGAAGCCTCGAGAAGACCACGCAGCCTTAGCCGTTGGCGCTGCGGAACGCCTCGATGGTGTCGGCCACCGTTTCCAACGGGTCCCGATAGACGACGCCGAGTTCGCGCTCGCTCGGCGAATCGTCGGAGGCCGGCATTTGGGTGTAGTACTGCATCCCAGCAGCGGTGAACGGCGTGTTGAACGGCAGATATGGCGTAGCAAGATCCAGTACGGCTCCCGCGGCGCGGATCAGGGTGTCGGGAACCGGCACCGGAACCATCGTGGTGTTCCCCAGCTCGCCGAACATGCTCGCCAGCTCGGTGACGGGAACGCGGTGGCCGCCGGCCATGTAGCGGCGCGGTCCGCGCCCGGGTTCCAGCAGCGCGGCGTGCAGCGCGGCCACGTCGCGGGCATCGACGATCAACCAGGCCGCGCCCCGTCCGGGGACGAAATGCAGGTCCAGCAGCGACCTCACCCCCTGGCCGGCCTCACCGTATTGGTTGCCGACGGGCGGACCCAGGACCATGCCGGGGTAGGTGATGTTCACCGGCGCGCCGGCGTCCTGCAGGCCGCGCGCATAGATCTCGACCTGCGCCTTGGACGTCCCGTAGCCGTCGGCCCCACCGACCACCGGCAGGTCGGCCGACAGCGTCTCCAGGTTGGGGTGAAACAGCGCGGTGAAGCTCGACACGTGCACGATCGGATCCAGCCCGAGCTCGACCGCCTGCCCGAGCACGTTCTGCGCGCCCTGCATGTTGGTGGTCAGCATCTCGCTGGTCTGCCGGGGGTCGGTGGCCACCAGCGCCGCGCTGTGCACGACGGCGTCGCAGCCCTGCAGCGCCTCGCGCACCGAGACGCGGTCGGTGATGTCCCCTTTTGCGTAGTCCGAGACATCGACGCCCAGCTGGGCGACCGAGGTCTGCAGCCGGTCCGGACTACGCACCAAAAATCGCACTGAATGCCCCGCGTCGGCGACGGCCTTGGCCGTCCACCCGCCGACAAAACCGGTACCCCCCGTTATCAGAACGCGCATGCCGCAGATTCTTGCAACCGCGTCGTCTCGGCGCGTCCGCGGGGCGACTCGCTACAGGTGGCCGGCGGCGAAGGTTGCGGCCTGACCCGCCATACCGTTCGCGATATACGACGCGTGCGCGGCGCCGTCGTTGCCGCCGCCGCAGATCGGATCGCCGGGAGCGCACAGCCGGATTGTCTTGCCCTGATACAGCGGGCCGATGGCGATCGCGGGTGCGCCGAAGTGCTCGAGAAATTCATCCGACGGCGTGCCGAACAGCGTGACCGCCGCGATGTGGTTGGCGACGTCCGGCGGCATCGGCGCCGGGACCGATGCGGCGGGGACGTTCTTCGGCACGCTCGACGAGGTCACGAAGCCGGCGACGGCCGCGCCCTGCGAAAAGCCGCCCAGCACCTCGCGCGTCTTGGGGCAGTTGGCCGCCATCGACTCGATGTGCGAGCTGGCGTCGCGGATCCCGTCGATGAAAGTTGCCGGGAAATCGGGATTGCCGAAGTCGCTGCTGGCCTGGTAATTCACCGGGTACACCGTGAGCGTCCGTCCACCGATGTCGCCGCGCAACGCGTCGACGAAGCCGGAACCGATACCGCCGACGCCCGGCGGCTCGCTGGTGCCGCGGGCGAACACGACCTCGACGTCGGGGCAGTCGGCGTGTGCCGACGGGGCCGGCACACCGAACCCGAGCGCTCCGGCCAGCACCGCGGCCGCTCCGACATTCGCCGCGGCGCGGCCCATCCGTTTCTTGACCACCGTGAAGACGCTCATTTCTCCCTAACGTTTCGTAGCAACCGACCGTTCGATATTCGGTGCCGACGACATCCAGGATTGCCCCGCTGTGCCAATTCTCAACCGCTGGCACGCCGTGGGCGACGCGACGCAAACCGCCCGCCCGCGACGATTCCGTGGTTGGCCGCGGGGCGGGCCGCTGCGCAGGGCCGTCAGCAAATGTTGCGGGAGGCCGCCCGGCGTCACGCGGGACGGGGAGCCGGGCGCAGCGGCGCCACACCGCCAACGGGAAATGCACTCCAGCGCCGTCCCGGCGTTGCTGCCCGGCAGCCGAACGCCGAGCGATGCGGCTTCCGCGTTGGCACCGGCCTCAGAACAGAAGACGACCAGCAGGCTTACTGGTTTTTGGAGCAAGCCTGCTGGTCGAGAGGGAGAAACCTACTTCTTGAAGGCGTCCTTCACCTTCTCGCCGGCGTCCTTCAGGCTGGACTTAGCCTGGTCCGCGCGGCCCTCGTTCTTGGTGTCGTGGTCCCCGGTCGCCTTACCGATGGCTTCCTTCGCCCGGCCGCCAAGGTCCTCGATCTTGTTCTTGATCTTGTCTTCGGTGCTCATACGCTTGCGTTCCCTCCTTGCACTGTTGCCTTCCCGCCTTGGCTACCCCGCGGCGGCCGATTCTGAAACACCGCCGCCGGCCCGCGCTGCGGCTCGGGGCGGCTACCTCGGTGACTGCTGGCAAATCGGGCAGTCGGTGAAAGCGTTCAGGCCGTTGCGGCGGGATCTGTCACCATGGATTTCGTGAGCACCGCGATCGTGGTGGGGGTAGTGGTGGTGCTGATGCTGCTGGGCATCGGCATCGTCACCAACCAGCTGCTGCGGCTCAGGAAGTACCTGAATCAGGCGCCTCCGAATCAAGCGCCTGGTGACGACGGTCACGGCGATCCTGATAGCTTCGCCTGATGGCACCACATGGGGGTGATGCCGCGGCGGCGACAGGGCGCGGCGAGCGCACGACGGATCGCGGCGCAATGCCAACGCCGACCCTGCTCGCGACCGACGACGGCCTGCCCCGCGGAGTGTCCGGGGCCGCCGACCCCCATTTCGCCAACGTCATCAAGATCTTTTCGCAGCTGTTCCCCGGCCGCCGCTTCGGCGGCGGCGCGCTGTGCGTCTACATCGACGGCGTGCCCGTCGTCGACGTCTGGACGGGGTGGTCGGACCGGTCCGCGACTCAGCGGTGGACCGCCGACACCGGCGCCATGGTGTTCTCGGCCACCAAGGGCGTGGCCTCGACCGTCATTCACCGGCTGGCCGATCGCGGCCTGCTGTCCTACGAAGCCCCGGTGGCCGAGTACTGGCCCGAGTTCGCGGCCAACGGCAAGGCCGACATCACCGTCAGCGACGTGCTGCGGCATCGAGCCGGGCTGTCGCACCTGCGGGGCGTCACCAAGACCGACCTGATGGACCACCTCGCCATGGAGGAGCGCCTGGCGGCCGCGCCCGTCGATCACCTGCGCGGCGTGCAGGCCTACCACGCGCTGACATACGGCTGGCTGCTCTCCGGGCTGGCCCGCGCCGTGACCGGCAAGGGCATGCGCGAGCTCATCCGCCAGGAAGTCGCGCGTCCACTGGACACCGACGGCCTGCACCTCGGCCGCCCCCCGGAGGGCTCGCCGACGACGCCCGCGGAGATCTTGATGCCGCAGGGGAAGCTGCAGAACCCGGTCTTCAATTTCCTCGCCCCCCGAGTCGCCGGCATGAAATATTCGGGCGCGCTGGGCGCCATGTACTTCCCCGGCATCAAATCCCTGATGCAGGGCGACACACCATTTCTGGACGGCGAGGTGCCGGCCGCCAACGGTGTGGTGACGGGGCGCGGCCTGGCCAAGATGTACGCGGTGCTGGCCAACGAGGGACGCATCGACCGGAAGAAATTCCTGTCCAAGGAGTTGGCGCTCGGCCTGACGGGCCAGTCGCGGATCAAGTGGCCGGACGCAAACATGGTGGTGCCCATGCCTTTTCACCTCGGCTACCACGAGTCGCCGGTGCCGGGACTGCTCCAGGGGTTCGGTCACGTCGGCCTGGGCGGCACGCTCGGGTGGGCGGACCCGGCCTCGGGTAGCTCGTTCGGCTTCGTGCACAACCGGCTGCTGACGCCGTTGCTGTTCGACATGGGATCGTTCGCCGGCCTGGCCAGCCCGCTGCGCAACGCCATCGAGGCCGCCCGGCACCAGGGCCCGCTCGAGGTGCCCGCGCTGGGCGCGGCCTACCCCAAAGCAGCTCGGCGGCGGGTGCGTGCCCCCGGTGCGGCGGCGGCATCGGGTGGTTAGCCTGCAGGCATGATCGCCGTCGCCGGGCTCGCACGGTAGGTCCGGTACCGGCGCGTGGGACCCCTGCTGCTGGCGCTGGCCGGACTGGCGTTGCTGGACTCCCTCAACGTGCTGAACGCGGGCGTCGTCTCGGCCGTCATCTTCACCAGCCGGCTCAGCCGCCGCTCACCGATCCCCGGCGCCCTGAGCTTCATCGGCGGGGTGTTCGCGGTGACCACCACATTCGGTGTGTGCACGGTGCTCGGCCTCAGCTTTTTGACCGATCTGCTCGACTTCCACGTGACCCCGGCCATCCGGTTTCGGGGCGAGCTGATCCTCGGCGCGGTGCTGGTCGGTCTGGCGTTCTTCCCGTTGACGGCGCAGTCATCAGCCCCGGGGTGGGCGATGGCGGCGATGCGGGATCGCCCGTGGGTGCTCGGCCCGCTCGGGCTGGCAGTGGGCACCGGGCAGGCGCCGACCGACGTGCCGTACCTGACGGCGTTGGCGATGCTGGCCGCGCTGCACCCGCGACCGCCGATCTGGCCGCTGGTCATCGTGGGCTACTGGGCGGTGGCACTGTCGCCGTCGCTGCTGATTCTCGGTCTCTCGATGCGGCGGACCGTGCGCGCCGCACGGATTCAGCGCGGGATCATGCGCGCCCTCACCCGCTACGGCCCGCTCTCAGTTCGGCTGCTGTTCTTGGTGTTTGGCGTCGGGCTGGTGGCCGATGCGTTCGTCAACCACGGCGCGCTTTGGTGACCCAGGCGTTAATCGGCTGTTCAGCTCCCGCTTGAAAAGCGTGGGTACGGACCCCTCATGAGCCGCATGAAATTGTTACCCACATCAATGATGGCCCTGTCCGCGCTGCTGTTGCCCGCGCCGGCAGTCGCCAGCGCCGCTCCGGATCCGACGTCGGCGTACCTTGCCCTGCTCGAGCAGCACAACATCTCGTACAAGGACCCGGTGCAGATGGTCCAGGTCGGGACCACGCTCTGCCACGACCTGCGGCACGCCGACGGTCCGGCGCAGGAAGCCGTGCAGAAGATCCAGAGCGCCGGCTACACCGACAAGCAGGCGAACGTGATCGCCGCCAGCGCGGTGCTCACGTTCTGCCCGGACATGAACGCCGACGCGACCAAGGACAAGCCCAAGTCCAGCTAGTCGGTCTTCGCGAAGCCCCGGGGGAGGGTGAGCGGAAGGTCGGCGTAGGTGGCGATGCCCGGAGCCGCGGCGACGACGGCGGCGATCCCGTTGATCGCGGGCACCGCGGTCATGATGTGGCCGAGGTCCATGAACTCCTCGAGCGTGGTGGCCTCGAAGTACGGCGGCGGCAGGAAGCCGACCTTGGTGGTCACCGTCGGCTGCCCGTCGACCTGAATGACCCAGCCGTCCTGCTCGATCTGCCAGTCGGGGTCGAGGGTCTGGCCCTTCTTCCACCGGACGTTGAGGTCGATGAGCGTCTTGCCGCCGACGATGCCCTGCCAGCTGATGTAGGTGCCCGCGACGTGTCCGGCCGGGATGGTCCAGGACGCCATGACGAGGTCCTCGGTGGTCTGGGCGAACTCGGCGACGCACTTGATCTCGTCGAGTTCGACGCCGAGGGCGTCGCCCACCAGCCGTACGGCCTCGCCGAAGATGGCGGTGCCCTTCGCGGCCATGGCCTGCAGGTCGGGGTGATCGATCGGCTGGCCGAAGCCGACGGGCTTCTCGGTCTCCGGTGAGTCGTAGAACGTGGTGTCGGCGGCCTCGTTGACGGTGACCTTGTCGACCCGGTTGCAGACCATGGCCGAGACGATGGCCAGCAGTTCGGCGAAGCCCGGGCTGACGCCGGACCCGAAGATCGTGGAGCCGCCCTTTTCGCAGGCCTCCAGCAGCCGGTCGCGGCCCTCGCCGAGGTTGTGCCCGGTGATGAACGACGCCGTGGTCACCACGTTGACGCCAGCGGACAGGATCCGGACCAGTTCGTCGACGTTGATCCACATCGGGTTGTAGACCACGCAGTCGGGCTTGAGCGACAGCAGCTCGTCGATGTCGTTGGTCGCCTTGACACCGATCGGCGGCAGGCCGACGAGTTCGCCGGCGTCGCGCCCGGCCTTCTCCGATGACCAGGCGTAGCAGCCGACCAATTCGAGGGTGGGGTTGCTGACGATCGACTTCAGCGAGCTCTTGCCGACGTTTCCGGTGTTCCACTGAACGACGCGATAGGTGTTTGGCACTCGCTCAGCATAGGGGAACTTAGCAGGGCTTAGTAGGAGGATTCGGCGGCCAATATTTCGGCGAGGAACGCATCGGCCGGCGGCCGGTCCAGGCGGGACCGCGCCCAGCGGCGAACCCGCTCGCGTGTCTCGCGGGCCTCGGCGGTGTCGGCTCCGACGAGCACCGCCGTCGCCGCCCAGTCGTGGTTCCAGGCGGCCGCTTCGGTCATCGGCTGCCCTTGCGCGTCGAGCAGGGGAAGGGTGGCGCGTCCGCCGGCGTCCAGGACGCCGGTGCCGGTGATGGCGCCGGACCGCAATCGCACCGCGATGCCGGACGGCAGGTCCGGCCCGATGATGGCCGCGCGCACCGCGGCGCCGGCCGCCTCGACGCTCCACTCGACCGTGTCCTCGCCCGCATCGAAGATGGCGGGGGGCACCGCGCTCCAGCTGATGGACGCGACGCCGCGGGCGATCGGGGCCGCACCCCGGGGGCCCGCATCCGAACCGGCGGCCAGCGCGTAGTCGTCGCGGCGATCGCTCGGCAACGACAGGACGATGCTCGAATCATCAAGGGCCGCAAGTAGTTCAGGCCAGCGTCCGGAGTCGACGCCGATGTCGTCGGCGAGCCCGCCGCCGGCACGCACCATATCGGCGATCCGCGGGTCGCCGCTGCCGGCGTGGCCGATCAGGGCCGCGGCGTGCGGCGCCAGCAGCTCGGCGGCGTCGGAATCCAGTGTGTCGTCGGTGAAGAAGCCCTGCGCGCCGACCGTCAGCAGCGCGATCTCGACGTCGAGCAGGGCGCGGTCCAGGCCGGCGATGCCGTCTTGCCTGCTGGCGGGCCACCATCTGCGCAGCCAATGCCCGATGGCCAGCCGTCGCAGCGGGTCGACCGAGCCCGGCACGATGTCGACGCCGTTGAGGTCGAGCGGCCGGTCGGTGGCCTCTGCCGACGACGCCACCGCCGCCGCGACCGCGACGTGCCCGGACTCGCCGAGCACGCGCCAAAGCCAGTCGGCGCGTGCCACATTCGTGAAGGCGATGTGCGTAGGCGCTTCGCCCGGCGGATCGTCGATGGTCCAGGACAGCACCGCGCCGCTAACCTCGAGCACCGCGACCAGCGGGGTGTCGGGGACGGCGGGATCGGTTCGCCAGAGGCCGGCGTCGGCAACCAGTCTCATCCGGCCACCTGCAGTTCGAGCATCGACTTGATGCGCTGGCGGTGATCGAGGCTGACCGAGCGCGCGACCCCCTCGAGCAGGGAGCGCATGTCGTCGACGTCCTCGCAGGGCTCCTGCCACACGTCGCGCCCGTGCAGCCGCGCCCACAGCCGGCTCAGGTACGGCTGCGCATACGACGCGAGGTCGTCGACCACCTGTTGCTGGCGCGGATGGATCGGCCCGCCCTCGGCCAGGTAGCGCCGGGCATGCAGGACGTACGCCTCCTTGCGCAGCCGGGCCTGGACCTGCGCCGCCAGCGCGTAGCGGCTCGCGACGGACCGGTCCAGCGGCGCCAGCTCGACCGCAACCTCGATGCCGGCGACCAGCGTGGCCTGTTTGTCCTCGGACAGCAGCCCCCATGGGGCGCAGGCCCGGTCGACTTCCTCCTCGCACAGCAGCGGGATGTCGGGCAGCGCGTCACGGTCCAGCGCGCGCCGCAGCGTGGCGCGCACCCGGTTCACCACGCTGCGATCCAGCGGGCGATCGTTGTCGGCGCCGCCGGCGACTGGCGGTTGCCGTTGCGGCGCAACCGAACTCAGGCCAAGTTCGACGATCGACCATGGCAGCTCGGCTGTTTCGTCCCGGGCCGCGGCGCCCAGGTTGTACGGCGTGGCATCGGCGATCACCGCCGACCAGACGCGCTGGCGGGCCACCGCGGCGCGATGGCCCGCCGCCGCGCCGAGCACGGTGCCGAGCTCGGCCACCAATCCGGCGGTGGCGTTCGACCAGACGTCTTCCGAGGCCCGCACGTCGCGCCAGCTGCGTTCCAGCTGAGCCGCCAGTGCGGCAACGACATCCGGGCTCGCCACATATTGATGCAGCTGCTCCATTCCGGTGCGGTCGCGGCTCTCGTGGATCTCGCGAAGCGTCGCCGGGGCGGTCTCGTGATCGTGCGGGGTGGGCGGGCCCTTGGTGACCGCGAGCTCGAAGCACACCGGGAAGTAGAGTTCCTGGGCGTTGCCGGAGCGGATCCGCTGTCGGCGGCGTTCCAGCTTGAGGGCATCGAACCACACTGCGGTGGAACACAATTCGGCAGCGCTCCCGATGATCAGGTCGTGCATCGCCGCGGCCGTGTCGGCGGCCACCACCGGGGCCGAGTACTGCGGGTTGGACCGCAACCGCAGCACCAGCGGGTCGATGATGCGCTTGACGGTCCGGGTCAACGGTCCGCCGTCGTCGCTGCTGAGCACCTCGACGCCGGGCCCGATCGCCCGCCACGCCGCCTCGATCACCGACCGGCGTGGGTGGCCGACCGCCCAGCCTTCCGGGGCAGTAGCCAGCTGGGACTCCGCGCTCATCAGCACAGAATAGGGGCTTTCGGAAAATAGCGGCAGCACAAAACTTGGGTTCGGTAGCCGGCCGGGGCGGACAGCCTGGACCGATGAAGAAGTTGACGACGCTGCTGACCGGCGCCGAAATCGCGCTCATCGCAACCGCTGTGCTGTACCTCGCTTTGCGTCAGGTGTGGATCGCCTATGCCGGCGTCGCCGTTCTTGCCGCGGCGTTGACGCTCATCGTCCGCATCGCGCTGGCCCGGCGCCGGGCAGCGCGCGGGCCCACCGTCGGCGTCGGAACCGTATGCGCGCTCGACGCCGCACCGATCGCCGACCCCGACGAGAGTCAGGTATTCATTGAGGTGGTCGCCGTTTCCGGGGAGACGTTCATCGGGAAGTTGGCGCGCTCGGGCAGGGACCCGGACCTGTCGGTGTTGCGTCCGGGGCTGGTCGTGCTCGTGGCGTTCGATCCCGCTGCGCGCGACGAACTTTCGCTGCCCGACGACGTGCTCGCCGTGCGCGCGTCGTGGTTGGCCGCGATCTGAGCTCAGCGTGCGCCGTCGACCGCGAAGGTGATCAGCGCACCCCAGTAGAGCGGGCTGGCGGCCAGGTCGCCCGCACGCCAACGCCGCATCTGTTCGCGCTGCCAGCGGTTCACCGCACACCCCGCCTCGGGCTCGTCGTGGGCGCGGTCGACGGCGACGACGATCTCGGCCATCGGATCGGCGGTGTCCGCGCCGGGGGCCGCCGCGAACATGCGGTAGGCCGCCGTGGTGGGCAGTGACCACAGCGTGGCGGTCACCAACTGCGCGCCGCTCAGGATCATCGCTGCGACCAGGCCGGTGGCCTCGTCGAACTGGTAGTCACCGCCCGACCCGCAGGCCAACAGCGCCACCCGCGGCGGCATCGGCAGCCGCAATGACATCAGGTCGGATGCGGTCAGCGGGCGGTGATCGCCGATCGCATCGGCATCACCGGGAACGCCGGCCGTGCAGGCCAAGTGGATAGCCGCCCGGTCCGCTCGGCTCGCGCGGTCCGAATGTATGTCGGCCGAACTCGCGTGACCGACATACATCAGCCGGCTCGGTTCTTCGGCAAGCAGCGCGGCGAGCCAGCCGCGGTCGGCGTCTTGGCGGCGGAACAGCTCGAGCGCACCGTCGACCGCCGGCAGCACCGCGTGTTCCGTCATGGCCGCGGTGAAGTGCTGCGCCAATTGGGTTTCCGGCGACGGCCTGCCGAGCACCGACCCGAGCGCGGAATCCGGGCGCTGCCCGGGCACCCGGGGGTCGAGCACCAGCAGCGGGGGAGCGTCCTTGCGGGACTCCCAGCCGGCCGGCGACCGCGGCGCGTGCACGATGTTCGGGGGCACCGCCATCAGCACGTCGACCAGTTCCATCAGCCGGTATCCGTCGGTGTGTTCGTGGATATCGGCCAGCTGCCACGGGATTCGGGCGGCCGTCCGGCCGGACGCGGTGATGGCGTCCTGGCGCGCGCGAACCAGCTCCTCTTTGCTCGGGCCCGACTTCGGCACCGCCAGCAGTCCCCACGGGACCCGGGCCAGGCGCGCGCTGGGGGTCACGAACAACGTCGCGCGCGGCGATGTCACGCACTCGCTCAGCAGCTGCCACCCCGGCGTCGCGATCAGCAGCACGCCCAGGATGTAGGCCAGCGTCAGCTCGGCTTCCGTTGCGGCCAAGGGGCCTTGGGCGAGCGAATGCTCGATGGCGTCGCGCGGGCTCTCCGAGTCGTGTGGCTCGGGCAGGGCGCCGGCCAACTCTTCCAGCGCGGTCAGCAGGATCGGTTCCTCGATCACCCAATTGACGGTTCGCGACGGCTGCCCCACGATCCGCAGGCTCGCGTAGGTGGCGATCCCGAGATCGGCGTACCGCAGCACCAGGGTGAGGCGGTCGGGCTCGCTCACGGCCACGTCGGCCAGGCGGGCTCGGCGGCGATGACGTCGCGGCCGTAGCGCTGGAAGGCAAGCGCGCGGTAGTGGGCCATGATCGGTGCCGTGTCGGGCTGCATCTGCAGCGGCGGCAACGGCCCCAGCCTGGTCAGGGAGCCGGCGCCCTGCGTCGGCGGGCCGGCCGCCGCCAGCGCCTCGCCGACATCGAGGATGGCCGTCGCGGTGGCCGCCGAACCCCATTCGCCGACCGGCGAACGCTGCGGCTCGGCATTGAAAGTTCCTCGAGCGCTGTGGTATTCGACAAGCTCACTGATCAGCTCGGTGTTCTCCCACTCCCACGCGACGGCGAAGGCACCCGCCAGAATCGGGGCCGAAACGGTGCTCGCCCAGCGGGACCGGGCGTCGGCGTCGGTGATCGAATACCGAACCGAGTCGACCGCCAGCGCGGCTGGCACCTTGAGCTCGGCGGCCTGCTCGAGCTTGGTCAGGCCGCGGAAGTATTCGGGGGTGCCCACTTCGCCGCGCAGGATGCCGAGGCCCTCGGCCTGGCGTGCCTCGGTCTCCTGCAGCGTCTCGTCGGGGTCGCCGGAGCTGTCGAAACCGAGGTCGGCCAACGCATCCGCGCGCCACACCGTGCCCAGGTGATTGTCGAGCTGGGCGTACTGCAGCCAGCTGCTGCGCGGCGACGAGTCGAGCAGCTCTCGGGCCTCGGCAATCATCTCGACCGCCTCGCCGAAGCGGCCCCAGAAGATCGGTATCCAGCTGCGCTGCAACAGAATACGATGCAGATGCAGTGGCTTGCCCAGGTCGCGCCACTGCTGTTCGGCGTGCGCGAAGCACTCGTCGGCGCCTTCCAGGGCGCCCGAGGCCATCCGGGTGAGGCCGAGGTAGAGCCAGCAGCGCGCCACGTCGTGCGCCCGGGCGTAACGGGCGATCACCGGATGGGCCTGCGACACCAGCTGCTCGGTGGAGGCGTGGTCGGCCACCAGCCAGCGCGCCGCGGCGCGTTCCAATTCCGTTGTGGCAGTGGCAAGATCCCAGCCGTTCTGCTCAGCACGGGCGCCGGCACGGCGCAGCCAAGGCTCCGCCTCGGACAGCCGTCCGGTCTGGACGCAGAACCGGCCGTACGCGGTGGCCGCGGTGACCAGCAGGTGGTCGGTGAATTCCCCACCCTCGCGCGGCCGGTCCACGGCGCGCAGCGCCCGCTCCCACAACGGAAGCGAGCGGGTATGCAGATCGTCGTCGCACAGCGCGGTGGCGCATAGGACCTGCGCGCGGGCGATCAGGTAAGCGTGTTCGTCGGCGAGGTCGGCGAATTCACTCCCGCCCGCAGTCAACTGGTCCAGTGCCTGGGCCGCGCCGTCGTGATCGCCCTGGGCGGCGGCCAGGCCCGTGTGCAGAAACGGGGCCCGCCGCGAATACCGACAGATCAGGTGGGCGATTTCGGCGGGGGAGAGCCGCGCGCGTTCGGCGGCATCGGGGTGCACGCCGGCGGCGATTTCCGCGTAGATCGCCACACAGTCGCGGATGCGCCGGATCGACTCCTGCACACCGTCGTTGGCGCCGCGCACGAGGTAGATCTCGCCCAACTGCGCCAGCGCCTCGAGCATCAGGTCGTCGCGGTCTTCGCGCTCGATCTGCGGGACCAACGACAGCAGCAGATCCCGGGCCGCGGTCTCGTCGGCGGCAAAGGCCAGACGACGGGCGCGTGCTAATTCGCCGGAGAGCGACACGGCTGCATCATAAATCCGTCGGCGCCCGGATGGGATGCCCCGGAGCAGCCCGGAGCGGCGGACGTGTGAGTGAAGGCACGTCCGCCGCCCGGAGTGGGACCCACTAACCGCACGTCACCTTGATGTTGAAGTCCTTGGTGATCATTCCGGCCATCGGGTTCTTCAGGTCGGCGCCCTGCGCCTGACCGGTGATGGTGTAGGTCTTGCCGTCGACCGCCACGTTCGCCGAGCCGACCTTGGCACCCATGTTGGCGACCGACAGCGCGTTGCCGTCGACGACCAGCGCGAGCGAATCGACCGTCGGGGGGTTGGCGTCGGTCATCACTACGGCCAGCGCCTGCTGCGTGCCACCGGTCGAGCCACTGCCGATGTCGATCTTGCCGCCCTGCTTGACGCAGGTCACCGACGCCGGGTTGAGCCCGGACAGGTCGCTGCCACCGACCTTGACCTGGGCCTGCGTGCCTGAAGCGACGGACGCGGTGCTCGACGCCGGGGCGGCTGAGTGCCCGTTGTCTGAACACCCGACCAACGCCGATGCCAGGCCAAGGGTTCCAATCCCTGCCACGAGAAGACGTTTCACGGGTTTTCCTTCCTTCGTGCGCCGCCCTGTTGGCGTCGTCTTGGGAGCAAGTACAAGACGGCCGCCTTGCTACCGATCCCAATTTCCGGTGCAATCGTCTACGCCACGTCGACTCGAAGTCCGGTGAAGGGAGCTCCCGATGGCGAGCGTGAAATGGCTGGAAAAGCCTGAGGCACATGACTTTCCGGCGGCGGCCGACTACCTCGACCTGATCGCGGAGGCGGCCACGGTGAAGAAGCTGACCAAACGGCTGCAGGCGGGCGCCGTCGTGCACAAGAAGGCCAAGGACATCCTGCGGGCCGCGCAGCTGAGCCTGCTCCCGGTGGAGAACCCGCACGTCGCGGCCGATCTCGCCAAGATCGAGAAGGGCGTTGCGCTGTCGCCGATTCTGCTGGTCCGCGGCGACATCGTGGCCGGCGTCGCGTTGCAGATCGCCGACGGCTACCACCGGGTGTGCGCGAGCTATCACACCGACGAGAACACCGACATTCCCGTCGTCCTGGTGAAGCTGACCCGCAAGCAATAGCGCCGCCACCGGGTGCTTGAGTGTCACTGTGATCGAGATCCAGAACGTCGGTGCGGTGCAGGTGCTGACCATGGCGTCGGGGCGCGTCAACGCCCAGGACGTCGAGCTGTTGGATGAGCTGACCGACGCGGTGCTCGAGCTGCAGCGCTCGGGCGAGGGCCCGCTGGTGCTCACCGGCGCGGGCCGCGCGTTCAGCGCCGGCGTCGACCTCAACCGCGTGGTCGAGGGCGGGTCCGCCTACACCGATCGGCTGGTCCCGGCGCTGTCGAAGGCGTTCAATGCGTTGTTCGAGTTTCCGCGCCCGACGGTGGCCGCGATCAACGGCGCCGCCATCGCGGGCGGGTGCATCGTCGCGTGCGCCTGCGACCGCCGGCTGATCAGCCCGAATGCGCAGATCGGGGCGTCCGAGGTGCGGGTCGGCGTCGCATTTCCCGTCGCCGCGCTCGAAGTGATGCGCTATGCCTGCGGCGATGCCACCGAGGACGTGCTGCTTGGCGGCCGCCTGTACAAAGCCGAGGAGGCCGTCGCTAACCGGCTCGCCCACCGCGTCGTCGGCGACGACCTGCTCGAGGCGGCGGTGGTCGAGGCGACGGACCTGGGGACCATCCCGGTCGACGCCTACAGCCAGACGAAGCAACAGCTGCGCGCCCCGACCGTGGCGCGGATCCGCGCGGGTGCAGAAATCGACGACGAGGTTCGCCGGATGTGGGGATCGGACCAGACGCTGCAGCGCCTCGCGGATTACGTGGAGAGTCTGCGCCGCCGCGACTGATCGCGGGCTAGGTGCGGGTTATTCGTCGACCGCGACGCCGCCGCGGGTGCGCCTGCGCATCCGGTGCGAGCCCTTGCCGGTCGGTCGGCGGTTGCGCAACCCGCCCTTCGCCTCTTCGTCGTCGGCGTCGAGCGCCGTGTCCTCGGCGTCCGGCGGTTCCGCGGTCGGCTTTTCGGGCTCTACCTTGGCCTCGACGGTTTCGGCGGTGGCCTCGGATTCGGCGTCGGCCTCGGCTACCTCGGCCGCCTGCGTCTCGTCGGCCTCGGCTACCTCGGTCTCGTCGGCATCCTCGGTCTCGTCGTCGGCGGCGGTCGTGTCGTCCGCCTCGTCGCCCTTCTTGCGGCCCAGCCGGCGTTGCTTGGGCTGCTTGGCCTTGATGGGCTTCGGCGGAGGCGGCGGCAGCTCGGCGGCAAACGACAGATAGAACGAGAAGATCCCGAGCAGCGCGATCGCGGCGGCCGCGGTGTAGATCGCGAACAGATACCGCCCGGCGTTGTCCAGGCTGAGCCAGATCTCGCTGATCGCGGTGCCGAGGATCAGCACCCCGGCCAGCACGTGGGCCACGATCGACCGAACCCGCATCGACAGGGCCAGCTGCGGCGTGCCCAGCTCGGGCCTGCGCGTGCGCAGCAGGGTGAACACCACCGGCAGTGCGGTCAGGGCGACCAGCACGCCCGTCACGACGCGCAGCGTCGTGCCCAGCGAATGCGAGGTTTGCCCCATCAGCTCAGGCCAGCGGGGCACCACAAAGTAGAAGTAGAGGACGCCTGCAGCGACGGCAAACGACGCGTGCCACAAGATGGCGATCCTGCGCCCCATGCCCCTCCTCATTGCCGCCGGTGGCTGAGCCCACGCCAGCCTAGAGGCAGCGCAAACCGAATCCAAGCACTTGGCCGCCCTCGTCGAGCTTCGGCGACCGATCTGCGGAGGATAGGGGATTTGAACCCCTGAGGGCTATTAACCCAACCCGCGTTCCAGGCGAGCGCCATAGGCCACTAGGCGAATCCTCCGTGGCAATGGTAGCCGCTGGCCGGCGGCCGACTGTCCCGCGGTCGCGACGGGCCCGGATGCGCCAGGTACTAGACTTCTCGCAGGACCCCGCGCGGCGTCTATCCTGTGAACTCCCCCAGGGCCGGAAGGCAGCAAGGGTCAATGGGCTCTGTCGGGTGCGCGGGGTCCCCTATGTCGGGGACCGGGTACGACCCCGTCCCTCCTGCGTTCCACAGCGAAAGGGCCCATAGTGGCGTTCGATTCCCTCAGCCCTGCAGACCTGGCAGAGCTGCACACCCGCAACCAGCAGGACTACGCGGAGCTGCAGGCCAAGAAGCTGGCTTTGGACTTGACCCGAGGCAAACCGGCCGCCGACCAACTCGACCTGTCCAACGCGCTGTTGAGCCTGCCCGGCGACGACTTCCGCGACGGCGAGGGCACCGACACCCGCAACTACGGCGGCCTGCACGGCCTGCCCGAGCTGCGCGCCATCTTCGGCGAGCTGCTTGGCATTCCGGTGCCCAACCTGATCGCCGGAAACAACTCCAGCCTCGAGCTGATGCACGACCACGTCGCCTTCTCGATGCTGTACGGCGGGGTGGACTCGCAGCGGCCCTGGAAGGACGAGCCGAGCGTCAAGTTCCTCTGCCCCGTCCCCGGCTACGACCGGCACTTCGCCGTCACCGAGACCATGGGCATCGAGATGATCCCGATCCCGATGCGCGAGGACGGCCCGGACGTCGACCTGATCGAAGAGCTGGTGGCCGTCGACCCCGCGATCAAGGGGATGTGGGTGGTGCCGGTGTTCGGTAACCCCACTGGCATCACCTACTCCTGGGAGACGGTGCGCCGGCTGGTCCAGATGCGCACCGCGGCGCCGGACTTCCGGCTGTTCTGGGACAACGCCTACGCCGTGCACACCCTGACGCACGACTTCCTGCGTCAGATCGACGTGCTCGGGCTGGCCGCCAAGGCCGGCAACCCGAACCGGCCTTACGTGTTCGCGTCCACCTCGAAGATCACCTTCGCGGGCGCGGGCGTCAGCTTCCTGGGCGGATCGCTGGGCAACATCGCCTGGTATCTGCAGTACGCGGGGAAGAAGTCGATCGGCCCCGACAAGATCAACCAGCTGCGGCACCTGCACTTCTTCCGCGACGCCGACGGGGTCCGCCTGCACATGCTGCGCCACCAACAGCTCCTGGCGCCGAAGTTCGCGCTGGCGCTCGAGATCCTGGACCAGCGGCTCAGCGAATCCAAGATCGCCTCGTGGACCGAGCCCAAGGGCGGCTACTTCATCAGCCTCGACGTCCTGCCCGGCACGGCCAAGCGGACGGTAGCCCTGGCCAAGGGCGCCGGGATCGCGGTCACCGAGGCCGGTGCGTCGTTCCCGTACCGCCGGGATCCGGAGGACAAGAACATCCGGATCGCGCCGACCTTCCCGTCGCTGCCGGATCTGCGCGACGCGGTCGACGGCCTGGCGACCTGCGCGCTGCTGGCGGCCTCCGAGGCCCGGGTGGGCGCCCCGGCGCCGAGTGTGAACTGAGGGCGTTGTGCGTGCGCCGACGGCGCCGTGCTCGCACACTCGACGGCGTCGACGCCCGGCCCGGACCGTAGTCAGCGCTCGCCGGTAGCCTGCTGACCGTGGCCCTCTACCGCAAATACCGACCGGCAACCTTCGCCGAGGTGGTGGGGCAGGAGCACGTCACCGAGCCGTTGTCCATTGCCCTGGAAGCGGGCCGGATCAACCACGCCTACCTGTTTTCCGGGCCGCGCGGCTGCGGAAAGACCTCGTCGGCGCGCATCCTGGCCCGGTCGCTGAACTGCGTGCAGGGGCCGACGGCCACTCCGTGCGGGGTGTGCGATTCGTGCCAAGGGCTGGCGCCCAACGCGCCCGGCAGCATCGACGTGGTCGAGCTTGACGCTGCCAGCCACGGCGGTGTGGACGACACCCGCGAGCTGCGCGACCGCGCCTTCTATGCGCCTGCGCAGTCCCGCTATCGGGTGTTCATCATCGACGAGGCCCACATGGTGACGACGGCGGGGTTCAACGCGCTGCTCAAGATCGTCGAGGAACCGCCCGAGCACCTCATCTTCATCTTCGCCACTACCGAACCGGAAAAGGTGCTCCCGACGATCCGGTCGCGCACCCATCACTACCCGTTCCGGCTGTTGCCGCCGAAGACCATGCGGTCGCTGATCGGGCGGATCTGCGAGCAGGAGAACGTCGTCGTCGACGATGCGGTCTACCCGCTGGTGATCCGCGCGGGCGGCGGCTCACCGCGTGACACCCTCTCGGTGCTGGATCAGCTGGTGGCCGGCGCCGAGGGCGCCCACGTCACCTACCAGCGGGCGCTGGGCCTGTTGGGCGCCACCGACATCGCGCTGATCGACGACGCCGTGGACGCCCTCGGCGCCGCGGATGCCGCGGCGTTGTTCGGCGCGGTGGAGTCGGTGATCGACGCCGGTCACGATCCGCGGCGGTTCGCCACCGACCTGCTCGAGCGCTTCCGCGATTTGATTCTGCTGCAGGCGGTTCCGGACGCCGTGAGCCGCGGCGTGGTCGACGCTCCGGAGGACGTGCTGGAGCGGATGCGAGACCAGGCGAACCGGACCGGCACGGCGACGCTGACGCGCTACGCCGAGGTCGTGCAGGCGGGCCTGGGGGAGATGCGGGGCGCGACGGCGCCGCGGCTGCTGCTCGAAGTCATCTGCGCGCGGCTGCTGCTGCCGTCGGCCAGCGACACCGAGGCCGCGCTGCTGCAGCGCGTCGAGCGGATCGAGACCCGGCTGGACATGTCGATCCCCGCCTCCGAAAGACCTTCTGGGGCAACGCAAAGCGCCGAGCCCGCCCGGTTCACGCGGCCGTCGGCGAAGGCGGCGGCCAAGCCCGAGCCCACACCCGCTCCGGAATCCGCCCCAGAGCCCGCCGCGGAACCCCCTCCGGGCCGCCGCCTCCTCCGGCCCCCGAACCCGTCGCATCGCCGCCGCCTCCTCCGGCGGCTGAGCCCGTCGCATCGCCGGCGCCGGCCGCCGAATCACCTTCCGCACCAGGCGAACTCAACGCCGCCGCGGTGCGCACGATGTGGCCGACGGTGCGCGACAAGGTGCGTCAGCGCAGCCGCACCACCGAGGTGATGCTGGCCGGCGCGACCGTTCGCGCCGTGGAGGGCAACACGCTGGTGCTCACGCACGAATCGGCTCCGCTGGCCAAGCGGCTGTCCGAACAGCGCAACGCCGACGTCATCGCCGAGGCGCTCAAAGACGCGCTGGGAGTGAACTGGCGGGTGCGCTGCGAGACCGGCCCCCCGGCGCCCGCGGTGGCGGCGCCCTCGTCCGGCGTTGCGGCGACACCCGCACCCGCCCAGGAGGAAACGCCTGTCCCCGAAGCCGATTCGGCCGAACGGGACGAAGAGGAGAACATGCTCGCCGAGGCCGGGCGCACCGACCCGTCGGCGCCGCGGCGCGACCCCGAAGAGGTCGCGCTCGAACTGCTGCAGAACGAACTCGGCGCCCGCCGGATCGAGGGCAGCTAGTGCGGGGCTAGGGCGTCCACCACGGCCGCAGCGGCAGGCCGTCGTCGCCCCACTCGTCGACGTTGGCGGCCAGCACGTGATGCAGCTGAAGGGTGTTCTGCTCGAAGGCAACCCGTGAGGCCGCCATGTACAGCCCCCACACCTTGGCGATCTGCAGGCCCACCTCGTCGACCGCCTCGTCCCAGTGCTCGACGAGGTTGCGGCACCAGTCGCGCAGCGTCATCGCGTAGTGATGCCGAAAGTTCTCGTTGTGCAGCACCTCGAAACCCGTGTCCTGAATCTCGGTGATGATGCGGCCCGAGCCGGTCAGCTCCCCGTCGGGGAAGACGTAGCGGTCGGTGAAATCGCCGCCGGCAGAGTTCAGTCGATTCTCGTGCCGGGTGATGCAGTGATTGAGCAGCAGGCCCCCGGTGCGCAGCTTCGATTTGAGGAAGCCGAAGTAGGCCGGGTAATTCCGGACGCCGATGTGCTCGGTGAGTCCGATCGAGGAGACCGCGTCGAAGTCCGTCTCGGTGATGTCGCGGTAGTCGCAGTGGCGCACCTCGGCGAGGCCGGACAGGCCTTCGCCGTCGATCGCGGCGCGCGCCCAGCTCGCCTGCTCGGCCGATAGCGTCACGCCGATGACCCGCACTCCGCGCCGCGCGGCGTAGCGCACCATGCCGCCCCAGCCGCAACCCACGTCCAGCAGCAGGCCGCCCTGCTGCAGCCGCAGCTTGTCGAAGATCAGCCGGTACTTGTTCTCCTGCGCCTCTTCCAGCGTCGCGTTGGCGTGCGGATAGACCGCACACGTGTACGCCATCGACGGGCCGAGCACCCACTCGTAGAACGTGTTGGACACGTCGTAGTGGTGGTGGATGGCCTCGGCGTCACGAGTCTTGCTGTGCAGAAACCCGTCCGCCACCCGGCGCCAGCGCGGCGGCGTCTCCAGCGGCGGCGGCGCGACCGGCACCAAATGCTCGACGCCGATGGCGCGCACCGCGCTGGCCAGCTCCCGCGCCGACGGGCGCTTGAACTGGACGCGGTCGGTCAGCCTCTTGAGCAGCTCGTAGGGATCGCCGGGATGCACGCCGCAGGCCTGCAGATCACCCGAGACGTAGGCGCGGGCGATGCCGAGTTCGCCGGGGGCCGTCGCCAGGTAGGTGGCGCCGCGCGGGGTGCGCAGGTCCAGGCCCAGCGCGGCGTCTGCGCTGCCGGCGATGCTGCCGTCGTACGCGGTGAACTTCAGGGGCTGCCCGCTGGTCGCGGTGAAGATGGCCAGCACCTCGGCCATGCTGAGCTTGCCCCCGGACGAGTGGGTCGAACGGTGGGGCTCCTTGGTCGTCGTCATCGCCGTTGCACCGCCTTCGCGTAAAGATCGAGCAGCCGAGAATCGGGGTCGTAGGACTCCTTGACCGTGTTGTAGGCCTGCCCGCCGTAGAGCTCGTCAAACTTTTCGCGGGTGTAGAAGGAGTCGGAGTACAACGACTTGTGCCCGTCGAGCTCGCTGACCTTGGCCTCGATCGCGCGGTTGGTGGCGCCCTCGTCGGCCCCGGCCGGCACCGACGACCAGAACCCCACGTTGACGTAGGTCTGGTCGGGCTGTATCGGATACAGCGGCCAGTCCTCGCGGTCCCGAAGCCGCAACGGGCACAACCAGATTGGCGTGATCGGCACGTTGTCCAAGAACCATTCCAGGAAGTCGACGGTGCGCCTGATCGGCACCTCGACGTCCTGGACCACCCGCTCGCGTGGCGGCTGGCTGTGACGCGCCTCGATCCGGTCGGATACGTGCAGGCGGCGGTCGGCGGCCACCAGCTTCGAGTAGACGCTGCTGCGCCGGTAGCGGCGCGGCCACCAGCGCCGCAGCCGCGGGTTCTGCACGCCGAATGCCCGTGAGCACCAGAACCAATCGGTGTCCCAGCGCCAGAGGTAGTCGTGAATCGTCAGCCGGTCGTCCTTGGCGGTGTCCGCGCCGGCGGAGCCGTGCTGGATCGACTGGTAGTAGATGTTCTTTCCGGTGTAGTCGCTGACCGGTCCCGCGGTGGCGGTCCGCCTGCCGATGCACAGGTAGCTCTCGTCGGCGCTGAACACCACGCCGTCGAGGTAGTCGACCGGGGTGCCGCCCTGGCCACCGGTGTCGATGATGCGTTCGGCCGCGGCGATCATGTCGGGCAACGACCCGAATCGCAGGTGCCGCAATGACACAAACGGCGCGACGGGTTCTAGCTCTATTTGGATCCGTGTCGAATACCCCAGCGTCCCATATGAATTGGGGAAGGCGCGGAACAGATCAGTGTGCTCGGTTCGCGACGCGGTGAGCAATTCGCCAGCGCCGGTGAGGATATCCATCTCCAGCACCGATTCGTGGGGCAGCCCGTTGCGAAAGGACGCCGACTCGATGCCCAGGCCGCTCACTGCCCCGCCCACGGTGATGGTCTTCAATTGCGGTACCACCAGTGGCGAAAGTCCGTACGGCAGAGTTGCTGCGACCAAATCTTCGTAGGTGCACATGCCGGCAACGTCGGCGGTGTGGGCCTCGGGATCGACGCTCAGCACACCCGTCAATCCCGAGGTGTCCAGGCCTCTCGCGTCGCGTTTAGTGCGGGCGCGGAACAGATTTGACGTGGGTTTGGCGAGCCGGATCGCGGACGTTGCTGGGATGGACCGATAACTGGCCATCAACCGGTCGACGCCCGACCTGTGGTTAGAGAGTGCAGATCCAGGGACAAGCACCACATATACCCTAGTCTTCGGAATCGGCCCGTGCACCCGCGTGCGGGCGGCATCGAACAAGAGGAGTTGCCCCGATGGGCCAGGTGAGCGCGGCAAGCACGATCTTGATCAACGTCGAGCCCGCGGCGACGCTCGCGGCGGTGGCGGACTATCAGACGGTTCGTCCCAAGATCCTGTCTCCGCAGTACAGCGAGTATCAGGTACTCGAAGGCGGGCAGGGCGCCGGTACCGTCGCCAAGTGGAAGTTGCAGGCCACCAAGTCACGCGTGCGCGACGTGCAGGTCAGCGTCGACGTCGCCGGCCACGCGGTCATCGAGAAGGACGCGAACTCGTCGATGATCACCAACTGGACGATCGCGCCGGCCGGCCCCGGCTCCAGCGTCACCGTGAAGACCACCTGGACGGGCGCGGGCGGCGTCAAGGGATTCTTCGAAAAGACCTTTGCGCCACTGGGTCTGAAGAGAATTCAGGGCGAGATGCTGGCCAACTTGAAGAGCGAACTGGAAAGCTAGCGCGCCTGCCCCTGGCCGGCCAGGAAGCCCGCGACGCCGCGGGTCAACGCGTCGGCGTACTTCTGCCGCCCGTCGGGGGACTCCATCAGCGCCGAGTCGACCGGGTTCTTCATGTTGCCGCACTCGACGAGGATCGACGGGTACTGCGCCAGGTTCAGGCCGGCCAGATCCGAACGCCCGTACAGGCCGTTCTGCCCGATGTACGTCGCCGGGGGAATGCCCGACGCCTGCATCTGGTCCCGCATGATCCGGGCGAACTGCACCGACGGCCCGGACTGCGCCTGATTGAGCGGCGGGGCCGAATAGTTGACGTGGAAGCCCCGCCCCGACGCGGGTCCGCCGTCGGCGTGAATGCTCACAATCGCGTTGGGGTGCAACGAGTTTTCCATGTTGGCGCGGGCGTCAACGCACGGTCCCAGCCCGGTGTCGTCGTTGCGTGCGAGCGCGGTCCGGACGCCGAGCGCGTTCAGCTCGGCGCGCAGCCGCAGCGCGGTGTCCCAGGTGAAGCTGTGTTCCATGTAGCCGGTGTTGGTCGCCGTGCCGCTGGTCTGGCAGTCCTTGGTGCCGCCGCGGCCGGTCGGGACCTGACGGTTGATGGACGCGTCGTTGGATCCGTTGTGGCCCGGGTCGATCACGACGACCATGCCGGCGATGTTGGAGGGGGCTCCCCATGCCGTATGGGTCACCGTCGGGATGACGACGCTCGCCGCGGCGATCAGGACGCCGAGCAATGTTCTGATTCCGACACGCGTGCTCACTGGAAGGTCCACGGCGCAAAGGTAACCTCGCGCGGTCTACGCTGGGTGTTTCGAATCGCCCGACCCGCACAGGCGAAACCAAGTCGAGACCAAGATGCGAGGGGATTGTCATGGAACCCGGCGGTGACATGTCCGCGCTGCTCGCTCAGGCGCAGCAGATGCAGCAGAAGCTCATGGAGGCCCAGCACCAGCTCGCCAACGCCGAGATACAGGGCCAGGCCGGCGGTGGTCTGGTCACGGTCGTCGTCAAAGGCAGCGGCGAGCTGATCGCGGTCAACATCGACCCCAAGGTCGTCGACCCGGAGGACATCGAGACACTGCAGGACCTGATCGTCGGCGCCATGGCCAACGCCTCGGCTCAAGTCACCCAGATGGCGCAGGAGCGGTTGGGTGCGCTGGCCGGTGGCCTGGGTGGCCCGCCGTCCGCGCCGCCGCCTTCCGTGCCGCCGACGGGGCTCTGACTTTCCTCATGTTCGAGGGACCGGTCCAGGATCTGATCGATGAGCTCGGCAAGCTGCCCGGCATCGGACCAAAGAGCGCGCAGCGCATCGCCTTCCACCTGTTGTCGGTCGAACCGCCGGACATCGACCGGCTGACCGCGGTGCTGGCCAAAGTCCGTGACGGCGTGCGGTTTTGCGCGGTGTGCGGCAACGTCTCCGACGACGAGCGCTGCCGCATCTGCGGCGACCCGCGCCGCGACGGCTCACTGGTCTGCGTGGTCGAGGAGCCCAAGGACATCCAGGCGGTCGAGCGCACCCGCGAGTTCCGCGGCCGCTACCACGTGCTGGGCGGCGCGCTGGACCCGTTGTCCGGGGTCGGCCCCGAGCAGCTGCGGATCCGAGAACTGCTGACCCGCATCGGCGAACGCGTCGACGACGTCGACATCACCGAGGTGATCATCGCCACCGACCCCAACACCGAGGGCGAGGCGACGGCCACCTATCTGGTCCGGATGCTGCGCGACATCCCCGGCCTGACCGTGACGCGCATCGCGTCCGGGCTGCCGATGGGCGGCGACCTGGAGTTCGCCGACGAGTTGACCCTGGGTCGCGCCCTCACCGGCCGCCGCGCGATGGCCTGAGCTCATCAGCGGGTGACGACGGCGAAGTTCTTGCTGGCGGCCCACGCCGTCTCGAAGGTGGCGATGGAGACCTGCTCGTCGCGGCCGGTGCTGGTGCCGCTGTCGTTGAGGTGCACCATCTTGGCTTTGGTGTCGATGCCGGTGACGACGACGAAGTGGTTTTCCCGGGTGCGGTTGCCGCGCTGGTTCCACAGCACCTTGTCGTTGACCCCGACGATCACCTTGCGGCCCTCGTCCAGGCGCTGGATCAGCATGTCGGTGCCGGAGTGGGCGATGTCGGCCGCGATGCCGTAGTGGTCCAGTAGCAGCGGCAGGTCCCTGTTGCTGGTCCTGCCGCCGTTGTAAATCGGCCCGGGGTGGGCCACGCTCGCGATGTTGGCTGCCGCGCCGGTGATCTCGTCCTCGGTGGGCGAGTGGCCGCTGATCTGACCGATCACGTCGGCGACGGCCATCTCGGCGCAGTCGAAGTTCTGCTGCTGATAGCGCCAGTAGGGCGCGGCGGCGGCCGGGTCGCCATGCATCCCGGATTCGGTGCGCTGGGCGATCGTCTGCGGCGCGGCCTGTATCGGATCCGACGATCCGAGCAGCGCTGCCGCGGCTGCGACGGCCGCGCCTACCAGGACCGCGAGCACGCCGAGGCGCGCTGTGGTGGCGGCGTTGAAGCTGCGGGTGTTCGTCATGGGGCCCCTTTTTCTCGAGCCGGCGATCGGCGTGGTGCGTCGAGAAAAGGCTGGGCAAAGGCCCTAGAGGGATTCTTGAAAGAAGCTTGGCGCGCAGCTACGAGCCGGTGCTAGCGGGCGATGACCCGACGATCTTCAGGCTTTGCTCAATTGGAATTGCCTGGTAAAGGTCCTGCCCGGCTCTCCACTACACGCGTCCGGCGCCGTCGTCTGCTGGCCTTCGCCGGCAAGCGACACGGCATCGAAGCTGTAGTTGACGGTCACCGGGGCCGACGCGCCGTTCGGGCACGGCGCCTGGGCCGTGCCGGTGTGAGTCCATCGTCCCTTGGCGAGGTAGAACTCCCAGCTGATGACGAAGGTCCCGCCATCTTGCGAGGTCGCGAAGGTGCAGTCCGATCCGCACGCGACGAAAAGCCAGGCGGTCGATTTGTCGTTGTCGGTGTAGTGCACGTTGTACCGGCCGCTCGGGACTTCCGGGGCGGCGTTCGCCGGTGCCGACGACGTGAGGAGCGCGGCGATCAGTGCCGCGCTGGCAGCCAGTCTCGGGCTGATCTTCCCCATATCGGGCCGCATCGCTAGCGCGCCGTCAGTCGTTCGGTGCGCAGCAACTCCACCTCGGGCAGCCGCAGCGGGGGCAGCTCGCCGACCACCTTGCCCAGCAGCAGGTCGGCCAGCTCCGGGTTGCGGGCCAGGCAGGGCCCGTGCATGTAGGTGGCGACCACGCTGCCCTGAATCGCGCCGTCGAAGCCGTCGCCGGCGCGGTTGCCCGCGCCCTTGACCACCGCGCTCAACGGCGATGCGGCCGGGCCGAGCACGGTGCCGCCGCGGTGGTTCTCGAAGCCGGTGAGCTGCTGGCTCAACCCGGCCGGCAGCGGCGTGCCCACCACCTCGCCGATGGTGCGCTTGTCCTGCGGCGAGGTCGTCACGTCGAGCATGCCCACGCCGTCGACGCGTTCGCCCGACGACGTCTCGTACCAGTGCCCCAGCACCTGGATGGCCGCGCAGATCGCCAGCACGGGCGCGCCGCGATCCGCAGCGCGCTGCAGCCCGGGGTGCTTGATCAGGTGCCGGGTGGCCAGCCGCTGCGCGTAGTCCTCCGCGCCGCCCAGCGTGTACAGGTCCAGCGACTCCGGCACCGGATCGTCGAGGGTGATCTCGACGATCTCGGCGTCGATGCCCCGCAGCCGCAGTCGCTGACGCAGTACCACCGCGTTGCCGCCGTCGCCGTAGGTGCCCATCACGTCGGGCAGCACCAGCCCGATCCGCACCTTGGAAAAAGACCCGGAGTCAGCCATGGCGCGCCAACGCCCGCTGCAGCTGCAAAAACGCCGTGTAGTTCGCGACGACCTCGACGGGGCCGGGCGGGCAGGACGCGATGGCGGACAGCGTGTCGTGCACCAGCGTGTGCTCGACGCCCGCGTACCCCAGCCGCACCGCCAGGTCGGTGCCGCGTTCCCCGGCGGCGACGACCTGGGTGTCCTCGAAATGCTCGAAGCGCACGTCCCACAGCCAGGACAGGTCCTCGCCGTCGGGCACCTGCCCGTTGACCGCGATCACCACGCCCGCCGCGTGCTTGTCCACCATCGACAGCGCTTCCTGCCAGCCGGCCGGGTTCTTGGCCAGCAGGATCCGCGCCTCATGCTGGCCGACCCGGACCGTGCGGTAGCGGCCCGCCACCTCATCCACTCCCGAGACCGCGGCCACCGCTTTGGCGGGATCGGCGCCCAGCGCGACGGCGGCCGCGACGGCCTGGGCGGCGTTGCCCCGGTTCACCGCGCCGGGCAGCGTCAGCCGCATCGGCAGGGCCAGCCCGTCGGGCCCGTACAACGTGTCGTCGTCGAACCACCATTGCGGGCTGGGCCGCTTGAAGTCGGCGCCGGTGGAATACCAGTGGCCTTGCTCACCAGGGGGGTCGCGGACGATGACCTCGCCGCTGCGCGGGCAGCTGACCGAGTCGTTCGCCCAGCCGCCGCCCGCGGCCACCCACACCACGTTCGGGCTGTCGTAGGCGGCCGACGTCATCAGCACGTCGTCGCAGTTGGCCACGACGACGGCCGCCGGGTGCCGGGCCAGGCCCGCCCGCAGCGTGCGTTCGATGACGTTGATCTCGCCGACCCGGTCCAGCTGGTCGCGCGACAGGTTGAGCAGCACGACGACGCTGGGGTCGACGGCGTCGGAGACGTGCGGCACGTGCATCTCGTCGACTTCGAGGGCCGCCAGCGCGGCGTCCCGGTCGGCGGCCAGCGCGGCGACCAGGCCGGCGTCCATGTTGGCGCCCTCGGCGTTGGTGGCCACCGGCCCCAGGGTGGACAGCGCGGCCGCGGTCATCCGGGTGGTCGTCGACTTGCCGTTGGTGCCGGTGACGACGACCGTGCGCCGGCCGACGCCGAGCTGGCGCAGGATCGAGCGGTCCAGCGTCATCGCGACCAGGCCGCCGATCATGGCCCCGGCGCCGCGGCCGGTGACCCGGGACGCCCATCGCGCGCTCGCGCCTGCGGCCAGCGCCAGACGTGCCCGGGTGGTTACCACCCGCGCAGTTTAAAGGCGATCGGTGTTTAGGTGCCGACACGATGCGCGAGCGACCCTGTGATGTCGGTCTGGCGTGCCATTCTCAGTCCATGAGCCCCCTAACATCGGCGCCCTGGGGCCGCCCGGCGAGAGACCCGGACGGGGGCTGGGCCGTCATCGACGTCGAGACCTCGGGCTTTCGCCCTGGCCAGGCGCGCGTCATCAGCGTCGCGGTGCTCGGACTGGACGCCGACGGCAACGTCGAGCAGTCCGTCGTCAGCCTGCTCAACCCCGGCGTCGACCCGGGCCCGACCCACGTGCACGGCCTGACCACCGCGATGCTCGAGGACCAGCCGCAGTTCGGCGACATCGTCGGCGACCTGGTGAAGGTGCTGCGCGGGCGCACGCTGGTGGCCCACAACGTGGCGTTCGACTACGCGTTCGTCACGGCGGAGGCCGAGCTCGCCGGCGCCGCCCTCCCGGTCGACAGCGTGATGTGCACCGTCGAGCTGGGCCGCCGGCTCAACCTCGGCCTGGACAACCTGCGCCTGGAGACCCTGGCCGCGCACTGGGGTGTCACCCAGGAACGCCCGCACGACGCGTTCGACGACGCGATGGTGCTGACCCGCGTGCTGGCGTCGGCGCTGCAGCGGGCCCGCGAGCACGACATCTGGCTGCCGGTGCGGCCGGTCACCCGGCGCCGCTGGCCCAACGGCCGCGTGACGCACGAGGAGCTGCGGCCGCTGAAGGCGCTGGCGTCGCGGATGCCGTGCCCGTACCTCAACCCGGGCCCGTATGTCCGCGGCCGCCCGCTGGTGCAGGGCATGAGGGTGGCGCTGGCCAGCGAGGTGCGGCGCACCCACGAGGAGCTCGTCGAGCGGATCCTGCACGCCGGGCTGGCCTACACCGACGCCGTCGACCACGAGACGTCGCTGGTGATCTGCAACGACGCCGCCTCCGAGCAGGGCAAGGGTTATCAGGCCAAGCAGCTGGGCGTGCCGGTGGTCTCCGACGTGCAGTTCATGGACTGCGTGACTGGCGTCATCGGCGGCACCAGCATGGAGGAATTCATCGACACCGCCCCGGCCGAGGAGCAGCTCGCGCTGTTCTGACCGGCCCTAGCGCGACGCGCGGTTGACCGCCGACACCACGGCCCGCAACGACGCGGTCGTGATCGACGGCGCGATCCCGACACCCCACACCGTGCGGCCGCCCACCGACGCCTCCACATAGGCGGCGGCCTGGGCGTCGTCGCCGGCGCTCATCGCGTGCTCGGAGTAGTCCAGGACGGCGACGTCGAACCCGACATCGCCCAGCGCGTGCACGAACGCGGCGAGCGGGCCGTTGCCGACGCCGCTGATCTCGTGCTCGGCCCCGTTGATCTTCACGGTCGAGACGACGGAGGTGCTGCCGCCGTCCTCCTCGGAGGCGTTGACCCGCTGGCGGATTCGCTCCAGCGGCAGGATCGGCATCAGGTACTCCTCGGAGAACGCGTCCCACATCTCCTTGGGCGAGACCTCCCCGCCCTCGCCGTCGGTGATCTTCTGGATCGCCTGCGAGAACTCGATCTGCAGCCGTCGCGGCAGCACCAGGCCGTGATCGGCCTTCATGATGTAGGCCACCCCGCCCTTGCCGGACTGCGAGTTGACCCGGATCACCGCCTCATACGTGCGTCCCACGTCGCGCGGGTCGATCGGCAGATACGGCACGGCCCACAGCAGGTCATCGACATCGGTGCCCGCGGCGTCGGCGTCGATCTTCATCTGGTCCAGGCCTTTGTTGATGGCGTCCTGGTGGCTGCCGGAGAACGCGGTGTAGACCAGGTCGCCGCCATACGGGTGCCGCTCGTGCACCGGCAGCTGGTTGCAGTACTCCACCGTGCGCCGGATCTCGTCGATGTTGGAGAAGTCGATCTGCGGGTCCACGCCGCGGGAGAACAGGTTCAGGCCCAGCGTCACCAGGCACACGTTGCCGGTGCGTTCGCCGTTGCCGAACAGGCAGCCCTCGATCCGGTCCGCGCCCGCCTGGTAGCCCAATTCGGCTGCGGCAACGGCCGTTCCGCGGTCGTTGTGCGGATGCAGGCTCAGGATCACCGATTCCCGGTTGGCCAGGTTGCGGCTCATCCACTCGATCGAGTCGGCGTAGACGTTCGGTGTCGCCATCTCCACGGTGGCGGGCAGGTTGAAGATGATCGGGTTCTCCGGCGTCGGCGCGATGATCTCGCCGACCCCGTCGCACACCTGCTTGGCGTACTCCAATTCGGTTCCGGTGTAGGACTCCGGCGAATACTCGAACCGCCACTGCGTGCCCGGGTACTTCGCGGCCTGCTCGACGCACTTGCGGGCACCCTCGACCGCAATCGCCTGCACGGCGGCCCGGTCCGCGCGAAATACCACGCGCCGCTGCAGGATTGACGTCGAGTTGTAGAAGTGCACGATCGCCCGCGACGCGCCCTCGCATGCCTCGAAGGTGCGCTCGATCAGTTCGGGCCGGCACTGCGTCAGCACCTGGATGGTGACGTCGTCGGGAATGGCGCCCTCGGTGATGATCTCGCGGACGAAGTCGAAGTCGGTCTGGCTGGCCGCCGGGAACCCGACCTCGATCTCCTTGTAGCCCATGCGCACCAGCAGTTCGAACATCCGGCGCTTGCGGGCCGGGCTCATCGGGTCGATCAGCGCCTGGTTGCCGTCGCGCAGGTCCACCGCGCACCACATCGGGGCGTGCTCGATGACGCGGTCGGGCCAGGTGCGATCGGCCAGCCGGATCGGCTCGACTTCGTCGGCGAAGGGCCGGTAGCGGTTGACCGGCATCGCCGATCCGCGCTGGGGATTCCACCCGGCCTGGCCGGGCCCGGGTGGGCCCGCGGGAGTCACGATGGTCCGCGCCGACGAATAGGCATCGGCGCTATCAGAAGCGGAAAAGTTGTTCACGGTAGTTGCTCCGGGGATGTCAGAAGGGGGACTTCAGACCGGCGCGTCACGAACCCCCGCGACGGGAGGCCGGTCTGGATCAGACCCCGTCGCGGCGTCCGAGGAGGAGCACCCGCTGCACGCCCTGAACTCTACCGCGATCGGCTCGGCGGCGAGAAATCGAGCTTTTGACCGTGGGCTGGGCCATTGGGCATCGCGCCGTTAAATAAAATGCACCGGAACGTATCCTGTTGTGGACTTAGACCCAGCGGTTCAATCCCTGGGCGGGGCCCGAAAAGGGCGCATGCAAGCCGCAGAAGGGCAGGCAGAGAAACAGTGGCGCTTGTCGTACAGAAGTACGGCGGATCCTCGGTGGCCGACGCCGATCGAATCCGCCGCGTCGCCGAACGCATCGTGGAGACCAAGAAGCAGGGCAACGATGTCGTCGTGGTGGTTTCGGCGATGGGCGACACCACCGACGACCTGCTGGACCTGGCCCAGCAGGTGTGCCCGGTGCCGCCGCCCCGCGAACTCGACATGCTGCTGACCGCCGGCGAACGGATCTCCAACGCGCTGGTGGCCATGGCCATCGAGTCGCTCGGCGCGCAGGCGCGGTCGTTCACCGGCTCGCAGGCCGGGGTCATCACCACCGGCACGCACGGCAACGCCAAGATCATCGACGTCACGCCCACCCGGCTGCAGGCCGCGCTCGACGAGGGCCGGATCGTGCTGGTCGCCGGCTTCCAGGGCGTCAGCCAGGACACCCGCGACGTCACCACGCTGGGCCGTGGCGGCTCGGACACCACGGCGGTTGCGATGGCCGCCGCGTTGAAGGCCGACGTCTGCGAGATCTACACGGACGTGGACGGCATCTTCAGCGCCGACCCCCGGATCGTGCACAACGCCCGCAAGCTGGACACCGTCACCTTCGAGGAGATGCTCGAGATGGCGGCCTGCGGCGCCAAGGTGCTGATGCTGCGCTGCGTGGAGTACGCCCGTCGCTACAACCTGCCCGTACACGTCCGGTCGTCCTATTCGGACAAGCCGGGCACAGTCGTCGTCGGATCGATCAAGGACATAACCATGGAAAGCCCCCTTCTGACCGGAGTCGCGCACGACCGCAGCGAGGCCAAGGTGACCGTCGTCGGCATCCCGGACATCCCGGGCTATGCGGCCAGGGTCTTCCGGGCCATCGCCGACGCCGAAGTGAACATCGACATGGTCTTGCAGAACGTCTCGAAGGTCGAAGACGGCAAGACCGACATCACGTTCACCTGCCCGCGCGACCTCGGGCCCACCGCGGTGGCCAAGTTGGACGCCCTCAAGAACGAGATCGGCTTCACCCAGCTGCTCTACGACGACCACGTCGGCAAGGTGTCGCTGATCGGGGCCGGGATGCGCAGCCACCCCGGCGTCACGGCGACCTTCTGCGAGACGCTGGCCGCCGTCGGCGTCAACATCGAGCTGATCTCCACCTCGGAGATCCGCATCTCGGTGCTGTGCCGCGACACCGAACTGGACAAGGCCGTCGTGGCGTTGCACGAGGCGTTCGGGCTCGGCGGCGAGGAGACGGCCACGGTGTACGGGGGGACGGGTAGGTAAATGGTTGCCATCGGAGTAGTAGGGGCCACCGGGCAGGTGGGCCAGGTGATGCGCAACCTGCTCGAGGAGCGCGACTTCCCCGCGACCACGGTGCGGTTCTTCGCGTCGGCCCGCTCGCAGGGCCGCAAGCTGCCGTTCCGCGGGCAGGAGATCGAGGTCGAGGACGCCGCGACGGCCGACCCGACCGGGCTGGACATCGCGCTGTTCTCGGCGGGCAAGACCATGTCGCTGGTGCAGGCGCCGCGCTTCGCCGCGGCCGGCGTCACGGTGATCGACAACTCCTCGGCGTGGCGCAAGGACCCCGAGGTGCCGCTGGTGGTGTCCGAGGTCAACTTCTACAGGGACGCCGTCAACCGCCCGAAGGGCATCATCGCCAACCCGAACTGCACGACGATGGCCGCGATGCCGGTGCTCAAGCCGCTGCACGACGAGGCGCAACTGCAGCGTCTGGTGGTGTCGAGCTATCAAGCGGTCTCCGGTAGCGGGCTGGCCGGTGTCGAGGAGTTGGCGACGCAGGCGCGCGCCGTCGTCGGCGAGGCCGAGCAGCTGGTGCGCGACGGCTCCGCGCTGGACTTCCCCGCGCCCAAGACCTACGTGGCGCCCATCGCCTTCAACGTGGTGCCGCTGGCCGGCTCGTTGGTGGACGACGGATCCGGCGAAACCGACGAGGACCAGAAGCTGCGCTACGAGAGCCGCAAGATCCTCGGCATTCCCGGGCTACTGGTGAGCGGGACCTGCGTGCGGGTCCCGGTGTTCACCGGGCACTCGCTGTCGATCAACGCCGAGTTCGCCCGGCCGCTCTCGCCCGAGCGGGCGCGCGAATTGCTCAGTACCGCACCGGGTGTGACGCTGACCGATGTCCCGACGCCGCTGGCGGCCGCCGGAATCGACGACTCGCTGGTCGGCCGGATTCGGCGCGACGAGGGAGTCCCGGACGGCCGGGGCCTGTCGCTGTTCGTGTCGGGGGACAATCTGCGCAAGGGGGCGGCGCTGAACACCATCCAGATTGCCGAGCTGCTGGTCTCTGAATTGTGATCCGCGGGTGAGTCCCACCCGGGTCGCGTGTTGCGCTCTGTTGTGTTTGCTTGCCGCGCAAGGTCTTTCAGTCGCGCGTGCCGACCCGCCCGCGCCCGCCCCGCAGCCGATTGTGCAGCCGCTGGCCCCGGGTCAGGTGCTGCGGATCGGCCCGACGGCCGGAACCGGAACCGCCACAAAAGATTACGGCATCGGCGCCACTGACCTATGTGAATTTCTCGAATTCCCGGCCGAGCTGTTGCAGGTGTGCGGCGACAGTTTCGCCGGGCAGGGCGTCGGGTTCGGCGGCTGGTATTCGCCGGTGGCGCTGCACGTCGACACCGCATCGGTGGACGACCCCGACGGGGTGCGCTACACCGGCGTCACCGGAATCACCAGGCCGCTGCTGGCCGATCCGACACCGTCTGGGGACTCGCAGCTGCCCGCCGGGGTGGTGCAGATCAACCGGCGCAACTACATGATGGTGACCACCACCAAGGACCTGAAGCCGCAGACCTCACGGCTGGTGGCGGCCGAACCGGCGCACGCAGGCTGGCAGACGATTGCCGGGTCCAAGCGCGAGGCCGCATATCAGGGCGGCTCGCAGACCCAGATCAGCGGGTACTACGACCCGATCCCGACGCCCGACTCGCAGACCGGCTGGGTGTACATCGTGGCGAACAGCTTCACCCGCAGCCAGCCCGTGGTGCTGTATCGGGCGACGCCGCAGAGCTTCACCGACCGGTCCCGCTGGCAGGGCTGGGCCGGCGGCCCGGACGGCGGCTGGAACAAGCCGCCGACGCCGCTGTGGCCGGACCAGGTGGGCGAGATGTCCGTGCGGCAGATCGACGGCAAGACCGTGCTGTCGTACTTCAACGCCAGCAACGGCAACATGGAGGTCCGGGTGGCCGACGACCCGACGTCGCTGGGCACCGCGCCGGTGACGACGGTGGTCCAGCACGACGACTGGCCCGACCCGGCCGAAAGCCTGCCGCCGCCGACCGACAACCGGCTGGCGCAGCCGTACGGCGGGTACATCTCGCCCGGTTCGACGCTCGACGAGCTGCGCATATTCGTCAGCCAGTGGGACACCCGCGCCAGGGTTGCCGCCCCGTACCGGGTGATCCAGTTCGCGGTCAACCCGTTCAAGCCGGATTAGCGCGTCTTCGAAGCCGTTCCGCCTGGTAGGACGGGGTTTTTAGCTCACAGCTGCTACATAAGCAGCGCATAGCGATCACTACTGTTTACCCCCGCATCATGTGTCTCATGAGTGAAACATCTGAAACCCCAACTGCGCGGTCCTCGACCGCCACCGCCCCGGCACCGGCCAACAAGCCCGTGTCACCCGTTTACAAGACCCCTCGGGTCTTCCTGGCCGCTGCATGGGTTGCCATCGTCGCCGGCGTCGTTTTCATCGTGTCCGTGATCTTCTTCGCCGGAATGGCGTTGGGGCACCACGGCCATCACCACCACCACCACAAGCACCACGCGGCGGGCTGGCACCACCGCATGGGTGGCCCGGGTGGTCCCGGCGGGCAGTTCGCGCCGCCGCAGGCGCCGCAGGGCGCGCTGCCGGGTGGTGGACCTGCCGGTGCTCCCGGACCCAGCCAGATCCCGTCGTCGGTCGCTCCCTCCCACACGCCGTAGTGCCTGTGGGGGTGAGTCCCCAACCGTTCAGATGCTCACGGGGCAACAGGAGGACCCCGGGGGGCCGCTAATTGAACACAAAGTAGCCCGGCGCTCACCCCGAGCGCCGGGCTACCTGCGATTTCCCTGCGAGCTGCGCTAAGAACCCAATTCGGTTAATTCAGAGCAACTTTGTTTCGGGCGACCTGTTACGGCGGGCCAGACGAGGGCACTATCGAAGGCATGAGTGATACACCAGAACCGTCAACCCAGCCGACGCCGGCCGGCGCCGTTCCCCCGCCTCCGCCGCCACCGCCGCGGCCGCCGGTGCCGGCGGGACCGCCCGCACAGCCCGAGCGCCTGAAGCCGCCGAAACTGTATGTGGCCGCGGCCTGGGTGACCATCGTCGCGGGAATCGTCTTCATCCTGTCGGTGGTGTTCTTCTCGGGAGCCATGGTCTTCGGGCACTACCACTGCCACCACAAGCATCACCCCGGCATGTACGGGCCCGGTGGGCCCGCTGGCCCCGGACCCGGTGCCCCCGGTCCGTGGCAATACGGCGGTGGCCCCGGACCGTGGGGTCCCGGTCCCGGCTTCGGCCCCGGTGGCCCCGGCGGTCCGCCGCCGTTCGGCTCGGGTGGGCCGGTATTCATCGGTCCGTTCGGTCCCGGCGGACCGGGTGGGCCGGGCGGGCCCAGCTCGCCGCCCCCGCGTCCGTAGCGCTCGCGACACCAAACCAGCGCCCTGTCGAAGGGGCGCCGGTTTGTGCGTTGGGGGACTGAAACGTGTTGATGCCGATTGACGTTCGACCGGTGTGGGTATGCCCCCGAAGTTCCACGACAGCCCCGAGGAGATGGTCCGATGACCGACCGCTTTACCACCACCGACGCCGGAATCGCCGCGCCCAGCGACGACCAGTCGTTGACGATCGGTCCCGACGGCCCGATCCTGCTGCAGGACCACTACCTCATCGAGCAGATGGCGCAGTTCAACCGGGAACGCATCCCGGAACGCCAGCCGCACGCGAAAGGTGGCGGCGCCTTCGGCAGCTTCGAGGTGACCAACGACGTCAGCCAATACACCAGGGCCGCGGTATTCCAGCCCGGCGCCAAGACCGACATGCTCGCCAGGTTCTCCACGGTGGCCGGCGAGCGCGGCAGCCCAGACACCTGGCGCGACCCGCGCGGCTTCGCGCTGAAGTTCTACACCACCGAGGGCAACTTCGACCTGGTCGGCAACAACACGCCGGTCTTCTTCATGCGCGACCCACTGAAGTTCCAGCACTTCATCCGGTCCCAAAAGCGTATGCAGGCAACGAATTTGCGCGACAACAACATGCAGTGGGACTTCTGGAGCCTGTCGCCGGAGTCCGCCCATCAGGTGACCTGGCTGATGGGGGACCGGGGCATCCCCAAGAGCTGGCGGCAGATGAACGGCTACAGCAGCCACACCTACAGCTGGATCAACGCCGCCGGCGAGATCTTCTGGGTGAAGTACCACTTCATCACCGATCAGGGTGTGGACTTCCTGACCCAGGAGGACGCCGACCAACTGGCCGGCGAGGACGGCGACTATCACCAGCGCGACCTGTACGAGGCCATCGAGCGCGGCGATCACCCGAGCTGGACGCTGAAGATGCAGATCATGCCGTTCGAGGAGGCCAAGACCTACCGGTTCAACCCCTTTGACCTGACCAAGGTGTGGCCGCACGGCGACTACCCGCTGATCGACGTCGGCAAGATGACCCTGAACCGCAACGTCACCGACTACCACACCGAAATCGAGCAGGCCGCGTTCGAGCCGAACAACACCGTGCCCGGTACGGGTCTGAGCCCGGACAAGATGCTGCTGGCCCGCGGCTTCTCGTACTCCGATGCGCATCGCGCGCGGCTGGGGACCAACTACCGGCAGATCCCGGTCAATACGCCGCGGGTCGAGGTGAACAGCTACTCGAAGGACGGCGCGATGCGGATGAGCAACGTGTCGGACCCGGTCTATGCGCCCAACTCGTACGGCGGCCCGCAGGCCGATCCGGCGCGGGCCGCCGAGGTGCGTTGGCAGGCCGACGGCGAGATGATCCGGGCGGCCTACACGCTGCGCGCCGAGGACGACGACTTCGGCCAGGCCGGCACGATGGTCCGCGAGGTGCTCGATGACGAGGCGCGGGAACGCTTGGCGCACAACATCATTGGTCACGTCTCCAAGGGCGTCAAGGAGCCGGTGCTGTCGCGGGTCTTCGAGTACTGGCGCAACGTCGACCCCGATCTCGGCAAGAAGGTCGAGGAAGGACTGCGGGCCAACCAGGGGCAGTGAATTTCGAGGTTCCCTGCACGGCGGGCACCCTGGCATGATCGAGACTCATGACCATTGAAGTCGTTTACACCACGGCGTCCACAGCAACCGGCGGCGGCCGCGACGGCCACGTGAAGTCCGACGACGGCCGCATCGATCTCGACACCCGGCCGCCGAAGGCGATGGGCGGCAACGGCGAGGGCACCAATCCCGAGCAAATGTTCTCGGCGGGATACGCGGCCTGCTTCCTAGGCGCGCTGCGGCTGGTGGCCGGCAAGTCGAAGATCAAGCTGGACGACGCCACCAGCGTCACGGTCCAGATCGGCTTCGGCAAGGACTCTTCCGACGGCGGGTTCGGGCTCACCGGGACGATCGTGGGCTACCTGCCCGGTCTCGACCAGGCCGCCGCCACCGATCTGGTGGAGGCCGCGCACGAGGTGTGCCCGTATTCGAAGGCCACCCGCGGCAATGTGGACGTCGAAGTCTCGGCCAAGGTCTAGCCGCTTGGACCCGACGAGGCGAATCTGCGCCGCGGCGGTGACCGTCGCTGTGGCCGTCGTGGCCGCATCGGCGATCCCGAGCGCCGCCGCGCACCCGTCGGAGCCCGGGGTGGTCTCCTACGCGGTCCTCGGCAAGGGGTCGGTCGGCAACATCGTCGGCGGGCCGATGGGCTTCGAGTCGGTGTTCACCGAACCGGTTCAGGGATACTTCGTCGACCTCGCCGACTGCAACAACTGGGCCGACATCGGCCTGCCCGAGGTCTACAACGATCCCGACCTGGCGTCGTTCAACGGGGCCACCAGTCAAACCGCTCCGAACGACCAGACGCACTTCGTCAAGCAGGCGGTCGGGGTGTTCGCCACCCCCGACGCCGCTGCCCGGGCCTTCCACCGGGTGGTCGACCGGACCGTGGGCTGCTCGGGTCAGACCACGGCGATGCACCTGGACAACGGGCAGACGCAGGTCTGGTCGTTCACCGGCGGGCCGGCCGGCGCAGCCGACGAGAACTGGACCAAGCAGGAAGGCGGCACCGATCGCCGGTGCTTCAATCAAACCCGGCTGCGGGAAAACGTCCTGCTGCAGGCCAAGGTTTGCCAATCTGGCAATGCGGGTCCGGCGGTCAACGTGCTGGCCGGGGCGATGCAAAACGCGTTAGGCCAATAGCGCGGTAAATGTGGGTATCTGTCTATCGCGTCGCGAGAACCTGCGGGAACGGGAACTTGTCGGGGCGATCTGCATGATGAAGTGACGGCGGTTATCGTTCCGATAGCCGCCCAAGATGGCGCTCGGCCCGAAGATGTTCGGGTGTGGTCGGGCCCGGAGGGATCGTGATATGACGCTCGCCGCTATCACCACCGCGGCCTCGCAGCGGGATACCGCCCGCCCAATCGAAGCCGAGATGGCAGATTCCTCGGCCGCCGCGCAATACATCGCCGACGGCTGCCTGGTCGATGGTCCGCTGGGTCGCGTCGGCTTGGAGGTCGAGGCGCACTGCTTCGACCCGGCCGATCCGTATCGCCGGCCGAGTTGGAACGAGATCACCGAAGTCATCGAGTCGTTGCCGCCGTTGCCGCGTGCCAGCGCGGTCACCGTCGAGCCCGGCGGCGCCGTCGAACTGTCCGGCCCGCCGGCGGACGACATCGCCGCGGCCATCGGCGCGATGCACACCGATCAGGCCGTGCTGCGCAAGGCATTCGCGAATGTTGGTCTGGGACTTGTCTTTTTGGGCGCCGACCCGTTGCGGCCACCCACGCGCGTGAACCCCGGCGCGCGGTATCGCGCGATGGAGGAATTCTTCGCCGCCAGCGATTCGGCCGAGGCGGGCTCGGCGATGATGACGTCGACCGCCTCGGTTCAGGTCAACGTCGACGCGGGGCCGCAGTCCGGATGGGCGGCGCGGGTGCGGCTGGCGCATGCGCTGGGGCCCACCATGATCGCGATCACCGCCAACTCGCCGATGCTGCGCGGCGAGTTCACCGGCTGGGTGTCCACCCGGCAGCGCGTGTGGGGCGCGATGGACTCCGCGCGCTGCGGCCCGGTCCTGGGTGCCAGCGGCGATGACCCCGGCACCGACTGGGCCCGGTATGCGCTCAAGGCGCCGGTGATGCTGGTGAACAACCCGGAGGCGGTGCCGGTGACGCATTGGGTGCCGTTCACCGACTGGGTCGACGGCCGCGTCTTGCTCGGCGACCGCCGCCCCACCATCGCCGACCTGGACTACCACCTGACCACGCTGTTCCCGCCGGTGCGGCCCAGGCGATGGCTGGAGATCCGCTACCTCGACAGCGTGCCCGACGCCTTGTGGCCCGCGGTGGTGTTCACGTTGGTGTCCCTGCTGGACGACCCGGCCGCCGCCGACCTCGCCGCCGAAGTCGTCGAACCGGTGGCCACCGCGTGGGACACCGCCGCGCGGCTCGGTCTGCGCGATCGGCGGCTGTGCGCGGCGGCCATCCGCTGTGTGGCCATCGCGGCCGAGCGGGCGCCGGCGGAGCTGGCCGAACCGATGGGGCGATTGGTCGACAACGTCGCGCAGGGCCGATGCCCCGGCGACGATTTTTCCGACCAGGTCGTCGGCCACGGCATCGCGGCGACGGTTTCGCAGCTGGCACAAGGGGATCTGTGACGTCTAGGGAACAGCTCGCCGGCGACCTGGAGCGGGCGCGGACGCGCACGCTGAACCTCGTCGATTTCGACGATGCCGAATTGCGCAGGCAGTACGACCCGTTGATGAGCCCACTGGTGTGGGACCTGGCGCACATCGGTCAGCAGGAAGAGCTTTGGTTGCTGCGCGGCGGCGACCCGAACCGGCCCGGCATCCTGCCGCCGCCGGTCGAGGGCCTCTACGACGCCTTCGTGCACTCGCGCGCCAGCCGCGTCGACCTGCCGTTGCTCTCGCCGAACGAGGCCCGATCCTATTGCCGCACAGTGCGTTCCGCGGCGCTGGACGCGCTGGACGCGTTGCCCGACGATCCCGCCGGGGACCGCGCCGCGTTCGTGTACGGCATGGTGGTCAGCCACGAAAACCAGCACGACGAGACCATGCTGCAGGCGCTGAACCTGCGCACCGGGGCCGCGCTGCTGCGCGATCCCGGCCAACTGCCCGCCGGCCGTCCGGACGTGGCGGGCAGCTCGGTGCTGGTGCCCGCCGGCCCGTTCGTGCTCGGCGTGGACGCCGCGGACGAGCCGTACTCGCTGGACAACGAACGCCCCGCCCATGTCGTCGACGTGCCCGCATTCCGGATCGGCCGGGTGCCGGTCACCAACGGCGAATGGCAGGACTTCATCGCCGACGGCGGCTACACCGAGCCGCGCTGGTGGTCGGACCGCGGCTGGGAGCACCGGCTGAGCGTGGGCCTCAGCGCACCGCAGTTCTGGGGTTGCGACGCGCGGACGCGGACCCGGTTCGGCCACGTCGAAGACGTTCCCGCCGACGAGCCCGTCCAGCACGTCAGCTACTTCGAGGCCGAGGCGTACGCGGCCTGGGCCGGCGCCCGGCTGCCCACCGAAATCGAGTGGGAGAAGGCCTGCGCCTGGGACCCGGCGACCAACACGCGGCGCCGCTACCCGTGGGGCGCGCAGGAGCCGTCGACCGCCGTCGCGAACCTGGGCGGCACGTCGCTGCGCCCGGCGCCCGTCGGCGCCTACCCCGCCGGGGCCTCGGCCTACGGCGTCGAGCAGATGCTGGGCGACGTGTGGGAGTGGACCAGCTCGCCGTTGCGCCCCTGGCCCGGGTTCGTGCCGATGATCTACGAGCGCTACTCGCACCCGTTCTTCGACGGCGACTACCGGATCCTGCGCGGCGGCTCGTGGGCGGTGGAATCGGCGATCCTGCGGCCCAGCTTCCGCAACTGGGATCACCCGTACCGTCGTCAGATCTTTTCCGGCGTCCGGTTGGCGTGGGATGGCCCCGACTCCGGGGCCACTGCCTGATGTGCCGTCATCTGGGTTGGCTGGGGACCGACGTCTCGGTGTCCTCGCTGGTGCTCGACCCGCCGTTCGGCCTGCGGGTGCAGTCCTACGCCCCGCGCCGCCAAAAGCACTGCCTGCTGAACGCCGACGGTTGGGGCGTCGGGTTTTTCGACGGATCCGCCGAGGGCGCGGTGCCGCGGCGCTGGCGCAGTGCCGCACCGCTGTGGGGCGACACGTCGTTCGAGTCGGTCGCTCCGGCGCTGCGCAGCCATTGCGTGGTGGCCGCGGTGCGCTCGGCGACCGTCGGGATGCCGATCGAAATCAGCGCCACCGCACCTTTCACCGACGGGCAATGGTTGTTGTCGCACAACGGCATTGTCGACCGCGCCGTGCTGCCGTTGACGTCGTCGGCCGAATCCGTGTGCGACAGTGCGCTATTGGCGTCCGCTATCTTCGCGTTGGGGCTGGACGTGCTGGGCGAGACGATCGCGCAGATCGGATCGCTCGATCGAACTGCCAGGCTGAACATTTTGGCCGCCAATGGTTCTCGCATGCTGGCCACCGCCTGGGGGGACACCTTGTCTATCCTGCGCCGCCCGGACGGGGTGGTGCTGGCCAGCGAACCCTACGACCACGACCCCGCGTGGGAGGACGTGCCGGATCGTCATCTCGTCGACGTCACCGCGCAGGGTGTCACGATGACCGCGCTCGACTAACCGAAAGGACTTTCATGACGCTGACGCTGTCCAACCATCTCAAGGCCGACTCCGCCTACCGGGCGCTACGACGCGATGTGCTCGACGGCCTGCGGGAGATACCGAAGTCGTTGCCGCCCAAGTGGTTCTACGATTCGGTTGGCAGTGATCTGTTCGACCAGATCACCCGGTTGCCAGAGTACTACCCCACCCGCGCCGAGGCCGAGATCCTGCGGACCCGGTCTGCCGAGGTCGCGGCGGCCAGCGAGGCCGACACCCTGGTCGAGCTCGGCAGTGGAACCTCGGAAAAGACCCGGCAGCTGCTGGATGCCCTGCGCGACCGCGGGTCGTTGCGCCGGTTCGTGCCGTTCGACGTCGACTCGAGCATCCTTCAGATCGCGGCCAACGCTATCCAGGAGGAATACCCCGGAGTCGAAATCAAGGCCGTCTGTGGCGATTTCGAGGAACACCTGGGCGAGATCCCCAGCGGCGGGCGGCGCCTGTTCGCATTCCTCGGGTCGACGATCGGCAACCTCACGCCCGGGCCGCGCGCCGAATTCCTCAGGTCTCTGTCGGCGGTCATGCGGCCCGGCGACACGCTGCTGATGGGCACCGACCTGGTCAAGGACACCGACCGGTTGCTGCGCGCCTACGACGACTCGGCCGGGGTGACGGCCCGCTTCAACCGCAACGTGCTCGCGGTGATCAACCGCGAACTCGACGCCGACTTCGACGTCGACGCCTTTGCGCACGTGGCCCGCTGGAACGACGACGAGCAACGCATCGAGATGCGGCTGCGCTCCGAGGTCGGCCAGCGGGTGCGGATCAACGCGCTCGATCTGGCCGTCGACTTCACCGCGGGCGAGGAGATGCTGACCGAGGTGTCCTGCAAATTCCGCCCGGAAGGGGTGAGCGCCGAACTGGCCGACGCGGGATTGCGCCGGGTGCAGTGGTGGACCGACAAGGCGGGCGATTTCGGGCTGTCGTTAGCGCTGAAGTGAGCGCCGGCGACGCGCTGGCCGAGCGATGGCGACAGGCCCGGCCTCCGGTCGCGGGCCTGCACCTGGACAGCGCGGCATGTTCGCGCCAGAGCTTCTCGGTGATCGACGCCGCCGCCCAGCACGCGCGCTACGAGGCCGAGGTCGGCGGCTACGTCGCGGCCGAGGCGGCCGCCCCCGCGCTCGACGCCGGGCGGGCCGCCTTCGCGGCGCTGTGCGGGATGCCCGACGCCGAAGTTGTCTACACCACCGGCTCGTTGAACGCCCTGGACCTGCTGCTCGGCGGTTGGCCGGCCGATCGCCGAAAGGTGGCGTGCCTGCCCGGCGAATACGGCCCCAACCTGGCCGTGCTGGCGGCGCACGGATTCGACCGCCAACTGCTGCCGACGCTCGGCGACGGCCGGTTGGCCCTCGACGACGCGGCGTTCGCGCTGGAGGCCGACCGTCCCGACTTCGTGCACCTGACGGCGGTCGCCAGCCACTGCGGTGTCGTGCAGCCGTTGCCGATGCTCGCCCGGCTGTGCGGCGAGCTGGGCCTGCCGCTGGTCGTCGACGCGGCCCAGGCGCTGGGCCAGGTGGACTGTGCGGCCGGCGCCGACGTCACGTATTCCACCTCGCGCAAGTGGATCGCCGGGCCGCGTGGGGTGGGCGTGCTCGCGGTGCGCCCGGAGTTGATGCAGCGGTTGTCGCCGCGGCTGGCCGCCCCGGAGTGGGCGCCGGCGGCGACGGTGGCCCAGCAGCTCGAATTCGGTGAAGCCAATGTCGCTGCGCGCGTGGGCTTTTCGGTGGCGCTCGGCGAATATCTAGCCTACGGGCCCGAGGCGGTGCGCGCCCGGCTGGCCGAGCTCGGCAGCATCAGCCGCTCCGTGCTGGCCGACGTGCCCGGCTGGTCGGTGATCGAGGAGGCCGAGGAGCCCAGCGCGATCACCACCCTGGCCCCGGTCGACGGCGCCGACCCGCAGGCGGTGCGAGATTGGCTGCTCGCCGAACGACGAATCCTGACCACCTATGCCGGCGTCCAGCGCGCGCCCCTGGAGCTGACGGGGCCGCTGCTGCGGATCTCGCCGCACGCCGACACCACCGCCGCCGACCTGGAGACCTTCGCCGAGGCGCTGATCGCCGCGACCGCCGCCACGGCCGCCGCGTAGCTCAGGCCTTGTGTGCCGACAGTAGGTAGGCGGGCAGCTTCATCCGGTCCTTTTCGTCGCGGTCGTGCGGCGGCATCGGTTGGTCCCCCTGCTGGCGGTCCGCGGGCATGTTCGCGTGCACGAAGGCCGGCCTGATTTCGTCGATCACCCAGTGCTTGCTGACCGCGGCGCGCAACTCGTCCTCGCCGACCTGGTTGGGACGCTGTACCCACTCCTCGGGGAACGCCCCCGTAGCGAACACCAACACGTAATAGTCGGCGCCGGGTGCCGCCGCGCGGTGTATCGAACGCAGGTAGCCATCGCGGCCCTCGACCGGCAGCGAGTGAAACAGCGTGCTGTCGACGATCGTATTGAACTGACCGTCGTGGCCAGTGAACGACGTGATGTCGGCTTGCTCGAAAGTGGCGGAGCTCAGGCCGCGTTCGGCGGCCGCTTTAGTGGCGGCCGCAACTGCCGTGGGCGTCAGGTCGATACCGACGACGGTGTAACCGTCGGCGGCCAGCGACAGCGACAGCTCCGCGACGCCGCAGCCCGCGTCGAGCACGTCACTGCGGAACTTGCCTGCGGCCGCCAGCGCGGCCAACTCCGGCTGCGGCTCACCTATATTCCACGGCGGCGGTCCCTCGAGCCGGCCCTGTTCGCGGTATTCACTGTCCCAGTCCGGTAATTCAGTCGACATGCTGCAAACCTACTCGCTGCCCCAGGTGTGCACTGGTTCGTTGCTGTGCATGTGCTCGCAATACCGCCGCAGCATCTCGGCCAGCGCCGCCGGCCGCGTCATGCCGCCGTCCTGCAGCGCCCGCACCGTCGCCACCTGCCAGCCGGCGCCGTTGCGGCCGGTCTTCGCCCGGCCCTCGATGACACCGAGGAATCGGTCGCGCACCTCGACGTCCACTCCCCAGCCGCTCAGCCCTTCTTCGGCGATCGGCAGCAAGTGATCCAGCACCAACTCCCGCGCGCTCACGTCGCCCAGGTCGGGCCAGTGCAGCCGGGCGTCCATGCCGTGGCGCGCCGATTCGAGGAAATTGTCTTGTGCCGCAGCGAATTCCATCTTCGCCCATAGCGGGTCCTCGGCCGTGGACAGGCTGCGCAGCATGCCGTAGTAGAACGCCGAGTTCGCCAGCATGTCGATGACGGTCGGTCCGGCCGGCAACACCCGGTTCTCCAGCCGCAGGTGCGGGCGGCCGTCGAAGACGTCGTACACCGGCCGATTCCAGCGGTACACGGTGCCGTTGTGCAGCCGCAGCTCGGGGAGCTGCGGGATGCGCCCGGCCGCCAGCTCGGCGACCGGATCCTCGTCTGACAGCTCGGGCAGCAGCGACGGGAAGTAGGCGATGTTCTCCTTGAACAGGTCGAGGATCGAGGTGATCCAGCGTTCGCCGAACCACACCCGCGGCCGCACGCCCTGCGTCTGCAGCTCCTCGGGCCGGGTGTCGGTGGACTGCGTGAACACCTCGATCCGGGTTTCCGCCCACAGCTGGTGGCCGAAGAAGTACGGCGAGTTGGCGCCCAGCGCCAGCTGCGGGCCGGCGATCACCTGGGCCGCGTTCCAGTTGGGCGCGAAGTCGTCGGGAGCCACCTGCAGATGCAATTGCATGCTGGTGCAGGCGGATTCGGGCGCGATCGAGGTGGCCTGCCAGTCCAGCGGTTCCGGGCCGGAGATCTGGATCGGGATGTCCTCGCCGCGCGCATTGAAGATCGAGTCGTTGAGTGCGGCGTACCGGACCGACTCGCTCATCCACTCCTCGTTGAAATGCTCGGGCATCAGCGTGGGCAGGATGCCGATCATCACGATGTGGGCCCCGCCCGCGCCGGCCTTGATCTCGGCGTCGTTGAGGCTGGTGCGCACCTCCGCCTCCAGGTCCAGGGCGGTGTGCCCGGGCAGTGGCCGGGGTGGGACGTTGAATTCGATGTTGTAGGCGCCTAATTCGGTCTGGTACGCGGGATCAGCGATGGCATCCAGGACGTACCGGTTCGACATGGCGGGCTGGTAGTCGCCGTCGACGAGGTTGCATTCGATCTCCATACCGGTCAACGGCCGGTCGGAGTCGAAGCGTGACTGGGCCAGCATCGTCTCGAAGACGTCCAGACTGAGCTGCACCTTGCGCCGGTATTCCCGCCGATGTCCGCGGTCATACGTGGTGCGCTTGACCTCTTCGCCCACAACGCCGATGCAACAGGTTTACCGGCGGTTACGCAAGGGTGACGGTGTCATCGGCGTCGTCGCCCTGCTGCAGATGCGGTGGTCGGGTAGACCATCATGGACGATGAAGTGTCACAGCTCACTACCCAGGAGCAACAATTGGCCGCGTCCGGAGAATTCATAGCCGCCATCGACCAGGGCACTACCAGCACCCGCTGCATGATCTTCGATCACGACGGAACCGAGGTCGCTCGCCACCAGCTCGAGCATGAGCAGATCATGCCGCGCGCCGGCTGGGTCGAGCACAACCCGATCGAGATCTGGGAGCGCACCTCCTCGGTGCTGATGTCGGTGCTTAACTCGGTCGACTTCACGACGAAAGACATTGCCGCCCTGGGGATTACGAACCAGCGCGAGACCACGCTGGTGTGGAATCGGCGCACCGGGCGGCCGTACTGCAACGCCATCGTCTGGCAGGACACCCGCACCGACCGGATCGCGTCGGCGCTGGACAGGGACGGCCGGGGCGACGTGATCCGCCGCAGGGCGGGCCTGCCCCCGGCGACGTACTTCTCCGGCGGGAAGCTGCAGTGGATCCTGGAGAACGTCGACGGCGTGCGCGCGGCCGCCGAGAGCGGCGATGCGCTGTTCGGCACGCCCGACAGCTGGGTGTTATGGAACCTGACCGGCGGCCCGCGGGGCGGCGTGCACGTCACCGACGTCACCAACGCCAGCCGGACCATGCTCATGGACCTGGAGACGCTCGACTGGGACGACGAGCTGCTGTCGTTCTTCTCCATCCCGCGGCAGATGCTGCCCGCGATCGCGTCGTCGTCGCCGCGGCAGCCCTACGGCGTGACCGAGGCCAGCGGGCCGCTGGGCGGCGAAGTGCCGATCACGGGCGTCCTCGGCGATCAGCACGCGGCCATGGTCGGGCAGGTGTGCCTGTCGGCCGGGGAGGCGAAAAATACTTATGGCACCGGCAATTTCCTGCTGCTCAACACCGGCGAGTCGATCGTGCGGTCGGACAACGGCCTGCTGACCACCGTCTGCTACCAATTCGGCGACGCCAAACCGGTCTATGCCCTGGAGGGTTCGATCGCGGTGACCGGATCGGCGGTTCAGTGGCTGCGCGATCAGCTGGGCATCATCAGCGGCGCCGCGCAAAGTGAGTGGCTGGCAAGCCAAGTCGACGACAACGGCGGGGTGTACTTCGTCCCGGCGTTCTCCGGCCTGTTCGCGCCCTACTGGCGATCCGACGCCCGCGGCGCGATCGTGGGGCTGTCGCGCTTCAACACCAACGCGCACGTGGCCCGCGCGACGCTGGAGGCGATCTGCTACCAGAGCCGCGACGTGGTGGACGCCATGGCTGCCGATTCCGGTGTGCGCCTTGAGGTTTTGAAGGTCGACGGCGGCATCACCAACAACGACCTGTGCATGCAGATCCAGGCCGACGTGCTGGGCGTGGACGTGGTACGACCTGTGGTCGCCGAAACCACCGCGCTGGGCGCGGCCTATGCGGCCGGGCTGGCCGTCGGGTTCTGGGCCGACCCGTCCGACCTGCGGGCCAACTGGCAGGAGGACAAGAGGTGGACGCCGGCGTGGAGCGACAACCAGCGCGCGCAGGGGTACGCGGGCTGGCGCAAGGCGGTGCAACGGACGCTCGACTGGGTCGACGTGTCGTAGCCGGTGCGCGCGAAAACGCCCGCCGCCACGGTGTGCCGACGGGCGCTTTCAGAGGCGATCAGTCCTCGCCGAGGATGCCGTAGATCTCGCGTCGCGCGTTGTTGACGATGTCGAGGATGCGCTGCTGCTGTTCCTCGGTCGCGGCGTGCGCGGCTTGCCCAACGGCGCCGAACAATTGGCCGACGGCCGCGCGCAGGTTCATCTGCGTAGGGTCGGCGCCTTCGGCGATCTCGTCCCACGGCGCGGTCTCGATCTGCTCGGCCGCCGCGCGTCCTTCCTCGGTCAGCTCGAAAAGCTTTTTGCTGCCGTGGCTTTCGCCCGCGGTGATCAGGCCTTCGTCGTCGAGCAACTGCAGGGTCGGGTAGACCGAGCCGGGGCTGGGCCGCCAGATTCCGTTGCTGCGTTCGGCGATCTGCTGGATCATTTCGTAGCCGTGCATCGGCTGCTCGGCCAGCAGGCTCAAGATTGCCGCGCGCACGTCACCGCGGCGCCCACGGTTGTGTCCACCGCGACGGCCTCCGCCGCGCCGCCGACCGCCCGGGCCGAAACCGAATCCGGGCCCAAAGCCGGGGCCGAATCCCGGGCCGAAGCCCGGTCCGAATCCCGGGCCGAAACCTGGCCCGAAGGCGTCGTCGCGGCCGTGCTCACGGAGTTGTTCGCGGAATTCCCGCCGGGCATGCCGCCTGGCGTCGTGCATGGCTCGCCGCTGGGCGGCGGGGCCGGGTCCGAAACCGAAGCCGGGTCGGGCGCCGAACGGGCTCTCGGGGGGAGTGAATGGGTTGCTCATTGTTTGTAGTCCTCACATGTATGGGGTCGCGCTCCGGATGGGCGCTTCGGAATATCACGATATATCGTAAACTAACGCGATGCAACGTTGATATCGCTTCGGCGGCCCCGAGCTTCCCGGAAAACGGCCTTGAGCTGTAGCGGAGCGCCAGCGGTTTGCTTCGCGGGTCGGCGGGTACAGATAGCGGGATGAACGCTGACAAGTCCAACGTGAGGTTCGATACCTCACCCCGCACGACGGACCCGGCGAGAAGCGAACTCGGCCGGAGCGCGCAAACCTGGCCGTGGGTCAACTGGGGCCTGGCGCTGTCGACCGTGCCGGCCTCGGCGATCGTGATGCTTTTCGCCCTCGGCGCCGTGATGAGCACCGACGGCTGCACCGACGGCGGTTGTCCCAACCTCGGGCGCGGGGGAATCGATTTCGGTATCGCGTTCTACGGCGCGCCGCTGGTGGCCTTTGTCGTCATCGTCATCTCGTTTTTCACGGCGAAGCGCCGCAAGGGCGTCGTGGTGCCGTTATGCGGTTGGGCGCTGCTGATCGCCGACGTCGCCTTGATGGCGGCCAGCGTCGCGGGCTAAGCCGCGGCTGAAATACGCGACTGCAATCAATGCGGCGGTGAGAAGCCATCCCGCTGATCCTGCGGCGGCCACGGTGTCGCCTGCGCCGGTTGCTGACTCGGCCACGGCGGTGGCGGCGGAAACTGGGGCCCGGCCCCGTAGGGCGCCGGCCCCGGCGGCCAGGGCGCGGGTCCCGGCGGCATCTGCGGGCGCAGTCGCGCCAGCTCCCGGCGATGCCGCTCGGCCAGGACGGCCGTCAGGACCAGTTCGGGCGGGGCGCCGGGCGGGGGCGGCGGCGCGATCCGCGACACCACATCGTTGGCAATGCGGTACGCCATCTGCTGGCGCAGCTGCCGATCGAGTTGTGTTGCCCGCGAGAGGAATTGGCGCGCGACCTCGGCCTGCCCGGCATCCAGGCCCGACAGCTGCAGCGACGACGCCCACCAGGCGAGCGACGGCGGCATCACCGGCGGGGCTGCGAGCCGGGGCGTGCGCTCGCTGACGACGATGGTGCCGGCGAAGATGTCGCCGATGCGTTTGGCCTTCGCCGACAAGATGCTGCTGATCACCGCGGGACTGCCCAGGAACATCCAGATCTCGATCAACGAGGCCAGCGCGCGAAAGAGGGCCTGCCGGAAGCGTTCTGGCCCGCCGTCGTCGGCCACCACCCGCAGGCCCATGACCATCTTGCCCACCGAGCGGCCCCGCGTCGCGGTCTCGAATATCAGGGGATAGCCGACCACCACCAGCACGGTGAAGATGATCAGGATGGCGGTGCTCAGCGCCTCGTCGAACTGGCTAAGGGTCGCCGCCCACAGAATCAGCCCCAGGATGTAGCAGACGAAGATCACCGTGACGTCGATCAGCGCGCTCAACGCCCGCACCGGCAACTGGGCGATCTGCACATCGAGCACCACAGCATCCCCGGTCACCACCTCCGACATAACACCGAACGGTACAGGTTGCGCGGGTGGCGTCGGTCGCGTCCGGCTACCCCGGATGTGCGATTAGGCTGCCCAGGGTGGACGTCGACGCATTCGTGCTGGCCCATCGCCCTACCTGGGACCGGCTGGAGCAGTTGGTCAAGAAGCGAAGGTCGCTGACCGGCGCCGAGGTCGACGAACTCGTCGAGCTCTACCAGCGGGTGTCGACGCATCTTTCGACGCTGCGATCGGCCTCGTCGGATTCGGTGATGATCGGCCGCCTCTCCAGCCTGATCGCGCGCGCCCGCTCGGCGGTGACGGGTGCCCACGCGCCGGTTAGCAGCGCGTTCGTCCGGTTCTGGACGGTGTCCTTTCCGGTCGTCGCCTACAACAGCTGGCGGTGGTGGCTGGGCGCCGCGGTTGGCTTTTTCGCTGTGGTCGTGATCGTCGCATTCTGGGTGGCGGGCAATCCCGAGGTGCAGTCCGCGCTCGGAACACCAAGTGACATCGACCAATTGATCAACCACGATGTCGCGTCCTATTACAGCGACCACCCGGCCGCGGCGTTCGCGCTGCAGGTGTGGGTGAACAACTCCTGGGTGTCCGCCCAGTGCATCGCGATGGCGGTGCTGCTCGGCATCCCGATCCCGTTCATCTTGTTCCAGAACGCCGCCAACGTGGGCGTGATCGCGGGTCTGATGTTTCCGGCCGGCAAGGGCGGACTGCTGCTGGGCCTGCTGCTTCCGCACGGCTTGCTGGAGCTGACCGCGGTGTTCCTGGCCGGGGCGGCCGGCATGCGGCTGGGGTGGTCGGTGGTCTCGCCGGGGGACCGTCCGCGCGGCCAAGTGCTCGCCGAGCAGGGCCGGGCCGTGGTGTCGGTCGCGGTGGGATTGGTGGGGGTGCTGCTGGTCTCGGGGTTGATCGAGGCGTTGGTGACGCCGTCGCCGCTGCCGACGTTCGTGCGGATCGCCATCGGGATCCTCGCCGAGGTGGGGTTTTTGTCCTACATCGTCTACTTCGGCCGCCGGGCCGCCAAGGCGGGGGAGACGGGCGACATCGACGACGCCCCCGACATCGTCCCCACCCGCTGAGCGGAACCTACAGCCGCCCAGTCGCTTTCATCGCCAGATACCGGTCGGCCAGCGCCGGCGCCAGTTCGGCGGGCGGGGCATCGACCACTTCCACGCCGCTTCGGCGCAACCGGGTCGCGATCGCGCTGCGCTCGTTGCGGGACCGCTCTGCGGCCGCGGCGTCGTAGACCGCGGCCGCGTCCGACCGGCCCGCGACCATCTGGTCGACGCGGGGATCGGCCACCGCGGCAAGCAGCACGTGGTGTTTGGACGACAGCTGCGGCAGCACCGGCAGCAGGCCCTCGTCGAGGGCCGTCGCGTTCAGATCGGTCAGCAGCACCACCAGCGACCGCCGCCGGGTGCGCCGCGCGATCGCGGCAACCATTGTGCGCCAATCCGATTCGACCAGCGTCGGCTGCAGCGGCGCCATCGCCTCGACCAGCTGGGCGAGTAGCTCGGTGCGGGAGGCGCCGAACACGCCGGCCCGGCTGATCCGGTCGTGGGCGAGGAAGTCGACGTGGTCGCCGGCCCGCGACGCGAGCGCGGCCAGCAGCAGTGCGGCATCCATCGACCAGTCCAGCCGGGGCCAGCCCGCGGGATCGGCGGCGGTCGGGTCGACGCCCACCCGTCCGGCGGCCATCCGCCCGGTGTCGAGCACGATCACCACCCGCCGGTCGCGCTCGGGCCGCCAGGTGCGCACCATGACGTCGGCGCGCCGCGCCGTGGCCCGCCAGTCGATCGAGCGTACGTCGTCGCCGACGACATACTCGCGCAGCGAGTCGAATTCGGTGCCCTGCCCGCGAATCAGCGTCGGTAGCAAGCCGTCGATCTCGCGCAACTTGGCCAGCCGCGACGGTAAGTGCTTGCGGGACAAGAACGGTGGCAACACCCGCAGCTGGCCGGGTATCGGCTGCGAGCTCTGCCGCCCGGCCAGCCCCAGCGGGCCGATCGATCGGGCCGTCACCACGGCAGCCCGCTGGTCGCCGCGGCGGACCGGTCGCAGCTGCGTCAGCACCTGCTGCTGTTGCCCGGCGGCGATGCGGATGCGATGGATGCGTGGTTCGGCGCGGGCGCTGGGCGGCCAGGCGTCGCGGACCTGGCCGCGAAAGCCGCGGCGCCCGTCGTTGTGGATCAGCAGGGTCGCCTCCGCCTGCTGGCCTAGCCGAACGGACGTGTCGGGCGAACGCGTGTAGCGCAGCTTTCGCGGGCTGGCCGCAAGCGCGATGTCCACGGCCAGCACCGCGGTCAGCGCCAGCAATAGAAGCACGAAAGCCCTTGCCGGCCAAGGCGAGAACGCGATCGGTAGGACGCAGATCAGCGCCAGCAGGCCGGTGCGTCCGGTCAGGACCACTAGCGGGGCACCGGAACCGACGCCAGGATCCCCTCCAGCACGCCGTCCGGCGTGGCGCCCTCGAGCTCGGCTTCGGGCCGCAGCATCACCCGGTGGCGCAGCGTCGGGCGCGCCATGGCCTTCACGTCGTCGGGGGTGACGTAGTTGCGCCCGGACAGCCAGGCCCACGAGCGGGCGGTGCCGAGCAGGGCCGTCGCGCCGCGGGGCGACACACCCAGCTGCAGCGCGGGCGACGAGCGGGTGGCGCCGACGATGTCGACGATGTAGCCGAGCACCTCGTCGGCGACCAGAACCTGTTGTACGGCTTGGCGTCCCGCGGCCAGCTCGGCGGGGCCGGCGACGGGCTGGATAAGGGACAGGTCCCGGGGATCGAAGCCGTGGGCGTGCCTGCCGAGGATGGCGATCTCCGAATCGCGCGACGGCAGCGTCACATTCAGCTTCAGCAGGAACCGGTCCAGCTGCGCCTCGGGCAGCTGGTAGGTGCCCTCGTATTCGATCGGGTTCTGTGTCGCGGCGACGATGAACGGGTCGGGCAGCGGCCGGGCCTCGCCGTCCACGGTGACCTGACGTTCCTCCATGGCCTCGAGCAGCGCGGCCTGCGTCTTGGGTGGCGTCCGGTTGATCTCGTCGGCCAGCAGCAGGTTGGTGAACACCGGTCCGGGCCGGAACGTGAACGCGGCGCTGCGCGTGTCGTACACCAGCGAGCCGGTGACGTCGCCGGGCATCAGGTCGGGGGTGAACTGCACCCGCTTGAACTCCAGTTGCAGGGCCGCGGACAGCGCACGGACCATGAGCGTCTTCGCCACGCCCGGAACGCCTTCCAGCAGCACGTGACCGCGGCACAGCAATGCGATCACCAGGCCGCTGATCACTCCTTCCTGTCCGACGATGGCCTTGGCGAGCTCGCCGCGCAGCGCCAGCAGCGCTTCTCGCGCCGATTCGGCGGTGGGGTTGGAGTCGGGGGACGGGTGAGTCACGAGTGTGCGACCTGCCTTTCGATGTCGTCGAGCGCGCGGGCGAGTTGGAGCAAGTCATTGTCGGTGGCCGGCGGCGGGCCGAACAGATGATAGGAAACGAATCCGGCATCGGCCCCGCCGCGCTGGGCCGCGGTCGCGATGACGGCCTGCGGCGGTGCCTGGGGGCCCAGGCCCAGTCGTGGCAGCAGCCGCTGCAAGGTCGCGGTGCGCAGCGCCACGGCCGCGCGGTCGCGGGCCCGGCGGGATCGGTACAGCCGGCCGCGGCCCTCCACGGTCTCCGACGCGCGGACCACGACGGGCAGCTGCTCGGACACCAGCGGGCCGGGGCGGCGGCCCTTCCACAGCGCGACCAGCAGCACGACCAGCCACAGCTGCCCGGCGGCCCAGATGACGTTGTCCGGGATCATGTCCGAAAGCGATGTGCCAGAGGACGTTTCACCTTCCGCGTGGTGCGGGGCGTACCAGATGAGGCGGGGCCGGTCGCCCGCCAGGTTCATCGCCAGCGCGGCGTTGCCGGCCTGCGCCAAACCGCCGTTGGTCATGAAGTCGGTGTTGCCCACCGCCGTGACGGTTCGCCCGCCGTCCCGGTACCGGATCAACACGCCGTCATAGCAGCTCGTCACCGTTCGGTCCTTGCCGACGACGTAGCTGTCGCTCGGCCCGAAGCGCACCGCGCCGGCCCGAGTAGCTTCCCGCAGAGAGCAATTCGGATCGCTGTCGAAGCTACTGGAGGGCGAGATGCGCACGCCGGGCATCAGCGCCTCGCGGGCTCGCACGGTCGGTTCCACCAGCAGCAGGTCGCCGGGGGCCTTCGCCAGCCGGTCCAGCAGCCCGTCGTCGGTCAGGTACTGGCTCTGTGCCACCAGGATCAGTGTGTCGGGCCGCGTGGCCCGCTCGACGTCGCCGATGGTGTCGGCCACCACCACTTCGACGCCCCCGTCGCGCAGCAGCGTCGCCAGCGCGCGGGCGCCGTCGGGATCGGTGGCCGACGGATCCATGGTGTCGCCCGGGCGCGGCGCGGTCAGGTAGGTGCCGATCCCGGCGATTATCGCGAGCACCACCAGCGCCAGCGCGACCCAGGCCCAGGAACTTCGGCGCGATTGCGGCCGTGCCGCGCTGGTCGCGGTCATCGGACCTGCGCCCAGGAGTCGACCGCGGCGGGCTGACCGGCCGCCGACGCTGCGGCGGGGACGCGTGAGCGCAGGTGGTCGTCGAGGTCGACGATCATCTGGTAGGAGGGCTGGGTGCCGGGCCGCTCGCCGTAGGTCACATCATTGAATGTGGTTGCCGCCCCGGATAATTCGACTGCCAGATGCGGCAGTGCGGCGCCCGCGGCGGTGGCCAGTTCGTTGGCGGTGCGGCCCGGTGCCGGCTCGAGGACGCCGGTCTCTTCGAGCTGCCGGGCGACGGCGCGCAACCGGTGCCGGATTGCCGCAGCCCAATTCCCCTCGGCCGCAGAGCTTTCGGCCAGCGCGCGATGCTGCGCCGCGGTGAGTTGGGCGGCTTCGAACAACTCGTAGTCGCCACCACGTTTGGTGCGCATGGTGCGTCTGGCGATGTGGACCGCGACGATCACCGCGATGACGAGCAGAATCAGCAACACCATGGTGGTGAACCAGCCACCCGGAATCGTCGAGGCCTTCTGCAGCATCCGGTACACCAGTTCGTTGATCCAGTCCAGGAACTGCTGCCACGCGGAGGCCTTGGAATAGATCGGCCGGTCGAGCTCGGTTTGCGCGGCCTGGTGCGCGGCATCGCGTTCGATGTCGATAGAGGGCACTGTCAGCTAGTCCTCGCTCAGCCTGCGAAAGGCCGGGTAAGCCAGAGGTTGTCGGTCGACGTGTCGGCGTAGGCGCCGCCGTTGGCGCCGCTCTGCAGCACCAGATCGAATGCCTCGGCGCGCATCCGGCGGTCGGCGTAGAGCAGCACGATGACTCCGGCGTTGAACGGCGCCGTGATGATCTGCCCGATGGCCCCGCCGATGGCGGTGATCGTGGTGCCGGCGAGCAGAAGTCCGATGGACGCCCCGCCGATCGTCATCACCTGGCTCACGATGCTGAACGGGGCGGCGACGGCGCCCGAGACGACGGCGGCCACGATGTAGGTCAGCACCCGGATACCGAGCACCCGCCAGAAGCCGTGCCGTATCAGGGCGAAGGACCGGGTGATCGCCTCGATGACGGGCAGCCGCTCCAGCACGATCAGCACCGGCGCGAACAACACCACGGTGTAGAGGTAGATCGCCAGCGCGACCACGGCGAGCGTCAGCGGGATACCCAGCAGGACCGCGGCGGCGCCCCCGGCGACCGCTGCCGCCAGAGCGATGAGCACCACCACCAGGCCGACCAGGGCCGCCAACACCGCCGCTTCCAGGACGGCCAGGCCGAACAGGGGCAGCAGTCGGCCGCGAATCCTGGCCCAGGTCTCGCCGATGGTGATCGAGGAACCGAACACCGCGCGCCCGACGATGACGGTGAGCATGCCGGACAGCAGCATGCTGCCGAGCCAGGTGACCAGCATGCTGCCGGACACCGACGCCAGATACCCGCCCACGACGCCGAAGTTCGGCCGGTCCGGCCGGTCGCTCGACATCCGGCCGTACGCGGCCAGCGGCACGACGGTGGCGATCAGCGTAATGATCTGCATGACCACAACCACCATTACCGTCAGGCCCAGCGTCGCCTTCGGATTGGTGCGGATGTAGCCGACGGCGCCGTTGAAAATTTCGCTCAGGGTCAGCGGCCGCAGCGGGATGATCCCGGGCTTGAGCGCGGTCGGACCCTGGCCGGGGCCGTAGCCAGGCGGCGGGCCATAGCCGGGGGGCGGTCCGTACCCGGGGGGCGGCCCATAGCTAACCAGGCGGCAGCGCGCTCACCGTGTCCGGCAGCCGTCGTCGTTCGTCATGGACTCCATCCTGTCGGCGCTCGGGCCTTTTCACAATCTTGGAACGGTCTCGCGTCCCGGCGCCGCTGGCCTGCACAGTCTCCTCAAATGCGCGGACGCGTAGCGTCTCAGGCATGGCGGAACTCAAATCCCGGATCAGGGCCGACCTGACCGAGGCAATGAAGGCCCAGGATAAGTTGCGAACGGCCACCCTGCGCATGCTGCTGGCCGCGATCCAGACCGAGGAAGTCTCCGGCAAGCAGGCCAGGGAGCTCTCCGACGATGACATCCTCAAAGTGCTGGCCAGGGAGGCCCGCAAGCGCGCCGAATCGGCCGAGATCTATACCCAGAACGGTCGCGGCGAGCTGGCCGCCACCGAACACGCCGAGGCCCGCGTCATCGACGAGTATCTGCCGACGCCGCTGACCGAGGCCGAGCTGGCCGACGTCGCCGACACCGCCATCGCCCAGGTCGCCGAGGCGATCGGCGAACGTCCGTCGATCAAACAGATGGGCCAGGTTATGAAGGCCGCTACCGCGATCGCGGCAGGCAAGGCCGACGGCGCACGGCTGTCCGCGGCGGTCAAAGAGCGCCTCTAAGGCCTCCGTTTGTCTCAATAGTGCCGGGGTAACCGTCCGGTATGACGAAGTTCGGCTACACGTTGATGACCGAGCAGAGCGCGCCCAAAGACCTTGTCCGGTATGCGGTTTCGGCCGAAGAGCTCGGATTCGACTTCGAGGTGTGCAGCGACCACTTCTCCCCGTGGCTGACGTCGCAGGGGCATGCGCCCAACGCCTGGGCCGTGCTCGGCGCGGTGGCACATGCCACCGAACAGGTGGATCTGTACACCTATGTCACGTGCCCGACGATGCGCTATCACCCGGCGATCGTCGCTCAGCAGGCCGCCACCGTGCAGATTCTCTCCGACGGGCGGTTCACGCTGGGGCTGGGCAGCGGCGAGAACCTCAACGAACACGTCGTCGGGAAGGGCTGGCCAACCGTCGAACGGCGCCAGGACATGCTGCGCGAGGCCATCAAGATCATCCGCGAGCTGTTCGGTGGCCGGCTGGTGAACTGGCGCGGCGACTACTTCCAGGTGGACTCCGCGCGGCTGTGGGACGTGCCTGAGGTCCCCGTCGGCCTCGGTGTCGCGATGAGCGGCGCGAACAGCGTCGAGAAGTTCTCCAAGCTCACCGACCACCTGATCGCGGTGCAGCCTGACAAGGAGCTGGTCGACGCCTGGCACGGCGCCCGTCAGGCCGCCAACGGCGCCGAAGGCGGGCGGGTGGTCGGGCAGATACCCGTGTGCTGGGATCCCGACCGCGACGCGGCGATCGAACGCGCACACGACCAATTCCGGTGGTTCGGCGGCGGCTGGGCCGTCAACGCCGACCTGCCGACGCCGGCGGGTTTCGCGGGCGCGACGCAATTCGTCCGCCCCGAAGACGTCGCCGAGAGCATTCCGTGCGGTCCCGACCTGGACGCGATCGTGGATGCCGTCCGGCCGTATTGGGAGGCCGGCTTCACCGACGTCGCGCTGCTTCAGATCGGCGGGGATTCCCAAGATCTGTTCCTGTCCGAAGTCGCCGACCCGTTACTCAAGGCGCTGCGAGAGGCGTCCTCCTGATCGGTTTGACCTGATTTGGCAAGGGTATTCGCCTGACCATGGCTAGCTCAGCATTGGTAAACGGTTTGGGCGTAGCGAGTTTGGGGCTGGGCCTCAGCGAGCTGCTCGCCCCCGAGAAGGTCGCCGCGCTCTCCGGCGTCGACGACAACGATCGGTCGCGCAAAGTGATCCGCGCGCTTGGTGCACGCGAATGTGGCCATGGCGCAGCGCTATTGGGTGGCCCGGACAAGCTGGTATGGACCAGAGTCGCCGGCGACGTATTGGATGTGGCGCTGCTGGCGGCCGGGGTGATCCGGCGCGGCCCGGGCCGTCGTCGGCGCGGAACGATCGCCCTTGCGGCGCTTAGCGGGATCGGCGCGCTGGACCTGTACGCGGCAGTGCGCACCACAAGCAACGGATCGGCATGAAAGGAGCACATCGATGTCGAATGAATTGCAGGGCAAGCGAATCGCGATCCTGGCCGCCGACGGCGTAGAAAAGGTTGAACTCGAGCAACCGCGTGCGGCGCTGAAGGGAGCCGGCGCCCAAACGGAGATTCTTTCGCTGAAAACCGGCGAGATACAGGCGCGCGAGCATGATCTCGAGCCGGCGGGCAAATTCGCGGTCGACCGCGCGGTGTCGGACGCGTCGGTGGCGGAATTCGACGGCCTGGTGCTGCCCGGCGGCACGGTGAATCCGGACAAGCTTCGTGCCGACGAGTCGGCCGTATCGTTCGTCCGCGAATTCGTCGAATCCGGAAAGCCGGTCGGCGCGATCTGCCATGGGCCGTGGACGCTGGTGGAGGCCGGTGTGGCGGCGGGGCGCACGCTGACGTCGTATCCGAGCATCCGGACCGACCTGCGCAATGCGGGCGCGAACGTGGTGGACAAGGAAGTCGTCGTCGACGGCAACCTGATCACCAGTCGTTCGCCATCGGACCTGCCGGCGTTTTGCGCCACCCTCATCGAGCAACTGGGGCACGCCGCCGCGGAGTGAACTCCGCAAACTTCAGTTTCGTTTGGGGGGCCGCTTTCGGGGCATTACAACGATACGCCGTGAATGCCGCGGCGATATGTCGAAAGGCCCACCGTTGACCATCGCCTACCCCGCCCCGGCCGGATTCTTGGCTGATTCCAACGTGTATCAGCCGCAAGACGACTCGCGTTTACTCGTCGAGGCGATGCGATGCAGCGGACTGGTACCGCAGCGGCGGGTGCTGGATTTGTGCACCGGCAGCGGCTTCGTCGCGATCGCCGCGTCCGAAATGGGTTGTGCGGACGTGACTGCCTTCGATATCTGCTCGCACGCCGTGCGTTGCTCGCGGGCCAACGTGGCGATTGCCGGGGTGGACGTCGACGTGCGCAAGGGCTCGTGGTCGGAAGCCCTCGATCACGGCACGTTCGACGTCGTGGTCTCGAATCCGCCCTATGTTCCGACGCCGGCGGAAGGAGACGCGCAGGTGTTGTCGCCGAACGCCGGGCCGTCCTGGGCGTGGAACGCCGGTCCCGATGGGCGCCTGGTGCTCGACCCGCTGTGCGCCTCGGTGTCAAAGCTGCTGTGCGACGGCGGTTCTCTGCTGCTGGTGCAGTCGGCCCTCGCCGGTACCCAACGTTCCCTGGACACGCTACGATCCACCGGCATGGACGCTGAAGTTGTTGCCTCGCGGTGGATTCCATTCGGTCCCGTGCTGTCGGCCAGGGCGGAGTGGCTTGAGAACGTCGGCCTGGTGCAGCGCGGATGCCGCGAGGAGGAGCTGGTCGTGATCCGGGCGGACAAGCCATGACCGCGACGCGGGTGCGGGTGATACCCAAGGGGCCCGTCCTGGTGTCGGGACCGGTGCGCATCGAGATGCCCGACGGGCAGGTGGTCGAATCCGACCGGTTCATGGTCGCCATCTGCAGCTGTTCGCGCAGCAAGCAATACCCGCTCTGCGACACCAGTCACCGGCGCTGTCGCACCCTCAAAGACGCTGTGCCAGAAGCTAGCTGATCGGCAGCCGCAACGACGTCTTGTCCTGCTTCCAGCAGGACATGATCATGTCGGCAAGCTGGCTTTCGACCACGTCGCCCGCGCGGATGCCGAAAATGACGTCGCGCTCCAGCTGCGGCTCTGCGGCGACGAGATCGCCGACCACATCCAGCCGGACCACCTGTTCGTGCACCGCATCGGCTTCCACGTGCTCGCCGTAGAACGTGATGCAGGGCAGCGGGGCACCCAGCCGGTCCAGGGCCTGCACCATCCGCCGCGAGCCCGGCGGTGAGGTGATCTCCGTCGCCGCGAAGTGTCCGATCGCCGCGCCCCGCAGCCAGCGGTGCAAGCCGAACATCGACATCAGGTTCACCACCGCGAGGGCCTCGGCCGGGACGGCGTCCAGGTAGCTCAGGTACGTCGGATCCAGATCGGCGGCCGCCAGCAGATCGGCGTAGAGCTGCTGATGCACCCGGGGGCCAAGGCCCGCGCCGTACTCGTCGTACTCGATGGCCACAAACGCGGCCTTGGCGCCGCCCGTCAGGCGTGGAATCGCCCAGGCGTGTGGATCGCCCTCTTTGAGGTGATACACGGATCGGTGCACGAAGTATTCGCGCATCTGCTGCCAGTTCCCGCTATCGCGCAGGTGGTACGACGGCCCCGTCCCGTTGACGGGCTCGATGGAGATGGCTTCCATCTCCTGGGCCGCGGTGCGGTCGGGTTCGATGGGGCCTACGTCGCGGCGCACGCCGGTCAAGAAGGCGCGCTCGAGTTCGGCGCGCAAATGCAGCAGGTCGGGGTTCCACTCCCAAGTGGGATCAACCCCCGCGAAGCCCCGGTAATGCAGCTCGTAGCACATGCACAGGGCCAGTTGCAGGTCCAGGCCATACGGGTCCGAATCGCGCACCGACGCGCTGACGTGCGCGAGGCGGTCGTGCGACGGAGGCCCGGTCAAGGCGTGCTGAACGGCCGTCGACAGCGGCCCGTGCGCCGCCGGTAGGCCGGGTTCAACCATGGTCGAGGCTCGAGTCACGTCTGTTGGCATACCACGACGGGGCTTCTGGCAAACAGTATCGCGGGCACTTCTGCCGTCCGGCGCTAGAGGTCGTCCGGCTCGGCCGGCGCCGACCGGCGGAAGGTGATGTCGATGGTGGTTCCGTCCGGAGTGCTGCTGATGTCCATCGTGGTGCTCAGGATGCGCATCAGCACCAGGCCGCGTCCGCTGTTACCGGGGTCCACCTTCGGTGTCTTCCACGAACCGGAATCGGTAATGCGCGCCCGGATCTCGGAATCGGCCGCCGTCACCTCGAGCACCATCATCCCGACGTTGTGTCCCCGGTACGCGTGTTCGACGCAGTTGGTGCACCCTTCGTTGATGACCAGCACGATGTCCTCGATCAACATGGCGCGCACCTCCACGTCGCGCAACCAGTCGGCGAGTTGATGGCGGATGTCAGCCAATTCCCCTGCGGCGGCCTCGCTTTCGATGCGCAGCGGTGTGTGCTGGCGGCGGTAGATCACCATCGCGACGTCGTCATCGTATCCCGCCGGCGGGGCCAGCTCCCGAAGAACGGCCTCGGCGACGGAGTCTAGAGGCAAGCTCATGGTTTCCACCAAAGAGACTGCAGCACGGTCGATTCCGTCGTCGATCGACTCGTGCTTGCGCTCCACCAGGCCATCGGTGAACAACAGCAGCGTCGAACCGTAGGGCAACAGCAGCGAGGCCTGGGGGCGGGGGTGTTCCCGGCGGACCGCCAGCGGCACCGAACGGGCATCGTTCAGCAGCGTCGTGCCGGACTCGGGGCGGGCGAGCATGGCGGGCATGTGGCCGGCGTTGCTGTAGTGCAGCAGCCCGGAATCGGTATCGAGCACCGCGAGGAAAACGGTGGTGCAGTAGGCATTTGGAATCAGCGAGGCGGCCGAGTCGAGCTGTTCGAGCAGCCGCGCGGGCTCGGCCCCGTTGATCAACAGCGCGCGCGCCGAGCTGCGCAGCTGACCCATGATCGCGGCGGCGGGCAGGCCGCGGCCTACACAGTCGCCGACGACGATCCCGATCCGCTGATCCGCGATCGGCAGCACGTCGTACCAGTCGCCGCCGATCTCCAGCGGTGGGACGGCGGGCTCGTAGCGCACCGCAAACCCAGCCAGCGGCTGGACGGGCGGCAGCATCGCGCGCTGCAGGGTCAGCGAGGTCTCCCGGGCGCTTTCGAATTGGCGCACATGCTGCATGGCCAGACTCAGGTGACCGATCAGGACCGTGACCAATAGTCGGTCCTCGGAGCTGATCCAACGCGGCGAGTGCAGCTCCAGCCACAGCGCGAGATCTCCGGCGCCGGAGAGCACTGCGACCAATCCCTGTGCCTTGCCGGGGTTCTCGGGCCGGTCGACGGTCTTGGCCGTCAGCGGCAGTTGGTGGCGGGCGTCGGAGAAGGTGTGGCGCAGCCACGGGTCGAGTTCGCGCCAGCTCGAGACGGCGGGCCCGCCCGCCGCCTCGACGGTCGGGTCGCCGTCGCCGCTGGGCCACGAGACGGCGACCACGCGCCGCACGTCGATCGCGGTCCGGCACTCGTCGAGCGTGATCGACAGCAGCTCGGACACGCTCTTGGCCACCGCCACCGCGGTGGCCAGCCGCAGCACCGCGGATTCCCTTGCCGCAAAGGCGCGTTCGGCGGTGATGTCGCGGATCGTCCCAACGTAGACGGCGTGGTCGCTGCCGGCTTCCTTGACCGCGTTGATGGTGACCGTCACCCACGCGAGATGACCGTCGCGGTGCCGGATCGGTGTCTCGTATTCGGCGCTGCCGTTGGTCCGGACCCGCGATTGTTGTTGCCGCGCAGTCTTTTTGTCGACCAGCCACGGGTGGGGCCAGCGGTAGGGCAGCCCGTCTTCGGGGTAGCCGAGGATGTCGATGAAGGCCTTGTTCATCTCGACCACGGAGCCCTCTTGGTCGGCGACGAAGAAGCCCTCCTGTAACGAATTCACCAGCGCGGTACGGAATTTGTCCCGATCGGCCAGACCTTCGGCGCGCGCGCGTTGTTCGGCGTAGCGCTTGGTGCCGTCGAGGAATCCGCGGGTCGCGACGTCCAGCGGTGCCAGCGTCTGCAACAGAAATTCGAGCGCGATCGGGGCGGCGATGTGAACGTCCTTCGACAGTTCGAGCACCAGCCGCACGTGTTTCTCGATGATGTCGAGCATGCTGACCTGCTCTTGCAGGGCGCGTCGCCCGAGTTCGTGGGCGATCGACAGGCTGTCCTCGTTACGCTCGGCGACGTAGCTCCTCAGCGCCGCGACGTATTCCGCGTGAAAGTCTTCGCTGCCGGTCATGTCGAGGCCCCCCGGTGACGCGCGGCGAGCACTAGGGCGTCGTCGGAGTCCTTGGCGTGCTTGGTCAGCATTACTTCGGCTATCGCGGTGGCCGGGGTAGCGAAGTCGATGTGCTCGATGTGGTCGTCGTCGATGCCGTCGGTCGCGATGACGATCAGGTCGCCGGCGCGCAGCGAAACCACTTGCGCCGGCCTGATTTCCGGTATCCGGTAGCCGACGATGCCGGCGGCCAGCCGCGCGCTGGATCGGATGTGAATGCCGATCGCGTCCTTGGCGACCAGGTTCGCGCTGACGTTGCCGACCCCGGTCCACGTCAGCGTGCTGCTCGCAAAATCGATCCGCGCCAGCGTCATCGCGGCGCCCCGGGTTCCGGACAGGACGCGATGGCAGAGCTGCACCAGGACCTCGACCCGTTCGCCCGGATTGCGCTGCAGCGCCTCGACGGCACGCATCGCCGCCGCGGCGGCGGGTGGGCCGTGGCCCAGGCCGTCGAACACCCCGAACAGCGCGGCGTCGTCGTCGATCGCGATCGCCATCGGCTGGTCACCGGAAGCATGCTCGCCCGGTAGTGGACGACCCGCGGTCGCCCATTCGATCGGGCCCAGCCGACCATTGTCACGCACGGTCATGCACGGGCCGGAACCCATTTCCACATCTCGATGGCGGTGCCGTGGCCCAGCGCGGATTCCACGATCAGCCGGTCCATCAGCCGTCGCGCGCCCGGCAAGCCCATGCCCAGCCCGCGGCCGGTCGAGTAGCCGTCCTCCATCGCCCGTTCGATATCGGCAATTCCCGGGCCGTCGTCTTCGGCACGAACGATGAGCGCCTTGCGGCCCTCCCGCTCGGCCACCTCGACCTTGACGGCGCCCCGGCCCGCGTAGCTGGTGATGTTTCGCGCGATTTCGGAGATCGCCGTGGAGATCATCGTGACGTCGGTCAGCGAGAATCCGAGTTCTAGTGCGAGCTCATGCCCTGCTTTGCGGGCTTCGACGATGTCGTCGGGGTTGTTGATAGCGACGACAATGTCACACGCCACCGTCGCGCCCGATCGTTGATTTACCCAGTCGGCCTTCGCGATTCAGCAGGGCAAGGCCTTCTTCGAGATCCAGCGCGGTGTTCATGTCGTCGAAGGTCAGTCCCAGCTGCACCATCGCGAACGCGACCTCTGGGGACAGCCCCACGATCACGGTCTCGGCGCCGCGCAGCCGCGTCATGTGCGCGATCGTGCGCAGCGAGCGGGCGGCGAAGGAATCCATCACGTCGATGGCGGTGACGTCCACGACGATGCCCTGGGCGCGGAACCGGCTGACCCGTTCCATCAGGTCTTCGCGCAGTTTCTCGGTGTCGGAGTCGGAGAGGGCGGCTTGCACCGTGGCGATAAGGATCGAGCCCTGTTTCAGGATGGGTACTGGCATGAGGCGCCTGCGCTAGTCGTGCTCACCCGGTCTGCTCGCCGGTGCGGGTGACCTCGTATCCCAGCAGGCGCTCGGCCTCCTCGATACCGCCCTGCAAGTCACCGACGGCGTTCATCTTCGACAGATCAAGCCCGATGGTGACCAGTGTCAAAGCGATTTCGGAGGACAGGCCGGTGATGATCACGCTGGCGCCCATCAGGCCGGACGCGTCCACGGTCTGCACCAGGTGGTTGGCCACGGTGGAGTCGATAGTGGGCACACCGGTGATGTCGATGACGACCACTTTCGCGCGGTTCGCGCGGATGGCCCGCAGCAACTGCTCGGTGACCTGGCGGGCGCGCTGGCTGTCGAGCACGCCGATGATCGGCAGAATCAGCAGCTGCTCGCGCACCTGCAGCACCGGCGTCGACAGCTCGCGGATCGCCTCCTGCTGCTGGCGGATGATGCGCTCACGTTCCTGCACGAACGACACGCCCACGGTGTTGGCGATGCGGTTCGCGGCCGGTTCGTAGGCGTCCAGCACCCGGTTGAGCATCTCGAAGTCGCTTTGATACTTCTCGAACAACGAGCGCGCCAGCACGTCGCGCAGCAGCAGCACGATGCCCAGCACCTCGTCGGTCTCGACACCCCGCGGGATGATGCGTTCCGACAGGTCACGCGCGTAAGCCTGCAGGGCCTCGACGCTACCGGTCTCGAGAACCTCGACATAGTTGTCGTAGACGGCGGTCGCCTCCGAGAACAGCTCCTCCGGCGTCATCGCCGTGAGCAGTTCCGCTTCGGTGATCCTGCGCGCCCATTCCTCGCGCAAAACGGTGCGATTCTGCCGCAAATGCTGCACTAGCTGCGGCAGCAGGCCCTCGCTGGAAATGCTGGCCGTCTGCACGGTGGCGCCGGTGCTGCTGAATTCTGACGGCGAATCTGACATTTGGCCTCCCGAGTGCCGCGTCGCAGTGCGCACGTTCTATGGGGAGACTAGCCTGGATTGTCGCGGGGCAGGTGTTGAGGTCTTCTTCTTCTCGCAGTTCGCAACGCAGGTTAGGCTTGCACCACACTTACGGCCCGGACGAAGGATCGCCATTGTCAGCTCCAGATTCGATTACCACGTTGGTTGCGGACCACGATGGGGTGTCCGTAGTCAGTGTCAGCGGTGAAATTGACTTGGTCACCGCTCCCGCCCTGGAACAAGCCATCGGTGCGGTGGTTGCGGAGGGTCCGACGGCACTGGTCATCGATCTTTCTGCGGTGGAGTTCCTCGGGTCGGTAGGACTGAAGATCCTGGCGGCGACCTACGAGAAGCTCGGGACCGCCGAGTTCGGCGTCGTTGCCCGCGGGCCGGCGACCAGGCGGCCGATTCACCTCACCGGCTTGGACAAGACGTTCCCGCTGTACCCGACGCTCGACGACGCGTTGACCGGAGTGCGCGACGGCAAGCTCAACCGCTAGCACCTGCCGCGCGCATCGCACGGCCGATGACCGGGGGATCCCCCCTACCCCGGCCGTGCCCGTCCGGTGCGATGATCACGACCATGGATGTCGATCATCCGAACGATCAGCAGTGGGACCACGAAGAACGCGGCGAAACTGAAATCGAACGGCTGGACCGCAATTGGAACAGCCTGCTGCAGGAGCTGCGCGTCGTGCAGACCGGCGTGCAGCTGCTCACCGGCTTCCTGCTGACCCTGCCATTCCAGCAGCGATTCGACATTTTGAGCGAGCCCATGCGGATGGTGTACCTGGCCACGGTGGGATGCTCGGTCACCGCGACGGTCCTGCTCATCACGCCGGTGGCGATGCACCGAATGCTGTTCCGGCGCCACCTGCTGCAGGTGCTGGTGTCCGCGGCACACCGATGCGCCCTCGCCGGGCTCGCGACGCTCGGTTTTGCGCTCAGCGGGGTGACGATCATCGTCTTCGCCGCGGTGTCCGGACGCGGCGCCGGCCTGGTCGCCGGGGCGTGTGCGCTGGCGCTGTTCACGGTATTCTGGCTGATCGTGCCGCTGACCCTGCGCGGCGCCAAGATCGAGTGAGCCGGCGTCAGGGGCTCACTGCGAGCCCGGTGATCGGCGTGAAGTCCAGCTGGTCAAGCAGGTTCCGCGCGTCGGAGTAGACCGGCGACGCGCCCGCCGCTCGCAGCTCCGCCTCGGAGATACCCCCGCTCAGCACCCCGATGCACTCCACGCCTGCCGCCCCCGCGGCGTGCGCGTCCCACACCGCGTCGCCGACGAACACGGCCTGACCGGCCGGCACGCCGGCGCGATCCAGCGCGACCTCCACGATCCCGGGCTCGGGTTTGGCGGTATCGACGTCACGCGAGGACGTTGTCGCCGCGATGACGTCGTCGCAGCCGAGCACCTTGCGCAGAATCTCCAGTTCGTCCTCGGGCGCGGAGCTGGCCAGCACCACCTGCAGCCCCAGCTCGGCGACCCGGTGCAACAGATCCTGCGCCCCGGGCAGCGGTTTGAGCAGGGGCGTTAGGTCGCGATAGTAGCGGCTGTGGGCGTCGCTGAGGCGGTCCTGCACGTCGTCCGGGGCGTCGTCGGACAGTGTGCTCACCAGCTTTGAGCCGTCCATGCCGATGCAGCGGTGCAGCTGCCACGCCGCGACCGGCACGTCCTCGTCGGAAAATGCGCGTTGCCACGCGTAGACATGCAGATAGTTGGAGTCGACCAGGGTGCCATCCACGTCGAACAGCACGGCGGGAGCGTTCATCGCAGCCGCATACCCGGCTTTGTGCAGGTTGACACGGGGAGAGCGGCCCCGCGCTCCATGAATTTGCGGGGGCGCAAGTTTTTAATATTCCCTCAGTGTGGGGCGCAGCCGAACTGGGTATCGCCTGTGCCACGGGCGAGCACAGGTAAGTGGGTCAGCCCGCGATCGAGCAGGAGGTAGCACCTATGGCGACCGCAACTGATTACGACGCACGCCGCGCGCCCGACCCCGAGATGTCCGACTCGAGCACTATCCGCGAGTTGGCTCCCAGCGGCACTGCCAAGGTCGTCGACGACGATCCGAGCGACGTGGTGTTTTTCGAGGCGCCCGACGCGGATCTGTCCGGCGAAGAACTGTCGGTGACGGTGGTTCCGCAGCGCACCGACGAGTTCACCTGCTCGAGCTGCTTCCTGGTGCAGCACCGCAGCCGGATGCGTGTCTCCGGCTCGGGGCTTCCGGTCTGCGCCGACTGCGCGTAGTGAGGCTGCCTGCGGGGAGTAGGCAGCGTCAGTAGCATTGGGTTATGCGCGGAACACTGGCGTTCGACGGCCGATGCGGCATGTGCACGCGGGTGGTCAACCGGCTGGCGCAGTGGGATCGGAGAGGCTGGTTGCGGATCGAGCCATTCCAAACGCCGGAGATCGCCGAACTGCTCGGCGTCACCGACGACCGGTTCACGGAGTCCGCGTGGTGGTTGGACTCTTCCGGGGAGATCTTGGCCGGCGCCCATGCGATGAACGCGGCGTTGTCCGCCGCGCTGGGGACGCGGGCGCCGATGTGGTTCTACCGGCTGCCCGGTGTCGGGTGGCTGCAGAACCTCGTCTACCGCTGGGTGGCGACGCACCGATATCACTTCCGCGGCGTGACGCCGCTCTGCGAGGCCCAGCCCGAGCGGTGCGCCTAGGCTCCCGTGAATTATGTTGCTGTGCAATTGTTTCCATACTTAACTCCGGGCTTGTGTTGAAATCTTAAGCGCGCGGGCCTAATTCAGGCCTGAACCCATTCGCGGTTACACACTCGGCAGCATCGGGTGACGGTCGCCCAGTCCGGTTCGCTATCGGTCGGCCGCCGGACCAGATGCGTGCACTCGTCACCGCACCCAGGACACGCGCAGATTGCACCGTAGGGCTCGGCGCCCTGTCCACTCATCAGCTGAAGGTTCTCCGCGCGGGTGAACGGCACGATCTCCAGCAACTCCGGACGCGGCCCGCTGTCGGGCCTGTCGAGCCACAACAGGCCGCAGACGACCATCACGACCGCCGAGAAGATGGACAGGATGCACAGCGGAATGTCCCACGGCCAGTTCGGCGGGATCGGGGTGAGGACCAGCACCACCATGATCGCGGTGAGCAGAAAGCTAATGATCGCGCCGGGTTTCGCGAATCGATAGCCGTCGACGCTCATCGCGTCCCACGTGTCGATCTGCATCTGACGCTGTGCGATCTGCGTCAGCGTCGGATGATCCGGGAATTCGGGCACGCCGTCGCGCAACCGATCAGGATCCCCCGCGCTGGAGGTCGGACGCACCGACGACATGCCAGCAAAGTCTAACCGGCTGTGATTACCTCGGCCACCTGGTGCATCTAGCGCCGTCGCGGTAGGCGCGGCGCCTGCGTCACCGGTCTTGGTTTTCGGACAGCACCCGTTGCTTCTGCTCGGCGATCACCTGGGCGAGATATTCCGCCTTGGCGCAGCCGTAGTAGGCGGCGAATTGCAGTGCCAATTCATCCAATTCGTCGAACGAGACGTCGCCGCTCTTCAGCGCCGCGTACAGCCGACGCCGACCCGGGCTACGCCAAGGACCTGGAGCTGATCCTTAACGGGGTGATCTTCGGATTCCTCGGGCGCTTCACCGAGGGAGAGATCGACGTCACCGGGATCGTGCCCGGCATCGAGCGGACGGTGTTCTGGCTGACCGCCGCGTACGAAGAGAAACCGGTCAACCGCTAGTCACCGGGGGCGGCACCACGTGTCGGTGGACACAGCAAATGGTGTCGAACGCCACCGAGTCACGGTGTGGCTCGCGCCACAACGCGTTAACACCCGCGCACAGGCCATATTCCAATAATTCTCTCAGCGGTAGCTCAGCGAGGAATTTGTAACGTCGGGCGGCTGTGAGCAACTACTTATTTCGCGGATCAGTGCGATTGGAATGCGCGGCGGGTGGTCGGGGGCGCCGCACGGTCTTGAAGGGAAGTTGAAACGTTGACTGCTGTATTGGATTTCGCGTTGCTGCCGCCGGAGGTGAATTCGGCGCGAATGTATTCGGGATTGGGATCGGGCTCTTTGTTGATCGCCGCATCCGGATGGAAGTCGCTGGCCGCCGAATTGCGTTCGGCCGCCTTGTCGTATGGCGCCGTGCTCGCGGCGTTGACCGAGGAAGAATGGCACGGGCCCGCCTCGGCGGCGATGGCCGCGGCCGCAACACCTTTCGTGGCGTGGACGAATGCCACCGCGGTGCAGGCCGAGCAGACCGCCCTGCAGGCTGAGGCCGCCGCAGCGGCCCACGAGACCGCGTTTGGGGCGACCGTGCCGCCGCCGCAGATCGCGGCCAATCGGACGCGACTGGCCGTTCTGAAAGCCGGCAACCTGCTGGGGCAGAACACGCCGGCGATCGCCGCTACCGAGGCGCAGTACGGGGAGATGTGGGCTCAGGACGCCGCAGCGATGTATGGGTATGCGGCTTCCTCGGCGGTCGCCGCTGAGCTGGCGCCAATCGGAACACCACAGGAGATCGTGGCTACCGCCGGGGTGGCTGAGCAGATGGCGGCGGTGGATCGAGTGGCGGCCGAGTCGGCGGGCGCGGGCCGAGAGACGTTGTCGCAGTTGACCGCGACCGTGCCGCGCGAATTGCGGTCATTGGCGTCGCCGTCGTCGTCGATGGAGTCGGGTGGGTGGAATCCGTTCGCGCCGGGCTCGGCCGGTGACACCACCGGCATCAATGGGGTGTTCAATGCGATGTTCGGCCCCGATACGGCGTTCGGGCAGTTCGTCAACGCCAACATTTGGAACACCATCTTTGGGTCCGGGTTCTACCTGCCGAGCAATTTCCTGGGCACCGGCGCGGACTTCATCGGCCTGAGCCAGGCGGCAGCGCCTGCGGCGGAAAGCGCCGCGGCGACCGCTGCCGCCGCCGGGGCGGGGGAAGCCGCGGCAGCCGCGGGCAACGCCATCTCGGCGGAGTTGGGCAAGGGAGCCCTCGTCGGCCCGCTGTCGGTACCGCCGAGCTGGACCGCCACCGGACCGCTCAGCCCACTTTTCCCGGCGCTCGGCGCGACACGCATGATCGCCCCACCGCCCGTCGTCGCCGCGGGCATGCCCGGGCCCGGCATGTCCGGCCAGGGTTACGGCGGCGGCCCCCGATACGGCTTCAGGCCCACCGTCGTCGCCCGTCCACCCGCCGCGGGATAACGGTGATCCCGACACTGGATTTCGCCGCACTTGCGCCCGAGGTCAATTCCGGTCGAATGTATTCGGGCACGGGCCCCGGTCCGATGCTGGCGGCCGCGTCCGCGTGGAACGGGTTGGCCGCAGAGTTGCGGGCCGCGGCGCTGGGTTATCGCTCGGTGCTCGAGGAGTTGAGCGCGCGATGGCACGGCCCGTCTGCGGCGGCCATGATGGCCGCGGCCGCACCATATGTGGTGTGGCTCAATACCGCTGCGGCGCAGGCTGAACTCACCGCCCTGCAGGCCGAGGCCGCCGCGGCTGCTCACGAGGCAGCGTTCGCGGCCACCGTGCCTCCGACTGTGGTCGCGGCTAACCGCACTCGATTGATGATGCTGATCGCGACCAACCTGCTGGGCCAGAACACGCCCGCTATCGCGGCCACGGAGGCCGCGTACGCGGCGATGTGGGCTCAAGACGCGGCAGCCATGTACGGCTACGCGGCCGCCTCCGCGGCGGCTACCGAGCTGACGCGCTTCGACCCGCCGGAGTCGACCACCAACCCCGCCATGGCTGGCTGGAATCCGTTCGCGCCCGGCTCGGCGAGTGACACCACCGGACTCAACGGCTTGCTCAACGCTCTGTTCGGCACCGATACGGCCTTCGGACAAATGGTCAACAGCAATATCTTGAACACCATCTTCATGCCGGCGTTCTACATGCCGTCGAAATACCTGGGCACCGCGACCAAGCTCGCGAGCCTGACTCAGCCGGCTGCCACTGCGGCGGCTGCGACCGCGAATGCAGCCGCGGATGCCCTGGGAAGCGTTGCGCCAGTGGGTAATTCCGTCGCCGCAGTGATCGGACAGGGTGCCCGCGCCGGTTCGTTGTCGGTGCCGTCGAGCTGGACCGCCAGCGCGTCGCAACCCGGCCCGCCGGCTCTGGCCGGGGCGCCGGTTACGGTGCCGGCCGCAGAGGTGGAAAGCCCGCCGCCGATTCCCGGGGCGGCCAGATGGGGGACTCAAGGCGAAGGGCGTGCCCGGCCTCAGTACGGCTTCCGCGTGACCTTCGTCGCCCGCTCGCCAGCCGCGGGCTAGCGATGCGACGGGTCACCAGTGGAAAAACTGGTCGGGGTGGCGGGATTTGAACCCACGGCCTCTTCGTCCCGAACGAAGCGCGCTACCAAGCTGCGCCACACCCCGCCTGAAGCCACGACAGCGTATCGCACCGGCCCGTTGCCGTGCCAAACCGCTGGCCAATAGCTAGGCCCAGGCGCAGTCTCGCTCGAATTCGACCAGCGCCGCCGCGGGCTCGGCGAGGTCGAGCCCCTGCCCGCCGACCCACTGGTCGTCGAAATACGTGTCGGCGTAGCGGTCGCCGCTGTCGGCGAGCAGCGTCACCACCGAACCGCTGCGGCCGGCCGCGACCATCTCGGCCAGCAGCCCGAAGGCGCCCCACAGGTTGGTGCCGGTCGACGGACCCACCCGCCGCCCCAGCACGGCGCTGACATGGCGGGCGGCCGCGATCGACGCGGCGTCGGGCACCGAGACCATGCGGTCGACCACTCCGGGCAGAAACGACGGCTCCACGCGAGGCCTGCCGATGCCTTCGATGCGCGACGACGCGGTCATCACGATGTCGTCGCGGCCCTGCGCGTAGGAGGGAAAGAACGCCGAGTTCTCCGGGTCCACGACGCACAACCCGGTCGCGTGCCGCCGGTAGCGGATGTAGCGGCCGATCGTCGCGCTGGTGCCGCCGGTGCCCGCGCCGACGACGATCCACTCCGGGATCGGGTGCTGCTCGTCGTGCATCTGGGCGAAGATCGACTCGGCGATGTTGTTGTTGCCGCGCCAGTCGGTGGCGCGCTCGGCGTTGGTGAACTGATCCAGGTAGTGCCCGCCGGTCTCGCGCGCCAGCCGCTCGGCCTCGGCGTACACCTGGCTCGAATTCTCCACGAAATGGCAACGGCCACCTTGTGATTCGATCAGTGCCACCTTCGACGAGCTGGTACTCGCCGGCACCACGGCGATGAACGGCAGGCCCAACAGCGACGCGAAGTACGCCTCGGAGATCGCCGTCGAACCCGACGACGCCTCGACGATCGTGGTGCCCTCGCCGATCCACCCGTTGCACAGCGCATACAAGAACAGCGACCGCGCCAGCCGGTGCTTGAGGCTGCCGGTGATGTGCGTCGTCTCGTCCTTGAGGTACAGCGCGGCGCCGGCGTCGCCGCCCCACGCCGACGGAAGCGGGTAGCGCAGCAGGTGGGTGTCGGCGCTGCGGCGGGCGTCGGCCTCGATCAGCCGAACCGCGTTGTCGGCCCAACCGCGGTCCTGGCTGCGGACCGCGACCTGGGTCCGATCGCTCAACGCAGTGAAGCCGCCGGATGCGTGCGGCCCAGATCGCTGCGGGAGTCCCGTCCGCCCGTCGGAGCCGCGATCAGGGTCAGCAGCGTCGCCTCGGGGCGGCAGCAGAAGCGCACGGGCGCGAACGGCGAGGTGCCGATGCCGGCCGAGACATGCAGCGCCATGTTGGCGCCCCAGCGCGACGGCCCCTTGGCCCGGGTGCGGTCCAGCCCGCAGTTGGTCACCAGGGCGCCGTAGAACGGCAGGCACAGCTGCCCGCCATGGGTATGGCCCGCCATCACCAGTTGGTAGCCGTCAGCGGCGAAGCGATCCAGCACGCGCGGCTCGGGCGAATGCGTCAGGCCCAGCCGCAGATTGGCCGCGGGGCTGGCGGGGCCCGCGATCGCGTCGTAGCGGTCCCGGTCGATGTGGGGGTCGTCCACGCCCGCCGCGGCGATGTGCAGGCCGGCCACCTCGAACTCGCGGCGGGTGTGGGTGAGGTCGAGCCAGCCGCGCTCGGTGAACGCCGCGCGCAGATCCTGCCAGGGCAGCGGCTCGCCCTTGATCCGGTGCGACGGGTTGGTCAGGTAGTGCATCGGGTTCTTCAGGCGCGGACCGAAGTAGTCGTTGCTGCCGAAGACGAAGACGCCCGGCCGGGACAGCAGGTCGCCGAGCGTCTGGACGACCGCAGGCACGGCCTTCGGGTGCGCCAGATTGTCGCCGGTATTGACGACCAGATCGGGCTCCCAGGCGGCCAGCTCGCGCAGCCAGGCCTGTTTGCGGCGCTGGGTGGGCAGCATGTGGAGGTCGCTGAGATGCAGCACGCGCAGCGGTGTGGATCCCGGCGACAACACGGGCATCGTTATCTCGCGGAGCACGAACGCGTTGCGCTCGACGACCGCGGCATAACCGACGCCGGCGACGGTCGAACCAAGCGCGACGGCCCCGGCGCGAATCAGGGTGGGCAGGACGTCAGCCATACAGGCAGCTTACTGCCGGTCGAACACTCAAGACGCATCTCCTGCGCCGCGTTGTTATGGAGGCGGCTGGCCGGGCGGGGGCGGCGGGGGCGCCAGCAGCGGGATGGTGATCGGTGGCAGGCCCGGGATTTCGACGACCTGCGATCCGACCGGCACCGGCCCGCCCTCGGGCGGTGGCGGCGGCGCCGGCGGGATGCCGTTGCTGGTTTGGATCGTGATGATCGAGCCGGGGATCGTTTGCCCGCTCGGCATCGTCCCGATCACTTCGCCGGCCTTCGCGGTGCTATTCACGGCGTTGGGTTGATCGGCGACCTGGAAGCCCGCCTGCTTGAGGCGGGAGCGCGCCAAGTCCAGATCCAGACCGGCGACGCTGGGCACCCGTCCGGCCGGCGAGCCGTCGACGTACCGGGGGTCGGTCGGCGGCAGCTTGATGTCGCCGAAGCTGGTGGCGATCGGCTTCATCGCGGTGAACCAGGTGCGGGCCGGCTCGTTACCGCCGTACAGGTCGCCCTCGCCGCAATGACGCAGCGGCGACGAGCACAGGTCGGTCGGCGTGGTCGAGTCGTCGTAGATGTAGTTGGCGGCCGCGTAGTGGCTAGTGAAGCCGACAAACCCGGACGAACGGTGCGCCTCGGTGGTGCCCGTCTTACCGGACACCGGCAGATCCCACCCCGCGGCACCCGCCGAGCCCGACGCCGTGCCCCCGCCGGTGGCGTCCTTGCTCATCGCGTTGGCCAGGGTGTTGGCCAGCCCCTCGGGCACCACCTGATCGCAGGTCTCGGTGGTGACCGCCACCTCATTGCCGTTGCGGTCGATCAGCTTGTCGATCGGGTTGGGCGGGCACCACGTGCCACCGGAGCCCAGCGTGGCCGCGACGTTCGACAGCTCCAGCGCGTTCACTTCGATCGGGCCGAGCGTGAACGACCCGAGGTTCTGCCGCTTGACGAAGTCGGCCAGGCTCTCGTTGCTGTCCGGGTTGTAGTCGCGCGCGGTGCCCGGGTCGGCGTAGGACCGCAGCCCGAGCTTGACCGCCATGTCGACCGTGCGCGTCACGCCGACCTGGGAGATCAGCTTGGCGAACGCGGTGTTGGGCGAGGTGGCCAGCGCGTCGGTCACGTTCATCGAGCCCCGGTAGTTGCCGGCGTTCAGCACACACCAGGTGTCCTTGGGGCAGCCTTTGGCGCCGCCGGAGCCCAGGCCCTTGGCCTGGAACCGCCCTGGCACCTCGAGTGTGGCGTTGGTGCCCATCCCCATGTCCAGGGCGGCCGCCGTGGTGAAGATCTTGAACACCGAACCCGCACCGTCGCCGACGAGCGAGAACGGCTGCGGCCGCATCGTCTGGCCGGCGTCCATGTCCAGGCCGTAGGTGCGGTTACTGGCCATCGCCATGACCTTGTGCGACGTCTTGCCGGGCTGGATCACGCTCATCACGCTGGAGATGCCCGGCAGGCTCGGACTGGCGAACTTGTCGATGGCCGCCTTCACCGGGTTCTGTACGTCGGGGTCCAGCGTCGTGCGGATCAGGTAGCCGCCGCGGGACACCTGTTCCTTACTGATCCCCGCGCGGGACAGGTAGGACTGGACGTAGTCGCAGAAGAAGGCGCGATCGCCCGCCGCGATGCAGCCGCGGGGTAACTCGTTGGGCTGCGGCAGGATGCCCAGCGGCGTGGTCTTGGCGGCGCGCAGGGCGTCGGCTTCCTGGGGCAGGTTGTCGATCATGGTGTCCAGCACCAGATTGCGCCGCGCCAGCGCCCCGTCGGGGTTGGTGTACGGGTTGAGCGCGCTCGTCGACTGGACCATGCCGGCCAGCAGGGCCGCCTGCTGCCAGTTGAGGTCGGACGCGTTGATGCCGAAGTAAGTCTGCGCGGCGTCCTGTACCCCGAACGAGCCGTTGCCGAACGAGACCAGGTTCAGGTAGCGCGTCAGGATCTCCGGCTTGCTGAACGTCTTGTCCAGCGTCAGCGCCATCCGGATCTCGCGCAGCTTGCGTGCGGGGGTGGTCTCCACGGCCGCGCGCTTCTCGGCGTCGGTCTTCGCGGTGACCAACAGTTGGTAGTTCTTCACGTACTGCTGCTCGATCGTCGAGCCACCCCGGGTGTCGACGTCGCCGGACGCGTAGCCCGCCAGCCCGGTCAGCGTGCCCTTCCAGTCCACCCCGTTGTGGTAGGCGAACCGTTTGTCCTCGATGGAGACGATGGCCAACTTCATCGTGTTGGCGATCTTGTCGCTGGGCACCTCGAACCGGCGCTGCTCGTACAGCCACGCGATGACGTTGCCCTTCGAATCGACCATCGTCGACACCGCGGGCACCTGTGCCTCCAGCAGCTGAGCCGATCCGTTGGCGACGACCTCGGAGGCCCGGTTCGACATCAGGCCCAGACCGCCGGCCAGAGGGAACATCAGGGCCGTGGCGACGACGCTTGCCAACACGCAGCACCCCGCCAGCTTGAGCACCGTGAGGACTGCCGGCGGCCGGTCTGACATGCGTCCTAGAGTAGCGGCCCTTAGAAATCTGGACGTCCCCTCAAGTTCGCGGGAATTTTCTTTGCGCGGGGGCGCCATCCTACCCACGCTTCTGACCAGGCAGTTTGTCGCGTTCGTCGGGATTGTTCGCGCTCGTTTTACTGATCAGCCATGAATTAGTGGTGGCCGGTCTCGGATCTCCGCTTAAGATTTTGTACGAGACGGGACGCGCGTCCCAAAAAAAGCGTTATGAGACTGTTGCGCAATTGGCACCTGACCACCTAACTTATACAGACGGTGAGATTCAGGTAACACGGATCTGCACAGTGTGGCGTGGATCGCAGCGAGGGTAAGGACCCAGCAGGAGGGCGGTCGCCAAGCCGCGACCGGGAGGAAGGGAACAGCTCGTGTCAGGAACACGATCAACCGCGCGTCGGACCAACATTTCGGCAGCACAGGGGGTGCTCCGGAGTGTGGAGGCGGAAGACCGGATCGCTTGGGTCTCCCAGGCGTTATGCCGGACTACCGATCCCGACGAACTATTTGTTCGAGGAGCGGCGCAGCGGAAGGCCGCGGTCATCTGCCGGCACTGCCCGGTAATGCAGGAATGCGGCGCAGACGCGCTGGACAACAAGGTTGAGTTCGGTGTCTGGGGAGGCATGACCGAACGTCAGCGCAGGGCATTGCTCAAGCAGCACCCCGAGGTCGTGTCGTGGTCCGACTTCTTCGACAAGCGCAGAAGCCGCGGAGTCATTTAGTCCCCAATTTGCGACTGGATCTATCGCCATCGGCGGTAGATCCAATCCGCGTGTGGGGGCTTGGGCTAGCCGTTGTTCATCATTACGAAACTGTTACAAACGGGAGCCATCGGGCCCTAATCAGAGTCGCGTCTAATAAGCGGCCTGAGCCCGACTGCGTTGTACTAGATGGGATTTCGCGCCCGAGGGCTGGTTCGTTACCCAAATGCGTAAATTTCGCCAGACTGATCTGGCTACCGCGCAGCGCGCGCAACGACCCGCTAAGGCGCTGGTCAGCGGCTGTTATGCGGGTGCACTCGTCGCCGGCGGCGACCTAACTGGACTGGATTCAGTCGCCCGATACGCTGGCCGCGTCGTCGTCGGCCGCGGTGATCTGGTCGGCAAGGGCACGCAGAGCTTCCAGGTCGGCGACGTCGAACGGCAGCGACGGAACACCGATGATCGGCACATTCGGGTTGGCTCCGGTGAACCGGGATAGCAGCCGGACCTCGCGCTTGGCGGTCTGCCCGCGGTCGGCGTGAATCTGCAGCACGGCCGAAGTGAGCGAGTTGGCCTGCGGGTCGTTCCCGGCCGCCAGGGTTTCGCTTCCGTCAATTGCGCGTTCGACGGGCAGCGCACACAGCATCGGGTGAGTGCGATTCAGGATGAGCCCCGCCAGCGGCATGCTCTCCTGCTGCAGCCGGTCGACGAAGAAGGCCGCCTCGCGCAGCGCGTCGGGTTCGGCCGCCGAGACCACGACGAATTGGGTGCCGCGCCGCTTCAGCAACGCATACGTGCGGTCTGCCTTTTCCCGCCAACCGCCGAAGGTGGCCTCCAGTGACTGCACGAAAGATCCAATGTCACTGAGCAATTGGGAGCCCATGATGGTGGACAGCGCCTTCATCGCCAAACCCATTGCGCCGGTGACCAATCGGCCGATGCCGCGGCCCGGTGCGAGCAGCAGGCGCCACAGTCGGCTATCCATGAAGCTGCCCAATCGCTTTGGCGCGTCTAGGAAATCGAGCGCGTTGCGCGACGGGGGAGTATCCACCACGATCAGGTCCCAGCGGTCCTGCCCCAGTAACTGGCCGAGCTTCTCCATCGCCATGTATTCCTGCGTGCCGGCGAGCGACGTGGCGACCGTTTGGTAGAACTGGTTGTTCAGCAGCGACTGGGCCCGCTCCGGGCCGGAATACTGCTCGACCATCTCGTCGAAGGTGCGGCGCATGTCGAGCATCATCGCGTGCAGCTCGCCGGACACCTCGGGCGCCAGCGGGACCCGCTGCGGGGTGTTGCCAAGGTCGTTGACTCCCAACGCCTGAGCCAATCGCTTGGCCGGGTCGATCGTCAAAACGCATACCGTGCGGCCATATTCGGCCGCGCGCAGCGCCATCGCGGCAGCGGTGGTGGTCTTGCCGACACCACCGGCGCCGCAGCACACCACGACGCGGTTGGCGGTGTCGGCCAGGATTGCGGCCATGTCAAGTGTTTTCGGCTTGGCGATCATCGAACTCCCTGCTGCGCAAGAGATTCCGAAAGTTCGTAAAGGCTACCGAGGTCGACGCCGTCGGAGATGGCGGGCAGCTCCAGTCGCGGCACCTTGAGCGCGTCGAGCTGCTGGGCACTCTCGGCGCGTGCGGTGATTCTGATTGCGTGCTGGATGGTTTCGGTCAGCAACCCGGCGAAGTCGGCGTCGTTGAGCTCGATGCCCGCGGCCTTCAGGCCGGCTCGCACCGAGTCCGCGTCGACGTCACCCTCGGCGGCCTTCGCCAGATCACGGGTCTCCAGATACGACGGGATGTTGCGGTTGACGATCACGCTGCCGATCGGCAGCCCCAGCTCGGAGAGTTCCTCGATGGCTTCCAAGGTCTCCTGGATCGGCAGTGTTTCCAGCAGCGTCACCAGGTGGATGGCGGTCTGGTCGGAGTGCAGCAGCTTCACCACGCCGTCGGCCTGCGAGTGCACCGGCCCGCCCTTGGCCAAGTCGGACACCGCCTTCGTGGTGTCGAGGAAGCGCGAAATCCGGCCCGTCGGTGGGGAATCCACGACCACGGCGTCATAGACCGGGAGCTTGTTCTTGTCGCGGCGCACCACCGCCTCCTTGATCTTGCCGGTGAGCAGCACGTCGCGCAGCCCGGGTGCGATCGTCGTGGCGAACTCGACGGCGCCGATGCGGCGCATCGCGCGCCCGGCGATACCGAGGTTGTAGAACATGTCGAGGTATTCCAGAAACGCGGCCTCGATGTCGATCGCCAGGGCGTTGACCTGCCCGCCCCGCTCGGCGGTCGCGATCTTGACCTCTTCGTAGGGCAGCGGTGGGACGTCGAAGAGCTGCGCAATGCCCTGGCGCCCCTCAACTTCGACGAGCAGGACCTTGCGGCCCCCGGCGGCCAGGGTGAGCGCCAGCGCGGCCGCGATCGTCGACTTACCCGTGCCGCCCTTGCCGGTGACGAAATGCACCCGGGCCTTCGACAAGCGCGTCGGCCACCCGACGGAGTTACCGCCGCTCGATCTGTTTGCCACCATCGCATGCTAGCCCGAGCCCGTTGGCCGGCCAGCGGGCCGGATAAGCTCGCGGGCATGAGCCAACCGACCGCGTGGGAGTACGCCACGGTTCCCCTGCTGACGCACGCCACCAAGCAGATCCTCGACCAGTGGGGCGAAGACGGCTGGGAGCTGGTCGCGGTGCTGCCCGGGCCCACCGGCGAGCAGCACGTGGCCTACCTGAAGCGCCCCAAGTAAGACGACGGGCAAGGGATGACCGCCTCAGAGCGGCTTGCCCAGCTCGGCATCGAGCTGCCCGACGTGGTTCCGCCGCTGGCGTCGTATGTTCCGGCGAAGCGCACCGGCAACCTGGTCTACACGGCCGGCCAGCTGCCCATGCAGGGCGGCAAGCTCGCCGGCATCGGCAAGGTGGGCGCCGAGGTCAGCCCCGAGGACGGCAAGGCGCTGGCGCGCCTGTGCGCGCTGAACGCGTTGGCGGCGGTGCATGCGCTGGTGGGCGTCGACGCGGTGACGCAGGTGGTCAAGGTCGTCGGGTTCGTCGCCTCGACGCCGGGCTTCAACGGGCAGCCTGGCGTCATCAACGGGGCCTCCGACCTGCTGGCCGAGGTGTTCGGTGACGCCGGAATCCACGCCCGCTCGGCGGTCGGGGTGTCCGAGCTGCCCCTGGATGCGCCGGTGGAAGTCGAGCTGATCGTGGAGGTCGGCTGACGGCCGTGACCGAAGCCGCCGAGTCGTTGAGCCATCCCGCATACGCCAAGTTGCGGGCGGTTACCGACACGGCCTCGGTCCTGCTGGCCGACAACCCGGGGCTGTTGACGCTGGAGGGCACCAACACGTGGGTGCTGCGCGGCCCGCGCAGCGACGAGCTGGTGATCATCGACCCCGGCCCCGACGACGACGAACACATCGCCCGGGTCGCCGCCCTGGGCCGGATCGCGTTGGTACTGATCAGCCACCGGCACGGCGACCACACCGACGGCATCGACAAGCTGGTCGAGCTGACCGGGGCGACGGTGCGGTCGGCCGGTAGCGGCTTTCTGCGCGGGATGGGTGGTCATCTCACCGACGGCGAGGTGATCGACGCCGCCGGCCTGAAGATCAAGGTGATGGCGACCCCCGGCCACACCGCCGATTCGCTGTCGTTCCTGCTCGAAGATGCAGTGCTGACGGCGGATACGGTGCTGGGCCGCGGCACCACCGTCATCGACAACGAGGACGGCAGCCTGGCCGACTACTTCGAATCGCTGCGGCGGCTGGGCGGCTTGGGCCGTCGCACCGTATTGCCCGGGCACGGCCCCGATTTGGCCGACATGGAAGCCGTCGTCGAGGAGTACCTGAACCACCGTCAGCAGCGTTTGGATCAGGTGCGGTCGGCGTTGGGCGACCTCGGCGAGGACGCCACGGCCCGCCAGATCGTCGAACACGTCTACGTCGACGTTGACGAAAAGCTATGGGACGCAGCCGAGTGGTCGGTCCAGGCGCAGCTGGATTACCTGCGCCGAGACTGAAGCTCGGCAGGAGAAGTGGCCCGCGCTTACCTGGCCCGGCGGGCCAGTCTCTCGGAGTCCGAGATCAGGACGCTCTTGCCCTCCAACCGGATCCAGCCGCGGTGGGCGAAGTCGGCCAGCGCCTTGTTCACCGTCTCCCGGGAGGCGCCGACCAGCTGGGCGATCTCCTCCTGGGTCAGGTCGTGGGTGACCCGCATGGCGCCACCCTCCTGCGTGCCGAAGCGCTGTGCCAGCTGCAACAGCTGCTTGGCGACCCGGCCCGGAACGTCGGTGAAGATGAGGTCGGCCAGGTTGTTGTTGGTGCGCCGCAGCCGCCGGGCGAGCACCCGCAGCAACTGCTCGGCGATTTCGGGGCGATCGGCGATCCACGCCCGCAGCGCATCCCGGTCCATCGACACCGCCCGCACCTCGGTGATGGTGGTGGCGCTGGACGTCCGTGGGCCCGGGTCGAAGATCGACAGCTCGCCGAACATGTCCGACGGTCCCATGATCGTCAACAGGTTCTCCCGGCCGTCGGGTGAGCGCCGACCGATTTTCACCTTCCCCGAAACGATGATGTAGAGCCGGTCGCCCGGCTCCCCTTCCGCGAAAACGGTGTGCCCCCGGGGGAAGTCGACGGGTTGTAGCTGCCTGGTCAGTGCCGCGACTGCGCCGGGTTCAACCCCCTGGAAGATTCCGGCCCTAGCCAGGATCTCGTCCACGTTGCCTCTTCAGCTTTCCAACGATGTGATATGTCCGGCCAACCCCTCAGCCTTTGTGAAGTCTAGAGGTGGGCCAATGTTGTCCAACGTGCCAACGCTACACACGATTGACGTGTCTAGTCGCATCAAATTGCCGATTGGCGGGCGAATCCGCGTGTATTCGCACCGGCATCAATCGGCCCGTGTAGGGGTCGGTCAAGTCGATGGCAAACATCGACTCGGCGTGATGCCGCCCGGTCAGCGCCTTGGGCGCCGGCGCGGCGGCCAGCTGCTGGGCCTCGCGTTGATGCAGGTATTCCAGCGCTTCCGTGATGCCTTCCCGGGCCAGCGTGCGCACATCGACAGCCTGTGCGTGCTCGAGGAACTCGTCCACGTCGGCCGTCGAGACCGACTCACGGGCGAGTTCTCTTTCGAGCCGCCCGAGACCGAGCGCCGCCAGCATGAGCAGCCCGGGGATTAGGGCCACCAGCAACCATGACACAAGGAGAGTAAACATGGCCAAGGTCTCAGCCAGATCACGAAATCAGTACTCTGTCGTAGGTGACAGCGGCAAAGGCGTCTCGACGCTCGAAATCCTCGCCGACCACGCCTGATCCCGCGCTTGCCCGGCGCTTCTCGAAGGAAACTCGCATCGGTTTGGTGCGCCGCGCGCGCCGGATGAATCGCATACTGGCGCAGGCCTTTCCGGACGCTCACTGCGAGCTGGACTTCCGGACGCCGCTGGAACTGGCGGTGGCCACCATTCTTTCGGCGCAGAGCACCGACAAACGGGTCAACCTGACGACGCCGGCATTGTTCGCGCGATATCGGTCGGCGGTGGATTACGCCCAGGCGGACCGCGCCGAGCTGGAAGAACTCGTCCACCCCACCGGCTTCTTCCGTAACAAGGCTTCCTCGCTGATCGGCCTGGGGCAGGCCCTGGTCGAGCGGTTCGACGGCGAGCTGCCCTCGACCATGGACGAGCTCGTGACGCTGCCCGGGGTGGGGCGCAAGACCGCAAATGTCATCTTGGGGAACGCCTTCGACATCCCCGGACTCACCGTCGATACCCACTTCGGGCGGCTGGTGCGGCGGTGGGGATGGACGACTGAAGAGGACCCCGTCAAGGTCGAACACGCCATCGGCGAACTGATCGAACGCAAGGAATGGACCCTGCTCAGCCACCGGGTGATCTTCCACGGCCGCCGGGTGTGCCACGCCCGCAAGCCCGCATGCGGTGTCTGCCTGCTGGCCAAGGACTGCCCGTCGTACGGCGCGGGCCCCACCGATCCACTGCTGGCCGCGCCGCTGGTGCAGGGCCCCGAAACCGAGCACCTGCTGGCCTTGGCCGGGCTGTAACGCGGGCCGGCGAGGGTGACTCCCAGAACCCGCTGGACGATCGCGATCCTGGCCGTGGTGGCCGCACTGGTCGCGGCGCTGGTGGCCCAATTGCGCGACACCGGCGAGCCGAGCGCCGGCACCCAGCCCGCGACCGGCCGCGTCCATCGCGATGCCGATACACCGGCCGCTCTGGCCGGGCCGCGTGCCCGCGCGAACCTGGCGCCCTGTCCGCCCCTCGCCGCGGGCTCCGGCCCGGAAGCACTCCGCGGCGTGACGGCGGAATGCGCCGCCGACGGATCCACCGTCGACGTGGCCCGGGCGCTGGCGGGGCGCAAAGTCGTCCTGAACCTGTGGGCCTATTGGTGCGCGCCGTGCACGGCCGAACTGCCCGCGATGGCCGAGTATCAGCGCCGCGTCGGGCCCGACGTCCTAGTGGTCACGGTGCACCAGGACGAGAACGAAACGGCCGCGTTGCTGAGGCTGGCCGAACTGGGGGTTCGGCTGCCCACGCTGCAGGACGGCCGGCGCTCGATCGCCGCCGCATTGCGGGTCGCAAACGTGGTGCCCGCGACCGTGGTCCTGCGGTCGGACGGTAGCGTTGCGCAGACGCTGCTGCGGGATTTCGCAAGTGCCGACGAGATCGCGGCGGCGGTCGGACACGACTGATGAGCCGGCTTGGCAGCCCGAGACAGGCTGGGCGGGTGGACCCGACAAGGAGGCGCCGGTGAGTGCTGGGGGTATGCCCCCGCAAGCGGGAGGGACCCCCACCCGCGCGCGGCTTCCTCTGACGCCTGACGTGTGCCCGCCCTGGCTGCGTCCCTTAGTGGACAACGTGGGTCAGATCCCCGAGGCGCTGCGGCGCCGGCTGCCGCCGGACGTCTGGGAGATGGTGACCGCGGCCAGGGCCGACGCCTCCGGACCGGGCGACCAGCGTGAGGCCGCCGTGCTCGTATTGTTCTCCGGCCCGGAAGCCGGCCCCGCCGACGGCGGTGTGCCCGACGACGCCGACCTGCTGCTCACCGTGCGCGCCTCGACGCTGCGACACCACGCTGGTCAGGCGGCGTTCCCCGGTGGGGCCTCCGACCCCGGCGACGACGGACCGGTCGCCACGGCGCTGCGGGAAGCCAACGAAGAGACCGGGATCGACGTCGACCGGCTGCATCCGCTGGTCACCATGGAGCGGACCTTCATCGCGCCGTCGCAGTTCGAGGTCGTCCCGGTGCTGGCGTATTCGCCGGACCCCGGGCCGGTGGCCGTCGTCAACCAGGGCGAGACGGCGATCGTGTCGCGGGTTCCGGTGCGCGCCTTCATCAATCCGGAGAACCGGTTGATGGTGTACCGCGGCGATCTCGGCCATCGGTGGGCCGGTCCGGCGTTTCTGCTGAATCAGATGCTGGTTTGGGGATTCACTGGCCAGGTGATCTCTGCGGTTCTCGACGTCGCGGGCTGGGCGCAGCCCTGGGACACCGACGACCTTCGCGAGCTGGACGACGCGATGAAGCTGGTCGGCGACGACGGCGGCGCGCAATGAACACCATGTCGCCTTCCCAGTGGCTCGATGTCGCGGTGCTGGCGGTCGCGTTCATCGCGGCCATCTCGGGTTGGCGCTCCGGGGCGATGGGTTCGCTGTTTTCGTTCATCGGGGTGCTGCTCGGCGCGATCGCGGGCGTGCTGCTGGCGCCGCACATCGTCAGCCACATCGCCGCCCCGCGCGCCAAGCTGTTCACCGCCCTGTTCCTGATCCTGGCGCTGGTCGTCGTCGGCGAGGTCGCCGGCGTGGTGCTGGGACGGGCCGTTCGCGGCGCGATCCACAGCCGCACCATCCGGACCGTCGACTCGGTGATCGGCGTGGGAGTCCAGCTGGTCGTCGTGCTGACCGCGGCCTGGCTGCTGGCCACGCCGCTGACCCAGTCGAAGGATCAACCTGAACTTGCTGCGGCAGTGCGGGGTTCGCGGGTGCTGGCCCGGGTCAACGAGGTGGCGCCGCCGTGGCTCAAGACGGTGCCCAAGCGACTTTCGGCCCTGCTGAACACTTCCGGTCTGCCCGCGGTGCTGGAACCCTTCAGCCGCACCCCGGTGATCCCGGTCGCCTCACCGGACCCGGCCCTGTCCACCAATCCCGTCGTCACCTCCGTCGCGCCCAGCGTCGTCAAGGTGCGCAGTGTCGCGCCCAGCTGCCAGAAAGTGTTGGAGGGCAGCGGATTTGTGATCGCGCCCGATCGGGTGATGACCAACGCGCACGTCGTCGCCGGGTCCAGCAGCGTGCAGATCTACGCCAGCGGCAGCCCGCTGGACGCGACCGTGGTGTCCTACGACCCGTCGGTCGACATCGCCATCCTTGCCGTCCCGAACCTGCCGCCGCAGCCGCTGGCCTTCGCCGAGACCGAGGCGAAGACCGGGGCCAACGTCGTCGTGCTGGGCTATCCCGGCGGCGGCAACTTCACCGCGACCCCGGCCCGCATCCGGGAGGCCATCAAGCTCAGCGGTCCCGACATCTACCGGGACCCCGCGCCGGTGACGCGCGACGTGTACACCATCAGAGCCAATGTGGAGCAAGGGAATTCGGGTGGGCCGTTGATCGACATGAGCGGCCACGTGCTCGGCGTGGTGTTCGGCGCCGCCGTCGACGACCCCGACACCGGCTTCGTGTTGACCGCCGACGAGGTGGCCGGTCAGCTGTCCCGAATCGGTGACACGCAACAGGTGGCCACCGGGGTCTGCGTCAGCTGACCCGCGGCCCGTGCACTTGTTCGAGGAACCTCATCAGATGCTTGTTGACCTCGTCGGGCGCTTCTTCGTGGCTGAAATGCCCTGCGTCGGCGATAGATAGGTAACGTCCCTGCGGCGCGTAGCGCTGGCTGTGGTCGACCGGGTCGGCCAACACGTACGGGTCGGCGTCACCGCGCAGGTGCAGCAGCGGCATACCGAGTTGCTGTGACATCGATTTGATGAACCGGTGTCCCTCGCCGCGCAGCTGGCTGCGCACCGCCCAGCGCTGATACTCCAGCGCGCTGTGTGCGGCACCGGGGATCTGAATCGCCGTGCGCAGGTAGCCGATGGTCTGCGAAAAGTCCTCGGAGGCAACCCATTTGGCGCAGCTTCTGCTGCTGACCAGGCGCTCGATCTCCGCCCCGTCGTCCCGGGCCAGCAGCCGCTCCGGCCACAGCGGCACCTGATAGCGCAGCAGGGTGGGCAGCAGGGCGTAACCCTGATCGCGGCGGGTCAGGGTGGACCGGCGCAGCGCGGCCGGGTGCGGCGAGCTGATCAACGCGATGCCGCGCACCAGCCGTGAGTGCAGCAGCGCGGCGGTCCAGCAGGCCAGTCCACCGTCGGCGTGGCCAACCAGCGTTGCCGACGAATGTCCAAGTGCGCGAATGAGTCCGGCGGTGTCGCCCGCCATCGTCCAGGCGTCGTAGCCGCGGGGCGGCTTATCGCTGCCGCCGTAGCCGCGCAGGTCGACCGCGACCACGCGCGCACCGGTCAGCCCGCGCAGCTGATGGCGCCAGGACCACCAGAACGACCCGAACCCGTGCAGCAGGATGACCAGGGGGCGCGATGTGACCGGGGTGGCCGCGTCCTGATCAGCCGGGAGCGCCTCGACGACGTGGAACCGGATGCCGTTGGCGTGCACATCCAAATGTCGCCACGGCCCGTCGATGCGGATCGCCGACGGATCGGGCGCGGACATCTACCAACCCGAGGGATCTGTGGCGGGGGGAGTGGCGGGCGGCGCCGTGAGCTTGGCGGCCGCCGGCTTATCGTGCCCCGGGGTCAGCGCGTTGCGTGTCTCCTTGACCGATTCGATGGTCTCTCGCGGCCCGCGGATCCGGCGTACCTTCAGCCAACCCAGCAGCGCCAGCGCCGCCCCGACCACGACCATGATCGCGAACACGATGAGGAAAGCCACCCAGCGCCATAGCCAGTTGTCGAGGAGCTCGGCGAGGAAGAAGAAGAAAAAGAAGGTGGAGTAGAACAGCACGACCAGCGCGGCGATGAAGAAGACGCTGCCGGTCAGGCCCTTCTTGATGTCGCGCGTGATCTCGGCGCGGGCAAGCTCGACCTCGGCGCGTACCAGGGTGGAGGCCTGGGTGGTCGCCTCTTTGATCAGGTCACCGATCGACGGGTCAGCGGGCCCGGCGTGCGGGTCGGCCAACGGGATCGTGGTCAGCGTGCTGGGCACGCCGTTGGTGCGGTCGTTACTCACAGACGGTCCTCTCCGGTCGATTGCCGTCGTGGCCTTATGTTGCCATGTGTCGCGGTGTCAGACGAGGCCAGCCGAGGGCGCCGCAGCCCGACAGGCGACGGACCCGAAGTTTCGACGGCGCCGCCCTTCGCACCCCGGCGGGTGCCCCGATGATCATTTAGACTGGCGCAGCTGTTCTCCGACATTCGGCCAGCTGACGGGAGTTTCGTTGTGCGGAACGCGCATCGCTGCTTCGTCGCGGCGCTGGTGGCCATGCTGCTGATGCTGCAGTGCGCGCCGGGCCGGGCCGTTGCCGACGACAGGGTTCCGATGGGCGGCGGGGCCGGCATCGTGATCAACGGGGACACCATGTGCACCCTGACGACCATCGGCGGCGATGCCGCCGGCGAGCTGATCGGTTTCACCTCCGCGCACTGCGGTGGCCCGGGCGCGCAGGTCGCCGCCGAGGCCGCCGAGGGCAGGGGGGTGCTGGGCGTCATGGTCTCCGGCAACGACGCCCTCGACTACGCGGTGATCAAGTTCGATCCCGCCAAGGTGGCGCCCGTGGCCAACTACAACGGCTTCGTGATCAACGGCGTCGGTCCCGACCCGGTGTTCGGTCAGATCGCCTGCAAGCAGGGCCGCACCACGGGTAATTCGTGCGGCGTCACCTGGGGGCCGGGCCAGGATCCGGGAACCATCGTCATGCAGGTCTGCGGTAGGCCGGGCGACTCCGGGGGCCCGGTGACGGTCGACAACCTGCTGGTCGGGATGATCCACGGCGCGTTCAGCGACAACCTGCCGACCTGCGTCATCAAGTACATCCCGCTGCACACTCCGGCCGTGGTGATGTCGTTCAGCGCGGCTCTGGCCGACATCAACGCCAAGCACCGGCCCGGCGCGGGATTCGTCCCGATACCGGCCTGAGCTACTTGGCCGCCCGGATCGCGTCGAACACGCCGGGGTCCAGCAGCGTCGAGGTGTCCCCGAGCTCACGGTTTTCGGCGATGTCGCGCAGCAGCCGGCGCATGATCTTGCCGCTGCGGGTCTTCGGCAGCTCGGGCACCACATGGACTTCGCGCGGCTTGGCGATCGGCGAGATCTCCCGGGCCACCTCGGCGCGCAGCTCGTCGATGGTCCCGTCATGCGCCTCGTAGCTCCCGCGTAGCACGACGAACGCGCAGATGGCCTGGCCGGTGGTCTCGTCGGTGACACCCACGACGGCCGACTCGGCGACACCGGAGTGCCCGACGAGCGCCGACTCCACCTCGGAGGTGGAGATCCGGTGTCCGGACACATTCATCACGTCGTCGATGCGGCCCAGCACCCAGATCGATCCGTCGGGGTCGAAGCGCGCGCCGTCCCCGGCGAAGTAGTAGCCCTTGTCGGCGAACTTCGACCAGTAGGTGTCCCGGTACCGATCGGGGTCGCCCCAGATGCCGCGCAGCATCGACGGCCACGGCTGGTCCACCACCAGGTACCCGCTGATGTTCTTGGCGTTGTCGGGATCGGGCTGCAGCGGATCACCGTGGTCGTCAACGATTTTCGCCGAGATTCCCGGCAGCGGTGTCATCGCCGAACCCGGCTTGGCAGCGGCGATTCCGGGCAGCGGCGAGATCATCGCCGAACCCGTCTCGGTCTGCCACCAGGTGTCCACGACCGGCAGGCTGCCCGCGCCGAAGACCTCCCGATACCAGCGCCACGCCTCGGGGTTGATCGGCTCGCCGACCGAGCCCAGCAGCCGCAGGCTCGACAGGTCATGGGCGTCGGGGATCTCGCGGCCCCATTTCATGAAGGTGCGAATGAGCGTCGGAGCCGTGTAATAGATTGTGACACCGTACTTTTCGATGATCTGGAAGTGCCGGTTGCGGTCCGGGCTGTCGGGCGTGCCCTCGTAGAGGACCTCGGTGATGCCGTTGGACAGCGGGCCGTAGACGCCGTAGGTGTGGCCGGTGACCCAGCCGATGTCGGCGGTGCACCAGAACACGTCGCTGTCGGGCTTGAAGTCGAAGATGGCGTGCGCGGTGTAGCTGCATTGGGTCAGGTAGCCGCCGCTGGTGTGCACGATGCCCTTGGGCTTGCCGGTGGTGCCCGAGGTGTACAGCAGGAACAGTGGCTGCTCGGCGTCGAAGGGCTGCGCGTCATGTTCGGGCGACGCGGAGTCCACGGCGTCGTGCCACCACACGTCGCGGTCGTCGTCCCACGACACGTCAATTCCGGTGCGGCGCACCACCAGAACCTTCTCGACCGGGCTGGGGCCGTCGGGCCCCGGCGCCACCGCCTCGTCGGCCGCGTCCTTGAGCGGTGCCGGGTTGCCGCGCCGGAACTGGCCGTCGGCGGTGATCAGCACCTTGGCCTGGGCGTCGGCGATGCGGGCGCGCAGTGCCTTGGCGGTGAAGCCGCCGAACACGACGCTGTGCATGACGCCCAGCCGCGCGCAGGCCAGCATCGCGACCACGGCCTCCGGGATCAACGGCATGTAGATGGCGGCCCGGTCGCCGGCCGTCAAACCGAGGTCGGTCAGCGCGTTGGCCGCCTTGCACACCTCGGCCTGCAGATCGGCGTAGGTCAGGTCGCGGCTGTCGCCGACGGGTTCGCCCTCCCAGTGGATGGCGACCCGGTCGCCATGGCCGGCCTCGACGTGGCGATCCACGCAGTTGTACGCGACGTTGAGCTTGCCGTCCGCGAACCACTTGGCAAACGGCGCCTCCGACCAGTCCAGCACCTCGGTGAACGGCTTCGCCCACGACAGGCGGTTGGCCTGCTTGGCCCAGAAGGCCAGCCAGTCCGCGTCGGCTTCGCTGTAGATCCCCTCGCGGGCGTTGGCCTGCTCGACGAAGTGGGCCGGGGGCGGGTACGACGACGGGCCTTCGGTGTGGGTGGCGGTCACTGGCTTCTCTCCTAGGTCGAGGCGCTGCCGCTTGCGGTCGCGTGGTAGCTCGGCAACCGTTTGAGAGCCTAGCCCTGCCGGCGCGGCCCGTCCTCGCGAATACGGAGGCAAAGCGCACCGAAGTAACGCATAATTCCCGGTGTGCAGGTACGCCGAGGACAGCGCCCCCACCGACTACTTCTCAGCTTTGCCGCAGCCGCAACGAGTTACGCCGTCGCCGCCGCGCTGGGACCGCACGCGTGGGCAGTGCCGCCGGAGGCCGGCGACCAGCCGGCGCCGTGCCGGTCGGAGCAAGTCGCCGTGACGGCCGCCCCGGCGCAGGCCGCCGTGGGCCACCGCGCGGTGACGCTGACGTTCAGCCTCGCCGGCGGCGCGGAGGCGTGCACGCTCACCGGTTACCCGTCCGTCGAGTCCGGCGCCGGCGGCCCGGACATTCACGCCAAGCCGACGCTGCGCGGGTACATGGGCGGCCTGCCGAATGACGTCGACGCGCCGCCGACCGTCACCCTCTCGCTGGCCGACCAGGGGCAGGCCGTCGTGGAGGGCATGGCCACCGACGCCAAGGGCGACCAGTGCGCCAGCTACTCCGAGCTGCGGGTCAATCCACCCAACACGATCATCGTGCTCACCGTGCCGGCCACCATCGATGCCTGCGAACTGCAGGTGCATCCCGTCACCGCCGGCTGACGCTTAAGTCCCGGCCCGCGCGAGGCAGTAAACGCGGGCGGGGTCGGGATAGCTGATCCCCTTGGTGTCCGTCGGACATTGCATCTTGTCCGCGCTCCCGTCGATGCGCTGGACAACTTTGATCAACACCTGCCGATCGTCAGTGCAGTCGCCATAGCTCAGGCTCGGATTCTGCATATCGCCTGTAGCCAGGTAGCAGTCGCCTTGTTTGAGGTTCATGGCAAAGCACAGGATGGTGGATCCGTCGGCGAACCAGTCATAAAGGGAGTGTTCGCGTTTGCCGTCCGGGCACGTTTGTCGAGTATCGCTTTTGTATACGAGCTCATCGATGTTGGCCGGATCGGAGCAGTTGTTCGCTGGGCCAGAGCCGAATGACCTTGCGAGGTATGCCTTTTGGGTGATGCATTCGCCCACCTGTATCGAGGTGTCCGACGCGCCGCGGTGCGACTTGCCCGCCATGTCGCCGGCAACCCGGACGACGTTGCCGAGGATTCCGAACGTGAGCAGCACCGCGCCGATGATGATGAGCGCGGTGCCCGACTTGCCCTTGGGGCGCGGTGGTGGTGGTGGCGGATAGGGCGGGTATCCCGGGTACGGCCGAGGCGGGTACGGGCCCGGGTATCCCGCGCCCGGGTACCCCATCGGCGGCGGTCCCGGCGGGTACGGGTAGGCGGGGTAGGCGGGACGCTGTTGTCGGCGACTGCGGGCACTTTCCCGCAGGCCGATGATCAGGCAGACCAATCCGATCAGGGGAATGCCGAAGTCGAAGGCCAACTGACCGGCCACATAGCCGGGGCCGCCCGCGGCGAGAACCGAAACCCCCATGGCGAAATCCTAGGTCGCAAACGCCGGCAGACGTACTTCACCTGCGCCGCGCAGCCGCCCTTGCGGGGCCGTCGCCCGCGCAGGCTCTAGGGTCGCTGTCATGCGTCGGACGCGGGCCGCGCGGGCACTGACGGCCCCGCTCACCGCCACCATGCTGGCGGTGGCGTCGCTGGCCGGCTGCGGCGGCGGGATGCTCAGCCCCGACGTCGTGGTGGTCAACGGCGGCGAGCCGCCCAACCCGCTGATTCCGACCGGCACCAACGACAGCCTAGGCGGGCGGATCCTGGACCGGCTGTTCGCCGGCCTGGTGTCCTATGACGCCGACGGCAAGCCGTGGCCGGAGGTGGCGCAGGCGGTCGAGACCACCGACAACGTCAACTACCGGATCACGCTCAAACCGGGCTGGACGTTCACCGACGGCTCGCCGGTGACGGCCCACTCGTTCGTCGACGCGTGGAATTACGGCGCCCTGAGCACCAATGCCCAACTGCAGCAGGACTTTTTCAGCCCGATCGAGGGTTTCGACGACGTCGCCGGGCCCGCCCCCAAGCAGACCACGATGTCCGGGTTGCGGGTCGTCAGCGACCTGGAATTCACCGTGCGCCTGCGGGCGCCAACCGTCGACTTCGCGCTGCGACTGGGGCACAACGCGTTCTATCCCCTGCCCGACATAGCGTTTCGCGACATGGCTGCCTTCGGCCGCAACCCCGTCGGCGACGGCCCGTATCAGCTGGCCGACAGTCCTGACGGGCCGGCCTGGGAGCACAACGTCAAGATCGACCTCAAAGCCAACCCTGGCTACCACGGCAACCGCAAGCCCCATAACAAGGGCCTGCGGTTCGAGTTCTATGCGAACCTGGACACCGCCTACGCGGATCTGCTGTCCGGCAATCTCGATGTCCTGGACACGATCCCGTCGAGCGCGCTGACGATCTACAAGCGGGACCTGGGCGGCAACGCCGCCAGTGGGCCCGTCGCGGTCAGCCAGTCGCTCGACACCCCGTTGCGGCTATCGCATTTCGGCGGCGAGGAAGGCCGGCTTCGCCGGCTGGCGTTGTCGGCGGCCATCAACCGCCCACAGATCTGCAAGCAGATCTTCAACGAGACACGCAGTCCGGCAAGCGATTTCACCGCCAGCTCGCTGCCGGGATTCGATCCACACATCCCGGGCAACGAGGCGCTGGACTTCAATCCCGATCGGGCCCGGCAACTCTGGGCCCAGGCCAACGCGATCGCGCCCTGGAGCGGACGCTACGCCATCGCCTATAACGCCGACAGCGGCCATCAGGAATGGGTGGATGCGGTGGCCAACAGCATCAAGAACGTGCTGGGCATCGATGCCGTGGGAGCCCCGCAGCCCACCTTCGCGGGGTTTCGCACCCAGATCACCAACCGCACCATCGACACCGCCTTCCGTGCCGGCTGGATCGGCGACTACCCGTCGATGATCGAGTTCCTCGCCCCGCTGTACGCCACCGGCGCGGGTTCCAACGACGTCGGCTACTCCAGCCGCGAGTTCGACGCCGCACTGACCACCGCCGAGGCCGCGCCCAACCTGCACGAGGCGGACGTGCTGGTCAACACCGCACAGCGAATCCTGTTGCACGACATGCCCGCCGTGCCGCTGTGGTACTACATCAGTGTGGTCGGATGGTCGGCGCATGTGAGCAATGTCAGGGTTACCTGGAACGGGCTGCCCGACTACGAGAACATCGCCAAGGCCTGACATGGGCTCCTACATCGCGCGCCGAGCCGCCATCATGGTGCCCGTCTTCCTCGGCGCCACCCTGCTGATCTACGCGATGGTGTTCCTGTTGCCCGGTGATCCCTTGGCCGCGCTGGCCGGCGATCGTCCGCTGACCCCGGCGGTGGCCGCGCAGCTACGGGCCCGCTACCACCTCGACGATCCGTTCCTGGTGCAGTACCTGCGTTACCTGGGCGGCGTGCTGCACGGCGACCTTGGCCGCGCGTATTCCGGGCTGCCGGTCAGAGACGTTCTGGCACATGCCTTTCCGGTCACGCTGCGGCTGGCGCTGATCGCCTTCGTGGTGGAGGCGGTGCTGGGCATCGGATTCGGCGTGATCGCCGGGCTGCGGGAGGGCGGAATCTTCGACGCGACGGTACTGATCACCGGATTGCTCATCATCGCGATCCCGATTTTCGTGTTGGGCTTTCTGGCGCAGTTCGTGTTCGGAATCCGGCTGGGCATCGCGCCGGTCACGGTGGGCGAGCGCGCCAGTTTCGCTCGGCTGCTGCTGCCCGGCGTGGTGTTGGGTTCCATCTCGTTCGCCTACGTGGTGCGGTTGACCCGCTCGGCGGTGGCCGCCAACGCGCATGCCGACTACGTGCGCACCGCGACGGCGAAGGGCCTGTCGCGGCCGCGGGTGGTCTCGGTGCACATCCTGCGCAATTCGCTGATTCCGGTGGTGACATTCCTGGGCGCCGACCTCGGCGCGTTGATGGGCGGGGCCATCGTGACGGAGGGCATCTTCAACATCCACGGCGTCGGCGGCGTGCTGTACCAGGCCGTCACCAGGCAGGAGGCGCCGACGGTGGTGTCGATCGTGACGGTGCTCGTCATGATCTATCTGCTCACCAACCTGATGGTCGACCTGCTGTATGCGGCCCTGGACCCACGGATTCGCTATGGCTGAGCACTCTGGCTTTTGGGGCGAGGCGTGGCGCAAGCTGCACCGGCGCCCGAAGTTCGCCGTCGCCGCCGCGCTGATCCTGCTGGTCGTGCTGGTCGCGCTGTTCCCGGCGCTGTTCACCGGCGCCGATCCGAACTACGCCGACCCCAGCCAAAGCATGCTCGGCCCGTCGTCGGCGCACTGGTTCGGCACCGACCTGCAGGGCCACGACATCTACGCGCGCACCGTCTACGGTGCGCGGGCGTCGGTCACCGTCGGGCTGGGCGCCACCCTGGCGGTGTTCCTCGTCGGCGGCGCGCTGGGCGCGCTGGCCGGTTTCTACGGCGGTTGGTTGGACGCGCTGGTCTCGCGCGTCACCGACGTGTTCTTCGGAATCCCGTTGCTGCTGGCCGCGATTGTGCTGATGCAGGTCACCCGCCACCGCACGGTGTGGACGGTGATCGCCATTCTTGCGTTGTTCGGCTGGCCGCAGATCGCCAGGATCGCCCGCGGCGCGGTGCTCGAGGTGCGGGCGAGCGATTATGTACTCGCCGCTAAAGCGCTGGGCCTGAGCCGCTTTCAGATCCTGCTGCGACACGCCCTGCCCAACGCGCTGGGGCCGGTGATCGCGGTTGCCACGATCGCGCTGGGCGCGTTCATCGTCACCGAGGCGACGCTTTCCTACCTTGGGGTCGGGCTGCCGCCCTCGGTGGTGTCGTGGGGCGGCGACATCAACCTGGCGCAGACGCGGCTGCGGGCGGGCTCGCCGATCCTGTTCTATCCCGCTGGCGCATTGGCGATCACGGTGCTGGCGTTCATGATGATGGGCGACGCGTTGCGCGACGCCCTCGATCCGGCGTCACGGGCGTGGCGGGCATGAGCGCGCCGTTGCCCCTGCTGTCGGTGCAGGGCCTCGAGGTCACCTTCGGCGACCATGCCCCGGCCGTTCGCGGTGTGGACCTCAGCGTAATGCGCGGGCAGACCGTCGCGATCGTGGGTGAATCGGGGTCGGGGAAGTCGACCACCGCGGCCGCGGTCCTCGGTCTGCTCGCGCCCGGCGGCCGAATCACCAACGGCCGCATCGTGTTCGACGGACTCGACATCACGTCGGCCGACCGCAAGTTGCTTCGGTCCATCCGGGGCCGCCGCATCGGCTACGTGCCCCAGGACCCGATGGCCAACCTCAACCCGGTGTGGAAGGTCGGCTTTCAAATCCGTGAAGCGTTGCGCGCCAACACTGATGGCCGCGACGCGCGCCGGCGGGCGGTGGAACTGCTCGCGGAGGCCGGCATGCCCGAGCCGGCCAAGCAGGCGGGGAAGTACCCGCACCAGCTGTCCGGCGGCATGTGTCAACGCGCGCTGATCGCCATTGGCCTGGCCGGCAGGCCGCAGCTGCTGATCGCCGACGAGCCGACGTCGGCGCTCGACGTCACCGTTCAGCGCCAAGTGCTCGACCACCTGCAGCACCTCACCGACGAGATGGGCACCGCGCTGCTGCTGATCACCCACGACCTGGCCCTGGCCGCCGAGCGTGCCGAGTCCGTGGTGGTCGTCCATCGCGGGGTGGTGGTGGAATCGGGTGCGGCACAGTCGATTCTGCGGAAGCCGCAGCACGAGTACACCCGGAAGCTGGTGGCTGCCGCCCCGTCGCTCACCGTGACCGCGCCGCGAACGCGCGAACCGGCGACCGGCGAGGACGACATCCTCGTCGCCTCGCGGCTGACCAAGGTGTATTCGGAGTCGCGCGCTTCGCCGTGGCGGCGCGCGGAGTTCCGCGCCGTCGATGACGTGTCGTTTGGGCTGCGCCGCGCCAGCACCCTCGCGATCGTCGGCGAATCCGGGTCGGGCAAGTCCACCGTCGCGCGCATGGTGCTGGGGTTGCTGCAACCCACTTCGGGCACAGTGGTTTTCGATGGCACCCAGGACGTCACCGCGATGGACCACACCCAGGCGATGGCGTTTCGCCGCCGCGTGCAGCCGGTGTTCCAGAATCCGTACAGCAGTCTGGACCCGCTGTACTCGGTGTTCCGCGCCATCGAGGAGCCGCTGCGCATCCACCGGATCGGCGACCGCGGGCACCGCGAGAAGGCGGTGCGCGAGCTCGTCGATCAGGTGGCGCTGCCGTCGTCGATGCTGGGCCGGCTGCCCCGCGAACTGTCGGGCGGCCAACGGCAACGGGTGGCGATCGCCCGGGCGCTGGCGTTACGGCCGCAGGTGCTGGTCTGCGACGAGGCGGTGTCGGCGCTCGACGTCCTGGTGCAGGCGCAGATCCTGGACCTGCTGGCCGAGCTGCAGGCCGAGCTGGGGCTGACCTACCTGTTCATCAGCCACGACCTGGCCGTGATCCGGCAGATCGCCGACGACGTGCTGGTGATGCGCGCCGGCCGGGTCGTCGAGCGGGCCGCCACCGAGGCGCTGTTCACTCGCCCCGGCCACGAGTACACCCGCCAACTGCTGGATGCCATTCCCGGCGCGCCCACGCCGCCCCGATAGGAGCGATCGCAAGCGCGGCGCGTCGCGACCATCGATTAGGAGTGATCGCAAGCGCGGCGAAGCCGGGCGCGGCGGGTCGCGACCATCGATTAGGTTGGCAACCTGTGAGCGCTGACCCACTGGCCCCGCTGATGGAGTTGCCCGGCGTCGCCGAGGCGAGCGACGAGGCCCGCGATGCGCTGGGCCGGGCGCACCGGCACCGGGCGAACCTGAGGGGCTGGCCCGCGTCGGCGGCCGAGGCCGCGTGGCGGGCGGCGCGCGCCTCCTCGGTTCTCGACGGCGGCCCCGCGCGGCTCGAAGACTTGCCGGACCCGGTCGGTGACCCGGTGTTCGGCGGCGCCCTGCGCGTGGCCCAGGCACTGGAGGGCGGCGGGGGCGCGCTGGTCGGCGTCTGGCAGCGGGCGCCGCTGCAGGCGCTGGCCCGCCTGCACATGCTGGCGGCGGCCGACCAGGTCGGCGACGATCAGCTGGGCCGCCCGCGGGCCGATCCCCAGGTGGGGCCGCGGCTGGAGCTGCTCGCCGAACTGGTGACCGGCGCCACGGCGGCGCCGGCTCCGGTGGTTGCCGCCGTGGCGCACGGGGAACTGCTGACGCTCAAGCCGTTTGGCAGCGCCGACGGCGTGGTGGCACGTGGGGTGTCGCGGCTGGTGACGATCGCCAGTGGACTGGACCCACACGGGCTGGGCGTGCCCGAGGTGCGCTGGATGCGCAAGCCCGCGGAATATCGCGATGCGGCACTCGGATTCGCCGACGGCACACCAAAGGGCCTGGGGGGGTGGCTGGTGCTCTGTTGCCACGCGATGCGCGACGGCGCACAGGAGGCGTGGTCGATCGCCGAAGCCCAGTCGAAGAAGTAGCCAGCGCGACAATTAAGCGCCTGCCGGAAAATGTAGAGCGGGCGGCGTCCCGAATTTCTTCGGTCCACCGCCCGCTAGCACGGAACTCGGTTACCAAGCGTGCAACTATGGGTCGCGTGGGTTGGCCTCGGCGATCTTGCGACATCACCGGCTGCTGCCCCACCCAAAGGGCCGTCGACGCCTCTTGATTTTCGCAATTACGCAGGCCCGCAACACTTCTGCCATCTTCGCGGCTGTGACTCCGCGTGGGTGCCGGGTTCCATGCTGGGCGCCCGGATCGGGAGATGGATCCTTCTCTTCCGGATCGACCTAGGCCTAACCGGGCTTCCGTGGTTTCCTTTGTACTCCTGGTGCCTTAGCACAGCAAGGCCTAAATCTGCGAATGTTGCGAAGCGGAGTCGAAATCGCGCCTAAATCGTTTGCTGTCAGAAAGATTGAGTCAGAATGCGAAGCGGCGCAGCAACGAATAGGTAACCGCGCCGGCCGCCAGCGCGCTGATGCCCACCGCGGCCGTCGTCGCGATCGCGGCGCCCGACGGGGCCGGGATGCGGTCGCGCAGCGACACCGGCCGGGAGAAACTCAGCACCGGCCAGCCGCGTTCGGTGGCTTCCCGCCGCAGGCCCCGATCGGGGTTGACCACGCTGGGGTGGCCGACGACTTCGAGCATCGGTATGTCGGTGATCGAGTCGGAGTACGCGTAGCAGTGCTCCAGCGGATACCCCTCGCGCGCCGCCAATTCGCGGATCGCTTCGACCTTGCCTTCGCCGTAGCAGTAGAACGCGACTTCGCCGGTGTACTTGCCGTCCTCGACGACCATCCGGGTCGCCATCGCGTGCGTGGCACCGAGCGCCCGGGCGATCGGCGCGACGATCTCCTCGCCGGACGCTGAGACCACGACGACGTCGCGGCCGCACAATTTGTGCGCGGCGATGAGGTCCGCGGCCTCGGCGAACACCAGCGGAGTGACGATGTCGTGCAGCGTCTCGTTGACGATCGACTTCACCTGGGCGACGTCCCACCCGGTGCACATGTTGGCCAGGTGGGTCCGCATCCGGTCCATCTGGTCATGGTCGGCACCGGAGAGCAGGAAGATGAACTGGGCGTAGCTGGACTTCAGCACAGCACGCCGATTGAGCAGTCCCTGGTTGAAAAACGGTTTGCTGAACGCCAGGGTGCTGGACTTGGCGATGATCGTCTTGTCCAGGTCGAAGAAGGCCGCAGTGCGGGCATTGGAACCAGCGGCCGGCACACTTTGCTGCTGCGCGGCCGAGTCGGAGACGGTCACCGACCCAGCATAGGTCGGCAACCGGACGGGGCCGGGATATCGCACCCAAAACGAGCGCTCAGACGACTGTGGTTGGCGTTATTGACGGTGTTTTTGCGGCTCACGGTGATTTTTCAATAAAACTGAAACTTGCGTCACCTCCCACTGTCGTGTGTATAGTAAGCATTACTCGGCCTGAGCCGAGGGTGTATCAGCCCGACCCCCCGGGGCTGATGCACGACGACCTCCGCCTCCTCCCCCCCTGGCGGGGGTCGTCCCTTTTCTGGGGTCTTTTTTCCCCGAGATTTGCAGACTTGGCGCCCGTCAATCCACGTTGCGGGGCCGCCGCGATCGCGCGGCCGGGTGTTAGCCGGGCCGATGCCGTTACGCACACCTGAGCGTCCATCCACAAATCCAGCTTTTGGCACTGGTGTGCCAAGGTCACGGCCCGCACCGTGGGGTGGTGACCAGCAGCGCCCGCACCCCCGCAACGGCTGATCCCGGCGTCCTGGCGGTGCTGACCGACCCGCAGTTGCGCGAGGAATTGGACCGCGTCGCCGCGGCCGTCGGCTTTCGCGTGGTGCACGCCCGTGGGTCTTCGGTGAGCAGGAAGACGTGGTCGGCCGCAGCGGCGGTGGTGCTCGACGAGACGGCGGCCGATCGCTGCGGACGGGCGGCGCTGCCGCGGCGCGCGCACGTCACCGTGTTGACCGTCATCGAGCCGACGACCGCGACCTGGACGGCGGCCATCGCGGCCGGCGCACAGCAGGTGTTGCGCCTGCCCGAGCAGGAGGACGGGTTGGTGCGCGCCCTCGCCGAGGCCGCGGAATCGGCGCGCGACGACGGTGCGCGCGGCGAAGTCGTCGCCGTGATCGGAGGCTGCGGCGGTGCCGGCGCCTCGGTGTTCGCGGTCGCTTTGGCGCTCGGCGCCACCGATGCGCTGCTCGTCGACCTCGACGCCTGGGGCGGCGGAATCGATTTGCTGATGGGCAGCGAGGCCACACCGGGTCTGCGTTGGCCCGACTTGGCTTTGCAGGGCGGCCGCCTGGTCTGGTCGGCGGTGCGCGACGCGTTGCCGCGCCACCGCGGGGTCAGCTTCCTGTCCGGCACCCGGAGCGCTTACGAGTTGGAGGCCGGCCCGGTCGACGCCGTGATCGATGCGGGCCGGCGTGGGGGAGTGACCGTGGTCTGCGATCTTCCCCGCCGGCTGACCGACGCCACCCAGTCCGCGATGGATGCCGCCGACCTTGTCGTGGTCGTCAGCCCGTGTGATGTCCGGGCCTGCGCGGCCAGTGCGGCGATGGCCCCGGTGCTTTCCGCGAGCAATCCCAACCTCGGCCTGGTCGTCCGCGGTCCGTCTCCCGGCGGGTTGCGGGCGGCCGAGGTCGCCCACATCACCGGCCTGCCGTTGCTGGCGTCGATGAGGCCGCAGCCGCAGCTGGCCGAGCGGCTCGAACATGGTGGCCTGCGGGTGGGGCGGCGGTCGCCGCTCGCGGCGGCGGCCGGGCGGGTGCTCGCCGTGCTGCCCCGGGCGACTCCTGAGCGGAAAGGCAAGGCGGCGTGACTGATTCGCTGATCGAACGGGTGCGCGAGCGGCTGGCCGTCGAGTCCACCCCGCTGCGGCCCAACGTGGTGGCCGCCGCCATTCGTGCGGAGTCCGGTGGGATGCTCGGCGATACCGAGGTCCTCGCCAACCTTCGGGTGCTGCAAACCGAGCTGACCGGCGCCGGCATCCTCGAGCCGTTGCTCTGCGCCGACGGCACCACCGACGTCCTGGTGACCGCCCCCGACGCGGTCTGGGTCGACGATGGGAACGGATTGCGGCGCAGCCAGATTCGATTCGCCGACGAGGCGGCGGTGCGGCGTCTGGCGCAGCGGCTGGCGTTGGCCGCCGGCCGGCGCCTCGACGACGCGCAGCCCTGGGTCGACGGCCAGCTGGCCGGGATCGGCGCCGGCGGGTTCGCGGTGCGGTTGCACGCGGTGCTGCCGCCGGTCGCGGCCGACGGCACCTGCCTGTCGCTGCGGGTCCTGCGGCCGGCGACTCAGGACCTCGCGGGCCTGACCGCGGCGGGCGCGATCGACTCCCGGGCCGCCGCGCTGGTACACGACATCATCGCCGCCCGGCTGGCCTTCCTGGTGTCCGGGGGAACCGGCGCCGGCAAGACGACGCTGCTGGCGGCGATGCTCGGCGCCGTCTCGGCCAGCGAGCGAATCGTCTGCGTCGAGGACGCGGCCGAGCTGGCGCCGCGACACCCGCATCTGGTGAAGCTGGTCGCTCGGTGCGCGAATGTCGAAGGGGCGGGCGAGGTTCCCGTGCGCCAACTCGTCCGGCAGGCCCTGCGGATGCGGCCCGACCGCATCGTCGTCGGCGAGGTCAGGGGAGCCGAAGTCGTCGACCTGTTGGCGGCGTTGAACACCGGGCACGACGGCGGCGCGGGCACGGTGCACGCCAACAGTCCCGGCGAGGTGCCCGCGCGGTTGGAGGCGTTGGGCGCCCTCGGCGGCCTGGATCGGGCCGCGTTGCACAGCCAACTCGCCGCCGCGGTCCAGGTGCTGCTGCACGTCGGACGCGACCGACGGGGCCGGCGCAGGCTGGCCGAGATCGCGGTGCTGCGCCCGATCGACGGACGCGTGCGGGCCGTCACGGCGTGGCACGCCGACCGCGGGATGACCGACGACGCGGCCGATCTGCATCGGCTGCTGCGAGCCCGGATCTCCGCATGACCGGGGCCACGGCCGCCGCGCTGTCGTTGTCATCGGCGCTCCTGGTCGTTCCCTCATCGCCGCGGCGCCGGCTCGGCGCGGTGGGCCCCGATTGGCGCCGGGCCCGGATCGGCCGACAAGGGGCCGCCTGCATGGCGGCGGGGGGCGCGCTCGCCGCCGCCATGCTGCTACCGCTGCCGACGGCGCTCGCGTTGTTCGCCGTCGCCGCGACAGCCGGTTCGCGCTATCGCCGCCGTCGCCGGATGCGGCGCACCGTCGACGAGGGCCGAAGCCTGGAGGCCGCGCTCGACGTCCTGGTCGGCGAGCTTCGGGTGGGCTCTCACCCGGTGCGCGCCTTCGAGATCGCCGCCGCCGAAACCGCTGGCGCAGTGGGGACGTCGCTGCATGCCGTCGCCGCGCGCGCCAAGCTGGGTGCCGACGTCACGGCCGGCCTGCGGGCCGCCGAGCGATCGTCGGCGCTGCCCGCGCATTGGGATCGACTCGCGGTGTGCTGGCAGCTGGCCACCGACCACGGGCTGGCGATCGCGACGCTGATGCGTGCCGCACAGCGCGATATTGCTGAGCGGCAACGGTTCTCGGTACGCGTCGCATCGGGTATGGCCGGGGCGCGCGCCACCGCGGCCATATTGGCCGGCTTGCCGGCGCTGGGCGTGCTGCTCGGGCAGCTGATCGGGGCCAGGCCGTTGAGCTTCCTGCTGGGCGGGGGCGCTGGCGGCTGGCTGCTGGTGGTGGGCTCGGCGCTGGCGTGCGCGGGATTGCTGTGGTCGGACCGGATCACCGAGCGCGCGGAAGCGGGGACATGAGCACCGCGTCGGTGTTGCTGGCCGTCGCGTTGTGGATTGGGCCCGGCCCGTCGGTGGTGCGGGCCCGAGCCGGACGCACCGCCGGACCGCGGCAGCGGCCACGGCCGGCGCGGGGTGCGGACCCGCTGGCCGTCGCGTCCAGCCTCGACGTGCTGGCAGTGTGCCTGACCGCGGGAATGGCGGTATCGACCGCTGCGGCGGCGGCAGCCGCCTCCGCGCCCTCGCGGCTGGGCCTGGCGCTGCGGCGCGCCGCCGATCTGCTGGCGCTCGGCGCCGATCCTGTTACCGCGTGGTCGATTTCGCCGTCACTGGCGATCGGCGCGGTCGACGTCCATACCGATGCGCTGCTGCGGCTGGCACGTCGTTCGGCGTCTTCGGGTGCGGCGCTGGCCGCCGGCGTCGCCGAGTTGGCTGACCAGTGCCGTCACGACGCGGCGCACGCGGCCACCGCGGCGGCCGAACGTGCCGGGGTGTTGATCGCGGGCCCGCTCGGGGTGTGCTTTCTGCCGGCGTTCGTGTGCCTGGGCATCGTCCCGGTGGTGGCCGGGCTGGCCGGCGACGTCCTGCAGTCGGGGCTGTTGTGACACAACTATTAGAGGGGAGAACCATTGGTGATCAACATGTTTCGCACGGCCATAGCGCGGCTCGCCATCCTGGCGACCGACGAGTCGGGGATGTCGACGGTCGAGTACGCCATCGGTACCATCGCGGCGGCCGCGTTCGGCGCGATTCTCTACACCGTCGTCACCGGCGACTCCATCGTGACGGCGTTGACCAACATCATCGGCCGCGCGCTCAACACCAAGGTGTAGCCGGCTGTGCCGGTGCGAGCACGGTGGAGGCGGCGCTGGGGATCGCCGCGCTGGTCGTGGTGCTGGTGCTGTGCCTGGCCGGGATCACGGCAGTGTCGATGCAGGTTCGCTGTGTCGACGCCGCCCGCGAGGCCGCGCGGCTGGCCGCGCGCGGGGACGAACACGCGGCGGTCGACACCGCGCGTCGGCTCGCGCCCAGCGGGGCGCGGGTCCAGGTGCACCGCGACGGCGACTTCCTGGTCGCTACCGTCGTGGCGCACTCAAACCTGCTGCCCGCGCTGGACATCGGCGCCCGCGCGGTCTCGGCAGCCGAGCCGCCGGGGTGAGCGCGGCTCGGCAACCGTGGTCGCGGCCGCCATGGTCGCGGTGCTGCTGTGGGTCACCGGCGCCGGGGCATACGTCGGCTCGGCGGTGGTGGCGCGGCATCGTGCGCAGGCGGCCGCCGACCTGGCCGCGCTGGCCGCCGCGGCGCGGCTGCCGGCCGGTGCCGTGGCGGCGTGTGCGCGTGCGACGGCGGTGGCGCGCGAGATGCGGGTCGACGGCGTGCAATGCCGGGTGGACGATCTTGACATCGTCGTCACCACCGAGGTGCCCGTCGCGGTTGCCGGTGCGGCGCGAGCCGCCGCGAGGGCCGGACCGGTCGATGCGCCCTAGTCCGGGTTGCCCGACAACCCCGCGGCGGCGATCTCCTCGTCGCTGGGCAGCCGCAGCGAGAGCAGACCGGCGTAGGTATCCGGCTCGAGCTCCACCTGATTGACCGTGACGTGCACCGGCACCCAGTCGGCGTCGTGGCCGCGCATCCGCAGGACGCGGCTGGTCGCACCCTTGCTGAACTCCTTGGTCATCGAGTTCAGCAGGCGCTGATCGTCGGGATGAACCTTCGGCGTATCGGCGTTGGCGCCGCGCCAGTCGTAGAAGGTGCACGGCTCGTCGAGCCACTTCAGCAGCGTCCAGGTCTTCAGGTCGACGAGTGCCCGGTGGACGCCGGCCTCGCGCAGCCCGTTGAGGATTCGCTGCGCCAGGTCGTCGGTGGAGGTCACCGGGCCCTTGAGCTCGGCTCGCCAGTTCATCGCGCGCGCGACCAGGTGGTCGCGGCCGTGCGGCCCGGGCTCCAGCGCGCTGCGTCCCACGAATCCGATGCGGATGGGGTTGCCCTGCCAGTCGGTGAGATCCCAAGTGCTGCAGAGGGTTAGCCCAGGCTCGGCCCGAACGGCCATGGCCAGGACCTTGGTTTCGTTCGGATTGAGCTCGCGGTTGGGCAGGTCTTCGGCGAACGCCCTGCCGAAGGTGACCTCGACTTCGGGGTTCTTGCCGCTGTTGACCAGCGACTCGCGGGTATCGGTGGCCACGCCCAGGGTCAGGTCCCACTTCAGCGGGCCCGGCGTCGGTCGCTCGGGTGGATCCTCGTCGGGTGGGCCCGTCCAGACATGTACGCCGTGCAGGCGCCCGTCGGACATCAGCACCGGCTCGGTGCGGATCACCCGGTCGTGCTTGGGGGTGATGCTGCTCAAGCTCTGTCCGGTCTGCATCGACTCGGCAATCGCTGTCCGGACCGCGGAGAGATGGGGACTGCGGCGCAGGAACGTCGTGATGGGTACCAAGTTCTTCAGCTGTCGTCCCTGCGCGACTACAGCCGGTTCGTCCCCCAGCGTCTCCACGAGCAACCAGTCGTGGGCCATGCGATCGATTTTAAGGCCGCCGGCGACGTGATTGGTGGCCAGCCGTGCCGTCGAGGTGTTTGCAAACGCCATCGCCGACTTGGTAGTTTGCTGCTGCGCCCGCCTAGTCGGGGTCTGCGAACGGGTCGCGTTGTCCGACCGTTCGCCGCATTACGCCCACGCTGGCGTTTTCCCAGCGGGGACAGATCCGTGGAGGTCGACCGTCGAGGGGTCGGTCGCCATCCGCCGGATTGCCCCAACAGCTACGGCAGCTGCGCGAGGACCAGTCGAAGCACCCGCACGGCTCCCGCCTTGTCCAGGGGGTCGTTGCCGTTGCCGCACTTCGGGGACTGCACGCACGACGGGCAGCCGCGTGGGCATTCGCAGGCTTCGATGGCCGCGGCCGTCGCACTCAACCAGGTGCGGGCCTGCCGGAATCCGCGTTCGGCGAATCCCGCGCCGCCCGGATGGCCGTCGTAGACAAAGACACTGGGCAGGCCCTGCGGATCGGGACCGATCGCGGTCGACAGGCCGCCGATGTCGCCGCGGTCGCAGCTGGCCACCAGAGGCAGCAGCCCGATGGCGGCATGCTCGGCGGCGTGCAGCGCCCCGGGAATCTGCGATAGGTCAATCCCGTTGTCTTCCAATGCCTCCGGTGTGATCGTGTACATGGCTGCCATCGTGGACAGGCTGTGTTGCGGCATCTGCAGCTCGATGAAGTCGATCACCTCGCCGGAGAGCAACCGGCGCAGGTAGCCCACCACCTGGTGGGTCACCGTGACCGGCACCAGGCCCAGGGTGACCGGGCCGTACGTCAGGCGCTCCCCGGTGCCGGTCAGTGCGATGTCGGTGATTTCGCGCGCGAACGTCGCATAGCCGGGATCCTCGGCATGCACGAACGCGATCTGTTCGTCGAGATCCAGCGAGTCGACGACATAACTCTCGCCCTGGTGCAGATACACCGCCCCCGGGTGCACCGATGCCGGGGCCTGGCCCACCCCGGTGCTGCCCAGCAGCCGCCCGGTGTCGGCCTCCACGATGACGACCTGGCCGCCGATCGAACCCCGAATGTCCACGGCGCCATGCGGTTCCAGGCCCGGCGCGGGAAAGTACTTGTCGCCGCGCCGGCGCAACAGCCCGTCGTCGACCAGGCCGTCGGCCACATCCGTTGCCTCCAGGTCCCTGATCTCCGCGACATCGAGTGGCAATTCTGTTGCTGCACAGAGTAGTTGGGGCCCGAGAATATACGGATTGCCGGGGTCGATGACCACGCGCTCGACCGGCTTGTCCAGCAACGCGGCCGGGTTGTGCACCAGGTAGGTGTCCAGGGGGTCGTCGCGGGCGATCAGCACCACCAAGGCGCCCTGGCCGCGACGGCCCGAGCGGCCCGCCTGCTGCCAGAACGACGCGACCGTCCCCGGAAAACCGGCCAGCACCACCGCATCCAGCCCGGCGATGTCCACACCCAGCTCCAGCGCGTTGGTGGTAGCCAGTCCCCGCAGCCGGCCCTCGGCCAGGTCACGCTCCAGCGCGCTGCGGTCCTCGGCGAGATAACCGGCCCGATACGACGCCACCTTCGACGACAGCTCCGGCGCGATATCGTCCAGGCGCCCTTGGGCTCCCAGCGCGGTCAGCTCCGCGGCGCGCCGGGAACGGACGAACGTCAGTGTCTGGGCGCCCTCGGCGATCAGGTCCGCCATCACCCGCGCGGCCTCGGCGCCGGCCGAACGGCGCACCGGGGCGCCGTTCTCACCGGTGAGGTCGGCGCGCAGCGCCGGCTCCCACAACGCCACGGTCCGTGCGCCCTGCGGCGAACCGTCGTCGACGATCTCTTCGACTGGGAGACCGATGAGTTCGGACGCCGTCGTGCCCGGCGAGTCCGTCGTCGCACTGGCGAAGATCACCGTCGGCGACGCCGAATACCGCGCGCACAGCCGCAGCAGGCGGCGCAGCACCATCGCCACGTTCGAGCCGAAAACGCCGCGGTAGTAATGACATTCGTCGACGACGATGAACCGCAGCCCGCGCAACAACACGGCCCAGCGGGGGTGGTTGCGCAGTATCGACAAATGGATCATGTCGGGATTGGAGAACAGCCACCGCGAGCGCTCCCGGGCGAAGCGGCGTACCTCGGTAGGGCTGTCGCCGTCATAGGCGGTGGGCGCCACCGCGAAATCCGGGGAGGCCAAGCGCGGGACGGCGGCCGTCAGCGCGTGCGCGGCCCGCAATTGGTCGTGGCCCAACGCTTTCGTCGGCGACAAATACAGCACCCGGGCGCGCGGATCGGTCGCGAGCGCGTTGAGGACGGGAAGTTGGTAGGCAAGGGATTTACCCGACGCGGTACCGGTACTCACCACCACGTGGCGCCCGGAATAGGCCAGTTCGGCCGCCTGCGCCTGATGTGACCACGGGTCACTGATGCCGCGTTCGGCGAAAGCCCGAATCACATCCGGATCGGCCCAGGTCGGCCAATTGTGCGCTCTGCCAGTGCGGGCGGGCAGTTCGGCGACGTGGCGCAGCGGACGCTCGTCGGTCGCTGTACCGGCGAGCGCCACGGCGAGCAGGTCGCTGCCGAAACTGGCCACGTCGCACCCTCCAAGAATCCGCCGGGTACCGAAGTCTGTCGCCGACGCGATGAACATGGTTGACTGTTGGCGGTCGCAGCTTCTGTGTTCGTGTCAAAACCTTCGCAGGAACAACGTTGCGGCCGCGGTTCCTGCGAGGTTATCGGTCGGGCGAAGTTCCGGCGACTCTGCGAGGTATGGCGGTCGTATTCGGCGCCCGGGGCATCGGAAGGCGGCGCCCCGCACCCAGAAGAAAAGGAAAGATCGAGAAATGCCACAGGGAACTGTGAAGTGGTTCAACGCGGAGAAGGGGTTCGGCTTTATCGCCCCTGAAGATGGTTCCGCGGATGTTTTTGTCCACTACACGGAGATCCAGGGTTCGGGCTTCCGCACCCTCGAAGAAAACCAGAAGGTCGAGTTCGAGATCGGCCACAGCCCTAAGGGCCCCCAGGCCACCGGAGTCCGCTCGGTCTAGATCGAGCAGATTCCGACGAAGCCCCCCGTCCTGTCCCGCCCAGCGGGTCCAGGCGGGGGGTTTTCACACTCAATGGAATTGACGCTGACGCAACCTCAGTTCGCCCCTTGGCCGTTGAGCGCCGCCGCGCCGGACGCGGCGAAGGCGGGGATTGACGACCTGGCTTACTGTCGTTGAGGTGAGCCAGCTTTCCTTCTTCACAGCAGAATCGGTGCCGCCCGCGGTCGCCGATCTGTGTGGGGTGCTGGCTGCCTCGGGTCAGGTGGTGCGGGTGGGCGCATCGGATGCGCAGGGCGCCCGGCTCTCCGTCGTCGTGGAGCAGCTGTGGCGCGCCTCAGGGCTGGCCGACATGATCCGGGAAGCGGGTATGGTGCCCGAGATGAGTCGCACCGAGGAGGGCACGCCCCTGGTGCGCACGGCGGTCGAGCTCTCGCTGACGACGATCGCCAGGGAATGGACGCGCGGGGCGGTCAAGACGGTGCCGCCGCGCTGGCTGCCCGGGCCGCGCGAGCTGCGGGCGTGGACGCTCGCGGCCGGCGGCCCCGAGGGGGACCACTATCTGCTGGGCCTGGATCCGCACGCGCCCGACACCCACTCGCCGTTGGCGTCCGCGCTGATGCGCGTTGGGATTGCGCCCACCCTGATCGGGACCCGTGGCGGGCACCCGGCCCTGCGGATTACCGGCCGCCGAAGGCTATCGCGGCTGGTAGAGAACGTAGGGGAGCCTCCCGACGATGCGGACGCGTTGCCACTGTGGCCCCGGTTGTAGGCCGGTACCCCGGATAGGTGAATACCTGCGTTTTCAGTGAGTCGGTTTGCGTAGGCCCGCCTAGGGGTGCGAAATTGTCAGGTGCCCGGACGGGAAGGAACGCCGGCGTATCTGAATTTCACCGGAATTTCGGATGTCCGCCTGTCATTCTTCCTGAGGGCGGTCTCGTGGGGGCCGGGATAAGAGATGGAGCGTAAGCGCAGTTGGCTGACCCGAATTTAGACCGCGACAGCAGCGGAAATGGCAGCCGTCGGCGACTTGTGATTGTCGAGTCGCCGACGAAGGCGCGCAAACTGGCGGGTTACCTGGGGTCCAGGTACATCGTCGAGTCGTCGCGCGGGCACATCCGTGACCTGCCGCGGGCCGCCGCCGACGTGCCCGCCAAGTACAAATCCGAACCCTGGGCGCGGCTCGGGGTCAACGTCGACGCCGACTTCGAACCGCTGTACATCATCAGCCCCGAGAAGAAGAGCACGGTCAGCGAGCTCAAGGGCCTGCTCAAGGACGTCGACGAGCTCTACCTGGCAACGGATGGTGACCGCGAGGGCGAGGCCATCGCCTGGCACCTGCTGGAAACCCTCAAGCCGCGCATCCCGGTCAAGCGCATGGTGTTCCACGAGATCACCGAGCCCGCGATCCTCGAGGCCGCCGCAAACCCCCGCGACCTGGACATCGACCTGGTCGACGCGCAGGAAACCCGGCGGATCCTGGACCGGCTGTACGGCTACGAGGTCAGCCCGGTGCTGTGGAAGAAGGTCGCGCCCCGGCTGTCGGCGGGCCGCGTCCAGTCCGTGGCCACCCGCATCATCGTGCAGCGCGAACGCGACCGGATGGCGTTCCGCAGCGCGTCCTACTGGGACATCATCGCCCAGCTGGACGCCAGCGTGTCCGACCCGGCCGCCGCGCCGCCCACCTTCACCGCCCGGCTGACGGGCGTAGACGGCCTGCGCGTGGCCAGCGGGCGCGACTTCGACTCGCTGGGCGTGCTGCGCAAGGCCGACGAGGTCGTCGTGCTCGACGAGGCCGATGCGACCTCGCTGGCGGCCGGCCTGCGCGGGGCCCAGCTGTCGGTGGCCTCGGTCGAGGAGAAGCCGTATACCCGGCGGCCCTACGCCCCGTTCATGACGTCGACGCTGCAGCAGGAGGCCGGGCGCAAGCTGCGGTTCTCCTCGGAGCGGACGATGAGCATCGCCCAGCGCCTGTACGAAAACGGCTACATCACTTATATGCGTACCGACTCGACGACGCTGTCGACCTCGGCGATCGACGCCGCGCGGACCCAGGCGCGCCAGCTCTACGGCGAGGAATACGTCTCCCCGTCGCCGCGGCAGTACACCCGCAAGGTCAAGAACGCCCAGGAGGCGCACGAGGCGATCCGGCCGGCCGGTGAGACATTCGCCACCCCGGACGCGGTGCGCCGCGAACTCGACGGCGACGAATTCCGGATCTACGAGCTGATCTGGCAGCGCACCGTCGCCTCGCAGATGGCCGACGCCCGTGGCACCACGCTGAGCCTGCGGATCAACGGCCGATCCGGCGACCGCGACGTTGTGTTCTCGGCCAGCGGTCGCACCATCACCTTCGCCGGCTTCCTGAAGGCGTATGTGGAAACCGTCGACGAGCTGGCCGGTGGCGAGGCCGACGACGCCGAGCGCCGCCTGCCCCGCCTCACCGAGGGCCAGCGGCTGGACGCCCAGGAGCTCACGCCCGACGGGCACGCCACCAACCCGCCCGCGCGCTACACCGAGGCGTCCCTGGTCAAGGCGCTCGAGGAGCTGGGAATCGGCCGCCCGTCGACGTATTCGTCGATCATCAAGACGATCCAGGACCGCGGCTACGTGCACAAGAAGGGCAGCGCCCTGGTGCCGTCGTGGGTCGCGTTCGCCGTAACCGGTTTGCTGGAACAGCATTTCGGCCGCCTGGTCGACTACGACTTCACCGCGGCGATGGAAGACGAGCTCGACGCCATCGCATCGGGCAACGAGCAGCGGACCAACTGGCTCAACAATTTCTACTTCGGTGGCGATCACGGCGTGCAGGATTCGGTGGCCCGCGCCGGCGGCCTGAAGAAGCTGGTCGGCGTCAACCTCGAGGGCATCGACGCGCGAGAAGTCAACTCCATCAAGCTCTTTGACGATGTCGAGGGGCGAACCATCTACGTGCGGGTGGGTAAGAACGGGCCCTACCTGGAGCGCACGATCACCGGCGACGACGGTGAGCCGAAGCCGCAGCGCGCCAACCTGAAGGATGAGCTGACTCCCGACGAGCTGACGCTCGAGGTGGCCGAGGAACTCTTCGCCACCCCGCAGGAGGGCCGCTCGCTGGGCGTCGACCCGCAGACCGGCCACGAAATCGTCGCCAAGGACGGGCGTTACGGGCCGTACGTGACCGAGGTCCTGCCCAAGCCCGAAGGCGAGGGCGACGACGGCGCGGCCGGGACGCCCGCGAAGAAGGGCAAGAAGCCGACCGGCCCGAAGCCCCGGACGGGATCTCTGCTGCGGACGATGGACCTGCAGACCGTCACGCTCGAGGACGCGCTGAAGCTGCTGTCGCTGCCCCGGGTCGTCGGTGTGGACCCCGAGTCCAAGGAAGAGATCACCGCGCAGAACGGCCGCTACGGCCCATACCTGAAGCGCGGCACCGATTCTCGCTCGCTGTCGTCCGAAGAGCAGATGTTCACGGTCACGCTCGACGAAGCGCTGCAGATCTACGCGCAGCCGAAACGCTCTGGGCGGCAAGGTGCTTCGGCGCCGCCGCTACGTGAGCTGGGTACCGACCCGGTGTCGAGCAAGCCAATGGTGGTCAAGGACGGTCGATTTGGGCCGTATGTCACCGACGGCGAGACCAACGCCAGCCTGCGCAAGGGCGACGACGTGATGTCGATTACCGACGAGCGCGCCTCCGAGCTGTTGGCGGACCGCCGCGCCCGCGGTCCGGCAAAACGCCCGGCCCGCAAGACAACTCGTAAGGCGCCGGCCAAGAAGACGGCCGCCAAAAAGGCCGCCAAGCGCAGCTAGCCGACCCGGCTAGTAGCCCGGGCCGATCGACTCGGAAGACGGTGCCTTCGCGGCGGCCTTGGTGACCCGTCCGTCGACCTGGCTCGCCAGCTTCAGCGGCCGGGCCAGCTGGGTGGGGGCCCGGCGGCCGCGCAGCTCGACCACCTCACCGACGTCCCAGCACAGCGCCTCGGCGTCCAGCGCGCCGCTGACCGCGATCGCCGAGGCGAGCACGTGCCCGGATTCCAGCTTGGCCAGCTCGGTGAGCCGGGCGGCCTCGTTGACCGGGTCGCCGATCACGGTGTACTCGAAGCGGGCCTGCGCGCCGATGTGGCCCGCGATGGCCCGCCCGGACGACACCCCGATGCCGAACTCCGCCGACCCGATCACCGGGAGCAGTGCGTCGTGGAGTTCGCGGGCGGCCGCCAGCGCACCGCCGGAGGCGTCGGGATGTTCGATGGGCGCGCCGAAAATCGCCAGCGCCGCGTCACCCTGGAACTTGTTGACGAAGCCGCCGTGCTTGCCGACGGTGTCGACGACCACGCGGAAGAACTCGTTGAGCAGGTGAACCACCTCGGCGGGCGGCCGGGTGGCGGCCAGCTGCGTGGAGCCGACCAGGTCGACGAACAGCACCGCGACGTCGCGCTCCTGGCCACCCAGCTCGGTGCCGCGCTCCAGCGCCCGCCGGGCGACGTCCTCGCCGACGTAGCGACCGAACAGGTCGCGCAGCCGCTGCCGCTCGGACAGGTCGCGCACCATGTCGTTGAAGCCGGCCTGCAGCAGGCCGAGCTCGCTGGCGTCGTAGATCTGCATGTGCGCGTTGAAGTTACCCCGCTGCACCTCCGAGAGCGCCCAGCGCAGCTGCCGCAGCGGGTCGGCAATCGACATGGCCACCAGCAGCGTGCTGAAGAAACCGATGCCCAGCGCCGCCAGGGCCAGCAGCAGGATCGGGGTGAACAACCGCTCCGGGGTGGCATGCAGCAGCGACGCCTTGTCGGCCACCACCGCCAGCACGATCGCCAGCACCGGCACGGCGGTGGACAGCGTCCAGGTCAGCAGCTGGCGCAGGATGACGCCGGGCGCCTTGACGTTCTCGGGCACGCCGCTGCGCAGCGCGGCGACCGCGACGGGCCGCAGCACCCGCTCGGACTGCAGGTAGCCGATGATCGACGTCGCGGCGGCGCCCAGCGCGGTCGAGACCGCCACCACGGGCGCCGCGTACTTGGCCACCGTCCAGCTGGCCAGCACGAACACCACACCACCGATGCACCACTGCACGACGCTGCTCAGCGTTCGGTAGAAGGGCATCCGCAACGCCCGGCTGCGGGCCAGCTCGGTGGCGGCCGGGTCGGTCTCGCCCAACAGGTTGTCGCGGCGCTGCCAGCGGAATACCGGCACCAGCAGCCGAAGGTTGATCACCCAGCCGGCGATCACCACGACGACCAGCGACACCGAGAAGACGGCCAAGTTGAGGGCGGGCAGGTCCTGCAGTTCGACGCGGTCCTGGGGCGGCAGCCCGTAGCGCAGGAAACCCAACACGAACAGGGCGCCGATGATGTCGGCCTGCAGCATGCTCAGCGAGAACAGCGGCCACGGGGTGCGCACCACCCACCGGACGAACCCGTTGATTCGCCCGGGCAGTGCTGCCCCGTTAGCCACCTGCCCACCGTATCGGTCGGGGGGGACTTGTCGGAAACCTCTAATTTCGTCGGCAAGTCGCCAGCACCTGGCAAAACACCGGGAAAGGTCACGGAATTGTCGCGAAATGGTAGCCATCCGGTAGACGTCGGCCGCTGTCATTACTGTTGCCGTTGATGTCCGGAGTGTTTACGCGGCTGGTAGGCCAGGAAGCGGTGGAAGCCGAGCTGCTCAGTGCGGCGCGGGCGGCCCGCCGTGATCCTGTTCACAGCACCACCGAGCCCGGGACTATGACACATGCCTGGCTGATCACCGGACCGCCGGGTTCGGGGCGCTCGGTGGCCGCGTTGTGCTTTGCCGCAGCGCTGCAATGTATCTCGGATGGCGAGCCCGGCTGCGGGAGCTGCCGGGCGTGCTCGACGACGATGGCCGGCACCCACGCCGACGTGCGGCGGGTGATCCCCGAAGGCCTGTCCATCGGCGTGGACGAGATGCGGTCCATCGTGCAGATCGCGTCGCGCCGGCCGACCACCGGGCACTGGCAGATCGTGGTGATCGAGGACGCCGACCGGCTGACCGAGGGCGCGGCCAACGCCCTGCTGAAGGTCGTCGAGGAGCCGCCGCCGTCGACGGTGTTTCTGTTGTGCGCGCCGTCGGTGGATCCCGAGGACATCGCCGTCACGCTGCGGTCCCGTTGCCGCCACGTCGCGTTGGTGACCCCGTCGACCGACGCGATCGCGCGGGTGCTGGTCGACCGCGACGGCCTGGCGTCCGACACGGCGCAGTGGGCGGCGTCGGTCAGCGGCGGGCACGTCGGCCGCGCGCGCCGGCTGGCTACCGACCCCGAGGCCCGGCAGCGTCGCGAGCGCGCCCTCGGGCTGGTCCGCGATGCCGCGACGCCGTCGCGGGCGTACGCCGCCGCCGAGGAGCTGGTGGCCGCCGCCGAGACCGAGGCGGTGGTGTTGACCGCTGACCGCGCCGAGGCCGAGACCGAAGAGCTGCGGACGGCCCTGGGGGCCGGCGGGACGGGCAAGGGCACCGCCGGGGCCATGCGCGGCGCCGCGGGCGCCATCAAGGACCTGGAGCGGCGGCAGAAGTCCCGCCAGACCCGGGCGTCCCGGGACGCGCTGGACCGGGCGCTGATCGACCTGGCGACCTACTTCCGCGACGCGCTGCTGGTTTCATCCAGCGCCGGGGCAGTCGCGGCCAACCATCCGGACATGGCCCAGCCGGTGGCCGCCCTGGCCGCCCACGCCGCCCCGGCACGGCTGCTGCGCTGCATCGAGGCGGTGCTGGAGTGCCGCGAGGCGCTGGCCGTCAACGTCAAGCCGAAGTTCGCCGTCGACGCCATGGTCGCGACTATCGGCCAGCAGCTGCGGGGCTGAAGTTGGGTGCGCGCGCCCGCCTGCCGTAGACTCGTGCCGCCCGGCGTGAGGGTGTGCCGCCTTAGCTCAGTCGGTAGAGCGATTCACTCGTAATGAATAGGTCGGGGGTTCGATTCCCCCAGGCGGCTCCACATCATCGGTTGTATTCTCACCGCGATGACGAGCGTCAGCGTAATTTGCCCGACTTATCAGCGCGGTGCGCAACTGCGCCGAATGATCGGGTATTTCGAAGCCCAGACGTTCGCCGGCGAATTGCAATTGATGATCCTCGACGACAGCCCCGAACCCGACGAATCCCTTGCGGCCGAGGAATATCGAAGCGCCGGAATTCACTACTTCCATCGCCCGGGCAACCGGATGTCGATCGGCGCCAAGCTCAATGCGCTGATGGAGTTGGCGTGCGGCGACGTCCTGATGCGGTTTGACGACGACGACTACTACGCGCCCGCCTACGTGGAGCGGATGCTGGCGCTGCTCGGCGACGACGATTACCTCACCCTGAGCGGATGGTTTCTCTACAGCCGGGTACACGGGAAATTCTGCTACTGGGAAACCGACGCGCTGTCGCCGGTGCATTTCGTGCTGTCGCCGCACGACAAGTTTTTGCCCGTGTCGACCGCGGGGATGGCGCAGGAGTCGGTGCTGCCGCATCTCAACGGCTATGGATTCGCCTCCGCGTGGCGGCGAGGCGTCGCCGAGGTCGTCCGCTTCCCGAACCAGGATCACGGCGAGGATGCGGAGTTCGTCGACGGCATCGTGAATGCGGGCTTTCGGACGCGCTATGCCGCCGACGTCGAGGGCCTGGCACTGCACCTCGTGCACCACGACAACATCTCCCGCGCGTTCCCGCAGTACGTGCTGCCGGAGTTCTTGCTAGCCAAGTACTTTCCCGGCTACGCGCCGCCGGAGGTGGACGCCTAGGCCGGCGCCAAAAACCCCACCGGCCCAGACGCGATGCACAGCGACAGCGCGGTGGTGTTGGCGCGAACGACGATCGCGTCACCGGCGCCCGGCACGCGCGCGAAGGTCCGGTTCAGTCCCGGATGCAGCGGCACCTTCACCTCAGGGCCCTCGGCCAGCGACACCGTCATCGAGCCGTCGCTGTTGGCCAGGTAGTTGAATTCGACGGTCCAATCGGCGGGCAGCAGCGGCCCGTCCAGCGCCAGGCGGGCCGGCTTGTCCGGCTGGACGAAGTAGCCGCACTGCGGCATAGGTCCCGGCGCGATCGTGCGCACCCACGTCACGCGCGCGGGCACCAGATGGCCCGAACTGTCGAACATGCGCAATTGCGTTGTCGCGGGCTCGAATTCGGGCCGCTCCCGCAGCAGGGCGAACATGTGGCTGGCCAGGTTCTCCGGGTAGGCCACCCGCTGCAGCACCAGCGGATCGACCTCCTGGTCCAGCAGCGGTGCGGCCGAATCCGCATGCGCAGCAGCCAAACTCGCGCGGGCATGCTGCAAGTAGAGCTGGGCCGGGTTGTCGCGCCAGCTGGCCAGAAAGGTCGTCGTCGAGTACAGGCTGCTGGCCACGAACAACGCCGCCATGCCCGTCGCCGCCAGCGTGCGCCCGCGCGAGACGTCCAGCCAGCGCGCGCCCAGCGACCGGTTCGGTGCGCACAACGCCACCGCGGCCAGCAGCGCCAGCACCACCACCAGGTCCGGCAGATAGCGCAGCGTCTGGGCCAGTTCCAGCGCGGTGAACCGTGACGACCGCAGCAGATAGATCGGGACCTGGCAGGCCGCGGCGTAGCCGACCGCGGTCAGCCACACCAGGCCGATGCGCCGCTTGCGGACCAGCGACAGCGCCAGCACCCCCGCCAGCACCAGCCAGCCCAGCGCCATCACCACCGGCGGCGGGGTGGCCCACGGCGACGCCGGCGCCCAGCGGTCCCAGTGCCAGGGCCCGCCGGCCAGCCCGGGGACGATGCCGTGGGTGACCGAGCGCGACAGCAGGTCCCAGGTCATCGCGAGGTCGAAACTCCAGCGCTGGTGGTTGACCACCACCAGGTAGACCGCGATCCAGCCGGCCGTGACGAGCAGCGAGGCGATCCACAACCGGCGCCCGGCGCGCCACACGGTCCGCAGCGCCGCCGGATCGCCGCGGACGTGGCAGAGCAGGGCGGCCACCGCGAACGCCACGAACGGGATCACCGCGGCCTTTTCGAAGAACAGCAGCCCGCCGAAGTAGACGCCAACGGCCGTCGCCGCGTAGCGCTGCCGGCCGGTGCGCACCAGCAACACCGCGTCGGCGCACACCCAGCACAGCGCCGCGAGCATCGGCAGCGAGTTCAGGGCGGCCGCCCACCACGCGAACCCCGGCACTGCCAGCGGTGTGAACAGTGCGAAGGTCAGCGGGATCAGCAGCACCGGCCGCCAGCCGAGGATCACGTGCAGCGCGCGCAGCAGCGCCAGCGAGGCCAGCAGCTGCAGCACCACCAGGCTGATCGCGGGCCCGGTCCAATCCAGCGGCGCCAACCGGGTGATCGCCCCGGCGACCAGGAAGGCGGCCGGCATCACGTGGCCGTCGTGGTCGTCGAACAGGTACGACGGCGACAGCAGGCCCTGGGTGCCGGCCTTGCCGACGAGAATCAGGTCGTCCCAGTAGAAATAGCCGTCGAACGCGAGCACCGCCCGGATCACCAGCTGGACCACGATCAGGGCGACGGCCGCCACGGCGACCCCCGGGTATGGTGGGCCGGTGCGCGCACTGGTCACCGGGGCAGCCGGATTCATCGGGTCGACGCTAGTCGACCGCTTGTTGGCCGACGGTCACACCGTGGTGGGGTTGGACAACTTCGCGACGGGCCGGGCGACCAACCTCGAGCATCTGGTCGACAACCCCGCACACGTCTTCGTCGAAGCCGACATCGTGACGGCGGACCTGGACGCCATCCTCGCCGAGCACCGGCCCGAGGTGGTGTTCCACCTGGCGGCCCAGATCGACGTGCGGAAGTCGGTGGCCAACCCGCAATTCGACGCGTCGGTCAACGTGACCGGCACCGTGCGGCTGGCCGAGGCCGCGCGCCTGGCCGGCGTTCGCAAGGTCGTGCACACCTCGTCGGGCGGATCGATCTACGGCACCCCGCCGACATACCCGACGCCCGAGAGCGTGGCATGCGACCCGTGGTCGCCGTACGCGGCGGGCAAGGTGGCCGGCGAGATCTACCTGAACACGTTCCGGCACCTCTACGACATGGACTGCTCGCACATCGCGCCGGCGAATGTCTATGGGCCACGCCAAGATCCGCACGGCGAGGCGGGCGTGGTGGCGATCTTCGCCCAGGGGCTGCTGGCGGGCACGACGACCAAGGTGTTCGGTGACGGCAGCAACACCCGCGACTACGTGTTCGTCGACGACGTGGTGGACGCCTTCGTCAAGGCCTCGGGCGAGGCGGGCGGCGGGCAGCGCTTCAACGTCGGCACCGGCGTGGAAACCTCGGACCGGCAACTGCATACGGCGGTGGCGGCGGCCGTCGGCGCGCCCGACGACCCGGAGTTCCACCCGCCCCGGCTGGGCGACCTGAAGCGGTCTTGCCTCGACATCAGTTCGGCGGCAACGGTTTTAGGCTGGGAGCCGAAGGTGGCACTGGACGACGGCGTGCGCCGCACGGTCGAGTACTTCCGGTCGGTCCAGGCGTCGTAGCGCTACTCGGGCGCCTGCGCGCCGTCCAGGGCGACGGCACGGGCCAGTCGCGCGTAGCGCAGCTCCAGGTCCTTGAACCGCATGTAGGTGCTCAGCGTGGTGAAGCTGAACGCCATGATCAGCGCGTAGAGCATCAGGTCGGTGCCGCGCCGCACGCCGAACCAGTGCGCGACCACGGTGGTGTCGTCGGGCCGCAGCACCGCGTAGATGCCGGCCAGCACGAAAAGGACGTAGCCGACCTTGACCCAGGCCTTGGACCGTGAGCTTCTGCGCGAGCGCAGCAGGTAGACCAGCAGCGCGACGATCGAACCGATCAGCAGCACCTGGATCCAGTTCACTTAGGACCTCCCTCGCAGGAACCCGTCGAAGATGATGTTGACCCCGTTGAGCAGGGGCTGGCCCTTCGACTTCGAGTATTCGGTGTAGAGCACCTGGACCGGCTCTTCGGCTACCCGCCAATGGTTTTCGGCGATAAGCATGATGAATTCGTTGGCGTGACTCATGCCGCTCATGGTGATTTCCAGCCCGTCGGCCACCTTCTTGTTGAACACCCGCAGGCCGTTGTTGGTGTCGGTCAGGCCCAGCCGGCGACCGCGCCTGCTCAACCGCGCGGCGGTCTGCAGCACCAGCGCCTTGAGGAACGGCGGCCGGTCTCCGCCGGGATTGGCGAATCGGGTCCCGATGACGATGTCGACCTCGCCGGTGCGCACGCGCTCGACCATCGCGGCCAGGTCCGCGACGCGATGCTGCCCGTCGGCGTCGAACGTCGCGAAGATCTGCGCCCCGGGCTGCCGCCGCGCATACTCGACGCCGGTCTGGATCGCCGCGCCCTGGCCCAGGTTGATCGGATGGCGCACCAGGTGCGCACCGGCGCGGCGGGCGATCTCCCCGGTGCCGTCGGGGCTGCCGTCGTCCACGCACACGACGTTGCCGAAGACCGCGCGCACATCGGCGACGACCTCGCCGATGACCGCGGCTTCGTTGAAGGCCGGAATGACGATCCAGACGCCAGGCTGATCCGTTTCGATGCTCACAGGTTAGCCAGGTTCACCCGGCTGGGCGCCCGACGCGCGCCAACGCCAGCAAGTGCACACCGATGCCGACCAGCGGGCCGCACAGCAGGCCGACCACCGTGCGGGTCTCCAGGGGCAGCGGCAGCATCAGCAACAGCCCCGACGCCGCCGTCGCCCCGACCCAGCCCAGCGAATAGGCGCGGTGCAGCGCGGCCGCGACCGCGGCGGCCCCGGTCAGCGTCAGCATGGCGATCGACACCGCGGCGCCCGTCAGCCACGCCAGCAGTGTGGAGCTGGCGTCGTACTGCGCCCCGAAAGCAACGCGCAGCAGCCACGGGCCCACGAGCGCGGCGGCCACCACCCCGACCGCCCCGATCGCGAGGACGATCAGCGCGGGGTTGACCAGCGCCCGCAGTCGGTGGGTGCGCTCGTCGACGAAATGCGCGATCAGGTTGCCCTGCATCGCGGTCAGCGGGACCAGCAGCGGCGTGCGCGTCAGCATCACGGCCAGGATGATCACGCCGCCCTGGGCGCCGAGTTCGTTCGAGGTCAGTTTCAGCAGCACCGGAAAGCCCATCACCAGGATCGCGCTGGCGCCGGCCGCCGTCATGGAATGGGCGGTGCCGCGCAGGAAGGTCGCGACGCTGCCCAGCGTAAGCACCCGGGCCGCGGCGCGCGCCGACGGCGAGGCCACCAGCAGGACGAACCAGGCCACCGCGCCGGCGACCGTCGCCCACAGGAAGCCGGCCAGGCCCCAGCCGATCACGAACGCGGCCACGGCGACCGCCAAGCGGATCACCACGTCGGTGACCATCAGCGCCGCGTAGTGGGTCCACCGGTCGGTGCCGGCCAGCGTGCCGAGCAGGGCGGAGTGCAGGCAGAAACCGGCCAGGCCGGCGGCCAGCAGCAGCACCGACAGCCAGCGCGCCTCGACGAAGACCCGCCCGCCCCACAGCGGGGAGCTGCCGACGATGACGGCGGCGGCGGCGACTCCGACCAGCGCCGCCACCCGGAGCGGATGGGTGTGGGGCGTGCCGGGATCCGGCCGAACATCGGTGTACCGCGTGGCGCGGACCTCCCGGGTGGTCTCCTGCAGCAGGCCGTTGGCGGCGCCGCCCACCAATCCGAACGCTCCCCAGAACACGCCGAACACGGAGAAGCCACTCGGCGCCAGGGCGCGCGCGGCCAGGTAGATCAGCACGTAGCCGCACACGGCGGTGACGGCGGTCGCGGCGCCGACCCGCGCCACGCTGGCCCGGGCGGCCGGCCCCTGCGGTGCTCCGGTGACGCCGGGAGCCCCGAGCGGAGACGCGGCACCGCCGACCTCGGTCACCGAAGCGGCGCTTTAGGTCGATCGACGCGATGTATTGCCACAATTTGAAAATAGTAAGTGCGCTCCTCGCCGGCTCTCGCGATGGTGATCGGCTTCGCTAGTGTGGGCGGCTGTCAGGAAGGATCCATGGCAGCCCTACGCGTCTTCGGCTTCTCGCTTCTGGTGACCGCGCTGGCCCTGGTCGCCGGATATGCCCACGGCGGGCTCAACGCCCTGTTCTTGCTCGTCGCGCTGGCCGTCCTCGAGGTGTCGCTGTCGTTCGACAACGCCATCATCAACGCCGCGATCCTGCGGCGGCTGAGCCGGTTCTGGCGGCAGATGTTCCTGACGATCGGAATTCTGATCGCGGTCTTCGGGATGCGACTGGCGTTTCCGCTGCTACTGGTCTGGGCGACCGCCGGCGTCGACCCCGTCCGCGCGTTCGACCTGGCGCTCAATCCGCCGCCGCACGGCGCACTGGAATTCCCCGACGGCTCACCCAGTTACGAGAAGCTGCTGGTTTCGGCGCACCCGCAGATCGCGGCCTTCGGCGGGATCTTCCTGCTGATGCTTTTCCTGGATTTCCTCGTCCAGGATCGAGACATCAAGTGGCTCAAGTGGATTGAGATTCCCTTCGCGCGCATCGGCCGGCTCGGCCAGGTGTCGGTGGCGGTGGCCGTCGTCGCTCTGGTGCTCGTCGGCACGACGTTGACGCACTCCGGCCAGGAGCGCGCGACCGTGCTGACGGCCGGGCTGCTGGGCTTGGTGACCTACCTCGTCGTCAACGGGCTGAGCCGGGCGTTCCGGCCGCCGGATCTCGAAGCGGCGGCGGGCGGCACGGTGGTGGCGGCAGGCAAGGCCGGCCTGACGCTGTTCATCTACCTCGAGGTGCTCGACGCCGCCTTCTCGTTCGACGGGGTCACCGGCGCCTTCGCGATCACGTCGGACCCGATCGTCATCGCGCTGGGCCTCGGCGTCGTGGGCTCGATGTTCGTCCGGTCGATCACCATCTACCTCGTGGAGCAGGAGGCGCTGGATCGATACGTGTATCTCGAGCACGGCGCGCACTGGGCGATCGGCGCGCTGGCCGTGATCATGCTGCTGTCGATCGATCCGCACCTGGAGATCCCCGAGGCGCTCACCGCGTCGGTGGGGGTGGTCTTCATCGGCGCGGCGTTGACGTGGAGCGTGCTGCGCAACCGGCGGATCGCCAAGACCGCTTGAGGTCACGCCAAAAGCGTTAGTGCCCTTCGGTTTTGAACCGCTCTATCGAGCGCTGGATCTCGGCCTCGGCCTCGGCGCGCCCGACCCAGTCGGCGGCCTTGACGAACTTGCCCGGCTCCAGGTCCTTGTAGTGCACGAAGAAGTGCTTGATGACGTCCAGTTCGTAGGCCGGAACGTCGCCGATGTCCTGGATGTGGTCCCAGCGGTGGTCGCCGGCCGGCACACACAGCACCTTGTCGTCGCCGCCCTTCTCGTCGGTCATCCGGAACATGCCCACCGGGCGCGCTTCCACGATCACCCCGGGGAACACCGACTGCGGCAACAGCACCATCGCGTCCAGCGGGTCGCCGTCCTCGCCGAGGGTGTCCTCGATGAAGCCGTAGTCGGCCGGGTAGACCATCGACGTGTAGAGGTAGCGGTCCAGCTTCAACCGTCCGGTCTCGTGGTCGACCTCGTACTTGTTCCGCTGCCCTTTCGGGATCTCAATGACCACGTCGAATTGCACTGTTTCGGCTCCTTCAAAAAAGAAACTGTCTCGGGGGGCCCGGGTAGACCAGTTGCGTTGCGCGTTCACCCTAGCCGAGAGGCCGATACGCCGGATCGTTCGGCAGAATGGGACGAAACAGTCAGGAGATTCATGGGTCCGACTCGCCGGCGAAGATCCATTCAAGTATTCATCGGGTTAGCCGCGGTGGCGTTTGTCGCCGCCGTGGTCGCGGCGGCGATGTTCTTCACCTCGGCCGGGCACGGCGCCAACGGCACGCGGGCTTCGGTACAGCCGCCGCACCCGCCGACGGTGAAGCCGGGCATGGTGCCCGTGGCCGACAACGCCGAGACGCCAAGCGCGGGCGGGCTCGCGGCCGCGCTGGGGCCCGCGCTCGCCGACCCGAACCTGGGCAGCCTGGGCGGCCGGGTCACCGACGCCCTCACCGGCAAAGAACTCTGGCAGGTGGCCGACGGCCTGCCCTTGGTGCCCGCATCGACCAACAAGGTGCTGACCGCGGCCGCGGCGCTGCTGACGCTGGACAGCCAGGCCCGGATCACCACCAAGGTGGTGGCCGGCAGCCAGAATCCCCAGGGGCCCGTCGTGCTGGTGGGTGCCGGTGATCCGACGCTGTCGGCGGCGCCACCCGGCGTCGACACCTGGTATCGCGGGGGGCCGCGCATCAGCGACCTGGTGGAACAGATCCACCGCAGCGGCATGACCCCGACCGCGGTGCAGGTGGACACCTCGGCGTTCACCGGCCCGACGCTGGCGCAGGGCTGGGACCCGGCCGACGTCGACAACGGTGACATCGCGCCGATCGAGTCGGCCATGATCGACGCCGGGCGCATCCAGCCCAGCACCGTCAACTCGCGGCGGTCGAAGACCCCGGCGCTGGACGCCGGGCGTGAGCTCGCAAAGGCCCTCGGCCTGGACCCCGGGGCGGTGACGATCGCGACGGCGCCGTCGGGCGCGCGGCAGCTGGCGGTGGTGCAGTCGGGGCCGCTGATGCTGCGGCTGTCCGAGATGATGGACCACTCCGACAACGTGCTCGCCGAATGCATCGCCCGCGAGGTCGCGGCCGCGATCAACCGGCCGCGCAGCTTCGCCGGCGCGGTCGACGCGGTGACCAACCGGTTGAGCAACGCGCACATCGACACCAGCGGCGCCGCGCTGCAGGACTCCAGCGGGCTCTCCGTCGATGACCGGCTGACGGCCAAGACGCTCGACGGCACGGTGCAGGCCGCCGCCGGACCCGACCAGCCGGCGCTGCGACCGCTGCTGGACCTGCTGCCGATCGCCGGCGGCAGCGGCACGCTGGCCGATCGCTTCCTCGACCAGGCCACCAACCAAGGTCCGGCCGGCTGGCTGCGGGCGAAGACGGGCTCGCTGACCGCCATCAACTCGCTGGTCGGCGTCGTCACCGACCGCAGCGGACGTGTCCTGACATTCGCCTTCCTGTCGAACGCGGCCGGCCCCAACGGCCGCAACGCGGTGGACGCGCTGGCGAGCAGGTTGTGGACCTGTGGGTGCGCATGACACCCGCTGACCTGACCATGGGTGACGCCGTCGACTGGCAATTCGCCGCCAGTGTCGGCCAGCGACTGGCCCGGCCGGGCCCGCTGTCCAGCGACTACACCCGCCGTCAGGTCATCGACGAGCTGGCCAGCTCGGCGGCGAAGGCCGAGCCGCTGGTGCGCGACGTGACGGGCTTGATCGCCGACGGCGGCATCCCGGCGGCCCGCGTCGTCGACCGCGTCGAGTGGGTTAGCGCCGCGGCCGAGTCGATGCGGCTGATGGTGAACGGGGCCGAGAAGCCGCGCGGGTTTCTCACCGGCCGGATCACCGGCGCCCAGACCGGCGCGGTACTGGCGTTCGTGTCCTCCGGGATCCTCGGCCAGTACGACCCGTTCGCGGCCGACCGCGAGGGCTGCCTGCTGCTGGTCTATCCGAATGTCATCGCCGTCGAGCGGCAGCTGCGCATCGACCCCGCCGACTTCCGGCTATGGGTGTGCCTGCACGAGGTGACGCACCGGGTGCAGTTCACCGCCAACCGCTGGCTGACCGACTACATGTCGCAGGCGCTGGCGCTGCTGACCCGGGACGCCGGTGACGACATCGGGCAGGTGGCCGGCCGGCTCGCCGACTACGTCCGCAACCGCGGGCTGGGCACCGGCGACGCCGACGGCGGCACGTCGGGCATTCTCGGCGTGGTGCGCGCCGTGCAGTCCGAGCCGCAGCGCGAGGCCCTGGATCAGCTGCTGGTGCTCGGCACCCTGCTGGAGGGCCACGCCGACCACGTGATGGACGCGGTCGGGCCGATGGCGGTGCCGTCGGTAACCACCATCCGCCGCCGCTTCGACGAACGCCGTCACCGCAAGCAGCCGCCGCTGCAGCGCCTGTTGCGCGCGCTGCTGGGCCTGGACGCCAAGCTCGACCAGTACACCCGGGGCAAGGCGTTCGTCGACCACGTAGTGGGCAAGGTCGGCATGACACGGTTCAACGCCGTCTGGTCGAGCCCCGAAACACTGCCCCTGCCCGCCGAGATCGAAGAACCGCAGCGATGGATCGACAGGGTCCTGTAGCGCAGCTGCGCGCCGCCGTCGAGGGGTTCGCCCAGGCCTACGTGGCCACCGCGGAGCAATGGTGCGTGGCGCTGTCGGGTGGGCCGGACTCGTTGGCGCTGACCGCGGTGGCCGCCCAGCTGCGGCCCACCACCGCGTGCATCGTCGACCACGGCCTGCAGCCCGGCTCCGCCGAGATCGCCGAGACCGCCCGCGCCCAGGCCCTCGGGTTGGGATGCGTTGACGCACAAGTGGTTTGCGTGCGGGTGGGCAACGAGGGCGGGCCCGAGGCCGCGGCGCGCGCCGCCCGGTACGCCGCGCTGGGCGCCTACCATATCGGCCCGATGCTGCTGGCGCACACGCTCGACGACCAGGCCGAGACGGTGCTGCTCGGCTTGGGCCGCGGCTCCGGGGCGCGCTCGATCGCCGGGATGCGGCCGCACGATCCGCCCTGGTGCCGGCCGCTACTGGGGGAGCGGCGGGCCACCACCCACGCCGCGTGCCGGGAGCTGGGCCTGACCGCCTGGCAGGACCCGCACAACGCCGACCCGCGCTTCACCCGGACCCGGCTGCGTGCCGAGGTGCTGCCGCTGTTGGAAGAGGTGCTGGGCGGCGGGGTCGCCGAAGCGCTGGCGCGCACCGCGATCGCGCTGCGCGAGGACACCGAGCTGATCGACGCGCTCGCCGCCGCGGCGCTGCCCGCGGCGACCGAGGGGACCGGGCTGCAAGTGCGGGCGCTGGCCGGCCTGCCGGACCCGGTCCGGCGCCGGGTGATCCGCGGCTGGCTGCTGGCCGGCGGTGCGACCGGGCTGACCGACAAGCAGATCCGCGGGGTGGACGCGCTGGTCACCGCGTGGCGCGGGCAGGGCGGGGTGGCGGTCGGATCCGCGCTGCGCAACGAGCGATTGATCGCGGCGCGGCGCGACGGCGTCCTCGCCATGCATCGCGAACCGGTATAGAAATGCCTTCGAAATCAGGCCCGCCGTTGGTTGTTCGGCCGCAGGCGTGGCAATCTGTGGGCGTGGCCCAGATCCCCACGGCGATCACCCCGGCGCAGCCAGCGGACCTGTACCCGGGGGACATCAAGTCTGTGCTGCTCACCGCTGAGCAGATTCAGGCGCGCATCAGCGCGCTCGGCGAGCAGATCGGCAACGACTACCGCGAACCTGCCGAGCAGACCGGCCAAGATCTGCTGCTGATCACCGTGCTCAAGGGCGCCGTGATGTTCGTCACCGATCTGGCCCGCGCGATTCCGCTGCCGACGCAGTTCGAATTCATGGCGGTCAGCTCCTACGGTTCATCGACGTCGTCGTCGGGCGTGGTGCGCATCCTCAAAGATCTGGACCGCGACATCAACGAGCGGGACGTGCTGATCGTCGAGGACGTCGTCGACTCGGGCCTCACCCTGTCGTGGCTGCTGCGCAACCTGAAGAGCCGCCATCCGCGCTCGCTGCGCGTGTGCACGCTGCTGCGCAAGCCCGACGCGGCGCGGGCCAACGCCGAGATCTCCTACGTGGGCTTCGACATTCCCAACGACTTCGTGGTCGGCTACGGCCTGGACTACGACGAGCGCTACCGCGACCTGTCGTACATCGGCACCCTGGATCCGCGGATCTACCAGTAGCTCAATCCAACTCCCACACCGCGGTCACCGAGAAGCTCATCATCTGCTGGCCGGGCTCCAGCGGGACCGCGGCCGCCATGGCCTTCGGCGGCGCGGGCGGCCCGCCGGCGACCAGCCCGGCGCCGGGGGCCTCCGAGATGGACAGCACCCTGCCCAGCCGCAGCCCGGACAGCTGCGCGTACTGGTCGGCCCGGTTCTTCGCGTCATTGAACGCCCGGGCCCGGGCATCCTTGACCAGCTGCGAGTCGTCGGCGATCGAGTAGCTGACCGAACTGATCCGGGTGGCGTCGCCGCCGGTGCCGACGATCAGCGCCAGCATTTTCGACGCGGCGTCGGTCGGGTGGATCTTGACCCGGATGGCGTTGGTGGCGCGGTAGCCGGTGATCGTCGCGGTGCCGTTGGGCTCCGGGTTGCCGTACTGCGGCGACATCGTCACCTCGGTGGTGGCGATGTCCTTGCGGTCCATCCCGGCGCCGACAAGGGCGTTGATGACCGCCTGCTGACGGTCGTTGGTCTGGTTCATCGCGGCCGTGACGTCGGGGGCGGTGAATTCGATCCCGACGTCGGCGGTCAGGGTGTCCGGGACGCCCTGCACCTGCCCGGACCCCAGCACGGTCACCTGGCGCGGATTCGCGCCAGGGGCCGGTGCGGCATTGTGCTTGTCGCACGCCGACACGGTCGCGGCGGCCAAGCAGGCCGCAGCAACCGCAATCGTCCAGCGAGCGAGCCGTTTTGCGTTTCGTGCGATCGCCATGCCTGACCCTAGCCCGCGCGCTCCTCCCGCCAGCCGTCGACCAGCTTGCAGGCATGGACCGTGATACGCGACAGCCAATGTGCAACCATCGCCATGACGATCAGCTGTGGAATCATCACTGCGAGAGGGAGATTCGTGGCCAAGCTCACCCAGATCAACGCCGGAGTCGCCACCGGGGCGATGATCAGGCCCGCCAGCATGCCGAGCACGTGCGGCGCGTTCGTCTGGCTGCAATGGCCGTTCATCGGAATTCACCCAGCCGGATGGGGAGCGCGGTCAGACCGCGCATCAACACGCTGCCTCGATATCGCAGAATGATGTTGTCGTCCAACGAAATGTGACCGAATCGGGCCAGTAGTCGGCCGATCGCGATCTCGCCCTCGAGCCGCGCCAGGGGTGCGCCCAGGCAGTGGTGGATGCCGTGTCCGAACGCGAGGTGCGGATTCGTTGCCCGGGTCACGTCGAGGCGATCGGGGGCGTCGAACTGGCGCCAATCGTGGTTGGCGCCGAGCAGCGCCACCAGCACCAGCTGGCCCGCCGGGATCTCGACGTCGCCGACCCGAACCGGCTCGGTGGTGATCCGCGTGGTCGCGGTGTTGAGCGGGCTCTCGAATCGGAGGAACTCCTCGACCGCGGTCGGCAGCCCCGTCGGATCGGCACGCAGCGCCGCGAGTTGAGCGGGGTTGCGTAGCAACGCGAGAACCCCATTGCCGATGAGATTCACCGTGGTCTCGTATCCGGCCACGATCAGCAGGAACGAGGTCGCCACCAGCTCGCTGTGGGACAGCCGGTCGTCGACGTCGGATGCGTGCACCAAACGCGCTCAGCACATCGTCACCCGGCCGTGCGCGCTTCTTGTCGATCAGCGCGGTCAGCAGATTGACCAAAGCGTCTTGTACGGTGGCCAATTCGGCTGGGTCGGTGCTGGTGAGCATCGGTTGGACGCGCATTTGAAACTCATCACGATCGTCCGGTGCGACGCCCAACAACTCCCCGATGACGCCGAGCGGCAGCTGCACCGCGTACGACTTCATCAGGTCCACCACTTCGCCCGCCGCGGCGGCGACCGCGATGTCGTCGAGCAGCTCGTCGGCGATCGCGACGATGTCGGGTCGCATCTTCTGCACACTGCGAACGGTGAACGCCTTGGCCACGAGTTTGCGCAGCCGGGTGTGGTCCGGCGGATCCTGTTGCAACATATGCTCGTTGAGTAGCGCGGTGTTCGGGCTCTGGATGCCCCACGGGACAAGGTCGGTCAGCCGTCGCCAGTTCTTGCTCAGCCGCGGATCGTTGAGTGCGGCGCGTGCCTCGGCGTAGCGAGTTATCAGCCAGACGTCCGTCCCGCCCCAGATTGTCACGCGATGGGCCGGCCCCTGTGCGCGCAGCTCTCGATACAGTGCGTGTGGATTTTGGATGAATGCTCGGCCCAGCCGCGGCGAGTTCTGCACCGCCACAAGGTCTTCATCGAGCTGCTGTTCGTTGACGCTCATGCCTCGAATACTGCGACGGCCAGCCGCGGCTATCCAGGACGCGTTGTTCCTGGTTGTGCGACACCCAGGATCAGTCGGCGACCAGGCGACGCAGGCCAGCTTCCGAGGGCGAGCCGGGCTCGGCCCAATAGGTGATCAGCGTGTGACCGGTCGCCGGGATCGTCAACTGCTGATAGTTGAGATTCAGCACGCCCACCTGGGGGTGGTTGATTCCCAATTCGCCCGCGACGCTGTGTTTGACGTCGTGGCGCTCCCAGAGCCGACGAAACCGGGGGCTTTGCTCGATCAGGTGGTCGACCAGGCTGACCAGTGCGGGATCGGGACGCTGGCCGTACGTCGCGCGAATCAGCCGGACGGCCCAAGCCGTCGACAGCTTCCAGTCGAGGTACTGGTCCGGTGAGTTCGGATCGAGAAACAGTTCCCGAATGGTGTTGACCCCGACCCGCAGGTGCGGTGACAACGCCTCGGCAAGTCTGTTCGCGACGACCACGGTCATGCCGGGATCGACGATGAACGCGGCAACCCGCCCGAATCCGTCGAGCAGGCCGTCGATGCGGGGATGCAGCTCCCGCAGCGGCGCGATACGCCCGCGGGCCGACTGATGCTGCATGAGGTTTCGCATGTAGGACACGGCGTCGTCGTCCAGGCGCAGCGCCCGGGCGATGGCGTCGAGCACCTGATCCGACGGATGGTCTTCCCGGCCCTGCTCGAGTCGCAGGTAGTAGTCGGTGCTGATGCCGGCGAGTATCGCGACTTCCTCCCGGCGTAGCCCGGCGACCCGGCGCCGGCCGCCCGCGGGCAGGCCGACGTCGGCGGGCTGGACCAGGCTGCGCCGCGCGCGCAGGAACTGTGCCAGGGCGGATCCTCGGGCCAAGTCGGTCATCGGCCTCCGTCCCGCGCATCCCGGACAACCCGCTTCGAGCAGCATATCCAGCTGTTAGCTGGGATCAGAACCCGCGTCCGGTCGGTGCTCAGGGTATTCGATCTCGCCGCACCGGCGAGCAAAGCCGGGGAAACGCGGAGGCGGCTTCGCTGGCAAATTTTCGCGGCTGTCCTAGGAACCACATATTTGTGCCCGCATATCTCCAAATATATTTGATTGCAGCATCTTTCATGCGAAGCGCAAATACTGCGGGAATTCGACCAGCAACATGAACAATCGCCGACTCGCCAGTGAATTGGCCAGTCGGGAGCTGTCAATTGTCGGCGGGGCTCGCCTAACGTGACCAGGCGTCTGATTCAGGGGCCGGGCTCGGTCGCTGAAAGTTGTTCAATGGGAACATTTTTGAGGAGTAGATATGCCATTCCTGATCGCGCAACCGGACATGCTGGATGCGGCTGCCGGTGAGCTGCACGGCATCAACGCCGCGTTGCTGGAGGGAAATTCGGCCGCGGCCATTCCGACGACGGGAGTGGTTCCGGCCGCTGCGGATGCGGTGTCGATATTGACCGCCGACCCGAAGCCGACGTGCTCCCCTTATGGCGTGACGAGAATCTTGCAGTGCCGCTCGGGGTCGGCGAGGTCGTCGAAGGCCGCGCCGACCCCGTCCAGGCCCACCTCTCCGGTGATCATCGGTGCGGCATCGATGTCGCCCTCGGCGAGCGAACGCAGCGACTCGGCGAATTCCTCGAAGGTGTAGGCGAGCACGAATTGCACGTTGATCTCTTTGGCAATCGCAAAGAACGGGTGCACGGCGTCGGCCTCCATGCACACCCCGGCCACCACCAGCCGGGTCCCCGGCCGCGCCCGGCGCAAGACGTCGTCGATGATTCCCGGCACCCCCACCGCCTCGAACACCACCCTGGCTTTCACCGAATCGAACGGCGACCCCTGCGCCGGGTCCAGCACCTGGTGCGCACCCATCGCGGTGGCCAGCTCGCGCCGCTTCGGTGAAAAGTCCGCTGCCGCAATACTTTCGACACCGCGCGCGCGAAGCATCGCGATAATCGCGATTCCGATCGGGCCGCAACCGATTACCAGGGCGGTCTCGCCGCGCTCGATGTTCGACTTGTTGACGGCATGCAAACCCACCGCCAGAGGTTCGGTCAACGCGGCATGCGTGTGGTCGAGGCCGTTGGGGATGGGCATCAGCAGGGGGGCGGACAGCAGCATCCGCTCGGAGTAGCCACCGAGCGTGCTGTTGCTGTAGACGATCGGCTCGGCGCCCTTGGCGGACAACAAGACCGGTAGTGACGTCACCAATGTTCCGGCAGGATGAGTCTCGGTGTCCGGCCCGGCTTCCAGTATCTCGGCGCTGAACTCGTGACCCATGAAGACGTCTCGGGCCAGATCGACCTCGATGCCACCGCCACTACCACCGGCCGCCTGCGCGCTCATCGTCAAGACCTGGTCCCCGTGGGCGGCGAAATGCAGGTCGGAGCCGCAGATTCCGCACGAGCGCACCGCCACCAGCACCTGGCCGGGTCCGGGCACCGGATCCGGCACGTCCTCCCGGTAGACCATCCGGCCATCCCTCAGCACCGAGGCGCGCATCAGTTCGCCCCGCCCTGCTGCTCGCCGACGTGCTCGGTGATGGCCTTCACCACGGCCTCGCCCGCGCGGCCGATCAACTGGTCGCGATGGGTTTTGGCCCATTCGTGCGACGAGCGTGCCGCCTCCAGCTGGCCCTTGAAGTGGGGAATCACTTTGCGGGCCAATAGTTCGTAGCAGTGGTATGTCGCCTGGGGCGGGGCCCAGTCGTGGCCGAGGATCAGCAGCGTCCCGAAACCGCCCGACCGCTCAAGCAGGTCCTCGATGTGGGCGATGGCGTCCTCGGGCGTGCCGATGCAGCAATTACCTGCGGCCGCATAGCTTTCCACGAATTCGTGCGCCGACTGCTCGCCGTCGACGCTGTTGGCCAGCGGCACGAAGCCGGCCGCGCCGAAGTAGTTGGCGAAGTCCTGCAAGCCGTAGGTGCAGTCCTCGATCGCCTGCTCGCGGGTGTCCGCGACGTGCATGATGCTCAGCACCCGCCAGTCGGCGCGGTCCGGTTCCTCGCGGCGGGCCTTGGCCGCCTGCTCGCGCACCACGTCCCAGGTGGTTTCCAGGGCGGCGAACCCGCCGGGAACCGACATCGACAGCGAAAGCAGCGACGTGCCCAGGGTTCCGGCCAGCCGCGGCCCGGACGGGGAAATCATTGCCGCCGTTGAGATCTCCGGATACGGCGAGGTGTAGGGGCGGATGTGCAGCTGCGCGTCGCGCAGGGTGAACCAGTCGGAGTGGCGGTCGATCCGCTCACTGGGCCCGGCGCGGAACAGCGCCAGGATCGCCTCGAGGGACTCCTGCATCATCCGTCGCTGCTCTACCGGATCGATGCCCATCATGTAGGCGTCCGACGGCAGCGCGCCGGGGCCCGTCCCGAACATGACGCGGCCGCGGGTCAGGTGGTCCAGGAGCACCCAGCGGTCGGCCACCATCAGCGGATGGTGATACGGCAGCGAGACCACTCCGGTGCCCAGCCGGATGTGCTTGGTCCGCTCGGCCGCCGCCGCGATGAACACCTCGGGGCAGGCGATCAGTTCGTAGCCACCCGAGTGATGCTCACCGAACCACGCCTCGTCGAACCCCAGCCGGTCCAGGGCGACGACGCGTTCCATGTCGTATTCCAGTGCGACCGTGGGGGATTGGCCCACCGGGTGGAAGGGTGTGATAAAGACCCCGAACTTCATCGCAGCTCCAATCCATTGAGGAAGTCCAGCAACGCCGCATTCACTTCGTCGGGGCGCTCCTGCTGCAGCCAGTGCCCGGCGCCCTCGATCATCACCTGGTGATACGGGCCGGAGATCGCCTCCGCAGCGCGGTCGGTGCGGGTGAAAGACAGCACGGGATCGGCCGTCCCGCCCATGAAAAGGCACGGCACCGAGATCTTCGCGTCGGCGAGTTCGGGGGTGGTCTCCCAGTTGCGGTCGAAGTTGCGATACCAATTCAGGCCGCCGGTGAATCCGGTGCGGGAGAACTCGGCGATGTAGTGGTCGAGCTCGTCCTGGCTTATCCAGTCCGGCGGGCCATCGGGCTCGGGCAGGCGATCGACGAAACCCTCCGGGCCGGGTGCCACCATCCGCAGCCCCGCGGCCTTGTCGTCCGACCGCAGGCCGCCCATCATCCGTCGCATCACCCGGGCCGGATCCGCGTTCAAGTCGGCGTCCGCGACGCCGGGCTCCTGGAAGTACAGGATGTAGAAGAAGTTCTCGCCGAAGGTTTTCCGCCACGCCTGCGTGGGCGCGACCCGGGGGCGCGGCGTCACCGGCACGCTCATCGCGGCGACGGCCGCGACCCGGTCGGGGTGGAGCAGCGGCGCGTTCCACACCACCGCGGCGCCCCAGTCGTGCCCGACCCAGACGGCGCGCTGCGCTCCGACGTCGTCGAGCAGCCCGACGATGTCGCCGGTCAGCTGGTGGATGTCGTAGGCGTCGATCGCGTCCGGGCGAGACGAGCCGCCGTAGCCGCGCTGATCGGGTGCGAGCACGTGATAGCCGGCCTGGGCGAGCGCCGGGATCTGGTGTCGCCACGAGTAGGCCAATTCGGGGAAGCCATGGGCCAGGACCACCACGGGCGCACCGCGGTCACCGGCCTCGACAACGCGCAGTCGCACACCGTTGGTGTCAACTAACCGTTCGGTTGAGGGGGGCACCGTCTCACCAAATCACAACGGCCGCGGGCTGAGAAGGCCTCGGTGCGATTGCGTATGGCCGTTGTCCGGTGCCGGGTTTGGCGGTCTGGAAATATGGCTTGCCGTGAGGCTGGACCACGTCGTCGTGTGGACACGGGATCCGCGGGTGGCCATGGACTTCTACTCGCGGGTGGTCGGGCTCGAGCCCGTCCGGTTCGCCGAGTTCGAGGCAGGCGACGCGCCGTTTCCGAGCGTGCGGGTGAGCGCGGACTCGATCATCGACCTGATGCCGCTCGACATGGCCACCGGGACGACGGCGAGCGTTGCCGACGGCAGCGCCGGCCACCGCCTCAATCACCTCTGCCTGGCGCTGTCGAAGGCCGAGTGCGACGCGCTGGACCAGCGGCTGCAGGCCGAAGGCGTGGCCATCGGCGCCCGGCTCAGCAACAGCTTCGGCGCGCAAGGGTGGGCGCCGAAGGCGTTCTACTTCTCCGATCCGGACGGCAATGTGGTCGAAGCGCGCCACTACGACTGACCGCGGTTTGCCACATCACAGCTGCCCGGGGAACCGAATGGGGAACCGCCGCTCGTTGTCAGGGCAGGATGTTGGCGAGCCGCTGCGCCCGGATCGGCCGGGCTGGCAATCGCCGCTAGGCACGATGGTGGCGACCCGCTGCGCTCCGGCTCGGCCGGAGCTGGCGATCGCCACGGAGGTAACCTGGACTTTTCCAGCTCCGTGTATCGGGAAGGACCTGGCCGACACGGCCGATGATTGATGAACCGAAAAAACGTGATCCGCACCGTCACGGCGATCGCTGTCGTGGTGCTGCTGGGCTGGTCGTTCTTCTATTTCAGCGACGACACCCGCGGCTTCAAGCCCGTCGACACCTCGGTGGCGATGGCGCAGATCAGCGGCGACAACGTCAAGAGCGCGCAGATCGATGATCGTGAGCAGCAACTGCGGTTGACCCTGAAGAAGGGCAACAACGACACCGACAACTCCGACAAGGTCATCACCAAATACCCCAACGGCTACGCCGTCGACCTGTTCAACGCGCTCAACGCCAAGAACGCGAAGGTCGCCACGGTCGTCAACGAGGGCAGCATTCTGGGCGAGCTGCTGGTTTACGTGCTGCCGCTGCTGCTGCTGGTCGGCCTGTTTGTGATGTTCTCGCGCATGCAGGGCGGCGCCCGCATGGGCTTCGGCTTCGGCAAGTCGCGCGCCAAGCAGCTGTCCAAGGACATGCCCAAGACCACCTTCGCCGACGTCGCCGGCGTCGACGAGGCGGTCGAGGAGCTCTACGAGATCAAGGACTTCCTGCAGAACCCCAGCAGGTATCAGGCGCTGGGCGCCAAGATCCCCAAGGGCGTGCTGCTCTACGGCCCGCCGGGCACCGGCAAGACGCTGCTGGCCCGCGCCGTGGCCGGCGAGGCCGGGGTGCCGTTCTTCACGATCTCCGGGTCCGACTTCGTCGAGATGTTCGTCGGCGTCGGCGCCTCGCGGGTCCGCGACCTGTTCGAGCAGGCCAAGCAGAACAGCCCGTGCATCATCTTCGTCGACGAGATCGACGCGGTGGGCCGTCAGCGCGGCGCCGGGCTGGGCGGCGGCCACGACGAGCGCGAACAGACGCTGAACCAGCTGCTGGTCGAGATGGACGGCTTCGGTGACCGCGCCGGGGTCATCCTGATCGCCGCGACCAACCGGCCCGACATCCTGGACCCGGCGTTGCTGCGGCCCGGCCGTTTCGACCGCCAGATCCCGGTGTCCAACCCCGACCTGGCCGGCCGTCGCGCGGTATTGCGTGTGCACTCCAAGGGCAAGCCGATCGCCGAAGAGGCCGACCTGGACGGGCTGGCCAAGCGGACCGTCGGCATGACCGGCGCCGACCTGGCCAACGTCATCAACGAGGCCGCGCTGCTGACCGCCCGCGAGAACGGCACCGTCATCACCAGCCCCGCCCTCGAGGAGGCGGTGGATCGGGTGATCGGTGGCCCGCGCCGCAAGGGCCGGATCATCAGCGAGCACGAGAAGAAGATCACCGCCTACCACGAGGGCGGGCACACCCTGGCAGCGTGGGCGATGCCCGACATCGACCCGGTGTACAAGGTGACGATCCTGGCCCGCGGCCGTACCGGCGGGCACGCCGTCGCGGTGCCCGAGGAGGACAAGGGCCTGCGGACCCGCTCGGAGATGGTCGCCCAGCTGGTGTTCGCGATGGGTGGCCGGGCCGCCGAGGAATTGGTGTTCCGCGAGCCGACGACCGGCGCGGTGTCCGACATCGAGCAGGCCACCAAGATCGCGCGCGCGATGGTCACTGAGTACGGCATGAGTTCCAAGCTGGGTGCGGTCAAATACGGCACCGAACACGGGGACCCGTTCCTGGGCCGGTCGATGGGCACTCAGTCGGATTACTCCCACGAGGTGGCCCGCGACATCGACGACGAGGTTCGCAAGCTCATCGAGGCCGCGCACACCGAGGCGTGGGAGATCCTCACCGAATACCGCGACGTGCTGGACATCTTGGCCGGTGAGCTGCTGGAAAAGGAAACCCTGCACCGGGCCGAGCTGCGGGCCATCTTCTCCGGTGTCGAAAAGCGGCCTCGCATAACGGTGTTCGACGATTTCGGCGGCCGCATTCCGTCGGACAAGCCGCCCATCAAGACGCCGGGCGAACTGGCCATCGAGCGCGGCGAGCCGTGGCCGCCGCCGGTCGCCGAGCCCGCCTTCAAGGCCGCCATCGCGGCGGCCAGCCAGGCGGCCGAGGCCGCGCGCGCCGAGGCCGACCGAAACGCCAACGGCGGCAACGGCTCTCACGCTGGAGATCGTCAGGGTGCCGGCCGGCCGACCCAGCCCGATTACGGGGCCCCCGCGGGCTGGCAGGCGCCGGGATGGCCGCCCTCCCAACAGCAGCCGGGCCAATGGCACCCGCCCCCGCAGCAGCAACCTCATTGGCCGCAGCCGGCGCCGAGTTACCCCGGCCCGCAGGGCCGCCAGGGTCCGCTGAATCATCAAGGCCACCAAGGTCAACAGGGTCAGCACGGCTACCCGGGCCAGGGGCAGCCCCCCTACCCGCCGTATCCGCCGTACCCCCCGCCGGGTCAGCCCAGCCCGGATGCCGGAAAATCCCCTGAACAGCCGAATGACGACGTGAGCCGGTCCAATCCACCGGCCCACGGCTGACGAACGGAGGATTCGATGGCGCTGCCGGTAACCCCCAGCCCGGTTGGCCGCATACGTACTTTCGACCAGCAACGCGCCGAGGACGCGGTCCNGCTGAATCATCAAGGCCACCAAGGTCAACAGGGTCAGCACGGCTACCCGGGCCAGGGGCAGCCCCCCTACCCGCCGTATCCGCCGTACCCCCCGCCGGGTCAGCCCAGCCCGGATGCCGGAAAATCCCCTGAACAGCCGAATGACGACGTGAGCCGGTCCAATCCACCGGCCCACGGCTGACGAACGGAGGATTCGATGGCGCTGCCGGTAACCCCCAGCCCGGTTGGCCGCATACGTACTTTCGACCAGCAACGCGCCGAGGACGCGGTCCGCGAGTTGCTGCATGCGATCGGCGAAGACCCCAACCGAGATGGCCTGCGCGACACCCCGGCTCGCGTCGCCCGCGCCTACCGCGAGATGTTCGCCGGGCTCTACACCGATCCCGACACCGTCTTGAACACCATGTTCGACGAGGACCACGACGAGATGGTGATCGTCAAGGAAATCCCGCTGTACTCCACCTGCGAGCACCACCTGGTGTCGTTCCACGGCGTGGCACACGTCGGTTACATCCCCGGCAAGGACGGCCGGGTCACCGGCCTGTCGAAGATCGCCCGGCTGGTGGACCTCTACGCCAAGCGCCCGCAGGTGCAGGAGCGACTCACCAGCCAGATCGCCGACGCCCTGGTGAACAAGCTCGACCCGCGCGGGGTGATCGTGGTGGTCGAGGCCGAGCACCTGTGCATGGCCATGCGTGGCGTCCGCAAGCCCGGCGCCGTCACCACGACGTCGGCGGTGCGCGGCCAGTTCAAAACCAGTGCCGCTTCTCGAGCCGAAGCGCTCGACCTCATTTTGCGTAGGTGAGTTCGCCGACGGTGCAGGTAATGGGCGTCCTGAACGTCACCGACGACTCGTTCTCGGATGGCGGCCGGTACCTGGACGCCGACAGCGCGGTCGCGCACGGTCTGGCGATGGCCGCCGCGGGCGCGGGCATCGTCGACGTCGGCGGGGAGTCGACGCGGCCCGGCGCCGAACGGATCGATCCCGACGCCGAAGCGGCGCGCGTGGTACCGGTCGTCAAAGAACTTGTCGCGCAAGGACTTACCGTAAGCATTGACACCATGCACGCCGACGTCGCGCGAGCGGCGCTGCACAGTGGCGCGCGGATCGTCAACGACGTCTCCGGCGGACGGGCCGATCCGGCGATGGCGCGGCTGGTGGCAGAAGCCGGCGTGCCCTGGGTGCTGATGCATTGGCGGTCGGTGTCGTCGGAACATCCGCACCGGGCCCCGCAGTATCGCGACGTGGTCGCCGAGGTACGCACCGAACTGCTGGCAGGGGTCGACGACGCGGTTGCCGCAGGTGTCGATCCGGCGAACCTGATCATCGATCCCGGTCTGGGATTTGCCAAGACGGGACAACACAATTGGGCGCTGCTGCACGCGCTGCCCGAGCTGGTCGCGACCGGCGTCCCGGTGCTGCTGGGCGCCTCGCGCAAAAGGTTCCTCGGTACGTTGTTGGCGGGGCCGGACGGATCGCCGCGGCCGCCCGACGGGCGCGAGACCGCGACGGCGGTGATCTCCGCGCTGGCCGCGTTGGCCGGGGTGTGGGGGGTGCGGGTGCACGACGTGCAGGCCTCGGTCGACGCGCTCAAGGTCGTCGACGCCTGGACGGATAGCGAAAAGGTTGGGTGCGATGGCTGATCGAATCGAGTTGCGCGGCTTGACCGTTCACGGCCGGCACGGCGTCTTCGACTACGAGCGGGCCACGGGGCAGGACTTCGTCGTCGACATCGTCGTGTGGATCGACCTGGAGCAGGCCGCCGCCAGCGACGACCTGATCCACACCTACGACTACGGGGCGCTGGCCCAGCGGGCGGCCGACATCGTCGCCGGGCCGCCGCGGAACCTGATCGAGACGGTCGGCACCGAGATCGCCGACTACGTGATGGACGATGCGCGCGTGCATGCCGTCGAGGTGACGGTGCACAAGCCGCACGCCCCGATTCCGCACCAGTTCGACGACGTGGCCGTGGTGGTTCGGCGCTCGCGGCGTGGCGGTCGGGGTTCGGTCATCCCGGCGAGCGGGGTGTAATGACGCGCGTCGTCCTATCCATCGGTTCCAATCTCGGTGACCGGCTGGCGCGGCTGCAGTCGGTCATCGACGGGCTCGGCGAGGCGATCCGCGCGGTGTCGCCCGTGTACGAAACCGATCCGTGGGGCGGCGTCGAGCAGGCGCCGTTCCTCAACGCGGTGCTGATCGCCGAGGACCCCGGCTGCGACGGGCAGGGGTGGCTGCGCCGGGCGCAGGGGTTCGAACAGGCCGCGGGCCGGGTCCGGGGCGAACGCTGGGGACCGCGCAGCCTCGACGTCGACCTGATCGCCTGTTACGGCGAGACAGAGGTCATCTCCCGCGAGAACAACCTCACCCTGCCGCATCCGCTGGCGCATCTGCGGGCGTTCGTCATGGTGCCGTGGCTGGCCGTCGACCCGGACGCCCGCTTGACGGTCGCCGAGGGCCCGCAGCCCGTCGCCGGGCTGCTTACCCAGCTGGACCCGGCCGACCGGCACAGCGTCCGGTTGTCTCCCCTGACGCTCGAGCGCCGCTGATGGGGCCGACCCGCAAGCGCGACCTGACCGGCGCGGTGGTCGGCGCCGCGTTCCTGAGCTACCTGGTGGTCCTGCAGTTGTTTCGGTGGTTCCCGCCCATAACGGTGTGGACCGGCCTGTCGCTGCTGGGGGTCGCCATCGCCGAGGCGCTGTGGGCGCGCCACATCCGCGCCAAGATCAACGACGGCGAGATCGGCGACGGGCCCGGCTGGGTGCACCCGCTGGCGGTGGCGCGCAGCCTCGTGATCGCCAAGGCGTCGGCCTGGGTGGGCGCGCTGGTGCTGGGCTGGTGGGCCGGGGTGCTGGTGTACTTCCTGCCGCGCCGGCCCTGGCTGCGGGCGGCCGCGGAGGACACCACGGGAACGGTGGTGGCCGCGGTGAGCGCGCTGGCGTTGGTGGTTGCCGCGCTGTGGCTGCAGCACTGCTGCAAGTCGCCGCCGGATCCGACCGAGCGCGGCGAGGGAGCCGAAACCTAGCCCGCAGGTCACAGTCAGATAAACCCAGGTGGGAAACGCCGAAGCAGGGCGACACGCGGACGGACTACTCGCAGGTACAGTCAGGCCATGACCGTTCTGTCCCGCGGCGCCCGGGTCCGGCGCGGCGGCCGCAGACCGGGGTGGGTGCTCCTGACGGCGTTGCTGGTCCTCGCCATCGGAGCCAGTTCAGCGCTTGTTTTCACCAACCGCGTGGAACTCCTCAAGCTCGCTGTGATCCTGGCGCTGTGGGCCGCCTTCGCCGGTGCGTTCGTGTCGGTGATCTACCGGCGGCAAAGCGACGCCGACCAGTCCCGGGTGCGCGACCTGAAGCTGGTCTACGACCTGCAGCTGGACCGCGAGATCTCGGCCCGCCGCGAGTACGAACTGACCGTGGAATCCCAGTTGCGCCGCGAGCTGGCCACCGAGCTGCAGGCGCAGGCCGCCGACGACGTCGCCACGCTGCGCGCGGAACTGGCGGCGCTGCGGACCAGCCTGGAAATCCTGTTCGACACCGACCTCGAGCACCGCCCGGCGCTGGGCGCGATGGAGACCGAGACGCCGCCCGGCCGCGCCTACAGCGACTGGGACCGCAGCGGCGACAACACCCCCGTCGACTGGGTGTCCAGCGACCGGGTGACGTCGGTCCGCGAGGAGGAGTCGCCCGCGCACGCCGAGGCCGGCGCCGACGACTCCGGGATCATCGACGTGCCCGAGGAACCGCTGCTGCCGCCCCGCCAGCGGGACCGGCCCCGATACGAGTACGACCCGGCGGCCCAGTACGAAGCGCCGCAAGACGCGCCGCACGCGCCCCCGCAGCCGGCACCGCAAATGCCGCCGCAGATGGCGCCCCAACCGGAGCCCGAGCCGCGCTACGAGCCCCGCCACCACACGCCGCCACCGCCCCAGCCTGAGCCGCAGCCTGGGCCGCAGGGTTGGCAGCCCATCGGCCCTTCCGGCCAGTGGTTGCCGCCGGGAATGGTCGGCAGCAACTGGGCCGGCGACGACACGCCCACTCCACCGCCCCCGTCGTCGGGCCGGCGCCGCCGGTACCGGGATTCCGTGCCCGACGAGCCCGCGGCCGAGGGTGCCCCGCAGGGCGAATCCGCGGAATCAGACCCGTCACAGCAGTACGGCGATCCTGGCCGGCGCGCGCGCTCGCGCCATTCGGCCGAGTTCCGGGACTACGGCGTGCGCAACTTCGTCCCGGTGGAGGGCGCCGAGGTGCCGCCGCCGTTCCCGCACGCGCCCGCCGCCGCACCGTCAGCCGGCCCGCCGCCGCACCATTTGCCGCCGCCGGTCGCCGACGGCCCGCCGCCACCCCGGTTGGCCCCTCGCGCCCCGGCACCGCGGCGCCGACGGCACACTCGACGAGCCGGATGACTCGGAAGAAAGCCCCCGCAGCGGCGGTCAGTCGGTCGCCGACCTGATGGCCCGCCTGCAGGTGCAGCCGTCCGGGGGCGGCAGGCGTCGTCGCCGCGAGGACTGAGTTGGGAGCTTCCTCACATTGGGAGCCGCCCCGCGATCGACTACAGTTCTAGTGACCGAACGGTACCCACGGAGTGGGACCGGAACGAAGAAAAGACACAGGTGAGGTCGTCTGCGATGGTGCAGCTCGACGGTTTGCGCCCGGCGCGGCTCAAGGTGGGAATCATCTCGGCCGGCAGGGTGGGCACCGCGCTGGGTGTAGCGCTGGAACGTGCCGATCACGTGGTGGTGGCGTGCAGCGCCATCTCGCATGCGTCCCGGCAACGGGCTGAGCGTCGGCTGCCCGACACCCCGGTGGTCACGCCGCCGGAGGTGGCGGCCGACGCCGAACTGTTGCTGCTCGCCGTTCCCGACAGTGAACTGGCCGGATTGGTGTCCGGGCTGGCCGCGACCGGGGCGGTGCGGCCCGGGACGATCGTCGTGCACACGTCCGGCGCCAACGGCGTCGGCATCCTCGAGCCGCTGGCCCAGGACGGCTGCATAGCCCTGGCGATTCACCCCGCGATGACGTTCACCGGGTCCGACGAGGACATCAGCCGGCTGTCGGACGCCTGCTTCGGGATCACCGCGGCCGACGAGGTCGGCTACGCGATCGGGCAGTCGCTGGTGCTGGAGATGGGCGGGGAGCCGTTCAGCGTGGCCGAGGATGCCCGCATCCTCTACCACGCCGCGCTGGCCCACGCCGGCAACCACATCGTCGCGGTGCTTGCCGACGCGCTCGACGCGCTGCGGGCAGCGCTGCGCGGAAACGTGGGGGCACCTCCCGCTTGCGGGGGACTGCTCGGCCAGCAGCTCGTCGACGATCAGCCCGGTGGCATCGCCGAGCGGGTCATCGGGCCGCTGGCCCGCGCGGCGCTGGAGAACACCCTGCAGCGCGGCCAGGCCGCGCTCACCGGCCCCGTCGCCCGCGGCGACGCCGCCGCCGTCGCCGCGCATCTGGCCGCGCTCACCAGCGTCGACCCGCAGCTGGGCGAGGCGTATCGGGTGAACGCCCTGCGTACCGCCCAGCGCGCCCACGCCCCGCGGGAAGTGGTCGAGGTGCTGGCCGGATGAATTCGCCGCAGCCCCGCCCGCCCGCCTTCAACCCCGGCGAGCTGAACCTCTACTCCACGCCGCGCGACGTCACCGCCGTCAGCCGCGCTCTGCGCGCCACCGGCCGGCGCGTGATGCTGGTGCCCACCATGGGGGCGCTGCACGCCGGGCACCTGTCCCTGGTGCGCGCCGCCAAGCGGGTGCCCGGAGCGGTCGTCGGCGTCTCGATCTTCGTCAACCCCTTGCAGTTCGGCGCCGGAGAAGACCTGGACGCCTATCCCCGGACGCTGGACGACGACGTGGCGCTGCTGCGCGGTGAGGGTGTCGAGATCGTCTTCGCGCCGACCGCGGCGCAGATGTATCCGGACGGCCTGCGCACCACCGTCGCGCCCGGGCCGCTGGCCGCCGAGCTCGAAGGAAGCGTTCGCCCAACGCATTTCGCCGGTGTGCTGACCGTGGTGCTCAAGCTGCTGCAGATCGTGCGCCCCGACCGGGTGTTCTTCGGCGAGAAGGATTATCAGCAGCTGGTGATGATCCGGCAGATGGTCGCCGACCTGAACCTCGATGTCGCGGTGGTCGGTGTTCCGACCGTCCGCGAATTCGACGGGCTGGCAATGTCGTCGCGCAACCGTTACCTGGATGCCACGCAACGCGAACTGGCCGTGACGCTTTCGGCGGCGCTGACGGCAGGGGCGCACGCCGCACACCACGGCGCGGCGGCCGCGCTGGACGGCGCCCGGGCCGTGCTCGACGCGGTGCCCGCGATCGAGGTCGACTACCTGGAGCTGCGTGACTCGGATCTCGGTCCGCTGCAGCCCAACCGCGCCGGACGCCTGCTCATCGCCGCCCGGCTGGGCAGCACCCGACTGTTGGACAACGTCGCGATCGAAGTGGAAGCCACGCCGGCACCGTTAGGGCCGGACACACATGAATCACGTTGGAGGCAATGATGTTACGGACCATGCTCAGGGCGAAGATCCACCGCGCCACCGTCACGCAGGCCGACCTGCATTACGTCGGCTCGGTGACCATCGACGCCGACCTGATGGACGCCGCCGACCTGCTGGAGGGCGAGCAGGTGACCATCGTCGACATCGACAACGGTGCGCGGCTGGTCACCTACGCGATCACCGGTGAGCGGGGTAGCGGTGTGATCGGAATCAACGGTGCCGCAGCGCATCTCGTCCACCCCGGCGACCTGGTGATCCTGATCGCCTACGGGGCCATGGACGAGGGGGAGGCGCGGGCTTACCAGCCGCGGGTCGTCTTCGTCGACGCCGACAACAAGGTGATGGACCTGGGGAACGATCCCGCACACGTGCCCGACGACGCCGCCGAGCTGTTGGACCCGAGAGTGGCGCGGTAGACGTGCTGCTGGCGATCGACGTCCGCAACACGCACACCGTCGTAGGCCTGCTATCCGGCGCCAAGGAGCAGGCAAAGGTTGTGCAGCAGTGGCGGATTCGCACCGAATCCGAGATCACCGCGGACGAATTGGCGCTCACCATCGACGGCCTGATCGGCGATGACTCCGAGCAACTCACCGGCGCCGCCGGGCTGTCCACCGTCCCTTCGGTGCTGCACGAGGTGCGGGTCATGCTCGACCAGTACTGGCCGTCGGTGCCACACGTGCTGATCGAGCCCGGGGTGCGGACCGGTATCCCGCTGCTGGTCGACAATCCCAAGCAGGTGGGCGCCGACCGAATCGTCAACTGTCTGGCGGCGTTCCACAAGTTCGGTAAGCCCGCCATCGTCGTCGACTTCGGCTCGTCGATCTGCGTGGACCTGGTGTCGGCCAAGGGTGAGTTTCTCGGCGGCGCCATCGCGCCCGGGGTGCAGGTCTCGTCGGACGCCGCCGCGGCGCGCTCTGCCGCGCTGCTGCACGTGGAATTGTCCCGCCCCCGTTCGGTCGTGGGCAAGAACACCGTCGAGTGCATGCAGGCGGGCGCGGTGTTCGGCTTCGCCGGGCTGGTCGACGGCCTGGTCGCCCGCATCCGCGAGGACGTGGACGGCTTCGCCGGCGACGACGTGGTGGTGGTCACCACCGGGCATTCCGCGGCGCTGCTGCTGCCGGAACTGCGCACCGAAAACCACTACGACAAGGACCTGACCCTGCTCGGGCTGCGATTGGTCTTCGACCGCAACCGAGAGGTCCAGCGCGGCCGGCTGAAGACGGCGCGCTAGCCCGCACGCCCGCCGTCGGCGCAGCCACTCAGCGCTGTCATTTAAGCTGGCACGTCGTGAGTGCCCCCGATTCAGACGCCCCTGAGCAATTCCGGATCCGCCGGGATAAGCGTGCTCGGCTGTTGGCGGAGGGGCACGACCCCTACCCGGTGGCGGTCAAACGCACCCACACGCTGGCAGAAGTCCGCGCCGCCCACCCCGACCTGCCGATCGACACCGCCACCGACGACCTCGTCGGCGTCGCGGGCCGGGTCATCTTCGCGCGTAACTCCGGGAAGCTGTGCTTCGCGACGCTGCAGGACGGGGACGGAACCACCCTGCAGGTGATGATCAGCCTGGACAAAGTCGGCCAGGAATCGTTGGACGCCTGGAAGGCCGACGTCGATCTCGGCGACATCGTCTACGTGCACGGCAACGTGATCAGCTCACGCCGCGGCGAATTGTCCGTCCTGGCCGACTCCTGGCAAATGACGTCCAAGTCGTTGCGTCCGCTGCCGGTCGCCCACAAGGAGATGAGCGAAGAGTCGCGGGTGCGGCAGCGCTATGTCGATTTGATCGTCCGTCCGCAGGCCCGCACGGTGGCCAGGCAGCGAATTGCCGTCATCCGGGCGATCCGCAACGCGCTGGAACGGCGCGGGTTTCTCGAGGTCGAAACTCCTATCTTGCAGACGCTTGCCGGCGGCGCGGCGGCCAGGCCCTTCGTCACCCATTCCAATGCGCTTGACATCGATCTCTACCTGCGCATAGCACCGGAACTGTTCCTCAAGCGGTGCATCGTTGGCGGTTTCGACAAGGTCTTCGAACTAAATCGCGTGTTCCGAAACGAAGGGGCCGATTCGACGCATTCTCCAGAATTCTCGATGTTGGAGACCTACCAGACCTACGGAACGTATGACGATTCGGCAGTCGTCACCAGAGAGCTTATTCAAGAGGTGGCCGACGAGGCGATCGGAAGTCGACAACTAGCGTTGCCAGATGGATCTGTCTACGACATAGACGGAGAATGGGCTTCTATACAAATGTATCCGTCGCTGTCGGCGGCGCTGGGTGAAGAGATCACCCCTGATACTTCCGTCGAGCGGCTGTGGGCCATCGTCGACGAGCTCGGCCCGAAGATTCCCGAGATACCCAAAGACCGCGGCTACGGGCATGGAAAGCTCGTCGAGGAACTGTGGGAGCACCTGGTCGGCAACGCATTGACCGCGCCCACTTTCGTCAAGGATTTCCCAGTCGAGACAACACCTTTGACGCGCCAACACCGCAGCATTCCGGGTGTGACGGAGAAGTGGGACCTGTACGTGCAGGGCGTCGAACTGGCCACCGGGTACTCCGAATTGACCGATCCGATCGTGCAGCGGGAGCGATTCGCCGCCCAGGCGCGCGCCGCGGCCGCCGGTGATGACGAGGCCATGTTGCTTGACGAAGATTTTCTCGCGGCACTCGAGTATGGGATGCCGCCATGCACTGGAACCGGAATGGGTATCGATCGGTTGTTGATGTGTTTGACCGGCCTGTCAATTAGAGAGACAGTTTTGTTCCCGATTGTTCGGCCCCACTCCGGCTGAAAGCTGAACTGTACGTCTCGTCCTCGGATTGAGTATGCTGCTTACATATGGCAGATTGTTAACCGGGGAGTGGGTTCAATCTGCTCAGCAACTGCTCAGGAAGAAACGCGAGGGTAAGCCAATGGCGAAAAAAGTCACCGTCACCTTGGTCGATGATTTCGACGGTGCGGGTGCCGCCGATGAAACTGTCGAATTCGGGCTTGACGGGGTGACCTACGAGATTGATCTTTCGACTAAGAATGCCGCGAAACTCCGCGGTGATCTGAAGCAGTGGGTGGCGGCCGGTCGTCGTGTCGGCGGCCGTCGTCGTGGTCGTTCGGGCTCTGGCCGCGGCCGCGGCGCCATCGACCGCGAGCAGAGCGCGGCGATCCGCGAATGGGCTCGTCGGAACGGTCACAACGTGTCGACCCGCGGCCGTATCCCGGCTGACGTCATCGACGCATTCCACGCGGCGACCTAGCAAAAACGACTAACCGGCGTCTGGGCCACCCGGCCCGGGCGCCGGTTATTTGTCTCTTTCGCTGGTGGCGAAACAATTGCCGGCGACTAGGGGAAACCATTTGGTGGTTTGCTCCGTTTCACCAATTGTGGCCCTGAGGCCATCGGGAGGCCCCAAGATTAGGCCGGGAGCTCCAGTCGCAGGGCCGCACAGCAAGGCACCGCGAGGTGGGAACCCCGGGGGGCCGACCATTAGAGTGGACATCAGGTACGCAGTTCCGGCCCCACGGGCCGGTGGGACCGCTAAGAGGGGCGTACCGATGGTGATGGAGAGCAGGTAAACACCGATGTTCGAGAGATTTACCGACCGTGCCCGCAGGGTGGTCGTCCTGGCCCAAGAAGAGGCCCGGATGCTCAACCACAATTACATCGGCACCGAGCACATCCTGCTGGGGCTGATTCACGAAGGCGAAGGCGTAGCGGCGAAGTCGCTGGAATCGCTTGGGATCTCGCTCGAGGGCGTCCGCAGCCAGGTCGAGGAGATCATCGGCCAGGGCCAGCAGGCTCCGTCGGGGCACATCCCGTTCACCCCGCGCGCCAAGAAGGTTCTCGAGCTGAGTCTGCGCGAGGCGCTGCAGCTCGGCCACAACTACATCGGCACCGAGCACATTCTGCTGGGGCTGATTCGTGAGGGCGAGGGCGTTGCCGCCCAGGTCCTCGTCAAGCTGGGCGCCGAGCTGACCCGGGTGCGCCAGCAGGTGATTCAGCTGCTGAGCGGCTACCAGGGCAAGGAGGCCGCCGAGGCCGGCACGGGTGGCCGTGGCGGTGAATCGGGCAGCCCGTCCACCTCGTTGGTGCTCGACCAGTTCGGGCGCAACCTGACGGCCGCCGCGATGGAAGGCAAGCTGGACCCCGTCATCGGCCGCGAGAAGGAAATCGAGCGGGTGATGCAGGTGCTGAGCCGGCGCACCAAGAACAACCCGGTGCTGATCGGCGAGCCCGGTGTCGGCAAGACAGCCGTCGTCGAGGGCCTGGCGCAGGCCATCGTGCACGGCGAGGTGCCCGAGACGCTGAAGGACAAGCAGCTCTACACCCTGGACCTGGGATCACTGGTCGCGGGCAGCCGCTACCGCGGTGATTTCGAGGAACGCCTGAAGAAGGTGCTCAAGGAGATCAACACCCGCGGCGACATCATTCTGTTCATCGACGAGCTGCACACCCTGGTGGGTGCCGGAGCCGCCGAGGGCGCGATCGATGCCGCGAGCATCCTGAAGCCCAAGCTGGCCCGTGGCGAGCTGCAGACGATCGGTGCCACCACGCTCGACGAGTACCGCAAGTACATCGAGAAGGACGCGGCGCTGGAGCGTCGCTTCCAGCCGGTGCAGGTGGGCGAGCCGACGGTGGAGCACACCATCGAGATCCTCAAGGGCCTGCGGGACCGCTACGAGGCGCACCACCGGGTGTCGATCTCGGACGCGGCGCTGGTGGCCGCGGCCACCCTGGCCGATCGCTACATCAACGACCGGTTCCTGCCGGACAAGGCGATCGACCTGATCGACGAGGCGGGCGCGCGGATGCGGATCCGCCGGATGACCGCGCCGCCAGACCTGCGCGAGTTCGACGAGAAGATCGCCGACGCCCGCCGGGAGAAGGAATCGGCGATCGACGCCCAGGACTTCGAGAAGGCCGCCAGCCTGCGTGACCGGGAGAAGACCCTCGTCGCGCAGCGTGCGGAACGCGAAAAGCAGTGGCGTTCAGGCGATCTCGACGTGGTGGCCGAGGTCGATGACAATGAGATCGCCGAGGTGCTGGGCAACTGGACCGGCATCCCGGTGTTCAAGCTCACCGAGGCCGAGACCACGCGGCTGCTGCGGATGGAAGACGAGCTGCACAGGCGGATCATCGGCCAGGTCGACGCCGTCAAGGCGGTTTCCAAGGCGATCCGCCGCACCCGCGCCGGGTTGAAGGACCCCAAGCGCCCGTCGGGTTCGTTCATCTTCGCCGGCCCGTCCGGTGTCGGTAAGACCGAGCTGTCCAAGGCACTGGCGAACTTCCTGTTCGGCGACGACGACGCGCTCATCCAAATCGACATGGGCGAGTTCCACGACCGGTTCACCGCGTCGCGGCTGTTCGGCGCTCCGCCCGGATACGTCGGCTACGAGGAGGGCGGTCAGCTCACCGAGAAGGTGCGGCGCAAGCCGTTCTCGGTCGTGCTGTTCGACGAGATCGAGAAGGCCCACCAGGAGATCTACAACAGCCTGTTGCAGGTCCTCGAGGACGGCCGTCTCACCGACGGCCAGGGACGCACGGTCGACTTCAAGAACACCGTGTTGATCTTCACGTCCAACCTGGGCACGTCGGACATCTCGAAGCCGGTTGGCCTCGGGTTCACCCAGGGCGGCGGAGCGAACGACTACGAGCGGATGAAGCAGAAGGTCAACGACGAGCTGAAGAAGCACTTCCGCCCGGAGTTCCTCAACCGCATCGACGACATCATCGTCTTCCACCAGTTGACTCGCGAAGAGATCATCCAGATGGTCGACCTGATGATCGAACGCGTCGGCAAGCAGCTCAAGACCAAAGACATGGAGATGGAGCTCACCGACAAGGCCAAGTCGCTGCTGGCCAAGCGTGGCTTCGACCCGGTGCTGGGGGCACGCCCGCTGCGGCGCACCATCCAGCGCGAGATCGAGGACCAGCTGTCGGAGAAGATCCTGTTCGACGAGGTCGGGCCGGGACAGATCGTCACGGTCGACGTGGACAACTGGGACGGCGAGGGCGCCGGCGAGGACGCGACGTTCACCTTCACCGGAACCCGCAAGCCACCGGCCGAGCCGGACCTGGCCAAGGCCGGGGCGCACAGCGCAGACCCGCAATAGCGATCAGCAAAAACGGGCGGCGTGGCGATCGCAAGCGCGGCGGAGCCGGGTGAAGCGGGTCGCCACTACCGAACTAGTCTCTGACGGACTACCGCCCGTTTTTGCTGTGCTCTCAGAAGAAGGGCCCGCCCGTGCTGATCGTGACGACCAATGACCTCCCGGGATGGGAGATCCAACGCGTGTGTGGCGAGGTGTTCGGCCTGACGGTCCGCTCGCGAAATGCCTTCTCCCAGATGGGCGCGGGCTTCAAGGCCATGTTCGGCGGCGAGCTGGCTGGGATGACCAAGAATCTCTCCGACAGCCGCAACGAGGCGATGGGCCGGCTGATCGCGGAGGCGCGCAATCGCGGCGGCAACGCGATCGTCGCGATGCGCTTCGACACCACCGAGATCGGCGACGTGTGGACCGAGATCTGTGCCTACGGCACGGCGGTGCAGGCGGTGCCGGTCACCGAGGGCGCGAAGTACACGGCAAGCCAGCTCGGTTACGGCGGTCCGCCGCCCCAGCAATAGCTGTTTGCTCAACCGTCTGGGCCGTTTAGACTGACCCAAGTTGATAGACGGGCGACGGAATCTGGTGAGACTCCAGAACGGTCGCGCCACTGTCCATAGTCAGACCCGGACCCCGTCACCAACACCACTAGCGGGACGCGACATCCCCAGAAGGAGTTAACGGTGTCCAATTCGGAGACAACTCGCACACGCGCGATAGACCTGTCGGCGACCAGTGCCGCGCTGTGGTTGGCGGCAACCACCTTCCTGGCGTTGCTGGCGATCTACTTCATCGGCGTGGATCAGGGCGCGGTCTCGCTGTTCGGCAGCGATATGCACGTGCACGAATTCGTGCACGACGCACGGCATCTACTCGGCTTCCCCTGCCACTGACCCGGGCGTGGAAAAGCGTCTGATCGCACGCGGGCTGCTGGCCGGCGCCATTGGCGCGGTGCTGGCATTCGTAGTCGCCCGCCTCTGCGCCGAACCCGTAATTGCCCGCGCGATCGCATTCGAGGACGGCCGAACCGAGGCCGAGCAGGCCCAGGGCGTGCACGAGCACGGCGTCGAGTTGTTCACCCGCGGCGTCCAGTCCGGCGTCGGATTGGGCTTCGGAGTGCTGATCTTCGGCGTCGCCATCGGTGCGCTGTTCGCCGTGCTGTTCTGCGTCGTCTACGCGCGCACGGGAAGCGTTGCGTCGCGGCCGCTTTCGGCCCTGCTTGCCGCAGGATCGTTCGTCGCGGTGTACCTGGTTCCGTTCGCGAAGTATCCGCCGAATCCGCCCGCAGTCGGCCAGTCCGACACGATCGGAATGCGCACCGGCTGGTACCTGTTCGCGGTGCTGGTATCGGTGGTGCTGGCGATCGGAGCGGTGCTGTTGGCTCGCCGGCTGGTCGATCGGTTCGGCGTGTGGAACGGCAGGCTGCTCGCCGCGGGTGGCTACGTGGTGGTGGTCGCCGTGGTGCTCTCGTTGCTACCGATGGTGGCCGAGACGCCGCAACCGCTGCGCGATGCCGCGGGCGCGATCATCTACCCCGGCTTTCCCGCCGACGTCCTCTACGAATTTCGAGTGCTCTCGCTCGCTGCGCAATTGGTGTTGTGGGTGAGCATCGGCCTGGTCTTCGGGTCACTTGCCGAGCGGGTGATCGGCGACAAGGCCCCGAGCGAACGGGCACCGAGCATCGCCGCGTGACCGAGGTCGTCCGGCTGACGCTGGTGTCGCACGCGATGACCGATGCGATGGCAGCCGGGCGATTTCCCGCCGACGAACCGCTGAACGATTTGGGCCTTCGGCAAGTCGAGACGGCCGTGCGCCCGAACGCCGCCGCCGCTGCCCGGCAATTCACCGGTCCCGAGCGCCGCGCCCGCCAGACCGCGCAGTTGCTTGGGCTGCAACCCATTACGGAACCGCTGTTGGCCGATCTGGACTGCGGGCGGTGGCGCGGGTCGGCGCTCGACGCCGTCGACCCGGCCGAGCTGCGGCAGTGGCTGACCGAGCCCGCTTCGGCGCCACACGGCGGTGAGTCGGTCGTCGACATCCTCGAGCGGGTCGAGGGCTGGCTGGAGTCCTTGACCGACAACGCCTTACGGACGGTGGCCGTCACGCATCCTGCGGTGATCCGGGCGGCGATCCTGGTCGCTTTGAAAGCCGCGCCGCAATCCTTCTGGCGCATCGACGTCAAGCCGGTCAGCCCGGTCGCGCTGCATTTTCGCGGAAACCGTTGGTCGCTAAGGCTTTAGGTCCTACTGGGGCGCGATCAGACCGAAGACCTGCTTGGCCACCTGCAGCATCCAGCCGGTCACCTTCGGGCCGTGATCGCGCGGCCAGTTGAGCTGGAAGCTGACCACCCACGGCTGCTGCGTCTTGTCGACGGCATACCAGCTGAAGGTCAAATCACCGGGCAGGCCACCGGCTTTCGCGCCGATGTACGGCCACACGCTGCGGTCCAGCTGGATACCCGACACGGCCGACAGGATCTGCTTGACCGGTGCGGCCTCGCCGACCGCGTCGGACTGCAGTGCCGCGTGCACCCGGCAGATGTCCCCGGCGCTGCCGTACCACTCGGCGCCGTAGGCCGACGCGGGGGTATGCGCGCGGGTCGGGTCGGGTTGGTAGGTAGCCGAATTCGCATGCGCCAGCAGCGCAGCGCGCTCCTGCGGGCCCGCGTTCTGCCACTGGCTGCGCAGGTCCGGTTCGCCCCAGCCGATCGAGAACAACTCATACATCGTGGGGAACGGCGTCATGCTGGCCGGATCGTGATGGCCGGCCGTCGCGAGCGCTTCGGAGATGGCGTGCGTACCCATCCGCTCGATCAGCAGGTCGGTGGCCATGTTGTCGCTGGTGGCGATCATCTTCTCGGCTGCGGTGCGAACCGAAACATGCGCTCCGACAGGCAATCCCAGGCCAGATGAGCCGACGGCCTTGCTCTTCTCCGTCACCGTCAGCTGGTCGTCCCACGACACCGTGTGGTTGCGGACCGCACCCGCCAGCGCGTGCAACACGTACAGCTTGAAAATCGATGCCAGCGGCAGGGATTCGGCGGTGTTGGTGCCCTGGACCGGGTCGCAATGGCCGCTGTCGACCTTGGCCACCTGATACGAGTAGCGGGCGCCGGTCTTGCTCAGCACCGCGTCGACGTCGTGCCAGGAGGCGACCGTCGGCGGCAGCGTCTCGAGATCGAACCGGTCGACCCTGCCTTCGTCGTCGGTGTGGATCCGGATGTCTTGTCGCGCGCCGTAGGACGAGGTGAGATGCAGCGTGGCCACGCTGGCGCTGATGTCGACGCCGTCGAGGGCGAAGGGGCGGTCCCACCACAACGCCTCCATGGTGGTTTCCACCGGATCGACCATGCTTGGCGCGGCCAGTGTGCGAACTCCGACCGGGCCGATGGGCCAGTCCGAGTTCAGCATGTCCACGGTCTGCTGGGCGCGCAGGCCGGGGGGCGTCCGGGTGTCGATCGGACGGGCCGGGTTCGCGGCGTTCGCCAGCGAGGAAGGGGAGGGGGCGCAGCCCGGTGCCAGGGCCGCGACCAGTGCGGTGGCGGCGGTGACGGCGAGCAGCCGCGCCGGGTGTCGCCTACGCAGTGGGCTTGTTCCCCGTGACATCCATGACGACCTCGAATTCCAGCAGTGACGCACCCGTCGCGACGGGGTTGGCACGTTGGCCGGCATGGGCTTCGACGGCGGGGCCGCTCGCCCACGCCTGGAACGCTTCATCGGACTCCCAGTGTGTCACCACGAAGTAGCGGTTCTCACCTTTGACCGGACGCAGCAGCTGAAAGCCGAGGAAGCCGGGTTGGTTGTCCACCGCGTGCGCGCGGTGGGCGAAGCGCTTCTCCAGCTCGGGGCCAGCGTCGGCGGGTACTTCAATTGCATTGATCTTCACCACTGGCGGCATGCCTGTTAGGCTACCGCGCCCCCTCGCTCGTCCCGCTCGAGGGTTTGCCACGCAAGATGGAGACATGACCGGCGACTTGCTGACCTGCCGCGGCGGACAAGGGGAGCCGTTGGTGCTGGTGCACGGCCTGATGGGCCGGGGCACCACCTGGTCGCGCCAGCTGCCGTGGCTGACGCGGCTGGGCACGGTCTACACCTACGACGCACCGTGGCACCGCGGCCGCGACGTCGACGATCCGCAACCGATCAGTACCGAACGGTTCGTGGCCGACCTGGCCGACGCGGTCGGTGCGTTGGGGTCGCCGGCCCGGCTGGTCGGGCATTCGATGGGCGGCCTGCACTCGTGGTGCCTGGCGGCGGCGCGCCCCGAGCTGGTCACGGCGTTGGTCGTCGAGGACATGGCACCGGACTTTCGCGGCCGCACCACCGGCCCGTGGGAGCCGTGGCTGCATGCGCTCCCGGTCGAATTCTCCTCCGCGGAACAGGTATTCGGTGAATTCGGGCCCGTCGCGGGACGGTATTTCCTGGAAGCCTTCGACCGCACCGACACCGGGTGGCGGTTGCACGGAGATATGTCGCGGTGGATCGAGATCGCGGCCGAATGGGGCACCCGTGACTACTGGGCGCAATGGTCGGCCGTGCGCGCACCTGCCCTGTTGATCGAGGCGGGCAATTCGGTCGCCCCGCCCGGCCAGATGCGCGAAATGGCCGAAAGACGCCAGGAGGCAACGTATTTAGCCGTCCCGGAAGCGGGACACCTGATCCATGACGACGCGCCGCAGGTATACCGCCGGGCCGTCGAGTCATTCCTCGCCGGCTAGCCCGAACCGGCCGTCGGCCGTCTGGGTCACCAGCCCGTCGGCGAGCAACGAATACAGCGCCCGGTCGCGCTGCGCGGTATCGGTCAGCCAAGCCACATCCAGCTGCGCCCGGGTTACCGGGGAACTGTTGGCGCGCAACACATCCAGCAGCCGTCCGCGTACCTGCCGGTCGGTGCCGGCATAGGTCTGCACCCGGCGGGCCGGCCCCTGCGCGGCGGGATAGCCGGCGCCGCGCCACGCGCACTCACCCAGCGGACACAACCCGCACCGCGGCCCCCGCGCGATACACACCGTGGCGCCCAGTTCCATCAACGCCGCCGAAAAGTCCGGCGCCGTAGCATCTTCCGGCAGCAGTGCCGAAACGGCGGCGTGATCGCGGGTGGCCGACGGGGCACCGGCGTCGGCCAGGCCGTGCACGGCGCGGGCCACCACCCGGCGCACGTTGGTGTCGACCACCGGAACCGACTGGCGGTAGGCGAAACATGCCACGGCCCTTGCCGTGTAGCTGCCGATGCCCGGCAGCCCCAACAGCGTTTCGACGTCGTCGGGTACCACGTCGCCGTGGTCGCGCGCGATCACGATGGCGCACTCGTGCAGCCGCTTGGCCCGCCTCGGGTAGCCGAGCTTGCCCCACGCGCGCAGCACATCGGCGGCGCTGGCCGCCGCGGTGGCCGACGGGGTCGGCCAGCGTCGCACCCACTCCGTCCAGATCGGCAGCACACGTGCCACCGGCGTCTGCTGCAACATGAACTCGCTGACCAGGATCTGCCAGGCGTCCACACCCGGTTCCCGCCACGGCAGATCGCGCCGCGCGCGGTCGTACCAACCCAGAAGTTCATTCGGCGGGATTTGCCCCTGGCTAGTCATCGGCGCCCGGGGCACGCCAGAATGTGTGCCATGCCCAACACCAATCCGGTAACCGCATGGAAAGCACTCAAAGAGGGTAACGAGCGATTCGTCGCCGGCGAGCCCGTGCACCCCAGCCAAAGCGTCGAGCATCGGGCCAGCCTGGCCGCAGGCCAGAAGCCGACCGCGGTGATCTTCGGCTGTGCGGATAGCCGGGTGGCCGCCGAGCTCCTCTTCGACCAGGGCCTGGGCGACGTGTTCGTGGTTCGCACCGCCGGGCAGGCGATCGACACCGCCGTGCTGGGTTCCATTGAGTACGCGGTCGCGGTGCTCAACGTGCCGCTGATCGTGGTCCTCGGCCACGACAGCTGCGGCGCGGTCAAGGCCGCCATCGGCGCCGTCGACGAGGGCGACGTGCCCGGCGGTTTCATCCGGGACGTGGTGGAGCGCGTGGCGCCGACCATCCTGCTGGGCCGCCGCGACGGCCTGAGCCGCGTCGACGAGTTCGAGGAGAGGCACGTCAAAGAGACGCTGGCGCAGCTGGTCTCGCGTTCGTCGATCATCTCCGAGCGGGTGTCGGCGGGCACCGTCGCGCTCGCCGGCATCGTCTATCACCTGGCCGACGGGCGCGCCGCGCTGGTCGACCACATCGGTGACATCGGCGAGTAGCGACGCCTAGGTCGGGGCGTTTTCGCCGCCACTAACACGGCGGTCTGTCAGTCAACCTTGCGACACGCCGACGCGGATCGGCCAGATCTGCGTGACCTGGCCTTACGGTGAGAACGTGCTGGATCTGGAACCGCGTGGCCCGCTACCCACGGAGATTTATTGGCGGCGCAGAGGCTTGGCTATTGGCATCGCGGTTGTCGTGATCGGCATCGCGGTCGCCACGGTCATCGCCTTTGTCAGCAGCAACGCGGGTGCCAAACCCGCTAGCGCCAACAAGCCCGGCTCTGCTCAGAACACGCCGGCAGCAGCGCCGCCCCCGCAGGCGCCGCCGCCCGGGCAGGAAGGCGTTACCCCGGTACCGCCGCCGCAGGGACAAAACGCCGAGTCCCCGACGCCGACGGCCGCGGTGATGCCGCCGCCGGTGCTCAAGGAGGGCGACGACTGCCCCGATTCGACGCTGGCCGTCAAGGGCCTGACCAACGCGCCTCAGTACTTCATCGGTGACCAGCCGAAGTTCACCATGGTCGTCACCAACATCGGGCTGGTGGCCTGCAAGCGCGACGTCGGCGCCGCGGTGCTGGCGGCCTACGTCTACTCGCTGGACAACAAGCGGCTGTGGTCGAACCTGGACTGCGCGCCTTCCAACGAGACGCTGGTCAAGACGTTCACGCCGGGTGAGCAGGTGACGACGGCCGTGACGTGGACCGGCATGGGTTCAGCCCCGCACTGCCCGCTGCCGCGGCCGGCGATCGGGCCGGGCACCTACAACCTCGTCGTGCAGCTGGGCAACCTGCGCTCGCTGCAGGTTCCGTTCATCCTGAACCAGCCGCCGCCCCCGCCGGGTCCGGTGCCGGGACAGCCGGCGGTGCCGCAGCCCGAGGCGCCCGGAGTGGCCCCCGGGGCCGCCCCGCTTCCCCCGGGCTAGGCGGGCCGTCTAAGTCACGGAGTCGGTGATCGTCGACTCCGCCAGCTGTGAGAGCCCTTCCCGCACGTGGCGGGCCCACATCGCGCCGATGCCGTCGACCGATTGCAGGTCGTTGGCGCTGGCCGCCAGCAAGCCCTGCAGCGTCCCGAACGAGCGGACCAACAGGTCCACGTGGGCGAACTGCAGCCGCGGGATGCCCGCCATCGCGCGGTAGCCCCGCGGGCTCAGCGCCGAATCCTGCGCCTCGGTCGTCGTCGGATACCCGAAAACCTTTGCCAGCACGGTGAAGTCGAGTAGCTCGGTGTCCGACAGCGCGTCCAGCTCGTCGAGCATCGCGATCACCTGCGCCTCGGACAGCGGCTCCGGGCTGGCGTGGTAGTCGCGGACGATCAGTTCGCTGGCGATCTCGTTGCCGCCCATGAGTTCCTCGAGCTGCAGCCGCAATTGCCGACCGTCGGTCCCGAGCTCGATGCAGTCGTAGTCGATCCCCAGCCCGATGCGCCGCACCAGCTCGAGCCGCTGGACCACGGTCATCACGTCGCGCAGCGTGACGAAGTCTTCGATCTCGGCCCGGGACAGCTGGCGGCTCACCTCGTCGAGGCGGGTCTTGTAGCGCTCCAGGGTCGCGATGGCCTGGTTGGCCCGCGACAGGATGGTCGCCGAGTCGGCCACCACGTGGCGCTCCCCGCCGACGTACACGGTGACGATGTTCATCGAGTGGCTGACCGAGATCACCGGGTAGCCGGTCTGGATCGCGGCGCGCTCCGCCGAGCGGTGCCGGGTGCCCGACTCGTCGGTGGGGATGGACGGATCGGGAACCAGCTGCACGTTGGCCCGCACGATGCGGCTGCCGTCGGTGGACAGCACCACGGCGCCGTCCATCTTGGCCAGCTCACGCAGCCGGGTCGGGGCGTAGCGGACATCGAGGGCGAAACCGCCGTCGCAGATGGCCTCGACGTTTTCGTCGTTGCCGAGCACGATCAGGGCACCGGTACGGCCGCGCAGGATGCGCTCCAGCCCGTCCCGGAGCCCGGTGCCGGGGGCCAGGCGGGCGACGGTCTCACGCAGCGTCGGACGACTCACAGCGAGTCATTCTGCGGCCCGACGGTGTCATGCGTCCAGCCGGTTGTGGTGGTGGGCGATGTCCTTCATGTGCAGCAGGGCCGCGTAGATGGTCGGTGCGCGCAGCGCCCGCATCCCTTTCGGCACGATTTCGCGCCGCGGGTCGTCGCCGTCCGGGATGAGCGCGATCGTGAAGCCCTGTCGTGCGGCCTCGGCCAGCCGCCGTTCCATCCCGCTGACCCGGCGTAGGTCGCCCGCCAGGCCCACCTCGCCGATGATCACCGCGGTGGTGGGCAGCGGCAGGTCGGCGTACGCCGAGGCCAGCGCGATCGCCACCGCGAGGTCCGAGGACGGGTCGGTCAGCCGCATGCCGCCCACGGTGGCCAGGTAGATGTCGGCGACGGCGACGTTCAACTTGCCGTGCTTTTCCAGGACGGCGGTGATCATCGCGGCCCGGGCGTTGTCGATCCCGCTGACGGCCCGACGCGGCGATCCACCGCTCGGCGTCGCCAGCAACGCCTGCACCTCGCCGATCAGCGGCCGCTTGCCGTCCAGCGACACCGTGATCGCGGTCCCGGGAACCGGCGTCGGACGCTGGTCCAAAAACAGGCTCGACGGGTCGGTGACGCCCTCGATCCCGTTGTCGTGCAACGTGAAACAGCCGACCTCGTCCGCGGCGCCGAACCGATTCTTGATGCCGCGGACCATGCGCAGCGTGCCGTTGCGGTCGCCCTCGAAATGCAGCACCACGTCGACGAGATGCTCGAGCGAGCGCGGCCCGGCGATGGCGCCGTCCTTGGTGACGTGGCCGACCAGGATCAGCGCCACGCCGTTGGCCTTCGCCGAGGCGGTGAGCGCGGCCGTGACCGCGCGCACCTGGGTGACGCCGCCAGCGACACCGTCGGCCTCGGTGGTGGACATGGTCTGCACCGAGTCGACGATGACCAGCGACGGCTGCACCGTGTCGATGTGGTCGAGCACGGTGTGCACGTCGGACTCGGCGGCCAGGTAGACCTCGTCACCGCCGCAGCCCATCCGGTCGGCGCGCAACCGGATCTGGCCGGTGGCCTCTTCGCCGGAGATGTACAGCGCGCGATGGCCGGACTGCGCCCAGCGATGCGCAACGTCGAGCAGCAGCGTCGACTTGCCGACGCCGGGATCGCCGGCCAGCAACACCACCGACCCCGGCACGACGCCGCCGCCCAGCACCCGGTCGAGTTCGGCCACCCCGGTCGCGCGATGCCGGCTGGCGTTCGGCTCGATGGAGCTGATCGGAACGGGTCGCGAGGCCGAATTCAGCGGGCGGCGGCCGCCGCCGACGGCGCCGTGGACGGCTACCTCTTCGACGGTGCCCCAGGTGCCGCATTCACCGCAGCGGCCCACCCACTTGGCGGTGACATGGCGGCATTCCGAACACCGATATTGCGAGCGCGCAGTTGCCACGCCCTGACGGTATCGGGAGGCGGCGACAAATCCCGGGAGGCGGGCTGGCCCGTCAGCCCTGCCGCGGTGCCGATCCGGCCGCCAGGGGCACCAGTACGGTGCCCTGGCCGGCCTTCTCGAAGGTGAACGTGAAGTTGTAGGTGAGGCCGTTCGAGATCGGCTTGGCCAGGTTCACCGTCGCCTTGGCGACGGTGTTGGAGTCCAGCGGGCCCGGCGCGACGTTCTGGCCTTCGGGCTTGCCGATGAACAGCATGCCGTTGGCGGGCAGGCGACCGTCGCCGCTCAGGGTCACCGGTCCGACGTCACTGGTGATGCTCACCAGCCGGTCGGCCACGTCCGGCGACTGGTTCACGGCCACCAGCGCCAGCTCGACCGATCGGCCGGGCTGAATGAAGTCGTTGGTCTGGTCGGCCTGGATGCGGATGTTGCGCAGCGCCACATTGTTGATCGTGAGCCGGTTGCCGTTGATCGCGGGCTCCTGGACGGCCGTCTGCGAAATCTGTCCGGCGCCGCAACCGCTGAGCACCATGGCGACCAGGGCGGTCAGGCCGACGAGGGCGACCCGGGGAGATAGGCGGATCGGCAGGCCCGTCCTGATGCGGTTCACTCAATGCCTCCTGCGGAGTCGGTCAGGGTCGATAACGGCAAGTGGGGGCGTGATTCAGTGGGGCAAACCGCGCAACTATGCACAGTAGTAGCAAGCTCTTGTCAGCGGTAGCGCAGGGATCCACACCGGTCGCGAGCACCCCGAAAGGGGCCGCCGAAGTGGACGAACAGGGCAGGCGTAGGGTGCTCCATTGCACGTCTTACTCAGTAAGTCAACCCCTGATCCGCGCGTGTTGTGCCCCTGACCTGCAACGTTGCTTCGCGCGTCTTGGGCCGCCGTGTTAGAATGAAGTAACGAAAGGGGCTCGAATCAGATGATCTTCAAGGTCGGCGACACTGTTGTTTACCCACACCACGGTGCTGCGTTAGTCGAGGCGATCGAAACCCGCACCATTAAGGGTGAGCAAAAGGAATATCTCGTCCTGAAGGTGGCGCAGGGGGACCTGACCGTTCGAGTTCCTGCCGACAATGCCGAATACGTCGGCGTCCGCGACGTCGTTGGCCAGGAAGGCCTCGACAAGGTTTTCCAGGTGTTGCGCGCTCCCCACACGGAAGAGCCGACCAACTGGTCGCGCCGTTACAAGGCCAACCTCGAGAAGCTGGCCTCCGGTGACGTCAACAAGGTGGCAGAAGTAGTGCGCGACCTTTGGCGTCGCGACCAGGAGCGTGGCCTGTCCGCGGGCGAGAAGCGCATGCTGGCTAAGGCTCGTCAGATTCTGGTCGGTGAGCTGGCGCTGGCCGAGAGTACTGACGACGCGAGGGCGGAAACTATTCTCGACGAGGTCCTGGCCGCCGCTTCCTGAAGGGTATGAGGTTCTTCTGAGGTCTCGGGAAAGCCGGTGCCTTGGGCGCAGTAGCTGCAGTGGTCCCGGCCGCCGGGTCGGGGGAGCGGCTGGCTGCGGGTATTCCGAAAGCATTTTGCGAGCTCGACGGGCTCACTCTGCTTGAGCGTGCCGTCACCGGTTTGCTCGATTCGCAGGTAGTCGACCGCGTCGTCGTCGCCGTTCCCGCCGATCGAATGGACCAGGCCGAGCGGGTGGTGGCCGACCGGGCCATCGTGGTGGCCGGCGGCGGCGACCGCACCGAATCCGTGCGGCTGGCTCTGTCGGCGCTGTCCGGTGAACCGGAGTTCGTGTTGGTGCACGACGCCGCCCGGGCGCTCACCCCACCCCAGCTGATCGTGCGCGTGGTGGACGCGCTGCGGGCCGGTCACAGCGCCGTCGTGCCCGCGCTGCCACTGTCTGACACCATCAAGGCCGTGGATGCCAACGGCGCGGTCCTGGGAACGCCGGAGCGGGCCGGTCTGCGCGCGGTGCAGACCCCGCAGGGGTTCGCCACCGATTTGCTGCTGCGGGCGTACCAGGGCGCCTCGGGCGCGGCCGGATTCACCGACGACGCTTCCCTCGTCGAGCACGTCGGGGGACAGGTTCAGGTGGTCGACGGCGATCCGCTGGCCTTCAAGATCACCACCCAGCTGGATCTGCTGCTGGCCGAAGCGATCGTGCGCCGGTGACCGGGCTGCCGCGGGTCGGCCTGGGCACCGACGTGCACCCGATCGAACCGGGACGTCCCTGCTGGCTGGTCGGCCTGCTGTTTTCCGACACCGACGGCTGCGCCGGGCACTCCGACGGCGACGTCGCCGCCCACGCCCTCTGCGACGCCGTGTTGTCCGCGGCCGGGCTCGGCGACATCGGTGCGGTGTTCGGGGTCGACGATCCACGCTGGAAAGGCGTCAGCGGCGCCGACATGCTGCGCCACGTCGCCGAACTGGTGTCAGAGCACGGCTACCGGATCGGAAACGCCGCGGTGCAGGTGATCGGTAACCGCCCCAAGGTCGGCCCGCGGCGCGCCGAGGCGCAGCAGCTGCTGTCGGACCTGCTGGGCGCACCGGTATCGGTGTCGGCGACCACCACCGACGGGCTGGGCCTCACCGGACGCGGCGAGGGGCTGGCCGCCGTCGCGACGGCGCTGATCGTCCCCGCCGGATAGCCCCCGCTCGGCGGCGGGCGGATCGGAACCAGCAGGTAAGGTGGCACGTCGTGACCGAACGCGCCCCCATGCGGCTACACGACACGGCCGCCGGTGCCGTGCGTGACTTCATCCCGCTGCGCGAGGGGCACGTCTCCATCTACCTGTGTGGCGCCACCGTGCAGGGGCAGCCGCACATCGGGCACGTCCGCAGCGGGGTGGCCTTCGATATCCTGCGGCGCTGGTTGACCGCGCGCGGCTACGACGTCGCGTTCATCCGCAACGTCACCGACATCGACGACAAGATCCTCAATAAGGCCGCCGCGGCGTGCCGGCCCTGGTGGGAGTGGGCGGCCACCTACGAGCGCGCGTTCACCGCGGCTTACGACGCCCTGGACGTGTTGCCGCCGTCGGCCGAGCCGCGCGCCACCGGCCACATCACCCAGATGGTCGAATTAATGGACCGCCTGATCGAAACCGGTCACGCCTATGCCAGCGGCGGCGACGTCTACTTCGACGTGCTCAGCTATCCCGAATACGGCCAGCTGTCCGGGCACAAGATCGACGACGTTCATCAGGGCGAGGGCGCGGCCACCGGCAAGCGCGACCAGCGCGACTTCACCATGTGGAAGGGCGCCAAACCGGGCGAGCCGTCGTGGCCGACGCCGTGGGGCCGCGGCCGTCCGGGCTGGCACCTGGAATGCTCGGCGATGGCCCGCACCTATCTCGGGAATGAATTCGACATCCATTGCGGCGGAATGGATTTGGTATTCCCGCACCACGAGAACGAGATCGCGCAGAGCAAGGCGGCCGGCGACGGATTCGCCCGCTACTGGCTGCACAACGGCTGGGTGACGCTGGGCGGCGAGAAGATGAGCAAGTCGCTGGGCAACGTGTTGTCCATACCCGCGATGCTGCAACGGGTTCGGCCCGCCGAGCTGCGCTACTACCTGGGCAGCGCGCACTACCGCTCGATGCTGGAGTTCTCCGAGACCGCCCTGCAGGACGCCGTCAAAGCCTATGTCGGAGTTGAGGAATTCCTGCATCGGGTGCGCACCCGGGTCGGTGCCGTCGTGCCGGGCAAGTGGACGCCGCGGTTCGGCGAGGCGCTCGACGACGACCTGGCGGTGCCGATCGCGCTGGCCGAAATCCATCACGCCCGCGCCGAGGGCAATCGCGCGCTCGACGCCGGCGACCATGACGGCGCGCTGGCCAGCGCGAGCGCGATCCGGGCGATGATGGGCATCCTGGGCTGCGACCCCCTCGACGAACGCTGGGAATTGCGCGACGAAACCTCCGCCGCGCTCGCGGCCGTCGATGTCCTGGTGCAGTCCGAACTGGAAAGCCGCAAGAAGGCCCGCGAGCAGCGCGACTGGGCGCTGGCCGACGAGATCCGAGATCGACTCAAGGAAGCCGGCATCGAGGTCACCGACACCGCCGACGGGCCGCAGTGGGAGTTGCTGGCCGGTGACGACAAGTAATGGCCGGTAACTCCAAGCGGCAGGGCGCGATTCGCAAATCCGGCAGCAAGAAGGGGCCCACCGTAGGCTCGGGCGGACAGCGCCGGCGCGGCCTGGAGGGTCGCGGCCCCACGCCGCCGGCGCACATGCGCCCCAACCATCCCGCGGGCAAGCGCGCTCAGTCGCAGTCGCAGTCGCAGCAGCGCCGGCCGGCCAAGCGCACCGACGAAGCCGAGACGGTGCTGGGCCGCAATCCCGTGCTGGAATGCCTACGGGCCAGGGTCCCCGCGACGGCGCTCTACGTCGCGCTCGGCATCGAGGCCGACGAGCGAGTAACCGAATCCGTTAACCGCGCAGCCGATTTGGGGATCGCGATCCTTGAGGTCCCGCGCCACGACCTGGACCGGATGACCACGAATCATCTGCATCAGGGCATCGCGCTGCAGGTGCCGCCGTACAACTATGCCCATCCCGACGACCTGCTTGCCACCGCGCTGCAGTCGCCGCCGTCGCTGCTGGTGGCGCTGGACAACATCACCGATCCCCGCAACCTCGGCGCGATCGTTCGTTCGGTCGCGGCGTTCGGCGGACACGGCGTCGTGATACCGCAGCGGCGATCGGCCTCGGTGACGGCGGTGGCGTGGCGCACCAGCGCCGGTGCCGCCGCCCGCGTCCCGGTGGCGCGGGCATCCAATCTCAATAGGACACTGAAGGATTGGGCCGACCGCGGGCTGCGGGTGGTCGGGCTCGACGCCGGCGGCGACACTGTGCTCGATGACCTGGACGGCAGCGACCCGATGGTGGTGGTCGTCGGTTCCGAGGGCAAGGGCCTGTCGCGCCTGGTCCGGCAGAACTGCGACGAGGTGGTGTCGATACCGATGGCCGGCGACACCGAATCGCTCAACGCCTCGGTGGCGGCCGGCGTCGTGCTCGCCGAGATCGCCCGGCAGCGCAGGCGTTAACGGGTTGACCGGGCGGCTCGCGCGCCGGTTCGCCGCACTCGCGGCGGTCGCGATGCTGATGCCCACGCCATCCGCATGGCCGCAAGACCCCGGGTTCGACCTGCAGGCCCACCGCGGCGGGCGCGGCGAGTTCACCGAGGAATCATTGCGGGCCTTCGCCAACGCGATCGAACTCGGCGTCAGCACACTAGAACTCGACGTCGTCATCACCAAAGACGGCCTGCCCCTGGTATGGCACGACCCGACGATCGATCCGGAGAAGTGCGCCGACACCGGCCCGGAATTCGCCGGCGACCCGGAGTATCCGTACGTCGGCAAGCTGGTGCACGAACTCACCTGGGCGCAGATTCGCACACTCGACTGCGGCCGCAGGCTCGCCGAGTTCCCGCACGCGGAAGTGGTGCGGGGCAACAGGATAGCGACGCTGCCGCAGGTCTTCGCGCTCGCCGACGCTCATCGCGCCGACGTGCGCTACAACATCGAGACCAAGGTGGAGGCCGACCGGCCCGGCGCGTCGGCCGAGCCTCAAGAATTCGTCGACGCGATTCTGGCCGCTGTCCGGGCCGCGGGCAAGGTTGACCGCGTGGAGATTCAGAGCTTCGACTGGCGCACCCTGCCGATGGTGCGCCGGGCCGAGCCGTCGATTCCGTTGGCGGCGCTGTACGACGACGGGACCTGGGCGCCCGGCTCGCCATGGTTGGCCGGCATCGACGCCGCGGCCGTCGGCGACCCGATCGTCGGGGCGCTGATGGTGGGCGCCAACATCGTCTCGCCCGACTACCGGCTGGTCACCGGCAGGCCCTACGTCGACCACGCACACGCGTTGGGGCTCAAGGTGATTCCGTGGACTGTCAATGACGCGGGTGCAATGCGCGAGCAGATCGGCTACGGCGTCGACGGCATCATCACCGACTACCCGACGCTGCTGCGCGGCGGGCTGGCCGGCCTCGGCATGCCGCTACCGCAGCCGTATCCGCGCGGTTAGCGCCGGCCCGCGTCGTCACCCGCCTCGGTGGCTAGCTGGCCGAGCTGCGGGTCAGGCTGTCGTCCGCGCGGACCGGCAGTTCGCGTCGCGGCCTGCGACGGTTGGCCATCGCCGCCCGCCACACCATGCCCGGGCGCAGCAAACGGGTGGCAGGGTCGATCAGCGCCGTCACCCGGACGAACCGGTCAACCGCGGTGGGGTCGTATTCGGTCGCGGTGAGGATGCGGTCGATGTACCCGTTGAGCAGCCGCGTGAACAGTGGCGGCGTGCCCTCGATCTCGGGCAGGCAGAGGTCGGGGTTTGCCGACAAATCCCACGCCTGGCGGATCGGCACCGCCGCGGCCCGGAAGAATCGCCGCGCCAAATCGGTTGTGCCGCCGGACAAGCAGGTGCGCAGCGCCAAGGCCTCCAGCGCGGCCACCGTCATGCCCTGGCCGTAGATCGGATTGAAGCTGCAGATCGCGTCGCCCATGACCAGCAGGCCGTCGGGGAAGCGTTGCATCTTGTCGTAGCGGCGCCATTGGCTGGACGGTTGACCGTGGCGCGCGGGCTCCCCGATGGGTTCGGACTCCAGCACCGCGGCCAGCAGGCGCGGCGGTGTGCAATCCTCGATGAACTCGCACATCGACATCAGGTCGGTGGGTGGCGCGAGTCCCGCTATGCCGTAGACGGTGAACATCCAGGTGTCGTTTTCTGCACGCACCATGCCCACCCCACGCGGCCGGCCCGGCACGGCTCCGACCAAGAAAGCGAACTCGTGCAGCGCGTCGGGCGCCATGCACAAATGTTGGCTCACATAGGTCAGTTGCACCGGCACGTGGACCTCGGCCGGGCGCTGATAGCCCAGGGCGGTCAGCCACGCCGGGGTGCGGGCGCCGCGGCCGGTGGCATCGAGAACCAGGTCCGCGCTCAGCGCGATGTCCTCGCGGGTGCGACGGTTGACCACGCGGGCGCCGGTGACGCGGTGGCGGTCCGGTGTCGTGATCACATCGACGATGTCGTGGTCGTCGAGCAGCGTGATGTTGGCGATGCGGCGCAGCCGCGCGCGGACGTGCTCTTCGAGGAAGGGCCGGGTGGCGAGGTACGCGGCGAAGGAGGGGGCGCCGCCGGTGCGCACCATCAGGTGCCCGCCCAGGTGGTAGTACAGCCGGGAGAGGTCCCGGCCGTCCAGGTGATGGGCGCCGTCGACGACCATCTGATCGAGGATGCCGGGGAACAGCTGCTCGATCGCCTGGGCGCCGCGGGGCAGTAGCCCGTGCAAATGGCGGCCCTGCGGCACGCCCCGGCGGGCGGCGGCGGTTTCGGGAGGAATGTCGGGCAGCGGATCGCGCTCCACCACCGTGACCTTGTCGTAGAACTCGCTGAGTGAGCGCGCGGCCAGCAGGCCGGCCATGCTCGCTCCCAATACCAGTGCGTGATTTCCGATCTTCGCCATAGCCCACCGCCTGTGCTGAGCAGTTATCCGACAAAAGTCATGGTCAGGCAGGCAGCACTGGGCCGGACAGCGTAGTCGGCTACGCCATTGCTGCGGGGCGGCTACACGTGAAGCCCCGAAACCGCCGAAAAAGATTCCCATTTGACGCGTGCGCGCCGTTATAGTCGCCGAGTGATCGGCGCCGAGCCGCTGACCGGGCGTGACAGCGAATTGGGAATCATTCGCCGCGCCCTGAGTCCGGGCGGCAACTACGCGGGCGTCGTTATCGCCGGGGCCGCCGGGGTGGGCAAGACGTGGCTTGCCCACGAGGTGCTGCGGCGCGCGGAGGCGGCGGGGGAGCACGTCACGTGGATCGTGGGCACCGACTCGGCGAAGGCAGTGCCCCTTGGGGCGTTCATCGGCGCCCTGGGCAGTGGGATGTCGGATCCGCTGACCGACGTGCGACGCGTGATTAATTCGTTTGTCGCACAACAGCGGCAGCGCCGCGTGGTGCTGGGGATCGATGACGCGCACCTGCTGGACCGGCTGTCGGCGCTCGTTGTTCACCAGCTGGCTCAGTCGGGTGGGGTCCGGCTGGTGGTCACCGTCCGATCCTGCAGCGACGAACCCGATGCGGTGACCGCGCTGTGGAAGGACGGTCTGCTGGAAAGGATTGATCTGCGACCGCTTTCGGCCGAGGCGACCCGCGAGGTCATCGAGAGCAAGCTGGACGGGCCCGTCGATGCGCGCAGTGCCACGAGGTTCCAGAAGCTGACCGGGGGCAACGCCCTGTTCCTGCGGCAGCTGCTGGCCGATCAGGTGGCCGCCGGGCGGATGCGCAAGACGGCCGGGGTATGGATGTGGGACGGCGATGTCGCCGTCTCGGCGAGCCTGTCCGACACCGTCGGACGCCAGATGGGCCAGCTGAGCCCGCGGGTGGCGATGGTGATCGACACGCTGTCGCAGTGCGAGCCGCTGGCCGTGGAGGTGCTGTGCGATCTGGCGCGGCGCAGCGACCTGGCGGACGCTGAGCAGATGGGCCTGGTGAGCGTCGAACGCACCGGGGCCGGGCTGACGGCCAGGCTGGCCCACCCGCTGTTCGGTGAGCTGCGTCGCGCGAGCGCCGGCGAGCTGTACCTGTCGGGGATCCGCGGGAAATTGGCGGCGCGGCTGGGCAACGACGGCGACGCCGACATGCAGGCCACGGTGCGCCGCGCCCTGCTGCGCCTCGAGTCCGACCTCGACCCAGACCCCGGGCTGTACCTGGAGTCGGCACGGCACGCGATGACGCTGCTGGATTTGGATCTGGCCGACCGGTTCGCCACCGCGGCCGTCCGGGCCGGTGCGTCCGGGGCGGCGGGGGTGCGGGCCATGAACCTGGCGCTGCTCGGGCGGGGCGAGCCGGCCGAGGCGGCGCTGCGCGAGATGGCGGACCTCGACCTGCCCGACGGCCACCACTGGGCGACGGTGCGCGCCGCCAACCTGATGTGGAACCTGTTCAGCCTCAAAGACGCGGCGGCGATCCTCGACGGGCTGGCCGCGGCCACGGAGACCCCGGCCCAGCGGGCGGAGCGCCTGGCGGTGCAGGCGGGCTTGGACGCGGTGGCGGCGCGCTGTGAGCTCGCGGCCGAAACCGCGCGGGCCGCACTGGCTTTCCCCGAACTACCCGGTTTTCACCGGATGATGGCGTCACTGGCGCTGATCATGGCGATGGGCGCGCTGGGTCAGGTCGAGGAACTCCCCGACGTGGCCGAGCAAGCGCTGCGGCGCGCGACGACGTCGTTCCAGGCGTCCCACATGCGGTTCTGGTTCGGTGCCGTGTACGGCCGCGCCTGCCGGCTGACCGGGCGCATCGACGAATTCGTCAGCACAGCAACTCAATTGGCGGACTCTACCCGGGACATTCCGGGTCTGGCGTATGCGAACCTGGTCCTGCTGTCGGGCAACGCCGAGCTGGCCCGCGGCGCGGTCGCGGAGGCGGTTCGGCTGGTGCACGAGGCGGCGGCGGGAGTTGAAAGGCACAGTGTCACAACGGGTTTGCGGCCGGCGAGCTACTTCGCGCTGGCCGAGGCGCACGCCAAGCTCGGGCAGGCCGACGCGGCCAATGAGGCGGTCGTCGGGGCGTATGCGTGTGTGCCGGCCGACTTCCTGTTCATGCACACCGGACTGGCGCTGGCCAGCGGCTGGGCGATGGCGGCCAGCGGCCGGTTGGGTGAGGCCGTCGCGAGCGTGCGCGAGGCGGCACGGTTGGCCCGCGACCGCGGCCAGCCCACCCACGAGCTGGCCTGCATCCAGGCGGCCGCGCAATGGGGCGACGCGTCGCGCGCGGCGCGGGCGCGAGAGCTGGCCGACGCGTTGTCGCTGCCGCTGGCCGATGCCGTCGCCGCGCACGCGGAGGCGCTGGCGGCCTCCGACGGCGAGGGCCTGCTGGCGGCCTCGGTGGCGTATCGGGGGATCGGCGATCGGGTCGCGGCCGCCGATGCGGCGGCGCAGGCGTCCACGGTGTTCGACCAAGGCCAACACCACCGCCGCGGGTTGTACGCCGCCGCGTTGGCCAGGGAGCTGGCCGACGAGTGCGGCGGCCTGCACACACCGGCGCTGCACACGCCGACGGGCCTGAAGTTGTCGGGCCGTCAGCGCGACGTCATCGAGCTCGTGGTCGCCGGCCTGTCCAACCGCGAGATCGCCGAAAAGCTGGTGATGTCGGTGCGCACCGTGGAGGGGCACGTGTACCGCGCCTGCCAGCGGGTGGGCGCGCAGTCGCGCGAGGAGCTGGCGTCGATCATCCGGTCGGGCCCCTAGAGGCCGAGCAGTCGCGCGGAACCCCACAGCGCGACGACCGCCGCCCCCAACGCCACCGGCACCGTGCACAACCCGAGCCGGGTGTACTCACCGACGCCGGCCTCGACGTTGTGCTGACGTAACACGCGCCGCCACAACAGGTTTGACAGGGACCCGACGTAGGTCAGGTTCGGTCCGATGTTGACGCCGATCAGCACCGCCAGAATCGCCACCGGACCGCCGGGTGCCACTAGCGGCAGCAGCACCAGCGTGGCGGGCAGGTTGTTGACGACGTTGGCGAGCGCGGCCGCCACCGCCGCGATGCCGAGCAACGCGGGCAGGCCCGACCCGGTCGGCAACACCGCCGACATCGCCCTGTCCATCCCGTTCAGCGTGACCGCATGCACCACGACGCCCAGCGCCAGGACGAACACCAGGAACGACACCTGCGCCGAGCGTGCGATCTCCATCACCGAGGTGTGTCCGCGGCTCAGGCTGCGCACCCCCAACACCGTCGCGCCGGCGGCCGCAACCCAGGCCGGCGCGACCCCGATCGATTCGGAGAACGTGAACCCAACCAGCGTCAGCGCCACCACCACCAGGACGAAGACCGGTGGCCGCGGCAGCGGTCCGAGTTCTTCGGGATCGGGCGCCACGCGCAGCTCGCCGGCGAAAAACCACCGGAAGACCACGTACAGCGTGGCCACCGTGGCCAGCCACGGCAACGCCATTACCAGGGTGAACTTGGCGAAGGAAACCCCGGCGAGGTGAAAGGCCAACAGGTTGGTCAGGTTCGACACCGGCAGCAACAGCGATGCGCCGTTGGCCAGGTGCGCCGTGGCAAACGCGTAGGGGCGCACCGGCGTTCGCAGCCGCCGCACGGCCGCCAGCACCACCGGGGTCAGCAGCACCACGGTGGCGTCCAGGCTGAGCACCGCCGTGATGGTGGCGGCGATGACGAACACCTGCCGCAGCAGGCCGTGCGATCCGCGGGGCACCCGCGCGATCACCGCGCCTGCGGCCTCGAACAGGCCCTCGTCGTCGCACAGTTTGGCCAGCACCAGCACCGCGCCCAAAAAGCCGACCACACCGGACAAGTCGGTGACCTGCTTGGCGGCCTGATGCACCGATATCGCGCCGATCGCGATCACGATCAGCGCGGCAGGAACGGCGGCCACCGCCTCCGACAAGCCCCGCGGGCGAGCGACGGCAAAGCCGAGCACGACGGCAAGCAGCAGCAGCGCTACGGTCAGTGTCAACGTCTAAATCCAGGGGTTTTCGCGTCGCCACAGCGTCGGAAAGTGCAGCGTGACGCCGTCGGCGGCGGCCAGCTCGTCGAGGACGCGCATCGACGCGTCCAGGTCGTCACCGGCGTAAGGCAAGGCCCGCAAGGGTTTTGACAAAGGTCGGAAGAAGTCGTCCCAGTGGATGGCGATCACCCGGCGCGCCCCCACCGCGCGCACGGTCTCGGTCCAGTAGTCGACCAGATAGGAGCGCGGCTGCAGGCCCAGCTGCCCGACGGACAGGTAGACGGCATCGGCGCGCTGTCCGCTCAACGCGCCTTCGACGAAGCCGGCGCTGCCCTGGATCAGCAGGCGGCGCCCCGACGGCCGGTGCGCAATCAGTGCCGACCACGACTCGCCGCACCGGTAGGCCGATGCCTGCACCGGCGGTATCAGCGGCGCGTCGATCACGCCGGGGAACCGATCGGGCGGGCAGTGATGCGACTCGATCAGGGTTACGTCGAAGGCGCCCAACGAAATTGGCTCACCGGAGGCGGCGACGACGAGGCGGTCTTCCGGCAGCCCGTAGCCGCGCCCGACGTTGGCCGCGGATTCGCCGCCGACCAGCTGCGCTCCGGTGCGGTCGGCGACCAGTGCCGAGTCCATCACGTGGTCGATGTGCGTGTGCACCGGAATGACGGCGTCCAGCCGGGACACCTTCGCGTGCGCGAGGCAGCCGTCCACCCGGGCCTGCGACGGCGACAGCTTGCCAGCCGCGATCCGCGCCAGGCTCGGGCGGGAGAAGTAGCCGTCGGTCATCAGCGCCGACGAACCGTCGTCGAGCAGCAGTGTCGCCACGCCCATCCACGTCACCGAGAGCGCCGCGGCATCGGCGGCGGGCACGTTGAAGCGATCCGAATACCGGGAGATGTCGGGCCGACCAAGTCGCAGGCGCATCAGCAGAACGACCCGATCTCGACGCCCGCGCCGCTGAGCCGGTCGCGTACCGCGGCCGCGATCTGCACCGCGCCCGGCGAATCACCGTGCACGCAAACCGATTCCACCTCGATCGGGATCAGGGAGCCGTCGATCGCGGTGACCTGTCCCGCGCTCACCATGGTGACCACGCGCTCGGCGATCTGCGCCGGGTCGTGCAGCACCGCGCCCGGTTCGCGCCGCGAAACCAGCCGGCCGTCCGGCGTATAGGCGCGGTCGGCGAACGCCTCGCCCACGGTGCGCAGCCCGCGGCTGGCGGCCTCGTCGAAAAACACCGAGCCCGCCATGCCCAGCACCGGAAACCCGGCGTCCACCAGCCGCACCGCCTCGGCCATCGCCGCGGCCTGCTCGCGGTTGGCGACGATCGTGTTGTACAGCGCGCCATGGGGTTTGACGTAGGAAACTGCCCCGCCGGCCGCATGCGCCAGCGCCTGCAACGCGCCGATCTGATACACGACGTCGGCGACCAGGTCCTCGGGGGCGACGTCGATGAAGCGCCTGCCGAACCCGGCCAGGTCGCGATAGCTGACTTGGGCGCCGATGCGCACGCCCCGTTCTGCGGCCGTCCGGCAGACCCGCATCAGCCCGGCCGGATCCCCGGCATGAAAGCCGCAGGCCACGTTGGCACTTGTGACGATCTCGAGCATCGCGTCGTCGTCGCCGAGGCGCCAGACGCCGAAGCCCTCGCCCAAGTCGGCGTTGAGGTCGATACCGGCCATCCGCCTAGCTTATGAGCTAGGCAAGCACCGCTCGACGCCGTCCCAGCAGCCAGCAGCACAGATAGATCAAAAACGAGATCGTCGCGACGAAGACCGATACCGGAACGCCGGGTGCCAGCGACAACATGATCCCGCCCACCGCGGAGACCTCGGCGAAGACCACCGACGCCACGATCGCCGCCACCGGCGCGTTCACCACCCGGGCCGCCGCGGCCGCCGGCGTGATGAGCAGCGACATCACCAGCAGCGCCCCCACGATCTGCACGGCCTGCGCGGCGACCACGCCCACCAGCGCCGCGAACACTATGCCGAGGCCGCGCACCGGCACACCGCGGGCGGCGGCAACCTCGGAGTCGACGGTGGCGAACAGCAGCGGGCGGTAGCAGACCACCAGCACGGCGATGACGAGCAGGCACACCAGCCCGAGCATCGCCAGCCCGGAGTAGCCCACCCCGACGATCTGGCCGGTCAGCAACGCGAAACTGGTCGCCGTGCGGCCCGGGTAGAGGTAGATGAACAGCACGGCCAGGCCCATGCCGAACGCCAGCACCACGCCGGTGACCGAATCGCGCTCCCGGACCCGCTGGCCGAGGACGCCGAACAGCGCGGCCGCCAGGGCGCTGCCGATCAGCGCGCCCCAGCCCACCTCGAAGCCGATCAGCAGTGCGAATGCCGCTCCGGTCAGCGACAATTCGCTGGACCCGTGGACGGCGAACGACATCTGGCGCATCACGATGAACGGCCCGATCAGCCCCGCTACCAGCCCCAACAGCGCACCGGCCAGCAGCGCCTGCCGGACGAAGTCGTGGCTGAGCAACCGCGCGGTGATGTCGAAGGCGAACAGGTGCTGCAGGATCCCCGCGAGCTGTGAGTTCATAGCTGGTGCCCGCTGTCCTCGCCGACGACGACGTAGCGGTCGTTGACCTTCACCACCTGGATGTCGGCCCGGTAGAGCAGGGACAGCGTCTCGGTGGTCATGACCTGCTCGACGGTGCCGATCCGGAAGCGGCCGTCGACCAGGTACAGCACCCGATCCACGTACGGCAGGATCGTGTTGATCTCGTGGGTGACCATGATGACCGTGGTGTTGGCCTCGAGCCGGCGCCGGTTGATCAGTGCGGCAACGAGTTTGGCGTTGGCCGGGTCCAGGGCCAACAGCGGTTCGTCGCACAGCATCAGCATGGGGTCGCTGGCCAGCGCCTGGGCGATACGCACCCGCTGCAGCTCGCCGCCGGACATCACGCCGACGCGGACGTCGGCCAGCTGCGCGCCGTTGACCGCTTCGAGCGCGCGCCGCACGGTCTCGTGGCGGCGTCGCCGGTCGTCGGATCGCAGGGGCACGCAGCCCCAGTGGTGCCCGTCGACGCCGAGCCGGACCAGGTCGCGTCCGCGCAGCATCACTTCCCGGTCGATCGGGCGGTGTTGCGGCACATAGCCGATGCGCCCGCTGCCGGAGGTGACGTGCGTGCCGTTCACCGACGCGGCGCCCGCGCTCAGCAGCAGTTGCCCGAGCAACACCTTGAGCAGTGAGGTCTTGCCGGTGCCGTTGGGGCCGAGCACCGCGATGAACTCGCCCTGCGAGACCGACAGGTCCAGTTGGTCCCATAGCACCCGGTCCCCGAAGGCCAGCCGGGCGCCGGTCAGCGAGACGGCCGGGGGCTGGTGGTCGACGGTCTCGACCGTTTGGTCAATGACTGGCATTGCTTCGGCCGGTCTGCAACGCGGCGAGCAGCTGGTTGACGGTGTTGCGCTGCCAGGACAGGTAGTCGGTGCCGGTGGGCAGGGTCTCGGTCACCATGGTCACCGGCACCCCGGCCTTCTGGGCGGCCTGTTGCAGGCTGCCGATCGCCGGGGTGGACGTCTGCGGATTGATCAGCACCGCCGCGATCTGCCGCTGATTGACCAGGTCCAGGACGAAGGCCATGTCGGCGGGCGACGGGTCGGTCCCGTCCTCGTTGGCCTTGGTGAAGGCGGCCGGCGTCCGGTCCGCCAGTCGCGCGGCCTGCAGCAGGTAGTACGCGACCGGCTCGGTCGCGACGACCGAGACGCCCGGGTACTTGTCGGCGATCGAACGCTCGGTGGCCGCGATGCCATCGGTGTCGCGGCCGAACCCGGCGGCGTTGGCCCGAAACTCCGCGGCGTCGGCCGGGTCGATCGCCGCCAGCCGGTCGGCCACGGCGTTGGCCACCGCCTTGGCGACGTTCAGGTCGTAGAAGACGTGCTCGTTGGGCGCGTGCTCGCCGCCCGCGGTGGGCAGGAACGAGAAGGCATTCACCGGCTTGATATCGGGATGGCGGGCCAGCACTTCCTCGACCCAGCCGTCGTAGCCGCCGCCGTTGTAGACGACCAGCGACGAGTCGGTGATGGCCGCGGCATCGGACGGGCTGGCCTGGTAGGTGTGCGGATCGACGGTGGGGCCGGACAGGATCGACTTGACGGTGGCGTGGCGGCCGGCGACGGCGCTCACGACGCTGCCCCACACGTCGGTGGACGCCGCCACGGTGATACCGGCCGGGTGTGCCGCGCCGCCGCTCCCGCAGCCCGTCAGCGCGGCCACGCCGACGGCGACGGCTGCCAGCCAACGCGTCACCCTGACAGATGCCATCGTCTCCTACTTCGGTGAATCGCCCGCGCGAATCGATACCGCGCGGGCCGGGGCTGCCACCCAATACTAATGAAAATCGTTTCCATTAGGAAGTGGGGGATCAACGCCTGGTAGGAGGCATGCGCGGCTGCGCTGTAGCGTCACCGAACGTGAGTTCCACACCGCGGCGGCATGCGACTCTGGCGTCGTTGGCGGCCGAACTCAAGGTCTCGCGCACCACCATCTCGAACGCCTTCAATCGCCCGGATCAGCTCTCCAAAGACCTCCGCGAGCACATCCTCGCGACGGCCAAGCGCCTGGGCTATCCGGGGCCGGATCCGGTCGCGCGATCGTTGCGGACGCGCAAGGCCGGTGCGGTGGGCCTGGTGATGGCCGAACCGCTGACCTACTTCTTCAGCGACCCGGCGGCGCGGGATTTCGTTGCGGGAGTGGCGCAGTCCTGCGAAGAGCTGGGCCAGGGCCTGCTGCTGGTCGCGGTCGGTCCCACCCGCAGCCAGGACGACGGGACCGCCGCGGTGCTGGGCGCCGGGGTGGACGGCTTCGTCGTGTACTCGGTCTGCGACGACGACCCCTCCCTGCAGGTGGTGCTGCAGCGGCGCCTGCCCGTCGTGGTGGTCGACCAGCCGAAGGGGCTCGCCGACGTGTCCCGGGTGGGCATCGACGACCGGGCCGCGATGCGCGAATTGGCCGAGTACGTCCTGGGATTGGGGCATCGCGAGATCGGGCTGCTGACCATGCGCCTGGGCCGCGACCGCAGGCAGGCCCTGGCCGACGGCGATCGCCTGCGGTCGCTGAAGTTCGACGTGCAGCGCGAACGCATCGTCGGCGTGTGGGAGGCGATGCAGGCCGCCGGCGTGGATCCGGGTTCGCTGACCGTGGTGGAAAGCTACGAGCACCTGCCCGAGTCGGGCGGCGAGGCGGCCAAGGTGGCCCTCGAGGCGAATCCGCGGATCACCGCGTTGATGTGCACGGCGGACATCCTGGCGCTGTCGGCGATGGATTACCTTCGCGCACATGGCATTTACGTGCCCGGCCAGCTGACCGTCACCGGGTTCGACGGCGTCCCGGAGGCGCTCAGCCGCGGGCTGACCACGGTCGCCCAGCCGAGCCTGCGCAAGGGGCACCGGGCGGGCGAATTGCTGCTGAAGCCGCCCCGGTCTGGGCTACCGGTCGTCGAACTCCTGGACACCGAGCTGATCCGCGGTCGCACCTCGGGGCCGCCGGCCTAAGTGGCTGGCGCCGACCCGCTAAGCGCCGTTCTGGTCGCCGATCAGCAGCCGCACCGCGAGGTCCAGCCGCTTGCTGACGTCGGTCGCCGACGCCCGCCGCGTGAGCCACGCCAGCAGGTTCGACAGCCACACGTCCGAGATCACCCGGGCGATGTGGTACTGGTCCTCGGTCGGTTCGCCGTCGCTCATGGCGCGCGCGAACATGGAATCGATCAGCTTTTCGACCTGGTCGACCTCGCTGGCCGCCGACGCGTCGGCGAAAACGTAGGCCCGGGTCATCGCCTCGGTCAGCAGCGGGTTGCGCTGCATCGCGCGGTTGAGTTTGCCGACCATGAAATTCAGCCGCTGGAACGGCGTGCCACCGGCCACCGCGGAACGGTCCGTCTTGGCGTCGATGCGGCTGAATTCGCGGCCCAGCGCCGACACCAAAAGGTGCACCTTCGACGGGAAATAGCGGTACAGGGTCCCCACCGCGACGTCGGCCCGATCGGCCACCGCGCGCATCTGAACTGCCTCGTAACCGCCCTTGGAGGCAATGGCCATGGTGGCGTCCAGGATGCGCTTGCGGCGCTCCCGCTGTGCCTCCGAACCGAGTTCGGACTCGGCCAGTACCGTCACGTTCGTGACCTCGCGCGGCTGCGAGTCAGAGACGCGGCCGGGGTTGGTGTTCGCTGGCGACATCTGACGCGTTGCTCCTCTTCCGGGTGGTTCGTTCGCAAACGATACGCAAGCCGAGTGTGAATTTCCCACCTCCGTTCGGCCAAGACAACGATCTATCCTGCTGCAACGACATTCGACTTGACGATCGAACGCTGGCACTATTAGAACACGTTCTAGTGCGCGATAGCGCCCCTTAATGTCACGTTGTATTCAAGACCCGGAGGGCTTTACGTGGTAGCGACCGTCACCGACGAGCAGTTCGCGGCACGTGAGTTGGTGCGCGACTGGGCCCGCAACTCGAGTTCCGGGCCCGGTGGAACCACGGCCATCCGCGACGTCGAGCAGGGCGAGATCGACGCCTGGCGCCCGGTCTTCGGCCGCCTGGCCGACCTCGGCATATTCGGTGTCGCCGTCGCCGAGGACGCCGGTGGCGCGGGCGGCAGCGTAGAGGACCTGTGCGCGATGGTCGAGGAGGCCGCCAAGGCGCTGGTCCCCGGCCCGATCGCGACGACCGCGCTGGCCACCCTGGTGATATCCGATCCCGAGCTGCTGGGTGCGCTCGCCTCCGGTGAGCGCTTCGCCGGGCTCGCGCTCGAGGGCTCAGAAAACCAAGTGCAGTTCGACGGCGGCTCGGCGTCGGGCACCGTCGAATTCGTGCTGGGCGGCGCCGCAGGCGGGGTGCTGCTGCTGCCCGCCGGCGAGAAATGGGTGCTCGTCGACACCGAGAGCGACGGCGTCCAGGTCGAGCCGTTGCGGGCCGCCGACTTCTCCCGGCCGCTGGCACGTGTGGTGCTGTCGTCGGCGCCGGCGACAGCGATCGACGAGTCGCGGCAGCGGGTCGAGGAACTCGCCGCGACCGTGCTGGCCGCGGAGGCGGCCGGCGTCACCCGATGGTCGCTGACCACCGCGGTCGAATACGCGAAGGTGCGCGAGCAGTTCGGCAAGCCGATCGGCAGCTTCCAGGCCATCAAGCACCTGTGCGCCGAGATGCTGTGCCGCGCCGAGCAGGCCGAGGTGGCCGCCGCCGACGCCGCGCGCGCCGCAGCGGATTCCGGCGACGCCGACCAGTTCTCCATCGCCGCGGCGCTCGCCGCGAGTGTGGGCATCGCCGCGGCCAAGGCCAACGTCAAGGACTGCATCCAGGTCCTCGGCGGCATCGGCTGCACCTGGGAGCACGACGCGCACCTGTACCTGCGCCGGGCGCACTCGATCGGCCGGTTCCTCGGCGGCGCCGAGCGCTGGTTGCGCCGCATCACCGCGCTGACGCAGGACGGCGTGCGCCGCCGCCTGTCCATCGACATCACCGAGGTCGAGAGCCAGCGCGCCGAGATCGCCGCGGCCGTCGCCGAGATCGCCGCGCTGCCCGCCGAGAAGCGGCAGGTGGGTCTGGCCGACGCTGGACTGCAGGCGCCGCACTGGCCGAAACCCTATGGGCGCGCGGCCTCCCCGGCCGAGCAGCTGCTGATCGATCAGGAGCTGGCCGCCGCCGGCGTTGACCGCCCGGACCTGGTGATCGGCTGGTGGGCGGCGCCGACCATCCTCGAGCACGGCACGCCCGAACAGGTGGAGCAATTCGTACCGGGCACGTTGCGTGGCGAATTCCTTTGGTGCCAACTGTTTTCCGAGCCCGGCGCGGGCTCCGACCTGGCGTCGCTGCGCACTAAAGCAGTACGCACGGAGGACCCAGCCGGCGGCTGGCTGCTGACCGGGCAGAAGGTGTGGACGTCGGCGGCGCACAAGGCGCGCTGGGGCGTGTGCCTGGCTCGCACCGACCCCGACGCCCCGAAACACAAGGGCATCACCTACTTCCTGATCGACATGAAAGCGCCCGGCATCGACATCCGGCCGCTGCGCGAGATCACCGGCAAATCGCTGTTCAACGAAGTGTTCCTGGACAATGTGTTCGTGCCCGACGAGATGGTGGTCGGCGAGGTCAACGACGGCTGGCGGCTGGCGCGGACCACGCTCGCGAACGAACGCGTCGCGATGGCCAACGGGACCGCGCTGGGCAACCCGATGGAAGAGCTGCTAAAGCTCTTGGCGACAAGGGATCTCGACGTCGCCGAGCAGGACCGGCTCGGTCGCCTGATAATCCTTGCGCAGACGGGCGCGCTGCTGGACCAGCGGATCGCCCAGCTCGCGGTGGGCGGCCAGGATCCCGGCGCGCAATCCAGCGTGCGCAAGCTGATCGGGGTGCGCTACCGCCAGGCGCTGGCCGAATTCACGATGGACGTCGCCGAGGGCGGTGGGCTCGTCGACCGCCGGGACGACAAGGACCGGGCGGTGTTCGACTTCCTCAACACGCGCTGCCTGACGATCGCCGGCGGCACCGAGCAGATCCTGCTCACCGTCGCCGCCGAACGGCTGCTCGGCCTGCCCCGCTAACGGCTTACGAGAACGTCGTCACCGCGCAGGTGCTCGGCGACGTGACGTTGACGCCGCCGTAGACCACCTGGATGTGGGTGCAGGTGATGACGTTGCTGTCGGTCTTGGGCGCACCCGTCTGCCAGCTGGTGGAGTCGATGCGACCCGTCGTCTGATACTTGTCCGGCGGGCCCTCACCCATGTAGATCGTGGTGATCTCGTCCTTGCCCATCGACTTGTCGACCCGCTCGTACTGGCCGTTCGCGTGCGCGTCCAGGTAGGCCATCCGGTCGGACGAGCGGATCTCGGTGGTCTGGCGCGCCCACAGGCCGGGCGGGAAGCCGCTCACGCCGTCGGGCGTGCGCATGACGGCGCTCGCGGTGAAGTCGCAGTGGCCGTCGCCGGCGAAGCAGTTCAGCGTCATCCGCGTCTCGAGCTGGTTGGGCCCATCCAGCGGGAACAGCGTGGTGGCGGTGTTGCTGGCCGCGGCGCCGACGGGCGCAGGCAACACCATCAGCATCGACCCAACGACCGCAAACCCCGTGGCTAGCCGCTTCATCGCGCTTCCCTTCGGCCAACAAACCTCGCGACTAATCGTCGTAGGTGACTTCTACCGAATCAGATTCCGGGTGAGATTGACAGGCCAAGATCAGACCGTCGTCCAGATCTTCCTGCTCCAGGACATCGTTGATCTCCATGTTGACCTTGCCCTTGCGCAGCGTGCAGGCGCACGCGCCGCAGTGGCCTTCGCGGCAGGAGAACGGCGCATCGAGGCCCTTGGCGAGCAACACGTCGAGCAGCTTGGCGTTGCGCGGCCACGAAACGGTATGGGTCTCGCCGTCCAGCTCGACGATCGCGGTCGCCGGCGGCTCGTCGCCGTCGGCGGTGTCCTCGATCGTGATAGCCGCGAAAGGATCGGATTCCAGCGACTTGAACACCTCGATATGCACTTGTGCCGCAGGCACTTTCAGCGACTCCAGGGCTTGGCGGCTGGCATCCATGAACGGTCCGGGCCCGCAGATGAAGGCGTGCCGATCGGCGAACGGCGCGGCCAGCTTCGCCAGCGCGGTCGCGCTCGGCAGCCCCTGCAGCGACTCCAGCCAGTGCAGCACGGTGAGCCGGTCGGGGTACTTCGCCGCCAGCTCGCGCAGCGCGTCGGCGAAGATCACCGAGCGCTCGTCGCGGTTGGCGTAGATCAGCGTCACCTGCCCGCTGCCTTCGGACAGCGCCGATTTGCAGATCGACAGCACCGGGGTGATGCCGCTGCCGGCGGCCAGCAGCAGGAAGTCGTCGTCGAGCGTCTTGGGGACGAACGTCCCGGACGGGGCCAGCACGTGGATGCGCATGCCCGCTTGCGCGTTGTCGCACAGCCAGTTGGACGCGTATCCGTCGGCCGTGCGCTTGACGGTGACGGTCAACGCGTCGCCGGTGAACGGCGAGCTGCACAGCGAGTAGCAGCGCGCCACCGATCCGGTGCGCTCGCTGGGGATGCGCAGCGTCAGGAACTGGCCGGGCGCGTAGCGCAGCCGTTCCGGCGGGATGTCGGGGTCGCCCGCGGCGTCCGGGACCGAGAAGACCAGTGACCGCGCGTCGTCGGTCTCGGCGACGACCTCGGCGATCTGCAGTTCGAGAACGTGGTCGCCCAGCGGCTCGTCGGGAATCTCTTCCGTCAAGACCGGCCCCTCCTTTCGTCGCAACTAGAACATGTTATAGAAAACCCGATTCATATCGCTACCAGCCGCAGGAATACCCTGCTCGACACAAATCAGAACATGTTCTAGTCTTCAGTGTTAAGTCCGCAGTCCAGGAGGCAAAGGTAAGTGACGTCCATTCAACAGCGTGATGCGCAGTCGGTGTTGGCTGGGATCGATGATCTGCTTCCGCAGATTGCCGCGCGCGCTCAGGCGACGGAAGATCTGCGGCGGCTGCCCGACGAGACCGTTCAGCAGCTCGACGAGGTCGGTTTCTTCACCCTGCTGCAGCCCGAGCAGTGGGGCGGCCTGCAGTGCGATCCCACGCTGTTCTACGAGGCGGTGCGGCGGATCGCCAGTGCGTGCGGTTCCACCGGTTGGGTCAGCTCGATCATCGGCGTGCACAACTGGCACCTGGCGCTGTTCGACCAGCAGGCGCAGGAGGAGGTCTGGGGCGAGGACCCCAAGACCCGCGTCTCGTCGTCGTACGCCCCGATGGGCGCCGGCGTGGTGACCGACGGCGGCTACTTGGTCAATGGTTCGTGGAACTGGTCGTCGGGATGTGACCACGCCACGTGGGCGTTCCTCGGCGGCCCGGTCATCAAGGACGGCCGCCCCGTCGACTTCGGCAGCTTCCTGATCCCGCGCAGTGAGTACCGCATCGACGACGTGTGGCATGTCGTCGGCCTGCGCGGCACCGGCAGCAACACCGTGGTCGTCAAGGACGTTTTCGTGCCGCGCCACCGGTTCCTGTCCTACAAGGCGATGAACGACGGCACCGCCGGCGGGTATGAGAACAACACCGCAGCGGTGTACAAGATGCCTTGGGGCACAATGCATCCCACCACCATCTCGGCACCGATCGTCGGGATGGCCTACGGCGCTTACGACGCGCACGTCGAGCACCAGGGTAAGCGGGTGCGCGCGGCGTTCGCCGGCGAGAAGGCCAAGGATGACCCGTTCGCCAAGGTCCGCATCGCCGAGGCGGCCAGCGACATCGACGCCGCGTGGCGCCAGCTCAGCGGAAACGTCGCCGACGAGTTCGCGCTGTTGAGTGCCGGCAAGGAGATCCCGTTCGACTTGCGCACCCGCGCGCGCCGCGACCAGGTGCGCGCCACCGGACGTGCGATCGCTTCCATCGACCGGTTGTTCGAGGCTTCCGGCGCCACGGCGCTGGGCAACGACCAACCGGTGCAACGGTTCTGGCGTGACGCGCACGCCGGCCGGGTGCACGCGGCCAACGATCCCGAGCGGGCCTACCAGATCTTCGGGAACAACGAGTTCGGGTTGCCGCCCGGCGACACCATGGTCTAGCGCATGACTGCGACCGAGGAATTGACGTTCGAGTCCACCTCGCGCTTCGCAGAGGTGGACGTGGATGGGCCGCTGAAGCTGCACTACCACGAGGCGGGCGTAGGCAACGAGCAGACGATCGTGCTGTTGCACGGCGGCGGCCCGGGCGCGGCGAGCTGGACGAACTTCTCGCGCAACATCCCGGTGCTGGCAAGTAAGTTCCACGTGCTGGCCGTCGACCAGCCTGGCTACGGCCACTCCGACAAGCGCGCCGAGCACGCCCAGTTCAACCACTACGCGGCCAGGGCGCTCAAGGGCCTGTTCGACCAGCTGGAACTGGGACGCGTTCCGCTGGTGGGCAATTCGCTGGGCGGCGGTACGGCGGTCCGGTTCGCGCTCGACTACCCGGACCGGGCCGGCAAGCTGGTGCTGATGGGCCCCGGCGGGGTGAGCGTCAACCTGTTCGCCCCCGACCCGACCGAGGGCGTCAAGCGGCTGGGCAAGTTCTCCGCCGAGCCCACCCGCGAGAACCTCGAGGCGTTCCTGCGGGTGATGGTCTACGACCAGAAGATGATCACCCCCGAACTGGTCGAGCAGCGTTTCGAGCTGGCCAGCACGCCGGAGTCACTGACGGCGACCCGCGCGATGGGAATGTCTTTCGCCGGAGCCGATTTCGAGCTCGGCATGATGTGGCGTGAGGTGCACCGGCTGCGCCAGCCGGTGCTGCTGATCTGGGGCCGCGAGGACCGGGTCAACCCGCTGGACGGCGCCCTGGTGGCGCTCAAGACCATTCCGCGCGCGCAGCTGCACGTTTTCGGGCAATGTGGGCACTGGGCGCAAGTGGAGAAGTTCGACGAGTTCAACAAGCTCACCATCGACTTTTTGGGAGGGGTGTCATGACAAGCAGCGGCATCCGCTCTCTGGGCTACCTGCGTATTGAGACCACCGACATGGCGGCCTGGCGTGACTACGGGTGCAAGGTCCTCGGCATGATCGAGGGCAAGGGCAGCACCGAGGGTGCACTCTACTTAAGGATGGACGATTTTCCGGCCCGGCTGGTGATCGTTCCCGGCGAGCAGGACCGGCTCATCGAGGCCGGCTGGGAATGCGCGAATGCCGCTGGCCTGCAAGAGATCCGGAACTCACTCGATGTCGAGGGCACTCCCTACAAGGAGGCCACTGCCGCCGAGTTGGCCGATCGCCGGGTGGACGAGATGATCCGGTTCTCCGACCCGTCCGGCAACTGCCTGGAGGTCTTCCACGGCGCCGCGCTGGAGCACCGCCGGGTGGTCAGCCCGTACGGGCACAAGTTCGTCACCGCCGAGCAGGGCTTGGGGCACGTGGTGCTGACCACCCGCGACGACGAAGAGACGCTGCACTTCTACCGCGATGTGCTGGATTTCAAGCTGCGCGACTCGATGCGGCTGCCGCCGCAGGTGGTCGGCCGGCCCGCCGACGGGCCGCCGGCCTGGCTGCGGTTTCTGGGCTGCAATCCGCGGCACCACAGCCTGGCGTTCATGCCCGGGCAGACGCCCAGCGGCATCGTGCACCTGATGGTCGAGGTCGAAGAGGCCGACGACGTAGGGCTGTGTCTGGACCGGGCGCTGCGCAAGAAGGTGCCGATGTCGGCGACGCTCGGCCGCCACGTCAACGACCTGATGCTGTCCTTCTACATGAAGACACCCAGCGGATTCGACATTGAATTCGGTTGCGAGGGAAGACAAGTCGAAGACGACGACTGGATCGCCAGAGAGAGCACCGCGATCAGCCTGTGGGGCCACGACTTCAGTGTCGGCTTCAAGGGTTAGTTTCAGGGCTATGACTGCCGCGCCGATTGACCCGCGCACGTTCCGCAGCGTGCTCGGGCAGTTCTGCACTGGGATCACGATCATCACCACCGTGCACGACGACGTCCCGGTGGGCTTCGCCTGCCAGTCCTTCGCGGCGCTGTCGCTGGAGCCGCCGCTGGTGCTGTTCTGCCCGACCAAGGTCTCGCGATCGTGGAAGGCCATCGAGGCCAGCGGCCGATTCTGCGTCAACATGCTGACCGAGAGCCAGAAGCACGTCTCGGCCCGCTTCGGTTCCAAGGAGCCCGACAAATTCGCCGGGATCGACTGGCACGCTTCGGAACTCGGCTCACCGATCATCGACAGCTCGCTGGCATACATCGACTGCACGGTGGCCTCGGTGCACGACGGCGGCGACCACTTCGTGGTGTTCGGTGCGGTCGAGTCGATGTCGGAAGCCCCGAAGATCAAGCCGCGGCCCTTGCTGTTCTATCGCGGTGAGTACACCGGCATCGAGCCGGACAAGACCACACCGGCCCAATGGCGCGACGACCTGGATGCCTTCCTCACCACCACGACGCAGGACACCTGGCTCTAGCACCGCGATGGCGGCACACGGCCGCCGGTCCCGCGATCAGCTGGGCGTTCCGCGATATGTTTCGTGCCGGACGGCCTCGGCATCGGTCGCCGCTTCGGGTGACTCCGCCGACCATGCTGCGTCGGGATCCTTTGCGGCGCCGTCCGTATCGCCTTGGTGCTTGCCGGTTTTCGGGTCGATCTTGTCGGCGTGGCTCCACCGTTCCTGAAGTTGGTCGCGGGATGCTGACGCCTCGGTTTGATGCTGGGCCGCGCGCTCCTGCAGCCTTGCCGCTTCAGCCGCCTTGACCTCGGCCTCGGCCTGCGCGGCACGTGCTTTGGCGGCCGTCTCTTGAGCCAGCGCTTCGCGCCGGTCGACGCTGGCCGACTCCAGCCTGGCCTGCTCGCGAATCTCTTCGGCCTGCCGGTGCCGGCGCCTCCTGGTGGCGGTAATGGCCGCGACCACTACGGCGATCAATACAACCGCTGCCACTACTGCGATCACAATCCAAGTGCTGGTGCTCATATTGGTTCCCGTCATCTGTCTGGTTGCGCTGCAGCCGTCTTCACCGGATCCCCGTATTGGGCACAACTAAAACAAGCGCACTTCGCGATGCTCGGCTGCTGTCCGAGTCTGCGCAGCGAACGGCCAAGCACTACAAGCAAATCCACACCCCGCTCGGCGATCATCGTGGCGGTGGCGGACTGCACGATCGTCGGGGAGAATAGCCTCGGCGACGCGTGCGGGAACAACACGCGTGCGGGAACAAATCGCCCGGCGGTGTCGCAGGTCTCGCGGCAGGGTCCGGGGATGCGGGCGAGCACTGGCAGTGCCCGGTGGCCCGCTGAGGGGTCGGGCCACCGGCACAAGTCTGAATTACGATTTCCCCGTATTAGACATATATCAAACAAGTCCAAGTCGCGGTATCCCCAGTTTCCGGAAGCGATCGCATCTGGCGCCTTGATTAGATATCTGCTTATATAGATGGATGTCGAAACAGACGGATGCGATGTGTTGTCCGACGCTCGGAGCGGCCGCATTGGATGGGCCGCAGGCCGTCGAATTGGCAGCGATGTTCAAGGCTTTGGGCGACCCCGTCCGGTTACGGCTGCTGAGTCTCATCGCCAGCCACCCTGGCGGCCAGGCGTGTGTCTGCGAGATTTCGTCGAGCTTCGACGTCTCACAGCCGACCATCTCTCATCACCTCAAGCTGCTGCGCTCGGCCGGGCTCCTGGACTGCGAACGGCGCGGCACTTGGGTTTACTACTGGGTGCTGCCAGAGGCGTTACAGCGCCTCTCGGCGGTGCTGAAGATCGGGGACCTGGGTATCCCGCCGGCCGCGGACGGTTGCTCATGACCTCCACCCAAGCCCGCCGCGCCAGGGTCGCCGGACTGTCGACACTGGATCGGTTACTCCCGGTCTGGATCGGTGCGGCGATGCTTGCCGGCCTGCTACTGGGCCGCCTCGTTCCAGGCATCGGGTCGGCGTTGAGCGCAATCGAGCTGGACGGCGTCTCGCTGCCGATCGCGCTCGGGCTGCTGGTGATGATGTATCCGGTGCTGGCCAAGGTCCGCTATGACCGCCTGCGCGACGTCACCGCGGACCGCAAGCTCATGGCGTCGTCCTTGGTGCTGAATTGGCTGGCCGGGCCCGCCCTGATGTTCGCGCTGGCCTGGCTGCTGCTCGCGGATCTGCCCGAGTACCGCACCGGGCTGATCATCGTCGGACTGGCCCGCTGCATCGCGATGGTCATCATTTGGAATGACCTGGCCTGTGGCGACCGGGAGGCCGCCGCGGTACTGGTCGCGCTGAACTCACTGTTCCAAGTGGTCTGTTTTGCCCTGTTGGGCTGGTTCTACCTATCCGTGCTGCCCGGCTGGCTGGGCCTGCCGCAAACCGGAATCGACGTCAGCCCAGTCCACATCGCGAAATCCGTCGTCATCTTCCTCGGAATCCCGTTGCTGGCCGGATACTTGTCGCGCCGACTTGGCGAGCGCGCCAAAGGCCGGGACTGGTACGAGGGCCGCTTCGTGACGCGGATCGGCCCTTGGGCGCTCTACGGTCTGCTGTTCACCATCGTCATTTTGTTTGCGCTGCAAGGTCACCAGATCACCTCGCGGCCGTGGGATGTGGCACGCATCGCGCTCCCGCTGCTCGTGTACTTCGCGATCATGTGGGCCGGCGGATACGCCCTCGGCGTCCTGTTGCGAATGGGTTATGCCCGCACTACCACCCTGGCCTTCACCGCCGCAGGCAACAACTTCGAATTGGCCATCGCGGTGGCCATTGCGACCTACGGCGCCGCTTCCGGGCAAGCCCTCGCCGGCGTCGTCGGACCCCTCATCGAAGTGCCCGTTCTCGTCGCGCTGGTCTACGTCTCGCTGGCGCTACGGCCGCGCCTGTAACACCACACTCGGAGAAGGGAATCACCATGTCGCGTATCCAGTTGGCCCTCAACGTCGACAACCTCGACGAGGCGATCACGTTTTACTCCAAGCTGTTCGGCTCCCCGCCGGCCAAAGTCAAACCCGGGTACGCCAACTTCGCGATCGACCAGCCCGCGCTCAAGCTGGTGCTGATCGAGAATCCCGACCGCGGCGGCAGCCTAAACCACCTCGGCGTCGAAGTCGCCGACAGTGACACCGTGCACCGTGAGATCGCCCGGCTAGGCGACCAAGGCCTGTTCACCGAGGAAGAGCTGGGCACCACTTGCTGTTTCGCCGCCCAGGACAAGGTTTGGGTTACCGGTCCCGGCCGGGAGCGTTGGGAGATCTACACGGTTCTATCCGACTCCGACACCTTCGGAGCCGGCACGGATCAACCCGACGAAGCCTGCTGCGCCGGCTGAGCGGAATCAATGCGCGTACGTGGTCTCGGTGTTGGCATCGGAGAACATCTCCGAGACGATCAGCCACGAGCCATCACCCTGACGCTGCAGGGCCCGCAACGAGAAGTTGTCGCGGTCCAGCGTTTCGCCGCCGACCAACCCCTGACCCTTGACTTGCAGGTGCGCGCTGACCAACACCGTTTCCGGCGTCAGCACCCGGAAACTGGTCTGCGGCGGACCCGCGAGCTCGCCGCGATTGAAGTTGGCGTCGCCGAACAGGCCGCGCAGATAGTCGACGATCTCGTCGCGCCCGCGCTTGACCGTGCCGAAGGCGTTCACCCAGTCGGCATCCGCGGAGTACACGCCCCGCAGCGCCTCGGCGTCGCGATCGTCGAACGCCTTGAGCAACGTCAGCAGCGTCTTGCCGATCGCTTCCTGGTCCGCCGCGGGCAGCTCGGAGAAGTCGGCCACTACATGAAGTCCAGCGCTTCGACCGTCGCGATGGGGCCCTCATGCGTCGGACGGTTCGCGCCGCCGATGACGTAGACCGTGTTGCCCACCGTCGCGACCACCTCGGCATGCCGCGGCGTCGGCATCGGTGTCAGCGTGCTCCACTTGCCCTCGGAGATGTCGTACATCTCGATGACGTTGAGCACCCGGGTCGGCTCCTCGCCACCGACCGCCAGAATCCGGCCGTCGATGTAGGTGGCGCCGAAGCTTCCTCGTGGAGTCGGCATGCCCACCAACTTGGTCCACTGCCCCGATTGCGGGTCGAACCTTTCTAGAGCCGAGGAGTTCTTGTCCGAGGACAGGAATCGGCCGCCGACGGTGTAGACGTAGGTGCCGTCCGACACCGCCGCCAGATGCTCGCGCGGGGTGGGCATGTCGGCGGCGTCCTTCCACGAACTGCCGTCGAACACCTCGGTCTGCGGAACGAGTTGCTTGGCGTTCTGGCCCCCGACGGCGACCAGTTTGTCACCCACCACCGCCGCGGCCGGCGCCGCGCGAGGGTGGGAGAGGTTCGGCAGTTCGACCCAGTTGCCGCCGCGCAACGCGAACACGCGGTTGGACCCGTCGGCGAGGTTCTCGGTCGCGCCGCCGAGGACCACCACCTCGCCGCGGAACGTCGCCGCCGCGGCATGGTGCAGCGGAATGGGCAGCGGGGGACCGGTTTCCCACGCCCCGGTCTTCGGGTCGTAGCTCTCGACCGTCTGCAGGGGAACGCCGTTCTGCAGCCCCCCTATGATCCAGATCTTGTTGTTCAGCACGGCCCACGCCATCATCAGCCGGGCCGTCGGGGCATCGGGCAACGACCGCCACTGCGCCGCCGGCTGAATCTTGCGGGCCGGCAGTTTCAGCACTTCCGCAGTCGACGTCGGCTGGCTATCGCCGATGGTGCTCGACCCGCCGATCGCGTAGACGGACTTCTCGACCGCCGCCACGGCCATGCCGTGGCGCGGGGTCGACATGTCGGGCAGACCGGACCACGTCTTGCTCATCAGATCGAACACCGAAACGCTCTTGAGAACCTGCCCGCCGGACACCCCTCCGACGGCGACCAGCCGGCCGTCGGCAATGGCGACGCCAAGATCGCTGCGCGCCTGGGGAAGTGCGGGCAACGTCGTCCAGGTTTTGGCGGCCGGGTCATATGCCTCGACGTTCACCTGGTCGGAGTCCCCGGTGGTGCCGCCGACGGTATAGACGAGCTTTCCGTCCGACGCCGCGGCCAGCTGCTGGCGCGGAGTCGGTATCGGCGCGCCGAGGCTCCAGGACGTGCCGTCGAAGACCTCGGTGGTGTTAAGCAGTGCGCCGTGGGCGTCGACGCCGCCGGTGACGACCAGGCGGTCGCCCACGACCGCGGCCGCCGCTCCCGCGCGGGGCTGCAGCAACCGAGGCAACTCCACCCAGTGACTGTTGACGACCCGCCAAACCTGGTCGTTCGCAACAGGTTTGCCGCCGACGCTCTTGAAGCCGCCGAGTACCACGGGGTTGCCCTGCCAGTTGACCGCCATCGCGTCCTGCACGGCGACGGGTAGATCGTCGCCGCCCTTCCAGCTGTCGATGACGGGGTCGTAGCCCTCTTGTAGTGCCGTGACGGCGCCGTCGCTACGAATCCCGCCGAACACCCAGATGGTTCCGTCGACCTGCGTCGTCGCGGTCTCAACGCGCGACACACGGTCGTTGGTGATCGCCTTCCACGCCACCGGCGCCTGGGCCGTCGACGGGGTCGCGGCGCGCTTCTGGTTGTTGTTATCGGGTGCGAGCCCGAAATAGAGGCCCCCGATTACCAGCAGCACGACCACGACGAGGGCACCGCCGGTCAGCGCCATCCGGTTGCGCTTCTTCCCGGGTTCGGTCAACCATGCTCGCGCGCCGGCCAGCGGGGACTTCCGCGACGGCGGCGGGGTGCTGCCCGCGCCGCCGGCGTCCGCCATCTTTTGCGTCGGGCCGGACGACATCATTTGCGTCGGATCCGAGGCAGCGACTTGAGTCTCGGGCACCGGTTCGTTGTGCATGCTGCGCAAGATGTTCGCCGCCTCGACGAACTCTTCCGGTGGGGCGGGCGGCTCCTGCGGGCGGGACAGCTGCCCGGTCGTGGCGTCACGCGGGGGCGGGGCCACCGGCGTCACCCGGGCATTCGGCTGGTTGATACCGGTCGAGGCCGAATCGAAGGAGCTATCGGTGATCGCCATCGAGTCGGGCCGCAGGCCGCAGCTGCGCTGCACCGACTGCAGTTCGCGGCCGAACTCGGCCGCCGAGAGTGGCCGTTCGGCCGGATCGATCGACATGGCGTGCTCGATCGCCGCGCACACCGCGTCCGGGATTCCTTCCGGACGCATGTCGGGCACCCGGGTGGTGCTGATGCGCAGGTATTGCGCGACCAGATCCTCGTCGTTCTTGCGCTCGTGAGCAGCACTGCCGGCGACGAGCGCATAGATGGTCGCGCCGAGCGAGTAGAGGTCGGAAGCCACCGTCGCCGGTCCGCCGGTCATCACCTCGGGCGCGGTGTAATCGATTGTGCCGGAGAAGAATCCGGTCGCAGTCTCGTATCCGCCTTCGATGTGGGCGATCCCGAAATCGCTCAGCTGCGGCTCGCCGTAGTCGTTGACGAGTACGTTGGCTGGCTTGATGTCCCGGTGCAGGGTGCCGCTTCGGTGCGCGGTTTCCAATGCCCCGCACAGCTTCACACCGATCCGCAGGGCCTCGGGCCACGGGATCGGCCCTTCCTGTCGCAACCGGACGGCCAACGAATCGGCGGCCATGTACGGCATCACGATGTACGGCCGGCCGCTGTCGGTGACGCCGACGCGCAGAATGTTGACGATGTTCGGATGGCCCGACAGGCCACCCATCGCATAACCCTCGCGCAGGAATCGTTCTCTGCTCTCGTCGTTGATGTGCGACGGCAGCACCTTGCAGGCGACCTTGCGCCCGAGTGCGGTCTCGTAGCAGCAGTAGACCACTCCGGCACCGCCGCGGCCGACTTGGCGTGCTTCTTCGAATCCAGCGGCGGCTAGCTCCGCTGTGATCCCGCTAGTCGGTGAAGCCGTACCGTCGGCCTTGGGTCCGTCAGCCATATTCTCGACGCTCAACTCCCAGTGTTAACCGGATCAGGGAGCTCAAGAGTAACGCTCGTCACACGCGGCGGGAACGCAATCTGTCCATGATTTCTCCCGATACCCCCGCTGAACAGCCCGGCTAGCTGAAATCGCGGGTCTCGCGGGCTCAGCGGCACGTAGCAGCCCTGGCCTGATGGCGCGGCCGCGGCGCCGGGGACGAGGACATTCGCGGTCGCGTAATTCGGGTCAAAGATGTTCTGACGCCGGAGGTTTCCTGCGGATAATGGGTGTATGACGCTGGACCTGAGCGGTTACTTCGATCGGATCAACTACGGCGGCACCGCCCGGCCGACGCTGGAAGTGCTGCAGGATCTCATGACCGCACACACCCGGACCATCCCGTTCGAGAACCTCGATCCGCTGATGGGGGTGGCGGTCGACGACCTGGGTCCAGAGGCCTTGACGGACAAGTTGGTTCGCCGGCGCCGCGGGGGCTACTGCTACGAACAGAACGGGCTACTGGGCCACGCGCTTGCCGCAATCGGCTTCCGGGTCCGGCGCCTGGCGGGTCGCGTGGTGTGGATGGCGCCACCCGACGCTCCGCTGCCGGCGCAGACCCACACCGTGCTGGCGGTGACGTTCCCCGGCTCCGACGGGCCCTATCTGGCCGACGTCGGCTTCGGCGGCCAGACGCTGACCTCTCCCATTCGCTTCCAGACGGGCAACGTCCAGGAGACGACACATGAGCCGTACCGATTGGATGACCACGGCGATGGACTGTTGCTGCAGGCGCTGGTGGCCGGGGAGTGGCAGCCACTTTACGAGTTCACCACGCGGACCCAACCGGGAATCGACCTGAAGGTCGGCAGCTGGTTCGTCTCGACCAACCCGGCGTCGCACTTCGTGACGAGCCTGATGGCCGCGCTGGTCACCGACGACGGTCGCTACAACCTGGCCGGCCGCAAGCTGACCGTCCACCGCGAGGGCGGATCCGAAAAGACCGTCCTTGCCGACGCTGCCGCCGTCGTCGATACGCTGCGCGACCGATTCGGGATCAATATCGACGATCTCGGCGACCGCGGCCTACTCGAATCGCGCATCGACGGCATTCTCGACAGTTAAAAACTATTGCGACGGCAACATTCATTTTCAATCGCCATCCCGCACGTCTGGTTGTTCGCGAAAACCGGGTTGAGCAGCGGTCACCCGGGGCCGCCAATTGCAGCCGAAAAAGCCGACTTTCGCTGACAGTGATGCCGGTCATACACCATCGGATAGGTAAATAACGCACACGTCTACTAGCCTGGCCTACCGTGACTCGGGATCACTGGTTGAACAATGTCGCGCCCACCTCGGGCGATGCCGACCCCAACGCATCCAGGGGCCGCGCGATTTCGGTACCCGATGGCCTGACGCTGACCTCGTACTTTGACCGCAACCGCGCCGAGCACGGCGACAGCCCGGCCTACCGCTTCCTCGACTACTCGCAGGAACCCGACGGGCGTCCGGTGGTTCTCAGCTGGAACGAGTTGTGGGCGCGGGTCTGCGCGATCGGCTCCCGCCTGCAGCAGGTCACCCAGCCCGGGGATCGGGTGGCGATCCTGGCGCCCCAGGGGCTCGACTATGTCGCGGCCTTCTTCGGCTCGGTGTATGCGGGCAACGTGGCGGTCCCGCTGTTCGCGCCGGCCATGTCGGGGCACGCCGAGCGACTGGCCGCCGTGCTGGCCGACGCCAAGCCCGCCGCGGTGTTGACGACGACGGCCGCCGCCGAATCCGTTCGGACCTTCCTCAAGACGCTGATACCCGCCGAGCGGCCGCGGATGATCGCGGTGGACGCGCTCCCGGAAACCCTGGGATCGATGTTCGTCGCGGCGCCCATCGACACCGACGACATCGCCTATCTGCAGTACACCTCCGGTTCGACGCGCTCGCCGGCCGGTGTGGAGATCACCCATCGGTCCGTCTACACCAACGCGATGCAGATGGTCATGAGTGGCGGCCTGGACGTGGACGTTCGCACCGTGAGCTGGCTGCCGCTGTATCACGACATGGGCCTGATGATGATCATGTTCACGGCGTTCTTCGGCGCCCACGTCACGCTGATGGACCCGATGGCGTTTCTGCGCCGGCCCTATCGATGGATCAAACAACTGGGCATCGAGTCGGGCTACGGCCGCACCTTTGCCGCCGCGCCGAACTTCGCCTTCGAACTGACCTCCGAGCGTGGGCTGCCCCCCGCCGGCGAGACCCTCGACCTCAGCGGCGTCGACTGCGTCCTGAACGGGTCCGAGCCCGTCACCATGTCGGCGATCGACAAGTTCACCACCGCGTTTGCGCCCTACGGTCTGCGGTCGAATGTGGTCAAGCCGTCCTACGGCATGGCCGAGGCGACCCTGTCGGTGGCTAGCATCTCGCAGGACGCGACGGCCAGCGAGATCTTCGTGCACCGGGAGAAGCTCGCCGCCGGGCACGCGGTGATCGTCGCGGCCGACGATCCGGCCGCGGTCTCCCAGGTGTCGTGCGGGCAGCCGATCCCCGATCAATGGCTGGTGATCACCGACCCCGACGGCGCCGAGGCGCCCGACGGCAGGGTCGGGGAAATCTGGTTGCACGGCAACAACATTGGCCGCGGATACTTCGGCCGCGAGGACGAGACGCGGCGGGTGTTCGGCAACAAGCTGCAGTCCCGCCTCGACGACGGCAGCCACGCCGAGGGCGCGGCCGACAACGGCTTCTGGTTGGCGACCGGTGATCTCGGCGTCTACCTGGACGGCGAGTTGTACCTGACGGGCCGCATCAAGGACCTGATCATCATCGACGGCCGCAACCACTACCCGTTCGACATCGAGTCGACGGTCAGCAACGCGTCACCCGCGATCCGCACCGGCTACGTCGCCGCGTTCTCCGTCCCCGCCGACGCGCTCACGTCTTCCGATGCCGGCTCGGGCGAGCAGTTGGTCGTCGTCGCCGAGCGCGCCGCGGGCGCGGGCCGCACCGAACCCGCCGCGGTCGCCGACGCCGTACGGGCCGCGATCTCGCGCCATCACCAGGTCCGGTTGGCCGATCTACGACTGGTGGCCGCCGGCACCATCCCCCGCACCACCAGCGGCAAGCTCGCCCGCAGCGCATGCCGGGCCGAATACCTTGCGGGCGAATTCAACCGCTGACCGACAGCCACGGTCCGATCCGGCGCAACGCCTCTTCGATGTCGCCGGTCGGTCCGGCGAACGACAGCCGGACGAATTTATTGCCCTGCACGGTGTCGAAGTCGATGCCCGGCGCGATAGCAACGCCGGTATCGGCCAACAGCTTTGAGCAGAAGGCCATCGAGTCGTCGGTGTAGTCCGATACGTCGGCGTAGACGTAGAACGCGCCGTCGGTGGGGGCCAGCCGGTCCAGGCCGATGCGGCGCAGCCCGTCGAGCAGCAGCGAGCGGTTGACCGTGTAATGGTGCAGGTTCGCGTCGGCCTCGGCAGTCGCCTCGGGCGTAAATGCCGACACCGCGGCGATTTGCGACAGCACCGGCGGGCAGATGGTGAAGTTGCCGGTCAGGCGGTCCACGGCACGGCGCAGCTCGGTAGGCACCAGCAACCAGCCCAGCCGCCAGCCCGTCATCGCGTAGTACTTGGAAAAGCTGTTGACCACCAACGCATTTCGCGAGGTCTGCCAGGCGCAGCTGGTTTGCGGCGCGCCCTCGTAGACCAGGCCGTGGTAGACCTCGTCGCTGATCAGCCGCGCCCCGGTCTCGTCGCACCACGCCGCGATCGCCGCCAGCTCGTCCGCCGGTATCACCGTCCCGGTGGGATTGGCCGGGCTGGCGACGATCACACCGCGCACGGGCGGATCGAGCTCGGCGAGCATCTGCGCGGTCGGCTGAAACCGGGTCTGCGGCCCGCACGGGAGCTCGACGACCTCACAACCCAACGCGGACAATATGTTTCGGTAGCACGGATAGCCGGGGCTGGCCAGCGCGACCCGATCGCCGACGTCGAAGCACGCCAGGAACGCGAGCAGGAAGCCGCCGGAGGAACCCGTGGTGATCACGACCGCGTCGGACTCGACGTCGATGTCGTGCAGCCGCCGGTAGTCGGCCGCGATCGCGGCACGCAATTCTGGAATGCCCAATGCCACGGTGTAGCCCAGCTGGTTGGCCTGCAGCGCGGCCGCCGCCGCCGCGCGCACCGGCTCGGGCGCCCCGACGCTGGGCTGTCCCGCCGAGAGGTTGACCAGGTCGCCGTGACTGCGCTGTCGCTCCGCGGCCGCCAGCCAGACGTCCATCACATGGAAGGGCGGAATGCCGGCACGCAATGCGACGGGGTCGTTCACGACGTTTCGAGCACCTCGGATTCCAGTTGGCGCAGCAGTTCCCTGGACGATGCCAGCAGGTGCGCGCTGCCGTGTGCGCGCTTGAAGTACAGGTGCATGTCGTGTTCCCAGGTGATGGCGATGCCGCCGTGCAGCTGGATCGCCTCGCCCGCCACGGTACACAGCGCTTCGGTGGCGGCCAGGCGAGCGGTTGCGGCGCCGGTCGGCGTGGGGTCGACGCACGCGTCGGCGACCACGGCCCGCGCCGCGGACACCGCGACATACAGGTCGGCCATCCGATGCTTGAGCGCCTGGAAGCTGCCGATCGGGCGGCCGAATTGCACACGACTCTTGGCGTACTCGACGGTGAGGTCCAGGCAGCGCTCGGCGGCCCCAATCTGCTCGGCCGCCAACAGGATTGCCGCGGTGTCGGCCAGCCCGGGGTCGGGCCCCAGCGCGACGCTCTCTTCGGCCGCGACGCAGGCCAGCCTGCGGGTGGGATCCATCGTGGTCACCGGCTCCGCGGTGAACCGCGTCCACCTGCTCAGCTCACCGTCGGCCGCGGCGACGACCACGTCGGCGATGTCGCCGTTGACCACATAGTCCGCGTCGAGCACCAGCGCGCCGATCGAGCTGCCCATGGCGAGGGCCTCGAGCGTCTCGCCGTCCGGTTCGGGGGCGGCCAGCAGCGCCAGCTCGGCCAGCGTGCTGCCCAGCAGCGGGGACGGTACCAGGGCGCGACCCAGCTCCTGCAAAACCGTTGCGGCATCGGCGAGTTCGCCGCCCGCACCGCCCAACTCCTCAGGTATCACCAGCGCGGCGGCGCCGACCTGCTCGCACAGCAGCTGCCACAGCGACTCGTCGTAGCCCTTTTCGGACTCCATAGCGGCGCGCACCGCCGCCGGGCCCGCGTGCTTGGCGACCAGGGCGGCGACGGTCTCGCGCAGCAGCTCTCGCTCTTCACTCATTTGCGCCACTCCTCCTCATCGCTGCGCTCTGCATCGTCGCCGGCGCGACTCACAGCGCCTCCAGCACTCTGCGTCGATGCCCCTCCGGCGTGCCCCACGCCGAACGCAATGCTTGCACCCGGAGCAGCGTCAGGGATAGGTCGTGTTCCTGGGTGAAGCCGATCGCGCCGTGGGTCTGCAGCGACGCACGGGCCGCCAGCAGTCCGGCCTCGGACGCCGCCGCCTTGGCTGCGCTCACGTCGCGCGGTTCCAGCGTCAGCGCGGCCCCGTACACCAGCGGACGGGCCAGCTCGATCACGATGTGCACGTCGGCCAGCTTGTGCTTGATGGCCTGATATGAGCCGATCACCCGGCCGAACTGGGTGCGCTGCTTGGCGTATTCGACGGCGTCGCTCAGCAGCGCCTCCGCCGCGCCGATCAACTGTGCGGCGGTGGCCAGCGCCCCGAACTCATACGCGCGCTGGGTATCCGCCTGCCAGGCGTCCCCTGTCGCGGTGACGTCGTACAGGCGGCGGCTCGGATCGACGGACCGAACGCATTCGCCGACAGTCGCTTCGCTGACGCCGTCGTCGGTGGCCAGCAACACCAGGCCCGCGGCCTCGGCGTCGACCGCGCGCGGCGTCTCGGGCGGCTGTGCGACGCTGACGATCAGTTCACCGGACGCCAGCTGCGCGCTGCGCTCGTCGTCGGCGAGCAAAATCGGTGCCACGGCAATGGATTCGGCGACCGGCCCGGGCACGCACCAGCGCCCCAGGCGTTCGAGGGCGACCACCAGGTCCACCGGCTCGGCCCCGATGCCGTCGAACTTCTCCGGCACGGCCAGCGCGGTGACGCCGAGTTCAGCCAACTGCTCCCACACCTTGCGGCCGGACGCCACGTCGCCGTCGGCCCACGCGCGTATCGCGTCGGGCAGGTTTGCCGCGCCCAGCGCGGCGTCGATGCTGGCGGCGAAGTCGCGTCGCTGTTCGTCGAGCGCAAATTTCACTTCCTGCTCCCGGACTTTTCGCGCGGCAGGCCAAGCAGCCGCTCGGAGATGATGTTGCGCTGAATCTCGTTGGTACCGGCATAGATCGGGCCGCCCAGCGCGAACAGCAGGCCCTCGGTCCAGGGCCCGGCGAGCTCGCCGTCGGCGCCGCGGATGTCCAGCGCGGTCTGATGAATGGCGACATCGAGGTCGGACCAGAACACCTTCGTCACCGACGACTCGGCGCCCAGCTCGCCGCCGGCGGCCAGCCTGGTCACCGTGCCGAACGTCTGCAGCCGGTAGGCCTGCGCATTGATCCAGGCGTCGGCGACCCGGTCGGCGAATTCGACGGGAGAGCCGCTGTCCTTCCACAGCTGCACCAGCCGCTCGGCGGCCGCCATGAAGCGGGCCGGGCTGCGCAGCGACATGCCCCGCTCGTTGCTCGACGTGCTCATGGCCGCCCGCCATCCGTCGTTCGGGGTACCGATGACGTCGTGGTCGGGAACGAAGACGTCGTCGAGGAAGATCTCGCCGAATCCGGTGTCGCCGCCCAGCTGGACGATGGGTCGCACCGTGACGCCCTTGGCCTTCAAATCGAACATGAAGTACGTCAGGCCGTTGTGCCGCTCGGCCGACGGGTCGGACCGGAACAGCCCGAAGCCCATCTCGGCGAACGGCGCCCGTGAACTCCAGATCTTCTGGCCGTTGAGCAGCCAGCCGCCCTCGGTCTGGGTGGCGGTGGACCGCAACGACGCCAGGTCGCTGCCGGACTCGGGCTCTGACCAGGCCTGCGCCCAGATCTGTTCGCCGCTGGCCATTTTCGGCAGTATCCGGTCGAGCTGTTCGGGGGTGCCGTGCGAGAACAGCGTCGGCGCCAGCATCGAGATGCCGTTGGCACTGGCGCGTCCCGGCGCACCGGCGCGGAAGTACTCCTCCTCGTAGACCACCCAATGCAGCAGCGGTGCGTCGCGGCCGCCGTACTTCTTCGGCCAGTTGATCACCGACAGGCCGGCGTCGAACAGCACCCGGTCCCAATGCCGGTGCTGGGCAAATCCTTCGGCGTTGTCGTAGGACTCCGTCGGGATCGACTCGGCGTTGGCCGACAGGAATTCGCGCACCTCGTCCCGGAAGGCCAGCGTTTCTTCGTCCAGTTCCAGATCCAATTTAGGCCAACTCTCGCAGTTGTGGTTTGAGCACCTTGCCGGTCGGGCAGCTGGTGCGCAAAACGATCCAGCGCCGCCGGCACGGTGCGCGGATCGTTGGTCATCGGCGACGCTCCTAACAAAGCAAGTGCTTGGTAGGTTAGCCTACAGGGCATGCAGGACGTCGAGGAGTTCCGGGCCGAGGTCCGCGGTTGGCTCGCCGACAATCTGGTCGGCGAATTCGCAGCTCTGAAGGGCCTCGGCGGTCCGGGGCGCGAGCATGAGGCGTTCGAAGAACGCCGGGCATGGAACCAGCATCTCGCGAAGGCGGGGCTGACCTGTCTGGGCTGGCCGGTCGAACACGGCGGCCGTGGCCTGTCGACCGCGCACCGGGTGGCCTTCTACGAGGAGTACGCCAAGGCCGACGCCCCGGACAAGGTCAACCACTTCGGCGAGGAGCTGCTGGGCCCGACCCTGATCGCGTTCGGCACACCCGAGCAGCAGCAGCGCTTCCTGCCGCGCATCCTCGACGTCACCGAGCTGTGGTGTCAGGGCTACTCGGAGCCGGGCGCCGGCAGCGACCTGGCCAACGTGGCGACCACCGCCGAGCTCGACGGCGACGAGTGGGTGATCAACGGCCAGAAGGTGTGGACGTCGCTGGCGCACTGGGCGCAGTGGTGCTTCGTGGTCGCCCGCTCCGAGAAGGGCTCCAAGCGGCACGCTGGCCTGTCGTATCTGCTGGTGCCGTTGGATCAGCCCGGCGTCCAGGTGCGCCCGATCATCCAGTTGACCGGCGACTCGGAATTCAACGAGGTGTTCTTCGACGACGCCCGCACCGAGGCCCAGCTGGTGGTCGGCGACCCCGGCGACGGCTGGCGGGTCGCGATGGGCACGCTGACCTTCGAGCGGGGCGTGTCCACACTCGGGCAGCAGATCCGTTACGCGCGTGAGCTTTCCAATCTGGCGGAGCTCGCGCAGCGCACCGGCGCCGCCGACGACCCGTTCATCCGGGAGCGGCTGACCCGGGCGTGGACCGGGCTGCGCGCCATGCGCAGCTACGCGCTGGCCACCATGGACGTCGAGCAGCCCGGCCAGGACAACGTGTCGAAGTTGTTGTGGGCCAACTGGCATCGCGACCTGGGCGAGTTGGCCATGGACGTCGTCGGCAAGCCGGGCCTCATCCTGGCCGACGGCGAGTTCGACGAATGGCAGCGCCTGTTCCTGTTCACCCGCTCCGACACCATCTACGGCGGATCCAACGAGATCCAGCGCAACATCATCGCCGAGCGCGTGCTCGGCCTACCCCGGGAGGTCAAGGGATGAGTTTGGCCGAAGTTCCGAAAGAGATTGCCGGACACGGACTCTTGACCGGCAAGGTGGTCGTCGTGACCGCGGCCGCCGGCACCGGCATCGGCGCGGCCACCGCGCGCCGGGCGTTGGCCGAAGGCGCCGACGTGGTGATCTCCGACCACCACGAGCGACGGCTGGCCGAGACCGCCGAGGAGCTGTCGGCGCTGGGCCAGGGCCGCGTCGAGCACGTGGTGTGCGACGTAACGTCCACCGCGCAGGTCGACGCGCTGATCTCCTCGGCCACCGCCCGGCTGGGACGGATCGACGTGCTGGTCAACAACGCGGGCCTGGGCGGGCAGACGCCCGTGGTCGACATGACCGACGAGGAGTGGGACCGCGTCCTGAACGTGACGCTGACGTCGGTGCTGCGGGCCACGCGCGCGGCGCTGCGCTACTTCCGCGACGCGCCGCACGGCGGGGTCATCGTCAACAACGCCAGCGTGCTGGGCTGGCGGGCCCAGCATTCGCAGTCGCACTACGCGGCCGCTAAGGCGGGGGTGATGGCGCTGACCCGTTGCAGCGCAATCGAAGCCGCCGAGTACGGGGTGCGCATCAACGCGGTGTCACCGAGCATCGCGCGGCACAAGTTCCTGGAGAAGACGTCGTCGTCGGAGTTACTGGACCGGCTGTCGGCCGACGAGGCGTTCGGGCGGGCCGCCGAGCCGTGGGAAGTCGCGGCCACCATTGCGTTTCTGGCCAGCGAGTACTCGAGCTACCTCACCGGCGAAGTCATCTCAGTCTCCAGCCAGCGCGCGTGATCGCCCACTGGCCAAGCAAGCGCTTGGTTGATACTCTGGTCGAATGGACCGCGTGACCGGTCAGGCCAACAGTCGACGGGACGAGCTGCTCGAGCTCGCCGCGTCGATGTTCGCCGAGCGCGGCCTGCGCGCCACCACCGTGCGCGACATCGCCGACGGCGCGGGCATCCTGTCCGGCAGCCTGTACCACCACTTCGCCTCCAAAGAGGAGATGGTCGACGAGCTGTTGCGCGGCTTCCTGGACTGGCTCTTCACCCGCTACAACGAGATCGTCGAAAGCGAATCCAACCCGCTGGAGCGGCTCAAGGGGCTGTTCATGGCCTCGTTCGAGGCCATCGAGGACCGGCACGCGCAGGTCGTCATCTACCAGGACGAGGCCCAGCGCCTGCTGTCGCAGCCCCGGTTCTCCTACATCGAGGACATGAATCGGCAACAACGCAAAATGTGGATGGAGTTGCTGCATCAGGGCGTCGACGAGGGCTGTTTCCGGCCCGACCTCGACGTCGACCTTGTCTACCGTTTCATCCGTGACACCACCTGGGTGTCGGTGCGCTGGTATCGACCCGGCGGCCCGCTCACCGCGAAGCAGGTTGGTCAGCAGTATCTCGCCATCGTGCTTGGCGGGATTACCAAAGAAGGAGTCTGAAAATGGCTGAGGCGTATGTCATCGACGCCGTGCGTACCGCGGTTGGCAAGCGCAATGGCGCGCTGGCCGGCGTTCACCCCGTCGACCTTGGTGCGCTGGGCTGGCGCGGGCTGCTCGACCGGGTCGACGTCGACCCCGCCGCCGTCGACGACGTGATCGCCGGTTGCGTGGATGCCATTGGGGGACAGGCCGGTAACATCGCCCGCCTTTCGTGGCTGGCGGCCGGCTACCCCGAAGAGGTTCCCGGTGTCACGGTGGACCGGCAGTGCGGATCCAGCCAGCAGGCGATTTCCTTTGGCGCACAGGCAGTCCTGTCTGGCACGGCCGACCTGATCGTGGCCGGCGGTATGCAGAACATGAGCTGGATCCCGATCTCGTCGGCGATGACGGTCGGCGAGCAGTTCGGATTCACTTCGCCCACCAACGAATCCAAGCAGTGGCTGCACCGCTACGGCGACCAGGAGATCTCCCAGTTCCGCGGTTCGGAGCTGATCGCGGAGAAGTGGAACATCTCCCGCGAGGAGATGGAGCGCTACGCGCTGACCAGCCATGAGCGCGCTTTCGCGGCGATCCGCGGCGGTCACTTCGACAACGAAATCATCACCGTGGAAACCGAATCCGGCCCGTTCCGGGTCGACGAGGGCCCCCGCGAGTCGACGCTGGAGAAGATGGCCGGCCTGAAGCCGCTGGTCGAGGGCGGCCGGTTGACGGCGGCGATGGCCAGCCAGATCTCCGACGGCGCCAGCGCGGTGCTGCTGGCCTCCGAGCAGGCGGTCAAGGACCACAAGCTGACGCCACGTGCCCGCATTCACCACATCAGCGCCCGCGCCGCCGACCCGGTCTTCATGCTCACCGGGCCGATCCCGGCCACGCGCTACGCGCTGGAGAAGACCGGTCTGTCGATCGGCGACATCGACACCGTCGAGATCAACGAAGCCTTTGCGCCCGTGGTGATCTCGTGGCTCAAGGAGATCAAGGCCGATCCCGAGAAGGTCAACCCCAATGGCGGCGCGATCGCCCTGGGTCACCCGCTGGGCGCCACCGGGGCCAAGCTGTTCACGACCATGCTCAACGAGCTCGAGCGCATCGGCGGCCGCTACGGCCTGCAGACGATGTGCGAGGGCGGCGGCACCGCCAACGTCACGATCATCGAGCGGCTGTAGCTCCTACCGCGAGCAGACACAGAATCGCACTCCGCGGGCCTCCCGCATGCGATTGTGTGTCTGCTCGCCGATCAGTCCTGGATCAGCGCCGATGCCGACCGTAGGTGCTGAATAGCGTCGCCGACGATCGACTCGATCAGCTCGGCGCACGACGGCAGGTCCTCGAGAATTCCGGCGACCTGCCCGGAGGCCAGCACCCCGGCCTCCGTATTGCCTTCCACCAGGCCGGCTTTCAGCAGCATCGGCGTGTTGGCCGCCATCACCACCTGGGCCATGGTCATCTCCTTGCCGTGGCGCATCGCCAGGCCGTCGGTGATCATCGACTTCCAGGTCATCCCGGACATTTTCTTGAACTTCCCCGCGTTGCGCACCGCCGCGGTGAAACCGCGCACCGGCGAACCGTTTTCGAGCTTCTCGACCAGCTCGGTACGCAGCACCCGGTGCGGCATGCCGTCGACGCGCGTGGTGACCACAGTGCCGTCCAGCGCGGCCTGCAGGTAGCGCTGCTTGACCGAATCGGGCACGGTCGAATCTGAGGTGAGTAGGAAGCGGGTACCCATCGCCACGCCGGCCGCGCCGTAGGACAACGCGGCCGCGAGCCCGCGCCCGTCGAAGAAGCCGCCCGCCGCGATCACCGGGATGCCGCTGCCCTGCACGGCGTCCAGTACCGACGGCAGCAGCAGCGTGGTCGCGACGGGCCCGGTGTGCCCACCGCCCTCGCCGCCCTGCACAATCATCGCGTCGGCGCCCCAGCTCGCGACCTTGCGCGCGTGCTTGGCCGCGCCGATCGACGGGATCACCACCGCCCCAGCCTCTTTGAGCCGGGCGATCAGCTCCTGCTTGGGCGCCAGCGCGAACGACGCCACCTTCACGCCCTCGCGGATCATCAGCTCGACGCGGTCGCCCGCGTCGGCGGCGTCGGCGCGCATGTTCACCCCGAAGGGCTTGTCGGTGGCGGCCTTGACCTTTTTGATGGCCGTCGCCAGCTCATCCAGCGTCATGGTGGCCGAGGCGAGGATGCCCAGCCCGCCGGCGTTGGCCGTGGCCGCCACCAGCCGGGCGCCGGCGACCCAGCCCATCCCGGTCTGGACGACCGGGTGCTCGACACCGACCAGCTCGGTCAGCGGAGTTTTCAACCTCACGAGCGGATCTCTCGGTCGCGCAACGCTTTCGGGTCGACGACCTCGCGGATCAGACGCAGCTCGTCGTCCGTCGGCAGCCGGGACTCCTCGGCGGAGTCGAGTCCGTCGATCTCGAACGACGTGTTCTCGCGGACCTCGTCGGCCGACACCCCGGGATGCAAGCTCACCGCCCGCATCGTGCCGCCGGGGCCGTCGAAGTCGAACACGCCGAGGTTGGACACCACCCGGTAGACCTTCGCGAACCGGAACGCCGGGTTGTCGGCGTCGATCTTGTCGGTGCCGATGCCGCAGACGATGTCGACCTGCTCGCAGAACACCCGCTTGGAGTGGTTGCCCACCCAGTAGCTGGTCGCGTGGTTGATGACGTTGCCGGGCGCACCCCGCACGCCGAACATCTGACGGGTGGGGTGCTGCAGCGCGCCGAACGCCGACAGGTTCTGATTGCCAAAGCGGTCAACCTGATTGGCGCCCATCACCACGTGGCGCCGGCCCCAGGCCAGCGTCTCGAAGACGCGGCCGAACGGCATCCAGCCCTCGACGGGCCCGGTCTTGCCCAGCGCCGGGGTGTCGGCGAGCAGTTGCGCCTCGCCATCGGTCAGCAGGATGTCCGGGGAGAAGGTCAGCCGGGCCAGCCGCGCCCCGACCGAGACCATGTTGGCCATCGGGCTGACCATGATCTCGCCCGCGTCCCGGAACAATTCGGCGCACGCGACCGCGCAGATCTCGGCCCGGGTGCTCTCGGTGCTGCTCACTTGGCCGCCTCCTCTGCGAACTTGCGGACGGCCGCTTGGTATTCGGCCTCGCCGCCGGACAGGTACGTCGCGACGAATTGCTGCCAGCCCTCTTCCGTCGAGGCGGCCTCGGCGTAGTGCCGCTGGAACTTCTCGTCGCGGCCGTAATCAGGTGCGGTGGTGGTGAAGTGGGCGCCATTGGGCGCTTCCACCACACCGTCGACCATCATCCGGTTCACCAGCAGCGCCTGCGGCGGCACCGCCTTGACCAGTTCCTCGGTCGACACGACCCGCTCGACCGAAAGGAAGCGCCGCTGCGCGGCCATCAGGAACAGATCGTCGAAGTAGGGGTCGACGCCGGTGTACGCGGCATTGCCTTGGCTGTCACCGAGATTGAGGTGCACGAAGGCGGCGTCCAGGTTCAGCGACGGCATGGCGACCAACGTCTCGTGGCCGCCGCCGGGCGCCGGGTACGGGCTCGTCACGGTCTGAAGTTCGCCCTCCCAGAAGTCGAGCACCGAGCTGCCCAGCCCGGCGCGGATCGGCAGGAAGGGCAGCCGCTGCGCGGCGGCCTGCAGCCCGCACCGCAGCATGCCCTCGTCCATCTCGCGTGCCTCGATGGCTCCGGCGGTGCGCGCCTTGGCAAACCACGGGTCGTAGAACGGCGCCGAGTCCAGCGAGACGAAGCCGTAGTAGACCCGCTTCACCTTGCCCGCCGAGCACAGCAGCCCCAGGTCGGGTCCGCCGTAGGTGACCACGGTCAGGTCGGTGACGTCGGTGTGCAGCAGCGCGCGCACGAACGCCATCGGCTTGCGCCGCGATCCCCAGCCACCGATGCCGATGGTCATGCCGCTGCTGACGTGGGCGACGGCCTCGTCCAGCGTGGTCCGCTTGTCGCTCACTTCTTGCCCTTCTCGGTCCCGGCGAACGCGTCGCGGTGCTCGTCGGCGACACCGGCGAGGTTGAGTTCGAACGTAAACCCTTGTTCCATGCGGTAACTCGCGTTGACCCGCTGCACGTCGATCAGGTTCAGCGCCTCCTTGGCGGCCCGGATCACCCGGGTGTCCTTGGCGGCGATGTCGCGAGCCACCCGCAGTGCGGCCTCGTCGAGCTGGTCGCGGGGCACCACCTCGTGCACCGACCCGAAGTGGTGCAGGGTGGCGGCGTCCACGGTGGCCGCGGTGAAGAACAGCCGCCGCATCAGGTGTTGCGGCACCAGCCGCGACAGGTGCGTCGCCGCGCCGAGCGCGCCGCGCTCCACCTCGGGTAGCCCGAAGGTGGCGTCGTCGGAGGCCACGATCACGTCGGAGTTGCCGACCAGGCCGATGCCGCCGCCGACGCAGAATCCGTTGACCGCGGCGATCACCGGCACGGCACATTCGTAGACCGCACGGAACGCGTGGAAGCAACCGCGGTTGGCGTCGATCAGCGCGCTGAAGCCCTCGGTGCGCTGCATCTCCTTGATGTCGACGCCGGCGTTGAAGCCGCGCCCCTCGGCACGCAGGATCACCGCGTGTGTCGTCGGGTCGTTGCCGGCGGCCGTGATCGCGTCGCCGAGTTCGAACCAGCCGCGCGACGGGATGGCGTTGACGGGCGGGTAGTCGACGGTGACCGCGACGATGCCCGGTTCTGTGCTGGTGGATGTAATGGTCAATTGGCACTTCCTCGTGAAATTGAGGCCGACTACCTAAGCAAGCACTTGCTTGGTACGCTAGCACAGTGACTCGCGCCGAGGCAGGCCCCGTTCCTGGGGGAGCCATCAATCTGGGATTGGCCGGCCGGGTTGTTTTGGTTACCGGCGGCGTTCGAGGAGTAGGTGCCGGCATTAGCTCGGTCTTCGCCGGGCAGGGCGCGACCGTCGTCACCTGCGCCCGTCGCGCCGTCGACGGATTGCCCTACGAGTTTCACTCCTGCGACGTTCGCGATGAGGACGCCGTCCAGCAGTTGATCAACGACATCACCGAGCGGCACGGCCGGCTCGACGCCGTGGTGAACAACGCCGGGGGCTCGCCGTTCGTCTTGACCGCGGAGTCCAGCCCGAAGTTCAACCGCAAGATCATCGAACTCAATCTCATTGGCGGGCTGCTGGTTTCGCAGTTCGCCAACGAGAAGATGCAGGCCCAGCCCGGTGGCGGCTCGATCGTCAACATCTGTAGCCTGTCCGGCCGGCGCCCGTCGCCGGGCACCGCCGCATACGGCGCGGCGAAGGCCGGGCTGGAAAGCCTCACGCAGACGCTGGCCGTGGAGTGGGGCCCGAAGGTCCGGGTCAACGCCTGCGTCGTCGGCATGGTCGAGACCGAACAGGCCGATCTGTTCTACGGCGACGCCGACTCCATCGCCGCGATCTCCAAGAATGTGCCGCTGGGCCGGCTGGCCAAGCCCGAGGATGTCGGTTGGGCCGCAGCGTTTTTGGCCTCGGACGCGGCGTCCTACATCAGTGGCGCCTCGCTAGAGGTGCACGGCGGCGGCGAGCCGCCGCACTACCTGTCCACCACGACCGCCAGCGCGGTCAAGTAGAGGAGCAACGACTATGGGAGTGGTTGACGGCCGTGTCGTCATCGTCACCGGAGCGGGCGGCGGCATCGGCCGCGCCCATGCGCTGGCCTTCGCGGCCGAGGGTGCGCGCGTCGTCGTCAACGACATCGGCGTCGGCCTGGACGGTTCCCCGGCGGGTGGCGGCAGCGCCGCGCAGGGCGTGGTCGACGAAATCACCGCCGCCGGTGGGGAAGCCGTCGCCAACGGGTCCAACATCGCGGACTGGGACCAGGCGGCCGCGCTGGTGCAGACGGCCGTCGACACCTTCGGTGGGTTGGACGTGCTGGTGAACAACGCCGGCATCGTGCGCGACCGGATGATGGCCAACACCAGCGAAGAGGAGTTCGACGCCGTCATCGCCGTGCACCTCAAGGGTCACTTCGCGACGATGCGGCACGCCGCCTCGTACTGGCGCGGGCTGTCCAAAGAGGGCAATACCGTTGACGCCAGGATCATCAACACCAGTTCTGGCGCGGGCCTGCAGGGCAGCGTCGGGCAGGGCAACTACAGCGCGGCCAAGGCCGGCATCGCGGCCATGACACTGGTTGCCGCCGCCGAAATGGGCCGCTACGGCGTCACCGTCAACGCGATCGCCCCCTCGGCACGCACCCGCATGACCGAGACCGTCTTCGCCGAGATGATGGCCACCCAGGGCAAGGACTTCGACGCGATGGCGCCGGAAAACGTTTCGCCGCTGGTGGTTTGGCTGGGCAGCGAGCAATCCCGCGACGTGACCGGCCAGGTTTTCGAGATCGAAGGCGGCAAGATCCGGGTCGCCGAAGGCTGGGCGCACGGGCCGCAGATCGACAAGGGCGACCGATGGGATCCCGCCGAGCTGGGGCCCGTCGTCGCCGACCTGCTGGCCAAGTCGCGCCCGCCGGTCCCGGTCTACGGGGCCTGACGCGAGTTACGACGGGTCGCAGATCACGACCGGGATCACCCGATCGGTCCACGATTTGTAGTCCTCGAATGTTGGATACATGGCCACCATCTTCGGCCAATACGCTTCGCGCTCGGCCTCGTTGGCGTCGCGAGCCGTCAACGCCAGGGTCTCGTCCTTGATCTGCACGGTCACCTTGGGATTGGCCTTGAGGTTGAGGTACCACAGCGGGTGCTTGTCGCTGCCGCCCCGCGACGCGCCCAGGATCACGCGGTCGCCCTCGCGCAGATACAGCAGCGGGCTCACCCGCGGCTCACCCGTCTTGCGGCCGATCGTGGTGAGCAACGCGACCGGTGCGTTCTGGAATACGCCGCCGAGTTTTCCGTTGGTGCGCCGGTAAATCCACGTGTTGCCCTTGGCCATCCACTTGATGAAGAAGGTGACCAACGGCGAGTTCAAAGCGCGCGGCTTCGATTTCGGCATTTCGGAGCTCCTAGCGCTGAATGAACGGTTGGAAGCGAACCCTGATGTGGTGGATTTCGGCTCGCCCGCTTGGGTTTTCGGCGGGGATTACGAACGTCTCAGTGACCTTCGCGGCGACCCGGCGCCCGCCCAACGCCGCCTTGGTGAGAACGTTGTACACCGCGTGCACCTCGTCGCCGGAGATGCGGTAGTCCGGTGGCGTCGTCTCGGCGAGCAGCCGGTACTGCACCCCGCGATTCAGGCTGCGGCGCAGATGATTTCCGGAGAACCCGTTCTTCATCCCCTGCTCGATGCGGATGCAGTTGGGCGCGAAGGGAACGGCGTCGCCGTCGTGGCTGACCAGCGCGTCGATATAGGCCTGGGCAGCCGCTATCCGGCTTTCGTCGGAGACCAGCACCGAGCAGCTAGATGCGTTCGATGATCGTGCCGGTGGACAACGCGCCGCCCGCACACATGGTGATCAGCGCGGTGGTCTGGTCGGTGCGCTCCAGCTCGTGCAGCGCGGTGGTGATCAGCCGGCTGCCGGTGCTGCCCACCGGGTGGCCCAACGCGATCGCGCCGCCGTTGACGTTGACCTTGTCCATGTCCGGGTTGTGCACCCGCGCCCAGGAAAGCACGACCGACGCGAAGGCCTCGTTGATCTCGGTGATGTCGATGTCGCCCATCTTCATCCCGGCCTTCTCCAGCACCTTCGCCGTCGACTGCACCGGGCCGTCGAGGTGGTAGTACGGCTCGGCCCCGACCAGCGCCTGGCTGATGATGCGGGCCCGCGGCTTCAGCCCCAGGGCCTTGGCCTTGTCCTCGTCCATCCACAGCACGGCGGCCGCGCCGTCCGAAATCTGCGACGACGTGCCCGCGGTGTGGATGCCGCCCTCGAGGACCGGCTTGAGCTGGCTCAGGCCCTCCAGGGTGGTCTCGCGCAGGCCCTGGTCCTTGGACACGATGTGGCGGTCGCTGGTCGGCTGCTTGTTCTCGTCGAGCACCGGCGCCTCGATGCCGCTGATCTCGCGGTCGAACCGGCCCTCGGCCCACGCCTGGGCGGCCTTGCGCTGCGAGTCGAAGCCGAACTGGTCGATGTCCTCGCGCGTGATGCCGCGGCGCTTGGCGATGCGCTCGGCGGCGGTGAACTGGTCGGGCAGGTCGATGTCCCACGATGCGGGCCGCAGGATGCCGCGGTCGGGGCCGGCGTTGGCGCCCAGCCCGACGCGGCTCATGGCCTCGATGCCGCACGCGATGCCGATGTCGATGGCGCCCGCCGCGATCAGGCCGGCGACGAGGCCGTTGGCCTGCTGGCCGCTGCCGCACTGGCAGTCCACCGTCATGGCGCCGACGTGCTCGGGCAGCCCCGCTACCAGCCAGCTCACCCGGGTGATGTTGTTGGACTGCTCGCCGAACTGCGTGACGCAGCCGCCGATGACTTGCTCGACCTCGCCGGCGTCGAGGCCGGCCTTCTCCACAAGAGCCTTCTGCGTGGCGCCCAGTAACTCGGTGGCGTGCAGACCGGACAGCCATCCGTTCCGCTTGCCGATGGGGCTGCGGGTGGCTTCGACGATGACAGGGTTACCCATTCCGTCAGGCTAGAACACGTTTCATTAGTCTGACAAGCGAGGATGCTCGTGCGGCTTTTATCAGCGCAGGAGGCGTGTTTTACTGGCACTAGAACACGTTGCAATTGAGGAGCGCATGCACATGGCACCCCCCAACATTTCCGCAGACTTCGACTTCCTAGACCCCGACGTCAACCTGGCCGGGCTGCCCGTCGCGGAGCTCGCCGAGCTGCGCAAGGCAGAACCGATTCACTGGGTCGACATCCCCGGCGGCTCGGGTGGCTTCGAGGACAACGGTTACTGGATTGTCACCAAGCACGCCGACGTCAAGGAGATCTCTCGCCGCAGTGACGTCTTCTCCAGCTGGGAGAACGGCGCCATCCCGACCTGGCCACCGGAGATGAAGCGCGAGCAGGTCGAGCTGCAGCGCAGCGTCATGCTCAACATGGACGCACCGCACCACACCCGGCTGCGCAAGATCATCTCCCGCGGGTTCACGCCCCGGGCCATCGGTCGACTGGAGGCCGAACTCGCCCAGCGTGCCGAGAACATCGCGAAGACTGCCGCGGCGGAGGGTAGCGGCGACTTCGTCGAACAGGTCTCGTGCGAGCTGCCCCTGCAGGCCATCGCCGGCCTGCTCGGTGTTCCCCAGGAGGACCGCGACAAGCTGTTCCGCTGGTCCAACGAGATGACCGGTGGCACCGACCCCGAGTACGCGACCGTCGATCCCGCGCAGTCGTCGATGGAACTGATCATGTACGCGATGGCCATGGCGACCGAGCGGAACCAGAACCCCACCGACGACATCGTCACGACGCTCATCCAGGCCGACATCGATGGCGAGAAGCTCTCTGACGACGAGTTCGGCTTCTTCGTGGTGATGCTCGCGGTGGCGGGCAACGAGACCACCCGCAACTCGATCACCCACGGCATGATCGCGATGGCGAACAACCCCGATCAGTGGGAGCTCTTCAAGAAGGAGCGCCCGGTGACCGCGGCCGACGAGATCATCCGGTGGGCCACCCCGGTATCGGCGTTCCAGCGCACCGCCAACGAGGACATCGAGTTGGGCGGCGTGTTGATCAAGAAGGGGCAGCGGACGGTGATGTCCTACCGGTCGGCCAACTTCGACGAAGAGGTCTTCGAGGACCCACACGCCTTCAACATCCTGCGCGACCCCAACCCGCACGTCGGCTTCGGCGGCACCGGTGCGCACTATTGCATCGGCGCGAACTTGGCCCGGATGACCATCAACCTCATCTTCAACGCGGTCGCCGATCACATGCCGGACCTCAAGTCGGCCGGCGAGCCCGAGCGGTTGCGGTCGGGCTGGCTCAACGGCATCAAGCACTGGCAGGTGGACTACACCGGCAATTCCCCGGTGGCCTCCTGATGGACTTCGATCTCACCGCGACGCAGCAGGCCGTCGCCGATGTGGTCACGTCTGTGGCCGAACGCGAATTGACTTGGGACGCTTTGGTCGGCGGGGGTGTGACGGCGCTGCCCGTGCCGGAACGGCTCGGCGGCGACGGCGTGGGTCTGCCCGAGGTCGCGACGGTGCTGACCGAGGTGGGCCGCCACGGTGCCATCACCCCGGCGCTGGCGACGCTGGGCTTCGGCGTGCTGCCGCTGGTCGATCTGGCCTCCGACGAACAGCAGGACCGGTTCCTGGCCGGTGTCGCCAAGGGCGGCGTGCTGAGCGCGGCACTCAACGAACCGGGTGCGGCGCTGCCCGATCGGCCGGCGACGACCTTCGCCGACGGTCGGCTGTCGGGCACCAAAGTCGGTGTGGCGTACGCCGAACAGGCGGACTGGCTCATCGTGACCGCGGACAATGCGGTTGTCGTGGTGTCGCCGAAGACCGACGGTGTGGAGGTTGTGCGGACGCCGACGTCGAATCATTCGGAGGAATACACGGTGACGTTCGCCGGGGTCGCGGTTGCCGACGCCGACGTGCTCGACGGCGCCACCGCCCGCCGGGTCAACGAGCTGGCGCTGGCGGCGATCGGCGCGTTCACCGACGGCCTGGTGGCCGGGGCGCTGCGGCTGACCGCCGACTACGTGGCCGGGCGCAAGCAGTTCGGTAAGCCGCTGTCGACGTTCCAGACGGTGGCCGCGCAGCTGGCCGAGGTCTACATCGCTTCGCGCACCATCGATTTGGCAGCGAAGTCGGTGGTGTGGCGGCTGTCCGAAGGCCGCGACGCCGACGACGACCTGGACGTGCTCGGGTATTGGATCACCTCGCAGGCCCCGCCGGTGATGCAGATCTGCCATCACCTGCACGGCGGCATGGGTATGGACATCACCTACCCGATGCATCGGTACTACTCCACGATCAAGGACCTGTCCCGGTTGCTGGGCGGGCCTTCTCATCGTCTCGATCTGGTGGGAGCGCAATGTTCATAGAACTGACCCCGGAGCAGCGTCAGCTGCAAGCGGAGCTACGCGAATACTTCTCGAACCTGATTTCGCCCGAAGAGGCGACGGCGATGGAGTCCGACCGCCACAACGAGGCCTACCGCGCGGTGATCCGCCGGATGGGTCACGACGGCAAGCTCGGCGTGGGCTGGCCAAAGGAGTTCGGCGGCCACGGCTTTGGGCCGATCGAGCAGTCGATCTTCGTCAACGAGGCGCAGCGCGCCGACGTGCCGCTGCCGGCGGTGACGCTGCAGACCGTCGGCCCGGTGCTGCAGCAGTTCGGCAGCGAGTCGCAGAAGAAGAAGTTCCTGCCGGCGATCCTCGCCGGTGAGGTGCACTTCGCGATCGGCTACACCGAGCCTGAGGCCGGCACCGACCTGGCGTCGCTGCGGACCACCGCCGTGCGCCAGGGCGACGAGTACATCGTCAACGGCCAGAAGGTGTTCACCACCGGCGCCCACGACGCCGACTACATCTGGCTGGCCTGCCGCACCGACCCGGAAGCCGTGAAGCACAAGGGTATTTCGATCCTGATCGTCGACACCAAGGATCCCGGCTACTCCTGGACACCGATCATTCTGTCCGACGGCGCCCACCACACCAACGCCACTTACTACAACGACGTGCGGGTGCCCGCCGACATGCTCGTCGGCGAGGAGAACGGCGGCTGGCGGCTGATCACCACCCAGCTCAACAACGAGCGGGTCATGCTGGGTCCGGCGGGCCGGACCGCAGGCATCTACGACCGGTTGCACGCCTGGGCATCCAAGCCCGGTGGCGACGGCGTCACGCCGATCGATCACCAGGACGTCAAGCGGGTGCTCGGCGAGATCTACTCGATGTGGCGGATCAACGAGCTGCTGAACTGGCAGGTCGCCGCCGCCGGCGAGGAGATCAACGTGGCCGACGCCGCTTCGACGAAAGTCTTTGGCACCGAGAGCATTCAGCGCATCGGGCGGCTCGCCGAGGAGATCGTCGGCAAGTACGGCAACCCGGCCGAGTCGGACACCGCCGAGCTGCTCGACTGGCTCGACTCGCAGACCAAGCGCAACCTGGTGATTACCTTCGGTGGAGGCGTGAACGAAGTGATGCGTGAAATGATCGCTGCGGCCGGCCTTAAGGTGCCGCGGGTACCTCGATGACCGACACGGACAGCATCAAGAAGGCCATCGAAGAGATCACGTCCACCGTCGTAGCCGCGCCCCGCGTGGGCCGCGATCCGGTGAACCAGCCGATCATCAACAACTGGGTCGAGGCGCTCGGCGACCGCAACCCGATCTATGTGGACGAGGCCGCGGCCAAGGCCGCCGGTCATCCGGGACTGGTTGCGCCGCCGGCGATGATCCAGGTCTGGACGATGTTCGGCCTCAGCGGCGAGCGTCCGACGGACGACCCGATGGGCCCCATCATGGAATTGTTCGACGGCGCAGGTTATGTGGGCGTCGTCGCCACCAACTGCGAGCAGACCTATCACCGGTATCTGCGTCCCGGCGAGAAGGTGACCGTCCACTCCGAGATGCGTGACGTGGTCGGCCCCAAGCAGACCGCGCTCGGTGAGGGCTGGTTCATCAACCAGCACATCAGCTGGCGCGTCGGCGACGAGGATGTCGCCGAGATGGCATGGCGCATCTTGAAATTCAAGCCGCGCGAGGATTCTGGCGACACCGGCTCCGTCCCGCAGGATCTGGACGCCGACGCGATGATGCGTCCCGCGGTGTCGCGCGACACCGCGTTCTTCTGGGAAGGCGTCAAGGCGCACGAGCTGCGCATCCAGCGGCGGCCGGACGGCAGCTTGCAGCACCCGCCGGTGCCGGCGGTGTGGCAGGACAAAGAGCAGCCGATCGACTACGTGGTGGCCGGTGGCATGGGCACGGTGTACAGCTTCGTGGTGCACCACGCGCCGAAGGTCCCCGGGCGCACGCTGCCCTTCGTCATCGCCCTGGTCGAACTCGAGGAAGGCGTCCGGATGCTGGGCGAGCTGCGGGGGGTGGACCCGGCCGCGGTGAAGATCGGAATACCGGTTCGTGCAACCTATATCGACTTTCCCGCCGGTGAGTCCGGCCCGGAATGGACCCTGTACGCGTGGGAGCCCCAAGCATGAGCGCACCCGCCATCGAAGTGGGTACAACGCTGCCCGAGCTCAAGATCGAGGGCACGCCCACCTTCATCATCTCGACGGCCATTGCCACCCGCGACTTCCAGGACGTGCACCACGACCGGGATCTGGCACAGGCCAAGGGATCCAAGGACATCTTCGTCAACATCCTCACCGACACCGGGCTGGTGCAGCGCTTCCTGACCGACTGGGCCGGGCCGACGGCGATGATCAAGTCGATCGGGCTGCGGCTGGGCGTGCCGTGGTACGCCTACGACACGATCACCTTCTCCGGTGAGGTGACCGCGGTGCAGGACAGGTTGATCACGGTGAAGGTGTTCGGCCGCAACAGTCTTGGTGACCACGTCATCGCGACCGCCACACTCACGATTGGGGACGCGTAATGCTGTCGGGTAAGGCCGCCATCGTCGGCATCGGTGCCACCGACTTCTCGAAGAACTCCGGCCGAAGCGAGCTGCGCCTGGCGGCCGAGGCGGTTCTGGATGCGCTCGATGACGCGGGCCTTTCGCCGTCGGACGTCGACGGCCTCACGACCTTCACGATGGACAGCAACAACGAGACGGCGGTGGCGCGCGCGGCCGGCATCGGCGACCTGAAGTTCTTCGCGCAGACCGGGTACGGCGGCGGTGCCGCATGCGGGACAGTCGCGCATGCCGCGGCGGCCGTCGCGACCGGACTGGCGGACGTCGTGGTGGCCTACCGCGCGTTCAACGAGAGGTCCGGCCAGCGCTTTGGTCAGGTGCAGACCCGCCTGGTGGGAAACGCTGGGGTGCAGGCCGATTCGACGGCCGCGGACAACTCCTTCTCGTATCCGCACGGGCTTTCCACGCCGGCCGCGCAGGTGGCCATGATCGCGCAGCGGTACATGCACTGGTCCGGCGCCACCAGCCGCGACTTCGGTGCGATCTCGGTGGCGGACCGCAAGCACGCGGCGAAGAATCCGAAGGCTTACTTCTACGAGAAGCCGATAACCATTGAGGAACACCAGAATTCGCGGTGGATCGCCGAGCCGCTGCGGCTGCTGGACTGCTGCCAGGAGACGGACGGCGCGGTCGCCCTCGTCGTGACGTCGGTGGAGCGCGCGCGGGACCTCAAGCAGCGTCCGGCTGTCATCGAGGCGGCGGCGCAGGGCGCGAGCCCCGACCAGTACACGATGGTGAGCTACTACCGCCCCGAACTCGGTCTGCCCGAGATGGGCGTGGTCGGTCAGCAGCTGTGGCAACAGTCGGGTCTGTCGCCGGCCGACATACAGACCGCGATTCTCTACGACCACTTCACCCCGTTCACTCTGATTCAGTTGGAGGAGTTGGGATTCTGCGCCCGCGGCGAGGCCAAGGACTTCATCGCCAACGGCGCGGTCGAGGTGGGCGGTAGGCTACCGATCAACACGCACGGCGGTCAGCTCGGTGAGGCCTACATCCACGGCATGAACGGCATCGCCGAAGGCGTCAGGCAATTGCGTGGCACCTCCGTCAACCCGGTGCCCGACGTCGAGCATGTGGTCGTCACCGCCGGCACCGGCGTCCCCACGTCGGGCCTAATCCTCGGCTAGCGGCCTCCCCTCCGCCGAGCGCCCGGCTAGCCGGGCCGTCGAAGGTCCACGCCCGGCTAGCCGGGCACTCGACAGCTGAAGTGACGCGTGCTGTGCGGCATGCGACGCTGCGGCGATGGGCGAGCCGTTTGTCGGGACCGAAGCTATTGCGTGTGGACTGCTGACGAAGAGTCAGTTGGAAACGCGCTACATTCGGTTGTTTCGAGGCATCTACATCGATCGCGACGCCGAGCTCACCGCCGCGGTGCGGGCCAAGGCTGGGTGGTTATGGACCGGACGGCGGGGTGTGGTCGCGGGGTTCTCGGCGGCCGGGCTGCACGCCAGTAGCTGGGTCGACGACAGAAGAGCTGTGGAGCTGATCCACGACAACCACCATTGCGCGACGGCGGGGATACAGCTGCATAGGGACACTGTCGAGGCGGACGAAATCGAAATGATCGGCGGCGTAGCGGTTACGTCACCGACGAGGACAGCTCTGGACCTCGGTTGCTGGTACCCGACGACCACTGCCGTGGCGGGTATCGACGCGCTGGCGGCGGTGACGGAGGTCAAAGCGGCTGATGTCGAACTGCTGGCCCGCAGGTATCCCGGCCGTCGCGGCATCACAGGGGCGCGCCGAGCGATGGAGCTGTTTGATGCCGGGGCGCAATCGCCGAAAGAGTCGTGGCTTCGCGTCGTGCTGATTGAGGCCGGACTGCCACGGCCGCAGACACAGATAGAGGTGCTCGACGAGTTCGGTTGTGTCTTCGCATATTTGGATATGGGATGGAACGACGTAAAGGTCGCCGTGGAGTACGACGGCGAGCAGCATCGCAGTGATCGACGACAATACACTTGGGACATTCGCCGACGCGAACTACTGGAGCGTCGTGGCTGGGTCCTCGTCCGGGTGGTCGCAGGCGATCGTCCCGGCGACATCGTTCGCAGGGTTCGCTCCGCGCGCGCCAGCCGAGGCCCCGGCTGGCCGGGCGCTGGGCCCCCAAAGCCCGGCTAGGCGGACACTCGGCACGGAAGACCTACGCCGGGATCAGTTCGACGCCGGACAGCACGACGGCGTTGTCGCGGGAGGGTGCGACGACGCCGGCCACGAAACGGCCATCTTCTTTCCAGACGTTGACGCGCAGCGTCTCGCCCGGGAAAGCGACCCCGGCAAAGCGCGCGCCATAGGCAGATACCGCGGAAGCATCGCCGTCGAGCAGCGCATCGGTGATGGCCTTGCAGGTCATGCCGTAGGTGCACAGGCCATGCAGGATCGGCTGTGGAAAGCCTGCGGCAGCGGCGAATTCGGGATCGGAGTGCAATGGATTGCGATCGCCGCAGAGCCGATACAGCAGCGCCTGCTGCGGCGAGATCGGCACCTCGAGCTCCAAGTCGGGAGCGCGGTCCGGCGCCCCGTCCGACGACGACGGGCCGCGGTCGCCGCCGAATCCGCCCTCGCCGCGGGCGAAGATCGACCGCCGCTGCGTCCACAGCACGGTGCCGTCCGGCGCGGTGGCCGTCGTCTCGCTCCAGATCACCGCGGCCTTGCCCTTGTCCCAGATATCGGTGAATCGGGTGACCGCAGTGGCGGAACCGGACGGCGGCAGCGGCCCGGGCACCTCGATCCGCTCGCTGGCGTGCAGCACCTTGCTCAGCTCGATGTCGATGCCGGGAAACTGCACCGTCGGCGGCTTGGTCATGTGGAAGGAGGCCGCGACGTTGCCGAACGTCGGCAGCACCTGCGGGGTGTCGTCGACCAGGTAGCGCAGCTCGCGAGGATCCATCGGATCCTTACCCGCACCCAGCCCTAGGTGGTAGAGCTGGATATCGCTACTGGACCAAGAGAATTCGATCGGCTCCAGCTCGGCGGCCAGCGCAACGTCGACGTCAATCGGCATGTCAGTTCTCTCCCGCGAGGTGCAGTGCGGCGAGGTACCCGAAGGTCATCGCCGGTCCAATGGTGCCGCCCGGCCCGGGGTAGGTGTGTCCCATCACCGGGGCGCTGACGTTACCCGCGGCGTAAAGGCCGTCGATGATGCTGCCGTCGTCGCGCAGCGCACGGCCGTGGACGTCGGTGCGGATGCCGCCCTTGGTGCCCAGGTCCCCGGGCACCATCTTGGCGGCGTAATACGGCGCATGCGTCAGCTCACCGAGGTTCGGATTGGGCTTGTTGGTGGGGTCGCCGTAGTACTTGTCGTAGGCGCTCTCACCACGGTGGTAGTCATCGTCGACGCCAGCGCGGGCGAAGTTGTTGAACCTGGCCACCGTCGCGGTGAACTCGGCGACGGGCAGGCCGGCCTGCTGCGCCAGCTCTTCGAGCGTGTCGGCCTTGATGATGACGCCGGATTCCATCCACTTGCGCGGAATGCGTTGCCCGGGCTGCAATCCCGCGAAGATGTAGCGGTCGCGGTACTGCTGGTCGAAGACCAGCCACGCGGGAATGTTCTCGCCCGGACCGGGGCCCTGGCCGTGTTCGCCGCCGTACATGTGGTGGCACGCTTCGACGTAGGGCATCGACTCGTTCATGAACCGCTTGCCGGACATGTTGACGATGATCGACCCCGGCGAATTACGCTCGGACAGCGCGAACCACGGCGCACCCACCAGCGGCACAGTCGGGCCCCACCAGGCGTCTTCCATTAAATCGAGTGCGGCGCCCAGCTTTTCGCCAGCGATGATCCCGTCGCCGGTGTTCGCCTTGGCGCCGACGGTCCACTCGGTGGTGATCGGTGCGCGCTGGTACTTCACCCGCATCTGTTCGTTCTGCTCGAAGCCGCCGGAGGCGAGGATCACGCCGCGGCGCGCTCGGATCAGCTGCGGCTCGGCGGATTCCGCCGAACCGGTGGCGCGCACATACACACCCCGCACCACGCCGTCCTCGACGTACAGGTCGGTCAGCGCGGTGTTCAGCTGCACAGGAACGCCGGCGCGCTGCAGCCCGATGCGCAACGGCGCGATCAGCGCCCGTCCCATGCCGACGAGGTTCTTCCCCGTCGCCTTCGCCCACATGGTGCGACCGCCGACCTTCAGGCTGCGCAGCACTCCCCGCGGGTGCCGCTTGAGCATGTTCAGTCGCACGTAGTCCTGCTGCATCACAACCACATTCAGTGGCACCTTGCCGTAGGCAGGTTCGAGTCCGTTTTCGTCCGGGCCGAGCTTTCGGGCATTGAACGGCTTGGGCTCGATCGAACGGCCGCCCGCGCGGCCGCCCGGCGCTTCGGGGTAGTAGTCGGAGTAGCGCGGCACCCAGCACATCTTCAGCGGCGTGTTCTTCAGCACGAACGAGAGCATCTCGGGACCGCGTTGCAGATAGGTGTCGATGCGCTCCGGCTCGACCACGTCGCCGACGATGCCGTGCAGGTAGGTGCGGGCCGCGTCGGGGGTGTCCTTCACCCCGTCGCGCTTGAGGACTTCGTTGTTCGGGATCCACACACCGCCACCCGAGCGCGCGGTGGAGCCGCCGAAGTGAGGCGCCTTTTCGATGACTACTGTCGAGAGGCCTTGGTGCGCGGCGGCAAGGGCAGCAACCATCCCGGCCCCGCCGCTTCCGACCACGACGACGTCATACTCCTGCGCTGTCATGTAGAACACGTTATAGAATTGCCCGGGCTGGGCGCTACTGGCCCGGTCAAACGGACGAGGGGACTTCGGTAAATGCTCAGTGTTGCGACCCGCGACGAGCTGGCTGCCGACCTGGCTCAGGCTGAACGCAGCCGCGTGCCGATCGCCCCGCTGACGTCCGCTCATCCGGACATCGACGTCGTCGACGCGTACGAGATTCAGCTGATCAACATCCGCCAGCGGGTCGCCGAGGGCGCCCGCGTGCTGGGCCACAAGGTGGGTCTTTCCAGCAAGGCGATGCAGCAGATGATGGGTGTCGACGAGCCCGACTACGGGCATCTGCTGGACGAAATGCAGGTCTTCGAGGACGTCCCGGTCCAGGCGGGACGCTTCCTGTACCCGCGGGTCGAGGTCGAGGTCGGCTTCATCCTGGCCGAAGACCTGCCCGGCGCGGACTGCACCGAGGACGACGTCCTGGCCGCCACCGAGGCGCTGGTGCCGTCCATCGAATTGATCGACACCCGGATCACCGACTGGAAGATCGCCCTGTGCGACACCATCGCCGACAACGCATCTTCGGCGGGCTACGTGCTGGGCAAGGCCCGCGTGTCACCGGCCGACCTCGACGTCAAGACGATCGACGCAGTACTGACCCGCAACGGCGAGGTGATCGCGGAGGGCCGCAGCGATGCGGTGTTGGGCAACCCGGTGACGGCCGTGGCCTGGCTGGCCCGCAAGGTCGAGAGCTTCGGGGTGCGCCTGCGCAAAGGCGACGTCGTTCTTCCCGGGTCGTGCACGCGAGCGATAGATGCACGCCCGGGGGACGACTTCGTCGCCGAATTCACCGGGCTCGGTTCAGTTCATTTGTCCTTTGAATGAGCGCGGATTAGTTTTGAATCAGTCGATTTAAAGCTTCGAAAAAGGAGCATCATGCCGTCGAAGGCAAGCGTCGCCATTGTCGGGTCGGGAAACATCAGCACCGACCTGCTCTACAAACTGCTGCGATCGGACTGGCTGGAGCCGCGCTGGATGGTCGGCATCGACCCCGAAAGCGAAGGCCTGGCGCGGGCCCGCAAATTGGGTCTGGAGACCACCCACGAGGGCGTCGACTGGCTACTGGGCCTGTCCGAGAAGCCCGACCTGGTCTTCGAGGCGACCAGCGCCTACGTGCACCGCGACGCCGCGCCGAAGTACGAGGCCGCCGGAATCCGGGCCATCGACCTGACGCCGGCCGCGGTGGGCCCCGCGGTGATCCCGCCGGCGAACCTGCGCGAGCACCTGGACGCGCCGAACGTCAACATGATCACCTGCGGCGGGCAGGCGACCATCCCCATCGTGTACGCGGTGTCGCGGGTGGTCGAGGTGCCCTACGCCGAAATCGTCGCCTCGGTCGCATCGCTATCCGCGGGGCCGGGCACCAGGGCCAACATCGACGAGTTCACCAAGACCACCAGCCGGGGCGTCGAGACCATCGGTGGCGCAAAGCGCGGCAAGGCGATCATCATCCTGAACCCCGCCGATCCGCCGATGATCATGCGCGACACCATCTTCTGCGCCATTCCCGAGGACGCCGACCACGACGCGATCGCCCAGTCCATCAAGGATGTGGTCGCCGAGGTGCAGACCTATGTGCCGGGCTACCGGCTGCTCAACGAGCCGCAGTTCGACGAACCGTCGATGCACTCCGGTGGCCAGGCCCTGGTCACCACGTTCGTCGAGGTGGAGGGCGCCGGCGACTACCTGCCGCCGTACGCCGGCAACCTCGACATCATGACGGCGGCGGCCACCAAGGTCGGCGAAGAGATCGCCAAGGAAACCCTCGCGGTCACAGGAGCGCAAGCATGAGCACTGACATCTTCTTCAACCCCGTGTGGGACGTCCGCATGACGGACACGTCGCTGCGCGACGGTTCGCACCACAAACGCCACCAGTTCACCAAGGACGAGGTCGGCTCCATCGTCTCGGCCCTCGACGCGGCGGGTGTGCCGGTGATCGAGGTGACGCACGGCGACGGATTGGGCGGCTCGTCCTTCAACTACGGCTTCTCTAAAACTCCCGAACAGGAATTGATCAAGCTCGCGGCCGAAACCGCGAAAGTAGCCAAAATCGCATTCCTGATGCTGCCGGGCGTGGGCACCAAGGAAGACATCAAAGAGGCGCAGGACAATGGCGGGTCGATCTGCCGGATTGCCACGCATTGCACCGAGGCCGACGTGTCGATCCAGCACTTCGGGCTGGCCCGCGAGCTGGGCCTGGAAACCGTCGGGTTCCTGATGATGGCCCACACCATTCCCCCGGAGAAGCTGGCCGCGCAGGCCCGCATCATGGCCGATGCCGGCTGCCAGTGCGTCTACGTCGTCGACTCCGCCGGCGCCCTGGTGCTCGACGGCGTCGCTGATCGAGTGAAGGCACTGGTTGCCGAGCTCGGCGACGACGCCCAGGTGGGCTTCCACGGCCATGAAAACCTCGGCCTCGGGGTGGCCAACTCGGTGGAGGCGGTCCGCGCGGGCGCCAAGCAGATCGACGGCAGCGTGCGGCGCTTCGGTGCGGGTGCGGGCAACGCGCCGGTCGAGGCGCTGATCGGAGTATTCGACAAGATCGGCGTCAAGACGGGCATCGACTTCTTCGACATCGCCGACGCCGCCGAGGACGTGGTGCGTCCCGCCATGCCCGCCGAATGCCTGCTGGACCGCAACGCGCTGGTCATGGGCTACTCCGGCGTGTACTCGAGCTTCCTCAAGCACGCGGTCCGCCAGGGTGAGCGCTACGGCGTCCCGGCCCACGAGCTGTTGCACCGCGCCGGCCAGCGCAAGCTGATCGGCGGCCAGGAAGACCAGCTCATCGACATCGCGCTGGAGATCAAGCGCGAGCGGGAAAGCGGCACGGCCGCAGCGCGCTGACGCCGCCTTCGCTCACAGCCGGGGCATAGGTGCCGCGGGTAGCGTGGCGCGCATGAGCACATCCAATACAGGCGACGTCCGTCGTCGCGGACTGTACGGCCTGCTCGCCGGGGGGCTACTGACTGCAACCGCCGCGACGTTGATCGCGTTGCCCGTGGCGAACGCGGCTCCCTGCGATCAGACCGTGGGGGATTCCGTCAACTCGTACCTGCAGCGGCATCCCGACGTCAAGCAGTCGCTGGCCGCCAAGTCTGCGGCCGAGGGCGGTGGCTTCAATGCCATCGACTACCTGAATCGGCATCCCGATGTGCGGCAGCACCTGATCGACCTGTCGCAGCAGTGCGCGCCTTAGTGAGCCGGCCTCGTCTATGAACGGTGCGGTCGACACGCGGGAATGTTCGCCATTGACGAAAAAGTAGAACACGTTCTAGCGTCTAGGCGTGTTCTCTAATCCCCTTACCGAAGCGATCGCAGAGGCCGAGCAGTTGGTGGCCGACGCACCGTTCATCGAGACCGAAGCCGACCTACTCGAAGGATTGCAGTATCTGGCCGGCTGCATCTCGGGCTGCATCCACCTGGCCGTCGACTACGACCGCGACCATCCCTTCCTACAATCGGGCACCGGGCCGTTCACCAAGATGGGCCTGGACAACCCCGACACCCTCTACTTCGGTACCCGGGTGCATGCCAACCACGACTACGTGGTCACCGGCAGGCGGGGAACCACCACCGACCTGAGTTTCCAGCTGCTCGGCGGCGAGTACACCGACGACTTCGTGCCCGTCAGCCAGGCCGCGTTCGACGACCGCGAGCTCGAGATCGCGCCCGACGGCACCTTCGAGTGGCGGGTGCGGCCGACCAGCCCCGGGCAGTTGGTGATCCGCGAGGTGTACGGCGACTGGTCGGCGCAGCGCGGCACGCTGGCGATATCCCGGCTGGACACGGCCGGCACGGCGCCGCCGCCGTTGACCCGCGAGCTCATCGAAAGGCGTTACGCCACAGCCGGAAAGCAGCTCGTCCAGCGGGTGAAGACCTGGCTGCAGTTTCCGCAGTGGTTCTATCTGGACCTGCCGGTCAACACGATGGTGCCGCCGCGGCTGACTCCAGGGGGGCTGTCCACGCAGTACTCGTCGGTCGGGCACTTCGACCTGCGACCGGACCAGGCGATGATCGTCACCATCCCGGTCTCCGACGCGCCCTACCTCGGCTTCCAGTTGGGCAGCCTGTGGTACATCTCGCTGGACTACATCAACCACCAGACCTCGCTGAACAACACTCAGGCGCAAGCGGATCCGGACGGCAAGGTGCGCATTGTCGTCGCCGACCAGAACCCGGGAGTGACCAACTGGACCGAGACACTCGGCCACCGGCGCGGTTTCCTGCAGTTCCGCTGGCAGCGGGTGTCGCGCGAGCTCACCGATGCGGACGGCCCCACGGTCGACGTGGTCGACATCGACAAGGTGCCGGCCGCGCTGCCGTATTTCGACCACAACAAGATTTCCGAAGACGACTGGCGCGCGCGAATTTCGCTGCGCCACCAACAAATTCAGGCAAGGATGCTGGGATGACGAAGTTGCTCGACGGCAAGGTAGTGGTGATCAGCGGCGTGGGCCCGGGTCTGGGTACGACGCTGGCGCACCGATGCACGCGCGAGGGCGCCGACCTGGTGATTGCGGCCCGCACGCCGGAACGCCTGGACGACGTCGCCAAGCAGATCGCCGACCTCGGAGGCCGAGCGACGACGGTGCGCACCGACATCACCGAGGACGACCAGGTGAGCAACCTGGTCGACGCCACCCTGGAGGCCTACGGCAAGGTCGACGTGCTGATCAACAACGCGTTCCGGGTGCCGTCGCTGAAACCGTTCTCGGGCACCAGCTTCCAGCACATCCGCGACGCGATCGAACTCAGCGCGCTCGGCGCGCTGCGGCTGATCCAGGGCTTCACGCCGGCGCTGGCCGAGGCGAAGGGCTCGATCGTCAACGTCAACTCCATGGTGCTGCGGCACTCGCAGGCGAAGTACGGCGCCTACAAGATGGCCAAGTCCGCGCTGCTGTCCATGTCGCATTCGCTGGCCACCGAGCTGGGTGAGCAGGGAATCCGCGTCAATTCCGTTGCACCCGGCTATATCTGGGGCGAGACGCTGCAGGGCTACTTCAACCACCAGGCCGGCAAGTACGACACGACGGCCGATCAGATCTATGCGGCCACCGCGGCCGACTCCGACCTCAAGCGGCTGCCCACCGAGGACGAGGTCGCCTCGGCGATCCTGTTCATGGCCAGCGACCTTTCGAGCGGCATCACCGGCCAGACCCTGGACGTCAACTGCGGGGAGTACCACACCTGATGGCGGAGCGCACCGACGTCGGCACCGTCGAGGACATGCAAGCGTCGGCCACCAAGCTGGTCGGGCTCGACGACTTCGGCGTCGACGACGACAACTACCGTGAGGCGCTAGGGGTGCTCCTCGAGTCGTACCGGAGTGATGCGGGCCTAACGCCGTTGGGCAGCAAGATGAATCGGTTCTTCCTGCGCGGCGCGCTGGTGGCCAGGCTGTTCGCCGAGTCCGCCTGGAAGCAATACCCGCAGCACGCCGAGGTGGGCATCGAGCGGCCGATCTTCGTCACCGGGTTGCCCCGCACCGGCACCACGATCCTGCACCGCCTGCTCGGCGCGGACCCGGTTCATCAGGGCCTGCATCTGTGGCTGGCCGAATTCCCGCAGCCGCGCCCACCGCGCGACACCTGGGACTCCAACCCGTGGTACAGCACGCTGAATGCGCAGTTCGAAAAGGCGCACGCGGAGAATCCGGAATACACCGGCCTGCATTTCATGGCGGCCTACGAGCTGGAGGAGTGCTGGCAGCTGCTGCGGCAGTCGCTGCATTCGGTGTCCTACGAGACGCTGTCGCACCTGCCCACCTATTCGCGGTGGCTGTCGGGACAGGACTGGACGCCGTCCTATCAGCGGCACCGCCGCAACCTTCAGTTGATCGGGCTCAATGACGTCGAAAAGCGTTGGGTGCTCAAGAATCCCAGCCACCTGTTCGCGCTGGACGCGTTGATGGCGACCTACCCGGATGCCTTGGTAATCCAGACGCACCGGCCGGTGGAGACGATCATGGGTTCGATGTGCTCGCTGGCGCAGCACACCGCCGAGGGCTGGTCGACGACCTTCTCGGGCGACCAGATCGGTGCCGACGCGATGGAAACCTGGTCGCGCGGCTTGGAACAGTTCAATACCGCACGCGCCAAGCACAACCCGGCTCAGTTCTATGACGTTGACTATCGCGACTTGATCGACGACCCGCTCGGAACCGTCGCCAACGTGTACGGCCACTTCGGCATGACGCTGACCGACGAGGCGCGAAAGGCCATGGAGGACAGCCACGCCGAGAGCCAGACCGGCGCCCGGGCCCCGAAGCACAAGTACTCGCTGGCCGACTACGGGCTGACCGCCGATGAGGTCAAAGAGCGGTTCGCCGGGCTGTAGGCCGGTCTAGTCTTCGTCCGGACGCTCGAGATAGCCTTCGGCGACGGCGTGTTCGATGCTGTCGCTAAGCCTCGGGCACGACCTGGTTCGCGCCGGGTCGCCGCCGGACTCACGCACTTCGGCAAAGTGGGCACACCGGTGCGATGCCTCGGAATTCCATTGCACCGCGGTGTGTCCCGGCCCCAGCCTGCGCACGGTCACGGTGACGTGGCAGAACCGGCAGTCCACCGGCAGCAGCCCCGACGTCAGGTAGCGCTCGCGGTCGGCGCGGCTGGCCTCGGCGACGGCCGCGGCGCGCTGGGGGTCGTTGCTGAAATCCCTTGACTTCGACCATGTCCCGGAGCCGCCGTTGCGCGCGGGTGACTCATCGTGGTCGTGATGGTCGCCGTGCAGCAGCAGCATCGACCGGGCGAGCCGGTCGACGTCGGGAACGTCCGGCCGATCGTCGGACATGGCTACGAGTGTTGCTTGGCCGGGACGTCGTCGGAAACCGATTCGGCCCCATCGGATTCGGAGTCCCTGGTCTTCAGGTTCTCAGCGACCTCGACGTTCCAGTGTTCAATGGCCCGGGTGGTGTCCACCTCGATCTCGAAGCGCTGCACCATCTCCGGCTCGATGTCGGCGACGTCGACATAGAACTGCTGATACCAGCGGCGCAGCTGGTACACGGCGCCGTCTTCCTCGACCAGCAGCGGGTTGTCGATGCGGGTCTTGTGCTTCCAGATCTCGACGTCTTGCAGGAAGCCCTTGCTCACACCCTCGGTGAAGACCTTGGACAGCTTGTCGGTCATCTTTTCGTCCATGCCCTTGGGCTTTTCGACGATGACGCCCCACTGCAGCAGGAAGGAGTTCTGGGTCACCGGGTAGTGGCAATTGATCAGGATCGACTCGGCCTTGAAGCCGCCGTAGCTGTTGTGCAGCCAGTTGATCATGAACGACGGCCCGAAATAGGATGCCTCGGAATCCAGCTCCGCCTCGCCGTAGGAGGTGCCCAGGTCGTTGACGTCAGGCCGGCCCACGTTGTGCAGGTACTGCGAGGCGATGTGGCCCTCGAAGACGTTCTTGAAGTACGTCGGCAATCCGAAGTGGATGTAGAAGAAGTGCGCCATGTCGGTGACGTTGTCGATGATGTCGCGGCAGTTGGACCCCTCGATGAGGATGCTGTTCCACCGCCACTCGGTCCACTCGTCACTGTGGGATTCCGGGATGTCGGGAATCTGGACGGCGGGGTCCGGCGGGTTGTTTTCGTGGTCGTGCCAGACGAACAGCAGTCCGCCGCGGATGTCGGTCGCCCACGACCGGGTGCGCGCCGTTTTCGGCGTGCGCTTTGCGTACGGCACCAGCTTGCAGCGACCGTCCCCGCCCCAGCGCCAATCGTGGAACGGGCAGGCGACCTCGTCGCCCTTGATCGTGCCCTCCGACAGGTCCCCGCCCATGTGGCGGCAGTAGCCGTCGAGCACCTTGACGTCGCCGTGCGAGTCGGCGAAGACCACCAGCTTGGTGCCGAACGCCTCGATCGAGTGCGGCTTACCGTCCTGAAAGTCCTTCGCGACGCCCAGGCAGTGCCAGCCACGGGCATATCTGGTCGGCAAGGCGCCGGGGTCGATCTCCCGGATCCCGACCGCTTTGGTGTCGGTACTCACCAGTTACCTCCAACTTGCTAGCCCTCTAACTAGAACACGTTACAGTTTTGTGCCGTGGACGCGCAATGACAGCGGTCCTAACCATGGGATATTCATTCTGGGGTATATCTAAACGATGCCACTGTTTGCATTCGAGGGACGCGCGCCGCGGATCGATCCCACCGCCTTCGTGGCGCCGACTGCGACCCTGATCGGCGACGTCACCGTGGAGGCGGGCGCGTCGGTGTGGTTCAACGCCGTGCTGCGCGGCGATTATGGGCCGATTGTCGTGCGGGAAGGCGCCAACGTGCAGGACGGATCGGTGCTGCATGCCCCGCCCGGTATCCCGGTCGACATCGGCCCTGGCGCGACGGTTGCCCACCTGTGCGTCATCCACGGGGTCCATGTCGGATCCGAGGCGTTGATCGCCAACCACGCCACGGTGCTCGACGGCGCGGTGATCGGCGCCCGCAGTCTGGTCGCCGCGCATTCGCTGGTGACCGCCGGCAGCCAGATCCCGTCCGGGGTGCTGGCCGTCGGGGCGCCGGCACAGATCAAGGGGCCGATCGCCGGTACCGGCGCCGAAATGTGGCTCAACGTGAATCCGCAGGCCTACCGCGACCTGGCGCAGCGCCATCTGGCCGGGCTCGAGGAGCTCTAGACCTTGGCCGTGTTCGCGATGGCGCGTTCCATCTCCCAATACGCGCGCAGGGCGAGCATCTGGCCCTCGGCGTTCGCCTTGTAGGTGAACACGCCTTCGGCGGTGGTCTGGTAGTCGCCGGTGGTGATCAGGATGTGCCCGACGTTGGCTTCCTCGTTGCCGCATTCGTAGGTGTCGCGGAAGTAGAACTCGATCTTGGTGGTGGGGGCGATGACCTTGTCCCAGAACTCCGAGATCGCGTCGCGGCCGCGGTGGCCTTTGCCCTCTGGGTCGAAGGGCGACGGTCCGATGGGGTCCTCGACGATGGCGTCGTCGGCGAACACCGCCAGCCACGCTTCCTTGTCCCGGGCGATGACCGCCTCCCGCGAGCGCCTGCCGGCCTCGTGCGCGGGATGGTCGGTCACGCGTCCACCTTTTGCGGCTTGTCGGCACCGACCACCCACATGGAGTAGTACTGCGAACCGCCACCGTAGGCGTGTCCCAACGCCTTTCGCGCGTTCGGCACCTGGTGGTCGCCGCCCTTGCCCATCACCTGGATCGCCGACTCGGCAAAGCGGATGAGGCCCGAGGCGCCGATCGGGTTCGACGACAGCACACCGCCGGAGGGATTCACCGGAAGCCGCCCCCCGATCTTGGTCTCGCCGGCCTCGGTGAGCTTCCAGCCCTCGCCCTCGGCGGCAAAACCGAGATTTTCCAACCACATTGGCTCGAACCAGGAGAACGGCACGTAGATCTCCGCGGCGTCGATCTCGTCGATCGGGCTCTTGATCCCGGCCGCCTTCCACAGCGCGGCGGCCGCGTCACGGCCGGCCTGCGGGCTGACCTGGTCGCGCCCGGAGAACTGCAGCGGCTCGGTGCGCAGCGCGGTCGCGTGAATCCACGCCACCGGTTGTCCTTGCGCCAGACGGGCTTCGGCGATCTCCTCGTTGCCGATGACGACCGCGGCGGCGCCGTCGGAGGACGGGCACGTCTCGTCGTAGCGGATCGGGTCCCACAGCATCGGGGACTCCATCACCTTCTCCACGGTGATGTCCGGCTGGTGCAGGTGGGCCAGCGGGTTGCGGGCACCGTTGAGCCGGTCCTTGACCGCGACGATGGCGCCGATGTTCAGCGGTGCGCCCGACCGGCGGATGTAGGACCGGACGTGCGGGGCGAAGTAGCCGCCGGCGCCCGCGCCGACCGGCTTGATGAAGGGGATCGGAATCGACAACGCCCACATGGCATTTGATTCCGACTGCTTCTCCCACGCCATCGCCAGCACCCGGCGGTACTTGCCGGACTGCACCAGGCTGGCCGCGACCACCGCGGTGGAACCGCCGACCGAACCCGCGGTGTGCACCCGGATGAGCGGCTTGTTGGTCGCGCCCATGGCGTCGGCCATGAACAGCTCCGGCATCATGACGCCCTCGAAGAAGTCGGGCGCTTTGCCGACCACGACCGCGTCGATGTCGTCGAACGTGCTACCCGAATCTTCCAGCGCACGGTCGATCGCCTCGCGCACCAGGCCGTTCATCGAAACGTCCTTGCGCTTGGCCACGTACTTGGTCTGCCCGGTACCCAGTACCGCGGCCAGATGTGCTCCCGCGCCGGCCATCAGTTCTTCCCTTCCATGACCGCGACCAGGTTCTGTTGCAGCGCAGGCCCACTGGTGGCATGCGCAAGGACCCGCTCGGCTGATCCGTTCCAGATGTGTTGTGCCGCCAAGCCGATCCGCTCCAGACCGGCGACGAACATCGGGTTGGCAGCGAGCGCGCCGCCGGACGGGTTCACCTTCGTCTTGCCCGATAGCCCGATCGCTTCGGTGAGGATCAGGTGCTGGTGGCTGAAGGGCGCGTGGATCTCGGCCACCTCGATCCCGCCCTTGGACGCCTCGGCCGCCTTGGCCGAAGCTGCCGTGGACGACGACACGGTGAGGTCGCGCGCGCCGAGCACGGGCGTTTCGATGCGGTGCTCGATTCCCGTGATCCAGGCGGGGTTTTCGCGCAACTCGCGGGCCCGGTCACCGGCGGCCAGCACGATCGCGGCCGCGCCGTCGGTGATCGGCGCGATGTCGTGGCGGCGCAGCGGGTCGGCGAAGAACGGGCGGGACAGCAGCTCGTCGATGCTCTTGGCCGGCTTCTCGGAGTCGTTGCGCTCGGCTTGGGCGAACGAGTCGAGCGCGACCTGCGCCATCTGCTCGGCCGTCCACTTGCCGCTGTCCAGCCCGACGCGGGCCTGCAGTCCGGCCAGTGACACCGAGTCCGGCCACAGCGGCGCGACGGTGTAGGGGTCGGTCTGCCGCGACAGGACCTGCCGCAGGATCCCGGCCGAGGACTTGCCGAAGCCGTACACCAGCGCGGTGTCGACCTCGCCGGTCAGGATCTTGATGTAGGCCTCGTAGAGCGCCCAGGCGGCGTCCATCTCGACGTGCGACTCGTTGATCGGCGGCACGGCGCCGATCGAGTCGATCGCCGAGATGAACGAGAATGCCCGTCCGGCAAGGTAATCGGACGATCCTGAGCACCAGAAGCCGATGTCGGTCCTGGCGATGCCCAGCTCTTCGTACAGCTGGGCGAAGCACGGGATCAACATCTCGACGCCGTTGGTGGTGCCGTCAGTACGGCGGACATGCGGGGCGTGGGCGAAGCCGACGACCGCAACAGTGCGTTCGCTCATGTGCAGATTGGCCTTTACAGGTGGTGGCGGTAGGTGTCGTAGTCGGCGTCCGGCTCACCGGTAGGCCGGAAGAACTCGATGTTGTCGATGCCAAAGCCCCACTCCTCGCGAGGCCTCCACACCGCCTCCACGCGCATGCCCATCCGCACCTCGTGGGCGTCGATGTCGGCAACCAGGTGCAGGAAGGGAATGTCGGCCCCGTCGAGCAGAACGTAGGCCGCCACGTAGGGCGGCTTGATGCGCTGGCCCTGGAACGGGATGTTGATGATCGCGAACGTCGTCACCGTGCCCTTGTCGGGCAGCTCGAGGAACTCGGTGGTGGGCTGGCCGGTGGCCGGGTCGGCGCCGTGCGGCGGGAAGTAGACCTTGCCCTTCTTGCCCGTCTTGGCGCCCAGCAGCTTGCCCTCGGCGATGGCGCGCAGGTAGGCGCTCTCCTCGTGCGAGGCCGTGTGCTGGATGGTCAGCGAGACCGGCGTGACGATCATGGTGACCGGGTCTTTATCGCTCGCTGAGGCTTGCCCCTCGGGCTCGGCCGGCTCTTCCTCGTCGCCCGGCTTGAAGTACGCGATGTCGGTGATGGCGCCCACCGTCTCGGCTGCCCAGTGCACGTGCACGCGGGCGCCGGTGCTGATCTTGTCCGGCTCGCCGGCGTCGACGGCGTGGATCAGGGGAGTGTCGGCGCCGTCGAGCTTGATCAGCGCCCACGCGAACGGCCGGTCCAGCGGCTCGCCGCCCAGCGGCTCGGGCTGCCAGGTCCAGGAGACGACGGTCCCGACTGCTGACACCGGTACCATCTCGCCCAGCGGTTCGTAGGTAACCGGGTCGTATTCCGCCGGTGGCACATGCACCCGGCCATCCGATCCACGTACCCCCAGGACGCGGTGGTCACGCAGTGCGGTGAAGAACTCACCGAGCGTGGTTCCGACTGAACGGGTGTAGTCGAATGCCAGGGTTAACGGCGCGGAGAGAGGCGGCTCAGAGTGATCGATAGTGGTCGGGCCGCTCGAAGTGGCTGTCACGCCTTCGAGTAGAACAGGTTCTAAGAACCGTTTCAACACTGGGTTGTTGTCGGGTCCGTTCTGGTGAGGAAAGGCGAAGAAATGAAGCTGGGTTTGCAGCTCGGATATTGGGGCGCTCAGCCGCCGGAGAATCACGCGGAGCTCGTCGCCGCGGCCGAGGAAGCCGGATTCGACGCCGTGTTCACCGCCGAGGCCTGGGGCTCGGACGCGTACACGCCGCTGGCCTGGTGGGGTTCGTCGACGCAGCGGGTGCGGCTGGGCACGTCGGTGGTTCAGCTCTCCGCGCGGACTCCGACGGCGTGCGCGATGGCCGCGCTGACGCTCGACCACCTGTCCGGCGGCCGGCACATCCTCGGGCTGGGCGTGTCCGGCCCGCAGGTGGTGGAGGGCTGGTACGGCCAGTCGTTCCCCAAGCCGCTGGCCCGCACGCGCGAATACATCGACATCATCCGGCAGGTCTGGGCCCGTAAGGAGCCGGTGACCAGCGACGGCCCCCATTACCCGCTGCCTTTGAAGGAGGGGCCCGGGCGGCCCGCGACCGGCCTGGGCAAGCCGCTGAAGCCCATCACCCATCCGCGGCGCGCTGACATCCCGATCATGCTGGGAGCCGAGGGGCCGAAGAACGTCGCGCTGGCCGCCGAGATCTGCGACGGCTGGCTGCCGATCTTCTACACCCCGCGGATGGCCGACACCTACAACGAGTGGCTGGACGAGGGCTTCTCCCGCCCGGGTGCCCGCCGCAGCCGCAAGGACTTCGAGATCTGCGCGACGGCCAACATCGTCATCACCGAGGACCGCGCCGCCGCCTTCGCGGCCATGAAGCCCTACATCGCGCTCTACATGGGCGGGATGGGCGCCGAGGACACCAACTTCCACGCCGACGTCTACCGCCGGATGGGTTACTCCGAGGTGGTCGACGACGTCACCAAGCTGTTCCGCAGCAACCAGAAGGAGAAGGCCGCCGAGATCATCCCGGACGAGGTCATCGACGACGCCGCGATCGTCGGCGACGTCGACTACGTCCGTAAGCAGATCAAGGCCTGGGAGGCCGCGGGCGTCACGATGATGGTGGTCTCCGGCCGCTCGACCGAGCAGGTAAACGAGCTCGCCGCGCTGATCTAGGCCCAGGCTTGCCCCGTCAATAGAACGGGTTCTAGATTGACCGGATGACTGTGTCTCAGCACACTATCGCGGGCACCGTCCTCACCATGCCGGTGAGGATCCGCGAGGCAAACCAGCACATGGCGATGTTCTCGGTGAACGCCGATGCCGCGCAGCAGCTGATCGATTACAGCGGCCTGCAGGTCTGTCGCTATCTGCCCGGCCGCGCGGTCGCGGTCCTGATGCTGATGCACTACATCGACGGCGACCTGGGTCAGTACTACGAGTTCGGCACCAGCATCATGGTCAACCCGCCGGGGTCGAACGCCAGCGGGCCGCGCGCTCTCGGCGACGCCGGCGCCTTCATCCACCACCTGCCCGTCGACCAGCCGTTCACACTGGAAGCCGGAACCAAGATCTGGGGTTACCCGAAAGTCATGGCGGACTTCACGATTCGCGAAGGCCGTCAGTTCGGGTTCGACTGTGCGATAGACGGCCAGCTGGTGATCAGCATGGACTTCGGCCGGGGGCTGCCGTTCCGGCTGACCCCCCGCGAGCAGGCGCAGCGCAGTTACTCCCACCGCGACGGCATCACCCGCGAGACCGCCTTCGAGCACACCCTGGACGGTGTGCGGACCCGTATCGGCGGCGCGCGCGTCCGGCTGGGCGATCATCCCTACGCGAAAGAGCTTGCATCGCTGGGACTTCCGAAGCGCGCGATCGTTTCCAGCTCCTCTGACCACGTGCAAATGACATTCGGCGACGCCCAGGAGATCTCATGACCCTTCCCGATGTGAAGACCAAGCCCGACGTCGACTTGACGGACGGCGCCTTCTACGCCGGCGACTCCCGGTCCATCTACAAGTGGATGCGCGAGAACGAGCCAGTCTTCAGGGACCGCAACGGACTTGCCGCGGCCTCGACCTATCAGTCCGTCATCGAGGCCGAGCGCAACCCCGAGCTGTTTTCGAATGCCGGCGGCATCCGGCCCGACCAGCCCGGCGTCGAGATGATGATCGAGATGGACGATCCGCAACATCTGTTGCGCCGCAAGCTCGTCAACTACGGGTTCACCCGCAAGCGGGTGAAGAACCTGGAGGCCTCGATCACGTCGCTGTGCGACACGCTGATCGACGCGGTGTGCGAACGCGGCGAGTGTGACTTCGTCTGGGACCTCGCCGCGCCGCTGCCGATGGCGGTCATCGGCGACATGCTCGGTGTGCGTCCCGAGGAACGCGCGATGTTCCTCAAGTGGTCCGACGATCTGGTCAGCTCGCTGAGCAGCACCGCCGCCGAGGCGGATGTCCAGGTGACGATGGAGGCCTTCGCCACCTACAGCCAGTACATGATGGGGATGATCGAGGAGCGCAAGAAGGCACCGACCGACGACCTGGTCAGCGTGCTGGTGCACGCCGAGGTCGAAGGGGCGGGCCTGGAGGACCACCAGATCGTCACCGAGGTGCTGCTGCTGCTGATCGGCGGCGACGAGACCACCCGTCACACCCTGTCCGGCGGGACGCGCCAGCTGCTGCTGCACCCCGACCAGCACCGGCGGCTGGCGGGCGATCTGAGCCTGCTGCCCAACGCGATCGAAGAGATGCTGCGCTGGACCGCGCCGGTGAAGAACATGGCGCGCACGATCACCGCCGACACCGAATTCCATGGCACTCAACTGAAAAAGGACGAGAAGATCATCCTGCTGTTCGAGTCGGCGAACTTCGACGAGAAGGTGTTCGACGACCCGGAGAGCTTCAACATCGACCGCTACCCGAACAACCACCTGGCGTTCGGCTTCGGCACGCACTTCTGTCTTGGCAACCAGCTCGCCCGCCTCGAGCTGTCGATCATGCAGACGCGGTTGCTGCAACGCCTGCCGGACATGCGGCTGGCGTCTCCAGACGCGCCGCTGCCCTTGCGTCCCGCGAACTTCGTGTCCGGCCTGGAGAAGATGCCGGTGGCGTTCAGCCCGACCGCGCCGCTGGCGTAGACGTGTTCGCCGAACGTGCACCCACTGCGAGATTCACGCTGATTGTCCGCGCTGAGTGCACATTCGCCGTGCCCAGGCCGCGGCCACCCGCGCCAGAATCCCGCCTCGGGTGTCCTCGGCCGTGACACGGATGGCGATCCAGCCGAGGTCGGACAGTGCTTCGTAACGCGCAATGTCCCGGTTGAATTGTCTGCGGTCGGTGCGATGGTGGTCGCCCTCGTACTCGACGCCGACTTTGATGTCCTCCCAGCCCATGTCGAGCACTCCCACGCGCTCGCCGTACTGGCCGTAAACGGTGATCTGGGTCTGCGGTCGCAGGTAGCCCGCCTCGATGAGTAGCAGCCGCAGCCACGTTTCGCGGGGTGACTCGGCTCCGGCGTCGACCAGACGCATCGCCCGGCGTGCGCGCCTGATGTTGCGGTGTCCCCGGTAACGCTCGGCCAGCATCTCGACCTCAGCCATCTTGAGACCCGTTGCGCGACTGAGCGCGTCGATGGCCGCAACCGCCTTGACGACGGGATAGCGGCAGGCAAGATCGAGCGCGGTCCGCGCCGGTGTCGTCAGCGGGAGGCCGGCGATGAGTGCCCTCTCGTCCTCGGCGACTAGATCTGACCACGTACTGATGCCAGCTGGCGGACGCCGATAGGCGTAAAGCAACTCCGCGGATGCGCGATCGTCAATCCACTTGGCGCCATGCAGCGCGGCCGCGGAGCTTCCCGCCACGATGCCGCGGCGCCGCGACCATAGCCACGCGGCGTGGGCGCGGGACCGAGCGGTGAGCTCGGTGCCTGTTGGTAGATAGACGTCGGGGTGGATCGCAACGAAGCGGCTGCGCAGCGCGTACGGCGTCACGATGCCGGATGCGACGGCCTCGCTCCCGATGAACGGTCCCATAGTCGGGGAGTGTCGCGCGCGGCACTGACACGCTCACCGAGCGTGCACTCAGCGTGAGAACCCGGCCGAGAATTCGCAATGACTACACGCTCGGCGCTAAAGCGCTACTTGCTCTGGAAGTTGGGCTTGCGCTTCTCGGCGAACGCCCGCGGGCCTTCCTTGGAGTCCTCGGAGAGGAACACCGGAATGCCGTTGGCGGTGTCGGGCTTGAAGGCCTCTTCCTCGTGCATTCCCTCGGTCTCGCGGATCGTCTTGAGGATTGCCTGCACGGCAAGGGGGCCGTTGTTCTCGATGATCTCGGCGATCTCGAGCGCCTTGGTGAGCGCCTGCCCGTCGGGCACGACGTGGCCGATCAGGCCCATGTCCTTGGCCTCGGTGGCGCTGATGTGGCGTCCGGTCAGCAGCAGGTCGCAGGCGACCGTGTAGGGGATCTGGCGCACCAGCCGCACGGCGGAGCCGCCCATCGGATACAGGCTCCACTTGGCCTCCGAGATACCGAACTTGGCGCTCTCGCCGGCAACCCGGATGTCGGTGCCCTGCAGGATCTCGGTGCCCCCCGCGATGGCCGGGCCCTCGACGGCGGCGATCAGCGGCTTCGTGAGCCGGCGGCCCTTGAGCAGAGCGTCGATCCGCGACGGGTCGTAGCTGCCATCCTTGAAAGAATCGCCCGGCGGCTTCTGGGTTGCTGCCTTGAGGTCCATGCCGGCGCAAAAGTAGCCACCGGCTCCGGTCAGGATGCAGACGCGGATGTCGGGATCGTTGTCGACGCGGTCCCAGGCCTGGACCATGATTTCCATCATTTCCGTGCTCAAGGCGTTGCGCCGGTGCGGCCGGTTCATGGTCACGATCAGGGTGTGACCGCGCTGCTCCACTAGGGCGTCGGGTCCCGTTGGTTCGTTTGCTGGCGCCTCGGCCACGGCTACCGCCTTTCACTCCACATCGAGCATGAACTTGTCAAGAAATGTAACACGTTCTAATTTGGTGGCCGTGGCCCTGAATATTGCCGACCTCGCAGAACACGCCATCGACGCTGTGCCCGACCGTGTCGCCCTCATTTGCGGTGACGAGCAGCTGACCTACGCCCAATTGGAGGAGAAGGCCAACCGCCTGGCGCACTACCTCATCGAGCAGGGCGTCAACAAGGACGACAAGGTCGGGCTCTACTGCCGCAACCGCATCGAGATCGTCATCGCGATGCTCGGCATCATCAAGGCCGGCGCCATCCTGGTGAACGTCAACTACCGCTACGTCGAGGGCGAGCTTCGCTACCTGTTCGACAACTCCGACATGGTCGCGCTCGTGCACGAGCGCCAGTACTCCGACCGCGTCGCCAACGTGCTGCCCGAGACGCCCAACGTCAAGACGATCCTCGTGGTGGAGGACGGCAGCGACAACGACTTCGGCCGCTACGGCGGCGTCGAGTTCTATTCGGCGGCCGCCAACAGCTCGCCCGAGCGTGACTTCGGCCCGCGCAGCGCCGACGACATCTACCTGCTGTATACGGGTGGCACGACGGGCTTCCCGAAGGGCGTGATGTGGCGCCACGAGGACATCTACCGGGTGCTGTTCGGCGGAACCGACTTCGCCACAGGCGAATTCATCGCCGACGAGTACGACCTGGCGAAGGGCGCTGCGGCCAACCCGCCGATGGTCCGCCACCCGATCCCACCGATGATCCACGGCGCCACGCAGTCGGCCACCTGGATGTCGATCTTCTCGGGCCAAACCACCGTGCTGGCACCGGAATTCAACGCCGACGAGGTCTGGCGCACGATTCACGACCACAAGGTGAACCTGCTGTTCTTCACCGGCGACGCGATGGCGCGACCGCTGCTGGACGCGCTGCTGGCCCACCAGGACAAGGGCAACGAGTACGACCTGTCGTCGCTGTTCCTGCTCGCGTCCACCGCGGCGCTGTTCTCGCCGAGCATCAAGGAGAAGTTCCTCGAGCTGCTGCCCAACCGGGTCATCACCGATTCCATCGGTTCCTCGGAGACCGGGTTCGGCGGCACCAGCGTCGTCGCCAAGGACGCCCCGCACGCCGGCGGCCCGCGCGTGACGATCGATCACAAGACCGTGGTCTTGGACGAGGACGGCAACGAGGTCAAGCCGGGTTCGGGCGTCCGCGGCTTCATCGCCAAAAAGGGCAACATTCCCGTCGGCTACTACAAGGACGAGAAGAAGACCGCCGAGACGTTCAAGACCATCAACGGCGTCCGCTACGCCATCCCCGGTGACTGGGCGACGGTCGAGGAGGACGGCTCCGTCACGATGCTGGGCCGCGGATCGGTGTCGATCAACAGCGGCGGCGAGAAGATCTACCCCGAGGAGGTCGAGGCCGCGCTCAAGGGTCACCCCGACGTCTTCGACGCCCTGGTCGTCGGCGTGCCCGACGCCCGCTACGGCCAGCACGTGGCCGCGGTGGTGCAGGCCCGCCCGGGAACGCGGCCGGCGCTCTCGGAGCTGGACGCGTTCGTGCGCTCGGAGATCGCGGGATACAAAGTGCCGCGCAGCCTTTGGCTGGTCGACGAGGTGAAGCGCTCACCGGCCGGCAAGCCGGACTACCGCTGGGCCAAGGAACAGACCGAGGCGCGGCCCGCCGACGACGTGCACTCGGCGCACATCTCTGCCTGACGCGATTTGAGTAGTACTACTCACGCCTGACGCGTAGAAATGCACGCGCATGCGCGTGTGCTCTCCGGCGATGCTGGCGAGATGAAAACACTCACCGGCATTCCCGGCCCCGCGGAGCTGGCCGCGAGCACACCGGCCGATCGCGACCGCGCCATCGACGTCATCCGCATCGTCTCCCTGGTCGGGGTGGTGCTCGGCCACACCGTGATGGCGATCAGCATCATCCGCGGTCACGTATTCATTTGGGAAAACCTGCTCACCGCTTCACCGGTGTTTCAGGCCATGACGTGGCTTTTGCAGATCATGCCGCTGTTCTTCTTCGCCGGCGCCGCCGCGTGCGTGTCGTCCTGGCGCCCCGGCGCCAACTGGGGCGGCTGGCTGATGAACCGCTGCACCAGGCTGTTCCGGCCGGTGTTCTACTACCTTGCGTTCTGGGCCGTCGCACTGACCGCGCTGTATCCGCTTCTCCCGCAACATGTCTACGAGCCGATCGCCGGGGTCAGCGTGCAGCTGCTGTGGTTTCTGGGCGCCTACGTCCTGGTGCTGGCCGCGATGCCGGTGTTGTCCAGGATCACCACGCCCGCCCGCCTCGCCGTCGGTGTGCTCGCGGTGTACGGAACCATCGCGGCCATCGACGCGGCGCGGCTGCACTGGACCGCCGCGGCACCGCTGGGCTATCTCAACCTTTCGGTCTGGCTCATTCCCGCCATGTTCGGCATCGCCTACCGCCGCCAACTGCTCACCGCACGTATCGCTCTCGTCACGGCGCTGACGCTGTTCGTCGTCGATGTCGCGCTGGTGCGCTGGGGTCCCTACGAATTGAGCATGGTCGGCACCGGCGACCATCACCTCTCCAACACCAGCCCGCCCTCGCTGCTGCTGGCCGGACACGCAATCATCTTGAGCGCGTTGGCAATTGCTGCCGCCCCGGCGATCGCCCGGTGGGCGCAGCGGCCGCGGGTGTGGTGGTGGACCGCGTTCGGCAACTCCGGCGCCATGACCCTGTACCTGTGGCACATGCCCGCGCTGCTGGCCGTGCAGGTGGTCTTCGATTACCTTGGCCACCCGCGGTACCCGGGCCAGCCCGACTTCCTGGCCGTCAGCATCGCGCAGGTGCTCATCATGAGCTTGGTGGTGGCGGTGCTGTTCGTCGCGCTGCGACCCCTGGAGAACAACCCGCTGTCCGGATGGGACGGTGTCCCGGCCGTCACCTCGGCGCGGCGTGGCGCGGTCATCGGCGCGTTGCTCTGCATCGCGGGGGCAGCGACGCTTGCGCTGGTGAAGTGGGGCCTCAAGGACGACGGCCTCGTGTGCGTCAGCGTGGTCGTGTCGGGCCTGGTGTCCGCCCGGGCGCTGGCCGCCGTCCGGCGAGACTAGTCGGCCTCGGTATCCAGCCCGTGCTCGATGGCATAGCGGGTCAACTCCACTCGATTGGCCACCTGAAGCTTGCGGAAGGTCGCCTGGACATGATTTTCGACGGTGCGGTGGCTCAGCGACAGCCTCTCGGCAATCTGCTTGGCGGACAATCCTTTTGCCACATAGCGCAGGACCTCGGTCTCGCGCTCGGTGAGGCTGGGGCGAGAGGGCCCGGCGTCCTTGGTTTGGGCGATGCGCCGGTATTCGCCCAACACCAGCCCGGCCAGGCTCGGGGTGAAGACGGCCCGGCCCGCCGCGGTGGCCTCGACGGCGTCGGCCAGTTCGGACGCAGACGCGCTCTTGACCAGATACCCGGTGGCCCCGGCCTTCACGGCCTCGAGGACGTCGTCGCGCTCGTCCGACGCCGAGAGCACCAGCACCCGCGAGGACGGCGATACCGCCAGCACCTCGGCCGTGGCCGCCGCGCCATCGCCGTCGGCAAGCTGCATGTCCATCACCACCACGTCGGGCTTGACCGCCGCCGCCCGGCGTCGCGCGGCGGCCACGCCATCGGCGGTGGCGACGACGTTGAAGCCGCCCTCGGCGAGGTCGCGGGCCACCGCCTCGCGCCAGATCGGATGATCGTCGACGACCATCACCGTCGTTGCGTCAGCCATGGCGTTCACCCCCTCGCGGCACGCACAGCTCCCACTCGGTGCCGTCACCTTCGCCGGTGTGCAACTCGGCGCTGCCGCCCAGCGACGTCAACCGGCCCACGATCGACTTGGAGATCCCGAGGCGTCCCTGCCGGGCCGCTTCCTGTAGGCGGCCGGTGGCGATGCCCACCCCATCGTCGCGAACGCACACCGTGACCGAATTGCCGAGGTCTTCCAAGAGGACGAATGCTTGCGCGTCGGGGCCCGCGTGCGCGCCCACGTTGTCCAGGGCGTTGCCGACCGCCGCGTCCAATTCCGCTGCGACCGAACGGGCAAGGGGCACCGGGGTTCCCGGCAGGCTCAGCGACACCCGATCGGATGCCCTGCGGCGCAGCAACGAGCGGAAGTCGACGGTCTTGCCGTCACCGTCGTGGTCGATGCCGGCGGAGGTGACCCAGCGCCGCAGCGCGCGCTCTTGCTCGCTCGCGAGATCCGCCAGCTCGGCTGTGGCGCCGCCGATTTCGTGGCCCCGCCGGGCGACCAGCGCCAGCACCTGGATGGCGCCGTCATGAACCTCGCGCGATAGCCGCTCACGCTCCGCCACGGCGGCCGAGAGCCGGGCCGCCCGCTGCAACTCCTCGTGCGCGCGGCGCGCGGTCTGCGCGGCCATGCCCAACGCCGCGCCGATCGCCACCTCGATGATGATCGTGGCGTTGTGCCCGAGGTTGAGGGCGAAGTAGTTCTTGGCGGCGAAGTTGGCGATCATCACGATCAACCCCGTCAGGGTGCCGCCGACCGGACCGAACTGGATCGCGGCCGAGATGGTGGGGTTGCTGGCCCACAGCGTCGTCGGCCAGGTCTGATTGTCGCTGGCCCACTGCGGGTTGGTGACGATCGGGTTGGACGCCATCAGCAGCACGACGATCACGATTTCGGCGATCACCCACGCGGGCCTGCGGCCGAAGCCGCGCAGATACGCGGCGGCGCAGGCCGCGCTCCAGCCGAGCAGCACGGCGAACAGCACCCAGCCCAGCATGGGCCTGCGTAGATCCGGGTTGATGGCGATCTGGAAGCCCAGGGCGTAGACGCAGCTCACCAGACGGAACACCTGCGCCGCGCGCCACAGCGGCGCGGTCGGGTCGGGACCGGGAGACGCCATCGGGCTCAGCATAGGTCGGTTTGTGGGCGGCGTGGTTCCCCACGCCGCCCACGTTGGTCAGGCGGCCGCGGAATACGGGTCGTACTCCGCGAGCATCTTCTCCATTCGGGCCTCGTCCAGGCGGACCCGCACGGTCGAGGCTTCCTGTTGATCGCGGATCACCTTCGCCAGGGTGAACGCGCTGGAGACGAGAAACAGCACGGTGATCCCGAGGAACATCCGCTGCCACGAATCGATCGGAAGGAAGTAGATGCCGCCGAGGGCGCTGAGGAAGCTCACGCCGAAGGCGATGGCCGCCTGCACGAAGAAGGCGGCGGTGTTCTTTGCTGTGTTGTCCGGAAGGTTCATGCCAATAATCATGCGGGAGCGCGCCATTCGTGGAATCCGTACAACTACTCAGATTCGCCGGCCCGCGACGGCCTGTCTAGGGTGGAAGCCGGATGACCGACTTCGTCAAAAGCCGCTCCGGCGCCCCCGACGGCTTCTTCGCGTGCGAGGCCGCGGGCTTGCGGTGGCTTTCGGCCGTCGACGGCGGTGTGCCGTGCGCGCGGGTCATCGCCGTCGACGCGACCAGTCTGACGTTGCAGCGACTCGAGTCGGCGGCGCCCAGTCGCGACGTGGGCCACGCGTTCGGCGGCCGGCTGGCCGTCACGCACGATGCGGGGGCGGCGGCGTTCGGTGCGGGGCCCGACGGCTGGGACGGGCCGGGATTCTTCGGCCCGTTGTCGCAGCCGCTGCCGATGTCGCTGCGCCCCCATCGGCGCTGGGGCGAGTTCTACGCCGACGAGCGATTGGTTCCGATGGCCGAGCTCGCGGCGGCGCGCCTCGATGCGGCGACCCGGTCCGCCATCGACTCCGTGGTGGCGCGTTGCCGGGCCGGCGACTTCGACGATGACGACCGTCCGGCGCGGCTGCATGGCGATCTTTGGAGCGGCAACGTGATGTGGACGGCCGACGGTGTGGTGCTGATCGATCCGGCCGCGCACGCCGGTCACCGGGAAACCGATCTGGCGATGCTCGAGCTGTTCGGCTGCCCGCATTACGACGCCATCCTCGACGGCTATCAGCGCGTGCGGCCGCTGAAAGCCGGGTGGCGCAACCGCATCGGCCTACACCAGCTGTATCCGCTGCTGGCGCATGTCGTGCTGTTCGGCGGCGGGTACGCGGCGCAGACGCATGCCGCGGCCCGCGCCGCGCTGGCCGCCTGACCTCGGGTGAGGTCTAGAGTCGAAAATCGATGACGATCGATGTGTGGATGCAGCATCCGACTGCGCGGTTTCTGCGCAGCGACATGCTGGCCTCCCTGCGACGCTGGACCGGGGGGGCGATACCGGATGCCGACATTCCCATCGACGTGACCATCGCCGCGATGGACGCCGCGGGCGTCGACCTCGGCGTGCTCAGCGCGTGGTATGGCCCAGGAGGCCTGGACCTGATCTCCAACGACGAGGTCGCGGAATGGATTCGGTTGCACCCGAACCGGTTCGCCGGGCTGGCGACCGTCGACCTGGACCGTCCGATGGAGGCCGTCCGCGAGCTGAGGCGCCGAGTCGCCGAGGGTTTCGTCGGCCTGCGGGTGGTGCCCTGGTTGTGGGGCGCGCCGCCGACCGACCGCCGCTACTACCCGCTGTTCGCGCAGTGCGTGGAATCCGGGGTGCCGTTCTGCACCCAGGTCGGTCACACCGGCCCGCTGCGGCCTTCGGAGACCGGACGCCCGATTCCCTACATCGATCAGGTCGCCCTCGACTTTCCCGAGTTGGTGGTCGTCTGCGGGCACGTCGGCTATCCGTGGACCGAAGAGATGGTCGCCGTGGCCCGCAAGCACGAAAACGTGTTCATCGACACCTCCGCCTACACCGTGCGGCGGCTGCCGGAGGAACTCGTCCGGTTCATGAAAACCGGGACGGGTCAACGAAAAGTCTTGTTCGGCACCAACTATCCGATGATCACCCACGAACACGCCCTGGCGGGGCTGGACGAACTCGGGCTCACCGACGACGCCCGGCGCAGTTTCCTGCGCGACAACGCCAGACGTGTTTTCAGACTGGAGGCAATCAAGTGAACGGTGCGCAGGCGCTGATCAGTACGTTGGTCGACGGCGGCGTCGACGTGTGCTTCGCCAACCCGGGTACCTCGGAGATGCACTTTGTGGCCGCGCTGGACGCCGTCGCCGAAATGCGCGGTGTGCTAGCCCTTTTCGAGGGCGTCGCCACCGGTGCGGCGGACGGATACGCCCGCATCGCAGACCGGCCTGCGGCGGTGCTCTTGCACCTGGGCCCCGGGCTGGGCAACGGGCTGGCCAACCTGCACAACGCGCGCCGGGCCCACGTTCCCATGGTGGTGGTCGTCGGCGACCACGCCACCTACCACAAGAAGTACGACGCCCCACTGGAATCCGACATCGACGCGCTTGCCGGCACCGTCTCTGGCTGGGTGCACCGGACGGCGACGGCCGCCGACGTCGCGATCGACGCGGCCGAGGCGATCGCCGCATGCCGCGCCGGCTCGTGCATCTCGACGCTGATCCTGCCCGCCGACGCGTCCTGGTCGGACGGCGCGATGCCCGCCACACCACGGCCGGCCAGGCCCGCGGTCGCCGACCCGCAGCTGGCGGCCGGGGTTGCCGAGGTGCTGCGGTCGGGGGAGCCGACGGTGATCATGGTGGGCGGCGACGCCACCCGCGGCCCCGCGCTTGCCGCGGCCGCGCGGATCGCCGCGGCGACCGGCGCACGCCTGCTGTGCGAGACGTTCCCCACGCGGCTGGAGCGCGGGGCGGGCATACCGGCCGTCGACCGGCTGGCATATTTCGCCGAGGCCGCCGCAGGCCAACTGGACGGCGCCAAGCACCTGGTGCTGGCCGGCGCCAAATCGCCAGTGTCCTTCTTCGCGTACCCCGACATGCCCAGCGACCTGGTGCCGGCGGGCTGCGCGGTGCACGTGCTCGCCGAGCACGCGGGTGCGGCCGAAGCGCTGGTGGCGCTGGCCGACGAAGTGGCGCCGGGCACCACGGCCCCCGTTGCCGCCGCGTCGCGCCCGCAGCTGCCCAGCGGCCCGCTGACGTCCGCGTCTGCTGCCGACGTGATCGGGGCGCTGCTGCCGGAACGGGCGATCGTCGTCGACGAGTCGAACACCTCGGGTCTGCTGCTGCCGCAGGCCACCGCGGGCGCGCCGGCCCATGACTGGCTGACGTTGACGGGCGGGGCGATCGGCTATGGCATCCCGACGGCGGCGGGCGCCGCGATCGCAGCCCCGGACCGTCCGGTGCTCTGCCTGGAATCCGACGGGTCGGCGATGTACACGATTTCGGGGCTGTGGACCCAGGCTCGGGAAAACCTCGACGTGACCACCGTGGTCTACGACAACAGCGCCTACGACATCCTGCGAGTCGAACTGCAGCGCGTGGGCGCCGGGTCCGCACCCGGCCCCAAGGCGCTCGACCTGCTCGACTTGTCAAGACCCACAATGGACTTCGTGAAGATCAGCGAAGGCATGGGAGTGCCGGCCCGCCGCGTCAGCACCGCCGAGGAGTTCGCCGAGGCCCTGCGCGCGGCGTTCGACGAGCCCGGACCGCATTTGATCGACGCGGTCGTGCCGTCAATAACGGGCTAGCCCGGGCAGCCGGCTCACCAGCCACTCGGCCAGCGCATCGACCACCTCGACGCCGGTTTCGTACCCGCCCTCGCGCACGTCGGCGGCGAGCGCGACGCCCCACTGCCCGGACGGGGTCCCGACGATTCCGAACTGCCGGACCAGGTATCCGCCCTCGGCGCCCGGACCCCAACCACCCTTGGCGGCAACACCTTTGGTGGCCAAACCCCATCGGTGCTCGGCGGTGAGGTTGCCCATCAGGTCGATGACGCCCGCCGCGCCGGGGAGCAACGGGAGCTCCGCGGCGAAACGTGCCTGGCGCTGCAGGGTCCACTGCGTCTGGCCGAATGCGGTGTAGCCGCGCCGAAGCCGCCTCGGCTCGACCGCGGTTTCGGTGTCACCCGTTTCGGCGATGACAGCCTGCACCCGCCGCGCCGCGTCCGCCGGGTCGCCCAGCCCGGCCCACAGCTGCTCGGCGGCGGGGTTGTCGGACTCCGTGATCGCCTTCGCGGCACGGTCTTTGGCACGTGGCCAGTCGGTGCGCAGCGCTGCGATCGCCAGGGGCACCTTGATGGTCGACCAGGCGACACCGCAGGACCACCGGCCCAGCGAATAGGTCCGATCCGGACGGGCGATCGCGACGCCCACGTCGGCCGGCACCGACGCGGAGAGCTGTTCGAAGCTCGCTTCGAGCGCTTGCTCAAGGGGCCGAAAAGTCATGTGGTCAACGCTGAATCGGCCAGACGGGGTCGCCGCAGTCCACACCCTCGGCCGACAACTGACGCTTCAACACCTTGAACGTCACCGTGCGCGGCAGCTCCGCGCCGACCCGGACGTAGGACGGCCACTGCTTGGGGCCCAGGTCCGGCTGCTCGGCCAGAAACGCCCGGAATTTGTCGGCGTCGAATTCGGTACCGGCCGCCAGCACCACCGCGGCCATCACCTGGTCGCCGACGACCGGGTCCGGCACCGGATACACCGCAACCTCGGTCACATCGGGATAGCGCAGCAGCACCCGTTCGATCGGGGCCGCACCCAGGTTCTCACCGTCGACCCGCATCCAATCACCCAGGCGGCCAGCGAAATATGCGTAGCCGGCTTCGTCGCGATAGGCCAGGTCGCCGCTGTGATAGACCCCGCCGCGCATCCGCTCGGCCATCGCGGCCTCGTCGTTGTAGTAACCCTCAAAACCGCCGGCTCCGGTCGTGTTCACCAATTCGCCTGCGATCCCCGGCGGGCACGGCTCGCCAGTGTCCGGGTCGATGATGTCGACTCCTTCGGGCAGCGGACCTAGTGAGCCGTCGGGAGTTTCGGGGGTCCGGGCTATGGCCACTCCGAGTTCAGTCGAACCGAACCCATCCTGGACGACGCAGCCAAACCTGCGGCTGAACCGGTCGACGTCGCGCGGGACACCCTCGTTGCCATACACCGCGCGCAGCGGGTTGTCCGCGTCGTCGGGCCCCTCCGGCTGGGCAAGCACGTACGACAGCGGCTTGCCCACATAGTTGGCGTAGGTAGCGCCGAAGCGGCGCACGTCCGGCAAGAACCCCGACGCAGAGAATTTGCGCCGCAACGCTAAAGACCCCTGACACGCCGCCGCCACGGCCCAGCCGACCAGCACCGCGTTGGAATGGAACAACGGCATCGATACGTAGCAGACGTCGTTGGTGCCGAGGCCGAACCGCTCCGTCATCCGTAGACCGGCCGACGCGACCTTGCCGTGGCTGACCATCACCGCCTTGGGGTCGCCGCTGGTGCCCGACGTGAAAAGCAGCATGAACAGGTCGGTGGGAGACGCCGACTGGAAGCGCGGCTCGGTGCCGCGATGCGCGTCGACCTCGGCGGCCCACTTCGCGGAGTCGACGTTCAGATGGTCGATATCGTCCAGTGTCGCAGCCGAATTCGAGTCGGCCAGCACCAGCTGACAGTCCGCCTTGCTGATGTCGCGGGCCAGCGCCTCGCCACGGCGTATCGGATTCAAGCCCACCGGCACGATCCCCGACATCCCCGCAGCGGCGAGCACTGCCGAAAAGAACGGCGTGTTCTCCAGCAGCACGCCGACGTGCGGTGGCTTTTCCGGGTCCATTCGCCCGCGCAACACCGCCGCGATCTCCGCGGCCTGCTGGACGTGGTCGCGCCAGCTGGTGAACGACTCTTCGAAGTAGACGCCCTGGTCGTCGATATCGGCGAGCGGGACTAGCAGTTCGGCGACGGTCGGGTCAGTCGAAGTATCCAAGGCAGCCCTACTCCTCCTCGGTTCGTTGCACGAACCGCATCGTCGTCGGGCGGTCAGGCAGGGGTTTCCGCCAGCTCACGGCCGATCCGGCGCAGCTGGCCGGTGGCACTGCCGAGCGCAAACTCTGCCTCTTTGGCGGCCAGGAAGTACCGGTGCGCCGGGTGATCGGTGTCGACTCCGACGCCGCCGTGTACGTGCACGATGGTGTGCGCCACCCGGTGTCCGGCATCGGCGGCCCAGAACGCCGCACTGGCCACATCGATCTCGGCGGCGATGTCTTCCGAGACCTTCCATGCGGCCTGGGTGAGCGTCAGCCGCAGACCCTTGACGTCGATGTAGCCGTCGGCCAGCCGCTGCGACACCGCCTGGAAACTGCCGATCGGGCGGTCGAATTGCTCACGCTCGCGGGCGTATTCGGCCGTCATCCGCAAACCGCGGTCGAGTACCCCGAGCTGATATGCGCTGCGGCCCAGGGTGCCAAGCGTGCCCAGCCAGGTCACGACTTCGCCGCCGCCGACGCGCCGCGCGTCATCCACGGCGACGCCGTCCAGCGCCAGGTGCGCGACGCTGCCCAGGCCGGTGGTCAGCAGCGGGGTCACCTTGACGCCGGGGTCGTCGGCAGCCACCAGGAAAACGGCCGTGCCGGAATCGGTTTCGGCGGGAACCAGGAACGCGTCCGCCACGGTTCCGAAGGCGACCTGGGTGCGGGTTCCCGTCAGCCGGTAGCCGTCGCTGCCCCGGGTGGCCTGCACCGCGCCCTCACCCATCTCGCCGTCGAGCGCGATGGTCAGGATCTTCTCGCCCTTGACGGCCGGCACGCCCCAGCTCTGCTGCAGTTCCTCGGAGCCGAACCGGGCCAGCACTCCGGCGCCCAGCATCACCGACTCGAGATACGGCACGGCCGCCAGCTGGTGGCCCAGCGCCACCAGGATGGCTACTTGCTCGAGCGCGCCGAAACCGTCGCCGCCCAGCGCGGAAGCCGAAGCGCTAGTGAGGATGTCGGCCTCGATCAGCTTCTGCCAAAGCTGACGGTCGAACCGCTGCTCGAGCCCGTCGAGTTCGCGCTGATGCTCGGGCGTGCACACCGAGTCCACGATCGTGTCGACCAGGCCACCGAGGTCGTTCGCCGCTTCGGTTGTCGTGAAATCCATGAAAGTCGTCCTTCTCGATGCTCAGCGGTACTTAGCGGTTTCGAGGCAGGCCGAGCGCGACCATGCCGATGATGTCGCGCTGCACCTCGTTGGTGCCGCCGCCGAAGGTCAGGATCAGGCACGCCCGGTGCATCCGCTCGACCCGGCCGCGCAGCAACGCGCCCGGCGAATCCTGGCGCACCGTCGCCGCGGTACCCAGCACCTCCATCAGCAACCGATAGGCCTCGGTGGCCAGCTCGGTGCCGAACACCTTCGCCGCCGACGCGTCGGCCGGGTTCAAGGCGTCATCATGCGCGGAGGCCAATTCCCAGTTGATCAGCTTGAGCACCTCGACCTTGGCGTGCACCCGGGCCAGGTTGAGCTGCACCCACTCCGAGTCGATGAGCCGGGCCCCGCTGGAGTCCTTGGTGTTCTGCGCCCACTCGCGAACCTCGCGCAGGGCCAGGAAGATCGGCTGTGGCGAGACCAGGGCGACCCGCTCGTGGTTGAGCTGATTGGTCACCAGCTTCCAGCCGCCGTTCTCCTCACCGACCAGGTTGCTGACCGGCACCCGCACGTCGGAGTAGTAGGTGGCGCTGGTGTCCACCCCGGCCATCGTGTGCACCGGCGTCCACGAGAAGCCTTCGGCCGTCGTCGGCACGGTCAGCATCGAGATGCCGCGGTGCTTCTTGGCGTCGGGGTTGGTCCGCACCGCCAGCCACACCCAGTCGGCGTACGCGATCAGGCTGGTCCACATCTTCTGGCCGTTGATCACGTAGTCGTCGCCGTCGCGCACCGCGGTGGTGCGCAGGTTGGCCAGGTCGGTACCAGCACCCGGCTCCGAGTAGCCGATGGAGAAGTGCAGTTCGCCCGCCGCGATCTTGGGCAGGAAGAACTTCTTCTGCTCCTCGGTGCCGAACGCCATGATCGTCGGCGCCACGCTGTTGATCGTCAGGAACGGCACCGGAACGCCGGCGACGGCCGCCTCGTCGGTGAAGATCAGCGACTCCATCGGGGAGCGGTCCTGACCGCCGTACTCCTTGGGCCAGTTCAGGGTGAGCCAGCCGTCTTTGCCCATCTGCGCGACGGTGTCGCGATACGCGGTGCCGGTGCCGACCTCGCCCTGCGTCGACGTCAGTGCTTCGCGCCGCTCGGGGGTCATGAGCGCGGTGAAGTACGACCGCAGCTCGCGACGCAGCTCCTCCTGTTCGGGGGTGTAACTGATGCGCATTCCAGCCGTCCTTTGCTCAACGTGACACGCCGTAACTCGACCAACGGCTACCCGTTCGCCTTCCCGGTTGTAACACGTTCTAGTCTTGGAATCCAGCGACCGTTTCGTCAGACGCGGCGGGGCCCTATGGTGGAGCTACCCAATCAAGGGTATGGGGCCACACCGGGGTCAGCTTCAAGGAGGGTGCCGTGCGGGTGATCGTGGATCGAGACCGGTGCGAAGGTAACGCGGTGTGCTTGGGAATCGCGCCAGATATCTTCGACCTGGACGACGAGGACTATGCCGTCGTGAAAACCGATCCGATACCGTCCGACCAAGAAGATCTGGCCGAGCAGGCGATCGCCGAGTGCCCGCGCGCGGCGCTGACGCGCGAAGACTAACGACGAGTGTCCCGAAAACTAGAGGTATTCATAAATTGACTAGCAGCACGAACGCGACCGATCTATCCGGAAAGGTCGCGGTGGTTACCGGCGCGGCCGCGGGGCTGGGACGCGCCGAGGCCCTGGGCCTGGCAAGCCTGGGCGCCACCGTCGTCGTCAATGACATCGCGTCGGCGCTCGACGCCTCCGATGTCATCGACGAGATCAATGCGACCGGCTCCAAAGCCATCGCGGTCGCCGGCGACATCAGCGAGCGCTCGACCGCCGACGAACTGGTCTCGACCGCCGACGGCCTGGGCGGCCTGTCTATCGTGGTGAACAACGCCGGCATCACCCGGGACCGGATGCTGTTCAACATGTCCGACGAGGAGTGGGACCAGGTCATCGCCGTGCACCTGCGCGGCCACTTCCTGCTCACCCGCAACGCGGCCACCTACTGGCGCAATAAGGCGAAGGATGCCGGGGGCTCGATCTTCGGCCGCATCGTGAACACTTCGTCGGAGGCCGGTCTGGTGGGCCCGGTGGGGCAGGCCAACTACGGCGCGGCCAAGGCGGGCATCATCTCGCTCACGTCGACGGCCGCGCGGGCGCTGGGCCGCTACGGCGTGAGCGCGAACGCGATCTGCCCGCGGGCCCGCACCGCGATGACCGCCGACGTGTTCGGTGCGGCGCCGGATGTCGAGGAGGGCGGCGTCGACCCGCTGTCGCCGGACCACGTGGTGAGCCTGGTCAAGTTCCTGTCGTCCCCGGCTGCGGCACGGGTGAACGGGCAGGTTTTTATCGTCTACGGTCCCCAGGTGACGCTTGTTTCGGCGCCGGTCGCCGAGCACAGGTTCATCGCGGACGGCTCCGCATGGGAGCCCGCGCAACTCAGCGGCGCACTCGAAAACTACTTTGCTGACCGCGATCCGGAGATTGGATTTTCGGCGGTTGGGCTCATGGAGCAATAGCCGCTAAATGCCACTTCTTGAGGGGGAAATGGGCTAGTAGAACGTGTGTCAGATTGGAAATTCCGTAACTGCGTTGACCTGGATAAATTAACGCTTTGGATACGGAATTCCTGTTCATTGACAGGTGTGAACTTCTTTGAGTTAATATGAGCCGGCTCACAGCGAGCCGAGTGCGAACGAGGACTGTACCGAGGCGACGCACACTTCGCCGTGAGCAGCAAAGGGGGCTATCGGGTTGATCGAACAACTTGCCGTGCCCGCCCGCGCTGTCGGCGGGTTTTTTGAAATGATGATCGATACCGGCCGCGCCTCAGTGCGACGGCCGTTTCAATTCCGCGAGTTCCTGGATCAGACCTGGATGATCGCGCGCGTGTCGCTGGTCCCCACGCTTCTGGTGTCCATCCCGTTCACGGTCCTGGTGGCCTTCACGCTCAACATCCTGCTGCGGGAAATCGGCGCGGCCGACTTGTCCGGCGCCGGAACGGCGTTCGGCACCATCACTCAGCTGGGCCCGGTGGTGACGGTGCTCGTGGTGGCCGGCGCCGGCGCCACGGCCATCTGTGCCGACCTGGGCGCCCGGACCATCCGCGAAGAGATCGACGCGATGCGGGTGTTGGGCATCGACCCGATCCACCGGCTGGTGGTGCCCCGCGTCTTGGCGTCCACGGTCGTCGCGCTGTTGCTCAACGGTTTGGTGTGCGCCATCGGGTTGTCCGGCGGCTACGTCTTCTCGGTGTTCCTCCAGGGCGTCAACCCCGGGGCGTTCATCAACGGGCTGACCGTGTTGACGGGACTGCGCGAGTTGGTGCTCGCGGAGGGCAAGGCGCTGTTGTTCGGTGTGATGGCCGGCCTGGTCGGGTGCTACCGCGGCCTGACCGTCAAGGGTGGGCCGAAGGGCGTCGGCAACGCGGTCAACGAGACCGTCGTCTACGCCTTCATCTGCCTGTTCGTCATCAACGTGGTGATGACCGCCATCGGCGTCCGGATTTCGGCGAAGTGAGCGGCGCATGAGCTACGACCTCACTTTCCGGTTCCGAAATATCGCGTCACGGTTGCAAGGCCCGGTGGACGACTTCGGTGAGCAGGCACTGTTCTACGGCCAGACCGTGCGCTATGTCCCCAACGCGCTGACCCGCTATCGCAGGGAAACGATCCGGCTGGTCGCCGAAATGACACTGGGCGCCGGGGCGCTCGTCATGATCGGTGGCACCGTCGGCGTCGCGGCGTTCCTGACGCTGGCCTCCGGCGGTGTCATTGCGGTGCAGGGTTATTCGTCGCTGGGCAACATCGGTATCGAGGCGCTGACCGGCTTCCTGTCGGCGTTCCTCAATGTGCGCGTCGTCGCACCGGTGATCGCCGGCATCGCGTTGGCGGCCACCATCGGCGCGGGCGCCACCGCGCAACTGGGCGCCATGCGGGTATCGGAGGAGATCGATGCCGTGGAGTGCATGGCGGTGCACTCGGTGTCCTACCTGGTGTCGACCCGGCTGGTCGCCGGCCTCGTCGCGATCGTCCCGCTGTATTCGCTGTCGGTGCTGGCCGCCTTCTTCGCCGCCCGCTTCACGACGGTGTTCATCAACGGACAGTCGGCGGGCCTCTACGACCACTACTTCAATACCTTCCTCATCCCGTCGGACCTACTGTGGTCGTTCCTGCAGGCCATCGTGATGTCCATCGCGGTGATGCTCGTACATACCTATTACGGCTACAACACCACCGGTGGGCCGGTCGGCGTCGGCATCGCGGTCGGACAGGCGGTGCGGACCTCGCTGATCGTCGTGGTGGTCATTACTTTGTTCATCTCGCTAGCCGTTTACGGCGCGTCCGGTAACTTCAACCTCTCCGGATAAGAGACCCGCTTAAAAGGAACATGGCAGAGACAGACACGCGACGCACACACGTACGGCTGGCAGCGGCGCTGCTGGCCAGTTTGTTGGTGGCGTTCACCGTCCTGACCTACCTCTCCTACACGGCGGCCTTCGCCTCGGTCGACACCGTGACCATCGCGGCGCCGCGGGCCGGGCTGGTGATGGACAAGGGCGCCAAGGTCAAGTACCGCGGCGTCCAGATCGGCAAGGTCACCGACATCAACTACGCGGACGACCAGGCCCGCTTGACGCTCGCGATCAACAGCGACGACATGCACTTCATCCCGTCCAATGCCACAGTGCACATCGGAGGCAACACGATCTTCGGAGCGAAGTCGGTGGAATTCGTTCCGCCGCAAGCGCCTTCGCCGACGTCCCTGCGCCCGGACGCGCACCTGAGCGCCTCGGCGGTGCAGCTGGAAGTCAACACCTTGTTCCAGTCGCTGATCGACCTGCTGCACAAGGTCGACCCGGTCGAGCTGAACGGGACGCTGAGCGCGTTCGCCGAAGGCCTGCGCGGTCACGGCGACGACTTCGGCGCGCTGTTGTCAGGGCTGAATACCCTGACGCAGCAGACGAATCCGAAGCTCGGTGCGCTGCAGGAGGACTTCCGCAAGACCGCGGTCGTGACCAACATCTACGCCGACGCCGCCCCCGACCTCAACACGATCTTCGACAACCTGCCGACCATCAGTAAGACCGTGGTCGACCAGCAGAAGAATCTCAACGACACGTTGCTGTCCACGATCGGCCTGGCCAACAACGCCTACGAGACGCTGGAGCCGGCGGAGCAAGACCTGATTGATGCCCTCAACCGGCTACGGGCCCCGTTGAAGGTTGCCGGAGATTACTCACCCGAATTCGGTTGCCTCTTCAGGGGTGTCGACCGCGGGCTCAAGGAGTTCGGTCCGATTCTCGGTGTCCGCAAGGCCGGTCTGTTCACGTCGTCCAGCTTCGTGCTGGGCGCGCCCGCGTACACCTACCCGGAGTCGCTGCCGATCGTCAACGCCTCCGGCGGCCCGAACTGCCGCGGTTTGCCCGACATCCCGAACAAGCAGCACGGCGGTTCGTGGTTCCGGTCGCCATTCCTGGTCACCGACAACGCCAATGTCCCATATGAGCCGTTCACCGAGCTGCAGTTCGACGCGCCCTCGACGTTGCAGTTCCTGTTCCACGGTTCTTTCGCGGAACGGGACGACTTCTGATGCCCAAATCGGAGATGCCGTCGCACCGGTCGATGGTGATCAAGGTGAGCGCCTTCGCCGTGGCGATGCTGTTGGTGGCCGCCGGCCTGGTGGTGGTCTTCGGTGACTTCCGGTTCGGCTCCGAAAACACCTACCACGCAACATTTATCGACTCGTCTCGGCTGAAGGCGGGTCAGAAGGTCCGCATCTCCGGGGTGCCGGTCGGTGCGGTGAACGGGATCAAACTGAACCCCGACAACAGCGTGGACGTTGAGTTCGGCATCGACGATCGCTATACGCTCTACACCTCGACGCGCGCGGTGATCCGCTACGAGAACCTGGTCGGGGACAGATTCCTGGAGATCGCGTCGGGCCCGGGGGAGCTGCGTAAGCTGCCGGCCGGCGGCACGATCAACGCCCAACACACCCAGCCCGCACTGGATTTGGATGCGCTGCTGGGTGGGCTGCGCCCGGTGCTCAAGGGCTTGGACGCCGACAAGGTCAATACGATCAGCAGCGCGGTCATCGAATTGCTGCAAGGCCAGGGTGGGGCGTTGTCGAATGTGCTCGCCGACACTAATGCCTTCTCGACGACGTTGGGGCAACGCGATCAGCTCATCGGCGACGTGATCACCAACCTCAACACCGTGCTGGGCACCATCGACGAGAGAAGTGCGAAGTTCTCGGCCAGCGTCGACCAGTTGCAGCAGCTGATCACCGGGCTGGCCAAGAATAAGGACTCGATCGCGGGAGCCATCCCGCCGCTGGCGTCGACCACAGCGGATCTGACTGAGCTGCTGAAGAATTCACGCCGGCCGTTGCAGGGCATCCTGGAGAACACCCGGCCGCTGGCCACCGAGCTCGACAACCGCAAGGCCGAGGTGAACAACGACGTCGAGCAGCTGGCCGAAGACTATCTGCGGCTGTCCGCGCTCGGGGCCTACGGTTCCTTCTTCAACATCTACTTCTGCTCCGTGAGCATCAAGATCAACGGCCCGGCGGGCAGCGACATCCTCCTGCCCCTCGGCGGCCAGGTGGATCCCAGCCAGGGGAGGTGCGCTTTTGCCAAGTAGTGCCAGGCACGAACGTGATCCGTTGCGCACCGGGGTCTTCGGTGTGGTGCTGGTGATCTGCGTCGTCCTCATCGCCTTCGGCTACGCCAACCTGCCGTTCTATCCGCAGGGAAAGACTTACGACGCCTACTTCAGCGACGCCGGCGGCATCTCGCCCGGCAACGCCGTCTACGTCTCCGGCTTCAAAGTCGGCAAGGTGCAAGCGGTCGGTCTGGCCGGAGGCAGCGCGAAGGTGACGTTCTCGGTGGACCGGCACGTTGCGCTCGGTGACCAGTCGATGGCCGCGATCCGCACCGACACCATCCTCGGTGAGCGCTCGATTTCGGTGACGCCGGCCGGAACCGGCAAGGTGACGTCGATTCCGCTGAGCCGCACCACGACGCCCTACACGCTGGCCGGCGCGCTCGAGGACCTAGGCCAAAACGCGACCAACCTGGACAAGCCGCAGTTCGAACACGCGCTCAACGTCCTCACCGACACCCTGCACGACGCGACGCCGCAGCTGCGTGGCGCGCTGGACGGGGTGACCTCGTTGTCCCGCACGCTGGACCGCCGTGACGAGGCGCTGCAAAGCCTGCTGGCCCATGCGAAGTCGGTCACGGGCGTGCTGTCCCAGCGCGCAGACCAGGTCAACAAGCTGGTCGACGACGGCAACGAGCTGTTCGCCGCACTCGACGACCGGCGCGCCGCGCTGTCGCAATTGATCTCCGGCATCGACGGTGTCTCGGCACAGATTTCGGGGTTTGTGAACGACAACCGCAAGGAATTCGGCCCGGCATTGAGCAAGCTCAACGACGTCCTGAGCAATCTCAATGAGCGCCGCGACTACATCACCGAGGCCCTCAAACGGCTGCCCACCTATGCGACGGAGCTGGGCGAGGTCGTCGGTTCCGGACCCGGGTTCAACGTCAACGTCTTCGGTGTCATCCCCGCGCCCCTGTTGGCGACTATGTTCGACTTCTTCTACCAGCCGGGCAAGCTGCCGGCCAGCCTCTCCGACTACCTACGCGGCTTGATCCAGGAACGCTGGGTCGTCCGCCCGAAGTCGCCATGATCCAACGGATCGCGGGTAGCCGCGGGATTCGCTACGTCACCGTCATCGCGCTGGTCGCGGTGTTGGTGGGTGGCGTCTATGTGCTGTCCGTACAAGCGAATAGCCGAAAGGTCGTCGGCTACTTCGCTTCTGCTGTAGGGCTGTACCCCGGAGACCAGGTCCGCATCATCGGCGTCCCGGTCGGCACGATCGACTCGATCGAGCCCCGGCCGTCGGACGTGAAGATCACCATGTCGGTGTCCAACGACGTGAAGATCCCCAAGGATGCCAAGGCTATCATCATGTCGCCGAACCTGGTGGCGGCGCGGTTCATTCAGCTGACCCCCGTCTACAACGGCGGGGCGACGCTTCCTGCGGGCGGCAGCATCGATCTGTCGCGCACCGCCGTCCCGGTGGAGTGGGACGAGGTAAAGGAATCGCTGACTCAGCTGGCGGTCTCGCTCGGGCCGACGACGGGCTCGATGCAGGGACCGTTGGGCGCGGCGATCAACCAGGCCGCGGACACCTTCGACGGCAAGGGCGAATCGTTCCACAGCGCACTGCGCGAGCTGTCGCAAGTCGCAGGCCGACTGGGCGATTCGCGCGGCGACATCTTCGGCACCGTGAAGAATCTGCAGGTTCTGGTCAACGCCCTGTCGGCGAGCAATGAACAGATCGTGCAGTTCGCCGGGAGCGTCGCATCGGTATCGCAGGTGCTCGCCGACAGCTCGCGCCACCTGGACCACACGCTGGGCACGCTCAACCAGGCGCTCTCGGACATCCGCGGCTTCCTGCACGAGAACAACTCGACGCTGATCGATACGGTCAACCAGCTCAACGACTTTGCCAAGACGCTGAGCGACCAGAGCGACAACATCGAGCAGGTGCTGCATGTGGCGGGCCCCGGTATCGCCAACTTCTACAACATCTATGACCCGGCGCAGGGCACCCTGAACGGCCTGCTGTCGATCCCGGAGTTCGCCAACCCGGTGCAGTTCATCTGCGGGGGTTCCTTCGAGACCGCTGGCGGGCCCAAGGCGCCCGATTACTTCCGGCGTGCCGAGCTGTGCCGCGAGCGGCTCGGACCGGTGCTGCGCCGGTTGGCGGTGAACTACCCGCCGATCATGTTCCACCCGCTGAACACGATCACGGCGTACAAGGGGCAGATCATCTATGACACTCCCGAGACAAAAGCCAAGGCGCAGACGCCGATTCCGCAGCTGACGTGGATACCGGCCAACGGTAACCCCGCGCCCCCCGCCCAGAATCCCGCCGATCTGCAGGCCCTGCTGGTGCCGACGGCCCCACAGGCCGGACCGGCCGGCGCCAACGCGCCCGCCCCGGGACCGGGTCCGGGCTCCGCGTTCGGTCCGCTGCCCGGACCGCCGCAGGGGCCCTCTGCGGGGCTGCAAAACGGCCAGGACGGTGGCCAGTGAGCCGAATCTGGTTGCGCGCCAGTGCCTTGGCCGTCGGCGGCGTCCTGCTCGCGGGGTGCCAGTTCAACGGGCTGAATTCGCTGGCGATGCCCGGAACGCGCGGCCACGGCAGCGGCGCCTACACGATCACCGTCGACATGGCCGACGTGGCGACGCTGCCGCAGAACTCGCCGGTGATGATCGACGATGTCACCGTCGGCAGTGTCTCGGGCATCCAGGCCCAGCAGCGACCCGACGGATCCTTCTATGCGGCAGTGCAATTGGCGCTGGACAAAAACGTCGTGCTGCCGGCGAACGCGACCGCGGCCGTATCGCAGACGTCGTTGCTGGGATCGCTGCATATCGACCTGGCCGCACCCAAGGGCAAGCCGGCGACCGGCAGGCTGGTCGACGGATCGAAGATCTCGGAATCCAACACGAGCCGCTTCCCCACCACCGAGGAGGTGTTCTCCGCCCTCGGTGTCGTGGTGAACAAGGGCAATCTCGGTGCGCTGCAGGAGATTACCGACGAGACCTACCAGGCCTTCGCCGGTCGGCAAGACAAGTTGACCGGCCTGCTGCCGCGGCTGGCCGAGTTGACATCGGGGCTCAATCGCCAGGTTAACGACATCGTCGACGCGGTCGACGGACTCAACCGATTCTCGGCGACCCTGGCCCGCGACAAGGACAACCTGGGCAAGGCGCTGGATAGCCTGCCCGAAGCGATTCGCGTGCTCAACAAGAACCGGGACCACATCGTCGACGCGTTCGCCAGCCTGAAAAAGCTGGCGACGGTCTCGTCGAATGTACTGTCGAAAACCAAGGTGGACTTCGCCGCGGACCTCAAGGACCTGTATTCGGTCGTCAAGGCGCTCAACGACAACCGCAAGACCTTTGTCACCTCGCTGCAGCTCTTGCTGACGTTCCCATTCCCCAACTACGGCATCAAGCAGGCCGTGCGCGGCGACTATCTCAATGTGTTCACCACCTTCGACCTCACCTTGCGGCGGCTCGGTGAAACGTTCTTCACCACGTCGTACGCACTCGATCCGAACATGATGCATATGAGCGAGATCGTCAACGCGCCCGATTTCTTGACCGGCGAACTGGCCAACCTGTCCGGACAGGCGGCCGACCCGTTCAAGATTCCGCCCGGCACGGCAACGGGACAGTAGGGGCGGCGCAGATGATCGACAGACTTACGAAGATTCAGCTCGGCATATTCGCGGTGATCACCGCCGTCACGCTGATCATCATGGCCATCTTCTACCTGCGGCTGCCCGCCACGCTCGGCATCGGAACATACGGTGTGAGTGCCGATTTCGTCGCGGGTGGCGGCCTGTACAAGAACGCGAACGTGACCTACCGGGGCGTCGCGGTCGGCAGGGTCGAGTCGGTGGGACTGAACCCCAACGGCGTCACCGCCGAGATGCGGTTGAACAGTGGGACGCCCATCCCGTCGAATGTCACCGCCAGCGTCAAGAGCGTGTCCGCTGTCGGTGAGCAATAAATCGACCTGGTGCCGCCGGGCAGCCCGACATCGGCCAAGCTGCACAACGGCTCTCGAATCGACCGGGCCAACACCCGGATCGGCCAGGACGTCGCCGACCTGCTGAAGCGGGCCGAGACCCTGGTCAACAGCCTCGGTGACACGCGGTTGCGCGACTTGCTGCACGAGACATTCCAGGCGGCCAATGGTTCCGGACCCGAGCTGGCCAGGCTGATCGAATCGGCACGGCTGCTGGTCGACGAGGCCAACGCGAACTACCCGCAGGTCTCGCAGCTGATCGATCAGGCGGGCCCGTTCCTGCAGGCTCAGATTCGCTCCGGCGCCGACATCAAGTCCCTGTCGGATGGGTTGGCGCGCTTCACCTCCGAGGTGCGCCAGGCCGATCCGCAGTTGCGCTCGACGCTGGCGACCGCGCCGGATGCGGCCGACGAGGCCAGCACCGCGTTCTCCGGTATCCGTCCGAGTTTCCCGGCGCTGGCCGCGAGCCTGGCCAACCTGGGCCGGGTCGGCGTGATCTACCACAAGTCGATCGAGCAGCTCCTCGTGGTGCTGCCGGCGCTGTTCGCCGCGATCATCACGATCGCGGGTGGTCCTCCTATCGACGAGGGCGGCAAGCTGGACTTCAAGCTCGACCTCAACGACCCGCCGCCGTGCGCCGTCGGCTTCCTGCCACCGCCGATGATGCGCACTCCGGCGGACGAGACGGTGCGCGAGCTCCCGCGGGACATGTACTGCAAGGTCGCACAGAACGACCCCAGTACCGTTCGTGGCGCGCGCAACTATCCCTGCCAGGAGTTCCCCGGCAAGCGGGCGCCGACGATTCAGCTCTGTCGTGACCCGAAAGGCTATGTGCCGGTAGGCCGTAACCCGTGGCGCGGCCCGCCCGTCCCGTACAACACCCCGGAAACAAACGGGCTGAACACGTTGCCGCCCAACAAGTTCCCGTACATCCCGCCGGAAGCCGAACCTGATCCGGGTATCGCCATTGCCGGGCCGCCCCCTCCGGGCGTGGTGCCCGGGCCTGGTCCGCTGCCCAACCACCAGCCGGCCTACGCTCCGCCGCCGCCCAACGACAGCGGGCCGCCGCCGGGCAACCCGTCGTGGATGCCGCCCGGCAATCCGCCGGTGCCCCCGCAGCTTCCGTACCCGAAGTGGCTGCCGCCGCCGGCGCCGCCGGTGGGCATCAACCCGCCGCCGGCCGGACCGGGACCCGAGAAACCGTGGGGTCCGCCGCCTGGTCCCGCTGCGCCGCCGCAGGCGAGCGGCCCGGCCTACACCACCTATGACCAGAACACCGGAGCCTTCAGGGACCCCGCAGGTGGCACTGGTATCTTCGCGGCCGGCGCCACCACGTCCGGCGCCGAGAATTGGGTGGACCTCATGCTTGATCCGAGGCCGATGTAGTGGCTTCTCCGACACCGCGGGTTCGTCGGCGCGCATCGCGGGCCGCGGGCCCGGCGAAGGGCGAGGTCGACTCTTCCGCGACGGTCCAGCTCGAGGCTCCGGCGGAGCCGAAGCAGCCGGCCAAGCGGGCCAAGGCCCTCAAGACCGTCAAGCCGCCGCCGCGACGGCGGCCGCACCGCGTCCTGGTCGGGTGGATCTCGTTTGCGGCTGCGCTCTTGGCAATTGGCGCGCTGGCCGGTTGCCTGGCGGTCCTGGTCATCCAGCATCGGCATGCCCAGGCGGCGCAAGCACGCGATCAGCGCTTCGTCGACACCGCCACGCAGACGGTGGTCAACATGTTCAGCTACAAGCAGGACAACGTCGACGACAGCGTGAACCGGTTCTTCAACGGCACCAGCGGCCCGCTGCGCGGCATGCTGGGCGCCAACAACAACATCGACAACCTCAAGGCCCTGTTCCGTTCGACCAACGCGGCGTCCGAGGCAGTGATCAACGGCGCCGCCCTGGAGGGCATCGACACGGTCACCGACAACGCCTCGGTGCTGGTGTCGGTGCGCGTGACCGTGGCCGACATCGACGGAGTGCACAAACCGTCCATGCCGTACCGGTTGCGGGTGATCGTGCACGAGGATGAGCAGGGCCGGATGACCGGATACGACCTGAAGTATCCCGACGGGGGCAACTGATGCGTTGGCGGCGGTGGCTGCTCGCCATCGCGGGCTACCTTGTGGTCGCGGGCATCGTCGGATTGTCGGCGGCGACCGGCTGGTTCTACTGGGACCGGGTGCAGACCCGCGGTGAACAGGCGGCGCGTGCGGTGCTGCCCGGGTTGGCCGCCAGGGAAGTGCCTGAGGTGTTCGCCTACGACTATCAGACCGTGGAACGCAGTCTCGCACAGGCATATCCGCTGCTGACGCCGGACTACCGCCAGGAGTTTCAGAAGAGCGCCAACACGCAGATCATCCCGGAGGCCAAGAAGCGCGAGGTCGTCGTGCAGGCCAATGTCGTTGGTGTCGGCGTGATGTCGGCCAAGCGGGATTCGGCGTCGGTCATGGTCTATATGAACCGCACCGTCACCGACAAAACGCGCCAACCGCTGTATGACGGCAGCCGGTTACGAGTGGACTTCAAGAAGATCGGCGGCAAGTGGCTAATCGCCTACATTACGCCGATCTAACCGAACCCGATCAGTAGCAGATCGCAATGTTGTTGCACTGCATGGGATAACGCTGTACCGGGCTGGGCGGTGGCCCAGTCATCGCCAACGAGAACGGCTGCTTCTTCATCCCCGCCTGCAACCCGCAGACGGGACCATGCATGACCGTGTGGGTGCCGCTCATCGATTCGTCGCTGAAGGCCCAGCTCTCGGTGGTCGGAGCGGTGCCGCCGCCCGGGCATGAGACACCGTCGGACTTATCTATCGTGAAACTCCATAGCATGCTGGACATCCGGGCCCGGCCGCTGTAGTTCTGCAGCTTGTCGGCGGCACTGATCTTCTCGTCGGTGGTGCTCACGACGTTCAGTGCGCATTGCATCGCGAAAATGATCGGGTCGGAATAGTCGTTCATATTCCGGGTTCCGGACGGCTGATCGCATATTGACGAAAGGGTCCAGGTGACTCCGGAAACGCCCGACTCGTTGTAGGAGTAGGTGCCGTCCGCCGGCGGTCCGAGCGCGCGCGCCGGATTCCCCGACTCGAGCGCGATTCCCAGTGTGACGACCGAGCAGACGCCGGCCGTAGCGGCCAGCCCGCGACGGAGATTCACCGTGCTCTCCCTTCACCGATCCATCGAGTATCACAGCGTTTCGCCGCTAGCACCATGGGTTGGTCCGCGTTACTTGGAGCCGGGAGGATGCGCCTCGGACAGCGCATCGAGGAACGAGCGCGCCCAACGGTCGACGTCGTGCGCGAGCACCTGGCGCCGCAGCGCGCGCATCCGACGGCGCCCCTCCTCGTCCGTCTGACTCAGCGCCGCCTCGATGACGTCCTTGACCCCTTCGAGGTCGTGCGGGTTGACCAGATAGGCCTGACGCAATTCGGCTGCGGCGCCGGTGAATTCGGATAACACCAGCGCGCCGCCGAGGTCGTTGCGGCAGGCGACGTACTCCTTGGCCACCAGATTCATGCCGTCCCGCAACGGCGTCACGAGCATGACGTCGGCGGCGACGAAAAACGCGATCAGTTCGTCGCGGGGGACCGCGCGATGGATGTAATGCACCATGGGATGGCCGACCTCGGCGTATTCGCCGTTGATGTGGCCGACCTCGCGTTCGATGTCGTTGCGCAGCAGCTGATAGCTCTCCACGCGTTCGCGGCTCGGAGTCGCCAGCTGGACGAGCACGGTGTCGTCGCGTTTGATCCGCCCCTCGGCGAGCAGCTCGGAGAATGCCTTGAGCCGGACGTCGATGCCCTTGGTGTAATCGAGCCGGTCGACGCCGAGCATGATCTTGCGCGGGTTGCCCAGCTCGGCCCGGATTTCGCGGGCCCGGCGCTTGACGTGGCGATCGCGGGCGGCCTGGGCGAGCGCGCCGGAGTCGATGGAGATGGGAAACGCCCCCACCCGAACCGCGCGGTCCGCCACCTCCACTTCGCCGTACCGCGCGCGTACGCCGACGGATCCCCGCGACGTGTTCGCGCCGATCAGCCGTCGCGACAGGATCAGGAAGTTCTGGGCGCCGCCGGCCAGGTGGAATCCCACCAGATCGGCACCGAGCAGGCCCTTGATGATTTCGGTGCGCCACGGCATCTGCATGAACAGCTCGACCGGCGGGAACGGGATGTGCAGGAAGAAGCCGATAGTCAGGTCTGGCCGCAGCTCGCGCAGCATCTGCGGAACCAGCTGCAGCTGGTAGTCCTGCACCCAGACGGTCGCGCCCTTTGCGGCGGCGCGGGAGGTGGCTTCGGCGAAGCGGCGGTTGACGTCGACGTAGCGGTCCCACCATTCGCGGTGGTAGATCGGCTTGACGATGACGTCGTGGTAGAGCGGCCACAGTGTGGCGTTGGAGAACCCCTCGTAATACTCGGCGACGTCGTCGGTCGACAGGCTTACCGGGTGGAGCTGCAGGTCGTCCTGCTCGATGGGGTCGTGACCGATCTCGCCGCCGTCGTCGGTGATGCCGGGCCAGCCCACCCATGCCCCGCTGCGGCGGCGCAGTAGCGGCTCCAAGGCGGTGACCAGGCCGCCAGGGCTGCGTTTCCAGGTGGTGCTGCCGTCGGGCTGCCGCTCGAGATCGACCGGCAATCGATTGGCGACGACGACGAAGTCGGATTCCCCGAATTTCGGGGTCTTCGAGCCTTGGCCGCCCCTAGGAGCCATTTAGGCGTCGAGCTTTGCCGGTCCAATACCGAGCATGGACAGGAAGACGCGGCACTCGTCGGCGTCGTTGGCGTACGCCGCGACGACCCGCCTGGCCTGACTTGCCGTGCTGTCAGCCACCGGCTCCACATCGCCGATTTCGGCACCATCAGATTTCGTAGGCATAACACAACTCTAGGCGAAGGTGATCGTTCGCTCGTCAGCCATCTCGCGCGGGGCGGCTTCCGGGACCACCCGCGCGGCCGTCGAACCGCCGGGTCACGCCCCGAATGCCTTGCCGAAACCCGCCCGCAGTCATGTATTCACGCAAATATCCGAATTTGTTCACAAAGCCCGAATAGGGGCCCGTTGACATTCCCGATTGGTGGCGAAGGGGCGCCCGAGATATGCGTCAGAAAACCGTGTATTGAAATCCAGAGAAGGTGGCTCGGCGCAAATACCAGGCGATTTCTGCCCACTGCTTGGCGAATATGTACGGGGGCCCGCATGCCCACTGGCGAACCAGCCGCCGGCCGGAGCGGATCGACCGGCATCGGTTCGGCAGGGGTCGTGGCAGTCATCGCCGCGAAGTGCGGTAATCGGCTCTGCGCCGGGGTAATCCACGCCGTGGTGCCGGGCTGCGGGACCGCACCAGTCCGTCTACTGTCGGATGGCAGTTGTTCAAAGGCAAACCAGGATGCCCTCGCGGCAAAGGCATTATCCTGAGCCCCGGCGACCCATATTTTGACGTTGCGCCGCCGTCCACGACTTCGGGAGAAGAACATGGCTCTCACTCCAGCCGATGTTCACAATGTAGCGTTCTCCAGGGCGCGTGTTGGTAAGCGTGGTTACTGCGAGCAAGAAGTCGACCTTTTCATCGATCTCGTCGAGCAGGAGTTGATCCGCCACATCGAGGAAGACACCGAGCTCCGGCACCGAAACGCCGAGCTCCGCAACCGCGACGGTGGGCTGAAAAGGCGGGAAGCCGAGCTTGCTCAGCGCGACGCCGCCCTGCAGAAGCACGAGGCCGAGATGCACAAGCATGAAGCCGAGTTGCGTAAGCACCGGGCGCAGCTCGCCCACCAAGAAAGCCAGCTCGCCCAGCGCGCGACCCCGCTTCCCCAACAGGTGGCCCAGATCCGCTATCGGGAGGCTCAGGTCGCGCAGCGGGAAGCCCAAATCGCGCAGCGCCAGGCACAACTTGCCCACGAGGACGCGCAGCTGGCCCAGCGCGAGGTCGAGGTCCGCCAGCGGCAGGCCGAGCTGGCCCAGGGGGAGACCGAGCTGCGTTGGCAATCCGAAGAGCTCGAGCAACAAGAAGCCCAGCTCGTCGAGCGGGACTCCGAGCTGGCCCAGCAGGAAGCGGACCTGCAGGAGCAGGAAGTCAAACTGCAGCAGCTGCTGGATCAGCCGCATTCGGCCGAGATGGGCCTGGAGACGGCGAACAGGCAGGTGGCGCGGCCCTACCAGCAGCAATTGCGGGCGGTGCCGACACCCGTGGCGGTCAACGGGGCGCACGTGGAGGAGACGCGGGTCGCCGCGGTGCATGGGCGCCACGACATGGAGCGGATGGCGATCCGGGCCGTCACCGACACCCTCGGCAACACCGTGACCGAGACCGTCCACGAACGGACGCGCCGGAGCGCGATCGAGAATGCCGCTCCTGCGGCACCTCCCGAAGCGTCGGACCACATCGAGCAGCTGATGAAAGAGAACGCGGAACTCGCCCGGTCGCTTGGCCTGATCAAGTCCGCCGCGGCGCTCTTGGCGGCCGCGCTCGAGCAGCAGTAGCGCGCGACACCGGCTGGACCGGCGACCAACCCACCGCGGGAGTCGTTACGCGCTGGTCGTAATCTGTAAAGCGTCGACGCGACACGCAGCAGCCCGAGAACTGAGGTAGGCGGAATGACAGTCTCTGACCAAGCCGGCGCCGAGGCGGCCAACGCCAGCGCAAGCGAGCTGGTGGCCTACGAAACCCTCGACGAGGGCCGTATCGCCAGGATCTGGCTCAACCGTCCCGAGGCCCACAACGCGCAGAGCCGCGGCCTGCTGGTCCAGCTCGACGAGGCCTTCGGTCGCGCCGAGGCCGACGACACGGTCCGGGTGGTGATCCTGGCGGCGCGCGGCAGGAACTTCTCCGCCGGCCACGACCTGGGTTCCGAGCAGGCACTGGCCGAGCGCGCACCGGGGCCGGGCCAGCATCCGAGCTTCCGCGAACGCGGGGCCACGCTCGAGCCGATCATGGAGAAGCTGTACCACCAGGAATGGCACTATTTCTTCGAAAACACTTGCCGCTGGCGCGATTTGCGCAAGATAACCATCGCGCAGGTGCAGGGCAACGCGATCTCGGCCGGCCTGATGCTGATCTGGGCGTGCGACCTGATCGTCGCGGCCGACAACGCGAAGTTCAGCGACGTCGTCGCGGTCCGACTGGGCATGCCCGGCGTCGAATACTATGCACACCCTTGGGAATTCGGCCCGCGCAAGGCCAAAGAGCTTCTGCTGACCGGTGATTCGATCGACGCGGACGAGGCGCACCGGCTGGGCATGGTGTCGAAGGTTTTCCCGGTCGACGAGCTGGAGGACAAGACGCTCGAGTTCGCCCGCCGCATCGCCGAGCGGCCGACCATGGCGTCGCTGCTCATCAAGGATTCGGTCAACGCAGCGTCCGACGCGATGGGCTACACCGAGGCGCTGCGGCACGCGTTCCACGTCCACCTGCTGGGGCACGCGCACTGGGCGGCCTTCAACGAGAACCGGTGGCCGGTCGGCCAGCCGCCGCACGTCGAGGACTGGCGCAACGCGAAGCCGACGAAGGTGGCTCGCCGCGACGAGCCGTAGCCGCACGCTTGCGGTCGCACCCGCTGCTGTCGCACCCGCCTTTTAACGAGACGGGGGGTAGCGATATTCACGCCGAGGGCACATGCTTCTATAGCTAGAACTTGTTCCAGTTTGAGAGGGCCTCGCGTGCAGCTTTCTTTCGAAGACCGGACTTACCTGGTCACCGGTGGCGGCAGTGGAATCGGCAAGGGCGTAGCCGCCGGACTGGTCGCGGCCGGTGCCTCGGTGATGATCGTCGGGCGCAATCCCGACCGGCTGGCGGGGGCCGTCGAAGAGATCGAAGGGTTGCAGGCGAACGGCGGCGCGATCCGCTACGAGCCCGCCGACGTCACCAACGAGGACGAGGCGACGCGGGCCGTCGAGGCGGTGACCGCGTGGCACGGCAGGCTGAACGGCGTCGTGCACTGCGCGGGCGGCTCGGAGACCATCGGGCCGATCACCCAGATCGACTCGGAATTGTGGCGGCGCACTATCGATCTCAACGTCAACGGCACCATGTACGTGCTCAAGCACTCCGCTCGGGAAATGGTCCGCGGTGGCGGTGGATCGTTCGTCGGGATTTCGTCGATCGCGGCCAGCAACACCCACCGCTGGTTCGGCGCCTACGGCGTCAGCAAGGCGGCCGTCGACCACATGATGCAGCTGGCCGCCGACGAGCTCGGCCCGTCCTGGGTGCGCGTCAACAGCATTCGTCCAGGCTTGATCCGCACGGAATTGGTTGCGCCCGTGCTGGAGTCGCCGGAGCTCAGCGAGGACTATCGTCTCTGCACGCCGCTACCGCGGCCCGGTGAGGTCGAGGATATCGCCAACATGGCGATGTTCTTGCTCAGCGACGCGGCCAGCTATGTGACCGGGCAGCTCATCAATGTCGACGGCGGGGTGTTGGTGCGACGCGGTCCCGACTACTCGGCGATGCTCGAGCCGGTGTTCGGCGCCGACGGACTTCGTGGAGTGGTCTGAGCCGGGAGAATCAGATGAAAAGACTTGAAGGCAAACGGATTCTGGTGACCGGCGCCGCGTCGGGAATCGGCCAGGCCACCGCGGTGCGGCTGCTCAGCGAGGGCGCCGCCGTCGTGGCCGCCGACATCGCAGCCGACGGCCTGGACAACACCCGGGCCCAGGCCGGCGCCGACGCGGACCGGCTGACCACCATGGCATTAGACGTCGGCAACGAGGATTCGGTGATCGACGGTGTGGCGTCGGCCGTGGAGAAGCTGGGCGGCCTGGATTCGCTCGTCAACGCTGCTGGCATCCTGCGCGCCTGGCACACGCACGAGACCACCCTCGAGCAGTGGAACCGGATCATCGCCGTCAACCTGACGGGTACTTTTCTGGTCGTCCGCGAAGCGCTGCCTGCGCTGCTGGCGAATCCGCGCAGCGCAATCGTGAACTTCAGCTCCACCTCCGCGTCGTTCGCCCACCCGTACATGGCGGCCTATGCCGCGAGCAAGGGTGGCATTCAGGCCTTCACCCATTCCCTGGCGCTGGAATACGCGAAGGACGGCCTGCGCGCGGCGTGCGTGGCGCCCGGCAGCATCAAGTCCGGTATCACCGACGCCACCGGCGGCTACATCCCGCAGGACGCGGACTGGTCGCTGTTCCCCCGGCTCATGCCGATCCTGCCGACGACGGCGGAATCCAGCGGCGCGGGAATGGCCGAACCCAACGCGGTCGCCGGGGTGATCGCCATGCTGGTATCCGACGATGGGGCCTGGATCACCGGCACCGAAATCCGGATGGACGGCGGCACGCACGCCTAAGGGCGATGCGCTAGTTGACGCAGGGCACTCCGCCGCCGCCGATCGGCTTCCCCTGATCGGGCGTCGGGTAGCTCGAGGTGCCGTATCCGTACCCCGAACGCGAGCTCGATTTGCTCGTCGTCGTCGTGGTGGTCGTGGACGTGCTGTCGTCCATGGTGGTTTCGTCCGGGGGCGGCATCGTGAAGCTGGTGTCGACCGTGAGCTGGATGTGCCCGGCCTTGATGTCGGGATCCGGTTGGTTGGGGGCCTGCATGCCGAGCAACGTGGCCAGTTTGTGGGCGTCGGTGTCGGCGCCGGCGCCATACCGAATCGCGGAGTTGGCCGGCTCATCGGAGTTGCGGTCGCGGACCTGGCCGGCCGTGTAGCCGGACTTCTTGAGCGAGCGGGACACCTCGGAGGCAAGCCCGCTCATGCTGCCGGAGTTGATCACGTCGACGACGGTGTCGGGGCTGGGCTTGGCGGCGGTGGTGGTGGCGGTTGTCGACGGGCTGGCGCCGATCGCGGCGGCGATTTCGGACTTGATCGCGGCCGGATCGATGATGTTGACGTCCTGGCCGTCGATGGTGTCGTAGCGCACCACCGGCAGCGTCCGGAACTCCACCTGGCCCGCACCGGCGGCGCCCGCCAGCGCACCCAGGCGGCGGATCAGGTTGTCGTCCCAACCGGATGACAGCACCACGTCCTTGCGCGCGACCGCCATCAGGCTCTTGAGCTTGTCCAAGTTGGTGAACGTGCCGGCATCCTGCAGCTCGCGCATCACCGACGAAATGAAGGCCTGCTGCCGGTGCGTGCGGTCCAGGTCCCCGTTGTCCAGACCGTGCCGCTGCCGGACGAATGCCAGCGCCTGCGACGCGTTCAGCCGCTGCGGGCCCGCGGAGAAATCGGCACCCGAATACGAGTCGTAGACGTCGTGGTTCAGGCAGACGTTCACACCGCCGAGGCTCTGGGCCAGATCGTAGAAACCGGCCAGGTTGATCTCCGCGAAGTAGTCGATCGGCACCCCGGTCAGGGTCCGTACCGCCCGCAGCGTCGCCGCCCGGCCCGCTTCGCGGCCCTTCGTCTCGAGTTCCTTCTGGCTGCTGCCGCCCTGGTTCGCGAGCTTCTGCGCGACGTACTGCTTGGTCAGCCCGTACGCCTCTTTGATCTTGATGTGGTTGTATCCCGGGATTCCGTTCCATGCCACCCAGTCGTCGCGGGGGATGGAGAAGGCGACGACCTTATCGTCGGCGCCGACGTGGACGAGGATCAGCGTGTTGGTGTTGTAGCCGCCGTCGTCGGAATCGCCCGCATGCAGCTGCTTGAGGATCGAGTTGGGCAGGTCGTTGCCGTCCTGGTCTTTCCGCGAATCCAGGCCGATGAGCAGGATGTTCATCTCGTTGCCGCTGGATCGCGGATCCTCCGCGGTCAGCGCGTCCGAAACGGTGATGCCCCCAAGTGCCCCGTGGGCCACGTAGTATCCGGCCCCGGTCATCAGCACCGCGCCGAGTGACACCACGGTCATGAAGCCGCGGCTCAGCCCCTTGCGCAGAGCCGACGGCTGGCGAACCGCTCGATGGCGGTGACGCGCACCGCCAGAGCCTGCCATCAGATACCTCGACCTAACTCCAGCGCACCACTGGCTACCGCATCGGCGGTTTGCGGTGATGGCGCGGAAAGCATGAGGTCAAGTATGCGTTAACCAGCTGAGAAGCCTCCAATCGAAGCGGGCCGCGAACAGGGCCTACGCCGAGCGGTGTGCCCGGGCTCACGTAGCCCAACAGGCGAAACACCCTGCGGCGATCTCCCCGCTACCAGCGCATTCTGGCTAAGATGCGCCGAACTCGCGGCCCGCGGGAATCTCGGCGGAATCTCAGGAGGAATGCGTGGTTGATGAGATCGAGCCCGATTCGTCACCGGGCGGAGACCGCGGCATCCGCGGCTCCTGGGCCCGAATCCCGGCGGGGGCGCAGCTGGTCATCCCCATCGCCCTGCTGCTGGCCGTCGTGGTCGTCAGCTTCTACAACTGGGTGCGGCCCGAACACGACGACTGGTCGCGCCTGCCGAGCCGGCTCGTTTGCCAGGTGCAGTCCGGCCTGGTTCCGCCGCCGTCGGTGACCGTGGCTTCCGTCGACGTCGCGCATCCCCACGGCAACGTGCTGCAGCTGGCGGTTCATTTCGCGCAGGCGCTGCCGCCGCCACCGGGCGACCAGCTCACCTACAGCCTCGCCAACAACGGCTCCCCGTTCGCCGTCCTGAACACCCAGCAGGGCAGCAACGACCTGGCGATCCGCAACGTGCGAACGACGGGCGGCGCAGACGTCCGCTCGGGCAAGAGCACCAACGCCACCCGGACCCTGCCCGACACCGTCGAGATGGTGCTCGACCTAACGAAGTTCGGCATCGAGAAGGAATTGATCAGCCCCACCCTGACGGTCACGTCGCAGGGTAACGCGATGCAGGTCTGTCACGGCTAGTCACCTCCGGCATTGTGAGAGGCTAACCGGCGCAGCGCTTTTCAGCAGTACAGATATTCGATGTGCCAGCGGCCGTTGACGTAGTCGGCGCGGTATTGACCGCCCAGCTGCGGATTGGCGTCGTGGATCACGCCGGTGCCCCCGACGTTGGGACTGAAGCCGGGTGGGTCCCAGGTGATGGACTGCGGGTTGGGCGGCATGCTGGGCGTGCACCCGACCTGCTTGGCGTTGTAGCCGTCGATGATCTTCCGCTCGGCGGTCGCCTGATCACCGGCGTCCGGCGGGGGATCGTTGGCGCACAACGTGTTTGGGCCGCAGGTTCCGCGCCAGGCATCGACGAGCGTGACCTGGGGTACCGGTGCGCACAGCGTCGCCAACATTGTCACAACCAGCGCGGGGGCAAGGCCGGCCCCGATGCGGATCCGCATAGTCCCTCCGGTTGACGTGTCTAGCTGGCCTTTTCCAGGTCCTCGCCTGAGGTGTAGAAGACTTTGATGTTCGAGCCCGTGGCGACCTCGGCGAGGAAGACGCCCAGCGGCTCCACCTCGTAGTAGTAGTGGACGTAGCCATGGGCGTCCAGCGCGGAAGCGCACGAGAGGCCCGGCGCACCGCACCGCGCCTTGATCGGAATCGCGAGTACGGCGAGCGCCACGATGACGACGATCCCCAGCATGACGTGGACCCTATTGAGGGCCCGCCGGGATTGCTGGATCTGCGTCACGGATTGGAGTCTAAGCGGAACATCGAGCCATCCCGAGGAAGTAGGGTTTCTCGGCGATGGCTACTGCACCCGCCGACGACCTGCCATCGTCGTACAAGCGCGTCGAGGTACTGGGCAACATCGGGCCGAACTGGTTCGCCTCGGTGATGGGCACCGGGATCGTCGCCACGGCTGGTGCCGCGCTGCCCGTCCATGTGTTCGGGTTGCGCGCTTTCGCCGAAGCGGTGTGGGTGGGGGCCGCCGGTTTGCTGGCGCTGCTGATCGTGTTGGTCGGTGGCCACTGGCTGCGGCACCCGACGGTGGCGCGCGGCCATGCCCGCAACCCGCAGATGGCCCACTTCTACGGGGCCGCTCCGATGGCGCTGATGACCGTGGGCGCGGGGGCAATGCTGGTGGGCCGGGATCTGATCGGAGAGCGCATCGCCGTGGATCTCGATTGGGTGCTGTGGACCGCGGGCACGCTGGGCGGGTTGTTCACCGCGGTCAGCATTCCGTTCCTGATGTTCACCCAGCACGAAGTCGAGCCCGACGCGGCATTCGGCGGATGGTTGATGCCGGTGGTTCCGCCCATGGTCTCCGCGGCGACGGGCGCGCTGCTGCTGCCGCACATAGCGGCGGCGACCGGCCGCCAGACCATGCTCTACGGCTGCTACGCGATGTTTGGACTGTCCTTAGTGGCCTCGGTGAACATCATCGCGATGATCTGGAGCCGACTGGTCCTCTACGGCACCTCGGGCACCGCGCGGGTGCCGACGTTGTGGATCGTGCTGGGTCCGCTTGGCCAATCCATCACGGCTGCAGGGCTTCTCGGCGCCGTCTCGGGGATGGCCGTCCAGCACGAGGTGGCAGAGGACATGAATACGTTCGCGATCCTGTTCGGCGTCCCGGTGTGGGGCTTCGCCGTGCTGTGGATCGCGCTGGCCACCGCGCTCACGGTGCGCACGCTGCGGCGCGGAATGCCGTTCGCGCTGACGTGGTGGAGCCTGACGTTCCCCGTCGGCACCTTCGTCACCGGCACTTCGCAGCTTGCCGCGCACACGCATCTGCCGGCGTTCAAGGTCGCCGCGGCCGTCGCCTACGCCGGGCTGCTGTTCACCTGGCTCCTAGTGACCGTCCGAACCGCGCGGGGCAGCCTGCGCGGCAATCTGCTGCGGCTGCCCCCGAGCAGCGCGCCGATCAAAGCCAGCAAGGGCTAACCCGGTCGCCTGCGGTCGTTTGAGCCCACCGGACCAATGGGTAGGCGACACAGAGCGACTGGACGCCGCCGTAGCGGCCGGCTCGATCAGAACGGAGGGTTGCGCATGCGCGCCGAAGAAGGCGATGAATCCCTGAAGGATTACGCCGTCGAGGGAAAGCAAACGCTCGGCAAAATCAAGGAGACTCAGCACGCCCGGGGTCACAACGCGGGCATTTTTAGCCGTATTGCCAAGATCTTTCGCGGCGGGCGGGGCGCCCCGCCCGGCTGAGCCGACTGCCGTCGTCGCCGGCGCTCTGCCGACGGCCCCCTGAGCCCGGCATCGATACTCCGTGCGTAGGCCCTGATTCGGCACGTCCTACCATTTGCTGATGACGACGGCGCCTGAACAGTTCTCGACTTCCGGGTTGGACGGTGTTCGCATCGTCTCGGACCGTCAGGGCGACCCGAATGCCCGCGCTGTCGTCTTCTTGCACGGGGGCGGGCAGACGCGTCGTTCGTGGGGCCGGGCGGCGGCCGCGGTCGCGAAGCGCGGCTGGCAGGCTGTGACGGTCGACCTGCGCGGCCACGGCGAATCCGACTGGTCCAACGACGGTGACTATCGCGTCGTCAGCTTCGCCGCCGACGTCGCCGAAGTGCTGCGCGGGCTGCCCCCGAAGCCGGTTCTGGTCGGCGCCTCGCTGGGCGGCTTCACCTCGATGTTGTTGGCGGGCGAAATCTCGCCCGGCATTGCCAGCGCGGTGGTGTTGGTCGACATCGTGCCGAACATGGAGCAATCCGGGGCGAACCGCATCCACAACTTCATGGCCGACCGGGTGGAGTCGGGGTTCGAGTCACTCGAGGAGGTTGCCGACGCGATCGCCGAATACAACCCGCACCGGCCCCGGCCGACGGACCTGGACGGTCTGACGGCCAACCTGCGCCGCCGCGGCGATCGCTGGTACTGGCATTGGGATCCGCAGTTCATCAGCGGCAAGGCGGCCAATCCTCCTTTTGAGGTCACCGACCCCGACCGCATGCACGCGGCCGTTGAGGCGATCCTAGGCGGCGGCGTACCGATGCTGCTGGTTCGAGGTCAGGTGAGCGACCTGGTGAGCCAGGAGCGTGCGGACGAATTCCTTGCTCGCTTCCCGCAAGTCGAATTCACCGATGTGCGCGGCGCGGGCCACATGGTCGCCGGCGATCGCAATGACATATTCGCGGACGCGGTTCTGGACTTTCTCGGCCGGCACGTCGACGCCGGATAGCTTCGGCGAGGCGACGGTGCGGATGGTCGCACCGCTGCGCAATGGATGCCACACTGGTAGGGCGATTTTTGACCTCAGACGAGGGGGACACGGATGGAGCAGTCGCAGCCACCCGATGAACAGGTGGTCGCTGTTCCCGCCGACATCCGGGCGCGTGTCATGCCCGCGGTACTCGATGAGTTGGCGCACTGGGGCGTCGAGCGATTCAGCGTCGAGGCCCTGGCCGAGCGCCACCGGCTGGACCCCGCAATGATTTACCGCTACTGGGGCAACCGTCAGCGACTCATCGTCGATGCCGCCCTGGCCGACGTCGAGGGCCTGGCCTCGGCCACCGACACCGGCTCGCTGCGCGGAGATCTGTTGGCGTTGGCCCGCAAAGTCGCCGAACGGGCCAACAGTCAGGTCGGCCGGACTTTCCTGCGGTCGCTGGTGATGGACGGCGGTGGGCATCACGACGAAGAAACCCGAATGATGTTCTGGCGGGCGCGTTTTTCCGTCGTGCGTGGCGTGGTCGACCGGGCGCAGAAGCGCGGCGAATTGCGCGACGGCGTGAACACGCTGGCGGCCGTGCAAATCGTATTGGCGCCCTTGAACGTTCGCGTCCTGTACTCCGATGCGGCCGTCGATGACGAGTACTGCCAGGCGGTCGCCGACATGGCATGGCACGCCATCGCCCGCAAATAGACGTTGACGATAATTAATCCAGGTCACATATCCGCGTAATACCTTTCGCGACAACGGCTTCGGGCCGGTCTTTCCGCTACACTGCTTGAGCTAACTAACGCGTGCTTACGGGTTGGTACGATGCAGGCCGTCTTACACAAGAGGAGAGCGGCGTGGCCGGACCGTGGTTGCGAAGGTTGGGGCTAATCGGCGCCGTGGCGATGCCCGTGACGGTGTTCGTGAGCATCGCACCGGCAGATGCGGCCTCCCCACGGCCGGCACCGGGTATGCGGGTCCAAGACGAAAATATGAAGTGCACAGCCAGTTTCGCGGCCCGTGGCGACGACGGCGACTACTACTTCATCACCAGCGGGCACTGCGACCCGCGCGACGGCTCGGGATGGACCTACGCGCAGGGCGTCCCGCTGGGCACGATCACCGCCAGCGAGAACGAAGGTGGCAACATCGACGCCGCGATCATCCGTCTCGACCCGAGTATCGGTGTCCCCGCGGGTGATATCGGCGGCAGGCCGGTCCACGGTGTGTACGCCTCCGAAGACATCAAAGTCGGTGTGCCCTTTTGCAAGCTCGGTTCCGTGACCGGTGAGACATGCGGGGGCGTCACAAAGGTGCGCGACGACGGCGTGATCGAAGCCAGCGTCTTCAGCTTGAACGGTGACAGCGGCAGTCCCGGCTACGTCAAGAATCTCGATGGAACCGTCGGCGCGGTGGGCATCTTGACGGGGTCACCGGACGGTGACGACAACACGTCGTACTTCGTCCCGGTGTCCCCGTTGCTCGCCAAATGGGGCTTGCGGCTCCTGCCATGACGGGCGAACGACTGTTTTGCGAACAGCGGTTCTGGGTACCCGGCGACGCGATGTCCACAACGGCGGACTCGTGTTGAGCGAGTAGGGTCCGCAGAGGTTGTCAAGGCGACGAAAGTACCGGCACCAGCGACACACAAAGGAGATCAGTGGTGAAACGTGAGATCGTCGTCGGCGTAGCCGGCGTGGCCATGGCGGTCGCGGCTTGCGCTGGCTGTTCGAGCAACAAGTCCAACTCGGGTGCGCCCTCGAGTTCGGGCGCGCCAGCTCCTGCAGCCACCCAGCTCATCGTCGACGGCCAGAACCAGAACATCAGCGGCGCGATCACGTGTAACACGGCGAACGGCGTCCTCACCATCGGCGTCGGCGACGCGACCGCCGGAATCGGCGCGGTGCTCAGCACCGACAATCCGCCCATCGTCCACTCGGTCGGATTGGGCAACGTCAACAACGTCGCGCTCGGCTTTTCCGACGCCGCCCCCAACCAGGCCAGCAACGCGGGAGCCGCGGTCAACGGCAAGTCGTATGCGATCAAAGGCACCGCGACGGGGACGGACATGACTAACCCGCAGCAGCCGCAGACGGTGACCAAGCCATTCGAATTGGACGTGACCTGCCCGTAGCGCAGGCGATCGTAGAAGGGACACAGCAATGTCTATGAAACGTGTCGTCAGCGCGGCCGCGGTTGCGGCCGGCCTTGGCATGTCCGTAATGACCAATCCGGTGCTGGCCAACGGCGCTCCGCTGGATCCTCCACCGCCGTGCCCGAACTGCCACAGCGGTGGCGGCGGTGGGGGCGGTGGCGTTCAGGTCGGTGGGGGCGCGGAGGTCGGTGGCGGCGCGCCGCAGGCCCCGCAGACTCACCAGCCACAGGCCCCTCAAACCACGCAGCCGCCGGCCCCGCAAACCACGCAGGCACCGGCCCCGCAGACCACGCAGCCGCCGGCCACACAGTCCCAGCCGCCGGCCACCCAAAGCACCGAGCCGCCGGCGACGCATACCACGCCGCCGCCAGCCATGACCAGTCAAGCTCCGGCTACTCAAAGCACGCAGCCGCCGGCGACCCAAAGCACCCAGCCGTCGTGGTCACACGGCAGCGAGCCGCCGCGCAGCGAGACCACGCAACCGGGGAACCAGACCACCGCGCCGAGTCCGCAACCGACCACGCCGGCGAACCAGCACAGCACGCAGCCGACCAGGCCGGGTGTAACCGTGGTACTGAACCCGCCGAGCACCCAGCCGCCGCACCAGGCTTACATCCCGCGGCGCGACGACTTGGTCACCGCCAGCGCGCAAATCGGCGGCCCCGGCGGGGACGCGCGCGTCAGCTTCATCGTCCCGGGACGCGGCGCGCCGCCCCCGCCGGCGCAGCGCGGCTGGGGCTGGAACGACGGCCCGGCGCCGCATCGCCCGCCGCCCAACTGGGAAGGCCCGCCGCCTCCCGGGGGCTGGGATGGCCCGCCGCCTCCTGGGGGATGGAACCGTCCGTGGAACTACCCGCCGCGTGACGTGGCCGTCGCCCGTGCCGACTTCGGGCCGTTCCAATACGACACCTTCACGGCCGTTCCGGTCTTCAACTGGCAGTACGGCGGTTGGGGCTACTGGTTCTTCGGAGTGTGGGTTCCGCTTTACTGATAGACCCTTTGTGAGAGCCGCCCCGGTATTCGTCGGGGCGGCTTTCACGTTTCTGCGCCCCGGGCCAGGATGAACGCATGAACACGATGGAAAAGCGGTTCGTCAGGGTCGGTCGCGACGGCGGCGTGGCCACGATCGAGTTGATCAACTCCAAATCGCTGAACATCGTCGGCAGCGGCGCCATCGGGGAACTGACCGAGGCGTTTCGGGCGATCGGCCACGACGACGACGTGCGTGTCGTCGTGTTGCGGGGCGCGGGGGATCAGGCGTTCATCGGCGGCGCCGACGTCAACGAGATGGTCGAGCTCGACCGCGCCAGCGGCGAGGCATTCATTCGCCGCCTCGCCGGATTCTGTGAGGCGATTCGCCAATGCCCGGTCCCGGTCATCGCCCGGCTCGCGGGCTGGTGTCTGGGTGGTGGCCTGGAAGTCGCGATGTGTTGCGACCTACGGATCGCCGAGTTGGGTGCCAAGTTCGGTATGCCGGAAGTCGCGGTCGGAATCCCCTCGGTGATTCACGCGGCGCTGATGCCGGCGCTGATCGGTGCCTCGCACTCGGCCTGGCTCTTGTTGACCGGCGAAACCATCGATGCCGCAACGGCTTCCACGTGGGGCTTGGTGCATCAGGTCGTCGCTCCCGACGCGCTCGACGCGCGCATCGGCGAGCTCACGACGAAGCTCACCGGATACGGCCCGCACGCGGTCCGCCAACAGAAGCGGTTGCTCAACAAGTGGTTCGACATGACGATCCACGGCGCGATCGAAGACAGCGTCGAGCAGTTCGGCCTGGCGTTCCTGACGGGGGAGCCGCAAGCACACATGCGAGCTTTCCTGTCCCGCAAGCGATAACGCGCTACTGCGGGTGGCTGGCGAGGTAGTCGCCGACGGGAATGGGTGACGGCTCGGCGTATCCAATGGGGAGCAACACGTCGCCGGCGGTCGTCACGAAGTACACGTCCCACCGGTAGTACGTGGCGAACGCGGCCGGATCGGCCCCGATCAAGGCGGCGTAATCGTCGACCGCTTGCACGTATTGGTGGGCGTGGTTGTACTGGTAGATCGCATGGTCGCGGTCGTTGGCGAAGCCGTTGGCGGCCAGGTAGCGGCCCGCCGCCATGATGGCGTCGTGCGGGGAATTGACGTCACCGCCATTGCCGTACGAGGCGAACGTCGACGGCAAGAACTGCATCGGGCCTTGTGCCCCAGCGGTACTCACGCCATTGATGCTGCCGAACCGCGTCTCGACCAGGTTGATCGCGGCCAGATAGTTCCAGCCGACGCCGGACTCCGCCTCCGCAGCGTGGTAGTCACCCATCAGCCCGTCGACCGGGGGTGGGGGGTCAATCCGCCACGCGGGCAGCGTGTCTCGCTCGTGTGCCATCGCCTGTAGCTGCCGGCGGGCGTCGACGTTGCCGTCGTAGACGCCGAGAAGCTCCGAAGGAATTCGCGGGCGCGTCGTCGCATCCCATTCGGGGTGCCGCCCGATCGCGCGGTAGGCGGCCTGCTCGCGGTGCGCCGCCGCCACCAACGCCGGCTCCGGCGTGCCCGGGTCCCGCAGCGCACGCTCATCGGCGACAAGGTCGTCGGCCAGTTGGGCCGGATCGGTGGCCAGCTGCGGCTGCGCCCCCAGGGGCGGGCTCGGCGCGACGGGCACCGGCGTTTGGTTGCGCGGCGCGGGCGCTTGGATGGACGGCGACGGCGTGGAGCGCGCCGCCGGGGACGTGCAGCCCACGAGCGCGATCATCGCGCCGAGGGCGAATGCCGCGGCACGGCTCGTTGCGTTGACGGCTACCGGCACCACGCGGCCCTCCTACTTGCCGGTCCGCTCGCGGTGCTTGCATCCCGGCCAGCAGCAGGGCCGTCGCTTGCCCTCTTCGAGTTCCTCTTGGGTGCGGCGGATGCGACGCTCGCGGGTCTTCTCCTGCTTGGCGTCCTCGACCCAGCAGATGAACTCGTTGCGCGCTAACGGGGTGATGTCGTTCCAGGCATCCAGCGCGGTGCCGTTGGTCAGTAGCGCCTGTCGGAGGTCCGCGGGCAACTTGTGCACCACCCCGCCCGGCACTTGCTTGCTGGTCACCGGGACAGGGTAACTCGCGGCGGGCAAAAGGCGTAGAGCCGCCTCGCGCTCGGCCGCACCGTGTTGCACCAAAGTCGTTGGTAACGGCTCGTTTTCGCCGCCGTCCTGCGAGGAGGGCGACTGCGGGCTAGTCTTTTTTCGCGATGTGGGCCGTGCGGTCCGGGGCAGAGGAGGGCGGGGTGAGCTTTCGTTGGTTGCAAGGGGCCGCGCTGACCGTGACCGCCTTGATGTCCGCGCTGGTGTCCGCGAGCCCGGCGCGGGCAGCGCCGCCCCCCGCGCCCGGGATCCAGATGACCGACGAAATCCTCAAGTGCACAGCAGGTTTCGCGGCCAAAGGCAACGACGGCAGCTACTACCTGTTGACCAGCGGACATTGCGACAGCCACCAGGATTCGCTGTGGAAATACGAGCAGAACGTTCCCCTCGGAAAGATCAGCGCCAGCGAGGAAGAGGGTGACCGCAAGGACGCCGCGGTCATCCGGCTCGATCGCACTGTCGGCAAGCCGGTAGGCGATGTCGGCGGTCGGCGGGTCCGCGACGTCTGGGGCGCTGCCCAGATCCAGCCGGGCACGCCGTTCTGCAAGCTCGGCGCGATCACCGGCGAGACGTGTGGGGCGATCAAGAACATCGACGGCGAAGTCGTCGAAGCCAGCGTGTACGCCCTGAACGGTGACAGCGGCAGCGCCGGATTTGTGAAGAACGAAGACGGCAGTGTCAGCGCTGTCGGCATCCTGATGGGCTCCCTGACGGGTGACGACAACACGACCTACTACGTGCTCGTGCAGCCGCTGCTCGACCGCTGGGGACTACGCGTCCTGCCCTAGTCAAAGGGGGCAAAACCGCTGTTCGCTGGACGTCGCGAGGTTGCCGGGTAGGCTTAGCTGGGCTCGGAAGCCCTACTTCAGGGTCCGGGGACCCGGAGAAACCATCGGCGGTGTGGGCCGCATCAGGTCGAAAAAACAAAGGTAACGGCGTCGTGGGTAATGGCGAAATCATGGGTAACGGCAAAACCGCCGGGACCCGAACGCACCACCGTTGGTGGTCGCCAGCTCCCGCAGCGGTGCGGTTCCTGAAAGGCCACCACGTGAAAGCACTCGGATTGGCGGCGGCAGCCGTCATGGCTTTCGCGCCGCTGACGGCGGTGGTGGCCCTGCCCGGTGTGGCGGAGGCGGCCCCGTGCGCCGGCCCCGGGTCGAACCCCACCTCCTGCGCGCACTGCCGGTTCTACGTGTCGGCGTATCACACGGCGAACGTCTGCGACTCGGCCCCAGCGCCCCGGTGCAGATCCCGGAGCCGATCAACCTGCCGCCGGAACCGCTCCCGACGGTCGTGCCGACCACCGCCGCTCCGCCTACCTCCGTCGGACCGCAGACCCCGACGATCAGTCCGCCGGGCGCCGGCTCGCCCCGCGTCGCGGCGTTGGTACCCCCGCCGAAGGGCTTGGATGCCGCCCCGCCGTCGATCGCGGCGGCCAAGGCCGCACCCTCGACGCGGATCAACCCCGGCAGCCCGCCGCCGCCGCCGATGCAGGTGTACGACTTCGGCCAGCGAGTGCAAAACGTCGTCGACGCCCACAGCGGCAACGTTGACATCGTCAAGGTCAACGGCCAGACGGTGGCGCGCCCCCGGCACTGGGACTACATCGAGTACGACGACTACGGCCGCCCGACGCTGTTCAACCCGCTCGAAGAGGCGATGGCGTTCCGCTACTTCTACGACGGCGCCTACCGGGAGGCATTCGTGCCGTCCGGCGGTCGCATCGTGATCGACGGCGCCGCGCCGGGCCTGTACCCGTTCACCGCGGTCGGCGAGAGCCACCTGGCGGCGGGCAGCTTCTACGGCGGGGCCTCGGTCCCGAAGGGTACGGGGGAAGGGAAACCGCCGCCGGACTACAAACTGCCCGCACCCCCGGCGGTGTACCCGGACGTGTTGATCTCGGTCCCAGCCAATAACCAGACCGTGCAAGTCGGTCAGGTGGAAGTCATTGGTCGCGACGAGCACCAAGTCCCGGGCAGCCAGGACACCTTCCTGCTCGACGACTCCACCCTGGCCTGGGGGCAGATCAACGATCCGGCCGGGAGCACCCAGATCCGGGTGACCAAGACCCAGCCGTTGCCCGGCTACGGGCCTACCGATCGGGGCGACTACCTGGTGGCGCTGGCGAGCCGTCAGGACCTCGCCGCCCAAACCGCCCCGCCGGCCAAGCCCTGGTGGCCGTCCGTGCTGGGGTACGGGTCGCTGGCCGTCGCGCTGATCCTCATCTTCTGGTTCATGGGTCGTCGGAGCCGCAGCGCGGAGGACAACGCCGGCCTCTAGGTCGGTCCAGCTGCGTCAAGCCGAGACAATACGTAATTCGCAATATGTATAGTCATTCCGCTGCTACGGAAGTGCTTGCGGGCGACAGTCGGGCGGTCTGCCTGTCATCGCACAATCTGCCGAATTTCACGGACCATACGGAGCGCATGCTCTGTATGGTGATTGGATGGCTGGCTCGGCGCTAGGCACCTCGACCACGCCTGATGAGACGGAGAGCAACCCGTTGCTGGGGCTTCCGTTCGACGACCCCGATGACGTCATTCGAGCCGCCATCGCCGAAGCGAGCGTCCCCGCCCTGTTGATGTCGATGGTGCACATGACCGGCGACATGGCTCTGCTCGACGAACTCCCCGGGCCGTACCTGCTGATCGCGATGGACCTGCAGGGCGCGATGAGTGAGCCCGACAAGCAGAAAGTGCGTGACCGCGCGTTCGACGTGATCCGCGAATACCGCGACCGCGGGTGTCCGCCGCCGTTCGTTCCGGACGCCCAGCAGATGCGGGTGATGTTCGACGTGATGTCGGCGGGGACCTTGACCGAGGAGTTCGTCGACTACGTCGCGGCGGACTTGCGGTTCAGCGATGCCGACCAATGCGGACCGGTGCTGGCGTCGACGCCAGAGCAGCGCGGCGACTTCCCGGTCGTCGTCATCGGCTGCGGCGAGGCCGGCCTGTTGGCGGGGATCAAGCTCAAGGCGGCCGGCATACCGTTCACGATCGTGGAGAAGCAGTCCGCGGTGGGCGGGACGTGGCTGGCGAACCGCTACCCGGGCTGCCGCGTCGATATTGCCAATCAGTACTACGCCTATTCGTTCGAGCCGACCGATCACTGGACGCACTACTACTCCGAGCAGCCCGAGATCCTGCGGTACCTGCAGGACGTCGCCGCCAAGCACGACATCGCCCCGCACGTGCGGTTCAACACCGCGGTGACCGGAGCTGTCTGGGACGAGGAGTCCGCGACCTGGCGGGTCACGATCCGTGGGGCCGATGGCCGGATCGAAGTCCTGACGTCGCGCGCATTGATCTGCGCCGTGGGGCAATTCAGCAACTCGGTGATCCCGGACATCAAGGGCGCCGGTGACTTTCGCGGACCGTCCTTTCACACCGCGGACTGGCGCGACGACGTCGATCTGGATGGCAAGCGGGTCGCGGTGATCGGCGCGGGTGCCAGCGGGTTCCAGCTGGTGCCGGCCATCGCGGATTCGACTCAGCAGGTCGACGTCTATCAGCGCACCCCGCAGTGGATGGCGCCCAACTCGATTTACCACGACGCCATTCCCGACGGCGCCAGGTGGGCGATCCGCCATTTGCCTTACTACGGAAGGTGGTTGCGGTTCGTGTCGTGGTGGCCGATCGCCGACGCGCTCGACGAGCAGGTGCGGATCGACCCCGAGTGGGACAACGGCGGGCTGTCGTGCAGCGAGTCCAACCACGCGATCCGCGAGATGTTCATCGCGTGGATGCGCGTCTTCTGCACCGACGAGGAAATACTCGCCAAGGTCACGCCGAACTACCCGCCGATGGGTAAGCGCACGTTGCAGGACAACGGAACCTGGCTGACCACGCTGCAGCGCCCGGACGTCGAGCTGATCACCGATGGCATCGCGGAAGTCACCGTCGACGGCGTCACCACCGTCGATGGGGTGCACCGCCCGGCCGACGTGTTGGTGTGGGCCACCGGCTTTGACGTCAACCACCAACTCGGCCCAATCAATGTGCGCGGGCTCGACGGCGTGGAACTCAATGCGGCATGGGGTGATTCGGCGTACGCCTACCTGGGTGTCACCGTGCCGGGATTCCCGAACTTGTTCTGCATGTACGGCCCGGGGACCAACGCGGTCAACGGGGCCAGCATCATCTATAACTCGGAGTGCCAGATGCGGTACATCATGGGATGCATCGACATGGTGCTGGCGGGCGAATTCGGCTCGGCCATACCAAAGGTCGAGGTGTGCGACGACTACAATCGGCGCAGTCAGGAACGGTTGCGGTCGATGGTGTACAGCCACCCGGCGGTCACCAGCAGCTACTACAAGAACGCGGCGGGCGGGTTGCCGACGTTGTACGGGTTCCGCATCTTCGACTACTGGCGATGGACCAGCCGCCCGGACCCGGGCGACTACGAACTGCGTTCGGCGGCAGGGGAGTTGGCATGACGGGGCCGGCGTCATTTCCGATCGCGGTGCCCGATTCCGCTCTCGATGATCTGCGCCGCCGCCTCGACAACGCGCGATGGCCGGCGGAGCTGTCGGACAGCGGGTGGGACTACGGAACCGAGCAAGCCTTCCTGCGGACCGTCGTCGAGCGCTGGCGCTCTGGATACGACTGGCGGACAACCGAATCCGAGCTCAACGAGTGGGGCTCGCACGTAATGACCGCGGCCGGTCAGCGGGTGCACCTGCTGCACGCGCGCTCCGATGACGCCGACGCCATCCCGCTGGTGCTGGTGCACGGCTGGCCCGGGTCGATCGTCGAGTTCCTCGACGCACTGCCGGCGCTACGGGCACGCTTCCACGTGGTCGTGGTCTCGATGCCGGGCTACGGGTTCTCGGGCCCGACGACGCAGCGGGGCGTCGACGTCGCGAACGTCGCGGCGGCCGTCGCCGACGTGATGTCGCAACTCGGCTACGAGCGCTACGTCGCGCAGGGCGGCGACTGGGGCGCGATCGTCGTCCGGCACCTCGGCGAGCACTACGCTCCGCGGGTGGCCGCCATCCACACCAACATGCTGTTCGCTCCCTTCGCCGGTGACGCCGCCGAGGCCATGACGGGGGTCACGGAAGGCGAACTGGCATCGATCGTTTCGTCCGCCGAACGCCTCGCGGACGGCACGGCCTACATGCAGATCCAGTCCACACGGCCGCACTCGTTGGGCTTCGGCCTCGACGACTCGCCGTTGGGGTTGGCCGGCTGGATCCTGGAGAAGTTCCATGCCTGGTGCGACATCCGCGAGGGCATGCCGGTCCGCACCGACCGCCTGATCGACAACCTGATGATGTACTGGCTCACCGGCACCGCCACCTCGGCGGCGCGGCTGTACTGCGAGGCCGATCGGGCGGGTAACTCGGCGCTCAGCGAGTGGCATGGCCGGGTCGATGTGCCGACGGGCTACGCGGTGTATCCCTTCGAGTTGCTGCAAACCCCGCGGGTCTGGGCCGAGAGCCGTTACAACCTGGTGCATTACACCGTGCAGGACCGAGGCGGCCACTTTGCCGCCTTCGAACAGCCCCAACTGTTCGCGGCCGACGTTATCGCCTACGGCGACAAGCTACGGGAGCTCGGAGTGTTCTGAGCCCGACCGATCTGGGGCAGGACTTGTCACATAGGCGCGACACTCGCAAACTGGTTGATATGCGGGACCGCGAGACGATCGATTCGGAACTGCGGCGCGCCGCTCTCAGACGCCAATCAATCCGCGAGCAGGGCCGCCAGCCGTCGTCGCGAGAGACCGACGAACTGCTCGACGAGCTGTTGGCCCACGCCGCGGGGATACCGTTCACCCGCGCGACAACATCGGCTGACATCTTCGTCCCCGAAGCGTGGTTGCGCAGCACCAACGGCAGTACCAAGACCCGCACCGCGCCCCGACGGCGCCAGGCTGCGCTGCGCCGCCTGGGACTGTCCGCGGCGTTGCCGCTCTCGCTGATCGCCGTCATCGCCGCGGTGGTGGTGATGTTCGCGATGCGCCACCAGGACTCGTCGCAGGAGTCGGCGCAAGCGCAGCCGACGGAGGCCGCACCGACCGCCTCACCCAAACAGGTCGCGCCGAAAATACCCGTCCCGCATATCAACATCATCGACTCGGCATTTGTCGAGACGTTGAAGAACGAAGGCGTGCCGGTGCCCAGCCAGGATTACGTGACGTCGCAGGGGCACGCGGTCTGCGACTTCCTGGCGCGCCAACCCAACTTCGAGGATGCCCTCAAGTTCGTGCAGGGGTCGTCGATATGGGATGCCAACCAAAGCACCGATGTCATCGCGGGTGCCATCGTCTCGTACTGCCCGCAGGCCGAGCCTGCCGTTTCGAGCGGACCGGCCTCTCAGAATGCTCTCTCCGGTGTGCAGGCGATCGAAGGAAAGCTGCATGACGTCCAAGGGGATCTGCAGGGCATCCAGGGCGTCATCGACGGCCTGCCCGGCCACCCGTAACGGGGTTGTCGCCTCACCTCCGGATATCAACGGCCCGAAGTGTCGGGAAACCTCGCACAGTCGGTGGCAGCGGCTGAGGGGGCCACCTCACCGCCGCCTGCACCGGGCGAGTCCGATCATTCTCAATCATTCGCGATGAATAAACGATGGCTGCTATGTCGCGGTGTGGGACCAAAAGGGTTGTGTGAGAGTCCTCTGCGAGTTCAGCCACGGGCACATAATGCCTCAGGCGGGAAGACGGGCCTCGCCATCTTCCGTGAGCTGCGCTCAGCATTCCGGCCTGCGGCCACGACCTGAACTATGCGAACTCGGAGGACGATTCAGTGGTTGGTGATGGCGGCGAGATGCCCGTCTAACGCTCGACCCAACTCCTGTGCTTACCTGGGCAGGCGTAGACTGAGAGAACGGATCCACGGCAGACCAAGGTCGGACCGGAAGAAAAGATTCCTCCTCTCGGCTGTGGCGCCTAGCACGATCACTAGGCACCCACGCGAAGCAAAGCCCATCAACTGGGCACAGCGCGGTGGGCTTGCGTCAGTCGGGAAACTCTCTCCTGACGCCGAGGCCACTTTGCACCGCGCCATCATGCACGCTTGGTAACCAGGTGGTTGGTGCTTCGGACGGCGCTCCTTTTCGTCAGGAGAGCCGTCCGACTCGTATGTGCCAAACTCCCGGGGCCGGTGGCGGTCTGCTTGCCGACGCAAGGCCAAAATGCGTCCCTGCGTCCGTGCCTAGTCTTGTCGTCAGTTTTTGCTTGGACTGGGATTGCTGCTGAGTCCCGCGTGAATGTTTGGGTAGCGCGCCACCAAATGGCACACACCTCTGCTTTCGCGGCGCTGGTGGGTGGCACCGAGCCGCGACTATCTTTTGCGACCATCATGTGTGGTCTGTTTTGAGACAAAGGGTAAACCGGCTGACGTCACGTGGAGATGTCGTGGTCCGCATCGGACGTCGATCCTTGGAGGCTCCCCAGTGCCGCACTGACAGTATCGGCGGCTGGCAGTAAGCCGTCCGGGTCGCAGATCCGTAGTATTCGGGATACCGCGGCACCCGGTACCAACGCCCACTCTATTCCAGCGCCTGCGCAGTTCACCGAGACTCTGTGCAGCGCAGAGAAACATGCGGCACCAAAGAATTCCAGACGCGCCAGGTCAAGGATCAGTCCGCGGCAACGCACCAGGTGGGCGAGTGAATGCTCGGTTAGGGAATGTGCGTTCGAACAGTCGATGTCGCCGTGGGCGCGGACAACGACCACCGACGACTTCATCCAGTGAGCGTCCCAATGGGCTAATTGACCGTTGCGCGGCTTGGACAAAGGTGTGGAGAAAATGGCATCGCCCGGCGGGGCGTAAGTGCGTAACGATGTGTCGGTCATGGTGATCCCGTCGTGCGGATGATCACCGGAATGTCAGGACTCGGAGCAACGCTCCTCGGCTTCAGCAGCGTGCGGCTGGACCCGTCCGGACCAGCTGAGAGTCTCAGCAGCCATGACACTACTCCGGTTGGTGGGTGACGCGCAGGTGTTCAGGCTGCATATCCAAAATCGGGAATGCGGCTACCCCAATCTCGCCTTAGTCCCGCAAGTCAACTTGGTTCTAGGATGGGAGCATCTCGCGGCGTACGCCCGGGTGTATGGCTGGGCGCCCGTTATGAGGGGCTCCAGCAAGAAATGAACAGGTCCCGATAATGGCGGAGTTCACCGAGGACGATGGCAGGCCCCCGCTAGAGTCGCGCACGCTGGGGCAGCTCAGTGCCGATGACGCCGACTTGCAGGCGGGGATCGCGGATCTCGCGGGTCTGGTCGCCGACCATCAGCGCTTGCCCGAGTTGCTGGCCGAGGTGGCGACGTTTGCTGTGCGCGCGATACCGGGGGCCGACGGTGCTGGGGTGACGTTGCTGAATCTCGACCGGGTGGACAACATAGTCGCGGCGTTGGCGGCCAGCGCTCCCTTTGTCGCCGAGATTGACGAAATCCAGTATGCGACCCTCAACGAGGGGCCATGTATCACGGCGGCGCTGGAACGTCGCACGGTGCGCTCCGGGTCGTTGGGTGGGGAGAAGATGTGGCCCCGGTTCGGTCCGCGGGTGGGCCGCTTGGGGGTGCACAGTGCATTGTCGCTGCCCCTGTTGCTGCCTGATCGGGTGGTCGGGGCGATCAACGTATATGCCTACGGCAAAGGCGTTTTCGATGAGCACGCCGCTGAATTGGGGGAGTTGTTCGCCAAACCAGCGGCTGTCGCTGTGTACAACGCGCAGATCCTCGCCGACGCGCTCGCTCTCTCTATCCAGTTGCAGACCGCATTGTCCACCCGCCCGGTGATCGATCAAGCGATCGGCCTCATCCGCGGACGCAGCGGGCGCAGCGCCGAGGACGCGTTCGCCCAGCTGCGAGCGATGAGCCAATCTGAGCACCGCAAGTTAGCTGATGTGGCCCAACACATTGTCGATGAAGCGGTGCGCCGCGCCCGCGCCCGCGCCCGACCCGAGCCGGGAGGCCCAGCCGGCGTACCCTAACAAGTGGGGAAACAGTCACGAGACGGGTCCTGATTCGCGTCTCGGGGTCCTCACCGCGCACAGCGATTGGCCTTGCGCGGCGCCGGCAGCTCGATCGCGCTCGGGAGCGCGCAGCGGAGCAATCCTCTTGTGAAGATCGCTGCGGTCCTGGCCGCAGACCTGGGCATTCTCACCGCGGCCTTGGATGAGCCCGGCGCCGACCTGGCCAAAAGCCTGCGCCTACTCGCGGCCGATGCCACTGCCGCAATATCTACCTTCCTGGGTCTGAGCGTGACCGTCGACGGCAGTGATCCGCCATTCACGTTCACCACATTCGTCGAGAGTGTCGGGGCGAGCGATGTCCGCACCTCGTTGAGGCTGGCGCTACCAGGTGTCGGTGATGCCGGGGTTCTCCCGGTGGTGGCCATCGTTTTGTACGCGGGGTCGCCGGGAGCCTTTGTCGATCTGGCCGCAGACCTCGCGTGGCTCACCGCCCGGAACCCGAGTGAATTCGTCCTCGATCAGCACCTGCCCGCCGCTGCCGAATCGGGCACCGTGCCAAACCTTTTCGAGGTGTCCGTCATCAACCAGGCCATCGGGGCCCTCATCGGCCAGGGCCACACACCCGAGCAAGCCGAGCGCCACCTCACGGCTGAAGGTGCCGACGCCGGTATCAGTCGGCACGCCGTCGGCCTGCGCATCCTGGCCGGGCTCAATGAGCGGTAGCCGCTCATCGCGTGTTTTGTGGGTCGGGTTGGGAATCCAGCCGGTCCGGAATGAAGTTAGATGTCGGATCCGTCGATGAACGCCCGCGAGACGTGCTAATGCCGTTGTCTTGCGCTGCCCAAATCCGATTCGACTGCCAGACCGGCGTCATCGCGACGCATGGGTGCCCTCATGCCACCTGGGGAGGGCATCGTAATATGTTGTGCTGCAACAATAGTGAGTCATTCAGCTGCCCTCATTGACGTCGGTGATTGGAGCCAGATTTCGCTATACTGCCCGCTTTTGATGAGTTCGCCGTTCTTCATGATGACGGTGAATGCGGTTTGAGGTGTGGCTGGCTACTAGGTCGAGGTTCTGCAGCGGGTCACCATCGACCAGGAAAAGGTCGGCGGTGATGACGCCGAGCGGGGCGTGACAGGGGTTGCGGGGCCCGATTCGGCGAGAAGATTGGCGTTCACGGGCTCTAAGGTGCGGTGGGCCGTCGGTGTGCACGATGTCGAAGCCACAGTCGGCGTAATTCATCGGCGCCCCACACGATGCACGGGAACGGGGTCACCAGCATGAGTTGGTCGGCCGGCAGCGCGGCGGTGCCGAGCAGCGGGTGCAGGAAGGGCGTGTATACCAGCAACAAGGCGAACACGATTGCTCCTGCGATGCCCACGAGTAGTGCCGGATTGCTGAATACACCGATCGCGCGTAGCGATGCGTGTTCTGTGCGGGCGGCGAACGCGGTCCCGATCTGGCAGGCGACGATGCCGAGCCACGCCACGGTGGTGGCCTGTTGATAGGAGTGATGCAGCGGCGCGCCCACCCCGGTGGGGTCCCCGGGGTGCCACCCGGCCTGGTAGAGGACGAGCAGGAAGCCGCCCATGACCAGCACCGCTGATATAACGCCCAGGAATGCCCAGGCGCGCAGCAGCAAGGCCCCGCGGATGATCCCTTCCTTGCGTGGGCGCGGTGGCCGGTCCATCAGTCCCGGTTCGGCCGGTTCCCGGGACAACGCGAGCGCCGGCAGGATGTCGGTGCCCAAGTCAATCGCGAGGATCTGCAAGACGGTTAGCGGCAGCGGTATCGCCCCGCCCGAGAGGGCGAACGCCAGAAAGGGCACGACCTCGGGGACGGCGTGGGTGAAAATGTAAAGGATGAATTTGCGAATGTTGTCATAGACTCGGCGACCCGCCTCGACCGCGACGACGATGGTGCCGAAATCGTCGTCCGTTAATACCATTGTCGCCGCTTCGCGGGCTACATCGGTGCCGGAGCGTCCCATGGCCACGCCGATGTCCGCGCGGTGCAGAGCGGGGGCGTCGTTGACGCCGTCACCGGTCATGGCCACCACTTGCCCCTGCGCCCGTAGCGCGTCGGCGATGCGGAGCTTCGCCTCGGGTGAGCTACGGGCGAAAATTATCTCCTCGTCACCGGAAAGCAGGTGGTCGAGTTCGGGTTCACTCAATGCGTCGAGCTGTTCGCCGGTGATGATCTGGGCACCCACTGAGCCGATCCCGACGCGACGGGCTATCTGGGCCGCGGTAAGCCCGTTGTCCCCAGTCACCACGTGGATGCGGATCCCGGCCCGATGCGCCTGGATTATCGCGTCGGCGACCTGAGCCCGGGGAGGGTCGAACAACGCGACCACCCCGAGCAGACACAGTCCATTCTCGATGGCCTCACGGGCCGGGCCGATCACGGTGTCGTCATCGAGTCGGCGACGGGCGATCGCCAACATTCGCAGTCCCTGCGCGGCGTACTCATCGATCAATCCGGACAGGCGGGACCGGTCGGCGTCAGTGAGTTCGCGTTGCCCGCCGTCGATTCCGGCGATACCCGAACAACATGGCAACACTGTTTCCGGTGCGCCCTTCGTATGCACCGCGACGGTTCTGTCGCCTTCGATGTCGACCGTGGACATGCGGCGCAGGTGAGGGTCGAAATGAAACACGGCCCGTCGGCCGGCGTCGCGATCGTGCGGATTTAGGGGTACGCCCAAGGAGCGGGCCACCTCCAGCAACGCGAGTTCCGTCGGATCCCCGGTCGTCGGCCCCAGTGGTTGAGACGCCAGTTCGGCGCTGGTGCACACGGCCGCCGTGTAAGTGAGGACGCGCAATTCGGCGGATCCGGCTGCGTCGGAGCCGTTTTCGAGGTCAATCTCACCGCCGGGCAGCCAAACTTTGGTGACCCGCATCTTGTTCTCGGTCAGCGTGCCAGTCTTGTCCGTGCAGATCACCGTCGTCGAACCCAGGGTTTCCACCGCCGACAGACGCTTGACGACGGCGCCGCGGCGGGCGAGATCGCGTACGCCGACCGCCAGCGCAAGTGTGATGGTGGGCAGCAGCCCCTCGGGGACATTGGCGACGATCAGCCCGATCGCGAACGTCGCTGCGGCCGTCCAGCCCAAGCCGGCCGCAACGCCGGCCGGGACAAATACCACCCCCGCCCCGGCCGCGACCAGCGCGATCAACCAGGCCACCCGCTTGACCTGCCGCTCGAGCGGACTGTCGGCCCGGGTGCTGCGCTGGGTCAGCGCAGCGATCCGGCCGAGCTCGGTGTGTGCGCCGGTCGCGGTGACCACCGCCCGAGCTTCGCCCTCCGTACAGGCCGTGCCGCTGAACACGAGATTCCGGGCCTGCAGCCTGGACCCGGCGGTCTCTACTTGATCAGCGGAACGGGCCGCAGGAAGCGACTCACCGGTGAGTGTGGACAGGTCAACCTCCAAGTCGCCGTCGATCATTCGGGCGTCGGCGCACACGCGATCACCCTCCGAGATCACCAGCACATCACCTGGCACCAAAGTGCGGGCCTCGACTTCGACCCGCTGACGGTCCCGCATGACATGGGCGTGGGTGGGCAGGTAGGCGGCCAGCGCCTCCACGGCCCGTTCCGCCTGAAGTTCCTGAACGAACGCGAAGCCGGCATTCAATACGATCACGGCAACGATCGCCGTCGCCAGGACGGGGGTCCCCGTGAACCAGGCCAGCACGGCCGCGATAACCAGCACCAGGGCGAGCGGGTGGGTGACTTGCTTGAGGAGTTGACCCGGCCACTGTCGGCCGGAACGCTTCGGAAGCTCATTTGTCCCATACACCAATAGCCGCCGTTGCGCGTCGCGGCCGGACAACCCCAATGCGGACGTGCGCAGATCTCGAAACAACGAAATCAGGGGTTCCCTCGGATCAGCTGTCGTCGAGGTCCCGTCGACCTCGCGCGTATCGCTGGAAGTCATGATCGGCCGACAACCTGGTTCGTTGGGTTTGTGAGCAAGGGCGTCCTGCGCATTGGTAATTGGGTATTGCCGAGCGTCACGGTCGGCCCCTTCGCTAGCATCCGGCGGACGGATTTGCGTGTCGTCGACGACATCAGAGTCGGACTTCGCGGGCGCGGCCCGGCCGCGTGTGATGGTCGCGCCACCGCTCAACCACTGGCATCGGGGTGAAACGTCAGAACTTCGCTAAGTGGCCGTCGCGGCGTCATGGGGGGTACCTCGTCCAGGACAGGCGCTTCGCCGACGCGGATCACAAGTTGCGGTATAGCTGCCCGTCCGGTCAAGATGCCGATCAGGTGACGGCTGGCCTGTAGCTCCGTGAGATGGCTCAGTGTGCATGTCGCCATCCCGGCTAGCGTGCACTCCAACAACACGGCGGACAACGCTTCGCCGCACCGGAACGCGTCATCGCGGGTGTCCTCGTCGGTGGACAGAACCAGCACTGTGGACTGGTCTTGTCCAAAGCCGGCGGGCCGCTCGTTGTGAGCGCTAACCGGGAAGGTACGTCCGATGTCGACCCGATTGCTTTCGGCCGCCGATAACAGTGAACTGCGCGGAATTCCATCGGAATTCTCGAAATGACCTGTCCACCAATTTAATTCGGTGTGGTACGAGGCATCGTGCATCCGCAGCGATTCGGTGAGCCGTGAGGCCTCCGCCAGTTTTGGGCGCAGCTCGTCGGCTATCACATCGAGGTGAACTGTGCTGGCGCCGACGGCGTTGTGCAGCAAAGGTTTTAAGGACTCCCAGTTCCTTGGTGCGGCGAAGGAAAGCCGAACCGTACGGCGGTGCGGGATCGCGTCGGCCCGGCGGCGCTGGTCATCGGTGACGGGGCCCATTGGGCTGAAATCGAGTGACGCGAGATGATCGAGGTTATTCGGGTCGGGAAATCTCTCGACGTTGGCAGCCCACCCGGCTGTCGCCATCCCGACGCGTAGATGGTCAAGCACGGCGCCGCAGCTGATGTGCGCCTCCCGCCCCGACTTGTCGGCGGACGAGAGAATCCGGCTGCGGTCGAGGTATAGATGCAGCCCTGCGCCTTGGGTGACCCAGTGCCACGGTTGGCTGTTGTGCAACGACGGGGCCCGGCAGGCCAATTGCACCGCATTCCTGAGTATGTCGGTATCCACCAACGTGTCCGGCATGATCAACCTCCAGTTCGTGTCTGCGTCAGTCCTGGAACTGGGCGCCGATTTCAAGTCCCGACCCGGTTCGGGTGCGTCCGCAGACCGGGGCATCGCGAAATCCGGCGCGTCAGCGGTCACGGCGGTTGTTCCGTACGTCGGACGTCGGCGAGTTGTCGCGCCGTCTCTGGCCGGCGGAGAACTCGGCGAACACTGCACGCCCGCCCATGGGTGGTGTCGATGTTGTTTGCGGTGGATTCCAGGTCCAGTCGCGGATTTCGGGCAGGTCTTGGCCGTGGGTGTTGATGTAGAGGTTGTGTTCGACGAGTTTGTCGGCCATCGCCTGCTTGAGGTAGTCGGCGGTCGCGCCGAGCTGGGGCAGCCGGTCGATGACGTCTGCCACCAGGTGGAAACGGTCCAAGCGGTTCTGCACCCGCATGTCGAAGGCGGTGGTGATGGTGCCTTCTTCGGTGTAGCCGCGCACATGCAGATTGCGGTTGGTCCTGCGGTAGGTGAGTCGGTGGATCAGGCTCGGGTAGCCGTGGAAGGCGAAGATGATGTGTTTGTCGGTGGTGAACAGGGTGTCGTAGTCGCGGTCGCTTAGCCCGTGCGGGTGCTCGGTGGCCGACTGCAACCTCATCAGGTCCACCACGTTGATCACCCGGATCTTCAACTCGGGCAGGTGTTCCCGCAAGATCGACACCGCGGCGAGCACCTCCAAGGTGGGGGTGTCCCCGCAGCAGGCCAGGACCACATCCGGTTCGGCGCCGCGGTCATTTCCGGCCCATTCCCAAATGCCGATGCCCTCGGCGCAGTGGACCACCGCGTCGTCCGTGCTCAGCCATTGCGGCATCGCGCGCTTCCCGGCGACCACGACGTTGACGTAGTGGCGGCTGCGCAGACAGTGGTCGGCAACCGAGAGTAGGCAGTTGGCGTCCGGCGGCAGGTAGACCCGCACAATGTCGGCCTTTTTGTTGACGACATGGTCCAAGAACCCGGGGTCTTGGTGGGTGAAGCCGTTGTGGTCTTGCTGCCAGACGTGGGAGGCGAGTAGGTAGTTCAGCGACGCGATGTCGCGGCGCCACGGCAGTTGAGCGGTGACCTTGAGCCATTTGGCATGCTGGTTGAACATCGAGTCGACGATGTGGATAAACGCCTCGTAGCAGTTGAACAGCCCGTGCCGCCCGGTGAGCAGATAACCTTCCAGCCAGCCTTCGCTTTGATGCTCACTGAGCATCGAATCCAGCACGCGCCCCTGCGGGGCAAGGAATTCATCGTTCGCGGTGGTGCGGGCCTGCCACTGTCGGTCGGTGATCTCAAAGACGGCGCCGAGCATGTTCGACAGGGTTTCGTCGGGGCCGAAGATCCGGAAGTTGCGCGCCTCATCGTTGAGCGCAATGACGTCACGCAGGAAAGTGCCGAGCACGCGGGTGTCTTCGGCCTCCACCGCGCCGGGCGAGGTCACCGTCACGGCGTGGGCGCGAAAGTCGGGCATCCGCAAGTCCCGCAGCAACACCCCACCGTTGGTGTGCGGGTTGGCGCCCATCCGCTGTTGCCCGCGAGGGGCCAGCGTAGCCAGGTCGGGCAGCAGCCGACCGGCCACGTCAAACAGCTCGTCGGGTTTGTAGCTGCGCATCCAGGCGTCGAGTAGGTCGACGTGCCCGGGATGCTGCTCATCGACCAGTAGTGGCACCTGGTGTGCCCGAAAAGTGCCTTCGATCTGCAGGCCGTCGACGACCTTGGGGCCGGTCCAGCCCTTGGGAGAGCGCAACACGATCATCGGCCACCGTCTGCGGGTGGTGTCGCCGGCGGTTCGAGCGTCGCGTTGGATCCCGTGAATGGCCTCCACCGTCTCATCGAGGACGGTTGCCATCAGCTCATGCATCTCTTCGGGGTCCTCACCCTCGACGTAGCGCGGTTCCCAGCCGCAGCCGCGCAGGAACTGGTCCAGCTCTTCGTGTTCGATTCGAGCCAGCACGGTGGGGTTGCTGATCTTGTAGCCGTTCAAATGCAGGATCGGCAGTACCGCCCCATCGCCGATCGGGTTGAGGAACTTGGTGGAATGCCAGGCTGTGGCCAGTGGCCCCGTCTCCGCCTCACCGTCACCGATCACGCACGCCACAATCAGGCCGGGATTATCGAAAACAGCGCCGAACGCATGACTCAGCGAGTAGCCGAGTTCTCCGCCTTCGTGAATCGATCCGGGCGTCGTCGGTGCCACATGGCTGGAAATGCCTCCGGGAAAAGAGAATTGGGTAAACAGCTTCTTCAGTCCGGACTCGTCCTGACTGATATCGGGATAAATCTCGGTGTAAGAGCCCTCGAGGTACGTGTTGGCGACCAGCGCCGGTCCGCCGTGGCCGGGGCCGGCGACGTAGAACATGTCCAGGTCGTACTTTGTGATGACCCGGTTCAGGTGCACGTAGATGAAGTTTTGACCCGGCGTCGTTCCCCAATGGCCGACCACGAGCGGTTTCACATCCGATAGCTGCAATGGTCGTTTCAACAACGGGTTGTCATACAGATAGAGCTGACCGACCGACAGGTAATTCGCTGCCCGCCAATAGGCGTCCATCTTGTGCAGTAGTTCAGGTTCCAGCGTTCGGGTCGTCATTGTCGTGCTCCTTTGGTCGACTCTCATCTACCGCCGCGAGTCGTGGTTCGACGGACTTCATGTCGAGTCCGGAACCCGGCCGTTCGCGGGCAACTGCCCGGGTTGCGTTGACGTGTCAGCCTCATTCGCGATGGTTGGGTGGGGTGAGGGCACTGCGGCACTCTCTCTGGCAAGGAAGGCGCCCAGTTCACCGATCGCACTCATTAAAGGAGCCGGGAACACGATGGTGGTGTTCTTCTCCACGCCGAGTTCGACAAGCGTTTGCAGGTTGCGCAGTTGCAATGCCAACGGGTGCGCCATCATCGTGTCCGATGCCTCACCCAACGCGGCAGCGGCCATCGATTCACCCTCTGCCGCAATAATTTTGGCTCGCTTCTCGCGCTCGGCCTCGGCTTGCCGAGCCATCGCGCGCTTCATGCTGTCGGGCAACTGGATGTCCTTGAGCTCGACTAATGTCACTTCGACACCCCATTCGAGTGTTGCGATGTCGAGGATTTTCCGGATATCGGCGTTGATGGTGTCGGTCTCCGATAGCGCCTGGTCCAGGGTGTGCTGGCCGACGACCTTGCGCAGCGTGGTCTGCGCGATCTGGTTGATCGCGGCGTGGACGTTCTCGATGGCGATCACCGATTTCACCGCGTCGACAACCCGGAAGTAAGCAACGGCCGAAATGTCGACGCTGACGTTGTCGCGGGTGATGATGCCCTGGGACTGGATTGGCATCGTCACAATTCGCAGCGATACTTTAATGAGCCGATCGATGACCGGGATGATTACGGCCAGCCCGGGGTCCTTGACACCCACCACCTTGCCAAGGCGGAACAACACACCCTTCTCGTATTGGGTCACCACTCTTATCGACAGCGACAACGCGATCAGGGCGACGACGAAAAGCACCACAACCAGGATGATCAAAGATTTCATGACGCGTCCTTCATTGATATCGAATCTTGGGGTCGGAACTCAGTCGCGGACGAAGCTGTTGTTGTGCATGAGTCCGCGGGGCAGCCGCCGTCGAGATCTGGGGCGCCAGCAGGTGGGCGGGTTGGGGGAAAGCAAGGGATGCGGTCATGGGTGACCCGACGTGCATTTGATCGTGGCGTGTGAGGGCTCGGAGCCGATACTCCTTGAGTTAGGCGGCGGACGGCCAAACTCATCCCAGACCAGCTGAAATGCTCAGCACTCTTGACACTACGCCGGTTGGACTGCTCATAGCGACCAACTACCTTCGTCAGCCCGCGCAGCTGCTGCTGATTTGACTCGTGCACGGCGACTGTTGACAACCACCTCGTGACGGTTGCTCAAAGACTCGGGCGCCGGGCTTCGGTGTAGATGCCAGTTCCAGCAAGATTATTCAGCGCAGGTATGGCGGAGCTCGGTCAGGTAGCGACCTCCCGCGACCAACTCACGAGTAATACTGGCGGGCAGACAATTGGGTCAGGCTCGACAGTTACTGAAAGTGGGAGCCTCTGTTCAGAGTCGGTTGAACTGTTCTGACGGCCCTTCGGGGGACGGCGAAAACCTACCCTAGCGTCCAGTGCGGTCTTGGTGGCGAACCGTAGGAGGCTCGAAAAGTTTGCTGGTCAGGCGATTTCGGCCGCGAAACCGGCACACCGGAACCGTGTCTGACGCGTGAACAACGTTGAAAAGCACCGTGACTTTTGTATTATGTGACGCGAAATACGTTGTTGCACAGTATATTTGATAGTAGTGGGAACTCTCAACCCGCGTGTGAAAAGTCGTGATGTTCACGCCCTACGTGCTAAATCCCGATGCTCTAGAGGAATGAGAGAGGTTCTCATCTAGCGCCTACAAGCTCGCCGTCGCCGTCTACGAAGAACCCCAACGGACCGGCGAACCCGTCACCATGGTGATCGTCAAGCGCGTCTTCGACGAAGCGGGAGCGACGGCTTCATCAATGGCCGATGGCGAAGTCGCCCATGGCCACGACATGACCAGTGTGGTGGTTGCTGCAGGTGTTGCGTAGTTGGCGGAAAAAACAACATTAGCGATCAGCAACCATCGTATTACCATCTGAAAAGTGTTGCGCAGCAACGCAGTCCCCTAAGAGGGCGATCTGACTCCGACACAACCGGCGGACAGGCCGGGTCTGCAGGCTCTGCGTGATCGACAGCCGGGCGGATGGCGGCGTGCGGTTCGAAGGTCGGCTGACACTCTCCGACGACGCCGATGCGGGCTTGTGCCACGGATTTCATGCTCGGATGAGAACCGACCGGTGATCGAGTTTGACCTCAGACGCCGGAGCCCTGCGCTAGGCAGCCCCTGCGACTCTTGTTCGCGCCTGTTCTTACGTGGCGGTTTGAACCAAGATGGACCCATGAAGGTATTGATCACCAGCTCGCGGATGCCGTTCGCGCTGGGCATGGTGCGCAAGCTCGCGGCTGAGGGCTGCGTGATCTATGCCGCCGACGACCACACGCTGTCGCCGGGGAACCATTCGAAATACCTGGCGGGTCGTTTCGTCTATCCATCGCCGAGCAGCGACACCGCGGGCTTTCTCGCCGAGCTTGAGCGGATCGTCGGCGAGTACGAGATCGACGTGATCATCCCGACTTTCGAAGAGGTCTTCTACATTTCCGCTCAGATCGAGCGGCTCAGTCGGGTCACGAAGATCTTTGCCTCGCCGTTCGCCACGCTGGCCCGTCTGCATCACAAGGGGGCGTTCGCGGGGCTGGTCAAGCAGCTCGGGCTTCCGATCGCCGAGACGGTCCTAGTGACCTCCGGTGGCGAGCTGGGTGAGGCCATCGATCACTTCGAAAGGTACTTCGCGCGCGCCGCGTTCTCGCGCGGCGGGGCCTGCTGTCTGACCAACACTGGTCCGCTGGCCGGCGCGCTGGAGATATACGAGGTCCAACCCACGCGAGCGTCGCCCTGGCTGGTGCAGCCTTTCGTGGAAGGTGAGACGGTCTGTACCTACAGCACCGCTCACCAGGGCCGCGTCAGTGCCCATCTGATGTACCGAATCCCTCGGCAGCGGAAGCACAGCAGTGGCATCCAGTTTGAGGCTATCGATGCGACTGAGTCGCTGAAGCTGATCGAGCCGATCGTGGCCGAGCTGGACTACACGGGCCAGATCTCCTTCGACTTCCTGATTACCGATGACGGCCTTACCTTCGTGGAGTGCAATCCACGCGCTACCGACGGCCTGCTGCTGATGCCCCAAGAAGAGCTGGCGGCGGCGCTGTTCGCCCCCCGGCCCGAGACGTTCGTGCTCGGGCCCGGGCGCCGAGTACAGCTCGCTTTCGCCGTGCTGGCCGACGGCTTCGCTGATCGTTTGGACCGCCTGCCCGCGACGATCGGCGACCTCGCGCAGGTACGAGACGCGGGCAGTGGCTGGCGCGATCCGCTGCCCACGCTGTACTCGACGCTGGCGTTCTGCCATTCCGTCGGCCAGAGTTTCCGCGAGCACATGGGCAAGGTAGTGGCCATCGCCGGAGACATGGCCTGGGATGGCGAGCACATCGACGGAATGTCGCAGGACGACGCGATGCTACTCACCCGCCTCCAGCGCGGCGAATCGTAGGAATTTGCAGCGTGAAGCCAGGGCGATGTTTGTAGGACGCGGGCCTTGAACATGTCTAAGCGTGGGGACCGCCCGCCAATTAGCGTGGTCGGGGTTGGGCGAACCTGGCTGGACAAGCCCGCTCAGGTCCCAGTCTTCCCGGCTTCACGCACTGGTGTGGCGGTGGCGAGCTGTGATCGGACTCGCACCAGCGGCGGGCGGGGGTTTTGTGGCTGCGGGATAGCGGCGAGGGTGAAGTCGGCGACCGCGCCGGGGCGAAAGACCAGGCAGTGCGTGGAGCCGCCGAACTGGAAGTAACCGAGTTCTTCACCCTTGGCGACGTGGTAGCCCGGGGTGATGTTCGGGTGGATGTTGCAGGAGGAGACCTCCACCATGCCGACCGGCACGAAGGCCAGCAGGCCGATGACCGGATCATCGCATTCAATGAGGAAGATCGCCCGCGCGGCGACATGGGCCAGGTAGGACTGCGAGTCGGTTTCGGAGTAGTAGGTGCCCTCCTTCAGGAACGCCCGCACGATCGTCCCGGCGACCGGACTGTGCCACCGGTGGTAATTGGTGGCGCTCAGAAAGCCCTGATAGACGGTCCCGCCGACGAACTGATCGACCGACTCGTCATTGGCCAGCATGTCCTGCAGCGAATACGGTCGGCTCTTGATCCAGAACCGGTCCTGGCGCTGAACGTCGGTGCTGATCCGGTGCGGCGTGCACTCACAGGCACTGACGATCACCGTGTCGTCCTCTGGTGAGGCGACCGGGCGTGCACCGTCGGTGAAGCGTCGGGTGAAAAAATCATTCCAGGAGACAAAGCCCCAGTGCTCGTCGTGCGGGTCGTGTTCATACTGCTCGATCCCCACCGCCCGTTGGGCCGCAGCACACTTCCAGCCGGTGGGCGAGTCGTTGAGCACGTACAGCGAGTCGGGGCCGCTGAGGAACTCACACCACGCGGTCAGGATCTTCTTCAGCATCGCGTTGATCCGTGGGTCGCGGAAAGCGGCCAACCCCGCCGGGGTTGACGTCGCCCAGTCCAAGATCGCGCCCAGCGGGATGGTTACCACGTTCTCGCCGAACTCGGGCGCCATGGTCAAGACCTCATTGATCAGGCGCACCAGCTGCGACACACTATGCAGGTGCCGTCTGCGGTACCGCTTGGTTCGCGGCACTTGGGCGATCATCTCGGTGACGTACAACCGCACCACCGGGTCGGTGTCTATCAACTTTTGGAACTCAGTAAGCACGGGATGCAGCGCTACCTGCTCACCCTTTGCTTCCACCCGCTCCCGGTGGCCCTCAAGCCAGGACTCCAAATCGTCCTGATCCGGTGGCAACCAGCCGGCCCGGCGCTGCACATCTCCACCATCGGAACCAGCCGCCATGTCCCCAAACCTAACGGAAACGGTATCCCTCAGATAGTTCTGCTTCTTGTCGCCAACCACAACTCGTGGCCCGCTCGGCATCAACTCTTCAGATGGCGGTACGCAGTCGCCCGTTCGATCCGAATGGTGCCGAGCGCTAAGTTGGGGTTTGGTGGTGGCAGTTTCCGGGCGCGGAGGAATTGCCGGGACGCGGCATCACGTTCGAGTTCGACCTCGCCAGCGGAGCCATCGTGGCGCCATGCCGAGCACAGCTATCTGTACTTCGGCCTGAACAATGGGGCCAGCGCAAGAGTTCCCATCGTTACAACCGAAATACCCGGTCTAGGTAGCCCGCGACGAGCGCGTCTGCGCGGCCGCGTGCCGCGGCGGCCTGCCGGCCAGCCTCTGCGAGCAGTTCCGCTCGATCTACGACGTGGGGGTGGGCTCGCCTAGCTTCCCCGTTGTCCAACCAGCGCTTGATTCCGGCCGTGGTTACCTCCGGATGGAATTGCACGCCCAGGCTGCGGCCGACCCGGTATGCCTGCACCGCAGCGGCATTCCTAGCCAATTCGATCGCGCCCGGCGGCGGGGTGAAACTGTCGTTGTGCCATTGGAACCACGGGCCGGCCGGGATCAGCGCCGGTACGTCGGAATCGATACACACCCAACCGACTTCCGGGTCGTCGGACCGGGCAACCGAACCGCCCAGTGCCCGCGCCAGTACCTGGGCGCCGAAACAGATGCCGAGTACGGCGCCGCCGGCCGCGACCGCCCCGGACAGCCACCGTAGCTCGGGTATTAGCCATCGGCCGATGCCCGCGTCGTCATAGGCGGCCCACGGCGCGCCCAGCACCACCAGGAGGTCGTAGTTCGAACCGTCCGGAAACGACACCTCGATGTTGGGTGAGTAATGTTGATCGGCAGGCACCACCAGGAATTCATCCACCTTCCAGCTCCGATCGGACAGCGCGTCGCCGATCAGGCCGGTGGACGACACGGCGTCGTGCAAGACACACAGCGCACGCACGGTTACTCCCGTCAGTGAGTGGTCACGTGGATTGGGAACCGCTGGATCCCGTTCGCGAAGTTGCTACGCACCCTGCGACGTTCCCCCGCCAGCGCGATGCGCTTGATTCGGGACCACCAGCGTCTCGAACATCAGCCGGAATTCCAGGCGGTCTAGGTGATTGCCCAGCCAGAGATATGGACTTCCCTTTTCCGGAGACGGCAGCATCTGCCGAGCTGCCCCGCTCATCGGCCAGCGTCAGGCCAGGCGGCGGCGACATCGTAGGCGTCCACCGGAGCGTCGGCCGATGCGACGAACGCACATCACCTGCTGTTCACGCTCAACCACGCCGACCACCTCCTGAAGAATCGCTTCGCGCTGCTGGCTTTTCACTCCGGTCCTCGTCCAACCACTGCCCCCCGGTCCACGAACTCCGTAATGTCGACCTTATTGTCCTGTCCAGAATTGTCCTCCGTGTCTCGTCCGCAGTCGAGGCCAACTACGGCGCGAGATGGCCGCCGCGACAAATTCCTTTCTCGACGGGGCGTTAATGTCGGCGCGGGTGGTGATACTCGCGCCCGTCGACACCAGAGCCTCTGTAGCGCCAAGTCGTCCCTATCACCGCGTCGGCAAAATTCGTTCGTTTTCGCGAGCGTTGGGGCGGGCCATCACGGTCCGCGGACCAGAATCGCTTGGGCCGCTTCAGGCTATCGGTCGCGGTGGTCGGCGTCGCTCAGGTGGTTGGGGGTGTTCTCGCTGGTTGAGTGAGAGTTTCGGCGAGGCCGGCGAGAACCAGGTCGAGGCCTCGGTCGAGTTCGGCGGCGCCGTCGTAGGAGGCGAGGGCTGCGGCGAGAGCACGTAGGTGGGGGAATTCGGTGATCGACAGTCGGTGCAGACCGAGTCGCAGAACGTGGTCTGTTTCTTCGGGTCGTTCGACGATCTCTTGCAGTTCGTTGACGACGTGACCGTGCAGGTAGGCGAAGAGAACGCGGTAGATGTGCAGGGCGTCCTCGCCGGGGAACCCGGCAGCGACGAGCAGCGTGAGGACGTCTTCGAGCGGTCGTAGCGTTCCGGGCGGTCGTTGTCCGAGTGGAGTGGCTAGCGGCCGCGTTACCAACAACGGCACGACGTTGGGGTGCGCTAGCGCGAGGCGCCGGAAGGCGTGGGCGACAGTGCGCAGCTGAGCGGCCCAGTCCGCGTCGGTGGTGTCCACCGTGAGCTGGCTGAGGACGAGTTCAGCGACGCCGTCGAGGACGGCGGCTTTGTTGGGTAGGTGCCGGTAGAGCACCGTCGTGTCGCGATTTACAGCATCGCTGAGGCGGCGCATGGATAGGCCATCCACACCGTCGCGGTCGACGATATCTAGCGCAGTCTGCAGGATGAGCCCGCGGCTGATCTGGCGGCCGTCTGAGGCGCCGGCTGTCACGGAGGGGCCTGCACCGTCAGCAGTCATATCGGGAACAGTCGGCTCTTCCATCGGAGCACCTCCTCTTCGTCCGAAGTCACTGTAGACCAACGGTGTCTGTCAACGCTGTTGACATACGGTCTAGCTGGGTGTGTACTGGGGGCTCTAGCACGGAATTAGAGGCTTGCCATGATCGTCATCGTCGGATTGGTCATTCTGTTCGTCGCCGTAATTGTCGGGACCATCGGGGTGCTGGGCAATGCCGGAGCCGCTCATCCGTTGGCCGAGAACTTTTCCGTGCTCGGCTATCACGTGACCGGGTCGACCGGCACGTTGTTCCTGTCTGGGATCGTGGTCGGCGCCGTGGGGATCCTGGGTCTGAGTGTGTTGTTGGCCGGCGCCCGGCGCAGTGCCAACCGTGGGCGCGATGCCCGCCGCGAGCTTGCACGCTCTCAGCGCGAGACGGCATTTGTGAACCGTGACCGTGCCCTTCTACTTGAAGGCCAACCCGGCACGCACACCGCATCGGCGTCGGATTCGACAGCAGGTACTCCCGGCGGGGAAAGGGTTTCCCCGCTCGCTCGCTGGGCGCGTCGTCGGCAAACGATCGACCACACGCACGTCGACGTAGCCCAGTGAATAGACCGCGTCGCTTGAGATCGCTCAGCCCGCCGTCGCGGCCTGGCATCACCGAAGAAATGAAGGAATCCGTCATGAGCATCGCCAAAAAGCTCGCCCACAAAGCCGAAGCCGCCAAAGGTGCCACCAAGAAGGTTTTTGGCCGCGCCACCGGCAACACCCGGCTGCGCACCGAGGGCCGCGCCGATCAGGCCAAGGGCAACGCCAAACAGGCAGGGGCAAAAGTCAAAGACGTCTTCAAGCACTGACCCCCACTTCCCATGTATTTCTGCACAACCATCGAAACTAGGTAAACACCCATGATCGTTCTCGGAATCGTCCTCATCGTCTTGGGACTCATCCTCCCCAGCCTCGTCCCGACTTTCGCCTTCGCCCATCTGCTGTTCGTCGTCGGGGTCATCCTGCTCATCGTCGGCCTGGTACTGCTGGTCGCGGGACGGACGGGACACGCCATCGGCGGACGCCGCCACTACTACTAGACCCCCTGCACGCCGGCCCAATCCGGTCGACGGCTCATGATTACTCGCCGCGTGGCCGGACGAAACTCCGGCTGGCCGCAACGCGACCATCGACACCGCTTCACCAACATAAGGAGCCGACATGGCAACCAGCACAATTGTTTTGATCGTCATCGCCGCGGTCGTGGCCATCCTGCTCATCGCAGCGCTGACGTGGGCGGCGCGCAACAAACGCAACCAACATCGCCGCATCGAAGCAGGCAAAATTCGCGAGGACGCTCAGCAGGAAACGCTGTACGTCAAACAACGCGAAGCCCTCGCCGAGGAGACCGCCGCCAAAGCCCGTGCCGCCCAGGCCGAAGCCGACGTCAAAGCGGCTCACGCCTCCGGCCTGCAACAACAAGCTGCCGTGCACCGCGGTGAAGCGGTCACCTCGCGCGAGCACCTCAACGAGCAATGGGACCGTGCAGACACGCTAGACCCGGCGTCCCCAACCTCTGACACCAGCGCGGTCGCCCACGACGAACCACAACCCACAGCCGGGTCTCGTTGAACCCGGCGCACCTCGCCACCGCGGCTCACCCCCTGCTCAGCGATACCAACACCCACCCTGGAGAGTATCCACACACCCACGATCCGGCGGTGATGTGACGAGCGCCGCGAGACAGATCGCACAGAACAGCATCTTCGAGTGCGCCGCCCGAGCCGCCAGAGTTACGTAGTCGGGGGCCGCCTGTGGCCTGCGGTGGTCGAATCCGATTTCCTCGGGAACACACGGAAACACTTTGATTCCAATAGGCAAGGTCCCCAAGGGTTTTACACACTTCGCCTGGGTAGCCCCGACCACCCGTGCGGGAATGCCGCCGAGGCCGTGCATGACACCCCTGGGCCAAAGGAGAACGATCGCAATGAAGTCCGACGACGAACAACGAGATACCTTCGGCGAGAATGTCCTTCATGTAGGTGCTGGCTTCCACGAAAAGGAGCACCCGCATGTATTGGAGACGTTGTCGACGCTTGGTCCGCACCTGCTGGGACGATGGGATCCGCGCGACATTGATGTGGAAGTGTCGTTGCAGGACCGCGGCGGCAAGGAGCAACGCGTCACTTTGCGTACGAGCTTGCCCGGCTGTGCGCCGCTAGTAGCGGTCGCTGAGAACCCGGACATCACCCCCGCTCTCAACGAAGCAAAGCGCGAGCTGATCCGGCAACTCGAACACCAGAAATCGGCGCGCGACCCCATGAGCAGCCGCGGTCGCCATAGTGCCACGATCCGCCATTAGCCACCTCCACGCCATTCAAGATCACCCGATTTGCAATGCAGGTGAACACCGCCCATGAGCCCGCGTTAGTGGGCCGACAGGAGACGATCATGACGTACAACGCCGAAGCGGGTATTAGCGGCAACGATGCCGCCGTGGGCACATCAACGCGAGCAGCTAGCGACACGCAGTACTTGACCATCCACGAAGTACTCCGTGCAGGTAGAGCACGCACGGTAGGGCGCAAAGAGATGGTTGCGGCCCAGTCGTCGTGGGATTCCGAAGGCGGGGCACACGAAGCGGGGAAGTAGCGACGCAGCACCGCCCGTTGGGACTGTGCGCAGCGACCAACAACCTCATGAATCCCGGGTGAGTCTGGGCTCAGCGATAGACCGTGCACGTCAATATCAAGACGAACTGTCAAACTAATTGGGCTGGTGGATATTTGAACAAGCAAAAACCGGGGCGGCGACGACGCCTGCACCGCGCTCGGCGGTCAAGTGCCGGAGGTCTCCGAAGGGGGAGCATTGCTGTTGCTAGGTCCTTCAGCCAGTCCGGAAGAGTTTGGCTGTACGCCGCTGAACTTCATGAGCGTTCGCTCGCGCCGCAGCTTCCGATATCCGCCCACGTGCCGCTCTTTCCTTGACCACGTGACCGGCGACCGAACGAGAAACAACTATGCAGACGAAGCCGGGATTACAACCCGGCCGCGCACGAAGGACGCGTCGATCTGGCCTGGGTAATGCCAAACTGGCCGGGGCCCAAGCTAAATGACGCCTTCAACACACACCCAAGCGGCCCTCCGCCCGAACGGGGCTCCTCCTCCTCCCGATCCTGTTCCCTACCTTCGCCTTCGCCCATGTTGTTTTGGTCCTCGGCGTCATCCTGCTCGTCGTCGGCCTGTTGCGGCCGCCGCCATTCCTATTGAGCGGCCAGAGTTACTCGGCTCGGCGGCTCGGCTCGGCCAGCCAACTTCTGGCGGCAACAAGCCGCTTGTCGCCGGGAGGTAACGAACCCTCGCGACCGACTCGTCGAAAAGTATTGGCGGGCAGACAAATTGCGGTATCTCTGGCCAGACATCAGAGATGCTTGCCGTTTAGACGGAGCTGCAAAGCCGTAGCCAGCTGTTGCCTCGCCTATCGATAAGGCGCCTGTCGTTGGCTTGGCCGGCGTACGGGTTCGATAGGGTTCCACCGACGGACTCTTGGTCAAGACACGACCATCCCGTCGAAACCGAGGATCCAGTTAGAGCCGGAGCGGGCGTCGTTGTGGCCAACAACGGTGTGCAGTAATCGGCCACTCCGGGTCGCTGGTCGTCATCCGGGTTTAACCCTGTTGAGGGCGAGCCGATGTTGGAGTACTGGTCCGCCTAGGGACCACACCAGCCGACTGGCCCGACGGTACTGTCGTGCAGCCGTTACGCTCGCCCGGCTGCCTCCTTCGAACACCCTTCGGGCGGCCACGTCACACGGGTTTGAGCAGTGAGGGGATGTCGGCGTCGAGCCATGTCCGTCAGTTTTAGATCGGCGTGGAGCCCCCTGTCAGGATTGAACTGACGACCTTTCGCTTACAAGGCGAGTGCTCTACCACTGAGCTAAGGAGGCCGGGTAAATCGGCTGCCAGCCTAACGGGTCACACGTCGCCTTCGATGATGCGCTGTGAGGGCACCGGGCGCGACGGCGACCGGGACGGCGAGCGGCGGCGGCCGGGCAGCGGGATGCGGTCGGCGATGTTGCTCAGCGGGTTGACCACCATCGTCAGCGCGCTGACGGCGTCCTGCAGGGTGGCGATGGCCGGCTCGAGCGCCTCCATCCCCGGCGTCAGTCGGGCCAGGGTGTCGGCAACGTCGGCGAGCTGGTCCAGCGGACCGTGCTTGGCAGTCAGCTTGTCGATGAGCCCGCCGTCGGCGAGCAGTCGCTCGGCCAGTCCGTCCTCGGACAACACCCGGTCGATCAGCCCCTCCTCGGCCAGCAGCTGATCGACCAGCCCGTCGGTCTGCAGTGCGCGATGCAGCCCGCCGCCCTCGGCGGTGAGCCGGTCGAGTAAGCCGCCCTCCGAGGTCAACAGGTCGACGACGCCGCCCGGTCGCAGCAGGCGATCGATCGGGCCGTCGGGCGCCACCGCGCGTCCCAGCGGCGCATCGTCGTCGAGCAGCCGGGCGATCCGGTTGGCGCGCACGATCGCGTCGTCGATTCCCAGCATGGAGGTCACGGCGTTCGTCCCGGCATCCCCGGCGTCGCCCAGGGAACGCTTGGCCACCCCCACCGCCGCGCCCGCCAGGTTCAGGCTCGCCTCCGCGGCGGCCAACCCCACGCGCGCCGGAGCGGTTGCCGCTGCCACGACGCTCTTCGCGAGATTCATAGTTCCGAGTTTATGCACGACGCGCCGCATCTAAACCCAGCCTGGTCAAAGCCGATGCGATGATTTCTGGCAGACTACTTGCAGACGGTTCGCAACAGCCTCACAGCAACTACACAATGGTTGTGGAGGTAACGTACAAACTAGTGACGAAAGTGTGAACAGATGACCGCGGCTACCCCAACCGAAAACCAGCCTGAGGCACGCGTTCTCGTGGTCGACGACGAGGCCAACATCGTCGAATTGCTTTCGGTGAGCCTGAAGTTCCAGGGATTCGAGGTCGCGACGGCGACCAACGGCGCCCAAGCGCTCGACCGGGCCCGGGAGGCCCGGCCCGACGCGGTGATCCTCGACGTGATGATGCCCGGCATGGACGGGTTCGGCGTGCTGCGTCGGCTGCGGGCCGACGGCATCGACGCCCCGGCGTTGTTCCTGACCGCCCGCGACTCCCTGCAGGACAAGATCGCGGGCCTCACCCTCGGCGGCGACGACTACGTGACGAAGCCGTTCAGCCTGGAGGAGGTCGTCGCCCGGCTTCGGGTCATCCTGCGCCGCGCCGGCAAGGGCGGCGCCGAACCGCGCAACGCTCGCCTGACGTTCGCCGACATCGAACTCGACGAGGAAACCCACGAGGTGTGGAAGGCCGGCGAGCCAGTGTCGTTGTCGCCCACCGAATTTACGTTGCTGCGCTACTTCGTGATCAACGCGGGCACGGTGTTGAGCAAGCCGAAGATCCTCGATCACGTCTGGCGCTATGACTTCGGCGGCGACGTCAACGTCGTCGAGTCCTACGTGTCGTATCTGCGCCGCAAGATCGACACCGGTGAAAAGCGGCTGCTGCACACCCTGCGCGGAGTGGGTTACGTGCTGCGGGAGCCCCGGTAAGACCGCGCCCGAGTAGAGCGAGATAAAAGGTATGCCCAATCAGCCCCGGCGAGGACTGCCACTGCGGGTGAGTCTGGTCGCCGCGACCCTGGTTCTGGTGGCCTGCGGCCTGGCGGCCTCGGGCGTCATGGTCACCTCGATCCTGCGGCACAGCCTGATCAGCCGCATCGACCAGACGCTGCTGGACGCGTCCAAGGGCTGGGCGCAGGCCCCCCGCAAGCAATCACCGCCGCTCTACGGAGGCCCCGATCCCAGCCGACCGCCCTCGAAGTTCTACGTGCGCGGCATCAGCACCGACGGAACTCCGTTCACCGCCATCAACGACCGCAATGCCGAGCCCGCGCTGCCCGCCAACAACGACGTCGGCCCCAACCCGATCACGCTGCCGTCCGTCAACGGGTCCGACATCCAGTGGCGAGCGGTGTCGGTACGCGGAGCCCACGGCCTGATCACGGTCGCGATCGACCTGTCCGATCTCGAGCACACGGTGCGCTCACTGGTCTGGTTGCAGGTCGGTATCGGGGTAGTCGTCCTCGTGGTGGTCGGAATCGCTGGCTTCGCGGTGGTGCAGCGAAGCCTCAGACCGCTGTCCGAGGTCGAAAAGACCGCTGCGGCAATCGCTTCCGGTCAGCTCGATCGCCGAGTCCCCGAACGTGATCCCCGAACCGAGGTCGGCCGGCTTTCCCTGGCGCTCAACGGCATGCTCGCCCAGATTCAGCAGGCGATGGCTTCTTCGGAGTCGTCGGCCGAGACGGCCCGCGGTTCAGAGGAACGCATGCGGCGGTTCATCACCGACGCCAGCCACGAGCTGCGCACTCCGCTGACCACCATCCGTGGGTTCGCCGAGCTGTATCGCCAAGGCGCCGCGCGTGACGTGGCGATGTTGCTGTCGCGGATCGAAAGCGAAGCCAGCCGGATGGGCCTGCTCGTCGACGACCTGCTGCTGCTGGCCCGGCTGGATGTGCAAAGGCCGCTGGAACACCATCGGGTGGACCTGCTGGCGCTGGCCAGCGACGCCGTGCACGACGCGCAGGCCATCGACCCCAAACGCGCGGTGAGTATGGAAGTCCTCGACGGCCCGGGCACCCCGGAGGTGCTCGGCGACGAGCCGCGCATCCGCCAGGTGCTCAGCAACCTGGTGGCCAACGCGCTGCAGCACACGCCGACCACCGCCGACGTCGTCGTACGGGTGGGCACCGACGGTGACGACGCGGTGATCGAGGTGGCCGACCGCGGGCCCGGCATGAGCCAGCAGGATGCGTCGCGGATATTCGAGCGGTTCTATCGCACCGACTCGTCGCGTGCGCGGGCCAGCGGCGGTACCGGACTGGGGCTGTCCATCGTCGACTCGTTGGTGCACGCGCACGGCGGCGCTGTCACCGTGAAAACCGCACCCGGCGAAGGTTGTTGCTTCCGCGTCACGCTGCCGCGGATCAGCGACGTGCCCGCCCAGGTGGGCTAGGTCAGTTGCTCGAGTGCGCCCTTGATCTGGGCCTGCGCCGCGTCCAGGGATTCCGGTGACGGGTTGCGGTCGACGTTGGCGAAGCCGAAGTCGCCGAGGCTGCGCGTGGGGAACACGTGCACGTGCAGGTGGGGAACCTCCAGCCCGGCGATGATCAATCCGGCGCGCTCGGCGTGGAACGCCTTGCACACCGCCTTGCCGATCAACTGGCTCACGGACATCACCCGGTTGAACGCCCCGGACTCGACTCCCTGCCACTGATCGATTTCCGCGCGGGGCACGACCAGCGTGTGCCCCTGCGTCATCGGTTCGATCGTGAGGAACGCGACGACGTCGTCGTCCTCATAAACGAAACGGCCGGGTAGTTCACGGTTGATGATCTTGGTGAAGATCGACGCCATGGCCCCAGCATAGGTTCGGCGATCCGGGGACCCGGACTCAGTCCTCCTTGCCGAACTCCATCACGTCGAGGTTCCAGTACCCGCGCATGTTGGTGATCAGCCCGGCTTCGTTGACCTTGTAGGTGAACACACCGCGCACCTTGCTGGTGATGCCGCCCTCAAACTTGCTCTGCAGCACCAGAATATGAGCGATCTCGTCGGGCGTGCTCGACGGGAAGGTCTCCTCGCAGGTGATGGTCAGCTGGTTCTGCGCGATGTTGTTGTCGAAGAATTCGCCGACGGCCGCCTTGCCGCGCACGCCGGTGCCGTCGGGATTGGTGACGGACTTGCCGATCGGGTCCTCGATGACGACGTCGTCGGTCATCAGCGCAAGCCAGCCCTCGCGGTCCTTGCCCTGCGCGCAACGCCAGGACGATTGGGACGCCGTCAGAGCGGGGGATTGGGTGGTTTGGGTCATCGTTGTTCTCCTGTCTTCTTCATATGGCGCACGCGGCGCGTGCACCCTCCTCGGTGGCTTTGCGGATCAGGCCCATGCCGCCGCAGTCGCCCGCGGCGTGCACGTCGGCGCCGGGCATGGCGGCTTTCAGGTCGTCGAACAGCGTGGTGTCGGCTTCGACCGACCCGGCGATCACGACGCTGTCGGCGGGCAGCGCCCGCGTGCCGCCACCCGCGGGCGCGAACACGACGGCGTCGTTGGTGATGCGTTCGACCGATGTCCGGACGTGCACGGTGACGCCCAGCCGGTCCAGGCGATCCATGTGTTCGGTCTTGCGCTTGTTGCCGACTTCCGGGGCAATGTCTTTGCCCGCTTCGAGTATCGACACCAGCCGGTCGCGGCCGGCCAGAAACTCGGCCAGCTCTAGGGCCACCAGGTCGCCGCCGATGATGACCACGCGGCGACCCACCGGCATCCACGCGCGGGTGGCCAGCCGGACCGCGGCGGGGCGGACCAGGCGCTGCCGCCAGCCGCCCAGCACCGACGCGCCCAGCCGCTGCCAGGCCGGGTCGCTCGCTCCGGCGTGCCCGCCCAGCAGTTCACGCAGTCCCGGTCCGGTGTGCACGTGCGGGAGCTCGCAGCCCGGAATCGCCGGCACGGCGACGTGACCGCCGGTGGCCACCACCACGGCATCGGGCGCCTGCGCCACCACGTCGCTGACCGAAACGGCATGGCCTAGCTGCACTTTCGCGGAGCTGAGCTTGATCTCGTCGCGCAGATATCGCAGGAACGGCTGGTTCTCCGGATGCAGAACCGACGCCCAGCGCAGCGCACCGCCCAGCTGGTGGGCGCGCTCGAAGAGGGTGACGTCGTGGCCGCGTCTGGCCGCCACCCGGGCGGCCTCCAGCCCGGCCGGTCCGCCGCCAACCACCACCACCCGCTTGGGGCGAGACGCCGGCGGCGCGGACAGTTCGCGCTCCTTGCCGGTGCGCGGGTTGACCGCGCAGTCGACCGAGAAACGCTGTTCCATTGCGTCAATGCAGTTTTCGCAGGAGATGCACTTGCGGACCCGCTGCGATTGGCCGGCTTGGATCTTGCGTGGCAGCTCCGGGTCGGCCAGCAGCGGTCTCCCCATGGCGATGAAGTCGGCACGTCCCTCGGCGAGGATGCGCTCGGCCCGGTCGGGGTCGTGGATCCGGCCGACAACGATGACCGGCACGTCCACCACCTGCTTCACCGCCGCCGCGGCGCCCACATTGAGCGCGTCGCCGTCGTCGGCGCTGTTGACCATGCCGGTGACCAGCCGATCGATCACGCCGCCGCTAACGTGGAACGCGTCGACGCCGGCGGCCACCAATTCGGGTGCCATTCCGGCGGTTTCGTGGATCGGCCGCCCGCCAGCCACCCGTTCGTAGCCGGAGACGCGCAACGTGATCGGTAGCGCGTCGCCGATCTCGCACCGAATCGCGGCCAGCGCCTCGAGCACCACTTGCACGCGCCCCTGCGCCGAGTCGCCCCGGTATTCGTCGGTGCGCCGATTGCGTTGCGGGGCAAGGAAAGAACCCAGCAGCATGTAGCCGTGCGCGGCGTGCAGCTCGATCCCGTCGTAGCCGGCTTCGGCGGCCCGCCGGACGGCCGCCTTGAACAAGTCGAACACCGCGGTGAGCTGATGCTTGCTGATCTCGTGGGACGGCCGGCCGGTGAGATACGACGGGATCACCGACGGCCCCACCGAATCCACGCCGAACATCTCCGGCCCCAACCCATCTGGGCCCGCGTGCACGATCTGCGGCTGGATCTTGGCACCGTGCTCGTGCACCACCTCCACGAGCGCCCGGTGGGCCGCGACCGCGTCGTCAGTCGCCAGGTGCAGGCCGCCGGGCGTCTCCGGATGCTGATGGTCGACGCCGGTGGCGCCCAACGTGATCAGCCCGACGCCACCCTTCGCGCGCGCGGCAAAGTAGTCGCGGGTGCGTTCCGACGGCAACCCGTCGGGCGTCCCGTACATCGTCTCCATCGGAGACATGACGACCCGGTTGCGCACCTCCATGGCGCCGATTCGCCCCGGCGCCAGGAGGTGCGGAAAGTTGGTCACCCAGGACCGGTCGGGTTACCGGTCGGCGTCGGTGAACCGGATAACGCCGCGAATGTTCTTGCCGTCCAGCATGTCCTGGTAGCCGTCGTTGATCTGCTCCAGCTTGTACTGGCGCGTGATCATGTCGTCCAGGTTCAGCTTGCCGGCCTTGTACATCGACAGCAGCTGCGGGATGTCGTACTGCGGGTTCCCGCCGCCGAAGATGGTGCCCTGCAGGTTCTTCTGCATCAGGGTCAGCATCGCCAGGTTCAGCGTCACGTTGGTGTCCATCAGGCTGCCGATGGCGGTCAGCACGCAGGTGCCACCCTTTTGGGTGATGTTCAGGTAGTTGTCGATGTCGGCACCGAGCAGCTCGCCGACGGTAACGACGACCTTGTGGGCCATCAGGCCGTAGGTGACCTCGGCAATGCCCGCCATCGCGGCCATGATGTCGGGGTAGACGTGGGTGGCGCCGAACTTCAATGCCTGATCCCGCTTCCACTCCACCGGGTCGATCGCGAAGATGTAGCGAGCGCCGGCGTTCGCCGCGCCCTGCAGCGCCGCCATGCCGACACCGCCGACGCCGACGATGGCGACGTCTTGTCCCGGCCGGACGTCAGCCGTGCGAACCGACGAACCGTAGCCGGTGGTGACGCCGCAACCGACCAGGGCGGCGACCTCGAATGGGATGGACGGGTCGATCTTCACGACCGAGCTGCGGTGCACGACCATGTACGGCGAGAAGGTGCCCAGCAGCGTCATCGGGAAGACGTTCTGGCCCTTCGCCTGGATGCGGTACGTCCCGTCGGACACCGCGGCGCCGGCGAGCAGCCCCGCGCCCAGGTCGCACAGGTTGCGCATGCCGGCCTGGCAGGTCGGGCACTGCCCACAGGACGGGATGAACGAGAGCACCACGTGGTCGCCCGGGGCGAGGTCTTCTACGCCGGGGCCGACCTCGGTGACGATGCCCGCGCCCTCGTGCCCACCCAGCACCGGGAAGCCGGCCATCGGGATGCCGCCGGTGACCAGATGGTGGTCGGAGTGGCACATGCCCGCCGCTTCCATCTGGATCTTGACCTCGTCCTTGACGGGGTCACCAATCTCGATGTCCTCGATGGACCACGGCTGGTTGAACTCCCAGATCAGAGCGCCTTTTGTCTTCACGTTGGACCTGACCCCATTTCGCCTTTGAAATTAACTGCCCGACCCGATTCAGTCCGGCAGCGGTGGTGACGAGTGCCACACGGCACCCTTGTCGCGCCAGCATAGCGCGTGCAACAAATCAAATGCTTGGTTGGGTGCTGACCGGTCACCAGATGGGGACCGGCGCCTGGCCAAGCGGGTAATAGCCGGGCAACTTCTCGCCGGCGATGCTGCGTTCGATGCGCTTCTGCATGCCGTCGCTGAGGTCGCCGGACTCGATGAGCTTGCCGAACATGTACGCGACGTGACCGAAGTCGAAGAAGTCGCGCTGCCATTCGATGAGCCCGTCGGCGTTGAGGCGGAACCAGCTGCCGCCGATGCCATAGATCTCGTCCTGGGTGCCGTCGCCCTTGTTGACGATCTGCTTCCAGAAGCCGACGATCTCGCCCTGCTTCTCGTCGATGAGCACCTTCTGGTACTCGTACACCCAGTTCTCCAGGCCTTCCATCTCCAGCCCGAGTGCGACGTCGCGGATCTCGTCGACGCCCACGCACATCACGTCTTCCTTGGGGCCGATGTTCCAGCCGTACGTGGCGTCTTGGGTGTAGAAGTCGGCCAGCGGCTTCCAGTCACCGGCCTTTTCGCAGTCCCTGTTGACCTGCAGCCAGCGGTCGACCCATGCCTCCAGGTCTGCACGCGAGTGTGACGACATTGTCAGTCTTCCTTCTCTTTGATGAATAGTGCTTGCGTTGGGCACATATCGACCGCGCGCTGGACTTCGTCGCGGGCGTCTTCGGGCGGTTCGGAGTCGACGATCTCGACCTTGCCCCGCTTTGGCACCCGGAAGTAGTCCGGTGCCTCCAGTTCGCACATGGCGTGGCCCTGACACAAATCCAGATCCACTTCGACTCTGAAACCGCCCATCGGAGTTACTCCTTACGCGGTGCGCTTGCGGTAGCGCACCTTGGCCGGCCTGGCGAGCTGCACGACCATCTTGGAGTGGTCGTTGTGATAGCTATCCGCCGGCTGCGCCATCTCAAATTCGTACTCGCGCAACAGAACCGAGAAGATCGCCTTGATCTGCATTTGCGCGAAGGCCGCGCCGACGCAGCGGTGCCGGCCCGCACCGAACGGGATCCAGGTCCACCGGTTGACGATGTCGGCCTGCTCGGGCTTGTTGTAGCGATCGGGCTTGAACGCGTCCGGGTCGGGGAAGTCCTCGGGGATCCGGTTGCTGATCGCCGGGGACGCCGCGACGAAGTCGCCGTCGTGAATTCCGAAGCCCTCGACCTCGAATTCGCCCTGGGCGACGCGCATCAGGATGATCAGCGGCGGGTGTAGCCGCAGCGTCTCCTTGACCACGTTGTCCAGCTTCGGAATCGACCGCAGCGCATGGAAACTCACCTCCTGGCCGTCGGCGTAGAGCTCCTCGAGTTCGGTCAGCACCTCGGCGTAGACGTCCGCGTGGCGGATCAGCTCGATCAGCGTCCAGGCCGACGTTCCCGAACTGGTGTGGTGGCCCGCGAACATCAGCGAGATGAACATCCCGGTGACCTCGTCGGCGGTGAACCGCGAGTTGCCGTCCTCGTCCTTGATCGACACGAGCACGTCGAGCATGTCGCGGTCGGCCTTGTCCTTCGGCGGGCTGGCCTGCCGCTGGTTCATGATTTCCTGCACCAGCGCAACGAGTTTGACGCGGGCCTCGTCGCGACGCTGGAAGCTCTCGATAGGCAGGTAGGGGTCGACGTAGCACAACGGGTCGGTGCCGCGTTCCAGCTCGTGGTAGTACTCCGCGAAGCGGTGGTCAAGCTCGTTGCGGAATTTCACGCCGATCAGGCAGGCCGTCGAGGTGTAGATGGTCAGCTCGGAGAAGAAGTCGAGCAGCTCGATCTCGCCCTCGTCGCCCCAGTCGGCGATCATCCCCTTCACTTGGGCCTCGATGGTCGCGGCGTGGCCCTTCATCTGCTCGCCGCGCAGCGCCGAGTTGTGCAGCATCTCCTTGCGTCGCTCCGGGCTCGCGTCGAACACCACACCCTTGCCGAAGATCGGCGCCATGAACGGGTATGCCGCGGCCTGGTCGAGCTCTTCGTCGGCGGACCGGAAGAAGAACTCGTTGGCGCCAGCGCCGGACAGCAGGATGACGTGCTTGTCGACGAGTTGGAACCAGCCGACGTCGCCGCACTCGTCGCGGACGCGCTTCATCAAACCGATTGGGTCGGTGCGGAATTCCTCGAGATGGCCGTGCTCTTCCTCGCCGCCGGAGACCCGGGGCACGATAGCGGTGGTCATTTGCTCACTCCTCCTCGGCGCGCGGCGCGCGCCGCATCGTCGAATCGCGAAGTCATGACGGCATCCCCTCTTCGCCGAGTGCGAGTTTCTGGCGATCTGTGTTGTCGGCCAACGGGGCTTCGGGCTGAAGCTCCATGTTCGCGATGAAGCCACCGCGCGGTGTCTCAGCGACGAACGTGATGGCGCGTCCCAGGTCCGCCGCGCGCAGGAAGTAGTCGTGTCGGGCCTGGCCCCACTTGGCCCAGTCCTCGAGCGCGGGGCCGATCTTGTCGGCCGGCAGGCTCCAGCCCATCGACGTCTTCGTCGGGCCGGGGTGCACGATCGAGGCCCGCACGCCGGTGCCCTCGAGCTCCATCTGGAAGTTGGTGACCATCGCGACCAGCGCGGCTTTGGCGGCGCCGTAGGCACCCATGTGCGGTCGTTGGCGCAGCGCCACATCGGAACCCACGAAGATGAGGTCGCCGCGCTGCCGCTCCAACATGCCCGGCAGAACGGCTGAGGCGAGCCGGAAGGCGCCGACCAGGTGGATCTGCAGCTGCGAGTCGAATTCGTCGCCTGCGATCTCGGCGAGCTTGCCGAAGTACGTGTCGCCGGCACCGGCGACCAGCACCTCGATCTCACCGAGTGCATCGGTCGACTGTGCGACAAAGGATTTCACCGAGTTCGGGTCGGTGACATCCAGGTGGAATCCGACTGCCTCGCCGCCTTCGGCGTTGATCTTGCCGACGATGTCGTCGAGCTTCTCGACCCGACGGGCGCCGAGCGCGACCGGGAAGCCATGCGCGGCAAGCTCGATGGCGGCGGCCTCTCCGATCCCGGAGGAGGCGCCTGCCACGATGGCCGGCCGGCGTTCGGGCAGGGGGGCAAAGCGAGGCATCAGCGGGTCTCCACGGTCATTGGTAGATGAGCGAACCCGCGGACATTACTGGAGTGGACGCGGACGGCGTTGGCCTCGTCCACTTGATATCCGCGGATTCGCTTGAACAACTCGGTGAGCGCTACGCGGGCTTCCATCCGGGCCAGATGGGCACCCAGGCAGAAGTGCGCGCCGCTACCGAAACTCATGAGCTTGGAACCGATATCGCGCCCGATCACGTAATCGTCAGGGTTGTCGAACACCCGCTCGTCACGATGGGCCGAACCGGGCAGCAGCAACAGGACGTCCCCGTCCGGGATGGTGGTGTCGTAGAGCGTCAGCTCGCCGGCCACGGTGCGGGCCAGGATCTGGCTGGACGTGTCGTAGCGCAGCGATTCCTCGACCCACGGCGTCACCAGTTCGGCGTCGTCGTAGACCGGGGCCAGCTGATCGGGGTTCTTGTGGCCCCAGAACGCGGCATTGGCAAGGAGTTTGGTGGTGGTCTCGTTGCCGGCGATCACCATGAGGAACATGAAGCCGAGCACTTCGTCGTCGTCGAGGCGGTCGCCGTCGATCTCGGCCTCCAGCAGCGCCGAGGTCAGGTCGTCGGTGAGCTTCTTGCGCCGCTCGGCCACCATCTCCTGGTAGAAGACGATCAGGTTGAGCGAGGCTTCGATGGCTTCCGGCGGCACATCGGTGACACCCTCGTCGCGGTGCATCACGCCGTCGGCCCAAGCCCGGACCTGGACCCGGTCCGCCTCGGGAACCCCCATCAGCTCGGAGATCACGTCCATGGGCAGCTTGCCGGCGAACTCGTCGACGTAGTCGACCGTGCCGCCCTTCGCTTTTTCCAGCATGGTGTCGAGATGCTTGACGGCGATCTCGGTGACCCGAGGCTCGAGTTCGCGAATCCGCCTGGGCGTGAAGCCCTTTGACACCAGCGTGCGCAGCCGCAGGTGGGCCGGGTCGTCCATCGCCAGGAAGCTCATCGTCTTGCTGGCGTGCGGTCCGCGGGACGCCGGGTCCAGCGAGACGCCGAACTTGTTGGAAAGCGTTGTGCTGTTCCGGAATCCCTGCAGCACATCCTGATGCCGGGACAGCGCCCAGAACTTCAGCTCCTCGTTGCGATACAGCGGAGCCTCGTCGCGCAGCCGTTTGTAATACGGATACGGATCTTCGTGGAAGTCGTAGTCGTATGGATCGAGGACCAGTTCGTGGTCTGGCACGTGCAGGGTCATGAGGTTCTTGTCTCCTGGCTTGTCTCCCCGGCGCCGGGCAAGATCAGTTTCACTACGTAGGCCAACCGGTCGGCGATCTGGTGATAGGTGAACTGGCCACTGCCGGCCTGCACCAGTGCGCCGAAGAACGTCATCTCCAGTGCGGACACCTTGTCGGGATCGGCGCCGGGCCCGATCGCGGTGGCGATGCGGCGGTGGATCTCCGCGCCGATCCGGTCGCGCACGGCGCCCACCGCGGGATCGGTGCCGCCGCCGAGCAACGCTGTCGTGCAGGCCGCACCGACCTCGGGTTCGTCGGCGACCACCAGCGCCAGATGCCGCAGGACCTTGTCCACCCGGACCGGCATGGGGTCGTTGACGTCGGTGAAGTACGGGACCTGGCGGACCAGGTCCAGGTAGACCTCGGCGATCAGGTGGTTCTTCGACGAGAAGTAGGTGTAGGCGGTGGCCGGGGCGACCTTGGCGCGGGCGGCCACGGCGCGCACCGTCAGGTCGCCGTACGACTTCTCCCGCAGAGTCTCGATGCCGGCGGCGAGCACCTTGCGAAAGGTCTCCTCCTGGCGGCGATTACGCGGCGGCTGACCCGTCGGTTGCTCGGCCTGGGCTGCGACCGTCACCAGGGCATCGCTGGACACATGTCCAAGCTATCGGATGAGTGGGAGGCGAAGCAAGCCCGATCAATCAATATGCGGCTTAATGTGGTGTTTTCCGGGGCCGTTGCGTCCGTAGTGGAGGGAGCCCCTTGCACCGCTGACGACCTGACGGCTATCGTGCGATGGGGCAATATCGGACAACTGTCCATCTAAATGCCCTGCGGATTCAGACCCCCCTGGATTCACGCACAGACGGGAGCGGGAGATGGCCTTATTGGCCGACGGTGTCAGCGGACTCTTCATCGACGGCAAGGTATCGACCGGCGGCGCCGGGACCTTCCCGACGATCAATCCGGCCACCGAGGAAGTCCTGGGCGTCGCGGCCGACGCCGACGCCGGCGACATGGACCGCGCCATCGGCGCCGCGCGCCGCGCCTTCGACGAGACCGAGTGGTCGCGCGATACCGAGTTGCGGGTCCGGTGCGTGCGCCAACTGCAAGAGGCGATGAAGGGGCACCTCGAGGAGCTGCGCGACCTGACCATCGCCGAAGTCGGAGCGCCGCGAATGCTGACCTCGATCGCCCAGCTCGAAGTCCCGGTCAACGACCTGTCGTTCGCGGCCGACACCGCCGAATCCTACGAGTACCGCCAGGATCTGGGCGAAGCGAAGCCGATGGGCATCCCCACCCGGCGCACCATCGCCCGTGAGGCCGTCGGCGTCGTCGGCGCCATCACGCCGTGGAATTTCCCCCACCAGATCAACCTCGCCAAGATCGGACCCGCGCTGGCCGCCGGGAACACCGTCGTCCTCAAGCCCGCCCCGGACACGCCCTGGTGCGCCGCGGTGCTGGGCGAACTCATCGCCGAGCACACCGACTTCCCGCCCGGGGTGATCAACATCGTCACTTCCAGCGACCACGGCGTGGGCGCGATGTTGTCCAAAGACCCTCGGGTGGACATGGTTTCGTTCACCGGATCCACCGCCACCGGCCGCGCCGTGATGGCCGACGGCGCCGCGACCATCAAGCGGGTCTTCCTCGAGCTGGGTGGCAAGTCGGCGTTCATCGTCCTCGACGACGCCGACCTGGCCGGCGCGGTGGGTGTGGCGGGCTTCTCGGTGTGCATGCACGCCGGACAGGGCTGCGCCATCACGACCCGCCTGGTGGTGCCGCGGGCCAAGTACGACGAAGCCGTCTCCATCGCGGCCGCGACGGTGGGCGGCATCAAGGCCGGCGATCCGACGGACTCCGGAACCATCTGCGGCCCCGTGATTTCGGCGCGCCAACGCGATCGGATCCAGGGCTATCTCGACTCGGCGATTGCCGAGGGCGGCACGTTCGCCTGCGGCGGTGGCCGGCCGGCGGACCGCGAGGTCGGCTTCTTCATCGAACCCACCGTGATCGCGGGGCTGGGCAACGACGCGCGGGTCTCGCGCGAGGAGATCTTCGGCCCGGTGCTGACCGTGATCCCGCACGACGGTGACGACGACGCCGTGCGGATTGCCAACGACTCGGCATTCGGGTTGTCGGGCACCGTGTTCGGCACCGACCCCGAGCGGGCTGCGCGAGCCGCCGCCCGGGTCCGCGCGGGCACGATCAATGTCAATGGGGGCGTGTGGTATTCGGCCGACGCGCCTTTCGGCGGATACAAGCAGTCCGGAAACGGCCGCGAGATGGGGCTCGCCGGTTTCGAGGAATACCTGGAAACCAAGACCATCGCGACAGCGGTTTAACCAAAGGAGCTCAACAGCATGAGATTCGAGAACAAGGTCGCCATCGTCACCGGCTCGGGCGGTGGCATCGGTCAGGCCTACGCCGAGGCGCTGGCCCGCGAGGGCGCCGCGGTCGTCGTCGCCGATATCAACCTGCAGGGCGCCGAGAAGGTGGCCGACGGGATCAACGGCGAGGGCGGTAGGGCGCTGGCGCTGCCCGTCGACGTGTCGGATCCGGTGTCGGCCAAGGAGATGGCCGATCGCACGCTGGCCGAGTTCGGTGGCATCGACTACCTGGTGAATAACGCCGCGATCTTCGGCGGCATGAAGCTCGACTTCCTGATCACCGTCGACCCCGAGTACTACAAGAAGTTCATGAGCGTAAACCTCGACGGCGCGCTGTGGTGCACCCGCGCGGTCTACAAGAAGATGGCGAAGCGGGGCGGCGGGGCGATCGTCAACCAGTCGTCCACCGCGGCCTGGCTGTACTCGAACTTCTACGGGCTGGCCAAGGTCGGAATCAACGGACTCACCCAGCAGCTGGCCACCGAACTCGGGGGTCAGAACATCCGGATCAACGCCATCGCACCCGGTCCTATCGACACCGAGGCCAACCGGTCCACGACGCCGCAGGAAATGGTCGCCGACATCGTCAAGGGAATTCCGTTGTCGCGCATGGGACAGCCCGAAGACCTTGTCGGCATGTGCCTGTTCCTGCTGTCCGACGAGGCGAAGTGGATCACCGGGCAGATCTTCAACGTCGACGGCGGACAGATCTTCCGATCATGAGCGATCTCAAGCTGGGGTACATCGGGCTGGGGAACATGGGCGCGCCGATGGCCACCAAGATGACCGAATGGCCCGGCGGGATAACCGTTTACGACATCCGGACCGAGGCGATGACGCCGCTAGTCGAGAAGGGCGCACGCATCGCCGACAGCGTGGCCGACATCGCCGCCGCCGACATCGTCCACATCACCGTGCTCGACGACGCCCAGGTGCGGGAGGTCGTCGGCGAGCTGGCGGCCCACGCCAAGCCGGGGACCGTCGTCGCGATCCACTCCACGATCAGCGAAACCACCGCGGCGGAGCTGGCCGATCAGCTCAAGCCGCAGGGCATCCACATCGTCGACGCGCCGGTCAGCGGAGGGGCCGCCGCGGCGGCCGAGGGCAAGCTCGCCACGATGGTGGGCGCCGAACGCGAGGTGTACGAGCGGATCAAGCCGGCGTTCAAACACTGGGCGGCGATGGTCGTCCATGCCGGTGAGCCGGGCGCGGGAACCCGAATGAAGCTGGCCCGCAACATGTTGACGTTCACCTCGTACGTGGCGGCCTGCGAGGCCATGAAGCTCGCCGAGGCGGCTGGTCTGGACCTGCAGGCGCTGGGCCGGGTGGTCCGCCACACCGACGCGCTCACCAGCGGTCCGGGCGCGATCATGGTGCGCGAGGACATGAAAGATATTGAGCCGGATAACTTTCTGTACCAGTCCTTCGTGCACGCCCGCGGGCTGGGGGAGAAGGACCTGAGCCTGGCGCTGGCGCTGGGCGAGGCCGTGTCGGTCGACCTACCGTTGGCCCGGCTAGCGTATGAGGGGCTGGCCGCCGGCCTCGGGGTCCCGCACACAGAGAAAGAGACGTAAATGGACGAGCTGCGCCGCAAGGGTCTCGAGAAGATGAACGAGGTCTACGGCTGGGAGATGCCCAACATGGAGGGCGATCCATACTTCGACCTGACTGTCGATCACCTGTTCGGCAACATCTGGAACCGGCCGGGTTTGTCGATGCGCGACAAGCGCATCATGACGCTGACGGCAGTGACCGCGGTCGGAAATCGCGACCTGGCCGAGATTCAGATCAACGCCGCGTTGCTCAACGAGGAACTCACCGAGGACGAGCTGAAGGAGATGGCCGTCTTCCTCACCCACTATCTCGGGTTCCCGCTAGGTTCGGCGCTCAACGGGGCGGTCGGCACCGTCATCTCCAAGCGCAAGAAGGCCGCGGCCAAGGGCGCAGGCGAGGACAAGAAGGCCAACGTCGAGGGTGCGCTGAAGATGCACTCGGGAAAGACGAACGACTAGACCTGTGCCCGCTCGACCGGCCCGCTAGAGTGGCGTTTCGTGCGGGTTCTGGTGATCGGTTCAGGCGGACGTGAACATGCCCTGCTGCTGGCGCTGCGCAGAGATCCGCAGGTCACGGCGCTAGCCATCGCTCCCGGCAATGCCGGCACCGCGCGGCTCGCGGAGCAGCACGCCGTGGACGTCACCTCCGGCGACGACGTCGTCGCGTTGGCCCGTGAGGTCGCGGCCGATCTGGTGGTCATCGGCCCCGAGGTGCCGCTGGTGCTCGGGGTGGCCGACGCCGTGCGTGCCGCGGGCATCGCCTGCTTCGGTCCCAGCAAGGATGCGGCTCGCATCGAGGGTTCCAAGGCCTTCGCCAAAGACGTCATGGACGCCGCGGGCGTGCGGACGGCCAGCAGCGAAATCGTTGACAGCCCAGCCAAGTTGGATGCCGCACTGGATCGATTCGGGCCGCCCAGCGGCGATCCTGCCTGGGTCGTCAAAGACGACGGTTTGGCGGCGGGCAAAGGCGTGGTGGTGACGGCGGACCGCGACGCGGCGCGCGCGCATGCGGCCAGCCTGCTCGACGACGGGCACCCGGTGCTGCTGGAGTCGTTCCTCGACGGCCCCGAGGTATCGCTGTTCTGCGTCGTTGACGGCGAGACCGTAGTGCCGCTGCTGCCGGCGCAGGACTTCAAGCGGGTCGGCGACGGCGACACCGGGCTGAACACCGGCGGCATGGGTGCTTACGCGCCGCTGCCCTGGCTACCCGAAAGCGTGCTGCGGGACGTGGTCGGCGGCATCGTCGAACCCGTTGCGGCCGAACTGGTTAAGCGCGGCAGCACCTTCTCCGGCCTGCTCTACGTCGGACTCGCGATCACCGCGAAGGGGCCGGCGGTGGTCGAATTCAACTGCCGCTTCGGGGATCCCGAGACCCAGGCGGTGCTCGCGCTGTTGGACTCTCCGCTCGGGGAGCTGCTGCACGCCGCAAGCACCGGAACGTTGGCCGAGTTCGGCCAGTTGCGCTGGCGCGACGGCGCCGCGGTGACGGTGGTGCTGGCCGCGGAGAACTATCCGGGGCGCCCACGGGTCGGCGACGTCATCGTCGGCTCCGAGGCCGACGGGGTGCTACACGCCGGAACGGCCCGCCGCGACGACGGTGCGGTCGTCTCCTCGGGCGGGCGGGTGCTGGCGGTGGGGGGCACCGGGGCGGACCTGTCCGCGGCGCGCGAGCACGCCTATCAGATCATGGGATCAATTCGGTTGCCCGGCAGCCATTTCCGCGGTGATATCGGCTTGGCCGCGGCGCAGGGCGAGGTCAGCGTCTAGAAGGCGGCGGCCTGGCCGTCGCGGCGCGGGTCGCTCGCCGCGAGGTATCCGTCGTCGAGGCGCCAGATCGCTTGGCAGCTGCCGAACGCGTTGTAGTCGTCCATCGCGAGCAGGTCGTGGCCGCGTCGGCGCAACTCTTCGAGCGTTGCGGGCGGGAAGCCCGGCTCGCAGCTGACCTGCATGCCCTGCACCCAGCGAAAGCGTGGGCCGTCGCAGGCCGCCTGCGGGTTCTGGCCGTAGTCGGCGATACGAACGAGCACCTGGACGTGGCCCTGGGGTTGCATCGGGCCGCCCATCACCCCGAAGCTCATCACCGGCGCCCCGTCGTGCGAGACAAAGCCGGGAATGATCGTCTGGAAAGGCCGCTTGCCCGGGCCCACCTGGTTCGGATGCCCTTGCGTGGCAACGAAACCCGCCCCCCGGTTCTGCAGCGAGATGCCGGTGCCCGGCACCACCACGCCGGAGCCGAAGCCCATGTAGTTCGACTGGATCATCGACACCATGGCGCCCGACGCGTCGGCGGCGGTCAGGTACACGGTGCCCCCGGCCGGTGTGCCGGCGGAGGCCGGCTTTGCCCGCTCCGGGTCGATCAGCGCCGCGCGCTGGCGCAGGTACTCGTCGTCCAGCAGGTCGCCGGGGCGCACCGGCATGTGGTCGATGTCGGACACGTAGGTCTGCGCGTCCGCGAAAGCCAGCTTGAGCGCCTCGATCTGCAGATGCACACTGTCCGCGGAATCGACTGGCAGCGCGGCCATGTCGAAGTGCCGCAGAATCCCGAACGCGATCAACGCGACGATGCCCTGGCCGTTCGGCGGTATCTCGTGGACGGTGTAGCCGCGGTAGTCGGCGCTGATCGTGTCGACCCAATCGGCGCGGTGAGCGTCGAGGTCGCCGGCCCGCATGGCGCCGCCGTTGGCCGTCGAGTGCGCCTCGAGTGCGTCCGCCAGCGGCCCGCGGTAGAACGCCTCGCCGTTGGTCGCGGCGATCTGCTCTAGCGTGGCGGCCTGGTCGGCAAACCTGAACAGCTCGCCTGGCCTCGGTGCCCGTCCGTGGGGCAGGAATGCCTCGGCAAATCCCGGCTGGGACTCGAACATCGGCACCTGGGCTGCCCACTGCGCGGCGACGGTGGGCGAGACTAGAAATCCATTGCGGGCGTAGGAGATCGCAGGCGCGAAGAGCCTCTCGAACGGGATCTTTCCGAACTTGGCATGCAGCTCGGACCACGCCGACACCGCCCCGGGCACCGTCACCGAGTCCCAGCCCGTCACGGGAATCGGGTTGCCGCCGAAGTACTCTGGTGTCCACCCCGCGGGGGACCGGCCAGAAGCATTGAGGCCATGGAGCTTTCGGCCATCCCACACGATCGCGAACGCGTCCGAGCCGATGCCGTTGGACACCGGCTCCACCACCGTCAGGGCGATGGCCGTGGCGACGGCCGCGTCGACGGCGCTGCCACCCTCGGCGAGCATCCGCAGACCCGCTTGCGCGGCCAGCGGCTGCGACGTGCATACGACGTTCGCCGCCAGCACGGGCTTTCGCGGCCAGGCGTACGGGAAGGTCCAATCGAAGGGCGCGCTCACCCTCGCGAGCGTAACGCTCAGCGCCCTCAGGCCGTCAGCAGCGGTGCCATCCAGGTCAGCTCCGCCGGCAACTGCGAGCTCCAGAATTCCCCGTTGTGGCCGCCGGGGGAGAAGCCGCCGGCGGGCGGGTTGGGCAGTTGGGCGATGAACTGCTTGGTGGCGCCGTAGAACGGGTCGCTGTCTCCGCAGTCCACCCGGATCGGGATGGACGCCAGCGCGGGCAGGCCGAACACCGAATTCGCCGCGAAGTCGTCGGGGCCGTCGAAGGCGCCGGGGGCAGCCGCGCCCGACGACATCCACAACGCCGGGCTCACCGCGCAGATCGCTGCCATGCGTGCGGGCCCCAGCCGGCCCCCGAGCAGCAGCGCACCGTAGCCGCCCATCGACCAGCCCAGGAACGCCACCCGCGAGGTGTCCAGGCGCTGGCCGTCCAGCATCGGGATCAGCTCATTGAGCACCATGGCCCCGCTGTCCTCGCCGGACGCGCGTTTGTGCCAGTAGCTGCCGCCGCCGTCGACGGCGACCACTGCGAAGGGCGGCAGCCCGGCGTTGACGGCCTGGGCGAGGCCCTGCTCGACGCCGCCGGCCATCACGGTTGCCGCGTCACTGCCCTTCCCGTGCAACGCGATCACCGGACGCAGCGCCTTGGTCTGTCCGGGCGGGCGGGCGATCGCCCAATTGGTCGAAATTCCGCCGCGGGCCGCCGACACGAAGGACCCGGTTGTCATGGTGGGCGCGGGATCGGCGGCGGGAGGCGGTTCGAGCGGTGCGGGCGGGGCCAACGGAACCTGGGTGCTGGCGGTCGTCACCGGGATGGTCCGAGTTTTCTGCGATCGAAGCAGGTTATCCAGGCCAAATCCGCCCGCCGCGCCGAGAACGGCGCCGGCGCCGAGACCGAGCACGGCGCGGCGGCTCAAGTCGGGCATGCGGGCCATCATGCCATGGCCGTTTATCCGAAATGGCAATGCAGTACCACTTTGACTGGCACTATGTTCAGGCGTGACTGCAGCCGCAACTCCGAAAGGAGAACGCCGACGCTATGCGTTGGTCAGCGCTGCCGCTGAGCTGCTGGAAGAGGGTGGATTCGAGGCGGTGCGCCACCGAGCGGTCGCGCGCCGAGCCGGTCTGCCGCTTGCTTCTACGACCTATTACTTCTCGTCGCTCGATGACTTGATCGCCAAGGCGGTCGAACACATCGGGATGATCGAGGTGGCACAGCTGCGGTCGAGGGTCACCGCGTTGTCGCGCCGCCGCCGGGGGCCCGAGGCGACCGCCGAGTTGCTGGTCGATTTGTTGGTGGGCGACATCGACGGTGTCGGACTGGCCGAGCAGCTGACCTCGCGGTACGAACGCCACATCGCCTGCACCCGCCTGCCCGCGTTGCGCGACACCATGCGCCGCAGCCTGCGTCAGCGTGCCGAGGCTGTGGCCGACGCTCTCGAGCGGTCGGGCCGCAATGTGCACATCGAATTGGTGTGCACGCTGATCTGTGCCGTGGACGGTTCGGTGGTCTCCGCGCTGGTCGAGGGGCGGGATCCGCGCGCGGCAGCCTTGACCACGATGGTCGATCTCGTCGAGGTGCTCGCGCCCATCGACGAGCGACCGGTCCGGATCTAGCGGCTTACCAGGTCCGCCGGCAGCGACGGCGTGACGATGTGGCCGGTCGCGGGGTCGCCGTAGATCGTGATGCCGGCCGGGCAGCGCTGGGCGTACAGCGCGACGTAGGCGCACACCACGGCGTCGATCGGATCCTCGGCACGGCGCAGCTCGCTCTTGCGTTGGGCGACAACGACCTGCCGGCGCAGCTCAATCCAGGCGGCGTTGTCGACGACGCGCAGTGGCACCGCGGTGCGCGCGAGCTTCTCGATGCCGTCCATCAACAGCAGCAGCTGCGATTTGAGCCGATTGAGGTCGCGGCCGGGTTTGGCTTTGTACTTCAGGGTCCGCTCCAACCGGAACAGCGCGACCGTTGCCGCATGCGGGTAGACCTCGAGGGCGCGGCGCGCAGACGAAGACCGCGGGTCGAAATCGAGGCCCAACGCTTCGGCCAAGCGTCCCCCGCGCGGGCCGTCGGCGAATTCCGGCTTCCCGGTGTTGCACGGGTGGGTGCCGGCCTCGAACCGGCGGAAATCACGGTTGAGGGCGGTCTCGGCGGGACGCTGCCCGGTCGGGTTGGTCACCACCAGCGGCGCGTCGAACCCGACCACGCACGCGCCCCGCACAAACGGCTGCAGCGCGGCCAGGATCTCGCTGTCGTCGCGGACCGCTCCGGCGGTAACCAGGCAGCCCTCGGAGTCGACGACCGCGACGCCGGTCGGATTTCGCCCCGCCCAGGCGAGGTCCACCCCGGCGAAGTACATCCGCATAGGTTACGACCTGCACCGACCGTAAGCTGTGTGCTTGTGAGCATTCCGAATGTGCTGGCCGCCCGGTACGCAAGTCCCGAGATGGTCGCGATCTGGTCGCCGGAATCCAAGATCGTCGCCGAGCGACAGCTGTGGCTCGCCGTGCTGCGCGCTCAGGCGGAACTGGGTGTCGCGGTGCCGCCCGAAGCGATCGCCGACTACGAACGGGTGCTCGGCGACGTGGACCTGTCCTCCATCGCGGCCCGGGAGAAAGTGCTGCGCCACGACGTCAAGGCCCGCATCGAGGAATTCAACGCGCTGGCCGGCCACGAGCACGTGCACAAGGGAATGACCAGCCGGGATCTGACCGAGAACGTCGAGCAGCTACAGATCCGACGGTCGATGGAGTTGGTTTTCTCCCACGGGATTGCGGTGGCGGCTCGGCTCGCCGAGCGGGCGGTCACGTACCGCGATCTGGTGATGGCCGGCCGCAGCCACAACGTCGCCGCCCAGGCCACCACGTTGGGCAAGCGATTCGCCTCGGCCGCCCAGGAGACGCTGGTCGCGTTGACCCGGCTGCGGGAGCTGATCGACCGCTACCCGCTGCGCGGCATCAAGGGCCCGATGGGCACCGCGCAGGACATGCTCGATCTGCTGGACGGCGACGCCGCCAGGCTGACCGAACTCGAAGGCCGCATCGCCGACTTCCTCAGTTTCGCAACGGTTTTGACGAGCGTCGGGCAGGTGTATCCACGTTCGCTGGACCACGATGTGATCTCCGCGCTGGTGCAGCTCGGGGCCGGGCCGTCGTCGATGGCCCACACCATCCGGCTGATGGCCGGGCACGAACTGGTCACCGAGGGATTCGCGGAGGGGCAGGTCGGTTCGTCGGCGATGCCGCACAAGATGAACACCCGCAGTTGTGAACGCGTCAACGGGCTGCAGGTCGTGCTGCGGGGCTACGCATCGATGGCCGCCGAGCTCGCGGGTGCGCAGTGGAACGAGGGCGACGTGTTCTGCTCGGTGGTGCGCCGAGTTGCCTTGCCGGACAGCTTCTTTGCCGTCGACGGGCAGATCGAGACATTCTTGACGGTGCTCGACGAGTTCGGTGCCTACCCGGCGGTCATTCAGCGCGAGCTCGACCGCTACCTACCGTTCTTGGCCACCACCAAGGTGTTAATCGCCGCGGTGCGCGCGGGCATGGGCCGGGAGGCCGCACACCACGTGATCCGCGAACACGCAGTCGCGACGGCGTTGGCGATGCGCGAACAGGGTGCCGAGCCGGACCTGTTGGATCGGTTGGCCGCCGACGATCGGCTGCCGCTGGATCGGGCCGCCCTGGACGCCGCTTTGGCCGACAAGAAGGCATTCATCGGGGCCGCCGGCGACCAGGTGGACGAGGTGGCCGCCGCGGTGGATGCGTTGGTGAGTCGCTACCCGGACGCCGCCAAGTACACGCAGGGCGCGATCTTGTGACGCTGGCGAGCGCGCTCGCGGAGATCGACTTCACCGATCTCGACAACTTCGCCAACGGATTTCCACACGACCTGTTCGCCGTGCACCGGTGCGAGGCACCGGTGTACTGGCACGAGCCGACCGACAACACCCCCGACGGCGAGGGCTTCTGGTCCGTCGCCACCTACGCGGAAACGCTTGCCGTGCTGAAGGATCCGGTGACCTATTCGTCGGTCACCGGTGGCCAGCGGCCGTACGGCGGGACGCTGTTGCAGGACCTGTCCATCGCGGGCCAGGTGCTCAACATGATGGACGACCCCAGGCATTCGCAGATCCGACGGCTGGTCAGCTCCGGGCTGACACCGCGGATGATCCGTCGTGTCGAGGACGATCTGCGGGGCCGGGCCTGCCGGCTGCTGGATGCGGTCAAACCCGGTGAGGTCTTCGACTTTCTGGTCGACATCGCCGCCGAACTGCCGATGCAGATGATCTGCATCCTGCTGGGAGTGCCGGAGTCCGAACGGCATTGGCTGTTCGAGGCCATCGAGCCGCAGTTCGACTTCGGCGGCTCGCGCAAGGCATCGCTCTCGCAGCTGTCGGTCGAAGAGGCCGGGTCGCGGATGTACGACTACGGTCAGCAGCTGATCGCGTCGAAGCGCTCCGAGCCGACCGACGACATGTTGTCGTTGGTCGCCAACGCGACCGTCGACGTGTTAGATGGGCCCACCCCTACGGATCTCGAGGTGTACCTGTTCTTCAGCCTGCTGTTCAGCGCCGGTGCCGAGACGACCCGCAATGCCGTCGCGGGCGGCCTGCTGGCGTTGACCGAGCACCCCGAGCAGTGGCGGGTGCTGCGAGCCAACCCCGACCTGCTGCCGAGCGCCGTCGAGGAGATGGTGCGGTGGACCTCGCCGTCGCCGTCCAAGCGGCGCACCGCCACCCGCGACATCACCCTCGGCGGGCAGGCCATCGAGGCGGGGCAGAAGGTCCAGGTGTGGGAGGGCTCGGCCAACCGCGACGGCGCCGCGTTCGATCGCGCCGACGAGTTCGATATTGCGCGTAAACCCAACCCGCACTTGGGCTTCGGCCAGGGCGTGCACTATTGCCTGGGCGCCAACCTGGCCCGCCTGGAACTGCGGGTGCTCTTCGAGGAGCTGCTGTCGAGGTTCGGCGCGGGGCGGGTCGCCCAGCCCGTCGAATGGACCCGCAGCAACCGGCATACCGGCATCCGCCACCTCGTCGTGGAATTGCTCGAGGAACAGTGACGATCCGGCTCGCCGCCCTCGAGCCGTCGCCCGATGTGTTCGCCGCGGTGATGGCGACGGGAATCCTGTCCATCGCGGCGGCCGACCATCACTACCGCCAAATCAGCCAAACGGTGAGCGTTCTGGCGACGCTGGGCCTGGTGATCCTGGCCGGTCTGGTGATCGTCACGCGCCGGTTTTCGAGCTGGGACCTCAGGGACCCCGACATCACCCTGCGGCTGTTCACCTTCGTCGCCGCGTGCGCGGTGCTGGATAGCCGGCTCGCGACCCAGCCGATCCTGGTGTGGGTGCTCGCGGTGGCCGCGCTGGCGTCCTGGCTGCTGCTGATCGCACTGAGCGTGCGCAACATGTCGCGGCGTTCCTGGTCGGCGCTACGCGACGAGTCGCACGGCGCCTGGGAGCTGGCCAGCGTCGGCACCTCGGGTCTGGCGATCGTGTCCACCAAGGTCGCGGTGCACACGCCGGCGCACTGGTGTCTCATGGCGGCGGTGCCCATCTGGGTGGCGGCGCTGGGCATCTACTGCCTGATGACCGGCCTCATCCTGTGGCGCACGGTGGACGAGCGCCAGGACCGCGACGGATTCGAGCCCGACACCTGGATCCTGATGGGCGGCTTGGCAATTGCCACACTGGCGGGCGACATCATCCACGGCCTCGCCCCGGCCTGGCTGGCCGGGCCGGTGCGTGTGGTCACCATCGTCACGTGGGTGGCGGCGACGCTGTGGATACCGCCGCTGATCTACTTCGGCCTGCACCGCATCAGCCATCGCCCGGAGATGCTGCACTTCGCCGGGGTGTGGTGGGCATTCGTCTTCCCGCTGGGCATGTATTCGGCGGCCACCTACGCGATGGCCGCCGAGATCGGGCGGCCATCGCTGATCACGGTGTCGCTGGTCTTCTTCTGGGACGCGTTGGCCGCGTGGGTCATTGTGGTCATCGCCGGGCTGCTGCTGGCCGGCCGCGCGGTGTTCAGCCCGCGCGAATCGTGATCCCGGCCGACCTCAGTTCGAGCGCCGCCAGCGCGCGGATGGTCACCGGATCCTCGCGGCGCCAGCCCCCGACCGGATCCGCGCTGACCGCCACCAGCCGCCGCGGCGGCCGGTTGGTCAGCGCCCGCAGGGCCAGCAGCTGCTCGCCGGCCGGGGTGGCGGCCAGGGCGGTGACTATCCACTTGCGCCGGAAGAACCGCAGCCGCAGAAACAGCCAGGGTGCGACCGCGAGAAGGATCGGTGGTGCTACGACCGAGATGGCCAGCAACACCGCCAGCCAACCGGCCGTGGTGTCCAGCTCGTGCACGGCGTCGGCGATGGCGACGGCCGCGTCGGCGGCCGAGGTGAGGGGCTTGCTGACGGCATCGCCCACCACCGGAATGTGTTGCGCCCCATGGCCCGCGGAGGCCAGGTCGCCGGCGATGCCGTGGGTGCCGCTCTCGACTTGTCGCCCGGCCTCGGCGATGGTCGAGATGGCGTCGTAGACGGCCGTGCCGACCAGGGCCCAGATCGCCGTCCACACCACGATGACGGCATCGCTGAACAGTTGGCCCAGCAATCGACCGGGTGTGGTCGCATAGGGCAGGAACCGGGATGTCATAACGTCGATCCCAGCACAATGTGGCGGTTGCGGTGCCCGATAGGCTGGCCCGATGCGCCCTGCACTGTCCGACTATCAGCATCTGGCCAGCGGCAAGGTCCGCGAGCTGTATCGCGTCGACGACGAACACCTGCTGCTGGTCGCCTCCGACCGGATCTCCGCGTACGACTTCGTCTTGGACAGCATCATCCCGGACAAGGGCCGCATCCTGACCGCGATGAGCGTGTTCTTCTTCGGCCTCGTCGAGGCGCCCAACCACCTGGCCGGCCCGCCGGACGACCCCCGCATCCCCGATGAGGCGCTCGGCCGCGCCCTGGTGGTGCGCCAGCTGGAGATGCTTCCGGTCGAGTGCGTGGCCCGCGGCTATTTGACCGGCTCAGGGCTGCTGGACTACCAGGCGACCGGCAAGGTCTGCGGCATTGCGCTGCCGCCGGGCCTGGTGGAGGCCAGCAAGTTCACCACGCCCCTGTTCACCCCGGCGACCAAAGCCGCACTGGGCGATCACGACGAGAACATCTCGTTCGCCCGGGTGATCGAAATGGTGGGCGGCGTGCGCGCCAACCAGCTTCGCGACCGCACGCTGCAGATCTATGTGCAAGCCGCCGATCACGCCCTGACGACCGGAATCATCGTCGCGGACACGAAGTTCGAGTTCGGCACCGACCGCAATGGCGATTTGGTGCTCGCCGATGAGATCTTCACCCCGGACTCGTCGCGGTACTGGCCGGCCGCCGACTACCGCGCCGGCGTCGTCCAGACCAGCTTCGACAAACAATTCGTCCGCAACTGGCTCACCAGTCCAGAATCGGGCTGGGACCGCCACGGCTCGCAACCGCCGCCACCGCTGCCCGCCGACATCATCGAGGCCACCCGCGACCGCTACATCAATGCCTACGAACGGATTTCCGGATTGAAGTTCGATGACTGGATCGGCCCCGCCGCATGATGGAGTCGACCGACCAGACGCCCGCCCCGCCCGTCGCCAAGCGTGTCGATACCCGACGCGAATTCCACGGCGATGTCTTCGTCGATCCCTACGAATGGCTGCGCGACAAGGAAAGCCCGGAGGTTATCGCGTACCTCGAGGCAGAGAACGCCTACGTCGACCAGAGCACCGCGCACCTGCAGCCGCTGCGGGAGCAGATTTTCGCCGAGATCAAGGCTCGCACCAAGGAAACTGATCTGTCCGTGCCGACCCGGCAGGGCGACTGGTGGTACTACTCCCGGACCTTCGAGGGCAAGCAGTACCGTGCCCAATGCCGTTGCCCGGTAGCCGATCCCGACGACTGGGATCCGCCCGTCCTGGACGAGCACACCGAGATACCCGGCGAACAGACGCTGCTGGATTCGAATGTCGAGGCCGACGGCCACGACTTCTTCGCGCTGGGCGCGGCCCTGGTGAGTCTGGACGCGAATTTGCTTGCGTATTCGGTCGACACCGTCGGCGACGAGCGATACACGCTGCGGTTCAGGGACTTACGCTCCGGCGAGAACTACCCCGACGAGATCGCCGACATCTCGGCCGGCGTTACCTGGGCCGCGGACAACCGCACGGTGTACTACCTGACGCTGGACGATGCGCACCGCCCCGACAAGGTGTGGCGATACCGGCTGGGCTCCGGTGAGCCGTCGGAGTTGGTGTATCACGAAGCCGACGAACGGTTCTGGCTCGGGGCGGGGCTCACCCGCAGCGAGGCGTACGTGCTGATCGCCTCGGGCTCGTCGGTCACCTCCGAGCTGCGCTACGCGGATGCCGCCGATCCGAACGCGGAGTTCACGGTGGTGCTGCCGCGTCGCGAAGGCGTCGAGTATTCGGTGGAGCACGCGGTGGTCGGGGGGCAGGATCGCTTCCTGATCCTGCACAACGACGGCGCGGTGAACTTCACGCTGGCCGAGGCCCCGGTCAGCGATCCAACCCAGCAGCGCACCCTGATCGAGCACCGCGACGACGTCCGCCTCGAGGGCGCCGATGCCTTCGCCGGCCATCTGGTGATCAGCTACCGACGTGCGGCATTGCCGCGAATTCAGTTGTGGCCCATCGGTTCCGATGGCAACTATGGTGATCCGGAAGAGATCGCGTTCGATTCCGACCTGATGTCGTCGGGCCTGGGTGGCAACCCGAACTGGGTTTCGCCCAAGCTGCGCATCAGGGCGGCATCTTTGGTCACGCCGTTGCGGGTCTACGACATCGACCTACGCACCGGGGAGCGCACGTTGCTGCGCGAGCAACCGGTGCTCGGCGACTACCGCCCGGGCGACTATGTGGAGCGGCGCGACTGGGCGATCGCCGATGACGGCACCCGGGTCCCGGTGTCGATCGTGCACCGCGCGGATATCGAATTCCCGGCCCCGGCACTGCTTTACGGATACGGGGCCTACGAGATCTGTACCGACCCGGTCTTTTCCATCGCGCGGTTGTCGCTGCTGGACCGGGGTATGGTGTTCGCCATCGCCCACGTCCGCGGCGGCGGCGAGATGGGCCGGCTGTGGTATGAGCATGGCAAGCTATTGGAGAAGAAGAACACCTTCAGCGACTTCGTCGCGGCCGCAAGGCATTTGGTCGACGCGGGAGTGACTCGGCCACAGCAGCTGGTGGCGTTGGGCGGCAGCGCGGGTGGGCTGCTGATGGGTGCGGTGGCCAACCTGGCGCCGGAGCTGTTCACCGGAATACTGGCGCAGGTTCCGTTCGTCGACCCGCTGACCACCATCCTGGATCCGTCGCTGCCGCTGACCGTCACCGAGTGGGACGAGTGGGGAAACCCGTTGAGCGACAGCGCCGTTTATGAGTACATGAAGTCGTATTCGCCCTACGAGAACGTCGAGACCAAGCGGTACCCGGCGATCCTGGCGATGACGTCGCTGAACGACACCAGGGTCTACTACGTGGAACCGGCCAAGTGGGTCGCGGCGTTGCGCCACGCCAATACCAACGGCAACCCGGTGTTACTCAAGACTCAGATGGCGGCGGGGCATGGCGGTGTCAGCGGTCGCTACCGGGCCTGGGAGGAAACGGCGTTCCAGTACTCCTGGCTGCTAGCGGCTGCCGATGGCGACCGCTACGGCGGCGGCGAGGAAGACGATCTCGGTAGCGGTTCGCACGGATAGCCGGGTCGTCATCGACTTCGGCGGATCCGGCATCCGCGAGGCATAGACGTTGGCCGGGAACATGGCCAGCATCAGCGCCAGCAGGCACAGCGCCGCGGCCACCCGGGTGGCGGGCAATAGCAGGCCGGCCGCGCCCAGGAGCTCCAGCACGCCCGGTTCGCCATCGGGCACCCCGGCCACTACCAGGTGATGTTCAACAAATCGCTGCTCGACGGATCGGACGCCGGGCTGGCCGCCGCGGAAGCCGCCGCAGGCGCGGAACTCTCACGCGGGGTGGCCACCCTGCGTGACCCCGGGGCGCGGGCGGACCCGGCGGGCGCGCAGTTGGCGGCATGGTCTCTGGTTCATGGATTTTCGACGCTGTGGCTCAACGACGCGGTGAATGCCGAAGTGCGACAGTCGGACCCGATGGACACCGTCACGCGGATCGCGACGATGCTCTTCGAGGGGTGATCGCCCTAGGCGTCGGCGGTTTCGTCGGCCGGCGTGCGCGACAGGAACGAGGCGGGGATCAGCGACAGTGCCACGAATACCGCGGCGATCGCGAAGACGAGGGTGTAAGCGTGCGAGTAATCGCGATTCGCGTGCTCCCAGAAGCCGGGTGCCAGCGACTGTGACGGTATCGCGGATGGATTCACCGGCACTCCGCGCAGAGCGGACGCTTCTTCGAGTGCCGAGATTTTGTTTGCCGCGGTGATGTATTCGCTTCGGTTGAACTGGTTGGTCAGGATCATCGACATCACCGCGGTCCCCAGCGACCCGGCGATCTGGTGATTGACGCTGATCACCGTTGTCCCGCGGGCGATCTGATGCGGGGCCAGCGTCTGTACCGACGCCCCGGTCAGCGGCATCAGGGTGCAGCCCATGCCCATGCCGATGATCGCCAGCCCGATCAGCAGGATGGGAGTGAACGGGGCCTGCTTGGCCATGCCGTAGCTGACGATCCCCAGCCCCACGACGATCACCGAGATGCCGGCCATCACGATCTTTCCGGCGCCGCGTTTGTCCATGAAGATCCCCGCCAGCGGGATCGTGGACATGGCGCCGATGCCCTGCGGCAGCATGTACAAGGCGGCCTGAATCGGCGTCCGGTGCAGCACCAGCTGGTAGTAGCCGGGCAGCAGCAGCATGCAGCCGAAGGCGGCGGTGGCGAACACCAACACCGTCACGTTGGCCCGGGTGAGTCCTGGATTGCGGAAAAGGTGTAAGTCGATCAGCGGATGGTCGGCGCGATGCAGCGCGTGCCAGACGAAACCGCCGATCAACGCGAGGCCAAGGGCCGTCGGCAGCAAGACGTAGCGGTCGGCCACCGTGCCGCGGACCCCGATGGAGGACACCCCGAAGAGGAATATGACCAGGCCGGGTGACAACAACAGCACGCCGACGAAATCGAAGGTTTCCGACGGACAGGGCTCTTCCCGGGGGAACAGGATGGCCGCGAAAACGACCACGAGCACTCCGATCGGGACGTTGATCAAAAAGATCCACTTCCACCCGTAGGTGCCGATCAGCCAACCGCCGAGGATCGGCCCGCAGATCGGGCCGAGCAAAACGGGAATGCCCCCCACCGCGACCAGTCGGCCCAGCCGCTTGGGGCCGGCTTCGCGGGTCATGATGGCGAAGCTCACCGGCGCCAGCACGCCGCCGCCGGCGCCCTGCACCATCCGAAATAGGATGAGCAGCAATATGTTCGGTGCCACGGCGCACAGCAGCGAGCCCACCGTGAAGACCAGAACCGCACCGATGAAGATGCGCTTGGCGCCGAATCGGTCGGCCGCCCACCCGGTCATGGGGATCACCGTCGCGAACGCCAGCAGATAGCCGGCCACCGTCCAGGCCACGATGCCCGGCGTCGACTGAAATTGGATGACGAAGGTGTGTTGCGCGACGGCGACGATGGTCGAGTCCAGCGCCCCCATCACCGCCGCCAGCCCGCACACCGCGCCGATGCGCAACAACCGCGCGTCGAGTTTGTCTGGGTACTCACGCTCGGCCTGGGCGGGCACCCCGAGGGCGGCCGGGAAGTCAGACGCTGCGGAGAATGGGTTTTTCATGGCGTCGCCGAGCATATCCATACCGTTCAGCGCTGGGGCCGGCAACGGTTGAATCGGGTTGCTCGCCTATACCTCGGGCGTTTGGATGGCCGGCTTCTTCGGCAGGAACGACGCGGGGATGAGCGTCAGCGCCACCAGCATCACCGCGATCACGAACACCGTCGTGTAGGCGTGGGACAGGTCATGGACCACGTTGGCCGCGAAGTCGGGGGCCAGCGACTGCCGCGGCACGGCGGACGGATCGACCGGCTTGCCGGGGCCGGCCCTCTGCTGCAGGGCCGCGAGCTTGTTCGCCGCGAGGATGTTTTCGCTCCGGTTGAACTGGTTGGTCAGCACCATCGACATCATCGCGGTCCCCACCGAGCCGCCCACCTGATGGCTGACGCTCATCAGCGTGGTGCCCCGCGCGATGTGCGCCGGCGCCAACGCCTGGACCGACGCCACCGAGAGCGGCATCATGGTGCATCCCATGCCCAGGCCCATGATCGCCAGCGCAATGAGCAACGTGGGCTGGTACGGGGCCTGCTTGGCCACGCCGTAGACGAAGCCGCCCAGGCCGGCGATGATCAACCCGATGCCGACGAGCACGATCTTGCCCGGCCCTTGCCGGTCCACCAGCGGCCCGGTCAGCCGCATCGTCAGCATCGCCCCGAGGCCCTGCGGGATCAGGTGAACCCCGGCCTGCATCGGCGTGTAGTGCCACACCTGCTGGAAGTAGCTCGGCAGCAGCAGGCCGGCGCCGAAGAAGCTGCCCGCGAAAATCATCATCGTCACGTTGGCGTGGGTGATCACCGGGTTGGCGAACAGCCGCAGGTCGATCAGCGGGTGATCCGCGCGGCGCAGCGCGTGCACGACGAACGCGGCGATCAACACCAGGCCGACCGCCGCGGGTAGCAAGACGCGACGATCCGCCACGGTTCCGCAGCGCGGGATGGACGACACCGCGAACAGGAACGTGGCCAGCCCCGGCGACAACAACAGCGCGCCGACGAGGTCGAACGTTTCCGACCGCGCCGGGTGATCCCGGGGAAACACGATTGCCGCCAGTGCAATCGTCAGCAGGCCGACCGGCAGGTTGATCAAGAAGATCCATCGCCAACTGGATGTGTCGATGAGCCAGCCACCCAGAATCGGCCCGGCGATCGGGGCGAGCAGCATCGGGATGCTCAGGATCGACATCAGGCGGCCCAGCCGCAACGGCCCGGCCTCCCGGGTCAGGATCATGAAACCCAGCGGCAACAGCATGCCGCCGCCGACACCCTGGATAACCCGAAAAATGATGAGCTGCAAGATGGTTGACGCCAACGCGCACAACAGCGAGCCGAACAAGAACGCGACTATCGACCCCACGAAGAGCCGTTTGGTGCCGAACCGATCGGCCGCCCAACCGGTCAGCGGGATCACGGTTGCCAGCGCAAGGGTGTAGCCGGTCATCGTCCACGCGACCACGGCCTGGCTGGACCCGAACTCCGCGATGAACGTGCGTTGCGCGACGCTGACGACGGTGACGTCCAGGATCGCCATGATCGTGGCCAGGATGCAGACGCCGGAGATCCGCAGCAGAGCGGCATCGAGCTTGTCCGGATAGCCGCCTTCGCCCCCATCCGGAGGCCGGGCGGGGGTGGCGGGAAGCGGTGCGTCGGCCGCGGCGGAGTGGGCCTTCTCCATAGCGTTGCTTAGCATATCGAATTGTTTTCCGGTTTCGGCGCTAGTTGGCGTTTGCTCGCCGCGCACCCGACTCGACCCCCGTCCCAACGTCGTTGCGCGCGTCCGCGATCGGGCCGCGCACGGCGCTGTGAGCTGTGCCGCAGCAACGGCGATATATGCCTGCCGTCTGCGTGTCCTTCACGGTTTCGACACCTAAACTCGTCAAACTGCGGTTGTGGCTGGAAAATTGATCGTCTCCGTCTCAGGGATTGGCGAGCGCACCCTGGCCGACGTCGAGGCGTTCTGCGCACAAATGGACGCCCGCAAAATCCCGGTGTCGTTGTTGGTGGCCCCGCGGCTGTCCGGCGACTATCGCCTCGACCGCGACCCGCGCACCGTCGAGTGGCTGACCCAGCGCCGGGCCGGCGGCGACGCGATCGTGTTGCATGGCTACGACGATGCGGCCACCAAGAAGCGGCGCGGCGAGTTCGCGATGCTGCGCGCGCACGAGGCCAATCTGCGGCTGATGGCCGCCGACCGGGTGCTCGAACACCTGGGGCTGCGCACCCGGCTCTTCGCGGCCCCGGGCTGGGTAGTGTCGCCCGGCGCGGTACAGGCACTGCCGGGCAACGGTTTTCGACTGCTGGCCGACCTGCACGGGATCACCGATTTGGTCAGGCACACCACCGAGCGCGCCCGCGTGCTCGGGATCGGGGAGGGCTTCCTGAGCGAGCCGTGGTGGTGCCGCATGGTGGTGCTGTCCGCCGAGCGGATCGCCCGTCGCGACGGGATCGTGCGGGTGGCCGTGGCCGCCCGTCAGCTGCGCAAGCCCGGCCCGCTGCAGGCGATGCTGGACGCCGTCGACCTCGCCTCGATGCACGGGTGCACGCCGACGGTGTACCGCTGGCGGTCCGCCAAGGCGATTCTCGACGCCGCCTGATTAAGCCGTCTGGTTAATCGCCCAGCTGCAGAAGCTACCCTGTTGCGGCATGAGCGATTCTTCGGCGGCGGGGTTTGAGGCCGACGCGATTGTTGTGGGAGCGGGCCTGTCGGGGCTGGTGGCCGCCTGCGAGCTGGTGGACCGTGGCCTGCGGGTGCTGGTCCTCGATCAGGAGAACAGCGCCAACCTGGGCGGCCAGGCCTTCTGGTCGTTCGGCGGCCTGTTCTTCGTCGACAGCCCTGAACAGCGCCGGCTCGGCATCCGGGACAGCCACGAACTCGCGCTGCAGGACTGGCTGGGAACGGCCGCGTTCGACCGCGAAGAGGACTACTGGCCACGGCAGTGGGCGCACGCCTACGTCGATTTCGCGGCGGGGGAGAAGCGCAGCTGGCTGCGCGAGCGGGGGCTGAAGATCTTTCCGCTCGTGGGCTGGGCGGAGCGCGGCGGCTACGACGCGCAGGGCCATGGCAATTCGGTGCCCCGGTTCCACATCACCTGGGGCACCGGACCGGCGCTCGTCGACATCTTCGCGCGCCGGCTGCGCGACCGTACGACCGTCCGCTTCGCGCACCGGCACCGCGTCGACGAGCTGATCGTCGAGGGCGACGCGGTGACCGGGGTGCGGGGTGCGGTGCTGGAGCCCTCGACCGAAGCGCGCGGCGTGCCGTCGTCACGAAAAGAGTTGGAGCAGTTCGAGTTTCGTGCGTCAGCGGTGATTGTCACCAGCGGTGGCATCGGCGGCAACCACGAGTTGGTGCGAAAGAATTGGCCGAAAAGCATGGGCCGGGTCCCCGAACAGTTGCTGAGCGGGGTGCCCGCCCATGTCGACGGCCGGATGATCGAAATCACCCAGCGCATCGGCGCGCGGGTGATCAACCCGGACCGGATGTGGCATTACACCGAGGGCATCACCAACTACGACCCGATCTGGCCGCTGCACGGCATCCGCATCATTCCCGGGCCGTCATCGCTGTGGCTCGACGGGTCCGGCAAGCGGCTGCCGGTCCCGCTCTATCCCGGCTTCGACACGCTCGGCACGTTGGAATACATCACCAAGTCCGGGTACGACTACACCTGGTTTGTGTTGAACACCAAGATCATTGAGAAGGAATTCGCGCTGTCCGGTCAGGAGCAGAATCCCGACCTGACCGGGCAGAGCGTGCGCGAGCTGGTGCGCAACCGGGCCAGTTCCGGGCCGCCGGGACCGGTGCAGGCGTTCATCGATCGGGGCGTGGACTTCGTCTCGGCGGATTCGCTGCGCGAGTTGGTGACCGCGATGAACGCCCTGCCCCGCGTGCAGCCCCTGGACTACGCAACGGTGGAAGCCGAGGTGACCGCGCGCGACCGCGAGGTGGCCAACAAGTTCAGCAAGGACGGCCAGATCACCGCGATTCGCGCCGCGCGCAACTATCTCGGCGACCGCCTGGGCCGGGTGGTGGCGCCGCACCGGCTCACCGACCCCAAGGCCGGGCCGATGATCGCGGTCAAGCTGCACATCCTGACCCGAAAGACGTTGGGCGGCATCGAGACCGACCTCGGCGGACGGGTGTTGAAGACCGGCGGCACCCCGATCACCGGGCTGTACGCGGCCGGCGAGGCGGCCGGGTTCGGCGGCGGCGGCGTGCACGGTTACCGCGCCTTGGAGGGAACATTCCTGGGCGGCTGCATCTTCTCCGGCCGGGCCGCCGGCCGCGGCGCCGCCGACGACATCACCTAGCGGCGAAAGCCGCGAGCAGACGCAGACTCCCGCGTTTTGCACTCGGATCGTGCGATTCTGCGTCTGCTCGCTGTTTAGAACTGCGCACCGTCAGAAGGTGACCCCGTTTTCCTCGGGCAGCACCTGGAAGTCGGCGCTTGTCATCTCGGTGATCCGGCCGTAGTAGAGGCCCCGTGCGTCCGGTGCCACCACGCCCTGGTGGATGGGGACCGCGCGCGCCGGCGCGACCGCCCGCAGGTAGTCGACGGCCTCGGAGATCTTCATCCACGGCGCGGCCGCGGGTGTGGCCAGCACATCGACCGGCTCGTCGGGCACGAACAGCGCGTCACCCGGATGCATCAATCGGGCGCGGTGGTCCGAATCGCCCACCAGATACGAAATGTTGTCTATCACAGGGATTTCCGGATGAATCTCGGCGTGGCGACCGCCGACGCCGCGCACCGTCAGCTCGCCGATCGTCAACTCGTCTCCGACATGCACCGCCTGGCACGGCACACCGAGTTGCTCGGCGGTCTGTGGGTCGGCGTACAGAGCGGCGTCCGCATTGCCCTCCAGCAGCGCCGGCAAGCGCGACATATCGACGTGGTCAGGATGCTGGTGGGTGATCAGGATGGCCGACAGGCCGGTGATCCCCTCGAAGCCGTGCGCGAACGTCCCGGGGTCGAAGAGCACGCTAGTGTGGTCGAACTCGGCAAGTAGGCAGGAATGCCCAAAATGCGTCAGTTGCATGCTTACGATTGTGCCCCGACGGGGGTGGTTGTGGTGCGGGTAGCGCTGGCAACGATGTTGGTCGCAGGAAGCCTGGTGTGGGCGTTTGTCGTCGTGGTGCCAGCGCCCGCCGAACCCGAGGCCTGCCCGCCCGTCTGCGACCAAATTCCGAACACCGCGTGGATCGGCCCGCGCGCGGTGCCGCTGAACCCGGTCTACAACTGGCCCCCGCTGGCCGGACAGGCGGCGCAACTGACCGGGGCGGCCAACCCCCCGCGATTCCGCTTCGAGGAGGTCTGCGGCGCGCGCCCGACGCCGCAGGACCCGCGGGCCGGGGCGGTCGTCGCCCGCGCCACGGTGGTCCACCCCGACGGCCAATGGCAGCTGGAGGCGCAGGTCCTGCACTGGCGCGGCGACACCGCCCGTGGGGGCCCGGTCGCGGCGTCGGTGTTCACCAATGCCCTCGGTGAGCTGCGCGGCTGTCAGCTGGGCGCACCGCTGCAGTCGCCGTCGGTCACCGTCGACGAACCGAACCGGATGGCCGCGGTGGTCAGCGGCCCCGTCGTCATGCACAGTTACCTGGTCGCGCACGTCGCGAGCAGCACGATCAGCGAGCTCACGCTGTGGTCGTCGGGGCCGCCGCAGGTCCCCTGGCCCTCGATGGCGGACAATCAGGTGCTGGACTCGATGACCACGCCCCTGTGCGAGGCCTACATCGCCTCGTGTCCGTAGGGCCGCCTGCCGCGCTGCTCGCCGGTAGGATCGGCGTCGGGACGGACTTGAGGAGGAGACGACGGTGGCACGGGTGATCGTGAGTGTGATGCCCAAAGCGGAGATTCTCGACCCGCAGGGTCAGGCGATTGTCGGCGCGCTCGGCCGGCTCGGTCATCCCGGTATCTCGAATGTTCGGCAAGGCAAGCGATTTGAGCTCGAAATCGACGACAGCGTCGACGACACCGCGCTGGCCGAGATCGCCGAATCGTTGTTGGCGAACACGGTGATCGAGGATTGGACGATCACCCGGGAAATGTTGTGACGACACGCATCGGGGTCATCACCTTCCCCGGCACCCTCGACGACGTGGACGCCGCCCGCGCGGTGCGCTTCGTCGGCGCCGAGGCGGTCAGCCTGTGGCACGCAGACGCCGACCTCAAGGGCGTCGACGCCGTGGTGGTGCCCGGCGGGTTCTCCTACGGCGATTACCTGCGGGCGGGCGCGATCGCGCGGTTCGCCCCGGTGATGTCCGAAGTGGTGCACGCGGCGGGGCGTGGCATGCCGGTCTTGGGCATCTGCAACGGCTTTCAGGTGCTGTGCGAAACCCGGCTACTCCCCGGGGTCCTGACCCGCAACGCGGGCCTGCACTTCGTGTGCCGGGACGTGTGGCTGCGGGTGGCGTCGAACGCGACCTCGTGGACGTCACGCTTCGACAGCGACGCCGACCTGCTGGTCCCGCTGAAATCCGGCGAGGGCCGCTACGTGGCATCCGACGACGTGCTCGACGAGCTGGAGGGCGAGGGGCGGATCGTGTTCCGCTACCACGACAACATCAACGGCTCGATGCGCAACATCGCCGGCATCAGCTCGGCCAACGGCCGAGTCGTCGGGCTGATGCCGCATCCCGAGCACGCTATCGAGGGGCTGACCGGGCCGTCCGACGACGGGCTGGGCCTGTTTTACTCGGCGCTCGACGCCGTGTTGACCGCCTGAGCGGAAATACCTGCGGCACTACGTAATTCGGCGAATGCACTGGCGAGTGCGTCGGTCGCTTCGTGGGGTTCGTTGAACGTCCGGTCGTCGGTGAGCACCGCGATGCCGAGCTGATCGACATAGCTCCACACGGTGATGTTGACCGGGGCGCCCGGCGACAGCACGCCCGTCGAGTAGATCTCGCTGACTGCCGCGCCCCCGAAATGGCCACGCTGGCGGGGCCCCACCACGCTGGACACGGCCACGTTCATCAGCTTGTTCGGTATGTCGCGGCGGGCCAGCCAGCGAAACGCCCCGGGCGCGAACGCGGTTGGCAGGTAGGCCATCAGCCGCCCGTAGAGCTCCGGCCCCATGATCTCGTGGTCTTCCTTGGCGATTCGGGTGGCCAGCGCGACCAGCCGCGCCCGCTCGACAGGGTCGGCGATGTGGACGGGCAGCGAGATCGACAGCCCGCTGATCTCGTTGCCGGTGACGCGGTCCGACTTGTCCGTGGCGGTCGGCACCGACGCGACGATCGGCCGCTCGGCGGCGCCGTCGTAGGCGAGCAACAGCGTCCGCAGGCCGCCGGCGGCCATCGCCAGCACCACGTCATTCACGGTGACGCCCAACGCCTTTGCGGTGGCTTTCACGTCCGCGAGCGGCACCGTCACGCTGGCGAAGCGCCGCTGCGGTGACACCACGTGGTTGAGAAAGGTCGGCGGCGCACCGAACGCGTCGGCCAGATCGGGGTGTGCCCCGCGCTCCTTGGACCGGCGGCGCACCCGCCGCATCCCGACGGTCGCGTCTTTGACCAGTCGCGGCAGTTCGGCGACCTGACGACCGTGGTCGCGGGCCGCGGCGCGCAGCAAGTCGCCCCGCGACGCGGTGATGCCGGCCTCGTCGTTGTCGCGCTCGTCGGCCGTCCCGTCCTCGAGGTCCATCGCGCGGGCCAACAGGTTCACCGAGGCTATGCCGTCGGCCAGGGCGTGGTGCACCTTGCCGATCAGGGCGAAGCGGCCGCCGGCCAGACCCTCGGCGAAGTGGAATTCCCACAGCGGCCTGCTGCGGTCCAGCGGGGTGGAGGCAACCTGGCCAATGACGTCGTCGAGCTCGCGCCGACCACCCGGCGCGGGCACCTGCACCCGGCGCAGGTGGTATTCCAGGTCGACCTCGCAGTCCTCCTGCCACATCGGGTGATGCAGTTGCCAGGGAATGTCAACGAGCTTGTAGCGCAACGGTTCCAGCAGATGCAACCGGCGGCGTACATGCTGGCGGAAGGCGTCGAAGCCGAATTCGCCGCCGATGTCGGCGGGGTCGATGACCGCCACCTTCAGCGTATGGGTGTGCAGGTTCGGCGCCTCGCTGTAAAGCAGCATGGCGTCCATACCGTTGAGTCTTTTCACAGGCCACCTCGCCGTGCCGAACGCACTAGCCGTCAGCCGAGAATTGGGAAGCGGCGCTGGCCGGCCAGTCGCTTGAGCGCGGCCTCCATCACTGAGCGCACGTGGGCGTCGACCTCGTCGATGTCGGGGTCCTTGCCGAATCGCTCGGTGATGTTGATCGGCTCGAGCACCTCGGTGACGATCTTGGCCGGCAGCGGCAGGTTCGGCGGGAAGATCACGCTCGCCCCGAACGGGAAGCCGAAGCTGAGCGGCAGGATGTCCATGCGCGCCTTGGTGATTCCCAGCTTGCGGGCCAGCCAGTTGCCGCGGGTCAAAAACAGCTGCGTCTCCTGGCCGCCGATCGACACGGTGGGCACGATGGGCACTCCGGTTTCGAGCGCGGTTCTCACATAGCCGGTGCGGCCGTTGAAGTCGACGGTGTTCGCGCTGAGAGTGGGCCGGTAAGAGTCATAGTCGCCGCCGGGGAAGACCAGCACCACGGCGCCCGAATGCAGCGCGGCCGCGGCATTTTCCCGGCTCGCTTCGATAACTCCCATCCGGCGCAGCAACCCGTCCAGAGGACCGATGAATAGCCCGTAATGGCCCAGGGTGTAGACGGGGCGGTCGTAACCGAAATGCTTGTAGAAGGCCGGCGAGAAGATGAATACGTCCGGCGTGAGCATGCCGCCGGAGTGGTTCGATACCACCAGCGCGCCGCCCGCCGCCGGCACGTTGTGCACGTTTCGCACCTCGGCGCGGTACCACCGCTTGATCCACGGGCCGACGGTGTTCGCGATCTGCTCGGTGAACGCCGGATCCCATTTCGCGGTCTCGCGGTTGTCAGCCGCGTCGATGGCCTTCATCACTCCGCCGCTGTCGTGTTGTTCGCATTCGCTACTTGTTGCCGGTGCGACGGTGATCTCAAACCCCCAGCAACCGTGACATATGTCACTCTCCTAATAGGAGAATGGCATTATCCATTTGCTGCGGGTGCCCCGGACTCAGCCGGCGTCGAGCACCAGCGGGGCCGCCACCACGGGACAGTCGGTGCCCGGCGCCAACTCGGCGAAGAATTCGATCGCGGCCGCGATGGTGTGGTCGACGAATATGGCGAAGTCGTCGAAGTCGACCGACTCCCGGATTTTCCGGGAGTTGCGCGCGACCACGCCGACCCGCTGCGGGTCGGAAGACCCACGGACGGTCACGACGACGTCGTCGTGCTGCTCGTTCCAGCACTCGGCAAGGCGGGCCAGGTCGGTCTCGACGGCGGCGGGGAAGAAGCAGCCGGGAGTGACCTGGATGGTGAACTCGTCGCGGTGCCAGCGGGAGATCCCGAGGTGCACGTGCAGGCGACGCGGCCTGGTGTTGGCGACGTAGAAGTATTCGCCGTCGTGCTGGCCGCGGAAGTACCGACTGCCGCGGGTGCACAGATAGCGTTCGATCAGATCTGCGGACAGCACCTCGATTGTCATATACCGATGGTGGGGCCCACCCCTAAGCAAATGCTTGGAGCCGAGCAAGGCGTGAGCAAAGAATCTGTTGAGAATTTGCTGAGCGACGATGCCCGGTCAGGGCGACACCCGCACCGGCACACTCGACCACCCTGCCACATTCTGCATGCTCACCCGCTTGCAGTCGCTCCAGATGACCTCGTAGCGGGGCATGAAGTCCAGCAGCTTCTCCAGGGCGATCGCGCTTTCCATCCGGGCCAGCGCGGCGCCCAGGCAGCTGTGCACACCGTAACCGAATCCTAAATTTTGGGCCTCGGTTCGATCACGGTTGATGTCGAATTTGTCTGCGTCAGTGAAGGCTTCGGGATCACGGTTGGCCGAGCCGCCCAACAGGAACACCGCCTTGCCGGCCGGGATGGTGGCGCCATGCAGGTGCGCCTCCTTCAGCGAATAGCGGACGTTGTACTGCGCCGGCGCCTCGTAGCGCAGCACCTCCTCGATCGCGGCCGGGACCTTGCTGCGGTCGTCGAGCAGTTCCTGCCACTGGTCGGGGTTGCGCGCGAACTGCACGATCGCGTTGCCGACCAGCTTGGTGACCGTCTCGGCACCTGCGCCACCGAGAAGCGTTGCAAAGCCAGTGATTTCGATGTCGTCGAGCTGTGTGATGCCGCCTTCGTCGCGTTCCACGTCCGCGGCGAGCAGACCGCTGATCATGTCGTCCTGCGGCTGCTTCCGTCGTTCCTGGATCAATTCGTAATAGAACGCAGCAATTTTGGTGACCGAGTCCCAGTTGGCGTCGTTCATTTCGATCTGCCCCGGCTCGCGATGTAGGGACGCATCGACCCAGTGCCGAATTTGCTGGCGATGCTCGGCGGGCACGCCCAGCACGCTGCTGATCACCTCGACGGGGAATAGCGCCGAGAAGTCGCCGACGACATCGAATCGTTGGTTGTCGACCCGCCCGAGGTGAAATTCGATGAGCTCGGTGACGGCGTCTTTGAGCGCCGTGATCGCGCGCGGAGTGAAGACCTTGTTGACCAGGCTGCGCATCCGCCGGTGTTCGGGGGGATCCATGAAGATCATCGACTTGGATTCCGGCGGGACCCCGTCGCTCTGGACCATCGCCAGATCGATGCCGCGCGAGGACGAGTACGTCTGATGGTCCTTGAACGCGGCGGCCACGTCCTCGTGGCGGGTCAGCGCGTAGAAATCGCGCGCCTCGTCGTAATAGACCGGCGCCTCGGCGCGCATCCGCCGATACGTCGGGTAGGGGTCTGCGAAGAACTCTTCCGAGAACGGGTCGAAGACCAGCTTTGCGGCGGTCATTGTGTCCTCCTCAACCACGATGCTGAGCACTTGCTTAGCATTCGGCTTGGCCGAGGTCAAGGCCTGCGAGGGCGATTAGTCTGGTACCGAAGGAGGGCGCACGTGGGATTCGTGGTGCAGCGGGTCGACCATATTGTGTTGAACTGCAACGACGTTGAGGCGACGGCGGCGTGGTACGAGCGGGTGCTGGGAATGAGCCGGGAAACGTTCGGTCCGACGGGCCGCACCGCTCTGCGTTTCGGGAACCAGAAGATCAACCTGCGACCGATCGGCGCGCTGGCCGACGACCCCGAGTGGGTCACCGGGGCCGTCGAGGCGGCCGGCTCCGAAGACCTGTGCTTCATCACCGAGGCCACGCCCGAGGAGGTTCGCGCCCACCTGGGGGCATGCGGAGTCGAGATCACCGCGGGGCCGGTGCCGAAGACCGGCGCGCTGGGGCCGATGACCTCGCACTACTGCCGCGATGTCGACGGCAATCTGGTCGAGATCGCGGTCTACTGACCGCCTTCCAGCGGATACAACGAGGGCAGGTTGACCACGATGGCCTCCTGGCTGCTGCGCGCGATCACGACCTCGGCGTCGTTGTTCGGGTCGGGATTTTCTTCTCGGTGCGGCAGATACGGCGGGATGAACACATAGTCGCCCGGCGCGGCCGTGATGCGAACCTCTTGGACTCCGTCGTGAAACACGAACTCCGGGTTGCCGCTGCGCACATAGACCGCGGTCTCCGAATCACCGTGATGGTGGTTGGACGACACGGTCTGGGGCGACGCGTACGTCTCGCCCATCCATAGCTTCTGGGCACCAACCGAGCGCCCGGACAGCGCCGCGAAGCGGCGCAGCCCCTCGGACTGCGCCGTGTCGCTGCTGAGATCGGATGCCTTGATGTGGTGCACGCGGTTGTTCGTCGGTTGCCGATCGTTTTCGTTGAAATCCGGGTGAAAGCCGTCCGCGGTGGCCATCTGCGTTCCTTTCGAAACTCTCAATCAGCCGAATCTCGATAAGCCTCAAGAAGTCTCAACCACAGCTCGCTGACCGTAGGGAAGCATGGGACCGCGTGCCACAACCGGGCGACGGGCACCCTGCCGGCGACGGCGATCGTGGCTGAGTGCAGCATTTCGGTGGCGGCCGGTCCGACCAACGTCAGGCCGAGCAAGTAATGCTCATCCTCATCGACCACCATACGGGCCCGGCCGGCGTATCCGTCGGCATATAGCTTGGCCCCTGTGACGACATCGCCGATTTCGATATCAACCGTGCGGGTGCGATGACCGGCGGCGGAGGCTTGTTCAGCAGTCAGTCCGACGGCGGCCGCCTCCGGATCGGTGAAGAAGGCCTGCGGCACGGCGTAGTGGTCGGCCGTCGTGGCGTGGGTACCCCAGGGCCCGGTGTCCAAGGGTGTCCCCGCCGCGCGGGCTCCGATGGCCGCGCCGGCGATCCGTCCCTGGTATTTACCCTGATGGGTCAACAAAGCGCGGTGATTGACATCGCCCGCCGCGTAGAGCCAGCCATCGTCAACGGCCCGCACCTGGCAGGTGTCGTCAACATCGAGCCAGCTTCCGGGACTAAGGCCTATGGTCTGCAGGCCGATGTCGTCGGTGAGCGGAGCCCGGCCCGTCGCGAAAAGCACTTCGTCGACTTGCAATTCGGTATTGTCGTGCAGTTCCAGAGTCACCGGGCCATCGGGCGTTGGCCGATGCAGCGACCGCACCGATACGCCCGTGCGCACGTCGACACCCGCGCTGGAAAGTCCACGGCCGATGAACTCGCCGACGAACGGTTCCATCCGCGGCAGTAGGCCGGATCCCCGAGCCAGGAGGGTCACCTTGGATCCCAGGCCCCGCCACGCCGTAGCCATTTCCACTCCCACGCCGCCGGCTCCGACGACGGCGAGTCGTTCCGGTACTTCGCTGCTATCGGTCGCCTGGCGGTTGGTCCAGGATCGCGCTTCAGCGATGCCGGGCAAGTCGGGAAGCGCGGGACGACTCCCGGTGCAAACGACGATCGCATGGCGCGCGAGCAGTCGCGTCTCTTCACCGGTTGCCGTGCTGACCACGACTTGCCGGGCGCCATCCAATCGTCCGTGACCTCGCATCAGGGTGGCGCCGATTCCGGCGACCCACTCGGCCTGGCCGGCGTCATCCCAGTTGGTCACGTAGCGGTCGCGGCGGCTGAAGACGCCCGCCGGGTCGATCGTGCCGGTAACCGCCTGCCTCGCACCGTCGACCCGGCGGACATCGGAAAGCGCAATCACCGGACGTAGCAAAGCTTTACTAGGTACGCAGGCCCAATAAGAGCACTCACCGCCAACCAATTCGCGTTCGACCATCGCCACCCGTAGGTTTGCGGCCCGAGCGCGTTCTGCGACGTTCTGTCCGACCGGTCCCGCGCCGAGCACCACGACGTCGAATTCGGCGGTCGTAGCCATCGTCTTCTGGTCCTTCCGGTTCGCGGCCCGGTTCCGCAGGCCGTGGCGACGTCGCGAAGTTCAGCTGATCGTAAGGCGTTCGGCGAGCTCCCGCAGGTCGCTGACCACCAGGTCCGGCTGCGGCAACCCGTCGACCGGCAGCGGCGGATTGCCCGGCCGGGTGATCAGCGCACCGCCGAATCCCACGCCTTGCGCACCGAGGGTGTCCCACACGTGGGCGGCAACCATCATGCAATCGGCGGGCGTCACGCCGAGTTCCTGACAGGCGTGCTGATACACCGCCGGAGCCGGTTTGAAGGCGCGGACGGATTCCACGCTGAGCTGGCGCTCGAAAAACTCTGCGAGCCCGGCATTTTCGAGCGGCGTCGCGGAGCCGGGCCGGTGGGGTGAGTTCGTCAGTGTGACCAGCCGAAAGCCGCTGTCGCGCAAGGCCGTGAGCCCGGCGACGACGTCGGGGTGCGCCGGCATCGTCCGCAGCTGCTGTTGCAGACGGGCGGCCTCGTCGTCGGCGATCTGCACCTGGTGTCCCGCGGCCACCATGCGCAGCACGCCTTGACCGAGCGTGAAGAAGTCGACGTAGCGCCCGGCCAGCGTGACCGTCATCGAATACATGATCAGCTGGCCGAACCACTCGCGCAGCACCCGCTCGTCGCCGAACAGCTCGCCGAAAAGCGGTGCGAGGGAATCGATATCGATCAGCGTCTCGTTCACGTCGAACACCAGCACCGAGGGTTGCGTAGGCATTCCGCCAACCTACCGGTGTCGTCAGGCCATGACGACCACGACTTTCCCGCCGGCGCCGGCTTCCGCGGCCTCGTGCGCCTCGCGAATCTGGTCGAACGAGAAGGCGCGCGCGGGCGTGGCGTCGAGCTTGCCGTCGGCTACCTGCTGGGCGATGTCACTCAGCGGTACGTCGGAGACCTCGAAGCCGGGATTTCCGAAGTGCGGGCTGGCGAAGAAGCTGAAGTTGACGCCGCTGGGCATGCGGGCCAACGGGTTGAAGTCGCCGATCGGGGCGAGCCCGCCCAGCCAGCCCGCCAGGCACGCGGTGCCGCCCCGGCGCAGCATGTCCAGCGAATCGAGGATGGTGCTGTTGCCGACGAGGTCCAAGACCGCGTCGATGCGCTTGGCTTCGGCGATGTGGGCGGCCAGGTCGGGCCGCTCCACCTCGACGCGCGCCGCCCCCAGTTCCTCCAGCATGGGGAAGCGGTCCTTGCTGCGCGCGGTGGCGATGACGTTTGCGCCCGTGGCAACCGCCATCTTGAGCGCGGCCTGGCCCAGCGCCGACGTCGCACCGCGGATCACCAGCGTCTGCCCCGCGGTCAGCTGGATGTTGCGGTACAGGCAGGTCCAGGACGTCGCGAACGTCTCGGGTAGCGCGGCCAGTTGCGACCAGGGCAGGTCGGACTCGATGAGGGCGACGTTCGTCGTGCGCACCCGGGTGTACTCGGCGTAGCTGCCGTTGATCGTTCGCCCCAGACCGCCCATCAGACCCGCGACCTTGGCGCCCACCGGAAACTCCCCGCCCGGGCAGGAATCGACGATGCCCACGCATTCGATGCCGCTGACCTCGGCGGCTTCGGCCCACTCGCCTTTGCGCATGTGTATTTCGGCGTGATTGATGCCGAAGCCCTTGACCTGGATCACCACTTCGCCGTCCTTGGGCAGTGGCTTGGGGATGTCGGTGTACACCAGGCGGTCCAGCCCACCGAAGCCTGTCAGGACGATCGCGCGCATCGTTTCACTGCTCGCCTGTTCGCGGACCACGGCCGGATGGGTCGGAAGCCCGTCGGTGGTAGTTGCGGTCGTGCTCATGGCATTGCCTCTTTCACATCGTCGGGCGCGCTTGGGAAAAATCGAGCTGGCAAATAATGGGTCATTCAACCCATTATTATGGGCGAGTCGGCCCAAAGATGTCCAGAGCGATTGTCAGGACTTGGGCCTGCGCCGAGGCGAGGGGGAGCGGCGCTTGGCGGGCCGGGCTGGTGCCGGCGCGAAGGACCGCACGTAGTCGACAGCGGCATTGACGGCCACCCGCAGCGGTTCGGCGTCGCCGGTGGCATGCGTGACCATCGCCCCGCCCTGGTGGGCTGCTACCAGCGACACCGCGAGGTGCCGCGGATCGGCCTCGGGCCGCAGATCGCCGCGCCGCCGCATTTCGGTGAGGCCGGTCTGGAACAGCTCCAGCCACTGGTCGTATCCGTCGGCCAGATCGTCGCGGACCTCGTCGTCGGAATCGATCAGCTCGCCGGCCAGCGATCCGTATACGCATCCGCCCACCCGGTAAACGGTGTCGATGTCGGCCACGCACGCGTCGGCCCAGGCCCGCAAGGCCTCCAGCGTGTCGAGACCACCCAGCTGCGGCCGGGTGTGGAACGCGATGACGTCGCCCCGGCGGGCGGCGACGACCTCGCGGGTCAGTTCTCGTTTGTCGCGGAAGTAGTGCGAGATCTGCGATCCGCCCACGCCGGCGGCAGTCCGGACCTCGTCGATGCTGGTGTTGGCGACACCGCGCCGGAACATCAGCCGGGCGGCGGCGTCGATGATGCGCGCGCGCGTCGCCAGTCCTTTGCGGGTGAACCGCGATGTGCGGTCGTCGCTCACGTTGTCGTTGCGCGCCTGCGGCGGGGCCGTCGCGCGGGGCGCGGCATCCTTTCGGCCGGATCGGTGGCGAACATCCGTAGGTAATTGACGGCGAATCGGGTGGCATCCGCGTGCGGCCATTCCGCCCGATACGTGAAGGCAAGTGTCGCGCCGCCCTGGTGGGCGCACACGATCGTCAGGGCCAGCCGTCGGGAATCGGCCGTAACGTAAAGGACCCCATGGTCTTTCATTCGTTGGATCGCCGATTCGAGCAACTCGATCCACTGCCAGTAGCCCGCCGCCAACGTGGCGCGCGTGGCGTCGTCGGACTTCGCCAGCTGAGCGGTGAGCGCGTGGTAAGTCGGTGTGCCACCTGAGGTTCCGATGTGTCGCAGGTAGCGCATGTTGAGATCGATCCACCGCTCGAAGTCGTCGAACGAGTCGAGATCGGCGAGCTTGGGCTGGCGATGGAAGTCCACGACCACGCCGATCTGGCGCCGGATGACCGCGCGAATCAGGGCGCTCTTGTCGGCGAAATAGTGGGCGAGCTGAGAGCCGCTGACCGACGCCGCTTGACGGACGCTTTCCATGTTGGAGGCCGAGAGGCCCTGGGTGACGATCAACTGGGCGGCGGCCTGCACGATCCGGTCGCGGGTGGCACGCCCCTTGGCGGTCAACCGTTGTTCGTCCTGAACATCGGGATGGGCCATCGCGTCAGGCTAACCCGCGGGCACCGCCGATTATGGGATCTGCAGCCCATTGCCGGCCGTGGCGCCCGCGGGTCGCGGTCAGGTGGACACGCGACCTTCGAGGAAGTTGCGGATCAGGGCGGCGACCTCGTCGAGGGCGGATTCCAGCAGGAAATGGCCGCCGTCCAGCAGGCGGATCTCGGCGTTGGGAAGATCATCGGCGAATGCCTCGGCGCCGGCCGGACCGAAGATCTCGTCACCGCGGCCCCAGACCGCCAGCAGCGGCACCTGGCTGGTCCGGAAGTATTCCTGCACGCGGGGGTACATCGGCGCGTTGGTGGCGTAGTCGCGGAACAGCTTCAGCTGCACCAGGTCGTTGCCGGGGCGGGACAGCAATGTGTAGTCGTGGTGCCAGGTTTCGGGGTCGACGAGCGTCTCGTCCGGTACGCCGGTGAGGTATTGCCATCGGGTGGCGTCCAGCGTCAGGAAGTTCCGGACCGCGGCCTCGGTGTCGGGTGTCTGCTCCGACTGATAGGCCTCGACGATTTTCCAGAAGCTCTCGACGAACCCGGCGTCGTAGGCGTTGCCGTTCTGGCTGACGATCGCGGTGATGGCCGACGGCTCGCGCAGCGCTAGCCGCCAGCCGATCGGGGCGCCGTAGTCCTGCACGTAGACGGCGTAGCGGTCGACGCCGACGCTGCGCAGCAGGCCCGCGGTCAAATCGGTCAGCGCGTCGAAGGTGTAATCGAACTCCTCGACCGATGGCGCGTCGGAAAGGCCGAACCCCAAATGATCGGGCGCGATCACGTGGTAGCGGTCGGCCAGCGCCGGAATCAAATTCCGGAACATGAAAGAGCTGGTCGGGAAGCCGTGTAGCAGCACCACTGTGGGCGACGCCGCGTCCCCGGCCTCGCGGTAGAACAATCGATGGCCGTCGATGGTGGCGTAACGATGATGAACGACCGGCATGAGCAGCCTCCTGCGCCGTGTGATTCCGAGCCTTCCCAATTCTGGGATGCCTATCCCAGTATGCACCAAAACCGCTAGCCCGCAAGGGTCGCTGTGCGAGTTGACCGCCGACCAGGCCGGGCATATTGTGGGTCGGCTATCCCAATTTGTCCCGAAGGAGCGCGGATGGGTAAGGCGTTGCGGGACAAGACCGTTCTGGTGGTGGGTCGCGGCAGCGGAATCGCGCGTGCGATCGTTTTGCTGGCTCGGGCGGAGGGCGCCCGCGTGATCGCGGCCGGGCGGGATCGCGGCAAACTCGCAGCCGCATACGGCGACAGCGACATCGACGCCGAAACCGTCGACCTGACCGACGACGCGTCGATCGCCGCGCTTGCCGACCGGGTGGGGGTCGTCGACCACCTGGTGTCGACCGCGTCGGCGCGCGCCCGCGGCAACTTGGCGGACCTGCAGCGGAGCAACCTGCGGCAGTCGTTCGACACCAAGGTCATCGGGCCCACGATGCTGGCGAAATCGTTTGCCGCCCAGATCAATCCGGGTGGCTCGTTCGTCTTGTTCTCCGGGGTGCACGCCTTCAAGCACAACGTCGGCTACCTGGGCGTGGGCATCACCAACGGCGCGGTCGACTTCCTGGCCCGTTGGCTGGCCGTCGAACTCGCTCCGACCCGAGTGAATGCGATCTCGCCCGGCGTGATCGACACCGGCGCCTGGGACGCGCTCGGCGACGACGGCAAACGCGACTACTTCGCGCACATCGCCGAGGGGAACCCGGTCGGGCGCATCGGAACCCCCGAGGATGTTGCCAGCGCCGCCTTGTTCGCCATGACCAATACGTTTATGACGGGAATGACGCTCAAGGTCGACGGCGGCGAACCGCTGACCTAGGCTTTTCCGCGGGGTTTGAGAAACCGAGGAGACACGGTGGGCAGGCTTGTTTCGGTCAACGTGGGCATGCCCAAGAACGTGCAATGGCGCGACAAAACCGTCTACACCGGCATCTGGAAAACCCCGGTGCAGGGGCCGGTGATGGTCCGCCGACTCAACATCGACGGTGACGGCCAAGGCGACCTGGCCGGACACGGCGGTGAGCAACGGGCGGTCATGGTGTACCAGACCGAGGCGTACGACTTCTGGAAGACCCACCTGAATCGCCACGACCTCGCCCCGGGCCATTTCGGGGAGAACTTCACCGTTACCGGGCTTGCCGACGACGAAGTCTGCATCGGTGACCGCTACCGCATCGGTGACGCCGAATTCGAGGTCACCCAACCGCGCGTTACCTGCTTTCGGGTCGGTCTCCGGCTTGACGACCCAGAGATGCCCAATCTCCTTGTGGCCCAGCACCGTCCCGGCTTCTACTTCCGCGTGCTCACCGAGGGAAGCGTGCACGCCGGCGACGACATTGTGCGGACCCGGCGCGGCCGTCACGGGCTCAGCGTCGCCGGCGTCGACGCGCTGCTCTATCTGCCCGACCGCGACATCGAGCAGCTACGCAAGGTTGTCGACGTTCCTGCGCTGAGCCCGGGCTGGCAGCAATCGTTCAACGACATGCTGAATGCCCGTGACAATGCCGGGGCGCAAACGTCACCACCCACTCCGCTCGGATGGCAGGGATTTCGCCGGTTGCGGGTGGCCGCGGTAATTCGGGAGAGCGCGCAGGTGATGTCGATTCGTCTGCATGCCGACGATGGTGGCCTGCTGCCCGAGGCGCTTCCCGGCCAGTACCTGACCGTGCGAATCCCCGGTGCCGCCGATCCGGCGCCACTGCGCAGTTACTCGTTGTCCGGCGACGCCACCAACTACCGCATCAGCGTCAAACGCGAAGACCATGGCGTGGTGAGCCGGTGGCTGCACCGCCACATCGAACCCGGATCAATCGTGGAGGCGGCCGCGCCGCGCGGGGACTTCTATCTCACCGATGGCGACGAACCGGTGGTCCTGGTCTCGGCGGGAATCGGCATCACTCCGGTCTTGGCGATGCTGCACGCCCTGTCGAGGTCCCGCAGTGGCCGCGAGATTTGGTGGTTGCACACCACGCGAGCTCCCGAAACGCAAGCCTTTGCCACCGAAGTCACGAGCCTGATCGAGGCGCTGCCGCGTGCGCGGCAGCTGACGGTCTTCACGCAGATTCAGGGGCGCCTGGATCCGCAATCCGTCGCGGCACTGGGTTTACCGACTACTGCTACGGCATACCTCTGCGGCCCAACGCAATTCATGACCGATATGCGCGGCGCGCTTGTCGCGTGTGGGCTCAACGACGCACGTATCCACACGGAGTTGTTCGGTGCGTTGCCGGCGATCAATCCCGGGGTCGTCGACGGCGCACCCCGCCGGCCGCCGCACGCTCCTGCAGGCACGCCGGGAACCGGGCCGTCAATCACGTTCGCCCGCAGCGGACTTACGGTCAACTGGTCTTCGGGCTACGCCAATATTTTGGACCTGGCGGAGGCCTGTGACGTGCCGACCCGCTTCTCCTGCCGGAGCGGTGTCTGCCACATATGTGAAACCGGGGTGGTCACCGGTACGACGACCTACGTCCAGGCGCCGCTGGATCCGCCGGACCAACGAAGCGTGTTGATCTGCTCGGCGGCTCCGGCGAGCGATCTGGTGCTGGATCTCTAAGCGGCGATCGCGCGCTGGCCGCCGGTCGCGTGCAGCACGGCACCGTTAACGTAGCTGGCATCCGGGGATGCGAGAAATACTGCAGCCCTAGCGATTTCACTCGGCTCGGCCACTCGGCCGAACGTAGTGGTTGCAGCCACCGCCGCCAGCATCCCCGGGACGGCCGTGGTGCCGGGCGTCTCGGTCGGCCCCACCGCGAGCGCGTTTACCCGCACTCCGGAGCCGCCGAATTCGTCGGCCCAGACCCGGGTCAGCTGTTCCAGCCCGGCCTTGCTGGCGCCATAGATCCCGGTTCCGGCGCCCGCCACCGATGCGACGATCGTGCTCACGTTGACCACGCTGCCGCCGCCGCGTTCGACCATTCCCGGGACCAGTTTCTGGACCAGGATGTAGGGGGCGCGCAGGTTGACGTTCACGTGCTCGTCGAACGTCGAGTCGTCGGTTTCCGCGGTGGTGCCGAACTTGTAGATGCCGGCGTTGTTGATCAGGATGTCGACCTCACCCGCCGCGGCGGCCAGGCGCCTAACGTCGTCAGCGTCATTTAGGTCCGCCGCCACGAAACGTGCTTTGCCGCCGGCATTCTCGATTTCGCGGACGGTCTTGGCACCGCGTTCGGCGCTACGGCCATGCACCACGACTTCGGCGCCGCGCGCCGCCAGCTCCAGTGCAATCTCGTATCCAATGCCTGACGTAGCGCCCGTGACCAATGCGGACGAGCCGGACAGTGGTGCTGCCATCGAATCCTGCCTAGGGAAGAGAAGTTCGTCGTTCACTTCCCGCAAAGCATCGGCCGGACCGCGTTTATTCCTACGGGTTGAGCGGGACGGCCGCTTCGGCGGTGTAGCACAGGAAGGTCATCGTCTCCTGCAGGTACAGCTGCACGTTGTCCGCGTCGTGGCTGGTGTACCCGATCGACACGTCGGTGCCGAGCTGCAAATCGAAGTCGCCGCCGCGGGTGGTCAGCACGAAGGCGCCGTCGATGGCCGGCGCCCAGATGATGTCGCCGGGCACCAGCCGGTCGATGTGTTCGAGGATCGGGTATCCGTGTTCGGTGGTCTCGCTGACCTTCGTGTACACCTCGGCGGACAGCAGCACCGAGTAGGGGCCGTCGACGCCGGCCAGCCGCAGCTCGGAGATCGCCTGCGTGACCACGTCGGGAATCTCGCGGGGATCCGCCGGCAACGTCAAGGACTTGTTGGAGCTGGTGGAGCGGATGCCCTCGATCGCCGCGGCGGTGTAGCCCTCGAAGATGGCCAGGTCCTCGACGAACGCCAGCTTCTTGGCGGCCTCCTTGACCGGATCCCAGTCGGAGTCTTGCGCGCCCCGCTCGACGTTGTCGATCTCGGTGCGCGACAGCGTGAACGGAACCCGCAGCCGGACAAGGGGTTTGCTCGCGCGCAGCTGCGCCTCCACGCCGCCGGTAGGCGCCTCCACATCCAGCAGGCGGCCGGTGCTGACCGCGGCCGTCGTCGGCCCACCGGGGTCGCTGACGTCGACCACCCGACGCCCGGCGATGTGACGCTTGAACGTCCGCGTCGCCTCCAATTCGATTTCGCCCCAAGCGGCGTCGGTGACCGGCGCCAGGTTGCGGTAGAGGTTGTTTGTCATCGAGTGGTTCCTTTCAGGCTGCCTATCGAAAGTGAGCCGTCCGCAAAAGCGGGTGTTGGCGCGGGCTCCGAAACCGCTGGCGCGGGCAGGGGCGGGGGGTCGTCGAGGAAGTCGACGGTGGGCGAGAAGAACAGGCCGCCGGTGACCGCGGTGGAGAAGTCCAGCACCCGGTCGGTGTTGCCCGGTGGGTCGCCGAGAAACATGTTGCTCAGCATTCGTTCGGTGACCGCCGGCGTCCGCGAGTAGCCGATGAAATAGGTGCCGTACTCGCCCTTGCCGAGCTCGCCGAACGGCATGTTGTGTCGCACGATCTTGAGCTCGTTGCCGTGGTCGTCCTCGATGACGTTGAGCGCGATGTGGGAGTTGGCCGGTTTCATGTCGTCGTCGAGTTCGATGTCGTCGAGCTTGGTGCGGCCGAACACCAGCTCCTGCTCGGTGACGGTCAGCGCATCCCACGAGGGCATGTCGTGCAGGTACTTCTGCACGTGCACGTAGCAGGAGCCGGCGAAATCGGGGTCCTCGCCGCCGATCTCGGTGGCGCTCACGGCAATTGGTCCGCCGGGATTTTCGGTGCCGTCGACGAAGCCCAGCAGGTCGCGATTGTCGAAGAACTTGAAGCCGTGCACCTCGTCGACCACGGTGACCGCGCCGGCCATCGACTTCAGGAGGTTTCCGGCCAGCTCGAAACACACGTCCAGCGACTCGGCCCGGATGTGGAAGAGGAGGTCGCCGGGTGTGGCGGGGGCGGTGTGTTGCGGTCCGGTCAGCTCGATGAACGGATGCAGTTCGGCGGGTCGAGGGCCGTCGAACAACCGGTCCCACGCGTCCGAGCCGATCGAGGTGATCACCGACAGGCGCTTGTTCGGGTCGCGAAATCCGATCGCGCGCACCAGCCCCGAAACGCCGGGCAACGCGTCGTGCACGGTCGATTCGCCGCCGTCGTCGATGGTGACCACCAGAAAAATCGCGGCAGGCGTCAGCGGCGCAAGCACGGGCTGCGGCTGAACCGGAGGCACATGGGCGACCTTAGCAAGGAGCCGCGCAATCAGGCCCAGGGTGACCTGCGCCGTCACCGGCGGCCATGATGGTGAACATGTCGGCCAGCGCCGCAGGCCTCTGCGAATTCATCGACGCCTCCCCGTCGCCGTTCCATGCGTGCGCCACGGCGGCCGCCCGGCTCGTTGCGTCCGGGTATACCGAACTCCGCGAGGCCGACCCGTGGCCCGGCGAACCGGGCCGCTACTTCACCGTTCGCGCCGGCTCGCTGGTGGCGTGGAACACCGCCGAGTCCAGCGGCCCGTTCCGGATCGTCGGCGCCCACACCGACAGCCCCAATCTGCGCGTCAAGCAGCATCCCGACCGGGTGGTCGCGGGCTGGCAGGTGGTCGCGCTGGAACCGTACGGCGGCGCCTGGCTCAACTCGTGGCTGGACCGCGACCTGGGGATCAGCGGCAGGTTATCGGTCCGCAATGGGAGCGGGGTGGAGCATCACCTGGTCCGGATCGACGACCCGATCCTGCGTGTGCCGCAGCTGGCCATCCACCTGGCCGAAGATCGCAAATCGCTGACGCTGGACCCGCAGCGACATGTCAACGCGGTGTGGGGGGTCGGTGACCGGGCACGGTCCTTCGTGGGCTACGTGGCCGAGCGGGCCAGGGTGGCTCCGGCCGACGTGCTGGCCGCCGATCTGATGACGCACGACCTGACACCGTCGTCGGTGGTCGGCGCGGACGCCAGCCTGGTGAGCGCTCCCCGGCTGGACAACCAGGCCAGCTGCTACGCGGGAGTCGAGGCGTTGGTGGCCGCGCAGCCGCGAGACTTCGTGCCCGTGGTGGTGCTTTTCGATCACGAGGAGGTTGGTTCGTCGTCGGATCACGGCGCGCAGTCCAACCTGCTGGGCACCGTGCTAGAGCGCATCGTGCTCGCCGCGGGCGGCAGCCGGGAGGACTACCTGCGGCGCCTGCCGGCGTCGTTGCTCGCCTCGGCCGACATGGCACACGCCACCCACCCGAACTACCCGGAGCGGCACGAGCCGGGGCATCCCATCGCGATCAACGGCGGCCCGGTGCTCAAGGTGCACCCGAATCTGCGCTATGCCACCGACAGCCGGACGGCGGCCGCGTTCGCGCTGGCGTGTGAGCAGGCCGGCGTCGCGCTGCAGCGCTACGAGCATCGCGCCGACCTGCCGTGCGGGTCGACGATCGGGCCGATCGCCTCGGCGCGGACCGGCATTCCCACCGTCGACGTCGGCGCCGCCCAGCTCGCGATGCACTCCGCGCGGGAGCTGATGGGAGCGCACGACGTGACCGCGTACTCGGCCGCGCTGCGGGCGTTCTTTTCGGCCACCGCCTAGGGTCGGGCGATATGGCGCTCAACGTGGAGATGATCACCGTCGACTGCAGCGATCCCGCGACGTTGGCAGCGTGGTGGGCGCAGCAGTTCGGCGGCACCACGCACGACTTGCTGGCCGACGAATTCACGGTCGTCACCTTGCCGGAGGGGCTCCAGCTCGGATTTCAGAAGGTGCCGGATCCCACGCCCGGGAAAAACCGCGTGCACCTGGATTTCGGTACGTCGGATGTGGAGGACGAAGTGTCGCGGCTCAAGGCGGCCGGAGCCATCGAGATAGGTCGGCACAGCTTCGGCGACGACTTTCGCTGGGTAGTCCTGTCGGACCCCGAGGGCAATGTGTTCTGCGTGGTCCCTCAGTAACCCGCTACCCCGTCAAGCAGCGCGTCGAGCACGCCGCCGAATAGCCGCGTGGTGCGATCGCCCGGGTGCGTCAGGGCGTCGAAGAGCAGCGTGCCGATGAGCGCATCCGCAACGGCATTCAGGTCGGCGTCGGCGCGCAGTTCGCCGTCCGCGACCGCGCGCCGCAGCCTCGTCATCAACCCGTCCAGCTGCGGCGCGCTGAGCTGTCGGTAGAGATCGGCACCGTCGGCCGGGCGCGCGGCCGACGCGGCGACCAGCGCCCTGACCAATGCGGCGTTCGGCGGCTCGGCCAGGAATTCGGCGTGCTCGTCGAGCCAGCGCTGCAGATCGGCGCGCACGTCGCCGGTTTCGGCGACGGGAAAGGATCCCGATCCGCCGTACGCCTCCAGCACCGCGTCGGCGACCAAGGGGGCCTTCGACGGCCAGCGCCGGTAGAGGGTCTTCTTTCCGACGCCGGCCCGGGCGGCGACGCTTTCCATCGACAGCTCGGCGTAACTGCCGGTGGTGAGCAGTTCGCAGGTGGCTGTCAGGATCGCGTGGTCCAACCTGGTGTCCCGCGGCCGACCCACGCGTTCGTCGGGCAGTGGCGGCGGGCGGTCGGATTGGGCTACCTTCATTCCGACAGTGTAGGAAACGACACGTGTCGTTTCTAGGAAGGGGCTCGCCGGTGAGCGCTACTTCGTTGTCGGTGCCCAAGACCTGGGACGACATCACCCCGGAATGGATGTCGGCGGCGCTGGCCGCGGACTTCCCCGGCGCGCAGGTCGACACGGTGGGCGTCGAGCTTCGTGACGACGGCACCAACCGGCGCGCCCGATTGGGCGTCACCTATCGAGAGGGCGCGGGCCCCGCGACCGTCTTCGTCAAGGCCGCCGATCCCGCACACAAGGCCATGATCCGGTTGACCAGCGGCATGTTCCACGAGCCGCGACTGTTCACCTGCGGGGTGGACTTGCCGCTCGAGCATCCCGCGGTCCACGCCGCGCTGATCGACGAGGCCGACTACGACTTCGTCCTGGTGATGGAGGATCTGCGCGCCCGGGGGGCCGATCCCCGCGACGGCACCCGCCCGATGACCGTCGACGAGGTCACCACCGGCGTGCGCGGCCTGGGCCGGATGCACGGAAAGTATTGGGGCGAGCGCGTGTTGCGCGAGCCCGCGCTGGGCTGGCTCGAACCCTTCGTCACCTGGGAGGGCATGCAGGCGGCGCCGCTGCCCGTCGCGCTGGAACGCCTCGGCGACGACGCGCCCGCGGAGGTCCTGTCGTTGGGCATCGACGAGCTGATCGAGTCGATCTGGAAGCCCTACATCCGGACGCTGACCACCTCGCCGCAGACCCTGCTGCACGGCGATCCGCACATCGGCAACACCTACCTGCTGCCCAGCGGCGAGGTCGGTTTCCTGGACTGGCAGGTGGCCCGGCGGGGCAACTGGTCGCTGGATCTCGGCTACTTCCTGCAGGGCGCCCTCACCGTCGAGGACCGGCGCGCCAGCGAGCGCGCGTTGCTGGGTGAGTATCGCGACGCGCTCGCGCTGCCCGCCGGCGAGCTGCCCAGCGCCGACGAGATCTGGCTGCGATACCGGGCGTCGGTGGCACACGGACTGACGCTGTGGCTGGTGACCGCGAGCGCCGGCGAATGGCAACGCACCGACGTCTCTGTCGCTCTGGCGCAACGGTATTCGTTCGCCTACGCCGACCTCGAAGCGGCGTCGGCGCTGGCCGCGATCTCCGGGTAGGCGCGGCCGCCGGTTGCGGGTGGCCGTCGTTTGAGTAGCCACGAAATGCACTGCGGTCAAACACTTCTCGACGGCCCATCGGTTGTCGGTAACACCCTCGGGCGGTTGCGCTGAGTTTGGCGCGCGCAGCGCGAATTGCCGCCGGTGACGACGAAATGGGCGTAACTTGAGTTTGCTGACGACGGTTTTGTGCCGCCGCGACCGGGAGAAGGGCGCAAAATGGCTGACCAGTCACCGGCAGGTCCTACCGATACGGTTGCGCGCGCCCGCCTCGAGTCGCTGCTTGATCAGCGTGCGCGCCAGCGGTTGCTGGATCAACGCATCGATCTCGACGAGTGGGCCGGGGGGTTGTCGCAGCAGGAAGCGGCGCGGGTACCGGCGGTTCGGATTGGTCGACGCTGGTTCAGCGTGCTCTGGTTGCTGCCGATCGGTGCGGTCGGAATGCTGGTGGCGGTCGCGCTGGCGCAGCAGTTACGCCAGTACGGGTGGATGCAGGGCTTCATCGAGCATTACCCGGGAACGTCGGCAAGCTTTGCATCGCCGGTGTATTCGGGGTTTCCCAGTTGGCTGCGCTGGCAGCACCTGTTCAACATCGTCTTCATGATGTTCATCATCCGGGCGGGGTTGCAGATTCTCGCTGACCATCCGCGGCTGTATCTGAACGCGGGGTGTCGACCGGGGACCGAATGGTTGCGGATGCGCGGGCCGGTCCCCGCCGATCGCCAGGACCAAGGCGAAGCCGCCCAGATATGGACGGCCAAGGACGATTCGGTGGCCATTCCGAAGTGGTTGGGCATACCCGGTTTTCGGCATTCGATCGGGCTTGCCCGATGGTGGCATTTCAGCTTCGACCTGCTGTGGCTGGCCAACGGCCTCGTCTTTTACGTACTTCTCTTCGCGAGCGGGCAGTGGCGCCGGATCGTGCCGCGTTCGGTGGACGTTTTCCCCAACGCACTGTCGACGGCGATTCAATACGCCTCGCTGGATTTCCCGTCGAACGCCGGTTTCACCAACTACAACGGAATGCAGATCACCGCCTACTTCACCACGGTGTTCGTCGCCGCACCGCTGGCGTTCGTCACCGGCCTTTTGCAAGCGCCCGCGATCGCGGCATGGTTTGGTTTCGGGCGGGGCCCGCTCAACCGACAAGTGGCGCGGACACTGCATTTCGCAGTCCTGGTGTGGATGGTCTTTTTCATCGCGGTCCACACCGTGATGGTCTTCGTCACCGGATTCGTCGGCAATGTGAACCACATCGTCTTCGGCACCGAAACCCGATCGTATTGGGCAGTCGTCATTTACGCGCTGGCCATGGCGGCCATCGTGACGTTGTGGTTGCTCGCCTCCCCCCTCACTGCCCGGTACCCGGGCGTCGTCCGACGGGTCGGCCGCGGGTTTGTGGGCTGGGCCAAGGAGCTGCTCGAGCTGCCGCATCCCAACGCGACGTATTCCGAAAAGGACATCTCGCCCTACCTGTGGCCCAACGGAACGCTCCCCGACTCGGATCGCTATCACGAGCTGCAGGCGACGGGCTGGTCGCAATATTCGCTTCGCATCGAAGGCCTCGTCGAGAATCCGGTCAGCCTGACCTACGACGAGCTGCTCGCGCTCCCCAACCATGATCAGATCACCCAGCATTACTGCATTCAGGGCTGGTCCGGCGTGGCGAAATGGGGAGGCGTTGGAATGTCGGAGATCCTCGACATCGTGCGGCCACTGCCGTCGGCGCGCTGGGTGGTCTTCTATTCCTTCGCCTACGGAGCAGGCGGCCCCGCCGAAGGCCGCTACTACGACTGCCACAAGATCGAGCACATGCGCGAGCCGACCACACTCCTGGCGTACGCGATGAACGGTCTTCCCCTCACCGAAACCCATGGCGCGCCGCTACGGCTGCGCAACGAACGCGAACTCGGTTTCAAACAGGTCAAATGGATCGAGGCGATCGAGTTCGTGGAAAATTTCGATCACCTCGGGCTGGGACATGGCGGCTACAACGAAGACCACGAGTACTACGGCTACCGGATGCCGATCTGACCGACTCGGCTCGAACAATCGGCGAGCGGCAGCTGACGGGGCGGGGACTCTAGACTGTCTGCGTGACGAGCGCGCGCACCCAGCTGATTGACACCGTCGACCACGCCGCGACCACCCCCGACCAGCCGCAGCCGTTTCGCGAGCTAGGCCTCAAAGAGGACGAGTACCAGCGGATTCGCGAGATCCTGGGTCGCAGGCCCACCGACACCGAGTTGGCGATGTATTCGGTGATGTGGAGCGAGCACTGCTCGTACAAGTCGTCGAAGGTGCACCTGCGCTACTTCGGTGAGACCACGACCGAGGAGATGCGGGCGGCCATGCTGGCCGGCATCGGCGAGAACGCCGGCGTCGTCGACATCGGCGACGGCTGGGCCGTCACCTTCAAGGTCGAATCGCACAACCACCCGTCCTACGTCGAGCCCTACCAGGGCGCGGCCACCGGCGTGGGCGGCATCGTCCGCGACATCATGGCCATGGGCGCGCGACCGGTCGCGGTGATGGACCAGCTGCGGTTCGGTGCCGCCGACGCGCCCGACACCCGTCGCGTGCTCGACGGCGTGGTCCGCGGCATCGGCGGCTACGGCAACTCGCTGGGCCTGCCCAACATCGGCGGCGAGACCATCTTCGACCCGTCGTATGCGGGCAACCCGTTGGTGAACGCGCTGTGCGTCGGGGTGCTGCGCAAGGAGGACCTGCACCTCGCGTTCGCATCGGGCACCGGCAACAAGATCATTCTGTTCGGCGCGCGCACCGGCCTCGACGGCATCGGCGGTGTGTCCGTGCTCGCCTCGGAGACGTTCGGCGGCGACGAGGGCGGCGGCCCCGGCCGCAAGAAGCTGCCCTCGGTGCAGGTCGGCGATCCGTTCACCGAGAAGGTGCTCATCGAGTGCTGCCTCGAGCTGTACGCCGCTGGAATCGTGATCGGGATCCAGGATCTTGGTGGCGCCGGATTGTCTTGTGCCACTTCTGAACTCGCGTCGGCGGGCGACGGTGGCATGCAGGTCGAGCTGGAGACCGTCCCGCAGCGCGCCGCCAACATGACGCCCGCCGAGATCCTGTCCAGCGAGTCGCAGGAGCGCATGTGCGCCGTCGTCGCGCCGGAAAACGTCGACGCCTTCCTGGCGGTATGCCGCAAGTGGGAGGTGCTGGCCACCGTCATCGGCGAGGTCACCGACGGCGACCGCCTGCGCATTACCTGGCACGGTGAGACCGTGGTCGACGTGCCGCCGCGCACGGTGGCCCACCAGGGCCCGGTGTACGAGCGACCGGTGGCCCGCCCCGATTCGCAGGACGCCCTGAACGCCGACACCTCGGCCCGGTTGCCGCGCCCGGCCACCGGCGACGAGCTGCGCGCGACTTTGCTTGCGCTGCTTGGCAGCCCGCACCTGTGCAGCCGCGCGTTCATCACCGAGCAGTACGACCGATACGTGCGCGGCAACACCGTCCTGGCCGAGCACGCCGACGGCGGCGTGCTGCGCATCGACGAGTCCACCGGCCGCGGCATCGCGCTGTCGACCGACGCCTCGGGGCGCTACACGCTGCTGGACCCCTACACCGGCGCGCAGCTGGCGCTGGCCGAGGCGTACCGCAACGTCGCCGTCACCGGTGCCACCCCCGTCGCGGTGACCAACTGCCTGAACTTCGGCTCGCCGGAGGACCCCGGGGTGATGTGGCAATTCTCCCAGGCGGTGCGAGGGCTCGCGGACGGCTGTGTGGCCCTTGGCATTCCGGTCACGGGCGGCAACGTCAGCTTCTACAACCAGACCGGATCGACGGCGATCCTGCCGACGCCGGTGGTCGGCGTGCTCGGCGTCATCGACGACGTGGCCCGGCGCATCCCGACCGGCCTGGGCAGCGAGCCGGGGGAGGCCCTGCTGCTGCTGGGCGATACCCGCGACGAGTTCGACGGCTCGGTCTGGGCGCAGGTGAGCGCCGACCATTTGGGTGGCGTGCCGCCGGCCGTCGACCTGGCCCGCGAGAAGTTGCTCGCCGAGGTGTTGAGCGCGGGATCGCGCGACGGCCTGGTGTCCGCGGCGCACGACCTGTCCGAGGGTGGCCTGGCCCAGGCCATCGTCGAGGCGGCCCTGGCGGGCGAAAGCGGTTGTCGCATCGTGCTTCCCGAGGGTGCCGATCCGTTCGTGACGCTGTTCTCCGAGTCGTCCGGCCGCGCGCTGGTGGCGGTGCCGCGCACCGAGGAGAGCCGGTTCCGCTCGATGTGCGAGGCGCGGGGGCTGCCCGCCGTGCGCATCGGGGTCGCCGACCGCGACTCGGACGCGATCGAATTCCAGGGCCTGTTCAGGGTGTCGCTGGCGGAATTGCGCGCGACCTCCGACGCGGTGTTGCCGCGGCTCTTCGGCTGAGCGCCGTCGCCTTAGGCGTCCGATACCGGGTGAGCGCCGGGCCCGGGTACGGGATGCAGGTCGCGTGCGGTCAGGACGGTGTCGTCGTGCGGACACCGCAGGATCGCTTCGACGGCATGGCCGCAATCGCGGTGTAAGACCTCGACCGGTGGGCCATCCGGGCCCGCCTCCCAGCGGTTTCCCCATTGCATGAGGGCGATGACGACTGTGATGAGGTCTAGTCCTTTTTCGCTGAGCCGGTATTCGTGCCGCTCCCGTTGTCCGGGCTCGCGGTAGGGAACCCGGTCCAGAAGCCCGGCTTCGGTCAACGTCACGAGACGTTCGCTGAGTATGTTGCGCGCGCATCCGATTCGACTCTGGAACTGATCGAAACGGTGTGCGCCGTAGAACGCCTCCCGCATGACCAGCAGCGTCCACTTCTCGCCGACGACATCGAGCGCTCGCTTGATCGAGCAGTTGTCGGCGACATAACGATCGCGAAGCTCGGACATAACGGTCAGCTTACCAGGGTTTGACATTGCAACTCAGCCCCAGTTAGTCTGCGTTGTGTTAGACAACTCAGGGTGCGTGGGTGAGGCGCGCACCGAACCGGAAGGCACACCGCTATGCCGATGCTCGACGTCTACATCCCCGAACACGCGCTGCCCGCCGAGGCCGAACACCAGCTGCTGGGACAGCTCGCCGAGATCCTGATCGAACACGAGGGAGCCGATCCCGCCGATCCGGTGGCGCGGTCATTGGCCAAGGTTTGGCTGCATCGGCCCGCTGCGATGTTGCACGCTGGCGAGACACCCGCGGCCCCGCACTACAAGGTGATCGCCTCGGTGCCGCAAGGCCAGCTCGACGACCAGCGGACCGCCAGAGTCGTCGCGGCCATCACCGAAGCGATCCTGGCGGCCGAAGCCGGGCGCTACGACCAAGACCCGCTGCGAATTTGGGTGATCGGCAACGAGATTCCCGACGGCAACTGGGGTGCGGGTGGGCGCGTGGTCCGTCTCGCCGACATCGCCGGATTGGTACTGCGCGACGCCGACAAGGGGCGCGAGTATGCGCAGCAACGCCTGCTCGGCCGGCCGGCCGCACTGGCAGGATCAACCGGTGGCTGACCTGGCGGCCGGCGTTGGACGGCCTGCGATCGCTGAATGGGCCATCCCGGGCAGCATCCCCGCGCGGCGACCATCATGGGCGGACAGGTTGGCGCCCAACATCATTGGCAGACGTATCGTAGCGAGCATCATTGCGGCCTACGCCGTGGCCACCACGGCGCGGCACGGGCCCAAACCCGGTAGACCCGCCCGAGGCCACCATCACCGGCGCGAAGGCTTCGTCGAGGACGCCGCGATGTCCCGCGAAATGTTCAGACTGTGAGGCGGCCCGACGTCGCCGTTACGCGTACACGCGGTCGAGCTGGTCTCCGACGACGCTGCCGTCGGGCCGCAGCAGCGGCGCCTGGTCGCCGTTGGGCTGGTCGAAGCCCTGCGTCGCACAGGGATACGGCGGGCTGATGCCCAGCGGCTTGATGAACATCGGATTGACCAGCCAGCGTCCGTCGAGATTCGCGTAGGCGCGGCACATCAACTCGATCTGGTTGCGGTTGATCACCAGGCGCAGCGCGGTGGCATCGCCGATGAAGGTGACGTCCCCGTCGGAGTCGCCGGCGGCGAACACCTGACGCTGCTTGTCGGGCAGCTGGTCGAACGCCGCCGGCCCCTGGATGCCGTACACCTGCTCGTTGACCCGGCAGCGCTTGCCCTCGTTGTACGGCACGGACGGCTCCCCGCCGCACGCGCCCAGGCGTGACGTCAGGACGTCGCCGTCGTGCTCGGTGCGGGTGCCCATCGCGCGATCGGCGGAGATGCCCACGTCGGCGGCCCAGACGCGCACCACCGGCTCCGGCGAGGCGGAGACGATGCGGACGTCAAACCCGTTGTCCTGCAAGGTGGCAATGAGGTCGCGCATCTGCGCGTAGTAGCGCACCCACGCGGCGCGCCGGACGCTGCCGATCTGCTGCTCGGCCCCTTCGGGCGCCGCCAGGCTCTCGTTGCGGGCCGCTTCGACGACCCCCGCCACATCGGCGTCGGTCCAGCCGGCCAGCAGTTGCGCGGCCCAGACGGCGCCGGGGTCGATACGGCGATGGTTGTAGCCGGCGAATGCCGGTGCGCCCGTTCGGGTCTGGCGATTGGCGTACACCGACATCAGCTCGTCGGCGCAACTGGAGTTGGTGCCAGTGGGCAGCGGCTGCCCCGGGGGTGCGAGCCCGCCGCACGCGGTGGACAGCGCCGCGGCCGCCGGCGGTGTGAGGTACGGGTTGTTGGTGCTCCAATCGCCGCCGGCCGGTTGACGCACTTTGGAGTTGCGCATCATCCAGAACAGCGTCATGTCGCTGATGGCGTTCTTCACGACGGTGCTGTCGAAGTCGAACAGCGCCAACGGCGCTCCGTCGGCCGCCGATCCCAACTTGCCGCAACTGCCCAGCTTGCGGATCATCGCGTCGATCCGGTCGCGGTTGTCGCCGTACCAGCCAGGATCGGCGGCTACGGTGCGACAGTGCGCGTCCGACGTGTCGCCCTCCGAATAGTCGCCGGAGTCGCCGCAGCCGGAAACCAGCAGCATGGCCCCGGCGAGCGCGGACGCGACCAGTCGGCGCGCCGCGACCGCGGCACGTTCGTTTGTCATTGCGCCCCTTGGGGGTTGGCTGAGCGGCCGCTCAGCGGGTCCGGCCCGCGGCGGCTTCTCCGGACATCCCCCAAGCGACGAGGCCTCATGATTCTGAGACCCTATGGTATGGCCGCCCGCGACAGAGCCGATCCGGCCAAGACGCGTCAGGCGGTGCTGGCCGTTGCGGGCTGGTTGCGCGACGACACCGAGCCGGCCCCGGACCGCACCGCGCTGGCGGCCGCGGTCCGGCTCACCGCGCGCACCCTGGCCGCGCTGGCGCCCGGCGCCAGCGTCGAGGTCCGCGTCCCGCCGTTCGTGGCGGTGCAGTGCGTCACCGGGCCGCGGCACACCCGCGGCACCCCGCCGAACGTCGTCGAGACCGACCCGCGGACCTGGCTGCTGCTCGCGACCGGGACGTTGACGCTCGCCGACGCGCAGGAGAACGGATCCCTAACGCTGTCGGGCTCGCGCGCGGGTGAAATTGACCACTGGCTGCCCCTGTTCGATGTGAGCGAAATATAACTCTGAACTGCAGGTTTAGGGTGACACGCCAATAAACTCGGCGCTCAACACGCCCAACAAATTCGTGCGCGCGGCTTACGTGCCCGTAAACTCCGTAGCGTCACTACCCCTCGCTAGGGAGCCGCCCACCGTGACCGTCCAGGAATCCGAGCAGGACCTGAACTCGCCCCGCGAAGAATGCGGCGTATTCGGGGTATGGGCCCCGGGCGAGGACGTCGCCAAACTCACCTACTACGGCCTTTACGCGTTGCAGCATCGCGGCCAGGAAGCCGCGGGCATCGCCGTCGCCGATGGTTCCCAGGTGCTGGTCTTCAAAGACCTCGGCCTGGTCAGCCAGGTGTTCGACGAGCAGACGCTGGCGGCCATGCAGGGCCACGTCGCCATCGGGCACTGCCGCTACTCCACCACGGGTGGCGTCACCTGGGAGAACGCCCAGCCGGTCTTCCGCAACACCGCGGCAGGCACCGGAGTTGCGTTGGGCCACAACGGAAATCTGGTGAACACCGCCGAGCTCGCCGCCCAGGCGCGCGACGCCGGGCTGATCGCCAAGCGCGCCCCGGCGCCGGCCACCACCGACTCTGACATCCTCGGGGCGCTGCTGGCCCACGGCGCGGCCGACTCCAGCCTGGAACAGTCTGCGCTGCAACTGTTGCCGACCGTGCGCGGCGCGTTCTGCCTGACGTTCATGGACGAGAACACCCTGTATGCCGCCCGCGACCCGCACGGCGTGCGCCCGTTGTCGCTGGGACGGCTGGATCGCGGCTGGGTGGTGGCCTCTGAAACGGCCGCGCTGGACATCGTCGGCGCTTCGTTCGTCCGGGACATCGAGCCCGGTGAACTGCTGGCCATCGACGCCGACGGGGTACGGTCCAGCCGTTTTGCCAACCCCACCCCCAAGGGCTGCGTGTTCGAATACGTGTACCTGGCGCGGCCGGACAGCACGATCGGCGGCCGGTCCGTGCATGCGGCCCGGGTGGACATCGGTCGTCGACTGGCCCGCGAATGCCCCGTGGACGCCGACCTGGTGATCGGTGTGCCGGAATCGGGCACGCCCGCCGCGGTCGGCTACGCCCAAGAGTCCGGTGTTCCCTACGGGCAGGGCCTGATGAAGAACGCGTACGTCGGGCGGACGTTCATCCAGCCGTCGCAGACCATCCGCCAGCTGGGCATCCGGCTCAAGCTCAACCCGCTCAAAGAGGTGATCCGCGGCAAGCGGCTCATCGTCGTGGACGACTCGATCGTGCGAGGCAACACCCAGCGCGCGCTGCTGCGCATGCTGCGCGAGGCCGGTGCCGTCGAGGTGCACGTGCGCATCGCGTCACCGCCGGTGAAATGGCCGTGCTTCTACGGCATCGACTTTCCGTCGCCGGCTGAATTGATTGCCAACGCCGTCGAGGATGAGGAAGAGATGCTCGAGGCGGTCCGGCACGCCATCGGCGCCGACACGCTGGGCTACATCTCGCTGCGCGGCATGGTCGCGGCGTCCGAGCAGCCGGCGTCGCGGCTGTGCACCGCCTGCTTCGACGGCAATTATCCGATCGAGCTACCCAGCGAAACCGTGTTGGGCAAGAACGTCATCGAGCACATGCTGACCAATGCCGCACGCGGCGCGGGCATGGGCGATCTCGCTGCCGATGAGGTCCCCATCGGTCCGCTCACGGAAATTCGTCCCTAGTACTCGAAGGCGGCTGCTACCGGCCGTGATCGCCCGGTAGCCTTTATCGCGATGACGGATCCGGGAAAGAGCGACGGACGAGAGCCGGGCAGCGAGGGCGTTACCTACGCGTCGGCCGGGGTGGACATTGACGCCGGCGAACGCGCCGTCGATCTGTTCAAACCGCTGGCAAGCAAGGCCACCCGGCCCGAGGTGCGCGGCGGGCTGGGCGGCTTCGCCGGGCTGTTCGCCTTACGCGGCGGTTACCGCGAGCCGCTGCTGGCGGCCTCCACCGACGGCGTAGGCACCAAAATCGCTGTCGCGCAGGCGATGGACAAGCACGACACCGTCGGGCTCGACCTGGTCGCAATGGTGGTCGACGACCTGGTGGTGTGCGGCGCCGAGCCGCTGTTCCTGCAGGACTACATCGCCGTCGGCCGAACCGTCCCAGAACGACTGAGCGCCATCGTCAGTGGCATCGCCGAGGGATGTGTGCGGGCGGGCTGCGCGCTGCTCGGCGGTGAGACCGCGGAACATCCCGGGCTGATGGAGCCCGACCACTACGACATCTCGGCCACCGGGGTCGGCGTGGTCGAGGCCGACGACGTGCTGGGGCCCGACCGCGTCAAGCCCGGTGACGTGATCATCGCGCTGGGTTCGTCGGGATTGCATTCCAACGGGTACTCGCTGGCCCGCACGGTGCTGCTGGAGATCGACCGGATGAACCTGGCCGGACACGTGGAGGAATTCGGCCGCACCCTGGGCGAGGAGTTGCTGGAACCCACCATCATCTATGCCAAAGACTGCCTGGCCTTGGCCGCCGAGACGCACGTCCGCACGTTCTGCCACGTCACGGGCGGGGGGCTGGCGGGCAACCTGCTTCGCGTCATCCCGCACGGGCTGGTCGCCGAGATCGACCGCGGCACGTGGACGCCCGCCCCGGTGTTCGCGATGATCGCCCAGCGCGGCCGCGTCGAGCGTCAGGAGATGGAGAAGACGTTCAACATGGGCGTCGGCATGGTCGCCATCGTCGCGCCCGAAGACACCGACCGCGCCCTGGCGATATTGACCGCCCGGCATTTGAATTGCTGGGTGCTGGGAACCGTGTGCAAGGGCGGCAAAGAAGGGCCCCGAGCAAAGCTGGTCGGACAGCACCCTAGGTTTTAAGCGATTTCGGCTAGTCGGGCCCGATTACAGGCCGGCACGAAGTTCTAGCGGCGGCGCCAGTCGTCCTCGTCAACCCATGGCTCTTCGACACCGTTGGTGTCCAGGCCGTCGGAATCGTCGGCATCTGTCCCGGACAGCTCGCGTTGCAGCGACTGGAAGTCGGTCTGCGGTGAGCTGTACTTGAGTTCTCGAGCAACCTTGGTCTGCTTTGCCTTAGCCCGGCCGCGGCCCATGGGGGGACCCCCTCGCGCAATAACGGAGCGGCCTAACAAGTAGGCGGCTCCGATCTCTTGGTGTCGTTTATTGTCCTTCGGACAGTTTACCGTGCCTCGCCGATAGTCGTCGGAGGCCCCTGTCCCGCTGTGGCGGACGTCATCACCATCATCTCGCACCGCCCCGCAACCGTTCAACGGCTAATCTGCCAGCCCCGATTTCGTCGGCGGCGGGCACGGAATCGGCGTCGATTGCCGCCGACACCCCGCCGTCGGCGCCCGTCGTCAATTCGGTGTCGGCCGGCAGCCCCCGCTTGAGCAACGCCAGGGCCACGGGCCCGAGATCGACGTGGTCGACGACGGTGCCGAGGCGCCCGACGGCGCGGCCGCCGGCACGCACCGGGTCGCCCGTCTCCGGACGGTCCACGGAGCCGTCGAGGTGCAAAAGCACCAGCATCCGGGGCGGCTTTCCCAGGTTGTGCACCCGGGCGACGGTCTCTTGGCCCCGGTAGCAGCCCTTGTCCAGGTGGACCGCGCCCAGGCCGGGGCCGCCGATCCAGCCCACCTCGTGCGGAATGGTGCGTTCGTCGGTGTCGACGCCGAGCCGGGGGCGCACCGCCGCGACCCGGTCTGCCTCGTAGGTCCACACGCCGGCCGGTCGTACCCCCGCCTGCGTCAGACGTTGCTGCCAATCGGCCGACGCGGCACGCGGCACCACGATTTCCAGCTCGATCATCCCTTCGGGGAAGCCGGGCAAGCGGCGGGCAAAGCCGCCGGCGGGAAGCGCGGTCGCGAGCAGCTCGTCGGGCAAAGCATCCAGCCCCAGCGTGTCGAGCACGCCGCGGTCGCCGAGGTGCGGCCCCAGCAGCGACAACACCGCCATATCGGCGGCGGCCGCCGTGACCTCGGACCAGAACACCATCTTGCTCAGATAGCTCAGCAGCGGCTCGCCGCGCCACGGCTCGGTGTCGAGGTAGGTCGTCCCGCCCAGCTCGGTCTGGATCCAGTGATCCTCCACCCGGCCCTGGCCGTCGAGGCTCAGATTTTGCGTGGTGGCGCCCTCGACTAGGTCGCTGACGAATTGGCTGGAGATGGTGTGCAGCCAGGTCTGCCGATCCTTGCCGGTCAGCGTGAGCACCGCGCGGTGGGAGCGATCCACGAAGACGGCTTCGGTCTCGGCCGCCCGCTGCTCGCCCAGCGGATCGCCGTAGTGCCAGATCGCGCCGGCGTCGGGTCCGGAGTCGGGTGCGGGTACTGCTGCCACAGCTCAACTCTACGGACAGGTGCCAAGCGTGCGGCGGGGTCCACGACGGCGGCTAGGCTCTGTCTCCATGGCCGGCCGCAGCAGCGTAATCGTCACGCTGGACGGCGAGATACATCCGCCGCAGGCCCCGCTGCTGCACGCCGACGACCTCGCCGCGGTGCGCGGCGACGGCGCCTTCGAGACGCTGCTGGTGCGCGACGGCGCGGCCTGCCTCGTCGAGCCGCATCTGCAGCGCCTCGGCCAGTCGGCCAAGTTCATGGACCTGCCCGCACCCGACCTCGCGGGCTGGCGGCGCGCGATCGCACTGGCCACCCGGGAGTGGACCGCGGACACCGCTGCCGAGGGTGCGCTGCGGCTGGTTTACAGCCGGGGCCGCGAAAGCGGTTCGGCGCCCACCGCATACGTGACGGTCAACCCCGTTCCCGAGCGGGTCGAGGCGGTCCGGCGCGACGGCCTGGCCGCGATCACGTTGGACCGCGGCTTGCCGGCCAACGGTGTCGACGCGATGCCGTGGCTGCTGGCCGGCGCCAAAACCCTGTCGTATGCGGTGAACATGGCGGCGCTGCGGCATGCCGCGCGGCAGGGGGCCGGCGACGTGATCTTCGTCAGCACAGACGGGTTCATCCTCGAGGGTCCGCGCTCGACGGTGGTGATCGCCACGGATTCCGGGGGAGCCGACGGCAATCTGTGTCTGCTGACACCTCCACCGTGGTATCCGATTTTGCGCGGCACCACCCAGCAGGCGTTGTTCGAGGTGGCCCGGGACAAGGGCTACGACTGCGACTACCGCGCGCTACGGGTCGCGGATCTGCAAGCCGCGCAGGGTATTTGGCTGGTATCGAGTATGACGTTGGCCGCGCGAGTGCACACGCTCGACGGCCGACGGCTGTCCCGGTCGCCCATCGGCACGGAATTCGCCGAACTGATCGACGCCGCGATCGTCAGCGATCGCTGAGCGCTGAATTCTGTTGTCGGCTCGCGCAATGGCGGGTACGGTCGGCCGTACACAGGAAGGGAGGTGGTCCGCGAAATTGATAGCTTCATGGACATGTGAGGTGGCTACGCGCTAGCTGCAATGGCTCGGAAGAGCTAGCGATCAACGCGCGCTGGCGAATTCCCCGTAGCCACCCGGCCCCCGAGCGTCCCGGTCTGTCCAACTGGGAGATGGCTCGGGGGCCGCTCCATGTCGACCAACTGCTATTGGCCGACCTTCGCGGCTATCTGCCCGGCGAGCTTGCCCGCTTGGCCGGTTTCGGCGTCTGGGCCGCACAGCAGGAGATCGACGACGATGTTGTTGACCGCGTGCAGCGCGTGATGACAAATTCGACCGCCGTCTGCTTGCGTGCGCTGCTGGAAGATTTTCGGCCCGGTTCCGGTCACCTCACCGAACGTCCATTGCCACGTCTTGCCGTTGAAGTTCACCGTGATCGATTGCCCGGTGCATGCTTTCCACTTGTCCGCCGAAGCCGTCACGAATGCCTCGGCCTTGTCGGGCGACGAGAACGCGGCAACGGCTTCGAAGATGCGGTGCGGCGGGTTTTCCCCGGAGGTATGCACCGCCTGACCGCTCGCTGCGGTGAAGCCGTCCGCCCCGCGGTACGCCGACTCTTCGATGGGTTCGTACGCTCCCTTGCAATTCGGGTTGGACAGCGTCGCCCGGAGGTTGCGTAGCACCGAGGTCTTCTCGGAGACGATGAGATTGGGGTCGCCCACCACGGCACCGACATCGGCGGGCGCGAGCAGATAAGAGTCCAGCTTGGCCGAGGTCGCGGAGTCCGGAGGGGTCTGGGCCACCGCGCCCGGCGCGGAAGTCGCCGAATTCGAATTCGGAGTGGCCTTCGGAGCCGGCTTGCTCTTGCCGCCCTGGGTGGTCAGCACGATGACGATCGCGATCACGGCGATGACGGCCAGCGCCGCGCCGCCGAGCAGGATCAACCGTTTGTTTCCGCCGCCAGAGCCGCCACCGGCCGCCGTCGGCGCGGTGGCTGAGGTCGGGGCGGGCGCAGCCGCCGCCGGCTTCGTCCCCACGTCCGTCTTGGCGTCGGCCGCGCCCGACGGATTGTCCTTGGCTTCGATCTCGGCGAGCACGTTGTCGATCTCGCTTCGGGTGCGGTAGGTGACGTCGTGTCGCAGCCGCAGCATCCGCAGCAGCTGAGCGATGTCGCCGCGGGCGCTGGGGTCGTCGCCGTCCTCGTCGAGTCCGGATCGCAGCTCGACCAACAGCTGAAGCTGCAGCTGCGGGCTGAGCTCCTTTTCGGCCATCTGGTTGCCTAGCCGGGTGATGTAACCGAACGGCACCGGCGGCTCTTCGGGCAGCGGGTCCGGCAGCGGCACGGGCTTGCTGCTGAGCTGGTGCACCGCGGTGACCAACTGAATGCCGGCGTCGATCGTCGGCTCCCGGTAATCGATGATCTGCAACGCGGCAAGCGGATTCACCCGCATGCTGTCCACATCGCCGATGCGCACCGGAAGGATGGGCCGGTTCAACGCCTTGGCGTAGCGCAGCTCGGACTGGCTGGGCTTGGACTGCAGCCAGTTGTTCGACAGCGCGACGATGAAGACGTCACACTCGCGGATCTGCTCCAAGATCTTGTTCCACCACGAGTCGCCGCCGCCGAGCTCCTGGTCGAACCACACCTGCTGCTGGCCGCGCCGAAGGGCGGTCGTCAGGGCGTCGACCGTCGTCCTGTCCTGGCTCGAGTAGCTGATAAACAGCGCCATCGCAGTCTCCTAGAGCTAAGGCGGAGTGAACGGACGGAGGCGAAAGCCCGCACGCGCGGACCCGTATTGCGCATGCGCTCGATACCGTATCAGTGTGGGGGCCCATCGGGATGCGGGAATTTCGCCGCCGATTGGCGGCGGCGATCACGCGTCGTGAACCTCGGCATCCTCGGGCGGCCGGAATTCCGCGTAGCGGCGGGCGAACTCGTCACCGGGAACCGGCCATTGCTCGCCGGTGCCCCCGCGCACGATCCAATCGCCCTCGGCCGCGGTCGCCGGTCCTTCCAGCGTGTTGACGGTCTCGCCCGGGTACGCCGGGCGAGCCTGCGCGCGTCCCTTGCGCTGCCAGCGTCCGTCGCCGGCCGGCTCGTAGGTGTCGCGGAAGATGTCATCGCGGACCGACCAGGTCTTGCCGTCCTCCTGCACGGCCCAGTCGCCGGCGTCGGCGCGCATGGTGTGACCCGACTCCGACGTCCATGTCCAAGGGGCGCTTCGTTGCTCGGCGGCCACCGTCCCGATCCGGGTGAACGATTGCCAGATCGGGCGTGACCGAAAACCCAGCTGGCGCAAGCTCCATAGCGTCGCGGCGAGGCTGCGCACCGCGGCGTTGAGCAGATCGGGGTCGCTTTCGACCACGGACCAGTCGACCAGCTTGTCGTGGATCCTGCGCGAATCATCCCGGGGCGTACCGTATTTCCAGCCATTGCGCCGGTAGTAGCGGCACCAGTCCTCGTGCTCGGCCTGGGCCATGCTCATCGAGGAGTGGCGGTCGAAGCCCATCAGCGCAAGCTGTTCCAGAGGCTCCAACCCCGCCATCTTGGTGCCGGACAGTTGCGCGGGCGGGGTGCCCCAGGTGTTCCAGGTGTGACCCGCGATCTGCTCGACCATCCATAACGCGTTGCGAACCTGGCGCCGGTTGGATCCGCGGTAGAACTCGTCGAGCTCGGCCCACGGCACGGCTGCGGGCCCGCGCGTCCAACTCGGGTCGATGGTGGAGACGTAGCGCTCGTGGATCAGCCGCGCCGCGCGCTCCCACGCGTCCTGGACCTGACCTTCGCGGGTGTCGAGCACCAGTGAGTAGGACTGCATCCGGCCGACGACCTGGATCGAGTCGTCGTTGACGCTGGTGTTGAGATCCGAGGCATAGATGGGCATCTCGGGAAAGCGGGCGGCGAGCCTGGCTGCGGGCGTCGCGGCATGGGCGTCGACGAAGATCACCGCGCTGGTTGCCGGGTCGCCATCGGCAACCAGATTCAGCATGGTCGGTATCGTCGGCGCCTCGGCCACCGCGTCGATCGCCGGCCCCTCCGACATGAATCCGGCTTGCTGGCGGTGGAATTCGTGATCGCGCAGGTAATCCTCGGCGTCCCTTTCGACCAGGGTGAGCGCGGGCAGCGGCACCGCGTCGGGCGGGGTGTAGAAGTCGCGTTCCAGCGCGCGCTGGGTCAGGTCGGCGCATAATGCCAACGTCAATTGCGAAGTGCCACAGACGAATACGTGGCTCGTCCGTCCCGTTGCGAGGATGCTGTCGAGGAGTCTGCGCGCGGTCACCTCATACTTGCCGACCACGTCCGCCGCCCAGCGGGTGTCCGATCCACCGAACTGCTGGGCGCGCCACGCCTGGGCCAGCCACGGGTCGTCCATGCGCACGATGAGGGGCAACCGCTGCTTGTGGTCGACCTCGGCGAGCCGCTTGCTGATCAGGTCCAGCCACAGCAGGTTGACCGCCGGGTCGGGCGCCATCAGATAGAGCCGAGAAAGGTGGCGCCACAACCGAAGTGACACCATGGTTTCCGGGGTATTGAAGTCCACCAAGACCACGCGGGCGCCCTGCCTGCGGGTCCGCTGCACGCGGTCGTCGCTGGCGCCGGTGATGACGACCAGAGTGCCGCGGCGCTCCAGCGTCCGTGCCACCCCGCTGACCATCGATTCGGTGTCGGCGTCGACTCCGACTATGGCGGTGACGGATTCGGCCAGATTGGCGCGCAGCCGGTCCACCTGAGACCGGAAGGCGCCGATGACGACGCCGCCCAGTCCGGTGAAAATCGCTGACAGCGCCGCGATCCGGGCCATTTCCAGCCCGACCGGCGTGGGGTTCGGGCAGGTTCGGCCACCGACGGAGAAGTCGCCGGTGCCGCCCTTGACCAGACTGGCGGTCGCCATCATCGGGGTGAAGACGGCCGGATGGTTGGCGTCGTGACAACCCCAGTAGGCGCTCAGTCCCAGCACCGCGGTCATCGGGACCAGAGCTGCGATCAGGCTGAACGAAACACCGACCACCCGGTGGCTGTTGCCGGACCGGAAGGTCAGCACCGATGCCCAGATCAGGACGGCCACAACGATCCCGAGCGTCGGCATGGATCCCGCGCGGCCAAACCATCTCGCCCCCGGCGGCAGCGCATCCACGATGGCGGGGCGCAGCGCAACGACGGCCAGGTAGACGATCAGCAGCAGGCCGGCGCCCGTTACGGCCCAGCGCAACTTGGGCGGGGGTGGCTTCTTGGGACGCATCCGCCGACCTCCCTCTCTGGAATATCGGCCGCTCGGACGTCGAACAGTACACGCAAAAAATCAGCCGAAAGCAACGTTGTACCTACGGATTGGCGTGCGCGCCGCCGGCGTTGAGTGTGCATTCACGGCTTCGCATGTGCGGGCCCTGCCTTGAGGGTGCGGTCGCGGCGGCCTCGCGCGGCGTGTCGTCGCCCAGGACGCACACTCAAAACATCAGCGCACACTCAAAACCGTCAACGCACCGCCGACGACCCGGCGTCACTAGCCGATGAAGCGTGACAGCCGCGCCGACAGATGCGGCACCAGCCCGCCGTCGGCGTCCACCCGCTCCTCGACGTAGGCCAGGTCGCCGCCTTCGACGATTCCGTAGAGTCGCTTGGCGCCCCCGACCAGTACGCCGGACCGGCTGCGCGCCAAGGCGTCGGTGACCAGCTCCCAGGACGACTGGTTGCGCGGGCCGCCGTAGAACAATTCGACGTAGCCGGCCGAATGCGCCAGCAGCAGTTCGATTGCCGAGGACTCGGTCGGGTCGTCGGGATCGGGGACAAACCGCCAAAAGCCGGTCTCGCGCAGGCCGGGCTCCTGGTAGCCGCCGGAGTCGTCGAGGCGCCAGGAGCGGGCTTCCCAATTCAGGTAGTCGCCGCCGTCGTGGGAGACCACGATCTGCTGGCCGAACCGGTAGTCGCCGTCGGGCCCGCGGCCCTCGCCCTCGCCGCGCCACACGCCGACCAGGGGCAGCAAGGCCAGCAGCGCGTCATTGAGGTTGGCGCCTTCGCGCAGGTTCGCGGTATCGGTGGGAAGCGGCAGGTCCTCGAAGGCCGGGATGTTGCGGGCCGCGGTCACCTTCGCGCGTTCGGCGGCGGCGGCAACGGCGCGGTCGGCAGAGCCGGCGGGCCGGGCAGGTGTGTCAGGGCTGTCTTCGGAGCTCACGACTCGTCAGTGATGAGCCGATACAGCGTGTACAAGGCGAACCATGAGATGACCACGACGGCCACGACCAGCATGACCTCGAAGAAGAGCACCACGTCGACAAGTCTATTCGGCTTGGCTTCCGCGCACCTCGGGACGCCCCGGTCTGGTGCGCGTCAGCCGATCTTGATGTCCACCTCGTGGATGCCCGCACCCGACGGCGTCACCACGGCGTCGCCGTTTCCGGCCTTGGACAGCGCACGCAGCGTCCAGGATCCGGGCGCGGCGAAGAAGCGGAAGTCGCCGGTGGCCGACGCAACGACCTCGGCGGTGAACTCGCCGGACGAGTCAAGCAGCCGGACGAAGGCGCCCCCCACGGTTTGGCCGTCGCGGTCCACGACGCGGCCCGTGATTACCGTCTCCTTTTCGAGGTCGACGCTGGCGGGCAACGTCAGTCCTTGCTTCGGTCCAGAGCACATATCAGCTTCCCAACTCGATCGGGGCGCCCACCAGGGAGCCGTATTCCGTCCAACTGCCGTCGTAGTTCTTGACGTTCTTGTGCCCGAGTAATTCCCGCAAGACGAACCAGGTGTGTGACGAACGTTCCCCGATCCGACAGTAGGCAATCGTTTCTTTGGTGCCGTCCAGGCCGGCGTCGGCGTACAGCTTGGCCAAGTCGTCGTCGGATTTGAAGGTGCCGTCTTCGTTGGCGGCCTTGCTCCATGGCACGTTTATCGCTCCCGGAATGTGCCCGGGCCGCTGGCTTTGCTCCTGCGGCAGGTGCGCGGGCGCCAGAATCTTGCCCGAGAACTCGTCGGGAGAACGCACGTCGACGAGGTTCTTGGTGTTGATGGCCGCGATGACCTCGTCGCGCAGCGCGCGGATGTCGTTGTCCGGCGCGGCGGCCGAGTACGAGGTCGACGGCCTGCTGACGGCGTCCTTCGACAGCGGGCGCCCGTCGAGCTCCCACTTCTTGCGGCCGCCGTCGAGCAGCTTGACCTGCTCGTGCCCGTACAGCTTGAAGTACCAGTACGCGTAGGCGGCGAACCAGTTGTTGTTGCCGCCGTAGAGGATCACGGTGTCGTCGTTGGCGATGCCGCGCTCGCTGAGCAGCTTGGAGAACTGCTGGGCGTCGATGAAGTCGCGCTTGATCGGGTCTTGCAGATCGGTGCGCCAGTCCAGCCTAACCGCGCCCGCGATGTGTCCGTCATCGTAGGCGCTGGTGTCCTCGTCGACCTCGACGAAGACGACGTTGGCGGCGTCGAGATTGCTCTCGGCCCAGTCAACAGAGACCAGGACGTCGGAGCGTGCCATGGGGGATCCTTTCGATTACTTGATATGAGGGCGTTCGGCCGGGACGCGGCGGAAGCGGGCGACCAACGGGTAGAGCTGGCAGCCCAGGCAAATCCCGAAAGCCGCATTCAAAAAGGCCGCTACCAGTGCGAACGCGGTGGCGATAACGCCAGCTAAGGGTACGTCAAACCCAAAACCGGCCACCGCGGCGACCGCGAAGACGAATCCGACCAGCTGGGCGAACTTCAACGGCGGCACGGGCTCGCGTTCTTTGACCGGTTCGAGCCGCGGCGCGACCAGGGTCGCGAACACCTTGCCGTAGGGGTGCCGGCGCGGGCCACCCACGGCGCCGATGGCGAAAATGACGGCCTGCAGGGCCAGGATGATCGCGGCTGCCTGGGGGCTGACCGCCGAGACGATCAGCGCGGTCAGCAGCACCGCGGTGGTCACCCAGGCGGCAAACCGTGGCCCACGCACATCGACGCGGTCGATGCCGGCGTCGGTGTTGGTGATTGACACGAATTACTCCTTGATTTGCGCGCTGAAGGAACGGTGGGAGGGCATGCCACGGTTCGGGGCCGGGCTGCTCCGAGTGCTACGCGAAAGGGGCGCGGCTACTCAGCAGCTACAGCGACAGCGACAACAACAGCCCGCGATACGGCACAGGTCGACTGCGCGACGCGTGGTGAGCATGGGCTCCAGGCGGGCTGACACGCTGGCTAGCTTACCCAACGACATAGTGGTCAGGCCAACAGTGGCTGCAGGGCCGACCGCAGGTCGGCGGCCTTGGGGACGCCGGATGCCCGGTAGCGCTGCTGTCCGTCGATGTCAAAGATCAACGTCGTGGGCAGCGACAGCACCGAAAATCGTCGGGCCGCCGCCGGATTGGCGTCGATGTCGATCTCGACGTGGGCTACCGAGCCCATGTCGTCGCAGACCTGATCGACCACCCGGCGCACCCGGTCGCAGGGTCCGCACCACGGTGCGCTGAAATGCACGACGGTCGGTCCGGAGCTCGACAAGTCCAGGTCGGTGGCGTCCGCGTCGGCCCCGGGACCGGAGTCCGAACGAACCTCCCTGACGGCACCCGATCGGCTGGTCAGCAACCAGCCGACGAGGGCTGCCAGGGCAAGCGCCGCCCCGATCGTGACGATCACAGTGGTCATGACCGCTTGAACCCATCGCTGCGCTCTGCATCGTCGCCGGCGCGCGTCATGACTGCTTGAACCCTTCGAGGGTGATGGTTACTCCCGTGGCGATGCCTTCGATGATGACGTCGGAGCCGCGCGCGCCCACGGTGTGCGGCGCCACCCCGAACGGCAGCCGCTGATTGGGCAGCCGGGAGCTGAATGCGTGCAGCACCGCGTCGCGCTTGTCGTCTGGCACGGTCTGGTTGGCGGTGTCGGGACCGGTGAGGACCCCGGTGGGGGTGAAGACCAGCGTGGCCGGGTCGTCGGGCGCGATGGACAGGTCCACCGAGACGCTGACCCGCTTGTCGAAGCCGGGCACGTGGGGCGTGCCGCTGAAGACCAGGCCGTGGCTGTCGGAGATGCCTGACGCGGTGACGCCGCCGGTGGCGGTGTTGGTCTCCGCGGGCGGGGCCTCAACCATCAGGTCCGTGATGCCCACGTACCGGGCCAGGTGCGTCGAGTCGATGATGATGCGGCTTTCCAGCGTGCCCACCGGAAGCTTCGCGTCCGGCCTCATCAGCCACGACGCGTAGGACAGGTCGACCGAGTACATCGTGGCTTCCAGCGTGGCCTTGCCGACCATCGTGTGATCGATGGCGTTGGCCTTGATCTCCACCTGGTTGTAGTGCTTGCGCATCGCCTGCGGAATGAAGGGGAACGCCACGATGGCCACGAACGGGTCCGACCCCAGATTTGCCACCTTGCGCACGGTGGACGACAGCCGATATTCGGCGTAGATGCTGGCTCCGTAGTCGACGCCGACGACGCCGACGACGATTGCCGCGACGGTGGACGCCACCGCGATCACGCTGATCAGCACTTTGCGCATCCGCATATTGTGGCCTGCGCGTCTGATGCCGCGCCGCCGGAGGCGGTTTGCCCGGTTCCTCGACCGCCGATGGGAGCGGTTCATCACACTCGCCGCCGCAGCGCTTTTCACCAGGCCAAAGGCCAGGTGGCACGTTATCGTTAGATGACCTGGCGACTAACGCCACATTTCTTGACGAAATGGGAAAGTCGCCTGTCCCCACGAGTTGGAGGGGCTTGTTGGAGCTGTTACTGCTGACCTCGGAGCTGCACCCCGACCCGGTCCTGCCGTCGTTGTCGCTGCTTCCGCACACGGTGCGGACGGCGCCGGCCGAGCCGGCCTCGTTGCTGGAGGCCGGGACCGCGGACGCAGTGCTGGTCGACGCGCGCATCGACCTGTCATCGGCGCGCGGGCTGTGCCGCCTGCTGAGCACGGCGGGCCGATCGGTGCCCGTGGTGGCGATCGTCAGCGAGGGCGGCTTGGTGGCGATCAGCGCCGACTGGGGGCTCGACGACATCCTGTTGCCCAGCACCGGGCCTGCCGAGATCGACGCCAGGATCCGGCTGGTCGTCGGGCGCCGCGGCGGCATGGCCGACCAGGAGAGCGCGGGCAAGGTCAGCCTCGGCGAGCTGGTGATCGACGAGGGCACCTACACCGCGCGGCTGCGGGGGCGTCCGCTTGATCTGACGTACAAGGAATTCGAGCTGCTGAAGTATCTAGCCCAGCACGCCGGCCGGGTCTTCACCCGCGCCCAGCTGCTGCACGAAGTGTGGGGGTACGACTTCTTCGGTGGAACGCGCACGGTCGACGTCCACGTGCGGCGGCTGCGGGCCAAGCTCGGCCCGGAGCACGAAGCGTTGATCGGCACCGTGCGCAACGTCGGCTACAAGGCCGTGCGGCCGGCGCGTGGCCGGACGCCGGTCCCATCGCCGGACGACGAGGCCGCCGAGTCCGACGTCGATGTCGACGCCGGCAGCTTGCAGGACCCCCTGGTCGACCCGTTGCACACTCAGTGACCTCGCCGGACTGGCGCTCGACCCTGCAGGCCGACGAGCAGCGGGCAGTGCGCGAACTCGTCACGGCCGCAACCGAATTCGATGGCATAGCACCCGTGGGTGAACAGGTGCTGCGCGAGCTCGGGCACGACCGCACCGATCATCTGCTCATCACCTCCGCCGGCGATGCCGTCGTCGGCTATCTCAACCTGAGCCCGCCACGCGACGGCGAGGAGGGGATGGCCGAACTGGTGGTGCACCCGCAGGCCCGACGCCGGGGCATCGGCGCGGCGATGGCGCGCGCGGCGCTGGACAGGGCCGCCGGGCGCAACCGGTTCTGGGCGCACGGCACATTGGCGCCGGCGCAGGCGACGGCGTCCGCGCTGGGCTTGGTCACCGTCCGCGAGCTCGTGCAGATGCGGCGCTCGCTGCGCGACGTTCCCGACGCTCCAAGCCCCGGGCCCGGGGTGCAGATCCGGACCTATGCGGGCACCGACGACGACGCCGAGCTGTTGCGGGTTAACAACGCCGCGTTCGTCACGCACCCCGAGCAGGGCGGGTGGACCGAAGCCGACCTGGCCGAGCGGCGCGGCGAGCCGTGGTTCGACCCGGCGGGATTGTTCATGGCGTTCGGCGACTCCACCAGCGACCAGCCGGGCAAGCTGCTGGGCTTCCACTGGACCAAGGTGCACCTCGATCAGCCGGCGCTCGGCGAGGTCTACGTCGTCGGCATCGACCCGGCGATGCAGGGCCGCGGCCTGGGCAAGACGTTGACGGCCGTCGGCGTCGACTGGTTGGCCCGGCGGCTGGCGGATTCGGCCGCGGCCGATACCGAGCCCACCGTGCTGCTCTATGTGGAGTCGGACAACGTCGCCGCGGTTCGGACCTACCAGCGGCTGGGCTTCACCACCTACAGCGTCGACACCGCCTACGCGGCGGCGGCGGCGAGCAGCTGAGGAGAACGGCGTGCAGCTCGCCAAGGCGCTCGCGGCGGTGGCGTCGATGACGGTGCTCGTCGGGCTGACCGCCTGCGGCAGCGACGACAACCGGCCCGGCGCATCGGCGGTGACGTCCCCCGGGCCGACCGGCACCATCGCATGCACGGGCAAGGATCGGTTGACCGCGGAGGGATCCAGCGCGCAGCAGAACGCGATGGCCGTCTTCACCCAGATGTGGAGCCAGTACTGCCCGGGCAAGGGGCTGTCGTACAACCCGACCGGGTCGGGCGCGGGCCGCGAGCAGTTCATCGCCGGCCATGCCGACTTCGCCGGGTCGGATTCGCCGTTGACCGCGGATCAGATCGGGCCGGCCGCCAGGCGTTGCGGTGGCTACCCGGCCTGGGATCTGCCGCTGGTGTTCGGGCCGATCGCCCTCGTCTACAACGTCCCGGGCCTGCCCACGCTGACGCTCAACGGCGACGCGCTGGCCAAGATCTTCACCGGCAGGATCACGTCGTGGAATGACCCGATACTGGCGGCCCTCAACCCGGGCCAGACCATGCCCGACCTCAAGATCACGCCGATCTACCGGGTCGACTCGTCGGGAACCACCGACAACCTGCAGGAGTACCTGACCGTCGCGGCACCGGAGAGCTGGACCAAGGGGGTCGGGGGCGAGTTTCGGGGCGGCGTCGGTGAAGGTGCGCCGAGGTCGTCTGGCGTCGTCCAGGCGGTGCGAACCGCGCACGGCGGCATCGGCTACGTCGAGAAGGGCTTCGCCGACCAGGCCGGCCTGCCGTATGCCCAGCTCGACAGCGGAAACGGCGTGGTCCCGCTGACCAATGACACCGCCGCGAAGGCCGTCGCCTCGGCCAGCTTCGTGGTCAGCGGCAACGACCTGGTGCTGGACATGAATTCGATGCACGCGGCGCAGCGGGCGGGGACCTATCCGTTGATGCTGGCCACCTACGAGATCGTCTGCTCGAAGGGCTACGACGCGCAGACGGCCCTGGCGGTCAGATCTTTCCTCACCATGGCCGCCACCAACGGGCAGGCCGGTCTTCCGTCGGTCGGCTACGTGCCGCTGCCCGATAAGGTCAAAGAGCGACTGATTGCCGCCATCAACGCGATGCAATAACCCTCGGGTTCGGAGGAGCAACGGCAGAACAGTGACAACGCCAAACCCAGCCCAGGCAGGATCGGGCGCAGTTGCGACTGCGCCCGCGTCCCGTCCGGGGCCGCCGCCCATCACCCCGTGGCGCGACACCAGAGGCCGCTTCGGCGACGCCGTATTCCGGCGGTCCGCCGACGCGTCCGGTGTGCTGATCGTCGTCCTCGTCCTGGCGATCGGCGGTTTCATGCTGATGCGCGCCCTGCCGGCCTTGCACCACAACAAGGAGAACTTCTTCACCTACGGCGGCGCTTGGGTCACCAACGACGTGTCGTCGATGCACTTCGGAATCTTCAACCTGTTGCAGGTGACGGTGTGCGTGTCCGTGTTCGGCTTGCTGCTGGCGATGCCGGTCGCGCTGGGCGTTGCGATCTTCCTCACCCAGTACGCGCCGCGGCGGTTCGTCGCGCCGCTCGCCTACACCGTCGACCTGCTGGCCGCGGTGCCCTCGATCATCTACGGCATCTGGGGCCTGCATGTGCTGGGGCCGCAGTTGCGGCCCGTGGCGATCTGGCTCAACCACACCATGGGCTGGTTCTTTCTGTTCGCCTCCGGCAACGCATCGGTGGGCGGCGGCGGCACGATCTTCACGGGCGGAATCGTTCTGGCGGTGATGATCCTGCCGATCATCGCCGCGGTCACCCGCGAAGTGTTTGTCCAGACTCCGCAAGACCAGATCGAGGCGGCGCTCGCCCTGGGCGCCACCCGCTGGGAGGTGGTCAAGACCACCGTGCTGCCGTTCGGCCGGTCGGGATACGTCAGCGCCGCGGTGCTGGGCCTGGGTCGCGCGCTGGGTGAAACGGTCGCGATGCTGATCATCTTGCGCGGAACCCAAACCGCCTTCCACTGGTCACTTTTCGACGGCGGTTCGACCTTTGCGAACAAGATCGCATCTGCCGCATGGGAATTCAACAACCAGTACCAGGCCGGCGCGTACATCGCCGCGGGGCTGGTGCTCTTCGTGCTGACATTCCTGTCCGACGCCCTCGCCCGGGCGATTGCCGCCAGGACCGCAAAAGGCACTCGATGACCTCGATCCTCGACCGCCCGCTGAAGGCCCGCACGCTGTCCAAGCTCAGCCCCCGCCGCCGAGTCGCGAATGGCGTTGCGACCGTGGCGGTCTCGCTGTCGCTCGTGATCGCCCTGGCGCCGCTGCTGTGGGTGTTGTGGTCCGTTGTCGCCAAGGGGTTCAGGGCCATCGCCTCCGCCTCGTGGTGGACGCATTCGCAGGCGGGGATGACGCCATTGTCGATCGGCGGCGGTGCGTACCACGCGATCCTCGGCACCCTGTTGCAGGGACTGCTATGCGCCGCGATGTCCGTGCCGGTCGGCATCCTGATCGCGATCTACCTGGTCGAGTACGGTCGCGGAACCCTACGGGGCAGGCTGGCCTCCTTCATGATCGACATCCTCAGCGGTGTGCCCGCGATCGTGGCGGCGCTGTTCATCTACGCGCTGTTCGTCGCGACCCTCGGGCTGCCCCGCTCGCAGTTCGCGGCGGCGTTGGCTTTGGTGTTGTTGATGCTGCCGGTGATCGTGCGGGCCACCGAAGAGATGCTGCTGATCGTTCCGGCGGATCTGCGCGAGGCCAGTTACGCCCTGGGCGTGCCGAAGTGGAAAACGATTGTCAGAGTGGTCATTCCGACCGGGCTGCCAGGCATCGTCACCGGAGTACTGCTGGCGCTGGCCAGGGTGGTGGGCGAGACAGCGCCATTGCTGATCCTGGTCGGCTACTCGCAGGCGATCAATCTGAACGCTTTCCGCGGCTTCATGGGAACGTTGCCCGGAATGATGTACGACCAGACATCGGCCGGCGCCGGCGTCAATCCGATTCCCACGGAGCGAATGTGGGGCGCTGCGCTGACACTGATCGCGATCGTTGCCGTCATCAACATCGGTGCCAGGATGGTCTCGATGATTTTTGCCCAGAAGAATCCATAGGCGAGGAATACAGTGGCCAAGCGCTTGGACATGAAAGACGTCAACATCTACTACGGGCCGTTTCATGCGGTCTCGGATGTGTCGCTGTCCATCCTGCCGCGCAGCGTCACCGCGTTCATCGGAGCGTCGGGCTGCGGCAAGACGACGGTGCTACGCACCCTGAACCGGATGCACGAAGTCATCCCGGGTGCCCGGGTCGATGGCACCGTGCTGCTCGACGACGAGAACATCTACGCCCCCGGCATCGACCCGGTCGGTGTGCGCCGTGCCATCGGCATGGTGTTCCAGCGGCCAAACCCGTTTCCCGCCATGTCCATTCGCGACAACGTGGTGGCCGGCCTCAAGCTGCAGGGCGTGCGCAATCGCAAGCTGCTCGACGACACCGCCGAATACTCGCTGCGCGGGGCGAACCTGTGGGATGAGGTCAAGGACCGGCTGAACAAACCCGGCGGCGGCTTGTCCGGCGGGCAGCAGCAGCGGCTGTGCATTGCGCGGGCCATCGCCGTGCAACCCGATGTGTTGCTGATGGACGAGCCATGCTCGGCGCTGGATCCGATTTCGACGATGGCGATCGAGGAACTGATCAGCGAGTTGAAGCAGGACTACACGATCGTCATCGTGACCCACAACATGCAGCAGGCCGCCCGCGTCAGCGACTCCACCGCGTTCTTCAACCTGGAGGCGGCCGGAAAGCCGGGGCGGCTCGTCGAGATCGACGACACCGAGAAGATCTTTTCCAACCCCGCCGAAAAGGCCACCGAGGACTACATCTCGGGCCGCTTCGGCTAGCGGCCAACGGTGCTCAACGCGCGGGCGGTGGTGCGGTTTCGTCCTCGGGGAACTTGCCGGTCGCCTGGAAGATGACGCGTCGCGCCACTTCCACGGCGTGGTCGGCGAAGCGCTCGTAGAACCGGCCCAGCAGCGTCACGTCGACGGCGGCGGCCACGCCGTGCTTCCATTCGCGGTCCATCAGCACCGAGAACAGGTGCCGGTGCAGGTCGTCCATGGCGTCGTCTTCTTCGCGGATCCGGGCGGCCTTCTCCGGGTCGCGTGACAACACCACTTCCTGGGCGCTGTTGCCCAATTCGACTGCGACCCGGCCCATTTCGGCGAAATACCCGTTGACTTCCTCGGGCAGCGCGTGCTGGGGGTGGCGCCGACGGGCGATCTTGGCCACATGCAGGGCCAGCGCGCCCATCCGGTCGATGTCGGCGACCATCTGGATGGCGCTCACGATGGACCTGAGGTCACCGGCGACCGGCGCCTGCAAGGCCAGCAGCACGAACGCGCTTTCCTCGGCGCGGGCGCTCAACGCCGCGATCTCCTCGTGGCCCGAGATCACCTGTTCGGCAAGCACCAGATCGGCCTGCAGCAGTGCCTGGGTGGCGCACTCCATCGCGGCGCCGGCCAACCCGCACATCTCGCCAAGCTTCTCGGATAGATCCGAGAGCTGCTCGTGGTAGGCGGTGCGCATGCCGCCCAGCCTACTTTGCGGCCATCGAAATCGGCGCGTGAGTGCGATGAAACATGCTTACTCGCACGTGGTATCGGCCGCGTTGGTCACCGTCAGGTCCTCGGGCAGCTTCGCCGTCGTGTTGCCGGGGTTGCGGTCGATCTGCACGTTCACCGACGAGCCCGAGGGCGGGGGAGCGCTCACCGTTTTGAAGTCCGGACCGAGCACGACCTGAACGACCTGCCCGTAGCCGGAGACCCGCTCGATCTTCGAATTGGCGAACGTCGAGGCCACCGTCGCGGCCGCCTGCTCGTTGCCGGCCGAGAACAGCACCGTCGTGGCGTTCACCTGACTCGAGTAGTCATCGGGCGTCATCACATTGAAGCCGTTGTGCTTGAGCTGACTGGTCACTGTGGCGGCGAGACCGGTCTGGCTGGTCGCGTTGGACACCCGCACGGTGACGTCTTGCGGCGACGCGGTGGTCACCTGCTGGTGCTGCGCCTCCGGGGCCGCGCTGGGCGGCGGCGTCTTCTTGGTGGTGGGTGTGCCGGATCGTGTCGTCGAACCCAGGTTCTGGGCGTTCTGATCGTTTTCCATCGGCAGCGGATCGTCGTTGATGATGGCGTCGAACAGGGCGCGCATGTCGGCCGTTCGCGGCGGCTCGTCGCCGTTCTGGTCGGTCACGCCGGTCGGCACCGTCACGAAGGTGAAGTGCCCGGCTGCCGTGCCTTGCAGCGACCGGCCCAGCTCGACCAGGTCCTTGGTCTTGACGTTGTCGACGTAGGTGTTGCCGGCGATGATGTTGACGACGTTGTTGAGCTTGCCGAGGTCGGTCAGGGTGTCGTCGGAGATGAGCGAGCGCAGCAGCGAGGACAGGAACAACTGCTGGCGTTTGATGCGGCCGTAATCACCGTTGTTCTCGGTGGAGACCTGGCGGGCCCGTACATAGTTCAGCGCCGTCGTCCCGTCGATCACCTGGCGTCCCGCCCGCGACAGCACGGTGCCGAGCTCGTAGTCGTGCAGCGGTGTCCTGCTGCACACCTCGACGCCGCCGAGCGCCTCGACCACCTTTGCGAATCCGGAGAAGTCGACGGCGACGAAGCGGTTGATGCTCAGGCCGGACAGCTTCTGGATCTCCTTCACCAAACATTTCGGACCGCCGAAGGAGTACGCCGAGTTCAGCTTCGTCTGGGTGTAGACGTTCTTGGAACCCCACGTCTTGGTCTTCGCGTCGTAGAGGGGCCCGTACTTTCCGGTGTCGGGATTCCACGCCTCGCATTGCATCGGGGTGATCGCCAGGTCGCGCGGGAACGAAACGGCCACCACGCGTTTGCGGTTCGCCGGGATGTTGACCAGCATCACGGTGTCCGAGCGGGCGCCGTCGGCGTCGTCGGTATCGCCCGCGCCCATGTTCGAGTTGTCGCCGGCCCGCGAGTCGACCCCGACGATCAGGAAGTCCTCGTCGCCGTACTGCCCGTTGGGGTCGCGGATATCGGTCGAATCGGGGTCCAGGGCGCTGATGACGTTGAGCCGGGCGTTCTTTGACGAACTCCACTGCCACGCGCCGCCGGTGAGGACCAACGCCAGCACCGCGAACACCGCCGCCAGTGAGCGAACGGCGAGCAGGGCCGGCCTGCGCCGAGACTTTCGTTCCGTGGCCGCGTCGACCGAAGGTTTTGCCTTGCGGACCCGCCTCGATTTCTTGGGCCGGGAAGCGGCTTCCGCGTCGTCGGCGTCGTGAGCCGTTTCGGGCTCGTCGCCATTGGGGTAGCTGGCGGCCTCGAGGTCGGGAAGCTCGGAGACGACCTCCAGCGAGTACGCCGGGGTCTCGATGACCTGGGTCTGCTGCAGGTCGGCGAGCGCGTCCGGGGCAGCCTCGTCGGGCTCGGCCGGCGGCAGGTGATGATGGGCGGGCGGCCCGAGGGGCTTGGCGCCGACCTTGGCGATCAGGTCCGCGACGCTGAGCCCCCCGCCGGTATGCGAACCCAGCTTCTCGGCCGCGCGCGACCCGTGCTCGACGGGCTCGGCCGCGGTATCCGGATGAGTTTCGGACGGCGGCTCGGGTTGCCACCGGTGCAGGTTTTCGTCGAACGCCGGCTCAGACCGCTCCCACGGCGCTGCGCTTTGGGTCGACGTGATCAGCTGCCCGGTGCCCGGAGCGCGCCGATGGTCAGGAGTGGCGTTTCTATCGCCGTCACTCATGTCCCTACGCCTCCGAAGCTCAGTTGCCGACGTCGGCCTCGTGCATGCACCGCGTCGCGGCAGCGCTGCCGTCTACCAGGTATCGCGACCCGCGCTACCCGTGGGTGGCGCGGTGTCTAGTAGCCCTCATGTAGCGGGGTAAACCGAACCGCCACCCAAGCGCAATCCAGCAAGTTCCACATCGTACTGATTTATCGGCCCGGAAGCGATTTCGAGGTAGGCCTCAGCCGCCCGAGTGCATCACGTCGGCCCCGGCCGGGACCGTGCAGTCGTCGGGGTCGTTCAGCCAGCCGTCCGGCAGCGCCACCCGGGCGGGTGAACCTTGCCTGCCGCGGGGGCCGGTCGCCGCCTCCGGGAACGGAACGCTGCCGTCCAACTGCTGCAGCAGGGAGTCGAGCTCGTCGAGCGTCTTGACCAGCGCCAGGGCCCGGCGCAACTCCGAGCCGGCGGGAAAGCCGTGCAGGTACCACGCGATGTGCTTGCGGATGTCGCGCATGCCCTTGTCCTCGCCGAAGTGCTCGGCGAGCAGTTGGCCGTGCCGGCGGATGATGTCGGCGACCTCGCCGAGGGCCGGCGGCTCCGGCGGCGGAGTGCCGGTGAAGGCGGCCGACAGCTCGGCGAACAGCCACGGCCGGCCCAGGCAGCCCCGCCCGATCACGACGCCGTCGCAGCCGGTGGTGGCCATCATCGTCAGCGCGTCATTGGCTTCGTAGATATCGCCGTTGCCGAGCACCGGAATCGTTCGCACGTGCTGCTTGAGCGCCGCGATCTGTTCCCAGTCGGCGGTGCCCGAGTAGCGCTGCGCGGCGGTGCGGGCATGCAGGGCGACCGCGGCGGCACCTTCTGATTCGGCGATGCGGCCGGCATCGAGGTGGGTGTGGTGGTCGTCGTCGATGCCGACGCGGAATTTGACGGTCACCGGGATGTCGGTGCCCTCGGTGCCGCGCACGGCCGCGGCGACGATCTCGCCGAACAGCCGCCGCTTGAACGGTAGCGCCGCGCCGCCGCCGCGCTTGGTGACCTTGGGCACCGGGCAGCCGAAGTTCATATCGATGTGGTCGGCCAGGCCGTCGTCCGCGATCATCTTGGCCGCCGCGTACGTGGTGGCCGGGTCGACGGTGTAGAGCTGCAGCGAACGCGGCGACTCCGCCGCGGAGAACGTCGTCATATGCATGGTGACGGGGTGCCGCTCGACGAGCGCGCGCGCCGTCACCATCTCGCAGACGTACAGCCCGCTGACCGTACCGACCTTCGACCGCTCCTGCTCACGACACAGCGTCCGGAACGCGACGTTGGTCACGCCAGCCATCGGCGCCAACACCACCGGGCTGGCGAGCGCGATGGATCCGATGCGCACCGCCGGATTACCGCCCGCTCATGCTCAGCGTGCCGGCGGTCTGGTGGAGTTCGGCGGCGGTGGTCTTCTTCCCGGTGCGCGCCTCCCGGTCGAGCTGGCGCTGCTTGGACACCTCGAACTTGTCGCAGGCCTCCTCGAGCTCTTTGATCAACACCGCCAGGTCGTCGCGCATTGCCGCCGCCTCACCGGTGAAATCCTCGCGCTCGAAGATGCGCCATTTCTTCAGCACCGGCCTCACGACCTCGTCGAGGTGGATGCGGGGGTCGTAGACGCCGCCGACGGCGATGAAGACCGCCTTGCGCCGGAACTCGGGCACCTGGTAGCCGGGCATCAGGAAGTTGCGCAGCACCTTGTGCAGCGACCTCATCGCCTGATTCGGCGAAGCCGAGAATCCGGCGTCGCTGACATCTCGGTAGAAGATCATGTGCAGGTTTTCGTCGGCCGAGATCTTGGCCAGCAGCTGGTCGGCGATCGGCTCGTTGCACGCCTTGCCGGTGTTGCGGTGCGAAATCCGGGTGGCCAGCTCCTGGAACGTCACGTAGATGACCGAGTCGAACAGACTCTCGGCGAACAGGTCCGCTCGAATCTGCTGGTTCTGGCCGGGGCTGAACCCGCGGTTCACCACCTCCATGCGCAGCCTCTCCAGCTCGACCGGGTCGACCGCGCGGGTCACCACGAGGTAGTCGCGCAGCGCGATGCCGTGCCGGTTCTCCTCGGCGGTCCAGCGGTTGACCCACGTGCCCCACGCGCCGTCCAGGCTGAAGTTCATCGCGATCTCGCGGTGATAGGAGGGCAGATTGTCTTCGGTCATCAGGTTCTGCACCATCGCCACCTGGGCGAGATCAGAGAGCTTGCTCTGCTCGGGGTCCCAATCCTGTCCGCCGAGCGCGTAGAAGTTCTTCCCGTCGGACCACGGGATGTAGTCGTGCGGATTCCAGGGCTTGTGCATGGACAGGTGCCGGTCGAGGTATTTCTCCACGACCGGTTCGAGTTCGTGCAGCAGCTGCAAGTCGGTCAGCGTGCCTGCCATGACAAACCCCCAGTTATCTGTGTCTATTGGTAGCAGTCAATATATCTGTGTACTTGAGTTGCATCAAGTTTCGTCTCGGCACGGTGCGGTAACTAATCGGACTCGGAATCGATGACCGGCACGTACGGCGCGACCGTGGTGAACAGCATGTTGACGCAGTAGTCGATGAATTGCTTGCGGGTCGCCCCGAGCTGCCGGTTCAGGTAGGCGGTGAACAGGCCCGACAGGCCGCCGACCAGGCTGGTCGCGATCATCTTCTGTAGGGCGGGATCGCCGATCCGGGACAGCTTGCGCTGCAGCAGGTCGATGAAGCTGGGCATCCAGGCCGCGCCCGATTGGGTCAGTATCGGTTCCACTGTCGGGGCCAACAGCAGCACGCGCCCGCGCACCGGGTCGTCGACCATCAGCTCCACGAATTGCTCGACAGCCTCCCGGGGGGTGTCGGCCGACGTCAGGGTCTCCATCGCCCGCGTGCAGACATCGTCGTAGACCGCGCGCACGAATTCGTCACGGTCGGAAAAGCTCTCGTAGAAGTAGCGTTCGGTGAGTGCGGCCTTGCGGCAGACGGCGCGAACGGTCAGCGCCGGCCCGTCCTGGCTGCCCAGCAACTGCACCCCGGCGGCGATCAAGTTGTCGCGGCGCAGGGCATTGCGACTCTCCAGGGGGACGCCGGACCAACGGCCCCGTCGTTGACCAGACGGCACATCGCTCCTAAGCTCGAAAATGACAACGCATGTAGTCAGAATGCGCGACCTCGACCGGGGGGCCGATCGTGACCCAACATACGTCCGCTACCTGTCCGCTGACCAGCAACGGAGCTAGTAGTGACACAACCACTCACGCTCGGGCGGCAGTTGCGCCCGAAGCCAATAACGTCGCGAGCGGCTGTCCGGTGGCACCGGGGGGCTATGACGCGCCGCCGACCCCGCTGGGGCCGGACTCGCTGACCTGGCGCTACTTCGGGGATTGGCGCGGCATGCTGCAGGGCCCGTGGGCCGGATCCATGCAGAACATGCACCCGCAATTGGGTGCCGCGGTCATCGATCACTCGACGTTTTTCCGGGAGCGCTGGCCGCGCCTGCTGCGCTCGCTGTATCCGATCGGCGGCGTCGTGTTCGACGGTGACCGCGCCCCGGTCACCGGCGCGGAGGTGCGCGACTATCACGTCGACGTCAAGGGCGCCGACGAACAGGGCCGCCGCTACCACGCGCTGAACCCCGACGTCTTCTACTGGGCGCACGCCACCTTCTTCGTCGGCACCATCATTGTGGCGGAACGCCTTTGCGGCGGTCTGACCGAAGCGCAGAAGCGCCAGCTGTTCGACGAGCACGTCGACTGGTATCGCATGTACGGCATGAGCATGCGGCCCGTTCCGGAGTCCTGGGAGGCATTTCAGGAGTACTGGGACCACATGTGCCGCAACGTGTTAGAGGACAACTGGGCCGCACGGGCCGTCCTCGACCTGACCGAGCTGCCGAAGCCCCCCTTCGCTCAATGGCTGCCAGACAAGTTGTGGGCTGCGCAACGCAAGCTGCTTGCCCCGTTCTTCGTCTGGTTCACCGTCGGCCTCTACGACCCGGCCGTGCGCGACCTGATGGGCTACCGCTGGTCGCGCCGCGACGAGTGGATGCACCGGCGGTTCGGCGACGTCGTCCGTCTTGTGTTCGCTTGTGTGCCAAGCCGATTCCGTAAGCACCCGCGGGCCAGGGCCGGACTGGACCGCACCACCGGACGCATCGCAGCGGATACGCCATTGGTGCAGACGCCCGCGCGCAACCTGCCGCCAATGGACGAGCGCGACAACCCGATGCACTACTGCCCGAAGGTGTAGCCGAAGGCGCTGTGCCCGCGGTCAATTCACCCGTGCGCCGCTTTCAGCCCACCCTCGCCGCGGTGGTGCCGCGGAACGCCGGGGCCGGCGTGCTCGGCGTTGAAGACCGCATCCATGACCAGCTGGCGAACATGGTCGTTTTCCAGGCTGTAGAAGATGGTTGTTCCGTCGCGGCGGGTCCGCACCAGGCGCGCCATGCGTAGCTTCGCCAGGTGCTGGGAAACCGACGGTGCGGGCTTGCCCACGTGCTCGGCGAGTTCGTTGACCGACATCTCGTGTTCGGCCAGCGTCCACAGCACCTGCACGCGGGTGGCGTCGGCCAGCATCCGGAAAATCTCGACGACCAGGCTGACCTGGTCGTCGGGCAACCGGCCTTCCCCATTACCTGCATGCATACGCAGATAGTAGCCCGGGGTCAGCTCGGCGGGACCACCGTCGACGTAGGACCGCCGTTGCGTTCATTCCACAGGCGGTAGACCTCCACGGCGCTGTCTTCGCGCTGGTAGCGCATCGGCAGGCGCCGCTGGTCCCAGCTCTTGGAGAATTCGTCGTAGAACGTGGCGACCTCGAAGTACTTGCGGTCGTCGAGGTAGTACTCCTCGTACAGCTCGCGGGTGGTCAGGAAGACGACTTCCTTGGGCGAGCAGTAGTACAGCGATCCCAGGCACATCGGGCACGGGTGGGCCAGCACGTAGATAGTGGTGTCGACCAGGTGCTCGGTTCCCAGCTTTATGCAGGCCTCCCGGATGGCCAGGATTTCGGCGTGCGCGGTGGGATCGTTGGTCTGGGCCACCTTGTTGGCGCTCTCGGCGAGGATCTGGCCGTCCTGGACGATCACCGTCGCGAACGGACGGCCGCCCTCCATGACGTTCCGGCGGGCCAGCTCGATCGTCCGTTGGGCAAAGTCGCTCATAGGCTTTCGACGATAGTCCCCGGTGACGCGGGGCGGCCGCCGTGATATTAACTAGACTGTCTATGTTTGTTGGTATTCGGGATTGAGGGGACGCTCATGGCGCGCGCCGAAAGCGATCGATGGGACCTGGCGTCGAGCGTCGGGGCGACGGCGACGATGATCGCCGCGCAACGGGCGATCTCGACCGACGAGAAGCTCATCGACGACCCCTACGCCGCGCCCCTGGTGCGGGCGGTCGGGCTCGACGCCTACGTCCGGCTGGTGAACGGCCAGATCCCGGTCGGGGGAGACGCCGGGTTCGATCCGCGCCGAATGGCCGAGGGAATGGCTTGTCGCACAAGGTTTTACGACGATTTCTTCCTCGACGCGGCCCGCAGCGGCGTGGGCCAGGCGGTGATCCTGGCGTCGGGTCTTGACGCGCGCGCCTACCGGTTGCCGTGGCCGGACGGCACCGTCGTCTACGAGGTCGACATGCCCGAGGTGATCGAGTTCAAGACGTCGACACTGCGCGATCTCGGCGCCGAGCCGACCGCCGAGCAGCGCACGGTGGCCGTCGATCTGCGCGACGACTGGGCCGCGGCGCTGCGGGCATCGGGGTTCGACCCGAAGGCGCCGGCGGCCTGGAGCGCCGAAGGCCTGCTGCTCTACCTGCCCGACGAGGCGCAGGACGCGTTGTTCGACGAGATCACCGCGCTCAGCGCCCCCGGCAGTCGGCTGTCGTTCGACCTCGTGCCGAACACCGCCGTTTTCACCGACGAGCGGTGGCGTGCGCACCACGACCGGATGAGCGAACTTGGATTCGAGGTCGATTTCAACGACCTCGTGTACCACGGCGACCGCAACCACGTCTTCGACTACCTGCGCCAGCGTGGATGGCGGACGTCGTCGCACAACGTCAAGGAATTGCACGCGGCCAACGGGTTCGCCTACCCCGACAACGATGTCGCGGAAGCCTTTTCCGATGTGACCTACAGCAGCGCGGTGCTCGGGGAATAACCGCTACGAGCGGAGCAATTCGTCTCTCGCGCGGCCGGTGAGCAATTCGTCGAACGCGGTTCGCGCCGGTTCGTACAAATTGTGCAGAGTCGCGCGCACCGCGTCCCTGTCGAACTCGGGAATCGCGGCGGCCGGGGTCCAAAAGCTGTCGACATCCACCAGGAAGAACGGCCCGGCCTCGACTGGCAACGTGCGGCGCAGGTGGTAGTTGGGATCGAGCGCCTGCCCGAGTCCCGGCCCGTATCGCACGATCATCGACTTGCCCGGCTGCGCCTCGCGGAAGACCGCGGCACCCTGCCACTCGGTCAGGTTCAAACCGCCCGGGGCGATGCGATGCGGACCGAGCAGGGGCTCGGCGATCCAGTTGGCCCACTCGATGCGGCCATCCTCGCCCGTGGGCGCGCGGACCTCGAGGACGTAGCGCACGCCGATGCGCTCCACCCCGACGATCGAGGAGACCTGGGAGCGGGCGTCGACGACGCGCATCGCGATGTCCGACAGCGACTCGAAGCTCGAGTATTCGGTCGTCTCGACGATGACCGCCTGGCTCCTGATCGAAGCGGCGATCGTGTTCTCGCGGTTGACGAACCGGACGAAGCGTTCGGCCGCCGGTGCCGGGCCCCCGCTCGGCGCCGCGCCCCAGGCGACGTCCTGAGGCTTGCGTTCGATGGGAAGGAACTCGGTGAGCTGACGCTTGAGCTCACTGTTCGAGGCTTCGTCAAGGGAATCTGTTGCCGGGTGCCGGATTTCCATCGTCACCAGGGCTATGGGCGACCCGGGCCCGACCGCATCGACGCTCACCCGCGAAGCATAGCCAAGGCATCTAGCGAATAAACCCGTGTCGAGTAGTGCGGCCGACATCGCCCGAGGTCATCTCATGTTGGTGCCCCCACTAGGACTCGAACCTAGGACCTGCGGATTAAAAGTCCGTAGCTCTACCAACTGAGCTATAGGGGCGCGGTGATCCAGGATACTGGGTGAGAAACGCGCCTCGAACCGCCCTCGTTTGAGGATTAGGCCTGCGGTGACCTAAGCTGGCGTGGCTCCCAACGGTAGTTGCGTTGTGAGTACCCCGGAGTGATTCGGTTCTGGCCCCCATCGTCTAGTGGCCTAGGACGCCGCCCTTTCACGGCGGTAGCACGGGTTCGAATCCCGTTGGGGGTACGCATCGCGCTATGCGTGGAGCAGCAGTACAGCAAGGCCCTGTGGCGCAGTTGGTTAGCGCGCCGCCCTGTCACGGCGGAGGTCGCGGGTTCGAGTCCCGTCAGGGTCGCCAGCACGGCGAGGCACTAGCTGCCTTCCGGCCAGGTAGCTCAGTCGGTACGAGCGTCCGCCTGAAAAGCGGAAGGTCGGCGGTTCGATCCCGCCCCTGGCCACCAGAATGTTTGCGCAGCTCAGGGCGCTATACCAACAGTTTTAGCACCTCCTCTATCTCGCGAGAAATCGTCGAAATGGGGCCAAAATGGGGCCAACGGGATCAGCTGCCGCCGTCGTGGAAGCTGTCGTCGAGCGAGTCGAGTGCCGTTGCGATGTCGTCAAGTTCATCGTCAAAGAGATCCGCGTAGGTGTGTGCGGTAACGGTGATCGACGCGTGGCCCATTGCCTTTTGGAGGAGTCTCAGGTCGGCACCGGCCCGACGTGATAGCGACGCATAGGTGTGCCGCAAATCGTGCACGCGCAAGTCGGGTCGGCCAATCTCCGTCGCGGATCTGCGCCAGTCGACCGCGCGCTTCCAATTCTCCAGGCCTAGCCGGGATCCCTTCGGCGATGCGATTGCCGGCGCGCCGGGGATCCGTGCATCGAGCCGCGCCTTCAGCGCCGGCATCAAGCGCTCAGGAATCGGAACTGAGCGTCGACCCGCCTCCGATTTCGGATTACCTTCAACGAGCTTGCCGCCGACCTGAGTCATCGAGCGGCGAACACGGACTCGACGAGCGCCCAGGTCGACATCCTCAACATTGAGACCGGTGAGTTCGCCAAATCGAAGCCCGGTGTAGGCCAGGAACAAGACAACGTCGCCCTGAGCCCCGCATACCTGGGCAAGGGCTGCGACTTCGCCGGCGGTTAAATAGATGTGAGGGGCGTGGCGCATCGGTGGAAACTTGGTGCGAGACGCCGGGTTCCTGCCCAGGAGCTGATCTTCCTGAACGGCCCGGTCAAGGGTCATCTTGAGGACCGAGTGCGTCCACCTCACAGTCCGAGGCCCGAGGCCCGAGGCGGACATGGCATTCACCCATTGTTGGATCGACTCGTGATCAATCTTTCCGATCGGCCATGAGCCGAACTGCGGCTCGATGCGAAGTCTCCAGTTGTCTTCATATCCGCGGCGAACCTTTGCGCTCAGGTCGGGGCGCGAGGCGAGCCAGGATCGATAGACAGCGTGGAGCTGGGTTTTGCCTCCGCGCGGATCGACCCTCACGCCCGCAGCGCCGTTGGTGACGAGTTTCGCTTCGAATTGCCGTGCCTCGCGTTCTGTTCGGAAGGTTTTCTTGCGCTTCGAACGATCCGGCAAGCGCCACTGCACGTCGTATCGCACGCCGTCCATGGTCTCTCGGCGCTTTATTGCCATAATTCCTCCCGAATAGCGTTGCAGGCCCTAGTGGTCAGGATCCTCAGCCGTCCGGTGACTAGCAACACACTCGATTGACACTATGGTCGCGCATTCGTTCCGACCAGCTTGGAAATCGAATTGCTTTACACTCGAGTGGATTCCAGCCATTCGTTGACGTCATCCAGTAACCAGCGGCGGTGTCGATCGCTAAGTCGCAGATGGTGCGGTCCCGGCGCGGCGATGCCTCGTTCGCGCTTGGCTGCCCAGTCGTGCAGCGTCGAGACCGGAACCCCAGTCATCGCTCGAACTTCATGGGCAGTGAGCATCACTGAACCCTCTCTCACAGCAGTCATAGTCTCTAACTCCGTATTCCGCCGTTGGCGCTGGTCGGCAGGTCATACCGAGATCATGAGGGATGGTCCCCGATCTCCGCTACCAACGGTGCGACATTTGATAGCAGATAAATCTTCGAAGGCAATTCGGGTACGGGCGGCGGTCCGCTCAAGGTTGAACACGCGGGTCCAACAGGCTATGACAGGGCTGGCCCGGCGATTTGGTGTCGCTCGCTGTTTCCGCTTGGGAGGTTGGTGAAGGTCAGGTATCGCGTTGTTCGACGAGTGGTGCGTCGGGGGTTGCAATGGTGTCTTGTACCGTGAGGGCTGGTGGCCTGTGCCTGCTTGGTCGTCTGCGGCTCGGTTGGTCTGGATGTCGAGTCCGCGCTGATGTAGCGCTTCGCGCATGGTGTCGGCTATCGCCGTTGATTGTTGTGCTGCAACAACTTTGATCGTTTCGGATGCGGCAAGCGCTGCGACTGTGTCAAGTGCTGTCTGTTGGGCTAGCCGCAGCGATATTGCGCTTGAGGGGTCGTTGTGGTTGTCCTTGAGAACGATTTAGGAGAGCCTGAAGGCCCCCCTGGTTGAGGCACTGAAAAGATATCTGAACTGGCCATATAGCGCCAACGGATGCCAGGCGAAACCTCGGCGTGTCACGTGTTCACCGACCAACCGCCGACCGTAGGAGGGCGTCGGGCGTCTGGCCCAGAGCTGCTCGCTGGGGGCTCCGGACTGACGGCATAGTCTGCACATACCTTCAAAAGAAAGGAAGATCATCAGGTCCACGACCACCGCTCCGGCGTCGCCGCGGCGCTGCTTCTGACCGCCGCCGCAGCGTCAGGGTGCGCGACGATTCCAACTAACGCGGTCGGCGACCCGGTGCTGCCGTAAACGCGAACGGCAGACGGATGGCGTGGCGGAAGCGGTCCCCTTACCCCTAGTCAGTTGTCGGGCGCATGGCCTACCGTGCAACGCATGCAAAGGCCGGCGACCGGCTAGTTGTGATGTCCAGGGAGGTTGTCCCTCCCGTTATCGGTGAGCCTGTGTGACAGAGAAGGCCTCCGGTTGTGAAGTGGAGCTGTCTAGGAACCGCTTCACTAACCAGGAGGCCTTCGTGTCCCACGCTAACGCTGCACTGACACCGCGTGCTCGTTTGAGGCTCGCGCAATTAATTGTTGATTGTGGCTGGACCTATGCCGCGGCAGCCAAGATGTTCATGGTTTCGCCGCGTACCGCCAGGAAGTGGACCGATCGCTACCGCGTCGAGGGCCCGCTGGGAATGATCGACCGCAGCTCGCGTCCACGTGTCAGCCCTGCCAAGACCCCGTCTGCGCTGACCCGTCAGATCGTGGATCTGCGCTGGCGGCATCGGCTAGGGCCGGTGCAGATCGGCGGGCGCCTTGGAGTGCCGGCTTCGACGGTGCACGTGGTGCTTACTCGGTGTCGTATCAATCGGCTGTCCTACATCGACCGCGTCACCGGTGAGCCGTTGCGCCGCTACGAACACGCCTATCCCGGATCGCTGATCCATGTCGACGTCACCAAGTTCGCCAACATCCCTGACGGCGGCGGCCATAAGTTCGTAAGCCGACAACAAAGCAAACGCAATGCCATCACCACCGGCCACCGCACCGGTAAACGTGGCAGCCCGGCCCTGGGTTATCGCCCAAGGATCGGAACGGCGTTCGTACACACAGTGATTGACGATCACTCCCGGATCGCTTACGCCGAGATCTGCACCGACGAAAGGGCCCTCACCGCCATCGCCGTGCTGCAGCGGGCAGTGGCATGGTTCGCCGAGCGCGGCGTCACCATCGAGCGAGTGCTGTCCGACAACGGATCGGCCTATCGTTCTTACGCCTGGCGCGACGCCTGCACCGCGTTGCGCATCACCGCTAAGCGAACACGCCCATACCGGCCGCAGACCAACGGCAAGATCGAAAGATTTCACCGCACCCTGGCCGACGGATGGGCCTACGCCCGACTCTACGAAAACACCGCACAGCGCGACGCCGAGCTAACGGGCTGGCTCCACTTCTACAATCACCACCGAGCCCACTCCGCCATCGGAGGCCGCCCACCGGTCACTCGACTGACCAACCTCCCTGGACATCACAGCTAGTCCACCGAGAACCGGAGAAAGGCGATGGCGGCAACTGGGGACTTGTCAGAAGCTGAGGAGTGGTTCGGCTACCTTTGGCCCCCCGGTCAGATGGAGCACCTGGCAACTCCGGGACACGTTTCTTATCGACCGGAGGATGGCTTAAAAGTCAGGCTGATTGGCGCCTTCAGCGTCTACGACCTCCGCGCGATTCACGGAACCTTTGAGCGAGTACCGATCACCCTTGTGGACTGCATAGCCACCTCGACCCACAAGCAAGGCTTGATTCAACCCGTTCCCGTTCGACAAGACATCGAACCCCAACTTCTGCTCTATGGCATCAACTTGAATGACCCTGCAGAGCCCTGCTTCAAGGCACTCGATATTGAGATTGAAAACCTCAGCCGCTGGTCTGCGGACCAGGACATGACCCTCAAACTGGAATTCGACGACCGCTTAGCGCCGTCCGATCAAGACGATGAATCTACCGGCGGCCGTATCCGCCGCACCCTGAAAAGGGTCTTCCGCCGGCGCCCCCCACAGGTCAGTCAGCCAGTCCAAACGGTGCCAACCGGCTACGCGAGTTGGGGTGTTGAAGGCAAACCGACAGATGAACGGCGGGCACAGATGGACGATATGACGGCTGAATTACGGCGCTCTAGGACGTTACCGAACTGGGACGAGCACCGAGACCGCACAGTAGGTCGGATCGCTGCGCGATCTGTGCTGCACTTTTCCTCTACGCGGTCGCGAACTGCTGAGCAATGGGAAGAGGTTGCCCGCATGGCTCAAGACCTCTTATCGCTCGCCACGTTCTCGCCGTGCGCTTTGCTGCGTGAGACCTTGATACCGGACGACGCGAAAGTCGCATCGGACAACACCGCGCGAAGCGACGTACACCTCTACGCTAAGCAACTCGTCAGGGGCGCACCGAACGAACCGGCGATGGAGCCATGGGCAATGCTGTTCAACCTGTCTGACATCGACTTTGGGGTGCTGCTGCCCCAGTGGTCCAAGGTCCGAGACATGCTCAGGCCGACATGCAACATGGTCCTGGGGCTCAAATACATTCCTGAAGGCTATTTGGAGACAAAACTTTTGACTGCTACTGGGGCAGCCGAGGTGATGGAGGGCTCTCTTGCGCATGGGCTAGACCGACCGCTTCCAGTACCGAAAGTAAAGTACAAGGTTCTACGCAAAGAGCTGCTCTGCCTGGCGCCCGCGGAGTACCGCGACTGGCTGGATAAGAAGCTTTATAACACGCCCAGCCTCCACGACAAGCTGAAGCTCTTAGCGGGACAACTCGACAAACAAATCACCGACAAACTGCTACCCAACGTAGAGCTTTGGGCTCAACGGACCACCACGGCGCGAAACGACCTGACACACAGGGGCGAATCCAAAAGCGTTCCCGCAATGGAAATGAGCGCGATCGTCAATGTGACGGTTGCGGTCATCGTCATATCGCTTCTGACTCAACTAGGAATACCGACAGCGCGGATAGTTCAAGCACTCGAACAGCACCCGGACCTCAGACACGCCCCGGACCTTGCTCGCAGGTACTGGCCAGCGAAAAATCCTGACAACGGCGCAACCGCTTCCCATCCAAGTCAGGCATCTCCGTCGCCGTGAATCTAGTGCCTAGACAGCGTTACTGGATTGGTTTGCGCGAGTCCGAGAGGTAATCGAGATCGAGACTATCCGAAGCCAGGTATCGCGATAGTGGAAATCCGTCGACTGAAACAAGTTCCGCTGTGACGGAGCCGACGAAGCTCGACAAATCGTTCGAGTCAGCGATCGTCTCACATTGGAGCGCCCAGGCGTCAGCGAGGTATTGCCAACCGAAGTACCGTTCCGTTGGATTGCGCCCGTCGTCTCTCAGGTACTGAACTAATTGGTTGATCTGATCAGTTAAACCGTTGCTGGATAGTTGATTTAGGCTGGCAGGGACTTCGTCGACGTCTTCAGGAAACGGGATTGCGTCGGGCTCCATCACCACGATCAGAGTCAATTCGTAGGGCGTCATCGTCCAGTCCTCGCACTCCATTCTGAGTGAGTGGACCTGGGTCAATAGCTGCCCGAGAGGCGACTGTTCCTTGCGCGCCTTGGACTGAAGTGTTCTGGTGAGCGGTTGCAAGCACTCGACTACTTCGTCGGGGTAGGCGAAGCGGCCGAACCTTCGTGCAACCGAGAATGCGAACTCGCGAACCTCTTGGTCCGTCTCTATTCCCGCGACACGTTCGGAGCCCAGTAGCGCCGTCTTGAGCACGGTAGTGATGCCGTCGAGATCGGCGAAAAAGTCAATCCCGAGTCGCGGTATCGCAACGTACTGGGGGCGCTTACCAGATGCAGCCTCCCGGATATCGTTGTCGTCCTTGAGTTGTACGACTGGCGCGATCTGAATGCGTGGCCGGTTGGGCAGCGCCGCATCACACGATTGGCTCACGATAACCGCGCCGTGCGTCGTATCTACAGGGCGAGGGTTCCACGCTGTATCGAAGACGAACGTCTTGGCATCACGGAAGACATCTCCCTGCCGCCAGTCGCGGCTCGCCTCACCGAGTTCCGGCTCGAATTGTGGCGCCGGCTGAACCGTGTCGCTTTCTGCCCGCTGGCAGCGTGCTCGCGCCCACTCGAAACCCGACACCACTACGTCCCAAGTTGACCCACCTGCGTGCGCAGGGGGTCGCGTACAGCGCCCACCAAGCGCTCGGGTCCGAATGGGGCACCCCAGCTGGGGCCGCCGGAACGTTCGCGGCGCAGCCGGTCGATGATGCTCAGGCCGTCCGGCCCGACCTCAAGTAAGCGGCCGCGAACGGCGTCAGGTGTCGACCCGTGAGTTTCGGATTCGACAGCGCGAATAGTCGCCGAGAACGCGCGCAAACGGCGCGCGTTTGACTCGTTGAGTCGTCCGCCGTTCGCCCACATGTGAACAGCCCGTCGAGAAACACCAAACACCCTGCCCAACTGATCCCAGGTAAGGCCCGAGCGCTCTTTGATCCAAGTTATCTCCTCGCGGTCACTCCGCGATTCAGCGCTCATAACGTTGTGGGACAGCATTTCTCGCGTCGGAGCGATTGGCGTGAACTCTCCCCGGGCTGTTCGACCGACCATCACAACTGAGCCGATCGATCCGTAGTGGCCGGCGGAGGTGCCAACGAGTCCGCTCAGCATGGCGACGCCGGTGAGCAGGAGCGACGCTCCTGTTTTCTTTGCATACGGCCAAGGCTGTGTCATGGAGGGTACCGGCGCGCTGGTTCCGAACTCGCTGAATTTGTACTCTGCGACCAGGTCGTAGCCGTCGGCGGCGATATCGGTCGAGGTGCTCACAGCTCTCCTCCGAAGGCGGTAAGAAACTCGTCGGTCACTGCCCAACGGAAGAACTGGTACCCGCGAAGTGCCAAATCCCGAACATCGTCGTAGAGGTGCTCGCCGTTCTGCACGCTGGGAGCAAACTCACGGAACGAGTCCGTGTCAAGTATCCAAGTCGGGTGGTCGAACGCGGGACGCGCATTGTCGATGCTGGCGCCCGCAGGAAGCAGTCCCCAACGCGCCTGGAAGACCCCTCCATCGGGGAATCGGTACTGGGCCTCATTGAGGGCAGACACGAGCGCCGCCTCATCAGGATGCTCGGATGTAACGACGCCCAGTACCTCCGCGCGAAGAAACAACGTCAGCCGATCCAGATGCTCTCGATCGGTCAACTGGTTGATATATCGCACTCCGAGTCGCTCAACGTACGGAACCGCAACTGCGCTGTTCAGCGCGGTCCAGGCATCGGCAAGCCGCTGAGCAAAATCACTGCGACGCACATAGCTCGTCGTGTCGATGCTCAGAAAGGTACCGCTGAAACTGATCTGCCAAGCCCGGTCCCCACTTGCCAGACGCCAAATCTTGGTCGGGCTCCGATTCTCGGTGACACCTTGGGCGGTGATAGTCACGGCGACTTCGTGTCCGAACTCCATGATTGGATACGAGCCGGAAAGGGCACCAGCAACAGCCGACGCCACAGCGTCTTCGTTGACGGCAAACTGCGTGAGGTAGGGGAACTTTAACTGCGCAATCGTACGAACGAGCGGGGCCCTAGGCAGCGGGACGTTGCCTGGCCCTTCGCCGGCGAAGGGGTGAAGATCAGTCGGCATGCTTCACACTTTACTTCACACTAGTGACACCTACTGGGATAATGGCCTGCTAGCCGATGCAGCCACCGCGAATGCGCGTGCGGTATACGCCCAGCTAGGTCCCGCGACAACCAATCACTAACTGACGGATCTCCGATGCAAACGGGGACGCCCGAGCAGAGAATGTGATGGACAGCGCGTATCGGGTTACTCGAAGACAGGTACATCGGGGGTTGCGGTGACGTCTTGTGCCATTCGGGGTGGTGGGGTGCGTTTGTTGGGTTGTCTGCGAGTTGGGTTGGTCGGGACGTCGAGTCCGCGCTGATCTAGCGCTTCGCGCATGGCGTCAGCGATTGCTGGTGATTGTTGTGCGGCAACAACTCTGAGGGTTTCGGCTGCGGCGAGGACGGCAACGGTGTCCAGTGCTGTCTGTCGGGCTACCCGCTGGGATATGAGGCTGTCGGGGTCGTTGCGGTGATCGTTGAGGATTCCTGCGGCGTCGAGGCGGCTTTCTCGGTTGGCATGGGCGAACTCGAATAGCGCGCGATCAAGCGAGCGGAATTTCGACCAGCCAGCCACGGTGATCCAGCGGAGCGGGGCGGTCCCGGACCTGGACTGCAATGCTTGGGCGGTGTCGGGGTGGACGTGCCAGGTGCGCAATCGAGCTGCTTGGTGCAGTGTGCATCGCAGTATGCCCATGGCACGGTCGTCTTCTTCGATCCAGAGCCAGTATCCGGCGAGCAGCGTCGACGAGATCTGTGTGGCGGCGGCGGCGATCTGCGGTCGGGATTGGTTCCAGAGCGCGCACAACGCGGCGAACTCCGCGGTCAAAACGTGGGGGGATGCGGGGGTGAGGTGTTGGTGGAGCTTGAGGCGCTTGTCCGCAATTTTGTGGTCTTGGGCGCAGGCGTCTGCGGTGACCAGGAGCCGTGAGAACCGATGTGCAGCGAAGGTGAGTTCGGCGAGTTGCTGGGGTGTCCAGCGCCGAGCAGTGGATCTGTCGGCAAGCGCAGTGTGGTAGTCGGTGTAGAGCGGCCACAGATCGGCGAGGGCGCCGAAGGTGGCAACTTCGCGGCCAACGAGCGGCACAAGGGCCGGGGTCAGTCGGGTGGCCACCGGCTTGCTAAGGGGCAGTGGTATTTGCGAGGGGTGCTGGATGGGGCGTCGCTCGGGCAGCGGCGACACCAAAGGAACTCCGCGCATGGTGTCGGGGTCTGTTGTGAAGACATACGTCGTTGCTGTGGCGAGTCGCATCTGAATCATGCACAGCGCCAACGTATCTAAGAGAATCTGGGACGGACCGTTGGTATCGGTTGGTGAGGTCTCGGTGTCCAGGTCGCGCACAACTTGGCACGCGACCGGCTGATCGGTGTGTTGTGCGTCGATGAGCTCGCACAGTGTGTGGTACACGCGGGCAGGGCATAGGGACCGTCCGTCGATGTGTACATGCTCATGATCGGTGTCAATGGCACCCGTCGTGCGTGGGTGGTCGTCGAGGTCATCGAAGATGTCATCGAGCGCGACGTCAAAGGTATGTAGGCCGAGCATATCCATGGCGCGCTGCGTCCATGCTCTGGCGATAAACGACTCGATCGGCTCGCCGCGGCGCTGCACGACACGGCCAGCCCGCGCCAGCAGCAGTGTCCATCGGCCAAGTTGCTGCCGCAAAATAATTGCTGCACCCACGATTTGGCCGGCCAGCATCAAGCGCAGAGCCGCGATGGTGCTTTCAAAACTCCAGGACAGGTGCGTCGGCCACGGGCTCTCATGTGGTGGCGAATGCTGGTTCAGCTCATGACCTTGGCGGATAAAGATCGCATCCAATTGGCAGACCGACATGACATGCCCAAGGCAGTGATCCATCGAAAGTTGGGCAACCACATCAAGATTATCGACCCGAGTCCAGTGACGACCGATGAGTGTCTCAATGAGTCGCGTCGGGCCGCTTGCAGCGACGCGCTCATAGGCTTCGACGGTCGGTGCAACGTTGCGAGCGCGTCGTTGGGCCTTTAGCGTCACACGCTCGACTTGTTTGGGAGTCGATTGAACCTGCCCGAGCCTGCGCTCGAGCTTGCGGCGACTCTTGCGTCCCACAGCTTTCAGGCCTTCGCTTGAGCGCTGCGACGCTGTGTGATCGCCCACGAGCGACCGGACGGCAATCCCAAGGGTGCGCCGCCCGGCGTTTGTTTGGGCTCGCGCTGTCGTAGCATGGCCGCAGCGTAAAAGACACTACGGAAAGCCGTCTACCAACGCCCCGCAAATAACTCCCTCGCAAAAAATTGCGCAGGAGTCGCCGCCCAACGTCGTGATCTGAATTTTCGTCGTGCCGGGCGCAACGAGCGCATCCCAGGACAAGCTGGTGGGTCAGCCACGACCGGGAAGCCCGTCGTAACCCAAGACTGCCAAGTTGGCCCGGGCGGAGGGGTCGCGTCGAGATCGGCTGTTCAAGAGTCAACTGTTCTGGGTGGCGGGGCCAGATATGGGGTGCCGACTGTCGCTGCGGGCCGTTGGTTTTCGCGATCTTTTCACCCTTGACGGCGGCGTAGTGCGTGCGTTCGGACGAAAAGAGTTCTGCCGGCGCACAATGGCAGCATGGAGGACGATTTGGTACCTACCGCGCTGGTTGCCCGGGTGTTGGCCCGGCATTTGCGGCTGCCGGCGAGCTGGGATGACCTCGAGCGGCGGGAGTATGTCGACGAAGCCGCTCGAGAGGTTGCATATCGAGTGGCTGAGCTGGCCGATGATTGGTCTGATCGCGCTGTGACCGAATGGGGCCGATGGCATTGGCAACTGCCTAACGCGGAAATCCAGGCTGAGCTGGTGCGCCAAGCCCGAAGATCGGCACTGATCGATGTGTTGTGCGATGTGCTGCCCACAGTGCCCGTCGCCCGGTTCGATATCGGTGAGCTCGCGCCCGTTGACGGGACCTGAATCTGATCGGGTATCGGTAAGGCGGTAATGCCCTGGACCCCAACGGAGTCGACATCTTTTACGCGGAACTCGATGACTGCCGTGGGGCACCGTTGGTGTCGGCTTGTCGATGCGAGCCACAGGGTGATCTCTGTTTGGCGGACTGCGCTCACATGGTGCGCCACGCTACGAATCGATACCATGGGGGATTGAGCGTGGTGCGGCAGGACGGTTGATTTAGGCCAGATCTACTTAGCCCACGCCACGGTTTATCGAACGGCTGGAGCGGTGCGCACTGTGTCGATGTACTCCTCAGTGGTGGTCTTACCGCACACGACGTCGACGAGGGCCTGGATATCTGCACGGCTGGGTCGCCAGCCTTCCAGGACATTGTCGGCGACGGCCGTGATCACCATGCGGCGCTGCTCGGCGGTAAGCCCGTCGAAGAGGTCCGGCCAGCGACGCAGCCACGTCGAGGAATCAGGATGGCGCATAGCAACGACTTTACCTTTCGAGTGTGCACCGGCGGCGCCCATCAACGGCTTTCAGACCTCGCGCGAGAGCGAACCCGCGGATGTGCCACTTAGCTGGACGACTTTGCCAATAGCACGCCGAAGGGGCAGCCCCGCCTCAATGGACTGGGGTCCAAAAACGCGCGGTCCCCGCAGGCGGTAATAGCTAAATCCGCAGTCTTACACCGGATTCGGTTTGTCGGTCGGGAAGCGCACCGGTTGCTGCGACGACACGTTGACGGGTGGCGGCCCGCTGGATCGATCGACTCGCCGCGACTCGTCCACGGCCGTTGGGCCCTGGCTTGGCCGCGCGCATCGCAGCTTTGACGAGGCCACCAAACCAGCTGCGTGAAAGGCGCACCCACGCATCCGCTCGCGCAAGGGCACGCCGTCGTTGACGGTTTGACATCCGCCGCTCCGTGGACGGGGCGGTCGCGTCGGCGGACCGCGGTCGCGCTCGCTGGCACGGTTGGCGCGCGCCGCGAGGGCAGCAGGTCAGCTGACGCGCGCCGGCGCGGCGGCGCTCGGATAGGGCGACGCGCATCGCCGCGGGCGCGGGGCGCGGCGCCGGTGGTTAGGTGTACTGACCTGAGAGGTTAGGTACGCGGCTAGCGGGTGGTTGACCTTTGAGTGCCGTGTGGCCGCGGTGATGATTGTAGATGTGTAGCCAGGTGGTGAATTGCTCACAGCGTTCGGCATCGGTGCGGTAGAGCCGGGCGTAGGCCCACTCGTCGGCCAGTGTGCGGTGAAATCTCTCCACTTTGCCGTTCGTCTGGGGTCGATACGGGCGGGTCCGGCGATGTTCAACGGTGCCCAGCGCATCGCTGAATGCGTGTGATCGATAGCAGGAGCCGTTGTCGGTCAATACTTTTCGTACTGTTATGCCGCGTTCGCTGAACCACGATTGCGCGCGGATCCAAAACGCGGCAGCTGTTTCTTTGCGCTCGTCGGTCAGCAGTTCGCTGTAGACCAGCCGGGAGTACCCGTCGATGGCGGTGTGCAGAAAGTGATAGCCGCGCCGCGGATTGCGGTATTGGGTTGTGATGCCGCCGCTTTTGTCGGCCTGTTTGTTGCGCTTGCCGACGGCTTTGCCCAGCATCCGCCACCCGCCGCCAGCGGGGATCTTGCCGAGCTTTTTGACATCGACATGGACCATTTCGCCGCATTGGGTTGCCTCGATGCGGCGAACGACACGGCCGGTGGGGCGATCTAGCCAACGCAGTTTGGCCAACCCGTAGCGGGCCAGCACGCGGTGCACGGTCGAGGGATGAAGGCCAAGCAAGTAGCCGATTCGCGCAGGCCCCCATCGCCGCGTAACGCGGACCTTGATAATGCGCCGCTCCCTACGAGTGGGTGTGCGATTCGGGCTGCGATGGGGCCGAGAGCTGCGGTCGGCCATGCCGGCCTCCCCAAGTGCGCGATAACGGCCTGCCCAGCGCGCCGCGGTGGTTACCGCGACCTGGAAACGTTCGGCGGCCCGGCGCAGCGGCCAACCGTCCTCGACAACACAACGAGCAAGCCGCAGCCGACCCGTTTCTGACAATGGGGCATTACGGTGGGACACGAAGACCTCCGGTAGTGAGTGCTTTCCTAGACAGCTCGCACTTCACTCGGAGGTCTTCGTCATGTCACCACGCCACGCCGTCACCAACGTCCGTGGTCAGTACAGTTAGGTCAGCAGCTGGGCGGCCCGAAGTGCGGTCAGCAGGCGCGCGGCGGAGCGCACGGTGGCGTGGTGCTCGCCGCGATGCAACGTGCCCAGGGTCGCGGCATCGGTGAGGCTGTCGAGCACCATCCGGCACGCGCGCGGCGATGTCAGGACGATCGCGGCCGCTTGGGCGGGGTCTGGTGGCGGTGGGGTCACCTCAACGATGCGGTCTCGATACTCCACATATCGCACCGGCTTTTCGACCTGCTGCACAACGCGCTCGACGCGCAGCCCGATCGCTCCGCAGCGAGCAGCTCGGCGCTCCTCGTAGGCGGCCCGGCGACATTTTTGCGAGCACCACAAGCGTCGACGACCCCTACCTACGGCAGCCGGCAGCTGCCCATGGCAGCGCGGGCAGACAGACGGATCGGACATGGTGACACGCTACCGTAATTTCGTACGGACGAAATGGCGTTACCGATTCGTGACCTTAATGCAAGAGGTGTGTGGTTCCCGGGCTGGTCGAAAACGGTTGGTGGCGGTGTGCTCTGGCGAGGTGGCTGTGGGTGTGTTTCCGGTTATGTTGCGGCAGTGGAGGACTGGGAAACATGAATGGGGGACAAATGTGGACACGGTGATGTTGGTGGCGATGGTAGAGAAACGATACTCCGGGCCGTATGCTCCGTTAATGGCGAACGTCAACCCGAAAACCGAAGCGCGCAAAAGAGTTCGCGAAGCGCAGGCTCGGGCGAATGAGGCTCGACAGGAACGTGAGCGTCTCAACGTCGATGACGGGGCGTCGTTTCTGGTCGAGCTACGCCGGCTGGCGGCAATCGATGAGTGGGAGCAGGCCCGCGTGGCCGAGATTCACGCTGAAGGTGAGCGGCGTCGACACGAGCATCGCCAGGAGGGCGCGGCAGCGGTGTCGCGAATGTTGGATCGCGGTGAAACGCTGACCGTGATCGCCGAGCTGGCCGGCGTCAAAGTCAGCGACGTCCGTGCGGTGCTGAAATCGGCGGGCGCACAGCCGATCGTGGCTCCAGACACACGGGGCGCGCGCGGCGGCGCGTCGGACGCTGCCAGTGCCGCGCCGGACGGCCGTGGGCGTGGCGCGCTCGGCGATGCGCCCAAGCTGTAGTGAGGCCGGAGGAGAGTTGGGGTGCGCTTCAGGCGGCTACTGCCGCAGGTGTGGGTACGGCTGGCTGTGGTCACCGCAAGATGCTCGAGGATTCCGTCCTCGGATGACGGTCTCATCGTCGTTTGTTCTGTCAGCCGCGACGAATGCGCTGTCGGTCAACCGATGGCAGCACGGCTTCTGCTAACACAGCCAGGGTGGCCCACCGACTGCACCTGTCGCGGTCGACGTAATCGGACGTTATCGGCGGCGGATGTCGTCGAGATGCAGCGAAGATTGACAAACTGCCAGAGCTTGTTTAACAAGCCCGTCTCGATTTGCGGCCCGTCCGGCCACATCTAGGCCCCTCAAAATGGATCTACTGCCGGTCAGAGTTGCGCCGCTGGCGGGAGAAGCTATTTACTCGTGGTTGGAAGCCACTGCTCGCGCGATGAGACTTTCAACGAGGCAGACGTTGAGGCTGCTCGGATGCACTGAGAGGAGTTCGGTGTGCGCGTGTCGCGTCGAGTCGCGGCCTTTAACAAGCGAATCACCAATCCAGCCGCCCTTCGGGTGGTCGACCGAATGCCTGGTATGGGAATTCTTTACCACGTCGGGCGCCGATCCGGAGCACGCTACCGTACACCGTTGCTGGTGTTCGACACGACCGACGGCTTTGCATTGCTCGTCGGCTACGGACCCCAAACAAACTGGGTGCGAAACGTTCTCGCGGGCGGCGACACCGCCATCTGCAAGCACCGCAAGACTGTCGCGGTCGGCCATCCTGTCCTCCTAGCCAAAAGCGAGGTGGCCCCCCAGGTGAGTCCCTCCTCGCGGTGGCTGTACCGCCTCTTTCCGTACAATGAATCGGTGATGGTGCTCAAGCGCCTCTAAGTCGGGGCGCTAGCGCAGCGGTGGGTTGGCTTTCGCGCCACGCTGGCGCCGCCAGAAGTGTCGATTCGTCGCTGGAACCTGATGGCTGAGACTCGTGACACAGGCGGATTCAACTCTGGCGCAATAGGTTCGACGCCTCAAAACATCGCGACGATATGCGAGGTTGCATGGCGCGTTACACCCACGGTATGGATGGTAGGGCCTCGATCTACTTCTTCCGACGTCGGTGGCGAAGCGATCGCCCTGGGGAGAAACCGGACTTGACGGCTTGCGATGCGGCGGCGGCGAGTGCCGGCAGACCTGCGTAGGTACGCGCATCGAGCAGCGCGGGCCAGGTGTGCCAGCTATTGGGCCGGTCGTTTTTGGCGAGCCGTTCGGCGAGCCACCATAGGCTCATCGGAACCGCGAAGGGATACAACAACAGGTGCTCGGCAAGGGGGTCGCGGTGGTAGCTCACCGCGGCGCCGCCTTGGGTGTAGGTCTGGGCCAGCCTGTCCACATCGGCGACGTCGACGATCTTGTCATGGACGCCCTGGATGAGCAGGACGGGCATGCTCGGTGTCTTTTGCCCGAGCCGCGTCACTTCGAACACATGCCGCAGCTCGGGCAGCGCGAACAATTCCTCGAAGCTCAGGTCGACGTAGTCGGCGATGTTGACGTTGCGGAAGCGTCGGATCGCACCTCCGGTCGACATCCCCTCGATCTCTGCAAGCAGGGCTTTGCCATCCTCGGTCGCGTGTCCGTCGACGACCTTTTTCGCCTCGGGGAACACGTGCACCAAGGACGCGATCATCAACGCTGCAAGACCCGCCCACGGCGACGCATTCAGCCGGCGCGCAACGCTTTCGGGATCCACCACTGGTGAACCCATCACTGCGCCAACGATGTTGAGCTCGGGTGCGTACGTGGCGGCGGCTTCGGCGGCCCATCCGCTGGCCAGACCGCCCCCGGAATACCCCCACACCGCCATCGAAGCGTCGGATGAAAGGCCCAACTCCGGGTCGGTGATAGCGGCCCGCAGACCGTCGAGAACACGAAAGCCCGCCTCGTACGGCGCGCCCCACATGCCCTGCAGGCCCTCGTGATCAGGGATGCTGACCGCCCACCCGCGCGACAGGGCTGCGGTGATGAAAAAGAATTCCGCCTGAACAGAGGCTCCTACCAGCTCGGCGCCCTGACGCAGGGCATACGACGGAAAGCACCGCGCCGCTACTGCGTCAATGGCGCACTGGTAGGACAGCAACGGACACGTCGCCGGGTCCTTCCCATGTGGAACCACCACTGTGGTCACCGCCGCCTCGGGGCGACCGTGAGAGTCGGTGCTGCGGTACATCAGCTGCGACGCCGCGCTCCGCCGGAAGCGACCGAAGAACGACACCTGCACCGACCGTGACCGCAACACCGTCCCGTGTGCGATCTCGTCGAGACCGGCGGGGCTGGCGTAGAAAGGATCGCGATCAGGTGTGGGGATGCCGGGGCGTGTCCAGGAGGACGAGTTCTTCATGATGTGTTGCTTTCCAGGCTGTTGATGGTGCGCGCCCAACAAAACGTTAGGCACGACCTGCTTGTCTAGCTGGCGCGCGCCGCGGTATGTAATCAGGCTGTGTTGGTGATGCCTTGAGCGATATCGCGCACCGGGGTGTTCGTGTGCTGGGATTGCTGTCTCAGTAGTCCCTGCAGAAGAAGTTCAAACGGTCGGTCATCCAGCGCTATCGGGGCGTTTGGGAATCCACCGTCATCGGCAGACTCCGCCGCCCGCGCTGCACCGTGCTTCTGCGTCATCCTGGCGAGAAGTAGCGACCCTCGAACGAGTTCCGACACCGCGGAGTAAGTGTCGTGCGCTGTCTGCTCATCGAGACCGGAGTCGATCATGTTGGCGATCGCTTTCTGTGTCTCGTGTCCGCCGAGCCGTCGAGCCGTCTGGGCGATTGCCGCTTCGGCGACGATGCGAATGCCTTTGCGCCGACACGCGCTTCGCAAATTCTTCAGGTAGCTTTCGCCGATCAGGTTCTGCTCGACGAGAACTCCGATTTCGGAGAGTCCGCGTTTGGCAACGAGGTCCGCGATGAAAATCGGCTCGTCGGTCATCGAGCCCTGCGGGAAGGCGAAGGTCCACTCGCCTAACCAGTCGTCGGTGCCGGTGACGGCGATCGCCGGGAGCTTGAACCGCTCTTCGATCGATTCGCGGGTGGGCACGCAGTTGTCGGTGATGTGGGGTCCGAACACCACCAGACTGCCTTCGTCGACAAGCTCACCGAAAGCGTCGATGACCGCCTTGACCGATCCCTTGGGCAGGCCCTCTACCTCGCGGTAGATCATCTGCACAGGGCGGTCCATCAGCCCCTGCTCGGTGGCCTCTTCGAAGATGAGGTCAAAGCAGCGGGTGAAGTCCGCCTTCATCTCCTCGGGGAACATCGGTGGCAACGTGAAGTCCATCAGGTAGCCGATCTTGATGGGCTCTGCAGTGCTTTCGTAGGACATCGCACTTCCTTCGGGTTTATGCCGGTCAACCTAAGATTTGTTATCTGCCGCGCGGATTCGCTAGACGTTTTCGTTGAGGTAGACCTCGATCATCTGGATGAGTCCGTTGGTGATGGCGGGATCGTCGCTGAGGGGTCCGGCGATCGCGGCGCGTGCCGCTTTGGGTGCGGGAAGGCCTTGGGCGATCAGGCGGCCCGCTGCGATGAGCACCCGCGTGGACGCCACTTCGCGCAACCCCCCGGTTTCCACGCGCCGGATCGCTTGACCGAACCGGACGAGCTGTGCGGCGTGGTCGCTGCTGATTCCTGCTTCGGTCGCGACGATCTTTTCTTCGATGTCGGCGTTGGGGAAGTCGAACTCTAAGGCGACCATGCGTTGCCGCGTGGAGTCTTTGAGATCTTTGAGGACGCTTTGGTAGCCGGGGTTGTAGGAGACCACCAGGCCGAACCCGGGTGCCGCCTCGAGGGTGACGCCGAGCCGTTCGACGGGCAGCTGGCGGCGGTGATCGGCTAATGGGTGCAGCACGACGGTGGTGTCTTGGCGGGCCTCGACGACTTCGTCGAGGTAGCAGATGGCTCCTTCGCGCACCGCGCGGGTCAGCGGCCCGTCGACCCATTGAGTGTCTCCGCCGATGAGGAGGAATCGTCCGACGAGGTCGGCGGTGGTGAGGTCGTCGTGGCAGGCGACGGTGATCAGTGGGCGACCCAGGTCGTGGGCCATGGCCTCGACGAAGCGGGTCTTGCCGCAGCCGGTGGGACCTTTGAGCAGAATCGAAAGGCCTTGCAGGTAGGCGGCTTTGAACACGTCTTCTTCATCACCGACGGCGACATAGTAGGGACGGGCAGCACTGTCGCCGACGTCGGCGCGGGTCGATTCACCGTTGCCGGCGGTGTCGGCGGCCGCCGATGGGGCCACTGCACCCTCGGTGCTGGCAACGTGCAGCCGCCCACCGTCGTTGCCGGGGTCTCGCGGTGCGGACACGTTGGTCAGGTGCTGGGGGTCGGTGGATCGCGTCATGCGCTTCGTGTCCGTTCTGTTGAGGTGATGTGCTGAACCGGGCGGGTGGCTTTGGTCAGGCGGCGGCGCGCTTCTGCCGAGCGAAGCGCGGACCGAAAAAGGGGTCCGACAACACCTTTGAGATCCTCGGGGCGTGCAATGGTGGCGTGGGCGGTGCTGCCGAAGACGTGGCGCAGCGCCGCGACGTCGGTGCTGGCGCCGATGGTCAGACACAGGCAGCCGGTGCCGCGGCGGCGCGCCTCCCCCAGCGCGCGGCGCGCGTCGGCGGCACCGTAGTCGCGTTCGTATCCGTGGTCGTAGGCCAGGCCGTCAGAGACCACCACGAGCAGGCGGCGCGGCGTGCCGGCGTGTTTTTCTACCGCCGCTGTGCCGTGACGGATCGCGGCGCCCAGTCGTGAGTAGGCGCCGGGAGTGATGGCCTGCAGCCGTTGCATGGTGCGGGTGTCGAGGTGATCGTCGAAGCGTTTTACCGGTGTCACCTCAACCATTGATCGACCTTGGGAGGCGAACGCATACAACGCGACTCGGTCACCGAGGTCGTGCAGCGCCACGGTGAGCGCTGCTGCGGTGGTGCGCTGCTGTTGGTGTACGGTCTGACCGTGCGTTCCCGGTTCGGCGGTGGATCCAGAGACGTCGACCAAAATCATCACCCCCAGATCGCGTCGGCGCCGCAGGGTATCGAGGTAGACCTCCTCGGCCGAGGGCGCTTCGGCCCGTGTTTCCACTTGGGCTTCCACCGCCGCGTCGATGTCGATGTCGTCGCCTTGGGCCTGGCGGCGCGACCGTTGCAGGCCGACCCCGAGGCGTGCCAGCGGCTTACGCAGCCCGATATCGCGTGCGATGTGCGCGGCCGCACCGGTATTCGGGGGTTCGATCTCGTGCACCGTGCACCACTGCGGGCGGTAGCGGCGCTCGCGCATGTTCCATTCGGGATATGTCGCGGCGTGCGGGGCGAAGGGATCGTCAGTCTCGGTTGCCGATCGTGCGTTGGAAACCACTGCAGTGCTGCCCGTCGCGCCGGCCCGGGTGCGATGCGTCGGTGTGTCAGCGCCTGGTTGGCCGCCTCCGGACAGCTGGCGCACCACGCTGAGCATGCGTGCCAGCAGTTTGCCCAGCACGCCGCCACCGCCGACCGGGCTGGTGAACGGGTCTTGCATGTCCTGGTCGTCGGCGATGTCGTCGTCGGCCAGTTCCTGGAGTTCTTTGTCCTGTTGTCGTCGTGGGGTGTGCTCGCCGGCCGGCCCGGGCCCGTGGTCGGCGCGTTTGTCGACGACGACCTTGCGGGGACGTAGGACGCCGAAATCGGCGGGCGGGTCGGGTATGGGTTGGCGACTTAACGCGATGTCGAGTGAGGCGGCCGGCGAGTCGGTGCGCGAGGCGAGGTCGTCGTCGATGAGCGTGCGCACTGCCGGGGGCAGCCACGTCTGGTTGGCGGCCAGCGCGCGGTGACCTTCAATGGCCAGGTAGCGGCGCACCGCCGCGCGATGTGTGCTCAATGTGCGGGTGATCGCGGGTTGGAGGCTGTCGGCCGCGATCAGACAGGCTTGAACGGTGATCGCGGTGAGTCGAGCTGTGGGCGGGCTGTTTGGGTCGACGAAAATCGTGCGCCTGTTGGTCCAGCACGGCTGCCCGGGCTCTATCGCGGCGACGGCAACCGGTTGCCCTGACAGCGCTGAGGCCAGCATCTCTAGCTGTGGCAAGGGTGTGGCGGGGCGATCGGGTGTCATCTGGTCCTATGTCCGTGCCGGGCCGCGCGTCGGAGTCAGGCTGCGGTCGGCGATGCCACGGATCACGGTGTCGCGGGCCAGGCGCAGCGCCGCCCGTCTACCCAGGCGGTGGACGAGGTTTTCGGGTATCCACAACACGGCCATGACGCAGCGCGCCAGCATCTCTAGCGATGATGTGTGCATTTGCAGGTCGTGTGACCGGATGCCCTCGCGCAGCAGGCTTTCCAGTTCGGCCAGTCGCTGGGCGAAGGCCAGGCCTGGTTCTGGTGTGTTCGGCGGGTGCTGGCGCAGCCACGCGAGCTGAATCTTCCACTCGTGGGGGAAGCGGTCGATCGCGTTGATGTTGACCCAACTGAGCGCATCGAGCTTCTCGACCGCGGTGGCGTCGCTGGCCAGGACTTCGGCGAAACCTCCGCCGGCCTTGCGTCCGAACGCCTCGATGATCGCTCTGAACAACCTGTCTTTGGAGCCGACCACCGAGTACACGCGGGCAGGACCCAATGCGGTGGCCTCGATGATGTCGCGCATCGTGGTGGCCTCATATCCGCGGCGACCGAATTGTTCTCGCGCCACGGCGTGGATGTAGGCGGACTTGCCGGTGACCTCGACATGGCTGTCCTCACCCCACGAGCCGATGGCCTTTTCGGCGGCGGCGAAGGCGGCCGAGGAGTCCAGTTCGTCATCTGTAGGCGGCTGGCTGCTCAGCCCTGTCGTCATGATTCGGCACAACAGGGCGGCGACATCCTCGGCGGCGGCGGTGTGGCGGATGACGTCGAGCCCGACGTGCATCAGGCTTTGGCAGATACGATCGGCCAGCGCCGATATGGCGACACCTGATCGAAGCAGACCGTTGGCCGCGCCGGCCGCCAGTATCTGGGTCATCGTGTATTGCAGCGTCGTGGGTCTCGCGGACAGAAGCAGGCTCAGTGATGGGTTGGCGCTGGCAGCCTCGAAGAATGACATCTGCAATGCGGCCGGGTGGCGCGCCGCACAGCGCGCGATGGCTGAGCCGAAGTCATAGAACCCGGCGGGGAATGGGCTGGCCTGGCGGTGGTCGGTGTCATCGAGCGCCGCCTTTGCGACGCCGTCGATGTCGGCGCGAAAACGCTGGACCAGTTCGAAAAGTAACTCTTCTTTGCTGCTGAAGTGGTGATACAGGCTGCCCGCCAATATGCCGGCGGCTGCGGCGATGTCAGCCAACGAGGCGCGCGGGCCTGCCGAGGCGATCACCGATTCGGCCGCTTGCAGGATCCTGGCACGTGCCGTGCACTGGCGGGCCCAACAAGTGTCCGCCGGCAAGCGGGGACCACTATGCGGTGGTGACATCGGTTCGGCCCGGCGGGGCTGAGCCGATCGCATGACGCGGGCGCGGGTCACCATGACTGACACTCGATAATGTCTGGAGGTCTGTTGGCGGCGCCGGGTGCGGCTGACCTCCGTCCGACGTTGTTGTGGCCGGCGCTGAATCGACCGTGCTCTCGCGGCGTGCGACCACGCGTGGTGCCGATGAATTGCCAAGGCAAGCATCGGGTGGCGAATCGAAGCAGGCCTGTCATGACGGCGAATCCCCAAGAGCGTCGGCGGGTGCGGCGGGGCGGCAGCGTTTCCTGGGCGCAACGCGAACCCGACAGCTGCTCGACCCGGTCGGACCCAAGCTCATCGACGCGCTACCGAAGAGAACTGAGATGGCCACCAGCTCAGCAGACACCTCTAACCGGCCGGTCGAGACACGCGGGCAGCTTAGCGACATCGCTCGTCCTCTCCGTCCCGACCTATTGTGGTGCAGTCTGACTCCAGAATAAGATCTGGTGCTAGATTGCACCAGATCAGTTGGGTTGGTCAAGGGACCGCAGCCAGACGCCGAGTCACCGCTTCCTGCTCCTGGTTGATGGACCGGCCTGCAGGTTAGCCGTATCACGTTGATAAGCAACCGAAGTGGAGGAAGATCCTTTGTCCGGACGTCTCGACGGCAGGTCGCCGTCATCAGGGGAGCTGCCCGCGGCCAAGGGCGCGCGCACGCCGTCGCCATAGCCAAAGCGGGCGCCGACATCGTTGCCCTCGATATCTGCCGGGACGTCCCGAGCAACTCACCCGTTGGCGACACCCGACGACCTCTCTGACACCGAACGATCGGTGAAAGAACTTGGGCGGCGCGTGGTCGCGCGAATCCCGAGTGCGTGAACGCCACGAACTGCGCGACACCGTCGAGGCCGCTCTGGCCGATCTCGGCAGGATCGACGTCGTCGTCGCCAATGCCGGCATCCTGCCGATGGCGATGGGCAACCCCGACCCCATGCATTTCGTCGACGCCTCCGACGTCGACCTGGTCGGCGCGATGAGCACCGTCGCAGTCACCATGCCCGCACCTGTGGGTAGTGGGTCAGTTTGAAGTTATTGGCTAGTTGCGCGGCCTTGGCGCGAGATCGTCGAGAATTTCTTTGGCCATGACAACGGGGAGCAGGTGACCGGTCGCGGGAACCGTTCTCAGCGTGCTGTTGGGCAACAGGCTAGCCAAACGACGTGCATGTTTCATCGGCACCAAGGTGTCCTCTTCCCCTTGCCAGATGGTGACCGGCTGCTGGATCTCGGGGAGGTCGAAGCCCCATGAGCCGAAGTAGTGACGGTACTCTTCGACCATTCCCTGTACGCCGCCGCTCATCACTTCGCGATGCGTCGCCAGCAGGGATAGGGGCGGCGGGTTGAGTGCTGCGCCATCCCGGCTGCCTGCTAGGTGCGGGAGGACCCACCCGAGCACCCGTGGCGGTACACGGCGTATCAGTTGCAGCAGCGCCGCAGCGGCCCACGGCGCCCATCGGGCGGCCGGGATGAGCAACTCATCGGGCAAGAACCCAATCTCGAAGACGTTCCTGAGTCGCTCCAGGGGAGCCATCCCGTCGATGGTGGCGACCACGCGTACTCGCCCGGCATCGCCGCAGCGCACGCTAACGCGAAGGGGCCTCCGCCCGACCAGCCGGCGACGGCGAAGTCATCTAGAAGCAGCAGGTCAGCAACCTGAGCCACGGTGTGCCCCCACTGGCCAACCGAGGCGATGCTCCACAGGTCGCTGCGCCCAATGCCCGGTCGGTCAATTGCGATGATTTCGGCACCACAAGAACGCGCCGCCTCGTCCATCACCGTGGCGTCCATACCGCAACTGAGTCCGCCGTGGTTCCACACCAGGGGCCACCCACCAGGCGACCCAAACCGCCACACACCCACGCGACGCGAATCGACCAGCACGGTCGAACCCGAATCGGTACCGCCGTTGTGGCTCTGCATTGATCGCCCCTCCGAAAGGTCACCCCGCCGCACCGTTCTCGGCTATTGAACCAAATATCTGTTCCGCGCTAGTGGTATTTCCCTGCACATGCTGGCATAATGATCGCGGCCCGGTGCAGAGGTCTAGTCGAATAGCGCGCACTGTGCGACGGCGCCTCCATCATCGTCACCGGTTCCACCGCCGGCATGATCCGGGGCGCCACCGACAACCCGAACATGGGCCCCGGCGGGGCGGGCTACGCCTGGAGCAAGCGCGTCGTCATGGAGGACGTCGAGGAGATGTGCTTGCACCTGGCGCCGCGGATGATCCAGATCAACGCCATCCACCCGACCAACTGCAACACCCACCTGCTGCAGAACGATGGCATGTACAGCATGTTCCGCCCGGATCTGACCCAAGCGGGCAAGAAGGCCACCCGCGAGGACGCCGAACCGTTATTCACCCTTTTCCGGGCCATGCCCATTCCCTCCGTCGAATCCGAAGACAAAGCCAACCTGGGCGTGTTCCTGGCCAGCGACGAAAGCCGCTACATCACCGGCCAATACATCCGCGTGGACGCCGGGTCCCTGCTGAAGTGGCCAAACGGGCCCGGCAGATGGGACGTGCCCCCTGAATGCTTGACCAATGGCCCCGTTGTGGTGCAGTCTGACTCCACAATCATGGTCTGGTGCCGAACGACACCAGAAAGAATGGGTAGGGAGCAATGTCGGTTGACTCGACAGAGGTGCAGGTCGACCCCGTGACGTCGCGGCCGCCGGGGGCGCCGGCGACGCGCGCGCTGGTGAGCCGCTAGATGACATCCGAGTACGACAGGCGTTCACCCCATCCGCCTCCACGCCAGCCCCGCCGCAGCGGGGCTCCGGCGTTATCGATGCGATCCCGAGACGTAGTCGGCGATCGCCCCGGGCCGGAACAAATGTTTGTGGAGGGCGGTTGGTGACCACCGAGCAAACCGCAGCACCTTCGCGGACACCGCAACGCGTCGCTGCACGGTCCCCAAGGGGCAGGATCGCAGCCTGGTTGCTCGCGGTGCTCGGCGTCGCGTTGGTCGTCGCCGTCGCGTGGAACGCGCGCGACTATCCCGATGCGCGGGTTGGTAATCCGGAGGTCTCCGGCGCGGCGCGCCCCGTCGAGCCGCTGGTGGGCTATGACCATTGGCTGGGGCTGTTCCAGATCTTCGCGGTCGTGTTGGTCGCCGGCCTTTTTGCGCTATTCCTGTGGGGATGGCGAGGCTATGGGCCGCACCCCTACGTCTTGATGGGTGTGGTGACCACCTTCATCGCCTGGCAAGACCCGATCATGAACTGGGCGCCCTACGCGGTGTACAACCCCAGGCTGTGGCATTTCCCCGAGTCATGGCCGCTGGTTTCGATATCTCCGACCATCGAGCCCTTCGTCGTCCTGGGTTATGCGTTGTTTCAGTTTGGCCCGTATTTTCCTGCCGTCTGGATTCTGCGCAAACGTCAGGCCCGGCGCCGGGCTGACGCCTTCGTGTGGCGTCACCCGCTGATCAGCCTCGCCGCGTTGATCTTCGTCTGCGGCTTCCTCATCGACATGCTGTTAGAGGTCTTCCTCGTGCGCACCGGGTTTTACATCTACTCCCAGGTGATCCCGTTCGGCTCCATCTTTGTGGGCACTGCCTACCAGTTCCCATTGCTGTGGGAGTCGTCGTTGGTGACGCTGGTCATGATCCCCGCCGGCATCCTGGTGTATCGCGACGACACCGGCCGCACGGTGTCAGAAAAACTGGCCCAGCGCGCCGGCATCCTCGCAGGGCGGCCGGTGCTCGCCTCGTTTCTGGTGATGCTGGTCATCATCAACGTCTCCTACCTGGTCTATGGAGTGACGTTCACCGCGCTGAAGTGGTCTCGGCTGGCCTCCTCGGTCGCTTGTCCGTGGCCGTACCCCGACGCCAAAGTCTTTGACCCCCAGGGGTTTTACGAGCAGAACGGCCAGAAAGGTCCCTATTCAGTCGGGATCATGTCGACCTGGGGCAACGGCCAGCCCCGCGGGCGCCCGAACGTGCAGCTCGGCTCCGAAAGTGACCGTTGTGCCCAGGGCGCCAACAGGTGACCGCGCAAATTTCAGACGATCAGTGATGGGTGAGGAGAGACAATGACCACTGAACGAACCTCCAAGCCGGCGAGCCGACCCGACATCGAGCGGACCCGCTGGTCGGCCAGCGGGATCTGGAAGTGGGTGTGGCTCGCGCTCGGTGTCGCCGCGGTGGTGGCTGTCGGGTGGAACGTGCGCAATTATCCTGATGCGCGGATCGCAAACCCCGCGGTCACGGGTACGCCACGGCCTTGGGAGCCGCTCCTCGGCTACCAGCACTGGATCCCCGTCCTGCAGATCTTCACCGTCATCGCCGTCGTGGGCCTCATCGTGGCAGGCGTATGGGGCTGGCGACGCTACGGGCCGCACCCCTACATCCTGATGAGCCTGGTGACCACGATCATCGTCTGGCAGGACCCGCTGATGAACTGGGCGCCCTACGCCGTGTACGACCCGCGGCTATGGCACTGGCCCGAATCCTGGCCATGGGTCTCGCTGGCGCCGACCGTCGAACCGTTCGTCGTCTTCGGCTACGTCATGTTCCAGTTCGGACCGTACTTCCCGGGAGTCTGGGCGCTGCGCAAAATTCAGGCCCGGCGGGGCACTGACACCTTCGTGTGGCGCCACCCCCTGCTGAGCCTGGGGGTACTGATCTTCATCTTCGGGTTCATTATCGACATGATTCTTGAGGTCACGATGATCCACACCGGGCTCTACATGTACTCCCAGGTGATTCCCTTTGGGTCGATCTTTGTGGGCACTCCCGTTCAATTCCCCTTGTTGTGGGAATCCTCATTGGTGACGCTGGTGATGATTCCTGCCGGGATACTGGTCTATCGGGACGACACCGGCCGCACGGTGTCGGAGAAACTGGCCCAACGTGCCCGCATCTTTACGGGCCGACCGGCGCTGGGCTCGTTCATCGTGATGCTCATCATCGTCAATGTGTTCTATTTGGTGTACGGGCTGGCGTTCGCCTCGTTCAAATGGACACGGATCGCGACATCTGTCGCGTGCCCCTGGCCCTACGCGGAAGCCAAAGTCTATGACCCGCAGGGCTTTTACGAGCAAAACGGTCAGCAAGGCCCGTACTCGGTGGGTATTGCCTCGACGTGGATGATGGCCCAACCGCACGGACGTCCCCACGTGACGCTCGGATCCATCAGTGACCGGTGCGCTTCGAACAAGCAGTGAGTGCTGGGCGCATCGGTGGCGTCTGCAAGCAACGAGTGCGCAGTCTGCACGTCGGGAACGACCGTGTGACCCTGTGATTGCCGTTGGGGGCGATCTGTGCCGAAGGCGCCGATACGTTCGCGTGGGAAACCGGCGTGGTGAGGCGACAATTGGTCATCGTGGATGTCCTGCCCCGCGGGCGCTTCCGGGGGAGGCGCGCTTTCTGCCGATGGCAGCGTCATTACGGCAACCGTCTTGCTCAAGGGCGATGTTGGTGAACGCCGGAAGGCGTCGGCGTCGCTCAACGAGCACTTGGCGAAAGACATGCCCGCTGGAATCAACGCCGCGATGGCCGGCAACAGTCCGCTGATGGGCGACCTCACCGAAGTCGACGGACAGGACATGATGACCGCCGAGATGGTCAGTCTGCCATTGGCGTTCATCGTGCTGCCGCTCGCGCAGCGGTCCGTGCTGGCCGCGATGATGCCGATGGTGCTCGGAATGTGCGCTGTGGGGGTCACTCTCGGCTTGTTGTCGCTTCGGTGTCCCTCATGGACTGGAACGTATTCGTCGAGTCGTTGGTGGCGATGATGGGCCTTGCGATCGGGATCGACTACTCGTTGCTGATCGTGCGGCGCTACCGTGAGGAACTGTCCGCCGGCATGGTCCCGCGGCAGGCCATCGTGCGAACACTCGAGACAGCGGGTCGCACGGCGCTCTTTCGGGCATGATCGTCGTCATCTCACTGGTCGCAATGGCAGTCACCGGTCGGCCCGTTTTACGCTGACTCCGCAATCGGAGTCATCCTCGTTATCCTCGTCCTGGTCACCGGCGCACTGACCCTCTTGCCGGCATTGTTGCTGGTCGTCCTGGGCGACCGGCTGGACAGAGGGAGGAGGCTTCACCCAGCTCCAAACGATTGGCAGACAACGGTAGTCGATGGGAACGTTGGGCGCGTGCGGTGATGAGACGCCCGGTGCCGGTTCTTGTGGCCTGCACACTGATCCTGTTGGTGGCCGCGATCATGGTGGCAATTTTCAGATCTTTCTGCCTGGACAGAATCCCGGAGATGAAACAGATGGGATTCGGACTCGCTGTTGCGGTGCTGTTTGACGCCACACTCATCCGCGTCACCCTTGTGCCTGCCTTCATTGAAAATCACCGGGAACTGGAACTGGTGGATCCCACGCCGCCTGGACCGGCTGCTACCCGAACTCCAGCACGGATGAGCTCCCGAACGCGTTTTACCACGTGACGGGCAGCTCATTCATACCGTAGATGCCGGACTCGGCTTTGAACGTGAGATCGGCTGACGGTACGGCTAATTGCAAGCTGGGCAGGCGCCTTGCCAGTGACGCAAACGCTACCTGCATTTCGACTCGCGCAAGGTTCTGCCCGATGCATTGATGAACTCCGTAGCCAAAACCGAGGTGTCCCCGCGTCTTTCGCTCGACATCGAACTGATCGGGATGGCTGGCGAAAGTATCATCCCAGTTGCCGGCCGGCAGGTTCATCAACAGCCTTTCTCCCGCACGCACGAGTTGGCCACCGATTACGAGGTCTTGGGTAGCCACCCGGTCGACTTGACTCTGCACGATGGTGAGATACCGCATCAGCTCTTCAACGATGTTGGCAACCAAAGAGTGATCGTCGGTTTGGCCCAGTCGATGAAACACCTCTGGCCGATCCAGCAGCGCAAGGGTACCCAACGCGATCATATTCGCCGTGGTTTCGTGACCCGCCTGCATCATGATCACGCCCGTCATGGCTGTGGTGTCTCGATCGAGTTGGCCGGTCATTACGTAATCGGTGACCAGGCGGCTGATCAGGTCGTCGCCGGGCTCGCGTTGCTTTCGCTGTGTCAACTCGTGAATGTAAAGGTACATTGCCGCAAATGCCTGCGAACGCTGCTCGTCGCTCACACTTGAGTCCAAGGTGATCGCGGTGTTGCGCTGAAAAAAATCGAGATCTTCCTCCGGGACGCCCAGCAGCAAAGCGATCACCAAAGACGGTACGGGCAAAGCGAATTCGCGCACCAGATCCGATGGTGGCCCGGTGGCAATCATCGTATCCAGGCATTCATCGACCAGCTGTTGGATTTGTTGCCGACGCGATTCGCTGCGCCTGAAGGTGAATTGACTGGTCATCATCCGTCGGAGCCGATGATGTTCGGGGTCGTCGGTTCGCGCAAACATGACGGGTGTATTTTCGCGGCCCGCAGGCATGCGGGACCAATCGATCGTATCGGCCGAAAGTCGTTGATCGACTAACGCTTCCCGGATGTCGTGGTAGCGACTCACCACCCAGTGTGGTTGGCCTTGCCATGTCGCACGTCGCAGACCCGGCTCCTGGCGCCAGGTCGTGAATGCCGCAGGCGGCTCAAGCGGACACTGAACTGCGCGGGGGACCGGCATCACTGGCATATCGCCGCCGGAGGAGAGATCTGAGGTTTCCGAAGACATCGACGGTCAGTCCAGCGGGGTGAACTCTAAGTGAAGGTTGGTCAGACCGCGCAGGATGAAGGTGGGTTCATACCCGTAGTGGCGGGTGTCGGCGGGGCCGTGGCAGGCCTCGCTGATGCGGATGTCGGCCATCCGGTCAAAGATGCGGTTCAGTGAGATGCGGCCTTCGGCACGCGCGAGCGGCGCCCCTGGGCAGGAGTGGTTGCCGCGGCCAAAGGCGATGTGTTCACGCACATTCGGGCGGTCCAGCCGAAATTCGTTGGGAGCGTCGAACTTTGCGGGGTCACGGTTGCATGCTCCAGGGAGCAGCATCATGGTGGTGCCGGCCGCGATCGGCACGCCGCCCACCGTGGTCGATTGCCGTGCCAGGCGGAAGTGGCTTTTCACCGGGCTTTCCATGCGCAGCGTTTCTTCCAGGAACACCGGGATGCGACTGCGGTCCTCGCGCAGCACCGTCTGAATGTCGGGGCGCTCCCCGAGAACGCGCAGCGCGAAGCTGAGAAGTTTCGTGGTGGTCTCCATGCCCGCCGAGAACAGGAACGTCGCCAGGTGCACGACATCCATCACCAAAGGTGTTGACCCGTCCGGGTACTTGGCTTGCGCCAGTTCAGTTAGCACGTCCTGGCGTGGCTGCGCGCGGCGCTCGACGATGTAGCCGGCGAACTTCTCATCCAGCCACAGCAGCGGGTTGTGCGCTGGCGCGTCGTCGCCGAGAGCGCCGGGGACCTCGTCGTTGGCTGCCAGCGTCGCACGGAACAGCTTGTGGTCGTCTTCGGGAACACCGAGCAGATCGGCGATCACCAGCAGCGAGAACGGTCGCGCGTAGTCCTCCAGGAACTCGCAGCTGCCGCGGGACACGAACTCGTCGAGTTGCTCGTCGGCCAAGCGCCACATGAAGTCTTCGTTCTCCGACAGGCGCTTGGGGGTCAGCAGACGGCTCAACAGCCCTCGGGTGTAGGCGTGCTCGGGGGGGTCTTGGGTGACGATGTGCTCGCTCATCGGGATCTGGTCGCGCTTTTCGGCGATCAGGGCGCTGATGTCATCGGTGTTAGTGTCGAAGGACACCCCGGCGTAGGGGCCGGCCACCGACACACACGCCGAAAAGGTGTTGTCCTTATAGACGGTGAGGGCTTCTTGGTGGCCGGTGATGGCCATCACCTGATGGTGCGGCTCGGCGGTCACCGGGCATTTGGCGCGTAGATGGTCGAAATACCCGTAGGGGTCGGGCACCAGCTCAGGGTCGGTGAAATAGTCGACCGAATCGAAGTCGTTCACAGCCAAATCTCCTCTTGCAGTGGGGCCGTCACAATACGGGCGCGGCGGATCCGGTGACCGAGGCGTCGTGGAGGTTCATGACGTCGGCAAGGTTGTCGGCGATGTCTTCGGCGGTCAGCGCGTCCCTGGCGAAGCCGGGTCCACGCACGACGGCGAGGCGCGCGACGCTGCCCATCCCAATCTGAAGAACCTCACCGGTCAGTGTGCACGAGTCGTGAGCCAGGAACACCGCTGCCGGCGCGCATAATTCGGGCGGCATGGCGGCGTTGATTTGGTCCATGACGTCGGTGGGTATGGACAGGTGGTCGGCCAGGGCGTGGGAGTGTGAGGCCGACATGCGGGTGAACGCGCGCGGCGCGATGGCGTTAACCGCGATGCCGTGCGCGGCTCCCTCGGTGGCCAGATTCCGGGTCAGTCCAAACACTGCACCCTTTGCTGCCCCGTAACTGCTCAATTCGGGGATACCGCCGAGCATGGCTTCAGAAACGGTGTTGACCACCCGGCCGTATCCGGCGCGGATGAAGTGCGGCCAGGCGGCGCGGGTGACAAGCGCGGTGCCGACATAGTGAACGTCGATCATCGTGCGAAACTGGCTGACGGTCAGATCTTGGAACGGGGCGGGATCGTGGATGCCGGCGTTGTTGACGATCGCGTCCAGCCGCCCAAACTGTCTGAGCGCGGTGTCGATGATGTCGGCGGCGGCGCGTTCATCGGCGACCGAGGCAAAACAGGCGACGGCTTGGCCGCCGGAGGCGTTGATCTCCTCGGCGACCGCTTCGGCGGGCGCCCGAGAGTGACCGCTGCCGTCGATGTCGGCGCCGCTATCGACGACGACGACGCGTGCTCCCTTGGCGGCCAACAGCAGTGCGTGGCTTCGTCCGACCCCCCGGCCCGCGCCGGTGACCACGACCACCCGGTCATCGAAGCGCAGTCCGGTCACGACCCCCTCCTGTCTGCGATTGTGCGGTTCGAGGCGACTGCGCCCACGTGGCAGACCGGTCCACCGCAGGCGATTCGGGGCAGCGCCGCAGTAAGCGGTGCTGCGGCCGCCCGCCGTGCATCATCGCGTCGACCCGTCGTGGAACCCACCGCCACCTCTTAGGTGTCGGCGCCGAACCGGACCGGCAGCGACGTCGGCGATCGGAACACCTGCCCGCGGATGTGGGGATCGTTGCCGTCGGGGTCCAGCCGCAGGTTGGGAAGGCGGTCCAATAAGAGATTGACCGCAACGCGCATCTCCATGCGGGCCAGGTGCATTCCCAGGCAGACGTGCGGACCGTGACCCCACGAGATCGGGGTCCTGGGTTGACGGAACAGGTCGAACCGGTCGGGGTCGGGGTAGCGGTTCTCGTCGCGGTTGGCGGCACCGAGCATCGGCATCACCGAGGACCCGGCGGGGATGGGCACCCCGGCCAGTTCGGTGTCGCGGGTGGCCACACGCGTGATCGACAGCAGCGGCGCCTCCCACCGCACGGCCTCTTCAATGGCTGCTGACAGCAGTGTGCGGTCGTCGCGCACGGCGTCGAGCTGATCGGGGTTGGACAGGAGCCCGAACAGCAGGTTTCCCAGTGAGCGGTACGTGGTTTCCACCCCGGCGGGCAACAACAGATGCAGGAAGCAAAAGATTTCCTCATCGGAGAGTTTCTCTCCGTCGATCTCGGCGGCGGCCAGGCCGCTGGTGAGATCGTCGCGGGGCTGCTCGCGGCGGGCCGCAAGGATCGGCACCAGGTAGTCACCCAGCGCCTTGGTGGCTTCGGCGGCGCGCTCGGGATTGACCCCTACTGACAGGAGCGAAATGGACCACCGCTGAAACTGTGGATAGTCCTTTTGGGGTAGGCCCAGCAGGCCGGCGATGACTCGGCTGGGGTAGGGAAAGGTGAATTCCTTCACCAGATCTGCGCTGCCGCGATCGGCGAACGTGTCGATCAGCTCGTTGCCGACTCGGCCGGCAAGATCGGTTTCCCAGCGCGCCAGCGCTTTGGGGGAGAAGGCCTTGGAGACCAGTGCGCGGTGGCGGCCGTGCTCGGGCTCGTCCATGCCGACCATGACGTGTTTGCCGATCCCGAAGAAGTCCTTGATGATGGCCGAGGAGAAGGTTTCGTTGTCGCGCAACAGTTCCTGAATGTCCTCGTGGCGGTACACCATGAAGACCGGTTTGCCCTCCTCGCCGGGCATGACCGAAAAGTCGAGGCGCTGAATGGGTTCGGTGCGCCGCATCCGCGACAGTTCGGTATAGGGGTCGCGGACGTCGCCGGCCACGGCGTCATCGAAAGACCCGAAGTCCTCCAGATCATCGAATAATTGCATGCGCTAAAACCTTTCAGCTGGCTGGGTAGGCGACGGACTTCACCTCGGTGGACTGGTCGAACCCGGCGACACCGTTTTGGCGGCCGACACCGCTGGCCTTGAAACCCCCGAACGGGGTGTCGGCGCCGTATCCGACCGTGCCGTTGAGTCCGATGAACCCGGTGCGCAGCCGCCGCGCCACGGCCAGTGACTGTTCCAGTGATCCCGACATCACGTTGCCGGCTTGGCCGTCGACCAGCTGTCGTCAATGAGCATCCGCGACTCAGACCGACCGGTAACTGCCTCAAACACGGTTCTCGCTTTCCGGGCGTGGCGCTGCGCTCGTGGCCTTGGCGGCGCCGTGCCGTGGAAGGCCCATGGCGATGCGGATGATCTGGTGCATCGCCCTGGCGGGCAAAAGCCGGTTGAGGATGAGCAGCATTTTGGCGTCGACGCCGACGGCGTGCCGGGCGTAGGGCGCAGTATCGTCGAGGGCTTTGGCCAGTGCGTGCGCGAAACGTCTGGGCGGGCTGGCCATCCGGATGGCCAGTCGGCCCCGCCGCTCGATGGTGGTGGTCAAGGCGCCGTAGGGTCCGCTGAAGTCGCGGTGGTCCTGCACCCCGGCGTCGGTGATGATGTCGGTGTCAAACACCCCGGTCACCAGGACGCTGACACCCAGCCCGAACGGCGCGATCTCGGCGGCCAGGGCTTCAGCCCACCGCTCAGATCCGGCCTTGGACGCCGAGTACGACGCCGTGCAGGGCATCCCGCGGACACCGTTTTCGCTGGCGATCACCACGATGCGGCCGCGTCCGGCGGCGCGCATCGAGGGCAGCAGCGCGTTGGTCAGTGCCACCGGGCCGAACAGGTTGGTGGCGAACAGCTGCTGCCACACGTCGAGGTCGAGTTCTTCGACGCAGCCCACCGCGGTGATCCCGGCATTGTGCACCACAGCATCCGGGGCTCCAACCGCCTCGAGGATGGCCTTGGCTGCGTTCGTGATCGATGCCGGATCGGTGAGATCGAGTTGCACGCCGATCAACCGCGAACTGTCGGCGGGGGCCCCGGTGGCATCCAGTATGTTTTGCAGGCCGATCTCCGGTGTGCGCATCGCCGCGACGACTCGCCATCCGGCCTTGTACAGGTGGGCCGCCGAGGCCAGCCCCAGCCCGCGCGAGGCCCCGGTGATGACGACGCTGCGGGACTCACCCATGGCTGACCTGCAGCGCGCAGCATGGACTGTCAGAAACCGTATCGACGGCGCGATGGCTCTGCGATCGGCCCCGTATCCGCGTCGACCCCATCACTGCCCGGCACGGTCTCCGTTGGCCGGCCGTGTCATAGAAGCTCTGCACGCTGGTCACTTTCGTGTAATCCCTTACTCCCGTAGCGCGGGTCGAATCGGAAAAGCTCGCCGTGAGCGTCTCCATCGCCACGACGACTCCTTCGCGGCATGTCGGCTCTGCGTGAGACAACCTCAGCGACCGCAGGTTTGGGTGGCGCCGGGCACGAAGGACACCAGTCCGACACCCTGATACCGGGCGACGATGCGCTCGTACTGGCGGCGGTTGCGGGCCAAGGGTGTTTCGGTGATGCGGCGCGGCAGCCGACGGTAGGCCCCGCGCAGTACCCGGCTGAACACGAGAAATTCGATGTCGTGTCGGCGCGTCCAGGGCATCGGGACCAGGGCGCGGACTCTGGGGTGCATGATGCCGAATCCGAGGATGGCCGCAATATGCCCGAAGATCGGGCCAAGAAGCGAATACAGCGGCGCGGTGATCGCCGGCATGTGCGCGGGCCGCCTTGGGTGCAGTGTGGCGGCCATGACGATGTCCAAAGCTTCGGTGTGGGTGAGCTTTTCGGCGGCAACATGATCGTAGTAGGCGCACAGCTGTGGATAGCTGGTCGGAAGTTCACGCGCCCGGCCGGGCATCTGCAAGTCGGCGGTGAGTGCTCGGTAGCGGTCCCAGACGGCCTGATCGCCCGTGTCGTCGAGCTGTTCACCGGTCAGCGCGATGAAGGCGCCGCGGTGCATGAAGAAGATGCTGATCAGATTCCAGTTCCAGGCCTCGGGGTTGAGCCCGCTGTACCGGATCCCCTCGGGTGTCACGCCTTTGATGTCGCGGTGCAGCCGCACCAGGCGTTGCATCTCTTCGCGGCGATGGGCGCCGTTCGCCAGCACCGCCACTTGGTCTGACGCCGCCGTGCGCCGTGCCCGCCCATACGGGTTGTCGCGGATGCGGGCGGTGTCAACCAGAGAAGCTGACACCATCGGCAGCATCATCTCGTCGAACAGGGCCGGGGAGAACAGTGCCAGCAACCGGGTTCCCATGATGCGTTCGAAACGGTGGGCCACCGAGGCGGTTGGCGCGTCAGCAAGACACGACGCCGCGGGGTGGTCGTGGATCGGTGCTGATGACGCGATCAACACGTCAGGCGATTCAACCGACATGAGGCCTCTCCCTCAGATCTGGGCAGATCTGGCGCAGCGCGACACCAGAATATATTCTGGTGTCAGATTGCACCAAACAGTCCGAAGGGTCAAGGGCTCTGGGATACTTTTTGCGATGACTTCTGTTGCGCGCTCTTACGGTGGCGTCACTGCCGAGCGGCGTCGCGCCACCCGGCGTGCGGCGCTGCTGGAGGCGGCCCTGGACCTCTTCGCCGAATACGGTGCGCGCGCGGTGTCCAAGCGTGCGGTGTGTTCACGCGCGCGACTCAACGACCGATATTTCTACGAGCACTTCACCGATTCCGACGCACTGCTAGAAGCCATGGTCAGGGATCAGACCACTGCCGGGCTGGAGGCAGTCGGCGCCGCCGCCCATGGTGTCGGTTCCGATGTCGGCGCGCAGATCCGCGCCACCGCTGCTGCGTCGCTGGTATTTCTCACTGCCGATCCGCGCCGTGGCCAATTGCTGTTGCGCTCGCACACCTCCGACGTGATGCAGCGTGCGCGCGTGGACAGCACTCGGGCGATCGCCAACGCGATGACCGCGATGCTCACCGATACGGCCACCACTGGACCTGCTAGCCGGCTGGACATCGAGATGGCGTCGTTTGCGTTGGTCAGCGGTGCGATGGAAGTGATCGCCGGCTGGCTGCGCGGTGATTTCGCCACCGACCAAGATCACGTCGCTGACACCGTTGCCGGGCTGTTACTGGCCATCCCCGACATCGCGGCCGCGTTGCCAGCCGTCTCGGCGAACAGCATTCCACTGCGCCGGTGAGCTGTTAGGCGGTGGGCACCAGCGCCGAGATGTCCTCGCCTTGCAGGATTTTGACGGTCAGGTTGACGTCGAAGTAGTCGGTCCAGCGGGTGATTGTGCCGTCCTCGTCGACCACGAATGTTCCCATCACCGGCACGCCCGGTTTGGATCCGTCGGGGGCCTGAATGTAATCGAGTCGTTCAGTGAGAACGATCGGACCGTCGTGGGCGATGTTGACGATCTCAAACGCATAGGCGTCGGGAAACATGGAGAACTGGGCGGCCATGTTTTCCACGATGGCGTCGGCGCCCACGGTGGCGGGCATGCCGACGTTCTGATATACCGCACCGTCGGCCAACAGCGGGCGCAGCGCCTCGGCGTCGCGTTTTTCCATCAGCGCGCAGAACTGGCGGACGACATCGACGGGATCAGGCATCAGCGACCTCCGGTGAGCTACAGGGCAGGCGAAGCTACGGTTCAGATACAGAATGTAGGTCACCTACAGGCGGTATGCAATAGGCTTACGTGATGGCTGCCGCCGGTTCTGAGCGCCTCGACACCAAAGCCCGCCGCGCTGCGCAGGCTGAGGCCACCCGTGCAGCGTTGATCGACGCTGCACGTGACCTTTTCGTCGAGAAGGGCTACCACGACACCGGGACCGAAGAGATCGTGCTGGCCGCCGGTGTGGGCACGCGCGGAGCGCTGTATCACCACTTCACCGACAAGCAGGCTCTTTTCGAGGCCGTCTTCCTGACGGTCGAAGAAGAACTCGTGATGGCGGCAGCGCAGAAGCTCACCGGCGATGCGGATCTGTCGGCGCTGGACGTGCTGCGGCGCGGCCTGCTCGGCTTCCTCGACGCCTCCCTGACCAAGCCCGTGCAACGGATCCTGCTCATCGACGGACCGGTGGTGCTGGGCTGGCAGCGCTGGCGCGAGCTGGAAAGCCGCTACGGCCTGGGCGCTATCCACGCCATGCTGCACCGCGCCGCCGACGAGGGTGACCTAGCCACGGCACTGTCGATCGACGTGCTCGCGCATCTGCTGCTCGCGGCCGCCGACGAGGCCGCACTGTTCATCGCCAACGCCGCCGATCAGGTCGCAGCGCGCGATCGAGCGGTGCACACCCTGGATGCACTCGTCGAAGGGTTGCGCAACACCGACCGCGAATGATTGACCCACATACAGCCTGTATGTAGGCTCGCACGTCACGCGGGCAGATCTCATGGACAAAGCTGCCGGCAAAGGAGGCGTGATGGGCAACAGCTGCACCGTGGATGACGCAGTCATCGACTTCACCGACACCGGATCGGGGCCAGTCGTGGTGTTCGTGCACGGCGTTTACGTCGGCGGGGCGATTTGGCAGCGGGTGGTGGCGGCGCTGGGGGGGCGGGTGCGCTGCATCGTGCCGACCTGGCCGCTGGGTGCCCATCTGCCGGTCGGTCGCGATGTCGATCTGGGTGCCGGCGCCGCGGCGAGGCGCATCGTGGCCTTTCTCGACCAGCTCGACCTACACGATGTCACGGTGGTGGCCAACGACACCGGCGGCGGGCTGGTGCTGGCCGCGCTGGGCGACCCCTCGCTGGACGTGTCGCGCATCGCCAGCCTGGTCTTCACTAACTGTGACAGCTACGAGCACTTCCCGCCTGGCCAGTTCAAGCTCGTCGTGCGGTTGTGCCGACGAAGTCCCGCGGTGGGCCGAGCGATGCTCGCCATGCTGGCCAGCCCGGTGGGTCAGAAGGTGTTCCTGCGGGCGGTGTGTCGCACGCGACTGTCCGCGGGAGAACGCGCCGAGCTGTTCGGTGCCTTCCTGACCAACAAGTCCACGCGTGCGCAAGCCGCCACCGTCACCGCGTCGTTGGATCCGGCGCTGACCCTGCGGGCGGTCGACGCGATCCAGCGCTTCGACAAGCCAGTGGCCGTGGTGTGGGGAACCGAGGACAAATTGTTTCCCTTCTCCGATGCCGAGCGGCTCGCCCGCGATTTCCCCCGGGCCACGCTCATCACGATTCCGCACAGTCTCGCTTACGTGATGATCGATGCACCCCAGGAGCTGGCCAGCGCCATCGTCGACATCGCGGCGGCGTCATGACCGGCAACGACAGCTGGGATGTCACCACCAATCTCGGAACCACCGCGCTGGGGGTGGCGGCTCAGCGGGCCGCCGAGACGGCCCAGGACGATCCGCTGTTTCGTGACGAGTTCGCCGCTGTGCTGGTCGCGGCCGTCGAGGAGCCCGGTTGGCAGATGATGGCCTCGGGTGACCTGTCCTGGATGGGTCCCGAAGATGACAACGGCCGCCGGGCAGCCACGAGCGGGCGCGATTACGTCGCCAGCAGAACCGTGCACTTCGACGACTTCCTCGCCGCCGCCGTCACCGCGGGAATCCGTCAGGTGGTCATCCTCGCTGCCGGTCTGGATGCCCGGTCGTATCGCTTGAACAGCCTGTCCGGGGTGGTGGTCTACGAAGTGGATCAACCCAATGTCCTGGGTTTCAAGCACACCGTGTTGCGGGCGCATGGCGCGGTGCCGGTGGCGGATATGCGTGCGGTGCCGGTCGATCTTCGCGACGACGAGTGGCCCTCAGCGCTGAGCTCGGCGGGCTTTGATGCCTCGGCGTCCACGGCGTGGCTGGTGGAAGGGCTGCTTCCGTACCTGTCGTCTGCCGATCAGGAGCACCTCTTCGACCGGGTACTCGGGCTCAGCGCCGAGGGTAGCTGTATCGGAGCGGACGCCTATCCCAGTGCGTCGACCCATCTCGGTGAGGATCGGATGAGCAGCTGGCGGCAGGGGGCCGCTGAGATGCGCGACAAGATCGGCGTCGCCATGGACGTGGCGGCCTACATCAAGCACGAGGACCTCACCGACATTGCCGATTGGCTTGCGCGCCGCGGATGGATCGTCGACGCCCTCGACAGCCGCGAGCTGATGGCGCGCCTCGGGCGCGCTCTGCCTGCCGACCTGATCGGTGTCCTTCCGATCAGCTCCCTGATCACCGCCACAATGCCTCCGGGATCTGCCCTGACCAGCCCATGACGTCTACAGCCGCATTTCGTGACTGGTCACCGCGGTGATTCATTCGGCATGTTCGGTCGCGCCGTTCTTGGCTTTCAGTCGCAGCGATGCAGGAAACCGTGCAGGATCGCTTGGACGAGTTCGTCGACGATCGCCTCACGGGAAGGCTGGTTGGCCCCGAAGAAGGTCGAGCGCAAAGCGACCATGCCGGCGATCGTTGCGACCGTGGTGTGCGCGGGCAGGTCGGGCCGACCGGCCCGCAACCCGCGCAGACGCATGCCCTCAGCGCTGATCTGACCGAGCACGCCGAGCGCCCGCGTGATGTCGGCGATACCCGCGTCGGCGATCTCGTCCTCGCTGAGCGTCTCCGATGCGACGAGCGTCGACTGAGGCCATGCTCCACAGGTCGCTGCGCCCAATGCCGGGTCGGTCAATAGCGATGATCTCCGCGCCACAAGATTGCGCCGCCTCGTCCATCACCGTGGCGTCCATACCGCAACTGAGTCCGCCGTGATTCCACACCAACGGCCATCCACCCGGCGACCCAAACCGCCACACACCCACCTGATGCGAATCGACCAGCACGGTCGAAACTGAACCTGCGCCAGCTTTGTTGCTCTGCACTGATCCTCCCCAAGTCATTCGCCGAAGACGCGTCCTGGCATTGAACCAAATATCTGTTCCGCGCAGGCTGTATTCTTCTCATTTGTGGCGGTGCACTGTCGTGGCCAGGGAAGCTAGTCGAGTAGCGCTGTGATGTCGCGGTGCGTCCACACGCGGTTGGCGACCCCGGCAGCCATCGCGGGTGTCGTTTTTCGGGCGGGCGAAGTTGTAGTACATGTAGTGCAGCGACACCGCGCATGCCAGGTTCTCCACCTTTTTGGAGAAGCCGTTGGTGAGCCGGGTGAACCGCCGCATACACATCCGCATGGATAGGTTCTGCCGCTTGACATACGTCGTGGAAGCTTTGTTGAGATCCTGTTGCTTGACTTCCACAACCGGCCAGGCCGAAGCTGCCTGGTTGAACCAAATATATGTTCCCGCTACAGTCCCCGGAAAGGAAGTCGCGAAACGCGCGAGGCGTGACAGGAAGCCTCGCTGGTAGCCGGGGTTTCGGTGCTCGCTGACCTCGAATGACACAAGGGGCTAGCTGTGGCACTTACGAAGCCTAGGAGCCGCTCTCTCTCGGTGCTCAACGCAGCCCTTCGTATCGGGGTGAAGGTCATGCCGCGGATTCCGCTTTGGCTGAAGCGCCTTCTCGCCGGCGGCAGAAAAGTCATCATCGACGGCAACACCCTTGACAGCACGGTTCAACTGATACTGGCCGCCCAACGAATCACACGTACCGGCGGTCTGTCGGCTGCTGACGATCCGCGAGTCGCCCGCGCCCTGATGCGGAACTCGCACTCGGTGATGGGCGCCCACGTCGCTGTCACCACCGCCGACCTCACGATCCCCGGTCCCGACGGCCCCCTGCGGGCACGGCACTATCTGCCGACTATTGCGGGGCCGGCCCCGTTACTTGTGTTTTTCCACGGTGGTGGTTTCGTCGTGGGTGACATCGAATCTCATGACGGACTGTGCCGGATGATCTGTAGAGACGCGGGAATTCATGTGTTGTCGGTGGACTACCGGCTCGCGCCGGAACACAAGGCCCCGGCCGCGGTCGACGATTGCTTCGCAGCGTATCGATGGGCACTTGGACATGCCGCCGATTTAGGCGCCGACCCGTCCCGTATTGGCGTCGGCGGGGACAGCGCCGGTGGAAACCTGGCTGCGCTGGTCGCGCTGCGTAGCCGCGACGAGGGCATTCGACAGCCGGCGCTGCAGGTGCTGCTCTATCCGGTCCTCGACCTGTGTGAGGAGACCCGGTCGCGCACCTTGTTCTCAGACGGGTTCTTTCTGTCCAGGCAGGACAGGGATTGGTTCACGGAGCTGTATTTGGGCGGGACCGGCCTCGCAGCCGACGATGCGCGGGTATCGCCGCTGAAGGCCGCTGATCTATCCGGTCTGGCGCCGGCTCTGGTGCTTACCGGGGGATTCGATCCGCTGCGCGATGAGGGTAACGAATACGCCGCGGCGTTGCGCTCGGCCGGTGTCAGCGTGGACCACCGCCAGTTCGATGCGCTTACGCACGGCTTTGCCAGTCTCGCACCGTTCGGCGGCGGCAGCGCCGATGCGGTTGCGGCGACCATCTCGGCCATTCGGGCCCACCTCAGCCGCGGCTGAGGTTGCACCGTTAGGAGCATCATGCGAACCGATTCCTGCCGCCCAGGACTAGAAACACCGCCATCACCGGCGCCCACACTCGCCCCGAGGCTGTCCCACACCCAGCCGCTAGCTGCCCGTTGCGCCACCGATGTGGGAGTCACGCTCGTCGTGGATGCGCTGAATACGAGTGAATCGCCCTCCGAGGGCCTCCGGTGATGCCGAAGGTGGCAGTGGTGACTGGTGGGGCTGGCGGTATGGGGCTGGCCGTGGCGCATGTGCTTGGCCGAGAGGTCGCGGTGGCATCATTCGACACGACGAGTGAACAGCAACGCGAAACGGCAGCGGCTGCAGCAGAATTCCAATAGTTGTTCCGCCACTCATGATGTCGTACGAATTTCGGGCTCAGCTTGCCCGCTACCGGCACGACCGGCAGACGCATGAGAAAACGCAGCGAGTGAATAGGCAGAGTGTCAAGAAGGCGGACGTCAAGAAGATCACTGCCCGTGCCACCAGCGCGTCGGCCAAGCTGGCGGACCGGCAGGTTCCAGCCGACCATACACGCAGCGCCGGCGTAAAGCGCCCCCTCGCTGAGTGGCAGTCGCTCAGGCGCTAGTATCGCCGCCGCGTTGCGGCGAGATGCGACTTTCGTCGCTTTATGTCAAATGACGCAACGAAACGAAACGACGTAACGAAACCGGCATAGCTTCGTCCCGCACAGGCAGCGGCGACGGGAGAAGTGGTGGACAACGCCGGGCTGCGGCCCCCTTGCGTTGCCAGCACCTCGCGCAAGGCGGTGTGGTTCCGCTTGTGGCTCGGAGGATTGGCCACGGATTTGGACACGTAACATGATGAAACCGATGCGAACAAGCGGGACGAGGCGAGACAGGCTGGACGGCTGAACATCGCTGACCTGCAGCTATGAGACCGAGCGTATTGGGGAAGACGGCGACCGGTTAGCTCACACCTTAGAGGTCGAATCGTGGCCAGCGAGCGGCGTGTTGGCGCATTTTTGCTGCGAACATGCTGTTTCAACCTCTCCAACCGCGAACCGGCGTAGGTCGGGCCGCCTGGTGTGCTATCTGGTGTAGCTTATGGGCGTGTTACCGGGCACTTATGTGGTAATGTCTCGGGTAGACCAATATGGAGGTGCGATATGCCGGTCTTGACCGTCTCTGCGGCGCAGCGGCTGGATGATGAGGCAGCGACGCTTTCGATCCGCGAGATCGCCGCATATCTGCAAGAGGCTGTCGGCCAACGCGTCGCGGCGGCGATGGCGGGCTTGGCTGACGCTAAACAAATCGGTCGCTACGCGCGCAATGGCGGCCCGGAACCTCACGGCGCGACCGAGCGCCGGTTACGCGAGGGCTACAAGGTCGTCAGGATGCTCGTCGACGCCTACGACGACAAGACGGCGCGGGCGTGGCTGTTTGGCACCAACACGCGCTTGGACGATCGCGCGCCGATCGAGGTGCTCGGTGCGGCGATCGACACCGCGGAGTTCGCGATGGTCGTACGGGCCGCACGGCAGGTCGCCAGCTTCCAGTCGTGATCGCGGCGCCCGAGCAAGGGCGACCCCTGTGGCGGGTTGGCTATTACGCTGACCCGCTCGGCTTCACTCCGCTAGATCTATACCAGTTCAGTCACCGTTTCGACGACGTCCACCGCCGTTTCCGCACGCTCTATTGCGCTGACTCGGCCGAAACGTGTCTCCGCGAGGTTCTAGCCGACTTCCGGCCGAACCTCGGCGCGCTGCGCCGCCATGTCGAGCGCTACGGACCCGAGGCCGCTCAAGACTTCGCTGAGAAGCCGGTCACTGCGCAGTGGCGCATACAGCACGTCCTCGTTCCCACAGTCCTCAAGCTCGATGGCCCCTTGATCGACCTGACCGACGTCCCCACACGCCAGGAGACCGAGCATCGCCACGTCGAACTGCTGCTCAAGCACGACCTGCAGCACCTCGATCTACACGAGATCACCACCAGTCGCCGCGCCATCACGCAGACGATCGCCGCGGACCTTTTTGACCGAGGCGCCGGCGCCGTCCGGTTCCCGTCCCGCCTGGACGGCAACGCTTGCGTCGCACTCTTCGAGGGCCGCGGCACCGCGAGCTTGGCGGGAGACCTCATCGCGCTCACCGACCCGCCGCCCGAACCGCTCACCAACGTCACCACGCCGTGGGGCCTGATGCTTGAGCCGGCGCCGTGAAATTGCTCCCAGATTGGGATGCGCGCGTGGTGCCCTTCGGACCACACGCAAGAAAATTGCACTGCATCCTGCCTGTCGATTGCGGCCGATTTGGGTCACGTCATGGGGCCAATATGGGGCCAACGAGCCAGACCGACTGATCCAACACGTCCGAATGCCGGTCGCGCGTCTGGTCTGACCGGCTGAAACACATTGGTGTAGGCCCGAACTCCGCCTGAAAAGCGGAAGGTCGGCGGTTCGATCCCGCCCCTGGCCACCACTTCGGACAGCTTTACTTCGGCGGGAAACCGCCGGTGGCGACCGGCCCCCAGTGGCGCGGCGTGATCCGGATCAGACACTTGCCTTGGTCCACCATGGCGCGGCGATATTCCGCCCAATCGGAGTGCTCTCCAGCGATCACCCGGTAATAGTCGACGAGCAGGTCCACCGCTTCGGGCAGATCGATCACCTCGGCCGCACCGTCGACTTGCACGTACGCCCCGTTGAATTCATCGGAGAAGACGACCACGCTCGCCGACGGGTTACGCCGGATGTTGCGGCACTTGGCGCGTTGGGGATAGCTCGCGATCACGATGCGGCCCTGCTCGTCGACACCGCCGGTCACCGGCGAACTCTGTAACGACCCGTCGGAACGAAAACTGGTCAACAGCATCTTGTGTCTCGGCCGAATGAAATCGAGGAGCTCGGCAAGACTGACCACATCCGCGGTCGCCACTTTGGGAGCCATGAGGCCAATGGTAGCGACAAAAGTACCGGGTCAGTGATCTGATCGAATACGTTGGGGCGCAACGCGCCTGACGGTGGAAATGCCCTCGGCTAGATCGGCGTGATGATTTCCGATGTGAAGAAGTCGATCGGCGTCTGCGAGTGCGGCGATGGTCGGTCGACGAACACCCACACGCCCGTCGTGTTTGAAGAGATCGTGCTTTGCAGCGTCAGCGCGCCCGCTCCGCTGCCGTCGGTGTCGAAACCGCCCGCGGTGACTCCGGCATCCCCGGCCCCGCAGCCCGCGGTGGGGCTGGGCGACTGGATCAGCCTGACGTTGTAGTGGGCCTGCGGCTGCGCGGCGATCAATTGCACCTGCGCGACGACCTTGTTGGATCCCGCCTTGCTAATCGCGGTGCGGCCGCTGCCCGTGCCGTTTGTCGCCACATTCGTCGCCCAGGTGAAGTCACACGCCCGGAATTTCGGTGTCAACGGCACGAAGGCACCGGAGCTGGCGTCCGCCGCGGCGATGCCAGCGTTACCCCAAAACATTGTTGCCCCAAGCATATTGGCGCCGACAATTAGCAGCGCGATGATTCTTCGCATTGATTTCCTGATGCAGTATTTCTGTCAAAGATATTGTTGCGAACGTATCAAAGGCGGCCAGTGAATTCGGCGATAAATGCGCTCTCGTTAGGCAAATCACACACACCCGCTTTGTGAAATCCAGCTCACATTGGTGCTAAAGCCGTTGCAGGACAAGAAGGGAACGCTCTGCGGCGCTAAGCCGCGGCGTCACACCGGGTGCAGGCTGACCGGGATGCCTGAATAACGCACCATGCCGGTGACGACGTCGATGTCATCCTTGTTGGTCAGGCGATTGACGTTCGCCGCGTGGTGGCCGTGCGGAATCGACACCGCCCCACGCCGAATCGAGCCGTCGACCTTCGCGATGCCGGTCAGCTCGCCGGTGGAGCTGCGGACGGTCACCTTGTCGCCGTTGAAGACTCCGGCGGCTTCGCCGTCATCGGGATGAATGAAGATCTCGGGCGGCTCGCCGAGGAAGTCGAGCTGCCCGTTCAACTTCTTGCGCTGGCGGCGCGGCACGAACACCAGCGGCGCCGGCGGCTCGAGCGCGGCCAGCTGGTCGACGAGCAACGGCGGCGCCAGGCGCCAGCCGCCCATCCGTCCGATGTGGTCCTCCACCCACTCCGCGGGCAGCTCCCTGGGGACCTCGGCCCAACCCTTGGCCGCAACCTCGTCGTATTTGGCTCGAGCGCCGGACAGCAGGACCTTGAGCACGTCGTCGTCGGTGCTGGTTTCGGGGTCCCCGAGGCTGCCCATCTCGTAGCCGAGCCGGCGGCCGAGTTCGGCGAAGACCCACCACATCGAGCGCCGCTCACCGACCGGGGCCACCACCGCGGACGTGTACTGCACCGACACCTGCGAACTCAGGATGTCGTGGATGGTGATGTCGGGCCGCTCCAACGGGTCCTTGGTCGGCAGCACGTGCGTGGCCAACTCCGTGGTTTCGTTGTTGATGATCTCGGTGGTGGCGAAGACTTCGAGGTTCCGCAGGGCCGGGATCAACTTGCCCGTCTCGGGAAACGACGTGATCAGGCTGCCGCCGACGTTGATCAGGGCCCGGATGTTTCCGGCCTCGACTTCGTCGGGCAGGACGGCGCACGGCCATTCGTTGATGAACGCCTGCGCCTCCGGGCGGCTGCGCGGGCCGGGACCGAACGACCCCTCGATCGGCGTGATGGGCAGGAACTCGCCGAAAGCCTCTAGCTGATAAGCGAATCCGGGATGGAACCAGATGCCGCCGGGGCGGTTCATCGCGCCGGTGAGGATCATCAGCACCCACGCGAGCCACTGGGTGACATTGCCCCGTTCGGCCGTCATGGTGACGCCCGTTCCGGTTTCGATGTTGACGCACTTGGCGGCGCGCACCGCCGCGCACAGCTCGAGCAACTCGGCCGCGGGCACGTCGGCGAGTGTCGCGGTGTGCTCGAGCGTGAAGGGCTCCACCGCCGCCGTCAGCTCGTCGATACCCTGTACCGGCACATCGGTTTTCATGCCGTCGCAAAGGATTTCGCGAACCAGATATGCCAGCACCGCGTGGTCGGTGCCGGGGCGGGGCGCCAGGTGACCGGTGGCCAGCCGGGCGGTCTCGGTGCGACGCGGGTCGATCACCCACACCTGCCCGCGCTTGGCGATCGCGCGCACCGTGCCCGTAGGGTTGGGCATCGAGATCGCGTGGCCATGGGAGACAACGGGATTGATGCCGACGAGCATCAGGAAGTCGGTGTTGTCCAGGTCCGCTCTGCCCGACAGGCCCATGAAGCCGCCCACCAGATCCGAGATCAACGGCTTGGCGGTGCCGTCGATGGTCAGCGGGCTGAACTTCGCCGGGGTGCCGATGGCCGCGTGCAGGGCCTCGGCCATCCGGAACCCGGCGCTTTCCATGGTGGAGAAATAGAAGGCGACCGACTCGGGTCCGTGGCGATCGATGATGTCCTTCAACCGCGAGCCCAGATCGTCCAGGCACGTTTCCCACGAGGTGTCCTGCAACAGGCCGTCCACCCGCATACGCGGCCGTTCCAGGCGATCCGGGTGGTGATGCAGCTGCGGCAGCGCCCGCCCCTTCGGGCAGCAATAGCCGTGGGAGAAGGGGTGGTCCTGATCGCCGTGGACCTGCAGGACCTGGTCGCCCTCGACGTCGACCAGGATCCCGCAGACGGAGGTGCAGATGCGGCAGAAGCTACGGACCGTGTGCATGCGGAACTTCCTCGTCTAGTGACTAGCCGATCGGCTACTCAAAACTAGACGATCGGCTATGGTGACGCAAGTCACTTTGCGGCGTTACGGGCCGCCTCGCGAAAGGCGGATGAACGCCGTCCTTAAGGCGGCAATCGAACGCGAACCGCGACAATGGGCGGATGCGTGCGATGCGGCGGTTCCTTGCGCTGGCGGTGGCCGTCGGCTTGATCGCGGTGTGCGGCCCCGGGGCGGCACAGGCCGGCCCCGACGTGCCACCGGTGAGCGACGCGGCGCACGCCGCCGGATTCGTCGACGTTCGAACCGTGGTGCCCGACGCCATCATCGACCTGCGTTACGCGACGACCAACAACTTCACCCACACCCAGTTGTATCCGTCCGACGCCCGATGCCTGGTGCACCAATCCATGGCGTCCGGACTCGCCACGGCGGCGACCGCGCTGCGGCCGCAGGGCCACGTCTTGGTGTTCTGGGACTGCTACCGCCCGCACGACGTCCAGGTCCGGATGTTCAACGTTGTCCCCAACCCGGCCTGGGTGGCGCGCCCGGGTCAATACGCGCACAGCCACGAGTCCGGGCGTTCGGTCGACGTGACATTCACTGCGGTGCAACAGCAATGCCCGCCCGAGCGGCAGGTCGCCGGGCTCTGCGTGGCCGACATGGGCACCGACTTCGACGATTTCTCGCCGCGGGCAACGGCATTCGCGACGCAGGGGGTCAGCGCCAACGCGCAGGCGAACCGGGCACAGCTGCGCGATGCGATGAAGTACGGCGGGCTGTCCGTGTATTCGGGGGAGTGGTGGCATTTCGACGGGCCCGGCGCCGGCGTCGACCGCCCGATCCTCAACGTCCCGGTCGATTGAGCTATTTCAAATAGTGAGACACCAGTTTCATATTCTGGCGCAGGCGCTAGGCTGGCGTGATGAACGAGCGCTCGGCCTCCTACACCCACGGACATCACGAGTCGGTGCTGCGGGGCCACCGGCGACGCACCGCGGCGGATTCGGCGGCCTACCTGTTGCCCCACCTGACGGCGGGGCTGTCGGTGCTCGACATCGGGTGCGGCCCGGGAACGATCACCGCCGATCTCGCCGCCCGGGTCGCCCCCGGGGCGGTGACCGCCGTCGACCAGGTCACCGACGTTCTCGACGTGGCCCGCGCCGAGGCCGAGAGCCGCAACCTGTCCAACGTCTCCTTCGCGACCGCCGATGTGCACCGGCTCGAATTCCCGGACGGCACTTTCGATGTCGTGCACGCCCACCAGGTCCTGCAGCACGTCGCCGATCCGGTGCGGGCGCTGCGAGAGATGCGCCGCGTGTGCCGGCCGGGTGGAGTCGTCGCCGCGCGCGACGCCGACTATGCGGGCTTCATCTGGTTCCCGCAACTGCCGGCGCTGGACCTGTGGCGCGACAGCTACGAGCACGCCGCCCGCGCCAATGGCGGCGAACCGGACGCGGGCCGGCGGCTGCTGTCCTGGGCGCTGGAAGCGGGCTTCGACGACGTCGTGCCGACCGGCAGCCTGTGGTGCTACGCGACACCCGCGGACCGCGAGTGGTGGGGCGGAATGTGGGCCGACCGCATCCTGCACTCGGCGATTGCGCGCGACATCGTGCGCTTGGGCCTGGCCACCGCCGCGCAACTCGAGGAGATCTCCGCGGCGTGGCTGCAGTGGGCCGCGGCACCGGACGGCTGGATCGCGATACCGCACGGCGAAATCATCTGCCGCGCTTAACTTTATGCGGCGGCGCCCGGCGGGCTCGGAAAGCCCCCGCACAGCGCTTCAAAGGCATCGGCCAGCTTGAGCACGGTGGCATCGTCGAATCGCTTGCCCACGAGCATCATTCCGACCGGCAGGCCGTCGACGAGGCCGGCCGGCACCGAGACGGCGGGATGGCCGGTGATGTCCATGGGCGCGGTGTTGCGCGCCTTGCCGAGGGCCGACGCGAGCAGCGCGACCTCCTCCGGGCCGCCCTGCGGCAGCGTGCTGGCCGTGCCCGGCACGGTCGGCATCGCCAGCACGTCGTATTGGTCCAGCGCGTCGTCGTAGGCCGCGCGCACATGCGGTACCAGATTGCGCGCCTTGGCATAGGACACGCCGCCCAGCGCGCGCAGGCCGTGATGGCCGCACAGCGCCGTCGCCTTGACGGTGCTGGCGAATCGGTCGGCGTGGGCGACGCGCTGCCTTGCGAAGTGCGCCATGAGTTCCGGGTCGTACAGCCCGTCGGCGCCCAGGCCGTAGCCGTTGCCGTCCAGCATCTGATAGGCCGTGCCGTCGGTGATGATCACGGTGAAGACATGCAGGGCGGCCAGGTGCATGGGCACGCTGACTTCGCCGGTCGTGCAACCGATTTCGGTGAAGCGCCGGGGGGCGGCGCGGACCAGGTCGTCGGCCGCGGCCAGCGAGCCGGGCTGGCCGAAGCCCTCGGTGAGCAGGCCGATGCGCAGGCCGGCCACGTCGCCGGTGAGTGCGGCCCGGTAGTCGACGGCGTCGAGGGCCCCGGGCTGGCGCGGGTCCAGGCCGTCGGCCCCGGCGAGCACCGTGAGCAACAGGGCGGCGTCGGCGACAGTGCGTGTCATGGGGCCGAGGTGATCGATCGTCCGCTCGATCGGGAAGGCACCGGTGTAGGGGACCAGCCCGTGCGTCGGCTTGTGCCCGACGACGCCGCACAGCGCGGCGGGGATGCGGATCGATCCGCCCTGATCGCCGCCCAGGGCCAGCTCGACCTCGCCCGCGGCCACCAATGCCGCACTACCACTGGACGATCCGCCCGCCTCGCGATCGGGCGCCCACGGGTTGCGCACCGGCCCGGACGCGGAGGTGAAGCTGGAGCCCGAGCAGCACATGTCCTCGCACACGCTCTTGCCCGCGATCGTTGCGCCGGCGGCGAGCAGGCGCTCGACGACCGTCGCGTCCCGGCTGGGGACGAACCCCTCGACGGCCCGCGACCCGTTCATCATCGGGACGCCGGCGACCGCGATGTTGTCCTTGATCGCCACCGGCCTGCCCGACAGCGGGCCCTCGGCGCCGGAGGCGATCGCGGTAGTGACGTACCAGGCGCCCAGCGGGTTGGCGTCTGGCTTCGGGAATGCGTACGCGCGTTCGGGGGCCTGCGGTTTGGCGAGCCGATCGTAGAGCTCGTCGACCACGTCGTAGGCCTTCAGCGAGTGCCCGACGAAAGCCTGGTAGCCCCGCTGCTCGTCCGCGTCGAAGTGAAAGCCGAAATGCCTAGCGGCCGAGTCGATATCAGCCGCCGATGGCCTGGACACCGTCATGTCGACCTCCGTCGTGGGCCGTGACCTGCGCGTCCGAGCAGCTTAGCGCTCAGTCCAGGAAAAGGTCTCCAATGGGCTGGTCCCCACCGCCGTAGCGGGACAGGTCCGAAACACCGCTGGACCGCAGCAACTCCGAGTCGATGTGGCAGTCGCCGGTGGCTTCGCGCGCGGGCCGGGAGACGATCTCGACCGCGGCATCGCCCATGATCTCCGGGCTGCGCGACGACTGGGCCAACCGGTCACCGTCGGCCATGTTGGCGACCGCGGAGGTGGCGATGTAGGTCTCCGGCCACAGGCAGTTCACGCCGATGCCGTCGTCGGCGAATTCCGCCGCCCAGCCCAGCGACAGCAGCGTCATGCCGTACTTGGACAGCGTGTAGGCCGGGTGCGCGCCCAGCCACCGGGGATTCAGGTTGATGGGCGGCGAGATGGTCAGCACGTGCGGGTTGGCCGACTTCTGCAAGTGCGGCACGCACGCCTTGGTCAACAGGAACGTGCCACGCAGGTTGATCTCCTGCATCAGGTCGTACTTCTTGGCCGACAGCGTGGGCGTCGGGTCCGTCGCGATGGCGCTGGCGTTGTTCACGCAGACGTCGACCCCGCCGAACCGCTGCACCGCGGCGTCGACCGCGCGCTGCACGTCCTCTTCGTTGCGCACATCGCCGACCACGGCCAGCGCCTTGCCGCCCGCGGCCTCGACCTCACCGGCCGCGGTGTGCACCGTCCCGGGCAGGCGGGGGTGCGGGGTGTCGGTCTTGGCCAGCAGAACCACGTTGGCGCCCCGCTTGGCCGCCGCGATCCCGATCGCGAGGCCGATGCCGCGGCTGCCGCCGGAGATCACCACGGTCCGGTCGGCGAACTCTTTGTTAACCATTTGTCTCCTTTGGCCTGGTCAAGTAGGCGGTATTGGCATTCTCTTTTTTTGCAAGTACGTTATTCACCGATGGATAATACGGCCCACACTCCGTCTGGTATCCCGCTGCAGCCCGTCTACGGGCCGGCGGATGTAGCCGCGGAGCCTCCGCAGCCGGGGGAGTTCCCCTTCACCCGGGGTAACTTCGCGTCCGGCTATCGCGGCAAGCTCTGGACGTTCCGGCAGTACTCCGGGTTCGGCACCGCCGAGGAATCCAATCGCCGCTACCGCTACCTGCTGGAGCAGGGCGGGACGGGGCTGTCGGTCGCGCTGGACCTGCCCACCCAATGCGGCTACGACTCCGACGACCCCGAGTTCGGCGAGGAGGTGGGTCGGGTCGGCGTCGCCGTCGACACCCTGGCCGACTTCGAGATCCTGTTCGACGGCATCCCGCTGGACAAGCTCAGCACGAGCATGACGATCAACGGCACGGCCGCGATCCTGCTGGCGTTCTACGTCGCCGCCGCCGAGAAAAAGGGGATTCCGCGGGCCAAGCTCACCGGGACCATCCAGAACGACATCCTCAAGGAATACGCCTCGCGCGGCACCTGGATCTGGCCGCCGGAGCCGTCGCTGCGGCTGATCGCCGACACCATCGAGTTCTGCGCGGCCGAGGTGCCGAGGTTCAACGCGATTTCGGTGGCAGGGGCGCACTTCCGCGATGCCGGGGCCAACGCGGTGCAGGAGATGGCGTTCACCCTGGCCGACGGGGTGACCTATTGCGACACCGTGGTGGAGCGCGGCCGCATGACCATCGACCAGTTCGCGCCGCAGATCTCGTTCTTCTTCTATACCCACGGCGATTTCTTCGAGGAGATCGCGAAATACCGTGCGGGACGGCGCCGTTGGGCGACGATCGTGCAGGAGCGGTACGGGGCGACGACGGCTAAGGCGGCAATGTTCCGCTTCGGCTGCGTCTGCGGTGGCGCGTCGCTGTACGCCCCGCAGGCCCACAACAACATCGTCCGGGTGGCCTACGAGGCGATGGCCGCGGTGCTCGGCGGTGTCCAGTCGATGTTCACCGCGGCGTGGGACGAGCCGTTCGCCTTGCCCACCGAGGAGACCACGACGCTGGCGCTGCGCACCCAGCAGATCCTGGCGCACGAAACCGGCGTGGCCAGCGTCGCCGACCCGCTGGGCGGCTCCTACTTCGTCGAGGCGCTCACCGATGCCACCGAGGAGCGCATCATCGAGATCATGGCCGACCTCGAACGCCACGGCGGGATGGTGCACGCCATCGAGGACGGCTACCTGCAGGGCCTGATCGCCGACGAGGCCTTCAACCTGCACCACGACGTCGAAGACGGCACCCGGCCGGTGGTCGGGGTCAACCGGTTCGTGACCGAGGAGCCCGAGCACGACGTCGTCACGTATGAGCTCGACGCCGAGGGCCGCGATCTGCAGCTCAAGCGTTTGTCCAAGGTCAAGGCCGAAAGGGATTCGGCCGCAGTGGAATCCACGTTGGCTGCGTTGTCGCGGTCGGCCGAGGGGGACGACAACCTGATGCACAAGTTGATCGACTGCGCCAATGCCTACTGCACGGTCGGGGAAATGGTCTCCGCGCTCAAGGCGGTATGGGGCGAATTCCAGCAACCGGTGGTGTTTTAGATGACAGCTCGCATTCTCGTCGCCAAGCCCGGCCTCGACGGGCACGATCGCGGCGCCAAGATCGTCGCCCGGACCCTGCGTGACGCCGGCTTCGAAGTCATCTACACCGGCATCCGGCAGCGCATCGAGGACATCGCCTCCATCGCGGTCCAGGAGGACGTCGCCGTCGTCGGCCTGAGCATCCTGTCCGGTGCGCACCTGGCGCTGACCACGCGCACCGTCGAGGCGTTGCGGGCCGCCGATGCCGCCGACATCGCCGTCGTCGTCGGCGGGACGATCCCGCATGCCGACGTTCCCAAACTGCTTTCCGCCGGTGCCGCGGCGGTGTTCCCCACTGGGACGCCGCTGGAGAACCTGGTGCGCGAGATCCGCGTACTGACCGGCACCCCCGAACCGGCATTGGAGGAACCGTGCGCGTCGGAGTGATGATCGGCGCCGAGCGTGGCGACATGGCCCGCAAGGTGGACAAGCTGGCCGCCGACATCGAATGGGCCGAATCCGCGGGGCTGAACACCGCGTGGATGCCGCAGGTGCCCAACGACTTCGACTGCCTGACCATGGTGTCGCTGATGGCCGCGCACAGCTCGCGCATCGAGCTGGGCACCGCGGTGGTGCCGCTGCAGGCCCAGCACCCGATCGCCCTTGCCCGGCAGGCCCTTTCGGCCCACGCGGTCGCCGGTAACCGGCTGGCGCTCGGTGTCGGGCCGTCGCACCACTGGATCGTCCGCGACATGCTCGGGCTGCCCTACGAGAAGCCGGCGGCCTACACCCGCGACTACCTTCAGGTGCTCAACGAAGCGATCGCCGGGCCGGGAGACGTTGACGTCGAGAACGATTCGTTCACCGTGCACAACCCGATGGCCGTCGGGGCCGACACCCCGATGCCGGTGCTGGTCGCCGCGCTGGGGCCGGTGATGCTGCAGATCGCCGGCGAGCTCGCCGACGGGACCGTGTTGTGGATGGCCGACGAGCGCGCGATCGGCGATCACATCGCGCCCAAGATCACCAAGGCCGCCGCGGATGCCGGCCGGCCCGCGCCGCGCATCGTCGCGGGTATTCCGGTATGCCTGTGTGAGCCTTCGCGGGTCGACGAGGCCAAGGAACGGGCCAACCGCATTCTGGGCGAGGCCGAGGTGTCGCCGAACTATCAGCGCCTGCTCGACCGCGGCGATGCCCGCGACGTCGGCGACCTGTGCGCGGCCGGCGACGAGAAGCAGATCCTGGCCCGGATGCGCCGATTCGCCGACGCGGGCGTGACCGACCTGTCGGTGCGGCTGCTGCCGATCGGCGAGAACCGCGACGAGCTCGTCGCCTCCAAACGCCGTACCCGCGAAATGATCGCCTCGCTCGCAGCGGAATTGCGTTGACTGACAGCAACACCGGGCCGCTGGCGGGGATCAAGATCCTCGAGGTCGGCACCATGCTGGCGGGGCCCTACGCCACCATGCTGCTCGCCGATCTCGGTGCCGAGGTCACCAAGATCGAGCCCGCCGGGGGCGAGATCTCCCGCAGCGTCGGCGCCACCTACTTCGCCAGCCTCAACCGCAACAAGTCCAGCATCTGCCTGGACCTGAATTCCGAAGCGGGACAACAGCGGTTGGGCGAGCTGGTCGCGGATTCGCACGCGCTGCTGGTGAACCTGAAGCCGTCGGCCATCCGCCGGCTGGGCCTTACTTACGACGAGCTGCGCCGGCACAACGAGCGGATCGTCTGTGTCGCGATCACCGGCTTCGGCCTGTACGGCGGCGACGATCCGGCCTTCGACTACGTGGTGCAGGCCGGCGTCGGCACCGCCGCCCTGACCGGTGACCCGGACGGCCCGCCGACGCTGCCCGGTTACTCCTCGGCCGACAACTCCACCGGAATGACCGCGGCGCTGGGGCTTTTGGCTAAGATCGTCTCCGGCACCGGCGGGCAGGTGGACGTCTCGTTGCGCGATGTCATGCTCTCGCAGCTCAACTACCACGCCTCGGCCTACCTCAACAACGGCGTCGTGCCACAGCGCCGCCCCTATGGGGCGCACTCGTATTACGTTCCGGCTCAGCTCTTTCCGACCTCCGACGGATATCTCGCGCTGTTCATCACACACGACGGATTCTGGAAGTCGTTCGCCGCCGAGGCGGGCGTCGGCGGCTTCGAGACCATGGCCGAGCGGGTCGCCCGCCGCGACGAGGTGCTGGCCGTCGTCACCGCGATGCTGGCAACCGACACCGCCGCCGGATGGGAACGACGGCTACGCCCGCTCGGTGTCCCGGCGGCCGCCGTCCGGATCCTGCCCGAGGCGCTCGAGGCCACGCCGGAAGTTGTGGTGACGGCCGGCGAGTTCCGGCTCGTCGGCAGCCCGATCCACATCTCCGGCTATCAGCCCGAGTACCGCCCGCCGCCCGAGCTGCCGCAGTGCTAGCGCGCGGCCGGGGGTGCTTCTCGTCGAGCGTGAAACCACTTTCACGTTCGGACTCGAGCGTGAAGTCACCTTCACGTTCGGCCATAACGTGAGTTCGATCCAGGGGGAAGCGCGGTGAACGTAGCGGACGTCATCGACAGCCATGCCGGTCGAGCGCGCACGGTGCTGCAATACAGCCTGATCACCAAGCGATTGGTTGACGAAGCGAAGAAACCTGGCTTCTCCGTTGATAGTTGGGCACCGTTGGCCGAGCTGCTCGCCACCGACGAGTTCGAGCGCGTTGGCGCCTTCAAGGAGGTGATGACGTGGTCGGATTACGTCAACTTCCTGACAAACTGGGCCATGTCGTCGGAGTGGGAATGTTCTTTCAAGCGCATCACCGAGAGCGACGGCCGGGTGTTCCTCGAACTCGAGGAGCGCAGTAAGGTCGGCGATTTCAGCAGCGTCGTCAACTCCCTGTCCGTGTACGAGTTCACCGATGAGGGCAAGATCCGTCATATCGACATCTACCTGCAGATGGAACCCCTGCAACCCGAGATGCTGAAAAGCTTCGAGGCAAACCCGCCGGCCGCGAAGGCTTAGGCCTCGGTGGTCGTCTCGAGCAGTCGGGGGATCGGCGCCGGGTCCAACTGCAGGGCATCCGACATGTGCAGCTGCCCGGCGTTGGCGACCATGCCATCCAAGATGGCCTGCAGATCGTCGCCCTCGATCTCATAGATGGCGACGTACGGGCCGTTGCCGTCGACCGGACGCAGCCGCCGCGCCGAGACGAAACCGTCGAGCGCCACGAGCTCGCCCAGGTGGACTTCGTCGTACCAGGTGTTGTACTCCTGCTCGCGCTCGGGCGAGCTGGGATAACTCTTGACGAAAATGATGCCCTTGGCCATCGCCGCCACCTCTCGGGACTATTCGTAGCGCACCGTGATCGAGTCCGTGTCCGGTACACCCTGGCACGTCAGAATGTAGCCGTCGGCCACCTCGTCGTCGTCCAAAGCGTCGTTGATCCGCATGTTCGCGTGGCCCTCTTCAAGCCGGGCCATGCAGGTGCCACAGTTGCCGGCCTCGCAGTTGAACGGCGGGTCCAAGCCGGCACGGCGGGCGGTTTCCAGGAGCGTCTCGCCGGGGACCAGCGGCACCTCCACCTTCTTACGTTCGAGGTAGATGGTCACCTTGCCGGCGCCGGCCCCGTTCAACGGTTCTGCCACCCGTGCAGTCTCCTCGATCATCGTGTGACGGCGCATGTGGGAACACTGCGAGTCCGCGGGCCACCGCTGACTACCAACGCCGTACTTGCATTCTTCACTCTAGAGAATACTATTCTCACTAATCGATAGGATCTTCTCAGGACTGTGCGGATGTCGGGTCAGCCGGGCCTGCCAGGAAAGGACAGGACGTGACCGAGCCGGCCGCGCTCGCGTTCGAGGAACGGCAGTACAGCCTGCCGCAGCTCGACGCGCTGGCCGACGGACTCGCCGCCAATCTGGCCAAGGCCGGACTCGCCGCAGGTCAACGCGCCGCGGTCATGGCATCCAACCGGCCCGAGTTCGTCGCCGCCCTGCTGGCGATCTGGCGGCTGGGCGCGACGGTCGTGCTGATCAGTCCGGCGTGGAAGCGCGACGAGGTCGACCACGCGCTGGGGCTCACGCAGCCGTCGCATGCCATCGGCGACCACCCGGTACTGGCGGACCTGATGCCGATGCTGCACCTGGACGAACCGATCACGCCCACGGAGCCGACGCCTAGGTCGCTGCCGCCCCGCGCCGACGCGGTGCTGGTGTTCAGTTCCGGCACCACCGGACTGCCCAAGGCCGTCCGGCACACGCACGCGGCGCTGCACGAGGCCGTGCGGCAGTGGCGTGAGGCACTGCAGCTCACCCGCAGCGACCGAATCCAGATCGTGACGCCGCCTTCGCACATCCTCGGCCTGCTCAACATCCTCACGGTGCTGCGGACCGGCGCCTGGATGCGGCTGCACCCCCGGTTCGACATCGACCGGATGCTGCAGCACATCGAAAGTGACCGCATCACAATCGAAATGGCGGTCGCCCCCATTGCGCTGGCCATCGCCTCGCATCCCACGCTCGAGTCGTTCGACCTGTCCTCGCTGCGCTACATCATGTGGGGCGCCACACCGGTAAGCGCCAGCGTCGCCGAAACCGTCACCAAGCGGACCGGAGTCGGCTGGCTACCCGCTTACGGCACAACGGAATTGCCCGTCATCGCGTGCAATCCGCTGGACGGGCCCCGGCTCGATTCGGTCGGCCGCTCGGTGGCCGGCGTGGACATCCGCGTGATCTCGTTGCAGACCGGCGAACCCGTCGCTCCCGGGGAGATCGGCGAGATCCAGGCGCGGTCGGACACCTTGATGGCCGGCTACCTGCCGTCCGAGGCGACCGCGGAGGTCATCCACGACGGCTGGTACCGGACCGGGGACGTCGGCTGGCTGGACGTCGGCGGGTGGCTGCGGATCACCGACCGCCTGAAGGAAATGATCAAGGTGCGCGGCTTCCAGGTTGCGCCGGCCGAAATCGAAACGGTGTTGCACGGCCACCCGGCCGTGAAAGACTGCGCGGTGTTCGGCGTTCCCGACGGAATCAACGGGGAAGCGGTCGTCGCAGCGGTCGCGATTTGCAGCCCCCTGGACGAGGAGGCGGTCGCCGCCGACCTCACCGCCCGCGTGGACGAAAGGTTGGCGTCCTACAAACGCCTGAGCCGGGTCGTCTTCGTGCCCGATATTCCGCGCCTGCCGTCGGGCAAGGTGCTGCGCAGAGTCTTGAAGGAGCGCTATGGATGTACGACTAACAGCTGAACAACAGCTCTTACGCGACGCGGCCGCGAAGCTGGGCGACGACCTGGGGCCCGGCGCCGTCCAGGATCTGGACGACCAGGGCCGAATCAGCCGTCTGGACAGGCAAATTGAGGCGACGGGCTGGCGGACGCTGCGTTCCGACGAGGCTTCCGGCGTCGAAGTGGCGATCGTTACCGAGGAATTCGGCCGCCGTCTGGTCGACGCGCCGTTCCTGGGCCCGGTCCTGGCCGACGATTTGGCGCGCCACGTCGCAGCCGACGCGGGGGGACTGACCATCGCGGTCGACGATCGCGCGATCGACGCCCGCGGCTACCAGCGGGCCTTGCAGCTCTCCGGCACCACGGTGCTGGCGTTCGACCTGGGCACCCCGGGCGTTGGGGTGGATCTGACCCGCGCCGACGCCGAGCTCACGGGTTCGCCGACCGAGCTCGGCCAGGTCTCGGAAGACGTTGCGGCCCAATGGCATGCGCTCGCGCTGGTGGCCACCGCGGCGGATCTGGTCGGGGTCGCCCGCGGCGCCCACGCCGTCGCCTGCGACTACGCGAAGATCCGTGAGCAGTACGGCAAGGCGATCGGTTCCTATCAAGCCATCGCGCACCTGCTGGCCGAAAGCCTTGCGCTGATCGAGGGTTCGATCAGCGTGCTGCGCCATGCCGCATGGGCGGTCGACGAGCTGTCCCCCGCCGAAGCGACTCGGGCCGCCCAGATCGCCAAGGTCTACTGCGCGCGCGCCACCCGAACCGTCTGCGAAACGGCCATTCAGGTGCACGGCGGCATCGGCAACACCTGGGAGTGCGTGGCACACGTCTATCTGCGCCGTGCGCTGACATCGACCGAGCTATGGCCGGTCGCGTTGAAGGAGATCGATCTTGGACTTTCGTGACTCATCCGACGAGGCGGCCTTCCGGGAACGGTTGCGCGCCTGGCTTTCCGCGCATGCCAAGGAGTTCTCCGGATCCGGCGACGAGTATTGGGCCCGCATGGCCGACTGGCACCGCGCCCTGTACGAGAACGGTTTCTTCGGCCTGTCCTGGCCGCGCGACTGGGGCGGGCAGGACCTGGCCCCCGTCTACGACGTCATCGTCGACGAGGAGCTGGTGCGCGCCGGCGCTCCGCCGCGCCCCAGCGTCGGCTACCTGGTCTACGGCATCGGCCACCACGCGAACGACGAACTGCGAAAGCGCTTCCTGCCGGGCATCATCAACGGAACCGAGCGCTGGTGCCAGGGCTTCAGCGAGCCGGGTGCCGGCTCGGATCTGGCGTCGCTGACCACCACCGCCCGTCTCGACGGCGACAACTATGTGATCAACGGGCACAAGATCTGGACGAGCTACTCCGACGTCGCGGACCGATGCCTGCTGCTGGCGCGCACCGACCCCGAGGCCAAGCGGCACCGCGGCCTGTCGGCGTTCGTTCTGGACATGAAACAGGCTGGGGTGCAACAGCGCCCGCTGCAGATGATCAACGGCGTCACCAACGAGTTCGGTCAGGTGTTCTTCGACGATGCCACGGTGCCTGCCGACCGCATGGTCGGCGCCCCCGGTGACGGCTGGGCGGTGGCGATGACCGTCGTCGGGCACGAGCGCGAGCCATCCACGCTCGGCTACGCGGCCCGCTACGGCAAGCTGGTGCGAGAGCTGTTGTCCCGCAACGACGGCGAGGTTTCCGAAGAGCTGGCATGGGCCGCGGTTCAGTCGGACATGCTGACGCATCACGTGCGGCGGCGGCTGTCCGAACAGCTCGACGGCGTATCGCACGGGTCGGAGGGGTCGCTCGACAAGCTGCTGATGACCTGGGTCGAGCAATCCGTCGGGCATGCCGCGTTGGCGGTCACCGGGACCCGCGATCCGGACCTGCTGAGCGCATATTTGTACAGTCGCGCGCAAAGCGTCATGGGTGGCACCTCACAGATCCAGAAAAACATCATCGCTTCACGAATCTTGGGATTGGGAGTCTGACGTGTACGACATGCCTGACGAAATCGACGTCCGTGCCGATGGTGCATTGCGCATCATCACGCTGAACCGGCCGGATTCGCTCAACTCGGTCAACGACGACCTACACTCCGGGCTCGCGCGGATCTGGCAGCGGCTCACCGATGACCCCAGCGCCCGCGCGGCGGTGATCACCGGCGCCGGCAGGGCATTCTCGGCGGGCGGCGATTTCGGCTACCTCGAAGAGCTTGCGAACGACGCGGATCTGCGGGCCAAGACCATTCGCGACGGGCGCGAGATCGTCCTGGGCATGGCACGATGCCGAATTCCGGTGGTAGCGGCCGTCAACGGCCCCGCCGTCGGGCTCGGCTGCAGCCTGGTGGCGCTCAGCGACCTCGTCTACATCGCCGAGGACGCCTACCTCGCCGACCCGCACGTGCAGGTGGGCCTGGTCGCCGCCGACGGAGGGCCGCTGACCTGGCCGCTGCACATCAGCCTGCTGCTGGCCAAGGAATACGCGCTGACGGGAACCCGCATCAAGGCGCAGCGGGCCGTCGAGCTCGGCCTGGCCAATCACGTGGCGGCCGATCCGGTCGCGGAGGCTATCGCCGCCGCGGAGAAGATTTTGAAGCTGCCGCAGCAGGCGGTCGAAAGCACCAAGCGGGTGCTCAACATTCACCTGGAGCGCGCGGTGCTGGCCAGCCTGGATTACGCCCTTTCGGCCGAGAGCCAGTCGTTCCTGACCGAAGACTTCCGGGCCAACGTCGCCAAGTTCAACGCGGCAAAGAACTGAGCCGCGAGATCGCGGCCCAGTCCTCTACCGTGGGTGACTAGCTCTTAGCGGCGGCCTTTTCGCGGGCCTCGGCCGTCTTCTCGGCGCCACGCGCCGCCTCGGCCTGGGCCTCCTTCTTGGCGACGTCGCGCTGCGCCTTCGCCTTGTCCTGCTGCGCGCGGCCTTCCTTGCGAAGACTCTCGTTGTTCAGCAAGATGCCGGCGATTTCCTTGGTCTTGCCGATCGCGTCCTCGATGACGCCCCGGACGCCTTCTACGAGTCCATTGTCGCGGTCACTCATAATGGCTCCCCCTTCAGTCAGTTGACGGACTCTAGACCCGTACCCAAAGAGCCGGGCGTGGCAATCGTTTTAAACGACCGCAAAGCTGTGGCGTCGGTCACCCTGGCAGCTGACCAGCGTCGACGCCGTCGTGGGCCCGCAGAAAGTCGCGCATCACTTCGTCGAACCGCGCGGGCTCCTCGATGAACGGCATGTGCGCGCTCGACTCGAACAACTCGAACCGCGATCCCGCGATGCGCTGGTGCATCGCAAACATGTGTTCGGGCGCGCATTCGTCGAACCTGCCTGCGACGACCAGGGTCGGCAGCGCGATCTCGCTCAATCGGTCGAACACGTCCCACCTGCTGATGGTCCCCACGATGTGAAAGTCGCTCGGCCCGAACATCGTTTCGAAGATCTCGGGGCCCATTCGCCGGAATGCGTCCTCGAGCTCGGCGGGCCAGGGGCGCAGGCGGCAAAGGTAGGTCTCGTTCCAGGTGCGGATCGCCGCCTGGTATTCGGCGGAGTAGGTGGTGCCCGCGGCTTCGTGGCGATCGATGGCCGCTTGGGTCGCCGGATCGAGCTCAGATTTCAAGCGCGCCACCATCTTTGAGAATTCCGGTATGGAAGCGATGCTGTTGGAGATGGTGAGGCTGGCGACGCCCTCGGGCGCGTCCAGGACATACTGCTGTGCGAGCATGCCACCCCAGGAATTTCCGAAGATGTGAAAACGGTTGAGTCCCAGCTCCTTAACCACCGCGTCCAGCTCGGCCACCGAACGAGGCATCGTCCACAGCGTCGGGTTCGACGGGCGTTCGGAGTTACCGCAGCCGAGCTGATCCCAAAAGATCACCTCGCGTTCATCGGCCAGCCGCTCCAGCGAGCGGATGTAGTTGTGCGGCAACCCCGGGCCGCCATGGACCGCCAGCAGCGGGCGGCCGCGGCCACCGCCGACGCGCTTGAACCAGACGTTTCCGCCCGGGACCGCGATCGTCCCCTCCACCTGGGTCATGGTGGGCCGTGCCTCCTGATTGATCGGTGAGCAGACGCAGAATCGCACAGTTGGGTGCCGTTATACGCGATTCTGCGTCTGCTCGCCGATCGAGGCCGTACCGGCGTCCTTGCAACTCACGCTCTCGGCCTGAGAGAATAGTGTTCTCATGTACGTGCGGTCTGCTCTCAAGTGCCGCAGCATGCCCGCCGAAGTGGAGAAGAACCGTGCCCGAAGCCGTCATCGTGTCCGCCCTACGCACTCCCATCGGAACCGCCCGCAAGGGAACGCTGCGCGATACCAACGCCTATGACCTCGCGAATCACGTGGTGTCCGAGGCGGCGGCGGACCTCGACCCGGCGCAGGTCGACGACGTCATCCTGGGCGAGGGGCTCAACGGCGGCGGCGTGATCGCCCGCCACGCGGCGCTGACGGCCGGCCTGACCCAGGTGCCCGGCCTGGCCAACAACCGGCACTGCGCCGCCGGCCAGGCCGCAGTGCAGAGCGCGGCGGCCAGCATCCGCGCGGGGATGGACGAGCTGATCATCGCCGGCGGGGTGAACTCGGCGTCGACGTCGCCGCGGTCGCGGCTGCAAGTCGGCGAGGACTGGGTCGACTGGTTCCCGCCGACCCACCCCGACCGTCCCGACGCCCCCAACATGGACATGTCGATCACCGTGGGATGGAACGCCGCGGTCAAGGCGGGCGTCAGCCGCGAGGAGATGGACGCCTGGGCGCTGCGGTCGCACCGCAACGCGATCGCCGCGATCGACGAAGGCCGCTTCAAAGAGGAGATCGTTCCCATCCAAACGCCGCACGGGCTGTTCTCGGTCGACGAGCACCCGCGCCGCGACACCACCATGGAGAAGCTGGCCGGGCTCAAGCCGCTGCACCCGGAGATCGAGGGCTTTTCGATCACCGCCGGCAACGCGTGTGGCGCCAACGACGGCGCCGCGGCCCTGACGATCGCCAGCGACCGGCTCGGGCTGCCCGCGCTGGCCACGGTGCGGTCCTGGGCGTCCGTCGGCGTCGACCCCGCGATCACCGGCTTGGCTCCGGTGGACGCCATTCCGAAAGCCCTTGCCCGCGCCGGGCTTTCGGCCTCTGACGTGGACCTTTTCGAGATCAATGAGGCCTTCGCCGCGATGTGCGTGGCCACCATCAAGCTGCTCGAGCTGGATCCGGACAAGGTCAACGTGAGCGGCAGCGGCTGCTCGCTGGGGCATCCGGTGGCCGCCACCGGGGCCAGGATGCTGGTCACCCTGGTGCACGAGTTGCGCCGGCGCGGCGGCGGAATCGGCGTCGCGGCCATGTGTGCGGGCGGCGGAATGGGCTCGGCGACAGTCATCGAGGTTCCGGCCCCCTAGTGTCCACATCCATCGCCGACCTGATTGCGGGGGCGCGCAACGGATCCCAACGCGCGGTGGGCCGGCTGCTGAGCCTCGTCGAGGGTGAGCGCCGCGACGAGGTGCTCGCCAGCGTCGAACCCGCGCCGGTGCTCGTCGTGGGGATCACCGGGCCACCCGGCGCGGGCAAGTCGACGACGATCGCTGTGCTGGTCGGCGCCTACCGCGAGCGGGGAAATCGGGTGGCGGTGCTTGCCGTCGACCCGTCGTCACCGTTCAGCGGTGGCGCGCTGCTGGGCGATCGGATTCGGATGGCCGCCCACATCAACGACTCCGACGTATTGATCCGGTCGGTGGCAAGTCGGGGTCATCTCGGCGGGCTGGCCGCCGCGGTGCCCGCCGCCATCACCCTGCTGGGCGCGATCGGTTATGACGTGGTCCTGCTCGAAACGGTCGGCGTCGGCCAGTCCGAGATCGAGATCGCCGCGGTCGCCGACCCGACGATCGTCATTCTCAACCCCGGCGCCGGCGACGCGGTGCAGGCCGCCAAGGCGGGCGTGCTGGAGGTCGCCGACATCGTCGCGGTGAACAAGGCCGACCGCGACGGGGCCGAACAGACCGTCCGGGACCTGCGGGCCGAAACGTCGGCCCCGATCGTCAGCCTCGTCGCCGCCCGCGGAGAAGGGGTGGCGGAGCTGGTGGCCGCCATCGACGACCACCGCCGCACCGACAGCCGGGCCCGCAGGCTGGCCCGCGCCCGGGCGCAGATCCTGTCCCTGGCGCAAACCCGCCTGCGGACGCGACCCGACCTCGACCGGCTTGCCGAGGCGGTGGTGGACGGGCGCGATAACCCCTATGCGGCGGCCGATCGCCTGCTCTCACCCCCCGCTGACCTGCAGGATTGACATCGGCGTCGGAAAACCGGCGGCCCCCCTTGTCCCCCGATCGGGGGACACCAACATTCATCACTTTTGCCATCCGATCGGCGGAGTTCTGTCCAGCTAATTCGTCATACCTTTTGGTGGTGCCCATAGCGGACACATCGCGACGAGTTAGGAGAGCGGCAGATGACTTCCACCACTGAGCAGTCGACGGCACTTCTGAGCGAGCAGCTGGAGCTGTACCGGCGCATGTGGGTGTTGCGTCTGGTCGACATGGCGCTGCAGGACCTGCGCATCGACGGTCTGATCAAGGACCCGGTGCAGGCCGCGTTCGGCCAAGAGGCCGTGGCGATCGGCGCGACCGCCGCGATGCGGCCGGGCGATGCCCTCACGACGAGCATTCCCCACGTCCTGCACGCCCAGCAGATCGGCCTGGCGATGCCGCTCGGCCCGAGCATCGGCGAGCAGATCGGCGCGGGCCGGGATGCGGACTGCGGTTACGAGGAGACCCCGCGCGAGGTCAAGCGGGGCGGCGAATTGTGGTCATCTGCAAGCGCTCTGCAGCGGTCGGCGCTGCGCGCCGTGGGTCAGGCCTACGCGAACTGGCTCTCCGAAGAAGGTCGGGTCACCCTCTGCGTCATCGGCGAGCACGAAGTGAACTCCGCCGACTTCGCCGAAGTCGTCAACGCGGCGGTGTTGTGGCGGCTGCCGGTGGTGTTCGTCGTCGAGAACTCGCGCGGTGCGCGCGGCGAGATCGAGGACGGTGTCCTGCAGGAGCTCCTGGGGATGCCCGTGTGGTCGGTCGACGGCAATGAGGTTGGAGCGGTTCGGAACTCGGTCGCGAGTGCGCTGCGGCGTGCGAGCGCCGACGAAGGCCCCACCCTGGTGCGCGCGGTCACCAACCCGTTCAACAATGTCGGCAAGGTCGACCCGTTGGTCACGACCAGGGACCACCTGATCGCCAGCGGCGTCAGCGACGCCCACCTGTACGAAGTGGAGCGCCGAGCCCGCTACCTGGTAGCCGAGGCCGAGGTCTTCGCGAAGGCCACGCTGGTCGGCCAGGCACCGGAGTCGGTGCGGCAGCCCGAGGAATGGCCGGCGGCTAGTTGAGCAGGCCTTGGCGCATAGCCTCGGCAACGGCCGCCGCGCGATCGCTGACCCCGAGCTTTTCGTACAACCGCTGAACGTGCGTTTTCACCGTCGACGGCGCAACGAATAGCTCACCGGCTATCGCAGGGATGCTTTGACCCCGGGCTATCAGATTGAGCACCTCGCGCTCCCGTGCACTGAGCACGGGGGCGCTCGGTGCTGCGCGGTGCCGGATCTCGGCGGTCAGACCGCCCACCAGCGCGGGCGCCACGACGTCCTGACCCTGCGCGACGTCGAGCACCGCCTTGACGATTTCGGCGCGGGTCGAGTCCTTCAGCAAGAAGCCGGACGCGCCCGCCTGCAGCGCCTGATACACGATCGCCGACTCGTCGTGCGCCGAAAGCAGCAGCACCCGGGTCGGCAACTCCTGGCTGCGCACCGCCGCCGCCACTTCGCCGCCGTCCATGCCGGGCATCCGAAAGTCGAGCAGCGCGACGTCGGGCCGGTGCTCCTTGATGAGCTCGAGGGCCGCGGCTCCGTCGTCCGCCTCGCCGACGACGGTCACCGAACCGCTCGAGGAGAGCGCGCGCACGACGCCCTCGCGGAAAAGCGGGTGGTCGTCACCAACAACCACACGCACATTTTCGGGCGTTGCTGCGCCGGACATGGCGGACAGTTTAGCGGTACGCCGCAAAGGGGAAGTTGGGAGTTCCGGACTTGCTGATTCGCAATTTCTCAAGTTACCTCGGGGGAGGTGGCGCCGATGAGTACGGTGATCGGGTGACGGAGATCGGCGACGCAGAACTGCAGCGCACGCGCAGGGGGCATCAGCTGCGTTCGTACCGAATCGCCGCCGTGATCCGCATCGGCGTGGTCGGACTCATGCTCACCGCCATGGTCATTGGCACCCGCCGGTATGAATGGCCCCGGCAAAGCATTTTGATCGGCCTGTACGCGGGTGTCGCACTCTTCGCTTTGGCGCGGGCATTTTCCCCATTCGCGTGGCTCGGGCGGGGGCGGCTGGTCGGGATCGGCCGGCTCGAGCCCTTCGGTTTCACCATCGTTGACGTCGTGGCGTTGACGGTCTTTCAGGTGTTGTCCACCGACGGCATCGATCCGTTGCTGATCATGATGCTGCTGCCCATTTTCATCGGCCTGGACGTCTCGTCGCGGCGGGCGGCGGTGGTGCTGGTCTGCTCGATGGTGGGGTATCTGATTGCGGTGCTTGAAGATCCGTTGATGCAGGACGAATTCGGGCTCGACGAGACTCTGTTTCGATTTGCGCTCTACGCCGGCCTGTGCGGCACGGCATACATGGCCGTCCGCATCGAGGAGCGGCACACGCGCTCGATCGCCGGCCTGAGCGCGCTGCGGGAGGAATTGCTCGCCCAGACGATGACCGCGTCGGACGTGCTACAGCGCCGCATATCGGAGTCCATCCACGACGGACCGCTGCAAGACGTGCTGGCCGTGCGCCAGGAACTCGTCGAGCTCAAGCACGCCTTCCCGGGCGACGAGCGTGTCGAGCGGGCGCTGGCCGGGCTGCAGACCGCCTCACAGAGCCTGCGGCAGGCCACTTTCGAGTTGCACCCGGCGGTGCTGGAGCAGGCCGGGCTGGGTGCCGCCGTCCAGGAGCTGGCCTCCTACACCCAGCGGCGCTCGGGCATCGAGGTTTCCACCGACATCGACTATCCGATCCGCGACGAGAACGACCGGATCGTCTTCGGAGTGGTGCGCGAACTGCTCTCGAACATCGTGCACCACTCGAAGGCCAAGCACGCTTCGGTGACGCTCGGAGTCAACGAACACAAATGCGTGCTGGACGTGACCGACGACGGGGTGGGATTCGACGCCGACACCATGGCGCGCCGCCTGGGCGAGGGCCACATCGGGTTGGAGTCCCATCGGACCCGGGTGGACGCGGCCGGCGGGGTGTTCCTCATCCTCGACGAACCCGTGGGCTCCCACATCTGCGTGGAAATGCCGCTGAAGCCGGCGCACCCCGCTACTTGAGATCGACCGACTTCCCGGTCGCCGCTGCGTGACCCGCACGGTAGCCGAAAACCATTGCCGGGCCGATGGTTCCACCGGCACCGCCGTAGGCCCGCCCCGTCGCACCGGCCATCGCGTTTCCCGCGGCGAATAGCCCCGGGATCGGCTCGCCGCTGACGTGCAGCACCCGCCCATCGTGATCGGTGCGCGGCCCGCCCTTGGTACCCATCGCGCCGATGGACACCGGCACCGCATAGTACGGCGCGGTATCGATCGGCCCCAGGGTCTTGCCGGCGGCCGTGGTGGCGGTGTCGTCGCCCCAATAGCCGTCGTACGCACTGGAACCGCGCCCGAAGTCCGGATCCGCGTCCTGCGCGACATGGCGGTTCCACTCTTCGACCGTTCGGATGAGGCCCTCTGCGTCGATGCCGGTCTTGGCGCCCAGCTCGGCGAGATCAGCGGACTCGCAGAACCAGTCCGGAACGGGGTCCCCGGGCGCGATGCCGAGAAATCCATAGCGCTGCAAGTGAACTGAGTCGAATACCATCCAGCCGCGATCGTTGACGTACCCGCCGCGGGGATCCAGGTAGTGGAACGCCCCGGCCATGGAGTTGTAATCGCAGGCCTCGTTGACGAATCGATGCCCGGCCTGGTTGACGATGATGCTGCGTGGGCGGGTGCGCTCCAGCCGCACGCTGCGGCTGCGTTGCCTGCCCTCGATGCTGTCGCCGGGGATCTGCACGATCGGCACCCACCACGCCTCGCCCATGTTGGCCAGGTCCGCGCCGTGTGCCATCGCCATGCGCAGCCCGTCGCCGGTGTTGTTCGGCGGCGACACCGGGCCGTGCATGGGGCCGCGCAAGAACGCCTGCACCAGGTTGGGATCCCACTCGAAGCCGCCCACCCCCAGGACGACCCCGCGGCGCGCGCGCACGTTGATGTGCTTGCCGGCCAAGCAGATACGTACGCCGGTGATTTCCCCGCCCTCGGCGATGAGTTCCTCGGCGGTGGCGTCAGTGTGCGGCGTCACGCCGGCGTCGAGCAATCCCTTGAGCAGGCCCGCGATCAGCGCGGTGCCCGCGACGCACAGGTCGCTGCCTTCGTCGACCGTCACATGCAGGCGTGCGCGGGTCTCGGCATCGATACCGACGTTGGACCAGTCCGCGGGAAATGACGTGATCCGCTTGCCCCACTCGCCGAGCTGGTTCAGGTCGAACGGCCCCGCGCTCAGCGACCGGCCCCCGGTCGGCTGCCCACCCGGTAGCTCCGGTCGGTAATCGGGGAATCCGGTGGCGACCTCGAAGCGCAGGGGGCTGTGTCCCTCCACGAATTCCAGCATCGTCGGGCCGGTCCGCACGAACGTCTCGACCAGATCGTCATCCATCTGGCCGAGGGACTGCGCCCGCAGGTATCGCAACGCGTCGGCTTCCGTCAATTCGCCTTCGGGAGAACGGTTGTGGGCCGGAATCCACACCACGCCGCCGGAGACCGCGGTGGTCCCGCCGACCGTCGGGGCCTTCTCGTACACCGCCACAGAAGCGCCGGCGGACAACGCGGACAGCGCCGCGGTGAGCCCGGCGCCGCCACTGCCGAGCACGACGACATCGACTTCGGAGTCCCAAGGCATGGACGGCTATCCCTTCAGCTCAGTAGCTCGGTCAACTGCTTTGCGGCGGTGAGCACCGCGTCTTTTCCACGCAAGACGACGTCCTCCCGATGGGAGATCAGGTTGATGCAGGTTGGTGGGGAGGGCGCTTGGCGATGCACCGACACGGCCAACCCGTACGTATTCGGTTCAATCTCACCGTATGTCGTCACCCAGCCGCGCTCGCGAGCGCGCGAGACGAGGCTGCGCTCGTCCGGGCGCGGCGGCATGCTCGCCAGCAACGCGATTCCGGCGGCGCCGCGGTCCAGGGGATAGCGACTGCCTTCGTGGAAGGAGAGTTGGTATGCGACATGGCTCGGCACGATCACCGCGACCGCCACCTGTTGATCGCCCTCGGCGACGAGCAGGGAGACCGTGGTGCCGAGCTCGTCGGCCAGGGCGCGCAGCGTCGGCAGGCTCAGCTGGCGCACGTTGCGGTCGAAGGAGGCGCCGAGCACCGCCAGCCCGGCGGCCGGCCGATAGCGCCCGTCCTCGCCCTTGGCGACCAGCCGGAATTGGGACAGCGTCGACAGCAGCCGATAGGCGATCGTGCGGTGCACCCCGATCTGGTCGGCGAGCTGCTGCACCGTCAGGCCGGTCGGAGAGGCCGCCACTATTTGCAGCGCGGTGATTCCCCTGGCCAGCGTCTGGGAGCCGGTGCCCGAAGCCGTCACAGTCTTGACAGACCTCCATGTCGAGAGCGAAGCTCTAATATATAACGCACGTACATGTGCGATATTCGCACACGAGGTAAGTCTAAATCGAGAACCGGATTTCCACCAGAGGCAGGCAGAGAGCAACCGTGGCTGAGTTCGAAAGCGTCTGGAGCGATCTCCAGGGCGTCGCGTTTGAGCAGGGTTATCTCAGCGCCGGTGGAGTGAAGACCCGCTACCTGCGGGCCGGCGATCCGGGCAAGCCGGTGCTGGTCCTGCTGCACGGATCCGGTGGCCACGCCGAGGCATACGTCCGCAACCTGGCGGCGCACGCCGAGCACTTCTGGACCTGGTCGGTCGACATGCTGGGCCACGGTTACACCGACAAGCCGGGCCATCCGCTGGAAGTCAGCCACTACGTCGAGCACCTGATGGCGGTGCTGCGCACCATCGGGGTGAACCGCGCCTACATCAGCGGCGAATCGCTCGGCGGCTGGGTCGCCGCCCGCACCGCGGTCGACCACCCGGATGTGGTTGAGCGCCTTGTGCTTAACACCGCCGGCGGCTCGCAGGCCGACCCCGTGGTGATGCAACGCATCATCACGCTGTCGATGGCCGCCGCCGAGGACCCGACCTGGGAAACGGTTCAGGCGCGCATCAAGTGGCTGATGGCCGACAAGTCCAAGGACTACGACGACCTAGTCGCCAGCCGCCAACGCGTCTATCGCCAGCCGGGATTCGTCTCCGCGATGAGCGACATCATGGCGTTGCAGGACCCCGAGATTCGCGCGCGCAACATCCTCGGTCCGACCGAATACGGCTCGATCACCGCGCCGACGTTGGTGCTGTGGACCAGTGACGACCCCACCGCCGACGTCACCGAGGGGCGCCGCATGGCGTCGATGATCCCGGGCGCGCGCTTCGAGGTGATGCCGGGCTGCGGTCACTGGCCGCAGTACGAGGACGCCAAGACCTTCAACCGCCTGCATCTCGATTTCCTGCTGGGGCGCTGATGGGCAACGACGGGCACCAGGCCAAAGACGAGGGCGTGGACGTCGACGTCGTCATCGTCGGCGCGGGGCCAGTCGGCCTGACCCTGGCCAATACCCTTGGCGCCCAGGGTGTCCGCACGCTGGTGGCCGAGGAACGGGACACGCTGATCGACTACCCGCGTGGGGTCGGGCTGGACGACGAGTCGCTGCGCACCTTCCAGTCGATCGGTCTGGTCGACCGCGTGCTGCCGCACACCGTGCCCAACCAGATCCTGCGTTTCGTCGACGCCAAGCGCCGCATCCTTGCCGAAATGGCCCCGCCCGACGCGAGATTCGGCTGGCCCAAGCGCAACGGATTCGTGCAGCCGCTCGTCGACGCCGAATTGCTGGTCGGCTTGGACAGATTCGACAACGTCGAGGTGCGCTGGGGCAGCCCGATGACCGCCTGCGAGGAAGCCGCCGACGCCGTCACCGTCACCCTCGGCGGTGCGGGCGAGGCGGCCACCGTGCGCGCGCGCTACGTGGTGGGCTGCGACGGTGGGCGCAGCATGACGCGCCGCACGATGGATGTCTCCTTCGACGGCACGACGTCCTCGACGCGGTGGCTGGTCGTCGACATCGCCAACGACCCGCTGGGTCACCCCAACAGCGAGGTGGGCGCCGACCCCGAACGCCCGTACGCCTCAATCTCGATCGCGCACGGAATTCGCCGCTTCGAGTTCATGATTCACGCCGACGAATCCGACGAGCAGGCCGAGGATCCGGCGTTCCTGACCCGGATGCTGGCGCGGATGGTGCCGCATCCTGACCGGGTCGACGTGATCCGGCGCCGCGTCTACACCCATCACTCCCGCATCGCCGGCGCATTCCGGCGCGGCCGGTTGCTGCTGGCCGGCGACGCCGCGCACTTGATGCCGGTGTGGCAGGGCCAGGGCTACAACAGCGGCATCCGGGATGCCGCAAACCTGGGCTGGAAGCTGGCCGCGGTGGTGCGCGGCCTGGCCGACGAGGCGTTGCTGGACACCTACGATGTGGAGCGCCGCAAGCACGCCCGGGCCATGATCGATTTGTCCACGATGGTGGGCCGGGTGATCTCGCCGACCAATCGCCGGGTCGCCTCGGCGCGCGACCTGCTGGTGCGCTCCGCGTCAATTGTCCCGTCGCTCAAGCGATATGTGCTCGAGATGCGGTTCAAGCCGATGCCTCGTTACGAGCAGGGCGCCGTCGTGCATTCGCTCGACCCCAAGGAGCCGCGCAGCGCCCTGTCGCCGGTGGGCACCCTGTTCATCCAGCCGAAGGTCGATACCCGCACCCAGCAGGACGTCCTGCTCGACGACGTGCTCGGCCCGTGGTTCGCGGTCCTGTGCTGGAACAACAACCCGCGCAAGATCCTCGGCGACGAGGCTTTCACGGCCTGGAAAGCGTTGGGCGCGTACTTCATTGCCCTGCGGCCGTCGACCCAGCTGCACTGGGCCGCGCACGACGACCCGGACGTCATCGTCGTCGGCGATCGCACCGGCGGCCTCAAAGGCTGGTTCGACGGGCACAAGGAATCGGTGGTGTTCCTGCGTCCCGATCGATGCATCGCGGGTGCCTGCATCGCCCAGCTCGCCCCCGACCTGAGCGCGTCGCTGATCGACGCCCTCACCCTCATCCCGGGAGGGGGTGATGTCGACAGTGGCAACGGCTCTGTGCTGTATGTCCCACAGCCCGCTCCTGAATCTTCCGGGGCCGTCGCGGGACCTGCTTGACGACATCGAGGGTGCCATCGCGCAGGCGCGCGACTTCGTCCGCGACTATGACCCCGAGCTGGTGCTCACCTTCTCCCCGGATCACTACAACGGGTTCTTCTACAAGTCGATGCCGCCGTTCTGTATCGGGCTGAGCGCCAACGGTGTTGGTGATTACGGCACGCACGCGGGCCCGCTCGACGTGCCCACCGAGCTCGCGGAGCGGTGCGCGGAGGCCGTCCTGGACGCGGGCGTCGACGTCGCGGTGTCGGCGAGCATGGACGTGGACCACGGCACCGTGCAACCGCTGGAGAAGCTGTTCGGGGACGCCACCGCGCGACCGGTGATCCCGGTCTTCATCAATGCGGTCGCCGTACCGCTGGGCCCCATGCACCGGGTCCGGGCGCTGGGTACGGCCATCGGCAATTTTCTGGCCACCCTGGACAAGCGGGTGTTGATACTGGGGTCCGGCGGGCTGTCACACAGCCCTCCGGTGCCGACATTGGCGACGGCGCGGCCGGCGGCCCTGGACCGGATTGTGCACGGCACGCCGATGACGCCCGAGCAGCGGCAGGCCCGGCAGACCGCCGTGATGGAAGCGGCCCGGAGTTTCGCGGGCGGTGACAGCGATCTGCAACCGCTCAACCCGGCCTGGGACCACCGCTTCCTCGAGACGGTCGACGCGGGGCGTATCGACGATTTCGACCAGTGGTCGAACTCCTTCGTCCTGTCCGAAGGTGGCAGCTCCGCGCACGAAATCAGAACGTGGGTGGCCGCTTTCGCGGCGCTGCAGACGGCGGGGGACTATCAGACCGTGTTGCGCTATTACAAGCCGGCCGCCGAGCTGATCGCCGGGTTCGCCATCAGAACGGCGACGCTGACATGACCGCCGCGGACCGCGACGGCCACGACCACGTCGTCGATGTGCTGATCGTCGGATCAGGTGGCGGCGGGATGGCGGCCGCACTGACCGCCGCAGCGTCGGGGCTGGACGTGCTGGTGGTCGAAAAGTCTTCGCACTTCGGCGGTTCCACCGCCCTGTCCGGCGGCGGCATCTGGGTGCCGGGCGCGCCCGCGCAGCGCCGGGGCGGCTACACCCCGGACCCCGAAGAAGTGGTCCGATACCTGCTCGACATCACCGACGGCCTGGTCAGCGAGGCCCGCATCCGGCAGTACGTCGAGGCCGCGCCGAAGATGCTGGAATTCCTCGAAGGGCTGTCCGGCTGGTTCGAATTCGTCTGGAAGCCGGGCTATGCCGACTACTACCCGGAGCGGCCCGGCGGGTCGGAACTGGGCAGCACGATCAACGTGCCGGCCATCGACCTACGGAAGCTGGGTGCCGACGAGCAGACGCTGCTGCAGCCCCTGGCGCTGGCGCCGCGGGGAATTTGGCTGGGCCCCAAGGAGTTGCGCCAGTTCTATCGGATCAGGCAGTCGTGGACCGGCAAGGGCGTGCTGCTCAAGCTGGTCGCGCGCATGGTCCGGGCCCGGGTGTTCAACGAGCGGATGGCCGCGATCGGGCAATCGCTGGCGGCCCGGCTGCGGCTGGCGATGCGCGAGCGCGGCATCCCGCTGTGGCTGGACTCGCCGATGACCGAATTGCTCACCGACGTCGACGGATCGGTGACCGGCGCGGTGGTGGAGCGAAACGGCGCCAAGCAGCGGATCGCCGCGCGCGCCGGCGTCATCCTGGCCTCCGGCGGCTTCGACCACGACCTGGCCTGGCGCAAGGAACACCTGCCCGTGGTGGACCAGGACTGGAGCTTCGGCAATCCGGCCTCCATGGGCGACGGAATCCGCGCGGGCCAGAAGCTGGGCGCCGCCACCGACCTGCTCGACGAGGCGTGGTGGTTCCCCGCGATCCAATGGCCGGACGGCCGAATGCAATTCATGCTCAACGAGCGGATGATGCCGTCCCAGTTCATCGTCAACGGTGCGGGCAAGCGCTTCATCAACGAGGCCGCGCCGTACATGGATTTCGGCCACGCGATGATCGACGGCCAGAACTCCGGGGTCACCCACATCCCGTGCTGGCTGATCACCGATCACCGGTCGTTCAACCGCTACGTCGTCGGGGGTCACCTGCCGATACCGAAAATCCCGTTCGCCCCGGTGCCGACGGGGCGCAAGGTGCCCAAGGCGTGGCTCGAATCGGGCGTCGTCAAATCGGCGATGAATTGGGACGAGATGGCGTCCAAGATCGGCGTCCCGGCGCAGCAGCTGCACGAAACAGCCGGTCGCTTCAACGAACTCGCGCGCAAGGGTCACGACGACGACTTCAACCGTGGCGACAGCGTCTACGACAACTACTACGGCGACCCGACGTTGCCGAACCCAAACCTGTACCCGCTGGGCGATCCTCCGTACTACGCGTTCCGGGTCGTGCTCGGCGACCTGGGCACCTCGGGCGGTCTGCTGACCGACGAACATGCCCGGGTGCTGCGGCCGGACGGCACGGCGGTACCGGGGTTGTACGCGGTGGGTAACACCTCCGCGGCGGTGATGGGCCGCAGCTACGCGGGGGCGGGGGCGACCATCGGCCCGGCCATGACCTTCGGCTTCGTCGCCGCCAAACATCTAGCCACCCAGGCCACTAATTCTCATAGGAGGTAGCAATGAAAATTTCACTGTTCTACGAGTTCGCCCTGCCGCGCCCCTGGGCCCCGGACGACGAGCACGTCATGATGCAGGACTGCCTGGACGAGGTGGAGGCCGCCGACAAGGCGGGGTTCTCGACCGTCTGGCTGACCGAGCACCACTTCCTCGAGGAATACTGTCATTCCACCGCCCCGGAGATCTTCCTGGCCGCGGCGAGCCAGCGGACCAAGAACATTCGGCTCGGCTTCGGCATCATGCACATGCCGCCCATCGTGAACCACCCCGCGCGCGTGGCCGAACGCATCGCCACCCTCGACCTGCTGTCCAACGGGCGCGTCGAGTTCGGCACCGGCGAATCCTCCTCCGTCGGTGAGCTGGGCGGGTTCAACATCGACCCCGCCGACAAGCGCGCGCAGTGGGAAGAGGCGCTCGAGGTCTCGATCCGCTGCATGATCGAGGAACCCTTCTCCGGGTTCGAAGGCCAGCACGTCTCGATGCCGGCCCGCAACGTGGTGCCCAAGCCGCTGCAGAAGCCGCACCCGCCCGTCTGGGTGGCCTGCACCCGGCCGGCCAGCGTGCAGATGGCCGCCCAAAAGGCCATCGGCGCACTGAGTTTCGCCTACACCGGGCCCGGACCGCTGACCGAGCGGGTCAACGGCTACTACAAGGAGCTCGAGGAGAACGGCGTGCCCGCCACGCCGCAGATCAACCCGAACATCCTGGCCATCGGCGGTGACCTGTCGATGATGGTCGCCAAGACCGACGAGCAGGCCCTGCAGCGCCTCGGGCAGGGCGGCGGCTTCTTCTCGTTCGGCATCATGCACTACTACATGACCGGCGTGCACACCCCCGGGCGGACCGGCGTGTGGAATCGCTACCTCGAAGAGGTCGAGAAGGATCCGACGCTGGCCTACGGCCCGGGACGTGGCGCGATCGGATCGCCGGCCACCGTGCGCGAATTCCTGCGTGGCTACGAGGAGAGCGGCGTCGACGAGATCATCCTGCTGCTCAACCCGCGCAGTCACGAGGGCACCATGGAGTCCATCGAGTTGATGGGCAAAGAGGTGCTGCCCGAGTTCATCGAGCGCGACAAGAAGCAGGTGGCCGAGAAGGCCAAGCGCCTGGCACCCGTCATCGAGAAGGTGGAGGCGCGCCGGCCCAAGTCGACCGCACCGAAATTCGACGAAAACTACTCCTTCGGCGGCCTGCCCACCGGTCGTGGCGGTAAGTTCACCGCCAGCGAGATTCCTGAGGCCATGGCCGAGATCAACGAGGGCCGGGTCCAGGCGGCTCAGCGGGCTAAGGAAGAACAGAACAAGAAGTAGAAGGCCTTGGTAGACATCGACCAGCTGTGGCGCTACGACGGCCGCCGTGCGGTGGTCACCGGGTGTGCGTCCGGCATCGGCGAACACGTGGTTCGACAGCTCACCGAGCTCGGAGCCGAGGTCGTCGGGCTGGACAAACGCCGGCCATCGTTGCCGGTCAACGAGTTTCATGAGGTCGACCTGGCCGACCCGGTCTCGATCGACGGCGCGGTAGCGTCGGTCGGCGGGCGCGTCGACACGCTCTTCAACGTCGCGGGCGTCTCGTCGGGGATCGGCGAGCCGGCGCTGGTCGCCACCATCAACTTCCTGGGCCTGCGGCACGTCACCGAGGCGCTGGTTCCAAGGATGGGCGCGGGGTCATCCGTCGTGAGCGTGTCGTCGCTCGCGGCGGCCGCCTACCGCGAACACGCGGCGGTGGTGGCGCCGCTGCTGGGCACCGCGACGATGCAGGACGGCATCGACTGGTGTCATGCCCACCCCGACGAACTGGGCAACGGCTATCAACTGTCTAAGGAAGCGATCATCCTCTACACGATGCGCAGCGCCACGCCGTTGGGCGCCAAGAGTATTCGCATCAACTGCTCCGGGCCCGGGGTCACCGAAACCCCGATCCTCGATCAGCTGCGGACGGCGTACGGGCAGGGCTTCCTCGACGACATTCCCAAACCCCTGGGCCGCGTTTCCGACCCCGCCGAGCAGGCCGCGGTGCTGCTCTTCTTGAATAGTCGTGCAGCAAGCTACATCACGGGACAGGTCCTCTGGGTCGACGGCGGAAACGTGGGTGCCGCGATCGCCCGTGAACTCGAGGAAGGACGGGCCCATGGCCGACTTGACTGACTTCCGGCGGGTCGCGCGTGACGTCTCCAATTGGGGGCGGTGGGGTGACGACGACGAGCTCGGCACGCTGAACTTCATCACCCAAGACAAGGCGGCCCAGGCGGCGGCCCTGGTCAAGCACGGCAAGGTGTTTCCGCTCGGCGTGGACTTCGGCGCCTCGGGCCCGCAGGGCGCCTTCGAATATCGGCACAATCCCGTGCACGTGATGACCATCGACGGCGGCGACGCGAACACGCTGCTCCAGTATGGGCCGGGCTGGGCGAGCAACCCGATAGCCAAGCAGCTCAGTAGCTACATGGGCGACGACAACCCGTTCCGCTTCAACGACGACCTGATCATCATGCCGCTGCAGGCGGCCAGCCAGTGGGACGCGCTGTCGCACGTCTACTACGACGAGCAGCTCTACAACGGCTTCCCCGCGAACTCGGTGACCAGCATGGGCGCCCGCCATTGCGGAATCGACAAGGTCGACGGCAAGGGCATCACCTCCCGAGGCGTGCTGCTGGACCTGGTTCGCCATCGCGGCGCGGAAGTCTTTCTCGAGCAGGGGAATCCGATCACGCCCCAAGAATTGGACGACGCCGCACGCACGCAGGGCGTGCGGATCGAACGCGGTGACATCGTCCTGATCCGGACCGGCTGGTGGACGAGGTTCGCGCAGACCGGCAACAAGACCGAGCCCTTCTCCGGGCTGGACTGGGGCTGCGCCTCGTGGCTGCACGACCACGAGGTCGCGGCGGTCGCCTCCGACAACCTCCAGGTCGAGGACCTCGTCTCCGGAGTCGACGGCGTATTCCTGCCCCTGCACCTGCTCTGCCTGCGTGATATGGGAATGATGTTCGGCGAGTACTGGGACCTCACCGCGCTGGCCGGCGATTGCGCCGCCGACGGTGTCTACGAGTTCCAGCTCATCGCGCCGCCCCTGAGAGTCATTGGGGCCGTGGGCTCCCCGGTCAACCCGATCGCGATCAAGTGATGGGCTTTGAACGCAAGACCATGCTGGTGGATGGCCTGACCACCGGCTACCTGGAGGCGGGCGAAGGCGATCCGGTGGTGCTGCTGCACGGCGGCGAGTTCGGTGCCAGCGCCGAACTCGGCTGGGAACGCACCATTTCCGCGCTCGCCGCGCACTATCGGGTGTTGGCCCCCGACATGCTGGGCTATGGAAATTCGGCGAAGGTGATCGACTTCGTCGACGGCCGCGGCATGCGGATACGCCACGTCGCCCGGTTCTGCGATCTCCTCGGCATCGCCTCGGCGCATTTCGTGGGAAACTCCATGGGCGCCATCAACCTGCTCAACGACACCACGGCGGAGGCGCCGCGGCTGCCGGTGCGCGGCTTGACGATCATCTGTGGCGGCGGAGAGATCCAGCAGAACAAGCACTTTGAGGCGCTGCAGGAGTACGACGCGACCTACGAGGCCATGCGCAGCATCGTCGAGGCGCTGTTCTACGATTCCGCCTACCCCGGCGACGAGGAATACGTGCGACGCCGCTACGAGTCGAGCACCGCGCCGGGAGCGTGGGAGGCCGTGGCCGCGGCCAGGTTCCGTCGTCCCGGCTCGTCGCGGCCCCCGACCCCGTCGGCCACCCGTGCCTACGAACGCATCGGTGTGCCGACGCTTGTCGTCGAGGGCGGCAAGGACAAGCTGCTGCCGCCGGGTTGGGCCGCCGAGATCGCCGGGCAGATCGACGGCGCCCGGTCGGCGGTGGTCGACGACGCCGGCCACTGCCCACAGATCGAGCAGTCCTCAGTGGTCAACGAGCTGCTGCTGGACTTTTTGGCTAAGGCGGCTCAGAAGACGTAATCCAGCCGGGTCATCATTCCCGCGACCTGGTGGTAGGTGTTGTGGCAGTGCAACTGCCACTGCCCGGGATTATCGGCGACCAGGACGGCGATCAGCTTCTGCTTGGGCAGCACGATCACGGTGTCCTTGCGGGCGCCGGGGGTGCCGTCGGACTTGATCAGCTGAAAAGTGTGCCCGTGCAGGTGAATTGGATGATACATCATCGTCGTATTGTCGAACGTGAGGGTGGGCCGTTGCCCCAGCCGGATCTGCAGCGGATTGGTCTTGCTGTAGGGCTCGCCGTTGATCATCCAGTTGTACTGCATCATGTTGCCGCCCAGGACAACCGGTAGGTCCAGGTTGGGTTCGGGTCGGCCCAGGTTGACCGGCGTTGTGGCGGTGAACATCTCGATGGTGCCCACGCGTTTGGTGAGCTCGGGCGGTTGGAACTGTGCGTCGGGGGCGCTGCCCTTCCCGGTGGAGAGCAGCGCCCGCGCCAGCGCGTTTTTCCCCTCGGCGACCGCGACCAGCGGGAAGACGCCGTCGGCCGCGGTCACGATGACGTCGTAGCGCTCGGCCATGCCGATCAGCAGGGCGTCGACCTGCGTGGGCACCACCGGAAAGCCGTCGGTGTGGGTGACCGTCATCGAGTGGCCGCCCAGCGCGACCCTGAAGGCGGTGTCGGATCCGGTGTTGATGAAGCGGATCCGGATGCGCTGACCGGGCTTGGCGTTGAAAGTGGTGGGGGCGGCCGGAATTCGCCCGTTGATCAGGTAGTACGGGTACATGATATCCCCGGCGTCGCCGCCGAGAAGGTCGCTGTTTCCGACCCGCGGTGCCTCCGGTGGCGGCGGTGGCGCGGCCGCCGAGCTGGTTGGGGTGCTCGACGTCGCGGACGTCGTCGAGGTCGGGGTCGTGGAGGTGGCGGACGTGCTTACCGGCGGGGTGGGCGTCGCGGCCGGCATGGGCATGGGCATGCCGGACTTGTTCGGGCTGACCAGCTCCTCGTAGAGCTGTTGCGGGGATTTCCCGATGCCGTCGGTCCAATCATCAAGGACGACAATCCATTCGGTGTCGTAGCTGCCCTCGGTAGGATCGTCGATGATCACCGGTAGATACAGGCCCGTGTCTTCGTCGAGCCCGGTATGCGGGTGAGCCCAATACGTTCCGGGGTTCGGGACGCTGAACTTGTAGGTGAAGTCCTGGCCCGCGCCGATGTCCGGGGTGGCGGGCTCGGCGCCGTCCATGTCGTTGCGCAACGCGATGCCGTGCCAATGCACCGACGTCGGATGGTCGAGCTTGTTCGACACCGTGACAACGAGTTCGTCACCCACGCGGGCCCGGATCACCGGGCCGGGGATCGAATTGCCGAAGGCCAGCGTGCGGGCGATCGGTCCACCCAAGTCGATCTCGGTCACCTGCGGCGTCAAGTTGGCGGTCACGGTGCGGCCGCTGTGCGGGCGAGCCTTCTCGGCCGCAGCGATTGCCGCGTTCATCTGGGCCGCGGCGCCGGGCGGCTGCGGCTTGGCGCCGCTGCAGCCCGCCAGCGTCAACCCGCCGGCGATGCCGGCCGCGATGAAGCCCCGCCTGGTCAGCTGGGCCGCGTCGCAGGGGACCCCGGGTGTGGGTGGCACCGGCATTGATCGCTCCTTGTTGTCGGTCAATTCGTCCCCAGCGAGTTATACCGTGCTTGGCCGGTAGTCAACGCGCAACCGTTACCGAAACGACGTTAGGCGACTCAGACAGGAATTCCGTTGAACGCGGCCATCGGTCGCCCGCGGCACCGTTACTGCGAAGCCGCCCAATCCTTGAACTTGGTGGGGTAGACCGTCACTTCTTCGCCGTCGATGGGGACGATGCTGCCCTCGTCGATCACCGCACCGTAGTAGCGGGCTGCCGGGTCGGTGACCACTTCGCGCGCATCGCCGGTCGCGGCGAACCAGGTCCGGATGAAGTCGTCCATGCCTTGCTTTTCGGGGCCGGCGATGTTGGTCAGACCGGCCGGATCGCCGCTCGCCGCGCGGGCGACGGCCGTCGCGACGTCAACCGAAGCGATGGGCTGGAACGCCCCGTGCGGCGCGCGAATCGTGTCGCCGTCGGCCAGCGAATCGGCAATGCCGCCAACGAATTCGAAGAATTGCGTCGCTCGCACGATCGAATGCGGAGCACCCGATTCCACGATGATCTTCTCCTGGGCGACCTTGGACCGCATGTAGCCGCTGTCGGGCAGCCGGTCGCACCCGACGATCGAGAGCGCGACGTGATGCGCCACGCCCGCGGCCCGCTCCGCTTCGAGAAGGTTGCGGGTGGAAGTGGTGAAAAACTCCAGCACGTCGTCGTCGGCCCAGGACGGCGAGTTGGCGACGTCCACCACCGCGTGCACACCCGCGACGGCGTCGGCGAGACCCTCGCCGGTGATGGCGTTGACGCCGGTGCTCGGCGAGGCCGGCACGGCCTCGTGTCCCTGCTCGGTGAGGATCGCGACGACCTGCTTCCCGATCAGCCCGCTGCCGCCGATGACCAAGACCTTCATAACCACGCCTCTTTCGTTTTCTCGATGGTTTGCTGGCACAAGCATGGTCGGTGGGACGGCCGTTTGGAACCCCTACGGGCGCCTGGCGAAGCGCCGGGCCGGACCGTCGTCGGTGCTGGCGACCGAGTAGCAGATCGCGGTCGAGACGATCGTCGGCACGAGAAGTGCCAGCACGAAGACGAATCCGACGAATCCGCGGTTGGGGGTGGTCAGCCAGCCGATCGGGAAGCGCGCCAGGCTGACGGCGAGCCATGACGCGGCGACCGCGAGAAACAGCGTCCCCACAGTGGCCACCTTGATCGACCGCAGCGCCAACCGCGTCGGCTCGGCGGTGTTCGCCAGCGAGCGGTTGAGGGTCTTCGTGCGGATGTAGACCAACGCGAAATCGAGCAGGATGACCGCCGCGCTGAATCCGACGATCGCCCCCGTCAGCCAGAGCGCCGGTCGGTGGCCGAGCACGAAATGCAAATAGTCGATGCTCGTCTCGCTCATGATCAACGTCGTCGCCATCGCGGAGCCGAATGTCAGCCACCCGCCGAGGTCGGCGAGGAAGCAGTAGGCGCGGATGTCCGCGGGGTCCTCGGAGGGGACCTTGTTCACGGCGTGACTCGCGAGCATCCAGCCCAGCCCGCCGAACAGCCCCGTGGTGCCCGCCGCGAGCATGCCGGTCGCCAGATCACCCTGCGTCCAGGCGATCGCGCAGATGCCCTGGCGGTCAGCGTTGTCGGGCGGCTGGGTTCCGCTGATGAGGCTGAACAGGAAGCTGTCGAGCATCAGGATCAGCACCGCCGACGAGAACAGCGCCAGCGTGTGCACGCCCTCCCGGCTGCCACGGTCGAACAGCAGGGCGATCGCCGTGATCAGGAAGCCGCCGAGCACACCGGCGAGCTGCGACGTCGACGGCGCCGACGTGATCATGCTCCATTGGTCGGAGGTGCAGAAGTTGTCGGGATTCATTGGCGCCGCAATCCGAAGGTCGAGACCGCCTCGCTCATGGCCAAACAATAGCCAGCCGCTGTCCATCAGCCGGGGTTTGCTGTGGCGATTCACTTAAATCAACTGCTTGACTTAATACCTGGCGCACGGATTAACTCGTCGGGTGGTCAACGAACTGAAGGGCAAGGTCGCCATCGTCACCGGCGGAGCCTCCGGCATCGGGCGCGGCATCGTGGAACGGTTTGTGGCCGAGGGATCCCGGGTCGTCATCGCCGACGTCGAGGCCGACAAGGGGCAGGAGTTGGCCGCCGGGCTGGGAGACGTCGCCCTATTTTCGCGGACCGACGTCTCCGATCCCGAACAGATCGGGGCTCTGGTGGCCACCACCGTCGAGAAATTCGGTGGTTTGCACGTCATGGTGAACAACGCCGCGGTCTCCAGCCCGCTGCGCCGCCTGCTCGACGATGACCTCTCCGATTTCCACCGGATCATGGGCGTCAATGTCCTGGGCGTGATGGCCGGGACCCGAGATGCCGCCCGGCACATGGCCGAAAACGGTGGTGGGTCGATCATCAACCTCACCTCGATCGGTGGCATTCAGGCCGGCGGCGGGGTGATGATCTACCGCGCATCCAAGGCCGCGGTCATCCAGTTCACCAAATCCGCGGCAATTGAGCTGGCGCGCTACGAGATTCGGGTCAACGCCATCGCGCCGGGCAGCATACCCACGCCGATCCTGGGCAAGTCGGCCGCCGGAATGGGCCCGGAGCAGCTCAAGGAGTTCGAGGCGAAGATCCGTCAGGGGATGCGCGACGACCGTCCGCTGAAGCGCGAGGGCACGCCCGACGACGTCGCACAGGCGGCGCTGTACTTCGCGGGGGACCGCTCGCCGTATGTCACGGGGACCGTGCTCCCGGTGGACGGCGGGACCTCGACCGGCAAGGTGGTCCGGCCCCGGAGGAGCGAGGGTTAGCGCGTCCGCCGAGCGTGACGCTGCCGTCACGTTCGGCGCCCAGCGTGACCGCAGCGTCACGCTCGGCGTGGAACACGTGAGCAATTTAAATCAAGCGCTTGACTTAAAGGGATCGGACGAGGTTGACTAGGGCAATGACCGCGGCAGGCAGGGCTGTTCGCACCGAGCGGGCCAGCTCCACACAGGAGGCGATACTGGTCGCCGCCGAGCGGCTGTACGCCGAGCACGGCATGTTCGCGGTGTCCAACAGGCAGGTCAGCGAGGCCGCCGGGCAGGGCAACAACGCCGCGGTCGGGTACCACTTCGGCACGAAGGCCGACCTGGTGCGCGCCATCGAGGAAAAGCACCGTGGACCCGTCGAGCAGCTGCGCGAGCAGATGGTCGCCGAGCTGCTCGAGTCGGGCGGCGACGCCGAACTGCGCGACTGGGTGGCCTGCCTGGTCCGCCCGCTCACCGACCACCTGGCCGACCTCGGCAACCCGACCTGGTACGCGCGCTTCGCCGCGCAGGCCATGACCGACCCGGCCTACTACAACATCGTCGTCAAGGGCGCGCTGAGTTCGCCGTCACTGGTTCAGGTCGTCGACGGCTTCAACCGCTGCCTGCCCAACCTGCCGGCCAATGTCCACTTCGAGCGCAACATCATGGCCCGCAATTTGTTGATGCACACCTGCGCCGATCGCGAACGCGCGCTCGCCGCGGGCACGCAAACGGCCCAATCATCCTGGCGGACTGCTGCTTTCGGCCTCATCGATGCGATCGTGGGCCTATGGCTGGCACCCGTCACGCCGCACGAGTGAAGAGTAAGCCCATGAAAGTGACTGTCGACCAGAATATTTGCGCATCGTCGGGCAACTGCGTCATGCACGCGTCCGAACTGTTCGACCAGCGAGACGACGACGGCGTCGTCGTCCTGCTCAACGACCACCCGTCGCCCGAACAGAGCGAAGGCGCCCGCCAGGCCGTCGCCGCGTGCCCAGCCCAGGCAATCCACATCGAGGAATGACATGTCGGAAGCATTGACGGACACCACAACCGAGGCAGAGATCCCGGAATATCCGATGGCCAGGGACGCTCGCTGCCCGTTCGCCCCGCCCCCGGACGTCATGGCGCTCGCCGACAGCAAACCGCTGTCCCGGGTTCGGATCTGGGACGGCAGCATGCCGTGGCTCATCACCGGCTATGAGCAGGTGCGCGAACTCTTTTCGGATTCCCGGGTCAGCGTCGACGACCGCGTTGCCGGGTTCCCGCACTGGAACGAAGGCATGCTGTCCACCGTCCACAAGCGGCCGCGGTCGGTGTTCACCGCCGACGGCGAGGAGCACACCCGGTTCCGGCGGATGCTGTCCAAGCCGTTCACCTTCCGTCGGGTGGAGAACCTGCGGCCCACGATCCAGCACCTCACCGACGACCACATCGACACGATGCTGGCCGGGCCGCAGCCGGCCGATATCGTCTCCTCGATCGCGCTGCCGGTGCCGTCCCTGGTGATCAGCCAACTGCTCGGCGTGCCCTACGAGGACGCCGAGATGTTCCAGCACCACGCCAATGTGGGCCTCGCGCGCTACGCCGCCGCCGAGGACACCATGAAGGGCGCGATGAGCCTGCACAAATACCTGGCTCAGCTCGTCGAGGCCAAGATGGAAAACCCTGCGGAGGACGCGGTTTCCGACCTTGCCGAGCGCGTCAAGGCCGGCGAGCTCAGCGTGAAGGAAGCCGCACAGCTGGGCACCGGGTTGCTGATCGCCGGACACGAGACCACCGCGAACATGATCGGGCTCGGTGTCCTCGCGCTGCTGCTGAACCCCGACCAGGCGGCCGTCATCCGCGACGCCGAAGATCCCAAGATTCTCGCCAACGCGGTCGAAGAGATGCTGCGCTACCTCAGCATCATCCAAAACGGCCAGCGCCGAGTCGCTTTGGAGGACATCCACATCGCGGGGGAGACCATCCGCGCGAACGAGGGCATCATCATCGATCTGGCGCCGGCGAACTGGGATGCCGACGCCTTCACCGAGCCGGATCGGCTGTATGTGCACCGCTCGGGGGCCGACCGCAACGTCGCCTTCGGCTACGGCCGGCACCAGTGTGTGGGTCAGCAGCTCGCCCGGGCGGAGCTGCAGATCGTCTTCCAGACGTTAGTCCGCCGCATCCCGACCATGGCGCTGGCCGTACCGGTCGAGGAGGTCCCGTTCAAGCACGACCGGCTCGCCTACGGCGTCTACGAATTGCCGGTGACCTGGTAACCGAAATCGATTGAGCAGCCCGAGATTAGTCCTCATATCCCGATCCGAATGGAGGGTCAATAATGTCAACGACGACTACCGCCTCGCTCTACCCGCCCGGTGGCTATGGCGCACCGAAGGATCGGCGCGGCCACGCCGCGGACAGCGACGTGGGCCTGCCCGCGGGCACCGTGGTGTTCTCCGCGGACAACCACATCTCGCTGGCCGACGACATCTTCTTCGACCGCTTCCCGGATGAGTTGAAGGACAAGGCACCCCGGATCTGGTACGAGGACGGCGCCTACCAGGTCGGGCGCAAGGGTCAGTCGTTCCTGCCCGGTGACTTCAGCGCGGTGCTGATGCAATACGACGACCTGCCCGGGGCGGCGAGCACCAACATCGAGGCCCGCATCCAGGAGCTGCACGACGACGGCGTCGAGAAGGAACTGGCGTTCCCCAACGCGATCCTGGCGCTGTTCCACTACCCGGACAAGCAACTTCGCGAGCTGGCATTCCGCATCTACAACGAGTACATCGCCGAACTGCAGGAGCGCTCGAACGGGCACTTCTACGGTGCCGGTCTGATCAACTGGTGGGACCCGCAGGGCGCTAGGAAGACACTGGAAGAGCTGAAATCGTTGGGGCTCAAGACCTTCCTGTTGCCGCTGAACCCGGGCAAGGACGACGACGGCAACATCATCGACTACGGCTGCGACGCGATGCGGCCGGTCTGGGACGAGATCGAAGCCGCCGGGCTTCCGATCACGCACCACATCGGCGAGACCCCGCCGAAAACCCCGTGTCAGTTCAACAGCGTGGTGGTCGGCATGATGATCAACATCGACGGCTTCCGCGAGCAGTTCGCCAAGTACCTTTTCACCGGCATCCTCGACGATCACCCCGGGCTGCGCATCGGCTGGTTCGAGGGCGGCATCGCCTGGGTGCCGTGGGCCCTGCAGGACGCCGAACATCTGATGGGGTCCTACCAGCACATGTTGAACCGGCCGCTGGAGCACGACGTGCGCTACTACTGGGACACCCACATGAGCGCGTCGTTCATGGTCGACCCGCTGGGCCTACAACTGATCGACCAGATCGGGGTGGACAAGGTGATGTGGTCCAGCGACTATCCGCACAACGAAAGCACTTACGGTTACTCGGAGAAATCGCTGAAGGCCGTGGTCGACGCCGTCGGTCCGGCGAACGCGAAGAAGATCGTCAGCGACAATGTGACGAAGTTCCTGGGCCTGTAGTGAAGACGCTCGCAGACCTGGGCACCAGCACCGGCAGCGGACTGGTGATCCCCGAAACGCCCGACCTGGCCCGGCTGCGCCGGGAGACCGGCGCCCGGCTGCGCTCGGCGATGGCCGAGCGCGGAGTCGACGCGCTGATCCTGTTGGGCAACAACGCGGTAACCTATGCGACCGGCGCCAGCTGGCCGCTCGGCGACGCCGGCCTGTCCTACGTGGAACGGCCGGTGGCCGTGGTGCTGGCCAACGACGAGTGGCCGCACCTGTTTTTGCCGTTCCGCGAGGGAGCATCGCAGGAGTCCGACTTGCCCGCCGATCACTTGCACGGGCCCGTCTACCTCGAATTCGAGGAGGGCGTAGCCAATTTCGCGCGCACGATTGCCGACCTGATTCCGCCCGGTTCGGTGATCGCGGTCGACGAAATCACCGGCGCGATGTCTCGTGCCGCGAAGCAACTGTTCCCCGGCGGTCCGCCGGTCGACGCCGCGGCCGTTGTCAGCGCCGCCAAGTTGGTCAAAACGCCGGACGAACTGTCCTGCGTGCGGACCGCGATCCAGATCACCGACGAAGCCATGGTCGAGGTACACAAGCGACTGGCCCCCGGCGTTCGCCAAATCGACTTGTCGGCAAGCTTTTTACGCCGGGCCTTCGAATTGGGAGCGTCGGCCAGCATGCTGGAGCCGATCTGGCAGGTGATGCCGCCGAGCAAGGCCGAGGGTGTGTGGACCACGCACGGCGACCTGGCGCTGCCGTTGCTGAGCACCGAGCGCGAGCTGGCCGAGGGCGACGTGCTGTGGAGCGACGTCAGCATCACCTACCAGGGTTACTGCTCGGACTTCGGCCGCACCTGGATCGTCGGCCGGGACCCGTCACCGCGCCAGCAGGCGCAGTTCGACAAGTGGTTCGAGATCATGTCTGCGGTGTTGGGTGTTGCCAAGGCCGGCGCCACCGCGGCGGATCTGGGGCGGGCCGCGATCAATGCCAACGGTGGCACCAAGCCGTGGCTGCCGCACTTCTACCTGGGGCACGGGATCGGTGTCAACGCGGCCGAAATGCCCATGATCGGAACCGATCTCGGGCAGGAGTTCGACGAAAACTTTGTCTTGCAACCCGGGATGGTGCTGGTCCTGGAGCCGGTGGTGTGGGAAGACGGCACCGGCGGCTACCGCAGCGAAGAGGTCCTGGTGATCACCGAGGAAGGCTGGCTCCGCTTGTCCAACTACCCGTACGACCCCTATGGCAACTGAAGTCCTGCCCGACGAGCGCACGCTGCGCTCAGGGCGTCGTCAGCGGGCCCTGGACCAGATGGCCGCACACGATCTCGATGTGCTGGTACTCGGTCGCCAGGCCAATGTTCGTTATGTCACCGGGGCCCAGCAACTGTGGGTCGCCGGCACCCGGCCGTTCGGGCCTAGCTGTGTGCTGGTGCGTGAGACCGGCGCCATTCACCTGCTCAGCACGTGGGACGAGGGGATTCCCGAGGACATCCCGCACGAGAACCTCTACGGCATCTCGTGGAATCCGATGAATACCATGTCGGCGCTGGCGCGCATCGAGGGCGCGGCCACCGCCCGCCGGGTCGGAACCGATGCGCTCTCACCGGTTTTCGCTCAGCTCCTGCCCACCGCGTTTCCCAACGCGCAGCTGGTTGACGGAGAGTTGGCAGTGCGGGACGCCCGCCGGATCAAGACGGCCGAGGAGATAGCCGCCCTGCGCTCATCCATCGCGGTAGCCGAATCCTCTTTGGCCGCAGCGATATCCGAGCTACGGCCAGGGGTGAGCGAACAGACACTTGCCGGCGCGTTGCTGGAATCCGCGGCGGCAGGCGGCGTGAGCACCCCGTCAAATCAGGATGTCGCGTGGGTGACTTCGCGCGAGCATCCGTGGCGCCGGGCCAACGGTGATGGCCGGATCCAGGACGGCGATCTGGTGGCCTTCTCCGCCGGCGTGCTGGCCGGTGGTTACGTCGGCGAGGTTGGACGAACCTGGCCGGCGGACACCAGGCGCACGCCGGACGGCGCCGCGGCGCTGCACAAGCGCTGGGAAGCCTTGTGGGCCAAGCTGATCTCTTCGTGCCAGCCCGGTTTCGGGGCCACGGAATTGCTGGCCGCCTACGAGGCGGCGGGTGAGCCGGCGCCGCCGATGCCGGTGGCCCGCGGTTTGGGCATGGGATTCGACCCGCCCGTCGTGTCGAAGCACCTGCCCGTGACCGCGGCCGCGGAGCGTTTGGAGCCGGGCATGGTGCTCGCGGTGACGGGCTACGTCTGGGAACAGGGCGTCGGGGCGGTATTCGGGCGAGAGGCGGTGCTGATTACCGCGGATGGTCCCGAAGTGCTGACCTCCAGCCCCTTCTGGCACCCGTAGCGATGGCTGAGAAGTCTGAGCCGCCGGCGGAGGAGATCATCCGCTATAGCAAGGATGCCAAGACCCGCATCGCGACCATCACGTTCGACCGGCCCGACTACCTGAATGCCCCGACGATCGCGGCGCGGGTGCGGTATGCGGATCTCTTGCACCGAGCCAACGTCGACGACGACGTCAAGGTGCTGGTGGTCCGTGGGGCCGGTGACGATCTCGGTTCGGGCGCCGACCTTTCCGAGGTGATGCGGATCCGGGACGCAGCTGATCAGGGTCCGCGGCTCGCCGAATATCGAATCGGCGCAGACGAAGTCAGGTATCCGCCGCAAGGCTCCTTTCGGAACGGCGCGACCCTGGGCCAGTGGTATGCCAATCCGAATTCCGGCATCCGCGGCCTGCAGGACTTCAAGAAGATCAGCATCCTCGAGGCCAAGGGGTACTGCTACGGCTGGCACTTCTACCAGGCCGCCGACGCCGACCTGGTGATCGCCAGCGACGACGCGCTGTTCGGTCATCCGTCGTTTCGCTACTACGGCTGGGGCCCGCGCATGTGGTGGTGGGCCCAGACGATGGGCATCCGCAAGTTCCAGGAAATGGTTTTCACCGGAAGGGCTTTCACCGCCGCCGAGATGTACGACTGCAACTTCCTGAACAGCGTGGTCCCCAGGGATGAGCTGGAGGCCGAGGTGGACAAGTACGCGTTGGCCTGCGCGCGTAACCGCCCCACTGACACGGTGTTCATGCAGAAGGTCTTCTTCGAGATCATGAAGCAGTTCCAGGGTGAATACCTGGGCAGCATGCTCAGCGCCGTCTTCGAGTCGATGGGCTCCCAGGTGCGCCCGGACGGCGGCGACGAGTTAATGCTCGATGACGCCATGGAACGCGGGCTGGGCGATGCGGTCAAGGACAACGACGGCAAGTTCCCCACCGATTGGGCGCTGAGCAAGAAAGCGCGCAAGAAGGCGTGCGCCGGCAAGGAAACCAAAGCGAAGAGAAAGAAATAGTGGCGCCCGTCGACCCGCCGTTGACCGGCTATACGGTGATCGATCTGTCCACCGGTATAGCGGGCGCCTACTGCACGAAGTTGCTCGCCGATGGCGGCGCGGACGTCGTCAAAGTTGAGTCACCAGAAGGTGATCCGCTGCGCCGATGGTCGGCCTCGAGTGCGATCCCGGCCGACGGTGATGGCGCCCTGTTCAGCTTCCTGGCCGGCGCCAAGCACAGTGTCGTCACCGATCCCGACAGCAACGAGGACACCGACCTGGTGAACCGGCTACTCGCCTCCGCGGACGCGGTGATCTGGTCCGATGGATCGAAAGTCACTGAACACCAAGGCTTTACGCCGCAAGCCATTCATGCTCGTCACCCACACCTCACCGTCACCGCGATCACTCCATTCGGTCTGGAAGGTCCATGGCGGGACCGCGCGGCCACCGAGTTCACCCTGCAGGCGTGGTCGGGCGGGATCGTTGGGCTCGGGCGTGGCGAGCAGGAGCGGGCGCCCGTCTTCGTGGGCGGCCAGGTCGGCGAGTACCTGGCGGGCGCCTACGCCAGCGCGGCCACCATGACGTCGCGATACCGCCGAATCGACGGCGGGGCGGGCGAACTGCTGGACCTGTCCATGCTCGAAACCCAGATCCTCTGTCTCACCTATTATCCCGTCACCTACTTCGAACTCCTTGGACGGCCCTGGCGAGACACCCGGCGCCCGACCATCCCCGGAGTGGCCCAAGCCAAAGACGGTCTGGTGGATGTCGGGTGTGGCACGGCGCAGCAGTGGTTCGACTTGTGCGCGATGGTCGGTCACCCGGAGTGGATCGACGAGGAGTCGCCGCTATCGATCACCGAGCTGGCCAACGTCTACGCCGACGAGATCTTCGCCTGGCTGGCCGTCACCTCGGTCGATGAAATCAGGGAACTGGCCTCGGCATTCCGGATCCCCAACGCACCCGTGGCCAACGGGGCGAACGTCACGTCGTTTGATCAGTTCGTCGAACGCGAGTCCTTCGTGCGCAATCCCCGCAACGGCTTTCAGCAGCCGAGCCACCCGTATCGGCTGCGTCCCGCGCAATTGCGCGAGCCACAGCCGGCGCCGCGGCTGGGGGAGCACACCGAGCAGTACCGCAACGCGGACCTGACACCACGACCCGAACCGGGCGGGACCGCAAAACCATTGCCGTTCAGCGGCCTTCGAGTGCTGGACATGACGGCGTTCTGGGCGGGCCCCTGCGGCACCCACTTCCTGGCCATGCTCGGCGCCGAGGTTATCCACCTCGAATCCACCCGCCGCCCGGACGGCACGCGGCTGATTGCCGGCATACCGATCACCGAGGACCAGTGGTGGGAAAAATCGCCGATCTTCGAGGCCCTGAACACCAACAAGAAATGCCTGACGCTAGACCTGCAGAGTGCGCGCGGCCGCGAGCTCGTGGGTGAGCTCATCGCGACGTGCGACGTGATCGTGGAGAACTTCACGCCGCGGGTGCTGGACCAGGCTGGCCTGGATTTCGCTGCCGTGCAATCGATTCGACCCGACATCGTGATGGTGCGGATGCCCGGCTTCGGCCTCGATGGGCCGTGGCGGGACAACCCGGCCTTCGCCTACGTCATCGAATCCGCATCCGGCGTCAGTTGGCTCACCGGCTACCCCGACCGCACGCCGTATGACCCGTATTCGATCGGTGATCCCAACGCGGGTGTGCATGCGCTCAACGCGGTGCTGCTGGCGCTCGAGCACCGACGCCGCACCGGAGACGGCGTGTTCGTCGAAGCCGCGATGGTTGACGCGGCACTGAGCATCTCCGCCGAGCAGGTCATCGAGTACTCGGCCTACGGTGCACTGTTGGAGCGCGACGGGAACCGGGGACCGACGGCCGCGCCGCAGAATCTCTACCGCTGTGCCGGTATCGACGAATTCGGGCGGCCCGACAACTGGGTCGCGATCGCGGTGCAAACCGACGAGCAGTGGCACGGCCTGTGTGGGTCGATCGGAAACCCCTCTTGGGCAACCGATCCCGCGCTAGCGGGGATGGCGGGCAGACGTGAGCATCACGACCTCATCGACGAGCACCTGGCCGCGTGGTGCGCGGACCGCACCGGTGACGACATCGTCGCGGCCCTGTGGGACGCGGGTGTTCCGGTCGCCAAGGTCATGCAGCCGCATCGCCAAACGGAGTTGGCGCAATTGGCCTTCCGCCGCTTTTTCGAAGTCGTCGACCATCCGGTGAGCGGGGAGTCTCGGCTCAGTACCGTACCGCTGAAGTTTTCCGCCGGACCCGCGACGCTGCACGCGCAGCCCGCGCCGCTGCTCGGGCAGCACAACCACGAGCTGCTTGCCGAGCTCGGGCTGACGGCATCGGAAATCGCCGACCTGGAGTCCGACGGCGTCATCGGCCAAGCGCCGGCGATGTATTCGGCGACCTAGTGCGTCCAGCCCTCGGCGGCCTGATCGTCGAAGGTGCGGTCGATGCGCTCGAACCTGCGCTGCACCGACGTCCGCGCGGCCCCGTGCGGCAGCACGTAGAGACGGTTGGCCAGGATCGCGTCGGCGGTCAGCCGCGCCACGGCGTCGACCGACACCGTTTCGTCCTGCGTGGGCGGCAGCGGCCCGAACGCACTCGTCACGTCGGGGGTGGACGCCAGTCCGTCGTCCGCGCCCCGGATGCGTTCGGAGTTGGACACCAGCTTGGTCTCGATGACCATCGGGCACAGCACCGAGACCCCGATGCCCTTGTCCTTGACCTCGCGGGCCAGCGTCTCCGCCAGGCCGACGACGCCGTATTTGGCAACGCCGTAGGCCCCGAGGCCGGCATTGGGCACCAGCCCGGCGAACGATGCGGTGAAGGCGACGTGGCCGCCCTTGCCCTGCTCGAGCAACTTCGGCACGAACGCCTCGACGGCGTGGATCGAGCCCCACAAATCGATGTCGATCACCCAGCGCCAGTCCTCGTGCGTCATGTCGACCAGCGGGCCCGCGACGACGATGCCGGCGTTGCTGAACACGATGTCGACCTGGCCGAGCAGCCGGAACGCCTCGTCGGCGAGGTGCACCATCTGCTCGAGGTGCCGCACATCGCACGCCACGCCGTGTGCCTCGAAACCGTCGGCCTTCAGGTTGGTGACGGCCTGCTCCAGCGCCTGCTTGTCGACGTCGGCCAGGACTAGGCGGGCGCCGCGGCGGGCGAACTCGGTGGCGGTGGCCAACCCGATGCCGCTCGCGCCGCCCGTGATGACTGCCCCGCGACCTTCGAATCCGTCCATGGATTCAAGAGCGTATTCCCTCCCCGCGGGCGCCGGTGTGAGAGGCATCATGTAGATAGCGCGCTAACTATTAGGGCACTATGTATGTATGGCCAAGCTGACCGCGCGCGAGATCGATCCGCTCGCGCTCGAACATCAGGTGTGCTTCGCCCTGGCGACCACGAATCGTGCGGTCCTGGCGGTGTACCGGCCCCTCTTGGAGCCGCTCGGTCTCACCCACCCGCAGTACCTGGTGATGCTGGCGCTCTGGGATCACCGCAAGAAGCCCGCGGCGGACGAATTGCCGTTGTCGGTCAAGGAGATTGCCGCGGCGCTGCAGCTCGATTCGGCCACGCTCTCGCCGATGCTCAAGCGCCTGGAAGGCCTCGGCCTGATCACTCGCGCCAAGAATGCTGCGGACGAGCGCACCACCGACGTCAAGCTCACCCAACGGGGAATCACCATGCGCGAGCGCGCACTTGATATTCCGCCCGCCGTTGTGGCGCGCCTCGGTGTCGAGCTGGCCGAGCTCGAGAACCTGCATCAGGTTCTCACCCGTATCAACGCGGCCGCCCAAGCGGCCGGCGCATTGCAATCCTGACACCACCCCAAGGAGCCACCATGACCGCCGCGAAACCCAATCTCTGGCAGCGCATCGGCTATTCCTACGGCAAGCGCCTACCCGACTCGATGCGCAGCTGGGTCGCGCGCGACCTGGCCGGCGAGGGGGCCATCCGCCGGCACATGTTGCGGTGGGCCATCCCGCCGCTGGTGGTGCTTGCCCCGCTGTGGCTGCTGCCGGCCTCGCTCTACGTGCACACCGAGATGACCGCGCCGCTCTATATCTGGGCGTTGCTGATATCGCTTGCCCTGAACAAGGTTTGGCGCCGGCATCGACTTGCACAACACGGCCTGAACCCGAACTTGGTCGACGAGATCAACCGTCGCAAAAACGCACGGATGCACGAGGACTACGCCCGCCGATTCGGGCCGCGGCCCGAATCGGCGGAGTGGCAAAACAACAGCAGCCCCTTCTAGGCGGCTACTTGAGGCAGCTGCCACCGTCGATGGGCAGCGTGACGCCGGTGACGTAACGCGCCTCGTCGGATGCCAGGAACAGCACCGCGTTGGCGATGTCCTCGGGCTCGACCCAGCCGATCGGCAGGGTGTGCATCAGCTGACCGACAACCTTCATGTCCTCGGGGCCCGGGTTTTCCAGGTCGGGGCGGAACAGCCGCATCGTGCCCTCGTTCATGAACAGCGGGGTGTTCACGTTGGTCGGGTGCACGGAGTTGACGCGGATGTTCTGCGCGCCGAGCTCGACGGCGAAGGTTCGCATCAAGCCGACCACACCGTGCTTGGCGGCGACGTAATGGCCGGTGTGCGGGTAGGCCTTGAGGCCGCCGACCGAGCTGGTGAGGATGATTGAGCCGCCGTTGCCGCCCGCGATCAGGTGCGGCACACCGGCTTTCACGGTCTTCCACACACCGGCGAGGTTGATGTCGATCATCGCGGTCCAGTCGGCTTCGCTGGTCTTGTCCAGCGTCTGGCCGCCGTTGCCGATGCCTGCGTTGGCGACGATGATGTCGAGCTTGCCGAGCTGCTCGACGCCGGTGTCCACCGCGGCCTTGAGCGCGTCGTAATCACGGACGTCGACCTCGGCGGTGTAGATCCGGCGGTTGTGCCCCTTCACCAGGTCCGCGGTCTCGGCCAGATCCTCCGGTGTGGAGGCGGCGATCAGATCGACGGTGTCGATCTTCTTGCAGATGTCGACCGCGATGATGTCGGCGCCCTCCTGGGCCAACCGCACCGCGTGTGCGCGGCCCTGACCGCGCGCCGCACCGGTGACGAAAGCGACTTTGCCTTCAACACGTCCAGCCATGGCTACCTCATTCCTTCTTGTTTTGTTCGGCACGCCTCAGCGGAGATGAGCCGGCATTGTCTCCCAGCCCCGAACGGTGGACGTCGGGGAAAGCTTGCATTCGCTCAGATCGACGTTTCGTGCCGCTTCGGAGAACTCTGTCATCAGCCGCCAATAGGTGTCAACGGCGGAATCATTTTGGCTATTTGTGATTCTGAATATTAGAGAATTCGATTCTCCTGCGGCAAATCGTGTGCGCTATTTGGTCAGCTTGGGGGGGCAGCGGGGCGGCGCGCTAGCGCGCGAATCCGCGTGAGCAGAAATCCCAGACTTCGTCGGCGTCGATGGGGTGAATCGTCGCATCGTCGGGGCCACCGCTGGATTGCGCGATGAACATCACCGTCTGCATCGTCATGGCGGCGAGGCGGCGCGGATTGAGTTCGGGCCGCAAATTCCCGGCGTCACTTGCCGCTTCCATCAGCTCGGTCAGCAACGCCACGAGCGGGGCGTGGGCAATCTTGACCTCGGCCGGGTGCGTGACCAGCAGGCGCGGGGCAAAGTCAGTGAACAGCGGGCGCTTGGCCGTCGGATCCGGGCGCGACGACTCGTACAGCAGCTCGACGGCCACCTTGAGCCGCTCGAGCGGATCGGAATGGTTCTCCGTGGCCGCACGGATCTGGTTGGCCGACCGGCTCAACGCGTCTTCGAAGAGCGCCAGCAGCAGCTCGTGCTTGCCATCGAACTGCAGGTAGAAGCTGCGCAGTGACTGGCGCGAGCGGTCCACCACCTCTTGGACAGTGAAGTCGGTGCTGCCCTTTTCGATGATGATCGCCTGCGCGGCATCCAGGAAGCGCTGGACGCGTTGTGCGGCGCGCAGTTTCGCGGTCTTGATGGACCGTTCGACGGCCCGCTGCTTCCAGGCCGGCTCCTCGCTCGGGCTGGTCACGGCCGGCTCAGACGATTGCCGCGAGGGGAGAACATGATTGGACTCTACCGGAGAACGCCGTGCCATCGGTGCGCTCGACCCCCTCGCGGCCGTAGTGTCGGAGATTGTAACTTTCGTACTGCGAGAATATTATTCTCTTACACGTGTGTATGGAAGCCCATTCGTAAAGAGTCAATCACGTCCTAGGCGGAAAGCCTGATCCGCCAGGGCCGGCGTATCCCCGGGAGTGCTGTGCAGCTGACCTTTGATGCCGACGTCGAGGCATTTCGCGACGAGTTTGTGGCGTTCCTGGACGGCCATCTGTCGGACCTCTTCGCGTCGGGTGACGTGCTGAAGCGACCTGGTTCGAGTTCGGACGTGCCAGAGTGGGCGCGCCACTGGCAGCGGCTGCTGTTCGACAACGGGTGGTTGCTGCCAGGCAATCCGCCGGAATTCGGCGGCCGCAATGCGTCGCTGCTGCAGCAGTACGTGTACATGGAGGAGCTGTCGCGGCGGCGGATGTATCAGAGCTTCAACCCGCAGGGTGTGGGCATCATCGCCGCTTCGCTGTTGTCGTTCGGCACGCCGGAGCAAAAGCAGCGCTGGGCCATACCGATCCTGCGCGCCGAGATCACCGCGTCGCTGGGCATGAGCGAACCCGGCGCAGGGTCGGACCTGGCGTCGCTGAAAACGCGTGCGGTGCGCTCCTCGGATTCGCAAGGCGACCACTTCGTGGTCAACGGACAGAAGGTGTGGACGTCGGGCGCCCATCACGCCGATGTGTTGCTGACGTTCGTGCGCACGGATCCCGAAGCGCCAAAACACAAGGGCATCAGCGCTTTACTGATTCCCACCGATACCCCGGGGGTGGTGCGCCGCCCGTTCGCATCGGTGTCCGACCACGAGGACGTCGACTTCAACGAGGTCTTCTTCACCGACGCGCGGGTGCCCGCCGAAAACTTGGTAGGCGAGGTCAACGAGGGCTGGCGGGTAGCGACCGGATCGTTGGGCCACGAACGCGCCATGCTGTGGATGGATTACGCCGACATGCTGCAGGCGCTGTGCGTGGAATCCCATCCGTCCGGTCCGGTGCAGCGCGACCGTTACGCCACGCTGGTGATGGATCGCTACGCCATGCGGCTGATGGGGTCGGCGTCGTTGGCCAAGGCCGCCCGCGGCGAAGAGGACGTGCCCGCCCAGTCGGTGCTCAAGTTGCTCGGGTCGGAGGCCATGCAGCGGGCGTGCGAGGACGAGCTGAACTCTCAAGGGCCGGAAGGGCTTGCGATGCGCGCGGTCACCGCGCCGTTTGCCCCGCTGAATCTGGACAGCCACTACAGCAGCTGGTTCGACCGCTACGTGCGCACCTTCGCGGCCACGATCGCCGGTGGAACCTCGGAGATCCAGCGCAACATCATCGCGTCACGGATCCTCGGCCTACCGCGCAACTAGCGCCGACTCGCTCAGCAATTGTTCGTCGCGGGGTCGTCCACGCACCGTTGGAACCAGCCCGGATCCTTGGAGTCCACCCAGGCGTAGTAGCCGAGGGCTGTCAGCCCGGCGGCTATCGCGACCACCCCTAACACGATGCCGGCGATCGCGACCCGGCGATTGGTCGCTTCGCCTCGGTTGACTCGGCCTCTGGCGATGTCGCCGGTCACCACCGCCGCGACGCCCAGCGGCACGCCGAGCATCAACCAGCAGGTCATCAGCGAGGCCACGCCCAGGATCAGCGAAGTGGTGCCGATCTGGTTTTTCGGGGCGTCCGGATGACTCATGCCTGCTAATCCTAGGTGTAGGTTGCTCAGTGCAAACCTAGCCGCAAACCAGCTGGAGCGTGCCGTGCGAACGAAGGTGTCGCGTTGATCCGGGTCATTCCGTGGGGCATCGGCACGGTGGGCGGCGAGATCACGACGGCGATCATCGACCACCGCCCCGACCTGAAAATCGTCGGCGCCCGGGTGTATTCCGAGGCCAAGAGCGGCGTCGACATCGGCACCCTGGTCGGACGGCAACCCATCGGCGTGACGGCATCCACCGATCCCGCCGCGATCCTGGCCCTGGACGCCGACTGCGTGCTGTACACGCCGCGCAACACGAGCATCGACGACGTCTGCGCCATCCTTGCCAGCGGCAAGAACGTGGTCACGACGGCCTTCCTGTTCCACCCGCAACGCACCGCGCCCGCGGATCGGGACCGGCTGCTGCGGGCTTGCCAGGCCGGTGACTCAACCGTGCACGGCAGCGGGCTGAACCCCGGAAACCTTTCCGGCGTATTGCCTTTGGCGTTGTCGGGGATGAGCCGCACGATCGACAAGGTCACGCTGCAGGAGCGGGCCGACTGGTCGGTCTATGAAAGTACGTCGATCACGTTCGACAACATGGCCTTTGGGCAACCGGTGGACACGATCAGCCGCACCGGCACCGAATTCCTGGCGTTCAACAGCGGCATATTCGAAGAGCAGGTCTGGTTCCTCGCCGACGCGCTCAACGCGGGCATCGACGAGGTCGCGGTCAGCGTGGACGCGGTAGCGGCGCAGGCCGATCACCAGATCTTCGACCGCGTGCTCCATGCTGGAACCACTGCCGGGCAACGGTGGAACTGGTCCGGACGCCGCGACGGTCAAACACTGATCGAGATCGAGACGCTGTGGACGGTCGGCGGCGAATACCCCGGGCACTGGCCGAAACCCAAGGACGGCTGGACGTTGACCATCGACGGCGACCCGTCGATGCGCACGCACTTTTTCGCCCTGGCCAGTTTCACCCGGGCCGCCAGCATGGAAGAACACGTCCGGTCGGCCAGCGTGGCCACCGGGATGCAGATCCTCAACGCCGTACCCGCCGTCTGCGCCGCGCCCTGCGGCTTCGCCACCACGGCCGACCTGCCATTGATCCGCAGTCACAACGGATTCGGGAATCGCTGAGTTATAGTTGCGCCAGCCGGGGCGCGGATCCCTTGGCGCGCAACACGTTGCCCGCCTCGCTGGTGAGTTCTCGAGAACTGCCGAGCAGGCTGTCCAGTATTAGCGCCCGCTTGACGTGACGGTGCAACATGTGTTCGGCCGTGAAGCCGATGCCGCCGAGGACCTGCTGGCAATGCCGCGCGGTGGTCAGCGCCGCCTGGCCGGCGGCCGCCTTCGCCAACAGGCAGGCGAGGCCGTCCGGGTCGTCGGATGGGTTCGCGGCCGTGTGCAGCGTCGCCTCGGCGCCTTCGATCGCAACCAGGCTTTCGGCCAGCCGATGCCGAATCGCTTGGAACGAACTGATGTGACGGCCGAATTGGACGCGGTCCAGGGCGTGCTGCCGCGCCAGGGCAAGCATGGCGCGGCTAGCGCCGACGAGCCACCAGCCCAGTGCCTGCCGTCCGGCGGCCAGCCCGGTTTGTGCGGCTGAATCACCTTCTGCGACAGGATGTATCGGTAATTCACTGTCGATCGCCGAACTCGGAATGTCTTCGCGGTTCCACACCACCCAGGAGCCGCCCGCGAACGGAAGCGGGGTGACACCGCCCGACGCCCGTCGGGCCGCGCGCAGCACCACGTCGTTGAGCACCGGCGCATGTGCGCCGGTTTCGCCGAGCAGTCGAAACACCAAGGGAGTGGCAATATCCGGGATTTCAGCCAGCATGTCCTGCCAACCGAGATCGCCCAACGCCGCATCGAGTTTGGCGCCGGAAGCCGAGCTCATCGCGGTGCGTATCGACTCGGCCAGCAGCCGCAGTTCCTCGGAGTCTGAGGTCAGGTCCACGATCACTCCTTCCCGAGGTCGAGCAGCCGGCGGGCGATGATGTTGCGCTGAATCTCGGCGGTCCCGCCGTAGATCGTCGCCGAGCGGGAGTACAAATACTCCGAGCGCCACGGCATATCGTCGAGCTCCAAGTCGCCGGGCAGCAGGTCGCGCACGGTGTCGTAGAGCCGCTGTTCGGCGGAGGCCAGCAGCACCTTGTCGACCGACGTGTCGGGACCCAGGCGCGCCCCGTCGCGCAGCCGATGTTGGGTGAGGCGGGAACGGGAGCGCACCATGTGCAGCGCGAGATAGGCTGCGCCCAGGTCGTATTCGTCGTGGCCGCCGTGTTGGGTGCCGCCGGACACCTCGGCGATCAGCGCATCGAAGCGGGAGTACAGGTACGCAATGCGCTGCCAGAAGCAGGTGGAGCGCTCGTAGGGGAGCAGGTCCATGGCGAGTCGCCAGCCGTCACCCGGTTGGCCGAGCATCCGGCTGCCGGGGATCACCACGTCGTCGTAGTACACCTCGCAGAACTCGTCGACGCCATGCATCGTGCGCAACGGCCGGATGGTGATTCCCGGCGTGTCCAGGTCGACGAAGAACGCGGTAATGCCGTCGTGGCCGGGCGCGGTACGGGTGAGCAGGATGCAGCGGGTGGAGAACTGCGCGAAGCTGGTCCAGACCTTCTGCCCGTTGACGATCCAGTTGTCGCCGTCCTGCGTCGCCCGGGTGGTCAGCGACGCCAGGTCGCTACCCGAGCCGGGCTCGGAAAAGCCTTGGCACCATTGCTCCTCGCCGCGTAGTAGCCGCGGCACCATCTCCGCGGCGAGCTCCGGTGGCGCGTAGTCGATCATCGTGGGCGTGAGCACCTCGAGCATCGAGTACGGGCCGGGCTCGGCGAGGCGACGGCCGACGACCTCTTCGCCGACGATCGCGCGCAGCACCGCGTCCCCGCCCAGTCCGCCGACCTCGACTGGCCAGCCGTACCGCATCCAATCGGCGTCGTACAGCGCGCGGCTGACCCGGAGGAATTGCTGCATGTGACCCTGCAGCGAGTGGTCGGGTCCCGGCGTTAAGTCGTTCTCGTCGAGCCACTTACGCAGACCCGACCGGAACTCCTCGACATTCACGGCGTGGGGCGGCCGATGGCGTGCGGACGGCCAGAGTCGTGCACCCCGCTGCGGCGAATGAACGTCATGGCGCGAGTCTTCAGTCGCCAGCCCTCAGCCGTGCGGACGTACGTGTCCCGGTAGTAGCCGATCCGCATGTCGTGCGTGGAGCCGTCGATGAAGCACAGCGGCTGCGTACCACTGGCGGTGTCGCCGTCCAGGTCGACCACCGGTGTTCCGGTGAGAAACAGGCCTTTTGGCGCGGCGGCTACGAGGTCGGGGAACCTGTCCAGGGTGTAGGTGGACCCGAAAGCACTGTAGGTGCCGTCGGGTGTGAACACCTTGACCAGCCCTTCGATGTCCTCTTGGGTGATCGTGACGGCGTAGCGGGCGAGCGTCTGCTGGATCTCGACCAAATCCTCAGTTCTTGTTGGCATAGACCTTGCCGCCTTTCATGACAAAGCTGACACGTTGGGTAACGGTGATGTCTTCCAACGGGTTTCCCGGTACCGCGATGATATCGGCGAGCTGACCCGACGCGAGCCGGCCCCGGTCGGTCGAGTTGATCAGGTCGGCGGCGGTGGTCGTGGCGGCCCGCAGCACCGCCAACGGCGGCATGCCCCATTCGACGAGCGTGACAAGCTCATCGGCGTTGCGGCCATGCGGGATCGCCGGGGCGTCCGTGCCGACCGCGATCTTCACCCCCGCCTCGTAGGCGGCCTTGATCGAAGTTTCCGCCTTCGGAAACATCTCGGCTGCCTTGTCCTGCAACTCCTTCGGAGCGTGGGACACGTCCATCGCCTGAGCGAGCCTGCGGGTGGTCACCAGGAAACGGTCGTTGTCGACCAGCATCTGGATGGCCTCGTCGTCCATCAGAAAGCCGTGTTCGATGCAGTCGATGCCGCACGCGACCGCGTGCTTGACTGCTTCGGCTCCGTGGGTGTGCGCGGCGACACGCAGCCCGCGCCGGTGCGCCTCGTCGACGATCGCGCGCAGTTCCTCGTCCGAATAGTGTTGTGCGCCAGCCTCACCGGTCAACGACATCACGCCGCCGGACACGCACACCTTGATCAATTGGGCGCCGTGCTTGATCTGGTACCGCACGGCCTTGCGGATCTCGTCGACTCCGTTGGCGATGCCCTCTTCGACCGTGAGCTCGAGCGCGCCCGGCATGAACGCGGCGAACATCGTCGGGTCCAGGTGCCCGCCGGTGGGCGTGATCGCGTGGCCGGCCGGGACGATGCGCGGCCCCTCGATCCAGCCCGCGTCGATGGCCTTACCCAGTGCGACGTCCAGCAGGTAGCCGCCGGTCTTCACGAACAGGCCCAGGTTGCGCACCGTGGTGAAGCCGGCGCGCAGCGTGCGTCGGGCATTGCCGACCGCGCGCAGCACCCGCGTCGGCGGGTCGTCCTGGACCTGGGACAGTCCCGGCTTCTCGCCGCGCCCGCCCATCAGGAGGTTGACCTCCATGTCCATCAGGCCCGGCAACAGGATCTGGTCGCCGAGATCGATGATCTCGCCCTCCGGCTCACCGCCGATGCCGACGATCCGTTCGCCGTCGATCGCCACGATGCCGGGCCGAACGATCTCACCGGCGTCGACGTCGAGCAGCCCAGCGGCCTTGAGCGTCAGCACCGGTTAGATCACCGGTTCCCGGAGTACTTCGACCCACGCCGCACCGCTGTCGGGTACGCGCGGCTGCTTCCATGCCTCGATCGGGAAGGACACCATGACCAACGATTGCATGATGTGCATCAGGCTCTTCGCGTCGTCCGGCAAGTCGTCCAGCGGAAACTTGTCGCAGTAGGCGATCACGTCGTTCAGCTTCGGGAACGCGACATCGTAGAAGGCCTGCATCTCGGGCATCGTCGAGGCCAGCCGCTTGGCGTAGCGCTCGGGCTCGGTGGCCAGATCCCAATCCAAAAAGGGCTCCAGGGCCGCGAATTCAGACGGTAACGCCATTGCGCTGGTACTCCTTCACGTAGTCACCGGTGGTCTTGTGCAGGTGGCGGATCAAGACTTCCTGGTCGCACAGCAGGAACTCCTTGACGGCCCGGGTGCCGATCATGGTCTGGGTGGCTTCCAGGGTGTTGGCGTCCTGCAGCGCATACTCCTTGAACGTCACCGCGGCCAATTCCTGGGCCAGCCGTTCCCGCGCGTTTTTCGGCGGCACGAAATACAGCGACGACTCGAAGATGTGCTTGTCCACCGCGGTCGGCCAGTAGTGGTAGGTCAGATACCAGCCCGGCTCCCAGATCAGCAGCATGAAGTTCGGGTAGAACAGCCACGAGTCGATGCCCCACTGCGGCACCCGCTTCACGTTGACGCCCGGCGGCAGCTCGAAGTTCTGCATGATCTCCGGCTTGTCCCACGGACCGAACAGCCCGCTGCGCAACACCTGATCCAGCGGCTTGACCATGGACATGTCCGGGGGCGGCGCCTGACCACCCCAGGTCGACTGCAAGTTGTGCGGGCCGGCCAGCTCGTAGTGCAGCGCCTCATAGCCGAACTTCTGGATCTTGGCGGCTTCTTCCTTGGTGTACTGGCCTTGGTGCAGGATCGGCGCGTGGTAAAACTCGATGAACGCGTCGATGAACAGCTTCCAGTTGCTGCCGACCTCGGCCCGATAGGAGTAGGTCTCCGTCATCTCGCCGAACGGGTAGCCCTCGATGCTCTTGGCCAGCGGCCCGAGGTAGTCGATCAGCGGCGCCGCGTTTTCGTCGAAGTTGATGAAGATGAAGCCTTCCCACACTTCGCAGCGGACCGTCGCCAGGCCGAAGTTGGACTTGTCGACATCGAAGAACTCTTCTGGCTGCTGGATGAAGGTCAGGTCGCCATCGAGGCTGTAGCGCCAGGCGTGGTACTTGCAGGTGAACTGCCGGCAGGTGCCGGAGGTCTCCTCGCTGGGAAAGTCGTTCCACACCAACTTGTTTCCGCGGTGGCGGCACACGTTGTGGTACGCCTTGACGGTCCCGTCCTTGGTCTTGGCGATGATCACCGAGGTGCCCTTACCGGCTGACGGCAGTTCCCTGGTGAAGTAGCTGCCGGTCTTGGGCAGTCGCTCGACCCGACCGACGTTCAGCCAGGTCTTCTTGAAGACCGCCTCGCGCTCGGCCTCGAAGAACGCCGGGTCGATCGAGTCGGTGTAATCGACCGGCGCGGTTCCCAGGTCGGGATAGTTTTCTGTCCAGCTGCCGGCGGCTGGCTTGGGGAAGTGAGCCACGGTATTACCTCTCTGATCCGTCTAGTCGTGCTCGAGCTGAATGCCGAAAGTGTTGAAAGCCATGGCCAGCAGGGCGTAGCAGCCGACCGTGAAAACGAAATCCATGCGTTGCTGGTCGTCGAGACGCTCGCCCAGGGCCGCCCAGGTCTGGTCGCACAACTGTGATTTCTCGTCCAGCTCGTCGACCGCGGTGAGCACCGTGCGGTCGAACTCGTCGGAGGCCTCGCCACGCTGCACCGCGGCGATCTCCTCGTCGGTGACGCCCGCATCCTTGGCCATGCTGACGTGGTGCGACCACTCGTACTCGCATTCGCGGCGATGCGCGACGCGCAGGATGGCCAGTTCGCGGATACGCGTCGGCAGAGTGGACGTCATCAACAGGTGGACGTTGAACCGAAGGAACGCCTTGGCCAGCGCCGGGTGGTGAGCGAGCGTGGAAAGCGCGTTGTTGGTGGCCGCGCCGCGCATCGCCGAAAGTGCCTGCTGGGTAGCCTCGTCCCACTGGTCAGCGGGGAGCGGCTGCAAGCGCATCGTGAGGGTCCTCTCGGCGGAAGAGAATCATATTCTCATTTACAACCAACAGACTTGCACGAATCGCTCTTCTGGTCAATAAGAGCGGGTTCGCGGCCCGCGCCCAGCGGCCGAAGCGCTGCTCGGAGGCAGTTGTCGGCGGTCCCGGCGGACGGGCCGGCGCCCATGACACCAAATTTTTGTTTCGGACTTTGGTAGGGCCTCGGTGTCGGCACTTCTATCGTCGCATAGCAGCACGTGAGGGGGCTATCTGCGCCCCGGCGACAAGCGCCGCGACGCTTGCTGGGGCCACCGTGACGCTGGCGGGGATGTTGATTCTCGCCTGGCGAGAAGATAGTTTTCGACAGGTAGACGGCCCACGTTGGCAAGCCGACGTTGTGGGGGCAGACTGCAAGTGGACTCGATGGAGAGGAACGCTCATGAACAAAGAAGACATGATGCTGATCAGTGTCGACGACCACACCGTCGAGCCGCCGGACATGTTCAAGAACAACTTGCCGAAGAAGTACCAGGACGACGCACCCCGGCTGGTGCACAACGATGACGGCTCCGACATGTGGAAGTTTCGCGACACGGTGATTCCCAATGTCGCGCTGAATGCGGTCGCCGGCCGGCCCAAGGAGGAGTACGGCATCGAGCCGACGGGGCTCGACGAGATCCGGCCGGGTTGCTACGACGTCGACGAGCGCGTCAAGGACATGAACGCCGGCGGCATCCTGGCCTCGATCTGCTTCCCATCGTTCCCTGGCTTCGCCGGTCGGCTGTTCGCCACCGACGATCACGACTTCTCGATCGCGCTCGTGCAGGCCTACAACGACTGGCACATCGACGAGTGGTGCGGCGCCTACCCCGCCCGGTTCATCCCGATGGCGATCCCGGTGATCTGGGATGCCGAGGCGTGCGCCGCCGAGGTGCGCCGGGTGGCGAAGAAGGGCGTGCACGCGCTGACCTTCACCGAGAACCCGGCCGCGATGGGTTACCCGAGCTTCCACGACGAGTACTGGAACCCGCTGTGGAAAGCCTTGTGCGACACCGACATGGTGATGAACGTGCACATCGGGTCGTCGGGTCGGCTGGCGATCACCGCGCCGGACGCCCCGATGGACGTGATGATCACGCTGCAGCCGATGAACATCGTGCAGGCCGCCGCTGACCTGCTGTGGTCGCGGCCGATCAAGGAGTACCCGGACCTCAAGGTCGCGCTGTCCGAGGGCGGGACAGGCTGGATTCCGTACTTCCTGGAGCGCGCCGACCGCACCTACGAGATGCACTCCACCTGGACCCACCAGGATTTCAAGGGCAAGCTGCCCAGCGAGGTCTTCCGCGACCACTTCCTGACCTGCTTCATCAGCGACAAGGTCGGCGTCGCGCTCCGCAACATGATCGGCATCGACAACATCTGCTGGGAGGCCGACTACCCGCACAGCGACTCGATGTGGCCGGGCGCGCCCGAAGAGCTGTGGGATGTGTTGTCGCTGAACAGCGTTCCGGACGACGAGATCAACAAGATGACCTACGAGAACGCGATGCGGTGGTACTCGTTCGACCCGTTCACCCACATCTCGCGCGAGCAGGCTACTGTCGGCGCGTTGCGCAAGGCGGCGGAGGGACACGACGTGTCCATCAAGGCGGCGGGCCACAGCAAGGACAGCCGGAGTGGTGGGTCCTTCGCGGACTTCGCAGCGAACGCGAAAGCCCTTACCGGCAACAAGGACTGACAGGGCTTAAGTAGGCGGGCCCCGGCGAGCAGACGCAGAATCACATTGTTCGGGTGGCAATCGTGCGATTCTGCGTCTGCTCGCGCTGAAAGGAGATCTGGCAGTGGCCGGCGACGGAATGAATTTTGAGCTGACCGACGACCAGGAGCTGATCCGCAAGTCGGTCGCCGAGCTGGCGCGGAAATTCGACGATCAGTACTGGATGGAGAAGGACCAGGCGCACGAATTTCCGGCCGAGTTCTACAAGGCGATCGCCGACGGCGGCTGGCTGGGCATGACGATCCCGACCGAGTACGGTGGCCATGGCCTCGGAATCACCGAGGCCACACTGCTGCTCGAAGAGGTCGCCAAGTCCGGCGGTGCGATGAACGCGGCCAGCGCAATCCACCTGTCGATCTTCGGCATGCAGCCGGTCGTGGTGCACGGCTCCGACGAACTCAAGGCGCGCACCCTGCCCACCGTCGCCAACGGCGAGGTGCACATCTGCTTCGGCGTGACCGAACCCGGTGCAGGGCTTGACACTTCGCGAATCACCACGTTCGCGAAGCGGGACGGGGACAAGTACATCGTCAACGGTCGCAAGGTGTGGATCTCCAAGGCGATGGAGTCCGACAAGATCCTGTTGCTCACCCGCACCAAGAGCTACGACGAGGTCACCAAGAAGACCGACGGGATGACGCTGTTCCTCACCGACCTCGATCGCAGCCGCATCGACATCCGTCCGATCCGCAAGATGGGCCGCAACGCCGTCAGCTCCAACGAGTTGTTCATCGACAACCTCGAGGTCCCGGTCGAGGACCGAGTTGGCGAGGAGGGCAAGGGATTTCAGTACATCCTCGATGGCCTCAATCCCGAGCGGATGCTGATCGCGGCCGAGGCGCTCGGCATCGGCCGGGTGGCGCTGGAAAAGGCGGTCAAGTACGGCAACGAGCGCGAGGTCTTTGGGCGGCCCATCGGCATGAACCAGGGCCTGCAGTTCCCGCTCGCCGACTCACTGGCCCAGCTAGACGCCGCCGAACTGATGTTGCGCAAGGCCACCTGGTTGTACGACAAGGGCAAACCCTGTGGGCGCGAGGCGAATACCGCGAAGTATCTGTGCGCCGACGCTGGTTTCACCGCCGCCGACCGCGCCCTGCAGACGCACGGCGGCATGGGCTACGCGGAGGAGTACCACATCACGCGCTACTTCCGTGAGGCCCGGCTGATGAAGATCGCGCCGGTCAGCCAGGAGATGATTCTGAACTTCCTGGGTGCCAACGTGCTGAAACTGCCGAGGAGCTATTGAGCACCACCGATGACCCCGTCCTGCTGTCGGAAGACAGCGGCGGGGTCCGCACGCTGACGCTCAACCGTCCGCGCCGCAAGAACGCCATCAATCCGGAGCTGTGGATCGCGTTGCGGGACGCGCTCAACGAGGCCGGCCGTGACCGCGCCGTGCGCGCGGTGGTGATCGCCGGTGCCGGTGGCAGCTTCTGTTCCGGCGCCGACATCTCGGTCCCCGACGACGTACATCCGAAATACAAGCTGCAGCGCCTGACCGACGTGGCGCTGGCCCTGCACGAACTCCCCATCCCGACAGTGGCCAAGGTGAACGGTGTCGCTGTCGGCGCCGGCTGGAATCTGGCGCTGGGCTGCGATCTGGTCGTCGCGACGCCGGAATCGACCTTCTCGCAGATCTTTTCGAAGCGCGGCCTGTCGATCGACCTCGGCGGTTCCTGGCTGCTGCCCAAGCTGGTTGGCCTGCAGCAGGCGAAGCGGCTCGCGCTGCTCGCCGAAACCATCGATGCCGCAGAGGCATTCGCGCTGAACCTGGTGACCTGGGTGGTGTCGGGCGCCGAGATAGACGGCTTCGTAGACGACCTCGCCGGCCGACTGGCGGCCGGCCCGCCGTTCGCGCTCGCCCAGACCAAGGCGCTGCTGAACGAGAACGCCGACCGCACCATGCGCGACGCGTTGGCCAACGAGGCGCGCGCGCAGATCGGCAACTTCGCGACAACGGATGCTGCGGCCGCCTATGCCGCTTTCGCGGAGAAGCGAGAGCCGACGTTTACTGGGCGCTGGGCGCTGTCAAAATCTGACGACGAGCGATCGGAGTAGGGATATGCGGGAGACGGTCATCGTCGAGGCGGTGCGCACGGCGGTCGGTAAGCGAAACGGCGGGCTCTCCGGCATGCACGCCGCCGACCTGTCCGCGGTCGTTCTCAACGAACTGGTGGAGCGCTCCGGCGTCGATCCGCAGATCGTCGACGACGTGATCTGGGGATGCGTGTCCCAGGTCGGCGACCAGTCGAGCAACATCGGGCGCTACGCCGTCCTGGCCGCGGGCTGGCCGGAGACCATCCCCGGTACCACGGTCAATCGGGCCTGCGGCTCCAGCCAACAGGCCCTGGACTTCGCGGTGCAGGCGGTGATGTCCGGCCAGCAGGACGTCGTCGTGGCCGGCGGCGTCGAGGTGATGAGTCGCGTCCCGCTGGGTTCGGCCAGGGCGACCGGAATGCCTTACGGCCCCAAGGCCCTTGCCCGCTATGACGATTTCTCCTTCAACCAGGGCATCTCCGCGGAGATGATCGCGAAGAAGTGGGGCTTCTCGCGCACCCAGGTCGACGAGTACTCCGCGCAGTCCCACGAGCGCGCCGCGGCCGCGCTGGACTCAGGGGCGTTCATCGTCCAGATCGTCCCGGTCTTCGTCGAGGACGGATCCATCGTCAACGTCGACGAGGGGGTGCGGCGGGGGACCAGCGTGGAGAAACTGGCGGGACTCAAGCCGGCGTTCGTCGACGACGGCGTGATCCACGCGGGCAATTCCTCGCAGATCTCCGACGGCGCCGCGGCGCTGCTGGTGACCACGTCCGAGATGGCGGTGCAGCTGGGCCTGACGCCGATCGTGCGCTACCGCGCCGGTGCGGTCACCGGAGCGGATCCGGTGCTGATGCTGACCGGCCCCATTCCGGCGACCGAGAAGGTCCTCACCAAGGCCGGCGTCGCGCTGCCGGAGGTGGGCGCGTTCGAGGTGAACGAGGCCTTTGCGCCGGTCCCGATGGCCTGGCTGGCCGAGACCGGTGCCGATCCGGCGCTAGTCAATCCGCTGGGCGGCGCCATCGCGCTGGGGCACCCCCTGGGGGCCTCCGGGGCGGTGCTGATGACGCGGATGGTCAACCACATGCGCGATAACGGCATCCGCTACGGGCTGCAGACCATGTGCGAAGGCGGCGGCACGGCCAACGCCACCTTGGTCGAGCTGCTTACCTAGCGGTCCGCCGCACCGGCCTGACCTGGGCCGCAAATCACCAACCACCGGTGAGCCTTGTCACTGCGGCCAAACCAACTTACTGTGTGTTCACTAGGTTGGTTCAGCCCACCAATCGGTCAAAGGAGTCCGGTGCCCGACGCACGCCGATACGACACGCTTCTCGCCAAGGGTGAGGACCGCAAACAGCGGATCCTCGAGGTGGCGCAGCGCCTGCTCACGCGCAACGGCTGGCGCGCCACGACGCTGGCCCAGATCGCCGGTGAAGCGGGTGTCACCCCCGCGGGGCTGCTGCACCACTTCGAGTCCAAGGAACAGCTGCTGCACGCGGTCCTGGACGCCCGCGACCTCGACGACGAATCGCATGCCGACCGGGCGGGCGACCTGCTCAGCCAGATCTCCCAGGTCGCCGAGCGCTTCGACCGTGCCCCGGAGCTGCTGAGCACGTTCACGGTGTTACTGGTCGAGAGCATCCTTCCCGACGCCCCGTTGCACGATCGCATGCTGGCCCGGCAGCAGGCCGCCTCCGAGATCGTGGCCGCGGCCATCCGGAACGGCCAGGCCGACGGCTCGTATCGCGTCGACATAGACCCCGCAGTCAAGGCGGTCGAGATTCTCGCCTTCATACACGGAATGGAAACCCTATGGTTGCTCGATCCTTCGATACCGCTGACCGAGGTGTTCAAGCAGTACGCCGAGACACTGGCGCGGGACTTCGCGCCGACCAACCAGCCGCTGACCACGACATGAGGTACCGGCTCGACGTCGTCGCCTCCGACGTCGCCGACGTGGTGCGCTTCGCCGGGGGTTGGCTCTTCGACCGAGCGATGGCCGGCTGGGACGTGACCGTGCTCCTCACCGAGTCCGGCGACGACCCCGACCAGCGTCCACTGCAGATCCTGGGCGCCAAGACCCTGGACCTCGAAGACGCCCTGGCCTCGGTCGACGCCCGTCCCCACCCCCAGGCCCTGGCGGTGGCATCGGACCTGTTCGGCTGCGATTCGCAGGTGCGCGAGGGCGTATTGCAGGCGCTCAACCAGGGCGCCACCGAGGTCACGCTGTGGGGCGAGGCGTGGCCGGCCGAGCTCGACGACAGCGTCGGCCTGGTGCAACACCGGCTGAGTTCGGCCGCACAGATCTTCAAGGGCCGGGCGCTGGCCGCCGCGCTGAATGGCACGGGGACACCGCCCGGATCGGTCGGCCACACCGAGACCTTCCGGAGCGGGCTGCTCGCGTGGCCGTCGGTCGCGGCCGACCTGGTCCCCGCGAGCTGACTTAGGGGATAAATCCCCGCCGCGGCAGGGGGCCGTCGTTGACGACGATCGTGCCGTGTGGAAATCTAATACTCATCTCTGAGAGGCCCATTCTCACTGCTGAGATTCGAACGGAGCAAGATGGCGAACGACTTCTCCACGATGGACTTCTTCCGTGGCAAAGAGCTCATCGAGGACCCCTACCCCTACTACGAGTCGCTGCGGCAGCAGTGCCCCGTGACGCGGGAGGACCACCACGGCATCACGATGGTGACCGGCTGGGACGAGGCGTGCGCGGTCTTGAACGACGCCGAGACGTGGTCCTCGTGCATCTCGGTGACGGGACCGTTCCCCGGCTTTCCGGTAAGCCTCGAAGGTCTGGGCGACAGTGACCTCACCGAGCTGATCGAAGAGCATCGCGACGAGCTGCCCTTCAGCGACCAACTGCCCACGCTCGACCCGCCGACCCACACCAACCACCGCTCGTTGTTGATGCGGCTTATCACCCCGAAGCGCCTCAAGGAGAACGAGGACGCCATGTGGGCGCTCGCCGATCAGGCGCTCGACGACTTCCTGGCACCCGGGCACGGCGAATGGATCAAGGGTTTCTCCAGCCCGTTCACGCTGCTGGTCATCGCCGACCTGCTGGGCGTGCCCATGGAGGACCGCGACAAGTTCGTCAAGGGCATCGCCGAGCACGCGGGCGGCGGCGTCGGGGGCACCGGCAAGGAGTCGCTGTCACACAGCCCACTGGAATTCCTGTACGGCCTTTTCTCCGACTATGTCGCCGACCGCCGCGCCAATCCCCGCGACGACGTGCTGACCGGCCTGGCCACCGCCACCTTCCCGGACGGCTCGACACCGGAGGTCGGAGACGTCGCCCGCGTCGCTGCCAACGTCTTCTCGGCGGGCCAGGAGACCACCGTGCGGCTGCTCGGTGCCGCGCTGCAGACGCTCGGTGAGCGGCCTGACATCCAGGCGCAGCTGCGCAAGGATCGCAGCCTGCTGCCCAACTTCATCGAGGAGTCGCTTCGCCACGAGAGTCCGGTCAAGGGCGACTTCCGGATGAACCGGCGACCCGTCAACGTCGGCGGCGTCGACCTGCCCGCCGGAACCACGGTGATGATCGTGCAGGCCGCCGCGAACCGGGACCCGCGCCGGTTCGAGGACCCTGCCAGCTTCGACCCGGCCCGCAAGAACGCCCGCCAGCACATCTCGTTCGGCCGCGGCATCCACAGCTGCCCCGGCGCGCCGCTGGCGCGGGCCGAGACCCGGGTGGCGATCGAGCGCCTGCTGGACCGCACAACCGACATCAGGATCAACGAGGACTTCCACGGCCCGGCGAACGACCGCCGCTACCAATATGTTCCGACGTATATCCTGCGCGGGCTGACCGAATTGCACTTGGAGTTCACGCTGGCATGAAGGTCTGGGTAGACGACCAACGCTGTCGCGGCCACGGGATGTGCCTCACGCTGTGCCCGGACGTGTTCAGCCTCACCGACGATGGTTACGCCGTGTCGATAGATTCCGACGTCCCAACGGAATTCGAGGACGCCACCCAGGAAGCCATCCAGTGCTGCCCGGAGCAGGCCATCTCCGAAGTCAAAGACGAGAACTGATCAGATCCGCATCGACGCAAGGAGATTCAATGGCCAAGGGATACGTCATCCTCACCGAGGCGATCAAGGACCCGGAGGGCATGAAGGCCTACGCCCAGGCCGCCGGCTCGGCGATGAGTGGGGCCACCATTCTCGCGGTGGACACCGCGCCCAAGGTCATCGAAGGCAGCTGGCACGGCGATCAGACCGTGGTGCTGGAGTTCGAATCGGTCGAGGCCGCGCGTGCGTGGTACGAATCCGAGGGCTACCAGAAGGCGGCGAAATTGCGTCAGGCGGCCGCGGACTGCAACGCGGTCATCCTCTCCGGCTTCTGAAGCCGTTTTATTCTCCGACGATCGCGATGGCCTGCCGCGGGCATTGACGGACGGCTTCGAGCACGTCGGCCTCATTCTCCGGCGTGACCTCTTCGGTGTGCACGGTGAGCATGTCGTCGTCGCCGAGCTCGAAGATTTCCGGGTTGATGCCCATGCAGACGCCGTTGCTCTCGCAGAGGCCCCAATCGACCTCGATCTTCCTCGTCATCGCGGCCCCCCTACCGGAGCACCCGGACGGGTACGTGCTTCCAACCCGCCACGTTCTGCATGTTCACCCGCTGGCACCCGTCCCAGTCCACTTCGTAGCGCGGCATGAACTCGACCAGCCGCTCCAGCGCGATCCGGCTTTCCAGGCGGGCCAGCGCAGCGCCCAGGCAGCTGTGGATCCCATACCCGAGGCCGAGGTGCTGGGCCTGGGTCTGGTCGCGCTCGATGTCGAACGTGTCGGCGTCGGTGAACGCCTCCGGGTCGCGGTTGGCCGCGGCGCCGCAGAGGAACACGGGCTTGAACGGCGGGATCACGCCGCCGCTGACGTGTGCTTCCTTGAGCGTGTAGCGGACGTTGTACTGCACCGGGCCCTCATAGCGCAGTAGTTCCTCGACCGCGCCCGGGATCTTGTCGGGATCGTCCTGCAGTTTCTGCCACTGGTCGGGGTGCTTGGCGAAGATCACCGCCGCGTTGCCCATCAACTTGGTGACGGTCTCGGCGCCCGCGCCGCCCAAAAGGGTCGCGAATCCGGTGATTTCGATGTCGTCGAGCTGACGTAGCTCGCCGTCCTCGCCGGGGATCTCGGCCGCGATCAGCCGGCTGATCATGTCGTCCTGCGGGTCGGCGCGGCGCTCCTGGATGAGGCCGTAGTAGTACATCGCGGTCTCGATGTTCGCCTGCATGCCGGCTTCACTGACCTCGATCTGCCCGGGCTCGTGGTGCAGGCTGGTGTCGATCCAGTGGCGCACCTGCTGGCGGTATTCCTCCGGCACCCCGGCCATCCGGGTGATGACCTCGACCGGGAACGGGCCGGAGAAGTCCTGCACCACATCGAAGTTGTCGGGGTCGCATGCGCCCAGGTATTTCTCGATCACCTCGATGATCGTCTCGCGCTGCGATTGGATGGCCCGCGGGGTGAACGCCTTGTTGAGCAGGCTGCGCATGTGGCGGTGCTCCGGGGGATCCATGAAGATGATCGACTTCTGCTCGGGGGAGATGCCCCTGCGCACCATCGCCAGGTCGCAGCCGCGTGCCGAGGAATACGTCTCGAAGTCCTTGAACGCCGCCGCGACGTCTTCGTGGCGCGTCAGCGCGTAGAAGTCCTCTTTTTCGTCGTAATACAGCGGCGCGTCCTCGCGCATCTGCCGATAGATGTCGAAGGGGTTGTTGTAGTAGTCCTCGGAATACGGATCGAAGATGAGTTTCGGCTTTGTCACTGACATGCTCCTCAGCGGCGAGGTTTCGGGCGGGCTGGAGTCGTTACGATCGAATGCCTGACTGTAACGCTAACGGTAGCGCTTTCGTCGCGAACCGGGAAGAACCGAAGCGGTGTCATGTCAGACCTTTCCGCCGACATTGACGACTTCGATGACGTCGTCGAGCGCCCCCAGGTCGCCGCCGAGTTTTTCGGCGATATCCCGGACCACGGCGACGTCTTTGGCCACGAATTCCCCGGCGACCTCGAAAAACGATGCGACGGAACCTCGTGCGGCGACGATATCGAGCACCCGGCTGGTGGCGCTGCCGTGCGCGAGCGCGGCGAGCACGGTCGTTTCCGGCACGCCCAATTGCCCGGCTAGCCGGACGGACTCCGCGAGCAGCCCGATGTGGCCGGCAAACAGCGCGTTGTTGACCAGCTTCACTTTCTGACCGGCGCCGCTGGGCCCGACGTGCAGGATCGGGTCGCCGTAGCAACCCAAAACCGGCTGCACCCGCGCGACGGCGTCGCCGGCGCCGCCGACGAACAGCGTGAGAGCGCCGGCCGCGACGTCGTGCGGGCCGCCACTGACCGGGGCGTCGACGACGTCGATGTTCCCGGCGCGGGCGGCAACGGCCTCGATGGTGTCGGGGCTGGTGGTCGTGTGGACCACCAACGCCGACCCGGGACGCATGCCGGGCAGCAGGGCGCCGTCCAGACAAAGCTGCCGCACCTGCTCGTCGGTGAATACGCAGAGGACCACGACGTCGGCCTGCGCGACGGCCGCGGCGAGCTCACCGACGGCGCGGGCGCCCAGCTGCTCGAGGTCGCGCCGCTTCTCGGCGGTGCGGCCCCACACGTCGACGTTGTGTCCGCCTTCGACAAGGCGGGCCACCATGGGGCGGCCCATCCGCCCCGCGCCGACGAATCCGACTCTCACCTCGGGTGGTCCATGAGGGCCAGTGCGGCGTCGGCTGCATCGAGGACGGCACCCGCGCTGGCGGCTGCCCGCTCGGCGAGGTCGACGACCAGCCGCACGTCCTTCTGCAGCAGGGTGCCCGCCAGGCCGGCCAGCCGGTCCAGGCTGGCTTCACCACCGACGACGTTGAGCGCGAAGCTGTTTCCGCTGCCGCGCGAGACGACTTCGGTGAGCCGTTCGGGGGAGACGCCCAGGGATTTCGCCAGCGCCAATGCGGTGGCGGCGGTGCCCAGGTTCGCGGTGAAGAGCAGGTTGTTGAGCAGCTTGGTGGTTTGTCCCGAACCCAGTTCGCCGAGGTGGACGACCGGGTCGGCGTAGGTCTCGAACACCGGACGACAGCGTTCGACGACGTCGGCCTCGCCGCCGACCATCACCATCAGACGGCCCTCGGCGGCCGCCGGGCCGCCGCCGCTCACCGGCGCATCGATCACCGAAACACCCTTGCTGCCAAGCTTTTTCGCAAGCGACCTGCAAGTGTTGGGATGCACGGTGCTGTGCACGGCGAGCACGCTGCCCGGCTTCAGCCCCGCCAGCAGACCCTGCTCGCCGCTGATGACCTCTTCGATGTCGGCCTCGCCGACGACGCACAGGCAGATCAGGTCGCTGGCCGCGGCTAGCGCGGCCGGCGACTGGGCGAAGGTCGCCCCGGTGTCGGCATAGGGTTCCAGTGACGCGGGCCGGCGCGCCCACAACGTGGTTCCGAAGCCGCCCTCGATGATCCGCCGGGCCATGGGCCCGCCCTGGCTGCCCAGTCCGATGAATCCGACCCGCATCAACCGGCCTCAAGATCGGCTTGTGCGTCCGTCGACCGCCCGGCCACGCATTCCTGCACGAAGCCAAGGACTTTCGCGTGGTAATCGGGGGCGGCGTGGCCGAGGCTGATGTTGTGCCCGGCGCCCGGCTGCCGATGCACGACGAACCGCGACGCCCCGGAGAACAGGCCGGCGATCTCGGTCACGGCCGCATCATCGGTCTGCCAGACCTTTTCGTGCTCGGCGATGCTGATGTGCACCGGGACGCCCACGGCGGGCGCGAGCGTCGGGAAGGTTTGTCGCGCCCAGTCGGACACCATCTGGTCCTCGTACGCCGGGGCCGACGGCGAAACCGTTGCGCCGCCCAGAACCTCGGGCGGATACAGTTCCTCGGGGCTCCACAACAGGTCGCGCATGCCCGACGGGCGGCGCTCGCGAGTGGCGTTTTTCAGTATCTCCTTGGCCGCGGGATGGTAGTGCCGGCCGGTGCCCGCGAGCTCGATGCCGAGCAGGTCGGCGCCCCGCGCGTCGGCGGCCATCCGTATCGTCAGCTCGCAACCACCCGAATGACCCCACACGAATATGCCTGCGCCACGCGGTCGTTCGCCGAGGATGCGGTCGATGGCACCGTAGGCGAGGTTGACCCGCTGCTCGCCGGAGACCATCGCCTCCGGATAGGGTGCCGAGCTGCCATAGCCGGGGCGGTCGAGGGCCACCACGGTGAATCCGGCCGCCGCGCCGGTCCGCGCGAGGGAGTACGACGGATGACCCGGGCAGTCGAAATACATTGCGGTGGTGCCGCCGCCGTGAATCGCCACGATGACGGCCGTGGGGTCTTCGGCTTCAGCGACCAACGCCGACATCGGTACCCCGTCGACGATCACCAGCCGGGGACACGGAGCTTCACTCATGGCGCCGCTCCTCCTCATCGCTCCGCTCTGCATCGTCGGCGGCGCGACTCATGTGTCGGCCCGCAGCAGGAGCACGCCGCTGGGTGTGAGGCCTCCGCTGCTGACCACACCGACGCGGGCGCCTGCGACCTGGCGATCACCCGCCTCGCCGCGCAGCTGCGTGATCGCCTCGTGCAGCAGCCCCATGCCGTGCGTGCGGCCATGCGACAGCTGACCGCCGTGGGTGTTGAGCGGCAACTGGCCGTCGCGCGCGATGTTCTTGCCGCCGTCCAGGAATTCCTTGGCCTCGCCGATTCCGCAGAAGCCCAGCGCCTCGATCCAGGACAGGCAGTTGAAGGAAAACCCGTCGTAGAGCTCGGCGACGTCGACGTCGGTGGGCCGCAGCGAGGTGCGCGTCCACACGTGCGCCGCCTGGCCCAGCACCTGCGGCTCGTGCGTCAAAGTGCTTTGGTCCCAGTCGAGTCGCTCGACGATCTGGGTTCCGACGGCCTCCACCAGGACGGGCGGCTTGGCCAGGTCGCGGGCGGCGTCGACGGCGGAGACGATGACGGCGATCGCGCCGTCGCAGGGCACGTCGCAGTCGTACAGGCCGAACGGCGTGGTGATGGGCCGGGCGTTCAGGTAGTCGTCCATCGTCATCGGGGTCCGGTAGATGGCCGTCGGGTTGAGTTCGGCGTTGGCGCGCTGGTTCAGCGCGATCCAGCCCAGCGTCTCTTTGGTGGTGCCGTATCGGTGGAAGTGGCGCTGCGCGTTCATCGCCAACGTGTGCGCCGCCGACGTGGCGCCGAATGGCATCTGCCAGCCCGACATCCGGCCCATCGACGGGGTGATCTTGCCCTGCTTCATCAGCTCGCCGTGGGTGGCCTCCCACAGCGTCCGGAAGCACAACACGTGGCGCGCCAGCCCGCAGGCGACCGCGAGCATCGCCGCGATCACCGAGCCGCCCGGACCGAACGTCTCCATGGCGCCGTTGTGCCACGTCGGCCGGATGCCCAGCGCGGCCTCGAGAGCGGAGGTGCCGCCCTCGCCGAACCCGCCGACGTTGATCGCGCCGGGGTAGGTGGACAGGCCGTCGATATCGGCATACATCAGCCCCGCGTCGGCGATGGCCGCCTCGCAGGCCTGCACAGTCAGGGACAGCGGCAATTCCATCAGCCGCCGCCCGATTGGCGACATGCCGATCCCGGTCAGCGCCACCTTGTCTTCGAACTTCTCGGTGGTGAGCATCGGCCGGATGTAGTCGCCGAAGCGTTCCGGCGCCACCTCGTCTTCCGGCAGTGCGGCGGGCTCGGCGTTCGGCACCGGTCGGAACAGCGGAAACCAGACGTCCTCGACCTGCTCGAAGACGACCTCGACCTGTTGGCCGAGTTCGAGCGAGTCGGCATCGCTCTCGACGATGTTGGTGGTCAGCCGCACGCGCGGGTCCTCGGCGATCGCCACCTGGGCGATCACGTAGGGCGCCGCCAGCCCGGGCAGGCTGAACCGCTCGTTGATGGTGAACCCGGCCAGCGTCGCCCGCCCGGAGACCTCGCGTACCCCGACGTCGCGGGAGCGACAGTAGCGGCATACCGGCGCGGGCGGATGGATCAGGGCTGCGCAGGCCTTACATTCCTGCAGCCGCAGCTTTCCGTCGGCACCCGAGGTCCAAAAGAACTCGTTCTCTTGCGTGACCAGGGGCAGTGGGCGGCCCGGTGCTGCTGACACGTCACCTCCGGGAGTCGCGCGGGAACTGGTAGGCCCGTTATACGAATCGGAGAATTACGTTATCACCCGCTAGCAGGCACGATCTAGGGCACTGGCGCGACCTCGTCGAAGCTCATACTCCGAAATTATCGGGACCCGCCGAAAGGACGCGAGCCAGTGACCACAGAAACCCAAGTGGCACAGGCTATTTGAACAGTGTGCGCAGGTGGAGATTGCCGCCCGGAGGCGGGCAGAACGGCACATCAGGCGCGATCTGGAGTGCACTGTCAGTACGGCACCCAGGTGCCGGTGATATAGGTACCCCACTGGTGAAAGCCCGCATTCCACATCGGTTCGTTCGGTGACCACGATGGCCGCGGCGGAGGGGGTGGGGGCACATCCTGCGCCGCGAACGGCGGAGCGTAGGCCGGCGGCGGGACGTACCACGCCGGCATTGGCGGCGGCGGAGTGCACGCGTTGGTCACATCGTTATGCGACATGTTGCGGTCGCAACCCGCCCAGCTGATCCCCGGCGTCGCGACAACGGTCGCCGCGAGCGCCGCAAACGCGGCCGCGACAACGCCGGCCAGACCTCGACCAAATCGACTCATGGTAGGCCTTCCTTATTGGGAGCATCCCGAGCTCGAATGGCTTCAGTTTATGCCTTTGCCGCCGCCGAAACACAGGTCAGCGCGTAAAGCCCCACTCCGCTTCGTTCTCTTCGGTTTTGAGCCGTTCCGCCGGATCGTCTTCGTCGGTGAGCGGAGGCTGCGGCGCGGGGAACCTGTGCTGGCCGATCTCGGTGATCGCGTGCACCGGGCAGTCCAGCAGCGCCCGCATCACCGCGTCGCGGTCGGCCTCGGCCACGGTGCCGTCCCCTATGAGGGACGCGTAGCCCCAGTCGTCCAGCGAGAAGTACCCGGGCGCGTGCTTGGCGCAGACCCCGAAGCCGTCGCAGACGGTGCGGTCCAAGCGGATCCTCATGCGTGCGCCTCCGCCTCGTAGGGGCGGTCGGCCCGGAAGGCGGCGGGGGAGCAGCCCTGGCACGTGCCGCCCAGATGCGCGGCGACGTCGTCCGGGAATTGGTCGAGCAGGGTGGCGGCGACGTTGGTGGCGGCGTCCAGCGTCGCGCAGGCACCGCGGCCCCGCAGCAGCACCGACCAGCGGCGCAATCGCTCGACGTCCTCGGTCGTCGCGGCGCCGTCGCGCAGCGCCCCCGCGGCGGCGGCCATCGCCGCGGTCCCGTTGAAGCACGAACCGCATTGCCCGGCATTTTCGCGGTCGAAGTAGGCCAGCACCGAAGCCGCGACCGCGACCGGGCAGTCGTCGGTGATCACCGAGATCGCTCCGCAGCCCAGGCCGCTGCCCATGCGTCGCATGGTCTCGTGATCCAGGTTGGTCTCCAGTACGCGGCGGTCGAGCAAGCCGGCGAAGTAACCGCCCATCAGCACCCCGCGCACCTGGTCGGGTGAAACCCCATGCAGGGCAAGCAGTTCGGTGAACGGCAGGCCGTGGGGGAGTTCATAGAGCACCGGCGCGCGGCCGGCCCCGGTGATGGTGGCCAGGAACGTGCCCGGGGACAGCGATGTGCCCTCGGCGCGAAACGCCGCCGCGCCGTGGCGCTGCAGGTAAGGCAGGTTGGCCAGCGTCTCCACGTTGCTGACCAGGGTGGGCCGGTCGTCGACGCCGGCCTCGAAGGGCCGTGGCGGCTTGTCCGTCGGCTTGGCCAGACCCTCGTTGATCATGCGGACCGCGGCGGTCTCCTCGCCGGCGACATAGCCGGGCTGCACGGTCAGCAGCTCGACCCGGATGGGTTGGGAATCGATTTCACCGAGGGCGATTTCGACGCTGTGCGCGGATTCGGGGTCGGACACGTAGACGTAGGCACGGTCGGCGCCGACGATCGTGGCGGCCAACCGGAGCCCGTCCAAAATCAGGTGCGGGCGGTTGCGCAGCAACCAACGGTCCTTGACCGAAGCCGGTTCTCCCTCTTCACCATTCGCGACGACGACCGTGCCGCCGGTCTCGGCGATCAGCCGTCCGTTGTCGCGCACCGTGCGCAACTTGACCGCGAGCGGGAAGGCCGCGCCACCCCGGCCGACGAGTCCGCTGGCTTCCACCTCGCTCAGCAGCGCATCGGGATCGGTGAGCGGGGCATAGCCGCCGGCTTGCCGATAAGCGGCCAGGTCTTCCCGGCCGGCCCGCTCGGTCAGCAGCCGCGGCGTGCACCCGGGCGGGGTGGCGGTGGTGATGGTGGTGGACTGGGTGGTGTTCAAAGCTGGCCTGCCGTCGTCTTGGTTAGGCTTGCGCACATGCGAACTGCGGTGGTGCGCGTCCACGTCGACCCGGACGGCGTGCTGACGCCCGCGCAGCTACGCGACGGCATGGCGGCCCTCCTCGAACTCGCGGCCGCGAGCGGCGCCGGCGTGGTCGAGAACGACCTGGCGTCCATGCCCGTCAGCCGCCGCGAGGTCGAATTGCTCATCGCCGCCGAAGATCGCGACACGGCGAAAGACACCGCAATCGGGTTGTGCGCCAAGGCGTTCGGCTCGAGCCCCGCACCGGGTGTGATCACCTTTGTCAGCCGGGGAACCGACGACGATGCGCAGGGGGTGTTGTCCGCGTTCGGGCTCACCGGGCAGATCGAGCGCACACCCGGCGACGACGGATTCGACATCGTCTACGTGACGCTGCGGGAGTCCGACCTCGAACGCATCCCGGAAAGCCGAGTCCACACGGCGCTGGAGGCGTCGCTCAACTGTGAGGTCCACATTCGCACCGTGTAGACCCATTACGAGCCTAGGAATTCGAGGATGGCGGGCGCGGCCTGCACCCAGGTGTCGAACATGTTGAAGTGCTTGACCCGGCCGGCGGCGCGGTCCTCGGAGGCCCGCTCCCAGGCGTCCTCCGGCCACGGCGGGTCGATGAGCTTCGAGCCTTTGATCAAGCAGCTGACTTCCAGCGACGTCCGCTTGGGGTGGTCCATGTCGTTTTCGCCGCCGCGAATGATCAACGTGGGGACCTTGATCCGGTCGAACATTTCGTCTTCTACACCGGGAATCGTCTGTCCGGGCTTGGACACGAAGGCGTTGAGCCAGCGCAGCATGAGCTTGAGGAAGTCGTCCTTGTCGAAGTCCAGGAAGCGCTGTTTGTTGGCCGGGTTCTCCGCGATGCGCTCCTTCCACTCGGTCACGTTGATCACGCCGTCCATGCCGGTGCCGCGCACCGCGAGGATGCTGGGGATGATGTAGAAAGAGCCGAGCACGAACGAGCCGTAGATGCCGCCGACGATGTTCCACACCACCAGCTTGGTGACCATCTCGGGGTAGAGCATCGTGGTCAACATGGAATCCCTTGCGCCGCCGGATCCCCCGGCGAGGATGCAGCGCTCGAAGCCCAGCCCCGTCACCAGCTTGTGCAGCGTCTCGGCGCGCATGTGCGACTCGCTCTGGCCGTAGAACTGGACGTCGGAGGCGCCGCAGTTGGGCCGGTCCCACAGCAGCACCCGATAGCCGCCCTCGGCCAGCGCCTCGGCCAGCGGGCGCAGGCCCTCGATCTCCTTGCTGAACCGGCCGCCCGGCGTCAGTGCAATGAGATCGCCTGAGTCACCGAGGATTTCGTAGACAACATTTCCCCCGTTGATCTCGATAGAAGGCACCTGATTCTCCTGTAGTTAGGCCTGTACCAGAACGTCGTTGCCGACGACACGCACCGGATAGGTGCGAATGCTCCATTCGGGCTTGACCGCGGTGGTACCGGTGGCCAGCTCGAAACCCCATTGGTGCCAAGGGCAATAGATGAATTCCAGGTCGCGGACCATCACCGCGTCGCCGGGAACGCTCTCGTCCACGATGGTGCGCCCGCGCGGGCGTCCCGAGCACAGCGGGCCACCCTCGTGCGGGCAGTAGTTCGCGATCGCGTAGAAGGTGCCGTTGACGTTGTAGACACCCACCCCGTGACGTCCGATGGGCACCAATTTGTGTGTGCCCGGCGGGATTTCGTCTACGGTGGCGACAACGTGCTCGCGGCCCTGGGCGAGACGTGGCTCGGGCCGTTTGGTTTCTTCGGTCAACTCAGAGCACCCGGGTCTGACCCTCGAGGACCGGCACGGTCTCGGGCAGGTGATAGGTCGCGATGCCGTTCTTGTACATGACCGCGTCGCGGGCGTGCTTGGGCAGGTGCTTGACCAGCCAGCGCGGGTCGTCGAACGTCCAGTGCGGGTAGTCCGAGGAGAAGAGCAGAATCTTCTCGCACTCCATCCACTCCAGGGCGCGGGTCAGCTCGGTCTTGTCCTCGGGGTAGTCCAGCGGCTGGGTGGTGAACTTGATGTGGTCCTTGACGTACTCCGACGGCTTGCGCTTGATGTCCATCCACGACTTGCGCGCCTCGTAGATCGCGTCCATGCGCCACATCAGCGGCAGGATCCAGCTGAATGCGTGCTCGACGAAGACGATCCGCAGCGTCGGGAAGCGGTCGAAGACGCCGTCGAAGATCAGGCTCATCACCTGGTTGGCGGCCAGCAGCGAGTAGGTCACCATGAAGTCGTGGTTGTAGCTGGGGAATCCGACCGGCGGGATCGGTAGCTCGTCGAACTGGCTGCGCGACAGGTGGCAGCTCACGGTGATGTCGTGCTTGGTGGCCGCCGCCCAGATCGGGTCGTATTTCGGGTGGCCCCAGGACGGCCGCGGCTCGGCCTTGATCAGGACCTGCGCCATGAACGGGTGCCCCGCCCATTTCTCGATCTCGCGCGCCGACTCTTCCGGCTCCTCGATGGCGGCACAGATCGAACCGCGCCACCGCTCGTGCCAGTTGTTGTGGCTGTCCAGCCAGTGGTTGGCCTGCCAGTCGTTCAGCGCGGCCGACATCGCGTGTTGCGCCTCGGGCAGGCGCGCCGGGTAGGCGGCCGGTTCCAGGATCGCGATGTCGGAGCCGGCCTCCATGATCAGCTGGCGAAACGCCAAGTCCGGGTCGCTGCAAGGGAATTCGCCGTTGGCGGGGAAGGCGTCCACGCGCATGGCATAGGAGTGCGCGTAGTCGGGGGCGTCATAGTAGATCTGCTCGCCCACCGTGCGGGTGAGGAAGTACTTGCTGCGCCACGGCTCGGGGATGTACGGGAGGAGTTCCCCGCGCTTGGGCGCCGGGTGGACATCCGAGTCGACGCATCGGACGGCTATGCGCTCGGCAGCGGGGACCCGCTCCTGCGAATGGGTCAACGTCATCTGAAACTCCTCAGTCTCACGTCGTACTTCTACTGTGCGCCCACCCCGGCGGGAATGTCTATGCCGTAGAGCTGCGCCGCGTTTCGCCAGCACACCTTGTCGCGCTGCTCGGCGCTCAGGGCGCTGGCCAGTTTCCTGACATCACCGAGCTGCCAGTGCGGGTAGCTCGAGCCGAACATCACCATGTCGTCTTTGCCGGTGAAGCCGAACCATTCGCCGGCGAACTCGACGTCGCCGGGGCCGTCGAGGCTGCCTTGAATGAAGTAGACATGCCCGGGCAGGTAATCGCTGGGGATCCGCGGCGCCCACGGCGTCTGCTCCAGGTGCGGGCGGCCGAAGGTGTCCATCCGCCAGATGAACGGCGTGATGAAGTCCGCGGCGCCGTCGCCCCAGACGAACTTGAGACCCTCGAAGCGCTCGAACACGCCCTCGGCAATCATGTTCATCAGGTGGTACAGGTAATTCAGCGCCATGAAGCTGACGTACTGCTCGTAGGTGCGGGTGTTGCCGTTCGGGGTCGGTGGAAATGCGATGCCCGACCCGACCTCGATGTGCGCGGCGACCGGCAGGCCCGCGTCGACCGCGGCTTCCCAGATCGGCCAGAACTGGGGCTTGCCGTAGAGCTCGCGGCTTTGCAGCGGGACGCCGATCTGGACCACGCGCGGATGCGATCGCCACTTCTCGATCTCGCGCAGCGCGCCCGGAATGTCGTCGGGGTTCACCCGGATGGTGCCGCGGAACCGCTCGCCGAACTGGCTGGACTCGAGCCAGTCCGACACCATCATCTCGTTGTGCGCGGCGTGCAGCGCGCTGCCCAGATGGCGGTCGGGCATGATGCCGCGGGCCGCCGGATGCAGGACGGCGATGTCGACCCCGCGCTTCGAAAACAGTTCATTGCCAACGAATTCCGGATCCGAACCGGGGTACTGGCGATCGGGGCCCTCGGTGTTGGGCGCGTACTCGCCGCCGGGGGCGCCGTACCAGTCCATCTCGTAGTCGGGGAAGCCGCGGCTCTTGAACGGCTCGCGCAGGACCTTGCGCAGCGCTTTGTTCGACGGAAAGAAGATGTGCACGCTCGCATCGATCAGCGGTGTGCTTGTCCCGTCAGCGTGTTCGATCACGACAGCCACCCTTCGGTTCCGGTAGCCAAAGTGAGCCCAACCCGGTCATAAGATAGATAATCTAACATTCTCGTCGGCCGTCGATCAATGGATTTCCGGTAAGCATCTCGATTATTTATAAGCCCTGGTAGGTGCCGGTATTGGTACCATCAGAGCAAGCGTCGTTCTTCAATCCGGATAATACCATTCTCCGGATTCGTCGGAGGCGGTGAGCCGCGCCCGGGACGTTGCTTGGGGGTTCTCGCGGCGGCCCGGTCCGGCGGTACGCGGACATTACAGATTTGCTGACAACTGTCACGCGGGCCCGATCTCAGCGTTTTCTCAGCGCTGCCGCGCAAGCATTGAGGTCGGCTTGGCCGCAACGATTCGCCGCCCGCCCCTTCGAACGAGAACGGAAGGCCGGTTGATGACGGACGTGACGAGACAGGCGTTGACGAAGGTCCCGGCGGTCACTTTGGGCTTTTGGGTCATCAAGGTCCTGGCGACAACGCTGGGCGAGACCGGCGGCGACACCGTCACGATGACGCTGAATTGGGGGTACGCCGCCGGGGTCGCGCTTTTCGGGGTCGCGTTGGTGGCGCTGATTGCCGCGCAGATCTTCGCCGGGCGATTCCACGCGTCCCTGTACTGGGCGACGATCGTGGCCTCGACGACGTTCGGCACCGTGCTGGCCGACTTTGCCGACCGGTCGCTCGGGATCGGTTACACGGGAGGCACCCTTTTGCTCCTGGCCTGTCTGTTGGCGACGCTGGGGCTCTGGCGATGGTCGGAGGGGACGGTGTCGGTCAGCACGGTCTCGACGCCGAAAGTGGAGGCGTTCTATTGGGCGACCATCACGTTTTCCCAGACGCTCGGCACCGCGCTGGGCGATTGGCTGGCCGACACCAGGGGTTTTGGCTACGAGCGCGGCGCGCTGGTCTTCGGCGCGGCTCTGCTCGCGGTGGTGGCCCTGTACTACTGGACTCCCATCTCCCGCGTCACCCTTTTTTGGGTGGCTTTCATCCTGACGCGGCCGCTGGGCGCGACCGTGGGCGACCTGCTGGACAAGCCCGTCGCCAGCGGCGGCCTGGCCCTGAGCCGTCCGCTGGCCTCCGCGGTCCTCGGGGCGGTGATCGTCGCATTGCTCATCGTCCTGCCGCAGCGCGCTGGGAGCCACCCCGGGAGCGCCGAGACCGCCGATCGGACGGCGGCCGGCGAGGGCGTGGGCCCAAACGCATGACCCCAGCACTCCTTTCGTGCGCGCGGCGGGCGACGTAGCGTACCGATATGAGGGTCCTGCTTGTCGAGGATGAAGCGCGGCTTTCGGCGACCCTGTCGAGGGGGCTCAAGGCCGAGGGCTTCGTCGTGGTGTCCGTCGGCACGGGCATCGAAGGCCTGCATGAGGCGCTCGAGAACAGCTTCGACGTCGTGGTGCTCGACATCATGCTGCCGGGACACAGCGGATACGAGGTCTTGCGCCGGATGCGGGCGCGCGACGTGTGGACGCCGGTGCTGATGCTGACCGCCAAGGACGGCGAGTACGACGAGACCGACGCGTTCGACCTCGGGGCGGATGACTATCTGACGAAACCGTTTTCGTTTCGGGTGCTGGTGGCCCGGCTGCGCGCACTGGCGCGCCGCGGTGCGCCGGAGCGGCCCGTTGTGATGACGGCTGGATCGCTGTCGCTGGATCCCGCCCGGCACGTGGTGCAGCGCGGCTCCGACCCGATCTCCCTGACTCCCCGTGAATATGGGCTGCTGGAATTCCTGATGCGCAAGAAGGACGTCGTGGTGACGAAGGCCGAGATACTGCAGAACGTCTGGGACGCCCACCACGAAGGGCCCGACAACGTCGTCGAGGTTTACATGGGTTACCTGCGTCGTAAGATCGATATTCCCTTCGGTACCAATAGCATTGAAACGCTCCGCGGTGTCGGCTACCGGATGATGGGCTAGGCGAAAGCTTCTCAGCGCCGTCTCAGCGATCCTCTTGTACCGTCTGCGGCGTGACTGAGATAACCGGATCGGGCTGGCAGATCCAGCGGCCGTCGCTGAGCAAGGTGCCCGCCGTGACGGCGTGGTTCTGGATCATCAAGATCCTGTGCACCACAGTCGGTGAGAGCTTTGCGGACTGGCTCAACATCACAGTGGGCCTCGGCCTGAACACGACCGCACTGATCTTCACGGTGGCGCTCGCCGCGGTCATGGCATGGCAGTTGACTCTCAATCGCTATGTGTCATCGGTGTATTGGTTGGCCGTGGTCGTCTTCAGCGTGGCCGGCACGCTCTACACCGACATCCTCACCGACGATCTGCACGTTCGGCTGGGCGTGAGCACGGGTGTATTCGCGGTGGCGCTGGCGGTGGTTTTCGGCGTGTGGTTCGCGCGGGAACGCACCCTGTCGATCCATAGCATCGTGACGCTGCCCAGGGAGTTGTTCTATTGGCTCGCAGTGCTTGTCACCTTCGCGCTGGGCACCGCCGCGGGCGACCTGACGCTGGAGCTCACCGGGTGGGGCGCAGGGGTCTCGGTGTTGCTGCCTGCCGGGCTGATCGTGGCGGTCCTGATCGGCTGGCGAATGGGCGCCAACCCGGTGCTGTCGTTCTGGCTTGCCTACATCCTGACCCGACCGCTGGGGGCGAACCTCGGCGACTGGCTGGCGTCGTCGCCCGCCGTCCATGGTGTCGGCCTGGGCACCGCCGTCACCAGCGCCGCCTTCCTGGCCGCGATCCTGGTCACGGTTGTCTATCTCACCGTCAGCCGGGTCGACGTCATCGATAGGGTGGGGCAGGACCGAAACCTGCCCGCCGCAACGACTCTCGCCCGTGAGCGGGTGATGCTCGGCTACTACGCCGTGGTCGCCGCGGCGACGGTAGTCGGCCTGGTGATGTGGTCGGCCGGCCATTCCAAATTCGTCATGGAAACCGATGACGAGGGGGGCGCAAAGCCGGTTGCTTCGACGCTTGTCCCGGGATCGGCTTCCGCGCACTTCCCGCCCGCCGAGATCGCCAAGTTCCGGGTGATCGCCCAGGACACTCTTGGCAAGGTGCGGGGCGGCGATCAGCGCGGCGCCAGGGACCGCATCACGGATCTCGAAACTGCTTGGGACGAAGCCGAACCCAATCTACGCCCGATGGACGGGGCGGCCTGGTCCGTGCTTGACCGGCAAACCGATGCCGCCCTGAGCGCCGTGCGGGCGGGGCATCCCGACCCGGCCACCGAGACTCGGGCCTTGAATACGTTGCTCGACTCGCTGCGCTGAACCGCCGATTATCGGCATGGCCGCTGGGGCAATGTCACGATCATCGCGGTACCTCCGTCGGGCCGGTCGTCGATGGTGACGGTGCCGCCGTGCGCGGCCACCACCTCGGCGACGATCGCCAGGCCCAGTCCGGTTCCGCCGCCGCTGCGGGCGCGGTCGGTGTCCAGTCGCACGAACCGCTCGAAGACCCGGGCCCGATCGGCCGCGGCAATGCCGGGGCCGTCGTCGCTGACGGTGAGGACCGCGGAGCCTTCGCGGCTGCCGCTGTGAATGTCCACTCGTGATTTCGCATGGCGGACAGCATTTTCGACGAGGTTACGAATGATGCGCCCCACCGCCGCCGGGTCGCCGATCAGACGCGTTGGGGATAGGTCGGTGTAGATCGCGCACCCGGTGTCGCGCCGCACCCGGGCCGCCTCGACCTCGGCGAGCTCGTCAAGGCGCACCTCGTCCTTGCGCAACACCAGGCTCTGTTCGTCGGTGCGAGCCAGCAGCAGCAGGTCCTCGATCAGCACACGCATCCGGTGGGCCTCCGGAAGTAGCGTGCCGACAGCCAATTCCGCGTCGAGCAGCTCGGGATGCGCCTCGGCGACTTCCAGCCCGGAGATGATGGTGGCCAACGGACTGCGGAGTTCGTGGGAAGCGTCGCTGACGAAGCGCTGCTGGGTCCGGTGTCCCGCCTCGATACGCGCCAGCATTTCGTTCATGGTGACCGCCAGGGCCGAAATCTCGTCGCGACTGGTGGGGACGGGAACTCGTTCGGCCAAATCCGAAGCCGAGATGTCGGCGACCCTGCTGCGGATTGCGTCGACAGAGCGCAGCGACCGGCGAACCAGCCAGTAGCTCGCCGCTGCCGCTACCGCGACGATTATCGGTGCGCCGCAAGCGAAGAGCAGCGCGACGGCCCGCGCGGTGGCCTCGACGGCTTCGCTACCCCCGCCAACCAGCACCGTGTATTCACCGGTCGCGGTGTTCACCCGTTGGCCGCTGATCCGCATGTTGTCAGTGGGCACTTCGTCGTCGGGGATGCCACGGCGCAAGTTGAGGTCGAACCGTGTGACGGGGATCAGCGCGGTGTCCGGCGCTAGACCGGACCGGCTTATCACCTTGCCATCGGGGGCGATGAGTTGGACCGCAACCACGTGTTGGTCGGTATCCAGCAGTGCGCTGTCGAGGCCGCCGGGCGGTTCGGACCGCAGTTCTTCCACGATGTTGCGGACTCTGGCCGCGGTGGCGTCGTCGACGGCATCCAGCAACGACCGGTACAGGATTGCGTCCAATATCGCGCCGGCAAGCGCGAGCGCCACCAACACGACGATCGCCGATACCGCGGCCGAGCGGGCGGGGACACCCAGGTTCGCAAGGCGCAGCGAGGACTCATCTCGCCGAAGCGGCCAAATCGCGGATAGGGGCACGATCTGATTCTGCCGGTCTTCGCATCGGCTGAGAACACCGCAGCTCACACGCGTTCTCAGTGGATTCTCAGCGGCCCGCTCCTACTCTGGCACTCCCAGGTTGAGGACGGATCGCCTCGCCAGCCCGCCGCACCGCGGGGATGACGGATGGCTGGTGAATTGGGAGGTAAGAACGGTTTGGGAATCTGATGAACGTCGACCAACTGCGCCGTGTGCTCGCGGAGCTGCCGGGTGAGATGCCCGTGGTGCTCAGCGATTCCAAGCTGGGCTGGATGGAGAACGCGGCGCTGTATGTGGCGCCCGCGCATCGTGATCGGCGCGTCTCCGGCACGTATATCTACGCGCGTCATCACGCCGGCAGCGACAACTGTCACGCGCTGCTGGTCAGTGGCTTTGGCCAACTTGACGATGATGTGGTCGACATCTCTCCGCAGCTCGCTTGGCCCACAGTGATCGACGTGGAGCCCGAGCCGCAACGAAGTTGTGCGCGCGCAACAACATTGGCCGGACTGGTCAGCACGTCAGGCCCCGACACAGACGATTCACAGATGAGACATAGCGAGCGCCAAAGCCAGTGCGGGACAATCCAATGAGCGCTCAATGGTAGTGAGGAGAACGATGAGCTCCCCAGCTAACTTGGTCTCTCAGCCCGGCCCTGGACACGAGGCCGCGGCAGTCGACAGTGCCGCCGACGCCCTGGACAAGCCACGGCTGCGGGGCTGGATCCACCTCTACTGCGCGGTCGCGGCCTTCTTCGCCGGCTCGGCCCTGGTGGTGGTGTCGTGGGCGCTGGCGTCCAAGCGCGCCGGACATTCGACGCTGACGTATGCCCTGGCGATCGTGGCGATGTTCGGTGTCAGCGCGATTTACCACCGCGTCGACTGGGAGTCGCCGGTCGTCCGCAAGTGGATGCGGCGGCTGGACCACTCCATGATCTTCGTGTTCATCGCCGGCAGCTACACGCCGTTCGCCCGACTGGACATGCCGCGCACCACGGGATACGTCGTGCTCTCGATCGTGTGGGGCGGCGCGGTGGCCGGAATCCTGCTGACGATGTTTTGGCCGTCGGCGCCACGATGGCTCGGGGTGCTGCTGTACCTGCTGCTGGGCTGGGTGGCCATCTGGTACACCCCGCTGATCCTGCACAACGCCGGGGTGGCCGCGACGGTGCTGCTGGCGGTGGGCGGCGCGCTGTACAGCATCGGCGCGGTGTTCTATGCGTTGCGCAAGCCCGACCCCTGGCCGCGAACGTTCGGCTACCACGAGCTCTTTCACGCCTGCACCGCGGTCGCGGCCATCTGTCAATACATCGCGATGTGGTACGCGGTCTTCTAGACCGACGGTGTATCCGCCTGTCCCACAGTGACACCGGCGGCATTCTCGAACGGCTTGATAATCGCCGTGAAGTCGGAGTCCGCGCCCTGGTCACGCGCGGCGGCCTCCCAAAGACGGCCGATCGTCTCGGCCACCTCGACCGGCACGCCGAGGGCCCTGGCCTCGTCGAGATAGAGCCGCACATCCTTGAGCATCAAGCCGGTGGCGAAGCCGTAATCGAAAGTGCGGGGCAGGATTGCGCGCGGAAACTTGTCCCGGCTAGCGCTCGTGCCGCCCGAACCGGCATTGAGCACGTCGACCATCACCGCCGGGTCGAGACCGGCCTTGACGCCCATGACAACGACTTCTGCCGTCGCGACCAAGACATTGGCCGCCAGGATGTTGTTCGCCAGCTTCATCGTCTGCGCCGACCCCGGCTTCTCGCCGATGTAGAAGGGGCGCCCGATTGCCTCGAGAATGGTTCGTACCAAATCGAATTCGTTACGCGGGCCGGACACCATCACGGCCAGCGCGCCCTTTTCGGCCCCGCCGACACCGCCGCTGACCGGGCTGTCGAACGCGGCGATGCCCCGGCCGGCCAGCAGGTCATGGATCTGCACCGCCGTTTGGCTGCCCGCGGTGGACAGGTCGACGTAGCGTTTGACGCTCGAGCCTTCGATCACGCCCGTGGCGCCGGTGGCCACCTCGAGGCACACCGCGGGTGTCGGGAGGCTGGCCAACACCGTCTCGGCTCGATCGGCCACCTCCTTGGGCGACGCCGCGGGCTGCGCCCCCAGGGCGACGATGCGGTCGAGCGCCGCGCCGCTCGTGTCGAAGGCGACGACGTCATGCTTTTCGCCGAGCAGCCGAGTTGCCATGGGAAAACCCATGTTTCCCAACCCGATGAATCCAATCTTCATCGCGGGCGTCAGTCCTTGTCCTGGCTTTGATCCAGCTCGCCGAAGACCGCGGAGGCGATGCGGAAGCTGTCGACCGCCGCGGGCATTCCCGCGTAGATGGCGACCTGCAGGAAGATCTCCCGGATTTCGTCGCGGCTGACGCCGTTGGTCAGCGCGCCCTTGATATGGGTGCGCAATTCGTTCGGCCGGTTGAGGATTGAGATCATCGCCAGGTTGAGCATGCTGCGGGTCTTCAGGGGCAGCCCATCGCGACCCCAGACCGCGCCCCAGCAGTATTCGGTGACGAGATCCTGTAGCGGCTCGGTGAAGTCGTCAGCGGCGGCCATTGCGCGGCCGACGTACTCTTCGCCCAGCACGGCGGAACGGATTTCCAACCCCCGCTGATATGTTTCGCGATCCAATGTTCTTCTCCTTTAAAGGCGTACGACGACCGTCTTGGTGGCCGTGAACATGTCGAGGGCCTCGTAACCCTTCTCGCGGCCGTAGCCGGATTTCTTGAATCCGCCGAATGGTAGTTCCACCCCGCCGCCGGCGCCGTAGGTGTTCACATAGACCTGGCCCGCGCGGATCTCCGCGGCGAGCCGGTGCGCGCGGGATAGGTCCGTGGTCCAGACCGCGCCGAGCAGACCGTACTGCGTGCCGTTGGCCAACGCGATCGCCTCCTCCTCGGTGCGGAATCGATTGACGGTCAGCACGGGACCGAAGATCTCCTCCTGGGCTATGGTGTCCGCGGGATCGACGTCGGTGATCACCGTCGGCCCGAAGTAGGCGCCGTCGGCCAGCCTCGGGTCGTCGGGAGGCGCACCGCCACAGACTATTTCACCCTTGGTCTTGCCGGTGACCATCGACTCGACCCGCTGCTGCTGCTTGCGGGAGACCAGCGGCCCCAGGTCGGGATCCTCGAGCCCAGGCCCGATCGTCACGGACCGCAACCGCTGGCGGACCATCTCGACCAAGGCGTCGTGCACCGAGTCATGCACCAGCAGGCGCGATCCCGCCGAGCAGGTCTGACCGGCGTTCTGCAGTATCGCCTTCGCGACCGACTCCGAAGCGCGCTCCAAATCCGCGTCGGGGAAGACGATCTGGGGAGATTTGCCGCCCAGCTCCAGGGTGGTGGGTGCGACCCGGTCGGCGGCGGCGTGGGCGATCAGCGAGCCGATCTGGGTGGATCCGACGAAACCGATGTGGTCGATTCCCGGGTGGGCCGCCAGGGCGGCGCCCGCCTCGGCGCCGATCCCGGTCACCACGTTGAAGACCCCGGGCGGCAAGCCCGCGTCGATAGCGATCTGCGCGAATTCGACTGCGGTGCGCGGTGTTTCATCGGCCGGCTTGGCCACGGAGCAATTGCCCACGGCGATCGCGGGGGCCACGGCGCGGGCCAGCAACTGCATCGGGTAGTTCCAAGCGATGATGTGCCCGGTGACTCCGAACGGCTCCCGCCGGGTGTACACGTGCAGATCCGTTGACAGCGGGATGGTTTGACCGTAGTAGGAGTCGATGGCGTGGCCGTAGAAGCGGAAATACCGGGCCGCGACGGTCGCATCGGTGCGGGCCTGGGTCAGCGGCTTTCCGGTGTCCTCGCTCTCGAGCCGGGCCAACCGCTCGTGGTTCTCGGTGATCAGATCGGCGATGCGGGTCAAGAGCGTGGCGCGCGACTCCGGTGACGTTTCGCGCCAGAGTTTCGACGCGGCCGCCGCGGCACCGACGGCCCGATCCACCTCGTCACTACCGCCCCGCGCCACCGATCCGAGGGACCGCCCCGTGGCCGGGTCGATGTTGTCGTAAAGGTCGGCGGAGGCCACCGATTCGCCGTCGATGAATGACTGCGTGCTAGTCACGGTGACCCCTTGGCTGAGTTTGTCGTCCCAACGGTTATCTACACGTTAATGTATATTTCCGTGGTCACCACAACCCGGCGTGGGCGCCCGACGCAGGCCGAAGCCAAGAAGCTGCACCAAAAGCTGCGCAAGGCCGCGGTCGCGACGTTTGTCAAGCACGGCTACGACGGCACCAGCATGGACGCGATCGCCAAGGCGGCCGGCATCACGCGACGCACCCTCTACGCGCGCTATCCCGACAAACGTGCTGTCTTTCTTGACGTCATTCCGTGGGCGCTCACCCGCACGACGGAGCGGGAGGCCGCCCAGGAGATCGACGACGTCGACCTGCGAACCGCGCTGGTCGCGGTCGGCCGGGCGGGGCTCGCGCGGGCCATCGACCCCGACGTCGTGCGCCTGAAGCGGATCGCGATGACCGAGTCGGCGCGGTTCCCCGAATTTGCGGTCAGTGCGCACTCGATGACGTGGTCGCCGCGGCACCGGCAGGTGATGGATCTGCTGCACCGCCACCACGAAGCGGGGGCCATCGACGTGGACGATCCCGAGTTGACCGCGGGCCACTTCATCGCGCTCGTCGAACACCTGCCCGCTCGGCTGGCGGACTCCGGCATCTACCGCAGCTCCGAGGAGGAGGAGCGCCACTTGCAGCGCGCCGTCGACCTGTTCCTACGCGGCGTGCTGCGTCGGGAGTGACACCGCGATGACCTGGCCCGGTCTGGTGTTGGTGCACGGCGGCGCGCACGCCGCTGATTGCTGGGACCTGACCATGGCCGAATTGTCCAGGTGCGCACCGGAATTGCGAGTCCTGGCGGTCGATCTGCCCGGCCGCGCCAGTAGGCCGGCTGACCTGGCCACCGTTACGATCGCCGATTGGGTGAACTCCGCGGTTGCCGATATCGACGACGCCGGGTTCGACGACGTTGTGGTCGTTGGGCATTCGATGGGTGGGCTCACCGTGCCGGGCATCGTGGCGAAGCTGGGTGCTGCGCGGGTGCGCGAAATGATCCTGTTGGCGGCGTTCGTGCCGCCGCAGGGGTCATCGGTGGTGGCAGCGCTGCGCGGGCCCCTGGTCCCGTTGGCGCGTTCGGCGGGGCGGATTCAGAGATCGTTCCCAATGCCAAGGGCCCTAGCGCGTTTCGCATTCTGCAACGGCATGACGCGCGAGCAGCGCGAGCTCACGCTGTCGCGACTCTGCATGGAATCGCCGGCCGTCATTTTCGAACCGGCAGACCGCAGCGGTCTGCCCAACGGCGTGCCGCGGACCTGGATCATGACCCTGCGGGACCGGGCGCTATCGAGGCGCCAGCAACTCGACGCCATCAAATCACTCGGCGGCATCGACACCATGGTCTGCCTCGACGCATGCCATGACGTGATGTTCAGCCAACCCGCGCGGCTCGCGGAAGTCCTGGCCGAGCGGTGCCGGCGGCACGCCCGCGACCGGTCGTGAGCCTGGAAAATTAATATACGATGATGTTTACTTAATGGCGACCGCATCGCCCGCGCAAGGAGCACCGCATGACATCTGCAGTAGATCGCCTGGTGGCGTTGGTCGGGGCCGACGACTGCTTCGACATCGCACCCGCCGAGCTGCTGCCCGTGCAGCTGGCGGCGGCCAACGAGCGGCTCGCGGCCCAGGCCCAGCGCATTCCGCTGCTGGCCAACCGCGCTGAATCGGGCAGGGTCAAAGAGATCACGCAGACCGCCGACCTGGTGCCACTGCTGTTCGCCCACACCACCTATAAGACCTACGGGGAAGGCTGGCTGAACGATGGCCAGTGGGACCGCATGGGCAGGTGGCTCGCGACCGTGTCCACCCGCAAGGTCGAGGGGCTCGATACCAGCGGGGTGCAGACGCTCGACGACTGGATCAAGCAGCTGGAGACCGTCGGGCACTTCCTGTCGTGTTCGAGCGGCACCACCGGAAAGCCGGCCATGCTGTCGTGCACCGAGACCGACATCGAACTCTCGGGGAGGATCAACAGCGCGGCGCTGCTGTGGGCCACCGGCCTCACCCGCGGCGAGGACCGCAAATTCCTGGGCCTGGGACCGCAATTCGCCGCGCCGCGCGAGGACGCGATCCGTCAGGCCATGGTCGAGTGCTTCTCCTCGCGGTATCCGTCCTACCAATTCGGCGACGGCGAGCCGATCACCGTCGGGTCGATGGTCGACATGATCACGCTGCGGCGCAAGCTGACCGAGGGCACCGCGCGCCCGAATGAAATCGCGGATTTCGAACGCATCGCCACCCAGCGTGCCGCCGACATGGATACCTCGGCGAAAAAGGCGGTCGACGCGGTGATCGAGGCGCGGGCGTTGCCGCTATTGGCGGCAGGCATGTTCGCGACCCTGTATCAGATCGCCGAGGGCATCCGCGCCAAGGGCCACGGCGGTGACGACTTCAACCCCAACAACGCGATGATGGTCGCCGGCGGCCTCAAAGGCACTGTGCTGCCGGAGAATTACCGCGAATACATCCTGGAGACGTTCAACGTCGCCGAAGAGCGGCTCTACCACGCCTACAGCATGCGCGAGATCAACGCGGTGTTCCCGCTCTGCCATGGCGGCCGATACCACGTCTCGCCCTGGGTGATGATGCTGCCGCTGGACAGCGCCGGCGAGCAATTGGTGGACCCGGGCACCGGCGAGATCGAAGCGCGAGCAGCGTTTTTCGACGCCTCGATCGAAGGCCGCTGGGGCGGCGTGATCAGCGGGGACCGGATTAACATCAGCTTCGCCAAGTGCCGGTGCGGGCACCAGGGCCCGACGATCGATCGGGAGATCACCCGTTATTCCGACCTGCCGGGTGGAGACAAGATCACCTGCGCCGGCAGCATCGACGCCTACGTACGCGGTGTGTCATGACGTCCGTCGATGCGCTGCGGGCGCCCCACTTCGTCCAGGGCGTTTTGGTCGAGGGCGAGGCGGTGCGCCACCGATCGCGCGATCTGGGCGCTGACTTCGTCACTCCCACAATCGATCTGGACTCGCTGGTGATGCCGCGATCGCAGCTGCCGCCGTTGCTGGACGTCAAGCTCGCCGAAATCATCGACTTCCTAGCCGAAACAGGCGAGCGCCTGCACCTGGACCGCAACCCCCACCTGCAGCAGTGCCTGGAGCTGATCGCGGCGACAAATCCGCTGCCGCGCCGCGTGGTGGAGAACCTCTATCGCCAGGCCCCGATGTACCTGACCAAGCCGCTGCTTCAGAGCATGGTCGACTCGAATTTCGCCAATCGCGAGGCGCTGGACAGCTGGGTCGAGCACACCGACATGTACGGCAACAAGGGTGCGGTGCGGGCGTTCCCGTCGCGCATGGTGCACATGCTGGCGGGCAATGCCCCGTCCGGTTGTGTCGCGTCGATCGCGCAGGGCGCCCTCGTCAAGGCGGTCAACCTGTTCAAGATGCCGTCGAGCGACCCGTTCACCACGGTGGCGGTGCTGCGAACAATGGCGGGGATCGATCCGAAACATCCTGTCGTGCAGTCGATGTCCGCGGTCTATTGGCAGGGCGGCGACACCGCCATCGAACGCACGCTGTATCGGCCGCAGTATTTCGACAAGATTGTCGCCTGGGGCGGGGGCGAGGCGATCAATAACGTGATCCAATACCTGGGCCCGGGAATCCAAATGATCTCGTTCGACCCCAAGTCGTCGATCTCGATGATCGGTCGCGAGGTCTTCGAGTCGCAGGACCGCGTTGCCGACGTCGCCGATCGGCTGGCGGCCGACACCACGGTGTTCAACCAGGAGGCCTGCCTGGCCAGCCGCTTCGCGTTCGTGGAAGGCCTACGGGCCCAGGTCGAATCGCTGTGCGCCACGCTGGCGCAGCGGCTGGCCGTGGACCGCGAATTCGCTTCCGCGGCGGCCCCGCCGTTGTCGGCCGAGTCGCGCGACGAGATCCAGGTGGCCGAAGCCATGGGCGATCTCAAGGTGTGGGGTGGCTTCGACGGCCGCGGCCTGGTCATCCTTTCGGACCGGCCCGTCGAATTTCAGCCCACCAACAAGACGTCGAACGTCGTGATGGTCGAATCGCTCGACGACGCAGTGCGCTACGTCAACGTCGCCACCCAGACCATCGGCATCTACCCCTACGAGCGCAAGAAAGAGCTGCGCGACCGGCTGGCCAGCCAAGGGGCGCAACGGTTGTGCCGCTTGGGGACCGCGAATGCGCACGTGCTGGGCAGCCCGCACGACGCGATGTATCCGCTGCAGCGATTCGTGAATTGGATGGGCGACGACGACATCACTCTTGGCTAGCGGCGATCGGTCGGGACCCCCGGCACGCTAGGTTGCTTCAGGAAAGCCCGTGCCGGAAGGAGTCACCATGGCGGTAGCGAGCAGCGATGTCTGGGAAGTGATGTCGACCGCCAGGACGATCAGGCGCTTTACCGACGAGCCCGTAAACGAGGCGGTGTTGGCCCGCTGCCTGGAAGCCGCCCGTTGGGCGCCCTCGGGCGCCAACGCGCAGGGCTGGCGGTTCGTCGTCCTGCGTTCTCCCGAGCAACGGGCGGTCGTCGGCAAGGCCGCCGCTCACGCGCTGGAGGTGATCGAGCCTGTTTACGGGATGAGTCGCCCCGCGCCCGACGACAACAGCCGCCGCGCCCGTACCTACCGCGCCACCTACGAATTGCACGACCGGGCCGGCGAGTTCACGTCGGTCCTGTTCGCCCAGCAGCATTACCCGACGGCCTCCGAGCTGTTGCTCGGCGGTTCGGTGTTTCCCGCCATGCAGAACTTCCTGCTGGCCGCCCGCGCCCAGGGCCTGGGCGCGTGCCTGACCAGCTGGGCATCGTACGGCGGGGAGCAGCTGCTGCGGGATGCCATCGGGGTGCCGGACGGCTGGCTGGTGGCCGGCCACATCGTGATCGGCTGGCCGAAAGGACAGCACGGACCGGTCCGTCGCCGCGAGCTCGCCGAGTTCGTCAACCTCGACCGTTGGGACGAGCCCGCCGACGGACTCTTGTCCGCCGGACGGGAGCAATCGACGCCCTGACCAGAGGTCGGACGGCGACGCCGATCGATACGTCATACGCCGAAACCGAGATTATTACTTCCGAGAGCGAGAATGTTATTCTCGCTGAGGCGGTGACGACAGGAGGCGGCCCCAATGCTGTTGGAGTTCGATGCTGATCAGCGACTGTGGCAGAGCACGGTGCGCGACGCCGTCGCCAAGCAGTGCCCCGCGTCGCTGGTGCGCAGCGTGGCCGAAGAGGGCGTGGACCCGAGCCCGCTGTGGAAGTCGTATGTAGACCAGGGCTGGACCGAGCTCAGCGATCCGGAAAGCGCGGTCGAGCTGGCGATCGTGCTCGAAGAGCTAGGCCGCGCAACCGATCCCACGCCGTTCCTGGCGACGTTGAGCCAATTCGCCCCGTTGGCCGCGGACAGGTTCGACCCGCACGAGTCCGGCACCGCCGTCTACCAGGGCGTCGTCGCGCACCGCGACGCCGAAGGCTGGATGCTCGACGGCACGGCGCGCCACGTGCTGGACGGCGATCGCGCGGACCGGTTGGCCGTGGTCACCGATGCCGGGGTGTTCCTGGTCGCCGCCAACCAGGTGTCGGCCCGGCGCTCGTCGGTGTTCGACCCGGTGCTGCATGTCGCCGATCTGTCCTTCGCCGAGGTGCGGGTGCCCGACACCGAGCGGCTGACCGTGGACGCCGAACGCGCCCACCACGTGGCCCTGACCGGCATGGCGATCACGATGGTCGGCGCCTGCCAGCGGGTCCTCGACCTAGTGCTCGAGCACGTCAAAAGCCGCCAGCAATTCGGCGTGGCGATCGGCTCGTTCCAGGCCGTGCAGCACAAGGCCGCCGACATGCACGTCGCGGTGGAGCGCGCGCGGGCGCTGGCGTACTTCGCCGCCCTGACGATCGCCGCCGACGATCCCCGCCGCCGGCTCGCGGCCGCGATGGCCAAAGCGTCTGCGGGAGAATGCCAATCGGTGGTGTTCAAGCACGGCCTGCAGCTGCACGGCGCGATGGGATTCACGTGGGAGAACGACCTGCAGTTCGCGCTCAAGCGCGCCAAGGCGGGCGAACTCCTGCTGGGCGGCGCGGCGGAGCATCGTGCGCGGATCGCAGAGGAATACCGTGCAGCTGACTTTTGATCCCGACGTCGAGGCGTTCCGGGCGGAGTTCTCGGCCTTCCTCGACGAAAACCTGCCTCCCGCAAGCGAAACCCTCGAGCGCCCGCGCTCGGTCTCGCACATGCCGGACTGGGCCCGCCGCTGGCAGCGGCTGCTGTTCGACAACGGTTGGCTACTACCCAGTCAGCCGCCGGAATTCGGTGGACGCAACGCGTCGGTTTTGCAGCAGTTCGTCTACCTGCAGGAGCTCAGCCGCCGCCGGATTTACCACAGCTTCAACCCGCAGGGCGTGAATATCGTTGGCGCATCGTTGTTGTCGTTCGGCAGCGACGAGCAGAAGCGACGCTGGGCGGTGCCCATCCTGCGCGCCGAGATCACCGCATCGCTGGGGATGAGCGAACCCAGCGCGGGTTCCGACCTCGCGTCGCTGCGCACCCGCGCGGTGCTCGACGGCGACCACTTCGTGGTCAACGGGCAGAAGGTCTGGACCTCCGGCGCGCATGACGCCGACATCTTGCTGACGTTCGTGCGGACGGATCCAGACGCGCCCAAGCACAAGGGAATCAGCGTGCTGGTGATCCCCACCGACACCCCCGGCGTCGTGCGCAGGCCCTTCCCGTCGATCTGCTCGATCGACGACACGGACTTCAACGAAGTGTTCTTCACCGACGCGCGGGTGCCGGCGGAAAACCTGGTGGGTGAACTCAACCAGGGCTGGTCGGTCGCCAACGGTTCACTCGGCCACGAGCGCACCATGATGTGGTTGGGCTTCGCCGACCGCATCGAGAACATGATCGACGACTTCCGCCCCGGCACCGACGTCGAGCGCGACGCGTACGCCTCGACGATCATGGACCAGCAGGCGCTGCGCCTGCTGGGGTCGGCGGCCCTGGCCCGCGCGGCCCGCGGCGAGGACGACGTGGCCGCGATCTCGGTGCTCAAGCTGCTGGGCTCGGAAGCCGAGCTGCGGGGGATGGATCTGGCGTTCACTGCCGCGGGCGCCGACGGGCTCGTCCACCCGGGCCAGACCGGGCCGTACGCGCACATGAACCTCGACCACTATTTCGCCAGCTGGTTCGAACGTTATGCCCGCAGCTTTTCCGGCACCATCGCCGGCGGCACCTCGGAAATTCAGCGCAACATCATCGCCCAGCGAGTGCTCGGCCTGCCGCGCAGCTAGCTCCCTAAGGGCCCTTGCCGGGCAACGGAATTCGAGGTACGTCCGGGGTGTGCACCTGGCCCGCCAGCCAGGGCAACGCGCTCGCGAATGCCACGCCGGCCGTAGGCCAGTCGTGCCGTCCGGCCTGGCTCACCACCGCGCAGTCGATGCCGTTCGCCCGGCCGAGCGCGCACAGGGACGAGGCGGCGGCGGCCTGATTGCCCGGGTCGGATGCGGCAGCGCGGCTGGCGACGGCCATCGCGGCGGTGTCGACGATCGTGATGTCGTGACGCGGCGAACCACCGGAAGCGACCGCGAACCAACCGGAGACTCCGGTGTACCGGCCGTGGCGGCTGATCACCGTCGTCGGGTCGAACGCGGCCCACGCGCCGGCGTCGCCGTGGAACAAGTTGGCGATGGTTTGTTGCTTCGTTCCCGTGTTGGGGGTCAAGTCGCCCTCGATGTCGACGAACGAGGTGAACATGTTCGGGTGCATGACGGTCAGATCCACCGAGCACGTCCCGCCCATCGACCAGCCGACGATTCCCCAACGGGACGGGTCGGAGCTGACCCCGAAGTTCGAGACCATGTATGGCACAACATCTTTGGTCAGATGGTCGGCGGCGTTGCCGCGGCTTCCGTTGACGCATTCGGTGTCGTTGTCGAAGGCCCCGCCCGGGTCCACGAACACCAGCACCGGCGCGTTGCCGCCGTGTGCGGCCGCGAAGGCGTCGACGGTGTCCACCGCGTTGCCGGCGCGCACCCAGTCGGCGGGCGTGTTGACCACGCCTCCGATCATCATCACCGCCGGTAGCTGCGGCGGCGGGTAGCTCGCAAACCATGCCGGCGGCAGGTAGACGAATTCCTCGCGGTGCTTGAAATGCGATGCGTCGTCGGGGATTACCACGGGCACCAGGCTGCCGTGCGGCGGCTTGTTGCCCTTCGCCGCCAGCGTGACGACGGTGGCCTTGTCGGTCTGGTGAAGCAGCGGTGCGGAGCTGAATTGATTCAACGCGCTCTGCACGGTCTGGAAGTAGCCGACCCATTGGTTGAGCGCGAGCAGCGAGCAGAGCAGGCACAGCGGCACCGCCAGCACCGACAGTCCGCGCCGTAACCATCCCGAACCGCGCCAGCCCAGGATCGACACCGCCGTGGCCATCCCGAGCAGAGCGATCCACACAAACAGGGCGGTTGGTGCCGCGTCGGTGGCGTGGTCGGCGAGGTAGGAGTGCGCCACGATGGCCGACACGACCCCAACGGCGACCGCGGCCGGCAGCCATAACAGGCGCCAACGACGCGATCGCCATCCGGCGGCCAGCCCCAATGTGACTCCGGAGCCGATCTGGACCGCGATCGGCAGCCAGCCGTGCATCAGCGATATGTGGTTGCCCAGCAGCGACATGGCGATTCCTCCTCCCAGCTGTCAGCGATCCAGCTGTATGAGGAAAGAATCGAACGGCGGCCTCGACGAATTCTTGGCGGATTCTCAACGAAGTCTTGATGCCCGGTCGTGCATCAGCGGTCGGGCTACACCGGGTCGAATTTGGTGATCAGCCAGGTGCCGTTGACCCGTGCCAGACGCACCAGCACGCTGCTGGAGGCCATCGAGGGGTCGGGGTTGTCCTTGCTCGTGGTGCTCTGGTCGACCAGTACCAGCACGACGGCCGAATCCGGGTGCAATTCCTGAACCGCGGCGCCCAGCACCCGGGCGGTGGTTTTCAGCGACTTCTGCTTGGCGGCCGGGGCGACGATCTGCTCGGTGAACTGGTTGTAGTACGACAGGAAATCCCCCGACAGGTGCGACTTGGCGTTGGCGAAGTCTTTGTCGAGTGAATCGGGCGAGTAGGACAGCAGCGCGACCGTGCCATCGGACGCCGCATTGGTGACCGCGGTCGCGACGCTGGCGTCGGTTTGCTTATCGGGCCGGTATTGCTCGAAGTACAACCACCCCGTCACGCCGCCGGACAGCAGCAGAAGCAGAATCAAGACAACGGGAACGACTTTCACCTTGCGCTGCGCGCGGGGTTCGTTACGTTCGACGCGCTTAGTTGATTCGGATGCGTCGTCGGCTGGTTCGGAGACTTCCGCGGTTGCTTCGGAAGTGTCGTCGGCGGCGTCGGTGCCGCGCTCGTCCTCGCTCATGGAATGAACTCCACGAGCGACATCTTGTATTGCCCGCCGTCGTCTTTGACGGTCACCTTGAGCCGCCAATTGCGTGGTTCGTCTTTGGCGCCCGCGGCGTTCGTGATGTGTGATGTCGCCGCGACGAGAACCAACGCGTAATCCCCGTTGATGGATTGCACGGCCGCCGCATTCACGGTTCCCTGGGTGACTACCTTGGACTGCTCAACGACCGTGGTGAAATCCTTTGCGCGCTGCTGGAAGTCGTCCCGGAACTGGCCGGTCGAGCTGTCGATTACCCGCTGGACGTCCTCCTTGGCCTTGTTGAAGTCCAGCGAAGTCATGTTGACGACACCTTGCCTGGCTCCCGCGATGATGCTCGCGACGCGCTGGTTGCGCTCGGTGATTTCATGACGCTGCCACACCATGTATCCGCTGGCCCCGACGAAGGCGCAGATGAGCAGGATGGCGGCCGCTTTCCACGTCACCGACAACGACGGCAACCGCAGGCGGCGCCTACGGGCCGGTGTGGCTTCCGATTCCGTGTCTTCGGGCGTTTCGTCGAAGGCTTCGTCCTCGGACTCCGCGTCCTCGGTCGCTTCCTCAGCGGTGTCGGTGACGTCGTCGTCGGCCTCCACCTCGTCGGTCTCGGCTACGGCCTCGTCGGGGTCCGCAATTTCCTCGGTGGTTTCGGCGGCCTCAGCCTCGGCCTCGGTGGTTTCGGCGGCCTCGGCCTCGGCCTCGGTCTCTGTCTCGGTCTCGGTCTCGGCCAGCGCCTCGCGGCGGAGACGGGCGGCGCGGGCGCGGGCACGCGCGGCCGCGGCCAGCGCCTCGGCCTCGGCCGCTTCCGCCTCGGCTTCCTCGATCAACGCCATGGTGTCGGATTTGGAGGTGGCCGAAGCCTGCGGCGGTTCGTTGCCCTCAGCCATCGCAATAACTCCCCGTCGCCCTCATGAGCGACTGACTCCGGTACGTGTCACGCGGTTAGAATCGCACGAGCTGGATTGGGTAACTGGTGGTCCCCCCCGGGCCGCCTCCGCAGCCCGTGTCGAATGTCGAGTCGACCTGACCCGCCAGCGTTGTCGCGTCCCACGAGAAAACGTCGTGCGAAGGAAAGAACTGGACCACGCAGCGCACACCGTCGGGCCGGTCAACGGACAGGGTGTAGCGGCCGTTGACCACGTGGGCCTCTCCTCTGTAGACCGACGCTTGCCCGTTGGGCTGCGGGGTCGCATACACGCTCACGCATCCTGGCGCTGCAGGTGTGCACGGGCTAATCGACCAAATCCAAAAGTGGCCGGGATCCCGGGGGTCGTCTATGTGGTAGTTGACATACAGCAAGTTGTCGGCTTGGGCGGGCGGCGTGACAGTCAGCGCAGCCGTGGCAAGTGCAGCTGCGGCGAGCGCAAAACTTGCTACTAAAGTCTTCACCGATTCGTCTCCCATCTCTGCACGAGCTTGGCCTGAATATAGAGCGCTACCGTGCCGAAACAAGGGCTACTCGGAAAAGTTGCGGCAGTCAACGGCCGGGTCGTCCATGCTTTCTAGTCGATGACAGCGACTTCCGTGCGCTCGGTGACGGGCAGGGCCAGCTGCTGCTCGTCGCAGATGCGCTGCAGATTGTCCAGCGTCTCGTCCAGGCCCGCGCCGACCCTGGGGCCGGGGGTGAAGGCTGCCGGAAGTTTCCGCATGCCCTGGATCACGCCGATGGTCTCGTAGTGGACGGTGCCCTCAGGGTCGCAGCGGTAGTCGGGCATCCGGTCCAGCACTGCCGTCAGCATCGACTTGAACACGGTACGCGCCACGTTCGACCCTTTGCACCGATGCAAGCCAAGGCCAAAGCTGAAGTGGCGGTTTCCTTTACGGTCGAGCACGATGTCGTCCGGGTCGGCGAACAGTGCCGGGTCGCGATTGGCCATGGCCCACGAAATCCACAGCCGCTCACCCTCTTTGAACTGGTTGCCGTCGAGTTCGACGTCGTCGGCAAACGTCCGGCCGTCGCCGGCCGCCGGGGTGAAGTAGCGCAGAAATTCCTCAGTCGCGGGGTCGAGCAGGGCGTCGCGGTTCTTGGACAGCCGCTCGCGCTCGTCGGGATGTTCCGAAAGCCATTCCAGCGTGTGGGCGGTCAGCGCCGTGGTGGTGTCGAAACCCCCGCCGATGACCAGGCCGAGGTTGCCGAGGATCTCGAGGTCCGGGGCGGGCTCGCCGTCGACCCGCATCTGCAGCAACCCGTTGACGATGCCGGGCCGCGGGTTCTCGCGAATCTCCAGCATGGTGTTGACCATGTCGAGACCCATCTCCCGGTGCATCGCGGTGACCTTCTCGATGTCGGGGGAGTGCTCGGGGGTGTACACCGCCGCGTGCACCGGCTCGCTGTACAGATTCCACTTCTTCAGTGGGATGCCCAGCATCGCCAAGGTCAGGACGGCGGGAACGACGTTGGCCAGGTCGTCGACGAAGTCGATGCTGCCGCCTTCGATCTTCTCGTCGAGGCAGGCGCGGGTGATGTCGTGGATAAAGGGTTCCCAGCGCTTGACCGCCGCCGGTGACAGGTAAGGGTTCAGCACGTTGCGGTAGGTGCGGTGGTCGGGCTCGTCCATCTCGAGGATGCCGCCGCGCACCGCGCTGACGCGGCTGGCCGTCGGGATGGAGATGCCCTTGTAGCCGCGGCGTTCGTTGTGGATGTCGTGGTCATTGGAGACCACCGGGCAGCGTGCCAATTCGAAGACCTCGTGGCTGCCGGCCGCGACCCAGTGTCCACCGTAGGTCTCGGACCACGCCATGGGGCACTTGGCCTGCATCTCTTCGGTGATCTGCTTGAACTGCGACCGATACTCCGGCGCGTTCCGATCGAAGTGGTACGCCGGTTTATTACGGTCGCCGTCGCTGACGACGTCGTCGACACTCAAGGTGCTGTCTCCCTTTACGTCTCGTCCGTGATCATGATCGCCTGCTCCGGGCACGAGTGCGCGGCTTCCCGCACCTGGTCCTCCTGGTCGGCCGGAACCACCTCATTGACCGGCGACGAACTGCCGTCAATGTCGCTGAGCTGGAACGAATCCGGCGCGATCATCGCGCACAAGGTGTGGCCCTGGCAGCGTTCTGAATCGACCGAGACCTTCATGATGTCTCCTCCTGGGGGCTGCGGTGTGGCTCCGTTACGGTAATCCGGACGACGACGTCGCTCAGGTGTTTCGGCCGCCGTTGACGCCCAAAATCTGGCCAGTGATATAGCCGGCCTCCTCCGACACCAGGAACGCGCACGCCGCCGCGATGTCTTCGGGCTTGCCGATGCGGCGCACCGGTGTGCGGGCGATGGTCTCGTCGATGTCGCCGAGAACGCCCCGTTGCTCGGCGCTGCGCAGCATCGGGGTGTCGATGAAGCCGGGCGGGACGGCGTTGACCGTGATGCCGCTGGGCCCGTACTCCAGGGCCAGCGACTTGGTGAGTCCGTTGACCGCCGACTTGGCCGCGACATAGTGCGACATATAGGGAGCGCCGGAATGCGTGCTCGACGACGAGATGTTGACGATCCGTCCCCACCCGGCCTCGACCATGTCGGGCAGCGCCGCCTGAGTCATGTGGAAGACACCGTGCAGGTTGACGTCGACGACGCGTAGCCAATCCTCGAAGCTGATGTTGGCGAAGCGCTTGAACCCGTCCAGTCCCGCGGCGTTGACGAGGACGCTCACCGGGCCCAGCTGCGAGCGGATCGCCGAGAGCGCGGCATCCACTTGCGACCGGTCGGTGACGTCCGCGGTGAAGGACAACTCGGCGTCCGAGGGGCGCAGATCGATGGTGGCAACGTCGAGGCCGTCGGCGCGCAGTCGCTGGGCAACGGCCAGGCCGATACCCGAGCCACCACCGGTCACTACTGCGGTCTTCATCTCGAGCTCCCTGCGGCAAATGTGGCCGTCTCAGCCACAAAGAATCTCCCTTGCAATTATGAGAACCTTACTCTCGCGGCGAAGTGACGTGCAACATCGCGGGGAAACGGTATCCGGCCTGCGCCGAGCGGCCCAAGTGGACCAGATCTGAGCAGTTGCACAGCCGATCAGCGGGTCGCCGAGATCCTGAGAGTTTCTTGAATTCTCGATACTCGAATGTAAGATTCGCCCCGGAAGAGAATGAAATTTTCGTGACCGCCGCCACCTGGAGGCGTCGGTCGTGACAGCCGCCACACCCATGGAGTCTGTATGCCGCCGCAGTACACGGTCTCATTTGCCGTCCCACTCGTAGGAGGTGACGCATGAGGCCGTTGGAAGGCATTCGCGTTCTCGAAGTCGCGATGTACGGATTCGTCCCGTCGGCCGGCGCCGTGTTGGCAGAGTGGGGCGCCGACGTCGTCAAGGTCGAGCACGCCGTGACCGGCGACCCGCAGCGCGGCCTTCGGCAGACCGGCATGCTGCGCGTCGAGGGTGACCCCAACCCCAACATCGAGCACGCCAACCGGCTCAAGCGCAGCGTCGGCCTGGACATGTCGGTGCCCGAGGGCAAGGAAGTCCTTTACGAGTTGGTCCGGCGCTCGGATGTGTTCCTGACCAGCTTCCTGCCCGGCGCTCGACAGAAGTTTGGCATCGACGTCGACGACATCAGGGCGGTGAACCCGTCGATCGTCTACGCGCGCGGCAGCGCGCTCGGGCCGCGCGGTGAAGAATCGACCAAGGGCGGCTACGACATGACCGCCTTCTGGTGCCGGGCCGGCACCGCGGCCACCATCACCCCGATGGGAATGCCGGGCATGATCGCGCCACCGGGACCGGCCTACGGCGACACCATTTCCGGCACCAACCTCGCGGGCGGTATTGCCGCGGCGCTGCTCAAGCGCGAGCGCACCGGCGAGCCGTCGGTCGTGGACGTATCGCTGTTGGGCAGTGGGCTGTGGTCGATGGGCCACACCGTCGCGTTGACCAAGCACCTGAACCAGCGGCTGGAAGCACCGCCACCGGGTGTCCACGGTGCGCCCAACAACCCGTTGGTGGGGCTCTACACGACATCGGATGGTCGCTACATCTCCTTCGTGATGATGCAGCCGACGAAGTTCTGGGCCGACGTATGCCGGCACGTCGACCTGCCGGAGCTGGCCGACGATCCGCGCTTTGCCACCATCGAGCAGATCACCGCCAACACACCGGAAGCGGTTGAGATCTTGACCAAGGTCATGGCGACCCGCACGCTGGCCGAGTGGAGCGAACGCTTTGCCACCCTGGCGGGCCCCTGGGCGCCCGTGCAGGACACCCTGCAGGCGATGGACGACACTCAGATTCGCGCCAACGAATATGTAGTGCAGGCAGGCGAACTCGAACTCGTCGCCAATCCCGTACAGTTCGACGTCGCCGCTCCGCAGTCCGGGCCCGCACCCGGATTCGCCGAGCAGACCGACGAGATCCTGCTGGAACTGGGATTCGATTGGGATCGCATCATCGAACTCAAGACGGCCGGCGCGGTTACCTAAGAGTGGAGCTGACTGAAATGTTTGCGCGTTCAATAACGGTTATGCGTTTTTCGTTCCGCACGGACGTGGCATGAGTCATAATCGCCGGACGCTTCAAGACGGGGAGTTTCTCGTTTTGCAGCGTCAACTCGCGCGACGGAACGGAGGTCTGGCGTGAGCGAGGTCTCGGCTGTCACATCGGAGTTGATGCCGGAAACCGGCCGCTCGCTGCGCATTTCGCTCTCTGCGGCGCAGAGTTTACGGCCGTCAATTCTGCCGAATCTACCGGAGCCGTTGCGCCAGAACAAGACTGTCGGTCTCGTAACTTGGGAAAGGTCTGTGGCCGATGGCAACTAAGGGTGCAGAACGCTGGTCGACGGGAATGCCCGCGCTGAGGCTGAAGTTCGACCTGTCGGGACCCATGCAGGCGGTCGGAGCCCTGTTCGCCATGTCTGCCGACGCGATCAAGTTCGCGTTCCGCAGACCGTTCCAAGGGCGGGAGTTCTTGGAGCAGTCCTGGTTTGTGGCGCGGGTGTCGCTGGCCCCCACCTTGCTGGTGGCCATCCCGTTCACGGTCCTCGTCAGCTTCACGCTCAACATCCTGTTGCGCGAACTGGGCGCGGCGGATTTGTCCGGTGCGGGTGCCGCGTTCGGTGCGGTCACCCAGCTCGGCCCGCTGGTCACGGTTTTGATCGTGGCGGGCGCGGGTGCGACGGCAATGTGTGCGGATCTGGGGTCGCGAACGATTCGCGAAGAGATCGACGCGATGGAGGTGCTGGGCATCAACCCGATCCAGCGGCTGGTCACACCCCGCATGCTGGCTTCCGGTTTGGTGGCGTTTCTGCTCAACAGCCTCGTCGTCATCATCGGCGTCGTTGGCGGCTACGTCTTTTCGGTATTTGTGCAAGACGTCAACCCCGGCGCGTTCGCAGCGGGCATCACCCTGCTGACCGGCGTGCCCGAGGTCGTCATTTCGTGTGTGAAGGCAGCCCTTTTCGGTCTCATCGCCGGCCTGGTTGCCTGCTATCGCGGCCTGTCGATCACCGGCGGGGGAGCCAAGGCCGTCGGCAACGCGGTGAACGAAACCGTGGTCTATGCCTTCATGTCCCTATTCGTCGTCAACGTGGTCGTCACCGCGATTGGCATCAAGATGACGACGAAGTAGGGGCTGCCAATGGCGCTGAGGGCCGCATATCCACGATTGGCTCGCCAATTCGAGAGGCCGGTCGCCTCGCTGGGCCGGGTTGGTGACCACACCCTGTTCTATGGCAAGGCGCTTGGCGCGATGCCCTTTGCCGCGATCCACTACCGCCGCGAAGTCATCCGTCTGATCGCCGAAATCAGCATGGGCGCGGGCACGTTGGCGATGATCGGTGGAACCGTCGTGATCGTCGGCTTCCTGACGCTGGCGGCGGGCGGCACGCTGGCCATCCAGGGCTACACCTCGCTGGGCAACATCGGCATCGAGGCGCTGACGGGCTTTTTGTCCGCGTTCATCAACGTGCGTATCGCGGCGCCGGTGGTTGCGGGGATCGGTCTGGCTGCCACCTTCGGCGCAGGCGTGACCGCTCAGCTGGGTGCCATGCGGATCAACGAAGAAATCGATGCGTTGGAGAGCATGGCCATTCGGCCGGTTGCCTACTTGGTGAGCACCAGGATCCTGGCCGGAATGCTGGCTATCACGCCGTTGTACAGCCTCGCCGTCATCCTGTCGTTCGTGGCCAGCCAGTTCACCACCACATTCTTGCTCGGACAGTCGCAGGGGTTGTACCAGCACTACTTCAGCACGTTTTTGAACCCGATCGACTTGTTGTGGTCGTTCCTGCAGGCGATCCTGATGGCGCTCACCATCCTGCTAATCCACACGTACTACGGTTATTTCGCTTCGGGCGGCCCGGCCGGTGTGGGCAACGCGACCGGTAACGCGGTGCGCACCTCGTTGATCGTCGTGGTGTCGGTAACGCTGTTGGTCTCACTGTCTATTTACGGTACAAACGGCAACTTCAACTTGTCCGGTTAGCTTGAGGAGGTGGAATAGGCAGTGACGCAGAGTGCACCAGCGGGTCGCGGCGCGGTCGCCGGCCGACCCCCGCTCGCCGGGCATGCCCGGCCGGCGGCCGGACGGAACTACCTGCCACCCCTGCTCGGGCTGGTTACTGTCGTCAGCATTTGCCTGATCTTCGCGGTGGCGGTGGGTCTGTTTCAGGGCTCGTTCACCGAATCCGTTCCGGTGACCGTGATTTCGGAACGCGCCGGCCTGGTGATGAACGCCGACGCGAAGGTCAAGATGCGCGGCGTGCAGGTGGGCAAGGTCGCGTCGATCGAACCGCTGGCCAACGGCCAGGCGGCCATTCACTTGGCCTTGGACCCGTCGCAGTTGCGCTTCATTCCCAGCAATGTGCTGGTTAACATCGCCTCATCGACGGTGTTCGGCGCGAAGTCCGTCCTGCTGGTCGATCCTGACCAACCGTCGGCGCAGCGGTTGCACAGTGGCCAGACGCTGCAGGGCCAGCACGTCATGGTCGAAATCAACACGGTATTCCAGGAATTGGTGTCGGTGCTGTCTCACATCGACCCGCCGAAGCTCAACGAATCACTGGGGGCGCTGGCACAAGCGTTCAGCGGACGAGGCCCGAGGCTGGGCCAGGCGCTGGGCGACCTGGATTCGTTTCTGGCCAAGCTGGAGCCGAGCCTTCCCGCCTTTCGTCATGACCTCTCGGTCCTGCCGGCGGTGTCCAACGCCTATGCCGATGCGGCACCGGACCTGCTGAGGACCGCCTCCAACGCGACCCGCATCAGTAAGACGATCGTGGAGGAGCAGCACAACCTGGACGCGTTGCTGATCAGCGCGATCGGCCTGGCCGACATTGGCAACGACGTGCTGTCGACCAATCGCCAACCGCTGACGGACGTGATGCACCTGCTGGTGCCGACCACCAATCTGACCAACGAATACGGCCCGGCGCTCACCTGCGCCCTCGGTGGGCTGGTTCAACAGTCGCACGGGGCACCGTTGTCGGAGCCGAGCATCAACATCTCGGCGAGCCTCACGTGGGGCGCCGAACGTTATCGGTATCCGACGAACCTGCCCAAGGTCGCGGCGACGGGCGGCCCGCAGTGCGTGGGCCTGCCGAAGCTGCCGTTCAACACGAGCCCGCCGCAGCTGATTGCCGACGTCGGCGCCAACCCGGTGAACTTCGGCAACCCGCAGCTGTTGCTCAACTTCGACGGGCTCAAGCAGCTGTTGTACGGGCCGCTCCCCGGCCCGCCCCGCAACCCGGCTCAGATCGGACAACAGGGATGACAACGCGCGCAACGCTGGTCAAGTTCGGCATCTTCGCGGTAGTGATGGCGGTGCTGACAGCCTTCCTGTTTTTCATCTTCGGCCAATACCGGACGGGTTCGACGACCGAGTATTCGGCGGTGTTCACCGACGTCTCGCGCCTCAAGACGGGGCAGTCGGTGCGCGTCGCCGGGATCCGGGTGGGCACGGTCAACAGCGTGTCGCTGCAGCCGGACAAAAAAGTCGTGGTGAATTTCGACGCCGACCGCAACGTCGTGCTCACCGAGGGCAGCCGGGCGGCGGTCCGCTACCTCAACCTGGTGGGCGATCGTTACCTCGAACTCGTCGATGGCCCGGGCTCGACCAAGCATCTGCCGGCCGGGGGTCAGATTCCCGTCAATCGCACTCAGCCGGCGCTCGACCTCGACCTGCTGCTCGGCGGACTCAAGCCCGTCACCCAGGGCCTGAATGCGCACGACGTCAACGCGCTCACTTCGGGATTGTTGCAGGTCTTCCAGGGGCAAGGCGGGACTATCGATTCGCTGTTCTCCAAGACGACGTCGTTTTCGAATGCCGTGTACGAGAACGATCAAACCGTGCAGCAACTGATCGACAACCTCAACATCGTGGTCGGGACGGTTTCCAAGGACGGCAAGCAATTCTCCGGCGCGGTCGATCGGCTCGAGCAGCTTGTCAGCGGCCTGTCGAATGACCGCGACACCATTGGATCTGCCATCGACGCCCTGGACAGGGGAACAGCCTCGCTGGCCGATCTGCTTGCCGAAGCCCGCCCGCCGCTGTCCGGCACCATCGCTCAGCTCAATCGGCTGGCGCCGATACTTGACGGGGACAAGGACCGCCTGGAGGCCGCAATTGCCAAGGCGCCCAAGAACTACCGCAAGCTGGTCCGACTCGGCGTGAACGGCGCCACCATCCCGTACTACCTCTGCCAGTTCGGGCTCCGCGGCACAGACCTCAACGGCAAGACCGTGCGTGCCAATATCTTCAGGTCAGATGCAGGAAGGTGCACGGAACCCTAATGCTCAAGTATCGCGGAGGCGGCCGGGTCAAGGCCGGACTCATCGGCGTCGCCCTGGCGGTGATGGTCATCCTGGTGGGCCTATCGCCTGACCGGTTCATTGCCTGGGCGACGATGGTTCGCTACCAGGCGCTGTTTTCGGAAGCCGGCGGCATCGCGGTGGGCAATCCCGTCATCGTGTCCGGTGTGAAGGTCGGTACGGTGTCCGATGTTTCCCTGCGCCGCGGCGACGCGCTGGTGACCTTCACGACGAAGGGCAGCGTTCTGCTCGGGTCGGAGACGACCGCGCACATCCGCACCGGCTCGCTGCTGGGGGAGCGGATGGTGACGCTGGAGTCCTCTGGCGGCGGCACGCTGCATCCGATGGCTCTCATTCCCGTCTCGCGCACGTCGTCGCCCTATTCGTTGACCGAAGCGGTCAGCGACCTAGCGTCGGACACCGCGGGAACCGACACCACCGCGCTCAATCAATCGTTGGACACCCTGTCGGCGACGCTCGATCAGATCGCACCCCAAATGGGCCCGGCCTTCGACGCGCTCACCCGGTTGTCACGCACCCTCAACAGTCGTAACAAGAACCTAAGCGACCTCTTCAAGAGCGCGGGCGACGTCACCGGGATACTCTCCGAACGCAGCCAGCAGGTCAACAAGCTCATCCTCAGCTCGGATTCGCTGCTCCAAGTCCTGGCGGCGCGGCGACAAGAGATCGTGGACCTGCTGGCGAACACGTCGGTGGTGGCCAAGCAGCTGACGGCGTTGGTGCACGACAACGAAGCCACGTTGGCGCCCACGCTGGAGCGGCTGAACCGGGTGACCGAGATGCTGCAGAAGCAACGCGACAACGTCGGCAAATCATTGGAAGGCCTGAAAAAATTCACCATCACCACCGGTGAGGCCATCTCCGGCATGTACGCCTATCAGGCGTTCGCCCCGAACTTCCTTGTCCCGCAACTGTTCCAGGAGTTGTTCGACTACCTCTGGGGCTTCCGCACCTTCGACCCTGCGAAGGGTCCCGGCTTCCCGTCGCCGGTTCCTCGGGCGCTGACCCCCTGGCCGTACAACTCCATCCCGATGTGCCCCGGCTGCACTATGGGCGGACGGATCGGAGGATCGCAATGATCGCCCGGATCTCCCGGATCCCTCGCAACAGGCTGACGGCCGTGACAGCGGTTGTCTTGGTCGGGCTCATCGTTGTCGGCGCCGCCATGGTCGTCCGCAACACGTTCTTCGGCCCACGGACGATTACCGCCTACTTCACCACCGCCACCGCCATCTACCCTCATGACGAGGTTCGCGTATCGGGCGTCAAGGTCGGCAACATCAAATCCATTGAGCCGCAGGGCACCCGGGCCAAGATGATCCTCAAGGTCGACCGTGACGTGCCCATCCCGGCGGACGCGAAGGCGATCGTCGTCGCCCCGAACCTGGTGGCCGCCCGCTACGTGCAGCTCTCTCCCGCCTACCGCGATAGCGGGCCGGTCATGCGCGATGGGGCGGTCATACCGGTCGAACGCACCGCAGTGCCGGTGGAGTGGGACGAGGTCAAAACCCAGTTGATGCGGTTGGCAACGGATTTGGGGCCCAAGAGTGGGGTATCGGGTACATCGGTGGGCCGGTTCATCGACAGCGCCGCCAACTCGCTCGACGGCGGTAACGCCGAGAAGCTGCGGCAAACGCTTAGTCAGTTGTCGGGCGTGGGCCGGATCCTTGCCAACGGCAGCGGCAACATCGTCGACATCATCAAAAACCTGCAGACCTTCGTCGGCGCGCTGCGCGACAGCAACGTCCAGCTCGTGCAGTTCAACGACCGCCTGGCCACCCTCACCAGCGTGGTCAACGACAGCAAGTCCGACCTGGACGCGGCGCTGACCGATCTGTCGACGGCGGTCGGCGAGGTGCGGCGATTCATCGCCGGGTCGCGCAACCAGACCAGCGAGCAGATTTCCAGGTTAGCCGATGTCACGCAGAACCTGGTCGATCACCATATGGCCCTGGAAAACATCCTGCACACGGCGCCGAACGCGTTCTCCAACTTCTTCAATGACTACAACGCCGACACCGGAACCATCATCGGAGGCTTCGGGTTGATGAATATGGCCAACCCCACCTGGGGCGGCCAGGTTCTGCTGTCCGTTCCGGGCTGCACGCAGATCGGCGCCATCGAGAACATCACCGCGGTCGAATCGGGGAAGCTGTGCGCCCTGTTCCTCGGACCCGGCCTGCGGCAGACCAGCTGGAACAACTCCCCAATCCCCCTGAACCCGTTCATCTCCAAGTCGATTGACCCCAGCAGGGTCCTCTACACCGAACCGCGCCTGGCGCCCGGCGGCGAGGGTCCGAAACCCACAGCACCCGAGATCCCGCCCGAAGTGTCGGCCTACACAGGCCTGCCGGGCGATCCGGTGGGACCGCCGGGGGCGGTGCCGCCGGCGCGGATACCGGGCGCGGCGATGCCGCTGCCGCCCCCGCCGTCGACACCGATGCCGCCACCGCCGGCGGAGCCGGCGTTGTCGGGCATGCTGCTGCCGGCAGACGGGCCCCAGCAATGATCGCCCGGGCCGCGGCTCGGCGGGTACTGACCGTCGGCTGCTGCGTTGTGTTGACGTCGACGGGCTGCGCATTCCACGGTCTGAATTCGCTTCCGCTCCCCGGTGCGGTCGGGCGTGGGCCGGGGGCCAACATCTACCACGTCGAACTGCCGAATGTTGGCACGATGGAATCGAATTCGCCGGTGATGATCAACGACGTCGTCGTCGGCAGTGTCGGCGAGATGCGGGTCCAAGGCTGGCACGCCGACGTCGAAATCTCGGTGAAGCGCGATGTGGTTGTCCCGGCCAACGTGGTAGCCACCGTCGGTCAGACCAGCTTGCTGGGCTCGATGCACGTGGAGCTCAACACTCCGGTCGGCCAGGAGGGAAGCGGGCGGCTGCAGCCGGGTGCCACCATCCCGCTCAGCCGGTCATCGGCCTACCCGTCCACCGAACAGACGCTGTCGTCGTTGGGCGCGGTCGTCAACGGCGGGGGATTGGGACAGATCGGGGAGGTCATCCACAATTTCTCCGCCTCCCTGTCCGGTCGCGAGGGCGCAGTGCGCGATCTGCTTACCCGTCTCGACACGTTCGTCGGAACTCTGGACGACCAGAGGGACAACATCGTTGCCTCCATCCAGGCGCTGAACCGGGTTGCCGGCACATTCGCCGAGCAGCGCGACGTAATCACCCAGGCGCTGAACAAGATTCCGCCGGCGCTCGAGGTGCTGGACAAGGAGCGGCCGCGGCTGACGGATGCGCTGAACCACCTTCGCGCCTTCAGCAACACCGCCAACCGGTTGGTCAACGACGCGCAGGCGGATCTGGTCAAGAATCTCAAAAACCTGGAGCCGACCATCAAAGCGCTCGCCGACGTCGGGCCAGAGTTCGGCGCGGCCATCTCGGCGGCGTTCGTGTTCCCGTTCACTCAGAACTTCGTCGATCGGGCGGTCCGCGGCGACTACTTCAACATTCATTTCGATTTCGACTTGACGATCGCACGGCTGAAGAAGGGTCTGCTCCTGGGAACCCATTGGGGGCAGCTGGATATGCCGGTACCGCCGGTGCCCGGGGACCCGTATCGCATGAACTACACACTCGATCCGTTGCATAACCCGTTGAGGCCCCCGTGGGTCGATCCCAACGCGTTGCCGCTGCCCCCACCACCGCCGGGTGCGGTACCGGGACCGGGGAATAGTTATGGACCGTTGCCCGGCCCTGCGCCGGGTCCGGCTCCCTCGGCCGATGCGGGTCTTGGCCAAGCGCCAGCGCCGGCAGAGGCACCTTCGACGGGAGAGGGTGGATAGATGCTGACGCGCTTCGTTCGAATCCAGCTGGCGATCTTCACGATCGTCGGAACCATCGGCGTGATCGCGATGGTTCTCTTCTACATCCAAGCGCCGACCCTGCTGGGCATCGGCCGGATGACGGTGACGCTGGAGCTGCCCGCCACCGGCGGCCTGTATCAGTTTTCCAACGTGACCTACCGCGGGGTCCAACTCGGCAAGGTCACCGCGGTGGGGTTGACGCCAACCGGCGCGAAAGCGACGCTGTCGCTTAGCACTTCCCCCAAGGTTCCCGCGGACCTGACGGCGGAGGTGCTCAGCGTCTCCGCGGTGGGTGAGCAGTACGTGGACCTGCGGCCCAAAACGGATTCGGGTCCATACCTGCACGACGGCTCGGTAATCTCGCTGCGCGACACGACGCTTCCGCAGCCGGTCGCCCCGATGCTCGAGCGGCTCAACGCGTTGGTCGGGAGCATCCCGAAGACCAAACTCGGCCAATTGCTCGACGAGACCTTCCAGGGCTTCAACGGTAGTGGTTACGACCTGGGGTCATTGATTGATTCCTCGGAGACCTTGTCCCGCGACGCCAACGGCGTCGTCGACCGCACCAAGGCGCTCACCGAGGACACCGGGCCGCTGCTGGATACTCAGGCGCGCACCACCGATTCGATCAGGACGTGGGCGCGCAGCTTCGCCGGAATTTCGGATGCGTTGGCGGACAACGATTCCCACTTCCGCACCATCCTGCAGCAGGGTCCTGACACCGCGGACGAGGCCTCCCGGCTGCTCCAGGAAATCAAACCGACGCTGCCGGTGCTACTCGCGAACCTGACCACCATCGGGCAGATCGGCATCACCTACCACCCCTCGCTAGAGCAGATGCTGGTGCTGCTGCCGTCGGGAGTCGCCGTTGAGCTGGCCGCTGCGGGTGAAAACCATCCCGACGGCAGGGCCTACGGTGACTTCGCGGCCACGGTCGACGACCCGCCTATTTGCACCGTCGGGTTCATGCCACCCAACACGTGGCGGTCGCCGGACGACTTGAGCGACATCGACACGCCGGACGGACTGTACTGCAAACTCCCGCAGGATTCGCCGATCGGCGTTCGCGGTGCCCGCAACAATCCCTGCATGGGACACCCGGGTAAGCGCGCGCCGACCGTCGAAATCTGCAACAGCGACAAGCCTTACATGCCGTTGGCGATGCGCCAGCACACCACCGGTCCCTACCCGCTGGATCCGAACCTGATCGCACAGGGCGTCCCGCCGGACGACCGGATCACTGCCAACGACAGGATGTTCGGCCCCGTCGAGGGAACGCCGCTGCCGCCAGGAGGGGTGCCGCGGGGCACACCCGCGGGGCCACGGGGAGAAAGTCCCCTACCGGGCACGGTTGGGGCCGCTGTGCCTCCCACGCCGTCCGGACCGCGGCTGGCGCCGATTTCGCCAATGTCGGCTGACATTCCGGCCTTTGCGCCCCTTGATGTCGCCGCACCGGGCGAGCTTCCGGCACCGCCGCCGCCACCGCCGGCGCCGGTACCAGAACCCGATCCCGCACCCGCGCCACTGGACCAGACAACCGGTGGACAGCCCCAGGCCGCGCCAAGTTCGTTCGGCGCCAACGCGTCTAAGCCGGCGCCGTCGGTTGTGGTGGCGAAGTACGATCCGCACACCGGTCGTTATGTCGGCCCGGACGGGAAGTTGTACCAGCAGTCGGATCTCGTTGCCGCGAAGGCACCCAAGACGTGGAAGGACATGCTTCCCACCTGATTTCGCCCGAGACGCTAAGGGCGCAACGCGGCCTCAGGGCGGCAAGGAAACCACGAAGGGTGAATCAGGAGAGCTGGTCCAGGCGCAGCGGCATCGCGATATCGAGCCAATTGTTTTGCCCGCATGCACCGCTCGGGCCGACCGTCTTGTCCTTGCCCGATAAGACCCGCGACCCGATTTGGAATCCACCATTGTCGTTCACGGGGTAGAAAAAGTAGGTCTGCATTCCGCTGAACGCCGTACCGTCTTCGCACCGCTCCCAGTTCGGTACCTGGCGCCGCACCTTCCACATCTCCCCGTCGAGCATGTAGAGAGGCGCGGTCCAGCCCTGGTCGCTTGTCACCGAGCCGTGGCATTCCTGGGTTGAGATGCATGACGAGCTGATGGTCCACGTTTGGTAGACCGTCGGCTCACCGAAGTACTGATCGTTTCGCTGGGCATAATCGCCGACCGACGTGACGCGGAAGGTTCCGTTGATGGCCACGTCTTCCTTGGTTATTGCCCTGGCCGTCGGTGCGGCGGCCAAACCGCCGAAGACGCTGGCGGCCACCGTCGTTGCGGTGATGAGTGCTTTAGCTGTACGCATCAGGTGCTCCTCGAAGCGCATAATCCGGCAGTGCCCCAGGCAGCCATTAGCCATCGGCTTGCGGCCTTCTCGAGCGATGACGTTACACCGCTTCGGTCGGCCAGGTAATGGTTAGGAAGAAGATTCAGTGCGCTCATGCGACCGGATCGAATTTCGCGATCAGCCAAGACCCATTGACCTTTCGCAACGTGACCACGACGGCGCTCTGTGTCTTCTCAGGATCTTTCTTTTTCACGCTTGCCGTCGTCTGGTCGACGAAAACCAGCACGACGGCCGAATCGGGATGTAATTCCGAAACGGCGGCCCGAATCACCTTGGCGGTCGCGGTCAGTTGCCCCTGCTGCGCCGTCGGTGCGATGGCGTCATCGGCGAATTTGTTGTAGTAGGCCAAAAAGTCACCGGTGATGCGCGATCTCGCGTTGTCGAAATCGCGATTTAAATGGTCGTAGGAATACGACAGCACCGCCGCGGCACCATCCGAGGCTGCCTGGATTGCCCCCCGTGCGGCCGCATCACCAACTTGCTGATCCGGCCGATACTGAACGAGGTACACGCCAGCGGCGACTCCCACCGCCGCGATGACCACGATTGTCGCGACTACCGAACGCCACCTCTCCAAACGCCAACGGCCGCAACGGCGGACCGCTGCCAGGGGGCGCAAGCGTGCCGACCCCGCGGGTGGCTGGCCGCCCTCGTCGGCGATCGAATTCTCGGCACTCTCAGTCGAGATTTCCGTATCGTCCGGCGACGAGCCATTCTCGACACTCACGGCAGGAACTCAACTTTCGACATCTTGAGCTGACCGTCGTCGCGATCCATCGTGACGCTCATCCGAAACAGGGCCGGTGGCGGTTTGGCGTCATCCGGTCCAAACGGAGCGGTTTTCGCCGCCACCAGCACCACTCCCGAGTCGTCGCTCAACGACTGGACCGCGACGGCTTCCACGCTGACCTTGCTGCCGACCTTGGTTTGTTCGGCCTTGTTCACGATGAGAAGTGACAGCACCGAAAGCTGATTTTTTTGGTCGCCCGTCGAGGCGTCGATCATGCGCTGGACGCTGTCCTTAGCATGATCGGGGTCAATCGACATGAACGCCGTGATCCCTTGCCGGGCGGCCGCGCTGAATTCCGCGGCGAGCTGCCTTTTGTGCACCCCGGCATGGTGTTGCCACAGCATGTAGCCGGTGGCCCCGAGGGACGCGACGGTGAGCACGATGCCGGAGCCGGCGGCGACTGTTTTGCGCCCGGGGCGGTGGAACCAGCGCGGCCGCTTGGGACGCCGCAGCCATCCGGGCCGTTTCCGGGTCGACTTCGCGGCATCGCCGGAGACGGTGTCGGGTTCTGCTGCCTGGCGTAGCCGTTCCACGCGTACCCGTGCCGCCTCGGCGCGCGCTTCGGCCTCGGCAACTTCGTCATCCGCGTCGGCTTCCTGCGCGGTCTCGACGGCCTCCGGATGAGACTGTGGTTCGGCCGGATCGGTCACGTCGGGCGGGTCATCACCATGGTCGGCGTCGGGCCCCTCCGGATCATGCACGGAGAAGGAGCTTATCACTCTGGCCTAGGGCAAATACTGGGATCGGGTGGCTGCATTTCGTGGCCGCTACGTGGGCAAACGCGCGCACGCGATCGCATGTGCTTCGGCGGCCTTGGCGGTGTCCCGGCACGGAGGACCGCATTCGCCCGGAGGATCTTCTCCAAGCAGGAGAATTTTCTTTTCAGGTGTGGCAAAGTAATCGGGTGCGATTAATCGTGGCCCTTTTTGCCGCGTTGCTCGGCGTCGGCGTGCTCGCGGCGCCGCCATCCTTCGCTGGACCGACTGTCTGCGACTACCCTGCCTGCACGCCGGGCATCATGCCGCATCAGGTCCTCGGAGCGCCGTGCGACAACACCACCTACTACGCCTTCGGCGTTGCGGATGGGTATGTCTCGTTCGCCTCTGAGCCCGGGCGGCTGATGTTCTGCGGTTCGCCGAGGAGATACCAGCCTCGGTGGTTCCGGTCACCACCGATGGCGGGAGTGAAGGAAGAAAACGCGGAGTGCGAGAACTACCAGAACTACGTCGCGCAGTCGCCCGATGGGCTCTTCCTCATCTGCTTTGCCCACGACGGCATCATCAGCTGGATCCGCGCCGACACGTAAGGCGATGCGTTGACAACGTTCGAAACCCAGGACGCGGCGGCCCAGGTCGACCACGCCAATCAGTAGGACAACACAGCCCCGAGGTCAGCGTCACTGTAAGAGGCGCGCGCCAGCCTCGTGATGCGCCTCCTCCCTTTCTGTTTGGTGGTACGTGGTGGCACTTGCCGTGAGCTACGCGTGGGTGAAGTTCTGACCCGTCAGTTCATGGATCGCGAGATCGTCATGTACCGCACCAAGTCAGGATTGGCCCGCGCCATCGAGGCATATTGCCCGCATCTTGGGGCCCATCTGGGGCACGGCGGGAAGGTACTTGGCGACGAACTGCATTGCCCATTTCACGCTTTCGCTTCTCGGTGAACGGTTCCTGCGTCTATCCGCCGACAGGTGCCCCGCCTCCTGCGGCGCGCCTGGGACTTCTCGAGGTGCGCGAGATCCATGGTGCGATCTTCGTTTGGCATGGCCCCCGGGCAGGCGTCGTGGGAAATTCAACCGCTGGGCGATGATTCGGGCTGGCACCAGTTAGGGCATACGGTTCGGCGAGTTCACAACCACCCGCAGGAACTCGCCGAAAACAGTATCGACACTACGCATCTCAGTGGATTGCATGACCTCCGCAATGTTCAAAATGGTCTGGGCCAGCGGAACCGTGGTTCGGGCTGCAGCAAGGATGGACTGCGATCGCGCGGAGAGTTGCTGTGCGCCGGATACGCAAAGGGTCAGATCAAGGTTTCAGTGGTCGAGCCGAACCGGATCGAGTGGCGATTGATCCAAAATCCGGCTCCCGACGTTCATGCTTGACAACGCAATGGCGTCAAGGCATTAGTCGAGTCGATCGAAGGGGAACCGGGCCGGGCCATGGTGCCGTGGTGGCCGTGGGCGCCCATCACGCAGTTGCTGCGAGCAGTGCCACTATCGCACATCAAGCGCTTCGCCTAGTCGCGACAATCGAGCGAGAACACCTCGACTATCCGAAAAGAAATGGCCGTACCGCCGGTACCGAATAGTCCGCTGGCCGTGCACCATTGGTGGATATCGTCGCATTTGTGCAGCTAGGCGCCGGAGGCCAAAAATATGACCCCTGGTCATATATGGATCCGACGCGCGTCTTCCTTGTGGCGGTGCAGCACAACGTTGTTCGGTTCTCTGAAGCAGCGGCGGCCAGTGCCCGGCAAGTTCACGATTCGCTGGCCAGATTCAATTAACGCGACTAGCATTATCGCTTGATTCGTCGCCTGCTGACGAATCATCAGTTGCACTCCCAATTTTGCAGCGAAGGCCGTCTAAAACCCAATAGGTGCTATGGCTAAATGGCAAGCCGCGGCGCGGAAGTTCTCGCGACCGCACAGGTCTCTTCACGAGATGGCCGCTGCCGCTGCTGCTTCCCGCTCCTTGTCCGGACCAAGCTTCGGCCCGGATCACCATTGCGGCAACCGTTCGCCCGACACGTGTGACCGGGGCGCCGGCCGATGCGGGTGAACTTCCTCGCTCACAGCGATTCAATTCGTGGTGAGCCCAAACAGGCTTCCGAAACGTTGCGGCACCGCGAAAGCGGCGAGAACTTCCCCGTCGCGCTGCGCGTGCTGCCGAAGGCGGTGCGCGAAGACCTCCATGCGATTTACGCGGTGGCCCGCACTATCGACGACCTCGGTGACGCCGCACCAGGAGATCGCGTTGTCGCGCTCAATGACTTTCGCGCCGATCTGCACCGCATCTGGCGGGATGACACGCCGCGATCGCGGGTCCTGCAGGCACTCGCGCCGACGGTGCGGGCGCACAACCTGGATACCGAGCCATTCGACCGCCTCATCGAGGCCAACCTGATCGACCAACGCGTCTCGCGCTACGAGACGTTCGAGGAACTCATCGCGTATTGTCGGCTGTCCGCCGATCCGGTGGGCCGACTGGTGCTTGATGTATTTGACCAGTGTTCGTCGGAGACTGCGGAATTGTCGGACCGGGTATGCCGGGCGCTGCAATTGCTGGAACACTGGCAAGACGTCGCCGAAGACCGGCGCGCAGGCCGCGTTTACCTGCCTCAAGAAGACCTCGCGACCTATGGCGTGCGGGAAACGGACCTCGACGGCACGCGTGCAACCGAGGCCCTTCGCGAGTTGATGATGTTTGAGATCGGCCGCGCCGCAAAGCTACTCGAGTCCGGTGCGCCGCTGGTGGGGCGGCTGACGGGATGGGCACGCATCGCGGTTGCCGGGTACGTCGCGGGCGGGCGCGCCGCCGCGCAGGGATTGCGCCGCACCGGCGGCGACGTGCTAGGCCGCACCCCGAAGGCCCGTCGCCGCGACGTCGCCTTCTCCGCGGCCGCGCTGTTGCTTCGCGCTCCGACGGAGCTGACTGCCCAATGAGCACGGTGGAGGACGCCTACCGCATCGCCGAGGACATCACCCGGACCCAGGCATTGAATTTTCACTACGGCATCCGGTTGCTGCCATCGGGCAAGCGGTCCGCCTTGTGCGCGGTGTACGCGCTGGCGCGGCGAATCGACGATATCGGCGACGGCGATCTGCCGCCCGAGCAGAAGGTGGCCGAACTGTCGCTGGTGCGAAAATCGGTTGGGAATCTGGATCATTCGTCGGATCCCGTGCTGGTGGCCGTGGCCGACTCGACGCGCCGGTTCCCCATTCCGGTGTCGGCTTTCGAAGAGTTGATCGACGGTGTGCAGATGGATGTGGAGGGCGTTACCTACCAGGATTTCTGCGACCTGGTGGTGTACTGCCGACGGGTGGCCGGATCGGTCGGGCGCCTGTGTCTGTCGATCTTCGGTCCGGTCGAACCCCACACCTCGCGCTACGCCGACCAGCTCGGCATCGCGCTGCAGCAGACCAACATCCTGCGCGACGTGCGCGAGGACCTGCTCAACGGCCGGATCTATCTGCCGCACAGCGAACTTGAGCGGTTTGGCGTCCGTTTGAGCGTTGACGAGTTCGGCGAACTCGACGACCCGGACGGACAACTTGCCGCGCTGCTTAGGTTCTGCGCCGGGCGTGCCGAAGATTGGTACTCGTTGGGGCTCAGGCTGATACCACATCTGGACCGTCGCAGCGCCGCGTGCTGCCTGGCCATGTCGGGCATCTACCGACATCTGCTCACCATCATCAAGACGTCGCCCGCGAGCGTGTACGACCGGCGGCTGTCCCTGTCGGGAACGCAAAAGGCGCGAGTCGCCGCAGTCGCATTGGCCAGGGCGGCGCTGTGACGGGCCTCGCGTCCTGCCGCCTTGCCGTAATCGGCGGCGGCCTCGCCGGCATCACCGCCGCGGTGCGCTGCGCCGATGCCGGGGCCGCGGTGACGCTGTACGAGGCCAGGCCCCGATTGGGTGGCCTGACGTCTTCGTTCCGGCGCGGTGAGTTGTGGGTGGACAACGGCCAACACGTGTTCCTGCGCTGCTGCACGTCATACCGCGCACTCGTGCAACGGCTCGGCGCCGAGCACATGACCGCGCTGCAGCCGCGGCTCGACATCGCGGTACGCAGCCCGTCGCGTGCGGCTCGGCTGCGGCGCACCCGCCTGCCCGCGCCGCTGCACCTGGCCGCGTCGCTGGCCCGCTACCCATGGCTGAACCTCGGTGATCGCGTGCGCTTCGCCCGCGCGGCGTTGGCGCTGCGGGCGGTCGATGCCGCCGACCCCGCGACCGACCTGCGCGGCTTCGGAGACTGGCTGCGCGAGCACGGTCAGAGCGCCAGCGCCGTGCACTGCCTGTGGGAGCTCGTCGGCATCGCGACGCTCAACGCCCGCGCCGACGACGCGTCTCTGGCCTTGGCCGCCACGGTGTTCCAGATCGGCATGCTGCGCGACAACTGCAGCGGCGACATCGGTTGGTCCGCGGTGCCCCTGCAGCGACTGCACGGCGACACCGCCGCCGACACGCTCGCCAAATCGGGCGCCGCCGTGCAGCTTCGAACCCCGGTGCGGTCGCTGTCCCGAAGCAACGGAGCGTGGGACGTGGAGGCCGACACCGGCTCGGCCCGCTTCGACGCCGTCATCGCGGCCGTTCCGCCGTCCGGTGCCGAAGCTCTGTTGCCCGAGGGTGCGGTGGACATGGAGCCGGGATGGTCGCAGCGGCTAGGCAGTTCGCCGATTATCAACCTGCATCTGATCCTCGATCGAACGGTTCTGCAGGAACCGTTCATCGCGGCCGTCGACAGCGACGTGCAGTGGGTCTTCGACCGCACCGACCAAAGCGGCCTGCCCTCTGGCCAGTACCTTGCCGTATCGCTCTCGGCCGCCGACGATTTGATCGACGTACCGACCGCTACGCTGCGCGACCGTTTCGTGCCCGCCCTGAAGTCGATCCTGCCGGGGCTCGAATCCGCCGAATTGAAAGACTTTTTCGTGACCCGCGAGCGGGAGGCGACGTTTCGGCCATCTCCGGGTACCGCCCGGCTGCGACCGCCCGCGCGTACCGCCGTGCCAGGCTTGTACCTGGCCGGGGCGTGGACGGCGACCGAATGGCCGGCGACGATGGAGGGGGCGGTGCGCAGCGGTGATGCCGCGGCCGCCGCGTTGCTGGCCGACGCGAGATCGCTATCGACGGAGGCGGTATGACGCCGATAGTCCAAACCTTCGATGAGGTACGGGAACTGATCACCCCGCTGCTACGTAAGATGGTGCACCGCCTCGATCCGAGCACTCGGCTCGTCGTCTCCTACCACCTCGGCTGGTGCGACAAGGACGGTGTTCCGGCTAACACCAACGGCGGCAAGGCCATTCGCCCTAGCCTGGCGTTGTTGGGCGCCGTCGCCGCGGGAGCCGAACCGGAGGCGGCGTTGCCCGCCGCGGTGGCCGTTGAACTGGTACATAACTTTTCGCTGGTGCATGACGATGTGATGGACGGGGACGCCGAACGCCGGCATCGACCTACCGTCTGGGCGCAGTGGGGTGCCCCGACCGCGGTGCTCGCGGGCGACGCGATGCTATCCCTGGCGCATGAGGTGCTGTTGGATCTGCGTTCGCCACACGCACGCACCGCGGAAGCGATGCTGGCGGTTGCCACCCGGGAGCTCATCCGGGGCCAAACCCTGGACATCGCTTTCGAGAGCCGCTGCGCGGTGAGCCTCGCTGAATGCGTAGCCATGGTCCGCGGCAAGACCGGAGCGCTGATGTCGGTCAGCGCGGCAATCGGAGCGGTGCTGACCGGCGCGCCTCCCGCGATGACCGACGCGCTGACGTCTTACGGCGACCACCTCGGCGTTGCGTTCCAGCTCGTCGACGACCTGCTTGGCATCTGGGGCCAACCCGAAATCACCGGCAAACCAGTGTATTCCGACCTACGGTCGCGCAAGAAGACCCTGCCGGTCACGTGGGCGATCGAGAACGGCGGGGCGCCGGGCCGCCGACTCGCCGCATGGCTGGCCGACGAGCCGCGCGACGCAACCGACGCCGAGCTCGCGGGCGTCGCCGAGCTTGTCGAGCAGGGGGGCGGACGCGAGTGGGCGACCCGAGAGGCCGTCCGTCTCGCCGCCCTGGCCGACGATGCCGTCGCACAAGCCGGGGCCGTATCGAAGCCAGCTGGACAGCTGCGCGCACTGGCCCGCTACCTCACTCATAGGGATGCATAGATGTCGACCACCGCTAGCCGGATGCCGGAACCCGCCGCCACCCCAGACGAGTTGGGCGATGTGCGAGCCGCGCTGGATGCCGCGGTGCGCCAGTTGCGATCACAACAGCATCAAAGCGGCGGGTGGAAGGGCGCGCTCGACACCAACGTGACCATGGACGCCGAGGACCTGCTGATGCGCGCATTCCTGGGCATCCTGACACCCGAGGCGACCGAACCCACGGCACGATGGATCCGGTCACAGCAGCGCGCGGACGGTAGTTGGGCGGTATATCCGGGCGGTCCGGGTGACCTGTCGACCTCGGCCGAGGCATGGGTGGCATTGCGATTGGCCGGGGACGGGCCCGAGGAACCACACATGGCCAAGGCGGCCGAATTCGTGCGGTCCGCAGGCGGGGTCGAAGCCAGCCGCGTGTTTACCCGGATCTGGTTGTCGCTCTCCGGATTATGGTCTTGGGACGACTGCCCGGAACTGCCGCCCGAGCTCATCTTCTTCCCGTCCTGGGCGCCGCTGAACATCTATGACTGGGGCTGTTGGGCACGCGGAACGATTGTGCCGCTGATGATCGTCTGCACGCTAAAGCCGGTGCGCCCCAGATCTTTCGGTATCAACGAGCTGCGCTCGGGCCGGCCTCGCCGCCTCGACCGGCCGTGGACCATTGCCGGCATATTCCAGCGGCTCGACAAACTGCTGCACTGGTACGCGCGGCATCCGTTCCGACCGCTGAGAACCTCGGCGATGAAGCAGTCCCTCGAATGGATCCTGGCCCGCCAGGAAGCCGACGGCGCGTGGGGCGGCATCCAGCCGCCGACCGTGTATTCGATTCTGGCACTGCACCTTATGGGCTATCCGATGGACCATCCCGCGGTGCGCGCCGGCCTCGCCGGGCTGGACGGATTCCTCCTCCACGAGGACACCCCGGACGGGCCGACCCGCCGGCTGGAGGGCTGCCAGTCGCCCGTATGGGACACCGCGCTGTCACTGGCCGCTCTGCTGGACGCGGGCGTGGCTCCAGACGACCCGGCGGTACTGCGCGCCACCGACTGGCTACTCGACAGGCAGATCACCCGGCCGGGAGACTGGCATGTGCGTCGCCCCGAATTGCGGCCCGGTGCTTGGGCGTTCGAGTTCGCCAATGACAACTATCCCGACACCGACGACACTGCGGAGGTCATCCTGGGCCTGCGCCGCGTGAGGCATCCCGACGCGGCCCGGGTCGCCGCCGCAGTCGACCTGGCGGTGGACTGGACCGCGGGCATGCAGTCGCGCGACGGTGGCTGGGGTGCGTTCGACGCCGACAACACCAGCACGTTGGTGACCAAGTTGCCGTTCTGTGATTTCGGTGCGGTCACCGATCCACCCTCGGCCGACGTCACCGCCCACGTTGTCGAGATGCTCGCCATCGAGGGAGTGCACGGCGAGCGATGCGAGCGGGGCGTGCGGTGGCTGCTCGATCACCAGGAGCCGGACGGCTCCTGGTACGGCCGGTGGGGTGTCAACTATGTCTACGGAACGGGCGCGGTCGTGCCGGCATTGATCGCGGCCGGCGTTGACGCCGCGGCCGCGCCGATCCGTTCCGCGGTGGATTGGTTGAAGCGGCACCAGAACGACGATGGCGGGTGGGGGGAGGACGCACGCTCGTACGTCGACCGCCGTGCCTGGGTGGGGCGTGGGGCGTCGACCCCGTCGCAGACCGCGTGGGCGTTGCTCGCACTGTTGGCGGCCGGGGATGACACCGAGGCCGTGCAGCGAGGGATCGGGTGGCTGGTGACGAACCAGCTGCCCGACGGCGGTTGGGACGAACAACATTTCACCGGCACCGGATTCCCGGTGGACATGTATATCAACTACGAGATGTACAAGCTGGTCTTTCCGATGTGGGCGCTTGGCCGTTATGTTCGGGCGCGCACATGAGGTCGGCGGTCGTCTCCCGATCAAGATTTCGGTCATCGAGGCGGGCGATATCGAGTCGGAGATGAAACCCAAATCTGAATCCTCGATGTTCGCGGTGGACAACGAAACTGGCGTCAAGGCATTAGTCGAAGCTATCGAACGGGAACGGGGCCGGGCCGTCGTGCCCTGGTGGCCGTGGGCGTCGATGGTCCCGCTGTTGCGGCCTGGTGCACGCTCGGAAGGAGAGAGACGACGATGCATCCCCGTTACCCCAATGTTTTCAGCCCGGTGCGGGTTGGACCGGTGGAGCTGTCCAACCGCTATTACTTCGCGCCGCACGCTATTCCGCTGAACGTCGGCTCCGCCCCTTCTGACGATTTCGTGGCGTATTGCACGGAGCGGGTGAAGGATGGCGGCTGCGGTCTGGTGATCTTGAGCTGCACGGCGCATCAGCGCGGGCGCTCCTTTCAGCCTTCTCCGTATCCGAAGAAGAACATTGCTGCCTTCGCCGCGCTGGCCGACGCCGTGCACCGGGCTGGTGGGAAAATCTTTGGTGAGATTTGGTATCACTGGATGACTCCCGGTCATTGGCAATCGATGGCACCGCAAGCGCCGTCGTTTGGCCCGTCGGTTTCGCAGTTCGCATTCAACGGGATCAGCGGTTCGACCCGCGCGGCCACACGCGGCGAGATTGCGATGATCGTCGACGCGTATCACCAATCGACAGTGCATCTACGTGAAGCCGGATTCGATGGCATTGAAGTCCACGCCGCGCACGCCACCATCATCGAGCAGTTCCTGTCGCCGTACTACAACCGACGCACCGACGAATACGGCGGGCCGTTGGAAAACCGGATGCGGCTGCTCGTCGAAGTGTTGCAGTCAGTGCGTGACGCCGCGGGCAGCGGGATGGCTGTCGGCCCGCGGATCAACTGCGATGAGCTGATCGAGGGTGGCTACGCGAGTTCGGACGCCTACGATGTGGTTCGCTCGATCTGCACACAGGGGCTGGTCGACTTTGTCGATCTGGACGTTGGCATGGAGCCCCTCCAGCTGAAATATGGTATGCCCACGGTCTTTACCGAGGAGTTCTCTTACCGACCGTTTGTGGAGAAGGTCCGCGGCGCGGCGGGTGAGGTGCCGGTGCTTACTGTGCTTGGCCGGGTCACCAAAATGAACGACGCTGAAGCTGCGATCGCGTCGGGCGTGTGCGATCTCGTCGGGTCGGCGCGTCAGCTGATTGCCGAGCCGCAATTCGTCAAGCACGCCCGCGAGGGCACCGAAGACCAGGCGCGCACCTGCATTGCCTGTAACTGGTGCCTCGGCGGCATTAACTATCGCGTGATCGGTTGCACGATCAACCCGGCGTCCTTTCGGGAAAGGCTTTGGGGTGAAAGCACATTCACTGCGGCCGCGCGGCCTGTGAAGGTGGTCGTGATTGGCGGCGGGCCAGCGGGACTTGAGGCAGCCCGGGTTGCGGCGCTCCGGGGCCACGATGTCACCTTGCTGGAAGCGCGCGAGGAACTTGGTGGGGCGCTAGAGCTGTGGTCGCGGCTGCCGGGCCGTGACTTCTACCGGCACGCGATCGACTGGTGGACGCGCGAACTGGTCCGGCTGGGTGTGGTGATCCGGCGAGGCAAGCCGGCAGCGGCGCAAGAGGTGTTAGCGCTGGCGCCCGATGCCGTGATCGTCGCCACCGGCGCCAGCTATAGCCAGACCGGGCGAAGCGCTTTTCTCGACCAGGACATCCCCGGCGCCGACAAGCCACACGTCTGCTGTCCCGAGGACATCCTGGAGGGCCGCGTGCAACCGTCGGGCAAGCTTGTCGTGGTAGACGCCGAAGCCACGCATACCGGCAGCGGTGTGGCAGAGCTGCTTGGCCGCCGCGGCGCCGAGGTGATCATGCTGTCGCCCAACTACGCCCCTTACTCCCACCGCGAAGTGATGAGCTTAGAAGGGGATTCGATCGCCCAACGAATGGCTGAGGCCAATGTCGTGTTCCAAGCCACGACCTGGGTCCGCGGAATCGGCGATCACGACCTGCAGATCGTCGACGTCAACAGCGGACGCGAGTCGGTGATCCCGGGCGTCGATGCCGTGGTCTTGGCCACCGGCCGGATCCCCGTTGACGCAATTGCGCGCGAGCTCGAAGGTAAAGTCGCACAACTATTCACCATCGGCGACGCGCTCGGGGTACGCCCGCTGGCCACGGCCGCCTACGAGGGGCAGAAATTCGCTCGGCTGATTGGGGAGCCCGATGCTCCGCGGGATGTCGCCGAGGTTTACTTCGCGGCTGATGGCCCGGTGGTCCGATGACCCGCGAAAGTAGTTCCACCACAAGCTTTTCAAGCCAACCGCTGTCCAACTGCAAGGCAGGGAGGAAATCAGCTGCCGGTGGACTGAACTCAGATGGAATGGGGTCGTTCGCGGCAATAGCCAGCGCCTCGGACGGGTTGGCACAGTATGCTAACGCCCACGCCTACGGGAAGAGGTGATCGTGACCGATTCCATGTTCTCCCACATCGTTGTTCGGCAATCTTGGCAACGCATTAACTCGTACGCCGCCGGCCCCAGCAGGGTGCTCGGATGACCATCCATCGACTCAGTGGATTCGACGCCAGCTTGCTGCATCTGGAGTCCCAGTCACAGCCCATGACCGGATGCGCGTTGTGGGAATTGGACACATCGACCATGCCCGGGGGATATAGCTTCGCCAACTTCCGCGCGACGCTATCGCAGCGACTCGTAGCAGTGCCGGAATTCCGGATGAAGATGGCTGACAGCGCATTGAATTTGGACACTCCCGTGTGGGTGGAGGATCCCGACTTCGATCTCGATCGCCATCTGCACCGCGTCAAGCTGCCGGCGCCGGGCAGCAGCGATGAACTGTCGGCGCTCGTGGGGCGCTTGATCGCCGAGCAGATCGACCGCAGCCGGCCCTTGTGGGGGATGTGGGTGATCGAGGGATTGTCTGGCACCGATTCACGCATCAGCGGCCGGGTCGCGGTGATGCACCGTATGCATCACGTGCTCGCGGACGGGACCACCGCCAACGACATTTTGGCGCGGCTCTGCAGCACCGAAGCCGACCCGACGCCGCCGGAACCCATTGAGGGGGTAGGGACTCTCAGTCAGCGGCAGATCGTCGTTGATGGTTTGGTGCGGTTCGCGCGACGGCCCTGGTATCTGCTCAAGGTGCTGCTCACAACAATCGCCGGGGCGATCACGACGATCCGTCGGAATGCCCGGGGTCAAACCATGACGGGACTGTTCAACGCGCCACGGACCATGTTCAACGGCACCGTCTCTGGCCGCCGCACCGTGGCCTACGTCCAACTGGACCTCGATGACGTCAAGGCCGTCAAGAACAAGTTCGGAGTCACGTTCAACGACGTGATGATGGCGCTGGTATCAAGTGCGGTCAGACGTTTCCTGCTTGATCGTTCCGCGCTGCCGCAGGCCACGCTGGCCGCGGCGATGCCGGTGTCGATTTTTCAGTCGAGCCGCGCGAGCCGCAACCAATTGTCTGCCATGATTTCCAGTTTGTGCACCGATGTGGCCGATCCCATGGCGCGGCTTCGGGCTATCGCTGCGGCGAGTTCTGTTGCAAAAGAACATGTTTCGGCGGTCGGTCCGTCGCTGGGGCTCGATTGGACGCAATTCGCTCCCCGGTTGTTAGAGGTGGGATGGCGAATCTACCGATGGTCTGGACTCAGCGACCGCCGACCGATTTACAACCTGACCCTGTCCAATGTGCCCGGACCACAAGTGCAGTGCTACTTGATGGGAGCCAAGGTCAAAGCGAGCTATAAGTTCGGACCGGTTTTCCACGGAGCCGGTCTGAACGTCACCGTTATGTCGCTCAACGGCAAGGTCGATGTCGGCCTTGTTTCGTGTACGGACCTGCTGCCCGACCTCTGGGAGCTGGCTGATGGTCTCCCTATCGCTCTCAGGGAACTACTGGACTTGGCCGGACGGATTGAGGGCTGCGCCGATCGCCGGGCAGCACAGAAACCCGATACGAGCAGCAGCGATCGGGCATCATGAAACGCCGAGGTCCGCTGAGGCTTGACCCCGGCTCGTATATGAGACAGCCGAGATTCTCCGCGGGGCTAGCATTTGGCCGGCTGACGCTCGCCTTCACAACGGTCTCCGACCGCCTGACGCAGATATTCGCCAAGCGCGTCTACCCGCTCTTCACGCGCCGGTTCGCAGATCAAGTCCGCTTGATCAATTTGGGCTACGAGGAGGATCCGCCAATGGGCCTGTCGTTGCCGCAGTCCGACGAACCCGGCCGGTTCATGATTCAGCTCTACCACCGCACGGCGGCGCAGGTCGATCTGACGGGCAAAAGGGTGCTGGAAGTCAGTTGTGGCCACGGCGGCGGGGCCTCGCACGTTGTGCGCACCTTGGGCCCAGCTTCTTACACGGGTCTGGATTTAAACCGTGCTGGAATCGACTTTTGTCGAGCAGCCTACGACCTGCCCGGCCTGAGCTTTGTGCATGGCGACGCCCAGAGCCTGCCCTTCTCCGACGACTCTTTCGACGCAGTGCTCAATGTCGAAGCTTCGCACGGCTATCCCGACTTTCCTGGTTTCCTTGCGGAGGTAGCGCGTGTGTTGCGCCCGGGAGGGCATTTTCTCTACACCGATCTGCGACCGCTGCCGTGGATAGCGCAGTGGGAAGCGGCGTTTGCCGACGTCCCGATGCGGGTGCTGTCGGAAAGGTGCATCGATGAGGAGGTTTCGCGCGGACTCATAGGAACTGCCCAACGGCTGCATGACCTCGTTGCAGGCCGCGGTCCGAGGTATGTGCTCGACGTAATCCGTTATGGGATGGTCGTATACGGCAAGGCGACACTTGGCCCTCGTCGATCGTCTTATCGGATGTACTGCCTTGCCAAAGATGAAGGCAGCGTCGGCTAATGCCCCGCGATGTTCTGCCGCCGGGCCCCCGGCTCCCGACGTTCATTCAGTTCGCTGCATGGACGTCCCGCCCATGGGGATTCATGGATTGGTGCGCGGCCCGTTACGGGGACGTGTTTACTTTGCGGTTTCCCCGCCAGCGTCCCTGGGTGGTGGTGTCGCATCCCGATGCCGTGAAGGAGGTCTTCAGCGGTCCCCCTGAACTGCTGTGCGCCGCGGAGAGCAATCGCATCTTGGAACCAGTGGTGGGTGCGAACTCCTTGCTGCTGCTCGAAGGGGATGCGCACAGGGAGCAGCGTCGCCTCCTTATGCCGTCGTTCCGCGGCAACGGCCTCAAATTTTATGCCGACACGATGACCGCCATCGCCCAAGCGGAGATCGCGCGTTGGCCGCGCGGCAGGCAGGTGCGCCTGCACCCGCGCATGCAAGCCCTGACGCTGGAGGTCATGCTGCGCGGCGTTCTCGGGCTGAGCGAGGGGGCCCGTCTTGATCAGCTGCGCGCAGAACTGAAGCGGATGCTAACGACGAGGGCGGGACTGCTGCTGCTGGTTATAGGTCCGCCGCGGATGCGGGAGGCGCTGACGCGCAAGTTCCTCATGGGTCAGATCGACCGCTTGGTTCGTGCTGAGATCGATGATCGACGCAAGGCTGACGACTGGGCCGGGCGCGGTGACCTGCTGTCAATTCTTCTGCAAGCCCGCCACGCTGATGGCCAGCCGTTGAGCGATACGGAGATTCGCGACGAGCTGGTAACTATGCTGTTGGCCGGCGAGGAAACCACTGCGACCTCGCTAGCGTGGGCGGTGGAGCGTCTTATCCGTCATCCCGAGTACCAGGCTCGACTGATCGAGGAAGCCCGCGTTGGGGACCACCGGTTCGCGGATGCCGTGGTCAAGGAAACGATGCGGCTGCGACCGGTGATCTCGATGGTCACGCGGCAGCTCACCGCGCCGATGCAAATTGCCGGCTTCCGATTACCGGCCGGGGTGAGCGTGGTGTCATCGATTTACCTCACGCACCGGAGGCCGGACCTTTACCCCGACCCAGAGTGTTTCCGCCCGGAGCGTTTCCTTGACCAACCGGCAGGACCCTATACCTGGATTCCCTTCGGCGGCGGCGTAAGGCGTTGCCTGGGAGCGACTTTCGCCGAGCTGGAGATGCGGGCCGTCCTCGGTACGTTATTCAGCACCTGCACCGTTCGTCCGGCCGACGAGCGACCCGAGCCGGTGCGATGGCGCGGATTGATGATCCCGGTGCCCGGCCGCGGGGCCAGTGCGGTGCTCGGATGAGGCCGGCCCAGCGACATTCGAAATCCTCGGGCGCTGGGTTGGCCCGCATAAATCTGCCGGAAACGCCGGTGACGCCTGGTTTATGCTTCAGATACGGCAAAGCGCAATTACCGAGCACTCCTCGACACCGATATGGAGTCCAGTGACAATGCAGTCGCAATTGACGTTCGACCCGTACTCCGAGGAATTCTTCGCCCAGCCGCACGAAATCTACCGGCGAATGCGTGCGGAGGCACCGGTCTACTACCACGAGGACCTAGACTTCTACGCGCTTACCCGCTACGAGGATGTGGCCGCAGCCGCCAGGGACTTTCAGACTTACTCATCGGCGGGCGGCCTCGACCTGGCGATGATGCGCAGCGGCGAGGAGCCGCCGAAGGCGATCTTGTACATGGACCCGCCGGAGCACGGGCGGATGCGGGGCCTGGTCAACAAGGCCTTCACGCCGCGCGCGGTCGAAGCGCAACGAGCCACCGTCATCGAGGTGGTGCGGCGCTGCTTGGAGAGCGCCGATCCTCGTAGATTCGATGTGGTGCAGGAGTTCTCGGCCATCTTTCCGGGCGAGGTCATCACCTGCATGGTCGGAGTCCCGCCCGCGGACCGTCAGCAATTTCGCGAGTGGGTTCAAGTCGCGCTCAGCTACCAGCCCGGCCAGACCGCGCCGGACGAGACCACCCTGACGATGCTGCTGAACGCGGCCGCGTACTGCTACAACCTGGTGCTGGAGCGTCGCACGCAGCCGCAAGACGACATGATCAGCACCCTCATCGCCGCCGAGATTCAAAACGAGCACGGCGAGACGACGAGTCTGGCAGATGACGAGATCACGGTGTTCGCAATGCTGGTCGGCGGCGCGGGCACCGAAACCGTGACCAAACTCGTCGCCAACGCCGTGGCGGCATTCGCGCGGCACCCCGACCAGTGGCAAAAATTGCTCGACGATCGCACCAAGATTCCGGCGGCGGTGGAAGAGGTGCTCAGATACGACAGCCCGGTGCTATACACTCTGCGCAAAACCACGAGAGTGGTTACGGTACAAGGGGTTACGATTCCGGCGGGCAAGCCGGTGTTTCTGTGCGAGGTGGCCGCCAATCGCGATCCGGACGTCTTCCCCGACCCCGACGTTTTCGACATCGACCGAGACCATCGCCGAGCGCAGCAGCTCGCGCTCGGCTACGGCGTGCACAGCTGCCTAGGCGCCGCACTGGGCAGAATGGAAACCGCGATCGCGCTTGACCATTTGCTTGACTTCATGCCGCGATACGAGGTCATTTGGGACGAGTGCCGAAGAGTTAACGCATCGACGGTCGCCGGATGGGGGCAGCTGCCGGTGCGGGTGGGGTAATTGGTCGGAGATGGCTGCCGTTGAATCCGCGACCCCACCGACGGGGGTTCATACACCTGAAAACGACTGTGGACGCCCGTGTTGGCCGCTTGCAGTCTCGATCCTCAGATTGGTATATCTCAGGCGATGACATCGAACTGGTCGCCGACCCGACTCGGCAACCTCAGCGGCAAGCGGATCATCGTCACCGGCGCAACCAACGGCGTGGGCTTGGCCACGGCACGCGAGTTGGCCAAGGCTGGAGCGCACGTGATCATGGCCGTCCGCAATCTCGAGTTGGGTGCGCAGCGTGCCGCCGAAATGAGTGGCGAGACGTCGTTGGTCAAATTGGATCTCGCCGATCAATCGTCGGTGCGCGCATTTCCGGGCCTGTTCGAGGGCGACGTGGACATTCTGATCAACAATGCCGGCGCGATCGCGCCGCGGCGGACCGAGACCGTGGACGGCTTTGAGATCACGCTGGCCACGAATTTCCTCGGTCCGTTCGCGCTGACCAACCTGCTGTTCGATCGGGTGCGCTCGCAGATCATCAACGTCGGCTCCGACCGCCACAAGCATAAGTCGTCGGTGATCGCGTTCGACGACCCGCATCTGCGTGCTCACAAGTGGTCGCGGTACCCGGCCTATGGCCGCTCGAAGCTGGCGGTGATGCTTTGGGGACTCGAATTGGACCGGCGTCTGCGTGCCGCCGGATCGCCGGTGATCAGTCAACTTACCCATCCCGGCTGGGTGTCGTCGAACCTGTTGAAAATGTCTGATACCCGCGTCATGTCAGCCTGGCATTGGGGGCAATGGGTTCCCAAGATGTTCGGGAACGACCCCGAAGCCGGTGCCGCGCCAACGCTGTACTGCATCAGCGAGCCGATCGCATCGGGTAGCTACGTAGGTATCGACAGTCTGAGCGGCCTCAAAGGCGGCCCGACGCTCGCCGGACGCGCCGCGAAGGCCTGTGACTACGAAGCTGCAGGTAGGTTGTGGGAACTCGCGGAAAAAGAAACCGGCACAACGCTTCACGTGTAGCCGCACCGAACAGACCTTCCAAGACCACCTGATCACCGTGGTCACCCCTGTGGCAGCAGCCTCTACACCGAGCCCCAATCCGGTTGGAGCACGGAGGAATTCGCCCCAATCACCGACCGCAGCTGCGTGCCTTCCTGGACGAGTTAAGCGATGACGATTACTCTACTTCTGCGCGACCGCGATCAAATAATCTAGCCACGGGCTCCATATCGCTACTGCGGTGGGACCGTTCATGCGCCGTAGCCAAGGATGGACACTTCGGTAATCCGAGTTTTTGAGGCGATGGCGGACAAAATTTGCGAAGTCGTCGAAGACGTAGTCCCGAATCGAATACACATTCACTTTCTCGAAGCCTGTTTCTCGCAAGACGTCGCTATATCCCGAAGCGTCGAAATCATTCGCTTCACCGTGCGCATACACCGAGCGAGCAGCCGATCCGACGATGCCCCACCGGGCGTTAGGTCGTGGGACTGCCTCCTTGGGCAGCGGAATGATATCCGCAGTCACGAGGCGGCCGCCGGGCTTGAGAACCCGGAAAGCTTCACTGAAGAATTCGCGACGCGAAGGAAAGTGAAAGGGCGATTCAAGCGCAACTACCTTGTTCACAGATTCGTCCGGCCTGGGCAACTCACTGGCCGACCCGTGGATGTACCGTACGGTGCTCGCGAGGTCCAATGCTTGTGCTCTTCCGGAAGCTATCTCGATTTGCTTTCTCGATACGTTTATTCCGATAATCTCCTGAGGCTGAAACTCTTTTGCCCAGAGGAAATCTTGATCACCGAATCCGGGTCCAGCATCGACCACGATGTCACCAGGCCGTATGTCTGCTTCTCTTCCCACTAAGCGCGCAAATTCAGCACAAGCCTCATCGAGAGTCGTCGGGTTGTTTTTCCAATACCCGTAATTCAAAAACATCGAGTCTTCCGCGAAATTATTCGCGTCGTTGAACACCGTGTCGTATAATTTGCCCATACTCTGCGGCGTCGTAATATCCATGCCAACGCTCATTAATTGCTTCAGCTCGTACATCCACCGTGCCTGTCGGGCGAGTAAATTTTCTGAGTGCCGCTCGGACGTTGGCATTGTCACCCCTTGAGAATCGTATCTCGAACTGGTGTATGTCGGGTGAGCCTACCGTTCATCCCCCATGACGGTTTGCTTTCTTGAGGATTCGTCCAAGTCATCGAATGAAGCACACATGGATGCGCGGGTGGTTGGCCAACCACTCGGGGACCTCGATGCGTTTGTTGGCGGCGTAGTTATCCATCACCGAATGCCGCTGCTGGTCGGGGTGGGCGCGCGCTCCGCGCTTGAGGACCTTGAGGAATTCCTGGTGCCGATGGCTGTCCTGGCAGATGGCGCCACACGCTCTATGACGAAAACAGGGGATGTCTCGAGGCAGAGATTATTCGGCCTATCGAGACTGCAATCTCGCGGCACCGGGATAGACTGCGACATGATCGCGTCGCGGTCCGGCCGAAGTGTAGCTGCCGGTCCGTGTGAATGCGGTGTGGGCTTTAGCGGTATCCGGTGGACCACCTGATCGCTGGTCGGAGGGTCCTTCCAAAGGGAGTGCGTTGACAACCTTCGAAGCTCAGGGCGCGGCGACACAGACCGGGCTCGCCGATCAGCCGGAGCAGACCGCCGCGGTATCAGCGTCGCTGGAAGAGGCGCGACAGCTTCGCGATGCGCCTCCTCCCTTTCCGTTCGGGTGGTTCGCGGTGGCGCTGTGTCATGAGCTGCGTGCGGGCGCGGTGTTGACCCGTCAGTTCATGGATCGCGAGATTGTCATCTATCGCACCCAGTCTGGAACGGTGTGCGCCGCCGAGGCGTACTGCCCGCATCTGGGAGCCCACCTGGGACACGGCGGCGAGGTGTGTGGCGAAGAGCTGCGTTGTCCGTTTCACGGCTTCCGGTTCTCGGTGAAAGGGTCGTGCGTGTACTCACCGTCGGGTGCCCCACCTCCTGCGGCGCGCCTGGGTCTTCTCGAAGTCCGCGAGATCCACGGTGCGATCTTCGTGTGGCACGGCCCCGCCGGCCAGGTGCCATGGGAGATTGAGCCGCTGGCTGGTGATGAATCAGACTGGCGCCGTGTACAACACACCGTTCGGCACGTTCACAGCCATCCGCAGGAACTTGTCGAAAACAGCATCGACATCACGCATTTTGGTGCCGTGCATGGGTTGTGGAATGCGCAACTGGCCGAGCCGCCAATTTTTGACGGCCCGCAACTGCGCGTTGATTACACCTACACTCAGTCGGCCCGGTGGAAGTCTGATGCCGACGTCACAATGCGCATCCGAATCGACGGTTTGGGCGTCGTCGTCAACGAGGTCGATACACGCGGTGTTTCGATGCGGGTCTTCAGCTTGGCGACGCCCGTCAGTGAACGTGACACGATCCAGCATCTGCTTGTCAGCGTACGCAAACGGGGCCGAAGCCCAGTGGGCAAAGCCTTCTGGGGTGGCGTCGAAAAAATGAGCGGACGGTTCATCCTGCGCGGACTGGTCGGCCAACTCAAGCAAGATGACCCGGTGTGGGTCAACAAGAAGTATCTGCGCCGTCCGGCCATTGCTGAGGGTGACGGTCCGATCCACGCGTATCGACGATGGGCGAGTCAGTTCTATCCAGAAGGTGCAGCCTGGTGACGGATTAGGCGTTGTCAGCCCGCCGCAGTCTGCAATTCGAGAAGTGCAGCTGGTATACCGTCTGCCAGATCCCAAAGGTCGGACACCAAATCCGGGCAGCACACTAAGCCGATGTCGAGTTTACCGTTGAGCGACATCACTACCATCTGGAGCCCGCAGCCGTGGACAACCGGACCGAAGGCGTACCTGCCCGTAATCGCCGCACCCAGCAGATACTCCTGCGTCTCCGCTCCCCGCACGTTAGAGATACCCAAGTTGTACACGGGCCGGCGTTCGCTGAGCCCGGACCATTTATAAAAGCGTGCTCCGATCGCCAACAGGCCGGGAACGCATTGCAGCCAGTCTCCAAGCAGTGAAGCTCCGACCGCCGAAGTATGTTGCTTGGCAAGCGAACTCATCTCGGCGATGGCTTCGATCCGCTCCGCCGGATCGGCCATGTCGCTGTGCAAGCCGGTCACCCGGATTGCGAACTGGTTGCGGCTCGCGCGGGCCGGGTCGGAAACCGCGACGGGCATCATCGCGAGGAGTCCGGCCTGGGGCAACGCGTTGCGGTCGAGCAGAAACCGTCTGAGCGCACCCGACAACACGGCCAACATCACATCGTTGACGGTAACGCCGAACCTGTCCTTGATGACCTTGACATCCGTCAAATCCAGCTGGACGTACGCCGCGGCGCGGCTCTTCGTGATGTTGCCGTTGAACGGGGTCCGCGGCGCGTTTGGCATTCGGCCGAACCAACCCGGCACCGTTTTGTCCCCAGCGGAGCGACGAACCTTCCTGGCTTTGAATAGGACGGCGACCGACGCCGACAACAGCGTCTTGATCAGATACCAAGGCTTGCAGACGAACTGGACCAATCCATCCAGCACGATCCGCCGCGTGCTGACAGTCCCAACCCCGGCGATAGGCTCCGGCGGCGGCGGGTCGGCTTCGGTGCTGCAAAGCCGACTGAAGATGTTGAGGGCGGTCGGGCCGTCCGCGAGAACATGCTGCATCCGCAATATCAGGGCGACATTCGCCTGCAAGCCCGGATCGGCACCGACGAGGCCCTCCACCACCCACATGTCCCACACCGGTCGGTCGCGGTCCATCCGCTCTCCGACCAGACGCGCGGCCAACTCGGCGAGCTCTCGGTGACCACCCGGTGCCGGCAGCTCGATGCGGTGCAGGTGATGGTCAAGGTCGAAGTAGGGATCGTCTACCCAGACCGGGTTGTCGAGATTCAGCGCGCTGTCCGCCAGCTTCATACGAAATTCGGGCAGCGCGGCAATTTGCCCGGATAGCTTGTCGCGGAAGGCCTCAAAGCTGTATCCACCCGGCATCGTCGAAGTGTCCAGCATGAACATGCCGCAGGCGGTCATCGGTTGTTCCGGCGTCTCCATGCGCAGGGTGTGCGTGTCGGTTCCACTAAGCCGGTGCATTATTCAGAAGGCTAGCAAGTATGCAGTCTTAAAGTCACGCAATAACATACGGATTGTTGAGCAAATCCAGCAGCCTCGAACTAGGCCGGTCTGCGCCTCGCACTCAAGGAGCTGCTCGACGCGGCGAGCTGACTCGAGTTCAACCCCGGTTCGTGAAAGCGTTCGGCCTCAATTCAATTCGCTGGCGCGGGCACCTTGGTGATGACGGCGGGCACGTGCGACCGAGAGGCGGCGGGGTCGTACCGGGGACTCCAGTCAGTGGGAATTTGTACCCGGAACCGCTGATGGAGTTGGGCGAGCAGGAGTTGCGCGATCATCTCGGTCATCGGCATACCGAGACAACGGCGTGGTCCGGCGCCGAAGGCGACGTAGGCCAGGCTCGGCCGCGCCGCGATGGTGTCCTTGTCGTAAAACCGCATCGGATCGTAGCTGTCGGGATCAGGACCCCACCAGCGCGCATCACGATGCAGGGCATACGGCGATACTGCGACACGGCTTCCGCGACGGATTTGGTACCCACCGATGGTGTCGTTAACCTTTGCAACCCGCAGCAGGAAGGGAGGGGCCTCCAGCCGCAGACCCTCCGCGAAGCACGCCCTCGCCCACTGCAGCCGATCCAGATCATCGAAAGTGGGCACCGCCCCACCAAGCCCATCAACCTCGTCGTAGAGCCGCTGCTGAGCTGCTGGATTCTGCGGGAGCAACCCCAGCGTCAACGCCAACGACGCGTCGACGCTGTCCCAAGCGGCACCCATCAGGCTCATGATGTCCAAGACGGCGTCGCGCCGACGGATGGACCCGCCGTCCCGGCGGTGCGCGTCCAGAACCACCTGCGCCGTGTCGTCGTAAGACTGACCGTCGACCAATCGTTCGTCCACGCGCCGCAACACCCAGCGCCGCATCCGCAACCACGCCTGTGCGATATTCCCGGCTTCCAGTAGCAGCCGGGGGCGGCCGAGAAAGCCCAAGGAATACGTAAATGGGGACATCCAGGCGCGCATATCGACTTCAACCTGGTGCAGCTCGGCGTCGGTGAGCTCTTTCGAAAACATCACTCGCATGAACGCCGGCATGATCACAGCGGGCAGCTCTTCGTGCAGATCGATCCGTTCGCCGGACTCGGCGAACCGATCCCATCTGGCCAGGCTTTTGTCGAACTCGTCGGCGAGACAGCTGGCGATCCTCGTGAGCTGCCGACGGCCGAACATCGGTGCCAGCGCCTTGCGCCGCTGGCGATACTTCTCCCCGTCCAGTAGGCCCAATCCAGCGCCCACCGCAAACCCGGCGAAGCCGGCGCTCCGACCGATCATGCGGCCGTACTTGCCCTCCCTGCTATTCAGGACGTGGGCGACGTGGTCGGGATGGTTCACCATCACCACTTCAGCCATCGGCCACGGAAGCCGATAGACGTCACCGTAGCGGTTTCTCAACTCCCGCAGGTATCCGCAGGGATCCGCCCAGTAGTCGCCCATCACGCCGACGAAAGGCCGCCCACGTGGGCCGGGCGGTCGCGGCGCATCGATCCGCCGCCGCGACTGCAACCAATCCCGCCCACGACCGACAGGATTCCGAGTAATCCAGAATGTATCCGAGGTCGCCTTCATCGAGTACCTCTCGGGTCGCCCCCGCCAGTGAACCGTTGTTGCAGTGGCGTACAACAGACCGAAATTACACCGGAATTGCTCTGGCGGTCAACGCTGTCACCCGCCGCTATCGCTCCGATATCTCCATGGAAGAACTGCGTACCGTCATCGCCGCCAAACACGCCGCCGCAGCACGTACCAAACAACACCAAATCACCTAGCGTTCAACATGACTCGTTGATCGCTCCGTGGCCATTTGCATAGCGGTCAGTACGGAGAGCAAGCTGTCTCAGCCTGCTGAGTGGCGGGGTTTCCCCGCTCTCACCAGGCTGCACCTTCTGGATAAAACTGACTCGCCCATCGTCGATACGCGTGGATCGGACCGTCCCCCTCAGCAATGGCCGGACGGCGCAGATACTTCTTGTTAATCCATACCGACTCATCTAGCTTGACTTGGTCGGCCAGCCCGCGCATCACGAGCAGTCCGAACACTTTTTCGACGCCACACCAGAACGCTTTGCCCACTGGGCTTCGGCCCCGTTTGCGTACGCTCACAAGCAGATGCTGGATCGTGTCGCGTTCACCGACCGGAGTCGCCAAGCCGATGAACCGCATTGAGAAACCGAGTATGTCGACCTCGTCGACAAGGACGCCCAAACCGTCCATTCGAAGGCGCATTGTGATGTCAACACCGGACGTCCACGGAGTCGGTTGAGTGTAGGTGTAGTCAACGCGCATTCGCGGGCCGTCAAAAATCGGTGGCTCGACTAGTTGTGCATTCCGCAACTCATGCAGAGTACCGAGATGCGCGATGTCGATATTGTTCTCGATAAGTTCCTGCGGGTGGCTGTGAACGTGCCGAACGGTGTGTTGTACACGGCGCCAGTCTGATTCATCAACCAGTGGATCAATCTCCCATGGCACCTGTCCGGCGGGACCATGCCACACGAAGATCGCACCGTGGGTCTCGCGGACTTCGAGTAGACCCAGCCGCGCCGCGGGAGGTGGGGCACCCGACGGCGAGTACACGCACGAGCCTTGCACCGAGAACCGGAAGCCGTGAAACGGACAACGCAGCTCCTCGCCACACACCTCGCCGCCATGCCCCAGATGGGCTCCCAGATGCGGGCAGTACGCCTCCACCGCGCACGCCGTTCCTGATTCCGTGCGATAGATGACAATCTCGCGATCCATGAACTGACGGGTCAACACCGCACCCGCACGCAGCTCGTGACACAGCGCCACCGCGAACCACCCGAACGGGAAAGGAGGAGGCGCATCACAGAGCTGCCGCGCCTCTTGCAGCGACACCGATTTCGCCGCCGTGACGTCCGCGGTCACCAGGCTGCACCTTCTGGATAGAACTGACTCGCCCATCGTCGATACGCGTGGATCGGACCGTCACCCTCAGCAATGGCCGGACGGCGCAGATACTTCTTGTTGGCCCACACCGGCTCATCTTGCTTGATTTGGTCGACGAATCCGCGCAGGATCAACGGCCCGCTCATTTTTTCGACGTAACGCCAGAAGGCTTTGCCCACTGGGCTTCGGCCCCGTTTGCGTACGCTCACAAGGAGATGCTGGATCGTGTCGCGTTCACCGACCGGAGTCCACAAGGGAAAAAACCGGAGTGAAAAACCGGGTGTATCGACCTCGTCAAAAACGAAGCCCAAACCGTCGATTCGAATGCGCATTTTATCAACACCGGATGCCCACGGAGTCGGTTGAGTGTAGGTGTAGCCAATGCGCACTCGCGGGCCGTCAAAAATCGGCGGCTCGACCAGTTGAGCATTCCGCAACCCATGCAGAGTACTGAGATGCGCGATGTCGACACTGTTTTCGACAAGTTCCTGCGGGTGGCCGTGAACGTGGCGAACCGTGTGTCCCACCATGTGCCACTCCGACTCATCGTCGGGCGCATCAATCTCCCATGGCACCTGCCCGGCGGGACCATGCCACACGAAGATCGCACCGTGGATCTCGCGGACCTCGAGAAGACCCAGGCGCGCCGCAGGAGGTGGGGCACCCGACGGTGAGTACACGCACGAACCTTGCACCGAGAACCGGAAGCCGTGAAACGGACAACGCAGTTCTTCGCCACACACCTCGCCGCCGTGTCCGAGATGGGCGCCCAGATGCGGGCAGTACGCTTCCACCGCGCACGCCGTTCCTGATTTCGTGCGATAGATGACAATCTCGCGATCCATGAATTGGCGGGTCAACACCGCGCCCGCACGCAGCTCGTGACACAGCGCCACCGCGAACCACCCGAACGGAAAAGGCGGAGGCGCATCGCAAAGCTGCCGCGCCTCGTGCAGCGACACCGATTTCGCCGCCGTGACGTCCGCGGTCACCAGGCTGCACCTTCTGGATAGAACTGACTCACCCATCGTCGATAGGCGTGGATCGGGCCATCACCTTCAGCAATGGCCGGACGGCGCAGATACTTCTTGTTCGACCACACCGGGTCATCTTGGTTGATCTGGTTCATCAGGCCGCCCATAACGAACGGTCCGAGCACTTCTTGAGCGCAACGCCAGTAGGCTTTGCCCGCGAGGCTTCGGCCTTGTTTGCGCATGCTCATCAACAGCAAATGGACCGTGTCGCGCTCAGCAACGAGTGTTGCCAAACCGACGAGCCGCAGCGTGAAGCCGAGTGTCTCCACCTCGGTAATGGCAAAGCCCAGACCGTTCAGTCGAATGCGCAGTGCGACATCAACAGGGGACCCCCATGGGGTCTTCTGTTTGAGTGCGTAGTCAACGCCCAACCGTGGGCCGTCAAAAGTTGCGGGCCGAGAGACCCCCACATTTCCGAACCCATGCAAAGCACTGAAATGCGTGATGTCGATGCTGTTTTCGAGGAGTTCCTGCGGGTGGCTGCGGACGTGGCGAATCCTATGTCCCACCCTGCGCCACTCCGATTCTTCGTCGGGCGCATCGATCTCCCATGGCACCTGTCCGGCGGGTCCGTGCCACACCAGGATCGCACCGTGGGTCTCGCGGACCTCGAGAAGACCCAGGCGTGCCGCCGGAGGCGGGGCACCCGACGGCGAGTACACGCACGAGCCTTTCACCGAGAACCGGAAGCCGTGAAACGGACAACGCAGTTCCTCGCCACACACCTCGCCACCGTGTCCCAGGTGGGCCCCCAGATGCGGGCAGTACGCCTCGGTGGCGCATACCGTTCCAGACTGGGTGCGATAGATGACAATCTCGCGATCCATGAATTGGCGGGTCAACACCGCGCCCGCACGCAGCTCGTGACACTGCGCCACCGCGAACCACCCGAACGGGAAAGGCGGAGGTGCATCGCGAAGCTGTCGCGCCTCTTGCATCGACACCGATCTCGCCGCGGTGACGTCCGACTGACTGGCGTGATCGACCTGCGCCGCCGCGTCCTGAGCTTCGAAGGTTGTCAACGCACCCTCCTATAAGGACCTCCCGCAACGTGGTCCTCCGGATGTCGCTCCAGGCGGTACCGCCGTCCCACATGGACCGGCGGCCGCCACCTGTGCCAGGCCACGACGCGATTGTCCAGCAAGCCTAACCCGTGCCGGCTCGACACGTAATAACTTTATTACCGATCGACTTATCGGTTCTCGGACGCGGTTTAGGAACACCCGGAAGGCGGGCTACCAACAACTCGGCCCGCCGCTCAGCGAACATTGCATCAGGTCCAACGAGCAGATTCTCGCCGGAGGCCGCGCGCATTTGGGCGAAAACCTCAGGCGCCGCGCGTGGTCCATTCATTAGCCTCGTCAGTCAGGGGTTGATCTGCAATGATCTTGCTCGTTAATGCTTTTGGCCGCTCTGTCGGTTATCGACCGGAGGTGTATCGGTGACGACCATCCCTCAACTGCCATTTCGCCAGGCATCGCCACTGGATATCGCGCCCGAATTGCGCACACTGCAGCGAGGCGCCGTTCATCGGGTCCGCACTGCCACCGGCGACGATGCCTGGCTAGTCATCGATTACGCGCAGGTGCGACGACTGCTCGCTGACGATCGTCTCGGCAGATCGCATCCCGATCCCGAGAACGCCCCTCGCGTCGCCGAATCGGCGTTGTTCGGGAACCCGGTGGGCAACTTCGAAACTGAAGCGTCCGACCATGCGCAGATGCGCGAGTTGCTGCAGCCCCACTTCTCGCCCAGGCATCTGCACGCACTAGCGCCGAGGGTAGAAGAACTCACGACCGCGTTGCTGGACGAACTGGCAGAGCAGGGTCCCCCCGCTGATTTGCACTCGAAATTGGCGGTGCCCCTGCCGGTTCTGGTGATCTGCGAGCTGCTCGGGGTGCCCACTTCCGATCGCGACCAATTCAGGTCTTTGTGCGAGGACGCGGGCAGCGTGGAGGATCGCACGCGTTCCGAGAACGGGCTGGCTGCGCTATTTGGCTACAGCCTGCAACTGGTGCAGCACAAGCGCGCCCACCCCGAAGACGACGTGATCTCGCGACTCTGCGGCCAGGACGTCGACGACACTGGGGCCACATTGTTGACGTTGGCGTTGATCTTCGCCGGACACGAGACCACGGTGGTCCAGATCGATCAGGGAGTATTGAGGTTGCTGGCGAACCGCGACCAGTGGCGAACTCTGCAGGACGAGCCTGCGCTGGTTCCCAAAGCCGTCGAAGAACTCATGCGCGCTTCGAACTTCAACACCCTGGGAGGTGTCCCTCGCTACGCGCGCACCGACTTTGACTTCGACGGTGTCCCGATTCAGGCCGGGGACCTCGTGCTACTGGACCTTGGGTCGGCCAACCGCGACCCGGCCGTGTTCGCCGACCCTGAGCGGCTGGACATCGCGCGCGAGCAGACCGGTCACCTCGCTCTTGGACACGGTGCACACTATTGCGTAGGGGCCCCCTTAGCGCGTCTCGAGTTGAAGGCGGTTTTCACTCAACTCATTCAACGGTTCCCGTCTATGCATTTGACCTGCGACCCCGTCGAAGTGCCCCTGCGGCAAGACTCGATTACCGGCGGCCTCGTTGAACTACCGGTGTCGTGGTCGTGACTGCACCGAATTTTCGTCGCAGCCAAGGCAATCGAGGACATCGACCTGTATGCCATGCGCTGGATGCATCACGGGGAGGCTAGCCATCCGGATCGGACGCTGATCGGGAAGGTGTAATGAGCTGCGAGACAGCAGCCGCGCGAGCATCACGGTGATCTCTATCTTGGCCAGCTCTGCACCGAGACATCGGTGCGGCCCCGGAATAAACGGCAGATACTCGTCGGTCCCTCGGATCCGGTAACCGGGTTCGGCCGGATCCCACCGCTGCGGCCGGAACGCCAGGGGTTCGGGCCAGGCTTCGGGCGACCGGTGCGTGATATAAGGACTGAATATCAGTGTGCTGCCCTGTTTGACCCGCCTGCCGGCGAATTCGAAGTCTTGGGCAACATGGCGCAGCGACATCCCGGATGGCGAGTACAGCCGCAAGGTCTCGTGCACCACGCCGTTCAGATACGTCAGTCGCTTCAAATCCGCTGCTTCGGGCCGGCGGTCGCCGAGGACTTCACGAACCTCCGCCGCGGCGCGATCCCACACCCCCGGGCCGGTGAGCATTCCGTAGATTGCCCACGCCAGTACCGGATGCGTGGTCTCTTCCGCTTGGATCACGTTCACCACCTGATCGCGAATCTCCTTGTCGCTCAGTGGTTCTCCAGAGCCATCGGCTCCATGCACCAGTGTGGCAAGGAAGGTGTTGTCTTCGTCGCCCCCATCCCGGCGCAGTCGATCGATCTCCGCGTACACCCGCGCGTCGATCTTGCGCATCCCAGCCATCGCCCGGCGCGACTGCGGCGTGGACAGCCGCCGGTTCCACACCGCGACCTGCGGCAGGCCGCTTCTGGCGAGATCCAGCGAGTCCTGGATGTGCTCTGAAATGAATGGAGTATCTCTGGCCATCTCCTGACCACATAACGAGTCAATGGTGGCCCGCCGTAGCGCGGAGCGGAATGCCTGGAAGACCTCGATTCGCTGCCCGGGGCGCCACTGGTCGATGACGACGTCGGCGTTCTCCGCAATGACTGCCAGATGGCGCTCGATTTGGCGCCGGTGAAAGAGGGGCTGCAGGATTCGCCTCATACGCCGGTGTGCTGCCCCGTCGCTGACGATCAGCGCCGACTCACCGCTTACTGGAATGAACGCTTGGAAAGCCTTACGCCAGCTGAATAATTCGGGATTCGCCAAAATGAACCGGTTGGCTTCCGGACCCAACAGGAAGGTAAAAGGGCCGACCACCGTGATCGGTCCACGCCGGCGATACAGAGTCGACATCATTTCGGCGGGAAAAAACGTCAGGGTTCGATTGCGAAACCGCTCGACGGAGCGGGTGGCAGCAGGAGTGCTAGCAGGAAGTGCGGACATCCAGCCTCCCTCGGCCGCCTGGCTAAACTCGCGTTTGAGAATAACCGGCGCATTGGTGTCCTGCACCGAGGAATCCGTTGACGAACTTGGGCGCCGGTGCGGGTGAGCTAGCAGAACTCAGTCCGCGCGGTCACACCAATATCGGCCGCTTCGATGAGCCGCCGGGTGATGCGCCGTAGCTGGCAACGCAGCGTCTCGTCGTCGATGTCACCCACCAGCGGATGTACTACGCCGTTCGCGATGGCTCCCGACATCATCGCCGCGAGCACCCGGCTGTCGTCGCCGGCGTCGCCGACGAGCACTCGGTACAGGCGCTGGATGAATTGCAGGAATGGTTCCTGTTCGCCGAGCAGCCGGACAACGACCGGATCGAACTGCAGGGTACTGGCAACACCGCGACGTTCGACGGTCAAATCGATGACGCGGTCCAGCAGCAACTCACGCGCGCGCGGCGGATGATCCTCGGCTTCGGCGGCTTCCAGCGCTTCCTCGAGACCACCGAGTTCGCGTTCGGTCAGCGCGATGACGATCTGCTCTTTGGTCTTGAACTGGTGATAGACCGCGGCCTTGGTAACCCCTACCGCATCGGCGATCATCTGCAGCGATGTTCCGCCCACGCCGTGATCCGCGATCAGTTTCATCGCCGCATCCATCACGCGCGTCTGCGCTGGGCTGCGTTTGATGGAACTGAACCGACGTCCATCCGGCGGGGAAACCACACCCAGAGCGTAGCCGAACGGCTATTGCGCTTGGGTAGCCGATCGGCTAGCTTCGCTGACGAGCCGAATTTGGCAAGCGGGGGTATGTGCCGGAAGGAGTCAGGCAATGTCCGACGTCGGCGAGAGCACCAAGGATCAGGGGACCGTACGACGGGTCGACGGCGAAGTCATTTTGCTGTGGACGTTGCCCGCGGCCCTGCTTATCTGGATCGCCGCGTTCTTGTTGTTCCCCGGCTTCAACCCGCCGATGTCGCCGTCGATGACGGCCGAGCAGGTGGCCGCGTTCTACCGCGATCCGGCGCACATTCCCCAGATCCGTTCCAGCATGATCGTATTCAACTGGTTCGGCGTGTGCCTCGTCCCGATCCTGGCCCTGATCGTGCTGCAGATCCGCAGGATGGCACACCGGACGTCCATCTTCTCCTACGCGATGCTGGGTTGTGCCGCCGGCGGCCCGACGCTCTTTCTCGTCGCCAACGTCTGCTGGCTGCTCGCCGCCTTTCGTCCGGAGCGCAGCCCTGGGCTGACCCAGCTGCTCAACGATCTCGGCTGGGTTACCTTCACCATCGTCGTCCCATTCCTGATCGGGCAGTGTGTAATCCTCGCCCTCGCAATCTTTTTCGATGACCAGCCGCGGCCGATATTCGGCCGTTGGGTGGCCTACTTCAACCTGCTCGTCGGTGCCGCGCTGGCGCCGGCCGCATTCGTCGGTGTGAGCTTGACCGGCCCGCTGGCCTGGGACGGCTTCCTGTCGTTCTGGGTGAAGAACATCGCCATCGCGGTCTGGATCGTCGTGATGGGCGTCGCGTTGGGGCAGGCCGTCTACCGCGAGCGGGCCGAGAACCGCGCGCGGCCAGACGAATTGGTCACCGCATGAGCGCGGTGATCACACCGTCGACGCCCCCGGGCCCCCTGCATCACCGGATCGCCTGGCACCTGACGCGCGATCCCAGGCGCGAACTGTGGTTGGCGTGGGGCACGCTGATGGTGTTCTACAGTCTGTTCTTCCCGATGTTCTTCATCGTGGCGCAAGTGCAGCCCCCGCCGGAGCCCACCTGGGACCTCGCGACGCAGGTGCACTGGTTCGCCGAGCGTCGCCTCGGCATCCCCGTCGGCTTCGGTGTCATCTTCGCCATCAGCGGCATGATCGCGGTCAACAACGCCCTCATCGCGTATTCGATGCGGCGCATGTCGGTCAGTCGCGCGTTCGCTTACTCGTACCTGCTCATCTACTCGCTGAGCGCGGTTCCCGGCATGATCCTGCTGAACGTCGCGCTGATCGTCGGCACGCTGCGGCCCGACCGCGACCCCGAAGCGATCGGTTGGCTCTACGACTTCGCCTTCCTGTCGTTCGACGGAACGATGGGCGTGTTCCTGATCGGCTCGCTGATCTGGATGGTCGCGATCCTGCTCGACAAGAATCGCGTGTTCCCGAAGTGGTTCGGCTATCTCAACCTGTGCAACGCGCTGACCGAGGTGGTTGTGGCGCCCTGCTGGATCTTCCGCCGCGGCGTGTTCGCATGGGATGGCGAGATCGCCTGGTGGCTGGACATGGTGGTGTTCGGCATCTACCAAGTCACGTTCATCGTCATGCTGTTCCAACTGGTCCGCCGCGAAGACTTCGGTACCGGGCCGCTGCCGGCGCTGCCGCGCAAGAAGGCGGTGGCGCAGTGACCGATCTCAAGACGGACCTCGCCGAAAAGAGCAAACCCGCCAGGACCGTGCCGGGTCAGCCCGACATGTGGGCCTTCGTGTTGTTCGAGACCCTGGTCTTCACAGCGTATTTCGGGTTCTACCTGTTCTCCCGGGGCCGCAATCCAGAGCTTTTCCTGCATGCGCAGGCCCAGCTCGACCTGCGCATAGGAGTCTGCAACACCTTGATCCTGCTGCTGAGCTCATGGTCGGTGGCGCGGTGTGTTCAGTCGGCACGGGCCGGCGCGTATCGCGCGGCGCTCCGCGACGTCTTCATCACGGCAGCATTCGCGGCAGTGTTCCTATTTTTCAAGGTGTTTGAATGGGTTCGGTTGGTGCACGCCGGAAACGGCGTGGACAGCAACGACTTCTTTATGTACTACTTCTTCCTCACCGGGATTCACTTCGTCCACCTGTTGATCGGCTTCGTCGTCCTCGGCATCATCGTCTATCAACTCCGGAGCCCGGCGCCCAAATCTCAAAGCTCTCAGGAACTCGTCGAAACCGGCGCAACGTATTGGCACACCGTCGATTTCCTCTGGGTACTCATCTTTGCGCTGTTGTACGTGGTGAGGTGAGCGATGAAATTCAACAAGAGACTGCTGTTCGTCTGGATGATCCTGGCCGCGCTGACGCTGGGCTATTTGTTCATCGACCACTCCGTCGACGGGTCGCTGAGATCCAGCGCGGTGGTGACATCGAGCGTCATCGTGATCGCTCTGGTCAAGGTGCGCATCATCTTTCGGGAATTCATGGAGGTGCGCGACGCTCCGGTCCTGCTCTGCCGACTCACCGACGCGTGGGTGCTGCTGATCGGCGTCGCCCTGCTCAGCTGTTACTTCGTCGGGCTGCAGGTCCGGTAGCGCTCGCGTCCCGCCGGCGCTAGGCCACCGGAGCGATCGCGTCCGCCGTGGTGAACGACAGATGCAGTTCGCTCAGGCCGCGCAGGATGTACGTCGGCTCGTAGCTGTATCGACGCTCGGCGGTCGGGCCGTGGTGGGCCTCGTTGATCTCGATGTGCGGCATCCGGTCGAGGATGCGCTCGATGGAGACCCGTCCCTCGACGCGGGCGAGCGGGCCGCCCGGGCAGGAGTGCACGCCGCGCGCGAAGGCCATGTGCTCGCGAACGTTCTTGCGGCGCAAGTCGAATTCGTGCGGGTTCTCGAATCGGCTCGGGTCGCGGTTGGCAGCACCGGGCAGGATCATCAACACGGTCCCGGCGGGCAGGTCGACGCCACCGATGCTGGTGTCCTTGACGACCAGGCGTGAGTCGCTCTTGACCGGGCTCTCCATGCGCAGCGATTCCTCGATGAATCCCGGAATCAGGCTGCGGTCCGCGCGGAGCTCCTCCTGGACGTCCGGCCGGTCGCCGAGCGCCTGCAGCGCGGCGGACAGCAGCTTGGCCGTCGTCTCCTGTCCGGCGGCGAACAGGAACGTCGCCGAGCGGACCACCTCGATCACCGGCGGAGTCGAGCCGTCCGGGTACTTCGCCTCGGCGAGGAAGGTCAGCACGTCGCCGCGCGGTTCGCGCCGCCGTTCCTCGATGTAGTTGCAGAACTTGTCGTCGAGCCACTCCAGCGGGTTGACTCCCACCGACTCATGGTCCAGGGCGCCGACTCGCGCCTCGGGACGATCGGCGCCGAGGACGACGCGGAACTCCTTGTGGTCGTGCTCTGGCACGCCGAGCAGGTCGGCGATCACCAGCGTGGCGAACGGCTTGGAGTATTCGGCGATGAATTCGCACTCGCCGTTGTGCAGGAACTCGTCGAGCTGGCGGTCGGCGAGCCGCCACATGAACTCTTCGTTCTGCTTCAACCGACTCGGGGTCAGCAGCTTGGCCAGCACCGAGCGGGCCTTGGTGTGGTCCGGCGGGTCCATCGTGACCATGTGCTCGTTCATCGGGAAGTAGCTGCGGTGCTCGTTGATCAGCGCGCTGATGTCGCCGCCCTCGGGCGTGAACGGCAGCGGAGGGAACGGTCCGCCCAGTGCGACGATGTTGGAGAAGGTCTCCGGGTCCTTGTAGATCTCGGTGGCTTCGGCGTATCCGGTGACGGCGACGACTCCGTGATGCGGCAACCGCAACACCGGGTTTTGACTGCGCAGGTAGTCAAAGTACGGGTGCGGGTCTGGGATCAAAGACGGATCGGTCAAGAAGTCGATCGACTCGTAGTCGGTCATCGGGTTGCGTCTCCTGGGCTGGTTTTACTTTGTGGATTGTCGGCAGCGCGCATTCCCGCCGCCCCACCTTCGAGATCAGAATATGCTGAGCACCTGCTTAGCATGGCGGTAATGTCATGGTCAAGGTCACTAGGCCGTGCCGCGCTACGATCCGTGTGGTCGGAACGGAAATGCCGAGAGTATGGAGCAAACAATGACTTCGGCCCGCAGAATCGGGGCGCCGGACGCGAAGAATCGCGTCCTGTTGCTCGACGCGGCCGAGCAGCTGATGCTCGAGGAGGGCTACGCCGCCGTCACGTCGCGCCGCCTCGCGAACAAGGCGGGGCTGAAGCCACAACTGGTGCACTATTACTTCCGCACCATGGAGGAGCTGTTTCTCGAGGTCTTCCGCCGCCGCGGCGAAGAAGCGATCGAGGTGCACGCGATGCTGATGAAGTCGCCGCAGCCGCTGTGGGCGCTGTGGCGGTTCGGCACCGATCCCGCCTTCACCCGGATTTCCATGGAATTCATGGCGCTGGCCAACCACCGCAAGGAAATGCGAGCCGAAATCGCTTATTACGCAGAGCGTTTCCGTGAAGAGGAACGCAAAGCGGTGACGACGGCCCTGCAGCGGTACGGGGTGGCCAGAGAAGAGATGCCGCCGGTGGTGGTCACCGTACTCATGTCCAGCTTGTCGAGGTTTTTGGTGCTCGAACAGGCGATCGGCATGTCCAGCGGCCACGCTGAAACCGTGCAACTAGTCGAGGACCACCTGCGCCGCCTGGAAGGCGAACCCCAGCCGATCGAGGGTGCGGAGGAGAGCTGGGTGGTTCACCAGTTACGCAGCGAGCAGAGCGCGCCTTTGGCGCCGCCGTTGGATACGACGACTGCGCCGTCCACCGCCAACACACAGTGAATCCCTGGCGCGCCGGGCTCCGTGCCCGTGCTCGCCACGACCATCGCGTAGTGGTCGGGGTCCGTCATATCCAGGTCGTAGGTCCAGGATTTACCCGGGCCGAGGTCGACGTCGATGTGCGGGGTGAACGAGTACGGGTTGTGGCTGTAATCGGAGAACTTTGCCGGCTGGTGATCCAGGTAATAGATGTCGGTGTAGATCGGGTTCTCCGTGGTGACGGCGTACTTGACGTGATGCATGGTCGGGTCGGGGTCGGCATGGGCCAGTGGAGCGCTGACGGCCAAACCCGCAGCTACCGTCAGCCCCGCCAGGGGGGTTCCCAATATTCTCTGAACGCCTGTCATGTCGCTCCTCCGGTCGCCCGACGTGTGCCAGTGCGGTTCATTACCCGCTCTGCGGCCTGCCAGTGCGCGTCGGTAACCCATAGTCGTGCAAAGGATGCTATCGCCTCATCAGGCGAAACGCCTCGGATTACGCGCTTTATCTCGGTTGCCGGGTGACGAGCCAGCGACCTCGCGATCGGGCGCCATCCCTCGGTGGGTGACTCGAATGAAGCGCGGGGCAACACCTTGTCCACCAAGCCGATCCGCTCGGCGTCGGCCGCGGTGAGCGCCGTTCCGGTACCGGCCAACAGCAGGGCCCTGCTCTTGCCGACCAGCCCGGCCAGGCGCTCCGCGCCACCCCAGGCCGGCATGATCTCCAGCTCCACCTGATTGAACCCGATCTTGATGTCGTCGGCGGCCAACCGAATGTCCGCTGCGACAGCAACTTCGGCGCCACCGCCGAAGGCGTGGCCATTGAGCGCCGCGATCACCGGCGCGGGAAAGCTCGCCAGCTGATCGCAGATCGACCGCATCCGCTTGGCCATCGCCGCGGCATCCTCGATGGTCCGCAGCGCGCTGAGCTCCTTGAGGTCGCCGCCCGACACGAAGGCCCGATCGCCCGCGCCCTTGATGACCAGGGCGTTGGCCCCCGCCGCCGCGTCGATCGCCTTCTCCAGCTGTCCCATGGTGTCCAGCGCGATGGCGTTGCGCGCGTGGGGGCGATCGATGGTGAGCACCGCCAGCCCATCGTCGACCTCTAGGTCCACCATCCGTCATCGCTCCCGGGACAAAGAAACCTGGATATTGGCATTCTCTTTTCGCGAGAATAACATCATCGTTGCAGGCCGAAGAATCGGTCGGCGAGGATGGAGGTGCTCGGTGCGGAACCGAACCGTGGTCGCCATTGCGGCCCTTACCGTTGCACTGCTGGCGGCGTGCACGTCGCGACCGGTGCCACAGATCTCCAGCACGGCAGCGGTGACCGTCGACGGGAAAGACGCGAATTTCCACGTCGTGAAGTGCGGTCAGATGCAGTGGACGCGGACGATCGATATCGGCGGCAGCTTCGCCGGAGCCAACATCATCATCGATGAGGGTGCGCAGCCGGCGTCGACCGAGTCGGTGCGCATCCAGAATCTCGGTGGGTTCACCGGCATGTACGCCCGGGGCAACGGTGGCAACGCCGATACGAGCATGACCGGGGACAAATTCACCATCACCGGCACCGCCAACGGTTTCAAGACCGACCAGCCGAACGAAGCGGCCTCGGCGAACTTCAAAATCACCGTCACCTGCTGACCGCGGGCCACCTGCCACCGCGGGGCGCGTGTTGCGGTGACAGCCAGCGAGAGAATAGTATTCTCGCAAATTGCAAAGGAGAATCTCATGGGCCAGTTGTCGCACCGGATAGACGTCCCGTTTCCGATCTTTGACGCGGACAATCACCTCTACGAGCCGCCGGAAGCGCTGACCAAGTTCCTGCCCAAGGAGTACAAGAACCACGTCCAGTACGTGCAGGTGAACGGGCGCACCAAGATTGCGCTGCGCGGCCAGATCAGCAACTACATCCCCAACCCGACCTTCGAGGTCGTCGCCAAGCCGGGCGCCTGGGAGGAGTACTTCAAGTTCGGTAATCCGGACGGGAAGACCAAGCGCGAGCTGTTCGGTGAGCCGATGCGCGCGATTCCGGCGTTCTTCGAGCCCGCCCCGCGCCTGGAGAAGATGAACGAGCTGGGCTTGGACCGCACCCTGATGTTCCCGACGCTGGCGAGCCTGCTCGAGGAGCGGCTGGCGGACGACCCCGTCGCCATCCACGTCCTGGTCCACGCGCTGAACGAGTGGCTCGACGAGGTCTGGGGCTTCAACTACCAGAACCGCATCTTCACCACCCCGGTCATCACCCTGCCGATCGTGGAGAAGGCGATCGAGGAGCTGGAGTGGGTGGTCAAGCGCGGCGCTCGCTGCATCCTGATCCGTCCGGCCCCGGTCCCCGGTTTCCGCGGCCCGCGCTCGTTCGCGCTGCCCGAGTTCGACCCGTTCTGGGAGCGCGTCGTCGAGTACGACCTGCTGGTCGGCATGCACTCCAGCGACAGTGGCTACTCCCGGTACACCTCCGAGTGGGACGGGGCCGCCGCAGAGATGCTGCCGTTCCAGACCAATGCGATGGGCATTCTCAACGAGTGGCGTCCGATTCAGGACTCGGTGGGCTCGTGGGTGATTCACGGCGCGCTCTACCGCCACCCCAAGCTGAAGGTCGCGATCGTCGAGGCCGGCTCGAAGTGGATGACCCCGCTGCTGGACGGCCTGGCCGAGGTGTTCCGCAAGGCCCCGGAGGCGTTCCCGAGCGATCCCGTCGAGATGGTCAAGAGTCGGATCCACGTCAGCCCGTTCTTCGAGGACGGCATCGACGATCTGGTCAAGCTCGTCGGCGTGGACCAGGTGCTGTACGGCTCGGACTGGCCGCACCCGGAAGGGCTGGCGGAGCCGACCTACTACATCGAGGCGCTGTCTCACCTGAAGCCCGAAGATCAGGCGAAGATCATGGGCGGCAACCTCGGACGGCTCGTCACGGTGTGACAGCCCCGCCAAACTGGCAGACCATCCCCGAGATGGTCTTGAGCGCGGCGGACCGGTTCGGCGACGCGGAAGCGGTCGTCGACGGTCCGCTGCGCTTTACCTTCACCGAAGTTGTCGAACGAATACGGTGTGCCGCAGGGGCATTCGCGGACCTCGGTGTCGACAAGGGTGAGCGGGTCGCTATCTGGGCACCCAACTCGGCGGAGTGGATCATCGCCGCGTTCGGGTTGCTCACCGCCGGTGGCGTGCTGGTGCCGGTCAACACCCGGTTCAAGACTGACGAAGCGGGCGACGTCATCGCGCGCAGTGGGGCAAAGGCCGTCCTGGTGCAGAAGGGGTTTCTGGACCAGGACTACACCGCGCCCGCCGGAATACCCGTCATCGACCTGAAGTCCGATTTCCTTTCCAGCGGTTCACCGTTCGAGCGTGCGATGGACGGCACCGACACCTCGGACATCATCTTCACGTCGGGCACCACCGGCCGCCCGAAGGGCGCGATGATGCACCACCGCCAGACGCTGCGGATGTACGAGGAGTGGGCGACGCTGGCGGACCTGCGCGAGGGCGACCGCTACCTGCAGATCAACCCCTACTTCCACACTTTCGGCCTGAAGGCTGGGCTTGTCACGTCGTTTTTGCGCGGCGCGACGATGCTGCCCGTCGCGGTCTTCGATGTCGACACCGTCGTGGATCTCATTGAGCGCGAACGCATCACGATGCTCCCCGGGCCGCCCACGCTGTACCACTCGTTGCTCGCGGTGGCGGACAAGTCCAAGCTGTCGACGCTGCGGGCCGGCGTGACCGGCGCGGCCGACATCCCCGTCGAGCTCGTCCGTCGCATCCACGACGAACTGCCGTTCCAGACGTTGATGACCGGCTACGGGCTGACCGAGGCCGGCAACGTCACCCTCTCGCTGCCCGGCGATTCCTCCGAGGATGTGGCCACCACCGCCGGCGTGCCCTGCGCGGGAGTCGACGTGCGCATTGCCGATGACGGCGAGGTGCTGGTGCGCGGGTACGGCGTCATGAAGGGGTATCTGGACGACCCCGCCGCAACCGCGCAAGCGATCGACGCCGACGGCTGGCTGCACACGGGCGACCTGGGAACCTTCACCGACTCCGGGCGGCTGCGCATCGTCGGGCGCAAGAAGGACATGTTCATCGTCGGCGGCTTCAACGCCTACCCGGCCGAGATCGAGGGCTTCCTGATGGAACACCCGGCCGTCGCGCAGGCGGCGGTGATCGGTGTGCCGGACGAACGGCTGGGGCAGGTCGGCAAGGCGTTCGTCGTCCTCAGCGGCGAGGTCACCGCCGACGAGTTGATCGGCTGGTGCCGCGACCGCATGGCCGGATTCAAAGTGCCGCGCGCGGTACAGTTCCTTGATTCACTCCCACTCAACGCGACAGGGAAAGTGATGAAGGACCAACTTCGATGAGCGACGGCGATATTCATTCGATGGTGATCGCGTCGGACTATCGCGTGCCCGACCCGACCAAGGTGTGGCCCTTCCTGGCTCGCAACAAGGCGGCGCTCTCCAACATGGGGGCACACCATGTCCTGGTCTACACGTCGAACCACGACCACGGCCGCGTCCTGGTGATGATCGGAGTCCATAGCCGCGAGCCCATCGTGGAGCTGCTGCGCTCGCGGGTCTTCTTCGACTGGTTCGACGAAGCAGGCATCGAGGACATCCCCGCCGTTTTCGCCGGTGAGATCATCGACCGGTTCGTCCCGGCGCCCCAGCCGGATCCGGCCGCGCCCGGTGTCGTGGTCGCCGCCATCGCGTCGGTCGACAACGTGGCGATCCTGACCGCCGAGGTCGGAGCCGCGATGGACAGGTTCGCCGTGGCTGGCATCCGAAAGACCTGGGTGTTCCAAGCTTTCGACGACGATCACGAGGTGCTGATCCTTCAGGAGTTCGCCGACGAGCGGAGCGCGCGTGAGTGGATCGAGCACCCCGATGCCGCCGCCCAATGGATGTCCAGGGCCGGGGCGGGCGCCTACCCTCCGCTGTTCGTCGGCCAGATGTCCGACATCATGCGTATCGAGGCTTGAGTGAGCGGACCACTCGGTGTTCGTGTGTCTGTGTAACGGGGTCACCAGCCAAACGGTGGCCGAGTGCGTGGCGGCCGGGGCGGCGACGACGAAGGACGTCGCCCGGGCCTGCGGTGCGGGCGCCGACTGCGGACGCTGCCGGCGCACGGTGCGCTCGATATTGGGGTCCCCAGACCCCGAATGCAAGACGCGTTCGGTCTAGGGCGCCGAAGCCTGCGGCGACATGGGTTGCACGAGTTTGCCTAGCAGGGGCGGTATTTCGAGCCGGGGCAGCACTGCCTCGACGAACACCATGCGGTCCTGGTAGTCCGCGGCGGCGGCCAATGCATCGTCGAGTTCCCCGTGGGTCCGTACCCGGAACGCCAAGTGATCGACGACGCCCAGCGTCTTCGGAACGTCCGTCCAGTTCCAATTGACGATGTCGTTGTACGGCGCCTGCGGCCCGTGGATCGCGCGCTCCACGGTGTAGCCGTCGTTGTTGACCACCACGATCACCGGGCACAGCCCCTCGCGCGAGAAAGTGCCGAGCTCTTGGATGGTCAGCTGAGCGGCGCCATCGCCGATCAGCAACACCGTTCGCCGGTCGCGGTGCGCCACTCCCGCGCCGAGGGCCGCAGGCAGCGTGTAACCGATTGAGCCCCAAAGGGGTTGGCCGATGAAGGTGACACCCCGCGGCAACCGGTGGTCGGCCATGCCGTAGAACGAGGTGCCCTGGTCGGCGAGCACCACGTTGCCCGGTGTGAGGGCTCCACAAACGCGGTCCCACAACATCTGTTGGGTGAGTGGTTGATCGCGCGGTGGGGACGGCGGCGGCGGCACCACCGGCGGCGATACCACCGGTGGTGACGTGACACCGCGCCCCGTCAGGATCCCGGCCAGCGCGTCCAGGGCGGCGCCCATCTCCAGTGGCGCGAAGACGTGGCCGGCCACGCTGCTCTGGTACTGCCCGATGTCGATGGTGCGCGCGGTGTCGATCCGCTGACTGAAGAAGCCACTGACCATATCGGTGAAAACCACTCCGGCAGTGACCAAAACGGGTGCGTCCTCGACCGCCGAGCGCACCTGCGGCGCGCTGGCCGCACCGGCATAGATGCCCAGATAGTTGGGCGAGCTCTCGTCGAGCAGGCTCTTTCCCCACATCAATGTCGCGTACGGCACCACGTCGGCCGCCAGCAGCGCCTCGAGCTCTTTGACCGCTTGGAGGCGATGCACCAGCAGGTCGGCCAGCACCGTCAACTGGTCATCGGCGATGAGCTCGGTGGCGGCATCGACGAACATCGACAGCGCTCGGGGACTGGTGCCGCCGGTGTAGCGCGGCAGCGGCGCGTCCGGGGGTTCGGTGGGGAAGCGCGCGACGTCGGTGGACAGCAGGATGTAGCCCGGCCGCTTTTGCTCACGCACCTCGCAAAGCACTCGGTCGATCTCCCTGCGCGCCGTCGCGGGCATGAGATTCGCTTGGGCACAAGTGATTTCGCGGCTGATCCGGAAGAAGTGCTCGAAGTCCCCGTCGCCCAGCGAGTGATGCAGGGCCCGCCGGGTGCCCTGGGCGTCTTTGGAGGGGCCGCCGACGATGTGCACGACCGGCACGTGCTCGGCGTACCCGCCGGCGACCGCGTTGACCGCCGAGAGTTCACCCACCCCGAATGTTGTTACCAGAGCTGACATTCCACGCAGTCGCCCGTAGCCGTCAGCGGCGTACCCGGCGTTGAGTTCGTTGGCGCAGCCGACCCAGCGAATGGCCGGATGGGCGACGATGTGGTCGAGAAATTCCAGGTTGTAGTCACCTGGGACGCCGAAGATCTCGGAGATGCCGAGTTCGGCCAGACGGTCTAAGAGGTAGTCACCGACGGTGTAGACGGGTTCGGCGGGAACCGATCCCGCCGCGGTCGTGGAATCAGTCACGAACACGACGGTACGCTCGGTCGAATTTGCTACCGGTGCGACGTCGTTTCGCTAGGGTGCGGCCATGGCGATCAAAGAAACCCGGGAAGTTGTCATCGAGGCCAGCCCCGAAGAGATCCTCGATGTCGTCGCTGATTTTGAGAGCATGCCCGAGTGGTCCTCGGCGCACCAGAGCGCCGAAATTCTCGAGCGCAACGCCGCTGGCCGCCCGACCAAGGTCAAGATGAAAGTCAAAGCCGCGGGCATAACCGACGACCAGGTGATCGCCTACACATGGGGCGACAACGTGGTGAGCTGGTCGCTGATCAGCTCGGGCCAACAGCGCTCGCAGGACGCGTCCTACACGCTGGTTCCCGACGGCGATGCCACCCTGGTCAAGTTCCAGCTCAGCGTCGACCCGGTGGTCCCGGTGCCCGGGTTCATCTTGAAACGCGCCATCAAGGGCACGGTCGACAGCGGGACCGATGGCCTGCGCAAGCGGGTGCTGCAGCTGAAGAAGGGCAAGTAGGACGCCGTGGCTGGACCGCTGGCCGGCATCAAGGTCGTCGAACTCGGTGGCATCGGCCCGGGCCCGCACACCGGAATGGTGCTCGCCGATCTCGGCGCCGACGTGGTGCGGGTGCGCCGCCCCGGCGGGCTGACGATGCCGGCCGAAGACTGCGACCTATTGCACCGCGGCAAGCGGATCGTCGATCTCGACGTCAAGTCCGAGCCCGAGGCGCTGCTGGCGCTGGCCGCCAAGGCCGACGTGTTGTTGGACTGCTTTCGGCCCGGCACCTGCGAGCGCCTGGGCATCGGACCCGACGAGTGCGCGGCGGTGAACCCGCGACTGATCTTCGCGCGGATTACCGGTTGGGGACAGGACGGGCCACTGGCTTCGACCGCCGGCCACGACATCAACTACCTGTCGCAGACGGGCGCGCTGTCGGCGCTGGGCTATGCCGATCGTCCGCCGATGCCGCCGCTGAACCTGGTCGCGGACTTCGGCGGCGGCTCGATGCTGGCGCTGCTGGGGATCGTGACCGCACTGTACGAGCGGGAGCGGTCGGGCCGGGGCCAGGTTGTCGACGCCGCGATGGTCGACGGCGTCAGCGTGCTGTGCCAAATGATGTGGACTATGAAGGGAATTGGCAGCCTGCGCGACAAGCGGGAATCCTTCTTGCTGGACGGTGGCGCCCCGTTCTATCGGTGCTACGAGACGTCCGACGGCAAGTACATGGCCGTCGGCGCCATCGAGCCGCAGTTCTTCGCGGCGCTGTGCAGCGGGCTCGGGCTGGCGCCCGGCGACGTACCCGATCAGCTCGACGCGGGTTCGTACCAACAGATGCACGACGTCTTCGCGCAACGGTTCGCCAGCCGGACGCGCGACGAGTGGACGCAGGTCTTCGCCGGCACCGATGCGTGCGTCACTCCGGTGCTGACGTGGACCGAGGCCGCCACCGACGACCATTTGAACGCGCGCGCCACGGTGATCACCGCCCATGGCGTCGAGCAGGCCGCACCGGCTCCCCGCTTTTCCCGAACGCCGCCGGGGCCGGTCGGGCCACCGCCGCGTTCCACCACAGCGATCAGCGAAATCGGCTGGTAGCCAGAAATTTAACTTAATACGTTCCGTAGGCCGGACGCCGTTGCTAGGTTGAAGGCAGTGGCTGTAAAGGCATCACGAGAATTTATCGTTCACGCGCCGCTGGACGTGGTCATGGGGGCGCTCGAGGATGTCGGCGTGCTGGAAACCTGGTCGCCACTGCACAAAAAGGTGGAAGTGATCGACCGCTATCCCGACGGGCGGCCGCACCACGTGAGGGCGACTATCAGGGTTTTCGGGCTCACCGACAAAGAAATCGTCGAGTATCACTGGGGCCCCGACTGGGTGGTCTACGACGCCAAGGGCACCGCCCAACAGCACGGCCAACACGTCGAGTACAACCTCAAGCCCGCGGGCGTCGACCAGACCCGCGTGCGGTTCGACATCACCGTCGAACCCGCGGGGCCCATCCCGAGTTTCATCGTGCGGCGGGCCGCCGAGAACGTTCTCGACAAGTCGATGCGGGGGCTGCGCGCCCTCGTCGCGGGGAGCGGCGAAGCGGACAACGCAACGTAATTACCGCTTTTCGGCTCGGCGGGGCAGCGCGAGGTCTAACTTGGTAGATGGTGGCCATACGCGCATCGTCTGAGATTGTCATTGAGGCGCCCCCGACAGTGATCATGGAGGCGCTCTCCGACATGGACGCCGTCCCCTCCTGGTCCCCGTTGCACAGGCGAGTGGAAGTCGTCGACCGCTATCCGGACGGCCTGCCCCATCACGTGAGAATGACGATCAGGGTGAGCGGCATCGCGGACACCGAATTGGTCGAATATCACTGGGGCCCCGACTGGATGGTCTGGGATGCGCAGCGGACCTCCCAACAACACGCTCAGCACGGCGAATACAACCTGGAGCGCGAGGGCGACGAGAAGACCCGGGTGCGATTCAGCCTCACGATCGAGCTTCGGGTGCCGCTGCCCGGGTTCTGGGTGCGTTCGGCCGGTAACAAAATCCTCAACGCTGCGCTGGAGGGCCTGCGCACGCGCGTGATGGGCGACGAGGGTCCTACCCAGCCCCATTCTTGAGCGCGGACAGTCGCCTGATCGCCTCTTCGAGGGTGTCGTCGCGTTTGCAGAAGGTGAAGCGCACCAGGTGATTCCACACATCGGTGTGCGGTGCCGCCGGATCGCAGAACGCCGACATCGGAATGGCCGCCACGCCGACCTGTTCCGGCAGGGCCGCGCAGAAGGCCGTGCTGTCGTCGTACCCGAGTGGGCGCGGATCGGCGCAGAGGAAGTAGCTGCCGTTGCTCTCGTGCACGGCGAAGCCGATGTCGGTAAGCCCCGCGGCCAGCCGATCACGCCTGGCTTGCAACGAACTTCGTAGCTCGGCCACCCAGCCGTCCTCGGTGTCCAGCGCCAGGGCAACGGCGGGCTGGAAGGGCGCACCGCCGACGTAACTCAAATACTGCTTGGCAGCCCGCAACCCGGCGATGAGATGCGCTGGGCCGCAAGCCCAGCCGATCTTCCATCCGGTGCAGTTGAACATCTTCGCCGCGCTGGAGATGGTGATCGTGCGCTCGGCCATGCCGTCGAAGCCGGCCAGCGGCAGGTGCCTGCGCCCGTCGAAAACCAGATGCTCGTAGACCTCGTCGGTGATCACCAACAGGTCGGCCTCGACCGCGATCTCCGCGACGGCGGCCAACTCGGTCGCGCTCAGCACCGCGCCGGTCGGGTTGTGCGGAGTGTTGACGATCAGCGCCCGTGTCGCGGGTGTGACCGCCCGGCGCAGCGCGTCGGTGTCCAGAGCGAAGCCGCGGCCGTCCGCGACCAGCGGCACGGCGGCCCGCCGCGCGCCGGCCATCGCGACCACCGGTGAGTAGGAGTCGTAGAACGGCTCGATCAGCAGCACCTCGGAGCCGGGCTCGACCAGCCCGATGACCGCGGCAGCGATCGCCTCGGTGGCACCGACGGTCACCAGCACCTCGGTGTCGGGGTCGTACTCGATGCCGAAGTGCCGCTTCCGTTGGGCCGCGATCGCCTGGCGCAGCGGCGCGATGCCCATCCCCGGCGGGTACTGGTTGACGCCGTCGGCGATGGCCTCCTGCGCGGCCTTCAACATCGCGGGGGGCCCGTCCTCATCGGGGAAGCCCTGACCGAGGTTCACCGCGCCGATCCGCGCGGCCAGCGCCGACATCTCGGCGAACACCGTGGTCGCGTAGGGCCGTAGGCGCGAGACGGTCATGGTCGTTGAGCTTAGCTTTGCGCCCGAACGTGACCGCACCGTCACGCCCGGGGTCGACTGTGACTGCAGTGTCACGCTCGTGGCCACTGAGCAGCGGCGACCTGACCAACCAACAGGTTGGCCGGGAACCCCTGTTAGGGTGCTGGTACACGGATCCGAAACCCCATTTTGCGAAGAGGAAATCGACATGTCCGAAGAAGCCTTCATTTATGAGGCCATCCGCACTCCACGCGGCAAGCAGCGCAACGGCTCGCTGAACGAGGTCAAGCCGGTGAACCTGGTGGTCGGCCTGGTCGAGGAGCTCCGCAGGCGCAACCCCGACCTGGACGAGAACCTGATCAGCGACCTGATCCTGGGTGTCGTCTCCCCGGTCGGCGACCAGGGCGGCGACATCGCCCGTACCGCGGCCTTAGTGGCCGGGCTGCCCGAGACCACCGGTGGCGTGCAGCTCAACCGGTTCTGCGCCTCGGGCCTGGAGGCCGTCAACACTGCCGCGCAGAAGGTGCGCTCCGGCTGGGACGACCTGGTGCTCGCCGGTGGCGTCGAGTCGATGAGCCGCGTCCCGATGGGCTCCGACGGCGGCGCCTGGGCGACCGACCCGGAGACCAACTACCGAATCGGCTTCGTGCCGCAGGGCATCGGCGCCGACCTGATCGCCACCATCGAGGGCTTCTCCCGCGAGGACGTCGACGCGTACGCGGCCCGCTCGCAGGACAAGGCCGCCGCGGCGTGGTCGGGCGGGTACTTCGCCAAGTCAGTCATCCCGGTCCGCGACCAGAACGGTCTGGTCATCCTCGACCACGACGAGCACATGCGGCCCGGATCGACCGTCGAGAGCCTCGGCAAGCTGAAGACCGCCTTCGACGGAGTCGGCGAGATGGGCGGCTTCGACGATGTCGCGCTGCAGAAGTACCACTACGTCGAGAAGATCAACCACGTGCACACCGGCGGCAACAGCTCGGGCATCGTCGACGGCGCCGCGCTGGTGCTGGTCGGTTCGGAAGCCGCGGGCAAGTCGCAGGGCCTGACCCCGCGGGCGCGCATCGTGGCCACCGCCACCAGTGGCGCGGACCCGGTCATCATGCTCACCGGCCCAACGCCCGCCACTCAGAAGGTGCTGGATCGCGCGGGGATGACGATCGACGACATCGACCTGTTCGAACTGAACGAGGCGTTCGCGTCGGTGGTGCTGAAGTTCCAGAAGGACCTCAACATCCCGGACGAGAAGCTCAACGTCAACGGTGGCGCCATCGCGATGGGCCACCCGCTGGGCGCCACCGGCGCCATGATCACCGGAACCATGGTCGACGAGCTCGAGCGCCGCAACGCGCGCCGCGCGCTGATCACGCTGTGCATTGGTGGCGGCATGGGTGTCGCCACCATCATCGAGAGGGTTTAAGGACATGCCAGAGAACACCATTGCTTGGGACAAGGACGGCGACGGCATCGTCACCCTGACGCTGGACGACCCGACCGGGTCGGCCAACGTGATGAACGAGCACTACAGCACGTCCATGCACAACACCGTCGAACGCCTTGTGGCCGAGAAGGATTCGGTCACCGGCGTGGTCATCACCAGCGCGAAGAAGACCTTCTTCGCCGGCGGTGACCTCAAGGCGATGATCAACCTCGGTCCCGAGAACGCCGGCGAGGCGTTCGACACCGTGGAGTCGGTCAAGCGCGACTTGCGCGCCCTGGAGACGTTGGGCAAGCCGGTCGTGGCCGCCATCAACGGCGCCGCGCTGGGCGGCGGCCTGGAGATCGCGCTCGCGTGTCACCACCGAATTGCGGCCGACGTCAAGGGAAGTCAGCTCGGCCTGCCCGAGGTAACGCTGGGCCTGCTGCCCGGCGGCGGCGGGGTCACCCGCACCGTGCGGATGTTCGGCATCCAGAACGCCTTCATGAACGTGCTGTCGCAGGGCACCCGCTTCAAGCCCGCCAAGGCCAAGGAGATCGGCCTGGTCGACGAGCTCGTCGGCTCGGTCGAGGAATTGGTTCCCGCCGCCAAGGAGTGGATCAAGGCCAACCCCGACTCACACGAACAGCCTTGGGACAAAAAGGGTTACAAGATGCCCGGCGGTACCCCGTCCAGCCCCGCGCTGGCTGGCGTCCTGCCGTCCTTCCCGGCGCTGCTCAAGAAGCAGCTCAAGGGTGCGCCGATGCCCGCGCCGCGGGCCATCCTGGATGCGGCCGTCGAGGGCGCGCAGGTTGACTTCGACACCGCCAGCCGCATCGAGAGCCGCTACTTCACCCAGCTGGTCACCGGCCAGGTCGCCAAGAACATGATCCAGGCGTTCTTCTTGGACCTGCAGTACATCAACTCCGGCGGTTCGCGCCCCGACGGCATCGAGCCGGTCAAGATCAACAAGATCGGTGTGCTGGGCGCGGGCATGATGGGTGCCGGCATCGCTTACGTTTCGGCCAAGGCCGGCTTCGACGTGGTCCTCAAGGACGTCAGCATCGAGGCCGCCGAGAAGGGCAAGAACTACTCGGAAAAGCTTGAGGCCAAAGCGCTCGAGCGGGGCAAGACCACCGAGGAGAAGAGCAAGGCGCTGCTGGACCGCATCACGCCTGCCGCCGACCCCGAGGCCTTCAAGGGCGTCGACTTCGTGATCGAGGCGGTCTTCGAGAACCAGGACCTCAAGCACAAGGTGTTCCAGGAGATCGAGGACGTCGTCGAACCCAACGCGCTGCTGGGGTCCAACACGTCGACGCTGCCCATCACCGGTCTGGCGACCGGCGTGAAGCGCCAGGAGGACTTCGTCGGGATCCACTTCTTCTCGCCGGTCGACAAGATGCCGCTGGTCGAAATCATCAGGGGTGAAAAGACTTCCGACGAGGCGCTGGCCCGGGTGTTCGACTACACGCTGGCCATCGGCAAGACTCCGATCGTGGTCAACGACAGCCGCGGCTTCTTCACCAGCCGCGTCATCGGCACGTTTGTGAACGAGGCGCTGGCGATGCTCGGCGAGGGCGTGGAGCCCGCCAGTGTCGAGCACGCCGGTTCGCAGGCCGGCTACCCGGCGCCGCCGCTGCAGCTGTCCGACGAGCTCAACCTGGAGCTGATGCACAAGATCGCGACCGCTACCCGCAAGGGCGTCGAGGATGCGGGCGGCACCCACGAGCCGCACCCGGCCGAGGCCGTCGTCGAGAAGATGATCGAGCTCGAGCGGCCGTCGCGGCTGAAGGGCGCGGGCTTCTATGAGTACGTCGACGGCAAGCGCACCCGGCTGTGGCCGGGCCTGCGCGAGACGTTCAAGTCCGGAAGCGCGGAAATTCCGTTGCAGGACATGATCGATCGGATGCTGTTCGCCGAGGCGCTGGAAACCCAGAAGTGCCTCGACGAGGGCGTGCTGACCTCGACCGCCGACGCCAACATCGGCTCGATCATGGGCATCGGGTTCCCGCCGTACACCGGTGGTAGCGCGCAGTTCATCGTCGGCTACCAGGGCGCGGGCGGTATCGGTAAGGAAGCCTTCGTGGCCCGGGCCAAGGAACTGGCCGCCAAATACGGCGACCGCTTCCTGCCGCCTGCCTCGCTGACGTAGTTTCTCCAGACGCAAAAGCCCCCGAAGGGTTGCCTTCGGGGGCTTTTGCGTTTCCCGGGTCAGATCGCGGCGGCGATCCGGCGCCACTCCTCGCGCGGGAAGGCCGTCGGGTCGGCCAGCAGCACCTGCACGCAGACATGGTCGGCGCCGGCGTCACGATGCTCGGCGACCCTGCGCAGGATGGCTTCCTCGTCGCCCCACGCGATGATCGCGTCGAGGAGCCGATCGCTGACCTGTGCCACATCGTCCTCGGTGAACCCGCTCCGCAGCAGATTGTTGGCGTAGTTCGGCAACGCCAAATACGCGCGCAGCCAGTCCTTTCCGATGCTGTGTGCCTCGTCGGCGTTGTCGGTGAGGATGACGGTCTGCTCGGGCAGCAGCAGCGGACCCTCGCCCAACGTCGCCCGGGCGGAGGCGGTGTGGTCGGGCGTGACCAGATAGGGATGCGCGCCGCGGCCGCGGGTGGCGGACAGGGTAAGCATCTTCGGGCCCAGCGCTGCGAGGACCCGCCTGTCGACGGGCACGGGCTGCGGTGCGGCATCCAGCCCATCGAGGAACGCCGCCGTCGCCGCCAGGGGCTTGCGGTAGCGACCCGGTTCGCCGGCGTCGATCAGCGGAGCGTGGCTGACCCCGATGCCCAGCAGGAACCGGTCCCCGTGCTCGGCGGTCAGCGCGGCATATCGTTCGGCGACGTCGCCGGGCGCGTGCATCCAGAGGTTCAGGATTCCGGTGGCGATGACCGTGCGCTTGGTCGACGCGAGCAGGTGCCCCACAGCATCGAGGACTGGGCCGCCGACATCGGGGATCCACAGCGCCTTGAAACCAAGCTCATCTAATTCCGCTGCGGCATCGGCAGATTCGGCCGAATTGCCGTAGCGAAGTTGACTGCTCCATATCCCGACGCCGCTGAGCTCCATCGCAGATTGTTCCTTTCGTGGGATGCTTCAGCGGCCATTCTGTCAAACGTCGATTTCGGCGTACCGGCGGTACTGCATTGAGTCGTACAGCCGGGCGCCGCTCGTGTTGAGCTTGGCGATCGCCTTGGTGAGGGGAGCGGGAAGCGCCGAGATCAGCTGGGCGGCGCCGGCCAGCGCCCACACCCCGGCCCGGGAGCCGGGCACGATGGTTTTCGCCGCCGCCCGCGCGAACGCCCGGCTGCGGCGCACGGCGTCGGCCATTGCCCGTTCGTAGGCCGCGAACGCCCGCGCGTAATCGCCCTTCGCTTCGGCCAATTCGCCCGCCAGCACGTAGGCGCCCAGCACCGCGATGCTGGTACTGCCGCCGACCGCCGGCCCGGGGCAGTACCCGGCGTCGCCGACCAGCGTGACCCGCCCGCGCGACCAGGTGTCCATCTCCAGCTGGATGATCGAGTCGAAGTAGAACGTCGGCGTACGCTCGAGTTCGCCGAGCCACTCGTCCACCGCCGGATCCATTCCGGCGAAGGTCGACCGCAGGATTTCCTTCTGCCGCAGGGCATCCCGGTAGTGGTACTGCAGTTCTTCCTTGCTACGGAACATGAACAATGCCCGCGCGTCATCCAGGGGTTGTGCGGTGTAGATGCCCGCCATGCGGCCGGCGCCCATGTGCACGACCATCTCTCCGTCGCGAGCAAGCGATTTCGGCACCGACTCGACCGCCAGGTAGCCACCGAGGAACCGGCCGTGCCCGGCGTCCTCGCCGAACACCAGGCGGCGGACGTTGGAGTGCAGGCCGTCGGCGCCGATGACGACGTCGAAGCTGCGCGGCGCGCCGTGCTCGAACGTGACATCTCCGTCCGGCGCGATGGCCGTGATCGAATCCCCGAACAGGTACTCGACGCCATCGTGGCCGGCGTCGTAGTAGACCTCGCTGAGGTCGTCGCGCATGATCTCGACATGCCGGTCGGAGGACGCGCCAAAGACCTTGGTCAGATCGACGCGCGCCGGGCGCCGGACACCTTCGCGATGCATGGCCATCTCGGTCGTCCCGGTGGCGAGCGCCTCGATCCGTGGCAGCACGCCCATCATTTCCGAGATCTCCATCGCCGGCCGGAACAGGTCGACGGCATGGCCCCCGGTCTTGCGAAGCTCGGCCGCCCGTTCGACGACCGTGACCTCGAAACCGTGGCGGGTCAGCCAATACGCCAGCACCGGGCCCGAGATACTGGCGCCCGAGATGAGGATCCGCATGTCGACCTCCTCCAGGTTAGGTCACCCTAAGATAGCACTTACCTATCGGTAAGTCAGCTACTATTTTCTGGTGACCAGACCGCGGTCGGATACGCGACGGCGCATTCAAGAAGTTGCGCGGGACTTGTTTCGGCAGCAGGGCGTGCAGCGCACCAGCCTGCAGGACATCGCCGACAAGCTGGGCATCACCAAACCCGCGCTGTACTACCACTTCTCATCGCGGGAAGAGTTGGTGCGCAGCATCCTGATGCCGCTGATCGAGGAGGGCGAGCGGTTCGTCGCCGACCAGGAGGGCCGCGACGACGCCGACGCCCGCGAGTTGCTGGAGGGGTATTTCGATTTCTTCTACCGGCATCGCCAAGACCTGATGTTGGTGCTGTCCGAGTGGACGATGCTTACCGACCTCGGCCTCATCGACAAGGTGCTGGCCTGGCATGGCCGGCTCGGTAAGCGGATGTTCGGTCCGCGGCCGACGCTGGCTCAGGCCACCCGGGCGGTCGTCGCGTTGGGTGGCCTGCAGGACTGCTGTCTGCAGTTTCCTGACACGCCACAGCGGCAGTTGCGGGAGAAATCGGTGGACGCCGCGTTGGCGGCGCTGGGAGCATGAAGCCACGGGCGGCTGGGGGACCGCCCGTGGCTGTTGGGGGGATTGGGCTCAGGTGAAACCGATTGTTGCGCAGGGATTTACGAGGTGCCCGCGCCGTCGGCGGTGCTCTGGTCCTGGGCGTTCTGCGTGAAGATGTCGCCGGAGGTCTGGCCTTGGTCGTTGACGCCGCCGGGGCTGTCGTCGTTGACGGCTTTGACGCCGCCGGCGCCGCCGCCGTTGATGCTCACGTGGGGGGTGCCCGCGGAGGCGAGGGACACCGTAGCGCCGCCGGGCTGGGCGGTACCGAAGAGGGCCAGCGTCGCCACGGCCGCGGCCCCGGCGAACAACAGTTGCATGGTGCGGATCTGCCGACGACGGGCGTCGGCCACAGGGGCGTCGTGCGAGGGGGAGGGGATGTTCGTCATGCCTCTCATTTACGGTGCCGCGGCCAGGAATGGCCTGGGTGCAACATAGCGATCCGCTGTGAGCTGATCGGTATATCCGCGGCGGGCGGTGCGGTCTAAAGTCCGTAGCTATGCACTTTGGACTCTTCATTCCGCAGGGCTGGCGGATGGATCTGGTCGATATCGAACCCGAAAAGCACTGGGCGGTGATGCGCGACCTTGCCACCTACGCCGACGACAGCGCGTGGGACTCGCTGTGGGTCTACGACCATTTCCACACCGTGCCGATGCCGACGGGCGAGGCCACCCACGAGGCGTGGTCGCTGATGGCGGCGTACGCGGCGACCACCTCGCGGATCAAGCTCGGGCAGATGTGCACGGCGATGAGTTACCGCAATCCTGTCTACCTCGCCAAGGTGGCGGCGACCGCGGACATCATCTCCGGTGGCCGCATCCAGATGGGGATCGGCGGCGGCTGGTACGAACACGAATGGCGCGCTTACGGTTACGGCTTTCCGTCGGCGGGTGTGCGGCTGGCCCGGCTGGACGAGGGCGTGCAGATCATGCGCGACGCCTGGCGCGACGGCAAGGTCAGCCTGGACGGCAAGCACTACCAGGTGGACGGCGCGATCGTCGAGCCAAAGCCGTTGCAGAACGGGGGAATTCCGTTCTGGATCGCAGGCGGCGGCGAGAAGGTGACGCTGCGGATCGCCGCGCAGTACGCGCAATACACGAACTTCACGCCGGAGCTCGAGGCGTTCAAGCACAAATCGGATGTGCTGGCGCAGCACTGCCGCGACGTGGGCACCGACTACGACGCCATCGTGCGCTCGGCCAACTTCAGCGCGATCATCGGCAGCTCCGAGGCCGACGTCAAAGACCGGCAGGCGCGGATACTCGACCGCATGTCCCGCTACGTCCCCCAGGCGGCGGCCGCGGCGATGCTCTCCGGCGGCTCCGAGGGTGCAACGGGCACAACGGAACAAGTCATCGAGCGCATCGCAAAGGTCCGCGACCTTGGCTGCGAGTACGCGATCTGCTACTTCCCCGAGGCGGCCTACGACCGCTCGGGCATCGAGTTATTCGAACGCGAAGTGATTCCCGCGCTGAGTTAGACGTCGCTGGTGAGGTAGCGCGTCTTGGACGGCGGTGCGGCCAGCAGCGGAGGGAGCTGGGTCACCTTGCCCTCGCCGGCCCGAAACGCGCGGTAGGCCTCGTCGTGCTCGATCGAGTCCCACACCTCGTAGATGATCCAGTGCGCTTCGTCTTCCTCGTCGAACCACACGTCGGTCTGCAGATTGCCCTCGAACGCCCGGGTGGTTTCCAACGTCCGGCCCATCAGCTCACGCCCCGCGCCGACTTCCTCGGGTTTGAATCTGAGTTCAAGTAGCACGATGACTGCCATCGTCGTCTCCTCGCGTCGTCATGTCGTGCCGCTCGCCGCGAGCACAGTGTTGAACCTACGGTCGACCCACTTGGCGAAGTCAGGCGCCTCCGGAATCTGGTCGGCGGCCGCGAACAGGTCGGCGAGCCGCTGCTCGGCGGCGACCACCTTGTCGTCGAGCGGAATGGGGAGCCGCAGCAGGTGGCTCTGCGCGAGCGCGGCGACCTTGAGGTCCAGTCCCACGGCCTTGGCGTACTTCTCGGCCCACTCCGACGGATTCCCCCGCGCCCACTGCGCGGCCTTCTGATAGCGGACCAGCAGATCGGCCAGTGCTGAATTGCGTTTCGGGTCGGTCAACGCGTTGATCGATGCGCTGCCGAACCAATAGCCGTTCTCGGCCGTGCCGATGTTGCGCACCTTCAGCCTCAGGTTGGCCTGCGATGTGTAGGGCTCCCAAATGACCCAGGCGTCGCCCTGTCCGTTGGCGAACGCCGAGAACGCGTCGGCGGGCTGCAGGAACACCAGCTTGACGTCATTCGGCTTGAGCCCCGCATCCGAAAGATGTTCGAGCACATTGGCATGCGCGGCGCTGCCCTTGGCCACCAGGATCGTCTTGCCTTTCAAGTCTCGGCCTGAGGTGATCGACGAATCCGTGCGTACCAGGGTCTGCTCACCGGCCGACGCGCCATCCCACACCGAGACCACCCTGGTCTTGGAGTTGGCCGCTGCGCCGAACACCGGTGGGGTATTGCCGGTGATGGCGAAGTCGATCTTGCCTGCGGTCAGGGCCTCGATCTGCGGGGGCCCAGAGGTGAACGTGGAGAAGGCAATTCGATAGGGTAGGCCGTCGAGAACGTTGGCGGCGCGCAGCAGTGCCTCGGTTCCGCCCTTCTGGTCGCCGACCTGCAGGGTGACATCGGAGAGCTCCGACGAGGGGATGGGCGCCGGCACCGCGATCAGCTGCGGTCCCAGCGTTCGCGACACGCAGCCCGGCGCGCACGCCACGAGCGCGGCCGCCATCGCGACCCGGAGGGTCAGCCGCAGCCGCGCGGTCAAACCTGGACGCCCAATTTGCGCAGCAGGTCCTCGCGGTAGCGCTCGTGCTCGCCGACGTGTTCGCCGGGGGCGGGTCGCGGATGCTCTATCTCGATGGTGTGCGCGATGCGGCCGCTCTCGAGCACCAGCACCCGATCGGCGAGCGCGGTCGCCTCCTCGACGTCGTGGGTCACCAGCAGAACCCCGAACCCGTGCCGGCGCCACAACTGCAAAAGCAGTGCGCGGATGGACAGTCGGGTCAGCGCGTCGAGCGCCCCGAACGGTTCGTCGAGCAGCACCAGCTTTGGCTCGGCGACCAGCGCCCGCGCCAGGGAGACCCGCTGCGCTTGGCCGCCGGACAGCGTCAGCGGCCACGCTTCGGCGTGGTCGGCGAGCCCGATCTCGGCCAGCGCCTCCGTGGAACGCTTCAGGGCGGCGTCGTCGGACAACCGGGCGCGATTGAGGCCGTACCGCACATTGGTGAGCACGTCGCGCCATGGGAACAGCCGTGGCTCCTGGAAGGCGACGGCCGGTGCGCCGGCGACCTCGCGGATGCCGCCATGGTCGGGGGCGAGGCCCGCCAGCACCCGCAACACCGTCGACTTGCCCCCGCCGCTGCGACCGACCAACGCGACGATCTCGTGGGTGCGGACTTGCAAGGAGACGTCGTCGAGCACCTTTCGCTTGCGATACCACTTGTCGACGTTGGTGAGACTGCCGACGACGGCGGTTCGCCGTTCGGATGTCACGGTCATTCGCGATACCTCAGGGCTCGATGTTCGAGTACTCGGACGATGGCGTCGGTCGAAATGCCCAGCAGCGCATAGACGACCAAACAGAAGATGATCATGTCGATGCGCAGGAAGTCGCGCGCGTTGTTGATCAGGAAGCCAATTCCCTTGTCAGCGTTGATCTGTTCGGCGACGATCAGCGTCAGCCACGCGATGGCCAGCGACTGGCGCAGGCCCACCAGCACCTGCGGCGCCGCGCTTGGCAGGATGATGATGCGCAGCCGCTGCCACAGCGAAAAACCAAGGACGTCAGCATTTTCCAGCAGCTTGGGGTCGACCTGCCTGATGGCCGAGAACGTGTTCAGGTACAGCGGAAAGCTCACGCCGAGCGCGACGAGCAGAACCTTTGGCAGTTCGCCTATTCCGAACCATAAGATGAACAACGGGATCAGACCCAGGTGGGGCAGCGCCCGCACCATCTGCAGCGGCGGGTCGGCGGTGGCCTCGAGCCAGCGGGACAGGCCCACGGCGACACCCAATACGACGCCGATGATTCCGCCGAGCAGCAGACCCTCGAGCACCCGTACCCCCGATACCCCGAGGGCCTCGGTGAGCTTCCCGTCGCGCACTAGTTGCAGCCCGGCGTCGAAGATCAACTGTGGGGCGGGCAGCACGTCCTGCGGTATCAGGCCGGTCGCGCTGAGAACCTGCCATGCCACCAGCAGCACCACCGGCGACGAGATGCGGACGATGCTCCATTGGTGCCGCTTCCAGAGGTTGCCGGCGTCGGGCGCCGGTGTGGGTCCCGCGATCGTCCCGGGGGAACTGTTCACCATTGCTCTCAACAACCTCGGGGGTAGGCGGGCGTGCGCGGAGGGGTCGACACCGGTGTTGCCCGGGTGACCGTAAGCCGGGGTGGCGATCGGGCTGAAGGGTTTGGCTCCGTGTGAAGGGAAGACGCCGCCAAGCACAGAATGAGAATGCGGTTTCCACTTTTCGGAAGGCTGTTATACGGTTCAGTGAGTTCTGTTCTTTACCGGACGTCGGAGGACCCCTCAATGCAGAAGGCAATCGCTCCCGAGATCTCTACGTGGCCTGACGAAAACCCGCAGCTCATCGGGAGTCGATGCGGCGACTGCGACGCCACCGCCTTCCCGGTGCAGCAGCGCTGCCCGCGCTGCAGTGGCGGCGCGATGACCGACGTGAACCTGCCGCGTCGCGGCACGCTGATCGCATGGACCACCCAGGGCTTTCCGCCCGGGGCGCCGTACGCCGGCCCGACCGGTAAGGAATTCGTCCCGTTCGGCGTGGGCCTGGTCCAGCTCGGTGACGTCATTCGCGTCGAGGGCCGGCTGACCGAGAACGACCCCGCCAAGCTGCAGTTCGGCCAGGAGGTCGAGCTCACCATGGTGCCGTTCACCACCGATGCGGACGGCAACGAGATCATCACCTTCGCGTTCCAGCCGGTGTAGTGGCGATCGCGAGCGCGGCGAAGCCGGGTGATAGCGGGTCGCCACCATCTAACCCAGGAGAACTGAGATGAGCAACGACGTAGCGATCATCGGCGTGGGGCTGCACCCCTTCGGCCGGTTCGAGAAGACCGCGATGGAGATGGGTGCCGAGGCCATTCAATTGGCGCTCACCGACGCCGGTGTGGCGTGGAAGGACATCCAGTTCGGGTTCGGCGGAAGCTACGAGGTGTCCAACCCGGACGCGGTGACTCGCCTGGTCGGGCTGACCGGCATCACCTTCACCAACGTCTTCAACGCCTGCGCCACCGCGGCCAGCGCCATTCAGCAGACCGCCGACACCATCCGGCTGGGCAAGTACGACCTCGGCATCGCGATCGGCCTGGACAAGCACCCGCGCGGCGCGTTCACCGACGACCCCGCCAAGCTGGCGCTGCCGCAGTGGTACGCCAACAACGGCCAATTCGTCACCACCAAGTTCTTCGGCATGAAGGCCAACCACTACATCCACAAGCACAACATCTCCGAGGAGACGCTGGCGCGGGTGGCCAACAAGAACTTCCGCAACGGTGTGCTGAACCCGAATGCGTTCCGGCGCAAGGAGATTTCGATCGACGAGATCATGGCTTCGCCGGTGCTGAACTACCCGCTGCGGCAGTACATGTTCTGCGCGCCCGACGAGGGTGCCGCCGCGGTCATCATGTGCAGCGCCGACATCGCGCACAAGTTCACCGACAAGCCGGTCTACGTCAAGGCCAGCGAGATCCGCACCCGCACGTTCGGCGCCTACGAGGTGCACGCCACCTCGGCGCCGCTGGACGAGGACCCGTCGCCGACGGTATATGCGGCCAAGGCCGCCTACGAAGCGGCGGGCATCGGTCCCGAGGATGTCGACATCGCCCAGCTGCAGGACACCGACGCCGGCGCCGAGGTCATCCACATGGCCGAGACCGGCCTGTGCGCCGACGGCGAGCAAGAGAAGCTGCTGGCTGACGGGGCCACCGAGATCCACGGCTCGATTCCGATCAACACCGATGGCGGGCTGATCGCCAACGGTGAGCCGATCGGTGCATCGGGGCTGCGGCAGGTGCACGAGCTGGTTCGCCAGCTGCGCGGCGAGGCGGGGGACCGTCAGGTGCCCGGCAATCCGCGCGTCGGGCTGGCGCAGGTCTACGGCGCACCGGGTACCGCGTCGGCGACCATCCTGTCGCTCTAAATCGCCGGCCCCAGTAGGTCGTCGGCGTCGCGAATGATGTAGCCGTAGCCCTGCTCGGCGAGGAAGCGCTGCCGATGCGCGGCGTACTCGGCGTCCAGGCTGTCGCGGGCGACCACGGAGTAGAAGATCGCGCCACCGCCGTCAGCCTTGGGACGCAGCAACCGGCCGAGCCGCTGTGCCTCTTCCTGGCGTGAGCCGAATGTCCCCGAAACCTGCACCGCCACGGAGGCTTCCGGTAGGTCGATGGAGAAGTTCGCGACCTTGGACACCACCAACGTCGACACCTCGCCGCGACGGAAGGCATCGAAGAGCGCCTCGCGTTCCTTGGTCCGGGTGGAGCCCTGGATGATCGGGGCATCGAGCTCGGTGCCGAGCTCGTCGAGCTGGTCGAGATACGCGCCGATCACCAGCGTCTGCTCACCCGGATGCTTGTCGCGGATCGACTTCACCACAGCGATCTTCGAATGCGCCGTTGAGCAAACCTTGTAGCGCTCTTCGGGTTCGGAGGTGGCGTAGATCATCCGCTCGTTGTCGGTCATGGTGACCCGGACCTCGACGCACTCCGCCGGGGCGATCCAGCCCTGCGCCTCGATGTCCTTCCACGGCGCGTCATAGCGCTTCGGCCCGATCAGCGAGAACACGTCGCCCTCGCGGCCGTCTTCGCGAATCAGCGTGGCGGTCAACCCAAGTCGCCGCTTGGACTGCAGGTCTGCGGTCATCCGGAACACCGGAGCGGGCAACAGGTGGACCTCGTCGTAGACGATCAGCCCCCAGTCGCGGCTGTCGAAGAGTTCCAGGTGGCGGTATTCGCCTTTGGAGCGGCGGGTGATCATCTGGTAGGTCGAGATCGTGACGGGCCGGATCTCCTTGCGCTCGCCGGAGTACTCGCCGATCTCTTCCTCGGTCAGCGACGTGCGCGCGATCAGCTCGCGTTTCCACTGCCGCGCGGCAACGATGTTGGTGACCAGGATCAGCGTCGTCGCACTGGCTTTCGCCATCGCCGCCGCTCCGACCAGCGTCTTGCCCGCGCCGCAGGGCAGGACGACCACCCCGGAGCCGCCGGCCCAGAACGAGTCCGTGGCCAGCTGCTGGTAGTCGCGCAGGTGCCAGCCGTCCTCGTGCAGGGTGATCGGATGCGCCTCGCCGTCGACGTAGCCCGCGAGATCCTCGGCGGGCCAACCGATCTTGAGCAACATCTGCTTGACCCGGCCGCGCTCGCTGGCGTGGACGATCACGGTGTCGTCGTCGATCCGGGCGCCCAGCATCGGCGCAATCTTCTTGTTGCGCAACACCTCTTCGAGCACCGCGCGATCCAGGCTCGCCAGCATGAGGCCATGGGCCGGGTGTTTGATCAACTGCAGCCGGCCGTAGCGGGCCATGGTGTCGACGATGTCGACCAGCAGCGGCTGCGGCACCGCATAGCGCGAAAAGCTGACCAGCGCGTCGACGACCTGCTCGGCGTCATGGCCCGCCGCGCGGGCGTTCCACAGCGCCAGCGGCGTGATGCGGTAGGTGTGCACGTGTTCGGGTGCGCGTTCCAACTCGGCGAACGGCGCGATGGCGGCACGCGCCGCGCCCGCCAGCTCGTGGTCAACTTCGAGCAGCACCGTCTTGTCGGACTGCACGATCAACGGTCCGTCAGACATCTAGTGCCACTCCTCCTCTTCACTCTGTTCAGCATCGTCGCCGGCGCGCATATCTTTCATTATCGTTCGTGTGCCGACATCACCGACGTGATGCGGTGGATGGCGAAGTCGCGCAGCCGTCCGGAGGCCGAATCGAAGGCCACCAGCTGGCCGCCCTTGATGGTGATAGGCGACACCACCCGCTGGGTGGCCACACCGGCCGGATCTAGATAACCGATCACCAGCGTGTCCTGTTCCCTGGCGGCGCGCTGCAGTAGCGACATCGCGACGGCGGGGTCGACGCGGCTGTTGCCGAATGGCGCGGCGGTCACCTTCCGCAGCACCGACACGACGGCGTTGAGCGTGTCGCCGCTGGGGCGTGGCGGGGGCCGGTAGGGCCGGCGCTGCTGCGGCGTGGACACCCGCGCGCCCAGCGGCCGGACGTCGACGATGGCGCCGGAGGAGTCTTCGGCCGCCGGAGCGAAGCCCGCGCTGCGCAGCGCAGCGAGCACCTCGGCGATCGGCGCGGGCGAGACGGCCACCGTCGGAGCCAGGGCGCGCAGCTGCAGGTCCTCGGCCGCGGCGGCGACGGCCTGAGCCAGCAGGGCCGGGTCCTCGCAGCGCACGAAGGACGTGGCCATGCCGATTCGAAGTTGACCATGGCGGCGCGCCACGTCGTCGATCAGGTAGGTAAGCCCTTGCGGTACAGGTGTTTTCGAATGCTTGGTGAAGAACGCGTGCATCCAGTCGCGGGTCTTGCCGATATCGAGCGCGTGCCGGATGGACTGTTCGCTGATGCGGTAGACCATCGCCGCGCCGGCCGATTCGACCGCGGCGACGGTGGCCAGTTCGTCGGCGAGCTCGCGTTGCAGCGGCCCGGGCACCACGACGGTGAGGTCGGCCTGCATCAGGAAGTGGTCGATGGGTTTGGGCAATGCCCGGCTCATCGCCTCGGTGGCGGCGGCCGGGTCGTCGGCGTCTTCGAGCAGCGCGCGGCCGGCCGTGCTGATCGCCCCGCGGCCGACGAAGCCCAGCGCGTGGCTTTCGGCGAGCAGATGGGTGAGGGGCTCGGGTTGCAGGCGCCTGGCCCAGCGCGGGCGCCGCCAGATCAGCGCCGCCGACGCCGTCGCCGGATCGACACCGGCCCCGGGCGGCAGCTCGGCGAGCAGGCCCAGCAGCAGCCGCCGATCCAGCGGAGCGGCCGTCGAGTACAGCGAATCCGACAGCGCCCCATAGGGTTTGCCGTCCGGCCCGCGGCTGCCGATGAGCGCGGGGCGGCCGGGCAGGTCGAGCCAGGTGGTGGCGAGCAGGTGCCAGCGCTCCGCCGCGGACAGCGCGGTGAACCGGTCCGCGGCCACCGTCGGCGCCCAATACGGTCCGTCGCCGCTGTCGGGCGCGGGATCCGGCATCCCGCTGGCGATCAGGCCGGCCGCGGCCGTGACCTCGAGGACCAGGCCCAGCCGCGGTTCGTCGATCCCTGTTGTCTTGGTCAGCCGCTTGACCTCGCGAACGCCCATGCCGCCGCTGCGCAGTTCGGAAACCGGTGCGGCGCCCAGGATTTCGAGCAGCACGTCGACCTCACGCAACAGGTCGATGACGGCCCCGGCCGCCGCGGCGTCGACGTCGTGGGCGGTGGTGGTCGACACGACGGCATCGGGTGCCGTCAGCGTCATCGGGCCGGGGTGCTCACCGCGCAACACCTGGGCGACGTGGCGCGGCAGGATCACCGTCTCGGCATCGACGCGTCGCAGCAGGCCGATCGCCAACAGGTGCGGGACCGGCCGGTCGGCCGGTGCGCCGGGCGCCGCGTCGCGGGTGCGCCCCATCGGGGATCCCTCGAGCAGCTTGTCCAGCACGTCGCGCTGCGCCTGCTCGAGGCCGTCGATCAGTGCGGCGATCTGCTCGCCGGTGCGCGAGGAATCCTCGAGCGTGACCTGTCCCGGATGCCACGGCAGCGCCGTGCCGGCGTCGGGGGCAACGCGCGCGGCGGTGTCGCCCCACACCAGCGCGCGCTCGCCAAGGTCGTCCAGCGCGGCCTGCACGTCGGCCTCGGGGGCGCGGTCAGCGATGAGCGCCAGCAGCTTCGCGGTCGGCACCGGCATGCTGTCGGCCTGCAGGACGAGCAGCGCGTCGAGCACCGCCAGCCGCAGGAAATCGAGCTCGTCGGTCGCAGCCTTCACCGACTGCCGGGCCTGGGCGCGCGCGGCCAGCGCGGCGACATTGCCAGGCGGCGGCTGGGCAAGGTCCGGCCGTAGTTCCAGCAGTCGGATCAGCCGCTCGTCGGGCAAGTCGGCTAGCCAGGACCCCAGCGGGATATCCGGGGTGTTGTCGGTCATCGCTGACCAGCGTAAAGCAGCCGAAGACCGCGCAGATCCGGGCGATACCCCCGCGACAACCTGGCGGAAGACACCAGCGACCGCACTGGCGACACGCGCGCGGTCGTGACCTGTCAGAATGGAGGGCGTGGCTGACAGCAACGAGGGCAAAACCAGGTACGTCGACAACGGCTGGCCGGCGACGGACCCCGATGACCACGCGGTGAGCGAACTCGTGAGCGATCGGACGGGCGCCTTGTCTCCCTTCGGGGACCTGGCGTTCCCGCTGCCCACCGACGACCTGCCGTACCTCCACCCGGTCACCGTCGTCAACCGGTAGGCGCCGGGATGGCTCGGTCCAGGGCATCCAGTCCTCCCGCGACGTGGGAGTCGGGCGACTCCCACGCGGGCGCGTTGTCGCACCTGGACGAGCGGGGCGCGGCCCACATGGTCGATGTGACGGAGAAGGGCGCCACCAAGCGGACCGCCGTTGCTGCGGGTGCGTTGCGGACCTCGGCGGAAGTGGTCGCGTTGATCTCGAGCGGCGGGCTGCCCAAGGGCGACGCGTTGGCCACGGCGCGGGTGGCGGGCATCCTGGCGGCCAAGCGGACCAGCGACCTGATCCCGTTGTGCCATCAGCTCGCGCTCACCGGGGTCGACGTCGATTTCGCGATCGGCGAGACAGATATCGAGATCGTGGCGACGGTGCGCAGCACCGATCGCACGGGTGTGGAGATGGAGGCACTGACCGCGGTCAGCGTGGTCGGCCTTACGCTTTACGACATGATCAAGGCGGTCGACCCGGCCGCGCGTATCGATGACATCCGCGTGCTCCGCAAGGAGGGCGGCAAAACCGGAGATTGGGCACGGTGATGAGCGCAAGATCCGCACGAATCGTAATCGCTTCGACCCGGGCGTCGGACGGTGTATACACCGACGAATGTGGCCCGATCATAGCCAAATGGCTTGAGAAACAAGGGTTTTCCATCAGCGATCCTAAAGTCGTGCCGGACGGGAACCCCGTCGGCGAGGCGCTGAACGACGCCCTCGACGAAGAGGTCGACGTCATCATCACCTCGGGCGGCACCGGCATCTCGCCCACCGACAGCACGGCCGACCAGACCGTCGCGGTGGTGGACTACCTGATCCCCGGGCTCGCCGACGCTATCCGCCATTCCGGGCTGCCCAAGGTTCCGACGTCGGTGCTGTCGCGCGGGGTGTGCGGGGTGGCCGGGAAGACCCTGATCGTCAACCTGCCGGGCTCGCCCGGCGGGGTCCGCGACGGCCTCGGCGTGCTCGCCGACGTGCTCGACCACGCGCTCGACCAACTTGCTGGTAAAGATCACGAGCGATGACGCTCGTCGTCCGCGCGGCGATGACCGAGCAGCCGATCTTTCTGACCGAACACGAAGAACTGGTGGGACATCAGTCGGCGGGCGCCATCGTCGGGTTCGTCGGGATGATTCGCGACCACGACGGCGGACGCTCGGTGGTGCGGCTCGAGTACTCCGCGCACCCGTCGGCCGCGGACGTCCTGGCCGAGGTGGTCAACGAGGTCGCTAACGAGTCCAGCGGGGTGCGCGCCGTGGCGGCCAGCCACCGGATCGGCGCGCTGCACATCGGCGAGGCGGCCTTGGTTGCCGCGGTCGCCGCCGACCATCGACAGGCGGCGTTCGCCACTTGCGCTCAGCTCGTGGACACCATCAAGGCGCGGCTACCGGTGTGGAAGCACCAGTTCTTCGACGACGGCACCGACGAGTGGGTGGGTTCGGCTTAACGCCAAACCCGACCCGGTGTCAGCGCGTCAGTTGGCGGGGCCCGACAGCGCCAGCGAGTCCAGCGCGTCGTTGCCGTTGATGTTGCCGCCGCGAATCGCGTCCCACACCTGCTGTGTGTAGCCGACGTTGATCGCCTGCTGCGGTTCGGCAGGTGCCGGGGCGTCGGCCGGCGGCGCGGGCAACGGGGCGTCCGCGGGCGGAGGCACGTCGGCCGGAGGCGCTGGGGGCAGGTCCGCGGGCGGTGCCGGCGGAACGGCGTCCGCCGGTGGTCGCCGTTGAGGCCGGGGATGTCCAGACCAGCCGGTACGGGCAGGACCTCGCGTGGGGTTGCGCCCGACAGTCCAGTACCGCACACGGGCCAGGCACCCCGGCCCTGGGTCGCGAGGACTCGCTCAGCGACCGCGATCTGTTGTTCCTTGGTGGCCAGCTGCGCCGACGGGGCGTACTCGCCGCCGCCGTGCGAGGCCCACGTGCCGGAGTTGAACTGCACGCCGCCGAAATAGCCGTTGCCGGTGTTGATTCCCCAGTTGCCACCGGATTCGCAACGGGCTACCTGATCCCATTCGCCGTCGGTGGCCGCGACCGCCTGACCGGCCAGGGCAATGCTGCCGCCACCAAGTACCGCCCCGGTAAAGGCGATCTTGGCGACGCTGATGTTGGATGTCGTGGGCTTGCGGTGACGTCCACTCATACGCGCCGAAACTTTCCTCTCGTCACGCGCCTGCGAGGTCAGCTGTCGGGTTCGGGTTCAAGAGGCCACCCGGCCGATGTCGTTTCACGAGAGCCGACGTCGGCTTCACCCCAAGGAGTCGCACGCGACCCCAGTCCGGCGGACCGGTGGGTCCCCCGTCTCCATCCAGATTTCGGTGTCCCCCGCCCATTGGATGGAGCTCGGCGCTACGGGCTGGGGAGGAACGCCACTCGGTTTAGCTTGGCGAGCCTCCCGAGACGGTAGCCGCTTCTGTTGGTCGCGTCACTTTCTGCGAAACGTGGCGTTTCCCCCACGGACATCTTCGAAAGCCGCAGGAGCGCCTCGGGTTCGCGCAGGTCAAGTCGGCCCGATATCGGGCCGTGTCCGCGCCGTTATCAAACCGTTACGTGAGCCATCTCACAAAATCAACCGCCGGCGAAGGGCGGTAAGACGTCGATCGTGTCACCCGTCCGCAACGCTTTGGTCTCGTCGCGCACCGCGATCCCGTCGCAGAGGTATGAGCACCGGCCCAACACGGTCGCGAGCGGAGTACCCGGAACGGTCAGCCGCTGAACCAACCCGGCCACCGTCGTTCCCGGGCGCAGCACCACCGTCTCCGATTCGGCTCCAGCGGCCGCGCGCGCGGCGGCGAAGTAGCGGATCGTCACCTGAATGCCGTCGGCGTGGACGGGGACGTCAGCCACCGATCGCGCTCATCGGCCGGGCCGGCTGGATGAAGTTGGGGTCGTTGATGCCGTGACCGGCCGGCTTGCCCCACATCGCGGTGCGCCAGGCGGTTTCGATCGCGTCATCGCTGGCGCCGCCGCGCAGCAGGCCCCGCAGGTCGGTCTCTTCCGCGGAGAACAAGCAGCTTCGGATCTGGCCGTCGGCGGTCAGCCGGGTGCGGTCGCACGTCGAGCAGAAGGCGTGCGACACGGAGGCCACCAGGCCGAACTTTCCGCTCGGGGTGCCCGGCCCGGTGTCGACCAGCCACAGCTCGGCGGGGGCCGAACCTCGCGGTGCCGGGTCCGGTCGCAGCCGGAAGTGCGGCCGGAGCGCCGCGAGCACATCGTCGGCGCTCAGCGCGGCGTCGCGCTGCCACTGGTGCCCGGCGTCGAGCGGCATCTGCTCGATGACCCGCAACTGGTAGCCGTGCTCGAGGCAGAACCGCAGCAGCTCGACCACGTCGGCGCGGCCGGTGGCCGGATCGAGCACGGCATTGACCTTGACCGGCGTCAGTCCTGCCTGCTTCGCGGCGGCCAGGCCGGCCAGCACGTCGGCGAGCCGGTCCCGGCGGGTGATGGCGGCGAAGTGGTGGCGGTCCACGCTGTCCAGCGAGACGTTGACGCGGTCCAGGCCGGCCTCGGCCAAAGCGGTTGCGCGGCGCGCCAACCCGACGCCGTTGGTGGTCAGCGAGATCTCCGGGCGGGGCCGCAGCGCGGCCGCGACGGCGACCACCTCCTCGAGGTGGCGGGACAGCAGCGGCTCACCGCCGGTAAAGCGCACGTTGGTGACGCCCAGTCGGGTCACCGCGACGTGCATCAGCCTGGCCAGCTCGTCGGGCCGCAGCAGCTGCTCCCCGGGCAGCCAGTCCAGGCCCTCGGCCGGCATGCAGTAGTTGCAGCGCAGGTTGCACCGGTCGGTCAGCGAGACGCGCAGATCGGTGGCGGCCCTGCCGTAGCTGTCCAACAGCGGGCCCGCGGCCGGCACGTCCGCCGGGTCGAACGTCGGGCTACCCGCCCGGCCCGGCACCGTCGGAACGCCAAGTGCGGTCTGCGTCATGCGGCCGCGCCTACAAACGGGGCCGCCGGCTCGACCGGAATGAATTTCAGGTTGGCCAGCGCCGCTGCCAAATATCCAAGCGCCATCCGGAGGCCGCCAAATGGAAGCCAGAATATGTTCAGGACTAGGCGCATTTCTCCTCCAGTGGTATTGCCAGCCTAGCGAGTCACGGGTAAACCGGGGGTGCTTGGCGGGCAACGACCCGAGTAGGATCTGAATCCGCATCGCGTCCTGCACAGGCGGGACGCGTCTTGTGTTGTCCATCCTAGGTATCCGTCAGACAAGCAGGTGAGACCAGTGCCGACCGGCAAGGTTAAGTGGTACGACGCCGACAAGGGGTTTGGCTTCCTGTCGCAGGAGGAAGGCGAGGACGTCTACGTCCGCTCGTCGGCGCTGCCTGAGGGTGTCGAGGGGCTGAAGACGGGGCAGAAGGTGGAATTCGGCGTGGCCTCCGGGCGGCGCGGGCCCCAGGCCTTGAGCCTCAAGCTGATCGATCCGCCGCCGACCCTGACCAAGACGCGCCGGGAGACCTCGGTCGAGCACAAGCACAGCCCCGACGAACTGCACGGCATGGTCGAGGACATGATCACGTTGCTGGAGGGCGCCGTCCAGCCCGAGTTGCGCAAGGGCCGCTACCCGGACCGCAAGGTTGCCCGCCGGGTTTCCGAGGTGGTCAAGGCCGTGGCCCAGGAGCTCGACGCCTGATCCGGCGACGGCGCGCGGGGTAACGCGGCCGGAGTAGCGCGCGCCAGTTTGGGTACTCAACCCTCGCGACAGTCATGTAGCGAGGAGGCTGCGATGCCACAGCAGGCGCAGGTTACCGAGGAGCAGGCGAGGGCTCTCGCCGAGGAATCACGCGAAACCGGTTGGGATAAGCCGTCCTTCGCCAAGGAGTTGTTTCTCGGACGATTTCCTTTGGAACTCATCCATCCATTTCCCCAACTGTCGGACGCCGACGAGGAACGCACCCGTGCGTTTTTGCAACGGCTGCGGGAATTCTTGGGCACTGTCGATGGCACCGTCATCGAGCGCGATGCGCAGATTCCGGATGAATACGTAAAAGGCCTTGCCGAATTGGGCTGTTTCGGAATGAAAATTCCCTCGGAATACGGCGGCCTGAACATGTCGCAGGTCGCCTACAACCGGGCCCTGATGATGGTTACGACGGTCCATCCCAGCCTGGGCGCGCTGCTGTCGGCCCATCAGTCGATCGGGGTCCCCGAGCCGCTCAAGCTTGCCGGGTCGCCCGAACAGAAGCGAAAGTTCTTGCCGCGCTGCGCCGCTGGTGCCATCTCTGCATTTCTGCTCACCGAACCCGACGTCGGCTCCGACCCGGCGCGCTTGGCGTCGACGGCGACACCGGTCGAGGACGGGCGAGCCTACGAACTCGAGGGCGTGAAGTTGTGGACCACCAACGGCGTGGTGGCCGAATTGCTGGTGGTGATGGCCCGGGTGCCCAAGAGCGACGGACACCGCGGCGGGATCAGCGCGTTCGTGGTCGAAGCCGATTCGCCGGGGATCACCGTGGAGCGGCGCAACAAGTTCATGGGGCTCCGGGGCATCGAGAACGGCGTGACGCGGCTGCACGGGGTTCGGGTTCCCAGCGAGAACCTGGTCGGCAGCGAGGGCGACGGCCTGAAGATCGCGCTCACCACGCTCAACGCCGGACGGCTGTCGATTCCCGCCAGCGCCACCGGGTCGTCCAAGTGGGCGCTGAAGATCGCGCGGGAATGGTCCGGCGAGCGCGTGCAGTGGGGCAAGCCGTTGGCCAAACATGAAGCGGTGGCCCGCAAAATCTCGTTCATCGCCGCGACGAACTACGCGCTGGACGCGGTGCTAGAGCTGTCGGCGCAGATGGCCGACGAAGGGCGTAACGACATCCGCATCGAGGCGGCGCTGGCCAAGCTGTGGTCGAGCGAGATGTCCTGCCTCATCGCCGATGAGTTGTTGCAAATCCGCGGCGGTCGCGGCTATGAAACCGCGGAGTCGCTGGCGGCCCGCGGTGAGCGCGCGGTACCGGCCGAGCAGGCATTGCGGGATCTGCGGATCAACCGCATCTTCGAAGGATCGAGCGAGATCATGCGGCTGCTCATCGCCCGAGAGGCGGTGGACGCACACCTGAATGCGGCCGGCGACCTCGCCAAGCCCGACACCGGCTTACGCGAGAAGGCGGCCGCGGCTGTCGGCGCCAGCGGATTCTACGCAAAGTGGTTGCCGCAGCTGGTCTTTGGTGAAGGTCAGCGGCCCCGGGCCTACGGCGAATTCGGCGCCCTGGCGCCGCATCTGCGCTTCGTCGAGCGCTGCACCCGCAAGCTGGCTCGCAACACCTTCTACGGAATGGCCCGGTGGCAGGCCAAGCTGGAGCAGAAGCAGGGCTTCCTCGGACGGATCGTCGACATCGGGGCCGAGCTGTTCGCGATGTCCGCGGCCTGCGTGCGCGCCGAAGGCCAACGAGCCACGGATCAGGCGTTGGGGCAACAGGCATTCGAGCTCGCCGACGCGTTCAGCCAGCAGGCCACGCTGCGCATCGAGGCCCTGTTCGACCAGCTGTGGACCAACACGGACAGCACCGATGTGCAGCTGACCCGCGACGTGCTCGACGGGCGCTACAGCTGGCTGGAGGACGGCATCATCGACCAGTCCGAGGGCAGTGGACCGTGGATTGCGCACTGGGAGCCGGGAGAATCGACCGAGGCCAACCTGGCCCGGCGGTTCCTGACGCTGGCTGCCCCCACCGAGGCGAGCGCTTAAGGGGCAGAATCGAGGGCATGTCCACCTACGTTGCCCCGGCGGGCGAATTCACCCGCGACGCCGACTACATCACCACCCGCATCACCGCCGACGGTCGCGACGGCTATCCGGTGGAGCCAGGCCGGTATCGGCTAATCGTCGCCCGGGCCTGCCCGTGGGCCAACCGCGCGATCATCGTCCGGCGGCTACTGGGCCTGGAAGACGCTCTCTCCATTGGGTTTTGCGGCCCGACGCACGATCAGCGGAGCTGGACGTTCGACCTCGATCCCGGCGGCGTCGACCCGGTGCTGAAGATCCCGCGGCTGCAGGACGCCTACTTCAAGCGCGTCGCCGACTACCCGAAGGGCATCACGGTCCCCGCGATCGTCGACGTCCCGACCGGTGCGGTGGTCACCAACGACTTCGCGCAGATGACCCTGGACCTGTCGACGGAGTGGACGGCCTACCACCGCGAGGGCGCGCCGCAGCTGTACCCGGAGGACCTGCGTGCAGAAATCGACGAGGTGAACAAGCGGGTCTACACCGAGATCAACAACGGCGTGTACCGGTGTGGGTTCGCCGGCTCGCAGGAGGCGTACGACGCCGCGTACGCCCGGCTCTTCACCGCGCTGGATTGGGTCAGCGATCGCCTGAGCGGTCAGCGTTTCCTGGTGGGCGACACCATCACCGAGGCCGACGTGCGGCTGTTCACCACGCTGGCCCGCTTCGACCCCGTCTATCACGGCCATTTCAAATGCAACCGAAGCAAATTGAGCGAGATGCCGGTGTTGTGGGCCTACGCGCGTGATCTATTCCAGACGCCCGGTTTCGGCGACACCGTCGACTTCGTCCAGATCAAGCAGCACTACTACATCGTGCACGCCGACATCAACCCGACGCGCATCGTGCCCAAGGGCCCGGATCTGACGAACTGGCTTTCCGAACACGGCCGGGAGTCTTTGGGCGGCAATCCCTTTGGAAACGGCACGCCGCCCGGGCCGCCGCGCGAAGGCGAGCGGGTGCCGGCCGGTCATGACGCGTAACTTTTCTTGCCGAGCGTCGACTAGTTGCGAAAATTCGGCCGTTTTGGCCCAACAACTCCACGTTCGGCACGCTGGCGTAGCCGACAACCAGCGGTGAGCAGGGCGTCGCGGGTGCGTGCCACCACGATGTGGGGTCGGTTTCGCACCATGTCGGCACTGACCCGAATTACCTTCCAGCCCCGAGCCTCCAGTTGGGCAAGTCGATCGATGTCCCAGGTCCGCTGCGCGGGATCCGTCCAATGCTGAGCACCGTCGAATTCCACGCCGACCTTCCATTCTTCCCAACCCATGTCAATGCGTGCCATCACCGCACCCCAGTCATTGAGCACCTCGATCTGCGTCTGTGGGCGCGGCAATCCACTGCCGACAAGGACGAGGCGAGTCTTCGTTTCGTAAGGTGACTCGGCCCCGCCGTCGGCTACGGACAATGCCTGTCGCAACTGCACCAAGCCGCGCGCACCTCCATGGCGATTGGCCACCAGTTCAACATCAACCGCCTTCAGCTCGGTCGCATGCATCAAAGCGTCAAGCCGAATCACGGCTGTGATCAGACCTTTTCGCCTGCCTAAATCGAACGCGGTGCGTGCCGGTGTGGTCACGGGCATGCCGTCGCGCGTACACACTTCATCCTCGTCGAGGACGTCGCTGTGGACGATGATGCCGCGCGCCTTGTCTCGGCTCGGTCGGTTCACCTCGGCCGGCAGCCAGTCGTCGATCCAGGCTGTGCGATGCAATGCCGCCGCGGATAAACCAGCCAACGTCGCCGATCGTCCTGACCAGAGCCACGCGGAAATCGCCCGGGTTACGGGGGTCAGCCTCGCTCCGCGCGGGATGTACACATTTCGATGCGCTAACTCGAAATCGGTCCGCAACCGGTGCGGCGTGACGATGCCAGCTGCCAGCGCTTCGGTTCCTCGGAATGGCCAATCCAGGGGCTGCATGCAGACACAGTGCCCGGCCGCACCGACAACCCCGGGCCAACGTCGACTTGTTGCGGCCAACTAGGGCAAATATGCACAACAAGTCGACGTTCGGCGCTAATAGGTGAGCCGCACTGACCATTCCGCGTGCGGGGCCTCGCGAAGCTCACCTGACGGGTCGACCACCAGGGTCAGCAGCTGCACCACGATCCCGGTCAGCCGTCCGCGCTGCGGGTCGACCGAAGGGATGGTGACGGCCAGCCGGCTGCCGGGGCGAAACATGGTGGTGGCGGTGTTCGCGGGGTCCTCGTAGACCTGCAGCAGCCGCCACGGTGCGCGCGAAATCGCTTCCGGCACAGACAGTTGCACCGGGTACTTCTCCTTGGCCGGCAGCTCGCCCTGGGCCTGCGGCTGCTGGCAGTCGTTGAGGTTGAGCACGTTGCAGTAGAGGTAGGGCCCGACCCGGATCAGGTGTCCGTGCGAGAAGGCGCTGATCTCCACCTGCTGCGGGGCGCGCGGTCGCATGAGATACCACGTGCCCACCCCGGCGCCGGTTGCCAACAGCGCCACCACGACGGCCAGCAGCACGGCGAGGCCGCGCCTCATTTCGGTACCGCCGTCGGCCTACCGGCGTCCCGGCGCGTGCCTTCCTGCTCGACCATCACGGGCCGGTTGCCGCCGAGGCCCGGAATCAGTGAATTACCACGGAAACTCACGATGGTCTGCGCCAGCCCGAGGATGAGCACGGAACTGATCGCGGTGAAGCCGACCCACAGTTCGGTGTACACCATCACACCCACCGCCCCGCCCAACACCCAGGCCAGCTGCAGCGTCGACTCCGAGCGCCCGAAGCCCGACGCCCGCGACTCCTCGGGCAGGTCGTCCTGCAGCGACGCGTCCAGCGACGCCTTCGCGATGGCGCTGGCGGCAGAGGTGATCAGGGTGGCGATCGCGGCCACCGCCAGGGTGCCGGCCACCGCGGCGGCCAATGCGACCGTGCACACCGCCACGGTGCAGCGCACCACCAGGACCGATGGCCTGCCCAGTTTCAGCCGCGCGCTGGTGAAGTTGCCGAAGAAGTTTCCGATGCCGGCCGCGGCGCCGATGATCCCCAGCATCGCGAGCTGGGCCCAGCCGTCGGCCTGGTGCGCCTTGGCGACGAACGCCGGGTACAGGAACAGGAAGCCGACCATCACCTTGATCGTGCAGTTGCCCCACAGCGAGGTGATGATGTTGCGGCCCAACGGCTGTCGAAGTGCCCCGCTGACCTCCCTATGCCAGCTTCGGGGCAGCGGTTCGCTGTCCTGGCGGTAGCTCAAGGTGGCCGGGACCTCGCCCGCGGTCACCTCGACCCAGCGTGGGATCCGCATCGACAGCAACGCGCCGACCACCGTTACCGCAACGACGACGAACAACGCCCCGGGCAGCTTCAACAGGTGCGTGCCGGCGAATTCCAGACCGCCCGCGATCGCACCGCCGACGATGGTCCCGCCCAGCAGCCCGAACATGGTGAGCCGGGCGTTGACCCGCACCAGGTCGATGGTCGGCGGCATGACGCGCGGTGTCACCGCGCTGCGCAGCACGCTGAACGACTTCGAGAACACCATCATCGCCAGCGCGCACGGATAGAGCACCCAGGACGGGAAACTGCCGCTGGCCCCGTCGTAGTTCATGATCAGCAGCACCGCCAGCGCGGTGCGCAGCCCGAACGACATCGCCAGCGCCACCCGGCGGCCATGCTGCAAGCGGTCCAGTGCAGGCCCGATCAGCGGCGCGATCACCGCGAACGGCGCGATCGTAATCAGCAGATACAGCGCGACTTTGGACTTGCTCTCTCCGCTGGCTGCGGCGAAGAACAGCGTGTTCGCCAGTGCCACGGCCATCGCCGAGTCGACGGCGGAGTTCGCGACCACCGGCCACGTCAGCGCGGTCAGGCCGGACTTGTCGGCGCCGTCGGCGGTCGCGGCCCGCTGGACCATCCAGTACATCCGCGAGCCCATTTCACGGCTGCGCAGCGCCGCGGCGCGGGTGACGGTGATCCGTTCCCGTTCGCCGGGGGGCGGGCGGGGCGGCGGGTTGTCGCGGTCCGGCGGCTTCTGCCTGCCTCCCAGCGGTGGCAGGTAGCGGTTGGCGCTGGGCGGCGATGGCGGGCGCCGCGTGCGCCGGGAGTCCTCGTCGTCGGCGGGGTAATTGGCCATGCCGGGGTGCTGGTTGCCCGATCCGTTGCGGGTACGGCGGCCCGCGTTGGGGGCCGCACGACCCGAGTCATCACGCCGCCGTCCAGACACAAATCAATTCTGTCCTATGCCGCGAGGCAACAGGGCGTGGCTCGCCAACCTAGTATTGGAGACGCAATGCAGGAAGGGAAAAGCGTGACCGGACCCAACGACGAATCAGCCGTGGCAACCGTGGCCGAGTGGCCCGAGGAGTTGGCGGCGGTGCTCACGGGCGCGGCTGAGGCGGCCAGGGCCGCCGTCGAGGAGTTCAGCGGCGCGGACACCGTCGGCGACTACTTGGGCGTCAGCTACGAAGACCCGGACGCCGCCACGCACCGATTCCTGGCCCATCTACCGGGTTACCAGGGGTGGCAGTGGGCGATTGTGGTCGCGGCTTATCCCGGCGCCGACCACGCGACGATCAGCGAAGTGGTGCTGGTCCCGGGCCCGACCGCGCTGCTGGCTCCCGAGTGGGTGCCCTGGGAGCAACGCGTCCGGCCGGGGGATCTGAGCCCCGGCGACCTGTTGGCCCCGACGTCCGACGACCCGCGGCTGGTTCCCGGCTTCATGTCCAGCGGCGATCCGGAGGTCGACGAGACGGCCGCCGAAATTGGGCTGGGCCGGCGCTGGGTGATGGGCGGCTGGGGCCGGGCCGACGCCGCCGAGCGGTGGCACACCGGCGACTACGGCCCCGACTCGACGATGGCGCGGTCCACCAAACGCGTGTGCCGCGACTGTGGGTTCTTCCTGCCGCTCTCGGGATCGCTGGGCGCGATGTTCGGGGTGTGCGGCAACGAGATGTCCGCCGACGGCCACATCGTCGACAAGCAGTACGGCTGCGGCGCCCATTCGGACACCCCCGCCCCGGCCGGCGGCGGCTCACCGGCGTACGACCCGTTCGACGACGGGGTCCTCGACATCGTCGAGATCCCGACGGAACCGACGCCCGAGGCGGCCGCCGAGTCGTCGGAGCCCGACGCGACCGCCGAGCCGTCGGAAGCTGTGGCCGAATCCGCAGAGCCCCTGGCCGAATCGCCCGAGGCGGCGGCGGAATCGTCGGAGTCAGCCGAATCGTCGGAGTCGCCGACGGATTCGCCCGACTAGCCCCAATTCGCTAGTCGTTGCTGAGAAATGTCTCGAGCCCGGACTGGGCGCCGCGAACACCGCGGCGTGCCCCCGCGAGCTGCAGCAGGAAGATGCTCGTCCCGAGCACTCCGGTGCCCAGCCCGGCCAGCGTCACCGGACGCCAACTCTCCAGCGCGGGCACCAGGAACGCGGCCAGCGCGGCGGCCAACCAGGCCAGCGCGCCGATCACGATGAACGGCCATGGGCGCAGCAGCGCCGGCGGCAGCGGTGGCGGCTCGGGGGCGGGGCCAGGTTCGGCGCTCATCGCGATCAATCTAACCCGACGGCAAGCAGCCGGCGCCCGGCCCGATAGTTCCGGCGTCGCGCCCTTCGCCGTTTCTTATCCCGATTTCGCGGGTTCCGATGTAACCTCGCGCCATGCCTGACAGCGATGCGCGGCTGGCCAGCGATTTGTCATTGGCCGTCATGCGGCTCGCCCGCCAATTGCGCTTCCGCAATCCTTCGTCGCCGGTGTCGCTTTCGCAGCTTTCGGCGCTGGCGACGCTGACCAACGAGGGCCCGATGACGCCCGGCGCGCTCGCGATTCGCGAACGGGTGCGGCCGCCGTCGATGACCCGGGTGATCGCGTCGTTGGCCGATGAGGGGTTCGTGGACCGCGCCCCGCACCCCGTGGACGGCCGGCAGGTGCTGGTGTCGGTGTCGGAGTCGGGTGCCGAGTTGGTCAAGGCCGCCCGGCGCGCCCGCCAGGAGTGGCTGGCCGAGCGGCTCGCGACGCTCGAGGGCGACAAGCGCGCCGTCCTGCGCGAAGCCGCCGACCTGATGTTGGCCTTGGTCGACGAAAGCCCGTGAGCGACGCGCTCAACATTCAGGACGTCACCGATCCCGACGATCCGCGGCTCGACGATTTTCGCGACCTCAACAGCATCGACCGTCGCCCGGACCTGCCCACCGGCAAGGGGCTGGTGATCGCCGAGGGCGTGCTGGTCGTGCAGCGCATGCTGGCGTCCCGGTTCACCCCACACGCCCTGCTCGGCAACGAGCGCAGGCTCGACGAGCTCAGAAGCGACCTCGCCGGAAACGAGGTGCCGTTCTACCGCACCTCCGCCGACGTGATGGCCCGGGCCGTCGGCTTCCACCTCAACCGCGGCGTACTGGCCGCGGCGCGGCGAGTGCCCGAGGCCGGCGTCGCGGACCTCATCGAGTGCGCGCGGACCGTGGCCGTGCTGGAGGGCGTCAACGACCACGAGAACCTGGGATCGATCTTTCGCAACGCGGCGGGGCTGGGCGTCGACGCGGTGGTGTTCGGCAGCGGGTGCGCCGATCCGCTCTACCGCCGCGCCGTCCGGGTCTCGATGGGCCACGCGCTGTTGGTGCCGTTCGCGCGCGCGGCCGACTGGCCGGGCGATCTGGTGATGTTGAAAGAACGCGGGTTTCGGTTGTTGGCAATGACGCCGAGCGGCGAAGCGCCCGCGTTGCCGGACGCGATGGCGGGCCTCGTAGATCAGCGCGTCGCCGTGCTGGTGGGGGCCGAGGGGCCAGGCCTGACCGCGGCCGCGTTACGGGTGAGCGACCTGCGGGTGCGGATCCCGATGTCGCGGGGAACCGACTCGCTGAACGTGGCGACAGCTGCCGCTTTGGCGTTCTACGAGCGGGCTAGGCTCGGCTCGTGAACGGCAGACTCGGCCCGGGCGTCCCGGCCGTGCCCTGGGCAACGGGTCTGACCGTCGCCGGATTCGTGGCCGCCGTCATCGGCGCGGCGATCGTGGTGCTGAGTCTCGGCCTGGTCCAGGTGCATCCGCTGCTGGCCATCGGGCTCAACGTCGTGGCGGCCGGGGGACTGGCGCCGACGCTGTGGGGATGGCGGCGCACCCTGGTGCTGCGCTGGTTCGTGCTCGGTGCGGGAGTCGGTGTGACGGGGGCGTGGCTGGCGCTGCTCGCCCTGGCCGTTTAGCGCTGTCCGCCGGAGCGCACGCCCAGCAGGACGTCCTCCCAGGCGGGAATGACCGGCCTGCCGCGGCGGCTGTGCACCGGCTGCTCGCGGGGTGCGGGGTCCTCCGACGCGGCAGCAGGCGCGGGAATCACCGGCGAGGGAACCGCGGGCTTGGGGGCGTCGTCGAAGTCGACGTGGGCCACCCGCGCCACCGGCCGCAGCGGGCGTTCGAAGTTCGGGTCGATCAGCTCGTTGGCCCCGTCGTCGATCGCCGTGACGATGCCGCCGTGGGCGCCCGGCATGAAGCAGAAGTGGGCCAGGTTGTCGGAACGGCCGACCTTCCACGCCAGCTGCACGGTCCAGCGGCTGTCCTCGGTGCGCCAGGCGTCCCAGCTGAGTCCGTCGGTGCGCAGGCCGCGCGCGATCATGGCGGCGGTCACGGTTTCGAGGAGGGTCATCACCGCGGGGCCGTCGGGGAGCTGCGGGTGCGCGGCGGTTGCCAGCTCGGCGGCGCGGAAGCGCTCCAGCAACACCGGGTGGGCGAACCGGCGGATCCGCACGATGTCGGAGCCCGACGCGGCGGCCACCTGCTCGACGGATGCCCCGGCGCGGATCCTTGCCTGAATGTCCTTGGGGCTCAGCATGTTGGTGACTTCCATGTCGAGATGCGGCTGCTCCGGCGGCGCGGATTCGCGTTTCAGGAGCTCGCGCAGTCGGTCGTCGGCCGCCAGCTTGAACTGCTCCGCGGGATCATCACCCTCGCAGATGACGTATTTGCTGTCGGCGTCGAGCTCAACAATTTTGAGTTCCCGCATGGCTTCTCCTCGCAGGCTTTGTGCAGGTCAGGGACCACCCGTCACTGTGCCGCACTTTAGTCCAGCTATCGCCCAATACCTGTGCTGACACGCTGGGCGGTTTGCGCGCTGATGGCCGGCGAGTTACAACCGCTCGACGACCCAGTCGATGCACTGCGTCAGCGCGCTGACGTCATCGGGGTCGACGGCGGGGAACATCGCGACGCGCAGCTGGTTGCGGCCGAGTTTGCGGTACGGCTCAGTGTCGACGATGTCGTTAGCCCGCAGCGCCTTGGCGACGGCGGCGGCGTCGACGTCGTCGACGAAGTCGATCGTGCCCACCACCTGCGAGCGCAGCGCGGGGTCGGTGACGAACGGCGTCGTGTAGGGCCGCTCCTCGGCCCACGAGTACAGGCGCTGCGACGAGTCGGCCGTGCGCTTGACGGCCCAGTCCAGGCCGCCGTTGGCCAGCATCCAGTCGAGCTGCTCGGCCATCAGCGCCAGCGTGCCGATCGCGGGCGTGTTGTACGTCTGATCCTTCAGGCTGTTCTCGATCGCGATCGGCAGCGAGAGGAAGTCGGGGACCCAGCGCCCGGACGCCGCGATCGCCTCGACCCGGGCCAGCGCGGCCGGGCTCATGATCGCCAGCCACAGGCCGCCGTCGCTGGCGAAGTTCTTCTGCGGCGAGAAGTAGTAGGCGTCGGTGTCGCTGACGTCGACGGGTAGGCCACCGGCGCCGGAGGTGGCGTCGATGAGCACCAGCGCATCACCGGCCGGGCGGCACACCGGCACCGCGACCCCGGTCGACGTCTCGTTATGCGCCCAGCCGACCACGTCGACCGACGGGTCCGACTGCGGTTCGGGGGCGGACCCGGCGTCGGCCTTGACGATGATCGGGTCGCCGACGAATGGGTTCTTGGCGACGCAGGACGCGAACTTCGAGCTGAACTCGCCGAACGACAGGTGCAGCGACCGCTTGTCGATCAAGCCGAACGCGGCCGCGTCCCAGAACGCCGTCGCGCCGCCGTTGCCGAGGATGACCTCGTAGCCGTCCGGGACGGAGAAAAGCTCCGCCACCCCCTTGCGCACCCGGCCCACCAAATTCTTGACGGGTGCCTGCCGGTGCGAGGTGCCGAACAGCGGGGCGGCGGTGGTGGTCAGCGCCTGCAATTGTTCGGGCCGAACCTTGGACGGACCGCATCCGAAGCGGCCGTCGCGGGGTTTGAGGTCAGCGGGGATCTGAAGCTGGTCAGCCATGCTCATCAGGGTAGTGAGCGCACCTGAGGCGCCGACGCCGCGGTCCGGCGGCCGGCGCCGGGGGCCCGCCAAAACGCCTGGCTGGGCTACCTGTGGTGTTTCACTGGCTGTGATGCAGGGCACACCAGTTGCCTGACCACTGGTCAGGCCACAGTGCGGTGAGGGACCCTAGATAATTCCCGGTACCTGCGGTACCGTTTGGACATAGCACGTCCAAATGTAAACCTCGTTGGGGAGGCTTGGATTATGGCCAGGACGCGAATGGTCCGTCGGTGGCGCAACAAGATGGAAGTGCGCGACGACGCTGAGTACGTGAACATGCTCGCCACACTGTCTGAGGGGTCTGTGCGGCGAAACTTCAACCCGTACACCGACATCGACTGGGAGTCACCGGAGTTCGCGGTCACCGAGAACGACCCGCGGTGGATCCTGCCGGCGACCGACCCACTGGGCCGCCACCCCTGGTACCAGGCCCAGTCCGAAGAGCGGCAGATCAAGATCGGCATGTGGCGCCAGGCCAATGTCGCCAAGGTGGGACTGCACTTCGAGTCGATCCTGATCCGCGGCCTGATGAACTACACCTTCTGGGTGCCGAACGGATCGCCGGAATACCGGTACTGCTTGCACGAATCCGTCGAAGAGTGCAACCACACCATGATGTTCCAGGAAATGGTCAACCGCATCGGGGCCGACGTCCCCGGCATGCCGCGGCGGCTCAAGTGGCTTTCGCCGCTGGTTCCGCTGGTGGCCGGTCCGCTGCCGGTGGCATTCTTCATTGGTGTGCTCGCCGGCGAGGAGCCGATCGACCACACGCAGAAAAATGTTCTCCGCGAAGGCAAGTCGCTGCACCCGATCATGGAGCGGGTGATGGCCATTCACGTCGCCGAGGAGGCGCGGCACATCTCGTTCGCGCACGAATTCCTGCGGAAGCGACTGCCGGACCTGACCAAGAGGCAACGGTTCTGGACCGCGCTGTACCTGCCGCTGACGATGAAGGCATTGTGCCGGGCAATTGTGGTGCCGCCCAAGGCTTTCTGGCGTGAGTTCGACATCCCGCGCGAGGTCAAAAAGGAACTGTTCTTCCGGTCGCCGGAGTCGCGCAAGTGGCTCAGCGACATGTTCGGTGACGTGCGGATGCTGGCCTACGACACCGGCCTGATGGAGAACCGGTCGGCGCGGCTGATGTGGCGGATCTGCAAGATCAACGGCAAGCCGTCGCGCTACCGCAGCGAGCCGCAGCGTCAGCACCTTGCCGCGGTGCCGGCCGCCTAAGGTAACGCGAGTTCCTTTATGCCGCACGTTATTACCCAGTCGTGCTGTAACGACGGGTCCTGTGTCTTCGCCTGTCCGGTGAACTGCATTCACCCGTCGCCGGATGAGCCGGGCTTCGCGACGACCGAGATGCTCTACATCGATCCGGTCGCCTGTGTCGACTGCGGCGCGTGCGTGAGCGCCTGTCCCGTCGGCGCGATCGCGCCGGATAGCCGCCTGGACATCAAGCAGCTTCCCTTCGTCGAGATCAACGCGTCGTTCTACCCGAAGCGGCCGGCGGACGAGAAGTTGCCGCCCACGTCCAAGCTGGCCCCGGTGCTCCCGGCCGCCGAGGTGCACGCCCGACGCCGGCCGCTGACGGTGGCCGTCGTCGGGTCCGGTCCGGCGGCGATGTACGCGGCCGACGAACTGCTCACTCAGCACGGGGTGCGGGTCAACGTCTTCGAAAAGTTGCCTACGCCTTACGGATTGGTCCGCGCGGGGGTGGCCCCCGATCACCAGAACACGAAAAAGGTGACGCGGTTCTTCGATCGGGTGGCCCGGCATCGCCACTTCCGCTTCTACCTCAACGTCGAGGTCGGCAGGCACCTGAGCCACGCCGACCTGCTCGCACATCATCACGCCGTGCTCTACGCGCTCGGCGCCCCCGACGACCGCCGGCTGGACGTCGACGGCATGGGCCTGCCGGGCACCGCGACCGCCACCGAGCTTGTTGCGTGGATCAACGGGCACCCCGACTTCACCGATCTGCCAGTCGATCTCAGCCACGAACGGATGGTGATCGTCGGCAACGGCAACGTCGCGCTGGATGTCGCCCGCGTGCTGACGGCCGATCCCGACGACTTGGCGCGCACCGACATCGCCGATCACGCGCTGGCGGCGCTGCGCGGGTCGGCGGTCCGCGAAGTGGTGATCGCCGCGCGGCGCGGGCCCGCCCATTCCGCGTTCACCCTGCCCGAATTGATCGGGCTCACAGAGACATCCGAGGTGGTGCTCGACGCCGACGACCGCAAGCTGGTGGAGGCCGACCTCGCGACCGCGTCGGACGCGTTGATCGGACAGAAGCTCGAGATCTTGCGCGGGCTCGGCGACAGTTCGCTCGCGGGGACCGGGCGCCCGCGGATCCGGCTGGCCTATCAGCGCACGCCGCAACGCGTGCTCGGCGAGCAGCGGGCGACGGGTGTGGAGTTCTCGGTCACCGGCACCGACGAGGCGTGCCGGATCGACGCGGGTCTGGTGTTGACGTCGATCGGCTACCGCGGCAAGCAGATTCGCGATCTTCCGTTTGACGGGTCGGCCGCCGTGGTGCCCAACGAGCAGGGCCGCGTCGTTGACCCCGACTCGCGCGGTCCGATCGCCGGCGCCTACGTGGCCGGGTGGATCAAGCGCGGACCGACGGGGTTCATCGGCACCAACAAATCCTGCTCGCTGCAGACCGTGCACGCCCTGGTCGCCGACTTCAACGCCGGCGCCCTGACCGACCCGGTCGGCAAGCGCGACGCGCTCGACGAACTGGTGCACACCCGTCAGCCCGACGTCGTCGACTCGGCGGGATGGGGCGCCATCGACGAAGCGGAGATCGCCCGCGGCGCCGACGACGGACGTCCGCGCAACAAATTCACCGACGTCGCCGACATGCTCGCGGCGGCCGCGACCGCGCAGCCGGCGCCGCGACGCCGGCTGCTGGCCCGGCTACTCGGCTAACCGCTCGCCATCGCCGTCTGGATCTCCTCCGGGCTGACCTCGCGCACCGGCTGGCCCATTGACCAGCGGTGGCCGAACGGGTCCTCGACCACGCCGTAGCGGTCGCCCCAGAACATGTCGTCGAGCGGGACTACTACCGTCGCGCCCGCGTCCAGTGCCCTCTGGAACTTGGCGTCGACGCCGGTGAGGGTCAGATGGACGGTGACCGGGGTTCCGCCGAGCGAGGTGGGCGTCATCGACTTGCCGCCGCACGTCTCGGGGAAGTCGTCGTTGAGCATCACCGTGGAGCCGTTGATGCGCACCGCGGCGTTCACGATCTTGCCGTCGGGACGCGGCACGCGTCCCAGCTCTTCGGCGCCAAAAGCCTTGACGTAGAAATCAATCGCGGCGGCGGAATCGCTCACGACCAGGTGGGGGATTACTGCGGGTTCGATGTTGATGGCCATTGTGGGTCTCCTTGCTGTCGGTGTCGCGCGCCTACCCCGGGTGGGGGCTGGCTCACGGTTATTGACTGCATCCGCGACGCAAACTCATCGCGGCGAGACCCATTCAAACGCCGGGCACCGACAAAAGGTTAAGCGTCGGTGAGAACCCGGTCCCAGCCCTCGACGGATTCCGGGCCGCGCGGCTCGGGGCCCACATAGATGGCCGACGGGCGGACCAGCTTGCCCAGCCGCTTCTGCTCGAGGATGTGGGCACACCAGCCCGCGGTGCGCCCGCAGGTGAACATCGCCGGCATCATGTTGGCGGGCACCTCGGCGAAGTCCAGGATCACCGCGGCCCAGAACTCGACGTTGGTCTCGATGGCCCGGTCCGGACGGCGCTCGCGCAGCTCGGCCAGGGCGGCCTGCTCCAGCGCGACGGCGACCTCGTGGCGCGGGGCGCCGAGTCGCTCGGCGGTCGCGCGCAGCACTCGGGCCCTCGGGTCTTCCGCGCGGTAGACCCGGTGCCCGAATCCCATCAGCTTGTCGCCGCTGTCCAGGATCTTTTTGACCAGGGCGCGCGCGTCGCCGGTGCGCTCGACCTCTTTGATCATCGGCAGCACGCGGGCCGGGGCGCCACCGTGCAGCGGCCCGCTCATCGCGCCGATCGCACCGGACAGCGATGCGGCCACGTCGGCGCCGGTCGACGCGATCACGCGAGCAGTGAAGGTCGAGGCGTTCATGCCGTGCTCGGCGGCGGACACCCAGTAGGCATCGATCGCCTCGACGTGCCTCGGGTCCGGCTCGCCCTGCCAGCGGGTCATGAAACGCGCCGTGACCGTTTGGCATTCATCGATGACCCGCTGCGGAATGGCGGGCTGGTAGATGCCGCGCGCGGACTGCGCGACGTAGGACAGCGCCATCACCGACGCGCGGGCCAGCTGGTCGCGCGCGGTGGCTTCGTCGGTGTCGAGCAGCGGCTTGTAGCCCCAGATCGGCGCGAGCATCGCCAGGCCGGCCTGCACGTCCACGCGAACGTCGCCGGTGTGAATCGGCAGCGGGAACGGCTCGGCGGGCGGCAGGCCGTGGCCGAAGCGGCCGTCGACCAGAAGCGCCCAGACGTCACCGAACGTGACCTGCTGATCCACCAGATCTTGGATGTCGACGCCGCGGTACCGCAGTGCACCGCCGTCTTTATCCGGTTCGGCGATCTCGGTCATGAAGGCGACTACGCCTTCCAGGCCGGGGACGAAATTTTCCGGGACAACAGTCATAGGAAAATTCTTGCACCCCCGCTCCAGGCCGACGCTACCGGCCGGTAGCTATGCCCCGGTAGCGTTGGCTCGATGGCAGGACCAGAGCCCGGCAGCGACCAAGCCCACCTGCAACGGATGCGGACCGAGTACGGGTCCGTCGAGCGTGACGGCAGTCCCGATCTGGACGCGGATTGGCTGGCCGACGGTTGGCTGGCGCTGTTCAGAAAGTGGATCGCCGACGCCGAGCGACTCGGACTCTCCGAGCCCAACGCCATGGTGGTGGCAACCGTCGCCGCCGGCCGGCCGGCGAGCCGGTCGGTGTTGTGCAAAGGCGCCGATGAGACCGGAATCACCTTTTTCACCAACTACGACTCGGCCAAGGGCCTCGAGCTCGCGGAGACGCCGTACGCATCGGCGACTTTCCCCTGGTATCAGCTGGGCAGACAGGTCCACATCCGCGGCCCGGTGTCCAAGGTGGACGCCCGGGCCACCGAGGATTACTGGTCCAAGCGGCCGCGGGGCTCGCAACTCGGCGCCTGGGCGTCCCACCAATCGCATCCGATCGCCTCACGCAAGGCGCTACTCGACCAGCTGGCCCAGGTGACCGAGCGTTTCGCCGACAAGGAACGGATCCCGGTGCCGCCGGGGTGGGGTGGCTATCTCATTTCCGCCGAGGTGGTGGAGTTCTGGCAGGGCCGGGAGAATCGGGTGCACAACCGGATTCGGGTGGTCGGCGGCAAGGTCGAGCGCCTGCAGCCCTGATCACCGTCGACGGGTGCTGTGCGGTCGCACAGCCGAACGCTAAGGCGGGGTTCACCTCAAGGAAAGCCGCGAGCTTGGCAGACCGACCCCGGGCAGGCGCGTCGCCGCGATAACGACTACCTTCACATATACGCACCTAGTCAGGCGCAGCCATAACCAGCCAGAGCGCAAAGGGGTTCTCGTGGCCGACACCGACGACACCGCAACTCTGAAGTACCCGGGGGGCGAGATCGATCTACAGATCGTCAACGCCACCGAAGGAGCTGACGGTATTGCTCTCGGCCCGCTGTTGTCGAAGACCGGATACACGACCTTCGACAACGGCTTCGTCAACACGTCCGCGTGCAAGAGCTCGATCACGTACATCGACGGCGACGCGGGGATCCTGCGCTACCGCGGCTACCCGATCGACCAGCTCGCCGAGAAGTCGACCTTCCTCGAGGTCTCGTACTTGCTGATCTATGGCGAGCTGCCGAGCGCCGACCAGCTGGCCGACTTCACCAAGCGGATCCAGCTGCACACGATGTTGCACGAGGACCTGAAGCGGTTCTTCGACGGCTTCCCGCGCAACGCGCACCCGATGCCGGTGCTGTCCAGTGCCGTCAATGCGCTGTCCGCGTACTACCCCGACTCGCTGGACCCGATGGACACCGACGACGTCGAGCTGTCGACGATCCGGCTGCTGGCCAAGCTGCCGACCATCGCCGCCTACGCCTACAAGAAGTCGGTTGGTCAGCCGTTCCTTTACCCGGACAACTCGCTGTCGCTGGTGGAGAACTTCCTGCGGATGACGTTCGGGCTGCCCGCGGAGCCCTACGAGGCCGACCCCGAGGTGGTGCGCGCGCTCGACATGCTGCTCATCCTGCACGCCGACCACGAGCAGAACTGCTCGACGTCGACGGTTCGGCTGGTGGGCTCGTCGCAGGCCAACCTGTTCACGTCGATCTCCGGCGGCATCAACGCGCTGTGGGGGCCGCTGCACGGCGGCGCCAACCAGGCCGTGCTCGAGATGCTCGACCAGATCCGCGAAAGCGGCGACGACGTCAGCGAATTCGTCCGCAAGGTGAAGAACCGCGAAGAGGGCGTCAAGCTGATGGGCTTCGGCCACCGGGTCTACAAGAACTACGACCCGCGTGCCCGGATCGTCAAGGAGCAGGCCGACAAGATCCTGGCCAAGCTGGGCGGCGACCCGCTGCTGGACATCGCCAAGCAGCTCGAAGAGGCCGCGCTGACCGATGACTACTTCATCGAGCGCAAGCTGTACCCGAACGTCGACTTCTACACCGGGTTGATCTACCGGGCGCTGGGATTCCCGGTCCGGATGTTCACCGTGCTGTTCGCGCTCGGCCGGCTGCCCGGCTGGATCGCGCACTGGCGTGAGATGCACGACGAGGGCGACAGCAAGATCGGCCGCCCGCGCCAGATCTACACCGGCTACACCGAGCGCGACTACGCGCCCATCGACGGGCGGTAGTCGGCTCTAGCCAAGCGAGGCCAGTACCGCCATCGCGGCGTTGTGGCCGCCGATGCCCGACACGGCGCCGCCGCGTCGAGCGCCGGAGCCGCACAACATGATTCGTTCGTGTGCGGTGGCAACACCCCATTGCCGGGCCGGGCTGTCCAGCGCGTCGTCGTCCTCCGCGAAGGGCCAGGACAGTGCGCCGTGGAAGATATTGCCCGCGGTCATGCCCAGTTGGTGGTGCAGGTCCAGGGTGGTCGTCGTCTCGATGCACGGCCTGCCCCGCGCGTCGTTCATCAATACGTCCTGAATCGGTTCGGCCAGAACGGAATTCAGCGACGCCAACACCGACTCGGTCAGCCGGTCACGCAGCGCGCCGGAGTAATTGCCGTCGAACAGTGAATGCGGGGTGTGCAAGCCGAACACCGTCATCGTCTGCGCTCCGGCGTCGCGCAGCTCGCCGGACAGGATGCTCGGGTCGGCCAGTGAATGGCAATACGCCTCACACGGCAACGGATCTGGCAGGTGCCCGCGTTCCGCCCGGCTGTAGGCGGAATCCAGTTGACCGTAGGCCTCGTTGACGTGAAACGTGCCGGCGAAGGCCTGTTCGGGAGTGACGCTGCTGTCGCGCAATCGGGGCAGCTGGCGCAGCACCATGTTGACCTTGACCTGCGAGCCCTGGTCTGGAGCCGCCGGCCGCTCACCGAGTAGGCGGGCCAATACCGTCGGGGTGACGCCGGCCAGGACGAACCGGCCCTGAACCCGGCGCTCTTCGCCGTCCTGGCGATAGTGCACCCGGCCGGCCGGATCCACGCCGTAAACCTCTGCGCCAGTGACTATTTCGGCCCCGTGGCGGACGGCCGCTGCGGCCAGACCGGAGGTCACCGCGCCCATCCCGCCGATCGGGACGTCCCAATCCCCGCCGATGAGGTGATACAGGAAGCAGATGTTCTGCCGCAGCGACGCATCGTCGAGCCGCGCGAAGGTGCCGATCAGCGCGTCGGTCGCGATCACGCCGCGGACCAGGTCGTCGCGCACCGCGTCGGCGATCGCGTGCCCGATCGGCTCGTCGACGATCGCCCGCCACGCCGCTGTGGCCTCGGGCTCACCGGCGTCCAGGACGTGGCGGCGCGCCTGCTCGCGGGTGCGCAGCGGCTCGAGCAGCGTCGGCCACAACCGGTCGGTCACCAGGCGGCAGCGCCGGTAGAACTCGTCGAATCCGCGCGCATCGTCGGCGGCGCCGATCGCGCGAAACGAATCCTGCGACCCGACCAGCAGCCCGCTGCGCCCGCCGGACGCGGGCTGCGGGGTGTACGACGAAAATCGGCGGCGCGCCAACCGCACCGCGGCGCCCAGGTCCTCGAGAATGCGCGGGGGCAGCAGGCTGACCAGGTAGGAATACCGCGAGAGCCGCACGTCGACGCCGTCGAACGGCTGCGCCGACACCGCGGCCCCGCCGATGTGGCCCAGCCGCTCGAGCAGCTGAACCCGCAGGCCCGCCCGGGCCAGATAGCCGGCCGCGACCAGGCCGTTGTGGCCGCCGCCAACCACGACGACATCGAAATCCCGTGCGCCGTCTACGGCCATGCGGACCGTTTTCTAGCCGAGGTAGCCCTCGACCTGGCCGGGCGGGCGCACCGATGCCTCGCCCGGGTCACCGCCGGTTTCGCGCAGCGCCCGGCGCTGTCGCAACAGGTCCCAGCACTGGTCCAGCTCGATCTCCACCCGGCGCAACCGGTCGTGCTCCTCGGATTCGCTGATGTCGCGGTGCTGCAGCTGGGACCGAAGGACTTTCTCCTCGGCGACCAGCTCGCGAATCTTGGCCAGTGTGTTTGTGTCGGTTGGTTTACTGCCATCGCCCATCGCTCTAGTGTGCCGGACGCGAGCAACGTCGGCGTGTCCACTCGGTAGGCTGCATATCGCCCGCGGGTCCGACGAGCCGCGGCGGATGAGTTGGCAAGGGGAGACCGGTGGCTTCAACGGCGCGTTCCGGCCACACGGCCGCGGAATCCCGCCGTCGCCGGCCCGGCCTGCCCTGGCTGATCGGTGTGGTGGTCATCCCGCTGTTGCTCGCCGCGATCGGCCACAGCGCGTTGCAGGGCCCGCGGCCAGGTAGCTCGACGGGCGGGCTGGCCACCGTGGGCCCGTCGGCCAAGCGGGGCGCACCAACGCTGAACCTGGCTCCGCTTTCAATTGTGCGCAGCGGCAACGGCATTACCTTGAGCGGACAGATTCCCGACGATTCGGCCAAGGCGATCCTGCTGAAAACCCTGAAGGGCTCGTTGCCCCCGGGCGTCAACGTCGTCGACCAGATCCAGCTCAACCCCCGCATCGACGCGCTCGATTTCGCGCACGCCGGAGCGCTTTTCAAAGACAGCGCGTCCATCGCCGACTTCAACTTCACCGTCGGCGCGGACACCATCACTTTGACCGGGACGGCCGCGTCGCAGGACCAGAAGAACGCCGTCGAGCAGGACGTCAAGCGCACCTGGTCACACCTGAATGTTGTTGACAAGCTTGCCGTTAACGGCCCAACTGGGCCCGCCGCGGCGCCGGGCCCCGCCCCGTGCGCGAACCTGCAAGCCGCCGTCGACGATGCGACGGGCGGGCCGATCACCTTCGACACCGACGGGGTCAGCCTGACCGCGGCCGACCAAAAAGTGCTGACCCAGGTGGCGGACAAGCTCAAGGCGTGCCCGAACGCGCACGCGACGATCAACGGCTACGCCGACAACTCCGGTACCGACGCCATCAACGTCCCGCTGAGTAGCCAGCGCGCCCAGGCCGTCGCTAATTTCCTTGTGTCGCAGGGTGTTACCGGCGACCGACTGACCGTCAAGGGCCTGGGCTCCATCAATCCGGTCGCCGGTAACGACACCCCCGACGGCCGCGCGAAGAATCGGCGCGCCGAAATCGTGGTCGGTTAGGAGGTTCGGCGTGGACTTCGTGATCCAGTGGTTGTGGTACCTGCTGGCTTTCGTCGCCGGTTCGGCGGCCGCGTGGCTGACCGTTGTCGTGTGGTCGAAGGCGCAGCGATGAGTCACGTGCACTGGTGGTTATTCGGCCTGTCGTTCGCGATCGGCTTCGCCCTGACCTTCGCGTCGATCGTCGGGCCCGTCCGGCGCAGGTCGGCGGCCGCGGGAAAGCCGGACCCGTCGACGACCAAGATCGTGGCCGACCCACCGACGACGAGGATCGTCGCCGACCCGCCGACCACGCGGATCGCCGTCGACCCGCCGACCACGAAAATACAAGCGAAACAAGACTTTTCGACGACGAAGATCCCGGTCTCGCCGCTGGCGCCCTACGGCCCCGGCTCGGCGAACCCCGGCCCGGGCGGCGCGGGGCCGCCCGGCTGGCTGGTCAAGGGCCGCATGGACACCAAGCTCTACTACACCCCCGACGACCCGAGCTACGACCCGACCGTCGCCCAGGTCTGGTTCATCGACGAGGAATCCGCCGTGCGGGCACATTTCACGCCGTGGCGCGAGCGCTGACCGCGTCAGCTGGGGGCGGGCAGGCGCAGCAGCAGCCGGGCGCCGCCCAGCGGGCTGTCGTGTAGCGACGCCGTCCCGCCGTGCAGCTGGGCCTGCTGCGCCACCAGCGCCAGCCCCAGGCCCGACCCCGAATGCGAGGCCGTCGACCCGCGGGAGAACCGCTCGAACACGACCGGTCGCTCGGCCTCGGGGACGCCGCTGCCGTTGTCGTCGACCGCGATCTCCACGCCGGCGCGCGAGCTGTCCGCCGACAGCTGCACCCGGGTCGCGCCGCCATGCTTGACGGCGTTGGCGATCGCGTTGTCGACGGCGAGCCGCAGCCCGGCGGGCAGCCCGACGATGATGCAGGTCGGCGACGGCACCAGGGCGATGTCGAGGTCGGGGTAGACGCGGCTGGCGTCGTGGGCGGCGCGGTCGAGCAGTTCGGTGATGTCGACCGGCACGTGGTCCTCGAACGTCGACAGCTCGCCCTGCGCCAGCCGCTCCAGCGCCGACAGCGTGGCCTCGATGCGCGACTGCGTCCGGATGACGTCGCCCAGCACCTCGTTGCGCTGGTCATCGGGCAGGTCCAGGGTGGACAACACCTCGAGGTTGGTGCGCATCGCGGTCAACGGGGTGCGCAGCTCGTGCGAGGACACCGCGGCGAAGTCGCGCGCCGAGGCCAGCGCGTCCTTGGTCCGGTTCTGTTCGCTCCAGATGCGCTGCAGCATGCCCCGCATGGCCTCGGCGATTTCGACGGCCTCGGTGGCGCCGTGCACCTCCACCTGCGGCGTCTCGTCGCCCAGGTCGATCAGCCGGGTCTGCTGGGCGAGCTGCTTGAAGGGGCGGACGGCGAACGAGGCCAGCAGCCACGCGAACAACGTCGACGCGAAGATGGCGAACCCGCAGATCAGCAACACCCTGCGGTGCAGGTTGTTGGTCTCGGCGATGGTGGTGTCATACGTCGCGCCGACGGCTACCGAGCGCGGGCCGGGCCCCGGGACGTCGACGGTGCGCACTCGGTAGCGGACCCCGTTGACGTAGGTGTCGCCGTAGCCGGCGTTGAGCTTGGGCAGCGTGACGTCGGAATTCGACTGGACCAGGTCGCCGCGGTGGATCGTGATGATGGCGTCCTGGTCGTTGGGCGAGCGCGGAATCTGGTCGAGAGTGCCGCGCGGCAGGAACGGGATCGCGAAGCCGGCGGCCTCGTCGAGGCGGCGGTCCAGGCGCTCTTTGCGGTCGTTGGTGATTCCGACCCAGACCACCGCGCCGACGATGAGCACCGGAATCGCGGCGCCGAGGGCCGTCGCGAGTACCACCCGGCCCCGCAGCGAGGGCGTACGGGCGAGGATCCGAGACAGGAACTTCATGGCGGGTTACTGCAGTCGCAGTACGAACCCGACTCCACGAACGGTGTGCAGCAGCCTGGGGCCGCCGTTGGCTTCCAGCTTGCGGCGCAGGTATCCGATGAAGACGTCGACGACGTTGGTGTCGGCGGCGAAGTCATAACCCCACACCAGCTCGAGCAGCTGGGCGCGGGACAGCACCGCGGTCTTGTGTTCGGCCAGCACCGCCAGCAGGTCGAACTCTCGCTTGGTCAGGTCGACGTCGACGCCGTTGACCCGGGCCCGCCGGCCGGGGATGTCGACTTCCAGCGGGCCGACCGCGATGGTCTCCGAGGAGGTCGAGGCGACCGCACCGCGCCGGCGCAGCAGCGCCTTCACCCGGGCGACCAGCTCGGCCAGCACGAAGGGCTTGACCAGGTAGTCGTCGGCGCCGGCCTCCAGACCGGCCACGCGGTCGTCGACGGAGCTGCGGGCCGACAGCACGCAGACCGGCACGTCGTTGTCCATGGCGCGCAGTGCCGTGACGACGCTGACGCCGTCCAGCACCGGCATGTTGATGTCGAGCACGATCGCGTCCGGCCGGGTCTCGGTGGCGCTGCGCAGCGCCTCGGCTCCGTCGACAGCGGTAGACACCTCGAAGCCCGACAGCCGCAGGCCGCGTTCCAGGGAGGCGAGCACATCGGAGTCGTCGTCGACGACCAAGACGCGAGGTGAAGTCGCACCAGTGTCCATGCCGACCATTTTGCAGGATCGCGACCGAAGACGCGTCATGGGGGAGTGCTCCGGTGGCCAAATGGTTACGTATTTGAGGCTCAGTCGCGACTGCCGGCCCATTCTGCCGTGCCATCATCGAATTCGGGTGGCAGGCCGAGACATTCAATGTCCCGGCCCGCGTTGGTGTTGCGAGCGTTCGATTTCGGGCTTCGTCCCGTGCACGAGACCGGTTGCCGCCAGACACATCCTCGGTATGGCCCTGTACGGCTTCGGGTTACAGCTGCCGCCGGTCGTCGGGATGACGAGCGACGAAGTCGTCGAATCGCTCGGGCCGACAATCCAACGCTACCTCGGCCTGCCCGAGGCGTGACCGCCAAAAGTGGCTCAGGGTAATCCGATTCGGCGGTAGCGCTGTAGCCGCGCGGCTCGGCGCTCGGCGTCGGGGATATCCCGCAGCGCCTGCACCTCCGCGGCGATGGCGTTGGCCAGGCGCTGGGAGAATTCGATCGGCTCGTCGGCGGCGTCGGGAAGTTCGGCGACGATGGCGTCGACGATCCCGGACCGCAGCAGGTCTGCCGACCGAATACCTTGGGCCGCAGCCAGTTCCGGGGCGTGCTCGGTGTCGCGGAAGACGATCGCGCTGGCGCCCTCTGGCGGTAGCGGAGCGAGCCAGCCGTGTAGCGCGGCCAGCACCCGGTCGGCGGGCACCATCGCCAGCGCCGGGCCGCCGCTGCCCTGGCCGAGCAGCACCGACACCGTCGGGGTGTCCAGCGTCACCAGCTCGGCCAAACACTGGGCGATCTGACCGGCCAGCCCACCCTGCTCGGCCTCGGCCGACAGCGCGGGGCCGGCGGTGTCGATCACCAGCACCAGCGGCAGCCGCAGCTCGGCGGCCAGCGCCATGCCGCGCCGGGCCTCCCGCAGCGACGCGGGCCCGACCAGCCCGCCGGTGAGCCGCTGCTGGCCGAGGACGACCGCGGGCTGGCCGGCGAACCGGGCCAGCGCCAGCAGCGTGGTGGCCGCCTCGCCGTGGCCGGTGCCGGACAGCAGCACCCGGTCGGTGGCCCCGTGACGCAGCAGGTGCCCAACGCCGGGGCGGTCGGGCCGTCGCGACGCCATCACCGAATCCCAGGCCGGTACGTCGGGGGTCGGCTCGGAGGGCTGTGGCGCGGGCAGCGGCTCTGGGGCGTCGGCGATCACCCGCAGCGCGCGGTCCGCCGTCCGGCGCAGCTCGTCGAGCGCGACGACGTCGTCGATCACCCCGTAGCGCTGCAGGTTCTCCGCGGTCTGCACGCCGGGCGGGAACGGCTCTCCGTAGAGCTGTTCGTACACCCGGGGCCCGAGAAACCCGATCAGCGCGCCCGGCTCGGCGACCGTGACGTGACCCAGCGAGCCCCACGAGGCGAACACCCCGCCGGTGGTCGGATTGCGCAGGTAGACGAGGTAGGGCAGGTGCGCCTCTTTGTGCAGCCGGACGGCCGCCGCGATCTTCACCATCTGCAGAAACGCGATGGTGCCCTCCTGCATGCGGGTGCCGCCGGAGCTCGGCGAGGCCAGCAGCGGCAGCCGCTCGGCGGTGGCTCGCTGCACGGCGGCAGTGATCCGCTCGGCCGCCGCCACGCCGATCGAGCCGGCCAGGAAGCTGAACTCGCAGACCACGACCGCCACCCGGCGCCCGACTATGCGTCCCTCGCCGGTCAGCACGGCCTCGTCGAGGCCGGTGGCCGCGCGGGCCTCGGCCAGCTCCTGCGCGTAGGCATCGTTCATCGGAACGGCCAGCGGCTCGCTGTCCCAGCTGACGAAAGAGCCCTCGTCGAGCACCGCGGTCCGGAGTTGGTCGGTCGTGATGCGACTCACCCGTCGAGGCTATATAGGCTGGCGCCCATGATCGGTGTCACCCAGGCCGAAGCCGTTATGACCATCGAGTTGCAGCGCCCCGAGCGCCGCAACGCCCTGAACTCGCAGCTCGTCGACGAGCTGCGCGAAGCCGTGTTGAAGGCCGCCGACGGGTCCACCCGCGCGGTCGTGCTGACCGGCGAGGGCACGGTGTTCTGCGCCGGTGCGGACCTGTCCGGCGACGCCTTCGCCGCCGACTATCCGGACCGGCTCATCGAACTGCACAAAGTGCTGGATGCGGCTCCCATCCCGATCATCGGCGCGATCAACGGGCCCGCCATCGGCGCGGGCCTGCAGCTGGCCATGCAATGCGATCTGCGGGTCGTGGCGCCGTCCGCATTCTTCCAATTTCCAACGTCGAAATATGGTCTGGCCCTGGATAACTGGAGTATCCGCCGGCTGTCGTCGCTGGTCGGCCACGGGCGGGCCCGGGCGATGCTGCTGAGCGCCGAGAAGCTGTCCGCCGAGACCGCGCTGCAGACCGGAATGGCCAATCGCCTTGGGACGCTGGACGATGCGCAGGCGTGGGCCGCCGAGATCGCCGGGTTGGCGCCGCTGGCGATCCAGCACGCCAAGCGGGTGCTCAACGACGACGCCATCGAGGAGCAGGAGCCACTGCACAAGGAGCTTTTCGACAAGGCCTGGGGCAGTCAGGACGTCATCGAAGCGCAGGTGGCGCGGGTCGAGAAGCGGCCGCCGAGGTTCCAGGGGGCCTGATCGCCATGTTGCGCGCAGCGCTGCGATTCACCGCGGGCAGCGTGACGCTCGCCGCCGGGGGCTGGGCGCTGCGCGCGCTGCACGGCGCGCCCGAGGCCCTCGGGGCGCACCCCGGCGCGGTGCGGGCGGTGACCGAGCGGTCCCCGAATTATCGCGACGGCGTCTTCGTCAACCTCGATCCGGCCTCCAGCACCGGCTCCGGCCCGGACCGCCAGCAGCTGGCGGTGATCGCCCGGGAGTTCGTGGGGGGCCGCGCCAAGGGCCGGCCCGCCGCGCCAATCCCGTTGGCGTCGCCGGGAAAGTTCGAGGGCGACACCAGCCGGCTGGCCGTCACCTGGCTGGGACACGCCACGGCGCTGCTGGAGGTCGACGGCTACCTGGTGCTCACCGATCCGGTGTGGAGCAACCGATGCTCGCCGTCGGATGTGGTCGGCCCGGAGCGGCTGCACCCGCCGCCGATGGAGATCGACGCGCTGCCGGCCCTCGACGCCGTGGTCATCAGCCACGACCACTACGACCATCTCGACATCGACACTGTCCTCGCGCTGGCCCGCACCCAGCGCGCGCCGTTCTTCGTGCCGCTCGGCGTGGGCGCACACCTGCGCTCGTGGGGCATTCCGGAGCACCGCATCGTCGAGCTGGACTGGCACCAGAGCGGCAACGTCGGGGAGCTGCGCCTGATTTGCCTTCCGGCGCGGCACTTTTCGGGTCGATTCCTGGACCGCGACACCACGCTGTGGGCGTCCTGGGGAATCGTCGGCCCGAGCCGCCGCGCGTATTTCGGCGGCGACACCGGCTACACCAAGAGTTTTGCGCAGATCGGAACCGAGCATGGCCCGTTCGACGTGACCCTGCTGCCGATCGGCGCCTACAACCGGGCATGGCCGGACATCCACATGAACCCCGAGGATGCGGTGCGCGCCCACCTCGATCTGACGCCATCGGGCTCGGGGTTGCTGGTGCCCGTGCACTGGGCCACCTTCCGGTTGGCCCCGCATCCGTGGGCCGAGCCCGTCGAGCGGCTGCTGGAATCCGCCGACGCCGCCGGAGTCACGGTGGCGGTGCCGGCCCCCGGCCAGCGGATCGATCCGGCAGCGCCCCCACGATTCAACCCGTGGTGGCGGCTCTGATTCGCCGCCGTCGCGCTAAAGTCTGCGGACATGACGAGGCGTGCGGCGGCGGCCGCGGTCGTGACGGTGTTGCTGGCGTTGACCGGATGCGGCTCCGGAAAGCCCGTGTCGAGCCCGCCGTCGACCTTGTCTGACGCTGCGCCCAACGAGGTGTCCGGCCTGGACATTCCGCCCGGCCGCATCGACGACGCCGTCTCCAAACTCGACGGCCTGGCCAACGACCTGATGAAGAGCACCGGCGTCCCCGGCCTGGCGGTGGCCGTGGTCCGTGGCGGAAAAGCAGTGTACGCCAAGGGCTTCGGCGTCAAGGACGTAAGCCAGGGCAGCGGCCAGGACAACAAAGTCGACGCCGACACCGTCTTCCAGCTGGCTTCGGTGTCGAAATCGGTGGGCGCGACGGTGGTCGCGCGCGAAGTCACCGACAACGTCGTCACCTGGGACACGCCGGTGGTGACGAAGCTGCCGTGGTTCGCGCTGTCGGACCCCTACGTCACCGGCCACGTGACCGTCGCCGACCTCTACTCCCATCGCTCCGGGCTGCCGGACCACGCCGGCGACAAACTCGAGGACCTGGGCTACGACCGCAGGCAGGTGCTGGAGCGGTTGAAGTATCTGCCGCTGGCGCCGTTTCGAAGTAGCTACGCCTACACCAATTTCGGGCTGACCGCGGCCGCCGAGGCGGTGGCCACCGCGGCGGGCAAGTCGTGGGAGGACCTGTCCGACCAGGCGCTGTATCACCCGCTGGGCATGTCGTCGACGAGCTCGAAGTACACCGACTTCCTGGCCCGGCCCAACCGCGCGGTGCTGCACGTCAAGGCCGGCGACAAGTGGGAGCCACGCTTCCAACGCGATCCTGACGCCCAGACCCCGGCCGGCGGGGTGAGCTCGTCGGTCAACGACATGGCGCGCTGGCTGACGATGGTGATGGGCAACGGAACGTACAACGGGCAGCGCCTCGTCGCGCCGGAAGCCCTATTGCCCGCGCTCACCCCGCAGGTCGTCTCGATGCCCGCGCCGGCGCCGAAGGCGCGGGCCGGCTTCTACGGCTACGGGTTCAACTCCTCGGTGAGCTCGTCGGGGCGCACCGTGTACAGCCACTCGGGTGGCTTCGCGTCGGGCGCGGCGACCAACTTCGTGGTGATGCCGTCGGAGGACGTCGGCATCATCGCGCTCACCAACGGTGCGCCCTACGGCATTCCGGAAGCGCTGACCGCTGAGTTCATGGATCTCGTTCAGTACGGCCAGGTTCGGGAGAACTGGCCGAGCCTGTACAACCACGCGTTCGCCTGGATGAACAACCCGGAGGGCTCGTTGGTCGGCAAGCAGCCGCCCGCCAACCCCGCTCCGGCCAAGCCGCTGACCGACTACCTCGGGACCTACGCCAGCGACTACTGGGGGCCGGCCGTCGTCACCCAAGACAACGGCCAGCTTCAGCTGGCGCTGGGGCCGAAGAATCGGGCGTTCCCCCTGACGCATTGGGACGGGGACACCTTCACCTTCTCGATCACCGACGAAAACGCGCCGCCCGGAACGATTTCCAAGGTGGTGTTCGCCGGGAACACCCTCAACCTGGAGTACTACGACTCCGACAAGCTGGGGACGTTCACCCGATGAACGCGGGGCTGACCGATGCCGCGGTGGCAGAACGGGTAGCCCAGGGGAAGAGCAACGCCGTCCGCCAACGCGCCGCCCGCAGCGTGGCGGACATCGTGCGGGCCAACGTGTTCACCCGGATCAACGCGATCCTGGGCGTGCTGCTGCTGATCGTGCTGGCGACCGGCTCGCTGATCAACGGGCTGTTCGGGCTGCTCATCGTCGCCAACAGCGTCATCGGGATGGTCCAGGAGATCCGCGCCAAGCAGACGCTGGACAAGCTGAACATCGTCGGGCAGGCGAAACCGTTGGTGCGCAGGCAATCCGGAACCCGGTCGCTGCCGGCCACCGAGGTCGTGCTCGACGACATCATCGAGCTCGGTCCGGGGGACCAGATCGTCGTCGACGGCGTGATCGTCGAAGCGGAGAACCTGGAGGTCGACGAGTCCCTGCTGACCGGCGAGGCCGACCCGATCGGCATGCACGCCGGGCAGAAGGTGATGTCGGGCAGCTTCGTCATCGCGGGCGCCGGCGCCTACCGCGCCACCGAGGTCGGTCCGCAGGCCTATGCCGCCAAGCTCACCGAGGAGGCCAGCAAGTTCACGCTGGTGAAATCCGAACTGCGCAACGGCATTAACCGGATCCTGCAGATCGTCACCTACCTGTTGTGGCCGGCCGGGCTGCTGACGATCTACACGCAGCTGTTCACCACCACGCACACCGGGTGGCGGCAGGCCGTGTTGCGGACGGTGGGCGCGCTGGTGCCGATGGTGCCCGAGGGCCTGGTGCTGATGACGTCTGTCGCGTTCGCGGTCGGCGTCATCCGACTCGGCCAACGCCGTTGCCTGGTAAAGGAACTGCCCGCCATCGAGGGGTTGGCGCGGGTCGACGTGGTGTGCGCCGACAAGACCGGCACGCTGACCGAAAGCGGCATGCGGGTGTCCGACGTCGAGGAGTTGGGCGGTCAACGTCCGGAGGCCGTCGTCGATGTGCTGGGCGCGCTGGCCGCGGCCGACGCCCGACCCAACGCGAGCATGCGGGCGATCGCCGAGGCGTACGGCCAACCACCCGGCTGGATCGCCACGGCGACGGCGCCTTTCAAGTCGGCGACCAAGTGGAGCGGCGTGTCCTATGGCGATCACGGTAACTGGGTGATCGGCGCGCCGGACGTGCTCGTCGACCCGGCCTCCGAGGCCGCCGCCCAGGCCGAGCGGATCGGGGCGCAGGGCCTGCGGGTGCTGATGCTGGGCAGCTGCGACGTGGCCGTGGACCATCCCAGCGCACCGGGCCGAGTCACGCCCGTCGCCCTGGTGGTGCTGGAGCAAAAGGTGCGGCCCGACGCCCGCGACACCATTGAATACTTTGCCGCGCAGCAGGTCTCGGTCAAGGTGATCTCCGGCGACAACGCGGTGTCGGTCGGCGCGGTCGCGGACAAGCTCGGTCTGCACGGCGAGGCGATGGACGCCCGCCGGTTGCCGACCGATCCCGCCGCACTGGCCGACGCGCTGGACACCCACACCACCTTCGGCCGGGTGCGGCCCGACCAGAAGCGCGCCATCGTGCATGCCCTGCAATCCCGCGGGCACACGGTCGCGATGACCGGGGACGGCGTCAACGACGTGCTCGCACTCAAAGACGCCGACATCGGTGTCGCCATGGGCGCCGGCAGCCCGGCCTCGCGCGCGGTGGCGCAGATTATCCTGTTGGACAACAGGTTTGCGACGCTGCCCTATGTGGTCGGCGAAGGCCGCCGGGTGATCGGCAACATCGAACGCGTCGCCAATCTGTTTTTGACCAAGACCGTGTACTCGGTGCTGCTGGCGCTGTTCGTGGGCATCGAGTGTCTGATGTCCAAAGCGCTGCATGTGGATCCGCTGCTGTATCCGTTCCAGCCGATCCACGTCACCATCGCGGCGTGGTTCACCATCGGGATCCCGTCGTTCATCCTGTCGCTGGCACCCAACAGCGAGCGCGCCCATCCCCGCTTCGTCCGGCGCGTGCTGACCTCCGCGCTACCGTCCGGAATCATCGTGGGCACTGCGACTTTCGTCTCCTATCTGCTGGCCTACCATGGCCGCCACGCCACCTTCCAGCAGCAGGACCAGGCGTCGACCGCCGCGCTGATCACGCTGCTGGTGGCCGCGGTATGGGTGCTTGCGGTGGTGGCCCGTCCCTACCAGTGGTGGCGGGTGGCGCTGGTGGCGACGTGCGGACTGGCCTATGTCGCGATCTTCAGCACCCCCTGGGCGCAAAAGAAATTCCTGCTCGACCCGTCGAACCTGAGGGTGACGGGCACGGCGGTGGCGATCGGGCTACTCGGCGCCGCGGCGATCGAGGCGACGTGGTGGATTCGCGCCAGGGTGCTGGGCGTGCGGCCGCGGTTGTGGCGTTAGCCGACACCCGTTGCGGGCTTGCAGCAAACCTGGTTTCCCCCAGCACGTTTGGCCTCGTACATGGCTGCATCCGCGCGTTCGACCAGCTGATCGATCAGCTCCTGGGCTTGCCCGTTCGGGCTGACGAGCGTCGTGGTGGCCGCGCCGACGCTGGCGGTGACGCGCCATGGGGTCGACGAAACGGCGGTGAGAATCTGCTCGGCGGCCTGAGGGACGGAGTCGGCATCCGTCGCGTCGGCGATCAGGAATTCCTCGCCGCCGACGCGCGCGACGACCGAGTTGATGGGGCTGGCGCGGCGCAGGTTGTCGGCGATCGCCATCAGGATCTGATCGCCGGTGGGGTGGCCGTGATCGTCGTTGACCTTCTTGAAGCCGTCCAGGTCGACCATGGAAACCGTCAGGGGTGCGGGTGAATTACCCGGCTCCGGAACCAGAGTGAGGATCGAGCGGTAGAAGCCGCGGCGGTTCTGCAGCCCGGTGAGCGGGTCGGTGTGCGACATCATCGCGTCGAGCGTGAGCAGGCGCATCAGTACCTGGCCGGCGAACGGCACCGCCAGCACCACGATCGCGGTGGCGAGCAGGTGGCCGACCGCCAGCGGCACGTCGCCGCCCATCGCCACGCGTCCCGCCGACGCGACCGTCGTCAGGGTGGCGTTCGCGAGCGTCAGCAGCAGCAGCCGGCTGGAGTGGAACAGCGCGACATAGCCGGCCACCGGCGCGAAGGTCGTACACGCCAGCAGCCCGGTGAGCGGATCGCCGGCGACCAGAACCCCGGCCGTCACCCCGGCGTTGCAGCCCACGGTAAACAGCTCCGACTGGCGCTGGCTCGGCCAATGCGTGGCCCACAGCAACGCCATGCCTGCGCACAGCACGGTGATCCCGATCGCCACGGCGTGGCCCACCGTGCCGTGCGGACCCGACGGGCTCCACAGCATCATGATCGGCACGACGCCGAAGACGCCGGTGACGATGGAGATGATGGCTCGCGCGAAAGGCTGCAGTCCGGAGGTGCTGAGGTATTCGGACAGCCACCGATATTGATCGGGTTGCAGCCACCACTGCCGGATCCACTTCATTGCGACCCCGAAAACCGTTGGCGCCGATGAAGCGCAAAAGGAAGCGGCCCGCGGCGTTGCGGACCGGCGCACCGATGCTACCTCCGCGACCTCCCGGGCCCGGCGGCAGTTAGGGTTTACCAGCGAAGGAGGGCCCCCGGGCCGCCCGGAGGGACCACAGGGGAAGGGACGGCGCATGGGATTGCTGGACAAGGCCAAGGACCTGTTGGCGCAGAACGCGGACAAGGTGGGGACGGCGATTGACAAGGCCGGCGAGTTCGTCGACGACAAGACGCAGGGCAAATACACCGACACCATTCACCAGGTGCAGGAACAAGCCAAGAAGGCTGCCGAATCGGCCGCCAAGGACGACAACCAGAGCTGAGCCCATGGCCAAACTCTCCGGATCCATCGACGTACCACTGCCGCCCGAGGAAGCCTGGAAGCACGCCTCGGACCTGTTCCGCTACAAGGACTGGCTGAGCATCCATCGGGTGTGGCGCAGCAAGCTGCCCGACGTGCTGGAGAAGGGCACGGTGATCGAATCGATCGTCGAGGTCAAGGGCATGCTCAACCGGATCAAGTGGACGATCGTGCACTACAAGCCGCCGGAAGCGATGACGCTCAACGGCGAAGGCGTGGGCGGCGTCAAGGTCAAGCTGATGGCCAAGGTCAAGCCGAAGGACGACGGCTCGGTCGTCGGCTTCGACGTTCACCTCGGCGGTCCCGCGCTGTTCGGACCCATCGGCATGGTCGTCGCGGCCGCGCTGAAGGGTGACATCAACCAATCGCTCGAGCGGTTCGTCACGGTGTTCACCTCTCCCGATCCCGGCATGAACGGGGACCGCGGCGCGCGGCGCTAGTCGCGTGCCGAGCGTGGCAAGCGGCGAGGTGTCGGGCGCCCGGTTAACCTCGCTACCATGACCCGCCGCCTGCGCCCCGGATGGCTGGTCGCGCTGTTCGGCCTCGTGCTGTCGGCCAGCACCTGGATGCCGTGGCTGACGACGGCGGTCGGTGGCGGCGGGTGGGCCAACGCCATCGGCGGACGGCACGGCAACCTGGAGCTTCCAGAGGGGTTCGGTGCGGGCCAGCTCATCGTGCTGCTGTCCTCGACGCTGTTGGTCGTCGGAGCGATGGTGGCGCGCGGCCTGTCGGTGAAGGCGGCTTCAGTTGCCGCACTGGTCATTTCGCTGCTGATCATCGCGCTGGTGGCCTGGTACTACAAGCTCAACGTCAATCCGCCGGTGTCCGCCGAATACGGCCTGTACGTCGGTGGCGTTGCCGCTCTGGGCGCGGTGGTGTGTTCGATTTCGTCGGTGATCGCGGCGATCGCCGCGGGCCGCCGTCGCCGGTGAGGGCTAGTCCGACGGGAACTCGTGCTCGCCCGACGCCGAGCTGTCGGCGGGCTCGTTGACACCAAATACGAAGGGCGCGAAGACGACTTCGCGACCGTCGGGGTCGCGATAGGTGACCGCCCCGGTGGTTTCCCAGTACGGATGCTGCTCGACGGGTTGGTGGCCCGCCTGCTGCAGGCGGGCGACGGCGGCCTGCTGAGCCTGGCGGTCCGGGAAGTACAGGCACAGCTGCTCGTGGGGGTCGACCGCGACGGCGTCGACGGCCTGGACGATTTCCATCGTCAGGGGCGAGCTGGGCAGGCCGAAGATCGCGCCATTGCTGCCGTAGCTGCCCGCGAACGTCTCGTACAGCGGCAGGGCCACCAGTTCCCGGTAGAACCGAACCGTTTCGTCGAAGTTAGCCGAGCGGCGCGCGAAGCGGATCGCGCCGATCGACGCCAATTCCGTGGGCCAGTGTGTGGTGCGGCGCGGCTTCTTGGTTTCCATTCTTGTCCATACCTGGCCGGGTTACAGCCCGAGGGCTTCCGCCGGCGAATCCGCGGTGTCCCAGCGGCGCAGTTGCGCGCCCGGCGCCCACGTCGAATGTGTGCCACTCGAAACCCGTTCCGGCAGTTGTAGTTTGCACACCGGCCCGTCGGACAGCCGGGCGGCGTCGAAGACCACGCAGTACGAGGCGTCGGCGTTCATGTCGGTGGTGATGGTCACCAGGTAGCCGTCGTCTTCGCCGGTGGCCCCCACCCGCGGCGCCATCGCGGTCTCGCTGCCATAGACCCCGTCGCCGAACGAGAAGCCTTCCTGGCCCCCGGTGCGCAGGTCGTGCTTGACGAGGCCGTCGAACAGGAACCAGCCCGGCTTGCCCGTCGCGGCATAGGCGTAGCGGTAGTTGCCCGCCGCGTATTCGGGGTTGATGGTGCCGAACTCGGTGATGGACTCCGACAGCCGCTCGTCCTTCACGGCGCCGGTGACCAGGTTGAAGCGCCAGCGGTGCAGCGTGGTTTGCAGTCGGTCGAGTGCCAGGAAGCGAAAAAGCTTGTCCCACTTGCCGCCCCCGGTGTCCAGCGGCTGCGGATCGCCCTCGAAGAACCCGTCGAGCACGATCTCGTCGCCGTCCTCGTAGGCGTTGGTGAAGTGCAGCACGAAGGTCGGGTCGGCCTCGAACCATCGAATGTCCTCGAGCGAGCCGCGGCGCGGGATCACCGCGAACCGCGACGGAATGTCCGGGTAGAAGCGTGGCAGGTGCACGTCGTGCTCGAGCAGGCGCGGATCCCAGAACAGCGGGAAGTCGTTGAGGATCGCGTAGTTCTCGGTGAACGCCATGTCGTGGGGGAGGCGTGGCCCCGGCAGCGGGATGTCGACGTAGTGGGCCAGTTCGTTGTTCTCGTCGACGACGCCGTAGTGCATGTACGGGTCCTGCTTGCTGTAGTTGAAAAACAGCAATTCGCCGGTCTTGTTGTCCACCTTGGGATGTGCGGACACGCCCCAGTCGACCGGGAAGCGTCCGTTCCAGGTCTCCTTGCCAAGTGTGTTGGCCGAATACGGGTCGACGCGGTACAGGTCGCCGCATTGGTAGAAGCTGGTCAGCGCGATACCCCGGTGGACGATGACGTCGGTGCTCGACGCGTCCTTCATTCGGGTGCGGGCGCCCCAGCCGTCGTCGCGTTGGGCCAGTTGCACCGGCTCGGCCAAGCCCGGCCACAGCGGTTCGCCCGCGTCGTTCTCGGCCGTGAAGCCGTCGGTGCGGATAAAGCGGTTGCGGTAGAACGCTTTTCCGTCGCGGAAGCCGACGACGTGCACCATGCCGTCGCCGTCGAACGGGTGGTAGGTCTTGAACGCCGGGTGTAGCGGGTTTTCCGTGTTGCGCAGGTAGACGCCGTCCAGATCGCGCGGGATCTCGCCGTCGACGGCGGCGAGGTCATCGGCGTCCCATTCGGTGGTCTGGGGCCGCCACGGGCCGGTGCGATACGGGTGGTCGTCGTCTTCGGGCAGGGTCGACAGGAACTTGCCGACGATCTCGACGTCCATGGTCACGCGCCTTCGGTCGCGCCGACGAGGAAGCTGACCGTGGTAGCCGTGCTGCCACCAAAGTTCAAGGTGCCGAAGGCTTTCGCGTTCTCGACTTGATATTCGCCGGCGGCGCCGCTGACCTGTTTGGCCGCGTCGAGCAGCATCCGCACGCCGGAGGCCCCGACGGGGTGCCCGCCGCCGATCAGCCCCCCGCTCGGATTGATCGGGAGCCGGCCGTCGATTTCGATCTCGCCGTTTTCGATCGCCTTCCACGATTCGCCGGGTCCGGTCAGCCCGATGTGGTCGATGGCCAGGTACTCGCTGGGGGTGAAGCAGTCGTGGACCTCGAACCCACCGACGTCGTCGAGGGTCAGCTGCGCGCGGCGCAGCGCGTCGAGGACAGCCGCCCGTACATGGGGGAGCACGTAGGGATCGTCGGCCGCGCGGTCCAGCTTCTGGCGCAGGCCCAGGCCGACGGTGCGGTGCCCCCATCCCTCGACGCGGCCGATGGGGCGCGCGGTGGGGTGGTCGCGCAGGTAGTTGTCGTTGACCAACACCAATCCCGCACCGCCATCGGTCATTTGGCTGCAGTCGAACCGCCGCAGCCTGCCCTCGGTGATCGGGTTGGTGGTGTCGTCGTCGGTGATCGGGTCGGGCACCGTCCATCCGCGCGTTTGCGCGTTCGGGTTTCGCCGCGCGTTGGCGAAGTTCAGCTGCGCTATGGCACGAAGGTGCTGGTCGTCCAGGCCGTAGCGCCGGTCGTACTCGTCGGCGACTTGAGCGAACATCGACGGCCACACGTAGCGCGCCTCGGCTCCCTCATGCCCGGTCCACGCGGCGGCGCCCAGGTGTTGGGCCGCGATGTCGCCCGGCACCGTCTTCTCCAACTCCATGCCCATTACCAGCGCGGCGTCGTAGGCGCCGGACCGCAAATCGGCCATCGCCGAGAGCGCCGCCACACTGCCGGACGCGCACGCGGCCTCGTGCCGAGAAGCCGGGGTGTCCCATAGGCCGTCGCAGACGGTCGCCGGCATGGCCCCGAGGTGGCCCTGGGCCGCGAACATCTCGCCGAAGGCGTTGGCGACGTGCACGACGCCGATGTCGACGGCGTCAATCTTCGCCGCGGCGAGGGTTGCGTCGACCACTTCGGCGGTCAATGCGGCGAAGTCGCGGTCCTCTTTGGCGAGGTTGCGGGCAAAGTCGCTTTGATAGCCGCCCAGAATCCACACGCTTGTCGAGCCATCCATAAGCGCACGCTACTCCTGGAGAGCCCCGGAAATAGCGGACCCGTCGGCTCTCGGGCTGAACCGACGGGACCTAGGTGTGCGCGTAGGCCGGCCGACGCGCTCACCCTGTTTGGGCATTACCATCCCCAGCGCGAGACAAACATGACGATTTGCGCCCGCGCAGATTTGACCGACCCATCCTGAGCTGTGTGAACGGGGATCAGCCCAGGTGACCGGTCTAAACCGCGTCGTCGACCAACTCGGTGGATTCGGGCCCGGTTTGTTCGGCGTCGGCGAGGTCTACGTCGGCCAGGTCGATGCCCTTCGTTTCGTGGGCGACCACTGCGGCGACGGCGCTCACCGCCGCGGCGCCGGCCAGACACCAGGCGATAGGCACCGCCGACTTGTAGGTTTCGAGCAGTCGCACAGCAATGATCGGCGCCAGCGATCCGGCCGCGATCGAGGTGACTTGGTAGCCCAGCGACACTCCCGAATACCGCATCCGCGTCGGAAACATCTCCGCCATGAGGGCTGGCTGCACCGCGTACATCAGGCCGTGAAATACCAACCCGATGACGATCGCGGACAAGATGATCGCGTTGCTCCGCTGTTCATCATTGGGAACGCGAAAAACCCCCACAGGCCGGTAGCCACTGCGCCGACGAAATAGACTGGGCGCCTGCCGAATCGGTCGGTCAGGCTTCCGAACAGGGGGATGACGAAGAAGTGCACGGCGTGGGCCACCAGCAGCCACCACAGGATGGCCCGGGTGTTGGCGTGCACATGCACCTTCAGATACGTGATCGAGAAGGTGACCACCAGGTAGTACATGATGTTCTCGCCGCCGCAGGCCCATGGCGGTGAAAACCCCACGCGGGTAACGCTTTAACACCTCCAGGAAGCCGGCGCGGGATCAACACAACCACCGCGGACAGCCAAAAGCCGACGCGCCAGCCCCAGCTCAAGAATGCCGCGTCCGACAGCGTCGTGGTGAGCACCAGCAGCACCGCGGTGGCGAGCATGTTCCCGGCGGGCACCCCGGCCTGCGGCCAGCTCCCAGAAGCCGCGGCTGCGGGTGGGGCTGTGCTCCGCGACGAGCAGGACCGCGCCGCCCCATTCGCCGCCGACGGCGAAGCCCTGGATGAATCGCAGCGTCACCAGCAGGGCCGGGCCCAGTAGCCGATCTGCGCGAAGGTCAGGAGGCAACCCATCAGGAAGGTGGAGGCGCCCACCAGCACCAGGCTGAGCTGCAGCAGCTTCCTGCGCCCGTAGCGGTCGCCGAGTTGGCCGAACACAATGCCGCCGACCGGCCGGGCCGCGAAGCCGACGGCGTAGGTCACGAAGGCGGCGAGGATGGCGTCGAGGTCGCTGCCGAGGATCTACCGACTTGCTACGGCAGCGGCGGAGCCGGCGGTGCGGCCGGGGCCGGCGGCGCCGAGGAGGGGGGCGCGATCGGCGTGAGCGTCGTCGGAGGGGCGGGCGACGTGGTCGTCGGGTCCGCGGTCAAGACGGTCGTCGCGGTGGAGCCGGTCCACACCGCAGTCGCGATGCCGAAGCCGCCGATGGCTAACGCGGTGATTCGTCGGAAGGTTGTCATCTCAGGTCCTTACCGGTTGAGGGATTCCGGGCATGTGATCCGCAAAGCGGATCTATATAGACCGCTATACGGATCACACATCGGCATAATAACACCATTACCAGCGCAGACAAGACCGCAGCAGCGAACCCGGCCGACATTCGCGGTGGTCGGGTGGAAAGGGCGCAGCGGGGCACGACGAGTCGTGCCCCGCGTGCAGGACGTAAATAGCAGATTGGCTGGCCGAGGACCCCAAACCAGGGTTGCGACCCGGTTACGGATGGATACCTATTGGCAGATCGGGGATCACAACAGCCCCAGCAATCACTATCGTCACATGAGCCCACCGCAAACGTCAATGCGACGTTTGCCCCCTGGAAAGGTGTGACATTGCCGGCGATTTTTCGAGGCGCTTCGCTATCGGTGGCGACGATGGCCGCTGTCGCGTGCGTCGTTGCGATCAGCCCGGCGCCCACCGCATCCGCCACACCTTGCGGCGCGCCAGAAGCAAACGTGGAACCACCCCCGCGGCAGTCGATACCCGCTCCGCAGCCGGTGGTCCAGCCCCCGACGGGCCGCAGGCCCACCCGGACCAATGATTCGGCGCCGTTGCCCAAGCTGGGCCCGCTGATCTCGTCGCTGCTCAACCCGACCACCGGGGGGCAGCGGTACGCCGCACCGATGGTGCCGCAGGCCGGTGTGGTGCCGCCGCAGCCCACCCCGCCGGCGCCGGGCGTTCCGCAGGTTCCGAATGCCACCCCGCTGCACCCGAACGCGGCCCCGGTGCCGCCGCAGCCCGCGCCGCAACCGGCGCCGCCGCCGGGACCGCCGCCGGCCTCGATCGCTGGAGCCCCGACGTCGCTCGTCGACTGGGTGACCGGGCCCAATGGCCCGAATAAGACCCTGCAGCGTTTCGGGATCTCCGGCACTGACCTCGGAATCATTTGGGACAACGGCGATCCCGCCAACCGTCAGGCGCTCATGGCATTCGGTGACACCTTCGGCTACTGCAAGGTGCGCGGCCAGGAGTGGCGCTACAACGTGCTGTTCCGCAGCAACGACCATGACCTGAACAGCGGAATCCACATCGCCGATGGCGTGCCCAGCAACAATTATTCGGGCTCACCGGTATGGAACAACGGCCTTTCCAAGCAGGTGGTCAACTCCATCCACAAGGCCGGGCACGAGACGGGAATCATTCCGACCGCGGCGACTTCGATCGGTCGAACTCAGTACATGAACTACATGTCCATCAGGCAGTGGGGCCGCGACGGCGAGTGGACGACGAACTACTCGGCGATCGCGCGGTCCACCGACAACGGGCAGAACTGGGGGATCTTCCCCGGCAGCATGCGCACGGCATCGGGGGATGCCGTCCCGGGCATGGGATTCACCCCTGGAAATGAGAATTTCCAAATGGGTGCGTTCATGAAGGGCAACGACGGTTACATGTACAACTTCGGAACGCCGTCGGGGCGTGGCGGCGCGGCATTCCTGTCGCGGGTTCCCCCGAATGCTCTGCCAGACCTGACCAAGTACCAGTACTGGAACGGCGACAACGGCGGGCACTGGGTGCCGAACAACCCGGGGGCGGCGACGCCGATCTTCCCCGGCCCGGTGGGTGAGATGTCGGCCCAGTACAACAGCTACCTCAAGCAGTATCTGGTGATGTACACCGACGGTGGTTCCAACGACGTGGTGGCACGGACCGCGCCGTCGCCGGAGGGCCCGTGGAGTGGCGAGCAGCCGCTGGTCTCGTCGTTCCAGATGCCCGGTGGCATCTACGCGCCGATGATCCACCCGTGGTCGTCGGGAAGGGACCTGTACTTCAACCTCTCGCTGTGGTCGGCGTACGACGTGATGCTGATGCACACGGTGCTGCCGTAGTTGTCCCGCAACGTGATTCGGAAAGGTCGAACGAATCAGTTGGCCGTCGGATAGCCCAACGGCTCGTCGATTTGCCGACACATCCCTATCGCGACAACGAGGTTGGTGCGCGGACGAGGCCGAGCTGAGCACGAGCGTCGCCCGGGAGCGAACTGGACAGCGCCTCCGAAGGATAAGTACGATTGTGGTTTGTAAGTACTGGTAAGACGGGTGAAGTTGTTGCGGCATGCCTGCCGCGCAAACAGGAGCAGTGCATTGAGGTTTCTTGACGGGGGTCCACCTGCAGCGTTTGCTGCGAGCACCGGTGGGTTTAGCTTGCGCGGCTTCGATCACGCTCCGCTGCCCGAACTGACGACACTCGTTGCCGAGCAAACGCGGCAAGATAGCTGGCGCACAATTGAAGTCATCGCCGGCACGCACAATCGCCGCGTCGAATCCTACCTGCAGCGGCGACGGCACCGCCCGTGGCGCAATAGAGGATCCTAGCTTTCGGGTATGTGCTTTACCTGGTGATCGGCGTTGCTCCGCAACGCCCACGAAGCCACGACGTCACGATGGCGGACGAACTGCCGTAGCCCACTAGTAAGTCGCAAAGCCTCGCCTGAGCTGCAGCTTGTCGCCGCGAAAACGGCCATGTGCAGTTCATGGAATTGCCCTGTGCCACAACGCTGACGTCGCCTGGCAGGGCCCCGGCATTGTGCTCTCGACGAGCCGGTCGGCATCGTTGCTCTGGATACCAAAATCTGGGTGCAATTGGCACCGAGCATGGTCAATGCTCGATTAATTATGAGGTGTTGCAATGGATTTCGGAGCCTTACCGCCCGAGGTCAACTCCGGTCGGATGTACGCCGGTCCCGGGTCGGGGCCGATGTTGGCTGCCGCGGCGGCGTGGGATGGGTTGGCGGCTCAGTTGCACTCCGCGGCGGCAGCCTATGGGTCGGCAATCGCCAACCTGTCGGGCGGTTGGCGGGGCCCCTCGTCCGGCATGATGGCGTCCGCGGCTGCGCCGTATCAGGCATGGATGAGCGCGACTGCCGTCCAAGCCGAGCAAGCCGCCACGCAGGCGCGGGCGGCGGTGGTCGCCTATGAGGCCGCGTTCCTCGCGACGGTGCCACCACCGATCATTGCGGCCAACCGTGCGCACTTGACGGCGCTGATCGCCAGCAATTTTCTGGGTCAGAACACGCCGGCGATCATGGCCGCCGAGGCCCAGTACGCCGAGATGTGGGCGCAGGATGCCGGGGCGATGTACGGGTACGCCGGCTCGTCGGCGACCGCCGCACAACTGACCCCGTTCAGTTCGCCGCCGCAGACCACGAATTCCGCCGGGACCGCGGGACAGGCCGCTGCCATCGCGCAGGCTACGGGGGGATCGGTCGCGGCGAACACGGAATCGACTCTGCCGCAACTGATGTCCGCGGTCCCGCAATCGCTGGCAGACCTGGCACAGCCAGCCGCCGCCCCTGCCGCGGCCACCGCTACGCCGTCGCTGTTGTCAGCACTCGACTCGGCCATCACGGGTCCGTTAGGACCCGCGTCACTGTTCGGCATTGGCGGCAGCCCGTATCTGCTGGGCGTCGAAAACTACCTGGTGCCCCAAAACGTGGCGAATGTGGACAGTGCCAGGCACAGGCTGGCTCGGGACCAATCGGCGCTGAGTCGGCTAGAGGGCGGGGTTGATTCGGAGCCGCGGGTGGTGGGCTCACCGGGGCCCAGCGGCACCGGAACGTCAACGGGGATGGGCCGTGCCGGCCTGGTGGGACGTATGTCGGTGCCGCAGGGATGGGCCGCTGCCGCGCCGGAGATCCGGCAGGTCGCCACGGTGTTTCCGCAAACCGCGCTTGGCGGTGCTCCGGCGGCCCTGGCAGCCGATGGCGAGGGGACGATGTTCGGCAACATGGTCACCTCGGGTCTGGCCGGGCGCGCCGTGGCCGCCACCGGAGGTGGCTCTGCCCGCGCAATGGGAATTGGCGGCAGCGCCTTCGGGCGAGCCGCGACCACGGCCACCATCATCGTCATCAACGCCGACGACGCGCAGGAATAGCCGGATTACATCTCGCCACTGAACTTGTCACGAGAATTAAGGAGTAGCAATGGATTTCGGAGCGATGCCGCCGGAGATCAACTCCGGTCGGATGTACGCGGGTCCCGGCTCGGGATCGATGTTGGAGGCGGCGTCGGCATGGGATGGGTTGGCCGCACAGCTGCATTCTGCGGCCGCGTCGTATGAGTCGGTGGTCTCGAACCTGACCAGCGGTTGGCAGGGTCCGTCGTCGGCGGCCATGGCGGCCTCGGCCACGCCGTTTGTGGAGTGGATGAGCGCCACCGCCGGGCAGGCCGAGCAGGCCGCCGGCCAGGCCCGAGCGGCGGCGGCTGCCTACGAGGCCGCGTTCATCGCGACGGTGCCCCCGGTGGCGATCGCCGAAAACCGCAGTCAACTCGAGTCATTGGTGGCGACGAATGTTCTGGGACAAAACACCGTCGCTATCGCGGCCACCGAGGCGGAATACGGGCAGATGTGGGCGCAAGACGCCGCCGCGATGTACGGCTACGCCGGGTCCTCGGCGACCGCCGCTCAGATGACGCCGTTGAGCACGCCACCACAAACCACCAACGCCGGTGCGTCGGGGGCTCAAGCCGGCGCGGTCGCCCAAGCCGCCGCCGTGGCGCCCGCCAACGCGCAATCAACGTTGTCGCAGTTGATTTCGACGACACCGCGGACCCTGCAAGGCCTGGCGTCGCCCGCCGCGGCGGACCCGTCGTCGTTGGTGACGTGGCTGGACAACCTGAATTCCACGCCGTTGGCGAGAATTGCCGCGAACGTCGAGTTCGTCACCAAGAGCATCCGGCCGGTCAACGACACGTTGCTCAGCCTCAGCTTGGGCCTGGTGACAACGGCACGCAGCACGAGCGACACAGCGGTCACACTCGAGGGGCCGCTGTTCGCGGCCCTTGGCTCCAGTACGCAGGCGGCGGGGGCAGCCGGAGCGTCTGCCGTATCGGCGGGTCTTGGGAATGCCGGCTTGGCAGGGGCGCTATCGGTCCCGCCGAGCTGGGCCGCGGCCAGTCCCGCGGTTAGGCTGGCCGCCACCGTGTTGGAGTGCACCTCCGCGGGTGCCGCACCGACGGCCGTGGCCGGCGTCAGCGGCCTTGCGGGTCAGATGGCCCTCGCGAGCTTGGCCGGCAGCGCCCTGGGCGGTGCGGTGCCCCGCGTGGTCGCCGGAAGCGCCGCCCGGGTAGCCCGCCGCGCGTCGGACGACGACGGCAAGACCCCGGACAAGCTCAAGGCCGTTCTCGCTGAACTACAGGAGGCGCCGGAGTCGGTGCAGCATTGGCACACCGACAAGGCGCATCTGGAAAGCCTTTTGGACCAGCTGGCCAAAAAGCCGGGCGTCCATGCCGTGCATTTGTCGTCCGCCGACAAATCGAAGGCCACACCGCTCCGGGGTACGTGGGGATAGCCGCGGCCAGGGAGTAATGCGCCGGGACAACGTGAATGCTGTGAGAACAGCATTGTCGACCTCCCGCTTGGCGACGTAGGTTTTGCACGGGGGCTGGCAGAGCGGAGTGACCATGTCTGATCTCGTCAACCCCGTCAACGACGGATACCTGGCCCAGCTTCGCGCGACCGGTCTCAATTGGCCACCGGAGCACGATGCCGCCATGATCGGGATGGCGCAACTCGTCTGCGACGACCTCGGGTGGGGCTGGACGCCGGACCAGATCGCCCGCGATGTCGACGCCAATCTGGACCCCAGGGGCATCGGCGTCAACGACGTCGGAGCCATGGTGGGTCTTGCGCACCGGACCTACTGCCCCATCCAGAGGTGCTGGGCGCCGCACTGCTGAGCGGAGACGCTGGACGTCACCGCATGACGTAGGGGAATTGCGCGTGGGGATGGACCCCGTGCAGATCACGGTATGACGGTGGCTGTCGGCCGGCCTCATCCTGGATGCCGTACTTGGCGGCTAGCTCGGCGCCGATGAGAGTCTGGCCACTCAGCTCAGACAGGGCGGGGTCATCGTAAAGCCGCGCGATGACATGACCGGTGAGTTCGGGAGTTTCGGCGGTCTCGATGATGCGGCCGAACTTCGCCGGATTCTTGGCGACGATGTCGCGCACGCGTTGGGTCAGCAGCGAGCCCATCCAGATCGAAACGGCGGCGATGCCGCTGTCTTCGAAATCCACTGCCATGTCGGCAGCCATCTTGTCGGTGCCCGCCTTTGGCACGCCGTAGGCGGGGCCGAATGCATAGTGAACTGATCCAGAGGACGACGTGAAGACGATGAGGCCTTTGTTCTGGGGCAACATCAGCGGCGCGGCGAAGACGCTGGCTACATAGCTGCTGCGCAAGCCAACGACGAGCGTGTCGATGACGTTGAGCGGCTCCTCCCAGAATTTCGTTCGTCCCATCATCTCGTCGCGGATGATCGCAGCGTTGTTGACGAGCACATCGATCCTGCCGTGGTCGCGCCCGATCCGTTCGAAGAGATCGCTCACCTGGTCGTCGTCGGCGTGGTCGACGCGAACAGCAATCCCTTTCCCGCCCGACGCGGTCACCTGGGTGGCTGTCTCGTGGATGGTGCCGGAAAGCGTTGATTTTCCTGCGCTTTCGGTTCGGCCGGTCACGTAGACGGTGTACCCGTGGCTTCCCAGCGCCCGCGCGATGCCGGCTCCGGCTCCTCTGCTGGCTCCGGTGACGACGGCGATGTGGCCAGTGTCTGACATCAGTTGTTCTCCCGGTTACTGCGAATCAATCCGCTATGACGGCGACGTCTTTGAGTTCGGTGATAGGTCGAGCAAGTCCCTGCTCGTCGCAGATCGACTGCAGCCGGTCAAGCGTTTCGTCCAGACCCACCCCCAGTCGGTGCGTCGGGGTGAACGCGGCCGGAAGGTGCCGCATGCCCTGGATTACCCCGATGGTGTCGTAGTGCACTGTTCCAGCCAGGTCGCATCGATAGTCCGGCAGTCGGTCCAAGACCGCCGTCAGCATGGATTTGAAAACGGTACGCGCCACATTCGACCCTATGCAGCGGTGCACACCAAGGCCAAAGCTAAAGTGCCGGTTCCCCTTTCGATCGAGGACGACGTCATCCGGATCGGTGAAAACCGCGGGATCGCGATTGGCCATGGCCCAAGACAGCCAAAGTCTCTCGCCTTCCTTGAGCGGGGTCCCGCCGAGATGCATATCTTGCGAGATGGTCCGCCCATCCCCGGGTGCGGGTGTGAAGTACCGCAGGAATTCCTCCGTCGCGGTGTTCAGCAGTGTCGCGTCACCGTCTTTGAGACTTTCCCGTTGGCCAGGATGCTCGCTTAGCCACTCGAGCGCATGCGCCGTCAGCGCAGTAGTGGTGTCAAACCCCCCGCCGATGAGCAGATTCAGCATGCCGATCAGTTCGATATCGTCTGGCGGCTTGTCGTCGATGCGCAGTCTCGCGAGTGCGTCGATGATGCCCGGGCGGGGATGTTCCCGTATCTCGGTCAGGTTTACGAAGAGATCCAGTCCCATCGCCAGGTAGAGATCGCGCACGCGCGCTGCCTCGGGTGAATTCGGCGGCGTATAAATCGACGCATGCGCAGGCTCGTTGTAGATGCGCCACTTCGACAGCGGGATCCCGAGCATCGCCAGGGTCAGCACCGCGGGCACGATGTTGGCCAGGTCGTCGACGAAATCGATACTGCCCGTCTCGATGCGGTCGTCCAGGCACGCGCGGACGATCTCGTCGATGAACGGCTCCCAGCGTTTCACTGCCGCCGGCGACAAGTACGGATTGAGCGCCGAGCGGTAGTACCGGTGTTCTGGGTCATCCATCTCGAGCATGCCGCCGCGGAAATTCTCCGCCTCGATCATCGTCGGGATCGAAATGCCCTTGTAGCCACGGCGTTCATCGCGCACGTCGTGATCGTTGGAGACATGTGGGCATCGTGCGAGCTCAAAGACTTCACGGCTGCCCGCCGCGACCCAGTGCCCGCCATAGGTGTCGGTCCACGCGAGCGGACATTTCTGCTGCAGCTCGCGCGTAATGGTCAAGAAGTCTTGGCGGTACTGCGGGGCGTGGCGGTCGAAATGATAGGACGGCCGCGGGCTACTCACGATAAGACCCCGCTTTCGACTGCCGCAACGATCGCCTGCTCGGGACACGACTGCATCGCCTCGCGCACCTGGCTGAGAAGCTGCACTGGAACTTCGTCTTCGACCGCGCAGGCGTGACCGTCGATGTCGTCGAGCTCGAACCAAGTGGGCGCGATCATGGAGGCCAATGTGTGGCCCTGGCACTGCGCCGGGTCGACTCGTACCCGCACCGTCTCTCCGTTCATGAAATCAGTCGTACTGATCGAATTGCCTTGTCTAACAAACCTATAGGACGGCGCCACCGTTAACGCCGATGACCTGGCCGGTGACATAACACGACTCGTCCGAGCACAGGAACGCAACTAGCGCCGCGACGTCCTCGCCCGTCCCCAGCCGACCGGCAGGGATCGCTTTTGCCAGAACCTCAGTGGGAGGCAACTTTTTGGTGAGCTGTTGCTCCCGCAGCATGGGGGAGTCAATGACGAACGGTGGGACGGTGTTGATCGCGATCCCACGTGAGGCGTATTCCTGGGCCACGGCCTTGGTCAGGGCGATGACGCCACCCTTGGTTGCGGAGTAGTGGCCCTGCCCAACTGCTCCCTTTTGCCCTGCGGCCGACGAAATGGTCACGATGCGCCCCCATTTGGCCGCCGCCATGTCTGACAGCGCCTCCTGCACGCAAAGGAACGTACCTGTCAGGTTCACCGCCAGATAGCGATTCCATTCGTCGAAGGTGATCTTGTCGAACCGTGTGAAGCCGGCGATGGCGGCGCTGGTCACGAGTATCTCTATGGCTCCCAGCGAGTTTCGTACCGTCTCGAAGGCCGCGGTCACGGCTTGCGGGTCTGAGACGTCGACCGCGACCCCGATGGCCTCCGCGCCGTCGGCCTGCAGCTGGCCCGCCACCTCGTTGGCCGCATCGCCGTTGTTGTCAAGGACGGCAACTCGGCGTCCGTGCCGGGCGAGGTGTTCCGCGACGGCCCGTCCAATGCCGGACCCGCCGCCGGTAACCACCGCTACCCGATTCGCCGTACCCACGGAGCCTCCTGCTGTACGCTCGTACTGCACATCCTGTACGACTGTATAGCACACATCGCGGACGTGGTCACCCGTGCGGGCTCGGGTCAGCCCTGAACAGACTCTTCGCCCGCCAGTGTGGTGCGATGCAGCAGCCGCACCGACGTGGGCTCGAAATGCAAGGCCCGGTGCAGCATTCCAGTGTTGTCCCAGATGACGAGGTCGCCCTTCTGCCACTTCTGGCGCAGCGTGAATCGGGGCTGCGTCGACCAGGCCAAGAGTTTGTCGAGCAGTGCGCGTCCTTTCGATGCCGGCCAGCCGACGATCTCTTGGGCGGTTGCCCCCAAAAGCATTGACTTACGGCCATTGCGCCGCGTCCACACGAGCGGGTGGACCCGGGTAGGCACCCGGTCCCACGATGCGCGTTCTGGCTCCGTGGCATCTGGATTCGCCAGCGATTGAGCCTGGGCGAAGCTATGGAGAACCTGCAGACTGTCGAGCTCTCGCTGTTCGCTCTCGCTCAGGGCGCTGTACGCGGCATAGGTGGTTGCGAACTCGGTGTCGCCACCGGCGGGGTCGATCTCCCGGGCGGTGAGAAGCGTCGCCTTCTGCGGGATCGACTCCGTGGCGCCGTCAATATGCCAGTGGAAGTTGCCCTGTCGGTACGACGCGAGAAGAGCATTGGTCTTGTTGGGATCCATTGTGATGGTTTGTATCTCGGGGTGGTTGTGCTCGCCGGTGGGCTGGAGGACCACGGTGCCCAGGAGACGGCTGAAGTCAACCAACTCATCGTCGCTGATGTGCAAGTCCCGATAGATGACGACGCCATGGCGGTCGAGCGCGGATCGGGTGTCCGCGGCGGCGTCGAGGGTCAGTAGCTCGGCGGGTCGACAGCCGGTGATCTCGATGCCCACGGTTTCGGTCAGGGGATGAGCTGTGCCGGGCATGGCACCTCCGAATCGATAACTTTGGCGATTTGTACAAAGAACACTATACAACCGTACAGCGCATCCTCGTCAACTCATTGGCCCTAACGGATCGGGCGGGCTATTCCTCTAGGGGCTCGACGTCGTCGAGGAAGCGTTCCACCATGGCGAGGGTCTCGGCGTGCCCAGTCAGCGTGCCCAACGTCTCCTCGAGCAAGACCATTCTGGGGATCCACACCAGGAGAAACAGTGCCGCGGCTGCCGGCACGCCGTCGTGATCTCGACCATCAGCTTCCCACCGGGCCGCGACCGCGGCCAAGAGGGCTTGCCGAACTCGTTCTCCGCCTTCGCCGATGACCGTTCGCAACTGTGGACGATGATTGGCCATCGCGAGAAACTCCAGAAGCAACGCAGAACCTCGGCGGTCGCTCGCGTAGGCCCACACGGCCCTCAGCGGTTTGTCCGACCTTGTGGCGGCACCGAGCTCGGCGATGACCTGGTCGGTGGACCGACGCAGGACGGCGGCGAACAAGTCGTCGACCGATGGGAAGTAGTACTGCACCAAACCGGGGGCGACGTCGGCCGCGGTTGCCACACTGCGATAGGTGATCGCTGCGTAGCCGTCGTCGAGAATGAGACGCTCAGTGGCACTGAGGATCGCCTGCAGTTTCTCGGTGCGCCGGGCGCCCGCCCGGCCGGGGGAGGTCATCGCATTCACCTACGCGACTGGGTGGGCCTCCGCTTGCGGCGAGCGGATCGGGTCTCGATGGAATCGAGGTATTTCTCGATCGCTTTGATCACCTCGTCGTGGGCGCCGTCGACTCCCACGCCCTCTTCCAGGTTCAAGAATTTTGGGATGCCCGTCACCAGCAGTGCGACCGCGCCCAGCGAGAGGTCGCCCTCCAGGCGGGCTCCCTTGCCGAACCTGCGCGTTAAGGCCTCGATCTCGATTTGCCGCACCTGGTTGGTCACGTCGGCGATCGCAGACTGAATCGATTTACGATGGTTGCCCAACGCCATGAATTCGGTCATGAGCGCGCCGGTGGCCTCGTCCCAGCTGAAGTCCCACAGCGCATGCAACGGATCGTCGGAGCGCGCTTCCAGCGCCTTGGCCAACACCGCCAGATTGCGTTCCGAATAGCGCTTGATAGCGGCGAGAAAAATGTCGTCGAGGGAGGGGAAATAATACTGAACAAGGCTTGAAGTCACTCCGGCTTTGGCTGCTAGCGCGCGGTAGGTCACGCTCGCGTACCCTTCGTCGAGCATCATCGTCTCGACGCACTCGAGAAGCGCATCGCGGGTTGTGGACGTTTCAGCGCCAACGCGACGGGCTGCTGCTTTCACGGTCACCTCACTGGTCCGGGTCAGACCATTTTCGCACTCGCCAGGTGCTGTACAGTCGTATAGTCTCATACGCGCGCGGCCGCGCCTAGCTTTAGGCGGCGCGCTCCCGGACGACGAGGAGACTCATGAGCGCCGACATTGACCTAAGCCTGCTGCGCAGCGATGTCCAGTATCTGCTCGACCGCACCGCAATTCTCGACTGCGTCGCACGCCACGCGCGGGGTTGTGACCGCCACGATGTGGACCTGATCAGTTCGGCCTATCACGATGACGGTGTGGACGAGCACGGTGTGGTCGTCAACTCGGGGGCCGACTATGGGGAGTGGGCGAACAAGACCCACGCCGAGACATCGATAGTCCATACGCACAACATCACGACGCACACCTGCGAGATCGACGGCGACACAGCGCATGCCGAGAGTTATGTCATCGTGGTCCTCATCGGTTCCGACGGCGGCAGTGCGCAGTTCATCACGGGCCGCTATGTGGATCGGTTGGAACGACGAGGCGGCAAGTGGCGCATAGCGATTCGCCGCTCGACGGTGGAGGGAATGTTCTTGGCTGATGCCCGCGTGCTGCAGTCGAAGTTCTTCAAGCGACAGGGCTACCTCATCGGTACGCGCGATCGTCACGACTTGTCCTACGAGCGCCCCCTAACGATGGATACGCCGGAACCGGCCCGCTGGTAGCTCGCTCCCGAGCTGCCCTAAGCGTCAGCCGAACATCCCTCGGTAGCCGAAGGCGGGATGGCGCTCGGCGATATGGGGGTTTTCGGTGTCGAACAGCTTCTGACGCAACGTACCTGCCCGGTAATCGCTCTGCATGATGCCCTTGTCCTGCAGCACCGGTACGACGTACTCAAAGAAGTCGTCATAGGTCTCGGGCAGCAGCGCATTCATCAGCTGGACGCCGTCCACGCCGGCGTTCTGTAGTTCAATGAGTCGTGCGGCAATCCGTTCGGGCGTTCCCGCCAGCGTCTGCATCCGCGGCAACGAAGTCAGGAAGTCTCGCACCGTCGGCTTGCTTCCTGCAGGCCACCCGTTGATGAGCGCGTTGAACGCACCGCGGATTCCGGGGATGTGATCGACGAGGTCCTCGAGCAGAGTTTCGGGATCGTAGAGTCCCAGGTCTAGGCCGCTGAGGCTGGAAAAGTAGGCGGTCTGGGCTTCCGGACTGCGGAACTCCTCGAGCTCGCTCCACTTTCGTTTGGCCTCTTCGTCTGTCGAGCCGACGATGACCATCATTCCGAGCAGGAATTTGATGTCGGAGTCGTGCCGCCCGTACTGGCGGGCACTGCCGCGGACCGTCCCCACCTGGGCCGCGATGGCCTCGGGCGTTGACGCCGAGAGGAACATGAGCTCCGCATGACGGCTGGCGAACTCGAGCCCCGCGGGGGAACCACCGGCCTGTGCTAGGACGGGGACGCGCTGTGGGGATGGTTGCATCAGGTTGAAGCCCTCGACCTGGTAGCGCTCGCCAATGTGATTGATGTCGTGCACTTTTCGCGGATTGGCGTACACCCCGTTTGTCGGGTCATTTTTGACCGCGTCGACGTCCCAGGAACCCTCCCACAGTTTGTACATCACGTCGACGTACTCGTCGGCCCAGGCGTAGCGGTCCTCGTGGGATAGGTTGCCCGGCAGGCTGAGGTTGCGAAATGCCTTTTCGTTGGCGGATGTGACAATGTTCCACCCGACCCGCCCGTTACTGAGGTGATCCAGCGTGGATGCCATGCGGGCGAAGACAAACGGGTGATGTTGGATGACGGAGCTCGTGTACATGAGGCCGATGTCCGTCGTCGCGTGCGCTATGGCCGGCAACAACATGCTGCAGTCCCCGATCGGGACGTTCATCGCCTGCTCGAAGATGACGTCGCGGGAGCCGTTGAACTCGCCTTGTATGCCCAGCAGGTCGGTGAAGAAGAACGCGTCGATCTTGGCCTGCTCCGCCTTCTTCGCCAAATCGACCCACAAGTCTAGAGTGTTGAATTCGCGGGTGCGAGCCCCTGGATGGCGCCAAATGCCGTGAAAATTATGGCCGATGGCGTTCATCACCAGCAGGGTGACAATCAGTCGATTGCTTTTGGTCACGCCACATCTCCCGAATGGGTCGCAGTCATGCAATGTCAGACGCCGGCCGGGCCGGGCGCACCGTGCATATACAGGGTCTGCCCCGAGCAGAAGCTCGACGCGTCGGATGCGAAAAACAGCACGCCGTAGCCAATTTCGTCGGGTTCACCGAGTCGGCCGATACCGTTGGTCATAGCGATCGCTTCGGGGTCGAGGCCGTAGCGGGCGGCGTCGTCTGTCAGGGTGGCCGCACGGACGGCCCCCACGGCGATCGCGTTGACACGGATGCCCTTGCGGGTCCAGGCCGCGGCCATCGAGCCCGTGAGGTTGTTGACCGCCGCCTTGGCGGCAGCGTACGGCGCGGCTTGCGGCATGGCCAACAGGCTGGCTCCGGACGAGATGTTGACGATGGCTCCCTTGCCTTGGGCCAGCATCGGCTTGGCTGCCGCGCGCGAAAGATGCCAGACGGCACTGAAGTTGAGTGCGAGTGTGCGCTCGAAGTCGTCGTCCGGCCATTTCAAGATGGATTTCGTTTCCGCGCCGCCCGCGCAGTTCACCAGGATGTCGATGCGGCCGAATTCCTGCAGCGTCGCATCGACGAGCCCTTGGCATGCTTCGGCAGTTGTCACGTCGGTAGGTACCGCGAGCGCTCGCCGACCCAGTGCCTGCACCTCCTTGGCCGTTGCCTCAAGGGGATCCGGGCGTCGGCCGGCGAGCACGACGTCGGCCCCATGCTCGGCGAGCACCAGCGCGGTTCCCCGGCCAATTCCCGTGCCACCACCGGTGATCAGTGCGACTCGCCCTTCGAGGGAGAAGCGATCGTTCACGTAGCCTTCCTCCGTCCGCATTTGACTGTACGATCGTACAGCAGATGCTATATGGTCGTACAGGCACCGATGAGGAGGGCTGTTGAGCGAGGACATTTACTACGACCCTTGGGATGTCGAGATCGACCTCGACCCTTACCCGGTGTATCGGCGGCTGCGAGACGAGGTGCCGCTCTACTTCAACGAGCGTCACGACTTTTGGGGGGTGAGCCGGTATTCCGACGTCGAGGCAGCGCTCAAAGATCCGAATAGGCTGAGCTCTGCGAAGGGCGACATCCTTGAGGTGGTGAAGACCGATCCGGTAATGCCACCGGGGGTATTTATCAACGAAGATCCGCCGCTGCACACGATCCATCGGGCGTTGGTGTCGCGGGCCTTCATGCCGAAGAAGATGCGTGCGCTTGAAGATAAGGTCCGAGCCTTCTGTTCGGCATGCCTCGACCCTCTGGTCGGTGGAGAAAGTTTCGACTTCGTCCTCGATCTAGGCCGTGAACTTCCCATGCGGACGATCGGCATGCTCGCCGGCATCCCGGATGCCGATCAACCTTCGGTGCGGGCCGAGGCGCATCGGGTATTGCGCAATGAGCCGGGCAAGCCGTTGCCGGTCGACAAGGATCACTATTTCGACGGCGACATGTTCACCGAGTACGTCGCGTGGCGCGAGAAGAATCCATCCGACGACCTCATCACGGAGCTGCTCAATGTCGAGTTCGAGGACGAGACCGGCACCACGCGCCGCCTGACCAAACAGGAACTGTTGATCTTCCTTGCCGTGGTTGCCGGTGCCGGAGTCGAGACGACTGGTCGATTGTTCGGATGGATGGGCAAGGTCCTGGCCGAGCATCCTGATCAGCGCAAGGAGCTGGCCGACGACCACTCGCTCATCCCGGTTGCGATCGAAGAGCTCCTTCGGTTCGAGCCGCCCGGCCCGCATGTGGCCCGGTATGTCGCGACCGACGATGTCCAGTTCCAAGAGCAGACCGTGCCGGCAGGAAGCGCGCTGCTGGTCATGCTGGCCTCCGCGAATCGCGACGAGCGCCACTTCGACGATCCCGATCACTTCGATATTCGGCGCAAGCCCGGCGGCCATCTGACCTTCGGTCGGGGCGCCCACTTCTGCGTCGGTGCCCCGCTGGCCCGGCTGGAGGGTCGGATCGCGTTGGAGGAGGTGCTCAAGCGATTCCCGGAGTGGCAGATCGATCTCGGTAATGCACGCCGATCACGGACGTCCACGGTGCGAGGGTGGGACTCGATGCCCGCGTTCGTCGGCTGACGTCTTCGATACTGCCCGTCGCGCGCAGGCGCTAACCGGAGATCCGCTGTCGCAACACGGGCAGCCCGGGGCCGTCGAGCGCATCCAGCGCCACGGTGCGTCCGAAGGAGGCCAGCATCAATTCGGCTGCAGGCCCATGGATTTCATCGCCGCGGCCCCAGACGCGGTTGACGTCGGTAGCGCGCAGGCGAAGTCCCCCCAAGCGGCCCAACGGCAGCAGCCCCACCGACATCGGAGTTGTCAGGAAGTCCAGCGTCGTCGCCGGTAGCTGCGGATCGGGCTGGAAGCTAAGCCCCAGCGGGATCCTGATGTCGGCGCTGTGGGTCAGGATCTCGGACAGCCGGGCAGACGGTGCGTGCGGCCCGGGATACCAGTATTGATGGTCGGCCAGCTCGCGAAGCGTCGCCGCGATCTCAGCAGCCGGCATTTGCGCGTTGCGGCGCGCCCGTTCGTCGACAACCCGAGACAAGCTGCCGCGCAGCAAGCCGAGCAGCGTAGGCCAAACGGCGCCCTCGACCAAGGGCGTCAGCAGATGGGCCGCGACGGTCTTGATGTCCCAACCCGAGCACAAACTGTCGGTCGCCAGCTGCTCGTCGTCCAGGCTATCGATCAGATCCGCAATGCGACGACGCTCCTGCGCGATCTCGGCGTGGATCTGATCGCGGTGCATTCGCCGATTATTGCCGCGGCTCGGGACCGAACCTGAACCGGCGCCCGGAGACCTCCATGGCGATCAGCCGTACGTAGTGAGGCTTCACCGTTGCAGGCCACGACCGCAACGGTGCCTCCTCGGCGTCGAGGACTTCGGCGGTTGCCGTCAGCAGATGCGCCCTGCCGTGGACGATGACGCTCCAACCCTCGACGTCGGTGTAGCCGTCGGCCTCGAAAGCCACCTGATCGCTCATGATCGCTCGGTAGAGCTTGGTTCCCGGGGCGGTTCGGAACAGCAGAGTCCGGCGCTGAGTGACGAAGTTGACCGGAAAGATCTCCGCACGCCCGTCTGTGACGATGACGAATCGGCCCAATGATGCGCTGCCTAACAAACTCCAGCTCTCGTCTTCGCTGAGCACGGTCACCGGGTCGTCCGCCGCCATGATTCAGCCTAACCGGGGCGGCGGTTTACCGGTGCGTTAGTTCGGGTAGTTCCAGGTCAACGTTTTGAGTTTGGTGGGCGCCGAGACCTGTCGGTGTGACACCGCGGGGGGTAGTTGTGGTTGCCAAACACCGCATGGGGGAATTCTCAAGCAAACATGTTCCGAGGCGCGGGATCTCCGCGATCGCGGGTGGCTGCGAGGTGCTGGTCCAATTCCTGCTGTGTGCGGCCTGCTTGTTCGCGCTCGTGATGAACGGGGCGCAACCCGGCAAGCGGACCGTGGCCGCGATTCAGGAGCCTCCGCGCGCGTCCCAGCCGGTGAGTCAGGAAGGGGCCGTGGTTGCCGCCACCGTCGGATCGGTGACCGCGCGCAGTGCAAACGGATACACCCAGACGTATCTCGTCACCCCGGACACCACCGTGATCGCCCATGGCAGCGGTCAACAAGGCACCGCTGCACCGCATTTCACCGTCAATGACAGGGTCGTGATTCTCGGGACCATTCGGGGTGGCCGGCTGTTCGCCACCACCGTCGCGTATCGCGACGCGGGGAATGGCGCCGGTACGCCAATGGATTATGTTGAGGGTCAACTGGTTTCACCGGTAACCGGTCACTAGGGAACCCGTCACTAGCTGGGTGGTCGCGGGATCCAATGCCTGCCGTCCGTCGTCCACCCGCACGGCAGGTAGTTCACGATTAGTGGCGGAGTGCCGTCGAACGTCACACACTTCGGCGCGTTCCACGCCGGTCCGGGCGTCGGCGTCGGTTGCGTGTCGGCGCGAGCGACGGCCCCGCTGAGTGTCAGAAACTCAACGGCCATCAATATCGCTGCTGATTTTCGGATCATCGGAGCCTCCCCAGCGTTATGGCCCACCGACACCAACTTTAGTCCTCCGCTCCCGCGCTGAATCCTTTAAATTTCCTGACAATTTAAAGATCAGCCCATGAACGGGAGGACACACTGAGCACTGCCGGCGGCCTCTTCCCCCCGCAGCCTTGCCGCACGGTTAGCTCCATCGGGTCGTTCAATTCCGGCACATTGCTTGCTGCCGGGCAGAAGTTGACCCATCAGAACGTCGCCTGCGCCGTCGGGAGCGACTGCTGGTCGCGTGTCTGGACACCAGCGTCGGGCAACACGGATTGACCCTGAAGCCCTCGGGCAACGTCACGTTCTAGGCGGCCCATCCCGCGTGGTGCCCCCGGCAGGATTCGAACCTGCGACACCGGCTTTAGGAGAGCCTGAGATCCCTCCTCATGAGGGAGGCGAAGGGTGCCGTGAGCAGCCAATTTAGCACCATCCGGTGCCACTCGGAACCACGGTGTGTCGCGCGTTCACCGACCAAGCACCGACCATAGGAAGGCGCCGGCCATACCGTTCCGGAGCTGCTTGGTGGCGGGATCCGGTCTTACGCCGAGGCGGCGAACCGGGCTGTGCTTTACGCCGCCTTCCGACGCGAGGCCGACGTGCCACACCCCGATTTATCTCAGCGACCATCCATGAGATGTGTCGGCATGTTGCCGCATTGCCGGCGCGTCTGGCCGAGAGCGAGTTACACGTATATAGCTGACGCATAACAGCGGTCATCCATGAATCGTGTCCGAAACACTGAACGGGACAGGAGGGGAGTGCGACGAGGCCCGGCGCGGTGACTGATTCAATCCCAGTATCGCGCACCAGTTCGTGGTGTTCAAGCCCTCTCTCTGAGGGCTGAAATCAGCGACATGGGCCAGATATGGGCTAACCGATTGCGGCGCTAGCAACCCAATCGAGAGGTAGCTAGCCGTGACCAGCCAACCCCCGGCCAACCCGCACCCTGACGTCCCGCTTCCAGCCGACGCATCAGCCCCTGATGACGCGTCGACATTCTGGAACAACGAGTGCCGCTCACTGCATGGGCCCGAGTGCGTCGTCCTGAATGGTACAGCCGAGGTAATCGCCTCGGTACGGACTAACGCAATCCAGCTTCCCGACGGCAGCGTCGACAACAGCGAGCACGCACCGACGATCGGCGTCTGATCTCCCGCCCCTCCGAGCTTTTGAGGCGGCCGCGGAGGTTCGGCGGTGGGTCAGTGGCTAGGCGCGCGTGCCCGCGGTGCGGGTTCGAATCGAAGCGTCGCAACTGGGCCGACCGGCACCAGGCCGCCGCGGTCTGCGCCGCGGTGTTCTTCGGGCTGGCGGCGCTGTACACGGTTGTCGGAGTACTGCTGGCCTATCCGTGGTTCTTCGTGCCGATGCTCGTTGTGGTGTGCGCGTTCATGGTCGACCGCCGGATGCGCGTGCGCGCTGCCATCGCTACCGGGCCGACTACGAACACCGCGCACTGATCGCGGCGCCAATCGCGCCCGTGCGGCCGGTACGTCAGCGCCAGGCGCACTTCACTGCCGTGGCAGATGGTCAGGTTACTTCCTACCGAGCCTCTGCGTCAGACGAGATACTAGGTTCTCGGTAATGATCCAGATTCAGCCGGAGCCCGCAAGGATGCGTGTGACTATGGGGGTCGCCAGGGTCGGTGTCCGTGACTATTTCACGATGGAGCACCTGTGGAATGCCCGCCACATGGCACAACTCTGCGGGAGGCGGGAAGCCGAGCTAGTTGACGTGGGGTTTCGCGGTATCGACAGAGAAGTCAGAGCGTTCGCACTGGGCGCCGTCCTCGAGTCCGTGGCGTTCCTTGAGGCCCTCGTGAACAGCGTGTGGCAGGACGCAGAAGACGACGACCCTGAGTTGCCTAGCCGGAACCCTCACCTCGAAGGGCTGTCTGACGAGTCCATCGGAAGGCTACGACAATTGTGGCGGAACGATCGGATTGAACGGTCACTGGCAACCCTTGATAAATATCAAGTGGCCCTGACGTGTGTCGATCAGCCGCCGATGAACCTTGGTGAGGCGCCTGGGCAGATCGTCGCTCACGTCATCAGGTTTCGTAATGACTTGGTGCACTTCAAGCCGAAAATGCAATGGAGCGATGAGGTCAGCAACCTTGAGCGGGGCTTGAGGCCCCGCCTCTCCCCCAATCCACTTCTGACCGGGAATCCTTGGTTTCCGCACCATATGCTTTCCGCGAGCGGCGCCAATCTCGCTTATGAGAAGTCACGAGAGTTCGCCGAGAATTGGTGGGAGCGAATGGGTTTCGGGTGGGATACCTTCAAAGATTTCGACGAAATGGTTCCGCAGATTCCATCGGGCTAGACCCGGCGCAAACCGCGATCGCGACACGTCACCCTCCGGCCGGCCGTTATCTTGCAGAATAGGGCGCGTGAGCGCCGTTGCACCTCGAGTGTTTATGTCCTATTCGCACGACGGTGAGGAGCATGAGGACTGGGTTCTAAAGCTCGCCACCAGACTGCGCGGGAACGGGGTTGATGTCTGTCTCGACCGATGGGATGTCACGTTGGGCTGCAACCTCTCGCTGTTCATGGAGCGCGCTGCTAGCGACGATTACCGAGTAATCGCTGTTGTATCCGAAACTTACAGCCGCAAGTGCGACGACCGTAGCGGTGGCGCGGGTGTCGAGGCGCAGATGCTTTCGTCGAGGCTGTACGAACGGTTGGATTCCAATGCGGTCATCCCCATCATTAGAAACAACCCGGAGGCCGTGCTGCCTGCGTTCCTTAGTGGCCGGCTCTGGGAAGACTTCCGCGATGCCAGCATTGAGGAGTCCGCCTATGAACGGCTTCTCCGCGACATCCACGGTGTGCCCGTCGACGCCGTACCGCCGCTCGGCCCGAACCCGTTCGAAGGACGCACGGCGGTGGAGGCGAGCCTGGCTATCAGGAACTCGCCTGACCGCTGGCATAGTCCTGCGTTCCAGGGAGACGTCGAGTTCGTGGCTTCACAGAACAGTGGCAACTACAAGCTCGGGTCTGGGGACTCGCAGTTCACGCTGAACCTCGACTGGCTTCGCACCCAGGCCCGCATATACCGCGATCCTCACGACATCGCCAACGTCGCGGTCATCAACAGACCGCGGGAAAGAACCGAACTACTGGCGGACGTGTCTCAATTCGAAACAAGTAACCGGGTCGTCTATGCCAACGTCGGCGATGCCTTTGTGCTCCAAAACCGCAACGGCTTCTGGGCGCTCGTTTACATCGACAAGGTCTACTCACGTGAGGGGCCTCTGAATCGCGAGCATCTAGTCGATTTCCGCTACGCCATACAACCCAACCGGACGCCGGACCTGAGTGGATTCACTTTTCCAGGATGATCCGTGAGTTGGAACCTGAACGAAACTGGCCCCAGAGGGCCATACGGCGCGTTCGAGGCACGTCCGGCCGGATGACCTGACCCGGAAGTCCAAAATGTGGTCGCCACCCTAGACTCACTAATGAGCGCAATCCGACCAAGCCCGGCTTCACCGCCACCGCCACCGCCAAGGATGAGGTACCGCACGACGTGAAATCGATATTGCCACAGTGGTATTCGCCCGACGATGAGGCAATCCAAAAGATACTCGAAACGGGCACCATCGCTTTTGATACCAACGTCTTGCTCGACCTCTATCGGGTGGGACGAGAGCAGCGGGAAGAAATACTGTCTGTGCTTCGCGACAGCCGCGACCGTCTGTTCGTTCCGTACCAGGTGTGCTTCGAGTTCCTGCGAAGACGCCTCGATGTGATCAGTGGTATCGACGCCGTCTATGGCGAAATTCTCGAGAGTGTTCAAGTGAATCAGGCTCAGTTGAACAAGATCCGGGACCCGGAGGTGCGTCGCCGAATCGAGCAGTTGTCTAACCGGGCGAACAAGTCGTTCGCGAATGGCCTGGATAAGCTGCGCGAAGAACACACGATAAGTTTCAGGGAGGCAAGGGAAAACGACCCTGTACAGCGGGCGCTGGATGAGCTGTTAGGTCCGGAGCAGTTAGGCGTAGAGCCCTCGGAAGACGAATTGGCGAAACGTCGCGCCGAAGCAGCCAGAAGGGGTGACGAGAAGATACCTCCGGGATTCGCGGATAAGAAGGAAAAGGACGACGCGTCAGGCGATTACCTGATCTGGGCTGAGTTGTTGGATCATGCCGGGCAGTCAGACCGGCCGCTTCTGTTCGTGACTAATGACGAAGGCAAGGGAGATTGGTACCGTGAAGTGCGCGGTCAAACGATCGGACCGTGCACGGAGCTGATAGTTGAAATGCGGGGCGTGACAGAGCATTCCTATCATCAAACGAATCTTTCAAGCTTCCTCTTCTTGGCCAAGACGTACCTTGATGCCAAGGTGGATGACGAGACGATCACAACCGTTAAGAACATTCCACGAGCGAAAACACCTCCACCACAGGATATTTCGGAACGCGTAGCTAGCGTAGCTTCCGCACTTGCTGCAACCCAAGATCAAAATTTGGGGATCGGCCTGCTGGGCGACAAGTTAGCCAGCATTAGCGCCGGACTCCGTGGTGACAACTACCCCGGCATTAACGCCGGACTCCTAGGTGACAACTACCCCACCATTGTTGCCGGACTGCTAGGTGGCACATTTCCCGGCATTACTGCCCAACTCCTAGGTGAGGATTACTTCACCAAACACGGTATCGAACAGCCTCTGGCATCGATCGGAGCAAGCATAGCCGCAAACCATCCGGGCACCTCCATCGTTCCGCCTGGCATGTCTAGCGCGGTAGAGGCACTCGGAGGCAGGGCCTTTCTGGATTCGCTGTACCGATCGGTCTCTCCTGCCGGCTCGTACGGTGTGGGAGCAGCCGACAAATCGGCACCTGCGGACGCGCCGGCTGCAAAGAAAGCACTGCCAACGATGGAAGCCGCAAAGAAGACACCCGCCAAGAAGGTCGCGGCAAAGAAAACGCCAGCCAAGAAGGTCGCGGCAAAGAAGGCGTCCTCAGCAGTAAAAGCATCTGAGGGGAAGAAAGCGCCAAGAGCCAAGTAGGCAGATGCAGATGGCCCAAGGTACTCGCCGACCGCACTTCGTCCCGAGGACGTACCTCAAGGCGTGGGCGAATGACGCCGGCCAAGTTGCGTATCGGCGCCGCGACCGTGACGGGACCGTGGTAACCAACATCACCAATGTGGCCGTCGCAAGCGACATCTACGGCACCGGTGACGCCGCGCAGGCACGCGAAGAATTCTTTCAGCAGATCGAAGAAGAGTGGGCTGACCTTCGGAGCGAGCTAACCGCGGCTGGCGATCTCCGCGGCGAACGCCGTTCATTGGCAGCGGTATTCGCTGCGATCCAGCTCAATAGGACACTTAAAGAGTACGAAGCTCGCAACTTCGTATGCGACGTCGCCGCGACCACGGAGGAGAGGCCCATTCCGAAAGATGCAGTACTTCAATTCATTGCCAGGCTGGATGGTTCGCAGCCCAGCGACAACGAGGTCGAAGCGGCGTGGACATTCGTCAACGGGATGCCGAACGGTGAAATCCCAACTAAGGAAATGGTTTTCAATATTTCCATCAGCGGCGCTGTGTCGCTCATCGCGCCGCGCCTAGAAGCGATGGGATGGACGGTTTACAAGTACGATGCCCCGGTCTTGTTGAGTAGCGACTGCCCCGTCCTCAAATGGCGACGACCGTCCGCCAAACCTCAGTCCGGCGGGGCCGGTATCGACACCGCCGACGAAATCAGATTTCCACTGTCGCCCAACGCGTTGCTCGTTATGTCCCAAGAAAGCCAAGATCCGAGGCGCAACCCAAACAGCCGAAAGATCAACGCCGAAGTCGTCAGACAGTGCCACAAGTTCATCTTCGGCGTGCCCGAGGCGCTGGAATTAATCGACAATTGCGAGCTATCAACGCGATCACCACGGGTCCGATTCGATACCGGCCCCTTGTACGACGCCGAAGGCGCTTACATGGGCGAGATCCTGCACACCTACGTCGAGTAGGCGACACCTCAAATGAGCACGGCTCGAATCTTCGATGACTTCCTTCGGACAGATCCAGCACCCGCGTACGACACGGAAAGCTCGTACGACTTCCTCAACCGTGTGGCTGGGCCACAATGGGAGTTGGTTCGCAACCTGATCGAGCAGTGGTTCGCCGACTACCCGGTTGCCGCACAAGCTGATTTGCGGGGCCGGCTCCAAAACGACGACTATGCCCAGCACATCGGCGCGTGGTGGGAGTTGTACACCTACACGCTATTTTGCCGCCTCGGATACCGAGTGAGTACCCACCCTAAACTGACCAACACGAGTCGACAACCAGACTTTCTGGTGACGCGTGACGAGGTCAGCTTCTATGTCGAATGCATTGTGTTTCTATCAGGCCTCGGGCCGGTTCACGGACAGGGTGGCGGCGAGCGGTCATGGATATTTGAAGCCACGAATCAGGCTAACGATCCGAACTTCATGGTAGACATCGAGATTCGCAGAGTCGGAGCGGAAAGACCCAAGGCGGCCGAAATCGTTCGACCGCTCGAAGACCGGCTTTCATCCCTGGACCCCGACGAAGTGACCGAGCAGATCGCCGCAGGGATGGGCGCCCCGGAATACGTGCTCCCCGTACGAGGATGGATTATCGAGTACGGCGCCTGGCCGGTAAACCCCGAAGCCCGCGGCGAAAGGGGCCGTCTCATCGGAAGTTATCCGATGACCGGCGGGTGGATCGACAACGAGATGCTGCGCTATCGCGACGTTGTCAAACGCAAAGGCGGACATTACGGACTGCCAGACAAGCCGTTGATGGTCGCCGTCCTCAACACCTCAGGATTCCTTGACGGAGACGAAGTGGCCGAAGCGTTGTTCGGCTCGGGAGCGGTGGAGTACTACGAAGGGCAACCAGACTCCGTCAGATCCGTGCGCAAGCGGGACGGTTACTGGCGCCAAGGTCCGCCGAAACGCGGGTCACGCGTCTGCGCAATACTCGATGGTGAAAACATCTATCCCTGCAGAGTCGCTGCGCGACTGCCCAAGCTGTGGGTTAATCCCTGGGCTGAAAACCCTATTCAAGCCACGCTGCCCTTCGTCTCGATTACAGCGCACGACACGGGTGAGGTTTACCAAACTGACTGCGGCACTTCGACTGACGCCGTCTTCGATCTCAGTGCGGACTGGCCAGGATTTGCGCGTTAGCGTTTCAGCAACACGGAGGGGCATAGCCGGCCCGTGCCGAACTGAAAGGTTGAACTCTAAGCGACCACCATGTCGTGCGTCTGACATCGACGTCGGAAGCCGCACGTGACAACAGCCCCGCCTCGACTGCCGAAGGGTGAAGTGCGCTGCCGCCCCGCGCCCTTTATCCTGAGCGCCGTGGGCGTCGGACGTTCCGGCAGCTCCGTCTTGATCTCGCGGATCATTCGGGCTGTCGATTGCCGCAACAACCTGAGCTCGGCCGACAGCTTCACCCGCAGCTTCACGTCATCACCGCAGGCGTCGTACATCGCCGCCAGATCGACCGTGCGGTCAGTCTCGGCAGCGAGCAAATCCACTTGAAAGCGCTCTTGCGGTGACCATTCCAAAGCCTCGCCATGTTCCTGCCCCACCAACGCCAACTGCTCGTCCAGTGAGCGCAGCACCGCTTGTGCCTCAGCAGAACGTGACCGCCCGCGCTGCAGGCGGCTCTTGGGCGCAGAAGCCTTGACGGTCGAGGTGTTCATGGACAAGTGAGGCTTTTTACTTTTCTGCGAAATGCGATGCGGGAGGGCGTTGTTGCGAACTGCACCGATCGTTGGTGTGCGTGTGGTGTTTGTGGGGTCGCCGTTCGCGCTGTGATCGCGCGCGAGGTTGATTGACTCGGTAAGCAGTGGCGCGGTTCCTCTGCGGTTCGTTGTTGCTCGCTATTTCAGGTTGGCGGGTTAGTCGAGGAGTGTGATGTCGGGGGTCGTGGTGGTGTCTTGTTTGGTGCGGGGTGCTGAGGTGCGTTTGTTGGGTTGTCTACGGGCGGGGTTGGTCTGTTCGTCGAGTCCGTGGTGGTGTAGTGCTTCGCGGAGGGTGTCGGCGATTGCTGGTGATTGGTGTGTGGCAACAACTTTCATGGTTTCGGTGGCGGCGAGCGCGGTGAGTTGGTCGAGTGCTGTTTGTCGTGCTATCCGTTGCGGTAGTGGGTTGTCGCAGTTGGGGTAGTGCTCGTCGAGATGGATTCTTGCGGCGTGGCGGCGGCTTTCTCGGTTGGTGTGGGCGAACTCAAATAGTGCGTGGTCGAGTTCGGTGTGTTGTGACCAGCCTGCGGCGTGCATCCAGGTGCTCGGGGTGGTGGTAGGCGTGGTTTGCAATGCGTGGGCGGCGTCGGGGTTGGTGTGCCACAGGCGTAATCGCGTGGTGTGGTGCAGTGTGCAGCGCAGTATTCCCATGGCGCGGTCGTCGTCTTCGAGCCACAGCCAGTATCCGGAGAGCAGGGTTGCCGAGATTTGGGTGGCGGCGGCGGCGATCGGTGGTTGGGACTGGTTCCAGTGGGCGCACAACGCGGCGAACTCGGCGGTCATGATGTGCGGGGACGTGGGGGTGAGGTGTTGGTGAAGCTGGAGGCGCTGGTCTGCGAGCTGGCGATCGTGAGTGTGCGCGGCTTGGGCAACCAGGGCCCTGGTGAATCGGTGTGCGGTGAAGGCGAGGTGGGCGAGTTCTTGTGGTGTGCGGTGCTGGCAGTGCGATCTGTCGGCGAGCACAGTGTGGTAGTCGGTGTAGAGCTTGGAGAGGTGGTCGATGTTTTCCAGCGCGGCGGATCTGGTGCTTGTCAGGGGTACCAGGGCACGGGTGAGCTGCGGGAGTTCAGACTTGCGTCGCCTGGGCTGGGTATCCGAGCGGTAGCCGATGAGTGGCCGCTCGTGCCCGGATGCGTCGACGATTGCCTGGGCTGTGTCGGTGTCGCGTCGGGTGTGACACAGGGCGGCTGCGGCGAGTCGCATCTGCATGATGCACAGCGCCAGCGCGTCGGAGAGGGCATCGGGTCTGCGGTCAGTGTTGGTCGCCGAGTCCTCGGCGTCGAGGTCGTGCACCGCTTCGGGCTGGGCGCACTGATCAACGTGTTCGATGTCGACGAGCGTGCTCAGTGTGTGATACGCCGCGGCGGGGCATAGGGCCCGGCCATCGATGGGCACGTGCTGGTGGTCGGTGTCGATGACACCTGTCGTGGGTGGGTGCTCGTCGAGATCGTCGAAGATGTCGCGGGCTGCGATGTCGGGGGCGTAGGTGGCGATGCCAAGCATCCTGGCGTGGGTCCACGCTCTGGCGATAAACGACTCGATTGGTTCGTCATCGCGACGCGCGACACCGTACGCAAGCAGGACAGTCCATCGGCCCAGTTGTTGCCGTAAAACAATGGCCGCGCCGACGGTGTGGCCGGCCAGCATCAACCGCAGCGCCGCGATGGTGCTTTGCAGCGCCCAGGACAGGTGGGTCGGCCACGGGCTCTCGTGCGGTGTTGTGTGCTGTGTGAGCCGATGCCCTTGACGGATAAAGACCGCGTCTAATTCGCAGATCGACAGCAAATGAGGAAGGTACTGGTTCATCGCGCGTTGGGCTGGCACATCGAGATTGTCGATTCGAGCCCAGTAGCGGCTGATCAGTGTCGCGGCGAGTTGTGCCGGGCCGCTCGCTGCCAGGCGTTCGTATGCTCTGACGGTGGGCGCGACGTACTGAGCGGGGGGTCCGGCGTGTGTGCTGGCACGCTCGGCGTTCTCGGGTGTCGGTTGCCTCAGACCGAGTCCGCGTTCGACCCTGTTGTGATGACTGTTTTCCCCTGCACGTTGGTGGACATCGGGTCTCGGCGTCAGTCGAAAAGTGGTGTGTCGGGGGTTGCGGTGGTGTCGTGTGCCGTGCCGGGTGGCGTCGTGCGGCCCTCGGGTTGTCGGCGCGCTGGGCTGGTCTGGAGGTCGAGTCCGCTGTTGTGCAGTGCTTCGCGCATGGTGTTGGCGATTGTTCGTGATTGGTGTGTGTCAACAACTTTCATGATTTCGGTGGCGGCGAGGGTGGTGACTTTGTCCAGTGCTACTTCTCGGGCTTGGCGCTGCGGTAGCCAATCGTCGGCGTAGTGGTCGTCATCGCGGAAGAGGAGGGCTGGGGCGTCGATGCGGCTTTCGCGGTTGGCGTGGGCGTAGTCGTAGAGCGAGAAATCGAGCGAGCGGTGTTGCGACCAGCCTGCGACGTTGCGCCAGCGGCGCGGGGTGGTCGAGGGGATGGTCTGCAATTCTTGGGCGGCGTCGGGGTTGGTGTGCCATAACCGCATTCGCGCGGCGTGGTGCAGGGTGCAGCGCAGGATTCCCATAGCGCGGTCGTCTTCTTCGAGCCACAGCCAATACCCCGAGAGCAGGGTTGCCGAGATTTGGGTGGCGGCGGCAGCGATGTGTGGTCGGGACTGGTTCCAGTGCGCGCACAGCGCGGCGAATTCCGCGGTCAAGATCTGCGCGGACCGCGGGCCCAGATGGTGGCGGATCCCGAGGCGCCCCTGTGAGATGTTGAGGTCCAGGGCATGGGAGTGCTCGGTGATCGCGAATCTGATGTAGCGGTGCGCGGCGAAGGCGAGTTCGGCGAGCTCTCGCGGCGTGGGATGCTCGGCGCGGGATCTGTCAGCGAGCACTGCGTGGTAGTCGGTGTAGCGCTGGAAGAGTTCGTTGATGTTGGTGGAGGACGCCAGTTCGGTGCGCACCAGCGGCACCAGGGCCGCGGTCGGCCGGTGGAGCGGCGACGTGCACAGCGGCACTGATGGTGTCGCCGCGCGCACGGCGGGTGGCCGCTCGGGAGCCCACAGCGAACCGAGTGCGCGTGCGGTGTCGGGGTCGGGTGGCGCTGCACCTCTTCTGGGTGCGGCGAGTCGCATATGCATAAGGCACAGCGACAGCGCATCGCAGAGAGCTCGGGTCGGCGAGTCCGTGGCGTCGAGGTCGTGAACAACCTCGCACTCGGTCGGCAGTTCAGGTGGTTGTCCGTCGATGAGCTGACACAGTTCGTGATACACGTGGGCGGGGCATACGGCTCGCTCGCCGAGTTGGACATGCTCGTGGTCGGTGCGGATCACCCCTGTGGTGGGTGGGTGGGTGTCGATATCGTCGAAGATGTCGTCTGCCCCGACGGCGGCAGTGCATTGACCGAGCATGTCGATGGCGCTGCGTGTCCACGCTCTGGCGATAAACGATTCGATCGATTCGTAACGGCGCTGCACGACGGGGTGGGCCCGCGCCAGCAGTAGTGTCCATCGGCCAAGTTGTTGCCGCAAAATGATTGCCGCGCCAACGGTTTGGCCGGCGAGCATCAAGCGCAGCGCCGCGATGGTGCTTTCCAGACTCCAGGACAGGTGTGTTGGCCACCGGCTCTCATGCGGCGGCGAATACCACAGCTGACGGCTTCCGCCGAGAAGAGCTGCGTCCAATGCGCTGATCGCCAACAGATGAGCAACGCAGTGGTCCATGCAACGTTGGGCCACAGCATCCAGATTGTCGATCCGCGTGGTGTGGCGATTGATGAGTGCTGCGGCCAGTTGTGCTGGGCCGCTCGCCGCGACGCGTGTATAGGCTTCGACGGTGGGTGCGATGTCGCGAGTGCGTCGTTCGGCCTTGACGATCGCGCGTTCGGCTTCTTTGGGCGTCGGTTGCACCTGACCGAGCCTGCGTTCGCGCTTGTGGCGACTTTTGCGTCCCATCGTGCTGGGCCCCTCCCGGTACTGGCCGCTGGCCCGGTGCGACGCCGTACCGCGACGCGCCCTGAGTTCTTTTGGTGGGCAACGAGTGTCGCTTCGGTTCGCACCGGGCCTGGTATTGGCGCAGCGTAAAGCGCAGCGCGGCAAGCCGTCTACCAGTGACCCGCAAATAACTCGCCACGGCATGACGCAACGTCGAAAAGTGCCGGACCCTCCGGAATTGCGATGTCGACGGTTGCGAGCAGCGCGCAACGCGTGCAGTGGCAACGGCAGCGTGCTCACGATCTGCAGTTCAGATCCCCACGAGTCGCTGCGTGGCCGCCCGTCGTCAGTGCAACCGTTCCTCGAGTGGGATCCGCCCACCAGACACCGGTCGTTTCAGGGCGCGCATTCCTACCACACAGGTTCGGCCAGCGCACAATGACGGTATGGACGACGATCTGATACCCACCGCGTTGCTCACCCGGGTGTTGGGCCGGCATTTGCGGCTGCCAGCGAGTTGGGATGACCCCGAGCGCGAGGAGTTCGTCGCCGAAGCCGCTCAAGAAGTCGCCTACCGGGTGGCGGAGCTGGCCGATGATTGGGCAGAGCGCGCCGTGACCGAATGGGGCCGAGCACACTGGCAGCTCCCCGATGCTGACACCCACGCCCAGGTGGTGCAGCAGGCCCGCACAGCCGCACTGGTCGCGGTGTTGTGCGAGGTTCTACCCGAGGTGGCGGTCGCCGAATTCTTTGCCGTGGCCTGACTTTGCGGCCGCCGCGTCAAACCCGCCACGGCGTCGGGCGACCGCGGCCAAGCTCGTTGCCGAGGTCAGCGCGCGCCGCGAGGACAGCACCAGATGAAGCGCGTCCGGGCGCGACGGGAGGACCGCGGCGCGCTGCGCGGCGCCGCGGGAACGGGACCGCGCCCCGGGTAATTAACCCAGCAGCCGGGCGGCCCGCAGCGCAGTCAGCAGCCGCGCAGCTGCACGCACAGTGGCGTCGTGCTCGCCACGATGCAGACTGCCCAGGGTAGCGGCATCGGCCAGACCGTCGAGCACATCGCGGCACGCACGGGGCGAGGCAAGCACGATCGCGGCCGCCTGGGCAGGGTCTGGCGATGGCGCGTGCAGCTCCACGACGCGATCGCGATACTCCACACGCACCACCGGCGTTTCGACCCGCTCCACCACACGCTCGACGCGCAATCCGATCGCCCCAGACCGAGCAGCTCGACGCTCCTCATAAGCGGCCCGGCGGCACACCTGCGAACACCACACCCGTGGACGGCCCCTACCGACAGCCGCGGGCAACCCGGCCCGACAACGCGGACAGACAGGCCGATCCGACACCAGGAAACACTAACCCAATTTCGTACGGACGAAAAGACCGGCCCGATTCACGCCCTTAATGCAAGAGGTGTGTGGTGCGTGGGGCGGTTGAAAAATGGTGGTGGCGTTCGGCGTTGGTGAGCAGCGCCAACTCGGTGGAGCGAGTTATGTTGGTGTGCTCAAGAACTGGGACACAGGGGGCGGCGACAAAGGGGGACATGGGATCGCGGCGGTGATGTTGGAGTTGGTGGTAGAGCCCAAGCCCGGCGGCGTCATATGGTTCAGCGATGGTGAACATCAACTCGAAACACAAGCGCGCAAGCGTGTTCGCGAGGCGCAAGTGAAAGCCAATGAAGCGCGTCTAAGTGCGAGCGCCGCAACGTCGATGATGCCGTGTCGTTCTGGTCGAACTAGGACGGTTAGGGGCTGTTGACGAGTGGGAGAAAACCGCGTCCAGGAAGTGCGAGCAGAGGGTGTGCGGCGACGTGATGAGCACCCTCAGGCCAGTGCTGCAGCGGTGACATGAATTCAGGCGTGCAGTGAATCTGTTGCGACGATTGCTGAATTGGCGGGGGTCAAAGTGGGGGACGTGCGTGCGGTGCTGAAGGCGGCGAGCGCGCGGTCCGCCGCGCGCTCGGATGCACTAGGTGCGGTGGTGGGTGTCAGACGGTGTATGGGTGGCTGCGGCGAATGGCGGCTGCCACCCCGGAGCCGTCCGCGGCGGATAGGGTTGCTCCAGGCGCGTCGGGGAGCACTCCCTGGTCTAAAGGTGCTCGAGTCGGGGGCCCTTGGGCCAGCGAATGTCGTAGACGACAACGGCCATCCAAATCGGTACGTCGAGTTAGGTCCAGCGTCTGGGCATCGCAGTCGGATTTCCCGGTGCGAAATTGTATCCGTCCGGCTCGAATGAGCTGCCGCCTTACGGGTATCAGGAGTGGCTACCGGGCTCAGGGATATTCATGCGGCATGGCGATTTAACTCCCAAACCGTACTCCCCGTGGGAATCTCGGGCCTGCATTGCTGACCTATCCCCAGTAAGCCCATCGCTGCACAGTTGCCAGCTGCTCACTGCTCGTCGTAGATAGCAAGCTGATCGAAAGCGACGAAGGCGACGCAGTTCGGATTCTGCGGCGGATGAACTCGGACGCTGAGATTGACGCTGGGTTCGTTGTCGATAGCAACGACGTCCGTGATGCCCTTGGGCAGATGATCTTGGGGCCACCCGGCATCATTGGTTGGCATGTCAGTCAGCACCCGCAGTCGCTTGCCGTGTAGTCCGGTGGTGTCGTAGCAGAACCGGTGAAATGTGTGGTCTCGCCGCGATTCTGCGCCACGCCTTGATTGTCGCGCGGCGCTCCGGTAACTAGAAGGGAAATTGCGTGCGAGTTTTTGTTGGACGCAGCCGTACCACGGCAATACAAGGGCCGCGCTCTCGATCGGTTGGCGAGCTCTACGCTGCCGATTCCTCAGGGCGTCTTGGAAGTATTGGGCATGTGGTCCGACGATCTGCTTCTGACGCCACGATTTACCTCACTCGGTCCAAAGTCCACAGCGATCCCTCACCAGGTCGACGGCTGCCCTGCTCTGTGTGGCGGTCGAGTGCCCGGCGGCTTGCCGCGGGTGCGCTGTAGAGCCGTACTCGATCAGCCGAGCTCCCCCAAGACTTCACTCTGACGAGAGACAAAAGTGTCTCCTGTCGAGGGTAGTTACCAGGCTGATCACGTCGATATCGTGCCTGCTATGTCCTCGGCTGACTGTGTGCTGGACCACACAGCATCGTCATGCCCATGCAAGTGGCGATGTGCCCATTTGCCGACCGCGTTGGGGCGGCACGCATGGTGACGCTACATCCGGCCACCAAGCCGGTCCGGGCGATGGGCGACTTCTTCGTGATGACAGCGGAGACTTTCGTGACTATGTTCAAGCCACCTTTCGCGTGGCGTGAATACCTACTCCAGTGCTGGTTCGTGGCGCGGGTATCGACACTCCCCGGGATATTGATGACGATCCCTTGGGCAGTGATTTCGGGGTTCCTTTTCAATGTCCTGCTGACCGATATCGGTGCCGCGGATTTTTCCGGCACCGGCTGCGCGATCTTCACCGTGGACCAGAGCGCCCCGATAGTGACGGTCTTGGTGGTCGCGGGCGCCGGCGCCACCGCCATGTGCGCCGATCTGGGTGCGCGAACTATCCGCGAGGAACTCGACGCGATGCGGGTAATGGGCATTAACCCCATCCAGGCGCTGGTGGTTCCGCGCGTGTTGGCGGCGACCACCGTCTCGCTGGCGCTGGCCTCGGTGGTGATCACCGCGGGTCTTATCGGTGCGTTCTTTTGCTCCGTATTTCTTATGCACGTCTCGGCGGGTGCGTGGGTGACGGGTCTCACCACGCTCACCCACATGGCCGACGTCATCATCTCGATGGTCAAGGCGACGCTATTCGGGTTGGCGGCAGGCCTGATCGCCTGTTACAAGGGCATCTCGGTCGGCGGCGGCCCCGCCGGGGTCGGCAGCGCGGTGAACGAAACGGTGGTGTTTGCCTTCATCGTCTTATTCGTGACCAACATCATCGTCACCGCTGTCGGCATGCCGTTCATGGTGAGGTGAACCTGTGACGCTTAGTGCTCCGAGCAACCTACATCCGCGCCTACAACGTACGACGAAAACCCTGGTGGCTGAATGGAATCGGATCGGATCGCAGACGCGGTTCTACATCACCACACTGGCCGGGGTTCCCGATGCCATCATGCACTACAGGAGCGAGCTGTTCCGGCTGATCGCGCAAATGGGGTTGGGGAGCGGGGCTCTTGCGGTGATCGGCGGAACCGTCGTGATCGTCGGCTTCTTGACGATGACTACCGGTGCAATTGTGGCAGTGCAGGGCTATAACGAATTCGCTTCCGTCGGCGTGGAGGCCTTGACGGGCTTCGCATCGGCCTTTTTCAATCCCCGAGAAATCGTGCCAGGAACTGTCATGGTCGCGCTGGCGGCCACCATCGGTGCCGGTAGCACCGCTCAGCTGGGGGCGATGCGGATCAACGAGGAAATCGATGCGCTCGAGGTGATCGGTATCCGCAGCGTCAGCTATCTGGCGAGCACCCGGGTGGTGGCCGGGGTCGTGGTGGCTATCCCACTGTTCTTTGTGGGGCTCATCACGGCGTTTATGGCCGCTCGCCTCGGCACCACGGTCGTCTATGGTCAGGGGTCTGGCGTCTTCGACCACTACTTCAACACGTTCCTCAGTACGAGCGACCTGCTCTGGGCGTTGTTCGAAGTCGCCGCGGTCGCCGTGATGATCATGCTTCTGTGCACCTTCTACGGGTACACGGCGCACGGCGGGCCGGCCGGGGTCGGCGAGGCCGTTGGCCGCGCCGTTCGTGCCTCCATGGTTGTCGCGTCGATGCTCATCGTCGTCATGACATTCGCCATCTATGGCAAGTCCGGCAACTTCCACCTGGCGAGCTAGCGGGATGAATCACAGGCAAGGTCTGCACCGTTTGCACGACGCGTGGTGGACGCTGGTCTTGTTCGCGGCGATCGGTGCGGTTGTTTTCGTGGCGGCGGCGTCCTTTGATGAAACCTTCCGGTCCTATGTGCTGGTGACGTTGACATCGAATCGCTCGGGGCTGGTCATGGACACCGACGCCAAGGTCATGATGCGCGGTGTGCAGGTGGGTCGCGTAGCCCAGGTCAACGATGACAACGGCCGGGCCGGCCTCACGCTGGAGATCGACCCGGATCAGCTCCAATACATCCCGGCCAACGTGGAGGCAAAGATCGAGGTCACCACCGTGTTCGGGGGCAAATTCGTCGACCTGATCTCTCCTGCTGATCCCAGTGCCCGGCACTTAGTCGCCGGTGCGGTGCTGCATTCCAGCAATGTCACCACCGAGGTGAACACGGTCTTTGAGAACGTCGTCGATCTGCTCAACATGGTCGATCCGGAAAAGCTCAACGCCGTGCTGACCGCGGTGGCCGACGCGGTGCGCGGGCGGGGGGAACAGATAGGCCAGGCCACCACCGACCTCAATCAGGTTCTGCTGGCACTCAACGCGCGTCGCGACACTATCCGTCAAGACTGGCGTTCATTGAAAAGCTTCAGCGATACCTACGACGCGGCCGCCCGAGACATCGTGGCTATCCTGAACGCCGCCAGCACCTCCAGTGTCACCATCGTGAATCACAAGACTGCGCTAGATAGCCTGCTGCTCAACGCCATCGGGTTCACGAGGGCCGGAACCAACCTGCTCGGCACAAGCAGAGACAGCTTCGTCGCGTCGGTCAACAACCTCGAGCCGACGACAAACCTGTTGTTGAAGTACAACCCCGAGTACACCTGCATGCTGCAGGGAGCCAAGTGGTTCCTCGACAATGCGCGGCCGGCCTGGGGCGGGGACGGCCGCACGATCTGGCTTGATGTCGGCCTGTTGCTGGGCAACGACCCCTATGTGTATCCCGACAACCTGCCCATTGTCGCCGCGAAGGGCGGACCTGGAGGAAAACCGGGTTGCGGGTCGCTGCCGGATCCCACGAAGAACTTCCCGGTGCGACAGTTGGTTACCAATACCGGTTGGGGAACCGGCCTTGACATGCGGCCCAACCCCGGCATCGGGCATCCCTGCTGGGTTGACTTCTTCCCGGTCACCCGCGGCCTGCCCCGGCCGCCGAGCATCCGCCAGTGCATCCCCGGCCCTGCGGTCGGACCAGAGCCCTACCCCGGGGCGGCGCCCGTCGGGGCAGCGCTTTACGGGCCGGGCGGGGTGCCCCTGTGGCCGGGAATGCCTCCAGCAAAGCCTAACCCGACGTCGGCGGAACCCGGCCCGCCCTCACCGTGACGGCCGCCAATCTACTCGAAGGGGGACAGGTGCTGTGAAGGAAAACCTGACAGGCGTCATTGTGCGCCTGGCCATCTTCTTTGTGATCTGTGGCTTGGTCACGTTCGTGCTGCTGACAGTCTTTGCGGAGTTCCGATTCGGCGAGGGCAAGACCTACAACGCCGAGTTCAGCAACGTGTCCGGACTGAAGCAGGGCAACTTGGTCCGGGTCGCCGGCGTGGAGGTCGGCAAGGTCGAAGACATCTCCATCAATCCCGACGCAACGGTACGGGTCGAATTCAGCGCCAACGCGTCCGCGGTTTTGACCGATGGCACCCGGGCCGAAATCCGCTACGACGACTTGATCGGCGGCCGCTATCTGTCGCTCGAGGAAGGAGCCGGCAGCCCCAGAATCCTCAATCCCGGTCAGACCATTCCGCTGGCGCGCACCAAACCGGCACTGGATCTGGATTCGGTGATGGGCGGCTTCCGGCCGTTGTTTCGGGCGCTCAACCCGGATCAGGTCAACGCCCTGACAGGCCAGTTGATTGAGGCGCTTCAGGGCCAGGGCGCCACGATCGGGTCCTTCCTGGATCAGGCCGCAGGGTTGACCAACACACTGGCCGACCGCGATCTGCTGATCGGGCAGGTAGTCGACAACCTCAACGTGGTGTTGGGATCACTGGGTGGCCAAAGCGACCAGCTTGACAAAGCGGTGGTATCCCTCGCGGAGCTGGTGCACGGGCTGGCGCAACGCAAAACCGACATCACCAACGTGGTGGCCTACACCAACGTCGCCACCGGCAGCATTGCTGACTTGCTGACACGCGCCCGGAAGCCCGTTCAGGAGGTGGTTCACGGGACCGACCGTGTCGCGGCGATCGCGGCTGCCGATCACGACTACCTCGACACTCTGCTGAACACGCTGCCCGACAAATACCGAGCGCTGAACCGTCAAGCCGTGTACGGGGATTTCTTCAGCTTTTACTTCTGCGATGTCGTGTTGAAGGTGAACGGCAAGGGAGGTCAGCCGGTGTATGTCAAGGTAGCCGGTCAAAGCACCGGCAGGTGCACACCGAAGTGAGGAAACCACTCTCCCAACGCAATCCCTTCGTCCTGGGCACTGTCGGCATCTTGGTGCTCGCCGGGCTCTTGGTGGCTGCGCTGCAGTGGCAGAAGCTGCCCTTCCTCAAAGAGGGCAAGGAATATCGCGCTTATTTCGCCGATGCTGGCGGGCTGTCCAGCGGCGCCGCTGTGGAGGTCTCCGGCTATTCCGTGGGAACTGTATCCAGCATTTCACTCGACGCGACTGGCGTTCTGGTGACGTTCAACATCGGCGGCAACGTTCACGTGGGCGACCGGACGGCGGCGGCGATTAAGACCAAGAGCCTGTTGGGCGCCAAGTTTCTCGAGGTCACGCCGCGCGGTGAAGGGCAGCTAGTCGGCGTAATCCCGCTCGATCGGACGGTGTCGCCCTACCAGCTGCCCGATGCGCTTGGCGATTTGGCAACCACCATCAGCGGGCTGAACACCAACCAGCTGTCCGACTCGTTGGCCACCCTGGCGCAAACCTTTTCCAGCACGCCACCAGATCTGAAGAACGCGGTCCAAGGGGTGGCGCGGTTTGCGCAAACACTCGACAGGCACGACGCCCAACTCCGTCACCTGCTTGACAACGCGGCCAAAGCAACCAAAGTGCTGGCCAAGCGCACCGACCAGGTGGTCAGCCTGGTCAAGGACACCAATGCCTTGCTGGCGCAACTGCGGACGCAAAGCGGCGCCCTGGATCAGATCGCAACCAACATCTCGGCGGTGTCGCGGCAACTGAAGGGGTTCATCGCCGAGAACCGACAGCAGCTGCGCCCGGCGCTGGACAAGCTCAATGCGGTGCTCGCGATCGTCGACAACCGCAAGGAACGCATCCAACAAGCGATCAAGGGGCTCAACGTCTACGCCATGTCCCTGGGTGAGTCGCTTGCGTCCGGCCCATTCTTCAACGCATACGTGGTCAACCTTCTGCCGGGCCAGTTCCTGCAGCCGTTCATCAGTGCCGCATTCTCCGACCTGGGACTGGACCCGGCCACCCTGCTGCCGTCGCAGGTGACGGACCCGCAGACCGGCGAGCCGGCGACCCCGGCACTGCCGGTGCCCTACCCGCGCACCGGCCAGGGCGGCGAGCCGCGGTTGAATCTGCCCGACGCGATCACCGGCAACCCGGGCGACCATCAGTGCGGTTTGCCCGGCATGGCGTTGCCCGGCCCTGGCTGCTACCCGTACCGGGAGCCGCCGCCGGCCCCACCACCTGGCGGCCCGCCGCCCGGGCCGCCGGCGGTCCCCATCCCCGCACCAACGCCCTCGCCGATCAATGTGGAAGTCGGGCCGGGGCCCTCACGGCCGGGAGGCCAACCGTGATGACCAGACTGCGACAAGCCCGCACGGTGTTGGCCACCACGCTCATCCTGGTGCTCGTCGCCGGGGTGTTCGTCGCCATGCGAGCCGCCGAGCGCACCGCCCGAACGCTGGTGGTCGCCTACTTCGACAACAGCAACGGTCTGTTCGCCGGAGACGACGTGCGCATCCGGGGCGTGCCAGTGGGCAAAGTCCTCAAGATTGAACCGCAGCCCCTGAGGTCCAAGATTTCGTTCTGGTTCGATCCCAAGTACAAAGTCCCCGCCAATGCCGAGGCCGCGATCTTGTCCCCGCAGCTGGTGACGGGCCGGGCTATCCAGCTGACGCCGCCCTACACCGGCGGTCCCACCATGCAAATGGGCGCGGTCATCCCACAAAACCGCACCGCGGTACCGGTCGAATGGGACGACATACGGACGCAACTCGAGCGGCTAACCACATTGCTGCAGCCGAGTCAGCCGGGCGGTGTGAGCACATTGGGCGCCTTAATCAACACCGCCGCCGACAACCTGCGGGGACAAGGCGCCACGATACGCGACACCGTCATCAAGCTGTCGGAGACGGTCTCTGCGCTCGGCGATCACAGCAACGACATCTTCTCCACCCTGAAAAATCTGTCGACACTGGTGTCGGCGTTGCACGACAGCGCGGATCTGCTCGAGCACCTGAACCGTAACCTGGCCACGGTGTCGGGGCTGCTGGCCGATGACCCGAACAAAGTCGGCGAGGCGGTCGAGGACCTAAACGCTGTGGTCGGTGACGTGCAGAGCTTCGTCGCAGATAACTCGGAGACGCTGGGCACCACGTCGGACAAGTTGACGTCGATCAGCAAGGCGGTGGTCGACAGCCTTGACGACATCAAACAAACGCTGCACATCTTGCCGACGGCAGCTGTGAACTTCAGCAACATATTCGAGCCGTCCAACGGGGCGCTGACCGGGGTACTAGCGGGCGCTAACATGGCCAACCCCATCGCTTTCCTGTGTGGTGCCATCCAGGCCGCTTCCCGGTTGGGGGGCGAGCAAGCAGCGAAACTGTGTGTGCAATACCTGGCGCCGATCGTGAAGAACCGCCAGTACAACTTCGCCCCGCTGGGGGAGAACCTTTTCGTCGGCGCACAGGCCAGGCCGAATGAGGTCACCTACAGCGAGGACTGGATGCGGCCCGACTACGTTCCGCCGGCCGCCGATACGCCGCCAGCCCCCGGGGCCGCACCTGGCCAGCCCCCGGCGCCCCCGCCAGGTGCAGCACTAGCCGCCGACGCACCCGCCCCGGATGCTCCGCCGGCGTCTCCGACGGTCGCCACCAACCCCGCGGCCGGCCTGTCCGGCATGATGATGCCGCCGGGAGGTGGCTCGTGAGGCACGGCCGTTGGCGCCGCGCAGCGGCGAGCCTGGGCATGGTGGTCCTGGCCGGGGTATCTGGCTGCGGTTGGCACGGGCTGAATTCGCTGCCGCTGCCTGGCACGCAGGGCAACGGTCCGGGCTCCTTCGTGATCCAGGCCCAGATGCCCAACGTCAACAACATCCAGCCCAACGCGCGGGTGCGAGTCGCAGACGTCATTGTCGGCCACGTCACGAAAATCGAGCTCCAGGGTTGGCACGCGGTCGTGTCCATGCGCCTTAACGGCGACGTCGACCTACCGGCCAATGCCACCGTCAAGATCGGGCAGACGACCATATTGGGTTCATTACATATCGAGCTGGCGCCCCCGAGGAACGAACCACCGCACGGAAGGCTTCGCGAAGGCTCCGTCATTTCGTTGTCCCACGCGGGTTCCTTCCCGACCCCTGAGCAGACGTTGGCGGCGCTGTCGTTGGTGCTCAACGGCGGTGGATTGGGCCAAGTAGGGGACATTACCGAGGCGCTGAGCACCGCGTTTCGCGGTCGCGAGCAAGACTTGCGAAGCCTGATCGAACAACTGGACAAGTTCGCTGCGAACCTCAACGACCAGACCGATGACATCATCGCCAGCACCGAGAGCCTGAACCACCTGACCGGGAAGTTCGCCGAGCAGCAACCCGTCTTGGACCGTGCGGTTAAGACCATCCCCGAGGCGCTTGCGGTGCTCAACAACGAGCGGGACACCCTCATCGAGGCGGCCGACCAGCTGGGCAAGTTCAGCGCCTTGGCCGCCGACACCGTCATCAAAACCAAAGAAAACCTCGTCAAAGAGCTGAACGCCGTCGGACCGGTGCTGGAGTCGCTGGCCAACGCCGGTCCGAGCTTGACCCGCGCGCTCAGCATTATTCCCACCTATCCGTTCCCCAACGAAACCATCGAAAAATGGCAGCGGGGTGACTACGCCAACCTGACTGCGATCATCGACCTCACCCTGAGCCGCATCGACCAAGGACTCTTCACCGGCACGCGGTGGGAATGCCATTTGACCCAGCTGGAGCTGCAGTGGGGCCGGACTATCGGTCAGTTCCCCAGCCCGTGCACCGGAGGCTACCGGAATACGCCTGGCAATCCGCTGACTGCCGCTTACCACTGGGATCAGGGGCCATAACGTGTATTTGAGCCGCCAAGCGAGGATCCAACTTGCCATCTTCACGGTGGTCGCGCTTGCCGCGTCCGCGGTAATGGTCCTGCACTACATGAAGTTGCCCGCCGCCCTGTTCGGTGTCGGCCGCTACACGGTGACGGTCGAGTTGGCGCGAACCGGCGGGCTGTACAACAGCAGCAACGTCACCTATCGGGGCGCCGAAGTCGGCCGGGTGCAATCGCTGCACCTGACTGCCACCGGTGCGGCGGCCGTGTTGTCGCTGAAATCTGGCATCGACATCCCGTCGGATCTCAAGGTCGAGGTACACAGCCAATCGGCGGTCGGGGAGCAGTACGTCGCGTTACTTCCGCGAAGCGAAACCTCGCCGCCGCTGAAAAACGGTGATGTGATCCCAATAAAAGACACCTCGGTGCCCCCCGACATCAATTCCCTGATCGACGCCCTCAACACCGGCCTGCGGGCGGTGCCGCGCGACAACCTCAAAACCGTCGTCGACGAGTCCTACACCGCAGTGGGTGGGCTCGGCCCGGAACTGTCCAGGATCGTCAAGGGCTCCACCGATCTGTCGATCGATGCACGCCGAAATCTGGATCCGCTGTTGGCGCTGATCGACCAGGCAGGCCCGGTGCTGGATTCGCAGACCGACACTTCCGATGCGATTCAGGGGTGGGCGGCACACCTGGCCACGGTGACCCATGAACTGCAGACCCACGACGAAGCTGTCGCCGGCATCCTGGACAACGCTGGCCCCGCGGCTGCCCAGGGGCAGAAGCTGGTCGAGCGGTTACAACCCACCTTGCCTATCCTGCTGGCCAATCTTGTCAGCGTCAGCCAGGTCGCGCTCACCTACCAAAGCGACCTCGAACAGACGCTCGTCTTGGTGCCCCAGCTCATCTCCGACGAATCGGCCGGCCTGGTGGCAAACGCGAACACTAAGCAGGCATACCGGGGTCAATACCTGAGCTTCAACCTCAACCTCAACCTCCCGCCTCCGTGCACCACTGGGTTTCTGCCAGCGCAACAGATGCGGAATCCCACGCTCGAGGACTACCCGGAACGCCCGGCCGGCGACCTGTACTGCAGGATCCCGCAGGACTCACCGATGATCGAGGTGCGCGGTGCGCGCAACATCCCGTGCGAAACGGTGCCTGGCAAGCGCGCACCCACCGTGAAGTTGTGCGAGAGCGGCGAGCAGTATGTGCCGCTCAACGACGGCTACAACTGGAAAGGCGACCCCAACGCGACACTGTCCGGAGGGGACATCCCGCAGTTGCCGCCTGGGACGCCACCGGCAGCCGGTTCGCCGGGGCCGGCGCCGCCCCCGATCGCTGCAGCCCAATACGACCCGGCAACCGGTACCTACATCGGACCCGACGGGCGTCAGTACACCCAATCCGACCTTGCCCAAACCGCCCCGAAAAAGGACAAGACATGGCAAACAATGCTGCTGCCACCACCGGGCCGCTGACAGCAATCGCGCACAGACGTACTAACCAAGATAGATGGAGGACGGCATGCAAGTAGCGGCTGATTCAGGACTGCGCCCGGGCGACGACCCGGTGGATGAAGACGACGACACGCTGAATGAACAGGACAGTCCCGCTGGGGACGGCGACCCCCCTGAGGCTGCCGACGACGTAGACCGCGCGCCGGCGGCCCGGTCCAGAAAACGGGTGTCGGGGCAGCGGTGGGCGACGTTGCTCGGTGTGGTGCTCGTCGTTGCGTTGTCGGCGTTGCTGGGATGGTTGGGATTTCGTGTTCACCACGCGCAGCACGAGCAGGCTCAGCGAAGTCAATTTCTTCAGGCGGCCAGGCAGGGCGCACTGAACTTGACGACCATCGGCTGGCAGCGCGCCGAGGCTGATGTGCGCCGGATCTTGGACGGGGCGACGGGCGAGTTCTATGACGATTTCGACAAGCGGTCGAAGGCGTTCATCGAGGTGCTCAAGCAGGCCAAGGCGACGACGGTCGGCACGATCACCGATGCTGGGCTTGAGTCGGAGACCGCCGACACAGCTCAGGCGCTGGTGGCTGTGTCGGTGCAAACGTCGAATGCTGGTGAACCCGAACAAGTTCCGCGTGCCTGGCGAATGCGTATCTACGTGCAAAAAGTCGGCGGTCAGGTCAAGGTTTCTAACGTTGGGTTCGTGCCGTGATCCGGCTCAAGTCGCGCCAGGCCAGCGACCACAAGGATAGCGATGCCGCCGCGGAAACCCTTGCTGGGGCAGTGCCCACAGCGGTAGCCGAGGACCTGACCGCTGACGATGAGATCGCCGAGGACGTGACCAAAGTCGGCGAGGCGCTGTCCCTGGAGGTCGATGCGCCCGACGGCGAAACGGCCACAGTGATCGATGAGCCCGACTGTGATGAGCCCCTGGCGAAAGGGCGGCGTCGCATCAGTTGGTCGCGGGTGGTTGCCTACGGGATACTGCCCGGGCTGGCCATGCTGCTGGCATGTGCCGCGGGCTATGTGAAATGGCAGGAGGCCTCGGTCCGGGGCGCGCAGGCGGCCCGTGCGGAATCCGTGCGGGCCGCTACCGATGGCACCATCGCGTTGCTGTCCTACCGCCCCGACACCGTGCAGAAAGATCTTGAGGCCGCGCGGGCCCGACTGACGGGTACATTCCTCAACGCCTACACACAGTTGACCCACGATGTGGTGATCCCTGGAGCAAAGCAAAAGCAGATCTCGGCCGTAGCGACTGTCCCAGGCGCCGCATCGACGTCGGCGACCGCCAGCCATGCCGTTGTGCTGCTGTTTGTGAACCAGACGATCATCGTCGGCCAAGACGCGCCCACCAACTCCGCATCCAGCGTTCGGGTCACCCTCGACAAGATCAACGGGCATTGGCTGATCTCTCAATTCGACCCGGTCTGATCACGACGATGCCGCGATCCGCCGTTGGTCACATGCTGGAAAAGCCGCTCACAACAATGTTCTTCACGTGTGCGGGGTTATTTGGTGTTGCGGCAGTGGCGGTGACACCCAATGCGCATGCCGATGTGGTGGCCTATCTGCTGAATGTGACGGTGCGGCCCGGCTATAACTTCGCCAACGCCGACGCGGCGTTGAGCTACGGACACGGCATCTGCGACAAGGTATCGCAGGGTCGCAGCTACGCCGGTGTGATGGGCGATGTGATGGCCGACTTCGACACCTCCGACGAATACCAGGCCTCGTACCTGATCAATCAGGCCGTCAACGAACTTTGTCCCGCCTTGATCTGGCAGCTGCGCAACTCCGCAGCGCACTACCGGCCACCGGCCCCTGCCGGCGCCTGACGGAAGGGAAACCAACATGCAGCATCGAACGTTGACCTCGCCTGCGCTGGTGGTCGCCGTCGGCGCCCTGCTGGGTATGCCCGCCGCACATGCTGATGGCGACAACAACACGCTCGTACCGAACAACAAACGACTCAACGACGGCGTGGTCGCCAACGTCTTCACGATGCAGCATCAGGCAGGCTGCACCAACGACGTCAAAATCAACCCACAGCTGCAACTGGCCGCCCAACGGCACACCCACGATGTGCTGAACAACCGAAACCTCGACGCTGATATCGGTTCTGACGGGTCCACGCCACAAGACCGCGCCAGTGCCACCGGCTTTCGCGGCAAGGTGGCCGAAACCGTGGCCATCAATCCGGCCTTGGCGATCAGCGGCGTCGAGTTGATCAACCAGTGGTACTACAACCCCGCCGACTTCGCGATCATGTCCGACTGCGCCAACACCCAAGTCGGGGTGTGGTCAGAGAACAGCCTCGATCGCACCGTCGTGGTCGCCGTTTACGGACAGCCCGACCAACCCGCCCAGAGACCACCGAAGATACCGCCGACCGGACCTCCGCCCGTGGTGTCCATGCAGGAAAACATCCCCCTCGATCCCAGCCCCGACTACGACGCCAGCGACGAAGTCGAATTCGGCATCAAATGGCTCCCGTGGATCCTGCGCGGCGTCTACCCACCTCCCGCCATGCCACCGCAGTAGCCAACCGTCAGCTCGCGCCGGCGCTGACAAGCGTGGTCTCACAGCTAAAAGGGCTGCGTTCCGGCATAGCTGGTGGTATGACGCGAATGTCGGCCGCAGGCCGGTGGCCGCCGTGGTCGCTCACCAGGACGTGGGCCTCACCACCGGTCTTTCTTTGAAGTGACCATTAATATGATCGGTCCTTGTTGTCGACTTCCCAATAGTCGTCTAGCCGAGAGCGTTGTGGACTTCCAATTGAGCATCGACGCGACGCTGTTCGGGCCGTAGCATGGCTGCGGCCTGCGCTGTCGGGGATTTCCCAATCGATTATCCTGTGACTGTTGGCAAGTCATCAATGCGCCCTCTGCGTCACGGCGCCCCACGCCGGGTATCGTGCCACTTTCCACCGTACGACTATTTGGGCGCGGAACCGGAACGGCAGTCTCCTCTGATACCACGGTATGACCGCCGCGGCTACACGGAGTCCACCACTATGCGCGCATCCGCCCGGTCGTTTCAGCGCCGACATTGGTTCGATTGCGGGGCAATTAGGGTGGGCACGCTTGGCCAGAGCCACGGGATCGGAGTATGTCTCGCGGAGCGGGGGCGGCGCGTGGCGTAGCCATGAGGAGAACGCAAGGACCCTCCCGGTTACCGTTCAACGGTTCGAAGAGCCGGCTTGCGTAGCATGCGCTTGGCACGCGCAGGCCAACTTTGGCGCACGCGGTCCGACTCCTGTCATCGTTCGCGTCCCATACTCGGCTTTGGGCAGAACAGGAGCGGTCATGCGTGTCACCGTCGATTACGATCTGTGCGCTGGGCATGGCCAGTGCCTGTTAGCTGCGCCCGACGTCTTCGATTTGCCGGATGGGTCCGAGCAGGTCGTCATTCTCGATCGGGATCCACCCCAAAGCGAGTACGAAGCCGTCGTGCGTGCCGCGGCGATGTGCCCAGCGCAGGCGCTGCGCGTCGTCAACTGATGCCGACCGTCAGCGTGGTCCTTCGGCGGCGTCGTCGAGTAGACCGTACCGTCCGGCGAGCGCGGCGGCTTTGATCCTGTTGGCTGCACCGAGTTTGTGCAACAACGAGGCAACCATTCGCTTGGCGGTTCGCTCCGAAACCAGCATCGTGGTGGCAATATCAGCGGTCTCTATACCCGTTGACAACAGCACCCACAGCTTGAGGTCCGCTGGCGTCAACGAGTCGAGCACATCTGTTGACGGCTTGCGTGAGCTGGACAGCAGCGTGTCGAGCAGGGCCGGGTCGATCACTCGCAGGCCCGCGGCGATGGTGGACAGCGGACCGGCGAGCGCCTCGGGACGTACGGTCTTCGACAGAAACCCGTCTGCGCCGGCACGCAGCGCTTCCTCGGCCAGCTGCGGATCAGCCGTGCCCGACAACGCCAGGATCCGGGTCCTCGGGTGACGCGCCTTGATGTGGCGGATCGCGGCCACACCGCCCAGCGGCGGCATGGAGAGGTCGACAATCGCCAGATCGGCATCACACGACGAGGCGAGTTCTGCGGCCTCCTCGACGAACGTCGTGCGGCCACCGATGATGAACTGCTCACCCCAGTCGCGGGTCAGCAGGAGTTGCAATCCCTCCGCGAAGAGTTCGTGATCGTCGACAATCACAACGACATAGGGCTTCCGACTCACCCGCCGATGGTAATGCGCGTGTGAGGGATCGTCGTCGAATTTCCCGACCCGGCCTCCGGCGGTGTCTAGGCTCAGGCGCGTGAACAGCTCGCGGGAGCTCCGATCTCTGGTGATGCCCCCTGGTGACGGGTACGGGCTGGCCCGCGTCGTGGTTGCCGTCCGGGTCGCGGTCGTGGTATCGATCGTCGTGCTGGTAGCGATCGGCCCGGAGTGGATGCGCCGGCACACACTGATGCTCGCCGTCGTCTTGACCGCCGCACTGGCCTACGCGGCGGTACTCATGGCCCACCCACGCTTCGAGGTGCGCCGCACGCGTTATGCGTGGCTGGTCTCGGCGTTGGACGCAACGCTCACGCTGTCCCTCATCGGACAGACGGGCGGTGCGTCCAGTCCGGTTGTCTCGGTGCTCGCACTAGTGGTCATCGCCTCGGCGGCGCGGCTGACGTTCACCGAATCCCTGTTGCTGGCCGTGTTCGTGGGTATCGGCTACCTGGTAGTGGTGTTGATGTCCGGGCACCAGGACGACACTGCCCTGTCACCGCCAGTACAGGGACTCTGGTGGGCGCTGTACGTGGTGTTCGTCGCGGTGCTCGGTGGCAGCCTATCGGTCCTGGTCGACCGTGAACACCGGTCCCGGGTGCGCGCCCTGGTGGAGGCCGAGGCAGAACACGCCGCCGCCGAGGAGGAACGCGACCTGCGAGCTCGCCTGCTGCGCTCCTATGAGGCGCAGCAGGAGGGACTTCAGGTGCTGCTCCACGAGTTCCGTACTCCGGTGGCCTCGCTCGAGGCGCTTGCCGCCGCCCTCACGGACTCGGCTCCGATGGCAACCGCGGACCGCGACTCGGCGATCCAACTCGCGGGCCGGCACACGCGCCACCTGTCGGACATGCTCGACGCGTTGTCAGATGTCAACCTCAGCCGGCGGCCCGCGTTCTCGTCCGGTCGCCTGCGTCGGATCGATCTGGCCGACTTGATCTCCGAAGCCGGCGACGCGGCCGGCCTGCTCCCAACCCGCCTGCGGGTGTCGACGACAGGCGACGTCTCCGCCATCCAGGTGGACGCGCAGGGGCTGCGCCGGGTGCTGACCAATCTGCTGGAGAACGCCGCACGGCACGGCCGCGGGCGACCCATCGACGTGATCTGCGAACGCAGCGATGATCATCTGAGCGTCTCGGTTCTCGACCGCGGGCCCGGGGTATCGCAAGAGAGTCTGGGCGAGTTGACCGCCAAGTTCGTCAGCCTGTCGGATCGGCGTGGCACCGCTGGACTAGGGCTGTGGATCGTGCAGCAGATCGTCGACGCGCTCGGCGGGACGCTGCAGTTCTCCGCCCGTGACGGCGGTGGCCTAACCGCCTCGTTCACCGTTCACGTCAGCTGACGGGCCACGCGCTCAGCAGAGTGGCACGCACGGGCCGTGAGTTGGCCCGCACGTCAGGGGTAATCGTGCGCCTTCTATCCCAGACTGGCCTGGACCCCGCGAAGTGATCTGCAGCACACCGTGCGGAAGAGGCTGAAAGACATCTCACGTAGTTAAGAGTCAAGCCGCGAGCGGGAGGGGAGGTGGAAACGCTAAGTGTTCGTTGTAGAGCTGGCCGGTGTGCAGGCAGTGGTGGAGTTGGCCGAGGAATTTGTTGAACAGGTGCCGTTGGGCTTGGCGGTTCCAGTCTCCGACCGCGCGGCGGGCATCGAAGTGGCGGCGCGCGCCGGGCGAGGCGCGCAGCGATGCCAGCGCCCAGATCGAGCCTGCGGCGGCGAGGCGCCGGTTTTTGATATGGCGCTGCAGCACAATGGTTTTCTTGCCACTGGCGCGGGTGATCGGGGCGGAGCCGGCGAAGGCTTTCAACCCGCGGGCATCGGCGAAACGGGTGCGGTCGTCGCCGATCTCGGCGAGCACCCGGGCGCCGGCCAACATCCCCAGGCCGGGGAAGCTGGTGATGATCTTGGCGTCCGGGTGTTGCTCAAAATGGGCGCTCACCGCCTCGGCGAGATTGTCGGCGGCGGTGCACGCGGCGTCGAATTGATGCAGCAATGCGCTCAGGTGGACGCCCATCGCGCTTTCGACCTGTGGTGGTTGGTGCAGGTAAGTGTCGGTGAACACGGCACGCAGCCGCTCGACGTCGCGGTCGAGATCGCGGCGGCGCCCGGCCTTGGTCAGCAGTCGACGCAGCCGGGCCGGGGTCAAGGCGGCGGCCTGGGCCGGGGTCGGCGCGGCCGCCAGGATGGTGCGCGAATCGGCGCGGGCCAACCCGCCGGTGGGCAGCTCGGCGAACGCGACCAGGGCGGCCGGGTAAAAGTCTTTGAGCAGGTCGCGGATCTGGTTGCCGATCTGTTGGCGTGCCCACACCGCGTCCTGCTGGGCACGCGCCAACACCCGGATCACCTGAGCCAGCTCGGAGTCGGCCGGCAATGGCCGATGCGCGGCGGCATCGGTGCGCAAGATGTTGGCCAACAGCACCGCGTCAGTGGCATCGGACTTGGCCCCCGACACCGCATACCGAGACCGGTAGCGCGAAGCGGCCAGCGGGTTGATCGGATAGATCACCCGGCCGGTTTCGCGCAGCGCGGCCACCCACAACCCGCGATCGGTTTCGATCCCCACCGGGATCGGGTGCTCGGCGGTATCACCCACCTGGGCCAACAGCGTCAACAACTGCGAGAAGCCGGCCGCATCATTGCTGACCCGCTCGCGCGCCACGACACGACCGTCGGCGTCGACCACGGCAACGTCGTGATGGGCTGTAACCCAATCTATTCCGCAATACAAGGACAAGGGATCATCACTCCTTCGATTAATCGTTGTGCCGTTACCGGTGGACTCACGCGGCGCCCTAATCGCAGGACTCGAAGGTCCGTCATCTCACTAGCCGTCCGTGACTCCAGCACACCGCAGGACCTCGTTCTGTCGAAGAGCTCAAGGCTCGGGAACAACCATCGGGAAGTCAACCCTGCGGTGGGCTCGGGCAACGGCATCTCACCACCACCGGACAGGGTCTGCCACCAGGCGCGCCGTTCTTTCAGAAGTCGTCGAACGACGGGAAACATCAGGCATCACCTGGTAGCAGACCCCGCAAGGAACAGACCCGGTCTTAAGACCAGCAACCATCCCCTACGAAACGATTAGGAACCCCTCAATGACCACCGCCGCCCCCACCCATCGCGACATCGACCTGAGCGCACGTGAGTTCTGGGCGAAGCCGCATGAGGAACGTGACGCTGCGTTCGCGGTGTTGCGTCGCGAGAACCCCGTGGCGTGGAGTCGGCCTGCCGACTCTGACCTGCTGCCCCCGGAGCAGAACACCGCCGGTTTCTGGTCGTTGACCAAGCACGAGGACATCCGGATAGCGAGCCGCCACCCCGAGATCTTCTCCTCCGCGCAGGGCATCACCATGGAGGACTTCCCGCCCGAAATGATCCACATCGCACAGTCGTTCATCGCGATGGACGCGCCGCGCCACACCCAACTGCGCGGTATCACGTTGGATGCATTCAAGCCGAAGAACATGCGCCGGCTTCAGGACTGGATTCAGGGTCACGCCCGCGATCTGGTTTCCGAGATAGCCCACTTGGGCGAGGGTGATTTCGTCGAGCTGGTCTCGGTCAAGTTGCCGGGCCGGATCTTCGGCAGCTTTTTCGGCCTTCCGCCCGGGGAGATCCACGACAAGACCATCAACGCCGCGCAACGACTGCTCGGCTGGACCGACCCGGAGGTCTGTGGCGACAGCAGCGCACTCGAACTCTTCGCCGGCGCGGTGATGGACCTGCATGAGACAGTGTCGTTGCTGATCCCCGAGCGCCGCGCCAACCCCGGCGACGACCTGCTGACCTGGATGGTGCAGGCCGAGTTCGACGGCGAGAAGATGACCGACGACGAGCTGAAGGCCTTCTTCGTGCTATTGGCCGTGGCAGCCAACGACACCACCCGGCACGCGTCGGCGAACGCGATCCACGCGTTCTCCAGGTTCCCGGATCAGCGCGACCTGCTGGTGGCCGACGTCCGCGGCCGAGTGGATTCCGCTGTCGAGGAAGTCCTGCGCTGGGCGTCACCGCTACTGCACATGCGACGCGCCGCCACCCAGGACTTCACCATCCGCGGATCGGAGATCAAGGCCGGCGACAAGGTGGTGCTCTGGTACATCTCGGGCAACCGCGACGAGGACGTCTTCGAGAATCCGTTCACGTTCGACATCTTCCGGAACCCCAACCCGCACATCGCTTTCGGAGGCGGTGGGCCACACTTCTGCCTCGGCGCCGCACTGGCCCGCACCATGCTGCGGTCGTTGCTGACTGAGGTGTACACGCGCATCCCCGACATCAGCGCACCCGAACCGCACTTCCAGGTGGCCAACTTCATCAACGGCATCAACAGCCTGCCCGCCACTTGGACTCCCGAGCGCCGCTGACCACCCCAAAGTAAGCACACGCCGTTTGAAAACCAAAGCCGCCGTCCTGTGGCGTCTACACCAGAAGTGGTAGGTCGAAGAACTCGACCTGGACGGACCCAGAGAGCGGGAGGTCCTGGTGAAGCTGACCGGCGGCGGCCTGTGCCACTGCGATAACCATCTGGTCACAGGAGACATGCCGATGAACCTCCCGGTGGTCGGCGGACACGAGGGCGCAGGTGTGGCGGCCGACGTCGGACCCTGCGCCACCGAAGTGGTGGTGGGCGACCACGTCGTCCTCAGCTTCATCCCCGCCTGCTGTCGATGCCGTCCGCGTGCTCGCGGCATGAGCAAGCTGTGCGAGTACCGCGCGGCGATCATGGCGGGACCGCAGCTGGATGGCACCCGATTCCATGGCCGCGGTCAGGACATTGGCCAGATGTGTGTTCTCGGAACAATTTCCGAGTACACCGTCGTCCCCATACTCTCGTTGGTCAAAGTCGACAAGGACGTACCGCTGGACAAGGCCGCACTCGTCGGATGCGGTGTCACCACCGGCTACGGTGCCGCCGCGCGCACGGGCGAGACCGAGGATGGCTAAACCGTCGTCGTCATGGGTGTCGGCAGATTGGGCACCAACATGATCAACGCGATGTATCCCTTCGGTGGGGTGAAGCAGAGCGGATTAGGGCGCGAACTCGGGGTCGATGCCCTCGACGAGTACACCGAGCCGAAGTTCGCCTACATCGACCTGACACACGACTATTTTCCTGGGTACCCACGCTCCGTACGCACCTGACCGGCCTGCCGTCATCGTCGCCGAGACCGGACGGACGATGAGCTACCGGCGCCTCGACGACGAATCCGGTGCGCGTACTTCACGATGCTGGACTGCGCCCAGGGACGTTGTCGCGCTGCTCTCCGACAACGCCCCCGAAGCGCTCGTGACGTGTTGGGCGACACAGCGTTCGGGGTTGTGCGTGACGGCGATCAACCTCCACCTGACATCGCGGGAGGCCGCCTACATCGTGCACGATTCGGGTGCACGCGCCTTGATCGCCTCGGCCGCTCTCCACGAGTAGGCGACCGCGGTTTATGCCCACGCCGGCGGCCCGGGCATACGGCTGGCCTTCGGCGGCGAGATCGGCGGATACAACTCCTTCGAAGCTGCCCTGGGCGGGAGCGGGACCAAACCTCCAGGAGCAGCCATGCGGGGCGGTCATGCTGCACTCCTCAGGAACGACCGGTTTCCTAAAGGTGTTCGGCCCGCGCTTCCGACCGCAACGTCGATGGGCCCGGTGATCCGACCGTCGCGATCGCGAGGCGGTGCAGAACGCAGCAGCGCAACTGCGGAAGTATTGGCGGTGGGGGTTGGCTCCGTTATTTGTGGACGCACTGTCGGCCCATTCAGTGTGGTACGCCTACGGCGAACTTACCGAGGGTATGGGTCACTCACGACGCCACGGTAGCCGGAATCCTCCCTCGCTCAAGCCATAGCCGATAGTGCCGTCATCGAGTTGAAACTCCATGATCTGTTCGCACACCACGAACGTGTCCTGCGGGAACAGCCAGGTGAACAATGGTGTCGCTGAAAACGTGAAGTGGCGGCCCAACTCGTCGTTGAAAGCCCATTGCATCGAAGTCACCGAAAAGCTGTCAGGCGCGTAGTCGATCGTGTCCTTGATCGCGTTGACCCGTAGCCACCGCGCGCCGTCATAGAACATCCGCATATAGGAGTTGGCGCCGGTGGTTGACACGCCGTGGATGCCGCAAAAAGCCACTCCGTTGTCGAATATGGGCCAGGCCAGCCGATAATGCCCCAGTGAGTCCCAGTTGCGAACACCGGCGGCGATGTCCCGGAAGCCCGTACCCGTCAACGCGACACGTTCACCGCGGATGGACAGGTGGCCGGTCACCACGCTCGGCCCCTCGAGGTGGACGCTGGCCATCTCGCGCGCGAATGTGCCCTCGGCGTCCTGGGTCAACGCGATGCAGTCCGCCATCGAGACATCGGAACGCCAGTCCAGTTCCAGTGCGAAATCTGCGTTGCCGAAGCTGATGTGGGTCAACATCAGCGGCTCGACAGCGCGCACGGTCAGGCCTGCCAGCTCTAAGCCGCCGGCGGGGCGGGCGTCGGTGTAGGGGAGGTTGAGGTTGGTTCGCGCGAAGACGGGCAACCCGTCGGCGAAGGCAATCAACCAGCTATTGGCCTGTTTACGGTTGGGCAGCATGCCGATTCGGATCAGGACACCGATCCGGGCCACCGGGTCGTAGGCGTTGTAGTAGTAGCTCTGACCCCACAATTCTTGATCGGGGTCGACAACGAGTCCTTCATATTTTGCGAAGTCAGTCATTTGGTCACGACCTTATGCGGTAGGGGCCAGCAGGGATTCGATTGTCGGAAGGTGATAGGCGTTGGCATCGAAGCCCTGGGCGCGGCTCCAGACACGATCACGCAGGATCTCGCCGCGGGACTGGTCGAGCACGATTCGGCGTACATCGTCGCGGTACGTCCGTGCGGAATCGTCGGTGAATACGACGTCCACCAAGTGGTCCAGCGCCGTCCGGATCGCCCGCGCCGTCGTGACGATCTCGGTCGGATCTGCGGCGGACCGCGACAGCAGCGCACGGCCGGACGCAGCCGAGCCGCTGAGCGCCGACACTGGGCCGGCGACCCGTTCGGGATAGTCGCCCAGCACTGCGCCGAGTTGGTCCGCGAAAGCCACTGCGCGGGTCAGTTCGTCGCGGTCGAAGCGATACTGCAGCGGTAGCTGCTCGGCCATCAGCGTCAGGGTGCCGATGACGAGCTGGGCCTGCTCCCTGGCGAGCGCGTTGCCCGGGTCCACCGCGGGCGCGACGGAGTCGATCATCGCCTTGATCATCGTCTGCAGCTGCAGGTCGTAGCGCAAGATCATGTCAGGCTCCCGTCTCAAGTAGCTGGTGGATTTCGTGGAGCATGCTGCTGCCGATACCGATTAGCCAGGCGACGGTGATGTCCTGATGCGTCTTTGCCCCGCCGGCGATCCGGTAGCCGGTACCCAGCGCGAGCACCGCGATGGAGAAGGCGTTGAACACCCGGTAGTAATGCAGCCGTTGAGGGTCGACGGACAGTCCAGATATCCGCTCGTAGTCGGCGTAGAGCTGGTCGGTCGGCAGCAGGCCGCTAGCCAGGAAGGTGGCTCCATCCTCGGCGAGGTGCCCGAACGCAGGAGCCGCGATCCACGCCAGGTCCTGGTGGCGGTCGCCGATCCGGGCCAGTTCCCAGTCCAGGATCGCGGTCACCTTCCGATCGTGCTCGGTGAACAAGTAGTTGCCAGTGCGAAAATCGCCGTGCACGATCGAGAGGCGTTCCACTGGCGGCATGTTGGTGCGCAGCCAATGTGCGGCCAGCCGCATCAAGGGGATGTCCTCGCCGCAGTCTTCGTCCCACGCCCGGCTCCACCAATTCACGGCCCACTCGACGCTCTGGGTGCCCAGCTCCGGTCTGTCGAAGGCGTCCAGGTCGGCGTTGGTGAAATCGAACGTGTGGATCGCCGCCAGGTGCCTGACCATCTGCTGGGCCAGCGGGCCGCGCAGCTGCGGACCGAGGTTGGTGCCTAGCCCCGACACGCCCACCGAGGCGGCCGACGGTTTCGTCGAGCCGGCTACCATCCCGTACACCAGTCCCGGGTAGGGCAGGTGCTCGGCCTGCGCATCCAGCCAGTACACGGGTGGGACAGGCACCACGCCCTGGAACGCCTTGATCACCTGGAACTCGCGCAGCCGGCTGGTCTCAACCATCGACTCGGCGGGCTCCATGCGCAGCACCAGCGGTGTTCGGGTCCGGCCGGTACCGGGCGCGACCCAATCCAGGGTGAAAGCCATTTGCAGTTTCGACGCGCCGCCACTGAGCCACCGGCCATCGGAGACGGTGAACGGCTCATCCAGTCGATCGCTGAGGATGGCTGTGACCGCGGTGGTCAGGGTGTCTAGCGTCGGCGGCGTGTAACGGCTGGTCGCGCGGTTGCGCTGGCGCCGATTGAGCACCCGGTCGAGCTCTGATTCGGTCGGGTACCGCCGGCGCAGATATTCGATCCAGGATTCGCTCGGAGCGTCCTTATCAACGCTGGCCAGATGCGGTCGGGCGAACAGGGGAACTGCTGGTGAAACCATTCCCCGATGGTGCAGGCAACCGCGCCCGCCGCCTATAGCCACCGCGTGCAACGTTCGTCCGCCGGGTTGTCTATGACGTGCATCACTATGACGTATCACTGTGGCGCATGGCGCTTTCTGTCTCCTTAGACCCGTTTTCCTACTCCCATTTGGATAGATTCGTGGACCGACCAGTCGGCGCCGCCTACCGTGTCGTCTATGCGGCTGGGCAGCCACAACGACGTGAGGCTGGCAGCGGGCAACGCCACCGCTGGCGAGACGCCCGCTGAAACGATGCGCCGCTGCGCCCACGCCATGTTGCTGCGCTCCAGTCAGGTCAGCGCCGCGATCTCGGCGGACGTGCTTAGCCACGTGGCTGGGTTGACCCCCAACGGGTCTGTGCAGGCCATCAAGGCAGTGCATGACAGCACTGATCAGAACGTCGGGGCGATCTTCGCCACCTTGGCTTTTGGCGTTCCCTCCGATGCTGCCGAGCCGCCGACCGGAACCCAGGACCTGCTTCGGCACACCGTCGCCGGTGACGGCGACGTCACCACGCTGCTGAGGGCCTACAGGTACGGACACTCGCTGTTGTGGGAGATGTGGAGCGCCCACGTCGCCGAGCAGGTCGGCGAGGCCCCCCGGCTGCACGAAGTATTGTCGATGTCCTCGAAGCATATGTTCACCTTCATCGACCGCTCTTGCGAGCGGCTGGTCAGCGACTTCCAGCTGCTTTATGGCGCACGGTCGCCAGCGCGTCCCACGCGCTCAGTCGGCGAGACCCTTCGTGACCTACTGCTCGACGACACAGTGGTCGACGAGGCGCTGGCCTCCACGGTGCTGCGATGTGACATCGGCGGATACCACGTGGGGCTGGTGCTCTCGCCGTTAGCCGCGGGTGTCGACGTGCGTGCAGTCGCCGGCACGTTGAGCACCGCGGCGGGCGCCGCATCGGGGGCGACGCTGATGGTCGGCGACGGCACGATGTGGTCTTGGCTGACGTGGCCTCGGCGGCCGGGCGAGGATCGACTCCGGCGGGTGCACGACACCCCGGCGAAGGACGTCGTGGTTGGGATGGGCGAGCCGGGGCGAGGGCGCTCCGGATTTGCCCGCTCCCATCAGCAGGCGCGCGATGCCGAACGGGTGACCCGACTCAACCGCAATGTGTGCGGCGGTGTCGTCCGCTACCGTGACGTCGAACTGGCCGGTGCGCTGTGTGGTGACGTCGGCCGCGCGCGGCGGTTCGCCGAGGACCGGCTGAGCACCTTAATCAGCGACGACCCCACCGTCGAGCGGCTGCGGGAGACACTGCTGGTCTACCTTGACAACGGCTGCCGCCAGTCACGGGCAGCCGAGGTCCTCCATGTCCATCCCAAGACGGTCAGCTACCGGCTTGCACAGGCTCAACGACTACTGGGCCAGCCGTTCGCGGAGCACGTGCTCGACGTGGGCGCCGCACTCACCGTCGCGCAAGCGCTAATGGGTGGCCGGCCCCATAGCTAGTGAGCGACGTCGCCACTGATCTGCGCATCGATCTTAGGATTCGAGCATTCGTCTGCGGGGATTAACGACCGCGCAGCCGGGCGCCCCCTCAACGAGGCGTTCGACCGCAGTCGGCCGCGACCGTGTCGTCTGGTATCGCCGTCGTTCCCTTGAGGCGCTTACCGCCCCTACGGATAACGGCTGGCCAGGCGGGGACCGCAACTGACTAACTTGGATCACCGCGCGATCCGGCCAGCTTCCACCCTGGTGCGCGGGGGTGTCACGGCACCAGCGTTGCCCCTTTGTGTCCGACCGCTGTTGAGGCGGCGGCCCGACGGACAACTCACGCCATCGGAGTCCGCGATTGAAGGAACTAGGCCGGCTTCTTTTTCTCCGGCCTCCATGCGGCCGGAAGACGCTTGACACCATTCATGAAATTTGACAACAACAGGTCAGGCTCGCCGACCTCGAGACCTTTCATGCGGTGGTAGATCTCGCGCATCTCCGCCTTGATGACTTCACGGCCGAGAATGTGGCCAATGCAGTAGTGGGGGCCACCGGCGCCAAAAGACTGATGGGGATTGTGCTTGTCGTCGCGGCTGATATCCATGTCCTGCGGGTTCTCGAATACGTCCTCATCGCGATTACTCGCGATGTACCACAACACCACTTTGTCGCCTTCCTTGATGGTGACGTCGTCAAGCTGATAATCGCGCGTCGCGGTGCGGCGGAAGTGCATCAGCGGGGGTTCCATCCGCAGCGACTCGTTGACCGCGTCGTCCGCCCGGCCGTCAAAATCCTCCATCAGATAGGTCAGCTGATCTGGGTGCTCCTGGAACAGATTCAGGGTATGGGCCATCGCATGCCGAGTGGTGTCATTGGCTCCCGCGGCCAGCAGGGCAAAGAACACACCGACCTCGTCTCGGGTGAGCTTGTTGCCTTCGTACTGGGCTTCGGCGACCCAGGTCAGCAGGTCGTCGCCGGGATTCTTGATGCGCTCGGGCACCAATTCGTTTGCGAGGCTGGCCAGCTTCATCGACGCATCGGCGAAGACCATCAGCGGAGAGCCGATATGGGCATACTCCGGGTCATTCCAGCAAGCGAACTGTTCCGCTGCGTCCATCGTGTAGTTGATCTGGTCGTTATCGGTGATGCCTAGCATGCTGCAAAAGACCCGGCCAGGAACCTCTTTGGTGATGAGCTGGCACAGATCTCCTTGGCCGAGGGGCGCGACGTTGTCGATGATGCCCGCGACTATGCCGCCGATCTTGTCCGACATCTTGCGGATGTTCCGGGGCGTGAACGCCACAGTGACGATGTTGCGCATCTCGGTGTGGCGTGGCGGATCGGTCACGATGAACGACAGCATGTTCTCGAGCTGCGGGAAGTCGTCGATGAACACGCCCTCAGCGGAGCTGAACACCTCGACGTTGCGGGAGACCTCCCGCAGATGGCGGTGCTTTACCAACGACCAGAAGCCTTTGGCGTTCTGCAGGTTCGGGTCGAGGGAGTCCGGTGCATCGTTCCAGCTGATTGGCTGATTGTTACGCAGCCACGTGAACGCCTCGTGGCGGTAGGCCCGCGGCTTCGCCCAGAATTCCAGCGAGTTCAGCCTGGTGTCGATCCCCTCGGCTGCAGTACTCATACGATGTCCCTCGACTCTCACTCATGCCGACCGTGAACTGCGGTCCGGTCGACGCGATGTTATGTGGGATGTGACCGCTCACACATCTATTAATGGGGTCAATGTTTGTACCGCGGAGGGGGGATAACCTTCGAGAGTCGGTAGCGAGCAACAGCGTCAGTGCGGTTGCTCGCATCCAGCTTCTGCATGATGTGCCGGACGTGTGATTTGACGGTGCCCTCGGAAACGAACAATCGCTCCGCGATTTGGGCGTTGGTCTTGCCGGATGTCATGAGAGTGAGCACCTGCCGCTCTCGCTGGGTCAGCTGCTCAGCTACGTCGTTGACGACCGATTCTTCCTTTGCCGCCAGGGTGTTAGGGGTGTAGTCGCTCAGGTCCATGTCGTCTGTCAAGAAACCCGTCAGCGAATATATTTGCTGGACGTGCTCCCGTGCGGCGGCACTCAACGATTGCATCCGGTCCAGGACGATATTGCGCTCCATGATCGAGCCGAGGCCCTCGGCGAAGAGGCCCAGCAAATCCCGGTCTTCAGTGCCGACATCTCCGGACTCGCTGGGCGCATCGGCATGGACGAGGGCCACCGGCGTCTGCCAGATGTAAACGGGCGCCGCGACGTAGACGTCGGGTTTGGCGATCGCGACGAGATCGGTGTTGACCCGTGGATCGGATTGGGGGTCGGTGACCAGGATGGGTGCTTTGTCGCGCACCATCGCGCTCTCCGGTAGCGGTTGGCAAAGTCGTCGTGGATGCGCACGACCGACTCGCAGCAAAGTGTTGGTCAGGTCGGCGTCCCCAGGGAAGTGCGCGGAGTGCACCACCCACATGTTGCGTTGGATACGGGAGAACAAGACGCGACCGAACCCGGCCCGGCACAACTCGAGTGGCACGCGCTCGGCGAGTTCGCTGTTGTTGGACAGCCGCCGAAGCCGACCCAGCGCATCCGTTGCCGCGGTCGCTCTGCTGTCGGGCGAGACGATTACTAGGCAGTCGGCGTCAACCGATCCTAGCGCTCTGTGTGGAGCTACCACCCTGTCGACGCTAGAAGGCAGCCAACCCGGGGCGCATCTCCCAAGAGGAGGAACTGCTGTACCCCTCGTCCAGCGTGACTACATCGAAGCCTGCCGGGCCCGGTGGTACTTCGCGACCGCTTCTGTGCGATTGGACGCATCCATCTTGCGTAGGATTTGCTTGACGTGGGACTTGACTGTCCCCTCGGTGACAAATAGTGACGCAGCGACCTGGGCGTTGGTCTTTCCGGCCGCAATCGCACGAAGGACCTCTGCTTCTCGCGAGGTTAGATCGTGAAGGCGGTGGGTAGCGTCACCTTCGCTCCTCGACCGCGCAGCAGCATCACGATCGATGAGGTCTCCAACCCGGGGCCGCGCTGGTCCGGCCGATTCGATCACATCGACGGTGAAGTCGTCGGCGAGTGAGCCGGCAAGCCGCATGTGTTGCTCGGCGGCCTGGCGCATCGCTCGGAGCCGATCGATCATCAAATTGCGCTCGAAGGCTAGTCCGAGTCCCGCGGCGAAGGTTCCCAGCACGTCGCGGTCAAACTCCGTTACTCGTGTGGCATCGATGTGCCGGTCGGCATGTAGGAGTCCGATCGGCTTACCCCAGCTGAACACCGGTGCTGCCACGTAGGCCGCCGTCTGGGTGAGCGTAACGAGTTCGGCGTGGACACGGGGATCGGTTTGGGGGTTGGTGACCAAGATCGGGGAGCCGCGCTGAACCATCTCAGACTCCAACAGCGGGTTCACCAGCTTGCGCGGGTGGGCGAGGCCCGCTTCGACCATCATTGAAGCCATCTTCAGATCCGCCCCGGCGAAGGCTGAGCGGGTCACCCACTTGCCGTTTTGGATGCGGGAGAACAGAACCCGGGAAAAGCCCATCCGGTACACCAGGGTCGGGATGCGCTCGACTAGCGCGACCGCTGAGGTTGTCCCGCGAAGTTCGTTGATGGCGTCTTGCGCGCTCGCCACCCGCTGGCGCTGGTGTGTGAGGAGTATGTCTTTGATCGCGATCTGAGTCTGTTCGGCCCGAAGCGCCAGCGCCGCCAGCGAAGCCTGCCCTTGGAGGCCTGGCGACACGTTGGTGAGCTCCAGCCGATGGGCCAGGGCACGGCGAGCCTCCGACAGTGCAGCATCGGTGGCCTGCGTATCAGGGCTGGACTGGGCCCGGCACAGGTTGACTCCGACGATTTCTTCGGTCATTCGCACGACTTCCCAGGCCTGCTGGATGCAGTCGGATGCATCGGCGACCGGCTGTGCAAGCTGGCTCATCGCGCCCTCCTCCCGCGCATGCTTCTAGCTGCGACCAGCACAGGCGGCCGTGCTGGTGACCTGCGTAAGGACCAGTATGTGACCTGCGCCACGTCGTAGTCAAAGAGGGAGCATATCAGAAATTATTAATATGGTCAGACCATAATTAGCTCGGCGAGGCAGGTTGGCTCCGCGAAGAATTGGGCGCGGGCGCCAAGCGGCGTCAGGACTCAGGCGTCGACGATTTGGATGGACTGGGTCGGGCATTTGTCGGCCGCCTCTTCTAGCTCGGCTCGACGTGAGGTATCAGCGGTTTCGTGGAGCACGATCGTCTTCCCCTCGCCATCGTCGGGGATGCTGAAGAAGTCGGGTGCAACCATCTCGCACAACCCGATCGTGGCGCACTTGGAACTGTCGAAGATGATTCGGCAGCGAGCGCTCATCAGACTCCTCCTCTCGATGGACAACTCCCAACTATCACAACACCAGGACATCGACGCACATCAGTTCCCGAAAGGGGAATTTATTAAGGTACGGAAGGGGTACGTGAGCCAGATCCAGCCGCACTGGCATCGGCTGGCCTAGTCGGGAAATACTCCAGGGGGACCGGGAAGGTATGACACGGTCCACCTGTGCCAGCCGTTGTCATGGGCCACGCTCGCGCCGACGCGGAATCCGCATACGAATTCGCCGCCCTCGTTGGCGGTGCGGATAATTCCATCCCGCAGCGCGGTCCGCACCTCGTCCTTCGACATATCGCTAGGCAGAAATATTTCGACGGACTTCCAGATCTTCGACACTTTATACCTTACATTACACCTGGGAACCCTTGCGACCGACGCTAATTCGACGGTGCGAATCACCACGAGTCCCCGGGCGAGCGAATTTTTGTCCCCCGAAAGGGGGGACTGTTGTTAGTTCGTCTACCTGATGGTGAAATCTGCCTTTAGATTCGCTCACGTGACTGACAACCCGTTCGACCCGTTGCTGTGGGCGCCCGTTGAGGGCTTTGAGGATCTCACCGACGTCACTTACCACCGCCACGTGCTCGAAGGTGCGGGGCAGCCCACGGTGCGGGTGGCCTTTAACCGACCGGAGGTTAGAAACGCGTTTCGCCCCCACACCGTCGACGAACTGTATCGGGCGCTTGATCATGCCCGGATGTCTCCGGAGGTCGGAGTGGTTTTGCTTACCGGTAACGGACCTTCCCCCAGGGACGGCGGCTGGGCGTTCTGCTCTGGCGGCGATCAGCGCATTCGCGGGCGCACCGGCTATCAGTACGCCTCCGGCGAGACCGCCGAATCGGTGGACGCCGCGCGCGCGGGTCGACTGCACATCATGGAGGTGCAGCGGCTCATCCGGTTCATGCCCAAGGTGGTTATCTGCCTGGTAAACGGATGGGCCGCGGGCGGCGGGCACAGCTTGCACGTGACTTGTGACCTTACTTTGGCCAGCCGCGAGCATGCCCGGTTCAAGCAGACCGACGCCGACGTCGGCAGCTTCGACGGCGGCTACGGCAGCGCATACCTGGCCAAACAGGTCGGGCAGAAGTTCGCCCGCGAGATCTTTTTCCTCGGTGAGCCCTATACCGCCGAGCAGATGCACGACATGGGCGCAGTCAACCGAGTCGTCGGCCACGTGGACCTGGAGAAGGTCGGGCTGCAGTGGGCTCAGGCCATCAACGGCAAATCGCCTCAGGCCCAACGCATGCTGAAGTTTGCCTTCAATCTGCTCGATGACGGATTGGTCGGCCAACAGATTTTCGCCAGCGAGGCGACCCGGCTGGCCTACATGACCGACGAGGCCACCGAAGGTCGCGATGCCTTCCTGGAAAAGCGCGCGCCGGACTGGAGCCGGTTTCCCCGCTATTTCTAGAACCTGCTCAGGTCATTCTCTCATTTCGCACACCAAATACACCTCTTGAGGGAGATGCCTGGCCACTGCCAATGGAGTGACGATGACCAGTGAGAAGTCGGGCATTGAATGAAAGGCGCGGTGTGCGGACAAAAGCTGCGGTCCTATGGGGACTGGGAGAAAAGTGGCAAATCGAAGAGGTGGAACTGGATGCCCCCAAGGAGGGTGAGGTTCTGCTGAAACTGGTTGCCAGCGGCTTGTGCCACTCCGACTACCACCTTGTCACTGGCGACATCCCCGTCGGGCTTCCGTATGTGGGCGGCCACGAAGGCGCCGGCATCGTCGCGGGAGTAGGGCCGGGCGTGACCGACGTCGCCGAGGGTGACTCGGTGGTGCTCAGTTTCCTGCCCGCGTGCGGCAAGTGCGCTCATTGCGCGCGCGGCATGACCAACCTGTGCGACCTCGGCGCCCATATCATCCAGGGACCGCAGCTCGACGGCACCTACCGTTTCCACGCACGGGGTCAAGGACTGGGCCAGATGTGCTTGTTGGGGACGTTCTCCGAGTACACCGTCGTGCCGATGGCTTCAGTGATCAAGGTCGACCCGGCCAGCCCGCTGGACCGCGCCGCGGTGATCGGCTGCTGCGTTCCCACGGGATACGGCAGCGTGGTGAAAACGGCCGGGGTGCATCCCGGCGACGCAGTCGTGGTGATGGGAATCGGCGGCATCGGGGCTAATGCGGTCCAGGGCGCCAAGGGCGCGGGCGCCCGTTACATCCTGGCGATCGACCCGGTCGAGTACAAACGCCAGAAGGCCCTCGAGTTCGGCGCGACCCACACCGCCGCCAATGTCGCTGAAGCACAGGCGTTGATCACGGATCTGACGCGCGGCATCATGGCCGACGCGTGCGTGATCACGACCGACAATGCCGAGAGCGGCTATGTGGCTGAGGCTCTGAGCCTCGTCGGTCGTCGTGGCAAGGTAATCGTCACCGCCATCGGTCACCCCACCGACCTGACGATGGGTGGATCGTTGTTCGAACTCACGCTGTACGAGAAGTCCATCCACGGCTCGTTGTTCGGTTCGTCGAATCCGCGGCATGACATCCCCCGCTACCTGGAGATGTACACCCTCGGCCAGTTGAAGCTCGACGAGCTGATCACCCAGGAGTACACCTTGGACGAGATCAACCAGGGTTATGAGGACATGTTGGCGGGCCGCAATATTCGCGGCGTGATCCGTTTTTAGCGCGCCTCGTCGGCGCCCAAGTCTGCGGGTCGTCGATCAGCCGGCCCTGGCGGGGCCGGCCGCGGCTAGCAGCCGATGGTAGCGAGCAACTGCCTCAGTCCGGTTGGTGGCGCCCAGCTTCCGCAGGATGTGTTTGACGTGTGACTTGACCGTGCCCTCGGTCACGAACAGGCCGGTGGCAATCTGGGCGTTGGTCTTGCCGGAGGCCAGATTCCGCAGCACGTCCCACTCGCGGGGGGTCAGACGTTCATTACGTTCGTCGAGAGGTCCGATCGCTCGGGCCTTACCGCTATTGGTGGAAAGCTCGAAGCTGAGTTCGGCGGCGCCGAGCGCATCGGCGGTGAAATCATCGGCGATGGCGTGGACTCCTGCCAAATAATCCGTGGCGGCGCTACGCACCGCATGCAACCGCTCCATCAGCTGGGCCCGCTCGATCGCCATGCCAAGACCCTCGGCATATGTGCCCAAAATATGGCGGTCAAACTCATCGACGGTGGAGTCGACGTCACGATCCGCGTGCATCATCGCGATGGGAACTCCCCACGCCATGATTGGCGCGGCGACATAGCTGGTGGTTCCGGTGTAGCGAACAAATTCGGTGTGCATGCGGGGATTCGACTGCGGATCAGGGACGACCATCGGAGTACAGCGGCGCACCATCTCGCTCTCCAACAGGGGCCCGTTGAGGCGACGCGGATTGGCGCGACCAATCTCGACGATCTCCTCGCCGAACTCGGGATCCTCAATTGCGAACGCCGAGCGGGCCATCCAAGTGCCCTGTTCGATCTTGGAGAACAGCGCCCGCCGGAACCCGATCTGGCGCGCCTCGATCGGCGCACGCTCGGCCAGGATGGTGGCTGACGGCGCGTTTCGCAGCGTTGCCAGCGCATCCCTGACCCCCAAGGCCACTTGGGCACGGTGTTGGATCAATGCATCCTTGACGTCTGCCTCGGCGGCGACGGCTCCCAGCACCAACGCGGTCGCCTTGACCCTGGAGACCTCGTTGGTTGTCTCTGCTCCACCCTCAAGAGCGCGTAACAGAGCTTGCCGAGTTGTCTTCAGGCCCGTGTTGCTGGCCTGCAGGTCGCCGTCCGGCGGCAGTGGGTCCAGGCTCTCAGTGGATAGCAATTTAGCTGCGGCACTGATGATCTCACGGGTGCGTTCGATCTCGTAGCCGGTGTCAGTCGCAGACATCGTTGTCCTCTCGATTGGGCCGTTAGCCGTTAGGCTCTGTTAGGCAGGCGGCAGGTAGATCGTCTTGTGGATCTGGAACGCGTGCAGACCCTCAGGCCCGAGTTCGCGGCCCATGCCGCTGTCCTTGATCCCGCCAAACGGCGCTACCGGTTCGTTGACGTAATGATTGACGCCGATCGTGCCCGAGCGCACCTTCCGCGCGACGTCGGCGGCGTGTTCGATGTCGGAGGACCAGACTGTTCCACCGAGCCCGTAGTCGGAGTCATTGGCGATCGCGATCGCCTCGCTCTCGTCGCCGTACGGGATCACCGAGAGTACCGGTCCGAAGATCTCCTCGCGGGAGATCGTGGCGTTGTTGTCTACGTCGGCGAACACCGTCGGTTCGACGAACCATCCCTGGTCGAGCCCTGGTGGTCGCGAGCCACCGGTCGTCAGCCGGCCCTCCTGTTTCCCTTTGGCAATGTAACCCTCCACGCGCTCACGCTGCTGGCTAGACACCAGTGGGCCGATCTTGGTTTCGGGGTCGAGCGGGTCGCCGATAGTAAGTGAGCGAGCGAGATCCGTTATCGTGTCGACAATTTCGGTGTAGCGGCTCCGCGGTGCCAGGATCCGGGTGTTGAGCCAGCAGATCTGCCCATTGTTGAGCAGCGTCGCTCCAAAGAACGCTTCGATCGATGCCCCGAGGTCAGCGTCATCGAGCACGATCGCTGCCGATTTGCCGCCCAGCTCGAGTGTCACGGAGCGAAGCAGTCGACCGCAGGTTTCGGCGATGGCCCGACCGGCCGCGGTTGAGCCGGTAAAGGAAACTTTGTCGATTCCGGGGTGGGACACCAGGGCGGCGCCAAGGTCGCGCCCGCCGGGTACGACATTGAGAACACCAGGGGGCAGTCCGGCGGCCACCGCGGCTTCTGCCATCAAGAAGGAATCGAGGACCGTTTCTTCAGCAGGCTTGAGCACCACGGTGCATCCGGCGGCCAGCGCTGGAGCGACCTTCAGGAACGCGATGCCTTGAGGAACGTTCCACGGCACGATCGCACCCACGACACCCACCGGCTGTCGCGACACCAGGGCTGTGCCACCGAGCATTCCGGGACGCTCTTCCTCCACCGGCACGCTGTTCATCACGTCGCTGTAGTAGCGGAGCAGCAGGGGAGGGAAGATCGACTCGAATCGCTGAGCCAGCCAGATGGGCATGCCGTTCTGCATCGCCACCCGGGCAGCCGTCTCGCCGCCGCGTGCTTCGAGTTCGGCGGCGAACTGCTCCAGCGTCTCGCCGCGTTGTTTCGGGTGCCACGAGGCCCACCCGTCCGGATCATCGAACGCGGCCCGGGCCGCCGCGACGGCGGCGTCGACGTCAGCCTCACCGCCGCGCGGCACCGAACCGATCAGCTGTTCCGTCGTGGGTGAATGGACATCGATCGTCGCTGCCGTGGTGGGGTCCGTCCAGTGACCTCCGATATAGAGCTGGCGGTAGTCGATCGTTGGCATCTAGCCTCCTCCTGGTTAGTGACGCCCACAACTGCGAGCCAAGGCATGTGATCGCAGTCACGCAACCAAGCTTGCCCAGGCCGTCAGCCAAGTTCAATTGTTATTATGGTCAGACCATAAATTTCACTCTGATGAGGTACCTCTAAAGGCGGTTGCCGGACCCTTCTCGAGGATTGCGTGCCTTGCCGACATAGCTTTTGGCCGCACGCCGCACCGAGTCTCGGCGCTCAGTCAGGTCTTACCTTCGATACCGAAGGTAAGACCAACTTGGTCCTTCGGGGTGACGCATGGCACTCCCTAAGTGGTGGACAGTGAAAGGCATGGAGTTGCACGTTCGGCTTGGGATCGCTCCGCAACACGGACTGATGCGCGACGGTGTGAAGAGGGCCGAGCGTAGTCATGGAGATGGGGACGAATCTGAGGATCGCGTATGCCGCGGCTTGGTGCGAGCCGGTTTTTCTGATCGGTTACATCATTGCATTTAGCGTTCTTGGGTGGAACCATCCGCCTCCTTCGCCGAGGTTTGATGCGCGGCCGTTGGTCGAGCACTACTTCGTTCCCCACGATCAACAAATCATGCTCGGCAGGATCATTCGCATGTGATAGCAGGTGCTCTGTCTGCAGTGGGGCGGCAGCGCCTTCGGTAGCGGTGAACTGTATGAAGCATCCATCTGCAGTTCCGACGAACATCAGCCTGTTGGGTGGTGGCATCACCGCGTGGGTTGTCGCCGAATTCCCCGGGAAGGTTCTTCATGCCGCCCATTACGGTTCTTAACCGGTGCTGCAGGAGTTCATTTGGCGTGAGGCATGGTTCATCTACGACATGACCTACATGGTCGGCGGCGTTCGAGACGATCGCGGTCGGAGTCTATGCCTTGACCGACAAAGGCGACTCTCCAGTCTGGCCGCGATGGTCCGGCTGGGTGGCCATCGGAGGCGCTCTTCGTTCCCGCCGGGAAGCGTCATCCCGTACATCACTTCCGGACCCTTGGCGTTGAAGGGCCTGTGGAATTTCTGGATTGCATCCCCATGGTGGCTCATCCGGTTTGGCATCTACAGCTACTACCCGTTGCGACACATCAGGCCATTGATGAGGGTCGACGTGAAACATCTTGTGCCGCCAAATGTTTAGGACGAGAAGCACGCTTGAAGACCACAACCTCTCCGGAACGAGTGTTCTACAGAGCCTACTGGATTCAGCGTGCTAGTGCGATCGGCTGGTCCGGCAAACTACCTGGCTGCGATTCTCCAACTCCAGCGCCGCTAGGAACGAAGCGATCTCGGCGTTGCGAATCAGCGAGTTCTTCGTTGCTCGCACGCCTTCGGTGCTATTGGCGGCAATCGTCTCGGCCAACGCGATTGCCGCGGCGACGACATCGTCGCCATCGCCGGGCACGACGCGGTTGGCGAGCCCGATCCGGACCGCTTCGTCGGCTTTCACGGAGCGGCCAGTGAACGAGATCTCGGCAGCCCTGGCCGGGCCGATCACCCGTGACAGATGCCAAGATGCTCCCAATTCGCCGATCGAGAGACCAACCCGCACGAAACCTGCGCTGAAACTCGCGAACCGGCTGGCCAGCCGGATGTCGGCCGACAACGCTAGGGAGAGACCACCACCGGCCACTGGGCCGCTGATCGCGGCGATGACGGGAAACGGCAAGGCGCGCAAGCGGGAGGTTCCCGCCGAGGCGGTATCGACCAGCTCGTTGAACTCGGGGATCGTCATCTTGGCGATGACCGCTATCTCAGCGAGGTCGAAGCCCGTACAGAACGTCGCACCACCAGCACCGGTGATGATCAGCGCCCGTAACGGCGCTTTGCGTAACGTATGTGCGTACCAAGCGATTTCGCCGAACATCTCGACCGTTTGAGAGTTGCCGCGGTCGGGGCGGTTTACCGACATCAGCCCGATGCCGGGTTGTGGTTCGGCGATCGTCAGGGTGTTGGCCTGGCTCAGTTCGGCGAGGATGTCGGCCATCGGCCGGAGTCCGACCCGGTTCCACGTTGTCATCGGTCAGCGACCCGTGAAGTTCGGTGCGCGCTTCTCCCGGAATGCCGCAAGCGCCTCGGGCATGTCGGCGCATCGGGTTAGCAATGCCTGGCCCCTGCTCTCCAATTCTAGTGCGGCGGCGAATGACCCGACTTCCATATTCGCCTGCAGCGCGCGCTTGGACAGTTTGATGCCGCCCGGGGAATTGGCACTGATCTGACGCGCCATCGCGAGAGCCCTGTCGAGTAGGTCGTCCGGTCCTGTGACCGCGTTGAGCAGTCCGAGGCGTTCGGCTTCCCCGGCTTCCACGATTCGCCCGGTGTAAGCGATGTCGGCCGCTTGGGCGGGCCCGATGAGGCGGGGCAACAGCCACGAGGCGCCCAGGTCGCCGGCCGACAGCCCGATCCGCACGAACGCGGCGTTGAATTTGGCTGTGGGGGAGCCCAATCGGATGTCAGCCATCAGGCTCAGTGAGAAGCCCCCGCCTGCCGCGGCGCCGTTGACCGCGGCGATCACCGGCACCGGGATGGCGCGAACGGCGACCAGTGCGCGGGCGGCGTTCTCTTGGCGTTCGAGCATGCCCAGCGGGGACAGCTCCGGAAGGCCCTCGGCGTCGTCGAGGTCGTAGCCCGCGCAGAACGCCTTACCCGCGCCGGTGAGAATCACCACGCGGACGTCACCGTCGGCGCCGATAAACCGGGCCGTCTCTTCGAGTTCGTTGAACATGGCCACGGTCATCGTATTGAGGCGCTCGGGTCGGTTCAGCGTGATCAGAGCAACGCCCTCGGCTAGTTGGGTCACCGTGAGGGTCTGCAGTTCGGTGAATGCCGTGTTCATCGTGAGTGTTCCAATGCTGGGTCGGTCGCGGTCAGAATCGATCGCAAAGAGGTGATGATTCGCCATGTGGCCTCGTGGGTCTGCTCGTCGTTCAGACCCCAGGGCGCGGGAGTGAGCGCTAGGTGATCGAACCCGGTCGACGCGGCACGCAAGCGGGCGCCGAATTGGTCGGGTGTACACGCCACGGCCACCGCGTCGACCGCATCGTCAGGAACCGCACGGATCAGCGCTTCGCCGTACCGGTCGCGCGCAGCCTGACGGATTCGCTGCTGAGCTTCGGCCCAGCCGTGCAACTCAAACAGCCGGTCGTACACCCGCGAGGCCGCGTACTGCCCGATGGCGAACGCCGCTTGTCGGCGAGCGGACTCTTCATCGTCGTCAATGACGCACATCTTGATACCGGTCACCGCGATGTCGGCCGCCGACCGCCCGGCTGAGGACGCGCCGCGCACCAGCGCGGGTCGCACCACGGCTTCGAGGTAGTCACTGGTGAACATCGGATGCCCGACAAGCCCGTCGGCCACCTCGCCGGCAATACGCACCATGGCTGGATTGACTCCGGCCAGGTAGATCGGAAGGTGTTCGCGCAGCGGCGGCGCCATTGCTGTGGTTGGTGCCACGTGAGCGGTGTAGAAGCGGCCATCGTGATCGACCGGGCCCTGATCGAGTCGCCACAACTTTCGCAGCACGGCGACAAGCTCACGCATCCGAGCCGCCGGGGCCTCACCGGAAACTCCGTGCCAACGTTCCATCATCGCCGGTGTGCCGTTACCCAGGCCCAAAATCAACCTGCCACCGGACAACTCATCAAGATCGCGCGCCTCGGCCACCCACATCAGCGGGGTGCGCCCGACCCCGTAGGCGATGTTGGACCCCACGGAGACCCGGCTGGTGGCGCCGGCGATGACGGCCATCGGTACCGTTGCTGACCGGCTGTATAGCTCGCTGGTCCAAACCGCCGTACAGCCGGCATCTTCGGCGGCGCGGGCCACCTCGGCGATCGAGGCGAACCGTGCCGGGCCGGTTCCCAGTCCGAAGCCGTTGACCCCGTACGTCGTCATCGTCGCCCCCTAGCAGAACTTCGGGGCGCGCTTTTCGACGAAGGCGCTTAGCCCCTCGGCGGCCTCGCCATGCTCGAACAACTGCTGAATCTGCTCGACCTCGTAGCGCAGCCCGTCGGCGAGAGGAAGGTCGTCGGCGGCGTTGACGGTGCGCACCACGGCCTGCTGAGCCGGCGCTGACGCGGCGCAGAGTTCGTTGGCCAACTGCCGCGCGGCGGCAACCGCCCCGCCGGGCTCGGTGAGCCGATCGATGAGCCCCATCCGAAGGGCCTCGGTTGCATCAAGCTGGCGTCCGGTGAGCATCAGATCCAGGGCGGGGCCACGGCCTACCAGGCGTGGCAGGCGTTGGGTGCCACCGGCCCCGGGAATGAGGCCGAGCTTGACCTCCGGCAGGCCAAGCTTTGAAGTGGACGCCGCGACCCGTAACGTGCAAGCGATCGCCAGTTCCAGGCCACCGCCGAGTGCCAGCCCGTCGATCGCGGCCACGGACAGGGCGCGGTGGCCTGCGAGCCGCTCTAGACCCGAACGCAGGCTATCGCCATAGGCTTTGAACGATGCAGCGTCGACGGTCGTCATGTGCTTGATGTCGGCACCTGCGGCGAAGAAGCCGTCCAACTCCGAAGACAACAGCAGCACCTTGGGGTTTGAGTCGTCCGCGGCGTCGAGGGCAGCGTGCAGACCCTCGATGATCGCCGGCCCGAGCGCGTTAGCGGGTGGTCGGCGCAGCACGATATGTAGCACCGACCCCTCGGCAGACCAGGTGACGGCGCTCATGCCATGGTCAATCCGCCGCTAACCGAAAGCGTCTGGCCAGTGATGTAACCGGCGGCGTCGGAGGCGAAAAAGGCTACCGCCGCAGCGATGTCGGCCGGGGCCGCCAGGCGTTTCATCGGTACCGACCGGGTCATCCCGCCGAGCACCTTGTCGGCGTCCTGCCCGGAGCTGTCGGCGAACTTGCGGAGGGCCGGGGTGTCGGTGGGGCCGGGGCAGACGGTGTTGACGGTGACTCCCTTGGTGGCGACTTCGCGTGCCAGCGTCTTGCTGAAGGCGATGATCCCGCCCTTCGCGCCGGAATAGACGGCTTCCAGCGACGAGCCGACCCGGCCTGCATCGGAGCCGATGTTGATGACGCGGCCGAAGCCACGCTCGACCATGCCCGGGACGACGGTGTGGCAGACCCTCAGCGCGCCTTTGAAGTTGATGTCGAGGATGCGGTTCCAGAAGTCCTCGTTGGTGTTCAGGAACGGCATGAAGTCGTCCCAGCCGGCGTTGTTAACCGCAACCTCGACCTCGCCGAGCTCGGCGGTGGCCGTCGTGACCGCATCACGCACCGATTCGGTGTCGGTGACGTCGACGCGCACGGCGATCGCCTTGCCTCCCGCCTCGACGATGCGTTTGACCGTGTTCTGCGCGGCATCGAAGTTCAGGTCGGCGACAGCAACTCGAAACCCGTTGCTGCCCAGCGTTTCAGCGATGCCCGCACCGATGCCTTGGGCGCCGCCGGTGACGAATGCGACTCGATCTGTCATGATATGCCTTTCCGTTGTTTAGTGGCAGCCGGTTGCGGTGCCGTCGGGATGCCAGTCCACCGGGCCGGCGACGATGCAGTGGCTGGTCAGCTTCCGGCCGAGCACGCTCTGCGCCGCGCGTGCGGCATCTATGACGGCAGGCAGGTTCACGCCAGTGGCCACACCCATCTCGTGGAACATGTTGATGAGGTCCTCGGTGGCGATGTTCCCGGTGGATCCCGCCGGAACGGGGCAGCCGCCGAGTTCGCCGAAGCTTGACTCGAAGCTGGTGCACCCGGCCTGTAGCGCAGCGTAGGCGTTGGCCAGTCCCTGACCGCGGGTGTTGTGGAAGTGCGCGGCGATTTCGACGCCGGGAAGGCGATCGATCGCTGCCGAGAAGATATCGAAAACGTATGCGGGATGGGCCATTCCGGTGGTATCGCCAAAGCCGATCTCAGCGCATCCCACTGCGGCGAACTGTTCGGCGATCTCCAGGGTGCGCGCCATCGGCACCTTACCTTCGAACGGGCAGCCGAACGCGGTCGCGATCACCGCCGTGGGACGAAGGCCCTCGGAGTCGATGCGCTTGGCGACGATTTCGTTGTCGGCCATGGATTCGTCGATCGCCCGATTGACATTGCGCTTGTTGTGGGTTTCCGACGCGCTGACGAACATTGCGACCTCGTGGAATCGTTCGCGGACCTTCAAAGCGTTGTCCAGGCCGCGGTTGTTCGGTACCAGCACAGTCAGGGCAATGTGCTCCGGGATGTCAACGCCGTTAAGCACTTCGACGGCGTCAGCCAGTTGCGGGATGATATCGGCGCGCACGAAGCTGGCGATCTCGATCCGGTCGAGACCGGTGCGGGCCAACTGGTTGATCAGTGCGATCTTGTCGGCCGTGCTGATGATCTCGGGTTCGTTCTGGAATCCGTCGCGGGGTCCGACTTCGCGGATCCTCGCCTTGGCAGGGAGTTTCGGGCTCATAGGGCGGTGGTCTCCTTGTCTAGTTGGTCGCGGAACTCGGGCGCGGCGACGGCGGCCAGCCGACGGGACCGCTCACCGATGCCGCAGCCACGCAGGTGCGCCGTTCCGTTCTCGGTGACGACGACGTCGACGTCGGACCTCGCGGTGGTCACCACCCCGCCTTCGAGGCGGGGCTTGATCGTCGAGCGACCGCGGAACTTCGAACGAAGGGCGATTATCGAGCGTTTGCCGGTGAGAGCGGCGGCACGGGTGAAGTCGACTTGACCGCCGACGGCACCGACGTAGACTCCGCCACTGACCTCCGCACCAACCTGGCCGGAAAGATCGACCTCAACGGCGAAGTTGATCGATACCAGGGATGCTAGCCGCGAAAGCACTTGCGGGGTATGGGTATAACTCGTCGGCCGGAACCGGATGGGTAGCATGGGGATGCGTCGGTAAAGTTCTGCCGACCCCAGCGCAGTTCCGACGACGACCAGACCGGGGTCCACTTCCTTGTGGCGCCCGGTGGCGACTCCTTTGTCCATCAGGCGCATCAGCGCGTCGGTGATCATGCCGGTGTGGAAGCCGAGGTCCTGGTGGCCGGCGAGGGCGTCGAGGACTGCCGCCCCCAGTGATCCCACGCCCAATTGCACGGTATCGCCGTCTTCGACGAGTTCGGCGATCTTCGCGGCTATTTGCCGGTCCACTGCATCGGGCGGGCGAGTCGGGTCTTCGGGCAGTGCGCGGTCGGTGGTGATGGTGGCGGCAAACCGTTCCAGGGGAATCGGTTCGGTTCCGATGGTGGCCGGCATCTGGCTGTTGATCTCGGCGATGAGCACCGGGGTGTGCTCGATGGCGTCGGCGACGTAGTCGACGCCGATGCCCAGTGAGCAGCGTCCCTCGGCATCAGGCGGTGCCACCTGGAGCAGACCGACGTCACTAGGTAACCGGTGTTCGGCGAACATCCGAGGCAGCGCCGAGTAGTGGCAGGGAACGACTTCGAGTCGGCCGGTCCGGCTTAGCTCGCGCAGCTCCCCGAGGCCGCCATAGGACACCATCGACACCCGCGCGGGCATGTTCACCGCGAGCTGGTCGTTCCAGGACAGCCCGGTGAAGGTGCGAATCGGCCCGATGCGGGCATTCTGGGCGATCAACGCATCCACCAAGGGTCGGGGTTCGGCGGCAGCCTGGCCCCACCACACCCCGTCGCCGCTCGAGAGGAACTCGGTGAAGTCGATCAAGACGGCACTCGCTGAATGATGGTGCCGGTGCCCAATCCGCCGCCGCAGCACATCGTGACTAGGCCCAGGTCGGCCTCGCGTCGTTCAAGTTCGGCGACCAGCGTCGCAATCAACCGGGCGCCGGTGGCCCCGACCGCGTGGCCGAGGGCGATCGCACCGCCGTTGACATTGACGCGTTCTGGTTCGACCTTGAGCTCCCGCTGCCAGGCGAGCACCACCGAAGAGAACGCCTCGTTGACCTCGAAGAGATCAATGTCGGCGACCGATAGATCGTTGCGTTCCAACAGCTTTCGCGTGGCCGGGATGGGTCCGGTCAGCATGATGATCGGATCGACGCCGACTGTGGTCTGGTCGATGACGCGGGCCCGGATGCGAAGCCCGTGCTCGCGCGCCGCCTCCCGGGAGCAGAGCAGCACGGCCGCGGCTCCGTCGGAGATGGGCGAGGAGGTGCCCGCCGTGATTCGTCCGCCCTCCGGCCGGAAGACTGGCCGCAATCCGGCCAGCGTGTCGACAGTGGTTGCGGGGCGCACGCATTGGTCGCTGTTGCGAATCTCGCCGTCCAGCATCAACGGCACCATCTCGTTGTCGAAGCGGTGCTCGGCGGTCGCGGTGGCCGCGGCCTTATGGGATCGGGCGGCGAACTCGTCCATCTCTGATCTACTGATGTCCCACCGGTCGGCGATGAGTTCGGCGCTCTCGCCTTGGTGCACGAACTTGTACCGGTCGCGCAGTTCGGACGGCCAGGGCTCGCCGTACAGCTCGGCGATCTTGGCGGGGGAGTCGATCGGCACGTGGCCCATGTGTTCGACGCCGCCGGCGATGACGATGTCGTGGGTACCGGACGCGATCAGAGCGGCCGCCATCTCCACGGCCGTCTGCGCCGAGCCGCAGCGGCGGTCCAGGGTCGTTGCCGGCACCTCAGGCGGGAATCCGGCCTGCAGCCAGGCATTCCGGCCGATATTGCGGGACTGTTCGCCGAACGGTGCAGTGCAGCCGATGATCAGGTCGTCGACCGCGGCGGGGCGGATTCCGGTGCGGTTGATCAGGTCGGTGTAGCACGCTGCGAGGATCACGTTGGGGTGTACGTCGCGATACCAACCGCGTTCGGGATGTGACTTGCCGATGGGTGTGCGCACCGCCTCGGCGATGAAGACCGCCCGTCCGGCCCGGGTGAAGGGTCCGTCGACTTGGGCAACCACCTAGATCACCGTCCCGCCGTCAACAGGTAGTACCTGGCCGGTGATGTAGCTGCCGGCATCCGACGCCAGGAACAGAAAACTCGGTGCAATCTCCTCCGGGATGGCCCAGCGCGCCAACGGAATACGGGCCAGTGTCTTGGCTGCCAACTTCTCGTTCGCGCGGATGTTGGCTGTCATGGCGGTTGCGGCCAGTGGCGCGATCGCGTTCACGGTCACCGATTTGCGGGCTAATTCACGGGCGAGTGACTTCGTCAGTCCGATGATTCCCGCCTTGGCTGCGCCGTAGTTAACCTGGCCGATGGTTCCCGTCAGGCCGGCCGCAGAGGTGACGTTGATGATTCGTCCTCGGCCGTCATCGGGCAGAAGCCCTTGTGCGGCGTGGCTGCACAGGAAACTGCCGACGAGATGGATGTCGAGGATCCGGCGGAAGATCTCCTCGGTCTGGTCGGCGAACATGGCCGGGGCGACCGCCCCGGCATTGTTGACAAGGATATGCAGCGTCCCGCCGGTCAGGGCAGCGGCCCGCGCCACGGCCTCTTCGGCCGACGCCGCGTCACGCACATCGAATGCAAAGGGATCCGCGTTGCCGCCGCCGGTGATGATCGCCTCGGCGACCGTTGCGGCGGCGTCCTTGTCGACGTCGGTGACCAGCACGGCCGCACCGGCGTCGGCGAATGCTTTTGCGACGGCAGCGCCGACACCGCCGCCGGCCCCCGTCACCAATGCCGATCGGCCGTCAAGGCGGAAGACCTCGGCCAGTTCACGTGTCATCAGTAGCTCCTCGGCAGACCGAGCACGTGCGAACCCAGGAAGTTGAGGATCATCTCCTGGCTGATCGGTGCGATCCGGGTCAGTCGCGCCTCACGGAAGTATCGCGCCACGTGGTACTCCTCCGAGTAACCCATGCCACCGTGGGTCTGCAACGCTCGATCTGCGGCGTTGAAACCGGCTTCGGCACAGAGGTATTTGGCGGTGTTGGCCTCCCGCCCGCACGGTTTGCCGCTGTCATAGAGCCAGGTAGCCTTGCGCAACATCAACTCGGCGGCATCCAGTTGCGCCAACGAGTCGGCCAGCGGGAATTGGATACCCTGGTTCATCCCGATCGGGCGTCCGAATACTTCGCGCTCGTTGCCGTAGCGAACCGCCGCGCGCAGGGCGGCGCGGCCAATTCCGAGCGCTTCGGCAGCGATCAGACAGCGTTCGGGGTTCAGGCCGTCGAGGATGTACTGAAAACCCTTGCCCTCCTCACCGACTCGATCTTCGACGGGGATTTCCAGGCCGTCGATGAACAACTCATTGGAGGTCACGGCGTTACGGCCCATCTTCAGGATCGGCCGAATCTCGACTTTGCTGCGGTCGAGGTCGGTCAGGAACAACGTCAGGCCGTCGGTCTTACGGGTGACGTCTTCGAATTTGGTTGTGCGGGTGAGTAACAGAATCTTTTCGGATTCCATCGCCTTGGAGATCCACACCTTCCGTCCGTTGACCAGATAGTGATCGCCCTGGCGGTGCGCGAATGTGGTGATGCGCGTGGTGTCCAGCCCCGCACCCGGTTCGGTGACCCCGAAGCAGACGTGCAAATCACCTGTCACTATGCGGGGCAGCGTGCGCGCCTTCAGGTCGGCGGAACCATGCACGATCACCGGATGCATGCCGAAGATCGACATGTGGATCGAGCTGGCGCCGTTCATTCCAGCGCCGGACGCGGCGACCTCCTCGAGCAGGATCGAGGCCTCGGTGATGCCGTAGCCGTGGCCGCCGTACTCCTCAGGTGCAGTGATGCCCAGCCAACCCCCGCCGGCGAAGGCGTCGTAGAACTCCTGCGGGAATTCGTGGTTGTGGTCCTTGGTCATCCAGTAGTGGTCGTCGAACTTGCCGGCGAGCTCCGCCACCGCGGAACGGATCGTCTGCTGATCGTCGGTTAACTCGAAGTCCACGCTGATCTCCGTTTCACAAAGGCAGAATGGTCTGAATAATACTAATGGACAGACCAAAAGAAAAGGCGGGCCTCGTCGTCATGAGACGGCCGGCAGGATCGGCAGCATCGAGGCGATCTGTTCGTTCCACGCCTCGGGCGAGCCGAACAGGATGCGGTTGAGCTTGGCCCGCTTGTAGAACAATTGCAGGTCGTATTCCCAGGTGTACCCGATGGCGCCGTGCACGGTCAGCGCCGAGTCGGCAAGCTCAGCGCAGTGCGCGGTCACCTGGGCCTTGGCGGCCGCTGCGTGAAGGCTGGCCTCGGGTCCTCGGTGTTGGAGCGAGGCGGCCGCGAACAGCGCGATGGATTGACCGGCTTCTATGGTGACCAGCATCTGCGCACAAGCGTGCTTGACAGCCTGGAAGGCTGCGATCGGGCGACCAAATTGCTTGCGCTGCTTGGCGTATTCTACGGTCATGTCGAGCATGCGCTCGGCCGCGCCGACAGCGTCGGCGGCCACCAGGACGGCGGCACGGTCCGCGAGCCCGGTAAGCGCGGCTTTGGTGTCCTCGTCTAAGTCGACGGGGCGACCAACCGCAGAGTCGAAGAGTACGTCGCCAACGGCGCGGGAACGATCTAATAGTGCCCGCGGCCGAACGTCCACGCCGTCCGCGTGGCGCTCGACGATACACAGCAGAGTTGCGCCCTCTGGTGTACTCGCCGGAACCAGGAAGTGGTCGCCTTCGTTAGCGGCCACCACGCACGGCACCTGCCCGCTGAGTCGCCCGTCGCGGCACTGCACCTCGATGTGCACGGCCGGAATTCGATCGCTGCGTACCGCCGCAACGGTCAGTTCGCTTCCTTCCAGGGCCGCCTGCGTCAACGCAGGTTCGCCTGCAAGTGCATCCGTGGCCACCGCTCGGGCCAGCCACCGGGCCGAAGGCGCGGCCACACGTCCCAGTTCCCGGGCGGTCAGCGCCAGCTCGAGCAATCCGCCACCTTGACCGCCGAGGGCCTCGTCGAAACCCACTCCGGCCCAACCGTCCCCGGTCAGCAAATCGTCGAATTCCCGCTGATCGCCGTTGTCGATCCAGGACCGTACTTGCTCGGGTGCGGCTCTTGCTGCCAGCCACTCGCGCAGTGAGTCCGCGTAGAGGTTCTGCTCGTCCGACAGCTCCCAATGCATCGCTTCTCCCAGTGGTCGTTACCGGTGACCGGCAATGGTGCCGACGTGGTTGGTCGTCAGGTGGTAATTTGGGTCTGACCATAAGTCCATTGAGGAGGCGTGATGGAGGGTGACGGCGCGCGGTCTGCCATCACGCTTGGACCGGTGGACGTGCCGAAGGCACCCGATGTGCTGGCACGCGAATTGCGCGAGCGGATTCTCAGCGGTGAACTGAAAGAAGGCGCCGCGCTTCCTGCTGAACGTGAGTTGGTCAAACAAACCCAGATGAGCCGCGCGACAGTACGTGAAGCGCTCAGGATTCTGGAGGTGCAGAACCTGGTGCGGGTCAAGGCGGGTCGGGCTGGCGGTGCGTTCGTCCAACGTCCGACCACGGCTTCGATGGCCAAGTCGGTGAGCACGTTGATCCGCGGTCGGCAAATCAAGCTGGCGGATTTGATGGAGACGCGCGAAGCATTGGAGCCGTTTTGTGCCGAGCTTGCCGCGATCAAGCGCACCGAAGCGGATCTGGCGACGCTGGATCGCGCGAACGGTGCCATTGCCGCTCCGGACGCCGACCTGTCGCAGTTCCTGCAGGCCAACGTTGACTGGCACGTGGGAGTGGCAATTGCGAGTCACAATGAGCTCTTGATCGGCTTCATGACCGCGCTGTCGCAGGCTATCTATACCGGCACGGAGAATGCCGCGTTCGTCGATGACTCCGTGCGCGCAGCGACCGCGCGCGCGCACAAGTCGGTCACCAAGGCGATCCGTGACAAGGACGCCGAGACAGCCGGGCGCCGAATGCGCACACATGTGCATACCTACGCGGCGGCTGCTCTGAAAGTGGATCAACGGGACTCCATCACGGTCGACAATTGAGCTGCCGCAACGACATCGCGTATAGCAGCGACGGCATCTGGGTTTTCCGCTCCGGAAAGGTCACCCGGGTCGGTGCCGAGCGCGGCGGCCCGGATCGCACGGCGCAGGATCTTGGCCGACCTCGTCTTGGGTAGCGCGTCGACCCGCCAGATCTTCGAGGGGGCGAACGGTTTGCCCAGCTCCGTGCCGACGAGCGTCTTCAGCTCGCCAGCAACGGTGTCATCGTCGAGATCGGTATCGGGTCTGGCGACCCAGAACGCCCATACAACTTCACCTTTCAGCGGGTCGGGCATTCCGACCGCTGCGGCCTCGCTCACCGCGGGATGGATTGTCAGCGCCGACTCCACCTCAGCCGGTGCCAGTCGCTTGCCCGCAACGTTCATGACGTCGTCGGAGCGGCCCAGGATGAACCACTGGCCGTGTTCGTCCACCATGGCGAAGTCTCCGTGGGTCCACAGGCCAGGGAAGCGTGACCAGTAGGCGTCGAGGTACCTCTGGTCGTCCTTCCAGACGCCACGCGTCATCGATGGCCACGGTTGCCGGCAGACCAGTTCGCCGACCTGCCCGCGGATGGATTGGCCCTTGTCGTCGACGACGTCGACGTCCATGCCCAGCGACGGTCCTCCGAGGGAACAGCTGAGGATCGGTTCGACTGGATAGGGGGCCAGGAAGGAGCCGCCGACCTCGGTTCCTCCAGAGAAGTTGATGATGGGTACCCGACCCCCGAACACATCCCGCGCCAGCCAGTCGTAGGAGTCCGGATCCCACGGCTCACCGGTCGAACCCAGGACGTGCACGGAGGATAGATCCCGGGCGTGAATCTGATCGAGGGCTGATCCCTTCAATGCACGGATCAGCGTGGGTGACACACCGAGCATCGAGATCTGCTGCCGGGCAATAAGGTCCCAAAGTCGGTAGCTGTCGGGTACGTCGGGCGACCCTTCGTAGAGGACGAGGGTGGCTCCGTTGGCGTGGGTTCCGATGATCGACAGCGGACCCATGATCCAGCCCATGTCGGTGATCCAGCAGAACGCCCCATCACGGGTTATGTCGAACGAGTAGGCGACCTCGCTGGCCGTCTTGACCAGGAAGCCGGCATGGGTGTGCACTGCCCCCTTGGGGCGCCCGGTGGTACCCGAGGTGTAGCCCAAAAGAAGTGGATGCATCGCCGGGACCAGTTCGGTGGTGAGTTCGGCCGGGTGGTCAGTGAGCTCCGACCAGCTCATCGTGCTGACGTCGACATCGAGTTCGCCTGCAGCACAGATGTTGTCGACGACAATGAGGTGCTCCACACCTGGGCAGTCCTCAAGGGCGACGGCCAGCTGGGGCAACATCGGCACCTCGCGTCCTCGGCGGATGGTCCCGTCGGCCGTCACCACTGCTGTGACATCGGCATCGGTGAGCCGGCCGGTGATCGCGGACGCGGCGAATCCGGAGAACAGGGGCACCAGCACCGCCCCGAGCGCTGCCACCGCGTAGACGGCGACGACCGCTTCCGGGATCATCGGCATGTAGAGCGCGACTGTGTCGCCTCGCCCGATCCCAAGTCGTTCCAATCCTGCTGTGGCGCTGGCGACTTCGTCGGCCAGTTGGCCGAATGTGAGTGTGGAAGTGTGGCCGTCCTCGGCCTCGTGTTGCACCGCGATACGTTCCGGATCGGCATCACGCCAGCGCCTCAGACAGGAATCGACAACGTTGAGTTGCGCACCCACGAACCAGTCTGGGTGCTCGATGCCTCGACTCAGGTCGACCACTGCGGTGTGCGGGGTGGCGAAGGTTATGCCGAGATCGTCGAGGACGGCATTCCAGTACCACACGGGGTCCGCCACAGAACGGGCTCGCAACTCGTCGATGCCGGCGAGTCCGTGCCTGCGGGCCAGACGGGTGACGTTGGCGTTGTCGACATAGTCTGGCGATGGCAGCCATCGGTAGGCGTTCACGTTCTGTTGCCCCTCACTCTCGGGGCATGCCGAGGATCCGCTCGGCGACGATGTTGCGCTGGATGAACGTCGATCCGCCCGCGATCGCTGTCCCGCGTGCCTGGTTAGCCAGGCGCAGCCACCGTTCGCCCGCGGCATCGTCGTTGGGAGAGTCCTTCTCCGGCAACGAGAATTGCCCGTCCAGCTTGGACAGCGACAGGCCGAAGTCGGCGATGTCTTCGACCAGCGGGCAAAAGAACAGCTTGCCGATTGAGGTGACCGGGCCCGGTGGCGCACCGCTTGCGGCGCCGGTGATCACCCGCTGGCTGATCAGATAATGGGTCAGGGCACGGCCGTAGAGATCTGCGACGCGTTGGCGCACCAGCGGATCGGTGCCCAGCGGACTTCCGTCGTCGCCGGTGCGCCCGGCGATCTCGGCGATCAGGTCGTTGACCGCTCCGGTGGTGTTGACCCGTCCCGTCGCTATGCCGACGCGTTCGAAGGCAAGAGTGCCCATGGCGACCCGCCACCCATCGTCGATGTCACCGACGACATCCTCGCCTGGAACGAACACGTCGTCGAGAAACACTTCGTTGAACTCGGCCTCCCCGAGCATGTGCGCAAGGGGACGGATCCGCACGCCCGCTGACTTCATGTCCAGCAGAAAGTAGGTGATTCCGCGATGTCGGGGTCCTCCGCCGGTGCGGGCCAACAGGATTGCGTGTGCGGCCAGCTGTGCGCGGCTTGTCCAGATCTTCTGCCCGGTGATCCGCCAGCCGCCGTCGACCTGGACCGCTGCGGTGCGCAGTGAGGCAAGGTCCGAGCCGGATTCCGGCTCGGAGAACAACTGGCACCAGACGTGCTCGCCAGTGAGGATCGGCCGCAGGTATCGCTTCTGCTGTGCGGCGGTACCGAAGGCGATGATCGTCGGCCCGGTGAAGTCTTCGCCGATGATGTTGAGACGCTCCGGGGCCTTTGCGCGATCGAGTTCTTCGGTGAATACCGCTTTGAGCTTGGCGTCCGCGCCGCCGCCGCCGAACTCCTTCGGCCAGGACAGGCCGGCAAAGCCAGCGTCGAACTGTATCCGTTGCCAGCGGGCCCAGTAGTCGCGCTTGTCTTCCAGGCGGTGCGGCTCGGCCCCGCCGAGCTTCGGCAGGGTCTCGGCGAGCCAGGAGCGAACGCGGTCGCGGAATTCGGCCTCGGCGGGACTGTCGTTAAGATCCATGTCCCCTACCCGTTCACGCCGACGGGGTTGTTCTCGACGGTGCGGGAAACCTGCTCGCGCAGCATGTGCTTCTGCACCTTGCCGGTGGCTGTCATGGGGAGCTCAGCTACCTTGATCACCCGCTCCGGAGTCTTCTGGATGGCGACGCCGTGTCCGGTGAGGTATGCCCGCAGCTCCTCGACCGTCGGCTCGGGTTCACCAACTCGCGTGACGACAAAGACACTGACTCGCTCACCCAGCCGCTCATCGGGAAAGCCGACGACGGCCGAAGCGCTGAGCGCAGGATGGGCCGCGAGGTGGTCCTCAATCTCGCGGGCGCTGATGTTCATGCCGCCGCGGATGATGATGTCTTTCACGCGTCCCGTCACGCGGACGAATCCGTCCTCGTCCATCACACCGAGATCGCCGGACCGCGAGAACCCGGTCGGGGTGAACAAAGCCGCGGTCTCCTCGGGATCGCCCAGGTAGCCGATCATGTGTGACGGTCCGCGATAGGCGATGTCCCCCTCGGTTCCGCGCGGAATCTCCCGGCCGTCCTCGTCGACGATCGCCACCTCGTGACCGTCGAGCGCCGAGCCGTCGGAGGTCAGTGCTCTGTCGGGATCGTCGCTGACGGTGCACGTTGTGGCGACGAGGTTTTCGCTACGTCCGTACAGACTGAGCACTCTCATGCCTGGCAGCGTTGTGGTCGCCTGCTCGACGACGGCTCTCGGGATGGGCGCGCCCGCGCACACCCAAAGCCGGAGGCTGGATGCGTCATCGCGTTCCGGATCGAAGACGCTGAGCAACATCTGCAAGAACGTGGTGGCGGTCACGGCCTGGGTGCAACCGAACTCGGCGATCTCGGCCAAGCCGCGTTTCGGCTCCCAGTCGGCCATCACATGCGTGGCCCCTCCGTTGAGCATCGGCACCAGCACGCTGGTGACCAGCCCGGTGGTGTGGGTTATCGGCGAGGGGCCGAACTGAACATCAGATTCGGTATAGCCGAAGGCCTTGGTCAGACTCCGCGCGCCCGAGCAGTAGGTGTTGAACGTGTGCACGCAGCCTTTAGGCCGCGAGGTCGTGCCGGAGGTGTAAACGATGACGAACGGATCATCGGCACTTGGCTGAGCTGGCAGATCGTCGGCGGCAGGCACCGTCTCGGTGCGTACTGCGTCCAAAATCGTGACACCGCTGTCCTTCTGACTCGCGATGTCGTGCGTAGTGGCGTCCGGACGTGCTACCAGTATGTCCAGCTCCGGTCGCTCGCGCCGTACGTCGCGGTACATGCCCAGATAGTCGAAACCCTTGAACGTCGCCGGTGCGATGACCGCACGGGCCTCGGCGTGACCGGTGACATAGCCGACCTCGTCGCGGCGGTAGATCGGCATGATCGGCACGGTGATAACGCCCAGCCGGGACAGCGCCGCGGTCACCTCGATGAACTCGACCCAGTTCGGCAGTTGAACTGCTACGGTGTCACCGGCACGCCAGCCCCGTTCGTGCAACCCGGCGGCCAGTCTCAGGACCGAATCGTGGAGTTCGCGGTAGGTCAGTGAGCGTTGACGGTCCGTGGCGAAAACCTTGTCCGGTTGCTGTGCGGCCTGTCTGACCAGAAGATCGAACATGGTCTCGTCGCTCCAGAGTTCCGCATCGCGATACGCGCGAACCGAATCGGCCGCGTATCGGTCGGTGTATTTCCCGGGTTTCATGGATGCTCGTCCCTCGACATATTTTCAGAACATTATTATGGTCAGACCAAATTGACAAGGGTGATCGAACTCAGGTGTTGCGCCATACCGGTGCCCTCTTCTCCTTGAAGGCCCGAACGCCCTCGGAAAGGTCCTCGGTGGTGAACGCCAGGGCCAGCTGGGCCTGGAGGTAATCCAGGGCGGCGTCCAGCGGCAGGTCGCGAGTCGCGGCGAGGGCCTTTTTTCCGAGACCCAGCAGCAGCGGTGACTTCCCCGCGATCTCGGCAACCCAGCTCTGCACGGCCGAGTCGAACTCGTCGTCGGAAACGACGCGGTTAACCAGCCCGGCTTCGGCGGCTTCCGTGGCCGACAGCAGTCGTCCGGTCATCATCAGTTCGTTAGCGACCAGCCGACCGGTGGCGCGGAAGATGAGCGCCGAGATCATGAACGGAAAAGCGCCGACGTTGATCTCGGGGCAGCCGAGCCGCGCAGATCTCTTGGCGATCACCAAGTCGCAGGCCAATGCGATACCTAACGCTCCGGCCAGCACGTCGCCGTTGGCAGCGCATACGACCGGCTTGCTGATCGACGTCAACGTTCTAAACAACTCCGGAAAGCGTTTCAGCCCGGCATATTTCGTGATTATCGGCTGGGTGTCGGCGAAGGCGTCGAGGTTACCGCCGGACGAGAACACCCGCTCGTGCGAGGACGTCAGGACGATTACCCGCACGTCGGGATCGTCGGCGGCGTGGACCAGCGATTCGGTCAGCTGGTCCAGCAGCGTGTCGGACAGGGCATTGCGCCGCTCTGGATCGTCGAGGATCAGATAGGCGACCAGCGGCGCGTCAGTATCGGGACGCACTGGACGGCGCTCGTAGGAAACAAGGGGTTTTTCGGTCATCGATGCTCCAGCACGGTTTTGCCGAATCCGCCGGCTAATTCGAGGTATTCGTGTGCGCATCTCGCGTCGTCGAGCGGAAAGACCCGGTCGATGACGGGAGGTGGTATCCGACACTCGAAGAGTAGATTCAATAGTCCCGCGAAATCTCGCCTGTTGCCCATCGTCGTGCCGAGCAGGTCGTATTGCCCGAAGTAGAATTTGCGCACGTCCATGGCGGCGCTCTCGGCCGCTTTGGCACCCAGCACCACCAGCCGGCCGCCGGGATGCAGCGCGCGCACCGACTCGGGCCAGCGGCCCACCGGGTCGAGCACGAGATCGAATCCGGCACCCGACGGCGACAGGGCCCGTGCCTGCTCGGGCCAATCCGGATCGCTATGCAGCACTCCGTCTTTGGCGCCTTCGGTGACGGCCCGCGCAATCTTCTCCGCAGATGATGATGTCACCATGATCGACGCGCCAAGGTGAGACGCCAATTGCACTGCCATGTTGGCGATCCCACCACCGGCGCCCACAACCAACACAGTCTCGCCCGCCTGCAACCGGCCGCGGCTGATTAACGCGCGATAAGTGGAAAGGCCGACCAATGGGAGCGCGGCGGCTTCGAGCCAGCTGAATCCAGCTGGTTTTGGGGCGAGGCAGTCCGCGGGAACACTGACTAACTCGGCGTAGGTACCTGGGATGTGGTCGCCCAGGATTTCCCAGTCGGGGCCCGGGGCGTCGTCGCGATCGCCCCAATGCAGGGATGGAACGATGACGACGGGCTCACCGGTGTCGCGGCGGACACCCGCGCCATCGGCGCCGATCACGTGCGGCAGCGGCGATCGGTAACGGCCCTGGCGCACCAACACGTCGTGCCAGTTCAATGCTGCGGCCCGCAATTCAACCGTTATCCAACCGGACTTCGTCGCGGGGTCAGGGAAGTTATCCGGCCGTAGGACCGCTGGTCCACCGAACTCGCGGATCACGATGGCGTGCAAGGAGTTTCCTTCTATCTGCGAACGCCGAGGGCCTGCTCAGGTCAGGCCGAGTTGGGTCAGCAGCGTCGCGACGTTCCAGTAGGCGTGCACACACACCGCACGGCCGGTCTCGTCGACCTGCCAGATATCCGTGCCGGTGACGTCGAACGGACGACCGGATGGGGGGACACCCGGCGGGAACCCCTCTCCGGTGTGAGTGCCGACCATCCGCCATTCCTGACAGATTCGCCTGTTGGCTTCATCGACGAGGGCCTCGCCGATGGGCTGCATCTGCAGGTCGGGAAAGCCGGACCACGCGGCAGTGAAAAAGGCGGCGGCGGCCTCGCGGCCGGTGATCGGTTCTGGCAGGGAGGGGTCCTGCCAGTCGACGTTGTCGGCGATCACACACAACGCGGCGGCGAGGTCACGCTGGCCCCAGGCGGCAAAGTATCGGGCCGGGTAGCCGGCAAGGTCGGTCGTCGCGGTGGTCATCGGCAAGGGTCCTTCCGCGCCGCTCAGGCTACGGCGTGGCGCTTACCGTAACGCTCCCGTCAACACCAGTTCGTCCCCCTAACGAGAGGTTTTCGGGCCCCGCACGCGAGATCAGGTCCAGTGCGACGTCGTCGATCATGTCCTCCTGGCCGCCCACAAGCTTGCGACGGCCCACTTCGACGAGGATGTCACGGACGTCGAGTCCGTGCTGCTGCGCGGCTCGCTCGGCATGGCGCAGGAAGCTCGAATAGACGCCGGCGTAGCCTAGTGTCAGCGTCTCGCGATCGACGCGCACGGGACGGTCCTGGATCGGGCGGACCAACGCCTCGGCGGCATCCTGCAGGGCGAACAAATTGCAGCTGTGCTCCCAACCGTAAATGTCGGCCACGGCGACGAAGGCCTCGATGGGACAGTTGCCTGCGCCTGCGCCGTGCCCACACAGCGAGGCATCCACGCGATATACGCCCTCCTCGACGGCCACGACGGAGTTCGCCACCGACATCGAAAGATTCTCGTGTGCGTGAATGCCGATCTGGGTTTCCGGTTGCAGCACATCACGGTAGGCCCGAACTCGGTCGCGGACGTCGCGCATCGTCAAGCGTCCCCCGGAATCGGTCACATAGACGCAGTGCGCCCCGGCATCCTGCATCAACCTGGCCTGGGCGGCGAGCACGCTCGGCTTAGCCATGTGCGACATCATCAGGAAGCCCGAAACGTCCATACCGAGATCACGTGCTTTTTGGATGTGCTGCGGGGAGATGTCTGCCTCGGTGGCGTGGGTGGCGATGCGCACCGAGGTCACCCCGAGATCGTTGGCGCGAATCAGATCGTGCACGGTACCGATGCCCGGCAGCAGCAGTGTCGTGAGACGAGCGCGCTTGACAACGTCGGCGGCAGCGGCGATCCATTCCCAGTCCGTCGAGCTCCCCGGGCCGTAGCTGAGGCTGGATCCGGCCAGGCCGTCACCGTGAGAGACCTCGATCGCCGCGACGCCGGCGGCATCGAGCGCCGCAGCGATACGGCGGAGTTGATCAACCGGCAATCGGTGCCGGATCGCGTGCATGCCGTCGCGCAGAGTGACGTCCTGCATGTACAGCTTGGTCATAACACACGCTCTCCGAGTCGTGCCGAAAGACTTTCGCCGACGCGCAGCGCCGCCGAGGTCATGATGTCGAGATTGCCCGCGTAGGCCGGCAGGTAATGGGCCGCGCCTTCGACTTCGAGGTACACGGACACCTGCCACCGCGGGCGTCCGGTGTCGTCGACGAGGTCGCGGGCCGTAGAGTGGTTGTCGATCTCACGGAACTGCACTTGCTGTTTGAGTCGGTAGCCCGGCACGTAGGTGGCCACCGCGTCGACCATCCCCAGCACGGACCGCTCCACCGCGTCGAGGTCGGCGTTACCGATCAGACAATGCACGGTATCGCGCATGATCAGCGGCGGGTCGGCCGGATTCAGCACGATGATCGCCTTGGCTCGACGCGCTCCGCCCACCACTTCCAAGGCCCGCGCGGTGGTTTCGGTGAACTCGTCGATGTTGGCGCGCGTGCCGGGCCCGGCTGACCGAGACGAGATGGAAGCGACGATCTCGGCGTAGAGCACCTCGCTGACGGCGCCGACCGCGGCGACGATCGGAATGGTTGCCTGGCCACCGCAGGTCACCATGTTGACGTTGCGGCTGTCGAGGTGCTCGGCCAGGTTGACAGGTGGTACCACGAAAGGCCCGATAGCTGCCGGCGTCAGATCCACCAATGCCGTGCGGGTCGGCTCCAGCAGCGCTGCGTTGGCAATATGCGCCGAGGCCGATGTTGCATCGAAAACTATTGATATGTCGTCAAACTCCGGCATCTTGAGCAAGCCTTCGACGCCGTCGGCAGTCGTGGGCACGCCGAGCCTCTTTGCCCGGCGTAGCCCGTCGGAAGCGGGGTCGATGCCGACCATCGCCCGCATCGCCAGGTGATCGGACAATCGCAGCACCTTGATCATCAAGTCGGTGCCGATGTTGCCGGATCCGATGACTGCCACCTTGGTCGATGTCATCGGTCTTCCTTTGCGAAGGAGATCTCGACGGAGCCGATTCCGACGATGGTCGCGACGTAGGTGCTGCCCGGACGCACTGGCACCATGGGACCTAGCGCGCCGGAGAGCACGATGTGCCCCGCTCGAAGTGGGGACCCGTTGTCGCGGGCGGTTCGGGCCAGCCACTGCAGCGCGATAAGCGGGCTACCGAGACAGTCCGAGCCTCGCCCCTGCGAAACGAGGACACCGTCTTCGCTGAGATGCATTGTCCGCGCGCAAAAATCGACGTCGGCGGCGGAAACTGTCGGCCCCCCCAACACGAACAGCGCCGAGGATCCGTTGTCGGCGATGGTGTCGACGATGCTGATCGACCAGTCTCTGACACGGGAATCGACGATTTCGATGGCCGGCATGGCAATACCGGCCGCGAGTCGGATGGCCTGCTCGGAGAGGTCGTCGTCAAGGTCAGCGGACAAGATGAACGCGATCTCGGCCTCGACCTTTGGTTGAAGCAGCCTGCCGATGGGGACGGTGGAGCGGTGGGCTACCTGCATGTCCTGGAAGAGAACGCCCGAGTCGGGCTGGTCCACCCCGAGCTGGCGTTGCACGGCCGGCGAGGTCAGCCCGATCTTGTGGCCGACGATGTATCGGCCGCGTGCGGTCGAGTCCTCGGTGAGGAGGCGCTGCACGGTGTACGCCGCAGCAATGTCCCGGTCGCCGACGATGTCACGTATCGGTTCGCATTGCTTCGGTGCTGCGGCGGCGGCGATAAGCCGATCGGCGGCTTCCCGCAGGTGAGTTGGGGTCGCGGTCATTATGGGGTCCTCGGGTGCATGTAGATCGACGGGCGTCAGCCCATGCTGGCGCCGCCGTTGACGTAAATGGTTTGTCCGGTGAGGAAACGGCTGTCCTCGCCGGCCAGGAACGCCACGGTGGCGGCGACTTCCGTTGGGTCGCCGGGGCGTCCCAACGGAACGATGGCGGTGCCGTGCTGGACCACCTCCAGCAGCCGGGGTGGCGCGTCGCCGGATGCGCACAGGGCGGCCAATTCCGGCGTGACCACGTAGCACGGGGCGACGGTGTTAGCGGTGATGCCGGACCCGGCGAACTCGCGCGCCAGCCCGGTGACCATCGCATGCACCCCGCCTTTGGCGGCGTTGTACATGGCGTGGTCCATCAGGCCGGTGCGAACCGAGTCGGCGCCGATGTTGATGATCCGGCCGTGTTCGCGAGAAATCATGTGCGGCAGGACTGCTCGTATACAGCGGATCGCAGTCCACAGGTTGTTGTCGATGGTGGCCTGCAGCGTTTCCTCGGTGTGCCCTAGGGTCGGGCGGATCATGCCGCCGCCGGCGTTATTCACCAGGATGTCGATGTGGCCGAGCGCGTCGAGGCCGGCGCTGACCAGATCATCCGCGACGCCAGGTTCGTGCAGCTCGCCGACGAATCCGGTCACGGTCGCCACCCGCTCGTCAACCGCCTGCAGATCCTCTTTGGAGCGAGTGGCTGCGAAGACTCGAGCCCCGTCGGCGATGAGGCGCTCGACGATGCCAAGCCCGATTCCCGACGCCGCACCGGTGACGATCGCCGTCCGGCCCGACAATGCCGCGCTCACAGAATGATCGCCACGTCGGCGACCTGCCGCAGATCCGTCATATCCAGTTCCACCCGCTTGTATGCGATGCGGAAACCGGCGTCCGCAGCCCGCAGCCGGTAGTGGTAATGCCCGACATACGCGCTCGACCGGCCGTCCCGGAACCGCCATACCGTGAAGGAGGCGGTCACCGACAACTCCTCACCTGCGGGGTGGACCTGCACGTTGAACACCTGGTGGTTGGTACGCGAGTGGGGGTATTCGCGGTGGGCGCGCCGGTTGTTGAGCCGCTCGACTCTGGCCCGCATCCTGCGGTGGTCGTCATCGATGAGCATCAGATCCCGATGCGGATTACCGTCGAGTTTGTCATTGCAGGGGATCTCGTACTTGGCGTCGGGATCGAACAACGTCAGCCATTCGTCGAGGTTCCATGCATCAAGTAACGCGGATTCGTGGAAGAGGAAGTCCTCGACTTCGGCGCGGGTGGCGACGTGCGCGGCGGCGGTCACCGTGCACCTCCCCGGTCCGCCGCGGTGCCCATCTGTTGCTGCCAACGTCGCCAGAACTCGCGCATCTGTTCCTCGTCATTAGCCATCGGGCCGCGGCCCATGCCGCGCGAGATGTCGTTCCATACGACTCCGCCACCCTCGAAACCTTGTTGGCAGGACTCGAGCGCCTCGATGTCGTCCGGCGTGGCGAATCCGCCTGGGCCTAGGAAGGTAAGGAAACTGTCGAGTCGCCGTTCCCGCAGGCTGGCAGGCTCGTCGATGGGAGCAAGCTCCCAGGCGGTGACATCGACGCGGTCCGGGGTCGGCGAGAACATTGTGCGGACGGTTACCGCCATGATGTCGTTAATGATCAGATTGGGATAGATGATCAGGTTACGGTTCACCTCAGCCATCTTGTGTGCGCGCTCCTCGCCGTACCGGTCGACGAGTTCTGCACGGATACGGTCGATTTCGCCGCGGGCGTCCTCGCCGAAGAGCGGTTCCCACTTCGCGACCGGGCGGCCCCAGGGAGAGGAGTACTCGATGACGGCGTGCCCGTTGCCAAGCTTTACGGGTTGCCCGATGACCCCGCCTTGCAGTTCGGTCCCGAGGAAAACCAGGTACTTGAAGTAGGTGTCATGTGTCGACTGGGCGTGATAACCGTCGGCACTGTTCTCCACCAACAGCTTCCAGTTCGCGTTGAAGCTGTATTCGTTGGTGCCCTTGATGATCTCCACCGAGCCCCCGCAGCCGTCTACCACCAGATCGATGTAATCCTTGGCCCCGGCCAGATACGTCGGCAGGTCGATGATATCCGGATCGTAGCTGGCGAATACGAATCCGCGGTAGGACTCCACCCGGGCCACGCGGGCCAGTCCCAACTCGTCGTAGTCCAGCCCTTTCGAGTAGCCCTGCCGGTCGGGCACACCGTTGAGTCGACCCTCACTGTCGAATGACCAGGCGTGGTAGAAGCATTGAAATACCTTTGCGTTTCCGGAATCTCGCCGGCACACCAAGGCTCCTCGATGTGTGCACGAGTTGTGGAACACGTTGATGTTTCCGCTTTTCGCGCCGCGAACCATGAAGATCGGGCGGCCGGCCACTTTCCGCCGCACGAAGTCGCCGGGATTGGGGATCTCAGACTCGTGGCCGACGTACAGCCACGATTTGCCGAAGACCCGTTCGACCTCGGCGCGGTGTATTTCGGTCGAGGTCATTGCCGAGCGGTGCACCCGAAACACTTGGCGGTCTTGGTCATCCACCACCAGCGGCTCACTGGCTTGCGGTTCGGTAACCTGGGTTGTCCAGTCTTCAACGGTGCTCATGAGCGCTCCAGGTAATCGGCGACCAGCGCGGAGAACTCGTCGGCGCGCTCGATCTGGGTCCAGTGTCCACATCTGCTGAATACGTGTAGGTCGGCGTTGGGCAACAGGTCCAACATCGTCACCGACACCGCCAAGGGCACGACCTGGTCTTCGCGACCGTGCACCAACAGTGTCGGGGTATTGATGGCGCGCACTTCTTCGACGGTGATGCCAAGTTCGGATCCTTTGTAGCGGGGATCGAAAAACATCGCGCGGTAGGCCTCGTAAGCGCCATCGGCGATACTGGCTTCGTAACGGATGGCCACCAACTCGTCGGTGATCAAGGACGGGTCTACGGCGAAATAGTTGCGCAGCAGGTTGCGCATCGCCTCGTGCGAAGGTTCGTAGGCGCGAAGCGCGGTCAGGCCCTCGGTCGGGGTCATGCCCACCCCGGGGGCGCCCATGAGGACCATCCGACGGACCCGCTCAGGATGGTCGGTCGCCATCTGGAGGGCGATCCGGCCGCCGAGCGAGTTGCCGACAATCGTGGTTCGTTCGATGTTCTGAGCGTCGAGGAACGCCCAGACGTGATCGGTCCAGTTTCGTAGGGAGTACACGACGTGCTCGGGTCGCTCGGTGGCGCCGAAGCCGACGATGTCCGGTGCCAGGACGTGAAAGCGCCGGGACAGCGGTTCGATGTTGTACTGCCAGTTGGCCGTTGCCGAAACACCGGGACCCGAGCCGTGCAGCATCAGTAGGGGCTCACCGGAACCGGCGTCCAGATAACTGGTCTTTATGCCGCCCGCATCGAGCACCTGTGGTTGCGCCACGGTGGTTGTCATCCCTGGTTTCCTTCCTTGAAGACGCCGAAGCACTTGTTGGAGTTGAAGACGTCGGTGGCAACGAAGTCCGACCATGCGAGCTCGAGTCCGAGTTCAGCAACGGCGCCGGTCATGCAGAACCAGTTGAGGAGTTCCTGCTGACCCGACTCGATGAGGTCCTGGGCCGAGGTGGACTGCCACTTGGCGTAGTCGCCGTTCTTCAACAGTTCGTAGAGCCGCAGATCCGCGTCGGTGTCCGGCGTGATGTGCCAGTTCTTGTCGACCAGGAACGCGTGCGACCAACTCGACGAAGCGACCAGTGCGACACGCAGATTGGTGCCGGCGAACGACTGGGCCACCGCGCGGCCCAGCGCGAAGCAGCGCGCCGGCGAGGGGCCGACCGGATCGGTGCGCTCTTTCCTGATGTCGGCGAACCGGACCAGCCCGCCGCGCCGTGCTATCACGTGCGGGCCGTAACAGTTAACCGTGATCGGGATCAGGGGGTAGGGGAATGTCGCGCCGGCATTGGGATAGTCGAGGAACAGCTGAGTGTTGATGATGGCGTGCGGGAAGGCTGAATCCTTGCGCTTCTCATAGGAATAGGCCATGTCGAAGCCGCGTTCGATGAGGCTTGTGGTGAGCTGACGAGCGTTTTCGGGGGCGCCGTGCAGGGTGATGGTGGTGTCATTCGGCAGGCCCCAGGCATTAGGGCTGCCGCGCTCGGTCATGAGCTCAAACGGTTCGGCCTCCACGTCGCCGTAGGCCAGCACGCAGAACGGGGGAATGATCTCCTCGCGAAAGTTCTCGTACTGGTCATCACCCCAAACCACCACGACATCCGGGTTGAACTCATCGAGCGCGTTCCGGCAGCGAGCCAGGTTCTCCACCAACAACTTCCGATGATGCGCTGCGGCCGCCACGCCCTGATCATTGCCCCATTCGTCCCGCATCGCTGCCGGCCAGTTCGCGGGATCCTTTTCCGCCGCCGGGATGTCGGGATCGGTCAGGGTCCAGCGCAGCAGGCTGGCCATGTGTTCATCCGTGCCCGCCAGCAGCGGATAGTGCGTGAGCCCCAGTCCGAGGAAATGGGCCATAGTGTTCCTCCACATTCGTTCTGCAGATTCGGTATCGAAGGTCGACGGGTAGGTCTGCCACGATGTCGTCGATGGGTTCGGGCATCGCGGGAAAGGGGTAGTCGGACCCAAACAGGACGTGGTCGGGTCCGAAGAGTTCAACCGCCGCGTCCAGGGCCCGAGGGTTATAGGTCAGCGAGTCGCACCACAGTGCGGCGGCCTGTCGACTGGGCAAGTCGGCGGAGTCTTCGGTCATGCCGGCGATCAGAGCGCCTTTGTCGAGCCGTCCGATCAGCGAAGGGAGTGTTCCTGCCCCGTGAGCCAGGCAGAGCCGCACCCTGGGGCGCCGCGCCAGTGCGCCACTACCGATAAGCGCGGCGGCTGCCAGCCCCGTCTCGATGGGCATGCCCGCGCCGAATCCCAGGCCGATCGACGTAGTCCGGGGTAGCAGGTCCTGGTCGCTGGGGTGCACCAAAATCAGGGCGCCGAGTTCGTGGGCGATGGCGAAGAAATGATCGAACCGCTCGTCGGAGAGATCGATGCCTCGCACCTGGGTACCGATCTCCACACCGAGGAAACCGGGGCGGCCCATGCAGCGCCGCAGTTCCTCGACGGCCCGGTCGGGATCTTGAAGTGGTACCGCACCGAGCGCAGCGAAACGAGTGGGATGGTTACTGACCATGCGGGCGAAGAAGTCGTTCTGCAACGCAGCGAGTTCCGCGGCGGCAGCGGCGTCGCCCCGGTAGCAGAACGTTACCGGGATCGGTGAAACGACTTGTACCGCAATACCATCGCGGTCCATGTCGGCCAGTCGGGGGGCGGCTGACCAACACCGGTGGTCGATCCGGCGATACCGCTTGCCGTCGAAGTGGAGCCACGCATCCGTGTCGTCCAAAAGCTCCACCGATGGCAAGGGGTCACCCGGAAACCGTCGTGCAAGGTCCGGCAGGCCGGCGTCGATGGCATGGGTGTGCACGTCGATGAGGCCGTGGTCAAGGGGTTGCGTAGCGGCGATGATCGTTCCTCCGGGCGGCGCGGCGTGTGGGGCCGATCACATGATATGGCATTATGCATACATAATTCAAGATTATGCATGCATAATGTTGTGGGTCACACTTTCTGGGTGATACAACTAGCCGCATGCAGCAAGCGCTGAGCCTTGCGACCGCACAACGGGTCTCGCTGACCCTGTGTTATCGCGAGCGGCCTAGGCGGTCAGGGGTGCTGCGGAGTGTCGGGGGTCCGGTCCGGATCGTCGGCTCGAATCAGGTCACGATCGTGTCGGTTGATCGCCTCGACGAACGACGCCTGATCGTGAACGGCGATGGATGCCACGATGTCATCGTGAACGTCCAGGCTGGCCGCCAGCAGTGGCTCGTGGTCCTTGACGAACATCACCCGGCTCAGCACCGCTTTGATACTTGTGACGATCAATTGGTGCATGCCCTCGAGCACCGGTATGTGCGCGGCGGCGGCAACGACGCTGTGGAATGCCAGGACGGCGTCGAAGAAGTCCGGCGCTTGGGCGCTCGACCGCATCGTCACCATTGCTGCGCGCATCGAGCTGATGTCCTCGGCCGTGGCGCGTTCGAACGCGGCTTTTGTCAGACCGAACTCGAGATAAAGACGGCCCTCGAACAAGTCCAACGGATGCGGATTGGACGCCTGAAACCACATGTCCAACGCCCCGGTACGAATCTGTGGCGGTGCGCTGGCCACCGTGATGCCGCCACCAGGTCCCGAGCGCACCGACACCAGATCTCGATTGCGCAGGATGCGCAACGTCTCGTTCATCACCGTCGGGCTGATCCCGAATCGGTCCATGATCTCCGATCGGCGACCGAGATGGGCGCCGACGGGAAGTCGCTCCGAAAGGATCTCGTGCTCGAGATCGGCGGCGACGCGCTCGGCCCGCGACGATCGCACCGCGGGCTCTCGACGCGCCATCGGCACCCTCCTTCGGATCGCCGCCGGGCGCGAGCCATGCGCGGCCGACACACTTCCCAGATATTAACGTCCACCCTGCCCGCAACCCGGCAGCAAACCGAGGCGAGGAGCCGATAGTGCGTGAACCGACCCTAGGCGCCGCCGCTTACCGGGCGGCCCGCGACCTACTGATCCACCACCGCGACGAATACGCCGCCGTGGCGCCGACATTCCGGTGGCCCGACGTCACCGAGCAGTTCAACTGGGCGACCGACTGGTTCGACCATGTCGCAGAAGGGAACATCGGCACCGCCCTGCGGATCGTTGGCGACGACGGATCGGACGACTCGTATTCGTTCGCCGAGATCGCGGACCGGTCGAATCGCGTCGCGACGTGGCTCGCGCAGTCCGGCGTTTCGCCGGGTGACCGCGTCATGCTCATGCTCGGCAACCAGGCCGAGCTCTGGGAATCGATGCTGGCCGTCATGAAGTTGGGCGCGGTGATCTTGCCGGCGACGACGGCACTGGGACCGAAGGACCTCGTCGACCGGCTGGAGCGCGGCGGCGTGGGTCACGTGATCACCAACTCCAATCACGTCCACAAGTTCGCCGACATACCCGGCGACTACGGACGCATCGCGATCGGAGACGCACCCGCGCCCTGGCGCCTGTACCGCGAATCGGACGCCATCGCCGCGCCGCGCCGCTTCACCACTTCGACCGCGGCCGACGATCCCATGCTGATTTACTTCACGTCAGGCACGACAAGCCACCCCAAACTCGTCGAGCACACCCATCGGTCTTATCCGGTCGGGCATCTGTCGACGATGTATTTCGTCGGGCTGGCGCCGGGCGACGTCCACCTCAACATCAGCTCGCCGGGGTGGGCCAAGCACGCGTGGAGCTCGTTCTTCGCCCCATGGATCGCCGAGTCGACAATCGTGGCCTACAACTACGAGCGATTCGACGCCGCACGGTTCCTGTCGCTGCTGCAACGCGTGGCCGTCACCTCGTTGTGTGCACCAACGACCGTGTGGCGCATGCTGATTCAGGCCGATCTTGGCGAAAGGCCGCAGGCCCTGCGGGAGGCGGTCTGCGCCGGTGAGCCGTTGAACCCGGAAGTGATCGAACACGTTCGCAAGCGGTGGGGATTGACCATCAGAGATGGGTTCGGGCAGACCGAAACCACCGCACTGATCGGTAACACGCCGGGAGCGCCGGTGAAGCCGGGTTCGATGGGTAGACCATTGCCCGGCATCCCCGTCGAGATCGTCGATCCACTCACCGGGGAACCGTCCGACGAAGGCGAGATTTGCTTGCGGATCGACCAGCGTCCGGTCAACCTCATGACGGGCTACCTCGGCGATCCCGACCGTAACGCCATAGTCACCGCCGGTGGCTACTACCACACCGGCGATTTCGCCAGCCGGGACGCCGATGGCTATGTCACCTACGTCGGCCGCTCCGATGACGTGTTCAAAGCATCTGACTACAAGATCTCGCCGTTCGAGCTGGAGAGCGTGCTGATCGAGCATCCGGCTGTCGCCGAAGCCGCGGTGGTCCCGGCCCCGGATGCGGTGCGGCTGGCCGTGCCGAAGGCCTACATCAGCCTGGCGTCCGGCTGGGCACCCGACCGATCCACCGCCGATGCGATCTTCGCGCATGCCCGCCAGAATCTGGCGCCGTATCAGCGCATCCGCCGCATTGTGTTCATGGAGCTGCCCAAGACCATCTCCGGCAAAATTCGGCGTGTGGAACTGAGGAACCGCGAGAACCAGGCCGAACCCCTGCTCGGTGAGTTCAGGGAGAGCTGACCGCGGCCACGATGCCTCCACGGGGGGAAGAAATATCTACCCGGAGGGGTGCGACGGCGTCCTGAAATTCCTGCAGTGTTGCCCCAGCGACGTCGATTCTTGATGACCAGCAGCTTTGGTATTATGGTATGACCAAATTGCAAGTGCCGAATCGGACGGCCAGCTGGCTTTCAAAGATGAAGGGCGACAGAATGACTGAGTTCACCGATATCACCTACGCAGTCGACAATGGGCTGGCCTGGATCACCATCAACCGTCCAGAGCGTTATAACTCCTTCCGAGCGCGGACCGTCGACGAGCTGATCAAGGCGTTCAAGCGGGCCTGGGGCAGCGGGGAGGTGGGTGCCATCTGTCTGACCGGCGCCGGAGACAAAGCCTTCTGCACCGGCGGTGACCAGAAGCAGCGCGCCGAGACCGGCGACTACGGCCCATCGAACAGTGGTCTGTTCGAAGTCGACTCACTCCACCGCGTGATCCGTGACGTGCCTAAGCCGGTGATCGCAGCGGTGAACGGCTTCGCGATCGGCGGTGGCCACGTGCTGCACGTGCTGTGTGATCTGACTATCGCCTCCGAGACTGCGCTGTTTGGGCAAAACGGTCCGCGGGTGGGCTCCTTTGACGCGGGCTTCGGCACCGGATATCTGGCACGCGTGGTCGGCGAGAAGCGCGCTCGTGAGATCTGGTTCCTGTGCCGTAGGTACTCCGCCCAACAGGCCTACGAATGGGGCTTGGTCAACAAGGTGGTGCCGGCTGATCAGCTCAAGGCCGAAGTGCGCGCCTGGGCGGATGAAATACTGCAACTTTCGCCCACGTCGCTGAAGGTCCTCAAGCAATCGTTCAACACCGATACGGAGCAGTTCGCTTCGGTCGGTCAAATGGCCTACTCCAATCTCAAGCTATTCGGCGAGACGGCGGAGGCGAAAGAGGGCGTCACGGCGTTCAACGAGAAGCGGACGCCGGACTTCGCACCCTATAGGGGCAACTGAGCCACGTGTTCACCTCTGAGCAAACAGATTTCGCAAGCGCGATCGAACAGTTCTGCGCCGACAACTGTGGCACCGCAGAGCAGCGTTTGGAACTCACCGACGGCGGGCGGCTGTCTAACAGTCCCCAGCTGCTGTCGCGTCTTGCCGATCTCGGGTGGCTCGGGGTGTCGCTGCCCATTGAGTACGGGGGCGGGGGAGCCGGCATGGTCGAAGAGTGCATCTTCCTCGAGGAGACCGCCCGCGGACTCGCCCCCATCCATGCGTACGGCACTGGGTTGACCGCGGCCCAGACCTACCTGCGGCACGGCACCGAAGAGCAGAAGAAAGAGGTGCTGGGCAACCTATGCAACGGGAGATTCGAGGCGATTGCGCTTTCGGAGCCCGGCGCCGGGTCTGATCTGGGCTCGGTGCGCACCCGTGCGGTCCGCGACGGCGACCGGTTCGTCATCAACGGCCAGAAGACCTGGATCACCGCTGCGCATCTGGCCGATCACCTGTTGGTGCTCACCCGCACGTCTACCGAGGGCAGCAAGCATCAGGGCCTCACACTGTTGTATCTGACCACCGAGTCCCCGGGTTTGGAAATCAAGCCGATCATCACGATGGACGGTCACACCGTCAATGAGGTGTTCTTCACCGATGTCGCCGTTCCCGCCGCCAACGTCGTCGGTGGGGTCGGCGACGCCTGGCATCGGTTGATGCGGGGTCTCAACGTAGAGCGACTGATCATCGCGGCAATGTCGCTGGGCGCAGCCCGACGGTCGCTGCAGGACACCATTAGCTATGTGCGGCAACGCGAACAGTTCGGCCGCTCGATTGGCAGCTTCCAGGCCGTTCGGCATCGTCTCGCCGACCTGGTAGCCGAGATCGACTGCTGCCGCGCGTACGCCTACCAGGTGGCAGCGCAGATCGATGCGGGCCTTGAGGACCAGCTCGCCCGCGAGGGGGCGATCGCCAAACTGAAGTGCACTGAGGTCGCGAAACGGGCCGCGCTGGAGGGCGTGCAGCTGATGGGCGGCAACGGCTATACGGTGGAATACGGCATGGAGCTGCAGGTGCGCAAGGCGCTCGCCCCACCAATCTACGGGGGTGCCAACGAAATTCAGCGTGACATCATCGGCAAGAGCCTCGGGCTATGACTTCGAGAAGCATTTACGCACCCGACGTGCTAGCCGGCAAGCGGATCCTGATCACCGGTGGCGGCACCGGACTCGGTCGTGGCGTCGCCGCCCGACTGGTCGCTCACGGCGCGCACGTGCACATCTGGGGCCGGCGGGAAGCCGTGCTGGCCGAGGCCGCCACTGAGATCTCAAGGAGCAGACCAGGATCCGCACACTACCAGCCGGTCAATGTCCGCGACTATGACGCCGTGTCGGCGGCGGTCGGCGAAATCTGGGAGCAGTACGGCCCATTGACCGGCGTGCTCAACAATGCGGCGGCCAACTTCATCGCCCCGACGGCGACCCTGAGTCCGCGGGCGTTCGAAGCGGTCACCTCGACGGTGATGACCGGGTCGTTCAACACCACCCTGACGGTTGGAAAGCGTTGGATTGCTGAGGGTTTGCCGGGCGCGGTACTGTCCAATCTCACCACCTGGGTGTGGAGCGGTTCGGCGTTCGTAGTTCCCTCGGCCATGGCTAAGGCCGCCGTGCATGCGATGACGATGTCGTTGGCGGTGGAGTGGGGACGCTACGGGATCCGGCTCAACGCCCTGGCACCCGGACCGATTCCCACCGAATACGCTTGGGAGATGCTCAATCCCACCGAGGAAAGCTCGGCGGGTGCGACCCAAGCCGAGCAGATCCCGCTGGGCCGAACCGGAACCATCGACGAATTGGCCAATCTGACGATCTTCACGTTCTCCGATGCGTGTGACTACCTCACCGGGGAGACCATCGCCATGGACGGCGGACAGCGCCTGGCAGGGCCGAACACCTTCGCCGCGCTAACGGCGCTGACCGATCTGGAATGGGCCCACGCACGTGAACGCAGCCAGGCCGCCTCGGCCGCTGCCAAGGCCGCGCGAACCGTCTGAGTTGGGAAACGAAAGGGATTCGCCATGAAGGTGATCACCTCCATCGACGACGCCGCCGGGGCGGTTGGCACCGAGTTGGGCGTTAGCGATTGGCTGGATGTGGATCAGGCGCGTATCGATGCCTTCGCGGAGGCGACGGGTGACCACCAGTGGATCCACGTCGACCCGCTGCGCGCGATAACCGAAAGTCCCTACGGCACAACGATTGCCCATGGGCTGCTGACGCTCTCATTAATACCCGCGTTGAGTAAGCCAGTGTTTCGTCGTCGAGAACGCCAAGATGGGAATCAATTACGGGCTCAACAAGGTGCGGTTTATCGCGCCGGTGCCGTGGGTTCCCGTTTGCGGGTGCGGTCGGATCTGGTCGACGTCACTCCGGTGAACGATGCGACCGTGCATCTGACGATCCGCCATACCGTCGAGGTGGACGGCATCGACAAGCCGGCGGCGGCGGCCGAAATGATCGCGAGGTACGTCTTCTGACAACAGCAAGCTGCAGGAGGCAGTGTGCAATTCGACCCCCGCGACGATCTCCGGCATCGTCCGGCCCAAGGCAAGCGGATGCGCGGCAGCCTGTTCTGGGAAGTGGTCGCGCCTGAGGAACAGATCGGTATGCAGGTGTACCTGTACCTGAACGACCGCGGCCGGGCCGGCTACAACGTCGTGGTGTGGGGGCCCGAGGCTGAACCGCTGGCATTGCACCTGGGATCGGGCCGAATCTCGGACTCGGCCGATCTCGAGCACCTCGAGTTCGACGGGCTGAGCCTGCGACAGTACGAGCCCTTATATGCCTGTACGTTGGCCTACCAGCGCGAAAACCTCGTTGCGCACAACGGTTTTCGAACGCACTGATTTGTCCGCTCACGCCGCGCCATAGTACGACGTCGTCACCGAGCAGACGTCGGCCAAGTGGTGTTGTGCTGATCTCATGCGAAGTGGCCGAGATATACGAGCACCTTCGCGGATAGTTGTTCACAGGTCCAGCACCAGCTTTTCGGTGCACGACCGTGAGACGCAGATCAGCATCACCTCGCCGGACTCCCTTTGAGACGCGCTGAGTACCGAATCCCGGTGATCGGGAAGACCTTCCAGCACCCGCGCTTCGCAGCTACCGCAAACGCCCTCATAGCAGCTGGTGGTAATGGGAATACCGGTTGCCTCTACGAGTTCGAGGATCGACTGGTTGGCCCCGACCTCGAGGGTCACCCCCGAACGCTGGCACACCACTTCGAACTGCTCGAGTGCGGCCGCTTCCTGCTCTGCCGTGGGTGCCTTGGCTGCGAACCGCTCGATGTGGAGGGTCCCCTTGGGCCAATGAGCGCACTGCTGCTCGACCGCTGCCAGCAATGCCTCGGGGCCGCAGCAGTAGATCAGGGCGCTGTTCTCGGGTTCCTCGAGCAGCGATCGCAGGTCGAGGGGACCACACTCGTCCTGGGGCCCCAATGTGACCCGATCGGGATAGCGTTCTGCCAAGTCGGCGGCGAAGGCCATGGAACCCCTGGTCCGGCCGCCATACAGAAGTGTCCAATCGCTGTCGGCCTGCTCTGCCGCCTCAACCATCGCCATAATTGGCGTTATCCCGATGCCTCCGGCGATGAAACGGTAATTGGCGGAGTCGACGAGCGGAAAGTGGTTGCGTGGGCCCCGGACTCGCACGACAGAGCCCACCTGGAGCTTCTCGTGCACGTACTGCGAACCACCTCGGCTGTTGAGATCCAGCAGGACCCCGATGCGCCACGTCGTCGCATCGTGCGGGTCTCCGCACAGCGAGTACTGGCGGACCAGGTCGTCAGCGAGAAGCAGGTCGATGTGGGCGCCCGGCTGCCACCTGGGCAAGTACGTGTTGTCCAAATGGCCGAGGTCCAGCACCACGACACCCTCTGCGGGGGTGCCGCGGTGCAGGACGGTCAGCTCCGCGGTGAACTCGTGGACGCTGGCAATGGGCATCGTCGTCAGGATGCTGGGGAAAGCCCGCTCAAGATACGGTCACCCGCGCGGGCAGGTGCTTGAGTCCACCTACGAAGTTGGTGTGCGTCACGCTGCCAGGCCCGAGCACTTCGATGGACTCCAGTCGGGGCAGTAGTTCCTCGAACATAACGCGCAACTCGAGCTTGGCCAGATGTTGGCCGACACAGGTGTGCGCACCGAAGCCGAATGCCATGTGATTGTTGGGCTTACGGTCGATATTGAACTCGTCTGGGTTTGAGAACAGGTCCGCGTCGCGGCAGGCTGATTGGAATAACGGCATCACCCGGTCGCCGGCCTTGATGGTCTGACCGTCCAGTTCGTAGTCTTGCAGCGCGCGACGCATGAAGTGCTTGACCGGTGCCACATATCGCAAGCCCTCCTGGATCAGGTTGGGCACCAGGCTCGGGTCGGCTTTGACTCTCGCCAGCACCTCAGGGTGCAGAGCTAGTTGCTGCAGCGTGCCGGCCAGAGTGGCGGACGTTGTGTCGTGGCCGGCGGTGCAGATGGCCATGAACCAGCCGTACGTGTACGGAGTCGGCCAATACTCGCCATCGGGCTGCCTAGCCACCGAGATCAAGGTGGCCAAGTCATCGCGGGGATTGGCCCTGCAGTCCGCGATCAAGTTGTCGAAGTAACCGTAGAAGTCCTGCACAGTGTTGGCGAACTGTTGGGCCATCGCCTCGGGACTCAGCGGCTCGACATCCTCGCGCTGGTGCTCGGGGTCCGCGGTGCCAAAGAATTCCTGGGTGAGCGCCATCATTCGCGGCTCATCCTCCGCAGGCACTCCGAACAGCGTCATCACCACGTGCAGCGGGTAACCCAGAGCCCAGTCATCGACGAGATCGATCTGCTTACCTGACTCGGAGAGTTTCTTGAGCTTTTCGATGGACTCGTTTGCCAGCACGCGGATCTTGGTTTCCCAGTTCTTAAGCTGCAAAGGCTTGAACCAGTCGAACGCGATGTTTTTGACGGTGGTGTGCTCGGGCGGATCGAGGAACGGCAGAGCGTCCATGAGACGGAGGCTGCCCCCCAGGAGTTGCTGGGTAAACCCGTCGCCCGCCTGGTTCTGCAGGATCGGGTTGTGCGAGCCGGGCTTGTCCGCGCCGCCGGCGGTGAAGATCTCCGGCTGCCCCTCGACTTCCTGGATATCGGCGTACTTGCTGACCAGCCAGAGCGGATCGTAGCCCTCGACGATGGCCTTACCGACCGGCATGTTGTTGCGCATCCACCTGTAGGCCTCGTGGAGTTCTGCGAGGTCGGCGTGCCCCTCGGGGAGCACGATCCGTCGTGCGATCTCGTCGGGGAGGATTGCTGTATCGGCCTGCTGGGCGGTGGTCACGGATCTCCTCCTGCTGTCGTGCTGTCGTGCCTGACCTGCGTTGCGCGCGTGATCGCTTGGGGACTCACGCCGGCGATTCAAGTGTTGTGGCGATGGCCATTTCGATCGCCCCCACTAGGGGGTTTATCGCTACCGCCTTGGGGGGAGAAGCCGACTCAGACCTCCCGACAACCGTCATTGATCCACTGAACGATCCTCTTAATGGAATCGGAGGTTACGGGAGGAAGGTAAGCGGGCATCGCAGGAGTCACCGCCCCCACGGGAGGCTCCGGCAAGTCGGAACCGAAGGGGGCCTGCCCCCTCAGCGACTTCACCAGATTGGAGTTATCGCCGTCGCCGAGGATCACAAGTGGCCGTCCGCCGATTTTCATCGCGACGAACCGGTCCCGGGTGATACCCCTCCAGAACGGGCCGTGGGAGGCTACGTCCGCGTCAGGCCCGCCGACCGAATCGTCGAGTATGGCGATGACGTCCGCGAAATTCATGGATGCCCTTTTCTGCTGTCACGACGGGCTTTGCTGGCGGATGAAGCACAGTGTGGATGGCGTACATCACGTTTCGCGTCACCACGACGGGGTTGATTGCTATCGCTTTGGGGGCATAAAGACGCGAGGATCTAGCACGCGCAGGCCATATTTGGTGCGCCTACGCCGATCACCGACGGCGAACGCATCGAGGCGTACCGGGCCAACGCCCTGTTCGACGCCCACACCGATGACCCGGAGTTCGGCTACCGGTACCTGGCCGAAGAAGCCCGCCAAGCCGGGGAACCGATGGCCGAGCGCACCGCCTGGTGGATCTGCACCGACAACCGGTGGTGGAGTGTGTTCGGCAAGAAACGCGGCAAGAACGGCAAGACGGGCCCGCCTGTCCACGACGACCGCGTCAACAGAGACTTCACCGCCGAAGCGCCAAACATGGTGTGGCTAGCCGATATTACCGAACATCGCACCGGTGAGGGAAAGCTGTACCTGTGCGCGATCAAGGACGCCTTCTCCAACCGCATCGTCGGCTACAGCATCGGTTCCCGGATGAAGTCACGGTTGGCGACCACGGCACTGCATAGTGCGATCGCCCGCCGCGGCGAGACGCCCGGCTGCATTCTTCACACGGATAGAGGTCCGCAATTTCGCAGCCGAAAGTTCGTGCACGCCTTGGGCCGCCACGACCTGGTCGGCTCCATGGCCCGCGTGGGTGCAGCCGGCGACAACGCCGCGATGGAGATGCTCCTATCGGGTGTCAAGTGGTGATCGGGGCGGTTTCGAGGAGTCGGAAGAGATGACGTGCGTAGTACCGCTTTAGACACCGCATGGCTTCACGTTTGGTCTTGCCATCGCTGACCCGCCGGGCGATGTAGTCCTTGGTCGGCGGGTGAACTTTGGCCCGGGCCAGGATGACGGTGTGCAGCGCTCGGTTGAGCTGGCGGTCACCACCACGTGAGAGACGGTGGCGAGTCTGGGTTTGACCCGAGGTCGCTTCGAGCGGTGCAACGCCGCCCAGGCGTGCGAAGGCGGCTTCGTCCCGGCAGCGGCCGGGGTGTGACCATGACACCAGGATCTGAGCGGCGATCAGCACACCGATGCCCGGTTCATCGAGTAGCGCTGGTGCCATCGACCGCACCAGCGGGATCATCGCCAACTCAAGCTCGCGGCACTCGTCGGTCAACTGCCTGACTCTGTTCGCAGTGCTGCGCAGCGACAACTTCGTAGCCGCGTATTCGGGGTCGGTAGCAGTGTCAGGGCGCAGTCGTTGGCAACGAGCCACCAACGCCATCAGGGGCCGCCCTCGGAGCTCCTCACAGAGGTCGACCGGCGCGGTGACGACCAGAGCCTTGAGCACGTTAATCGCAGCGACTCGGACAAGTTTCGCGCTATCGCGTGCGGTGATCAGTGTGCGCAGCCCTTCGCGCGCACCGCGTGACCGCGGGGTTGCCCAACTCGTGCGTCCGAGAATCTCCCGTGCGGCCCGGACTGCGTCAAGGGAGTCAGACTTCGCGCCGTCCTTGGCCGATCTGGTGCTGGGATGGTCAAACTCAATGACGAACTCGCCCTTGGCCGCCAAGGCTGCCGCGAGGCCGGCGCCGTAGCTCCCCGTTGACTCAATCGACCAGGCCCGCCGACCCTCGGTCGTGTAGGGCGCTGCCCATCGCAACGCTTGCCCATAGCCGCGGGCCGTGGTGGGGAAAACTCTCGAGGCGAGCTCACCCTGGGTCTTCGAACATACGACGGCCGCGGTAATACGATCACGATCAGGATCAACGCCAATGACGTGATCGACGAGTTCTGCCAGTGCCATGCCTTGCTCCTTCTAATGCGGCGGTAAGGACTCCGCCGAGGAGTTGAGGCAGGACTGTGATGGGTCACCCGAAGGGACAAGCTCCTAATCAAGCCATCGAGGTCGGCGGTGCGGCTGACGGACATATCTCTCAATGAGGACACCGGTGGGGTCGGTCATTCTGTGAGTCACGTCAGCCAGCACCACCTTGCCGCGCAGCATGCTGAAAGTGTCACAGTCATTCTGGTCGTCGATGCAGATCGAACTTCTCAACCGCAAGAAATGGAACACCCGCGTGGAGTTGGCCAACGCGATATTCGACTACATCGAGATCTTCCACAACCGCCAACGCCGACACTCAGCACTGGGCTACCTGACGCCCACCGAATACGAACTACGCTCGACCAGAACATCCCAACTCGCCTGAGACGCAACACCCAGACGAGTAACCAGACCGTAGGTCAGGTCAACCGCCAACGGCCCGTACGCGTGGCTGCGCACCGACTACGACAACACCGGAATCTGCACTGCCTGTGCGGCGTCCGCATAACGTAACCCACTCAGCGCGAATCAGATTCGACACAACGGATTATCGGTGAGGAGCACTAACGAATGTTGACCGTCGGCTACACCGGCCGCGCTGGCGGCGCATGGCGCGGCGTTCCCCGCAATGAAAGCGGCGCTGTGGTGGCGGAATGCGGGCACGAGCACCCGAACCGCGGCAATGCCAGCATGTATAAAACGGCGGCGGTGCCGTATATGTGACAGATCGTTAAGGCTGCGCTGACACCTGCGTACCGCAAGTTCTGCGCCACCGAAACAACTGCCCGCGCCGAGGAGTTGGTCGATCTGATCGGAGCTGGCCCGGTGCGGTGCTACCATCAACTGTCCGCCGCTGGTTAGCTCAAGCAGGAGCTATCTCAAATGCGCCTTCAGCAAGGCGACCCGGTTCGGTATGGCGACTCCGAGCATCGCGTGGTGCAGGTGCTGGAAGGTAGTCGACTGATCGTCGAACGGCCCGCGCCGACCGCACGGAAATCATGAGTGACGCGCACTTCACGGCGGTCGAGGCCTACTTAGCGCAGCTCCGTCAAACGGCGCTCGTCGCCGAGGCTGAGGACCTCGCCACCGGAATCCGTCATATCTCCATCGCGACAGGAGAGCTGGAATCTGACGACGACGTCCGCCGGCTTGAGCAGCTCGCCGCAGCGGCCGCTTGTGGCCGTGAAGGGGCCGGCCTTGCGCGCTTCGGAGGAGGGAACGACTACGTGACGTTTTACATCGAGGGGCTGGACGCGGATCAGTTCGTCGAGGATCTCGCCCTACTGGCCGAAACGCTCAACCCAGGCTGGTGGCGCATCAGCCGCTCATCCCTACCGTTCTGATTCCGCATAGTGTGGAGGAAAGGCGATGCGATGGTTTGATGTCCTAGATCACCGGGCTGCAGCGCCACGAATTCGCTGAGCGTCAATCCCGCAGTGGGCACATTGCCCCGGAGCGTCGACCGCTGCCGGTGATCAGGATCGGGCAACGCGAACAGGCCGCCACCCGAAATGATAAGTCGTTCGTGCCATGGTCCGCTGAGCAGGACAGGGTGGGGTGGGAGTTGGGTTATCACGTCGCGCAGGAACGGTTCTTGTCGAGATTGCAGCGAAGATTGACAACAGTGCACTGATTGTTTAGCAACATCGTCAGTCCTGACCATTTGGCTCGCAAAAGCACTCGCCCAAAGGAGCGGACGGCCAGGTGTTCTGCGCTCACTCCTGTTGGAGCAGTGGTGTCAGTTCTTTCGCTACGTTGTTGACCTTGTCGAGGGTGAACATCACTTGGAGCGACTGGTCGACCTGGGCGGCTGAGAGGGCTGCTTGTGCGTAGGTGCGGTATTTGTCCTTGACCTGGTCATCGGTCATCCTGGTGTCGTCCGAACCAGGGTCGCCCCAGACGTACTCGCAGCTTTCGCTGAATTCCTTTCCGCGGGCGTTGATCTGGACCTCGTTGGGTATGCGAGTGAAGCGGCCTGTGGCCAGCATCTGCTCGAAGATGACTTTCCCGCTGTCGGGGTGGCCTTCGACCACGACCTTCCGGGCGAACGCCAGGTATCGCGGGTCGTGGATGCTCTCGTCGTCCTGCCAAGAGGGCCCTAGATCGGATCCGTGGGCGGCAGCGCCCAGCGCCATCGGGATACTGAATTGCAGATCCGACGGCGTCTCAGGCGCGTAAGTGGGACCGAGCCAGTTCACGCCGCGCTCGAAAGTACGCACCACGACGCGATCGATGTCCTGGGGCTCGAGTTCGTGACGCCGGATCAACTTGGTGAACAGTGCAATCGCGGGATGGCCGTAGCGGCACGCCGAATAGGGTTTGAATGACGTTCGTGACACCTGCCATGTCTCCCCGAGTTCGGCGAGCAGACGCTGCCGGTTGAGGCCCACAGTCCCGAACGCGCGCCAGAATTCCTCCGGAGCGTCGAAGATGTTCTGTTCGCCTACGAATCCCTTGTGCGCGAGTTGGGCGGCCATCACTCCATTGATGCCCATCGAGCTGACCGGCGAGTACTTCAGCATGTGCTTGCCGGGTCGCAGGACGGGCGCGAAGAATTGTCCGGTCTCGATCGGCGCGGTCCAGCCCGCGAGACCGAAAGCGTTGTTGTACTGGGCAGGTGTGAAGTCCAACAGCTTGCCGACCGCGCCGGCCACGCTGAAGCCGTACCAGCCCAGACATCCCGGCACCGCTTCGATGTCCCCGGCCGGTGTCAGACGTATGAACTCCAGGGCTCCGCCGACCCGACAACCTACCTCGTAACCGAGGGCCACTGCCGTGATCAGCGCTTCACCCGACAACCCCACGCTCTCGGCGAATGCCAGGCCGGGGAACACTGCCGCGACCCCGGGGTGACTGAAACTCAGGTAAGTGTCGTCGGCGTCGAGGTAATTGCCCAGATACATGTTTGCCGCGGTAGTCGCGGCTGGAGAAGCCTTCACCGTGGTGCCTACCACCGTGGCTGGGGCACCCGCTCCGGGGCCACCCATCTCGGCCGCAACCTCTGCGACTATCCGCGCCGCCGCATAGTGGCGAGCACCTAGTGCGCACCCCACGGTGTCGGCGATGAGTCGTTTGGTGTCGTGGACAACCCGAGTAGGTAGATCGTCGAAGCTGATGTCGTGAATCAGATCGATGAGCTGAGCAGTGGCGGTGGTTTCATCGCCCATGATGTCCGTACCCTTTCGTTGTTGCCTGCAAGCAATTGCTGTTGGTAAGGCTCAACCGTGGTGAGTTCGAGGAGCACCCTGGCCGTACGGATAGGCCACCTGTAGCGCTCTCCCGCGCTCGATGTGTAGAGATAGTCGAGATTTGTCAGGGTTGCTGGTGCGGCATGTACGGAGCCGTGACGGACCGTCGCGCTGCCGAGCCGGACTGACGGCATCAGTGCTCTGACGATGGCGCCCATGGGGCGAGGTCCCCAGTCTGGAAAGCGCTGCCGGCCGACGTGTCCAACCATCGAGCTGGCGTGTGCTCGATGGCCGGTCATGAACGTGCACGCTTGAGGAGGCGGAGGGGTTCCCAGGCAGCAGGCTGTTGACGCCCGTCTTGATCCAGTGGCGTTGTGCCAGCTCGGCGTGCGCCGTGTTGACGGTCTCCCGGGATGTGCCGACAAGTTGTGCGAGCTCCTCGTGTCGTAGGTCGTCGTGCGCCCGCATTGCGTTGGCCCCTCCTCGGTGCGGCTGGTGGCGCTTGTCGCCCGCAGGCAGTGTCCACGATCGAGAATTCGCGGCGTTCACCTGAATGTAGACGCCCGCATTCGGGGGCTCCACCGTCATTTGACAACCACGTCGACTATCGTTACTACAGTCATGAGCTGCATAGATGTGGCGTTTGTTGCAGCCGTCCGGATGCCACTGGGGATAGTTGACAAAAACGTCAACGGATAAGCTAGCATGCGGCGAGACGGGTGCCGCCAGGTGTTTCCAGATCGCCCAACGATGGGACTTATGCCGATGACCGACACGAAAGCCGAGGCCGAGTCACGCCCGCGCGCCGAGGTGGACCTTGATCACCACTCGCCTGGGTTTCGTGTGGACCCGCACGGCAGGTTCCGCGAGATGCGCGAATCGGGTTGTCCGGTCGCGCATTCCGACCACTATGAGGGCTTCTGGGCGCTGGTGGACTATGCCTCGGTGTTCGAGGCCGCCAGAGACGACGATCTGTTCAATTCCTACCCCTCGATCGCAGTGCCGGCTAGCGAGTTACCCCTTCCGATCCTGCCGATCGAGTCTGACCCCCCGGAAACGCAGAAGCTGCGCGACGTCACCCTCAAGCGGTTTTCTCCGGGATCGGCGGAGCGGTTCCGCGACGCGGCCATTGAGATGACCAATGAGGCGATAGACGCGTTCATCGAGCGTGGCCACGCTGATCTTGTCGGTGAGTTGACGACGCCGCTGCCGGCACGACTGATCCTGCGATTGCTGGAGTTCGACGAATCGCGGCACTCGCAGTGGGTGCGCTGGGTGCACTCGATGGTGCATGATCGCGCCCACGACCCGGAGAAGGCCGGGGTGGCTGGCATGGAGATGTTCGGCGAGATCGTTACGCACATGGAGCAGCGGCGCACCGAGGGCCTCGGTGACGACCTGTTCAGCGATATCCTGCGCGGCACCATCGATGGCAAGCCACTCGACGATACCCAGATCACCATGTACACGGTGCTGATGATGCTGGGCGGCATGGATACCACCAGCGGCTTCACCGGCAACGTGCTGTTGCGGCTATGCACGGACACCGAATTGCGGCAGCAGTTCATGGCCGATCCGGATCTGGTGAAGAAATCCGTCGACGAGCTGCTGCGGTTGTACACGCCGACTCTGGGCCTAGCGCGCACCGTCTCTCGTGATGCTGAGTTCCGCGGCCAGCCACTATGCAAGGGCGATCGCGCAATCCTGATGTGGGCGGCCGCCAACCGGGACCCCATGATGTTCGCAAACCCCGACACCCTTGACCTGTCCCGGCCGAATGCCAAGAAGCACATGGCGTTCGGGGTGGGTATGCACCGGTGTTTGGGCTCGCACTACGCCAAGATGATGTTCGACGTAATGACGACCCAGGTGCTGCAGCGGCTGCCGGACTTCGAACTCGCAGGCGAGGCGAAGATGTTTGAGGACGCAGGGGAGGTATTCGCCGTGCGGGAGCTGCCGGTCAGGTTCACGCCGGGGCCACGCGTCGGCGACACGAAATAGGTCCGCCCGCAATACAGGTCCGCCCACAATGCCCTTGCCCCGGTGGCCCAGGTCATCTGGAGTTGCCCACACTCGCCAGAATCGCCTGCGTTGCAGAGCGCCTTCGCGCCGGGCGATATGACAACTGGGACCTAGTTACTTCGACCTGAAAACCCGCGCCTGTGCTGAGTGGCTCTGTGGGGTCGTACCCAGTTTGGCGCATAAATGTGGCTCGCGCGCCAAGCACGGTCACCGCCGATGCGGCTACGGTGAGAAACGCGTCGAGGACGACCTGCACGACCTCGGGGTGCGCACGGTCGTGATACCCCGCAAAGGCAAACCCGGCAGCCGTAGAACGTTTCGGTTCGACAGATGCCGGGCAGGAGAGCGATCTCGTCGAGGACGGCCGCCATGAGCGAATCGTGATCGCGCGTGCGGATGCTTCTCGAGCTTCCTGATCGACAGCCCGGCATCGCATTAGTCCTGCCTGAGCCGGCCGGCAGAGCGGCAACACACATCCTGCATTCGGATGGCAAGATTCAGCTCGCAGCGCCACCCATCCTGGAGGCCTTGCACGACATCGCGGGACCTGCGCCTGGGTTGGTGCTGATCGGACGGCGCGAATTGACCAGCATCAACTCCTGGATGCACAACATCGGATCGGTCAGGACGCCCAGGTTGTACGTCAATCCCGTTGATGCAGAACGTGACTCGCTCCGCTCAAGTGATGAAGTCGAGCTCTCGACGGCAACGGGATCGGTCCGGGTCCTCGTCGACGTCACCGACAAGATGGCCCCCGGCGTCGTGAGTTATCCGCATGGGTGGGGGCATTCAGGCGGTTGGCAGATCGCGAACGAGCGCGGCAAACCGGTATTCACCACGATCACCGGCCCCGCCGCAGCCCGACCCGACGACCTAGTCAACCGGCAGTTCAAGGCTGACACCCCAACCGACCGTGGGTCGCCGAGTTCACCTTCGCGCGGACCTGGCAGGGATTCTGCTACACCGCCTTCATCACCGACGCGGCCACCAAGAAGATCGCCGGCTGGGCCGTCTCGGCGACCATGCGCACCGAGGATCTTCCCTTGCAGGCATTCAATCATGCTGTATGGCAGTCAAACTCGGATCTTTCTGAGTTAGTCCATTCGCTGGCCTATACCGATCAGCTGGGCGAACTCGGGATCGTCCCGTCAGTGGGATCGCGAGGCGATAGTTACGACAACGCACTCGCTGAGGCCGTCAATGCCGCCTACAAGGCCGAGCTCATCAACCGCGGCAAACCCTGGCGTTGCATCGACGACGTCGAACTGGCCACCGCCGGATGGGTTGCCTGGTACAACCAGGAACGCCTGCACGAAGCCCTCGGCTACCAGACACCAGCCGAGTACGAGGCCGCCCTCACCGGCACCTCACGCCCCGCGAGCCAGCCAACCCCGGCCCTCGCAACCGACTAGGAACGAAATCTGGGGTAGTTCAGCGCTTTCGTGGCCAGCAGATGGTGTTTCCCTTCGGAAAAGTGGACACGATTAGCCTGCTTCGCGGATTCTGGCGAGCATTCTTGCCAGCGAGAATGGGCGCTGCGGTCGCGCCACCTCATTCCTCGACATCCTCGCCGAGTACGGGACTGGCGATGAGGCGCCTTGCGTTGTCGTTGAGGTTTGCGAACCCGTCGACGATCTGAGATGCAATTCGCAATCGCTCACCCACGGATCGAATCCTCCAGGTGTGAAAAGCCGTACCGGTGAATTCATCACTAGTGGGCGCCGGCGGCTTCCAACGGCGCAAGAAGAAATCGAGCCTAGTCGTTACTTCGATATCCCCATGCGGCGAGTAGCCCACAGACAGCATCGCCTTGATCTCGTTACGTTCATCGAAGAATTCCTCGCGTTCCAGTAGGTGCTCACGTAAGCCCTCAATCCCTTGCAGCATGTCGTCGCCCCGTATACCGACCTCGAAATTTTCCGTAAGGATCTGCGCCATCATCTCGTCGGCCGTCGGATGCCGCTGAAGCATTGATAAGTAAGTATCGATCGCCGAATACAACGCTGGAGGTTGTGGTAGGCATTCCATGGTTCTTCCGTTGCTCGGCGCGCCACTGTTCCACCCTTGCTTGGCAGTTGCTAGGTCGACACAGCCGTAGTTTAAGCGTGACAATACATTACAGGCCCGGATCCGCGCCTGCCGCGAGGTGCAAGCCGTGCTCACCCGCGTCCGCGTAATGAGACTGACCCCGACCCGGCCACATCGCGGTCGGACTGGGCGAAGACTTCGTGATTGGGCAAGCGAATGTGCCCGCCGAACCCGAACCGGGAGAACCGAACCGGGACCTGCCACCGAAAATCGTGGCCGAGCTGTGCGCGCACCCGAATCGGCTGACCTCAGTGGAGAGGCGCACCGCCGTCGAGTTGGCCATCGACACCGGCCGCCGTCCCGAGGAGATCTGCGAGCTGGACTTCGACTGCCTGACCCGCGACGAGGACATGAGCGTCTGCCCACCGCGCACACGTTACATGCGAAAGCTATTGTGCGTGACCCGCTTTGGCCTCATTCTCGCGGATCGGCCCGGCGCCCAAGATTTCTATCAGTGCCGGCGGGTGTGACACGGTCACCGATATGTCATGGATGATGTCGCGAGAACATCGACGGGTTTCTGCCCGGTGGGGTATCGGGCGATCTTTGTCACCCTGACCATGAGAGCGCCACCATCGGCCGCCGTGATGTCGGTCCCACCAGAACGGCGTCGCACGCCATTGCATGGTCTGAAACTCGACATCCGTGCAGTAATGAACGAAAAGAAGTAATTATGTATTATCAGTTTGATCTGTATCAGCCAGTGGCTCAGATGGCGCGGCCGAAGGCGAAAGGAGGCGGTCCGTCCTGAGACATCGACTTCTGGTCGTCGAGTTGGTCGAGCGCATCGAGGTCGCCGCATCGCGTTGTGGCTCTCAGCTGCGACGTTGGATCCGGATCTGAAATCTTCCCGTGTATCGGCATTGCCAAAGCGGCAGAGAGGCGAACAAGTGCAGCGCACCCTATTCCACGATGACCATGAGGCGTTTCGGGCGACCGTCCGCGCTTTCTATGCCGAGCAGGTGGTTCCGGAGTACACCGAGTGGGAGAAGGCCGGGGCGCCGCCCCGACATTTCTGGACCGCTGCGGGCAAGCTCGGCCTCCTGGGTATCCAGGTTCCCGAGGAATTCGGCGGCGGCGATCAAGACAGTTATCTGTTCAATGTCATCTTGACCGAGGAATCCCAGCACGCTGGCGTCGCGCTCGGCGGTCTGCGAATGCATACCGACATTGCGATGCCGTACTTCCTCAACGTCGCCAATGCCGAGCAGCAGAGTCGGTGGCTGCCGCGACTGGTGTCCGGCGACGCGGTGAGCGCCTTGGCGATGTCGGAGCCGGGCGCAGGTTCCGACATAAAGACGATCACCACCCGCGCGGTGCGCAACGGAGATCATTACATTGTCTACGGCTCCAAGACGTTCATCTCCAACGGCGCCAATGCCGATTTGATCGTGACCGCCGTCAAGACCGATCCGGAAGCCGGCCGAGAAGGCCTGAGCCTACTGGTGATCGAAGGCGACAGCCCTCGGCTCATCCGGGGCCGCAAGCTGGAGAAGCTGGGCTTGAAGTCGCAGGACCTGGCGGAGCTGATCTTCGACGATGTAGTGGTGCCCGCCGAGAACCTTTTGGGGGAGGAGGGCAAAGGGTTCGCCTACCTGACGGAGAACCTTGCTCAGGAGCGCCTCTCGATTGCGGTGAACAGTCAGGCCGCCGCGGTCAAGGCGTTGCGTGACACTATCGAATACACCAAGGGCCGCAAGGCGTTTGGTACGACAGTATCGTCACTCCAGAACACCAAATTCGAACTCGCAGCCTGTGCCACCGAAATCGAGGCTGGTCAGTCACTGCTCGACCGGGCCCTGCTGGCTCATGAGGACGGGAAGCTGTCGGCGGCCGATGCGGCCATGGTCAAGCTTTACTGCACCGAACTGCAGGGCCGAGTGATCGATCGCTGTCTGCAGTTGCACGGTGGCTACGGCTACATGATGGAATACCCGATCGCGCGGGCTTATGCCGATGCCCGGGTATCGCGAATCTACGGCGGCTCCAGCGAGGTCATGAAGGTGATCATCGCCCGGTCGCTTGGGCTCTGACCCGTTGACGCCCGCCTACGAACCCTCTATTCTACAGAATAGTACTCTGTAGAACAGAGCAATGACAGCACGGGTCTGAGGAAAGGTCGCTATGACACAGCAGGCGAGTGTTCTCGATGACGTACGCCGGGGGATGATCCCGGCGCATATCTACAACGACCGCGGGATCTTCGAACTCGAGAAGGAGCGGATCTTCAGCCGGGCGTGGATCTTTGTCGGGCACGAATCTGAGATCGCCCAACCGGGCGATTACGTGGTGCGCCGGGTCCTCGACGATTCTTTCATCATCATCCGCGACGAAGACGGTCAGGTGCGCGCGCACTTCAATATGTGCCTGCACCGTGGGATGCAGGTATGCCGGGCCGAGATGGGCAACGCCTCGCATTTCCGTTGCCCATATCACGGCTGGTCCTACCGCAACGACGGCAGGATCGCCGGATTGCCCTTCCACCACGATGCCTATGGCGGGGGGGCCGGGGTCAAGCGCAAGGGCCAACGACTGCTGCCGGCGCCGAACATCAGCATCTACAACGGAATGATCTTCGTCAGCTTGGCCGCGACAGCCCCGCCGCTGGAAGAATATCTCGGCGACTTCCGCTTCTATCTGGACTTCTACACCAGGCAGAGCCGTAGCGGCATCCAACTGCACGGGCCCCAGCGCTGGCGGATCAAGGCGAACTGGAAGATCGGTGCCGAAAACTTCGCGGGCGATATGTACCACACCCCGCACACGCATACGTCGGTCGTGGAAATCGGGCTGTTCCGCGAGCCTAGCGCCCAAAAACGCAAGGAGGGCGTGCTTTATTGGGCAGGAAACGGGGGTGGGACCACATACAAACTGCCGGAGGGCTCACTCGAGGAGCGTCTGCGCTATGTCGGCTATCCCGACGACATGATCGCCCGGATGAAGCAGTCTTGGGCGGCCGAGCAGCTCAACGTAATCGGCGAAGACGGGTTCATGTTCAGCGCCGCGTCGCTGTATCCCAATCTTTCCTTCGTGCACAACTGGCCGAAGGTCGCAGATTCCGATGACGTGCTCCCGTTCATCACCCTGCGACAGTGGCAGCCGATTAGCGAGGATGAGACCGAAATACTATCTTGGTTCGCCGTCGACAAAGAGGCCCCAGAGCAGTTCAAGGCGCTCTCCTACAAGGCATATCTGATGTGTTTCGGCAGCACCGGCATGTTCGAGCAGGATGACGTGGAGAACTGGGTGTCGCTGACCAACACCGCGGCCGGCTCCATGGCCCGCAGGTTACTGCTCAACAGCAGAATGGGTCTGCTGGAAGACGGCACCGAGGTCGCGCCGCCACTGACGCGCGAAGAGTTCTCCGGACCAGGCGTCGCGCGGAAGGGCTACAGTGAGTTCAACCAGCGAGAACTATTGCGGCGCTGGGCGGATGACCTCGAAAGCCCGGTTGAGGCGGCAGCAGAAGGCTCCGAAATCTGCAGCTTTCCAGCCGCCGACGACAAGCTGGTGAGCCGGGCGTGAGTACTGACACCACACCATCCGATCGGGCCGCAGTGGCTGGCAGGCCAGGCGAGACCCATTCGGCTGCGTCTCGCCTCGGTGCCCATGCCTCCCGAATCACCCGCAGTGGCAACACATTGCGCTTCGATGACGAACGCCATCTATTGGCTCACCGGTGGCTGGTCGACGAGGCCTATCTACTCGACGCGCAGGCCTACACCGACTGGCTGGACGTGCTCGCCGACGACATTCACTATCTGATGCCGGTGCGCGTCACCACCGCTCTGGGTGCGGGATACGACACATCCCCGGGCATGGCTCATTTCGATGAAGACAAGTACTCGCTGTCTCGCAGGGTCGCGCGATTCCTCACCGAACATGCGTGGACCGAGGATCCGCCTTCGCGGCTGCGGCACCACCTGTCGAATGTACGCACCTTTGCCACTGAGGATTCCGATCACCTGGTGGTCGAGTCGGCGACACTTCTCTTCCGCAGCAGGGGCGACGTCCGAGAAGGAGCCTTTCTCTCCGCGGGCCGCGAGGACCTGCTGCGCCGCGAGGGTGAGCAGTGGAAGCTGTCCCGCCGGACCATTCTGGTGGACGAGTCGGTGATCCGAATGCAGAATTTGGCAATCTTCCTATGACGGTTCACCCCCAGCAGCCGGGGCTGTCGGGGACTGACACGGCCCGTCCGGAACATATTGTTGGCGAACCGATTACGATCGGCAACGAGTTCGCGGAAGTTCGGGTCTCCCGCGTGCAGACGCGCAATGGGTCGCGTATGTTGATCGAATCGCTGAAGTCCGGGCAATGGGTTTCGTTGTGCCCGTTGGAACTTGAGGCGCTGACCTGGCAGGCCACGGCCACGTTCTCGGCGATGATCGGCCAGCCGTTCGGGTCGTTGGTCACCGACGAATCCGGGGACACACCGTCAGGCCGGACATGACCGGCTGGCTCGAGGGTCACCGGGCGCTTATCGTCGGGGCCGGCTCCGGAATCGGTAGGGCGATTGTCGACGCTTTCTTGGCCGAAGGTGCCCGGGTAGCGGTCCTGGAGCGCGACCCAGACAAATGCGCGGCATTGTCGACCGCCCATCCCCAGGTGGTCACCACGGTCGGCGACGCAACCACCCGAATCCCGAACGATCTGGCCGTCGCAGCTGCGGTGAAGGCGTTCGGCGGGCTCGACGTCTTAGTCAATTGTGTTGGTGTGTTCGACTTTTATCGCAGCATTGAGGATCTGGACGCCAACGCTATCGACGGCGCGTTCGACGAGATCTTTCGGGTCAACGTCAAGAGTCACCTGCATTCGGTCAAGGCCGCTCTACCGGCGCTGCATCAGTCCGAGCACGCCGTCATTCTGCTGACAGAATCCACGTCGGCTTACTACCCGGGCCGCGGCGGAGTGCTCTACGTCGCGTCCAAATTCGCTGTCCGCGGCCTAGTGACCGCGCTGGCACATGATTTGGCTCCTGGTGTCCGGGTGAACGGGATCGCGCCCGGCGGCACGTTGGGCACCGACCTGCGGGGCGTGGCGAGCCTCGGATCAGCCAGCCGCAGCATGTTCGACACTCCGGAACGGGCCGCTGAACTGGCCGCGCGTGTGCCGCTGCAGGTCGCACTGTCCGGCGAGGATCACGCCTGGAGTTACGTCTTTCTCGCATCGGATCGATCGCGCGGCATCACCGGCGGGGTCGTTCACTCCGATGGCGGGATGAGTGTTGCCGCCGCACCGAAAAAGCGGCGATGACGCCCAACCACAGTGAAGACAGAGGGGATGCCATGCCGAATCTGACGCCAAAGGCCAGGACCCGCACGGGATACCTGTTGCAGGAGAGTGTCTCGGAGGGGCCGCGCTGATGGCCGGCAGGACTGTCGTCATTGTCGGAAGCTCGGTCGCCGGGGTGCGTACTGCACGGGCATTGAGAACCCAAGAATTTGACGGTCGCATCGTGCTGATCGGCAAGGAGGCCGAACTCCCATACGATAAGCCGCCGCTCTCCAAGCAGTTCCTCGCCGGCGCGTGGGATGAGGACAGGGTGAGACTGTTGACGGCGGACGACGCCGAGACCGCCGGCATCGAGCTACGCCTCGGCAGTGCCGCGGAACGCCTCGATGTCGCTGATCGAACGGTCGTCCTCGCCAACGGCACACGAGTGCCCTACGACATGCTTGTCGTGGCCACCGGCGCTGACGCGAGGCCGTCCCCGTGGCCGGTCGAATCCGGCGTGCACGTTGTCCGAACACTCGACGACAGCCGGGGACTGGCCCGCGACTTCACCTCGTCATCGGGTCCCGTAGTGGTGGTCGGTGGCGGATTCATCGGCGCAGAAGTGGCGGCAACCGCCCACGCGGCGGGCCGAGACGTCACGATCGTCGACCCTCTGCACGCCCCGATCGGCCGGGTTCTGGGCGGGGAACTCGGAGCCATGTTCACCGATCTGCACCATCGCCACGGCGTACGGACCCGGTTCGGCGAAGGTGTCGAGGCGGTCGAGGGCACCGCCGGGAAGCTGCGCGTGACATTGACCAACGGCGAGGTGCTACCGGCAAGCACCGTCGTCGTGGGTATCGGCGCCCGTCCCAACGACACCTGGCTGTCGTCGTCGGGACTGCTCATCGACGACGGGGTGGTGTGCGACGAGTATTGCCGTGCAGTCGATCACAGCGACATCTTCGCGGTGGGTGACGTCGCCCGTTGGCATCATCCGCGGCATCGTGAAGATGTCCGGGTTGAGCACTGGACCAACGCCTCGGAGCAGGCGGCTTGTGTAGCCCACAACATCCTGCACCCCGATGAACTGCACCCTTATGCGCCGACGGAGTACGTGTGGAGCGACCAATACGACTGGAAGATCCAGATCGCCGGGCGACCGGGTCGAGCCGAACTCCTGCAGCTGATCGGCAACTTGCACGGTGAAAAGCCGCGTGCTGCAGCAATTTACAGCGACGACAGCGGGCTGCTCCGAGGCGCCGTGACCGTCAACTGGCCGAAGGCCATCTTGATATGCCGCAGACTGATCGGCGCTGAGACCACCGCCGCGGCGGCTCTGCACGAACTCGAACAGTTGCCGCAGGCCGGTGCCACGGCGAGCGCCCGGCAGTAAGCATCCAGGGTCGCGTGAATCGCTGTCAGGAGGCCGTAGGGATGACCGAACCAAACGATGTCGTCGCCGCACGCGAATACGGGCCCGTACCGCAGTACCCAATCGAATCGGTCGACAACGCGTTGCGTGCGTTGATGTTGTTGGTTGAGCGGTCCGAGATCCGGCTCACGGAGGTCAGCAAGCATCTTTCAGTAGCCAGTTCGACGGCTCACCGCCTCCTCGCGATGTTGGCCTACCGCGGACTGGTTCGCCAGGATCCCCAGACAAAGGCGTATCGGTCCGGTCCCAGCCTCGACTTGTTGGCCTTCGGTGTGGTTGGTCGCCTCGACATCCGGGTCCGTGCGCGGCCTGTCCTGGAGAAATTGAATGCGGATCTGCGGGAAACGGTGCACCTGGGCCGACTGGACCGCGCCCAGGTAGATTTTGTTGACTCCATCGAAAGTTCTCAGGCGCTGCGGGTTTCGGCTCGCCTGGGTGTGGCGATGCCGGCTCATTGCACGTCGACGGGCAAGGCGCTGCTGGCTGCGCTCACTGACGAGCAACTTGACGCGTTGTATCCCGATCCTGATCTTGCCCAGCTGACACGGCACTCCATCAAGTCCAAGAAATCGTTGAAATCCGAGCTTGCCACCGTGCGTCGTCGTGGATTCGCCACCAGCAACGAGGAAGGTGAGGAAGGCGTTGTCTCGGTGGCGGTGCCCCTGCGGGGCGGCTCGTTCGCGCTCGCTGCGTCCGTACCGGTGAGCAGGATGGACACCGACTTCCGCGGCGTCGTTCTGGAAAATCTGTTCGCCGCCAAAGCTGAGATCGATGAACTACTACCGTGACTGATCCCCGAACGGAGTGAACATGTCGCAACGGCTCGAGTTGACCTACGGTGGGGAGTTGTACGATCGCACCTGGCGCCTGTACACCGGGGAGGTACAGCCCGAAGGTGTGCGCCTACGGTACTTGCACACAGCTATCGAAGACTTGTTCTGGCGTCAGGGGAAGTATGCCGAATTCGACGTCGCTGAATATTCGATGGGTGCCTATCTGGCGACCCTGAAGAACCCCGACAGGGCTTTTGTCGCCCTTCCGATCTTTCCGTCCCGAGCCTTCCGGCACGCTTCGGTCTATGTCAACGCCGACGCGAGCGTGTCACAACCTGCAGATCTGGCGAACACGACGGTCGGAACCCCGGAGTGGAGCATGACCGCTTCACTGTGGATGCGCGGCATTCTCGGCGAACACTACGGCGTTGATTTGACGTCGATAGACTGGCGGACAGGAGGTTTGGAGGAGGCCGGGCGACAGGAGAAGGCGCCCGTCCTCCCTCCGGCGGACTTGCGAGTGACCCATATCGGCGATGACGACACGTTGAGCGCCCTACTATTGCGGCGTGACCTCGACGCGTTGATCACGGCCCGAGCTCCTCAGGCTTTCTTGCAGGGTGACCCACGTATCAAACGGCTGTGGCCGGATTTCCGCAGCGCGGAACGCGGGTATTTCGAAGCGACGGCGATCATCCCGATCATGCACGTTGTCGTGGTCAGGCGGGCGCTCCTCGCCGCTCACCCCTGGCTCGCCAACAATCTGGTCGATGCGTTCGAGGCGGCTCGCACACCCGTCCAGCACGATTTGCTCGATACCGCGGTGTGCACGAGCAGCTTGATATGGGAGTCCGCCTACGCAGAAGAGGAAGCCGCCGTTCTCGGCGATCCCTTCCGATATGGAGTGGCCAATAATGCGGTCACCCTCCAAACGCTGTTGAACTACGCCCATCAGCAAGGATTCACCGACCACCTGCTCGGCTACGAAGAGGTCTTCGCCCCGTCGACGCTGAGCTCAGCGCGGATATGAGGGAATCAGGCCACGTTCAACCCCAACATTGCGACGGCAGTCCCTGAAGTAACCGACTCAGTCACTGACGCCGGCAGATCTGCCGCGAACAGCGCCGCACCCGCGGGTCGTTCGGCGATGACAAACGGGTAGTCGGTGCCGACGGCAACACGGTCAGCCCCGACCCGGGCAATCAGTGCGGCCACGGCGGCGGGATCGAACACAAGCGAGTCGTAATAGAAACGATCGGCGTACGAAGATGGCCGGCCGCTGGTAGCGGCCGGCTCCGGAACACACTCCCAGATGCGGTCGATCCGCGGCAGCAGCGCCAGGAACGCGCCGCCGCCGTGCGCGAGCAGGACCTTGAGGTGTGAATGACGGTCGAGGACCCCGCCCATCACCAACGACGCCGCCGCAGCCGCGGTTTCAGCTCCCATACCGATCGAATTCGCCAGCCCATGTTTCTTGAGCCGATCGGCGCCAAGCACGTTCCATGGGTGCACGAAGATCAGCGCACCCGTTTCCGCGCAGGCGGCGAAAAACGGGTCGAGTTCGGGATCATCGAGATTGCGCCCGCCGACATTCGACCCGACCTCCACACCGGACAGCTTGAGATCCCCGACGATGTCAACCACCATCTGGGCTGCCCGCGTAGGATCCTGCAACGGGACGGTGCCAAGTCCGGCGAATCGAGACGGGTGATCACGGGCCACACCGGCGATCCACTCGTTCTGGACGCGCGAGAGGTCCGCTACGCCGTCGGCGTTCAACCCATAGGAAACGGTGATGGGAATGGGCGAGATCACCTGCATAGAAACCCCATCGGCGTCCATGTCCTCCAGGCGCCGGGCCGGGTCCCAACAGTGATCCGTGATCGACCGGAAATGCCGGCCACCGAGGAGGATATCCGCCGTGCATGGGCCGGTTTCGACCAGTTCTGGCCATGAACCGGCGAATCGTCGTCCGAAACTCGGCAAGTCGCGCGGCAGGCCGTGGGTGTGCACGTCGACTAAACGCTGTGCCTGGCTCGGTCCGGCAACCATCATGACGAAACCCGCTCCCTACGTCGGTTAGGCTGACTGTGACGGCGCGAAAGAAGCTGATCTGCACCGGGTGAAGGGGCCATTGTTCTCGATCGACTCGAGGAAACGCGCGAACAGGGACTGCAGTTGACGCTGTTGCCTCCGGGTCAGGTCATCCATCAGCCGATGTAAATATGTCCAAATCAGGAACGATCGACGATCATCCGGATTCGAGATCCGTTCGACAAAGTGACGCCTGGCCAGAGCATCGACCACCCCGGTCAGATTGGCCGGCCGCACCGACACCGCCTCTCCAGGCGCATCCATCGTCAAAGGCTCCGTCGAGCGATCCAAGACGGTCAGGATGTTCAACTGGCCGGTATTGAGCCCATGCGGCAAAAGCTCTGCGGCGTGAGCACGTTCGAAGGCCGTTGCGGCACGAAACATGGTCAGCGTCAAAGCCAATACCGTGGTGTCGAAATCAGGGCCCTCACGATCGGCCGCCTGCGCGATCTGCCCGGTGATAGAAGGCGGCATGCGAGGAGCTCGCGGCATCAGCTGGCCTCCAGGTCGGATCGGGTATTTCTCCCGGTGTACAGTACAGGGTGCAAACCAGTCGGATTGATTCACGATAGGCACCCTAGAGACTGTGCCACAACGCGTTCCGATTGCACGTGGCGTCAATGCAGCGGGATGTTGACCGTCTTCGACTGCAGGTAGCTCTCCAACTCGTCAACACCTTCCTCGGTGCCGACTCCGCTGTTCTTGTGCCCGGCGAACGGGGCTCCCAGGAAATGGCTGCCGGACCCGTTGATCCAGACGTAGCCGGTATCCAGCCGATCGGCCACCGATATCGCGGTGGTGATGTCGTTGCTCCACACCGCCCCGGTCAGCCCGAACGGGAGTTCGTTGGCCTGCTCGACGACGGTGTCCAGGTCAGTCCAACGGAAAACCGACAGCACCGGCCCAAAGATCTCCTCCCGCGCGATCCGCATCGACATGTCGACATCGGCGAATATCGTCGGTTCGATATAGAAACCTTTCGCGAAGTCGTCACCCTCCGGCCTGCGGCCGCCCGTCACCAGACGCGCGCCCTCAGCGTGGGCTGATTCGATGTAACCCATCACCTTGTCGAACTGAGCTTGTGAGACCAGGCACCCCATCTCGGTGTCGGGGTCGAGCGGATGGCCGATGCGGATGGACTTCAGGCGATCGGTCAGACCGGCGACGACATGGTCATGCAGCGCGTCGTGAACGAACAAACGCGTGGTCGATCCGCACGACTGCCCTTGGCTCCAATGGCAGTTCATCCCGAATGCGGCGCCCTCGACGACAGCGCCGGGGTCGGCGTCCGGGCACACGATCATCGCATTCTTGCCGCCCAGCTCCAGCGTGACATACTTGATTCCCGCCGATGCCGCCGACGCCATGACCTTCTGGCCGGTCTCGACGCTCCCAATGAGCGAGATCCGTTTGACGGCAGGGTGCCGCACCAAGGCATCGCCCGTTACAGCGCCGGGTCCCGACAGGATGTTGACCACCCCGGGCGGAAACGACTCGAGAACGACCTCGGCCATCAACAACGACGACAGCGGCGCCTGGTCGGGTACTTTGAGAACCAGTGTGTTGCCGGTGACCAGTGGTGCGCCCACTTTCGCGGCCGCGAACAGTATCGGATGGTTGTAGGGAATGATCCGTCCCACGACGCCGTAGGGTTCCTTGCGGGTCAGCAGCCAGCTACCGGTCATCGATGGCAGCGTGGCACCGGCGAGGCTGAAGGCGACCCCGGCGTGATAGTCGAGCCAGCGTGCCGCCATCATCACGTCGCCCACCATGGCGGTCACCGGATTACCGGTGTCGATAGCGTCGAGTAATCCGAAGTCTTCAGCGCGCGAGCGCAGACGCGCGGCGAAAGCCCGAATCATCTCCGCGCGCTCGAGAAGCGTGGTGTCGCGCCAGTGCGGGAATGCTCGGGTTGCAGCCGATACCGCCGCCTCGACGTCGGCTTCGTCTGCAGACGGGACGTGGGCAATGGTCGTCCCGTCGTGCGGTGTGGTGATTTCCATCGTCGCGCCGCGGTTGGCCACTACCGCGGTGTCGCCGATGAGCATGCGCCAGTCGCGGTCCAGTAGCGCCGAAACTGCCTTGGTGTTATCAGCCAGTGAAGATCGCATGGGTCTCCGGCCACCTCCTGGGGTGCTTGCCGCTCTATCGCGACACGACCCTACTGTGAGCCGGTGCGGCAGAACTTGGTTCTGAAGTTTTTATGGTGACGCAAGCCGCAAGCGGCAGCGCTACATCGTTGTGCCGCAAGCCCTTGACGCTGTGGCCGCTGCCACTATAGTTCAGAAGCATAAATATTTATATAGTAACTAAGACACGGTTAGTGCCGACTACCACATCGGGGCGGCATCGAGAAAGTGGGGCCCGGAGATGATCCAACTGCAGGACATCGCCTATGTCCGGTCCGGGGTCACCGACTTGGAACGCGCCGAGCGATTCGCCGTCGACATCGTGGGTCTGGACCCTGTCGCGCGGGCACCCGGGATGACCTATCTGCGAGCCGATCATCGCCATCACTGCCTGGCGCTGGTCGAGAGCTCACAGGCTGGAGTGCATGCCTCGGCGTTCACGGTGAAGGACGACGCGGCACTCGATGCCGCTGAAGCCGAACTGACGAGTTACGGATGCACGGTGCGGCGGGGATCAGCGGAGGAGGCACGACAACGACACGTGCGAGCGTTCATCGCCTTCGACGATCCGTTCGGCAACCACGTGGAACTGGTGACCGACCAGAGCACTCTGGCGCGGCCGCTTCAGTTCGGGCGTCCAGCCGCCGGGATCTGCGAGTTCGGGCACCTCTGTCTGGATGCTCCCGATGTGCGGGCCGCATACGCATTCTGGTCGACACTCTTCAATGCCAAGGTGTCCGACTGGATCGGCGATGCGGCCTGTTTAATGCGTATCGACCCGGTCCACCACAAGCTGGCGGTGTTCCAAAACGACGCCGCTCCCGGCCTCTGTCACATCAACTTCCAGGTGCACACCCTCGACGACGTGATGCGCAATTGGCGGTTCCTGCAGCGAAACGACGTGCACATCCTGCATGGTCCCGGCAGGCATCCGACCTCGACGGCGATCTTCGTCTACTTCGTCGGACCCGACAACCTAACTTACGAGTACTCCTTCGGTGTAGAGCGGATCGAAGACGACGCTGCGTGGCGCCCGCGCACGTTCAACCTGTCCGAGGACGGTTCGATCGACATGTGGCTGGGCCCGACTCAGCGCACCGTGTCACAACCGCAGCTGCGCCGTGATGGCCAGAACGGTTCGGTGAGCGTCGGGCCGAGTCAGTCGGGACATGGCCGGTGAGCCGCGAGCCCACCGGCGGCGGATGGGACATTCAGCGGGCGGCGACCGAACTCCTCGAGGCGGAAAGCACCCAGACCGAGTGTGATCCGCTCAGTGACCAGTGGACTGGTCTCGACCTGGCCACCGCCTACCGCATCCAGGATGAGGCACTGCGCCGCCGTCTCGAACGCGGTGAGCGACTCGTCGGCGTCAAACTCGGATTGACCTCTCGCGCAAAACAATTACGCATGGGCATCAGCTCACCACTGGTGGCTTGGCTGACCGATGCGATGGTGCTCCCGGCAGGTGCGCCGTTGCCACGCGAATCGCTTATCCACCCTCGTGCCGAACCGGAGATCGTGTTCGTGATGGCGGAACGGCTCGCCGGGCCTGCCATGACGGCGTCCCGAGCGCAGGGCGCGGTCGGGCAGGTCTACTCCGGCATCGAGATCATCGATTCACGCTACCGCGATTTTCGGTTCACGCTGCCCGATGTGGTCGCCGACAACGCGTCCTCGGGGCTGTTCGTGATGGGGTCGGTGGGCGTGCAGCCGGATTCGTTGGACCTGGCGGCCGAAGCCTGCCGTCTCGAGGTCGACGGTCGAGTGGTGGACCGCGCCACCGGCGAAGCGGTGCAAGGTCATCCGGCAGAAGCGCTGGCGTTGGCCGCCAATGTTCTTGCCGAACGCAGGTTGGCGATCGAGCCGGGCTGGATCGTGCTGACCGGGGGCATGACCGACGCGGTAAGCGTGCCGCCCAGAGCACAGGTCGCCGCGCACTTCACCCATCTGGGTTCGATCGTCGTGGACGGAGGGCAGGAATCGTGCCGCTAGTCGAGGTGACGCTGGTGGAAGGTCGCACACCCGAGCAGTTACGTGCCTTGATCACGGGGCTGACCGACGCGGTGCAGACGGCCGTCGATGCTGCGCGGGACAGTATCCGAGTCGTGCTCCGCGAGGTGCCCGCGACGCATTGGGCGGCCGGTGATGTCACGATCGCTGAACGCCGAAAGGGTTGATGATGGACGTGATCCGCCATGTGATCGACGGGGAGGAAACGGAGTCGTCCAGCGGCGCACGCTTCGACACCATCGATCCCTGGACCCAGCAACCGTGGGCTCAGGTGGCGCTGGGTGGCGCAGATGAGGTTGATCGAGCGGTGACCGCGGCCCGGCGCGCATTCGACGACGGCCCCTGGCCATGCATGGGGTTTGCCGAGCGGGGCGCCATTCTGCACGGGCTGGCCGATCTGATCATCGAAAACGCCGACGAACTCGCGCTTGCTGATACCACCGACATGGGCAAGCCGCTTAGCGACAGCAGGGGCAATGACGTTCCACGGTCGGCGCAGAACTTCCGCTTCTTCGCCGACCACGCCCGGTTGTCCACCGGCGATATCCTGCCAATGGACACCGGGCACCATGCCTACACCCGGTTCGAGCCCGCCGGCGTCGTGGCGGCGATCGCGCCCTGGAACTTTCCGTTGATGCTCGAGACGTGGAAGATCGCTCCCGCGTTGGCGTGGGGTAACACCGTTGTGCTCAAGCCCGCGGAGGACACTCCGGCATCGGCGACGATTCTCGCCCAGCTGGCAGTGCGCGCCGGCATGCCACCCGGAGTGCTCAACGTCGTCCATGGGTATGGTCCCGGCTCGGTAGGCGCCGCGCTGACGGCGGACAACCGCGTCAATCGCATCACCTTCACCGGAGAGTCCGGAACCGGCAAGGTCATCGCCGCTGCCGGTGCGGCGCACCTGACCCCGGTGAGTCTCGAGCTCGGCGGCAAGGGCGCCAACCTGGTCTTCGCGGACGCTGATCTCGATACAGCAGTGAATTGGTCTATCCGCGCGGTGTTCTCGAATGCGGGGCAGGTCTGCCTGGCCGGCAGCCGACTGTTCGTGCAGCGCGAGGTGTACCACGCCTTCTTGGCGAAGTTCGTCGCTGCCGCGGAATCGTTGACGTTGGGCGATCCCAAACTGACGGGAACCCAGATCGGGCCGCTGGCCTCCGAAGCGCATTGGAAGAAGGTGCGCTCCTATGTCGACGAAATCGGCGCCGAGGGTGGAACCATGCGCACGGGCGGTCTGGGCGACGGGTGGGCCATCCGGCCAACGGTAGTCACCGACCTACCGCCAGAGGCCCGGTTGTGCCGCGAGGAAATCTTCGGTCCCGTTGTCGTGGTGGCGCCCTTCGACAGTGAGGCCGATGCCATCACCGCAGCCAACGACACTCCCTACGGGCTCAACGCGATGTTGTTCACCGAGAACCTATCTCGTGCGCACCGCGTGGCGGCCGCGCTTAAGGCGGGCACTGTCTGGGTCAATTGTTTCTTCATTCGCGATCTGCGGGCACCATTCGGCGGTGTCGGCGATTCCGGAATCGGCCGCGAGGGAGGCACTTTCAGCCGGGAGTTCTTCACCGAGCCGAAGGCCGTGGTGATGGCGATCCACGACGCCGACCCCTAATCGCCTACCGCGCGTCGCGGTACTCGCGTTCCAACTGCGCCCAGCGACGGCCGGTTTCCTCGCCGCCGGCGATCATATCGGCGGGAGCATCGGTGTAGGGCGGTCGGCTGGGGCCCGGATCGATCAACCCTGCGGCACGAAAACGGGCCCGCCCCACCGGGATGCTGTAGTCCATGAAGCGCGACATATCGCCACCGAACTGCGGCGCCAGCGCCCAGTTGACCTTCTCGGAGATCGCAGCCGCCGCGTCCCAGTCCCGCGACAGAACGGCACGAGAGAGCGCCGCCAATGGTGAAGGGGCGCAAGCAACGTTGCCCGACCAGCACGCGGTGGCCAGTTCAGGGAAGCGCTTGGCGGCGCCATACCAGTCGCTGTCGAGGGGGAGTACGGCAACCCTGTCACCGACAGCTTCGATGTCGCGTTCCAGCGTCGGCCCGCCTGCGTGTTTGGTCGCCACGATCTCCGGCAGATCGGCCAACTTCTGGTAGGCCTCGACGCTGATCTTGCCTTTGAACGCGGCGGGATTGTCGTAAACAACGATCGGTACGCCGGGCAACGCTTCGGCCAGGTCGCTATAGAACCGGACGATTGCTTCGTCGTCGAGAGGCAGCCACATCGGGCGCCCGACAAAAAGCCCGTCGGCACCGGCTTGAATGGCCTGGCGACCGCGGGAAATGGTGTCGCGGGTGTTCAACGTCGTGACACCAGCGAAGAACGGCACCCGACCGCGGACGACCTTGGCGATGCAGGTCGTGAAGGTGAGCCACTCGTCATGGGTGAGCGACGCGCACTCACCGAAAGTCCCGGTGGACATCACGAATTCGATGCCGGCACCGATCACCTCTTCGATCATGGTCTCGGTCTCAGATGTGTTCACCGTGTTCTCGGCGCGCCAGTTGCCGGCGTCGCTGGTGGCCGGGGTGGGCACGATGCCCACCACGCCACGGATATCGGCTCGGGTGAGGGTCATGTCGTCACATGTCCCCGCACCACGTCGGCCGGCACGGCCGGATACGGGCCGGTTCCAAACGAGTCATGCGGTTCTTCCCGGTACATCCCCAGCGCGGCCAGCAGTGGGGCGTCGGTTGCGGAGAACAACACCGCTTCGGTGCTTGGTGAGTGGTTGATGTGTTGGTGCCACATCCAATTCGGGATTACGAACGAATCGCCCGCCGACCAGTCGAGCCGGTGGTCTCCCACCAGGGTGGTGCCTTCGCCCTCAACCACGTAGTAGACCACACTGGAGGTGTGCCGGTGCCGCTGCGTTTGCAGACCCGGACGCAGTAGCTGGGCGAAACAGTCGATGGTCGGCAGGGTCGATCCGCCGGAGATCGGATGCGCGTAATGCAGTATCACCCCGTCGAACGGGCTGCCCTCGCAGCCCGCGAAGTCCCGCAGCGCCGCACGGACATCGCGCCACGCGTACCTGAAAGGGATACGGGTACTGTCTCGGCGCTCCCAGGCTGGCCGAACGGGCGATGAACGGCTGCTGATGAAGTCGGCACGGGTTTCGCGTAGTGGCTGCGTACTACTCCCGTAGGGCTCGAAAAAGATCTGCCGCAGATAGCCCATCACCGGCACGTCGAGGATGTCGATCCAGATGCCGCGTTTGTCGCTTTCGTTATGGTGGTCGTGCCACGTGTAGGCCGGGGTGATGATGAGATCGCTGTCCTCCATGGCGAGCCGCTCGCCGTCGACAGAGGTGTAGAGGTTGGCACTACCATCCACGACGAACCGCAGTGCGTTGATCGAATGGCGATGCGCCGAGGCGATTTCGCCGGGCAAGGTGATCTGCATACCCATGGCGAGGGTGGGGGTGGTGCCGTCGACCCCGGGGCCGGGGTTGATGAAGGTGAAGTTGCGCCGAGCGGTGTCGTTGGCCCTGACCGTGCACATCTCCTCCAGCGCACGCTCAGCCAGACCGCGTTGCCACAGGAAGGGCACGCCCGCAGGCAGCGGACCGTCGGTCAGTTGCACCAACTGCGCGTCGTACTGCCACTGACCGCGTAGGTGTAGTTCGTCGAGATGTTCGTCGAACTCGGCAAGCGTCTGGCCCGGCTCACGTGTCGTCGTCATGTTCGATGTCCTTGGTTAGAGATCCTGATCGCCTTCAAGCGCCCATCCGACCACTTGACCGGTGTTACCGCGGGCGTCCTGTCAGAAGGAAACCGTGCTGATCGAGTGTGCGGATGGTCAGAGGGTGCGCAACGTGTCGCTGAGGCTAACATCCTCCCAAATACGTAAACAAGACATATGAGACGAAGTACGTACGAATCATCCAAAACATTCGATTTGCCTCGAAGGCAGCAGTGAACGAGTTGGGGGAAGTCGACTCGTGATGGGACGTTCGGGTGACCACCACCGTAGGGGCCTGCCGGCCGGCAAGTCCGTGCACCGGGGCGTTGGGGCACCCTGAAAGTTTTGCGCGGCCGCTCTACGCGCCATCCGTGTCCTCGCCGGTAGCGTTCTTTCGGCTGAGAATGATTGCGCTGTCAGGGCATGCGACCGCACCACGGCGGGCTTGATCCTCGAGTTCGGCCGGCACGCTCGCGGGTGCGACGGCGTAACCCTCGTCGTCGATCGAGTATACGTCGGCCGCTTCGGCGGCACAGAGCGTGTAGCCGCAGCACTTGGACCGGTCGACGGTGATCGTCAAGGTCTGCTCGTTGTCTGCCATGGTGCCGGTTCCTCCACGATGAGCCCCGACCGGCGAAGCCGGGAATATTCTTCAGACAAAGTACTGCGATTGTGTCTTAAGTGATCAATATTCTTCAGTATGCCACGTGCCGCTCGATACTGGCACCACAATCCGCGGCCCCGAGCACTCGCTACTTGACCGCGCAGTGAATCGGGACACATAATACGGATAGTGTGTGATCGAACATATCCATTCAACAACTGCCGCGGCTGCCTTGGTGGTTGCGCGGGTGGACTTTGTCGACGTGGAGGTACTGCATGACAACCGTTGCGGCGGATACGACCACCGTGCTCGAAGCCGTCCGGGTGCTATCCCCGGAAATCGCCGAGCGGGCCGACGAGATTGAGAAGGCCAAGGTGGTGCCCACCGACCTGCTCGAGCGGCTCGCCGATGCCGGTGCTTTCCGCATGTTCGTCCCGCGTCAATACGGCGGGGAGGAGATGAGCCTGCCGGAGGCCATGGCCGTAATCGAGGAGGTGTCGCGGGCGGATGCTTCTACGGGATGGACCGTGATGATCGGCGCCGACTTCGCGCCGGTATTCGCCCGTCTCTCCAAAGAGGTGCTCGACAACGAGATCTATCCTGATGGCCCAAACACCATGGCGCGGGGTGCTTTTGCACCGAAGGGTGTTGCCGTCGCGGCCGAGGGCGGCTATATCGTCAACGGGCAGTGGCCACTGGCCAGCGGGAGCTACGAGCACCAGTGGGTGATGGGCAACTGTATCGTCCTGGACAACGGGCAGCCTCGGATGACCGAGATGGGCGTGCCCGAGATGAAACTCGCCGTGGTGCCGACGGCGCAGGCCCAGTTCCTGGATACCTGGGACTCGGTGGGGTTGCGGGCGACCAACAGCAATGACTTGGTGCTCAAGGACGTGTTCGTGCCCGAGCACCACACCGGTGAGTTCTTCGGGGCTTCCGGTGTGGACAGCCCGATGTTCCGGCTACCGACCCGCTTGGCGCTGGGGCCCACCCACGTCGCCGTGGTGCTAGGCATCGCCGAGGGCGCGCTGGATGACGTGCGCAAGCTCGCCAAGACCAAGCGGCCGGCGTTCAACCCCAGCATGCGATTGGCCGAGGACACCGTCTTCCAGTTCCGACTAGGTCTGCTCGACACCCGCTTGGCGGCGGTGCGTGCGCTCGCCGAGAAGGAGACCCAGCTGATGTGGGACGCTGCGGTCGCGGGCGAACTGATCACAACGATGGCTGCGGTTCGCCAGCGCGCGATGGTGGCGCGGGCCCATACCGAGTGCGTGGAGATCGTCAACGAGGCTTTCGGCTTGGCCGGTAGCAACGCCATGTACAGCAGCTCCTCGCTGCAGAGACGCTTCCGCGATATCCGCACGGCGGCACAGCATGTGGCGGCGAGCCCGGAGATCTACCAGATCGTCGGCGCACTGCTTGTCGACGAAGACGTCCCACCGTCGGCCCTGATCTGAGTCAGGGATTGAAGAGCACATGACTTCTACCGAGACGATGACGATCGAGTGGGAACTGGTCCGGCTGAACAACGACTTCGCCTACTACGTGGACCAAGGCGATTTCGAGTCGATGATCGGGCTGTTCACCCCGGACGCTGTTTTCGATCGTGCCGGCAACGTCCACCACGGCCACGACGAGCTGCGCCAGGGGATGCGTGACCGGCCAAAGGCGACGACACGACACCTACTCACCAATTTCCACTTCACGAACGTATGCCTGGACTCGGCCGAGGCCGTCGTCTGCTCGATGGTCTACCACGGACCGCCGTCGGAACGCGGTGAGCCGGTTGTTTACGCCACCGACAACGGGCGCGTCATGGAGTTCCACGACAAGTACACCAAAACGCCCGAGGGCTGGCGAATTTCGGAACGAATGGCACGGGCGATCTTCACCCCGAAGGTGTGGCCGTGACAGGCCTGATCAAGGAAAGCGGGAATCGTGGCTGATAACCACAACGACGTGCAGGCTATCGTGGACAAGTTCTTCACCGCGCTGGCGACCGGTGACCAGGCGACCTGCGAAGCACTGTTCACCGACGACGCAGTGGTATGGCACAACTACACCCAGCAAGAGCAACCGAAAAGCGAAGCACTGGCAGCACTTGCGGGGCTGGCGCAAATGCGGGCCGAATTCTACGTCGTCGGGCGTGACTTCACCGATGACACCTGCGTTCAGCGACACGTCGTGCGGGTGACGCTGCCGAACGGCGAAGCGGCGGCGATTCCGGCGATTCAGCGTATTTCCCTCTCGGGCGGCCGGATCCGGCGCATCGAGGAGTACATGGATTCGGCCCAGATGGCCGCGGCGATGCAAGCACTGCAAGCCGGCGTGTGACCGGACCGAACACCTCGGCGAGGAATTAGGAAGGAACCTGTAATGCCCGGAATCACCGACAAGTTCACCGGCGAACCTGTCCTGAAGGTCCAACGGCTCGGTCACGGCACCTTGGAGGTCGTCGATATCGCCCGGTCACGCCGCTTCTACGAAGAGGTCCTCGGACTGGAAGTGATCCAACCCAGCGCCCGCTCGATGATGATCCGGCTCAACACCAACCACGCCTACGCGGTGGTGGAGACCGGCAAGGAGAGTTCGATGACGATGCTGGCCCACAATGGCCTCGACGTGGGCAGCGAGGAAGAGGTGTACGCAGCCCACCAGAGGCTGCTCGCGCTCAAGGACGACTGGGGCCTCAAGACGATCACCGACCCACGACACATGCACGGGGACACGTCGTTCTACTTCACCGACCCGGACGGCAACTGGTGGGAGATTGTCGCTGTCCGTGAAAACGGCTATGCCGCTGACTTCTCCGATCCCGAGCGGGATCTCACCGGCCTGCACGAGTTCGACGGTGAGAGCGGCAATGTGAACTTCAGCCACACCCACGACCCCAACTTCCGGTCGCGCGTCCGTGAGGTTCTTGATACCAAAAGCAAGGCCTAGCCGGTGAGCCGTCTGGAGGGAAAGGTTGCCGTCGTCACCGGTGCCGGCAAGGGCATCGGGCGGGGAATCGCCCGCAGGTTCGCCCGCGAGGGCGCCAAGGTGGTTATCGCCGAGTTCGACACCGACGCGGGTAAGCAGGTCGCCTGGGACCTCGGTGCGCTCGGCGGCGAGGGTTTGTTCGTACAGACCGATGTGTCCCGTAAGGGAGACGTCGAAGACGCGATCGCGGCCGCCCAGGAGTCCTTCGGTGGTTTGGACATCCTTGTCAACAATGCGATTTCGCTGACCCCGGACGTTCCGCTGGAGCGCAAGACCGACGAAATGTTCGAGCAAATGCTCGGAGTCGCCCTATGGAGCGTGTGGTGGGGGATGCAGACGGCGTTCCCCGTCATGAAAGCTCACGGTGGTGGACGCATCATCAACTTCTATTCGATCGACGCCGACAACGGAAACTGGGTCCACGGTGACTACAACACCGCCAAGGGCGGTGTGCAGGCGCTGACCCGGACGGCCGGATTCCAGTGGGCCAGGCACAACATCCTGGTCAACGCAATCGCACCGATCGCCGCATCGGCTGCCTTCGAAGAGATGGTGTCCGCCAACCCTGCACTGCTCGAGGCGGTTCCGCTGATGATCCCCTGCGGACGGATGGGCGACCCGGAAGACGACATCGCCCCAGTGGCGGCTTTCCTGGCCAGCGACGAGGCACGCTTCATCACCGGCGCGACCATCCCGGTCGACGGGGGCCTGCACGTACCGCGGCTAAACACCCGACCACCGGACCCCTCGGTCTTCGACTCACTGCCCGGCAGCGCCGGGTCGGAAAACAAGTAAGGAGAGCGTCGTGACTATCGACGAAGTGAAGCACGCTCGGACCGGACCGGTCCTGGCGGACGGGACCCCGCTGTCAGAGCTGATCGACAAGGATTACCGCGAGGTATCGCTGCGCGTCCTCAACGATCCGGAGCTCTACCAGTTGGAGCTCAAACACCTGTTCGCCAAGGCGTGGACGGCCGTGGCCCATGAGGATGAGATCCCCAACGTCGACGATTACGTCCTGCGGTATGTCGGTGAGGATCAGGTCATCATCAGCCGCGCGGCCGACCGAAGCATCACGGCCGCGCTCAATGTGTGCGCGCACCGGGCAGCGAAAGTGTGCCGGTTCGAAGCGGGCAATGCCAAACAGTTCCAGTGCCCCTACCACGGCTGGGTATACAAGTCGGACGGCGCCTTTCAGGCGTCTCCCATTGCCCGGGAGACCATGCATGGCCACCTGCGGAGCAAGGACGAGCTGGGCTTGCAGCGCGGGCGGGTCGAGCTCTACGCTGGCATGGTCTTCGTGACCTTCGACCAGAACGCACCGACGTTGCGCGAGTACCTCGGCCCGATGACCTGGTACTGGGACCTGATGTTCGACCGCACCCGAAGCGGGATGACGGTGCTGGGACACCCGCAACGCTTCATCATCCCGGCCAACTGGAAGTGCGCCGCCGAACAGTTCGCCGGAGACATCTTCCACACCCTGACGCTGCACCGCTCCATGCAGGAGTTCGAGCTGTTGGGACCGGCGGCCGAAGAGCCCGCGATGGCCGGAGTGAGCGCCAGCCACAAAGGCCATTTCGTGCGGTGCTTCGACCTCAGAGAAGAGCACTACATCACCGCACTCAAGGGCAAGAACCTGACCGCACTGTCCCCGATAGAACGGCTGCGGCTGGCGGCACCGCCGGGCATGTCGCCCGACATGGTCGAGGACTTGCCGCAACGATTCGACGAGGGCCAACTGCAGGTGTTGACACAGTTCACCCCGCAGGTGGGCCAGCTGTTCCCGAACGTCGGCGCATTGGCCATGCCGTTCCAATTCCCCGACGGCACCCCGTCGGCGTTCTTCAGCTGGCGGGTGTGGGTTCCGAAAGGGCCGGACCACTTCGAGTTGTTCCACTGGAGCCTGGTGGAGCGTGACGCGCCGAAAGAACTCGCGGAATCGATGAACCTGATGACCGCTGCCACGTTCGGGATCAGCGGCTTCGTCGAGGCCGACGACACCGACACCTGGCCGATGCAAAGCCAGGCCGCGCGCGGCGCGTTGGGGCGCCGGCAGAAGCTTCGCTATCAGGCGATCACCGGCGAGAACAAGCCCGCCGACTGGCCCGGTCCCGGACAGGTCTACGCAGGGTTCCCGAAAGATGACACGCAGTGGAACTTCTGGCTGCGCTACAGCGAGTTCATGGAAGGGAGACCGTGGTGACTGCCGAAGCCACACCGGACATCGATATCCAATCCGGCGTCACAGCCCAGTCGGGTGTCAGCTATCCGACACCGCGCGGGGCACGGGTCCCGGTGACCGACCCGCGTCATTTCGAGATCGTTGGGTTCCTGGAAGACGAGTCCGCACTGCTGGACTCCGACGACCTGACCGCCTGGTTGGGTCTGCTTGCGCCCGACATCATCTATCGCGCACCGGTCCGGACTACGCGTGATCACCGCACCCGGGGCGTGTACGAGGCGGACATGTTCCACTTCAATGAGAACATCATGACCCTGATGTTGAAGATCATGCGCATGACCCAAACCGACAGCGCCTGGTCGGAGAATCCGCTGTCCCGAACGCAGCGAATTGTGCACAAGATCCGGGCGTATGAGACCGATACGCCCAACGAATACCAGGTATACAGCTCGATCCTGCTGCTGCGGTCCCGCTACGACGATCCCGCGCTGGATTTCCTTCCGGCCCGGCGAGTGGACACCATCCGGGTAGGCGACGAGTGGAAGATCGCTTCGCGCACGCTCTATTTCGAGCAGGCCACCCTTGGCGTGCAGAACCTCGCGATCTATCTGTGAGCAACGGACGCGAATTATCTTCTGCGGCAGAGATTCCTGGCTATACGGCAGGCACGTGGGCGATCGATCCCGACCGGTCCACGCTGAGGTTCTCGGTCAAGCATCTGGGCGTACAGACCGTGCGCGGAACACTGTGGGTTGAGGGACAGATCGTGGTCGCCGACGACCCCGCGCATTCCGGGGTCGAGGCAATGGTCGACCTCGGCTCCGTCGACACGAAAAGCAAGGGGCGCGATAAGGCCATCCGGTCGGCAAGGCTGCTGGATGTGGCGAACCACCCGACGGCCGCCTACCATTCGACCGCAACGGCGCCCGATGCCGCTGCGGATCAGCGGGCGTTCGTGTTGGACGGGGAATTGTCCTTCCTGGGTATCACTCGGCCGGTGCCACTGCGCATTCAGGTCGAGCTGTTCGTCAGCGACGGAGGCCGGCCGAGGCCGATCGTCTCCGGAAAGGGGCAGTTCATCCGCAGCGACTTCGGGTTGGTCTATCGCGTACGCCCGCGGTTCCTCGACCGGGCCATCGGGCAGATGGTCAGCGTCGACGTCCGACTGGAGGGGTCAGCATGAAGATTGCACGAATTCGCTTACAAGGCAATGATGCGTGGGCGGTGGTCGACGTAAACGCTGGCACGGTGCAGCCTATTTCCGGAGAAATCGGCGATTGGGGGCCCGCCGCATCCGAGGGCCGGCAGACCTTCGAGGTCGCCGGGCCGTCGGTGGCGCTCACGGACGTGCGTCTGCTGCCGCCCATCACTCCGACCTCCACGATCCTCGGAGTGGGCATGAACTACTGGACGCACCTGGAAAAGCTCGGCGTCACCGAAAGGCCGCCAAGCACAGTGGGTTTCATCAAACCGCAGGTGGCAATCATCGGTCATGACGACGAGCTCGCCAATCCCGCCATCACGGACCAGTTGGACTTCGAAGTTGAGCTGGTGGCGGTGATGGCGCGAGCCGCGAGCAAGCCTGACGGGCACCTGACCGACGCCGTCCTCGGGTACACCGTCGGCAACGACGTGAGTGCGCGGGATGCGCCGTCGCCCATGGGCGGGCTGGACCTGTTCACGATGAAGGCGCTCACCGGAGCGACCCCGGTGGGGCCGTGGATCACTACCAAGGACGAGTTCGGCGGATCGGGCCAGATCGATGTCGGGATCTCTTTGCGCGTCAACGGTGAAGAGCGTCAACATGATCGGACGGCGAAGATGATCTGGAGTCTTGACGAATGTCTCGACTATGTCGTTGCGAGGGTAGCGCTGAGGCCCGGCGACATCGTGTTCACCGGCACCACGAACGGTGTCGGCATGGAGGACGGCCGGTTCCTCCGGCAAGGCGATGTGGTGGAGGCTGAGATCGAAGGGATCGGGGTGCTGCGCAATGTCGTTGGTGCGAAGCGGTCGTAACTGTCAGCTCGCGGCCTTGCGGCCGGCCCTGGATCGGACTTTCTTCGGTTCCAGCCCTGCTGCACCCCCGAGAGCGACGAGCAGATCACGCAGTTCGGAATAGTCCTTGGCGGGCATGAAGTAATGCGAAAAAGCTATCCGCACTACAAGATCCACGATTTCTTCGTGCGTCGCCAATCCGAGCCGGATCGCCGGACTATCGGCGAGTGCCGGCTCCAATTCGTCACGCAGAACGGCGGACAACTGGGGTGTCACCTGCTTGATGTAGTCGATCACGAAACCCGGTTCGAGTTGTCCCAGTTGGACAGTCGCCGGGTTCTCCTGCCAGTAGCGCAACATGACGTCGAGGACTACGCGAAGGCGATCCGCCGGATCGGGCTGCTCCGTGATTTCGCTCTGCAACACCCCGCGCAACCTCATGACGAAGTGATCCCCGAGCGCCTCGAGCAGGTCTTCCTTGTTCTTGAAGTATCGGTAAAGCGTGCCGCCCGATACCCCAGCCTCGGCCGCGATGTCGCTCATTGCCAGCTTCTTCGGACCCTGACGCGCGAGGGCGCGCAAGGCTCCGTTGAATATCTTCGCCTCGGTGGTCGCCCTGGTAGCCACGATATGGCCTTCCTTTCTGGAGCTCCGTCGTTCGGCTCGACAGACCTGCTCGTTAGCAACAATGGTAATGCAATCCCTTCAATCGAACATTTGATAGAACATGTGTAATATTAGTACAATTCATTCATTAGATTCGACCCTCGCACATCGAACCTTGGGCGGAGCGGAATCCTGTCCCGCACTGAGGCGCAGGGCTTGAACAGCGATCGAGGAGGATCACCGAACCATGGGTGCTGTACTGGCTGTAGGTGCCACACATTTCCCGCCGCTGGCGCTGCCCGACGAGCGAATGGCCGACGTATTCCGTTGGGCGCTGAGGGATCCTGAGCTGCCGGAGGAGAGGCGCGACCCAGCCGCCCTGTCGAGTCTGCTTGTGCGCGAACTGGGCGACGACAACGGCCTGGCCGCGGCGGCAGCCCACCGCGAAGAACTGCGACAGAACTTTCAGCGGGTGCGCGACGCGCTCGACGACTTCGCCCCTGATGTCGTGCTGATCTGGGGTGACGATCAGTACGAGTTGTTCCATGAGGACTGCGTGCCGCCGTTCGCGGTATGTGCTTTCGACGACCTGGAAACGCAGCTGTGGCAACGGCCGTTCTACAAGGGCCGGCCGAATGCTTGGGGGGAGCCAGAAGACACGCCGTACCCGATCAAGGGCGCGGCCCGGGCCGGCAAGAAACTCACCACCGAATTGCTAAGCCGCGGCTTCGATATCGCCTATAGCTACCAGCCGCTGCCCGACCGGCCGATGCCGGCCGCGTTTGCGAACACGTTGCGCTACCTCGACTGGGCCGGTGACGGCTTCCCATATGCGTCGTTGTTCTTTTCCCTCAACTGCTACGGCCGCCGATTGGTCAAACACAAGGGTGGCTTGGCCTATCTGAGCAGCATGCCCAAGGACATATCCGAACTGGACCCGCCGGCACCCGCGCCGGCCCGCTGCTTCGACCTCGGCGCGGCGGTGGCCGAGATCTGCCTGCAGAGCAAATCACGGGTGGCCCTGGTCGCCTCGTCGAGCTGGTCACACGCCTTCCTTAACGAGGCGAGCCACTTCCTGCTACCGGACACGACCCGGGACCGGGAGCTGTTCGCGCAGCTCAACGGTGACAAACCGGCCGCCTGGCGCGATGTGACCCTTGGGGAGGTCGAGCAGGCCGGGCAACACGAGATGCTGAACTGGTTCTGCCTTGCCGGCGCGGTCGACTATCTCGGCGTTCGTCCCGAGTGGATGAAGATAATCGAAACCGATCTGTTCACCTCGAACAAGGTTTTCGGCGTCTACCAGGCGGCAGGACGCAACTGAGATGGGCGCCTTCACCGGAAAGTGTGTCATCGTCACCGGTGCCGCGGGCGGTATCGGGACGGCGCTGAGTGAGCGATTCGCCACGGCGGGCGCATCGCTGGTGCTGGCCGACACCAACGACGAAGGCCTGGCCAAACTGGCCGCCAAGCTCGAGGGCGATCACACCGCGCCGGTCATCACCAGCGTCGGTGACCTGAGCACCCGGGAAGCAGCCGAACAGATGGTGCGACAGGCGGTCTCGGTCTTCGGTCGCCTCGACGTGCTGGTCAACAACGCCGGCGGCGGCGTCATCCGGCCGACGCTCAGCCACACCGAGGAAACCCTGCAGGCCACCATCAACCGCAACCTGTGGTCGGCTCTGCGATCGACGCTGGCCGCGCTCCCGGTGATGCTCGAGGCCGGCAAGGGCCGGGTGATCTTCATCGGCGCCGATTCGGTGCGCAACGGCCTTGAGGACCATGCGATGTACAACGCCGCCAAGGGTGGCGTGCACGCGGTGGCCGGCAGCCTTTCCCGCGAATTCGGCAAGCAGGGTGTGACTTTCAACGTGGTGGCGCCTCCGGCTGTCCGATCGCCCGAATTCGAGCGCTTCCTGCGGGAGCAGCCCGAACTGACCCAGCGCTTCGTCTCCCAGATCCCGATGGGCCGGCCCGCGGAGATGAGTGAGGTCGCCGCTCTCGTCGAGTTTCTCGCCGGCGATGAGGCGGGATTCATCAACGGTCAGGTGGTCGGCGTGAATGGGGGGTCGACGCTCGCATGACCGGCAACGGATACAAGGATCTGGTCGTCGAAACCCCGGGTGTGGATTTCCGGGTACATCGATCGGTCTTCACCGACGAGCAACATCTGAAACGCGAACAGAAGACCATCTTCGCCAGTAAGTGGCTCTACGTGGGTCACGCCAGCGAGGTGGCTCGGCCGGGTGACTTTGTCACGCGAACCGTGGTCGGCGAGCGGCTGATCATGTGCCGGGACAGCACCGGTGAGCTGCGGGTCTTCTTCAACACCTGCCGTCACCGTGGTGCGCTAGTCTGTCGCGAGCCCAAGGGAAATGCCGAGCGATTCCGCTGCCTGTATCACGCGTGGACGTACAAGAACTCAGGCGAGCTAATCGGTGTCGCCGAGCGCGCGTCGTTCCCGCCCAGTTTCGACCCCGCGAACTTCGGCCTGGATTCGCCCAGGTTTGAGGTGTACCGGGACTTCGTCTTCGCCACGTTCAACCGTGACGCCCAGCCGCTGCGCGACTACCTCGCTCCGGTGCTGCCGTACCTGGATTCCATTATCGACCAATCGCTGACCGGGCAGATGGAAGTGGTCGAAGGAACACATATCTACCGGATGGGCGGCAACTGGAAGCTCATCGTCGAAAACAGTCTCGACGGCTACCACGGCATGCCGGTGCACAAGACGTATTTCGCCTACCTCAACAGCCGGGGCTACGACCTCAGCGGAGGCTTGGACGGAGTTGGTCTGAGCCTGGGCAACGGACACGTAATGATGCGCTACAAGGCGCCTTTCGGCCGCTCGGTCGCCAAACCTGTACCTGTGATGAGTGAGCAGGCCCAGCAGCGGGTCCACACTATCGCCGCGGCGCTGGTGGACAAGTTCGGCGAGGAAACCGCCGAACTCGTGGGGCAGACGTTCAAGAACATGTTGATCTACCCCAACCTTTTGATCATCGACGGCGCGTCGCTGCAGTTGCGGGTGCTCGACCCGGTCGCCGTAGACCACACCGATGTCACGGCCTGGTGCCTGGCCCCCGTCGGCGAGGACCCAGAACTGCGCAAGCACCGCATTCAGGGGTATCTGGAATTCCTGGGGCCGGGTGGTTTCGCGACGCCGGACGACAACGAGGTCATCGAAGCCTGCCAGGAAGCCTACGGACACGTGCGCGGCACGGAGTGGAACATCGTCTGCAAGGGAATGGGGAAGGACGTTCCGAGCATGACCGACGAAGAGCAGATGCGTGGTTTTTGGCGTCAGTGGCAGAAGGACCTGGTCGGGACCGATGAGGTCGCGATGTCCGGGGCCAAGCAGTCATGACCGAGACAGGGTCTACCCACTCGACCGCTGTCGACCGCGACACCGCGAACGAAGTGGAATCGTTCCTGTATCACGAGGCCGAGTTACTGGATGCCTGGAAGCTGCCGGAATGGTTGAAGCTGCTGACCGAGGACTGTTCATACCTCGTTCCGTCCACGGACGCAATCGATTCCACCACTCCCGACAAGACCGTCTTCATCATCGCCGACTCCTACTCGCAGATTGTGGGAAGGGTGGAACGCCTAGAAAGCGAGATGGCCTTCGTCGAGCGACCACGCTCGCGCACCCGCCGGTTAATCACCAACGTGCGCGTCCACGACAACGGCGCGAACGGCTTCGAGGTGTTCTCGAACTTCGCCGTCTACCGGTACCGGCGCGGTGCCTCGCACCTGTTCACCGGTGAGTACCGCCATGTGCTGGTACGGGCCGCGGACGGCGGCTTCCGCATCCGAGAGCGCCGGGCCACGCTGGACTGCGAGGAACTGCGGCCGCAGGGAAAGGTCAGCTTCATTCTGTGAAGACCCAAATCGATCGGCCAATCGGCCGCGGAGGTGAATCCTGGTGCGTGTAGCCAATGTTGGTGGCCGGTTGACGTTGGTCGTCGAGGGCGCTGGCATCGACGTCCAGAAGGCCAGCAACGGTCGTTTTTCGGCCGATCCGGCGGCCATCTACGATCGGTGGACGGAGTTTCGGCGCTGGGCCTCCTCAGGGGTCGATTTTCCCGCCGACCCGATCGACGAGCAGAGCCTCGGAGCGCCGTCACCAAGGCCGCGCCAAGTGTTCTCCATCGGAGCCAACTATCCCGACCACGCCGCAGAGGCCGATTTCACCCTGCCCGAGGTGATGGAGGTCTTCTCGAAGTTCCCCTCCTCGATCACCGGGCCGAACGCCGACGTCCCGCTGCCCAAGGACACGGTGGACTGGGAAGCCGAACTCGTCGTCGTCATCGGGACAGCAGCACATCGCGTGGCGAAGAAGGACGCCTGGGATCACGTCGCCGGAGTGATGGCGGGCCAGGACTATTCGGAACGCGAGCGGCAGATGGCCGCCAGCCAGTGGGGTCTGGCCAAGTCGTACCCGGCCTTCGGTCCGACCGGACCGTGGCTCGTGACGCCGGATGAATTTCCCAACCCTGACGACATCGGCATCACCTGCTGGCTCAACGGTGAGCAGGTGCAACACGCCCGCACCGCGCGGATGATCTACTCGGTACCGGACATCGTTGCCGAATTATCGCTGCACTGCACGCTTTATCCCGGCGATCTGATCTTTACCGGGACCATGGCTGGCGTCGGCTTCATCCGCAAGCCACCTCGCTACCTCGCGGTCGCAGACATCGTCGAGACCGAAGTCGAGGGTGTGGGACGACTGCGAAACACGATGGTGGCGCCCGGATTCACCCGATGAAGAACAAGGTCATCCACCGCTGGCACGACCAGGAGCAGGCGCACAGGTACCGCCAAGCCGGTATCTGGGGCGACCAAACACTCCCTGAGCTGTTCGACGAGCAGGTGGCCCGCGACCCGGATCGAATGGCGCTGATCGACGACCATGTGCGCTGGACCTACGCAGAGCTCGCGGATCTGACCCGGCGGGCGGCCAATCTGCTCCTGCACCTCGGCGTAAAACCGGGTGACCCGGTTGCTGTGCAGCTACCGACCTGCGGCCTGCTACCCCTGGTCCACCTGGCGGCCAATCGCATCGGCGCTTACATCGTGGCCATGCCCACCCGATGGCGCCGCGCGGAGGTCGGCGCACTGCTCGACACGATTAGTGCGCAGGTATTAATCGGTGTGGAATCCGATAGGGATATCGACGTCCGGGCGCTGCACGACGACGTGCGGGCGACGCTCCCGGATCTGTGCGAGGTGCTCTACGCCCGGACGGGAGCCGCCGACGGGTTCGAAGCGCTGATCCGCGCCACCGAACCGCTGGACGCAGCCACCGCGCACCGACTGCGTGCCGATCCCGATGAGCCGGCGCACGTCATGTGCTCGTCGGGTACCACCGGCGTGCCGAAGGCGTCGCTCTGGAGCGGCAACGACATGATCACGCTGTTGGTCCACCAGACCGCCCAGGCGTTGGGGCTTACCCGCGAGGACGTGGCAGCCGCGATCGCACCGGCCGGGCAGGGATCCACCGGTTACATCTTTGCGATCCTGATGCCGCTCCTGATCGGTGCGACAAGCGCGATGCTCGAGCACTGGCGCCCGCAGCCGGCGCTGGAACTGATCACGCGCGAGCGGTGCACCTTCGCAACCGCGATACCGACCCAGATGGTCATGATGCTCGACCTCGATCTGGAGTCGGCCGACCTCTCGGCATTCACCCGATTCAACAACGCCGGTGCACCTCTGCCGCCCCGCGTCGCCGAGGAGGTCGAACGACGGATGGGGTGCAAAGTCCACAACGTCTACGGAACCACCGACGGCGGTGTGCCGACCATGACAACCCTCGACGATCCCGAGTGGGCCCGGTGGACCACCGTCGGCCGGGTCTGCGAGGGTGAGGAAGTCCAGTTGCGGGCGCCCGACGGCGCCGTGGTGGCTCAGGGCCAGACCGGTGAGGTGTTCTGGCGCGGCGCCAACAACACCTATGGATATTTGAACCAGCCGGATTACGACCTGGCCAACTGGGATGCCGAGGGCTGGTACCGCTCCGGAGATCTCGGCGAGTTCGACGATGCCGGATATCTCAGAATCGTTGGGCGGGCCAAGGACATGATCCTGCGCGGGGGCATGAACATCTTTCCCTTCGAGGTGGAAACGGTTCTGATCAAGCACCATGCAGTGGCGGCGGTGGCGATTGTCCCCGTGCCCGACGCGCGACTAGGCGAACGCGCTTGTGCTGTCGTGGTCGCCAGCGGCCAACCGCCCACTCTGTCGGATCTCACCGAGTTCCTCGACCACCACGGTCTGGCGAAATTCAAGTTCCCCGAACACCTGCTGATCGTCGACGAACTTCCCATCAATCCCGGCGGGAAGGTCGACAAGAACCGCCTGCAGGCGTTGGCCGCCGACTGTGTACTGCCCTCCTACTGATCCGCGACCGAAAGGCAATGCCGATGCCCGATTACGACGACATCACCTACTCGGTGGAAAACGCCACCGCCGTCATCACCATCAATCGACCCGAGCGTTACAACGCTTTTCGTGGCCAGACGGTCGAGGAACTGATCAAAGCCTTTCGTTCGGCCTGGGCCGACACCGCCGTGCGCGCAGTCATCCTGACCGGCGCCGGTGGCAAGGCGTTCTGCGCAGGTGGTGACGTCAAGCAGCGTGCGGAGACCGGTGATTACGGCCCTACCGAGAGTGGACTGTTCGAAATCGGCTACCTGCACAAGCTGATTCGCGACATCCCCAAACCGGTGATCGCCGCCGTGAACGGGGCCGCAATCGGAGGCGGTCACGTACTGCATGTCTTGTGTGATCTCAGCATCGCGTCCTGCAACGCCACGTTCGGTCAAGCGGGGCCGCGGGTGGGGTCGTTCGACGCGGGTTTCGGCTCGGCCTTCCTCGCACGGGTGGTCGGCGAGAAGCGGGCTCGCGAGATCTGGTTTTTGTGCCGGCAGTACGACGCCGAAACCGCCGAGCGTTGGGGTCTGGTCAACGCGGTGGTCCCAGCCGATCGGCTGCTCGAGGAGGCCAAGTCCTGGGCGGCCGAGATCGCCGCGCTAAGCCCCACGGCCATCCGCTTCCTCAAGCAGTCGTTCAACGCCGACACCGATCATCAGGCGGGGCTGAGCAACCTTGGGCTGTCCGCGGTCGACCTCTTCTACGAGTCGCCCGAAGGGCAGGAAGGTGCCCGGGCGTTCGCCGAGAAACGCACGCCGGACTTCGCGGCGTACGCCACGAAGGCGCCGGTCGGCGTCGACGCTCGATGTTGAGGGGGCGACCCGTCGCGGTGGCAGACATGGCAACGGTGACCCGAGCTGCGCGCGGCGCGCGGGACTGGTGGCGCACTTCACCGCCGCACAGTCCTCGGAATGTGGGCGGAGTTGACATAAACGTCGGTTCTTGTCAATTCCCGTCCTGAAGTGGATAAATGCGCGTGTCATCGCGATCCATCCGGGCGACGGGCAACATCCCTACTTGACGACGACACGGCCGTCAAGCACCTGTGTCAAGGTGTGGACAGGCAACCACAAGGTCGTTGCGGTTACCGGGCCAGCAGCGCCCCGCGACAACGACCTGGTGGGCTTGGGCGCAGATGAATTCGCGATGCTTGCCGACCAGATCGTCGCAAACCCGATGCTGAACGGGAAACGATACGACTTGACGGTGCGCTGCGGATGGCGCCCCGCTAACCGCGCTAAAGGTCAGCTGGCCTTCGCGCGTGGCCTCCGCTTGGCTCGCTGTGTGGTCGCGCCCGGCGGCGCGACGCGAAACAACGACGTGATCATGGCGGGCACTCCGTCGGAGCGGCCACCGGGCAGGAACAGCATCGACATGACGCAGCGCAAGAACAGCTCACCGAGCTGGCGCTTCGTTAACATCTCACTGAGTACCAGCGGTGATTCGTCGGCGGCCGGACCCAACGCCGCGGTGACCGCGTCGACGAGTTTCGGAAATGTCTCGCGAATGAACCGCAACGTGAAATCGGGTGCTACATCGAGCATCCTGACGAAATCCCCGCCGGCGGCGCGATTGGCGATGATGGTGTCCAACACCACTTGGACACGGACCGCAGGGTCGGGGTTGGTCTCGATCGCAGCTGCGAACGCGCCGGCGATCCCGTCTTCGAAATGCCGGCAAAGCGTGGCCAATACATCGTCTTTGCTGGTGAAGTAGCGGTAGAAGGTGCCGCGGGCGACGCCAGAGGATTCGCAGATGTCACTCACCGAAAGCTTGTGTGTCCCTTGTCGGGTGATCGCCTCCATCGTGCCAGCGACGATTTTATCGACGGTCTTGTCCGATCGCTGATCACTTCCGGCCATGTGTCATTTCACCTCGTTAGCAAGCCACTCAGCCACGGACTGGCGCAGCCATGCGTCTTTTCGTGACTGACTGGGACAGCCTGATCACTTGGTGTCCTACTTGTCCAATTATGGATTATGCCGCCTCACTATCTGGGACCGGCGCGTCCCGATGTGAGCAAACCCACATTGACGGCGTGACCTGCCCCACTTGTGCGGGCAGGATTGGCGGCTTCAGGTGCTCCCAACGGTATTGCGGAATATCCCGATACGCTCGATTTCCGTCTCGACGGCATCTCGAGGTTGCAGGAATCGACTGTCTCAAGGCTATTACGGCGGTCGTCCCGCTGAAGAGCAGGTCACCGCAACGCAACTCGATGCCCTCATTGACGTAGCTGATCAGTTCGGGCGTAGGCCATGCCATCGCCCCGGTGTTGTCGTGCTGGCGCTGTTCACCGGTGACCCGCAACAAAGTGTCGACTTCTGGCTGGCGGGAGGCGTTCAGCTCGGCCGGTGTGACGATCTACGGCCCGACCGATGTGGTGCGGTCCAGAGATTTCATGCTGTATAGGTCAAGCCCGCCGAGCCCTTTGGTGTAGCGGCCCAGCTGTCGATGTCGCCGTCGATGCGGCGCACGGTGTCGGGTGTCGGGGTCGATGAGTCCCCAGAACCACGCGTCGCCACCATCGCCGAATCTGCCGATTCGCGTCTAAGCCTTCCGGTCAAAGCGCGGGCCGAATATTTGCGCAGCGTTGTTCCTGATGACCTCCGATATCGTAGGTGGCCCAAAGTCGTTCGCGCGTAGGTAGTTCGTGGTGTCGGGGGAGCTTTCAAGCGACAGCAGCACCCGATAGTCAGTGCCGAGCAGGATCCGGTCCGCGCTGAGGGCTTCGATGGCGCGGCGCTATGTGGCCACTGGACTATCGCCGATAGGCCCCGGCCGGGGTTTCTGGGTAGCTCGACTACCCGGGCGGCTTCACAGTGACAGCGCCGAGGTATCGACTCCCAGTTGAGTCAGCCGGGTGACGTAGCGCCCGACGTTTTCCATCTTTACTTCCTCGTAGCCGCGAACCAGGTCGGGTGCTGAGGCCACCGCGACTGCGCGGTCGTAGGAATCCGCGGTAAGCGACGACAAGAGTTCGAGGATGGTGGACTCGTAATGCGCGGCGAGCCGACGCTCCAGGCGCCGTATGCGCGTGTGACCAAACGGGTCGAGAACCGTGCCGCGGAGGGACTTGCCCTTCGCCATCAGCCGCAACGTGAAGTGTGTGCGGGGCCCCATGCTGATCTTCTTGCGGCGCCCGAGTGCCTTGAGCAGCGGCGGATGCAGCTTGTAGGTGAGCTTTTCCCCGCCGGGGACCTGACGTTGGACGAATTGCCGGAAGTCAGAGTCGGTGAGCATTCGCGCCACCTCGTACTCGTCCTTGTAGGCGAGAAGCTTGAAGAAGTACGTGACCACGGCCTCGGAGAGTTCGGTGCGATCGATGATGCCGCGTTCCCGTTCCCACACCTGTTCTACCACGTTGACCAACCGCGCCGCGGTGCGATTGCCTTGGTAGGCAACAAGGTCCGCGGTGCGGCGTGCCAGTGTGTCGCGGGTCGTGCCCAGCACCGTGCAAGAGTCGAGCAGGTGGCTGGGTGTCTTGACGTTTCGACGGGGTGGCCGTCCCGGCGGCGCGGTGGCGCTCTGAAAGGCTTCGGGGCTCTCCACCGCGACGCGTCCCCACCGGAACGCGGTCTGATTGGCCTGCACGGCGACGCCATTGATGGCGATCGCCTCTTCGATCGCTTTGGCGCTAATGGGGATCGCGCCGAGCTGATAGGCAGCGCCGACGAGCAGGAAGTTGGCCGGTGTCGTGCTGCCGAACAGGCGCTCGGCGGCGCCGAGCGCGTCGAACGAAATCAGCGAACGGGTGTGCAGATCGAGCCGGGACAACAGGGCGTCGGTGGCCGGATAGTCTAGGGCACTGTTGTAAACCATGTCGCCGGTTGGGGTCTGACTGGTCGAGGCGACCGCGATCGTGCGGTCCGGGCTGCCGTAGCCGACATTGTTTGCGTCGACGGCGGTGAGAAGGTCAAACGCGAGAACGCAGTCGGCCGATGCCGGGCTGATGCGGTTGGACGACGCGGCGGCTTCGTTGCTCAGCCGCAGGTGCGATGTCACCGGACCCGCCTTCTGGCTTAGGCCGGTCTGGTCGAGTCCTTCGACGTGTAATCCGTTGCGCAGAGCGGCCATCGCAAGCACTTGGTTGACGGTCACAATCCCGGTCCCGCCGATGCCGGCGAGAAAGATGTTGTAGACACCGGTGACGTTGATTCGCTTCGGATCGCCGACCGTCGCCGGCGATAAAGCCTGCGGTGGCGCCGTTGCGGCGCGTGATTGCGGAAGTTCCACTGTGACGAACGACGGGCAGTTTCCGTCCAGGCATGAGTAGTCCGTGTTGCAAGTACTCTGGTCGATCTGCGTTTTTCGCCCCAGCTCCGTCTCGATCGGTTGCACCGAAAGGCAATTGCTTTTCACGCCGCAGTCGCCGCAGCCCTCGCAGACCGCCTCGTTGATCACGACGCGGGTCCTGCGCTCGGGCAACGTGCCGCGCTTGCGTTTGCGGCGGGCGTCGGCCGCGCACTGCTGGTCGTAGATCAGCGCGGTGACCCCCGTGGTGTCCCGCAGGAGTCGCTGCGCCTCGTCGAGGCGATCACGGTCCCAGACCAGAACGCCTTTGGCGAACAATGACCCCTTGTGCCGCTTGGGCTCATCGGCGCAAACGATCACCTTGGTGACACCGTCGGCGACGAGTTTGTGTGTCAGCTCGGGCACAGTCAGTCCACCCTCGACCTCTTGTGCGCCGGTCATCGCGACCGCGGAGTTGTACAGGATCTTGTAGGTGATATTGACTCCCGCGGCCACGCAGGCTTGCACCGCCAGCTGGCCGGAGTGGAAATACGTTCCGTCGCCGACATTTTGGAAGATATGCTCGATATCGGTGAAAGGGGACTGGCCGATCCACTGCGCGCCCTCGCCGCCCATCTGAGTGAGCCCGGTGACCTGGGAGTCGGTGCGCGAAGACATCGTCACCAGGGTGTGACACCCGATACCGCCGCCGGCCAACGAGCCTTCCAGGACAGCCGTGGAGCGGTTGTGCGGACAGCCCGAGCAAAAGTAGGCGGTGCGCTCGGTGGGCAGCACGGTCAACTCGAGGCTCGGCGGTGGCGGAGCGGCCAGGGCCACTCGTCCCTCGAGAAGCGTGCGTAGCGGGCCGGTCAAACGGGCGGCACTCAATTGCCCGTTCGGCGGAATCAGGGTGCGTCCGTCGGGGCCGCGTTTACCCAGAACCTGCGGTGCATCGCTGCGCCCATACAGGATGTCCTTGACCTGGAGTTCGACGAACGCGGTCTTGTCTTCGACGACGAGCACCTGCTCCACGCCACGGGCCAGACGGCGTACTTTCTCGGCGCCCAGCGGGTAGGGCATGCCGACACGCAGGATCCGAATTCCGTTGCGCGCGAGGACGTCTTCAGTCAGGTCAAGGGCGGAAAGGGCTTCGCGGACTGAGTCGTACGCCGTGCCAACGGCCACGATTCCGAGCCACGCATGAGCCGGATCCACCTCGATGGTGTCGATCTCGTTGGCGGCGTTGAAGGCCTCGACCATCGCCCATCGGGGGCCGTATAGATCGGCCTCGGCCAGCACACTGTCCGGTGGTGCGGCAGGTATGCGCTGCCGATACGACCAGGGCCGGCCCTCCCACTCGATCGATGGAACCGTGATGTCGAAGTCGGTGAAATCTCTGTCCAGAGTCCACACACCGTCGGCCACGTCGGCCACGATCTTCAGCGCGGGCCAGCATCCCGATGCGCGGGACAACGCGACGCCGTAGAGGCCGAATGCGACGATCTCTTCGGCATTGCGAGGAAAGAAGATCGGCATGGACAGTGCCGCCAGCGAGCGCTCACTCGATGCGGGGACGCTGGAAGATTTCGCGGCCGGGTCATCACCGACCAGGGCTAGCGCCCCGCCGCCCAGGTTCGCGCCGTACATGGCAGCGTGGCGCAGCGCATCGCTGGCACGGTCTAGGCCGGGGCCCTTGCCGTACCAGACGCCCACGACGCCGTCGTAGGAGCGGGTACCGGTGGGCAGTTCGAGCTGGCTTCCCCACACCGATGTGGCGGCGAGCTCTTCATTCACACCGGGGACCAGGCGCACGTCGTGTTCCAACGCCAGTTCAGGCAGGCTCGCCAGCAATTGGTCCAGCCCGGCTAGTGGGCTGCCCTGGTAACCCGAGACAAAAGTGGCAACCCGCCGACCCGCGCGGGCATCGCGTTCGTGTTGCTCTGCCAACTGCCGTGCTATGGCCTGGACACCGGTAAGTAACACGGGACCGGAGCGCGGGCGATACCGGGCAGCGAGGGTCGAGTCGATGACCACCGACTCGACGGCCTGGGTTGTCGTCATGGCGTTTCACCGTCCAATGGTTCGGTTGTCACCACCCGGTAGGTGACTCGGATGTACCATTAACTTTGGCTCTGATAGCGAATCAGGTCAACTAATGTTCTAGTAACTATCCAGAATGGTCAGCCAGTGGCATTCGTCACGTTTCGGGGTGAGTGAATTGGTCAGCATCGATCGACTTGATGCCGAATTGCTCGAGATGCTTACTAGCGATGCGCGCGCCGGCGTGGTGGAGCTGGCATCGAAGCTAGGGATCTCCCGCAACACCGTGCAGTCGCGGCTCAAGCGGATGGAAGAGGGCGGTTTGCTCTCCGGTTATCGACCCGAACTCGATCTGGCCCGGGCGGGGATATCTACCCAGGCATTCATTGGCCTCGAAATCCAGCAAGGTCAACTCGCGTCGATCGTCGCGGCTCTCGCCGCCATGCCTCACGTGCTAGAGGTCCACGCCACGACCGGTCGCGAAGACTTCCTGGTCCGCGTCGCGACGCAGACACAGGCCGAGTTGCAGGAGCTCATTGAGCAGATCCTGTTGATACCAGGGGTAGTTCACTCCACAACGACGTTGGCGTTGACCACGCCATTGCCCTACCGGACGGTGCCGCTGCTCAAAGACGTCACAAAGGGCTCGGGTTGGGGACGCTCGACTCCTGCACAGAGGGGACCTAACTCCACGTCGACCGGCGGACGCGCGCACCGACGGCAGCGTAGCCAACGGACGACTGGCTAAGGAACGGGGTGCCGACCGTCGACGCTGACATCGAACATCGCTGCGTTGCAGACATTGTCGCTAAACCCCTCTTTGGCTTTTAACCCCAGACTTACCGCAAACAGCAACCCATCCCAGCTCTACCCTGACTTTTATCACTGTTGCGGGTCTGGCGATCCGCTAGTGCGCTGACCTGTGAGTTTGTCGTTTGCCTGGTGCGGATTTGTGCACTAGCGGGGGCTCGTAGGGTGCGGGTGGTGGCTTACGTGCGCACCGTGAAGACGTCCTCGGGGGCCACGGCGGTGCAGATCGTGTGGTCGACCGCCGATCACCTCTTCGAAGGCCGCTCAGCTGTGGGACGCACTGTGCGCGACCTATGAAATCCTGGGCTTCGAGCAGGCCGCTGAGGGCGACGAAGTGTTCCGTCAGCTGGTGCTCGCACGGATCATCGAGCCCACGAGCAAGGCCGATTCCCTGCGGGTCATCGAGGAAACCGGCGTGGCACCCGTGTCATATCCGACGCTCAACCGTCGCCTGCCGATATTCGCCAAACCGGCTTTCCGGCAAGTGCTTTCGGCTGCATGTGCTACCCATGCGCAGTTGGGACCGGCCAGCCTGGTGCTCTACGACGTCACCACACTGCACTTCGAGACCGACGCCGGCGACGGGTTCCGTGAGCCCGGGTTCTCGAAAGAGAGGCGGCTAGACCCGCAGATCACCCTGGGCTTGTTGACCGATGCGGCCGGGTTCCCGTTGACGGTGGCCGCCTTTGAGGGCAATAAGGCTGAGACCGCCACCATGGTGCCGGTCATCAACGCCTTCAAGGCTGCGCATCAGCTCACCGACGTCACGGTGGTCGCCGATGCCGGGATGATTTCTGAAGCCAACCAGGTGGCCCTGCAAGCCGCGGGTTTGTCGTTCATCCTCGGTGCCCGCATCCCGTATCTGCCTGGCGTAGTGCGCGAGTGGCGCGACAAACACCCTGACGAAGCTGTTCCCGATGGGTTGGTATTGACCCAGCCCTGGCCATCGACGTCGGCGGAGAAGGCCCGCGGGATCCCAGACCGGGTCATCCATTACCAGTACCGCCACGACCGGGCCCGACGCACGCTGCGCGGGATCGACGAACAAGTGGCCAAGGCCGAGCGCGCCGTGGACGGGCATGCCCCGGTCAAACGCAACCGCTACATCCAGCTCTCGGGAGCGACCAAATCGGTCAATCGCACCTTGGAGGCTAAGACCAGGGCTTTGGCCGGCTGGAAGGGATATACCACCAACCTCACCAGCGAGCCTGCGCAGTTCGTCATCGATGCCTACCACCAGCTGTGGCGCATCGAAAAGGCCTTCCGAATGTCCAAGCACGATCTGCAGGCCCGCCCGATCTACCACCGCACCCGCGACTCCATCGAAGCCCACTTGAGCGTGGTGTTCGCGGCCATGGCCGTATCGCACTGGATCGAGCACCAAACCGGTTGGAGCATCAAGAAATTCATCCGATCTGCTCGGCGCTACCGCACCGTCACCATCCAAGCCGGCAACCACACCCTGACCGCCGCCGAGGCCCCACCGGCCGACCTAGCCAAAGCTCTCGCGAAGATCCACGGCCTACGTACGCACTAGTTTGATAAAAGTCAGGTCACAAAGGGCTCGGGTTGGGGACGCTCGACTCCTGCACAGAGGGGACCTAACTCCACGTCGACCGGCGGACGCGCGCACCGACGGCAGCGTAGCCAACGGACGACTGGCTAAGGAACGGGGTGCCGACCGTCGACGCTGACATCGAACATCGCTGCGTTGCAGACATTGTCGCTAAACCCCTCTTTGGCTTTTAACCCCAGACTTACCGCAAACAGCAACCCATCCCAGCTCTACCACGCAACCTGGTCTTTACGTCGATTGGGGCGCGCCCGACCGCGAAACAGAAGCAAATCGGCACCATCGGTGGTGGACGGGCTGTTCTGCTCGATCGACTCAAGGAAACGCTCGAGCAGGGATTCCAGTTGAGCTTTCTGCTTGGGGGTCAGGCCATCCATCAGCTTGTGTAAGTATGCCCAGTGACGGGGTAGGAATTTGCGCAGAAAGGCGCGCCCTTTCGTGGCGATCTGAATGAGAAACGAGCGACGGTCATTCGGGTTGGAGATGCGTTCGACGTAACCGCGCCGGGCCAACCCGTCGACGACACCGGTGAGATTGGCTGGGCGAACCGACACTGCCTGACCCAGTGCGCCCATAGTCACGGGTTCGGGTGCGCGGTCCAGCACGGTCAAGATATTGAGCTGGACGGTGTTGAGTCCATGCGGCTGGAGCTCGATGGCGTGTGCACGCTCGAAGGCCGTCGCGGTGCGAAACATCGCCAGAGTCAGGCCGAGGACAGTGGTATCGAAGTCGGGGCCTTCGTGGTTGGCCGCCAAGGCGACCTGCTCGGTGATCGACTGCGGCCGACCTGGTCGTAGCGGCATTAGCTTGCCTCCGGGATGCGGGGGTGGATAACCGTGAGCGTGTACATTATCGAACCAAAACTATCGGCAACTGGTTAGGCAGAGGTTGTCCGGGTGGTGTCAACTGAGCCAAACAGGTGGTCCCTACCCCCTGGCCAAACAGGTGGTCCCATCATCCTGGCAAATGACACCCGGCCTGTCGGCGGTCGACCTCTTGTACGGAAATTCAAGAAGAAACCAGAGCCTTCGCCCAGAAGCGCAATCCCAACTTCGCTGTGCGCGGGAAGCGCAGCACCGCCACCAGCCCGCCCAGGATCGGTGCCAGGCGCTTACCTGCGGTCATGCCGAGCATCGCCCAACAGAACACCAGCGCCGCAACAACTTTCGGTCCGTACGTCGTGCGGTCGGGGGACTCGTTCGGCCGCGTGACGGCAGCGCCGCCTTGAGCGCTTTGCGTGCATGGTTCGACGTCAACCGGTGGTAGTTACACAACTCGTCGAGGATCTGGCCCATGCCGGCATGATCCGCCCGCTTGTAGCGGGTCGCGATCGTCTTCGTCACAGCCTTGCGCTCGGCCAACGTTAACCCCATCGACTGGGCCTACCGAGGCCGCGCTCACGAGCCGGGAAGGCGCGCCCTACGCGCGCATTCTCAGCTGAGGCAACGAAGAGGACTACGCGCGCATTTTTCGCGAGTCAACGCGGACCCTTGACCTAACTATTGTTATAAAATTAAAGTATCTTCGATGACATTCCACGAAACTGCGATGCTCCCGCTTCTAGCACGCTGCAGAGGATTAGCGCGGCCGCGATCGACCACGGGGCTGGGGTAAGGCCCTCCGCGGCGTAGCTCACCGCTATGCGGCATCGTTTGTGGCCCGATTGTATTGGCCATCTATCGGCGTTCCAGCAACTTCAAGGGAGGACAGCGAGATGGGGCAGCGACGTGAGCGTGGCCGCGGCACGGCGAAACGGCCGGCCGTGTGACAACCTCGGTCGGGTCGACGCCGTTTGATTCGCGCATTCCGGTCCCCGGCCCATGGGCAGCGGCCGGGCGTTTGCCCCCCAGCGAACGATTAACACGAACAGGATGCCCGTGCACTGCCACCCGTCCAGCCCCATCAGGTGACACTCGCTGCCGACGCTGGGCCCGTGCCGTTTGCAGTGGCCAGCATCAATGGGCGGACCCAACGCGGGAGTTCTGCGAGGCAACTGGCGCACTGGGCCGGGACGAAAATCCCGGCTGTATGCGGCCTCGCCAGGCGAACCGCACTGAAAAAGGCGGCGTTGATCTTGCAGACTAATGTCGCCAGACCCCTTCGCTCCCTAGGCGATTTTTTTGCGCTGGCGCTAGATACTTTGCTGCAGATGCCGCGGCGACCGTTCGCTGGGCGCGAGCTTGTCCTGCAGAGCTGGTTTGTAGCCAGGGTGTCGCTCGCGCCGACGGTGATGCTGTCGATCCCGTTCACAGTGCTCACCGTGTTCACGCTCAACATCCTGCTCGTTGAGTTCGGCGCCGGCGATTTCTCCGGCAGCGGCGCCGCACTTGGCACGGTCACGCAGATCGGCCCGATCGTGACGGTGTTGGTAGTTGCCGGCGCCGGCGCGACATCGATGTGCGCCGACCTCGGTGCTCGCACCATCCGCGAAGAACTCGACGCGCTGAGGGTGCTCGGGATCAACCCGGTCCAGGCGCTGGTGGTGCCCCGGGTGCTCGCTGCAACCTTTGTCTCGTTGCTGTTGTCGGGTGTGGTGATCCTGACCGGCCTCATCGGTGGCTTTGCCTTCTCGGTCTTTGTCCAACACGTGACACCGGGGGCCTTCGCGGCGGGGCTGACACTGCTCACCGGTGCGCCGGAGCTGGTGATCGCGTTGATCAAGGCCGGGCTTTTCGGTCTGACCGCCAGCCTGATCGCCTGTTACAAGGGCATCTCGGTCGGGGGTGGCGCCGCTGCGGTCGGCAACGCGGTGAACGAAACGGTCGTCTTCTCTTTCATGTCGCTCTTCGTCATCGACGTCATCGTCACCGCGGTTGGCGTGAAGGTCACGATTTGAGCATCCACATCGTTGCAAGTCAGCGGTTCCCGCGGGTGATGCGGCAACTGGATGGGTGGGTTAGCGGGTGGCGGCGGATGGGCGCGCAGGCGCGTTTCTACGCCCGAACGCTGCGCGCCGTCTCGGACGCCGTCACCGGGTACCAAGCAGAGACGCTGCGCATGATCGCGCAGATGGGCTTGGGCGCTGGAGCGCTGGCGGTTATCGGTGGCACGGTTGGCATCGTCGGCTTTCTGACCCTGTCGGCCGGTTCGCTTGTCGCGATCCAGGGATACAGTTCGCTCAGCGGAATCGGTGTGGAGGCTTTGACCGGTTTCGTGTCCGCGTATCTGAATGGCCGAATTGTCACTCCGCTGACCGCGGTCATTGCCCTGTCGGCCACCATCGGCGCCGGCGCGACTGCGCAGTTGGGTGCGATGCGGATCAATGAGGAGATCGACGCGCTGGAGGTCATGGGAATCCGCTCGATCGCCTACCTGGCTTCCACCCGGGTCATCGCCGGTGTGATTGTGGTGATCCCGTTGTACTGCATCGCGCTGTGGATGTCGTTTCTGGCCGCCCGATTCGCCACAACATTTGTCTACGGCCAGTCGACCGGTGTCTACGACCACTATTTCCGCACGTTCCTTCAGGGGACCGACATCATCTGGTCGCTTTTGCAGGCGATCCTGATGGGCCTCGTAGTGATGCTGGTGCATACGTATTACGGATTCACCGCTTCGGGTGGGCCTGCCGGGGTGGGGGAGGCCGTTGGTCGGTCGGTGCGTACCTCCCTGGTTTCGGTGGTACTTGTGATTTTGTTTGCGTCGCTTGCCATTTACGGACGGACCGGCAACTTCCACTTCTCGGGGGCATAGCGGTGATCTCGTATTCTGGTTTGCTCACCCTCGTCGTTTCAACGATGAAGCAGGAGCGGTGCGGCGGTTTCACCGCTTCGCTCGGGTAGCGCCATGGAATCCCTAGACCCAGCAGATGACCGCCACCTCGGGCGGTGGACGACCACCCTTTTCGCGGTCATCATCGCGTTGATCGTCTTGGCATGCGCATTGTTCAACGGGACCTTCCGATCGTTCGTCCCGGTGACGCTGACCTCTGACCGCTCGGGGCTGGTGATGGAGCCCGGCAGCAAGGTGCGGCTGCGCGGAGTGCAGGTAGGTCAGGTCGGCTCGGTGACCGGGGGGACGGAACCGGTGAGCCTGCAGCTGGAGATAGACCCTGACCAGGTCAAAAACATCCCGGCAAACATCGGAGCTCAGATCAGGGCCTCCACCGTATTCGGCTCCAAATATGTCGATTTGATCTATCCCGACCATCCCAGCGCTACGCGCATCTCCGCCGGAGAAGTGCTCCGGTCGCGCAACGTCAGCACCGAGATCAACACCGTCTTCCAGAACCTGGTTTTCGTACTCAAGCAGATTGATCCCGCCAAACTCAACGCGACGTTGAGCGCCCTGGCCGAGGGGCTTCGCGGCGAGGGCAGCGCCATCGGGCAGGCCACCACCGACGCCAACCAGGTGCTGATGACGCTGAATCCGCGAATGAGCGCCGTGCAGCAAGACTTTCGGTCGCTGCGCGGTTTCAGCGACGCTTACGGCGCCGCCGCACAAAACATCCTCGCGACGCTGTCGGCACTGAGCACGACCAGCTCGACGATTACCAGCCAGGCATCGGCCCTTGACGCCCTGCTGCTGAACACGATCGGCTTTTCGGACGCGGGCATCAATCTGATTGGACCCAACCAAAGCAACTTCATCCGCGCGGTCAACCTGCTCGAGCCGACCACGAACCTGTTGATGAAATACAACCCCGAATACACCTGCTTGCTTCTCGGCGCCAAATGGTTCATCGACAACGGGGGCCGCGACGTGATGGGCGGCAACGGATTCTCAGGGGTTCTCGACGCCACGTTCCTGCTCGGCGACGACCTATACAACTACCCCGACAACCTGCCCATCGTTGCCGCCAAGGGAGGACCCGGCGGCAAGCCGGGCTGCGGATCGTTGCCAGACGCCAGCAAGGCCTATCCGATCCGTCAACTGATAACCAACACCGGCTGGGGCACCGGACTTGACATCCGGCCCAACCCCGGTATCGGGCATCCTTGCTGGGCCGACTACTTCCCCGTCACCCGGGCCGTCCCCGAACCGCCGAGCATCCGGCAGTGCATCCCGGGGCCGGCGCCCGGGCCGATTCCCAGTCCGGGTGCCCCGCCATATGGAGCGCCGCCGTACGCACCGGACGGGACGCCGCTGTATCCACGACCGCCTGGGGCGCCGCCGCCCGATGCACCGCCATCTGCGTCCCCTCAGATTTCGGGAACGAAACCTTGAGGGACAACTTCGCCGGCGCCGCTTGGCGGCTCGCCGTCTTCGTCGCGGTCTGCCTGATGGGCCTGTTCGCGCTGTTCGCGGTTTTTGCTCAGCTGCGCTTCGAAAAGGTCAAGACCTACAACGCAGAGTTCAGCAACGTGGGCGGCTTGCACAGCGGCGACTTCGTCCGCATCGCAGGCGTCGAGGTCGGCAAGGTCAAAAAGGTCTCCATTAAGCAAAGCGCGTACGCGGTGGTCGAGTTCTCCGCCGACGAGTCGGTGATTTTGACCGAGGGCACCAAAGCAGTGATCCGCTATGACAATCTGATCGGCGGCCGGTCCCTGGCCCTCGAGGAGGGTGCCGGCGGAGTCAAACAACTGAAACCGGGAGACACCATCCCGCTGGACAGGACGGCGCCGGCGCTGGACCTCGACGCGCTCATCGGCGGTTTCCATCCGCTGTTTCAGGCGCTGGATCCAGAACAGGTGAATGCGCTGACCGGCCAGTTGATTTCGGCGTTCCAGGGCCAGGGAGCGACGATCGGCTCATTTCTGGCGCAGACTTCGGTGCTGACAAGCACGCTGGCCGACCGCGACGAGCTCATCGGGCAAGTGATTGCCAACCTCAACATCGTGCTGGGGTCGCTTGGCGATCAAAGCGGACAGTTCGCAAAGGCCATCGATTCCGTATCGGACCTGATGAAGGGGCTCGCTGACCGAAAAACCGACATCAGCAACGGGGTGGCCTCGATCGACGCGGCGTCCGCGTCGATCGCCGACCTGCTCCAACGGGCCCGGCCGGCGCTGCAAAACACCGTCCGCCAGACGGATCGGGCGAGCGGGATCGTCGTCGCCGATCACGCCTACGTCGATGACTTCCTCAACACCCTCCCAGACGCCTACCAGCAGCTGGGTCGCCAGGGCCTCTCGGGCGACTACTTCGGCTTTTACCTGTGCGAAGTGCTGCTCAAGCTGAACGGCAAGGGTGGCCAGCCGGTGTACGTCAAGCTGGCCGGCCAGGCCACCGGAAGGTGCACACCCAGATGAAGTCCTTCGCTGAACGCAATTCCCTGATCATCGGCGCCGTCGGCTGCGTGGTGATCGCCGGCGCAGTGCTGGCGGCAACGCAGTACGACAAACTGCCGTTTTTTTCCGGCGGCAACGAATATTCGGCTTACCTGGCCGAGGCCGGGGGCCTCAGGGCCGGGGCTGCCGTGCAAGTGTTCGGCTGCCGGGTGGGCCAGGTGTCGGCCATCGAGCTTGACGGCCCGCGACTGCTGGTGAAGTTTACGGTCGCTAAGGACATCCGGCTCGGGGACCGCACCGAGGCTGCGGTCAAGACTAAAAGCGTGCTGGGCACCAAGGTTTTTGAGGTCACGCCGCGCGGCGATGGCCTGCTAGCGGGCACGATTCCTCTTGAACGGACGACACCGGCCTATCAGCTGCCTGATGCGCTCGGTGACCTGGGCACCACAATCAGCGGTTTGAACACTGACCAGCTTTCCGACTCGCTGGCCACGCTGGCGCAGGCGTTTCAGGACACCCCGCCGGAGTTGAAGACCGCGGTCCGTGGCGTCGCTCAGCTGTCCCAGACGATCGATGCGCGCGACGCGCAGCTACGCAACCTGCTGTCCAACACCAGCAAAGTGACGGCGGTGCTGGCCGCCCGCGCCGACCAGCTCGCCAGTCTGATTAAGCACACCGACGCGCTCATGGCGGAGCTGCAAACCCAAAGCAACGCACTGAACTCCTTCGCCTACCACGTCTCTGCGCTGGCCAAGCAGCTGTCTGGGTTCGTCGCCGACAACCGCGCCCAGTTACGGCCGGCGTTGGACAAGCTCAACGGCGTCCTGACAATCGTCGACAACCGAAAAGAGCGGGTGCAGAAATCGATCCAGTTGCTCAATGCCTATGCAATGTCCCTGGGTGAAGCGGTGTCGGGAGCGCCGTTCTTCAAGGCCTACATCGCTAATCTGCTGCCGGGGCAATTCGTGCAACCTTTCGTGGATGCGGCGTTCTCAGATCTTGGCCTTGATCCCAGCGTGCTGCCCCCCTCACAGCTCGTTGACCCGCCAGTGGGCCAGCCCGGGACGCCGGCGCTGCCGGTGCCGTTTCCGCGGACAGGCCAGGGCGGCGAGCCCAATCTGACACTGCCCGATGCGATTACGGGTAAGCCCGGCGATCCGCGCTATCCCTATCGGCAGCCCCTTCCGGCACCGCCGCCCGGCGGACCGCCACCGGGCCCGCCGGCGCTGGTGCCTGCGGGGCCGCCGCCGGGTCCGATCGCACCGATTCGCGGGGAGGGAGGACAGTGATGGCCCCGCGAAACGCCCGTAGTGTGTTGGCCGCCGTGTTGGTGGTGTTACTCACTGCGGGGCTGGTCACGGTTGTGCGTGAGTCCGACCGGGGTGATAAGACCACCGTCATCGGGTACTTCGAAAACAGCAACGGCATATTCGCCGGTGACGAGGTGCGAATCCTGGGTCTGCCGGTGGGCAAGATCGAGAAGATCGAACCGCACCCCCGCCACGTCAAGATCACGTTCTGGTACGACCGCAGGTACAAAGTGCCCGCCGACGCGAAGGCGGTGATCTTGTCCCCGTCCCTGGTGACTTCGCGGGCCATCCAGTTGACACCCGCGTACACGGGCGGACCCACGATGAAAAACGACGCGGTCATTCCGCAGGAGCGTACCGCCGTCCCGGTGGAATGGGACGACGTTCGCGCCCAGCTCGAAAAGCTCGTGCAGACGCTGCGACCTACCCAACCGGGTGGCGTCGCCCCGCTTGGTTCGTTCATCAACACCGCCGCCGACAACCTGCGCGGTGAGGGCGCCAACATCCGCGACACCGTGATCGAGTTGTCGCAAGCACTGTCGGTGCTTGGTGATCACAGCACCGACATCTTCAGCACTGTGAAGAATCTGGCGACCGTGGTCGCGGCCCTGCAAAACAGTTCCGGAGTGATGCGCCAGCTGAATCGCAACCTGGCATATGTGACCGGACTGCTGGCCAATGACCCGATTAAGGTGGGCGCGGCCGTTCAGGACCTCAATACTGCCGTCGGTGATGTCCAGGGTTTTGTGGCGGAAAACCGGGATGCGCTGGGTGTCACGTCGGACAAGTTGGCGTCGCTGTCCACGGCCGTTACCGACAGCCTCGATGACATCAAGCAAACCCTGCACGTCGCTCCGAATGCGCTGCAAAACCTCGTCAACATTTGGCGGCCCACCCAGGGAGCCCTGTCGGGGGCGTTGATGGTCAACAACTTCGCCAACACCATCTCCTTTCTCTGTGGTGCCGTGCAGGCGGCGTCGCGGCTAAACGCCGAACAGTCGGCCAAGCTGTGTGTGCAGTACCTGGCGCCGATTATGAAGAACCGCCAATACAACTTCCCTCCGCTCGGCGAGAACCTGTTCGTCGGCACTCGGGCCCGGCCAAACGAGGTCACTTACAGTGAAGACTGGATGCGCCCGGACTTCGTGCCCCCAGCACCGAATGCGTCGCCAGCTGGAGCGGCACCTCAAGATCAGCTACCGGCGGCGAACCCCACGCCACCGCGGCCTGCCGAGGCGGTCACAACCAATCCCTCCGCGGGGCTGTCGGGCATGATGGTGCCGCCTGGGGGGCGATGATGGCGCGCTCACGCTTGGGGCAGCAGATCATTGCGGCGGTGCTGGTGGCGGTCGCCGGCATCGGTGTGTCGGGTTGCGGCTGGCGAGGGATGAACTCGTTACCACTGCCGGGTACTGCGGGCCGCGGGCCGGGCTCCTTTGAGGTGAAAGTGCAGCTGCCCGACGTCACCAATCTCCAGCAGAACTCCCGCGTCCGAGTGGGCGATGTGACGGTCGGCAATGTCACCAAGATCGAGCGCGAGGGCTGGCATTCGCTGCTGACGATGCGAATCGACGGCAACGTCAACCTGCCGGCGAACGCCACCGCCAAAATCGGCCAGACAAGCCTGCTGGGCTCGCTGCACGTGGAATTGGCGCCGCCGACGGGTGTCCCGCCCGAAGGGCGGCTGCACAACGGCTCGCTCATCCCGCTGTCGGCCGGGAGCAGCTATCCCACGACTGAGCAGACGTTGGCGACGTTGTCGCTGGTGCTCAACGGTGGCGGGCTAGGTCAGGTTCACGACATCACCAAAACGCTGAGCGAGGCGTTCGCCGGCCGCGAGAACGATCTGAGAAGCCTGCTTCGACAGCTTGACGAGTTCATCGGCCATCTCAAAGCGCAGACTGACGACATCATTAATGCTACCGACAGCGTAAACAAGCTGGCCGGTCAGCTTGCCGAACAGAAACCAGTGCTTGACCGTTCGCTGAGCACCCTCCCCGGAGCTTTGGCAGTGCTCAGTGATGAGCGGGAAAAGCTCGCCGACGCGATCGACCGGCTCGGCAAGTTCAGTGCGTTGACCGCCGACTCGGTCAACCAGACGAAGGACGCACTGGTCCAGGAATTGACGGACCTCGCGCCAGTACTGCAGTCGCTAGCCAACGCCGGTCCGGCCCTGACCCGTTCGCTGAGCTTCTTGGGAACCTTCCCGTGGGTGAAGGAAACGATCCCCAACTGGTTCCGCGGCGAGTACGGCAACCTGTCCCTGGTGGTCGACTTGACGCTAAGCCGGCTTGACTCGGGCCTGTTCACCGGTACCCGGTGGCAGGGCAACCTGACCGAATTGGAAATGCAGTGGGGCCGCACGATTGGCCAGCAGCCCAGCCCTTACACCGCCGGCAACCCGTTGACCTTTCCCTATCGCGCGGATCAAGGGCCCTGACATGAGGTTGAGCAGGCAAATCTGGTTAAAACTGGGCGCCTTCACGCTGGTGTCGATCGTCGCTGGCTGGGTCACAGTGTTTGACTACATCAAGCCGGAGAACTTGATACCCGGGGTCGGGCATTACACCGTGACCATCGAGCTCCCGGAGTCAGGTGGACTCTACAAAAGCGGCAACGTCACCTACCGCGGCACCGAAGTGGGCCGGGTCCAAGATGTGCGACTGACCTCCACCGGCGTCGCTGCCGTGCTGTCGCTTAAGTCGGGGATCGACATCCCGTCGGATCTCGACGCGCAAGTGCACAGCCAATCGTCGGTCGGCGAACAATACGTCGCCCTGCTGCCGCGCGACGGCAACTCCCGGCCGCTGCGTCAGGGCGACGTGATACCGCGAAGCCGCACGTCGGTGCCAGTCGACATCAACTCGCTACTAGATGCCACCAACACAGCGTTGGCGGCCATCCCGCACGACAACCTGAAAACCGTGATCGACGAAAGCTATATCGCCGTCGGCGGCCTCGGGCCGGAAATCCGCCGGATCATCAAGGGATCGACGGCCCTTGCCATCGACGCGAGGAAGAATCTGGACCCCTTGACCAATTTGATCGACCAATCCCAACCCGTGCTGGACTCACAGGCCGACACGTCCAGCTCGATCCGGGCATGGACAGCGAATCTGGCTACCGTGACCGGGGAGCTGCAGACACAGGACTCGGCCGTCGCGGGGCTGCTCGAAAAGGGCGCCCAGGCCGCCGACGAGGCCCGACGACTATTCGAGCGGTTGCAGCCTACGCTACCGATCGTGCTCGCCAACCTAGTCAGCGTCGATCAGGTGGCGATCACCTACCGCAACGACATCGAGCAGTTGTTGGTGCTGCTGCCCCAAGGAACGGCCATGATGGCGGGAGCGCTTGTTCCTAACCTGGACACCAAGCAGCCATACAGAGGGTTCTACCTCGACTTCAGTCTCAACCTGAACTTGCCGCCACCATGCACCACGGGCTTCCTCCCGGTCCAGCAGCGGCGGGTGGCTACCGAGGTCGATTACCCCCCTCGCCCGGCTGGCGACCTGTATTGCCGGGTGCCGCAGGACTCACTCTGGGATGTGCGTGGCGTGCGGAATACGCCCTGTGAAACCGTTCCGGGCAAGCGCGCCCCGACAGTGAAGATGTGTGAAAGCGATGAGCAATACGTACCGCTCAACGACGGTATGAACTGGAAGGGCGACCCGAACGCAACCCTGTCAGGCCAGGGGATACCGCAACTACCGGCACCCCCGGGCACACCGTCACCGGGACCAGCGCCACCTCCAATAGCCGCCCTAACTTACGACCCAGCCACGGGAACCTACCTAGGTCCGGATGGACACCTATACACGCAAGCCAACCTGGCACACAATGCCCCGAAGGAGCAGACATGGCAGTCGATGCTGATGCCGCCCACCGGAAACTGAAAGAACCCAGCGATCCTGTCCTCCGCGAGGCCGCGCTAGAGACGGCGCCGGTAAAGACAATGCCGCATTCCCCGAAGAGGTCACCGAACTTGGTGATGCGCAGCCCGAAACGCCACGCGGATCGGGCATTCGGATGGGGTTAGTTATCGGAACAATGGTCGTCGTATCTCTCGCCGGGCTCGTCGGTTGGCTCGGTTTTCGTGCCCACCAATCACATCGGGCCGAGCAGCAGCGCCAACTCCTCCTGGAGGTAGGCCGGCAGGGGGCGCTGAATTTGACCACCGCCAGCTACACCGAGGCGGAGCCCGATGTGCAGCGGATCCTGGATTCGGCCACCAGGACGTTCTGCGACGACTCCAAGAAACACTCACCGGCGTTCAGCGAAGTGGTCAAACAGGCCCAGTCGAATTCCCAGGGCACCGTCACGAGGCCGGCTGGGAGTCCGACGACAGTAATCAAGCTCAAGTGCTGGTCGCCGTGACGGTGAAGACCTCCACCGCCGGGGCCGCCGAGCAGCAGCCGCGGCGTTGGCGCATGCGCATCAGTGTGCAAAAGGTCGGTGACGGCGCCACGGTGTCCAACGTTGAGTTCGTGCAATGAGCAAGACGAAGATCACCGACGGCACGGCGACCGGCACCGAGGACGCCGCGGCGGTCGATGCCCGACCAGTGACCCAGGCGCAGATCATCGAAGGAGAAGCCGAAGCCGCGCCGATCGCGGACTCCGAGGACGACTCCGACGACCGCAGCTCCGAAGGTCCGGCGGTTTTGCGCGGTGCGCGGTGGGGTCGGGTGGTGGCCTACGGGGTGCTGCCCGCGTTGGCGCTGCTGCTCGCGATGGCGGCGGGCTACCTGAAGTGGCTGGACTCCTCGGTGCGTGATTCCCAGGAGGCGCGTATCGAATCGGTGCGCGCGGCAACCGACGGCACGGTGGCGTTGCTGTCCTACAAGCCCGACACCGTCGACAAGGACCTGGGCGGCGCCCGCGACCGGCTGACCGGGAGTTTCAAGGACGCCTACACGTCGCTCACCCGCGATGTGGTGATCCCCGGGGCCAAGCAAAAGCAGATCTCGGCGGCGGCTAGCGTGCCCGCTGCGGCGTCGGTGTCGACGACTGCAAACCATGCCGTGGTGCTGGTTTTCGTCAATCAGACCGTGATCATCGGCAACGACGCACCCACCGATACGGCCTCCAGCGTCAGGGTGACGCTGGACAAAATCGGGGATCGCTGGCTGATCTCCGGATTCGATCCGGTCTAAGGGCGGAGGTCAGGTGGTGAAGCCGTGAAGACACCGAAGTCATTGGCCAGCCTGATGCCGGCACGGCAGCGTTCACGTGCGCCCGCAGCGCTCACGTGCGCCGGCACCGTCGCGAGTGCTCCCCATTCCCGCGCCGTTGCGGTGGCGTACCTGATCAACGTCACGTGCGACCCGGCTACAACTTCGCCAATGCCGACGACGCACTGGCCTATGGGCACGGCATCTGCGACAAGGTCGCCCAGGGCCGCACCTATGCGCAGATCATGGGCGATGTCAAAGCCGACTCCAGACCGCAGACCAATACCAGGCGTCGTATGTTGATCACCAAGTCGGTCAACGAATTATGCCCCGCATGATCCAAGCCGCCGCGTCGCGCGGGTCCGCACTGGCGATGGTTACGACGCTGGTCGCCCCGGCGATGTCCGGCCGCGCCGGCCAGCCTGGTAGGACTTCCTGACAGGGCCCAAGCAGCAGCCGTAACCGCGGCACCCCTTGCTTGCCGAATCCCCGGCGTGAGCCTCGTCGTATGTAGTGGTCCAGGTAGCTGGTAGTCGATGATGCGGGCAGGTGACGGTCGGTTTCGACGCTTGACGTAATTTGCTTATGAAAATAAAGTATCACCGTGGTGCGCAGCGAGACGACGGTGTTCGGCGCCTTGGGTGCGACCGTCGTGCGGTGCGGGAAGCAAAGGATGCGTCACAGCGTCCCAAACTGGCAGTCCCACCGGCTCAATCACACCGTCACGAAGTACTGTCCCAGGTGGAACCGGGTGGGCATGCAGACGCAGGTTCTACGCCCTCATAGTCCCCTCAATGCGTCGGGCGTTCATCATTGTAGGAAGCGGAGGCGCCGCACCAAGAGTTCGCCGAACAGCGGCGCCTGCGGACACCGACCACACCACCAATCGGTACCGCCGACAGCCTCGCTGGTTAGAGTCCCGTCGTCATCGGAACGTAATAGTTACAACTCGCCGCGATGAACACGACAGAGCCCGCAGGGTACGACCGGCGATGACCGACGGCGTAAAGTATGGCCCCAACCGGCCGCACGACACTCCTTTGAACATGCGCTGTAGCCGCACGAAGCACGTAATTCCGGAGCTGGGTGCTTACGTTTTGCCAGGACGGATTACGGATGTGCGGCCAGGTCTACAGCAAGCCGCGATCGGCGAGCGCATCGGCCTGGGCAGTGTCTGGGTTTCTGAACGCTGGGAAACCAAAGAGATCGGCGCCACCCTGGGCGCCCTCACCCAAAACACGTCACGCGTGACGCTGGTGGCTGGAGTCACGCACTTCGGTACGCGGCACCCCGTCGTTTTGGCCGGAATGGCATCGACCTTGCAGGCGTTGTCGGACAACCGCCTAGTACTCGGCTTTGGGCGCAACGTAGCGGGCATGTGGCGGGATCTCGGGGTCCCCACCCCGGTCGGTGCCGCGATCAAGGATTATGCCGACATCTTTCGCGCGCTCTGGCGCGGTGAAACCGTTAGCTATGACGGCCCAGCCGGCCGCTATCCTCGAGTACGTTTGGCTGACACTCCTGCCGTGGCGCCTCCGCTGATCCTGGCGGCAATCGGGCCGAATTCTCTGCATCTGGCCGGCGCACACTTCGACGGTGCAGTGCTGCATCCTTTTCTGACGACCGACGGAGTCGCCCGGTCTGCTGCGATGGTGCGCGATGCGGCCAAGGAAGCCGGACGAGATCCGGAGAGGGTTAAAATCTACGCGGAGGTCGTCGTCGCGCCTGACTGCAGCGACGACCAGATCACCAACATCGTGCGTGCTCGCGCTGCAACCTACTTCACCCTACGGGACCTGGCCCGTCATATCATCACCGCAAATTGCTGGGATCCATCGCCAGTGCACCAACTACTGGCAGATTCGCGCTTTGCGAACCTTGAACTACAAGCCGGTACCCCCGAACAGTTGCGCGCTCGCTCACTTGAAGCGGTCTCTCTGCTTCCAGATGACTGGATATCCACGGGCGCGGCGATTGGGTCGGCAGCACAAGTCGCCGCACGACTGCATGAGTATCGCGCAGCGGGAGCCGACGAGATTGTGCTGCACGGAACGACGACCGACCGGCTCGGTCCGCTGCTGAAGGTCTACGCGAAATCGTGAACGAAATCACTTCAGACCACAAGTACGAAGCCCTCGCGGCATGGCTGGTGGACAAGTTACCGGCAACCGGCGTCTGTGTCACCGCACTCACCCTCGCCGGTACCGGCAATTCGGCGCAGACTTTCTTCGCTAAAGCAAGCTGCGTCCAAGGCGGCACGCCAACCGAGCTTGAATTGGTCATCCGCCGACAGAATCAGGGCAGCGACTTTTTCCTCGATGCAGACCTTGATCTGCCTTACCAGATGATGCGCGTCGTCGCGGAATGCTCCGATGTGCCCGTGCCGCGCATGGTCGGTATCGAGCGGGACGGGGCGGTGCTCGGTGCGCCGTTCCTGGTTATGCACAAGTGCGAAGGTCGCGTCGTGCACCAGGTCCCCAACTACAACGTGCAGGGATGGTTGAAGGACCTGCCCACAGACCAGCGCGGAACAGTTTGGCGTAATGGGCTGCACGTGCTTGCCCGTATCCACCAACTTGATTGGACCCAGGGATTCAACTTCCTCAACCAGCCCGCACGCGGAGCCCCTGGACTCGACCAGTACCTGCACATGGTTACCGATTGGTATCGGTGGGCGCGCGGCGACCGGGAACACCCCGTGTCTGACGCAGCTATCGATTTTCTCATGCGCGAGTGTCCCACCGAGGCCCCGGTTGGGGTCCTGTGGGGTGATCCGACGTCGGCGAACATGCTGTTCCGCGACGACCTGACGGTAAGCGCCGTAATAGATTGGGAGATGGCCGCTCTTGGCCCACCCGAGGTCGACGTCGCTTGGTGGCTGTTCTTCGACGATCTTTTCAGCCTCGGAATGGGCGTGCCCCGTCTCGCCGGGCTTCCGGACCGCGCCACCACGATCGCTTGGTACGAAACGTACGCGGGGACCAAGCTCGCAGACCTGCACTGGTACGACGTATTGGCCGCCTTGCGGATGGCGATTATCGGCATGCGTGCAGCCGACCGCCAGATCGGCTTGGGCCGCATTCCCGAAAGCACCACTGCTCGTACACATTCTCCATTCATGAGGATGCTCGCCGCCAAACTGGGTGAGCCGCAACCAGAGGTCGGACAGGACTTCATCGACCTGATGAGGGCAATGGGGATGGATGAACCCGGGCCCGGCGTGACGGCCAGCAATGGGAATGGACGAGGGCAGTGGAAAGGTCAAAAGTATGAAGCGTTCAGACAACGACACCTGGGATCTGGCATCTAGTGTGGGAGCCACCGCGACAATGGTGGCCGCGGGCAGGGCTCGTGCCACCAATGCGGAGAATCCACTTATCGAGGACCGGTTCGCCGAGCCGCTGGTGGCCGCAGTCGGCGTCGAATTCTTCACCCGGTGGGCTACTGGCGAGCTCGACGTCGCCGAGGTTGATCTCCCCAACGCCCCATGGGGCCTGCAGCGTATGACCGACATGATGGTGGCGCGCACCCGCTACTTCGACGCGTTCTTTTCCGATGCGGCTGGTGCAGGCATCCGCCAGGCGGTGATCTTGGCTTCCGGCTTGGACGCACGTGGCTACCGGCTGTCGTGGCCGTCCAACATGACGGTGTTTGAGATTGATCAACCGCAGGTTATCGAGTTCAAGATCACCACGCTGGCCGACATGGGCGCCGAACCGGCAGCTGACTTGCGGGCGGTTCCGATTGATCTGCGCCACGATTGGCCGACCGCGCTGGTGCAGGCCGGTTTCGACGCCAGCCTGCCCAGCGCCTGGCTCGCCGAAGGTCTGCTCGCCTTCCTGCCGCCTGAAGCTCAAGACCGCTTGCTGGACAACATCACCGCACTCAGTACCGTTGGCAGCCGGCTGGCGGCGGAGATCTTTATGAACGCGCCGGATGGCGCTGCGCAAGCCGAGATGATGCGAACCTATACCCAGCGGTGGCGCGACCATGGACTCGACCTCGACCCCACCGAGTTGCGCTATGACGGCGAACGCAACGACGTCGCAACCTATCTGGACAGCCACGGCTGGCGTTCGGTCCGCACTTCGCTGAGCCAGTTGCTGGCCGACAACGGACTACCGCCGCTACCAGACAACGAAGACGCACTGTTCTTCCGCGAGAACTACTACTGCACGTCGATCTTCGGCAAGGAGGCCAATGGCAACTGAGCACCTCGACCAGGTGGGCGTGCTCCAGCGTATGCCCTAACCGCTGCATCCAAGGACGACACCATCCTCTTCGACGACCCCCGCGGCGGACAGCATCGCGACTCCCTAGACCCGCGTAGCCACCCTGTTTGGTCCTGTGATGTATTGACGTTGAATGATCTTGCGGTACAAGCTCTTCCGGGATCGGGGAGTAGAATGCGAGATGGTGTGTCGAAATGAGGCTGGCCATAACGTTTACCTTGAGCGGCGGATTGGGTGCTCTAGGACGGTGCTGATTTCACTGTGACCCGTATCGCCGATCGTGCCGCGGACTTCTCACCGTGGTCGCCGCGGGAGACCGAGTTGCTTGCGGTGACCTTGCGGCTGCTACAGCAACACGGGTGTGACGGGTTGACGGTGGACGCGGTCGCGGCCGCGGCCCGGGCCAGCAAGGCCACGGTGTATCGGCGTTGGCCATCGAAGGCCGAATTGGTGTTGGCCGCGTTCATCGAGGGGATCCGCCAGGTCGTGGTTCCGCCTGATGTCGGCACACTGCGGGGCGATTTGCTGAAACTGGGGGAGCTGGTGTGCCAGCAGGCCCGCACGCACGCCAGCACCATCCGCGCGGTGCTTGTCGAGGTGTCGCGTAACCCCGCGCTCAACGACGCATTGCAGCACCAGTTCCTCGAGCAGCGGAAAGCCTTGATCCAGCACATCCTCCAGCAGGCCATCGACCGCGGTGAGATCGCCGGCGCCGCCATCAGCGACGAACTCTGGGACTTGCTGCCCGGCTACCTGATATTTAGGTCGATCATGCCCGGCCGGCCCCCCACCGGTCGCACCGTGCAAGCACTCGTCGATGACGTCATCATCCCCAACCTGACCCGACCTACCGGGTAACGCGGCGGTTTGGGCTACCGATTTGCCGACCGGTCGCCCGGTAAACGACCGATGGACGATGGGCGGACGTGGACTCCGTCATGTCTTGCCTTGTCCGGTCCGCTCTCAGCGCAGGAAGGATGTCCTAGCCTGAAGCGATCGTATCGCCGGTTATCGAAAGGCAAAAGGGTGTATGGGATTTCGATTGGTAGCTGGTCAAATGAGGGTGGATGCTGCTGGTCGCCGTGGCGTAGGTCGCGGTCGCGGGGGCTGCGCGTGTATCGGCTGTACGGTATCTTCGGCGGCTCATCACACCACGTCGGCTGGCAGTCGCGTCTCGAATCACATCACTCTGTTTAGCCCGAAGCGGGTGGTCCTTGAGGTTTTTGGCCCGCCGGGCACGGTGGCAACTAATCACTATTTGGATGTCAATGCTCAGCGGCAACCACGGTGGGGCCGGTATAACCTTGGCTCCTCAATGCGCCGCCTTGGTGCCGAGGCGCTGCCCCGGTTGGGCGAGTGACAGGATTGAGATTGGTACGTGTGGGCCATCATCGCCATGCAGTCATTGCGGCTCCGACAGGTGTTCATGGTGAGCGTGGTGAACAGCACGTTATCCGCCTCGGTGAGGATGGGCCCGGGGCGGTGCAGATAGAGAACACCCAGTTCGAACTCCTCGATCCACATGCCGCGCTGCACGAAGGTCTTCGATTGACCAATCAAGGGCCCGCGTCGCATTGATCATAAGTTATTGATAGTGTCTCATTGCTATAGTCTATGGTGAGCGCTCGGGGTGCTTCGCCTTTGTGATCAAGGAGGCCGGTTTGCCCCTGACGCCCACGACCATCGACCTCGAGGGTTATCCTCGTCGGCCCGGACGGAAAGTCCACGGCAGAAGCACGGTACAACCGGGAGCTGCCGGTGGAGACCCTGTGCTGGCTCTACGAGTTGATCGTCGTCACCCGCGACCTCGACGGTGAATTCGTCAACCTGCAGCGACTGGGCGACCTAGCGTTGTTTCCCTCATACCGCGGTCAGGACGCCGCCCAGATCGGCGCCACGGCGTGCCTGGGCGAGGCCCATTGGCTGTTTCCGCAGTACCGCGAACTCGGCGTGTTTATTCTGCGTGGAATACCGCCGGGCAATGTCGGGGCCGCCTGGCGGGGAGGTGGCACGGCGGTTTGGAGTTCACCAAGAAGTGCTGCGCATCGATGTCGATTCCCATTCGGGACGTACGGGTTGCACGCGGTCGGGGCTGCTATGGTCGCACAACGCCTCGGCGAGGACTCGGTCGCGGTGGCACATCTCGGTGACGGCGTCATCAAAGAGGGCGACGTACACGAGGCCCTCAATTTCGCCGCGGTGTTCAAGGGGCCGCGCATCTTTTATGTGCAGAACAATCCTGAGCAAGCAGCTGGTGGCATTGTCCATCGCGCACAAGGCGGTTGGGTACGGGATGCCTGGCATTCGCGTGGACGGCAACGACCTGTTGGCTTGCTACGCGGTGATGGCGGACAACGTGCAGTGGTGGTCGACAGCGCGGTTGTCGCGCGGCCGACGATGACGCTAACCTCCGCATTCGACCACCGCATCGCCGACGGCGCCCAGGTAGCCCAATTCCTTTGCACGACACAAGAACTCCTCGAATCTCCTGAAATGGTCCTGCTTGATTTGTAGAGAGGTTCCCGGTGAAACGCTACCTTTTTGATGACGACCACGAGGCCTTCCGGGTTACGGTCCGCGACTTCTACGTCGACCAAGTGGTGCCCGAGTACACGAACTGGGAACGCAAAGGAGTGCCGCCCCGGCACTTTTGGAAGGCCGCGGGCAAACTGGGGCTGCTCAGCATCCAGGTTCCCAAAGAATATGGTGGTGCCGGGCGGGGCGGCTTTCTGTTCAACGTCATCCTCACCGAGGAGTCCCGGCGCGCCGGAATCGAACTCGACAGCTTCCGAATGCACACTGACATCACCATGCCGTATTTCCTGCGGGTCGCTAACGCTGAGCAGCAGAGCCGCTGGCTTCCGCGGCTGGTGGGCGGCGACGCCGTCGCGGCGCTAGCGACGGCGGACGTTGGTGCGGGCTGTGACGATAAAGCCTTGACTGTCAGGGCCATTCGCGACGGCCGCAACTATATTGTTTACGGGTCGAGGACGTTGGCCTGCGACGGTGCCGACGCCGACCTCATCGTTACCCCGGTTACGACCAACCCGGCAGCCGGCCGCGACGGCCTGAGCTTGCTGGTCATCGACGGCAATAGCCCCCGCCTCACCCGTGGCCCCAAACTGGACAAGGTCGGCCCGAGGACCCGCGGCCTGGCAATGTTGATCTTCGACGACGTCGTCGTGCCCGCGGAGAACCTGCTCGGCGAGGAAGGCCGCGGGTTCAGCTACCTGATCGAGAACGTCGCTCAGGAGCGGCTGTCGATCGCCGTCAACAGTCACGCTACGGCGGTGAAGGAACTGCACGACACCATCGAATACGCCAAGGACCGCAAGGCTTTCGGCGCTGCGGTGTCGTCGTCCCAGCAGACCAAGTTCCTGCTCGCCACGTGTGTCACCGACATCGAAGCTGGCCAGTCGCTGCTGGACCGCGCCCTAGTCGCCCACGAGAGCGATGAACTTTCCGCGGCCGACGCGGCAATCGTCAAGCTGTTCTGCACGGAGATGCGCGACCGGGTAGTCGACCGCTGCCTGCAGCTGCATGGTGACTCCGACGACATGCCGCAGTTTCACCCGATCTTCGCTGCCTACGCCGACGCCGGGCTATCCCCGACCTATGGGGCTTCTTCCGAAGTCATGAAGCTGATTATTGCCCAGTCTCTCGGCATCTGAGGGAATCGTCGGAAGATACCCCTAACTGGGGTACTAGCGGTGGTGAAGTCACGATAGTGGCGGTTGTTGGTTGTATGCGCCTGAGTAGCGCGTCGACGAGGGCCAGCTTCCGCCACGCAGTTTGGGAACCTACATGTTGTTGTAGCGATGGCGATGCGCGCCAGCTGATCTGGCCAATGAGTTGCCAAATGCCGGGATCTGATGGACGAACTGTCCGGAGTGAATTTCAGATTCGGCCACTGTGTCTTCATCCTGGTCAGTTGATTGTTCTCATGCCTGGCGCTAGCGGCTATTCGGCCGACTCGGGCCTGATTGTTAGGGAGGGGGGCGGTGTGAAGCCGGGGTTGGCCAGCGCGGTCGAAACTCCGCTACCGATGGGGCCCTGACGGTCGAAGAACGTGACGACGCCGGTCGCGACGCCTCTGTAGCTGTAGTGCGACATTGATGCGAGCCCGATGTCGGGGCCTATGGGTTGTCGGCTGAGGGTCAGCGTGTAGTCGGCGTTGATGAAGTGAAGCCCATCAGTGCTCCAGTGGGCCAGCGAGCTGGTTACGTCGCCGGCCATTACCGCGCGGATGAACGGAGTGAGCGGTTCGTGGTCGACGAGCTGCTTGGTCTCACGCATCCATGCGAACTTCTGACCGTCGTGTCGCCATTCGTCTACGCCGATGCCGGGAGTGCCGGCGATGGGGTCGCGTCCGTATGCCCACATGAACATCGGGACGTCGCCGGCAAGCGTCCTATTTTCAGGTGGTGGGGCGGGCATGGTGATCGGCGAGGTCCAGACGGTGCCGGGGCCCGGTTCGCTGCGGCGGAGAAATAAGGCGGTGGCACGCGCCACCAGCGTCTCATTCTGCGTCATCACCGCGTCGACGAGCTGGATGCGTCGGCCGTGACGGACGACGTTGGCTTGCACTCGCACGGCGCGCAGGGCGACGGGTCGCAGCAGATCGACGGTTATCCGCGCGGGTTGAAGGTCGGGATCATCGACGATGCGTTCAATGCTTCGGCCGAGCAGCCCACCGACGTAGTTGCCCGCAAGTGACTTACCCCACGGTCCTTTCGTAAGCTTGGTCGGGAGGTATCCATCTCCGTTGCTGACGAAAAAGGAGAGCGGGGCATCGGTTGCAGCGTCGTGCCTTGACGCCGCGGGTGCATCGTCGGGAGCGGTCATTTTTCTCGAACGGGAAGGCGACCGCGAAGGCCTGCGACGCCACCAAGGGCATTCCTACGGTGTGCAATTCGCATAGAGCATGACTGATCACCTGAGACGAAGCGGCTTGCAGCAGTGTCTCTGGCATTCGCGCTCGATAGCGGTTCCATGGGTGTCAGAGCGTGCCCTTTTCACTCGGTGAGATGGCTCTGGCTGAAGGTTTTTTTGTTAAGCCGCTCAGGAGCCGGAAGGCCAACGGCTGCTGCGCGCAAGGGCGGCCTGGCGCGGGCCGCGTTCGAGGGCCACTCGGGTCGGTTGCACTGGCGAGCGCCAGGTTTGGCCGCCTTCCTGCCTGATCCAGACGCAACGAAGGTTGCTTGCTCCATCTGATCGCTCGCGTGGAAGAAATGCCACGCGGGACCTGGCAACGATGAAGCAACAGGGCGGCTGTGTCGCCGCTGAGTCCTAACAAGACGTACCTGGGAAGATCGGATGGGGAAGCGACCCGCATGCCGACCTTGACCTTCGGTGGTGGGTGAACAGCGGTCCCGCTTACGTCAGGCGGGTAGAGCATCGAGGGGTTCTGGGTTTCGGACCGGGATGCCGAGGAGTCGGCGGGCGTTGTCGCCCATGAAGTCTCGGGTGCGTTGTTCATCCATGCCTTCGGCGTATTTGTAGTAGTCCTTTGGTTCGGCGAGTCCTTCGGGGTGGGGGTAGTCGGAGCCAAAGAGCACTTTGTCCCAGCCGACGCGGGTGACGACGTCCTCGACGGAACCTTCCCAGAACGGGCTGACCCAGATGTTGCGGCGGAACACTTCCAGGGGGTGTTCTTCGAAGGCCTGGGGCATCTTGGCGTACATGCTCTCGAAGTCCTCGAACAGCTGGCGGATCCATGCGCTGCCGTTCTCGACGCTGGCGATCCGTAGTTTCGGGAAGCGGGTCAAGGTGCCATGGCAGATGAGACTGACCAGCATGTCGGAGATTTCGCGGTGGCCCAGCACCATCCAGCGGAAGGCGCCCATTTCGAAGAAGCTGCCCGAACCAGCAGGTTCCCACCGGGTGACGTAGCTGTCCAGTGGGGGTTGGCTGGCGTGCAACACCACGGGTATGCCGGCCTGCTCGACGTCGCTCCAGAATGGATCGAACTCGGGAAGAGCCGGCGAGCGCCAACCTCGGTAGCCCTTCACCGGTGCCGGTTTCATCAGCACCGCTTTGGCCCCGTTGTCCAGCACGTATTCCAGCTCGCGACGCGCGTCGTCGACGAGGGCTGCGGTGATCACCGGGGTCATGTACAGCCTGTTTTCGTAGGTGTAGCCCCAGGTTTCGAGCATCCACTGGTTGAGGGCGTGGATGATCGCGACGACCAGTTCGGGGTCCTCGGCGGCCGAGTGTTCGACGAGGTTGGCCAGCGTCGGGTAGACCAGCGCTTCGTCTACGCCGTGGGTGTTCATTATTTCGATCCGGGCGGCCGGGTTGCGGAAGGCCGGGATCGAGTCGATCGGTTTTCCGGTCATCTCCCGCAGGCTCAGTCCCTCGGGGTTCTGTCCGGCGTAGAACTTCTCGTGCGCGCCGGGTGCGGCGACCCGATCGAAAGTGGGGTTCGGGATGAAGTCGGTCACCTTGTCCAGGATGCAGATCCGGGTGTGCCGTCCGATCTGGACGAACTGCACCGCTTTGCGGAACCGTTCGGGGAGGTACTTGGTCAGCGCATCCGGTGTCTCGTACATGTGCTGATCGGCGTCGAAGATTGGGGCATTGGCGAACCGGTCCACGCTTGTTTCCACCTCGCGTTGTCGTTGTTGGGCTGAGAGTAGAGCCGTTTGACAAAACCGTCAAGTAGTCTAACTAGGGCACTGAGCTGGCAGTATTCAGGCCATATGCGGTATGTTATCCGAGGTCTCACCGTCCCTTGACAAAATCGTCAACTGATCGACTACCATGCGGAGAGAGGTGCCGCCAGGTGCTTTGCCGGGTTGCGCGAAGTGCGAGTTATGGGGAGTCAATGCAGAATCCTTTCCAGCCCGAGTTGCTGATCGAGGCGCGCGGTGCGGTGCGTGTCGTCACCCTGAACCGGCCGGAGGCGCTGAACGCCACCAATGAGGCGCTACACGGCGCCTTGCAGTCGGTGTGGGCCCATCTTGCCCAGGACGCCGATGCCCGCGCGGTCGTGCTGACCGGGGCGGGTCGCGCATTCAGTGCCGGCGGTGATTTCGAGCATTTCGTGGAGTTGTGGAACGACCGGCCGCGGCGTCGTCGTGAGATCGATGGCGCCCGGCGTCTGCTGACCGAGATGGTCGATTTTCCGCTGCCGGTGGTGGCCGCAGTCAATGGTCCCGCAGTCGGCTTGGGCTGCAATCTGGCGGTGCTCAGCGACATCGTGCTCATCGCCGAGAGCGCCTACATTTCCGACCCGCACGTCAGTGTCGGTCTGACCGCCGCCGATGGCGGTGCACCGACGTGGCCGTTGCTGATGAGTATGCTGCGCGCCAAGGAGTATCTGTTGACCAGCGAGCGGATACCCGCCGAGCAGGCTGTGGCGCTCGGCCTGGCCAACCGGGTGGTGCCCGATGCGGAGCTTCTGGAGCAGGCGCTGGCGGTGGCGCAGCGGATCGCCGGGTTGCCGCCCCAAGCGGTGCAGAGCACCAAGCGGGCATTGAACATGCATATCAAACGCGCGGTGGCGGGTGTGCTGGAGTACGCGCTGTCCGAGGAGTTCGATTCGTTCGAAACCGTGGAACATCAGGCATTGGTCACCAGTTTCCTGGAGCGCGCGAAAGCCAGGTCAGCGCAAGCAAAGTCGCCGTCATGATGACCGGTACGCCAGTCGTCACCGAGCAGCAGATCTTCACGGACGACCTGTGGGCCTACCGGCAGGCGGTGCGCAGCTACATCTCCAGCGAGCCAGCATTGCAGCGCTGGTGCGGCACTCACTATCCCTCGACCGAAGCACACATGGCCGAGCACGCGGCGCTGATGGCCCAGCTCTTCGCCAGCGGCTGGAGCAGGTACGGGTGGCCGCAGGCGGCCGGCGGTTTCGGAGGCGATGAGCGTCACCGCGCCGTGCTCTACGACGAACTGAGCGCCGCCGGGGTCGACGTGCCCGAGCAACAGATGCTGCTGGAGACGCTGGGACCGGCAGTGCTGCATTACGCCCCCGCCCTGGCGGCCGAGTTCCTGCCCGCCTACCTGGCCGGCGAGGAGTGGTGGTCGCAGTCGTTCTCCGAGCCCGACGCCGGCAGTGACCTCGCCGGTCTGCGCTGCCGGGCGCGCCGCGACCGCGACACCTACGTCGTGTCCGGCCAGAAGATCTGGACCAGCCACGGCGCCACGGCCCGTCGCCTGATCTGCCTGCTGCGGACCGGCACGCTGGAGAGTCGCCACCGCGGCCTGACGATGATCATGATCGACACCGATACCCCCGGAGTTCAGATCGGTCCGATCGCGTTGGCCAGCGGCCAGAACGAGTTGTCGGAAGTGTTCTTCGACGATGTCGTGGTGCCGGCGTCCCGGCTGGTCGGCGCCGAGGGGCAGGGCTGGCAGGTCGCGATGTTCTTGTTGCAGTTCGAGCGGGCGATGTACGCCTGGTTGAGCGCGACGGTGGCCTCGCGCAAGCTGCGGGAGCTGCGGGAGCTGCTGGCCGAACTGCCCGACGGCGGTGTGCGCCGGCTCGGGGAGTGTTACACCGATATCGTCACCCTCAAGGCGCGCAGCGCGCAGACGGTGCGCCGGCTCGCCGCCGGTGAGGCAGTGGGTCCGGAGGCCAGCGTGGACAAGATCCTGTTGGCGACGGCGGAGATAGGGCTGCACGACTTGGCGCGCGATTTGTTGCCGACCGAGTTCCTGTTCGGCGACGGACCTGTGGCCGCGCATTGGCGTGACGACTGGTGGTACAGCAGGGCCTCGACAATCATGGGTGGCTCCGCTGAGGTGCAGCGCGGCATCATCGCCGACCGGGTGCTCTGTCTTCCGAAGGAGACCAGCGCGTGAACGCCCAAGCGGGAACGGGTCTCGACGCGGCGACGCGCGCCGAGATCGCCGGATCGCTGCGGGAGATGTTCGGCAAGCGCAGCGCCGGACAGGATCTGGCGCCGCTGCTGGCTGATCTGGGGTGGGCCGAGGTGCTCGCCGAGGACGCTGGCGCCGCAGTCATGGCGCTGTTCACCGAACATGGTCGGGCACTGGCCAACTCGCGGGCGCTCGACGACGTGGTGCTGGCCGAGTTGCCCGCCGCGGTGTCCGGTGGCCGGCAGCGGGCCGTCATCTACCCGCATCCGGTGGACGGGCCGCTCAGTCTGCGCCGCGACCAGCTGCTGCGCGGGCTGGTGCTGGGGCCGCTCGGCGATGTTGAGGACGTGGTGATCCCGGCGACAGTCGACGGGGGAGCGGTCGCGTTTCTGCTGGTGAGGACTAACGAGTTGACGGTATCGCAGGATCCGATCCGGGGATTTGACCACGACTTGGACTGGCGGACCGTGACCGGGTCATTCCCGGCAGGTGTCGACGCGGTCCCGGCGGGCACGACGTGGGATCGTGCAATGGCGGCCGGACGGCGTGCGCTTGCGGCCGAGATCCTCGGAGTGTGTGAGGCCGCGCTGGAATTGGTGCTCGCGCATGCGACGGCAAGGGTCCAGTTCGGCAGGTCGATCGGCTCGTTTCAAGCGGTTCGCCACCGGCTGGCCGAAGCCTACGTCGCCATGGCCGGTGCCCGGTCGGTGCTGGATAACGCCTACGCGGTGGCGGGCAGCGACGGCGACCCGTGGGCGGCAATCATCGCCAAGATGCGCGCCGGCCACGCCCAGGCTGTCCTGATGCGCCACGCTGTTCAAGTGTTCGGTGCGATCGGCCTGACCGGGGAAAGTGACCTCCACCGATACGTGGAGCGGGCCGCGGCGCTGGACACGCTGTTCGGGGGACACCAGGCGCTGACCGAGGTGATCGGTAGTGCGGTGCTCGACGGCGAGGAAACCGATTCGGCGTTCGAGTTGTTTTGAGCGCACCAACGACCGGAAAAGCGACTGAGGCGACGTCGCCGAGCGCCGCAGCGCCCGCAGACCTGGAATCGTTCGCCGACGCGGCGCGACGGTTCCTGCAGACCACGGCCGCACGCCGCCCGGCTGAGGCCGCGACCGCTGAATGGGGTTCCGGACCTGATCGGATCGCGTATTTCAGCAGCGATCCGCCGGAGATCGACCGCGCCAACGTGGCGGCGGCCCGCGCGTGGCAGCGTCGACGTTATGACGCCGGATTCGGCTGGATCACCGGTCCCCGAGAGTACGGCGGCTGCGGGTTGACCGCGGTCCATGACCTGGTCTACGACAGCATCGAAGCCCAGTACGACGTCCCCGACACCGGTGTGCTCGCGGTCATCGGTCTGGGCATGATCGGGCCGACGATCCTCGCGCACGCCCGCGACCACATCAAGGCCCGCTACCTGCCGGCCATGTATTCCGGCGATGTCATCGCGTGTCAACTGTTCAGCGAACCCGCCGCAGGATCGGATCTGGCCAGCGTCCAGACCAAAGCGATCGCCGACGGTAACGACTGGGTCCTCAACGGGCAGAAGGTCTGGACATCGATCGCCCAGCACGCGCAGATCGGGATGGCGCTGTGCCGCACCGATAATGATGCCCCGAAACACAAAGGGATCACCGCGTTTCTGGTGGACATGTCCGCACCCGGCGTCGAGGTACGGCCCCTTCGGCAGATGACCGGCGGCGCAGACTTCAACGAGGTATTCCTCACCGATGTGCGGGTCCCCGACGATCACCGCCTCGGCACGGTGCACGGCGGGTGGCGCGTCGCGCTGACCACACTGATGAACGAACGCGCCACCGTGGGTGGTGAGGGCTCCGACTCGGTGATCCGCGCCCTCTCGCAGCCCTTTCTGACCAAATTGATGGAAGTCAACGGCCGTCTCGACGACGGCGCGCTGCGACGCGAACTCGCCAAGCTGCTCGCCGATCTGACCGCGAGCCAGTATCTCAACCACCAGGCGTTGCGGCGGCTTCAGTCCGGCCAGGATCCCGGCCCCGAGGGTTCGGTCTCCAAGCTGATGTTCGCTCAGAATCTCACGCGGGCAGCGCATTTCGCCGCTGAGGTGCTCGGACCGAAACTGAGCGCGGACACCGGCGAGTGGGGCACCTACGCGTGGTCGGAGCTGCTGTTGTCGGTGCCGGCACTGCGGATCCTTGGTGGCACTGAGGAAATCATGAAGAACATCCTCGGCGAGAGGGTGCTGGGCCTGCCCAAGGAACCGGCGCCAGGCAAGGACAATCCTCGATGACCGACACCATCAGCCAGGACGACCTCGCCGAGTTGCGCTGCAGCATCCGCGATTTCCTGGCCGCCAAGTCCACCGAGCAACAGTTGCGGTCCGCAATGGAGTCCGCTCGTGGCTGGGATCCACTGGTGTGGTCGCTGCTGACCAGCCAGCTCGGCGTGCAGTCGATGGCCCTGCCGGTCGAGTATGGCGGCGACGGGTACGGTTTCCGCGAGCTGCGGGTGGTGTTGGAGGAAATGGGGCGGGCTCTTCTACCATCCCCGTTCTTCTCGACGGTGGTGCTGGCGAGTTCGGCGTTGCTCGCCGCCGGGGACGCCAGCGTGTGCGCGACGTACCTGACGCGGATCGCCGCGGGGGAGATCACCGCGACCGTCGCGGTGGCCGAAAGCGATGGGCTCTGGCGGACCGACGCGCTCGACACCCGGGCCGTCCTCGCCGAGAACCAGTGGACGCTCAGCGGCCGCAAGGATTTCGTCGTAGACGGTGCGACCGCCGATGTGATCCTGGTGGTGGCCGCCACCGAGGCCGGGCCGAGCCTGTTCGCCGTCGGCGCCGAGGCGGCAGGTTTGACCAGAGCGCCAATGACCACGCTGGACATGACACGCCACCAGGCGACGCTCGCGTTCGACCACACCCCGGCGGTACTGGTGGGCGAACCCGGAGCCGCCGGGACGGTGGTCGAACGCGTGCTCGATCGGGCGATGACCGCCTTGGCCGCCGAGCAGTGCGGCGCCGCCCGCGCCTGCCTGGAGGCAGCCACCGACTATGCGCGGGAACGTACGCAGTTTGGCCGCCCGATCGGCAGCTTTCAGGCCGTCAAACACAAGTGCGCCGAGATGCTGGTGAGGGTCTCACTGGCCGACGCTGCCGCACTCGAGGCGGCCGACGCCGCCGATGGTGCTCCGGACGCACCGCCGTTGGGAATTGCTGCCGCGGTCGCGCATTCGGTGTGCTCGGAGGCACTGATGTTCGTGGCCTCGGAGAACATTCAGGTGCACGGCGGTATCGGATTCACCTGGGAACACCCCGCGCACTTGTACTTTCGGCGGGCCAAATCATCCCAGCTGTGCTTCGGCGGCCCCGCGGTCTACCACGAGCGAGTTCTCCATGCCTTTGGCATCTGAACCGCGGGCCGCTAACGCCCGGGGCGACGTCTTGTCGTAACAGATAAGCGGCCAAATATTGAGAGGTGCACATAATGCCAAATATGGGCGCAAAGGTGGCAGCAGCTTATCGCAAAGAGCAAGAGCGGCCAATCATCCCGGTGGAAGCCTCCGATATTCCCTCCTCATATGAGGTGATTACGCCAGAGTGGCTGACGGAAGTCCTTTGTCATGATGCACCGGGAGCGAAGGTGGTTTCGCTCACGCTTGGCGACGTGGATAATGGGACTTCAAATCGCAGGAAAATTGGTGTCGAGTACAATCGAGCAGGCAATAGTGCGGGTCTGCCTAACCGCCTTTTTTGTAAGGCCTCGCACGACCTGGCCATCCGACTCGGGTTTGGTCACACGGGATCCGGTTCTTCAGAAATCTATTTTTACGATAGATTACGTCCGCAGCTCGATATTGAGGCACCGAACTGCTACTACGGCAACCTCGACACGGAGACGTTCAATTCGATTCTTATTCTTGGCGACATCAGTGACGAGGTTGAATCGTTCTGCACTCATGAGACCCATATCAGCAGAGCGCGTGCCGAGAGCCAGATTCTCTTGCTGGCAAAAATGCACGCACGTTTTCATGAGGGAAATGAAGCCCATAAGGAACTCTCCGCGTTGCCTACCTGGTTTGACTTTTTCCAAACGACACTCGATTTTGGTTTGAGAGAAGGCTCCAACCAGGGTTTTCTAGATGCACAGGAAGTGATCCCGCCTTCTCTGTATGGAAGATTCGAAGAAATATGGCCAGCCACTCTCGAGTCAATAGCAGAAAATAAGAGTCTACCCAAAACCTTTACGCATAATGATGTGCACCTCAAAAACTGGTATGTAATGCCAGGTGATCGAATGGGTTTGGCCGACTGGCAATGCTGCGGTGTCGGCCATTGGGGGCGTGATCTTGCTTACACCTTATCGACAGCGCTGACGGTTGAAAATCGCAGGGCGTGGGAGGAAGACCTTGTGCGCTATTACGTTGAAGAATTATCTGCGGAGGGAGTTGGTGGAGTAAATTTCGATGATGCGTGGAAGCATTACCGGAAGCAGCTCCTGTCATCATTGACCTGGTGGACCATAACGTATCGACCGACAGCAGGTATGCCAGATATGCAACCGGCAGATGTTACCCTCGAGTTTATCCGGCGTATTAGTACAGCAATGGACGACTTAGGAACTCTGGATCTATTCTGAGGCCGACCTTGAAAGGTGAAAGCAGCAGAACCCTTTACAGATTGCGGTCCGGCGCCGGCGCTATTGCCCGGTGAACACCGCCTTCTCGCGGGCCAGGTTGGCGGCGATCCCGATCTTGCTGTCCTCGGTGGCCCACAGCGTCCGTTGTTCGGCCAGCTCACGGTCCAGCACCGCCCGGACCTGGCTTACCAGGGGTGCACGTAGGGTCTGCCGGATCGATTGCACCGCTAGCGGTGCGGCCGCAGCGATCTCGACCGCCCAGCGCAGCGCCTCGTCCCGGACGTCCCCGTCCGGTACGAGCCGATCGACCAGCCCGATGTCGAAGGCCCGTTGACCGTCGATGCGCCGGCTGGTGTAGAGCAGGTCCGTGGCTTTTTGCTGTCCGACGATGCCGGGCAGGGTCACGCTCAGCCCGAAGCCGTGATGGAACCCCAGCATCGAGAAGTTGGCGTGGAATCGGCTCGACGGCGCGGCAACCCGGAAGTCGGCCGCGCACGCCAAACCAAGACCGCCCCCGACGGCGGACCCCTGGACCGCGGCGATGATCGGCACCGCTACGTCGAACAGCCGAACCGCCTCGCGGTACAGCAGTTCCGAGGACCGCGCCCGGTCCTCGTCCATCTCGCCCTGAGCGAAGTTGGCGCCGGCGCAGAAGTGCTTGCCTTGCGAACACAGCACGATGGCGCGCGTCCCGTGGGCGTGCACGTCGGCGGCGGCATCCACGATCTCGCCGATGAGCTGGCGGTCGAAGTAGTTCGCCGGGGGGCGGGTGATTTCGATGATGCTGACGTGGTCGGCGGTGCTCACCGAGATGTTCTGTGCCACTTCATACTCCGATCGTTGAGCCGACGGCCGTGACGGCCGCGTTGATGCCGCCGACGAGGGCCATTGCCGTGCCGAGGCGCACGTTCATGGATGCCTCGTCACCGAAGTCGCCGCGCCAGGTGTGCAGGCGTCGGGTCAGCAGTTGCAGGGCGTATTCCTGCGTCATGCCGATGGCGCCGTGGGCCTGGTGCGCGGCCCGTGCCGCCAGCCCGGCGTTGCGGTTGGCCACCGATTTGGTGACGACGATCTCGAAGGAGGCCGCGCCGTGCAGTGCGGCGGCACCCGCGCGGTCGACCGAAAGCGCGGTCAAGGCTGACGCCTGCGCGAGTTCGACGATATGGGCCTGCACGGACTGAAACTTGCCGATCGGGCGGCCGAACTGCTCACGCTGCCCGACGTAGGTCGTGGTCAGTTCGAACGCTCCGGTGATGGCGCCGGCTATCTGTGCGGACCGCAGCAGCGCGCCGCGCAGCAGCACGTCATCGGCACCGACATCGGCGGGGTAGACGTCCACATCACTTCCGTTCGCCGTGATGGCGTCTCGGGGCATCCCCGCGAGGTCCGACCCCGCGGTCACTTGCAGGTGGTCGACGTCGGCCACCACCACCCCGGCGGGTAGGACCGCCACCACGTGGCTGGCGCCCCGCACCCAGGGCACGTGTGTAGCGGTGCCCGTCAATCGGTCACCGTCGAGGGACAAGGCGCTGGAGTCAGGTACCACGGTCATCGGGGTGGCCGGTATCTTCGCTCCGGCGCGGGCCAGCAGCCAGGCGGCCAGGCTGGTCTCGGCCAGCGGCAGGGGCACCGCGTAGCGGCCCGCGCCTTTCACGACCGCGAGCAGATCCGACAACGAACCGCCCGACCCGCCAAGCCCCGCGGAGATCCCGACGAGCGGTAAACCGAGTTCGGCTGCCGACAGCCATAAGGGGGTGGTCATGCCGTCGCGTTCCACCGCGCCGATGACGTCGGCGGTGAAGGTCTGGGAGAAGTAGTCCCTGACCAGCCCGACGAGCTCGGGGTCAGCTTGGGGTGCGGTCATGAAGTGATCAGCGCCTTGGAGATGATGTTGCGCATGATCTCGGTGGTGCCGCCGCGGATGGTGAACGACGGGCCGGTCAGCACTGCCCTGGCGAGCAGGGATTCATACGGGTCCGGTGAGGTCAGTTCGGGTGTCCGGCCGAAATGTCTGAGCACGATCTCGATGCACTCCTGTTCGAATCGGGTGGCCATTTCCTTGGCCAGCGCCGCCTCGACCGTTGGCGATTCGCCACGGTCGACCGCCCGCGCGATCGACAGGGACAGGCCGTGGAACGCCCAGCAACGCGCTGCGACGGATCCGAGTTCGGTCCGCGCCCAACCGGGTGCGGCGCCGTGCAGTGTGCCGGCCCAGTGGTCCAGGACCGGCATCACCGACATCCAGCGGTCGACCCCGCCGCGCTCGAGGACGAGTTCGGCGGTGTTTTGCCCCCAGCCGGCACCCACCTCGCCCAGGCGCCTGGATTCCGGGACGAAGACGTCGTCAAACGCGACTTCGCAGAAATGGCGGGTGCCGTCGATGAAGGTGATCTTCGACGGCGTCAGCCCGTCGGCGTCGCGGTCCACGATGAACTGGGTCAATCCGCGGTAGCGGTCCTGCGAGGTGCGGAACAGTCCCAACAGGTGGGTCGCCTCGGCGGCACCGGAGGTCCAGATCTTGGTTCCGTTGAGCAGCCACCCGCCGTCGACCTTGATCGCTCGGGTTCGCACGGCGGCCAGGTCCGAGCCGGCGTCGGGTTCGCTCATGCCGATCGCGAAGGACAACTGGCCGCTGGCGATGCGGGGCAGGAAGTACTGTTTTTGCTCGTCGGTGCCGTTCGCGGCGATATTGGGACCGGATTGGCGGTCGGCGACCCAGTGCCATCCCACCGGCGCTCCGACTGCCAGTAGTTCCTCGACGACGATGAGCCGTTCCACGGCGGTGCGTCCGCCGCCGCCGTACTCCTTCGGCAGGGCCATGCCGAGCCAGCCCCGCGCACCCAGGTCGCGGGAGAAGGCGGGATCGCTGGGGGCGGCGAAACCTAGGCCGACGTCATAGTTGCCCGGCGGGAGCCGGTCGGCCAGGAAGGCTCGGACGTCGTCGCGTAACCGTTGTTCGTCGGTGCTGAGTTCGGTGGCTTCGAGTCTCATCGGGTTATCACCGGACCATCACCAGTCCGCCGTCGATCGCCAGGACCTGTCCGGTCATGTAGGTGGCGTCGTCGGAGGCTAGGAAGACGTAGGTTCCGGCGATCTCCTCGGGTTCGGCCCACCGCTTCAACGGAATGCGTTGCAGGTAGTTGTCATTGAGCTTGTCGTTGTTGCGCAGCCCTTCGGTCATCGGGGTGGCGGCGGCGGGGGCGACGGCGTTGACGACGATGTTGTAGCTGGCGAGTTCGCGGGCGGCCGACCGCGTCATGCCCAGCAGCGCCGCCTTGGCCGACGAGTAGTTGATTTGTCCGATGGTGCCGTTGAGCCCGGCTGAGGAGGTTGTGAAGATGATGGAGCCCTTCTTGGCTTCTTGCATTCCCGGCACCACTGCCTGTAGCCAGTAGAAGGCTCCGTTGAGGTGGATGTCGAGGACTGTTGACCATTGCTCGTCGGTCATCTTCCACAGCATCGCCGGGCGGGTCAGGCCCGCGTTGCTCACCAGCACGTTGATGGGGCCCAGGTCGGCGGCGGCTCGTGCTGCCGCGTCGTTGACCGCCGCGCGCTGGGACACGTCACACGTGATCGCAGCCGCCGTGCCGCCTGCGGCGGTGATCTCCTCGGCCACGGCCTGCGCGGTGTCGGCGTTGATGTCGACGACGGCGACTCGTGCGCCTTCGGTGGCGTAGCGGATGGCGATCGCCCGGCCGAGTCCCTGGCCGGCGCCGGTCACGACGGCGACGCGACCGGCCAGTCGTGCGGTACTGGTCATGTGTTTCCTCCTGTAGGTGCGTGTGACGCTGACTGCGACGGGGTGCCGGAGTCGGGGCGGTACATGGCTTTGACGTCGCGCAGGCTCACCTTCAGCGACGGGGTGCGTGGCAGCCGCTCGACGATCCGGATGTCCACCGGGATGTGGTGTGCGGGAAGCCGTTGCCGCAGATGGGTTTTCAGCTCCTCGACGCCGGGGGCCGCAGCGGCGGCGTGGAGTTCGGCGGCGGCAAAGGGAATCTCGCCCAGACGCGGATCGGGCACCGCGACGACGGCCGCGTCTCGCACGGCGGGGTGGCACAAGAGTGCGTTGACGACGGTCTCGGGCAGAACCTTGAAACCACCGCGGTTGATCGCGCCGTCGGCGCGGCCGTGCACCGTGACAAAGCCGTCGGCGTCGATGGAGGCGAGGTCGGTGGTCCGGATCCAGTCCGGGCTGACCAACGTAACTCTGGCCTCGAGGAGGCCCTGCTGGCCGTCGGGCAGCTGCGCGCCGGTGGACACATCGACGACGCGAACCTCGGTGCCGGCGGTGGGCCGGCCCGATGCCGACGGTTTCGTGTGGCCGAATTCTTCGTACAGCGCCGGTGTCCACGCCACCACGGTGCCTGCGAATTCGGTGGCCCCGTAGGCCCACAGGACCGGAACGCCGTACGTGTTCTCGAACGACTGGCGGGTCTTCGGCTCCAACGGGCCAGACCCACCGAACAGAAACTTCAACGACGCCAGGTCGCCGCGTGGCACTTTCGCCTCGAGCACCATCCGCACCACGGCGGGCTGCACACCGACGTGGGGCATCTGGTACCGCTTGATCGCGCTGACCCAGTCATCGACCTGAAACTTCTCCAGCAGGACGAGCCGCTTGCCGCTGTGTATGGCGCCGACGAGCTGTGCGATCCCGCCGATCCCGGCGAACGGCCAGAACACGAGTTCCGGTGCAGCGTCGGCATTTCCAGGCGACAGCGTCATTGCGCTGAGCACCGCGCGCTGCAACACCGGGGTGGGTAGGTTGATGCGCTTCGGGGGGCCGGTGGTGCCGCTGGTCAGGACGCCGATCGCCGGCTGATCGGGCACTTGGGCGTATCGGCCCTCGCCACGGGTGGACAGTTCGGGCAGTAGCGCCACGTGTGGGGCTGCCGATTGGAGGGTGATGCCGATCGAACCGACCCGCGCCGCGGCCGCGATCACCGGCGCCGTCCAGTCGTCGCGGTCGGCGATGACGACCCCGGGCCGCAGCGCCTCGATGTCCGCCGCGATGGCGGCCGGGGACTGGAACGCGTAGATCTGGGAAAACGATCGCCGCCGCGCCAACAGGCCGACGATGGCGGCGGCGTGTTGCGGTCGATTCCGTACCACCAGTCCGATTTCGTCGCGCTCGCTGACGCCGGCCGCGCCGATGAGCGAGTCGACGCCGTCGACGTAGCCGGTGAGATCGTCGCCGCGCAACCACTTGCCGCCGAACTCGATGACGGGCGCTGACCCGTAGGCACGGACCCGGCGATGTAGCACGGCTGCAAGCTCTTCCGCGCTGTCGGCGGCCTCGGAATTGTGCCCGGCGCACATCAATGCGTCCGCGGACACGTCACTGCCGCACCCTCGGCCGCGGCGCTGAGCGGTCACCAGCACTGTTGTTCAGCACAATCCCTTCCCGTTCGCGAATGTCGCTGCCAAGTCAGAAGTAGAGGCGGGTGATGGATTCGGCGACGCAGACCGGTTTGTCGCCGCCCTCGCGCTCCACCGTGGCCAGCCACACCACCTGGACGCCGTCCGGCACGTCGTCCACGGCGGCGACACCGAGCCGAACACGCACCCGGGAATCGACCGGCAGGGGAGCGGGGAAGCGCACCTTGTTGAGACCGTAGTTGACCCCCATGCGCTTGTTGGCCACTTCGAAGACGTCGTTCATCAGCGGAGGAAGCAGCGCCAAGGTGAGGTATCCATGGGCGATCGGCGTCCCGAAGGGCCCCTCGGCGGCCTTTTTGGGGTCGACGTGGATCCACTGATGGTCGTCGGTGGCGTCGGCGAACAGGTTGATGCGGTCCTGATCAACTGCCTTCCAGCCGCTGACACCGATCTCCTGGCCGACCAGTGAGCGCAATTCGTCTGGGCCTTCTATCTTTCGCACGATCCATCCTTCGTTGAATTGGTGTGTGGTACCGAGGTCGCGGCGCCGGTGAAGTCATTGGACGCATGGTGCCTGGGGCGTGGCGGTGGGAACGTGCATCGGGCGCTGCCATCCCATAAATGAGTTGGAGGATTAAGATGTTCTACACGATCAGCGGTACCGCTCGCCAGTGCCGCAATGTCGACACCTAGGGCACGGCACGGGAGGGTGAAGCGATGACGGCAGCGTCCTTTGGCGCCGTCCGGGTTCCCAAGGCCGCCGAGTTGGTCGCCGCCAGTCTGCGCGGACAGATCATCACCGGTGAACTTCCCGCCGACGCGCTGCTGCCGGCCGAAGCCGTGTTGATGGAGCAGTTCGACGTCAGCCGCCCCACTCTGCGCGAAGCGTTCCGCATCCTGGAGTCCGAGGCGTTGATCGTCGTGCGGCGCGGCGCCTTGGGTGGCGCGCGCGTCAAACCCCCCGACGGCGTCATGGCAGCGCGGCATCTGGGATATCTGCTTCAATATCGCGGCACCACGATGGCCGATGTCTACCGTGCTCGTAGCGCGCTGGAACGGCCCTTGGGCGAGGCGGTCGCGCGAGACAAACGCCGCCAGAACGTATCCCGGCTCAGCCAGGCGATCGCCGAGGCGACACCGCACATCGCGAACCCGGCCGAGTACGCCCGCCACGACATCGACTTTCACCTGCTGGTCGCCGAACTCGCCGGCAACGAGACGGTCCGCACCACCGTCGAAGTCCTCTACTACCTCTTGCTGCCGGCACGGAACCGGTACGTCGAGGCGCTGGCGCCCGGTGAGCTGGGCGTCGAATACGGCGAAGTGCATCGCACGCACGCCTACTTCGTGACGCTGATCAAACGCCACGACACCGACGCCGCGATCGAACTGTGGAACAAGCACCTCGACGAGATCGAGCACCACTACACCGCCCGCCCGTTGGCCAAAACGGTGGTGGAGATGCTCGGCTGACCCGCCGGCGCACACGTCGAGGTTGACGGTCGTCGGGCGTGGGCTCATCCGATGATCTCTTGCACCACGTCGTAGCCCTCGGCGAGGACCAGATTGGTGAGCCGGACCAGCTCCCGGTCGGGATTGCCCAACAGATGTTGCGAGGCGGTCGCGCGTTTCAAATAGAGCTGCACCTCGTGCTCCCACGTCAAGGCGAGCCCACCATGGATTTGCATCGCGGTCCGGACCGCCTGCCAGTTTGCCTCGTGCGCGCAGACCGCGGCGACGGCCGCCGACACCGGGATCGCCTGCTGTGGCTGATCGAGGTGGTCGAACGCGGCCTCCACCGCGGCGGTGGCGGCCTGCACCGCCACGAACAGATCGGCGCAGCGGTGCTTGATCGCCTGAAAGGAGCCGATCGGCCGGCCGAACTGAACCCGCGTCTTGGCGTACTCGACCGACATGTCCAGCAGCCGTTGAGCCCCCCCGACCGCATCGGCGGCTATCGCCAAGCGGATGAGGTCCTGCAGCCGGGCTCGCAACGCCGCGGCGCCGTCGAGATCACCCAGCGCAACCGCCGGTGCCGCTCCGAAGGTGACGGCGGCCACCGGCCGGGTCACATCGATCGAGCGAAGCGTCTCGATGCGCACCCCGGCGTCGTGCCGGTCGACCACGAACACCCCAGGCCCAGTATCCGTTTCGGCGGCCACGATCAGCCAATCCGCCACATCGGCTTCCAACACGGCCGGTTCTGCTCCGGTCAGCCGCCAGGTGTGTCCGTCGCGTGTGGCGCGGGGCGCGGCGCCGTCCAACGGGCTCAGCGCCAGCGCCACCCGCGCCTGCCCCTGAACGATGCCCTTGAGCAGATCGGCGAAGTGTTCCTCGGCGCCGGCCCAGCGAATCGCCATCGGCGCCAGCACGGCGGTCGACAGATACGGGGCGGGCAGCAGACACCGGCCGGTCTCCATCAGGAAAATGGCCAACCCTGCCGCGCCGACGTCACCGCCGCCGTACTCCTCGGGCGTCGCCAGTCCGAACATCCCCAACTCCGCGAGGCGCCCGCAGAGGTTCGGGTCGTCGCGGCGACCCGATTCGGCCAGTTCCCGGGTCAGCGCCAACGGCGCGTGCTGCTGCAGGCCGTCGCGGACCCAGACCCGGAACTCCATCCGGTCGTCGTCGGTCAGCAAGGGCATCGGCCCTCCTCACAGTCAAAGCATCATATTAGTCCGCTATCCAATACATTAGTATTGTCTATATGATTATCGGCAACCGCCCGGGTGTGTACCGGTGACCGCGACAGGACCCACCGAGACACCCGGGTTCCGTGACGATGTCAGGGCGTTTCTTCAAGCCAACCTTCCCGCCGACTGGGCCGGCGCCGGCGCACTGCCCGGGCCGCAGCGCCGTGAGTTCGTCGACCGGTGGCGCCGCCTGTGCGCCCAAGCCGGAATGCTCGGCGTGACGTGGCCGGTGGCCTACGGCGGGCGGGGTCTGTCCAAACTGGACCACCTGGTGGTGGTCGAAGAGTTCTCCCGCGCCAGGGTGCCGGTCGGCAGCCCGGGTGACACGCTGTCGATGAAGCTGCTCGGGAACACGTTGGCGGCCTGGGGAACCCACGAGCAGAAGCTGCGGTTCCTGCCCCACATCATCAGCGGCGAGGACATCTGGTGTCAGGGCTACTCCGAGCCCGAGGCCGGCTCAGACCTGGCCGGTCTGCGGACCCGTGCCCGACGCGAGGGCGACCAGTGGCGCATCGATGGCCAGAAGATCTGGACCTCGAACGCGACGAACGCCAACTGGATGTTCCTGCTGGCCCGCACCGACGCGGACGCGCCGAAGTCCAAGGGCATCAGCATGCTGCTGATGCCGATGGACCAGCCCGGTGTCGAGGTCCGGCCGATCACGATGCTCAACGACACCAAAGACTTCTGCGAAGTGTTTCTCAGCGACGCCCGCACCGAGGCCGACCTAGTCGTCGGGGAGGTCAACAACGGCTGGGCGGTGGCCAATTCGCTGCTGAGCCACGAACGCGGCGAGGAAGCGGCGGTCAACCCGATCCTGTTCGCCCATGAACTCGAGCGCGTCTTCGCCCTGGCGAAGGAACGTGGCGCTGACCGGCAATCGGTTACCCGTGAGCGGCTCGGACGCGCCTATCTCGGCGTCGCGGTGATGAAAGCGCTGGGCGACAAGATCCTGGCGGCCTACATGCGCGACGGGTCGCTGGGGCCCGAGGCGTCCGTCGCCAAGCTTTACTGGAGCGAGTATCACCAGAGCACGACCCGGTTGGCCATCGACATCCTCGGCAGGGACGCCCTGGCGTGGGATGGTGACATGCCCATGCGCTGGTTCCGCGCCGACGACGCCGGCGCGCCGAACGATTCCAGCTCGTGGTTGTCGGTGCATCTGTGCAACGCGATGGCCGGCACCATCTACGCGGGCACGTCGGAGATTCAACGCAACATCATCGCCGAGCGCATCCTCGGACTGCCTCGCGAGGCGCGCGCAGTGTGAGCGCCGACCTAGGGGCGTAACGCCTCGGCCAGCACCATCGGGTTGTGAAATTCCGTCCACGACCTGATCAGGCCGCCGTCGAACTCGAACACCGCGATGTAGGTGTTCTGATAGGGCTTTCCGGTGTCGCGGGCCACGAAATCACCGTGATACCGGGCCACGACAGTCCTGCCGTCCGTGGCGGAAAACACCTCGTCGAGGTGCAGCGGGTGCGGATTGAACAGCTTGGCCACCCCCGCGAAGAGTTGCCGAACACCGCGCTTGCCGCCGACGTGGGACCAGAAGCCGGTGCGTTCATCCTGGAACGGCAACCGCACCTCGATCTCCTCGGACAACAGCGTCATCGCGGCGTCAAAGTCACCTGCCGAGAAGTGACGCAGCAGAGTCGCCACCGCGTCAGCGCGGCTCGTGTCGGCGGCGTGGTCCGCCATGATGGTCTCCTGGTGTCGAGGGGCACGGGGCGTCTGCAGCGTCGTGCCCGAGGTGGCCGGTGACACGGCGCCGGTGGCACCCGAGCGCAGTCCGTCGAGCACGACCCTAGCGGCATTTGACACGAACGCCAAGTACTTTTGACAGAAACGCCAAGTTCGATAAACACCGCTTGAACTGCACCGATATTGCGCCAAGGGGGCGACCTTGGGGATCGGCCTGATCGGGTCAGAGGCCGTCGTGGAGTACCATCATGCGACGATACGACGGCCTCACGAAACCGCGACGGGACTGTGGACCTACAGCACAACGACACCTCATTGAGTCCTCGCGCGCTGCAGACTCGGCACGCGATCCTGGAGGCGGCCCGAAGCCTGTTCCTGAGTCGCGGCTACGCCGGTACCCGCATCAACGACATCACCGATAAGTGCGGGATTTCCCGCGCCGGCTTCTACACCTATTTCAAGGACAAGGCCGAGGTGTTCGCCGCACTGGGTCAGGACGCCTACCACGACGCCCAGAGCGTGGTCAGGGGATGGGAGACGCTCGGCGCTCATCCGACGCTGGACGAGGTGAAGTCATGGGTGGGCGCCTACTTCGCCTACATGGACGTTCACGGTGCGTTCGTCCTGTCGTCGAGCAGTTGGTCCTCCAGCAGCGATGCATTCCGGGAGGGCGCGCGTCGGATGGAGATGCACGTGGCCGCCCCGCTGGGGCTCGCGTTGCAGACGCGCCAATCTGCGCCGACTCCGTCAACGGAAACGCTGGGGCTGGCGGTGTTGGCCCTGCTGGACCGCGCGTGGTACTTCGTGCGACCGGAAGGCCTGCCGGTGGAGGACGACGACATGGTCACGACCGTCGCCTCCATGATCATGGCCGTCCTCACCGAGCCCTCACCCGCAACTCAAACAACGCAACGTGACGAGAAGACGCCGCGTGCACACCGGATCGACACCGCCCCGGCGGCCCCGCCCATTGGCACGACCACCCCGCCGCGACGGGTATCGGCCCCCCTCTCGCGCCCCGGCGGTGATGTGGGAATGACCATGGGCGACATCGTCATCGACAACGCCGAACGCTTCCCCGACGTCGCCGCCTACCGCCTCGGATCCCGGTTCATCAGCCATCTCCAGTTGCGCGACCGCGGCGTGAAGCTGGCGTCGGCGATGGCCCAGAGCGGACTGCGCCGCCAAGACCGCATCGCCGTGCTCGGCCGAAACAGCATCGAATACGGCCAGTTGTTCGCGGCCACCCAGCTCAGCGGAATCATGATGGCAACGATCAACTTTCGGCTCTCCCCGCTCGAAGTCCTCGACGCCCTGCGCAGGGTCACGCCGTCCATCGTGTTCTGCGACGACGAATTCGCCTCCACCGTCAGCGAGCTCGCGCCCCAGCTGAGCGGGGTCCGGCAGTTGGTCTGCCTCGGCATTTCCCCTCCGCCGGGAATGCTGCGATTCGATGCCTTCATCGCCCGGGGCGTTGACGATGAGCTGCCGTTTGCCGCCCGACCCGACGACATCGGCTGCCTGTTGTTCACCAGCGGCACCACGGGTCCCTCGAAGTGCTGCATGCTCGGACATCGCGAACTGCGGCGGATCGCCTTCGCGGCCAACGTCGAGATGCGCACCGGCTCCGACGACCGCGGACTGATCAACATGCCGATGTTCCACTTCGGCGCCTTGGCCATCATCAGCGCCCTGCACGCCCGCGGCGGCACCGCGGTCCTGCAACGACACTTCGACACCGCAGAAGCCCTCCGGTTGGTCACGAACGAACGCGTCACCCTGCTGCATCTGGCACCGGTGATGCTCCAGGCGCTGCTGGACGAACCCGGCGCCCGCGAGGCCCTCGACGCTGTGCACACCGTCGTCTATTCCGCCGCGCCGATCTCGCCGCCCACCCTGCGTCAAGCGCTGGCGACCATGCCCAACGCCGGGTTCCTCAACCTCTACGGGCAAACCGAGGCCATCGTGTCCGGACTGCCACGGGAACTGCATTCGCTCGACACCCCCAAGGCGACACACCGGCTGGGATCGGTCGGATTCCCCTTTCCCGGTGTGTCGATACGCATCGTCGACGACGACGGACTCGACGTCCCCACCGGGCAGCCGGGCGAGATCCTCGTCCAGTCGGACTCACTGTTCCGCGGCTACTGGAACGATCAGCCCGCCACGTTGGCCACGTTGGACGACGGCTGGTGTCACACCGGCGACGTCGGGCGCATCGACGAGCATGGGCTGCTGTATCTGGTCGACCGGAAGAAGGACGTCATCATCAGCGGCGGGGAAAACGTGTACTCCCCAGAGGTCGAGCACGCGCTGCGCGGCCTCCACGAGGTCGTGGACTGCGCGGTGGTCGGAACGCCGGATCCCCGGTGGGGTGAAGCCGTCACCGCGGTCGTCGTGCTGCGCCCCGGCGCACAACTGACCCTGGATCGCGTCCAGGAGTTCCTGCGCGACACGCTCGCCCGGTACAAAGTGCCGCGCCGCCTGGCCATCGTCGACAACCTGCCCACCCTGCCCAGCGGGAAGATCGACAAGAAGCGCATTCGCGAGACTGTCGCCCACTCGTAGGACCGTCCGCCGATTAGAGCGCCACGCGAGGTGTCCCGCGCGGCGATCAGTGCGTGTCTCTGCGCCGGTCTCGCGGTCCGTCGGAGGCGCCCCACCTCCTGACTGTCGGAGCCTGGCTCGTTCAAAACTGACGACGCAGTGCCAAAGCCTCGTTACGTGCGAGCGGTTTCGCGGTGTGGATGTATGTGTTTCAGCCTGCTGCCGAGCGCCGCTATTATCGCCGTGCTCAGCCGATAGCGTTGTATGGCAACAGGACTACGAACTGCTACCACGGTGTGCTCGGACAGTTCGGCCAGCTTGATCTGGTCGGAAACCCACGCGACCCCATGTTCCTGCGAGCACACACTACTGACACCTCACTGTCATATAGAATCCCGCTTGCGCCGTCTACCTCGGGGCGCGTGGGAAAGGTCGGCGCACGGTACACCTGCGCACCACACTCACCGAACCGTGACCGCACTCGAACACGGACCGTGCGTCGCCGCCGCGTCGCTGGAACACGAAGACAGGGGCACAGATGGGACTGCTCGACACCAAGATCGCACTGATCACCGGCGCCGCACGAGGACAAGGCCGCAGTCATGCGGTATCGATGGCCGAGCAGGGCGCCGACATCATCGCGGTCGACCGCGCCGAAGACATGGATTCCATCCCCTATCCATTGGCCAGCCGCGACGATCTCGAGCACACCGCGCAACTCGTCCGCGATCTGGGCCGGCGCATCCACACATCGGTGGTCGACGTACGCCAGCTGGCCGACCTGCGAGCGGCTGTTGACTCCGGAGCCGGCGAACTCGGCGACATCGACATCGTGGTCGCCAATGCCGGCGTGGTGGCCACGGGCAAGACCGATCCCGCCGACCAGGGGCTCTACCGCGACATCGTGGAGACGAACCTGTTCGGAGTCTGGAACACCCTCGTGGCCTCGGTGCCCTCGATGATTCGGAAGGGACGCGGCGGCTCAATCATCCTAACCAGTTCGACGCAGGGACTGGTGGGCCGAGGTGGCGACGGCAGCGCGGCAGCCTTCGCCTACGCCGCGTCCAAACATGGAGTTGTCGGCCTGATGCGGGTGGCGGCCACGTCCTACGCTGAGCACAGCATTCGGGTCAACACCGTGCACCCGACCGGGGTCTTCACCCCCATGGTGGTCAACGAGCACATGGCGCAGGTGTTTACCGAGCATCCGTCGGCATCGAAGCTGGCCACCAACCTGCTACCGGTCCCGTTCGTCGAGGCCCAGGACGTCACCAATGCCGTGGTGTGGCTGGCCAGCGACCACGCCCGCTACATCACCGGGGTATGCCTGCCCGTCGACGCCGGATACACCGCCATGTAGCAGCGACGTGCACCCAGTGCGAGTACCCGATCTGCGGGATGGGTCGTCGGCGCCTGTATCTTCACGGCTCGGTGTGTTGATTCTTCGGGCGGTTGTACGGCGGGCGCCACGATAGGTGTTCGGCCGATGTAGAACTGCGGCGAGAACGTCGCGGTTACAGCTGCTCAACTAGGCTTGCCGGTCACGTCGTTGGGGCAACGTTTGATCCGGTGTCGCTGGGTCGGTACCACACGTTTCGTTGTGTTCGATGGGGGCGACGGCTGGGGCGAGTGCCCCGCTGCAGCGCAGGGGTCACCCGCTGTCGGCGGTGGACACGCGCGCCTGTAGTTCGGCGCGCAGAATCTTGCCGGTGCTACTGCGCGGCAGCTCCGCCAGGACGGTGATCTCACGCGGCACCTTATAATTCGCCAGCGCGTCACGGACGTGCTGCTTGAGCACATCCGAGCTGGCCGTAGCGGATTCGGCCAACACCACGAATGCGACCAAATGCTGCCCGTAACGCTCGTCATCAACACCGATGACCGAGACCTCGTCAACGGCGGGGTGCGTCGCCAGCACTCGCTCCACCTCGATCGGATAGACGTTCTCTCCTCCGGAGACGATCATCTCGTCGTCGCGCCCCACGACGAACAACAGGCCTGCCTCGTCGAGGTAGCCGACGTCCCCGGAGGACATGAATCCTTGATGGAAGTCCTTGGTCGCCCCCGAGGTGTAGCCGTCGAACTGTGTGGAGTTGCGGACGTAGATGCCGCCCACCTCACCGGGCGCCAGTTCGGTGAAATCGGAGTCCAGGATCCGGATTTCGGTGCCCTCGGCAGGTCTACCGGCGGTGTCAGGTGCTGCGCGCAGATCCGCCGGGGTGGCGGTGGCGATCATGCCGGCTTCGGTGGCGTTGTAGTTGTTGTAGATGACATCGCCGAACTGGTCCATGAAGGCGATCACCACATCCGGCCGCATCCGCGAACCGGACGTGGCGGCGAACCGCAGGGACCGGCCACTGTAGCGGGTGCGGACATCGTCTGGCAGCTCCATGATCCGGTCGAACATCACCGGAACCACGGCCAGCCCGGTGGCGCGGTACCGGTCGATGAGGTCCAGCGTGACTTCTGGATCGAACTTGCGTCGCGTGACCACGGTGCACGCCATCATCGCCGAGAGCACCAACTGCCCGAAACCCCACGCGTGGAACATCGGCGCCGCCACGACGTTCGTCTCCTCAGCCCGCCACGGCGTCCGGTTCAGGATCGCCTCGACGTCGCGGAGGCCGCCACCGGAATGTCTTGCGCCCTTGGGGGTTCCCGTCGTCCCGGAGGTCAGCAGAATCAGCTTGCCGGTGCGCATCGGTGGCCAGGGCCGCTGCCCGCGATGGGCGGCAATCATCTTCTCGACCGTCACCTGGTGGCTGTCGGGATCATCAGTCCAGGCGATGATGCGTCGGGCATCGGGCCGCTCAGCCAACGCCCGGTCCACCGTCGGGGTGAACTCCTCGTCGTAGACCACGGTGTCGACGCGTTCGCGGTTGACCACCTCGGCCAGGGCCGGCCCGGCGAACGACGTGTTGCACAGCAGCACGTTCGCGCCGACCCGGTTGGCGGCGACCAAAGCCTCGACAAAGCCACGATGATTGCGGGCCATGATGCCGATCGTCTTGGGTGGACCGCCGCCTTGTGCCTGCACGGCGGCGGCGAACGCGTCGCAGCGCTGGTCGAGTTGTCTCCAGGTCAATGCGCCCAGTTCGTCGATCAGACCCGGCCGCTGCGGGCATCGCACCGCGGCGATCGCGAAGCCAGTCGTCGCCGACATTCCCTCTCGCCGGATCACGGAGAGGATCCGGACGTACTTGTCCGGGCGCAGCACCGTCAGCAGCCTTGCGCGGACAAAGGTGGTGATCAGACCATACATGTCAGTCACGAGGCGGCGCCGATAACAGTCGCACCGTGTCAGTGAAGCAGCCGCAGCACTCAGCGCACAGCAAAGCCGGCATCGAGGGGCCAGGCCGTTCCGGTGATGAACTTGGCTTCATCCGAGACGAGGAAGGCCACCGCATTCGCCACGTCTTCCGGCATGAGCACTGGGATCGGCAACACGTTCTGCATCGCCTCCATCGCGACGTCCCCGGACTCGAGTAGTTTGCCCATCGCCTCGTTCATGACCATGCCGGTGGCCACCCCGGTGGGGTGGATGGTGTTCACGCGGATGGAATGTTTCCCCAGGTCGTTGGCCCATACCTGCATCAGTCCGACGAGGCCGCGCTTGGCAGCCGAGTAGGCCTGGCCGCCGGTCCGGTCGGTGCCGGTGGCTTTGAGGCCGGCACTGGAGCTGGTGATGACGATCGACCCGCCGCGCCCGCCCTCGATCACGGTCGGGATCGCGGCATGCACGGTGTTCCACACCCCGATCAGGTTGACGTCGACGATGTCACGGAACACCTGGCGGTCGTCGCCGCCACCGCCGAGCCGGATGATGCCGGCGTTGGCGATCACGATGTCCAGCCGCCCGAATTCAGCGAGGCCATCGGCCAGGACCGCATCCACGGCGTCGCCGTCGCGGACATCGGCCTGACGCGCCACGATGCGCCGGCCCGAACCCTCGACCAGCTTGACCGTCTCGTCCAAATCGGACCGAGTGGCGTTGGGATAGTCCATCGACGCGATATCAGCACAGATGTCCAACGCGATGATGTCGGCGCCGTCGGCGGCCAACCGCACCGCGTGGGCACGTCCTTGCCCCCGCGCGGCGCCGGTGATGAAGGCGACTCGACCGTCTAATGCACCCATATCTCAACTCTCTTTGCCGTTGTGCCGCGTGATCTGGCCCCGCCGGGCATGACGTCCGCACGAAAGCTTTACCCGGGGCGGGCATCAGTGCGCTGCCAGACACCTTGACGAACTCGTGGACATCTGCTGCAGCCCGCACTGCCGGATCAGACAGTATGACAGTCGTATGCCATAGGTCAAGACAGTTGCTTTTGGGAGGCACCGGCCAAATCACGCGGGCGCCCCGGCGAGCTTGGCAATGCCGAGCACGATCCCTCGACGACCCCACTGGGATCTTCGACCCAAGGTAGTTTACCTAGTTCAGGATACGGTTCAGTAGGTCACCCCGTGACCGCGTGCACGGGTGAGCATCGTGCACCCACGGCGTGCATCAATCCGGATCCTTGCGCGGCCCAGTGCTACAAATATGGCAGTTACCTGTCAGCTGTTGCGACGTTATGACGGACTACCGAAGGGCCGCCGACAGTGCCGCGAACTCATGCCGGACGAGGTCGTCGACCGTGTGGTCGGGGACTGATAGCCAGCGCTTGATCGCACGGTCGAGCAGCAGCAACCCGACCCTGGCGAGTACCTCCGCCGCGGCATCGGGGGTAGGCAGGCCGCGGCGCTCTGCGACCGCCATCGCCACGATCTGGGCTTTGGCATCCTGGTCATGGCGTTCCTGACCGCGCAGGACCAGAGAGTTGGCGACCGCTTTTTGGTAGAGCGAGACGCGGCGGCGGATCCGTCCTAGGCCAAGTGCCAGCGACGCAAACGCCTCGGTCATGGCATCGATGTCGGAGACCGACTTCGGCTGGGCGAGGTAAACCGCCCGGAACCCTTGGATGAAGTCGTACGCTCCGAAGAACAGAATGGACTGCTTGGTGGGGAAGTAGCGGAAGAACGTCCGAGTGGACACGCCGGCCGCCTTCGCGATCTCGTCGGTGGTTGTTGCGTCGTATCCGTGCGCGCTGAAGAGGTCGAGCGCGACGTCGACCAGCGTGGTATGCACCCGATGGGCGTGATCGCCGCGGGGCGAGCGTTCGCCGCGCACCATTCCTGCACCTTTCCCCGAGCCTCGTGCCGGTACGGGTGACAGCAGCCCCGACGGTTCCCCCGACCACCGTCACGCCCTGTGCCACTCAAGCAGTATGGCAGTAGACTGTCATACCCCTCAACCTTGAGCGGTGATACACGCATCACACCGGCCTAGAACCCGTGCCGGCGGCGGCACCGAGGGTCATCGCGCAGTGCGGCGGGTGCCGGACAAGGACATCGCGGACGTGCTGTGGCGGAAGGAGGCGCCATGAGCAGCCCCGCCTAAACGGTCCAGATATCCGAATAAGACTTGTATACAGAGATATTCAGCGCGTCAATGCAATCAACCCTGGGTGGCGCGCGGATAGGCGCGCCACCCGTGTCCGGGCATCCAGGCGCGTATCGCATGCCCGCGCGAATCGCGATCCGCGCGACGAACGTGGCGCGAGCCGGTATCGATCGGGCACCAGCCAACCACTGAGCATTGACTATGACAGTTGCCTGCCATATTCTCGCTTGCGCACCAGTCGTCGAAATCCTTGGCCCGAAAGGCGTGTCCGTGGCGGAGAGCCTGTTCCTTGTCTTGAGCAACCCCATCGAGGGTCAAGACGCCGCATTCAATGCGTGGTACGACTCCACGCACGTACCCGAGGTTCTCGACGTTCCCGGTGTCGTCGCCGCACAGCGTTATGACCTGTCCGAGATCAAGGTGCCCGACGACGAGGACCTCCCCGCACAGCTGCCGCCCCCGACGCACCGCTACTTGGTGGTCTACGAACTCGACCGCGAGCCCGACGCGGTGATGGCGGAGTTCCTCAAGCGGGTCATGGCGGGCACGTTGACGCTGGGTGAGACCTTGGACCTGAGCACCGTGTCGCTGACCGGGTGGACCCCGCGCGGCGAACGCCGGGTAGCGACATGAAAGGCGCGGCCGCGTTCAGCGCAACGGGCGTGAGGGCGACATCCGCTCGGACCCGCGCCGACGACGTCCCCCTGTTCGTCCTAACGAGTGAGGTTGCACCATGCCCTTGGCGTTAACCGAAGACCACGGCGCGCTCGCCGACGTCGCCAAATCGCTGGTCGGCGGTCGTGGCGGAACCGCAGCTGCCCGCCGCATCCTGCTCGATCCGGACGAGAGCGGGCGCTGGTGGCAGAACGACGGCCTGTGGAAGGAGGTCGTCTCCACGGGCTGGCTCGGTTTGCACATCGACGAACGCTACGGTGGTCAGGGCTTCGGACTGCCCGAGTTGGCCATCGTTGTCGAGCAACTCGGTCGCGCCGCGATCGCCGGGCCGTTCCTGCCGACGGTGGCCGTCTCGGCGGTCATCGCCGAGGTCGGCACCGAGGAGCAACGGCAACGCTGGCTTCCGCGGCTGGTGTCAGGCGACGTCGTAGCCGCGATCGGCTCCACGAGTGACGCCACCCTGCGCGGATCGGCGGCCGTTGCCGACGCAGTCGCCACGCTGGGGGAGCAGCACGCCGATCTTTTCCTTGTCCCGATCGGGGACGATCTGGTGCTCGTCGAGGCGGGCGACGCGGTGAGCACAACACGCAGCGACTCCGTCGATCAGGTGATGCGTCCGATCACCGTGGTCAACCTGGCGTCGGCGCCGGTGGCGGACAGCTTCCCTGGGGCGGCCCGCGCCGCCGCCCGGACGGTGCGCCTGCTGGCCGCGGCCGAGGCCACTGGCGGTCTCACCGCGTGCACCGAGATGGCCAGCGTCTATGCGGCCACCCGTGAACAGTTCGGCCGTCCGATCGGGTCCTTCCAGTCCATCAAACATCACTGCGCCAACATGTTGGTGGACACCGAGCTCGCCGTGGCCGCCACCTGGGATGCGGCCCGCGCCACGGCGTCGGAAGCCGAGCTGGCCGTGACGATGGCGGCCGGGCACGTGTTGCCCGCCTACCAACGGGTGGCGCTGAAGAACATTCAGATCCATGGCGGCATCGGCTATACCTGGGAACACGACGCCCACCTCTACGTCCGGCGCGCAACGGTCTTGCTGGCGTTCGCCGGCGGCGAGGACGCGCTCCACGATGACGTGGCGGCCCTGCAGATCGGTGGTGCACGCCAAGGCGCGGCGTTGGACCTACCACCGGAAGCCGAACAGTACCGCCAAGCTGTGCGCGACTTCCGCGCACAGCTCGGCCAGACGGAACCCGCCGAGCAGCAGAAGCTGTGGGCCCGCACCGGATATCTGGTGCCGCACTGGCCGAAACCGTACGGCCGCGCCGCCGGATCCGTCGAGCAGCTGATCATCGAGCAGGAGCTCGACGGCGTCGAGCGCCCCAGCCTGGGTCTCGGCGAGTGGATGGTGCCCACGGTGCTGCAGCACGGCAGCCCCGAACAGATCGACCGGTTCATGTGGCCCAGCCTTGAGGGTGAGCTGCGGTGGTGCCAGCTGTTCAGTGAACCGGGTGCCGGCTCGGATGCGGCCGCGGTCTCCACCAAAGCTGTCCGCACCGACGGCGGCTGGATCCTCACCGGGCAGAAGGTGTGGACCAGCGATGCGGTGAACTGCCAGCTCGGGTTGGCCACGGTGCGCACCGACACGAATGTGCCCAAGCACAAGGGCATTACGGCGATGATCATCGACATGTCCGCACCCGGTGTACAGATCCGGCCGTTGCGGGAGATCACTGGCGAAGCCCTGTTCAACGAGGTGTTCTTCGACGAGGTGTTCGTCGCCGACGACGACGTGGTGGGTGAAGTCAACAACGGCTGGCGGGTGGCCATGGCGGCCCTGGGCAACGAGCGCGTCTCCATCGGTGGCGGTTCGGTGACCATGGTCGCCGAGGACCTGCTCGATCTGCTGGCTCGTCACCGCGGCAACGATCACCGGCTGGTCGGCGAGGTCGGGGCGCTGCTCATCGAGGCCTACGCCCTGGCGACCGTGAACTTACGTCAAGCTGCCCGCGCGGTCTTCGAATCCGGACCCGGTATCGAAGGCAACATCGCCAAGCTGTTCGGCGCCGAGCACGCCCAGCGCGTCGCCGAACTGGCGCTGCGCATCGCCGGGCCCGCCCTGCTCACCGGACCCGACAACGGCAGAGAGACCGTCGGCGACGACCCGCTGGGCCGGAAAGCCGCCGGAACGGTGGTGCACGACTACCTGTTCAGCCGCTGTCTGACCATCGCTGGCGGCACCGCCGAAGTCCTTAGGAATCTGATCGCCGAACGAATCCTGGGCCTGCCCAGGGACCCCGCACCGGCCACCAAGTAGCACGATGACTGGAGAAATGAAATGACCTGTGCCGTCATCGGAATCGGCCGCACCACCTACTCGAAGAACTCCGGCCGCACCACCCGCGGCATGGCCGTCGCCGCGTGCCGCGACGCCATCGACGACGCCGGGCTGACACCTGCCGACATCGACGGGATCTGCACCTTCATGGCCAACGACTCCGAACAGCCGATCTTCGTCGGATGGGCACTCGGCATCGACGAATTGGCCTGGGCCAACGCCATGTACGGCGGTGGGAACCTGGTGGCCGACCAGATCGCCACCGCCGCAGCGGTCATCGAGGCAGGCATCTGCCAGGCGGTGTTGGTGTACCGCTCGCTCAACGGCCGCTCCGGACACCGCTTCGGGCACATCGAGGGGCCGATGCAGGTGCCGCACCACGACCAGTTCGATACCGCGTCGGGGTTCATGGTGCCACCGCAGTGGTTTGCCATGTGGGCGCGCCGGCACCAACACGAATACGGTTCCACCGCAGAGGATCTGGGGCAGATCGCGATCACCCAGCGCAAGCATGCCGGGCCCAACGAGCACGCACTGCGCCGCGAACCTCTGACCATGGACGGCTATCTGGCGGCACGCTGGATCAACGAACCGTTTCGGGTGCTGGACTGCACCTCGGAGGTCGACGGCGCGGTGGCCATCCTGATCACCGGTGAGGACATCGCCCGTAATAGCAAACAGCCCCCGATGTGGTTGGTCGGGTCGTCTAACTCGCAGGGTGGCGCAGGGTGGACCGAGTGGAGCGATCCCACCGAGATGTACTCGCGCACGGCCGGTCCGAAGATCTGGGCGAAAACCGGCCTGACGCCGGCGGATATGGATCTGGCCTGCATGTACGACTGCTTCACCTACACCGTGATGGCCACCATGGAGGGCTTCGGCTTTTGCGAGAAGGGCGAGGTGGGCAAGTTCTTCTCTACCGGCCGCGCGACCTACGGCGGTGACGTGGTAGTCAACCCGCACGGGGGCCTGTTGTCCGAGGGCTACATCCACGGCCTCAACCACCACTACGAAGCCGCACTGCAGCTGCGCCACGCGGCCGGTGTGCGCCAGGTCGACAACGCCCAACTCGCTCTCGTCACCGCCGGCGGCGGCCCGTTCGGCGGCGCCAACGTCTATAGCAGGGAGAAGCCATGACATCACCATCCGCGACATCGCCACCGGCCACCAATCCCATGCTCCTGCCGCCGATTCCGGTACCCGACCCGGATACGGCCCCGTACTGGGAAGCCCTGAAGCACGGCAAGCTGATGCTGTGCCGCTGCGACGACACCGGCAAGTGGATTCACCCCCCGCTGGAACGCAGCCGATACACCGGCGGCCCAGTGCACTTCGAAGAAGTCAGCGGCCGGGGCACCATCTTCAGCTACATCGTGATACGCCAAGCGCTGGTGCCGGGCCGCATCCCGCCCTACGTCGTGGGCCTCATCGAACTCGACGAACAGCCCGGCCTGCGCATCAACGCAGTCATCGACGCCGACCCTGCCGACGTCCGGATCGGCCAACCAGTGCAGGCCCGCATCGTCGACCTCGGAGACAGTGGTTACCGCATCCCCGAATTCACCATCCGGCTCGCGAACGACGGGAACCCGCCAGCATGACCAACATCAGCGCCGACGCCAATTTCGACGTCGACGATCTACCGTTCACCCAGGACAGAACACTGGCCTGGCAGCAGCTCCGCCAGCACGGCGACGTCGTGCAAGGTCGCCAGCAGGTGGTGCTGACCAGCGCTGCGGCCGTCGATTTCGTGGCGAAACGACCCGAACTCTTCTCCTCAGCCCGAGCGTTCGACCGCCTCGGCAGTCCCGTCCCGATGGTCCCGATCGCCATCGACCCACCCGATCACACCCGATTCCGGCGGCTGTTGGACCCGTTCTTCAGTCCCCGAAGGATGGCCGAACGCGAACCCGAGCTCCGCAGGCAGGCAGGCGAGCTGATCGACGCCATCAAGGAACGGGGGGAGTGCGAGTTCCTCGCCGACGTCGCCGTCCCGTTCCCGTCTCAGGTCTTCCTCACACTGTTCGGGTTGCCCTTGGAAGACCGCGACCGGCTGCTGCAATGGAAGGACTCGATCCTGGAGTTCACCGACCCCGCCAGCGGCGAGCCGACACCAGAGGTTTTAACGCTTGCCCTCGAGCTCTACACCTACCTCAGCGAGCACATCGCGGCGCGTCGCGCCAACCCCGCGGGTGACGACCTGCTCTCCCAGCTCACCGCACTCGACGACGAAGGCGGCCTGACCGACCCCGAGATCATCGGCCTGTGCTTCCTGTTCGTCCTTGCCGGCCTCGACACCGTCACGTCCGCTCTGGGTTTCTGCTTTGCGCGGCTGGCCGCCGACGCGGAACTGCGACACACACTTACCGCCGACTACTCCCTGATCCCGTACTTCATCGAAGAGCAGCTGCGGGTCGACAGCCCGGTGCCGTTCGCGCCGCGCGTAGCCACCGAGGACCTCGAAGTGGCGGGCCGTCCGGTGGCCAAGGACACCGACATCCTGATCAGTCTGGGCTGCGCGAACCGCGACCCCGAGCAATATTCAGATCCCGACACCGTGCACCTTGACAAGCGGCCACCCCATTTCGCGTTCGGACGGGGCCCGCACCGTTGCTTGGGGTCTCACCTGGCCCGCCTCGAGCTGCGCCTGATTCTCGAGGAATGGCACAACCGCATCGCCGACTACGCGCTCGCCGAGGGCGCCCAGCCGGCCGTGCCGTGGCCACACGCCACCATGGGGTTGGATGCCGTTCCGATTGTCTTCCCGCCCAGCTGATTTCGACACGACCGGAGATTCTCCGTGAGCGAATTGCCCACCATGCAGCCGACCGGATGGTTCCAGGTCGGCTGGAGTTCTGACCTCGGGGTCGGCGCGGTGAAGCCACAGCGCTATTTCGGGACTAATCTGGTCGCCTTCCGTGACCTGGACGGCGTCATTCACATCCTCGATGCGCACTGTCAGCACCTCGGGGCCAACCTGTCCTTCGGCGGCTGTGTAGTCGAGGACGGCATCCAGTGCCCGTTCCACGGCTGGGTCTGGGACGGGAACGGCCGCAACGTCCGCATCCCCTATGAGCAGCGGCCCAACCGGGGTCGCCGCGTGCGGGCGTGGCCGGTGGCCGAAATCAACGAGTGCATCTACCTCTGGCACGACGTGGCACGCCGTGATCCGCTCTGGCAGGTACCCGAGGCGTTCGAGGCCCTGGGAACGCACATCAGCAGTCGGCGATACCGAACCGTGGGTGATGGCGAACGCGCCTTGTTTCCGGGCGTCCACGTGCACCCGCAGATCGTCGCGGAGAACGGAGTCGACCCGCACCACTTCCAGTTCGTCCACCGCACCCCGATCAGCCCCGTCGTGCTCACCGAGGACGTCACCGAAGCGGCCTGGCACGCCAAGGTCGGGTTCGGGCGACGATGGGCCGACGGCGTCGACCGGCCCGGCGACACCCACAACACCATCGAGATCCGCTGGTCGGGAATCGGGGTCAGCTTCAACGGGGAGCAGACCGCCGACGGCGTGCGGGTCATCGCGATCTGCACGACGCCCGTCGATGACACCACGTCCGACATCTTCGCGACGTACTGGATCTCTGAGGGGGAGAACTACGACGAACGGCTCCGCGTGGCCAAAATGGCGCTGCCCGACGACATCATGATCTGGGATCACCAGCAGTACCTGGACAAACCCGGGCTGGCGCCGACCGAGGCCGCGGGCTTTCAGCGGCTGCGCCACTGGGCGCGCGGCTTCTATCCGAAACCTGACGTACTCGCCGCCAACAAATAGACCCGCAAGAAAAAACTGAATGCATTCCCCTGTGTTCTAGACACCCCGACAAAGGAGGCACCCGTGCCGCTGCAGCCCTGGATGGAATTGATCTCCGTCGACGATCACCTGATTGAGCACCCGAAGGTGTGGAGTGATCGACTGCCCACCAAATACTTGGAGGCGGGTCCCAAGATCATCGAGTGGGAGCGCCCCGACACCGGCGCGATGTGTCAGGTCTGGGAGTACGAGGGCCGGATCTACCCCTACATCGGGCTTAACGCGGTCGCGGGCAAGAAACCCGAGGAGTACGGCATCGAACCGGTGCGCTACGACGACATGATCCCCGGTTGCTATGACCCCAAGGCCCGGGTCGCCGACATGGACATCGACGGCGTGCAAGCGATGACCTGTTTCCCGTCATTCCCGCGGTTCGCGGGCGCGGTGTTCCACGAGGGCGAGGACAAAGAGTTAGCACGGCTGTGCTCGGCAGCGTGGAACGACTTCCACCTCGACGAGTGGGCCGCCACCGCACCCGACCGGTTCGTCGCGGTTGCGATGCTGCCGTTCTGGGACGTCGAGGCCAGCGTCAAGGAAATCCACCGCGTCGCGGCCAAGGGCGCCAAGTGCGTTACCTTCCCCGACCTGCCCGACAAGCTGGGATTGCCGTCAGTGCATTCCGATCACTGGGACCCGCTGCTCTCGGCGATGGAGGACACCGGCCTGGTGCTGGCTCAGCACTTCGGTTCCGGTGGCTTCCCACCGCCGATTGCTCCGGACGCACCGTTCGCCGTGTTCGTCACGCTGATGGGCACCATGTCGATGACCGCACTGACCGACTGGTTGTTCAGCCACACGCTCTACCGGCATCCCCAGCTGAAGATCGGCTTGAGTGAGGGCGGCGTCGGGTGGATTCCCTACATCTTGGAGCGCGCCGACAGCGTGTGGCGCAAACACCGCTTCTACAACAACGTCAACCAGGACCATCCGCCGAGCTACCTATGGAAGAAGCACTTCCACGGCTGCTTCATCGAGGACGATTTCGGCATGGAGATCCGCCACCACATCGGCGTCGACCAGATCACCTGGGAATGCGACTACCCACACTCGGATTCGTTCTGGCCGCAGAGCCGCGCCCGGGCCGCGCAGGCCCTCAAGGACGTGCCCGACGACGAAGCCCACAAGATCGTCGAGCTCAATGCCCGGGAGTTCTACAACTTTCCGCGGGCGGCGTGACCTCCGCCGGCGACGACGTGGAGCGGGTTGAGCAGCTTCCTCGGTCGGACTGGACCGACCAGGATCTCCTGACCAAGGACGAGGCCCGCGAGCGCCTCGTCGGGGAGATCGGTCGCACCCGGGCTCGGCTCAACGAAGTGAAGGCTAGCTCGGGCGATCCTGCCCAGATCGACGCAGAGATCATCCTGCTGGCCCGTCGCCTCAACGCGATGGAGTCAGTCCGCGACGAATACAACGACTACCTCGACGGCTAGTTAGTCCGTCCGGAGCCAAGGAGTAGGTAATGGTGATGGTGCAGCAATTCGAAGGTGCCTCGGCGATCGTCAGCGGCGGCGCCGGCGGTCTGGGCGAGGCGACGGTTCGCCGGCTGCACGCCGACGGGCTGGGTGTGGTGATTGCCGATCTCGCCACCGACAAGGGCAAGGCGTTGGCTGACGAGTTGGGCAGCCGGGCCGCGTTCGTGAGCACTGACGTGACGAGCGAGGACAGCATCCTGGGCGCCGTCGAGCAGGCCAACCAGCTCGGCCAGCTGCGCTACGCGGTCGTCGCGCACGGCGGTTTCGGTGTCGCCCAACGGATCGTACAGCGTGATGGGAGCCCCGCCGACTTCAGTGGCTTCACGAAGACGATCGACCTCTACCTCAACGGCACCTATAACGTGGCCCGGTTGGTAGCCGCCTCGATCGCCGCGGCCGAACCCCGGGAAAGTGGTGAACGGGGCGCGCTGGTGCTGACCGCATCGATCGCGGGCTACGAGGGCCAGATCGGGCAGACCGCCTATGCTGCGGCCAAGGCCGGAGTCATCGGGTTGACCATCGCGGCCGCCAGGGATCTGAGTTCGGTGGGCATCCGGGTCAACACCATCGCGCCGGGAACGATGAAGACTCCGATCATGGAATCGGTCGGCGAAGAGGCCATCGCCAAGTTCACTGCGAACGTGCCATTCCCGAAGCGGCTCGGATCCCCCGCGGAATTCGCCGATGCGGCCACGTTTCTGCTGATCAACGGTTACGTCAACGGCGAGGTCTTGCGGCTCGACGGCGCGCAGCGCTTCACCCCGAAGTAGTACGCCGGCGCCACCCGCGACGATGATCCATGAAAACCGAAGGGGGAAAGTGAGTTCGAGCGACACTGGGTCCTCGGAGGTCACCAAGTGGGATCCTCAGCTGACCGAGCGGGTGCTGGGCTGGATTCGTCCGATCGTCAAGGGGTATCACCGTTCCCGGGTGCGCGGTCTGGATTCCTTTCCATCCGGTGGGGCGCTAGTGGTGTCCAACCACTCGGGTGGGTTGTTCGCGCTGGACATGCCGGTGTTCGCGACCGGTTTCTACGACAGGTTCGGCTACGACCGGCCCGTTTACACACTCAGTCACGACATCCTCGTGACCGGCCCGGCCGGCGACATCTTGTCCAAGACGGGCTTCATCCGCGCCAATCGCGACAACGCCGGTGCGGCGCTGCGTTCGGGCGGGGTGGTCGTGGTGTTCCCCGGCGGCGACTACGACGTCTACCGATCCACCCGGTCAGCGAACATCATCGACTTCAATGGTCGAACCGGTTACGTAAAGCCGCGCTAAACGTCGAAGTGCCCATCGTCCCCGCGGTATCCATCGGCGGGCAGGAAAACCAGCTCTGCCTGTCCCGCGGCGAAGGGCTGGCAAAACTGCTCGGGCTCGATAAGCTGCGGCTGAAGAACCTGCCCATCTCGTTCGGCTTCCCCCTTCGGACTGAGCATCATGTTGCCGGTCAATGTGCCACTGCCCACGAAGGTCGTCACCCAGGTCCTAGAGCCGATCGACATCCTCGCCCAGTTCGGCGCGGATCCCGACATCGACCAGGTCGACGCCCACGTCCGCCACGTCATGCAACAGGCTCTTGACAGGCTGGCCGACGAGCGCCGGTTCCCGATGCTGGGCTGATAGGCACCGGGCACCAGCTACGGGACCCTACGGGCGCACTGCTTGACCCAGGCGTGCCGCAACAACCCGCTTCGCCGAGGCATGAGTGGCCGCCAGCCGGATCAGTCACGGGCCCGCGCCGCCACAGGTCACACGTCCGCTGGAAGCCGCCCGAGCATTACGTGATGCGATGTGTATCGTGCCGGGTGCAGTCAATCCCGGCTGCATGTGTAGTCAAGGATCCGGCAGAGCGGTGCCAAACTTCAGCTTTGCGCAACAGACCGCGGGTCGTTCTGAAAGGTCGAGTTCAGGGCCGGACAACCGGCGGGCGTGGCCCCGACGGCACATGCTTCGACGACCGTCGGGGGTAGCGGGGCCGTTACTTCAGTACCGCGGGCAGCGCCGCGAACTCCTGGCGGATCAGATCGTCGAGAGCGCGGCCCGGTGTCGACAACCATTGATTGAGGGCACGTTCGACCAACAGCATCCCGACGGCCGCCAGCAGTCGGCACTCGTCATCGGGTGTCGGCAGATGTCGCCGTTCGGCGATCACCTTCGCCACTGTCGTCGCGTTGGCCTCGTGATTGCTACGCTCCCGGCCCAGCAGCACGAGCGATGACGCGACCGCTTCGTGGTACTGCGCGATGCGCGTGCGAATGCGCTTGAGCCCCGGCGCAAGCAACGCAAACGAGCTTGCCAGCGCCTCGAAGTCGGATAGCTCCTCGGGCTGCGCGAGGTAGACCCCGCTGACGGCGTCGATGAAGTCGTACTCACCGAAGAACAGCACCGACTCCTTGCCGGGGAAGTACCGGTAGAAGGTCCGCGGGGAAACGCCCGCGCCCTCGGCGATCTGATCGGTGGTGGTCTCGTCGTAACCGTTGGCGCTGAACAAGTTCAGGGCCGCCTCCAGCAGCGCATTCCGCGTCCGATCAGCATGCTCGTCACGCGGTGAACGATCGCCCCGTGCCATCCGCCACCTCCTCGACTGTCTCCGATGTCCCGACAGCGACAACCATGGCATCGGCCCATCGTTGACACCCGCGGCCGCGCCGAGGCTACAGCGCTAACTATGACAGTGTATTGCCAAAGTCCAATTCAGGCCTCGGCTGGCGCATGCAGGCGATTCTGGTCGCATCGCCGAACCCGGCGGAACGGCAACCACGCACCTCCGCAGATCCGCCGAACCACACTCGGTCACGCTGCTTTCGGGGGGTCGTTCCTCAGCCCCACAAAGGGGCGAGCGAGACAGAATCACGTTCAGCAGCAAGCGATCTGAGCGATGAGACCGCCACGATGGAGTGCGCCCCGTAGCCGATCTTGGCACGGGAGTGACCTCGCCGGCGTTCGTAAAGCCCGTCGCACAGTTCTCATGGTGGCCTTCATCGAAGACGCGCCGCGCGTCGACGTCCTGGTGCCGTTCGCCCAGGGTCACCACCAAGGACGAAAACCACGGGCCGCGTGTTGCCGAAGGACGCCAGGGCGATGCGGAGCAAGGAGGATGATGGCGATCGCGCACCGCACAGCAGGACAACACGAACGAAGTCCACCTGGACGGCACGGCGATCCCTCCGCGCCGGGGAGGGCCCCCTGAATGGATCGGACCGCGGCTCACACAGCCTGGCGCCATGGCTGATCGTGGAGATGAACGGCGTCGGACCCAGCTCAGCACTGGTTGACAATATTGTCAAGATCTCGCTTTAGCATCGCTGAAGTGGCTATATACCCGGCGCGTAAAAGGCATACGCCCATCACGACTCGTCAGTTGACAAAAACGTCAACAAGCGGGTTACGATGCCCGGGTGACTGTGCTGACCGGAGCTTCGCCGAGCGCGCGAACCGCGAGTGATGGGGGCGTCCATGCCACATCCACAGGCTGATCGCATTACTACTCGACTGACGCCGGCCGCCAGCACTCAACAGATGAACCGATGGACGCATGACTGACGTGTTGAGCGGGATCCGCGTGGTCGAGCTGGCCGCGTGGACGTTCGTCCCCGCGGCCGGCGCGGTGCTTGCCGACTGGGGTGCCGACGTCATCAAGGTCGAGCATCCTGAGACGGGCGACCCGCAGCGCGGGCTGATCAGTTCGGGGATCGTCACCGGCGCGGGGGAAGTGAACCACTTCGTCGAGCAGCCCAACCGCGGCAAGCGCAGCGTCGGGTTGGACACCTCCACCCCCGAAGGCCTCGAGCTGCTGATGACGCTGCTCGAAACCGCCGACGTCTTCATCACCAACCTGCTGCCCGACTCCCGACAGCGGATGGGCATCGACGTCGACCAGATCCGCGCCCGCAACCCGAAGATCATCTACGCGCGCGGCCACGGCTACGGCACCAAGGGCGAACTGTCCGCCCAGGGCGGTTTCGACCTGGCGGCGTACTGGGCGCGCGGCGGCATCGGCGATGCGTACTCCGACGGCACCGGCTCCTATCCTCCGATTCAGCGACCGGGCTTCGGTGACTCCTACGGTGGACTGGCGCTCGCGGCCGGCATTGCCGCAGCCCTGGTGAAACGCGAACGCACCGGTGAGCCATCGGTCGTCGACGTCTCCCTGCTCAACGCCGCAATCTGGCAGTTGGGCCCCGACATCGTCGGATCAGGCGTCACCGGTCAGGACATCCCAAAGTTCAACCTCGACGAGATGCCCAACCCGGTGGCGGGCATCTACAAGACCGGCGACAACCGGTTCATCGCCTTCGTGCTGCTACAGGCCGACCGATTCTGGTCGGACTTCTGCACCCGGCTGGGCCGCACCGACCTGATCGACGACGAACGCTTCGCCAATGCCACGGTGCGGTTCGGCAACCGCAAGCAGTGCATCGCCGAACTGCGGGCCAGCTTCGCGTCGGAGAGCCTTGCGCACTGGGAGAAGGCGTTCGCCGGGTTCGACGGCGTGTGGGACGTCATGCGCACCGCCCACGAGGTGCACAGCGATCCGCAGGTGATCGCCAACGGGTACCTGCCGCGGGTCACCGACGCCAAGTCCAACGAGTTCGCGCTGGCGGCAAGCCCCGCCCAGTTCAACGAGATACCACTGGACCTCACGCGCGCGCCTGCACACGGTGAGCACACCGACGCCGTGCTGGCCGAGCTGGGATTCAGCGAGGACGAGATCATCGAATTCAAGATCAACTCGGTGGTGCTGTAGCAATGCCGATCTCCGAGGGTCTCGCGCGCCGATTCCTACACGTCAACCTCAACTGCGCCTCGGTGCAGTCCACCGAGAAACTCTACGGCGGCGTACTCGGACTGACCACACGGATGCGGACCGATCCCCAGGTGCCCGGCGACGGCAGCATCATGGGCCTGGACGGCCAGACCTACACCGAGACCGCGTTCCTCTACGACGATCGCGGGGGCCGCCGCAGCTGCGCCTTAGAAGCCATCGAGTGGAGCACCCCACCGCTGCAGCGCGACACCAACACCGATCCGGTGCGACCCGGCATCCGCTCCACGCTGCTGACCGTCACCGATCTCGCCGCTATCACCACGGACCTGCGCGCCGCCGGAGTACGGGTCTCCGACCCCATCGACGGTCTCATCTCGGGCAGCAAGTCGGTGCTCGCCCTGGATCCCGACGGTGCGGTGATCGAGCTCACCCAGACGCCGCCGGACGCCGACCCCCACCAGGGTGCGCTGTTCGGCGGCATCCGCATCGCAGCCATCGACGCCACGGCGACCGTCGCCTTCCTCACCGAGATCGGCTTCGCCGTCATCGACGGACCCAAGCGGGTCCCCGTCTCAGGCGAACAGCTCGCCCCCGGCGGCACTGCGGAGACCGTGGACTGTGTGGCGGCACGGCTGGCCCTGCCGGAGGACGGCGCACAGTTCACCCTTACCGTGGTCGAGCATCCAGACACTGCCCGGCATCCGAGGGCCGACGGCGGCAACAGCCAAGGACTCTACCGCTGCGCGCTGCGGGTGGAGAACGTCGCACGCGCACTGGCTCTGCTTCCGGATTGGATTGCCGTGCAAGGTGATCCGGTGTGGTGTCCGCTGCCAGGCACCAAGATCGACGGACTCTACGTCGCCTTCCTGCACTCGCCGGACGGGGTGTTGTTTGAATTCGTCGAACGCCCCCTGTCATTCTTCACACCAGCACCGTCGCGGTGATGCCCGCGTGGAGAGTCCTGACATGACCGGCCTATCCGACCCGACGACGCCCTTCACCCGCCGTGGCGGGTGGGAACGCACACCGCGCCTCCGATGCCGTGGAACGTTCAACCGCACACAGCCACCCAGCCTGACGTTCATGCCGATCACAACATCGAGCTTGCTTCCCGAACTGCACCGAGAGGATATTCACTGTGAACCAACAGGTTCCGCTGGCTGAAGGATTGTTCACCTGGCCATCAGAGGATCCCGCTCTGATCGGCGGGCGATCCTCCGACGGACAGATCGTCTTCCCCTATCGCTCACACCGCATTATCGGCACCCGACGCGAAACGCTCGAGCCGGTGGAGCTACCGCGGCGCGGCACGCTATGGACGTTCACCACCCAGCAATTCCGGCCTCCGGCGCCGCCGTATGCCGGTGATGACGACGCGACGACTTTCACGCCGTTCGCGATCGGCTATGTGGAGCTTCCCGGAGCGTTGCGGGTGGAAGCCCGGCTCACCGAGAGCGACCCCGAGAAGCTGAGAATCGGTCAGCCGATGGAGCTTCGAATCGTGCCGTTGGGCAAGAACGCCGACGGCGATCAAACGATGATCTTCGCGTTCGCGCCCGCCGACGGCGACGACGCAGCGGAAGGGGACACCGATGGCCGCAAGTGACGTCGCAATCGTCGGGGTGGGCCTACACCCGTTCGGCCGCTACCCCGGCAAGTCTGCCCTGGAGATGGGCGAAGAGGCCGTCTATGACGCACTCGTCGATGCCGGTGTGGCGTGGACGGACATTCAGGCGCTCTACGCCGGCAGCATGGAGGTCAAGAACCCTGAGGCCATCACCGCGCTGCTCGGCATGACCGGCATACCCGCGCGTGCAGTGTTCACCGGATGCGCCACCGGGGGCACGTCACTGGCCATGGCAGCCAACGCAATCCGCGTCGGAGACCACGACCTGACGATCGCGATCGGCCTCGACAAACATCCCCGCGGAGCGTTCTCCGACCACCCCTCGGTATCCGGGCTACCGGATTGGTACGGCCAAGCGGGACTGTTCTTGACCACCCACTTCTTCGGAATGAAGATCAACCGCTACATGCACGACTACGGGATCAGCCACGAAACCCTGGCACGGGTTGCGGCCAAAGCCTTCCGCAACGGCGCGGCCAACCCCACGGCCTGGCGGCGCACACCTATCGGTGAACAGGAGATCCTGGCATCGCCCATCTTGAATTATCCACTGCGCCAGTACATGTACTGCGGACCCGACGAGGGTGCGGCGGCCGCAGTGCTGTGCCGGGCTGACCAAGCCCACAAGTACACCAAGCACCCCATTTACCTGCGGGCTTCCCAGCTGTTCTCCCGGCGTGCGGGCGCGCTGGAAGTTCTGAGCCCGTCCATCTCACTCACACCGGCGCCCAGTCCCACGGTCTTCGCGGCCCGGGCTGCCTTCGAGGAAGCCGGGATCGGTCCCGAGGACGTGGACGTGATCCAGCTGCAGGACACCGACGCCGGCTCCGAGGTCATCCATCTGGCCGAGAACGGCTTTTGCGCTGACGGTGATCAGGAGAAGCTGATCGCGGCGGGCGAGACCGAGATCACTGGCCGCCTGCCCGTCAACACCGACGGCGGCCTGCTGGCCAACGGCGAACCCGTTGGCGCGTCGGGGTTGCGCCAAATATTCGAACTGGTCACCCAGTTGCGCGGGCGTGCGGGCGCGCGCCAGGTGCACGCGCCGCGGGTCGGATATGCGCAGCTTTACGGCGCCCCCGGCACCGCCGCGGTCACCATCTTGTCAACCTGACCCACACACAACCATGGGAGTCCGAAAATGGCCGTAACCACCAGCCGCGCAGCGATCATCGCTGCCGCGCGCACCGCGATCGGCACCGCCCGCAGGGGCACGCTGGCCAACGTTGAGTCCAAGGATCTCGCCAAGCCGGTCGTGGCCGCGGCCATCGATCGGTCCGGTGTGGACGCCGCCGACTTCGAGGACCTGATCCTGGCCGAGGTCATGCAGGGCGGCGGTGACATCGCCCGTTACGTCGCGGTCGATCTCGGATTGACCGAGCTGCCGGGGCTCGCGCTCAACCGTCAGTGCGCATCGAGCCTCACCGCGATCGCGGTCGCCGCCGGGCAGATCGCCGCGGGAATGAGCCGGGCGATCCTGGCCGGCGGAGCTGAATCAGCCTCGACCGCACCGATGTCGCGCAAGCGCAAGCCGTTCACCGCCGGCAGAGACGCCGACGACTGGGTCGACCCGTGGTTCTCCTTTTCCCACCCACCGACCCCGGACGCGCCGGCAATGGACATGTCGATCACGGTGGCCCAGAACTGCGCGGTCCAGTTCGGAATCTCGCGGGAAGCACAAGACCAGTGGGCGCTGCGCTCCCACCAGCGGGCCATCGCGGCCATCGACGCACGGGCCTTCGTCGAGGAGATCGTCCCGATCGAGGTCCCGCAGGCCGACGGCAGCACCACGACCTTCGCCCAGGACGAGCACCCCCGTCGCGGCAGCACCCTGGAGACGCTGGCTGCCCTAAAGGTGCTACACCCCGAGATCGAGGGCTTCACCGTGACGGCCGGCAACTCCTCAGGCATCAACGACGCGGCCGCCGTCGTGGCACTGGCTGCGCCGACGACGCGCAACGATGTCCTGGCCAGCGTGCTGTCCTGGAGCGCGGTCGGGGTGGCGCCCAACCGCACCGGGAGCGCGCCGATCACGGCGATCCCCAAGGCGCTGGAGCTGGCCGGGCGAAAGATCGAGGACGTGGCACTGTTCGAGATCAACGAGGCGTTCGCCGCCCAAGCCGTGGCATGCGCCCGCGAACTGGGTCTAGATGAAGACATCGTCAACGTCTACGGCTCGGGCATCAGTCTGGGCCACCCGATCGCCGCGACCGGGGCCCGCATGGTCACCTCGGCGATCTATGAGTTGCGCCGCCGCGGCGGCGGCATCGGCGTCCTGTCGATGTGCGCCGGCGGTGGAATGGGTGCAGCCATGGTGATCGAGGTGGCCTGACGCGACCTATGCCCCGCACACAAATACGACGAGACCTTCCATGACCACCATCGGCGGGCAGACTCTCGCATGTCGGACGGCGCCACGGTGACGCTGACCCATGGCCGCGGCGACTTCGCCGCGGCACTGCGCACGGAGCTGAATGAAGCAGCAAGCTCACGGGCGGCTGGTGCTGGTTTCACGGTTGCCGTCGGCGATGGGGTCGGTCAGCTGCGCACAGTGGGCGACGGCACCGCTTTCGGTGCGGCGCTAAGCGCAGTGGCACGCGATATCGGCGGGATACGGTTGGTGCTCAGTTGGCTGACCGCGCCCTTGGACGGCCTCGAGTCGGATGTATTCGCCGAGGTGGTGGCGTTGATGCCGGGTTGGGGTGTGCGAGCCGTGCTGCGCAGCCCGTCAGCACGATTCCTGCCCACCAGCCTCGCCGCTCAGCCGGCGCTGCTGCTCGGGCCGTTGCGGCCCGACGTGTTGATCACCCGGCTGGTGCAGCGCGGCGACCAGCTCCTGTTTAGCACCGAGGTGTCCTGGCAGCGAGAGCTCATCGACGCGGGCATCCCGGTGTTGGCGGTCATCGACAGCACCGCCCCGGCCGCCAGCGCCGAGTCACCGCTGAATCCCGATCAGGTGCGCATCATCGGACGCAGTTGCGATGGCCCCTTTCAGTTCCTGCAGAAGGAGCCCGAACCGGTGCACGACGCGCTCGCCGATGAGGTGCTCAGATTCGTGTCCGCGGGAGCCCGGCTGCAGTATGGGCCGGGCCAGCTGGGCACCGCGCTGCTCCATCGCGCACGAGTTCCGCTGCGCCTAGACACCGGCCTGCTCACCGACGCCGTGGTCGATCTCGACCGCCGCGGCCTGCTTGTCGGTCAACCCTCGGCCACCTATCTGCTAGGCAGCGACGTCCTCTACGACTGGGCCGACGGCCGCCCCATCCTGCGGGGCGTCGCGCACACCCACGACCTGACCCGCCTCAGCCACGGCGAGCCCCTTGTCACGGTCAACACCGCGATCGAAATCGACCCCGCTGGGCAGGTCAATGTCGAAGGGGTGGGCGACAAGGTCGTCGGCGGCATCGGCGGGCACCCCGACTACTGCCGGGCAGGCCGACTGAGCCGCGGCGGTCTGTCCATCATCGCCGTCCCGTCCACCTTCAACGGGCAGTCACCGTTGGTGGATCAGTTGAGCCGGCCAGCGTCGACCCCGGCTTTCGACGTCGACATCATCGTGACCGACAAGGGTTGCGCCGACGTGCGTTTAGCGGACTGGGCGCAGCGACGCACGCTGATCACTGAACTGTTCGCGCGCTAGCAGATTCGGGAGCCTCGAAGCGGGGCCCGACCATACCGGACCATCGGCACGCGAGAGCGCGCGTCGCGTAGAGGAGAGAGAAGATGCACCCATGAAGGTGATCGCGTCCATCGACGATGCGATGCGACTGGTGGGCCACGAACTCGGAGTGAGCAGCTGGAAGGAGATTGATCAGGCGCGCATCGACACCTTCGCCGACGTCACCGAAGATCACCAGTGGATACACGTCGATGCGGACCGCGCAGCATCGGACAGTCCTTACGGCGCCACGGTCGCGCATGGCTTCCTGCTCCTGTCGTTGATCCCGAAGTTGAGCAAGGACAACTACGTCGTTCAGAACGCGAAGATGGGTGTCAACTATGGGCTGAACAAGGTCCGTTTCATTGCCGCGGTCACTGCGGGCAGTCGGATCCGCATTCGCTCCGAACTGATCGACGCCGCCAAAGTGGCCGACAACGTCGTGAACCTGACCGTGCGCCACACCATCGAGATCGACGGATCTGACAAGCCAGCCGCAGTCGCCGACCTGATCGCACGGTACGTGTTCTGAGCGGGCTCCGCATCGACGCACGGAGCAGAGCCAGACACCATCGGCAGCGATCGGCACCCGGACCCCCGCGCCGAGGAGCGGGCGCCGTCTCGCGACCGGGGGTTCAGACTTGATCGTCCTGCTCACGCCGGACTCGCGATCGCGGACCGAACGTGAAATTCGGTCGGGAACCACTTCTGGCCGACAGGTAGCGAGCGACCATCACAGCCGACCCGATCGGCGGGCTTCTTCTTGGTGATATCCGCGATGGTGGGCACCTGGGCGTGGCAGATCATTCTGCGCCAGCCGGCATCGTCGACGGGGTCGAACCTGTCGCAGCAGCGCCGCTGGCGAGGCATCTGCCGCGAGCAACTTTGCTGTGCGGGTCGCAGTGGGTTCGTCGCAGGAGTGCTCGGCGATCGGTGGCTGGCTCGTGGTCGCCGGCGGGTTCTGGCGCACGGTCGGTCTCCTCGCTGTGGTGCCTATCGAGCGAGAAGCGGTTTGAGTTTGGTGGCGATCAGTCGGATGTGATCCGCCACCAACTGCTCTGGCATTCCTGCGATGGATGACCACAGGAAGATCTCCTCGACAGGTGCGTCGTCGACATAAGTTTGCACCGACTCGGCGACGACCTCGGGGGTGTTGTGGACGAACGCCCCGAGCACCCTGCCCAAGTCCGATTCGCTGCGGATGCGGTCGGGGTCGACCGGACGGGGGAGGGGCATGTCGGTGTCCTCGACCATGTACCGCCGGTAGGAGTCGAGCTGATACCGCAGGTGTTCCTTCACCACGGGCCAGTCGGCCTCGGGGTCCTCGGTTACCCAACCCGAGAAGGAGCCCTTCATGCGACCCACCGACGCATCGTGACCACCCGCGGCGAGTCCCTCTCGGTAGTGAGTCCACAGAGCGCCGTTCGCGCTTAGCAGACCGGCACCGAGTTTCCCGGCTCGTCTGGCCCCTTTCGGTCCCTGGTAGCCGAGATAGATCGGGATGTGACCGTGGACCGGCGCAGGCACATGCCGGTCATCAGAGAAGATCTCACGCAACTCTGTGACCCGGCGGTCAGTCGTAGTGTAACGCCGGGAGATGTCCGCCCTGAACAGTTCGTACTCCGGATGGCGATACCCCGCACCGAGACCGAGGTCGAGCCGTCCGCCGGAGATCACGTCAACGATGGTCGCCTCCTCGGCGATCTGAATCGCCGAGCGCAACGGCGCAAGCAGAACGGCGGTGCCGAGCCGAACCTTCCGGGTGACCGCGCCCATCGCCGCCAACATCGTCAACGGCTGTGTGAGGTAGCCGTCCTCGAACAAGTGATGCTCACTGGTCCACACCGAGTCGATGCCGAGGTGGTCGGCCTCTTGGCACATCTCCAACGTGAACCCGTAGAGCCGACTCCAGTCCTGGCGCCACGCGGGCGGGTTGCGCATGTCGAAGTACACGCCGACCTTCATCGTCGAATCCGCGCTGTCAACTCTTGTCGCTGGACAGGATGGTCACCGCAGACACCGCGGTCGGCCCGCCGATATTGTGCGCCAACCCCACTCGTGCTCCGTCGACCTGGTTTTCGGCTTCGCCGCGCAACTGGTTGAACAGTTCGTAGCACTGCGCCACACCCGTGGCGCCCGGCGGGTGACCCTTGGCCTTCAACCCGCCGCTGGGGTTGATCGGGATCGACCCGCCGACGTAATGTTCCCGGCCCTCGACCAGTTTGTAGGCCTCGAACCGGCTGGCGAAACCCAGGTCTTCGTAGCTGATCAGCTCGACCCCGGTGAAGCAGTCATGCACCTCGGCGACATCGACATCGCGCGGTGTCAGCCCTGCCATGCTCATCGCGGCCTTGGCGGCGCGCACCGTCGGTGGAAACGTTGTCATGTCCGACTTGTGCTGATGCATCACCCGGTCCATACCCAACCCGACGCCGCGCACCCACACCGGGCTGTCGGTGTAACGGTCGACGACGTCCTCGGCAGCCAGAATCACCGCGGCGGCACCGTCACTCTGCGGCGTGCAGTCATAGAGCCCGAACGGGTCGGCAATGATCGGCGCGACCAATGCCTGCTCGACGGTGATCTCAAAGCGCAGTTGGGCTTTCGGATTGTTCAGGGCATGGAAGTGGTTCTTCACCGCCACCATCGCCATGTGCTCCTTGGTGGCCGGCGACTCGTGCAGGTACCGGGTGACATGCAATGCGAAGTTGGCCGGGGCGACCAACCCTAATGGGTAGTCCCACGCGGTGTCGCGCGTCAGCCCGGCCCACTCCCAGAACGTCGCGTTCGTCGCGGTCTCGCGGACCTTGTCCGCACCCACCACCAGCACCACGTCGTAGGCACCCGAGGCGATCGCCAGCACGCCGTTGCGGATGGCGTCATTGCCGGTGGCGCAGGCATTTTCGACTCTAGTCACCGGGATACCGGTGAGGTCGAGGGTGTCGGCCAGAATGGCCGCAGGGGAACCATCTGTTGTGGTCAACTCCCCGAACCAGACCGCCTGCACCTCGGACTTGCTGATGCCCTTGTCGACGTTGGCGACGCACTCGGCGTATGCCATCGGGATCAGATCTTTGATCCCCAGGTCGAAGTGCTCGCCGAACGCAGTCATTCCGGCCCCGACGATCGCGACGTTTCTCATGCCAGTACTCCTCGTGAATCGCGACCGGGCCAGAATGCGTAGCCGTAGTCCGGAATTCCGGCGCGGGTGGCGATCCGGCGGAGCACCACCGTACCGGCCTGGCCGATGGTGGCTTCTCCGGCCGGAACCCCAGTCACCTTGAGCAGCACTCGGACCGGGCTGCCGTCGAGCTGGACAACCGCCAGCGAATACGGGCCGGGCAGATCGGGTACCGGGATCCGCACCGTGGTGTGGGTGTAAACGGTGCCGGTGCGCGGCAACGGCTCGAGCCGATAATCGGTGGCCAGCACACCGTTGTCATCGACCCGAGCGCGAGGCGGGAACTGCGGTGCGGAGTCGATACCGGGCCGCTCCTCGAATACCGCAGCCTCCCAACGCAGCTTGGGATCGAACGCACGCGCATAAGCGGCCAGCGAAATCGGGATGCCGATGCCCTCGGCCGTCCGAAAGCTAGGCAGATCGCGACCCGTCACCTCATCGCGGGTGATCGTCGGCAATCGCGCGCTCAACTCCAGTTGCGCGGCGGTCACGCTGGACTGCTCGATAGCCAGCACCAAACCCGCTGTGCCCTTCTCGATGGCCGCGGCCAGGACGCGGATCAGTGCGGCCGCCGAGACCGTCGCGTCTTCGGCCGCGGCGCCCGTATCGAAACCACCCCCGAGTTGTCCTGCCGCGACTCCTGCGACCGCGGCGACGGACTGTGTCCCGTCGAGTCCCAGCCGGGCCAGCGTCGACTTCACCCCAACCTCACGCTGCAACCGCGGATCGGCATACACGTGCCGCTCCCCGTCCTGCCCACGCGCCATCGTCGGCAGGCTGCGGGTCTGTCGAGCGACCGTTGTCAACGCCGCACCCGAACCATCGACTCCGGTCAGCACCGCGGCGGCGGAGGCGACGGCATCGGTGTCATCGGCGGAGATGACGAGCGTGCCGGCGGGGGCAGACGTGATCTGGTCGAGCACCCCCGGCGCCCCTCCGAGAACCTCGGTCACCGGAATGTCGGCGGACAACGAAAGACCGGCGAGCAGCACAGCACCGTTGCCACCCTCCAGCAGGGGAAAGTCACGCGAGACGAGAACGACGCGTTGCGCAGAGGCCGCCGGATCGGCGGCGCGACCGGCGGCGACAGCCATGGTCAGTGCATCCTCGTCGGGTCCCTTGACCCGACGAGGATGGTTACCCACACCAGTCGTCCAGGGCGGAAGGTAAGTGCCAATAGACACGACGTCACTCACGGTGCTCAACCTCGCTCTAACGTAGGGACCGTGACACGCAGGTCCAGCTGCTCCTGGATGCTACGCGTGAATTAGATATATAGTTGTATGTTTTTGATGTGAGGTTTGCCACCCCGCTGGCCGAGAGTGGGGCTGGACTACTTCAACCGTCCCGCCGACACCGATCGCGACCTGCCAGTCCGCGGTCGAAACTCCGCTGCCGACGGCTTGACTACCAAAGCAATTGGGTCAATCGCGGCTTGGCAGGTAGCGATGGCGGCGATCGTGATGTCGGGGCGGCGACCCGGGCGCCGCTAAAATAACATCTAACTATTTTAATAAATCACTAGACGTCGCCGCTGCGCCGTGGGTAGCCTACGTCCATGCTGGGGTCGTCTTGCGCCGCAATGATATCGGCTGTAGAGACGGCGCGCGACCGCCGTTTCGGCGATGCCAAATCCGATTACGCGGTCCCCGCCAAGGCTGTGCTTTGCTCGCACGAAGTCCGCCGACCCGTACTGCCACCTCGCGGCTAACAAGGAGGAGTTTGGACATGCACTATCGGCCACTGCCCGTGCCTGCCTCGGTGGTTGCCGCCGCTGTCCTCCTGGGAATTCCCGTCGCGCATGCGGATGGCGACAACAACACGCTTATCCCGAACAATAAGCGACTCAATGACGGTGTCGTCGCCAACGTCTTCACCGTGCAGCATCAAGCAGGCTGCACCAACGACGTTAGGATCAGTCCGCAGCTGCAACGTGCTGCGCAGCGGCACACGGAGGATGTGCTGAACAGCCGCGCGCTAGACGGTGATATCGGCTCAGACGGGTCCACGCCACAAGACCGTGCCAATGCGGCCGGCTTCCATGGCCCGGTGGCCGAAACGGTGGCGATCAATCAGTCAATCGCAATCAGCGGGAACGATTTGATCAACCGGTGGTACCACGACCCAGCCTATTTCAACATCATGTCCAACTGCGCCCACAGCCAAATGGGGGTGTGGTCGGAAAACAGTCCGGATCGCACCGTTGTGGTGGCGGTTTACGGGCAGCCCCAAGGGGTTGGGGGGGCAACACCGGCGAGCACCGAGGGCCAGAACATTCCGCTCGACCCCAGCCCTGACTATGACGCCAGCGACGAACTCGAGTTCGGCTTCAACTGGCTGCCCTGGATCCTGAGGGGCGTGTACCCGCCGCCGGCCCACCCTCCGGAATAGAGCAGGGGTCGGCCGTCGTTGGCGCCCGGATCTGAGGAGTTAGCTTAGTGTCCTAGCACGCGACTTTTATCGTGAATGTGCCGGCGGCCCTCATGCTGGGGTTGTTGATGTCGAAGCCTTCGGCGTTCCCACGGATGGTATACGTGTAACCATTCATGGTGACGTCGGCTTTGCCGTCGAGGCCGTGCGTGTAACTGCCGGTGAATCCGCCCAGATCGGTGATATTGACTGACTTGGCAGTGAGCGAATTTTGGTTGGAGACAACCGCGTTCGTACCTGCCGCGGTGTCACCGGTAGTGATCATTGTTAGCGGTCCAACCGGCATGCATGTCACCGCATGGGTCATCGGAAGCGCCTGATCGTTGATCATCACCTGCGCGGTTCCGGCGGGCAGTGTTCCCGGCTGAGGTGCTGTTGCGCCTGGTGACGACGAGCATGCGCTGATACTCGCCGCTACGACGACAGCTGCGGACGCGTTGCTGAACCGCTTGTGCACGAGCGCACCTCGCTTCGTTTCGCCACCTGTGCCGAGCCCGCGATGAGAGCAATGTAGGCACCGCCCAGACCCGTCGGCAGCAGATCACTCTGCGAGCTGTTGGCTCGATCGAAACAACGGTACCCAACTTTTGTGCTGTGATCGCTGGATATCGCGATGGTTTTGCGAATTGATCTATCGGACCGCAATCGAGTCGCGTCCACCGCTCGCACGCGACCGCGCTCGAGATATGTGAATCATGCTGTGAAGTAAGGCCTTTCGGCGAGGTAATGCAACCGGATAGCCCGCCATCCTGGCGGCTAAGGACAGCAGGGGTTTTGGCCGGCGCTGACCGACCAGCCACCAGGGTCGCGAGTCGACGTAGCCGGCTTGGCTATCTGCGAGGCTTTAGCGACGCGACGAGCAGATTGCGCAGCACGCCCTCGTCACCAGCGTCTTCAGGCGTGGCGGGTTCAGCAATAAGGCTGAAGCTAATGCGGACAACCCAGCGCGCGAGGGTGTCGGCGCGAAGATCGCGGCGAATCTCGCCGGCGGCGGCAGCAGCCTCGAGGCGCCGCACGAGCGCGTCAGCGAGTTTGGCTCTCCACAACTCGGAGCCTTCGGCGGCGTGATAGGCAGCACCAAGGGCTTGGTGGTCTTCGACTAGTGATCGCAGTATCGGTGAGCCGCGGGCGATGTCGATCCCCCGCAGGCAAGCTGCGACGAGCTGAGCCAGGAAAGGTTCGTCAGTCTGCCAGCATTGCTCAACGGCTTGCAGCGTGGCGCCGAGCACTCGCACAAAGGAGGCCGCCAGCAGGGCGTCCTTGTTCGGGAAGTGGTAGTACACCGTCGACCGGTGCACACCCGCGCGCCGGGCGATATCGCCCATGCGAGTACGCACCGGCCCCTTCTCGGCGTAGCAAGCATCGGCCGCGGTCAACAAACGTTCGCGCGCCTCGCCCTCATCCGCAGGCGAGTCGGCGGCCCCCGATTTCGCACGACTTACTCTGGCGTGAGGGTCCACAACAGCACACTACGGTCTTCGCGGCATGCAGTTGGCGTGATAACGACAAGACCAACTGCTGCTCGGTAGTCGTTGTCCGTGGCGGACGGTGCGGCTCCTAGACTCGACCGCCGCGCCACCGAGGTGACGCTTGTTGAAGGCGCTGCCGCTCCGTCGTTCGTCAGCTCTGACACGATCGTGCCGCGTGCATACCAACGACGTTATATCCGCCAGTTAACCAGGTAGCAATCATCGAGCAGCGCGTGTGACTCACCGCGGTTCAGTACCCGGCGGATCCCTTGAGATTCCTCGGCAATGCATCAAAAAAAGATAATGATCTAATCCGATATATAGATAGATAATTTACTAAGCCAACTACGATTGGCGTCTTTCCTGTTCACGGAATCACCGTCGACCCTCGGCGCAATAAAGACGGGCCGCCTGCCTCGCCGCGAGCGGCGATTAACCGCCCGGCCAAATGGGGGCGTGGTCGGCAGTTGTCCAGAGCGCTAGGTAATGAGTTTTGGCGTTTGCGGCGGCACCGACCGATGTCAGGTTCTCGGACTTGTCGCCGCGCATAACCGCTGTTCACCGCTTCGTCGGGGCTTCGACGCGATCCAACGGCTGCTAGGTCCGTGTTGGACTGCGACCCAGTGGCTGCCCAGTCGTACACCCCGCGCCGCCCGGGACCGGGACGTCGGGATGGCACTATAAGGCATACACCACCACTCATTCGGTCTGATTTACGTTGGATCTCTGGATTTCTTAATTTGTTGCGGTGTGCAACAAAGACAAGCCTTAGTTGCACAAACACCTTCACGAAACATACTTATTACCTGTCGGTGACTAACCTGACACGACGTCGGTCGGAGATAATCGGCTAACAATGGTTCTAATTCAATGCCGACCCTAATCCCAGTTAAATAATTGAAATGAGACCAACCTTCCAGCAAATATGTTAGCGGCAGTTCAGTCGCCCTGAAACGGATCCTGAAAGTAGCGACACCCCGAAGGTTTCTGCCTAGCTGGCAGGACGATACCAGGCGATATCTGCACGGTACCGGGGTGGACAGCGCTCTCTGCCGATGTCCGCGGCCGATCGCCGCGAGGTCGCTCGGGGCGAAGGGATTGCGACATCCAAGCCAAAATTGTCGGACCGCACAGCAAATCAGGATAGTTACACAGACATCCACTGGGTTGCGTTGTTAGGAGTAGGCGATTCCTTGTTGCCCTGTGACAATGTCATGGTGTAGCGTCCCGCTGTGCTGTGGGCCACACATTGGAAGGCAGCGGGTTGTCTTTCCGTTGCCGGGGAGGATTCATCGTTTTAATGCGGGCTGAGTTTAGACACCAACGGGTGCACTAGTAGTGGAGACGGACACAGAGCCTATTCCGGCTGCCAGCGCCGCGCCGGCGTGGGTCGAGGCGTTCACGGGTACTCCCCCGTGGGCGGCTTCCGCTACCAAGCCGCTGCGCGAGGTTGGTAGCTTCTTCGCGCTGTCGCTCGACATTGCGACGCAGATGGTCCGTCCGCCCTTTGCCTGGCGTGAGTTCATCCATCAGGCGTGGTTCGTGGCTCGGGTGTCGGCCGCCCCGGCAGTCTTCTTGGCGATCCCGTTCAACGCGCTCGCCGTTTTCATCATTAACGTCCTGCTCGTCGAAATCGGCGCCGCCGACGCCTCGGGAACCGGCTCTGCGTTAGCCGCCGTGGTTTACCTCGGCCCGATAACGGCGGTGTTGGTAGTCGCCGGTACCGGCGCGACCGCAATGTGTGCCGACCTGGGCGCTCGCACCATCCGTGAAGAAGTCGACGCCATGCGAGTGATGGGAATCAACCCGGTGCAACGGCTTCTGGTGCCCAGAGTGCTGGCGCTGGGACTCAACGGGTTGGTATTGAACGCCATCATCACCATCGTTGGCTTGATAACCGAATATTTGTTCTCCGTCTACTTTCAGCACATCAATCCCGGCTCGTATACAGCCAGCCTCACGCTGCTCGTCGGGCTGACCGACGTGATCGTCGCGTTCGCCAAGGCGATGCTGTTCGGTCTCATCGCCGGCCTCATTGCTTGCTACAAGGGCATCACCGTGGGTGGCGGTCCGCAAGGCGTCGGCAACGCGGTGAACGAGACCGTGGTGTACACGTTCATGGCGTTGTTCGTGATCAACGTGGTGCTGACCGCGATTACCGCGCAGGCGACGATGTGACCGCCATCCCGGCGGCGCACCGGCTGCCGCAGCTGACGAATCGAGTCCGCGGTTTTGTCGACGGATGGAACCGGCTCGGGAGCCAGACCGCGTTCTACGTCAAAGCCCTTGGCTTCCTGTGGGAGGCCTGCGTCCGCTACAAGGCGGAGACGCTCCGCCTGATCGCCAACATGAGTCTGGGCGTCGGGGCGCTGGCCATCATCGGCGGCACCGTGGTCATCGTCGCCACCTTGACGATGTCAACCGGCGGACTCGTCGGCATCCAGCTGTACCGATCGCTATCCGATGTCGGGGTGCAGGCGTTGAGCGGTTTCGCCTCCGCCTACATCAACACGCGTATCAGCTCGCCACTGATCGCCGATATCGGCTTGGCGGCCACAATCGGCGCCGGCGCCACCGCGCAACTGGGCGCCATGCGGATCAACGAGGAGATCGACGCGCTCGAGGTGATGGGTGTCCAAACGATCACCTACCTGGTCTCGACCCGGATAGTGGCGGGCGTCATCGTCGTGGTTCCGCTGTGGTGCGTGGCTGCGCTGGCCGGGTTTATGGCTACGCGAGGCCTTGTCATTTTTGTCTACGACCAACCGCCCGGCGTGTATGACCACTATTTCAATACTTACCTGCAGCCCACCGATCTCATCTGGTCGTTGCTGCAAGTCATCGCCTCCGCCGTAACGATCATGCTGGTGCACACGTACTACGGCTTCAACGCCTCGGGCGGTCCGGCCGGCGTTGGTGAAGCGGTCGGTCGTGCCGTGCGCACGTCACTGATCGTGGCGGTCGCGGTGACGTTGGCGGTGGCACTGGCTGCCTACGGTGTGTCCGGCGACTTCCACCTATCCGGGTAGCGGCGATGAAGAGCAAACGGCGCGAGGCCGGTCTGCACCCGGCGATCTGGACCTTCATTCTTCTGGCCTCCATCTGCGCGCTGATCGTGCTGACGGTGGGCGCGTTCAACAGGGACTTCAGGCCCTATGCCCGGGTGACGCTGACATCTGACCGGGCGGGGCTGGTCATGGAACCCGGAGCCAAAGTCAAGTTGCGCGGCGTCCAGGTTGGCAGGGTCGCGTCAATCCAGTCGGGCGATCCGGTGAAACTGCAGCTGGAGCTGTACCCAGAGCAGCTCAATTACATCCCCGCCAACGTCACCGCCGAGATCACCGCGCCAACGGCCTTCGGGGCCAAATACGTGGACCTGCTTACCCCTGCCCACCCAACCTCACAACGGCTGGCGGCGGGAGCGGTAGTGAAGTCGCGCAATGTGAGCGTCGAAGTGAACACGGTGTTCCAGAACCTCGTTGCGCTGCTCAATCAGGTCGACGTCCCCAAACTGAATGCGGTGCTCACCGCGCTGGCCGACGGATTTCGCGGCAATGGCGAAGCGATCGGCGAGGCCACCACCGACCTCAACCAGGTCCTGCTGGCTATCAATCCGCGCAGCGAGACGATCCGTGCCGACTACCGCGCCCTCCAAGGGTTCAGCGATACCTACAGCGCGGCCGCAGCCAACATCGTGAGGGTGCTGGACGCCGCCAGCACGACGAGCGTCACCGTCACCGATAGCGCAAAACAACTCGACTCATTGTTGCTCAACGTCAGCGGCCTTTCCCGCGGCGGTGTCAACCTGATCGGCCCGAATAGGGACAACCTCGTGCACGGCATCAACTTGCTGGAGTCCACCACGCGCCTGTTGATGAAGTACAACCCGGAACTGACCTGCACGCTGGTCGGCGGGAAAAACGCCCTCGATTTCGGCGCCGTAGCTTCTTCCGGCGGCACGAACGGATACTCCGAGATCTTGGACGTCGGGTTGCTGCTAGGCAAGGACGCATACCGGTACCCGCAAAACCTGCCGGTCAATGACATGAAGGGCGGCCCCGGCGGCCAGCCGGGATGCGGATCTTTGCCCGACGTGGCCAAGAACTGGCCGCAGCGCTACCTGGTCACCGATTCCGGGTGGGGCACCGGAATGGATGTGCGACCCAACCCCGGCATCGGCTTCCCCGGCTATACCAACTACTTCCCCGTCACCCGGGGGACCCCTCAACCGCCCAGCATCCGCCATCCGTCGGACCCGGCGCCGGGCCCCATCCAGTATCCAGGAGCACCGCCCTACGGTGCGCAGCTCTACGCTCCGGACGGAACACCGCTGTATCCCGGCCTGCCGCCGGCGCCTCCGCCGGGCAGGCCACGAGAACCCGGCCCTGCGCCGGCGGGCTCCGAACCGTTCGTGCCGTTAGTGCCGCCCGGGATTCAAGCAACGTGCGGAGTCCTCAACCAGCCGTGCGGACCGCCACCACCGGCTGCGCCCGCGCCTTGACGGCGGACGGCGACAGGTAGCAGAAGCCATAGAGGAAGGCAGATATGCGAGAGAATTTGGTAGGCGCCACGTGGCGTCTTGCCATCTACTTGGTCGTGTGCTTGTTGGGCGCGTTCGCGTTGGTCGCCGTCTTCGGCCAGCTCCGCTTCCAACCGGAGAAGACCTACAAGGCCGTGTTCGCGAATGTGTCCGGGCTGGAGGGCGGAAACTTCGTCCGCATCGCTGGTGTCGAGGTTGGCAAGGTCAAGAACATCTCCATCCAGCCGGATTCCACGGTGCTCGTCGAGTTCACCGCTGCCGACTCGGTAGTGCTGACGGAAGGCGCTAGGGCCGCCATCCGCTTCGCCGACCTCATCGGGGGCAGATACATGGCACTCGAAGAGGGTGCCGGGGCAATAAAGAGACTGTATCCGGGCGGGACCATTCCGCTGAACCGCACCGAGCCGGCGCTCGACCTCGATGCGCTGATCGGCGGATTCCGGCCCTTGTTCCGCGCGTTGGACCCCGACCAGGTGAACAAACTGACCGGCCAACTGATCGCGGCTTTTCAGGGTCAGGGCGGCACGATCGGCTCGTTTCTCACCCAAGCCGCGGCCCTGACCAACACTCTGGCCGATCGGGATCAACTGATCGGCCAGGTCATCTCGAATCTGAATTCTCTGCTCGGTTCACTCAGCGGCCAGAGCAAGCAGTTCGCCAAGGCTGTCGACTCACTATCCGAACTCGTGACAGGCCTCGAAGCCCGTAAGCAGGACATCAGCAACGGGGTGGCATACGCCAACGCCGCGGCCGGGTCGATCGCCGACCTGCTGGCGCAGGCCCGCCCGCCGCTGAAAAAGGTTGTGGGGGAGACGGACCGGACCGCCGGCACCGTGCTGGCCGATCGTGAATTCTTCGACAACTACCTCAACGCCTGGCCTGACGCGTTCAAGATCCTCAACAGACAGGGCCTAACCGGCGACTGGTTCAGCTTCTATCTGTGCGACGCCATTCTGAAGGTCAATGGCAAAGGCGGCCAACCGGTGTATATCAAGGTCGCCGGCCAGGCCACCGGGAGGTGCACGCCGCGATGAGAACCTTTTCCGAACGCAACCCGCTCACCATCGGCGCCATCGGCCTCGGCATCACCTTTACTGTCATGTTGCTAGCGCTGAACTACGACAAACTGCCGTTCTTCCAGACCGGCAGGACCTACTCGGCATATTTCGCCGAGGCCGGCGGCCTGGTAGCCGGCAGCGCCGTTCAGGTGTCGGGTTTCCGGGTCGGTCAAGTCTCGAGTGTCGAGCTCGACGGACCGCGGGTGCTGGTTAAGTTCCACGTCGACGGCGGCGTGCACCTCGGTGACCGCACCGAGGCAGCAATCAAATTGAAGACCGTGCTCGGCACAAAGCTCCTTGCCGTCACCCCGCGGGGAGACGGGCAGCTGACTGGCCCGATACCCCTCGACCGGACCAGGCCGGCCTATCAATTGCCCGACGCGCTGGGAGATCTCACCACCACCATCAGCGGGTTGAAGACCGATCAATTGTCCAACTCGCTGGCGGTGCTGGCCGACACGTTTTCGGATACTCCGCCCGACCTCAAGGCCGCGGTGCAGGGGTTGGCTCGGTTCTCGAAGTCACTAGACGAACGCGACACCCAGCTGCGAGACCTGTTGGGTAACGCTAATAAAGCGACGACGGTGTTGAGCGAGCGCAGCGACGAGATCGTCAACCTGGTCGCCAAGACCAACGCGCTGTTGGTGCAACTGAAAAGCCAAAGCAGCGCGTTGGACCAGATCTCCAACAATCTCTCCGCGGTCGCCCAGCAGGTGAAGGGCTTTATCGCCGAAAACCGCAATACCCTCAAGCCGACGCTGGACAAGCTCAACGAGGTGTTAACCATCGTCGACAACCGCAAAGAACGCGTCCAGAAGGCGCTCACGGGGCTGAACAGCTTCTCGTTGCGGCTGGGTGAAACGGTCTCATCCGGGCCGTTCTACGAAGCCTATGTCGCCAACCTGCTGCCCGGTCAGTTCGTGCAGCCGTTCATCGATGCGGCTTTCTCCGACCTTGGCCTGGATCCGAATGTGCTACTGCCCACGCAGCGCGCCGATCCGGAGGTCGGCCAGCCGGCGACGCCGCCGCTACCGATACCGTTCCCGCGGACCGGCCAGGGCGGGGAACCGCGCATGAACATCCCGGACGCCATCACCGGTAACCCCGGCGACCATCCGTGCGGTGCGCCGGGTGTGGCCTTGCCTGGTCCGGGCTGCTACCCGTATCGGGAGCCACCACCCGCACCGCCACCTGGCGGGCCGCCGCCAGGGCCGCCGGCGCCCGCCATCGCGCCCCCAGACCTGCCCGGTGAAGGCGGCGGACAATGAACACACGTAACGCCAAGATCGGCTTGGCCTTCGCGCTCGTGGTGCTGCTGATGGGCGGCATCGCCACGGTGGCGCGGACGGCCGGCGGCAGCGGACGTACCACCGTCACCGGATACTTCGCGGATAGCACCGGCCTCTACAACGGCGACGACGTTGTCATTCTCGGTGTGCGCGTCGGCAAGGTCGACAAGATCGAACCCCAGCCCAGCCGCGTCAAGATCACCTTCTGGTACGACGCCAAATACCGGGTGCCCGCCGAGGCCAAAGCCGTGATCCTGTCACCGTCGCTCGTGACGCCGCGATCCATCCAGTTGACACCCGCCTACACGGGCGGGGCGGTGATGGCGGCCGGGGCGGTGATCCCGCAGGAACGTACCGCGGTTCCGGTGGAATACGACGACTTGCGCCAGCAGCTCGAGAAGCTGACGCAGACGCTGCAGCCCACCAAGCCGGGCGGCACCAGCACCCTGGGGGCATTCATCAACACCGCCGCCGACAACTTGCGCGGTCAGGGCCCGGATATCCGAGACACCCTCATCAAGCTGTCACAGGCGATTTCGGCGATCGGTGACCACAGCAGCGACCTGTTCAGCACCTTGAAGAACCTGTCGATCCTGGTCTCAGCGCTGCGTGACAGCGGCGATGTGTTGCGACAACTGAACCAGAATCTGGCCGCGGTGACCAACCTGTTGGCCAATGACCCCAACGAGGTCGGAAACGCGGTTCGCGACCTCGACGACGTGGCCGACGATGTCCGAAACTTCGTGGCCGATAACCGAGAGACGCTGGGTACCACCTCCGACAAGCTGGCTTCGGTGTCACAGGCGGTGAACGCAAGCCTCGACGATGTCAAACAAATTCTGCATGTCGCCCCGACAGCCTTCCAGAACTTCCTCAACATCTACCAACCCGCGCAAGGCGCGCTGACCGGAGCGTTGGGGGTGAACCAATTCGCCAACCCAATCCAGTTCCTGTGCGCCGCGATTCAGGCGGCGTCGCGTCGCGGCGCCAAAGAGTCAGCGAAACTCTGCGTGCAATATCTGGCACCGATCTTCAAGAACCGTCAGTACAACTTCCCGCCGCTGGGCGAGAATCTCTTCGTCGGAACCACGGCTCGTCCCAACGAAATTACCTACAGCGAGGACTGGCTGCGGCCCGACTATGTTCCCCCACAGCCGGCAGCACCTCCGGGAGGCACCATCAGCCCGCGCAGGCCGTCGCACCTGTGTCGACCAATCCGGCCGACGGCCTGCGCGGGCTGATGGTGCCTCCCGGAGGTGTACAGTGAGTCGATCACGGCGCTGGTCTCGCGCAGCCATGGGGCTGGTAGGGGTGCTTGCTGCGACGGCGCTGTCAGGTTGCGGGTTCCGCGGCGCGAACTCGTTTCCTTTGCCGGGAACCAGCGGGGGTGGCCACGGTTCGTACACGATCCAAGCGCAGATGCCCGATGTGCAAAATCTGGAACGGAATTCTCGAGTTCGGGTCAATGACGTCACCGTCGGCACGGTGAGCAACATCGAGCTTCAGGGTTGGCACGCACTGGTCACCATGACGATCAGCGGTGGCGTCGACCTGCCGGCCAACGCGACCGCCACGGTCGGGCAGACCAGCCTGCTGGGTTCGGTGCATGTCGAACTGGCGCCCCCCACCGGGGCCCCGCCCGAAGGCAAGCTCAAAAACGGATCGCTGATCCCGCTGTTGTCGTCCGACACCTATCCGTCTACCGAACGGACGCTGGCCGCGGTTTCGCTGGTGCTCAACGGCGGCGGCCTGGGGCAGATCCAGGACATCACCAAGTCTTTGAGCACCGCCTTCACCGGCCGCGAGGCAGACCTGAGAAGCCTGCTCGGGCAGCTCGACAAGTTCGTCGGCTACCTCGACGACCAAAAAGGCGACATCATCGCCGCAACGGAAAGCCTCAACAACCTGGTTGGTCAATTCGCTGACCAGAAACCGGTGATCGACAAGGCGTTGAAGACCATCCCGAACGCCTTGACCGTGTTGAAAGACGAGCGAAACGCGCTGGCCGACGCTCTCGATGACCTGAGCAGATTCGGCGCCCTTGCCGCTGACTCGGTCAACAAGACCAAGGAAAGTCTGGTCAAAGAGCTCAAGGACCTGGGCCCGGTGCTGCAGTCGCTGGCGGATGCCGGGCCGGCGCTGACCCGCGCGCTGGATTTCTACGGAACCTTCCCGTTCCCCACGAGCACACTCAGCAAATGGATGCGCGGCGACTATGCGAACCTGACGGCGGTCATCGACCTGACGCTGAGCCGGCTGGACGCATCGTTCTTCACCGGTACCCGGTTCGAGTGCAATCTGACCGAGCTTGAGCTGCAGTGGGGCCGCACCATCGGCCAGATGCCCAGCCCATGCACCGCGGGCGGTCCGTACAACCCCGGCAACCCCCTGGTTGTCCCGTATCACTTCGATCAGGGGCGCTGACATCATGCTCACTAGGCGAATCAAGATCCAGCTGGTGGTGTTCGCGGTTGTCAGCGTGGTCGCGGGCACCGTCATGTTCTTCAACTACATGCATGTGCCGACCGCGTTCTTCGGGGTCGACCGCTACACGGTCACGGTGCAGTTGCCCGAGGCCGGCGGACTGTACCCAGGGGGCAACGTCACCTACCGAGGAGTCGAGGTGGGTCGGGTACGGGACGTGCGCTTAACCAGTAGTGGCGCCGAGGCGGTGCTGCAGATGGATTCGGATGTCCACATCCCCGCCGACCTCAGCGCCCAGGTACACAGCGTGTCCGCGGTCGGCGAGCAATATGTCGAACTGCTACCGCGCGCGGGGGACGGGCCGGCGCTGCGAAACGGCGACGTGATCCCTGTGGACCGCACCTATGTCCCGCCCAACCTGAACTCGCTGCTGCAGGCGACCAATCGTGGGTTGACCGCGATCCCGCGCGACAACCTCAAAACGGTGGTCGACGAATCCTATGTCGCTGTCGGTGGGCTCGGCCCCGAACTGTCCCGGCTGGTCAAAGGGACGACCAATCTGGCGATCGACGCTCGCAAGAACCTGGACGCGCTCGTTACCTTGATCGACGAGTCCAAGCCCGTCTTGGACAGCCAGTCCCAGTCATCGGATGCGGTGCAGGCGTGGGCCGCCCACCTGGCGGCTATCACCTCGCAGCTTCGAGACAACGACTCCGCGGTCGCGGGCTTGCTTCACACGGGCGGCCCAGCGGCCGCCGAGGCCCGCCAACTGTTCGACCGGTTGAACCCCACGTTGCCGATCGTGCTGGCCAATCTGGTCAGTGTTGGGCAGGTGGGAGTGACCTACCGCGACAACCTGGAAGCCATCTTGGTGGAGCTGCCGCAGGGGGCCGCCGACGTCCAAGCGACCGGCGTGCCCAATAGGAATACCAAACAGCCTTACTTGGGCGGCTACCTCAGCTTCAACCTGAACCTCAACTGGCCGCCGCCCTGCGTCACTGGATTCCTGCCTGTCCAGCAGCAGCGGGCCGCCAGCTTCGAGGACTACCCAGACCCGCCTAAAGGCGACCTTTACTGCCGGATACCGCAAGACTCGATGATCAACGTTCGCGGGGCGCGCAATCTGCCGTGTGAGACTCGCCCCGGCAAGCGCGCGCCGACCGTCAAGATGTGCGAAAGCGACGAGACCTACGTCCCCCTGAACGACGGCTTTGCCTGGAAGGGGGATCCGAACGCGACGTACAGCGGCCAGAATGTGCCGCAGCTCAGACCAGGAGATGAGCCGCCCGGGCAGTCCGCACCACCGTCGCCGCCGGGTCCTGCACCACCCCCGATCGCCGCCGTCCAATACGACCCGGCAACCGGTATGTACGTGGGACCAGACGGGCGTATGTACAGCCAAGCCGACCTGGCCCACGGAGCTACGAAGGAGCAAACATGGCAGAGTATGCTGCTGCCTCCCAAGAGGAATTGAGCGATATGGGACGGACGGAAACAACCCCCGCATCGTCCGGTGACACCGACCAGGGTTCGCCGGATTTGCCCAACCTGGCCACCTCGAAAAGGCAGGAGGCCGACGCGGCCCCAGATTCAGAGCCGGCCGCGCAAGGCCTGGTCGGCGAAGCCGATGATGACGATGCGGCGGTCGATGACGAAGTTGACGATGCCTCGAAAGACGCTGCGCCGCTGAAGAAGCGGATGTCGCCGGTGCGGCTGGCGGCGGTGTGGGGGGCGGTCACACTAGTCTCCTTGGGCGCTCTGGGCGGTTGGTTCGGGTTTCGGATGTATCAGTCACACCAGGCCCATCAACAGCGCGAGCTCCTGATTCAGGTCGCAAGGCAAGGGGCGCTGAACTTGACGACGATCGACTGGCAGCACGCCGACGCCGACATACAGCGCATTCTGGACTCGGCGACAGGCACTTTCTACGACGACTTCTCCAACCGATCTAAACCCTTCGTCGACGTCGTCAAGAAGGCGCAGTCGAAGTCGGTAGGAACAATCATCGAGGCGGGCGTGGAGTCGCAGTCGGCCAACGAAGCCCAAGTGCTGGTTGCTGTGTCGGTAAAGACGTCGAATCTTGGTGCAGCAGAACAAGATCTGCGACATTGGCGAATGCGAATCACCGTGCAAAAGCTCGGAAACGTCGCGAAAGTCTCCAACGTCGCATTCGTGCTATGAGTAACTTCCAGGTCGGCAAGCACCGAGTACTAAGTCTACGAGCCAGAAAGGGCACCACCGCTGTGCCGGTTGACATCGATTCCGCCACTGAGCAAGAAGAAGCCATCGCCGTCGGGGAGACGACCGAACAGGCGGAAAGCGCACCGAACGAACTCGAGGCGACCGGTGACGCACACGACACGAACGGAACAACAGACGTTGCTGAGGCAGAGGAGGCGTCCGCCGAGGCCGAGGACACTGAAGCCGGCGACGCGAAAGACGTTGAGCCCCAGATACGTAAGCGCAGGATTGTATGGTCCCGGGCGTTGGTGTTCGGGGTGCTGCCGATACTGGCGTTGCTGGTCGCGGTGGGCGCCGGCTACCTCAAGTGGCAAGACACGTGGGTCCGCAGCTCCGGGGCCGCCGGCATCGAGTCGGTCGCGGCGGCCAAAGAATCTACAGTTGCGATACTGTCCTACCAGCCCGACATTGTCGAAAAGGAACTCGGGGCCGCCCGCGACCGGCTGACCGGTAAGTTCAGGGACTCCTACGCAGACCTGGTCCGCGACGTGGTGGTACCCGGCGCCAAGAAGGACCACATCTCGGCGATCGCCACCGTTCCCGCTGCCGCCTCAGTGTCGGCGACACCAAACCACGCGGTTGCTCTGGTGTACGTCGACCAGACTGTAACCGTTGGCAACGATGCGCCCACCGACACCGCATCCACCGTCCGCGTGACTATGGACAAGGTCGGCAACCGGTGGCTGATCTCATCATTCGACCCGATCTGAGGCTGGGATGGCAGACTTGGACATCTCGGCACATGGCCTGAGTGGGGCATCGACCGTGCGACCAGCGCCGCGCTCATGTGATCGCCCCGGCAATCTTGAGTTCGATGAGGCGATCGTCATCGATGCCTAATTCGCGCAGCACGCTGTCGGTGTGCTCGGCGAACTGCGGCGCTCTGGGCAGGCTTGCCGGGTCGTCGTCGAACTTCACCGGATTGGCCACCAGTTTCTGCGGATGACCTTCGGCATCAACGATTTCGGCGATACGACCGTTGGCGGCCAGTGCTTCGTCATTGGCTATTTCCCAGGCGTCCTGTACCGGGGCCCATTGCCCCCTGCCCTTGCGCAATAAGGCTTGGCACTCGGCGAAGGTCAAGTTGCCGATCGTGTCCCCGACGATGTGTTGAGCAGTTTCGCAGTGCTCGGACATCGCCTCGATCGAGGTGAACCGGGGATCTTCGGCGAGATCGGGCAGACCCATTAGTCGGCAGAACTCCGGCCAGTATCGCGTCGGCTGCAACATCGACAACTGGACGAACCTTCCGTCCGAAGTCCGATAGGCACCGGTTAGCGGATTGCCCGGCGCCTGGGTTCGCCGTTCTACCTTCGGCAGCGGGCCGCCCATCAGCATCGCCATGTTCACGCTGAATTGCGTTGCCCAGGCGCCCACCGCGAGGAGCGACACGTCGAGCACCGACGGTTCCCCCGTGGTCTGTCTGCCGTAAAGTGCCGCGGCCACACCTCCGGCAATGGTGATCCCGCCGATGTTGTCTCCGTACGCTCCGGCGGGCATGAACGGGGTTTGCGGCACGTCCGGTGAAGTGAGGCCGTCCGCGCTGCCGCCGCGGGCCCAGAAGGCTGTCGCGTCGTAGGCGCCTGCGTCGCGGTCTGGCCCATTGGAACCGAAGCCGTTGCCGACGACATAGATGATGTCGGGGTTCACTCGGCGGACGTCGTCGACGTCGATGGAGAGCTTCTTGCGTGACGACGGCAGGTAATTTGTCAGGAATACGTCGCTTCGCCGAATCAGTTCGTCGAGCAGGGGACGCGCCTCGGAATTGTCCAGGGCCAGGCCCACACTGCGCTTTCCGCGGTTGGGTGCTTCCATGATCGGCGCGAACGACGATCCGGGTACAGTTGCCGCGGCGCCCAACACTTTGACCAAGCCGCGCTGGGCATCGCCGGTGACAGGATGCTCGATCTTCACCACGTCGGCGCCCCAGTCGGCGAGCACAGCGCCTGCCGATGGAACAAAGGTGAACTGGGCGACCTCTAGCACGCGAACTCCGGTGAGCGGTTTACGCATCAGATGTCCTTCAAATGAGGGTGGGCACGGTGCCCACTCAATGCATGATGTCTCGGACCTTCGTCTTCTCGTAGCCCTTGAGCAGTTCAGCGCTGGCGTTCTCCATGTGTCGCCGCCAATGCGCCTCGGCCTCAGCGCCGTCCCGAGCGGCCACCAAGTCGGCGAGTCGGGTGTACGACCGCATCAGCTTGGTGTACTGAGCCTTGGGCACGACGTTCTGAACGCTGAGAAATGCTGCGGTCATGTGCTTTTCGAAGATCTCGTGCAGCATGCCGACGATCACGGTCAGCGTCGCGTTGCCCGACAGTTCGACTAGTCGGCGGTGCAATGCGGTCGAGGCTGCGGCCAATTTGCCGGTCTCCCATGCAGCGGGGATCTCCTCGATGAGTTCGCGTAACTCGCGGTGGGCCGCGGCGGTGCCATCCTCTGAGAGCAGTCGGGCCGCATACGGTTCAATACCCATCCGTGCCGTCATCACGTCCGCGAGCGTCGTTCCCGCCATCTCGAGCAGGAAGCCTGCCGGCCGCGCGACGATCTCGGGGCCCGGGACGCGAACCCGGGCGCCGGTGCGAGAGCCGCGCCGCACCTCCACGAGGCGGTCGGACTCCAAGACTCGCACCGCTTCTCGCAGTGACGGCCGGCTGACCTGAAAGTGATCCATGAGTTCGGCTTCGTAGGGAAGGAAGTCGCCGTCCTTGAGCTGTCCCTCGACGATCATCCGCCGCAACGTGTCCGCCACGATCTCGGCCGTCTTCGGCGACCGCACCGCGCCGTTATTCTGTGACGTGGCCATCGGCGCGAGCGGTTCCCGCTTTGGCATCGCGACCTCCTGAACTCGACATGTAGTACTCAGTACACCATCTAAGGCGCCCATCTGGTGCATCCGTGGCTGGCGTCAATGTAGTTGCGAAAGGACGCGCGTCGCTGCCGCACCATAGCCGGCGCGTCGTCGGCGTCCGACCAGGAAGCTCGGCGGTGATGCAAATGTCCTGTCGGGCAGTCGTTTGCGAGTCGCCAGCATTTCGCGTGCCTGTGTGTCGTCGCCGCAGATCGCGATCGACCACAGCATATCGTCGGTGACGTGGTCGGCGATCGATTCCGGATGGCCGCTGCGGAAGGCCGATCGGATCCGGGCGACCTCGTCTGTCCAGCCGTGCAGTTCGACGAGTGAGTCGTAGGTCTTCACGGTGAAGTAGAAGGCGATCTGCAGCCGCGCGTCCCGGATAGCCCGGGCCGGGTCGTCGTTGTCGATCGCGGTGATCAGCCAGCCCCAGCGGCGTAGCTCGGCCGCGTCACGTCCGCTTGATTCGGCGCCGCGGGCCAGTTCGGGCTCTACGAGTTCGGTCCACCAGCGATCGGTGAACAGACCATGCCCCAGCACGCCGTCGGCAGTGCGACCTGCCGTCCGCAACATGATCTTGTTGAAGGCGCCGATCAAGATGGGCACGTCCAACCGGCCGAGCACGGGTGCGCGGATGTCGGCGTCGATCGTGTAGAACCGGCCCTCGTATCGAACGCGTTCGCCGTTCTCGGCGTTCAGGAAAGCCCTGATCGCCTCGATTAATTCGGCCATCCGGGGTGCGGGGTGGGTGGCGTCGACGCCGAACCAGTCCTTGTTCATTCGCGAGGTCCCCGACCCAAGTCCCAGAAAGATCCTGCCCGGCGCGAGTGTGGAGAGATGTCGGACGGCCGCGGCATGCACGAACGGGGACCGGGCGAATGCATATGCGATTCCCGGACCGATGTACGCCCGCGAGGTCCCGAGGGCCATCTCGGTCGCGGTGATGTACGCGTTGAGGTCGGCGAACTCGCCAGCGCAAAACGCCTGCGCCCCGGCAGTCTCCGCCTGCGCTGCCAGCGCAGGCCCTGGCCACGGCAGACCCCAGTCCATGCGTCCTCACATCCGTCTACAGAACATCATTAACTTAGTAAGACAAGTGATTGTACGTCCTGATTGGTCGCTGTGGGGGAATTCGCCGGCCGGCACGCTCTTTTAGACAAAAGTGTCAAAAATGAGTAGCCTCGAAATACGGCTGTTTTAGGTATTGCGCGTGGAAAGGGCGTTCGGATAATGCAAACCCTGCCGAGCATGCTGCCCACCGGTTGGTTTCAGGTGGCCTGGAGTGCTGACATCGCCGTCGCCGAGGTGGTCCCGATGCACTACTTAGGCCGGGATCTGGTCGCCTTCCGGCAGCTGGACGGGGTGGTGAAGGTGCTGGACGCACACTGCCAGCATCTTGGCGCGAGCCTGGCCCACGGTGGGTGCGTCGTCGAAGAAGGGATCCAGTGCCCGTTTCACGGCTGGGTGTGGAACGGCGCCGGACGCAATGTCCACATCCCGTACCAGGATCGGCCCAACAAGGCCCGCCGGGTACGTTCCTATCCGGTCGCGGAGCTCAACGACTCGATCTTGATCTGGCATGACAGCGCCGGCCGGGAGCCGCTATGGGTGGCGCCCGACGCCTTCGCGGTGCTCGGCGATCATGTCCGCTCGCGGCGGTTCCACCCGTTTGGCGCCGATTGCCGGACACGGCACGAGCGGGTAAAGGTGCATCCCCAGGTGATCGCCGAGAACGCCGTCGATCCCCACCACTTCCAATTCGTCCATCGCACCCCGATCAGTCCCGTGGTACTGCGTGAAAGCACCGACAGCTCGACCTGGTCGGCCAAGGTCGGCTTCGGCCGGAGGTGGAGCGACGGCCTGGACCGCGACGGCGACACGATGAACACGATCGAGATCTATTGGTCAGGCATCGGTCTCAGCTACAACGGCGAACACGTCCGCGACGGAATCCGGGTCATCTCGATCTGCGCGACACCAGTCGACGACACCAGGTCCGACATCTTCGCCGGGTATTGGATCAGCGAGGAAAACGCAGAGGGCCCTGGTGATTTCGAGGCTCGGCTGGCCGCGGCGAAAGTCGCCCTGCCCGACGACATCCGGATCTGGGAGCACCAGGAGTATCTCGAACGGCCGGGCCTCGCGACCTCGGAGGGGGCGGGCTTTCGCGCGCTGCGCCGGTGGGCGAGCGGGTTCTATCCCGAACCGCAGGCCACAGCCGAACCGGTTACGCATGGCGCCTGAGGGCTCGCCCCGGCGGCCAACACGCAAGTCCGACCGCACCCGAGAGTCAATCCTCGACGCCGCGCGGACGGCGTTCGCGCGCAAGGGTTTTTCGGGCGTCACCATCAGGGACATCACCGACCTCGCACCTGTCACCCGGGCGAACTTCTACTATTACTTCTCCGACAAGACCGAGCTCTTCATCGAGCTCGGTACCGATACCTACCGCGAAGCGCTTTCGGTTGTCGAGGGTTTCATGGAGCAGGGGAGCCCGCCCAGCCGGGAGGACGTCGAGGCCTGGGTTGCCGACTACTTCGACTACCTCGACCGCAACGGTGCGTTCGTCATCCGCTCCACCGAGGACATGCCTCCCGATCGCAAATTCCGCGCCGCAGTCGCCCGCTCGCACCGTCGAACCGCCGCCGCGCTCGGTGAGGGCATCGCAAAGATAGCGCCGACACCGCCCGACCTCGACCCTGTGGCTACCGGCCTCGTGATTATGGCGATGCTCGAACGCTCGTGGCTGATGGTTCGCCACAACGAGGTCCCGTCGACGACGCGCCAAGCGGTGCTCATAGCGGCCACCGAGATGCTGTGGCGAACGGTCAACGGTCAGACCTGACCGATGTCCATTCCTCGATCAGCTTATCGATCTTGGTCAGCCGACCCAGCACGGCAATAGTGTTGTCCAGCACCTGTTCTGCATAGTCCTTGGGGGTTCCACCGACGGCGTCGCGTGGGACGACGAGGTCGAAACCGGCCTGTGTGACATGTCCGGCAGTGTGGGTGATCGCCAGGTTCAGCGAAACGCCAGCAAGGACGATGGTGCGCACGCCCAAGCCCTTGAGCACGGGCAGTAATTCGGAATCGAGCGTGGGGAATAGACCGTGATGGCGCGGTAGCACCAGATCGGTGGGCGCCAGCAGCTCGGGAAGCACTGTGGTGGGCGTGCTTCCGGGCGTCCACTGGGCGGTTGCCGGATCCAGCGCCCGCCATAGGCGCGCCGTCCCAGTTGGCCGGCCGCCGAGGCTACCTTCGTAGGTCGCATGCACCACCCGCGCGCCGAACTGGCGGGCGGAATCGAGAAGTCGGTGCACGCTGGATACGAGTTCGGAGGTGTCGGCGGCCAACGCGGGCAATATGGACTCGGGGCCCAGTACGCCGTTCTGGCATTCCACACAGATAACGGCCGTGGTCTCGGGGTCCCATGGTGTCGGAGCCATCCTCCAAGCCTAGGCTATTTTTTGACACTTGTGACGAAATATTCGGTAGATCCCTTACAGAATATGGAGATTCGACTCTTTTGCATCGACAGTCCCTAAGCTGGCACCATGGAGATCCGCGATCACACCGCATCCGGTAAACCTGCCCTTGTCCTTGCTCGGGCCGGCACGGTGATCGACTTCGCCGAGCTGGAGATACGTGCCAACCGTCTGGCGCACTTCTGGCACGCCGCTGGACTTTGCGAGGGCGATACCGTCGCGGCAATACTCGAGAACAATGAACACGTCCATGCTGTGATGTGGGCGGCGAGGCGAAGCGGTCTGTACTACGCGTTGATCAACACTCACCTGACTGCCGCCGAGGCGGCCTACATCGTCGACAACAGTTCAGCCAAGGCGCTGATCGGATCCCGCGCCACACGCGGCGTCTGCGAAGGCCTCGCCGAGCATCTGCCCGGCGGCCTACCCGAGCTGCTATTGATCGCCGACGACGATCTGGACGGATGGGATCGCTACCCGGAATGTGTTGCCGATCAACCCGGGACGCCGATCGCCGAGGAACGCGAAGGCGATCTGCTGCAGTACTCGTCGGGAACAACCGGCCGACCCAAGGGAATTCGCCGCGAGCTTCCGCACTTACCGCCGAGCGAAGCGCCCAACATCCTCATGCCATTGATGAACGCCGTCGGAATCACCAGCGAGTCGGTGTATCTGAGCCCGGCACCGCTGTATCACACCGCGCCGTCGTTCTGGTCGATGGTTGTGCAGTCGCTGGGCGCCACCACGGTCGTCATGGAGAAGTTCGACCCGGAAGACGCGCTCGAATGCATCCAGCGCTACGGCATCACGCACGGCCAATTCGTCCCGGCGATGTTCGTGCGGATGCTCAAACTGCCCGAGGCGGTGCGCAAGTCGTACGACGTTTCCAGCTTGCGGAGGGTGGTACATGCGGCCGCGCCGTGCCCGGTGGACATCAAGAAACAGATGATTCAGTGGTGGGGGCCGATCATCGACGAGTATTACGCATCGTCGGAGGCGGCGGGAGCGTCGTTCATCCGCGCAGAGGACTGGCTGGACCACCCGGGCTCGGTTGGCCGCCCGCTGGTCGGTATCCCGCACATCCTGGACGAGAACGGCCAGGAGCTACCGCCCGGCACACCGGGTGAGATCTATTACGAGGGCGGACATTCGTTTCAGTACCTCAAGGACGACGCGAAGACGGCGGCGGCACACGACGCGCACGGCTGGGTGACCGTCGGCGACATCGGGTACCTCGATGCCGACGGCTATCTCTATCTCACTGACCGCCGTCACCACATGATCATTTCGGGCGGGGTGAACATCTACCCGCAAGAGGCAGAGGATCTGCTAATCACCCATCCCAAGGTGCTCGACGCGGCAGTATTCGGCATTCCGGATGACGAGATGGGTCAGGCGGTCAAAGGCGTTGTGCAGACAGTCGATCCGGCCGACGCCAACGACGGTTTCGCCGCGGAGCTCTTAGAATGGCTGCGAAATCGGTTGGCGCACTATAAATGTCCGCGGTCGATCTCCTTCGAGGCGCAGCTACCCCGCACTGACGCCGGTAAGCTGTACAAACAGCAGCTTGTCGCCAAGTACTCGTCGACGGGTTAGTCGACTACCCGAGCTTCAGCGGTACGCGCTCCAGCGCGAATGTCTGCGCGGGGAAGATGATGTGCGGTTCGTAACCGGCTTCGAGGGAGAACTCCGGGATGCGCTTGAGCCACTCGTCGAGGATCAGCTTCAGCTCCATGCGGGCCAGGTGCGAACCGAGGCAGCGGTGCGGTCCGCCACCGAAGCCCCAGTGCCGATGCACCTTCCCGTCCATCACCACGTCGTTGGTCGAGATCTCATCGCTGTCGTCACGGTTGATGGCGCCGACGCACAGCCGCACCTGGGTGTCCGCGGGCAGGGTGATGTCCCCGATGGTGACCTCTGCGGTGGTGACCCGCGGCAGCATGGGCGCGGGCGGCTCCAACCGGACGATCTCCTCGACGAAGACATCGATCTGCCCGGGATCCTCACGCAGGGTGGCGCGCAGTTCCGGGTTGCGGGCGAGTTCCAGCAGCGCCGTGCTCATCGCCGCCGTAACCGTGTCCAGCCCGGCGAGCACGAACAGGAAGCTCAGCCCCATCGCCTCGGTATCGTCGAGGGGGTCCTCGCCGGTGAGCACCTGGGACAGGATGTCCGGCCCAGGGTTGGCCCTTCGTTCGTTGATCGCCTGGGAGACGTAGGCGAGCAATTCCATTGCGGGGGTTAGGTGTACTGACCTGAGAGGTTAGGTACGCGGCTAGCGGGTGGTTGACCTTTGAGTGCCGTGTGGCCGCGGTGATGATTGTAGATGTGTAGCCAGGTGGTGAATTGCTCACAGCGTTCGGCATCGGTGCGGTAGAGCCGGGCGTAGGCCCACTCGTCGGCCAGTGTGCGGTGAAATCTCTCCACTTTGCCGTTCGTCTGGGGTCGATACGGGCGGGTCCGGCGATGTTCAACGGTGCCCAGCGCATCGCTGAATGCGTGTGATCGATAGCAGGAGCCGTTGTCGGTCAATACTTTTCGTACTGTTATGCCGCGTTCGCTGAACCACGATTGCGCGCGGATCCAAAACGCGGCAGCTGTTTCTTTGCGCTCGTCGGTCAGCAGTTCGCTGTAGACCAGCCGGGAGTACCCGTCGATGGCGGTGTGCAGAAAGTGATAGCCGCGCCGCGGATTGCGGTATTGGGTTGTGATGCCGCCGCTTTTGTCGGCCTGTTTGTTGCGCTTGCCGACGGCTTTGCCCAGCATCCGCCACCCGCCGCCAGCGGGGATCTTGCCGAGCTTTTTGACATCGACATGGACCATTTCGCCGCATTGGGTTGCCTCGATGCGGCGAACGACACGGCCGGTGGGGCGATCTAGCCAACGCAGTTTGGCCAACCCGTAGCGGGCCAGCACGCGGTGCACGGTCGAGGGATGAAGGCCAAGCAAGTAGCCGATTCGCGCAGGCCCCCATCGCCGCGTAACGCGGACCTTGATAATGCGCCGCTCCCTACGAGTGGGTGTGCGATTCGGGCTGCGATGGGGCCGAGAGCTGCGGTCGGCCATGCCGGCCTCCCCAAGTGCGCGATAACGGCCTGCCCAGCGCGCCGCGGTGGTTACCGCGACCTGGAAACGTTCGGCGGCCCGGCGCAGCGGCCAACCGTCCTCGACAACACAACGAGCAAGCCGCAGCCGACCCGTTTCTGACAATGGGGCATTACGGTGGGACACGAAGACCTCCGGTAGTGAGTGCTTTCCTAGACAGCTCGCACTTCACTCGGAGGTCTTCGTCATGTCACCACGCCACGCCGTCACCAACGTCCGTGGTCAGTACAGTTAGGTCAGCGCCTTCGAGTGTCGGTGAATCCGCCAGCGCGATGACCGAGTCCTTCCATGCGATGAGCCGGTCGCGATCTTCCAACGGCAGTCCGAACAACGTCAGGAACACCTGTGACGGGTAGGGAATCGCGAGCTCGGCGACGACTTCGCACTCGCCCTTCTTGGCGATCTCGTCGACGATCTCGATCGCCTGCTTCTGAAGCGACGGCAGCATCTCGTTCAAGGTGTGTGGGCTGAAGAAAGGCTGCAGGATCTTGCGGAACCGGGTGTGCTCCGGCGGATCGGTCGAGATGGGCACCAGCGGCAATGGGGCGCCCAGTACGTCGAAGGCCTTCTTCGACGAAACAACTCCGGATTGCGCAGCGCGGCAAGCACGTCCTCGCGGTGCGATAGGTAGAACCAGCCGTCGATGAACACCACCCGCCCGGCGTCGCGTACGGTCTTCCACCCCACCCCACGGTCCGCCGCCATCGGCAGGCTGGCGAACGAGAGTTCAGGTGCGCCAAGGGTTTCCACATGTTCTCCTAAAGGTTAGAACGCCGATCGGTGCAGACCTCCGTCGACTTCGATCCAGTTGCCGGTGATGTAGCCGGCGGGTTCGGAGCACAGATAGGTGATGAGCGAGGCGATTTCGCGCGGTCTGCCCATCCGCGCCGCGGGGACGCGGGCCCCGGTGAGCATAAAGTCGCGTCGTTCCTGCTCGGTGCTGGCCCCGACGTGCTGATCCAGATAGGCGAGCGCGTTCTCGGTCTCGATCCAGCCGGGCGCGACGGTATTGACGGTAATGCCGTATCGGGCGTACTCGTCGGAGACGGTCTTGAGCAATCCGATCGTTGACGGACGGCTGGTATTGGCCACCACGTGATGGATGCTGCCCGTGGGCTCCTTCGCTGTGGCTGAACCGATGTGGACGAAGCGGCCCCAACCCGCTTCCTTCATCGCGGGCAGCACCGCGTGCAGGAGCAGGATTTGGCTCGTGGTGTGCATGTCGAAGGACTCGCGGTAGATGTTCACGTCGCTGATGTCTGCGAAGTCCCCGGGCTTTTGGTACTTGGATTGACCGATGACGATGAGAGGCGGCCCATGCGCGGCCGTCACTTCTCGCACCGCGTTCTGGAGCTGTTCGGCGTTGCTGACATCGGCGGTGACGCCGATCGCGATGCCACCCTCGTTACGGATCGTTTCGACGGCGGCGTCAATATCGGACTTGGTGCGGGCCAGTATTGCCACCCGGGCACCCTCTGCGGCAAGCAATTTCGCGGCTTCGAAACCGATTCCCTTACTGCCGCCGACGATCAGCGCTGATCGGCCGTCGATTCCGTAATGCATCCGCTACGCCGACTAGCCTCGCCGCACGTCCATCCCGGCGTCCACCTTCAGCATGCTTCCGGTGAACGAACGGCCCGCGTCGCTGATCAAGAACAGGATCGTGTTGCTGACGTCGCGCGGCTCGATCAGCGGCAAGTCCGGCAGTGCGGTCTGGACCGCATTGACCATGCGGGGGTTGTCCTCGATCACCTTGAACAGCGCCGGGTTGTCAGTGATCATCGGGGTGGCGCAATTCGTCGGCGCCACCGCATTGACGCGAATACGGTCGGGGGCAAGCATGGCCGCGTACGCGCGGACCAGGCCGACGATGGCGACCTTGGACATCAGGTAGGCGTCGCTGCCGCCGCGGCCGTCGGTGAGGTCCAGCAGGGCGATCATCGAACTCGTCGCGATCAGATTGCCGCCCTCGCCACGTTCTTTCATGTGGGGGATCGCCACCTGGAAGGCGTTCCACACCCCGATGAGCATGATGTCGAGCCCCAGCCTCAGCGCCTCTGACGCGTCGCGCTCATCGGCGTTCGTCAGCACGACCCCGGCATTGGCGAGCACCGTGTCGACGTGGCCGAACTCAGCGACGCCCGCGTCGAACGCCTCCTGCAGCGCGGCTTTATCGCGGACGTCGGCCTTGCGGGTGAGCATCTTCCTGCCGGTTTTCTCCACCAGGCGGGCCGTCTCCTCGAGATCGTCTTCGGTGCCAAGTGCATAGGGCACGATGTCGAGGTTCTCGCAGATGTCGATGCCGACGATGTCGGCACCTTGCTCGGCGCACATCACCGCATGCGAACGGCCTTGCCCGCGAGCGGCTCCGGTGATGAAGACAACCCTGCCGTCCAGTGAACCCATGTCTTTAAGCCTCCAGTAGCTCGCTATCGGCCGCGCTCTGCGCGACGGTGAGGGCGCGACGCAGTGATGTGCGCCACGTTACGCCGGGGAATTGGAATCATACAACTATTTGGCTAATTTGGTGGACGACGGCACACTCCGAGCCTTGGAAGGGATCTCACATGACCGACAGCCCCAATGGCGGTCCGCGCCCACCCGACGGTGATTGGTTGGGGAGCCCCTACCTGAGGTTCGAACGTGAAGGTGCGTTTGCGATTTGCACCTTGGACCGCCCCGAGGCGCGGAATGCGATGACGCCTGCGATGTACTTCGGTATCCGTTACGCGGTGAGTCGCGTCAATGCGGATCCCGACCTCGCGGGCCTGCTCATCACCGGCACCGGTGACGTTTTTGCGCCGGGAGGTGACATGGGTCAGAAAGCAGCGGACAACTGGATGGACTTCGCTTCCATCCTGGGCACCGACGTCACGCCGTTCGACACGCTGCGGCAGTCGGCCAAGCCGGTCGTGTCCGCGGTCAATGGCCTCTGTCAGGGTGGTGGGCTGCAGATCGCGATGTGCAGCGACCTCGCCGTGGTGAGCGATCGGGCCGTCTTCCGGGTCCCGGAATTGTTCCGTGGCATCGCCGACACGTACTACAGCCAGGTGCTGGCCCGGCTGATCGGACCGGTCCGGACCAAGGACCTGATGTTCACCGGACGGACGCTGAACGCCGAGGAGGCGCTCGACTGGGGCATGGTGAGCAGGGTGGTCCCGCATGGCGACCTGTTGAGCGTCGCCAAGGAATTGCTCGCGCAGTGCTGCCGGACCGCTCCCGGAGCGCGCGGGTTGGTCAAGGCGAGCCTGGACAATTACCTCGGGCTGTACGACCGGATCGGCATGACGACCAGTCTCTTCGGTCCCGAGGCGGCCGAAGGCTTCCGGGCGTTCAAGCAGAAGAACTCGCCGGACTGGGTGCACCCGAAACTTCGGGTGGAGGGCCGGTTGTAGCGCGTCGCTACGCCTGACGCGAGGCCGGCCCGTCCGCCCGCGCCGGTTACTTCGGAGTGAAGCGCTGCGCGCCGTCGAGGCGCATCACCTCGCCGTTGACGTAGCCATTGGACAGCAGGAACGTCACGGCGTCGGCGTACTCGGCAGGAGTGCCCAGTCGTTTCGGGAAGGGGATGTTCGCGGCGAACTTGGCGATTGCCTCCTCACCGACCGACTCCATGATCGGCGTCTTCATCGTTCCCGGTGCGATGGTGTTGACCCGGATGCCCACCGAACTCAGGTCGCGGGCCGCGGCGATGGTGAGCCCGATGACGCCGGCTTTCGCTGCGGCATAGGCGGTCTGCCCGATCTGGCCCTCATAGCCCGCGACCGAGGCGGTCATGACGATGGCACCCCGTTCGCCGTCCTCGCGGGGTTCGGCGGCGGCTACCGACGCCGCTACCAGCCGGGTCAGATTGTAGGTGCCGTTCAGATACAGGTTGATGGTCTTGGTGAAGCCGGCCATGTCGGCGGGGCTGCCATCGCGCTGCACGATCCGCTGGGCGACCCCGAACCCGCCGTGCGCAACGACCGCGTAGCGCAACCGACCGAGCTGGTTGGCCTGCTCGATGGCACCCTGCACGCTGTCGTCGCTCGTCACGTCGGTACTGACGAACAGCGCCCGACCGCCCAGCTCGTCGGCCAGAGCCTTGCCCTTGTCGACGGCGAGATCGGCGATCACCACACCAAGACCCTCGGCATGAAGCCGACGGACCGTGGCCTCGCCCAGACCGCCCGCGCCGCCGCTGACAATCGCCGACGCGCCCTCGAATTGCTGCACCGTCACCAGTTCTCCTTACCTACCGTTGATTTCCAATTGAGTCAGATCGCCCGTCACCAGGTTCCACGAATCCTCCGCAGCCAGAACGAGCCGGCCGAGTCGCCGCGCGTAGTTCGCGGTCGTGCCGTAATCCCCGGTCCAGCTCTGAGCGCGCAGGGTGAACAGCCACAGCGGGTGCTCACTGGTCACACCGATCGCGCCGTGCAGCTGATGGGCGACGCTGGTGACGGGGCCGACAGCGCGGCCGACCGCGACCTTCGCGACGGTGACGGCGTAGTCGGTGTGAGGGGAGTCGAAGCCGTGCTCGGCAGCGGCTGCGACGGCCAATTCCGCGGCGGCACGGGCCCTTTCGATTTCCCCGGCCATGCCGGCCAGTGACTGCTGCACGGACTGGAAGGCGCTGAGCGGACGGCCGAACTGGACGCGCTGCCGGGTGTGCTCAACCGACAGCGCTGCGGCGGCGTCCAACACCCCGACGGTCTGCACACAGCGTGACCATGCGCCGCGCCGAGCCAGCTCGGCGCCGAGTGCTGGGTCGGCGTCATGCAACTGGTCGGCCGGCACGTCGAACACGAGCGAATCGCGGGGTTCGCCTGCCAGGTTGTGACCTTCCCGCAGCTCACCTCCGATCACGTCGATGACACCGATCCGGAGTCCGGCGGGTGTGGTGACGGCCAGCAGCGCGGCGGCGCACGCTCGCGCCCATGGCACCGCGGCCGCGGTGCCGGTGACCCGGTCGCCCTCGATTTCGGCGTCGGCGACCGCAACGGTCAGCGGGCCGCCGGGTAGCTCGATCCCGACCTGCTGGCCCAGCCAGCCGGCAAGGGCGTCGGTTTCGGCCAACGGCACCGCACCGGCGTGGCGGGCCACGCCGTAGAGCGCAATGGCCAACTCGTGCGGGCCGGCCCCCATATCCGGTGTGCTCGTCAGCCTGGCCAGCCCTGTTTCCTCGAGGTTGCGCCAGAGCTCGGCGTCGAACTGGTCGGGGATGCCGCGATGGCCCAGACCGGCGTCGTAGGAGCGCTGCCCAAGGTCGTCAATCAGTTGGCGCAGCTGTGTGTCGTCGTCCTGAGAGTCGGTTACGGCGAATACCCCGCCGGCCAGAGCGCTCATCGCAGCCCCATTCCGCGGGCGATCACGCCGCGGAGCACCTCGTTGGTGCCGCCGCGCAGGGTGAACATGGGCTTGTGCAGCCACGCGGTCCTCAGCATTGGCGTCAATTCGGAATCCGGCGTTACCGCCTCGAGCAGATCTGCGATCAACCCGACGGATTCGGCTTCGAAACGGGTGCCGAGGTCCTTTACCAGCGCGGCCTGATTCGCCGCGTCGCCGCCGTCGGTGAGGGTGCGGGCCACCGACAACGACAGCTGCCGCAGCGAGATCAGCCGCGCCATCAGGTCGCCGATGTCGGCGGCGGTGCGGTCGTCGGGCTCCGGCCCGCGACTGAGTGCGCGGATGGCGGCGAACAGTAGGGGACCGGTGGACAGGATCCGTTCGGGCCCGCTGCGTTCGAACGACAACTCGGAGGTGACCTGGTGCCAGCCGTTGCCGACTTCGCCGAGCACGTCGGCATCGGGAACGAAGACCTGGTCGAACAGCACCTCGTTGAAGTGGTGTGCACCCGACATCAAGATGATGGGCTCGATGCGGACGCCCTCGGCATCGCAAGGCACCAGGAATTGGCTGAATCCGGCGTGGCGGTGTTCTGGATCCGGCGGGCTGGTGCGGGCTAGCACGACGACCTGGTGTGCAAGGTGGGCCCCGCTGGTCCACACCTTGCTGCCGGAGAGTAGCCAGCCGCCGTCGGCGCGGACGGCCTTGGTTTGCACAGCGGCAAGGTCGGACCCGGCGCCGTGCTCGCTCATGCCGATCGATGAATAGAGCTGGCCCGCAACGATTTTGGGCAACAGACGTTCGCGCTGCTCCTGATTGCCGTAGGTCAGCAGGCCTGGTGCGACCTGGCGATCGGCGGTCCAGTGCGCGGCCACGGGCGCGCCCGCCGCGATCAGCTCCTCGGTCACCACGTAGCGGTGCAAATGTCCCAGCCCGTGGCCGCCGTAGCGCTGCGGGATGGTCAGGCCGACGAATCCGGCGGCGCCAAGCCGCGCTGAGAACTCCTCGTCCCACCCGGCCAGCCACGAGTCGACGCCGGGCTGCCACCCGAATTCAGCGCGGTCGGACACTAAGAAGTCCCGCACGGCGGAGCGCAGCTTGACCAACTCGGGCTCACGGGCGCTCAATGCGTCGAACGAATTCACCACAGTCGCTTCCTAAACCGTGGGCACCGGGGCCGACGGGAGGTAGAAGTTGGGCGTCAGGTCCTGCTCGCTCGCGGCCAGTAAGTACTCCGAAAGGTCGGCGCGGCCCTCCTCGCGAAGGATCTGCTCGTCGGTGTAGAAGTGGCCGCTGCACGCCGCGGCGGGACGGGTGACCAGCGCGTGCACCGCCTCGGCCATTATCTGCGGGCTGCGAGCCTGCGCCCGCACCGCTTCCTCGCCCATTGCGACAATCATTCCCGTACTGGCGATCGTGGTGGCCGGCCACAGCGAATTCACCGCGATCGGCACCGAGGCGAACTCCTCGGCCCATCCCAAGGTAAGCAGGCTCTGGGCGTACTTGCCCACGGTGTGCCCGACATGGGCACCAACCCATCTGGGGTCCATGTTCAGCGGGGGAGCGATATTGACCACGTGTGCGTTGCCCGACCGGCGCAAGTACGGAAGTGCGGCCTGCACAACCGCGAACGGCCCTTCGACATTGACCTCCAGCAGCCGGCGCAGGTTCTTGGGCGGGAGTTGCGCGGTCGGCCGTAGATCCAGGGCCCCGGCGTTATTGACGACGATGTCGATGCCGCCGAACGCGTCGGCTACGGCCTCGACGGCCGATGCGACCGCGACCGCGTCGCGCACATCGCACGCCAACGGCAGCGCCCGGCCGCCCGCGCGTTGCACGGCGTCTGCGGTCTCGGCAAGGGTGCCCGCGATCTTGGGATTCGGCATCTCAGTTTTGGCCAGCAATGCCACGGCGGCACCGTCTTCGGCGATCCGTTCGGCGATGGCGGCGCCGATGCCGCGGCTGGCACCGGTTACCAGCGCGACGCGATCCTTCAGACTGCGAGGATGGGGATTGCCCACGGTTCGTTGACCCTTCCGTCCGTCGCTAGGCTGTGAGGTCGAATGCTATAACTATATAGCTAGTTAGTTACGCGATGTAACGCGCGCTCATCCACAAAAGCGGGGATCTATGACTCGGGTCTTTTCGATCGGCACCTATCTGCCGCCCTGGACGGTGCGCGACCGGCGGGTCAAGGGACCAGACGAGGACGCGCTGACCATGGCCGTCGCCGCGGGACGCGCTGCCGATCCCGACGCCACGGCGGAACGCGTGGTGCTGGTGTCACGTGACTTTCCGCTGCTGGAGGGCGGCAACGGCGCGGTGCTGTTGGCCGCGTTGTCCCTGCCGGCCGACACCCCCGTGGCCGAGGTGCTCGGCGGTGCGCCCGCGGTGTTGGACCAAATCGGCAGCGCCGGCGACGGCACCTTGGTGGTCGCCGCCGACGACAACGATCTCGCGGCGGGGGCCGGCGCGGTGCTGACGGGTGACGGCGGCGCCACGCTGACCCCGGCGGCACGCCAGACGCGAAGTCTGCCGCTGACGGCCCGGGGTGAGGACGGCGCTCGCCATGCCTACGTCGACCCCCGGCTGCAACGCGAGGTGGGGGTGCGCTCCACCCTGACCCGACTGGGCCTGACCGGAAAACTGGCGCTGGCCGCGGTAGCAGGCGCGCCGCTCGCTCAGGTCGCAAGCGACTTCGAAACATCGCACGCCGTGGGCGACCCCACTGTCTCCGCAGCGGCGATCATCCTGCTGCTGGCCGATGCGATTGAGGCGGGCACGCAAGGCTTGTTGCTCGCGGTCGAGCAGTCCAGCATCAGCGCGGCCGACCTCGCGTTCGGGTCCACGACGCTCCGGATCTCCCGCGACGAGTTCTCGCCCCGAGAGCTGCCGAAGTTCCGCGTTGCCGAGGGCGTGGGGATTCCGATCTCGATGCCGGCGTACGCGCGAGCATTTGAGCCGAAGATACGCTGGGAGGCAGCGGTTTTCGACGAGAGCCCGGGCATCGACTCCGCCCCGCAGTTTCCGCCGCGGCTGCGGGTCAACAACGCGGGACAGTTGGCGACCGAGTACCGGCTCGAGCCGCTGCCACGAACGGGCACGGTCTACACCCACACCACGGTGCGGATTCCGGTGCCCGACCTGCCCAGTCCGTATTCGCTGGCCGTGGTGCAACTCGACGGCAGCCCAGTCCGGGTGCTGCTGAAGATCACCGGCGTGCCGGCGGGCGAAGCGGCAATCGGTCAATCGGGTGCGGTGGTGCTGCGAAAGATCGCCATGCGCGCCGGAATTCCCGACTACGGTTACGCATTCTGGCCCGGACGGACGCTGGAAGGAGCCGTTGCATGAGAAACGTCGCCATCGTCGGCGCGGGGATGACGCCCTTCGCCGAACACTTCGAGCTTGGTGTCAAGGATCTGATTCCGATGGCCTACGCCGAAGCGGTCGCCAAGGTGGACAAGGGCATCGAGAAGTCTGAGATCGAGGCCGCGTGGTTCGGCGAGCTATCGACCACCGACGGGTTCCCGTCCGGCATCTTGGCCGACACCCTCGACCTGACGGATATTCCAGTAACGCGCGTCGAAAATGCCTGTGCCACAGGTAATGACGCGATCCGCAACGGAACACTGGCCATCGCGTCCGGTCTCTACGACGTGGTGCTCGTGGTCGGGGCCGACAAGGTCCGCGAGACGTCGTCGAGCACGACGTTCTGGGACTGGGCGGCGATGACCCGGGACAACGCCTGGGACTACCCGCTGGGTCTGGTCGCACCCGCGAACTTCGCGCTACACGTGATGCGATATCTGCACGAGTCGCCGGCGACCAAAGAGCACATGGCGATGGTGGCCGTGAAGAACCATTTCCACGCGCTGAAGAACCCGAAAGCCCAACTGCGCTACGAGATCACCGTCGAGCAGGCGCTGGCCGCCCCGATGGTGGTCGACCCGTTCGGGCTTTACGACTGCACCCCGCAGAGCGACGGTGCCGCCGCGGTCATCCTGGCCGCCGAGGAGGTCGTGGACCGGTTCACCGATCGGCCGGTCTGGGTGCGTGGTGTGGGTCTGGGGATGGACCGGGTGATGCACCAACACAAGGCGGACATGACGACGTTCCCCCCGACCGTGCGCGCTGCCAAGGCCGCGATGAGGATGGCGGGTTTGACACCGCGCGACGTCGACGTCGCCGAAGTCCACGACTGTTTCACGGGTGTCGAGCTGATCAGTTACGAGGACCTCGGCTTCGTCGAGAGGTTCGAGGCCTACAAGCTAGTCGAGAGCCGCGAGCATTACGTCGGAGGATCGATGCCCATCAACCCGAGCGGGGGCCTGAAGGCCAAGGGGCATCCGCCGGGAGCAACCGGCGTCGCGCAGTGCTACGAATTATTCAACCAACTTCGCGGCGAGGCCGAGAATCAGGTCGACGGTGCGCGAGTCGCGTTGGCCCACAACATCGGCGGGCCGACCGCGGTCTCCGCGGTCACTATCCTCTCCAACGAAAAGAACTGATGGGACATCACATGACGACTTCTGAGATCGCCACCTTGTCCGGCTACGAGGAGTTCGCCCCGTGGCTGCTGGTCGAGAAGCGCGGCAATGTCCACATCGTGAGCATCAATCGTCCCGAGGCGCTCAACGCCGTCACCGAGGAGGTGCACCACGCCTTCGCGACCATCTGGCGGGTGCTGTCCGCCGATGACGACGTGCGTGCGGTGGTGACCACCGGGGTGGGCAAGGCATTCTCGGCAGGCGGTGACATGGTGATGTTCGGCCGCTTGATCGAGGACGAGGTGGCCCGCGCGTTTCAGATCCAGGAGGCACGGACGGTCTTCCTCGAGGTGATCGACTTCCCCAAGCCGCTGGTAGCCGCGGTCAACGGCCCGGCGGTGGGCTTGGGTTGTTCGATCGCCCTGTTGTCCGACCTGCTGGTGATGGGGGAGAGCAGTTATCTGGCCGACCCACACGTCGCGGTCGGGTTGACCGCGGGCGACGGCGGCGCCGCGATGCTGCCATTGCTCATCGGCATGATGAAGGCCAAAGAATATGTCCTGCTTGGAGATCGGATCACCGCGCCGATCGCGGAGAAGCTCAACCTGGTCACCAAGGTCGTCGCCGACCACGCGGTGCTGGACGAAGCGCTGGCGCTGGGCGAGCGACTGGCCGCCCTGCCGCCGCAGGCACTGCGGTCGTCGAAGGTGGCGCTCAACATGCATCTGAGCCGGGCCGCTCACGGGGTGCTGGAGTATGCGCTAGCCGAGGAGTTGACGTCATTCTCGACGCCTGAGTTCAAGGAGCGGGTCGCGGCCTTCCGCGCGCGCTCTAAGAAGTAGCCGACTCGTCAAAGCCCCTGCGGCGCAACGACGTTACTCCCCGCATCGGAAAGTCGGATCGGCTACGTGCGCCGGGTGCGCGAACGCGAGGTCTTGGCGGTGCGTCGGCCACCGATCGTGTCGAGGCGAGCGAGGATGTCGAAGGCCTCCTCGAAGGACCGCTCGAGGTCGTCGGCCCGGCCGGAGGACCACTGGTCCAATGCCGCGATGAGCGCGTTGCGCACGGCCCCTGCCACGATGATCGGACGCAGGTCCGTCGCAGAATCAACGCCGAGCCGCTCGGCGTTGGTCCGCACGAACCGCTCGGTGAGCTCGGCGTCGCCGTTCATCGTGTCGACGAGATCGGGACTGTCTCGGACTAGCACCTTGAGCTGCTCGATCAGGGCGAGATCGACCTCGTCGCCACCGAGAACACCGATGGCGGCCGCTCGCCAGGAGGTGAGGAGGTTCTCGTTTGCGGGGCGCTGGTCCACCGCGTCGCACAGGACGATGAGGCTGCGGCGCGGGACGGCAAGGAGCACATCGCGTTTCGCGGCGAAGTAGCGGAAGAACGTCCGTGCGGAGATGTTGCATGCCCGGGCGATGTCGTCGGTCGTGACGTTGTCGTAGCCCTGTTCAGCGAACAGCCGAAGCGCGACCTGCTCGATCTCGCCCGCGACGAGGCGACGGCGACGATCCCAGACACCTTCCCCGATGGGCGCGGCCGAAGCGGCGGGCTTAGTCATCACTGCACGACTCTAGACAGAGCATGGCAGAGAGTGCAAAAGTTGGCAGACACCCGCAATGTTTCGCGTTCAGCGGGCAACGACGTCGCGGGCGACACGACTGTGGGGAGACATCAATGGCCGAGACTGGTCAGCGTTCGAAGGTCGGGAACGGCACGATTGAGGTTGCGGGTTACGTGTCGACGGACGGGTTCTTCGGAACGCCGTACGTGGACGTCGACGAAGAGCGATCGGAACCGATCGCGCACCGCTACGTCCACGGTGGGTTCGCGGACACCGCTACTCGCTGGGCGTTCTGGTTCCCCACCAATGGGCAGTACCGCGGGCGGATCCTCCAGCCGCTCGAGGGCGCTCACGGCGGCCACGAGAACGCCTTCGGCAACGACCTCATGGCAAACTTCCTTGGCGGGCTGCGGATGTGCGCCCGCCTCGGCGGCTGCATGGTGGAGTCCAACCAGGGCCACATCGGTGACGACCTCGACCCCCGAGGGGGCGACGACCCGACGCTCTACGGGCACCGCGCCAGCGCCGAGACAGCCCGACTGGCCAAGTTCGTCGGCGCGCAGGTCTACGGCGAGGAGCCGCACCACGCCTATGTCTGGGGCGGTTCGGGCGGAGGACGGCGGTCGCCGCTGTGCCTCGAGAACGCGCCCGACGCATGGGACGGCGCGCTGCCGTTCATGGGCGGGGGACCGATCGTGGAGCACGGCAACACCGAGAAGATCGAGGGCGCACAGGTGATGTCGTTCGCCACGATGTTCAACTGCCAGCGCCTGCTCGGCGAGAAGACGGATGAGATCGCCGACGCCATGGCGCCCGGCGGGCATGGCGATCCCTTCGTCGGGCTGACCACCCACCAGCGCGAGGAGCTGGCCAGCCTGTACCGGCAGGGATTCCCGCGCGGCGACGAGTACATGATCGGCAAGCCCCTCGGTCAGATGTGGCTCTGGACCTCGATGGCCGCGTCGCTGCTCGAGCAGGACCCCAGCTACTTCGACGATTTCTGGACCAAGCCCGGCTACGTCGGCTTCGACCAGCCGGGCCTCGTCGAGCGCGACATCCTGAACACACGAGCGACCGTGACCAAGGTGCTCACGGGCGCCGACGTCCTGGCGGATCCGCGCTTCCTCGAGCCCCGGCACCAGAACTTCCGGCTGCTGATCATGGTGTTCTCCAGCCTCGGGGCAGATCCCTCGCTGCCCATGGTGGTCGAGCTGGAGGGCCTCGGGGAGACGGGTTACCGGCTCGGCACGAGCGTCACCGTGCTCACGGGCGCTGCGGCGGGGCGGCGGCTCTACTGCGGGGCCCACGCCGACGACGTCCTGTACTGCGACGCTGCGGGCGAGGCCAACCTGCTCCGGTTCAGCGACGTGCTGCCCGGCGACGAGGTACAGGTAGACAACCGTGACTTCCTGGCCTTCCACTACTTCGCACGGCACCACCTGATGAGCGAGCCACAGTTCGACTCCTTGCGCATCGATGATCGACCCCTGTTCCCGCAACACCCGGTGCCGCGGCAGTCGGCCCTCATGGGCGTCGGGTACTCGGGGCTCTATCGCGGCAAGCTCATCTGGGTGCACCACACCAAGGACTCGTCGCTGTGGCCGTCGCAGGGGATCATCTACCGCGAGGCCGTGCTGCGGGCGCAGGGGCAGGAGGGCGCCAAGGAGCGGTTCCGGCTGCGCTGGGTCGAGAACGCCGAGCACACCCCCTCGATGATGGTGCCCTCGCCGCCCAACCGGGCCAGCAACACCTGGCTGATTGACTACCTGCCGTACATCGAGCAGTCGCTCGCCGATCTGATCGCGTGGGTGGAGGACGGCATCGAGCCCGTCGACACCGCCTTCGACTACGTCGAGAACAAGGTGATCCTGTCTCCGGACGCCGCGCAGCGTCGCGGCATCCAAGCGGTCATCGCGGTCACCGTCAACGGCAGCGACCGGGCAGAGGCGGCGGTGGGAGAGGCGGTTGAGCTGGAGCTCTCGGCGACGGTACCTCCGGGCGCCGGCACGATCGTGTCCGCCGACTGGGACTTCGACGGCACCGGCCTCTTCCCGTTCGGCCACGATGGCATCGACGGGTCGGCGACGTCCGTCAGCCTTTCCACCAAGCACGCGTTTGATCGGCCGGGCGAGTATTTCGTGACCGGCCGGGTCCACTCGCACCGAGACGGCGACACAGCCGCGAGCTCGTGCCGGATCGCCAACGTCGCGCAGGTCCGAGTCGTCGTCGCGTGAGCGCAATCGACCTCAGCGGTAGGCGGTGACCCGCGCGGTGATCGCCACCTTGCCGTCGTCGCCGATGGCCTGCGCATCGCCGACGGCACTCTGACGGCCCACTCGCAATTGCGTTCCCTCATAGCGGGATTCGTCGCCGGCGAAGAAGGGGCGCAAGAAGTTCACCCGCAAAGACCCGGTCTGCAGCAGACCGCCGGAACGGTCATGGTTGATTGCGGCTGAAGCCGCGAGCTCTAGTCCGGCCGCCGCCACCCCACCGTGCACGATGTCGATGTCGTTGTTGAGATTCTGGTCGACACCCTGCGTCAGCACCACGCAGTCGGCGTTGTCGGATGCGACGGTGACGGCCATGAGGTCTGACAGCGCGGTCTGTGGCGACCGTTGCAGGGTCTCCGGTCGATACTGGGGAACGACATCGCCGGCGGGGATGAAGAACGACCGTACTGTGCCGTTGCCGATCACGGTTCCGCGGTAGGTCAGCGTGCAGACCCCCAGCGACGTCGCACCCAGCGGACCGGGCGAATGTGCGCTGGCCAGGACGGGACCGTCGAGTTCGCCGATGTCAGGACTCAAGTCCATCGACAGCTCACTGGATACCGTCCACTGGCCAGGCAGCCTGCGGTAGTGGTTGACGATCCCGGCGGCGGCGTCGACGAGGATCGCCAAGGGCCCCACGGTGGGAGCGCCGGTATACGGATTGCGGAATCGGTGCATCTGCATCGACAACACGGCCAAGGCCTTGGGCGGGTGCGACTCGACATACTCGATACCGAAACGGACCTGTATCGAGTCGGGTGTTTCGAGATCGTGCTCGTTTACCTGCTCGTCGACACCCGTCATTCGAGAAGGTCTACGACAGTGGACAATTCGGCGCCGGTGAGAACGAACTCCTCTGCCTTCTGCAGGTGGCGCTTCCAGAGCTCGCCGGCCTTCTCGGCGTCGCCGTCCTTGATCATGTCCAGCACCATGCGGTGGGTCTTCGCCGAGCGGCGTACCGCCTGTTCGGCGCGCGTACCCTTGGTGGGCTGCAGCGACCGGTTGGCCTTCTCGATGATGTGATGCAGCATGTCGCTGACGATTTGCAGGGTGCTGTTGCCGGACAACCGCGCGATCGCGGCGTGGAAGTCGGTGAGCTGATCGACGGCTTCGCTGCCGGGATTCAGCTGCGATTCGCGCTCGACGATCTGCTCGAGTTCGGCGATCACCTTGGGATTGCGGTCCTTGGCCAACTGCTCGACCATCGGGACCTCTAGGGTCACCCGGGCGTCGTAGACGTCCTTTACCTTGACGCCTTCGTATTCGAGGATCAAGCCGGCGTAGCGCGCGAGTGTCTCGCGCCGGGGGCGGGTGACACGGGCCCCGCCGCGCACCCCCCGCTGGACCTGAATCAGCGACTCGGACTCGAGCACGCGGAAGGCTTCCCGCAGTGTCGGCCGGGATACGCCGAAACGCTCCATCAGTTCCGATTCCGGCGGCAACATGGTGCCTTCGGTGATCTCGCCGCGGATGAACATCCGCCGCAGCACTGTGGCCACTCGATCGGCCATCTTCGGTTCCCGAAGACTGGTGACCTCCATTACGACCTCCGCGGCTACTGTAAATCCATCAAACAACTGACTATTTGGAAGATTAGTCGAATCCCCTACCTGAGCACGTGATTCGCGGCCTGCCAGTTAGCAACGCCACCCTTAGTACCCCATCGCCCGTCCCATGAGGTCCTTCATGATCTCCGTGGTGCCGGCGTAGAGCCGCTGCACCCGCGAATCGCGCCAGAGCCTGGCGACTTCGTACTCGTTGATATAGCCGTATCCACCGTGCAGCTGCAGGCAGCGGTCGATGATCTCCCATTGCACTTCGGAGGTCCACCATTTCAACCCGGCGGCGTCCTGATCACTCAGAGTGCCGTCGTTGACCGACAGCACGCATTGATCGAGATAGGTCTGTGCGGCGTCGAGCTTGGTCTGCATCTCGGCCAAGAAGTGCCTGTTGACTTGGAACGTTCCGATGGGCTGCCCGAATGCGGTGCGTTCCAGCGCGTAGGCCTTGGTCAGGTCGAGCGCACGGCGCGCAGCGGGTAGTGCGTAGCAGGCCACACCCACCCGCTCGCTGGGCAGGTTGGAGACTAGGTGGTAGAAGCCGCGGTTGAGCTCTCCCACCAGGTTCTCCTTGGGCACGTGCACGTCCTCGAAGAACAGTTCGGCGGTGTCGGCGGAGTATTGGCCGATCTTGTCGAGCTTGCGGCCGCGGGTGAAACCCTCCATGCCGTCTTCGATCATCAGCAGGCTGATGCCCTTGTGCCGGGCAGACGGGTCGGTCTTGACCGCGGTCAGTACGAGCTTGGACAGCAGCCCATTGCTGATGAACGTCTTCTGGCCGTTGACTACCCAGTGGTCACCCTCGTCTTGGGCGGTGGTCTTGATGCCGGCCAGATCGGACCCGGCCGCGGGTTCGGACATCGCGACGGAGCCGATGTACTCGCCGGCGACGAACTTGGGCAGCCAGCGCTCCTTCTGCTCGTCGGTCGTCAGATCGTTGAGGTAGGGCACCAGGATGTCGTTCTGCACGCCGAGGCCGATGCCGACCGAGCCGGTCAGGAACATCTCCTCGGAGATGATCTGGTTGAACCGGAAGTCCTTGACGCCGAGGCCGCCGTACTTTTCGTCGAACTCCCAGCCGATCAATCCGTGTTCGCCAGCGGCCAGCCAAGCCTCGCGGCTCACCTTGCCGTCGCGTTCCCACTTCTCCACGTTGGGCACGCATTCGCGCTCGAAGAAGCTTCTGGCGGTCGCCCGGAACTCGCCGTGGACCTCGTCGAAGATGTTGCGGCGCATGTACTTCCTTTACTCGGCCCACGACACGACGGCGGGCAGGGCGCGGCCGGGGGTGTGGTCTTCGAAGAGGCGCTCGGCGAGGAGCGCCTCGAGCTGATCGTGTGACCCGCAGAGCGCGTCGACCTGGAATCCTCGAGTGACGTAGCGGTGCAGGTCATGCTCGGCGGTCAGCCCGATCGCGCCGCACACCTGCAGTGCGACGTCGCTGACGGCGCGGTGCGCCCGGCCCGCGGCGGCCTTGGCGCCGAGCGCCGACAGCTCGCCGCCGTTGCGCCATGACTCGTCCAGCAGCGCCCGCGCTCCTGCCAGCACCGCCGACGCGTCGGCCAGCGCGTGCCGCGGCGATTGGAATGACCCGATCTGTGCGCCGAACTGGACGCGCACGCTGACGTGCTCGACCGCGATGCGCAGCGCCCGCTCGGCCAGTTCCACCAGTTCGGTGGCCAGCGCCCGACGGGCTGCGGTGATCGCCTGGTTCCATTCGGTGGATGCCGCGATCAGGGTGGCGTCCACCGATCCGCTCACCCGGGTCCAGTACGTCGACGCGTCGAAGGTGTCCAGGCGCCAGCCGTCGAGCCGCGATGCGTCGACCACGCCTACGGCCACAGTGCCCGTCGGTCCGGATACCGGCACCACGATTCGACCCTCGAGCGGCCCGAGCACGATGCCCGATGCTCGGCCGGCGTCGGAACCCGGCACGCAACCCGCTGCCAGATCCGGCAGCATGACGTGGTCTGCGGGACCGTCGAGCACTCCGGCCAGTTCGGCCAACATGACTCGGTCCAGGCAGTCCGTCAGGGCCAGTGATCTGCCTTGGGCGCGGAACAACAATTCGTACGCCTCGACGGGGTACTCGGCCTCGATCTCCGACCAGCCCAACTCTTTCAGCCGCCCACCGATCGCCACGTGATCACCGGCGTGCTTGCCCGCCAGTTCCTCGAAGAGGCGGAACACCGCCTCCTCCACCATCTGCCACGACTCGTCGGCCCCGTGCCCGTTCCTCGTCATCGTTTCTCCTTGGGCAGCCCGAGGAGGTGATCGGCGATGATGCCCCGCTGCACTTCGGCGGTGCCGCCCATTACCGTGGCAGCCCGCGAGTACCACCACTCCGCCCGCGCGGTGTCCAGTTCCGCGCCGCCGCGGCCCGTGCCGGCGATCATGTGCTCCCGCTCGATTTCCAGGATGAGGTCGTTGACTTCCTTCTCGGCGCGGCCGAACAACAGTTTGTCGATGCTGCTATCGGCGCCGACCGCCTCGCCTGCGGCCAGGCGACGCACGGTGGTAGCGGTGTGCGCCTGGGCGGCCGACACGTCGACGTACACCCGGGCGAAGCGCTGACGCTGCGCATCGGTGGAGCCGCTGGTCACCATGTGCTCACGCAGTCGACCCAATTCGGTGAGCACCTTGTTGAGCACCGCATAGCCGTACATGCCTCGTTCGAACTGCATGAGATGCATCGCCACGGCCCAGCCGCCGTCGACGTCGCCGACCACGCGCTCACGGTCGACGCGGACGTCGTCGAAGAACACCTCGGCCAGCTCGCGGCGTCCGCTGGCCAGCGCGATCGGGCGAATGGTGACGCCCGGTGCGTCGGCGTCGACCATGATCATCGTCAGCCCGCGATGCCGGCTCTCGGGTGTTCCGGTACGGACCAGCGCCAACAGGCGCGTGGCGGTGGGCCCCTGGCTGGTCCAGATCTTCTGGCCGTTGATGACAAATCCCCCGGCCCCGTCGTCGACCGCGCGGGTGCGCAGGCTGGCCAGGTCGCTGCCCGACTCGGGTTCGGAGAAACTCTGACCCCACCACTCGGCGCCGCTGAGGTAACCCGGCAGATATGCCGCGGCCAGACCGGGGGCGAACTTCAGCAGAGCGGGGCCGAGCGTCTCCAGCGTCCAGTGTTGGGCGGGAATGGGCAGCATCGCGTGGCCGAGTTCCTCGTAATACACCGCACGGTGAATCTCGTTGCCACCCAATCCACCTGCGGCCTCCGGCCAGCCGTATCGGTTCCAGCCGTCGGCGTTCAGCCTGGCCATCACCGTGGCGTCGTGCGCAAGCCCGTCCTCGGCGCTGGTGAACGCGGCCGCGCGCCACTCGTCGGCAGCGTCCAGGTCGCGCAGGTAGCTCCGGAAGTCCTCGCGGTACGCCGCGATGCTGGATACGTGTTCGGGGTGGCGACCGCGTTGCCGGGCGCTGTCTACAGGGGCGGACAACTGGCTGCCCTTCCGTTGGTTCTCGCGATCTCGCCAGCCGCGGCTTAATCCGCTAAACAGTTATCTATAACAAGGTACACTAGCCCACGCCGATAATTCTGCGTGAGGGAGTGCCAATGACGGCTTCACCGGTCGCCGCTGCAACTGTCCAATTCAATCCCGAGACCAGGCTGTTCATCGATGGGCGGCTGCGGGACTCGTCGACCGGCAGGACCGTCGACAACCTCAACCCGGCCAACGAGGAATTGCTCGGGTTCGCCACCGACGCCAGCGCCGCGGACATGGAGGAGGCCATCGCCGCCGCACGGCGCGCCTTCGACACCACCGACTGGTCGACCAACCACGAGTTCCGTCAACGCTGCCTGATGCAGTTGCACGAGGCGCTGCAGGAGGACAAGGAAGACATCCGCGCCGAGCTGATCGCCGAGGTCGGCGCGACGGTGGGGATGACCTACATCGCGCAGCTGGAATGGCCGCTGGCCGATGCGATCCGCTGGCCGGCGCAACACATCTCGGAGTTCACCTGGGAGCGGATGCTCGATCAGGACGCCAAGATGGGCGTGCCGTACAACCGCGTCGTGGTCAAGGAACCGATGGGTGTCGTCGGCGCCATCACGCCGTGGAACTTCCCGTTCGAGATCATCAGCAACAAGGTGGGCCAGATCCTGGCCACCGGGAACACGATGGTGCTCAAGCCGGCCATCGAGACGCCGTGGAGCGCGCTGCGATGGGGCCGGATCATCGCCGAGAAGACCGACATCCCAGCCGGCGTCGTCAACATCGTTCCGGCATCGGATAACGACATCGCCCAGGTGCTCGCCACCGACCCGCGCATTGACATGGTGTCGTTCACCGGATCGACCGCGGTCGGCAAGCTCATCCAGCGGCTCTCGGCCGACACCATGAAGCGCAACATGCTCGAGCTCGGCGGTAAGTCGGCGTACCTGGTGCTCGACGATGCCGACTTGGACACGGCGTTGCTCGGCTGTCTCGGCGCGCTGATGCACTCCGGGCAGGGCTGCGCGCTGGCCACGCGGATGCTGGTGCCCCGGGCGCACTACGACCAGGCCGTCGAGGTCGCCTCGGCGACATTCGGCGCCCTCGCCGTCGGTGACCCGTCCGACCCCAACACCTTCTGCGGTCCGCTGGTGTCGGCCAAGCAACAGGCCCGGGTGCTGAACTACATCGAGATCGCCAAGCGCGACGGCGGCCGCGTCACCGCCGGCGGCGGCGTGCCGGAGGGGCTGGACCGCGGATTCTTCGTGGCGCCGACCGTCATCGCTGACGTCGCGCCCGACCACACGATCTTCCAGGAGGAGATCTTCGGGCCGGTGCTGTCCATCACCCCGTACGACGGCGGTGACGACGGCGCCGTCGAGCTGGCCAACAACTCCACCTACGGTCTGGCCGGCGGAATCCATGGCTCCGACGAGCGGGCCATGGCCGTCGCCCGCCGCATCCGAACAGGCTCGTTGATGATCAACAGCGGCATGTACTACGGTGCCGACGCCCCGTTCGGGGGCTACAAGATGAGCGGTATCGGCAGGCAGAACGGCATCGAGGGCTTCGAGCAGCATCTACAAACCAAGACGATCGGATACCCCCTGTGAGCGACATCCTCAGCGGCATCCGCGTGGTCGAGATCGCGGCCTGGACATTCGTTCCGGCGGCCGGCGCCGTGCTCGCCGACTGGGGCGCCGACGTCATTAAGATCGAGCATCCCGAGACTGGTGACCCGCAGCGGGGGCTGATCAGCTCGGGCGTCGTGTCGGGTGCCGGTGGGGTAAACCATTTCGTCGAGCAACCGAACCGGGGTAAGCGCAGTGTCGCCATCGACACCCGCACGCCGGACGGCCTCGAGCTCCTGCTGAAGATCGTCGAGACCGCAGACGTTTTCCTGACCAACCTGCTGCCCGACTCCCGCGAGCGGATGGGCATCGACGTCGACCAGATCCGGGCCCGGAACCCGAAGATCATCTATGCCCGCGGCCACGGATACGGCACCAAAGGTGAGCTAGCCGCCCAGGGCGGTTTCGACCTGGCAGCCTACTGGGCACGCGGCGGAATCGGAGATGCCTACTCGCTGGGCGACGGCTCGTACCCGGCGATTCAACGGCCGGCATTCGGTGACGTCTACGGCGGACTGTCCATAGCCGCGGGTATCGCCGGTGCCCTGCTCAAGCGAGAGCGGACCGGGGAGCCGTCGGTCGTCGACGTGTCGCTGCTCAACGCCGCGATCTGGCAGCTCGGACCCGACATCGTCGGCGCGGGCATCACCGGACAAGACATCCCGAAGTTCAACCTCGAGGAGATGCCCAACCCGGTCGCCAGTATGTACAAGACCAAGGACGGCAGGTTCGTCGCCTTTGTGCTGCTGCAGGCCGACCGATTCTGGTCGGACTTCTGCACCCGGCTCGGCCGCACCGACTTGATCGACGATGCCCGCTATGCCAACGCGGCCGTGAGGTTCGGTAACCGGGCCGACTGCATTGCCGAGCTGCGCAAGACATTCGAGTCCGAGGGTCTTGCCCACTGGGAGCAGGCCTTCGCCGGATTCGAAGGCGTCTGGGATGTGATGCACACCGCCCACGAGGTGCACAGCGATCCTCAGGCAATCGAGAACGGGTACCTGCCGCGGGCGACGAACACCAGCGGGATCGAGTTCGCCCTGGCGGCCAGTCCCGTGCAGTTCGATGAAACCCCGCTGGATTTGGAGCGGGCGCCGGAGCACGGTGAGCACACCGACGCGCTGCTGGCCGAGCTGGGTTTCAGTGAGGAAGAGATCATCGAGTTCAAGATCAATTCGGTTGTGCTGTAGTGGGTTCGGAGGACCTTGCGCGGCGCTTCCTGCACGTCAACCTCAACTGCGAATCGCTGGACGCCACTGAGGGTCTGTACGCGGCGCAGCTCGGGCTCGCGGCCCGAATGCGCAGCGATCCCAAGGTCGCCACGGACGGCACCATCCTGGGCCTTGGCGGTGAAACATTTTGTGCCACAGCGTTTCTCTACGACTCGCGGGGCGGGCGCGCCGGCTGCGCTTTGGAGGCCATCGAGTTTCACCAGCCCGCGCTGAAAGCTGATCCGAACAGCGACCCGACTCGTCCCGGCATCCGGTCGACGCTGCTGACCGTGGCCGATCTCGATGCGACCGTCGCATCGTTGCGTGCGGCCGGCATCACCGTGGGCGGGCCGGTCGACGGCCTGATCTCGGGCTCCAAGTCGGTTCTCGCGCTTGATCCGGACGGCGTGGTCATCGAGCTCGCCGAAGCACCGAGCGACAAGCCGGGGGCAGTGTTCGCCGGAATCCGCGTCGCCGCCATCGACGCGGTGGCCACCGGAGAGTTCCTTACCGCGATCGGTTTCGCCCAGGTGCAGGCGCCGGCACAGGTCGAGGTGGCCGCCGACCAACTCGCGCCCGGCGGGTCGCCCACTCCCGTCAAGTGCGCGGTGTCGCGCTATGCACTCGCCGAGGACGCGCATCAGTTCACCCTCACCGTTGTGGCGCATCCCGACACCCGTCATGCGGATCCGGTGCCGTGGGGCGGAAATCGTCAGGGGTTGTACCGGTGTGCGCTGCGGGTGGAAAACACTGAGGCCGCAATGTCTTTGGTTCCGAATTCCGTTGAGGTGATGGGTGATCCGGTCTGGTGCCCGTTGCCGGGCACGAAGATCGAGGGGCTGTACGTCTCGTTCCTGCGCTCGCCCGACGGGGTGGTGTTCGAATTCGTCGAGAGGCCGCTGAGGCATTTCAGTCCGGCCGTGGCAAGGGGTTGAGCGTTGGATCTGGGCGTACGCGGCAAGGGTTATGTCGTGGTCGGCGGCACGGCCGGGATGGGACTGGCGGCAGCACGGGCGCTGGCGCGCGAGGGTGCGTCGGTCGTGGTGGTCGGGCGTGACGCCGGCCGGGGCAAGAACGCCACGGAAGAACTCGTCGCCGCTGGCGCGGCCTCGGCGCACAGCCTGGCTTTCGACGTGAGTCGGCCCGGTGCGGCGGTGGCCGCCGTCGACGAAGCGGTGCGGATACTCGGCCGACTCGACGGCATCGCCATCACCATGGGCACCGCCGGGATGATGCCCATCGACTCCGACGATGACGCCTGGGACACCGCGTTTCACGACGTCTTGTTGGCGACCACCCGCAGTGTGCAAGCCGCGCTGCCACACCTCGCGGTCAACGGGGGCGCGATCGTGACCACCGCCGCGTACTCGGCACGCTCGCCACACGAGCCGCGTCTGCCCTACGCCAGCCTCAAGGCGGCCGTTGCGACGTTCACCCGCGGCATCGCACGCACCCACGGCAAATCGGGCATCCGGGCGAACAGCGTTGCCCCCGGCGCCGTGGAATCCGATGCGCTGCACGCCATTCGCGGATACGTTGCCGAAAGCAAGGGCTATCCCTACGACGAGGCCCTCGAGCGGGCGCTGGTGGAGGACTTCGGGTTCGACGCGGCGCTTGGTCGCCCCGGCCAGCCGGACGAGATCGGCGCGCTGATCACCTTCTTGCTGTCGGATATCTGCGCGTTCGTCACCGGACAGACCATCTACGCCGACGGTGGCGCGCCCTAGTAACGAATTCAGGCCGTCGGCAGCGGCCCGGCCAGCCCACGGGGAGAGGTGCCGTAGAGCCAGCTGACCGCCTGACCGATCTCCGAAAATGCCAGGGAGGCCCCGTCTTTGGCGCGGTAGACGCGCGGCATTTCGGTGAAGCCCTGGATGCGGCTGAGCTTGTCGCCGTTGATGCGTAGGATCTGGCCGGTCAGCCAGGATGACTGCGCGGACTGCAGCCAGGCCACCACGGCCGAGCTGCGGGCGGGATCCAGCGCGGGATCGTCGGCGCGGGCGCCGAACACGTCGGCGGTCATCCGTGACATCGCCAGCGGGGAGATCGCGTTGACCGCAACACCGTAACGTCGTGCCTCCATGGCGGTGACGATGGTCAAGTTCGCGATCGCGGCCTTGGCTGCGCCGTAGGCACTCTGCCCGACATTGCCCCACAAGCCCGCGCCGGAAACCGTGTTGACGATGTGGGCATCGATCGGGTTGCCCGCCTTGGACTGTGCCCGCCAGTACTCGCAGGCATGCCGGGTGACGGCGAAGGTGCCTTTGAGATGCACCGCGATGACGGCGTCCCAGTCGGCCTCGCTGGAGGCGGCCACCATCGAATCACGCAGGATGCCTGCATTGTTCACCACACCGGTGAGGGAGCCGAAGGTGTCGACGGCCGTCGATACCATGTCGGCGACGTCGGCCCAGGCCGACACCGAACCCGTGTGCGCGACAGCCTTTCCGCCGGACGCTTCGATTTCGGCTACCACGTCGGCCGCAGGGCCTGCACCTTCACCGGCGGAGCCATCCCGGCCGACGCCCGGATCGTTCACAACGACGGCCGCGCCCTGCTTGGCCAACTCGAGGCAGTGGCCGCGGCCGATACCGCGTCCGCCTCCGGTGACCAGGACGACCTTGCCGGTCAAGGGACCTTCAGGCATTGCGCGTTATCTCCTTCATTTCGTGAACAATTCGGCGATGAGCGCGCGGCGCTGCGACCAGTCCGCTGCGCGCAGGTCGACGTGTCCGGACTCGGTGACGATGACGTCCACGTCGTGGGCGGGTGTGGAGGCGGGCCGGCTGAGCCGCTCGACCAGGGGTGAGCGCCCGTTCACCTGAGTCGGAACGGCGATGATCGACAGTCCGCCGCGGCTCATCCTCGCGGCGGCGCAGTAGTCAGGGTGCCCGCCGATGCCACCGATTACCTTGTCGCCCATGCCTTCGACGTTGATCTGCCCGTATCGGTCGATCTCGATGGCGGTGTTGACCGCGACCAGCGGTGCGCCGCGTGACAGCCGGGTGAGGTCGTGGGTGTGGTCGAGCCCGTGCAGGATGGGGCGCCCGTCGGCCCAGTCGTAGAGCGAGTCGCTGCCCAGCAGATATGTCGCCGACGGGGTACCCGCCAGCAGCCCGCGTCGGTCGAGGTCGACGACGGCGTCGGTAAGTAGCCCGGTGTCGATGCGCAACGGGACCTGTGCCCGGCGCAGCAGTGCGGTGCCGAGCTGTCCCGGCCCGTACTGGATCCGGGCGTCTTCGGGGAGCAACCGCAACACCGCATCGGCGAGCGCATCGTGAATCGGCTCGGGGTCGCGCTGCGGTACTTGCAGCGGTCCGGTCGCGACGGTGCCGATGACCTCGACACTCGACGGGTCGAGCGCAGGCCCGGCATCCGCCGCGGGCATCGAGGTATCGGTGACAGCGAGAGTCCTTGTGCCGCCGCCGATTAACTCGCGCTGCCAGGACACCTCGGTGCCGAACTGCAGCAAGCCATCTCGACGTGCCAGCCGGGTGAGCAGCACGTCGGGCCGCAGCACATCAGCAAGCAGCGCGGGAATCGCGCCCAGCCGCGTCGGCAGGAAACGCGCCTTCGAGCTGTGCAATACGTCGCGCACGCCCCAACCGGGCATCAACGCAACCACTTCGGCGAACGCGTCTGCGTCGAGGCCGTCGATCGGGGCGGGCAGCCAACCCAGCACCAGGCGCACCGAGCCGACCTCGCTGGCGGCGGCGCTGAGCGCCGCGCCGACCGACCCGCCGTCGTCGAGGCAGCGCAGCGAGCCCACTCCGTCGCCGAGGGCAACCGTCGCTCCGGGGCGCAGCGCAGCGCGCAGCGCGGCGGTGAATCCGGTCCTGGTCAAAGGGGTCAAACTCGCTGTCATCGCGGTTCTTTGGAGAGCCCGAGCACCCGCTCACCGAGGATGTTGCGCTGAATCTCGCTGGTGCCCCCCAGGATCGTCTGCGCCCGCCCGACCAGCATGTGGTGCACCAGGCCGTCCTCCGCGGGGTCGATGCACGCATCGGTACCGAGCACCTCGGTGGCCATGTCACCCAGGTCCTGATCGGTTTCCGACGTCATCAGCTTGAGCACCGAGAAGGCCGGCGACGTGAGGTCGCCGGAGTCGATGGCGCGCTGCCAGGTGTAGCGCAGCAGCCACATCCGGGCCCACAGCCGGGTCATCGACCTCGACAGCATCGGGTCGAGCAGGTCGCGGTCACGGGCAGCGTCGACCATGCGTTCGTGTAGGCGGAACATCGAGACCGCCTGCGAACCCAATGTCAGGCGCTCACGCCCCAGCGTCACCATCGCCACGGTCCAGCCCTGACCGACGTCACCGATCAGGGCGTCGTCGCCGAGTTCAGCGCCGTCGAAGAAGACTTCGTTGAACTTGCTCTCACCGTCCATCTGCGTCAACGGGCGGACCGTGACCCCCGAGATGTCCATGGGCACAACGAACATCGACAAGTCACGGTGCTTTTCTGGACCCGTGCGGGCGAGCAGCAGGCCGAATCGGGCCGAGGCGGCCGCCGAACTCCACACCTTCTGGCCATCGATCCGCCAACCGGTCGTGGTGCGCTCGGCTCGGGTGCGAACGCCGGCGAGGTCTGATCCGGCGCCGGGTTCGGAGAACAACTGACACCAGACGTCGTCGCCCAACCGGATCGGCTCCAGGTAGCGGTCCTTCTGCTCCTGGCTGCCGAACTTAATCAGCACCGGACCGACCAGGTCGGCACCGGTGATGTTCAGCTGACGGGGCACGTCGGCGCGTGCGCACTCCTCGGCGAACACAGCCTGGTAGGCCACCGTCGCTGCGGCACCACCGAACTCACGCGGCCAGTGCAGGCAGGCGTAGCCGTGGTCGGCGAGGTAGCGGTGCCAGATCCGGCCCGGCCCGACGTCATCCGCAGTGGGTGTGGGCCCGTAGTTCCGCAGACCGGCCGGCCTCGGCGCGCTGTCCAGAAACGAGCGGATCTCCGCGCGTAGGGCGTCGACGTCGTTGCGGTCTTTCGTCACTTCTGGCGAAGCCGACAGCTGAGTCGACGGGTCCAGCGCAGACAGCCGATCCCAGTGCTGAGCCGGGCTGCCGAACACCACCTCGTCGGTCCGGGCGCGCCGGAAGTACAGGTGCGCGGAATCCTCCCAGGTGAAGCCAATGCCGCCGTGAATCTGGACATTCGCTTTCGCCGCGTTGCGCAGCGCCTCCGAGCACACCGCCTTGGCCATGCTCGCGCGCCAGTCCGCTTCGCCGGCGGCCGCAGCATCCGAACCGTCCAGGGCATCCAGGGCCGCCTGCGAGGCCGACCGTGCCCACTCGAGATCGACCAGCATGTCGGCGCACTTGTGCTTGATGGCCTGGAAGCTGCCGATCTGCCGACCGAACTGTTCGCGGGTGCGGGCGTAATCGGTGGCGATCTCGAGCACCCGTTCGCACGCGCCCACCTGTTCGGCCGACAGCACCGCCAGGGCAATGTCGACGTTGCGGTCGACGACGTCGCCGAGGGGGCCGTCGCCAGACAGCCGCAGGGCCGGTGCTGCGCTCAGCGTGATGGTGGCCATCGGTCGGGTGCCATCGAGCACGCGTTCAGCCTCGGCGACGACGCCGTCGACCGCCGGATCAAGCAGGAACACCGCCGGTTCGCCGTCCTCCGCAATGGCGACGACGACGAGGTCGTCGGCGGCGGCGCCGCCCAGAACGTGGCGCACCGCGCCGTCGATGGTCCACCCGTCCGCGGATCGAGCGGCGCGCAGCGTCACCGCGGACGGACGCCACAACCCGCCGTCGCCGGTGAGCGCTGCGGCCGCGGTGCGGCGACCTTCGATCAGACCCGTGAGCCGCTTGTCGGCATCGGGGTCTTGCTCGGTCAGGTCGAGCAGCAGGCCGGTGGCCAGCACCGTGGAACTGACGAACGGCACCGGGGCCAGCGCGCGGCCGAGTTCGTGGGCGACCACACCCAGCGCGGACGCGCCGTAACCGGCACCGCCGAGGTGCTCGGGCAGCGCGATGGCCGCCACCCCGACCTGGTTGCACAGCACGTCCCACAGCACCGTGTCGAAGCCGGAATGTCCGTCTGCGCCGCCATCGCCGTCCTCGCCGTAGGCGACGGCGCGTACTCGGTCCTCGGATGCCAGTCGCTCACAGGCGGAGCGCACGGATTGCGCGAGTTCCTGACGTTCGTCAGCGGACAACGCCGTCATCGGGTTCCTCCTGCGATCTGCCGGGCGAGCTCGGACTTGGCGACCTTGCCGAGCCCGGTCAGCGGGAACTCGTCGACGAGGACGAGTCGCTCGGGCCACTTCTGCTTCATCAGCCCGCGTTGGTCGAGGAACGTGCAGAGCTCATCGAGGGTGACGTCGCGATGGCGTGGTGAACGACGCACGACCGCGCATACCAGCTCACCGCGCAGTTCGTCGGGCTGGCCGAGGACGGCGATCTCGTCGACCAGGGGGTGGGCCAGCAGTTCGTTCTCGATCTCGTCGGGGGCGACGTTCTCGCCCTTGCGAATGATCAGATCCTTCGTGCGGCCCGTGACCACGATGCGCCCGTCCGGTCGAAGGTGGCCCCGGTCGCCGCTGCGAAACCAGCCGTCCGCGCTGAGAGCCTCGGCCCACTGCTCGTGCTGCAGGTATCCCGGAGTCAGGTTGTCGCCGCGCAGCTCGATCTCGCCGTTCGCCGCGATGCGCACCTGCGATCCCGGGATCGGCCGGCCCGCGCTGTTGGCCAGTTGCTCGTCGGTGTCGGTGATCTCGCTGACGCAGATCATCGGCGCCTCTGTCATTCCGTAGGCATGCACGACGGGTACACGTAGGTGTTCACGCACCTGCCTGTGCACCTCGGGCGGACACGCGGCACCCCCGCCGATCAGCATCCGCAGCGACGGCATCAGTAATTCGTTTGTCGGCGCGGCCATTTGGGCGGCCAGGAGCATCTGGTAGAACGCGGTGCTCGCTCCGGTCACCGTCACCTGGTGTTCGGCGAGCACCCGGGGCAGGTCGTCGGCGGAAACCTTGGGGATGAGCACCACCGGAAAGTCGCCGAACAGGGCGGTGGCGAGATAGACCATGCCGCCGATGTGTGCGATGGGAAAGGCGATCGTGCCGACCTCGCGCGGATGGGTGCCGACACCGAGATGAGCGGTGAAGCCCCTGGCCGCGCTGAGCAATGTGGCGTCGGAGTGGCGGACGGCTTTCGGGCGGCCCGTGGTGCCCGACGTGAAGTACACCCAGCGCGGCTCCGCCGGCGAGAGGGGTGCTTGGTACTCGGCACCTGCGGCCGGCGAGGTCCGCAGCCGGTGGACGAAGTCGGGAGGCACCGTGACCGTCGGTATCCCCGGCGCAGCATTGGCAGCCGTCGACTCGTCGACCAGCAGGATGTCCGCCCGTGCGACGTCGACTGCCGCGCATACCTCGCGGCGCCGGTAGAGGTGCAACACCGGCGCCTGCACCACGGGCATGCGGGCCAGCGCGAGCATCACCACCGCCGCGTTGACGTGGGAGGGCAGCTGACAGGCGACCGTCATACCGGGACGCACGCCGACATCGGGCAACCATCCCGCGGCGGCCGATGCCAGCCCGGCTACCTGCGACACGGTGAGTGTCTCGCCCGAAACGTCGCGCAGCAGCGGACGATCCGGCCGGCCGGCGGCGCACTCGTCCAGCAGCCCGGCGATGGTGCCAACCGTCACCGTGTTCTCCCGTCCCGACCGGCCGTCAGCCCACCCGCGGGCCGGGCGTGAAACTGACCGGCAGCTTGCGCACGGCGTACACCTCGCCCGCGTCCTCGAACAGGCTTGGCTCCCCGGCCAACTCGAAGTCGGGTAGCCGAGTGAGCACCTGAGTGACCATCACGTCGAACATCAACTTGGCGTAGTGCGAGCCCAGGCAGCGGTGCATACCCACGCCGAAAGCCATGTGCTTCTTGGCATTCGGGCGGTCGAGGTCGAGTTCGTCGGGGTTCTCGAACATCGCGGGGTCGCGGTTGGCCGCCGCCCACATCAGGATCGCCCGGTCGCCCTGGCACAGCTGCTGGCCGTGGAATTCGGCGTCGCGCGAGACGGTGCGCGCCAGGCCGAGGGTCGGGGTGTACAGGCGCAGCAGCTCATCGGTGGATTTCTTCACCAGACTCGGATCAGCCTTGAACTTGGCGCGCAGCTCGGCGTCCTTGCACAGCCGCAACAGCACATTGCCGGTGAAGCCACTGGTGGTGTCCATGCCACCGAGCATCATCAGCACCGTGTACATGGTGATCTGGCCATCGTCGAGCGGTTCGCCGTTCAGTGTTCCGCGCAGGATGTCACTGAACAGGTCATCGCCGAGGCCCTCGGCGCGGCGCTGCTCCATGTGCTTGACGATTTCGCCGAACATCTCCATCCCCGCGATCCCGGCCTTTTCCGGGTCGTGGGCACGGTCGTGCACGGTGGTGTGCACCCAGCCGACCCAGTCCATGAACCGCGACTCGTCGAAGTTCAACAGCCGCAGGATCAAACGCGCCGGCAACGGCGTCGTCAGCTCACCGACGAGATCGCACTTGCCGCGCTCGATGAAGGCGTCGATCGCCTCGTTGGTCATCTCGACGGCGGCCGCACGGAACCTTTCCGCCGAACCCGGCGAAAAGCGCTTGAGGGTGACCTCACGCAACTCCTGGGTCTCTGGCGGGTCCGATTCGATCGGCAGGATCGGCAACGGCAGCTCACTGGCCGGCACACCTACCGACGGATAGGAGTTGAACAAGTCATCGTCGCGGGCCGCTTCGAAGACCGATGCGTAGTCGACCAACGCCCAGAAACCATCGTAGTGCTCGGAATGTGCTACCGGACAGCCTGATTCGCGCATATCGCGGAACCGGCTGTAGGGGTCGTCGCGGAATTCGGCCGAGTGGTGGTCGAGGTCGACCTCGGCGCGTGGGCGCGATTCCGCCTGGGTGTCGGTCATCGGCGGTACTCCCTTCGGTTGGCTGCTACTTGGACAGGATGGCGACGGCCGCGGTTCCGGGTGCCCCGTACAGCTGGGCCAGCCCGACCCGCGGATCGCCAGGCACCTGACGGTCACCCGCGGTGCCGCGCAGTTGGTGGACGAGCTCGTAGACCTGACGAAGCCCGGATGCGCCGACCGGTTCGCCGTTGGCCAGCAGGCCACCGTCGGTGTTGATAGGCAACCGGCCGCCGATCTTGGTGGCGCCGTCGGCGAGCAGCGCCTCCTGTTCGCCGTCCTTGCAGAGCCCCGTCTCGGCCATGTGGATGATCTCGGACCCGGAGTCGGTGTCCTGCAGCTGCGCGACGTCGACGTCCTCGGGGCCTATCCCCGCCAACTCATAGGCGGCGCGGGCGGCCTCCGCGGTGGTGCCGGGCACGATGGGCAGCTCGATCGAGGTACGAAGAAGCTCGTAGGCGCCCTCGCGGCGGCTGCGCAACGCAGTCGAGCGCAAGTAGATCGGAGTGTCGGTGTACTGCTTGGCTTTATCGGCCCGGCACACCACCACGGCGGCAGCGCCCTCGTTCGGATTGCAGTACATGTATTGGCGCAGTGGGGCATTCACGATCGGGGAGCTCAGGATCGAGTCGACGCTTATCGGCTTGCGGCGCCACGCGTGCGGCGCCAGCGCCCCATTCTCGAGGTTCTTGGCCGCCACCAGGGCCAGCGTCTCCTCGGTGATGCCGTGATCGTGCATGTAGCGCATGATCTTGGTGCCGAAGTAATGCGTGGTCAGGAACATGCCCTGATCGCCATACCATTGCGGCAACCCCGAAACCGAGGGGTCGGCGCCGAAGGCGCCGCGCGGATGCTTGTCCAGCCCGACGCCGACCGCAATGTCGGCTTCGCCGAGTTGGACGTCTCGCGCGGCGAGGGTCAACAGCGAGTTACCGGTCGCGCAGCCGCTCAACGTGGCCCTCGCCGGGAGACCGGTCATCCCGGCCAATCCCGTCACCGCCTCGGGATTGGCCACCTCGAGGCTGCCCGCATACAGGCTGCCCACGTCCGACCACTGCACCCAGGCATCGCGCAGTGCCCTGCTGATCGCTACGGCGCCCATCTCCAGCGCCGACCGGTCCTCGTATCGACCGAACGGGTGAAGTCCAACGCCGATGATGGCGATGTCGGGCGTGCTGCTCATCGTGTTCCTTCCGGCAGGCGGCAACGTGGAGCCCCCCGGGGGAGCGTGCGCGTTGACGTGGACGCCACTAAGCCTATAACTATATAGCGAATTCTAAAAAGGGTCCTAGAATCTGCGTAGTCGTGAATGAAGGCCGAGGCGTTGAGCATTTCGTTGTTGTTGGAGATGGCGGTTTCGGGTGACCCCGACCGGCTGGCGCTGGTCGACGGCGCCGATCGGTTGACCACCGGCGAGCTCAGTGCGTTGGCCGACGGGGGAGCGGGTGTGATTGCCGCCGCCGGGGTCGAACACGTCGCCTACGTCGGGTCGGGCGGGCTCCTGCAGCCGCAGCTGATCTTCGCCGCGGCTCGCGCAGCGGTTCCGTACACCCCGATCAACTACCGATTGAGCGCCGAGGGTGTCCGGGAGTTGATCGAACGGCTGCCTCATCCGCTGGTGATCGTCGACGACCGTTACCGCGAACTGGTCGGCGATGCCGGCATGCGCGTGATGTCCTCCGAGGACTTCTTGGCCGCGGCACGCACCACCGACGCCGTAGCAGAGTTCGCCGATCCCGACGACATCGCGATCGTGCTGTTCACGTCGGGCACCACCTCCAAGCCGAAGGCGGTCGAGCTGACCCACGGCAACCTCACCAGCTACATCACCGGCACCGTCGAGTTCGGTTCGGCCGATGACACGGATGCGGCCTTGATCTGCGTGCCGCCGTATCACATCGCCGGGGTCAACGCTGCGATGTCGAACTTGTATGCGGGCCGGAAGATGGTGTACCTGGCCAACTTCGACGCTCGCGAATGGGTGCGCCTCGTCGCCGAGGAGAAGGTGACGACCGCGACCGTGGTTCCTACCATGATGGACCGCATCGTCACCGCGCTCGAACGGGAGCCCGTCGAGCTGCCGACGCTGCGCAATCTGGCCTACGGTGGATCGAAGGTCGCACTTCCGTTGGTGCGCAAGGCACTTGACTTGATGCCGCACGTCGGATTCGTCAATGCCTACGGTCTTACCGAAACGAGTTCGACGGTCGCGGTACTCACCCCCGACGACCACCGCGATGCGCACGGCAACCCAGACGAGTTGCTCGCCAAGCGGCTCGGTTCGGTCGGACAGCCGGTGCCCGGCATCGAGGTGCAGATCCGTGACGAGAACGGCGCCGTGCTCGGCCCGGGTGAACCGGGTGAACTCTTCGTTCGCGGCGAACAGGTTTCCGGCAAGTACACCGGCATCGGCTCGGTGCTCGATGATGAGGGCTGGTTTCCTACCAGGGACATCGCCACCCTCGACGAGGCTGGCTATCTCTTCATCACCGGTCGTTCCGACGACACCATCATTCGGGGTGGTGAGAACATTGCGCCCGCCGAGCTCGAAGACGTGCTCGTCGAGCATCCTCATGTACGCGAAGTCGCGGTGGTCGGTGTCGAGGATGCCCAATGGGGGCAGGCCATCGTCGCCGTGGTCGTACCTGCTGCGGGCGTCGATCCGGATCCCGACGAACTGCGGGAGCACGTCCGCAAGTTCCTGCGAGGATCACGTACCCCCGACCAGGTCGTCTTTCGCGACGAGCTACCGACCAATGCAACGGGAAAGCTGCTTCGCCGTGAGATCGTCGAAAGTCTCCGCGACGTGGTCGTCGAAAAGTAAGGAGAGGCAACATGATCAAGAACGGCACGCGCCTGCAGAGCCAGGTGTGTGACACCCAGGTGATCGTCGTCAAGGCCGCTGAGAGCCTGGACGATCTGCGTTGCGGAGGCCGGCCGATGCTGCCACTGGATGCGCAGCGGCCCGCCGACGTCACGCCCGACCCGGCCTTCGCCGACGGCAGCACGATGGGCAAGCGCTACGTCGACGACGGCGACGCCGAGGTACTGGTCACCAAGGCCGGCGCCGGGTCGCTCAGCGTTGGCGCGACGCCGCTGGCGCTCAAGGAAGCCAAGCCGCTACCCGCCAGCGACTGACAGCGAGTGGGGAGTGGGCGGTGGGGTCAGCGCAGCCGGCCTTCGACGAACACGCTTTCGGGGACCGCGGCATCGAGGCCTACCGGGACGGCTCGGTTGCTGGCGGCCATCAGGTCCTCTGCGCTCGTCGCGGCATTGACAGTCCAGCCGTGCGCCTGCAGCCAATCGACGACCTCCGTTCGTTCTTCCTCATAGAGCAGGTTGCCCGATTCGGTGATGTCTTTGCCGCCCAGCCTGATTGCGGCCTGCCGGTAGCGTTCCGTCTGCTCCTCGCGGCGTGCGAAACTTTCCGCGCTGAAGAACTCGTTGGTGAAAGCTTCGACAGCGACCCGGCTCCCGGGAGCGCTGAGCGACTGGATTCGGTCGAACAACAGGTCCTGGGCGTCCGCTGTCAGATACGGCAGCAATCCCTCCGCTGACCACGCCGTCGGCGCCGATGCGTCAAGCCCTGCCTGCGCCAGCGCCTTTGGCCAGTCCAGACGCAGATCGATGCCGACGCTGACGTGGGAAGCGATCGGGTCGACGGCATGAGACTCCAGCGTGCCGGTCTTGAATTCCAGCACCTTGGGCTGGTCGATTTCGTAGACCACACACCCGTCAGGCCACGCGAGTCGCCAGGCGCGCGAGTCCAGACCGGCCGCCAGGATCACGATCTGCCGGATGCCGTCGCCGGCCGCCGCGAGAAAGTACTCGTCGAAAAACTTTGTCCGGCAAGCCGTGTAGCCCAGCATCGCCTGCATCCGGTCCTCGAATTGTGGATCGGCACCGACCAATTCGGCCGGCAGTTCATCGTCCAGATAAACCTGCCAGATGCCGTCGCCGGCTGCCTCGAGGAACAGCTTTGCGTAGGGATCGCTGATCAGCGGATCGGCGCTGTCGGTCTCTTTCGCCCGCCCACCGGCAACCCCCAGCGCGGTAGCGCCGACGCTCTCGTTGATGCCCCACGTGTCATTGTCAGTTCTGGCCATCGGGATCCCTTTCGTGGGTCTCGGCGAATGGGGTTATTCCGAGCCTACACGAAAAGTTAGCAGTGCTTACTAAATGAGCGGTACCACCGCTGGCGGCGCCTCAGGCGTGGGCGAGCGCGGGCGGCTTGACGGCCGCCGGGTCGGGGTTGGCGATCGGCAGGCCCATGAATCGACGGGCGTTGTCTCCCATGAAGTCGTAGGTGCGACGGGTGTCCATGCCCTCGGCGTACTGCCAATACCGCTTGGGCTCGGCCAGGCCTTCGGGATGTGGCCAGTCCGAACCGAACATCACCTTGTCCCATCCGACGGTCTGCACCACGTCGGCGACCGAGCCCTCCCAGAACGGGCTCACCCAGACGTTGCGGCGGAACACCTCGTGGGGATGCTCGGGGAAGTTCTGCGGCATCTTGTTGTACGTCGACTGCAGGTCGTCGAAGAGCGGCTTGATCCATGCGCTGCCGTTCTCCACGCTGGCGATCCGCAGCTTCGGGAATCGGGTCAGGGTGCCGTGGCAGATCAGGCTGGTCAACATGTCGGCGATCTCCCGGTGACCCAGCGCGGTCCATTTGAATGCCGACATCTCGAACGCGCTGCTGGTCGACGGCGGCTCCCACTTGTCGATGTACTCCTGCAAGGGAGGTTGGCTGGCGTGCAACACAATTGGCAGCCCCGCGTCCTCGACGTCGCGCCAGAACGGATCGAACTCGGGCAGGGCGGGGGAGCGCCAGCCCTTGTAGCCGTTCACCGGCGCCGGCTTGATGAGCGCGACCTTGGCGCCGTTGTCCAGGATGTAGGCGAGCTCGCGCCGGGCTTCGTCGACGATGCCGAGGTTGAGCACCGGCGTGGAGTAGATGCGGCTGGCATGACTGAAGCCCCAATGCTCGAGCATCCACTGGTTGAGGGCGTGGATGATCGCCACCGTCAGGTCGGGATCCTCGGCGGCCGAATGCTCGACGAGGTTGGCCAGCGTCGGATAGTTCAGGCACGAGTCGACGCCCTGGCGGTCTAGTTCGGCGATCCGGTCCTCGGGGTTACGCGCGCCCGGCGGGGTGTCGATGCCACGGCCGGACATCTCCCGCATCGACAGACCCTCGGGGTTTTGCCCGGAGTAAAACTTCTCGTGCGCGCCGGGGGCGGCGACCCGGTCGAACGTCGGGTTCGGCATGTAATCGGTGATCTTGTTCAGGATCGCGATGCGGGTGTGCCTGCCGATCTGGACGAACTGCACCTTGGGCTGGAACTGCTTGGGCAGGTACCTCGTCAGCGCATCGGGGGTCTCGTACATGTGCTGATCGGCATCGAAGATCGGTGCGTCGGTGAACTGCGTCATCGTGGTGCCTCTCGCTGCTCGACTTTGGCCTGCCTACGAGCTTCGCGTAACTTGACACTTGTGTCAAGTCTGCACAGTTCCAGGCATCCTCTGATCTATGAACTGTATTGATTGCAGTTGACGACAGTGTCATATAAGGTCGCCGCATGACGGTGACCTCGGCTTCGGCCGCCGAACGGGAATTGGATGCCACCCGCGGTGAGCGGACCCGCTCGGCGATCCTCAACGCCAGTCGCCGTCTCTTTCTGGAACGTGGCTACGCGGGTACGCCGATCAACGCGATCACCGAGGCGTGCGGCATCTCGCGGGCCGGCTTCTATACCTACTTCAAGGACAAACGCGAAATCTTCAACGTCCTCGGCAAGAACGCCTACCGCGAAGCCCTCGCTGTCATCGGGGAATGGGCCGAGGCCGACGCGGCGTTCGGTCCGGCCGACATCCGGGCCTGGGTCGGTCACTACTTCGACTACATGGATCACCATGGTGCGTTCGTCCTCGCGTCGGCACACTCGGCACCCGACGACGACGACTTTCGAAACTCGCGCAACCGCATGGTGTCTCGCGCGTCGTGGAAGCTTGGCCAGGCGATCGCCGGAAACGGCGTGCATTCACCGGAGGTCATCGGCGTCGCGGTGATGGGGCTGCTGGACCGAGCCTGGCACACCGTCCACCGGCAGACGGTGGCCGTCGACCGCGACGAAATGATCGCGGTGGTCGCCGAGATGATCGTCGCGATGGCAACGCCCCTCGCGTCGTGAACCCGCTGTCGCTCGACGCGCCGGACGTGGTCGAGCTCATTCGTGCCAACCATCGGGTGTTTCTCTTCTGCCGTGACGGCGCCCGACGTCCGATCGGCTACGCCATGCGTTCGGTCGGCTATCGCGCCGCCATCCGCCGCCTCTACTTCGCCACCTACGCCAAGAGCGCCAAGGTCCAACACCTGCGCTCGGCTCCCGAGGTCGCATGCTTGATCGGCGACGACGCGGGTTGGGTCTCCGCTCGTGGCGTCGCGCATGTCTACCAACCGACCGCGGCCGAGGTCGACGATCTCATCGGCGAAAGTTCACCGGATCAACGCGTGCCGGAGTCAGTCGTGACGAAGGTCCGCGACCGCCTTCTCAGCGGCAAGCGGTGCTTCATCGATCTGACGCTCACCGAGGTCCGCGCCGCCGTTCTCCCCGATCGACGTGCCTAGTCCGCGCAGCGGCGGCCCGGTTGCGATGGCCGAGGACGAACTGGCCAAGTTCTTGGGGCAGGGTCCGACCGGCGCGATCTGTGTCGTTGACGCCGACGGCCAGCTGCTGGCCCTGCCGGTGCGGGTGGTCGACTTCGATACCGCCACAATCGATGTCGCCGTTGACGGGCTGAATGGCGACGCCACGCAACGCGCTGAAGTCCGGGCCTGCGTCGTGGCCGACACCTTCACCGCCTATCGGGACATTCGCGGGGTGATCTTGCAGGGAAAGGTGACCTGGCCACCCGCGCCGGATGAGGCGGCCACGCTGACCGTGAGCCGCACGCTGACGTTCTCGTTCGCCAACGCATGACTGTCCAGATGCTGCGTTAGCGCACCCGGTCGATCAGCGCCTCGGCATCGGCGACGCTGCGCAGCAGATCGTTGAGGTGGGTGCAGGTACTGGTGCCGGACAATTCCCGGCGCACTCGAAAGTGCAGTTCCTGCAATGTCATTCCGGTGATTCGCGCTGCGCTGGCCACGGCCCCCGGGCATTCCTGCCAGGGCAGCACTCGCGGTGTGGCCCGCGAATCGACGATGACGCCGGTCTCGGTGTCCACGACGGCGTCCAGGGTGTACTCGTGGATGATCGTCTCCACCCCATCGGTTCGCACGTACGTATCGCGGAACATCGCATCGATGCCGGCTCGCCCGTCGCTTTCCTTGTAGACATCGATGCGCCGTCTGCGACGCATCGCGTGGCGCGGCAATGCCGCCAGCTGGTGCCAGGCACAGGGGTCCACTGGATCGTCACCGTGATCGAGGTCGGGAGCCGCCGGGCCGGTGACGATCACGGGATCGCCCGCCTCGAACGAATTCAGCAGCAGCCCGCCGGTCGCAAAACCCGCACACTGATCCGCGACCGGCAGGTACCCCGACTTCGCGACATCGCCGAGCATGTTGGATGCCGACAGCGCATGGCCCGATATCAGCGTGGCGACGGGAACGTCGTCGAGCAGCGTGTAGCGCAGGTCGCGGGCCCGCCGCAGCTCGCGAGCCGCCTTGTCGGCCGCGGCGCGAAACCCGCTCATCGCGGGTGCGCCCGCCAGCCCGGACATCGCCGCGACCGGTGGCGTCACCTCGACGTGGCGGACCACTCGGGCGATCAGCTCGATGGTGGCCGAGAGTGTCGCGGCGCCGAGCTCGGTCGCCGTTCCATCGGCCGCCGTCCACAGATCGCGCGCCCGCCCAGTCAGATACACCGGGTCCAGCGAACCCTCTTCGCGGGTCATGTCGATCGACGTGGTCCGGCGCGCGGACCGCGGCCGTCGCGGCGGAGTACCGGTCGTCGGCTCGTGCACGCCGTGCAGCGGATGAAGCCCGAAGGGCGGGGAGCCCAGGTCCGTCACCGGATGGACTCTAGCTCTCCTCGGCCGGCCGGAACGCGAAGGTCACCAGCGACTGACCGTCGGCGGTCTCCAGCGTGGTGGTGGTCGACACCAAGGGCTGGCCGATCCGCAGTTCGGCCGCGGTCGCGTCGACGATCAGCGTCTCGACCAGCACCCCCTCGGCCAACTCGACGAAGCCCACCACGTACGGCCGGAACACCTTGGGATCCCGATTGCCCTTGTACGGTAACGGCGGCGGGAACTCTTGCGTCGTATAGGTGTAAAGCTTTCCCGTGGTAGATAATTCGATCGCCTCGATGTCGTCCTGGATATCGGGGTCGCCGTCGAAAAGCTCGGGCCGCTCGGCGGGGAACTTCACCGCACCCGACGAACGCCTGCGCGACGCGAACAGCACCGCACGCTCGCCGTCGACCCGGAACAGTCCCTCGGTGATCAGTGTGGTCATCTCAGGCCACCTCGATGACCATTGCGGCGCCCATACCGCCGCCGGCGCACATGGACAGCACGCCGATACCTCCGCCGCGCCTGCGCAATTCATAGATCGCCGAGGTGACCATGCGGGCGCCGGTCGCGGCGATCGGGTGGCCCAGGCTGATGCCCGAGCCGTAGACGTTGACGATCTCCTCATCGAGCCCGAGCTCGCGGGCACACGCGACTGCCTGAGCGGCGAATGCCTCGTTGATCTCGAACAGCGCGACGTCCTTGAGCTTGCGGCCCGCCAACTCGAGCGCCTTGGGGATGGCCTTGATCGGCCCACTGCCGGTCCGCGTCGGGTCCAGTCCGACCTGCGTCCAGGACAGCACGCTTGCCAGCACGTCTTGCTGGGTGTCGGGGCTGGCCAGGGCCACGACCGCCGCGGCATCGTTGATGCCGGAGGAGTTTCCTGCCGTCACGGTGAAGCCTTCGATCTCGGGGTGCAGCACTTTCAGCCCGGCAAGCGACTCCATCGAACTGCCGCGCCGTGGATGCTCGTCCTCGGCGAATGTGATCGTGCTGCCGTCGGGCTGCGGCACCTGGATCGGCACGATCTCTTCAACGAATGAGCCGGCATCGATAGCCTTCACCGCGCGCTGATGGCTGCGTAACGCCCACTCGTCCTGATCTTCGCGGGTGATCCCGTACTGCACGTTGCAGTTGTGAGCGACGGTGATGGACATGTCCATGGCCGGCGCTTCCGCGGTCGGCGGATGCGACTCCGGGAACCACTGCTCGTAGTCCTCGGGCGACTTGCCCGTGGTGAAGAGCTTGCGCTTCTGCATGATTGGGCCGGTCGACAGCGACTCCATACCTCCGGCCAGGATGGCGCGGCTCATCCCGGACGCGATCTGACCGGCGCCCACGGCGATGGCCGAGAGGCTCGATGCGCACTGGCGGTTCACGGCGAGCCCGGGAACGTCGAGCAGGCCAAGGGCCACCGCGACGTAGCGGGCGCTGTCGCCGCCGCCCTGCATGCTCTCGGCCAGCACCAGGTCGTCGAACTCCGCCGCGTCAAGGCCAGAGCGATCCACGACGGCCCGTACGACGGGCTTGGCGAGCTCGATCGCGGGCATATTGGCCAACGTGCCCTTGCGAGCCGTTCCGATCGGCGTGCGGGCAGCGGCCACGATGGCTGCGCGCGAGGTGGTCTTGGCCATCTGTCTCCCTGATCGTCGTAGCGGGCTGGTTGCCCGGCGAGTGTGGTCAGTCTATACCGTTAAATAGATAGCGATATGCCCAGTGGCAGACGACGGGAGCAGCCGGTGAAAGTGATCAAGTCCGCGGACGACGCGGTGGCGACGATCGGCCAGGAACTCGGGGTCAGCCGGTGGGTAGACATCGACCAGGGCCGGATCGACGCGTTCGCCGACGTGACGATGGATCATCAGTGGATCCACGTCGACGTCGAGAAGGCCAAGGCCGAAAGCCCTTACGGCGCAACGATCGCGCACGGGTTCCTCACGCTCTCACTCATCCCCGGTGTCAGCAAGGATAATTACCGCGTCGAGAATGCCAAGATGGGCATCAATTACGGCTTGAACAAGGTGCGGTTCCTGTCCGCGGTCACCGCGGGCAGCCGCATCCGGGTCCGGTCCGAGCTCGCCGACGCCGCCAAGGTCGCCGACGACACGGTGAACCTGACCGTGCGTCACACCGTGGAAATCGACGGCGTCGACAAACCCGCTGCGGTCGCCGAGCTGATCGCGCGGTTCGTCTGGTGACCGGTGGTCCGTTCGACGGCAAGGCTGTGCTGACGGGAGCGGGCAAGTCGCAGGTCGGCCGCAGGCTCGGGCGGACCGGGCTTGACCTCACACTCGAGGCGGTGCAGCGGGCGATCGAGGACGCCGGGCTGAGCGTCGATGATGTCGACGGGATCGCGAGTTACCCCGGACCGGGTGTGCCGGACGCCGGATTCTCCGGAGCGACCGTCCAGGAGGTCCGCAACGCACTCGGACTGCGTTCCCGCTGGTACATCTCGGCGATGGAGACCGCGGGGCAGATCGGCCCGGTGATCGAGGCGTGCATGGCGGTCAGTCTTGGGCTGGCCAACCACGTCGTGGTCTACCGGTCGGTATGGGAATCCACCGCCGCGCAACAGGCCGGCGGCGGTCGGGCCTCGGTCCTCTTCGGCGGCGGCGCGCTGCCCCCGCACCTGGAGTGGACGGCGCCCTTTGGCGCATTGTCCGCGGCGAACTGGCTGGCGATGCCCGCCCAGCGCTACATGCACGACTTCGGCCTGACCCGCGAGCACCTCGGCCGCATCGCGATCAACGCACGCACCAACGCCGGACTCAATCCAGACGCGGTCTATCGCGAACCGATGACGATGGACGACTACCTCGGCGCGCGGATGATCTCCGAGCCGCTGTGCCTCTATGACTGCGATGTGCCCTGCGACGGCGCCACCGCCGTGATCGTGTCCCGCCGTGACGCCGCCAACGGCCTACCGCGGCAACCACTTACGGTGGAGTCCGTCGGGCCCGGGATGTTCGAGCGGGCGACCTGGGATCAGCGCAGCGACATCACCACGATGGCCGCCCACGATTCGGCCGCCACGCTCTGGGAGCACACCACGCTGACTCCCGCCGACGTCGATATGGCCCAGCTCTATGACGGCTTCTCCTTCCTGACCGTGATGTGGCTGGAAGCGATGGGCTTCTGCGAGCACGGCAAGGTCGGCGAATTCGTTGACGACGGTTCGCGTATCGCTCTGGACGGTGCGCTGCCGATCAACACCAGCGGCGGTCAACTCTCCGGCGGCCGACTGCACGGCATGGGCTTCCTGCACGAGGCATGTGTGCAGTTGTGGGGCGAGGGCGGCGATCGGCAGGCGCCCCGCACCCCCGAAGTGGTGGCCGTCGGTGTGGGCGGCGGACCGGTGGCCGGATCGATGCTGTTGAGTAGCCGGTAACTCATGACGATGGCCGAAGGCGGTGACATGACGCTCGGTGACATCGTGACCGACAACGCGGTCCGCTTTCCCGACGTCGTCGCCTACCGGCACGGCCACCGCACCATCACCCACGCACAGCTACGCGACCGGGCAGTCCGACTGGTGTCGGCGATGGCCGCGGCCGGGGTGAAACGACAGGACCGCATCGCGGTGTTGAGCCGCAACAGCATCGAGTTCGGCGAGCTGAACGCTGCCACCCAACTCAGCGGAATCATCATGGCCACCATCAACTTCCGGCTCTCGCCAACGGAGATGGACGATGCGCTACACCGCGTCGCCCCGTCGATCGTGTTCTGCGCCGACGAGTTCCTACCGGTGATGGCCGATCTCGTAGCGGCCATGCCGTCGGGGCCGATGCTGGTGGCCATCGGGGGAGACACCCCGCCGGGGATCACCGACTACGAGCAATTCCTCGAAGCCGGCCTTGGAACTGACCCTAGCGGCGAGCCCGAGTTTGTCGCCCGTCCCGACGACATCGCGTACCTGCTGTTCACCAGCGGCACGACCGGCGCGTCCAAATGCTGCATCCTCGGGCAGCGGGAAATGCGCCGCGTCGTGTTCACGATGAACAACGAGATGCGTTGCGGCAGCGCTGATCGCGGGCTGATCAACATGCCGGTCTTCCATGTCGGTGCGCTCGCGATCGTCGGCGGACTGCATGCTCGCGGCGGGACCGTGGTGCTACAGCAACAGTTCGACCCGGCCGATGCTGTGCGGCTGATCGCCAGCGAGCGGATCACAGTGCTGCACCTGGCGCCCGTCATGCTCAGGGCACTGCTCGATGAGGCGAGTGATCGCGTGGTGGTGGAATCGGTTCGCACCGTGGTCTATTCGGCCGCGCCGATGACCACGGCCATCCTGCGGCGGGCGCTAACCGTGCTGCCGGACGCGGGTTTCCTCAACCTTTACGGGCAGACGGAAGTCATTGTCTCTGGACTGCCCCGCGAACTGCACGCCCTCGACGAACCCAACGCCGCCGAGCGGCTGAGCTCGGTTGGCTTCCCTTTTCCCGACACACGGGTACGTGTGGTCGATGCGGACGGCGGCGTCCTGCCCATCGGGCAGGCCGGTGAGATCGTCGTGCAGTCCGACTCGATGTTCCGCGGCTACTGGGAGGACGAGGCGGCTACGCAGGCGACGCTGCGGGACGGGTGGTGTCGCACCGGCGACATGGGTCGACTGGACGGGCGCGGGCTGCTCTATCTGATGGACCGCAAGAAGGACGTGATCATCAGCGGCGGGGAGAACATTTATTCGCCTGAGGTCGAGGATGCGGTCAGCGCGGTTGACGGAGTGGCCGCCTGCGCTGTCGTCGGGGTGCCCGATGACAGATGGGGCGAGGCGGTCTGCGCCGTTGTGGTGGCGCGCAGCGGTGCCTCGCCGACGCTCGAGACGGTGCAAGAGGGCGTCCGGCAACGGCTCGCGCGCTACAAGGTGCCCCGTCGACTGGTGCTGGTCACCGATCTGCCCGTGCTGGCCAGCGGCAAGGTGGACAAGAAGCGACTGCGCGCCGACCTGCAGGCGACTGCCGGCTGAGTTCCCATGCTCACGTCGTACGCAGCAGCGAACGGCGCAACAACTTGACCATCAACTCAGCGGCCCTCTCGTCGCTGTCCGGGCCGCTTGCCCCGGTCGGCTCGGACATCCGGCCCAGGACCGCCACAAACACCGCGCCCGCCACATCCGCGTCGACGCCGGCCGGCAGGTCGACAGTGGACAGGAGCGCAGCAACCGCGTGGAAAATCGCGCCGATGCCGTGGTCGACATCGGCGTCGGAGAGCAGTTCTGCGACCGTGCCGTCGAACCACGCCCGGATCACGCCGCGGTAGGTGCGATGAAATTGGACGTAGCCGAGCATCCACTCGGTCAGCGAATCCGGGGCCATCGCGGGCAGGGTGGCGGCGTGCTCCTCGATCTCGGCGACCGCGCGGCGGGTCAGTTCGGCCAAGATCTTGTCCTTGGTGCTGAAGTACCGGTACAAGGTCGCGCGGCTGATATCGGCGGCGGCCGCGATGTCCTCCATGCCGACGGCGTAGTAGCCGCGCTCGGCGAACAACGCCGAGCTGACCGACAGCACGTCCTGCGGGATCGGTGAGCCCGATGTCTCGGTGGCCGCCGGTGGTGTTGCCGCGGCACTGTCCGTGGTGTCGGGCGGGGTTCGCGCGCGCCCATTTGTGAACTGCGGTGTTACCGCCTGCAGCACGTCAGTCGGGGTCTCGGGAAACAGCATCAGCTGCAGCGCAACGGTCAACGACGATGTCAAGGTCGCGCGAGTGGGCAACGGGAACATGGCCCGGTACCGGTAGAGGTGAACCATGTGGGGGATCCGCCCGAGTGCTGCGGCCGCATCCTCAGCGTCGAGATCGCGCAGGCGCATCCGCCGCAGCCGATCGGTGACCGTCTGATGGAACTGGTTGGCGGCCGAGCTGGCATCGATGACGGCCAACCCGGTGGCCGTGCCGATGCCGGGAAACTCGGCGAACACCGCGGCGTGGGCGTCGTAGATGTCCGCCCATTCGACGAGCCAGCGGTGCAGCGCGTTCATTCCGTCGACCGTCGGGCCGAGTCCGCTGAGGTGTTCGCTGTGGCCGAGCACATCGCGCTCGGCAAATGCACTCAATTCGCGGAAGATCTCCTCCTTGCCCGCGAAGTATTGATAGACGGTGGCACGGGAGGCGCGGGCCGCCTTGGCGATGGCATCAAGCGAGGTAGCGTGAAATCCGTTGGCCAGGAACATCTTCGCGGCGCACCCAAGTATGCGGTCGCGCGTATGCAGGCCGCGGCGCCCCACGCCGGCATTGGCGGCGGGGGCATAGCCGGAGCGCCGCAACTTGTCGGGAGTGCGGGCCATGGGAGAAGTATCCCGCGCCGACTCCGTCGTCATCGGGTCGCCGGGGCTCCGGGCAGGTTGCGCTTGGCCTTGCCGGGATAGCCGAAGAACTTCTCGAAGTTGGCGTCGTTGATGGGCTGCGCGCTGTTGCGGACAGCCGCCGACCGTAGCGCATCGAGGCGGCCCTGGGCTTTTTCGAGCTCCTCGCCCGGCCCGGATTGCCTTAGGCGTTGCACCTCCCGCGCGGCCGCGGCGATCTCGATGCGAAGCCGTTCACCCGCTTCCCCGAAGGTCAACAGGTCGTGGTCGTCTTCGTCGACCTTGTCCCGGCCTGCGTCGTCGGCGGGTCGGTCCGTGGATTCCATGTCGCGCCTCTCAACTGCTGGACGAATGTGGCGTACGTCATATAGTCTGTGAGACGAACCGTCAGAAAACAAGACGGCACGTCAGAAAAGTGCGACAGATCGCCAGATGCGAAGGAGCATCATGCCGCTTCAGGATGACCACCAGATCGTGTCCGTTGACGACCATTTGGTCGAGCACCCACGGGTGTGGCAGGACCGGTTGCCGCAGAAGTACCTCGAACAGGGCCCGCGCATCGTTGACGAAAACGGCATGCATCTGTGGCACTACGACGGGCAGGTCTTCCCGACCATCGGCCTGAACGCGGTCGCCGGCAAACCGCCGGAGGAGTGGGGCATGGATCCCGTCCGCTACGAAGACATGATTCCGGGCTGCTACGACCCGGTCGCCCGGGTCGCCGACATGGACCTCGATGGTGTGCAGTCGGCGTTGTGCTTCCCGTCGTTCCCCGGATTCGGCGGTGGCACGTTCCAGCGGGCCGACGACAAAGACCTGGCGCTGCTGTGCGTCAAGGCGTGGAACGACTTCTACATCGACGAGTGGTGCGCGGTGGCGCCCGAGCGCTACATCCCGCTGGCGATCCTGCCGACATGGGATATCGACGCGTGTGTAGCCGAGGCGGAGCGCGTCGCCGCCAAGGGTGCGCGCACGATCTCGTTCCCGGACAGCCCGGTGCCGCTGGGTCTGCCGTCGTTCCACTCCGACCACTGGGACGGCTTGTGGCGGGTCTGCTCGGACACCAAGATGCCGGTGTCGCTGCACTTCGGGTCCGGCTCCTTCGTGCCGGGTTTCTCGTTCTCCACGATCAAGCCGGTCCCGGGTCAGATGGCGGTGCCCGACGCCCCCTTCGCGGTCGCGACGGCACTGTTCTCTACGAACCTGATGTGGTCCACGGTCGACCTGCTGTTCTCCGGCAAGCTGCAGCAGTTCCCGGATCTGCAGATCTCGCTCGCTGAGGGCGGCATCGGTTGGGTGCCTTACATCCTCGAGCGAACGGACTACGTGTGGGAGCGGCACCGCTACTACCAGAAGATCGATTTCGACACCCGTCCGTCGGAGCTGTTCCGCAAGCACTTCTGGGGCTGCTTCATCGACGACGAGCACGGCCTGAAGAACCGGCACAGCATCGGCATCGACCGGATCATGCTCGAGATCGACTTCCCGCACAGCGATTCGAACTGGCCGAACTCGCGCAAGCGGGCCGCCGAGGTCCTTGCAGACGTGCCCGATGACGAGTGCGGGCTGATCGTCGAGGAGAACGCTCGCCGGATGCTCAACTTCCCGCGGGTGACCGCGGGCGATCGGCAACTCGCCGGCGTTTAGAGCTTTCCGCGCGAGACCAGCTGCGCGGCAATGACGTTGCGCTGTATCTCGTTGGTCCCTTCGCCGACGATCATGAGCGGGGCGTCGCGGAAGTAGCGCTCGACGTCGTATTCGGTGGAGTAGCCGTAGCCGCCGTGAATTCGGACGGCGTTGAGGGCGATTTCCATGGCCGCCTCGGACGCGAACAGCTTGGCCATCCCGGCCTCCATGTCGCAGCGTTCGCCGCTGTCGTACATCTGCGCGGCGTAGCGGGTGAGTTGGCGTGCCGCAGTCAGTTTGGTGGCCATGTCGGCCAGGTAATTGCCCACTGATTGGTGCTTCCAGATCGGCTGGCCGAAGCTCTCGCGCTCCTGCGCGTATTTCAGCGCGTCTTCGAGCGCTGCGCTCGCCACACCCAGCGCCCGCGATGCGACCTGAATGCGGCCCGTCTCAAGGCCTTTCATCATCTGCGCGAATCCTCGGCCCGGCTCGCCGCCGAGGACCGCCGACGCAGGCACGCGGCAGTCGTCGAATGACAGCTCGCAACTCTCCACGCCTTTGTAGCCCAGCTTGGGGAGGTCCCGCGAGACTGTAAGGCCCTGACCGTGTTCGACCAAGACGATCGAAATGCCCGTATGGCGGGGCACGGCTTGAGGATCGGTCTTGCACAGCAGCGCGATGAGGCCGGACCTGCGGGCGTTGCTGATCCAGGTCTTCGCACCGTTGATTACCAGCTGGTTGCCCTCGGCTCGTGCGGTGGTTGTCATCGCCTGCAGGTCCGAACCGCCGCCTGGTTCGGTGAGCGCCATCGTGGCCCGCATCTCCCCGCTCGCCATCCGCGGTAGATACTTCTGTCGCTGTTCGTCGTTGCCGTACAACGAAATCAGCTTCGCGACCACGGTGTGCCCGCCCATCGCGCCCGCCAGGCTCATCCAGCCGCGGGCCAGTTCCTCGGTCACCGCGACGTAGCAGGGCATCGACACCGGCGAGCCGCCGTATTCCTCAGGCACGGCAAGACCGAAAATCCCGATCCGCTTCATCTGCTCGATCCACGCTTCCGGGTACGCGTTTGCATGCTCGACTTCGCGGACGGTGGGCTTGACGTCGCGGTCGATGAAGGTCCGCACCGTATCGACCAGCATGCTCTCTTCATCGTTGAGGGCGAATGTCATGCAGTTCCTTTACCGGACACTAACGTCAGAATCGGGCAAACCAAGCGAGATGGATTGTCACCAATATGCACCAAAGTGGTCATATATTCCAGCTCCATGGACCGACATCGGTGTCAGAAATGGTGTGGTCGTGAAGCCTTTCAAAATAGTTAAAGCTTTAGTCTTATGCTGACAGCTTGTAAAGACCGTGCGCCCGGACGGTCGAGCGGAGGAGGTCGCATGAAAATTCGGCTCGAGCAGTCGAAGTGCGTGGGCCATGCCCAGTGCTACGCCGTCGACCCGGAGTTGTTCCCGATCGACGACTCCGGCTACTCCATCCTCGAGGAGCGTGAGGTGCGGCCGGAAGACGAGCAGCTCACCCGGGACGGCGTGGCCGCGTGCCCCGAAATCGCCCTGATTCTCGAAGAAGGCTGATGGCAAGCTTGCCAATCGGGAGCAATCACCGACACACTGCTTACATAGTTAACCAAGTTGACTTTGTGGAGTGTCATGCAAACACCTGATTGGCGTCCTCGGCTCGAGTTGCTACTCGCCGACTATCGACGTCAGCAGGCCGACGTCGCTCGGTCGGGCGAGAAGTCCGACCGCATCGAGGTGGCCCGTGCGTGGCATGCCCAGCTTGTCGACCACCGGTTGGCGGCGCCCGGGTGGCCCCGCGAAGTCGGTGGACTCAACCTGTCGCTGGCCGATCAGCTGGACTACTACCGGATGACCACGGAAGCAGGGGCGCCCCCGCATCCGTGTCCGTTGTCGTTCATCCTCGCCCCGACGCTCATCGCGCACGGCACCCGGGAGCAGAAGGATCGTTTCCTCACCCCGCTGCTGCGCGCGGATGAGTTCTGGTGTCAAGGGTTTTCCGAACCGGGGGCAGGCAGCGACCTGTCGTCATTGTCCACCCGCGCGGTCCGCGACGGCGACGTGTACCGGGTGACGGGCCAGAAGGTGTGGACCACGATGGCCGACCGCGCCGACTGGATGTTCGCGCTGGTTCGGACGAGCTCCGGTGCGAAGCCATCCGACGGCATTACCTACCTGCTGATCCCGATGAAAAGCCCCGGGATCACCGTGCGTCCACTGCGCGACATCAGCGGCGCGGCGCACTTCGCCGAGGTCTTCCTCGACGATGTCGCGGTGCCCGTCGAGAATGTGGTCGGCGATGAGGGCGCGGGGTGGTCGATCATGCGCACGTCGCTGGGCCACGAGCGGGCCACCGCTTTTCTGGCCGACGAATTCAAGTACCGTCGCACGGCCGACCGGGTGATCGATCTCGTCGTGGCGCAAGGGCTCGGCGACGACCCACTGGTCCGCCAGGACGTCGCTCGGCTGGAATCCGGCGTCCGCACCATCGCCGCCAACAGCGCCCGCGCGCTGGCCGCCGTGTTGCGCGGCGAGGATCCCGGCGGTGTGGCGTCGGTTAACCGATTGGTGAAGTCGGAGTTCGAGCAGCACATGCATGCACTTGCCCTGCGCGCGGCCGGTCCCCATGCGGCGCTGGGCAGCCGCGCACCCGACGCCGTGGACAACGGGCGCTGGACGTTTGGCTATCTGATGAGCCGGGCGACCACGATCGGCGCGGGAACCGCGGAGATCCAACGCAATACCATCGCCGAGAGTGTGCTCGGGCTGCCGTCGCACCGTGGCGAGGTCACCCGGGCGGCCGCTGTCACGCCCGGCACCCCGCTGGCCGTGCCCGAGGAAGACGAACGCGAGCTGCGCGGGGTACTGGCGGCGACACTGCAGGCCAAGGTGGACGTATCGGCATTGCTCGACCGCAAGCGTCCCGTCGATGCGGCCGAGCCCGAAGTGTGGTCGGCGCTCGTCGAATTCGGCCTACCGGGTCTTGCCGTCGACGAAGCCCTGGGCGGCGCCGGAGCCCGACCACGCTTGCTGTACGCCGCCGTCGAAGAGGCCGCCAAGGCCTTGGCTCCGGCACCCCTCGTCCCGACGGCGATCGCGCTCGACGTCGCGTTGCATTGCGGCGCAAAGGCTTTGGTCCAGCGAATCACGGGCGGCGCAACGGCGGCGTTCGCTGTGCCCGTCAATGACAGCGGCTGGGTGACCAGCGGCCCTGGGCTGCCCGAGTGGGACGGAGCCGGACTCTGCGGCCGGGTCCCGATCGTGGCGGGAGCACCACACGCCGAGGTGCTGGTGGTATTGGCGCGCGTCGCAGCCGGGGCCGGTGAAGTGTTGGTGGCCGTCGACGCGTCCGCCGACGGCGTGGAGGTAGCGGCCCATCAGCCACTCGACCTCACGGGCACGATCGGTGCGGTGAGCTTCAGCGGGGCGGCGGGTGAGGTGCTCGCTGACGGAACCGATGTGCCTCGGGTGTTGGACGTGGCGCGCCGCCGGGCGGCCCTGGCCGTGGCTGCGGACTCGATCGGTGTGGGCTCGCGCGCTTTGGCGATGGCCGCCGACTGGGCACGCGAGCGGCATCAGTTCGGCCGCCCCATCGGGAGCTTCCAGGCCGTGTCGCACCGGTGCGCCGACATGCTGGTCGCGCTCGAGGGTGCCCGCAGCCAGGTCCTCGAGGCCGCCGAGGCCGACCTCGAGAAGTCAGGCTACCTAGCGGATTTGGCCGCCGCGGCCGCACTCGATGCCGGTGTCACCGCCACCGAGGGTGCGTTGCAGATCCACGGCGGCATCGGCTTCACCTGGGAGCACCCGATCCACTTGCTGCTGCGTCGCGCCCAGTCCAACTCCGTGTTGGTCGGCCGCGCCGACGCCCTGCGGGACCGGGCGGCCGGCGAATTGTTGGCGCCGTATCGAGAACGGCACTCCGAACGGCGCTGAGTCACTGCGACTTTCGTACCGAACAGAAAGACGAAACGTGGAATACGGAATGAGTCCCGAACTGGAGGCCTTTCGCGCCGAGGTGCGGGCTTTCATTGCGGAGCATGCACCGCCCATACCTCCGCGCGCGGGCGTGCGCAGCGCCGAGAACGAAGCCGAACTCAAGGCGCTTCAGGATTGGACGGCGTGCCTGTTCGAAGCCGGCTATGTCGGCGCCGACTGGCCCGTGGAGTTCGGCGGCCGTGACGACCGTTCCGCTGAACACGCCATCGTGGTGGGCGAGGAGTTGGCCCGGGCCGCGGTGCCGGGCGTGCCGAGCGGCAACGCGCTGGCATCGCATGCGCTGATCCACTACGGCACCGATGACCAGCGCCGCAGGCATCTTCCCGAGATCCGTGCGGGTCGACAGCTGTGGTGCCAATTGTTCAGCGAGCCCGGTGCAGGAAGCGACCTGGCGTCGCTGCGCACCCGCGCTGTGCTCGACGGTGATACCTACACCGTCAACGGGCAGAAGGTGTGGACCACCGACGGACACTGGGCCGACTACGGATATCTGTTGGCGCGCACCGATTCCGACGCCCCCAAGCACAAGGGCATCAGTGCGTTCATCCTCGACATGTCCAGCCCGGGAATCACGGTGCGCCCGCTGCGCGAGCTGACCGGCACCTCGGACTTCAACGAGGTCTTCTTCGATTCCGTCGGGGTGCCGGCCGAGGCGATGATCGGACAACCAGGGCAGGGCTGGGCGATCGCAAACGCCACGTTGGGGCATGAACGCACCAGCGTGGGCGCCGCGGTCGTCAAGTTGAGGCTGGCCATTGACGCACTGGTGCAACTCGCCTCGCGGCTTACCGTCGACGGTCGCCCCGCGATCGACAACGACCGGGTCCGTGACCGGATCGGTGAGTTCAGCGCCGAGGTGGAGGCGCTGTCGGCGTTGACGTACGCCAACCTCACTCGTTGGCTGCGTGGCACCGAGCGCATGCACGACGGCGCGATGGCCAAGCTGATGTTCAGCGAGCTGAACCTGGAGATGGCGCGCTTCGCAGTCGAACTCGGCGGCGAGGCAGGCGTTCTGGTGGAGGGCGATCCGGACGTCCTCGATGGCGGCCGCTGGCAGGACGAGTGGCTGTACGCCAGGGCCTACACGATTGCCGGTGGTAGTTCGGAGATCATGCGCAACCTGATCGCCGAGCGGGGCCTGGCGCTGCCGCGGGATCGGCGTTGAATGTCAGACCGTGAGAAGCGCCGCGCGGTGCTCGGCGACGCTCCCGTTGAAGGCCTCGTCGACCTTGATCCGGCGCAGGAACAGGTGCAGATCGTGATCCCAGGTGAAGCCGATGCCACCGTGCACCTGCAGCGCTGTTCCGGCCACCTTGGCGGCAGCGGACTTCGCGTACGCCGCCGCGGCGGACGCGGCCCGGGACCGGGCGGCGGTCGAAGCGGTGTCCAGCGCGAGCGCCGCGGCCCACAGCGTGGCCCGGCCGGCCTCCACCGCGACGGCCATGTCGGCGCAGTGATGCTTGACGGCCTGAAACGAGCCGATCGGCGCGCCGAACTGCTCCCGCTGCTTGGCGTACGACACCGTCATGTCGAGCAGTCGGGCCGCCGCGCCCAACGCGTCGAATGCCCGGTGCACCGCCAAAGCGTCGCGCAGCAGGGCCAGCGTGCCAGCGGGCAACCGCGTCCAGTCGGCGACCGTCGCGTCGAGGACCACTCGTGCCCACGACCGGCTCAGGTCGAGCGTCGAAATCCGCGACAGCGTCGGGGCATCGAGCACCGCCAGGTACTCGCGGTCGTCCGCTTGGCCTGCGACCGCGATGGAGTCCATATCGGCGGCCATCGGCACCGGACGGGTGACGCCCGCCAGCCGCAGCGCATCGCCATCAAGGCTGGCGTCGGGACCAAGCGCCAATCCGGTCAGTTCGCCGTCTTCGGCGGGCGAGTCGACGTGGTCGAGCAGCCACGCCGCGATGTTCAGATCCGCCACCGGAAGCGAGCTCATCGCGTATCCGTGCTCCTCGGTGACGACGGCGAGATCCACATGGGTGCCGCCCATTTCGTGCGTCAGCAGCTGCAGCAGGCCCGATTGCGCCGCACGCGCGACCGCCGCGGGATCGACGGTCACCGCGGCCGAGTCCAGCGTCGCGCGGACCCTGGCGATGGGGTCGTTTTTGGTGAGCCACGCCCGCTCCGCCGCGGCGAGTTGATCCTGTTCGTCCGTCAAGCCGAAGTCCATCGCAAACGCCTTTCACAAAGTTGACCTAGTAAACCATGTCCACTAGTTTCAGGAGAACGGCCATCCGCCGCGGAAGTCGATCCGGAAAGTCACGATGACGAGCATTCACGATGCGCTGGGACGGCTCTGGGGCGCTAACGACGGCGACCGCATGCTGGAGCGCGACGGACACTGGACGTCTTGGGGTTCCGTTCGGTCACTCACCGAACGGATCGACCGGGAACTGACCGTGGCCGGGTGTCAGACCGGTGGCCGAGTCGCCGTCGTGCTCTCCAATCGCTTGGAGTCTGTCGCGGCGCTCATCGCGATCTTCCGGGGCGGACGCACGTTGGTGACCATCAGCCCGCTGCAGCCGCCGGACCGGCTGAGCGACGACCTCGCGGCGTCCGCCGCTCCCTTCGTCCTTGCGCCGGCCGCGTTGTGGTCCGACGAGGTATTCAACCGCGCCGTCGCCGATCTCGGGGCGACCGGCTGGAGGCTCGACGATGGCGAACTCGATCTGCAGGTACGGGGCACGACGGAAGCGGTGAGCGGCGATCCCGCGGTAGCCATCGAGATGCTGACGTCGGGCACGACGGGTGCCCCGAAGCGCATCCCGCTGACCCGCACGCAGCTCGAGGCTTCCCTGGCTTCGGCGTTGCGGCACAACGATCGTCCGGACGTCAGAACCAAGCCGCCGCTGACCGGAACGGTCGGCCTGGTGACGTTGCCGATCGTGCACATCGGCGGGCTGTGGTCGTTGTTGCAGTCGCTGGTCGCGAGCCGTCCGATCGCGATGCTCGATCGATTCACGCTGCAGGGCTGGCACCGCGCGGTGAAGCAGTACCGGCCCGCGGTGGCCGGACTGCCCCCGGCGGCGATGCGATCGGTGCTCGACTCCGATATCCCGCGAGAGGATTTGGCGAGCATCCGTGCGATCAATGCGGGTACCAGCCCCGTCGACCCCGCGTTGGTCGATGCGTTCTTCGAGCGGTACGGCATTCCGATCCTCGTCGTCTACGGCGCGACCGAGTTCTCCGGCGCCGTGGCCGGGTGGACGGTGAGCGACTTTCACGCGCGGTGGGGCGACAAGAAGGGCAGTGTCGGACGTGCCTTTCCCGGCGTGCGATTGCAGATCGTCGGCGAGGACGGCGCGGTCCTCGGCGTCAATGAGAGAGGCAGGCTGCAAGTCGCCACGCTGCAGGCCGGCCGAGCCGGAGGCTGGGTCACAACCAGTGACCTGGCACATCTCGACGCCGATGGTTTCCTCTACATCGACGGCCGCGCGGACGATGTGATCGTGCGCGGCGGCTTCAAGGTGTCCCCGGAGACCGTCGTCCGCGCGCTGCGTGCGCACCCGGCGGTGGCAGATGCCGCCGTCGCACCCATGCCGGATCAGCGGTTGGGCCAGATTCCCGTTGCCGCAGTCGAATTGATGCCCGGGGCGGCCACCGATGGCGAGGCACTCCGGGAACATTGCCGGACCACGCTGACGCCCTACGAGGTGCCGGCCCGCATCTTCGTCGTCGATGCGCTTCCCCGCGGGGCTGCGCTCAAGGTCGACCGCCGCCGTCTGATCGCAATGCTCGAGGACCTTGAAGTCCCGGCTGAAACTCTAGCAACGCCAACCTGATTAGAAAGAGAAATCATGGGTCGAGTAGAGGACAAAGTTGTTCTGATCACTGGCGGCGCCCGCGGTCAGGGCCGCAGCCACGCCGTCAAGCTGGCCGAGGAGGGTGCTGACGTCATCCTCTTCGACATCTGTCACGACATCGAGACCAACGAGTACGCGCTGGCGACATCGCGTGATCTCGAAGAAGCCGGTCTGGAGGTCGAGAAGACGGGCCGCAAGGCCTACACCGCCGAGGTCGACGTCCGGGACCGGGCGGCGGTGAGCCGCGAACTCGCCAACGCGGTAGCCGAATTCGGCAAACTCGACGTGGTGGTCGCCAATGCCCGCATCTGTCCGTTGGGTGCCAATCTGCCGGTTCAGGCCTTCGCCGATGCCTTCGACGTCGACTTCGTCGGTGTCGTGAACACCGTCCACGCCGCGCTGCCATACCTGACATCCGGCGCGTCGATCATCACCACCGGGTCGGTTGCCGGCCTCATCGCGGCCGCACAGCCACCTGGGGCGGGAGGCCCCGAGGGGCCGGGCGGCGCGGGCTACAGCTACGCCAAGCAGCTGGTGGATTCCTACACCTTGCAGCTCGCCGCGCAGCTGGCGCCAAAATCTATCCGCGCCAACGTCGTTCACCCCACGAACGTGAACACGTCCATGCTCAACAGTGCGCCGATGTACCGGCAGTTCCGACCGGACCTCGAGGAGCCGGCCCGCGACGACGCCCTGCTGGCGTTCCCCGCCATGCAGGCGATGCCCATCCCCTACGTCGAAGCTTCGGACATCTCGAATGCGGTCTGCTTCCTGGCCTCGGACGAGTCCCGGTATGTGACGGGCCTGCAGTTCAAGGTCGACGCCGGCGCCATGCTGAAGTTCTAGGAGGATCGATGACCACCACCGAGAAGCAAGGCGCCGACGCGGCTGCCGAAGAGGGCCGCATTACCGACGAGGACATCGAACGTGCCACGTTACAAATCGGAATCCCGGTTCATCAGCGCGACGAAGCATGGCACAAGCTGCCGTCTGGCGACGCCATCACGCACTTCGCGTTCGGCTGCGGTGACGACAACCCGCTGTTCCACGATCCGACGTACGGACCGTCGACGCGCTGGCACGGACAGATCGCGTCGCCGACCTTCCCGATCACGACCGGCCTGGACCAGACTCCGAAGTTCACCGATCCGGAGCGAAAGAAGCTGTTTCGCGGGCTGTTTCGCGGGACCGGCAAGTACTACTCGGGGGTGAAGTGGACGTGGTATCGCCCGATCTACGCGGGTCGGCCGGTGCTGGCGGAGAACTACACGCTGGACGTCCAGGTGAAGGAGAGCGAATTCTCCGGTGGGCGTTCGGTGAAGGAAACCTACCGCTACCTGTACGTCGACATCGACGGCAACCCCATCGCGACCCGCGACGAGTCCTACATCAACGCTGAGCGTCAGGGCTCGAAGAAGTCGGGGAAGCTCAAGGACATTGCGCGCAAGCACTGGACTCCCGAAGAGTTCGCCCAGGTCGAGGAGGAGTACGAGGCGGAACGGCGGCGAGGCGCTGATCCGCAGTGGTGGGAGGACATCTCGGCCGGCGACGAGCTTCCGGGAATCATCAAAGGCCCGCTGACCGTCGTCGACATCATCTCCATGCACATGGGGTGGGGCTGGGGTGGCTACGGCGTGGGGCCGCTGAAGTTCGCCCACCAGTTGCGCAAGCGGATGCCCGCTTTCTACCAGCCGGATGAGCATGGTGTCCCCGACGTCGTGCAAAGACTGCACTGGGATGCCGGACGTGCTCAGGCACTGGGCATTCCAGCACCGTACGACTACGGCCAGATGCGTGCCGCGTGGGTGAGCCACCTGCTGACGAACTGGATCGGTGACGACGGCTGGCTGGCCGAGATGGACCTGCAGCTGCGTGGCTTCAACTACCACGGAGACGTGCACCGCTGCAGCGGCACGGTCACCACGAAGGGCGACGGGGCCGACGACCCAGTGTCACTGGACGTCTTTGCCACCAGCCAGCGTGACGAAACCACCACGCGGGGGACCGCGAAGGTATTGCTGCCGTCGAAGACGACCGGCGCCGTGGTGCTGCCGATCCCGGATGTCGACCTCAGAAGGCGTGGTGCGCAGGTTGTTTCGCGGGTGTCTGGCAAGGTCGGTGAAGAGATGCGACGACTGTATGGAGAGTGAGACCAAAACATGAAGAGACTCGTCATGGAGCCGGAGCACGAGGCGTTCCGCGAGACCGTCCGGCAGTTCATCGATCGTGAGCTGATACCCAACGCCGAGCGGTGGGAGAGTGACCGCCTCGTCGATCGCTCGGCGTTCGTCGCCGCAGGCAAATATGGCCTCATCGGGTTCAACATGCCGGAGCAATACGGCGGTGGCGGCGTCGACGACTTCCGGTTCAACGCGGTCATCGACGAGGAGATCGCCCGCTACGGAGGGCCGGCGCCGTCGCTGAGCCTGCAGAATGATGTTGTGGGGCCCTACTTTTCGTCGTTGGCCAACGACGAGCAGAAGGATCGCTGGCTGCCGGGCATCATCAGCGGCGAACTGATCGTCGCCGTCGCGATGACCGAGCCCGGCGCGGGCAGCGACCTGGCCGGTATCCGTACCTCGGCCATCCGTGATGGCGACGACTGGATCATCAACGGCGCCAAGACGTTTATCTCCTCGGGTATCAATGGCGACCTGGTGGTGGTGGTCTGTCGCACCGACCCCGAGGCCGGGCACAAGGGGTTCACGTTGCTCGTCGTCGAGGCGGGCATGGAGGGGTTCAGCCGCGGCCGCAAGCTCGACAAGATGGGATTGCACTACCAGGACACCGCCGAATTGGCCTTCGAGAACGTGCGGGTGCCGTCGGCGAACCTCCTGGGCAAAGAGGGACGCGGCTTCTATCACCTGATGCACAACCTCCCGTCGGAACGGTTGTCCATCGCTGTCTCGGCCATCGCGGGTGCCCGCGAGACCTGGCGGCAGACGTTACAATATGCCAAGGACCGCAAGGCTTTTGGCCAGTCGATCGGTAGCTTCCAGCACAACCGATTCCTGTTGGCCGAGATGGACACCGAACTCGAGATCGGCGAGCAGTACATCGACAGGTGCCTTCAGGCGGTCGTGGACGGGGAACTGACTGCGGTCGAGGCGTCGAAAGCCAAGTGGTGGTGCACCGAGACCGCTAAGAAGGTGATCGATGGTTGCGTTCAGCTGCACGGTGGCTATGGCTACATGACGGAATACCGGGTTGCGCGCGACTATATGGACAACCGCATCATGACGATCTTCGGTGGCACCACCGAGATCATGAAGGACATCATCGGACGCGACCTCGGCTTATGATCCCGTTGTGGTGAACGGCGTCTCGGTCGAGCACGACGGCGCGGTGCTGCGGATCCGGCTGGACCGGCCGGAGAAACTGAACGCCGTCGACACCCCCATGCTCGACGAGGCTTGGGCCCACATCCGCGGCGCCGCGGCGGACAAGTCAGTCCGCGCGGTACTGCTCACTGGCGCCGGGCGGGGGTTCTGTTCCGGCGGCGACCTCACCGGCGGCGACACCGTCGGCGCGGCCGATGCCGCCAACGGACTGGTCCGGGCGATCATCTCGCTACCCAAACCGGTCGTTGCAGGCGTACAGGGTGGGGCGGTCGGATTCGGCTGCGCGCTGGCGCTTTCCTGCGATCTGGTGGTGGCCGCGTCACCGGCGTACTTTCAATTGGCCTTCGCCCGGGTAGGACTGATGCCGGACGGTGGTGCGTCAGCGCTGCTGCCGGGGCTGATCGGCCGGGTGCGCACGGCGCGCATGGTGATGACCGCTGAACGAGTCTCCGCGGCAACCGCGTTCGAGTGGGGGATGGTCTCGCACCTCGCTGGCAAGGACGATTATCAATCTGTGCTGGCCGACGTGCTGCGGTCGATCTCCGGCGGTCCGACGTTGGCGTTCGGCTGGACAAAGCGTGCGCTGGCCGCAGCAACCCTCGGCGAACTCGAAGCGGTTCAGGCCGTCGAGGCCAAGGGGCAGTTAGCGTTGATCGACACCGCGGACTTCCGCGAAGGTGTGCGCGCCTTCCGTGAGCGGCGCGACCCGGAATTTCGCGGGCACTGATTATTCGCGCATTGAACAAAGGAGAGGCGAAGTGACAACCTCGACGGTACGAGTAGACGGCCTGGACATCGAATACACCGAAACGGGGCAAGGACCAACCGTCCTGTTCGTGCACGGTGTCTACGTGACCGGCGCCCTGTGGAACGACGTCGTGACCGAACTCGGTGCTGGGTTTCGGTGCATCGCGCCAACCTGGCCGCTGGGCGCGCACAGCACACCCACCGATGGCGCCGACCTGGGCGCCGAGGCGGCCGCTCGGCGCATCGTTCACTTCATGGAAGCCCTCGATCTGACCGATGTCACCGTGGTGGCCAACGACACCGGTGGCGGCCTGGTGCTGGCGTCGCTGGGTGACCCAACTCTGGATACATCCCGGATCGCCCGGCTGGTACTCACCAATTGCGATAGTTACGAACACTTTCCGCCCGGCTCGTTCGTTCAGATCGTCAAGCTGTGCCGACTTAGCTCCACATTAGGTGGAGTAGTTGTGCGCCTGCTGGCGACCGGACCGGGGCAGGCCTTCTTCCTCAAGGCCGTATCCAAGCACCCTCCGGCCCCGGAGCGGCAGCGGGAGATCTTCGGAGCCTTCGCCACCAGCGCAGCCGCCCGTCGCGACGCCGTGACAGTGACCGCGTCATTGGATCCGGCCCTGACATTGCGTGCCGCGCCGGCGATCGAGGCATTCGACCGACCCGTCGTCCTGGCCTGGGGCACCGAGGATCAGCTGTTCCCCCTTGGCCATGCTCGTCGCCTACGCGATGCATTCCCGCATGCCACATTGACCGAAATCCCCGACTGCTCAACCTTCGTCATGATCGATGCGCCCGGCAAACTCGCCGAGGCGATCCGCGGGCGGGCCGAGTAGCTAGCCCCGATGTCCTTCGACTACGCCGCGTTGCGCAGCGTTTGGTACCGGGAGGGGTGGTTCTCGTCACGGACGTGCATCGACGCGTTCGAGGCGGGTGCGCGCGATCGCGGTTCGACCCCGGTCGACTTCGCTTCGGCGGTCTCGGTGCTCAGCGTGACGGTCGCCGATATCCACGACGCGGCGTTAACATTCGCGGCCGGTCTTCAGCGCCTCGGCGTCCGCCCGGGGGACGCGGTGGCGGTGCAGCTGACCAACCGGGTGGAATGTGCGGTCGCGTACCAGGCCGTGCTGTTGAGTGGCGCGGTGTTGGTGCCAATCGTGCACATCTATGGGCAGGGTGAGGTCGGTTTCATCGTCACGCAGTCGGGGGCTTCGGTATTGATCACTGCCACAAAATCCATTGCAAAAGCATTGACTCCAGTGTTACGCCACGTCGTGGTGGTGGACGCCGAGCCTGAATCGGGTTGGTTGGTGTGGTCGGACGTCTGGTCCGACGGGTATGCGCGGCCCGACGTCAGGTCCGACGACGTGTGCCTGCTGATGTATACGTCGGGCACCACCTCGGCCCCAAAAGGTGTCCAGCACACCCACAACACCGTGCTCGCCGAACAGGCGACGATGCCCGCGCTGATCGCCGCTGAACCCGATGACGTGTCGCTAGTCAGCTTTCCACCCGGGCACATCGCGGGAGTGGGAAGTATGTTGCGCGCCTTGATGACAGGGTCGCGGACGGTGTTCTTGGAGAAATGGGATCCTCGACGCGCGGTCGAGGTCATTCGCGACTTCGGGGTCACCTCGACTGCTGGTGTCCCGACTCATCTGCAGGGCATCCTCGAACTCGGTTGTACCAACGGTGAACTCGCTACGTTGCGGGAGTTTCTCGTCGGTGCGGCGCCCGTGACCGAGGAACTCGGTGAGCGAGCCGCCGCCGCCGGAATCGCGACGTTCCGCTCCTACGGCGCGACAGAGCACCCGACTGTTAGCGGGGCGCACACCGACGAGCCGCGGTGGGCCCGGCTGCGCACGGACGGTAGGCCGATGCCAGGTTCGGTGGTGCGCATCCTTGCTGCTGATGGTTCCGAGGCGCCCACGGACACCGATGGTGAGGTGGTGGTGCGCGGTCCGGAGCAATTCGTTGGCTACCGCGACGCGCAGCTCGACGACGAGGCCTTCAGCGACGACGGGTGGTTCCGTACCGGGGATCTGGGCCGCCTGGACGCCGACGGCCGGCTGATCATCACGGACCGAATCAAGGACGTCATCATCCGGGGCGGCGAGACGATTTCCTCGGCTCAGGTCGAGGACGTGCTGTCCGCGCATCCCGCGGTGTCCGAGTGTGCGGTGGTCGCGGCGCCCGACGCCCGGTTCGGGGAGATCGTGGCGGCCGTGGTGGTGCTCAAACCCGATGAGCGACTTGACATCGAAGCGCTACGAGGTCACTTCGCCGCCGCCGGCCTGGCGAAGCAGAAGGTGCCCGAACGGCTGGTCGTCGTCGATGCCCTGCCCCGTACGTCGCTGGGCAAGGTACGCAAGGCCGAACTGCGTGCCCAGCATTTTTCCGGAGCAATGCTTGATGCGCAGCGGGGGTGCTCGCGAGAGCAAACGTGACAGTGTACTGGTCATAGTTCCCACATCCCGCGGACGGGAGTTCTCGCGTGGCAGGTCCGGTGAAACTGGTCATCGGTGCGCGGCTTCCTCGGCTGGTCAGTTGCCAATCGCTGGCGCCGCTCGCGAGAACGTTTCGTCGGTCAGTTGGGCGACGAGGAAGGCGGCGATGTCGGCTCGCGACATCACGGATCCCAACTTGTCGCGGCCGAGAAAGCCAGCGCGCACAGTACCTTTCGGCCTCCCGCTGGTGGGTCGGGTGATCCGCGCGATGGTCCAGTCGAGATCGGACTGGGTGACCGCCGTTGTCATGCCCACCAATTCGTTCAGCGCTTTGGGAAACAGCAGTCCGGCAACGACCGGCAGGACCTTGGCTTTCAGGGTGGGGCTGTCGCGCGCATCGGGCACTGACGGAGTCGCCAGCCCGAAGTAGCGTTCGACGTGTTCGGTCTGCATGGCGCCGACGATGTTCCGTGTGCCGTCGGTCACCGGAGTGCCCGTGGAACCGCGTCGCAGCAGGGGACCGAGCGCACTGATCACCGCATCCGAGCCGCGGACCGCCTGCCGGATCCGCGCCTCGTCGGACAGCTCACCGGTGACAGTCACCAGGTGTGGATCGCTGTGGCCCAGCTTGCCGGGATTGCGGACGTACGCGGTCACGTCGTGGTCGTCGGCCAGCAGGTCGCCGACGACCAGCCGACCGATCTGTCCGGTCGCGCCGAAGACGGTCACTTTCATGTCAGTGCCTTTGTCGAGCAAGTTGCCAGCGGAAGATTACATGTTGCTAGGAGACCTCGACATTGCTTACCTAGTAACCTATGTTGGCATTGAGCCGCTCTGGTATCGGCATCGGAGGGACTCTGCAGCGCAAGGGCGCCATGTCAGCGCGGCCACCAGGACAGAGGTGAGCGGATGCAGAAACCGATGACCGGTGTGCGTGTGCTCGAAGTCGCGCAATTCACCTTCGTGCCCTCGGCTGGTGCCGTGCTGGCCGACTGGGGCGCCGACGTCATCAAGATCGAGAACCCGGTCACAGGAGATGCGCAGCGGGGACTCGTCACCGTCGCCGGTCGCTCTGCCACCACGCCAGGAGTCTCGTTCTCGCCCACGATCGAGGCCCCCAACCGCGGCAAGCGCAGCGTCGGACTGTCCTTGGCGTTGAAGCAGACTCGGCCGGTGTTTGAGGAACTCGTGCGGCGCAGCGACGTCTTCCTGACCAACTTCTTGCCCCAGGCGCGGGCCAAACTACGCATCGATCTGGATGAGGTACGGCGTATCAATCCGTCGATCGTCTACATCGCGGGCAGCGGCTTCGGGGGCGAAGGGCCCGATCGCGAGACGGGCGCACACGACGCGACGGCGTTCTGGGCGCGGGCCGGCAACGCCGACGGGGTCACGCCGACGGAATCCGAGGTGCCGACGGGGATGCCGGCGGGCGCGTTCGGCGACAACATAGGCGGCATCACCATCGCGGGTGCGGTGGCCGCCGCTCTCTACGGCAGGCAGACGACTGGGCAGACTTCCGTCATCGACGTGTCGCTGCTGGCGGTCGGGGCGTGGGCCAACCAGTCTAGCGTCAACCTCGCCATGCTCTACGGTTGTCCGCTGCCGAAGATCGACCAGCGGACGCAGGCGCCTGGCAACCCACTCACCGGAGCGTACCGGTGCTCGGACGGCCGCTTCATTCAGCTTTCGATGCTTCAGCCCACTCGGCACTGGGCATCCGTCTGCCGACTCTTCGGACTCGAGGCAGCCGCCGCGGACGAGCGATTCGCCTCGCTCGAGTCGTTGGCGGCACACGCGGACGAGGCCACCGCGTTGCTCGCCGACGCCATCGCATCGCGGACCTTCGGCGATTGCACGCGGCTGCTGAGTCTGCTACGGGGCCAGTGGTCTCCGGTGCAGGACGCCTGGGAGGTCGCCCACGACGAGTCGTTGATCGCCAACGGTCGCATCGCCGACCTTCGGGACGCTCAGGGAAATGAGCAACGGCTGGTGGCGAACCCGGTGAAGTTCGACGAAGCCGCCGCCCACCTGACGCGTGCGCCACTGTTCGCTGAGCACACCGATGAGGTGCTGCGGGAACTCGGCATGAACGACCACGACTTGATCGAACTGAAGATCGAGGGCGCCATCACTTGAGCGTTGGTCAGCCCGACACGATCGACGGTGGTGGCGTGAATCCCGGGTTCGCCAATGCCGTGTGACCCCTTTCACCGTTTGATTTCCCAGCCCGCCCAGGTGCCGATCATGAACGAGCCTTTCTCGCCGTTGCGCTGGTAATACCCTTGCGGATCAAACACTTTGGTCTCGGGATAGCGCCAGTGTTGAGCGGTCGAGGTGGCGATGCCGGTGGCCCGAACGAGGCCGAACGAGAGCCCGTAGCCGACATAGACGACGCTCATCACCGCCCACGCGATCACGAACGCGCCGACGTACGGGCGGTTGGCGAACATCCTGGTGCGCCGCGCGACTGTCTCCGACCAGGTGCGTCCGGTGTCGTCGACCCACATCAGTGGCGCGGCAACCGACAGCATGATGCCGAACAGCGCGGCCTCCCAGATCAGCGGGAACTGGTGGGGTGTCCCATTGAAGATCGAGCCCCAGGGAATGACCTGGGTGTAGGTGTAGAAACCCATCTGGACAAAGATCGCCTCCATGACGCCGTCCCACACGATGCAGATCGGTACTGCTAAGGCGAGCACGGCGAGCTTGGGTCGGCGAACCAACCAGGACCCCAATGGAGCCCTGGCGGCGATCCTGCGGTAGACCGCGAGCGTGAACCAGGCCGGGAGGAGGAAGAAGTAGCCGTAGCCGATGATGACTGCCCACGGCTCGACAGTCGGCGCGAGATTGATCCAGAACCAGTCGACATTGAAGTGGAACATCCGAGGGTCATAGGCGGCGTATGGCGCCCAGTTCATGATGGGGTCTAGCCAGGTCAGACTGGTGGTGACCGCTATCATCAGCAGCGTGGGTGTGGGCTTACCCCTGCGGCGAGATCGGACAATCGCCGTTCCCCAGACCGCGAAGAACATAACGAGCGAGCCGATCTCGAAATAGATGTACCAATTGGAGATACCGAGGAGCTCGCTACGCGCCGGGACGAACGATCCCTCGGGGCGGCCTATCCGGGTGCCCTCGACGCCGCGACTCGAATTCAGCGCGGCAAAGACGACGGCGACGACGCCGACGGCGATCGCTGCCCACGCCAGCGGGGTCAGTTTTCCGAACTGTTTCAGGCTCCGGCGGTGCGGGTCTCGTTCGAGAGTCTTCACCGAGGTCATGTGTTGCCTTTCGACGCGCCGTATTCGTCGTGGATCGACGCCATGGCCTTGAGTCGACGGGTCAGCCGGGTGGTCATGGCGTCGTTGCGGGCGGGATGGTCGGTCTCGGCTTGTATTTGCGCGAGCCGGCTGCGGGTGCGAGCGATCTCCTCGACGAGGCGCTGGCGGGCCTCATGCTTGGTGAGGAGATCTTGGTCGGTCCAGTCGGACTGGGGGAGCTGCACGATGGCATGCGCGTCGGCTCCGTCCGTCACCCCGTCTTTAGTCACGTCGCTCCTGGAAGTCCATCGACGTATCAGTGCCACAGCGATCATGCGGCGCCGCGCCGCAACGATCGAATGAGAAACAAGACAACGAAATCGCCGGCTCCTATTTCGAGGTGAAGAGGTCGCCCAGGGACTTCTGGACGTCATCGATCCCACCGTGCGCGCCCATTCCCGCGTAGGCGGCCTCGGGGCCCTTGCCATCGTTAGGCCGCCACGCGTTCCCCTCGTCGGCGTTGTGCGCCTTGAACCCGGCCTCGGGGAAGTTGTACCAACGTCGGGTGTTGTGTTCGACCATCTGGGCGACCTCGTCGTCGGGCACGTCGGCGAAGACCTCTTCGGCGCGGGCGCGACTCTTGGGCCAGAACGAGTCCGAGTGCGGGTAGTCGCACTCCCAGGTGATGTTGCCGATGCCGATGTCGTAGCGGTTCTTCACGCCGGCCTCGTCTTCGATGAAGCAGCCAGAGATGTTGCGCTTGAACAACTCCGAGGGTGCGATCGTCGGGTGAATGTTCTGGTAGTACTTGTGCTTGCGCCACACGTAGTCGGCCCGCTCGACGAGATACGGCATCCAGCCGACGCCGCCCTCGGAGAACGCCACCTTCAAGTTCGGGTGACGGTGAAACACCGGGGAGAACAGCAGGTCGGTGCACGCAGCCATCGATGTGGTCCCCATCAGGGTGATCATTACTGCGAACGGCGCTTCCGGCGCGATCTGCGGGGGGAAGCCGCCCGAACCAAAGTGCATCACCGCCGTCAGGTTGGTCTCCTCCATCGCCGAGAACACCGGATCCCAGTGGTCGGTGTGATAGCTCGGCAGGCCCAGGTTGATCGGGTTGTCCGGCAAGCCAATTGCCCGGCAGCCCTTCTCGGCGACCCGTTCGATCTCGGCGACCATCAGCGCCGGATCCCACAGCGGCACCATCGCCATCGGGATGAAGCGTGCCGGGTCGGTGGCGCACCACTCGTCGAGTGAGAAGTCGTTCCACGCTTGCACACTCAGACGCGCAAGCTCCTTGTCATCACCCTCGAGAAAGATGGTGCCGCAGAACCGCGGGAACGATGGGAAGCACAGCATTGCCTCGACGCCATCGATGTCCATGTCGGCGATGCGGGCCTTGGGGTCGTAGCAGCCCGGGATCATGTCGTCGTAGCGGACCGGTTCCAGGCCGTACTCCTCGGGCCTTTTGCCGGCGACGGCGTTGAGCCCGATGTATGGGTACGGACGGTCTTCGTAGAGCCAGGACTGCATCGGCGCCAAGCCGTCTCCGCGGGGGATCTCGACGATTCGCGGGCCTTGCTCGACGTGCTTCGACGGCAGTCGGTCGGTCCATACCTTGGGGTGCTCGATCAGGTGATCGTCGACCGACAACAACTTCATGTGCGGCTGTAAAGGCATCGCAAGCACTCCTTCGGTCACGCGATCGCTGCGGGGATGGTGACTGCATTCACAGTACGAACCGGCCTCCGAGAAAGTCAAGTGAGCACTTGACTATGCGTTGTCGTCGCGCTTAGTGTGGCTGACGTCAGGGCCCTCAGCGCGGGAGGTTTTAGGCGTGGAACTCGACCTATCGAGCATGATGACCGATCCGGCTCTGGCCAATAATCCGTGGCCGGTCTACGCAGGTTTGCGTGATCACGCCCCGGCCATCGCGGCTCCGTTCAGTCGCTCGCGCAGCGGCACCGTTGTCGTGCTCTCGCGTTACGCGGACATCCGAAAGGCGCTGAGCTCGCCCGAGTTGTTCGAGGCCAACGGCGCCAACGAGATGGGCCAGCAACGGCCGTGCATTCCGTTGGACATCGATCCGCCCAACCACGCCAAGTACCGCAAGCTGCTCGATCCGTTGTTCTCACCGCGCGCGGTGCGGGCGATGGCTGACGAGACCCGGGCGATCGCGAAGGAACTGCTGGCCGAAGTCGTCCAGGACGGCCGGACGGATTTCCACGCGGCGTTCACGGTTCCGTTCCCGTGCCGCGTTTTCCTGAATGTGGTGGGCTTCCCCGTCAAGGACCTAGACAGGTTCCTGGTCTGGAAGGATGCCCTGGTTCACGGCGAGGACGTCGCGGGCAGTGACGACTTGAACGTGCTGCGGGAACTGTGGAAGAAAACGGCGAACGAGCTGTACGCGTACTTCGACAAGCTGCTCGACCGTCGCATCGAGGATCCCGCCGACGATCTCGCGACGCGGCTGGTGCAAGCCGAGGTCGATGGAGACCCGTTGACCCGCAACGAGATGCTCGACATCCTCTTTCTGCAGATGGCCGCCGGACTGGACACCGTCACGGCCACCCTGGACTGCGTTCTCACCCGACTGGCCAAGGACCCAGAACTACAAGCGGCGGCGCGCAGCGAGCCGGAGAAGATGCGTCAGATCGTCGAGGAATTGCTGCGGATCGAGACACCGGTGTCACTGGTGTTGCGCTACGCCACCGAGGACATGGTCATCCATGACGTCCCGATCGCGAAGGGCGACCTGGTGATGCTGATGCTCGCCGCCGCCAATAACGACGACCGCGAATTTGACAACCCGGAAACGCTCGACGTCGACCGCAACAACACCCGCCACTTCGCCTTCGGCGGCGGCGTCCATCGTTGCCTGGGTTCGCATCTCGCACGCCAGGAACTGTCGATCGCACTCGAAGAGATCTTCGCAACCCTGGGGCCTTTCAGCATCCCCGAGGGCGAGGAGGTCAACTTCGTGCCCGGAATTCGTACCGCCCATAGCCTTCCGTTGGAGTGGAAGGCGTCGGTCACCACGTAGCAGTCACTTGACGGTGAGACCCGCGTCCACCGAGTGCGTGATACCGGTGATGTAGCGGCCGGAGATGCCGCACAGATAGACCATGGCTTCGGTGATGTCGCTGGGTTCGATGACGGGAACATTCGGCAACAGATTCTGCATGGTCTCGCCGAATTCGGGGTGCTCCACCGCGTATTGCATGAACTGTTCGTTGACGACCATCGGAGTCATCACCCCGGTCGGATGTACGGAGTTCACCCGAATGTTCTTCTCCGCGAGGCTGTTCGCGTAGTAGCGCATCAAGCCGACGACACCGTGTTTGGCCGCGGCATACCCGGCGGTACCGTGACTCATGGTGCTAAATCGGGCGCCGCCGGCCTTGAGCCCGGCCGATGAGCTGGTGATGACGATGGCCCCGCCCTCGGCGTTGTCCAACAACGCAGGCAGCGCGGCTTCGATGGCGAAGTACACGCCGTTCAGCATGACGTTCACGGCATCGAGGTAGGCAGACATTTCATGTGACTGGTCGCCGAGGATCGGCATGATTCCCGCATTGGCCAGGACGAAGTCCAGCCGACCAAATTCGGCCACTCCCTGTGCAACAACCGCTTTGAGTCGGTCGAAGTCGCGGACATCGGCCTGCTCAGCGACGATTCGGCGCCCAGTCTTCTCCACCAGATTGATGGTCTCGTCGAGGTCCTCGCGGGTGGCCATCGGATAGGTGACGCTGTCGATCTGCTCGCACAGGTCGACGGCGATGATGTCAGCACCTTCCTCGGCGAATCGGACTGAATGCGAGCGGCCCTGGCCGCGTGCCGCACCCGTGATGAAGGCGACTTTTCCATCAAGTCCATTGCCCATGTTCAGGTCTCGCTTTCTGTCAGCTGCGGAATCGTGCGACGAGGCGGGTGGCGCTGGCGTCTTCGTTGATCTCACGCAGCACCAGGTAGTTGACGCCGTGCCAGGCGCGCCGGTTGTACTGGCCCAGCGAGATTCGGGTTCCCGGCCCACCGGTGGCAGACGGGACGGCCTTGACTTTTTCGAGGCCCTTCATCACGCCGAGCGGAGTCAGCGTCTGGGCGAATCCGATCCCGCGTGCCATGGCGTCGGCACAGTCGAACGCCAACGTCGGGATGCAGTTCTCCTGACGGTATCCCCACCGCTTCTCGAAGCGCTCCTGCATGGCTTGTCCGACCCGGTTTTCCTCGTCGTACTGGTCGACGCCGATCCAGCCCTGCAGGCCCTTCATCCACTGTGGCACCACGTAACAGTTGATGAAGGCGGTGCACATGTAACGCGGCGGGCTGTAATCCGCCGCGATGAACGCCGAGTTCATCTCGATGCCGGGTAAGCCGAAGCCGAAGTACGCCACCGCATCCGGGTTCCTGGCTTGCAGCCGCGCGACCGTCTTGGTCAGGTCGCGATCGGTCTGGCCGACGCCCTCGCTGTGGACGATCTCTAGGCCCTCGCGCCGACAGGCGTCGGTAAAGAACTCGGCGTACTCATAGCCCGGTGCCGCACGCTCGAAGACGACTGCCACGGTTTTGAGACCACGGTCGGCGATCGCCTCGGCAATCAGGTAGCCCTCCTCGGGCAGCGATCCGTTGCCGAATCCGAACATGTACTCGTCGTACTGGCGGTCGGTGCCACTCCAGGTGATCGTCGAAACCTTGCGTGGGCCCGATGCCATATGTTCTTTGACCGCAAGGGAATTATCGCTGATCATCGGGCCGATGATGCCGACGCTGCCCTCGTCGACGAGTTCCTGCCAGGCTTTAACTACGTCGTACGCGTCGCCGCGGGGCAGCCCTTCGACATCGCGGATGATCAGCCGGGCGGGCCGGTCCAGGATGCCATTGTCCAGAGCCTCGTCGAACGCCAACCGGCACGCGTCGAGGAAGGACTGCTTGACATCCACGATCGGGAAGTCAAGACAGATACCAACTTTCACCGACGGTGATCCCGCCGGAATACCGCCGTTGATGTCGCGGCCGGTCACAACGAGTCTCCTTGCTTGTTGGTTTGCACACCCTGCGGGGTGACCACGAGGTCCAATGCACTGTGGACGGTCGGCGTGGCGTTGCACACCGCTTTGATCGCGTTGAGCGCCCGGGTCGCCGTTGCGTCGCCGCCAGGAAGCTCCCCGCCGTCCAACTCGAGCTGCACCGAGACGCTAGGGGTGCCGTCGATGTCGACATGGGTGAAACGGCGTCCCTTCGATCCCGTGGGTCGCGCGGGTGACCAGGCGTCGCCCGGCTCGTCAGGCATGGTGTAGACCCACGACATTCGCAGCCGCGGCTCACCGTCCACGATGCCGTCGAACCGCAACCGCACCGCCGCGACCGTGCCTTGCGGAATGGCGCCCGCCTCGAACTCGTAGTCTTTGTCGGCCAACGCAAGGTCCTGATACGCGTTGATGGACTCCAATTCCCAGCCGTAGCCGTCGGCCAGCATCTGCAGAGCGCCCTCGAAGTGCACTGTCCAGACGTCAGCGGGCAGGTCGGTGGTCGGGCCCTGCGGCACGGTGCCGAAACCGAGTGCCATGAACGACAACGGGTCTGAATAGGTGCCCTGTAGCACGCGTTCGGCTACCCGAACGGTGCGCGGAGCCTCGCACAGCGAGCCGAGGTACACCGGCAACGCATCCGTGGTGAACCCTGGCGCGATTCCAGTTCCCATCAAGGCAGATTGCCCTGCAGCGCAAGCCTTCTCGAGCTTGACGAGCATGTCCGGGGGCAGCGACTTCGGATAGACCAACCGGATGAATGTGGTGGTGACGACGTTCTTGCCGGACTCGAGCAGCCGGCACATCTCGTCGATGACGTCGTCGACCTCGCGGCCGAATTCGGTGGCCATGTAGGTCACGCAGTCCACATCGAGTGCGCAGAACTCGTCGAAGCTGCCGGTGGCACGCACGCCGACCGGGCCGACGCCGACGATCTCTCCGGCGTCCTTCCCGATTTTCTCTGGGCTGTGCACCAGGTGGCCGACCAATTCGATGTCAGGTCGCGCCAGGAGCTGACGCAGGACCAGTGTGCCGGTGTGGCCGGTGCCGTAGTGGGCGACCCGGTAGCGCTTCATGCTGGGGTCCCGCTGGTTGCGCGCGCGCCGACGGCCTGTCTGGTCACGACGTCTCGGCCTGCGATCGGGTCACGGATACCGGGCTCGGCTGCGATGAGATGCGGAATCGCGTTCACCGCAGCCATTCCCGTGAGCGCGATCGCGGAGTTGAGGTTCTTCTCCCCGTCCTGGGCATCGAAGCACAGCTGCATGCGCATGTTGGGGCGACCGGCCACTCGATATACGACAGCGCTGGCCGCCTTCGCAACCGGACGCGGCCAGGCGTCCGGCCACGGCGTGCTGGACACGGTCGCGAAGTATTGCACCGAGACCACCGCCTTGCCTTGGACTTTGCCGGCGAGCCGCCACCGGTGGGCGCAGATCGTCCCGGCAGCAAGCACGCCGACATTGGTGTCGAGATCGGTGGGGGCCTTGAGCGTCTCCCAATCGAGATCGATGTCGTCCAGCTGGTAGCCCAGGATTTCGGCGATGTAGCGCACCACGGTCTCCCAATCGTGGTTCACCTTGCCCGAGGCGATGCGCGCGGGCATATGGCCGTCCGGCTTCCCGAAGCCCATGGATTCGTGCAGCACCTCCCAGATCGGGTAAGTCTCGTCGAGGCCCAGTGCATACTCATCCATCCGGTAGCTGTCGACCTGACCAGCGCCTGCCAGTAGCGCGGTCGGAATGTTCAGGCTGGCGACGCCGGGTTCGCTGCCGGTGGCGTAGAAGCTGGATTGGCCTTCCCGACAAGCGCTTTCGATGGTGTCATGCCAACTCTGCGGTGCCGCGGGGGAGTAGATCATCGGGATAGTGGAGATGGTGACAACGTTAATCCCCACCCGAAGAAGTCGTGCCATGTCCTCGATGGCCTGCTCTTCGCGACGCACGGCGGTTCCGCAGTAGCAGAAGCAGTCCGGTTTGGCGGCGATGATCGCGTCGACGTCGTCGGTGGCGAGCAGGCCGATGTCGGGGAGTCCGCACAACGATCCAGCGTCGACGCCGACCTTCGCCGGTGTCGTCACCAGCACGGCGATCAGATCGAGAGCCGGGTCGTTGATGATGCCGCGCAACGCTTCCCGGCCCGTCAAACCTGTTCCGCCATGGGCTACCCGATAGGTCACCTGGTCTCTTTCGCCTCGTCGTTCAGTCGTCATTGAGTCACCGGTGGGCGTGTGCCCGGTCCGTCGACTAGGTGGACAATCCTTCGGTGACGAGGGTCGTGACACCCGGACCCGTGGCGGGTTCGATCCCCTTTACCTTGGACAGCAGCGCGACAATGGCCTCGCCCGCCGATGCCATGTACTTCACACCGCACAACTCGGCGTAGTTGACCAACGACAGCTCATCGATCACACCGAGATCCAGGTAGGGCGCAAGACGCTCCAGCACCTGTGCTGAGGTCCCGACGAACTGCACTTTGTCGATCGCCTCACGCGGGGTTCTCGCGCATACGTCGAGGGCCTCTTCGCGAGAGATCCACGGCGGGATGCAATCTCGGGAGAACATCCAGTTCTCACCGTAGGGATGGGTGAGACCCCACCGTGTGTAGGTGGCGCTGGTCGGCGTCGCCAGCATGGTGTTCCAGAGGACGAACGGATGTTCCCGTAACTCGGCGAGATTTGCTTCGTCCTCGTCGAGCACAGTGATCATCGTGACCGAAATCTTAATGCTCCCAGGGTCCCGGCCAGCGCGCTCGGCGTGCTCGCGGACCGTGGCGACGTCCTCGGCGAACCGTTCGGGGGTGTCCTCGCTGGCGCCGGGAATGTAGGTGAACCAGCCGTCGGCGTACTCGCCGATCAACTCGAGTACCTCTGGTCCGCCGCCTGCCACGTAGACCGGCGGAGGGGTGTCGCCATACGGATGAACCGCGACGATTGCGTCTTTATGCTTCCATACGATTCCTTCATCGCTGACGGGATCGGTTGTGCGAAGGAACTTCTGCACCATGCGAAGGGAATCCGACAGCTTTTCGTTTGCGCCCTTCCGTGCGATCCCGTAAGGCTTCATCTGTTTGTTCTCGCCATTGGCCAAGAGCAGGCGAACCCGGCCCTTGGTGGCGTGGTCCAGTGTCAGCAAGCTCTGGGCGATGACCGACGGCGGACGTCGGACTGCGTCGATCACTCCGTAGTGGAACTTGATGGTGCTGGTCTGAGCGGCTGCCGCCGCGATGATTGGCCCGGTGTCCATGAACGCATTGAAGGTGGGCAGCAGTGTGGCGACATCGGTGATGTCGGGTGTCCATAGTGAACTGGGATGAGTGAAGCAGAGTTGGTCACCGTAAATGATGAAGTCCATGCCTGCCGCCTCGGCCCCGACAGCCGCGCCGGTTGCGAGTTCAAAGGGCGGGAAGTGGACCCCGTAGACGCCGATCTCCATTACGTCGCCAGGGACGGCGCGCGGTCGGTCAGTGAGCTCGCGGACACCAACGAGGGAGCGATCAGGAAGCGGTCAGTGCGCTTTGCCCACCACGACGTGAGCGCAACGCAACCAATCAGTAAGCCCCACATGATGATTGCGCCGAGAGCGCCGTTGGACTGCGGGGCGCCGGATTCCGGCTGCACGGCGATCTTGCTCGGGTAGGGGACCAGGACTCCGGTTTGGGTCAACATTCCGACGTACTTGGTGATGGCGTGTGGCAGGTAGCTGGCGGCGTACACGACGTTGCACAGCACGACGTAGGCGGTGGCCTGCAGGCCCAGGCGGACGCCTGGTGATGGCGTCTTCGACTTCGCCCAGACGTCAACGAGCGAGTCGCCGGCTGGCGTGGTGTTTCCAACGACGACGGCGGCGAAGACGATGAACGTGGCCATTGCCAATGGGATGTAGGCCGGGAGCAGGCCCATGCCGTTGCTGATCGCGAGACCGGGTATCACCCGGGAGAACGTCCAGAGATGCAAGTACTGCGCCTGAAGGCCTTCGATCGACAAATCCCAGGTGATCCCAACGGCCAGTCCGCAGGACACGAAAGTGTTCACTCGATTGGTGTCGAAACGCTTGATGATCAGTTTGGCGATTCCAACCGCGATGAGTGCAGGCAGCAGGAAGTACATGATGTAGCCCGGTGGTGCGATGACCGGCAGTTGTCCCTGGGTCATGCCGATCGGCCCGATTGCCGGCAGCCGGTGAAAGTCGGGGTGAAACTGCGCGTACATGGCGTTGTCGAACGGCGCCTCGATCCACGACATCGCGAAGATTCCGAGTACGAACCATAGACCGGGGAGGATGCGTCCACGCTTGTAACTCAGGTACGTAAACGTGCCGAGCATGGAGAAGAACACCAGCCAGCACAGTGTCTCGAATACGACGACGCCCCAGTACATGGCCGCTCCTCTTCGATGAGTCCCCAAGCGATTCGAAGCGTATGACGCCGCTCACAGCAATGTCAAGCGACCACTTAACTATCTCGGTGGGTGCCAGGGGATAGCCCCTAGGCCCTAGGTTTTCGGCGGTACCGGCTGAAGCCCGTAGACGACGAAATTGGTCAATTCGTCGACGATCACGGCCTTGCTTGGTGGTTGCTCGCCCACGCCGTAGGACTCCGGCAGCAGCACGACATTGGTGATCGCCGAGATGATGCCCATTCGCAGCACTAGGCCCGGATTCGTCGACGTCAGCTCACGACGGCTGAGGAACTCGCCCATCTCGGGGCCCATGCCCTGCAGGACTTCCGCGAATTGCCGGCCGATGGTGGCGGTGTCGAAATCGGGCGGACGCTCGACGAGGACGTTGAGGATCGCACGAGCCAAGCCATGATGGCTGTCGATCAAGTCCACCACCTCAGCAACGAAACGGTGGACGATCTCCTGGTGCGGCTGAGCCCGCAAGGTGTCGTTGCGGCGCCAATCGTCGGCGAAACGTTGAAGTGTGGCGAACAACGGATTGACCACCGACGCGAGCATCAACTCCGACTTCGAGGTGAAGTATCGAAAGATCAGATTCTCTGACACGCCGGCGTTCTGCGCGATGTCCTTGGTCGTGGTGCCCCGGTAACCCCGTTCGGCGAAGAGTTGCTGCGCAGAATCGAGCAGATGCTGCTGCGCCGTGCCGCGCTTGACACGAACCTTCGCCGCGGGTTGCTGCATCCGGACAGCATATTGGGTTGATCGCCGACCGCCGATCAGCCCGACACTATCGACGGTGGTGGCGTGAATCCCGGGTTCGCCAATGCCGTTGCCATACCGCTGCCGATGGGTCCCTTTTCGTCGAATAGCGTCGCCACGCCGGTGGCGACCCCAGCGTGGCTGTAGTGCGTCATCGACGCCAATCCTATGTAGACGCCTTGCGGCAAGCGACTTAGCGTGATCGTGTAGTCGGCGTTGATGAACTGTAATCCTTCAGTGCCCCAATGGGTTAACGAGCTGGTGACGTCGCCGGCCATGATGGCGCGAGTAAACGACGACAGGGGCTCGTCGTCGACGAGCAGCTTGGTCTCCCGCAGCCAGACGAACTTCTGCCCATGGTGTCGCCACTCGGTGACCCCGACGCCCGGGCTGCCAGCGACCGGGTCCCGGCCGAACGAGTGCAACACCAACGGGACATCGTCAGCCAACACATCGGGCTCCGCCGGTAGTGCGGGCATGGTGACCGGCGACGTCCACACCGTGTCCTCGGCATGCTCGCTGCGGCGCAGGAACAACGCACTGGCGCGAGCGACCACCACGTCGTTCTGCGTCATGACCGCGTCGACCACGCGAAGTCGCCGACCCTCGCGCACCACCGAAGAGTGCATCTGCACGGGTTGCAGCGCCACCGGCCGCAGCAGATCCACCGTCAGCCGGGCAGGCTGAAGGTCGACGTCGTCGACTCCTTGTTCGACCGCGCGCGCCAGCAACCCCCCGACGTAGTTACCGCTGACTGACGGACCCCACGGGCCCCTCGCCAAACGGGTTGGTACGTAAGCGTTCCCGTCGGTGACGAAGAAGCTGGTCGGCGCAGGGCGGGCCGACTTCCCCGGTGAATCTGTCATCGGATGCTCCCTCGCAGTCGGCAGCGCTCAAGGAGTATTCGCGCCAACAGTTCCGGGTGGCTGAACATGACGTCGTGGCAGGTGTCAACGGGAATCACCTCGTGCACGCCGCCGAGGGCGGTGATACTCGCGCGTTGGGACTTTTGCGACAGGGCTCGGTCTCGGGTGGTCAGTACCCAGGTGCGCGGCACATCGTCGGGAAATCCGCTGCGGTCCGCGGGCTCCGCGGGAACGGCCGCCGATTCGGTGTACAACCTCGATATCGCCAGTCGGCGCCGTTGCTTCGTCATGCCGTTGCAGAACGCGTACTGCGCGGCGATGGTTGGAACCTTGAACGGTCTGCCGCCTCGGGCGGCGAACCGCGCGAAGGCCGCCAGGGGACCGCCCAAGGTGTCGACGATCGCCTGACCCTGACGGGGGACGAACGCGCTGACGAGAACCATCTCGCGTACTCGGGCTGAGCCGAGTTTGGTGACGACGCCGGGCACCGTCACACCGGCCATCGAGTGGCCCACGATTACGATGTCACCAAGATCCGCTTCCTCGATGTCGGCGACGACGGAGTCCACCCACTCGCCGATGGTGGCCGTCGCGAGGTCTCCTGGCGTGCGCCCGCGGCCCGGCAGATCCACGGCGAGGGTACGCAATTCCGGTTCCTGACGGCGCAATTCGGCGACGACGAGATCCCAGCAGTCTCCGGCGTGCTCGCCGCCATGGACGAGCACGAGGTCGGGCAGCGTCGCGGCGGAGCCGTTCATCGGTCGACCAACTGGGAGCTCAGCATGTCGATGTCGGTGCGGAAGTCGGAGAAGCTCCTGCTGGCCGGCTCGATGGTGATCCACGTGACGCCCGCCTCGGCATAGGTGTCCAGGCGCCGCCGCACCGCGGCACAAAACTCGTCGCAGTCGGCACTGGCGAGCAGGTCTGCTTCGAACGGGACGAAGGCGACGTCAGCAGCGTCGCGGCCCGCGTCCGCCCGTTGCTTGTTCACCCTCGAGATCCACTCGCCAAGTGTGGCAATGTCTTCGAGTGGCCGGGCGCGGGTGATCACGGCCATCTCGCCCGACGCGGCCATCGGCATCCAGCCGTCGGCGACCTTGATGACGCGGCGCTGCGCGGCGGCGCTGTTGCCTCCGATCCAGATCGGCGGACCGCCCGTCGTCAGCGGCGGCGGCAGCGCAACATGACCCCTGGCCCCGAACTCCGGCCCGTCGTGGTCGACGCCCGCCCAGGCTGCCTTCCACGCGGCGATCGCCTCGTCGAACAGCGCGCCACGCCGCTCGAACTCGGCGCCCAACGCTTGGAATTCGGCCTTGAGGTAGCCGGCGCCCGTGCCTAATGTGAACCGACCACCCGAGAGCACATCGAAGCTCGCGGCCGCTTTCGCTGTCAGATACGGGTTGCGATAACCGGACACCAAGAGGTAGGTCATCAACCGGATGCGGGTGGTGGCGGCCGCGGCGAAGCTCAGTGACACGAACGGATCGAAGGCGTGGTGGCCGCCGCGGGCCAACCACTCCCGGTCGGGATACGGGTGTTCGGACATCGAGAAGGCATCGAAGCCGGCCTCTTCGACCAGTCGTGCGACGTCGCCGATGCCTGCGCCCTCGCACCACCGGTCCCAGTGTTTGACGGCCCGCATCGGGAACATCAGGTTGTAGCGCACGTTGCTCCTCTTGTCGCCGCGACTATCTCACCAGTGATCGCGCAATGACTTCGCGCTGGACCTCGGTGGCCCCTTCGCCGAGCCGCTTGACCCGCAGGTCGCGAAACCATCGCTCCAGCGGCAGCTCGGTGGAGATTCCCAGCGCGCCGTGAACTTGGATGCACCGGTCGAGAACCCGGTAGGCGGCCTCGGTTCCGAACATCTTGGCCACCGACGCATCCACCCGGACGTCGCGTCCCAGGTCGGCGTTCCAGGCGGCCTGGTACATCAGCAGCCGCGCGGCGCGCAGGTCCACCTCACTGTCCACCAGCATCCACTGGATGCCCTGCTTGTCAGCGAGCTTGCCGCCGAACACAACCCGGTCCCTCGCCCATTGGCAGGTCATGTCGAGTGCGCTCTGCGCGATCCCGATCGGGCCGGCGGCGTACACGATGCGGCCATGCACCAGGAATTCGCTTGCCAGCGAAAAGCCCTGTCCCTCAGCACCGATCAGCCGGCCCGCGGGTATCCGCACGTTGCCGAAGTGCAACTCGTACGGCGCAAAAGACGCCATCACGGGGATGCGGCTGAACGTGACTCCGGGGGTGTTCTTCTCAAGAATGAAGGCCGAGATACCCTGGCGCCCCTCGCCGGTGCGGGCGTAGATCACGCCCCAGTCGGCATCGGGCGCATGCGAGATCCACATCTTCGAGCCGTTGAGCAGGTAGCCGTCGCCGTCGCGCACCGCCTTGAGTTGGATCGCCCGCGCCGGATCCGACCCACCGGAAGCCTCGGTGATCGCGGTGTACGCCTTGGACATGGTGCCGTCGACGATGGGCTTGGCGTATCGGTCGAACTGCTCCGCCGACGCCTTGAACATGATGTTGGGCGGGTTACCGCCGAAGGCGCCGAGTGCCGGAAAGAAGGCTCCCATACGGCATTTCGCGGCTTCCTCGGCAACCACCACCTGACCGAGGACACTCAGCCCGGCACCGCCGTGCGCGGCGGGCGTCTGCAGCGCCCATAGCCCGAGTGCCCTGGCTTTGGCCTGCAGCTCGATGAGCTGCTCGCGGGGTAGCCCGACCGTGTCGTGGTCCAGCTTCTCCTCAAGGGGATGCACGTGGGCATCCATGAAGCGCCGCACGGTGTCGCGCAGCATCACCAGTTCTCCTGGCAGCTGCCATGCGCCGGAAGGCCCTTCGGACATCAGACCCGCGCCGCAGCGGCCGCCCGCAGGTCGCGTGCACTCTGCAGCTGCGGCTCGTGATTCGCCTCGTATCGCTCGATCCACTCGTGCGGCAGTTTGCCCCACGCCTCACCGATCCGCAGCCGCTGCGCGGAGCTGAACACCTCCGCGGCGACGACGTCGCCGACGAAGATGGTGTTCTCGTCATTGTCCAGCGACCCGGTGATGCGGCACTCGACGTAGCTATGTGCATCGAGCAGGATCGGCGCACCCGTGACGCCCGGCTTGGTGCGCAGCATGGAGATCTTGTCGCCGTCCCGCCCCGAACTGCCACCGAGTGTCATCAGGATCTCCATCGACTTGTCGATCTCGTCCGGGCCGGCCGACAGCATGTGCATCACGAAGATGCCGGAGTTCACCAGCATGTCGTGCGTCTTGTTGTACTTGGTCAGGCTGACGGTTGCGCGCGGCAGTTCCGGCACAATGCTGGCCGAGCCGGCCGACAGCGACATCAGCCCGTTGGCGACTCCGCCGTCAATCGTGGTGACTGCCACCGGAAATGGTCGCAGTCCGGCCAGCACCTTGTCGGCGGCCGTGAGGTCTAGCGTCATGTGTATACCCCTTGTCGATTGGCTGCAGATCAGCCGAGCGTGAACGGGTCGCGGGTGTCCCCGGACAGTTCCACCCACACCGCTTTCGTCTCGGTGAAGTCCTTGATGGCGTCGATGCCGTTTTCTCGCCCGATGCCGCTGTAGCCAATGCCGCCGAATGGAACATGTGGCGCGACAACGCGATACGCATTGATCCAGACCGTACCCGCGCGCAGCTTGGCCGCTACCCGGTGCGCCCGGTAGACGTCCTTGGTCCACACCGCCGCGGCCAATCCGAACTCGGTGCTATTGGCGGCGGCGACGGCCTCGTCCTCGTCGGCGAAGGTCATCACCGCCAGCACCGGTCCGAAGATCTCCTCGGCGACGGCCCGCATCGACGGGTCGACACCGGTCAGCACCGTGGGCTTGACGAAGAAGCCGCCGAGGTCGGTGGCCGGCTCGCCGCCGTAGGCGACCGTTGCGCCCTGCTCGCGGGCAGAAGCGAAGTGCGACAGCACCTTCTCGTACTGGGGCTGGTTGGATACCGGACCCATCTCGGTCGCCGGGTCCTTCGGGTCACCCAGTTTGATGGTCGCCGCCCGCGCGACGATCTTGTCCACCAGTGTGTCGGCGACGCTGCGGTCCACGAGAAGGCGCGAGCCCGCCAGACACGTCTGGCCGGTAGCGGCGAACACGCCGGCGATTACCCCGTTGGCCGCGGCGTCGAGGTCGGCATCGGCGAACACCACCTGCGCCGACTTGCCGCCGAGTTCGAGGGAGAACCGGGTCATGTTGTCGATCGCGGCCTTGCCGACCTGAATGCCAGTGTTCGTCGATCCGGTGAACGCGATCTTGTCGACACCCGGGTGCGACGCGAGCGCGGCACCCGTCTCGGGGCCCCAGCCGGTGACGACGTTGATGACGCCCGGCGGAAAACCGGCCTCGGCGAACAGCTTTGCGAACGCCAGCGTCGATGTCGGGGTGTGATCGCTTGGCTTGACGACGAACGTGCAACCCGCGGCCAGTCCGGCGGCCAATTTCCAGGTCAGCAGCAGCAGCGGCGAGTTCCAGGGCGTGATCGCGCCGACCACGCCGACCGGTTCATGCCGGGTGTAGACGAGGTAGTTGGGCTTATCCACCGGTATGACGTCGCCCTGCAGCTTGTCTGCCAGCCCGCCGTAGTAGAAGTAGTAGTCGGGCAGCGACCGCATCTGGCCGACCATTTCGCGAACCAGCTTGCCGCCGTCGCGCACCTCGAGTTGGGCCAGTTGCTCGGCCTCGCGCGCGATGATCTCACCGAGTCGCCCCAGCAGCTTGCCGCGGGCGGTCGCAGTGAGCGCACCCCACGGTCCATTCAGCGCAGCACGGGCGGCCGCTACGGCGCGGTCCACGTCGACGGCCCCGCCGTCGGGCACGCGTGCCCAGGGCCTGCCGGTGAAGGGGTCAACACTGTCGTACGTCAATCCCGATGCGGCGGGCGATGATTCGCCCCCGATCAAGAGATCGAACTGGACCAACGTCTCGGTCGCGGTGTCAGTCATGCGTCCTCATCGAGTTCGCGGCTTCTTCTTGTTGTTCAACGAGTCCGGGCTGGCTCCGGCATTGCCGAGGTCGGTGAAGAACTTTCCGTGTCGGGCAGCAACACTGGGGGTCAGATCGCGGGCCTCCCACATCGCGCGAACGGTGCCCTGAACACCATTAGGTCTGCGCGCGGCGATTTCGGAGGCCAATTCGAAGGCGCGGGCCCGTAGTTGGTCGTCCGGGACCACCTCAGTCACGAGCCCGATGCGTAGAGCGGTCTGCGCCGATATCCGCTCCTCGCTGCCGAGCAACGCCCAGCGCATCACCTCGCCGTAGGGCACACCGAGGGCCAGCATGCCCATCGGCTCCAGTGCCGAGACGATGCCCGCATTGGCGTGCGGATCGAAGAACGTGGCTGTCTCACTGCAGATCGAGAAGTCGCACTCGTTGACGAAGTACATGGCGCCGCCGGCCACGATGCCATGCAGTGCCGCGATCACCGGCTTCCACACTTTGTGCGCCTTGGGTCCCAGTAGTTCGCCCGGGTCCTCCTGGTTGAAGATGGGCTTGTGGGTCCACCAGGTGCCCTCGGTGACGTCGATTCCGGTGCAGAACGCGCGCTCGCCGTTGGCGCACAGCACCGCGACGCGGATGTCCTCGTCGTCGCGTACGCGGGCCCATGCCGTGGTCAGATCGGCGGCCATCTGTTCGGTGAAGCTGTTCAGCTTGTCGGGACGGTTGAGCGCCACGGTCGCGACATGGTCGGTCACCTGGAATTCGATGGTGGCCAGGTCGGTCTGCTCGATCACGGTCGCTCCTCGGTCGATCCGGTGGATACCGGCATCTTCTCACCCGACCCGCTTACGTGGTTCACCTGGTTAGCGATCTCGCGTTTGAGGATCTTGCCCGCGGGGCCGAGCGGGAACTCGCGCCAGAACACGAACCGGCGCGGCTGCTTGTAACCCGCCAATTCCGCGCGGCACAACGCGGCGAGTTCGGCGGCCAGGGCGTCCTGGTCGGCGACGTGGGATTTGGGAATCACAGCGGCGACCGGCGTCTCACCCCACTCCGGGTCGGGAACCCCGACCACCGCCACCATGTCCACGCCGCGGTGCGAAGCGAGCACCCGCTCGATCTCCGCCGGGTAGACGTTGAACCCACCGGAGATGATGAGATCGGTTTTGCGCCCAGTGATGTGGAGGTAGCCCTCCTCGTCAAGGAAGCCCAAGTCGCCGGAGCGCAACCCATCGGGACGAAACGTCTCGGCGGTCTGTTCGGGCCGGTTCCAGTAGCCAATCGCATTGGCGGGGCTGGTGATCACGATTTCGCCGACGTCGCCGGGCTGGGCGTCTCTGCCGTCGACGTCGATGACGCGGATCACACACATCGGGGTTTCCTGCCCGCATGAGGTTGAGATCGAGGTTTTGCCGGCAACGATGTCGCGATGATCCTGCGGGGTGAGAATCGTGGCCTGTCCGCCGCATTCGGTCAGGCCGTAGCGCTGTTGCAGGTCACAACCGAGCAGGTCCATCGCTTTACGCGCGAGGCCCGGCGGCACGGGGGCTGAACCGTAGGAGATGCGCCGCAGGCTCGACATGTCCCGCGGCGGGCCGTCCTCGAGGATCGCCAGCGTGCGGTGCAGCATCGTCGGGATGAACGTCGTGAACGTGATGGCACTGCGTTCGATCTCGTCGATCACGGCCTGCGGGTCGAATCTCTGATGGATCACCATGGTCTGACCGAGATAAAGCCATGACACCGTGCGGACCATGCCGCCCGCCGTGAAGAACGGGGTGGTGGCAAGCATGACGTCCGAGCGGTTGGCCTCGGTCACAAGGTTCGTGTCCGCCGCCTGGTAGAGCAGGGCACGGTGGGTGTGCATCACGCCCTTGGCTCGACCGGTCGTGCCGCTGGTGTACAGGATGAACGCCACGTCATCCGGCGTGACGTCGCGGTGCCCGCCGCCGGGCTGCGCTTGCGCCAGCGCCGTCTCGTAGTCGGTGACCAATTCGCTCGTGTCGAGCGCTGAGCGGGCACCCACGCCCAATATCATTCCCAGCTCCGTCAATTCGCCCAGGAACCTGTCCAAGTGGTCCGCGTGGATGATCACCGCGCGCGCACCGGAGTCGTCGCATACGTGGGCGACCTCGTCGGGAGCCAGCCGGATGTTCACCGGTACCGTGATCAGCCCAGCCTTGGCCAGGCCGAACGAGATCTCGGGCCATTCAAGGCAATTGCGGGCGATCACCATCACTCGATCGCCCGGTGCCAGCCCCCGGCCGATCAGGAAGCTGGCGAGTCGACGGGCCCGCTCGTCGACCTGCGACCAGGTGAGCGCCCGGTCGGCGTCGACCAGCGCACGCTTCTCGGGGAAACGGCGGGCGTTGTTGGTTGCGATGTCACCGATGAGCATCAGATGAGAAGTCCGTTCAAATCAGGAAAGCGAGTGTCTCGACCGGGCCGCTTGCGTCGATCAGGTGCACGATCTTACGAATCAGCCGCGGGCCTTCCGGGGACAAGCGAATCGTGTGGATAACCCGACCGGACCAGAAGCGTTGACGCACACGGTATTCAAACAATGCGAAGTTGGATTCGACCGTGACGTTGTCGGCACCCGCGTCCACCACCTCGCTGTTGGAGATCACCCGCCGCATCACCGACGGTGGCGTCTGGGAGTGCCGGTTGCCGGTGTTGAGCTGCGCCACCCGGCTCTTGATCCGCCGCCGGTTGTCGTTGATGTAGGCCAGCGTGGTGCGCGGGTCGTCGTCGGGGTGCATCGGGACGCGATACTCAACCGTGTCGTCGTCATCGGCCCACAGCGCCTCCCACTCCGAGTAGCGGCCCTCGTCGGCCAGGCGGGCCTCCAGATACAGAAACGACAGGATCTCGGGGTCTGGCAGCGGACGCAGAACGGGACGTGCCTGGGTTTCGGAATTGACGGTCATGCGCCCGCCGCTCCGCCGACGACCGAGGCCCAGTGTGCGTAGAACCCGCGCTGGGGGGTCTCGGCACTCTTGTCCCGGTTGATGATTCCGGTCGTATCGTCGACATCGCTTTCTATGCCGCGGGCCAGCATCAGCCACTCGGGCAGCTCGGCGGCGAGGCCGGCCTGGTTGCGCATGCCGATCTCGCCGTCGTCGGCGATCAAGAATCCCGCCGGACCCATCGCCCCCTCGGAACGGCGCAACGTGCGCTCGTTCAGCGCATCCTGGCCGGGTATCAGAACCGCGGTGGTGTAGGCGACGGTGCGGTCGGGCGCCTGCGGCTCGACGAACATCACGTTCATCTCGGCCAGGAAAAGGTTGGGCCAGATCAACGTGTGTGGTGGACCCACCACCAGTGCGTCGTGCGCCTGCACGGAACCGTACGCGCCCTCGAGGGCGTCGACATAGTCGGCGAGCTTGGCCCGCGGGATACGGCCGTACCAGACGAATTCCTCGTCGAGCTTCCGGTATTCGTCGCTGTAGTCGATCTCCGAATGGCCGTTGCCGAGATCGCGGACCAGCACGTCGACCTTAGTCGGGACGTGCGACACCTTGGCGGGCTTGATCGCGTCGTACACCGAGGCATGCGTGAACAGCGCGTGGTAGCCGTCGACGTTGTTCTCCACCACCATTTTCCAGTTGGCATGGTGCAAGTGCTTCATCCAATTGGCCCGCAAGTCGATCTCGCGGGTGGGGGACAGGTTCAGCAGACGATCGATGGCGCGCGTTGCCCTGCCAAGATGCTCGGACAACGAGATGCCCTCGGGCGCCAGCGACGCGAAGACGAATCCGCCGTAGCTGTCCACCCGGGGCGCCTGGGCAAGGCCCAGCTCCGAACGCACCTGATTGAACGCATCGCCGTAACCCTCGCGCATCGGAACACCTTGCAGCGCACCGGTATTGCTAAACGTCCAGCCGTGATACGGGCACCGGAACGAGTTGGCGTTGCCCTTCTCGGCGTTGCACAGCTTGTTGGCCCGGTGGGTGCAGCGGTTGAGCACCACCCGAATCACGCCGTCCTTGCCGCGCGCCACGACGACCGGGTCATGCCCGATCATCCGGGTGAGGTAGTCGCCCGGCTCGCTGACCTCGCTCTCGTGGGCGACGTACACCCATCCGGTCTTGAAGATAGTGTCCATTTCGCGGCGGAAGATCTCGGCGGACGTGTACACGGTTCCGTGCACGCGGTCACTTCGTATGACGCTGCCGACGTCGAAATCATCTACGGCAGAGGCGGATTCAAGGGTTGTCACTGGTCCTCCAGGATGTCGATGGCCGGGATGGCGACGTCGCCGAGGTGGCGGAAACCGATGCGCACCGCTGCGCCGATGGGCGGTGCGGTGCCGGCGGGTTGCACGGTTGTCATCACCATCCGGTGACCGCTCGTCAGCTCGACGTCGACGATGGGGTAGGGCATGACGCCGCGCACCAGGCCGGGCTCGCGCCGGTGCATGAGCGTCGCAGCGTGTACCGTTCCGCGCGGAGCGACTGTGCTCCAAGCGCGTTCGGCGGTCCCGCAGCTGTCGCAGACTTCTTGGTCGAGCTCGAGTGGCAGGGCGCACGCCGCGCAGAACGGCATCACGAGTTCGTTGCGTGAGGCCGCTCCGTACAGCGGCGCCAGCACATCGTCATCGGCGGCGGGTGCCAGCGCGCTGTCCAGCAGCCAGTCCTCGACCGCGGTGGCGGTCATGCGGCGCGCTCCAGCACCAACGCGGCATGGTGGTCCAGCCGGCCCCCGATGCCGCCAACCAGCGCCACCGTGGCACCGGGAACCTGACGTTGCCCGCCGGTGCCGCGCAGTTGAATCATGGCCTCCGCCAACGGTGTCATGCCCTGCAGGTAGAAACCGGACAGCTGGCCACCGCCGGTGTTGGTCGGCAGCGTGCCGCCCGGCCCGGTGTGGCCGTCGCGCACGAATGCGCCCGCCGGAACGTCACCGGTGAGCCGGTATTCGTCGAGCAGCGCCAGGGTGACGATCGAGAACGGGTCATACAGCTCGGCGACGTGCAGGTCGGATCGGACCATGCCGGCCTGTTCGAGCGCGTCCTGCACCGCGCGCCCACCGCCGCCGAACCACGACTCGGCTCCCGCGCGACGGCGCCGCACCGGATGTGCACGCCCAGTGCCGCGAATCCGCAATCGGGTGCCGCCGACCGAGGGCCGCCCGGTCAGTACGACGGCGACCGCGCCGTTCACCGGCCGGGCGCAGTCGAGCAGCCGAAGCGGCTCGGCGATCATCGGGGAAGCGTCGTAGTCGGCATCATCGAGCTGCTCTCGGTTGACCGCGTCAGGATTGCCGCGCGCCCATCCCCTCGCGGTGGTGGCCACCGCCCGCAGCGCGTCGGCACTGGTGCCGGTGACGTGCAGCCAGCGCTGGGTCAGCAGTGCATACGTCGGCACCGAGCCAAGCAGCCCCGACGCCCGCTCCAGCCCGCGCACCCCGACATTGCCGCCGCTGTGTGCGTAAGTCGACCCTGCGCCGCGGCCGGCCACCAGGGGTGCGTCGGCGAATACGCACAGTACGGTCGACGCCTCACCGGAAAGGATCGCGTGGCGCGCGCGCTGGATCATGGCGATAGTCGTGGCGCCCTTGATCTCGACGTGCTCCAGCAGGCGCAGGTCCGAAAAGCCGGCCGCGGCGGCGAATCCAACCCCCAGCCGGTCCGGCCGGACGCCCTGCGACGAGCCGACCAGGATCCCGTCGACATCAGCGCGCCCGAGTCCGGCGTCGGCCAGCGCGGCGGCACTCGCCTTGACGGCCAGCTCCAGCGGCGTGGCGCCCGGACGCAGCGACATCGCGGTCATGCCCAGGCCGACCAGGTCGGCGTCGGCGATGCTCACGGCCGCTCCGTTGGCCGGCGTTCGCCGCGATAATTGCCCACCCTTACCCACTCTTCGCGATCTTCGGCGGTGGCCAAGGTGAAGCTGGCCAACTCCAAGGGACACAAGAAGACCTGCTCGCCGCCCTCGAGGTCCTCGACGAGCAGGCGGGGGCCGTTGCCGTTGACGTCCAACGACAACCGCACGGCCGCGAACTCGTTGACCAGGTCGGCGAGGACGCGGCGTCCGGCCGGAGTGTTCACCTGCCCAGTATTACCGCATACAAGTGTCAGAATCAATGGACGAAGACGGAACGACGCCCTGGCGTATTGCGCGCAGGCCAAGTGGTGTGAGCCGTTATTCACATGGGAACATAGAGTTTGTGCGACGATGGGGAACGCGCGGAGCGACGTCAGCACTAGATGACAGCTGTGTCAGATACTCCAGATGCGGGAAGGCGAGATGAGCCAATTACAAGCACCGGCCGCGGCGGCCGACGTGAGCCGGGTCGACACGGAGAACTACCGCAGCATCTGGATGTATCTCAAGGAGCTCGAGTTCCGGCAAGGGTTCGTCGACATCGGAGTCAATGGTGTGTCCGTCCGTACCCGTTATGCCGAGGCGGGCGGGCCGGATAAGCCGCACGCCATCCTGCTGCACGGCACCGGCGGGCATTGGGAGACGTTTGCGCCCAACCTCGCCGCACTCTCGCAGCACTTCCATTGCGTCGCGATCGACATGGTCGGCAACGGGTTCTCCGACAAGCCGGACTACGACTATGAGATCGCGGTCTACGTCGAACACGTGCTGGGGGTGATGGACCACTTCGGCATGGCGTCGGCCAACTTCATCGCCATGTCGCTGGGTGCGTTCGTCGCGTCCGCGATCTCCGTCGGCCATTCCGACCGGGTGGACAGGGTGATCCTGATGTCGCCGGCCGGGCGGGAGGCTTCGGCGTCGAACATGGCGCGCATTCGGGCGGAACGAACCAAGGCGGTCAACGAGCCGACCTGGGAGTCGCTGCACGGCGTGTTCGCCCACCTGATCGCCGACGAGGCCAATCGCCTGCCCGATCTCATCGGTTTGCGCCAGGCCGTCTATCGGCGCGAGGACACCCGCGACACCATCGACCGGCTGCTGATCCTGCAGGACGAAAAGGTCCGCCACCGCAACTTGATTCCGGACGACAAGTGGCGCGGCATCGAGGCGCCGGTGATGATCGTGGCCTCGGGCAAGGACCACGGCGTTTACCAGGACACCGCGCGCACCCTCGCGGATCTGATCCCGAACTCAGAGGTGTTCGAGATGCCCTCGGTGCGGCACTGGCCGCATTTCGAGGATCCCGAGGCGTTCAACGCCGCGGCGATCGAGTTCCTCTCGAGATGAGCAGACCCGCCGACGACGAGGTCGCGGAGATCGCTCGGCGGCTGTACGAGGCCGAGCAGACCCGCACGCCGATCCGACAGTTGTCGTTGGATTATCCCGACATGACCATCGAGGATGCGTACGCGGTGCAGCGGGCACTCGTCGCGCTGAAGGTGGCCGACGGGCGAGAAGTGAAGGGCCGCAAGATCGGCCTGACCTCGAAGGTGATGCAGCGGTCGGTGTCGATCGACGAACCGGATTACGGCGCGCTGTTCGACGACATGTTCATCGAGGACGGCGGACGCATCCCGGTGGGCCGCTACATCCGTCCGCGCGTCGAGGTCGAGTTGGCGTTCGTGCTGGGCGAGCAGCTATCCGGCCCGGGCGTCACGTTATTCGACGTGCTGCGGGCGACCGAGTTCGTCACTCCGGCGCTCGAGATCCTCGACGCCAGGGTGCAGATGTCGGATCCCGAGACGGGCCATCTGCGCACCATCGTCGACACCATCGCCGACAACGCCGCGGACGCCGGTCTGGTTCTGGGCGGGCGGGTCTTCCGCCCATTGGACGTCGACCTGCGCTGGGTGGCGGCCCTGTTGCTGCGCAACGGCACCATCGAGGAGTCCGGGGTGGCCGCGGCGGTGCTCAACCATCCCGGCAACGGCGTGGCCTGGCTAGCCAATCGGATTGCTCCGCACGGTGTTTCACTGAATCGCGGCGAGGTGATCCTGTCTGGATCGTTCACCAAGCCGGTGTTCGCCGAACCGGGGGACAGCTTTGTCGCCGACTATGGACCACTGGGCACGGTGTCGGTGACGTTCGATTCGGAGGCGTCGTGACGAACCGGTGGACGCAGCGGATCGGCGACGGCGACTCGCGGATCGGCATGTGGGTGGCCTCGGGCAGTGGCTACGTCACCGAAATCTGCGCGGGATCCGGAATCGACTGGCTGCTGCTGGATCAGGAGCATGCGCCCAACGATCTGCGCACCACGCTCGAACAGCTGCAGGTGCTTGCCGGCTACCCGGACGTCGATGTGCTGGTGCGTCCGCCGTCTGCCGACCCGGTGTTCATCAAGCAACTGCTCGACATCGGCGCGCAGAACATCATCGTTCCGATGATCGATGGCCCCGGTGAGGCAGTCGCGGCGGTTGCCGCCACGCGGTACCCGCCCGAGGGGATTCGCGGGGTGGGCAGCGCGTTGGCCCGGGCATCGCGATGGAACCGCATTTCTGACTATCTCGTCACCGCCGATGCAACGGTGTCGTTGACGGTCCAAGTGGAGAGTGTGGCCGGCCTGGCGCAACTCGGCGAGATCGCCGACGTCGACGGCGTTGACGCCGTCTTCATCGGTCCGGCCGACCTGGCGGCCTCGATGGGCAAGCTCGGCCAGCCGGAGCATCCAGACGTCGTGAGCACCATAGAAACTGCGTTGGCAACCATCGGCGAACACGGCAAGCGCGCCGGGGTCAACGCGTTCAGCGAATCGCTGGCACGCCGCTACATGACGGCCGGCGCGAGCTTCGTGCTCGTAGGAGCGGACGTGGCACTGCTGGCCCGTGGTGCCGAAGAACTGGCCGCAAGGTATCGCAGCCCATGACCGTCGCATTGTTTCTGACTATCGTGTCACCTAGAATTCCGGATCATGGACCTCGACTTCACGGCTGACCAGCTCGAGTTCCGCGACCAGGTCCGCACGTGGCTCGACGAGAACAAACCGGCCGAACCGCGCCCGCGCGACGACGCGGGTATCCGTGAATACGACTTGGCCTGGCAACGCACTCAGGCCAAAGGCGGCTGGGCCGGCATCGCCTGGCCCACCGAATACGGCGGCAAGGGGCTGACGCTGCTTCAGCAGTTGATCTGGTACGAGGAGTACGCCGCTCGGGGGTTCCCCGGCATCGATGCGTGCTTCGTCGGTAACTCGCACGCCGGGCCGACCCTGATCACCAGGGCCACCGACGAGCAGAAGTCGTTCCACTTACCGAAAATTCTTGGCGGCGAGGTGATTTGGTGTCAGGGCTTCTCCGAGCCCGACGCCGGATCGGACCTGGCGGCGTTGCGCACCAAGGCGGTGATCGATGGCGAGCACCTGGTGGTGTCGGGGCAGAAGCTGTGGACCAGCTTCGCCACTGTCGCCGACTATCAGGAGCTGCTGGTGCGCACCGACAACACCGGCAGCAAGCACACGGGCATCACTTGGGTGATCTGTGACATGAGCACGCCGGGCATCGACGTCCGCCCGATCGAGACCATCGAGGGCGGCTCGGAATTTTGCGAAGTGTTCTACGACGATGTGCGCATTCCGCTAAGTAATGTGGTCGGCGAGGTGGGCGAGGGCTGGTCGGTCGCGATGGCCACCTTGTCTTTTGAGCGTGGGACCGCGTTTACCGCCAACCAGGTCCGGTTGGCCAAGATCATCGAGGACCTGATCGATTACGCGCGCGACCACGTCGGCCCGGACGGTCGCAGGCCTGCCATCGCCGACGACGAGATCGCGCGACGACTGGCCCGGGCCCGCGCCTCAGTGGCGTCGCTGCGGGCGCTCACCTACACCAATATCTGCGAGGCCATGAAGACCGAGATGCCCGGTCCGCGGGGTTCGATCGTCAAGTTGATGTACGCCGAATTGGCCAAGGAGATCGGCAAATTGGCGATGGACGTTGTCGGTCCCGCCTCGGTCCGGTATTCGTCGCGCTGGGACGTCGACGGCTGGGTCGGTTATTACTACTACAGCTTCTCCCAAGCCATTGGTGGCGGAACGTCGGAGATTCAGCGCAACATCGTCGGCGAGCGCGTGCTGGGGCTGCCGCGATGAGAGGAGACGACGGTGGATCTGCTGCCCGGAGCTGAGCAACTCGAAATCATCACGGCAGCAGGAGATTTCCTTGCCGATCGGATGCCCGTCGAACGGATCCGCGCCAGCCGCCATGCGGAGGCGCCGATTCCCGAGTCGCTGTGGCGGGAATGCGCCGAGTTGGGTCTGCTCACGCTCGGACTTGACGAGGAGTCCGGCGGATCGGGCCGGCCCTTGGACGACGAGGCACTGCTGTTCGTCGAACTCGGCAAGCGCCTCGCACCGGGGCCGTTCCTGGCCTGCACGTTGGGTGCCCGGGTGGCCGCCCGTTGCGGCGACGACGCGCTGGCGCAGCGGATCGGCTCCGGCACGGCGTCGGTGGCCCTCGCGGTACTGCGTGGCGACGGCGACGTGCGCCCCATTAAGGGCACTTTCGATTTGTTCGAATCGGCGGGTGCCTCGCACGCCCTGCTGGTGGCCCGCAGCGGCGCCGCGCTGGTCGACATCGATTCCTTCGGTCCGCTGGCGCCCGTGGTCGCGGCCGACCCGGGTACTCGAATATCTTCTGCCACAGTCAAATCCGTCGAGCCGATGCACTGGTTGCCCGCAGAGGACGAATGGATCTGGGGGCGCGCCATGGTGCTCGCTGCGGGCTATCTCACCGGCTTGGCCGCGGCCGCGGCAGCGTCGGCGACCGAACACGCCAAGACTCGTGAGCAGTTCGGCAGACCGATCGGCGTGCACCAAGCGATCAAGCATGCCTGCGTCAACATGGAGATCGCTGCCGAGGCCGCTCAGGCGCAGACATTCTTCGCCGCGATCGCGGTGGCGGGTGGACGCGCCGATGCGCTGCTGCAGGTGCTGTCGGCCGTCACGGTGGCCGGCTCGGCGGCCGTCGACAATGCCTCCGCGGGCATCCACGTATTCGGCGGGATGGGCTACACATTCGACAACGACATGCACTTGTATCTGAAGCGCGCACACGTGTTTCGGCACTTGTTCGGTGAGCCCACCGATGTGCTGACCGAACTACTGGCCCAGGACCGTGCCCAGTGAGCGGCGCGGTAGTCATCGCGGGGGTCGCCCTGTCCGACGTCGGCCGGGTCGATTACAAGGGTCCCTACGAGCTGATCGCCCAGGCCAGCCGCCGCGCCCTGGCTGACGCCGGCCTGAGGCCCGATGACGTCGATGGGTTGGCCTCTACCGGTCAGGGCACCCTGCCCCCGGTCGATGTCGGCGAGTATCTGGGGCTGCGGCCCCGCTGGATGGACTCCACCGCGGTCGGCGGAGCGTCGTGGGAGGTGATGGCAGCCCATGCGGCCGACGCGATCACCGCCGGGCACGCCGACGTGGTGCTGCTGACCTACGGATCCACCGCCCGGTCGGATCTTCGAAAGGGGTTGCGGGGGGCCAACATCAACTGGGGTGCGCGCGGGCCACTGCAGTGGGAGGCGCCCTACGGCCACACCCTGATTTCCAAGTACGCCATGGCCGCGCGGCGGCACATGTTCACCTACGGCACCACGATCGAGCAGCTGGCCGAGGTCGCCGTGTCCGCGCGGTTCAACGCGGCCGACAATCCCGAGGCCTACTACCGCGAACCGATCACCATCGACGACGTCCTCGGCGGACCGATGATCGCCGACCCGTTCACCAAGCTGCACTGCTGCATTCGCAGCGATGGCGGGGCGGCGGCCGTCCTTGTCAGCGCGGAACGCGCGAAGGATCTGCGGAGTAAGCCGGTATGGGTGCTCGGCTCGGGCGAGACCACCTCGCACATGCTGACCTCCCAGTGGGACGACCTCACCGTCGGCCCGGCCGCCGTCAGCGGGCCACTGGCGTTCGCCCGTGCCGGGGTCTCCCCGTCCGACGTCGACGTCGCCGAAATCTACGACGCATTCACCTACATGCTGCTGCTCACTATCGAAGATCTCGGCTTCTGCCCCAAAGGGGAGGGCGGCGGCTTCGTCGAGAAAGGCTCGTTGCGCCTCGGTGGCGAACTCCCCACCAACACCGACGGCGGCGGCCTGTCCGCGTGCCACCCGGGTCAGCGGGGATTGTTCCTCCTGGTCGAGGCGGCCCGTCAGCTGCGCGGCGAATGCGGGCCGCGGCAGGTGCCCGACGCCCGGATCGCCTGCGTCAGCGGCACCGGCGGGTGGTTCTGTTCAAGCGGCACAATGATTCTCGGCGCCGAGGAGCCGTAGGTGGCCCGCGCACCACTGAGCTCCGACGTGGCCAACACCCGGGCGATGGTGGAGGCGGCCGCCGCCGTCCACGGGGACCGCGAGGCCTACGTCGAACCCGGAGCCCGAATCACCTTCGCGGAGTGGGTCGGCCGGGCGCGTGGCGTGGCAGCGCAATTCGCCGACCTCGGGGTCGGCAAGGGCGACGTAGTCGTGCTGTGGCTGCCATCGGGCATCGACTACGCGACGTGTTACGCCGCCGCGGCAATGATCGGCGCGATCACCACCGGGCTCAATCCACGGCTGGGACGCAGAGAGATCGAATCGATTGTGCAGCAGGCCGATCCAGCGTTGGTCGTGGCTGACGAGGAGCTCGGTGCGCTGCCCGACACCGGGCATCGGCTGCTGTCGCGGGATGCGCTGTGTAGCGACACGTCGCGCTCGGCGCCACCTTGCGTGGAGCTGAACCGCCGGGATCTGGTTGCGTTGATCTTCACCAGTGGCACGACGGGGACGCCGAAGGGCGCGGCCTTCGATGCCGACCGGCTGGCCGCGGGCGCGGCCGCATCAGGGGTGATGAGCGAGGCGTATGACCGGCGCCTCACGTCGACGCCGTTTTCGCACGCCGGGTATATGTTCAAGCTCTGGGATCAGTTGGTGTGGGGCAGCACGCTGGTGGTGCCGCCGACGCCGTGGTCGGCCCAGGGCATGTTCGACATCCTGCGCGACGAGCGGGTCACCGTCGCCGGCGCCGTGCCGACCCAGTGGGCCAAGCTGCTCGACATCGAAGGCGTGAGCCCGCACGCGTTGCCGCACTTGCGGATCGGCGTCGTCGCCACCGCGCCGGCGCCCCCCGAACTGGTGCGTCGGGTCGGAGAGGGCATCGGGGTTCCGCTGGTCGTGCGGTACGCGATGACCGAGTGCCCGACTATCAGCGGCACCGAACCAAGCGACGCCCCCGAGATTCAGTTCCGTACGGTGGGACGGCCGGCCGCCGGCATGGACCTACGGATCGGATCCGACGGCGTCGTCGAGGTGAGCGGCCCGTGTGTGATGCGTGGCTACTGGCGCAACCCGACACTCACCGCAGAAGTGCTGCGCGACGGTTGGCTGCGTACCGGCGATGTCGGCGCGCTCGGCGCCGACGGCAATCTCACCCTCGTTGGGCGCAGCGGCGACATGTACATCCGGGGCGGCTATAACGTGCATCCCGGCGAGGTGGAGCGCGCACTCGCCGGTCACGCGGGCGTGAAACAAGCTGCCGTAGTTGGGCGCTCGGCCCCAGTGATCGGAGAGATCGGCGTCGCGTGCGTCGTGCCGGCTGACGCCGCGAGGCCCCCCACGCTGGCCGAGTTGCGCACTCATGTGGTGGACGAGTTGGCCGATTACAAGGCGCCCGACGAGCTCCTCATTGTCGACGAGCTGCCACTGACACCCATGCTCAAGCCGGACAGGCTTGCCCTGCGTGAACTGATCACATTGCACGACGAAGACATTCAACGTCGACGATCGTCAGGCTGAGCAGACTCATGGTTGATCTGGGCGCAGCTCGATGAACAGGCCCTCGGCTTCGGCGCATAGCGTGTCCCCGTGCGTGAGTTGAGCACGGAGAGTCCGTTTGCGCCCTTGCTCGCTGACGAACCACGCCCGCACCGCGAGTTCCACGCCGACGGGAGTGATGGACCGGAAGTCGGTGTGTAGATACGCGGTTCGCGCAGGCGCACGGCCGCCGCTACTGGCCAGGCGGCCAAGCACTTCATCGAATAACAGCGGGATAGCTCCGCCGTGGACAGCTCCACCGCCGCCCAGAAAATACCGGCCGAACGTTACCGTGCCCGCCACCTTCTCACGGTCGCCCGCAATCGGAATAAAGTTGGGGGACATGGTTTGTCCGCGGCCTGGCAGATCCAGGCGGCGAGCGAAGATCTGTCGGCGCTCGGGGACTACGGATTGGGCCAGCCGCTCGGCCCACCTATGCAAGTCGTTCGTCAGGGTAACGGTGGTCGCCGCGTCCGGCGCGGCCGCAGCCACATCGTCGAGGAAATCGCGCAGCGCGGCGATCATGTCGCCGTATTCGGCGCCCCCACCCGGGCTGCGTACCGTCGGCTCCTGCCAGGTCCGCATCGGCGGGAACCCGCCCCGTGGCTCCGCGTCTTGAGTCTCCGTCATTCCGCAAGACTAATGCATTGACATTAATAATGATCGCTGAGATGCTGACGTGGCGTGCGTCACTTCACGTCTTATTGAGATCCGCCCGCAGGCGCTAGGGAGCGAACATGTCGGAAGTCGCGTCGGACGGCCCACTGGCCGGCCTGGTGGTGGTCGACCTGTCGACGACGCTGCCCGGCGCGCAGGCTACGCAGTTTCTCGCCGACTGCGGTGCCGAGGTGATCATGGTCGAGCCGCGCGACGGCAGTCCGTTGCGCGGCCTCGCGGGCTGGCCCGCCCTGCTGCGTGGCAAGCGCAGCGTGACGTTGGACCTGCACCACGACGCAGACCTCGACCGGTTGCGGGCACTGCTGCGGCGCGCCGACGTCATGGTGAACACGCTGCGGCCGAGCACCGCCGAGCGCCTCGGCCTAAGTCCCGAGTCGCTCTCGACGCGGCATCCGGGGTTGGTCGTCGCCAACGTCACCGGCTGGGGTTCGACTGGGCCGTTTCGCGACTACAAGGGCTGGGAGGCCCTGGTGATGGCGAAGACCGGCGTCATGCACGAGAAGCGCGGACTCGCCCCGCGTCCGGGCCCGGCGTTTACCACGTTCACCTATGCCTCGTGGGGCGCCGCCCATGCCGCCGTTCAGGGTGTGCTGGCCGCGCTCCTCGAGCGCGAGACCAGTGGGCGCGGCCAAACCGTCGAGACCAATTTGGTGACCGGCATGGGTTCGATGGATCCCTACAACTGGTTCTACGAGATGGTGCTCCAACGGTATCCGGGCGCCTTCGAACCGATGGACGCTGCATACGACGATCAGGGCCGGCCCCAGGCCTATCTCATCTACGCGCTGCTGGTGTGTGCCACCAAGGAGGGGCGATGGCTGCAGTTCGCGCAGGTGTCGCCGAAGTTGATCGGCGCCTGGCTCACCGAACTCGACCTGCTGGGGGAGCTCGCCGACCCGAAGTGGCAGGGCTTTCCGATGCTGCCGACGCCCGAACTTCGCACCGAGTGGTGGGACATGATGATCGAACGGGTCGGCGCCCGCACGCTCGCCGAATGGCAGCAGGCCATGGCGGAGAACCTTGACCTGAGCGGTGAACTGTTCCGGAGCCCCGAGGACTCGCTGAACCACCCGCAGACCGTTCACGAAGGGCGTGCCACCACCGTCATCGACCCCGACCTCGGACCCGTGCGACAACCGTCGACCCTCATTCATGCCGACGGCAAACCGCTGACCGAGCTTCGGCCTGCCCCCCGAGTCGGCGAGCACAACGGCTCGGTCGCCTTCGACCAAGTGGGCGGCGCCGCCCTGCCCGCACCACGGGGAGACCACGACGACCCGCCGCTGAAAGGTGTGACGGTGCTGGAGTTCGGCAGCATGTTCGCCGGACCGTACGGCGCGACCCTGCTGGCCGACTTGGGCGCCCGCGTGATCAAGGTCGAGCCGCTGCAGGGCGACAACATCCGCAACCTGGTCGCGTTCCCCGAGGCGGGCGGCGCAAAAGTGTTGCAGGGCAAGGAAAGTGTGGCGATCGACTTCACCACGCCCGAGGGCCTCGAGCTGGTGTACGAGCTGGCCAAGCTGTCCGACGTCGTGCTGCAATGCTTCCGCGGCAAAGCGGCGGAACGAGCGAAGATCGACGAGGCCTCGCTGCGGGCGGTCAACCCGGACCTGGCGTTCGTGACGACCTCCGGCTACGGGGTCGACGGGCCGTTCGCCCATCGTGCGGCCTACGCACCGTCGGTCGGTGCGGCGTCCGGCCTGGCGCAGGTCGACAGCCACGACACGGGCGAGCCGCCCACCGACCTGGACGACCTGCACCGCCGGGCGGTCAGACTCCACGCGGGCGGAGCCGTCCCCGCCGTGCAGTCCGACGGCATCGCGGCACACGGCGTCGGTTCGGCGCTGCTGGTCGCGTTGTACGCCAAGCGCCGCGGCAAGACGCTGACGAACGTGGTCACGACCATGCTCGCCACTGTGCAGCAGGCGATGATCGCCTACAACGCGAGCTATGCGTCCCGTCCCGCCGAGATGCCCGCCGACGAACAGTTTTTCGGCATGAGTGCCTTGTACCGGATGTACCGTGCGGCCGACGGTTATGTCTTTCTCGCTGCACCATTGCCACGCGAATGGCCGGCACTGGCGAAGGCGATGTCGCCCTACGTCGACCTGCACGCCGACGAGCGCTTTGCCGACGCCGAATCTCGCGCGCGCTATGACGAGGAGTTAATCGCCGCACTGACAACGGTTTTCGTGACCAAGACCAAACTGGAGTGGGAGCGCGAATTGTGCGCCCAAGACGTCGGGTGCGTCGAGGTGGTGGAGGCCAATTCCGAGTTGGTGCTGCAGGGCGACCTGTACTACGAGGCAGGCTATGCCGTGGACGCCCACAGCCCGATCTTCGAGGAGCATCGTCGGCTCGCGCCGCTGTGCCGGTTCTCGCGATCACGGACGCGGGCCGATGCGGGATGCACCGTCGGGCAGCACACCGATGCGGTGCTGCGCGAAATCGGGCTGGACGATGCTGCGATCGCGGGCCTGAAAGCCGGCGAGATCGTCGGCGGCAGCTGACGGCTCAGACGTCGTCTTCGGCGATCAGCGCGCGGGTTTCATACGACACCGGGGCCGTTAGCATTCCGACCCAGGTGTCCACGTAATTGTGCAGCTGCGCTTCGCTGAGGCCATGCCCGGCGCGGGCGGCGGCGGCCAGCACGTTGACCAGGCTGATGTAGAGCTGAAATGTCCGGCCACGCCGGATCCGCTCGGGCAGGTCCTGTAGCGCGGCGTCGACCAGTTCCTCCAGCTTCTCCTGCGTCCAATCGTCGTCGACGTGATCGGGCCAGTACTCGCTGCGGGCCCGCGGATCCTCGGCCAGCCGGGCCAGGAAGGGCGCGAACATTTCGCCCGCGGCGATGCTGTTGGCCAGTGGCCGCACCAGCAGCCACACGACCGCGCGGGGATCGGCCTCCTTACCTTCCTCGCGCATGCTCGCGAGCATCTCCTGGCGATCAGTCCCGAGTGACGCTTGGCGATAAGCGATCAGCGCGCGAATCAGACCGTCGCGGGAGCCGAAGTGATAGCGGATCACCGAGGTGTTGGACTGTCCGGCGGCCTGCTGGATCTCCCGCAGCGTCACCGCCTCGATGCCGCGCGTGGCGAAGAGCCGCTCGGCGACTTCCATCAACATCACCCGGGTCGATTCGCCCGACGCGTTGCGCCTCCGCTCGCCCGCGGCCGACTCGGTTCCCAGCTCCGGCATGGGCCTCCTCTAGTTCGCCTCAGTCTTACCGGCGTCACAACCCGAACCAAATAATAATGGCTAGTTATTATAAATACTGGACTTGCATGGGAGCAGCTGGCATCATTCGAAACAGCGACGGATCCATGGAGGGCCAATGTGCATGATCTGGACGAATTCGGGAGACTCCCACTTCCTGGAACCCGACGACCTGTGGCAGTCCCGCTTGCCCAAGGCGCTCGCCGACCTGACGCCGCACGCCGAGAAGGATCCCGACAGGGAGTACGAGACCGTCTCGGTCGACGGACAGACCTTCCGGCGCAAGCTGCCGTCCTCGGCGATGGAGGCCTTCATCGAGGAGAGCATGAAGCCGCAAGGCATCCGCGACGCGAAGGCACGGCTGGGGGACTTGGACAAAGAGGGCGTCTGGGGCGAGGTGATCTTCCCGTCGCTGGGCATGTGGGGCTCGACCTTTCGCACTCCTGAACTACTCAAGGCATGCATGCGTGCCAGCAACGAGTGGGCGCTCGAGGAGATCTGCGCGGTGTCGCCGCGCTATGTGGTAACTGCCCAGGTGTCGACACTGATCGTCGGGGACGCCGTCGAGGAATTACATTGGGCCGCAGACAAAGGCTTCAAGGCGGTGTTCTTGCCGACGACACCGCACCCCAGTGCCCCAGACTGGCATCGCAAGGAGTGGGAACCGTTCTGGGCGGCGGCCGAGGAAGCCGGCATGGTGATCGCGTTCCACATCGGCACCGACCCGGTCGACATGACCGTCGGTGGCGCCAGTGGCGGGGCGGGGATGGTGTACCGCGGGCCGGGTGGCGCGGTGATGAATTACGCCGAGACCACGTTCTCGGGACAGCGGGCGGCGATGAAGATGGTCGCCTCCGGCGCGCTGGACCGCCACCCCGACCTTCGGGTGCTGATCTCCGAAGGCGGCGCGACCTGGGTGCCGTTCCTCGGCGACCGGATGGTCGAGGGCTACCGTCAACACCATATGGCGGTGCGGCCCAAGCTGACTCGTAGTCCCAAGGAGATCCTCTACACCCAGGTGTATGCGTCTTTCCAGCACGACGAGACCGCGGTCGCCGCCTACGAGCACATGGGCTACAAGAACGTGATGTTCGGCAGCGACTACCCCCACATGGAAGGTACCTTCGGCCACACCCAGGACACCCTGAAGGGGCTGTTCGACGGGGTGAGCGACGAGACCCGGCTGCGCATCACCCAGGGCACGTTCTACGAACTGTTCCCGGATGTGCCGCCCATCCCGGCCGAAAAGTTCTGAGCGCGTGACTACTTCGTCCGGGCTGCGCGACGTCGCGATCGTGGGTGTCGGGGCCACACCCTATTACAAACGCGGTGGGTCATTGCCGAAGTCGATCACCGAGTTGGCCGGCGAGGCCATCCTGGCGGCGTGCGAGGATGCGGGCCTTCCCGTGACCGACGTCGACGGCTTCGCTTACCACTCGGGCGCCAGCGCGGGCTACACCGAGAAGATGGACACCGCCGACTTCGTGGAAACGCTTGGGATTCCGGAAGTTCGCTTTACCGCCGCACTGACCTCTGGCGGCGGCGGCTCGGCGGGCGCAATCGGGCTGGCACGGGCCGCCATCGTTGCCGGCGATGCCTCGGTGGTCGTGACGGTGATGGCGCTTCAACAATCCAAACAGCGCCTCGGCTCAGTGTTTTCGGCGATCGAACCCGATCCGATCAACTCCTTCCTGCAGCCGTCCGGGCTGTTCGGGCCCGGCCAGTTGATGTCGGTCATGGCTCGTCGGCACATGCACCTGTACGGCACCCGCCGCGAGGCATTCGCCGAGATAGCCCTCTCGACACGGGCCAACGCGGCGAATCGACCGAAGGCGATGCACCCCGAACCCCTGACGCTCGAGGACTATTTCAACGCTCGGATGATCGCAGAACCCTTGTGCCTCTACGACTTCTGTCAGGAGACCGACGGGGCGGTGGCCGTGATCACCACCAGCATGAATCGTGCAAAGGATCTGAGGCAGCCAGCGGTGCCGGTGGTCGCCGCCGCCCACGGTGGCGTCCGAGAGTGGGGCAGGGCTTTTGCCTGGATGGGGATGCCTGACGAATACTTCGCCTCGTCGGGCAATGCGCCCATCTCCAAGCGGCTCTACGAGCAGGCCGGTATCGGCGCCGCCGACATCGACGTCGCGCTGCTCTACGACCATTTCAGCCCGATGGTGCTCATGCAGCTCGAGGACTACGGGTTCTGCGGCAAGGGGGAGGGCGGCGCGTTCGTCGAAAGTGGAGCGATCCGGTACGACGGCGGCTCGATTCCGGTCAACACCCACGGCGGCCAACTCTCCGAGGCCTACATCATCGGGATGACCCACATCATGGAGGGAGTCGAGCAGATGCGCGGCACCGCTATCAACCAGGTCGCCGACGCCGAACTCGCCCTGGTCACCGGCGGCCCGGCGAGCCTGCCCGTGAGCGGCCTGGTCCTGGGACGCGCCGCGTGAGCACCGCCGCCGCCACCCTCGCCACGACGATCCCCGGCGAGCATGTGCGGATTGCGATGAACAAGGACACCGAGCCGTTCTGGATCGCCGCGAAGGAGCGGCGTCTGGTGGCACCGCAGTGCGGCGACTGCCGGTCCTTCCGGCTGCCCCCCACACCGTTCTGCCCCAATTGCCAATCGAAACAAGTAAATTGGATCGACCTCAGCGGCGATGCCGTCGTTTACAGCTTCGCCGTCGTGCATGGTTTCCCCGGCATGCCCGATCTGGTGTTGGTGCCGGCGGTCCTCGACCTGCCCGACGCACCCGGCGCGCGACTGGTCTCCAACATCGTCGACATCGCACCCGCCGACGTCACGATAGGAATGCCTGTCCACGTTGACTTCTCACCGATCGCCGACGGCTGGCTGCTGCCTGTCTTTCACGTCGGCCCTCGGGGCGAGGAGTAACGCCGTGTCCGACGACAGCGCTCTGCATGAGAAGCCCCTCGAGTTCCTCACCAGCATCGCCAACACCGGCGGATCCTGTGACGGTCAGGCGATCCTGCCCGTCAATGGTCACTTCCGCTGTACGTGCTCGTGCGGTGACTGGGACGTCGAGGTCGATGACCCGCAGGAAGGCTTGCGGCAAGCAAGGATTCACACCGGCAGCGTGACTGATAGATACTGAGGAGCAAATGCCATGGGTAATTTGAACGGCAAAGTCGCCTTCATCACCGGAGCGGCCCGAGGCCAGGGTCGCGCGCATGCGGTCCGGCTCGCGGCGGACGGCGCCGACATCGTCGCGCTCGACATCTGCCGCGACATCGACTCCATCGACTACCCCAACGCCAGCCCGGAGGACCTCGACGAGACGGCCAAGCTCGTCGAGAAGGAGGGTAGACGCATCGTCGCCCGCCGGGCCGACGTGCGCGACGCCGACGCCGTCGAGCAGGTGGTTGCCGACGGGCTCGCCGAGTTCGGGCGCCTCGACATCGTGATCGCGAACGCCGGCGTCATTCGACTGGGCCCTGGCGGCGACCGGCGGCAGACCTTTCGTGACATCATCGACGTCAACCTCATCGGCGTGTGGAACACGGTGGAGGCCGCAGTCCCGTCCCTTATCGACGGAGGCCGCGGCGGATCGATCGTGCTGACGTCGTCGAGCGCTGGACTTAAGGCTCCGAATACCGATCGCGCAGGCGGGCAAGCGTACGGCGCGGCCAAGCGCGGTCTGGTCGCTCTGATGCAGACCTGGGCGAATAACTTGGCGCAGTATTCGATTCGCGTCAACACGATTCACCCGACCGGGGTTGCCACCGGAATGGTGATGAACGACGCGATGGCGGCGATGTTCGAGGCCAATGATCCGTCGCTGGCCGCAATGCAGAACGCGCTGCCCATCCAGGTCCTGATGCCGGAGGATATCGCGAACGCGGTGGCGTTCCTGGTGTCCGACGAGGCGAACTTCATCACCGGCACCGCCTGGCCACTCGACGCCGGCTTCGCCGTCCGTTGACAGTCCCGGCGGATGTTGAGGAGTATTGCGTTCGCATCCCTACATAGTTAACCTAGTTCGACGGGTCTCCATTGATCCGTCGTGGCAATTCGCGCGAGGTTGACAGTGGACTGTCGTAGTACGCGAGCCGCGCGTGCTCGTAATTCGCGCTTGTTCTCGGCCGTACGGAAGGACGTCATGATCCAGAACCAGCCAACGGCAACATGTCCCGTAAAGAGCGTCGATATGAACACCCCTGACTCGCCTGCTCTGACACACTTCCATCTGCTCGATGAGTGCCAGGACGAAGCCGGGCCGGTGTTCCGCAACACCGAAGCCGGCATGGATTACTGGGTGTTCACCGAGAACTCGGTGATCCTGGACGGACTCCAGCACCCTGAACTCTGGTCGAGCAGCGTCATCGTGCCGACCGAACCGGAGCCGCCCTACAAGTGGATCCCGATCATGATCGACCCGCCCGACCATGCGAAATGGCGCCAGGTGCTCGCAGAGTACTTCTCACCAGGCCGGGTCAAGGGCCTGCGGGAGGCGCAGCAGAAGCTGGCCGCGGAACTCATCGACCAGGTTGTCGGCGAGGGCGGGTGCGACTTCGTGGCGCGGATCTCCCGGGTGTTCCCGTCGACGGTCTTCCTGACGATTATGGGCATGCCCGTCGAGGATCTCGAGCAGTTCCTGGCCTGGGAGGACATGATCCTGCATCAGAGTGGCGTAGGCGACGACGTCAACGCGGCCCGGCTCGAGGGCATGACGCACGTGATGGGCTACTTCTCGGGCCTGATTCAACAGCGACGCGAGAACCGTGACCCGGGCGCCGACGACATCGTCAGCAAGGCCATCGACTGGACGCTGGACGGCGAACCGATCAACGACCTGGAACTCCTCAACTGCCTGCTGCTGTTGTTCATGGCCGGGCTCGACACGGTCTCCAACCAGCTGTCCTACGCGATGCTGCATCTGGCCACCCATCCGGCCGACCGTGCCCGGATCGTCGCCGAACCCGAGCTCATTCCGAGGGCGGTGGAGGAACTGCTTCGGGTGTATCCGATCGTGCAGACCGCGCGAAAGGCGACCCAGGACATGGAGTTCCACGGCTGTCCGGTCAAGGCGGGCGACATGGCGTCGTTCTCGCTGGCGTTCGCCGGGCGCGACCAAGGAGCCTATCCGAACGCCCGTACCGTCGACCTCGACCGCGGCGTGACGCGTCATCTTTCCTTCGGCGGCGGCCCGCACCGGTGCCTCGGTTCGCACCTCGCCCGGCAGGAGCTGGCGGTGGTGCTGGAGGAGTGGCACAAGCGCATCCCGGACTACGAGGTCTCCGGACAGCCGATCGAGCACGGCGGTCAGGTGTTCGGCGTGGATTCGCTGAATTTGACGTGGAGCTGAGGAGGCCGCATTGACCAGCGCCGTGGGATTCCTCGGTGCCGGACAACTCGGCGAACCGATGATCGATCGGTTGCTCGGCGCGGGCCACGACGTACTGGTGTGTGCCCGTCGCGAGGAGGTCCGCCGCCGACTGGCGGCGAAGGGCGCGGCGCTGGCCGGTTCGGTCGCCGACCTGGCGCGCGGCAGTGACGTCCTGATCTCGTGCCTGTTCTCCGATGCGCAGTTGCGCGAAACCGGTCTCGGCCCAGACGGTTTCATCGCCAACGCGAAGGACGGCGCGGTGTTCGTTTCTCATACGACGGGCACGCTGTCCACCCTCGAGGCGTTGCGGGATAGTGCTCCTTCGGCACCGATCATCCTCGATGCGCCGGTCAGCGGCACCGTCGAGAACATCGATGCGGGCACGCTGACCGTGCTGATCGGCGGGCCGGGTGATGCCGTCGCCTCGGTGACGCCGATCTTGGCCGCTTATGCGGACCCGGTGGTGGCGACCGGCGCACTGGGCAGCGCGTTGGCGCTCAAGCTGATCAACAATCTGTTGTTCGCGGCGAACGCTCAACTCTTGGCTGCGGCAACGCAACTGGGCACTCAGTTGGGCATCGAGCCGGACGTGTTGTTGTCCACGCTCCAGGTGTGCAGCGCGAGGAGCCACGCGGCGGACCAGGCTCACCGCATCGGCGGGATGGAACGGTTCGAAGTACTGGCGGGGCCGTTCCTGCGGAAGGACGTCGCGGCGTGCCGTGAGGCGGCGGCCGAGGCGGGTGTGGAGCTGGGACTGTTGGGCACCGCAGTGCGCGAGGGGCCGCTGGCCCTGGACGTCGACTCGGCGACCGCAGGGTCAGACCGATGACGGGTCGGCTCGCTGGGAAGGTGGCCTTCATTACCGGCGCCGCCAGGGGACAGGGCCGTGCACACGCGGTGCGGATGGCCGAAGAAGGGGCCGACATCATCGCCGTCGACCTGGCGGGCCCGTTACCCGACTCGGTGCGCTACCCTTCCGCCACCCCGGACGACCTCGCCGAGACCGTGGCCATGGTGAAGGCGAAAGGTGGCCGAATCATGGCTACTGCCGCGGACATCCGCGATCTGGACGCGCTGCGGACGGCCGTCGACGAGGGCGTCGAGGCCTACGGGCGACTGGACGTCATCGTGGCCAACGCCGGAATATGTGTCCCGGCGCCGTGGAACGAGATCACGCCCGAGTCGTTTCGCGACATCATCGACGTCAACGTGACTGGCACGTGGAACACGGTGATGGCCGGCGCGCAGCGGATCATCGACGGAGGCCGCGGCGGGTCGATCATCCTGATCAGCTCCTACGCCGGTGTCAAGGTGCAGCCGTACATGGTGCACTACACCGCGAGCAAGCATGCCGTCACAGGGATGGCCCGGGCCTTCGCCGCAGAGCTGGGCAAGCACGACATCAGGGTCAACAGCGTGCATCCCGGTCCGGTCAACACTCCGATGGGCGGCGGGGAGATGATCGCCGCGCTGTTCGCCGCGATCGAGACCAACCCCACGCTCAACGGGATGGGCACCCCATTCCTGCCGCAGTGGGCCTGCGAGCCGGAAGATGTTGCGGCTGCGGTGTGTTGGCTGGCCTCCGACGAGTCGCGCTATGTCACCGCCACCCGTTTGTCGGTCGACCAGGGGATGGCGCAGTTCTAGCCGGGCGATCGCCAGCCTGGGCCACCGAGTCGTAGCGACACCTCACGACGTCAGTGTGACCGCACCCCGAAGTCGATGTCCGCAACACCGCAGAATGGCGTGAAGCCGGCCTTGCCGAGCCATGACGGGGCCGCGTTGTGCCCGGGTTGCGGACGCGCCCAGTCCACCCACGAACCCCAATCATCGCGACGGAGCTTCTGCTCGAGCGTCTGCGGGTGCGCGGCCTCGGCGGCCGCGTAACGAGCGGCGAAGCCCTTCATCTCGGGCAGCAGCCAGACGTCCTCCTCGGAACGCCACTGACCGCCCCCGGCGTACTCGATGAATTGATACGAGGGGAAGTCGATCGGCGGGCCACCGGGCCGCGGATTGTCGGCGCGATTGAACACCTTGTATGCCACCCGCATGCCGTCGACGACGTACCAGACGAGTGGGCTGTACACCTGTGGTGCGGCACCCATCGTGCCCTCGAGGAACTTGGCGATCTCCGCTGGGCCGGTGAACGTTCCGTAGAAGTGGTCGAAGTAGGTCGCGTCCTGGGTGAATAGGTGTGCCCAGGCGTGCCAGTCCTCGAGCACCGGCCCGGTCATGAAATACCGCCGAAACTCCCGCTCGACCTCTTCGACGTCCGCTGTGCTGGTCATCCTCCGAGTCGCAGCCCGGTGTTGCGGGTGCCGAACACGTCAGTGGCCATGATGGCGCCGAGTTGATTTGCATCCCAGCGCTTTTCGCCATTCGAGACAGACGCGACGGGATGCCAGCCCTTGAGTAGCTGGAGATGCTCGCCCATCGCGCGGATCACCTGACCGCTGACGTGGCCGGCCTCGGGGCTGGCCAACCAGGCCACCACCGGCGAACCTAGTGACGGGTCCTTGGGGTCGAACTCGTCCTCGGCGCGTTCGTCGGGCTCGATCGGCGCCTGCGCGCCGGGCATGGACGCCGACATCCGGGTGCGCCCACCCGGGCTGATCGCATTCACGGTGGCGCCGATCGACGCCAACTCCAGGCTCAGGGTCTGGGTCAGACCGACGATCGCGGCCTTGGCGGCACTGTAGTTGGTCTGACCGAAGTGGCCGTGCAGTCCGGCACCGGAGGTGGTGTTGATGATGCGGCCGTAGACCTTTCGCCCGGATTCCTTCGATTCCGCGCGCCACTTGCGGGCGACCGAGCGGCTGGTGAGCCAGCTACCGCGGACGTGCACCCGCATCACCAGGTCGAAGTCGTCGGCGGTCATGTTCCAGATCGCCTTGTCGCGAACGATTCCCGCGTTGTTGACGACGATGTCCAGCCTGCCCAGCTGCGAGTAGGCACGCTCGACGGCGAGGTCGACCTGCTCCTCGTCGCCGACGTCGCTGAAGTCCGAAACCGCAGTGCCGCCGCGGCTTTCGATGATCGTCACCACTTCGTCGGCGACCTTTCCGGTGCCCTCGCCCGACAGGCTGGTGCCGAGGTCGTTGATGATCACGGTGGCGCCGTGCTTGGCCAGTTCGAGCGCGTGGCCGCGGCCGATGCCATGCCCCGCCCCGGTCACCAGGGCGACTTTGCCGTCGAGTAGTCCGGTCATGGGCTCTCCTCGCTTGGTGTGAAGACCGTCAGATAGGGGCTGTCGGGATCGGCATCGTCCACCGGTCGAAAGACCGCGGTGACCGGCATCCCGACCCGAAGGCCGTCAGGGTCCGCACCTTCGATCGTCGTCATCAGCCGCGGACCTTCGGCCAGTTCGACGATCGCGGCGACATACGGCACTCGCTCCTTGAATGGTGCCAGATCATTCACGTAGACAGTCGAATACGTGTACAACGTCCCAGTCCCACTCGCCTGAACCGGGCGCACGTCCTCGCTCCAGCAGAACGGGCAGAACGGCCGCGGGTAGTGGTGCACCCTGCCGCACGCCGCGCATTCGGCGATCAGCAATTGACCCTGCCTGGCGGCCTCCCAGTAGGGAGCGCTTGCCGCGTCGATGGTGGGAATGTCAGCGCGAGCCACCCTCACCACCCGGTGAACTCGGTCGGTCGTTTCTCCACGAACGCCTGCACGCCCTCGGTGGAGTCGTGCGAATACGACTGGATCTCCTGCGCCATCGCTTCCGCGACGAATGCACCGGACCGGTCGGTGTCGGGGGAGTCGTTGAGCAGCCGCTTGGTGAATGCGATCGCGGAGGTCGGCGCTCCCGCCAGCCGGCCGGCGAAATCGGCGATCGTGGCGTCGAAGTCGGCGGCGCTGACCACCCGGTTCACCAGCCCTAGCGTGAATGCCTCACTGGCTGAGAGCTTTTCGCCGAAGAACGCCATCTCCTTGGCCTTCTGCATACCGATGCGGCGGGGCAGCAGATAGCAGCCGCCACCGTCGACAACCAGCCCACGCGTGACGAAAGACTCTGCGAAGTAGGCAGTTTCGGTCGCGATCACCAGATCCGAGGCGTATACGACGTGGGCCCCCAGGCCCGTCGCCGCACCGTGCACCGCGGAGATCACCGGCTTGTTGCAGTCCAGCACGCTGGCCACCAGCTTCTGGGCGCCGTTCATGATGCGCCGCGTCGGCTCCAGCACCCGCTTCTCGCCCTTCTCGCGCCGTTCGGCCAGCGATCCCACGTCGGCGCCGGAGCAGAAGTGCTTACCGTTGGCCCGCAGCACCACCACGCGTACCTTCTCGTCGGCGTCGGCGGCGGCCAGTAACGCGATCAGGGCATCGCGATCATCGGGACGTACCGCGTTGGCGGCCTCGGGCCGGTTCAAAGTGATCGTCATGACGCCGTCCGCGATGTCGGACAAAATTGCTGCCTGCGTGTTCATGGTGTGTACGTGGCTTTCAGGTGCTTGATGCCGTTGACGAAGTTCGACCTCAGCATGACCGGTTCGCCAACCGCGGTGATGTCGGGGTAGCGCTCGTAGAGCATCTGAAACGCCACGTTCAGCTCCAACCGGGCCAGGTGCGCACCCAGGCAATAGTGCGGTCCCGGGCCACCGAAAGCGATGTGGTTGTTGGGTTTTCGCGCGATATCGAAGCGCTCCGGCTGGTCGAATACTGCCGGGTCGCGGTTGGCGGCGGGATACCAAACCACGACCTTGTCACCGGCGTTGAAGGTGTGGGTGACCCCGCCATGGGCGTCGGTCAACGTCACGCCGTCGCGGGTCACGGTGCGGCGCATGTGGATCACCGGGCTGGCATACCGCAAGATTTCCTCGACCGCGGTGGGCGCCATCTCGTCGTAGTTCGCCAGCAGGCGGTCGCGCTGCTCGGGGTGCGCGCTGAGAGTGAGCAGGCCGTGAGTCAGCGCATTGCGGGTAGTCTCGTTGCCCGCGCCAATCAGCAGGATGAAGAACTTGGCCAGCTCCTGGGGGGTGAGGTTTTCTTCGTCGGAGTTGACCAGCTTGCTGATCACGTCGTCGCGGGGATGGGCGATGCGGTCCTCGGCAATTTGCTTGAGCAGCTCGATGAGCTGCTCGCTGATCTCGGTGACGGCGGCCCCGATGCCGGCGACGGTCTGGTCGGGTACGTACTCGGGGTCCGAAGCGCCGAGCACGATATTGGTCGCGCGCAGGATGAACTGTTCGTGTTCGCGTGGGACGCCAAGCATGTTGTCGATGATGCGCAGCGGCAGCAGCGTCGCGAACGACGAGACGAAGTCGCAGTCACCCGAACGGGGCATCTCCTCGAGGATCTCGGCAGTGGTCTCTTCGGCCAGGCCACGGAGCTCGGAGAGCATGCGGGGGGTGAAGCCGCGCGAGACGATCTTGCGCAGCCGCATGTGTTCGGGATCGTCCATGTCGATGATGGAGCCCCGGTATTCGCGCATCTCGGCGGTCTGGTCGAAAATCTGCGTGCCCTGCCCGGAACTGAAGTCGCTGGGGCGCCGGCTGATGTCGACAACGTCGCGGTGGGCGCCGACCGCCCAGAACCCGCGGGGCCGCGGCGAGTCGGGTCGGTTGGTCCGAACGAAGACTGGACCGTCGGCCTCGCGAAGGCGCCGGTAGAGCTCGCTCCGGTCCGCCGGACGCTCCTGCCACCACCGCAGATCGATCAGCGGTGCGAACTGCTGCTCGTCGGTGTCGATCGCGCTCACAGCACCCGATTCTGGCACTCATGTCACTTATAGGCAATGCCGGGATACTGGATAAGTGGCGCAATGGCGCAATATTTCTTGACCGCTGCCACGAGTTATCTAACATTAGTGTCACTGCAACCGGAAGGTCGTCGAAGGAGAGCGCATGACGTTACGGGTCGGCATCATCGGCGTCGGGTGGGGCGCGCACGTGCAGGTACCCGGTTTCCGGGCGGCCAAGGGCTTCGAGCCGGTCGCGCTGTGTGCGCGCACACCCGCGCGGCTGGAACGCGTGGCGGCGAGGCTGGGGATCGAACAGACCTCCACCGACTGGCAATCCTTCGTGACTCGCGACGACCTCGACGTCATCTCGGTCGCGACTCCCACCGTGCTGCACCGCGAGATGACGATCGCCGCACTCGCGGCAGGTAAGCCCGTGTTGTGCGAGAAGCCGCTGGCCGGTGACCTCGAAGCGGCCCGCCACATGGTCCGTGCCGCGGCCGATTCCAAGCTGCCGACCGCCTGCTGTTTCGAAAACCGGTGGAACCCGGACTGGTTGGCCGTCGCGGACCGGGTGCGCTCGGGCTTCCTCGGCTCGCAGTACCTCGCGCGGGTCAGTCGCAGCGCGTCCTACTGGCATCCGAGTCATCCGCTTCAGGCCCATTGGATGTACGACCGCGAGCAGGGCGGCGGTTATCTGGCCGGCATGCTGGTGCACGACCTGGACTTCCTGTGCAGCCTGCTGGGCCGCCCCGTGTCGGTGTGCGCGGAGGTTCGCACCAGCGACCCCGTCCGCGAACTGCCCGACGGCGGGACCCTGCCCGTGACCGCCGACGACACCGCGGCACTGCTGATGCGCATGGAGTCCGGGCTGACGGTCATTCTGAGCCTCTCGGTGATGGGCGCCCACGCCGATCACTACCGCCTCGAATTGTTCGGCTCCGATGGGACCATCATCGGCGACGGCGACTTGCGTTCCGCGGCATACAGTCTCGGTACTGCCACCGATGCGGGATTGAGTCCCCTGACGGTGGATGAACGCGAGCCCGCGCACCCCGAGCGGTTGCCCGGGGGACTGGCCGGTCACGCCAGCAGGGCGATGGCGCTGATGCTGCAGGATTGGCTGCCCGCGTTCGACGGTGGCCCCAGCGACGCGGCCACCTTTGAGGACGGGCTGCTGTCGCTCGCGGTCATCGATGCCGCGCACCGCTCGTCCGAAGGCGGCGGCTGGGAGCCGGTGCGCGCGTGGCTGGACGATCAGCCGATCGAGGCCTCGGCGGGCGGATAGATCAGGACGCCACGGATATTGGCGCCGGCGTGCATGTCGGCGTAACCGTCATTGACCTTCTCCAAGGGGTAGGTGCGAGTGACCATGGATTCGAGGTCCACCTGCCCGGCGCTGTACAGCTCGAGGATCTTCGGGATGTCGGCACGGGGATTGCCCGAGCCGTAGAGAGTTCCGACGATCTGCTTCTCCGTCAGGGTGAGGTCCATCAGATTGGCCCGGATCTCCCGCTCCCGCATCGGGTGGATGTTAGTGACCACCAGCCGGCCACGCTTGGCCGTCATGGCCAACGCCCGGCCGACCAGTTGGCCGTCACCGACTCCCATCGCGCAGATGAACTTGTCCACCCCGCGGTTCCAGGTTGCCTCGGCGACAACGTCTTTCGCCTCGTTCCAGTCCGCCGCGGTGTGAGTGGCTCCCATCTTCACCGCTTCGGCCCGCTTGTACTCGGACGGATCTATGACGGTGATCGTGCGGGCTCCCGCGAGCCGAGCGCCCTGTACCGCCGCGGCTCCGATGCCACCGACCCCGGCGATGGCGACCGTGTCGCCCGGGCGGACGTCGGCGGCATAGACCGACGATCCCCAACCGGTAATGAACCCGCAGCCGAGAAGACAGGCCAGGTCGAGGCGATAGTGCTCCGGGATCTTCACGCAACTCGCCTCGTGCACCACGGTGTGGTGCGCGAATGAGCCGACGCCGCAGGCCAGTGCGAGGTCGTCGTCGCCGAGATGATGGCGAGCGGTGCCGTCGTGAATCTGCATGCCCGAGTAGATCTTTGCGCCAAGGTCGCACAGGCTCTGATGGCCCGTCGAGCAGGAGGGGCACCGGCCGCACGACGGGATGAAGCTGAACACCACGTGGTCGCCCGGCGACAGCCACGACACGTGCTCGCCGACGGACTTGACCACACCCGCACCCTCGTGGCCACCGATGCAGGGCAGTCGGATCGGCATGTCGCCGGTGACGAGGTGGTCGTCGGAGTGGCACATGCCCGAGGCGTGCAGTTCGACCAACACCTCGGTCGCCTTCGGCGCGTCGAGCTCGATGGACTCGATGGACCAGGGAGTGTTGCGTTCGAACAGGACCGCTGCGTGGGTCTGCACTGGAATCCCTTCCGGCTCAACGAATGATGGCGTGATGTTCGACGAACCCGGCGATGCCCTCGGGGCCCCCCTCGCGTCCGATGCCGGACTGCTTGAATCCGCCGAACGGGCTGGCGAAGTCGAGCACGGCGGTCGAGTTGACGGCCACCGAACCTACCAGCAGTTGGGCCGCCACGGCCGCCGCCCGTTCCGCGTCGGCAGACCACACCGCGCCGACCAGCCCGTAGCGGGAGTCGTTGGCGATGGCCACCGCCTCAGCGGCGTCGTCGGGGCCGGTGTCGTCGTAGGGGATCACGACCGCGACCGGTCCGAAAACCTCCTCGCGGGCGATTTCCATGTCGTTGGTCGCAGCAACAAGCGTGGGCGAGACGAACCACCCTGGGCGGTCGGGCCGCTCGCCACCGACCAGCACGGTGGCGCCGTCCTGCCGCGCGCGCCGCAGGAACCCCTCGACCCTCTCGCGCGCGGCCTCGTTGATCAGCGGACCAACATTGGTGGCCCGGTCGGCGGGATCCCCGACGATCAGCCCGGCGACTGCGGCAGTCAGTGCTGCCGCAAATTCGTCGTAGCGGCTGCGCGGCAACAAGATTCGCGTCAGCGCGGCGCACAGCTGGCCGTTGTTGCCCATCACGCCGGCGACCAAACCGCGCACCGTTGTCTCGAGCGGCGCGTCGGGCAGCACGATGGCCGGCGACTTGCCGCCCAGTTCGGTGCTGCAGCGGCGGATTCGGGAGCCGCACGACGCCGCGATCCTGGCGCCGACGGCAGTCGAGCCGGTGAAGCTGACCTTGTCGACACCCGGATGTTCGGTCAGCAGCTCGCCGGTTTCGGCGCCACCGTTGACGACGTTGACGACTCCGTCGGGCAGACCAGCCTCCTCGATCGCCTCCATCAGCACGCCGAATTCGAGCGGGGCGTCGGGCGCTGGCTTGAGCACCACCGTGCACCCCGCGGCCAACGCGGGACCGAGCTTCAACGCGGCGATGAACAGCGGCGTGTTCCACGGGACGATGGCGCCGACCACGCCGACGGGAAGCTGACGCACCTCGACGGTGCCGCCCGTCATCGATGGACGGATGGCGGAGAACGGGTAGTCCGGGGTGATCGCCGCGTAGGCGCGCAGCACGCCGACCGCGGTGATGACCTGACCGAACGTGCTCCAGGATCGCGGCGAGCCGATCTCCGCGGTCGTCAGGTCCGCCAGTTCGCCCTTGCGGCTGCTCAGCGCGTCGGCGAGTCGCCCCAGCGCGGCGCCGCGATCGGCAGCGGAGGCCCGCCCCCAGGGCTGCTGTGCGCCGCGGGCTGCGGCGACCGCGGAGTCCACTTCCGCACGGCCGGCGACACCGACCGTGCCGAGTAGCTCGCCGGTGGTCGGGGACGTCACATGCAGTGTTCCGGTGTGCGCGCCCGACACCCACTTGCCTGCAGCGTAGCTCGCCGCCAACTCGATCATGGGCACCGATTCTGGCAGCAATGTCATCTTTGGACAAGCAGCTCATTGGTAATGACGCGATATTTCAGTTTCGGTTCTGCTGATTTTCTGACAGTATTGGTCACTATGACTGCATCGCCTGCCGGGGGCGCCGACGATACTGCCGGACGGCCATGGGAGCTGGTCGTGGAGCGCGGCAAGATCGCCGAGTTCGCCGAGGCCATGTTGTGCGACGACCCCTCATACCGTGGTCCGGACGCGATCATGCCGCCGACGTTTTTGACCACCGCAGGCCGCTGGGCGCCCGCCGGCGTCCGAGTCGACGTGGGTTTCGATCGCAAGCGCCTGCTGCACGGCGAACAGGAGTACATCTTCCACGGCGACCTGCCCGCCGCAGGGGACGTCCTGACCGCACAGGAGCGGGTAGTCGGCCGGTACTCGAAACCGGGCAAACGTGGAGGCACAATGCGTTTCGCCACCGTGGTCACCGAGTACCGCGACGCTGGGGGAGCGCTCGTCGCCGAGGCCAAGGCCACCTTCATCGAGACGGCCCCGCGATGAGCTCTGGCAACGGGGGTGGGGCACAGCTGGCGGCGGCCACCGCCTTGAGGGTGGGTACCCAGGCACCGGCCCGTGAGTTCGGCCCGCTCACCCGGCAGATGTTCGTCCGCTACGCCGGCGCGTCCGGCGACCTCAACCCGATGCATTACGACGATCAGCTCGCGCAGTCCGCCGGCTACCCGTCGGTGTTCGCGCAGGGCATGTTCTCCGCGGCGTTGCTGGCCGGGTTCGCCACGGATTGGCTGGGCGCGGGCAGCGTGCGCCGTTTCGGTGTCCGCTTTCGCGAACAGGTCTGGCCGGGCGACGTGCTGACCTGCTCTGGCGTCGTGACTGCGGTATCGACGGAGCCCGACGCCGAACGGGTGCGCGTCGAGTTGACCGCCACCCGGCAGACGGGCGGCGTCGCGATCACCGGCACCGCGGAGTTCCTCAACCCGCGAAACGCCGCTCGGCGCGACGCGGGTGGCCCGGATCGGCCATAGGCTGGAAACACCATGTCCGAAGCCTCGATCGTCCGCCGGGCCAGCTACGGCCCCTCCAGCCCCGCCGTGGGCGCTCGCGGTGCCACCACCCGGAGCCGGATCGCCGAGGTCTCGTTGGAGCTGTTCGGCCGGGTCGGGTACTTCGACACGTCGGTCGACGCGATAGCGAAAGCGGCCGGGGTCTCCCGGGCCACTCTCTATCAGTACTTCAAGGGCAAGGACGAGATCTTCCTCGAGCTGCTCAACGAATGCGGCAGTGCGTTGTTCCGGGTGGCGCGGCGCATCGGCCCGCTTGGACCTGACGAGGTGGGCTTCGACAATCTGAACTGGTGGCTGGGCGAGTGGAGCTGGGTATTCGACAAGTACTCCACGATGTTCGTGCAGTGGACGGCGATCGCGTCGTCGGACACCAAGGTGCGCCCCGAAATCACCCGGTTCGTGCGCGGTTATAACCACCGCGTTGCCGCGCGACTCGCTGCCTCGGGCCTTCAGGGCATGGACCCGGAAGTCGCCGCCATGATCATGACCGCGCTGGTGCACCGCATCAATCTGTTTGTCCACACCGATCGCGCCTACGACCGCAGCGCCAAGGAAGCGGTCGACACGTTGTCGGTATTCCTTCAGCTGGCGTTGTTCCCCGACACCTCGCCATCGGTGTTGCGGTCGTTGGCTTTACACGCCAGCGCTGATCCGGCGGGCGACATCGACGCCGTCGACGTGCCTCCGGCGCCGGGCGTCGAAGGGCTTTCCGTCAGCGAGCGCACCGCGAGTCTCAGCAAGCGCGCCGTCATCACCGTGAATGCTTTAGCCGATGCCGGCGCCGCCCAATTCCGTGCCCGGGGCTATCGCAGCACCAGCGTCGACGACATCGTCGAGGCAGCCGACGTTGCGCGCGGCACGTTCTACAAGTACTTCAGCGACAAACAGGACCTGCTCGCCGCCGTTGCAGCCGAAATCTATAGCGCCGGAATGGCATTCGCCGACCGGATCGCTGACGTCGATCCGGTGGCCAAGAAGTCGACATTGCGGCACTGGCTGGGCACCTACGTCGAGTTTTACGACAAGTATTCGGGTTGCATCGAGGCGTGGGCCGAGGGCGCCACCGACGATCCCACGATCGTGAGCATCGGGGAGAACGGTCAGGTGCAGATGGACATCGGCGCGGCCAGGATGCTGATCCGCGGACCGGATCGGTACCCGTTCGATCCGGTGGTCTCGGCACTGATACTGCGCGCGCTCGTCACCCGGGTGCCGCAGGCCGCTCTCGATCTGCCCGACCCGATTGACGACGACGATCTGATCGACGTGTTGATGAACTGCATCAACCGCGGCTTCTTCGGGCGCGCAAAGTAGTTGGGGTCATGCGCTATGCGGTGGTGATGCCGGCGGCGATGAGTTCGTCGGTGGCTTCTGCTGAATATCCCAACTCGCGCAGGATCTTTCGGTTGTGTTCGCCCAACGCGGGCACATCGCCGATAACTGGATCGACGCCGGCCAGGCTGGCGGGCGGCGGCAGCGCGGCGGCTGGACCGCCGGGCGTCTGAATCTCGTGCCACCGGTCGCGGCCGACGAGTACCGGGTGTAGCCACAGCTGGTCGACACTATTCATGCGCGCGTGTGCCACACCGGCGCTGTGCAGGCGCTCCTCGAGTTCCTCGGCGCGCAGCCGTGCCACCGTGGACGCGATGATCGCCTCCAACTCGTCGCGGTGCGCGACCCGATCCGGGTTCGTGGCGAACCGTGGATCGGCGACGAGATCCCTTCTGTCCAATACGGTCTCGCAGAGCCGGTGCCATTCGGCGGGGTTCTGCACGGCGAGCAACACGGTTCCGCCGTCGCCTGCGGTGAACGGGCCGTACGGGGCGATCGTCGGATGCCGCGCACCCGTGCGTGGCGGCGCCGTTCCCCCGTACCGGCCGTAGTAGAGCGGCTGGGACATCCATTCGACCAACGCGTCGAACAACGACACTGATACCGGCCGGACAACACCGGTCGTCGCGCGGGCGTAGAGCGCCGTGAGGATTCCGGAGAAGGTGAACATGCCCGCGGCGATATCGGCGATCGATACACCCGTGCGCGCCACCTCGGCTGGCGAGCCAGTCACCGACAACAGCCCGGCCTCGGCTTGCACCAGCAGGTCGTAGGCCTTGCGGTCGCTCCAGGGGCCGTCCTGGCCGTACCCGCTGATCGTCGCCGTGACGGTCCGCGGGTGTGCGCGGGCCACCGACTCAGCATCTAATCCCATCCGGGCCGCAGCGCCCGGCCCCAGATTTTGTACCAGCACGTCGGCGCCTTCCAGCAGGCGGTGGACGATGCGCCTGCCCTCGGGCTGCTTGAAGTCCACGGTCAACGATTCCTTGCCGCGGTTGAGCCAGACGAAGTAGCTGGACTCGCCGTGCACGGCACGGTCGTAACCTCTGGCGAAGTCACCCCCCTGCGGGCGCTCGACCTTGATCACCCGCGCGCCGAGGTCGGCGAGCTGCCGGGTCGCATATGGGGCCGCGACTGCCTGCTCGAGGCTCACGACGGTGATGCCGGACAGTGGCGCGTCGGTCAATGTGGGCCCACTCCTCGAGCTGATGACAACAATGTCAGATTCGCCGAACTGGCCGACGTGGGGCTTGGGCGGACTGACGTGATCACGCTGAGGCGGCGACGGCCATTCCGGTGATCCATTCCGGCACAGGCTCATAGACCAGCGGGGTTACCGGCCGCCCACCACCGGCGGCGCCTGCGGCCAGCCAGGTCCTGACCTCGTTGGCGCCCGCGCCCGCGCGCGCGTGGGCATTGTCGACGAGTCGAATCAGTTCAGCGACATCCCAATTCGACATCGCGTCCAACACTTCGGCGTCCCAGTCGGGACGGATCTTGGTCCGCGCTTCGGCCATACCCTCGGCGATGATCCGCGCCCGATCCTCATCGCTGAGGTCATAAGTGTCGACTTCCAGACTCGGCGGGGAATGTGACAACCCTCCGGTACCGATCACGAGCACCCGCTCGGCGATGCCGTCAAGGAATCGGCCCACCTCCGCGCCGAATTCGGCCACCCGATGCCCAGTCGGAAGCGGAGCCGTGGCGCAGTTCACCGGCACCGGGATGACCGGCTTGACGGCCAGCTCCCCGAGCAGGTCCCGAATGGGTTGAGCGAACGCGTGATCCAGTCCGATGTCCCGACACGCGGCGACGTCGAAGCCGGCCGATAGCAGGTGTTCGCACAGTCGGCGTGCCAGCGCCGGCGGGACGTCCAGGTCGCCGGCCGGATGGCCGCCCTCGGCCAGGATCGACGCGGACAATGCGACCCCGAATGCGGGTACTACGTGGCGAAATGCGCGGCGATGGTCACCGCCGAACACGATCACCACGTCCGGGTCGAAGTGTCGTGCGCGCTCGGCCGCTGACGTCAGTGCCGAGCGAAACCGGCGGCCGAAGGCATGTTCGACGTCGCGTTCCTTGCCCGGGCTGTGGCTTGCGCAGACAACCAGCCGCTCTGCAGTCACGTCCATCACCCCTTCGTTAGAAGTGACACTTATGTTAGATGAGTCCGGGTGCCACGGCGAAACTCGTCGCCCCGCCGACTAGCGCATCACACCGTGATGACGATGCCTTGGGTCAGTGCCACGATGACGCCGAGGATCACGATGAAGGCCACGCTTACCGCGACAAGCCAGATGGTTTCTCGCTGGAGCGCGGCATTGGTCTGCGGAGGAAGAAAGAATTCAGCGGACATGTCCTTCATGCGGTCAGTTGGCACAAGGGCTCCCATCGGATCACGGAATGTAGGGGCTGTCGGCGCCGGTCGCCGTGCGCAACACCACGAGCGGGATGACCAGAAAACCGAAGAAGGTGATCTGGAAGACGATGAACCAGGCGCCCAGTCGCATGAGCTCGAATCGCCATCGCGGAATCGCGACCTCATAGTTGAGGTAGTCGTCGAATTCCTGCTGCTTGGTCAACGGCACCCGCTTGGTCGCAACGGCTATCCCGCCCCAACTTTCGCTGCCGAGCGACGAATGCAACGAAGTCTTGGGAACTGTGAACCGATCCAATCGGCAGAACCGCTCGAAGTGATTGAGACCGCGAATCGGCGGCTTGCCGGCCCAATAGGCGATCAGGTTGGGCCACACGCACATGATGCCAATGGTCCACAGCAAAGTGATGCGACCGCCGTTGCCCCACTCGAGAGCGGGACCAATGCCGGGATCGTAGGTCCACCAACCCATTGCCGTGGCGGTGCCCTCGACGGCGAAATCCCACACGTAGTTGACCGGAATTGCAAGCACCAGCATGGATTTGAGCATGGTCCAGCCAAACCGCGCGGACACCCATTGACTCAGCCACAACACCAGAAGCGCGTGTACTCCCCAGTACACCGCGTAGGCGAACGGCATGAACAGAGGATCGTTGGGAGTCTTGAGCGGCAGCCACTCGAGCAGATGGTGTTGCGCAAACGCCGGACTGTAGAACAACATCTGGCCCCAGTCGCCGATGGTCTCCATCCAGTACACCGCAAGGCTGTTGAACAGGAAAAGGAATCCCCAGGTCAGGCGCCGCCGCCGAATCACATCGGCTACCGCGAGAACGATGAAGATGCTGCCGGCGATCGGTATCACCCAGTTGAAGAACCAGACACCGGACGGGTTGAGGGTCGCTGGTGGTGCCAATTGTGACGTGGCGAAAAGCATCGTTGCCTCTCAACGAGCAAGTGATGGAGAGGGATCCAAGTACTTGTGTAACCTAGTTCACTACATGTCGTTTGTCACGCGAATCTACAGTGACACCGCCGGACGTTGACACTATGACAGTTAACTGCCATCTTTGGTTAGGTCGTGTCAAGGGAGCTGTGCAGTGACGGATCTGAAGTCGCCTCGGCATACAGAGCCGTCGACAATCGAGACCGGGCGGATCAAGACCATTCGGCCGGTGCTGTTCTGGTCGAGCCTCGGCGCGGTGTTCGTCGTCATCGCTGCCTTCGTCTACATCTCGTGGATCGCGTCGGGCAATGCGACACCGGTGAATCCGGGTCCCGACCCGATCCCCGGAGCCACCCGGTGGGCGATGACCGCCTTCCAAATCGCCTGCCCGATACTGGCATTGGTCGCGATTGGCTGCATAGTCCGTAAGAGCGTTCGCGAGCGTCAACTCTGCGTCGAAGCGGCCATCGTGATCGGATCGGCGATCGCGTGGTGGCATGACCCGCTGATCAACTGGTTTCAGCCAACGCTGTTCTACAACGCCGGCCTGGTCAACTTCGGCAACTGGACGCAGAACATCCCCGGCTGGTTAAGCCCCGACGGTCGACTGATGGCCGAACCAGCGCTGATGATCGGAATGATCTACATCTGGATGCCGTTGGCCATGGGCTCGATCGCCCGCGGGGCCATGGGTCGTGCCCGCCGACGTTGGCCGACGCTGGGACCCGTCCGCACCTTCTGCGTCGGTTGGCTCGCGGTATACGTCATCGAGTTTCCGCTCGAGATCTTTGCGGTGCGCCACGGCCTGCTCGGCTATCCTGCGTCGATTCCCGGCGTCACGCTCTGGGCGGGTCAGACTGTCCAGATCCCGCTGTACGGCCCCATCCTGTGGTCGCTGGTGCTGAGTTCAAGCGGTGCACTGATGTTTTTCCGCAACCACGACGGCAGGATCCGGGTGGAGGCTGGTGTGGAGACTCTGCGGTGGGCCGGCCCACGGGTCAGAGGGCTGTTAAGAGTGCTGGCCGTCACCGGCTTTCTACACGTGGTGGCGATCGGGGTGTACGACCTGCCGGTGAACCTCGCCGGCTTCTATGCCGGGCCGACCCAGACTTATCCGAGCTACTTGCGCACGCAGTACTGCGGACCAGGCACACCACGGCGCTGCCCCGATGGCACCCGCTTCAACGATCGCTAGGTCGCGCTACTTCAGGACCGCGGGCAGGGCGGCGAACTCCTGACGGATCAGGTCGTCGAGCGACCGGCCCGGCGTCGACAACCAATGATTGAGGGCGCGCTCGACGAGCAGCATGCCGACCGCTGCCAACAGTCGGCATTCGCTGTCGGGGGCGGGCAATCGGCGTCTTTCGGCGATCACCTTGGCGACGGTCTCTGCGTTGGCCTCGTGGTTTCGGCGTTCGCGGCCCAGCAGGACGAGCGACGACGCGACGGCGTCGTGGTACTGCGCGATCCTTTTGCGGATGCGCTTGAGGCCGGGCGCAAGCACAGCAAACGAATTGGCCAGCGCCTCGAAATCTGACATCTTCTCCGGTTGAGCGAGGTACACGCCGCTCACGGCGTCGATGAAGTCGTACTCGCCGAAGAAAAGCACTGACTCCTTGGTCGGGAAGTACCGGAAGAAGGTCCTCGGCGAAACGCCCACGCTTTCGGCGATCTGGTCTGTGGTGGTCTCGTCGTACCCGTTGGTGCTGAACAGATTTAGGGCAGCATTCAGCAGAGCATTGCGGATCCGGTCCGCATGCGCGTCCCGCGGTGATCGATCGCCCCGGGCCATCCGCCAACCTCCTCCTACGTCTGGGTGTCCTGACAGTACAACGACTAGGGGTGCCGGTACATCGTTGACACTTGTCGTGCTACCGACGATACTTCCAATGTATGACAGTCAACTGTCACAGTGATACCCGAGCGCCGGTCGGCGCGGGTAGAGGGAGTTTCCGTCTCAATGACCGAGCTGGGCGTAACCGGAACGCTGAATATCAACGATCTGCCCTTCACGGCGGACCGCACGCGCGCCTGGCGCGAACTGCGGGAGGCGGGCGAGGCGGTGAGTTCTGGCGAGGAGATCGTGCTGACCAGCGCCGAGGCCGTCGAGTTCGCGGCCAAACGACCTGAGATCTTTTCGTCGGCAAGAGCTTTCGACCGCTTAGGAAGCCCCGTCCCGCTGGTACCGATTGCGATCGACCCGCCGGATCACACTCGGTTCCGCCGAATGCTTGATCCGTTCTTCAGCCCTAAGAAGATGGCCGAGCGTGAGCCCGAATTGCGCAGGCAGGCAGGAGAATTGATCGACGCCATCGTCGCGCGCGGCGAGTGCGACGTGGTTACCGATCTCGCTACACCTTTTCCCTCCCAGGTGTTTCTGACGCTGTTCGGGTTGCCCATGGCGGACCGCGACCGGCTGGTGCGGTGGAAGGACGCGATTCTGCAATTCACCGATCCGAGTAGCGCCGAGGCGACCCCAGAGGTGATGGCTCACGCGCTGGAATTGTTCACCTATTTGACCGAGCACATCGCCGAGCGGCGCGCCGATTCGACCGGCAGCGACATGCTCACCCAGCTGATACAAGACACCGACGAGGGCGGCATGTCGGACAACGAGATCCTTGGCCTGTGCTTCATGTTCGTGCTGGCCGGGCTGGATACCGTCACCTCTGCGGTGGGGTTCTCCCTGGCCAGGCTGGCGGCCGACACCGAGATGCGCCACCGTGTCGCCAACGACTTCGCGCTCATCCCGGCATTCATCGAGGATATTTTGCGCGTCGACGGACCTGTCCCGTTCGCGCCGCGTGTCACCACCGAGGAGGTCGAAGTGGCGGGCAGGATCGTGCCGAAGGACACCACGGTCATGCTCAGTTATGGCAGCGCCGACCGTGATCCGCGGCGGTACCAGGACGCCGACGAGATTCATCTCGATAGCAAGGTCGTGCACTTCGCGTTCGGGCGTGGACCGCACCGGTGTCTGGGTTCGCACCTGGCGCGTCTCGAACTCCGTCTGATCCTCGAGGAATGGCACTCCCGCATACCCGAATACACTCTGGCTCAAGACAAGTCGCCACAGATGCCCTGGCCGACCGGGACGATGTCTCTGCAATCGGTACCGCTGAACATCAAGCCGTCGTCGCGGAGTCAGTAAATCTGACGGTTTTCGCGGGAAGACTCATCCGACCTTCGGGATGATTTCCTCAGCCACCCATTGCATATGGTCGAGGTAGGCATTGAAGCCGTCCAGTGCCGGCGGGTTGACCCAGGTGTCCGTAACGCCGCGCTCGGCCAGCATGTTGCAGTTGTCGATGACCTGCTGGGCGCTCTGACCGAAATGCGCATTCGGGTCGTCGACGATGGCGTGCTCCTGGCCGATGGACAGCATCGCCAGGCTGTAGAACAGGGAGAACGGCCGGTCGTCGAACCCGGGCTGCGAGCGTAGGTAGTCCATCTTGGCAGGCAGCTCGTCGGGCTTGGTCAGCCATGGCGCCCAGCCGTGGCCGAACCGGGCCGCTCTGCGCAGCACCGCGTCGGCGTCGCCACCCATCCATATCGGCGGGTGGGGTTTGGAGATCGGCTTGGGCCCGAACGCGATGTCGTCGAACTTGACGAAGTCTCCGTCGAAGCGTGGCGAATCGCTGTGCCACAACTCGAACATCGCCTCGAGATACTCGTCCGCCATGCGGCCACGCTTGGTGAAGGGGACACCGATCGCGTCGTACTCCTCCTTGAGCCAGCCGACACCGACGGTGGTCTGGGCGCGACCGCCACTGAACCAATCGAGCGTTGCGATCTGCTTCGCGGCGACGATCGGGTTGTGCAACGGCAGGATCGTGACCATCGACCCGATGGTGATCGTCGAGGTGGCGCCCGCGACGAAGGCCTGGGCGGTGGTGGCGTCGAAGTAGTGGTCTCCGGACAACTCGAGATGACTCGCGGGGGTGAGGAAGTGCTCGGGCAGGAACACCATCGAATAGCCCAGCTGTTCGGCGCGTCGGGCAACTCGCGCAATGTCGGAACCGGTGAGCTGGTGTTCCCACGGTTGCGTGATCGCTGCGACGTGCATGCAGTTGGGCAGGTACACGGCGAATCTCATCTGGCGCCTTCCGATTTCATGGCCCGGTGGCGGAGCGCCGACAGGAGGATCCGACGGCACGTCGGTCACGACGCCTCATTATGGCAGTCTACTGACATACGTCAAGGCGCATGCCCGGCGTTGACTATGGCAGTTGACTGTCATAGTGTGACTGCAACCCCTGGCTGTTGCGAAAGGCGTGTTGCGTGGCTCCGAACCTGTTCATTGCGCTCACCAATCCGATCGAGGGCGAAGACGACGCGTTCAATAAGTGGTACGACACTCAGCACGTGCCCGAGGTTCTCGACGTTCCGGGAGTCGTTACGGCACAGCGTTACGACATCACCGAACTGAAGGTCCCCGAAGACCAGGACCTGCCCGCTCAGCTGCCGCCGCCAACTCACCGTTACATGGTGATCTACGAGCTGGACAACGAGCCCGACATCGTGATGGCGGAGTTCCTAAAACGCGTCATGGCAGGAACGCTGTCATTGGGGGAGTGGCTTGATCTGACCACGGTGTCTCTCACCGGATGGGCCCCGCGCGGCGAACGCGTCCTGGCGGAGCGCTAGTGGGCGAGTTGCTCGCCGGCATCCACGCGCAGCGCGCGTGTCGGCGCTTCGATCCAGACGGCAAGGTACCCGACTCTGACGTCGAGCAGATACTGGCGGCCGCGGTGCACGCGCCGAGCGCAGAGAACACCCAGCCGTGGACTTTCATCGTGGTCCGCGACGATAGCCACCGCGCCCTGCTCGCAGCCTGGTGGACGGAGACATGGAACGCAGGTGGCGGCGACTTCGTCAAGCAAAGCGTCGAAGACAAGGTATTGGTAGCCGACCTTGAATTCGGCTTCAACAAAGGCGGATTCGCCGCTGCTCCGGTCGTGGTGGTGGTGTGCGCCGATACCGATCGGGTGCCCGAGATTCACGCGCCGTCTTCCATCTACCCGGCCGTGCAGAACATGCTGCTCGCCGCTGCCGACCTCGGCTATGGCTCATGTCTGACGACCGGCCTGACCACCTTCGGTGTCGATCGCGTGCGCGAATTGCTGCAGCTGCCGCAGAACCTGATCCCGATGGCGGCGGTGTACCTAGGGTTGCCCGCGCGCAAGCTCTCACCACCCCGCCGGCGCCCGGCGACGTCGGTGACTTATCGCGAGCGGTTCGGCACGCCCTGGTGAGCAGAACGGAGAGCTGTCAATGCCATTGGCGATAACCGAAGATCATCGCGCGCTCGCCGAAGTGGCGGGTGCGATGGTCGCCGGGCGTGCCGGCACCGCGGGTGCCCGCCAGATCCTGCTCGACCGCGAAAAGAGCGGTCGGTGGTGGTCCGACGATGGTCTCTGGAAAGAGATGGTCTCCACCGGGTGGCTTGGCCTGCACGTCGACGAGCGTTTCGACGGCCAAGGCTACGGACTGCCTGAACTGACAATCGTGCTGGAGCAGCTCGGTCGGGCCGCGTTAGGTGGGCCATTCCTGCCCACGGTCGCGGTATCCGCCGTGATCGCCGAGGCAGGGTCCGACGACCAGCGTGAGCTGTGGTTGCCGCGGCTGGTATCCGGTGACGTCGTCGCCGGAATCGGTACCAATAGCGTTGCCGTCGTTCGTGATTCGAGAGTCTCGGCCGCAGCTGTGCCGGCACTGGCCGAGGCAGGCGCAGATCTGTTTCTGCTCCCGACCGGCGACGATCTTGTCCTGGTGGAGGCCGGTGACGGCATCAGCATCCGAACCGTCGACTCGGTGGATCAGCTGCTAGCCCCGGTGGTTGTGGTCAACCTCAGTGCCGCGCCGGCTGCCGAGATCTTCCCGGGCGCCGCCGGGATAGCGAGGCGCATCCTTCGGCTGCTGGCCGCCGCTGAAGCTGTTGGCGGGCTGGGCGCGTGTACCGAGATGGCGACGGCCTACGCCGCAGGTCGCGAACAATTCGGCAGGCCTATCGGCTCGTTTCAGGCCGTCAAACATCACTGCGCGAACATGCTTCTCGATACCGAACTGGCAGTCGCGGCCACCTGGGACGCCGCGCGCGCTGATGGCGCGGAGGCCGATCTGGCCGCGACGATGGCTGCCGGACATGCGCTGACCGCTTATCAACGGGTGGCGCTGCAGAACGTGCAAGTGCATGGCGGCATCGGCTATACCTGGGAGCACGACGCCCACCTCTACATCAGGCGGGCGACGGTATTGCAGGCCTTCGCTGGCGACCAGGATGCATTGCGGGACAATGTGATCGCGCTGCAGCGCGCCGGCGTTCGCCGGCGCCAGTCGGTAGACCTGCCCGAGGGTGCCGAGCAGTATCGCCAGGCCGCACTGGATTTCCGCTCTGAACTTGAGGCGGCCGACGCCGACGACCACCAAAGGCTCTGGGCGCGAAGCGGTTATCTGCAACCACACTGGCCCGCGCCATACGGACGGGCTGCGGACAGCGTCGAGCAGTTGATCATCGAGGACGCCCTGGACGGGTTGGACAAACCCAGCCTCGGACTCGGCGAATGGGTGGTGCCGACGCTGCTGCAACACGGAAGCACCGAACAACTCGACCGATTGATCTGGCCGAGCCTCGAGGGTGAACTGCGGTGGTGCCAGCTGTTCAGTGAGCCCGGCGCCGGCTCGGATGCGGCGGCTGTTGCCACCAAAGCGAAACGAGTCGACGACGGCTGGGTGGTCAGCGGTCAGAAGGTGTGGACCAGTGACGCGGTGAACTGCCAGCGTGGGCTGGCCACCGTGCGCACTGATCCGAATGTGCGCAAGCACAAGGGCATTACGGCGATGATCATTGACCTCGCCGACCCGGCGGTACGGATTCGTCCACTCACCGAGATCACCGGCGAGACGCTGTTCAACGAGGTGTTCTTCGACGACGTCTTCGTGCCCGATCGCGACGTGGTCGGCGGTGTGAACGACGGGTGGAGCGTGGCGATGGCAGCCTTCGGCAACGAGCGGGTGTCGATCGGCGGTGGCTCTGTCACCATGACCGCCGACGCTTTGATCGATCTGTTGGCTCGGCACCGGCCCGACGACACCGGCTCGGCACGTGACGTCGGTGCGCTGCTCATCGAGTCGTATACCTTGGCCACGCTGAACCTGCGGCAGGCGGCGAGGGCGGTCTTTGACGTCGGACCCGGAATCGAAGGCAACATCGCCAAGCTGTTCGGGGCCGAGCACGCCCAGCGGGTGGCAGAGTTGGCACTGCGTATTGCCGACCGGGCCATCCTGGTGGGTGAGGAACCCGACGTCGTACACGACTATCTGTTCAGCCGATGTCTGACGATTGCGGGCGGCACGTCGGAAATCGTCAGAAACCTGATCGCCGAGCGCATCCTGGGCCTGCCGCGCGATCCGGCGCCTAAATAGATCGGAGCGTCATATGACATGTGCCGTCGTCGGGATCGGCCGTACCGAATATTCCCGCAACTCCGGCCGCACGACCCGCGGAATGGCCGTCGCTGCCTGCCGGGACGCCATCGCCGACGCCGGTCTGACGGCCGCCGACGTCGATGGAATCTGCACGTACATGGTCAACGACTCCGAGCAGCCCATCTACGTCGGGTGGGCGCTAGGGATCGACGAATTAGCTTGGGCCAACGCCATGTACGGCGGCGGCAACCTCGTTGCCGACCAGATTGCCACGGCCGCAGCCGTGATCGAGGCGGGCTTGTGCAAGGCGGTGCTGGTGTACCGCTCGCTCAACGGCCGCTCCGGGCACCGCTTCGGCCACGTCGACGGACCGATGCAGGTGCCGCACCACGATCAATTCGATACGGTATCGGGCTTTCTCGTGCCCCCTCAGTGGATCGCCATGTGGGCTAGACGTCATCAGCACGAATACGGATCGACCTCAGAAGATCTGGGGCAGATCGCCATCACCCAGCGCACGCACGCCGGACCCAACGAACATGCGCTGCGGCGCGAACCGCTTTCCATGGACGAATATCTGGCGTCGCGTTGGATCAACGAGCCGTTCCGGGTATTGGATTGCACATCCGAGGTCGACGGCGCGGTAGCGGTGCTGATCGTCGGCGAGGACATCGCCAGAAACACCAAGCAGCCCCCGATGTGGCTCGTCGGATCATCGAACTCACAGGGTGGAGCCGGCTGGAGCGAGTGGGACGATCCCACCGAGATGTTCTCTCGCACGGCAGGTCCGAAGATCTGGCAGAAGACGGGTCTGACTCCCGCCGACATGGACCTGGCCTGCGTGTACGACTGCTTCACCTACACGGTGATGGCCACCATGGAGGGCTTCGGCTTCTGCGAGAAGGGGGAAGTCGGCAAGTTCTTTTCGACCGGGCGCGCCACCTATGGCGGCGACGTGGTAGTCAACCCGCACGGTGGTCTGCTGTCCGAGGGCTATATCCATGGCCTCAACCACCATTACGAGGCAGCGCTGCAACTTCGGCACGCGGCTGGTGTCCGTCAGGTTGATAATGCCGAACTCGCGCTCGTGACCGCTGGTGCGGGCCCGTTCGGCGGGGCCAACGTCTACAGCAGGGAGCACCCATGACGAATCCTGTACTGGCGGCACCAATTCCGGTGCCCGACCCTGACTCTGCGCCGTACTGGCAGGGCCTGAAGAATGGCAAGTTGATGTTGTGCCGCTGCGACGATACCGGGAAGTGGATCCACCCGCCGTTGGAACGCAGCCGGTACACCGGTGGGCCCGTGCACTTCGAGGAAGTCAGCGGCAACGGCACGATCTTCAGCTACATCGTGATCCGCCAGGCCCTCGTACCCGGCCGCGTGCCCCCCTATGTCGTCGGGCTCGTCGAACTGGCCGAGCAGCCGGGATTGCGGATCAACTCGGTCATCGATGCCGATCCCGCCGATGTCCGGATCGGGCAGCCGGTGCGGATGCGCATCGTCGACCTCGGCGAAAGCGGTTATCGCATACCCGAATTCGTCATCAAGTAAAGGCTGGGAGCAGCAAATGGGCAGAATGGACGGTCGCGTCGCCTTCATCACCGGAGCTGGCAAGGGCCAGGGGCGGTCACACGCTGTCCGGTTAGCCGAGGAAGGTGCGGATATTGTTGGTGTCGACATCTGCCGCCAACTCGACGGCGTGCTGTATGCGATGGCCACGCCGGAAGACCTTGACGAGACCGTCAACTTGGTGGAGAAGACCGGTCAGCGGATGATCGCCCGTCAGGCTGACGTCCGCGACCGCAAAGCACTACAGGCTGCCTTCGACGATGGCGTCGCAGAATTCGGCTACATAGATACGGTGGTGGCGAACGCGGGGATCGTACTGAACCGGGTTGACGAGCCCGATCCCGAGGCGGCGTGGGAGCTCGGCATCGGCGTGCTACTCACCGGTGTGTGGAACACCCTGCAGATCGCTAGCGCCCACATGATGAAGTCCGATCGCGGCGGTGCCATTGTCGCCACCAGCTCGATGGCTGGTCTGAAGGCACTGACTGACGGCAGCGGCGGCGCGGACGCGTACGCCGCGGCCAAAATCGGCGTCACTGGACTGGTACGGGCCTACGCACAGCGTATGGCGGCCAAGAACATCCGTGTCATGGCGATCGCACCGACCGGTGTCAACACCTCGATGATCGTGGAGAATCCGGCGCTGTTCGAGGTGATCGCCCAGAACGAGCATCTCGCCAAGGCGATGACCAACGCCCTACCGGTAACGGTGATCGAGCCGTCCGACGTCTCGGAGACGGTGTTGTTCCTGGTCTCGGACAGTGGGCGATATTACACGGGCACGACGCTGATGCTCGATGCCGGCATGAACATGACCTGACTGCAGTCAGCGCAACAGCGTACCGGTGCCCAGGTCGGAATAGGCCTCGGCGAAGCGGCCGAGCACCGCGCCGACGACCTCGACCGAGTACATCTGGTCGGGCGCGATCGCCCACATGCAGAAGCCCCAAGCCGGGCTCTCGCGATACGCAGTCCACATCGCCTCGCGGTCGGGTAGCGCAGTGACACCGGCGTCGAGCAGCCGCCCTCGGTAGTTGTCCAGCAGCTCACGCTCGTGGGCCCGCCGAAGCTCCGGGGACAGTGCGGCGATCAACGCGTAACCGACGTCGTGTGACCACGAGCCGCGCCGAATCAGTTGCCAGTCAAGGACACCCATCCGGCCATCGGGCAGCACATATGTATTGCGCGGATGCGGATCGCCGTGCAGCACCGTGATCGGGTCGCGGGCCACCCGCTCCTGGAGTCTCCAGAACGCCGACTCCATCCCGTCCATGTCGGTGCCCGCTGTATCCAGGAGCGCCTTCTTGTACGGGGCCTCCATCAGCGCGCGGATTATCGCAAACCCGTTGTCGCGCAAAAAGTGTGCAAATCCACCGGTGACGGGATCCTGTAGCCAGGACAGGTCGCCGCCGGCGACCAGCCGTCGGCTGCCCCAGAACGGAGCGTGCAGTTGGCTCAACGTTGTGAGCAGCGCGTCGGCCTGCTCGACGGTAAGGCCTGTCACCGCGTCGGGGACCTGCGCGCCGCGCAGGGTGATGTCCTCTCCGAGGATCAGAAACTGCGACGGGCCATCGAGGTGGTCGGCGAAGAAGGTCGTCATGGTCTCGACGTTCAGGTCCGGACGCAGGTCGCGGTAGAACCTTGTCTCGTCGTCATACAACACGGTTCCGCCACCGCCTTCGGACAACGATTCGTCGAACGCCTCCGGCAGGTCGTGCACCGTGCCCAATTGCGTCTTGATGAAGAGCCGCTCCGGAAGTCGGGTATCTGGGTCTGCGTATTTCACGTCGAGGTGCAGGTGCGACGTGGTGCCCTGCCAGGTGTGCCCAATCGTGACGCCGGTAACCGTCGCGGCGGGATCGTGTCGACGTATCAGCGACGTCAAAACGTCGGGCGTGATGTCGTCGGCGGACTGAAGCGTGACGTGCAGGGCTTGGCCGGTCATCGCAATCCTCATCATTGAGACTCTAGTGTGACAGTTGACTGTCACACTAGCACCGAAGCCCTGGCCCCGAGTCGGTTTCGCACCGCTACGTCGGTTTGACCGGACGAAACAGCGGAAGCCACACGCGGCTGTCTTCCTCGCCCGACATCGCGGTCCAGTCTTCGAAGAAGACCTCGACGGCCATCCCGATGCTGATCGCGTTCGGGGCGACGCCGACCACGTTGGACATCAGCCTTGTGTCGGGTTCCTCGGCAAGCTCGACCATTGCGACAATGTAGGGCGAATCAAAACCCGGAATCCAGTTCTGGCGGTTGACCGTATAGGCCGCGACGGTCGCGCGCCCCGAGACGGGCTCCGGTGCAACGTCCGTGCTTCGGCAACGCCAACACGCCGGCCCTGGCGGGTGGAAGAAGTGGCCGCAGCCATGGCAGCGGGTGATCAGCAACTCGCCGTTGCGACCACCGGTCCAGAACGCACGCGACTCGGCGGTAGGGCTGGGCGCCAATCGCAACTGGGGGCGTCGATAAGTCATGATCCGACCAACGATCGACCGATGACCAGCCGCTGAATCTGGTTGGTGCCTTCGAAGATCTGGGTGATCTTGGCTTCGCGCATGTAGCGCTCGACACGGTAATCCCTGGTGTAGCCATAGCCGCCGAAAACCTGGACGGCATCGGTGGTGACCTTCATTGCGGCGTCGGTGGCAATCAGCTTTGCCACTGAAGCGTTGCGCGAATAGGGGAGTCCGGCGTCGCGGCGGCGTGCCGCGTCCAGGTATGTGGCGCGCGCAGAGTCGACCGCGGCGGCCATATCGGCCAGCAGGAACGCCAGGCCTTGATGATCGATGATCTTGCGGCCGAACGTCGTCCGCTGTTGAGCGTAGGACACCGCCTCGTCGAGCGCTGCCTGCGCCAGCCCGACGGCCACCGCCGCGATGCCCAGGCGCCCGGAATCCAATGCGCTGAAGGCGATCTGGAGTCCTTGGCCTTCGACGCCGATACGGCGTTGGGCAGGCACAAACGCATCGTCGTAGTGCGCCGTGGTGGTCGGGATGGCATGCAAGCCCATCTTCTCCTCGGGTTTGCCGAACGTGAGTCCGTCTGTGTTCTTATCGACTAGAAAACACGAAATACCTTGTCCACCTTCACCGGTGCGGGCGAATAGGCTGTAGAAATCTGCGATGCCGCCATGGGTGATCCAGGCCTTGGCGCCGTTGATGCGGTAACCGCCGTCGATCGCGGCGGCCTTACAGTTCAGTGCGGCGGCGTCGGAGCCGGCCTGTGGCTCGGACAGGCTGTAGGCACCGATCGTGTGACCGCTCAGCATGCTTGGCAGCCACTGCTGTTGTTGCTCGGCGGTGCCGAACGCGATCATTGGATGGCAGGACAGGACGTGAACGCTGACGGCTACGGCGACTGCCGCCCACCGAGCCGCCAATTCCTCGAGAACCTGTAGGTACACCTCGTATGGTTGCCCGCCGCCGCCCCATTCCTGCGGGTGCGGCAGCGTCAGCAGCCCGGTCTCACCCAGAGTCGCGAAAACACCTTCGGGATACGTCTCGTTCTTCTCATGCTCGTCGACGATCGGATCGAGCACCTTGTCGGCGACGTCGGCCGCGAGGGAAACCAACTCGCGTGCTTCCGGTGTCGGCAGCAGCCGCTCGACGGTCACGGACCTCTGTCCTGCCACTCGCAACCGGTCAACTCCACCGAGGTATCCCACAGCCGTCGCGCGCTTTCGGCATCGCGGGCCTTGTCTTTGAGTTTGGTCGGCTTCGGTCGGCCCCACTGGTGCATCAGGCCGCGCGGCGCGATGTAGGTGCCGTTGGGCAAGGTCGTGGTGATCGCCTGAATAGTCGAGCGAGCACCGTCGGCCGGGCTCTGCGCGATACGCGGCGAGAGCACACGGCCCGCCCACTGCAGTACACCCGAACCGTTGCGAGTGATGCCGGTGTCGGTCATGCCGGGATCGGAGGCGTAGGCGGTCTTTCCGCGGGCGACCAACTCCCGAACGAACAGCAGGTTGGCCAGCTTGGACTCCCCGTAAGCCGACCATGGGTTGTAGCGGCGCCGGTGGTAGTTGAGGTCATCGAACTGCATGCGGGCGGTGTTGTAGTTGGTGCTGGCCACCGCCACGACACGGTCGCGGATCCGGTCGCCGAGTAGACATGTCAACGCGAAGTGGCCAAGGTGGTTGGTGCCCATGTGAGCCTCGAAGCCGTCGGCCGTGCGGGTCAGCGGCAAGCCCAACACGCCGGCGTTGTTCACCAGCACGTCGACGTAGTCGACGGTGTCGGTGAACTTGCGCACGCTGGTGAGGTCGGCTAGATCCAGCTCACGTACCTCGACTTCGCCGGGCATCGACGCCGCGGCTTCGTACGCCTTTGCCGGGGTCCGGCACGCGATGATCACTTCGTGGCCGGCAGCGGCCATGGCGTGCGCGGTGGCTTTCCCGACGCCACTATTCCCGCCTGTGACGATGATCCGCACGTTACCGTGCCCTCCTTCGCATCAATTCACACAAACAGTAAACTATTTATCGCTTTGACAAAACCGACGAGGAGAGACGTTGATAGCTGCTCGCCCTAGTGCGGTTCAACCGCTGGGATGACATGGCTCGAGCGGATCTCCGCAGTCCACGAGCGCAGTGAACGTGCAGCTGTCATAGGCGACGCCGGCTCCGTTAGCGGTCGTGAACTGATCGGAAAGGCCGTCGCGGCCGCGGACCTGCTCGTCGACCTCGAAGTCCACTCAGGTCAGCCGATCCCCGCGTTGCTCACCACTAATGCCGACGCGCTTGCACTGCTATTCGGCGGTGCCGCCGTCGACAGACCGCTGGCTCCGCTTGGGCCGCGGCATACTTCCGCAGAACTGGCCGAGACGGTGCGTCGAAGCGGCTCGTCGGTGTTACTCGCCGAGGCCGCGTTCGCCGAGACGGCTCGACACGTTGCCGACGCGGTCGAAATCCGTGCGGTGACAATACCTTTCTTGCCGGTGTCGAGGCGTCCGCTGCATCCGGAACCCGGTCCCACGGCGATCTACCTGCACACCGCGGGAACCACCGGAGTTCCCAAGCGAGTTTCGCTGAGCGAGGGAGTGCTTGACGCGCGCGCCGCGCTTTTACGTCGCCTGATCGGCATTGGCCCCGACGACCGTTATGCAACCGGTTCGCCGCTACATCACATCGGTGGTCTGGGCAACATCCTGGTGGCGCTTACGGCCGGGGCGGCAGTTATCTGTACCACGAGATTCTCCTTCGATTGGTGGCGCAACCTGAAGCAACTTCACGCCACCCACTGCCTGCTCGTGCCGACCATGATCGAGATGTTGCTCAGCGAGGGACTTCTCGACGCAGTTCCGCTCAAGACGTTGATCTATGGCGCCTCGCCGATCAGCGTCGACACGTTGCGACGCGTTCTTGACGTGCTGCCCGACGTCGCGATGGTCAGCCTCTACGGCCAAACCGAGGGCAGCCCGATCACCAGCCTGAGCCCAGATGATCATCGGCTGGCTGCGGCCAAAGATCCCGACGTTCTGTCCAGTGTGGGCCGGCCGGTGAGCGGCCTTCGTCTGCACATCGACGAGCCGGACCGGGCTGGAATCGGCGAAGTGTTCGCCTCCGCGACGCACCTTTCCGTCCAAGGCGCCGACGGATGGTTGCGCACCGGCGATCTGGGTGTGCTGGATGCCGACGGTTATCTCCGTCTTTGCGGTCGTCGGCACGACATGGTGGTTCGCGGCGGGGAGAACATCTATCCGGTGGAAGTCGAGAATGTGCTCGGTGCCCACCCCGCGGTCGCCGCGGTCGGCGTGGTGGGTGTGCCGGATCCACGACTCGGAGAAACCTTGGCCGCGTTTGTCGTGCCCGCGGATTCGACTCGTCCGCCGCGGCCCGAGGAACTACGTTCCTTCGCCCGCGTCACGCTGGCTGGCTTCAAGATCCCGCGTTACTGGTACACGGTCGCCGAGCTGCCGGTCAACAGCGCAGGCAAGCTCGATCGTGCCACCCTTCGTGCAACACACCTGAAGCGTCAGCACACCGGATCAGCGTGAGTTATGTGCGCACGCACCCAGGCGTGCAGTTCATCGGTAACTCATCGCTCGCGTCCTCCGGTGTACACGTCGTCCCGGCGACGGTGAAACCGGTAGATCTTATCCGTTATATAGTTTAACGTCTCGGTGTATGCCGATAGCCGCGCGAAGCCCGGTCGGATCAGCAGGTCGACAGAGGACCACTTTTCGTCGGTCGCTCGTCGCTGTGATTGTCGCCGCAACTGCCGTGAGCGGGGTCCCGCTGACACTGGCACCGCCGGCGCGTGCGGTACCGGCGCCCGAGGTCGAGTATGTCTACGACGTGGTGGTGCGGCGGCATTACGGCTTTCCGAACAACGACGCGCTTGCCTACGGCCACGGGATCTGCGACAAGGTCGGCCGGGGCGAAGCGTACGCGCAGGTTATGGGTGACGTGAAGAGCGACGTGACCCCCAACGATGAGTTCGCGGCCAATTATCTGGTCTCCTATGCGGTCAACTTGCTGTGCCCCGAGCTGATATGGCAGCTGCGGAATTCAGCCGCTGGCTACCAACCGCCGGGCGGAGCAGCCGCGCCCGGTACCTATTACTGAGGCAGACTTTTGGCATACCAACCCCCGGGGTACCGGGAAGGCGCCGGAGTTCAAATCCCTTGAACACCACAGAGTTTGAGTAGCTCGACGGGTCTTATGTGTCTGGCTCTGAGCCGGGCCCGACGGGCAGCCGAACAAGGAATCCAGCCATGATCAGCGATCTGGCCAGTTCCGTCTGCTGCTCCGCGGACAGCCCCGGTAGCTCGCAAACCCGAAACGGCTCAGTGCTTTTCGACAGAAATTGCAATGCGTCCTCATGGTCGGGAGCGGCTTTTATTTCGAGTTGGGCGAAGTTCAGCGCGACGCCGTCGGGAGTGTCTGTTACCCGCGAATATAGCGGCTGGTACTTCATCACGCGGGTGCGGCCATCGATCCCGATGGCGTCCGAGATCGCCTGTCCGAGCGGCGCGCATTGGCCGCGTTTGACCAGGTCATCCGCGAGCGAACTGAGACCCTCCGCGATGACGCCGGGCTCTTCGAGGGCCTCGATGGCGTCACGCGCAGGGCGCCCAGCCTGGCCCGGACGTCGGGGTCGTTCAGGTACCGCGGCGGCAACTGCGTGTGGATGCGGTCATCGGAGTGGCTCAGGCGCGCCGGTGGTGTCCGGGGCAGCGAACATCTTGGTGAGATCGAGCTGGCCGGATTGCACGGCGCCGAAGAATCCGCCATCTGTGACCAGTGCTTCGCCGTTGATGTAGCTCGATCGGGGGCTGTTGAGGAAGATCAGCGGCCACGCTTGTTCCTCGGCGGTTGAGCGCCGCCGGATCGGGCCGACGAAGGCGTCGATGATGTTCTGCCCCGCGAATTCCACGAAGTGGGGCAGCATCGCTGTGTCTGTCGGGCCGGGGTTGATGCAGTTGAGCCGGATGCCATCGGTGATCAGCGTGGCGGCCCGGGATCCGACCCAGGCGTTGATCGCCTTTTTTGAAAACGGGTACGCCCCGACGGCCCCCATCGCGTCATTGGCTTCGCACCACCGCTTGCCTTCATCGAATCCGTCGGTGGACACCAGTTCCGTCAGCTGCTCGAGCTCCAGTTGCCATCCCATAGCGGCATTGGAGGCGACCACGGCGACCGCCCCGCCTGCCGGAATCTTGGGCAGGACCAGGTTCACCAGATGCCGAGCACCCACGAAGTTGACCAGCAACACGTCGAGGCCGGAGAACGGCGGTCCAGGCAGGCCCGCGCAGCCGAAATAGCCATCCACCGGTCCCTTAATGGATTCGGCTGCCCGCTCGATGGAGGCGCGATCCCGCAGGTCCACCTCGACGACCCGGTCGACCGGAAGGTCGGTGGGCCGCACGTCGAGCGCAGTGACCCGTGCTCCGAGCTTGGTCAGGATTGTTGCTGTCGCGGCGCCCATGCCTGATGCGGCGCCGGTAACCACTACATGGCGTCCCGCATATCCCAGTACGTCTTCCATCGTTCCTCCGGCATCTTGGAAAATGTTGTCTGCCTTACAGAAGATATATCAGGTGCTAATTGAGAAACATAATGTTCTCCTAATTGGGATAGCCTGCTAGCGTCCTCTGACACGATTATGTCTGTTGCAGTAAGCCGGCGTTCGCGCTGCAGTGTGCGTCGAAGTCTTGCGAGTGGGAGGTAGTACGCGGTGAGTGACCGGTGGGATTACGACAACTTGCTCATCGACGGCGCCTGGACGGCCGACGACACAGTCGGGGTCATCGAGGTCATCGACCCGGCCACCGAGGAGGTCATCGGCTCGGTTCCCGATGCTGGCCTCAAGGCCACCCATGCCGCCATCGTGGCGGCGCGACGGGCCTTCGATGACGGGCCCTGGCCACGGACGTCGCCTCGAGAACGCGCCGCCGTGCTACGCCGGTTCGCCGCGATCCTCGACGAGCGCCACGATTTCCTCAAGAAGTTGGTGATGGCCGAGTCTGGGTCGGTCGGCTTCCTCGCTGACATCATTCAGGTCCGCGGCACCATCGACATCGCCGATTGGATCGCCGAGGCCATGGAGTTCGCGGTGCGCTGGACGGAGGTGTCGCCGCCGGCCGGGGGCCCGACCGGGATGGCCGGGCATGCCGTCGTCCGGGAGCCGGTCGGAGTGGTGGCCGCGATTACCCCGTTCAATTTCCCGTTCTTTCTCAACATCGTGAAGGTCCTGCCGGCTTTGGCGGCCGGCTGCACCGTCGTGCTCAAGCCACACCAGTGGACGCCACTGGATGCTTTCGAGATCGCCAAAGCAGCTCAGGATGCCGACCTTCCACCCGGCGTGCTGAACGTGATCGCCGGCGGTCCAGAAGTCGGCGAGGAGATGACCACTCACCCGCTGATCGACATGGTGACGTTCACCGGCTCCACCGCGACCGGGCGGGCCATCATGGCGGCCGCGGCGCCCACGGTCAAACGCCTCCAGCTCGAGCTCGGCGGCAAAAGCGCGTCGATCGTCTTGGACGACGTCCCTGAGGATCACGTCGCCAACATGGGCATCATCACCTCGATGATTCACGCCGGGCAGGGCTGCGCCATCCACACCAGAATGTTGCTACCTGAGCACCTGCTCGACGCGTACGTCGACGGTGCGAGGAAGTCGGCATCGTCTCTCAAGGTCGGCGACCCCCGTGAGCCCGACACGCTTATCGGCCCGTTGATCCGAGAGCGGCAGCGAGTCCGAGTGGAGCAATACGTGCAATCCGGTCTCGACGAGGGAGCCGAGCTGGCCTTTGGGGGCAAGCGTCCCGAGCACCTAGCCAAAGGGTTCTTTTACGAGCCGACGCTATTCATCAACGCCCGCAACGACATGCGGATCGCTCGGGAGGAAATCTTCGGTCCGGTCCTCACCGTGATCACCTACAAGACCGAAGACGAAGCGATTCGTATCGCCAACGATTCGATTTACGGACTCGGTGGCGGCGTCATCGCCGGTAATACCGCGCGCGGCTTCAACGTCGCCCGGCAGATCCGAGCCGGAAACGTCTCGGTGCAGACGGTGGGGTCGCCCACCGTCAACGTCGAGGCCCTGGGCAGTTCCGGCCCCGGCTGGTCGGCCGATCAGCCCAACGGTGTGGGCATCACCGGTGTGTTCGGCGGATTCAAGCAGAGCGGCATCGGCAGGGAGTGGAGCCATCACGGAATCGAAGAGTTCACCGAACTCAAATCGATTGCCTGGAGTTGAGTTGCAACGATTGTCACCGGCCGCGATAGGCAGGCTGGCTCTGCTTTAGCATGTTAACCTCGTCAGACAGCACCTAAGCGGTTCGTGCTAGTAGAACATAATGGGCGCAAGGCAAGAATTTGGTAGACGTCAGCCGAGGGCGTAAGGGGATAAATGAGGGCTGAATCGCGGTCGTCTGTCTTCGAACGGACCTGTGCTCTGTCCGAGGACGAGAACCACGTTGCTGGGGAGCATGCATGACGGACCGACCGGGCACGCCTCGTGCCTTCACCTATCAACACGATGGGTTGACGTTGGCCTATGCGGTGGTCGGCGACGGAGCACAGCCGATTTTGTTCGTCCATGGCGCGACGGCCACCGGCGAGTTCGAATGGGCTGGCCTGGCCGCCGCCCTCGGGCCGGACTATCGATGCATCCTGCCCGATCTGCGCGGCCATGGCCGATCGGAATTCCGGCCGACGGCGACGACGGGGGACGTGGTCCGCGCGGACCTGCGCTATCTCATCGAGTACCTCGATTTGGGTCGCCCGCATGTGGTGGGTTTCTCCTACGGCGCGGAGATTGCGCTGACGCTGGAGCTAGACAATCCGGGAACAGCGCGATCTTTGGTCCTCATTTCTCCCGGGACGGGGCGCCCCATCGACTACCGCGCTCCGCGGCTGGAGCATCTGTACCGGAGTTGGCCCTTCGCGCTGCGACGCCTGCACGAGGCCACCCATGGGCCAGAGCACTGGCGTGACCTGGTCACGGCGATGCACGAGGACAGCGTGGCTTGGCCCGAATTGACCGAGGACACGCTGGCCAGCGTCGCGTGCCCGATTCTGTTGATGGCAGGCGAGCGGGACGAATCGACTCGTCAGCAACAGGGTCGGCGGTTCGCGCAAGTCAATCCACGGGCGCGGTTTGTCGAGATCGCTGGCGCGGCGCATTCGGCCCACCAGAAGTGCCCGGATACGGTCAGGGGAGTCATCGGTGACTTCCTGGCCGAAGTCGACCTTGAGAGAGCGGAGCGTCATGGCGCGGTCAACTGAGCTGAAGGCGAAGAAAAATCATCAGCCCGCGGAGCCGCATGTACCGGGCTGGCAAAGGGACAGTGTCGACCGGTCACTGCGCAACGCCCGCGCGCGTGCCCAGGCCCGAAGCGACCGCTTCGTCTCGGCGGCGATAGAACTCCTCGGGGAGCGCGACGAAAGCGACTTCACCATCCAGGACGTCGTCGACAAATCGAACATGTCGCAGCGGACGTTCTACACCTTCTTCGACGGCAAAGACAGCCTGCTGTTGGCGGTGTACGAGACGATCCTGCGGACTACGGCGATGCCGATGATGCGGGAGCGGTGTGAGGGCATCACGGATCCCGTGCTGCGGCTGCGGACGCTGATGGAGGCACTGTCCGAAATCACCGCGATGCCGGCCCGACTGGCGCGCGGCCTCAGTGTGCTGCACCTGCGGCTCGCCGAATCCCGCCCCAATGACCTCGCTCACGCCCTGGAACCCCTGCACTCGTTCATCGTCGAGTTGCTCGAAGCGGTTGCCGAGGCAGGCCTGCTCCGGGATGACGTCCCGCTAGCCACCCAGGCCGCGCTGCTGCAGGAACTACTGCTGGCGACGTCGCACTCCGCGGTGTTGTCCGGTGGGCGGTCGACCAGTGTCGATGACCTCTGGGCCTTCTGCTCGGCGGCCATCCTGCGCACCGCGACCTGACACCCGAAGCGGCTCTCCTCAGGTCACCGCGCCGCTGACCTTGAGGTCGATCAGTTCGTCGTCGGTTTTGCCGAGCGCGCGCAGGATGTCGTCCGTGTGCTCGGCGAATTGGGGCGCCCGCGTGATCTGTATCGGCTTCTCATCGAACTGGACCGGGTTGGCGACCAGTTCCCGGGGGGTGCCGTCGATGTCGAGTACTTCGGCGATCATTCCGTTGGCCCGCAACGCCGCGTCCTGGCCCACTTCCCACGGATCCTGCGCGATGGCCCATTGGCCCTCCATACCGGCGAACCGGGTGACCCATTCGGCGAGGGTCCGCGCGCCGAGGACCTCCTGCACGATCTCGGCCGCAGCCGGCGTATTGCCCATGAGTGCCTCGGCGCTAGCGAATCGCTCATCATCGATGAGGTCCTCGCGGTCGATGTGCCGACAGAACTCAGGCCAATAGCGCCCGGGCTGGAGCATCGCCAGGACGAGCCAACGGTTGTCGGCGGTTCGGTAGTTGCCCACCAGCGGGTTCGTCGGCGCCGTGTTACCGGGCGCGCGCGGCGCCGGTGGGCCGCCCTCGAGAAGCGCCAAACCGACGGAGAGAGCGCTGGCCCAGGCACCCACGCCGAGCAGGGAGACGTCGACCACCGACGTTTCGCCGGTGCGTTCGCGCGCTAGGAGCGCCGCCGCGATGCCTCCGGCGATGGTCATGCCGCCGAGCGAGTCACCGTAGGCGCCGGCAGGCATCTTGGGCAGGCCATCGAACTCCGCCGGCGTGGCCCCTACCGCGCCACCGGCCTGAGCCCAGAAGGCGGTGCTGTCGTAGCCGCCTTTCTCGCTGTCGGGGCCGGCGGCACCGAAACCGGACCCGCGGACGTAGATGATGTCCGGGTTGATCTTGCGGACATCATCGAGTTCGATGCCCAGCCGCCGTCGCGCGGCGGGCAGGAAGTTCGTCAGGAACACATCGCTGGTGCGGATTAGTTCGTGCAGGACCTGCAGCGCCCCGGGCTGCTCCAGCGCCAGGCCGATGCTGCGCTTGCCCCGATTGGGGTGTTCCATCAACGGGGCAAAGGAACCACTGCCGACCGCCATGCCCATCACGGAGCTCAGGCCGCGCTGGGCGTCGCCGGTTTCGGCGTGTTCGACCTTGATGACGTCCGCGCCCCAGTCGGCTAGGACCGCACCCGCGGACGGGACGAAGGTGAACTGTGCCACCTCCAGCACTCGGACGCCGTCCATCGGTCGAATCACTTTGTCTCCTTGTGCTGCTTCAGTTTCCGGTCCGGGATTGGCCCGTCGCGGTGGCGGTGGTCAGCTGCTCGCCGGGCGGACGTGGATCACGTCCATCATCACTTCACGGGGCCGGGTGATGACGTCGTGCAGCACGTCAGCGACGGCGGCCGAGGTGAGAAAGTGGGTGCCACTCATTCGGGTCAGGTAGCCGTCGGCTTCCCACAACGGCCAGGCCCTTTCGATGTCGCCCGGGCCGAAGTTCTCGTCGATGCCGGTATCTCCAACCGCGCCGAGGATGACCAGGGTCACCCGGATGCCCTCTCGTCGCAGCTCCTTGCTCATTGCTCCGGTAAAAGCGTTGAGGCCACGCTTGGTGGCGGCATAAAGGGTCATCATCGGCATGTCGTCGAGGGTGATCTCCGACGAGATGTTCATGACGTCGCCGCCGCCGGCCGCGCGCAGCAGCGGGATGGCTGCGCGCGTGGTGTAGATGGGAGCTATCAGGTTGGTGTTGACCGTGACGGCGATGTCCTCGTCGCTGGCTTCTTCGATCAGCCGAATCCGGCTGGCACCTGCGGAGTTGATCAGGACGTCGATGCGGCCGAACTGCGCCGCGATCTGATCGAAGGCGGCGTGAACATCGTGGCTGCTCGTGACATCGGTGACGATCGGGATGGCGTTTGGCCCGGCGACCTCCACGACCTCGTCGAGCAGTAGTTTGCGGCGGGCCAACAGCACTACCTTCGCGCCCTCCTGCGCGAGGCGGATCGCAGTGGCTCGGCCGACGCCCCTCGATGAGCCGGCGATCACGGCGACCCGGCCCTCCATGCTCTGCGACATCAAACTCCTCATGCTTGCCGTCTGCGGCCGTATCGAAATACGCGGATCATGGTGCATCTACTGTGCACTTGTTCCTTGCACGCAATGCACATATGGTTCTACCATGACGCGTACGTGGTAGTCATCACCTGGCCCGAGAAACTCGCGTCGGGCAAAAGTGCAGAAGGAGTCGGTTGTGGTCACAGGTGTCACCGGCAAAGAGGCGAAGGACTGGGCGTCGGAACACCTGTGGGGCAATTGCAGTTCGCTCTACACGCCATTCTGCGGTCTCGACGGCGACGAAATCGACTACGGGGCACTGCGCGCGTTGGTGCGGCACTGCCTGGTCGACCTGGACCAGGACGGTATCTGGCTGACCGGGGGTATCGCCGAATTCTGGTCACTGACCACCGACGAACTCAAAGAAGTAGTCCGGGTCGCGATCGAGGAGGCTCGACGAGTCAAACCCGGCGCGCTGGTGCAGGTGATGTCGAGCACCGATACCGCCAAGCAGGCCGTCGAGCTCACGCTGAACGCCCAAGAGCTGGGCGCCGACATCTGCTACATCCTGACGCCCTATTTCGAGTGCTCGGGCAAGCCCGGAGTGCTGGAATACCTGCGCTATGTCGCCGATCGCACCGACATGCCGCTGGGCTTCTTCAACTCTCACTCGACCGGGCTGATATTGACTCCCGAGGAATGCGTCGAGCTCTACCGTGAGATTCCCGCATTGTGCGGGCTGAAAAACGGGCTGCTCGACGCGCAGCACAGCCTCGCGATCCATCAGCAGGCCCCGGAAATGGTGCTATGGGAAGCGGCCGACGAGGCCGGGATACGGCTAGGGATACCCCACCCGGGAGCGCTCGGTTCGGCGCTCTATCTCTACGAGAAGCCGGGCGCGCTGCTGTTCAGCGAATGGCGAGCGCTGCTGGTGCAACGCGATTTTGAGCGCGCCGACACATTCGCGGCCGACACCGGTTTGACCGCGATGCGCGAGGCGAGCCGCCGCTATCAGTCCCATCCCGCCCGCCCCGGAATGTTCACGCACTGGGGAGCCGGGTTCAAATTCGGCGCCTCGTTGCTCGGCCTCCCCATCGGCGACCATCCCGCCCGGCCGCCGCAGACTGCGTTCCCCGACGACCTCAAGCCGCCGATCCGTCAGGCCTATGTCGCCTCTGGGTTCATCGAGTCCTGAGAACGGGGGGTTATTGTGGAGGTGCGCGATTTTCGCGCCGGAGTTCGGGGCTGGATCGACCAGGTTGGCGAGTCGTTGGTCCCTGGGCTCGAGGACCAAAGTGTCGAGGCCCAGCTGAACCACCAACGACGAGTTCAGCGGCTGCTGTTCGACGCCGGCTGGATGCGCTGGGGATGGCCGACGCGGATCGGTGGCCTAGGCGGCTCGCCTATCCTGCGCGCCGTCCTCGGCGAGGAGCTCACTAGCCGAGCGCTGGTGCACACCACGTCCTGGTCGATGCATGAGGTGCTCGGGCCCGCGGTGGCCGAGTTCGGTCGACCCGAACTGGTCGAGGAGATCTTTCCGCTGCTATTGCGCGGCGAGGAATTCTGGTGCCAGGGCTTCTCCGAGCCCGAGGCGGGCAGCGACCTGGGATCGATGCGGACTACCGCGCGCCCCCGCAGTGACGGCTGGGTGATCAACGGCGAGAAATTGTGGACCAGCTGGGCTCACCATGCCACCCGGTGTATCGTGCTGGCCCGCACCGGCGACGCCGGGTCGCGCGGCATCAGCGCCTTTCTGGTGGACATGGACACACCGGGGGTGACCGCGAGCCCACTGGAAACGATGGCCGGCGTCGACGAATTCTGCTCGACGTCGTTCATCGGCGTCGAGGTTCCCGCGGAGCGCCTGCTCGGAGAGCTCGACGCCGGCTGGCGGGTCGCACAGTTCATCTTGTCGTGCGAACGCGGCCCGATCTTCTGGCAGCGCGGCGCCTGGCTCGCCTACCATCTCGGTCTGCTCCTTGACACCGCACACGACGGCGCGTCCGCGTCGGCACTCGGCGAGGCCTGTCAACTGCTGTGGGCCTTCCGCGCCACCTCGAAGAGCACCCAGGACCGCATCGCTGCCGGTGATCTGCCCGGTGCTGAGGCCTCGGTGGACAAGATCATGATTGCCGCCGCCGACCAGGCCGTGTTCGACGTGGCGCGCGATCTGCTGGGAGGCGAAATAGAAACCAGTGACACCGCGCGCAGCCGGGCGTGGCGCCGCGAGTGGGCGTACTCGCGTGCGGCCACCATCTACGGGGGCACCAGTGAAATTCAGAAAGACATCGTGGCGTCGCGGCTGCTTGGATTGCCGAGAAGCGCGTGACTGAAGCCCACACCATCGACGCCGCGGAGCGGACGCTGATGGCGACGACGCTGCGCGGACTGGCCGAGGAGCTCGACGGGACCGAGCTTGCACAGGCGCTCGATGCGTTTGGGTTCGCCGACCTGCTCGCCGAGGCGCCCCGCGATGCGGTGTCGGCGCTGTTCACCGCGCTCGGGCGAGCCGGATCGATGTCGACGTCGCTGCAGGATGTGCTGCTGCAGCCACTGGGCGAATACCTGCCGATGTCGACAACAGATTGCAATGTCGTGCTGCCCGGCATCGATGCCGACCTGGTCGGCGCGACCGACGGCGAGCCGCTGGCGGTGCGCGGCCTGGTCATCGGGGCGCGCCCGGCCCCAAGGTATCTGGCACCGGTCGCGATCCGCGGTGAGCTGGTCTGGATTGACCTGCAGGAGTCCTCGGGTATCTCGACGCGGCGGATCGATGGTCTTGATCCGGCATTGGCGATGATGGAAGTCACCGGCCTCGACGTGCTGCCCGACGTGATCCTGGCCGGCAAGCAGGCCGTTGCGGCCTGGGATGCGGTGGCGACGGCAGGCCGGCTCGCACTGGGATACCAGATCGTCGGGGCAGTCGGGCAGATGATCGACCTTGCGGTCGACCATGCCTGCAGCCGCGTGCAATTCGGCCGGCCCATCGGCTCCTTTCAAGCGGTTCGCACTCGGCTGGCCGACGCACACGTCGCTCGCGAGGGCGCCGTCGCGGCCCTCGCACTGGCCTGGGACGCCGACGATGCCGTTTTGGCGGGTTTGCTGGCGAAATCGTTGGCGGGGCGTGCGGCGCGAATCGCCGCCACCCAGTGTCAGCAGGTGCTAGCCGGCATCGGCTTCACCGCCGAGCATCCCTTCCACCGCTTCTTGGCCCGCGCGCTGGTGCTGGATTCGGTGCTGGGTTCGGCCCGCGAACTGCCCACGGTGATCGGCGCCCATTTGATTTCGGCCGGGACGATCCCCCGGCTGGTAGATCTGTGAGCGGCGGCGATCCGTCCCGCACGGATGCGCATCCGGCCGTCGTCGTCGACCGTCTCGGGTCGGTGGCGCGCGTGACCTTGGCACGGCCCGAGAAGGCCAACGCCATGGACGGCGAGATCACCGATGCCCTGCTTGCGGCGGTCGTTGCGCTGCGTGACGACCCTGATGTGCACGCGATGGTGCTGACCGGCCAGGGCGCCGCGTTCAGCGCCGGCGGGGACTTCGAGACCATCCGCGCGATGCGCGAGGACCGCCGTATGCGCGAGACCGTGCTCGCCGCCCACCAGGAGCTGTTCTGGGTCATGACGCGCTTGCCGTTTCCGACCGTCGCCGCCGTCAATGGCGCCGCGGTCGGGGCCGGCGTCACGGTAGCGCTGCTGTGCGACCTGGTCGTGATGGCCGAAGACACTTTCCTCAGCGACCCGCGGGTCTCGCTGGGACTGCTCGACGGCGCCGGCGGGTTGGTGCTCTGGCCGCTGCTGACCAGCCTGTCCGCCGCCAAGGAACATCTACTCCTGGGAGACCGGGTCAGCGGCATCGAAGCCCACCGCCTGGGGCTGGCGAACCGCACGGTTCCCGCATCCGACGTGTTGGAGGAGGCGCTGCAGCTGGCTGAGCGCCTCAGCGCGCTCCCGCCGCAGGCCGTCCGGCAGGCGCGCCAGCTGCTGAACTCGCATATAGATCGGGTCGCCGCGATCCTGCCGCACTGTGCCCGCGCGGAAAGCGAGTGTTTTGACACCGAGGAGCATCGCGTCCTGCTGGAGCGGCTGAGCGCACGAGTGGCAGCCAAGAACGCGAGGACCCCGTAATGGGCCGTGTCGCATTGGTGACGGGCGGAACCCGGGGTATAGGTCGTGCCATCACCGACCGGCTAGCGCACTCCGGTGTCACGGTGGCCGCCGCGTACGCCCGCGATGCCGCCGCCGCGCACGCGGTGCACGACGACGCTGCGCGGTGTGGGGCCACCGTCACCCTGCATCAGGCGGATGTCGGCGAGCCGGCTTCCTGTCAGAGCCTGGTCGCCGAGGTTCTCGAGCAGCATGGGCGGCTGGATTATCTGGTCAACAACGCCGGGATGGTCAACGAGCAACGGCTCAGCGAGGTCAGCCCCGAGGACTGGAACCGACAGGTCGCGGTGAACCTGTCGTCGGCGTTCTTCCTCAGCCAGGCTGCTCTGGCGCACATGACCCAGCAGCATTTCGGGCGGGTGGTCAACATCGGCTCGGTCACGGCGCTGCTGGGCAGTCCGGTGCAGGTCGCGTACGGCGCCGCCAAGGGCGGCATCGTCGGCCTCACCAGATCCTGCGCTCGCGCCGTCGCGCGCAAGGGCATCACCGTGAACTGCGTGATCCCCGGCAGCTTCGACACCGACATGTCGGCCGAGCTGGTGTACACCGACCGGGATGCGGTGACGTCGATGATCCCGGTCGGGCGCTGGGGTCGTCCCGAGGAGCTGGCGCACGCTGTCGCGTTCCTGCTCGACGACCTCGCCTCCTATGTCACCGGGGCGGTCCTGACCGTCGACGGCGGGATGAGCATGGGCGGATGAGGATGAACCGAACTCGACTGACGGCGACCGATATCGTCGCGCCGCCGGTCGCCCCGGACCGCCTCGCGGAATACCGACGCTTCGGCTACATCAGCGACCAGACGATGTCTGCGTCGGTCGTCCGCGCTGCCCGTCAGTGGGGTTCGCAGCCGGCCGTCATCGAAGGCGGCCATCAGCTGACCTATCAGGAGCTGCTCGAGGTAGTCGAACGCGCCGCCGCGTGGCTGGCCGGAGCCGGTATCGGCCCCGGTGACGTGGTCTGCTGGCAGACCCCGAACTGGTGGGAAGCCCACGTGCTGGGCCTGGCGGTCTGGCATGCCGGCGCGGTGAGCTGCCCGATCGCCCCGTTCTACCGGGAACACGAGCTGCGCCAGGTCATCCAGCAGGTACGGCCGGCCGCGGTGGTAACCGCCGAGACGTTTCGCGGCTTCGCCCACGCCGAAGCGTTCGACGACCTGCTCGCCGGGGCCGGTCTCGGCGACGCTGCCCGCGTCCTGCTGCGCGGAACCCGGCCGGGCTGGTCGCCGTTCGACGTGGTCGTCTCGCACGGTCGGCGCCAAGAATCCGCCGCCGTCGGGGCCGATGATCCCTGCCTGATCCTCTTCACTTCCGGGACCACGTCGGGTGCCAAGGCCGCAGTGCACTCGTCGCGCACCTTGCTCGCCGAAACCCGCCAGCTGGCCGATGCGTGGGGCCTGTCCTGGGAGGACGTCGCCTACATGGCCGCCCCGTTGCAGCACATCACCGGCGTGCTCAACGCGATGACCATCCCGCTGCAGGTTGGCGCCTCCGCGGTGCTGGCCGACCGATGGGAAGCCGATGTGGCAGTCGCCGACATCGTGCGTCACCGGGTGACCTATTCGGCCGGGGCGACGGTATTCCTGCAGGAATTGACCGAAGCCGCGCGCGCCGCCCGCGTGCACCTGCCGTTGCGGATGTTCGCCTGCGGCGGGGCGGCGGTGCCGCGCGCGGTCATGGAACGCAGCGAAGAGCAGGGAATTCCGGCCGCGCGAGTCTACGGGATGACCGAGCTTCCGACAGTGACGGTGATGAACCGCGCTTATCCATTCGACCTGCGCGCGGAGACCGATGGCGCCATCGCCCCTGGGGTGCAGGTCCGGGTCGTCGGGACGGATGGCGAGCCGCTGGCCGCGGGCTGCGCAGGCGAGCTGTTGGTGCGCGGACCCGAGCAGATGCTGGGCTACCTCGACCCTGCGGCCAACCGGGCTGCCCTCGACGACGCGGGCTGGTTCTCCACTGGGGATGTCGGCCTCGTCGATGGTGCCGGCTACGTCACCATCACCGGGCGGGTCAAGGACGTGATCAACCGCGGCGGCGAGAAGTTCTCTGCCCGCGACATCGAAGACCTGCTCCTCACGCACCCCGCAGTGCGTCACGCGGCCGTAGTACCCGGACCCGACGCCAGATTCGGTGAGGTGCCGGTGGCGTTCATCGTGTTCGACCAGCCGGGCCAAGCATCCGTCGACGACCTGTCCCGTCACCTGCACGCCACCGGACTGGCACGCCAAAAGACCCCCGTCGCATGGCATTTCGTGGACGCTTTGCCGATGACACCGTCGGGCAAGGTCAAGAAGTTCGAGCTGGTCGCAACGGCGAACACCGCAGAGAGGCTGGGATGAACCTCGATCAATTTCGCGCCATGCTCACCCTGAGTGACGACACCGAGGGCCGCACGGTGCTGCCCGTCCCGGACCCGAGCGTCGAGCGGATCTTCGGCGGACAAATCATGGCTCAGCTCATCGCAGCCGCCGCACCGCCGGGATCGGCCAAAGCGGTGAAGTCACTGCAAATCGCGTTCCCTCGCGCCGGACGCGCCACTGACCCGCTGTACCTGGACCTGGAACAAACCCACGACGGGCGCTCGCTGGGGTATCGGCGCGCTGTCGCGTGGCAGGGCCAGGAGTCCGCCCGCCGGGTGATCGCGACCGCGTCAATCCTCGTCGACCGCGCCGACGACGGATACGACTATCAGTACAGCGCCGCCGCGGCCGGTGATCCGATGGACGCCAAACCCATTGACTTCGCAGTGATCCCGGGCGAAGCCCGCTTGATCGGCGACGGTCTGGATGTCGAGGATGCCGCGGCCGCGGAGTTCGGGTTCTGGATGCGCTGCCCCGACTTCACCGATACCACGCTTGCCCAACCCGTCATCGCCTACATCTCGGACTGGCCGCTGATCGGCACCCTGCTCAAAGCGGTGCCCGGGGTCAGCCAGCGCGACGCCCATGTCAGCGTCCAGACCGGCGTCGTGACGCATTCGGTGTGGTTTCACCAGCCGTTCGACGTCGCGCAGTGGCTGCGGGTGCAGATCCACGGCGTGCGATTGGCCCGTGGACGCGGCTTCGCCACCGGAGACGTGTACACCCAGACCGGATCACACGTGGCGTCCTTCGCGCAGGAAAGCGTCATTAGGACCCCACCGAAAGGAATGCAGCCATGACAGCTCAACACTTCGTCCGTTACGACGTCGACGACCGGGTCGCGGTCATCACCCTGGACCGCCCCGACGCCGCCAACGCCCAAACCCCGGGCATCCTCAAAGATCTCGATGACGCCTGGCGGCGCGCCGACGAAGACCCCGAGGTCCGGGTCATCGTTCTGCAGACCACCGGTAAGCACTTCTCCGCCGGGCACGACATGTCGGGCACCGATCCGTCGGCCGACGGGCGCAGCCTTAGTCCGCAACGCTCCGACGGCAAGCTGCTAGCTGACACCTACTACGACTGGGAGACCCGCGGCTACCTCGAGTACGCGAAGCGCTGGCGCGACATCCCCAAGCCGTCCATCGCCGCGGTGCAGGGCAAGTGCATCGCGGCCGGGTTGATGCTGTGCTGGCCGTGCGACCTCATCGTCGCCGCGGACAACGCGCAGTTCTCCGACCCGGTCGGACTGATGGGCATCATGGGCGTCGAATACCACGCTCACACTTGGGAACTCGGGCCCCGCAAGGCCAAGGAGATGCTGTTCACCGCCAGTTCGGTGAGCGCCGAGGAGGCACTGCGCTGCGGGATGGTCAACCACGTCGTACCGCTGGACGACTTGCGTTCGGCCACAATGGATCTCGCACACCGCGTCGCGCAAACCGATCCCTGGGCGCTGCGGATGGCCAAGCGTGCGGTCAACCACACCCTGGACACCATGGGCTTCTCGACCGCGATCGCGTCATGCTTCGACATGCATCATCTCGGACACACCCGGGCGTTGGCCGCGACCGAGGGGAAGACCGTCGTGATGGCCAACCTGAAACGGATGAAGGCCGCGGGCCGCGGAAAGTGAGCCTGCGCGCTGGCGATGCTGTCGACGCCCGGACTGGGTGGGACCAACTCAGCACCCGACCAGCCGCGACCGCTCGGCGGACTCGTAGCGGCGCCGCGCCCAGCCAGGACTCACTCACGAACGGTCTGGCAAGCTCCCCACTTCCAGCCCTGCCAGTTCGGAGGTGCCCTCGAACACCACTCGGCCGAACTCGCGCACGACACAATGAAGGCGGCCAGCCAGGTGTTCGACGGCAGCGCCGACGTTGCGTCGCTCGGCGGGGAGTGGCACGGGAAGGTCGTGCGGTTCGAGCCCTGTGCCGTCGCCGTCGAGATCGATCTGGTACCGCAGCGACTTGGCTCGTACGGTCCAGCGGCCGGAGCCGACTTGCGAGCGCACCTGGGCCGGTGGCGCGATGCGGATCACGCGGTCACCGAGCCGCACGACCACCAATCCGGCATCTCGGCGGATCGGCCCGAGTTGCACAAGGCCCCCGGTGAACGCCACCGACACGTCGGCGCCACCGAAATCGTGTGCCTGGCCCCACCACCAGCGTTCAGGGAAGCCCGGGCCCCAGTTCTTCTCCGCATAGAGTGTGGCGGCGTCAAACGACCAGTGTTCGCCGCCGCATTCGACGGTCCCGGTAGCTGTGCCGCCGAGGCGGTAGGGATGCCAATACTGGTTGAGCCACGGGATCGATGAGATGAGCCCACCGCCAGCGAAGGCCTTCGGCCACGCGTACGAATTGGCGAATCTCAGCTCGAGGCGGGTGTCATCAAGGTCGATACGGAGCCGATCGACGTCTGCAGTAACCGCGTTAAGTGGGGTAGTCCCGGCGCTCAACGCGAATCGTGACTGCGCGGCACGCGCCCCGTCCAGAACGGCGGTCCGCAGGATTCCACCCGGGTGCAAGCCGACCGCGACGGTGGCCCAGTCTCCGTCTGGATGCTGGTTCACGCTGCACAGCGCCACAACGACGCGACCGGACGCAGAATCGGTGAGCCGCCAAAACCAGCCCTCCATCTCGCCACCGTGCCAAGGCACAGGGTCGCCGAACGGTACGTCCGCTCCTGTTCGCCGATACGTGGCAATCAGTCGATGCCCCGCCGCGCTCAGCGTCGTTGGCCCGCTGAACTCCGGGCGTGTGCAGTCTTGGCCGGCCTGGTCGTCTTGAATGGTCATCGGGTTAGGAATTGGTCACCGGGTCGGGAGCGTCCCAGGGCATTGACGCCGAGACCCAGTGGGTCAGTTCCTGCTGGTTGTTGCTGTGCAAGTGTCGCGGCGGCGTCACGAACGTCGCGTAGGGCCGGCAGCGCACCAGCACCCGGCCTTCCTGCTCTGCGACAGCTTTGACCGCGGGGCGCATCTCCGCTGGCACTGGGTCACCCGACATGCGTTCAGCCACTGCCATCATCACGTCGACGAGGGTTTCCTCGTCGTCGTCGATCACGGCCTCGCAGTAGACCTGGAGGTAGGCGAACGGCCAGGTCTCGTCGAGTACACAGAGGCTGACTTTGCCGTTTCGGGCCACTGCTTTGGCCTTGGCTCGCTCGGCCATGGTCGCCACCAGCAGGTCGCCGTTGTCGTCTGGTACGTAGTAGACGATCGACATCGCCGGGCCGTCCGATCGCCGGCCGTAACCGAATACACAGGTCCGGTGGGTCTGAACGAATAGCCGCCGCTCCGAGGGCAACATGTCGCGATCCGTCGGCGCCTGGAACGGATCTTTCGATAGCGGCAACAGACGTGCCGATGTGCCAACTCGGTACTGGTTCGTGGTCTCAGGGGCAGTGCTCATCGAATTAACCTTCCATACCGTTATTATCGATTGATAATAACGGTATACACTTCGAACCATGGAACGCAAGACCCCAATGCCGACCAAGGTGCGCCTGCGTCGGGCCAGGACCGACATCCGGCGGGACTTGCTGGAGTCGGCACTGGTCGAGTTCGGAGCCAAGGGCTTCGACGGAGCGTCGACACGTGCCATCGCGCTGCGCGTGCAGGCGCATCAGCCGCAGATCAACTACCACTTCGAGTCGAAAACCGCGCTGTGGATGGCCGCGGTGGATCACCTCTTCGGGCTGCTGCGGGAGGCATTCGACGGCGTCCTACCCGCGGCGCTCACCGGCGTCGACGTGTCGGCGCTGGCTGCGGCGTTCGCCGAAGGGATACGTCGATTCGTGGCATTTGCCGCCGAGCACCCGGAGCTCAACCAGATCATGGTGCATGAGGGCACCGCGGAGACCGACCGGTTGAAGTGGATGACCGAAACGCACGTAAAGCCTTTCTTCGACGGGATCCGACCGGCCTGGCAGGTACTTCGCAAGGCTGGCATTGCTGCACCTATCGACAACGAAATCCTGTACTACGTGCTCATTGGCGCGGCATCGTTGCCCTACGTCAATGCGCCCGAAGTCCGCCTTCTCACCGGGCGGGATCCCAACAGCCCCAACTGGATTCGGGCTCACGCCGACGGATTGGTTGCCATTCTGCTGCCGGGACTGGCCGCCGGCTGATGCCTGCGTAGGGATGGCCGGCGTGCCGCGCTCGCGCCTTCCCGATTTACCCGGGAGACCACACGGTCGACACCATCCATAACGTGCATGACGCCGTCGACGCCGACGACCTCAGCACGAGCGATCTGCTCCACGAGATCGTCGACTCGCTGGAGAAGCTCGCTTGGATGATCAAGTCCGAGAACCGCAAGATTTAACGCGGCAAGACGGCGCCGCGGCTGACCCGAATCCGTTGGGGCCCAGCCAGGGTCGACGCCGCCGGACCTAGCGGCGAGGACTCACTAGCCGGGTGGCGTTGCGGGTGGTGAGTGCCCGCCAGCTGTCGTTGGCAGGCTGACGGGCTCGGTCGATCGATGCCAGCCGGGCATGTCGGCGACGCCCATGCCGACAGGCTAGTGAGGGCGAAAGCGCACTGCGCCACGGTGCGCACATGCCTGCCCGCAAACGGTAAAGTCCGGCAGCTGTGGCCATAGGCCGCAAGGGCGGTTTGAAGGGCGGTCTGTCAGGTCGTCGATCTTGGCGTCGATAGCGGCTTTCTTGACCGCGTCAATGCCCTTCTCCTTGCGGTTGGTTGGCTATAAAACACTGGACTCGGGCAACGGCATCGTTCGGCTTGACTCCCATATTCACTAACCTCAGAGCTACTTGGTCCGGGGGCACGCCAGAATTGAGATCCGTTGCGATGACATGAATGCTGGGAAACCAATCTTCAGCACTTACCCCCGGCGGCGGGGGCTTCGCGTCGCCCCCTAGGCATTGAACGTAACCATTGATGCCAGTGTCAGCGTGAGCAGACGACGCCGCCGTCAGCACGACCAGGGCGACGAGCAAGACGGCGATGGCCACGCCGACCGCCGCAGCGACATAGATGGAACGTATGCCCATACAGACCCAGCTATCGATGGGTAACTGCCCTCCAGTCGTTTGCTGGCCGGTTGGCAGAATCCGCCGGAGCCACCGCGGGTGTTCGCGCGCGAAACTGACTTTCAAACTGACCCACCACCCAACAGCCCGACAAGGCCCTGGCGGTCGAGTTTGCCGGTGGGCAACATCGGTAGCTCGCTCTCGGCGAGGATCGCGATCACCGTCGGCACCTTGAACCCCGAGAGGTTGGCGCGGGCATGCGCGGCGACGGCGTCGGTGGATAACTGGGCGCTGTGCGTGGGCACGACGGCGGCTCCGACGACCTCGCCGCGAACTGGATGGGGCAGGGCGACGACGAAGCTGTGCAGCACGCCGGGCATGGCGTCCAGGACCGATTCGACCTCTGCCGGTGAGACATTGGACCCCGCGGTTTTGATCAGGGTACTGGCGCGACCGGTGAAGTGCAGATGCCCGGCGTCGTCGAACCATCCACGGTCCCCGCTGTCATACCAACCGTCGTCGGTGAACACCTCGTGGCGTTCCTGCTTGTAGATCCCGCTCATCAGGATCTGGCCGCGGACCTGGATCTGCCCCTCCTGCCCGGGCGGCAGCTGAACGCCTGCGGTGTCCACGATCCGGTGCTGCACCAGCCCGGGCAACGGGATCCCGAAGGAGCCGCGCCGTGTCTGCGGCAGCGGGGTGTCGGGCACCTCGACCATGGTGTGCGGGCCGCCGGTCTCGGTCATGCCGAGCAGGTTAGGGGTCAGCTCGGGTTCGCTGGGCCGCTGTTCGGGCGGCAGCGCCTGCAGCATGGTGCCGCCCCGGACGCTGGACAGGTCGCGCTTGGCGAAGTCGGGGTGATCGGCCATGGCCTGACTGGCCTGCGCCCAGCACGAGATGAAGGTGGCCCGCTCCCTTTCGAGCAGCGCCAGTGTGGCACCGGGTTCAAAAACATCTTGGGCCAGGATCGCGGCTCCCGTCGAGAGTGCCTGCAGGACAACCATGGTCAGTCCGCCAACCCAGAAAAATGGCATGGGGGAGTAGATGCGATCGACGGAGGTGACGCCGCGGTGGCGGGCCAGGATGGCCGCGTGACGCACCAGGCTGCCATGGGTGTGTGCCACAGATTTCGGTAGCGCCGTGGTCCCAGACGTCGTCACCAGCACGAGCTCGTCGGCAGGTCCGACCTCCTGTTCGGCCGGACCGGTCAGCGGCGCGACGGGGCCAGTGCTGCCCGGCCACGGCGTTGTCCACTCCCGGTCGCAGTCGGGCCAGACATGCACCCGCCGGAAGTAGGGGACAGCTTCGAGGGCGATCGCCGCGTTGCCGTCGGCCAAGCCCGGTAGCGCATCGGCGACTCGGGTGACCAGATCGTGGCCTGCAATCGAGGGGCCCATCAAGAGCACCTGGGTGTCGGTGTGGCGCAGCAGTCTGGCGAGTTCGACGCCCGGGGCGAAGGTCGACAACGGGACGGTAAGCGCGCCGATGCGTGCGGCGGCCAGCCACGCGATGAGCCACTGGGCGCAGTTGGGGAACAAGATGCCGACGCGGGTCCCCTTGCCCACGCCCGACGCTAACAGCGCATCCGCCAGTGTCCTGGACTGCGCGTCGGCCTCGGCGAAACTCAGCCGCTCGGAGTCGGTGACCAGGAACTCGCCGTCAGGCTCGGTGCGCCGCAGTGCCAGCAGCTCGGGGACGCTGCCCGGCAGCCCGGGGAATGCATCCGCCGCGGTCTGCGCCGCGGCCATCAGCCGACGTGCACCGGGATGTGCGAATAGCCGGCCACATTGGACATCGTCACTCGCCGCAAACCGTCGGTGTCCACCGTGAACCGCGGCCACTGCTCGCGGATCGCGTGCAAGGCGACTCGTGTCTCGAGTCGCGCCAGCCAGGAGCCCAGGCAGCTGTGGGCGCCGTATCCGAAAGCGAGGGTGGTAGAGCCTCCCCGTTTGATGTCGAACGCGTCGGGCCGATCGTAGGCCCGCGGGTCACGCGTCGCGGCGCCGGTGACCAGCAGGGTGGGCGATCCAGCCGGGATGGTGCCCCCTTCTAGCACGACCTCTCGGGTGGCGAACCGGCCCTGATACTGCGAAGGCGGGTTGAGGCGCAGCATCTCCTCGATCGCGCCGGGGATCAGTCCGGGATCGGCGAGCACCAATTCCCATTGATCGGGATTGTGGTGAAAAGCCATGGTGCCGTTGCCAATTAGCTTGGTAACCGTTTCACTGCCCGCCGCCGCTATCAGCACCGCGAACGTGGCGATGTCCTCGTCGGTGAGCCGGTGCGTCACCCCGGTCTCGTCCTCGTAGGTCGCGGTCACCAACCTGCTGATGATCAGGTCGTCGGGCTGGCGCCGCTTCTCCTTGGACAGGGCCAGGAAGTAATCGTTCATCGCAAACGAGTCCGCCACGCCGCTCTCAGTGGCGAAGGGGTTGTTCTCCTCGCGGTGCAGGAATCCGTCGGTCCACAGCCGGATCTGCTGGCGCTCTCCAGGGGGGACGCCGAGCATCGAGGAGATGATTTCGACCGGGAACAGCGCCGCGAAGTCGGCCACAATGTCGAAATCATCTCTGCCACTTAGGGCGTGGACGTAGGAGGTGACGACGTCGGTCACCAGTGGCTCCAGGTTGGCGATAGCCGCCTTGGTGAACACCTGGCGTACCAGCTTGCGCAGCCGTTCATGTTCGGGCGGATCCATGATGATCAGCATGTTGGTGTCGAACTGGTGTCGCATCGACAGTGCGTCCAGAGTGACACCGTAGGAGCTGCTGAACGTCTCCCAATCGCGGTGGGCGGCAACGACATCCTCGTGACGGGTCAGCGCGTAGAAATCCCAGCGCTCGCTGTAGTACACCGGCGCCTCGTCGCGCATCCAACGGTAGGTCTCATAGGGGTCGTCGAAGAAGCTGTCGGAGTACGGATTGAACTCCATAGCGGAGCCGTCCTCGCGTGGCTTGGTGGCCGATCCCGCACCGTGGTCAGTCGACATCTCAGGCGTCTACCCGCATCATGTTCGACAGGGTGCCGCCCATCACCATGGCGACCTCGGCGTCGCTCAGCTCCGGGTGACGGTCGGGGTAGCTGAGCGGATCGGCCAAGCCCTCTGGATGCGGGTAGTCCGAGCCGAAGAACAGGTGATCGATCGGCACCAGCTTCGCGAGTTCGGCCACGTTCTCCTCCCAGAAGGGATTGAAGTAGATGCAGCGATGGATGGCCTCCACGGGATCTTCGCTGTAGAGCTGCGGCATCTTCTTGCGGGTGTCCCTGAGGTTCTCCAGCAGCCGGGGCAGCCAGGTAGTCCCGTTCTCCACCATGCCGATCCGAAGCTCGGGAAACCGTGTCAGCAGTCCGTGGCAGGCCAGCGCCGCGACCGCATCCTCGGCCGGGTTGCGGGCCAGGCTGTAGTAGGAGCGGAACGGCGACGGCTGGAACGGCCGGAACTCGCCGGAACCCTCCCAGTCGTTGGCGTATCGGGAATACCCGCTGTCGGAGGCGTGCATGATGACCAGCACGCCGGTCTCGACGACCCGCTTCCAGAAGGGGTCGAATTCGGGCAACGCGAATGACCGCGGGCCGTGCAGCCCGGGTACCGGCGCCGGCCGGATGAGGATGGCGCGTGCACCGCGCTCGACCACCCAGTTCAGTTCGTCGATGGCCTTCTCCACGATCGGCAAGGTGATGATCGGCGTGGTGAAGATGCGGCCCTTGTAGTCGAATTGCCAGGTCTCGTGCAACCACTGGTTCAGAGCGTGAATGATCGTGTGCGTCGCCTCGGGGTGCTCACGGAAACGTTCTTCCACCAGGCTTGCCAGCGTCGGGTACATCATCGACTTGTCGATGCCCTGTTCGTCGAGCAGCTCCAGCCGGGGCGCCGGTTCACGCATCGCGGGGGTTGCCTCGATCGCTTTGCCCAGAATCTCGCGGTGCGATTTGCCTTCGGGGTTGCCGTTGTGGAAGTAGTCCTCCTGGGCTCCCGGTGCGGCGACCTTGTCGAAAGTCGGGTTGGGGATGTACTCGCTGATCTGTCCTAGGGTCGCGATCTTGGTGCGTCCGTCGACTTCGACGTACCTGATCGCGCCGTGGTATTCCGGCGGCAGGAACTTGGTGAGCGCATCGCGTGTCTCGTACATGTGGTTATCACCATCGAAGACCAGATAGCCCAATCGCGACGTCATTGAAATCCTCCTCGTGCCTCGCCATACCTGCATTGCAGAATGGCGGCTGCTCAACAGTGCGACAATTAGATGTGCGACTGACTCTAGCATCGAGTGCGTTAAAAGAGGATATGCGTTTACTTTTTCGTCGTGCATCCATCCGTTTGCGGGTAACGTGCCTTCTGTGGCGGCGCTCGCGTGTTGCCGATGTCGAGGGCATTGCGATTGCGAGGAGGAATTAGGTGGATCTATCGCTGACGCGGGAGCATCGCGCTGTCCGCGATGCGTTCGCGGCCTTGTTCGGGAAACAGGCCACGCCACAGCGGGTGCGTAGCGCAGAGCCCTCAGGTTTCGACCTGCTGCTCTGGCGGCACTATGCCGATGTCGGTGCGCTCGGTATCGGAGTGCCCTCAGACTGTGGGGGCGGGGACGGCGGCCTCCTCGAACTGGCATTGGTGGCCGAGGAAGCCGGCCGACGCCTCGCCCCCATCCCGGTCGCCGAGACCGCGGCCGCGGCGCGAGTTCTGGGTCGCCTGCGTGAGAAGGAATTGCTGGGGCCGGTGCTGAGCGGATCGGTCATCGTGTCACTGGCCACCCGGCCCGGCTCGGCCACGCAGCAGTGGTTAGTCGACGGGGCAATCGCTGATGCCGTGCTGGCTCTCGACGGAGACTCCCTGGTCTATGTGAACCGGCCGGACGGCCTGTCCAGGACCGCGCACCGCAACCTCGGCGGGCTATCGCTGGCCCGGTGGGACGTCCCGGGTGCGGCCACGGTTCTCGCCGAAGGCAGCGAGGCGCGCGCGATCTTCGACACCGCGCTCGACGAGGTACGTGTGCTGCGCGCGGCGGCGCTGGTCGGGTTGGCTTCCGAGGCGGTGGGGATCGGTTCCCGGTACGCGGTCGTGCGCGAGGCATTCGGCCAGCCGATCGGAATGTACCAAGCGGTCGCGCATCCGTTCGCCGACGCGGTCACCGGGCTGGATGGCGCCCAGTTGTTGGCCCGTAAGGCCTGTTGGGCAATGGATTCCGCGCAGGACGACGCCGGCGCCTTGGCAGCGATGGCGTTCGTGTTCGCCGCCGAAACGGCCTATCACGCGACGACGCACAGTCTGCACGTCCACGGGGGATACGGGTTCATGGAGGAGTACGACATCCAGCTGTACTACCGCAGGGCCAAGGCATGGGTTGCGGCGTTCGTCGACCCGCGACGCGAGCTGCTCACTGTCGCCGACCGGCGGTTCGGTCCTGTGCCAACCAGAGGTCGGTGACGCGATGGACTTCAGCGAACCTGAGAACTGGGCCCGAATTCGCTGCGAGGCAGAGGAATTCGCGGCCGAGCATGTGACCCGCGACGTGATCGAGCACGAGCGCCGGACCGGCGACGGCGTTGATCGCGCGCTCACCCGGAAGTTGGGGGAGCGTGGCTGGATCGCGTCGGGGTGGCCGGTCGACGAGGGCGGCGCCGGACTGGATCCGTTCGAGGCGGCCGCACTGTGGAACGCATTGCGCAAAGGGGGGGTGCCGACCGCCGGCCCCGGTACGACGATGCTGCCGGCCAACGCGATCCGTGCCGCCGGCTCGGCGGAACTCAAAGCCCGGGTCCTGCCAGGAGTCGCCGCCGGTGAGGTCCTGATTTGTCTGGGGTACACGGAGCCCGCGGGTGGCTCAGATGTGTTCGCCTGCGCGACCCGTTCTCAGCTCGAGGGCGACGAGTGGATTGTCAACGGGCAGAAGATCTTCACGACGTTCGCCCATCTTGCCGACTATTGCTTCCTGCTCACCCGTTCCCAGCCCGGATCGGTGGGACCGCGCGGCCTGACGATGCTGCTTGTGCCGCTGGATACGCCCGGTATCGAGATCCAGGCGGTGCACACCATGGGGCACGAGCGGACCAATATCGTGTTCTACAACGATGTGCGGGTGGCCGATGCGAACCGAGTCGGTGAGGCACACGAGGGCTTCGCGGTGATGCGGGCTGCGCTCGAGGCCGAACAGAATGTTGCCCCTGGGTCGCGGACGGGGTGGGTCGCCGACGATGCACTGGAGTTCGCCCGCACGCACCGCGGACCCGACGGCGCCGAGCTGATCGACGACATCTTGGTCCGCGAACGCCTGGCCCGGATGGCGATGGAAGCCGAGGTGGCTGAGCTGCTGGACCTGCGGGTGGCCTTCCTCGACGCGGAGGGCGACAAGCCGGGTCCGGTCTCGGCGTTGTTCGGGCCGGAAAGTTATGTGCGCGCATCGGCCGCGGCAATCGACATCGCGGGGGCCGCGGGCATGATCGACTGGACCGATCCGCAGAGCGCGGTGGACGGCGCCCTGGACGCGCACTATCGGAGTGCCGTTGCGTCGACGATCTACGGCGGGTCCAGCGAGGTGCTGCGCAGCCTCATCGTGGAGAACCGCCTGGGGTTTCCGCGTAGCCGCCCACGGCGGTGACGAGAAGGCAAGGGGCTCAGAGGAAGTCGCTGCCACCGTCGACGTTGAGGTGGGCGCCGGTCATAAAGGTGTTGTCTGGTGAGGCGCAGAACGCGATGACCGCGGCAACCTCGTGAGGCAGCCCGAGCCGACCGAGGTCCACTGACATGCCGTGACCGCGCCCCAGCAGTCCGAAGGCACCCACGGGGTCATTCGTCGCGATCCCGGCGGAGGCGAGCACCGGTCGCGCCCAATCGGTGAGGATCGGACCGGGGGCGACGGCGTTGACCAAGATGGCATCGCCGGCGAGACTGCGGGCGAGATTCTTGGTCACGCTGAGTAGCGCGCTCTTGGCCGCGGTGTAGCTCACCAACCCCGCCGACTGGTGCTGCACCGACATCGCCGTCACGTTCACCACCCGGGCCCATTCCGCGGCTCGCAGCAGCGGCAAGGCCGCACGCACACACCGCACCGCGGACAACACCCCCTGGTCGAATGCCGCTGTCCACTGCGCGTCGCCCAGGTCCTCAAAGCGACCGGCGCCCGTCGGACCGGCGGCATTGACCAGCACGTTGAGCGCACCCCAGCGCACGCCAACCGTGGCAAAGACGGTGTCGACGTCGGAGGCCGAACTCAGATCCGCGGTCAACGTCAGCACGTCCGGACTGCCGGCGTCCGCCAATGTCATGGCGGTCTCCTTCATCCGGGCGTCGTCTCTGCCGATGACGCCGATCCGCGCGCCCTGTTCGGCCAGGCACACTGCGGTCGCCAGCCCGATGCCACGAGTGCCCCCCGCGATCACCGCGGTGGCATCGGCGAACCCAAGATCCACGATCGTCGCCTGCTACTTCGGCGCGAACCGTTGGCCGGCGTCGAGTCGGATGGTCGATCCGTTGAGCATCTGGTTCTCGACGATGGACAGCGCCAGGGCGGCGTACTCATCGGGCCGGCCCATCCGACGGGGGAAAGCCGCGTCGCGGGTCAGCTCGCCAGCCATTTTCTCCGGAATTCGCGACGTAATCCCGGTCGCGAACAGGCTCGGCGCGACGGCGGTGACTCGGATGCCGAGGCTGCCGAGATCACGCGCCATGGTCAACGTCATGCCGGCGATCGCAGCCTTCGCGGCGCTATAAGCGACCTGGCCGATCTGCCCTTCGAACGCCGCAATCGAGGAAGTGTTGACGATGACGCCGCGTTCCTCGTCGTCGGGTTCGTTGCGGCTCATGTGCCAAGCCTGTAACCGGTTCAGGTTGAAGGTGGCGATCAGGTTGAGCTCGATCACGGACCGGAAGGCGTCCAAGGAGTGAGGCCCGCTCTTAGACAGCGTGCGCGCCGATACCCCGCCCCCGGCCGTGTTGACCGCGATATGCAAGGCTCCCAGGTCTTCGATGGCAGTCGCCAGCGTGGTCTCCACGCCGTCGCTGTCAGTCACGTTGCAAGGGTGAAACGACGCGCCCAGTTCCTTGGCCACGGTGGCTCCGTCCGACGTCGGCAGGTCCAGCACGGCGACTCGTGCACCCTGCTCTACCAGCCGTTCCGCGGTCGCCCGCCCCATGCCCGAGGCGCCCCCGACGACCACCGCGGCGCTGTCCTTGACCTTCACGCGAACCCCTGTCTGCTGCGACGACTGATTGTCCTCCTACGAGGTCATCACAGTACACGTAAGTAGAGTCCCCCTCTACTAATACGGCCCACGCCGTATTCGCAATCTGCTACGGTTCGTGTTGGTTATTCGTCGGCGTGACCGGAGGTGTGATGACAGTGCCCGGCCCCGCCGAGCCGGTTGTGCGGCCCTTGCCCCAAGTGAGCATCGGCAGCGAAGCGTTCTGGACGAGCGGAGCCGACGGGCGTCTGCGGATCGCTCAATGCCAGGCGTGCAGCCGCTACCACCACCCGCCGCAGCCGATCTGTCCGCATTGCCGTTCCTGCGAGGTGGCGATGACGCCGGTATCGGGACGTGCGACGGTCGCCGGTTTCACAGTGAATCATCAGCAGTGGCTGCCACGCTTCCCGCCGCCTTACGCGGTCGCGGTTGTCGCCATCGCCGAAGACCCCTCGGCCCGGCTCACCACGAACATCGTCGGCTGCGAATCCGGGCACGTCGCGATTGGTCTGCAGGTCAAGGTGGTGTTCGAGCAGCACGACGATATATGGATTCCACTATTCGAACCGGATTCCGAGGCCGCCGGGGCCGGGCCGGTTCCGGGGCCGCGTGATCTGGTTCGCGATGTGCGGCCTATGTTGTCCTCTCGCAAGTTCGAAGACACGGTGGCGCTCACCGGGGTCGGCAGCTCGACGATCGGGCGTCGCCTCATGGTCGATCCGCTGTCACTGACCGTCACGGCGTGCCTGCGCGCCGTGGCGGACGCGGGCCTGACGCTGGACGACATCGACGGCCTGGCCACCTATCCGGGCGGACTTATCGGGGGGATGTCGGAAGGCGGGGTCACCGCAGTCGAGGAGGCGTTGCGCATTCGACCCACCTGGATCAGCGGTGGGGCCGAAGTTCCCGGACCCAGCGGCAGCGTCGTGTCCGCCATGCTGGCCGTCGCGGCCGGGCTGTGTCGGCACGTGTTGTGCTTTCGGACCGTGTGGGAATCGACGCACACCGCCCTGGCCAGACGGACGAAGTCCGCGGGCGGAGTGGGTCGGGCGTCGGGCATGTTCGAGTGGCGCGCGCCGTTCGGCGCCATGTCGGCTGCGAACTGGATCGGCGTCAACGCCTCGCATTACTTCTGGCGCTACGGTGGCGACCGCGCCTCGACCCTGGCGCCGATCGCCCTGACGGCGCGCGCGAACGCGTCGCGCAATCCGGCCGCGATCTACCGTGACCCCCTCACCCTGGACGACTATCTGTCGGCGCGGATGATCAGCTCGCCGTTCGGCCTCTACGACTGCGACGTGCCGTGCGACGGGGCAATCGCGGTGATCGTGTCATCGATTGACACGGCAGCCGACCGGCCGAAACCTCCGGTGCTGGTTGAGGCGGTGGGCACCCAAGTGCTCGACCGGATCTCTTGGGACCAGGACACTCTCACTCACGAACCGCAGGTTTTTGGACCCGCCGCGCACCTCTGGAGCAGAACCAGCCTCCGGCCCGACGATGTCGACGTCGCCGAGCTCTACGACGGATTCACCTTCAACGCCGTGTCGTGGCTGGAGGCGCTCGGGTTCTGCGGCGTCGGAGAGGCCGCGGATTTCCTTGATGGCGGAACGACGATCGCGCTGGACGGGAAGTTACCGCTGAATACCCATGGTGGTCAGCTGTCGGCTGGACGGACCCACGGATTCGGCTTCCTGGCCGAGGCGATCGCGCAGGTGCGCGGCGAGGCGGCCGAGCGCCAGGTCGCCGACGCCCAGGTTGCGGTCGTCACCACCGGCGGCGGTACCCCCGGGGGAGCACTGCTGCTGCGGCGGGGGCACTGATGCGGAGGACGGACATATGAAGCTGGAACAGGATCCGGAGCTCGATCAGTTCCGCGGCGAGGTCAGAGATTTCCTGGAGAAACACCGCCCAGCGGTGCGCACCAAGGGCAGAGCCGGGACCCGCGCACCCGAAGCCGAGGACATTCCCGCCCTGCGGACATGGACCGCGCGGCTGTTCGAGGCCGGATACGTGGGCGCTGACTGGCCCGCCGAATGGGGCGGTGCCGGCACCAAAGACGCGCTCCGCGCGACCGTCGTCGGTGAGGAGATGGCGCGGGCGCGGGTGCCCACGCCAATCGGCGCCGGCCTGCTGGCCGCCGCGGCCCTCATCCACTGCGGGCGCCACGACCAGCAGAACCGCTACCTGCCCCGGATCCGGAGCGGCGAGGACATCTGGTGCCAGCTGTTCAGCGAGCCCAGCGCGGGCAGCGACCTGGCCAGCCTGTCCACCCGCGCGCGTCGCGACGGCGATGACTTCGTCGTCGACGGCCAAAAGGTGTGGACCACCAACGGCCAACACGCGCAACTGGGCTACCTGTTGGCCCGAACCAACCCCGATGTACCCAAGCATGCCGGCATCACCGCGTTCATCCTGGACATGACCAGTCCGGGCGTCGACGTGCGGCCGCTCCGCGAGATCACCGGCACCAGTGACTTCAACGAAGTCTTCTTCGATGGCGTCCGGATACCGAAAGACAACGTGCTCGGCGAAGTCGACGAAGGCTGGAAGGTCGCCACCACCAGCCTCGTCGAGGAGCGCTCCAGTGTGGGCACCGCGGGCATCGTCATGCTGCGCACGGTGCGCGACGCGGTAACGATGGCGCGATCGCTGCGGCGCGGATCGCGCCCTGCGCTGGACAACGATGCGGTCCGCCAAGACATCGGCCGGCTCTACGCCGCCGCGCGGGTCAACGTTCGGCTGGGCCAATACAACCTGTCGCGCGCGTTGAGTGGCGAGGCCGATCCCGGCGACGCTCCGTTGGCCAAGGTGCTCTACAGCGAGTGCAATCTCGCGCTCACCGACTTCGGAGTCGGACTCCAAGGCACCGATGCGCTGCTCACCGAAGACGACCCCGAGGCGATCGCCGGCGGTTGGTGGCAGGACGCCTTCCTGTATTCGCGGGCGCTGACCATCGCCGGTGGCGCCAACGAAGTCTTGCGCAACATGATCGCCGAGCGGTCGCTCGGATTGCCCAAAGAACCGCGCGGTTCCTGACGTCTTCGGAGGTAAGTCGTGGATTTCACCATGAGCGACGAACAACGGATGCTCGTCGAGACCAGCCGTAAGTTGCTGGCACGCGATTCGCCGATCAGTCGCGTGCGCGGACTCGCCGATTCCGATGAGCAAGGCTACGACGAGCGCGTGTGGCAGCGGGGCGCGGAACTGGGGTGGGCCGGATTGCTCGTCGCCGAGGAGTACGACGGTCTGGGGCGCGATCTGGTGGATGTCGCCCTGGTCGCCGAAGAACACGGCCGGACGGTGCAGCCGGGCCCGCTCATCGGCAATACCCTTGCAGCAGTGGCGATCTCACAATCGGGACGGGACGACCAGTGCTCGGAGATTCTGCCGCTGCTGGCCGGCGGCCAGGCTGTCGCTGGGTGGGCCTTCGCGGAGTCGCGCCAGCCGTGGGACGCCGACGGTGTGTGCACAGTGGCGACCGAGCACGCCGACGGATTCCGACTGCAGGGCATCAAGACCGCCGTGCAAGATGCCGATCGCGCCGGCTGGATTGTGGTCACTGCGCACCTGGGGGGCCGCCTGGCGCAGTTCCTCGTCGACCGGCGGGCCGCCGGGTTGGCTGTGCGCCGCCTTCGGACCCTCGATATCACCAGGCGCCTCGACGAGGTTTCCCTCGACGATGTGGTGGTGGCGCGATCGGCGTTGCTGCACGCCGGCGAAGCTGCGGAAGCGGCGCTGGCACACCAGAACCGTTGCGGCGCTGTGCTTGTCAGCGCCGATAACATCGGCGTCGGCGAGGCTGTGCTGGAGATGACCGTCCAGTACGCAAAGCTGCGGGTCCAGTTCGGGCGTGCCATCGGCAGCTTCCAGGCCGTCAAACACAAGTGCGCAACGATGCGGATGTGGTTGCAAGCCTCGAAGGCCGCCACCTACTACGCCGCGATGGCCGTGGCGGCCAACGCGGACGATGCCGAGGAAGCTGCCAGCGTAGCCAAGGCTTACACGTCGTCGGCGATCTCAGCTGTGACCAGCGAAGCCCTCCAGGTGCACGGCGGTATCGGCTTCACCTGGGAACACGATCTGCATCTCTATCACCGCCGGGCCAGGGTGAACCAAGTCCTGTTCGGTGATCCCTATCTGCACCACGAGCGACTCGCGGCGGCGCTGGAAACGGCTACCGCCTAGACAACCGTTCGCCGGCCGAACTGGCGGGCCAGCCAGTCCGCACTGTCGCGTGCCGCGGTGCGGGCGACAGCGGTGTCGGCGAACATGTCGAAGCCGTGCACAGCGCCTGCGTAGACATGCAGTTCGGTGGGCACTCCCGACCGGCACAGTCGCGCGGCGAAATTGATCGACTCATCGCGCAGGCAGTCAGCCGTGCCAACGCCGATGAAAGTCGATGGCAGACCGCTTAATTCGGTCGCCCGCGCGGGTGCCGCATCTCCTGGAACGTCTTCGGTGCGATACCGGTCGCCGAGATAACTGCGCCAGCCGAACGCGTTGGATTCCCGGGTCCACACCGGCAATCCTTCGAGCCGGCTTGAGGCGGTGAGGCCGCGGTCATCGAGCATCGGATACTCCAAGTATTGGAATGCCAAGGGGGCGTTCGCATTATCGCGCCACCGCATGGCCAGGCTCGCCGCCAGTGCCCCGCCGGCACTGCGTCCGGCGATACCGACTTGCTGTGGGTTGATTTCTAGCTCATCGGCGTGCTCGACGACGAAGCGCAGCCCGGCCTCGCAGTCGTCCAGCGGCGCGGGGTAAGGCGATTCGGGCGCCAGCCGGTATTCGACGCTGACGCACACGCAGCCCAACCAGCGGCACCACTCGATCAGGCGGGCATCGTCCATGTGCCGGTTGCCGATCACCATCCCGCCGCCGTGCATCCAGAACAGCACGGGCGGCTCGGCCGCGGATTCGACAGGTCGTAGCACCGACAGTGCGACGTCATCGGTGGTCAGCTCGAAGCGCTCGATGTCGGGTGCGGACTGCGGCTCGAACATCGATCCGCTGCGCATGGCCGGAAGTTTGTCGAGCGAGAAGTCGAAATCGGGAAATCCGCGCAGACTTTCGCCGATCTCCGGGTCGATCCATGCGGGACCGGTCTCGGCCATCAACGGACACCCATGAGGTGCTTGCCCGCGCCGACGAGTCCGCCGTCGACGCGAATGTCACAGCCGGAGATAAATGCCGCGTCATCGGACTCCAGGAAGGCCACCGCGGCCGCGATGTTCTCGGGGCGCCCCGGCAGCGGGCGGTCCGGGCGCTTGACTGGGGTCACCTCGATCATCACCGGGATGATCTCCTGACGATCCAGTTCCAGCCGGCCCATCGGCGTATCGATCAGGCCGGGCGAGATCGCGACGGTACGTCCGCCCCTCTTGCCCCACGGCGTGGCCAGGCGTTCGGCTAGCCGGGTCACACCGCGTTTGGCCAGGACGTACGCCGTGGCACTGTCGAGCGCTTTGCCCAGGGCCTGTTCGATGGCAGCGAGGAACCCGTCGGCCAGCGGATCGTCCAGCAACGGTTCGACGTTGGCGGGGACTTCGCTGTAGCCGGCGATCGATCCGATCAGGATCGCGGAGCTGCCCGGGTTAACCAAAGGGAGCATGGCATCGGTGATGCGCACCGATCCGGCCAAGTCCACGTCGAGCACTGTTTCCGCGTCGGTCATTTCCGGTGAGACACCCGCGGTGTGCACGAGGCAGCGCAGACGGCCAAGCGCGCGCACCCGATCGGCGACCGCCGCGACATCAGCGGGTGAGGCCACGTCGCAGCGCAGCGTCTCGACGTCTGCCCCATGTCCGCTCAGGGCCTTGCGTGCCTGATCGAGTAGATCCTCGCGCACGTCCACGAGCAGCAGACGCCCACGATCTGCCAGCGCGCGGGCGCAGGCCAGCCCCATCCCGCCCGCACCCCCGGTGATCACCAGAACGTTGTCCACAGTTATCCGGGTCCTCTCATCGGTGGATCACTACCGGCCCAGCCGCCCAACGAATCCCTTAACAGACGGAAGTGTGCCACAGAAGCAACTTAAGCTATTCAATAAGAGAGACCTATGTTGTCACCAAAAGAATGTGATGGTCTACTCGATGCATGAAGGTGACCGTCGACCCCGACCTCTGTGAAGCCAACGGGTTATGCGTGGCAGCCGCCCCCGATGTGTTCGAGCTGATCGATGACGACGTCGTCGACATCCTGCTTCCAGAACCGCCCCCGGAGATGGAGTCGGCCGTTGCTGAAGCAGTGATCGCTTGCCCTAAGCAGGCATTGCGGCTACTTGCGGAGTGATCGCAGTGCTCGCTGCGGCACGCTAGTGCACACGAACATTGCAGAATTTGAACTTATCGTTCTACTCTGAGGGAAGTCAGTCTACGGCTGACGTGAGAGCGGTTTGCCCGGCTGTGCCATGAGGAGTCCCTATGCTGCCCGACGATGCCAAGATCATCTCCGTCGACGACCACGTCATCGAGCACCCCCGAGTGTGGCTGGACCGCGTTCCCGCCAAGTACGCCGACGTGGCTCCGCGCATCGTCAAGCTGCCCGACGGCAACGACACGTGGCTCTACGAGGGCAAGCGGGCCGGCAACTTCGCGCTCAACGCCGTGGCGGGCAAACACCCCCGCGACTTCGGGATGGACCCCCGCAGCTATGACGACATGCTGCCGGGCTGTCATGAGATCGCCGACCGCATCAAGGACATGGACATCGAGGGCGTATGGGCCCAGCTGTGCTTCCCCAACTTCGGTGGCTTCGCTGGGAGCACTTTCCATACGGCCAGCGACAAAGAGTTCGCCAAGCTATGCATCAGCGCCTACAACGATTTCATCCTCGAGGAGTGGTGTGGCTACGCACCCGAGCGTCAGATCCCGCTGATGATGGTGCCGTTCTGGGACGTTGAGGCATCTGTGGCCGAGATAGAGCGGACTGCCGCCAAGGGCGCCAAGTCCATCTCTTTCGTCGAGGCGCCTCACAGGATCGGTCTGCCTTCCTATCACACCGACCACTGGGATCCGATCTTCCGCATCTGCGAGGAGGCCAGCCTTCCGCTGTCGATGCACTTCGGCTCCGGCGGCATGCCGCAGGGACTGGCCAGCGACGGCGACCTGTTCATCGGGATCGCGCTGTTCGGCCTGAATTCGATGATGGCCACGGTTGATCTGCTGATGTCGGATGTCTTCTACAAGTTCCCTAACCTGAAGGTTGCCCTTTCTGAGGGCGGCATCGGATGGATGCCGTATCTGCTCGAGCGCATCGACTACTCCTGGGGCCGACACAAGTACTGGTGCAACATCAACGCCGACAAACTTCCCTCCGAGCTATTCCGGGAGCACATCTACGGGTGCTTCATCTCCGATCAGTCGGGCATCGAACAGCGCCACCGCATCGGCGTGGACAACATCATGTTCGAAAGCGACTACCCGCATTCGGATTCCAACTGGCCGCACACCCGCAAGCTGCTCGCCGAGCACCTGGTCGACGTGCCCGACGACGAAGCACGCAAGATCGTCGAGCTGAACGCCCGCGCCCTGTACAACTTCTGGGCCTGAAGATCCGCGCGCGCCACGAAAGGTATCGATGACCGACCTCTCACCGGGAAAGCGACTGCGCGGCAAGGTAAGTAGCACCGAGATCATCGTCGTACGACCTCCCGCCGCCCCGGTCGAGCTGTCGTGCGGTGGTCAACCGATGACAGCGGACCTGGCGGCGGGGGCTGCGGGCGCGTCAACCACCGAGAACGACACAGTGCTCGGTAAGCGCTATGTCGACAAAGAGACCGGGCTAGAAGTGTTGTGCACCAAGGCAGGACCGGGTGTGCTCAGCGCAAACGGACGGCAGCTCACCCTCAAGGCACCCAATGCACTACCGGCATCGGACTGAGGGACGCAAACCTCCACCAGACAAGTCTTACGCGCGAGCTCCTCGCCGACCTACCACACCAAACTCTCAACGGAAGCGAAACCAATGCCCGATGCCCTCATTCTTTCCGCCGCTAGAACGCCAATTGGTAGGGCCCGCAAGGGATCTCTGACGTCGGTTGATGCCTACCAACTCGCCGAGATCGCCGTCGGGGCCGCAGTCGAACGGTCGCAGATCCCCGTCGCTGACCTCGACGACCTGTTTCTCGCGGAGTCCCTGCAGGGCGGCGGGGTTATCGGCCGCAACATCGCAGTCCGTCTCGGGATGACCAACGTGCCCGGGGTGGCGATCAACCGGCACTGCGCCTCCGGCGCGACCGCCGTGCAGTTGGCGGCCGCCACCATCATGGCCGGCATGGCAGACGTGATTGTCGCTGGCGGAACGGAAAGTGCAAGCACCATGCCACGGCTGGCCAAGGTGGCACCCGGTGCAGAGGAACCCACCCGATGGTCGCCGCAGAGCCATCCGGACGCCCCCGGCATTCCGGCCTTCGACATGTCTGTCACCATCGGCGAAAATACAGCCCGGCTACACCATGTCACCCGTGAACAGGCCGACGCCTGGTCCGCGCGCTCACAACAGCGAGCGCTCAACGCCATTGCCAAGGGGTACTTCGACGACGAGATCGTCGCCGTCCCCGTCAACCAAGGCAAAGTGGTGTTCGACACCGATGAGCACCCGCGCGACACCACCCCCGAAACGCTCGCCGGGCTGAAGGTCCTGCACCCTGAAATACCCGATGCCGTTGTCACCGCTGGCAATTCTGCGGGCATCAACGACGCCGCCGCCGCGCTGGTCATCGGCAGCTCAGACTTCGCAACCAGTCGCGGCCTGACACCGCTGGCACGGATCCTGGGTTGGGCATCTGTCGGTGTGGAGATCGAGCACACCGGAATGGCGCCGGTGTCCGCAATCCCGTTGGCGCTCAAGCGCAGTGGTCTCACGCTGGACGACGTCGACCTCTTCGAGATCAACGAAGCGTTCGCAACGATGGCCGTGGCGTGCACGCGTGATCTCGGACTGGACGAGTCAATCGTGAACGTGAACGGTAGCGGTATCAGTCTTGGTCACCCCATCGCAGCGACGGGCGCCCGGATGGTGGTCTCGAGCGTTCATGAACTCGCTCGGCGTGGTTCGCGCATCGGGGTGGTGGCGATGTGCGCCGGGGGAGGGATGGGGTCGGCGTTGGTCGTCGAACGGATTTAGCTCGAGCCGAACACTCGGCGCTCGACGCTGAGCTTCGTGTATCGCCCGCCCAGCAACCATTCGGACACATAGAGGTTTCCGACGGTGTCGGTTGTGACAGAGTGCGGGGAATTGAAGCGATCGCTACGAGGCAGGTGGGGTACCTCCGTACGCCCATCGCCGGCGAGCGCATTGGGCCATCCGGGCCGGGTCGGCCACCCAGGCTCCGCGGTAGGGTCGTCGCCGATGTACCCGAGCAGATTGTCCCCGGGATCGAGTACGGCCACTCGCCCATAGAGCTCGGCGACGGCCAGCAGGTCGCCCCACTGAGCAAAATCGCTGGGGCTGTTGAGGATCTGCTGACCGAAGGTCCGCAGATAGCGGCCATCGAGGTCGTAGACGAGAACGCGGGTATTGACCCGGTCGGCAATGTAAAGCTCCGGAACCGTTTTGCGGCGATCGACGAAAATTGCGTGTGGGCACGCGAGTCGTTGACCGACCTCCTCGCCGGTCAGTGTCGACCGATGGTTTCCCTGCTTGTCGAACCGGTGCACGACTCCCGACCCGTAACCGTCCGCCACCCAGACGTCGCCCGATCCCCCGAACCGCTCCTCGTCCACGGCGCAGCCGCACGGACAGTATGGTCCCATGGGGCCGGCCCGGATGGCCGGATCCTGTTGCGGGACAGGCAACTCCGAGTGGATCGTTCCGTCCAGGCTCATCTTCACCACTCGGGGTGCCCGGGTCCGGCAGTGGACCCCCCTGCCGAACATCGCGGCCCAGTCGGGGTCGCCGTCGTCGGCGCCGCAGCTGAATACGAACCCCGGATCGCTGACCCAGATGAATTCGTCGTCGCCTTCGCGCACGAGAGTGATGCCGTGACCTTCGGTGAGGCCTGTATCGACCACGCGCAGCAGGCGGCCCGCGGTGTCGAATGCGACGAGTTGCCCAGCGTGGAAACCGATGATCTCCCCCCCGTCGGTGGCGACGACAGCGTTGTGCACCCAACAGGACGTGGCACCTGGTACGGCGGACAGATCTGCCCAATCACCGACCACCTCGTAGGGCGGGATGTTGTTGGGCAGAAAGGCATCTGAGGACACGACGTGGCCTTCCCGTCGCTCTATTCGCCGGTGACGCCGGCGTGGCGCGGCTCGGCGGAACTCGACGGCTTTGACGAAACCCTCTCGGGTTCAGTGTCGTTCACTCTGGACCACACGTCGCCCGCCTCGTCTTCGAATCTGATCCGCACGTTGGGAGACGCGTCAGGTTCCAACGAATACAGCGCGGACGCGTGTTGGTCCGGCCGTAGCCAGCGCGGGAAGTCCAGGATGTTGTGGGCTGCGAGCAGGTCCATCCGGCTGCCTAGGAAGATCGGCTGCCGAGCGGGTACCGCCCCACGTGGGTCGCTCAGCGGATGATGCTCGTCCGGCCACCGACCAACCCCGAGCTTGGCGACGACCTCGGCGATCGCTTGCCGCGAGCGTTTGGCACCGCCGGGTCGAGCGCGTCCTTCGGAATCGACCGCGCCTACCGAGACCTGCAATCCGACGACCAAGGAGGCGCTGTGATTCACCACTGTCACGGCCCAGATCTGCGGCCCGAGCAATGCGACGGGCGTTCGGTAAATCCTCAATCGGCGCGCAGGGGAGGCCCTTTCGAACTCGGTGGCCAGCTTGCCGAGGTTGCGGTGTGTCAGATCGGCGGTAATGGCTGTCTGTAGCCGGCTTTCGAAGTGAGCATCGCCCTGACCAAGGTAGCGGGGAATGACCCCCGCCTTGCTCAGCCGCTGCGTCACGTCGCCAACCCAGGCTTGGTCGTCTGCACTGAGGTCAGGGGAGGGAGGCGACTCGGCGAGGAGCCAGGCGAGTACCAACTTTCCGGCGCGTTGTGCGCGATCGACGTCGCCCATCACTTGAACGACATCGCGCCGCGCCGGGTCGAAGACGGCGATGAACACGTCGCTCCGGTCCACGATCTGGGCAGATTCCGCGGAAGGATTGAGCCGCTCAGCCCCAGCGGTGCGGTGTTGTCCACCTGAGGGCATGAGCACGATCTCGTGTCGCTGCCCACTCGCAGCGTTCCACCAATTCAGAGCCTGACCAATGGCGGGGCGGAATCGATCGGTGTCGTCGGGAGAGGCGATCACCACCTCTGCAACGCGTGCAGCGAACACCATCTCATCTCCTCATCGATACGTCGGCACTCCCAGCTGGCCGGCCAGTTGATGACGTTAGGTGCTGTCGAACTCTAGCGACCATTGCTTCATACGCAAATACCGTCCTACTATAACGAACATGTCTGTATCGGCGTGAGCTGCCATCCGACGTGCGAGATGGCCCACGGGCAGTCGCCAAATGAACAGGAGAGACATTGTCGGCCGACGGAAGTGTGTTGGAGTTCGAGCCGTTCAAGCCCGGTCCCACTGAGCAGTTGCCAGCGGTGTACGCGGAGCTGCGAGAGCGGTTTCCCGTCTACCGGAGCGCTTCGAACATCTGGGTGATATCGCGATTTGATGACGTGAAGGCCGTGCAGTCGAATCCTGCGGTGTTCTCGTCGCGTCCGAACCCCTACGAGGGAGATACTCCGGCGGATGCCGAGATGAAACCCGAGGTCATCGAGCGGCTTATCGCCCTGACCGCCGGAATCCCCGTCGATATGAACGAGATGGCGTCCGCCAAAACCATCGCCGCCGCTGACCCGCCACAACACACCCGGATGCGCAGAATTGTGAGCAGGGGTTTCACACCCCCGCGAATCAAGGAGATGGCCGACGCGATCACTGAGATCGTCGACCGCTGCCTGAGCGGTATTAGCGAGCTTCCCAGCTTCGATCTTGTCGAGCGGCTGGCTGTTCCGCTGCCCGTTGAGATGATCTGTCACATCCTCGGTATCGACCGAAGCGAGTACGGCCACGCCAAACGCTGGTCGGACGTTTTCGCCGCGCATGCCAACGGCGAGTTAAGCAATCCCGCCGAACGCAGCGAGGTGATGCTGCGCAACATCAAGGAGTTCAGTACCTACTTCGTTCCGTTGATCGAGGCACGGCGTGTTGAACCGAGGAATGATTTGGTCAGTGCGATGGTCGCGGCGATCGACAACGAATCACTGACCACTGTCGAAACATTGATGGTGGCGATCACCATCATGGTCGCCGGCAACGAGACGACGACGAACCTCATCGGCAACGCCGTGGTCGAACTGCTGGCTAACCCCGACCAGCTCACATTATTGCTCGACGATCCGTCGCTGTTGCCCAACGCGGTCGATGAGGCGAACCGACTGACAACGCCGATCCAGTTCGCGTTTCGTGAGGCGACCGAAGACACCGTGGTTGCCGATACGACGATCCCGAAGGGAGCCATCGTCGCGCTGCACATGGCCGCCGCAAACCGCGATCCGCGCCGCTTCGATGAGCCCGACCGATTCCTGATCAACCGGGCCCCCGGCAAAAACCTGGCCTTCGGACATGGCATCCACTTTTGCTTGGGTGCTCACCTGGCCGGTCAGGAAGTGCGGGCCGCGATCGGCGGGCTACTGCCTCACCTGGACCGCCTCAAGCTGACCGATGCTCCGCTGCAACGCAATCCGACGGCACTGCTCAACGGATGGCAACGGGTCGAACTAGCGTGGGTGTCCTAGTGCCCCAAGGAAATTGCCGTTGAACGCGAACAGACGACGATGTTGACGGCCTCGATGCTGCTGGACCCAGCGGTCCTGCAGAACCCCTACGACTTCTATGGGACGCTGCGGGAGCAGGCGCCGGTTTGGGTGGTGCCCGGCACGGACGTCGTCGCAATCAGTACCTTCGCACTGTTGTCGGAGGCGGTGGCGCGGCCCGAGGACTTCTCCTCGACCATGCGTTGTCTGCTCTACCGCGACCAGGATGGGCTGCCGGCCCGCCTCGATTTCGGTCAGGCGGCCATGCCGACGCTGGCCACCGCGGACCCGCCCGTGCACACCACGCATCGGCGCGCAGTCTTCCCGGAATTGGTCGCACGGCGGATGCGCACCCTGGAGGACGACATTCGCGCGTTGTCAGCGGCCGCAGTCAAGCAGGCCCTGGATAACGGCAGCTTCGACTTCATGGCGACGATCGGCAACGTGGTGCCGATCACGGTGGTGGCCAGGCTGATCGGCTTTCGCGACATCGACCCGATGCAGCTTCTGGAAGCGGCGTTCGACTCCACCACGATGGTGGGCGGCACGATGTCGATGGATGAGCTCAATACTCTCGTGGCCCGCACCGAGACCATCGAAGCCTGGATCGCCGACCAGATCGCGGGCACCACAGAGGGCGAAGAAGAAGGAATCCTGCTGGCCGTTCGGCGGGCGCTGGATGCCGGCACCCTGCAAATTGGCGAGGCCACCATCATCCTGCACACCCTGCTAAGCGCCGGCGGGGAGTCCACGACCAGCCTGCTGGGCAATGCGGTCCGGATGCTCGCCGAAGATCCCCGATTACAACAGCGGCTGCGCGAAAAGCCGCAGGAACTCGATGTTTTCGTGGAGGAGGCGCTGCGGCTCGAGTCGCCGTTTCGGCAAATGATGCGCAGTGTCCCGCACGACACCACGCTGGGAGGCGCGGACATCGCGTCGGGTTCCACGGTCTTGCTGCTCTTCGCGGCTGGGAACCGAGATCGCGCACAGTTCGACGACCCGGACCGAATCGACCTGACGCGCGATTCGCCTAAACGCCATCTTGCTTTCGGGCACGGCATTCACTTCTGCGTCGGGGCCGCTCTCGCACGCATCGAAGCCCGTGCGGTGCTCGGCGCAATCCTCGAGCAGACCCGCGAATTCGCACTCGAGCCGGATCGCGCCCCGCAATGGGTGGACAGCCTGTTGGTCCGCCGGCACGCACAGCTCCATGTCTGCGCCACACCGCGGTGAGATTCACCCATCAACAGTCGAACAGCGGCTCGGCCACTTCGGTCATTGCCGATCGGCCTCGAAGCGACGCCGATCCCCGCGTCGCCCAGTGCTCCCGTTCCACCGCCTGGGCGCGAGCGAGTGCACTGCCGGACGCCAAAACTCTGGAATCCCATTGCTTGGCGCGATCAGCCAAACGCGCAGCCTCGTTGACGGCATCTCCAATTACCGTGTATTCGTAGCGGTTCTCTGCGCCGATATTGCCTGCGAACACCACACCGGCGGTTACTCCGATACCGAAGTCCACCAGGGGTAGCTGCCTCAGTTCTGTCCCGAGCCCGCGTGCCGTCGCGAGTGCCGCCGAAGCCGGTTCATCAATCTCGATGGGAGCTCCGAACACGGCCAGAACCGCGTCGCCTTCGAACTTATTGATCAGGCCGTGCCGGTCGTGCACGGCCGCGACCACGATGCGGAAGAAGTCGTTCAGAATCTCCGCGACTTCCTCAGGCGGACGGGCGGCGGCAATCGCTGTCGACCCCACCAGATCGACGAAGAGTACGGCGACGTCTCGAACGTCACCCGACAAGGACCCGTCCTGTTGAAGTGCCTGGCGAGCCACGTCGGCGCCCACGTGGCGGCCGAAGAGGTCCCGCAGTTGTTCCCGCTCCTCCAGACCTGCCACCATCCGGTTGAATCCGACCTGCAGTCGCCCGATCTCTGAGGGCTCATACACCTCGACGAGCACCCCGTTCTGGCCGTGTTCCACCTCGGTCATCGCGATGACAACTTCCCGAACCGGGTCCGAGATCGACCGAGCCACCAAGATCATCGCCCGGGATCCCAAGGCGAGCGACGCCGCAGCGAGCACCAGAATCGGTGTTTCGATTGGCGCTGACTTCTGCACGAACCAGCCGTTGGAGCGTGAAAGCACGATCAGGGCGATTCCCGCGATGGGCAACGCGCTGAAGAGGCCCCACGTAATCATCACTCGTGCAAGCACGCCGGGCATCTCGCCGGACGGGGTTGCGGTCTTCATCGATGCCGCAAGGATGGGCCGCAGGACGCGTTGAGTTATCAGGTAGCCCATGCAGGCGGTGGCGGCGCCCCCGAACAGAATGGCGGCGCCGATTACCGAGGCGACGGCGCCGCCCGCGCGGAAGTTGACCAGAACAAATACTGCCCCGCTGGCGGCCCAGATACCGAACTGGACAACGGTCTGGCGGGCAGCTATGCGCATCGCCGCGTGCTGTTGAGCGGGCGTTGGTTCGGCTCCATCGGCGAACCAACGGAAGGACGGAACCATGTACCAGACACCGGCCGCACCACCGACGGTTGCCGAGATTGCGACCAGGCCGCACAAAGCGATCAGGTTCCTTTTATTGGACAGGATGCCTGGGTCCCCTCCGGTGTTTCGGGTTAGCGAGACGATCATCAACGAGACGGCGCCAGCGGCGAGGATGTGCGCGGAGGTCAGCCCAGCCGCATAGCTGGCTCCAAGACGAATTGCTGTTTTACGCCTAGAAGTCCGGCGCGGCAACCGTGGCTCATCAGATGCTTCCATTAGTAGACCATCACTTTCGTACAGCGCATCCGACGACTAGCGTGGAGAGCATTAGATATTCTACTTCTGTTGTGATCTAGCTTTCGCACACGCCGAAGATCGTCACGACGCCGCAAGCTCGAAAACAAGAGGCCAGGACAGACTGAATGACTGCGCAGACGACGCTGATCCCGCACTTCATCGATGGCCGGCGCACGACAGGCCGGTCCGCTCGCACGGCCGACGTGCTGAATCCAAGCACCGGTCAGGTGCAGGCGCAGGTACCCATGGCTTCGGCCGCAGAGGTCGATGAGGCCGTGGTCATAGCGATCGAAGCGCAGAGGGAATGGGCCGCCTTCAATCCGCAGCGTCGGGCGCGCGTGATGATGCGATTTGTCGACCTGGTCAACAAGGAAACGGACGGCCTCGCCGAACTGCTCTCGTTGGAACACGGCAAGACGGTCGCCGATTCGCGCGGTGACATCCAACGCGGCATCGAGGTCATCGAGTTCGCCATCGGTATCCCGCACTTGCTTAAGGGCGAGCACACCGAAGGCGCGGGGACCGGCATCGACGTCTATTCACTGCGCCAGCCACTAGGCGTCGTCGCGGGCATCACGCCCTTCAACTTTCCGGCGATGATCCCACTGTGGAAGGTGGGCCCAGCGCTGGCGTGTGGCAACGCATTCGTCCTCAAGCCCAGCGAACGGGACCCGTCTGTTCCGGTCAGGCTGGCAGAGCTGTTCCTCGAAGCGGGACTGCCCAAGGGCGTCTTCCAGGTGGTGCATGGCGACAAGGAGGCCGTCGACGCCATCGTGAACCACCCGCGCATTCAAGCCGTCGGATTCGTCGGCAGTTCCGACATCGCAAAGTACATCTACTCGACCGCTGCCGCCAACGGTAAACGCGCACAGTGCTTCGGCGGAGCCAAGAATCACATGATCGTGATGCCTGACGCCGACCTGGACCAGGCTGTCGATGCGCTCATCGGCGCCGGTTACGGCAGCGCGGGCGAGCGGTGCATGGCCATTAGTGTCGCAGTCCCGGTCGGCGAGCAGACCGCGGATCGGTTGCGCGCCAGGCTCGTTGAACGGATCAACAATCTGCGCGTTGGCCACAGCCTCGATCCGAAGGCCGATTACGGGCCACTGATCACGTCGGCGGCACTAGCGCGGGTAAAGGACTACATCGCCCAGGGTATCGAGGCAGGCGCCGAGGCCGTCGTCGATGGACGCGAACGCGCCAGTGACGACTTGACTTTCGGTGAAGTCGGCCTGGAGGGCGGCTACTTCATCGGACCCACGCTGTTCGACCACGTCACCACCGACATGTCGATCTACCGTGACGAAATCTTCGGTCCTGTCCTCTGCATCGTCCGGGCAAACGACTACGAAGAGGCGCTCGCGCTGCCCTCCGAGCACGAGTACGGCAACGGCGTGGCGATCTTCACCCGGGACGGCGACACCGCACGCGACTTCACCTCCCGGGTCCAAGTCGGCATGGTCGGTGTCAACGTGCCGATCCCGGTTCCGGTGGCCTACCACACCTTTGGCGGTTGGAAGCGGTCCGGCTTCGGCGATCTCAATCAACACGGGCCCGCGTCGATCCAGTTCTACACGAAGGTCAAGACTGTCACCCAGCGGTGGCCGTCGGGTATTAAGGACGGCGCCGAGTTCAGCATCCCGACCATGAAATAGGCGAGCCTTGACAGGCAACCACTTTCGCACCGTCCCAGCAACTTTCACACTCCGGCACAGGAGCAGCAGTGAGCGAACCAGTCATCATCGAGGCCGCGATCAACGGCGCGACGTCGAAAACTGTGAATCCGAACGTGCCGGTGACCGAAGACGAGATCGTTTCAGATGCGCTGGCCTGCTTCGAGGCTGGGGCCGCGATCGTTCACCAGCACATATCGAACTACAACCTCTCCGGCGACGAGGCGGCCGAGGTGTATCTCAGTATCTGGCGACGGGTGCTGGCCGAGCGGCCAGATGCGTTGTGGTACCCGACAATTAACCTCGGGCCACCAGCTCACTGGTACGACCATATTCCGCCCTTGGCGGAGTCCGGACTACTGCGGATGGGAGTCAGCGACCCGGGGTCGGTCAACATGGGAGTCCCGGTGGACGGCCTGCCCGTCGGTTCGTTCGTGTACAGCAACAGTTTCGACGATGTCGCCCATCAGCTGGAGCTGTGCCACACCCATCAGCTGGGCCCGAGCCTAGCCATCTACGAACCAGGCTTCCTGCGCACGGTCTTGGCATACCACCGCAGCGGACAACTTCCGCCCGGCTCGTTCATCAAGCTGTACTTCAGCTCCGAGCGGGGTCTCAGCGGAACGGCATTCGGGTTGCCGCCAAGCCCTACGGCTCTCGCGGCGTATGTCGAGCTTCTCGACGGCACGGGTCTGCCCTGGGCGGCTTCGGCAGTCGGTGACGACCTCGTTCGCAGCGAACTGTGCCGCGCTGCACTCGACGCCGGTGGCCACCTGCACGTAGGGCTGGAGTTCTACGCCGGCGACCGCACCCCCACCAATGTCGAGCTGGTGGTCGAGGCCGTCGAGGCGGCCGCCGCAGCTGGCCGTGAGGTGGCCACCAGCGCCGCCGCCGCCGCACTACTCGGCCTCCTGCGCACCATGGAATCGGTGCCCCGATAGACATTGCAGATTCGAAATCGGGTGCTGGACAACAACAATAGGGAGGTTGACCGATGACCTATGACCTCGTGATCCGCGATGGCACAATCGTCGACGGCTGGGGGGGAGCGCCCTATCGGGGCGACGTCGCGGTACGTGGCGGCGTCATCGTGGCGGTGGGGTCGATCGATGGTGCGGGCAGGCATGAGATCGACGCGGCAGGCCTGTTGGTCACACCGGGATTCATCGACCTACACACCCACTACGACGGTCAGGCGATCTGGTCGGATCGGCTCAACCCGTCGTCGTCGCACGGTGTGACCACAGCGGTAATCGGTAACTGCGGTGTGGGATTCGCGCCTTGCCGGCTGGCCGATCATGACGTGCTTGTCGACGTCATGGCCGGTGTCGAAGACATTCCTGGCGTGGTCATGGTCGAGGGTTTGGCGTGGGACTGGGAGACGTTTCCCCAATTCCTGGACCGGATCGAGGCGGGTCGGCGTGACATTGATGTCGCGGCGTTGCTGCCACATTCGCCATTGCGGGTCTACGTAATGGGGCAGCGCGGCGCCGACCGCGAACCGGCGACGGTTCACGACCTGGCCGAGATGCGCAAGCTGGCTGCCGAGGCGGTGCGGGCCGGAGCGTTGGGCTTCGCCTCGTCGCGATTGGCTACCCACCGCACCGACGGCGGGCAGCAAATCCCGAGCTACGACGCCGGGGACAACGAGATTCTCGAGATCGCGCGGGGGATAGCCGACGGCGGTGGGGGATTGATTCAGTTCGTACCGGACATCCCTGCCGCCGGCTACGAATCGGTACTGCAGACGGTGTTCGATGCCGCCAATGTCGTCGGCCTGCCGGTGACGTTCACGCTTCTCGTTGGCAATGCTGGTGATCCCCTGTGGGAGAAAGCAATTACGATGGTGGAGAAAGCCAATGATGCCGGAGGGGACGTCACCGCGCAGGTCTTCCCCCGGCCTATCGGGTTGATGCTGGGTCTGGAGTTAACGATAAATCCGTTCACGTTGTGTCCCACCTATGGCCAGATCGCTGATCTTCCGCTAACCGAACGCGTCGCGCAGATGCGCAAACCCGATGTGCGCGCGAAGATCCTGGCCGACCGTCCCACCGACGCCACATCCAATCCGTTGTTTCACCTGGGACAGGCGTGGGAGTGGATCTTTCCGATCGATGACCGCGCCATCTACGAGCCCGACCGCACCGAGAGCATATTGGCCAGAGCGCGAACCCGGGGTGTCTCACCGTTGGAGGAGGCCTACGACCGTCTGCTCGATGATGATGGCCACGCCATGCTGCTGGGCGCCATGGCTAACTTCACCGACAACTCCCTGGACACCGTCGGCAACCTGATACGCCGTGATGACGTGGTGCTGGGTTTGGGCGACGGTGGCGCCCATTACGGAATGATTTGCGACTCAAGCTATCCGACCTACCTGCTGACGCATTGGGCGCGCGACCGGGACACGGGTCGACTGTCGGTCGCCGAGGCAGTCCGGGAACTGACCTCGACACCGGCCAAGGTAGCCGGACTGCTCGACCGTGGTCGGATCGAGGTTGGCTACAAGGCCGACCTCAACGTCATCGACCACGCCGCGCTGCGATTGCACAAGCCAGTGATCACCCACGACCTACCCGCGGGAGGACGCAGACTGGACCAGAGCGCCAACGGCTACGTTGCGACCATTGTTTCGGGCCAGGTGATCGCCGAGCACGACGTGCCCACCGACGCCAGGCCCGGCCGACTTGTCCGCGGGCGCCAGCCCGCACCGGCCGGATTGCGCGGCTGATGGACGCCACCGCCCTGGAGTCAGTGGACGACGTCACTCCGGAGTGGATGGCAGCTGTCCTTGCGCAGAACGGCATCGCCGCCACCGTGTGTCGCGTATCCACCGTGCCGGTCGGCAACGGACAAATGGGTTCGTGTTATCGGCTATCCATTGGCTACGGCACCGGCGATGGACCGGACCGGCTGATCGTGGAGCTGCCGGCCACCGATGCGGCAAGTCGCGCCGCCGGCCAACTCGGCTACCGATGCGAGACTACGTTTTACCGCACGGTCGCTGATCGGGTGCACCTCGACATCCCACGGTGCTATTTCGCCGCGATGAACGAGTGCGGCGACGGATTCACCCTCGTGTTAGAGGACCTTGCACCCGCCGAGGCCGGCGACCAAATCGCCGGTTGCTCTCTCGATCAAGCTCGTGCGGCCGCAGTCAACGTCGCTGGATTGCACGCGCCGACCTGGAATGACCCGTCGCTTCGTGAACTCGACTGGCTCATACCAGATCTCGCAGCGTACCCGGAAGTAGCTGCCGCATTCCTCGTGGACGCCACCGCCCAGTTTCTGGACCGCTACGAGGTCACCCCGGACACCGCCGTGACACTGCGCCGCTTCGCTGATCGATTCGTGGACTGGGCAACTGGGCGACCCGAGCCGTTCGCCATGCTGCACAGCGACTACCGCCTGGACAATCTGCTCTTCGCCGAACCCGATGCCCCCCGACCGGTGATCGCCGTCGATTGGCAGGTCGTCACCGTCGGGTCGCCACTGCGCGATGTTGCCTTCCTTGTTTCCACTGGTCTGTCGACCGCGCGCCGGCGCGCCGGCGAGAAGGGGATCGTCCAGGCCTACCATCGGCGCCTCGTCGCGCTCGGAGTCGACGGCTACAGCATCGAACAATGTTGGGAGGACTACCGGTACGGGCTGTTTCAAGGCCCACTCATCACGGTGTTGGGCGCGTTCGTCGCTCAGCCCACCGCGCGGGGCGACCGGATGTTCGCCGTCATGGCCGAGCGGTCATCGACGGCGATCAGCGACCTAGATGCGATGTCTCTGGTATGACGGCATTCGGGATTGGGAGCGCATGAGGTCCTGGTGCGAACGCGAGATTCTGGTGGGCCTCTGGTGATTGAGCGCTACCGGGGCCGGGTTGCGGTCGTGACCGGGCGAACCACAGGAATCGGGCGAGGTATCGTCGAACGCCTTGTCAGCGAAGGGGCTTCGGTCGTCACCTGTGCACGTCATCCGCCGGAATCCCCATTGCCACATGGAGCGACGTTTGTTGCTGCGGATATCACCGACGAGGCGTCGATATCCGGCGTCATCGATGCGGCAGTGGACCGCTATGGTCGGCTCGACGTGGTCGTGGCGAATGCGGGCGGTGCCAACATCGGACCCTGGCCCGACGAACCCGTCCAGCAATGGCGCGAGCTGATCGATATCAACCTGCATGGCGCGATGCTCACATGTCGGGCAGCGTGGCCGCATCTGGTGTCGACAAAGGGAAACATCGTCGTCATCTCGTCGCTTTCGGCGTGGATGGGTGTCGGCGCGCACGAGATGGAACGGATGGGCGGCTTTCAGCCCTCCGCCGCCTACCAGGCGAGCAAGGCCGGGATCGAGGGACTCGCAAAGCATCTCGCAGGCCGTGGCGGCGAGCATGGGCTGCGAGTCAACGTGGTGCGTCCAGGGCGCATCCTGACCGACAAGTGGCAAGGTTTCCTCGGCGAGGATGGCCTCTTCTGGTCGCATTATCAGAACATTCAGTTACTCAAACGTCATGGCCGCGCTGAGGACGTCGCAGCTGCCGTGGCGTTCTTGGCTTCCGACGAAGCAGCTTTCATTACCGCCGCAGTCCTCGACGTCGACGGCGGCGCAGCCGCCAAACTCTAACCACCTGGAGGAACCGTGCTAAGCCCATTCGACGACTTCCCAATCCACCCCTCGGCCGATCCAATCGCCCACCCCGCCACGGGCGATATCAACCACTACGACCGGTACTGGTTCAACGGCCATCAGCGCGACGGAGCGTTCTACTTCGGTGCGGCAATGGGTCATTACCCGGTGCGCGGCGTGATCGACGCCGCATTCAGCATCGTGCGCGACGGAGTGGAGCACTCGATCTTCGCCTCCGGCGCGATGCCGACCGACCGATCCACCACCATCGGTCCGATCCGCATCGACGTGGTCGACCCGATGCGCACCATTCGCTACGTAGTCGAACCCAATGAGCACGGCATCACGTGCGACCTGCTTTTCCGCGCGACGACTGTCGCCGTCGAGGAACCCCGCCAGCAGCGACGCACGCCCGAGGGAATCTTGCTCACCGACCACACTCGTCTGACCCAGTGGGGTAGCTGGCAAGGCACAGTCACCGTCGACGGCCACGAGCTGCAGATCGACCCCGTCGAGGTCTCGGGCACACGCGATCGCTCGTGGGGCGTGCGCCCCATTGGCGAGCAGGTGCAGGTCATCCGACAACCCATGCCGCTCCAGGTGTTCTGGCTTTGGGCCCCAATACATTTCGGTGACCGCTTCACTCATCTGGCCGTTCACGAGCACGAAGACGGCAGACGGTGGCTCGAAACCGCGTTGGTCATCGATCCCATCCCCGACGGCGCAGCCCCGTGGAGCACCGCCGGCGTGCGCGAATGTCATGACATCCGTTACGAACTCGACTGGGAGCCCGGTCGTCGAGAAATCAAACGCGCGCGACTGTGGTTCGATGACCCCGACGAGGGCGAAGTCTTGATCGAAGTCGAAAAGAAGTTCACTTTCCGGATGCGCGGAATCGGCTATTGGCACCCACACTGGGGTCACGGAACCATCCACGGCCCGCTCGAGACCGGGCGCGAGTCAATCAAGCTGGACGACTTCGATCCCACCGACTTCGCCTCAATTCACCTCCAAAACCTGGTAATCGCAACGATGGGCGATCGCCGCGGCGTCGGCGTCGTCGAGCAGGTCGCCATCGGACCCCACCGACCGAGCGGATTGACCGGCCTGCTGGACGGACATCGAATTGCCAAACCGTCATAGCAACGACTCTTGCACCGAGGTGACCACGACGATGAGGCGCTCCATCCCTCGGTCGACCGCGTACCCCGCGATGCATATCCTTACTGCGGAGCAGGGCGCGTTCGACGGTGGCGTCGCCACCTCGCGCTTGGGTCGTCTGCTGAATGTCGTCGAAGGTTTGGACCCGTCGTGCAGCAGCGGCAGCACCTCGCACCGACATGGATGATGGCAACACCACGAAATTGCGTGCGTATGCAGCTTCGCTATACAAGCATCCCCGCGCTGCATAGTCGGCGATCACCTTGTGGAGTTCTCTAATGCCGGCATGGCCTTTGGGTAGCCGGTGCGATGCCGGCCGTGCTCCGTCAGCAGCCATCACTGAGACGTCATAGTGGTCCTCTGCCTGAATCGTCACCGCCAAGGCGGTCATCTTTCGGCGCGGTTACTGTTGCGGATCGGTGAGGGCTTGTTCCGCGATGCGGACGCAATCGGCGACGCTTGAGTCGGCGTGTATGGCTACCTCGTTGAGGATGTCGCGGACCTCGTCGGTGGTGAGGCCGTTGGCTAGGGCTTGTTTGATTTCGCTGCGCAGCTCGGCAGTTCGGTGTAGTGCTGCGGCGGCGGCGATGTTCAACATGCTGAGGTCTTTTGCAGACAATCGGGTGTTGTGTGTTGGCCGTTGATCATCTTGTTGCATGATGCCCTTTCGTTCGTGCAACCGGTGCGTACCCCCGTCTTTCACTGGCGGTAAATCTGGCTACGCGCAGGCTGATCCGCGGTTAGTCCGCGTTGGACCTTGTATCCGCTCGTCAGGCAGAACATGGCGCGATCGAGGATCGGGAGTGTGTCGGTGACGGCGATCTCGCCTGGCGGCGAAGCGCCCACGAAGACATTGATGGTCGCAGATGATGTCTGTCCGCACGAAGATACATTAGTTGCATTTTATGATCATGATCTTCTCTTCAGAAGAATCTGCTGCTAGCGTTGCCCGACATCATCATCTTCGACCAGGGCGCCGCTCGGCGCCAGGCAGCGGAGATTACGTATACGAAATCGTTGCCGGTGCACTCGCTCGCATCGATGCTGGGGTCGCTAATGTTCACCACCACATCGCCGATTTCACCGTCTCAGGCAGGTGGCCAGCCGAGGTGTACCTGAGCCTCTGGCGACGGGTAAGGAGAATTCATGTCTGAAGCCACCCAGTCCAATACGGTCGGTCCACGCCCTCCGGACGGCGACTGGCTCGGCACGCCGTTTCTCAGGTTCACCCGCGAGGGACCTCTTGCGATCTGCACTTTGGACCGCCCGCAAGCCCGAAATGCCATGACGGCCGCGATGTATTTCGGCATCGGATACGCGGTGAACCGGGTCAACTCCGATAACGACCTGGCCGGTCTGATCATCACGGGTACTGGCGATGTCTTCGCGCCGGGCGGTGATCTCGGCGGCGGCGGAGTGGACCACTGGATGGACTTCGGATCAACGTTGTCGATGGACGCTGTGCTGCCGTTCGACACGTTACGAACCTCGGCCAAGCCCGTGGTCTCAGCGGTCAACGGACTGTGCCAGGGCGGTGGCCTGATGATCGCGATGTGTAACGACATGGCGATGGTGAGCGACCGCGCGACATTCCGGGTGCCCGAACTGTTCCGAGGTATCGCAGACACCTATTACAGCCAGATGCTGGCCCGCATCATCGGGCCGGTCCGCACGCGGGACCTCATGCTGACCGGTCGTGTCCTGTCCGCCGAGGAGGCCGTTGATTGGGGCCTGGTCGCCCGCGTGGTCCCACACGATGAACTCATGGACTCTGCGCGCGACGTGCTGGGGCAGTGCTGCCGCACGGCGCCCACCGCCCGCGGTGTCGTGAAGGCGAGCTTGGACAACTATCTGGGTCTGAATGACCGCATCGGAATGCGTTCCAGCCTACGGGCGCCCGAGGCTGCCGAAGGATATCGGGCTTTCAAGGAGCGGCGCTCGCCCAGCTGGGTGCACCCCGACCTGCAGCTGGCAGGGCGGCTCTAGTCGCCTTCGGCGAGGCGCTGGAAGTCGATGTCTCTTGCCCAGCACCGCGTGGTGGGCTGCGGGCGCTAGTGTCTTACCCGGCGCGCGGCGCATTAGGTGTCATTCGTAGGCAAGTTCTAGGCGTTCGAGGCGCCGCACCAGGAGGCTCGGCGGCCACCGCCAAGTATGAGCGGCCTCGATCTTCGAGGTGCGTTCAAGAAGCTGCCTGAGCACGATTTGGGCCTCCAGCCGAGCGAGGGCCGCCCCGATGCAGAAGTGTGTTCCCTTGCCAAAAGTGATGTGACCCTTGCCATTGCGACGGTCTAGCCGGAACTCATTGGGATCGTCGAAACGCGACGGATCCCGATTGGCCGCCCCCCACAACAACAGCAGGTGAGAACCCCGCGTCGAGATTCACTCCGCACAGCTCGTATTAAGGTATGCGACTGGTTCGTAAGCTTTTTGACTTACTCACACAACCCCGTTAGGTTGTCGTCCCAGACGGCCGTGCAAGCACAGCTTCCATATCCCCGGACGGAGTCGGCTTGAGCGAATGGACCGATCGCGACGACCGTCAACGGGTCGCCCGTGCGGAGTACGAGCACATCATGTGCGCGCCGGCCCCTGCCCCGGTCAGCGCCTACATTGATGGCGGAGTGATCGGGTTCGTCTTCGCCGAGATGTGGCGCCGCGGCGTACTCACGCCTCGCGATCGTCGCTGGATCACCCTTGCGTGCGTCGGCATGGCCGACGCACCCGTGCCCATGGAGACCCACTGTTACGCCGCCCTCAAGAGCAACGAGGTGACCAAGGAGGAGATCGACGAGTTCCTGCTCTTCTTCGGCACCCAGGCGGGTTGGCCCAAGGGCTCGTCGATGCTCACCTACATCATGGCTGCCTTCGCCAAAATCGCCGAGGAGGACGGCGAGACGCTGACCTTCGCGAGGTTCGTCCCGTGGGCCGATCCGGTTGCCGACGGCGTCCGCCGAGCCCGAGGTGAGGCGGCATACGCGGCCGTGCACGGAGCCGCGCCTGCACCGCCACGCACCTCATTTCAAGCCGTGGGCGACCTCGACTACCTCTACGGCGAGATCTGGAGCCGCGATGAGTACCTCACCCCGCGCGACCGACGACTAGTCGCAATCTCCTGCAGCGCCGCCCTCGGGATCGATGCGGAGATGACCGATCAGCTCGAGTCCGCCTTGCGCAGCGGCGATCTCACGTTCGACGAGCTGCAAGAGGTCGTCATGCACATCGCGGTATATCTCGGTTGGATCGTGGCGCGACGCCTCGATCACCTCCTGGTGGCGGCGGCGAAGAATACCGGCACAGACAGCTAACGAGGCGGCGATGCTCGCGTGATGCCAGGTTCTCCGATCGGGTCCACGCCTTCGGCGAAGGAGACGCTGGTGCTTGAGGCGGTTCGAGTGCCCGCCGCCTTGCCTATCAGCGTCGCCGACGACGTCGTTGCATTTCGTATGCGCACGGCCGCGGAGCAATTCCTCGCCTACGGGTGACCTGGCCTGGCCGGCCGGCAGCTAGCCCGAGTCCGACTCCGGAAGTGTTGGTCTCGTTGACTGATCCTCCCGTCGAACACTTCGCCTGGACTGGGGGGCGTCGTCCGCACCGCGACCGGCTTGATCGCTGCCCTCCCACCAGCGGTAAAAGTCGAGATCGGTGATCGCCGTAGCCGCTCGCTCCGTTGCCGCGATGAACATCCTTTCCCCCGTTCGCTCAGCTGGGACAGTCGGCCACGATGTCGCGCTCGGGACCGATGATCATCCGTTCAGGGCAGGGCCCGCATTCGCGGACGGTCGGACGTGGATCCTTGGAGCGCGGTCAGTGTCTCGGCCGAGGGAACCGCTGTAAGAAACGCAACCATCCCGTCCAGCAGTGCGCTGACATGGACGGCGTAAGTCGACACGGTCGTCCCAAACACGCGCGCACGGTGGCGGTCGGCGCAGGCGTGCACGCACATCGCCGACACCCGATGAATGCGGTCGTCGCGCAGCGGCTGCGGCACGTGGTCGATCAGGGCGCCGACGTGGTCGATGTACGCCTGATGTGATTCGCGGTGGGGAGCTGGCAGGGTGGATAGCGGGCTGCTTCGGTAGTCGTAGCGCAACAGTTGTTCGAGGAAGGGCAAGTAGTAGCAGGTTTCGTCTTCAGCTAGTTCGATGAGTGGGAGCTGATGCGCCTCCACCACGCTTCGCAGGTCGTCCGCGGACATCCGCGCCCCGAGCAACTGTCTTCGGCGGGTCAGGTGTTCGAGTCGGTTCGCCAGGATCGCTTCGACAAGTGCATCTTTCGATCCGAAGTGGTACTGCACGGCGGACTTGTTCGCCATTCCTGCCGTGGTGCCAATGAGCCGGAGTGGAACACCGTCGAGACCGTGCTGGGCGAAGAGTCGCTCCGCGGTGAGCACCAACCGCTGCTTGGCCGACGCGCCTACCGGTGTGGACACCGACGTGGACATTTGACCAGAATCTCATACTAGACGGATTAAGTCCTATAACTTAACATCCAGTCGAAGGTTTGAGAGGTGAATCGTTATCGACGAGCACCCGCGTCACTGAATCGCAGAGTAGACATCGAAGAGTCGGCGGTAGCCGACATAAGGAGATGCAAATGTCAGCACGATTCGAGGGGCGCGTCGCATTCATCACCGGGGTGGCCCGCGGCCAGGGCCGCAGTCACGCGGTGCGTCTGGCCCGGGACGGCGCCAACATCATCGGGATCGACATCTGCGCCGACATCCCGGCCAACCACTATCCGATGGCATCCCGCGATGAACTCGACGAAACCGTCGAACTTGTCGAGCGTGAGGGCGCCAAGATCGTCGCCAGCGTGGCCGATGTCCGCGATTTCCACCAGGTCAAGGCTGCAGTGGACGCCGGCGTAGCGCACTTCGGTCGGCTCGACATCGTGTGCGCGAACGCCGGCATTGCGCCGGTCGCCTTCCGCGAGCTGACCCTCGAGGAGGAACTCGACCAATGGCGCGCCGCGACCGGGGTAATCCTTGACGGGTCTTACCACACCGCTTCGGCGGCGATACCGCATCTCATCGCTGGCCAACGAGGTGGGTCGATCGTGTTCACTAGCTCGACCGCGGGATTAAAAGGCTTCGGCGGCCTGCAGGGCGGAGGACTCGGATACGCTGCGGCGAAGCACGGAATCGTCGGACTGATGCGCACACTGGCAAATGTGCTGGCGCCCCACAGCATTCGGGTCAACACCGTGCACCCGACCGCCGTGCGGACCATGATGGCGGTCAATCCAGCCATGACCGAATTCCTAGAGCACTACCCAGAGGGTGGTGTACATCTGCAGAATCCAATGCCCATCGACATGATAGAACCCGAGGACGTCAGTGCAGCCATCGCCTTTCTGGCGTCCGATGAGGCCAAGTACGTCACCGGCGTCACCTTCCCAGTCGATGCCGGCTTCTGCAACAAGCTTTGACCCATGAGAAAGACGTCAACCGGCCGGGTGGCCGGAAAGCGGGTATTAATCACCGGGGCTGCGCGCGGCATGGGCCGCAGCCACGCCCTACGGTTGGCCGAAGAAGGCGCCGACGTCATCCTCTTCGACATCTGCGCAACGCCGCCCGGGCTGGAATACGAACTGGCTACCGAGGACGAGCTTCAAGAAACCGCCGACCTGGTCGCCGAGCGTGGCGGCAAGGCGATCACCGCGGTCGTCGACGTTCGCGACGCCGAGGCCTTGGCATCAGCCGTCAATGCAGCCGCGGGCCAGCTGGGGGGGTTGGATGCCGCCGTGGCCAATGCCGGCGTGCTGACCGCTGGCACGTGGGACACCACGACGGCAGAGCAGTGGCGATTAGTGACCGACGTCAACCTCATTGGGGCATGGAATACGTGCGCGGCAGCAATACCGCACCTGCTTGAGCAAGGCGGTGGCAGCTTGATCAACATCAGCTCAGCGGCCGGAATCAAAGGCAGCCCGCTGCACATCCCTTACACAGCGGCCAAGCAAGGCATCGTCGGCATGAGCGTCGCTCTAGCGAACGAGCTTGCCGCTCAAAGCATCCGAGTCAACACCGTCCATCCGACGGGGGTGTTGACCGGGATGGCGCCACCAACCATGCACAAGCTAATCCTCGAAGACCGATCGGACCTCGGTCCTATTTTCGGGAATGCGCTCCCCGTACCGCTGATCGAGGCCATTGATGTTAGTAATGCGGTGCTGTACCTGGTGTCCGACGAAGCACGATACGTCACCGGCCTGCAGTTCAAAGTCGACGCCGGCGTCACCATCCGATGACACATCCATCCGGTGTCATCGCTATCAGCGTGCCCGAGGATCTGCCGCTGTCGGCATGGGCGAAGGCGTTTGACACTAGTGTGCTGTCGATCGCTCGGAGTCTGCGGACTTTCCTGCTTGGACTGCTGGCCCAGGGCCGAGCGCACATCATCAACACCGCGTCGACGTCGGCGTTGTGGCCCTTCGGCTACGACCGCCTTCCCTGCGTGGCGAGCAAGGCGCCCGCCCTGGCGCTCATTGAGGCCACCGAGGTGGGGCGTCTCGTCGTCGACGCCATCAAGGACGACACTTTTTTCCTCACCACCCGCCGCGAAGTTCCCGACATCGTGCGCAAGCGTGCCGACGACATCGACGCCTTCCTGAGCGCCCAGATCGCCGCGTTGGCCACCCCATGACCGCAGCCAAGCCGATCGTCGGATTCATCGGCCTCGGGAGCCAGGGGGCGCCGATGGCCCAGGCGCTCATCGATGCTGGTCATGACACCGTGCTGTGGGCCCGCCGGCCCGAGGCCCTTGAGCCGTTCGCCGACACCGCGCGCGTCGCATCCAACCCCGCCGAACTCGCTGAATTGGCCGATGTGGTCGGCATCTGTGTGCTCAACGACGACGATGTGGTCGAGGTGGCGCTGCGCCCGAACGGATTGTTGGCCGGGATCACCCCGGGAACGACGGTGCTGATCCACAGCACCGTGCACCCGACCACCTGCCGGCAACTGGGCGACCGCTTCAGCGAACGCCGCGCCCACGTGCTGGACGCGCCGGTCAGCGGCGGCGGCGAAGCAGCCCGTGCTCGGCGGCTGCTCGTGATGGTGGGCGGAGATCACGAAATTTACACGGCGGTCGCGCCTGTGCTGTCCGCTTTCGGCGACCCTGTCGTGCACGTCGGAGCCCTAGGCTCTGGCCAGCTGGCCAAACTCCTCAACAACCTACTGTTTACGGCAACGCTGGGTCTAGCACATGAGACTGCCGAGCTCGCGGCCGAGTTGGGCGTGGATGCGACCGCCCTGATGAGCATCCTGCAGCACGCCAGCGGACGCAGCTTCGCGGTGCAGATGTACGCCGGGCTACTCGGGGGCCTTCGGCCACCGTCGGCTCGCGTGCGCACCATCGCGGGCTTGCTCGGCAAAGACGTCGCCATCGCCCGAGACCTCGCAGAAAACGCCAACGCCGGTGACCATTTGCTGACCGTCGCCCACCGGATGCTGGCGGCGATGGGACACGACCTTTGCGTGTGACCTCGACCGCACCCAACCTATCAACGGATCAAAGGAGACCCGCCGTGTCCATCGCTCTCAGCGAACTCGAACAGCCTCAAGACCGCCACCTGGCACGATCTTCTCAGCGGAACCTCCATGACCCAGTGGCGATGAGCGCGGCGGTCACCGGTTGGTTCACGGCGAAGCAGGATCAGCCATGAGCACGGTCATCGATGACCCGCGGGCCAAGCAGCGCCAACTCGGCATCGCCCGGCCCCTCATCGACGGGGCGTGGCTTGACCAGACGTCCCTCGGCGAGGTCGATCACATCGATCCCGCGACCGGACGGGTCAACGGCACTATCGCGTTGTGCGGCCCCGAGGAAGTCGAGGCCGCCGTTGCCGCAGCCAAAGGAGCGTATCCGGCGTGGCGGGCATTGTCTGCGGACAAACGCCGGCGCATCCTGCAGCGCATCGAGGAGTTGGTGGAGGCAGATCTGCCGGAGCTCGGCAGACGCGCTACCGCCGAATTGGGCCATCCGCTAAGCACCTCGACGTCGTTGTCTTACATGTGCGCCGCCTGGTTCGGGTATTACGCCGGCTGGTCAGACAAAATCGAGGGCGCCACCATTCCACTGACCCCAGCGTTCAACGCCGGCTTCGACTACACTCTCGCCGAACCCTACGGTGTCGTCGGAATCATTCTGACCTGGAACGGGCCGATGGTGTCGGTGGGCATGAAGGTCGCCCCCGCCCTGGCGGCGGGCAACTGCGTGGTGTTGAAAACACCTGATATCGCGCCCTATACCGTGGCACGGTTCGCCGAACTTGCCCTGGAAGCCGGTGTGCCACCGGGGGTGCTGCACGTGTTGCCCGGAGGTGCTGAGGCCGGCGAAGCCTTGGTCCGGCATCCCGACGTTGGAAAGATCTCATTCACCGGCGGAATCGCCACCGCCAAGAAGATCCTCGACGCCGCCAGGCACACCGTGAAACCCGTCGTCCTCGAACTCGGCGGCAAGTCGGCCAACCTCGTTTTCCCCGACGCCGACCTCGATGCGGCCGCTGCGCTGTCCGTGCACTCCTGTTTCACGATGGCTGGGCAGGGCTGCGTCCTGGCAACCCGCATGTTGGTGCACCGATCTGTTTACGACGAGGTGGTCACCGCAACCGCGAAAGCGATAACCGGTCTGCGCCTGGGCGACCCGTTCGCATCCGAAACGACCCTGGGCCCCGTGGTGAACGAGGCGGCCTTCGCGCGAGTGCTCACAGCAATTCAACGCGCACAAACCGGCACCGCCGCTCGGCTGATCAGCGGGGGACACGCCGCACCGTCGGATGAGCTTGCCCCCGACATTGCCGGTGGCTACTACATCGAACCGACCCTGCTCATAGACGTCGATCCCCATAGCTCTGTCGCGCAAGAGGAAGTGTTCGGCCCGGTGCTGGCCATCACGCCGTTTGACACCGAGGACCAAGCCGTCGAAATCGCCAACGCAACCCCTTATGGCCTGGGCGCTTTCGTACAGACGCGCGACGTCGCCCGCGTCCACCGGATTGCACCGCTACTGCAGGCTGGAACGATATCGGTCAACGGGACATCCGGGCTCCCCCCGGGGGCGCCGTTCGGCGGCTACAACCAGAGTGGGTACGGCCGCGAAGGCGGCCGGGAAGGACTCTTCGAGTTCCTGCGAACCAAGAATGTGTTCGTCCGGATCTAACGTCTATCTGCATCTGCATCTGCATCTGCATCTGCATCTGCATCTGCATCTGCACCGTCGAGACGTTGCAACGCGTTCTCGACGTCCTGCCCGACGTCGCGGTGGTCAGCCTCTACGGACAAACCGAGGGCAGCCCGATCACCAGTTTAGGTCCGAACGACCATCGATTGGCCGCGGTCAAGAACCCCGACGTTCTATGCACCGTCGGTCGGCCGGTGAGCGGTCTTCGTCTGCAGATCGACAAGCCGGACCGGGCGGGAATCGGCGAAGTGCTCGCCGCCGCGGAGCACCTGTCCGCTCAGGCCGCCGACGGGTGGCTGCACACCGGTGATCTGGGTGTGCTGGATGCCGACGGTTATCTCCGTCTTTGCGGTCGTCGGCACGATATGGTGGTTCGCGGCGGGGAGAACGTCTATCCGTTGGAAGTCGAGAATGTGCTCAGTGCCCACCCCGCGGTCGCTGCGGTGGGCGTTGTGGGCGTGCCGGATACGCGACTCGGAGAAACCTTGGCCGCGTTCGTTGTTCCGACAGACCCGGCTCATCCGCCACGGCCCGAGGAGCTCGGTTCCTTCGCTCGGGTCACGCTCGCCGGCTTCAAGATTCCGCACTATTGGTATGCGGTCGCCGAGCTGCCACTGAACAGCGCAGGCAAGGTCATTCGCGCCACACTTCGTTCGTCACATCTGGAGCGCCAGCACAGTGAGTCAACTTAAATTATCTGCACACGCTGGCCCAGGATGCCGGGCGAGACGTTCCGGAGGATCTGACGAAGGCACAGCTGTCGGCGCTCTATCCGTTGGCCCATCTCGTCGTGAGAATCCCAGACAGACCGGCCGGTCAGTGATCTGGCTGGACTTCTGGCGACTGGCCGAGACCTTATCCGTTATATAGTTTAACGTCTGGATCTATGTCGATAGCCGTGCGAAGCACGGTCATATCAGCAGGTCGACCGACTCATACTTTTCGGCGGTCGGAGTGCGGCGACGTGGCTCGGTCATTCGAGCCCCCAGCCACGAAGGGCCGTGCCTCGCCGGTCACTTTGATCGTCGGCGCAGCTGCCTTCGGCTTGCTCGTGCTGACGCCGCCACCGCGGGCGCATGCCGCCCCGGCGCCTGAGGTCGAATATGTCTACGACGTGGTGGTGCGGCGCCATTACGGCTTCCCAAACAACGATGCACTTACTTATGGCCACGGGATCTGCGACAAGGTCGGTCGGGGCGAGGCCTACGGGCAAGTCATGGGTGACGTCAAGAGTGACGTCACCCCCAGCGACGAGTTCGCGGCTAATTACCTTGTCTCATACGCGGTCAACTTGCTATGCCCTGCCCTGATATGGCAGCTGCGGAACTCGGCCGCTGGCTACCTACCGCCCGGCGGGGCAGTTGCGCCCGGTACCTATTACTCTGACGCCGGTGGCCCCAAAGCCCGGAGGTTGCGACGGCGGCCCACCGGCAAGGGAGGTTAGTAGGCACTGGCCATCGTTATCGCCCTGCCGGGCGCCAACAGCAGCTTTAGCTTCCCGGTGCTGACCGCGATGGTCCGACCATGACGAACTAGGCCGATTTACGGCAAACTTGGCATTAGTGGTAGCGAAACGCCCAGGTGGTGTCCGATGATCCCAGCTAAGTAGACACCACCGCCGCAAAGGAAGCACGATGGCTGCGTCACAGATACCAGAAAAGGTGGCCAGGGTTTCGGGACGTTCGAAGCTGCTGCTAGATGGTAAACATTCGCCCGGCGAGCTCCTGACGATCCAGGAGTTGGCGGAGCGGCTGACGGTGAGCGTGGGTTGTATACGTGCGTGGCGCCTGCGTGGCGATGGTCCACCCGCGATCCGCGTTGGCACCGCGCTGCGGTGGGATCCTGGCGAGGTCGATGAGTGGCTCAACTCTCGACGCGAATCACGTTGGCGGGCAGGGTGATTGAGCGACGTGAAGGTCCCGGGGGTACGTGGGTCTATCGGGCGCGTGTCTATTACCGGGGCCGCTATGTGGCATCGCGGACGTTTCCGCGAAAACGTGACGCGCAAGAGTGGGAACGGCGCCAGGTGGATAGCCTGCGTTCGGGCGTCTGGTCTGACCCTGCAGCGGGTGATAGGTCAGTCAGAGAGTGGTGTGAGATCTGGCTAAATGCGCAGCCAGCTCGACAACCTGCCACCGAGCGCAAGATCCGTGGTGTGGTCGCGAAGCAGATCGCCGAGACCTTCGGACGTCGGCCACTCATGTCGGTGAGGCCGTCTGAGGTGCAGGCCTGGGCTGCTGAATTGTCACGAACGCAATCAGTTGCGACCGCCCGTCACTCACTCGGCGTTCTGCGGCGGGTGTTTGATTACGCCGTCCGAGACGGCGTGATACAACGCAATCCGGCCGCGGGCATCCGGTTGTCGAAGGTGCAGGGCAACGAGCCGCGACCGCTGACACATACCCAACTCTGGCGGCTTGCAGGACATTTCGACGCAGCCAGAGATCGGCTGCTAGTGCTGGTCGCCGGTTACTGCGGGCTGCGGTGGGGGGAGCTAGCGGCTCTGCGATGGTCCGATGTTGACCTGCAAAGCAGGGTGCTGCGTGTCTCGCGGGCGTATTCCGAGGAGGCGCCCCGAGGCGAGTTGTCGCCGGTCAAGAACCATCAAGCGCGCACCGTTCCGATCCCCGCAATCGTGTCGGAAGAGCTCGCGGACTACAAAACCCAGTGCAAGCCCGATGGATTGGTCTTTCCTTCCGTTACAGGCACGCCTCTGCGCAACCGCAACTGGCGACGTGACGTTTTCGATTCCGCGGTCGCGGCGCTGCGACTAAAAATCACTCCGCATAACTTGCGCGACACCGCCGCGTCGCTGGCCATCCAGGAAGGTGCGTCAGTCGTCGCTGTCGCGCGCCTCCTCGGTCACGAATCAGCGGCGACGACGCTAAACCACTACGCGGGTCTGTTTCCGACAGATTTGGACGACATCGCTTCGCGACTTAACGTCGCCGCGCAATTGACCATCGCCGGCCAGCGTGAGTCATCTGATGCCACACAGTCACCGACCGAGCACCGACCAGGAGAAGTCAAGGTTAGTAAGCGAACACCCGGAGAACCTCGTCTACCTGCTAAAACATGGGTGCCCCCGGCAGGATTCGAACCTGCGACACCGGCTTTAGGAGAGCCGTGCTCTATCCCCTGAGCTACGAGGGCGGACGCGCTGAGCTTACGGGAAAAGCCCCAGGCTCAGGTCAAGGCCGTCCGGCGGTCAGTTCAGCTCGGCGATCACCTTCGAGAAGTTGGCGATGTGGTTGTCCTGCACGGTGACGGACGTGACGCCGTACTTCTCGCGGTAAAACCGCAGCCTGTCTGCCATCTGGCTCGGCGTCCCGCTTAGCACCGAGGTCTGCTCCAGCAACTCCTCGTCGGACTGGTCCGGCGCGTACGCGCGGGTCATCTTCAGGTCGGGCATGGTCTCGCCTTCGCGGGGCATCGCCGTGATCGCCAGGTTGAGCTCCAGCGAGTCGAACCGATCGCCGGCCGCCTTGCGGACGAACTCGACGCGCTCGGTCAGCGGGTCGTCCGCGTCTTCCTTCACCCTCGAACCGGTCAGCCCGATGATGTGGGCGTTTTGAGCGGCGATGGTCAGCACCCGGTCACCGTTGCCCGCGATGAGGATGGGCATCTTCGGGTGGTGCTCCGCCAAATACTTGGTCATGTGCAGGAGGTTGTCGACCCGGGCGCCGGCGCTGGGGTAGGGCAGCTCGGCCGCCTCGAATTCCTCCTTGACGTAACCGGTTCCGAGGCCGACCTCGAGTCGGCCGTCACTGAGCTTGTCCACATCGCCGAGGTCCCGGCTGAGCAGGGCCGGCTTGTAGAACGCGGCGTTGAGCACGTACATGCTCAGCTTGAGTTTGGTGGTGACCATGGCCGCGGCAGTCAGCGCGGCGATCGGGGATGCCGCACCGAGATGATCTGGTACGCAGAGAATCTCGAACCCGTGATCTTCAGCCTGCTTCACCTTTTCGACGAATGCCTCGCGCGACTTGATCCAGCGCATGCTCATCCCAAAACGAAAATCCTTGGCCACCAACGTCCTCCATTCAATAATCTCAAGAACACTTACCAGGAAAGAGCCGCCGCCGCCAAGCCCTGAACCAGGGCGGTGGTGACCGGCGACAAACCGTCAGCGCCCGGGAACGGGCTGCGCGGGCTAAGGCCCCTGACGCGAACTGACAGTTCTAACTGTGTCCCCCCATGACGGACCCGGTTGACCGGGTTGTCCGGATGTAGCCCCCGCAACTCGCGAGGAATGTCGGCGAGATCGGTGATGACCTGATAGCCGCTGACGTCGATATGGCTGGCCAGGTGGTCGGCGAGGACGCGGTTGCACCCGCCGGCCAGCAGCTGGGTGCCGCGCCCGATGCGGCCATAGCCGTGCAGCGAGACCGCCACGTCGACATGGTCGAGAAACTCGGCGAGCCGCTCGGATTCGTTGGGATTGAACATCATCGACGACAGATGATGCGGGTAGCGGTCTGGATGGCGCACCGTGTACACCGACGCGTCGGCGGCCTCCGCGGCACGCTCGGCGATCACGTCGGTCATCTGTTCCAGGCCGCCACCGTGGATGGCGAGAAACCCGAAGCGCGACCGCAGCCGGCTCGTCTCGACCACGCCCGGTTCGGCGAGTAACTCCGAAAGCGACTGTGGCGCGGGCGTTGACGCCTTTCTTGCCGAGACCGGCCGGGGCCAGTTCGCGGGATCCCAGCGGCGCAGGTACTCGACCCAGCGTTGCGGCAGCCCGTGGTGGATGGCCCCGTTGACGATCTTGGGCAGGTAGTCGGGCCGGGGCGGACCGGGAGTCACCCGATGGTCGATGTACACCCAGGCCGGTTCGGGTCCGTCGTCGGTACGCACGGTCAGCCGGTCACGCCGGTAGCGCACCGGCACACCCTCGGCGCTGTCCAGGACGGCCAGGTCGTGATCCGAAAGCTGCCAGACGACCCCGTGCACCTCGTTGCCGGCGAGAGGCTCGACGGTCGCGACGCCGCGCTCGTTGATCAGCCAATCGTGATCGGACAGGACCGCTGGCCGGGGATCAACGGCGTCGGGGCAGCGCTGCGCCATTTGGTTGACGCACAGGTTGGACCCGTAGGCGAAGTAGGGGTGCCGGCGGGCCCGCATTCAGCGGCCTACTCTCCGGCGAACAAACATTTAGTCAGACTATGCGATTCCGATATCGAGGCAAGCGGAGGACCGCCGCGGCGTCGGCTACATCCCTTTCACGGTCAGGTAGATCAGCACCACATTCAGCACGCTCACCAGTAGCGCCACCGCCCACCCGAGGACCGTCGTCACCGGGTGGTTGGTGTCCTTGCCCATCAGCTTGCGGTTGCTGGTGAGCATCACCAGCGGAAGCACCGCGAACGGAATTCCGAACGACAGCACGACCTGCGAGAGCACCAGCGCGCGGGTGGGGTCGAAGCCCAGCGCCAGAATCGCCAGCGCAGGGCACAGCGTGACCAGGCGGCGCACCACCATCGGGACCCGCCGATGCAGCAGCCCCTGCATGATCATCGCGCCGGCGTAGGCGCCCACCGACGACGACGCGAGGCCCGACGCGAGCAACCCGATCGCGAACAGCACCGCAATCGTCGTTCCGAGTGTGGAGTGGATGGCGGTGTAGGCGCCCTCGATCGATGCGGACACGTCGCGGTCTTGCAGGTTGATTGCGGCGATCAGAAGCATCGCGGCGTTCACCGTTCCGGCCACGGCCATCGCCAGCACGACGTCCACCCGGGTGACCCGCAGCAGGAGGCGCCTCCGCTGTCCCTCCTCGGGATGGCCGTGCCGGTCGAGGACCAGACCGGAATGCATGTACACCGCGTGCGGCATCACTGTGGCGCCCAGGATCGCGGCCGCCAGCAGCACGGTCTCGGCGCCGTGGAACCGCGGCACCAGGCCGCCGAGCACGGCATCGGGCGGCGGCGTTGCGACGAAGAAGCTCGCCGCGAATCCGACTGCGATGACGGCGAGCAAGCCGGTGATGACGCGCTCGAAGATGATCTGACCGCGCCGGTCCTGCAGCGTTAGGAGCAGCAGCGAAACCACGCCGGTGATGATGCCGCCGACTAGCAGCGGCAGCCCGAACAGGATGTGCAGCGCGATGGCGCCGCCGACCACCTCGGCGGCATCGGTTGCGATGGCGACCAATTCGGCCTGCACCCAAAAGGCCAGCCGCAGTGGGCGATTCATCTGCTTGCCGATGGCCGACGGCAGGGAGCGTCCGGTCACCAATCCGAGCTTGGCCGAAAGATATTGGACCAGGCCCGCCAGCACGTTGGCGACGACGATGACCCACAGCAGCAGGTAGCCGTACTGCGCGCCGGCGCTGACGTTCGCCGCGACATTGCCGGGATCGACGTAGGCGATCGCCGCCACGAACGCCGGCCCGAGCAGATACCAGCTCGTCTTGAGTGAGGCCGCGGTGTCCTGCGCCAACGTGTCGATCCTCAATCCGAATTACCGATGAAAACAGTGAAGTCAATCGACACCAACCGTAGCGTTGGCCCCCGGACCAGCGCACAACCGGCACAGCGTTTGCGGCTAGGCGACGCCGATGCTGCCGCCCCCGTCGACGCGCACGATCTGGCCCGTCATGTATCCGGCGTCCTCGTGCAGCAGCATGCAGATCACATGCGCGATCTCGGCGGGGGTGCCGACCCGGTGCATGGGCAGCCGGTCGAGCACCCGCGCCTCGCGGTCCGATCCGACCGGGCTCAGGCCGCGATACATCTCGGTCTCGATCGGGCCGGGCGCCACCGCGTTGACGGTGATGCCCGTCGACGCGAGCTCGCCGGCCCAGATGCGGGTGCAGGTTTCCAACGCGGCCTTCGACGCGGCATACGGGGTCCGTTCGGCGACACCGAGCGTCGTCAGGCTCGTGACGTTGACGATGCGGCCCCATCCGGCCTCGACCATGCCGGGCAGCACCGCCTGCACCACCTGGACCGCGGTGCGCACGTTCATGTCGTAGGCGAGGGACAGGTCGTCGAGGTCGATCGACCCGATGTGACCGAATCGCGCCAGGCCGACGTTGTTGACCACCGCATCGACGCGGCCCCCGGCGACGATCGCGTCGAGGATCGCCGCAGTCGCCGCCCGGTCACCCAGGTCCACCTCGTGGAATTGCCCGGGGAAGTCCGCCGGTGCCGTGCGCGCCAACCCAATTGGCTCGTGGCCCTCGGCGGCAAGGCGGTCGACGACCGCCCGGCCGATACCCTTGGACGCCCCGCTGACCAGGACCCGTCGTTTCGACATCGCTTTCCCCTTCCGCGCGACTGCACTAGGCAACGCCGAAGGGGCGCGTTTCATGCCGGGTGGGGCGTCACGCCGGCAGGTACAACCCCTTGCCGGGCACCAGCGGCAGGTCGAGGGTTGTCACGATGCCGGGTGCGGCGGCCACCACCGCCGGGATCGCGTTGACGACCCGCATCGCGGTGGCGACCAGCCCGGCGTGGTTGTGATCGCCGTTGGGGCTGCCCAGGCAGACGTCGACGGCGTACGAGGGTTCGCCGGTGATCTCGATGCGATACGAGCCGCCCTCCTGCGCGGGCTGCGGCCACTCGGGCTGCAGGTCCGGGCGCAGCCGGGTGACGTGTTCGAGGACCACGGCGGGCTTGCCGTCGACCATGCCGAACACCTCGAACCGCAGCGCGGCGGCCGTGCCCTTGGCGATGTGCCCCGACGCGATGTCGAAGTCCTCGGGCGCCGGTTCGCGCACGTAGCTCTGGGTGACCTCGTCGAGCGTGATGCCCAGGCCCGCAGCCATCTGCCGGATCACTGAGCCCCACGCCAGGCTCAGCACACCGGGCTGCAGCAGCATCGGGAGGTCGTCCATCGGCTTGCCGAAGCCCATCACGTCGAACATGACCGCGGCGCTGTCATAGGTGGCGTAGTCGACGATCTCCATGCACCGGATCTGCTGGATGCTCTGGCACGTGCCCGCAAGGGCCAGCGGCAGCAGGTCATTGGCGAATCCGGGGTCGATGCCGTTGACGTACAGGCTCGAATTGCCTTCGCGCGCAGCATCTTCCAGTGGCTTGATCAGTTCTTCGGGGATGACCTGCCACGGGTACTGCAGGAACACCGGGCCGCTGCCGACGATGTTGATCCCGGCGGCCAGGACGCGCCGGTAGTCTTCGAGCGCCTCGGGCAGCCGGTTGTCGGCCAGTGCGTTGTACACCGCGCACTTGGGGCCGGTGGCGAGCACGGCATCCAGGTCGGTGCTGGCGAGCACTCCAGTCGAATCCGCAAGGCCGGCAAGATCTGCCGCGTCCTTGCCGGCCTTGGCGTCGGACGACACCCAGACGCCGCGGAGCTCGAATTCGGGGTTGGTGATGAGCGCCCTCAGCGCGTGGATACCGACATTGCCGGTGCCCAGTTGGACGACGGGGATGGGCATAGCGGGCTCCTTAGCGGTCGGCGATCACAGGTCCGGGACGGGGATGTCGAGATTGGGGAACGTCAGGCCGCCGTCCACCTCGAGCGTCTTGCCGGTCAGGAAGTTTCCGGCCGGTGACGCCAAATACACTGCGGCAGCGGCGATATCGACCGGGTCGCCGAGGCGGCGCATGGGTGTCACCTTCTCCATCGGCTCACGCAATTCGTCGTTGGAGGCCACCACGTCCAGTGCCGAGGTCAGGATCGAGCCGGGCGCGATGGCGTTCACCCGGATCCGCGGGCACAGGTCCAGTGCGGCCGACCGGGTGTAGTGCGCCAGCGCGGCTTTGGCGGTGGCGTAGGCGGCGAAGCCGCGCCCGGCCAGCCGGCCCATGGTCGAGGTGATGTTGATGATGCTGCCGCCGCCGGAGTGCTCCAGCATCAGCGGCACCGACGCGATGGTGAGCGCGTGAGCGGTGGCGACGTTGAAGGTGAAAGCGTCCTTGAGGTCCTTGGTCGAGGTGGTCAGCAGCGTGTTGGGCATGGTGCCGCCGACGTTGTTGACGACGATGTCGAGCTTCCCGAACGCCTCGACGGCCGCACCGGCCAGCTGAGCGGTGGCCTCGGGGTGGGCCAGGTCGGCGGTCACGATGTGTGCCTTGCGACCCGCGGCGCGGACCTGTTCTGCGACGGCCTCTAGTTGAGATTCGGTGCGCGAGGCGATGACGACGTCGGCGCCCGCTTCGGCGAAAGCGACCGCTATCGCTGCGCCCAGGCCGCGGCCTGCACCGGTGATAACGGCGACTTTGTCGTCCAGACGGAACCTGTCAAGGATCATTACGGCCTCTCTTCATTGAGCTGTCGGCCGAAACGGTAGCAGCCTCGCCGTCTCGGTTCGCGGCATTTCTGAAACAGGTTCTAGTTTCGCACACAGGCCCGCTGTGGCAAGCCCCGATATCCAGCGGGGCTGCGGCCAAAATGGATCGACCCTCAGTGGGTATATTCCAGATTCGGCCCGGGGTGACTGCGAGAGGGGGCGCGCCACCTAGTCCGACGACGACAGTCGAGACAAATTTGCCGAACGTTAACCCATTCTTACTGCCGCTTTGCGACCGCGGATAAGACGGTTGGTGGCGGACCGCGGCAACGGGCTGCAGCGGTCAATCTTCGACGTGAGGAAGTGAATGAGACTCAACCGGTTTAGTGGCGTGGTCGGCGTGGTGGCTGCCGGGGCATTCCTGATTTCGGGATGCGGTAGCGACAACAACGCCAGCGGCGGAAGTGCCACGACGGGTGCGCCCTCGGGCAAGGTTGCCTGCGGCGGGAAAAAGACGCTGAAGGCCAGCGGGTCGACGGCGCAGGCGAACGCGATGACGCGCTTCGTCAAGGCGTTCGAACAGGCCTGCCCGGATCAGACGCTGAACTACACGCCCAACGGATCGGGCGCGGGGATTCGCGAATTCACCGGCAACCAAACGGATTTCGGCGGCTCCGATTCGCCGCTGAGCCAAGATGAGGCCACGGCCGCGCAGCAGCGCTGCGGCGGCGCCCCCGCATGGAACCTGCCGACGGTGTTCGGTCCCATCGCGGTCACCTACAACATCAACACGGTGAGCTCGCTGAACCTGGACGGTCCCACGCTCGCGAAAATCTTCAACGGCGCCATCACCACGTGGAACGATCCCGCGATCCAGGCGCTGAACCCCGGAACGACGTTGCCCAGCCAGCCGGTGCACGTCGTGTTCCGCAGCGACGAGTCCGGCACCACGGACAACTTCCAGAAGTATCTCGACGCCGCCTCCAACAACGCATGGGGTAAGGGCGCCGGCAAGACCTTCAAGGGCGGTGTCGGCGAGGGCGCGAAGGGCAACGACGGCACGTCGGCGGCCGTCAAGGCGACCGACGGCTCGATCACCTACAACGAATGGTCCTTCGCCCAGGCGCAACACCTGAACATGGCCAAAGTCGTCACGTCGGCGGGGCCGGATGCGGTGGCGATCAGCAGCGACTCGGTCGGCAAGACGATCGCGGGGGCCGCGATCAAGGGGCAGGGTAATGACCTGGTGCTCGACACCATCTCGTTCTACAAGCCCGCGCAGGCCGGTTCGTATCCGATCGTGCTGGCAACGTATGAGGTGGTGTGCTCGAAATACCCCGACGCCCAGGTCGGTATGGCCGTGAAGGCCTTCCTGCAGAGCGCCATCGGCGCCGGTCAGAATGGTTTGGCGGACAACGGATATATTCCTATCCCAGACTCGTTCAAGTCGAGGTTGTCGGCTGCGGTCAACGCCATCAGCTAAGCCGAGGAAGTCATGACTCGAAGTTCAGCGGCCCCACCGGTGGATCAGGCTGGACGAGTCCCGACCCTCAAAGTGGCGAACACCCGCGCCCTGGGGCGGGCCGACCGGATCTTTCACGCCATCGCGTCGACCGCCGGTTCGACTGTGGTGATCGCGGTGGTGCTGATCGCGGTGTTCCTGTTGGTCCGCGCCATCCCGTCCCTGGGCGCGAACACGGCGAACTTCTTCACCAGTTCTCAGTTCGACACCACGAATCCGCTGCGCCTGGCGTTCGGCATTCGTGACCTGTTCATGGTCACGGTGCTGAGTTCGTTGTCGGCATTGGTGTTGGCCGTCCCGATCGCGATCGGGATCGCGGTGTTCCTGACGCAATACGCACCCACGCGGCTGTCGCGTCCGTTCGGCGCCATGGTCGACCTGTTGGCCGCGGTGCCGTCGATCGTCTTCGGGTTGTGGGGCATTTTCGTGCTGGCGCCCACGCTGAAGCCGATCGCGGAATTCCTGAATCGCAACCTGGAGTGGTTGTTTCTGTTCAAGGCGGGCAACGTTTCCCTGGTCGGCGGGGGCACGATCTTCACCGCCGCCGTGGTGCTCTCGGTGATGATCTTGCCGATCGTCACCTCGGTGTCGCGCGAAGTTTTTCGGCAGACCCCCCGCATGCAGATCGAGGCGGCGCTCGCGCTGGGCGCCACCAAGTGGGAAGTGGTGCGCATGACCGTGCTGCCGTTCGGGCGCAGCGGAGTCATCGCGGCATCGATGCTGGGATTGGGCCGCGCCCTGGGCGAAACCGTGGCGGTGCTCATCATCCTGCGCGCCTCCGCCCATCCCGGGAATTGGTCGCTGTTCGACGGCGGCTACACCTTCGCCTCCAAGATCGCTTCCGCCGCATCCGAATTCAGCGAGGCGCTGCCCACCGGCGCCTACATCTCTGCGGGGCTTGCGCTGTTCGTGTTGACGTTCATCGTCAACGTGGTCGCTCGCGCGGTGGCCGGCGGGAAGGTCAACGGATGACCTTCGACACGTTGGAAAAGCCGGTCAAGGCAGCGGTATTCGCGCCCGTCGCGATCCGGCGGCGGATCAAGAACAACGTCGCGACCGTCTTCTTCTTCTCGGCGTTCCTCGTCGCGCTGGTACCGCTGGTGTGGGTGCTGTCGGTGGTGATCTCCAGAGGCTGGTACGGCGTGACCCGGTCGGGCTGGTGGACGCACTCGCTGCGCGGCGTGCTGCCCGAGGAGTTCGCCGGCGGGGTCTACCACGCGTTGTACGGGACGCTGGCACAGGCGGGCGTCGCCGCGATGCTGGCCGTGCCGCTGGGTCTGATGACCGCCGTCTACCTCGCCGAGTACGGCTCCGGCCGGCTGGCGCGGGTGACCACCTTCATGGTCGACGTGCTCGCCGGGGTGCCCTCGATCGTCGCGGCGCTGTTCGTTTTCAGCCTGTGGATCGCCACCCTCGGATTCCAGCAGTGCGGGTTCGCGGTGTCGTTGGCGTTGGTCCTGCTGATGCTGCCGGTGGTGGTGCGCTCTGCCGAAGAGATGCTCAGGCTGGTGCCCGACGAACTGCGGGAAGCCAGTTACGCGTTGGGCGTATCCAAATGGAAGACCATCATGCGCATCGTCATGCCGATGGCGGCGCCGGGCATCGCCGCCGGTGTGCTGCTGTCGGTGGCCCGCGTCATCGGCGAAACGGCGCCGGTGCTGGTGCTGGTCGGCTACACCCGGTCCATCAACCTCGACATGCTGCACGGCAACATGGCCTCGCTGCCGCTGCTGATCTACACCGAGCTCACCAACCCCCAGCAGGCCGGTTTCCAGCGGGTGTGGGGCGCGGCGCTGACGCTGATCATCATGGTGGCCGCGATCTATCTGACCGTCGGGGCAATCAGGCTGCTGATCAACCGGCCGACCAGAACACGTCGCTACCTGCGGGCGTAGACCCCTAGGACTTCGACGCCTTCTTCGCCGGAGCCTTCTTCGCCGCGGTCTTTTTGGCTCCGGACCCAGCGGAAGTCTTCTTCGCCGGGGTTTTCTTGGCAGGCGCCTTCTTCTCGGCGGATTTCGTCCCGGCGGCCTTCTTCGCCGGCGCCTTGTCGCCTGAACCTGAGCCGGAGCGCGCCTTCACGCTGGCCTCCAGCTTGGCGAGCAGATCGGACACGTCTTCGGTCTCGTCGAGCTCCTTGGGCTTCTCCTCGACCGTAAACGCTTCGCCGCCTTCGAGTTTGGCTTGCACCAGCTCGTGCAGCTGCTCCTGGTAGTCGTCGTGATAGCGGTCCGGGTTGAACTCCTCGGCCATCGACTCGACCACCTGGCCGGCCATCTTGAGCTCGGCGGGCTTGATCTCGACCTTCTTATCCAGCACCGGAAAGTCGGGGTCGCGAATCTCGTCGGGCCACAACAGGGTGTGAATCACCATCACGTCGCGCTTGCCAAAGTCCTTGACGCGCAACGCCGCCAACCGCGTCTTGTTGCGCAGGGTGAAATGGACGATCGCCATCCGGTCGGTCTCGGCGAGCGTCTTCGCCAGCAGCACATAGGATTTCGACGACTTGGAATCCGGTTCCAGGAAGTAGCTGCGGTCGAATAGCATCGGATCGACCTCGCTGGCGGGGACGAACTCGAGCACCTCGATTTCGCGGGAGCGTTCTTCGGGCAGGGTGGCGATGTCGTCGTCGGTGATCACCACCATCTGGCCGTCGTCGGATTCGAAGGCGCGGGCGATGTCCCGGTATTCGACGGTCTCGCCGTCCACTTCGCACACGCGCTGGTACCGGATGCGGCCGTTGTCCTTGGCGTGCACCTGATGGAACTTGATGTCGTGGTCTTCGGTGGCGCTGTACACCTTGACCGGGACGTTGACGAGCCCGAATGCGATCGAACCCTTCCAGATGGAGCGCATGGGATCAGTATGCCCGCACCTCGGGTACCAAAAACAGCTCGGCAGGGCTACGACCTGGGACTGTCGGGTCGACGGCCGATAAGCAGCGGCGAAACTCGTTGACAGTCAATGCCGTCACGCGGGCGGGGGGACCGCGCGCGCGTGGTGCCGAACTTGATTTCCGCCGGCGCGTTTCGCCTGATACATGGCGGCGTCGGAGTTCCTGATCAGATCGTCGATAAGTTGCATGACGGGGGCGGCACGGCCGGTGCTGAGCAGGGCGCTGGAGGTGCCGATACTCGCGGTGATCTGAAAGGGCATCACGGCTATGGCATTGCACAGCCGTTCGGCCGTCGCGGCGGGGTTCGGCGTGGTCTCGACGTCGGCGACGACGAATTCCTCGCCGCCCGACCGGCCGATCACGGCCGTGGCGCGACAGCTCTCCTGAAGCGCCGCGGCGACGGCGACCAACGCCTGATCGCCCGCGGCGTGGCCGTGCGTGTCGTTCAGCCGCTTGAAGTCGTCGAGATCGATGACCGCGATCGCCAGATACGTGCCCGGCGTGCCGCGATGAACCCTGATCAGTTCGTACGCCGAGTTGTAGAAGGAGCGCCGGTTGTGCAGACCGGTCAGTGGGTCGACATCGGAGCTGCGCAGATCGCTGCGCAGCGTGTGCACCAGCGACTGCATGCCCCAGGGCATGCCGATGTTGAGTCCCACCACGACGATCAGGGAACCGGCCACCAGTGCGACGTCGCCGGTGGCCTCGAGGACGCGATACGACAGGACCACCACGCACGTTGCGGCCACTGCGAAGTTGACCAGCACGTAGCTGACGGAGTGGAAATAGGCGACGTAACCGCCGAGCAGTGCAAAGGTCACGCAACCCATCAACGCCACGTAGGGGTTCGACAGCGTGAAGAGCGCCGCGGCGATGGCCACGATGCTGATGAGCGTCCAAATGCCGGACACCCGCCGCGTCGGCCAGCGCTTCATCCGCAGGCCCGCGCCGATGGCCCCGAAGGTGGACGCGACGATGGTCACCGTTCGAGTCACCGGGTGCGCGGGCCCGGCCGAGCTGAACAGCATGATGAGTGGTTGCATCGCGAATGCCGCGATGAAGACCGCCGTGATCCGGCGCCACGGTTTCAGAAGGCCGTGACCGTCCAGGTAGGCACTGATCCAGTCGAACTGGTCTGGCTGTTTTGCCACGGAACTAGCCCATATCTCCTGGTGGATGCCTGCGGGCAGCGCCGCTGACCGCCGACCGCCCAGAGCCAATTTAGCGTTGCCGCGGAGCGGGGAATGGGTACGCTCGACTTTCCGGCGTGGCGGCCGCCTCGATGGTCGGTCGGCTAGTCGTCGCGCTACATGAAACTGCCGGGGGCAGAGGAGGATTGGGTCCGCAATGCGGCGCGGTCGGGCAGGTCGGCGCCGGCCCGTGCCACCGTCAGCGCCGATGCCGCGCTCGCCGAGACCAGGGCGTCGGTCAGCTCGTCGGCTCCGATGCGGGCGAGGGCGGGCCGCCGGTCGCCGCCGAGCAGGTTCATCTCCCACAGCGCGTCGATCAGACCGGCCATGAATGCGTCGCCGGCACCGACGGTGTCGACCACGCGGACCGGCCTGGCGGCCACCTGCGCCTCACCCGCTGCGCAGAACGCCTGCGCGCCGTGTTCGCCCATCGTCACCGCGACGACGGCCGGGCCCAGCGCCAGCCAGGTTTGCGCCGTGCGCTCCGGTGAGTGTTCGGGAGCGATCCAGCGCAGGTCTTCCTCGCTGACCTTGACGATGTCGCTGCGCTCGACGAGATGTTCGATGCGTGCGACGGCCAGGTCGCGGTCGGCGATCAGCGACGGCCGCACGTTGGGGTCGAAGCTGACGGTGGCCGAGACGCGATAGGTGTCGATCAGGGCCGCGACGGCCAGGCAGCCCGGATCCTGCACGGCGGCAATCGATCCGGCGTGGACGAAAAGCGGCGGCGGAACCGGCGGCGTCCCGGACAGCTGCCAGTCCAGATCGAACACGTAGTCGGCCGACCCGTCCTCGGCGAGTGTCGACCGCGCGGTCGCCGTGCGCTGTGCGGTTCGACTTTCCGAAACCAGCTGCACCCCAGCGGCATTCACGTAGTCGGCGATGCGCCGGCCGTACGGGTCGTCGCCGATGTGGGTGAGGAAGTCGATCTCGCGGCCGAGCCTGCCCAGTCCGACGGCGACGTTGAGCGGGCTGCCGCCGACGTGTTCGTCTCCCTCGACGATGTCGATGAGCGACTCGCCGATCACCAGCCCGCGGGTCATTGGACCAACGCCGCCAGTGTCGCCCGAGCTCCCTTGCTGTGCAACGAATCCAGCGCCCAGCGGTACGCCTCGACGAAGCGCGGTTGGTGGGCCAGATCGCCGAACACCGCGGTTACCTCGATGAACGCGCATGCGTTCTCGTGGTGCGACCGGGCGATCGGAATGAGCGAGTCCGCCAGCTGATCCAGCACCTCGTACGGCTCGCCCCACTCGTCGACGCCCTCGGCGTAGCGGGCCCAGCTGGCCACCGCTGCGGCCGCCAGCTGCACCGGCCCGTCGCTGGCCAGGTTGTCGCAGATGACCGGGAACAACCATTTCGGGATGCGGTCCGACGAGTAGGCGCAGATCCGTGCGACAGTGTCGCGCACGGCCGGGTTCGCGAACCGCTCGACCAGCGTGCGGCCGTACTCGTGCAGGTCGATCCCGGGCACCGGCGGCAGCGTCGGGATGGCCTCGGTCTCGAAGTAGGACAGCAAGTACTTGGCGAACAACGGATCCTGCGCCGCGTCGTGGACGAACTCGAAGCCGCACAGATGGGCGAAGTAGCACAAGCATTGGTGTCCCGCGTTGAGCATCCGCAGCTTCATCAGCTCGTACGGCCGGACATCGTCGACCACCAGAACGCCCGCCTGCTCGAACGGGGGCCGCCCGTCGGCGAAGTCGTCTTCGATGACCCAGGCGGCGAAGGGCTCGGCCACCACCGGCCACCGGTCGTTGACGCCGAAGTCGCGCCGCACTTCCGCGGCCATCTCCAAAGTCGTTGCCGGAGTGATGCGATCGACCATCGAGCTCGGGAACCGGGCGTGCTCGGACACCCACTCGGCCAACCCGGGATCGACGCGTTCGGCGCTTGCGAGCACCGTGCGCCTGGCGACCTCACCGTTGCTCTCGATGTTGTCGCACGACACGATCGTCGGCGCGGCGATGCCGCGATCGCGCCGCCTGCCCAGCGCATCGACGATCAGCCCGAACGCGGGCCCCTCCGGGTCGCGGTAACCGCCCTCGGTGATGGTCAGCGAAATGATCCGGGTGGACGGCGCGGCGAGCATCTCCAGCGCCGACTCGGGATCGTCGGGCGCGTAACGGTAGTCGATGATCGAGCCGATCACCTGCGCATCCCGGGTGCCGTCGGGGTTTTCCAGGATGAGCGTGTACAGCCCGTCCTGACCATCCAGGACGTCGCGCATGGTCCAGTCCGCGGGCATCACCCCGACACCGCAAATGCCCCAGTCCTGCGCCAGCCCCTGCTGCAGCAGCAGGTTGACGTACGCGGCCTGGTGCGCCCGGTGGAAGTGGCCGGCTCCGATATGCGCGATGCCGACGTTGACGCTGCCTCGGTCGTACTTGGGGGCGTCGATCGGCAGCTGCGAAAGCGACGCGTTGTTCAGGTTGATCGCGTGGGGCACCATTGGCCACCTCCTCCCCGGGTCACAGCCCGGATCGTTATCGCGTTCGGGTACCTCCGGCCGGCACGGCCGACAGCAGGACATCGGCGAGTGCTCGCCACGAATCGGTGATCGCGACCGCGCCCGCCTCGATCAATTCCGCGCGGCGGCCATCCCGTTCGTCAGGTAGCACGAACATCAGGTTACCGACGGTGGCGTAGCCGGCCGCGACCGCGGAAGTCACGCCGGCCACGGAATCCTCGATGGCCAGCCCTTGTTCGGCTTCGACGCCGAGCACCCGGCCGGCATGCAGATACACCGCCGGGTCGGGCTTGCTGGTCGGCACCGGCAGCGAATCCTCCGCGCTGAAGGTGACCGCCTCGGACAGCAGCGAGTCGAGGCCGGTGGCGGTGAAGCAGCCCCGCAGGCGCTGGGTGGCGCTGGAGCTGACGGCCGCGAGCGCGTAGCGCGCCGCGAGGTTCCGCAACGGTTCCAGCACCTCCGGATCGGGCGCCAGGGTGGCGGCCAGGTGCGCGGTGACGCGTTCGCGCTCCTCGAGCACCCACCGCTCGAGCTCGTCGGCTGTCAACGCTTTGCCGCTCGCCACGTCGTCGGCCGAGGCGACCACCGCTGCGGGCCGGCCCTGGGTCAGCGACCGATCGAGTGGCACCTCGCACTGCACGGCCAGGTCGAGGGCGGTGGTGCGGAAGTTCTTCCCGACGGCCCGCTTGCGCAGCTCCTCGGAGCTCAGCGGGGCCGTCACCCCGAACCGGACCAGCAGGCGGTTCGTCACGTCCGTCGATGCCTCGAACGCCGGGCGCTCCGAGCCGAACAGGTTGTCGTCGGCGTCGCAGAGCAACGTGGTGAGGGGCGCCGGGTCGAAGTCGCGCACAAAGGTCAGTCCGGCGTTCATCGCGACACCAACTCCCGCTCGCCGTTGCGCATCGCATCACGCAGCGTGGGCACCACGCCGCGCTCGTCGATGTCGGCGATCATCTCGGCCAGGCGCTCGGCGAAGCCGGGCACTGCGCGTACCTGTGCGAACATCTCGTGGCCCAACAGCGGATCGGGGTTGCTACTGGCCATGTTGGCCAACTTAACCACCGGGATCGCCTGCGAGTCCTCCAGGCTGATTTTGCGCCCGTCGAGGTCGTGGCCGCGCATGTACCGGGCCCACCCGGCGACGGCCAGCATCAGCAGCGTGTGCGGCCGTCCCGCAGCGATCGCCTCTTCCAGGGACGGCATCACAAACTGCGCGATCTTGCTCGTTCCCCGTCGAGCCAGCCGCGACAGCTGGTCGCTCATCCGGGGATTGCCGAGTCGAGTCAGCAGGGTGGCCCGGTAGTTGGGTGTGTTCATCCCGGGGACCGGGGGCAGCAGCGGCTGAATCTCGTCACGCAGCAGCTTCTCGACGTAATCGACGAGGACGCGGTCCCGCATCGCCTCGTCGGTGCGCTGATACCCGGCCAGCGTGGCCAAACACCCGAGCGCGATGTGCGTCCCGTTGAGCAGACGGGTCTTGATCAGCTTGTGGTCGCGGACATCGGCGACGAATTCGGCACCGACCAGGTCGAGCGGGGGACGCGAATTACAGAAGGAATCCTCGATCACCCACTGGCGATACGGCTCGGTCACCACCGGGTACTTGTCGGCCACACCGAAGGTCTGCTCGACGAATTTGCACTCCGACTCGGAGGTCTGCGGGGTGATGCGGTCGACCATGGTCGACGGGAACGCGACATAGGTGTCGATCCAGCGGGCAAGCGCGGGGTCCTTCAAGGCGGCGAAGGACACCAGCGCGATCCGCGCCGGGTGCGTGTCGCCGGGAATGTTGTCGCAGCAGAGGACGGTGAACGGGGCGATACCGGCGCGGCGACGGTAGTCGAGGGCTTCGGCCAGATATCCCCACGCGGTCGCGTAGCCGTCGGTCGCGACCAGGTCGGCGCGCACGTCGGGGTGGTCGGCGTCGAACTCGTCGGTGACGGGGTTCAGAAAGTACCCGTTGTTGGTGATGGTCAGGCTGACGATGCGGGTTTGGGGGTCGGCCAGGGCAGCGCGGACGGCGGCGCCATCGTTGGGTGCGTAGTGAACGGAGCCGATCGAGCCGACCACGCGGGCGGTCTGGCGATCGTGGCCGCGCTGCACCACCGTGTACAGCCCGTCCTGTGCCGACAAGAGGTCTTTGCAGTTGGAGGAGTTGAGGCTGATGCCGGTCACCCCCCAACGATCTGAAATACCCGAGCGGGCCAGGTCGTCGAAGTAGACGGCCTGATGCGCGCGGTGGAAGTTGCCGGCACCGATGTGAACGACACCCCGCTGCAGTGCGGACCTGTCGTAAGTAGGCACGTCAACTCGTTCTGAATGCAGTCCCAGCGTCGCGTCGCTCAGTGGGACGCCGCTTTTTGGACGCCATAGGGGTGGGATTAGGTCAAACATTGTGTGCCTGTGCCCCGCCTGGCGGGGGTCTAACGCCCTCCGTGGCTCTTGTCACAAAATAAGCTGCCAGTAAGAACGATTAATCGGTGGTCAGGGCCGTTTGCAGTGTCGAAGGCCATAGGTAGGTTGACAGAGTGGCGCCGCGGGTGAAGCTGACAAACCCCGAAAAGGTGCTCTACCCTGTGACCGGCACCACGAAATCCGACATCTTCGGCTACTACACCGAGATCGCCGAGGTGATGGTTCCGCACATCGCCGGGCGCGCCGCCACCCGTAAGCGTTGGCCGAATGGCGTTGAGCAGCCTTCTTTTTTCGAAAAGCAGCTGGCCTCTTCCGCGCCGGACTGGCTGTCGCGCGCCAGCGTGGTTCACCGGTCGGGGACGACGACGTATCCGATCATCGACAGCGCCGACGGCCTGGCCTGGATCGCGCAGCAGGCGGCGCTGGAGGTGCACGTGCCGCAGTGGCGGTTCGTTGCCGAGTGGACGCGGAGCAAATCCGAAGAGCTCAAGCCCGGTCCCGCAACACGATTGGTGTTCGACCTGGACCCGGGCGAGGGCGTGACGATGGCGCAACTGGCCAAGGTGGCCCGCGCCGTGCGTGACCTGATCGCCGACATCGGCCTGACCACCTTCCCGCTCACCAGCGGCAGCAAAGGTCTGCATCTTTACACTCCGCTGGATAAGCCGGTGAGCAGCCGGGGCGCCTCGGTGTTGGCCAAACGCGTTGCCCAGCAATTGGAAAAGGCCATGCCCAAGCTGGTTACGTCGACCATGACCAAGAGCTTGCGGGCCGGCAAGATCTTCCTGGACTGGAGCCAGAACAGCGGCGCGAAGACCACGATCGCACCGTATTCGCTGCGTGGCCGCGAACATCCCACTGTCGCGGCGCCGCGCACTTGGGAGGAACTCGACGACCCGGGGCTGCGCCAGCTGCGCTATGACGAGGTGTTGGCCCGGGTGGCGCGCGACGGCGACCTGCTGGAGCCGCTGGATGTCTTGGATGATCAAGTCTCGGGCCCGGACCGGCTGATCAAATACCGCAGCATGCGCGACGCGTCGAAGACCCCCGAACCGGTGCCCAAGGCGAAACCCAATGCCGGTCAAGGCAATACGTTCGTCATCCAGGAGCACCACGCGCGACGGCTGCACTACGACTTCCGGCTGGAGCGCGACGGCGTGCTGGTGTCCTGGGCGGTGCCGAAGAACCTGCCGGAGATCACGTCGGTGAACCATCTCGCCGTGCACACCGAGGATCATCCGCTGGAATACGGCGGTTTCGAGGGCAGCATCCCCAAGGGCGAATACGGCGCAGGCAAGGTCGTCATCTGGGATGCCGGCACCTACGATGCCGAGAAATTCAATGACTCGGGCGAAAAAGGCGAAGTCATCGTGAACCTGCGCGGCAACCGAATCTCCGGACGCTACGCCCTGATTCAAACCAACGGCAACCAGTGGCTGGCGCACCGGATGAAGGACCAGCAGACCTTCGAGTTCGACGAGCTTGCCCCCATGCTCGCCTCGGAGGGTTCGGTGAGCGCGCTGAAGGCAGGCCAGTGGGCCTTCGAAGGAAAGTGGGACGGCTACCGGCTGCTGGTCGATGCCGATCACGGGACCGTGCGGCTGCGCTCGCGCAGCGGCCGCGACGTCACCGGCGAGTACCCCCAATTGTGCTCCATCGCAGATGATCTCACCGATCACCACGTGGTAATCGACGGTGAGGTCGTCGCGCTCAACGCGTCCGGGGTGCCCAGCTTCAACGAGATGCAGAACCGCAGCCGCGCCACCCGCGTCGAGTACTGGGCATTCGACCTGCTCTACCTGGACGGCCGTTCGCTGTTGCGGGCCAAATACCACGACCGGCGCAAGCTGCTCGAAACCCTTGGAACTGCCGGCAATCTGACCGTACCGGATCTGCTGCCCGGCGATGGTGCGCAAGCGCTCGACCACTCCGGCCAGCGCGGCTGGGAGGGGGTGGTCGCCAAGCGGCGCGACTCCACCTATCAGCCCGGGCGGCGGTCGGCGTCGTGGCTCAAGGACAAGCATTGGAAAACGCAGGAAGTCGTGATCGGTGGCTGGAAGGCCGGTGCAGGCGGACGCACCAGCGGCATCGGCTCACTGCTCATGGGCATTCCCGGTGACGGCGGACTGCGGTTCGCCGGAAAAGTGGGCACTGGTTTCACCGAACGCGTCCTGGCCGACCTCAAGAAGACGCTGGCACCGTTGCACACCGACCAATCCCCGTTCGACCCTGCACTGCCAAGAAGTGAAGCGCGTGGGGTCACCTACGTCGAACCAATTCTCGTCGGCGAGGTGCGCTACAGCGAATGGACCCCGGATCATCGCCTGCGCCAATCGAGTTGGCGCGGGCTGCGGCCGGACAAGAAACCAAGTGAGGTGGTACGCGAATGAAATGGGTGACCTACCGCGACGCCGACGGACCGCGCACCGGCGTGCTCTCCGGCGACGAGATCCACGCTCTGACGCCGGGGGTGACGCTGCTGGACCTGGTCGGCCGCGGCGCCGACGGCCTGCGCGAGGCCGGCGAGGGCGCGCTGCGCTCCGCGTCGGCCGTCGTGCGCCTGGGTGACGTGAAGCTGATGGCGCCCATCCCGAACCCGCCGTCGATCCGAGACTCGCTGTGCTTCTTGGAGCACATGCGCAACTGTCAGGCGGCGCTGGGCGCCGGGCGCGAACTCGCCGACACTTGGTACCGCATCCCGGCCTTCTATTTCGCCTGCCCCGCAACGGTTCTCGGGCCGTATGACGACGCGCCCATCGCGCCTGGAAGCGCTTGGCAGGACTTCGAATTGGAGGTCGCCGCGGTCATCGGAGCCAGCGGCAAGGACCTGACGGTCGACGAGGCCGAGCGCGCCATCATCGGCTACATGATCTTCAACGACTGGTCCGCGCGCGACCTGCAGCAGCTGGAGGGTCAGCTGGCGATCGGGCAGGCCAAGGGTAAGGACAGCGGCGTCACCCTGGGGCCCTACCTGGTCACGCCCGACGAGCTGGAGCCACACCGCCGCGACGGCAAGCTGAGCCTGCAGGTGAGCGCTCTGGTCAACGACTCCGAGATCGGTTCGGGCTCAACCGATCAGATGGACTGGAGCTTCGGCGAAGTCATCTCCTACGCCTCGCGTGGCGTGACGCTGCGCCCCGGCGACGTGTTCGGCTCGGGCACGGTGCCCACCTGCACGCTCATCGAGCACCTCAGCATGACCGATCTGGAATCCTTCCCCGGCTGGCTGCGCGCCGGGGACGTCGTGACGCTGCGCGTGCAGGGGCTGGGGGAGACGCGCCAGACCGTCCGCGCCAGCGCCCCGCCGGTGCGCGTCAACCGCGCCCCGGCCCGGCTGCCCTACACCCGCGGGCTGCACGACGTCGCCGACAAAGTGTGGGCGTGGACGCTGCCGGACGGCGGCTACGGCTGGAGCAACGCCGGGCTGGTGTCCGGGGACGGCGCCTCGCTGCTCGTCGACACACTGTTCGACCTGGCGCTGACGCGCGAAATGCTCGCCGCGATGAAGCCGATCACGGACCGCGCGCCCATCACCGACGCGCTGATCACCCACTCCAACGGCGACCACACCCACGGCAACCAGCTACTCGATGCCTCGGTGCGGATCATCGCCGCCACGGACACCGCCGAGGAGATCGCGCACGGCATGCCGCCCGAGCTGCTCGCCATGGTGCAGACCGGCAACCTCGGCCCGGTCGCGACCCCGTACACGCGAGAACGGTTCGGGCACTTCGACTTCAGCGGCATCGAGGTGCGCAACGCCGACCTGACGTTCGAGCGCGACCTCACCATCGACGTCGGTGGGCGCCGCGTCGACCTGCTGAACCTCGGCCCGGCCCACACCGCAGCGGACTCCGTCGTGCACGTGCCCGACGCCGGGGTGTTGTTCGGCGGCGACCTACTCTTCATCGGCTGCACGCCGATCGTGTGGGCGGGCCCGATCGCCAACTGGGTGGCGGCCTGCGACGCGATGATCGCGCTGGACGCGCCGATCGTGGTGCCCGGCCACGGCCCGGTTACCGACCCGGACGGAATCCGCGCTGTGCGTGGCTATCTCGCGCACGTCGCCGAGCAGACCGAGGCCGCCCACCGCAAGGGCCTGTCCTGGGCCGAGGCCGCCGACACTATCGACCTCGGCGAGTACGCCGGCTGGCTGGACGCCGAGCGGGTGGTCGTCAACGTCTATCAGAAGTATCGCGAACTCGAGCCGGACACACCGCAATTGGAGGCGATGGCGCTGCTGGTGATGCAGGCCGACTGGTTGGCCAAACGCGGCTAGCCGGTGGCTATTTCAGCGCCGCGGTGACGAAGCCGATGGTGTCGGCCGGGACCTGTTCGTGTGCGGACTTGGGCAATTCCGGCAGGCCGGCGGCCTGGAAGAGGTCCGCGAGCTTGAACCTGATCACATCCCAGCCGCGGCCCTGCAGCAGAGCGGCGACGTCGGTGTGCTCGCCCGGGTATGCCAAATTGGCGACGTCCAACTCCAGCCCGTGCCGTCGCCAGGTGTCGGCCAGCCGCTGGGACTGTTCGGTCGCCTGCGGCGAGTTTCCGGCGACCGACCCATAGTCGGCGGCGAACCGGCTGCCGGGCGCGCTGAGCGCGATCACGTCGTCCATCAACCGAACCTCGGCCTCCGGCGGCAGCCAGCCGATCAACACGCCCTCGGCCAGCCACGCAGTGGGCGCGGCGGCGTCGAAACCGGCGGCCCGCAGCGCGGCCGGCCAGTCCTCCCGGAGGTCGATGCCGACCGTGCGGTGCTCGACGGTGGGCGCGGCACCGATCTTCGACAGCGTCGAGGTCTTGAACTCGATCACCTCGGGCTGGTCGATCTCGTACACCGTCGTGCCCGCCGGCCAGGACAGCCGGTAGGCGCGGCTGTCCAGCCCGGCCGCGACGATGACGATTTGCCGGACGCCGGCCTCGGTGACTTGCGCGAAGTAGTCGTCGTAGAAGCGGGCCCGGGCGGCGAACGTGTCGGTCATCCGCGGGAAGCCCACCCCACCGTCCTCGGCGTCGAAGTCGAGCTCGCCGGCGGCCAACCGGTTGAACACGTCAATGCCGACCGCGCGCACCAGCGGTTCGGCGAACGGGTCGTCGATCACCGGCTGCGGTCGTCTGGTCGCAGCCGCCCGCGCCGCGGCGACCATGGTGGCGGTGGCTCCCACACTGCTGGCGGCATCCCACGTGTCGTCCTCGGTTCGCGCCATCGTCTCTCCTTCGTCTCGGCTCGAAACCACGGTATGCCTCTTCGGTAAAAACCCACGTCGCATACGGTTTGGTCTATGCCTGCAGTAGAACTGGAAACCCTCGAAGAAAATATCGCCCGTATCACGCTGAACCGGCCGCAGCGCCTGAACGCCATCGACGGTGCACTGATCGACGGGGTGGACGACGCCCTGGACGTTCTCGGCGGCGGCGGATTCCGCGTCGCGATCCTGACCGGGGCCGGGCGCGGATTCTGCGCCGGCGCCGACCTGAGCGGCACCGGCGAAGCCTGGACCAAGCCCGCGAATCCGTCGACCCCGGCATTCAAGGTCAACTACGACTCCCAGGTGCGGCTGGCCAACCTGTTCACCCGGATCTACGAGCTGGACATCCCGGTGATCGCGGCGGTAAACGGCGTCGCCGTCGGCGGGGGACTGGCGTTCACATTGGTCAGCGACATCCGGATCGCTTCGGAGAGCGCCCGGTTCGGGTCGGCGTTCATCAAGGCCGGGTTCTCGTCGATGGACATGGGCACCAGCTACCTGCTGCCCAAGATCGTCGGCGCCGGCGTCGCGCGCGAACTGATGCTGACCGGTCGCATGATCGACGCCGACGAGGCCTACCGCATCCAGCTCGTGCACGAGGTGGTGCCGGCCGACGACCTGCTGCCGGCCGCGCTGCGCAAGGCCCGCGAGATCGCCGCGAACAACGCATATGGGGTGTGGCAGACCAAGATTGGCCTCAACGCGGCGCTGGACGCGCCCAGTCTGCGGCACGCCATCGAGATCGAGAACCGCACTCAGATCCTGAGCGGATTCACCAACAACCCGACCGAGGCCGCGAAGGCGCATATGGAAAAGCGTGCGCCCCAATGGGATCCGCTGTGACGCACAGCCCGATGGCGGCGGCCCGCTCCGCCCGGTTTCGCCTCGCTTGCGCCCGCCACTAGATTTTCGCGATCACGTTTTCGGCGAACATCTCCAGGTTGCGGATCTTGGCGTCCAGCGCCTCGGTGTCCTTGCCCATGATGTAGGGAATGCGGAAGCCGACGATGACGTCGGTGACGCCCTTGTCCTCGAGCCGCTTGATGCCGTCGGCGGTATACGCGTCAACCGAGATGACGTGGATCTCGAACGGGCCGGTCTTGCCCGCTTCCTCGCGGTACCGCTGCAGCTTGGCGATCAGCCCGTCGAGTTCCTCCGGGTCGCCGCCGCCGTGCATCCAGCCGTCCAGCCGCGCGGCCCGCTTCAGCGCCGCGTCCGCGTGGCCGCCGATGAGGATGGGGATCGGCTTGGTGGGCGCCGGCGTCATCTTGGTCTTGGGGATGTCGTAGAACTCGCCGTGGAATTCGAAGTAGTCGCCGCTGGTGAGGCCCTGGATGATCTCGATGCATTCGTCCATCCGCTTGCCGCGCCTGGCGAACGGGACACCCAGCAGCTCGTAGTCCTCGGGCCACGGGCTGGTGCCGACGCCGAAGCCGATCCGGTTGTCGGTCAGCGCGGCCAGCGAACCGATCTGCTTGGCCACCAGGGCCGGCGGCCGGATGGGCAGTTTGAGGACGAAGAAGTTGAAGTGCAGCTTCGTCGTCACCGCGCCCAATGCCCCTGTTAGCACGAAGGTTTCGATGAATTCCTTGCCGTCCAGGAACTCGCGGTTGCCGTCCGGGGTGTACGGGTACTTGGAGTCGGATTCGAAGGGGTAGGCGATGCTGTCGGCGATCGTCATCGCGTGGTAGCCGGCGGCCTCGGCCGCCTTGGCCAGCGGGATGTAGTTATGAAAGTCCGTCATTGCCTCTGCGTAGGTGAACCGCACGTCATCTGCCTTCCTTGGGAGGACCGTTACCCGAGATTAGAACGTGTTCTAGTTTGGCTCGCGGCGGGGTCCCGCAGAGTGGGAGGAGGGCTCGCGTACGGAGGCGGCTAGAGCTGGTTCTCGGGGCCGATGACGGCCCACACCGTCTTGCCCGACGAGGTGGGCGTGCTGCCCCACGCGCGCGACAGCGCGTCGACGATCGCCAGGCCCGAGACGTCGATGCCCTGCGCGGGCGACGGCAGCCGCTGGGCCGGGGCGGTGCTCTCGTCGGACACCGCGATGGTCGCGGAGGCGCCGTCGGTCTCGATCCGCATCGCCGGGATGCTGCCGGTGTGTTCCAGGACGTTCTCCACGAACACGTTGACGACCACCAGGGCGACCGGGATGAAGGTGGGGCGGCCCCACTCGGTGAGCCACTCGCGGACCAGGCGGCGCGACTCGCGCAGGCTGGTCAGGTTCGCGGGCAGCTGGGCGTCGGCACGATAGATGGTGCGACGGGTGAGCTTTTCGAGCGCCTTCGTTGCGCTCTTCTGGGTGGCATACACCGGCATGAAGCGGGTGACCTCGGCCTGGGTGAGGGCGTCGCGGGTGGCCCGCTGGCCGCAGACCAGCACGATCGGTGCGGTGGTCTGGCTGTCGAGCTGAAGGTACGCGCTGATGAAGGCGGACAACGCCGACTCCGCGGGCACCCGCAGGCCGGTGACGTCGATGATGACGGCTGACGGCTGGTCGAGGGCGGCCTTTTTGATGCTGTCGCGCAATGCCGCGGAATTGCTGGCGTCGAGCACACCCGCGACGGTCAGGATCGCGACCGACTGGTCGGTCCGGGTCTCGACGGCTAGCGAGCCCGGAGACTCAGCTAGCGCACTCACCGCAGGCGGTCCTTTCCGTTCTGGCATCTATCCTCGCTGCTCGCGACAGTTGACCCGCGGGGGGACGGGCGCGTGCGTTTTCGGTGCCGTGTTGGGGCATCCGAATCCTAACGTGGTCGAAAGGCAGCGGTAGGTCACGATCCGGCAAGGAATCGTACGGTGCGCCGTCGCGCCGTCGATTAGGGGCCGTCGAGGGCGCGAACGGTACCCGCTTCGACGTTGCGCCTGCGCTACCGCTGCCACCCCGACCATGCTGCTCTCATCTTCGTGTCGTGTGCACCAGCATGCGATCAACCTCTTTCGCGCGTCTGGCCACTTCCAGTATTGATTGAAATCAGCCTAGCGAGACTACCCCATTTAACGGGTGTCACGCGTGTCGCAGAAATCAGTGCCGACACATACCGTCCGGTCAGAGTCCGCTCATTGTGTAGGGCGGGGCACCGACCCCGGCGACCGAGTGCGTGCCCCACGGCGTTTGTTCGGTGATGCGCGCGGGCGCCGTCCGCTCGCCGACCGTGAGCGTGGCCGTGCGCGCCTGCTTGAGCACCTGGTCCGGCAGGGGCTGCGCGGGCGAGCTAAAAACCGTTCCCTGCCAGTGGTAATGGCCGTCGATCGGGTCCAGGCGGCCGCTGAGCCGGACGCGCACCGGGTGGGACGTGCCTGCGATGGTCAGCGTCGCCTCGCCGTCGTAGGTCTGAGTGCCCCGGGTGGCGGCGGACGACAAGTCGAAGGCCGATCGCACCGCGAACGACGGGGCGGGCGCGAGGTGGGCGCGCTCGTTGAACACCTGGTAGCTGCTGCGCCGTACCTCGATGCGGGTGGCGCCGTTGTTGGCCATCAGCGCCAGGCAGCCGGCGACGTAGCGCGCCTGCGTGCCGGCGTCGGGCCCGGTGAGGCAGAAGAAGTTGGGGAGGCCGTGCAGGGCGACTCCCAGGAAGGGCTCGAAGCCGTCGCTCCAGGCCCGCCGCAGGGTCACCCCCGCCGGGCCGACCAGTTCGGGCGCTTGATCGCTGACGGTGAATCCGGTGCCGTAGACGATGGCGTCGGAGCGGTGGTGGGCACCGTCGGCGGTGCGGATGCCCGACTCCGTGAGCCCGGTGATCGCCGATCCGACGAGTGCGGGGGCGCGACCGGACTGCTTGCGCGGGGTGTGGCGGGCCAGCCAGCGCCTGACGCGGGCCGTCGGCAAAAGCAGTTCGGAGACCAGCCGGCGCGGCGCGTGGGCGAAGACGGTGACCGAGGCTGCCGATGCGGTGAGCCGCCCGAGCTGATGGCCCGCGGTCGAGTCGCTGCCGATGACGGCGATGTGCTTGCCGGCCGGGTCGAAATCGGGGTTCCAGTGCGCCGCGTGGAAAGCCACGCCTTGGAAAGCGTTGCGCCCGGCGAACTCCGGTAGCCACGGCGCGAAAAGGGAAGCGCCGACGACGACGCGGGCGCGCAGCGTCTCTCCGGCGGTGGTGCGCAGGTCCCAGGTGTGATCGCCGTCGTCGAACACCGCCCGCGCGGCGTCGTCGAGCGTCAGCACGTCGCGAATTCCGGCCGCCCGCAACCCCTCAGATGCGGCCCGCCCCGCGCTGCCGATGACGACGACGTCGCGGACGGCCGCGATCGATGTGTCTGTCACAGAAACTTGGAGCGCTTCCAGCCGCGCCGAGCGATCGGTCCCAGCAGGCCGACCTCGGTCAAAAACGCCGCCAGTGGGGCGAAACCGGCCTTCTGCATCTCGTACCGGTGCGCGCTGCCGCGCGCGGTCGCACGCGCCCGTTTCGGATCCAGGCCCGTGCGCGCATAGGGCACCGGGTTGCTGAACAGGTAGCGGAAGAAGTAGCCGCCGATGCCGTTGATGTTGGCCATGAACCAACGGTTGACGCGCGGCATTTCGACGACCCGCTTGCGGGCGCCGTCGCGCGCGAACTGGATGTGGCGGGCCTCTTCGGTGACGTGAATTCGCATGAGCCGCTGGATGATTGGCTGCAGCTCTGCGTCGTCCATCATCTGGCGCTGCAGGGAATCGAAGATCTCTTCGCCGATCAGGGCCGCCACCCACAGCATCGAACCGCGTTGGAACGCAAGGGGAAGCGCGTTGATGATGTAGCGGTGCAACCGCCGCGGCTGTATCGGCTTGGCGCCGATGCGCTCGATGGCCTTGCCGAACATCACCATGTGCCGGGTCTCGTCGCCCAGTTCGGTCAGCTTGTAATGCGTCGACGAGCTGGTCGGGTCCTCGTGCAGGATGGTGCGCAACAGCGACTGGTTGAGTATGTTCTCGAACCAGATCCCGGCCGACAGGGTGTTGACCAGTTCCTGGCGCGACAGCTCGATTTGTTGCTCGCGGGTCATCTCGTCCCATATCGGGGTGCCGTAGAGCGAGACCAGCCGCGGTGGCAGGTAGAACTTGTCCGGGTCCAGCGGCGCGTCCCAGTCGATGTCGACGATCGGCTCGTACGACTTCTTCACCGAGCCCTTGAGCAGCCGATCGGAGAACTCTTCCCGACTCGGCCCACCGGGCCTCACCGCGGAGGGCGCAGCGCCGCTCCTCCCCATCGCTTCGCTCTGCATCGTCTCGGCGCGCGTCATCCCTGGCGTCCCTCCGTTGGGTGCATCAGACGGTACCCATGGTACTGGGTACTTGTGGTTCCGACTAGATGTTCGGGTCCACGATTCGGCAATCTGATAGGCAACGACGAGCAGGAGGCAGCGGTGGGTCGGCACATTCACGTCATCGGCATCGGCGCGGGCGACCCCGGCTACGTGACGGTTCAGGCCGTCGAGGCGCTCAACGACACTCAGGTGTTCTTCGCGATGGACAAGGGAGAACAGAAGAGCGACCTGGTGGCGCTGCGACGGGAGATCTGCACGCGGTTCATCCGGGAGCCCGGCTACCGATTCGTCGAACTGCCCGACCCGAAGCGGTCGTCCGGCGGCGATTACCGCGACGCCGTTTCCGAGTGGCACGCCGCGCGCACCCGTATCTGGGCGACGGCCATCGCCACCGAGCTGGGGCCCGACGGCGTGGGGGCCTTTCTGGCCTGGGGCGATCCGTCGCTCTACGACAGCACGCTGCGCATCCTGGACGCGGTGGCCGCCCAGGTCGACTTCACTTTCGACGTCATCCCCGGCATCACGGCGATCCAGGCGCTGACGGCGCGACACCGCATCCCGCTCAACGACGTCGGCGAGCCGGTGCTCATCACCACGGGCAGACAGCTGCGGTCCCGCGGCCTCTCCGGCGCGGCGGTGGTGATGCTCGACGCCGACTGCACGTTTGCGGCCTGCGGCGCCGACACCCGGATCTGGTGGGGCGCCTATCTGGGGACCGGCGACGAACTGCTGGTGGCGGGCACCGTGGGCGAGGTGGGACAGCGCATCGTGGCGCTGCGGGCGGAGGCCCGTGCCCGGCACGGCTGGATCATGGATACCTATTTATTGCGGGCTGTCTGAGCTCGTCGGCAAACTAGACACGTGCCCGAACTTCCCGAGATCGAAGCGCTGGTCGATCACCTGCGGCGGCACGCCGTCGGATCGACGATCGGCCGCGTCGACGTCGGCGCGCTGTCGGTGCTCAAGACGTTCGACCCGCCGACCAGCGCCCTGGACGGCCTGACCGTGACGGCGGCCAACCGGTGGGGCAAGTACCTGGGGCTGCAGGCCGGTGACTTGCTGCTGATCGCCCACCTGTCGCGCGCCGGCTGGCTGCGCTGGTCGGACAACCTGGCCCCGGCGCCGCTGCGGCCCGGCAAGGGGCCGATCGCGTTGCGCGTGCATTTGGGCACCCCCGGCAGCGCGCCGGGGTTCGACCTCACCGAGGCCGGCACCCAGAAACGGCTCGCGGTGTGGCTGGTCGACGACCCGGAGAAGGTGCCCGGCATCGCCGCCCTCGGCCCGGACGCGCTCGATCTGTCCGTCGACGACCTGGCCGGCGTCCTGGCTGGCAACAGCGGCCGGATCAAGACCGTCATCACCGATCAGAAGGTGATCGCGGGCATCGGCAACGCCTACAGCGACGAGATCCTGCACGTCGCCAGGATCTCGCCGTTCGCCACGGCCGGGAAGCTGACCAGCGAGCAGCTCACCACGCTGCACGGGGCGATGATGTCGGTGTTGACCGACGCGGTGAACCGGTCCGTCGGCCAGGGCGCGGCCACGCTCAAAGGCGAGAAGCGTTCGGGGCTGCGGGTGCACGCCCGTACCGGCCTGCCCTGCCCGGTGTGCGGGGACACCGTGCGCGAGGTGTCGTTCGCGGACAAGTCCTTCCAGTACTGCCCGACGTGCCAGACCGGCGGCAAAATACTCGCCGACCGGCGGATGTCCCGGCTGCTCAAGTAGCCGAGTGCCCGAGCGTCGACCTGTTGTGGTGAAACAGCCCAAAATCGCCCATCAACTCGACGTTCGGCGAACCTCCCGGCCGACCGGACGAGACTTGACACCTGTCGATATGCTGCCCGGGTGACTCGCCAGAAGATCCTCATCACCGGCGCCAGTTCAGGCCTGGGGGCCGGAATGGCGCGTTCCTTCGCCGCCAAGGGCCGCGACCTGGCGCTGTGCGCCCGGCGGACCGACCGGCTCGACGAGCTGAAAGCCGAACTGGCACAACGGCATCCGAATGTAAAGGTCGCGATCGCCGCGCTCGACGTCAACGACCACGACCAGGTGCCGAAGGTGTTTGCCGAGCTCAGCGACGAACTCGGCGGCATCGACCGCGTGATCGTCAACGCCGGCATCGGCAAAGGCGCCAAGCTGGGCTCCGGCAAGCTGTGGGCGAACAAGAAGACCATCGAGACCAATCTGGTGGCCGCGCTGGTGCAGATCGAAACCGCCCTCGAGATGTTCAACAAGAGCGGCTCCGGGCACCTGGTGTTGATCTCGTCGGTGCTCGGCAACACCGGCGTCCCGGGCGTCAAGGCCGCCTACTGCGCCAGCAAGGCGGGGCTGACATCGCTGGGCGAGTCGCTGCGCGCCGAGTACGCCAAGGGCCCGATCAGGGTCACGGTGATCGAGCCCGGCTACATCGAGTCGGAGATGACCGCGAAGTCGGCGAGCACAATGCTGATGGTGGACAACGAGACTGGCGTCAAGGCGCTCGTCGGCGCCATCGAGCGCGAGCCCGGCCGGGCCGTGGTCCCGCGGTGGCCGTGGGCGCCGCTGGTGCAGCTGATGCGGGTGCTGCCGCCGCCGCTGACCAAGCCGTTCGCCTGAGGCTCCTAGTGTGCGACCGGCGTGTAATGCGTTGAATCCGTAGTGAATTCGGGCTTGCCGTAGGTCGCCAGCCGGAGCTTGAGCAGCCCGATGACGTAGGCGTCGGTGACGTCGCGAAGCACCGGGATGCGGCTGGCCCGGCTCACGACGCTGAAACGTCCGAGAATGAACGGCGCCGTCAGCGCGATGCGGACGAGATCCGTTGGCCCCATCGTCACGCCCATGGCCTCGGCGACGTCGTTGTTGCCGCCGCAGAACGTGCGCACGAACGTGAACTTGCTGAAACTCTTCTCGACCGCCTCGGCGCAACGGTCGAACAGTGAGGTGCCGGGACGCAGGTAGGCCGACATCGTGCCGCGGACCAGTTCTTGGCAGATGCTGTCGAATCCGTGCCGCAGCAGCCCCGAGCGAGCGTGCATGACGTGGATGATGCCGGCGGGCTCGGCGGGCAGCAGTTCTTCGGGCAGGCCAAGCAGAAAGCAGCGATACCTGGCGAATTCGACGACGGCGCGTTCCTCGGCGGTGAACTCCTTCCGGCCCTCCTGCTTGGCCTTGAGCGCCAACAGGTATTGGCCGATCATCCCGGCGGGCATCTGATCGACCTGCGGCACCGGCATGCCGTAGATGGCTGTGTCCCATTTACGGCCCCCTTTTACAGATCTCTTCAGGGCGTTGTAGCGCACCATCGAGTGCATCAACCGGACCATGGCGGCCGCCTCGAATCCGGGTCCGTAGCGGTCCAGGGCGCCGGGCAGCGTGGTGACGGCGAAGAAGCTGGCCGTCTCGTTGACGCGGCGGGCCGCCCGCTTGCCCGACAGCGCGCCGGTCAGCGCCATCGGGAGCGCGGCGTAGCTGTTGGTGAAGGTCGCGATGAAGGCGCCCCGCGTGATGAAGGGCGCCAGCAGCGCGGCCGGAATGCGTTCTTGGCGAGCGCCTTCGCGCACCAGGTCGAAGTCGAGCCACTGCGGCGTGGCCTCCATGGCGGCGATGAACGCCACGAGCTCGGGCGGCGCGTCGGGCACCGCCTCGACGCCCTCGCGGCAGGCCGTCTTGAGCATGTCGATCAGCTGCGTGAGGCTGTACGAATTCATCAGGGCCGCATAGGGATCCGCGACGATGTCGCCGAGCAGGGTGGCGGTGCTGATCAGCTCCATCACGCGGTCGTCCGCCAGGATCGGCGCGCGGTCGCCGGCCCACGAGGGCAGCGCGGTCTCGACGTCGGGCTCGGTGGCCAGGCGATCCGGTTGCCGGTCGAAGTCGAAGTCGCCATACAGGTCGGGCTGCAAATCGCGCTGGCTACGCACGCGCTTTGCGAGTTCGGGGTAGTACGTGACCATCACAACCTCCGGCTAACTAACACTTCGTGAGTAATACTCACAAGCTGTTAGTTATGCTGTCAAGGGTGACCACCGTGGACAGCACGAGGCGGCGCATGACCGCCGAGGGCCGGCGTGAGCAGATCCTCGACGTCACGCACGCGATCGTCGACGTCGAGGGCTTTCACGCGGCCACACCGAACCGCATCGCGCGGCAAGCCGGCATCAATCGGTCCCTGATCTATCAGCTCTTCGGCGACCCGGCGGGCCTGTTCGTCGCGCTGATCGACCGGGAGGCCGCGCGCGCCGGCGCGCAGTTCGCCGAGGCGATCTCCGGGTTGGATGCGGTCGCCGGGGACCAGACCCTTGTCGTCGCGTTCGACGGCGTGCTGGCCGCCGTCGACGCCCACCCCGCGACCTGGCGCCTGTTCCTGTTTCCGCCGCAGGGTGCCCCGCCCGAGTTGTACGCCCGGCTGGCCGCCTCCCAGGCCGTCGTGCTCCAGTTCTTCGTCCGTGAACTGCTGCGCCACGACCCGGGGCTGCACGAGCCGGAATACACGGCGCGGATCCTGCACGCCGCCGGCCGCGAGCTACTGCAGCTGCACCTGTCCGATCCACAGACCGCGACGCAGGAACGGCTGCGCACCTTCGTCCGCCAGCTCGGCTCCGGCCTGCGAAGTGGGGCCGAAGTCAGCTGACCCGGCCGCGCCCGGTGCGGTAGCGGCGGACCAGCGCGTCGGTGGAGCTGTCCGACTGCGACGGCGGCGAGGCGTCGCCGGTGATCACCGGCAGCAGCGCCTTGGCCTGCGTCTTGCCCAGCTCCACACCCCACTGGTCGAACGAGTCGATGCCCCAGATGACGCCCTCGGTAAAGACCTGGTGCTCGTAGAGCGCGATCAGCTGGCCGACCACCGACGGGGTCAGCCGGTTGGCCAGGATCGACGTCGACGGGCGGTTGCCCGGCATCACCTTGTGCGGCACCACGTCGGCCGGGGTGCCTTCGGCGGCGATCTCCTCGGCGGTCTTGCCGAACGCCAGCACCTGGGTCTGGGCGAAGAAGTTGCTCATCAGCAAGTCGTGCATGCTGCCGGTGCCGTCGGCGGTGGGCAGGTCGTCGGTGGGCTGGCTGAAGCCGATGAAGTCGGCCGGGATCAGCCGGGTGCCCTGATGGATCAGTTGGTAGAACGCGTGCTGGCCGTTGGTTCCCGGCTCGCCCCAGTAGATTTCACCGGTGTCGGTGGTGACCGGGGTGCCGTCGGCGCGCGTGGACTTGCCGTTGGACTCCATCGTCAGCTGCTGCAGATACGCCGCGAAGCGGGCCAGGTCGTTGGAATACGGGAGTACGACGCGGGATTGGGCGTTGAGGAAGGTGGAGTACCACAGTCCGATCAGGCCGAGCAGCGCCGGCGCGTTGGACTCCAGCGGGGCGGTCTTGAAGTGTTCGTCGACGATGTGGAATCCGGACAGGAAGTCGGCGAAGGCCTCCCGGCCGATGACGGCCATCACCGACAGGCCGATCGCGGAGTCGACGGAGTAGCGCCCGCCGACCCAGTCCCAGAACCCGAACATGTTGTCGGTGTTGATGCCGAATTCGTCGACCAGGCGCTTGTTGGTGGATACCGCGACGAAGTGCTTGGACACCGCGGCGTCGCCGAGCGCTTCGGTGAGCCAGCGGCGCGCCGCGGTCGCGTTGGTCAGCGTCTCCAGCGTGGAGAACGTCTTGGAGGCGACGATGAAAAGCGTTGTGGCAGGCTCTAAGTCGGCCAGCGTGGCGACCAGGTCGGCGGGGTCGACGTTGGAGACGAAGCGCGCCGAGATGCCCGCGTCGGCGTAGTGGCGCAGGGCCTGATAGACCATCACCGGTCCCAGGTCCGAACCGCCGATGCCGATGTTGACGACGGTCTTGATCCGTTCGCCGGTGGCCCCGGTCCATTCGCCGTTGCGCAGCCGGTCGGTGAAGTCGCCCATCGCGTCCAGCACCTGGTGCACGTCGGCGACCACGTTTTGGCCGTCGACGGTCAGCTCGGCGTCCCGGGGCAGGCGCAGCGCGGTGTGCAGCACCGCGCGATCCTCCGAGGTGTTGATGTGTACGCCGGAGAACATCTGGTCGCGGCGCTCCTCGAGGTGGGCCGCCCGCGCCAGGTCGACCAGCAGGCGCAGCGTCTCGCGCGTGACGCGGTGCTTGCTGTAGTCGATGTAGAGGTCGCCGACCTCGAGGGTCAGCTCGCGCCCGCGATCCGGATCGTCGTCGAAGAACTGGCGAAGGTGGACGTCACCGATCTTCTCGTGCTGCTTGCGCAGGGCGTCCCACGCCGGGGTGGCGGTGATGTCGGTAATGGTTTGCACTGAGGGCATTGGCGCCGCTCCTCCTCATCGCTTCGCTCTGCATCGTCGCCGACGCGGGTCATAGTTCGACCCTAATGCGGTCCGACGGGAACGAGCCACCGCTGGCGTGCGGCCGAAATCCGGGCGCCGGCGCATCATTCGCCGGCGCAAACCGGTGAGCGATCAATGGCCGAGCCGGCCCCTGCCCAATCGCAAAAGCAGCATGGCCAGGTCCTTGCCCTCCGGGCCGAGCTCGCTGTAGCGCTCGATGACCTGCATCTCCCGGCTGTGCACCAGCCGGGTACCGCCGGTGGCCATTCGGGCTTTGCCGATCGCCTGGGACACCTCGGCACGCCGCTTTACCGCAGCAAGAATCTCGGCGTCCAACCGATCGATTTCCTGGCGCAGGTCGTCGATGTTCGTCGGCTGTTCGGTGTCGATCATTTCGGTGTTCATTTCCGCAAACTCCGCGTTCTCATCATGTGGGGGTTCTGGTCTCATCCGTTATCGAGCCTCACAAAAAGAGACGAGCCCCGAATCCGGAAGCGGACCACGGGGCTCTGCGAGAGCAGCTAGACCACGGGCACCGCTAGGGGATACCCATAGAAGAATCGGCTTATCCATTCCCGGGACCACTGTTGGTCGCGGAACTGCCGACGGGGCTGCAGGCTGAGCACCGATCGAGTGTGCCATTAATGGCCGTATCGGTGCAAAATCGCTACGCGGGCGGGCTGACCTCACCTTTCAATATTCCTCCGCGGGCGCGCGCTTGAAAAGGCCGCGGCGCGGCCTGGCCACCCCTCGTCGGTGGACGGCGGTAAATTTGGACGGACATGAGTGTGCACGCAACCGATGCCAAGCCCGCGTCCGACGCAGATGAGCTGCTCGACGGACTCAACCCGCAACAGCGCCAGGCGGTGGTGCACGAGGGCCCGCCGCTGCTGATCGTGGCCGGCGCCGGCTCGGGCAAGACCGCGGTGTTGACCCGGCGCATCGCCTACCTGATCGCCGCGCGTGGTGTCGGGGTGGGGCAGGTGCTGGCCATCACCTTCACCAACAAGGCCGCCGCCGAAATGCGCGAACGGGTGGTGCGGCTGGTCGGCAATCGCGCCCGCGCGATGTGGGTGTCGACGTTTCACTCCACCTGCGTGCGCATTCTGCGCAACCAGGCGTCGTTGATCAAAGGCCTCAATTCCAATTTCTCCATCTATGACGCCGACGATTCGCGACGCCTGCTGCAGATGATCGGCCGCGACATGGGCCTCGACATCAAGCGGTATTCGCCGCGGCTGCTGGCCAACGCGATCTCCAACCTGAAGAACGAATTGATCGACCCCGACCAGGCCCTGTCCAATCTGTCCGACGAATCCGACGACCTGGCCCGCACCGTGGCGACCGTCTACGCCGAATACCAGCGGCGGCTCCGCACAGCCAACGCGCTGGACTTCGACGACCTCATCGGGGAAACCGTGGCGGTGCTGCAGACCTTCCCGCAGATCGCGCAGTACTACCGGCGGCGGTTCCGGCACGTGTTGGTCGACGAGTACCAGGACACCAACCACGCCCAGTACGTGCTGGTCCGCGAACTGGTGGGGCGCGGCGGTTCAGCGAGGCTCACCGGAGCTGGCCCGGGGGCCGGCGGAGGAGAGGCGAAGCTGGGATCGCCGAATCAGCCGGGCTCCGACGAGATATCCGACGAGGTGCCGCCGGCCGAGCTGTGCGTGGTCGGCGATGCCGATCAGTCGATCTATGCCTTCCGCGGCGCCACCATCCGCAACATCGAGGACTTCGAGCGCGACTACCCGGACGCGACAACGATTCTGCTGGAACAGAATTACCGCTCGACGCAGAACATCCTGTCGGCGGCCAACTCGGTGATCGCGCGCAACTCTGGGCGCCGCGAGAAGCGGCTGTGGACCGACGCCGGCGAGGGCGAGCTGATCGTGGGGTACGTCGCCGACAACGAGCACGACGAGGCGCGGTTCGTCGCCCAGGAAGTCGACGCGCTCGCTGAGCAGGGCGAGATCACCTACAACGACGTGGCGGTGTTCTACCGCACCAACAACTCGTCGCGGTCGCTGGAAGAGGTCTTCATCCGCGCCGGCATTCCGTACAAAGTCGTTGGGGGAGTGCGCTTTTACGAGCGCAAGGAGATCCGCGACATCGTCGCCTACCTGCGGGTGCTGGACAACCCCGGCGATGCGGTCAGCATGCGGCGCATCCTGAACACCCCGCGCCGGGGAATCGGCGACCGGGCCGAGGCCTGCGTGGCGGTGCACGCCGAGAACACCGGCGCCGGTTTCGCCGACGCCCTCGTTGCCGCCGCCGAGGGCAAGGTGCCGATGCTGAACACCCGTGCGGAGAAGGCGATTTCGGGCTTTGTCCAGCTGCTCGACGAGCTGCGGGGCCACCTCGACGACGACCTCGGCGACCTGGTCGAGGCGGTGCTCGAGCGCACCGGATACCGTGCCGAGCTGGAATCCTCCACCGATCCGCAGGAGCTGGCCCGGCTGGACAACCTCAACGAACTCGTCAGCGTCGCACACGAATTCAGCATCGACCAGGCCAACGCCGCCGCGCTGGGCGAGGAGGCAGACGACGGTCTCGACGACGAGGACGTGCCGGAAACCGGTGTGCTGGCGGCCTTTTTGGAACGGGTTTCGCTGGTCGCCGACACCGACGAAATTCCCGACACCACCGCCGGCGTGGTCACGCTGATGACGTTGCACACCGCCAAGGGGCTGGAATTCCCGGTGGTGTTCGTCACCGGGTGGGAGGACGGGATGTTCCCGCACATGCGGGCGCTCGACGATCCGACCGAGCTCTCCGAGGAGCGGCGGCTGGCCTATGTCGGCATCACGAGGGCCCGCCAGCGGCTCTACCTGAGCCGGGCCATCGTGCGGTCGTCCTGGGGGCAGCCCATGCTCAACCCGGAATCGCGCTTCCTGCAAGAGATTCCGCAGGAGCTCATCGAGTGGCGCCGCACCGCACCGGCGCCGTCGTTCAGCGCGCCGGTGAGCGGTGCCGGCCGGTTCGGCACGCCGCGCACCGCGCCGACCCGCTCGGCCGCGGGCAAGCGTCCGCTGCTGGTGTTGCAGCCCGGCGACCGCGTGACGCACGACAAGTACGGGCTGGGCCGGGTCGAAGAAGTCTCCGGCGTCGGCGAATCGGCGATGTCACTGATCGACTTCGGCAGCTCCGGGCGGGTCAAGCTGATGCACAACCACGCCCCGCTCAGCAAGCTCTAACGCCGACGGCTGCCGATCCGCTGTTCGGCGAACTCTTTGAGCTGTGGGTAGAACGCCAGCACCACACTCGCGACCGGCAGCACCCACAGCGTGTACACGATCCACGCGACGTGGGCGCCTGCGATGAACACGCCGCCGTAGGTGAGCACCGCGACCACCGCCCCCGCCGCGATGAGCTGGCGCCCCAGCGGCCGGTGCTGCAGCAGCATGATCACGCCGGAGATGGTGGTGGACGCGAACACGATGGCGAGGAACGCGACCGCGATGCAGAACAGGCGGTCGGTCCGCCACCAGCCGGCGATCAGGTCGGTCGCGACCACCGACGTGGCCCACCCGCTGACGATGCTGACCGCGCAGGCCGCCACGGCCGTCGTCGAGGTGGGCTCATCGGCGGGTGCGGGCAGCCGGATGGGGGGCGCCGATCGGGTGGGCTCCCCGGACGGCACCTGACGCGGGATCTGCGTGGTCGGCGACGTCGGGATGGTGGGGATTGGTCCAGTCGGCGCACGGCGGATGATCCGTGTCCGTGATTCGGAGGGCGGTTCAGCAGGTCGGGGGTCGTTCGGCGCGGTCACCTCAACCAGCGTAATTGCCGACGTTAAGTCCTCGTTTGGCCAGCCACGGCACGGGGTCGATGCGCTCGGTGCCGCCCTGCAGCACCTCGAAGTGCAGGTGCGGGCCGGTGGAGTTCCCGCGGTTGCCCATGGTCGCGATCTGATCGCCCGCCATCACCCGTTGGCCGACGCTGACCAGCGCGGTGTTGATGTGGCCGTAGAGCGTGACCGTGCCGTCGGCGTGCCGCAGCTTGACCCACATTCCATAGCCGGCGGTGGGTCCGGCGTCGATAACGACACCGTCGGAGACGGCAACGATCGGCGTGCCGATCGAGTTGGCCAGGTCGATGCCCGCGTGCAGCACGCCCCAGCGGTAACCGAAGTTCGACGTGAAGATGCCGTGTGTGGGCATGACGTAGAGCGGCTGCTGCAGCCGCGCCTCGCGCTGGGCGCGGTCGTTGGCGAAGGCCACGCCCTTGGCCAGTTCCTCGTTGTGCACGGCGACGTTGGCCGCGGGCTGCACGGCGATCACCTGGGCCCCGCGCGTGGTGTCACTGCCCGCGGTGCCGGTGAGCGACGACGCGCTGGCGGTCAGCACCGTGGCGGTCTGCGTCGTCTCGGCCTGGCTGGTCGCGGTGTGCGCCGCCGCCGCGGCCGCACCGGCGGCCATCGCCGAGATCAACACGCGGCCCTTGGCGGCGCTGGTGGGTTGCTTGCGGTGCTGTCCGCCGCGGCGGGGCACACCGATGACGTCGGTGACCTGGTGGCCACCGGAAGGCGGGTCGGCGTCGAACAGGACGGGCACCCGGGCCAGCACGTCGGTGTGGGTCGCGGGAGCAGCGAGGCGAAGCGGGGTCAGGTCGTCGATCTGGTTCAGGTCGTCGAGCTCGGGCGCCAGCAGCACCTGCGCGGCGTTGTCGAAGTTGGAGTCGTTGCTGAAGTCGAGTTCGTCGTCGATGCCGTCGTCGGAGAAATCCAACTCGTCGAGGTCGAACCCGTCGAGCGGCAGAATTTCGGTGACTTCATTGGGGTGCATGGCTACCCGGCGGTCGCGCAATGCGCGTTGTGCCCCTGCCAGGACAGGCGAACGACCAAGTCGATGCTGCGACAACCTAAAATGTCCTCGTATCGTGACCATACCGTTATCTGGACCCTAGGACGTTAACGGTTAACGGACAGGGCTGGCAACCTCGCGGCCCCGATCCCAACGTTTTTGTGAACTGGATCACGTGCCGCCGCCTCCGGCGCCGCCGTGAAGTCTGCCACATCAACGGGATGCGAGGGTGGCGCCGAATCAATGTGTGGATAAAGTTCGTCCGTGCGTGTTGCCGGATCCGGTGCCGCCTGCCGATAGGCCTACTTGCAAGCCGACGAAGACAAGTGAGTTCATGGACCTTTTCGAATACCAAGCCAAAGAACTGTTCGTAAAGCACAACGTGCCCACCACGCCGGGCCGGGTGACCGACACCGCCGAGGGCGCCAAGGAAATCGCCACCGAGGTGGGCGCGCCGGTGATGGTCAAGGCGCAGGTGAAGGTCGGCGGGCGCGGCAAGGCCGGCGGTGTGAAGTACGCGGCCACCCCCGAGGACGCCTACGAACACGCGAAGAACATTCTCGGCCTGGACATCAAGGGCCACGTCGTCAAGAAGCTGTTGGTCGCCGAGGCCAGCGACATCGCCGAGGAGTACTACATCTCCTTCCTGCTTGACCGCGCCAACCGCACCTACCTGGCGATGTGCTCGGTCGAGGGCGGCATGGAGATCGAAGAGGTCGCCGCGACCAAGCCCGAGCGGCTGGCCAAGGTCCCGGTGGATGCCGTCAAGGGCGTCGACCTGGCCACCGCGCGCTCCATCGCCGAGCAGGGCCACCTGCCCGCCGAGGTGCTCGATGCCGCGGCCAACACCATCTCCAAGCTCTGGGAGCTCTTCGTCGCCGAGGACGCCACCCTGGTCGAGGTCAACCCGTTGGTGCGCACGCCCGACGACCAGATCCTGGCGCTGGACGGCAAGGTCTCCCTGGACGCCAACGCCGACTTCCGTCAGCCCGGCCACGTCGAGTTCGAGGACCGCGACGCCACCGACCCGTTGGAGCTCAAGGCCAAGGAGCACGACCTCAACTACGTCAAGCTGGACGGCGCCGTCGGCATCATCGGCAACGGCGCGGGCCTGGTGATGTCCACCCTCGATGTCGTCGCCTACGCCGGGGAGAAGCACGGCGGCGTCAAGCCGGCCAACTTCCTCGACATCGGCGGTGGCGCGTCGGCCGAGGTGATGGCCGCGGGCCTGGACGTGATCCTGAACGACAAGCAGGTCAAGAGCGTGTTCGTGAATGTGTTCGGCGGTATCACCTCGTGCGACGCCGTCGCCAACGGAATCGTGACCGCCCTGAACATGCTCGGCGACGAGGCCAACAAGCCGCTGGTGGTTCGCCTCGACGGCAACAACGTCGACGAGGGACGCAAGATCCTCGCCGACGCCAACCACCCGCTGGTGATCGTGGCCGAGACCATGGACGCCGGTGCCGACAAAGCCGCCGAGCTGGCGAATAAGTAAGGGAGCCAATCAATGTCGATTTTCCTGAACAAGGACTCCAAGGTCATCGTCCAGGGCATCACCGGCGGTGAGGGCACCAAGCACACCGCATTGATGCTGAAGGCCGGCACCCCGGTGGTCGGCGGGGTGAACGCCAAAAAGGCGGGAACCACCGTCTCGCATGTGGATTCGGTCGGCAAGGACGTCGAACTCCCGGTGTTCGGCTCCGTCGCCGAAGGGATGAAGGAGACCGGCGCCAACGTGTCGGTCGTCTTCGTGCCGCCGAAATTCGCCAAGGACGCGATCATCGAGGCCATCGACGCCGAGATCCCGCTGCTGGTGGTCATCACCGAGGGAATTCCGGTGCAGGACAGCGCATATGCGTGGGCCTACAACGTCGACAAAGGGCAGAGGACGCGCATCATCGGGCCGAACTGCCCGGGCATCATCACCCCGGGTGTGGCGCTGGCCGGCATCACGCCCGCCAACATCAGCGGCTCCGGTCCCGTCGGCCTGGTCTCCAAGTCCGGCACCCTGACCTACCAAATGATGTACGAGCTGCGCGATTTCGGCTTCTCCACCTCGATCGGCATCGGTGGTGACCCGGTGATCGGCACCACCCACATCGACGCCATCGAGGCGTTCGAGAAGGACCCCGAGACCAAGGTCATCGTGATGATCGGCGAGATCGGCGGTGATGCCGAGGAGCGTGCGGCCGACTACATCAAGGCCAACGTGTCCAAGCCGGTCGTCGGCTACGTCGCGGGATTCACTGCGCCGGAAGGTAAGACGATGGGCCACGCGGGCGCCATCGTGTCCGGCTCGTCGGGTACCGCGGCCGCCAAGAAAGAGGCCCTCGAGGCCGCGGGCGTCAAGGTCGGCAAGACGCCGTCGGAGACCGCCGCGCTGGCCAGGGAGATCCTGCAAAGCCTCTAGTTTTTCCGAGACTGCGGTCGGGTCGCGATTCCACTAATCGGCGATCTGGCCGCAGTTTCGTTTTGCGTCCAGTCATCGGTTAGCCTGTCGAACTAACAGTTCCCAGGAGGTTTGTAATGCCGGTCGATCCGCGTACTCCGGTGCTCGTCGGTGTCGGCCAGTTCACCGAGCGCATCGACGACCCGGACTATCGGGGCATGTCGGCGGTCGACCTCGCAACGGCGGCCGCCGAGGTGGCCCTCGCGGACACCGGGGCCAAGGGCGTCGCGAAGGCCGTCGACACCGTCTTCGGGCTGCGGCAGTTCGAGATCTCCGGTCCGATGCCGGCGACCCTTGGCAAGTCGAACAACTACCCGCGTTCGGTGATGAACCGGCTCGGCGGCGACCCGGCCCGCGTGGTGCTCGAACCGGTTGGCGGCCAGAGTCCGCAGAAGCTCGTCACCGAGGCGGGCAACGCGATCGCGGCGGGTGAGGCCGACGTCGTCCTGATCATGGGCTCGGAGCCGGGGTCGACGGCCCGCTACTTCGCCAACCGCGACGACAAGCCCGACTTCACCGAACACGTCGAGGGTCAGCTGGAAGACCGCGGACACCAGATCTTCAGCTACATCGACGATTACACGATTCAGCACGGCCTGACCGGGGCGCCGGTGCAGTACGGGCTGATGGAGAACGCCCGGCGCGCCCGCCTGGGCCGCGGCGTAGCCGACTACCGGCGCGAGATGGCCGAACTGTTCGCACCGATGTCCAAAGTCGCTGCCAAGAACCCGTTTTCGTCATCGCCGGTGGAACGATCGGTCGATGAGATCATCACCATCACCGACGACAACCGGATGATCTGCGACCCCTATCCGCGGCTGCTCGTCGCCCGCGATCAGGTCAACCAGGGCGCGGCGTCGGTGCTGATGTCGGTGGAGGCCGCGACGCGTCTCGGTGTGGCCCAAGACAAGTGGGTCTATGTGCACGGCCACTCGGACATGGTCGAGCAGGCGATGCTCGATCGCGTCGACCTCGGCGCCAGCCCGGCGGCGGTACATGCGGCCCGAGAATCGTTGCGGGTGGCCGGAATTGGCATCGACGACATCGCCACCTTCGACCTGTACAGCTGCTTCCCCTTCCCGGTGTTCGTCATCTGCGAGGCGCTGGGCCTCGACGGCGACGACCCGCGCGGCCTGACCCTGACCGGTGGATTGCCGTATTTCGGCGGCCCCGGGAACAGCTACTCGCTGCATGGTATCGCCGAGACGGTCGCCCAGATGCGGGACAGGCCAGGGCAATTCGGCCTCGTCGGGGCCAACGGCGGCATCATGAGCAAGTACTCGATCGGCATCTACTCGACCACGCCGGTCGACTGGCGCACCGATAATTGCGCGGCGCTGAAAAAGGAGATCGACGCGCTGCCGAAGGTCGACGTCACGAAGACGCCCGACGGTGCGGCGACTATCGAGACGTACTCCGTGCGCTACGACTGGCCGACCCGCACCGGCATCATCGTCGGCCGGCTCGCCGCGGACAACGCGCGATTCATGGCCACCACCGACGACGACGATCTGGTCGCATTGATGTCCGACGGCGATCCGCTCGGCGCGGAGATCTTCGTGTGGTCGACCGACAACGGCAACCGCGCATCGCTGGGGTAGACCCCTAGACCATCGCGGCGAGCTTGCCGGCCAGCCTCTCCACGTACGAGGCGACCTCGTCCTCGGGCTTGTCCGGCAAACCGAACAGCACCTCGGTGACTCCGAGCTCGGACCAGTGCGCCAGCTTCTCGGGGACCGGCTTGAAGTCCAGCGCCACGATCTGCGGGGCTCCGTCGCGGCCGGCGGCCGCCCAGGTGTCCTGCAGCAGCTTCACCGGTTCGTCGATGTTGAAGTCGCGCGGCGTGGTGATCCAGCCGTCGGCGCTGCGGGCGATCCACTTGAAGTTCTTCTCGTTACCCGCGGCGCCCACCAGCACCGGGATGTGCGGCTGCACCGGCTTGGGATAGGCCCAGCTGGGGCCGAACTTGACGAACTCGCCGTCGTACTCGGCTTCCTCTTGCGTCCACAGTGCGCGCATCGCCTCGAGGTACTCGCGCAGGCAGGTGCGGCGGCGGCCGGCTGGCACGCCGTGGTCGGCGAGTTCGTCGGTGTTCCAGCCGAACCCGACGCCCAGGCTGACCCGGCCACCGGAGAGGTGGTCCAACGTGGCGATGCTTTTCGCCAGCGTGATCGGGTCGTGCTCAACCGGCAGCGCCACGGCGGTGGACAACCGCACCCGCGAGGTGACGGCGCACGCGGCGCCCAAACTCACCCATGGGTCTAGTGTCCGCATGTAGCGGTCGTCCGGCAGCGATTCGTCACCCGTCGTCGGGTGAGCCGCCTCGCGCTTCACCGGGATATGCGTGTGTTCCGGCACGTAGAACGTCGTGAAGCCGTGGTCGTCGGCGAGCTTGGCGGCCGCCGCCGGCGAGATGCCTCGGTCACTGGTGAAAAGCACGAGCCCGTAATCCATGGACAGAATTAGAACGTGTTCTACCTACGCTGAGCAAGCCGGTGCCCGCATCTGGCGCCGAAGCCGCTGTGCGGTGCAGGTCGGCGCAGCCGCCGGTCGCTCCGGCACGGGTAGTCGAACGTGCGCTAGCGTGGTTGAGCGATCGCGTCGTACGCAAGCGCGGGCAAATCTGGGCGTCGATGAACGTGCGCCCGTGAGCCCAGCGTGGCAACCGCAGCAGTGACGTGGCGCCCGATGAGCTCTTGAAGGCGCTGGAACCAACAGGAGGAGTCATGACCTACTCGCCCGGTAGTCCCGGATATCCGCCATCGCAGCCCGGCGGCTCCTACCCAGGCGCCACACCGTCGTTCGCCAAGACCGACGACGGCCCGAGCAAGCTCCCGTTCTATCTGAACATCGCGGTGGCGGCGCTCGGGTTGGCGGTGTACCTGCTGAACTTCGGCCCGACGTTCACCCTCGGCGCCGACCTCGGTGCGGCCTCCGGCGGGCGTGCCGGCGACGCCGGTACCGCGGTCCTGGTCGCGGTGCTGGCCGCGCTGCTCGCCGGGCTGGGATTGCTGCCCAAGGCGAAGAACCACTCCGGCGTGGTCGCGGCCATCGCCGTCCTGGGTGCGCTGCTGGCGATCTCGGAGACCATCAACATGCCCGCCGGGTTCGCGCTGGGCTGGGCGATCTGGCCCCTGGTCGCGGCCAGCGTGCTGCAGGCGGTCGCCGCCGTCGTCGTGGTCCTGCTGGAGGCGGGCGTCATCACCGCGCCTGCCCCGCGGCCCAAGTACGACCCCTACGCGCAGTACGGCCAGTACGGCCAATACGGCCAGCAGTACGGCGGGCAGCCCGGCTACTACGGTCAGCCCGGCCCGCAGCAGCAGCAGCACGGCGGACCGCAGTCGCACAACCCGCAGTCGTCCGGGTACGGGTCGCAGTACGGCGGCTACCCGAACCAGGGCCCGACGCAAAGCGCGATCCCGACCACGGGCGGCTTCGGTGCCCAGCCCGGCCCGCAGTCGGGGGGCCAGCAGGGCCCGTCCACCCCGCCCACCGGCTTCCCGAGCTTCAGCCCGCCGCCGTCCGTCGAAGGCAGCGGATCCGAGGGTGGCTCGGCTACCGCCAGTTACCAAACCGGAGAGCAGCAGCACACGCCGCCTGGGTCGGCACCGTCCTAACCGTGGCCTCCCGCGCCTAGTCGGGCAGGTGCGCCAAGAGTGACACGGGTGGAGGACAACCGCGCCGCGGGCGCCCGCCAGGCGCGAGACCTTGTTCGGGTTGCGTTCGGACCCGCCGTGGTGGCACTGGTCATCATCGCCGCGGTCACCTTGCTGCAGCTGTTGATCGCCAACAGCGAAATGACCGGCGCGCTGGGCGCGATCGCCAGCATCTGGCTCGGCATCCACAGCGTGCCGATCTCGATCGGCGGCCACGAACTGGGCGTGCTGCCGCTGCTGCCGATGCTGCTGATGGTGTGGGCGACCGCGCGCAGCACGGCGCGGGCAACGTCGGTGTACTCGTCATGGCTGGTGGTCCGTTGGGTCATCGCTTCCGCGCTCGGCGGCCCGCTGCTGCTGACCGCGATCGCGCTGGCCGTCATTCACGACGCGTCGACGGTGATCACCGAGCTGGAGACGCCCAGCGCGCTGCGCGCGTTCGCCAGCGTCCTGGTGGTGCATGCGCTGGGGGCCGCGATCGGGGTGTGGTCGCGGGTGGGCCGGCGCGCGCTGGCGGCGTCGCCCTTGCCCAATTGGCTCGGCGATTCCCTGCGCGCCGCGGCCGCGGGCGTGCTGGCGCTGGTCGGGCTCTCCGGCATGGTCACCGCCGCATCGCTGGTCGTGCACTGGGCGACGATGCAAGACCTCTACGGGATCACCGATTCGATCTTCGGTCAGTTCAGCCTGTCGGTGCTGTCCATGCTGTACGCGCCGAACGTCATCGTCGGTACCTCCGCGGTCGCGGTCGGGTCCAGCGCGCACGTGGGCTTCGCGACGTTCAGCTCGTTCACCGTCTTCGGCGGGGACATCCCGTCGCTGCCCATCCTGGCCGCGGTCCCGGCCCCGCCGCTGGGCCCGGTCTGGGTCGCGCTGCTCATCGTCGGCGCCTCGTCGGGTGTGGCGCTCGGGCAGCAATGCGCTCGCCATCCGCTGCCGCTGGTGCCGGCGATGGGCAAGCTGCTGGCCGCGTCGGTCGTCGGTGCGCTGGCCATGTCGCTGCTCGGCTACGGCGCCAGCGGCCGGCTCGGCAACTTCGGCCACGTCGGGGTGGACCAGGGCGCGTTGCTGATCGGCAGCTTCTTCTGGTTCGCCGTCGTCGGCTGGCTCACGGTGGCGATGACCGGCGGGGTCAGCCGCCGGCGCAGGCGCCCCCGGCCGAAGCCCGCACCCGCCGCGTCGGCCGAGGAGCCCGCCGACTTCTTCACCGAGCCGGAGCTTTTCACCGAGTCCGAGCCGCTCGGTGAGCCCGCGGATTTGGCGGACGACCTGACCGGGCCCGACGACGTGGCCGAGGACGTCGAGCCGGCCGAGTCGGCCGAGTCCGCCGAGGATGATGCGGTGCTCGGGGTCGAGGAGGAGCCCGCCGCGGCCCCTTCGGAGCCCGACGAACCCGAGCCCGGCCCGGGCGAGCGCGAACCCGGCGACTAGCGGCCAGCCTTGTCATCCGGCGGGCGGCGGCGTTAGTAGGCTCGCGATGTGGTCGAACCGCTGCGCGTGCCCCCGAGTGCACCGGCGCGGCTGGTGGTGCTGGCATCTGGCACCGGATCGCTACTGAACTCACTGCTGGCCGCCGCGGTCGGCGACTATCCGGCCCGCGTGGTCGCCGTCGGCGCCGATCGTGACTGCCAGGCCAGCGAGGTCGCCGCGGCGGCGTCGCTGCCCACGTTCACCGTCCGGCTGCGCGATCACCCCAGCCGCGAGGCCTGGGACGCCGCCATCACCGACGCCACCGTGGCCCACTCGCCCGACCTGATCGTCTCCGCGGGGTTCATGAAAATACTTGGACCGCAATTCCTTTCACGGTTCTGCGGACGCACGCTGAACACCCATCCGGCGCTGCTGCCTGCGTTCGCGGGGTCGCACGCCGTTCCGGAGGCGCTGGCTTATGGTGTGCGGGTCACCGGCTGTACGGTGCACCTGGTGGACGCCGGGATGGACACCGGGCCGATATTGGCGCAGGAGCCCATCGCGGTGTTCGACGGCGACAACGAAGAGACACTGCACGAACGCATCAAGGTCGTGGAACGGCGGCTGTTGGTGGACGTGGTAGCCGCGATCGCGACCCGCGGCGTGACCTGGACCGGACGAAAGGCGACCATAGGATGAGCGACGAGTCACGAAGGGCGATTCGGCGCGCGCTGATCAGCGTCTACGACAAGACCGGTCTCATCGAGCTCGCCGAGGGGCTGAGCGCGGCGGGTGTCGAAATCGTGTCGACCGGATCGACCGCGAAGACCATTGCGGGCAAAGGGATTTCGGTGACACCGGTGGAGGATCTGACCGGTTTCCCCGAGGTGCTCGACGGCCGGGTCAAGACGCTGCACCCGCGGGTGCATGCCGGGCTGCTGGCGGATCTGCGCAAGCCGGAGCACGCCGCCGCGCTCGAAGAGCTCGGCATCGCGGCCTTCGAGCTGGTCGTCGTCAACCTGTATCCATTCAGCGAGACCGTCGAATCCGGCGCGAGTATCGACGAATGCGTCGAGCAGATCGACATCGGCGGCCCGTCGATGGTGCGCGCCGCGGCGAAAAACCATCCCAGCGTCGCGGTGGTCACCGACCCGCTCGGCTACGATGGGGTGCTCGCCGCGGTGCGCGGTGGCGGATTCACCCTCGCCGAGCGCAAGAAGCTGGCGGCACTGGCCTTTCAGCACACCGCCGACTACGACATCGCGGTGGCGGGCTGGATGGAGTCGACGCTGGCGCCCGAGCATCCACCCACGGCGTTCCCGCAGTGGTTCGGCCGCAGCTGGCGGCGCTCGGCGACGCTGCGCTACGGCGAGAACCCACACCAGCAGGCCGCCCTCTACACCGACCCGGCCGCCTGGCCCGGCCTGGCGCAGGCCGAGCAGCTGCACGGAAAAGAGATGTCCTACAACAACTTCACCGACGCGGACGCGGCGTGGCGGGCGGCGTTCGACCATGAACAGATCTGCGTGGCGATCATCAAGCACGCCAACCCCTGCGGCATCGCGATCTCGTCGACATCGGTCGCGGACGCGCACCGCAAGGCGCACGAGTGCGACCCGCTCAGCGCGTTCGGCGGTGTGATCGCGACCAACACCGAAGTCAGCCTGGAGATGGCGGAATTCGTCAGCACGATCTTTACCGAGGTGATCGTGGCGCCGGCCTACGCGCCGGAGGCCCTCGAGGTGCTGACGCGCAAGAAGAACGTCCGCGTGCTGGTGGCCTCCGAACCGATGGCCGGCGGCAACGAGCTGCGACCGGTCAGCGGCGGGTTGCTGATCCAGCAGCGCGACCAACTCGACGCGCACGGCGACAACCCGGCGAACTGGACGCTGGCGACCGGGTCACCGGCCGACCCGGCGACGTTGAGCGACCTGGTCTTTGCGTGGCGCACCTGCCGCGCGGTCAAGTCGAACGCCATCGTCATCGCGGGTGACGGCGCGACGATCGGCGTCGGCATGGGTCAGGTCAACCGGGTCGATGCCGCGCGGCTGGCCGTCGCGCGCGGTGGCGACCGGGTGACCGGCGCGGTCGCGGCCTCCGATGCGTTCTTCCCGTTCCCCGACGGGCTCGAGACGCTGACCGCGTCCGGGGTGCGCGCGATCGTGCACCCCGGCGGCTCGGTGCGCGACGACGAGGTGACGGCCGCGGCGGCCCACGCCGGCATCACCCTCTACCTGACCGGAGCCCGTCACTTCGCGCACTGACCGTTAGCGCGTGAGGTTTCGGCGCTACGCGTAGCTTGGAGAGGTGACAACTCCGAACAACCTGCCCCGCACCGTCGGCGAACTCCGAGCCGCCGGTCACCGCGAACGGGGAGTCAAGCAGGAAATCCGCGAAAATCTGCTGACTGCGCTGGCCGAGGGTGACGAAGTGTGGCCGGGCATCCTGGGTTTCGAAGACACCGTGCTGCCGCAGTTGGAGCGCGCGCTGATCGCGGGTCACGACTTCGTCCTGCTCGGTGAGCGCGGCCAGGGCAAAACCCGACTGCTGCGCGCGCTGACCGGTCTGCTCGACGAGTGGACGCCGGTGATCGCGGGCGCCGAGCTGGGTGAGCACCCCTACTCGCCGATCACGCCGGAGTCGATCCGGCGGGCGGCCACCCACGGCGACGACCTGCCGATCGAGTGGCGGCACCGCAGCGAGCGCTACACCGAGAAGCTGGCCACCCCCGACACCAGCGTCGCGGACCTGGTCGGCGACATCGACCCGATCAAGGTCGCCGAGGGCCGCAGCCTCGGCGACCCCGAGACCATCGCCTACGGCCTCATCCCGCGGGCCCACCGCGGCGTCGTCGCCGTCAACGAACTGCCCGACCTCGCCGAGCGCATCCAGGTGTCGATGCTCAACGTGATGGAGGAGCGCGACATCCAGGTCCGCGGCTACACGCTGCGCCTGCCGCTGGACGTGCTGGTGGTCGCCAGCGCCAACCCCGAGGACTACACCAACCGGGGCCGCATCATCACCCCGCTCAAGGACCGCTTTGGCGCCGAGATCCGCACCCACTACCCGCTCGAGCTGGAGGCCGAGGTCGGCGTCATCCTCCAGGAGGCGCACCTGACCGCACAGGTGCCCGACTACCTGACGCAGGTGATTGCCCGGTTCGCGCGGTACCTGCGCGAGTCCAACTCCGTCGACCAGCGCTCCGGCGTCTCGGCGCGGTTCGCGATCGCGGCCGCCGAGACCGTGGCAGCCTCCGCCCGGCATCGCGGCGCGGTGCTGGGTGAGACCGATCCGGTGGCCCGAATTGTGGACCTGAGCACCGTGATTGACGTGTTGCGCGGCAAGCTGGAATTTGAGTCCGGCGAGGAAGGCCGCGAGCAGGCCGTGCTCGAGCACCTGCTGCGCCGCGCGACTGCCGACACGGCCTCCCGGGTGCTCGGCGGCCTCGACGTCGGTTCGTTGGTCGCCGCCGTCGAGGGCGGCTCGGCGGTGACGACGGGGGAGCGGGTGTCGGCCAAGGACGTGCTCGCCGCGGTGCCCAACCTGCCGGTCGTGGAGCAGATCGCCGCCAAGCTCGGCGCCGAATCCGAGGGCGAACGCGCCGCGGCGCTGGAGCTCGCGCTGGAGGCGCTGTATCTGGCCAAGCGCGTCGACAAGGTATCCGGGGAGGGCCAAACCACCTATGGCTAAGCCTTTTTCGCACGGGCACTCCTCGCGGTACTCGGCGTACACCGGCGGGCCCGACCCGCTGGCCCCGCCGGTGGACCTGCGTGAGGCGCTCGAACAGATCGGGCAGGACGTCATGGGCGGCACGTCGCCGCGCCGCGCGCTGTCCGAGCTGCTGCGACGAGGCACCAAGAACATGCCGGGCGCCGACCGGTTGGCGTCGGAGGCGAATCGGAAGCGGCGGGAGCTGTTGCGGCGCAACAACTTGGACGGCACCCTGCAGGAGATCAAGAAGCTGCTCGACGAGGCAGTGCTGGCCGAGCGCAAGGAGCTCGCCCGCGCGCTCGACGACGACGCCCGCTTCGGCGAACTGCAGCTCGATGCGCTGCCGCCGTCACCGGCCAAGGCCGTGCAGGAGCTTTCCGAATACAACTGGCGAAGTTCGGAGGCCCGCGAAAAGTACGACCAGATCAAGGATCTGCTGGGCCGTGAGATGCTGGATCAGCGTTTCGCCGGCATGAAGGAGGCGCTGCAGGGCGCCACCGACGAGGATCGCCAGCGCGTCAACGAGATGCTCGACGACCTCAACGACTTGCTGGACAAGCACAACCGCGGCGAGGACAGCCAGCAGGACTTCGAAGATTTCATGGCCAAACACGGCGAATTCTTCCCGGAGAACCCGCGCAACATCGACGAGCTGATGGACTCGCTGGCCCAGCGGGCCGCCGCCGCGCAGCGCTTCCGCAACAGCCTGAGCCCCGACCAGCGCGCCGAGCTGGACGCCTTGGCGCAGCAGGCATTTGGGTCTCCGTCGCTGATGAACGCGTTGAGCCGGCTCGACGCCAACCTGCAGGCCGCCCGGCCCGGCGAAGACTGGATGGGATCCGAGCAGTTCTCCGGCGACAACCCGTTGGGCATGGGCGAGGGCGCCCAGGCGCTGTCCGACATCGCCGAGCTCGAACAGCTGGCCGACCAACTCTCGCAAAGCTATCCGGGCGCGACCATGGACGACGTCGATCTCGACGCCCTGGCCCGCCAGCTCGGCGACGAGGCCGCCGTCGACGCGCGGACGCTGGCCGAACTGGAGCGGGCGCTGGTCAACCAGGGCTTCCTGGACCGCGGCTCCGACGGCCAGTGGCGGCTGTCGCCGAAGGCCATGCGCCGGCTCGGCGAGACCGCGTTACGCGATGTGGCACAACAGCTGTCCAGCCGGCGCGGCGACCGTGAGCTGCGGCGCGCCGGGGCCGCCGGCGAGCTGACCGGCGCGACGCGGCCTTGGCAGTTCGGTGACACCGAGCCGTGGAACATCCCCCGGACGCTGACCAACGCGGTGCTGCGCCAGGCGGGCACCGCGACGCTGGACGGCCATGAGGCGCGGTTGAAGATCGCTGTCGACGACGTCGAGGTGTCCGAGACCGAGACACGCACCCAGGCCGCCGTCGCGCTGTTGGTGGACACCTCGTTCTCGATGGTGATGGAGAACCGCTGGCTGCCGATGAAGCAGACGGCGCTCGCGCTCAACCACCTGGTGTGCACCCGATTCCGGGCGGATGCCTTGCAAATCATCGCCTTTGGCCGCTACGCGCGGACCGTGACGGCCGCCGAGCTGACGGGGCTGGAGGGCGTCTACGAGCAGGGCACCAACCTGCACCACGCCTTGGCGCTGGCCGGGCGCCACCTGCGCCGGCATCCCAACGCACAGCCCGTGGTCCTGGTGGTCACCGACGGCGAGCCGACCGCGCACCTGGAGGACTTCGACGGCGACGGCTCGCAGGTGTTCTTCGACTACCCGCCGCACCCGCGGACCATCGCGCACACCGTGCGCGGGTTCGACGACATGGCGCGGTTGGGGGCGCAGATCACCATCTTCCGGCTGGGCAGCGACGCGGGCCTGGCCCGGTTCATCGATCAGGTCGCGCGCCGCGTCGAGGGTCGGGTTGTGGTGCCCGATCTCGACGGGCTGGGCGCGGCGGTGGTGGGCGACTACCTGCGATCGCGGCGCCGCCGCTGATTCGGGGGTTGCCATGGCAGCGACATCGAGGGCCACGGCGGCATGGAACACCCTCGGCTACCTGGTGTACGCGGCGCTCGTCGTCGTCGGAGCGCTGGAAGTCTATCTGTCCTTCTTCTTCGCCATGTCCACCGACGGTTGCCATGACGCGGCCTGCGACTCGAGCTACCACGTGTGGCCGGCGATGGTGTTCGTGTGGGTGGGCGTCGGCGCGGTCCTGCTGCTGACTTTGGTTGTGATGCTGCGCAATTCGTCGCGGGGCAAGGTGGTGGCCGGCTGGCCGCTTGTCGGGCTGCTGTGCCTCGGATTCGTCTACGTCATCGCCGACGCGATCTTGCACTGACGCCTCTAGTGGGCGTCCGCGCTTCGGCCGCCCGGCGGTCCGTACAGGTACGGGTAGTGCACGTCGGCGTCATTCGAGGGCCGCATGTCCAAGGGCGGCGGCGCGGTGCGCCAGGCGGCCGGCAGGTGGCAGCCGGTGTTGTAGTCGTAGGTGATGATCGGGCCGGTCACCAGGTTGATCAAGGCCCCGTCGTCGCGGATTTGGGAGTCGTTCTCCGCGCTCAGCGGCCGCGGCGGCTGCCCGACCACCATGTTGTTCGGGTGGAAGCCCGCCGCCGAGAACACCGGCGCCAACTCGGTGGTGATCTGCAGCCACCCATCGGGGGAGGGCGCCGGGCGGCCGGCGAAGCGGTCGCTCAATTCCTGGCGGCCGATGGAACGGTCGAACGGGTCGTTGCAGCCGTTCGTGGCATTGCTGGCCGGGACGCTCGAAAACACCGTTGCCGGCGAGTATTTGGCGATCGCGGCCCGAACGCTGGCGTCCAGGTCGGTCATTTGATGCTCGACCGTCTCCAGGTCGGGCCGGCCGTTGACGATGTTTTGCAGCCGATCCAACTCGCCGCGCCCGGGGTTGGCGTGCGGGTCCAAGGTCGTCGGCTTGACGCATCCCGCCAATGCCGTCGCGATGACCACGGCGACGACGGCCGCGTGGCATCGAAATATTCTGTGCCGCATAGCCTATGGCCCCGGAATCACGATCGGCCGTTGATCCGGGGGGATCAACGGCGGCACCGGTAGGGGTTTGACCGTTTCGTCGGGGAGCCCGGCCAGCACCGCGGCCAGGTTGTAGCCGCTCATTCGGAGTTGGCCGTTGCTGCCGTCGCGGGCGTATTCGGAGTGCCCGTAGGCGCGTTCGTGCACCTGGCCATCACCCACCGCGCCGCCCGGGGCGACACCGGTCTGCGTTGACAACTCGGTGAAGCCGGGCACGTCCTGCGGCGGCGGACCGAAGGCACCGAACTTCGGGATGATGTCTGACACACCATCATTGATACCAATCTCGTAGAAGGCGTGCCCGGGCGCGACGTGCAGCTGCGAGATGTTGCCGAGCTCGGTGCCGGGGGAGCCGTACAGCACGACGTCGCTCACGGGCGCTCCCTGCTGGAGCGCGAGGCTGGTGACCAGCGACCCGTACGAATGGCCGAAGGCGGTGATGTGCTGATCGGAGACATTCGTCGTCGCGGCCAGTCCCTTGTAGAAGTTGTTCAGTGGGCCCGCGCCCTTCTGGGCCAGCCGGTCCATCGCGACGTCGATCGGGTTGTCGGGTGCGTCGTAGCCGAGCCACGCAACCGAGGCCACCGCATCGGGATTCGCGATGCCGGCCCGCTGGCGCAAGTCGCTCGCCTTGGCGCGCTGCGTTTCTCCCTCACGCACCATCGCGTCGACGCTGGAGCTGACGCGGGTGTTCAAGCCGCCCGTCGTGACGCCGACCCGTTCGGCGTTGTCGACGTCACCAATTCCGACCGCCGCCAATACCTTTCGCTGATTGCTGGTGGTGTCCAGCAGGATCAGGCTGGTGCCAGGGTGCTTGTTCAGGGTGTCCTGCAGCGCCTGCAGATCGGCCAGCTTCTCGGGGTCGGTGTGCCACACCCCGTTTCGGTCCTGCCACCCCTGCTGAAGCCGGTACAACTCGCTTTGCAACACCGGCCTGTTCAGTTCGTCGCGGACCTTGACCGGGACGCCGTCGAGGTTGCGCACCGAATTGGGGAACCATTCCTTGACCCGATCCTGTTGTCCAGGGGTCAGCGAATGCCACCACTTCTTGACCTCGTCGGGATCGGTGCCCGGCGGCGGCACCTTCGGCATCTTCGGGGGCTGGTGGCCGAGCTGGGTGTTGACCTGATCCGGGGACAGGTCGCCGTCGGCGCCGCGAATCGCCGCCGCCAGATCTTCGTCGGCGACTTCGGCATCGGCCAAGAGCTGCCTGATGTTTGCGTTCACCCGAACCGCGGCGTCCAGGATGGCCCGTTGATCGGCCTGCGAATAGGACGCCAAATCCGGTGGCGGCAGGGCAACCCCGGTGGCCTCGTTGAGAACCAGACGATGCTCGCGGGCATCGTCCTTGATCGCTTGCAGCCGTTGACGAATCGCGGCGACCTCGTCTGCCGATTTTTCGGCGGCCCTCGCGACGGCGTCGCAGGCGTCGGCGTGCGTGTCCAGGATCTGGGTGGTCTTATGGGTCGACGCGTTCGCCGCCTCGGCGGCGTCCCCGCCGAAGTCGAGCAGTCGCATCGTCTCGCTCAGCGACGCCGACGCGGTGCGCGTTCCGTGCGCGCGTTTGATCGCGGCGTCGAAGACCGCCCGAATCGCCGCAGAATCCCAATGCTCGATGTCAGCCAGAGTCAACGTCATAGCTGAGTCGCAGCGTTGGCGGCTTCACCTACCTTGGCCACTGCCGTGGTGTTACGGCGTTCCGTCTCGCTGAACTCGGCCGCGGCGAAGTGCATGCCGCACGAATGCTCACCGAAGCGCCCCATGTGGGTGCTGCTGACCGTCGCCCACCTGTCGAGCAACCCCGACAACGCACCCGCCGACGAGCCGACCCACCCGGACTGTGCACCCTCGGCCGCGCCGTGGCACGACTGTTGTAGCGCCAGCAGTGTCTCACCGTGATTGGCGAGCTCATTCCCCACGTGGCTCAGCGCGTCGGGATTGACGCGCAATTCCTCGGCCATAGCTGCCTTTGCTTTCCTTGATCCGCCACCCTGTCGCGAGTATGGCATGAAAAGCGGGGTGTCAGCCACTCACCCAGAGGCGTGACCAGCTCGTTCGGCGCTATGGACGCGGCCTGCGGGGCTTGCGCTTGATGCCGACACCGCCCCACAGCGAGAAGCCGCGGATCTTAACTGTCGGTGCCCCGGGTGTGCCGTCGCCCATGATAGTGCGGTCGAAGCCGCCCATCACGCCGCGGCCGCGGATCTCGACGTTGACTTCGGGCGGCAGCACGATGTTCTGCGCGCTCATGATCGACACGGCGTGGATGTCGACCTCGGTCGAGGTGAAGTCGGCGTAGCGCAGATCCAACACGCCGCTGCCCCAGAAGGTGAACGTGGTCAGCTTCTTCGGGACGTTCCACCGGCCGCGCCGCTCGAACCCGCTCATCAGCGCCAGCAGCAGCGTGGACGGCGCCGGATTGGGCTTGCCGCCCCGGCGCGGGTTCACCGCGGACCCCGGCAGATCGGCGCGCAGCTCTTCCAGCTCCTCGTAGGTCGTCGCGGCATACGCCCTGGCCAGGCGGTCTTCATAGTCCTGCATCTGCAGCCGGCCCTGCTCGGCCGCGTAAGCAAGCAGCTGCGCAATCTGTATGCGATCGGTGTCGGCCGCACGCGCCGAATCGCCGCGTGTTGCCTTCGCATCGTTGTGCGCCGAGTTGCTCATCACCCACGAGCGTACGACGTGGCGGCTTTGCTGCAAGAGGGTTGGCTAAACTGCAACCTCCGAACCGCCCGCGCCCGCCGATTTGTTAGACGTCTGGCGAATTCGCCCAGCTGGGTGGGCGTTTCTGCAAGAACGCCAGCATGCCCTCGCGGGCCTCGTCGGAGACGAACAGCCGGGCCGACTCGTCGGCGAGCCGGTCGGTGTCGCGGTCGAACCCCTCGAGGACGGCGGCGGTCGTCAGCGCCTTCGACGCGGCGAGCCCCTGCGGCGAACCCTTGCCCACAGCGGCGACCACTTCCGCCACCGCCGCGTCCACGTCGTCGGCGGCGAACGTGATCAGTCCGATCGCCGCGGCCTCGGCCGCGTCGAACGTCTCGCCGGTCACGTAGTAGCGGGCCGCGGCCCGCGCCGACATCTTCGGCAGCAGCGTCAGCGAGATGATCGCGGGCGCGACGCCGATGCGGGCCTCGGTCAGCGCGAAGGTACTGCGCGGGCCGGCGACCACGATGTCGCAGGCGCCCACCAAGCCGAACCCGCCGGCGCGCACGTGTCCGTCGATGGCGCCGATCACCGGCAGCGGCGATTCGACGATGGCACGCATCAGCGCGGCCATTTCGCGGGCCCGGGCGGCGGCCGCGTCGTACGGCGATGGTGGCGACCCGCTTCGCCCGGCCGCGCCGCGCTCGCGATCGCCACGGGGGTCGCCGCCGCTGGCCTCGCTCAGGTCGGCGCCGGCGCAGAAGGTGCCGCCGGTGTGGCCGAGCACCACCACCCGCACCGCGGGGTCCGCGGCGGAGTCCCGCAGCCCCTGATGCAGCTGCGTGACCAGAGCCGTCGACAGCGCGTTGCGGTTATGCGGGGAGTTCAGCGTCAGCCGGGCGGCCGGTCCGCCGGTGTCGGCCGGCCCCGCGTAGTCGACTAAACGTTCTTCCATCAGTAGGACCGGGGCAGGCCCAGGGATGTCTGCGCGACGAAGTTCAGCACCATCTCGCGGCTGACGGGCGCGATCCGCCCGAGCCGGGCCGAGGTGAGCATGGCGGCGACGCCGTACTCCTTGGTCAGCCCGTTGCCGCCCATCGACTGCACGGCCTGGTCGACCGAGCGGGTAGCCGCCTCGGCCGCAGCGTATTTCGCCATGTTGGCCGCCTCGGCCGCGCCCGCGTCGTCGCCGGTGTCGTAGAGCGTGGCCGCCTTCTGCATCATCAGCTTGGCGAGCTGGACCTCAATGTGGCACTGCGCCAACGGATGAGACAGCCCCTGGTGCGCGCCGATCGGCGTGCCCCACACCTGGCGGGTCTTGACGTAGTCGGCAGCCTTCTCCAGCGCGAACCGGCCCATGCCCACCGAGCTGGCTGCCCCCATGATCCGCTCGGGGTTCAGGCCGGCGAAAAGCTGCGCGATCGCGGCGTCCTCGGAGCCGACCAGCGCATCGGCCGGCAGCCGGACATCGTCGAGGAACACCTGGAACTGGCGTTCGGGACTGATCAGCTCCATCTCGATTGGCGTATAGGTGAATCCGGGCGCATCGGTGGGCACCACGAACAGGGCCGGACGCAGCTTGCCCGTCTTGGCCTCTTGGCTGCGGGCCACCATCAGTACCGCCTGGGCCTGATCGATGCCGGAGATGTAAACCTTCTGGCCCTTGAGGATCCAGTCGCTGCCGTCGCGGCGTGCGGTGGTGGTGATCTTGTGTGAGTTGGATCCGGCGTCGGGCTCGGTGATCGCGAATGCCATCGTCAGGGTGCCGTCGGCGATGCTGGGAATCCAGCGCTTCTTCTGCTCGTCGGTGCCGAACTTGCTGATGATCGTCCCGTTGATGGCGGGCGACACCACCATCAGCAGCAGCGCGCTGCCCGCGGCGGCCATCTCCTCCATCACCAGAGACAGCTCGTACATGCCGGCGCCGCCGCCACCGTACTCCTCGGGCAGGTTGACGCCCAGGAAGCCGAGCTTGCCTGCCTCCGACCATAATTCGTCGGTGTGCTCGTGTGCGCGCGCCTTTTCCAGGTAGTACTCGCTGCCGAATTTGGCGGCCCACGCGGACACCGACTTACGCAGGGCCTGGCGCTCTTCGCTCTCGATGAAGCTGGTGTCGGTCATTTACGAATCTCCTTCATTTTCGGGCGCGTCCACCCGCGCCAAGACGGCGCCGACTTCGACTTGTTGTCCGGTACTGACGTTGAGCTCGGCGAGCACACCGTCGGCCGGGGCGGTGATGGTGTGCTCCATCTTCATCGCCTCCAGCCAGATCAGCGGCTGGCCCGCGGTCACCGTGTCGCCCACCTCGGCGCCGAGCCGGATCACGTTGCCCGGCATGGGCGCGACGAGCGAACCCTTCTCGACGGCCGAGCCCGGCTCGGGGAAGCGGGGCACGGCGGTCAGGTGCACGGGGCCGCGGGGCGAATCGACGTAGACGTCGGTGCCGTAGCGGGCGACCGAGAATGCGGTCGCCACCCCGTTGCCGTCGGCCAGCAGCACCCGGTCGGGTGTCGAGCTGACCAGCTGCGCCGTCTCATCGCCGGCGAACGCTAAACCCGTTCTGGTGAAATGGTATTCGATGCGGTGTTCGGTGCCTTCGTCGTCCAGGTAGGTCTTCACCTGGTAGCCCGACGTGAGATTCCGCCAGCCACTCGGCGCGGCGGCCAGCACCTTCGCTGTCGCGCGGTTGCGCTCGGCGTCGGCGAGCGCGGCCGCTATGGCCGACCATCGAACCGTCGTCGCATCGGCCAGCGGCGCCGACAGGACCGTCAGGTCATGCGTGTCGAAAAAGGCGGTGTCGGTAGCGCCGTCGAGGAAGGCCGGGTGCCGCAGCACGTTCACCAGCAGCTCGCGGTTGGTGCGCAGGCCGTGTAGCCGGGTGCGGGCCAGCGCGTCGGCCAGCACCAACGCCGATTGCCGCCGCGTCGGCGCGTAGGAGATGACCTTGGCCAGCATCGGGTCGTAATGGATCGACACCACCGATCCGTCGACGATGCCGGAATCGAGCCGGATCCCGGTCCGCTGCCCCAACGTCTCGAACTGCGTACGCACCCCCGGCACGTCGACGTGCTGCACCGTGCCGGCCTGCGGCTGCCACCCCCGGGCCGGGTCCTCGGCGTAGAGCCGTGCCTCGATCGAATGCCCTTGGGCGGCAGGAGGTTCGGTGTCGAGGCGACCGCCGTCGGCGACCGCGAGCTGCAGCTCGACGAGGTCGAGCCCGGTGGTCTCCTCGGTGACTGGGTGCTCGACCTGCAGCCGGGTGTTCATTTCCAGGAAGTAGAACTCACCGTCGTCGTCGGCGAGGAACTCCACCGTGCCCGCGCCGGTGTAGCCGATGGCACCGGTGGCCAGCCGGGCCGCGTCGAACAGCTTGGCCCGCATGCCCGGTGTCCGCTCGACCAGCGGGGCCGGTGCCTCTTCGATGATCTTTTGGTGGCGACGCTGGATCGAGCATTCCCGTTCGCCGACCGCCCACACGGTGCCGTGCGAGTCGGCCATCACCTGCACCTCGATGTGGTGCCCGGTCGGCAGGTAGCGCTCGCAGAACACGGTCGGATCGCCGAACGCGGACTGTGCCTCGCGGCGCGCCGCGGCCACTTCGTCTGGCAGGGTGGACAATTCGTGCACCACCCGCATCCCGCGACCGCCGCCGCCCGCGGAGGCCTTCACCAGCACCGGCAGCTGGGCCTGGGTCACCGTCTCGGGGTCGAGCTCCTCGAGCACCGGCACTCCGGCCGACGACATCAGCTTCTTGGATTCGATCTTGGAGCCCATCGCGCGCACCGCGTCGATCGGCGGTCCCACCCAGACCAGGCCGGCCTCCTGCACGGCGGCGGCGAAATCCGCGTTCTCCGAAAGGAACCCGTAGCCGGGATGCACCGCGTCGGCGCCCGCGGCCCGCGCGGCGGCGACGATGGCCTCGGCGTTCAGGTAGTCGTTGGTGTTCGGCAGGCGAACCCGGGCGTCGGCCTCGGCGACGTGCGGCGCGCTCGCGTCCGGATCGGTGTAGACGGCGACGGTGCCCAGGCCCAGCCGCCGGCAGGTGGCGAACACCCGCCGGGCGATCTCGCCGCGGTTGGCGACCAGCACTCGAGTGACCATGGGGCTCACATCCGGAAGACGCCGAAGTTCGACGTCCCCTTGATCGGGCCATTTGCAATGGCGGACAGACACATTCCTAACACCGCGCGGGTGTCGCGCGGATCGATCACCCCGTCGTCGTAGAGCATCCCGGACAGCACCAACGGCAGCGACTCGGCTTCGATCTGCCCCTCGACTGCGGCCCGCATCGCGGCGTCGGCGTCCTCGTCGACCTGCTGGCCGCGGGCCTCGGCGGCCGCGCGGCTGACGATGGACAGCACACCGGCCAGCTGCGCGCCGCCCATCACGGCGGATTTCGCGCTGGGCCACGCGAACAAGAACCGCGGGTCGTAGGCGCGCCCGCACATGCCGTAGTGGCCGGCGCCGTACGACGCGCCGATCAGCAGCGAGACGTGCGGAACGGTCGAGTTCGAGACGGCGTTGATCATCATCGATCCGTGCTTGATCATGCCGCCCTCTTCGTAGTCCCTGCCCACCATGTATCCGGTGGTGTTGTGCAGGAACAACAATGGCGTGTCGTAGCGGTTGGCCAGCTGGATAAACTGGGTGGCCTTCTGCGACTCCTCGCTGAACAGCACGCCGCGATGGTTGGCCAAGATGCCCACCGGATAGCCGTGCAGCCGGGCCCAGCCGGTCACCAGCGACGAGCCGTACATCGGCTTGAACTCGTCGAATTCGGAGCCGTCGACGATGCGCGCGATCACCTCGCGCGGGTCGAACGGGATCCGCAGGTCCGCAGGCACGATGCCGATCAGTTCGGTCTGATCGAAGGCCGGCTCGACGACCGGTCCGGGTGCCGGTCCCCGCTTGGTCCAGTTCAGCCGGGCCACGATGCGACGTCCGATGCGGATCGCGTCGAGCTCGTCGGCGGCGAAGTAGTCGCCCAAACCCGAGATGCGGGCGTGCATTTCGGCCCCGCCCAACGACTCGTCGTCGGACTCCTCGCCGGTGGCCATCTTCACCAGCGGGGGACCGGCCAGGAACACCTTGGAGCGTTCCTTGATCATCACCACGTGGTCGGACATGCCCGGGATGTAGGCGCCGCCCGCGGTGGAATTGCCGAACACCAGCGCGATGGTCGGGATGCCCGCCGCCGAAAGGCGGGTGAGGTCGCGGAACATCCGCCCGCCGGGGACGAAGATCTCCTTCTGGGTGGGCAGGTCGGCGCCGCCGGATTCCACCAGTGAGATCACCGGAAGCCGGTTCTCGAAAGCGATCTGGTTGGCCCGCAGGATCTTCTTCAGCGTCCACGGGTTGCTGGTGCCGCCCTTGACCGTCGGGTCGTTGGCCACGATTAGGCATTCGACGCCCTCGACCACACCGATGCCGGTGACGGTGCTGGCACCCACCGTGAAGGCGGTGCCCCAGGCCGCGAGCGGGCTCAGCTCCAGGAACGGGGAGTCCTCGTCGACCAGCAGCTCGATGCGTTCGCGCGCGGTGAGCTTGCCCCGGGCATGATGCCGCTCAACGTATTTGGTGCCGCCGCCCGCCAGCGCGTTGGCGAGTTCGGCGTCGATCTCGCCGAGCTTCGTCGTCGTCGCCGACGAAGCGTCCAGATAGGTGGGGGCCTGCGGGTCGAGAGTGGACTTCAAGACGGTCATGATTGATACCCCAGAGTCTTGGCGGCCAGTGCGGTGAGGATTTCGGTGGTTCCGCCGCCGATGCCCAGGATCCTCATGTCCCGGTACTGGCGTTCGACTTCGGATTCGGACATGTAGCCCATGCCGCCGAACAGCTGAACCGCTTGATTGGCAACCCATTCGCCCGCCTCGACCGCGGTGTTCTTGGCGAAACACACCTGCGCGATCAGGTTGGCCTCGCCGGCGAGCTGCTGCTCGACCACGTGGCGGGAGTAGACGCGGGCCACGTCGATGCGGCGGGCCATCTCGGCCAACGTGTTCTGCACCGACTGGCGGGATATCAGCGGGCGGCCGAATGTCTCGCGGTCGCGACACCACTGCGCGGTGATGTCCAGGCAGCGCTGCGCGCTCGAATAGGCTTGCGCGGCAAGGCCGATGCGTTCTGATACGAACGCCTGGGCGATCTGCAGGAAGCCGCTGTTCTCGACGCCGATCAGGTTCGCCGCCGGCACCCGCACGTCGGTGTAGGACAGCTCGGCGGTGTCGGAGGATCGCCAGCCCATCTTGTCCAGCTTGCGGCTGACCTCGAAGCCCGGCGTGCCCTTCTCGACCACGATCAGCGAAACCCCCGCCGCGCCAGGGCCGCCCGTGCGCGCCGCGGTCACGACGTAGTCGGCGCGCACCCCGGACGTGATGTAGGTCTTGGCGCCGTTGATCACGTAGTGGTCGCCTTCTGGACCAGAGCAGCGGACCGCGTTGGTCTTCAGATGCCCGACGTCCGAACCGCCGCCGGGTTCGGTGATGGCCAGCGACCCGATCTTGTCTCCGGCCAGCGTCGGCCGGACGAACTCCTCGATCAGCCGCTGATCGCCCGAGCCGATCATGTGCGGCACCGCGATGCCGCAGGTGAACAGCGACGCGAAGACGCCGCCGGGCCCGCCGGCCTGATGAAACTCTTCGCAGATGACCACCGCGTCGGCCCCGTCGCCGCCACCACCGCCGACGGCTTCGGGCAGGCCCGCGCCCAACAGCCCCGCCGCCCCGGCGCGCCGGTGCAGGTCGCGCGGCAGGTCGCCGCTGCGTTCCCACTCGTCGACGTGGGGCATGATCTCGCGTTCGGTGAACGTGCGCACCGTCTTTCGCAGCTGATCGCGCTCGGGTATGGTCCAGATGCTCATAACAGGCTTTCCGGGATGTCGACGTGACGGCTGCGCAGCCATTCGCCCAGCCCCTTGGCCTGGGGATCGAACCGCGCCTGGTAGGCGACGCCCTGGCCGAGGATGCCGTCGATGACGAAGTTCACCGCGCGCAGGTTGGGCAGCACGTGGCGGGTGACCTCGAGCTCGGCCGCCTCCGGCAGCAGCTCCTTGAGTAGCTCGACGGTCAAAGTGTTGGCCAGCCAACGCCATTGGTCGTCGGTGCGGACCCACACGCCGATGTTGGCCGAGCCGCCCTTGTCGCCGCTGCGGGCGCCGGCGATGCGGCCCAGCGGCACACGCCGGGTCGGGCCGTCCGGCAACGGTTCGGGCAGCGGCGGGGCGGCGGCCGGTGCGAGCTCCAAAGTGTCGGTGGCGCAAGCGATATCGACGCGGGTGCCGTCGGCGTGCACCGCGACGTGCGGCACCACGGTGGCGTCGACGAAGCCGGCGGTGAACACGCCGTAGACCTGGCCGTCGGCCGGCGGCGCGGTGACGTGGAAGCCCGGATAGCTGGCGAGCGCCAATTCGACCGCCGCCGAGGAGAACTGGCGTCCCACGTTGCCGGGATCGGGGTCGCGGACCACGCAGCGCAGCAGCGCGCTGGCGGCTTCCTCGGTGTCGGCGTCGGCGTGGTCGGTTCGCGCCAGCGTCCACTCCAGTTCGGCGGGCTTGGCGGTGAGCCCGGCCTCGAGTTGCCGTCGCACCAGCTCGGCCTTGGCCTCGATGTCGAGGCCGGTGAGCACGAACGTCATCGCGTTGCGGAAGCCGCCGATGCTGTTCAGCGACACCTTCAGCGTGGGTGGCGGCGGCTCGCCGCGCACTCCGCCGATGCGCACGCGGTCCGGGCCGTCCGCCGACAGCTCGACGGTGTCCATCCGGGCCGTCACGTCCGGGTTGGCGTAGCGCGCGCCGGTGATCTCGTAGAGCAGCTGCGCGGTGACGGTGTCGACGCTGACCAGCCCGCCGGTGCCCGGGTGCTTGGTGATCACCGACGAGCCGTCGGCGCTGACCTCGGCCAGCGGGAAGCCGGCGTAGGACAGGTCGGGCACCTCGGTGAAGAACGAGTAGTTGCCGCCGGTGGCCTGCACGCCGCATTCGATGACGTGGCCGGCCACCACCGCGCCGGCGAGCTCGTTGTAGTCGGCGCGGCCCCAGCCGAAGTGCGCGGCCGCGGCCCCGACGATCACCGACGCGTCGGTAACCCGGCCGGTGACGACGACGTCGGCCCCGTCGGCCAGGCAGTCGACGATGCCCCAGGCGCCCAGGTAGGCGTTGGCCGTCAGCGGCGCGCCCAGCCCGAGTTCGGCCGCGCGGGGCTGCAGGTCGTCGCCTTCCACGTGGGCGACGGTGGCGTCGACGCCCAAGCGCTCGGCCAGCGCGCGGATCGCGTCGGCCAGCCCGGCGGGATTGAGGCCCCCGGCGTTGGCGACGATGCGCACGCCGCGGTCGCGGGCCTCGCCCAGGCAGTCCTCCAGCTGGGTCAGGAACGTCTTGGCGTAGCCGCGGTCCGGATGCTTCATCTTGTCGCGGCCCAGGATCAGCATCGTGAGTTCGGCCAGGTAGTCGCCGGTCAGGTAGTCCACGGAGCCGCCGGTGAGCATCTCGCGCATCGCCGAGAGCCGGTCGCCATAGAAGCCCGAGCAGTTCGCGATCCGGACAGCACCGGAACGCCGAGTTGCAGAGGCCATCAACGCCCTCCATTCGGGAATTACCGGTACTCGACCAACCAACCACCCGGTAGGTTAGCGGGTACTGCCGGTGTCACGTCAAGGATGCCCGCCCCGGCGCCGCTGGCATAGCCGCGCAGGCCGCACGGCCCGTTTTGGCGACCAGCAGGTCACCGACTATTCTTGAGTGCAATCGTCGCCGTCGGCCGCATGGGTCACACTGCGCGGCGCACGACCCGAAACCCCAGAACGAGGAGTTAGGCCCGACCATGGCCGTACCCAAGCGCAGGATGTCGCGCTCGAATACCCGTAGCCGCCGCTCGCAGTGGAAGGCCACCAAGACCGAGCTCGTCGGCGTGAACGTGGCTGGCCAGAAGCACAAGGTGCCGCGGCGGCTGCTCAAGGCGGCCCGCCTGGGTCTGATCGATCTGGACAAGCGCTAGGGCCCGGACGCTCAACGCCCGGCCCGCAAGAATCGCCGCGACTCCGACAGCGGCGGGTGTGACGATTTTGCGTCACCACCGGCGTGCCTCTCAGGCCGCTCTCAGGCCCTAGGACGAAACTAGTCCCGTGCGAATACTTGTCGTCGATGACGATCGCGCGGTCCGCGAGTCGCTGCGCAGGTCGCTTTCGTTCAATGGCTATTCAGTCGAGCTGGCCCACGACGGGGTCGAGGCGCTCGAGAAGGTCGCCAGCGATCGGCCCGACGCGCTAGTCCTGGACGTGATGATGCCGCGGCTGGACGGCCTCGAGGTGTGCCGTCAGCTCCGCAGCACCGGTGACGACCTACCGATCCTGGTGCTGACGGCGCGCGATTCGGTCTCCGAGCGGGTCGCCGGCCTGGACGCCGGCGCCGACGACTACCTGCCGAAGCCGTTCGCCCTCGAGGAGCTGCTGGCACGGATGCGGGCGCTGCTGCGCCGCACCAAGCCCGACGACGACGCCGAGTCGGTGGCGATGAAGTTCTCCGATCTGGCGCTGGACCCGGTGACCCGCGAGGTCACCCGGGGTGAACGCCGAATCAGCTTGACCCGCACCGAGTTTGCGTTGTTGGAGATGCTGATCGCCAACCCGCGCCGGGTGCTCACGCGCAGCCGCATCCTCGAAGAGGTGTGGGGATTCGACTTCCCGACCTCGGGCAACGCCCTCGAGGTGTACGTCGGATACCTGCGGCGCAAGACCGAGGCCGACGGCGAGCCGCGGCTGATCCACACCGTGCGCGGCGTCGGCTACGTCCTTCGGGAGACGCCTCCCTGATGATCCGGTTCCACCGACGCCGGCGCGCACCGCTGCGGGCCCCCAGCTCGTTGTCGCTGAGGTGGCGGGTGATGCTGCTGGCGATGTCGATGGTGGCCATGGTCGTCGTCCTGATGGCGTTCGCCGTCTACGCGGTCATCTCGGCCGCGCTGTACAGCGACATCGACAACCAACTGCAGAGCCGGGCGCAGCTGCTGATCGCCAGCGGCTCGCTGGCCGCCGACCCCGGCAAGGCCATCGAGGGCACCGCGTATTCGGACGTCAACGCGATGCTGGTGAATCCCGGCCACTCGATCTACACGGCCCAGCAACCCGGCCAGACGCTGCCGGTTGGGCCCGCCGAGAAGGCGGTCATCCGCGGCGATCTGTTCATGTCGCGGCGCACCGTGTCGGATCAGCGCATCCTGGCCATCCACCTGCCCAACGGCAGTTCACTTTTGATCTCCAAGAGTCTGAAGCCCACCGAGGCCGTGATGACCAAACTGCGCTGGGTGCTGCTGCTCGTCGGCGGCATCGGCGTCGCGGTCGCCGCGGTGGCCGGCGGCATGGTCACCCGGGCCGGGTTGCGGCCGGTCGCCCGGCTGACCGAGGCGGCCGAGCGGGTCGCACGCACCGACGACCTGCGGCCCATCCCGGTGTTTGGTAGCGACGAATTGGCCAGGCTCACTGAGGCTTTCAATTTGATGCTGCGGGCGCTAGCCGAGTCCCGGGAGCGGCAGGCCCGGCTGGTCACCGACGCGGGGCACGAGCTGCGGACCCCGCTGACGTCGCTGCGGACCAACGTCGAACTGTTGATGGCGTCGATGGAGCCTGGCGCGCCGCGGCTGCCCGAGCAGGAGATGGTGGACCTGCGTGCCGACGTGCTCGCGCAGATCGAGGAACTGTCCACGCTGGTGGGCGATCTGGTGGACCTCAGCCGCGACGACGCGGGCACCATCGTGCACGAGCAGATCGACATGTCCGAGGTCATCGACCGCACCCTGGAGCGAGTCAGGCGGCGGCGCAACGACATTCACTTCGACGTCGACGCGATCGGATGGCAGGTCTACGGCGATGCGCCCGGGCTGTCGCGCGCGGCCCTCAACCTGATGGACAACGCGGCCAAGTGGAGTCCGCCGGGCGGGCGCGTCGGCGTCAAGCTGCGTCAGCTCGACGAGTCGCATGCCGAGCTGGTGGTCTCCGATCAGGGACCGGGCATTCCGCCGCACGAGCGGCAGCTGGTGTTCGAGCGCTTCTACCGCTCCACCAGGGCGCGGGCCCTGCCCGGTTCGGGCCTGGGGCTGGCGATCGTCAAGCAGGTGGTGCTCAAGCACGGCGGACTGCTGCGCGTCGAGGACACCGTTTCCGGGGGCCAGCCCCCGGGAACATCGATCTACGTGTTGCTTCCCGGCCGGCTGATCCCGGCCGCGGCCTACGCGGCGGATGGGGAAGACAACGGCGAAGCCAGAACGGGAGCCGTACCGGCACGCGACGCCGGGGCGAACTCTCGGGATACGGCGAACGTTATCTCAGTGGACTCTCAGTCCGCGCGCGCAAGGTAGTTGCAGTTACTGTTGGAACTCGAGCCAAGTCGAGCCGACACCACGTTGAAGTACCGAAGTAGAGGAAGAGCGACTTAGCGACATGACGAATGACCCGAGGTATTCGCCACCGCCGCAGCAGCCGGGATACCGCAATGCGCCTAACCAGCCTGCGCCGCCCGCCTACTCCCAGGGGCACCAGCCGTACAACCAGCCATACGACTGGCGCTACCCGCCGTCCCAGCAGCCGACGCAGTCGACGCCGACGAATCAGTACCGGCGGCCCTTCGAGCCGTTCGGCGGTACCGGCCCGATAGGCGGCGGCACCGGCCCGGGTCCGATCCCCGGTGGCCCCGGCCCGGGTCCGATCCCCGGCGGTACCGGCACCGGTCCGATCCCCGGCATGTACCCACCGCCCGTGCGTGAAAAGCGTTCGCGCGCAGGGCTATTGACCGCGGGCGCGATCGCGATCGCGGTGGTGTCCGCCGGTATCGGCGGCGCGGCGGCGACGGTTGTCGAGCTGGGTACGCACGCCGCCGGCGCCAACGGCGGCCGGGTGATCGGGGCCGCCCCCAGCGTCCCGGCGGCCAACATGCCCCCGGGCAGCGTCGAGCAGGTCGCGTCCAAGGTGGTGCCCAGCGTGGTCATGCTGGAGACCGACATCGGCCGCGCGTCCGAAGAGGGCTCCGGCGTCGTCCTGTCGGCCGACGGCCTGATCCTGACCAACAACCACGTCGTCGCCGCGGCCGCTCCGCAGAAGGCTCCGCCGCCCGGTGCGCCCAGCGCCCCGCCTCCACCCGGCGGACCCGGCGGACCCGGCGGCCCCGGCGGACCGGCACCCAAGACGACCGTGACGTTCTCCGACGGCCGCACCGCACCCTTCACCGTCGTCGGCGCGGACCCCACCAGCGACATCGCGGTGATTCGCGTGCAGGGCGTCAGCGGGCTCACACCCATCTCCTTGGGCTCCTCGTCCGACCTGAAGGTCGGGCAGCCGGTGGTGGCGATCGGGTCGCCGCTGGGCCTGTCGGGCACCGTGACTACGGGCATCATCAGCGCGCTGAACCGGCCGGTGTCCACCACCGGCGAGTCGGGCAACCAGAACACGGTGCTGGACGCGATCCAGACCGACGCGGCGATCAACCCGGGCAACTCCGGTGGCGCGTTGGTCAACATGAACGGGCAACTGGTGGGCATTAACTCCGCGATCGCCACGTTGGGTGCGGATTCGCCGGACGCCCAAAGCGGTTCGATCGGGTTGGGCTTCGCGATCCCGGTCGACCAGGCCAAGCGCATCGCCGACGAGTTGATCAGCAGCGGCAAGGCGTCGCACGCCTCGCTGGGAGTCCAGGTGACCAGTGACAAGGCGACCCCGGGCGCCAAGGTCGTCGACGTCATTCAGGGCGGCGCGGCCGCAACCGCCGGCGTGCCCAAGAACGTGGTCGTGACCAAGGTCGACGACCGCCCGATCAACAGCGCCGACGCTTTGGTGGCGGCCGTGCGGTCCAAGGCGCCCGGCGACAAGGTGTCGTTGACGTTTGTCGATCCGGGCGGCGGCAGCAGCCGCACCGTGCAGGTCACCCTGGGTAAGGCGGATCAGTGATGAGAGTCGATGAGCCGCTGTCGGAACTCGGATATACGGTTGCACCCATGGAAACGGGTGCGGAACTAGTTGTCGGCCGAGCTCTAGTCGTGGTGGTCGACGATCGCACCGCGCACGGGGACGAGGACCACAGTGGCCCGTTGGTCACCGAGCTGCTGACCGAGGCGGGTTTCGTCGTCGACGGTGTGATCGCGGTCTTGGCCGATGAGGTCGAGATCCGCAATGCTCTGAACACCGCGGTGATCGGTGGCGTGGACCTGGTGGTGTCGGTCGGCGGGACGGGAGTCACGCCGCGCGACGTCACGCCCGAGGCGACCGTCGACATCCTGGACCGCGAGATCCTCGGGATCGCCGAGGCCATCCGCGCCTCCGGGCTGTCCGCGGGAATCATCGACGCCGGGTTGTCGCGCGGTCTGGCGGGCGTGTCCGGCAGCACGCTGGTGGTCAACCTTGCCGGTTCCCGCTACGCGGTGCGCGACGGGATGGCGACGCTGAATCCGCTTGCGGCCCATATCATCGGGCAGTTGTCCAGCCTCGAGATCTGATTCGGCCCGGGTCGTTACGACTCGGCGTCCGCGCGCGGTCCGTGTTCCGGCGGGGGTGTGGTGCCCGCCGCGCCGTGTCGGCCCGGGGAGTCGCCGTCGGTTTGCGCCAGCAGGTCCCGGATCTCGGTGAGCAAGACGATTTGGGCGTCGTCGGCCTGCTCGACCTCGCCCTGCTTGCGCAGCCTGTTGTAGGGCAGCACGACCAGGAAGTAGACCACCGCGGCGACGAGGATGAAGTTGATCGCGGCCGACACGACAACGTTCAGGTCGATCGTCTGGCCGCCCCCGATGCCGATCTTCAGGATGCCGACGTCGGACTTCTGGTTGACGCCGATCCGATTGATCAACGGCGTGATGATGCTGTCGGTGAACTTGGTGACCAATGCCGTGAATGCGGTACCGATGACCACCGCGACGGACAGATCGACGATGTTGCCGCGGGAGAGAAACTCTTTGAACCCCTTGAGCATCCGGATGTCCTTTCTGGGCTGGCGAGAGTTTGCTGCATCCCCCGTCTGAAAACCGCGGCCAGGAACTCAGTGCAGGGTAAGGGTCACCCGCTGGCCCAACACCGAGCCTGCCACCGTGTTCGCCACGCGAGCCGGCAGCGCAACCAACACTACGCGGTCACCGTCGGCGGCCTGGACTTTCTGCTTGGCCGACACGAGGACCACTACCGCGTCGGTCGCCACCACCTTGCTGACGGGTTGCTTGCCGGGTTCGGTCTCGGCGGCCGGCGCGGCCAGCACGTCGACGACGTCGCCGACACGGACGAGGTCGACCAGCGCGCCGTCCGCCAGATGCAGCGGCACGATGCGCGCGCCCGGCCCGGCGTTGGATCCGACCGCTGCCTCGGCCAGGCGGCTGTTCAGCAGCCGGACGTCGGTGAGTACCTCGCCGCGGCGCGCCGGGCCGGCCAGCGTCGAACCGACCACCGTGGCCAAGTCGGCCGCGGAACCGTCGGGAAGCGTTGTCGCCAAGCGTCTTTCGAGGTGGACATCGTCGGGGGAGAGGGCGGCGCCGGGGGCTAAGTCGCGGGTGGCCACCACGACGTCGGCGCGGTCACCGTCGGGGTTCGAGCGCAGCGCGGCGACGGCGGCCAGCAGGACAAGCGCGCCCGCGGCCACGCGGCGGGCCAGCACGGTACGGGTCCAGTCCGGCCGCAGCAGCGCCGCCACCCGGCTGAATGTCGTTGGATTCAGCGATGGTTCCCCCACGGCGCAACCGTAGGCGCCGACAGCCGCGGACGATGGCGGTCAATCAGTGGGGTGTGGATAACCGGCTAGCTGGGGGTGGAGGCTGCCGACGCGGTGGAGCTGCTGCTCGACTTCTCGCTCGACGCGGACTTGTCGCTGGAGCTGGAGCTCTCGCTGCTGCTCGACTTCTCGCTGGAACCGGAGTCCTTGCTCGACGAGCCGTTGGACGAGCTCGACTTCTTGCCGGACTCGCGGCTGTCGGTGCGGTAGAAGCCGCTGCCCTTGAACACGACGCCGACGGAGTTGAAGAGCTTGCGCAGCCGGCCCGAGCACTTCTCGCACGTGGTCAGGGTGTCGTCGGTGAACGACTGCACCACGTCGAAGCGGTTGTCGCACTCAGTGCACGCGTAGCTGTAGGTCGGCACGAAAAACCTCCGTGAAATAAGCCTTGTTAGCACTCTACCGTGCCCGAGTGCCAAAACGATCAGAGAAGTGCTCTCATTCCCCCGCGCTGGGCGGCACGGCGATCATCCCACGCCGCGGCGTGACCGCGTGCGTCATCGGCACATCGTGCGGGTCCGCCGGTAACTCGTCGAAGAACTCCTCGTCGCGGACCACCGCGACCAGCCGTGCCGACGGGTTCCGCCCGTCCAGCGAGCGGTCGTAGAAGCCGCGACCCCGGCCCAGCCGCACGCCGCGGCGGTCGACCGCCAGCGCAGGCACCACGACGAGGTCGGCCTCGGCCAGCGTCGACTCCGACAGCCAGGGTTCGGGCGGCTCGAGCAGTCCCCATCGACCGCTAACGAGCTCGCCCGGCCGGTACTGGCCCCACCGCAGCCGCATCGGGGTGTCGTCAGATGTCGTGCGTGCCACCGGCAGCAGCACCCGGCCGGCCCGCCGCAGCAACACATCGAGCAGCTCGATCGACCCGGGTTCGGTGCCCACCGGCACGTAGGCGCACACCGTGCTGCCGCTGCTCACCGCCTGCTGGAGGTGGTCGATGAGCATGCGGGCCTCGGCCGCCCGATCGGCGTCGGCAACACCGGCACGCGCGGCCAGCAGCTGTGCGCGCAACGCGGCCTTGGTCGCGGTTGCCATGCGTCAACGATGACAGCACGGGTATTCCGACTGCCATGCACGGTCGGTATCCCGGATGAGCGTTATGGTGTGAACGATGTCACGACCTGAAGACGTACTGATCCCCTACACGGCGATCGTGCCCGCGGCCGGTCTGGGCACGCGTTTCCTCCCGGCGACCAAGACGGTGCCCAAGGAGCTGCTGCCCGTCGTCGACACCCCCGGCATCGAGCTCGTCGCCGCCGAGGCGGCCGCGGCTGGCGCCGAGCGCCTGGTGATCATCACCTCCGAAGGCAAGGACGGCGTCGTCGCCCACTTCGTCGAGGACCTGGTGCTGGAGGGCACGCTGGAAGCCCGCGGCAAGATGGCGATGCTTGCGAAGGTGCGCCGCGCGCCGGCCCTCATCAAGGTCGAGTCGGTGGTGCAGGCCGAGCCGCTGGGGCTGGGCCACGCCATCAGCTGCGTGGAGCCCACGCTGGCGCCGGACGAGGACGCCGTCATGGTGCTGCTGCCCGACGACCTGGTGCTGCCGACCGGCGTGCTCGAGGCGATGGCGAAGGTGCGCGCCCAGTACGGCGGCACGGTGTTGTGCGCCATCGAGGTAGCGCCCGAAGAGATCAGTGCCTACGGCGTTTTCGACGTCGACGCGATCGACGGCGGCCACCCGGACGTGCTGAAGGTCAAGGGCATGGTCGAAAAGCCGAAGGCCGAGGACGCCCCGTCGATGTACGCCGCGGCGGGCCGCTATGTGCTGGACCGGTGCGTCTTCGACGCGCTGCGCCGCATCGACCGTGGGGCCGGCGGGGAAGTTCAGCTGACCGACGCGATCGCGCTGCTGATCAAAGAGGGCCACCCGGTGCATGTCGTCGTGCATCACGGATCTCGACACGACTTGGGAAATCCCGGCGGCTACCTCAAGGCTGCGGTTGACTTTGCATTGGATCGTGACGACTATGGCCCGGATTTGCGGCGATGGTTGGTGGCGCGATTGGGCCTGACCGAGCAGTAGCCGGGCACCGCACAAATCGGGCGACGACGGTCCCGTGACAAGTGGACGGTCGAGCTCAGTGCGCCCGACCCACGAGTGTTCGAGGGCAGGAAGGCGCGGTTGTGCGTTCGGTTGAGGAGCAGCAGGCCCGGATAACGGCCGCCGCGGTGGCCCCGCGGCCGATGCGGGTGGCCATTGCCGAGGCACAGGGGTTGATGTGCGCCGAGGAGGTCGTGACCGAACGGCCGCTGCCCGGTTTCGACCAGGCCGCGATCGACGGCTACGCGGTCCGCAGCGTCGACGTGCTGGGTGTCGGCGAGGCGAGCGGCGAGCCCGTCTACGACGAAGCCGGCGAACCGATCATCGACGAGGACGCCAGCGACGGGTTGGTCCTGCCGGTGATGGGCATCATCGAAGCCGGTACGCGCACCCCCAGCCGGCTGCAGCCGCGGCAGGCCGCGCGCGTGCAGACCGGGGCCCCGCTGCCGACGCTGGCCGATGCGGTGCTGCCGCTGAAGTGGACCGACGGCGGAACGTCGAAGGTGCGGATCCTGCGCGGCGCGCCGTCGGGCGCGTACGTCCGTCGCGCCGGGGACGACGTCCAGCCGGGCGACGTCGCCGTGCGGTCCGGGACCATCATCGGCGCCGCCCAGGTCGGGCTGCTTGCCGCGGTCGGCCGGGAACGGGTGCTGGTGCATCCGCGGCCGCGGGTGTCGATCATGGCCATCGGCGGTGAGCTGGTTGACATTTCGCGTACCCCGGGCAACGGGCAGGTCTACGACGTCAACTCCTACGCACTGGCCGCGGCAGCCCGCGACGCCGGCGCGGAGGTCAACCGCATCGGCATCGTCCCCAGTAACCCGCAGGAGTTCGGCGAAATCGTCCAGGGCCAGATCAATCGCGCCGAGGTCGTGGTGATCGCCGGCGGCGTCGGTGGCGCGGCCGCCGAGGCGGTCCGCGGCGTGCTGTCCGAGCTGGGCGAGATGGAGGTCGTGCGGGTGGGCATGCACCCCGGGTCCGTCCAAGGATTCGGGCAGCTGGGGCGCGACGGCGTCCCGACCTTCCTGCTGCCGGCCAACCCGGTCAGCGCGTTGGTGGTCTTCGAGGTGATGGTCCGCCCGCTGATCCGGCTGTCGCTGGGCAAGCGTCAGCCGCTGCGTCGCATCGTGCAGGCCCGCACGCTCTCTCCGATCACGTCGGTCGTCGGCCGTAAGGGCTACCTGCGCGGCCAGCTGATGCGCGACCAGGACAGCGGTGAGTATTTGGTGCAGGCGCTCGGCGGAGCGCCCGGCGCGTCGTCGCACCTGCTGGCGACGCTCGCCGAGGCGAACTGCCTGGTTGTGGTTCCCAGTGGGGCGGAGCAGATTCGAACGGGTGAGATCGTCGACGTCGCCTTCCTGGCCCAGCGCGGCTGAACGACACCGTTGCGCACCCCGGTGAACTTCCTGCGCTCCAATTCCCGGCATCCGGGTTGGCCGATGTCGGTTGGGCCGCTGCGGGTCGCGGCGGGCGTGGTCCGGCTGCGGGCGGTGCGGATGCGCGACGGGGCGCGGTGGAGCCGGACTCGGTTGGCCGACCGCGCACACCTCGAGCCGTGGGAACCCAGTTCCGAGGGCGACTGGACGATGCGGCACTCGCCCGCGGCCTGGCCGGCGCTGTGCTCCGGGCTGCGCGCCGAGGCCCGCAGCGGCCGCATGCTGCCCTATGTGATCGAGCTCGACGGCCACTTCTGCGGCCAGCTGACCATCGGCAACGTCACCCACGGGGCGTTGCGGTCGGCGTGGATCGGCTACTGGGTCGCCAGCTCGGCGACCGGCGGTGGGGTGGCGACCGGCGCCCTGGCGCTGGGGCTCGACCATTGCTTCGGGGCGGTCCGGTTGCACCGGGTTGAGGCCACCGTGCGCCCGGAGAACGCGGCCAGCCGGCGGGTGTTGGCGAAGGTCGGCTTCCGCGAGGAGGGCCTGCTGCGCCGTTACCTCGAGGTCGACCGGGCCTGGCGCGACCACCTATTGGTGGCCATCACCGCCGAAGAGGTCTACGGATCGGTGGCGTCGACGCTGGTACGCACCGGCCACGCCACCTGGGTCTGACCGCAAACTCCCTGCTACAACCCGCCGGTGTAGGCAAATCGAAATAAATATGTGGCTAACGTGACATATGTGGCGTGTGATGCTTGATTGAGGCAAATTACAGGTGTGTAATTGCGCTGGTCACAGGTTCCCGCCGCGCAGGCCATCGATAGACCTCGCGGGGATCTCGACCAGAAGGAGCAGGTCATCATGCCAAGCATCCCGCAGTCATTGTTGTGGATCTCGTTAGTGGTGCTCTGGCTGTTCGTGCTGGTGCCGATGCTGATCAGCAAGCGCGACGCGGTGCGACGGACCAGCGATGTCGCGTTGGCCAGCCGGGTGCTCAACGGCGGCGCGGGTGCGCGCTTGCTCAAGCGCAGCGGTCCCGCGTCGGGCCACCGCAGCGATCCGGACTGGACGCCGGAGGAGGACTCGGCCGACGACGAGCTGGACGACGACACCGATCAGATCCACGCCGAGGCAGACGAAGACCGGGACACCGAAGAACAGCCGGCGCGCCCAGTCGTGATGCGTTTTGCCGTCGCCGAGGAGACCGAGCCCGACTACCTGGACGTGGACGTCGTCGAGGATTCGGCGGCCCTGCCGGCCGGCGTCAGCGCCGTGGTGCCCGAGGCCATCGGTGAAGCCGTGGTGCCCGAGGCCATCGGTGAAGAGGCCGACGAGGCCGACGAAGACGAGGACGAAGACGAGCACGACGACGAGCTGGCCGATTTGGCCCACCTTGCCGACCGCTACGAGTACATCGAGGACTCGTCCGGTCTGGAGCCCGAGGACGAGGACGACGCCAACACGAACGCGTTCGTCGCGGCCCGATCCCGGCGACGGCGATTCGACCCGACGCACGCCGCCGCCATCAGTGCAAAGAAATACGCCGCCCGCAGGCGCGTGCTGATGGTGATGGCCGTGATTCTTGTCGGCACCGCGACAACAGCATTCGAGATCACCCCGACCGCCTGGTGGGTGTGCGGCGGTGCCACCGCCGTCACCCTGCTCTATCTCGGCTACCTGCGCCGGCAGACCCGGATCGAGGAAAAGGTTCGCCGCCGCCGGACGCAGCGGATGGCTCGTGCGCGGCTCGGCGTGGAGAACGCGCGCGACCGCGAGTACGACGTGGTGCCGTCGCGGCTGCGGCGCCCGGGCGCGGTGGTGCTCGAGATCGACGACGAGGACCCGATGTTCGAGCACCTCGAGTACGCGATCCCGCAGCAGAACTACGGCTGGTCCAGGGAGCTGCCGCGGGCCGTCGGCCAGTAGCGCGTAATCGTCTGTCGCCGGAACTGGTAGCCTGCTAGCGATCAGGGGCTATAGCGCAGTTGGTAGCGCGTCTCGTTCGCATCGAGAAGGTCAGGGGTTCGATTCCCCTTAGCTCCACAGAGTTTGAGCAAGCGCGGTGGCGCCGGTCAGTCGGGCGCAGCGCGAATAGTCATCCAGTTACTCGGTGATCAACGCTTCGGTGCGTTGTCTTTCGTCCGCGGCGGTCTAGTGCAATGGGCGCGAACATGCTATGAACGTGAACGTAGATGTAGATTTTTGAGGAGGTCGCCGTGAGGCTGTCGTTCGGAACGTTCATGGCCCCGTATCACCCGGTCCGGGAAAGTCCGCTGACCAGCTACGAGCGCGACCTGGAACTGATCGCGTGGTGTGACCGGTGGGGATTTGACGAGGCCTGGGTCGGTGAGCATCATTCGGCGGCCTGGGAGAACATCGCCGACCCCGCGATGTTTCTGGCGGCGGCGGGGCAGCGGACCCAGCGCATCAAGCTGGGCTCCGGTGTGGTCAGCCTGCCGTATCACCACCCGATGATGGTGGCCGACCGGTTCGTGCAGCTCGACTACCTCACCAACGGTCGCGCGATGCTCGGTGTGGGCCCCGGGGCGCTGATCTCCGATGCCACCATGATGGGCATCGACCCCTCGTCGCAGCGGCCGCGCATGAACGAGGCGCTGGGCGTAATCATGCGGCTGCTCAACGGTGAGGTCGTGACCCATGACAGCGACTGGTTCACCCTGAATGAGGCTCGGCTGCAAATGCTTCCGGTCAACGGCTCGATGCCGATCGCCGTCGCGTCGAGCACGTCGCCGTCGGGCATCACGGCGGCGGGCACCCACGGCGTCGGCGTCCTGTCACTGGGCGCCGGGCTGATCGGCGGCAAAAAGGATTTGGCCGCGCACTGGGCGCTGGGGGAGAAGGCCGCCGCCGAAAGCGGCAAGCAACTTCGCCGCGAGGAATGGCGGCTGGTGATTCGCGCGCACCTCGCCAACACCCGCGAGCAGGCGATCGCCGAGGTGCGAGAAGGTCGCGAAGCCGAGCGCGTCGGCTACTTCAAGCGTGTCGCGGGGCTGAAGAACGACTACACCCTGGAGCAGGAGATCGAGGAAGACGCGGCGATCGTCGGTACGCCCGACGACATGATCGAGGCGCTGCACCGGCTGCAGAAGGCCACCGGTGGCTTCGGCGGATTCCTGGTGCTGGCCGGCGATTGGGCCGACCGCGAGACCACGCTGCGCAGCTATGAATTGATGGGCCGCTACGTGATCCCCGAATTCCGCGGGCATCTGGAAACGCTGCGAGCCAGCTACGACATGGTCGTGTCGAAGAAGAAGGATTACGGCGCACCGGCAATGGCGGCGATCCAAAAGGCCTACGAGGACGCGGGCCAGCAGATGCCCGAAGACCTCAACCCCACCAATTTGCGCTGACGCGGGCCTGGTGCGTCACGGTCTCTAAAAGCATTCTGGGAGAGACGGTCTCGGTCTCCTCACCTTGCCCTAACGTTGTTGGCACACTCCACGGCCTGCACTCCCATGATGCGCCCTAGCTCGGTGTACGCCGCGAACTGGCCCTCGTTGAACCATTGGTCGGACGTGGGGTCGTGAGGAAAGATCTCGTTCGACGCCGCGTAGGTCAGCAGCCACTGGGGGCACTCCCGCGTCAGCACCGCTTTAACGAAGATCAGCAACCCGCGCCGCTCCGCATCGTCCGCCAGGCCTGAGGCCTCCGGATAGGTTATGCGGCCGACCGCAACCGTCCTCTTAGCAAGCCGGCTGTTCAGGCTGTAGAAAGCGTCGTCTTTCTCGAACGGCTTGCCGGAGCCCGGCGTGAGGTCGCTCAACGGGTATCTGGTGAACCGGTCGAACGTAATCGTAACGCCCAGTTCGTATTCGGCTAACCGCAGGGCGTCGCCCAGTCCGCTCGCCAATGGCGGGGTGTCGCCCCCGCCGTCGACGCAGAAGATCAACCGGCTGCGACGGCGCAGTGCCTCGACCAATCCGAGGTTTTCGTAGTGGCCGCCGTCGGTGACCTGCACCAGCCGCGCGTCGCTGTAGTTAAGTCCGAAGAGCTCGCGGTAGTAGTAGCCGGCGCCGCGAACGTAGGGCAGCGATCTCGGCCAGGGCCGTGTGTTGTCCTTCGGGTCGAAGCACCCGTCCTTTTCGGCAGCCGCGAGGTTGGTGACGAACTTTGGATTGGGCAGCCAAGTACCCAGGCGTGCGCCCGAAATGGCGAGCAGCTTTTCGAAGCCCTTCTGGTAGCGGCCCATTGCCGACGCGAACGCGGCGCCGCTGACGGCCACGGCGGTCAAGACCGTCAGATCTCGCTTAAGTCTCGGCGGCGATTGGCAAAATAGCTCGGAGGTGTTCATCCATCCCAGGTCGGGGCCGCCGATGTAATCGTGGCTCAGCACATAGGACACCGCGTTCAGTCCCGGGGCGGGCTTGTCTCTTCCGGTGATGGTCGCGGCTGCCGCAAAAACGAACTGGGGGCCACCTGCGTGGACGTAACCGACTTCGCTGAACCACGTGTATTTGTTGCGGTGGTAGGCCTTAGCGCGTCGGTGGCCAGCCTTTCCGACGCGTAGCACGGCGAATGTCTCGCCTAATCGGTAGCGGTAAAACGGATTCAAGCTGAGCGACGCGACATCGACCGAGCTGATCCACGCCAGTGTCACCAGCAGTAGTACCGGCAGCCACCACGAGGAGATCGGCATCGTGCGCACGGTGTTCTCTACTCCATCGAGGGTGGCGTGCCGGAAAACGTTCGCGGCGAAGCAGCCCAGTGTGATCAGCCACGCGACCAGCAGGACCGCGAAGGTCAGCATCACCAGGATCAAGGCGACGACACCTGGGGGGAGCAGCCGCTTCAGCGACGAAAGCTTTGACGCCTCTTTCGCCAAGGCCTGGCGGTCTTTCCAGACCATCGCGGCAATCGCCGCCACGTAGTTCAGGCCAACCAACCCCGAGACTGCTACTGCGGCACCGCCTTGGTGGCCGGGGGTGTGCTCCCCCAGTTTCGAGCAAAGACGCATCAGGGCGGGCAAGCCAACGACAACCGCCAGTACCAGCAGCATGAACACCACGCTGCCTTGCGCGAGGCTCTGCAACCAAAGTTTGAAACGCTCGCTGCATCTCCTCCATGACACAAGCTCGACAAGCATTGCCGCGCTGGTGAAGAACACGGCGCAGAAGGCGAAGACACCGACGGCCCACCACGACGCGGAATGCGCTGTCAGACACAGGAGATACTGGGGGTGCGTGCGTATGAACGCGATGTCGACTTTCGGATTCGGTACAGGGACGATCTCCGCGAAGGAGAAGAAGGGGCGCGACAGCAGGTATCCGAGCACCGAACCCAACACTGCGGGCAGTGTGAAGAGGATGGCCATCGAGGCAATTAAGTTCTTCAGGACGACGATCAACGCTAGGAGTAACTCTCCGGGCGAATCCGCGATATAGCTTGAATTCCTCCGGAAATGATCGAACTCGGGTGAGCCCTCCTCGAAACGTTCGGACAGCAAGGGGTTCTCACGGTCCTGTGTGGCGAGCAGGCGCGCCCCGGCGGTGTAACCGCCACCGGATACGGATATCACGTAGTCCACGGCGTCAATGAGCTTGGCATCTTCCTTGCGGTCGCCGAACCGCTCTCGGATTTTTGTCGACAGGTTGATCGGTTTTGCCTTCGAAAACTCCTGCAGCACCCCCATCGCGATGCAGGCTGAGCGCACGCCGCCGCCCGACAAGCAGATGGCTTGGACCCCGTCGCCTGCTCGGTCGTCTCTGACGTCCATAGCACCGGGCACGTTAAATGCCTTGGCCCAGCTCAATTCGTCGTCGCTTTCGGGTCCACGCGAAGCCTGTCGATCGTTGGCAGTTGCGGGCTGTGCCGGAGCGGTCGCATGCGGCACCGGTTTCAGTACATCTTTCCACCACGTGGCGCTGGTCGGGTCCGGGCAGTCGGTTCCGATCTTTTCTGGGGCGCAGGATCTGAATCGGGCCACCAGCGCGCCGATGCCCCGCCGGAGCACCCGCCCCGGCCACGCCAGTGCGGGGACGCGGGCCCGTAGCCATCGCCATCGCGCCGCGAATGCCCGCAAGCAAATCCCTACCGTTGCGAAGACACCGCCGGCGGCCGGCAGCAGTGCGCACCACTTGACGATCCAAGCGGTCGCAGCGGCTGTCATGGTCAACTCCGTCGGATGCCGTTGAGACAATGCACAATTGAGAAGTGCATACGTGACGACGTCCGCGAGAACGGCGATGCCAACCGCCGCCGCGACGTATTTAGCCGACTGCCGGCCAAACGCGGAAATAGCCCACAGCAAGAAGATCAGGGCGAATCCGCCCAACACCAAGCCGTAACCGAGGATGAACCAGAGGTCCGTGGATAGCCCGGCCCGAACACGATCGACGACGGCTGAAATGTTGGACCTGTCGCCGAAGAGGTACCTCGCGATAACGGCCTGAGAACCCGGTGGTGGACATGCCTGCGTCGCTATTCGCGTGCCGACCACGACAACGAAAATGGTCGCCACCGTTAGTGTTAGCCGCCGAAAATTCGCTTTTGCTGACTCAGTTTTCGACATGAGGAGCCTCTTTGATCCCAGTCGGTATTCAAGCGCATTGAAATTATGACCGCCGCCGCATGTATGGCAATAGCAATAATGCGGGCAACGTCCGAGCCTCGGCCGACAAGTTAGCCCGGCGTTGTAGTGTCATCCCTTGATGACTACTCGTGAGCTCGGGCGCACCGGCATCCACGTTTCGCCCATTGGGCTGGGCTGCATGCAGTTCTCTGCGGCGGGAATCCTGGCCGGATTCTTTTCGCCGATGCCGCAGCAGGAGGCCGACGTCATCGTCAAGACCGCGCTGGACGGCGGCATCACGCTGTTCGACACCGCCGAGCTGTACGGGCGCGGGGAGTCGGAACGGGCCCTGGCCGCCGGACTGATCCACGCGGGCGTCGCGCCCGGCGGGGCGACCGTGGCGACCAAATGGCGTCCGGTCGGGCGGACGGCCTCCAGCGTCGGCCGCACTATCGGCGACCGGATCGCCGCGCTGAACCCGTTTCCCATTGACCTGCACCAGATTCACTTCGGCTTCGGCGGTCTCTCGCCGGTGCGCAAGCAGGTCGAGGCGATGGCGCAGCTGGTGCAGGCCGGCAAGATTCGTTCGGTCGGCGTCAGCAATTTCACGGCGAAGCAGTTGTCCGCCGCCCATGCCTTGCTAGGCGAGCACGGAATCCCGTTGGCTTCCAACCAGATTCAGATCAACCTGCTGAACCGCAGCGTCGAATTCAACGGCATCCTGGAGACCGCCCAGGGCCTGGGCATCAGCCTGATCGCCTACTCGCCGCTGCGCAGCGGGATGTTGACCGGCAAGTTCCACGACAACCGCGACCTGGCCAAGGCGGTACCCCGGCTGCGCCGTACGGTGCACGGGATCACCGACAAGAACCTCGACCGCACCACGCCACTGATCGACGCCATGCGCGAGATCGCCGGCGCCCACCAGGCGACGCTCAGTCAGGTGGCGCTGGCGTGGCTGATCACCAACTACGGCGACACCGTCATCGCCATCCCGGGCGCCTCCAAACCCCATCACGCCGCCGAGGCCGCGGGAGCGATGAACGTCGCGCTCTCCGCCGACGAGACGCAACGACTCACCGAGCTGTCCAGCGCGGTCCGCAAGTAAGGCCCGCCGCGGCGGGCACAATGGCCGGGTGACTGCAAACGACGGGGCCGCCGCGCGCGGGCTGCGCGTCGGATCGATGGAGATCCTGGTCGTCGGCCTGGTGGCCTTCGCCCTGGCCGGGACATGGCTGCGTACCGTGGTGACCCGCAACGACACGTTGGCCACCGCCGGCACGGTGTTCTGCGGCGTGTTCGTTCAGGCGCTGCCCTTTCTCGGTCTTGGCGTGGTGGTCAGCGGGCTGATCGCGGTGTTCGTCCCGCCCGAGCGGTTGGTGCGCTGGCTGCCGCGCCGCGCCCCGGCGGCGGTGCTGGCCGCGGGCCTCGCGGGTGCCGCGCTGCCCGGCTGCGAGTGCGGCTCGGTGCCCGTGGCGCGGCGGCTGTTCGGGGACGGCGGCGCGATGGGCGCGGCCGCGCTGACGTTCATGCTGGCCGCACCCGCGATCAATCCGGTCGTGGTGGTCGCGACGGCCGTTGCGTTCCCCGGCCAGCCGAAGATGGTGATCGCCCGCGTTGGCGCGTCGCTGCTGACCGCGGTGGTGATGGGCTGGTTGTGGTCGCGGTGGGGCCGCGCCGAATGGATCACCCGCCGGCTGCCCCCGCACGAGTCGCACAGCCCGGGGAACGGGTCGAAGCTGACGGTCTTCTGCGAGGTGGCCCGTCACGACTTCCTGCAAGCCGCAGCGTATTTGGTGGTCGGCGCGGCCGCCGCCGCCGCCCTGCACGTCCTGGTGCCGCCAAAGGTCTTCGAACACGTCGGTGCGCACCTGGTCGTCGGCGTCCTCGTGATGGCGACGCTCGCCGTGGTGTTGGCGGTGTGCTCGGAGGCCGACGCGTTTGTGGCCTCCAGCCTCACCATGGTCCCGCTCGTCCCGCGGCTGGTGTTCATGGTCGTCGGCCCGGCCGTCGACGTGAAGCTGCTGGCGATGCAGTCCGGGATGTTCGGTCGGGGGTTCGCCGCCCGGTTCGCCCCGGCGACGTTCGTCGTCGCCGTCGCGGCGGCGACCGGCGTCGGTGTGCTGCTGCTGGGTGGCCCGCGGTGAGTCGCGAAACCGAGAACACGCTGCTGCTGCTGACCGGGCTGAGCGTCGGGCTGATCTCGATCACCGGCGCGTTCACCCGCTACGTCAAGCCGTCACTGCTGCCGTGGCTGGCGCTGACGGCCGTGCTGCTGATCGGCCTCGCGCTGGCGTCGATCGTCGCCGACATCCGCCGCGGCGGGCCGCGACGAAAAGACGAACACCACGACGACGGGCACGGCCACCGCGGCGGCGTCGTGTGGTTGCTGGTGGTGCCCATCGTCGTGCTGATCTTCGTCACGCCGCCGGCGCTGCGGCCCCAGGCCGCCACCGGCTCGGTGAGTAATGTGTCCAATGACGCTCTGCGCGAGGCATTTCCACCGATCCCCGCAGGCCGGGCGCCGGAGTTGTCGCTGCCCGAGGTGCTGATGCGCGCGGCCAACGACAGCGCCGGATCGCTGAACAACCGGCTGATCACCGTCACCGGCTTCGTCCTCAACGAGGCCGACGGCATCGATCTCGGGCGCATCGTCATCATCTGCTGCGCGGCCGACGCCCAGCTGGCCCGCATCCACCTGCGCGATAACGCCGGCCACGGCGCCTTCAAGTTCACCGACAACACCTGGCTGCGGGTGGAGGGCATCGTGATTCCCGCCGAGCCGCGCCCCCACACGCCGCCGATACCGACGCTGCGGGCCGTCACCGTCACGCCCGTTCCCGCCCCGGCGAACCAGTACGCCTGACCGCGGCAGTGGGCGTAAAAGCCGCCAAAACTGCTGGTGAGCCTGTTAGTGTTGGCGCTCATGGCCAGGCCACGTATCCGCGCGCGTGCGCCGCTGCGGATCTCGTTCGCCGGGGGCGGCACCGACGTACCACCCTTCCCGGAGCTCGAGGGCGGTTGTGTCCTGTCGGCGACCATCGACCGCTACGCCTACGGATCCCTCACCCCGCGAACCGATCGCAGGGTGAGCATCGAGTCGGTGGACTTCAAGACCACCCACGAGATGACCCTCGACAGCGAGATCCTCTACGACGGCAGCCTCGACCTGATCAAGGCCGCCGTTCGGCGGTTCGGCCGGGACGGCACCGACGGCTACGACCTGGTGCTGCGTTCGAGCGCGCCGCCCGGGTCGGGGCTGGGCTCGTCGTCGACGATGATGGTCGCGCTCACCGGCCTGCTCGCCGAGCACTACCGGGCGCCGATGGGGGAGTACGAGACCGCGCAGCTGGCCTGCACCATCGAGCGTGAGGACCTCGGCATCGCCGGCGGCATGCAGGACATGTACGCGGCGACGTTCGGCGGCTTCAACTTCATCGAGTTCACCGACCGGGTGATCGTCAACCCGCTGCGCGTGCGCGACCAGATCGCCTTCGAGCTCGAGCTCAGCCTGCTGCTCTGCTACACGGGCATCACCCGGGACTCCGCGCGCGTGATCGAGGACCAAACACGCCGCGCGACAATAGGTGCCGACGACACGCTGGCCGGGCTGCGCGCGCAGAAGGAACTGGCGGTGGCGATGAAGGCCGCGCTGCTGACGGGCAAGCTGAACGATTTCGGTGCCCTGCTGGGCGAGGCGTGGATCCAGAAGAAGCGCATGTCGCCTTACATCACCAACGAGCGCATCGACGAGCTCTACGAACTCGCCCAGCGCAACGGCGCACTCGGCGGCAAGATCACCGGCGCCGGGGGCGGCGGCTACATCCTGCTGTTCTGCGACTTCACCAAGAAGCACCGCCTGATCGAAGCGCTGGAGGGCGCCGGCGCCTCGATCACCGAATTCGCTTTTGAGAGCAAGGGATTGACCACATGGCAGGCATGAGCACGTCGGACGTCATCGAGCCGAGCGTGGAGACTGTCCAGGCCCGGCTGGCGGACACCATCGCCGTCAAGCAGCAGATGCAGTCGGGGGAATTCGCCGCGCAGACCGTCGAGGTGGCACGGGCGATGATCACCGCCCTGCGCGCCGACGGGAAGGTGATCTTCTTCGGCAATGGCGGTTCGGCGCAGGACGCGGGGCATCTGGCCGCAGAGCTGATGGGGCGCTTCGCCTTTGACCGCCCGGGGCTGGCCGCGATCAGCCTGCCCGACGCCACCGCGGCGATCACGGCGATCGGCAACGACTACTCCTACGACGAGGTGTTCGCCCGCCAGGTGCTGGCCGCGGGCCGCCCGGGCGACGTCGTGGTCGGGCTGACCACCTCGGGCAATTCGCCCAATGTCGTTCGCGCGCTGGAGGCCGCGGGCCAGGCCGGGATGACGACCGTGACGCTCACCGGCGCCCGCGGCGGCAAGGTCGCCGAGGTGGCCCAGATCTGCATCCGGGTGCCAAGCGCCGACACCGGACGGATCCAAGAGGCGTGCCTGCACCTGGGCCACACCATCTGCGAAATGGTCGAGGCCGCGCTGTTTGCCCGCCCGTAGCATGGACCTGCGCAACGTCCGCACCGTCTTCCTGGACCGGGACGGGACGATCAATGTCAAAGCCGCTGAGGGCGAATATATCCGAGCGCCACAGGATTTGGTGATGCTGCCCGGCGCGGCCAAAGCGGTGGCCGCCCTCAACGCGGCCGGCGTGCGCACGATCCTGGTGACCAACCAACGCTGGTTGTCGACGCCGTCGGCCGATCCGGCGCGCTTCGCCGCCGTTCAGCAGCGGTTGGACGAACTGCTGGCCGATGAAGGCGCCCACCTCGACGCGGCCTACCACTGCCCGCACGCGGTCGACAGCTGTGACTGCCGAAAACCGTTGGCCGGCATGTTGTTCCGCGCAGCGCAGGAGCACGGCCTGGATCTGTCCGAGTCGGTCATGATCGGCGACAGCGAGTCCGACGTGCTGGCGGGCCGGGCGGCCGGCGCGGCGACCATCCTGCTGCGTACCGGTGCGGCGCCCGCGGCCGCCGGCGCCGACGTGGTGGTCGACGACCTCGCCGCCGCGGTGCGGCTGATCGTTCCTAGCGTCGGGTAAACCGTTGCGCGACTGAGCGAATCACCAACGCCAGCGCGAACGGGAGGTCGTCGCGCAAATAGCGTCGGGCCAGTCGCCGCGGCTCGAGCAGCAGCCGGTGCACCCACTCGAGTCCCAGCCGCTGCATCACACCGGGCGCCCGCCGGACCACGCCCGCGGTCATCGCGATGCCGCCGCCGCAGGCCAGGCACCAGGCGTCGGGCAGCTCCCGGCGCAGCAGTTCGATCAGCCGTTCCTGCCGCGGGAAGCCCAGGCCGACGAAGACCAGATCGGGTGCGGCGGCGACGACGGCCGACACCGCCCGCCGCGTCCCGTCGGGCGTGCTGTCGAAGCCGAACTCCGGCGACAGGGTGCCGGCGATGCGCAGGGCGGCGCATCGCGCGCCGAGCGCCTGCGCGGCGCTGTCCGGGATGCCTTCGGCGCCGCCGAGGATGTAGACCGACTTGCCGTCGGCGGCGGCCGCTGCGCTCAGCGGCAGGATCAGCGACGAGCCGGCCACGCGCTGGGGCAGCGTCTCGCCCTTGAGCCGCGCCGCCCACACCAGGGGCATCCCGTCGGCGACGACCAACGAACCCCGGGTGATCAGGTCGGCCAGCTCGGTGTCGCGGGTCGCCGCGCGGGCCACATCGATGTTCACCGGGATGATCGATCCGCCCTGCCCGGCCGCCCAGGCCTTGCGCACGCCCTCGACGACCTCGTCCTCGGTCACCGCGTCGAACCAGAGATCGCCCACCCGGATCCTGGTTGGTCGCATGCCTTGGATTCTCACCGGATTGCCGCCGAAATTTCCACCGAACCTCCGACATTGTTGCTGCGTCGTCGCCAAACGCCATAACCTGAACCGGATCGGACCGCGAGATGGGCCGGGTGCCCGTCGCGGATGGGACGAGAAAACAGGGCGGCGGGTTGGCCGAGTTGATCGCCGGGCGGGCGGAAGAACTCGCCGCGATGGACATCTTCAAGGGATGCCCCATCGAGGACTTGCTGCCGTTGGCGGCCCGCATCCAGCCGCTGCGCGCCGCCCCCGGCCAGGTGCTGATGCAGCAGGGCGAACGCGCGGTGTCGTTCCTGCTGATCTCGTCGGGCACCGCCGAGATCAGACATGCCGACGCGGACGGCGTCGTGTCCATCGGGCACGCGACCAGCGGCGAGATCATCGGGGAGATCGCCCTGCTGCGCGACATCCCGCGGATCGCGACGGTCACCACCTCCGAGCCGCTCACCGGGTGGACGGGCGACAACGACGCCTTCACGCTGCTGGTGCACGTTCCCGGCGTCATGCCGCGCCTGGTGCGCACCGTGCGCCAGCGGCTGGCCGCGTTCGTCACGCCGATCCCGGTGCGAGTGCGCGACGGCACGCTGCTGCTGTTGCGCCCCGTGCTGCCCGGTGACGACGAGCGCGCGGTGCACGGCCACATCCAGTTCTCCAGCGAGACGCTGTATCGGCGGTTCATGACGGCGCGGCTGCCCAGCCCCGCGCTGATGCATTACCTGTCCGAGGTCGACTATGTCGATCACTTCGTCTGGGTGATCACCGACGGCAGCGACCCGGTGGCCGACGCCCGCTTCGTCCGGGACGAGACCGACCCGACGATCGCCGAGATCGCGTTCACCGTCGCCGACGCCTATCAGGGCCGGGGAGTGGGTGCCTTCATGTTCGGCGCACTGTCGATTGCCGCCAAGGCCAACGGCATCGAAAAGTTCACCGCGCGAATGCTTTCCGACAATGTCCCGATGCGCGCCATCATGGACCACTACGGCGCGACATGGCAGCGCGAAGACGTCGGGGTCATCACGACGGTGATCGACGTGCCGCACGGACGCGACCTGGGCATCAAGCGCGACCTGGCCGACGAGATCAAACGCGTCGCCCGCCAGGTCGTCGAGGCGCTCGGCTGATACCGGCATCCCGTGATATCAAAGGGCATGCGGCCGTTCTGGATTGGCGCGGCGCTCGCGGTAGTGGCCACGGCGTGCGGCCACGCGCAGGCACCCCGACCGTCGGCGCACCCGACGACGTCGGCGCACGGCACCGTCGTCAACCCGGCCAACATCAGGCGTGTCGTCCGGGACATGCCGCCCGGTTATGAAAGCATCACCGGCATCCCGAGTGGCGTGTCGCCCCGGGCGATTTGGAGTCGCGACGCCGACGCGACGGCCAAGCCGCAGCAATGCGCCGTCCTGGCCGACCCGGGCAGCGATCGCGATCAGACCGCGCAGGGCGTGTCCGCATCGGGCCCGGGTGGCGTCGTCGACGCGATCGTGGTCTCGTTGCCCGGCCCGGTGGATCTCGACGCCAACGTCGTCGCCGCGTGCGGCCAGTGGAGCATGACCGCCGCACGGACCACGATCGGGGTTCACCTGACCGATCCACCGCGCATCGACGGCGCCGACACCGTCGGGATGGTCAGCGACATCAAGTCATCGGTCGAGTCCGGTGCCGAAATAGATTCGCGCACCTATACATTCGTCGCCTATCTGGGCAACTACTACGCGTTCACGACGCTGACCACCGACCCGGGGTCGGCGCTGCCGGCGTTGCCGCCGCAATTCGCCGCGGATCTACTCGTCAAAACGGTGTCCACGTTGCGCGGATGAGCGCCCGGGTTGGGTAGATTAGCCCCGGTGTCAAGGCTGGCGTTTGCGATCGCATCGGTGTGCGTGCTCGCCGGTTGTTCCTCGGGCACCCAAGCGCCCTCGACGAACGCCGACATCACCAAGCTCGTCGGAGTGAAATCGAGCTTCGGCCCCGACTACAAGGTCGCCGACATCGGTGAACGCGCGATCGATCCCAAGCTGCTGGCCTCCCGCAAGCTGCCCGACGGGCTCAGCTTCGATCCGCCCAACTGCGCGAAAGTGGCGGCGGGGCCGGACAACCCACCGAATCTGAAGGGCAATATGACCGCGGTGTCCGCGGAGGGCAACGGCGTTCGCTACGTCGTCATCGCGATGGAGACCTCCCAACCGCTGCCGGTAAACGACCCGGGGAAGGGCTGCACGAAGGTGGGGTTCTCTGGGGGCGGGATACGGGGTGCCTTCGAGGTGGTCGAGGTCCCGCACATCGACGGCGCCCAGACGCTGGGCGTGCACCGCGTGTTGCAGGCCGCGGCGGCCGGCGGCCCCCTCACCGGCCAGCTCTACGACTACTCGGCCCAATTCGGCGACTATCAGGTGATCGTCATCGCCAATCCGCTTGTCGTTCCTAATCAACCGCCCGCCAAGGTCGACACCGATCGCGCCCGCGACCTCCTGGTCAAGGCGGTCGCCGCGATCCGCGGTTGAGCCGATGCCTAGCGCACGTCGCGCGGCCGGAACTGGATGCTGACGCGCGGGCCCTTGCGGTACGCCGTCTTCGGGACCGCGTGTTCCCAGGTGCGCTGACACGAGCCGCCCATCACCAGCAGATCGCCGTGCGACTGCGGTAGCCGCAACGACGGGCCCCTGAGATTCGGGTCGCGCGGGCGCATCGCGAACGTGCGGGTGGCGCCCAGGCTGACGATCGCCACCATGGTGTCCTCCGAGCTGCTGCGGCCGATGGTGTCGCCGTGCCAGGCGACGCTGTCGGAGCCGTCGCGGTAACAGCACAACCCCACGGTGGTGAAGGGCTCTCCGAGCTCGCCGGCGTAGATGTCGTTGAGCCGCCGCCGCAGCCGGCCCAGCGCGGGGTGGGGTGGCTCTTGCACCGAGAGGTCGTGGAAGCTCACCAGCCGCGGCACGTCGACCACCCGGTCGTACATCTGGCGGCGCTCGTTGCGCCACGGCACTGTCGTCAGCAGCGCGTCGAGCAGGTCCTCCTCGATCGTGGGGTCGCCGGCCAGCCAGCCGGCGCGGATCTCGATGAACGCGCCGTTGCTGAGCTGTCTGCGCTCGGTGTGTTCGAACAGCGAGCCCTGTACCGAGGTCCCCACGGCGCGCAGTCTATCGCACATCTGTTCGAGGAATCGGGACTCGCCGGGCCACCAGCGCGGGTCCGCCACGGCGCGACGGTCCGGATCGACGCGGTTACGGTTTAACGGTGGGTGTTATCGAATTGGGCACGAATTCCGAGGTAGGCGCGCTTCGGGTCGCGATCCTGCACCGGCCGGGTGCCGAACTGCGGCGTCTCAATCCGCGCAACAACGACCAGCTGTTGTTCGACGGGCTGCCCTGGGTCGCCCGTGCGCAGGAAGAGCACGACCAGTTCGCCGAGTTGCTCCGTTCGCGCGGGGTGGAAGTGCTGCTGCTGTCGGACCTGCTGACCGAGGCGCTCAACCACAGCGGGGCCGCTCGCATGCAGGGCGTCGCCGCCGCCGTCGACGCGCGCCGGCTCGGCGTGCCGCTGGCGCAGGAGCTCTCGACCTATCTACGGGGTCTGGACCCGGCGAAGCTGGCGCACATCCTGATGGCCGGCATGACGTTCAACGAGCTGCCGCCCGACACCCGGACCGACGTGTCGCTGGTGATTCGGATGCACCACGGCGCGGACTTCGTCATCGACCCGCTGCCGAACCTGGTGTTCACCCGCGACTCGTCGATCTGGATCGGGCCGCGGGTGGTGATCCCGTCGCTGGCGTTGCGGGCCCGGATCCGCGAGGCGTCGCTGACCGACCTGATCTACGCGCACCACCCGCGGTTCACCGGGGTGCGGCGCGCCTACGAATCGCGCACCGCCCCCGTCGAGGGCGGCGACGTGCTGCTGCTCGCGCCGGGCGTGGTCGCCGTCGGCGTGGGCGAGCGGACCACCCCGGCCGGCGCGGAAGCCTTGGCGCGCAGCCTTTTTGACGACGAGCTCGCGCACACGGTGCTAGCCGTGCCGATCGCCCAGCGCCGCGCGCAGATGCACCTGGACACGGTGTGCACGATGGTCGACGTCGACACGGTGGTGATGTACGCCAACATCGTCGAAAAGCTCACGGCCTTCACCATTCAGCGCGCGCACGACGGCGTGTCGATCGGCGACGAGGCCCCGTTTTTGGAAGCCGCCGCCAAGGCGATGGACATCGACAAGCTGCGCCACATCGATACGGGGTTAGATCCCGTCGTCGCCGAGCGCGAGCAGTGGGACGACGGCAACAACACGCTGGCGTTGGCGCCCGGGGTCGTCGTCGCCTACGAGCGCAACGTGCAGACCAACACCCGCCTGCAGGAAGCGGGCATCGAGGTGCTGACCATCGCGGGCTCGGAGTTGGGGACCGGTCGCGGCGGCCCGCGGTGCATGTCGTGTCCCGTGGCCCGCGACGCGCTTTAGTTCTGGGAAAGCGGCAAACTACCGCCAGCTGGGTAGCCAGATCTCCATGTTCCAGGTCTGCTGCGAAATCGGCAGACCGGTGAGCACCGGGAACAGCCAGGCGAAGTTGGTCACCACTAACGCCACATAGGAACTAACCAGGATGAGCCCGAGCGTGCGGCGCTCCCGGCTCTGGCCCGGGCGATACAAGATGTCGCCACAGATCAGCGCGATGGCCATCACCAGGAACGGCGCCATCGTCGCCGCGTAGAAGAAGTACATCTGCCGGTCGATGTCGGCGAACCAGGGCAGCCACCCCGCGCAGTAGCCGACGAGCGCGACGGCGTAGCGCCAGTCCCGCCGGACGACCGATCGCCAAAGCGCGTAGACCAGAACCGGCACCGCCAGCCACCACATCGCCGGCGTCCCGACGAGCATCTCGGCCTTCACGCACGATTGCGCGCCGCACCCACCGACGTTCTGCTGATCGATGGCGTAGAGCACCGGCCGCAACGACATCGGCCAGCTCCACGGCTTGGATTCCCACGGGTGATAGTTGCCGGCCGCATTCGTCAGGCCCGCGTGGAATTGCAGCGCCTTGGCGCTGTAGTGCCACAGCGACCGCAGGGCGTCAGGGAACGGGAAGTCGCTCTGCGGGCCGATTGTCAGGCCGACCTCGTGGCGGTCGATCGCGGTCTCGGAGGCGAACCACGGCGCGTAGCTGGCCAGGTACACCGCGATGGGGATGATGCCCAGCGCGTAACCGGTGGGGATCAGGTCGCGCCGCCAGGTGCCGACCCAGGGCCGCGGCACCTGGTACTGGCGGCGCGCTGCCACGTCGAACGCCAGCGACATCAGGCCGAAGAACACCACGAAGTAAAGGCCGGACCACTTTGTCCCACAAGCCAATCCGAGCAGCACGCCCGCCCCGAACCGCCACCAGCGCACACCCAGCCGCGGACCCCACACCGTCTCGGCGCTGCGGCCCTGCAACAGCGCGATGTGCATTCGCTCGCGGACCTGGTCGCGGTCGACGATCAGCGCGCCGAACGCCGCGACCACGAAGAACGTCAGCAACCCGTCGAGCAGTGCGGTGCGCGCGGCGACAAAGCTGACGCCGTCGCAGATGAGCAGCACCCCGGCGATGGCACCGACCAACGTCGAGCGGCTGATGCGGCGCACGATCCGCATCACCAGCACCACCATGACCACGCCGAGCAGCGCGCCGGTGAACCGCCAACCCACGCCGTTGTAACCGAGGAGCGCCTCGCCGAGCGCGATCAGCTGCTTGCCGACCGGCGGGTGCACCACCAAACCGAACCCGGGGTTGTCTTCCACGCCATGGTTGTTCAGCACCTGCCAGGCCTGCGGCGCGTAATGCTTCTCGTCGAAGATGGGGGTGCCGGCGTCGGTCGGCGAGCCCACGTTGAGGAACCGGGTGATCGTCGCGAGCAGCGTGATGATGCCGGTGACCACCCAGCCGCGCAGCTGATCGGTGGGCCCGAAGTCCGCGATCGGCAGCAGCGGACCGGGGCTGACGACGGGCACGACACGCTCGGCGCCGTTGTCCAGGGCGACGGAGGCTTCGCTGGGCGGGGCAGACATCGGTGTCGATCGTAGGCTGTCCGCCATGACCCGCGTCGGCGACGATGCAGAGCGGGCTTGCGATGTGGGGGTACCTCCCGCTTGCGGGGGAGAGGAGCGGCGCAGATGACCGATGGCCGCCTGTTGCTCGGTGCGACCCCGTTGGGCCAGCCGTCGGACGCCTCGCCGCGGCTGATCAACGCGCTGCGCGACGCCGACGTGGTGGCGGCCGAGGACACCCGGCGGGTCCGCACGCTCGCCGCCGCGCTGGACGTCGTGATCTCGGGCCGCGTGGTCAGCATGTTCGACCAGGTCGAGGCCGCCCGGGTGCCCGCGCTGGTCGACGAGATCAAGGCGGGGGCGACGGTGCTGGTGGTCAGCGACGCCGGGATGCCGCTGATCAGCGACCCCGGCTACCGGATGGTCGCGGCGTGCGTGGCGGCCGGCGTCCCGGTGACGTGCCTGCCCGGGCCGTCGGCGGTGACGACCGCGCTGGCCGTCTCGGGGCTGCCGTCGGAGAAGTTCTGCTTCGAGGGGTTCGCGCCGCGCAAGGGCGCGGCCCGCCGGACCTGGCTGGCGACGCTGGCCGACGAGCGACGCACCTGCGTCTTCTTCGAGTCGCCGCGCCGGTTGGCGGCGTGCCTGCGCGACGCCGTGGATGAGCTCGGCGGCGAGCGCCCCGCGGTCGTCTGCCGGGAGCTGACCAAGGTGCACGAGGAGGTGCTGCGCGGATCGCTCGGCGAGCTGGCGGCCTGGGCGGAAGACGGCGTGCTCGGCGAGATCACCGTCGTGCTGGGCGGCGCGACTCCGCGCACCGACCTGCCGTCGCTGGTCGCGCTGGTCGAGGGCCTGGTCGCCGAGGGGAGTCGCGTCAAGGACGCCTGCGGCGAGGTCGCCGCAGCGCATCCGGGCGTGCGGTCGCGCCAGCTCTACGACGCGGTGCTGCAGTCGCGGCGCGACGGCTAGCCGGCTTTAACCGACCGACGCCGCGCTGGTGGGGTAGGGCAGCCCGACCACCGGGGCGGCCTTGTGCAGGCATTCCGCCCATTCCGCGTCGGGGTTGGAGTCGGCGGTGATCCCGCCGCCGACGCCCAGCACGGCGCGGCCCAGCGCGTCGAACTCCACCGTGCGGATCGCGACATTCAGCTCGCATCCGGCCACCGGTGACGCGAAACCGACTGTGCCGCAGTAGATTCCGCGACGTTTCTGCTCCCACTGCGAAATCAGTTGGCGGGCACGGTGTTTGGGTGTGCCTGTGACCGATGCCGGCGGGAAGGCCGCGTCCAGCAGCGCCGACGTCGGCAGCTCGACGGGCACCTGCGCCGAGACCGTCGACACCAGATGCCACACCCCCGGGGCGCGGCGCACCACCAACAGCTCGGGCACGGTGACCGTGCCGGTCACCGCCACCCGGCCCAGGTCGTTGCGGACCAGGTCGACGATCATGATGTTCTCGGCCACCTCTTTTGGCGAGGCGCGCAGCGCCGACGGCCAGGCGTCCAGCGGCAGGGTGCCCTTGATCGGGCTCGACGTCACGACCTCGCCGCGACGCCGTAGGAACAGTTCCGGCGACAGCGACGCCACCGCACCCCACGCACCGGCGACGTAGGCCGCCCGGGCCGGAGAGGTCCGCGCGACGCCGTCGATGAAGAAGTCCAGCGGATCCCCGGCGACCGTCCCGGCGAACTGCGTGCACACGCAGGCCTGGTAGACCTCACCGGCGCCGATCGCGTCCAGGCAGGCCAGCACGCCGTCGCGGTGTGCGTCCCGGTCGGCGGCGTCCCAGTCGACCCGGCAGCCGCGCGTCGGCGCCGGCGCCGCAGCCAGCGCGGCGGACAACCACTCGGGCATCGGCGCGCCGGTCAGGCTCTCGTACCACCACTGCCCCTCGCGGTCGCGGCGCAGCACGCAGTCGGTCCAGCCACCCGCGGCCTCGGGGATGCGGTGGCCCCGCCCGTCGGCGCCGGCGTCCGGGTAGGACAGGTAGCCGACCCAGCCGCCGCCCACCGCGCCGCACTCGCTGCCTGGCGCGCCCAGCTCGACCGCGAACGCGTCGGTCACCGCCACCGGCTCGGCCGCCACGCTCGGGGCGATCACCGCGAGGGCGTCGAACCACTCGCCGGTCAGCGCGGCCGGCGGCGGCAGGTCGAGCCGGCCTGCGGCATCACCCACGGCGCGCAGCACGCGGGGTGCCTCGCCAAGGTGGCCGAGCGGCTCGATTCGCACCGCCCTAGCTTGACAGAACTAGCCGCGGCTGATGTCGCGGGCGGTCGCCAGCGCCGCCAGCTTGTCCGGGTTGCGCATCACGTAGAAGTTGGTGATCTTGTCGCCGGCGATCTCGAGCGTGACCACCATCGCGAGCTCCGCCTCGAGGTAGAGCAACACCGCCGGCGCGCTGTTGCAGTTCACCATCTCGACGCGCATCTCGGTTCCGGCCTTGCGCAGCAGCCCGGTGATGGCCCTGGCCACCTTCTCGGCGCCGACGACCGGCCGCCGCGCCGCGGAGACCTTGCCGCCGCCGTCGGCCATCCAGGCGGCGTCGGGTGCGAGCATCGCCATCAGCGCGTCCACGTCACCGCTGGCCGCGGTCGCCAGGAACTGCGCGGTGATCTCCGCGTTGCGCTGCGGGTCGACCGTGTCGAACCGCTTGCGCCGCGCCCGCACGTGTTCGCGGGCCCGGTGTGCCACCTGGCGCACCGTCGGCGCCGGTTTGCCCACCGCCTCGGCGATCTCGGCGTAGTCGAAACCGAACACCTCGCGCAGCACGAACACCGCGCGCTCGTCGGGGCTCAGGGTCTCCAGCAACACCAGCATGGCCATCGAAACCGATTCCGCCAGAACGACATCCGTTGACGGATCCTGATCGTCGAGCAGCAGCGGCTCGGGCAGCCACGGACCCACGTACTCCTCGCGGCGCCGGGCGCCGGCCCGCAGCGCGTTGAGCGACTGGCGGGTGACCAGCTGGGCCAGATAGGACTTGGTGTCGCGCACCGCCGAGAGGTCCACGCCGGCCCATCGCAGATAGCTGTCCTGCAACACGTCGTCGGCTTCGGTTGCCGAGCCGAGAATTTCGTAGGCGATCGTGAACAGCAAGGGCCGCAGCAGCGTGAACCTCTCGGCGTGCTCGCCTTTCATCGCAGTGCGGCCTGCCGGTCGGCCGCCAGCTTCGCCGGACGGTTGCCGCCCTTGAGCCAGAAGTACGAACCCGGCTTGGCGGCCTCGCGCCGGATGACCGACAGCGTGCCCTTGCAGATCGCTTCCTTGATGGCGGCGGTGGTGCGGCCGCCGAGGGCCAGGTTCACCGGGGTGTCATCGGTGCGCGCGAACTGCACGGTGCCGTGGGTGCGGCCGAGGCTGATGCATTGCCCGACGAACGCCTGGTTGAGCGCCGCGGGGGCGCCGCCGGCGATGCGGGCCAGCACGGTCTCGGCGGCCTGGGCGCCCAACGGCTCGGCGGCCTGGCAGCTCATCCGCAGCGGCTGGCCGGACGGCGCGGCGGCGTCACCGGCGGCGACGATGCGGTCGTCGTCGATGCTCGTCAGCGTCTCGTCGGTGAGCAACCGGCCCAGCTCGTCGGTGCGCAACCCGCTGCGGGCGGCCAGATCCGGCACGGTGAACCCGGCCGTCCACACCGTCGCGGCGCTGGGCAACACCGCGCCGTCGCCGAGCACCACGCTGTCCCAGCGGACCTCGCTCGCCGCTGCGGACTCGAGGATGTTGACGCCGAGCTGGCGCAGCTGCTTGGCCACGGAACGCCGGCCCCTTTTGCTCAGCGAGGTCCCCAGCGTGCCGCCGCACAGCAGGGTCACCGGGCGGCCCTGTTCGGCGAGTTCGGAAGCCGTCTCGATGCCCGTCAACCCGGCGCCGACCACCGTGACCGGTGCGGCCAGCGGCAGGTCGGCGAGCGCGTAGCGCAGCTTCTGCGCGCTTTCCAGGTCGGAGATCGAATGCGCGAATTCGGCGGCACCCGGCGCCGAGGGCACCGCGCCCGCGCTGCCCACGGCGTAGATCAGGTAGTCGTAGTCGAGAGCCGCGCCCGAGGCCAACAGCACCCGACGGTCGGCGGTCTCGATGCTTGCGACGGTGTCGACGACCAACTGGATTCCGTCGCCCAGCAGCGTGTCGTAATCGGCCGTCGCGGCACCGCTTTCGGCGACCAACTGGTGCAAGCGGATTCGCTCGACGAACACCGGACGTGAATTCACCAAAGTGATGTCGACGTCCGGCCGCTGGCGCAGGCGATTGGCAGCCAGGGTTCCGGCGTAGCCGCCGCCGATGACGACGACGTGTGTTCTCTGGGCGGGTTGGGCGTTCATTGCTGTCTCCTCTTCTCACGGGACTCGTGCCCTGGAGACACCGCAGGCCGCCGAAGCGTGACAGGCGGCACCGAAATGTGAGCTGGTTCACTGTGCACCGCCGTGCGGCTCAACCGCCCTTGGGTAAAAAGGCGAAGTTGTTGACGTAGACGCCGCGGGCCACCCAGTCGTCCTCGGGCCGGCCCGCGTTCTCCGGATCCTGGTGCTGGGCCGGGTCGAATTCCTCGATCGGCAGGCGGGCGTCGTCGAGGTCGAAGTAGCCCGAGTAGCCGAGCTCGGTCAGCAGCGCGGTGACCTCGCCGACGGCGTTGGCGTGATGGCGTTCCTCGGCTTCCACCAGGATCGCTGGTTGGTTGCGGGTGATGGTGTCCACCGCACCGCGCAGCACCGCCACCTCGTGGCCCTCCACGTCGATCTTGATCAGGCCGATGTCGTCCAGATGCAGATCGTCGAGACGCTTGACCGGCACGTCGATGCTCTGCACCCCGCCGCCACCGACGTCGCTCAGGGCGTTGTCGGTGTCGATGGTGCTGCGGCCCGGCTCGGACTCCACCACCCGCATGGTCGTCACGCCCGGCTTGTCCGACAGCGCCACCGCCTCGAGCCGCACCGCGGCACCGACCGCGCCGAACATCTCCGCCAACTCGCGGGCCTGGGCAGGCCGCGGTTCGAACGCGATCACCGAACGCGACGCCGCCAGCATCGCGATCGTGAACTGGCCGACGTCGGCCCCGATGTCCACCGAAACCCGGTCCGGATCGCACATCGACACCGCCAGCTGCAGGTCCGGTCGCGATCGTCCGAGCTCTTCGAGGATGCGATATTTACGCTGCCAGAACCGGCGGGGCGCAACGATCTTCACCGCAGGCGCGAGCCAGCGTTTGACCGATCCCGCGACAGGCATTTGGTGGTCCTCTGCGTGATTTGTGGAGCCATCAGCGTAATCGATGCGCGGCGGAATTCGTGGTGTGCGGCCAGCCCGCAAAACGTTCTTGCCGGCCGGGATCTAGGTTGGTCTCGATGGTCGGAACATGCAAGCAGTTCGCGCTGGTGACCGCCGCATGCACGGCGCTGTCCCTCAGCGCCTGCGCAAAGCACAATGACCCAGGTCCGCTGAGCGCCATGGTCAGCCCGGCGCTGCCGGTGACCGCTCAGGAGATATCCAACCCGCTGCGCGGCCAGTATGAAGGTCTGTTGATTCCGCTTTTCCCGCAAGGCAATCCCGCGCAGCAGTCGTATCCGGCCTGGCCCGCTTCCTACGACGCGAGTTTCGCTGTTTCGTGGCGGCAGCTGCAGCCCGTCGATCCGGGCACGCTGCCCGGCGACGCCCCCGACGACCGCAAGTTCGACTTCAGCGCGATCGACGACGCGCTGACGAAGCTATCCAGCCGGAATATGCGGCTCATGCTCCGGGTGTACTCCTACAACTCCTGCTGCGACACCAGCTACTCGAACAACACGAACATCGCCATTCCCGATTGGGCGCGCCCCGCGTCCACCGCCTACCCCGGGCCGTCGAACGGCAACGGCGTCACGCAGGTGGTGCCGAATTGGAACGACCCCAAATATCTGGACGCGTTCGGGCAGCTGCTGGCCGCGCTGGGCCGTCGCTATGACGGCGACGAGCGACTGAGCGTCTTCGAATTCTCCGGCTACGGGGACTTCAGCAAGAACCCGGTCGCGTCTCTGCGTGACAAGGTGGGCGTGCCGGGCCCGGCCGCCGTCCGGCAGCTGGTGGCGGCGAACGTGACTGCGTTTCCCCACACGCAGTTGGTGGTGACGCCGCAGAATCCGGAGATCGTGCGCGAGTTGCTCGCCGACGACGTCACGAAGAAACTGTCCGCGCCCGTCGGCATCCGCACGGATTGTCTTGGCGCCCAGTCGCCCTTGCCGTCGTGGGCCGAGTCCAACGACTCCCAATACGTGCGCACCAACGATGCGGTCGTCAACGCGCTCAAGCAGCGGTTCACCTCGGCGCTGGTAATCAGCGAATGGTGCAACGCCCCCGACGGAACCGACGCACGCTCCTACTACGACAGGGGCCTGCACGACGTCATCCGGTACCACGTCGCGATGACGTCGAGCGCGAACTTCCCGGGTCGGGATTCCACCTCGGCGATGGACCGTGGCGCGTATGCCCGGTGGGCCCAAGTCAACGCGACCGCGGGTTACCGGTATTCGGTCGACGCGCAGCCGGGGTCGCAGTCGATCCAGGGCAAGGTGGCGTCCATCTCGGTGGTGTGGACCAACTACGGCTCGGCCGCCGCGACCGAGAACTGGGTCCCCGGCTACAAGCTGGTGGACTACGCCGGGACGGCGATCCGTACCTTCCCGGCGACGTGCAAGCTCAACACGCTGAGCCACGACGACTCCAGCTCGTCGCGCGACGAGCCGGTCGCCGCGTCGTGCACCGAGACGGCGCACGTCGATCTGTCCGGATTGGCGCCCGGGCACTACACGCTGCGCGCTTTCGTGGACTGGCAGCAACACAAGCCGAATGCCTCGCACGTCGTGACCTACCTGCCGATGGCGCTGGCCCGCGACGGCCGCGACACGTCGGGCCTGTACCCGATTGCCACGCTTGACATCCCGCGCGACAGCACGGCCTAGGCGAACAGCCAGTGACGTAAACCGCGCGATCCTACCGAGGCTTTATCCCGAGAAGTGACCCCTGACCTGCCCGGGTCCGAATACACTCTTCGAATAACACGTAAACAACGGGGCTTTTCGGTGCGCATCGGCGCGTGCTCGAAAGGCGTCGCTGTGAAACCGTCCCCGCGGGCCAGCGCTGATCGCCCAGATGGACACGTGCCCACACCGGAGGATGCCATGCGACGCAGCCTGGACTTGGTGGTCACCTCCGTCGCGACCCAGCTGATGGAGGCCACCGCCGCCACCGCGACCCAGGTGAGCGAAGCGGTCCTGGCGCAGCTCGTCGAGCAGTTCGATGTGGACGCCAGCTTCCTGCGGCACCATGACAACGACATCCGGGCCTGGGTGCTGGTCGCCGAGTGGCCGCGCCGCACCAACGTGCCCGATCCGGACCCGCAAGCCGTCATCCACTTCACCAGTGCCGACCCGGTGCTTACCCAATGCGAGCAGAGTAGGAAGCCGGTGGTGGTCGGGGCGGAGCTGCCCAGCCGCTCGCTGTGGCGCCGAATGAGCGCGGGTAGGCAGGACGGCGCGTCGTCGGTGGCCGCCGCACCGCTGGTCTCGCGGGGCGCCACCATCGGCGTCCTGGGCTTCGTCAAGTTCGGCGCGCGCCGCTGGAAGCAGGAAGAGATCAACACACTCGAGGCCGTCGCCGCGCTGTTCGCGCAGCTGCAGGCGCGGATCGCGGCCGAAGAGAAGCTGCGCTACCTGGCCGAGCACGACGACCTGACCGGCCTGTACAACCGCAGGGCGCTGATCGCGCACCTGTCCGAACGGCTCGCCCCGTCCAGCCCGGGGCCGGTGGCGGTGCTGTATCTCGACCTGGACCGGCTCAAGCCGATCAACGACTACCTCGGCCACACCGCCGGCGACTGGTTCATCCGGGTCTTCGCGCAGCGCATCCGGGCGTGCGCCGGCCAGAGCATGATCGCGCGCCTCGGCGGTGACGAGTTCGTCGTCGTCCCGGACCAATCCATGTCGGCGGCCACCGCCGAGGCGTTCGCCCGCCGACTCGGGGCGATGCTGCGCGAGCGGCTGGCCATCGGCGGGCACATGATCACCCGAAGCGTCAGCATCGGCCTGGCCACCGGCACCCCGGGCCGCGACAACAGCACCGACCTGTTGCGGCGGGCCGACGAGGCGGTCCTGACGGCCAAGCGCGGGGGCGGCAACCAGGTCGCGGTGTCCACCGACGACATGTCGCTCAAGAGCGCGTTCCGCAATGACATCGAATTGCACCTGCAGGGCGACATCGACAGCGAAGCGCTGTTGCTGCATTACCTGCCCGAGGTCGATCTGTGGACGGGCGCCATCGTCGCCGCCGAGGCGCTGGTGCGCTGGCGCCACCCGATATGGGGGCTGCTGCTGCCCGATTCGTTCATCGGGATCGCCGAATCGACCAACCTGGCCGGCGAGCTGGGTCAGTGGGTGATGCGCAGCGCCTGCGCGGAGTTCAGCCGGTGGCGGGCCAACGGCGTCGGGCAGAGCGCCGTGCTGCGGATCAACGTCTCGCCGGTCCAGCTGATCACTCGCGGCTTTGTGCGCAGCGTCGCCGACACCATCGAGGAGTTCGGCCTCGACGGCGCGTCGATATGCCTGGAGATCACCGAGCGGGCCGTGGTGCACGACATCGAAACCACCCGAAATACTTTGCACGAGCTCAAAGAGGTCGGTGTGCAAATCGCCATCGACGACTTCGGTAGTGGCTATGCGGTGTTGTCGCACCTGAAGTCGCTTCCGGTGGACATCCTGAAGATCGACGCGGGGTTCGTTCGCGACCTCGGCACCAACGCCGGGGATCTGGCGATCGTGCGGGCGATCATCGGCCTGGCCGAGGCGTTCGGTTTGCAGCTGGTCGCCGAGGGCGTCGAAACCCCGGCTGCCGCACAGACTTTGATGCAGCACGGGTGCCACCGTGCGCAGGGCTTCTTGTTGTCCAAGCCCGTACCGGGCAATGCGATGGAGGCGCTGCTGGCCGCGCGCTGGATGCCGTTGCCGTTCCTTGCCGACCGCCCGACATTGTCGGCGGGTGCGGTCTAACGAGAAATCAGGATGAAAAAAAATTAAGAAGAAAATACTGGCCGTCGTCGCGTGCACGACGTTCTTCGTCACGGGCTGCGTTGCGCACCCCAACGCCGAACCCCTGATCGCGATCGTCAGCCCGGCCATCCCGCTGACGCTGCAGGAGGTGCCCAACCCCTTGCGCGGCCAGTACGAGGACCTGTTGCTTCCGCTGTTCCCGCAAGTCAATCCCGCGCAGAATCGGTATCCGCCGTGGCCCGGGTCGTATGACGCCAGCCTGCGTCTCTCGTGGCGGCAGCTGCAACCCGTCGACCCCAGCACGCTGCCGCCCGATACGCCCGACGACCACAAGTTCGACTTCAGCATGATCGACGACGCGCTGGCCAAGCTGTCGGCGCGGCACATGCGGATGACCCTGCGCGTCACCACCTACAGCTCCTGTTGTGACACCGTCTTTCCGAACAACACGAACATCGGGGTGCCCGACTGGGTGCGGCCGATGACCACCAGTTTGACCGGGCCGGAACGCTATTGGTGGACGCCCGGGGTGACCCAGGTCGTGCCGAACTGGAACGACCCGAATTACCTCAACACCTTCGGGCAGTTGCTCGCCGCGCTGGGCCGCCGCTACGACGGCGACGAGCGGCTCAGCATCTTCGAGTTCTCCGGCTACGGAGACTTCAGCGAAAACCACATCGCGTATTTGCGTGACACGCTGAACGCGCCGGGGCCGTCGCCCGACGAAAGCATGGCGAAACTGGGCTACTACAGCCAGTTTCGCGACCAGAGCATCACCATCGATTCCATCCGCCAGCTGGTCGCGGCGAACGTGGGCGCCTTCCCCCGCACGCAGCTGATCACGACGACGCTGAACCCGGAGATCGTGCGCCAGATGCTGTCCGACGAGACGACCAAGAAGACGGCCGCGCCGGTGGGCATCCGCTCGGACTGCATCGGCGTGATCGCGCCGATGCCGGGCTGGGCCGAGCTGGATGGCTCGCACTACCTGCTTTCGAAGGATCCGGTTGTCGGGCAGCTGAAGGACCGGCTGGCCACCGCGCCGGTGCTCACCGAATGGTGCATGCTGCCCAAGGGGGCCGACCGGAAGGCCTACTACGAAAAGGGCCTGCACGACGTCGTCAAATACCACGTGTCGATGACGTCGAACTGCGACTTCGAGGACACGAATTCGCCCAGCCCGATGGACCCGGCGCTCTACCAGATCTGGGCACAGTCCAATGTCGCTGCGGGCTACCGGTATTCGGTCGAGGCGCGGCAGGGCTCGCAATCGGTGAAGGACAAGGCGGCCACCATCACCGCGGTCTGGACCAACTACGGCTCGGCGGCGGCGACCGAGAAATGGGTTCCCATCTATAAGTTGGTGGACTTCTCCGGGGCGACCGTCAAGACGATGCCGGCCACGATCAATCTCAAGGCCCTGGTTCACAACGACCCCAGCTCGTCGCGGGACCAGGCGGTGCCGGTGTCGGCCAGCGAATCGGTCTCCGTCGACATGACCGGGCTGGCCCCGGGCCACTACACGCTGCAGGCCGCGGTCGAGTGGCAGCAGCACAAGGCGGGTGCATCGCACGTGGTGGACTACCCACCCATGCACCTGGCGCGCGACGGCCGCGACGGCTCCGGGGGTTATCCGATCGCGACGCTCGACGTCTCGCGCGATGTGCTGCTGTCTCCTACGCCCTGAGCGCGACCCGCGGGGCGTGGCAGAGCCCCGATTACGCCGGTGAGCGGCACTATTGACGTGCATGCAAGCGTGCATGACGCTGCTTGGGGATGCTGCATAATGTGCATGGAGTTTGCGCAGCGGGCTTATATGAGACTATATGAATGCTATTTGCGGCCGTAGGCTTCAGGAGGGTTGGTAAGGCGATGGATTTCCGTACCTTTGTCCGGATTCTGCTCGCGAACTGGAAGCTGGCGATGACCGCGCTGCTGATGTGCACGATCGGTGCTGCGGCGATTACCGCGATCCAGACCAAGCACTACCAGGCGTCAACCACCGTCCTGATCTCGTTTTCCGGCGCTACCGACCTGACCGAGTTGTACAACGGCACGCTGACCGCCGAGGAGCGGCTGTCGTCCTACGCCCAGATCGCCGGCGGGCGCACCGTGGCGGAGAAGGCGATCAGCCAGCTCCAGGTCCCGATCAAGGTCGACGACCTGGTGGCCAACACCCAGGTGAAGTACACCGCGAAGTCGATGCTGTTCACCATCACGGTCAAAGACACCGATCCGCGACGCGCCGCGGCGCTGGCAGGCGCGATGGCCGATCAGTTCGCCGCGATCGTCCCAACCCTTGCGATGAACACGCGACCGGGCGCACCGCCCACGACGACGACGCCCGGCGCGCCACCGACGGAGACCGAGACGGCACCCCCGCCGACGCCGGGCCAACCCGCGGAAGTGCCTGGCATACAACAGTTCAACGGCAAGCCGGTGCCGACCGCCCGGGCCCGGGTGATCGAGCCGCCGCGGGTGCCCGAGCATGCATACAGTCCGGCGCCGGTGCGCAACATGGCGATGGGACTGGTCTCCGGTCTGCTGCTTGCCGTCACGGTGGCGCTGGTCCGCGAGACCACCGACCGCACGGTGCGAAACCGCGAGAAGCTGGAAAGGCTTTCGGGCCTGCCGACCCTGGGTGAATTGCCCGGAAAGCGCGGCAGCGTCGCGCGGTTCGGCACCGACGTCATCTTCGACGACGCGGTCCGCGACCTGCGCGCCCGGCTGCGCAGGGCGATGGGACCCGACGGCCGCCGGGTGCTGCTGGTGGCGCCGTTCGGCGGCGAGGGAACCACGACGACCGTGCTGAACCTGGGGCGCGCATTCGCCGAACTTGGCGAAGACGTCCTCGTCATCGAGGGCGACACCCGCCGGCCCTCCATCGCCGGCCTGCTCAACGTCGAATCGGGCGAGGGACTGGCCAGCGCGCTGGCCTACCCCCAGCGCGCCGCCGAGGTCGTCAAGCCGTCACCGATCTCTCGGTTGTTCATCCTCGCGTCCCGGTCCGCCCGCCGCGAGACATCGTCCGTCAGCGTGTTCCCGCCGGAAGTCATCGACAACGTCCTGGTGGGCCTGTCGTCCCGGTTCGCCCGCATCATCATCGACGGCCCACCGGTGCTGGCCACCGCGGACGCCGCCCTGTTGGCCGGCGCCGTGCAGGCCACGTTGTTGGTGGTGCGGGCCGGGCGTACGACTGTCGACGAGCTCAGCGACGCGTTGACCACGCTGCGCGCGGCCGGCGCCGAGATCGTCGGAACGATCCTGACCGAGGCCCGCCCCGCCATTCACAACCGGGCAGCGGCGAAGGCCTACCGGGCAAAGGTGAGCGGGCCGGCGTGATCCCCTACCTGCCGGGTCGCTATCGCTTGGCGGTGAATGGGGCTCTGCTACTGGCGTTCATGCTCGTCTGCTTCGCGTACGGCGTGCTCTCGGTGCGTCTGACCACCGAGGGAACCCTGCTGATCGCGGCGATGTTCTGCATTGTCGTCTACTGGGTCAAACCCGAGGGCATCGTGGCGGTCGCGCTGATCGGCGCGTTCGCGGCGCTGCCGCAGGGCTTGCACGTCGGCAAGGTCATCGGTCCGGCGGTCATCTACGCGTATTTCGTGGCGGCGATCCTGGCGATCTTTTTCCTGCTGCCGAAAGTCCGCCTCCGGTTCGTCGACTATCTGTTGCCCACCATGTTCGCCTTCGTGGTGGCGATCTCCACCGTCGCCGGATTCGAAACCGGCAGCGAAGCTTTGGTGATCCTGCGCGAATCGATCACGCTGCTCGAGATGGCCGTCGGGTTCATCCTCGGCTTGGTGCTCGTCTACGGCAATCACCTCCAATGGACGATCCGCGTGACGATCGTGATCCTGTGGTTCTCGGCGGGGATGGCGATCGTGAGCTCGCTGCACGCCATCCGGCTGGCCGGCCGCGCGGAAAGCCTGACCGGGGTCACCGGCGCCGGCCAGGCCCTGCGCATCATCCTGCTCACCCAGACACCGGCCACCGCCGTGCTGAGCGCGCTGGTCGCCGCCGCGGTCATCGGGTTGTACAACCCCACAATGTTTTTCGCGCTGGGCCCGCCGGCGCTGATCATCTCGATGCTGTCCTTCTCCCGTAACACGCTGATTTCCATGGCCGTGGCCGGCGGCATCGCGTTGCTGGCCAGCATGAGTTGGAAGACGCTGCGCCGGACCGCCGTCGTCGGCATCATCAGCGGGGTGTTCCTCGCGGTGACCATTCCCGGTTCGCTGTTCCTGCTGAAGAACTCCGAGGCCGGGGCGTGGCTGGGCGACCAATTCAGCGCGTTCAACCAGCGGGTGCTCGGCGGGGTTTCGTCCAGCGCCCTCGCCGTGGACGAGTCGACGCTGGAAAGGCTGCGAGAAGACGCGCTGTTGAACAACGCGATCGCGCAGGCGCCGGTGTTCGGCCACGGCCTTGGTTTCAAGTATCAAGAGCCGAACGGCACCGACGAGTTCGCCGTGACGTTCTACCCCGCCTACTCCCACAACTTCTATCTGTGGTGGGTGGCCAAGGGCGGGTCGGTGGGCATGGCGGCCTTCGTCGCGTTCGCGATCGTGCCGGTGATCCGCGCGCTGCGCCGCGGCTCGGCGCCGGCAAAGATCAGCGCGGCCGTCAGCGGCGGCCTGCTCGCGATCTCCGCGGTGTGGCCGCTGCCGGAAATGCCATCCGACGCGCTGGCCCTCGGGCTGGCCCTGGGAGCGGCGATGGGCTTCGCTGGCCTGCGCGACAAGGCCCCGGAGGCGGTCCAGACGGAGGCCGACCCCGAGCCGGCGCTGGCGGGCATGTCCGGTTCACATTGATAATGCAACGTTCCAGAAGCCGACCGGTGTACGTTGACGCCGTGGCAAATTCGCAAGGGGAGAGCCACCGATGATCTCTGTCATCCACGTCGGTCCCGGCATGTACAGCTTCGGTGGTACGCAGACCGTGATTCGCGTCATCCGCGACCACAAGATGGGCGCCGACGACATCCGCGTCCTGTCCACCTGGGAAGGCCGCCACCACGCCAAGAACTTCGTGCTGACCGCGCGGGCGGGTGCCGAGCTGGCGCGGGCACCACGAGGGACCATCGTGCACTTCCACGTCGCCGACGGCGGGGCGTGGCTGCGGGAGGGGGCGTTGATCCGCTTGGCGAGGGCCCGGGGCTTCCGCATCGTCCTCACCTTGCAGGGCTCCGACTTCGTCGGCGACGTCGCGCGGCACCGCAACTACATCGGCGCCACGTTGCGCTGCGCCGACCACGCCATCGTCTTCTCGGAGGACGCGCAGGCGGCCGTGGCGGCGGTGGCGCCGCGGGTGAAAACCACTCTCTCGGTGAACCCGTCGCCGATCGACTGGGATGCTCCCGGCGCCAGCACGACGCCGCCCGTGGCGCTGTTCGCCGGAACCATCGGACTGCGCAAGGGAGTCGACACGCTCGTCGAGGCCTGGCAGCTGCTGCTCGACGAGGGCATCGAAGGGGAGTGCCGCGTCGTCGGCCCCATCGACGACTACACCCCGCCGCAGCTGGAGCGCTTCTCGGTGGAGCCCGCGGTGCACCCGGAGGCGATTCCCGAATTGATCCGCACGGCCCGGGTGGTCGTGCTGCCCTCCCGCGCCGAGGCGATGCCGCTGATCGTGACCGAGGCGCTCGCCGGCGCGCGGCCGGCCGTCTCGACACCGGTCTCCGGCACCCCTGGCATCGTGCCCGACCCGAAAATGCTTGTCCCCGTTGGCGATGCGCCCGCATTGGCGGCCGCGATCGGACGTTATCTGCGCGACCCGGAGCTGGCCGAACGGGACGGCCGCAAGGGGCAGGAGCACATCGCGGCGACCCGGAGCCCGGAAGTCATCGGCGCGCAGCTGCGCCGGATCTACGAGAGCCTCGGTGTTGGAGCGGATTGAGCTCCAGGGACCGGCGCTGAAGATCAGCGCGGTCGGTTTCGGATGCGGTGGTTTGATGCAGTCGCCGTTCCGCAAGGAGCGGATGGCCCTGCTCGGCAGCGCGGTCGATAACGGCATCACGCATTTCGACACCGCGCGGATGTACGGCCTGGGGATGGCGGAGGCCGAGCTCGGGGCGTTTCTGCGCACGGTGAATCGCGACTCGGTGACCGTGGGCACCAAGTTCGGCATCGACGTCGGCGGCGCGGCTCGGCGGCTCGGCCGTTTCCAGGCCCCGGCGCGCGCGGTGCTGCGCAAGGCGCCGGCCCTTCGGCGTGCCGTCAAGCGGCAGCAGGAGCCGGACCAGACCCCCCGGGTGTACGACGCCGCCGCAGCGGCACGCAGCCTGGACCAGAGCCTCGCCGCGCTGGGCGTCGACTATGTCGACATCCTGTTCGTCCACGGGCCAAGGCCTTTGGACACCATCGCGGGCGAGGAACTCGGCGAGTTCTTCGAGCGGGCGCGCCAGCAGGGCAAGATCCGCGCCTGGGGTGTTTCCCAGGACGAGGGGCTCGAGACGGATTTCGCCGCCGCATTCGCGCCGCGGGGCGTCAGTCAGGTCCGCGGCGATCTGCTCGACCCCCCGCTGCGCCCCGCCGATCTCGTGTTCGGGGTTTTCAACCGGTCGTACACGACGCTGTCCGCCGCGCTGCGCGCCGACGCGCGGCTGGCCGGGCACTGGCGCGAAACGCTTGGGGCCGAACCGCTTTCCGCCGGCGTGCTGTCGCGGCTGATCCTCGCGTCGTCCGCCGCCGCGACGGGTTGCCGCGGAATCCTTTACAGCAGCACCGATCCGCGGCGGGTGGCCGACGCGGCAAGCGCTTGCTCGTCGCCGCCGGACGCCGAGGTGCTGGCGCGGTTCCTCGTTCTCGTCGAGCAGTATCGCCGGGGTTCGGCCGCGTGATTCGTGGTCCCGCGCAGTTCGCCCCCGACCTGGCGATCCGGACCGATGTCGTGGTCGTCGGCGCCGGCCCGATCGGCATCGCGACTGCGCTCGAGCTCGCGGACGCGGGCGTCGAGGTGGCCCTGATCGAAAGTGGTTTGGAGCGAACGGATCGCGGGGCGCAGGAGCTGGCGACGTTCGACTCGCGGCAGGACGACTACTTCCACTCGCGCAGTGAGCTGATGGTCCGCCGGCAGGTGGGGGGAACCTCGGCGCTGTGGGGCGGACGGTGCGTGAAATTCGATGCCATCGATTTCGAGGACCGGCCCATCACTGCCGAGTCGACTTGGCCGATCGGGTTCGACGACGTCGAGCCCTACCTACAGCGGGCCTGCGACTGGGCGGGGTGCGGCCAGGCGGCATTCAACGCGCGCGACATCCCGGAAGTCGCGGCCAAAGACATGGTCACCGGCCTGCCCGACGAAGACGTGCGCACCACCGATCTGGAACGCTGGTCCCTGCCAACGCGTTTCGGGCGCGAGTACCGCAGCGCGTTGCGCAACACCCCCCGCCTGACGGTGTGGACCGGCCTCACCTGCACCGAGGTGGTGACCACCGAAACCGGTGATGCCGTCGACCATCTCGTGGTGAAGACGCTCGACGGCAGACAGGGGCGAGTCGTCGCGGCGGATTACGTTGTGGCGACCGGCGGTTTGGAGGCGACCCGGCTGCTGCTCGCGTCGGATCGCCATCATCCGGCCGGGCTGGGAAACGCGGGCGGCCACCTCGGGCGCTGGTACATGTCCCACGTCGAGGGCCGGGTCGCGCGGGTGCACTTCACCGCCGACGACGTCATCTACGAACACGAGCGGGATCGCGAAGGCGTCTACATCCGCCGCCGCTTCACGTTCAGCCCGCAGCTGCAGCGCGAACTCGGGCTGCCGAATGCGGCTGTGTGGATGGTGAATCCGCCGATCAGCGATCCCGCACATGGCAGCGGAATCCTGTCGGGCGTGTACCTGACGTTGATCTCGCCGCTGGGGCGATTCCTGCTCGCGGCCGCGATCCGCGAGGCGCACACCAAGACCGCGGGCCCGCCGCGCGTCCTCGCGCATCTGCGCAACATCGTCCGAGATTTATTGCCCTCCATCGCATTCGCGGTCCGGTTCTCCTACGCCCGGTTCCTGCGCAGGGGCCGCAAGGCGCCGGGCTTTTTCGTGAAGGGGACGGGCAATCGGTATGTGCTGCACTACCACGGCGAGCACCTGCCCCACTGGGACAGCCGCGTCGAGCTGACCGACGAGCGAGACGCCCTCGGCATGCGAAAGATCCGCACCCACATGCACTTCTCCGATGCCGACTACGAATCCGTGCGCAAGGGCACCGTTCTGATCGACGAACACCTGCGCCGCCACGGCGTCGGATACGTGGAGTGGCTGTCCGACGACGTCGAGGCCCTGGTGCACACGTTCATGAACGGCTATGCCGGCTTCCATCAGGCCGGCACCACCCGGATGTCCGTGACGCCGGACGACGGCGTGGTGGACCCGAATCTCCAGGTGCACGGGGTGCGCGGGCTGTACGTCGCGAGCACCTCGGTGCTGCCCACGTCGAGTCAGGCCAACCCGACGCTGCTCGGGATCGCGCTGGGCGTGCGGCTTGCCGAGCACCTTGCGCAGGCCCGCGCCGCCGGCAAACCGCCCAATTCGCCGAGCGCGTGAGGGCATAGACATGTACAGCGCCAGAAACTCCCCGGCATCGACGACGAACCGGCAACAAATAGTGGCTACGGACGCGCCGCTTGCGGGACTATGGGGCGACCGTTGCAAAGCGAAGGGCTCGTCGTGAAGATTTCGGTGATCGGATGCGGCTACGTCGGCCTCGTCACGGGCGCCTGCCTGGCGGACAGCGGCAACGACGTCGTCTGCGTCGACATCGACCAGGCGAAGGTGGACGAGCTGCTTGCCGGCGGGGTGCCGATCTACGAGCCGGGGCTGGCGGAGCTGATCGCCAGAAATCGGGAGACCGGGTCCATCGACTTCACCACCGACCGGCGGCGCGCGATCGAGCATGGCGACGTGATCTTCATCGCCGTCGCCACACCCATGAGCGATAGCGGCGAGGCCGACCTGTCCTACGTCCGTGCGGCGGCCGGCGACATCGGGACGCATCTGGACCGCTACAAGGTCGTCGTCGACAAGTCGACCGTCCCCGTCGGCACCGCCGACGAGGTGCGCGCGATCATCCACGACAAGACCGAGCACGAGTTCGACGTCGTGTCCAACCCCGAATTCCTCAAGGAGGGCACGGCGGTCACCGACTTCATGAAGCCCGACCGCGTGATACTCGGCAGCGATTCCAAGCGGGCCATCGAGATCATGCGTGAACTCTACGAGCCGTACCTGCGCACCTTCCACCCCCTGATCGTGATGGACATCCGCAGCGCCGAGATGGCCAAGTACGCCGCCAATTGCTTCCTGGCGACCAAGATTTCGTTCATCAACGAGATCTCCAACCTGTGCGAGAAGGCCGGGGCGGATATCCGGGCCGTGCGGGAAGCCATCGGGGCGGACCGGCGCATCGGCTACGAATTTCTATTCCCCGGCGTGGGATACGGCGGCTCGTGCCTGCCGAAAGACGTTCAGGCCCTGATACATACCGCCGCCAACCTGGGTTCCGACATGCGCCTGCTGCGCGCCGTCGACCACGTCAACACCGAGCAGAAGGCCACGCTGGTGGCCAAGATCCTCAACTATTTCGGGGATGGGCAGCCCGCGACCGAACTGACCGGCCTGCGGATCGGCCTGTGGGGTCTGAGCTTCAAGCCGCAGACCGACGATATGCGCGAGGCCGCCTCCCTGGTGATCGTGCGCAGGCTGATCGAGCTCGGGGCGACGGTGCAGGCCTACGATCCCGAAGCGAGCGTGCGAGCCAAAGAGGCGCTGGGGGATTCGATCGACTACGCCGGCAGTATGTACGAGGCCGTCGAGGGCGCCGACGCGCTCGTTCTCGTCACGGAATGGAAGCAGTTTCACCGGCCGTCGTGGCAGCGCGTCAAGTCGGTCATGCGCGGCCACGCCGTCTTCGACGGCCGCAACATCTATGATCCAAAGCGCCTGAAGGCTGAGGGTTTTCAGTATTTCGGCATGGGCCGATAATGAGGAGAATACATAATTGAGAGCCCTCGTCGCCGGTGCCGCCGGCTTTCTCGGGTCCCACCTGTGCGATCGTCTTCGTCGCGATCACGTCAAGGTGATCGGGCTCGACAACTTCTACACCGGCCGGCGCGAAAACCTGACCCACCTCGTCGGTGATCCGGGCTTCGGCTTCTTTGACCACGACGTCACGCTGCCGGTCGACGCGGCCGCGGTTCCCGGCCCGATAGACGTCATCTTCAACATGGCCTGTCCCGGTTCGCCTTTCGCCTTCCAACGCGATCCGGTGTTCACCCTCGACACCAACTACCTGGGCACGCGGCATCTCCTCGAGCTGGCGCTGCAGAAGGACGCCGTCATCCTGCAGGCGTCCACCAGCGAAATCTACGGCGATCCCGATATCCATCCCCAGGACGAAAGCTATTGGGGCAACGTCAACTGCTTTGGCCCGCGGGCCTGCTACGACGAGGGCAAACGGGTCGCCGAGACGCTGATGCTCGAATACGCGCGCAGCTTCGGGGCGCGAATCAAGGTCGTTCGCATCTTCAACACGTACGGGCCCCGGATGGATCCCGAAGACGGGCGCATCATCTCCCAGTTCATCGTTCAGGCGCTGCGGGGCGAGCCGATCACGGTCTTCGGGGATGGCAGCCAAACCCGAACCTACTGCTACGTCGATGATTTGATCGATGGACTGGTGCGGATGGCGAAGAGCGATCCCTCGTTCACCGGGCCGGTCAACCTGGGCGGCTGCACCGAATTGAGCGTGCTGGAGACCGCGCGCGTCATCAAGGAGATGACCGGCTCGCCGTCTCCCATCGTCTTCAAGGAGCTGCCGGAGGACGACCCGAGGAAGCGCAAGCCGAATATCGCCCTCGCCGAGTCAAGCCTCGACTGGCGCCCGTTGGTGTCCTTCGAACACGGCGTCGCGCAGACGATCGAGCATTTCAGGTCTGTCGCCCGATAGCCTCGTGGTACACCGAGAGCGTCTGCTCGGCAACTGATTTCGGCTCGAACCGCTGTTGCGCCTCACTGCGCACGGCGTGCTCGATTCCGGACCGGAACGCATCATCGTCCAGCATCCGGCGGATGTGCGCGGCGCACGCGGCCACATCGCCGTATTCGAACAGCAGCGCCGTGCGGCCGTCGGAGACCATGTCCGGAATTCCGCCGACACGTGAGGCGATGACCGGGAGCCCGCACGCCATGGCCTGCGCGATCACCTGGGGTGTGGTCTCTTCGCGCGAACCCATGAGCAGGACCTGGGCGCGCGCGTACTCGTCCAGCAACTGCTCGTGGCTGACGGGCCCGAGGATCTCGACCCGTCCCTGAAGGCCGCATTCGTCTACCGCCCTGCGGATTTCGAGCTCGCTGCCGTGGTCCAGGATGGGGCCGGCGATCCTGAACCTGAGGTTCGTCCGCCACGCCGCCGAGGTGCCGCCGGTGCGCTCGTCGACGACGTGGGCGATCGCACGGACCAGCTCGTGCACGCTCTTGCGCGGCACGATGGTCCCGACGAAGAGGATACGGCCGGGCTCGGGTGCGCGCGGAATGCTGAAGTACTCGTCATTGATCGGGTTTTCGATGAAGTGGGTGCGCGCGGTCAGCATCGGCCCGTAGGTCTGCGGCAGGTAGCGCGAGATGATGATCATGTCCCGCGAGCGCCGAAACACCTCTCGCTCCATGTTGATGACACCGCGCTTCTTCACCGCCCCGATCATGTCCCATCGATTCTTCTGCAGCAGAAGGCCTTCGATGAAGATCACACCGTGCGGGGTGATGACCGTTGGAAACCCACTGCCCAGCGCGCCGAGGGCGTGGCGATCCTGGCCCTGTCCATGCACGATGTCGGGGTTGATCGAACGAATCACCGAGACCAGCCTCGGCACGTCGTTGAGGCGCAGGGTGAGAAGGCGCGGCAGGTTGAGCCGCTTGACGTAGTGCACGTGCAGGGCGCCGACCTGGCGATAGGTCGTCGTCGCGTGGTTCATCGCGGCGACGACGTGACACTCGATGTCGGGGCGGGCCGCCAACGCGTGCGCCAGGCTGTGGGTCACCGACTGCACCCCGTTCTCGGGGCCCGTGTCCTCGTCGACGGGGTAGTCGCTCACCAGGGCGACTCGCAGCGGCCGCGCCGAATCCGGTTGCACCACAGTCTCAGAGCTTGATGTCGGGGTACTCGGCGAAGATCTTGCGGGCAGTGTCCTGGTTGAACGTGTCGGCCGCGCGGCCGACCGTGCGGCGCAGCCGTTGGGTGTCCGGGCACAGGAACGGCCGGTCGTTGGGGCGTTGGCGTTCGGGCACCGACCTGAATTCAACCTCGAACGGCAGCACCGAGGTGAGGATGTCCAGGGCTTCGCGAACCTCGACAGCCTTGCCGGATCCGATATTGAGTATCTCCAGCCCTTCCACCTTCGAGACGGCGTCGAGGATGACGGAGCCCATCGAGTCGACGTCCACGTAATCGCGCAGCGGCCAAAGGTTTCCGACCTCCACTTCGCGCTTGCCCTCCTGCGTGATCTGGCGGGTGACCTCCGCGAGCAGGTGTGGATTGGTTTCGCGCGGCCCCGCGGCGTTGAACAACCGCCCGATCAGCAAGGTGCGAAAGCATTCCTGGGATTCGTAGTAGCGCATGCACATCTGCTCGGCCAGGAACTTGGTGTGGCCGTAGACGTACACGGGCCCGGTCGGGTCGACTTCCTTGTGGGGCACGAAGTTCGGGGGATAGACGTCACCGGTGGATGCCAAGAAGAAGTCCTGTACCCCGTACCGGCGCGAACACTCCAGCATGTTGAGCGTGCCGTTGACGTTCAGGTCGTACGCCTCGTAGATGTGCTCCTGGCACCACGGGACGAAGTGCTGGGCCGCCAGGTGAATAACGGTCTGCGGCTTGACTTCCCGGAAGGTCTGATCGCAGGCATCGGTGTCCAGGATGCTGCGCTGCAACAGTATCGGCCTGCGGGTCGCGTTCTGCCACCGGTCTTTGCCGAGGGAAAGATCGTCGAAAATGACGACGTCCTCACCGCGCTCCAGCAGCGAGTTGACGACCGCTGAGCCGATGAAACCGCAACCACCGGTGACCAGGTACCTGCCCATGCCTCTATCCCAATCCTTTTCCGTCAAGCGTGGCCGTCAACGCCGCACCGCCAGCACGTCGGTGATCACGTCCAGGAAGCGCTCCGCGACAATGTCGACGGCGCAATGGAGTTGGTAATGGCGCGCCGCGCTGGCTCCGTGCCGTTCGGCGGTGGCCGGGTCGGCCAGCACGTCGAAGGCGGCGGCCAGCCCGGCGACGTCGTCGACGCCGATCGGTGGGCACTCCGGCGGTTGGTACTCGGGCGGGCCGCCTTCTGTCGACACGATCGGCATGACGCCCAGATGCATGGACAGCACCTGCACGCCGCTTTGCGTCGCACGCCGGTAGTGGGCGATCGAGCCCTTGGCGGCCGCCAGGGTGCTGACGACGTCGGAGTAGCGGTAGCCGCCCCGGCGCCACTGCGTGTGCGCCGGGAGGCTGTCGGCGTCGAGCGCGCCGTCGCCGATCAGGATGAGCTTGTCGCCGCGCCAGCCGCCGCCGTCGACGTGTTGCCGCCAGGCCGCCAGCACCACGTCGACGTTCTTGTAGGGGTTGAGCCGGCCGAACATGACGAAGTCGTGGCGCCCTGCGGCGCCCACGAACGGGGGGACGCGATTCAGGTCCAGGTCGCTGGCCAGCGGGACGACATACGTTGGCGTGCCTGCCACGTCGCGCCGTGTCGCGACCGCGTTGGCGACATAGTCGCAATAGGCGATCGTGGCCGCCGAGCGTGCGCCCCACCGGTCGAGCACCGCAAGCTCGTAGGACGGCAGCGCCTCGCCGGGGTCGTGCGGGCGGTCGTCGTGGATCACCTGGATGCGTGGCGTCCGCCCGGCGAGCGCGATCCAGCGCGGATCGCGGACCTGTTCGGCGATCACGACGTCGGGCCGGAACTTGCGGACGCGGCCCCAGCCCTTGAGCGTCGGGGGCCAGGTCGCGGCGGTGAGAAACCTTGGCTCGAGCACCAATTCGTAGTCGCGGGCGGCGTCCGACTCCGGGTGCCGGTCGGAGGTGATCAGCAGCACGTCCGCCCCGTGCCGGATCAGCGCTTCGGACTGCACCCGCACCGCCGGCCGCGTCCAGGGCGAAAGCCAAAGCACCCGAGGAGAATTCATGCGGCGTTGCCGATCACGCCAGCTGCTTCCCGCGCAACGACGCCAGCGAGGACCAGGTGAGCGGGCCGAACGCCGCGCTGGTGGCCAGGTAAGCGGCGACGGCGGCCAGCAGAGTCAAGACCACGTGCTGGCCCGAGAGCAGCAGTGTCACCGCGACACTCGCGGCCGTCGGTATCAGCACCCGCAGTAAGAACACCACCGGCGTACGGTAACCGCACCTGCGCTGCAGCCACCAGCTACTGAACAGCATGTTGAAAAATTCCGTGCATACCAACGCAATGCCGGGGCCGACGGCGCCCAGTCGGCCGTCCAGGCCCACGTTGAGCGCGACGTTGACCACGAGGGTGGCGAACGTCAACCAGAGCAAGACGTTTTGGTGATGGCTGGCAACCAGGCCCTGGCCCAGCGTGCCGCCGACGAAACGCAGCGCCGCCGCAACGAACAGCAGCGCCAGGGTCGGCGTCCCGCGTGCGACGAACGCCTGGTCCCCGAAGAGCGCGATCAGCGGGCCGGCCAGCAGTACCCCGACGACCGCGACCGGGACGGCCACGAAATACATGAGTTCCACACTGCGGCGCAGGAAGTTGGCGAAGGCGGCGACGTCACGCGCGTAGAGTTCGGTGCCCGTCGACAGCGTCGACTTGAGGAACACCAGCGACACCACGATGGTGTTGAACGCGATCGTCAGCGCCAGGCCGTACACGCCGACCTCGGAGTGCGTGCTGAGCAAGGACAGGATCACGCCGTCGGCACGGGTGTAGAGGATCCCGACGACCAGAAAACCGATGAGCGGCAAGGTTTCCCGCAACAGGTCCGCGGCCTCGCGCAGGGCGAAGACCGGCCGCACCGAGATGTGCCGCATCGCCGCGGCGCCCTGGATCAGCAACTGCACGGCCGGCGGGATGAGCTGTGCCACCGCGAACCAGATGACGTTCGCGTGCGCGGAGACCAGGTAGGCGACCATGCCCAGGGTGGCCGCCCGGGCGGTGACGTCGGAGATCGCCACCGCGGAGAAGCGGACGGTGGCCAGAAACACCGGCTCAAAGCGTGTCGTCATGGTCTGCAAGAGCAGGCCCCCGGACAGCACCACGAGCATCACTCGCACGTCGAAGTCGCGATAGACGAGCAACCCGGACCCGGCGGCCAGCGCCGCGAGCGGGACGCAGTAGATCAGGGCCATACCGCTGTTGACCCGCACCAAGCGCTCCAGGTCGCCGTGGCCGGAGGTCACGCGCCGCACGATCACGGTGGCGACCCCGAGATCGGCGAAGCTGTTCCACATCCCCACGAATGCGACCGCCATGGTGAGCTGGCCGTAGGGTCCCGGGCCCAGATAGCGGGCGCTCATCGCGACCGAAACGACCGAGGCAAGCATGCCGACGGCCCGGCAGATCAACTGGATCGAGAACGCGTGCGCCAGCCGCGACAGCGGCACCGATGGGACGACCGCACCAGGTGCCGTCGGCTCAGTCACGGACCTAGTATGCGCCGTGGCTCGTCAAAACCGCCTTCACCGTCTTGGCGACGATCACGAGATCACCCGACATCGACCAGTTGTCGACGTAGGACAGGTCCAACCGGACCGACTCGTCCCAGGACAGGTCCGAGCGACCGCTTACCTGCCACAGGCCGCTGACACCGGGCTTCACCAATAGCCGCCGCCTGACGTCCACTTCGTAGTTGTCGACCTCGCGCTGCAACGGCGGCCGCGGTCCGACGACGCTCATATCGCCCTTGACCACGTTGAGGAATTGCGGCAGTTCGTCGATGCTGAAGCGGCGCAGGATCTTGCCGACGCGCGTGATGCGGGGGTCGTCGCGCATCTTGAACAGCATGCCGCCGACGGACTCGTTCAACGTCAACAGGTTTTCGACCTGGGTGTCCGCGCCGTTGGTCATTGTCCGGAACTTGAACATCTTGAAGGGCTTGCCATCGATGCCGATGCGCTCGGACGGGTAGAAGACCGGGCCCCGGCTGGTCAGCTTGATGGCCAGGGCGGACGAAATCAGCAGCGGCGACGTCGCGATCAGGGCCGCCAGCGAGAAGCAGAAATCGAAGATCTGCTTCTGGAAGCGCTTCGTCCCTTCGTATTGCGGCTTCTCGACGTGCAGCAGGGGCAGTCCGGCGGTCAGCCGCAGCGCCAGTCGCGCCTGCGTCATGTCCATCACGCCGGGCGACACCACCAGGTCGACGTCGGTCTTCTCGAGCTGCCACATCAGCTCTCGAAGTCCGTGCATCCCAAAGTGATCCGTCTGCGCCACGGCCACGGTGTCCGCACCGCAGCTCCCGAGCCCGGCGGCCACATATGTCTCGTCACCGAGAACCGGTACCTCGCGTCCGCCGATCGTGATGACGTTGCCGCGGGGCGGTCCGTAGCCGGGGATGCAGACACCGACCACGACGCAGCCGGCCATCGGGGCGCGGGCCATCTCGTGCGCGAGGTGAGAGACCGACTCGCGGTCCCCGATCGCCAAAACCCTTGTCTGGCAACCACCGTGGACCCGCTTGCGGGCGATGTGCTGACGCCACAGGTGGCGGCTCACGATCAATCCCAGTGTGCCGGCGGGAAGGGCGATCGCCAGGTAACCGCGGGCCAGGTCGATCTTGGCGAGCAACGTTCCCATCGCGATGATCCCGAAGGTCCAGAACGTCGCGCTGCCGATGCGGCGGTACTCGTCGATGCCCGATCCGATGATTCGCGTTGAGCGCGTTTGGAATACGGCCAACGACGACAGCCACAGCGCGGCGAAGAGGCAGGAGAACAGCGTCATCACCGCGTCCGAGTAGCCGGACGTGTTCGCGATTTCGCCGAATCGAACGTACTGGGCCAGCAGCACCGACGCGACGACGATCAGCGAGTCGCTGAGGCGCAGCTGCTGCGAGTACTGGTACTGCCAGCGCCGCACCGCGCCGGCGGGCGTGGGCACCGGTACCGCTACCGGCGAACCGTTGCCTTCTTCGTGCGGGAACAGGATCACGTTGGCCTGCTTCTGCTGGTTCGGTCGCCGGTTAGTCCGCGAGGGTATTCCGGGCGGCGCGGTACATGTCGGTGCGCTCATTGGCCGATCCCCTCGCGTAGTAACCCGTAGCCAAGCTGATCATGTTGCGGCCGAGGACTATCCGCGTCGCGACGCGGTGCTGCATCTGTTGAGTCATGGCCGGCCATTGACTCGCTCGATCCGCAATGTCGCGACGCCGGTCACCATGACGCGGCGCTCTCGATCGCCTTCAGCTCGTGTGGCTGCGAAGGCAGGCCGGCGTCCTCCTCGGACATGACGGTCACCGGCAGCGGCCACACGATCCCGAATTCTGGGTCGTTCCAGCGGTATCCCTGCTCGAAAGCCGGCATATGCTCACCGCTGATCTGGTAGCTGACTTCGGTTTCGTCGGCCAGGGTTTGGAATCCGTGTGCGACGTACGGCGGAAGGAACAGCGTCCGGTTGTTGTCGGGATTCAACTCGATCATCAGGTGTTCGCCGAACGTCTGCGATTCGGGGCGGACGTCCACCGTGACGGAGGCGATGGCGCCGCGGGTGCAGCGCACCAGCCTGGCCTCGGCGTACGGGGGGATCTGACGGTGCAGACCGCGAACCGTGCCGCGGGTGTAGCTGAAGATGTTGTTCGTCTGCGTGACATCGAAAATCAGCCCATGGTCCGCGAAGTCGCGGGCGGAGAACGAGCGCGAGACGAAGCCGCGGTGATCGCGTTCCGGCTCGAGCTCGATGATCGTTACCCCCGCGATCTTGGTGGCCGTGTACCTCACTTGCCGCTCCTTCCAGAACGGGGGCTGTCAACCGCGGCGCAGGTGCCGGCCGGGCTGGGCCACATGCCGGCAGCGGAGATCAGGAGGAGGCCGCCCACCGACTGCGCCGTGTGTAGCAGGTGAGAAACGTGGGGCAGCTGGATTCGGGGAGCCCGCCGTGTTCCGGTCATGCGCTGGCCTACACGTATCCGGCGGCGAGCGGGCGGGACATGATGGTGGGGACGATCCCGTAGCGGGGTGTGGACAGGGGGCGCGTCGTCGAGCCGGTCATCGGCAGGCCGCCCATCATGCTCGGCGGCATCGTCGCGCTGGCGAGCGTGGCGGCGTGCGGCAATGCACTGGCGGCCGTGCTCGCGGCCGGGATGATGCTGGTCCAGCCTGCCGGAACCGAGATCGGGCCCAGCGAGGCCGCGCTGCCGAGGCTGCCGAAGATGCCGGCCCCGATCCGTCCGAGCGAGCCGGCGCCGGCCGCCGCACCCGACGCGGCGGATCCCGCTGCCGAGGCGGCCCCGTTGGCCGCGTTGGCCGCCGCGCTCATCAAGCCCTGGCCCGTCTGGGCCATGCCGAGGATGGAGGACATCCCGTACAACGGGGTCCCGGCCGCCATCAGGTAGCTAGGAATGGAGCTGGGCACGCTGGACGCCAAGCTGCTCATCAGGCTCGACGTGGCCGAGTCGGTCGTGGTGGCCGCGGTGTTCGCACCGGCGTTGGTGCCGCCGGTCGCCATGTTTTGCAGAGTGCCGGGAACCTGCTGCGTCACGTTCTGCAGCGCCGCCTTCTGGATCCCCGAGATGCCGGTGGAGCGCCCGACCACGTCTGCCTGCTGCGCCGCCCCGTTCGGGTTGGCGACCTGCGGCGCGTCGGTGTAGCCGGTCATCTGCGTGGCCTCGGCCGACCCCGCGGCGTAGGCGTACATCGCCGCGGCGTCCTGCGCCCACATCTCGGCGTATGCGGCCTCGCAAGCCGCGATCGCGACGGAGTTCTGGCCGAGGAAGTTGGTGGCGATCAGGTTCGCGAGCAGCGTCCGGTTGGCGAAAACCGCCGGCGGCGGCACGGTCGCGATGTAGGCGGCTTCATAGATCTCAACGGCGAGCTGGGCCTGGCCTGCGGTCTCCGCGGCCCGCCCGGCGAGCCCGGTCATCCACGCCGCATAGGGACCGAAGGCGGTGGCCATCGTCAGCGACGTGGGGCCCATCCACCGTCCGGCCACCAGGCCGGAGATCACGGAGCGGTACGAGGCGGCGACGCTCTGCAGTTCGGCGGCGAGGTTGCCCCAGGCCACCGCGGCGCCCATCAACGATCCCGGGCCGGGGCCCGCATACATCCTGGTGGAGTTGATTTCCGGACACAGCGCACCGAAGTCCATGAGTGTCAGACCCCCGCCCGTGCGCTGGCGTCAGTCGCACGATACCCCTGTTCTTGCATTCGGCTATCATACATACTTTTCGTATGGAGTGAAGTGATACGCCTTACAGAAAGTATATTTCTATTTCCGGCGGACGCGGGGCCCGCCAGCTGCCCCGATAACCGGGGTCTACCTGGGGAGATGAATTCGATTGACACCTGTTACACGCCTGAGGCCCGATGACGCAGTAGTCTCAGTAGATGCACTGTTGCGCCCGACCTGTCAGCCGAGGTCTTGCGCCCGTGGGCACCTCCCGCTGGCTGTGACCACGGTGAACTCAGAGATTGCGACGCTGCGTCGCGATTACCCGACGCTAGGCAAAAGAGCCTTTCAAACCCGATGAAAAATCCTCCGACCGGCGGACGAGCGGATACCACGCGCAGGCAAATCCTGCTCGCTGCGGCCCAGCAGTTTGCTCAGCGCGCCTACCACGATGTCGGTCTCGACGACATCCTCGCCCAGGCCGAGCTCACCAAGGGCGCGATGTATTTCCACTTCCGTTCCAAGCACGCGCTCGCGATGGCGATCATCGACGAACACATATTGATGAGTAACGCCGCGTTCGACGAGCTGATAGCGCGAAAGCTCTCCGGCCTGGAAACCCTGATCGATTCGGCGTTCGTGGTCGCCGTCATGGACCTCGAGGAGGACCTGACCCGAGCGGGAATGCACCTGGTCGAAGCGGTCGGGCGTGTCGAGGCCCTGCACGAGAAGCTGTTGGGCAGCTGGATCGATGTCCTGGCCTCCGCCGTCGAGGATGCGATTGCCGAGGGTGACCTGGCCGAAGACTGCTCCCCGCAGGATGTCGGGCGCCTCGTCGTGTCGGTGTACATGGGTCTGCGGCAGACCAGCGATCTCAACAGCCCGGAGCGGTTCCTGCGCGATCTGGAGAAGAGCTGGGTTTTGCTGCTGACCGGAATTCTGCAGCCGGACCGGGCCGATTACTTCAAGCAATTCATCACCCGGCGCACCGCGCGGGCGATCAGCGCGGCGTCGGCGACCCCGGCGCCCGATTGACCCGGCAGGGAAGATTGAAGCGGAAATGCACGGGACTCCGGCGCGCCTATTGTTAGGCTCGACGTCCTGACCAGTAAGTATTGATGACGTCGAAGGCCGGAAATCTGAGCGGACCGACATCAACCGGGGAGGTGCAAGGACGATGGCTCGCCAGGTTCGATCCGAGGTAACCCGGCGAAAGATCCTCGACGCCGCGATCGACGTCTTCGGCGAGGTCGGCTACGCGGCCGCCGGCTGGAACGCCATCGTCGAGCGCACGGGCATGACGAAGGGCGCCCTGTACCACCACTTCGACGCGAAGGAGCCGCTGGCCTCGGCGATTATCGACGAGGGTGCGGAGACCCTGCTGGTGGCGTTCCGCCACGCGTGCGGGCCGGGATCGCCCGGCTTCGAGAACATGATCCACGGCACGTTTGCGGTGCTCAACGTCCTCAGCACGGACAGGGTGGCCGCCGCGGCCGAGCAGCTCGCCGCCGCCCTGGGCGGCTTCAACGATTCGTCCTCGCTCTTCTACACGAACTGGGTGGTGGAGATGACCGCCGAGGCCCAACGGGCGATCGCCGAAGGGGACCTCCGCGAGGATCTCGACCCCGAGGCGGTCAGCAGGTCGGTCGTCGGCACCATGTTCGGGGCGCGATTGCTGGCCAACGCGATATCCAGGCGCGACGTGAACCAGGATCCGCCCATCGACCTCACCACGCGCCTGAGTCAGCTCTGGGAGTTGCTGCTGCCCGGCATCGCGTCGGAGGGATCGCTGTCCTATCTGCGGCAATTCCTTGCCCGCGAAGTGCTCCGCCATGCCCGTCCCGACGCCGCGCGCACCGGGACCGATGCCGCGCCCGACGGCGAGTAGGCCGCCGTGTCAGGCGCGTCCGGACGTCATTTCCGATCGCGTACCGAAAGAATGCATACTGTTCCCGTGATGTACCGGAGGTATGTGAGCAGGGTTATAGCGCTGGCGGGCGTGATCGGGTTTCTGACCCTGAGCGCGCCGCCGTCGTGGGGCGCGCCGTCCGACTCCGGTACCTCGGCCGACTCGACGACGCTGTCGCTGGCCGACGTCGGGTCCGCGCCCATGCTGGAGTTCTGGGGCGTGACGAGCTCGCAGCAGCTGACGGTGCCGGTCCTGCACGGATTGGTGCCGAGCACGTTCAACGCGACGGTCGAGCTGCCGATCAACCTGCGGTCCGGAACGATGACGGTGACGCAGGACCAGCGCTCGCTGGCGCGGCTGAACCTGCCCGCCACCGATCAGACGCCGATCGTGATCCCGCTAGCCGGGGCCGAGGTGCACGACAACTGGCTGACCGTGACGCTGCGTACCTATCTGGCGCCGCAAGAGAACCAGTGCTTGTACCCGTGGAGCCCGTTGCGCCTACTCAACGGGACGATCACCTACACCGGGGCGGAACAGGCGCCGACCACGGTGGCCCACTTCCTGCCGCCGGTCCTGCACAAGCTGACCATCTTCGTGCCGCCCTCGCCGTCGACGGCCGAGTCCGATACGGCGATCCAACTGGCCACCTCCGCGGCCGAGCACTACGGCAGGCAGGTTCCCGAGATCACGGTGAACCCGCTGCCCGAGGGGCAGTCGGGGCCGCCGACGGGGCCGGGACCGCTGGAACGGCAGATCGTCGTCAAGGAGGGGCCGGACAGCGGGCTCATCCTGCAGGGCTCTCCCAACGCGCCGTGGCTGTTGATCTCGGGGCCGCTCAACCGCGCCGACGAAACCGACATCGCCGTGTTGTTCAGCGACCTGTCGCAGTTGGCGCTGGCGCCCAAGGCTTCGGCGGAGGCGCTGAAGCCGATCGTGCACTTTCCCGGCAACTCCACCACGATACGTGACCTAGGGCAGCCGTTCGCCAACGCCACGTCGTTGCAGCCGCGGGTCTCGATCGGCTTGGACCAGACCAGGTTTGGTCGATCCATCCACTCGGTGCGGGTGCATCTGCAGGGGTCCTACACCCCGACACCACCCAACGTCGGTGGGCAGGTTGAGGTTTTGGTCGGCGAGGAGACCATCGATCACTGGCCGACCGACGGCGGGGGCACCATCGATCGCTGGGTGGACGTCCCCGATCGGCTGCTGCAGCGCTACACCAATGTGGACGTGTTGCTCGACGTCGCGGCCAACATCGGACACTGCGGCGACTTCTACACCGCGGGCAACGGCAACCAGATGCTGACCCTGAAGATCAACGGCGACACCACGATTCAGAGCGGTCCCGCCGCGCCGCCGGTGCCCGACGGCATGCAATCGATGCCGCAAGCGCTGATGCCCCGCGTTCAGGTCGGCATCGAGCCACATTCCTTCGGTGACACGTGGCGCGCCGCCCAGATCATGGTGGGCCTGCAGCGGATCAGCCCGATACCGATCGAGACGACGGTCACGACCGTGCAGCAGGCGATCGACTCGTCGAACCCGGCGGTCGTGATCTCGCCGGATGGCTGGAACCACGGCGAGGTCGTGCTCCCGGTGTCCGCCGGGTCCAGCGGGCCCATCACGGTCAACGCCTTCTCGTCCGGCGGTAAGCCCACCAGGATCACCCTGGATCCGGCGATGCATTTCGCCTCTCTCCAAACGGTTTTCACGCGCAACCGCTCACTGCTCGTCGCGACATCCAACGGGGCGTCCATTCAGCTCGACGAGCTGCTGCGGTGGCTCAACAGCGACAATAAGCACTGGCAGCGGCTCAAGGGCGTCGCCGTGGTGGCCGCGCCGGGACAAGACCCGGTGACCGTCGAGCACGCGCCGGTAATCGGTGCCGCCCAGGCCGCGGCGGCGGGGACCCACTCGGACAACGGCTGGCTCTGGTGGTTCGGTGCCGCCTGGCTCGGCGTGGCCGTGCTCGGCGGGGGAGTGATCCTGTTCCGCAGCCGGCGCCTGTTGCGGATACGGCGCAAGAGCTAGCGTCGCGCCGCGGCCCCTGGGGCCGGGCGGGCTACCGCTCTTCTTCCCAGAGGTCTTCGGTCAGATCCTGGAAGGCCGCGAGCGCGAACCGGTCGTCGGCGCGCATGCCGGCCGACTTGCTCATCAGCGCGCGCACCACCGAACCATCCTTGTGCGCTAGCTCGACGACCTCGTTCGCCAGGGCCTGGACGACCGAGAGCAGCGAATCCGAGACCTCCGTCTGATGATGGAAAAGCTCTTCGAATCGCAGCGCCAGGACCTCGTCCTGCTCGTAGCCCACCATTTCGGCGAACGCGGTGTTGGTGAACAGGACGCTGCCGTCATGCCCGATTGCCAACACGGGAACCGGAATGCGCTCCAGCACCACCAGTGCCGGGAGCTGTTTCAAGGTCGTCATGGGCGACTGGGTCTGTTGCCGAGTGCGTCGTCGTTCCACGAGCCGATTATGTCCTATGCCAGAGGCTATGCCGGACACATATTCTCGGTGGCGATGAGTGACCATCGGTCACTTCGCTTCCCCTCACTCGGATTCGGTGGTCGGCTGGTAGCGCGGGAACACCCCGGCCGGCGGCGGCAGCGGCGTCCCGGGGGACAGCCGGGCGCCGATGGCGCCGAAATCCCGCTGCTCGTCGGTCTGGCCGAGCAGGTCGAGCAGCTTGCCTGCCGAATCGGGCATTACGGGCGTAACCAGCAGGGCCGCAATGCGGACGGCCTCGCAGGTGACGTAGAGGACGGTGCGGAACCGCACCTGGTCCGCCTCGGATTCGCTCTTGCGCAACACCCACGGCTGCTGCGCCGAGAAATACCGGTTGGCCTCGCCCAGCATCAGCCAGATCGCTTCCAGCGCCAGGTGCATCGCCTGCTCGTCGAAGCTCGCGCGCACCCGCTCCAACAACCCGTCGGCGGTCTTGAGTAGCCCGGCATCGTCGGCCGTGAACTCGCCGGGTTCGGGCACCACCCCGTCGAGGTTCTTGGCGATCATCGACAGCGACCGCTGCGCCAGGTTCCCCAACTCGTTGGCCAGATCGGTGTTGATCCGGTTGATGATGGCCTCTTCGCTGTAGCTGCCGTCCTGGCCGAACGGCACCTCGCGCAGCAGGAAGTAGCGCAGCTGGTCCACGCCGAACGAGTCGGCCAGCGCCACCGGGTCGATGGTGTTGCCCACCGACTTGCTCATCTTCTCGCCGCGGTTGTGCAGGAACCCGTGCGCGAAAACCCTTCGCGGAAGCTCGATTCCGGCCGACATCAGAAACGCCGGCCAGTACACCGCGTGGAACCGGATGATGTCCTTGCCGATCATGTGCAGATCGGCGGGCCAGTAACGGCGGAACAAGTCCGAGTCGGTGTCGGGGAACCCGGCGCCGGTGAGGTAGTTCGTCAGCGCGTCGACCCAGACGTACATGACGTGGTCGGGATGCCCGGGCACCTGCACGCCCCAGTCGAACGTGGTGCGCGAGATCGAGAAATCGGTGAGCCCGCCGGAGACGAAGCTGACCACCTCGTTGCGGCGCACGTCGGGTCCGATGAAGCCGGGATTGGCCTCGTAGTGGGCCAGCAGCTTGTCGGCGTACGCCGAGAGCCGGAAGAAGTAGGTCTGCTCCTTCTCGCTCCAGGTCACCGGCGCGCCCGTTTCGGTGGCGATGCGGGTGCCGTCGACCACCTCGGTCTCCGAGTCGGTGAAGTACCGCTCGTCGCGCACCGAGTACCACCCGGAATAGGTCGCCAGATAGATGTCCCCGGCCGCCTCCATGCGCCGCCAGATCTCCTTGGACGCCTCGTGGTGGTCGGGGTCGGTGGTGCGGATGAAACGGTCGAACGAGATGTTGAGGGCTTCCTGCATGCGTTGGAACACATCGGAATTGCGCCGGGCCAGCTCGGCGGTCGGCACCCCGGCGGCGGCCGCGGTCTCGGCGACCTTCTGGCCGTGCTCGTCGGTTCCGGTCAGGAAGCGCACGTCGAAGCCGTCGAGCCGCTTGAAGCGGGCGATCGCGTCGGTGGCGACGTATTCGTAGGCGTGACCCACGTGCGGCGCACCGTTTGGATACGCGATCGCAGTGGTGACGTAATAGGGCCTCATCGGGATTCACCCTATTGTGTGCGCGTGAGCTCCAGCCGACCTGGTAAACGAGAAGCCCCGCCCGCTCCGGAATCCTTGGCGCCCCTGATCGACGCGCACACCCACCTCGACGCGTGCGGTGCCCACGACGCCGACGGAGTGACGGCCATCGTGGACCGCGCCGCGGCCGTCGGGGTGGGCGCGGTCGTCACCATCGCCGACGATCTGGACTCGGCGCGCTGGGTGACTCAAGCCGCCGACTGGGACCCGCGCGTGTACGCCGCGGTGGCGCTGCACCCGACCCGCACGGACGCCCTCGACGACGCGGCCCGGGCCGAGATCGAGCGGCTGGCCGCCCATCCCCGCGTCGTGGCCGTCGGCGAGACCGGGATGGACATGTACTGGCCCGGCAAGCTGGACGGCTGCGCCGCGCCCGATGTGCAGCGGGAGGCCTTCGCGTGGCACATCGACCTGGCCAAGCGGATCGGCAAGCCGCTGATGATCCACAACCGGGAGGCCGACGCCGAGGTGCTCGACGTCCTGCGCGCCGAGGGAGCCCCGGACACCGTGATCTTCCACTGCTTCTCGTCGGATAGCGCCATGGCCCGCGCGTGCGTCGACGCCGGCTGGATCATCAGTCTGTCCGGGACGGTGAGCTTCCGGAACGCCCGCGAGCTGCGCGAGGCCGTGTCGCTGATCCCGGCCGAGCAGCTGCTGGTGGAGACCGACGCGCCCTTTTTGACACCGCATCCTTATCGTGGCGCGCCTAACGAGCCATATTGCCTTCCATATACTGTGCGGGCGATCGCTGAACTGGTCGATCGCCCGGCAGCGGAGCTGGCGCGGATCACTACGCAGAACGCCCAGCGGGTCTACGGACTGGCCGCCACGGACGGGTGATTTGCACGACACCTTCGTGGCAGAGTTGCCCACGCTTGACCGGTTCGTTACCGTCTTGTGATCGAATCGTTGGTTTATTGAACTGTTGTCGAAACTTGCTGGGTAGGTCGTTAAGTGGTTGCTGAGCTCGGGATATGCGCGCGTTGACTGTACTGAATAGGCTTCATCAGACCCCGTCACCTATGTTGCGGCTCGTAGCTTGTGGGCTGCTTTTGGTTCTCGCTTTTGCCGGCGGCTTCGCCGTCTCGGTATCCAAGACCGTCACGCTGACCGTCGACGGCATCGCGATGCGCGTGACCACGATGAAATCCCGCGTGATCGACATCGTCCAGGAGAACGGCTACGTCGTCGACGGCCGTGACGACCTGTACCCCGCGGGCGACGTGCAGGTCCGCGACACCGACAAGATCGTGCTGCGCCGCAGCCGGCCGCTGCAGATCTCGCTCGACGGCCAGGACACCAAGCAGGTGTGGACGACCGCGTCGACCGTGGACGAGGCGCTGGCCCAGCTCGCGATGACCGACACCGCCCCCGCCGCCGCCTCGCGCGGCAGCCGCGTCCCGCTGGCGGGCATGGCCTTGCCGGTCGTCAGCGCCAAGACCGTCCAGATCAATGACGGTGGCACCATCCGGATGGTGCACCTGCCTGCTCCCAACGTCGCGGGGCTGCTGAGCGCCGCGGGCGTGCCGCTGCAGGAAAGCGACACCGTGCAGCCCGCCGCGACCACGCCGATCACCGACGGCATGCAGGTCCAGGTGACGCGCAACCGCATCGAGCGGGTCACCCAGCGGGTGCCGCTGCCGCCGAACTCCCGCCGGGTCGAGGACCCGGACATGAACATGAGCCGCCAGGTCGTCGAGGACGCGGGTAGCCCGGGCACCCAGGACGTGACCTACGCGGTCGCCCTGGTCAACGGTGTCGAGACGGGCCGCCTGCCCGTCGCCAACGTCGTGATCGCGCCGGCCCGCGAATCCTTGGTCCGGGTGGGCACCAAGCCCGGCACCGAGGTGCCTGCCGTGAGCGACGGTTCCATCTGGGACTCCATCGCGGGCTGTGAGGCCGGCGGCAACTGGGCGATCAACACCGGCAACGGCTACTACGGCGGCGTGCAGTTCGACCAGGGCACCTGGGAGCGCAACGGCGGCCTGCGGTTCGCCTCGCGTGCCGACCTCGCCAGCCGTGAGGAGCAGATCACCGTTGCGGAGGTGACGCGGGAGCGTCAGGGTTGGGGAGCGTGGCCGGTGTGCAGCGGAAGAGCTGGGGCGCGCTGACCATCCAGCTGCTCGGGCGCACCGAGATCAGGCGGCTGGCCAAAGAACTTGATTTACGGCCCCGGAAATCGCTCGGCCAGAATTTCGTTCACGACGCGAACACGGTGCGACGGGTGGTTGCCGCCTCCGGAGTCGGCCGCGGCGATCACGTCCTTGAGGTTGGTCCCGGTCTGGGGTCGTTGACGCTGGCGCTGCTCGACCGCGGCGCCACCGTCACCGCCGTCGAAATCGACCCGGTGCTGGCCGCCCGCCTGCCGCAGACCGTCACCGAGCATTCCCACAGCGCCGTCCAGCGGCTCACGGTGTGCCAGCACGACGTCTTGACGCTGCGCCGCGACGAGGTGGCCTCTGAACCTGCCCAAGCGCCCACGGCGGTGGTGGCCAACCTGCCCTACAACGTCGCCGTCCCGGCGCTGCTGCACCTGCTCGCGGAATTTCCGTCCATCCAGACCGTGACGGTGATGGTGCAGGCCGAGGTCGCCGAGCGACTGGCCGCCGAGCCCGGCGGCAAGGAGTACGGCGTGCCCAGCGTCAAGGTGCGTTTCTTCGGGCGGGTGCGCCGCTGCGGCACGGTGTCCCCGACGGTGTTCTGGCCGATTCCGCGCGTCTACTCCGGCCTGGTCCGCATCGACCGGTACGCGACGTCGCCCTGGCCCGCCGACGCGGATTTCCGGCGGCAGGTGTTCGCGCTCATCGACATCGCATTTGCCCAGCGCCGCAAGACTTCTCGCAATGCCTTCCTGCAGTGGGCGGGTTCGGGCAACGAGTCGGCGAGCCGGCTGCTGGCCGCCAGCATCGATCCGGCCCGCCGCGGTGAGACGTTGTCGATCGACGATTTCGTGCGCCTGTTGCAGCGGTCCCAGGAGCAGGTCGGCGGCGCCGCGCCGGCCGACCCGGGGCCCAGCGCCGCCGCGGCCCCGGCGACCTGAGCTCGGCGGCGGTGCGTGTCTTGGGCGCGCCGCAGCGATAGTCTGCTGCGGTGGCGGTGGTTGGCTGATGTCTGACGGCAGCACCGCTACGCAGTGGGTGCCCACCGGGGCAGTCACCGTTCGGGTGCCCGGGAAAGTCAACCTTCACCTAGAAGTCGGTGACCGGCGCGAGGACGGCTATCACGAGCTGACGACGGTGTTCCACGCCGTTTCGCTGCTCGACGAGGTGACCGTGCGCAACGCCGACGTGCTGTCGCTCGAGCTGGTAGGCGAGGGCGCCGAGACGCTGCCCACCGACGAGCGCAACCTCGCCTGGAAGGCCGCCGAGCTGCTGGCCGAGCACGTGGGCCGGGCGCCGGACGTGTCGATCCTGATCGACAAGTCGATCCCGGTGGCCGGCGGAATGGCGGGCGGCAGCGCCGATGCGGCCGCGGTGTTGGTGGCGATGAACTCGCTGTGGGAACTCAGCCTGCCCCGCCGCGATGTGCGCGCGCTGGCCGAGCAGTTGGGCAGCGACGTGCCGTTCGCCTTGCACGGCGGCACCGCGCTGGGCACCGGCCGCGGCGAGGAGCTGGCAACCGTCTTGTCCCGCAACACCTTTCATTGGGTATTGGCGTTCGCCGACAGCGGGCTGCTGACTCCGGCCGTGTTTGCCGAGCTGGACCGGCTCCGGGAGGACGCGGACCCGCCCCGGCTGGAGGAACCCGGGCCCGTGCTGGCCGCCCTGGCCGCGGGCGATCCGCAGCAGCTGGCGCCGCTGCTGGGCAACGAATTGGAGGCGGCCGCGCTGAGCCTGGATCCCGCGCTGCGGCGCACCCTGGGCGCCGGCGTGGAGGCGGGCGCCCTGGCGGGCATCGTGTCGGGCTCGGGCCCGACGTGCGCGTTTCTGTGCACGTCGGCGGTGTCGGCGGCCGATGTGGGCACCCGACTGTCCGAGGCGGGGGTCTGTCGCACGGTGCGGGTCGCCAGCGGGCCGGTGCCCGGAGCCCGCGTGGTGCCGACCCCCATGACTCCCGATGATCAGGGCTTGAACGGGGTGTGACGTCGGACTCAACACGCGCGGGAGTTTGGTGGTTACTTAAGAGGAGCTTAAGATACTTCGCGGTGACTATCGGTGTTGAGCAGCAGCACGTGGATACGTCGTCCGCCAGGCGCCCCGGCGGACGGCTAGTCCCTGGGGGCCGCGTCGCCCAGCAATCTTCCTTTCGAGACCTAATCGCTGCCCAACTGTGCTCGCGCGCCTGCTACACACTGTCGCCCGGCAGGCGGAACATGAGATTTCTAGCCTTGGGGCAACCACCGGAACCGAGGAGGGTTTGGTGAGCAGGTTTACCGACAAGATGTTCCATAACGCCCGCACCGCGACGACGGGCATGGTGACAGGTGAACCCCACGAACCCGTCCGCCACACCTGGGGCGAGGTCCACGAGCGCGCGCGCCGCATTGCGGGCGGCCTGGCCGCCGCCGGCATCGGCCTTGGCGACGCGGTCGGCGTGCTGGCCGGCTTCCCCGTCGAGATCGCCCCGACGGCGCAGGGCCTGTGGATGCGCGGCGCCAGCCTGACCATGCTGCACCAGCCCACGCCGCGTACCGACCTGGCCGTGTGGGCCGAGGACACCATGACCGTCATCGGCATGATCGAGGCCAAGGCCGTCATCGTGTCCGAGCCCTTCCTGGTGGCCATCCCGGTGCTCGAGGAAAAGAACATCAAGGTCCTCACCGTCGCCGACCTGCTGGCCGCGGATCCGATCGACCCCATCGAGGTCGGCGAGGACGACCTGGCGCTGATGCAGCTGACGTCCGGCTCGACCGGGTCGCCCAAGGCCGTGCAGATCACCCACCGCAACATCCACTCCAACGCCGAGGCGATGTTCATCGGCGCCGAGTACGACATCAACAAAGACGTCATGGTCAGCTGGCTGCCCTGCTTCCACGACATGGGCATGGTCGGCTTCCTGACCATCCCGATGTACTTCGGCGCCGAGCTGGTCAAGGTCACGCCGATGGACTTCCTGCGCGACACCCTGCTGTGGGCCAAGCTGATCGACAAGTACAAGGGCACCATGACCGCGGCGCCCAACTTCGCCTACGCGTTGCTGGCCAAGCGGCTGCGCCGCCAGGCCAAGCCGGGCGACTTCGACCTGTCGACGCTGCGCTTCGCGCTGTCGGGCGCCGAGCCCGTCGAGCCCGCCGACGTCGAGGACCTGCTCGACGCGGGCAAGCCGTTCGGCCTGCAGTCCTCGGCGATCCTGCCGGCCTACGGCATGGCGGAAACCACACTGGCCGTGTCGTTTTCGGAGTGCAACGCCGGTCTGGTCGTCGACGAGGTGGACGCCGACCTGCTGGCCGCGCTGCGCCGCGCCGTGCCGGCCGCCAAGGGCAACACCCGCCGGCTGGCCACGCTGGGCCCGCTGCTCAAGGACCTCGAGGCCCGCATCATCGACGACGACGGCAGCGTGCTGCCGCCGCGCGCCGTCGGTGTCATCGAGCTGCGCGGCGAATCGCTGACCCCCGGCTACCTCACGATGGGCGGCTTCCTGCCGGCCCAGGACGAGCACGGCTGGTACGACACCGGAGACCTCGGCTACCTCACCGAGGAGGGCCACATCGTGGTCTGCGGCCGGGTCAAAGACGTCATCATCATGGCCGGCCGCAACATCTACCCGACCGACATCGAGCGGGCCGCCGGCCGCGTCAAGGGCGTGCGCCCGGGCTGCGCCGTCGCCGTCCGGCTCGACGCCGGGCACTCGCGGGAGACCTTCGCCGTGGCCGTCGAGTCGAACGCCTTCGAAGACCCCGCCGAGGTGCGCCGCATCGAGCACCAGGTGGCGCACGAGGTCGTCAGCGAGGTCGACGTGCGGCCGCGCAACGTCGTGGTGCTCGGCCCCGGGACCATCCCGAAGACGCCGTCGGGCAAGCTGCGCCGGGCGAACTCCGTCACCCTGGTTACGTAGCCGTTCAGGCCCCGGCGAGCTGCTTCTGCTCGTAGAGCCGCGCCCATTCCTTGCGGGGGCGGATCGACACGTCGACGTCGCTGCCCTTGGCGCGCAACGCTTTAACGTTGGCCTGCTCGCGCGGCGTGCGGGCGAACGGGTCCCAGGTGAAGAAGTTGCAGGCGTTGGCCCAGGTGATCTTGTTGATGTCGGTGTCGTCGGCGCCGGCGGCGTTCAGCTCGGCCAGCACCTGCTCGGGGGCGTCGGGCCAGAAGCAGTCCGAGTGCGGGTAGTCGCATTCCCAGGCGATGATGTCGATGCCGATCTCGTGGCGCAGCTTCAGCGAGGTCTTGTCGGTGACGTAGCAGGCCAGCGAGTGCTCGCGGAACACGTCGGACGGCAGTTGAGAGCCAAAGTCCCGCCGCAGCCACTTCTGGTTGGTGTAGTGCCGGTCGCTGCGATCGAGGTAGAACGGGATCCAGCCGATGCCGCCCTCGGAGAAGGCGAACTTCAGGTCGGGGTAGTTGCGCATCGCCGGGCCCCACAGCAGGTCCTGCGCACACATCGCCGAGATCTGGGTGGCCAGGATGATCATGTTGTCGATCGGCGCGTTGGGCGCCATGCTGATCGCCCCGAAGCCGGTGCCGATGTGCAGGCACATCACCACGTTCTCCTCGGACAGCGTGCGGAACACCGGGCCCCAGTAGTCCTCGTCGTGGTAGCTCGGCAGCCCTTCCAGGTGCGGCAGTTCCGGCATGGTGACCGCCCGGCAGCCCTTGGCGGCCACGCGGCGGATCTCGGCGCACATCCCCTCGGGGGTCCAGGTCGGCAGGATCGCGATCGGGATGAAGCGGTCCGGGTAGGTGCCGGCCCACTCGTCGATGTGCCAGTCGTTGTAGGCCGACACCATCACCAGGGTGACGTCCTCGCGCGTCATGTTGAGGTGACGGGCCGAAAAGCCGGTGAACGTCGGGAAGCACATCGACGCGAGGATGCCGTTGCGGTTCATGTCGCGGACGCGCTCGTGGATGTCGTAGACGCCGGGCCGCATCTCCGCGAAGCCGGCGGGGTCGCGGCCCCACTCCTCGGCCGGCCACGACACCACCGCGTTGAGTCCGCTGACGCCCTGCGGCCGGCCCTGGTACATCCACTGGTCCACGCCCTTGTCGTCGGTGACGACGATGGGTGCCTCCTCCTTGTACTTGGCGGGCACGTGGCGCAGGAACATGTCCGGCGGCTCCACGACGTGGTCGTCGATGCTCACCAGGATCAGGTCGTCGATGTCCATGCCTCAACTTGTACCCTGGACACTCGTGACCGTCTCCGCATCTTCGGCCAAAGTTTTATCTCGATCGGCCAACCCGGCGAACGTCAGCCAGGTCGAGCTGCGCCGCGGCGGGCGCGCCCTGGCCGGCAGCTACCTCTACGAGGGGGATCGGCTGGTCACCGGCTGGCATTCGCACGATCTGCACCAGATTCAGTACGCGATCGGCGGGGTGGTCGAGGTCGAGACCGCCGCCGCCCACTACCTGCTGCCGCCACAACAGGCGGCCTGGATGCCGGTCGGGCTGGAACACCAGGCGACGATGACACCCGACGTCCGCAGCGTCGCGGTGATGTTCGATCCCGCGCTGCTGCCCGAGGTCGACAGCCGAGCGCGCATCCTGGCCGTGTCGCCGTTGATTCGCCAGATGATGATCTATGCGCTGCGCTGGCCGATCGGCCGGGCCGAAAGCGACCCGGTCTCCGACGGCTTCTTCCAGACGCTCGGGCACCTGGTTTTCGAGGCGCTGGATCACGAGGCGCCGCTGAGCCTGCCGACGTCGACCAATCCGATCGTCGCCGCCGCGATGGCCTACACCAAGGCGAACCTGGCGACGGCGACCGCCGCGGACGTCAGTCGCGCCGTTGCGGTCTCGGAGCGCACGCTGCGGCGCCAGTTCGACGAGGCGATTGGGATGTCTTGGCGCACTTACCTTTTGCATGCACGCATGCTGCGCGCGATGGCCCTGCTGGCCGCCCCGGGGCAAGCGGTACACCAGGCCGCCACGGCGGTCGGCTTCGACAGCCTGAGCGCGTTCACTCGCGCGTTCACCCAGTTCTGCGGCGAAACCCCGTCGGCGTACCGCAAGCGCCTACCAGGTGTGGACGACGTTCTGGGCGGGTTCTAGGCCCAGTTCTATCATCAGCTCGGTGGCGTCGGCGGCCTGCTCGCAGACGGTGGGGATCTCGGCGCGCTCGGCGGCGGTGAAGTTCTCCAGCACGAACGCGGCGGGGTCCTTGCGGCCGGGCGGGCGCCCGATCCCGATGCGCACCCGCTGAAAGTCCTTGGTGCTCAACGCGGATGCCACCGAGCGCAGCCCGTTGTGCCCGCCCTCGCCGCCGCCGATCTTGAGCCGGACGCGGCCGAACTCGAGATCCAGATCGTCATGGATGACGATGACGTCGGCGGGGGCGACGGAGTAGAACTTGGCCAGCGGCCCGACCTGGCGGCCGGACTCGTTCATGTAGCAGCGCGGCTTGGCCAACACCACCGAACGCCCGGCCAGCCGGCCGCTGGCGATCTCGGCGCCGGAACGCTTGTGCGCCTTGAACTTTGAACCCAGCCTGCCGGCAAGCAGATCGGCCACCATGAACCCGACGTTGTGCCGGGTGCGGGCGTAGTTGTCTCCGGGGTTGCCCAGGCCGACCACCAGTAGCGGTTCGGCCACGTCGCGAGCCGCCTACTCGGACTCGTCGGCAGCGGCTTCGCCTTCGGCCTCGCCGCCCTCTTCGTCGGTCGCTTCCCCTTCGGCCGTCTCGCCCTCTTCGCCGGCGCCCTCTTCCTCGAGGTCCTCGGCGGTCGGGGCGTTGACGACGTTGACCACCAGCAACTCGGGGTCGGAGATCAGGTTGACGCCCTTGGGCAGCTCGATCTGTCCGGCGGTGAACTGGGTGCCCGGCTCGGCGCCCTCGACCGACACGGTGAGGTGCTCGGGGATCGACATGGCCTCGGCCTCGATCTCGATCGTGTTGGTGTCCTGGGTGACCAGGGTGTCGGGGCCGGCCTGGCCGTCGACGATGACGTTGACCTCGACGACGACCTTCTCGCCGCGGCGCACGATCACCAGGTCGGCGTGCTGGATGCTGCGGCGGATCGGGTGGATGTCGAGCGCCTTGGTCAGTGCCAGCTGCTCCTTGCCGTCGATGTCCAGGGTCAGCACGGCGTTGGTGCCGGAGTTCCGCAGCACGGCCGCGTAGTCGTGGGCCGGCAATTCCAGGTGCTGGGGGTCGGCGCCGTGGCCGTAGAGGACGGCGGGAACCTTGCCGTCGCGGCGGGCACGACGGGACGCGCCTTTACCGGTCTCGGTTCGCACCCCGGCCTTGAGTTGATTGACTGCCGACTTGGCCATCTGTATCGCTCCTGTGTGCTCGGTACCTAGTTCTTGGCACGGCCAGGATCGCGACAGTATGTCGGTCTCCGTCGATAACGGTGCTGGCTGATTCGCCTGCCACCCTCGCCGTGACGCCCGGTCAGGTTAGCGCATCGGCGCCTTGGAGTGGAAATTCGCGCGGGCCTGCGTCGAGCGTGAAGCCAGGTTCACGTTCGATGCCGAATGTGAAACCAGCTTCACGTTCGCGCAGCTCAGAACGGGAATTGGGTCTTGGTGAGCTGCTCGGACAGCTGCCAGAGCGCGGCGCCGGTCGGCGCGTCCTTGGCCGCCGGGCTGCGGCCCACCGCCTGCGTGCGGCCGAGGCTGCCGAACCGCGGCCCGATGAAGGTGTTGCCCGGGATGTCCTGGGACGCCGCGTACAGCGTCTGGCGGGCGCCAAAGTCGGCGTTGGTGGCGAACACGCTGGTGGCCGCTGACATCAGGGTGTCGCTGAGCTGGCGCCCGGTCGCGCCCTGCAGGTTGGTGTGCGAGTAGCCGGGGTGGGCCGCGACCGCGCGCAGCGGCGAGCCGGCCGCGGCGAGGCGGCGTTGCAACTCGCTGGTGAACAGCAGGTTGGCCAGCTTGGACTGGGCGTAGGCGAGCCACGGCCGGTAGCGCCGCTTCTTCCAGTTGAGGTCGTCGAGGCTGATGCGCCCGGGCAGGTGCGCCATCGACGAAACCGCCACGACGCGGTCGGTGAGCTTGGGCAGCAGCAGGTTGGTCAGCGCGAAATGGCCGAGGTGGTTGGTGCCGATCTGGCTCTCGAAGCCGTCGATCGTCTCCGCGTACGGCACGGCCATCACGCCGGCGTTGTTGATCAGGACGTCTGCCTTATCGACGCCGTCGGCGAATTCCCGGACCGACGACAGGTTCTGCAGGTCGAGCTCGCGCACCTCGACCTGGCCGCGCATGTCCCGGGCGGCGGCGTGGCCCTTCTGCGTGTTGCGGACGGCCATGATGATCGTGGCGCCGTTGCTCGCCAGCTCGCGGGCCGTGATCGCGCCCAGCCCGCTGTTCGCGCCGGTGATGATCACGGTGCGCCCGGCGAACGACGGCAGGTCTGCGGCGGTCCAGTCAGTCATGGCTGACAACACTAATGAACCTGCGGGTCTGCGCGTTGGCTGCGGCAACCTCGCGCGCCCGCCAACGCGGATCTGCGCCATATCGCCGATGTTTTGCTTCACGCGCGCCGCGATGCTGACTAACATGAGCCAACACGCGGAGATTCCACCGTTAACCTGGAGCGATTTGGGTGTGGGCGATTTGCTGCCGACCGGAACAGTGACATTGCTGCTGGCCGATGTCGAGGGCTCGACGCGGCTGTGGGAGACCCAGCCCGAGAAGATGACGATCGCACTCGCGGAGTTGAACCGCGCCGTGGACCAGGCGGTTCCGGCCTTCGGCGGGGTGCGCCCGGTCGAGCAGGGCGAGGGCGACAGCTTCGTGGCCGCCTTCGCCCGCGCGTCCGACGCGGTGGCGTGCGCGCTGGCGCTGCAGCGGGCGCCACTGGCGCCGATCAAGCTGCGCCTCGGGCTGCACACCGGTGAGGTCCAGTTGCGTGACGACGCCAACTACGCGGGCCCGACGATCAACCGGACGGCGCGGCTGCGCGACCTCGGCCACGGCGGGCAGACGCTGCTGTCGGGAGTCACCGAATCGCTGGTTGCCGATCGGCTGCCGGACGGGGCGTGGCTGGCCGACCTGGGCAGCTACCCGCTGCGTGACCTGCCGCGCCCGGAGCGGGTGGTGCAGTTGTGCCATCCCGACGTGTGCAACGAGTTTCCGCCCCTTCGGGTCCGCACCGTCGTTGTGTCGCACAACCTTCCCGCGCAGCTGACGAGTTTCGTTGGGCGCCAAGCCGAAATGGCCGAGTTGCAAAGTCTGGTGGCGGACAACCGGTTGGTGACGTTGACCGGGGCCGGCGGCGCGGGCAAGACGCGGTTGGCCGTCGAACTCACCGCCCAAGTCCTCGGTGAGTTCGGTGATGGCGTTTGGTATGTCGACTTGGCTCCGATCACCATCCCGGATGTCATGCCGGTGACGGTGGCGCGCACGCTCGGTCTGCCGGATCAGCCGGGCCGTTCCACGATGGAACTGCTGGTGCGGTTCTTCGGCGAGAAGACGATGTTGCTGGTGCTGGACAACTGCGAGCATCTGCTCGATGTGTGCGGATCGCTTGTCGTCGAGTTGCTCGCCGCCTGCCCGCATTTGACGATTCTGGCGACCAGCCGAGAGCCCCTGGGTGTGCCGGGCGAGCTGAGCTGGCGGGTGCCGTCATTGCCGCTCGCGGATCAGGCGATCGAGTTGTTCGCCGACCGCGCCCGGCGCGCTCGACCGAATTTCGTTGTGGGCGAAGACAACACCGAGCTAGTGCGCGAGATCTGCGAGCGTCTCGACGGCATACCGTTGGCGATTGAGCTCGACGCGGCGCGGGTTCGGGCGCTGTCGCTGCCACAGATTTTGGGTAGCCTCCCCTGCCCAGGTGGTGTGGAGTCGGGAAATCTCCGAGTCGACGGCCGCCGTCAATTCCTCGGCGCGATGATTGAACTGCTTCAACCGGTCCGCGAACGCGATCAACTCGTCGATATCGATGGAATAGCGGCTTGTCACAGGTGATCCGCCTGATCGAGGGATCGGAGTACCGTCGCCGCATGGGTCTCGTTCTCGGCGAGCAGACTCACCGACTTGACGAGCAGAGCGGAATGCTCCTCGAGGATCGCCACCACAGTCTGGGCATCGCTGTGCCACTACTCCCAGGCAGGCTCGTAGGCGGAGCGGGCTTTACCGGTCCATTTCGAGGACAAGTCGCCCCAGGAACGCGCGATGTCGGCCAGCTCCTTGGCCAGGTCGTCCGCCTGCCCGGATAGGAATTGCGCCGTGTTTGCGGTCGCTTCGAGCTGCATGCGAAATACGCCCGCCACATTCCACCCCCGCTTTCAGCGTTGCAGTCGGCCCCAACAGTCAAGACCACCGGCTGGACTTGCGCAATTCACCCGCTATTTGGCGCTCGCCGCGCTCGCCGAATTACTTTGCGGCGACGACGAATCCGTGGATGATCATGTCGATGCCGCCGGCCTGCGCGGCGGCCTGGTCGGCCAGGCTGGTGATCGTGAGCTGAACGAAGTAGCGCTGCTTGCCCGGCGGCGACCCGGTCGGCAGCACGATCCGGTTCAAGCTGTGTAACCGCGTGCCGTCCTCGTTGTTGTAGCTGCCCTGGATCATCGACGAGGGAAACCCGTTGTAGGGCGCCATCGATGCGTCCAATTGCTTGAAATTGTCGAACAATTGCGCATCGTCGTTGCCGTGCTTGATGACCTGCGCCGGGTCGAAATCTCCGTTCAGCGCGAACACCACGAGCCGCGCGGTCGGATACTTCTTGTTCTTGGCCAGCAACACAGTCTGCGGCGCGATGTGCGGATCGGTGAACCGCTCCCAGCCCGGCGGGGTCGGTATCGACACCGTCAAATCCGGCAGGGAGTCCGGCGCCACCTGCTTGCCGGTCACGCCGATGCTGTTCAGATACTGCGACAGGGGGACGGGTTTCTCGACCGTGGTGGTCGGGGTGGCCGTCGAGCTCGTCGTCCAAACCGACGTGTAGTCAGGACCTTTGGGACCGCAGGCGACCACCGACGCCAGCAGCGCGGCCGTCGCGACGGCGGTCGCGACGGGTTTCACAGAATCTCGCGGACCGCGTCGATCGGCCGGGCCAGCCGGGTGCCCTTCGGTGTGATGACGAACGGGCGCTCGATCAGGATCGGATGCTCGGCCATGGCGTCCAGCAGCTGCCCATCCGTCGCATCCGCAAGCCCCAGTTCGGCGTACAGCGGTTCGCGCTTGCGCACCGCGGTAGCGACGTCGATGCCCGCGTCGCGGATCATGTTGACCAGCTCGTCGCGCGACGGCGGGGTCTTCAGGTACTGAACGACGGTGGGCTCTAAGCCGTTCTCCCGCAACAAGTCCAGCGTCTTGCGAGAGGTACTGCACTTGGGGTTGTGGTAGATGACATTCTCGTCAGCCATCTAGGCGTCTCCGTCGAATAGCCCGGTGACGGAGCCATTTTCGAACACGGCGCGAATGGTGCTGGCCAGCAGCGGCGCGATCGACAACACCGTCAGCTGGGGGAATCGTTTCTCCTCGCCGATGGGCAGCGTGTTGGTGACGATGACCTCGCTGGCGCCGCACGCGGCCAGCCGCTCGGCGGCCGGGTCGGACAACACGCCGTGGGTCGCCGCGACGATCACCTCCCGGGCACCGTCTTGGCGCAGCAGGTTCACCGCACCGGCGATGGTGCCACCGGTGTCGATCATGTCGTCGATCAGCACACAGGTGCGGCCCTCGACCTCGCCGACGACGCGGTTGGACACCACCTGGTTGGGCACCTTCGGGTCACGGGTCTTGTGGATGAAGGCCAGCGGTACGCCGCCCAACGAGTCGGCCCACTTCTCGGCGATGCGCACGCGCCCGGAGTCGGGGGAGACCACGACCATGTTGCCGTCCGGGTAGTTGTCCTTGATGTAGGTGGTCAGCAGGGTCTGGCCGCGCATGTGGTCCACCGGGCCGTCGAAGAAGCCCTGGATCTGGTCGGTGTGCAGGTCGACCGTCACGATCCGGTCGGCCCCCGCGGTCTTCAGCAGGTCGGCAACCAGGCGGGCCGAGATGGGCTCGCGACCGCGGTGCTTCTTGTCCTGGCGGGCGTACGGATAGAAGGGCATGACGGCGGTGATCCGCTTGGCGCTGCCTCGCTTGAGCGCGTCGATCATGATCAGCTGTTCCATCAGCCAGCGGTTTACCGGCCACGGGGCCGACTGCAGGACGAAGGCGTCGCAGCCGCGCACCGATTCGTGGAACCGGACGAAGATCTCGCCGTTGGCGAATTCCCGCGCCGTCTGCGCGGTGACGTGCACATCGAGCTCTTTGGCTACCTGTTCGGCTAGTTCGGGATGCGCCCGCCCAGAGAACAGCATCAAGTTTTTTCGATTATCGGACCAGTCGTGGCTCAACGTGCTGCCCTCGCCGTTCAGGATCAAAATGGAAGCCCCATCGTACGTAGCGAATGGTACGGAAATATCGCCGGGTTTCCAGCGAGCGAACCCACGGTGTCTATTCGGATTGCGTCGTCGGGGCCTGCTGGGAAGCCTCGTCAGCGGCCCGGGCGGCGGCCTTCTCGGCAGCTTGGGCCGCCGCGGTGCCCGGCCGCTTGCGCTGCACCCAGTCCTCGATGTTGCGTTGCGGTCCCGCGGAAACGGCCAGCGCCCCGGGCGGGACGTCGTCGCGCAGCACCGTGCCGGCGCCCGTGTAGGCCCCGTCGCCGACCGTCACCGGCGCCACGAACATGGTGTCCGACCCGGTGCGGACGTGCGAGCCGATCGTGGTGCGGCGCTTGGTGACTCCGTCGTAGTTGACGAACACGCTGGACGCCCCGATGTTGCTGTGCTCGCCGATGTCGGCGTCGCCGACGTAGGTGAGGTGCGGCACCTTGGTGCCGGCGCCGATCGTGGAGTTCTTCACTTCCACGAACGTGCCGATTTTGCCGTCGGCGCCCAGCTCGGTTCCGGGCCGCAGGAACGTGTACGGGCCGACCGTGGCGCCGGCGCCGATGGAGGAACCCTCGCCGTGCGTGCGGACCACCGATGCGCCGTCGCCGACGACGACGTCGCTCAGCGTGCTGTCCGGGCCGACGACACAGTTGCCGCCGATCTGGGTGCGGCCCAGCAGCTGAGTGCCCGGGTGGATGACGGTGTCGCGGCCGATCGTCACCTCGACGTCGATCCAGGTGCTGGCTGGATCGATGACCGTGACCCCGGCCATCTGGTGGGCGGCCACAATGCGCCGGTTGAGCTCGGTGCCCACCTGGGCCAGCTGCACGCGGTTGTTCACCCCGGCCACCAGCGCGCTGTCGTCGACGTGGCGGGCGTGCACGGCCTGGCCGTCGCCGCGCAGGATGCCGACAACGTCGGTGAGGTAGAGCTCCTGCTGGGCGTTGTCGGAACCCAGCCGTCCCAGCGCCGAGCGCAGCGCGGCGACGTCGAACGCGTACACGCCCGCGTTGACCTCGCGGATGTCGCGCTCATCCGGTGTCGCGTCGGCGTGCTCGACGATCGCCAGCACGTCGTCGTCCGCCGACCGCAGGATGCGGCCGTAGCCGGACGGATCGTCGAGTGTGGTGGTCAGCACCGTCGCGGCCGCAGATGCGGCGGTGTGGGTGGCGATCAGTTCGGCCAGGATGTCGGAGTCCAGCAGCGGGGTGTCACCCGAGGTGACGACGACGACCCCGGCGTAGTCCCGCGGCAGCGCGCCCAGGCCGCACAGCGTCGCGTGGCCGGTGCCGCGCGGTTGGTCCTGCAGCGCCACCTCGATCGGGCGGCCCAGCGCATCGGCGAGTTCGGCGACGACCGGCGTGATCCGCTCGTGGGCGTGGCCGAGCACGACGATCAGCTGCTGCGGGGCGACCTTGTTGACGGCATGCAGCGAGTGGGCCAGCATGCTGCGGCCGGCGATGCTGTGCAGGACCTTCGGGGTGTCGGACCGCATCCGGGTGCCGGGCCCGGCCGCTAAGACCAGGACCACCGTGTCACCACGAGACGCCATCAACTCTCCTCTTGCTTTGTCCCACGCTAGGCCGGAGGCAGCAGGCCCGATACGCCCGTCAAGAGTGTCATTTCACGTGTGGTGGTGGCAAAAACTCGAAGCTCCGTCGCCAGGACTCGAACCTGAACTGTCTGAACCAAAATCAGAAGTGCTGCCGATTACACCACGACGGACTGCCTACCGCGGCGGGTTGCGGGCTGACCACCGACCGCGCCAACAAGACTTTAGACGGTACCCAGCGCCGTCGGCGGTCGGCGGGAATGTCGGGCACCTTCACCTGCTCAAACCGATACGCTGAGGGACGTGGCAGCCCCGAAGAAAGAGGTCGCCGCGCCCCGCGCGCGGATGACCGGCAGCGAGCGTCGACACCAACTGATCGGCATCGCGCGCTCGCTGTTCGCCGAGCGCGGCTACGACGGCACCTCCATCGAGGAGATCGCGCAGCGCGCCAACGTCTCCAAGCCCGTCGTCTACGAGCACTTCGGCGGCAAGGAAGGCCTGTACGCCGTGGTCGTCGACCGCGAGATGTCGGCCCTGCTGGACGGCATCACCTCGTCGCTGACCAACAACCGGTCCCGGGTGCGGGTCGAGCGCGTCGCCCTGGCGCTGCTCACCTACGTCGAGGAGCGCACCGACGGCTTCCGGATCATGATCCGCGACTCGCCCGCCTCGATCAGCTCGGGCACCTATTCCAGCCTGCTCAACGACGCCGTCAACCAGGTGGCCTCGATCCTGGCCGGCGACTTCGCCCGCCGCGGCTTGGATCCGGACCTGGCGCCGCTGTACGCGCAGGCGCTGGTCGGCTCGGTGTCGATGACCGCGCAGTGGTGGCTGGACACCCGGGAGCCGAAGAAAGAAGTAGTCGCCGCGCACCTGGTCAACCTGATGTGGAACGGCCTGACCCATCTGGAAGCCGACCCGCGGCTGCAGGACGGGTAACTCGCCGCAATTCAGCCCCGGTCGCGCGCCAGCAGGTCGGCGATCGTTTCGCGGCGGACCAGCTCGCGGGCCCGGCCACCCTTGACCGCCACCACCGGCGGGCGGCAGACCATGTTGTAGTTCGACGCCATGCTGTGGTGGTAGGCGCCGGTGGTCGCGACGGCCAGTAGGTCGCCCGGGTGCAGGTCGGCGGGAAGCTCGACGTCGCGGGCGATCTCGTCGCCCGCCTCGCAATGCCGGCCGGCGATCGTGACGCGCTGCTTGAGGCCCATCGGGTGTCGGTTCGCCAGCGCGACGGTGTACTGCGCGCCGTACAGCGACACCCGCGGGTTGTCGCTCATGCCGCCGTCGACCGCGACGAAGGTGCGGCCGCCCGGCTGCGTCTTGATCGAGCAGACGCGGTACAGCGTCACACCGGCCCGGCCGCTGATGGCGCGGCCCGGCTCGACGACGAGGGTCGGCCGGGGGAAGTGTTCGGCCGCGCAGGCCTCGTCGAGCGCATCCTCGATGACGCGGGCCAGTTCGTCGAGGTCCAGCTCGCGGCCCCCGGGAATGTAGGGGATCGCGTGGCCGCCGCCGATGTTCAGCTCGGTGAGGATGACGCCGTGCCGGGCGCGGATGTCGGCCATGGCGGCGATCATCCGGTGGATGGCCTCGCCGTACAGGGCGGGGTCGGTGACCTGCGAGCCGATGTGGCAGTGCAGCCCGACCAGGTCCAGGATCGGATGCGCCAGCACCCGCTGGGCCGCGACGTCGGCCCGGTCGCCATGCAGCGTGAGGCCGAACTTCTGGTCGCTGATGCCGGTGGTGATCGCGCGGTGTCCGTGGATGTCGATGTCGGGCGTCACCCGGATCAGCACCGGCTGACGTTGTCGGGCCACGCCGGCCAGGTAGGCGATCTCGATGCACGAGTCCAGCACGATGCGGCCCACGCCGACCCGCACGGCCTCGCGCAACTCCTCGGGCGACTTCGCGTTGCCGTGCATGACGATGCGCGACGGCCGCACGCCGCCGGCCATCGCGACGGCCAGCTCACCGGACGAGCAGACGTCGATGCCCAGCCCTTCCTCGGCGGCCCAGCGCGCGACCGCCGTCGTCAGCAGTGACTTGCCGGCGTAGACCACTTCGACCCCGCGCAGCGCCCTGCGGTAGCGCCGGACGCGCTGCCGGAAGTCGGTCTCGTCGATCACATAGGTCGGCGTATGGAACTCGTCGGCGATGTCCGTCAGGGGCACGCCGCCCACGCACAGCCGCCCCTCCTCGTCGGAATGTGCAGTGACAGGCCAGATCGCGGGATCCAGCCGGCCGGGCGCCACCCGACCCATGGAGGGGAGCATGTCAAGCAATGTCATGACTTCACCGTGCGCCCGGCCTGGGCCGGAGGACGTGATCCTTACGACACTTTGACGGGCCCCGGGACAATATTGACGGCGTTCGGCGCACCTAGAATGGACGCATCATGACCGCACCGGGGCCAGCTCTTGCAGATACCCCGATCGCGGGGCTCGTCGACTTGGCGCTGACGGCGCCGACCTTCCAACGACTCGCCGACACCGCGGCCGCACGGCCGGCCGACCTGCACCTGGTCGGCCCGGCCAGCTCGCGGTTGTTCGTCGCCAGCACGCTGGCGCGGCAGGGCCCGCTGCTCGTCGTCACCGCCACCGGCCGGGAGGCTGACGACCTCGGCGCCGAGCTGCGCGGGGTGTTCGGCGACGCGGTGGCGGTCTTCCCGTCCTGGGAGACGCTGCCCCACGAACGGCTCTCGCCGGGCGTCGACACCGTCGGCACCCGTTTGATGGTGTTGCGCCGGCTGGCCCATCCCGACGACGCCCGGCTCGGCCCGCCGCTGGGGGTGGTGGTCACCGCCGCGCGCTCGCTGCTGCAGCCGATGATGCCCGAGCTGGGCCGGCTGGAACCGGTGACGCTGACCGTCGGCGCCGAGGTCGAATTCGAGGGCGTGATCACCCGGCTGGTCGAGCTGGCCTACACCCGCGTCGACATGGTCGGCCGCCGCGGCGAATTCGCCGTGCGCGGCGGCATTCTCGACGTCTTTGCCCCGACCGCCGAGCACCCGGTGCGCGTCGAGTTCTGGGGCGACGAGGTCAGCGAGATGCGGATGTTCTCCGTCGCCGACCAACGTTCCATCCCCGAGATCGAGGTCGACGCGCTGATCGCGGTGGCCTGCCGCGAGCTGCTGCTCACCGAGGACGTGCGGGCGCGCGCCGCCGAGTTGGCCGCGCGGCATCCCGCCGGCGAGGCCGCGATCACCGGCACCATCTCCGACATGCTGGCCAAGCTGGCCGAGGGTATCCCCGTCGACGGGATGGAGGCGCTGCTCCCGGTGCTGCGGCCCGACGACCACGCGCTGCTGACCGATCAGTTGGCCGACGGCACGCCGGTGCTGCTGTGCGACCCGGAGAAGGTCCGCACCCGGGCCGCCGACCTGATCAAGACCGGGCGCGAATTCCTGGAGGCGTCGTGGTCGGTCGCCGCGATGGGCGCCGACGCGCCGGTCGACGTCGAGCAGCTGAGCGGGTCGGGCTTCGCCGAGCTGGACGACGTGCAGGCCGCGGCCGCCCAGTCCGGCCACCCGTGGTGGACGCTGAGCCAGCTGTCCGACGAGTCGGCCGTCGAGCTGGACGTGCGCGTGGCGCCGTCGGCCCGCGGGCACCAGCACGACATCGACGGCATCTTCGCGATGCTGCGCGCCCACGTCTCCACCGGCGGGCACGCCGCGGTCGTCACACCCGGGACCGGGACCGCGCACCGCGTGGTGGAGCGCCTGGCCGAATCCGACACCCCGGCCGCGATGCTGGAATCCGGCGAGGCCCCCAAGGCCGGTGTGGTCGGGGTGCTCAAGGGCCCGCTGCACGACGGCCTGATCGTGCCGGGCGACCCCGCCAACCTGGTCGTCATCACCGAGACCGACCTGACTGGCAACCGGGCGACGTCCCCGGAGGGCAAGCGGCTGGCGGCCAAGCGGCGCAACACCGTCGACCCGCTGGCGCTGACCGCCGGCGACCTGGTGGTGCACGATCAGCACGGCATCGGGCGCTTCGTGGAGATGACGGAACGGACCGTCGGCGGCGCCCGGCGTGAGTATCTGGTGCTGGAGTATTCGTCGAGCAAGCGCGGCGGCGGGGCCGACAAGCTTTATGTCCCAATGGATTCCCTGGATCAGCTGTCCAGGTATGTAGGCGGGCAGGCCCCGGCGCTGAGCAAGCTGGGCGGCAGCGACTGGACCAACACCAAGACCAAGGCCCGCCGCGCGGTCCGCGAGATCGCCGGCGAGCTGGTCTCGCTGTACGCCAAGCGGCAGGCCAGCCCCGGCCACGCCTTCGCGCCCGACACCCCGTGGCAGGCCGAGATGGAGGACGCGTTCGGCTACACCGAGACCGTCGATCAGCTGACCGCCATCACCGAGGTCAAGTCGGACATGGAAAAGCCGATCCCGATGGACCGGGTGATCTGCGGCGACGTCGGCTACGGCAAGACCGAGATCGCGGTGCGGGCGGCGTTCAAGGCGGTCCAGGATGGCAAGCAGGTCGCGGTGCTGGTGCCCACCACGCTGTTGGCCGACCAGCACCTGCAGACCTTCGCCGACCGGATGACCGGCTTCCCGGTGACCGTCAAAGGCCTGTCCAGGTTCACCGATCCCACCGAGTCGCGCGCCGTGGTCGAGGGCCTGGCCGACGGGTCGGTCGACGTCGTGATCGGCACGCACCGGCTGCTGCAGACCGGGGTGCGCTGGAAGGACCTGGGCCTGGTCGTCGTCGACGAGGAGCAGCGGTTCGGCGTCGAGCACAAGGAGCACATCAAGTCGCTGCGCACCCACGTCGACGTGCTGACCATGAGCGCGACGCCCATCCCGCGCACGCTGGAGATGAGCCTGGCCGGGATCCGCGAGATGTCGACGATCCTGACGCCGCCCGAAGAGCGCTATCCGGTGCTGACGTATGTCGGACCCCAAGAGGAAAAGCAGATCGCCGCCGCGCTGCGCCGCGAGCTGCTGCGCGACGGGCAGGCCTTCTACGTGCACAACCGGGTCAGCTCCATCGACCGGGCCGCCGCCCGGCTGCGCGAGCTGGTGCCCGAGGCGCGGGTGGTCGTCGCGCACGGGCAGATGCCCGAGGAGCTGCTGGAACGCACCGTGGAGGGGTTCTGGAACCGGGAGCACGACATCCTGGTGTGCACGACCATCATCGAGACCGGGCTGGACATCTCCAACGCGAACACGCTCGTCGTGGAGCGCGCCGACACCTTCGGGCTCTCCCAGCTGCACCAGCTGCGGGGCCGGGTCGGCCGCAGCCGCGAGCGGGGCTACGCCTACTTCCTCTATCCACCGGAGTTGCCGCTGACCGAGACGGCGTACGACCGGCTGGCGACCATCGCCCAGAACAACGAGCTGGGTGCGGGCATGGCCGTGGCGATGAAGGACCTCGAGATTCGCGGGGCCGGCAACGTGCTGGGCGTCGAGCAGTCCGGACACGTCGCCGGCGTCGGCTTCGACCTCTACGTCCGGTTGGTGGGCGAGGCCGTCGAGGCCTACCGCGCCGCCGCCGACGGCCAGACGGTCACTACCCCCGAAGAGCCCAAGGACGTGCGCATCGACCTGCCGGTGGACGCGCACCTGCCGCCGGATTACATCGCCAGCGACCGGCTCCGGCTCGAGGCCTACCGGAGGCTGGCGGCCGCGGCCGACGACGCCGCCGTCGATGCCGTCATCGAGGAGCTCAACGACCGCTACGGCGCGCTGCCCGAACCCGCTCTGCGGCTGGTGGCGGTCGCGCGGTTGCGACTGCTGTGCCGCGGCGCCGGGATCACCGAGGTCTCGGCCCCGTCGGCGGCGACGGTGCGGCTCTCGCCGATCGCGTTGCTGGACTCCGCCCAGGTGCGGCTCAAGCGGATGTACCCGGCAGCGAACTACCGCGCCACCACGTCTACGGTGCAGGTTCCCATTCCCCGGGCCGGTGGTGTGGGGGCGCCGCGGCTGCGCGACGTCGAGCTGCTGCAGATGGTGGCCAACCTGGTGACGGCACTCCTGAGGAAACCACAGCAAGAAATTGGTATAACGAGTTCGTCACCTGCAGCGATGAGGGAGGAGCAACGGGCGCGATGATCGTCATATTGTTCGACCCCCGCCGCCCGTCGCTGGTGCCACTGCAGGCCATCGAACACCTCGTCGGCGAAGTCCAGTACACCGAGGAAATGCCCGTCGCGGTGCCCTGGTCGTTGCCGCTGGCCCGCCCGGTGGACACCGGCGACCCCGAGTCCCCCGCGGCCCCGGTGCTGCTGTCGTCGGACCCCGACCATCCCGCGGTCACCGCGCGGTTGGCCGCCGGGGCCCGGCTGATCTCGGCGCCGGAGACACCGCGCGGCGAACGGCTGGTCGACGCCGTCGCGATGATGGACAAGCTGCGTACCGCCGGGCCGTGGGAGAGCGAACAGACCCACGACTCGCTGCGCAGGTTCCTGCTCGAGGAGACCTACGAACTGCTGGACGCGGTGCGCAGCGGCAACGCCGAGGCGCTGTGCGAAGAGCTCGGTGATGTGTTGCTGCAGGTGCTGTTTCACGCCCGCATCGCCGAAGACGCGCCGCAATCCGCGTTCGGCATCGACGACGTCGCGAACACGCTGATGCGCAAGCTCGGCAATCGGGTGCCGGGAGTGCTTGCCGGGCAATCGATTTCGCTCGAGGACCAGTTGGCGCAGTGGGAAGAACGCAAGGCCGCGGAGAAGTCGCGGAACTCGGTGATGGACGACGTGCACACCGGACAACCGGCGTTGGCCTTGGCGCAGAAGGTGGTTGAGCGCGTCGCCAAGGCCGGTCTGCCCGCGGACCTGATCCCGGCCGACATCACCTCGATCTCGATGTCGCCTGATGTCGACGCCGAAAGCGCGTTGCGCACCGCGGCCCTCGAGTTCGTCGACGCGGTCCGCGGTGTCGAGAAGTCGATCGCCGCCGGCCGCCGCGGGTACGGCGTGCCGGAGGAATTCGATGTGGTTCCGCTGGGCGTAATTACCGAGGACGAGTGGCGCGAGCACTGGCCGTCCGAGCAGCCGCCGCTGGAACTGGCCGACGACGAGTCCGAGGACATTGGCGACGAGTCCGAGGACGACGCGGACGAGGACGCCGACGGAGACGTTGACGGGGATGCGGAAGGGGCCGCCCGGGACGCTGACGACGAGCCCGAGGCCGCCGGGTAGCGATCGCGTTGATATTTGCTCGTGCCGTCGCCCACGGGCGGCGATGTGGGGCGGTGAAGATTGTGAATCGGAGTTTCGGCGTGGTTCTGGCTTTGCTAGCCATGGTCGCGGTTAGCTAATCGACGATGAATTCAATCTGTGCCGCGAAACGTTCGCTCGCGCTCGGAAGGGGCCGAGGACTCCAGACAGTCATGGGACGATGGACATGGTGACAGTCGGTATTGGGGATCTGAAGGGAAGCGTGGTGTCGCCGAGGCGCTGGTTGCGCGCGGCCGCCGTGATCGGCGCGACCGCGATGCTCATGGCCTCCAGCTGCACCTGGCAACTCAGCCTGTTCATCCCCGATGGGGTTCCGCCACCCGCGGGAGATCCGGTGCCTGCGGTCAACACCCACGCCAGCGGGCGGCCCGCGGATCAGTTGCGGGACTGGGCGCTGCAGCGCTCCGCGGTCTTGGAGATCCCGGTCATCGCGCTCGAGGCCTACGCCTACGCCGCCCGGGTCGCCGAGGTCGAGAACCCGAAGTGCCATATCGCGTGGACCACGCTGGCGGGCATCGGCCAGGTCGAGAGCCACCACGGCACCTACCGCGGCGCGACCCTGGCGCCCAATGGGGATGTGAGCCCGCCCATCCGCGGCGTTCGCCTGGACGGCACCAGCGGCAACCTGCGCATCGTCGACACCGCCCAGGACGACCCGGACGGTGACCCCGTCGTCACGCGTGCGATGGGACCGATGCAGTTCATTCCCGAGACCTGGCGGCTGTACGGGGTCGACGCCCACAACGACGGCCACGTCAGCCCCGACAACATCGACGACGCCGCGCTCGCGGCGGCGGGTTACTTGTGCTGGCGCGGAAAGGATCTCGGGACGCCCCGCGGGTGGATCACCGCGCTGCGCGCCTACAACAACTCCGGTGTCTATGCGCGGGCGGTCCGCGACTGGGCGACCGCCTATGCGGCTGGGCGTCCGCTGTAGCAGGATGAATTGGCATCCGCTACGAGTCAAGGAGAGAACCTAGTGCCGATTATCGAGCAGGTCGGGGCCCGCGAGATACTCGATTCCCGCGGCAACCCGACCGTCGAGGTCGAGATCGCCCTCAGTGACGGGACGTTTGCCCGCGCGGCCGTGCCGTCCGGCGCGTCGACCGGGGAGCATGAGGCCGTCGAGCTTCGCGACGGCGGCGAGCGCTACGGCGGCAAGGGCGTGCAGAAGGCCGTGGAGGCGGTGCTCGACGAGATCGGCCCCGCCGTGATCGGACTCAACGCCGACGACCAGCGGCTGGTCGACCAGGCGCTGGTGGATCTGGACGGCACGCCGGACAAGTCCCGGCTCGGCGCCAACGCGATCCTGGGCGTGTCACTGGCGGTCGCCAAGGCCGCCGCCGATTCCGCCGAGCTGCCGCTGTTCCGCTATCTCGGCGGCCCCAACGCGCACATCCTGCCGGTGCCGATGATGAACATCCTCAACGGCGGCGCCCACGCCGACACCGGGGTGGACGTCCAGGAGTTCATGGTGGCTCCGATCGGCGCGCCGAGCTTCAAGGAAGCGCTGCGCTGGGGTACCGAGGTCTACCACTCGCTGAAGTCGGTGCTGAAGAAGCAGGGCCTGTCGACCGGCCTGGGCGACGAGGGCGGTTTCGCTCCCGATGTCGCGGGCACCAAGGCGGCGCTCGACCTCATCCTGTCGGCGATCGACGCGACCGGCCTCAAGACGGGTACCGATGTGGCCCTGGCGCTCGACGTGGCCGCGACCGAATTCTTCACCGACGGAAAGGGTTACAGCTTCGAAAAGGAGACCCGTAGCGCCGAGCAGATGTCCGCTTTCTACGCGGGCCTGCTCGACAGCTACCCGCTGGTTTCCATCGAGGATCCGCTTTCCGAGGACGACTGGGACGGCTGGGTGGCACTGACGACGGCCATCGGTGACCGCGTCCAGATCGTCGGCGACGACCTCTTCGTCACCAACCCGGAGCGCCTGGAAGACGGCATCGAGCGCGGCGCGGGCAACGCCCTGCTGGTCAAGGTGAACCAAATCGGCACGCTCACCGAGACACTCGACGCCGTCGCGCTGGCCCACCACAGCGGATACCGCACGATGATGAGCCACCGCAGCGGCGAGACCGAGGACACCACGATCGCCGACCTGGCGGTCGCGGTCGGCAGTGGGCAGATCAAGACCGGCGCCCCCGCCCGCAGCGAGCGCGTCGCGAAGTACAACCAGCTGTTGCGGATCGAAGAGGCGCTCGGCGACGCCGCGCGCTACGCGGGTGACCTCGCGTTCCCGCGTTATGCGCCGGAGGCCAAATAGCTTGCCCAACAAGCCGGACCCGAAGCGCCGCTCCCCGGCATCGCGTCCGGGGAAGGGCGGCGATTCCGGTCGGCGTGGCCGCCCCGCGAAAAGCTCGCGACCCGTGCAGACCGCGGCGAATGGCGGCCGCAGCACGACGCGGTCGGTGGCCGAACATGTCGTCGAGCCCATCAAGCGGCAGATCGCCGAGTCCGTCGAGCAGCGGGCCGACCAGCGGCTGGGCTTCACCGCGCGGCGCGCGGCGGTGCTGGCCGCGGTGATCTGTGTGCTGACGCTGACCATCGCCGGCCCGGTGCGTACCTACTTCGCGCAGCGCACCGAGATGTCGCAACTGAACGCCTCCGAAGCCGCGTTGCGCCGCCAGATCGCCGACCTCGAGCAGAAGAAGGTCAAGCTCGGCGACCCGGCGTATATCGCGGCGCAGGCCCGCGAGCGGCTCGGTTTCGTCAAGCCCGGCGACATCCCGTTCCAGGTTCAGCTTCCGCCCGGTGCGCCCGGGTCGCCGCAGCCCGGCGGTGAGACGGCGAAGCCGACCAACAACAACCCGTGGTACACCTCGCTGTGGCACACCATCGCCGACGCGCCGCACCTGCCGCCGGCGCCCCCGGAACCCGCCGCCGCCGACCAGGCACCGCCGCCCGCGCCGAACCCCACGTCTCCCGGTGGTTGATAGTGCCGACGCCGAAGCGGTGGCACGCCAGCTGGGTCGGGAGCCGCGCGGCGTGCTCGAGATCGCGTACCGGTGTCCCAACGGGGAACCCGGTGTGGTGAAGACGGCGCCGAAACTGCCTGACGGCACACCGTTTCCGACGTTGTACTACCTCACACATCCGACTTTGACCGCCGCCGCGAGCAGGCTGGAGACGACGGGATTGATGCGCGAGATGACCGAACGGCTGCGGCATGACGCCGAATTGGCGGCCGCCTATAGGCGGGCGCACGAGTCGTACCTGGCCGAGCGGGACGCGATCGAACCGTTGGGGACGACGTTCTCCGGCGGCGGCATGCCGGACCGGGTCAAGTGCCTGCACGTGCTGATCGCGCATTCGCTGGCCAAGGGCCCGGGGGTGAATCCGTTCGGCGACGAGGCGCTGGCGCTGCTGGCCGCCGAGCCTGCGATGGCCCCGTTCGTGGAAGCGGGGCGCTGGTGAGCCGGCTGGCCGCAATTGACTGCGGTACCAACTCGATTCGATTGCTGATCGCCGATGCGCAGGGCGGGCGGCTGCGCGATGTGCACCGCGAGATGCGGATCGTGCGGCTGGGTCAGGGCGTCGACGCGACGGGTGAGTTCGCGCCCGAGGCGATCGCCCGGACGCGGGCCGCGCTGTCCGACTACGCCGTCCTGCTGAAGGAGCACGACGTCGAGCGGGTGCGGATGGTGGCGACGTCGGCCGCCCGTGACGTCGCCAATCGCGATGACTTCTTCGCGATGACGGCCGACGTGCTGGGCGCCGTGGTGCCGGGCGCGGTCGCCGAGGTGATCACCGGCGCCGAGGAGGCCGCGCTGTCCTTCGATGGGGCGGTCGGCGAATTGGATAGCGAGAGCGGTCCTTTCGTCGTCGTGGACCTCGGCGGTGGGTCGACCGAGATCGTGCTCGGCGGTCAGAGCGTAGAGGCGAGTTACTCGGCTGACATCGGCTGTGTGCGGCTGACCGAGCGCTGCCTGCATTCGGATCCGCCGACCGCGGCGGAGGTGGCGGCGGCCCGGGAGGTGGTGCGCGAGCGACTCGACGCCGCGCTGGCCGTAGTGCCGGTGGAAAAGGCCCGGACGTGGGTCGGGTTGGCCGGGACGATGACCACGCTGTCCGCGCTGGCACACAAAATGACCGCGTATGACGCTGCGGCCATTCATCTTTCGCGGGTATCGGGCGGCGATCTGTTGGCGGTCTGCGAGGGGCTGATCGGCATGACGCGCGCCGAGCGCGCCGCGCTGCCGCCGATGCACGAGGGCCGCGTCGACGTGATCGGCGGCGGCGCGATCGTGGTCGAGGAGTTGGCGCGCGAGCTGCGAACTCGCGCTGGTATCGACGAGCTGACGGTCAGCGAGCACGACATCCTGGATGGCATCGTGTTCTCCATCGCCGGCTGAGCCGGCGAGCGTCGACTTGTTGTGCTGTTAAGGCCTCGTCTAGCCCAACAACTCGACGTTCGGCGGCAAAACGTTAGGCCTCGAAGCGGTAGCCCATGCCCGATTCGGTCAGCAGGTGTTTGGGATGCGACGGGTCATCCTCGAGTTTGCGCCGCAGCTGCGCCAAATACACACGCAGGTAATGCGTTTCGGTGGCATACGCGGGGCCCCACACCTCTTTGAGCAGTTCCTCGCGGCCGACCAGCTTGCCGCGATTGCGAACCAGCACCTCCAGCATGCCCCACTCGGTCGGCGTCAGGTGCACCTCGGCGCCGTCCTTGGTCACCTTCTTGGCGGCCAGGTCGACGGTGAACGCGTCGGTCTCGATCACCGGCTGATCGGTTTCCGAAGCGGCCGCATTGCGGCGCACCGCGGCGCGCAGCCGGGCCAGGAACTCGTCCATACCAAAGGGTTTCGTCACATAGTCGTCGGCACCGGCGTCCAGCGCCTCGACCTTGTCCGCCGAGTCCGAGCGCGCCGACAGCACGATCACCGGGGCCGAGAGCCAGCCGCGCAACCCGCCCAGGACCTCAATGCCGGAGATGTCCGGCAGGCCGAGGTCGAGGACCACCACGTCGGGCTTGTGCTCGGCCGCGGCCCGCAGCGCGCCGGCCCCAGTCGACGCCGTGACGACCTCGTAGCCGCGCACCGACAGGTTGATTCGCAGCGCCCGCAGGATGTGCGGCTCGTCGTCGATCACCAGCACCCGGGTCATTGGCGCCGCTCCTCCTCATCGCTGCGCTCTGCATCGTCGCCGGCGCGGGTCATTGCGCACCAACCTGTTGTGGCGCAACCAGATCCACCACCACCGTCAACCCACCGCCCGGGGTGTCGCCGGCGGCGATCGTGCCGCCCATCGCCTCGACGAAGCCGCGTGCCACCGACATCCCCAGGCCGACCCCGGTGGTGTTGTCGTGATCGCCCAGCCGCTGGAAGGCCTCGAAGATCTCGTCCTCGGCACCGTGCGGAATCCCGGGGCCCTCGTCGATCACGTTGATCAGTACGCGATCGCCCACCCGTCCCGCGTTGACCCGCACCACGCAATTGGGCGCGTACCGCAGCGCGTTGTCGATCAGGTTGGCGAGCACCCGTTCGAGGAGCCCCGCGTCGGCCATCGCCACGGCGTCGCCGACATCGACCTTGACGCGGTCGATCGCCGATCGGTAGAAACCGGTGGCACCCTTGCCGATGCTCACCAGCGCGCGCTGCACGGTCTCCTCGAGGTACACCCGGCGCAGGTCCGGCCGCACCGCGCCCGCCGCCAAACGCGAAGAGTCGAGCAGGTTTCCGACCAGCGCGGTGAGCTGGTCGATGGACTCCTCGATGGTGGCCAGCAACTCGGCGGTGTCTTGGGGCGAAAAGGCGACGTCCTCGGCGCGCAGGCTGGACACCGCGACCTTGGCGGCGGCCAGCGGGGTGCGCAGGTCGTGGCTGACCGCCGAGAGCAGGGAGCGGCGCAGCTCGTCGGCCTGCACGATCGCCTCGGCCTTGCTGGCCTCCGCGGCCAGCTCGCTCTGCCGGATCAGGCCGGCCGCCTGTTTGGCCACGGCGGTCAGTACGCGGCGATCGCGCGCGGAGAGCTTCTTGCCGGCCAGCAGCATCCAGAACTCGTCGTCACCGACCTCGATGGCGGTGTCGGCGGAATCAACAGCCACACAAGGATCTTTGCCCACGCAGGCAACGATGTAGGCTTTCTTGGCGTTTCCCCGCTCGTCGCCGGCGGGCTCGCGCAGCATGCTCACCGCCCGCTGCGCGTAGGTCTCGCGCACCCGTTCGAGCAGCGTCTCGAGGTCCGCGCCGCCTAGCACCGAGCCCGCGAACAGTGTCAGCAGCTCGGCCTCCTGGGAGGCCAGCCGGGCTTCGCGGGTGCGGTTGGCCGCGAAGTCCACCAGCACCGCGACCGCGACCGCGATCAGCAGCAGCACCAATTCGGTGATGGCGCTGTTGGGTTCGGCGATGGTGAAGCTGTGCCGCGGGGCGATCAAGAAGTAGTTCAGCAGCAGCCCGGACAGCACGGCCGAAAGTGCTGCCGGCGCAACGCCACCCAGTAGGCCTACCAACAGCACCCCGACGAAGAACAGGGCGCTCTCACCACCGGTGTCCAGATAGGGATCCAGCGACATGACCGTGATGGCGCAAATGACCGACGGCACGATGAAGGCCGCCAGCCAGGACGCGATGCGCCGGTCGCGCGGCGCGAGCGACGCGAGTTGGATGCTACGTTTGGATTCCTCATGAGTGACGATGTGCACGTCGATCTTCCCGGAGCGCTGCACGATGTTGGTGCCGATGCCCTCGGAGAAGATCCGCGCCCAGCGCGACCGGCGGGAGGTGCCGATGACCAGCTGGGTGGCATTCATCTCGCGGGCGAAATCCAATAGCGCCGTGGGTACCTCATCACCGACCACGGTGTGCACGGAAGCGTCCAGGCTGCCGGCCAGTTCGCGGATCTTGACCATCCGGGCCTCCGACAGACCGGCCAGCCCGTCACCGCGAATCACGTGCACCACCATCAGCTCGGCGCTGGACTTCGAGGCGATCCGGGAGGCCCGCCGCACCAACGTCTCCGACTCGGGGCCGCCGGTGATCGCCACCACGACGCGTTCGCGCGCCTCCCACATGTCGGTGATCTTGTTTTCCGCGCGGTATTTGGCGAGCGCGGTGTCCACCTGGTCGGCCAGCCACAGCAGCGCCAATTCCCTTAGTGCGGTGAGGTTTCCGCGACGGAAGTAGTTGGACAGCGCAGCGTCGATCTTCTCCGACGCATAGACATTGCCATGGGATAACCTGCGACGCAACGCTTCCGGCGTGATATCGATGAGCTCGACCTGGGCGGCTTCGCGCACGATCGAATCCGGAATCGTCTCCTTCTGTTCGATGCCGGTAATCTGCGCGACGACGTCGTTGAGGCTTTCCAGGTGCTGGATGTTGACCGTGGAGATCACCGTGATCCCCGCGTCGAGCAGCTCCTCGACGTCTTGCCAGCGCTTTTCGTTCTTGCTTCCCGGCGTATTGGTGTGGGCGAGTTCGTCGACCAGGACCACCTGCGGGTGGCGTGCCAGCACGGCGGGCACGTCGAGTTCGGGAAAGGTGCTGCCGCGGTAGTCGATGTAACGGGGTCCGATGACCTCGACGCCCTCGATCATCTCCGCGGTCTTCAGGCGGCCATGTGTCTCCACCACCGCGGCGACGATGTCGGTGCCGCGTTCCAGGCGCCGGTGCGCCTCGCCGAGCATCGCGTACGTCTTACCGACGCCCGGCGCCGCACCGAGATAGATGCGTAGCTCTCCGCGCTTGGGATGGTGGTCGCCAAGGCTGACGTCGCTCACGTCAACCATCATCCCCCTGCGGCACTAGCCCGTGACCGGGTATCGACGGTCGAGGTCCAAATTGAGTTGCAAGACGTTGACGGTCGGCTCGCCGAAGAACCCGAGATCCCGGCCGCTGCGGTAATTCGCGAGCACGGCACGAATTTGGTCCGGGCTGACGTGCCGGGCCTTGGCCACCCGCGCGACCTGGATGTCGGCATACGCCGGTGAGATGTCCGGGTCCAACCCGCTGCCGCTGGCGGTGACCGCGTCGGCGGGAACCTGCGGGTTGCCCGGCGCGGCGCCGCGGACGGGCACGATCTGGCCGGTGGAGTAGTCCTCGTTGAACTTCGCGCATTCGACGCGCACGCCCTCGTAGAAGTCCAGGAACGGTTGCTTCGTGGTCGCGCACGGCTCGTTGACGCTGACCACCTGGGCAGGGCGCACGACGTAGCCGCGGGCGTCCCGCGGGCCGATCACCGACAGCACCGCGCCGACGCCGCCGCCGGTGCAGTACGGGCGTGATCCATCGACACCCTCGAGTTGGCCGGTGGCCACACTGCGCGAGCAGACCTGGGTGAGCAGGCTGGGCTTGAAGCCGGCGTCCGAAGCGGACTTGCCGGCCGCCAGTTGCGCCGGATCGCCGGGCGTGTCGACGGTGCTCTCCGGCCCGAGGTTGCTGCCGCCGCTGGACGTCGGGTCATACCCGTTGCTGCCCGCCGCCGACGGGCGGCTCTGGAAATACTTCGGCAGCGGGTTGCCCTTGTCGTCGGTGAACGACTGGCCGATGATCCGGCTGCCGATCGGCTTGCCACCGGCGGTGAGGATCGAGCCCTCGGCCCTGTCGTGCAGCCCGGGCAGCTGCGCCAGCAGCCAAATGAGCAGTGGATAGCCGAAACCCAGGATCACGGTGAAGACGAGGAGCGCGCGCAGCGCGGCCCAATGCTGACGGAGCGTGTTGGTGAAGTTCATCTCAGGCCATCCCGGGGAGCAGTTGAACGAGCAGGTCGATGAGCTTGATCCCGATGAACGGGGCGACGATACCGCCCAGGCCATAGATGTAGAGGTTGCGGCTCAGCAGCTTGGACGCGCGGCTGGGCGTATAGCGAACACCCCTCAGCGCCAACGGAATCAGCGCGACGATGACGATCGCGTTGAAGATGACCGCCGACAGGATCGCCGATTGCGGGCTGTGCAGCCGCATCACGTTGATCAGGTCCAGGCCCGGGAAGATGGCCACGAACATCGCCGGGATGATCGCGAAATACTTGGCGATGTCGTTGGCGATGGAGAACGTGGTCAACGCGCCTCGGGTGATCAACAGCTGCTTGCCGATCTCCACGATCTCGATGAGCTTGGTGGGGTCGGAGTCCAGGTCGACCATGTTGCCGGCCTCTTTGGCCGCCGAGGTGCCGGTGTTCATCGCCACCCCGACGTCGGCCTGTGCCAGCGCGGGGGCGTCGTTGGTGCCGTCACCGGTCATCGCCACCAGCCGGCCGCCCTGCTGCTCCTTCTTGATGAGCATCATCTTGTCTTCGGGCGTGGCCTCGGCCAGGAAGTCGTCGACCCCGGCCTCGTCCGCGATCGCCTTGGCGGTCAACGGGTTATCGCCGGTGATCATCACGGTCCGGATGCCCATCGCGCGCATCGCGTCGAAGCGTTCGCGCATGCCCTGCTTCACCACGTCCTTGAGGTGGATGACGCCGAGCACTTCGGCTTTGCCTCCGATGACCTGGCCGACCACCAGCGGGGTTCCGCCGGCCGCCGAGATGCCGTCGACGATCTCGCCGAGTTCGACGGGAACGCTGCCGCCGTGGCTACGGATCCACTCCGCCACCGAGTTGGCCGCGCCCTTGCGCAGTTGCCGCCCGTCGACGTCGACGCCCGACATGCGCGTTGTCGCGGTGAATTCCACCCAGGTGGCGCTGGCCAGCTCGCCGGGGGTACGGGCGCGCAGCCCGTAGGCGTCCTTGGCGTACACGACGATGGAACGGCCCTCGGGTGTCTCGTCGGCGAGGCTGGACAGCTGCGCGGCGTCGGCCAGGTCCGCGTTGGTCACCCCGGACACCGGAATGAATTCCGACGCCTGGCGATTGCCCAGGGTGATCGTTCCGGTCTTGTCCAGCAGCAGCGTGTTGACGTCGCCGGCCGCCTCGACCGCGCGGCCGGACATGGCCAGCACGTTTCGCTGCACCAGCCGGTCCATGCCCGCGATGCCGATGGCCGACAGCAGCGCGCCAATTGTGGTGGGGATCAAGCACACCAGCAATGCCACCAGCACGATGCCGCTGATGCCGTTACTGTTCAGCGCCGCGGTATCGGGCACGCCGGGGTTGTTGACCTTGGAGTAGATGGCGAGCGGCTGCAGCGTGGCCACCGCGAAAACGAAGATGATGGTCAGCGCGGCCAGCAGGATATTGAGCGCGATCTCGTTCGGTGTCTTCTGCCGGTTCGCGCCCTCGACGAGCGCGATCATCCGGTCCACGAAGCTTTCACCGGGCTTCTGGGTGATCTTGACCACGATGCGATCGGACAGGACGGTCGTCCCACCCGTGACCGCCGAGCGGTCGCCACCGGACTCCCGGATCACCGGTGCCGATTCCCCGGTGATGGCTGATTCGTCAACCGAGGCAATGCCTTCCACGACGTCGCCGTCGCCCGGGATGACCTGCCCCGCGGTGACCACCACGATGTCGCCCTGCTGCAACAGCGGCGCCGCGATGTCTTCGGGGATGTCGCCCGTGCGGCCGGGCGACCAATCCTTCAGCCGGTGGGCGATGGTGTCGGCCTTGGACTTACGCAGGGTGTCGGCCTGCGCCTTGCCCCGCCCTTCGGCGACGGCCTCGGCGAGGTTGGCGAAAAGCACTGTCAGCCATAGCCAGAACACGGTGAGCCAGCTGAACCAGCTCTCGTCGCCGAAAGCCAGGATCGTTGACCAGACGGCGCCGATCTCGACGATGAACATCACGGGGTTTCGCCACAGGGTGCGCGGGTCGAGCTTGCGCAGCGCGTCGGGCAGCGACTTCAGCAACAGGGCGGGATCGAGCAAGCCGCCTTGCATCTTCTGCCCGGGTGACTGGGCGTTACGCCGGCGTGTGCCGGAATCTAGTGCGGTGGTCACAGTTTCAGTGGATCCCTTCGGCGAGCGGCCCGAGCGCCAGCGCGGGCAGGAAGGTGAGGGCAACGAGGATGACCGTCACTCCCACTACCAAGCCCACGAACTGAGGCTTGTGGGTGGGCAGCGTGCCACTCGATTCGGGCGTCATGCCCTGACGTGCCAGCGAGCCGGCCAGCGCGAGAACCAGGATCATCGGCAGGAACCGGCCGAAGACCATGGCCAGGCCCAGGGCGGTATTCCACCAGACCGTGTTGGCCGACAGGCCCGCGAATGCCGATCCGTTGTTGTTGGCCGCCGAGGTGAACGCGTAGAGCACCTCGGAGAGCCCGTGCGCCCCGGTGTTGGCCATGCCGGCCCGCTCACCGGGCAGTGCCATGGCGATCGCGGTGCCCAGCAACACGATCAGCGGGGTGACCAGGAAGTAGGCCGACGCCAGCTTCATCTCGCGCGGATTGATCTTCTTGCCAAGGTATTCCGGCGTCCGGCCGACCATCAGGCCGGCGACGAACACGGTGATGACGGCGAGGATCAGGATGCCGTAGAGGCCAGAACCGGTGCCGCCGGGCGCGACCTCGCCGAGCTGCATGTTGAACATCGTCATCATGCCGCCCAGGCTGGTGTAGGAGTCGTGCGTGGAATCGACTGCGCCGGTTGAGGTTAGCGTGGTCGCGTCGGCAAAGACCGCGGAGTCGGCGACCCCGAAGCGTTGCTCGACGCCCTCGTACGAGGCGCCCACCGCGGTGGGGACGGTGCCGTGGTGCTGCAACTGGAACAGCATCATGAAGCCGACGGACAGGACGGCCAGCACGCTGACGACCGCAGCGATCGCGTAGCCCTGCTTTTTGCTGTTCACCATGCGGCCGAACGTGCGCGGCAGCGAGAAGCCGATAACGAGGATCAGGAAGACCTCGATCCAGTTGGTCCACGCCGTCGCGTTCTCGAACGGGTGTGCCGAGTTGGCGTTGTAGAACCCACCGCCGTTGGTGCCCAACAACTTGATCGCCTCTTGGCTGGCGACCGGGCCGCCGGGGAGCGTCTGCTGGCCGCCGGCCAGCGTGGTCACCACCTGGTCGTCGAGGTGGAAGTTCTGGATCACCCCGCCCGCGACGAGGGCGATGGCGCCCAGCACCGAGATCGGCAGCAGGATGCGCAGCGTGCCGCGCGTCAGGTCCACCCAGAAGTTGCCCAGCTCGTTGGTGCGGTAGCGGGCGAACCCCCGGACAAGCGCGACCGCGACGGCCATGCCCACTGCGGCGGAGACGAAGTTCTGCACGGCCAGGCCGGCCATCTGCACCAGATGACCCATCGTCGATTCGCCGGAGTAGGCCTGCCAGTTGGTGTTTGTAACGAAGCTGATCGCGGTGTTCCACGCCAGCGCGGGCGTCATCTTGGTGCCCGGATCGTTCAGGTGCAGCGGCAGTTTGTCCTGGACGAGCTGCAGGACGAACAGGAACACGACGCTGACCCCCGAAAAGGCCAGCACGCTACGGGCATACGTTTTCCACGTCTGCTCCGAGTCCGGGTTCGCTCCGATCAGGCGGTAAATCAATTTCTCTGTGCGCGAATGCTTTCGGTCGGTGTACACGCGATACATGTAGTCGCCCAGCGGCACGTGCACGGCCGCGATGGCGACAACAAGCAGCGCCAGGAAGACCAAGCCCGCCGCGGTCCCGCTCACTAGAACCGCTCCGGAAACATCAGGGCAGCCCCGAGCAGGAATGCGATGAGGACGGACAGCACGAGACCGACGATGTTAGCGATGCTCACGATCCCGCCTTCAACGTCAGGCCGAGCGCCGCGAACACCGCCGCGGTCAGCACGAGGTAAATCAGCACGGACATAGTCGTCTTTCGTTCGATGGCCCTTTGCTGCCTGCTTGTTCTCGGCAACACGAACTTTGACCTCGGCAAAGAGGCCATCGATGAGCCTAGGCTCGGTCGCAACGGGGTGCCTTCGCTCTTAACATTTCCTTTACGGGTTGAGCGCCAGTTTTGCGGCATTCCTGAGGTTTGCCGGCACCGTGCGCCCCGTACGTCTCACGGACCCCGGTGGGCGCTATGCGTCGAGGAGTGGCAGCCGCACCCGGAAGACCGTTCGGCCGGGGGCGGATTCGGCGCTGACCGACCCGTGATGGGCCTTGACGATCGAACTCACGATGGCCAGGCCAAGCCCGATTCCCGAACTGTTCATGCGCGAGGCATCCGCGCGGACGAACCGCTCGAAGAGGCGGGGGAGCAGGTCTTCGTCGATGCCGGGCCCGTCGTCGGCGACGGTCAATTCCGCATAGGGCGCGTTCGGTCCGCTGGTGTGGCAGGTGATCGTCGTGGTCACCGTGATGCCGGGCGGCGTGTGCAGCCGTGCGTTGCTGAGCAGATTGCTGACCAGCTGATGCAGCCGGTCATGATCACCGCGGACCCAAACAGGTTCATCGGGAAGGTCTTTGAGCCATTGGTGGGTCGGCGCGGCGACCGCGGCGTCGTTCACCGCGTTGATCACCAGGTTGCCCAGGTCGACGTCGTCGTTCTGCAGGTCTTCTCCTTCGCCCAGGCGCGACAGCAACAACAGCTCGTCGACGAGCAGGGCCATCCGCCGGGCTTCGGACTCGATGCGCGCCAGCGCGTACTCGGTGGTCGGGGGCAGCGCCGAACTGTCCTGCCGGGTGAGTTCGGCGTATCCCTGGATCGCCGCCAGCGGGGTCCGCAGCTCGTGGCTGGCATCGGTGAGGAATTGCCGCATGCGCAGGTCGGAGTCGACGCGATGGGCCAGCGCGCTATCGACGTTGTCCAGCAACCGATTCAGCGTGTGACCGACGATGCCGACCTCGTTGTTCTGATCGGTGTCCGGCGGCCGCACCCGCACCCCGATCCGGTGCTCGTCACCGGCGAGTGGCATCGCCGCGACCGCCGCGGCGGTGGCGGCCACGCGGCGCAGCGGACGAAGGGCGTACCCGACCACCCAAACGGTGAGGCCCGCCGTCACCACCAGAGCGGCCGCGACAAGCGCTGTGGTGGTGAGGTTCTTGCGCGCGATGATGCGGTCGGCGAGGTTCAGTGGCACCCCGACGACCAGGGTCTCGCGGCCGTCGATGAGGCAGTCGACGCGGTAAGAGCCGAGGCTGCCCAGCCTTTCGCTGTGCGCCGGGCCGTCGTTCCAGGTTTGCGCCTGGATGGCGCGAACGACGTCGGGCGGCGCGGCCCGCGGTTCGTCCTCAGAGAAGACGGCCGAGCCGATGACGACACCGTCGTGCAGGACGGCGATGATGTTGCCCGGCGTTTGTTCGGTGAAGCCCAGCAACGCCTGCGACACCGGCGGATTGCCCGGATGCCCCGAATTGTTTTCGGCGCTGCGGTATCTGGCGTAGGCGTTGCTGAACGCGTGCATCGATTTGGCGACCTCGGCGTCGTTCATCGTGTTGACGTAGCCGCGCAGGCTGAACACCGAGACGATGCCGACCGTCACCAAAACCACTGTGACAACGGCCAATACACCCAAGAGCAGCTGACCGCGCAACGACCGGGGGAAGCCCCGCGGGGTGTTGCGCTCGCCGGTCATTCCGGTGGCCGCAGCATGTACCCAATACCGCGGACGGTGTGGATCATCGGCTCCCGGCCCGAGTCGATCTTCTTCCTCAGGTACGAGATGTACAGATCGACGATGCTGGTGCGCCCGGCGAAGTCGTAGTTCCACACGCGGTCCAGGATCTCGGTGCGGCTCAGCGCGCGACGGGGATTGCGCATCAGGAAGCGAAGCAGTTCGAACTCCGTCGCGGACAGCGATATCTGCTCACCGTCGCGGCTGACCTCGCGGCTGGCCGTGTCGACCCGCAGATCGCCGACCTTGAGCGCCTCGGCCGCGGGCGGGGTCAGCTGGCTGGAGCGGCGCAACAATCCCCGCAGCCTGGCGACCAGTTCTTCCAGGCTGAACGGTTTCGTCATGTAGTCGTCGGCGCCCGCGGTCAGCCCGGTGACGCGGTCCATGACCGAATCGCGGGCGGTGAGGAACAGCGTGGGCGTATACGTCTCGGATTCGCGGACGCGGTGCAGAATGCGCAGCCCGTCGACGTCGGGCAGCATGATGTCGAGTACCAGCACGTCCGGTGCGGCCCTGTCGAACTTGGCGATCGCCTCGCGCCCGTTGTGGGCGACCTCGACGACCCAGCCCTCGTAGTGCAGCGCCATCTTCACCAGGTTGGTCAGCGCCGGCTCGTCGTCGACCAGCAAAACCCGAATGGGCGAGCCGTCGGCGCGGTTAATGCGGGGCAGCTGCCCCAGAATTGCCTGGCGCGGCCGCTCGCTGCCTGCGTATCCCATTGCTGTCATTTTCCTACATCCTCGCAGAGGGCACATACAGCTGTCACTGAGTTCATAGGGTTCTCAAATGTGTGTGCTCGGCGAAATGCGCGCGGCGCATTCAAAGCACCTGTCACGGAACGGTTTACCCGCCGCGGTGCGGATGCACGGGCGCCGACGGGCTTGCCGCCGCAAACAACGGGGCCGCACACCCATCGGTGTGCGGCCCCGGAGGAGAGCGTTGCGTCAGGCCCAGCTGGACCCGACGGCACTGTCGGTGCTCGCCATGTTGTTGCCGGCGCTTTGCACCTTCTGGCCGTGGGAGTTGGCCTGCTCGTAGATCACCTGGAAGTTGCGACCCAACTGGGTGATGAACTCCTGGCAAGCCACCGAACCGGCGCCGCCCCAGAAGTCGCCGGCAGCAAGCACATCACGAACGATGGCCTGGTGCTCGGCCTCCAGCGAGGCGGCCTGGGCGCGGATCAAAGCGCCGTGGGCGTCGACGTCTCCGAACTGGTAATTGATGCTCATGGTCTAGGTCCTCCTATAGAAGAAGTAGTGGGGTCTCTCGGGACTAGTGGCTGAGGGCCTGCTGCGAGGCCTGCTCTTGCGTCTCGTAGTTGTTCGCGTCGCGGATCAGACCGTCGCGCACTCCGTGGAGCATGTTGACGATGTTGGTGAAGGCCTGATTCATCTGACCCATGGTGTCGTAGGACGTCGCCTGGGCCTGGCCGCTCCAGCCGGCACCGGCGATGTTCATCGACGATGACCACATCTTGCGGGCCTCGTCCGACACCGTCTGCGCGTGCATCTCGAAGCGACCTGCCATCGACCGCATCGCGTGCGGGTCGGTCATAAAACGTGTTGCCATTTGTTTTCTCCTTGTGTTCCAAGCTTCAGTAGTTCCGAAGTCTTTCAGTTGGTATCAGCGTGGCGGTTGCCGCTCGCGGAACAGATTGCGGCTCAGCGGTTAACGGCAAACCTCATCCGAGTGACATGTGCCCCCTTCTCCGATCAGATCACCACCTGCTTGGGCATGACGATGGGCTTGAAGCCGTAGCGCGGCCCGGCGTAGGCCCCGGCGCCCTTCGCGCCGGCGCCCACCATCCCCGGCATGCCGGGTGCGCCGACGCCCGGTGCGGCCTCGTCGACGGCGGCGGTCCAGCCCGAGCCCTCCAGCGGCGCGACGGACGACGCCAACGACGCTTCGGTCTGGGCGGCTCCCGCCCAGGTGGCCGGCACCGATAGCTTGCCGACCGTGGTGGCCTGACCGACGCCGGCCGACGCCCCCATGCCGGCCCAGCTGCCCACGCCGGCCATCGGCCGTACCGAGTTCACCACCGTTCCCTCGACCACGCCTGCCCCGTCGGCGGAGGTCACGTCGCCCACCGCGGCCGCCGGCACCGTGGCACCGGCGAGCGTGTGCCCGAGTGAAACGGCAGTCGGGATGGTGTTACCGACGAACCAAGCCGCGGTGTTGACGCCACCGTTGATGCCGTTGAAGAAGAACGGCGTTCCGATCAAGCCGTCGGCCGCGGTGATGATGTCCCCAGCGTTGAGCGCCGGAGCTGCCGCGGCGTTCACGGCGTTCGCGGCGGCGCCGGTGTCGGCGGCCGTCGAGATGGGGAGGATGGCCCCCGTCACGTCCATGGGCGGCGCGGTGAGTCCGGGGAGGGCCGCCGCGTCCGCCCCTTGGTAGGCGTTCATCACCGCGATGTCTGTGGTCTCGAACCCCGCATACGCGGTCTCCAGCGTCGCCACGGTGGCGGCGGTGAAAGGCAATCCCCCGAGCGCGGCGTAGTAGGCGGTGCGATTCGCCGTGACCGTCGCGAGGTCCACCACTCCTGACCTCGCCGCCTCGTAGGCCATCAGCGACGCCGCGACCGCGGCCTGCGCCGCCTCGACCTCCGTTTGGGTGGTGGTCAGCCAGTTGATGTACTGGTTGGCCGCGGCCAGGGCCGCTGCCGCGCCAGCGCCCTGCCAGCCGGTGTCATTGACCAGGCCCGCGAATGTGGATGTCCAAATGGCCGCGGTGTCGCCCAGTTGGGCGGCCAGGGTGGTCAACGCGGTCGAGGCGGCAGCCAGTGTCGCTCCTTGGTCGCCTGCCACAATCTGCGCCGCGATGACCTCGGGGATTACGGCTGTGAAACTCATCTGTGTCCCATTCCTTCTAGATGATCGAATTCGGCTGGTTCGTTACAGGTGCTCGGCTAGACGGTCGCCGGCTTGGGCATGACGATCGGCTTCACGCCGTAGCGCGGTGCGCCGAATCCGGCGGCACTGCGCCCGGCGCCGCCCGTGACCATTCCGGGCATGCCGGGTATGAACGACCCCGACGCGGCCGGCGCGGGTGCGGTCCAGCCCACCGTCCGAAGCGGTGAGGTGACGGTGCCGGTCACCGGCGTGACCGCCCCGCCCCAGCTCGGCGGCGCGGAGAGGTTGCCGACCAGGGTGCCGCCGCCCATGGCTCCCATCGGCATCCCACCGAAGCCGCCCATGCCCGCCCCGACGGGCGTGGTGTCGCTGGCCAGTGCTGCCGCGACGCCGGCGTCGCCGATGGTGTCCGAACCGGCCGGGAGCAGACCGCCGCCGGCCATGCCGAGCAGGTCGGACATGGCCGACGCCCAGTTGCCGCCACCGATGTTCATGTAGTTGGCGAGGTTGCCCGACAGGCTGAACGGTTCGCCGTTGAGGCTGCCGGAGGGGCCGCCGAAGAGCTGGGCGATGGAGGTGAGGATGCTGCCGTCGCCCGCGCTGGCCGCCGGGGCGTTGGCCGCGTTCGCCACGGCGCTGGCCGCGTTGGTGGCCTCCGCGAAGTTGTAGGTGTCGCTCGCGGTGCTCAGGTTGGTGATGAACTGGGTCGCATAGGACTGACCGTTGGTGAGGGCCGTCTGAAGCGTGGTGGCCCAGGCCGTGACCGCCGCGGCTTGCGGTATCGACACCGTGTCGGCTCCGGGCGCGACGACCGTGGTGGTCGGTCCGGCGACCCCGGCGATCACCGTGGACAACTCAGCGTCAGCGTTGCTGAGCGCCGTGACGGCGGCCTGCAGTACTCCGGCCCCTAGGGTGAATGATGGTGCCATTGATTGCTCCTCGTGCTGTTCGGAACTTGCCGATCCTTTGCTGGGTCGACCCTGTGTGTTGGCGTACGAGCCCCTGTGTGCGCGTAACGCTAATTGCCCCCACAGCCACATTCCCGATGCAAATGGCCAAGGTGACAGCCGTTTACGGCTTCTTAACGCTGGCGCTGGCAGTCTTAACAAGGTCCCGTCGCAGGTCATAGCAGTGTCACCTGCCGCTTGCGACGATTCGGGGAGGACACGCGCGGAGCGCGGCATCCTACGTGAACCGTAGGTGGTCCGCACCTTCGGAATTTGCCCGATTTCGGGCGGATGCGGTGTCGCAGGCCCGAGCTAGGCGCGCTAGATTCGCCGCCGAGGCCCCCATAGCCCAATTGGCAGAGGCAGCGGACTTAAAATCCGCCCAGTGTCGGTTCGAGTCCGACTGGGGGCACCGGAATTTGACCGGGGGTTACGTGAGCCGGCGGGCCTCAGCCCGACATCTTGGACCGGTTTTGCGGGCAGTAGGCGGCAATCGCCGCGCCCACGATGCTGCCGGCGCCGTTATTGCTCACCCCGAGCGATTTCTTCACATCACCGACGGTTTGCGCCATCGTGTCGCCGGCGTCGAAGTCGGCGCACACCGCATGCCCGACGTTGATCATCGTTCCGTCCTGGCCGGGTGCCCAGCTCAGCCCCCGCTGCTGCAGCGTTTGCAAGTACTGGTCGTCCGCGGGATCGGCACCGGCCGGTGCAGCGGTGGCGACGACAACGAAGCCGGCCACCACGGCAGCGATCGGACCGGCCAACCGTGTCGCGTTCTTCATTGGCTGACTCCTTGTTGTGAATTACCGTCGTGCAAGCTTCGAATCCTAACGACGTCTCGACGTTATGTCGCGACGGCAAAATTCGCCAGATGCAAGCCCGGCCCGCACGGGGGCGTCGCGGTACCGCGATGACAACACGAAACAGCTTGCGCCGCAATCACTTACGCAGGCATTCTGCCGCCGTCGATGGCCATCGACAGGAAGTCCAGCCGCCACAGGCGCTGAAACAGCTTGCGGGCGAAGCCCTCTGCCGCGGCGGTGTCGGCGGGCTGCCCGTCGTCGCGCTGGGCGGTCAGGGCGGCGATTTCGCGGATGCTGCGGTGGCCGTCGACGAGTTGCGCGAACGCCAGCTGCTCCGGCGGCAGCGTGATCCGGGCGGCGGGTCCGACGAGCTCGGCGCCAGACAGCGCACACGCGGTGCGCGCCAGTGGGACGTAGTCGAGGGACCGCGTCGACGAGAAGTCGATCGTGTAGCGCTCTTTCGGGCGTTCGGGGTGGCAGGCCATGAAGAAATGTGTCGCGTTGAGCGTCTGCAGGCGCTCCATCACCGACCACAGCTCGACGCCGTCCGGCAGAGCCGCCAGCTCGGCCTGCAATCCGCTGGCCGGTTCCCGGAAGTCGTGCGGGTAGTAGGGCGCCTTGTTGAACCAGCCCTGGAACGCGAGCCCCGCGGCGGCGACCAGGTCGAGGCACCCCGGCACCGTGTAGGTGCGCGCGCGTCCGTGCAGAAACGTGTCGACCAGCGCGCCGTCGGTCTGCAGATCGCGGGCCACCTTCAGGTAGCTGTGCACGGGATGATCGGCGGGCAGCACCGCGATGGTGTCCTTGACCAGCTGCACCGACGCATCGTCCTGGCCCAGGCCGAGGTCGCGAAAGACCGACTCGAGCAGCTCGACGCCGGTCCGGCCGTACTTGGCGTACAGCATGACCCCGATGGCGCCGTCGGGTCGCAGGCAGCCCGCGAGCGCGCGCATGCCGGTTTGGGGATCGGCCATGTGGTGCAGCACGCCGGTGGACACGATCAGGTCGAAATCTCTTTGCAGCGTGGACAATTCCTCGATGGGCAGCTGGTGCAGCTCCAGGTTGTCCAGGCTGTGCCTGCCCTTCAGGTACCGCTGATGATCCAGTGCCGATTGGCTGACGTCGACGGCGACGACCTTGGCGTCGCGATTGGTGAAGGCGAAGACCGCCGCCTGGTTGGCGCCGCAACCCGCGATCAGGATGTCGAGATTTGGCCGGTAGTCCAGGTCCGGCCACAGCACCCGGTGCGCGCGAAACGGGTCGAACCACTCCCAGTTGTTCTTGGAGTAGGCCTCCAGATCGGCGATCGGCGGCGGGTATTGCCAGCGATCGTATTGCCGGGAGACAACGTCATTGCGCGGATCGTCGTTCACTACAGACGCAATCTAATGGCTTTGCCCGGCCGCCGCGGCGTGAACCGTCACTCATAGGATGACGCAGCATGGGCATGCTGTTTGGCTTCGCGCCGTGGATCGTCTACTGGGTCCTGGTCGGAAACGTCCCGTTCGCCGCCGCCGTTCTGGTCGCGCTCGTGATCGCGATCGCCGCATTCGTGGTCAGCAGGGTGTTGGGGAAGCCGGGACGCACGCTGGAAATCGGAGCTGTCGCAACGTTCGTGGTGCTGGCGGTCCTGACGTTCACGCTCAGCGACTCGTTCATGCAGCGGTGGATCCAGCCGCTGAGCAACGCGGGCATCTTCCTGGTGGCGTTGATCGGCCTGCTGATCGGTAAGCCGTTCGTGCGGGAGTTCGCCGCGGCCGAGCAGCCTCCCGACATCGTCAAGACCGAGTTGTTCGCACGCATCACCACGGTTTTGACCTGGGTATGGGTCGCGGCATTCGCCGGCATGACGGTGTCGTCGGCGATCCCGCCGATCGTGCAGGGGGATGCCACCATCCTGGACACCAAGACCCCGCTGTCGTTCGTCTGTTACTGGGTGATCCCGTTCTCGCTGTTGGGTCTGGCGGCGCTGGCGTCCCGCTGGTTGCCGGATCGGATGCTGGTCGGCATCGACGACGTCGCCAGGGAGACGTCGTTCGTGGCCTACGACGAGGCGACCATCGACGAGCTGTACTACCTCGCCCAAGAGCATGCCAACCGCGAGGTGGGCCCGGGCAAGGAGGCCTACAACGTCAAGGTCGGCGGGATGGGGACCCCGTTGACCGGAGACGAGTCCCGGAAATCGTGGCCCTCGACCTACAAGGTGCGCGACCGCCGGGGCTAGCGTTCACCTCGGCGATTCCTGAGTTGGATACGTTGGTGGCGTCGGGCGCACCCACCAACCAAGGAGCATCGCGATGAACGCGTTCAGCCCAGATGCCATTCGCGCAGAGACGATCAGCGTCATCGGCCACGGCGGCGACGAGATCGAGGCCTACCTCGCGACGCCGCTCGCCGACGGATCGCGCGGCAGCATCGTCTGGATCCATCACATGCCGGGCTACGACCGGGAGACCAAGGAATTCGTGCGGCGGCTCGCGGTCAGCGGCTATCACGTCATCGCCCCGAATCTCTACTCGCGCGAGGCGCCGGGTGCTGCGCCCGACGACGCCGCTGCGGCGGCGCGCGCGGCGGGCGGGGTGCCGGACGAGCGGTTGGTCGGCGACGTGGCCGGCGTGGTGGCGCACCTGGGCAATCTGCCGGGGGCCAACGGCAAGTTCGGCGTCATCGGGCACTGTTCGGGCGGGCGGCACGCATACCTGGCGGCGTGCTCGCTGCCGTTCGACGCCGCGGTGGACTGCTACGGCGCCTTTATCGTCGAGGACCCGCCCGAGGGCATGCCCAAGGCGATGAAGCCGATCCTGGGCCTCGCGTCGAACCTGAGCTGCCCGCTGCTGGGCCTGTTCGGAGCCGACGACAAGTTCCCCGCGCCGCCCGCGGTGGCGACGCTGGACGCCGAGCTGGACAAGCTGGGCAAGCACCACGAGTTCCACTCCTACGAGGGCGCGGGCCACGCGTTCTTCTCCGTCGACCGGCCGGCGTACCGGCCGGAGGCCGCCGTCGACGGATGGCGCCACATCGACGAGTTCTTCGCCACGTACCTGAAAGGCTAGGCGCGGCCGCATGTGCACATATCTGACCGAACACGTCGAGATAGACGGCAGCGGCAAGGGGCCGACGGGGTGGTTCGGCGCCAACCGCGCGACGGTGTACATCGACCACGCGGTGCACGCGCCGTACACCCACACGGTGAACATCGACGTGATCAATCCGGAGCTGGGGCCATCGGCGCGGGTGGCGCTGGAACTCACCGAGGAAAGCGCGCTGGCGCTGGCCGACGCCATCCACAAAGCGATTTCGCACGCCCCGGCCGGCCTGGCCTCACGGGATCAGTAGGTCCGCGATGTCCGCCGAACCTGATTACCCGCAGACCGCCACCGAGCGCGGCCGGGTGGAGCCCGCACCCCGGCGCGTCCGCGGCTACCTCGGCTCCGAGCTGGTGTTCGACACCACCGCGGCCCGCTATGTGTGGGAAATGCCTTATTACCCAGCCTATTACGTGCCATTGGCCGATGTCCGGGCGGAGTTTCTGCGCGACGAAGACCACCCGCAGAAGGTGCAATTCGGCGCGTCGCAGTTGCACTCACTGGTCGGCGGCGGCCAGACGCACCCGTCCGCGGCGCGGGTGTTCGACGCCGGCACCGACAGCCCGGTCGCCGGCATGGTGCGATTCGAGTGGGCTGCGTTGCGGTGGTTCGAGGAGGACGAACCGATCTACGTCCACCCGCGCAGCCCGTACACGCGAGTCGACGCGCTGCGCTCGCATCGCCACGTCCGCGTCGAGCTGGACGGCGTCGTGCTGGCCGACACCGCATCCCCGGTCCTGTTGTTCGAAACCGGTTTGCCCACAAGGTATTACATCGATCCGGCCGATATCGTCTTCGAGCACCTGGAACCCAGCGCCACGCAGACGTCGTGCCCCTACAAGGGCACGACGACGGGCTACTGGTCGGTGCGGGCCGGCGACTCGGTACATCCCGACCTGGCGTGGACCTACCACTTCCCGGTGCCGGCCGTCGGTCAGATCGCCGGCCTGGTGGCGTTCTACAACGAGAAGCTGGACATCGCCGTCGACGGCGTCGCCCTGCCGCGGCCGGATACGCACTTCAGCTAACCCGTTTGCGGGACTTCACTGCGAAGAAAATTCCTCCGGCGACACGGTGACCTGCGAAATGTGACGTTTACCTCCTTTTGCTCTAATATGCTGAGAATTTCTTATCGAAAGCCAATATATATGTGGCGCACATGGGTTAGCTGCAGCTATATAACATACTGCTAACGCCATATATCTAGTTTGCCTGAGAGCGCGAATACTAATAATCCGATAAATGGAATGCGCGGCCCGTTTAGGCCGATTGCGTGACATGGATAACAGGGGTTTATTTAGCGGCGGCGGCGGAAAACCCGATGGATAGAATTGACCGACAGGACAGCATTACGTGCTGGAATCCGCGTAGCCGAGGACCACTGGTCGCGCAGCGACGTTTGACCTGGACCCGGACAGCCGGACCACAACAGCAAAGGCGGTGCCACCATGAGCGACATCAAGGGCCGGGAGGCCGCCACCGAAGCATTAGAGCTCGACGCTGCGGCGATCGAGCCCCTCTCCGTCGAGATCCCCGTCGGCAACGGCCCGATCAGCGGCCTCGCCACCAACGGCGACGGCAGCCGGCTGATCGTGTCCAACTACGGCGGCAACAGCGTGTCCGTCATCGACACCGACCGTTGCCGCGTGATCGAAACCATCGACGGGCTCGACGAGCCGTTCGCCCTCGCCGGCGCAGGCCCGGGAACCGACCGGGCCTACGTCAGCACCGTGTCGCCCGCCTACGACTCCATCGCGGTGCTCGACACGGCCACCCACAGCGTGGTCGCGACGCATTCGCTCGCCTTGTCCGTCAGCGACCTGGCGGTCGCCGCGCGCGGCCGGCGCGTCTACGCCAGCCGCAACGGGGCCAACGTCGCCGACGTGGCCGTCCTGGACACCGAGACCGGCGAAATCGAGACGATCGAGCTCGGCGTGCGGGAGCCGGGAACCACGGCCGACTGCGTCTGCGTCGGCCCCGGCGGCGACAGCGTCTACGTCGGCGTCAACGGATCGGCCGGCGGCCGGCTCGTCGTCATCGGCACCGACGCGCCGCCCGACGAACCGGCGCGCCCCCGGTGGCGCCAGCAGCCGGCCACCCGGCCGCGCGACCGCGCGCAGACGTCCTCGCGCGTCGTCGGTTCGGTGGACATCGGCCTGCCCGTGCGCGGCATCGCGCTCAGCCCCGACGGCGCGCTGGCCTACGTGGCCAGCTGCGATCCCGACGTGGGCGTGGTGGTCGACGTCGTCGACACCCGCAGGCACAAGATCAGCAGCACCCGCAAGCTCGGCGAACTCAGCGGCATCCTGACCGGACTGACGCTGAGCGCCGACGGCGACCGGGCGTACCTGGTCAGCGACGACCGCGTCACCGTGCTGTGCACACTGACCCACGACATCGTCGGCACCCTGCGGGCTCCCGCCCAGCCGTCGTGCGTTGTCGAAAGCCCGGATGGCAAGCGCCTCTACGTCGCCGACTACTCCGGCGCCGTCACCGTGGCGCCGGTCTCGTGGGCCGGGCAGCTGTCCGTCGAGGACGCCCTGCCCTGCGACGACGTACCCGCGGCGTGGGTGATGCCCGAGCTCATGGCTTACGAGCCCGCGCTCACCTAGTCTCGCCGACTAACCTCGGAATACGACGCGCGCTGTCCGGGGAACCCGTTCCCCAGGAGCGCCCACGGCGATAGCATTTCGCCGACCGGCATCAGGCGGCAGCGGCGCAGAGACCAGGGCGGTAGATCGATGGACAGCACGATGTCGGACTTCCCATTGACCATCACCGCGATCCTGCGGCATGGCTGCGGCGTCCACGGCGCCCGCACGGTCACGACCGCCACCAGCGACGGCTACCGGCACACCACCTACCGGGAATTGGGTCAGCAGGCTGCGCAGCTCGCAAACGCGTTGCGCCGCCTCGGTATTACCGGCGACGAGCGCGTCGCGACGTTCATGTGGAACAACGCCGAACACCTGGCGGTCTACCTGGCGGCGCCCTCGATGGGCGCGGTCCTGCACACCCTCAACATCCGGCTGTTCCCCGAGCAGATCGCCTTCGTCGCCAACGAGGCCGAGGACCGGGTGGTGCTGGTGGACATGTCACTGGCCAAGCTCCTTGCGCCGGTACTGCCGCACCTCGAAACGGTGCACACCGTGATCGCGGTCGGCGAGGGCGACACCGCCGCGCTGGAGGAGTCGGGCAAGACGGTGCTGCGCTACGCGGAGTTGATCGATGGCGAGTCCACCGAATTCGACTGGCCGGACATCGACGAGAGGTCGGCGGCCGCGATGTGCTACACCAGCGGCACCACCGGGAACCCCAAAGGTGTTGTCTACAGCCATCGTTCGAGCTACCTACACACCATGGCCACGTGCAGCACCAACGGCATCGGGGTGGGATCCAGCGACCGGGTGTTTGCGATCGTGCCGATGTTTCACGCCAACGCCTGGGGCCTGCCGTACGCGGCGGTGATGGCGGGAGCCGACCTGGTGCTGCCCGATTGCAACATGAACCCCCCGGCCATCGTCGACATGATCGAGACGCAGCGGCCCACGGTGGCCGGCGCGGTGCCGACCATCTGGAACGACGTGATGCATCTCCTCGAAAAGGACCCCGACCACGACATCTCGTCGCTGCGCCTGGTCGGCTGCGGCGGCTCGGCCGTCCCGGTGTCGATGATGCGCACCTTCGAGGACAAGTACGGCGTCCAGATCCGGCAGCTGTGGGGCATGACCGAGACGTCGCCGCTGGCCACCCTGGCCTGGCCGTCGGTCGGCACCTCGGAAGATCGGCACTGGGCCATCCGCGGGACGCAGGGCCGACCGATCTGCGGCGTGGAGATGCGCATCGTCGCCGACGACGGCGCGGTGCTGCCCAACGACGGGCAGGCCGTGGGCGAGGTGGAGGTCCGCGGGCCGTGGATCACCGCCTCCTATTACCGCGGGCACGACGAATCCAAGTTTGACTCCGGCTGGCTGCGCACCGGCGACGTCGGCCGCGTCGACGAGGAGGGTTTCGTCACCCTCACCGACCGCGCCAAGGACGTGATCAAGTCCGGCGGGGAGTGGATCTCGTCGGTCGAACTGGAGACCTGCCTGATCGGTCACCCCGACGTGCTCGAGGCCGCGGTCGTCGCGGTTCCCGACGAGCGCTGGCAGGAACGGCCGCTGGCCGTCGTGGTGCTCAACGATGGCGCATCGGCCAGCGCCGCCGAGCTGCGAAAGTTCCTCGCGGACAAGGTCGTTCGATGGTGGTTGCCCGAACGGTGGGCGTTCGCCGACGAAATTCCGCGCACCAGCGTGGGCAAGTACGACAAGAAGACCATCCGGTCGCGTTACGCCGAGGACGGCTACGAGGTCGTCGAGGCGCGCGACTGAGAGGCGCCGCGCGGGCTTCGGTACCGTCTGACCATGTGTCGACTCTTCGGGCTGCACGCGGGCAAGCACGCGTGCGTCGCAACGTTTTGGCTGTTGGACGCCCCCGACAGCCTGTCCGAACAGAGCAGAAAGAACCCCGACGGCACCGGCTTGGGCGTCTTCGGCGCGGACGGCGAACCGCACCTGTACAAGGAGCCGATCGCCGCATGGCAGGACGCGACGTTCGCCACCGAGTCGCACCAGCTGACCGGCACGACGTTCATCGCCCATGTCCGCTACGCGACCACCGGCTCGCTGGACGTCCGCAACACCCACCCGTTCCAGCAGGATGGCAGGATCTTCGCGCACAACGGCGTGCTCGAGGGCCTCGATGTCCTGGACGAACGGCTGCGCGAGGTAGGCACCGACCACCTGGTGCAGGGCGACACCGACTCCGAGCGGATGTTCGCCTTGATCACCGCGTCCATTCGCGCACACGGCGGAGACATCCCGGCCGGCCTGGCCGACGCCATGAGATGGCTGGCGGACAACATCCCGATCTATGCGGTCAACGTGTTGCTGAGCACGGCCACCGACATCTGGGCGCTGCGCTACCCGGAAACCCATCAGCTTTGCCTGCTGGACCGGTCCGACGAGACGGCGGCAACTGAGCCGGAGTTCGACTTGCGTACCAAGCGAATTCACGCGCAGTCCGACTCGCTGTGCGCGCGACCGTCGGTGGTGCTGGCCACCGAACCGATGGACGACGACCCGCGCTGGCGGCTGTTGCACCCGGGCGAGCTGGTGCATGTCGACGCCGGCCTGCAGATCACCCGGACGCTGATTCTGCCGGACCCACCGCGGCATCTGCTGCGCCGGGAAGACCTCAGCGTGCCGGTCGAAGACGCGCAGCACGCGCTGCCGAACACCCGAAAGTTGTGACATGACGACCAAACGCGCGCTGGTGCTGGCCGGCGGGGGGATAGCCGGGATCGCTTGGGAGACCGGCGTTCTGCGGGGTATCGCCGACGAGTCACCGGCGGCGGCGCGGCTGCTGCTGGAATCCGACGTCCTGGTCGGCACGTCGGCCGGCTCGGCGGTCTCGGCGCAGATCGGCAGCGGCGACACGCTAGAGGCACTATTCGACCGGCAGGTCGGCGAGGCATCGGGGGAGATCGATTCCGGCGTCGACTTCGAGACCATCACCGAACTCTTCCTGACGGCGCTGGGCGGGCCCTACGAGCCGTCGCTGGACAAGACGCGTCAGCAGATGCAGCGCATCGGCGCCGTGGCGCTGACCACCGCGACCGTCGCCGAGCCGGTGCGCCGCGGGGTCATCGCGCAGCGCTTGCCGGCGCACGATTGGCCGCGGCGCACCCTGCGCATCACCGCAATCGACACCGCCACCGGCGAATTGGTGGTGTTCGACCGGGATTCGGGCGTCGAGCTCGTCGACGCGGTGGCGGCCAGCTGCGCGGTGCCCGGCGCGTGGCCGCCGGTGACGATCGACGGCAGGCGCTACATGGACGGCGGGATCGCGAGCCCGGTCAACGTGGGGGTCGCGCGCGATTGCGATGCGGCCGTGGTCCTGGTGCCCTCGGCGCCCGACGCGCCCTGGCCGTTCGGCGACGGGCCGGTCGCGGAGCTCGCGGCGTTCCCCGGAGCGACGCTCGCCGTGTTCGCCGACGCCGACTCGTTGGAGGCGTTCGGGCCCAACCTGCTGGATCCGCGCTGCCGCATCCCCTCGGCGCTGGCCGGGCGCGAACAGGGCCGCCGCGAAGCGCCGGCGATCGCGCGGTTCCTGGGCGTCTGATCAGACCGCGAGTTCCCTTTTGCCACAAGGTGTCTCGTGGCGGGAGGCTAGCCCTGGGCCGCGGGTGGTTCGGGTTGCTCCGTCGCCCGTTCGTGGGAATCCAGCGCCTGCTCGGCCAGCGCGCGGCCGACCTCGATCATCTCTGCCGCGCGGTGGAAATCCAGGCTTCGGCACGTCGAGCGCGGCACCTCGATCAGCAGGTCGGCCGGATACGCCGACAGCGTGTGGCGGGTCAGCGCGGACTGGGCGATGTCGAACGCGCGGTAGACCACCTCGAAGCTGCCCAGCTTCGGAACTTCAAGCGCCGCATCGAGTTCGTGCTCCTCGCTGCCGGGCAGTTCCTCGTCCGATTCGTCCGCCGTCCCGAGTCGGCTCAACACGGCCCGCGCGGTCGGCCGGTCGAGCAGCGAGCGGACAGCGCTGGTGTCGAGCAGCGCGGAAGTGCTGCGCACCATGCGGTTCAGCCACTCGGCCGTCGCGCCCGGCTCCGGCTCGCGCTTGTCGATCACCTCGCTGCCGCTGACGGCCACGGCGATCGTCAGGTCGGCATTGACCGCCGCGAGCGGGGCCATCGGCAGCGGATCCAGGATGCCGCCGTCGGCAAGCAGCCGGCCGTCGACCTCGTACGGGGCGATGACGCCGGGGATCGCGATGGAGGCCCGAATCGCCTCGTCGAGGGGGCCGCGCTGAAACCACACCGACTTTCCGGCCAGCAGGTCGGTGGCGACCGCGGTGTAGGGGATCGGCAGGTCTTCGATGGCGACCGGGCCCAGGATGTCGCGCACGGCGTCCAGGATCTTGCCGGCCCGCAGCACGCCGGCCGCGCTGATCGACGGGTCGAGCAGCCGCAGGATGGTGCGCTGGGTCAGCGACTTCGCCCAGTCGGCGAACTCGTCGAGGTGCCCGGCCGCATGCAGCCCGCCGACGATCGCACCCATCGAAGAGCCGGTGACCCCCACGATCTCGTAGCCGCGCGCGGTCAGCGCCTCGATCACCCCGATGTGGGCGTAGCCCCGGGCGCCGCCGCTGCCCAGCGCCACCGCCACCCGCGGCGGTGCTGATGGACGTGTGACTTCCCCGGGCACCCGTCCATTTTGCGTTGCGCAGCGCGCCGGCGCCGGGCCGGGAGGGGGTTTTTTCACGCGTGATCGTAATTGCGCATGGGGTCGAATCGGCTAGCCGCATTCGTCGCCGGCGGCGGCGACCGCGGCGGTGATCACGGCCGCCTGCCGGGCCGGCGTCAGCTCCGCCCACCGGGCATTCCAGCTGCCCGGGGTGCCGGACGGCGCGGCCTGAACCATCGCCAGATAGGGCTCCAGCAGCGACTGACCACCGGCTTTGGGCTGGGCTTCCATCCACACCTTTGCGGCGTGACAGGCCTGGTAGTACTGCTCTTCGGTCGACTCCGCCGGGACGTCGACCCTGGTCGTGACGCCGGCGGGGGAGATCCCGACCGCGCCGGGGGGCGCCGCGCTCGGGATGCGCGCACTGGCCGACGGGCGCGCCGACGACGAGGGGGCCGTGGCGCTGGGGGCGCCGTGCGCGCACGCGACGAGCCCGAGCGGACCGGCCAACCCGGCCGCCACGACGACCGCGGCCCACCGCGGGGACGTACGACAGCAGCGACGCACAGAGTCAATTTATGCATACACTGGCGGCCGTGATCGAGCGCTTCGGATTTTGTGAGTGTTGTCGGCCTTAACGCCGCCGCTTGCCCATCCCGTTTTCCCTGGAGCTCTCACCAATGTCTTTGCCTGCCGTTAGTTCCGTTGCGCCGCGTCCACGAGGCCTGGCTTCGCCAGCCGCCGGTCCCACGCGCCTGCGGGTTTCCGACCTGCTGCATGCCACCGATCAGGCCGCTGACGACGTCCTGTCCGGACGCTGCGACCACCTGCTGCCCGAGGACGGCGTCCCGCGGTCGCAGCGCTGGTTCACCCGCGTCCACGGCGACGACGAGCTGGATATCTGGCTGATCAGCTGGGTCCGGGGCCACGCGACCGAGCTGCACGACCACGGGGGATCGCTGGGCGCGCTGACCGTGTTGTCCGGGTCGCTCAACGAATTCCGCTGGGACGGCCGGGGATTGCGCCGGCGCCGGCTGGATGCCGGCGATCAGGCCGGGTTTCCGCTGGGCTGGGTGCACGACGTGGTGTGGGCGCCGCGCCCGTCGCCGGGGCCGGTGATCTCCCTCAACGGGCCGGTGACGCCGACCCTGAGCGTGCACGCCTACTCGCCGCCGCTGTCGGCCATGTCGTACTACGACATCACCGAGCGCAACACGCTGCGCCGCCAGCGCACCGAGCTGACCGATCAACCGGAGGGGACGTGATGAGCAGCCGCATCGACGTGGTTTTGAGATCGGCTCGGCGCCGGTTACGGCGCCTGCCTGCCGCCCAGGTGCCCGACGCGCTGCGCCGCGGCGCGGTGCTGGTCGACATCCGGCCGCAGGCCCAGCGGTTTCGCGAAGGCGAGGTGCCGGGCGCCCTGATCATCGAACGCAACGTCCTGGAATGGCGTTGCGACCCCACCAGCGACGCCCGGCTGCCCGAGGCCGTCGGCGACGACGTCCATTGGGTGATCCTGTGTTCGGAGGGCTACACGTCCAGCCTGGCGGCGGCGGCCCTGCTCGACATCGGCCTGCACCGCGCCACCGACGTCATCGGCGGCTACCACGCGCTGGCCGGCGCGGGCGTGCTCGACGAGCTGCGCGGTGAGCCGCCCGCCCCAGCGGCGCTGGCCAACGCCGGCGGCGCCGTACGACGCTGGCTCTAGTCACTCGTTGGAATGCAGCATCGGCCGCAGCTTCTCGGTCTTCTCCGGCGTCCACCCCGGCGGTGACAGCACCGCGGCCCAGCCGTCGGCGACGTCGGCGACATAGCGGTGGCCGTGCCCGTCTGGCACGTCCACCGCGACCGCCATGTCGGCCGAGACCTGCAGGAACGTCACGACCGGAATCCAACGGGTTTGCGGCAGCACGTCGTAGCCCCGCCTTTCGCGCAGCCAATCCGGCTTGCTGAACAGCAGATCCGGCGTCCACCACGCGATCGGGTCGGACGCGTGCTGCAAATACACCACCCGCGGATGTCCCCACGGGTCCTTGGGGCGATCCAAATTGCTTGGGCGAGCGACGAATCGGACGTTGCGGCCGTCGTGGTAGATCGGTAGCCACTGCGGCGAACCGGAGTCGCGTGTCGCCGTCAGGTCCGTCCAGATGGTGTTGTTGAACGTCGGTCCGCTGAACAACGCGCCGTCGGTGCGGGCCAGCACGTTGTTGAGGCTCATGAACGGCGCCTCGCCCCCGAAGGATCCGAGGCTCTCACCGAACACGACGAGCTTGGGCCGTTGCTCCTCGGGCAGCTGCCGGATCAGTCGATCCACCGCCTCGAACAGGGCCTGCCCGGCGTGCCGCGCATTCTCCTTGTCCACCAGGAAGGACAACCAGCTCGGCAAGAACGAGTACTGCATGCTCACGATCGCGGTGTTGCCGTTGTACATGTACTCCAGCGCCGAGGCTTCGGCCTCGTTGATCCAGCCGGTCCCGGTGGTCGTTGCGACCGCGACGACCTGGCGCTGCAGGCCGCCTTCGCGTTGCAGTTCGCGCGCCGCCAGCTCGGCGGTCGCGGTGATGCCGTCGGCGGAATCCAGCCCGGCGTAGGCGCGGATCGGTTCGACGGCCGGGGCGCCGTTGAAAGCGCTCAGCTGGTCGAGGTGGGGGCCGCCGCTGACGAAGATGCGGCCCTGGTGGCCCAGCGACTCCCACGACACCAGCGATTCGGGGCCGCCCGATCGCAGTGCGCTTTTTGGCGCTGCGGTGTCCGGGCTCATCTCGTTGTTGGCCGAGGCGAACGTGTTGTTCAGGGTCCGCATCGTGTACTTGATCACCACACCGTTGAGCAGGGTGATCGTCAGCGCCACCAGCGCGACCACCACGATGGTCACCGAGAGGCGGAAGGTAGCGATCCGATCGAGTTCGCCCACCAGGAATTTGACCAGCCAGCGAATGAACTGGCCGATTTCGACGACGGTGAACAGCGCCACGAGCGACAGGACTGCGGACAGCGGGTAGTCATACCACTGCAGGTGCGCCACGCCCATCAGGTCGCGCACATCGTCCTGCCACACGTGAAACCAGATCGCCATCAGCACCTGGCCGACCACGGCGACTGGGATCAGCACCTTCCACGCCCAGCGCGGCGCCGGCGGGCTGGACTTCGATTCACGCATGTAGCGCACCAGCCAGACCGAAAAGACGCCCAGCCCATAGCCGATGGCGCCGGAGAACCCGCTGACCAGCCCCTGGAACAGCGGGCCGCGGGGCAGCAGCGACGGCGTTAGGGAAAACCAGATGAAGATCAGGCCGACCGAGGTGCCGGTGAACGTATAATGCCTTACCCACCAAGGCTTTCGGACAGCCCCCGGAGCTACTGCGGTACCTTGGGCGCTGGCGTCGGGCTGGGCATCGGTGGTTGTCGCAGAGCCCGTTTCGCTCATCGCAGCAGCTTACCGATGGGTGAAGTTGGGAGCGCGTTTTTCGATGAAGGCCGTCATTCCCTCGGACTGGTCGTCGGTCGCGAAAGTCGAATGGAACAGCCGGCGTTCGTAGAGCAGCCCCTCGGTCAGGGTGGACTCGAAGGCGCGGTTGACGGCTTCTTTGGCCATCCGGGCGGCCGACAGCGACATCTGCGAAATGGTGGTCGCGACGGCCTTGGCCTCGGTCAGCAGGTCGTCGGCCGGCACCACCCGCGAAACCAGGCCGCTGCGTTCGGCTTCCTCGGCGCCGATGGTGCGACCGGTCAGGATCAGGTCCATCGCCTTGGCCTTGCCGATGGCGCGGGTCAGGCGCTGCGAACCGCCCATGCCGGGCAGCACGCCGAGCTTGATCTCCGGCTGGCCGAATTTGGCGGTGTCGGCGGCGATCAGCAGGTCGCACATCATCGCGAGCTCACACCCGCCGCCCAGTGCATGCCCGGCCACCGCGGCGATCGTCGGCGTCCGGACGGCGGCCAGCTTGGCCCACGGGGCGAAGAAGTCGGCGCTGAACGCGTCGGCGAAACTCAGGTCGGCCATCTCCTTGATGTCGGCGCCCGCGGCGAACGCCTTGGCCGAACCGGTGATGATGATGGCGCCCACACCCGGGTCATTGTCGAATTCGGTTGCGGCGGTGGTTACTTCGTGCATCACCTGGCTGTTGAGCGCGTTGAGCGCCTGCGGCCGGTTCAGGGTGATGATGGCTACCCGCTCGTCGCGTTCGACCAGGATGGTTTCGTAGCTTGTTTCCGTCATTGCACATCGCCTTTCTAGAAACTCAAGTCGTCGTCGACCGGCGCGAAGTACGCCTCGATGTCAGCCGCCGTCACCTCGGCAAGCGTTGCCGGTGACCACTTCGGATTGCGATCCTTGTCGATCAGCTGCGCCCGGATGCCCTCCACCAGGTCGTGTGACCGAAGCGACGCCGAAGACACCCGATAGTCTTGAACCAGAACGTCTTTCACTGTTTCCAATTTGCCGGCGCGGCGCACCGCCGCCAAGGTCACCGAAAGCGAGATCGGGGATCGGGTGGCGATCAGGTCGGCGGCGTCGTTCGCCGGGCCCGCGTCGTGCGCGCGCAACCGTGCGACGATGTCCTCGACGGTTTCACCCGCGTAGCATTCGTCGATCCAATCACGTTGTGCGGCAAGGGCACTGGGTGGTGGCTCGATGGCGTGCTTGGCGAGCGCGTCCTGGACGCCGTCGGCGACGACGGTCCGGGTGAACGCCTCGAGATCGCCGTGTGGCACATAGTGGTCGGCGAACCCCATGGCGATGGCGTCGGTTCCGGAGAACGGTGCGCCGGTCAGCGCGGCGTGCAGACCCAGGCCGCCCGGCGCCCTGGACAGCAGAAACATCCCGCCGACATCGGGGATGAAGCCGATGCCGACCTCGGGCATCGCGATCTTGGAGCGGTCGGTCACCACGCGGGTGTTCGCGTGCGCGCTGACACCGACGCCGCCACCCATCACGATGCCGTCCATCAACGCCACATACGGCTTGGCGAATTCGGCGATCTGGGCGTTGAGCAGATACTCGTCGCGCCAGAAGCGTCGCGCCTCGATGCCGTCCTTGCGCGCGCTGTGATAGATCGAAACCACGTCGCCGCCGGCGCACAACCCGCGCTCGCCGGCACCGGTCAGCACCACCGCGCGCACGGAATCGTCGGTCGCCCAGCGGTCGAGCAGCGGCGCCAGCGCGTCCACCATGGTCTGGTTCAGCGAGTTGATCGCCTTGGGGCGGTTGAGCGTGATCAAGCCGACACCGTTGTCGACCCGGGACAAGACCTCGTCGGTTTCCTCAGCCACACCGTCGGTCACGCCCGAGCCTCCCATCGCCGGAATTGGTGCCCGAGGCGTGGCAATAACGGCCGCCCGGGCCTTGACCAGCAATCTAGAGCGTGCCAACAGCAGCGTTTTTGGCGGGTAAGGATTATCTTTAAGCCGACGACAGCATCGGAGCCCGGAAACACCTAATAAAACCCAGCTCCACTGGGAACCCGGGACGACGACCGCTCGTTGAGCAGGTGTTCGCACAGCTCGAACCACAGTCTTAGGAGAGGATCCGACGGTGCGGGAAACAAGCAACCCGGTATTTCGTTCGCTGCCCAAGCAGAGCGGCGGATACGCGCAATTCGGCACTGGCATGGGTGCCGGTCAGCAGGGTTACTACCAGGCCGACCCCTACGCGGCGCCGTACCAGGAGGCCAGGGCCTCGAGGCCGCTGACCATCGACGACGTCGTCACGAAGACCGGCATCACGCTGGCCGTGCTGACGGCCACGGCGGTCGTTTCTTACTTCCTGGTGTCGGCCAACCTGGCGCTGGCGATGCCGCTGACCCTGATCGGCGCGCTGGGCGGCCTCGGGCTGGTCCTGGTGGCCACCTTCGGGCGCAAGCAGGACAGCCCGGCGATCGTGCTCAGCTACGCGGTGCTCGAGGGCCTGTTCCTCGGCGCCGTCTCGTTCGTCTTCGCCAACTTCACGGTGTCGCACGTCAGTGCCGGCATGCTGATCTTGCAGGCGGTCCTGGGTACCCTCGGCGTCTTCTTCGGCATGCTCGTGGTCTACAAGACCGGCGCGATCAGAGTTACGCCAAAGTTCACCCGCTGGGTGGTCGGCGCGATGTTCGGCGCCCTGGCCCTGTTGCTTGGCAACTTCCTGCTGGCGATGTTCGGTGTGGGCGGCGGCGCCGGTCTGGGCCTGCGCAGCGGCGGCCCGATCGCGATCCTGTTCTCGCTGGTGATGATTGGCATCGCGGCGTTCAGCTTCCTGATCGACTTCGACGCGGCCGACCAGATGATCCGCGCGGGCGCGCCCGAGAAGGCGGCGTGGGGCATCGCACTCGGCCTGACCGTCACGCTGGTCTGGCTGTACCTCGAAATCCTGCGTCTGCTCAGTTATCTGCAGAACGATTAGCTGCTCTACGGGAGAAGCCGGCACGTCGATGAGGCGTGCCGGCTTCTTTGTGCGCTGAGGGTGTTTGGGTGTGCGGGGGCGGCGGGCCCGACCGGCGTGTCGCCGCCCTGGGCGCACGCCGGACCGCGAAGGCCTAGCTAAGGCCTAGCTGAGCCGCTCGATCACCATCGCCATGCCCTGGCCGCCGCCAACACACATGGTCTCCAGACCGAACGTCTTGTCGTGGGTCTGCAGGTTGTTGAGCAGCGTGGTGGCAATGCGCGCGCCCGTCATGCCGAACGGGTGGCCCAGCGCGATCGCGCCGCCGGACACGTTCAGCTTGTCCTCGTCGATCCCGAGCTCGCGGGCCGAGCCCAGCACCTGCACGGCGAAGGCCTCGTTGATCTCGAACAGGTCGATGTCGCTGACCGACAGGCCGGCTCGCTGCAGCGCCTTCTTGGTCGCCTCGATGGGGCCAAGGCCCATGATCTCGGGCGACAGGCCGCTCACGCCGGTGGACACGATGCGGGCCAGCGGGGTCAGGCCCAGCTCCTTGGCCTTGGTGTCGCTGGTGATCACCAGCGCGGCGGCGCCGTCGTTCAGCGGGCAGGCGTTGCCGGCGGTCACGGTGCCGTTGGGCCGGAATACCGGCTTGAGCTGGCTGATCTTCTCGTAGGTGGTGCCCGGCCGCGGCCCGTCGTCGGTGCTGACCGTCGTCCCGTCGGGCAGGGTGACCGGGATGATCTCGCGCTCGAAGAAGCCGCTCTTGATCGCTTCCTCGGCGCGGTTCTGGCTGCGCACGCCCCAGTGGTCCTGGTCCTCGCGGCTGACGCCGGTCAGCAGCGCGACGTTCTCCGCGGTCTGGCCCATGGCGATGTAGATGTCGGGGATGTTGCCGTCGGCGCGCGGGTCGTGCCATTCGTCGGCGCCCTCGGCCGCCGCGGCCGAGCGCTCCTGCGCGTCGCCGAACACTTCGTTCTTGGTCTCCGGCCACGAGTCTGCGCTGCCCTTGACGAACCGGGACACGGTCTCCACACCCGCGGAGATGAACGCGTCGCCCTCGCCCGCCTTGATCGCGTGGAACGCCATCCGGCTGGTCTGCAACGACGACGAGCAGTACCGGTTGACGGTGGTACCGGGCAGGAAGTCGTAGCCGAGCTCGACGGCGACGACGCGGGCCAGGTTGTATCCGGACTCACCGGCAGGCTGGCCGCAGCCCAGGATCAGGTCGTCGATCTGGTGCGGGTTCAGGGCGGGCACTTTGTCGAGCGCGGCGCGCACGATCTGGACGGTCAGATCGTCGGGGCGCATGCTGACCAGCGATCCCTTCATGGCGCGTCCGATCGGTGAGCGCGCGGCGGAGACGATGACGGCTTCGGGCATGACGGTTCCCTTCGATCCCTTCCAACGGATACCGGCTCGCCCACGAACGGGTGGCAAACCAGCAGAGATGAATCTAGTCGCTGCCCGTTTCCTGGTACGACGACGGGGCGGCCGAACTGGAGGCGGGGCGCCGCCACAGCCGGGCCATGGCGCTCAATCGCGTGTTGGCGGGACCGAACTCGGGCTCACCCGACCGCGCGGCCACGTTGAGCACCGGGCTGTGTACCTCCTGGCCCAACGCGTCGCACAACGCCACCAGCAGCTGCGCCGCGGCCAGCGCGTAGGCGGTCGGCGAGGGGTGGAAGCCGTCGGCGGAGAACATCAGCTCCGGCGTCGCCCGGAACTGGGGCGCCAGCAGGTTCGCCAGCGGCACCGGGGTACCGCCGGCCGAACGCACTGCGGCGGCCTGCGCGCGGGCCAGCCGCGCGGTCCGGGCGTGCGCCAGCGAGCGCAGCGGCTGCGGGATCGCGGAGATGACGCCCAGATCCGGGCAGGTGCCGACGACCACCACCGCGCCGCGGTTGCGCAACTTCGTCACCGTCCTGCCCAGCCGCCGCGCCGACGGAGTGATCCCGTTCAGCGCGGTGATGTCGTTGGCGCCGATCATCATCACGGCGAGGTCCGGCGGCGCTCCGGCCACGAACATCGCATCGACTTGGCCCGAAACACCTTTCGAGGTAGCGCCCACAATCGCCTTGGTGCTCAATCGAATTCGTTTGCCCGTCTGAGCGGCGAGCCCACGGGCGACCAGTACACCCGGCACCTCTTCGGCGCTCATGCAGCCGTAACCGGTTGCGGTCGAGTCCCCGAAGATCATCAGGTGCAGGTCCGCCGACATGCCGCGCTGCCATCGCTCCACGGGTCCGCCGCCGGGCGTGTAGACGCCGTCGGCGCGGGGCGGGACATCCCACGCCTTGGGGATGACAGTGCGCGCGTGAGTAGCCTGGCCGACAAGCAGATTGCGCGCCCCCAAATAGGCCGTACCCGTAGAGGCGAGTGCACCCGCTGTGGCCAGGGCGATGGTCGAACGACGCGGCAACCGCATGGTCACGCGCCCAGTCTAGAACCGCGGCCGCATTTGTGCGGGTTGCCGGCAAACAATGTGGTCACGTTGTGAATCAAATGTGGTATCAAATCAGACTCTTCAAACGTTGCACACAGAAATGGCTGCGAAGCTAAGTTTACGGGAGGGGCTGAACCACTCGGCGAGGGGAATCGACTGACGCTCAGCTGACTCCACATGCTGTATCGCACTACAACGACGTAGAAAGTGGCGAGCATGAGCGCACCAAGTAGGGTTTCCGGCTCACCCAGAGAGGCCATTCGGCCGCGCGATGTCCTCAAGGCACGCAAGGCACAAACCCGCAAGTACGCCAGCAGCGACGGCGCCCCGGTCGAGGTACTCGAATCCGGGCCCAGTGTCGCCGCCCGGGTCGCCAGCCTGGCGGCGCGGGTGACCATCCGGCCGATTCTGGCCGTCGGCAGCAACGCCCCCACGCTCCCGTGGCCTTGGGGCGTCCTCGATTTCGCGGCTAAGGCGCTGCTTCCGGTCTCGGCCACCGTTCGCGACACCGTCGAACTGCCCCATGCTTCGGCGCAGCTGGTGCGCGCGCCCGGCGTGCTGCCGGCCGACGGCACCCGGCGGATCGTCGTCTACTTCCACGGCGGAGCGTTCCTCACCTGCGGGGCGAACTCGCATGGCCGCATCGTCGAGGCCATCTCGAACTTCGCCGATTCGCCGGTGCTGGTGGTGAATTACCGTCTGCTGCCCAAACATTCGGTCGGCATGGCGCTCGACGACTGTTACGACGCCTACCAGTGGGCGCGGCACCGCGGCTTCCCGGCCGACCAGATCGTGCTGGGCGGCGACTCCGCGGGCGGCTACCTGGCGCTGGCCCTCGCGCAGCGGCTGCAGCGCGAGGGTGAGGAGCCGGCGGCGCTGGTGGCTATCTCGCCGCTGCTGCAGCTCGCCAAGGAACACAAGCAGGCCCACCCCAACATCAAGACCGACGCGATGTTCCCGGCCAATGCGTTCGACGCGCTCGTCAAGCTGGTCGCCAGCGCCGCCGAGAAGAACATCGTGGACGGCAAACCGGAAGAAATATACGAGCCCCTGGACCACATCACGCCCGGACTCCCGCGCACCCTGATTCATGTGTCCGGGTCCGAAGTGCTGCTGCACGACGCGCAATTGGCGGCCAGCAGGCTTGCGGCCGTTGGGGTTCCGGCCGAGGTGCGCGTCTGGCCCGGCCAGATGCACGACTTCCAGCTGGCGGCGCCGCTGGTGCCGGAGGCGCAACGCTCGCTGCGCCAGATCGGCGATTACATCCGCGAAGCCACCGGCTGACGGCCCCACCCGCGGAGTGGATGTGCGCGGCGCGATATCGCCTGAGACGATGAACGCATGCGAATCGCGCAGCACATCAGCGAGCTGATCGGCGGCACGCCGCTGGTCCGGTTGAACTCCGTCATTCCCGCCGGCGCCGGCACGGTGGCGGCAAAGGTCGAATACCTCAACCCGGGCGGCAGCTCCAAGGACCGCATCGCGGTGAACATGATCGACGACGCCGAAGCCAAGGGGTTGCTGAAGCCGGGCGGCACCATCGTCGAACCCACCTCGGGCAACACCGGCGTCGGGCTGGCCCTGGTCGCCCAGCAGCGCGGCTACAAGTGCGTCTTCGTCTGCCCCGACAAGGTCGGCGAGGACAAGCGCAACGTGCTGCTCGCCTACGGCGCCGAGGTGGTGGTGTGCCCGACGGCCGTCCCGCCCGAGCACCCGAACAGCTACTACACCGTCTCGGACCGGTTGGTCACCGAGATCGACGGCGCCTGGAAGCCAGACCAGTACGCGAACCCGCAGGGCCCGGCCAGCCACTACGAGACCACCGGCCCGGAGATCTGGGCCGACACCGACGGAAAGATCACCCACTTCGTCGCAGGTATCGGCACCGGCGGGACGATCACCGGGGCGGGCCGCTACCTCAAGGAGGTGTCCGGCGGCGCGGTGCGCGTCATCGGCGCCGACCCCGAGGGCTCGGTGTATTCGGGCGGCACCGGGCGGCCCTACCTGGTCGAGGGCGTCGGCGAGGACTTCTGGCCGGCCGCCTACGACCCTTCGGTGCCCGACCAGATCATCGCGGTGTCCGACTCCGACTCGTTCGACATGACCAGGCGGCTGGCCCGGGAAGAGGCGATGCTGGTCGGCGGCTCGTGCGGCATGGCGGTGGTCGCCGCGTCGAAGGTGGCTGAGGAGGCCGGCCCCGACGCGCTGGTCGTGGTGCTGCTGCCGGACGGCGGCCGCGGCTACCTGTCGAAGATCTTCAACGACGCGTGGATGTCGTCCTACGGCTTCTTCCGCAGTCGCCTCGACGGCTCGACGGAACAACAGACCGTCGGCGACGTGTTGCGCGGAAAGTCCGGCGCGCTACCCGATCTGGTGCACACGCACCCGTCCGAGACTGTGCGCGACGCGATCGGCATCCTGCGCGAATACGGGGTGTCCCAGATGCCGGTCGTCGGCGCCGAGCCGCCGGTGATGGCCGGCGAGGTCGCAGGCAGTGTCTCCGAACGCGAACTGCTCTCGGCGGTGTTCGAGGGCCGGGCCAAGCTGGCCGACGCCGTCTCCGAGCACATGAGTCCGCCGCTGCGAATGATCGGCGCCGGCGAATTGGTCAGCGCTGCCGGGAAGGAACTGCGGGATTGGGACGCGCTGATGGTCGTCGAGCAGGGTAAACCCGTCGGCGTCATTACCCGGTATGACCTGCTGGGATTCCTCTCCGACCCGCCGCGGCGGCGCTGAAAGTTCGGCAAGGACCCATGCCGGGTGGCCGGGGCCCTCAGGTACTGTTATGCGGCTACCCCAGCTAACTCGCCGTGGAAGGTTGTCCCATGACCGATCAACCGCCGCCTGGTGGGTCTTACCCGCCATCTGACCCCGGATTTTCCGGCGGGCAGGAGCCGCCCTCCGGCGGTTACGAGCCGCCACCGCCCCCGCCGCCGGGCGGAGGTTATCCGCCGCCGCCCCCGCCGTCGGGCGGGTACGCGCCACCGCCGCCCGGACCGGCCGTCCGCGCGCTGCCGACGGAGTCCTACACGCCGTGGCTCACCCGGGTGCTGGCTGCCCTGATCGACAACGTCCCGCTCGCGATCGTCTACACCATCGCGTGGGTGATCGCGCTGGTCACCCAGCAGTCGTCGTGCGTGGCCAACATCAGCCAGTACGACGTCAGCCAGTACTGCTACTCGCAGGACTCCGTCATCGGCCTGTTCGCGCAGGGGTTGGCGTGGCTGGCGATACTCGTCTACGGGATCTGGAACTTCGGTTTCCGCCAGGGCACGACCGGATCGAGCCTGGGCAAGTCGGTGATGAAGATCAAGGTGGTCAGCGAGAACACCGGGCAGCCCATCGGTTTCGGGCTGTCGATCGTGCGCCAACTCGCCCACATCGTCGACGCGCTCATCTGCTATATCGGCTTCCTGTTCCCGCTGTGGGACGCCAAGCGGCAGACCCTGGCCGACAAGATCATGACCACGGTGGTCCTGCCGATCGCCTAACCGGCCGCGCCGAAACCCACCGTCGCGAGGAATTCCTCGGTGCGGCAGCGTGATTCGCTGCGCGCGGCCGCGCTGTCGCCGAGCGCGATGACGCGCGCGGCGAGGTCGGTGACGCCGGCGTCGCGGTAACGGCCCAGCCTGGCCAGGATCGCGGCCTCGTCCCCGGCGGCCATGGTGTCGCCGACGTCGGTGGCGTCGCCGCGTTCGAGGAGCTTCAGGTAGTTCGGTGACAGCTCGGCGTGGCCCAGCACCTGATTGGCGTGGGCGCGCGCCCGGTCGACCTCGCCGGCGGCGCACAGGGCGACGGGAACGCCGGCGACCACGCGCGGGGACCCCCGCCCCGCCGCCTGCGCGGCCGCGGTGATCCGCGGAACGACGTGTTCGGCGACGGCGCGTTCGTCGGCCATCCACAGGATGGTCCCTTGCGTGTGCTCGCCGGCCAGCCGCAGCATCGCCGGCCCCAGGGCGGCCAGCAGCACCTGCGGCGGCCCGGTGTCGGTGACGTCCAGTGGGCTGCGCACCCGGTACGTGTCGTTTTCCACCTCGACCGGGCCCGGCGCGCGCAGCGCCGGGCCCAACACCTGCAGATAGTCGCGCACCTGGTGGGCCGGACGGTCGTAGGACAGGCCGAGCTGGTCTTCGATGATCCAGTGATGCGACGGGCCGAGGCCGAGCGTAAACCGGCCCGCGCAGGCGGCGCCGGTGGTCAGCGCCTGCTGCGCCATCGCGATGGGGTGACGCGTCTGGATCGGCACGATCGCCGTCCCCAGCTCAATGTGCTTGGTGCGCTGGCCGATCAGGGCGAGCACCGACATGGCGTCGAGGTATCCGGGAACCTGCGGAAACCAGAACGACGCGAAGCCGTGGTCTTCGGCTGACTGGGCTGTGGACAGCAGGCGACCCAAACGTTCAGCCGGCGGGCAATCCCTGTCGGTGCCGACCATCAGCCCTACCCGCACAGCGGTCCCGTCTTACGGCACATAGCGGTCCCACTCGTAGGGGATCACCGGATGAAAGGGCGCGGCGAAAAGCGGTGTGACATCGACACTTTGCCACCGCCGCTCGAGGGCGGCGCGCAGGCGCGTGGCCACGGCCACCGGGTCGTCGTCGAGGAAGCAGTACGTGAACAGCTGGCCCGGCGGGGCGGCGGCCAGCCGCTCGTCGACGCGCAGCGACTCGAACGACCAGACCCCGGCCACGCCGTCGACCGCCGACAGGTCCGCCGGCGCGGCGGTGCCCTGCTCAATCATCAAGTAGGCGCCCAGGATTGGCCGCCACGGCAGGACGTCGGCGCCGACCTTGACCCGCGCCGCGGCGGCCTTGGTCTGCAGCCCGTAGACGCCACGCTCGACGTGTGGCAGCAGCGCCAGCTTGCGTCCTGCGTCGCCCAGCGCAGTGGACAGCTCGTTGAACGCGTCGAGGCCGCCGAGGTCGGCGAAGAAGTATGTCATCACGTGATCGACTGCGTCGAAACGGTTTCCGGTGACGGCCCGGGCGGCGCGGCACTGCGGCGTGGACACCAGGCGCAGCGAGGCGCGAACCGACGACAGCCGGTGCTGCTCGGGCCGATGGTCCAGGGTGTGCCAACGTAGATACTCCGCGTCGGTGCCGTGCGGATGCCGGGTCGCCATCGAGACGAACGCGGTGGTGATGTCGCCGCGCCCGGCGGCCAGCACCTCGGGGACCCGGTCGGACGGTGTTCCGGGAAACTCCATCGTCACCTCACCGCCGGAGTCGTCGACGGCAGCGTGATCTCGGGGTGACGGCTGGCGACCATTCGTTGGAACCCCTCGCGCCAGGAAACCTTTGTGCGTCCGAGTATTTCGTGCATGTGAGTGACGTCGGGCCACAGCGGGGTGTGCGCGTCGGGTGAGTATTCGAAGATCGGCGTCACGCCGGCCAGCTCGCCCAGGTATGCGCAGTAGTCCTCGACGCTGACGGTCTCGCTGCCTGCCCAGTTGACCACGACCGGCGGGGTGTCCGCGACTTCCATTGCCCGGATGCCCAATTCGACGTAGTCGTCCTCGTAGATCGGGTTGTAGTTGTTTGGTGTATCGGGGTGCAGCCGAATCGGCTTGTGCGCCAACATCATGTCCAGGCGGTCGGCCGGGGCGCCACCCTCGGGGCCGTACGTGGAGCAGATCCTGATGATGGTCAACGGAATCCGGTGCGCCTTGGCGACCCAGGTGCACACCGCCTCGGCGGCCACCTTGGAGAAGGAATAGTTGGGCCGCAACGGAACCCCGGGCGGGTCGTCCTCGGTCAGCGGGCGCTGACCCTGGTAGGCGTAGATCGAACCCGTCGAGCAGAACACGAATCCCTTGGCCGCGCGGCAGTGGTACAGCAGATCGCCCGAACGCTGGGCGTTAGTGTGCAGGCAGTGGGCCCAATCCCGCGCGCCGGGGTCGACGGCCGCGTGAAAGACGTAGGTGAAGTCGTCGGGCAGCCGCGAAAAGTCGTCCGTGCTCACGTCGAACGCGATCGGAGTGATGCCGGCGGCGGTCAGCTTGTCGCGGTCGGCGGGGTCGCGCAAGCGCGCGGCGCCCCACACTTCGTTGTCGGCCGCGAGCTTCCGGGCGATGGGAAAGGCGATCTTCCCACTCGCCCCGGTGATCAGGATCTTTTGTCCGCGCAGGGCTTTGCTCCTTTGCAAGGCGGGGTGCCCAAGTAGGTTCTCTTGCTCGACGCCTGAATGTCAAGTGCTTGATACTCATCGCCGTGGGCCGTTAAATGATGGGCGATGGAGCTTACTTTCGGCGCCGAAGTCGAGGCATTCCGAGCGGATTTCATCGCTTTCCTCGATGAACATCTGCCGGACGAGGCGACCGCCGCGCACCGGTCGCGGTCGACGTCACACCTACCGCAATGGGCGCGGGACTGGCAGCGCCTGCTGTTCGACCACGGCTGGCTGCTGCCCGGCAACCCGCCGGAGTTCGGCGGGCGCAATGCCAGCATTCTGGAGCTGTACGTGTACCGCGAAGAACTCTCGCGGCGGCGCATCTATCACTCGTTCAACCCGCAGGGCGTGGGCATCATCGCGGCGTCGGTGTTGACGTTCGGCACCGACGAGCAGAAGCGGCGCTGGGCGGTGCCGATCCTGCGCGCGGAGCTGACGGCGTCGCTCGGCATGAGCGAACCGGGGGCCGGATCCGATCTGGCGGGGCTGCGCAGCAGGGCCGAGCGCCAGGGCGACCATTTCGTGGTCAACGGGCACAAGCTTTGGACGTCCGGCGCGCACGACGCCGACGTGTTGCTGACTTTTGTGCGCACTGATCCCAGCGCGCAGAAGCACCGCGGGCTCAGCGCGCTGCTCATTCCCCGCGACAGCCCCGGGGTGTTATGCCGGCCGTTTCCCGCCGTGTACGACCGCGACAACTACGACTTCAACGAGGTGTTCCTGACCGACGTCCGGGTGCCCGCCGAAAACCTGGTCGGCCCGCTCAATGGCGGCTGGCAGGTGGCCAACGGCTCGCTGATGCACGAGCGCACGCTGATGTGGATGGCCTTCGCCGACCGGCTGCGCGACATCCTCACAGACTTCCGACCCGTGCGGGCCGTCGATCGCGACCGCTACGCCACCATCGCGATGGATACCCAGGCCCTTCGGCTGCTGGGGTCGGCGGCGCTGGCCCGCGAGGCCAGGGGCGAGGGCAACGGCGCGGGCATGTCGGTGCTCAAGCTGCTGGGGTCGGAGGCCGAGCAGAATGCGGCCGGCTGCGCCCTGGAGGCCGCCGGGCTCGACGGCCTCGGCGACCCGATCATGACGGCGCCGTACAACCCCTACCGCCCCGACCTGTTCACGGCCGGCTGGTTCGCGCGCTACATCGGCACCTTCGCGGGCACCACGGCCGGCGGCACGTCGGAGATTCAGCGCAACATCATCGCCGAGCGGCTGCTGGGTCTGCCCCGAAGCTGAGGGCGCCGCCGGTCACTAAGCTGATCGTCGATGAGCGAACACGGTAAGGCAGACCACCGCATCGCCGGGCTGGCGACCAAAGCCATTCACGCCGGCTACCGCCCGGACCCGGCGACCGGGGCGGTCAACGCCCCGATCTACGCCAGCAGCACCTTCGCCCAGGATGGCGTCGGCGGGCTGCGCGGTGGCTTCGAATACGCGCGTACCGGCAACCCGACGCGGGCGGCGCTGGAGGCCTCGATGGAGGCGGTCGAAGGCGGCGCCTACGGGCGAGCGTTCAGCTCCGGGATGGCCGCTACCGACTGCGCCCTGCGGGCCATGCTGCGGCCCGGCGATCACGTCGTCATCCCCAACGACGCCTACGGCGGCACCTTCCGGCTGATCGACAAGGTGTTCACGCAGTGGCAGGTCGACTACACGCCGGTGGCGCTGTCGGACCTGGATGCCGTCGCCGCCGCGATCACCCCGAAGACCCGGCTGATCTGGGTGGAAACGCCGACCAATCCGCTGCTGTCCATTGCCGACATCGCTGCCATCGCGCAGATTGGCGGCACGCGCGGAGCAAAGGTTTTGGTGGACAACACCTTTGCATCACCGGCGTTGCAACAGCCGTTGGCCCTGGGCGCGGACGTCGTGTTGCACTCGACCACCAAGTACATCGGTGGGCATTCCGACGTGGTCGGCGGCGCGCTGGTCACCAACGACAACGAGCTAGACGACGCCTTCGCCTTCCTGCAGAACGGAGCCGGCGCGGTGCCGGGCCCGTTCGACGCCTACCTGACGATGCGCGGACTCAAGACGCTGGTGCTGCGGATGCAGCGGCACAGCGAAAATGCTTCTGCCGTAGCCGAATTCCTCGCGGCGCAGCCGTCGGTCGACACGGTGCTGTATCCGGGCCTGCCGTCGCACCCCGGGCACGAGGTCGCCGCGCGGCAGATGTCGGGATTCGGCGGCATGGTGTCGGTGCGCATGCGCGGCGGCCGCGCGGCCGCCGAAAAGCTGTGCGCCCGCACCCGGGTTTTCATCCTGGCCGAATCGCTGGGCGGGGTCGAGTCGCTGATCGAGCATCCCAGCGCCATGACGCACGCGTCGACGGCCGGTTCGCAATTGGAAGTGCCCGACGACCTGGTGCGGCTGTCGGTCGGCATCGAAGACATCGCCGACCTGCTGGCCGATCTCGAGCAGGCGCTGGCCTAACACGCCGAGCAGACGCAGAATCGCATGCGCAACGCGCGTTTCGTGCGATTCTGCGTCTGCTCGCGCTGCTTCAGGAGTGGTACGGCTCCGCGCTGAGCAGGGTGACCTCGACGGTGTTGCCGTTGGGCACCATGTAGCTGCGGGTGTCGCCGACCTTGGCGTCGATCAGTGCGCCGCCCAGCGGTGAGTTCGGCGAATACACCTCGAGCTTGCCCTCGTTGACGCCCTCCTGGCGGGTGGCGATCAGGAAGGTCTCGGTGTCGGACTTGTCGCCGTTGTAGTAGACCTTCACCACCGAACCGGGCAGCGCCACGCCGGACTGCTTGGGCGCCTCGCCGACCTTCGCGTTGTTGAGCAGGTCCTGCAGCAGGCGGATGCGGGCCTCTTGCTGGCCCTGCTCCTCGCGGGCGGCGTGATAACCGCCGTTCTCGCGCAGGTCGCCCTCTTCGCGGCGATCGTTGATTTCCGCGGCGATGACCGGACGGTTCGCGATCAGCTGATCAAGCTCGGTCTTGAGCTTGTCATGTGATTCCTGGGTCAGCCAGGTCACCTGGGTGTCGGTCATCTCGTCGTGCTCCTCGTCTTCTTGCTCCGCGTATCCGCGTAAGTCCTGAGCCCCGTTGCCGGGGGTATCCGGGTCCTAGCCGGTGCTGCCGTTCCGTCCACCCACGGCCTCTAATGCAGCAATACACGGTCCCAGTAGGAACCGTGCATTCACCCATGTTACCACTGTGGAAACAGATGATGACTGCATTCGGGTTCGCCTTGTGTTCTGCGGTCAGGCCGCGCGCAGGTAGGCCGGGACGTCGGCGCCGCATCCGTAGATGTCGGCCATCGCCGGCGGTCGTGCGGACTTCACCGTCGTGGTGACCTGCACGGTGTGCGCCTCCGACGGCGGAACCAGCACCTCGCGCCGGCCCGTTTCGCCGCCGTCCCTGGCGCGCACCCGCACGATGCAATCCACCGGGCGCGATGGGTCGGATCGGGTCACGCTGATTGTCACCGACGCGGTTTCGGAATCGATCACCTGATAGCCGGCGAGCGAACCGGAGACGTCGCTGGTGCCCAACCGCTGGTAGCCGATGACGGCCACCGCGATGCCGGCCGCGACGACCAGCACACCCAGCACGATCACCACCCGATGGCGCGCAAGGCGCGACAGGTGGGTACGCCCATAGCGGGCGGCCGGACGCGGAATGGAAGTCTGGGTCATGGCTGTTTCATAACTGCGCTGTTGGCTGCCGGACCCTGGCCGACAGCATGCTGATGATCGGGAACTGGAATTATAGGGTGACTCTCTAGTTTTTGAGCGCAACCGTCAGTACCAGCAAGGGGGCACGTGAGCGAGCTTCGGTTGATGGCGGTGCACGCCCACCCCGACGACGAATCCAGCAAGGGTGCGGCCACCCTGGCCCGGTATGCCGACGAGGGCCATCGGGTGTTGGTGGTGACGCTGACCGGCGGCGAGCGCGGCGACATCCTCAACCCGGCGATGGACCTGCCCGACGTGCAGGAGCACATCTCCGAGATCCGCCGCGACGAGATGGCCAAGGCGGCCGAGATCCTCGGCGTGGAACACCACTGGCTGGGCTTCATCGACTCCGGCCTGCCCACGGGCGATCCGCCCCCGCCGCTGCCCGAGGACTGCTTCGCACTGGTGCCGCTGGAGGAGTCGGTCGAGGCGCTGGTGCGCGTGGTCCGCGACTTCCGCCCGCACGTGATCACCACTTACGACGAGAACGGCGGCTACCCGCATCCCGATCACATTGCCTGCCACAAGGTTTCGGTGGGCGCGTACGAGGCGGCCGCCGACTACCGCCGCTTCCCGGATGCCGGCGAGCCGTGGGCGCCTTCGAAGCTGTACTACAACCACGGCTTCCTGCGCGCGCGCATGCAACTGCTGCACGACGAAGCCATCAAGCACGGCCACGAGCCGCCGTTCCAGAAGTGGCTCAAGTTCTGGGACCCGGAGCACGACCCCTTCGAATCCCGGGTGACGACGCGCGTCGAGTGCTCGGAGTACTTCAGCCAGCGCGACGACGCGCTGCGCGCGCATGCGACCCAGATCGATCCGAACGCCGACTTCTTCGCCGCCCCGATCGCCTGGCAGCAGCGGCTCTGGCCCACCGAGGAATACGAGCTGGCGCGCTCGCGGGTTCCCGTCCGGCTGCCCGAGGACGACCTGTTCGCCGGAATCGAGGACCACGCGTGAACCACCTTTTGATCACGCTGATTGCTGACGGCCCGCACAACAACGGCCCGGACTTCGGCAAGGCCAGCCCGATCGGGCTGGTGGTGATCGTGCTGCTGCTGATCGCCACGCTGTTCCTGCTGAGATCGATGAACCGGCAACTGAAGAAGGTGCCTGAGTCATTCGACCCCCAGCACCCCGAGCCCGATCAGGCCGCCGACGAAGGCACCGATGTCATCGGCGAGGGCCCGGAGCAGACGGGCGGCCCGACACGGCCGCCGGGGCCCGGCGATGAGCCCGGCTGAGTCGCCGGCGACCAATACTCTCGGGCTGGCCACCAGTCCGTATCTGCGCCAGCACGCCGACAACCCGGTGCACTGGCAGCAGTGGACGCCGCAGGCGCTGGCCGATGCCGCCGCGCGCGACGTGCCGATCCTGCTCTCGATCGGCTACGCCGCCTGCCACTGGTGTCACGTGATGGCCCACGAATCGTTCGAGGACGACGAGGTGGCCGCGGCGATGAACGCCGACTTCGTCTGCATCAAGGTCGACCGCGAGGAACGCCCGGACATCGACGCGGTCTATATGAACGCCACCGTCGCGCTCACCGGGCAGGGCGGCTGGCCGATGACGTGTTTCCTGACGCCCGACGGCCGGCCCTTCTTCTGCGGCACCTACTACCCGAAAGACGGCTTCCTGCAACTTCTTTCGGCCGTCACGCAGACGTGGCGCAGCCGTCGCGGCGAAGTCGAGGAGACCTCCGACCAGATCGCCGGTGAGCTCCGCAAGATGGCTTCGTCTTTTGGGGGAGACCGGCCAGGCGGGCCCGACGTCGCGCCCGAGCTGTGCGACCACGCGGTCGCGGCCGTGCTGCGCGACCAGGATCCGGTGCACGGCGGCTTCGGCGGCGCACCGAAGTTCCCGCCGTCGGCGCTGCTCGAGGCGCTGCTGCGCAACTACGAACGCACCGGCTCACCGGCCGTGCTGGAGGCCGTCGAGCGCACCGGCAACGCGATGGCCCGCGGCGGCATCTATGACCAGCTGGCCGGCGGCTTCGCCCGCTACAGCGTCGACAACGCGTGGGTGGTACCGCATTTCGAGAAGATGCTGTACGACAACGCGCTGCTGCTGCGGGCGTACGCGCACTGGGCCCGCCGCACCGGTGATCCGCTGGCGCGCCGGGTCGCCGCGGAAACCGCGCGGTTCCTGCTGGACGACTTGACCGACGGCGACATGTTCATCTCGTCGCTGGATGCCGACACCGATGGGCGCGAGGGCGCCACCTACGTCTGGACCCCGCAGCAGCTGATCGAGGCGCTCGGCGAGGACGATAGCCGTTGGGCGGCTGAGGCGTTCGCGGTCACCGCGGAGGGCACCTTCGAGCACGGCGCGTCGGTGCTGCAGCGCCCCGCCGACCCCGACCCGCAACGCCTGCAGCGCGTCCGGGCCGCGCTGCTGGCCGTCCGTCGTACCCGGGCCCAGCCCGGACGCGACGACAAGGTGATCACCTCGTGGAACGGGCTGGCGATCACCGCGTTGGCTGAGGCCAGTGTGGCCCTGGACGAACCCGAATTCGCCCGCGCCGCAGTGCGGTGCGCGACGGCGCTGCGCGACAGTCACATCGTCGACGGCCGGTTGCGCCGCGCCAGCCTGGGCGGGGTGGTCGGTGACAGCGCGGCCATCCTGGAGGACCACGGGATGCTGGCGACCGGGCTGCTTGCGTTGTATCAACTTACCGCCGAGGGCATTTGGCTGAGCACGGCGATCGAGTTGCTCGACACGACGCTGCAACACTTCGCGGATCCGCAGCAGCCCGGTGGCTGGTACGACACCGCCGACGACGCCGAGCAGCTGATGCTGCGCCCGGCCGACGCGCTCGACGGCGCGACCCCGTCGGGTGCGTCGGCGATCACCGAGGCGCTGCTGACCGCGGCGCACCTGGTCGACGGCGACCGCACGCAGCGATACCTGCAGGCCTCGGCCGCGGCGCTGGGCGTGCATTCGGTGCTGCTGGCGCGGGCGGCGCGGTCGGCCGGGCATTGGCTGGCCGTCGCCGAGTCCGCGGTGCGCGGGCCGCTGCAGATCGCGGTCGCCTGCGACCCACCACGCTCGGGGCTGCTGGCCGACGCGCGCCGGCTGGCGCCCGGCGGCGCGATCGTCGTGGGCGGCGAGGTCGACTCGTCGCCGCTGCTGGTCGGCCGCAACCGGATAGCCGATGCCGACGCCGCCTACGTGTGCCGTGGGCAAGCCTGCGACCTTCCCGTCACCCGGACAGCGGAACTGGCTGTCGCCCTTGGGGTGCCGGGGTAGTAGCGTGCGTGCCATGCCGACTGCCGACGACAAGGTCCAAGCGATCACCGACACGGTCAACCGCTACATCGCGCTGCTTGGCGACGGCGATGTGGACGGCTTGGTCGGCCTCTACGCCGACGACGCGACCGTCGAGGACCCGGTGGGTGGCGAGGTCCACATCGGCAGCCAGGCGATCAAGGGCTTCTACTCCGCCGTCGCCAACGTCGACCGGCAGGCCGAGCTGGTGTCGCTGCGCGTCGCCGGCAACGAGGCGGCGTTCCACTTCCGGCTGACCATCACCGCGGGTGACACCAAGATGCAGATCGAGCCGATCGACGTGATGGTGTTCGACGGCCGCGGCAAGGTCAGCGCCATGAAGGCCTACTGGTCGGCGGCCGACGTCACCAATCTGTAGCGGGCTAGATGTGATGTCCAGGGAGGTTGTCCCGTTCGGTGTCGGTGAGCCTGTGTGACAGGTGAAGGCCTCCGGTTGTGAAGTGGAGCTGTCTAGAAACCGCTTCACCAACCAGGAGGCCTTCGTGTCCCACGTTAACGCTGCATTGACCCCGCGCGCCCGTTTGAGGCTTGCCCAGCTCGTCGTCGAGCAGGGTTGGACCTACGCCGCAGCGGCCAAGATGTTCATGGTCGCGGAACGAACGGCCAAAAAGTGGGCCGTCCGATACCGCACCGAGGGGCCTGCCGGCATGCTCGACCGCAGTTCAAGGCCGCATCGCAGCCCGACCAAAACCAATGTTCAGCTGATGCGGCGAATCGTGAAACTACGGTGGCGCAAGCGACTGGGGCCAGTTCAGATCGCTGGTCAACTCGGCATGGCGGCCTCGACCGTGCACGCCGTGCTGACCCGCTGCCGAATCAACCGGCTCTCGCACATCGATCGCGTCACCGGCGAACCGCTGCGCCGCTACGAGCATGACTATCCGGGTTCATTGATCCATGTCGATGTCACCAAGTTCGCCAACATCCCCGACGGTGGGGGTCACAAGTTCATGAGTCGCCAACAAAGCAGACGCAACGCCCGCCAGACCGCCCGCCGCACCGGCGAACGCAACAAGCGATATCAACCCAGAATCGGAATAGCGTTCTTACACACCGTTATCGACGATCATTCCCGCGTGGCATACGCCGAAATATGCACCGATGAAAAAGCCTCCACCGCCATCGGCGTGCTCCGACGTGCCATCGCGTGGTTTGCCGATCATGGGGTCACCGTCGAAAGGGTCTTGTCCGACAACGGCTCGGCCTACCGGTCCTACGCCTGGCGTGACGCCTGCACCGAATTGGGCATCACCGCCAAGCGAACCCGCGCCTACCGGCCCCAGACGAACGGCAAAGTCGAGCGATTCCACCGCACTCTTGCCGACGGCTGGGCCTACGCCCGACTCTACGAATCAACCGAACACCGCAACGACGCTCTACCCGGCTGGCTGCACTCCTACAATCACCACCGAGCCCACTCCGCCCTCGGAGGCCAGCCACCGGTCACCCGACTGACCAACCTCCCTGGACAGCACAGCTAGAACACCACGAACCACATCGCGATGTAGTGGCAGATCGCCGCTACCGCGGTGCAGGCATGGAAAAACTCGTGATAGCCGAAGGTCGTCGGCCACGGGTCGGGCCAGCGCAGCGCGTAGAGGATGCCGCCGATGCTGTACAGCGCGCCACCCACGAACAGCAGCACCATCGCGGTCACCCCGGCGTTGTGCAGGATTTCCGCGGTGTACCAGACCGCCACCCAGCCCAGCAGGATGTAGAGCGGCACGCCCACCCAGCGCGGCGCCGACGGCCACAACATCTTCAGCAGGATCCCGGCCGCCGCGCCGCCCCACACGATCCACAGCACGACGCGGCCGTCGGCGGGCGACAACGCCAGCAGGGCGAACGGCGTGTAGCTGCCCGCGATGAACACGAAGATCATCGAGTGGTCGGCCCGCTTCATCCACTTCTGGGCGGTCGCGGACTTCCAGTGCACGCGGTGATAGGTGGCGCTGACGCTGAACATGATGATGGTCGCGAAGGTGTAGAGCAGCGTCGCCAGGCCGGCCCGGGTCGAGCCCACCGCCCACGACACCGCGACCAGCGAGGCGCCCGCGAAGACGGCGGTGCCCGCCGAATACACGTGGATCCAGCCGCGGAAGCGCGGCTTGGTCAGCACCCGGGTGACGCCCTCGACCAACTGCTGTGTGGCGTTGGCCGCGAGTCCCCGGGGTTCGGATTCCTCGGAGGTGGCTGTGCTGGTCTGCCCACTCATACCGACCAACACTAGTGGGCGATAAGCCGGGGACGGCCGTGAACTGCCCGCGATATTGCTGGGATTGCACGCCGGATTTTGCTGACGCCCACAGTAGGGTGGATCTTCGTGGAGGTTATCCCGCCACGGTTCAAAGAGCCGTTGTACCGCGTCTACGAGCTGCGGTTGCGGCAGGGTCTGGCCGCCTACAAGTCCGACCTTCCCCGGCACATCGCGGTGCTGTGCGACGGCAACCGCCGCTGGGCGCGCGACGCCGGCTACGTCGACGTCAGCTACGGCTACCGGATGGGCGCGGCGAAGATCGCCGAGATGCTGCGCTGGTGTGAGCAAGCCGGCATCGAGATGACCACCGTGTACCTGCTGTCCACCGAGAACCTCCAGCGCGACGCCGACGAGTTGGCCGCGCTCATCGAGATCATCACCGACGTCGTTGAGGAGATCTGCGCACCGGCGAATCGCTGGAGCGTGCGCACGGTCGGGGACCTCGAGCTACTCGGTGAGGAACCGGCGCGCCGGCTGCGTGACGCGGTGGAGTCGACACCGGGCACCGCGCCCTTCCACGTCAATGTCGCGGTGGCCTACGGCGGGCGGCGCGAGATCGTCGACGCGGTGCGCGCGCTGCTAAACAAGGAGCTCGCCAACGGCGCGACCGGCGAGGAGCTCGTCGACGCGGTGACCGTCGAGGGCATCTCCGAAAATCTGTACACCTATGGACAACCCGATCCGGATCTGGTGATTCGCACGTCGGGGGAGCAGCGGCTGTCCGGCTTCCTGCTGTGGCAGAGCGCCTACTCGGAGATGTGGTTCTGCGAGGCGCACTGGCCCGCGTTCCGCCGGGTCGATTTCCTGCGTGCCCTGCGCGATTACAGCCAGCGGCATCGCAGGTACGGCAAGTAGCTCGTGGCCGATCTGCGCGGACGCGTCGCCGTCCCCAGCGATTGGCCCCCGCGCTGACAACGCTGGTTGTAACGGTCAAACGACCCATCCCGCGGGCGCTCGGCAGCGAATACGTTGTGTGCGACCGACCGGTCCGCAATGTGTTCACATCGAGTCCTTAAGGGGGACTTATGTTTTCGCCATTGATTCCGCCTGCCCGAGTCGTCCGGGCGATCGAGATCGCCCGACATCACCTTGGCCAGCTGCACCAACGCATGGTGCCGCCGCCGGCCGCGATGATGGAGCTGATCGGCAATGCCTGGGTTGCGCAGGCGATTACCGCGGCGGCCGACCTCGGCATCGCTGACGCATTGGCAAAGGGCCCGCTGTCGATCGACGAGCTGGCCGCCGCGCTCGACGCGGACGCCGACACCGTCCGCCGCCTGCTGCGGGCGTTGATCAGCCGCGGCGTCTTCCGCAAGCTGGGCGACGGGCGCTACGCCCTCACCCCGCTGGGGGACACGCTGCGCAGCGACGCCGACGTCTCGCTGCGGGCCTTCGCGCGTTTTACCGGTGCGCCCCAGCATCGGGAGCACTGGAGCCATTTAACCGACGCGATTCGCACCGGCCAGGCCGTCATCCCCGCCCTGCGCGGCAAGTCGGCCTTCGAGTGGATCGCCAGCGAACCGGAACTCGACGAGATCTTCAATGACGCCATGACGGGCGTATCCGAGCTCGCGATCGCGCCGGTCATCGCCGGCTACGACTTCAGCCGGTACGCGACGATCGTCGACGTCGCCGGCGGCCACGGCCGGTTCCTGTCCGCGATTCTGCAGGCCACGCCGCAAGCCCGCGGCATCCTGTTCGACCAGGCCCACGTCGTCGCGGACGCCCCGGCCCTACTCGAGCACTATCGGGTGGCAGACCGGGTTCGGGTGGCCGGGGGCTCCTTCTTCGACACCGTGACCGAGGGCGGCGACGCGTACGTCCTCAAGCACATCATTCACGACTGGCCCGACGACGAGGCGGTGCAGATCCTGGGCAACATGCGGACGGCGGCCGGGCCCGGCAAGCACGTATTGCTGGTGGAGTTCGTCCTCCCCGGCCACGACCGCGAGTTCGTCGGCAACTGGCTGGACCTGGAAATGCTCGTCGGGGCCGGCGCTCGGGAGCGCACGGCCGACCAATACGGCGAGCTGCTGGGCCGCGCCGGGTTTCGCATGACGAGGGTGGTGAAGACGGTGTCACCGGTCAGCGTCGTCGAAGCAATTGCCGTCTGAATCTGAATTCGTCGCCGAGCAAGGGAATATCGGGCACGAATAGCTCGTCTTTCTCTCCGTGGCAGTAACTGGCAACGCCACGCGTCGATTTGGCAGTGCTCCGGTGGCTCCCTCAAAGCTGTCCGACCCCAACCGCCATCGCGAGGAGTAACCACATGACCGCTGTATCCGGTATCCAAACCAGGCGCCTGTACGACTCGACCGACTCACTGTTGCGTTTCGCCATCCGCGCCGACGCCGCGTTGACGGGAGTGTGCGGTCTGGCCGTCGCACTCGTCGCCGACCCGCTGTCGTCGCTGAGCGGCCTGCCCCCCGGCGTCGAGTACGGGCTGGCCGTCTTCTTCATCCTGTACGGGGTGGTCGGTCTCGGCCTCGGGGCCACGTCGGACCTGCGTCGCGCCGGCATCGGCTTCGTCGCCGCCAACACCGCTTTCACCGTGGGCGCCGTGGCGGCCGCCGAGGCCGTGCCGATGACCGCTACGGGGATCGCCGCATCGTTGGCCAGCGCGATGTACACCGCGGCGTTCGCACGGTTGCAGTACCTGGGGGTGCGCCGGCTCGAACCGGCGTAACTCTCTGCCCGCCGGTGCGGGGCGCCTCCGCTCCACCCCTGCGGAGTGCCGCCCCGCGCCGGCCATTTCGAACCTTAGAGCTTGCGCAGGCGCAACCGGTTGATGGAGTGGTCGGCGTCCTTGCGCAGCACCAGGGTGGCGCGGGGCCGGGTCGGCAAAATGTTCTCCACCAGATTGGGCCGGTTGATCGACCGCCAGATCTCGCGGGCGGCGGCGACGGCCTTGGGGTCGTTGAGGGCCGAGTAGTGGTGGAAGTGTGACTGCGGGTCGGCGAACGCCGTGCTGCGCATGGCCAGGAAGCGCGACACGTACCACTGCTCGATGTCCTCGATGCGGGCGTCCACATACAACGAGAAGTCGAACAGGTCCGACACCATCAGGGTCGGGCCCGTCTGCAGGACGTTGAGACCCTCCAGGATCAAGATGTCCGGGTGCCGGACCACGTGCTTGGCCCCGGGCAGCACGTCGTAGCGCAGGTGCGAATACACCGGCGCGCACGCGTAGTCGGAACCGGATTTCACCGAGGTCACGAATCGCATCAGCGCCCGGCGGTTATAGCTTTCCGGAAAACCCTTGCGGTGCATCAGGTTTCGCCGATCCAGCTCGGCATTGGGGTACAGGAAGCCGTCGGTGGTGACCAGGTCGACGCGGGGGTGGTGCTCCCAGCGGGCCAGCAGCGCCTGCAGCACACGGGCCGTGGTCGACTTGCCGACCGCCACGCTGCCCGCGACACCGATGATGAAGGGCACCGGCCGGTCCGGGTTCTGCTGCGGTTCGCCGAGGAACTCCGACGTCGCGGCGAACAAGCGCTGCCGGGCGGCGACCTGAAGGTGAATGAGCCGGGCCAGCGGCAGGTAGACCTCTTCGACCTCGAGCAGGTCGATTTGCTCACCCAGGCCGCGCAGGCCTACCAGTTCCTCTTCGCTGAGGGCCAGCGGCGTCGACATACGGAGCGCACGCCATTGCTTTCGGTCGAACTCCACATAAGGGCTCGGCTCGCTCAGCCGCGGCATAGTGCTCAGTGTGGCAGCAACCACCACACGCCCGACGGCTGGGCTGGCAAAAGCACGGGTTGATAGCCAGAGCAGCCTCGCAGTGGGTTCAGCTGGCCGACTACTCTCGTTCGCATGTCCGCCGACTCGCCCCACACCGCCACCTCGACCACGTCACCGGGCGCCGAATACGCCGACACCGCAAGCGCTGCCTACCGAGCGGCACTGCAGGTGGTCGAGTCCGTCGAACCTCGCATCGCCGCGGCGACCCGCAAAGAGCTCGCCGACCAACGCGCTTCGCTCAAGCTGATCGCCAGCGAGAACTACGCCTCGCCGGCGGTGCTGCTGACGATGGGGACCTGGCTGTCGGACAAGTACGCCGAGGGCACCATCGGACACCGCTTCTACGCGGGTTGCCAGAACGTCGACACCGTGGAAAGCATCGCCGCCGAGCACGCCCGTGAACTGTTCGGGTCGCCGCACGCCTACGTGCAGCCGCACTCGGGCATCGACGCCAACCTCGTTGCGTACTGGGCGATCTTGGCCACCCGGGTCGAGGCGCCGGGCCTGGCCGACGCCGGCGCCAAGCACGTCAACGACTTGTCGGAGGCGGACTGGGAGAAGCTGCGCAACAAGTTGGGAAACCAGCGGCTGCTGGGCATGTCGCTGGATGCCGGCGGCCACCTCACCCACGGCTTCCGTCCCAACATCTCCGGCAAGATGTTCCACCAGCGCAGCTACGGCACCGACCCCGACACCGGGTTCATCGACTACGGCGCCGTCGCGGCCGCCGCGCGTGAATTCAAGCCGCTGGTGATCGTGGCCGGCTACTCCGCCTACCCGCGCCGGGTCAACTTCGCGACGATGCGCGAGATCGCCGACGAGGTGGGCGCCACGCTGATGGTGGACATGGCGCATTTCGCCGGCCTGGTGGCGGGCAAGGTGTTCACCGGCGACGAGGATCCGGTGCCGCACGCCCACGTCACGACCACGACGACGCACAAGTCGCTGCGCGGTCCGCGCGGCGGCCTGATCCTGTGCCAACCCGAGTACGCCGACGCCGTCGACAAGGGCTGCCCGATGGTGCTCGGCGGGCCACTGTCGCACGTGATGGCGGCCAAGGCCGTCGCGCTCGCCGAGGCGAGGCAGCCCGCGTTCCAGGCCTACGCGCAGCGGGTCGCCGACAACGCCCAGGCCCTGGCCGACGGCTTCCTCAAGCGCGACGCCCAGCTGGTCACCGGGGGCACCGACAACCACATCGTGCTGCTCGACGTCACCTCGTTCGGCTTGACCGGGCGCCAGGCCGAGTCGGCCCTGTTGGACGCCGGCGTGGTCACCAACCGCAACGCCATCCCCGCCGACCCCAACGGCGCCTGGTACACCAGCGGCATCCGGCTCGGCAGCCCGGCGCTGACCACCCGCGGCTTCGGTCCCGACGAATTCGACCGGGTGGCCGAGCTGATGATCGACGTGCTGACCAACACGGCGCCCGAAGGCAGCTCCAAGGCGAAGTACTCGCTAGCCGACGGCACCGCCGAGCGGGTCAACGCGGCCGCGGCCGAACTGCTGGCCGCCAATCCGCTTTACCCGGGCCTGGAGCTCTAGCTCCCGCGGTAAAGCCGGCCGGTGGTCGCGACACGGCGCGGCCGTTTTATTAAACCTGTGTCTACGGGTTACAGTTACTTGCATGGCACAGAAACCTGTCGCTAATGCGCTGACCCTGGAGCTCGAGCCCATCGTCGAGGCGGAGATGGCTCGCCACATCGGCACCGACGACATCTGGTTCGCCCACGACTACGTACCGTTCGAACGGGGCGAGAACTACGCCTTCCTCGGCGGCCGCGACTGGGACCCGTCCAGCATGACGCTTCCGCGTGCCTTCACCGACGCCTGCGAGATCCTGCTGCTGCTCAAGGACGACTTGGCCGCGCACCACCGCGAGCTCGTCGAGCACTTCATCCTCGAGGACTATTGGGGCCGCTGGCTCGGCCGGTGGACCGCCGAGGAGCATCTGCACGCCATCGCGTTGCGCGAGTACTTCGTGGTGACCCGCGAGATCGATCCCGCGGCCAACGAAGAGGTCCGCGTCCAGTACCTGATGCAGGGCTACCGCGCCGACACCTACACGCAGGTGGAAACGCTGGTGTTCATGGCGCTCACCGAGCGCACCCACGCCGTGTTCTGCCAGCACCTCGCAGCCAAGCTCGAGGAGCCCATCCTGGCCGGCATGATCGACCGGATTGCCCGGGACGAAGTGCGCCATGAACTGTTGTTCTCCAACCTCGTCGCGCACTGCCTCAAGTACACCCGCGACGAGACGATCGCCGCGATCGCCACCCGCGCGGCCGACCTCAAGGTCGTCGGCGCCGACATCGAGGCGTATCAGGACAAGGTGCAAAACGTTGCCGACGCCGGGATTTTCGACGTCTCGGATCTGCGCCAGGCGATCTCGGACCGCATCGTCGACTGGGGCGTGGCCGACGAGCCCCAACTGAAGCAATTCGTCATCGGCTGAGCCGACCCCCACAATTCGTTTTCTCGTGCCCCCGGCGACGCCGGCGTCCGGCGCGCCTGCGCGGCGGCTAAGCGTCGACGAGAGTAGCGTCATTCTCGATGGCTAGCGTCATGTTTTGCAGCCAGGGCGGCACTTCCCGTCATAGCAGGGGAGGACCGGCCCCGGTCCTCGTGTCGCCGTTCCCGCCGACATGCTTGCGCGGGTCCGCGCGGGCTTATCCCGCACGAGGAGCGCTTCGTGACCGAAATCCGGACCTACGTGATCGACACTTCGGTGCTGCTGTCCGACCCCTGGGCTTGCAGCCGGTTCGCCGAGCACGAGGTGGTGGTCCCGTTGGTGGTGATCAGCGAGCTGGAGGCCAAACGCCATCATCATGAGCTGGGCTGGTTTGCGCGCCAGGCATTGCGGCTCTTCGATGACCTCCGGCTGGAGCATGGGCGGCTGGATCAGCCCATTCCCGTTGGGACACAAGGCGGTACGCTGCACGTCGAGCTCAACCACACCGACCCGACGGTGCTGCCCAGCGGCTTCCGCAACGACAGCAATGACTCCCGGATCCTGAGCTGCGCCGCCAACCTCGCCGCCGAGGGCAGGCGAGTTACGTTGGTGAGCAAGGACATTCCGCTTCGGGTCAAGGCCGCGGCGGTGGGTCTGGCCGCGGACGAGTACCACGCGCAGGACGTGGTGGCGTCCGGTTGGTCGGGCATGCGCGAGATCGAGACCGCGACCGAGGACATCGACGCGCTGTTCGCCGAGGGCGAGATCGACCTGGTGGACGCTCGAGACCTGCCGTGCCACACCGGGGTTCGGCTGCTGGGCGGCAGCTCGCACGCGCTGGGCCGGGTCAACGCGGACAAACGCGTGCAACTGGTGCGCGGCGATCGTGAGGTGTTCGGACTGCGCGGCCGCTCCGCCGAGCAGCGCGTCGCGCTCGACCTGCTGCTTGACGAGTCGGTGGGCATCGTGTCGCTGGGCGGCAAGGCGGGCACCGGCAAGTCGGCGCTGGCGTTGTGCGCAGGCCTCGAGGCGGTGCTGGAGCGGCGTACCCAGCGCAAGGTCGTGGTCTTCCGCCCGCTCTACGCCGTCGGCGGCCAGGAGTTGGGTTACCTGCCCGGTAGCGAGAGCGAGAAGATGGGCCCCTGGGCGCAGGCCGTCTTCGACACACTCGAGGGACTGGCCAGCCCGGCGGTGCTGGAGGAAGTGCTGTCGCGCGGCATGCTGGAAGTGTTGCCGCTGACCCACATCCGGGGCCGCTCGCTGCACGACTCGTTCGTGATCGTCGACGAGGCGCAATCGCTGGAACGCAACGTGCTGCTGACGGTGCTGTCGCGGCTGGGCACCGGATCGCGGGTGGTGCTCACCCACGACATCGCCCAGCGGGACAACCTGCGCGTCGGCCGCCACGACGGCGTCGCGGCCGTCATCGAGAAGCTCAAGGGCCACCCGCTGTTCGCGCACATCACGCTGCTGCGCAGCGAGCGATCGCCGATCGCGGCCCTGGTCACCGAGATGCTCGAGGAAATCGCCGGGCCGCACTGACCGCGATGTGAGCCTGCTTCCGCGCCCCGGACGCACGGTCGACGACGGGTAGGCTGCCAGGATGCCGAAACGACCCGACAGCCAGGCATGGCGCTACTGGCGGACCGTGTTCGGCGTGGTGGCGGCCGGTGCGGTCCTGTTGGTCGGCGGGCTGACCGGTCACGTCACGCGTGCGGACAACGTGAGCTGCGCGGTGGTCAAGTGTGTGGCGCTGACGTTCGATGACGGCCCGGGGCCGTTCGACGAACGGCTGCTGCAGATCCTGAAGGACAACGACGCCAAGGCCACCTTCTTTCTGATCGGGAACAAGGTGGCGGCCAACCCGGCGGGGGCCAAGCGCATCGCCGACGCCGGCATGGAGATCGCCAGTCACACTTGGGAACACCCCAACATGTCGACGCTGCCGCCCGAGGACGTTGCCGCGCAGTTCTCCAAAGCCAACGACGCGATCGCCGCGGCCACCGGTCGGACGCCGACGCTGTACCGGCCCGCCGGCGGGTTGTCCACCCCGGCCGTGCGACAGACCGCGGCCCAGTTCGGTCTGGCCGAAATACTTTGGGATGTAATACCTTTCGACTGGGCCAACGATTCGAATACCGCCGCGACGCGGTACATGCTGATGACCTACATCAAACCGGGTTCGGTGGTGCTCTTCCACAACACCTACTCGAGCACCGTCGACCTGGTCTACCAATTCATCCCCGTCCTCAAGGCCAACGGCTACCGGATGGTGACGGTCAGCGAACTGCTGGGGCCCAGGGCGCCGGGCAGCAGCTACGGCGGCCGGGAAAACGGGCCGCCGGCCAACGTCCTGCACGACATCCCGCCCGGCGAGATCCCGACGCTGCCCAACACGCCCTCGCCCAAGCCGATGCCGAACTTCCCCATCACCGACATTCCGGGCCAGAATTCCGGCGGCCCGAACAACGGCGCGTAAATGACTGTCCGGCTTCGGGATTGGGTTACGCGGCCTTGGCGCCGGTCGGCCGTCGCGACGGCGACCGGACAGCGAAAGTCGGCCCGGCGGTTATCGATTGAATACGCGGTTGCGCTCGCGCTTGCCTACGTCCTGGGCCTGCTCGACGCCGCGGCCATCCTCATCCCGCTCGGGCGACATCCATCCATTGCGCTGACCGAGCACGGCACCATAGCGATAGCAGTCCTGGGTGTGCTGGGCACCCTCGGCGTCGCGATAGTAGGCGTGCTGCACGTTCTTCCAACGTTGCGATGGTTCGCCGCCGGCAAGGAACCGAATCCGAAGCAACGGGAAACCGCGACCAGACTCTCGGGCCAGCAGGCGGCCATCCTGGTGACGGCCTGGGTCATCAGCGGCGCGATATCGGTGTTGGTGAATCGCTCCACCGGAACGGCGCTGTTGTTGCCGATTTCGCTCGGTGTGCTGTTCGGCGGGTCGGCGACCATAGGCACCGCCCTGTTGTTCACCCAGCGCATCCTGCGGCCGGTCGTTGGGGCCGCCACCCGTGGCTCCGAGCCGCGGGTGGCCGCCCCCGGAGTGTTCGCGCGCCTGATTTTGCTCTGGTTCCTGTGCAGCGCACTGCCTTTCGGCGTGATAGCGGCCTTCGTCGTCATGCGCTCCTATGGGTGGCTCATCGCGCAATCCGCGTCGGTGGACGTCCCGATCATGGTGGTGTCGCTGGCGGCGCTGCTGCTCGGGTTGCCCACGATGATTTTGACGTCTCGTTCGATCTCCGATCCGCTCGGCGAGGTGGTCGACGCGATGGCGGAGGTGGAACACGGCCGGATCGAGACGCATGTGGATGTCTACGAGCGCTCCCAAATCGGCCGTCTGCAAGCGGGATTCAACCGCATGGTTACCGGCCTCGCCGAACGCGACCGGCTGCACGATCTGTTCGGGCGCCACGTCGGGGCCGACGTGGCCCAGCGCGCCCTCGAAGAGGGCGCGTCGCTGTCCGGGGACGTGGTCGAGGCGGCCGTCCTCTTCATCGATCTCGTGGGCTCCACGCAGCTCGCGGAAAGCCGTGCGCCGCAAGAGGTCGCCGATGTGCTCAACGACTTCTTCCGGATCGTCGTCGAGGCCGTCGACAAACACAACGGGCTGATCAACAAGTTCGCGGGCGACGCGGCGCTGGCCGTCTTCGGGGTGCCGCTACGGACGGACGAGCCGGCGTCGGCGGCGCTGGCCACCGCGCGCGACCTGGGCGTCCAGCTGCGCCGGTTGCCGGTGGTCGACTTCGGCATCGGGGTCTCGGCGGGCCGCGTCTTCGCCGGCAACATCGGCGCCGAAAACCGTTACGAATACACGGTAATCGGCGATGCGGTCAACGAGGCCGCGCGGCTGGCCGACCTGGCCAAAACGGCCGACCGGCGGATCCTGTGCTCGGCGGGGGCGATCGACCGGGCCGACGACGCCGAGCGACAGCACTGGGCGGAGTGCTATTCCACCGTGCTGCGCGGGCGGTCGGAGGCCACGCATGTCTCGGCGCCCGCGGGCCCCGCCTAACTGAAAAGGGCGCTACCTGGCGACTTTCAGCGCACCGACGATCTTGTTGACGATGCCCGCCGAGGCCGCATCGCCGATGGGCGTGGTGCCCATGAAGATGGTGACCGGCTTGGTGTCGACCGCGATGATGACGACGGAGTCACCCTTGACCCCCCGGGTCGGGTCGGCGATCGTGACGTCGGCGTCGACCCGGACGGCCTTGACGCCGTCGACGGTGGTCGACGAGGTCTTCAGCGGTCCCAGGGTGGGCTGCGAGTTGCCGTAGCCGGGGCCGTTGGACACGCACTGCATCAGCTTCGACGCCTGCGCCGCGATGTCCATGCTGGGCACGAAGTTGGTGATACCGACCTCGGCCGACATCATCCATTGGCTCGCGCCGGGCACGTCCATGCTGACGCCGACCGCGCTAATCAGGTTGGGGTCCTGGTCATCTGCGAACGGGGACCAGCCCGGGGCGAGGCTGGCCGGGAAGGACAGCTTGCCCGCGCTCAGCGTGTCGCCGGTCGGGGCTTGACCGGCATACGCGTTGGGGGTGCAGTCGGTGGCCGTCTGCCCGCCGCCCTTCTGCGGCGAGGTGGGGGCGCTCGCCGTCGTCGATGAGGTGGACGGCGCGGCGCTCGGCGATTTGTTGTCGTTGCCGCCCAGCACCACCACCAGGGTCGCGATCAGCGCGATGACGCCCAGCAGGGCGAGGCCGCCGACGATCAGCCAGGGCAGCTTCGAATTGCCGCCGCCCGGCGGGGGTCCGGGCGGGTAGGGACCCTGACCGTAGGGGCCACCGGGATATTGCGGGCCGCCCTGCGGGTACTGCTGCGACGGGTACGGGCCGGTGCTGTACGGGCCGCCGGGTGGCGGGTACGGGTACGGGCCGGTGGGCGGCGCGTAGGGGTTGTTCTGCGGCTGACCACCTTGCTGCTGGCCGCCCTGCGGCGGGGGACCCCACTGTGGTTCCTGCCCATACGGATTCGCTCCGTAGGGGCCTTGGTCGTAGGGGCCGCCGGGGGGCGCCGTCATGCGGGCTTGACCTTCGCCATCGCCAGGACGTCGAGTCTGCGGTCCAGCTCCTCGATCGACAACTTGTCTCCGATCAGTCCACGGTCGATGACGGTCTGGCGGATCGTCTTGCGCTCCTTGAGGGCCTGCTTGGCGACGGCGGCGGCCTCCTCGTAGCCGATGGCCGAGTTCAGCGGCGTCACGATCGACGGCGAGGACTCGGCCAGCTCGCGCAGGTGCTCCTCGTTGGCCTTCAGGCCGACGATGCAGCGCTCGGCGAACAGCTTCGACACGTTGGTCAGCAGCTTGAACGACTCCAGGATGTTGCGGGCCATCATCGGGATGTAGACGTTGAGCTCGAAGGCGCCGGACAGGCCGCCGACGGCGACGGCGGCGTCGTTGCCGATCACCTGCGCGGCAACCTGCGTAACCGCTTCCGGTAGAACCGGATTCACTTTGCCCGGCATGATCGAGCTGCCCGGCTGCAGGTCGGGCAGCTGGATCTCGGCCAGGCCGGTCAGCGGGCCGGAGCCCATCCAGCGGACGTCGTTGGCGATCTTGGTCAGGGAGACCGCGATGGTGCGCAGCGCGCCGGACGCCTCCACCAGGCCATCGCGTGCGGCCTGCGCCTCGAAGGAGTTGGCCGCGGTGCGCAGCTCGGTCAAACCGGTCGACTTAACCAGCGCCTCAACGACTTTGGCGCCGAACCCGTCGGGCGCGTTGAGCCCGGTGCCCACCGCGGTGCCGCCGATCGCCAGCTCGCCCAGCCGCGGCAGGGTGGCGCGCACCCGCTCGATTCCGGCTTCGATCTGGCGTGCATAGCCGCTGAATTCCTGGCCCAGCGTCACCGGCACGGCGTCCATCAGGTGCGTGCGGCCGGACTTGACCACGGTGTGCCACTCGCTGGCCTTGCCCGCCAGCGCCTCGTGCAGCACCTCGAGGGCGGGGATCAGATGGCGCGCCGCGGCCTCGGTGGCCGCGATGTGGGTGGCGGTCGGGAAGGTGTCGTTCGACGACTGCGACATGTTGACGTCGTCGTTGGGGTGCACCGTAACCCCTTTGGCCGCAGCGATACTGGCGATCACCTCGTTGGTGTTCATGTTGGAGCTGGTGCCCGAACCGGTCTGGAAGACGTCGATGGGGAACTGGTCGTCGTGTTTGCCGTCGGCGATCTCGGTGGCCGCGGCGATGATCGCCTTGGCCTTCTCCGGTGCCAGCAGCCCGAGGTCGGCGTTCACCTGCGCACAGGCGCCCTTCAGCAGGCCCAATGCGCGAATCTGGGTGCGCTCCAGGCCGCGTCCCGAGATCGGGAAGTTCTCCACCGCACGCTGGGTTTGGGCCCGCCACAACGCTTTTGCGGGCACCCGGACCTCACCCATGGTGTCGTGTTCAATGCGGTATTCGGCGTCCTCGGCCATGGATTGGTTCCTCTTCGTCGGAGTTTGGCGGCGTATCGAAGGCGAGCTACGGCAGCGGATAGGCGGCGGAGCTGTCGCCGGTGAAGTCGATGGCGGAGTACTCGTTGAGCTTCGAGAGCCGGTGGTAGGCCTCGATCATCCGGACGGTGCCCGACTTCGAGCGCATCACGATCGACTGCGTGGTGCAGCCGCCGGGGTAGTAGCGCACGCCCTTGAGCAGATCGCCGTCGGTGACCCCGGTGGCGCAGAAGAACACGTTCTCGCCCGACACCAGGTCCTCGGTGGTCAGGATCTGGTCCAGGTCGTAGCCGGCGTCGAGCGCCTTGCGGCGTTCGGGTTCGTCGGTCGGGGCCAGCTGCGCCTGGATCGCCCCGCCCATGCAGCGGATCGCCGCGGCGGCGATGATGCCCTCCGGCGTGCCGCCGATGCCGGCCAGCATGTCGGTGCCCGAGTCCGGCCGGCAGGCCGAAATGGCGCCGGCGACGTCACCGTCGGTGATCAGCCGGATGCGCGCCCCGGTGGCGCGGACGTCCTCGATCAGCTGCGCGTGCCGCGGGCGGTCCAGGATGCACACCGTCATGTCGCGCACCGACAACTCCTTGACCTTGGCCACCGCCCGGACGTTGTCGGTGATCGGCGCCGTGATGTCCAGCACGTGCGCGGCCTCGGGGCCGACGGCGATCTTGTTCATGTAGAACACCGCCGACGGGTCGAACATCGCGCCACGATCGGCCACCGCCAGCACCGAGATGGCGTTGGGCATGCCCTTGCTCATCAGCGTGGTGCCGTCGACCGGGTCGACGGCGAAGTCGCAGTCCGGCCCGTCGCCATTGCCGACCTCTTCGCCGTTGAACAGCATGGGCGCCTCGTCCTTCTCGCCCTCGCCGATCACCACGATCCCGCGCATCGAGACGGAGTTCACCAGCTCGCGGATCGCGTCGACCGCCGCGCCGTCGCCGCCTTCCTTGTCGCCGCGACCTACCCAGCGACCTGCGGCCATGGCGCCGGCCTCGGTGACTCGCACCAATTCCAGGGCGAGGTTGCGGTCGGGGGCCTCTTTGCGCGGGCGTACCGCGGCCGCCGAACCGGATCCCAACGAGCCCTGGCCTTCAGCTGTCATGGTTGCCAATTGTCCCAGAGCCAGATCGGTCCGCTGGAGCTGGGCTGCGGCTGCTGACCGCGGGCTGGGATACTCGGGGGGTGACCGAGGAGCCGCAGCCGAATGCCGACGCAGCGGGCGAGCCGGCTCCCGTGGCCAGGCCCGCCAAATCACGGCTGTTGCAGGACGGCCGCGACATGTTCTGGTCGCTGGCGCCACTGCTGATCGGGTGCGTCGTGCTGGCCGGGCTGGTCGGGATGTGCTCGTTTCAGCCCGGCGGGTCGAGCAACGGCACCATCCCGTCCTTCGACGCACCGGCCGCGCTGCGCGCGGACGCCCAGACGCTGGGCTTTCCCATCCGCCTGCCCGAACTGCCCGGGGGCTGGCAGGCCAACTCCGGGGGCCGCGGCAGCATCCAGAACGGCCGGACCGCGAACACCCAGCACCTGAATGCGACCACGTCCAACGTGGGCTACATCAGCCCCACCGGCATGTACATGAGCCTGACCCAGAGCAACGCCGACGAGGACAAGCTGGTCGGCTCGATCCACTCGTCGGCCTATCCGACCGGCGCGGTCGATGTCGCGGGCACCAGCTGGGTCATCTACCGCGGGTCCGGCCAAAACGGCGCGGACGCCGAGCCGGTGTGGACCACCCGGCTGACCGGGCCGGACGGTGTCACCCAGCTCGCCATCACCGGCGCCGGCAGCACCGAGCAGTTCCGTACTCTGGCCGTCGCGACCCAATCGCAGCCGCCGTTAGCAAGCCGGTAACCGAAAGCAGGGACTCGTGACCGCACCCGAAGCAGACCTTTCCGGATGGGTGGTGGCCCCGTTCACCGGCGCCGGCCACACGCACGACGTCTACCGTAAGGGCACCGGCCCCGGCGTTGTCCTGATTCCGGAGCTGCCCGGGATTCATCCGGGGGTGCTGGGCCTGGGTAATCACTTGGTGGACAACGGCTTCACCGTCGCCATGCCATCGCTGTTCGGCGAGGCGGGGCATGCGACGACGCCCGGCTACAGCGCCGCGAGCATCGCACGTGCCTGTGTGGCAAGGGAATTCGCGGCCTTTGCCACCAATAAGGAGCGGCCGGTGTCGCTCTTCCTCCGGGCGCTGGCCCGCGACCTCAACGCGTCGACGCCGGGCAAAGGGGTTGGCGTGATCGGGCAGTGCTTCACCGGCGGCTTCGCGCTGGCCACCGCGGTCGACGAGAGCGTGCTGGCCCCGGTGCTTTCGCAGCCGTCGGTGCCGCTGCCACTGGGCCGGACCCGCCGTGGCGACACCGGGCTGAGCGAATCCGAGATGGCGACCATCGCCGCTCGCGCCGCCAACGACGGCTTGTGCGCCATGGGCCTGCGTTTCAGTGAGGACTGGATGGCGCCGCGCGAGCGATTCGCCGCGCTCAAGGAGCGGCTGGGCGAAGCGTTCGAGGTAATCGAGATCGATTCGCGCCCCGGCAACCAGCACGGCTTCACGAAGTCGGCGCACTCGGTGCTGACGCTCGAGGTACGCGAGGCTGACGGCCACCCGGCCTACGAGGCACGCAAGCGGGTCGTCGAATTCCTTACTGCGCGACTGACTTAACGCCCGCGAGCTGACTCTTCATCTGCCCGAACATGTCCACGTAGTAGGGCAAGCATTCTTTCAACGCCTGCTCGGTGGTGAACTGCGGCTGGTATCCGAGATCGCGGGACGCCTTGGCGACCGAGAAGTAGTTGTCCAGATACAGCCGCTCGACCGCGAGCGGTTCCAGCAGCGGCGCCGGTATCCCGAACCGGAAGTGCAGGCGCTGCCAGCCGGTCATGGCCGCACGCACGACGGGCCCGTTGACGCGCACCCGTGGCCAGTTCACGCCGCACGCCTCCACCACCGGCCGGGCGAACTCGAACATGTTGATCGGGTCGTCGTCGTTGATGAAGTACGCCTGACCGGGCGCGGTGCCGCCGGGCACCAGGTGCTGCGCGGCCAGGATGAAACCGTGAATCAGGTTGTGCACGTACGAGTTATCCAGCCGGGCCGACTTGCGGCCGACCAAGACCTTGACGTGCCCGGCAATCACGCTCTCGAACAGCTTGCGGAACATGGTCTGGTCGCCGCGGCCCCAGATGCCGCTGGGCCGGATCGCGCACGTCAGCATCCCATCAATGCCGTTCTGGGACAACACGTATTGCTCGGCGACGACCTTGGTCTCGGTGTAGAGGTCGTTGAATCGCGTGGTGTAGGGGATGGTTTCGTCGCCACCCGGAATGTTCTGACCGCCCATCACGACGCTGTTGGATGACGTGTAGACGAATCGCTGCACGCCCGCCGCGCGTCCGGCCTCCACCAGATTCTCGGTACCCCCGACGTTGATCGCGAAGCTGCGCTGGCGATATTCGGCGGTCACCGACGCGCCGCCCATCAGCTCGATGATCGCGGCGGTATGGATCACCGTGTCGATGCCGTCCACCGCCTGCGCGCAGACGGCCTTGTCGGTGATGTCGCCCTGCAGCACGTCCAGCTGCGGATGCGGGGGCAGCGGGGACGGCGCGCGGTCGAAGGAGCGCACCCGATGTCCGCGGTCGAGCAAGGTGGTTACCAGGTTGGCGCCGACGAACCCCGAGCCCCCGGTGACCAGCACACGACCCAGTTCGGTCGTCAAAGATGAATCACCCATGTCTGAGAGCATAACTGAAACGTGTTCCAATTCGGCAAAAAATTCTGCGCGGCCCGGTGCGGGTGCGCTCGAATCAGGCCTCGTCGCCCTGTCCGGCGGCCAACGCGTCCTCGACCCGCTTGCGGGCTCCAGCTAAATGTTCCTCGCAGCGTTTAGCGAGTTCCTCGCCTCTTTCCCAAAGCTTCAGCGATGTGTCGAGATCCAGTCCACCCTGCTCCAGCTGCCGGACGACTTCGACCAGTTCGTCCCGGCAGGCCTCGTAGCCGAGTTGACTAATGGGCGTAACCGGCTTGGCTTCTCCCTTGCCGGAGCCGCCGCCCGAACCGCCGTTTTCGTCAGTGACCATCGGTCAGCCCTTCACTCACCGCCGCTACGGCGCCATCGGAAACCCGCACCCGCAGCCGGGTGCCTGCCGGCGCGTCACGCACCGAGCGCAGCACCCGCGCCGGCTCAGCGTCGACGGTCTGCACCACCGCGTAGCCGCGCGCCAGGGTGGCCGCCGGGCCCAGCGTGGCAAGCCGCGCGGACAGGTGCCCGACGCGTTCGGTTTCGGCGGCGACCAGTCGGGTGATGTCGCGGCGAACCGCCGATCGGGCGCGATGAATCTCGTCGGTTCGGGCCGTCAGGGCGCTCAGCGGATCGGCGAGCACCGGGCGGCTGCGCAATTGGTTCAGGGCCCGTTGTTCGCGGCCCACCCAGTTCCGTAACGCCTGCGCGCTGCGCCGGCGCAGGTCGCCGACCAACCGTTGTTCGGCGGCGGTGTCCGGGACCACCCGCTTCGCGGCGTCGGTCGGAGTGGCCGCGCGCAGGTCGGCGACCAAGTCGCACAACGGATTATCGGGCTCGTGGCCGACCGCGCTGATCACCGGCGTGCGGCAGGCCGCGATGGCGCGGCACAGCGTCTCGTCGGAAAACGGCAGCAGATCCTCGACGCTGCCGCCGCCGCGGGCCAGCACGATCACGTCGACGGCCGGGTCGCGGTCGAGCTCGCGCAGCGCCTCGACGATCTGCGCGACCGCGTTGGGACCCTGCACCGGCGTGTTGCGCACGGCGAAGCGCACCGCGGGCCAGCGGGCCGCCGCCACCGACGTCACGTCGCGTTCGGCCGCGCTGGCCCGGCCGGTGATGAGTCCGATCATGTTGGGCAGGAAGGGGATTGGCCGCTTGAGCCGGGAGTCGAACAGCCCTTCGGCGTCCAGCAGCCGACGCAGCCGGTCGATGCGTGCCAGCAGCTCACCGACGCCGACGGCGCGAATCTCGGACAGCCGCAACGAGAATGTGCCCCGACCGGTGTAGAACGACGGCTTGCCACATACCACTACCTGGGTGCCCTCGGTCAGCTTTACCGGCGCGTTGAGCACCAGGTCGCGTGGGCAGGTGACGCTCAGCGACATGTCGGCGGCCGGGTCGCGCAGCACCATGAACACGGTCTTGGAGTCGGCGCGAATGTTGACCTGGGCCAGCTGCCCTTCGACCCACACGCTGCCCAGCTTGTCGATCCAGCTGGCGACGCGGATCGACACCGCGCGGACCGGGAAGGGGTTCTCGGCCGAGTTCGCTTCCGAATTCGCCGGTGGGGTCACTTCGCGGTCGCGCGGGTGATCCTGTTGGCCAGCAGCGTCTCGAACGGGGCGCGGGCCTTGGTGGCCTGCTCGTAGGCCAGCAGGGCTTCCAGCTCATCGACGCCGAGCGACTGCAGCCGCGCCCGCAGCTGCGCCAGCGTCAGCGCCGGGTAGTCAAGCTCGGCCGCCACCGACGGCTCGGGGACCGACTTCTTCGATTGGCGTGCCGGCTTGGCCGGGGCGCCCGCGTCGTGCGCGGCGTCGGCGACGGAGTACAGCGCGAACCGGCCCTCGGCCCGGCGATCGCCACCGGCGCCGTCGGGCAATTCGGCGGGCGGGCCGTCGCCCCCCTCGTTCAGGTCCTCGTCGAACGTCGCCCACTCCGGCTTCTCGTCCTTGGGCGGGAAAATCGATTCCAGGGTGCTGTCGCCCTTGATCACCAGCTCAGCCAGATTCTGCTGAAACCGCATCACGATGTGGGCCGCCTGGCTGGCTATGGTCATCGGGTACATCAGGATCGTCTTCGGCAGCCGGATCGTCTCCTCGACGGCAACCGCCGCCGCGCCGACCAGTAGCCGAACTCCATACGGTGCCGTAGCCATGGGTCCAAGATTGCCTTAAGCCGCCGCTAACGCCAAGCCCAGCGGCGCGAGCTGGCGGGCCCGTGTCGGCGGTAAGTACCCTGGACGTCATGCCGCCGACTGTCGACATGGGTATTCCCGGCGCATCCAGCTCAGTGGCCAACGAGCCGATTGGCAAGCGGGTGCTGCTGGCGGAGCCGCGCGGGTACTGCGCGGGCGTGGACCGCGCCGTCGAGACGGTGGAGCGCGCACTGGAGAAGCACGGCGCCCCGGTCTACGTGCGCCACGAGATCGTGCACAACCGGCACGTCGTCGACACCCTGGAGAAGGCAGGCGCGGTGTTCGTCGAGGAGACCGACCAGGTCCCCGAGGGCGCCATCGTGGTGTTCTCCGCGCATGGCGTGGCGCCGACGGTGCACGTCGAGGCCGCCGAACGCAACCTGCACACCATCGACGCCACCTGCCCCCTGGTCACCAAGGTGCATAACGAGGCCCGGCGCTTCGCCCGCAACGACTACGACATCCTGCTGATCGGTCACGAGGGCCACGAGGAGGTCATCGGCACCGCCGGTGAGGCGCCCGACCACGTGCAGCTGGTCGACGGGGTGGCATCCGTGGACAAGGTGACGGTCCGGGACGAGGACAAGGTGATCTGGCTGTCGCAGACCACGCTGTCGGTCGACGAGACGATGGAGATCGTGCAGCGGCTGCGGCAGCGGTTCCCGAAGCTGCAGGATCCGCCCAGTGACGACATCTGCTACGCCACCCAGAACCGGCAGGTTGCGGTCAAGGCGATGGCGCCGGAGTGCGAGCTGGTGCTCGTCGTCGGGTCGCGCAATTCGTCGAACTCGGTGCGGCTGGTGGAAGTGGCGTTGAACGGCGGGGCGCACGCCTCTTACTTGGTCGACTGGGCCGACGACATCGACCCGGCCTGGCTGGAAGGCGTCACCACGGTCGGTGTCACGTCTGGCGCCTCGGTACCCGAGGTGCTGGTGCGCGGCGTGCTGGAACGGTTGGCCGAGAACGGTTTTGGCGTGGTGCAACCCGTGTCGACCGCCCAGGAGACGCTGGTGTTCGCGCTGCCGCGCGAAATCCGATCCATGCTCTGAGGCGTCTTAGGCGTCGTATTCCCAGGAATCCGCCCGCGACGGGCTTTGCGCCCGGGGCCGGCTTCGCCGTTCCGCGCGCTCCTCGTCGGAGCCGCGGTACCGGACCTGCGAGATCGGGTGGTGGGACGGGCCGGAGCCGTTGGCGCCGTTCGGCGCGGGGCGGCGGCGACGCGGCTCCGACGGCGGCTCGTAGGAGTCGTACGACTCGTACTGCGGCGCGAACCGCCTCGCCCCTCCGGACGACTCGTACCTGTCGTAGTCGTCGTAGCGGCCGCCGCGCGGCGCCGAGCGTTCGTAGGGCCCGCGGTAGCCGCGGCCCTCCCGCGGCGACTGGCCGCGTGGGTCCGAATCATCCTGAGGCCGAGGCCGCCGGCCCGAGCGGCGCGGGGGATCGGCGGGATCGAAGTCGCGGGGCGGCCGCCGACGGCGCCGAGGCTCGGCCGCGGGATCGCGCTCGTCGTCCAGCGGCGGGCGGGTACGCCCGGACCCGGCCCGGCCGGAGCGCGCGCCGGAGCGGCCGTTGCGCGCCGGCCGGGCAGTCCCACCGGTACCGCGCTGCGAGGGGCGCGACGGGCGGGCCCGCTTCGCGTCGGTGGGCGATGCCTCGTCGGGTTCGTCGTCCTCGTCGGAGCCGACGCCCAGCAGCGAGTTCAGTTTCGCGCCGATGCCGCTGAGGAAGAAGGACTTCACGGCGGGGGCCGCGGAGTCGGCCTTCTCGTCGGCGCCGTCTTCGCCGGCGGCCGGGCGATACGACATCCCGAAGTACCACCTGATCAGGCCCAGCGCCAGGATGCCTCCAGCGGTGCCCAGCATCAGCGGAAAACGCTCGATCAGGGGATAGCCGCAGTTGATCAGCAGGTCCTTGATGTTGCCGAGCTGGCCGCCGTGAAACAGCCAGTAGGCGCCCGGCACCGCGCAGAACAGGATCAGCGGCGGCTGGATGACGGCGCTGAACAGGCCGTCCTGCCGCACCGCCAGCACGGCGGCCACGCAGCCGGCTATATAGAGGACAGCGAAGACACTGGTCAGCTGCTTGTGGCCGGACCCGGCGTCGATTCCGTACCCGATCGCGGTCGTGGTCACGGCGAAGAGCAGGGCTGTCCACCACGGCACACCCGCGATGCTCGGGAGAATGGAGCGATGGGCAGCGTCTACTGCCGTGCTTCCCCGCTGTGCTGACACATGTAGACCGTACCGGCAATGCGGCCAAACGCTCGTAAATAGCTTGTCAAGATGCCTGGCGTGGCACGGCCCGGTGCACCGGCGCAGCGGGCCGTGCGGCCGAGCCTAGACTTGGTTCCCCGTGAGCCTGAGCCTCGGAATCGTGGGACTGCCCAATGTCGGCAAGTCCACGCTCTTCAACGCCCTGACCCGCAACAACGTGGTCGCGGCCAACTACCCGTTCGCCACCATCGAGCCGAACGAGGGCGTGGTCGCGCTGCCCGACCCGCGGCTGGACAAGCTGGCGCAGCTGTTCGAGTCCGAGAAGATCGTGCCGGCGCCGGTGACGTTCGTCGACATCGCCGGGATCGTGAAGGGCGCCTCCGAGGGCGCCGGGCTGGGGAACAAGTTCCTGGCGAACATCCGCGAGTGCGACGCGATCTGCCAGGTGGTGCGGGTGTTCGCCGACGACGACGTCGTGCACGTCGACGGCAAGGTCGATCCGCGCTCCGACATCGAGGTGATCGAGACCGAACTGATCCTCGCCGACATGCAGACGCTGGAAAGGGCCGTGCCGCGGCTGGAGAAGGAAGCCCGCAACAACAAGGAGCGCAAGCCGGTGCACGAGGCGGCCGTCGCCGCCGAGGCCGTGCTGAACTCGGGCAAGACGCTGTTCTCGGCAGGTGTCGACACCGCGCCACTGCGCGAGCTGAACCTGATGACCACCAAACCGTTTCTCTACGTGTTCAATTCGGATGAGTCCGTGCTGACCGACGACGCTCGCAAGGCCGAGCTGTGCGCGATGGTCGCACCGGCCGACGCGGTGTTCCTGGACGCGAAGATCGAGGCCGAGCTGCAGGAGCTGGACGACGAGTCCGCGGCCGAGTTGCTCGAATCGATCGGACAGACCGAGCGCGGCTTGGATGCGTTGGCGCGGGCCGGTTTTCACACACTCAAGCTGCAGACCTATTTGACGGCTGGCCCAAAAGAGGCGCGCGCGTGGGTGATTCATCAGGGCGACACCGCGCCCAAGGCCGCCGGGGTCATTCACACCGACTTCGAAAAGGGCTTCATCAAGGCCGAAATCGTGTCGTACGACGACTTGATCGCGGCCGGATCGATGGCGTCGGCCAAGGCGGCCGGCAAGGTCCGGATGGAGGGCAAGGACTACGTCATGGCCGACGGCGACGTCGTCGAGTTCCGGTTCAACGTGTAGATAGCAGTCTCACGACCGGTAGCTTTCCCGCTTCCCCAACGACGATGTCGGCCCGTCAGATCGACGGCTTGACTCTCCTGTAACGGGAGGGCCCAGGCTGGTGTTCGACGGACATTCGGCGTCACAATGCCAAGGAGGAAGCAATGACTACACAACTCAGACTGGACCCCCTGATCAGCGCGCACATCGCCGCGATCAACAGCTTTGACGTGGACGCGATCATGGAAACCTTCGCCGACGATGCGCTCGTCAACGACTTCTCGCGGGAGTTCTGGGGCAGTGAGCACATCCGCGCGTTCATCGCCAAGGAGTTTGTCGGCGATCGCGTCACGGTAGAGCCCGTCGAGATGGTCGTCAACGCCGGCATGTTGTGCGTTCGGTGCCGTTACGACGGTGACTATGACAAGACCGGTTTACCCGATCCGCTGATCATGACCAACTACTTCCGGCTGCGCGACCGCAAGATCGTCAGCCTGCTCATCATCAAGAACACCCAACCGCAGTATTAACCGGTGGGGCCGCTTCCGAGCAGGGAGCGGCCCTCCTGACCCGGAGCCGCCATGAGTGCAATCGTTGCCGTCGGGCAGTTCGCGACGATGACCCACCTCAGTGTCAAGACGCTGCACCATTACCACCACGTCGGACTACTCGAACCGGTACACGTCGATTCCGAGACCGGATACCGCTACTACTCCCTCGATCAACTGCCGACCGCTCAACTGATCCGACGACTACGGGACCTACGGATGCCGGTCGCGGACGTCCGAGATGTTCTTGTCGCTCAGGACGCTGGTGAACGCGAGTCCTTGATCGCAACCCACATCGATCACCTCGAGGCCGAGCTGGCCGAGACGAAAGCCGCGGTCACTTCGCTTCGTGCCCTGCTGAACAACGCGGCGAGCACAGAGCCCGTCAACCGGCGCGCCGAGTCGACCATCCCCGCGATCGCCATCACCGCCACCGTCGATCCCACCGACATCGAAAAATGGTGGCGCGCAGCCCTACACGATGTTCGCGCGGCCGTTTCTACCGGTCGGGTCGACCAAACCGGGCCTGCCGGCGGGATATACGACGAAAGCCTGTTCCGGCACGAACCAGGCCAGGCCACCGTCTTCGTTCCCGTCGACACACCACGGCAGCTGGGGCCCGTCCAACCCATCCTCGTGCCCGCCGCGGCGGTCGCCGTGACGATTCATCACGGCACAATGGCCGACATCGATCTCGCCTACGCCGAGCTGGGCAGCTACATCGCCGGCCAAGGCCTCGCCGTCGGACCGCGCATCCGCGAGTATTACCACTGCGATCACTCGCACACTGCGGACGAGACTCAGTGGAAAACCGAAGTCGCCTGGCCCATCACCGATGTCCGCACGCCCAGAGCATGAACTCTCCCGCGGAGAGCGTCATCGCAGCGTTTTGATGTTGTTCGGCGACGTCGTCGAATTCCGGTTCAACGTCTAGGCCAACGAAGGATGGACGGGATCAGCTTGTCAGGGTGCGTACCTAGCATGTGGTTGTCCGCGCCATCAGCCGACTAGCCTTCGGCAACCTGAGGAGTAGGTCCTGATGAAGTTCGTATCGACCCGTGTCATCACTGCCGACGTGAAACGGCTGGTCACCTTCTACGAGACGGTCACGGGTGTCAACGCCGTATGGGGCAACGAACTTTTCGCGGAGATTCCCACGGCTGTCGGCACGCTGGCCATTGGCAGCGACAAAACGGTCGCGCTGTTTGGGGCCGGATCTGCCGAGCCCGGCGCAAATCGTTCGGCGATCATCGAATTCCTCGTGGACGATGTGGACGCCGAGTGGGGGCGACTCCGTGGGCAACTCTCGGAGGTGGTCACCGAACCGACGACGATGCCATGGGGAAACCGTGCGCTGTTGTTCAGGGATCCCGACGGAAACCTCGTCAACCTATTCACCCCGGTCACCGACATGGCGCGTGCGAAGTTCGGGATATGACCCTGTCGAACGATTACAGCGAGTCGTCCGCGGTGAAGACGTCGATCGGGCGTCCGATCGACAACATCACCAGCGGGATCTGCCGGCTGGTCGACCGCTGATAGGTGATGTACGGCGGGTACAGGTGAGCCATATATTCCCAAACCTGGTGGCGCTCTTCGCCTTCGGGCTCGCGCCACGTCGCCTCGAACGCCTGGGTCGCGATCTGCACACCGATCGTCTCGCTCGCCAGAATGTTCGAGTACCACGCCGGATGCTTGTCGGCACCGCCCTTTGACCCGACGATCACGATCTCGCCGCCGAAGTTGCCGTAGATCAACGGCCTGACGTAGACCTTCCCCGACTTGCGGCCCACGCACCTGATCAGGCAGTGCGTCGTCATCTCACGGCCGCCGACCCCGCTGACGTCGAAGATGTGGCCCCGCGTGCCACCGGAAGTCAGGTAGCTGTCGAGGTGCTCACTGATCCAGTCGGCTCGCGCGGCCCGGATCGCTGCGGCATCGGTGTCGGCCATAGATGACTCCTGAACTCAGAGATTTGGTTACGCCGACTCGACCGGCGGGGTCGGGGACGGCGACGGGGTGGCGCTGGGACCACCGGGGGCCCGACTCGGGACCGGGGGCATGGTGAGGGAGCCGTACTGGGGGCAGTAGGCCTGGATCGCGGCACCGGTGAAGTAGGCGGCGTTGAGCGGTGGCCAGTTGGTGGCGCTGGTGACCTTGGCGACCAGGTCCGCGTTGCTGGTCTTCGGGTTCTCGCCCAGGGTGGCGCAGACGACGGTCTTGGCGATCTGGATCGCCCGGTCGGGTGCGCCATAATCCATGCCGGACGTGCCGAGGTTGGTGATGAACGCGTCGTCGGTGGCGTCGGCATGGGCCGGCGCGGCCAGCCAGACGGAGAGGGCTATCAGCGCAATGGCTCTGGTCACCATGACGTCCCCTCCTGGGTAGGACCCGCCCCGGGAAGTCGTGACAAGGTTCCACAGCATTTTTACAGCACGCCAAGGCGCGAGAACGTCGAGATCCGGCGGGCGGTGGCGGAAACCCGGCGCCGTCTAGGTGCTGTCGCCAACGCACCGGACGAAGAGCCGGTGACGTAGGCGAATTCCGGTCCAACGTCTAGCGGCGACGTCCCGGCGTCGACCATGCTTAGAGGATGGCGACTGCGAAGCGAGCGAGACGGTCCGCGGGGCTGCTGGTGGGCGCCGGGTTGGCCCTGTGCGCTGCCGGGTCGGCCGGTGGCATCGCCCAGGCCGCCCCGGTCCCCGCGCCCACCAACCACTGGTGCCCCGGCCAGCAATGGGACCCGGCCTGGGGCACCGACTATCACTGGAACTGGAATCAGTGCCACGACTGGCAGGGCCCCGCCCCGGCGGGCTGGGGGCCGTGGGGACCGCCGCCGCCCTGGGCCCCGCCGCAGCCGCCGCCACCGGCGTGGGCGCCGCAGGCTCACCTGATGTGGAACCCGACCTCGGGCGCTTGGGGCTTCTTCAACAACGGGGTATGGACCCCGATCTGACGCGAAACACCAACCCGCACAGCTACATTGGCCTCCAGCTGAGGCGCGGGTTACTTCGCGTCAGCGTCCATGTCCGGGCAGAACGACAACACGGCGCTGGCCGCGATCACGTTGGCCTGCGCGCCCGTGTAGCCGAAGTTCTGGATCCGGCTGATGGCTTCCTGCTGCGGCACCAGGTTGTTGCGCAGCTCGTGGCAGAGAGTCGTGCCGATCTGGACCATGTGCGTCGGGTCGCCGTAACTGATCCCATGCTGGTTGAGGCTGGTCAGATAGGCCGACTTGCTGTCCGGGGCGGCGCCCGCGACAGCGGGTGCCGAACACAGCAGTACGGATAGGGCCGTCAGTGACGTCAGTGCTGGTTTCCTCAGTGCGCGAGTGGTCATGCGCGTAGTGCTGCCCCCGGCGGGGAAGCGGGAGACAACGCAAACTTGAACTCGCAGTGAACTGCCCGGCACAATTTTGCGGTCGCGAACTACGACGGATGGGGGCATGTGTGGCGAGCGCACCGAAACCTTTCGAGGTGCATGAGTCGGGTGCGTTCCTGCACGGCACCAAGGCCGACCTTTCGTCGGGCGACTTTCTGGTCCCCGGGCGGCGCTCGAACTACGGCGGCGGGCGCCGCGCCAACCACGTATATATGACGCAGACATTGGACGCCGCGGTGTGGGGAGCCGAGCTGGCCCTGGGCGACGGCCCGGGCCGCATCTACATCATGGAACCGCAGGGCGCGGTGGAGGACGACCCGAACGTGACCGACAAGAAGTTTCCTGGCAACCCGACCCGCTCCTACCGGACCCGGGAGCCCGTGCAGATCGTCGGCGAGCTCACCGACTGGGTCGGGCATTCACCCGAACAGCTGCAAGCCATGCGCGACGGCCTGGCCGACCTCGAGCGCCGGGGACTGGCCGTCATCTACGACTAGGTGGAGCTAGTTGAAGGTGACGTTGCCGAACGAGTCGACCGCCACGTAGGCGCGTCGTTCGGGGGACGTGGCGGCCACAATCAGCCAGATGATGCCGAACAGCCCGCAGGTGACGACGGTCAGCAGCGCGAACACGACATGCGCAGGCACCGACACGCCACCGCCGAGGAACAGGACGGCCTGGGTGGGCGAGCTGGACTCGATGCGGGCCCACGGGTAGTGGCTGGAGATCGCCTCTTCGAGTATTTCGGTGCGCTGTTCGACCGACAGCGTGGCCGCGTAGTGCTCGGTCCATTCGGATCCGTCGAAGAAGCGTTGTGCGCGCGCGCCCGACGGGTCGCGGTACCAGCCGGCCGGAGGCAGTGCCGCGGTCATCGAACCCCCTCAGTGCGCGCGCATATGTCGACAGGACCATATTGGAACATCGCGGTGGGGCGGGCGACGCATGCCGGGCCGGGGGAGCACACAAACTCACCGTACGTAACGGCCGCCGTCTGCGGTTCAGGTTGGGCGCGTATTTTTGGCGGCTCGTGGCCATGTCGGACACGCCAGCGGCCCGCTTAGGGCCGGCGCCGGCTATTGGTGACGATAAAGATGCATTTATGTAATAAGTTTGCTGTAAATGCGGCGCACGCCATTCTTTAATTTACGCGTGATACGCGCCACAAATTTTGGCTTGCTAAGTATCTTGTTGCTAGCGTCCCTGGCCATGATTGTTCTTGCTGCGTTGGTGTCTCTGGTCAACCAGGTCTCGGGGACGCCGTATATTGTGGGTGGAGATTCTCCGGCCGGGACTGACTGCTCGGGACTGGCTTCATGGGTTGCGAATGCCGCAACTGATCGACCGGTCTTCGGCAGCCGATTTAACACGGGCAATGAGGAAGCTGCGCTTTTGGCACGGGGCTTCCAATACGGAACCGCTCCCAATGCCTTGGTCATCGGATGGAACGGCGGTCACACGGCAGTGACCCTGCCGGACGGCACGCCGGTGTCCAGCGGCGAGCACGGCGGCGTGCACATCGGTGGTGCGGGCGCCTACCAGGCCGGATTCACCCACCACATGTTCCTGCCGATGCCCCCGGAGGGCGACGGGCTGTTGCCTCCGCCATTCGCACCGCCTCCGCCGCCGCCGGACGCGCCGCTGGACACCGGCGTGCCGTCCGGCAGGGTCACTGCACCCGCCGTTCTGGTGGGCGTTGCGGCACCCGCGCCGCCGCCCCCGCCGGCACCGGAACTGCCGCCTCCGCCGGCTCCGCAATTGCCCCCGCCGGGTGACCCTGGAATTCCGAATTGATAAAGAATCGAATTGCACAGGTCGTGGTTAATGCCGCGGATCGCTTCGCAACATTCGTCACTCTGATCGCATTACGCGCCTGGGAAAAGTGAAGTAATCGCGGCCGGGCCGCGCCTGTGGGCTGCGTCACTTTCCCTAAAGGGCATCGCTGTCCGAATACCGAATAATCCGGGCGGCCATTCACTCGTGTTTTCGGTCGTGTGTTTGCTGGATCCCTCAAAAGTGATGCTCGGGACTGACCGCGCGATATCCTGGCGGCGCTCGCCGGCAACGCTGACCGACGGCGAGCGCGCCGGTAGCCGTGACCAGAGACGAGGCCCGCAATGATCTTCATCGTCGTGAAATTCGAAACGAAACCCGAGTGGACCGACCGCTGGCCGGACTGGGTCGCGTCGTACACCGCCGCCACCCGCGCCGAGGAGGGCAACCTGTGGTTCGAGTGGTCGCGCAGCCTGGATAACCCGGCCGAGTACGTCCTGCTCGAGGCGTTCCGCGACGGCGACGCCGGAAGCGTCCACGTCAATAGCGAGCACGTCAAGCGGTTCTTCCAAGAAGCCCCGCAGGCGCTGACCTCCACGCCCAAGATCATCAGCCAGACGCTCGACGCCACCGGGTGGTCGGAGATGGGCGAAATCACGGTCGGCTAACCGACCGCGACCTCGATCTCGTCGCCCAGCCGATAGCCCGGCGCCAACGGCAGCGTGTCGCCGCTCCAAAACGAACCGGGATCGAAATAGTTCGAATCCTTGTCCGTGACAAGCAGACCCATCTGCTCGTAGGTGATCGCCACCGTCTCCGCGCAATACGCCGTCGCCAGGCTCATCTTGCGCTGCTCGCGGCGCTGCTGCGTCTGCTCACGAACCTTCCTGTCCACCAAAGGGATTCCGCGGACCCAGTCGTTGATGGTGGGCAGCCGACCGCGGAACCACCGGCCCGTCAGCCGCATGGTCGTTGGGAAGGCGGTGCCATCCATGCGCGCGATCACTCGCAGCAGTTCGTTCTCCTGCTCGGCGGTGGCGTACGGCGTCAGCTGGCGCAGCCAGCACCGTTGCTGATAGCGCTGGGTCCACTGCGAAACCGCCTGCCGCAGGTCGTTGAGCTGCACGCCCCGGTGGTTGGAGCCCGTCCACATGTCAGTGAGCTTGTCGCCCAGCTCGGCATGCCAGATCAGCGGCGGCAGGTCGTCGATGGCCACGGTCATGCCGACGTGATTCACCGGGGCGTTCGTCAGCGTCCGGATCGCCCGGTCGGGTCCCGACCCGCCGCGAAACAGCCAGAGATCGCCGGTGCGTGTCTCGCTCAGTGCCTGGTCAAGGGTCAGCATGTCCAGAGCCTAGGAACGCGACAGCACTTCGCGCGCGACATTGCGGGCGTTGGTGGCCGCGGGGTAACCGGCGTAGCCGGTCATGTGGTAGATCACCTCTTCGATTTCCTCGACAGTCAGGCCGTTGCGCATCGCGATCTGGAAGTGGAACTTCAGCTCGTCGGTTGCCCGCAGCGCGATCAGCGCGCCCAGCGTGACCAGGCTCCGCGAGCGCCGGTCCAGCCCGGGCCGCGCCCACAGCGCGCCGAAGACGTGATCGATGCCCAGGTCCATGAGTTCGCCGGCGATGCCGTTGTCGCGCACGCCGGTGGCGTCGTCGGGAATCAGGCCGGGCAGCATTTCCCGGAACGTTTCCAGGCCCTTGGCGCGCGAATCAGTCATCGGAGGTTCACCTTTCATCGGGGTTCTCGGGAGATCTGGTAGTCGATATAGGCGTCCCAGTCGTCGAGGCGCCGGCGTAGCTCGTCGACGACCTGCGGATGCGTGGGCACGAAGAATCGGTTGGCAAGGATCGCGTCGGCGACCAGCTCCCCGACAGGTGCGGGATCGAGCAGCTCGAACTGTTCACCCGGGATGCGCAGGGGCGCCCCGCCGCCGAACGTCGGCACCGCGGCGGCGATGTTGGTCAACACCGGCCCCGGGCACAGCAGCGACACTCCAATGCCCTTGGGCCGCAGGTAGATCGCGAGGCCCTCGCTGATCTGAACGATGGCGGCCTTAGTGGCCGCGTACGGCATGCGGTCATACGAGTAGGTGAAAAGCCCGGCGAACGACGCGGTGTTGACCAGATGCCCGCTGCCCTGCTCGAGCAGCAGTGTAAGAAAGGCGTCGTTGCTGCGGACCACGGACATCAGGTTGATGTCGAGGATACGCTGCCACTCGGTTACCGGAATGTCTTGGGGCAGGCCATTTGTCAGCACACCGACGTTGTTGACGACGACGTCGACGCGGCCGAACTCGTGCAGCGCCGCGCCGCGAACCCCTTGGAACGCCTCGGGATCCGCAACGTCCGCGCGGTGCGCCAGGACGGCGGCGCCCCGATCGGCCAGCTCGCGGGCCAGGACGTCGATGCCGTCGGCGTCACGGTCGACGGCCACGACCCGGGCGCCCCGACCGGCCAGCGCGTGCGCGATGGAGCGGCCGATGCCGCTGGCCGCCCCGGTGATGACGCACACCTTGTCGCGCAACGTGTCCATTGGGCCCCAAGGCTAGCCTGTGTGGATGCGCAGCATATGGAAGTGGGTTGGGCTGGCCGGGGCCGCGGGCGTCGTCGCCGGCGGCGCGCTGGTGGTGCGTGATCAGCGCAAGCGGCAGGCCTATACGCCCGACGAGGTCCGGGCCCGGCTGCATCAGCGCTTGGCCGAATCCAACGGACACGGCGCTCAGTCGGACTCGCCCTGAGGGCCGGTGTAGACCGCGTACAGGCGATGGCTACCCGAGAACCCTTTCAACTCGACGTCGTGGCCGTCGTCGAAACCGATGTCGTCACTGTCGCGTAGCGCATCCCGGACCGGCTCGCTCACCAGGACCTGGCCGCCGACGGCCTCGGCCGCCACCCGCGCCGCCATGGCGACGTTGCGCCCGAACAGGTCGTCGCCCCGGCGTACCGAACGGCCCATATGGATGCCGATCCGGACGCGAATCTCCTCGTGCCGCTTGCGTTTTGCGTCCTTGTGCAGCGCGTGCTGCATGTCGATGGCGCACCGCACGGCCTGCTCGGCGCGGGCGAAGGCGATCATGAACCCGTCGCCCTGGCTCTTCACCACGTGACCCGAATGGCGTTGCACCAGGCTTGACACCAGCTTGTCGTGCGAGCTGATCAGCCTGACCCAGGCGCGGTCACCGATGCGCTCGTTGAGCGCCGTGGACTCCTCGATGTCGGAGAACAGGATCACCACCCGGCCGTCCGGCGTCACCCGCGCCAGGTCGGGCCGCTCGACCTCGGCCCAGTCGGCGAGCTCCTCGATGTTGCTGCGCACCGCGGCGCCAAAGCCCTGTTTGCGCATGACGTTTGCGGTGTTCCACACCGTCTTGACGGCTTCACGGCCACCGGATATCAGCCAATTGCGGGTGTCGGCACGCTGCCTTAACTCCTCGGCCTCCTCGCGGCTACGGACGAGCAACTTCCACAGCACGCCGAGCGCTGCCGCCTCGACCACGACAATCCCGGCCAGCACGTAGACGGCGATATGCAGCACATCACCCACATCTCGCATCTTTGCAAAGCGCTAAAACGCTTCCGGTTGTCGGCCCCATAAGCAGTGTCTAGGGTTGAGTGCGAACACCCCGGGTAGTAAATCTCCAGTGAACCGATGAGGTGACTTTTGGGAGGTTTCGGTCTTGGCCGACGATGGTGGTAATTCGTCCAATTTGCTGGTGATCTTCGGCATTACCGGCGATCTCGCGCGCAAGATGACGTTTCGGGCCCTGTACCGCCTCGAGCGCCGCAAGCTGCTCGACTGCCCGATCCTAGGTGTGGCCAGCGACGAGATCACCGTCGCGGAGTTGGTCAAGCGGGCGCGCAAGGCCATCAAGGAGGCAGGCGAGAAGATCGACGACGCCGTATTCGACCGGTTGGCTGACCGGCTGGACTACGTGCACGGCGACGTCACCGACGGCGAGCTCTACCACCGGCTGGCCGAAATGATCGGTTCGGACTACCGCCCGCTGTACTACCTGGAGATGCCGCCCGCGCTGTTCGCGCCGATCGTCGAGAACCTGGCGCGCGAGGGACTGGTCAAACAGGCCCGCGTCGCGGTGGAAAAGCCGTTCGGCCATGACCTCGACTCCGCGTGCGAACTCAACGAACGGTTGCACAAGGTGCTGGACGAGGACCAGATCCTGCGGGTCGACCACTTCCTGGGCAAGCAGCCGGTGGTGGAGCTCGAATGTCTGCGGTTTGCCAACCAGGCGCTGGCCGCGCTGTGGGATCGGCACAGCGTTTCCGAAATCCACATCACGATGGCCGAGGATTTCGGTGTCGAGGACCGCGGCAGGTTCTACGACAAGGTCGGCACGCTGCGCGACGTGGTGCAGAACCATCTGCTGCAGGTGCTGGCCATGGTGGCGATGGAACCGCCGGTCGGCGACACCGCCGATGACCTCAACGACAAGAAGTCCGAGGTGTTCCGCGCCATGCCGCCGCTGGATCCCAAGCGTTGCGTCCGCGGCCAGTACACCGGCTACACCGACGTCGACGGGGTGGCGAAAAAATCGAAGACCGAGACGTTCATCGCGCTGCGCACCGAGATCGACAACTGGCGCTGGTCCGGGGTGCCGATCTTCCTGCGTGCCGGCAAGTCGCTGACGGAAAAGGTCACCGAGGTGCGGCTGTTTTTGCGCCGCGTTCCCCAGTTGGCATTCCTGCCGCATCGCAGGACGGCCGAGCCCAACCAGATCGTGCTGCGCATCGATCCCGACCCGGGCATGCGGATGCAGCTGGCCGCCCAGGTCGACGGCGACTGGCACGACGTGCACCTGGACTCGTTGTTCGTCACCGATTTGGGCGAGCCGGAGACTCCGTACGAAGTGCTGTTCCACGCCGCACTGACCGGGGACCGGGGGCTGTTCGCCCGGGAGGACAGCATCGAAGAGACGTGGCGCATTGTCCAGCCGTTGCTGGACAAGCCCGGCGAAGTCCACCCGTACGAGCCCGGGTCGTGGGGGCCCGAGGAAGCCCAGACCCTGGTGCGTGGTCACCACCGCTGGCAAGAGCCGTGGTTCCCGCAGAAAACAAAGTCGTCGAAATAAGGAGACTCAAGATATGCAGCTCGGAATGATCGGCCTGGGCCGGATGGGCGCCAACATCATTCGCCGCGTGGTCAGCGGCGGCCACGAGGGCGTGGTGTACGACCACGACGAGGAAGCCGTCAAGACGCTGGCCAAAGAAGACGGCATGACGGGTGCGTCCTCGGTCGCCGAGCTGGCCGAGAAGATGACCGCACCGCGGGTCGTCTGGGTGATGGTGCCCGCGGGCGACATCACCACCTCGGTGATCGAGGAGCTGGCCAAGACGCTGGAGGCCGGCGACATCGTGATCGACGGCGGCAACTCCTACTACCGCGACGACATGAAGCACGCAAAGCTGTTGGACGAGAAGGGGGTTCACCTCCTTGACTGCGGCACCAGCGGCGGTGTGTGGGGCCGGGAGCGCGGATACTGTCTGATGATCGGCGGCCACGAGAAGTCCTTCGCCCACGCCGAGCCGCTGTTCGCCACCATCGCGCCGGGGGTCGACGCGGCCCCGCGCACCCCGGGCCGCGAAGGTGAGGTCGCCCAGGCCGAAAAGGGCTATCTGTACTGCGGGAGCTCCGGGGCCGGGCACTTTGTGAAGATGGTGCACAACGGAATTGAGTACGGGATGATGGCGTCGCTCGCCGAGGGGCTGAACATTTTGCGCAACGCCGACATCGGCGCACGGATCGAAAAGGGCGATGCCGAAACCGCGCCGCTGTCCAACCCCGAGTGCTACCGCTACAACATCGACATCCCCGATGTGGCCGAGGTGTGGCGCCGCGGCAGTGTCGTCGGATCCTGGTTGCTGGACCTGACCGCGAGCGCACTGCACGAATCGCCTGACCTGCACGAGTTTTCGGGCCGGGTCTCGGATTCGGGGGAGGGCCGCTGGACCGCGATCGCCGCGATCGACGAGGGCGTGCCCGCGCCGGTGCTCACGACCGCGCTACAGTCGCGCTTCGCTTCGCGCAGCCTCGACGACTTCGCGAACAAGGCGCTGTCTGCGATGCGCAAGCAGTTCGGCGGTCACGCGGAGAAGCCGGCCAACTAGCCGGTCAGGCGCCGCACGAACGTCACCACGGCGTCGCTGAACGCGTCGTTGTCGTCGCCGGCCGCGGTGTGGCCGGCGTTGGACAGCTCGACGAATTCCGCGCGCGGGACCGTCTCCAGGAAGTGCCGCACACCCTCGGGGCTGACGACGTCGGAGAGCTTGCCGCGGATCAACAGGATCGGGACCTTGATTTTTACCGCGGCCTCTTCGAAGTGCTCGGTGCGCAGTTCCGGGTCGTCGCCGGGCGCGGTCATGAACGCCGGATCCCAGTGCCAGTACCACCGCCCGTCGCGCATGCGCAGGTTCTTCTTCAGCCCCTCGGGGCTGCGCGGCTTGCTGCGGTGCGGCAGGTAGGCCGCGACGGCGTCGGCCGCCTCCTCGAGCGAGCCGAAGCCCTTGAGGTTGGTCAGCATGAAGTCCCGGATGCGCGCGCTGCCGTTCTTCTCGTAGCGCGGCACCACGTCGACCAGCACCAAACCGGTCACCTTGTCCGGGCCGGCGCTGTCGGCGACCAGGATGCCGGTCAGCCCACCCATGCTGGCCCCGATCAGCACCACCGGGCCGCCGATCGCGTCGAGCACGTTCATCACATCGGCCTGCAGCGTTTCGATGGCGTAGTCCGCGCCCGGCGCCCGGTCGCTGTCGCCGTGTCCCCTGCTGTCCAGCGCGACGACGTGGTAGCCGCTGTCGGCCAGGATCTGGCCGGTGTTCTTCCAGGAATGCCGGTTTTGGCCGCCGCCGTGCAGCATCAGGATCGACGGATGCCCGGTGCCGCGGGCGTCGCGATTCCATTCGTCGGCGACCAGGGTGATGCCGCCGGCACCGGCGAACTGAACGGTCTCCGAACTGCTGCTTAACGTGCTCATCGAACTGACGTTACATAGCCATGCGGTGAGATCCGCCGCTTGGCGGGGTCTAACAGTGTGAGACCCCGATCAGAACCCCTACCAGAAGGAGTCGCTTATGCCCTCGATCACGCCCACGCTGTGGTTCGACCACAACTTGGAGGACGCCGTCTCGTTCTACGCCTCGGTGTTCGCGAACTCGCGGATCGAGGATCTCAACCGGGCCACCGACGCCGGACCCGGCGAACCGGGCTCGGTGTTGTCGGGCACCTTTGTGCTGGACGGCAACCGGTTCATCGGGATCAACGGCGGTCCGCACTTCACGTTCAGCGAGGCGGTGTCGTTCACGGTGGAATGCGAGGACCAGGACGAGGTCGACTATTACTGGGATCGGCTCACCGACGGCGGAGAGGAAGCGCCGTGCGGCTGGTTGAAAGACCGGTTCGGGCTGAGCTGGCAGATCGTTCCGAAGCGGCTCTACGAATTGGTCAGCCATCCGGACCCGGCCCGTGCCACCGCGGCGACCGAGGCGATGTACGGGATGCGCAAGCTCGTCATCGCCGAACTCGAGCGGGCGGCCGCGCAGGCAGTGTGAAACTCGTTGGTGGAGTGCCTGTTTAGCACTTTTTCGAGACTGTCGGTGCGATAGGGGACCCGCACGGGCTAGGTTGGTCCGTGTGACCGAGCCACGTTGGATCGACGTGCCGGGGCCGCCAGGCGATCTGAAGGCGCTGACCTGGGGTGACCCTGACGCACCGATCGCTTTGTGTCTGCACGGCTTCCCCGACACGGCCTACGGGTGGCGCAAGGTCGCACCGTTGCTCGTCGCGTCGGGATGGCGGGTGGTCGCGCCGTTCAATCGTGGGTACGCGCCGTCGGCGATTCCCGACGACGGCGCTTTCCACGTCGGCGCCATGATGGACGACGCACTGCGGGTGCGCGAGGCCGCCGGCGGCACCGACCGCGACGTGGTGATCGGCCACGACTGGGGCGCGCTGACGGCCACCGGTCTGGCCGCGATGCCCAACAGCCCGTTCAGCAAAGCGGTGATCATGTCCGTGCCCGTCTCCGCGGCGTTCCGGGGCAACGTCAGCGAGCGTGGCAAGCTGCTGCGCCAGCTGCCGCGTCAGCTGATGCGCAGCTGGTACATGTTCTACTTCCAGCTGCCGGTCCTGCCGGAGCGGTCCGCGCCCTGGGTGCTGCCGTTGCTGTGGCGGCGGTGGTCGCCGGGCTATCGCGGCGCCGACGAGGATCTGCGTCACGTCGACGCGGCGATCGGGACACCGGAGAGCTGGCGCGCGGCGCTGGGCACCTACCGGGCCACGTTGCGCAACACCCGTCCGCCGCAGCGGTACGCCGAGCTGAACCAGCTCTGGACCGAGGCGCCCATCCTGCCGACCCTCTATCTGCACGGCCTCGACGACGGTTGCATGACACCGGCTTTCGCGCACTGGACCGAGAAGGTGCTCCCGCCCGGCAGCGAGGTGACCATCGTCGATCACGCCGGTCACTTCCTGCAGCTGGAACAACCCGACAGGGTCGCCGAACGAATACTGGCCTTCGTCGGCTCAGCGGGCTGACCGTCATGGCGGCGCACCGGATGGCGGCCGTCGACGCGGAGTTCTATTGGATGTCGGCCAAGGTCCCCAACGACGATTTCCAGCTCTGGGCGTTTGACGGCCAACCCGCCGATCTCGGTGCTGGCATCGACGAGGTGTTAGGCCGCGCCCGTGCGTGTCCCGATCTGACCATGCGGGTCCACGATGGAAGCCCGCTGACGTATCCGCAGTGGGTGCCCGCGCCGGTTAGCCGCGAGCAGATTGCCTGCCACGACCTGGCCGACCGCAGCTGGCTCGGCTGCCTGGCGGCCGTCGTCGGCCTCGCTGATCGCCAGTTGGACATACGCCAGATGCCTTGGCGGATACATGTATTCACGCCGGTCTTCGGCATCCCGGGCGTCGACGGCCCAGGCACCGTTGTGCTCTGGCAGTATCCACATGCGTTGGCCGGCGGCGTTCGTGCCTCGGCGATGGGGGCTTGGCTGTTCGGGCGGACTGTCCCATTGCCCGAGGTGCGGCCAGTTCGGGCGGGCTTTTTGCCCTGGCGGGCCGTCGACGCGGCCCGCACGCACCGCCAATTGGTTCGCGATACCCGCGCGGGGCTGATAGCGCCGGGAATCGGGTACCGGCCGCTGCTGCCCACCAACGCCCGCCCGGCCGGCGTCCGCTCGCTACGGACCTTGGTGCGTCACCGCTCGCAAATGCCGGGTCCTACCGTCACGGTCGCGGCGCTGGCCGCGGTGTCCACCGCCCTGTCGGGTTTGTTCGGCGATGCGGCCGACTCGCTGGCGGCGGAAGTCCCGATGGCTAAAAGCGGTGTACCACCTGCATATAACCATTTCGGCAACGTCGTCGTCGGACTGTACCCACGGCTTGATCGGGATACCCGGGTGCAGCGGATTGCGGCCGATCTGGCCAACGGCCGGCGCCGCTTCGAACATCCGTCGAAGGGTTCAGAGGATCGGGCTCTCGCTGCTCTACCCGCCGCGGTGTTGCGGTGGGGTGTCTCGCTGTTCGACCCCGATGCCCGGCCGACACAGGTGCTGGGCAACACCGTGGTGTCCAGCAATAATCGGGGTCCCGCCGATTTGCATTTCGGGGGCCTTCCGGTGGTGCTGACGGCCACCTACCCCCCGCTCTCGTCGGTGATGGGTTTGACGCACGGGGTGCACGGCATCGGCGAGACGATCGCGATCAGCGTCAACGCGGCCGAATCCGCCGTCCCCGACATCGACGCCTATATGGAACTCCTCGACGCCGCGCTCTGAATGCTATTGCGCATCACCGGATCTGGCGGCTTCCTCGCGCGTCAAACCGGCGGCGCCGATGAGTTCCTCGTGTAGCTCGAACCACACCGTGTGGTACGAGTCGACGAGCGGCCGGGTCAGCCAGGTGGTCTCGCCGGCCTTGACCTTGTCCAGGGCCGCAGCCAGTTTCACCGAATAGGCGCTCAGCCGTGGCAATTGGGCGCCGACCGCGTCGATGATCGGGGCCACCCGCGCGTGCACCCCGTCGAGGCGGGACAGGACGTCGGCATCGTATTCGGCGTCGTCGTGGGCGTTGGGCGTGCCGCCCTTGACCTGCCAGTCGGTGACCAGGGCCTTGAAATCGGCGTTCACGCCGCGGAAGTCGTCGTAGGCCGCGGCGAGCACGGCTGGGTCGGCACCGGTGCGCTCCTCGGCGAGCAGGGTGACGAGCCTGGCCCGGCCGTCGGGGCTCAGGCGCAGCGTCGCCTCGTCGATCAGGTACCCGGACGCGGCCAGCCGCTCGACGATCTCGCCCGGGTCGGTGGCCAGCGTCTCGGCGAGGTCGGCCCGGGTGGTGCGGCCCTTCAACCGAACCGCCTGCAGCACAGCCAATTCGGTCACTGGTCGTCCTCGGCTGTCAGTCGCAGCGCGGTCAGCATCACGATCAGCGGTGCGGGCGAGACCACGTCGGTGTGCCCGGCCGCCAGCGCCGCGCGCACCGTCGTGTCGGTGCCGTCGTCGAGCCTGGGGTGGTCGCCGGTGGCGTGCGCACGCAGCGGGCTGATGCGCCGTGCGACGTCGGCCAGGTCGCGCAGTTCCGGTGTGTCGTCTTCCGACCACGCCGTCGCCGTCAGCGTGCCTTCTCGTACCTCGCCTTCGTAGCCGTCGACCGTGATCTGCTTGCCGGCCAGCGCCGCCGCGACGCCGTGGCCGCAGCCCACGACGGCCACCCTGCCCAGTTCGCGGCTGACCACGGCGGCGTGGCTCGCGGCCCCGCCGACCTCGGTCACGATGCCCTGGGCCGCCAGCATGCCCTGGACGTCCTCGGGCCTGGTGTGATCGCGCACCAGGATGACCTGCTCACCGCGATCGACAGCGTCGAGCGCCTCGTCCACGTCGGTGTAGGCGGTTCCCGATGCCACTCCCGGGCAGGCGGGCACGCCTGCAGCCAAAAGCGTTGCGGCCAAACGTTGTTCCGGCTGCAGTGCGGGCATCAGCAGGGCCTCGACGTGCGCCGGGGTCACCCGGCGAAGCGTCTCGGCGTCGTCGATGAGCCCTTCCTGACGCAGCTGCAGCGCCAGTCGCACCGCCGCCTGCGCGGAACGTTCTGCCGCGCGAGTCTGCAGCAGCCACAATGTGCCTTCTTCGACGGTGAACTCGATCTCCTGCACATCGGCGTCGAGTTGCTCCAAAACCGATGCGGCATGCGACAACTCGTCGTAGATCGCCGGTTGCTCGTCGCGCAGCGCGCTGATCGGCTCCACGTTCACCAGTCCCGACACCACGTCCTCGCCCTGGCCGCCGGGCAGCCATTCGCCGAAGGGCTCGTTGGCCCCGGTAATCGGATTACGCGAAATAAATGCTCCCGCACCGGATTTGGGGCCCTGGTTGCCGAACGCCATCGCCTGCACCACCACGGCGGTGCCGCCCCGATCGTCCAGGCCGTAGTGGGCGCGGTAGGCCACCGCGCGCGGCGAGTTCCACGAGTCGAAGACGGCCTCGATGGCCGCGCGCAGCTGCGCGTGCGGGTCGTCGGGAACCGGCTGTGACTCGTCGCCGGCGCTGCGTTGATACATGCGGGTGAACCGCCGCCGGGTGTCGCGGGCGAATTCCGCGGTGCTGTACGCGGCCAGCACCTGCTCGACGGCGTCGTTGATGCCCACGTTCAAAACGGTGTCCATCATGCCGGGCATCGACTGCGTCGCGCCGGAACGCACGCTGACCAACAGCGGGCGTGCACCCCGGCCGAAGGTGCGCGAGGTCTGCGCCTCCAGCCAATTCAGGCGGGCCAGCACGTCGTCCCAGACAGCGTCGATCGCCGCCGCGGGCTCGGCGAGATAACGCAGACCCACCGCGGTGGTGATGCAGAAGGCGGGCGGCACCGGCAGACCGAGCCGGCGCATCGCGTCGATGCCGTACCCCTTGTTGCCCAGGACTTCGCGCGGGAGTTTTGCGTTGCCGTCCAGCAGCACCACGGGCCCGTCGTCGGCGCTGCCTGTGCGGGTGCCTTCGCCTCGTGTGATACGAGTCGTGGTGCACCCCCTCCTGGTTCAGCTAGGTGAGTCGGGCAAACGCGAGATCGACCGCCATGTTTCCACACGGCCCGGCTGACACACCGGCTTGCCGCTCCCGTTGTCCCGATGCTCTAGGTTTGCACGTATGACTCCCTACGACCTCGGGTTACTGGTACTGCGGCTGGTGTTGGGCGTGACGTTGGCCGCGCACGGCTACAACAAGTTCTTCGGCGGAGGCCGGATTCCCGGCACCGCACGCTGGTTCGAAAGTATCGGCATGAAGCCCGGCAAGTTCCACGCCACCGTGGCGGCCACCACCGAGATGGCCGCCGGCCTGGGCCTGGCGGCCGGACTGCTCACCCCGATTCCGGCAGCGGGCTTCGTGTCGTTGATGCTGGTCGCGGCCTGGACGGTGCATCGCCATAACGGCTTCTTCATCGTCAAGGAGGGCTGGGAGTACAACCTGGTCCTGGCGATCGCCGCGATCGCGGTGGCCACCCTGGGGCCCGGCAGATTCAGCCTGGACTGGGCGATCTTCGGCGTCGACAACCCGCTGATGGGCTGGAACGGCCTGCTGATCTCGGTCGGCCTCGGCCTGGCCGGCGCCCTCGGCCTGCTGCTGATCTTCTACCGCCCGCCGGCCAAGCAGGCCGGCTAACTACGGGTCTTCGTCGCCACCGCTCAACAGGTTCTCGGGGTGGTGGAACGTGTTGGTGCGTGGTTGGCCTCGGTCGAGGTGTGGTGGCGGGATCCATTCGGTGTCGCCGTTGGCGCGTTTGCGGGTTTGCCAGCCGCCGGGTTTGACCAGCCGATGATGCGGTCCGCAGGCGAATGTCAGGTTGTCTATGTCGGTGGTCTGACAGGCGGCGTAGTCGTCTACGTGATGGACCTCGCAGAGGTAGCCCGGCACGTCGCAGCCGGGGGCGGAACAGCCACGGTCCTTGGCGTGCAGGACAATTCGTTGCCCCGCCGAGGCCAGCCTCTTGGCGTGATAGAGACCCACCGGTCGGCCGTTATCGAAGATCGCCAGGTAGTGGTGTGCGTGACGAGCCATGCGGATGACGTCCGCTATGGGCAGCAGCGTGCCGCCTCCGGTGAGCGCCTTGCCGGTGGCGGTCTCCAATTCACGCAGCGTGGTGGTCACGACGATGGAAGCCGGCAACCCGTTGTGCTGGCCGAGTTCTCCACTGGCCAGCACCGCACGCAGGGCCGCCTGTAATCCGTCGTGATTGCGCTGGGCGGCGCTGCGGGTGTCGCGTTTGATCGCCTCTTCGCTGGGCGCTTCGTCGACTGCGGGTGTGTGATCGTCGGGGTTGCACATTCCCGGGGCGGCCACCTTCGCCAGCACGGCCTCGACGGTGGCGCGTGCCTCGGGGGTCAGCCAGCCGCTGAGCCGCGACATGCCATCGGCGTGTTGGGTGCCCAAGGTCAGTCCACGATGGCGGGCCCGGTCTTCATCGTGGAACTGCCCGTCGGGGTTGAGGTAGCAGGCCAGTCGGTCGGCGGCTTTGCGCAAGAGTTCGGGGCGGTACTCGCCGGCCCAGCGGGCCAGGTCGGTTTCGGCGGCTTCGCGGGTGGGTGCGTCCACCCAACAGGGTAGATCGTCGAAGAACTGGCGGATGACCGACACGTGGGCGGTACCGATGCGTCCGGCGCGTTGTGCCGCAGCGGTCGCGGCATGCCGTGGCGGCAACGGCTCACCGGTCAGTGCTTGACGGGTGCCCAGGTCGCGGGCCTCGCTGACGCGGCGGGTGGCCTCGCCGCGGGTGATGCGCAAACGGTCGGCCAGCACGTGCGTGAGCTTGCCGCCGATTTCGGCAGGGGTGGCTTGCTGATCGAGCTGGTTGATCAGCTCGTGGGAAGGAGCTTGAAGTCGGCGCACCTGCTCTTCAAGTGCCTCGAGGTAGGTGATGTGCTCCGGGGTGGTCAGCGCATCGTAGGAATGGCCTTGAATGCGAGACACGACGGCACGCAACGCGTCGTAGTCCTCCTGGAACTCTTCGCGGGTGATCGAATGCATGTTCGAATGATACGTCGACCCACCGACAAAAATGGCCGCCGCCTACGCCACTGAAACGCAAGTGGTGCAAGTGGTTTGGTCGATGTTGGCCCTAGGCGACCGCGGCGGTTTCGGCCGCCGTCACCTCGGTTGCGGCCCGCTCCCCGGAGCGGATCGCCCCGTCGATCCAGCCGCACATGATCGCCGAGCTCTCGGTGCCGGCCCAATGGATGCGGCCGCAGGGCTCGCGCAGGGTGTAGCCGTATTCCGTCAGCACGCCGGTCGGGGTGTGGCCGATCATTCCACCACCGGAGTAGCGCTCCTGGCTCCAGTTCTGTTCGTGGAATTCCACCGGCGCCTTGGCCTTGCTGCCGAATCGGTCGACGAGTTCGGCGATGGTCAGCGCTCGGCGCTCGGCCTCGTCGAGTTTCGTCAGCGCACGCGCCGCGGGCCCCTCGGTGATGGCGCACATGATTCCCGGATCCCCGGTGTCCGTGCAGGCGTCGATGGTCAGAGTGGCTGGAGAATTCGGTTTGGCGGACTGGCCGGACAACCCGTCGGCGCGCCAGAAGGGCTCGTCGTAGAACACCGAGGTCTTGATCACCGCGCCGCTTGTCACACGCTGGTGCAGGAATGCCCGGTCCACCGGCAATAGTGGCTCGTAGTGGATCGAGGTGGCGATCGCCAGCGGAATCGCGACGATCACCCGACGCGCCCGCACCGTCAGGCCCTCCGCGATGACGGTCACGCCGTCGGCGTCCTGGCTGATCTGCCGGACCGGCTGCGAAAGATGCAGCGCCTCACCGAGTTCGGCGACCATCGGGCGGTGCAGCGCACCCATCCCGCCGACCGGCCGGGCATCCTGCGAGCCACCCTTACCCGAGATTGCGAAGGTGAGGCCGCCGGCCGACGCCGTCTGCAACAGCCCCCACAGCAACGACGTCTCCGACGCCGCCGAGGTGTAGAGGCCGGCAAAGGCCATGTCCAGCATCTCGGCGGCCTCCTTGGACATCGAATTCTTTTCGATCCATTGCCCGATGCTGATGCGGTCCCATTCGTGGGCCTTCTTCGCCTCCCAGGGGGCCTCGCGTGGAATCGCTTTGCACATCTTCTCGATGGCGGCCAAGCCGAGCCCGAGGTTCGCGACGGCCCACGGGCTGACCGTCCAGGGGATGCTGCCGCCGTAGCGGTGCTTCTTGCCGCCGACGATCATCATCGCGTCACCGTCGTTGTGCTGCTTGTATTCCGGTACGCCGAACTCGCTCATCAATGCGTGGATCCGGTCCTGGCCCGGTCCGATCCACGCGCCGCCGCGATCGACCCACACACCGTCGTCGCGGGTAACCGTGAACGTCCGGCCGCCCACCCGGTCACGCGCCTCCAGCAAGGCCACCGAGTGACCCGCCTTCTTCAAGCGGAAGGCGGCCGTCAAGCCCGCGAAACCCGCTCCGACCACGCAATAATCGACGTCCGCCATGGCTGGCTCCTCGGTTGCAGTTGGGTGCTGCCCAGCAAACTACACCGATCGACCCGAGGCGGAGTTCCGTTCGTGCGGAATTCACTTGCGGCTTCGTGTCGACCTACATGCGATCGAGTGTGTGGAATCCGGGGTCTCCGAACCAGTGCGTCTTGAGATCTAGGGTGGCCTGACCGACGCCGGCCGGGTCGTACCGGTTCGCGATCTCTAGCAGCCCGTAGTAAGCCCAGCCGTTTCCGGGATAAATCCCTATCGGCATTTCGGCGGGATTGGCGCGGGGTTGTTCATGCAGGCTTTCCAACAGCTGCTGCTTGGCGTCGTCCAGGTACGACCTCCACGCCCGATCCAGAGGACCGACAGCGTCCGCCCTCTGGATCAGGACCGAAGCCAGCGTCTGGCGTGTGGGGTAAAGCCACAAGGGCGGCTCGTAATAGTCCAATTTGTCATCGATCTCGAGAGCGCGTCGAGCCCAGGCATCCGCATCGGCCCACCTGGCGCTATCGCCTCGCTTCGCGTCCAAGACGGCTATCCGCGCGCGTCCTAGGTAATTGAGGATCGCGGCCAGGCATAGGTCCTTATCGCGGGGGAGTCGGACACTGGGATCGCAGTCTTCGTTCTTTTCGGTCTTGCGTGCGGCGTCGCGAATTTTGCCGATGTCGTCATAGAACCGGTCGGCGGACTGCGCCGGCTTATTTCCGTCCCAGATATCCGCCATCATTTGCGTAAAGTGGTAGGACAAGTTGGCAATCGGCTGCAGCTCAAAAGGATCCGGCTGCGCGAAGCTACGGATATCAGCCGTGCGGGAGAAATTCAGCTTTGCGAGGTAGTAGGTAGTACGGTATTTTTCCGCGCGGAGTCCATTTCCATTATCTGGCAACGATTGAAGCAACTTCTCTGAGTAGCGGTCGATGTCCCTGTCCGGGGTGTCGCCGCTCAGCACGGCAGCGGCGAGTAGGAAATGAATGTTATGCGGGTAATATTCATATCTGTAGCGGTCACCGTCTGGGCGGTATAAATTCGGCTCCTTGGCAAAATATGCGTCGTCCGCGTCGATGGCCGCCTTGTTGGCCTTGATCGCATCCTGCATGGCCCCGACGCGGTAATAGATGTGTGACGGCATGTGAACCAGATGGCCCGCGCTGGGCGCCGATGGCGTCGGCGGCGCTAACGAGTCCGCATGCCGTCTCGCCAGTTCCGGCGTCCACGACCCTTCCATCAGATGGATATAGAAGTGGATGGGCCCTTCGTTTTGCCTGTATGTGGGGAAGCCCAACGCCTTCTCGAGTTGCTTCTGTGCATCCGTGACCTTGTCGGAGACGGGCTTTCCGTCCTTGTCCCAATATCTCCAAGGTGTCAGGTTCATGACGGAGTCGGCGTAGAGCGTGATGATGTTGGGGTCGCTGCCGCCGTACGCGTCCAGAACCTTTTTCATCCCGTCGTAGTACGTATTGTTGCGAATCTTCTTGCATTGCTTTTCGTCCGGAGTGCTGCACTCCTGGTTGCGCTCCAGTAAGGCGTCAATGATCGCTCGGTCCTCCGGACTTGGATTGGCTTTCTCGGCGCTATGGAGGACGGCATTCGCTTGCTTTCGATCATATGGCGATTGTTCCGACTCATTGATGTCTACTCCAAGAGGCAGAGCTTGGGCCCAATAACATGCCGAGCAAGGCACGTTACTACTCTCGGCCTCGTTCGCCGCCTCGTGGAATGCACGATAGGATTCGCGGCTATTGAAAGCGAAGAAGAATCGCAGGCCCTGATCAAAATACGCCTGGCCAGCCGGCACGTCCCAATGCGCGCTTCCGATCCCGGCATAGCGTGGCGGCACGGGATCGTTCTTCGCCAGGTAGTACAAGGAACAGGGCGGGGTCTCTTCGGCCATCCCCATGGGGTCCGTACCTTTGGCAGCGGATGGCGTCATGGTCTCGTCGGGCGGCCCCTGACAGGAACTTGTCGGCTCGGAGGGCGAGCAGCACGCGGCGACGGTGAAAGCGACAGCAATTGCCACTGCTGACAATCTGTTCCGGAATACTTTGAACATGATTTCCCTCGCACCGTATCGGCAACATATCGGGACGCAGGCATCCTATTCCGCAGCGAGCCTCCGCACCACGATTTGGCAGGACCGGTTGACGAAAATGCGCCCACTCTCATCGGTGCCCCCGAAAATGCGTGGCGCACAGCGCTATCGGCCGCTCAGGGCGCGATGGCGGGGGGATAGGGCAGATCGGTGCTCGAGTGCGGATCCACCTGCACCGGATGACCTAGATATGGGAAGGCCCGTTGCGGGCAGGCGCGACGGTCGCAGATCTTGCAGCCGGCGCCGATCGGCACGATCGCCTCGGAGTTCTTCAAGTCGATACCGGCGGAGTAGATCAGCTTCTCGGCGTGGGCCACGTCGCACCCGAGCCCGATCGCAAAGCTCTTATCGGGGCCCAGGTAGCGGCTGGGCTCAGTCGTCGTGGATCTGGCGATCCAGAAATACGTGCGCTCGTCGGGCATTTGGGCGATCTGGGTGAGGAACTGGCCGGGCCGGGCGAAGGCATGGTGGACCACCCACAGCGGGCAGTTCCCCCCGACGCGGGAGAAGTGAAATGCCGTGGCGGACTGGCGTTTCGAGATGTTTCCGGCGCTGTCGGTGCGGACGAAGATGAACGGAACCCCACGCGCGCTGGGGCGCTGTAGCGTGGACAGCCGATGGCAGATCGTTTCGAAGCCGACCTCGAATCGCCTTGCCAGCTGGTCGATGTCGTAGCGCATGGCCTCGGCGGCCTCGAGGAATCGTTGGTATGGCAGCAGCAGGGCGCCCGCGAAGTAGTTGGCCAGGCCGATGCGCGCCACGCCGCGCGCGTCGTCGCTGAGCTGGTCGTCGGCGGCGATGATACCGGCGATCAACCCGGCCTGGGTCAACAGCGCGATCTGCGTCGCCAACTGAAAGGCCCGCTGACCCGGATGCAGCCACCGCGCCAGGTACAAGGTGCTCGACTCCGGGTGAAACATCCTCTTGGAGTTGGGTTTTAAGACCTGGCCGTCATCGATGACGACGTTGACGCCGAGCTTGTCGTCGAGAAGCTGGGCCAGCTGGCCGTCGAGCCCGCCCAGCCGTAAACCGTTCTGGTTGAACATTTCCTCGGCCGCTACGTCGAGCTGTTCGATGTAGTTCTTGCGGTCGTAGAAGAAGTCCCGGACCTCTTCGAACGGCATGGGCTGCTGGGCCACCGCCGAGATGTCGACGTTGGCCCGGCTGTGCAGCGCTTCGAGGTCGGCCGTCGCGTCGTGCAAGCGCCGGTGCAGGTTGACCAGGGTCTGGCCGACCTCGGGCATCCGGGCGACGAGCTCCTCGATTTGCGCGGCGGTCGCGGGCCCCTCGGCGAGCACCTCGCGCAGGTCCGCGACCAGCCGGGCGTCGGACTCCGGCGCGAAGTAGTGGGTCGGTAGGTCGAAACGCTCGGCAAGCGTGAGCAGCACCGAGACGGTGATCGGGCGCTGATCGTTTTCCAGTTGGTTGATGTAGCTGGTCGACAATCCCAGGGCGCGCGCCAGCGCCACCTGGGTGAGCCCACGGTCCTCGCGTAGCCGCCGTAGCCGGGCGCCGGCGAACGTCTTCGCCACCTGCGTCACGCTACGCCCACCTGCTTTCACAACATTCGCAAAAATCTTCGCCTAAGGACACAAAATTACGCCCTTTTAGGGGATTTACGCCATATCCATGCCTGCGTACTGTGCGATTTATGCGGATCCACGATGTTCGAACCCGGCGCAGCGCAGACGACTTTCCCCGCAGCGAGCACCTGGCCTGGAAGGTTGCCCAGGTCGCGGCCGATCCCGTCGCCGTGCCCGCGGACACCGAGGCGATGGTGATCAACCGCGTCATCGACAACGCCGCGGTTTCGGCCGCGTCGCTCACCCGCCGCCCGGTGACCACCGCGCGGGCCCAGGCGATGGCGCACCCGAATTCGTTCAAGGGCGCGAAGGTTTTCGGCGTCGAGGGCGACTATTCGCCGGAGTGGGCGGCGTGGGCCAACGGTGTCGCGGTGCGCGAGCTCGACTTCCACGACACCTTCCTGGCCGCGGAGTACTCCCATCCGGGGGACAACATCGCGGCGCTGGTTGCGGTCGCACAGCACCTCGGCATCGGCGGTGCCGACCTGATCCGCGGCCTGGCTACCGCCTACGAGATCCAGGTCGACCTGGTCAAGGGGATCTCGCTGCACGAGTTCAAGATCGACCACGTCGCCCATCTCGGCCCGTCGGTGGCCGCCGGGCTCGGGACGATGCTGCGGCTCGACCCCGAGGTCATCTATCAGGCCGTCGGGCAGGCGCTGCACCTGACCACCGCCACGCGCCAATCTCGCAAGGGCCTGATCTCGAGCTGGAAGGCGTTCGCGCCCGCCTTCGCGGGCAAGATCGCCATCGAGGCCGTCGACCGCGCCATGCGCGGCGAGGGTGCCCCGGCGCCGATCTGGGAGGGCGAGGACGGCGTGATCGCTTGGCTGCTGGGCGGCCCCGAGCGCACCTATCAGGTGCCGTTGCCCGAGGCGGGGGAGCCCAAGCGGGCCATCCTGGACACCTACACCAAGGAGCACTCGGCCGAATACCAGAGCCAGGCACCGATCGACCTGGCCCGGCGGCTGCGCGAGCGCATCGGCGACCTGGAGCAGATCGCGACGATCGTGTTGCACACCAGCCACCACACCCACTACGTCATCGGCACCGGGTCCGGTGACCCGCAGAAGTTCGACCCCGACGCATCGCGCGAGACGCTGGACCACTCGCTGCCCTACATCTTCGCGGTTGCCCTGCAGGACGGCACCTGGCATCACGAGCGGTCGTACGCACCCGAGCGGGCGCACCGCCCCGACACCGTCGAGCTGTGGCACAAGATCTCCACGGTCGAAGACGCCGAGTGGACCCGGCGCTACCACTCGAACGACCCCGCGGAGAAGGCGTTCGGGGCCCGCGCCGAGGTGACGCTGAAGAGCGGCGAAGTCATCATCGACGAGCTTGCCGTCGCCGACGCGCACCCGTTGGGCGCCAGGCCCTTTGAACGCAAGCAGTACATCGGCAAGTTCACCGAACTGGCCGACGGCGTCGTCACCGAGACCGAGCAGCATCGGTTCCTGTCGGCGGTCGAAGCGCTGCCGGAACTGCAGGCGGGCGCGCTGGGCGCCCTCAACATCACGGTCGCCCCACTGGTGCTCGACAAGGCGCCGACGATCCCGCCGGGGATCTTCTGATGACGAGCGCGGCCGACAAGCGCACTGCCTTTCGCGCCGGCCTGAATTCCGGTCGACTGCAACGGCTTCCAGGCGCCTTTTCGCCACTGGTGGCCAGGGCGGTCGCCGATGCACGATTCGAGGGGGTGTACGTCTCCGGCGCGGGCCTGTCCGCCGAGCTGGCTCTGCCCGACATCGGGCTGACCACACTGACCGAGGTCGCGGCCCGCGGCGCGCAGATCGCGGCGGCCACCGATCTGCCCACGCTGATCGACGCCGACACGGGATTCGGCGCGCCGCTCAACGTCGCACGTACCGTGAATCTCCTCGAGGACGGCGGACTCGCGGGGTGTCATCTCGAGGATCAGGTCAATCCGAAGCGGTGCGGCCACCTGGACGGCAAGGGCGTCGCCCCGACCGAGGACATGGTAAAGCGTTTGCGCGCAGCGGTATCCGCGCGGCGCGACCCCAACTTCGTCGTCTGCGCACGCACCGACGCGTTCGGCGTCGAGGGGCGCAGCGCCGCAATCGATCGGGCTCGTGCGTACGCCGACGCGGGTGCCGACGTGATCTTCACCGAGGCGCTGACCGAAGCCGCCGACTATGAAGCGTTCCGCGCCGCCGTCGACGTGCCGTTGCTAGCCAATATGACCGAGTTCGGCAAGAGTCCGCTGCTGACTGCGCGCCAACTGGCCGACATCGGCTACAACGTCGTCATCTATCCGGTCACAGCGCTGCGACTGGCGATGTTCGCGATCGAGGCGGGGCTGCGCGAAATCGATTCAGCGGGAACACAATCCGCTCTCTTGAATCGGATGCAACACCGCAACCGGCTCTACGAGCTGCTCCGCTACGAGGACTACAACGAATTCGACACCAACATTTACAACTTCACGGTGAAGGAGAACAGCCATGACCGCGCCGACAGTTGACATCAAGAAGGGCCTCGCCGGCGTCGTTGTGGACACCACCGCCATCTCGAAGGTGGTGCCGGAGACCAATTCGTTGACCTACCGCGGATATCCGGTCCAGGACCTGGCGGCACACTGCAGCTTCGAGCAGGTCGCCTTCCTGCTGTGGCGCGGTGAGCTACCCACCGATGCGGAACTCGCGTTGTTCTGCCAACGAGAGCGGGCCAGCCGGCGGCTCGATCGGTCGATGCTGTCGCTGTTGACCAAGCTGCCCGACAACTGCCACCCAATGGACGTGGTACGCACCGCCATCAGCTTTTTGGGCGCCGAGGATCCCGAGGAGGACGACGACTCGGCGAACCGGGCGAAGTCGCTGCGCATGCTCGCGGTGCTGCCGACCATCGTGGCGGTGGACATGCGGCGCCGGCGGGGGCTGGCACCGATCGCGCCGCACAGCGGGCTGGGCTTTAGCGAGAACTTCCTGCAGATGTGCTTCGGCGAAGTGCCCGAACCCGCGGTCGTCAAGGCCTTCGAGCAGTCGATGATCCTTTACGCCGAACACGGTTTCAACGCGTCCACCTTCGCCGCGCGGGTGGTGACTTCGACCCAGTCCGACATCTACAGCGCGGTGACCGGAGCGATCGGTGCCCTCAAGGGAGCCCTGCACGGCGGCGCCAATGAGGCTGTCATGCACGACATGATCGAAATCGGAGACCCACGCAATGCGCGAGAATGGTTGCGCGGCAAGCTTGATCGCAAGGAAAAGATCATGGGCTTCGGGCACCGGGTGTACAAGAACGGCGACTCCCGGGTGCCGACGATGAAGCGGGCGTTGGCCGATGTCGCCGTCATCCGCAACGGCCAGCGTTGGCTGGACACCTACAACATCCTGGAGGCCGAGATGTTCGGCGCCACCGCTGTCTTGCCCAATCTCGATTTCCCGACCGGTCCGGCGTATCACCTGATGGGGTTCGACATCGGCAGCTTCACGCCGATTTTCGTGATGAGCAGGATCACGGGGTGGACCGCCCACATCATGGAGCAGGCGGCATCCAACTCGTTGATCCGTCCGTTGAGCGCCTACTCGGGGCGCGAGCAGCGGGCCCTGGCGCACCGGTAGCCCGGCGACCTACTCGCCGGGGCCGCCGTACTGCCACACCAGGCTGTGGTCCCCGGTCATGGTGGCGTTGCACCACATCGTGCGGCCGTTGGCGTCCTGGGTGGTCGAATGCAACACCGTGCACGAGTCACCGGGCGTGGGCGTCTGGGCATACGCGAGCGGTACGCCGGCCACTGCCAGCGCGGCGACCGCTGTGACGAGTCTGCTCATGACCGACATCTCCTAAGCCCTGACGCTCACGCTATCCGGCAAAGAACCGGCGGGCAAAGCAATTGGTGTGTGGTCCCGGGCGCATTCGGTTAGAACGCGTTCTAGTCTGTGGCCATGGGATTTCTGCAGCCCGACTTGCCGCAGGTCGACGTCGAAGAGTGGAGCAAGGGCACTCGCAGCGAGCGCATCCGCCCAATGGCCAGGCACTGGGCCGAGGTGGGCTTCGGAACGCCGGTGGTCCTGCACCTGTTCTACGTCGGCAAGATCCTGCTCTACATCCTGTTCGGCTGGGTGCTGGCCGTGGCGACCACCCGCGGACTGGCGTTCACCAACGTCATGTCCTGGTACGCCGAGCCGATCGTGTTCGAGAAGGTCGTGCTCTACACGATGCTGTTCGAGGTGATCGGGCTGGGCTGTGGCTTCGGGCCGCTGAACAACCGGGTCAACCCGCCGATGGGCTCGATCCTGTACTGGCTGCGGCCCGACACCATCCGGCTGCCCCCGTGGCCGAGGGTGGTCCCGGGCACCAAGGGCACCGTCCGGACCCTGGTGGACAACGCGCTGTACGCCCTGCTGCTGTTGCTGATCTTCTTGACGCTGTTCGCCGACGGCACCGGGCCGGTGCCGGAGCTGGGCACCCACGTCGGGCTGATACCGCAATGGCGGATCGTGCTGATCCTGGTGTTGCTCGGGGTGCTCGGGTTGCGTGACAAGGTGATCTTTCTGGCCGCCCGCGGCGAGGTCTACGCGTCCTTCGCGGTGACCTTCCTGTTCGGCGCCGACATGGTCGTCGCCGCCAGGCTGGTGTTCCTGGTGATCTGGATCGGCGCGGCCACGTCGAAGCTCAACAAGCACTTCCCGTTCGTGATGTCGACGATGATGTCCAACAACCCGCTGTTCCGGCCGCGCTTCATCAAGCGTGCGTTCTTCGAGAAGTTCCCCGACGACCTGCGGCCCGGACGCCTGTCGCGGGTGTTCGCTCACGTCAGCACCTTCATCGAGATGTGCGTGCCCATCGCACTTTTCGTCGTGCACGGCGGCTGGCCGCTGACCGTCGCCGCCGCGATCATGGTGGCCTTCCACCTCGGCATCCTCACGGCCATCCCGATGGGGGTGCCGCTGGAGTGGAACGTGTTCATGATCTTCGGCGTGTTCGCGATGTTCGTCGGCCATCGGCACGCCGTGCTGACCGACCTGAAAAACCCTGTGCCGGTAGCGATTTTCATCGGCTTCCTCGCCGGCATCGTGATCCTGGGCAACCTGTTCCCGCGCAAGATCTCGTTCCTGCCGGGCATGCGGTACTACGCGGGCAACTGGGACACCACGCTGTGGTGCATCAAGCCGTCGGCGGACAAGAAGATCGCCCACAACATCGTCTCGATCGCCAGCATGCCCGCGGCCCAGCTGGAGAAGACGTATGGCAAGGACCGGGCACAGATCCCGATGTATCTCGGATATGCGTTCCGCGCCATGAACACTCACGGCCGGGCGTTGTTCACGCTGGCGCACCGGGCGATGGCCGGCGAGAACGAGGACGACTACGTCCTCACCGACGGGGAACGAATCTGCAGCACCGCCATCGGCTGGAATTTCGGCGACGGCCACATGCACAACGAGCAGCTGATCGCCGCGCTGCAGCAGCGCTGCCGCTTCGCGCCCGGTGAGGTGCGCATCGTGCTACTCGACGCGCAGCCGATCCACCGGCAGACCCAGGCCTACCGGTTGGTCGACGCCGCGACCGGTGAATTCGAGCGCGGCATCGTCAAGGTCGCCGACATGGTGACCCGACAGCCCTGGGCCGACGATGTGCCGGTCCAGGTGCTGTCGGGAGAGGCCGCCGCGATCGACGAGGCGACGCCCGTCGACGAGGCTGAAGCGGCCGTCGAGGCGCGCGAAGACTAGACCCCCGCGCGAACCTCCTGCGCGGCGGCGACCATGTTCTGCAGCGAGGCGTTCACCTCGTCGGGGTTGCGGGTCTTCAGCCCGCAGTCGGGGTTGACCCACAGCCGTTCCGCCGGGACGGCCCGCAGCGCCGCGCGTAGCGACTCGGCCATCTCGCCGGTGCTGGGCACCCGCGGCGAGTGGATGTCGTAGACGCCCGGGCCCACGCTGTTGGCGAAGCCGACCGAGTTCAGGTCGTCGAGCACCTCCATGTGCGAGCGCGCCGCCTCGATGGACGTGACATCGGCGTCCAGGTCAGCGATCGCCCCGATCACCTCGCCGAACTCCGAGTAGCACAGGTGGGTGTGGATCTGCGTCGAGTCGGCGACACCGGAGGTGGCCAGGCGGAACGACCCGACGGCCCACTTCAGGTAGTCGTCCTGGTCGGCGCGGCGCAGCGGCAGTAGCTCCCGCAGCGCCGGCTCGTCGACCTGGATCACCGCGATGCCGGCCTTCTCGAGGTCCACGGTCTCGTCGCGGATGGCCAGCGCCACCTGGTTGGCGGTGTCGGCCAGCGGCTGGTCGTCGCGGACGAACGACCAGGCCAGGATCGTGACCGGACCGGTCAGCATGCCCTTGACCGGTTTATCGGTCAGCGACTGCGCGTACTTGGCCCATTCCACCGTCATCGGCTGCTGCCGGGTGACGTCGCCATAGAGGACCGGCGGCCGCACGCAGCGGCTGCCGTAGGACTGCACCCAGCCGTTCTTCGTGGCGAAGAAGCCGTCGAGCTGCTCGGCGAAGTACTGCACCATGTCGTTGCGCTCCGGCTCGCCGTGCACCAGCACGTCGATCCCGAGGTCCTCCTGCAGCTTGATGACGTCGGCGACTTCCTGCTTCATCCGCTTGTTGTATTCGGCGTCGTCGATCTCGCCGGCGACCAGCGCGGCGCGGGCCTTGCGGATCTGCACGGTCTGCGGGAACGAGCCGATCGTCGTCGTCGGCAGCGGCGGCAGGTTCAGCCGCTCGTCCTGGCTGGCGCGACGTTGCGCAGCCTCACCCCGGTGCGTTCCGGTCGCAACGATCGAGTCGATGCGCGCGCGGAGATCGTCGTTGTGCAGCCGTGGGTCGCTCTTGCGTGAGGCCACGGCCGCGTTGGACGCCTCGATGGCATCGGCGACCGCCTCGCGGTCCTCGTGCAGCGCACGAGACAACGCCACCACCTCGGCGACCTTCTCCTGACCGAACGCCAGCCAGCTGCGCAGCGCGTCGTCCAGGTCGGTCTCCGGCTCCAGCGAGTACGGCACGTGCAGCGTGGAGCACGAGGTCGAGACCGCGACGTTGGCGGCCGAACCCAGCAGGCTCGCCAGCTTGCCCAGCGCCGCCTGCAGGTCCGTGCGCCAGATGTTGCGTCCGTCGACGACGCCGGCGACCAGCGTCTTGCCGGCTAGGCCGGGCGCCCCAAAAATAGAAGCGATCGCCGTGTCGGCGCCGTAGACCAGGTCGACTCCGATCGCCTCGACGGGCGTGCGTGCCAGGCCCGCAAGCGAAGCGCCGGGGTCACCGAAGTAGGTCGCCACGTAGATGGCGGGCCGGTTGGTCACCTTGCCCAGCGCGTTGTAGACGGCCTCGGCCAGCGCGGGCGCGTCGGGGGAGATGTCGGTGACCAGCGCGGGCTCGTCGATCTGCACCCACTGCGCGCCGTTGTCGGCCAGCAGGCTCAGCAGCTCGGAGTAGACCGGCAGCAGTTCCTGCAGCCGTTCGATCGGGGCGCCGCCGCCGTCGACACCCTTGCTCAGCAGCAGGAAGGTGACCGGGCCAATGATCACCGGACGGGCCGGAATGCCTTGCTCGAGAGCCTCTTTCAGCTCGGAGAGCACCTTGTCGGGGTTGAGACTGAACTTCGTCGACGGCCCGATCTCGGGAACGATGTAGTGGTAGTTGGTGTCGAACCACTTGGTCATCTCCAGCGGCGCGACGTCCTTGTTTCCCCGCGCAGCGGCGAAGTAGCGGTCCAGGTCGTCGGCGACCTGCGTCGCCCGGGCAGGCAGCGCGCCCAACAGAACGGCCGTGTCGAGAACCTGGTCGTAGTAGGAGAACGTGTTCACCGGCACCGAGTCCAGCCCGGCATCGACCAGGCTCTTCCAGGTGTCGCGGCGCAGCGTGGCGGCGACGTTTTCCAGATCGGTTCGGCTGGTGCGTCCGGCCCAGTAGCCCTCGGTGGCGCGCTTGAGTTCGCGCTTCGGGCCGATGCGCGGCGAGCCGACAATGGTTGCGGAGAAAGGTTGGGGGGTCACGGTTTTATTCGTCCTTCAATCGGCGTGGTGGTCACCGCCGGCGGACGTGCAGCCGATCGGGATGCGGTTCGCACCTTTGGTACATAAACCGCAACGGCTGCAGCCAAACGCCCATTCCACGAGGCGGTAAGCCGCCGGACGCGGGTGCGTCCGGCACAGCTGGCAGGTCTTCGGACTCACAGGCACGCACTCCGGTGGTGCTCCTACCGGCCGTCGCTTCCCAGTCGGGTGACCAGTGCTTGTGACGGCTTTCGTTCCTGCATACCGCTGCGGGACAGTCCCGGATTCTCACCGGGTTCCCTCTCGCGAAGCGTTACTAACGGTGCTTCGCTCGATGCCGGCGCCGCGTAGTGCGGCGACGGCAGACCAGCTGCGAGAATGAGTCTAATCAGCCCGCCAGGGCCTCGGCGATCGGGATGTCGCCATTGTTGAATTCGATGGTCCGCCCGATGGTCGAGTCGTCCGCCAGCGCGGCGGCCGCGACGAGCGCGACGTCGGCCCGGGATACCTCACCTTTGCCTTGGCCGACGACGATCTTGCCTGTCGCCGGCTCCAAGGTGAGCCGGCCGGGCCCCAGCACCGTCCAATCCAGATCGCTGGCACGCAAATGGGTGTCGGCGGCGGCCTTGGCCTCGGCATAGGCGAAGAACGGATCGTCGCGCGGGACACCATGATTCGGCCCGGCGCCGAAGTAGGAGACCATCACGAAGCGCCGCACCCCGGCCTGCGCGGCGGCGTCGATCACCCGGACCGCGGCATCGCGGTCGACAGCGTAGGTCCGCTCCGGGTTGCCGCCGCCGGCCCCGGCGGAGAAGACGACCGCGTCGTGCCCGGCCACCAACTCGGCCAGCGCCGAGGTGTCGAGTTGCTCGATGTCGGCCACCACCGGCTTGGCGCCGGTGGCCGCGACGTCGTCGGAGTGCTCGGGATTGCGGAATACCGAGCTGACCTCGTCGCCGCGTTCGGTCAGGATGCGTGCGAGCTGCAGTGCGACCTTGCCGTGCCCGCCGATGAGGATGACTCGTGCCATTCCTCCGACGGTAGCGCGCGCCTAGGCGATGGCGCCGACCCGCTGCGCCCGGCTACGTCCTACGGTGGCGACCCGCCGCGCCCGGCTACGCCGCGCTTGCGATCGCCACGGCCGCGCTTGCGATCGTCGCTAGAGCTTTACCTTGCCCATGATGATGTCGATGATCATCTTGCCCGGGGCGTAGGAGCCGGTCATCGAGGCCATGGTGTGGCCGGAGTCCACCAGCAGCGTGATCCCGCTGATGCCGCACGCCGCCTCGCTGTTGAGGAACGCCATGGTGTCACCCATCTGCTCCGGGGTGTGCACCTTGGCCCCGGTCTCGTCGCGGTAGTCCTGGGCGAAGCTCAGCCACAGGTCCGCGTTGGCCTGGGCCAGCGGGGTGTCGGTCGGTCCGGGGCAAATCGCATTGATGCGGATCCCCTTCTTCGCCAGCGGGTAGCCCTGGTTGGCCACGTAGGTGTTGATGATCTTCTTGCTGGTGCCGTAGTGGTTGATGCCCTCGGCCTCGTGCGCCTGGCACCACGCCTCGGCCGCCGCGAAGTCCGGCGTGGCAAGGAAGTCGTTCATCGTTTCGAGGTCGTTCTCCCAGCCCATGCCGGCGACCGAGGAGATGAAGCAGATGGCCGAGCCGTTGGGAAGCTGGTTCTTCTCCAGCAGCCGGTCGATCAGGTGGCGGTGGCCGATGAAGTTGATCTTCATCAGGTCGATCGTGCCGTCGGCGACACCGGCGGCGGAGAACACGGCGTGGATCGGGCCCTTCACCTGCTCGAGCGCGGCGTCGATCGAGGCGGGGTCGCGCAGGTCCACCTGGATGGACTGGGCGACGTCGTAGTCCACGGGCGCGTAGTCCAGCACGATGACTTCGGCACCCAGCTCGGCAGCTGACTTGGCCGCCGCGGCGCCCATGCCAGTCGCGCCACCAACAACGAGAGCGCGCTTGCCGTCGTAGCGCAACCGATCGACAATGGTCATGGAAATCCCCTTCTCGGATAATGCCAACGCGGTTCTAACTGCTCAACTGTATGGGTAACAGTTTTTTGGTTCAATACCGGGGCCGTATTGAATTTAGGTGGTCTTACTTGCCGCGGACGGCGGCGCCGCGCAGGACCGTGTCACGCGTATGTACCAGCGCTTCCCGTTTGCCGACGGCGCGCAGAATGTTGTGCGGTATCCACTGCAGACCGATGACGCAGCGGGCCAGCATCGCGGCCGATGGCGCGTCGGTCTGAATCTCGCCGGAGCGGATTCCTTCGGAGAGCAGTGATTTCATCTGCCGCAAGCGAGTCGTGTACGACCAGCCCGGGTTGGCGGTCGGCGGAGATTGACGCATCCAGGCGACCTGGATCCTGAACTCGTCGGGAAACTGGTCCAGCGCATTGACATTGACCCAACTGAGCGCGTCCAGTTTCTCGATGGCCGTGGCATCCGAGCGCAGGACGCCGACCCACCCCGCCTCGACCTTGCGCCCGAAGGACTCCATGATCGAGTCGAGAAGCTGGTCCTTGGATCCGATCACCCGGTAGACGGTTCCGGTGCCAAGGCCCGCGGCCGACGCGATGTCCCTGATCGTGGTGACCTCATACCCTTTGCGCCCGAACTCCGCTCGCGCCACCGCGCGCACGTGCGCGGCCTTGTCGCTGGGGTCGGCGTCGCTGTCGTCGGCCCACGTCTCGATCACTTCGCTGGCTGCCATGAACGCGCTAGACCGGTCCAGCAACGAGTCCGTGGGGGGGCGAACCGCCAAGCCCTGCAAGATGATTCGGCACAAAACCTCGGCGACCTGGTCGGTCGATGAATTGTGGCGCATCACGTCGAGCCCGACCTGCAGCATGGTCTGGCAGATCCGGTCGGCGAGCGTGGGCAGGTCGATGTCGGGCTTGATGTAGCCGCTCCACCTCCCGGCGCGCAGCGTCTGCAGCATCGCCTCTTGAATCGCAACGGGCTGCTTCCCGGTCAGCTTAATCAGCTCGGGGTCGGTGCTGGGCCCCTCGTAGAACGACATCTGCAGGGCCGCGCCGTGCCGCACCGCGCAGTCGGCGATCGCCGTGCCCAGCCCGATGATCTTTTCGGCAACGGGCCGCGCATCGGGTTCGTCCAGTCGCGCCTGGGCGGTGCGCCCGATGCGATCCAGGTCGTCCTGATAGCGACGGGTCAGCTCGACCAGGATCGCCTCTTTGGACTCGAAGTGGTGATAGAGGCTGCCGGGGAGAATCCCCGCGGCGTCGGCGATTTCCTGCAACGACGTTCGGAAGCCCGACGACGCGATCAATGACGCTGCGGTTTGCAGGATCTCGGTGCGCCGCGTGCCGGCATCGTCGGCTTCGGCGCCCGAGCGCACGCGGCCGTTCGTCGGCGACCGCCCCTTTGCCAGCGACTCGGCTTTAGCCATGACTAAAGGTGCGCAAGCCTGGAGGACCGTGGCTCTGCAAACAGATGCAATCGTCCTCCCAAACCGAACCAAATCTTTGTTAGAGGCTATCAGACTGCCGGCGACAAATTCGCTGCATACCGCGCTGATGAGTCCATTCTAGAGGGCCGGACCGTCCCAGCCATCGAGCGCGACGACCTCGTCGAGCGGGCGTCGCGGGGCGGGCCGGAACGTGTGCCCGGCCCGCAGTCGGCCCACGGGCAGCAGACAGCCCTGCGAATAACCCGGCGGGATGCCCAGCAGTTGCCGGATCTCCTCCTCGCGGTGCAAATGCAGGGTGGTGACACACGTGCCGTAGCCGCGGGTGTGCAGGGCCAGCTGAAAGTTCCACACCGCTGGGAAGATCGAGCCGTACAGCGTGGCCTGATGGAACGACTCGTCGCCGTCGATGCGCGGCAGGTAGGCCTCGTAACAAGGGATTACCAGCAACGGCACCCGCGCCATGTTCTCCACCAGCCACTCCGTCGAGGACATCAGCCTGCCCTCCGGCGTGCCGGCCGGGAGCAGGTCGGCCAGCAGCTGCCCGCCGACGCGCAGCAGATACGACTCGCGGTAGAGCTCGCTGATCTTTTCCCGCAGCGCGGGATCGGCGACCACCAGCCACTTCCACGATTGTTGGTTGGAGCCGTTGGCGGCCTGCAGGCCGATGCGCAAACACTCGCGAATGTCGCCGAGGTCGACGGGCGCGTCGAGGTCGAGCGTCTTGCGCGCCGAACGGGTGGCGGTGAGCAGGTATTCGATGTCCATCGCGGGGCTCATCGGGGACCTCTCTTGGTAAGGCGTGCACCGAGTTCAGTGAGATAGCCGTCGGGTCCGCCCAGGAGTTCGCTCCAGCTCAGGAGGCGCTTGAGGTAGAGGTGCGCGTCGTGCTCCCAGGTGTAGCCGATGCCGCCGAAAACCTGGATCGCGGTGTCTCCCACGGTGGCCAGCCGCCCGGCGAACGCTTTCGCCCGCAGCGCGGCAAGGTGCCGTTCGTCGGACGGAAGTTCCGCATCGGCGGCCCACAGCGCGTGGATTACGCCGCTGCGCGCCAGCTCCACCGTCTCGTACATGTCGACGCACAGATGCTGGACTGCCTGAAACGATCCGATGACCTGATCGAATTGCTTTCTGACTTTTGCATATTCGACGGCGAGGTCCATGACGGCCCGCGCCGCACCGAGCGCGTCGGCGGCGGTGGCGATCAGCAGGTCGTCGATGACCGCCGCGACATCGGCCGGCGCGGCGCCGGCCAGCCGCTGGGCGGGGGTTTCGTCGAGCTGAACGCGAAACCGTTTGCGGGTCGCATCGATACCGCGCTCGGGCTGCACGGAAAACCCGGGGGAGTCGGTGCTCACCGCGAAAAGACCGGTGCCGTGGGCGTCTTCGGCCAGCACCAGCAAGACGTTCGCCGCCGCGGCGTCGGGCACATCGCCGAGCTCGCCCCGCAGGACGCCGCCCGATTCCGCTGCGACGCTTTCGGAACCCAGGAAGCCGACGGTGGCCACCGTGGTCCCGTCGGCGATTCCGGCCAAAATCGTTGTGGCGCTCTCACTGTCGCAGAGTCGGGTCAAGGTGCGCGGCGCGGCGACGGCGGTCGACAACCACGGCCCCGGGTGCAGGGCGGCGCCGAGCTCCTCGGCCACGACGCCGGCCTCGACCATCGTCATGCCGGCGCCGCCGTGTTCCTCCGGCACCAACAGCCCGGTGGTGCCGAGGTCGGCCAGGCCGCGCCAGACCGTGTCGTCGACACCGGTCGGATCGTCGAGCAGTTCGCGCACGTGGCCCGAAATCGGTGCCTTCTCGGCGAGAAAGCGGCGCGTGGTGTCGCGCAGTGCGACCTGTTCGTCGTTGAGTTCGAGGTTCATTTGCGCGGCAATCCGAGTACCCGTTGGGCGGTGATGTTCTTGTTGATCTGTGAGGTCCCGCCCGCGATCGTCAGCGAGCGTGAGGTGAGGCGGTAGTTCGCCCACGCCCCTGCGCCGCGGCTGCCCAGCACGTCGAACGCCAGCGCGGCCATGTCCTGCCCGATCTCGCCCCACACCGTCTTGGCCAGGCTGGCCGAACCGAATGCGTCACCTCCGTGCAGCGTCGCCGAGATCGATCGCTGGCACAGCACCTCGAGATACTTGATGCGGAGGGCGATTTCGCCGAGTCGCCGCAGCGTCACCGGGTCGTCACCAGCCTCGGCCTGAGCGGCCATGTCATCCACCAGCTCCTCCAGCCGCGCCTGCATTTCGGCGTAGAGCCGTGCGGCCCCGGCTCGCTCGTGGCTGAGTGTGGTGGTGGCGACCTGCCACCCGCCGTTGAGTGGTCCGAGCAGCGCGTCGGCCGGCACCCGCACGTCGTGGAAGAACACCTCGGCGAAATCGGCATCGCCGTTGAGTGTCACCAGCGGGCGGACCTCGATGCCGGGCAGTGACATGTCGACGATCAGGCAGGAGATGCCCTTGTGCTTCGGGGCGTCGGGATCGGTGCGCACATACAGCTGGCACCAGTTCGCCCGGTGTCCCAGCGACGTCCAGATTTTCTGGCCGTTGACGACGAAGTCGTCACCGTCGCGCACCGCGCGGGTGCGCAACGACGCCAGATCGGATCCCGCCTCGGGTTCCGACATTCCCTGGCACCAGATGTCGTCGGCTCGCATCATCCGGCGCAGCAGCGTCTTCTTCTGGTCCTCGGTGCCGTATTGCATGATCGCGGGGGCGATGTTGTTCATACCAATGACGTTGAGCGGCATAGGGGCTCGCGCGCGCGTGGTCTCCTCGGTGTAGACCAGCTGCTCGAGAACTGTCGCTCCGCGACCGCCGTATTCGCGGGGCCACGAGACGGCGGCCCAGCCCTCGTCGGCCATTGTCGCGTTCCACGCGCGCATCATCTCGAATGTCGCGTCGTCGCGACCCAGGTTCCGGCGGGCGGCCACCAACTCGTCGGTCAGGTTCTCCGACAGCCACTCGCGCAGCTCGATGCGGAACTGTTCCAGCTCCGGCGGGTAAGAGAAGTCCACTTTTCCTTGAATCTGATCGTGGCTAACTGCGACTTAGCCGGACTTTACGGTGAGGCATTTTGGCGGTCAATAACGCTTATCGGGAGCCTTGCGGGAATTCGACCTCGGCGTTACCCGGCATCGCGCTGACGCCCCGCCGCTCGCAGACCTCCAGCACCTCGTCGACGATCGAGCCGGGCACCAGGAATCGCTCGGTGGCGGACATCTGCTCGAGGTGTTCCTCGATGTCTTCTGCCGTCGGTTCCGTGTCGGCGTCTGCCAGCCAGCCTTCGCTGAGCCCGACGAATATCCGCGCGTAGCGTCCGGCGGCCGCCGAATAGTTGCGGTGGCTGAACGTGCAGGCGCGGCTGGCCAGGAACGTCACCAGGGGCACGACGAGTTCGGGCCGGATGGCCTGCATGAAACCGGATTCGGCCAGGAACTTCTCGTCACCGACCGTCTCGGTGACCATGCGCGAAAAGCCGGTCGGCATAACCGAGTTCGCGAGTATGCCGTGGGCTTCGCCTTCGATCGCGATCACGTTCGTCAGTCCCACCAGACCAGCCTTGGCCGCCGCGTAGTGCGCCTCCATCGGCTGGCCGAAGATGCCGGCGGACGACGAGATGAACACGAACCGCCCGCCCTCATTCTTTTTCATCACGCGATACGCGGGCTGCGACAAATAGAAGCCGCCATCGAGGTGGACTCGCAGCATGCGCGTCCAGTCGTCGACCGAGAGGTCTTCGAACGGCACGCTGCCGAAGATTCCGGCGTTGCTGACGACCGCGTCCAGGCGCCCGAATGCGCCCACGGCCGCATCGACGATGGCCTGGCCGCCCGCCGGGCTGTCCACCGAGTCGTACGACGCGACCGCCCGCCCGCCGGCCGTCGTGATCTCGTCGACCACCTCGTCCGCGACTTTTGCATCGGTGCCCTCGCCGCGCATCGAGCCGCCGAGGTCGTTGACCACCACCGCGGCGCCGCGGCGGGCCAAATCCAGCGCGTAGAGGCGGCCCAGCCCGCGGCCGGCGCCGGTAACCACGGCCACCTGGCCGGTGAAGTCGATCACGATGCGCTCCTGCTAGCCGACGCTGTTGGGTGCTGCAGAGCCGGACTTTACGGCGGAACAGATATTTGGTCAACTGACGCAGCGGGCTCCCCGGCCGCCCGCGCCGGCGCGATTGACGGCCGGGTGGCCGCCGCGCTAGGGTGCGAACAAATCTTAGGTTTCTGCAAGCCGTGTCACGGAGATGGGTTTGTTCCACGAGAGCGTCGCACCGCAGATCGGCTACGCCGAAAGGCTCGCCGGGGGGCTCGGTGACAGCTGCCAAATCCGCACCGAGCCGCGGCAAAGCCCACGTCAGCATGTTGCGGGTTGCCAATCGGCTAGTTACCCGTAAGGCTCTCCGTAAGATGACCCGCGGAAAGCCCCGTCAAAATTAGAGAGCGACAAAAATGTCTGACACTGTAAAGGTCCGCTTCGAGCCGAAGATGATGATCGACGGCAAGCTCGTCGAGGGCCAGGCCGGCAGCTTCGCCAACATCAACCCGGCTACCGAGGAGTCCCTCGGCGAGGTCTCCGACGCCTCCAGGGAGGACATGCACCGGGCCATCGATGCGGCCCGGCGCGCGTTCGACGACACCGACTGGTCGACCAACAAGGAGCTGCGCAAGCGCTGCCTGCTGCAGCTGCACGAGGCGATCGAGTCCGAGATCGACGACCTGCGCGAGGAGCTCATCCTCGAGGTCGGCTCGCCCCGGGCCATCACGTTCGGCCCCCAGCTGGACGCCCCGCTGGCGGATGGCCTGAAATACCCCGCCCGGCTGATCGACTCGTACGCCTGGGAGACCGACCTCGGCGACCGGGTTATCAGCCTCACCGGCGCGAACACCACCATCAAGGTGTGGCGCGAGCCGGTCGGGGTGGTCGGCGCGATCGTGCCGTGGAACTTCCCGTTCGAGGTCACCCTCAACAAGCTCGGCCAGGCACTGGGCAGCGGCAACACCGTCGTGCTCAAGCCGGCGCCGAACACCCCGTTCAACGCGAACCGGCTGGGCCGGCTGATCGCCGAAAAGACCGACATCCCAGCCGGTGTCGTGAACGTCGTCACCGCCTCGGACCACTTCGTGGGTGAGGAGCTGACGCTGTCGCCCAAGGTCGACCTGATCTCGTTCACCGGCTCGACGGTGGTCGGCAAGCGGATCATGGAGAAGGGTGCGGCCACCATGAAGCGGCTGTTCCTGGAGCTCGGTGGCAAGTCGGCCACCATCGTCTTGGAGGACGCCGACTTCGGTACGGCGTGCATGGTCGGCATCGCGCCGTGTATGCACGCCGGTCAGGGCTGCGCCAACCCGACCCGGCTGCTGCTGCCGCGGTCTCGCTACGACGAGGGTGTGGAAATCCTCAAGAACATCTACGAAAACGTCACCTGCGGCGACCCGCAGGACCCGGGCACCCTGTGCGGTCCGGTGATCTCGCAGCGGCAGTACGAGCGGGTGAACAGCTACATCCAGAAGGGCGTCGACGAGGGTGCCACGGCGCTGGTCGGTGGCCCCGGCGCGGAGACCGGCTTCGACAAGGGGTATTACGTGCGCCCAACGCTTTTCACCAACGTCGACAACAAGATGACCATCGCGCAGGAGGAGATCTTCGGCCCGGTGCTCTCGGTCATCCCGTTCGACGACGAGGAAGACGCGATCCGGATCGCCAACGACAGCGTGTACGGCTTGGCCGGCAACGTGTTCGCCGGTTCGCTCGAGCGTGCGCTGTCGGTGACCCGCCGGATCAAGGCCGGCTTCATGGGCGTCAACGGTGGTGCTGGGTACGCCGCCGACACGCCGTTCGGTGGCTACAAGGAGAGCGGCATCGGTCGCCAGAACGGTATCGCTGGATTCGACCAGTACACCGAGATCAAGTCCGTGGCTTACCCCGCGGGGTAAGTCTGGTGCGGCGAGATTGCCGCCATGGCAGTGCTTTTCGCGCGGATGACCACCATGGCGGCGATCTCGGCGGGTGGATGTTGGGGGGCTCGTTGAGTCAGACTGCCGAGTTTGATCCGGCCTTCACCAAGCGGCTCGTCGATGCGGCGCGCCCCATCGCCAAGCGCTGGTTCCGCTTCGAAGTGCTTGGGCTGGACTCGTTTCCGGCCGACGGTGGCGCGCTGATCGTCGCCAACCACTCGGGCGGCATGCTGACCCCCGATGTGCTGCTGTATGCGGCCGCCTTCTACGACAGGTTCGGCTACGACCGGCCGCTGTACACGCTGGGGCACGACGGCATGTTCGCCGGCCCGGTGGCAAGCCTGATGACCCGGCTGGGGGTGATCCGCGCCAGCACCTCCAACGCCGTCGAGGCGCTGCGCTCCGGCGGCGTGGTGCTGGTCTTTCCCGGCGGTATCTACGACGCGTACCGACCGACGCTGGCCGAAAACGTCGTCGACTTCAACGGCCGGACCGGCTACGTCAGGACCGCGGTTGCGGCCGGCGTGCCGATCGTCCCCGCGGTCTCCATCGGCGGCCAGGAGAGCCAGCTGTTCCTGACGCGCGGAACCTGGCTGGCAAAGCGGCTGGGGCTGAACAGGTTTCGCTCCGACATCCTGCCGCTGACGTGGGGCATCCCGTTCGGGTTCAGCGTGATCATGCCGCCGAATCTCCCGTTGCCGACCAAGATCGTCACCGAGGTCACCGAACCGATCGACCTCGCCGCCCGGTTCGGCGCCGAACCGGACGTCGCCGACGTCGACGCGCACGTCCGCGCGGTGATGCAGGCGGCGCTGGACCGGCTCGCGAACGAGCGGCGGTTTCCCGTCCTCGGTTAGTTCGTCAGCGCGGCGGCCGGTGGCATCGCCGAGTCGACCGTGCTGAGGTCATCGTAAAGGCCTGCGGCGGAGCGTATTTCACGGAAGGCGTGCACCATGGCGTCGGTCGCTTCGTGCGTGTCCGTCAGGGTGCGGTCGTCGGCGATCACCGAGATGTTGAGCTGGTCGACGTAGCTCCACACGGTGATGTTGACGCCGCAGGCGGCGATCAGTGGGCCGACCGAGTAGATCTCGCTCACCGGGGCGCCGGCCAGCCGACCGCGCTCGCGCGGCCCGGCGACGTTGGACACCGGGATGTTGAAGAGCCTGTTCTTTGCGTTGCGCCAGGCCAGCCAGTCGAACACGGGCGGCGCCGCGATCGGCGGGAGGTAGTTGATCAACCTGCCGTACAGCTCGGGGCCGAACAGCTCGTTGTTCTCCTTGGCGATCGAGCTGGCCACCGACGTCAGGCGCACCCGCTCCAGCGGATCGCCGATATGCGTCGGCAGCGAGACCACCATGCCGCCAAGCTCGTTGCCGCTGATGCGGTCCGGCGAACGGTCGGTACTCGCCGGAACGGACGCCACGATGGGCCGGTCGGCACGGCCGTCATAGCGCAGCAGCAGTTCCCGCAGTGCGCCCGCGGCCATCGACATCACCACGTCGTTGATGGTGATCTGGAGTCGCTTGCTGGTCTGCTTCACCTGGGGCAGCGACAGCGTCGTGGTCGCGAACGTGCGCCCGGGCGAGACGACGTGGTTCGCGAACGTCGCCGGCGCAGCGAGCAGCCGGGCCAGCTCGGGCTGCCTACCCCGCTCGCGGGACCGGCGGCGCAGCCGGCGTAGGCCGGCGAAGGTGTCGACGAGCACCCCGGGCAGCGTGGCGGCCTGCTGAGCGTGGTCACGCCCGGCGGCCCGCAGCAACTCGGCCCTCGACGGCTCGGCGCAGCCGCCGGGGACAGGGCCGCCGATGTCGGCCCGCGGGTCCATGTCCATCAGCCGGGCCAACAGGTTCGCCGAGGCCACCCCGTCGGCCAGGGCGTGATGCATCTTGCCGATGATCGCGAACCGGTTTCCGGCCATGCCTTCGGCGAAGTGAAACTCCCACAGGGGGCGGGCGCGGTCCAGCGCAGTGCTGGCGATGCGGCCGATCACCTCGTCGAGTTCGCGACGGCCCCCCGGCGCGGGCACCTGCACCCGGCGCAGGTGGTAGTCGATGTCGACGTCGCAGTTCTCCATCCACATCGGGTGATGCAGCCGCCAGGGAATGTCAATCAGCTTGTAGCGCAACGGATCCAGCCGTCCCAGGCGGTCGACGAGGGTCTGGCGGAACAGCTCGAAGCCGAACTCGCTCTCAGTGGCGTCGACGACCGCGACCTTCAGCGTGTGCGTGTGCAGGTTCGGCGCCTCGCTGTAGAGCAGCATCGCGTCCATGCCGTTGAGCCGCTTCACCCGTTCATTATGGCCGCGCAGGAGGCCGGTGGAAACAAAGTTCTGGTTCACGGGTGCGCCGCGCTAGGGCCACCCCGGTCAGCAACCGCCCAACCCCTTGGTTGACAATCGTCAAGAAGTGTTTCGCAGCCCACCGACTGTCGAAGGAGACATCATCATGGCTGAAGCCGTCATCGTCGAGGCAGTGCGCTCACCTATCGGCAAGCGCAACGGGGGGCTGTCGGGGGTACACCCCGCCGATTTGTCCGCGCAGGTGCTCAACGGGTTGGTCAGCAGGACCGGCATCGACCCCGGAATCGTTGACGACGTGATCTGGGGCTGCGTGATGCAGGCCGGCGAGCAGGCCCTCGACATCGGCCGCACCGCGCTGCTGACGGCGGGCTGGCCGGAGACCGTCCCGGGCGTGACCGTTGACCGACAGTGCGGGTCGAGCCAGCAGTCCATCCACTTCGCTGCGGCCGGTGTAGTCGCCGGGCACTACGACGTCGTCGTGGCCGGCGGCGTGGAGTCGATGTCGCGCACCCCGATGGGCGCATCGCTGGCCAACGGCGGGCGGCCCTACCCGGACACGTTCCTGGACCGCTACGACCGCCAGGTCCCCAACCAGGGCATTGGCGCCGAGATGATCGCCGAGCAGTGGGGCTTGGACCGGACCGCGCTCGACCAGTTCTCCCTCGACTCACACGAAAAAGCCGCTGCCGCACAGGATTCCGGTGCCTTCGACGACCAGATCGTCGGGATCAAGGATTCCGAGGGCAACGTGGTCCTCAAGGACGAAGGCATCCGCCGCGGTACGCCGATGGAGAAGATGGCCTCGCTGAAGCCGGCCTTCAAAGAGGACGGCGTGATCCACGCCGGCAACTCCTCGCAGATCTCCGACGGCGCGGCCGCGCTGCTGTTCATGTCCGCGGAGAAGGCAAAGTCGCTGGGCCTCAAGCCACTTGCCAAGGTGCACACCGCGACCCTGGCCGGCGCCGACCCGGTCATCATGTTGACCGCGCCGATCCCGGCGACCCAGAAGGTGCTGAAGCGCTCGGGGCTTTCCATCGGCGACATCGGGGTCTACGAGGTCAACGAGGCGTTCGCGCCGGTTCCGCTGGCCTGGCTCAAGGACATCGGCGCCGACGAGAAGAAGCTCAACCCCAACGGCGGCGCGATCGCGCTCGGCCACCCGCTCGGCGGTTCGGGGGCCCGGATCATGACCACACTGCTGTATCACATGCGGGACAAGGGAATTCAGTACGGTCTGCAGACGATGTGTGAGGGTGGCGGTCAGGCCAACGCAACCATCGTCGAGCTCCTGTGACGGATCCCGTCGAGCAGCCGGCGGTTCTTGTCGAGCGCTCCGGCAACGTCTTGATCCTGACGATCAACCGACCGGAGGCGCGTAACGCGATCAACGCCGCCGTCAGCATCGGGCTGGGCGAGGCGCTGGACCAAGCGCAGAACGACCCCGAGGTGCGGGCGGTGGTGATCACCGGCGCGGGCGACAAGTCGTTCTGTGCCGGAGCCGATCTCAAGGCGATCGCGCGGCGCGAGAACATCTACCACCCCGACCATCCGGAGTGGGGTTTCGCCGGCTACGTCCAGCACTTCATCGACAAGCCGACCATCGCGGCGGTCAACGGCACCGCCCTGGGCGGTGGCACCGAGCTGGCGCTGGCCAGTGACCTGGTGGTGGCCCACGAGTTCGCCAAGTTCGGCCTGCCCGAGGTCAAGCGCGGGCTGGTCGCCGCGGCCGGCGGCGTCTTCCGGATCATGAACCAGCTGCCGCGCAAGGTGGCGATGGAACTACTGATGACCGGCGAGCCGCTGACCGCCAACGACGCCTGGGAGTGGGGCCTGATCAACCAGGTCGTCAAGGAGGGCTCGGTGCTGGACGCGGCGCTGGCGCTGGCGGCGCGCGTCACGGTCAACGCACCGCTTTCGGTGCAGGCCAGCAAGCGCATCGCCTACGGCGTCGACGACGGCGTGATCACCGACGAAGTCGTCGGCTGGGAGCGCACGATGAACGAGATGCGCACCCTGATCCGATCCGAGGACGCCAGGGAAGGGCCGATCGCGTTCGCGGAGAAGCGCGAGCCGGTCTGGAAGGCGCGCTAACTGGCGAGGATGTTGACCCCGAAGCGGAACGCGGAGGGCAACAGCCGGCCGGCCGGCACGATCGCCCGGCGCGCCGGGCGCGGCGTGCTGGCCAGCACCAGGCCGCGGGTGAGCAGCCGGTAGTTGCGGGTGACCCGGTGCCAGGCCGCCTCATAGGACTCCGGGGCGCCCTCGACGATGGCGGTGACCGCCGCGCCGGCCTGCTTGACGGCGAGGCTGATGCCCTCACCGGTCAGCGCGTCCTCGTAGCCCGCGGCGTCGCCCACCAGCAGCACCCGGCCCGCGACGCGGCGGGATACCACCTGCCGCAGCGGGCCGCAGCCGCGCGCGGGCCCACGTTCGCCGCCGGCCAGCTGCCGGGATAGCCGCGGGAACCAGGCGAGGTCGGGCTGTCCGCGCGACAGGATCGCCACCCCCACCAGATCCGGCTCCACCGGCGTCACGTAGGCCTCACCCCAGCGGGACCAATAAACCTCGACGAACTCCGACCACGCCGGCACCTTGAAATGCCGGCGCACGCCGTAGCGTCGCGGGGTTCCGGCGGTGACGTCGATCCCGACCGCACGCCGCACCGACGAATGCAGCCCGTCGGCCCCCACCAACCACTTCGCGCGCACGCCGGCGGCGGTCACGCCGTGCGCGTCCTGCTCGACGGTGTTGACCCGCGTCCGGATCCACTCGGTGTCTTGCTCTTTGGCGCGCGCAGCCATAGCCGCGTGCAAGGTGGTGCGCCGGACGCCGCGGCCAGGGCCGCCGCGAAACCGCGCCTCGGCGCGGCGGCGTTCATCCAGATACGCGATCCCGTGAAACGGCATGCCGGCCGGATCCACGCCCAGCGATGTGAGTTCGGCCAGCCCGCCGGGCATCAGGCCCTCGCCGCACGCCTTGTCGATGGGGCCCTCCCGTGGCTCGGCCACGATGACCGAAAGCCCAAGCCGCCGAGCGTGTAATGCCGTGGCGAGCCCGCCCGGGCCGCCGCCGACGATCAACAGGTCGGTGTCGAAAGTGCTCACGTGTAGCCCAGCGCCGAGTTCTCCACCCGGATGCGGACACTGAGCAGGATCGCGTTGGCCACCGTGAAAATCGCCGCCGTCAGCCACGCGGTGTGTATCAGCGGCAGTGCGATCCCTTCGGCCACCACTGCAACATAGTTCGGGTGGTGCAACCACCGGTAGGGGCCGGCGTTCACCAGCGGCTCGGCCGGCAGGACGATCACCCGGGTGTTCCACCGTCGCCCCAGCGTCGTGATGCACCACCAGCGCAGCACCTGGCTGGCCGCCGCCACCGCCAGCATCGGCCAGCCCAGCCACGGAATGAACGGCCGGTGCAGTGCCCACGGCTCGACCACGCAGCCGATCAGCAGCGCGGTGTGGATGATCACCATCACCACGTAGTGCGGCCGGCCAAACTCCTTGGCGCCCTGGGTAAATGACCACTGCGCATTGCGGTTGGACAGCACCAGCTCGACGACGCGTTCAATCCCGACCGCGAGGATCAGCAGGTAATACATGTCTTCACTATCTCTCGTCCGGCCCCTACCAGGCCAGCAGGACGAGTTCGGAGCAGAAAGCCGGGCCCATCGCGATCATCAGACCAATCGAACCAGCAGGCGGCGGATCGGCCAAATTGGCCCGCAGCACATCGAGCACCGACACCGAAGACAAGTTGCCGTTGTTGCGCAATGAGTTTCGGGTGTGGTCCAGAGCGTTGTCGGGAAGGTCCAACGCTTCCTCGACCGTCTCGATCACCCGCGGTCCGCCGGGGTGGCAGACCCACCGGGACACGTCTTGTGGCGTCAGCCCGTGGTCAGCGAGGAATTTGCGAACGTCGTCGCCCAGGTATTTCTCGGTGACGGTCGCGACGTCGGCCGACAACACGATCCGGAAGCCGTCGGCGCCGATCTTCCAGCCCATCACCCCTTCGGTGTCGGGATAGAGCCGGCTGCGCGTGGCCAACACGCGAGGACCGCTGCGCCCGGTGGATCGGTCCGCGGCGCGGTCGGCGCCCTCGGCGATGACAGCGCCCGCGCCGTCACCGAACAGGCTGGTCGCCACCAGGTTGGCGATCGAATTGTCTTGGCGCTGAATGGTTAACGAGCAGAGCTCGACCGCTAGCAGCGCGGCAACCTGGTCGGGAAACGCGCGCAGGTAGTCGTGCATGCGTGCCACGCCGGCCGCGCCGGCCACACAGCCGAGACCGAACAACGGGATGCGTTTGACGTCCTCACGCAACCCCACCCGCGCGGCCAACCGCGCCTCCACCGTCGGCACGGCCAGGCCGGTCACCGTCGTGGAAAACACGATGTCGACTTCCGACGGCTCGATGTTGGCCTTGTCCAGCGCCGCCAGCAGCGCCTTCTCGGCCAGGTCGAGGGCAACCTCGAGGTAGGCCTCGTTCGCGCTGGTAAAGCCCCCCAAATCACGGTATCGCGGCAGCGGCAGCGCCGTGTGACGAGACGCCACCCCGCTGCTGAGCGCGAACCGCCGGAACTCCGGGCCGGCGAAGTCGGTCAACGCCCCGATGAGCTCTTCCTGGCTGTACAGGTGCTCCGGGAATTGCACCGCGGTGGCCGCGATGGACGGGTCTGCGTAGGTCGTGGTTGTCGTCGAATGTGTGCGCACTGGATTAGCCCCCCGTAGTGGTACCTCGCCCCCTGCGGCGGTACCTCTGTTATCCGGTTACGGGACCGTAGGTTGTTTGGTTCACGGCCCCGACGAACGAAGTTGGCCGCGTGCACCGTCGTATTCCGCGCGGCCCGGCTAGGGTCGAGGTATGCGCATCTTGGTCACCGGAGCCACCGGGTATGTCGGATCGCGACTGGTCACGGCCCTGCTGGCGGCTCAGCACCAGGTGGTCGCGGCCACTCGAAACCCGGAGCGTCTCAAGCGTTTCGGCTGGTTCGACCAGGTGACACCGGTGCGGCTGGACGCCTCCGATGCGGCGTCGGCGCGGGCCGCTGTGGCCAGCATCACGGACGCCGAAGGCCCGATCGACGTGCTGTACTACCTGGTTCACGCCATCGGTCAGCCGGACTTTCGCGACGCCGACAACGCCGCCGCGGCCAACGTCGCAGCCGCCGCCCGGGACGCCGGGGTGCGGCGGATCGTCTACCTCGGCGGCTTCGTGCCCGGCGACGAGGCGCTGTCCGAGCACCTGACCAGCCGGGCCGAGGTGGCCTACGCCCTGACCGTCGAGGGCGGACCGGAGCTGGTATGGCTGGGGGCCGCGATCATCCTCGGCGCCGGCTCGACGTCGTTCGAAATGCTGCGCTACGTCGCGGACCGATTCCCGGTCATCCCGACGCCGCCGCGATTGGACAACCCGATCGACCCGATCTCGATCCGCGACGTGCTGCACTATCTCGTCGCGGCGGCCGACCCGGAGCGGGTGCCCGAGGGAGCCTACGACATCTCCGGCCCCGACACCACGTCATACCGGGGGCTGCTCAAGACGTATGCGCGCGTGTCCGGCCGCTGGCAGCTCAGCTTCCGGGTGCCCGGATTCCAGACGGCGGTGACCGCGCGGCTGCTCGCCCTGACGTTGCCGGTGCCCTACGGGCTGGCCGGGGATCTGGTCGACTCGCTGGATCACCCGATGGTGGCCTCGGTCAGCAACCTGCGGGATCGGGTGCCCGATCCGCCCGGCGGCCTGCTCGGCGTCGAGGAGTCGATCACGCTGGCGCTGGCGGGACGCGCTAACCCGCCCCGGCCGGTCAACGCGCTAGCCGATCCGCACGACCTCGCCGACACCGATCCGGAGTGGGCCGGCGGTGACGCGCTGCGCGCGCGGCGGTTGGCCCGGTCGCTCGGTGGCCCGGCCCGGCCCAAGCGCAATCCGCTGATTGCGTTGGCGCTCAAGGTGTTGCCCGCATGAGCCAGCCGGCGGCGCCGTACCGCACCAGCGTGTCGTCGGAGCTGCGCCGGGCAGTGACCAATATCGCTGTGCCACACCATGAACCGCCCGCGGTGCTGCGCCGCAGGCGGGTCGTGGTCGCCATCACGCTGGTGCTCGGCGCTGCGGTGCTCGGGTTTTCGCTGCGGCGCACGCCGGGCGAGTCGAGCTTCTACTGGCTGACGCTGGCGCTGGCCGCGGTGTGGATCGTGGGCGCCTTCGCCTCCGGGCCGCTGCACCTGGGCGGCATCAACTGGCGCGGCCGCAACCAGCGCCCGGTTATCTCCGGGGTCACCATCGGCCTGTTGCTCGGGGGCATCTTCGTGGCCGGCGGCCTGATCGCCAGGGAGATCCCGGCCGTCGCGGCGTTGATCGTGCGGGTGCTGCAATTCGAAAGCCGCGGAACGCTGTTGTTCGTCGTGGTGATCACGCTGATCAACGGGATCGCCGAAGAGGTGTTCTTCCGCGGCGCGCTGTACACCGCATTGGGCCGGCGCTATCCAGTGCTGATCTCGACGATTCTGTACACCTTCGCGACGATGGCCAGCGGCAACCCGATGCTCGGCTTCGCTGCGATCCTGCTCGGGCTGGTCTGCGCGCTGGAGCGACGGGCAAGCGGCGGCGTGCTCGCGCCGGTGCTGACCCACTTCGTGTGGGGCCTGATCATGGTGCTGGCGCTGCCGCCGCTGTTCGGCGTCTGAGCGCCCACCGCGCGCCGGCCCAGTCCGGGTCGCTGGGCAGTGGGTCGGCCGGGCGAGAGCCCACCGATTCCCAAGCCGCCCCGGACAGGCCCTGAGCCGCGCGCTGCAGCGCCAGCGCGACGGCATCGCGGTAGCCGATCAGGCCGCCCGCGGGCGGCTCGATGACGGAGTCGACGTCGGCGTTGCGCATCACCGCGTCGCATTCCAGCGACTCGATCAGCGGGCGCGCCAGCCCGGGCGGCATCGGGGTCACCGCCCCGATCCACAGGCTGGCGATCGTCGGTGTCAGGAAGGGCAGCGCGATCAGGTGGCGCGGGTGCAGCCCGGCGACGTCGGCGTACACCCGCATCATGTCGCCGTACTCCAGCACGTCGGGCCCGCCGACGTCCCAGGTGCGCGACGACGGCACCGTCGCCGTCGCCGCCGCGGCCAGGTAGTGCAGCACGTCGGCGATCGCGATCGGCTGAATTCTGTTGTGCACCCACTTCGGTGTGGTCATCACGGGCAACCGATCGGTGAGATGGCGGATCATCTCGAACGACGCCGACCCTGAGCCGACGACCACGCCGGCCTGCAGCACCACCGCCTCTAGGCCCGAGTCGATCAGGGCTTCGCCCACCGCCCGGCGCGACTCGAGATGGGCCGAGAGGTGCTCGCCGTCCGGATGCAGCCCGGACAGATACACCACCCGGCGCACCCCGGCGCGACGGGCGGCCGTCACGACGTTGCGGACGGAGCGATCCTCCTCGGCGGCGAAATTCTTCGCGGTTCCCATCGAGTGGACCAGGTAGTAGACGACGTCGATTCCGTCGAACGCCTCGATCAGCGAATCGAGGTCGGCCAGGTCACCGCGCGCGACCTCCGCCCGGTCCCGCCACGGCACGTTCGCCAACTTGTCCGGGTTCCGGGCCAACGCGCGCACCCGGTGGCCTTCGTCGAGCAGCCGCTGCACCAACCGCGTTCCGATGTAACCGGTCGCCCCGGTCACCAGGGCATGAACCTGTCCCACCACCAAATCCCCTCCCGTGCTTGTCAGTCATTCGGAACCGACGCATAGAAGGATGGCCAATTCGGCGGGAGTTAAGCCTGCAGTTGATCGGTGAAGTTGGGAGTGCGCCGCTCCTGGAATGCCGTTGCGCCCTCCCTTAAGTCGTTCGACCGCAACAAAATGGACTGTCCGCGGTACTCCCGCTCCAAGGCGGCATCCAGCTCGGTCAGCGTGGCCGTATTGATCGCGTCTTTGGTTTTGGCGAAGGCGACCACTGGACCGGTCAGCAACGTCGAAATCACCTTGTCCACTTCGGCGTCGAAGTCGTCGGCCGGATAGACGGCGGTAACCAGGCCCGCGGACAACGCCTCGGCCGCCGGCAACCGCTCGGCGAGTATCGCCATGCGCATCGCACGGATCCGCCCGATCGCCGCCGCGACCAACGCCGACGCGCCACCGTCGGGCATCAACCCGATCTTGGTGAAGGCGAGCATGAAAAATGCTTTCTCAGAAGCCAATACGATGTCGCAGGCCAGTGCGATGGAAACACCGACGCCCGCCGCCGGTCCCTGAACGACGGCGACCGCCGGGTGCGGGAGCGCCGTGATGGCCCGGATCAGTCGGTTGACTTCGATGATGATTTCGTCCGGCGGGACTCCGCCGCTGCCGGACATGTCGTCGGCGCTAATGCCGGCTCCCGAGCAGAAGCCTCGACCGGCGCCGCCCAGCCGCACCACCTTGACGTCTGGGTCGTTCGCGGCGCACTCGATCGCGTCGGCGAGCCCGCTGATCACCGGAGTCGTCAGGGAGTTCAGGCTGTCGGGGCGGTTGATCGTGACCGACAGCACGCCCTCGGCGAGCGTGACGTCGAGGCCTGCAACGGGAGCGAGCGTGGCGACTGCGGATTCCGGCATGGGCTCACCCTAGGTGACCGGGTTGCGCGGCCATTCCGCGCAGCTGCGAAGATGCCAACTGAGTTGACACGCGTCAGAGCAGACGAAAGGTCGGTGGGTCATGGCGGGACCGCTCAAGGGACTGCGGGTAGTGGAGCTGGCCGGCATCGGGCCGGGGCCGCACGCGGCGATGATTCTCGGGGATCTGGGCGCGGACGTGGTGCGCATCGATCGACCGTCGGTGAATCCCGTTGCCGCCGTGCGCGACAGCACCAACCGCAACCGGCGCATCGTGGCCGCGGATCTCAAATCCGACGAGGGCCGCAAGCTGGTGCTCGACCTGATCGCCAAGGCCGACGTCCTGATCGAGGGTTACCGTCCCGGCGTCACCGAGCGGCTGGGCCTCGGCCCCGCGGACTGCGCCAAGGTCAACGAGGGGCTGATCTACGCCCGGATGACCGGCTGGGGGCAGGAGGGCCCGCGCAGCCAGCAGGCCGGCCACGACATCAATTACATCTCGCTGAACGGCATCCTGCATTCCATCGGCCGGGTGAACGAGCGGCCGGTGCCGCCGCTGAACCTGACCGGCGACTTCGGTGGCGGCTCGATGTTCCTGCTCGTCGGCATCCTCGCCGCGCTATGGGAACGACAGACCTCCGGCAAGGGGCAGGTGGTGGACGCCGCCATGGTCGACGGCTCCAGCGTGCTGTCCCAGATGATGTGGCAGTTCCGCGCCTCGGGCATGTGGACCGACGAGCGCGGCACCAACATGCTCGACGGCGGTGCGCCCTACTACGACACCTACGAGTGCGCCGACGGACGCTACGTCTCGGTGGGTGCGATCGAGCCGCAGTTCTACGCGGCGATGCTGGCCGGGCTCGGCCTGGACGGCGCCGACCTGCCGGACCAGAACGACGCCAGTAGGTGGCCGGAGCTGCGGGCGGCCCTGACCGAGGCCTTCGCCGGCCACGACCGCGACCACTGGGCCAAGGTGTTCGCCCAGTCCGACGCCTGCGTGACCCCGGTGCTGGCGTTCGGCGAGGTGCAGACCGAGCCGCACAACACCGAGCGGGACACCTTCTACGAAATCGACGGCCACCTGCAGCCGCGGCCCGCGCCGCGGTTCTCCCGCACCGCGAACGACCTGCCCAGTCCTGCGGTGTCGGTGCCCGACGGCCAGGATGTGCTCAAGGACTGGGTATAGTCCCGACCAACAGGTTGGTCGGCAGGATCGCAAGCAGGAAAGGACTCTTCGATGGAGATCAAGGACGCCGTAGCAGTCGTCACCGGAGGAGCGTCGGGCCTGGGCCTGGCCACCACCAAGCGGCTGCTCGACCGCGGCGCGCAGGTGGTCGTGATCGACCTCCGCGGCGAGGAAGCGGTTCGCGAGCTGGGGGACCGTGCGCGCTTCGTCGAGGCCGACGTCACCGATGAGGCCGCCGTTGGCAAGGCGCTGGACGCCGCCGAGTCGATGGGCACGCTGCGCATCAACGTCAACTGCGCCGGCATCGGCAACGCCATCAAGACGCTGTCCAAGGACGGGCCCTTCCCGCTGGACGGCTTCAAGAAGGTGATCGGGGTCAACCTGATCGGCACGTTCAACGTGCTGCGGCTGGCCGCCGAGCGCATCGCCAAGACCGACCCGGTCGGCGAGGAGCGCGGCGTCATCATCAACACCGCCTCGGTCGCCGCGTTCGAGGGCCAGATCGGTCAGGCCGCTTACTCGGCCTCCAAGGGTGGGGTCGTCGGGATGACGCTGCCGATCGCCCGCGACCTGTCGCGCGAATTCATCCGCGTGGTGACCATCGCGCCGGGGCTGTTCAAGACCCCGCTGCTGGGCTCGCTGCCCGAGGAGGCGCAGAAGTCCTTGGGCAAGCAGGTGCCGCACCCCGCCCGGTTGGGCGACCCCGACGAGTACGGCGCGCTGGCCGTGCACATCGTCGAGAACCCGATGATCAACGGCGAGGTCATCCGTCTCGACGGCGCCATCCGCATGGCGCCGCGCTGAGCGCCGGACGACAAAACGAAAGCCCCCGCCGTGGCGGGGGCTTTCGTTATTGAGTCACGATCAGTGGGATCGACGGAACCATCGACTGACTGCGGGTTCGGCCATGAGTAGCCGCGCGAGCATGCTCATGATCGGTCAGCTTGCCGTTTGCAGGGGGTGCCAGTCGTCGAGCTGCTCGGAGGTCTCACCCTCGACCAACATGTCGCCGTGGTAGAGAGCCTCGAAGTCCGCCTTGATGACGTCTGCACTCGTGTCGTCGATCCACATGACACTGAGCGTAAGAGCAACCATTAAGGAATCTTTGAGCCACGGTTCGGAAAATCGTGGCAATTTACTGGCGGGTAGGTTTCCCGCCGGTAATACGCGGATTTTCGGCCCTCGCGACGGTCCCGCGCGTCCCGTTGCGACCAGCGGTCAACTTCTTTGCTGGCCGCATTGAACCATTCGGGCGCACGCCTCGTACCTGCAGAGAAACTGTTTGACACCTGTAAGAAAGCGCTGATAGGTTCCCGCGGGGCGGCGCCAGCCGGTGGCCGCCACCGGGGGAGGACGCAACTATGTTGTTGCAACGGATCGCTCGACTGGCCATCGCCGCACCGCGTCGAATCCTTGCCGTGGGCGTGTTGGTCTTCATCGCCGCCGCGGTCTTCGGTATCCCCGTCGCCAAGAGCCTGGCACCGGGCGGCTTCCAAGATCCCCAGTCCGAGTCCGCGCGGGCCATCTCGGTCCTCAGCGACAAGTTCGGGCAGAGCGGCCAGCAGCTGCTGCTCCTGGTGACCGCGCCCGGCGGCGCCACCAGCGACCAAGCCCGCGCCGTGGGCACCGACCTCGTCGCGGGGTTGCAACACTCACCGCTTGTCTACAACGCGACCTCGCCGTGGACCCGGCCCGTTCCGCTCGCCCCGGGGGCTTCGGACGACCTGGTCACCAAGGACGGCAAGTCGGGGTTGATCGTCGTCAACCTCAAGGGCGGCGAGAACAACGCGCAGAACAACGCGCAGACCCTGGCGGACCAATTCGGCCACGACCGTGACGGCGTCACCGTCCGCGCCGGCGGCTCCGCGATGGAGTACGCCCAGATCAACACGCAGAACCAGGACGACCTGTTGGTCATGGAGATGATCGCGCTCCCGCTGAGCTTCCTGGTGCTGATCTGGGTATTCGGTGGGCTGCTGGCCGCGGCGCTGCCGATGGCCCTCGGTGCGCTGGCGGTCGTGGGCTCCATGTCGGTGCTGCGGTTGTTCACGTTCACCACCGAGGTGTCGGTCTTCGCGCTGAACCTGAGCACCGCGCTGAGCCTGGCCCTGGCCATCGACTACACGCTGTTGATCGTGAGCCGCTACCGCGACGAGCTGGCCGAGGGCAGCGATCGGGAAGAGGCGCTGATCCGAACCATGGCGACCTCGGGTCGCACCGTGCTGTTCTCCGCGATCACCGTCGCGTTGTCGATGTCGGCGACGGCGCTGTTCCCGATGTACTTCCTGAAGTCGTTCGCCTACGCCGGCGTGGCCACGGTGGCCTTCGTCGCGGTCGCGTCCATCGTGCTCACCCCCGCTGCGATCGCGCTGCTGGGCCCGCGGCTCGACTCGCTGAACGTGCGCAGGCTGGGGCGGCGGCTGCTGGGCCGCTCCGAGCCGGTGCACAAACCCGTCGAGCAGCTGTTCTGGTACCGGTCCAGCAAGTTCGTGATGCGGCACTGGGCGGCGACCGGCCTGGTCGTGGTCACGCTGCTGGTGCTGCTCGGGCTGCCGTTCACCTCGGTGAAGTGGGGCTTCCCGGACGACCGGGTGTTGCCGCCGTCGACGTCCTCGCATCAGGTCGGCGACCAGATGCGCGAAAACTTCGTGCACGACTTCGCGACGTCGGTGCCGGTCGTCGTTCCCGACGCCGGCGGCCTGAGCCCGGCGGATCTCGACAAGTACGCGGCCGACCTGTCGCGGGTCCCCGACGTGTCGGCGGTATCGGCGCCGGGCGGGACCTTCGTCGGCGGAAACCGGGTGGGGCCCCCGGCGGCGGCCACCGGATTGGCCGACGGCAGCGCCTTCGTGACGGTGGGCAGCACCGCGACGCTGTTCTCGCAGGCCTCCGACACTCAGCTCAAACGCCTGCACCAGGTGGCCGGGCCGGGTGGCCGATCCGTTGAGATGGCCGGTATCGCGCAGGTCAACCGCGACAGCGTCGACGCCGTGACCGACCGGCTGCCGCTGGTGCTCGGCGTGATGGCCGTCATCACGTTCGTGCTGCTGTTCCTGCTCACCGGCAGCGTGCTGCTGCCCGTCAAGGCGCTGCTGTGCAACGTCTTGTCCCTGACCGCCGCGTTCGGCGCGCTGGTGTGGATCTTCCAGGACGGACATCTCGGTGCGCTGGGCACCACGCCGAGCGGCACGCTGGTGGCCAACATGCCGGTGCTGCTGTTCTGCATCGCGTTCGGCCTGTCGATGGACTACGAGGTTTTCCTGCTCGCCCGCATCCGCGAGTACTGGCTGCGCTACCGGCCGGCGAATGCGATCGCCAAGCAAGCGCACGCCGCCAACGACGAGGCCGTCGCGCACGGCGTCGCGCGCACCGGCCGGGTCATCACCGCGGCGGCACTGGTGATGTCGATGTCGTTCGCCGCGCTGATCGCCGCGCACGTGTCGTTCATGCGGATGTTCGGCCTGGGCCTGACGCTGGCGGTGTTCGCCGACGCCACGCTGGTGCGAATGGTCGTGGTCCCGGCGTTCATGCACGTGATGGGCCGATGGAATTGGTGGGCGCCCAAGCCGCTGGTCTGGATACACGATCGGTTCGGCATCGAAGAAGGCGAACCCGTCGAACCGATCAGCCCCGTCGAGATTTCACTGAAGCACGACGACGACGAACCGATCGGCGAGCCGGTACCGCAGATCTTCTGACAAAAAAACCGCTCCTGGCATTCAGGATTTGTCGATAAGGTTGTGGTGTCCGGTCTTGAGTGGACGCGTGCTGACCGGTTCCGCTGGTTTCACGCGATGCCTGGTGGGGGCCGGGCTGAGCTCACAGAGCCACACTGATCTGCTAAGGAGTCTCGGGTATGACGCGGGGGGCGGTTTACGCGGCTCAGAGGGTCGACCACCCATTCTTCGCTCGGGTGTGGCCGGTTGCCGTCAACCACGAAGCCCTATCGGTTCGCCGTCTTCGGGAGGAGAATCTGGCCGGGCTGACCGGCCGCGTGCTGGAAGTCGGCGCGGGCATCGGAACGAACTTCGACCTCTACCCCGATTCCGTCGAGCAGGTGATCGCCATCGAGCCCGAACCGCGCCTGGCCGCCCGGGCCCGCGCCGCGGCCGCGGCCGCCCCGGTTCCGGTCCAGGTGATCGGTGCGACGGCGGAGGGGTTCCGCTGCGATGAGCTGTTCGACGCGGTGGTGTGCTCGCTGGTCCTGTGCTCGGTGGACGACCCGGTAGGCGTGCTGAGCGACCTGATGTCGTTTCTTCCTCCGGGCGGGCAGCTGCGCTACCTCGAGCACGTCGCCAGCCCAGGCGCGCGGGGCCGGTTGCAGCGGTTCGCCGACGCGACGGTGTGGCCGGCGCTGCTGGGCAATTGCCACACCCACCGTGATACCGAGCGCCTGATCGCCGAGGCCGGCTTCGAGGTGCAGGCCACCCGGCGCGAACGCACGCTGCCCCTCTGGTCGATCCGGCCGGTGGTATCCGACTTGGCAATCGGCCGGGCCCGCAGGCCCTAGGCCCTACTTCAGCAGGGCGGGCAGCCGCTGCAGCAGACCCGGCAGCGCTTGGCTGGCGGATTCCCGGATGCTGATCGTGGCGCTTGCGGACAGCGGGGTGGGCTCGGGATTGACCTCGATCACGGCCGCGCCGCTGGCCAGCGCCAGGTCGGGCAGGCCGGCCGCCGGGTAGACGATGGCCGAGGTACCCACCACCACCATCACGTCGGCCGCGCGGGTCGCCTCCACGGCACGCTGCCACGGCCCGTCGGGCAACGGCTCGCCGAACCAGACGATGTCGGGCCGGATCAGGCCGCCACACCGTTGGCACACCGGGGGTTCTACCTCCAGCGCGGGCTCGGGCATCGCGGGCAGCGGCTCGTTGTAGGCCAAACCGCAACTGGCGCAGCAGAATTCGAAGAGGCTGCCGTGTAGGTGGTGCACGGGGGAGCTACCGGCCCGCTCATGCAGGTCGTCGACGTTCTGGGTGATGACGCTGACCTCGACGTCGGCCTGCCATGCGGCGATCGCGCGGTGCCCGTCGTTGGGTTCGACGGTGGACACCAGGTAGTGACGCCACAGGTACCACCCCCACACCCGTTCCGGGTTGTCGCGCCAGCCCTGTGTGCTGGACAGTTCGTAGGGGTCGAAGCGGGCCCACAGTCCGTTCTTGTCGTCGCGAAACGTCGGCACGCCGCTTTCCGCGGAGATCCCCGCGCCGCTGAGTACCGCCACCCGCATTGCTCAAACATAGTCGGGCCCGCGCGAGCTGGGTGATACTGGATACGTGGAGCTGCGCGATTGGCTACGGGTCGACACCAAAGCGGGCAAGCCGCTGTTCGATCAACTCCGAACGCAGGTGATCGACGGGGTCCGGGCCGGCGCGCTGCCGCCCGGCAGCCGGCTGCCCACGGTGCGCGACCTGGCCGGGCAGTTGGGCGTCGCGGCCAACACCGTGGCTCGCGCCTACCGCGAGTTGGAATCCGCGGCGATCGTCGAAACGCGCGGGCGCTTCGGCACTTTCATCTCCCGCTTCGATCCGACCGACGCCGCGATGGCGGCCGCGGCCAAGGAATACGTGGAAGTGGCGAAAGCGCTTGGCCTGACGAAGTCGGACGCGATGCGCTACTCACCAACGTGCCCGACGAGTGAGAACCGGCGTCAGCCGAACTCCAGCATCGTCACGGTCGGACGCACCGGCTCGAAGAACGGCGTGTGATAGACGACCGTAGCCGCGGCGTTGAACAACGCCCCCCGTCCCGGGGCCGGCTTCAGGTCGCGCACCGCGCGCACCCCCGGCACCGTGTTCACCAGGTCGGCCGCCTCGCGGGCGGACAGGCTGAAAGGCATCGGCGGCACCCGGTACCGCCGCGAGGGACGCATGGCGCCCCAGCGGGTCATTCTTGAGAACCAGGCCGGCGGTACATCGAAGAGCATCCGGCCCCCCGGAAATCGCTTGGCGCACTCGGCGATTAGCCCAAGTGACTGTTCGGGCTGCAGGTACATCAGCAAGCCCTCGGCGGTGATGACCACCCCGTCGGACGCGTCGACCGAATCCATCCAGCTGTAGTCCAGCGCGGACTGGGCCAGTAGTGTTACCCGCGGTGAGGCCGGCAGCAGGCGGGTGCGGACGTCGATGATGGGCGGCAGGTCGACTGTCAGCCAACGGAATTGGGCGTCGGGGCGCGCGGCGTCGAGTCGCCAGAAGCTGGTCTGCAAGCCCTCGGCGATTGCGACCACCGTGGCCTTCGGGTGCGCATCGAGATACGACAGGGTATGGATGTCGAAGACCCGGGCCCGCAGTGCCATGCCCTGGCTGCCGGCCGTACCGAACTTCGCGAAGTCGAAGTCGATGGCGTCGAGCAGCGCGACCGCCACGGGATCGTCGATGACGGCGTCGGGGCGCCGGGCCTCCGATGCGCGCGAACTCAGCGTCAGCAAGGCAGTCTCGGAGACGCCGCTGAGGGTGACGTTCTCTTTTGCGGGCTGTTGTGCGGAGGTCACCTGAACAAACTTACCTACCATGCTGTTCGCGTGTGCGTCAGCCGAACTCCAGCACCGTCAGGCACGGCCGCAGCGCCCGCAGGAATCGGGCGCGATAGATCAGCGATACCCAGGCGTTGAACACCCGGCCGCGTCCGGGCGGCAGCCGCAGATCGTAAACTTCACGCACCCCCGGCAGGCTGGCCAGGCGGGCGGCCTGGGGCGCCGACAGGCTGAACGACAACGGGGGCACCCGGTACCGCCGCGAGGTCCGCAAGCCGCGCCTGCCCAATCGGGCGAACAGCGCCGGCGGCAGGTCGAACATCATTCGGCCACCCGGAAATCGCTTGGCGCACTGGCTAATCAGCCCCAGCGCCTGCTCGGGTTGCAGATACATCAGTAGGCCCTCGGCGGTGATGAACACGCCCCGGCTGGGGTCCACCGAGTCCATCCAGCTGTAGTCCAGGGCCGACTGGGCGCGCGTCGAAGCCCGGGGAGAAACCGGGAGCAGCCGGGCCCGCAGGTCGACGATTTCGGGGAAATCGACTGTCAGCCAAGGGAATTGAGCATCTGGAATGGCCGCGTCGAGCCGCCAGAAGCTCGTCTGCAGGCCTTCGGCCAGCGCGACCACCGTCGCGTCCGGGTGCCCCGCCAGGTACGAAAGGGTCTCGATATCGAATAGCCGCGCGCGCAGCGCGGTGTCCTGCCGCGCGCGGCCGAACTTCGCGAAGTCGTAGTCGATCGAGTCGACCAGCGCAATCGCCAGCGGGTCGTCGATGGGCGGCTCGGGCCATCGGGCCGCCTGCGCCCGCGCGTTCAGCGTTAGCAGGGCCGTCTCGGAAACACCGCCGAGGGACACGGACTCTTTCGCGGGCTGTTGTGCGGTCACCGGTACAAACTTACTCACCTCAGCACTTTGGCGAGGGTGCGCAGGTTGCGGGTCGTGGTCGACGATTTGTAGCGCGGCTTGCCCATCGTCTTGCCGATGGCGCTGTCCAGCGTGGCGCCCTTGGGCACCTGCCAGTAGATGACGCCGTCACCGCGACGGATCTTCTCCTCGGCGCCAGCCTGGTCGCCCAGCTTGGCGAGCTCGCCGAGCACCGCGGCGTCGGCAACGAACGTGACGTAGGACTGGTAGCCGTCGACCTCGCGTTCGAACGGGTACGCGGCGTCGATGGCACGCACCGTCTCGAGGTCGTAGGCGAGCACCCAGGCGTCGTAGCCGAAGTTTTCGCGCAGCGCCGCCTCGGCCTTCTTGCGCACACCGGCCACCTTGGCCGTCGAGTCCAGCACCACGTTCCCACTGGCCAGGACGGTGCGCACGTTGGTGAACCCCGCGGCGGTCAATGCGGCGGCCACGTCGGCCATCTTGAGGTTGACGCCGCCGACGTTGACGCCGCGCAGAAATGCCGCGTACGTGGTCATATTTCGATTTCACCACGACGTAGGCTCGTTACATGGGACGCCAAGTCTTCGACGACAAGCTGTTGGCCGTGATCAGCGGAAACTCCCTCGGGGTGCTGGCCACCATCAAACGCGACGGCCGGCCCCAACTGTCGAACGTGAGTTATCACTTCGACCCGCGCGAGGTGGTGGTGCGGGTGTCGATCACCGAGCCGCGGGCAAAGACCCGCAACCTGCGCCGCGACCCCCGGGCCTCGATCCTGGTCGACGCCGACGACGGCTGGTCGTACGCGGTCGCCGAGGGCATCGCGGAGCTGACGCCCCCGGCGGCCGCCCCCGGCGACGACACCGTCGAGGCGCTGATTGCCTTGTATCGCAACATCGCTGGCGAGCATCCGGACTGGGACGAGTACCGGCAGGCGATGGTCACCGATCGCCGGGTGCTGCTGACGCTGCCGATCTCGCACGTGTACGGCATGCCGCCGGGCAAGCGCTAGGCTGCCGGTATGGCTGAATCGAAGTCCAAGCAGGACGCTGCGGGGGCAGAGGACGATAACAAGCGCAAGTTCCGCGAGGCCCTGGATCGCAAGATGTCCAAGTCGTCGGGCGCGTCCGACCACAAAGACACCGGCGGCAAGCAGTCGCGGGCGCACGGCGCCGCGGGCAACCACCGGGAGTTCCGCCGCAAGAGCGGTTAACCCGTTGGGACGCAGGGTCTTTCGTCGGGATTCAGGCTTGGGGCGCGAAGAAGCCGATCGACGGGTCGGCCTGACCCGGCTGGCCGCGCAGGCTGCCCCGGGTGCTGGGGTGTTCGAAGTTCACCTGCGACGGGTCGTTCTGGTATGACCAGTCCGCCACGATGGTGCGCGCACTGAACTTCCACCGGCCGTCGTGTTTGGTGTAGTTGTCCAGGTACCGCCCGCCGATGATCACGTCGATGTCGTGGCCGGGACCGGCGAAGGTGTGGAACACCAGGCAGTAGACCTCGCCGCGGGCGGTCTGATGGTCAGGGCCCTCGACCACGAAGTTCGTCGTAGTGATGTTGTGTTGGGAGACACGCACATACGGCTCGGCCGCTTGCAGCTGCGCGATGAACTGCTCGACGCCGCCCGTCGAGAACGAGCCGTGCGAGTCCGTCGCGTCGGGGTGGTACAGCTGCCGCAGCGCCGCATAGTCGGAGCGGTCGACGGCCCGGCAATAGGACGTGACGAGCTGATGCAGTTCGTCGCGGGCCAGCATCAGCTCCAGTTTGGCGTCATCGACCACCACGCCACCATAACCGGGTGGTTATCTGCTGGTCGCCGCCACCGTCGCGGTGAGTACTCTCCCAACCATGGCCCATCGGTCCTAGGGTGTTCTGCGGAAGGGTTGGTTGTAGACAGTGAAACTGTGGCTCGCTCAAGATCCCGAGGCCGACGCGCTGCTGGACGAGAATCCGCTGGCCCTGCTCATCGGGATGGTGCTCGATCAGCAGGTGCCCTTCGAGACCGCCTTCGCGGGACCGAAGAAGATCGCGGACCGGATGGGCGGCGGGAGTCTCTCGGCCGCCGAGATCGCCGACTACGACCCCGACAAGTTCGCCGCGCTGTGCTCTGAAAGGCCTGCAATACACCGGTTTCCGGGGTCGATGGCCAAGCGCATCCAGACCCTGGCGCAGATCGTCATGGACCGCTACGACGGTGACGCCGCCGGCCTGTGGACCGCGGGCGACCCCGACGGCGACGAGCTGCTGAGGCGCATCAAGGGGCTGCCCGGCTTCGGCGAGGTGAAGGCGCAGATCTTTCTCGGATTGCTGGGCAAGCAGTACGGCGTCACCCCGAAGGGCTGGCGCGCGGCGGCCGGGCAGTTCGGCAAGGCCGGCACGCACATCTCGGTCGCCGACATCGTCGACGCCCAGTCGATGAGCGAAGTGCGAGCGTATAAAAAGCAGATGAAAGCCGCGGCCAAGGCGGCCAAGTAGATTCACCAGAAGGGAAGGCACCAACGTGAAGACACACATCACGTGTCCGTGCGGAGAAGCCATCGTCGGCAAGGACGAGGACGAGCTGGTCGAGCTGACCCAGGATCACCTTTCCAAAGTGCATCCGGGCCTGGACTACGACCGCGACGCGATCCTGTTCATGGCCTACTGACCTGAAGCGAGCGGGTGCCGGGGATCGGACACCCGCTCGCACCAGGGGAGGGGCTTACGGCACCACCGTCGAGCCGATGGTGGGCATGAACTGGCACTGCTTTTCTTTGGTGGTGACCTGACCGAAGATCGTCGACATGATGCTGCCCGGGCCGGTGTCGGCGATGGCGGTCAATGTCGTCGGCCCCTCGGGGTTGATGTCGGTGCGCGGCTTGAGCGTCACGGTGCCCGACTTGCCCGTGGTCAGGTTGACCCAGGTGACGTTCAGCGGCAGCTTCTGCGTCTCGGCCGGTCCGGGTGTGCCGACCGCGGTGAACACATAAGCGGTCTGGCCGGGTCCGGGGCCGGGCGTCGGAATCTTGGCCGGCCCGGCCACCGATAGCGCCGTCGCTATCGCGCTGGTGCCGTCCGCAAGGCAATTCGTGCCGATCGACGGGTACATGAAGTCCTGCGTGACCGGGGCGTCAGGGCCGAAGCCCGGAGCCGCGGCGGCCGGCGCGGGCGCCGGAGCGGGAGCGGCGGGTGCGGGTGCCGCCGCCGGGGCAGGGCCAGGTGCCGGTCCCGTTGCGGGAGCCGCCGCAGGCGCGGGCCCAGGTGCCGGTCCCGTTGCGGGAGCCGCGGCCGGCGCGGGACCAGGTGCGGGAGCCGCCGCCGGAGCGGGGCCAGGTGCGGGTCCCGGCGCCGCGGCGGGCGCGGGACCGACCGCGTGGACGGGGTCGACCCCCTGCGGCAGGTGGGACTGGAAGCCGGGCTCGATGCCGACCGCCGGTACATGCTCGGCCGGCAAGGTCGGGGCCGCGGGCGCGGCGGCGGGTGCCGCGGCGGGCGCGCCGGGAAGCGGCGAACCCGGTTCCTGGACAAACTGATTCACCGCCGCCGCCACGTTCTTGGACTCGGCGGGTGCCGCCGGGGTGTGAGCGAACGCCTGTGCGGCGGCCATCAGCAGCTGGGTGGCTTGGCCGGGATCGCCGGCCGCCTGCTGAATGATCGGGCTCAGCTGCGATAGCGCGGGCAGGCCCGGTAGCTGCTGGGCGGGGTTCGGTTGCGGTGCCGGCAGCGGTGCCCCCGGATCGGCCGCCGCGCTCGGGCAGAGCCCGAACGCGGCAGCCGATGCCGTGACGACAGCGGCCACACCTTTGGACAGATTCCAAGTGCTTCCCACGATGTCCTCCGGTCCTCGGTAGTGGGTTAGTCGTCTAACGGGCTGCCGGTCAGGGCAGTGCGGACAGCAGCCCCGGCGCCGCAAGCGGCGCAGGCGCGGCGGGTGCGACCGCGGCAGGTGCCGTCGCCGCCCCGGGGATGAGACCCGAGGTGAGCGCCGACAAATCACCCGGCAACGACAGCTTCGGCGGCACGTTCAGCGGCATGCCGGGCAGCGCCGGCATGTCGACCTTCGCCACCTGGGGCAGGTTCGACGTCGGTGCGGGCGCGGCGGCCGGAGCCGTCTGCGTCAGTCCCGGGATCGCGTTCAGCCCCGGAAGCGACGGAGCCGCGGGAGCGGCCGGCGCCGCCGGCGTGGTGGCCTGAGCCAGCCCCGGGATCGCGTTCAGTCCGGGGATCGACGGAGCCGCGGGCGCCGCCGGGGTGGCCGGCGACAGGCCGGGGATCGACGGGACCGCCGCCGGAGACGTCGCTGTCCCCGCCGAGGCCGGGGTCAGGCCCGGGAAGGTGATGCCGGGGCTGGCCGGTGCGGCGGGCGGCTGCGCGCCGAGCGCAGTCGCGAAGTTCTGCAGAATCTGCGGCGCGTTGGCCACCGAAGCGATGAGTTGCTGCGGAATGTTCTGCATCGGGTCCGGAACCGCCGGAACGGGATCGGCGTGGGCGATGCCGCCCGTCAGTAGCGCTGCGGATGAGCCGACAACAACGGCGGCGGCTTTCGCGTAAGTCCAAATGGTTGGCATTGCTCCCCCAAGGGATCGACAACAGGTGACTGACCCGAAGCTACTTTGATGCTGATGGGACTCAAGTGACACGTGTGGCATTTATTTGATCGTTACGGATCCGAGCGGCAGCGGTGACCCAACACCCGCGAAATGCCCGTCGCACTAAAGTCGGGCGGATAGAAAACATTTCGGCCGCCCCGGCGGCACCCACGACCCGGCGGCTGGCGAGTCTGCTCAATACGGCCGCGCCGCTGCTGCTGATCGTGAGCGTGGCCGCGCGGCTCGGCTGGACGTACCTGGCCCCGCACGGCGCGAACTTCGTCGACCTGCACGTCTACTTCGGCGGGGCGGGGCAGCTCGACCATCCGGGCGCGCTGTACAACTACGTCTACTCCGAGCAGACGGCGGACTTCCCGCTGCCGTTCACCTACCCGCCCTTTGCGGCGGTGGTGTTCTATCCGCTGCACCTGCTGCCGTTCGGCGCGGCGGCCTTCGGATGGCAGGTCGCGATGATCGCCGCGCTGTACGGCGTGGTCCGGGTCAGCCAGCGGCTGATGGGCGTGCCGCAGGGGGCGGGCCGGCGTGTCGCGATGGCGTGGACGGCGATCGCGATCTGGATCGAGCCGCTGCGCAGCAACTTCGACTATGGGCAGGTCAATGTCTTCGTGACGCTGGCGGTGCTCTGGGCGGCCTACACCACGCGCTGGTGGCTGGCCGGGCTGCTGATCGGCGTGGCGTCCGGCATCAAGCTGACGCCGGCGATCGGCGGCGTCTATCTCGTCGGCGTCCGGCGTTTCGGCGCGGCCGTGTTCTCGGCCGTCGTCTTTTTTGCCACGGTCGGGGTGTCGGCGCTGATCGCCGGCGACGAGACCCGCTACTACTTCACCAAGCTGCTGGGCGACGCGCATCGCGTCGGGCCCATCGCCACGTCGATCAATCAGTCCTGGCGCGGCGGCGTGTCGCGGATCGTCGGCCACGATGCGGGTTTCGGCGCGCCGGTGCTGATCGGGATCGCCGTCACCGCCGTGCTGGCCATCCTGGCCTGGCGCGCCCTGGATCCCGCCGACCGGCTGGGCAAGCTGTTGGTGGTCGAGCTGTTCGGCCTGCTGATGTCGCCGATTTCGTGGACGCACCACTGGGTGTGGCTGGTGCCGCTGATGATCTGGCTGTTGCACGGCCCGCTGCGCGTGCGGCGCGCCGCGCGGATCGCCGGCTGGGGCTGGTTGGCGCTCACCGTCATCGGCGTGCCGTGGTTGCTGTTGTTCGCGCAGCCGACCATCTGGCAGATCAGCCGTCCCTGGTACCTGGCCTGGGCCGGGCTGATCTACATCGTGGCGACGCTGGCCACCCTGGTTGTGATCGCCGCCGGCCGCGGACGCGCCGCGGAACCGGTTGGTCCCGGGCAGCCCGCCGCGAAGGCGGCCTCACCGCTGGGCTAGCTGTACTGACCTGAGAGGTTAGGTACGCGGCTAGCGGGTGGTTGACCTTTGAGTGCCGTGTGGCCGCGGTGATGATTGTAGATGTGTAGCCAGGTGGTGAATTGCTCACAGCGTTCGGCATCGGTGCGGTAGAGCCGGGCGTAGGCCCACTCGTCGGCCAGTGTGCGGTGAAATCTCTCCACTTTGCCGTTCGTCTGGGGTCGATACGGGCGGGTCCGGCGATGTTCAACGGTGCCCAGCGCATCGCTGAATGCGTGTGATCGATAGCAGGAGCCGTTGTCGGTCAATACTTTTCGTACTGTTATGCCGCGTTCGCTGAACCACGATTGCGCGCGGATCCAAAACGCGGCAGCTGTTTCTTTGCGCTCGTCGGTCAGCAGTTCGCTGTAGACCAGCCGGGAGTACCCGTCGATGGCGGTGTGCAGAAAGTGATAGCCGCGCCGCGGATTGCGGTATTGGGTTGTGATGCCGCCGCTTTTGTCGGCCTGTTTGTTGCGCTTGCCGACGGCTTTGCCCAGCATCCGCCACCCGCCGCCAGCGGGGATCTTGCCGAGCTTTTTGACATCGACATGGACCATTTCGCCGCATTGGGTTGCCTCGATGCGGCGAACGACACGGCCGGTGGGGCGATCTAGCCAACGCAGTTTGGCCAACCCGTAGCGGGCCAGCACGCGGTGCACGGTCGAGGGATGAAGGCCAAGCAAGTAGCCGATTCGCGCAGGCCCCCATCGCCGCGTAACGCGGACCTTGATAATGCGCCGCTCCCTACGAGTGGGTGTGCGATTCGGGCTGCGATGGGGCCGAGAGCTGCGGTCGGCCATGCCGGCCTCCCCAAGTGCGCGATAACGGCCTGCCCAGCGCGCCGCGGTGGTTACCGCGACCTGGAAACGTTCGGCGGCCCGGCGCAGCGGCCAACCGTCCTCGACAACACAACGAGCAAGCCGCAGCCGACCCGTTTCTGACAATGGGGCATTACGGTGGGACACGAAGACCTCCGGTAGTGAGTGCTTTCCTAGACAGCTCGCACTTCACTCGGAGGTCTTCGTCATGTCACCACGCCACGCCGTCACCAACGTCCGTGGTCAGTACAGCTAGCCCGCGACGATGCCGTTGATGTCGCGGGCCATCTCGACGTCGTTCTTGGTGATGCCGCCCTCGGAGTGCGTGACCAGTGCGAAAGTCACCGTCCGCCAACGAATATCGATATCCGGATGGTGATCCTTGCTCTCGGCGTGCTCGCCCACCCGGCGCACCGCGTCGATGCCGGCGAGGAAACTATCGAACTTGATCGAGCGGCGCAGGGCGCCGTCGGCCCGCTCCCAGCCGTCGAGTTCGGGCAGTGCGGCGTCCACTTGTTCATCCGTTAACACAGCCATAGGCCCAACGGTACCGCTGTGGGCGCGGGATAGCTCCCCGCCCGCGGGTGTTCGACGGAAGTCGTTGCACGGCAGCCATTTCCAAAAATTCACCGGTATGACCGGCGGCCGGGCGGCGGTGGTCGGTTAACCTACCGCATGGCCTCCATACAGCTGTCCATGGGAATTCCCTCCTTCTCGGCCGAGGCGCCCCCCAGCTGGGACCATCTCACCGACTGGGCGCAGCTGCTGGAGCGCTGCGGGTTCGACCGCGTGCTGGTGTCCGAGCACATCGCGTTCGGCATGAACATGGACGCCTACGCCAACCCCGCGACGGGCGGAACCGAGGGTGGGCGCCAGCCCACCGGGCCCGACGGGCATTGGCTGGAGCCGCTGACCGTGCTGACCTTTCTTGCGGCGCGCACCGATCGCATCCGGTTGGGCACCAACATCCTGCTCGCCGCGTTGCGGCCCGCCGCGGTCCTCGCGAAAACCGTTGCGACCCTTGATGTCCTATCCGGCGGCCGAGTCGACCTCGGTGTCGGCGTCGGCTGGCAGCGCGAGGAATACGAAGCCGCTGGCGTCGACTTCGACGGCCGCGGGGCCCTATTGGACGAGACGCTCGAGGTGTGCCAGCGGCTGTGGCGCGAGAACGAGGTGAGCCACAGCTCGGCCCGGCTGAGCTTCGACCGGATCCATCAGATGCCCAAGCCCGCCCAGCCCGGCGGGGTGCCGATCTGGGTGAGCGGGACGGTCAACCGGCGCGTCGCCCGTCGGCTCGCCCGTTTCGGCAGCTGCTGGATCCCGTGGGGCGCCGACGCCCGCGACATCGCAGGCGGGATCGGGCGGATGCGGGCCGAGGTCGAACGCGCCGGCGGCGACCCGGACGGCTTCGGCGTCAGCGGCGCGCTGCGCGTGAAGGCCGGCGCGGACGGCCGGCCCGACCTGGCCTCCGTCGCGACGGCCGCGGCGGCCCAGGCCAAGGCCGGGGTGACCGATCTGCGGGTGACCTACTGGCCGCTGGCCGCGGAGAACCGCGAGCGCGACCTGCGCGCATTCGTCGAGGCGGTGCAGAGCGCCGTCGGGGGCTGACGCGGCCGTGCCCACGCAGATCGTCGTCGCCGGGGCCGTCATCCGCGGCTCCACCCTCCTGGTGGCGCAGCGCACCCGCCCGCCCGAGCTGGCCGGCCGCTGGGAACTGCCCGGCGGCAAGGTCGCGCCGGGGGAATCGGAGCCCGACGCGCTGGCCCGTGAGCTGGCCGAGGAGCTGGGCCTACGCGCCGACGACGTGGTCGTGGGGGACCGCCTGGGCGCCGACATCGCCCTGGACGGTGCGGTGACGTTGCGGGCCTACCGGGTGCGGCTTATTCGGGGCGAACCGCACCCGCACGACCACCGCGCGTTGCGCTGGGTGAGCGCGCAGGAGTTGCCCGGCGTGGACTGGGTACCCGCCGATCGCGGCTGGTTGAACGACCTGGCCGCAGCCCTCTGAGCTGGCTCTCGACAAGTCCACAGTTTTCCCTCAGCCAACGTCCAGCGCCATGGCAGCGGACACGCGTGAAACTGGGAGCTAATTGCAGCCAACAGTCCTAACCTCGTAAGTACATGCCGATAACGATCGCGATGAATGTCTCGGCGGCGTGGCGACGGCGTCGACGCCGGATCAGGCGGGCTTGGACTGACGGGCAGCCAACACCTCTCCAGCGCAACGGAATCGATGCGCCTGAACCCGGCGACCGAGGCACGACGTTAACGAGTAGGAGGCTGATGCTTTGACGGTCACGCCGCATGTGGGTGGAGCTCTCGAGGAACTGCTGGAACGCAGCGGGCGGTTCTTCACGCCCGGCGAGTTCTCGGCGGACCTGCGCACCGTCACCCGGCAGGGTGGACGCGAGGGCGACGTCTTCTACCGCGACCGCTGGAGCCACGACAAGGTCGTCCGGTCCACGCACGGGGTGAACTGCACGGGATCGTGCTCGTGGAAGATCTACGTCAAGGACGGGATCATCACCTGGGAAACCCAGCAGACCGACTACCCGTCGGTGGGCCCGGACCGCCCCGAATACGAGCCGCGCGGTTGCCCGCGGGGCGCCTCGTTCTCCTGGTACAGCTATTCGCCGACGCGGGTGCGCTACCCGTATGCGCGCGGCGTGCTGATCGAGATGTTCCGCGAGGCCAAGGCCCGGCTCGGTGACCCGGTGCTGGCCTGGGCCGACATCCAGGCCGACCCCGAGCGCCGGCGCCGCTATCAGCAGGCCCGCGGCAAGGGCGGCCTGGTGCGGGTCACCTGGGCCGAGGCCACCGAGATGATCGCGGCCGCCCATGTGCACACCATCAAGACCTACGGCCCCGACCGCGTCGCCGGGTTCTCGCCGATTCCGGCGATGTCGATGGTGTCCTACGCCGCTGGCTCGCGGTTCTACGAACTCATCGGCGCCCCCATGACGTCGTTCTACGACTGGTATGCCGACCTTCCGGTGGCCTCGCCGCAGGTGTTCGGCGACCAGACCGATGTGCCCGAATCCGGCGACTGGTGGGACGCGGCCTACCTGATGATGTGGGGCTCCAACGTCCCGATCACCCGCACGCCTGACGCGCACTGGATGGCCGAGGCGCGCTACCGCGGCACCAAGGTGGTGACCGTCAGCCCCGACTATGCCGACAACACCAAGTTCGCCGACGAGTGGATGCCGTGCGCGGCCGGTACCGACGGAGCGCTGGCCATGGCGATGGGCCACGTCATCCTCTCGGAATGCTATGTGCAGAAACAGGTTCCGTTCTTCGCCGACTTCGCGCGCCGCTACACCGACCTGCCGTTCCTGATCAAGCTGGAACAACGCGGCGACATGCTGGTGCCCGGCAAGAACCTCACCGCGGCGGATCTGGGGGAGGCCGTCGAGAACGCGGCGCTCAAGCCCGCGCTGCTGGACGAGGCGACCAACAAGATCGTGGTGCCGCACGGCTCGCTGGGATTCCGCTACGGCGAGGACGGCATGGGGAAATGGAACCTGGATCTCGGGAGTCTGGCCCCGGCGCTGAGCGTGCGAGATGCGCACGGCGCCAACGAAAATGACGAAACTGCGCTGGTTCACCTGCCCAGCTTCGACACGGTCGACGGCGAGGGCCAAACCGTGGCGCGTGGCGTCCCGGTTCGCCGCATCGGTAAACACCTGGCGTGCACCGTCTTTGACCTGATGCTCGCCCAGTACGCGGTCGCGCGGCCCGGACTGCCCGGTGACTGGCCCACCGGCTTCGACGACGCGACCCACCAGAACACCCCGGCCTGGCAGGAGGCGATCACCGGAGTGTCTGCCGCGCAGGCCATCCGGGTGGCCAGGGAATTCGCGCGCAGCGCCGAGGAGTCCGGCGGCCGCTCGATGATCATCATGGGTGGCGGCATCTGCCACTGGTTCCACAGCGACGCGATCTACCGCGCGGTGCTGGCACTGCTGATGCTGACCGGGTCGATGGGCCGCAACGGCGGTGGCTGGGCCCACTACGTCGGTCAGGAAAAGGTGCGGCCCCTCACCGGATTCCAGACCATGGCGATGGCCACCGACTGGACGCGCCCGCCCCGGCAGGTGCCGGGCGCCTCGTACTGGTACGCCCACACCGACCAATGGCGCTACGACGGGTACGGCGCCGACAAGCTGGCCAGCCCGGTGGGCCGGGGCAGGTTCGCGGGCAAGCACACCATGGATCTGCTGGCGTCCGCGGTCGCCATGGGGTGGAGCCCGTTCTACCCGCAGTTCGACCGCTCCAGCCTCGACGTCGCCGACGAGGCGCGCGCCGCCGGGCGCGACGTCGCCGACTACGTCGCCGAGCAGCTCGGCCAGCGCCGGCTCAAGCTCTCGGTGACCGACCCCGACCACCCCGACAACTGGCCGCGGGTGCTTACCGTGTGGCGCGCCAACCTGATTGGTTCGTCGGGCAAGGGCGGCGAATACTTCCTGCGGCATCTGCTGGGGACCGACTCCAACATCATGGCGCAGCCGCCGGAGGACGGGATCCGGCCCCTCGACGTGGTCTGCGATGGGGACATGCCGGAGGGCAAGCTCGACCTGATGATGTCGATCGACTTCCGGATGACCTCGACGACGCTGGTGTCCGACGTGGTGCTGCCCGCCGCGACCTGGTACGAGAAGGCCGACATCTCCAGCACCGACATGCACCCGTTTGTGCACGCGTTCAGCGCCGCGACCGACCCGCCGTGGGAAACCCGTTCGGACTTCGACGCTTTCGGTGCGATCGCCCGCGCGTTCAGCGCGATGGCCAAGGACCACCTGGGCACCCGCAGCGATGTGGTGATGACCGCGCTGGAGCACGATACGCCGGACGCTATGGCGTATCCCGATGGCACCGAAGACGATTGGCTGCACACCGGCGCCATCCCGGTGCCGGGGCGGTCGATGGGCAAGCTCACGGTGGTGGAGCGCGACTACGGCGCGATCTACGACAAATGGATCACGCTGGGGCCGCTGGTGGAGAAATTCGGGCTGACCACCAAGGGCGTCACGGTGCACCCCTTCCGCGAGGTCGAGGAGCTGGCCGCGAAGTTCGGGGTGATGAATACCGGTGTGGGAGCGGGTCGTCCGGCCATCACCACCGCCGCGCGGATGGCCGACGTCCTGCTGCTGCTGTCCGGAACAACCAACGGCCGGCTCGCCGTCGAGGGCTTCCACGAGCTGGAGAAGCGCACGGGCCAGCGGCTGGTGCACCTGGCCGAGGGCAGTGAGGAAAGGCGCATCAGCTACGCCGATACCCAGGCGCGGCCGGTTCCCGTGGTCACCAGTCCGGAATGGTCGGGCAGCGAAACGGGTGGCCGCCGCTACGCGCCGTTCACCATCAACATCGAGAACCTCAAGCCGTTCCACACCCTGACCGGGCGGATGCATTTCTATCTGGCCCACGACTGGATCGAGGAACTCGGCGAGCACCTGCCGGTCTTCCGGCCGCCGCTGGACATGAAACGGTTGTTCGGCCAGCCCGCACTCGGCCCCACCGAGGACGGGATCGGTTTGACCGTGCGGTATCTCACGCCACACTCGAAGTGGTCGTTCCACTCCACCTATCAGGACAACCTGTACATGCTGTCACTGTCGCGCGGCGGCCCGACGATGTGGATGAGCCCGGGCGACGCGGCCAAACTGCAAGTGCAGGACAACGATTGGGTGGAGGCGGTCAACGTCAACGGCATCTACGTGTGCCGGGCCATCGTCAGCCACCGCATGCCCGACGGCGTGGTGTTCGTCTACCACGTGCAGGAACGCACCGTGGACACGCCACGCAGCGAAATCAACAATAAGCGCGGCGGCAACCACAACGCGCTGACCCGGGTGCGGATCAAGCCCAGTCACCTGGCCGGCGGCTACGGCCAGCACGCGTTCGCGTTCAATTACCTGGGCCCGACGGGCAACCAGCGCGACGAGGTGACGATCGTGCGTCGTCGCAGCCAGGAGGTGACTTACTGATGAAAGTCATGGCGCAGCTGGCGATGGTGATGAACCTCGACAAGTGCATCGGCTGCCACACCTGTTCGGTGACCTGCAAGCAGGCGTGGACCAACCGCTCCGGCACCGAGTACGTGTGGTTCAACAACGTGGAAACCCGCCCCGGCCAAGGCTATCCGCGCACCTACGAGGACCAGGAGCGGTGGCGCGGCGGCTGGATCCGCGACAAGCGGGGCCGGCTGCGGCTGCGTGACGGCGGCCGCATCGCGAAGCTGCTGCGCATCTTCGCCAATCCGCGGCTGCCGATCATCGAGGACTACTACGAGCCGTGGACCTACGACTACGAGAACCTGACCAACGCGCCAGCCGGTGACACCTTCCCGACGGCCGCGCCCCGCAGCCAGCTCACCGGCAAGCCGATGAAGGTGTCCTGGGGGCCGAACTGGGACGACAACCTGGCCGGCTCGCCGGAAACTCTTGCCAAAGACCCGATCCTGAAGAAGGTCAGCGAGGAGGTCAAGCTCTCGCTCGAAGAGACCTTCATGTTCTACCTGCCCCGCATCTGCGAGCACTGCCTCAACCCGTCCTGCGTGGCGTCGTGCCCGTCGGGTGCGATGTACAAGCGCAGCGAGGACGGCATCGTGCTGGTCGACCAGGACCGCTGCCGCGGCTGGCGGATGTGCGTGTCCGGATGTCCTTACAAGAAGGTGTATTTCAACCACAAGACCGGCAAGGCAGAGAAGTGCACGCTGTGTTACCCGCGGATGGAGGTCGGCCTGCCGACCATCTGCTCGGAGACTTGCGTGGGACGGCTGCGCTACCTGGGCCTGGTGCTCTACGACGTCGACCGGGTGCTGGAGGCGGCCTCGGTGGAAGACGAGAAGGACCTCTACGAGGCGCAGTGCCGAATCCTGTTGGACCCCAGCGACCCCGAGGTGATCGCCGCCGCGCGCGCGGGCGGCATCTCCGAGGAATGGATCGAGGCCGCGCAGCGCTCACCGGTCTACGCGCTGATCCACAAATACAAGGTGGCGCTGCCGCTGCACCCGGAATACCGCACCATGCCTATGGTTTGGTACATCCCGCCGCTGTCGCCGGTGGTCGACGCGGTCAGCCGCGACGGCCACGACGGGGAGGATGTGGGCAACCTGTTCGGCGCGCTGAACGCGCTGCGCATCCCGATGCAGTATCTGGCCGAGCTGTTCACCGCCGGCGACACCGGCGTGGTCGAGGGCGTGCTGCAGCGGCTGGCGGCGATGCGCTCGTACATGCGCGACATCAACCTCGGGCGCGAACCCCAGGCCCACATACCGCACGCGGTGGGGATGACCGAAGAGCAGATCTACGAGATGTACCGGCTGCTCGCGATCGCGAAATACGAAGACCGCTATGTCATTCCGACCGCGTTCAACCCGCAGGCGCGCGACCTGGAGCAGATGGGCTGCTCCTTGGACAGCGACGGCGGCCCCGGCATGTACGAGCCGGAACCGACGCCCGTGTCCGTCGAGACGTTCCACGCCCAGCAGCGCTCCCGGGTGAACCTGCTCAACTGGGACGGCCACAAGGTGCCCGCCGGAATGTTCCCCGAGGAGCATCGGACATGAAGCTGCTGTCCCCGTTCCGGGACCGCGTCGGAAACCGGACGATTCAGGACCGGCTGGTGTGGCAGGCGGCGTCGCTACTGCTGGCCTACCCGGACGACGAGCTGGCCACGCGGCTGGACAACGTCGACGAACTGATCAGCCATATCGACCGGCCGGTGGCCGCATTGCTCGAACGGACGGTCGTCGCGTTGCGCACCCGCGAGCCAATGGCCGCCGCGATGGACTACGTCGCGACGTTCGACATGCGCCGCCGCGCGACCATGTACCTGACCTACTGGACCGCCGGGGACACCCGCAACCGCGGCCGGGAAATGCTCGAGTTCGCGACCGCCTACCGCGAGGCCGGTGTGCAGCCCCCGCGCAGCGAGGCGCCCGATCATCTGCCCGTCGTGCTGGAATTCGCCGCGACCGTCGACCCCGCGGTCGGGCGGCGGCTGTTGACCGAGCACCGGGTGCCCATCGACGTGTTGCGGGGCGCGCTGGCCGACGCCGGCTCGCCGTACGAGCCCACCGTGGCGGCGGTCTGCGCGACCCTGCCGGTGGCCACCGATCAGGAGGTGCGCCGCGCCCAGCGGCTGGCGAAGGCCGGGCCCCCCGCGGAATCCGTTGGGCTGCAACCATTTCAGCTGACCGTGCCGCCCCGGAAAGGAACGTCAAGTGTTTAGCAACGTCCTGTTCTGGGACATCGCGCCCTACGTCACTCTGACGGTGTTGATCGTCGGCACCTGGTGGCGCTATCGCTACGACAAATTCGGCTGGACCTCGCGCTCGTCGCAGGTCTACGAGTCGCGGCTGCTCAGCATCGCCAGCCCGATCTTCCATTTCGGCATCCTGGCGGTGTTCGCCGGCCATGTGATGGGCTTGTTCATCCCGCCGAAGGTCACCCAGATGCTGAAGATGAGCGACCACTTCTATCACATGCAGGCGGTCGCCGCGGGCTCGATGGCGGGCATCGCGACGCTGATCGGCATTGGGCTGCTGATCTACCGGCGGATCACCCGCCCGGCGGTGACCATGGCCACCTCGCGCAGCGACAAGGTCATGTATGTGGTGCTGGTGCTGGCGATTCTGGTCGGGCTGTACTGCGACCTGATCGGCACCGGGCCGCACGGCGGGGAGTTCCACTACCGCTACACCGTCGGGATGTGGTTCCGGCGGATCTGGATATTTCAGCCGCACGGCGAGGTGATGATCAACGCCCCGCTGGACTACCAGCTGCACGCTTTGATCGGGATGGTGTTGTTCACGCTGTGGCCGTTCACCCGGCTGGTGCACGCGTTCAGCGCCCCGGTCGTCTACCTGTTCCGGCCCTACATCGTCTACCGCAGCCGCGAGGCGACGGACAAGGGGCAGATGGTCGGATCGGCACCGCGCCGCCGGGGCTGGTGAGTCCGCGTCCTGGGCTCCGGCACCTGCCGGTTCGGTAGCCAGTTCGCCTTCTAGGCCCCCCCGCTGCCACAATCACCGACGTGCCATTCCGCAATGTCGCCATCGTCGCCCACGTCGACCATGGCAAGACCACCCTCGTAGACGCGATGCTGCGCCAGTCCGGCGCGCTGCACCACCGAGGTGACGACGCAGTCGAGCGGCTGATGGACTCCGGGGACCTGGAGAAGGAAAAGGGCATCACGATCCTGGCCAAGAACACGGCCGTGCATCGCAGGCATGCGGACGGGACGACGACGGTCATCAACGTCATCGACACCCCGGGCCACGCCGACTTCGGTGGTGAGGTGGAGCGCGGGCTGTCCATGGTCGACGGCGTGCTGCTGCTGGTCGACGCGTCCGAAGGGCCGCTGCCGCAGACCAGGTTCGTGCTGCGCAAGGCGCTGGCCGCGCACCTGCCGGTGATCCTGGTCGTCAACAAGACCGACCGGCCGGACGCCCGGATCTCCGAGGTCGTCTCCGAGAGCCACGACCTGCTGCTCGACGTCGCGTCGGACCTGGACGAGGAAGCGCAGAAGGCCGCCGAGGACGCGCTCGGCCTGCCGACGCTGTATGCCTCGGGCCGGGCCGGCATCGCCAGCACGACGGAACCGGCCAACGGCCAGAACCCCGAGGGCGACAACCTCGACCCGCTCTTCGACGTCCTGCTCGAGCACATCCCGCCCCCGCAGGGCGATCCGGAGGCCCCGCTGCAGGCCCTGGTGACCAACCTGGACGCGTCGGCCTTCCTCGGGCGGCTCGCGCTGATCCGCATCTACAAGGGCCGCATCAAAAAGGGCCAGCAGGTCGCCTGGATGCGCGAAGTGGACGGCCATCCCGTCATCACTAACGCGAAGATCACCGAACTGCTGGTGACCGAGGGCGTGGAACGCACGCCCACCGACGAGGCCATCGCCGGCGACATCGTCGCCGTCGCGGGCATCCCGGAGATCATGATCGGCGACACCCTCGCCGACCCTGACCACGCGCACGCGCTGCCACGCATCACCGTCGACGAGCCCGCCATCTCGGTGACCGTCGGCACCAACACCTCGCCGCTGGCGGGCAAGGTGAAGGGTCACAAGTTGACCGCCCGCATGGTGAAGTCGCGGCTCGACGCCGAACTCGTCGGCAACGTCTCCATCAAGGTCGTCGACATCGACCGGCCCGACGCGTGGGAGGTACAGGGCCGCGGCGAGCTGGCGCTGGCGGTGCTGGTCGAACAGATGCGTCGCGAGGGTTTCGAGCTCACCGTCGGCAAGCCGCAGGTGGTCACGCAGACCGTCGACGGCAAGCTGCACGAGCCGTTCGAGGCGATGACGATCGACTGCCCGGAGGAATTCGTCGGCGCGATCACGCAGCTGATGGCGGGCCGCAAGGGCCGCATGGAGGAGATGACGAACCACGCGGCGGGCTGGGTCCGGATGGACTTCATCGTGCCCAGCCGCGGCCTGATCGGGTTCCGCACCGACTTCCTCACCCTCACCCGCGGCACCGGCATCGCCAACGCGGTGTTCGACGGCTACCGGCCGTGGGCGGGGGAGATCCGGGCCCGCCACACCGGGTCGCTCGTGTCCGACCGCACCGGCACCATCACGCCGTTCGCGATGATCCAGCTTGCCGATCGCGGCCAGTTCTTCGTCGAACCCGGCCAGGACACCTACGAGGGCCAGGTCGTCGGCATCAATCCGCGCGCCGAAGACCTCGACATCAACGCCACCCGGGAAAAGAAGCTGACCAACATGCGGTCCTCGACGGCCGACGTGATGGAGACGCTGGCCCGTCCGCTGGAACTCGATCTGGAACAGGCCATGGAATTCTGCGCTGCCGACGAGTGCGTCGAGGTGACGCCAGAGATCGTGCGGGTCCGCAAGGTGCAGCTGGACGCCACCTCCCGGGCCCGCAGCAAGGCGAGAGAAAAGGCTCGGAGCTAGCTTGGTGACTCGCTACGCCCGCGGGTTTCGCCGAGCCGCATCTGCGGCGCTCGATAACGTCTTGGTCGTGCTACATCGAGCCCGTCACGTCATCGCGACGATCGGCGTGCTGCTCGCCGCGGTGGGCCTGACGCTGGCGGCCTGCACGGCGAACCCGCCGCCCGCGCCGCAAAGCACCGATACGCCGCACAACGCGCCGCCGCCGCCGGCCCGGGTCAGCCAGATCATCATGGGCATCGACTCGATCGGCGCCGGGTTCAACCCGCATCTGCTGTCCGACCTGTCGCCGGTGAACGCGGCAATCAGCGCGCTGGTGCTGCCCAGCGCGTTTCGGCCGGTGCCGGATCCCGCCACCGCGACCGGGTCGCGCTGGGAGCTGGACCCGACCCTGCTGGTGTCCGCCGACGTGACCAACCAGAACCCGTTCACCGTCACCTACAAGATCCGGCCCGAGGCGCAGTGGACCGACAACGCCCCGATCGGCGCCGACGACTTCTGGTACCTGTGGCACCAGATGGTCACGCAGCCGGGCGTGGTCGACCCGGCCGGCTATGACCTGATCACCGGCGTGCAGTCGCTTGAGGGCGGCAAGCAGGCCGTCGTCACCTTCGCGCAGCCGTACCCGGCGTGGAAGGAACTGTTCAGCAACCTGCTGCCGGCCCACATCGTCAAGGACGTGCCGGGCGGCTTCGCCGCCGGGCTGGCGCGGGCGCTGCCGGTCACCGGCGGGCAATTCCGGGCCGAGAACATCGACCCGCAGCGCGACGAGATCCTGATCGCCCGCAACGACCGCTACTGGGGCCCGCCCGCCAAGCCCGCGCTGATCCTGTTCCGCCGGGCCGGTGCGCCCGCCGCGCTGGCCGATTCAGTGCGCAACGGCGACACCCAGGTGGCCCAGGTGCACGGCGGCTCGGCGGCCTTCGCCCAGCTGTCCGCGATCCCGGACGTGCGGACCGCCCGGATCGTGACGCCGCGGGTCATGCAGCTCACGCTGCGCGCCATCGAGCCCAAACTGGCTGACACGCAAGTTCGTAAGGCGCTGCTGGGCTTGCTGGACGTGGACCTGCTCGCCGCGGTGGGCGCCGGCAGCGACAACACGGTGACGCTGGACCAGGCCCAGATTCGCTCGCCCAGCGACCCGGGCTACGTGCCGACCGCGCCACCAGCGATGACGAAGACGGCGGCGCTCGCGTTGTTCGCAGAGGCCGGGTACCAGGTCGAGAGCACCGCCTCGGGTTCACCCACTCCCGAGTCGACGCCCGCGCCGGGTACCGGGCCGCCGGAAGCGACCCGGGGCCGAATCAGCAAGGACGGCAAGCAACTGTCCTTGGTCATCGGGGTGGCGGCGAACGACCCGACCGCGGTGGCCGTGGCCAACACCGCCGCCGACCAGCTGCGCAACGTCGGCATCGCCGCGTCGGTGTCGGCCCTGGACCCGGTGACGCTGTACCGCGACGCCCTGAACAACCACCAGGTGGACGCCATCGTCGGCTGGCATCAGGCCGGGGGCAACCTGGCGACGCTGCTGGCCTCGCGGTACGGCTGCCCCGCCATCGAGGCGACGGCGGTGCCGACCGCCAATGCGCCGTCGAGCGGGCCGGCGTCGACGCGGCCCGGCACCCCGCCCGGGTCGGCGCCGCCGTCCGCGCCGCCGCCGTCGCCGAGCCCGCCCAGCCGCCCGCCGGATCCCGGCGCGCTGGTGCAGGCGCCGTCGAACCTGACCGGTATCTGCGACCGCAGCATCCAGTCGAACATCGACGCCGCGCTCAACGGCACCAAGAACATCAGCGACGTGATCACCGCGGTCGAACCGCGGTTGTGGAACATGTCGACGGTGTTGCCGATCCTGCAGGACACCACGATCGTCGGGGCAGGCCCCAGCGTGCAGAACGTCAGCCTGTCGGGCGCGGTGCCGGTCGGCATCGTCGGCGACGCCGGCCAGTGGACTAAGACCGGGCCCTAGCGGATCAGTTGGCCGACGCGCGGGTGGTTGCCCGCGGCGGGATCACCGTGTCGACCACCACCGCCAGGTCGCGCTTGTTGGGCGGTTCCCCGGTGAGCATGAAGTGATGGTTGATCAACGCCGGACCGACGCGCGCGGTCAGCGGGGTCACGGTGGCCGGGTCGAGTTCGCCTGCGGCGATGGCGTTTTGCAGGATCGATTCGACGAGTTGCAGGCGCGGGCCCACCACGGCGTCGGCGAAGATGATGCGCATTTCGGGCTCGTGCAGCAGCTGATGGATGGTGTCCAGGCTGGGGAAGAGCGTCTTGCCGGCCAACACATCGCGGTGCGCGGTGAACACGGTCAGCAGGCTGTCTCGGGCGGAGCGACCCGCACGCGGCTCGGGCACCGGCGGCAGCGCGAAAACCAGTGCGGCGTGCACCAGGTCGTGCTTGCTGCCCCAGCGCCGATAGAGCGCCGCCTTGCCGGTGTGGGCGCGCGCGGCGATCCCCTCCATCGTCAGGCCGCCGTAGCCGACTTCGGCGAGCTCGGCCAACGTGGCCTCGTAGAGCGCACGTTCGAGCACCTCGCCGCGCCGGCGGCTGCGGCTGCACTTCGGGGCGGCTTGGGTGGCGTGCGGCATTTCACGATAGTAGCCATCGCCGTTCCTATTTGCTGCGCCGACGGTAGGGTTCAGTGATGCCTGAGACCCCCCGGCTGCTGTTCGTGCACGCACATCCAGACGACGAGAGTCTCAGCAACGGGGCCACCATCGCGCACTACACCGCCCGCGGGGCGCAGGTGCGGGTCGTCACCTGCACGCTCGGCGAGGAGGGCGAGGTGATCGGCGACCGCTGGGCCGAGCTCGCCTTCGATCGCGCAGATCAGTTGGGCGGCTACCGAATCGGCGAGCTCACCGCGGCGTTGCGGGTGCTCGGGGTCGGCGCGCCCAACTATCTCGGCGGCGCAGGCCGCTGGCGCGACTCCGGTATGGCCGGCACCCCAAAGCGCCGCTGGCAACGGTTCATCGACGCCGACGACCGCGAGGCCGTCGGGGCGCTGGTCGCGATCATCCGCGAGCAGCGCCCGCACGTCGTCGTCACCTACGACCCCAACGGCGGGTACGGCCACCCCGATCACATCCACGCCCACGAGGTCACCACCGCCGCGATCGCCGCCGCGGGCGGCGACGATTATCCGGGCCAGCCGTGGCAGGTGCCGAAGTTCTACTGGACCGTCCTGGCCGACAGCGCATTCGACGCGGGCTGGGCCGCGCTGGGCAGCGACGACATGCTGCCCGGGTGGGCGATCCCGCCGCGCGAGGAATTCGACTTCGGCTACGCCGACGACAAGATCGACGCCGTCGTCGAAACCGGTGCGGACGCGCGCGCGGCGAAGTCGGCGGCGCTTGCCGCACATGCAACCCAGGTGGTGGTCGGCCCGACCGGTCGAGCCTGCGCGCTGTCGAACAACATGGCGCTGCCGATCCTGGGCGACGAGCACTATGTGCTGGTCGCCGGCTCGGCGGGGGACCGCGACGAGCGCGGTTGGGAGACGGATCTGCTCGCGGGACTCGACCTCGCCGCTCCCGGCGCGCGGTAGGCTGCCTAAGAGGCAGCCACGGAAGGATTTCGCATGGACCCCGACCTGGACCCTAACCAGCAGCATTGGCAGGACCGCCTGGACAGCCTGCAGTGGGTCATCGGCTCGATCATGTCCAATATCGACAGCGTCCCGACCTGATCGAAACCAAGCCACGCGTCGCGCCCCTCGAAGACGTCGGCGTAACAGATCCGGCTATTCGTGGTGTCGTCCTGACTCTGCTGGCCGTCGATGGGATCCTCTCCGCTCTGGCCGGAGCGCTGCTGCTGCCGTTCTACATCGGCTCCGTGCCGTTTCCGATCAGCGGATTGATCAGCGGGCTGGTCAACGCCGCGCTGGTGTGGGCCGCCGCGCGCTGGACCAAGTCGCCGCGACTGGCCGCCTTGCCGCTCTGGACGTGGCTGTTGACCGTGGCCGTGCTCAGCATGGGGGGCCCGGGCGACGACATCATCCTGGGCGGTCAGGGCGTGCTCGCGTACGGGGCCCTGGTGCTGATCGTGCTGGGGGTGGTGCCTCCGGTGTGGGTGTTATGGCGGCACGGGCACTACGGCTGAGGTTTTCGGCGCACTCGCCGGGACGGTCGACCGCGTCGGGGCCGGGCGTGGGAGCTACTGTTTTGCGTATGTCGCCCGCCCCTGTCACCAATATTTCTCGGGACGCGCGGATGAAATTCAATCGCGGGAAAGTTACACCATAGTGCCGCTGACACCGGAGCCCACCGCATTGCCCAGTCCTGCCGTCCCACCGAAGGCGAGCCCGTCCGCGCTGCGGCGGGTGCTGCGCCGGGCCCGCGACGGCGTGGCGCTCAACATCGACGAGGCGGCACTGGCGATGACCGCCCGCGGCGTCGACCTGGCCGAGCTGTGCGCCAGCGCGGCACGGGTCCGCGACGCCGGCCTGGATTCGTCAGGCCGCCGCGGCCCGAACGGCCGGCTGCCGATCACTTACTCGCGCAAGGTTTTCATCCCGGTGACCCACCTGTGCCGGGACAACTGCCACTACTGCACTTTCGTCACCGTGCCGGGCAAGCTGCGCGCCCAGGGCGCCGGCATGTACATGGAGCCCGACGAGATCCTGGACGTCGCCCGGCGCGGAGCCGAACTCGGTTGCAAGGAAGCACTATTCACCCTCGGTGACCGGCCCGAAGACCGCTGGCCGGAGGCCAGGGAGTGGCTCGACGAACGGGGCTACGATTCCACGCTGTCCTACGTTCGCGCCATGTCGATCCGGGTGCTGGAGGAAACCGGCTTGTTGCCGCACCTGAATCCCGGCGTGATGACCTGGTCGGAGATGTCGCGGCTCAAGCCGGTCGCGCCGTCGATGGGCATGATGCTGGAGACGACATCGCGGCGGCTGTTCGAGACGAAAGGGCTTGCGCACTACGGCAGCCCGGACAAAGACCCGGAGGTGCGGCTGCGGGCGCTCACCGACGCGGGCCGGTTGTCCATTCCGTTCACCACCGGCCTGCTGGTCGGTATCGGTGAGACACTGGCCGAACGCGCCGACACCCTGCACGCTATTCGTAAGTCGCACAAGGAGTTCGGGCACGTCCAAGAAGTGATCGTGCAGAATTTCCGGGCCAAGCAGCACACCGTGATGGCCGGCGTCCCGGATGCCGGGATCGAGGATTACCTGGCGACGGTGGCGGTTTCGCGTCTGGTGCTCGGGCCCGGCATGCGAATTCAGGCGCCGCCCAACCTGGTGTCGCGCGAAGAATGCCTGGCGCTGGTCGCCGCCGGGGTCGACGACTGGGGCGGGGTATCGCCGTTGACCCCGGATCACGTCAACCCGGAACGGCCCTGGCCCGCCCTCGAGGAGCTGGAGGCGGTCACCGCCGAAGCCGGCTACGACCTGATGCAGCGGCTGACCGCGCAACCAAAATACGTCCAGGCGGGCGCCGCGTGGATCGACCCGCGGGTGCGCGGACACGTTGTGGCGCTGGCGGATCCGGAGACCGGCCTGGCGCGCGACGTCAATCCCAGCGGCCTGCCCTGGCAGGAACCCGATGATGCGCAGTCGAGCGGGCGCGTCGACCTCAACGCGGCGATCGACACCGAGGGCCGCAACACCGAGGCCCGCAGCGATCTGGACAGCGCCTTCGGCGACTGGGAGTCGATCCGCGACCGCGTGCACGAGCTGGCCGCCCGGGCCCCGGAGCGTATCGACACCGACGTGCTCGCCGCGCTGGCCTCGGCTGAACGCGATCCCGCCGGCTGCTCCGACGACGAATACCTGGCACTGGCGACCGCCGACGGGGCCGCGCTGGAAGCCGTTGCCGCGCTTGCCGATTCGCTGCGCCGCGACACCGTCGGCGACGACGTGACGTTTGTGGTGAACCGCAATATCAACTTCACCAACATCTGCTATACCGGTTGCCGGTTCTGCGCTTTCGCGCAGCGCAAGGGTGACGCTGACGCGTATTCACTGTCGGCGCAGGAGGTTGCCGACCGGGCCTGGGAGGCGCACGTCGACGGCGCGACCGAGGTCTGCATGCAGGGCGGCATCGATCCCGAACTGCCGGTCACCGGCTACGCCGACCTGGTGCGCGCCGTGAAGGCCAGGGTGCCGTCGATGCACGTGCACGCGTTCTCGCCGATGGAGATCGCCAACGGCGTGACCAAGAGCGGGTTGAGCGTGCGCGAGTGGCTGATCAGCCTGCGCGAGGCCGGACTGGGAACCATCCCGGGCACGGCCGCCGAGATCCTCGACGACGAGGTGCGCTGGGTCCTCACCAAGGGCAAGCTGCCGACGTCGATGTGGATCGACATCGTGTCCACCGCGCACGAGGTGGGCCTGCGGTCGTCGTCGACGATGATGTACGGACACGTCGACAGCCCGCGGCATTGGGTCGGCCACCTCAACGTGCTGCGCGAAATCCAGGACCGCACCGGCGGTTTCACCGAGTTCGTGCCTCTGCCGTTCGTGCACCAGAGCTCGCCGCTGTACCTAGCCGGAGCATCGCGTCCCGGGCCCACCCATCGCGACAACCGGGCGGTGCACGCGCTGGCGCGAATCATGTTGCACGGCCGCATTTCCCAGATCCAGACCAGCTGGGTCAAGCTCGGCATCGAGCGCACGCAGGTGATGCTCAACGGTGGCGCCAACGACCTGGGCGGCACGCTGATGGAAGAGACCATCTCGCGGATGGCCGGCTCCGAACACGGCTCGGCCAAGACGGTGGCGGAGCTGACCGCGATCGCCGAGGGCATCGGCCGCCCGGCCCGGCAGCGCACCACCGACTACAGCCCGCTCGCCGCGTAGTTGTCACCGGTCCCGGGTATACCGGAGGCCGGGAAGCACGACATCGACGACGAACGATTCCCCGAATGGCGGCCCTTCGTCGACGCGGTGCAGCAGCGCAGGCCCGACACCGGCACCGACGACGTCGTCGTGCATGCGGAAGCGGACCGGACCACGATCGAGCTCGCCGACCCCGAGGGTCCGGCCACGCTGGAAACCGATGCCGCCGCGCGGGTGCTGTTGCTGTGGGGACGCAGACCGGCGGACCCGTCGCGAATCTGCAGCCGCGTGGGGCCTGAAACGTTAGGCCGCGTTCGCCAGCTGCTCAGCGGCTACTGAGCCGCTCAGTAGTTGTTGCAGACCGCCGCGACGCGCTCCACGATTCCGGCGTATTTCGGCGGCAGCGACTGCAGTTGCTGCTGGCGCTGCTCCGGCCCCGAATTGAGGAACGAGTTCAACATGTTCTGCGCCATCGGGCTGCTGTTGAACCTCGCCGCGGACGCCGGATCGGTCGCGTTGAGCGCCGCCATGACCTGCGGGTAAGTGCAGGTCGTGTTGATGGCCGCGTCCATGGGGTCCGCGGACGCGACTCCCGTCGCCGCGGTCAACGCCAACGCCGCACCGCCCACCGCAGCGGCCATTTTGGCCAACGACAGTTTCGTCATTCGTAGACACCTTCCTCGATTAATGCGCCGCCGCGACAATGTTTGCCGGTGTCGCTGCTGGTGCCGCGTACGACAGTTGTTCAGCGATTACCGAACGACGCGCGCTCAGTAGTTGTTACAGCTGACCGCGACGTTCTCGATGGTGCTGAAGTACTTCTGCGCCGACGGCATGGCCTGCACCTGCTGCGCCATCTGCTGGCGCTTCGGCGGCGGCGACGCCAGGAACTGGCGGATGTACGACTGCGCCACCGGCGACGAGTTCAGCTGCTGGGCAGCGGCCGGGTCGGACGCGTTCAGCGCGGCCATCACCTGGCCGTAGTTGCACGTGGTGTTGATGATCGCGTCCATGGGGTCCGCAGACGCCACCCCGGTTGCAGCGCTCAACGCCAAAGCCGCACCGCCGATCCCAGCAGCCAATTTGGCCAACGATTGCCTCACCATTGTGGACACCTTCCCCTAATGCACCGTCATCGACGGCCGCCCCGTGGCGGTGGCTGCCGTCCTCGTCGAGGCTACCAGCCGCCACTAACTCGCTTCTATTTCTCTGTAATTCGGAAACGTCCGCCCGAACGTAACTATGCGCTGGTCAACAGCGCGGTGACGTTGGTCACATCTGCCTATACTGGCAGTCTTGTAGAGCAGCATGGGGGGATCGCCGCGTCGGTTGCCCTGACGCATCGCGCCGCGCAATCCTCCTGGCGTGGCAAGTAGTTGACGTGTATGTGCGACGTCTAGTATCAGTAACCGAAAGCTTTGTTTGCGCGGCCTGGGAAGTGCCGCGGCGAAGCGAGCAGCAGCCCACATTGAACACGCAGTACATCAGAGGAAACGTTGAGGAGACCCACGTGACCTACACGATCGCCGAACCTTGCGTCGACATCAAGGACAAGGCGTGCATCGAGGAGTGCCCCGTCGATTGCATCTACGAGGGCGCCCGGATGCTCTTCATCCATCCGGACGAATGCGTCGACTGCGGTGCGTGTGAACCGGTCTGCCCCGTCGAGGCGATCTATTACGAAGACGATGTGCCCGAGCAGTGGAGCCAGTACACACAGCTCAACGCCGACTTCTTCGAAGAGCTGGGATCGCCGGGTGGCGCGGCCAAGGTCGGCATGACCGAGCACGACCCGCAAGCGGTCAAGGACCTGCCGCCCCAGGGCGAAGGCGACTGAGCGGGCCGGTGCTGCGGCAGCGCCCCGTGAGCCGGCCCAGTGTGTCGGCGTCTTTGCCGGAGTTCCCGTGGGACACGCTGGCCGATGCGAAAGCGCTGGCCGCGTCGCATCCCGGTGGAATCGTCGACCTGTCTGTCGGCACCCCGGTGGACCCGGTCGCGCCGCTGATTCAGGACGCGCTGGCCGCCGCGGCCTCCGCGCCCGGGTATCCGGCGACGGCCGGCACCCCCCGGCTGCGCGAATCGGTGGTCGCCGCGCTGGAACGCCGCTTCGGCATCACCGACCTGCCCGAGGCGGCCGTGCTGCCGGTGATCGGCACCAAAGAACTGATCGGCTGGTTGCCGACCCTGCTGGGTTTGGGGCCGGCGGATGCGGTCGTGGTGCCCGAGCTGGCCTACCCGACGTATGACGTCGGCGCGCGGCTGGCGGGCGCGCAACTGGTCCGCGCCGACTCGCTGACCCAGCTGGGCCCACAGTCGCCGGCCCTGATCTACCTGAACTCGCCGAGCAACCCCACCGGGCGGGTGCTGGGCATCGACCACCTGCGCAAGGTCGTCGGCTGGGCGCGCGAACGCGGCGTCCTGGTCGCGTCCGACGAGTGCTACCTGGGCTTGAGCTGGGACGCTGAGGCGCTTTCGGTGCTGCACCCCTCGGTGTGCGACGGCGACCACACCGGCTTGCTGGCCGTGCATTCGCTGTCGAAGAGTTCGTCGCTGGCGGGATACCGCGCGGGCTTCGTCGCCGGCGACCCCGACGTCGTCGCCGAGTTGCTGGCCGTGCGCAAGCACGCCGGGATGATCGTGCCGACGCCGGTGCAGGCCGCGATGGTGGCCGCACTGGACGACGACGACCACGAAAAGGTGCAGCGGGAGCGCTACGCGCGGCGACGGGGGATGCTGGCACCGGCCCTGCGCTCGGCCGGTTTCACCATCGACCTTTCCGAGGGCGGCCTGTATCTGTGGTCCAGTCGCGGCGAGCCTTGCCAGGACAGCGTCGCGTGGCTGGCCGCGCGGGGCATCCTGGTGGCGCCCGGCGACTTCTATGGCCCGGGCGGTGCCCGGCACGTCCGGGTCGCGCTCACCGCGACCGACGACCGCATCGCCGCCGCGGTCGAGCGGCTCGCCATACCCACGGCACCCTAGGCACGGCAGAATGCATCGGGAGGCACACCCACCTGCTTCCTAGGCGCTACACCGTCCCGTAAAGGATGTGGTCGTGACAACTTCGGCGAGCAGATCGCGCATCCCGTTGTCGGTAGAGGACATCGCCAAGCGCATCTTCCTGGGCAAGCCACTGATCACCGAGGATCTGTCGGGCGAGAAGCTGTCGAATCCCGTTGCCCTGGGCGCCCTTTCACCGGACGCGATCTCGTCCACCGCGTACGGCCCCGAGCAGATCCTGATCGAGCTGTTGCCGCACGCCGGGCTGGCGGCGTTCGCGTTGTTGCTGCCGGTCACGGGCGTCATCCTGCTGATCCTGGTGCTGGTGGCCGCGTCGTATCGGCAGGTCGTGATGGCGTACACGCGGGCGGGCGGGTCCTACATCGTGGCGCGGGAGAATTTCGGTCCCCGGGTGGCGCAGGTGGCCGCAGCGGCGCTGCTGATCGACTACGTCGTCACGGTGGCGGTGCAGTCGGCGGCCGGGACCGTTGCGGTGGTCTCGGCGATCCCCGCACTGGGCCCGCACAGCCTGCAGATCACGGTCGCCGTGGTGTTGCTGATCTGCCTGGCGAACCTGCGCGGTCTGAGGGAGGCGGGATGGCAGTTCGCCTTCGCGACGTACTTCTTCATCATCATGGTCGGGCTGACGATCGTGGTCGGTGTCACTCGCGTCGTCCTTGGCGACCTACCCGTTTACGACCCCACGCACCTGGCCGGCGCCGTGCCCGTGCACCAGGGCAACGGACTGGTGATGGGCGCGACGATCCTGACGTTGCTGCGCGCCTTCGCCAACGGCGGCTCGTCGCTGACGGGCGTGGAGGCCATCTCCAACACCGTCGATCTCTTCCGAAAGCCGCAGGGCCGCAACGCGCGCCGGGTGCTGACCGCGATGGCCACCATCCTCGGGGTGCTGCTGGCCGGCGTGGCGTTCCTGGCCTACATGACGCACGCGACGCCCTACCTCAGTGAGTATCCCTCGGTGCTGTCGCAGATCGGTCGCGCCGTGTTCGGCAACGGGACGATCGGCAACATCTTCTTCGTGCTCGTCCAGACCGCAACGGCAGCAATCCTTTTCACCGGCGCGAACACCAGCTTCAACGGGTTCCCGGCTCTGGCGAGCTTCGTCGCCGAGGACCGCTTCCTGCCGCGGCAATTGATGAAACGTGGTCATCGCCTTGTGTTTTCGAACGGCATCATCGCCCTGGCCGCGATGTCCGTGGCGCTGCTACTGGTAACCGGCGGCTCGGTCAACGCGCTGGTGCCGTTCTACGCGATCGGCGTGTTCACCGGATTCTCGATGGCCGGCTACGGCATGACCAAACACCATCTGACGGAGCGGGAATCGGGCTGGCGGCGCCGCCTGGCGATCAACCTGTCCGCAGGCATCCTGTCCACCATCGTGGTCGGAATCTTCGCGGTGGCGAAGTTCACCGAGGGTGCGTGGTTGGTCGTTGTCGTCTTTCCGATTCTGGTGTTCCTGCTGATCCGACTCAACCGCGAATATCGCGCCGAGGCGGCCATTCTCGAGATGTTCCGCACCGACCGACCCGAGTTGGTGAAGTATTCCCGGCACCGGGTGTTCGTTTTCGTGAACTCCGTGGACCTTTCGCTGCTCGAGGCGCTGCGCTACGGCAGGGGATTGCGGGCCGACGAACTCATCGCGGTGCACTTCATGGTCGACCCGGCGCTTGCCGCGCAGATCCGAAAGCGTTGGGACCACTTCGAATTGGATACCCGGCTGCGCGTCGTCGACTGCCCGGACCGCCGGATCATCCGGGCCGCGCAGCTGTTTGTCGCCAAGGCGCAGTCCGAACATCCCAACGCCAACGTCACCGTGCTGTTGCCGCGCCGTACCTACGCGCCGCTGATCGGGCGGTTGCTGCACGACCGCACCGCGGACAAGATCGCCAGGGCGGTCAGCCTGATCCCCGACGCCGCCGCGACGATCGTGCCCTACGACGTCCAGTCGCGGATCGAGGAGGCCTACCCGGACCGCTTCGAGCAGCGGGTCGCGCGCGAACTCGAGAAGTTCGGCGAATGGGTGACCCGCGGCGAAGACCAGGACGTGCAGGCGTACGAGCATCCCCGGTCGTCGGTGATCACGGTGGCGGGCCTGATCCCGGGAAACCGCGCCACCTTCGAGGGGCGGGTCAGCGAGGTCGAGGACGTCGCCAAGGGCCGACGCACCTTGCGCACAATCCTGGTCAGCGACCACAGCGGCGAGATCAGCGTGACGTTCAGGCCCGGGCATGGCGGCGCCGATGTCGTGCCGGGTCAGCTGCTGCGGATCACCGGCAAGCCCAGGCAGACCGGCAACCGGCCGATGTCGATGGTCGACCCGACCTACCACATCGTCGAGGATCCGGCTAACGCTGGGGGACCGGGTGATTCGGGCGACGGCGGCCACGACGGCGCGACGTAACGTGGGAAGACGGCGTGAGAAAGGGACGAGAAGACTGTGCTGAAGCGACTGGCGGCCGTGCTGGTGTCCGTGGTGAGTGTCGTGTTCACGCTCAACGGGTACCGGCCGTTGAGTAAGAACGGGTACGGCTCGGTATACGCGTTTGCCGACGGCGTGTTCGCGTCGGAACTTCCGATGCAGAGCTTGGGAGTCCAGGTGACCGCGTTGGCGGCGCTGTCGCGTCGGCTTCCGGCCCCGCTGCGCCGATTCTGTTGGGCGTTGACGGCGCTGTCCGGGCTGGGCCTGCTGGGCCTGCGGCAGCTCGGCCGGCGGGCCAACGAGCCGCTGACCGCCGCGCTGGATGCCGGCCTGGGTCCGCAACGCCGCCGCGAGTCGGGCGACCTGTGGAAGCGTCCGCTGCCGGGGGCCGCCACCGCGAAGAAACCGGGCGCGGCCCGGATGCTGCGGATCTATCGCGCCTACGCGCACGACGGCGACATCAGCTATGGCGAGTTCGGTTCGCGGAATTTTCTCGACATCTGGCGACGGCCCGACCTGGACCGCAACGGGCGGGCCCCGGTGTTGCTGCAGGTGCCCGGGGGTGCGTGGATGACGGGAAACAAACGCGGACAGGCACATCCGTTGATGAGCCACCTGGTCGAGCTGGGCTGGATCTGCGTGGCCATCAACTACCGGCTCAGCCCGCGCTCTACCTGGCCCGACCAGATCGTCGACGTCAAGCGCGCGATCGCCTGGACCAAGGAGCACATCGCGGCCTACGGCGGTGATCCCGATTGGATCGCGATCACCGGCGGCTCGGCGGGCGGGCACCTGTCGTCGCTGGCCGCGCTGACGCCCAACGATCCGCGGTTTCAGCCGGGCTTCGAAGACGCCGACACCCGGGTGGACGTGGCCGTGCCGTTCTACGGTGTGTACGACTTCACAGCAACCGGCGACGCCATCCATCCGATGATGGCGGCGATGGTGGCCAAGAACGTTTTCAAGCTAAGGCGCACCGAGATCGCCGAGCCGTTCCGGCAGGCCTCGCCGGTCGCGCACGTAAACCCCGACGCACCACCTTTTTTCGTGCTGCACGGCACCAACGACTCGCTGGTCCCGGTTCCGCAGGCCCGCGATTTCGTCGCGCGGCTGGGCGAAGTCAGCAGCCAGCCGGTGGTTTATGCCGAATTGCCTTGGGCGCAGCACGCTTTCGATATCTTCGGCTCGGCGCGAGCCGCACACGCCGCGGTTGCGGTCGAGCAATTCCTCGCCGAGATTTATAGCCGGCGGGTTACCGCCGAGCAAACACAGTCGACACCGGCCGCGGGGCACTGAGTAGCAATTGCAAACTGACAACACAGGTTTCAGCATGCCCGTGTCACGTAGGGTCGCCGCGACACGCTAGCTTATAGCCGCTAAGCTTGTTCGGCTTGGGTCAGTACGCTGGCCCCACAAATTGTGAATCCGGGGCGGATGCACGGGGGATGGCGCGGGTGATCGCGCTCGGGGCTTCCCTCGCATTCGCGTGGTCGTTAGCTGATTGCCCAATACGCGTGGGCGAAGATGGGGGATTGCGTTTTGCCTTCCGCAACTGTCACACCTGTTGCTGTTATCGGAATGGCCTGCCGACTTCCCGGAGGAGTCGATTCTCCGCAACGTTTGTGGCAAGCGTTGCTACGCGGCGACGACTTCATCGGCGAGATCCCCGCTGACCGCTGGGACGCGGACGCGTACTACGACCCCGAGCCCGGCGTGCCCGGCCGGTCGGTATCGCGATGGGGCGCCTTCCTGGACGACGTCGGCGGTTTCGACTGCGACTTCTTCGGCCTGACCGAGCGCGAGGCCACCGCGATCGACCCGCAGCATCGCCTGCTGCTGGAGACGTCGTGGGACGCGATCGAGCACGCGGGTCTGGACCCGGCGGCCCTGGTCGGTTCGCAGACCGGCGTCTTCGTGGGGCTGACCCACGGCGACTACGAGCTGTTGTCCGCCGACTGCGGCGCCGCCGAGGGGCCGTACGGATTCACCGGTACCTGCAACAGCTTTGCCTCCGGTCGCGTGTCCTACACGCTGGGCCTGCATGGGCCCGCGTCCACGGTGGATACCGCCTGCTCGTCGGGGTTGATGGCCGTACACCAGGCGTGCGGCAGCCTGGACACCGGCGAGAGCGACCTGGCCCTGGCCGGCGGCGTGGTGGTGATCCTGGAGCCGCGGAAGTCCGTCGCCGGATCCCTGCAGGGCATGCTGTCGCCCACCGGCCGCTGCCACGCCTTCGACGCCGCCGCCGACGGATTCACGTCCGGTGAGGGTTGCGTGGTGCTGATGCTCAAGCGGCTGCCCGACGCGCAGCGCGACGGCGATCGCATCCTCGCCGTCGTCCGCGGCACCGCGGCCAACCAGGACGGTCGCACCCCGAACATCGCGGCGCCGTCGGAGCAGGCGCAGGTCGCGGCCTACCGCAAGGCCCTGGCCGTCGGCGGCGTCGACCCCGCCACGGTCGGCATGGTCGAGGCGCACGGCACCGGCACCCCGGTCGGCGACCCCATCGAATACGCCAGCCTGGCAGCGGTTTACGGCACCGGGGGACCCTGCGCGCTGGCGTCGGTGAAGACGAACTTCGGCCACATGCAGTCGACGTCGGGCGCGCTGGGGATGATGAAGGCGATCCTCGCGCTACAACACGGCGTGGTGCCGCAGAACCTGCACTTCAACCGGCTGCCCGAGCAGGTGGCCGGAATCAGCACCGAACTCTTCGTGCCGCAGGCCAATACGCCGTGGCCGACCGACGGCGAGCACCCGCGGCGCGCGGCGGTCTCGTCGTACGGAATGTCGGGGACCAACGTGCACGCCGTGCTGGAACAGGCGCCGGAATCCGCGCCGGCGCCGGTGCCCGCGCACCCGGAGGGGCCGCTGCTGTTCTGTGTCTCGGCGACCTCGGCCGAGCAGCTGCGGGCGACGGCGGCCCGGCTGGCCGACTGGGTCGACGAGCACGGCGACGCTGCCGAGCTACGCGACCTGGGCTACACGCTGTCGCGCCGCCGGGCGCACCGGCCGGTGCGCACGGTGCTGCCGGCGGGCAGCTTCGGTGAGCTCAGCGCGGCGTTGCGCGAGGTGGCCGACGGCGAGCTGCCCTATCAGCCCGCCGTGGGCCAGGACGACCGCGGCCCGGTGTGGGTGTTCTCCGGGCAGGGTTCGCAGTGGTCGAAGATGGGCGCCGAATTGCTCGCCACGGAGCCGGTTTTCGCCGCGACCGTCGCCGCGATCGAGCCGGTGATCGCCAGGGAGTCGGGCTTCTCGGTGACCGAGGCCATGTCGGCGGCCGAGACGGTCAGCGGGATCGACCGCGTGCAGCCGACGATCTTCGCGATGCAGGTGGCGCTGGCCGAGACGATGAAGTCCTACGGCGTGCACCCCGGCGCGGTGATCGGGCACTCGCTGGGGGAGGCGGCCGCGGCCGTCGTCGCGGGCGCGCTGTCGCTCGAAGACGGGCTGAAGGTGATCTGCCGCCGCTCGCGGTTGATGAAGCGCGTCTCGGGCAGCGGCGCCATGGCGTCGGTGGAACTGCCCGGGCAACAGGTGTTGTCGGAGCTGTCCATGCGCGGCGTGTCCGACGTCGTGCTCGCGGTGGTCGCCTCGCCGACGTCGACCGTCGTCGGCGGCGACACCGAGTCGATCCGCAGCCTGGTGGCGATGTGGGAGCAGCAGGACGTGATGGCGCGCGAGGTGGCCGTCGACGTCGCCTCGCACACCCCGCACGTCGACCCGATCCTCGACGAGTTGGTCGAGGTCCTCGCCGACATCCAGCCCAGGGCGCCCGAGGTCCCGTACTACTCCGCCACCCTGTGGGATCCGCGCGAACAGCCGTCCTTCACCGCCGACTACTGGACCGAAAACCTGCGCTACACGGTGCGTTTCGCGGCCGCCGTGCAGGCGGCCCTCAAGGACGGGTTCCGCGTCTTCGGCGAGCTGTCGCCGCACCCGCTGCTCACCTACGCCGTCGAGCAGAACGCCGCCAGCCTGGACATGCCGATCGCGGCGCTGGCGGCCATCCGCCGCGAGCAGCAGCTGCCGTCCGGCCTGCGCGGGTTCGTCGCCGACGTGCACAGCGCCGGCGCCGCAGTGGACTTCGCCACGCAATACCCCGACGGGCGGTTGGTCGATGCGCCGCTGCCGACGTGGACTCGCCGCAAGCTGCTGCTGAGCCGGGAATCCACCGAGCAGCTCGCCGGCGCCTCGGTTCAGGCCGTGCACCCGCTGCTCGGTGCGCACGTGCATCTGCGCGAGGAGCCGGAGCGCCACGTCTGGCAGGGCCAGGTCGGCATCGAGGTACACCCGTGGCTCGCCGACCACCAACTGCACAGCGTGGCAACGCTTCCCGGCGCCGCCTACTGCGAAATGGCGCTGACCGCGGCGCGCACGATTCTCGGGGAGGTCTCCGAGGTGCACGACATCGCGTTCGAGGCGACGCTGTTGCTCGACGACCAGACGGTCGCATCGTCGGCGGCGACGATCTCGGCGTCCGGCGCGCACGAGTTCGCGGTCGACACGCACGAGGAGGGCCAGCGCGTTCGGCGGGCGAGCGCCGTCCTGCATGCGGGCACGGACGTGCAGCCGCCGCCGGTCCACGACATCGACGCGCTGTTCGCCAGCCACCCGTCCCGGGTGGACGGCGCCGAATTGCGGGAGGCCTTCGACAGCGTCGGCATCCAGTACGGTCCGGCCTTCTCGGGGCTGACCGCCGTCTACACCGCCGACGGGATCGACGGCACCGACGGCCAAGTCAGCACGGCGATCGCCGAAGTCGCGCTGCCCGGGGCCATCCGCTCCCAGCAGTCGGCCTACGTCGCGCACCCCGCGCTGCTCGACGCCTGCTTCCAGTCGGTCATCGTGCATCCCCAGGTGCAGAAGGCGGGCGCCGGTGGTCTGCTGTTGCCGGTGGGGGTGCGCAGGCTGCGCAACTATCACTCGACCCGCAACGCGCACTACTGCCTCACCCGGGTCACGGCCTCGCCGGCCGGCGAGTGCGAGGCCGACCTGGAGATCCTGGACCAGTCAGGAACGGTGCTGTTGAGCGTCGAGGGGCTGGAGCTGTCGGCCGGGGTTTCGGAGCACGAGCACGCCAATCGCCTGATGAACGAGCGGCTGTTCACGATCGAATGGGAGCCGCGCGAGCTGCCGGAGGCGACGCAGTTCGAGCCGGGCTCCTGGCTGCTGCTCGGTGCGTCCGAGGATGATTCGCTGACCGCGCGACTCGCCGAGACGTTGAATTCCGATGGTGCGCAATGCACTACCGCGCCGTTGCCGATCGGGCCGTTGGAGTCGGCGGACACGGCGACGCTGCGTGCGCTGCTCGATGGTGACGGACCGCAGGGACCCCGGCGCGGTGTCACCGGCGTGGTCGTGGTGACCGCGCCGCCCGCCGACGACGCCGACGAGTTGCGGCGCGGCCGCGATTACGTCTCGCAGCTGGTCGGGATCGCCCGGGAGCTGGCGGAGCTGCCGGGGGAGGTGCCGCGGCTGTTCGTCGTGACGAGGAACGCGGCCACCGTGCTCGACGAGGACCTGGCCAACCTCGAGCAGGCCGGGCTGCGCGGCCTGATCCGGGTGATCGACTCCGAGTATCCGCATCTGAGCGCCACCCAGATCGACGTGGACGACGACGCCGACGCCGACGCCGCGCAGCTGTCCAGGCAGTTGCAGGGCGGGTCGGAAGAGGACGAAACCGCTTGGCGCAGTGGGGATTGGTACACCGCGCGCCTGCGGTCGGGCCCGCTGCGGCCCGGCGAGCGGCTCACCACGATCGTCGACCACGAGCGTGACGGGATGCGGTTACAGGTCCGCGCCCCCGGCGACCTGGAGTCGCTGGAGTTCATCGCGTTCAACCGGGTCGCACCCGGGCCGGGCGAGATCGAGGTCTCGGTGAGCGCGTCCAGCGTCAACTTCGCCGACGTGCTCGTCGCCTTCGGCCGGTATCCCACCTTCGAGGGATATCGGCAGCAGTTGGGCATCGACTTCGCCGGTGTGGTGACCGCGGTCGGGCCGGGCGTCACCGGGCATCGGGTCGGCGAGCGCGTAGCGGGCTTGTCCCGCAACGGTTGCTGGAGCACGTTCGTGACGTGCGACGCCCGTCTCGCCGTCGCGCTACCGCACGAGGTTCCACTGGCCGACGCCGCCGCGATACCGACCGCGGCCGCGACCGCCTGGTACGGCCTGCACGATCTGGCCCGGATAGCGTCGGGCGAGAAGGTGCTGATCCACTCGGGCACCGGCGGGGTCGGGCAGGCGGCGATCGCGATCGCCCGCGCCGCGGGGTGTGAAATCTTCGCGACGGCGGGCAGTCCGCAGCGCCGAGAGATATTGCGCGACATGGGCATCGAGCATGTCTACGACTCGCGTAGCACCGATTTCGCCGAGCAGATCCGCGAGGACACCGACGGCTACGGCGTCGACGTCGTGCTCAACTCGCTGCCCGGTGCCGCGCAGCGCGTGGGGGTCGAATTGCTGGCCTTCGGCGGGCGGTTCGTCGAGATCGGCAAACGCGACATCTACGGCGATACTCGGCTGGGGCTGTTCCCGTTCCGGCGCAACCTTTCTCTGTACGCCGTCGACCTGGCGTTGCTGACGCACACCCACCCGGAGGTCGTCCAGCGGCTGCTCACCACGGTCTACCGGCACACGGCCGACGGGCTGTTGCCGCTGCCACCGATCACGCACTACCCGGTTGCCGATGCCGCCGCGGCGGTCCGCCTGGTCGGGGCCGCGGGGCACACCGGCAAGGTGCTGCTCGACATTCCGCATACCGGATCCAGCGTGGCCGTGGTTCCGCCGGAGGAAAAGCCGGTGTTCCGCCGCGACGGCGCCTACATCGTCACCGGCGGATTGACCGGCCTCGGGCTGTATTTGGGTGGCGAGATGGCCGCGACCGGTTGCGGACGCATCGTGCTGAATTCGCGTTCGAAGCCCAACGAACAGGCGCAGGAGGCCATCGAGTCGCTGCGCGCGCAGGGCGCCGACATCCAGGTGGAGTGCGGTGACGTCGCCGACCCCGGGTTCGCCGAACGCCTGGTGACGGTGGCGACCGAGTCCGGCCTGCCGCTGCGCGGCGTGCTGCATTCGGCGGGGGTGGTCGAGGACGCGACGCTGTCCAACGTCACCGAAGACCTGATCGACAGGTGTTGGGCGCCAAAGGCTTACGGCGGGTGGAACCTGCATAAGGCCAGCGCCGAGCAGCCGCTGGACTGGTTCTGCACGTTCTCGGCGGCGGCCGCGCTGGTGGGCTCGCCGGGGCAGGGCGCGTACGCGGCGGCCAACAGCTGGCTGAATTCATTTGCGCACTGGCGCCGCGCCCAGGGCCTGCCGAGCACCGCGATCGCCTGGGGGGCGTGGGCCGAGGTCGGCCACGTGCGCGCCAAGGAGATGGCCGAGGAGTATGGCGTGGCGATCGCGCCCGGTGAGGGCTATCGCGCATTCCAGGAGTTGGTGCGCTACAGCCGCCCGTACTCCTGCTACGCGCCGATTATGGGCTCAGCGTGGCTGAACTCGTTCGCACAACGCAGCCGCTTCGCCGAAGCGTTCCAGTCCATGGCGAACGGCCAAGCGGATAAAGGAAAGTTCCTCGCCGAGCTGAAGGCGGCGCCGCAAGACGAGTGGCCCGGCATGATCCGGCGGCTGATCTCGGATCAGATCAGCCTGCTGCTGCGTCGCACCATCGATCCGGACCGGCCGCTATCCGAGTACGGCCTGGACTCGCTGGGCAACCTGGAATTGCGCACCCGGATCGAAACGGAGACCGGAGTGCGTATCAGTCCCACGAAGATCACCACCGTTCGTGGTCTGGCAGAGCACCTCTGCGAGGAGTTGGCGACAACGGAAGCTGCGTTGGCGACCAGCTGACGCGAGGCGAGGGAGAGCACATTGCGGGTAGGGCCGCTGACAGTTGGAACGCTGTTCGATTGGGAACCCGTCCCGGGTGACACCATCTCGTGGCAGCCGACGCCGGCGACGCTCGAGAAGGTGGCCGCCGCGCCGGTCAGTTCGGTACCGGTCAGCTACATGCAGGCGCAGCACATCCGCGGCTACGTCGAGCAGAAGTCCAAGGGGCTGGACTATTCGCGGCTGATGATCATCAGCAGCGACCAACCCGGCCGGTGCGACCTGCGCGCAGTGAATTACATTGTCAACGCCCATCTTCGGCGGCACGACACGTATCGCAGCTGGTTCGAGCACACCGACGACGACCGCATCGTCCGGCGCACCCTCGCCGATCCGGCGGACATCGAATTCGTGCCCACCAAACACGGCAAGCTGACGCTGGACGAAATTCGGGACCTCGCGGTGGCCACACCGGACCCGTTGCAGTGGGGCTGCTTTCAGTTCGGCGTCATCCAGAGCGACGACCACTTCACCTTCTACGCCAGTGTCGACCACGTGCACGTGGACGCGATGATCGTCGGCGTCACGCTGATGGAGTTCCACATGATGTACGGCTCGCTGGTCGGCGGGGGCGCACCCATCGAGCTGCCGCCGGCGGGCAGCTACGACGAATTCTGCCTCCGGCAGCGGCATTTCACCGAGTCGCTGACCGCGCAGTCCCCGCAGGTTCGCGCGTGGACGCAGTTCGCCGAGAGCAACGGCGGTAGCCTGCCCGAGTTCGCCCTGCCGCTGGGGGACCCGTCGCAGCCCAGCCAGGCCGACATCGTCACCATGACGATGCTGGACGAGCAGCAGACCGCGCAGTTCGAATCGATCTGCCGGGATGCCGGTGCGCGATTCATCGGCGGCGTGCTGGCCTGCTGCGGCCTGGCCGAGCACGAATTGACCGGAGCGCACACGTATTACGGGCTCACACCGCGCGACACTCGTAAGACCGCGGCCGACGCGCTCACCCAGGGCTGGTTTACCGGCCTGATCCCGATCACGGTCCCCATCGCGGATTCCTCGTTTGAGGAAGCCGCGCGCGCCGCGCAGCAATCGTTCGACGCCGACGTGCATTTGGCCGAGGTGCCCTACGAGCGCGTGATGGAGCTGGCGCCGACGGTGCACAAGCCGCGGCCAAACTTCCCGGTGATCAACTTCCTCGACGCGGGCACCGCCCCTCTTTCGGTGTTGCTGACCGCGGAACTGGACGGGCTCAACATCGGCGTCTACAGCGACGGTCGCTACTCGTACCAGATGTCGATCTATGTGATCCGGGTCGAGCAGGAGACCGCGGTGACGGTGATGTACCCGGACAACCCGGAGGCGCAGGAGTCGGTGGCGCGCTACCTGGAGGCGTTGAAGTCCGTGTTCTCCCGTGTGGCCGAGAGCGGGCACTGGCGGCGGAATGTCGCCTGACAGAACGCAGTACGAACGGCCGGAGGTGTAGTCATCTTTGGTCGGCTAGGCGAGCTGGTATCACGGCGGCCGTGGATTGTGATCGGGTGCTGGATAGCGCTGGCCCTGGTGCTGCCCATGGCGGTGCCCTCGCTGACCCAGATGTCGCAGCGGCACCCGGCCGCGTTGCTGCCGGCCGATGCGGTGTCGGTCGTGACGGCGAAGAAGATCAGCAAGGCGTTCGGCGAAGCCGGGTCGGAGAACGTGCTGATCGTGCTGCTGACCGACGACAAGGGGTTGAGCCCGGCCGACGAGAACGTGTACCGCGGCCTGGTGGATCGCCTGCGTCACGACACCAAAGATGTCGTGATGCTGCAGGATTTCATCAGCACCCCGCCGCTGCATGACCTGTTGGCCAGCAAGGACAACAAGGCGTGGATCCTTCCGGTCGGCCTCTCCGGCGAGCTGGGCACACCCGAGTCCTACCGTGCCTACAACGACGTCGCGGGCATGGTCGACGACACCCTGAAACATGGCCCAAACGGATTGCGGGCCAACCTGACCGGGCCGGCCGGCACCGTCGCGGACCTGACCGACGCCGGGGCGCGCGATCGGGTCGCGATCGAGCTCGCGATCATGGTGCTGCTGGTGGTGATCTTGATCGTCATCTACCGCAGCCCGGTCACGATGCTGTTGCCGCTGGCCACCATCGGTGCGGCCCTGGTGATCGCGCAGGCGGTGGTCTCCGGTGTCTCGGCGCTGACCGGGATGGCGGTGTCCAACCAGACGATCGTGCTGCTGTCCGCGATGATCGCAGGCGCCGGAACGGATTACGCGGTATTCTTCATCGGCCGGTATCACGATTATCTACGGCTCGGCGACGATTCGGATCGCGCGGTCAAACGGGCCGTGGTCTCGATCGGGAAGGTGATCGCCGCCTCCGCCGGGACGGTCGGAATCACGTTCCTCGGCATGGGTTTCGCCAAGCTCGGGTTGTTCTCCACCGTCGGCCCGGCGCTGGCCATCGCGATCGGCGTGGCATTTCTGGCCGCGGTGACGCTGCTGCCCGCGATCGTGATGGTGGCCGGGCGGCGTGGCTGGGTGGGGCCACGCGGTGAACACGGCGCCGCGTTTTGGCGGCGAGCCGGGGTGCGCATCGTGCGGTGGCCGGCCCGGTATCTGGCCGCCAGCTTGGCAATCTTGATCGCGCTGGCCAGCTGTACCGCGTTGACGCACTTCAACTACGACGACCGCAAGCAGCTGCCCGCCGCCGCCGGGAGCTCGGTCGGTTACGCCGCGCTGGAGCACCACTTTCCGGTGAATCAGACGATTCCCGAATACCTGCTGATCCAGTCTCCCGACGATTTGCGCAATCCGCTTGCGCTCGCCGACCTGGAGCAGATGGCGCAGCGGATCAGCCAGATCCCGGGTGTGGCCGCGGTCCGCGGTGTCACGCGGCCCACCGGGCAGCCGCTGGAACTGGCCAGGGCCACGTATCAGGCGGGCCAGGTGGGCAAGCAGCTCGGCGCGGGGGCCAACCAAATCACCGACCACGCTGGCGATCTCAACCGGCTGGCGTCGGGGGCCGGGCAGTTGGCCGACAAGCTCGGCGACGTACGCACCCAAGTCGGCCAGGCCCTCGGGGGCGTCGCCAGCCTGGTCGACGCGCTGGCGTCGGTCCAGAAGGCGTTCGGCGGTAGCAAGACGCTTGGCGAAATCGATACCGCCGCAAGGCTGGTCAGCAGCATCCGGGCGCTCGGTGACATGCTGCAGATCAACTTCTCGGGCGCCATGAACAACTTCGACTGGGTCGACGCCGTGGTCGCCGCCCTGGACGCCAGCCTCGTCTGCGACGCCAATCCCGTGTGCGGTTCCGCGCGCGCCCAGTTCCATAAGCTGATCACCGCGCGCGACGACGGCACGCTGGCCAAGATCTCCGGCCTATTCCGGCAATTGCAATCGGCGCAGTCCTCCCAGACGCTGGCCGCGACGGTGAACGGCCTGAGCCGAACGCTGCAGGGCGCCGCCGGCTCGCTGCACAACCTGGGGCTGGACAACCCGGGCGCCGCGCGATCAAAGATCGCCTCGGTGGAAAAGGGTGCCAACGACCTGGCCAGCGCGGGCCGTCAGGTGGCCGACGGCGTGCAGCTGCTCGTCGACGAGACCAAGCGAATGGGCGTGGGGCTGGGCCGGGCCTCGGAATTTCTGATCGATATGGGCCAGGACGCGTCGCAGCCGTCGATGGCCGGATTCAACATCCCCGCTCGCGCCCTGGCTACCGAGGACTTCAGAAAGCTTGCTCAGTCATTCATTTCGCCGGATGGGCACTCGGCACGCTATTTCATCCAGACCGGCCTTGACCCGTTCAGCACCGCCGCCATGAACCAGGTGAACAAGATCCTGCACACCGCCAGGGGCGCGCAACCGAACACCACGCTGTCCACCGCCTCGATATCGCTGTCGGGATACCCGGTCACGCTGCGCGACACCAGGGACTACTACGACCACGACATCCAACTCATCGTCATGGTGACCATCGCCGTCGTGCTGCTGATCCTCATCGCGCTGCTGCGCGCGGTCGTGGCGCCGCTGTACCTGGTCGGGTCGGTGATCCTGTCGTGCCTCTCGGCGGTCGGCATCGGCGTCGTGGTGTTCCAGATCATCCTGGGGCAGGAATTGCATTGGAGCGTACCCGGATTGGCGTTTGTCGTGCTGGTCGCCGTGGGCGCGGACTACAACATGCTGCTCGCGTCGCGGTTGCACGACGAATCCGCGTTCGGGGTGCGCACCGGCGTCATCCGTACCGTGCGTTCCACCGGGGGAGTCATCACGGCGGCCGGCCTGATCTTCGCCGCGTCGATGTTCGGCCTGCTGTTCTCCAGCATCGGAGCCGTCATCCAATCGGGCTTCGTGATCGGCGTGGGAATCCTGGTCGACACGTTCGTCGTGCGCACCATCACCGTTCCCGCCATCGCCGCACTGCTCGGGCGGGCGAGTTGGTGGCCCGAACGGCGCTGGTGGCCCGAACGGCGGCCTAAGCGAAAACCCAAGAAGCGGACCGTATTCGACGCGGTGGCCGAGGCCTAATCCGTCAGCCGGGGGGCGGCGGCAGGATCCCGCGCAGCTGCGCGAAGGCGTTCTCGATCGAATCGCGGGTGGCCGGGTCAAGGCTGCCCACCGGGTCCATGCCGTGCACGGGGTCCACGGAGGTGGGCCGCTCGAGCAGATTGTCGTTGCGCGAGTAGCCCGCATCGACCTGCGGCTGCAGGATCGCGTCGATCTGGTTCACCAGGCCGTCGGACCAACCCAGGTAGCGCAGCGGCAGCGTCAACGGAAGATGGTTCACCGGAATCAGATACGACGTCGTCTTCGCCCCGCGCGAGTTGACCGTGGTCCGCTGGTTCTGCGGGGGCACGTCGCCGGGACTGGTGAACGCGGCCGGGGTGTGCACGATCGCCGACCCGACCAGCGCGTTGGCGTCGGCCAGCAGATTGTCCGGACGGTCGGGGAAATCGGAGAGGCCGTCGTAGGAGGCGATGACGCGGTTGGTGTCGTATTGGCTTTCGACCGGCCGCGGCATCGTGTAGTCGATGAACGGCACGTAGTCGCCGGGCTTGAAGATGCCGGCGAGGAAGCCGGCGCCGAACGCGTGCGTTCCCATCGGATCACCAATCGTGGTGAACTGCAGCTTGTCTGGCGGTGGCGCCGACGGGTCGTGGGCCAACCGCACCCGTTCCTGGTCGAGGGCCAGCGTGCCCTGCGACAGCCCGACGGCGGCCGCAGGCTCGTTTCCGCGGCGGATCGCCTGATCCAGGCTGTTCGTGGCCTGATCGGCGGCCTGGCCGATCGTCACGTTGTCGCGCTTGCCCGGGAAGAGCTCCTGCGGCACCCAGCTGAACGGCGCGCCGGCCGGGTAATCGATGAGGTCGCGTTTGGCGTTGGGGAAGTATCCGGAGCCGGCGCGATTGGTGTAGTCGTACCAGGGGATGCCCGGCGCCCGCGCACCGCCCAGTGCGTAAACAACTTTCGCGTTGGCGTCGTCGCCGATCGGGGATGGCGTGGGGGGCAGCCAGGGGAATCCTGGGTCACTCGTTGCGATGCCGCTTCCGAGTCCACCGACCGAACCGACCAGCAAGGTGGCGAGCGCTCCAGCGACTAGCTGCTTCATCTGCGTGTGTCTCCCCCGAGTATCTCTCGTCCACAGTACTGCACGCGCGTCCTAACGACCCGCCGTGCCGACGGCGAGCAGGACGCAGCCGGCCGCGGCCAGCACACACGCAACCTCGAGCCGGCGGCGCGACCGAATCCACGTGTGCAGGGCGGTCATCGACGCGTGTGTCTGCCGCGGCGCCAGCACATACGCGAACAGCGGGACCTCCACCAGCGCGAAGGCCACCACAAGGAAGATCACCAGCGCGGACACCTGGGTCAGGGCCGCGGTGCCGGAAGCCACGATGACGGCCAACGCGGCCAGGTAGTCCACGGACGGCAGCGCGATCCCGACACCGGCCAGACCGGCCACCCACAGCGAACGTCCGCTGAGCAGCTGCCGCACCCGGGGCGAGAACCGCTCGGATGCGGCAGCTTTCGGTGCGCCTGCCCGTCGGCTCGTCACGACCTGCCCGGCCAGCACCGCGGCCACCAGCAGGGCCAGCGAGCCGATCAGGATCTGCACGCCCGGCAGGCTGACGTGCGACGCGATCGGCACGGTGCGCTGCAGTAGGAACAGGACGACCAGGCCCACGCTCATCCCCATCGCGAAACCGCCGCACAGGAACGCGAGCAGTTGGCGCATCGGTTGGGGCCGGTTCAGCATCAAAACCGTCATGCCGATCCGGAACGGCTCGAGGCTCATGCCCACGGCCATTACCAGGATGGTGATCCACATGGCGGGGCGTCAGGCGGCTATCGGTGTCGATTGCCGCCGCCCCACCCGCGCCACGTTACCGTGCCGCTATTGCGGCCACGCTAGGCGCTTATGCCCCAATGCAATACACGCGAGGTGAGCAGGACGATGCCGAGGGAGACGACTGCAACGACGGTGAGCCCGATCACGGCAACGACGAGCGGGCGCCAGCCGGTGCGCGCGATTTGGCGGATGTCGGTATTGAGCCCGACGCCGGCAAAGGTGAGCAGGAACGCCCACTTCGACACGTTGGCGAGGTTGGCGGTCTGCCCTTTGCTGAGCCAGTGCGCGGTCGCGATCGCCGATACCGCCAAAAAGCCGAGCACGAACTTCGGGAACTTGTCCCAGATGAACGCGGCCTTGGCCGTCGCGCCGGGCGCGATCTCGTCGGCCTGCCCGCGCCCCGCCCAGTACAGGGCGAAGCCGAGCACGACGAACCCGATCAGCGCGTTGCGGGTCGACTTCACCAGCACGGCGATCTTGCCGGCGTGGTCGGAGAACAGGTAGCCGGTCGCGGTGGTCTCGGCGGTGTTGTCCACCGCTAGGCCCGCCCACAGGCCGAACTCGCCGTCGGTCAGGCCGATCGCGTGTCCCAGCGGCGGCAACACGAACAGCGATACCGCGCCCAACGCCAGGATCGCCGCGATGGCGTAGCCGACATCGGAGTTGCGGGCGCGGATCGCGCCCTTGGCGGCGATGATGGCCGACACCCCACAGATCGACGTCCCGATCGCCAGCAGCGAGCCCAACTTGCCGGACAGCCCGAAGGCGCGGGCGGCCAGGATGATGATGGTCCCCGCGATCGTCATGTCCACCAGGATCTGGACCAGGCTCAGCCCGCCGAGCTTGATGATGTCGCCGAGCACGAACCGCGCGCCGAGCACCACGATGCCGACCTTGAGCCAGAATTCGTAGGTCAGCACGCCGGGGCGAAAGATCCGATGCAGGCCGACGGTGTTGGTGATCAGCAGCCCAATCACGATGGCCCACAACACATATTCGATGTCGGGCCCCCGCCAGTGCTCGTGTTTTGCCAGCGCGTTCCACCAGATCTGGGCGTACTTGCCCAGCAGCCCCACCCCGACCAGCAGCAGGATGCCCGGCACGTAGTCCAGGGGCCGGCGGCTGGTGAAGGTGTCGGTCAGTTCCTCGGGCTCGACCGACTCGATGTCCGTGGTGCTCACGCGGTCACCACGGAATCTTCGGGAGCACGTCGGCCACCGCGAGCGCGGTGATCACGCCGGCGACCAGGGTCGCCCACCAATCCACGGATATCGAGCCGATTCGCTCGTGCCAGCCGCCTGCGCCGTTCGTCACGCGTCACATATTTGCTGGACCGGCCGCGCGGACCAAGTGATTAGATCGCCCTGAATCTAGCTTGGCGGCCGGGGACTGCGCTCGTTGAGCAGGTCGATGACCTGGGCGACCAGCTCGTCGATGTCGGCGCCGGTGGTGTCGATGACGAGGTCGGCGGCCTCCGGCGGCTCGTAGGGTGCGTCCACCCCGGTCAGCCCCTTGAGTTCGCCGCGGCGGGCCCGGGCGTACAGGCCCTTGGGGTCGCGGCGCTCGCATTCGGCGACCGAGGTGGCCACGTGCACCTCGATGAACGGCAGCTTGGCCGCGTTGTTGAGGGCGCGGGCGGTCTCGCGGTCGGACTTCAGCGGCGACACCAGCGAGGCCAGCGCGACCACCCCCGCGTCGGCCAGCAGCCGCGTCAAATGCCCGACGCGCCTGATGTTTTCGGTGCGGTCGCCGGGGGAGAAGCCCAGGTCGTCGGAGAGGCCGTGGCGCAGGTTGTCGCCGTCGAGCAGGTAGGCCACCCGCCCAGATTCGACGAGTGCACGCTCGACGGCCACCGCGACCGTCGACTTGCCGGAGGCGGGCAGCCCGGTGAACCAGATCGTCGCGCCGGCCTGTGCGGTGGTGCGCCACCGGTGGCTGCGGTCCAGCGCCGACGGATGCCAGCGGATGTCGGTGCGCGGGTGGCTGCCCGGTTTGATCTCCCGCGCCTCGATGATGGTGCCGGCACCGACGGTGTCGTTGGTTGTCTCGTCGATCAGGATGAACGCGCCGCTGTCGCGGTTGTCGCTGTAGGCGTCGGCGATGACGACCGAGCTGGTGCGTAGCGTCACGGTGCCGATGTCGTTGAGCGTCAACTCAACTGGCTGATCGAGCTCGTCGAGCGTCTCGGGGTCCAGGCGCGAGTGCAGCTCCTGCACGGTGGCCCGGACGGTCTTGGACGTTTGCTTCAGCGCCAGCCGGTCGCCGGCCCGCAGCGGGGAATCGACGAACCAGCACACCGTCGCATCCAGCTCGCGGGCCAGCACCGGCGCGTCCGCGTCCTCGGCGCCGCTGACCAGCACGTCGCCGCGGCCCACGTCGATGTCGTCGGCCAGTTCGATCGAAACCGAAAGCGGCGCAACGCCTGTGCTGCGGTCGTCGTCGAGGGTGTCCAGGGCGGTGACCGTCGAGCGGGTGCCGGCGGGCAGCGAGATCACCGGGTCGCCGACGGACAGCGTTCCGGCTGCCAGCCGCCCGGTGTAGCGGCGCCGCACGTCGGCGGTGGGCCGTGACACCCACTGGATGGGCAGCCGCAGCCGCGACGGCTCGGCATTGGGCGCGGCGAGTTCGATGCCCTCGAGGTACTCCAGCAGGGTGGGGCCGCCGTACCAGGGCGTGCGGTCGGAGCGGTGCACCACATTGTCACCGTGCTTGGCCGCGATCGGGATCACCGTGATGTCCACCTCGCCCAGCCGCGCCGCCAGTTGGCGCAGCTCGTTTTCCACGCCGACGAAGCCGTCCTGGTCGAAGTCGATGAGGTCGATTTTGTTCACGGCGGCGACAAAGTGCTTGATGCCCAACAGTTTTGCGATGCGGGCGTGCCGCCGGGTCTGCCGCAGCACCCCGGCGCGCGCGTCGACCAGCAGGATGGCCGCGTGCGCATTGGACGCGCCGGTGAACATGTTGCGGGTGTAGCGCTCGTGGCCGGGGGTGTCGGCCAGGATGTAGCTGCGGGTGGTGGTGGAGAAGAAGCGGTAGGCGACGTCGATCGTGATGCCTTGCTCGCGTTCGGCGCGCAGCCCGTCGGACAGCGCCGCGAGGTCGGCGATCCCCTCTTCGTCGGTGACGGCCTCGAGGTGGTCGAGCGGCAGGCTGTCGGTGTCGTGCAGCAGCCGCCCGATCAGGGTGCTCTTGCCGTCGTCGACCGAACCTGCGGTGGCGATGCGCAGCAGCTGGCGCGTTACGTCCTTGGCTGGCAATACCTTTTCGGCAGCCTTCTCGGTGCTGGTCATCAGAAGTAGCCCTCTCGCTTGCGGTCTTCCATCGCGGCCACCGAGGTGCGGTCGTCGGCGCGCGTCTCGCCGCGCTCGGACACCGTGGCCGCGGAGATCTCGGTGATCACCCGGGCGATGTCGGTGGCCTCCGAGCGCACCGCCCCGGTGATGGTCAGGTCGCCCACGGTGCGGTAGCGAACCCACTCCGTCGCCGAGGTCTCGCCGTTTTGCGGGCTGGCGTATTCGGAGACGGCCAGCAGGATGCCGTCGCGCTCGAACACCTCGCGCTGGTGTGCGTAGTAAATCGACGGTATTTCAAGGCCTTCCAGCTCGATGTAGCGCCAGATGTCCAGCTCGGTCCAGTTGGACAGCGGGAACACCCGGACCTGTTCGCCCTTCTTGATGCGGCCGTTGTACAGCGACCACGGCTCGGGGCGTTGGGCGCGGGGGTCCCACTGGCCGAACTCGTCGCGGAAACTCAGGATCCGCTCCTTGGCGCGGGCGCGTTCCTCGTCGCGGCGCGCACCGCCGAAGGCGGCGTCGAAACCGCCGGCCTCCAGTGCGTCGAGCAGCGTGCGGGTCTGGGCGCGGTTGCGGGACGCGGTCGGGCCGGGGTCGGGCACCCGGCCCTTATCGATGGATTCCTGGACCGAGGCGACGATCAGCTTGTGGCCCTGACCGGTCACCCGGCGGTCGCGGAATTCGATCACCTCGTCGAAGTTGTGGCCGGTGTCGACGTGCATGACGGGGAACGGCAGCGGTATCGGTCGAAACGCCTTCTCCGCGAGGCGAAGCAGCACGATCGAATCCTTGCCCGCCGAGAACAGCAGGACCGGCCGCTCCAGCTCGGCGACGACTTCGCGGATGATGTGCACCGCTTCGGCTTCCAGCAGCCGCAGTTCGTCGACGCGCCTTTCTTCGATCACCGTCATGTCGGCAGCCCCTCCCTTTCGGCGTCCACCCGATATCGGTCTACCCATTCGTCGGACCGTTTGTCGGCCTGACGCTCCAGCACCGGCTCGGGCGCGAGGTTGGGATCCATCCCCAGCGACTCGAGGACGGAGCCCACCACCGAGGTGAGATTGCGCCACAGCACCGGATACGGAATCTCCATGGGTTTGACGTTTTCTTCGGCGAACCAATTCCGCCAGCCCACTTCCTGGGCCCGCAGCATCGTGATGACGTGCGCGATGGCCCCGGCGTGGTAGGTGGCCCGCGCGTCGCGGACCGGGTCGGGCCGGCCCCGCCACACCCGGGTCTGCACCGCCCGCCAGAACGACACCGCCTGCGACACCACGTCGGGCCGGTAGACGTAGACCAGCAGCGGGTCTTCGCCGACGACGTCGCGGATCGCCGACAGCAGCCCGTCGCCGGACCGGTCGGGCAGGCCGCTGGCGCGCTGCAGCAGCAGCGGCGTCTGGTTCCACATCAGCTTGCCGCCCCACACACCGTTGGGCGTCCTGCCGACCGTGCGGATGTAGTCGCGCCAGATCTCGGCCGGCGCCAGGTCGGGCTTTCCCTCGTCCAGCGGATCGAGCAGGCTCAGGATCGAGTCATCCCCGACGCCGGCGAACCACTCCCGCGGCTGCGGGGACTGACTGGTGGTCGGCAGGTACTGAAAGAACTCTTGGGGCTCGCCGGCGACGCCGGTGGCGCGCAGCGATTCGACGAGCAGCGTGCTGCCGCTGCGCTGCGAGGCCAACACGAGATAGGACGACGGGCTTTCGGGCACCAGCAAAGCCTAGCCGCAGGCAAATTGGCTGCAACACGCAGAATTGCATTCACGCTGAGCATAATTCGTGCGCCGCCGGTGGCGCGGCGACCGCTCATGGAACGCTGTCCCACCCCTGTTCCGGTGAGCCGTTGCAAAAGCGGGTGCCGAGCCACGTCCCGGGATTCGTGCCGCCGAGGACGGTGAGACAGCCGCTGAGAACGGCGGTGATCCGACCGTCGGGCTGGATGTTCCAACGACGGCTGCCCCAACACGCCGCGATGCCCACCCTCGCGGTGTCGCCGCCATTCAGGCACTGCCCGGGGAAGGCCACGCTCTCGAGCCGGCCGTCGGCGTTGACATTCCAGCGCTGGGCGTCGGACCCATTGCAGGGGTTGATCACCGGCGGGTTGAGCCAGTTCCCGCCCGCGGCGTCCACGCACGCATCGCCCAGTCGGCTCCTCAACTGAACGGGGCCGTCCGCATTCGCGTTACCGGCGCCTAGCACCGCGGCGCCGAGAACTGTGCTCGACACGACAATCGCCCGGAGCCCGCCGACCGGGCGGGAGTCGTTGTGCCTCAAGCGCTTCGCCCGCTAAGGCTGCGGGGGTGGGGGTGTAACCGGCTTTCCGGCCATGCAATCTTGCAGCTCCTGGCTGCCCGGGGCGAAGTCGAAGCCGCAGTTGCATTCACGAGCTTGCTGCGCGTTGGGTAGCCCATTGCAGAAGTCGGTGCCGGCCGAGGCCGATGGCACGGTCCACATGACTGCGGCGGCCAAGGCTGCCGCCGCGGCGCCGACCGTGGTCATCACGACTCTCGTCTTCACGTTGGGATTCCTTTTCTCGTCGAAGCGGCGGCACCCCATTGCCGCTGGTTGCGGCGGGACGGCGCTCGTGGCACCACGTTAGCCCGCGCCGCCGGATTTTTCTTTGCTGAATCAATCGAACGGAGTTTCGATCACAACGACGACAAGGTGCGCCAAACCGCCGAAACTGTGGATTTAGGGCGTCAATTCTCAGGAATTAGCAAGCGATTGCGCAGGCCAGGACCGTTGCGGGAGCGGCGGCGTAAGCGCATTCTAGTAGGTGAACGGAAAGGAAACGAGCGATGAACATTGCGGGCACCGTGCATCGGCGCACGGCCATCGGAGCCCTGGCGGCTATCGCGATTTCGTTGGGGAGCGCGATGCCGGTCGCACACGCAACCGGCACGGACGACTTCCTCAGAAAAGTGCGGGCGGACGGGATCGGCGTCGGCGCACCGGACGGCGCCATTATCGAGGACGCCCAAGAGGTGTGTGACCTGCTCACCTACCAGCAGTCGGCCTACCCCTACCTATCGCAATACGCGGGCCTGGGCCCGAGGCATGCCGCCAGTTTCATCGCCGATTCGGCTACCTTCTTCTGCCCGCAGTACGCGCCCACGTAGCGGCCCGTAGCTCGAAAGGACACAACGACATGAACGCTGCAGGCGCCGTGAAGGGGGCCATGGCCACAGGAATCTTGGCCGCCAGTGCTATTGCGTTGGGGAGCGCGATGCCGGTCGCACACGCAACCGGGGCGGACGACTTCGTCAGACAGGTGCGTGCACAGGGAATCGGCGTCGACACTCCGGATGCGGCCTTGATCAAGGACGCTCAGGAGGTGTGCGACATGCTCGACTACCAAGAGAGCGCCTACCAGTATCTCGCTGCGCACTCCGGTCTAGACCGCCAGCACGCCGCCATGTTCGTCGCCGATTCGACCACCTACTACTGCCCGCAGGACGCGCCGGGATAGGGGCTGAGCTCTCGCGTTAATCGCCACGGCCACAGCCGTATTCGTCAGCCGTGTAGTCTTATCGCGCATGGTCCACCCGGACACCAGTCAAGCCCTTCGCAACCTGTTGTCCCCGCAGCGCCTTATCGACGTGGTGGATGTCGGTGCGAATCCGACCGACGGCGCGCCGCCTTATGCGCCGATGCTCGCCGCGGGGCTGTGTCGGGTGACCGGGTTCGAGCCGCAACCCGAGGCCCTGCGCGCGCTCCAGCTCAACAAAGGACCCGCGGAGAATTATCTGCCGCATGCGGTGGGTGACGGCGGCGCCCACACGCTGAATGTGTGCGACGCATCCGGATGCACGAGCCTGCTCGAACCCGATCCCGCGGCGTTGGAGACGTTCGAATACTTCAAGACGTACGCCAATGTGAACGAACGCATCGCCGTGGAAACGGCACGGCTCGACGACATTTCGGAGATTGGCCACCTCGACTTTCTGAAGATCGACATCCAGGGCGGCGAGCTGGCGGCTTTTCAGGGGGGACGAAAAAAGCTCGCCGAGACCGTCGCGATTCAGACCGAGATCTCGTTCGTGCCGCTGTACAAAGCTCAGCCGGGCCTGGGCGAGATCGACGTTGAGCTGCGCGGCCAGGGATTCATTCCGCACTGCTTCGCCGCGGTCAAGGGTTGGCCCATCTTCCCCTACGTGCATCCCAACCAGGTGATGAACCAACTGCTGGAGGCCGACCTCGTCTACGTCCGCGATTTCGTCCACCCGGACTCGATGAGCGACGAACAGCTCAAGCACCTGGCACTGATCGCGCATCACTGCTATCGATCATTCGACCTGGCATTGCGCTGCGTGATGCTGCTCGAGCAGCGAGGCGCGGTGGAGGCGGCAAGCCAGGAGCGCTACCTGACAATGGTTGCGGCCCTATAGCATTCGTGCCTAGGCTGGGCGTTCCAGCGCCCGCAGCCCCAGTGAAAACACCAGCCGCACTTCGGGATCGGCCAGCGACGTCGACAACAGCTTTTCGATCCGGCGCACCCGGTAGCGGACCGTGTTGGGATGCACCTGCAACAGGTACGCGGCGGCCGCGACGTCGCCGAAGCTGTCCAGGTAGACCCGCAGCGTCTCGGTCAGAACCGGATCCCCGGCGCTCAGGTCGCGGATCCGCGGATCGACCAGCCGCTCGTCGGCGCCGACCAGCGTGACGATCTCGTCGAGCAACACCGTGGTGCGCGCCTCGGCCAGCGAGGTCACCCGCCCGATCGAAATCGGGTGTCGCCCAGCGCTATCCAACACGCGATCCACCTCGCCACGCGCCACCGCGATCCCGGATAGGCCCGCGATCGGCACGGCGATGGCCGCCCGCAGCTCGACGCCGAGTTCGGTGCGCAGCGCGCTGATGGTGCCCCGGACCCACGACGCGACCGACCGGGCCGTCGCGGTCTGCGGCAGCAGCACATAGATTCGTGAGCCGCGCGAGGCTACCTGTGCATCTCGGCGAAAAGCGCTGGCGCTCAATGCCAAAACGTCGGTCAGCCGTGCGTGTCGGGCCCCGGCGTCGGCGGTGTCCCACCCGATCAGCGCGGCCTCGCCGTCGGCGGCCAGGCCGAGTTCCCGTGCGATGCCGGCCACGTCCGCCGGATCACCCTCCGTCAGGCCCAGCAGTTGTTGCACCCGCAGCGCATGCGTCGACGGCCGCGCCGCCAGCCGGAACATGATCCGCGCGGCCAGCACGGCCGCACCACGCAGGATCTGCTCGGCATCCTCGGCCAGCGGCTGTGACCCCTGCTGCACCCAGATGGTGCCGGCGAACACCGGTGGTCGTCGCGGGCCGCTCGGCGGCTGGTAGATGCCGACGGCCAGCCGTGGCCGCAGCCCCAGCGCCGGGCGCTCGTCGACCCGCACCACCTCGTCGCTGGCCCGCAGCGCGTCGAAGATGCCCCACTGGCCGATCCACTTGAGGTGCTCGGGCGGCCCGGCGCGACCCAGGATCGACAGGCGGCGCAACTCGTCGGCCTCGTCGTTGGAGGCCGAATAGGCCAGCACCTGCGACTGGGCGTTTTCGATGCTGACCATGCCGTGAATCCGGTCGGCCAGCGACTGCGCCAGGCCGAACAGGTCGGTGCCCGAGTCGTCCACCGGGTCGCCGTGCCGGTGATGTTCGAGGACGTGGTTGACCAGCTGATACAGCCGTTCCCAGCGGGCCCGTGGCTCCACGGCCACCACTGCCGACCCGACCGCGACCGCCTTGCTCACCAGCGCGTCCGACGGCTCCTTGGCGAAGATGGCCACCGGCGCGCGCTCGTGGGCCTGCTTGGCGATCCAGCCAAGCGCCTCGTCTTCGGCGACGCCGAGCAGGAAGAAGACGTCGGCTGAGCCGGCCGCCGCCGCGAGGCCCAGGCGGACGTCGTCGGAGTCGATCAGCGCCGCCGAGCTCACGGGAAGGTCGAGGCCCCGCGGGGCGTCGACCAGGCCGACCAGCGTCGCGTCCAGCGCAAGCAGCAGCTGACCCAGTCCAACACCGGAGGTCCGCATATTGTCCGATTTTACTACCTAGACGCCAACATCCTGTCCGATTGGCCAACAGATCGCCGCCCCGGACCGAGGATCCTGGCCGTATGGACGCGATCACCCAGGTGCCGACGCCGACCAACGAGCCGGTCCACGACTACGCCCCGCATTCCCCCGAACGCACCCGCCTGCGCGCGGAACTGGCCGCGCTCGCCGACCGCGCGATCGACCTGCCGCACGTCATCGCCGGCAAGCATCGGATGGGGGACGGCGAGCGCATCGACGTCGTCCAGCCGCACCGGCACGCCGCGAAGCTGGGCACCCTGACCAACGCGGTGCACGCCGACGCGACGGCGGCGATCGACGCCGCGATGGCCGCCAAACCCGCCTGGGCGGCGATGCCCTTCGACGAGCGTGCCGCGGTCTTCCTGCGGGCCGCCGACCTGTTGGCCGGGCCGTGGCGCGAAAAGATCGCCGCCGCGACGATGCTCGGCCAGTCCAAGTCGCCGTATCAGGCCGAGATCGACTCGCCCTGCGAGCAGATCGACTTCTGGCGATTCAACGTGGCCTTCGCCCGCCAGCTCCTGACGCAGCAGCCGGTCAGCGGCCCGGGGGAGTGGAACCGCAGCGATTACCGCCCGCTGGACGGCTTCGTCTACGCGATCACGCCGTTCAACTTCACCTCGATCGCGGGCAACCTGCCGACCGCCCCGGCGCTGATGGGCAACACCGTGGTGTGGAAGCCGTCGATCACCCAGACGCTGTCGGCCTACCTGACCATGCAGCTGCTCGAGGCCGCCGGGCTGCCGCCCGGGGTGATCAACCTGGTCACCGGAGACGGGATCGCGGTTTCCGATGTGGCACTGGACGATCCGCGGCTGGCCGGCATTCACTTCACCGGATCGACGGCCACCTTCCAGCACTTGTGGCGGCTGGTCGGCGCCAATATCGGCCGCTACCACAGCTATCCGCGGCTGGTCGGTGAAACCGGCGGCAAGGACTTCGTGCTCGCCCACGCCTCTGCCAACCCGGATGTGCTGTGCACGGCCCTGATTCGCGGGTCATTCGACTACCAGGGCCAGAAGTGCTCGGCGGCGTCGCGCGCCTTCATCCCGCGCTCGGTGTGGCACCGGATGGGCGACGACTTCCTGGGCGCTGCCGCCGAGCTGAGTTTCGGTGACGTCACCGATCTGACCAACTACGGCGGCGCGCTGATCGACAAGCGGGCCTTCGACAAGAACGTCGGCGCGATCGAGCGGGCCAAGGGTGCGGCCGGTGTCACGATCGCCGCGGGCGGCGAATACGACGACAGCGTCGGCTATTTCGTGCGGCCGACCGTGCTGCTGTCCGACGACCCGACCGACGAGGCGTTTTCGACCGAGTACTTCGGCCCCCTGCTGTCGGTGCACGTGTACCCCGACGACTCCTATGAGCGCATCCTCGACGTCATCGACACCGGGTCGCGCTACGCGCTGACCGGCGCCGTCATCGCCGACGACCGCGAGGCCGTGCTGACCGCGCAGGACCGGCTGCGGTTCGCCGCCGGCAACTTCTACGTCAACGACAAGCCAACCGGGGCCGTCGTCGGCCGCCAGCCGTTCGGCGGCTCGCGCGGCTCGGGCACCAACGACAAGGCCGGGTCGGTGCTGAACCTGATGCGCTGGACGTCGGCCCGCACCATCAAGGAGACGTTCGTGCCCGCCACCAACCACACCTACCCGCACATGGGATCCGACTGATGTCCGGCCTGTTCGCCAACACGCTGCGGCCCGCCATCATGGCCGCAAGCCGGCGCGAGGGATTGCGCCGAGCCGCCGAGGGGCTGTCGGTCACCCGCCGGGTGGTGCACCGCTTCGTGCCGGGGGAGACGATCGACTCGGCGCTGGATAGCGTTGCCGCGCTGCGGCAATCGGGTCGCTTCGTCAGCATCGACTACCTGGGCGAGGATGTGTCCGACACCGACGACGCCGATGCGGCGGTGCGGACGTACCTAAACCTGATTGAAAGGCTGGGTGGCTTGGGCGATGACGCCACAGTGGGCAGCCGGCCGCTGGAGGTATCGGTCAAGCTGTCGGCGCTGGGGCAGTCGCTGGAGCGCGACGGGGAGAAGATCGCGCGGGAGAACGCGTGGTCGATCTGCGACGCCGCCCAGCGTGCCGGTGTATGGGTGACGGTGGACGCCGAGAACCACACCACGACCGATTCGACGCTGGGCATCGTGCGCGACCTGCGGGCCGAGTTTGGATGGTTGGGCACGGTGTTGCAGGCCTACCTGCGCCGAACCCTGGGCGACTGCGAGGAATTCGCCGCGTCCGGCGCCCGGATCCGGCTGTGCAAGGGCGCCTACGACGAGCCGGCATCGGTTGCCTATCGGGGCAACGCCGAGGTCACCGAGTCGTATCTGGCCTGCCTGCGGGTGTTGATGGCCGGAACGGGGTATCCGATGGTCGCCTCACACGACCCGGCCATCATCGGCGCGGTGCCCGCGATGGCAAGCGAATCGAGCCGCGGGACACGCGAATTCGAGTACCAGATGCTGTACGGCATCCGCGACGACGAGCAGGTGCGGCTCGCCTCGGCCGGTGACCAGGTCCGGGTGTACGTGCCGTTCGGCACGCAGTGGTACGGCTACTTCATGCGCCGGCTCGCCGAGCGCCCCGCCAACCTGACGTTTTTCCTAAGGGCCCTGGCGCAGCGCCACCGTTGAGTGTGTAGTCCGGGCGGGAAATCCGGCCCGATGTCGCCCTAGCCGCACTGGACGCCCTGGGCGCACCGCTGAATCGGGCGCCTGGATACACTGAAGAAATTGGAGTACTCATTCCAGTCTGATTCGCAGGGGTTTGATGGAGCATCGCGCCAAGCTGACGGCAAAGGGTCGTGCGACCCGGGAACGGATCGTGCGCGCGGCCGCGCAGTTGATGGCCGAACACGGGGTAGCGCACACCACCATCAAGGATGTCCAGGCCGCGGCCGGCGTGAGTGCATCGCAGATGTACCACTACTTCTCCGAGAAGAGTGAGCTGGTGTCCGCTGTCGTCGAGGGCCAGAGCGACCAGATTCTGGGTAGCCAGGAGTTGGCGCTTGCGCAGGTCCACAGCATCGCGGAGCTGTCGCGATGGCGACACTTGATGGTCGAAGCAATGCGAGACAAGGGTTGCACCGGCGGTTGCCCCATCGGATCGCTGGCCAACGAGTTGGCTGAGACCGACCCGCCGGCGAGGGCTCGGCTGGAGGGGGCGTTCGCGCGATGGCAGGCACTGATCACCGACTGCCTCACGGCAGCTATGGCACGGGGCGAGCTCCCGCCCGGGACTGACGTCGACCGGATCGCGCTGTCCCTGCTCGCGGGGATCCAGGGCGGCTTGTTGCTCAGCCAGGTACACCGCGACACCAAGCCGTTGGAGGCAGCAATCGACACGATGATCGACTACCTGCGCCGCTTGGCGCCCGGCTAATCGAGCGTCGCGCACGAATTTTTTTGGAGTTGAGGCTCCATTTTTTATTGGGCAAACTCGGTGGTGATCGCACGAATGCCCACGTGGAGGACGGTTTCCTGTGTCGGATGACGAGATCGCTGCCCCGATATGACGCAGGTGCTGATCGTCGGCGCCGGGCCGACTGGGTTGATGCTGGCGTACGAATTGCGCCGAGCGGGGATATCGGTACGGCTGGTCGACCGGGCGCCGTGTCGCGGCAAGGCATCTCGCGCCGCGGCATTGAATCCCCGGACGATGGAGGTGCTGGACCAGCGGGGCATGGTGGGTGAATTCCTGGGGAATGGACGTCCGTTGACGGTGGCCCATTTCGCCGGGATCGGCGTCGACTGGTCAACGTTGCCCACCCGCTACCCGTACCTGTTCGGTGTGCTGCAATCGGTCACCGAGAACATTCTCGAGCGTTTCGCGCGCGAGTGGGGCGCGGCCGTGGAATGGTCCACCGAGGTGGAGGGTCTGGACCATGACGACGACGGCGTCAACGTTGAGCTGCAGACCGCGGACGGGCCGACCCAAGAGCGCGTGGACTATCTCATCGGCTGTGACGGTGCGCGCAGCACCGTGCGCCGGCTCGCCGGTATTACGTTCGATGGCTCCGACGGGAGCATTACCTACCTGCTTGGCGATGTCGACCTTGCTGAATCGCCTTCGGATTGGCTGATATGCGACCGCAGGGCAACCGGCACGGTGTCGGTGATGCCGCTGGGTGCACTCAGCGGACAGCCGTGGTGTCGGGTCACGGTGACGGAGTATCGCCCCGAGCATTCGTACGAGCCGATGACGCTGGCGACGCTGCGCGAGTGCGCCATTCGGGTGGCCGGCACGGATTTCGGCATGCACAAGCCGCTCTGGGTGTCATCATTCACCGACCACCATCGTCAGGCCGGCGAATATCGCCGCGGCCGTGTGCTGTTGGCGGGAGACGCCGCTCACATCCATCCGCCGTTGGGCGGGCAAGGCATGAATCTGGGTATGCAGGATGCGGTCAATCTCGGCTGGAAACTCGCCTCGGTCATCCAGGGGCACGCATCGCAGGCGTTGCTCGACACCTACCACCAGGAACGTCACCCACAGGCCGCCCATGTCATGGTCAACACCCGAGCCCAGTCCGCCCTGCTCGAGTCCGGTGACAACGTCACGGCGATGCGCGCACAGCTGGCCTCGCTGCTGCGTGATGACGGTGCCAACGAGCGCCTGGCTGCGGCGATGTCGAGCATGGACGTCTGCTACGCCCCGGACGCACCGCACCCCTTGATCGGCAGGCGTGTCCCCGACGCTGAAATCAGAAGCGCGACGGGATGCCGCAGTGTTTTTCCCCTGTTGCACTCCCAACGCCCGGTACTGCTCGACTTCGAGCGCACACCCGAAAGACCCGCGGTCCTACCCGAGACCGTCGACTACGTTGCAGCCCAGCAGACGGGTCGCCGGTGGCGACTACCCGTCGTGGGGTGGGTCGACGTGCCGTCGGCACTGCTGATCAGACCAGACGGCTACGTCGCATGGGCCTCGCCGGATTCGAGTCGGACCGGATTGCCCGCAGCGCTGGATCATCTACACGGCCGCGGGTCTGCCGCGTAGCGATGCTCGATGTGATCGGTCACTGAGCGCGGCGGGTCCGCGGGCGCTCGCTGGCGAAACCGCGTACCACGTGGGCACGGACGAATTCCGCCGCCACGTCGGGGTCGTCCATGTCGAGTATCGACGACGGCGTGCTGAACAGTGAAAAGAGTATGCGCGCAAACCATTCGCCGGCGGCCTCGATGTCGAGGTCCTTGCGGACCTCGCCGGTGAGCCGGGCCGCCGACAGGTAGGGCGCGAAGAACTCGACGCATTCGCGCAGCAGCACGGCCGCGTCCTTGGTCAGCAGCAGGCTGATCGCGTCCTCGTCGAAGTATTTCTCCGAGGCAATCGCGCGCCGCGCCTGCGTGACGAATACCGCCGCGGCACAAAGCTTGTCCTCGAGGGTGCCGCCCTCCCGGTCGATCGCCTTGGTCATCTCGCGATAGAACTGCTGCGAGGCGTGCTCGGCACACGCCTCGACGATCGACGCCTTGTCGGAGAAGTATTCGTAGATCGTGCTGCGCGATACGCCGGCGTGCTTGGCGATGTCGACGATCGTCGCCTTCTGCAAGCCCTGCTTGCCGAAGCACGCGAAGGCGGACTCCACGATCAGGTCGCGGGTATCGGTCTCCTGGTTCAACGCGGTCATCACGGAACCAACGCGCCCCTGGGCACCAGCCCGGCGTCGGCCGAGGCGAATGCCTCGTTGACGTCGGCTAGGTGGAACGGCTTGGGCATCAGTTTCTCGAACGGAAAGCTGGTGTGCTGCAGGAAGGATAGCCCGACGGCCAGGGTGACCGGGTCGTAGAACATCACGCCGCGAACGGATTTGTTGCCGTAGACCAGGGAACTCGGGTCGAGCTCCACGGTGCGTCCCATCCCGACGTTGCCGACCTCGAGCAGGGTTCCGCCGTTGTTGAGGAATGCGATGCCCTCGGGAATGACGCCCGGCACGCCGACGACTTCGAGCACCCAGTCGGCGCCGATGCCGTCGGTGTGCTTGTGTACCCGCTCGGTGACCTCCGCAGTCGACAGCTCGCTGGCGTCGATGCAGCGGGTGGCGCCGAAATCTGCCGCGACGTCGAGCCGTTCGGCGATCTTGTCGATGACGATGACCTCGGCCGCCCCCGCCGTGCGCGCCACGGCCGCGGCGTTGATGCCCAGCCCGCCGGCGCCCTGGATCACGACGGTGTCGCCGAGCCGCACATCGCGCAGCGCGAAAAGCACCTGTGCCAGCGCGCAATTCAGTGGCGCGACGGCCGCGTCGGGCAGATCATCGGGCACCTTGTACAGCGGCTGCCGCCGGCTGGTGTAGTAAAACTCGCCGTAGGCGGCGACGAAGTGCGGCGCCTGCTCGTGGGTGCGGTATTCGCCGGCCATCAGGTTCTGGCACGCGTACGACCGCCCGCGCGCACAGGCGTGGCACCGGCCGCAGAACCAAAAGTACGGCGTCACAATGCGATCGCCGACGGCCAGCGGTTTGCCGGTTGCATCGGTGCTCAGGCCGTCGCCGAGCTCGGCGATCTCGCCCACCATTTCGTGGCCCATGGCAAACGGGCAGGGCAGGGGGAGCTCGCCGCGGAAGATGTGCAGGTCGGATCCGCAGATGCCGGCCATCCGCAGCCGCAGTGCGGCCGCGCCCGGCGCCGGGGTGGACAGCGGAAACTCGGCCAGCTCGATCGGCCCCCCGATCGCGGTCAACACTGCGAGCTTCGGCATGACGACCCCCTCAGCCCGCCGGTGCCAGGATCAGGCCGCTGGTGGGCACGCCGGTTCCCGACGTCACCAGCACGTGCTCGACGTTGTCGACCTGGTTGTAGGAGGTGCCGCGGACCTGGCGCACACCCTCGGTGATGCCGTTCATGCCGTGGATGTACGCCTCGCCGAGCAGGCCGCCGTTGGTGTTGATGGGGAACTCGCCGCCGAGCGACAGCCGCTCGATGGTGGCGAAGTCCTTGGCCTCGCCGCGCCCGCAGAATCCGAGCTCCTCGAGCTGGGCGAACACGAACGGCGTGAAATGGTCGTAGATGAAGGCGGTTTGAATGTCTTGCGGCTTGAGCCCTGAGTCGCGCCACAGCTGGCGGCCCACCACGCCCATCTCGGGCAGCCCGGTGATCTCGTCGCGGTAGTAGCTCGTCATCATCTCGCCGTTGTGGGCCGCGCCCTGGGCGGCCGCGGTGATGATGGCCGGCGGCTGGCGCAGGTCGCGGGCGCGCTCGGCGCTGGTGATGACGAGCGCTACGCCGCCGTCGCTCTCCTGGCAGCAATCCAGCAGGCGCAGCACGGGTTCGACGATCCAACGCGAATTCTGGTGGTCTTCCAGGGTGATCGGCCGTTCGTAGAACCAGGCATCGGGGTTGGTCGCCGCATGCTTGCGATCGACCACCGCGATCCGGCCGAAGTCCTCGTTGGTGACGCCGTAGGTCGACATGTAGCGCTGGGCATGCACGGCGACCCAGGACGCGGGAGTCAGCAACCCGAACGGCGCGTAATGCGCCATGAACAACGGTGTTTCGGCCATGCTGCGTCCGCTGCCGCCGAACCGGAAGCCGGACCGTTCGTTGAAGGCGCGCCAGCACACCACGACGTCGGCGACACCGGTGGCGACGGCCATCGCCGCGTGCACCACGGTGCCCGCCGCCGCGCCGCCGCCGTGATGCACCCGGGAGAAGAACGAAAGGTCGCCGATGCCCACGTTGCGCGCGATGTCGATCTCGTCGCTGGAATCCATCGTGAAGGTGACCATGCCGTCGACGTCGCTGGGCGCCAGGCCCGCGTCGTCGAGCGCCGCGCTGACCGCCTCGCACGCCAATTGCAGCTCGCTGCGCCCGGATTCCTTGGAGAACTCCGTCTGGCCGATCCCGACGATCGCCGCCGCGCCCGGCAGCGTCCTGCTCATGCGCCCGACCCGTCGAGCAGGCTGAGCACCGCGGTGCCCGACACGTGATCACCCAGGCTGTTGGCGCCGGCGAAGGCCACCTCGACGAAGTTCTCTCCGTCCGATCCCTCGGTCTTGCCGGTGACGCTGCCGGTGAACCGCAGCGGGTCGTCCGGAAAGCACGGCACGCCAAGTCGGATCGACAGGTTCTTCACCATCGCCTCGGGTCCGGCCCAGTCGGTCAGGAAGCGCACGCAGTAGCCGTTGGTGGTCAGGATGTTCATGAACAGGTTGGGCGAGCCCTGCTGCTTGGCGTAGTCGCGGTCGTGATGCACCGGCATGAAGTCGCGGGTGGCGATCGCACCCGCGACGATCATCGTTGTGGTGATCGGGATTTCGAGCGGCGTGACCTCGTCACCCGGTGAGATGTCCTGCCATTGCAGAGTGCGGTTGGCGGTCGTCGTCATGCGTGTCCTTCCGAATAGGTTGCGCCAAGCCGGGCCAGCTGCGCCGAAGCGGGACCGAGGGTGAGCTCGTTGTGCTTGGCCCACAAGAAGTAGCGGTGCAGGGGATAGGTGGTGTCGATGCCGATGCCGCCGTGCACGTGCTGGGTGGTGGCGGCGACGCGGGCGCCGGCCTCGGCGGCCCAGAATTTGGCGATGCGGGCGGCCCGGTGTGCCTTTTCCGAGGGCCGGTCGTGGGCAATCAGCCACGCCGCTTGCCAGGTGGTCCACCGGATCGCTTCTACGTCGATGAACGCGTCGGCCATCCGCTGCTGCACCGCCTGGAAGCTACCGATCGGGCGGCCGAATTGCTCACGCCCGGAAGTATATTCGGCCGCGATGTGCAGCGCCCGCTCCACCACACCGAGCTGGATCGCGCACAGCGCGACCAGGGCGCGGGCGTGCAACGACTCGACCAGCCCGGCACCGACCAGCCGGTCGGCATCGGAAACGACTGCGCCGTCCAGTAATACGTCGGCGTGCGGCTCGCGACTGGTGGTCGGCACCGGACGAATATCGACGCCGGGGGCATCGGTGGCCAGCAGGAACAGGCCGACGGCGCCGTCATCCATCGCCGCGGGAATCAACACGGTGTCAGCGATCTGGGCGGCCGGCACCAGCTCCTTGGCGCCGTCCAGGCGCCACTGAGTGCCGTCGCGGCGCGCGGTGGTGGCCGGCAGTGACGGGTCCGAGCGGCCGGGCTCCGCCAGTCCCGCAGTGAGGATGCGGGTTCCGGCGAGCACGCCCGGCAGGAAGCGCTGTTGTTGCTCGGGCGTGCCGTGCCGCGCGATCGGGTCGGCGCCCAGCACCAGCGTCGCGTAGGCCGGCACCGGCGCCACGCTCCAGCCGACCTCGGCCAGCAGGACGCCGAGCTCGACGAAGCCGCCGCCGTTGCCGCCGGCCGACTCCGGCAGCGCGGTGCCCAGCAGGTCAACGGCCGCAAGCTCTTTCCACAGCGCCACGTCGTAGCGGACGTCGCCGGCCTCCAGCTCGGTCAGCCGGTCGGGCGTGGCGCGGCGCTGGAAGAGATCGCGCGCGAGCTTGGCGATCGTCTCCTGCTCTTCGGTGAACGAGAAATCCATGATTCAGCCGGCCGGCCGGAACTGGTGCAGCACCAGGTCGTCATCGAAGGTCTGGTAGTACACCTCGACGGCCATTCCGGTGGTCACCTCGGCCGGGTCGATGCCGGTCAGGTTGGACACCAGCCGCACCCCTTCCTTGAGTTCCACCAGCGCGACGACGTAGGGGTACTCGAAGAACGGGAACTTAGGCTCGTGCGGCATCACGTAGCTGTAGACGGTGCCGCGGCCCGACGACTCGATCGCATCCCACTGCAGCGAGCGGCAGTGCGGGCACATCGGCCGCGGCGGGTGGCGCAGCTGCCCGCAGCCACCGCAACGCTGGATCAGGAGCTTGTTCTCCCGCAACCCATTCCAGAAGAACTCGGTGTCCGGCGTGATCGCCGGAGCCAGTCGCGCCGCCATCAGTTCGCCGGCCTGAAGCGCAGCACCCGGAATCGTTGCCGACCCAGCACCTCGCCGTGCTGGTCGGTGTAGGTGGTCAGCCAGGTGAGGAAGAAGCCGGTGCCCAGCGCCGTCGTCTTCTCGTCGGAGACGGATTCGTACACCGTCGTCGCGCTGATCTCGTCGCCGAGGCGGGGGTAGCGCTCCATGTCGAACTCCGAGTTGGTCGCCACCGTGCTGGTGTAGCCCGCTTCGTCGAGGAATGCCGTTGGGTTGCCGTGGATCTCGATGGGCGCTCCACCGCGTTCGCCGATGCCCTCGAGCTTCGGTGACGGCATGGTCCAGGACTGCAGCATCACCGGCGGCGACACGATGCCGCCGAACCGGGACGACGCGGCGAACTCCGGGTCGATGTAGACGGGGTTCATATCGGCCATCGCGTACGCCCAGTGGCGAATCATCGGCTGGTTCACCGGGTCCGGTGCCAGCGAGGGCTTTCCGGTGCCGCCGGTCGGCTGCCCGACGAGGGCCCGCACTTTGGCGCTGACGGATTCTGAGTCGGTCACGTAGGTTCGTCCTCCTGACTAATTCGTGGCCCGAAGGTCACGCGGTGCCCGCGGCATGCCCAGCCCGGCCATTGCGATGATGTCACGTTGAATTTCGTTGGCCCCGCCGCCGAAGGTATTGATGACGGCCTGGCGGTACGCGGATTCCAGCGCCCCGCGCAGCGGCGCGTCGGCACCGCGCCGCACCCCGTTGCCGTCGAGCACCTCGAGCAGTTCGCGGGCGACCTGCTGGGTGAGCTCGGTGCCGAACACCTTGGCCGCCGACGCCTCGCCCATGCTCAGCGCGCCCTTCGTCATCGCCGCGTTCACCCGCGAGTTGACGAGCTTGTACGCGGCGACCTGGGCTTCGACCCGGGCCAGGGCCGATTGCACCCAGGGCTGATCGATGACGCGGCCACCGTCGAGCTCGGTGGAAATCGCCCAGTCCAAAGTCTTTTCGAACAACGGCTCCAGCGCGCCGAGATTGCCCAGGGCCGCCCGTTCGAAATTCAACTGCGTGGTGATCAGCTGCCAGCCCTGGTTCTCGCCGCCCACCACCGCGCTGGCCGGCACCCGCACGTCGTCGTAAAAGGTGTAGAACGTCGAGATGCCCGGCATGGTGTGCAGCGGCTGCCACGAGAAGCCCGGCGACGAGGTCGGCACGATGATGATCGAAATGCCCTTGTGCTTCTTGGCTTCCGGGTCGGTGCGCACGGCCAGCCAGATGTAATCGGCATAGGCCGCACCGCTGGTGAACATCTTCTGGCCGTTGATCACGTAGTCGTCGCCGTCGCGGATGGCCGTCGTGCGCACCGAGGCCAGATCGCTGCCCGCGCCCGGCTCGGAATAGCCGATCGCGAACTCGACGGTGCCGCTCAGGATCGCGGGCAGGAATCGCTGCTTCTGTTCCTCGGTGCCGAAATGCATCAACGTCGGCCCGACGGTGTTGAGCGTCACCAGCGGGATCGGCGCGCTGGCCCGGCGCGCCTCCTCGGAGAAGATGAACTGCTCGATCGCGGAGAAGCCCTGTCCGCCATACTCTTTGGGCCAGCCGACGCCCAGCAGGTCGGCCGCCGCCAAGGCGCGGACGCAATCGCGCACCGCGGGGCCGCCCTCCAGGTGGTCGCTGACGGCGGCGACGCGTTCCGGCGTCATCACCTGTTCCAGCGTCGCGCGCATCTCGGCGCGCAGCTTCTCTTGCTCCGGCGTGTATTCCAGGTCCATCGGCTCAGGCCCCCATCCGCACCGGCATGCGCTTCACCCCGGGCACCATGGTGGCCCGCATCCGGTCGACGTTGCCGACCAGCTCCAGGTCGGGAAAGCGACGCAGCAGTTCTTCGAAGAACACGGTCGCCTCCAGGCGCGCCAATTGCGCTCCGACACAGGAGTGTTCGCCGCAGCCGAACGCGATGTGCGGGTTGGGGTGCCGGGTCACGTCGAACTTCTCGGAGTCGGGACCGAAGATGTCCTCGTCGCGGTTGGCCGACCCGTAGAGCATCACCACCGTCTCGCCGGCGCGGATCCGTTGACCACGGATCTCGACATCGGCCGTCGCGGTGCGAGCCATATGCGTCACGGGGCTGTTCCAACGCAGCATCTCCTCGACGGCGAGGGGGATCCGGCCGGGGTCCTGCGCCAGCAGCCGGCGTTGCTCGGGGTGCGCGATCAGCGCCTGCGTGCCCAGCGCGATCAGGTTGCGGGTGGTCTCGTTGCCCGCGACCAGCAGCAGGAACGCGAAGTTGAGCAGGTCCTCGTCGGTCAGGCGGTGTTCGTCGATCTCGGCCTCGACCAGGACCGACAGCATGTCGTCGCGGGGTTCCACGCGGCGCACCGCGATCAGCTTCTGGAAGTACTCGAAGAGCTGTCCCATCGCCACCAGCGAGTCGAGTTCGATCTCGGGGTCGGCGGATCCGGTGGCCGCGTCCGACCACGCGCGGAACTGCTCCCAGTCGTCGGGCGGGGCGCCGATCAGTTCGGCGATCATGCGGGTGGGCAGCGGCGCGGCGAGCTCTTCGGCGAACTCGTGCACCGAGCCCGGTTCGATGCCGTTGAGCAGTCCGCGCACGATTTCGCGGATCTTCGGTTCCAGCACGGCCACTCGCCGTCGGGTGAAGCCCGAGTTGACCAGCTTGCGCAGCTGCCGGTGCCGGGGCGGGTCGGAAAAGATCAGGTTGCCCGCCTGCACCGGGCTCGGGAGCGCCGGATCGGGGATGGTGATGCCCTGGGTGGAGGTGAACAGGGCCGGGGTGCTCGACACGTACCGGATGTCCTCGTACTTCAACAGCGCCCAGAACTTCGTGACGTCGTTCCAGCACACCGGCGCCGTCGCGCGCAGCTCCCGATACGCGGGGTACGGGTCACCCGCATAGAAATCGGGGGAGTGCAGCGGGAAATCCGGGGGCGGATGAGTTTGCACGGCAAGCACCTCTCGCGGGACACCCGATCCGACAGATTGGGCCAATCTGTCTTGCGTGATGTGTCTACTCCGCTGCGCCGCATGCTGTCAACACGACACAAAGATATTGAAATAGCTCGGAATTCGCTTGGTTGATGATTGACACCCGGCCGCTGCGGCGTGTACACCAAGTGATCAGATGACCGGAGGATGCACATGGCCGATTCACCCGCTCTTGTCCAGACCTACCAGCTCTACATCGACGGCAACTGGGTCGAGCCGGCCGACGGCCGGTACGACGATGTGTCCCCGTCCACCGAGGCCGTCATCGCCACCGCACCCGACGCGAGCGTCGCCCAGGTAAGCGACGCGATCGGTGCCGCGCGGCGCGCCTTCGACAGCGGCCCGTGGGGCACGATGAGCGCCGAGCAGCGCGCCGCGTGCCTGAACCAGCTGGGCGAGGCGCTGACCAAACACGCCGACGACTTCTTCGCGCTGTCGCAGGCGGAGTGGGGCTGCATCGCCAACGAGCGCATGATGCAGATCGACGGCGCCGGGTTCATGTCGATGCATGCCGCCGGGCTCGCCACCCAGCTCACCGACGAAGCGGTCTCCGGCATCAGCGCCGGGACCACGCTGTTGCGCCACGCGCCGCTGGGCGTGGTGTCGGTGCTGACGCCATGGAACTTCCCGCACTGCCTCAACGTCATGAAGCTGAATCATGCTCTGGCGGCGGGCAATACGGTCGTGCTCAAGCCCTCGCCGCTGACCCCGCTGGCCGGGCTGGCGCTCGCGCGGATCATCGACGAGCACACCGACATCCCGCCCGGCGTCGTCAACGTCGTCACCCCGTCCGGGGTGGAGGCGGCCAAGCTGCTCACCACCGATCCGCGGATCGACATGGTGAGCTTCACCGGCAGCTCGGTCGTCGGCAAGCAGGTCATGTCCGCCGCCGGCGACACGATGAAACGAATCCTGCTGGAGCTGGGCGGCAAGTCGGCGAGCATCATCCTCGACGACACCGAGATCACCGACGAGATGCTGCGGCAGATGCTCTTCGAATCCTGTTCGCTGCATGCCGGACAGGCCTGCATCCTGCACAGCCGGCTGCTGCTGCCCGATTCGCTGCACGACGATGTCGTCGCCCGGCTCGCCGCGCTGGCCCGCGAGGTCAAGGTGGGCGATCCCTTCGACCCCGACGTCCAGATGGGCCCGCTGATCAGTGCGGCGCAGCGGGACCGGGTCGAGGCGCACATCGCCGGGGCCATCAAGGACGGGGCCACGCTGGTGACCGGCGGCCGCCGCCCGGCCGGCCTGGACGTCGGCTTCTACGTCGAACCGACGATCCTGTCCGGCGTCGAGCCGAATTCGACTATCGCACAAGAGGAAGTCTTCGGTCCGGTGTTGACGGTGCTGCGCTACCGCGACGACGACGACGCGGTAGCGATCGCGAACAACTCGCAGTATGGGCTGTCCGGCGCGGTGTGGGGCGGCGACGTGGACCGCGCCGTCAGCGTCGCTCGCCGCGTCCGGACCGGCCAGATCGCCGTCAACGGCATCAGCCCCGGCGGCGCGCCGTTCGGCGGCTTCAAACTCAGCGGGCTCGGCCGCGAGGGCGGTGGCATCGGCGGACTGCACCAGTACATGGAGCCGATGGCCATCGGGGTTCCCGCGTGACGGGACCCCTCACCGGGCTGTCCGTCGTCGAAATCGCCACCGAAATCTCAGGCCCTTACGCCACAAAGCTTCTCGCCGACCTCGGCGCCGAGGTCACCAAGATCGAGCCGCCCGGGGGAGACCCGCTGCGACGATGGGGGCCGTTCGCCGGCGGCATCGCCGATCCGCAACGCTGCGGGCTGTTCGAATACCTGAACGCCGGCAAGCGAATTGCCGACCTCGCGGATGCGACGGAACCGATCGAACAGGCGCACCTACTCGTCGAGAATTTTGCGCCCGGGACGCTGGACGGCTGGGGACTCGACACCGACAGCCTGGCCAAGATCAACCCAAACCTATTGGTGCTCAGGATATCCCACTTCGGGCAAACCGGGCCGTGGCGAGACCGGCCGGCCACGTCGCTGACCGTGCAGGCGGCGTCGGGCTGGGTCAGCGCACGCGATCCCGACCGCCCGCCGGTACAGGTCGGCGCCCGGATCGCCGAATACGTCGCCGGCGCCTACGGCGCGTTGGCCGCCCTGACCTCGCTGCGGTTGCCACCCGAGGGCCACGTCCGGGAAGTCGACGTTTCCGAATTCGAGTCGCTGCTGTCGACGCTGCCCTATCCGATGCTGATGGCGCAGAAGATGCTCAGCCTCGGCCTGCCCACCAACGCGCGGGGGGCTCCCATGCTGGGGGTGGTCCGCGCGGCCGACGGCTGGGTGGGCATCAACTGCCTGACGGGTCAGCACTGGCTCGACGTGTGCGCGATGCTCGGCCTACCGGAGTTCGCCGAGAAGCAGATCGAGATCATGATGGCCGGCCCCGAGCGCGCCGAATTCTATTCCCGCGCAGAGCCGTTGATCGCAAAGCAAACAGTCGCCGAGATCGTCGAGCTGAGTCAGGCCATGCGCATTCCGGCCGCCCCGGTCAACGACGGCGCGACCATACTGGACTCTCCGCAATACGCCAGCCGACGCTTCTTCGTCGACGGCGGGGGGTTTAAGAGCCCGGGAAAACCATTTCGGTTCACCGAAGGCCCTGTGGCGCAGCCTGACCCGGAGCCCGATCGGACGGCGCTACCCTTTGCCGGGCTGAAAGTGCTTGACTTGAGCACCTTTTGGGCTGGTGCCTACCTGACCTGCTATCTGGGTGCGTTCGGCGCCGACATCGTCAAGGTCGAATCCATCCAGCGCCCGGACGGCTTTCGCTACTCGGGCGCGTTTCCCTTCGAGGGCGACGACTGGTACGAGCGCAGCGGGCTATGGCAGGCCACCAACCTCAACAAAAAGGACCTGACGCTCGACCTCACCTCGGAGCGCGGGCTTGCGATCGCCCGGCGGCTGGCCGCGCAGGCCGACGTCGTCGTGGAGAACTTCTCACCGCGCGTGGTCGAGCAGTTCGGCCTGGACTACGAGTCGCTGGTGGCGCTCAAGCCCGACGTGATCCTGGTCCGGATGCCGGGTTTCGGCCTGCAGGGCCCCTGGCGCGACTACGTCGGGTGGGCGCTGAACTTCGAGCAGACCGCGGGGATGTCAGCAGTCACCGGCTACCCCGACGGCCCGCCGTGCAACCCGCAAGGGCCCGCCGACCCCGTAGTGGGTGTGCACGCGGGCGTCGCCTTGCTGGCCGCCCTGGAACACCGCCGGCGCACCGGGCAGGGGCGGTTGATCGAGGTCGCGCAGATCGAGGTCGCCGCGTGCGTGACCGCCGAGCCGGTGATCGAGTACTCGATGAACGGCGCCGTACAGCCCCGGGAAGGCAATCGCCGGCGCGGCTACCTGCAGGGCGTGTATCCGACCAACGAGGACGAGGTGTGGGTGGCGCTGTCGCTGCCCGACGACGGCGGCATCGACCACGACGCGTTCGACGACATGGTCGCCGGCTGGACCCGCACGCAGACACCCGACGTGATCGTGGAAACCCTGCAGGCGCAAGGTATTCCGGCGGAGCGGGTGATCACCGGCGAGCACATGTATGACATACCCCAACTCGACGAGCGGGGCTTCTACGAGGAGTTCGAGCGTCCCATCACCGGAGCTCACCGCTTTCCGGGCTGGCCGTTTCGCATCACCCCCGGGCCGGGCCGTCACCACCGCACGCCCGCGCCCACGCTCGGGCAGCACAACGAGGAAATCCTGCGCGGCCTGAATCTTTCCGATGACGACGTCGCCGCCCTGCGCGAGGAGCGGGTGATCGGCGAGCGGGCGCTGAACACCTAGTCGCGCCTTTGGTAAACCGCCGGTCCCATGCCAAGCTGCTGACATGGTCATCCAGATCGCCCGCCCCAAGCTCGAAGGAAACGTCGCCGTCGGCGAAGACCGCCAGATCGGCTTCGCCGAATTCGGTGATCCGCAGGGCCGGGCGTTCTTCTGGCTGCACGGCACCCCGGGCGCCCGCCGGCAGATTCCCACCGAGGCCCGCCTGTACGCCGAGGACCACAAGATCCGGCTGATCGGGCTGGACCGTCCCGGCATCGGCTCGTCGACACCCCACCGGTACCGCAACATCCGGGCGTTCGCCAACGACCTGGAGACCATCGCGGACACGCTCGGGATCGACAAAATGGCCGTCATCGGGCTGTCCGGCGGCGGGCCGTATGCGCTCGCGTCGGCCGCGGCCATGCCGGACCGGGTGGTGGTGACCGGCGTGCTCGGTGGCGTCGCGCCGTTCCTCGGCGACGAGGGGATCACCAGCGGGCTGATGAACCTGGGTAAGCGGGTGGCGCCGCTGCTGAAGCTGGGCGGTGACCCGCTGCGCATCGGCGCCAGCCTGCTGGTCCGGTCGATTCGTCCGGTCGCGAACACCGCTCTGCTCCTGTATGCCGCGATATCTCCCGAAGCCGACCGGCGCCTGCTCACCCGGCCCGAGTTCGGCGCCATGTTCCTCGACGATCTGCTCAACGGCAGCCGCAAGCAGCTGGCGGCCCCCTTCAACGACGTCATCCTGTTCACCCGCGACTGGGGCTTCCGGCTCGACGAGGTCAAAGGCCCGGTCCGCTGGTGGCACGGCGACAGCGACCACATCGTTCCGTTCGCCCACGGTCAGCACGTGGTGTCGCTGCTGCCCGACTGCGAGCTGATCGTGCTGCCCGGCGAAAGCCATCTCGGCGGGCTGGGCCGCGGCGAAGAGATCCTGTCCACGCTGACCAAGCTCTGGGACGAACAGCCCTGATGAGCGCGCCGCGATCAGGCTGCGAGTAGCCTGCTGTCGTGCTGCTGGCATCGCTGAATCCCTCCACACTGACCGCCAGAGACATCCCCGACGCGGTGACTATCGACGGCGCCGTCTTGAGTCGTAGCGACCTGGTCGGCGCCGCAACCTCGGTGGCCGAGCGTGTCGCCGGCGCCGAGCGGGTTGCGGTGCTGGCCAAGCCGACCGCGGCGACGGTGCTGGCCGTCGCCGGCTGTCTGATCGCGGGTGTCCCGTTCGTCCCGGTGCCGTCCGACGTCGGCGCCGCCGAACGCAGGCACATGCTCACCGACTCGCGCGCGCAGGCCTGGCTGGGCCCCGAGCCTGACGAGCCGGATGGTCTGCCGCACGTCCCGGTCCGGCTGCACGCCCGTTCCTGGCATCGCTACCCCGAGCCCGCGCCCGAGGCCACCGCGATGGTCATCTACACCTCGGGCACCACCGGGCTGCCCAAGGGCGTGCTGCTCAGCCGCCGGGCGATCGCCGCAGACCTGGACGCGCTGGCGCAGGCCTGGCAGTGGACGCCCGACGACGTCCTGGTGCACGGGCTGCCGCTGTTCCACGTGCACGGCCTGGTGCTGGGCCTGCTCGGGTCGCTGCGGATCGGAAATCGCTTCGTGCACACCGGAAGACCGACGCCCCAGGGGTACGCCCAGGCGAGCGCCGACGCCGGGGGCTCGCTGTTCTTCGGGGTGCCCACGGTGTGGTCGCGCGTGGCGGGCGACGCCTCGGCCGCCGAGGCGCTGCGGCGCGCGCGGCTTCTGGTGTCCGGCAGCGCCGCGCTGCCGGTGCCGGTGTTCGACCGGCTGTCCGAGCTCACCGGCCACCAACCGATCGAGCGCTACGGCGCCTCCGAATCGCTGATCACGCTGTCGACGCGGGCCGACGGCGAACGCCGGGCCGGCTGGGTGGGCCTGCCGGTCGCCGGTGTGCAGACCCGCCTGCTCGACGACAACGGCGATCCGGTGCCGAACGACGGGGAAACCGTTGGGAAGCTTCAGGTTCGGGGTCCGATGATGTTCGACGGCTACCTGAATCGGCCGGAGGCCACCGCGGAGGCCTTCGGCGACGACGGCTGGTATCGCACCGGTGACGTCGCGGTGCGCGACGGCGACGGCATGCATCGCATCGTGGGACGCGAGTCGGTCGACCTGATCAAGTCGGGCGGATACCGCATCGGCGCAGGCGAAATCGAGACGTCGCTGCTCGGGCACCCGGGCGTGCAGGAAGTGGCCGTCGTCGGCCTGCCCGACGAGGACCTGGGCCAGCGCATCGTCGCCTACGTCGTCGGCTCGGCCGACCTCACCGCCGACGCACTGATCGACCATGTCGCGCAAGAGCTTTCGATACACAAGCGGCCACGCGAGGTGCGGATGGTGGATTCGCTGCCCCGCAACGCGATGGGCAAGGTCATCAAGAAGCAGCTGCTCGCCGAGGGGTGAGTGGGCGCGGCCGGAGGGCCGATCGTGACACGCGCCACTGCGACGGGAGTAACTATCGGTCCCCTCAGCAGGCGATTTGCCCGGCGCGCAGGATATTGGCAGGTTGGATAGCGAGCGTAAGGCCACGCCTTCGCTTAGCTTCGTTGGGTGGAGAGGTAGGAAACGCCGACGCCCGGGTGGGCGGTGAGGACAGTAAGGGTTTGTCATGGGTGAGTTGACCCGCCCAGCAGGTTTGGCCGAAGCGATGCCGGCCGAACCGCGCCCCGCGCCGATGGCCAGGATCGCGCTGTCTTGCCTGACCGGTTCGGCAATCGAGTTCTACGACTTCCTGATCTACGGCACCGCGTCGGCCCTGGTGTTCCCCGCGGTGTTCTTCCCGAACCTGAGTCCCGGCGTGGCCACGGTCGCCTCGATGGGAACATTCGCGACGGCGTTCCTGTCGCGGCCCCTCGGTGCGGCCGTCTTCGGGCACTACGGCGACCGGCTGGGCCGCAAGAAGACATTGGTCGCGACGCTGCTGATCATGGCCGTGTCGACCGTGAGCGTCGGTCTGGTGCCCAGCACCGCATCCATCGGCGTGGCCGCGCCGCTGATCCTGATGGTGCTGCGGCTGCTACAGGGGTTTGCAGTGGGCGGCGAGTGGGCCGGGTCGGTGCTGCTCAGCGCCGAGTACGCACCCGCCAACCGGCGCGGCCTGTACGGCATGTTCACCTTGCTCGGCGGGGGTGTCGCCGGGGTGTTGAGCAGCCTGACCTTCCTCGGCGTGAACGTCACCATCGGCGAATACAGCCCGGAGTTCCTGCAATGGGGCTGGCGGGTGCCTTTCCTGATCAGCGCCGTGCTGATCGCGCTGGCGCTGTACGTGCGGCTCAACATCGACGAGACCCCGGTGTTCGCCGACGAAAAGGCCCGCGACCTGGTGCCCAAGGCCCCGCTGGCCGAGGTGCTGCGCCTGCAGCGCCGGGAGATCATCCTGGCCGCGGGCGCGTCGGTGGGCGGGATGGCGTTCGTCTACATGGGCAACACGTATCTGGCCATGTACGCCCACTCGCACCTGAGCTATCCACGCAGCTTCATCTGGTCCGTCGGGGCGCTGGCGGCCCTCGCGAGCATGGTGTGCCTGGTGGTCTCGGCGCTGTTGTGCGACCGGGTGGGCCGCCGCCGGGTGATGCTCGTGGGCTGGGCCGCCTCGGTGCCCTGGTGTTTCGCGGTGATGCCGTTGATCGACACGGGCAAACCGGTGTTGTACGCGGTCGCCATCGTCGGCACCTTCGCGGTCAACGGGATCGGGAGCGGGCCGGTCGGGGCCTTCGTCCCCGAACTGTTCGCCACCCGCTACCGCTACACGGGATCGGCGCTGTCGATCAACCTGGCCGGCGTGCTCGGGGGAGCCGTCCCGCCGATGATCGCCGGAACGCTGATGGCCACCTACGGCAGCTGGTCGATCGGCGCGATGCTCGCCGGGCTCGCGCTGCTCAGCCTGGTCTGCACCTACCTGCTGCCCGAGACCACCGGCACCAAGCTGTAGTCAGCTCAGTTGGCGTGCAGGTCCTCGTTCAGCGCGATGCCCTGGCCGCCGCGGGCCACCACCTCGACGGCCCCGCTCAGCGAATTGCGGCGGAACAATAGGTTGCTGCCGCCGGACAGCTCGAGCGCCTTGCGCGTTTTGCCTTCGGGCGTAAGGACTTTGGTTCCCGCGGTCACATACAGACCGGCCTCGACGACGCAGTCGTCGCCCAGCGAAATGCCCACGCCGGCATTGGCGCCCAGCAGGCAGCGCTTGCCGAGCGAAATGACCTCGTTGCCACCGCCGGACAGCGTGCCCATGATCGACGCCCCGCCGCCGATGTCCGTCCCGTCGCCGACCACCACGCCGGCCGAGATGCGGCCTTCCACCATCGACGCGCCCAGGGTGCCCGCGTTGAAGTTGACGAACCCTTCGTGCATGACGGTGGTGCCCGCCGCCAGATGCGCGCCGAGGCGCACCCGGTCGGCGTCGGCGATGCGGACGCCGGTGGGCATGACGTAGTCGACCATCCGGGGAAACTTGTCGACGCCGTAGACGGTCACCGGCCCCCGGCGGCGCAGCCTGGCGCGGACCGCCTCGAAGCCCTCGATCGCGCAAGGCCCGTGGTTAGTCCAGGCGACATTGGTCAATACCCCGAACAAGCCGCCGGCGTTCAGCCCGTGCGGCGCCACCAGCCGGTGCGACAGCAAGTGCAGCCGCAGGTAGGCGTCGTAGGCGTCGGCGGCCACATCGTCGAGAGAGCCGATGACGGTGCGCACGGCGATGGTGTCGGTGTTGCGGTCGTCGTCGCGGCCAACCAGTGCGGCCAGTTCCGGTGGCACGTCGGACAGCGCCAGGCGCTGTGTTGTCGACGTGCCGGTGTCGCCCCCGTCGGTCAGTTCCGGTGCGGGAAACCAGGTATCGAGCACCGATCCGTCGGCGGCCAGCGTCGCCAAGCCGATACTTGCAGCTCCAGTCACGCTCGTCACGGTACTTCCCGCGGCCCAACCATTAGCCTTGGGGGCGTGCTGGACTTGCATGCCGACCCGATTGAGCTGACGGCCGCGCTGGTGGACATCCGCAGCGAGTCGCGCGACGAAGCGCGCATCGCCGACGAGGTGGAGGCCGCGCTGCGCGCCCAGACGTCCGGCTTCGAGATCGTCCGCAACGGCAACGCCGTGCTGGCCCGCACCCACCTGAACCGCTCGTCGCGGGTCATGCTTGCGGGTCACCTGGACACCGTCCCGGTGGCCGACAACCTGCCCAGCCGCCTGGCCGATGGCGAACTGCACGGCTGCGGCACCGCCGACATGAAATCCGGCGACGCCGTGTTCCTGCATCTGGCCGCCACGGTCGCCGAACCGGTGCACGACCTGACCGTGGTGATGTACGACTGCGAGGAAATCGAGTCGGCGGCAAACGGATTGGGCCGCATCGAGCGCGAGCTGCCGGACTGGTTGTCCGCCGACGTGGCCATCCTGGGCGAACCCACCGGCGGCTACATCGAGGCCGGCTGCCAGGGCACGCTTCGCGTGGTCATCAGCGCCACCGGAACTCGTGCGCATTCGGCGCGTTCCTGGTTGGGCGACAACGCAATTCACAAGCTGGGCGCGGTCCTCGATCGGTTGGCGGCCTACCGGGCCCGCGCCGTCGACATCGACGGTTGCGAGTACCGCGAAGGGTTGTCGGCGGTCCGCGTCGACGGCGGGGTGGCCGGCAACGTGATACCCGATGCCGCTTCCGTCACGGTCAACTACCGCTTCGCCCCCGACCGGTCGCCGGACGCGGCGCTGCAACACGTGCACGAGGTGTTCGACGGGCTCGACGTGCGGATCGAGCAGACCGACAGCGCGGCCGGCGCGCTGCCCGGCCTGTCGCAGCCTGCGGCGAAGGCTTTGGTCGAGGCCGCCGGCGGGCAGTTCCGGGCGAAATACGGCTGGACGGACGTGTCGCGGTTCGCCGCGCTGGGCATACCCGCGGTCAATTTCGGCCCCGGCGATCCCAACCTCGCGCACACCCGCGGCGAGCGCGTCTCCGTCGCGGCGATCACCGCCGCGGTCGCGATGCTGCGGCCCTACCTGGGCGGCTGAGGGCGCGATTCAGCCTGCGCGGCGGCATCGGCCGCCGCGGCCCGCATGCCCAGCGCCGCGAATTCCTCCGACACCGCCCGCAACGCCGCGTCGTTGCGGGCCGCCAGCGCCTGCGCGTGGGCGAGGGCGGTGCGGCCCACCACGCAGTCGATCTCGCCGCACAGCCGGGTCAGCGGGTCCACTGCGCGGGCGTCGCCCAGCCGGACGGCCTCGTGCCACGCGCGCAGCGCGGCGCCGTGCTGCCCGCTGCGTTCGGCCATCCGTGCCGCATCCCGGGCCGCCGCGACCGCGCCGTGCAGATCGCGCACCGAGGCCAGCCGCCACGCCCGCGCCACGCCCAGCTCGGGGCCGAACAGCGCCGACTTGGTTCCGTGCCGAGATTCAGCCCTGCTCAACACCTTTGCCGCCGCGGCGATGTCGCCCTGCTGGGCCAGCGCGGTGGCCAGCAGCATCAGCGACAGCGGCCCCCAGGAGTAGCCGGTGCGCTCCAAGGCGGCGCTGGCCGGGCCGAGCAGCGTTGCGGCCCTGGCGAATTCGCCGTTCGCGATCAGCACGTGCGCCAGCAGCACCTCGCCGATCGCGCGGCCCGGCTGCTGCAACTCGGCGAAATCCGTGAATTCCCTGGCGAGTTCGGCCGCCGTCTCAAGCTGACCGGCCATCACCAGTGTGGTGGTCTGGCCGAGCCCGACGGTGAAGCGCAGCAGCCCGGGGTGCTCGGCGCCCAGCACGCGCTGCGCCAGCGACTCGACCTCGTCGAACCGGCCCTGCCGCGCCGCGCACAGCGTTGCGGCACTCGCCGCCCAGGCCACCGCCTGGTCGTCGGCCGCCGGTGACGTCAGCACAGCGCCGGCGATGTCGACGGCATGTCCGACGTTGCCCGCGTTCATCGCGAAGGTGGCGCTCAGCGCGTCCAGCGTCACGCGTGGGCCGTCGTCGGGGACGCGGTTGCGGATGGTCTGCAGGAAGGCGGTCGCCCGCTCCGGCTCGCTGAGCATGAAGAACTGGTTGGCCGCCCGCAACAAGGTCCAGGCCATCAGGTCGGGTTCGCCCAGCGCGGCGGGGTCGACCGCGTCCAACAGGGCCTCGGCCTCCCGGCCGCGGCCCTGCCACGCCAGGGCATTCGCCAGCGGCAGCCGCGCGGCCAGGTCGTCGGCGCGTTCCAGCGCCGAGCGGGCCAGGCGTTCACCGAGCGTCAGATCGCCCAGCCGCAGCGCCTGCCCGGCCGCGGCGACCACCTCGGCCACCGGCTGTGGGGCGTCGCTGTCCAGCGCCAGGTAGGCCAGCCGCAGCCGGTCGCTGAGGTGCTCCGCCGGTTGCTGGGACAGCCGGTTGACCAGGTCGGTGCGGCGACGCCGGGCGCCGTCGTTGCCCAGCAGGGCGCGCGCCCGTTCGGCGAACAGCGGATGGGCGGTGTAGACCACCTCGACTTCGCCGCGCGCGCGGGTTTCGGCCGCGCCCCACTCCTGCGCCTCGGCGATCGCGTCGTCGCCGGCCAGGGCCGCCAGGTCGGCGACCGACAGCGGTTCCTGCAGCGACAGGTAGTCGAGCACCGCCCGCGCCGGCTCGGGCAGCTGCGCGATGAACTCGTCGACCCCGGACTTGCTGGCGGGGTTGGTCGCCTCGCCGGGCGCCTCGATGTCGAGGCGGTCCAGCAGCCCGTCGGACCACAGCGCCGCGATGGCCTCCGGCGTCGCACCGAAGTCCGGGCCGCGGGCGGAGACGATCATCCGCGCGGTGCCGGCCAGCGCGAACTGGTACACCAGCGTGGCCGACAGCACGTCCAGATCGTGGGCGTCGTCGACCACCAGCAGCAGGCGGCTCTGCGCGTCCCGCGCCAGCGACGCGCGCGCGGCGCGCAACAGCGCCGCCGGCTTGCCGATGTCGGCGATCTCGACCAGATGGCTGAAGGCGCCGAACGGGACCACGCGCTCGGTCGGGGTTCCGGTCACCCAGCGAACGATCGTGTCGGGGTGGCGCCGGCCGAAATGTTCCGCGGCCAGCCGCGCCAGCGTGGACTTGCCGATGCCGTCGGGCCCGAGCACGACCGCGCCGGGCCGGGCCGAATCACCCAGGACAGCGTCGAGCTGGGCGAGGGCGGCCTCGTGTTGGGGGACGTTCCATCGAATCGGCACTAACGCCGATCCTATTGCGGCGCGGTGGCCGAATGGCCACCAGCTGGCGTCGCGAGTCCGTAGGGGCGCGACCGAATGGGCTTTGGTCTACCTTTGGCGGATATGCCTCCGGAACGCGATTCATCCCGCCCATGGGCGGTCTGTGTGTACTGCGCATCCGGGCCCACCCACCCCGAATTGCTGGAATTGGGCAGCGAACTCGGCGAGGCGATCGCCGAGCGCGGCTGGACGCTGGTGTGGGGCGGCGGCCACGTCTCGGCGATGGGCGCCGTGTCCAGCGCGGCCCGGGCGCGCGGCGGCCGGACCGTCGGCGTGATCCCGCAAGAGCTGATGCGCCGCGAGATCGCCGACGCAGCGGCCGACGAGCTGGTCGTCACCGACACCATGCGCGAGCGGAAGCAGATCATGGAAGACCGTTCGGATGCGTTCATTGTGCTGCCCGGCGGCGTGGGCACCCTCGACGAGCTCTTCGAAGCGTGGACGACGGGCTACCTGGGTATGCACGACAAACCCGTGGTGATGCTGGATCCCTGGGGGCATTACGAGGGCTTGTGGGTGTGGTTGAACGGACTGCTCGACAGCGGCTACATCTCGCAGTTGGCGATGGACCGGCTGGTCCTGGTCGATAAGGTGGGTGCCGCGCTGGAGGCGTGCGCGCCGTGAAGTCGGATGCGTAACCGGGGAATCGAGGAATCACGTGTCCGATCACGACGGGGGAACGCGTAAACCGGTCGGCCTGGCCGACATCGCATCGGGGCTGCCGGGCGTGCTGGCGGACCTGCCGATCATCCTGCGGGGTGCGCGGACCGGCCTGGTGGCCAGCCCGAGCGCGCACAAGTCGATCGGCACCGTGTTCCAGGACCGAGCCGCCCGCTTCGCCGACCGGGTCTTTGTGAAGTTCGGCGATCAAGAGCTGACCTACCGCGATGCCAACGCGGCCGCCAACCGGTACGCCGCGGTGCTGGCCTCGCGCGGCGTCGGGCACGGCGACGTCGTCGCGATCATGTTGCGCAATTCGCCGCGGACCGTGCTGGCCATGCTGGCCGCGGTCAAGTGCGGTGCGGTCGCCGGGATGCTCAACTACCACCAGCGCGGCGACGTGCTGGCGCACAGCCTGGGCCTGCTGGACGCCAAGGTGCTGGTCGCCGAGACCGACCTGGTCAGCGCCGTCACCGAAAGCGGCGCCCCCGCCGGCACCGAGACGCTGACCATCGAGGACCTGGACCGATTCTCCGTCGGCGCGCCGGCCACCAACCCCGCGTCGGTGGCGACGGTGCAAGCCAGGGACCCCGCGTTCTACATCTTCACCTCCGGCACCACCGGATATCCCAAGGCCAGCGTGATGACGCACCGACGGTGGCTGGCCGCGCTGGCCGCGTTCGGCGGGCTGGGGCTGCGGCTGAAGAGTTCCGACACGCTGTACAGCTGCCTGCCGCTGTACCACAACAACGCGCTGACGGTCGCGGTGTCGTCGGTGATCAACTCCGGCGCGACGCTGGCGCTGGGGAAGTCGTTCTCGGCCACCCGATTCTGGGACGAGGTGATCGCCAACGAGGCGACGGCGTTCATCTACATCGGCGAGATCTGCCGATACCTGCTCAACCAGCCGGCCAAGCCCACCGACCGCAAGCACAAGGTCCGGTTGATCGCCGGCAACGGCCTGCGCCCGGAGATCTGGGACGAGTTCACCAAGCGGTTCGGTATCGCGCGCGTCTGCGAGTTCTACGCCTCCAGCGAGGGCAACGCCGCCTTCATCAACATCTTCAACGTGCCGCGGACCACCGGCGTCTCGCCGACGCCGCTGGCCTACGTGCAGTACGACCCGGACACCGGGGTGCCGCTACGCGACGACGACGGCCGGGTGCTCCGCGTGCCCGCGGGCCAGCCCGGCCTGCTGATCAGCCCGGTCAACCGGCTGCAGCCGTTCGACGGCTACACCGACCAGGAGTCCAGCGAAAAGAAGTTGGTGCGCAACGCTTTTCGTGAGGGTGACTGCTGGTTCAACTCCGGCGACGTGATGAGCCCGCAGGGCATGGGACACGCCGCGTTCGTCGACCGGCTCGGCGACACCTTCCGCTGGAAGGGCGAGAACGTGGCGACCACCCAGGTCGAGGCGGCGCTGGCGTCGGACAAGTCCGTCGAGGAGTGCACCGTCTTCGGCGTCGAGGTCCCCGACACCGGCGGCCGCGCCGGCATGGCCGCGGTCAAGCTGCGCGAGGGCGCCGAGTTCGACGGCGCCTCGCTGGCGCGCGCGGTGTACGACGAGCTGCCCAGCTACGCACTGCCGCTGTTCGTCCGGGTGGTGGAGTCGCTGGAGCACACCACGACCTTCAAGAGCCGCAAGGTGGAGCTGCGCGACCAGGCCTACGGATCCGACGTGGCCGACCCGCTCTACGTCCTGGCGGGCCGCGACGAGGGCTACGTGCCGTACTACGACGAATACGCGCAGGAGATTGCGGGCGGTAAGCGACCGCAAGGCTGAGGCCCCCGCGGTCACCAGGCACTATGGACGGGTGCAGTCAAGCCTGTGCGGCCGGCCGGTCGCATCCGATCGCGCGCTGATCATGGCGATCATCAACCGCACGCCGGACTCGTTCTACGACAAGGGTGCGAACTTCAGCGACGAGGCCGCCCGCGCCGCGGTGCACCAGGCCGTCGCCGAAGGCGCCGACGTGATCGACGTGGGCGGGGTCAAGGCCGGCCCCGGTGAAAACGTCGACGCGCAGACCGAGATCGCCCGGCTGGTGCCGTTCATCGAATGGCTCCGCGGCGAGTACCCCGACCAGCTGATCAGCGCCGACACCTGGCGCTCGGAGGTTGCGAAGGTCGCGTGCGCGGCCGGCGCCGACCTGATCAACGACACCTGGGGCGGCATCGACCCCGCGCTGCCCGAGGTGGCCGCCGAGTTCGACGCGGGCCTGGTGTGTTCGCACACCGGCGGTGCGCAGCCGCGCACCCGCCCGTTCCGGGTCAGCTACGGCACCGCCACCCGCGGGGTGGTCGACGACGTGATCCGTCAGGTCACCGACGCCGCCGAGCGGGCCGTCGCGGCCGGGGTGGCCCGCGACCGGGTGCTGATCGACCCGACCCACGATTTCGGCAAGAACACCTTTCACGGGCTGCTGCTGTTGCGCCACGTGGCCGACCTTGTTAAGACCGGGTGGCCGGTGCTGATGGCTTTGAGCAACAAGGACTTCATCGGGGAGACTCTGGGGGTGGAATTGACCGAGCGTCTCGAGGGAACCCTCGCGGCCACCGCGCTGGCGGCCGCCGCGGGCGCGCGGATGTTCCGGGTGCACCAGGTCGCGGCCACGCGGCGGGTGCTGGAGATGGTGGCCTCGATCCAGGGCACCCGCCCGCCGACGCGCACCGTGAGGGGGCTCGCATGACGGCATCGGAGCTGGTCGCCCGCGACCTCGCCGGCGGGGTCATCGCGGCCCGCCCCGGAGACGTGTGGCTGGCCAACGACCGGCGGACCCGGCCGAGCTGGACCATCGCCGAGCTGGAAGCCGCGAAGGCGGGGCGGACCATCTCGGTGGTGCTGCCGGCCCTCGACGAGGAGGAAACCATCGCCTCGGTGATCGAGAGCATCTCGCCGCTGGTCCGAGATTCTGGCGGCCTGGTCGACGAGCTGATCGTGCTCGATTCCGGCTCGACCGACGACACCGAGATCCGCGCCGTCGCGGCCGGTGCCCGCGTCGTCAGCCGCGAGCAGGCGCTGCCCGAGGTGCCGATCCGACCCGGCAAGGGCGAGGCGCTGTGGCGCTCGCTGGCGGCCACCAGCGGCGACATCGTGGTGTTCGTGGACTCCGACCTGATCGACCCGCACCCGATGTTCGTGCCGTGGCTCGTCGGCCCGATGCTCACCGGCGACGGCGTTCACCTGGTCAAGAGCTTCTACCGGCGGCCCCTGCGGGGCAGCGAGCTCAGCGACGTCGGCGACGTCGGGGGCGACGTCAGCGCCACCGGCGGCGGGCGGGTCACCGAGCTGGTGGCCAGGCCGTTGCTGTCGGCGCTGCGTCCCGAGCTCGGCTGCGTGGTGCAGCCGCTGGGCGGCGAGTACGCGGCCAGCCGGGAGCTGCTGACGTCGCTGCCGTTCGCGCCGGGCTACGGCGTGGAGATCGGCCTGCTGGTCGACACCTTCGACCGGCTGGGCCTGGATGCGATCGCCCAGGTCAACCTGGGCGTGCGCGCGCACCGCAACCGGCCGCTGGCCGAGCTGGGCGTGATGAGCCGCCAAGTCATCGCCACCCTGCTCTCGCGCTGCGGCATCCCGGACTCCGGCGTGGGGCTGACCCAGTTCGTCGCCACCGATGACGGCTACACCCAGCGCACCTCGCCGGTGTCGCTGACGGACCGGCCGCCGATGAACGTGATCCGACCTCCCAGCAGACCCCTGTAGGGCCCACGCTTGAGCCGAGCTGTCGGTGCCTTAGGGCAAGATGGCGACGTGGCTTTGGTGTTGCTGTACCTGGTCGTGCTGGTGCTCGTGGCGATCGTGCTGTTCGGCGCGGCGAGCCTGCTTTTCGGGCGCGGTGAGCAGTTGCCGCCCCTGCCGCGCGGGACGACGGCGACGGTTCTGCCGGCCTACGGCGTCACCGGTTCCGACGTCGACGCGGTGAAATTCACGCAGGTGCTGCGCGGCTACAAGACCAGCGAGGTGGACTGGGTGCTGGACCGGCTGGCCCGCGAGCTCGAGGCGCTGCGCGGCGAGCTGGCCGCGGGTCGGGCCGCGCCGGTCGCCGCGAAGGCGAGCGAGGCCGAGCGCGACCCGATGGAACCCGACGACGGTGAGGACCGTCAGGAATCAGTGTGAAAGACGATGAGCTGGTGCGCTGCGGCTGGGCGAGCCTTCGGCCCGGCCCCGATTTCGATCTCTACCGCAACTATCACGACCAGGAGTGGGGCCGCCCGCTGCGCGGCCGGGTGGCGCTCTTCGAGCGAATGAGCCTGGAGGCCTTCCAGAGCGGGCTGTCGTGGCTGATCATTCTGCGCAAACGGGAGAATTTCCGGCGCGCGTTCTCCGGATTCGACGTCGAGAAGGTCGCCGGGTACGGCGACGCCGACGTCGAGCGGCTGATGGCCGACGCGGGGATCGTCCGCAACCGCGCCAAGATCGACGCGACGATCGCCAACGCGCGGGCGATCGCCGAGCTGGGGTCGTCCGAGGACCTGTCCGATTTGCTGTGGTCGTTCGCGCCGCCGCCGCGGCCGCGATTCGCCGACGCATCCGAAATCCCTGCGGCCACGGCCGAATCGAAGGCGATGGCCGCCGAGCTCAAACGGCGCGGCTTCCGGTTCGTCGGACCCACCACGGCCTATGCGCTGATGCAGGCGACCGGAATGGTCGACGACCACATTGCCGCGTGCTGGGTCCCCGCGGCCGCTTCTTAGGGCGCCCTGAGGCCCCGAACCCCGGGTGTTGTGCATTTGGACACCCGGATAAGGAACAATGGAGGGGTGACTTGGCAGTTCAAGGTCGGGTATGGCTGGAAACGCGCGGCATGCTCGACGCCGATCACGCCCGCGAGGACGGGCCTGCTCGAATTTGGAGGGAGCACTCGATGGCGGCGATGAAGCCCCGGACCGGAGACGGTCCTCTGGAAGCAACCAAGGAGGGGCGCGGCATCGTAATGCGAGTACCACTCGAGGGTGGTGGTCGTCTTGTCGTCGAGTTGACGCCCGACGAAGCCGCCGCGCTGGGCGACGAACTCAAAGGCGTCACCAGCTAAGCGTCGAACCGAAGGTGGCTGGGCCCGCTCGATGCCTGGCGGCTACGCGGACACCTTCCGGTAGATGTCCAGTGTCTGCTCGGCCACCTGGGCCCAGGAGAATTCGTCGATGCAGCGCTGGCGTCCGGCGCGACCGTAGCGGGCCGCCTTTTCGGGGTCGGCCACCAGCGCATTGACCGCGTCGGCCAGCCTCGTCTGGTACCCGATCGGGTCGTCCGCGTCGTAGTGCACCAGCGAACCGGTGGTCTGATCGGAGACCACCTCGGGTATCCCGCCGACGTCAGAAGCCACCACCGCCGTCCCGCAGGCCATCGCCTCCAGGTTCACGATGCCCAACGGTTCGTACACCGACGGGCACACGAAAACCATTGCCGCCGAGAGTATTTCGCGTAGGTTCCCGATCGGAAGCATCTCCCGGATCCAGAACACCCCGGTGCGGCTGCGGGCCAGCTCGTCCACCGCGGCGCGGATCTCCTCGGCGATCTCCGGGGTGTCGGGTGCCCCGGCGCACAGCACGATCTGCGCGTCCGGGCTGAAGTGGTGCGCGGCGGCCACCAGGTGGGCGACGCCTTTCTGCCGGGTGATGCGCCCGACGAATGCCACGATCGGCCGCCCGGGATCGACGCCGAGCTCGTCCAGCATGGACCCGCTGGGCACCGGGCCGGCCGGATACCAAACGTCGGTGTCGACGCCGTTGCGGACGACGTGCACCGCGTTCGGGTCCAGCGCGGGGTAGACCCGCAGCACGTCTTCGCGCATCCCGGAGCTGACCGCGATCACCGCGTCGGCGGCCAGCACCGCGTTGCGTTCCACCCACGTCGACACGCGGTAGCCCCCGCCGAGTTGCTCGGCCTTCCACGGCCGCAGCGGTTCCAGCGAGTGCGCGGTCAGCACGTGGGGAATGTCATAGAGCATCGCGGCCAGGTGACCGGCCAGGCCGGCGTACCAGGTGTGCGAATGGACCACCGTGGCGCCCGCGGCAGCGTTGGCCATCACCAGGTCGGTCGACAGGGTGGACAGCGCCGCGTTGGCGTCCTCGAGGCGCGGGTCGGGCTGATACGCGAACGCCCCCTCCCGCGGCGCTCCCATGCAGTGCACGTCGACCGCGCACAACCGGCGCAGTTGGGCGACGAGTTCGGTGACGTGTACTCCGGCTCCGCCATAGACCTCTGGTGGGTACTCCCGAGTCATCATCGCCACCCGCATACCCGCACCGTAGTTGGCGCCGAGACGGCGCGCGCGGCGGGTCCGGGCAATTGCCGCACGGCGATCGGCGTATCGAAATCAACCAAATACCTTGACGGACAGCCCGTCACCGCTCGCCAATCCGTGTTCCCCCTGGCAGCGGTTCGCGAAGGCCATTAGGTTTGGAGCCATGAGGGAAGCGCCACACGTGCTGGGCATCGTCATGGCCGGCGGTGAGGGCAAGCGGCTGTATCCGCTGACGGCGGACCGGGCCAAACCCGCAGTTCCGTTCGGGGGAGCGTATCGGCTGATCGACTTCGTGCTCTCCAACCTCGTCAACGCCCGGTATTTGCGGATCTGCGTTCTCACGCAATACAAGTCGCATTCACTTGACCGTCACATATCGCAGAACTGGCGGCTGTCTGGTCTGGCGGGCGAGTACATCACCCCGGTGCCCGCGCAGCAGCGCCTCGGCCCGCGCTGGTACACCGGCTCCGCCGACGCGATATTTCAGTCGCTCAATCTGATCTACGACGAAGACCCCGACTACATAGTGGTTTTCGGTGCCGATCACGTGTACCGGATGGACCCCGAGCAGATGGTCCAGTTCCACATCGACAGCGGGGCCGGTGCCACGGTGGCCGGCATCCGGGTTCCACGCTCCGAGGCAAGCGCGTTCGGCTGCATCGACTCCGACGACTCCGGGCGGATCAGGGGCTTCCTGGAGAAGCCGCTGGAGCCGCCTGGCACGCCCGACGACCCGGACGCGACGTTCGTGTCGATGGGCAACTACATCTTCACCACCAAGGTGCTGCTCGACGCGATCCGGGCCGACGCCGACGACGACCATTCCGACCACGACATGGGCGGCGACATCATCCCGCGGTTGGTCCAGGACGGGATCGCCGCGGTCTACGACTTCTCCGACAACGAGGTGCCCGGCGCCACCGACCGCGACCGCGGGTACTGGCGCGACGTCGGGACCCTGGACGCGTTCTACGACGCGCACATGGACCTGGTGTCGGTGCACCCGGTGTTCAACCTCTACAACCGGCGCTGGCCGATTCGCGGTGAGACCGAGAACCTGGCGCCGGCCAAATTCGTCAACGGTGGCTCCGCCCAGGAGTCGGTGGTGGGCGCGGGTAGCATCATCTCGGCTTCCTCGGTGCGCAACTCGGTGTTGTCGTCCAACGTCGTGGTGGACGACGGGGCGATCGTGGAAGGCAGCGTGATCATGCCGGGGGCCCGCGTCGGCCGCGGCGCGGTGGTCCGGCACGCGATCCTGGACAAGAACGTCGTCATCGGGCCCGGCGAAATGGTCGGCGTCGACCTGGAGAAAGACCGGGAACGATTCGCGATCAGCGCCGGCGGCGTGGTCGCGGTCGGCAAGGGCGTCTGGGTTTAGCCGCTAGCTACCAGACGTAGGGCAGCAGCCGATAGCGCACGTCCCGGACGTACTCGGGATATCCGGCCAATTCGTGGACGAGCATCGATTCCTCGTCGCGGATGCGGACCACGAGCACCACGACTCCCGGGATGACGAACAGCAGTCCCCAGTACGAGCCGAGCGCCAACGGGATGCCGATCATCATGATCACATTCCCGACGTACATCGGGTGCCGGACGAATGCGTAGACGCCGGACGAGACGACGTGCTGGCCGGTCTCCACCGTGACGGTGGCGGCGGCGTAGCCGTTTTGGATGACCACCAGCATGGCGATGCCGAGGCCGGCCGCGACGAGGACGTCGCCGAGCACGCACAGCCACGCGGGCAGGTGCGACCAGCCCATCCGGTGGTCGTAGGCGCTGAACGCCACCATGCCGAGAAGCGCCAGAAACGCGCCGGTGATCGCGACCTTCTGAACTCTTCTGGATTCCGCTCGCGGGCCGCCATGCATCCGGCGCTCCAGCGCCGCCGGATTGGTCCGGGCTATGTAGATGCTCGGCAGGACGGTCGCCGCCAGGGAGGTGGCGATGAAAGCCCATGCCTGCCAATAGTTGAGCGTGCCCGCCGGTAGGAACAGCAGCAGGCCCAATGCGGCCAGTCCGATTATCGACGATGCGGCCGCTCGGATCCCGGTGTTCATCAGCGCAGATCCCGCCGCCGAAAGGCCATGGCGCCCAACGTGATCAGCGCTACGTCGATCGCCAGCAGCCACAGCAACGGCACGGCGGTGAAGTCCTTGCCGGCCCGAGGCAGGTTGCCGAACGGCTCGAGATCGAGTAGCCATTGCGGGAAGCCCGCCAGCGAACCGATCAGGAACAACGCGACGAAGCCGACCAGCACACCCCACGCGACCGGGGTGAATCTCGGTGCGAGACCGAATAATCCGACGGCCACCGCGCACAGCAGCCAGACGGCGGGCACTTGGATGGCCGCGCTGGCGGCGACCATCGCCACCTTGCCGGCCACATCGCCCGCGGCGATGCCGTAGACGAGCCCGCCCGCCACACCGGCCAGCAGCATCGCCCCCGCGGAACCGAGCAGCGCGCTCACCACATGGCTTGCCAGCCAACGGGTTCGCGAGACGGCGCCGGCGAGTGCCGTCTCGGCCCGTTGCTCGGCCTCCTCCTGGTGCAGGCGCAGGGTGAGCGAGATCGCGAACGCGGCCGCCACCATGCCCATCATGGTGAACGCCACGGAGATGAAGGCTTCCTCCAGCGCGCCGGTGCCCCCCATGCGCGCGACGATGTCGCGGGCCGGGCCGTCGCCCAGCTCGTCGCCGACGCCGTGCGCCACGCTGCCCATCAACAACCCGAAGAGCGTGAGGCCCACGGTCCACAGCAGCACCGCGCCGCGGTCCAGCCGCCACGCCAGCCCGAAGACGTTGCTCAGCGCGGGGGCCGCGCGGCCGGGGCCCGCACGCTCGGCGATCAGCCCGGCGCCGACGTCGCGGCGGGCCAGCAGCCAGTAGGCCGCCGCGGTGAGCACGGCCGCCGCGGCCAGATGCAGCAGCAACACCCACCAGTGATCACCGGCGTACGGCATGACCTTCAACGACCATCCCAGCGGCGAGAGCCACGACAACGCGCCGGAGCCGGCATCGCCGATGGCGCGCACCGTGAATGCGGCCGCCAGGAAGGCGAACGCGGCGCTGCGCGAGAACCGCGAGGACGGGGACAGCTGCGCGGTCACCGCGGCGACGGCGGTGAACACCAGGCCGGAGGCGGCCAGCGCCGCGCCGAAGGCCAGCGACCCGGCCGCGGGGACGGTCGTGCCGAGCAGTCCCGCCGCGCCGATCGCGCCGGTGGCCAGCGAGGCCCCGAACGACAGGATCAGCGTCGCGGTCAGGCTCGCGTAACGGCCGATCGCCGTCGAGTCCATCAGTTCAGTGCGCCCGGCTTCCTCGTCGGCGCGGGTGTGCCGGATCACCGTGAGGATGACGGCCACGGCGATCAGCACGTGGAACATGCCCGCCTTCCAAATACCCACCGCCCCAAGGCTGTCGTTGTAGACCTGCCCGTAGAGCGCGCGCTGTGCGGGGCTGGCCATGATGGAGGCCGCGAACCCGGCGCGGGCGGCCTGGGTGGGGTAGACCTTGTCTACGCTTCCGACGTAGACCGTGGCCAGCGGCAGCGACAGCAGCAGCACCCACAGCGGCAGCGAGACGCGGTCGCGACGCAGGTACAGCCGCAGCATGCCGAGAGTTCCGGCGAAGTTCGAATTATGTTGCGGCCCATGGCTTGCCGAGTGGCCGGGCCGCTGCAGGGTTGCGGTGCTCATCACGCCGAGACCTTCGTGCCGCTGCGGCCGGTGTCGTAGTGGCGCAAGAAGAGCTCTTCGAGGGTCGGCGGCTGGCTGACCAGGCTGCGCACGCCCGCGTCGCCGAGCACCCGGATGAGCTCGCCGAGGCTTTCGCTGTCCACCTGGGCGCGCAGCGTGTTGCCCTCGATGCTGATGTCCTCGACGCCCTTGATGCGGCGCAGGTCTCCCGGATCACCGATCATTTCGGCCTTGATCGAGGTGCGGCTGAGATGACGCATGGAGTCCAACGAGCCGCTTTCGATGGTCTTGCCGGCCCGGATGATGGTCACCCGTTCGCACAGCGCTTCGGTCTCGGCCAGGATGTGGCTGGACAGCAGGACCGTCACGCCACGGTCGCGCGCCTCGGCTACGCACTGCTGAAAGATGTTCTCCATCAACGGGTCCAGGCCGCTGCTGGGCTCGTCCAACAGCAGCAGGCCGGCCCGCGACGAGAAGGCGGAGATCAGGGACACCTTCTGGCGGTTGCCCTTCGAGTAGGTGCGCGTCTTCTTGTGCGGGTCCAGGTCGAAGCGTGCGATCAGCTCGGTGCGGCGCCGGTCGTCGATGCCGCCGCGCATGCGGGCCAGCAGGTCGATGGTCTCGCCACCGGTCAGCGACGGCCACAGCGTGACATCGCCTGGCACGTAAGCGATCTGGCGGTGCAGGTTCACCGAATCGGTCCACGGATCACCGCCCAGCAGCCGCACGCTTCCGCTGTCGGCCTTGACCAGACCCAACAGGGTGCGGATGGTGGTGGACTTCCCGGCGCCGTTGGGGCCGAGAAACCCGTGCACCTCACCGGCGCGCACCGTCAGGTCAAGGCCGTCCAGCGCCCGCACGGCGCCGAAATTCTTGACCAGACCGCGGATCTCGATGGGCGCGGAGTTGGCAACGTTGTCACTTGTCATGCGATTCTCCTTGATCATCAGCGGCTAGGAACGCGTCGTACATCGTCCTGTCGGTCATCAGGCCCTCGGTGTAGATCTCCAGGGCGGGCAGCACCATGTCCCGGGCGTAGTCGCGCAGGACGGCACGCAGATCCGTTGGGGTGTCGTGCATTTGGATGTAGAGCAGGAAGCCGCCACCGCCGGTGATGCCCAGGTATTTGGCCCTGGCGGCCGGGTCGCGGCTGGGCTTGATCGTCCCGGCCCGCACGCCCTCTTCCATGTACACGTACGCGTTGTCGATCATCCTGCGCCACAGCGTGTTCGCCAGTTCGCCGCCCGCCTGCATGCTGCGTACCAGGTACGCCATCAGCGGTGCGTACTCCTCGATCTCGGCCATCTGCGCGAACCAGGTGGCCGGGTCGTTGGACCGCAGCGCCTCGGACTTACTGCTGTAGATCTCCTCGGCGATGTGGTCCTCGCAGGCCTTGCGTAGGCCCTCCTTGGAGCCGAAGTGGTGAATGACCAGCGCCGCGCTGACCCCGGCGGCCTCGGCGATCTTGCGCAGCCCGACCCCGAAACCGTGTTCGCCGAACTGCTCGATCGCCGCGTCGCGGATCCGCGCGGCGGCAGTCAGGTCGACTGAACGCATGTTCAGTACACTAAACAGTCGTTCAGCCTGGAGTCAAGCACCTACGCCGCAACGAACCCGTAAAGAAATCAGAAGTGCGGCCGCGCCAACCCGCTAGTCGCGGACGGCGGCCAGCATGCCGTCGCCGAGCGGCACCAGCGCGGGGGTGAGCCGCTCGTCCTCGGCGATCAGGCGCGCGGCCTCGCGGACCGCGACCACCTCGGCGTCGCGCGCGGCGGGGTCACCGGCGCGGCCGCCCAGCGCCGCCCGGTGCACCACGATCACGCCGCCAGACCGCAGCAGCCGCACGCCCTCGACGACGTAATCGGGCTGGTCGATCGGGTCGGCGTCGACGAAGACCAGGTCATAGGACTCATCGGCCAGCCGGGTGAGCACCTCCTGGGCCCGGCCGCTGATCAGCCGGGTGCGCGACGGGCCGATGCCGGCCTCGGAGAACGCCTGCTTGGCCAGCCGCAGGTACTCGGGCTCGATGTCGATCGTGGTCAGCACCCCGTCGTCGCTCATCCCCGACAACAGCCAGAGCCCACTGACTCCCGCGCCGGTGCCGACCTCGGCGACGGCCTTGCCGCCGCTGAGCTTGACCAGCAGGCTCAGCAGCGCGCCGACGGCGGGCGTCACCGCCCCGGCGCCGATGTCGACGGCGCGCTCGCGGGCGCCCGCCAAAATCACGTCCTCGGAGATCGACGCCTCGGCGTGGGCGAAGAGCGATTCGGCTCGACTCTGGGCCGCCTGGCCGGGGGTTTCTTCCTCGGTGCCGTCCATGCCCGCAGCGTATTCCATATTGCCGCGCAGTCCGACAGGCGCGCGGCGGCCGGACCGTTTCCGACACGCCCGGCCAGATTGAGCACAAGGGGGTTGGGTATGTCCTGCTCAACGGAGGTAACGATCTGGTTTCTCAGCCAAACCTCAGATTGCTCCTATGTCGTGCATACGCCGATGCGCGACGGTGACCGTATGGATCGCGGAGGGGGTTGGGTGGGGAATACCGATTGGCAGCTGCGTGTTGCCGCGGATGATGAATTACCAGGCGAGTTGTCGACTGGCAGGGAAAACGCGGAGGAAGCGACCATCACGACATTTTTGAGTCCGAACACCATGCCGCACGCCCAGGAACTGCCCGACGACGAATGGGTTCAGACGCCGGATGCGCTGCAGGGCACCGCGGTGTTCGACGCGACGGGCGACATCGCGACGATGCCGTCGTGGGACGAGTTGGTGCGCCAGCACGCCGACCGGGTGTACCGCCTGGCCTACCGGCTATCCGGTAACCAGCACGATGCCGAGGACCTGACGCAGGAGACCTTCATCCGGGTCTTCCGCTCCGTGCAGAACTATCAGCCCGGCACCTTCGAGGGCTGGCTGCACCGCATCACCACCAACCTGTTCCTCGACATGGTCCGGCGTCGCGCGCGCATCCGGATGGAGGCGCTGCCCGAGGACTACGACCGGGTGCCGGCCGACGAGCCCAACCCCGAGCAGATCTACCACGATGCGCGGCTGGGCCCCGACCTGCAGGCCGCGCTGGATTCGCTGCCGCCGGAATTCCGGGCCGCGGTCGTGTTGTGCGACATCGAGGGCCTGTCCTACGAGGAGATCGGCGCGACCCTCGGCGTCAAGCTGGGCACGGTCCGCAGCCGCATTCACCGCGGACGCCAGGCGTTGCGGGACTACCTCGCGGCGCACTCGGAGCACGGCGGCGACGTGCTGCACGCCAAGTCGGCGTAACGCCGGTTGTCTCGTTCGGGCGTCGATACGAGCGAGTTTCGGTGGCTGTGACGAGCGATTGAGCGCCTCATCGCGCTACATTCGTGGATAGCAGCGAAAGGAACTGGTGATGGCCGAGCGGGGACATGTGTTTCGTCGCGCGTTCTCCTGGCTGCCCGCCCAGTTCGCCTCCCAGAGCGATGCGCCGGTCGGCGCGCCCCGCCAGTTCGGCTCCACGGAGCATCTCTCGGTCGAGGCCGTCGCGGCGTTCGTCGACGGCGAGCTGCGGATGAACGCTCATCTGCGCGCCGCCCACCACCTGTCGTTGTGCCCGCAATGCGCGCGCGAGGTCGACGACCAGAGTCGCGCCCGCGCGGCGCTGCGCGACTCCCACCCGATCCGCATCCCCAGCACGTTGCTCGGGATGCTCTCCGAGATCCCGCACTACCCGCACGAGGACGCGTCGCCACAGGTGCCCGACCGTTTCGCTGACCGCGACGCGCGCGACCAGCGTAAGCGCCGGTAGCTGGGTGGGTTGCCGCGGCGCGTGGGTTCTCTCCGACCCGTTTGGAACCGTAGACACTAGGGTGGACACGGACAACGCCGTGCGTCTTGAGCCGGCCCCGAGCTCTCAGCAGTAGATCCAAAAGAGGACAAGGTGACCTCCGACCAAGGCTTCGACCAGACGCAAGACAGCGGCAACAACGGGGGCAACCGTCTGGCGCCGCGTCCCATCTCCCGGCCACCGGTCGACCCCGGGTCGCGTCAAGCGTTCGGCCGCCCGCCGGGCCAGCAGGGATCCTTTGTCGCCGAACGCGTTCGGCCACCAAAATTCCAGCATCAGGCCGAGTTCAGGCCGCACGAGCAACCCGCCGACCCGGTCCTCAAAGAAGCGTTCCATCGGCCCGACGGAGTCTCGGACACGCTGCAGCGCCACCCGATCGATGCCGCCGCGCTGGCCGGCGAGAAGAACGGATCCGAGGCGGACGAAGCCGACGATCCGTGGCGCGATCCGGGCGCCGCGGCCGCACTGGGGACCCCGGCCGTCGCGCCGTCGTTCCCGCAGGCCCCGTCGGGCTACGGCGGAAAGCTGGGCGTGCGCGACGTGCTCTTCGGCAGGAAGGTGTCCTACCTGGCGCTGGCGATCCTGCTGCTGATCGCGCTGTTCGTCGGCCTGATCGGCGGGGTGATCGGGCGCAAGACGGCCGAAGTCGTCGATGCGTTCACCACGTCGAAGGTGACGCTGTCGACCAACGGCAATGGCGAAGGCCCCGCGGGTCGGTTCGCGAAGGTGGCCGCCGCGACCGCCAACGCGGTCGTGACCATCGAGTCGAAGAGCGACCAGGAGGGCATGCAGGGATCCGGCGTCGTCATCGACGGCCGCGGCTACATCGTGACCAACAACCACGTGATCTCCGAGGCCGCCAACAACCCCAGCCAGTTCAAGACGACCGTGGTGTTCAACGACGGCAAGGAAGTCCCCGCCAACCTGGTGGGCCGCGACCCCAAGACCGACCTGGCCGTGCTCAAGGTCGACAACGTCGACAACCTGAGCGTGGCCCGGCTCGGCGATTCCGACAAGGTGAAGGTCGGCGACGAGGTGCTCGCCGCGGGCGCGCCGCTCGGGCTGCGCAGCACCGTGACGCACGGCATCATCAGCGCGCTGCATCGCCCCGTCCCGCTGTCCGGGGAGGGTTCGGACACCGACACCGTCATCGACGCCCTGCAGACCGACGCCTCGATCAACCACGGGAACTCCGGTGGGCCGCTGATCGACATGGACTCCCAGGTGATCGGCATCAACACCGCCGGTAAGTCGTTGTCGGACAGCGCAAGTGGGCTGGGCTTCGCGATCCCGGTCAACGAGGTCAAGTCCGTCGCACAGGCGTTGATCAAGGACGGCAAGATCGTGCACCCGACGCTCGGGGTGAGCACCCGGTCGGTGAGCAACGCGATCGCGTCCGGGGCGCAGGTCGCCAACGTCAAGGCGGGCAGCCCCGCGCAGAAGGGCGGGATCCTGGAGAACGACGTGATCGTCAAGGTCGGCACCCGCAAGGTGGCCGACGCCGACGAGTTCGTCGTCGCGGTGCGACAGCTCAACATCGGGCAGGACGCTCCCATCGAGGTGGTCCGCGACGGCCGCAACGTCACGTTGACGGTGAAACCCGACGCCGACGGCGGCTAAATGTTCGCCAACCTCAGCTGGGAGCACATCCTGGTCCTCGTCGTGGTCGGGCTGGTCATCCTCGGGCCCGAGCGGCTGCCGGGCGCCATCCGTTGGACGTCGAACACGTTGCGGCAGGCGCGGGACTACCTCAGCGGCATGACCAGCCAGCTGCGCCAGGACCTCGGGCCCGAGTTCGATGACCTGCGCGCGCCGCTCGGCGAGCTGCAGAAGCTGCGGGGGATGACGCCGCGCGCGGCACTGACCAAGCATCTATTGGACGGCGACGACTCGTTCCTCACCGGAAACTTCGACCGCCCGCCGGGCGGCACGCCCCAACAGCCGGCACCGAATGGGCAGAGCAACGGCGGTCACGGCGAAGCGCAGCAGCCCGCGTCCGGGCACACCCCGTTCGACTCCGACGCGACCTGATCGGGCTCAGTGCTTGGTGGGGTCCAGCCCCAGCGAGACGCCCGCCAGGCCGCGCTTCCGCGCTGACAAGCTGTCGGCGACGCTGCGCAGCGCCTTGCCCACCGGGGTGTCCGGTGCGCTCAGCACCACCGGCGTGCCCGCGTCGCCGGCGGCCACCAGCGCGGGGTCCAGCGGGATCTGACCCAGCAGCGGCACGTCGGCGCCGACCGCCCGCGTCAGCCGCTCGGCGACCTGCGCGCCGCCGCCCTCGCCGAATACCTGCAGCGTGGAGCCGTCCGGCAGGGTGAGCCCCGACATGTTCTCGACCACGCCGACGATGCGCTGACGGGTCTGCAGCGCGATGCTGCCCGCCCGTTCGGCAACCTCGGCGGCCGCCAGCTGCGGGGTGGTCACCACCAGGATCTCCGCGTTCGGGATCAGCTGCGCCACCGAGATGGCGATGTCGCCGGTGCCGGGCGGCAGGTCGAGCAGCAGCACGTCCAGGTCGCCCCAGTAGACGTCGGCCAGGAACTGCTGCAGCGCGCGATGCAGCATCGGCCCGCGCCACACCACCGGGGTGTTGCCCTCGGTGAACTGGGCGATCGAGATGACCTTCACGTCGTGTGCGATCGGCGGCAGGATCATCGACTCGACCTGGGTGGGCCGGTCGGTGGTGCCCATCATCCGGGGGATGGAGTGGCCGTGGATGTCGGCGTCGAGCACGCCCACCGACAACCCGCGGGCGGCCATCGCCGCGGCCAAATTGACTGTGACAGTGGACTTTCCGACGCCGCCCTTGCCGGAGGCGACGGCGTACACCCGGGTCAGCGAGCTGGGCTGGGCGAACGGGATGACGGGCTCGGCGGCGTCGCCGCGCAGTTGCTTGCGCAGCTCCGTGCGCTGCTCGTCGTTCATCACGTCCAGGGTGACCCGCACGGCGCCGGTGCCGGGCACGTCGGCGACGGCCTCGGTGACGCGCTCGCTGATCTCGGTCTTCTTGGGGCACGCGGCGGTGGTCAGGTAGATCTCGACGTGGACACCGCCGTCCGGGGCGACGTCGATGCTCTTGACCATCCCGAGTTCGGTGATGGGCCGCCGCAATTCGGGGTCGATGACCTTGCCCAGTGCGGTGCGGATGGCAGAGCTCAGGTCGGCTTCTGTACCAGAGGATTCATGACGAGACATCACCGCCGAGTGTAGGCGGCGCGCCTTTCGGCCTGTCCGGAGGCAGGTCAGTGCGCGAAGGGAGACGCCGATTGCGGCGGCGCGGGGGGCTGCGGTGCCCACGGCGGTGGCGACGGGGGCTGCGGCGCCCAGGGTGGCGGCGCGTTAGGCGGTTGCGGGGCGCCCGGCGGGGTCTGCGAGCTGATGCAGATCAGGGTGCAGCCGGGTGTGCGGCCCGGCGTCTGCGGCGCCGCGGCGGGGGCCATCCACGGGAACATCGGCTGGGTCGGGTTGGCCTGCGGCGGCATGCCGGTCAAGTCGATCAGCGGCATCTGCGCCAGCGGGTCGTTGGCCGACAGGCCGTTGACGTTCATCGGCAGGCCGGGGCCCAGCCCCTCCGGGTGCTCGTCGTGCGTGCTGCCGAGCGGGGGCGGCGGGCCGGTGATCGCCGGCAGGTCGACCGGAACCACGCCCGTCGCATACGCGGCGGCCCAGCCCAGCACGTTCTGCGCGTAGGCCGTCGAGTTGTTGTAGCGCAGGATCGCCGACATGACGCCGGCCGGGTCGCGGAGGTTCAGCCCGCCGCTGCACAGGTAGCGGGCGGCGGCCAGGGTGGCGTCGAAGATGTTTTGCGGGTCGGCGGTTCCGTCGCCCTTCCCGTCGGAGGCGTAGCGCGCCCAGGTGCCGGGCAGGAACTGCATGGGCCCCATCGCGCGGGCGTAGGTGACCCTGCTGCCGGCGCTGCTGGAGATGATGACCTCGTTGCCGGGCAGCGTGCCGTCCAGTGCGGGGCCGTAGATCGGGCTGACCGCGGTGCCGCGGGCGTCGACGGCGCCGCCGCCGGCGTGGCCCGATTCGATGCGCCCGATGCCGGCCAGCAGGTTCCAGCTGACGCCGCAGCCGGGGGCCTCGGCGGACATCTTCTGTTCGGCGCTGCGGTAAGCGGACAGGGCGATCGTCGGGATGCCCAGTGCGCCAGGCGCGCTCACGATCATCGGGGGCGGCGGCGCGGACGTCGTGGCCGAACCGATGTGAAATGCCGTCGGGGCGTGGTCCAGGGCGATGACGACGGGGCCGGAAAGGTCGGGGACCGTCGGCGAAACCGCGGCGACCGGCGTGATGACGGCGTGCACGGACGGAATGGCGCTCTTGCCGTTGGCGTGTGTTGCGGGCGGTGCGCCTGCGACGGCTCCGGCGAGGACCACGGGAGCGATCACGGCTACGCCGAATGCCGGCGTTCGGGTCAGACCGACCCTCTTCCGTGCCGCCGCGTCGACCGGGCGTGCACCCCGTCCCCCTACGCGCACTCGACCGTCCTAAGTACTAGTGAGCCGTCGGAAATGTTCTGTGAGCTGCCGGAAACCTCTTCTTAGCTTCGTGAACTAGATCACCATACATAACTCCCGTGACGGGAGTGGCGCAATGGGGGATTTGATATTCAGGGGGATTTCTTGGCGATGCGGGGCAGATTTTCACCCGCGCCCGGGCGCTCTTCGTGCGGTACTCGCAGCTGCACATCGGTCAACAAAGCGCGCAGGTCGTCGAGTTCGTCGCGCAGGTATTCGCGCGTGACAACCTCGCCGACGGCCAATCGCAGCGCGGCCAGCTCGCGGGCCAGGAACTCGGTGTCGGCTTTGGTCTGCGCCGCGCGGCGGCGGTCTTCGTCCAGGGCGACGCGGTCCCGGTTCTCCTGGCGGTTCTGGGCCAACAGGATCAGCGGTGCGGCGTAGGCGGCCTGCGTCGAAAAGGCGAGGTTCAGCAGGATGAACGGGTAGGGGTCGAAGCGCTCCTCGATCGCGACGAGGTTGAAGGCGATCCAGACGATCACGATGATGGTCTGGATCAGCAGATACCGACCGGTGCCGAAGAAGCGGGCGATGGCCTCGGTGCTCTGCCCGACAGTCTCGGGGTCCAGCCGCAGCATGCTCCACCGCGACGTCCGCGGGGTGTACAGCCGCCGGGGTGCTGCCGTCGGTTTGCTCACCGGGACCCCCCGCGCGCGACGACGGCGTCCAGCTCCTGGGCGTCCGCGCGCCAGTCGTGCGGCAGCAGATGGTCGAGCAGGTCGTCCACGGTCACGGCCCCCAGTAGGTGGTTTTGGTCGTCCACGACCGGGCCGCAGACCAGGTTGTACGCCGCGAAGTAACGGGTCACCGACGCCAGGGAGGTCTCTGGGGCCAGGGTCTGCAGGTCGCTGTCGACGATCCCGCCGACCAGCTCGCTCGGCGGCTCGCGCAGCAGCCGCTGCAGGTGCACGCAGCCCAGGTAGCGCCCGGTCGGGGTGGCCGTCGGCGGCCGGGTCACGAACACCATCGACGACAGCGCCGCGGTGAGGTCGCGGTCGCGGGCCCGGGCCAGGGCCTCGGCGACCGTGGTGTCCGCGGTCAGCACCACCGGGTCGGACGTCATCAACCCGCCCGCGGTGTCGGGCGAATGCGTCAGGAGCCGGCGCACCGGCTCGGAGTCGTCGGGGTCCATTCGGGTCAGCAGCAGCTCGGCGTCGTTCGGGTTCATCTCGCCGAGCAGGTCGGCGGCGTCGTCCGGGTCCATCTCTTCGAGCACGTCGGCCGCGCGCTCGGTGCCCAGCTGCGACAGCGCCTCGGCCTGTTCCGACTCCGGCAGCTCCTGCAGGATGTCGGCCAGCCTGTCGTCGCCGAGCGCCCGGAACACCTCGAGGCGCCGCTTGGGCGGCAGGCCGCGGATGGCATCGGCGACGTCGACGGCGCGGCGTCCCTCGAACTGGTTGAGCAGCTCCGCGACTGCCTGGCCGGGCATCGCCAAGGCCGACGGCGTCAGCCCTTGGACGCTCTGCCAGTCCACCACCTGCACCGGCCCGCGCCGGCCGAGCCGCCGCTGGGTGCGCACGGCAACCCTGGTCACCAGCCAGTCGCGGGTCCGGGACTGCTCGATGCCCAGGTCCGTGATCACGACGTCGTGCCCCGCCAGCTCGGGCAGCTCCGGGTCGTTGACCTTGACCTGGGTGTCGAGCACCTGGCCCATGGCCAGCACCTCGCCGGGTCGCTGCTCGAAGTGGCGCAGCGACACGCTTCCGGTGCTCAGCGTGACCGCGTTGGGTTCGATCGAGCCGACCCGCAGGATCGGGATGAAGATGCTGCGGTGGGTCGCCAGGTCGACGACGAGGCCCAGCACCCGCGGCTGTTGGCGGACGATGCTGATGCTGATCACGACGTCGCGCACCCGGCCGTAGTTTTCGCCGAGTGGACCCAGCACCAGCATCCGCGCGAGCCGCGCGACGTAGACCCTGTTGACCGGAGGCATGGCAAGGAGCCTAAGCAGCCGGACGCCCGGCTCGCAGCCGCTGCAGCGTGACGGGGGTCGCTAACTCGAGTGCATCGCGAAGATCCCGACGATCAAAGCGATGATCAGAGTGGCGATTCCAATCACGATGCCCGCGACGGCCATGCCGTAGCCGTCCTGGCGAGTCCGCTTGATCTGGTCGAGCGCGATGATGCCGAGGATGATCCCGACGATCCCGCCGACGCAGCACAGCAATCCGGTGAACGACGCGATGAGCGACCCGATCGCCAGCCCGTTCGTCCCGGGCTGGCTCGGTTGGGGCCCGTAGCCGCCCGGATAGTCCGGCGCCGGGTAGTAGCCCCCGGGATACGGGGGTGCCCCATAGCCGCCCGGCGGCCCGTAACCGCCCGGCGGTGCGCCGTAGCCCGGCGGCGGCTGGTATTCGTGCGGCGGGGGCGGATACCCGAAGGCCGGGTAGCCGGCCGCCGGCTGCGCGCCCGGGGTCTCCCAGGGCGGCTCCCAGGCCGGCTTCTGCAGGCCTGGCGCGCCGGTCGGGGGCGTGTCCGACCCGCCGCAGCCACCCTCGCGGGGGTCCTCACCGCCGGCACCGCCCGGAGCTGTCATGGTGTTCAACCTAGCCGCCGCCACCGACGTTCGCGGGCACCGGTGGACTTTGTCTCACCGTGAACCGGGGGCGGGGTGAAAGGGCGGCCACGACGGAGGAGAATGACCCCGATGACTAGTCCTTTCCAGCCCGGGCAGGTTCCCGGCGCGACGCCCGGCGGTGCGGTCGCGGGTCGTCGCAGCGCGCCCGGCCTGCCGACGCCGCCCAAGGGCTGGCCGGTCGGGTCGTATCCCACCTACGCCGAGGCGCAGCGCGCCGTCGACTACCTGTCCGATCAACAGTTTCCGGTCCAGCAGGTGACCATCGTCGGCGTCGACCTGATGCAGGTGGAGCGGGTCACCGGCCGGCTGACGTGGCCCAAGGTGCTGGGCGGGGGAGTCCTCAGCGGGGCCTGGCTGGGGCTGTTCATCGGATTGGTGCTCGGCTTCTTCAGCCCGAACCCGTGGGGTGCGCTGCTGACCGGTTTGGTCGCCGGGGTTTTCTTCGGACTGATCACCTCCGCCGTCCCGTACGCAATGGCCCGTGGCACAAGGGATTTCAGCTCCACCATGCAATTGGTTGCCGGCCGCTACGACGTGCTCTGCGAACCGCAGAACGCCGAAAGGGCGCGGGATCTGTTGGCACGCCTGGCGATTTGAGGCCGAACGAAAGGCTGAGGTTGCGGTGAGTCGCGGGCGCGCACGCCGGGCAGGCGTCATCGTGCTGGCGCTGCTGATCATCGTATCGATCTCGGGATGCGGCTCGACCGCCAACGGGCTGGTCATCAGCTTCTACACGCCGTCCGACGATTCCGCGACGTTCACCGCGGTCGCCCGCGACTGCTCCGCGCAATTCGGCGGCCGGTTCACGATCCAGCAGATCGGGCTGCCCCGGGCCCCTGGCGAGCAGCGCCTGCAACTGGCGCGGCGGTTGACCGGTCACGACCGCACGCTGGACGTGATGTCGCTGGACGTGGTGTGGACGGCCGAATTCGCCGAGGCCGGGTGGGCGCTGCCGCTCTCCGAGGATCCCGCCGGCCGGGCCGAGACCGACGCAGTGGTTGACACGCTGCCCGGCCCGCTCGCAACGGCCCGTTGGAAGCACAGGCTGTACGCGGCGCCGATCACCACCAACACCCAATTGCTTTGGTACCGAGCCGATTTGGTGAAGCAGCCGCCACGCGACTGGACCGAGATGGTGGCCGAGGCGACCCGGCTGCACGCCGCGGGCAAGCCGAGCTGGATCGCCGTGCAGGCCAACGAGGGCGAGGGCCTGGTCGTCTGGTTCAACACGCTGTTGGTCAGCGGGGGCGGTCAGGTGCTCTCCGAGGACGGAAGCCGCGTCACACTGACCGACACACCCGAACACCGGGCCGCCACGGTCAACGCGTTGCGGATCATCAAGGCCGTGGCCACCGCGCCCGGCGCCGACCCGTCGATCACCCGCAGCGACAACGGCACCGCGCGGCTGGCCGTCGAACAGGGCCAGGCCGCCCTGGAAGTCAACTGGCCTTTCGTGTTCGCGTCGATGCTGGAGAACGCGGTGAAGGGCGGCGTCAGCTTCCTGCCACTCAACCGGGACCCGGTGCTGGCCGGCAGCATCAACGAATTCGGCACATTCGCCCCCAACGACGAGCAATTCCAGACGGCATACGCGGCCAGCCAGAAGGTGTTCGGGTTCGCGCGGTACCCGGGTGTCGCGCCGGGACGACCGGCCAAGGTGACGATCGGCGGCGCGAACCTCGCGGTGGCCAGCACCACCCGTCATCGCGCCGAGGCGTTCGAAGCCGTGCGCTGCCTGCGCAGCCTGCAGAACCAGAAATACGTGTCCCTCAACGGCGGGCTCCCGGCGGTGCGCACCACGCTGTACTCCGACCCGCAGTTCCAGGCCAAGTATCCGATGTACACCGTGATCCGCCAGCAGCTTACCGACGCCGCGGTGCGCCCGGCGACGCCGGCCTATCAGGCGATGGCGATCCGGCTTGCCGCGGCGCTGAGCCCGGTCACCCAGATCGATCCCGACCGGACCGCCGACGAGCTGACCAGGCAGGTGCAGAAGGCCATCGACGGCAAGGGGTTGCTGCCGTGACCGTTGCGTGGCCGGCGCGGCTGACCGTCAAGAACCTTCCGGCCGAGCATCGGCTGGCCTTCACACTCGTTGCGCCGGCTGCGATTTTGATGGTGGCGGTGACGGCCTACCCGATCGCCTACGCGATCTGGCTGAGCCTGCAGCGCAACAACCTGGCCACGCCGAACGACACCAAATTCGTCGGGCTGGGCAACTACCAGACCGTCTTGACCGACCGGTATTGGTGGACGGCGCTGGCCGTAACATGCGCGATCACAACGGTTTCGGTGCTCATCGAATTCGTGATCGGCCTCGCGCTGGCGTTGGTGATGCACCACACCCTCGTCGGCAGGGGACTGGTCCGCACCGCGGTGCTCATCCCGTACGGCATCGTCACCGTGGTCGCGTCCTACAGCTGGTACTACGCGTGGACGCCGGGCACCGGCTACCTGGCCAACCTGTTGCCCCGGGGCGTCGCGCCGCTGACCGAGCAGATCCCGTCGCTGGGTGTCGTCGTGCTCGCCGAGGTCTGGAAGACAACGCCTTTCATGTCACTGTTGCTGCTGGCCGGCCTGGCGCTGGTGCCGCAGGACCTGCTTAAGGCGGCGCAGGTGGACGGCGCCGGCGCCTGGCGCCGGCTGCTGCGTGTCACGCTGCCCATCATCAAGCCGGCGGTCGTGGTGGCGCTGCTGTTCCGGACGCTGGATGCGTTTCGCATCTTCGACAACATCTACGTGCTGACGCAGGGCGCCACCGACACCGACTCGGTGTCAATCCTGGGCTACAACAACCTGTTCAAGGGCTTCGACGTCGGACTCGGCTCGGCGATCAGCGTGCTGATCTTCGTCTGCGCGGGCATCATCGCGCTGGCCTACATCAAGCTGTTCGGGGTCGCGGCGCCCGGTGGTGATACCGATGGGCACTGAGTTGACGCGCGGGCAGCGCACCGCGGCGTGGGCCGTGCTCGACACCCTGGTCGTCGTGTACGCCGGGCTTCCGGTGCTGTGGATCCTGAGCCTGTCGCTGAAGCCGACGTCAATGGTGAGGGACGGCAAGCTGATTCCGTCGTCGGTGACTTTCGACAACTATCGCGGCATCTTCCGGGGTGACTTCTTCAGCTCGGCGCTGGTCAACTCCATCGGAATCGGGTTGATCACCACCGTGATAGCGGTGACCCTGGGCGCGATGGCGGCCTATGCCATTGCCCGCCTGGACTTTCCCGGTAAGCGACTGCTCATCGGGTCCACCCTGCTGATCACCATGTTCCCGGCGATCTCGTTGGTCACGCCGCTGTTCAACATCGAACGGGCGGTGGGGTTGTTCGATACCTGGCCGGGCCTGATCCTGCCCTACATCACCTTCGCGCTGCCCCTGGCGATTTACACGCTGTCGGCCTTCTTCCGCGAGGTGCCGTGGGATTTGGAGAAGGCGGCCAAGATGGACGGCGCCACGCCGGGGCAGGCGTTCCGCAAGGTGATCGTCCCGCTGGCCGCACCCGGGCTGGTGACCGCGGCGATCCTGGTTTTCATCTTCGCGTGGAACGACCTGCTGCTGGCGTTGTCGCTGACCGCCACCAAGGCGGCGATCACCGCGCCGGTCGCGATCGTGAACTTCCCCGGGACTTCACAGTTCGAGGAACCGACGGGATCGATCGCGGCAGGGGCGATCGTGATTACGGTCCCGATCGTCGTGTTTGTTCTAATCTTCCAACGACGGATTGTCGCTGGGTTGACCTCTGGCGCCGTGAAGGGATAGCGCGATGGCCGAGATTGTGCTGGAGCACGTCAACAAGAGCTACCCCAACGGGGCGACCGCGGTGGCTGACCTGAACATCACCATCGCCGACGGCGAATTCCTGATCCTGGTCGGGCCATCCGGCTGCGGCAAGACCACGACGCTGAATATGATTGCGGGACTTGAGGACATCTCGTCGGGCGAACTGCGCATCGGCGGTGAACGCGTGAACGAGAAGGAGCCCAAGGACCGCGACATCGCGATGGTGTTCCAGTCTTATGCGCTGTACCCGCACATGACGGTGCGCCAGAACATCGCCTTCCCCCTGACCCTGGCGAAGATGAACAAGGCCCAGATCGCCCAGAAGGTCACCGAGACCGCGAAAATCCTTGACCTGACCGAACTTCTGGACCGCAAGCCCTCCCAGCTGTCGGGTGGGCAACGCCAGCGGGTCGCGATGGGCCGGGCGATCGTGCGGCACCCCAAGGCGTTCCTGATGGACGAGCCGCTGTCCAACCTGGACGCGAAGCTGCGGGTGCAGATGCGCGGTGAGATCGCCCGGCTACAAAAGCGGCTGGGCACCACCACCGTCTACGTCACGCACGACCAGACCGAGGCCATGACGCTGGGCGACCGTGTGGTGGTCATGCACGGCGGCGTCGCGCAGCAGATCGGCACGCCAGCCGAGCTCTACGAGCGCCCCGCCAACCTTTTCGTCGCGGGGTTCATCGGCTCACCGGCAATGAATTTCTTTCCCGCCACGCTGACCGCGCACGGGCTGACGCTGCCCTTCGGCGAGGTGATGCTCGCCCCCGAAGTCCAGCAGGTGATCGCCGGGCATCGGCGGCCGGACAACGTCATCGTGGGGGTGCGTCCCGAGCACCTGGCCGACGCCACGCTGATCGACGGCTATCAGCGCATCGGCGCGCTGATCTTCGAGGTCAACGTCGACCTGGTGGAATCGTTGGGCGCCGACAAGTACGTGTACTTCTCCAGCGCGGACTGGGATGCGCACGCGACGCAACTGGACGAGCTGGCGGCCGACACGGACGCGCACGAAAACGAGTTCGTGGCAAGGGTTCCCGCGGCATCGAAGGCGGCGATCGGCGAGCCGCTCGAGTTGGTCTTCGATGCCACCAAGCTCGCCGTCTTCGATGCCGATTCGGGTGTGAACCTGACGATCCCGGTGCCCGCGGCCGAGTGACCCTGGACCTGGTGCGGGCGCACCTACGCGCCCACTACGCCTCCGAGCCCGACTCCGCGCGGGTGACGTTCCTGGGCACCGAAACCATCGAGATACTGCGGTTCCGTTCCCGGACAGACCAATTGGTGCACTATGCGTCGCTGGGGTGCTCGCGACACCCGATGACCGATCCGACCGAAGTCTTGGCCGACCCGCTGCGCGGCCCGCGCGCCGAGGTGGTGCTTTCCCTGCGCGACCCCGGGACCGTCAGCGGCGTCGCGCGCAGCCTAGCCGTACTGGCGGCCACCCCGGCGGTCGACGGTGTGGTGCTGGTGGCCGACGCGCTGATCGACCTGGGCTCGCCGTTGTGGGCTCGACCGGATGCGCGGGTGCCGTTCACCGCGGTGTTGTTGGGCCACAGCGACATCGGCGAGCTGCCGCTCGAGCCGCCGCTCGACCCGGTGCGCTTCCTGTCGGCGACGCCGATCACCGCGACCGAGGCGGCCTGGGTGCGGCTCAAGGGCGCCGAGGCCATGCGGCAGGCGTGGCAGAACGACGGCGTCGATGTACTGAACCCGAATCGCCGCGCAGCACAACCGAATTGAACGGCTAAAGCCAGTTGTTCCTGCGGAATTGGAAGTACAGCGCCAGGCAGGCGAGGCTCGTCGCGGCCATGATGCCCGGGTAACCCCACGTCCAGTTCAGCTCCGGCATGAAGTGGAAGTTCATCCCGTAGATCGCGGCGATCATGGTGGGCACCGCCAGGATACCGGCCCAGGCCGCCATCTTGCGCATATCGTTGTTCTGCTGCATGCCAACTCGGGCCAACGCCGCCTGCACCAGCGAGTTGAGCATGTCGTCGTAGCCGGCGATCCGGTCGGCGGCCTCGGAGTGATGATCGCCGACGTCCCGCAGATAGCGCCGCACCTCTTTGGAGATCAGGTCCTTGTTTTCCATTTGCATTCGGTGGAATGCGGTCGACAGCGGGGTCACGCACCGGCGTAGCTCGACAACCTCGCGCTTGAGCAGATAGATCGGCTCGACGTCGAGCTTGCGGCCCGGGGCGAACGCGACTTCCTCGATGCTGTCGATGTCGGATTCCATCAGCCGGGTCACCTCGAGATAGCGATCCACGACGTAGTCGGCGATCGCGTGCATCACCGCGAACGGCCCCATCCGCAGCTGCTCACCGTCGGCTTCCATGCTCTTGCGCACGTTGGCCAGCCCGCTGTGCTCGCCGTGGCGAACCGTGACCACGAAATCATTGCCGACGAAGACCATCACCTCGCCGCTCTCGACGATCTCGCGGGCCAGCGCCACCGACTCGTGCGGCACGTACTTGACCGTCTTGAGCACCAGCACCAGCGTGTCGTCGTAGCGCTCCAGCTTGGGTCGCTGATGCGCGCAGACCGCGTCCTCGACGGCCAGCGCGTGCAACCCGAACACGTTCGCCACTTCCGTCATCTGCGCCTCGTTGGGTTCGTGCAAGCCGACCCAGACGAACGCCTCGTGCCCCAGCGCCTCGATCTGGTGCACCTTGCTGCAGGCGGCTTCGTAGCTGAACTTGCCGGGCAGCCGCTGACCTCCCACGTACACGGCGCAGTCGATCAACGCCTCGTGCGGCGGGGGCGGTTGCGGCGTGGGTTCGGGATCCGGCTCGTGCGCGATCGTTCGAAGCGCTTCCGGCAGTGCGTCGAAACCCTCGAACACCACAACCTCCAATGATGCCGCGAACCTGGTAGGGCGGTGCCCCATGCTACGCGTGCTGGTAAAACGCGGCATGAAATGGCGTGCCGCGGCCGAGTGCTGATGGCGGCCGCCGGACGGTCGGCGGCGGTGCGCTAGTTTCGTGGGCGACCCCGAACTGTTTTGAAGACTTTCTCCATAGGAGTGAACCGACGTGAGCGCAAGTCCACTCAAGGTCGCCGTCACCGGCGCTGCCGGCCAGATCGGCTACAGCCTGTTGTTCCGCCTGGCGAGCGGCTCGCTACTGGGGCCCGACCGCCCGATCGAGCTACGGCTGCTCGAAATCGAGCCCGCGCTCAAGGCGCTCGAGGGCGTCGTGATGGAGCTCGACGACTGCGCGTTCCCTTTGCTGTCCGGCGTTGAGATCGGCTCGGACGCGAACAAGATCTTCGACGGCGTCAACCTCGCCCTGCTCGTCGGCGCGCGGCCGCGCGGCCCGGGCATGGAGCGCAGCGACCTGCTGGAGGCCAACGGCGCGATCTTCACCGCGCAGGGCAAGGCGCTGAACTCCGTCGCCGCCGACGACGTCCGCATCGGCGTGACCGGTAACCCGGCCAACACCAACGCGCTGATCGCGCTCAGCAACGCGCCCGACATCCCGAAAGAACGGTTCTCGGCGCTGACCCGCCTGGACCACAACCGGGCGATCTCGCAGCTGGCCAAGAAGACCGGCGCCAAGGTTACCGACATCAAGAAGGTGACGATCTGGGGCAACCACTCGGCCACCCAGTACCCCGACATCTTCCACGCCGAGGTCGGCGGCAAGAACGCGGCCGACGTGGTCAACGACCAGAACTGGATCGAGAACGACTTCATCCCCACGGTCGCCAAGCGCGGCGCGGCGATCATCGACGCGCGCGGCGCCTCCTCTGCCGCCTCGGCGGCCTCGGCCACCGTCGACGCCGCCCGCTCCTGGCTGCTGGGTAGCCCGGACGGCGACTGGGTCTCGATGGCGGTCTTCTCCGACGGCTCCTACGGCGTGCCGGAGGGCATCGTGTCGTCGTTCCCGGTGACCACCAAGGACGGCAACTGGTCGATCGTGCAGGGTCTGGAGATCGACGAGTTCTCCCAGAGCCGCATCGACAAGACCACCGCCGAGCTGGTCGACGAGCGCGCGGCCGTCACGGAACTGAAGCTGATCTGAGCAAGCGTGGCGATCGCAAGCGCGGCGAAGCCGGGTGCAGCGGGTCGCCACCGGCATCGCGAGACGATTAGGGCTACTAATGAGTAGTCAGTACCCTGAGGCCGTGCCAGAAATTGTGGAGTCGGAAAAGATCGTCATCGGCGACGATGAGATCTTCGAGGCTCACGCAGGGGGAAAGCTTTCCGTAGAGCTCAAGTCCCCGCTGGACACCAAGCGCGCCCTGTCGATCGCCTACACCCCCGGTGTGGCGCAGGTCAGCCGGGCGATAGCCGCCGACCACACGCTTGCCGCCCGCTACACCTGGGCGAATCGGCTGGTCGCCGTCGTCAGCGACGGCAGCGCGGTGCTGGGCCTCGGCGACATCGGCCCGGCCGCGGCGCTGCCGGTGATGGAGGGCAAGAGCGCGCTGTTCAAGGAATTCGCCGGCCTGGACGCGATCCCGATCGTGCTGGACACCAAGGACCCCGACGAGATCGTCGAGACGCTGGTGCGGCTGCGGCCGACGTTCGGCGCGGTCAACCTCGAGGACATCTCGGCTCCCCGCTGCTTCGAGATCGAGCAGCGGGCCATCGAGGCGCTGGACTGCCCGGTGATGCACGACGACCAGCACGGCACGGCGATCGTGGTGCTCGCGGCGCTGATGGGCGCCAGCAAGCTGCTCGGCCGGGACATGTCCTCGCTGCGGGTGGCGGTCTCCGGCGCCGGCGCTGCCGGCGTCGCCTGCTCGAAACTGCTTTTGGCAGAAGGTGTTTCGGATATCACCGTGCTCGACTCACGCGGCGTTCTGCACCCCGACCGAGACGACATGAACGCCGTCAAGGCCGACCTGGCGCGCGGCACCAACCCGCGCGGCATCACCGGCGGCATGGTGGAGGCGCTCGACGGCGCCGACGTCTTCCTCGGGCTGTCGGGGGGAGTCGTCCCCGAGGAGCTCATCGCCACGATGGCGCCCAACGGGATCGTGTTCGCGCTGTCCAACCCTGACCCGGAGATCCATCCCGAGCTCGCGGCCAAGTACGCCGCCGTCGTGGCCACCGGGCGCAGCGACTTCCCGAACCAGATCAACAACGTGCTTGCCTTCCCGGGCGTGTTCCGCGGCGCGCTGGACGCCGGTGCCCGCCGGATCACCGAGAAGATGATGGTGGCCGCCGCCGAGGCGATCTACTCGGTCGTCAGCGACGACCTCGCGCCCGACCGGATCGTCCCGAGCCCGCTGGACCACAGCGTCAGCGAAGCGGTGGCCAAGGCGGTGGCTCAGGCTGCGGAAGCCTGACCGTCCTGAGGCCACTCGGGTGAAAACCGGCAGGCTGGTCGCCCTGCTGCTGGTCGCCGCCGTGGCAGTGCTGTCGTTGGCCGGCTGCGGCTCCCACAGCGGTAACCCCCACGCCGGCGAGGTGGTGGTCGGATCCGGGCGCGACGCCGAGTCGACGCTGCTGGCCGGTATCTACGCGGCGGCGCTGCGGTCGTACGGCTTCCCCGCGCGCACCGAGCCGAGCGACAACCCGATGGCCCAGCTGGACTCCGGCGCATTCACCGTCGTGCCGGCCTTCACCGGTCAGATGCTGCAGACCCTGCGGCCCGGGGCGTCGCAGCTGTCCGACACGCAGGTCTACCGCACGATGGTGTCGGCGCTCCCGGAAGGCGTCGCCGCCGGCGACTACACCACGTCCGCCGAAGACAAGCCCGTGTTAATGGTGACGCAGTCGACCGCCAGGGCGTGGGGCGGCAACAACCGCAACGCGGACCTGAGCGCGCTACCGAAACATTGCGACGGGCTGGCCCTCGGGGTCGTCGCCGGTCGCCGGGTACCCGCCGCGGTCGGCAGCTGCCTGCTGCCAGCCGCACGCGAATTCCCTTCTGAGACAACAATGTTCGACGCGCTGCGGGCCGGGCAGCTGACCGCCGCATGGACCACCACCGCCGACCCCGCGGTCCCCGGCGACCTGGTGTCGCTGGCCGACGGCAAGCCCGCGCTGGTTCAGGCCGAGAACGTGGTGCCGCTGTACCGGCGCAACGCGCTGAGCGATCGGCAGTTGCTGGCGATCAACGAAGTGGCCGGCGTGCTGGACACCGCCGCCCTGGCCGACATGCGCAGACAGGTGGCCGGTGGCGCCGACCCGCAGGCGGTGGCCGGCGGTTGGCTGGCCGAACACCCGCTGGGGCGCTGAGCCCTAACGCGGGATCATCTTGCCCATCGACGACCGGACGATGCGCTGATATCCGGAGCCGGTGAGGCGAACCATGATGTCCAGGATCTTGGCGTCGGGGCCGACCAGCACGCGCGCCCGGTTCTTCTGCACGGCGTCGAGGATGATGCGGGCGGCCTTCTGCGGACTCGTCATCGCCAGCTTCTTGTCGAACAGCTTGGCCAGCTGCTCGGGGTCGAGGCCCTCGGCGGCGGTGGCGTTGCGGGCGATCGCGGTCTTGATGCCGCCGGGGTGCACGGTGGTGACCTTGACCGGGTGCCCCGCCAGGTGCATCTCCTGGCGCAGCGCCTCGGTGAAGCCGCGGACGGCGAACTTCGCCGAGTTGTACGCGGCCTGACCGGGCACCGAGAAGAGCCCGAACACGCTGGAGACGTTGACGACGTGGCCGTCGCCGGAGGCGATCAGGTGGGGGAGGAAGGCCTTGGTGCCGTTCACGACGCCCCAGAAGTCGACGTCCATCACCCGTTCGATGTCCTTGAACTGGCTGACCTCGATGTCGCCGGTGAAGGCGATGCCGGCGTTGTTGTAGATCTGGTTGACCTTGCCGAAGTGCTCCTTGACCGCGTCGGCGTACAGCAGGAACGCCTCGCGCTCGGTGACGTCGAGGCGGTCGGCCTTGACCGGCGCGCCGATCGCCTTCAGCTGCTCCTCGGTCTGCGCCAGGCCCTCGGTGTCGACGTCGCTGATCGCCAGGCTGGCGCCGGAACGGCCCAGCTCGATGGCCAGCGCCTGCCCGATGCCCGAACCCGCGCCGGTGACCACCGCGACCTTGCCTGCGAATCCCCGCATGAACACGCTCCCTCGTGAAGAAGAATCTGCGTCGAGGTTAACCGGTACCGGCGGTCCCTGATAACGCCGGGTGTCTCAGGCTCAGCCGAACGCGATGTCGAGGATCTCCTGCTGCTCGACGGCGTGCACCTTGGACGAACCCGACGACGGGGCCGACATCGCCCGGCGGGAGATGCGCTTGATCCCGGTCAGCTTGTCCGGCAGCAGCTCGGGCAGCTCCAAGCCGAACCGCGGCCACGCGCCCTGGTTGGCCGGTTCCTCCTGCACCCAGAAGAACTGGTTGGCGGCCGGGTAGCGGTCCAGCGTTTCGTTGAGTCGCCGTTTCGGCAGCGGCGCGAGCTGCTCGATCCGCACGATCGCCACGTCGTCGCGGTTGTCCTTGGCCTTGCGGGCGACCAGCTCGTAGTAGATCTTGCCGCTGGTCAGCAGGATCCGGCTGACCTTGCTGCGATCGCCGATGCCCTCCTCGTAGGTGGGCTCCTCGAGCACCGAGCGGAACTTGATCTCGGTGAAGTCCCGCACGTCGCTGACCGCCGCCTTGTTGCGCAGCATCGACTTCGGGGTGAACACGATCAGTGGGCGCTGCACACCGTCCAGCGCGTGCCGGCGCAACAGGTGGAAGTAGTTCGACGGCGTCGACGGCACCGCGATCGTCATCGAACCCTCGGCCCACAGTTGCAGGAAGCGTTCGATGCGGCCGGAGGTGTGGTCCGGGCCCTGGCCCTCGTGGCCGTGCGGCAGCAGCAGCACGACGTTGGACAGCTGGCCCCACTTGGCCTCACCGGAGCTGATGAACTCGTCGATGATCGACTGCGCGCCGTTCACGAAGTCGCCGAACTGCCCCTCCCACAACACAAGTGCGTCCGGGTTGCCCACGGTGTAGCCGTACTCGAATCCCACGGCGGCGTACTCGGACAGCGGTGAGTCGTAGACCAAGAACTTGCCGCCCGACGGGGTGCCGTCGGAGTTGGTCGCCAGCAGCTGCAGCGGAGTGAACTCCTGGCCGGTCTGGCGGTCGATGATCACCGAATGCCGCTGCGAGAAGGTGCCGCGCCGGGTGTCCTGCCCCGACAGCCGGATCAGCTTGCCCTCGGCGACCAGCGATCCCAGGGCCAGCAGCTCGCCGAAGGCCCAGTCGATCTTGCCCTCGTAGGCCATCTCGCGGCGCTTCTCGAGCACCGGCTGCACGCGTGGGTGCACGGTGAATCCGTCGGGGACGGCCAGGAACGCGTCGCCGATGCGGGCCAGCAGCGACTTGTCCACCGCCGTGGACAACCCCGCGGGCACCAGCTGGTCGGCCTCCACCGATTCGCTCGGCAGCGCGCCGTGCTTTTCCACCTCACGGACTTCGTTGAACACCTGCTCGAGTTGGCCTTGGTAGTCGCGCAGCGCGTCCTCGGCCTCCTTCATCGAGATGTCGCCGCGGCCGATCAGGGCTTCGGTGTAGCTCTTGCGGGCACCGCGCTTGGTGTCGACGACGTCGTACATGTAGGGGTTGGTCATCGACGGGTCGTCGCCCTCGTTGTGCCCGCGCCTGCGGTAGCACAGCATGTCGATGATGACGTCCTTGCGGAACGTCTGGCGGAAGTCCACGGCCAGCCGCGCCACCCACGCGCACGCCTCCGGGTCGTCGCCGTTGACGTGAAAGATCGGCGCGCCAATCATTTTCGCCACGTCCGTGCAGTACTCGCTGGAGCGCGAGTACTCGGGGGCGGTGGTGAAGCCGATCTGGTTGTTGACGATCACGTGGATGGTGCCGCCGACGCGGTACCCCGGCAGCAGCGCCAGGTTCAGCGTCTCGGCGACCACACCCTGGCCGGCGAACGCGGCGTCGCCGTGCAGCATCAGCGGCACCACCGAGAAGCCGTCGTCGCTGTCGCCCTTGTCCAGCAGGTCCTGCTTGGCCCGGACCAGGCCCTCCACCACCGGGTCGACTGCTTCCAGGTGCGACGGATTTGCCGTCAGCGACACTTGAATGTCGTTGTCGCCGAACATCTGTAGGTACACGCCGGTGGCACCGAGGTGGTACTTGACGTCACCGGACCCGTGCGCCTGCGACGGGTTGAGGTTGCCCTCGAACTCGCTGAAGATCTGCGAGTACGGCTTGCCGACGATGTTGGCCAGCACATTGAGCCGCCCGCGGTGCGGCATCGCGATGACGACCTCGTCCAGGCCGTGCTCGGCGCACTGGTCGATCGCCGCGTCCATCAGCGGGATCTGGCTTTCGGCGCCCTCCAGCGAGAAGCGTTTCTGCCCAACATATTTGGTCTGCAGGAAGGTTTCGAAAGCCTCGGCGGCGTTGAGCTTGCTCAGGATGTACTTCTGTTCGCCCACCGTCGGCTTGACGTGCTTTGTCTCGACCCGCTCTTGCAGCCAGCGCTGTTGCTCGGGCTCGAGGATGTGGGTGTATTCCACGCCGATGTGGCGGCAGTAGGCGTCGCGCAGCAGGCCCAGCACGTCGCGCAGCTTCTTGTACTCCCAACCGCCAAAGCCGTTGACCTTGAACTGCCGATCGAGGTCCCACAGCGTCAGGCCGTGGTTGAGCAACTCGAGGTCGGGGTGGCTGCGGAACCGGGTGGTGTCCAGGCGCAGCGGGTCGATGTCGGCCATCAGGTGTCCGCGGTTGCGGTAGGCCGCGATCAGCTCCATCACCCGGGCGTTCTTGTCGACGATCGAGTCCGGGTTGTCGGTGCTCCAGCGGATCGGCAGATACGGGTTGCCCAACTCGCGGAAGATCTCGTCCCAGAACGAATCCGAGAGCAGCATCTCGTGGATGGTGCGCAGGAAGTCACCGGATTCCGCGCCCTGGATGATGCGGTGGTCGTACGTGGAGGTCAGCGTGATCAGCTTGCCGATGCCCAGCTCTGCGATGCGCTCCTCGCTGGCGCCCTGGAATTCGGCGGGGTATTCCATGGCCCCGACGCCGATGATGGCGCCCTGCCCCGACATCAGCCGGGGCACCGAGTGCACCGTGCCGATGGTGCCCGGGTTGGTCAGCGAAATCGTCACGCCCGCAAAGTCTTCGGCGGTCAGCTTGCCGTCGCGGGCGCGCCGCACGATGTCCTCGTAGGCGGAGACGAACTCGGCGAACCGCATCTCCTCGCAGCCCTTGATGCCGGCCACCACCAGCGAGCGCTTGCCGTCCTTGCCCTGAAGGTCAATGGCCAGACCGAGATTGGTGTGCGCCGGGGTCACCGCGGTGGGCTTGCCGTCGACCTCGGCGAAGTGCCGGTTCATGTTCGGGAACTTCTTAACCGCCCGCACCAGCGCGTAGCCCAGCAGATGGGTGAACGAGATCTTGCCGCCGCGGGTGCGCTTGAGTTGGTTGTTGATGACGATGCGGTTGTCGATCATCAGCTTGGCGGGGACGGCCCGCACACTGGTCGCCGTCGGGACGTCCAGCGAGGCGGACATGTTCTTGACGACGGCCGCGGCGGCGCCGCGCAGCACCTGCACCTCGTCGCCTTCGGCCGGCGGGGGAGTCGGGGCCTTCGAAGCGGGTGCAGGGGGCTCGGGGTTGTAGTCCACCAGGAACTCGTGCCAGCTCGGATCCACCGACGACGGGTCGTCGCGGAACTTGCGGTACATCTCCTCGACCAGCCATTCGTTCTGCCCGAACGGTGAACTAATGTTGCTCACGACCGCTGTTCGCCTCAATTCTCGTGTCGTGCAGGCTCTGCAGCGCTATTGCTGATCGCCTGCGATTCTTCGCACCCCGGCCGGCGGAGTACCTCACACCCGTGGCGGCTGGAAAGCACTTCCGCCCCATAAAAGGCTATCGCTTCGCCGGCAATTCGCCAGATGGATGGGTGGACCGCTAGCCGGCGTCGTGCGCCGTCGGCAGCACGTGCAGGGCGGCGGGCCAACGGGCCGGCGGGACGCCGAACGCCTGGCGGGCGTTGCGGACGATCTTTCTGCCCAGGATGCGGTTGCCGGCGCCGCCGACAGCCGCGCCGATGCCGACGGGCAGCAGCTTGCCGAACATCAGCGCGCCGCGCCGCATTGCGTACCGCTTGACGAAGTACTTGAGCATCCGGCTGTTCAACCGCCCCAGGCTCGACAGCGGCAGCGAGGCCATTCCCTCGGCCAGCCAGCCGCCGTTGGTACGCGCCGGGCCGATCAGCTCGCCGATCGCGCGCCTGCTGTCGTCGCCCACCAGGACCGACAGCACCAAGGCGCGGCGCCGCTCGCGATGGTCGGCGGGGACGCCGTACACGACGGCGTTCGCCAGCACGAACACGGCGGTCGCCTCCATGAAGAAGACGGTTTCGCCGGCGCCCGCGGACATCGCCGTCAGTGTGCCGATGCCCGGGAAGGTCGCCGCCGATCCCACCGCCGCGCCGCTGGCCGTCAGCGCGGTCAGGTAGCGCTTTTCCAGCATGGCGACGATTTCGGCGGGGCTGGCCCCGGGATGCGCCCGTCGTAACCGGGCGACGTAGGCCGCCGCGGCCGGGGCCTGGATCCGGGTGCTGCGCTCGATGACCTGCGCCAACGCGCGCGCGGATGCCTTGGGTCGGCCGGTTGAGGCGCCCGGCGGCCAATCGGGAGCGGAGCTTCGCTGGGTGCGTCGGGCGCTCATATTGCCTCTCGGAGTGAACAACAACCCTTTCAGGCTAACTCGTGTTTGCTAAACCCGGGCCGAGCTGCGAAGTTTCCGGCTATCGGGTCCGCGGCTGCGGCGCCCGTTGCCCCACCCGGGATAATGCAGGCTGTCGGTGGCGATCCGGGTCAGGTGGGCCATTGCAGTCCCGACAGCATCGCCGACAGCATGCTGGGGAGCCGAAACGAGGTGGGGTAGATGACCACGCCGACGTCGCGGGCGCCCGGGCAAGCCCGGCCACCGAACCCCTGGCACGCGCTGTGGGCGATGATGATCGGCTTTTTCATGATCATGGTCGACTCGACCATCGTCGCCATCGCGAACCCGACCATCATGACCGACCTGCACATCGGTTACGGCACCGTCGTGTGGGTGACCAGCGCCTACCTGCTGGGCTATGCGGTCGTGCTGATGGTGGCGGGCCGGCTCGGTGACCGGTTCGGCCCGAAGAACCTCTATCTGATCGGCCTGCTGGTGTTCACCCTCGCCTCGATGTGGTGCGGGCTGTCGGGCAGTGCCGCCATGCTGATCGCCGCCCGGGTGGTGCAGGGCGTCGGCGCCGGGGTGCTGACGCCGCAGACGCTGTCCACCATCACCCGGATCTTCCCGCCGCAGCGGCGCGGTGTCGCGGTAAGCGTGTGGGGCTCCACCGCCGGGGTCGCCAGCCTGGTGGGACCGCTGGCCGGCGGCGTGTTGGTCGACGGGCTCGGGTGGGAGTGGATCTTCTTCGTCAACGTCCCCATCGGCATAGCGGGGATCGCGCTGGCGGTATGGCTGGTGCCGGAGCTGCCCACCCAGGCCCACCGGTTCGACATGATCGGCGTCGCGCTGTCCACGGTCGGCATGTTCTGCATCGTGTTCGGACTGCAAGAGGGTGAGGGCGCGCACTGGCAGCCGTGGATCTGGGCGCTGATCGTGACGGGGATCGGCTGCATGACTGCCTTTGTCTATTGGCAGTCGGTGAATCCCCGCGAGCCGATGATCCCGCTGCAGATCTTCGGCGACCGCGACTTCAGCCTGTGCAGCATCGGGGTGGCCGTCACGTCGTTCGCGGCGACCGCGATGATGCTGCCGCTGACGTTCTACACGCAGTCCGTGTGCGGGTTGTCGCCGACGCGCTCGGCCCTCTTGATCGCGCCGATGGCCGTCGCCAACGGTGTGTTCGCGCCGTTCGTCGGCCGGCTCGTCGATCGTGCCCATCCGCGGCCCGTGCTGGGCTTCGGCTTTTCGGTGCTGGCGATCGCCCTGACCTGGCTGTCGTTCGAGATGGCACCTGGCACGCCGATCTGGCGGCTGGCCTTGCCGTTCTTCGTGGTGGGCGTCGGGATGGCGTTCGTGTGGTCGCCGCTGACGGCCACCGCGACCCGCAACGTGCCGCCGGAGCTGGCCGGGACGGGTTCCGCGGTGTACAACGCCGTCCGCCAGCTCGGCGCGGTGCTCGGCAGCGCGGGCATGGCCGCGTTCATGACCGGGCGCATCGGCGCCGAGATGCCGCAGTCGTCCGGCGTGGACGAAGACCGCCTCGGTTTGCAGTTGCCCGCGTTCCTGCGTGAGCCGTTCTCGGCGGCCATGGCGCAGTCGGTGTTGCTGCCCGCGTTCGTCACGCTGTTCGGCATCGTCGCCGCCCTGTTCCTGCTCGGCGCCGCGCCCTCGGGGCAGCGCCGGGCGGCCGAACCGCCCTCGGACGGTGACGACGCCGTCGGCGAGGGATATGACGACGACGACTACGTCGAGTTCGTGCTGCGTCGCGAACCCGAGCCAGCGCCCTTCGCGCACAACGGGTTTCACGTCCAGGATGCGGGCCGGGTTCGTCGGGTCGCCGGCCCCACCCGGCGGTCCCCGCGCATCTAGCCTGCGTCGTCGGTCGAGGTGAGCGCCAGGAAGGCGCCCAGCTCGGTTAGGCCCGCCGGCGTGCCGGGCAGGTACTCAGTCAGCAATGCCGAGCGCACGATCACGGCCGCGTACTGTGCCCGGGAAACGGCGACGTTGAGCCGGTTCCGGTTGAGCAGGAACGAGATTCCACGCGGTACTTCGTCGACCGAGGAGGCCGTCATGGAGATGAAGACCACCGGTGCCTGCCCGCCCTGGAATTTGTCGACGGTGCCCACCCGCACGTCCTCGAGCCCGGCCGACGCCAACCGCCGGCGCACCAGACCCACCTGCGCGTTGTAGGGCGCCAGCACCAGCACGTCGGCCGCGGTCAACGGCCGGGTGCCGTGCTCGTCGGTCCAGGAAGATCCGAGTAGCCGCTGAATCTCGGCGACGATCGCGTCGGCCTCCTCGGGGCTGTCGATCGAGTTGCCTTGATGGTCAACCACATGCACGTGCGCCCCGGGCCGATAACCGTCGAGGCGACGCGCGCCCGCGCGCTCCGTGTGGGAGTGCAGGCGGCCCTCATAGGACAGCGCCGAGACCGCGGCGCAGACCGCAGGATGCATCCGGTACGAGCGGTCCAGGAAGTAGCCGCGCTCGTCGGGCAGCGTGCGCTGGCCGTCGACGAGCCACTCCAGGGCGGAGGTGTCGACCTTTTCCGGGTGGGTGCCCTGACTGACCTGCGGCAGCTGCTGGGGGTCCCCGAGCAGCAGCAGGTTGCGCGCGGCCGGTGCCACGGCGATGGTGTTGGCCAGGCAGAACTGGCCGGCTTCGTCGATCACCAGCAGATCGAGGCTGCCGGGCCGCACGCGGTTGGCGTTGGCGAAATCCCAAGCTGTGCCGCCGATCACGCATCCCGCGGTGTCGGCGATGAACGCCGCATATTCGCCGCTGTCGATTTCGCGCCAGCGCGGAGCGTCGTGGTCGTGCCGCTTCTTGGCGACCCGCCCCGCGTCCAGCCCGGCGTCGATGATCGCGCCCAGCAGGTTCTCCACCGTCGCGTGCGACTGCGCCACCACGCCGACGCGCCAGCCGCGCTCGGTGACCAGGCGGGTGATCACCGCGGCGGCGGTGTACGTCTTGCCGGTCCCGGGCGGCCCGTGCACGGCCAGATACGACGAGTCGAGGTCGAGGGCCGCCGCGGTGATGTCGCCGACGGTGTCGCCGCCGTGGGGCAGCGCGGCGCCGCTGCGGGTCCGGGGCGCGCGGCGCAGCAGGATGTCGGCCATCGCGTCGCGGGGCACGCTCGGCAACCCGGTGGCCACCGCCGCCGCGGTCGATTCGATCGAATCCCGCAGCGTCGCGGTGGAAACGGGCGGGCCCGGGGTGAGTGCGAAGGGCAGTTGATGAAACGGCTTGCCGTCGCTGCCCACTCGCTCGGCGATCAGCACGTCGGTCGGCACCGCGGGGTCGTCGACCTCAATGACCTCGGCGCGGCCGGCGGCCCGGCGGTCGGGGTTGTCGGTCATGCTCGACGGGGCAGGCGGCTCGTAGAGCGCGAACACCGTCCGCATCAAATCCCCGCGGGCCAGCGCGCCGCGCAACCGCACCCGCCGCTGCGGCTTTCGGGCCCGCGGCGGCGTGTGCCAATCCTCAAGCAGTGCAACGTCATCAGCGACGAAGACGTCGGTGTTATCCGCCCACTCCTCGACCGGAAAGTTCAGCCGATCGAAGTGCGCCCACCAGAACGGCTTGTCCTCGCGCCGGTGGTAGCCGCGCGCCGCGGCCACCAGTGCGACGGCGATCTGCTCGGGCGTGCGGGCGCCGACGGCGACGTCGCCGGCGAACGACGACAGCCGCGCGGCCAGCGCGTCGTGGTCTTCGACCGCGCCGCCGTCGGAAACCGGTTGGGCGCCAATGGGTGTGACGCCGGACTCCAGGGCACGCACCAGCAGCCAGTTGCGCAGCCCCTGCGTCGACCGGCAGTCGTAGTGGTTGTAGTCCTCGATCTCCTTGAGCAGCGTCGCGGCCTCGTCGGCGCGGCCGTCGGCCTGCAGCTCGCAGTAGCGGGCGTAGGACGTGATCGAAGCGGTGGCGGTGGTGACCTCACCGGCGCGCAGCTGGGCCCCCATGTACAGCGGTTCCAGCGCCTTCAGGCTGAACGATTCGGCTCCCGCGCGAATGCTCTTGCGTACCAACGGATACAGGTCGACCAGCGTGCCGCTGCGCAACAGCTCGTCGACCTCGTCCTCGCCCACCCCGTAGCGCCCGGCCAGTCGCAGCAACGCCGTCTTCTCGTACGGCGCGTAGTGGTAGATGTGCATGTTGGGCCGTCGCTTGCGGCGCTTTTTCACCATCGCCAGGAAGTCGATCAGGGCCTTGCGCTCGTCGACCCGGTCGTGCGCCCACAACGGGCTGAAATTCCCCGTGGCATCCAACACCCCGAACAGATACTCCAGGCCCCAGTCGTGCCCATCGGCGGTCCACAGCGGATCGCCCTCGAAGTCGAAGAAGAGGTCGCCGGGGTCCGGGTCGGGGAGCAGCGCCAGCGGCTGCGGATCCGCGACCTCGAACTGCGGAGTGCCGGTGTCGCGTTGCCGGACTTGCAGTCTGGCCTGGGCGGTCAGCTTGCCCAGCGCGCTGGGCGCCATGTCGGCCACGCGTCCGGCGTGGGTCGCCAGGTCCGCAACCGTGGTGATCCCGGCGTCAATCAGCTTGTCGCGCTGACTGATCCGCATGCCGGCGATCAGCAGCAGGTCGTCGGCGGCCCGCACCTGCTCGTCGCAGAGCGGGCACCGGAAACAGGCCCGGACGCCGTCGTCCTCCCAGCGCACCGCGGTATCGCGGGCGTAGTGCTCGTCGAGCAGCCGCTGCAGCTGCGCGCGCTGGGATCGGTATACCGGGATCAGGTCGCCGACGCGATAGGACACGACCGACCCGTCGCCCAGCCGCAGCTCGGCGTCGGGCGCGACCGAGACACCCGCCGCGGTCAGCGCATCGGCGTAGGCCGCGAGCTGCAACAGCGCGGTGACCTTGGGGGAGCGGGCCAGCTTGGTGTCGACCAGCCGATACCGCTCGCCGTCGCGGACCAGGAAGTCGGCGAATCCGACGAAGCGGCCGTCGAACATGGCGGCCTGGTACACCACCGGCGCGGCCCGTGCGACCGCGCGCCGTGTCGCCTTGGCGGCCGCCGCCAGCCCGGCCATGCTGTATGCCGGACGGCCGATGATCGCAACCTCGTCGCCGAACTCCGCCCGCAACCGGTCGAGCTCGCGCCGCTCATGCTCATCACCCAGAGTCGCGGTGCGCGCGAGGAGTTCGTCCTCCACGGCGACGGCCGGACCACGGCCGAGCTTCGCGTCGAAGTCGCGCAGCAGGGCGTACTCGCACCGAGCGGCGGCGGCGAGATCCGACGCGCTGTAGACAAGGCTGTCGTCGGTGACGAACACAGCAGCAACTGTAGGTGAGGGGTCCGACGTTGCGGCGTTTCCGCGATGGTGCGCCGCTCAGTGGCCCGGGGCGTTGCCGATGAGCTCGACGGCGTTGCCGTTCCAGTGGAAGCGCACGTCGGTGTTGAGGCCGTTGATGCCGCTGGGGTAGGTCAATGCCACGGTGTCGCCGGTGGTTTGCGCCGGGTCGATGCCGTTGAAGCCGTAGGTGTCGGGCACGCCCTGCGGGATGAACTGGCCGAGATGGAACAGCACCGCGCGGGTGGTGGGGTTCACGCCGTTGGTGTTGGCCTTGATGATCACCGCCGACAGCTGGGCGCACTGGCTGTAGTTGCCGGCCAGCGGCTCGACGTTCCACGGCTGTTGGCTGCGGGGATCGCGGGGCAGCTCGGAGACCACCTTCGCGATGGTCGGCGACGCGAGGTCGATCGCGCACGGATCGACGGGCCCGCTGCTGGTCGGGGCGGCCTGCGCCGACGGGGTGGCGGGTGCCGTGATCGAGGCCGTGGCACTCGTCGTCACCTGGGGTGTCTTGGCGACCGTGGAATCTCCGGACCCGCAGCCGCTCACGGTGGCGGCGAGCGCGATGGCGAGGATCAGTGGCTGGGCACGGCGGGGAAGCGACCACACATCGCGCAACCGTACCGGTACCCGCCTCGCCGGTGTGTGCCAGCCGTTCCCTACCACTAAACTCGACACACGATGACCCACCCGGACAGCTCGCCCGCGACGCCCGCTCCTACGTTTGCCGAGCTGCAGATTCCCGATCCCGTCATGCGGGCGATCGCCGACGTCGGCTACGAGTCGCCGACGGCGATTCAAGCGGCGACGATTCCGGCGCTGATGGCCGGCTCTGACGTGGTGGGACTGGCGCAGACCGGCACCGGCAAGACGGCGGCGTTCGCCATCCCGATCCTGTCCAAGATCGACGTGACCAGCAAGGTGACCCAGGCGCTGGTGCTGGCGCCCACCCGCGAGCTGGCCCTGCAGGTCGCCGAGGCGTTCAGCCGCTACGGCGCCCACCTGCCGCAGATCAACGTCCTGCCGATCTACGGCGGCTCGTCCTACACCGTGCAGCTGTCCGGGCTGCGGCGGGGCGCCCAGGTGGTGGTCGGTACCCCGGGCCGGGTCATCGACCACCTCGAGCGCGGGACGCTCGACCTGTCCCACGTCGACTACCTGGTGCTCGACGAGGCCGACGAGATGCTCACCATGGGCTTCGCCGAAGAGGTCGACCGCATCCTGAGCGATACCCCGGAATACAAACAGGTGGCGCTGTTCTCGGCGACCATGCCGGCGGCCATCCGCAAGCTCACCACCAAGTACCTGCACGATCCGCTCGAGGTCAGCTTCAAGGCGAAAACCGCCACGGCCGAGAACATTTCGCAGCGCTACGTCCAGGTCGCCGGTCCGCGCAAGATGGATGCGCTGACTCGGGTCCTCGAAGTGGAGACGTTCGAGGCGATGATCGTTTTCGTGCGCACCAAGCAGGCGACCGAGGAGGTCGCCGAAAAGCTGCGCGCCCGAGGGTTTTCCGCCGCGGCCATCAACGGCGACATCGCGCAGGCGCAACGCGAGCGGACCATCGCCGCGCTCAAGGACGGCAGGATCGACATCCTGGTCGCCACCGACGTCGCGGCCAGGGGATTGGACGTCGAGCGGATATCGCACGTGCTCAACTACGACATCCCGCATGACACCGAGTCCTACGTGCACCGGATCGGGCGCACCGGCAGGGCCGGGCGTTCGGGAAACGCGCTGCTGTTCGTCTCGCCGCGGGAACGTCACATGCTCAAGGCGATCGAGAAGGCGACCCGGCAGACGCTGACCGAGGTCGAGCTGCCCAGCGTCGAGGACGTCAACGCCCAACGGGTGGCCAAATTCGCCGATTCCATCACCGACACGCTCGGCGGTGCCGGGATCGAGCTGTTCCGCAGGCTGGTCGAGGACTACGAGCGCGAGCACGACGTCCCGATGGCCGACATCGCCGCGGCCCTGGCGCTGCAGTCCCGCGATGGCGAGGCGTTCCTGATGTCGCCGGAACCGCCGCCGCAGCGGCGCGAGCGGTCCGAACGGTCCGAACGGTCCACCGAACGCCGGGAGCATGCCGACAAGTCAAGGGGGACAAAGGCATTCGGCACATACCGGATCGCCGTCGGCAAGCGGCACAAGATCGGCCCGGGCGCGATCGTCGGTGCCATCGCCAACGAGGGCGGGCTGCATCGCAGCGATTTCGGTCACATCTCGATCGGGCCGGATTTCTCGCTGGTGGAGTTGCCGGCCAAGCTGCCCGCTGCGACGCTGAAAAGGCTTGAGCACACCCGTATCTCGGGTGTGCTGATCGACCTTCGGCCGGAACGGTCGGGCGGCAAGCCCGCCGACAAGGCGCGTCGCGGGGCCGAATCCAAGGGCGCCAAGCCGCGCCGGAAGCACGGCGCATGACCTTGTCCGAAGAGCAGGACGCCCAGGGCGGCCTGGAGCAGGTCGCTGGCGTGGATCGGGTCGCCTCGCTCACCGGTGTTCGCGCGGTGGCCGCACTCCTGGTCGTCGGCACCCACGCGGCCTACACCACCGGCAAGTACACCCACGGCTATTGGGGACTGGTCGGGGCCCGGATGGAGATCGGCGTGCCGATGTTCTTCGTGCTGTCCGGTTTCCTGTTGTTCCGCCCGTGGGTGAAGGCGACCGTCACCGACGGCCCGCCACCGTCGGTGAGTCGCTATGCGCGGCATCGGATCCGGCGCATCATGCCGGCCTACGTCATCACCGTGCTGATCGCCTATGTGCTGTACCACTTCCGCGAGGCGGGACCCAATCCCGGGCACACTTGGCTCGGACTGGTCCGCAACCTCACGCTGACGCAGATCTACACCGACGGCTACCTCGGCAAGTACCTGCACCAAGGGCTCACCCAGATGTGGAGCCTCGCGGTGGAGGGGGCCTTCTACGTCACGCTGCCGTTCCTGGCCTACCTGCTGCTCGCGATGATCTGCCGGCGACAATGGCGGCCGAGGGTGTTGGTGGGTTGCCTGCTGGCGCTGATGTTGATCAGCCCGGGGTGGCTGATCCTGGTGCACACCAATCACTGGTTCCCCGACGGCGCTCGGCTCTGGCTGCCCACCTACCTGGCCTGGTTCCTGGGCGGCATGCTTCTGACGGTGCTGCAGGCGATGGGAGTGCGCTGCTACGCCTTCGTGGCCATACCGCTGGCGATCGTCAGCTATTTCATCGTCGCCACGCCGATCGGGGGCGCGCCCACGACCTCGCCGGCGTCGCTGCCGGAGGCACTGTGGAAGACCGTCTTCTACACCGTGATCGCCACGTTGGCCGTCGCGCCCCTGGCCCTCGGCGACCGGGGCTGGTATTCGCGGGCGCTGGCCTCCCGGCCGATGGTGTGGCTCGGCGAGATCTCCTACGAGATCTTCCTGATCCACCTGGTGACAATGGAATTCGCGATGGATTACGTGGTGATGGCCCACGTCTACACCGGCTCCATGTTTTATCTCTACGTCGCGACCCTGGTACTGACGATCCCGCTCGCCTGGCTGCTACACCGTTTTACCCGGGTGCCCGCCTGACCGTTCCCCTCGCCGTGAAGATAGGTTACCCTAACCTAACTAGTACAGCGGAGGGGCACATGACCGAACACACGGCATCGCGGGGTTGGCAGGGCGCGGTCCTCAAGCTGTTCGGCGCAGGCGAGCACCGGCTCACGGTGACCGGCCGGCGGCAGATCAGCCCGCACTACCTGAGCCTGAGCTTCGACGGCGGTGGGATGCTCGCGCGTCATTCCGTGCACCCGACGATGTGGATCCGGATGTGGTTTCCCAACGGCGACAAGGTGCACCAGCGCGGCTACACGCTGGTCGACCCCGATCCGGCCGCCGACACCTTTGACGTCGAGTTCGCGCTGCACGACGGCGCCGCCTCGCGTTGGGCGCGCGAGGCTCAACCCGGCGACACCATCGAGGCGACCGTGCTGGGCAGCAGATTCGAGATCCCCGAGCCGGCCCCGGCCGGATACGTCATCGTCGGAGACAGCGCCTCGCTGCCGGCGATCAACTCGCTGCTCGCCTCCATCGGTGACGTCCCGGCGCGGGTGTTCCTCGAGGCCGGCCACGACGACGACAAAGACCTGCCGGTGGTGGTGGGCCCCGACATCACCTGGGTCGACCGCAAGGACGGCGGCCGCGCGTTACTCGAGGCCGTGCGGGCGGCGGCGTTCGACGCCGGCGATCACTACGGTTGGGTGGCCTCCGACAATCGCACCACCCGTTCGGTCGCCGGCGTGTTGCGCGACGACTTCGGAATACCACGCAAATCGATTAAGGCGCAGGCCTATTGGATGGCCTAACCGCGAAGGGCGGGGGGCTATCGACTAGCGACGAGCGCTTGCCGGGGCGATGATCGGGACGACAAATTCCTCGATCATCGCCCGCTCGTCGTTGTCGTCGTGAGCCGGATACATCAGCAGCGAGACGATCACCCGGACCACCCAACGCGCCCGGCGTTCGACGACGGCTGCGTTGTCGTCGGAGCCAAGCGAGTGCAGGAATGCCGCCGCCAGGGCGGCGATCACGTCGGACTGTTCCGCCAGTTCGCCGGCGACGGGCGGGCGGCTGGTAGCGAACCACGATGCCAGCGCCGGGTTTTCGCGAACCATCCGCAACGTGACCAGGATGCTCTCGACCAGCCGTTCCTGCGGGCTCTCGATGGCGCCGGTCCGCGCGATGATCTCGCGGCCGAGCCGGTGGGTCTCCCGGTGCACGTAGGCCGTTCGCAGCGCCTCCCGGTTCTCGAAGTACCGGTACAGCGTCGCGCGGGAACAGCCTGCGGCCCTGGCTATTTCGTTCATCCCGATCGACGCCTGGTCTCGCTCGGTGTAGAGCCGTTCGGCGGCGTCCAGGATCCGGTCCGCGGCCGCCTCGTTGCGGTGTGCGGCCAGCCAGTCTTGGCCTGGCATCAGGGGATCACTCGCATTGGCACCGACAACGGGCGCCGGACGTAGCTGCCGTCCGCCCAGGCGATCGCGGATTCGTCGACCTCGAAATTGGGGCAGCGGGCCAGCAGTTCGGTCAGCGAAACCCGGGATTGCATCCGGGCGGCCGCCGCACCCAGGCAGTGATGCGCGCCGTGGCTGAAGGTCAGGATGTTGCGCGGGCAGCGCGTCACGTCGAGTTCGCCTGCATCCGGGCCGTATTGGCGTTCGTCGAGGTTGGCCGAGCCGTAGAGCAGCAGCACCCGGCGGCCGGCCGGGATGGTGGTGCCTTCGATCGTCACGTCGCGGGTCACCGTGCGCGCGAGCCCCTGTGCCGGCGAGGTGAGCCGCAGCAACTCCTCGACCGCGTCGGGGATGCGGCCCGGATCGTCGACGAGCAGCCGGCGCTGGTCGGGCCGCTGATGCAGCAATGGCATTGAGCCACCCAGCATCCCGGTCACGGTGTCGTTGCCGCCGGCGACCATCGTGAAGGTGAACGCCAGGATCGACAGCGTCCCGGAGATGTCGCCGTCGGCCCCGACCCCCGCGGCGACCAGGTGGGAGACGGTGTCGTCCTCGGGCTCGGTCCGGCGCCGCTCGATCAGGCTGGTGAAGTAGGCCATCATCGACCCGACGGCGTCGCCGACGGTTTCCAGCGCGCCCGCGACGCCGTTCGCGGTGGTGTTGGCCGCGACGATGGCTTGCGTCCAGCCGTCGAACTGCGCCCAATCGTCTTCGGGCACACCGAGATAATGCGCGACCACCATCGACGGCAGCGGCTTGAACAGCTCGGTGACGATGTCGCCGCCGCCGTCGGCGCGCAGCCTTTCGATGCGCTCGACGACGAACTCGCGGACCTTGGGCTCGACCGCCTCGACCTGACGCGGGGTGAATCCGCGTGACACCAGCTTGCGGAACTCCGTGTGCACCGGCGGATCCTGCATCACAAACGGCGGATTATCCTGCAGCCCAATCAGTTCCAGGTCGTTGTAGGTGACCGTCAAACCCTGGGCGGAGGAGAACGTCTCGTGGTCGCGGGCCGCGGCCCAGACGTCGGCGTGCCGGGACAGCACGTAGTAGTCGTGCTCGGGGTGGTTGGCCGGCACGACGTGGTGCACGGGGTCGTGATCCCGCAGCGCGCGGTACATCGGCCAGGGATTCGGCCAGGTGTCGGCGGTCGCGAGCTCGAACACGACCGGAGAACTCTGAGACATAACCGATGACATGTCTCATTCGTACGACAACGACTGAAAAATGTCAACCATGCGCATCGCCGGGCGCCCGGCCAGTGGGGCACTCGACACTGGTGGCCCGGCCAGCCGGGCGCGAGTGCGAATTGCGGCGACAATTTTGGACGTCGGCTTCGCCGCCGCCCACCGCCTCGAGCTAGCTCTTGGCAAGCCGAGAACCAGCCGGGAACGACGGCACCGCGTGTGCGTGGCGCGCCACCAAGACCAATCGCAGTAGCACCGCGACGGACCTCGCTTTGTCGTAGCGCGACGCCGCGTCGCTTGCGCGGCGAATCAACGCGCCTCGACACTGTGCGCTCGGTCGTTGCTTATCTGGGCGAGTGTTCATCACAATGGGCTCTAAGCTGCGCGGCTCAGAATGACTGTCCTAGAAAGAACGGCGCTTTGAATATCTCGGTTGCGGTCGTGAAGGTGCTCTGGTCTCGCGCGCTCGACCGGTGCGCCTTTCCTGGCTGTAACCAGTCGCTGACTGCGGACTCAGTAGACACGACTACCGGTGAGCCACTTACCAACCCGGTAGGTCAGCAAGCTCATATCCGCTCTTATAGAGTTGGCGGGCCGCGCTATGACCCGGATTACCCAGGTGCAAAATTGCACCAGTACGACAATCTCATCCTTTTATGCCCGACGCACCACGGCATGGTCGACGCCAACAACGGTGCAGCGTACAGCGTCGATGACCTTGTTGCTATGCGTCAGGCGCATGAGAAACAGGCGAAGCGTCGCAGTGATATAGACACGACTATCCAGAAGTACATTGCAAATCGTTACGCACGCGAAGACAAAGTGCTCTTCGAACAGGCCGAACTACATGGCCCGTCCGTCGACTCAATGTTCGTCGATGTGCCGTTCGCGTGTAAAATCGACGCTGCTGTCGCTGAGCTTATGATGCGGATAGCGAAGGATGCCCCCGGGGACTCAACGTCAGACGAGTCGGCGGACGGTTATGTCGTGACGGGCGCCGCGCAGGCGTTACTAAACCCGGGCTGGAAAAGTAACGCGCTACTTGTCGGAGGCCCTGGCCAGGGCAAATCCACTCTGTTGCAATACATCTGTCAGTTCTATCGCGCACGGCTACTTGGGAACGAGGAGTACACGGGCCAGGAGCAGCAGCTGCAAGAGCTCACTTCGCTGCGACGAGTTCCAATCCGGCTCGACCTGCGCGACTATGCGAATTGGGCCAGTAGAGCGGCTTCATTAAAGTCTGACGATAAGCAGAGGCGTAAGAGATCCCGACCGCGGGCTGAGGAGCCCTGGAAGACCATCGAAGAGTACATAGCAGAAAACCTCGGGCGCGTCAGTGGCGGCCGTTCGTTCACTGTCGAAGACCTTGGCTTTCTCGTATCAACGAGACCAGTTCTACTTGCGTTTGACGGCCTCGACGAGGTCGCGAATTTGAAGTTTCGAGAACTAGTGAGCTCGCAAATTGTCGACACGCACGTCCGACTAAACGTTGATGCTCACGATCTCACAATGTTAGTCGCAACGCGGCCAGGCGGAGTAACTTCACTTCTCTGGTCTTCTGACAAGTTTCCGAAGCTGAACCTTCGGCGACTCACCTTTGGCTTGCGGTTGCAGTACCTGCAACGCTGGGCAGTGGTGGCCAAGCTGTCGGAGCAGGCTGCGGAGAGACTTCAAAGTACGTTCTTGGAGAACCAGAACTTACCGCACATTCGTGAACTTGCCTCGTATCCAATGCAGCTCGCGATCCTGCTTCACTTATTGCAGCGTCGCCAGTTGCTGCCCCAACGGCGCACTGATTTGTATTCCGAGTACTTCAAAACCTTCCTTGACCGGGAGCAGACTGAAGACAAGGAGCCGCTGCTCGCCGAAGAACGGCAGGTAATCGAAGACATACACGCCTACATCGGCTGGTACATCCACAGTCGCGCAGAGGAGGGTACGAGTTCGGGATCTATCAAGCGAACAGAACTGAAGGCGGTATTGGAACGACACCTCGAAGGGCGCAAAGACGGCCAGGCACTCGCGCGCGAGTTGTTCTCGGCGCTAACGACCCGCGTCTTGTGTCTTGTCGAGCGTGATCCGGGTTCCGGCGAGTTCCAATTCGACGTTCAATCCTTAAGGGAATACTTCGCCGCCGTCTACCTCTTCGACGAAGCCGGCCGCGACTCCCGAGACGATTGCCTCATCGCGCTGCTTAAGAGGCCCTACTGGTCCAATGTCAGCAGGTTTTTCGTCGGCATGTATTCGAAAGGCGAAGTTCGCGGCATGCGGTCGGTGCTCGAAGACATTGCGGCTGATGGATTTTTCGGCCTGCACCCGATATTGCGAACGGCCGCAACGCTTTTCTTGAACGATCGAACATACGAAGGCCAAAAAGATAGCCCGATTCAGGAAATCGTCGACTTTGTTTTGGACGGCCCAGGCGTAGTCCTCGCCGAGGATGGCCTACTAGACGTCGCGGGCGCTGCGCTTGAGTTTTCAGATCGTGCGGGCCGGCAGCAAGCGCTGCGCCACCTGCAGGCGCGCTTGTTAAATAATCCCGAGCCGGGTATTGCATCAGCGCTCGTCGCCAGTCTGCGGCGTCACGCAAATAAGCACGACGATCTGACCGATTGGTGGTGGGATCGATATGATGAAACCACTGAATGGCTTAAGATCGCAAGCGATCTCGGTGTTCTTGGCGACCTCAATCGGGACCGCGAGCAGCGATTGATGTCGATACTCAGCAACTACAAGTCTGACTCCTGTTGGGCGACAGTGCTTTTGTCCGCCGGTGGATACTCAGGCTTCAGTGATGACATTCTCGGCATCGTCAAAGCAGAAATAAATGACGGCGCTGCGGAGGCATACCGCGTCACGAATCGCGGGCTTCCAGTTGGACGGATGGTGATTAGCGGAGTCATTGCGATGATGCGGTCGGGCGCTCCTATAAGACCGGCAGAACGGGGTCTGTCTCGGACCAGGTTACGCGGGAAGAGCCGGGGTGCAATTCTGTCTGCTGTCGTCGAATGCGCTATGGAGGTGCTCCCTCAGAGGTCGATCAACTTGAAGGTTGACGACTGGCGGCGTCGACTGACTAGAGTTGCCGAAGTCTGGGGCGATGGGTGGGTGCTTCGTCAAGGAGTCGCAATCATCCCCGAAGCCATCAACCTCGATCAACTGGGGGGCTCCGTGGCGAGCGAGCGCCCCGGATTGCAAGTGGCCCTCGCGCGAGAGTCCGAGGCTAGGACCCATCGCAAGGACGCCTCTTGGTGGAAGCAACAGCTCAACGCACATGAGGGAGACTTCGAGCTTCGATCCTGGCTCTTCTCACTTCTCACTGTCGCCTCGTCGGGAACGGTCATCGAGCTTGCACCTCAACTTGGAGAGGCTATCGACGCCCTTGCTCCAAGACACTTCGTGGGGATGCGGGATGCTATACGTCAGTTTCGGAAATACTCAATCGGTCGAGAGTTAGTGTTGCAAGATGCCTTGCGGTTGAACCGAATCATCCTGTCCCCGAAGGCCCTGTGGATGGTTCGCGCAGTGTCCACAGAGGGCAGTATTGTGTGGATCGATAAGCGACTCGCTGCTATGCACGACGAAGTGCTGTCGGCGGAAATTGGCGACCTTCGCGGTCTCGTCCTAGCCTCTCGTGGTGGGCGCGTATTCAAGTTCGAGACTTTCAAAGGCATTCGTGCCGGATTACCAGCCGGAGGATGGGCGAGCGAAATCAAGCTGGGGGCGCTAAGTGCGACGCTTGCGGAGAGAGTCTTGAAGCGGCCTCACGAATGGCCCGGGGATCTCGTACAACGTGCAGTAGAAAGTGTTGAGGACCGGATGTTATCGCCTTTGGATCCCGTTTCTGTCGTTGCTGGCCATGAGAACTGGTTCGCTGAGCCGGTTGGCGTCGACGATCGATGGACCGGACCGAGAACTAGGCCAGAGGAGTGATCTGTGTCGACCGCTGAACTGACAGAACTGAGACTGCCGGAGTTCAAGAGCCTTCGCGACGCTGTGATTCCGATCGACTCCTTGACGGTGATTGCGGGCCGCAACGGGTCGGGTAAGTCGAACGTCATCGATGGGTTGGCAGTTCTATCAGCGCTCGCTGAGGGTGGAGACCTGCGTGATTCCCTTGATGGTGGTCACGACGGCCCTGTAGTGAGGGGGGGATCCGAAGGCTGTGCCCCATTGGGTACCAATGCCTTTCAGCTGGGATGTACCGTTAGTCATGCTGGATCCCAATACTCACTGGATTTGGAAATCCAAGTCTCGCCGCGGTTAGCAATTATCTCTGAGCACCTCTGGTCATCGCGCGGATCAGCGGGTCGGGTCGATTACCTGAGGTCGGATCCACCCGATCCGCACTCGTCGGATCTACAAGTGAGGTGGCACAACGGCAAGCGAGGAGTGAACCCGGCGATCGCCATGCGGTCCACTCAGCTACTAACGTCACAGGCGGCGACGAGAGTCCCGGCGACATCGGCTGCGGGACGCAGGGTTCACGAGGTGGCCGAAATCGTGCTCTCTGCGATCTCGGGAATATTCATCCTCGACCCCGATCCGCATCAGATGCGCGAGTACGTGCCTGAACGCGATGCAGCGTTGCGGCGAAACGCAGACAACCTGTCCGCCTCGCTGAAACGTCTTGCCTCGGAACGGGCTGTGCAGGAAACGCTTCTGGAGATGACAAGGTCGTTATCCGAGGCTCAAGTGTCGGAGCTGACGTGGGCTACAAGCTCACTCGGCGACGTCATGGTGGTCGTGAAGGAAATGATGGGCGGACAGGTCCGCCCGGTCCCCGCGCGCCTAATGAGTGACGGCACCCTGCGATTCCTTGCGATTACGGCAGCGTTGCTCGACAAGCAGCCGGTGTCATTGTCCAAGACGATTCAACGTGGCCGACTGCTTGTCGTTGAGGAAATTGAAAGCGGATTACACCCATCGCAAGCGTCCGTCTTGCTCGAGCGAATCAAAAGTGTTGCTGCTGAGCGGAATATCCGCACGGTCGCGACTACACATAGCCCACCGCTGCTCGACGCCCTAACGGGCGCCGATCACGAGTCTGTAGTGGTTGCCAGCCGCGACAAGACGACTGGATGGAGCCGTGTTGACCGGCTAACGGACTTTCCTGACTACTTCGAGGTTGTCGGACGCACATCGTTGGGCGACAGCGCGGTTCATGACCGCCTGCGGCCTGGAAAAGTCAACGCCGATGCTGCACGTGCAGCGCTGGCAGAAATCTTCAAGTCATGATGCGACCGCGCGTCGAGTTCATCGACACCTCAGTATTTTGCCACCTCATAGAAGTCCCGGGTAGAACGACCGCGCAGGAATCTGCCCACTTCGGAGACGAATTTAAGGTGCGCTATGCGAATGGCGTAAGGTTCGTTCTGCCAATAACAACCATCGTCGAGACTGGCAACTTCATCGTCCAATGCTCGGATCCGCACCCGGTCGCTGTGCGTTTCCATAAGGCACTCGAACTCGCTGCTTCGGATGAGCCGCCTTGGATCCTGCACGACCTTGCATGGAACGGCGAGTTCATTCGAGAGTTATTGGTCGGCAATGGAACCGGTACGACGCTGGTTAACCACTTCGCGACGAAGGCGTTAGGAGCGGGCGACTTGACAATCCTTGTCGAACGCGATCGATACGCGCGAACGCGGTCCTTTGCTGCTGTCGATATCTGGACCACTGACGGTAAGTTCAACGCGTACAGGCCGCACCTACCGGCGAAGCACGCGGAGGCAATTCGAAATCGACTTCGTAAGAAGTAGCTACCGGCCGATGCGACCCTTCAACAGGCCGAGATCCGTCCTCGGGTCCAACGCGACAATGGCAAAACACGTCCGCCATCTTGTTGCCGATTCTTAGCGTCGCAGGTAGGAGGGTGCTGTTCGCCGCCGACATCAGCCGCAAATTCGTCGATCGGTGGCCCGGCCAGCCGGGCACCCGCGACACAAAGAGCTAAATCGCCGCGCCGGGATTCAGGATGCCGAGCGGGTCCAGCGCGTGCTTGATGCGCTGGTTCAGCGCCATCACGTCGGGGCCCAGGTAGCCGTCCAGCCACGGGCGCTTCAGGCGGCCGATGCCGTGTTCGCCGGTGATCGTTCCGCCCAGGTCGACGGCCAGATCCATGATCTCGCCGAACGCGAGATGCGCCCGCTCGGCCATCGCGGCGTCGGCGGGGTCGTAGACGATCAGCGGGTGGGTGTTGCCGTCGCCGGCGTGCGCGATCACCGAGATCATCAGGTCGCGCTCCTCGGCGATCCGCGCGATCCCGGTGACCAGCCGGCCCAGCGCCGGAAGGGGTACCCCGACGTCTTCGAGCAGCAGCGACCCCTTGGCCTCGACGGCCGGGATGCAGAACCGGCGCGCGGCGACGAACGCCTCGCCCTCGTCCGGATCGTCGGTGCTGAAAACGTCCGTTGCATCGTTCTCAGCGAACACCGCCGCGATCACTTCGGCGTCCTCACCGCTCGCGCGGCCGCGCTCGTCGGAGCCGGCCACCAGCATCGCAGCCGCGCCGCGGTCCAGGTCCATCCGCAGCGTGTCCTCGACGGCGTTGATCGCCACCGAGTCCATGAATTCCAGCATCGCGGGCCGCAACCGCGCCGCGACGCCGAGCACCGCGTCGACCGCCGATTCGACCGAGGCGAACGTCGCCACCACCACGCTCGACGTGTTCTGCGCGGGCAGCAGCCGCAACGTCACCTCGGTGACGATGCCCAGCGTGCCCTCGCTGCCGACGAACAGCTTGGTCAGCGACAGCCCCGCCACGTCTTTCAACCGCGGGCCGCCGAGCCGGACCGCGGTGCCGTCGGCCAGCACCACCTGCATGCCCAGCACGTAGTCGGTGGTGACGCCGTATTTCACACAGCACAGGCCGCCCGCGTTGGTGGCGATGTTGCCGCCGATGCTGCAGATCTCGTACGACGAAGGGTCGGGCGGATACCACAGGCCGTATTCGGCGACGGCCTTCTTCACCTCGGCGTTGAACAGGCCGGGCTGGCACACCGCGGTGCGGGTGACCGGGTCGACGGTGATGTCGCGCATCTTCTCCGTCGACAGCACAATCCCGTTGGCCAGCGCCGTCGCCCCGCCGGACAGCCCGCTGCCGGCCCCGCGGGGGACGACGGGCACCCGGTGGGCGGTGGCCCAGCGCAGCACCGTCTGCACGTCCTCGGTGCAGCGGGGCCGGACCACGGCCAGCGGGGTGCCGGCCGACGGGTCGAAGGCGCGGTCTTGTCGGTAGCCCTCGGTGATCGCCGGATCGGTGACCACCATTCCCTCGGGCAGGGCGGCGATCAGGCCGGCCATCGTGTCTGCATTGACTGTGGCGCTCACGGGCCGATTTTACGGCGTGGAGTCCTCAGCAAAGTCCGGCGCGCGATCCAGTTCGCGCAGCGACGGCAGCCCGCACGCGATGAGGCCGACGACCAGGATGGGCACCGCGAGCGCCAGGAAGGTAATCCGCAGCCCGGCGGCGTCGGCCAGGGGGCCGGCCACCAGCAGGCCCAGGGGGCCCGCGGCATACATCAACCCCGTCATCACCCCGACCACGCGACCGCGCAGATGATGCGGCGCCCGGGTCTGCATCATGTAGTTGTAGATCGGCTGGATCGGGCCGTAGACCAGGCCGGTCACCCCGCACAGCACCAGGATCACCGGCAGCGGCGGCAGGAACGCGATGCCGACCGACGCGGCGCCGAAGGCGAGGGTCGCGGTCAGCACGGCCGTGCGTCGCCGCGTGCGGTTGGCCAACACCGCATACCCGAGCGCACCCACTACGCCGCCGACCCCGAGCGCCGCCAGCGCCCAGCCCAGCTGCTGGGGTTGGTGGTGGTCGCTGAAGTACTTCGGGAACAGCACGCTCTCCATCGGCAGGTACAACGCGGTGACGACCAGATCGATCAGGCCGAGCGTCCGCAACACCCGCAGCCTCCAGACGAACCGCATCCCTTCGGCCACACCGGATATCAGCCCTTCGGGTCTGGTCGCGCGGTGCGGCGCGCCGGTGCCGTCGAGCCGCAGCGCGCCAATTGCCAAGAACGACAACCCAAAACAGCCCGCCGTGACCCACATCGTATTGATGCCACCGACCGCGGCGATCATCAGACCACCGATCCCCGGGCCCACGATGTAGGCCAGGTTGAGGATCGCCTCGTACACGCTGTTGGTGCGGTCCAGCGACCAGCGGGCGCGGGCGGCGGCCTCGGGCAGCATCGACTGGCGTGCCGTCGTCCCGGCCGGATCGAAAGTGGCCGAAAAGAAAGCCAACACGGCCAGCTCGGCGACGTTGATCGCGTCCGCCCCGACCCACGACGCGAGCAGCGGGACGGCCGCGACCGCGGTGCCGGACAGCGAGTCGGAGACGAGTGAAACCCGGCGGCGGCCGAAGAAGTCGACCGCGGTGCCGGCAACCAGCGTCGAGAGCACTAGCGGCAGCGTCATAGCGGCGGCCACGATCGACGCGTCGCTCGCGCTGTTGTGGTGCTGCAGCGCCAGCCACGGGAACGCGACCAACGAAATGCCGGTACCCGCGGTCGCCATCAGCGTGGCGAACAGGATGAGGAAAGCGGGGCCGCGGGCGGTGTTTGTCATGGGATATCGCGGCTGAATTTAACGTCTAAAGGCTATTGGGACCATCGAATTTCACCATCACGGTCCGTTGAATGCAGGATGTTCATGTGCTCGCTCACCCGCGTACCGGCCAGCTGTTCGATTCGCCCGTCGAGCCCGGTACCGGATGGCCGGGCGATCCGGCCACCGCGCAGACGGCGGTCGCGCGCGACGCCGCGCAGGTTTCCGGGCTGGCCGGCCGGGCGGTTTCGATAGCCGAACTGGACGCGCAGAGCAGTGTGTGCCGGGCTTGCCCGAGGCTGGTCACGTGGCGTGAAGAGGTGGCGGAGGTCAAGCGCCGCAGCTTCGCCGATCAGCCGTACTGGGGACGCCCGGTGCCGGGTTGGGGATCCGAGCAGCCGCGGCTGCTGATCGTCGGGTTGGCGCCCGCCGCGAACGGGGCCAACCGGACCGGACGTATGTTCACCGGCGACCGCTCCGGCGACCAGCTGTACGCGGCCCTGCATCGGGCCGGGCTGGTGAACCAGCCGACCAGTGTCGATGCCGCAGACGGCTTGCGCGCCAAGAAGATTCGGATCGTCGCTCCGGTGCGGTGCGCGCCGCCGGGCAATGCGCCGACGCCGGCGGAACGGACGACGTGCTCGCCGTGGCTGGACGCGGAATGGCTGCTGGTGTCCGAGCACGTCCGGGTCATCGTGGCGCTGGGCGGTTTCGCGTGGCAGGTCGCGCTGCGGCTACCGGGCATCGCCGGTATACCCAAGCCGCGGTTCGGGCACGGCGTGGTGGCCGAGCTGCCCTCCGGCAAGCGGTTGCTCGGTTGCTACCACCCCAGCCAGCAAAACATGTTTACCGGTAGGTTGACTCCGGCGATGCTCGACGACGTATTCGGCGCGGCCAGGAAGCAGGCAGGGATTCGGTGACTGAGGTCTTGATCTCCGGTGCCAGTGTCGCCGGCACGACGTTGGCGTATTGGCTTTGCCAGCACGGGTTTTCGGCGACGGTGGTGGAGCGCCACCCCGGGTTGCGGCCGGGGGGCCAAGCGATCGATGTGCGGGGCCCGGCGCTGGGAGTGCTCGAACGCATGGGCCTGTTGGCCGCGGCTGCCGAACTCAAGACCGGAATCCGCGGGTCGTCGGTCGTCGACCGCGACGGCAACGAGCTGTCCCGCGACACCGAGTCGACGCCCACCGGCGGCCTGATCGACAACCCCGACATCGAGCTGCTGCGCGACGATTTGGTCGAGCTGCTTTACGAGGCGACGCTGCCCAGGACCGAGTACCTGTTCGGCGACAGCATCGCCGAACTGGACAACCGCGGCGAGCTCGTCGAGGTGACCTTTGAGAGTGGAGCGTCGCGCAGTTTCGATCTGGTCATCGGCGCCGACGGCCTGCACTCCAACGTGCGCCGCCTGGTCTTCGGGCCCGAGGAACGCTTCATCAAGAGGCTCGGCACCTACGCGGCGATCTTCACCGTCCCCAACGTCCTGAACCTGGACCACTGGCAGATGTGGCACTACGGGGACACCACGATGGCCGGGGTGTATAGCGCGCGCAACAACTCTGAGGCGCGGGCGATGCTCGGTTTCATGGACACCGACCTGCGTGTCGACTACCGCGACACCGAAGCACAGATCGCCGAAGTGGAACGGCGGATGGCCGGCGACGGCTGGATCCGGCCGCAGCTGCTGGAGTACATGCGGGCCGCGCCGGATTTCTACTTCGACGAGATGTCGCAGATCGTGATGGATCACTGGTCGATCGGCAGGGTGGCCCTGGTCGGCGACGCCGGCTACTGCTGTTCGCCGCTGTCGGGCCAGGGAACCAGTGTTGCCTTGCTGGGCGCCTACCTCCTGGCCGGCGAGCTGAAGGCCGCGACGCAGGGGGAGTGGATCGACCACGGCAGCGCCTTCATCAATTACTTCAAGCGTTTTCACGCCTATATCGAACGCACCCAATTCCTGGCCACCGACAACATCCCGGGCGGCGCCCCGATATCGCAGGAGCAGTTCGACGCGATCGTGCACTCGATCACCCTGCCGGACTACTGAGCCGGGAACGTTCCCGTTACGACGGGCGTTGAGGTCTTCGTGCGCCTTTCCGTCCTAGACCTCGTGCCGGTGCGCACCGACCAGTCCACCGGCGACGCGCTGGCGGCCACCGTGCAGTTGGCGCAGACCGCCGACCGGTTGGGCTTCACCCGCTACTGGGTCGCCGAACACCACAACATGCCGTCCGTTGGCGCCACCAGCCCGCCGGTGCTGCTTGCCTACCTGGCCGCGCAGACCGCGCGGCTGCGGCTCGGGTCCGGCGGGGTGATGCTGCCCAACCACGCGCCGCTGGCAGTCGCCGAGCAGTTCGCGCTGCTGGAAGCCGCCGCCCCCGGCCGGATCGACCTGGGCATCGGCCGCGCGCCCGGCTCCGACCCGGTGACCTCATATGCCCTGCGCGGTGGGCGGGACGACCGTGACATCGAGAACTTCCCCGAATATCTCGACGACGTGGTGGCGCTGATGAGCGCCCGCGGTGTGCGCGTTCCGCTGCGCTCCGGCGACTACCAGCTCAAGGCGACCCCCGCGGCCGCAAGCGAACCGCGCCTGTGGCTGCTGGGCTCGTCGATGTATTCGGCGCACCTGGCCGCGGCCAAGGGGCTGCCCTACGTGTTCGCCCACCACTTCTCCGGGCAGGGCACCGAGGAGGCGCTCGAGCTCTACCGGTCCCGCTTCAAGCCGAGCGCCGCCGCGCCCGAGCCGGTGACATTCCTGACGGTGAACGCCGCGGTGGCCGAAACACGCGACGAGGCAACGGCTTTGATGCTACCCAACTTGCAGATGATGGCGAGGCTGCGCACCGGCCAGCCGCTGGGGCCGGTGCCGTTGGTCGAGGAGGCCGAAGTCGCGCAACTGACGGACCAGCAGCAGCGAATAGTCGAGAGCGGGCTCGAGCGCGCCGTGCTCGGCGCGCCCTCGGAGGCCGCGGCCCAGCTGCGCGCCCTTGCCGAACGCTTCGGCGTCGACGAGGTGATGGTCCACCCCGTCGCGTCGGCCCACCGCGGCACCGACCCGGCCACCGCCCCGGCCCGCATCGCGACGCTGGAGCTGCTTGCCAAGGAGCTGTTCTAGTCCCAGACGCCGGTCTGCTCGACCTGACGCGCATCGGGATCGGCGACGTGCGCGCGCACCCAATGCTCCAGCTCGTGCGGCGGCACCGCCGGGCTGTGCACGAAACCCTGGCTGATCGTGCAGCCGTAGCGGCGCAATGCGCTCAAGGTGAATTCGTCCTCGACGCCCTCGGCCACCAGGTCGGCGCCGAGGCTGTGCGCCAGCGCCACCGTGGAGCGCACGATCGCGACCGACCGGGGGTCGTGGGCCAGCCTGGCCACGAACACCCTGTCGAGTTTGAGCTCGTCGACCGAGACGTCCTGCAGGCGGGCCAGCGACGACCAGCCGGTCCCGTAGTCGTCGAGCGAGATCCGCACACCGCGGCGCTGCAGTTCGGCCACGGTATTGCGGGATCGCGCCGAGTCGACGAGGGCGCTTTCGGTGATCTCGACGATCAGGGCGTCCGCGGGCAGGTTGTGGGTCCACAGCAGCCAGTCGATCGTTCCGACCAGGTCGAGGTCGATCAGGTTCGTCGTCGACAGGTTCACCGCCACCGACGACGCGATGCCTTGCTGGCGCCAGGTCTGGATCTGCTCGAGGGCGACTTTGAGGGTTCGGTTGGCCACCTTGCGCATCAGCCCGGCGCTTTCGGCGGCGGGCAGGAATTCCTCGGGGTGCAGCAGTCCGCGGTTGGGGTGGTTCCAGCGCAGCAGCGCTTCGACGCTGTGCACGCTGCCGTCGAACGCGTTGATCTTGGGCTGGTAGTACAGCGTCGGCTCGTTGCCCTTGACCAGCGCGGTGCGCAATTCGTCGATCAGGCTGGGGTCGTTTTCGCGATGCGAGTCGAACGCGCAGTCGTACACGGCGATCTTGCTGAGGGCGAATTTGGCGTAGGGAATTGCGGTTTCGGCGCGACTCAGCAGTTCTTGCGGATGATCACAATGGTCTGGACACAGCGCAATACCGACGCACGCGTCGACCCGCACGGTGATCGAGTCCAGCGCGAACGGCTTGCGCAAGACCTCGAGCAGGCGGGTCGCCTGCGCGCGTGCGCCGATGAGGTCGGCCCCTTCGGTCAGCAGGACGGCGAATTCGTCGTCGCCCACCCGCGCCAGCACATCCCCGCGCCGCACGCTGTTCGCGAGCCGATTCGCGATGTGGCGCACCAGTTCGTCGCCGAAACGGCGATCGATCGTGTCGTTGATTTCGTGGAACTCGTACAAGTTCATCAGCAACAGCGCGGTGCGTGATGTGGTCTTCAGCGTCGACTCGGGTCCGCCCGCAGGGGGGCCGGACTGCGCGGTCAGGGACGTCGCCAGCGAGCGCCGGTTGGGCAGCGTGGTCAACTCGTCGGTCATGGCGCTCTTGTGGCTTTCGGCCACCAGGCTGACGTCGCGGAAGGTCGCCGAGAAGCGCACCGCGACCGCGATGAGGCTGAACGCGGCCAGGGTGGCGGCGAGCACCGAATTGTGGCCCAACACAATGACGCCGAGCGCAACGGCCGTGCACGCCAGCGGCACCGCATAGGAGCTGAGCGCGCGTCGCGTGGGCACCGCCGCCGACGACCTGGGCGCCCAACTGGCCATCGCCATCAACAGCGACGCGGCGGGCCACAGGGCGTCGAGGGTGGAACCGACGCGGTACGAGCCCGCGGCGGTCTCGAAAAGGTACTCCGTGTCCGCGACCGCGAAACCGACCAAGCCTCCGATAAGCAAGGCCAGACGGAATTCATTGCGCCAGCCCAGGATTGGCACCACCCCGGCGGCCAGAATCAACAGCACCAGGTCGCCCCACGGGTAGATGAGGCCCACCAGCACCGTCGCCGGCCGGTGCGCCGCGGCCGCGTGCAGGGGGCCCGCGCGCAGCGCCGCCGCCACCGCGGCCATCGCCAGCCCGCACACCAGCGAATCGAGCCGCACCGAAAGCGCCGCCCACTTCAGTCGCGCCCGGATGAGCACCAGCAGACCAAGGTAGACAAGCGGATAGAACGCCAGGTATTCCGGATCGGCCACCGAGGGCGACTGGCCATTCGGCACCCACAGGGCGTAGACGATGTCGCCGAGCGCCGAGCACAGCATGCCGGCCGCGATCAGCCCCCACGCCAACCGGTCGGGCTTGACCTGGTAGGCGCGCACCGCAATGAGCGCCGCCGCCAACACATTCAGCGTGGAGTATAGGAACTTGGCGACGAACGGACTCTGGCTGACATGCGGGTCGAGGGTGCCCATGATGGCGAAGGCGGCCACACCAACTGCCAACAGCAGCAAGGCCAATCGGATCGCCGGGGTCGGCCACTGGATGGCCGTCTGCACATCGGTGCGCGGGTCTTCGGTCGACATCGCGAGCTGGGCGATCGGGGCTGTCACCCGGGGCGCGGGCGAGCCGGACGCCCCGGCGGCCAGGCTGGCCACGCCTCCCGCCGGTCCGCCCGGCTCCGGAGCCGTAAAGGGCAGCGTCAGATCCGGCACGAAGCTGCGGATGCATTGGCCGCCTTCGCGTTTGGCGGCATACATCGCCAAGTCGGCGTGGCGCATCAGCTGGTCGGCGGAGCTGTTGGCCGCCGCGGGGGCCACCGTGAAGCCGATGCTCGGCCGGACCGCGATGGGAACGTTCTCGATCACCACCTCGGCCTTGAAGGCCTCCAGAACTCGCTGCGCCGTCGCTTGGGTCTGTTCGACGGAACCCTCGACGAGGACGGCGAATTCGTCACCGCCGAGGCGGGCGACCGCGCCCAGGTCGCCCACGGCGGTGGTGAGCCGGCCCGCAACCCAGACCAGCAGCTCATCTCCCGCCGGATGGCCGAGCGCGTCGTTGACGGATTTGAAATTGTCGAGGTCGAGCCATAGCACCCCGATCGCCTTGCTGTCCGGGCCTTTTCGGGCCACCGCTTCGTCCAGCCTATGCAAAAAGTGGGCGCGGTTGGGCAGCCCGGTCAGGCTGTCGCGAAACGCTTCCCTGGCGACCTCTTTCAACAACTTCTGGTTTTCCAGGAGCACGACGAATTGCCGCGCGAGCACCGCGATGACGAGAATGGTCAGCGCCGCGAGCATCGGGCCGTGTTTCATCAGGCCGACCGCGTGACCCATGCCGACCGCGGCGGCCAGCACCAGCGGCAGGTACGGCAGCCACAGCAGCGGCCGGGACAAATTCTCACTCTGCGACGCCGGCAAGGGTGGCTCTTTCACGCTGGACAGCGCCGCGACCGCCAGCAGTCCCAGCCCGGCCACCCGGCCCAGGTCGGCCAGCACGGTCGCGTGATAGCTGCCGACGCCGCTGTGAAACACCGTCAAGATGTCGAAGATGTTGATCGTCGCGGTCCCGGCGGCGAGCAGGGTCCGGCTCGGCGGGTCATTGGGGCGGCGCCGCGACAGCATCAGGATCGCCGTCGTCAGCAGGATGACGTCGTTGAAAACGTGCACCAGCGTCGCGGGCCGCGAATCGCTGTGCTCGCGCAGCTGCTTGTCCAGGACGAACACCCACGACACCACGAACAGCGACGTCGTGACGATCACGCCGTCCAGCAGCAGCCGTCGCGGGCTGTGCCGGGACGCCTGGGACATCAGGATCAACGACGCGAGGGCCCCGATGGGCCACAGGCAGAGCACGATCTCGGCGGCCGCCGGGTGGGTCGCGTGTTCCAGGTCCGGCCGCGCCTCGTAGACGGCCCAGATGAACTGACCGACCGCCCATCCCAGCACGCCCGTGACCAGCGCCAGCCAGCCCAGTCTGGTGCGCCCGACCGACAGGCGGGCCGCGTGACCGGCGCACGCCGCGGTGAAGACCAGGCACATCACCACCGCGATGTCGTCGACCGGCCGCGTCTCGTAGCTGCCCTCCCAACCCCAGAGCCCGGAGGCGACCACCAGCCCGGCAGCCAGCGAGTAAATCCCCAGGATGAGCCAGCCGACGCGGGCGGGCAGCCGGAATCGCCGCCACGGATTCCGTTTCCCGCGTCCCATAGCAGCCACCCCGTCTGCGTCATGCGGTGAACAGGCGAAGCTTCACCGCGTTAGGGCAGAATAAACCGCCGAATTGGGTTTGCTACCGCTTTTTTCAGCTCGTTGTCGTTTACGCGCGTACCAAAACGCCGCGGGGGCAGGCCTCGGCTTCATCATCTGGCACGAAGTTTGCTGGATCGGCGGGCAGCATCAGGCTGCCGGCTAGCCCGAAAGCCTTGGCCCGAAATCGATTTCGTGAATCTTACGGGTTCGCATCGATGCGCGCCAGCGCGTCGCGCAGGATCTGACCGGTGGCCTCGCGGTCGGGGTCTCGGCGCAGCACCATTCCCTTGGCGACCGCCAGCTTGTCGCCGTTGCGGCGCGGCAATACATGCAGGTGGATGTGGAATACGGACTGAAAGGCGGCGCGGCCGTCGTTGATCCCGATGTTCGTCGCGTCGGCCAATTCCGCCGCGCGGGCCGCGCGGGCGATCCGCTGCCCGATGGCGACCATCTCGGCCAATGTCTGCGCGGGAGTGTCGGTGAGGTCGACGGTGTGCCGCTTGGGCACCACCAGGGTGTGGCCCCGGGTGAACGGGCGGATGTCGAGGATCGCCAGGTAGTCGTCGTCTTCATGGATCCGGATGGCCGGGGCCTCGCCGGCGACGATCGCACAGAAAACGCAGGACATGCCGCCACGGTACTGGGTGCGTCCCGCGGCGATCTCGGGCCCGCCGGGGGATACGCTGCCGCAGTGGACGCTCGCGATCTTGCCTTCGCCGGCGCGGCCGCGCAGGCGCAGCTGCTGGCCGATGGTGCGGTGACCGCACCTGAGCTGCTGGAGATCTATCTCGAACGGATCGCGCGCTTGGACAGCGACCTGCGCTCCTACCGCGTGGTGCTGACCGACAGCGCGCGCGACGAGGCCGATGCGGCCCAGGAGTTGCTCGACGCCGGTGAGCGGCTGCCGCTGCTCGGCGTGCCGGTCGCGATCAAGGACGACGTCGACGTCGCCGGCGAGGTGACGGCGTGCGGCAGTGGCGGTCACGGACCCGCGGTGGCCTCCGACGCCGAGGCGGTGCGGCGATTGCGCGCGGCCGGTGCCGTCATCCTCGGTAAGACGAATGTGCCCGAGTTGATGATCTTCCCCTTCACCGAGTCGCTGACGTTCGGTGCGACGCGCAATCCGTGGAACCTGGGCCGCAGCCCGGGCGGGAGCAGCGGCGGTAGCGGTGCCGCGGTCGCCGCGGGTCTGGCGCCGCTGGCGCTGGGATCCGATGGTGGCGGCTCGATTCGCATCCCGTCATCCTGGTGCGGCCTGTACGGCCTGAAACCGCAACGTGATCGGGTGTCTGTCGAACCGCACGACAATGCCTGGCAAGGGTTGAGCGTCAACGGCCCGATCGCGCGTTCGGTGCTGGACGCGGCGACGTTTCTCGATGCGACGTCGACGGTGCCGGGACCCGATGGCGAGTTCGTCGCCGCCGCCCGCCGCGAGCCCGGAAAGCTGCGAATTGCCTTGAGCACCAAGGTCCCAACGCTTCCGGTGCGGGCGGGTCAACAGCAGATGGCTGCCGTCGAGCAGGCCGGCGCGTTGCTGCGCGACCTGGGCCACGAGGTCATCGTCGCCGACCCCGACTATCCGCTGCCCCAGATCTACGCGAACTTCCTGCCCCGCTTCCTGCGGGGCATCAGTGACGACGCCGACGCGCAGGCGCACCCGGAGCGGCTGGAATCGCGCACCCGCAGCATGGCGCGCGCCGGGTCGTTTTTCTCCGACCGGCGGATGGAGCAGCTGCGGGGCATCGAGGATCGGGTGAGCGCCAAGATCCAGTCGATCTTCGACGACGTCGACGTCGTCCTCACGCCGGGCACCACCGCGCCACCGTCCCGCATCGGCGCTTACCGCAAACGTGGCTGGGTGTCGACGCTGCTCGCGGTCTCCCAGCAGGTTCCGTATTTCCCGGTGTGGAACCTCACCGGCCAGCCGGCCGCGGTGGTGCCATGGGATCTCGACGGCTACGGCTTGCCGATGTCGGTGCAACTCGTCGGCCGGCCCTACGACGAGGCGACGCTGTTGTCGCTGTCCGCGCAGATCGAACGCGCGCGGCCGTGGGCGCACCGGCGACCTCCGGTGTCATGAGGCGACTATCGCCCGCCACGCCGCCAGCTTGACGCCGGGCCGCGTCGCGTGCGCCGGGCTGGTCGACGGCAGCCGCTGAAATTCCAGTCGTTGCGCGACAGATGCCGGCCTGGGTGCCAGCCTGCGATAAAGCTCGGCCGCCTTGGCGCCGTTGAAGTACACCCGCGTGATCGTGGGGTATTCCGCGAACAGCGCGCCAAAGTCGTTGACCACCAAGCTCTTCGGGTCGAATGCCGAGTCTGAGCTGCCGGCCCGACGGCACCGGTGCAGTACGTCCCAGAGGGCGACGCGGTGGGACCGCAACGCGGCCAGCCGCGCGTCATACGGCGCCTCGGCGTCGAATCCGAAAAGCTCAGCGGTGATCGCCCAGAACGCATTTCGCGGATTGGCGTAGTACTGGCGCAGCCTCAGCGACTGCGCGCTCGGAAACGAGCCGAGGATCAGCACCCCGGCCCGATCGTCGACGACCGGCGGGAACCCTTCGAGAAGCGCTGCACTCATCGCAACACATCATCGCGCGCCGGCGTTGTACGTTGGCCAGATGGCCGACGGTGTCCCCGACATTGACGATCTACTCGAAGGCCTGGACGGTGCCGCGCGCACCGAACGCGCCGAGCTGGTGGCGTGGCTGCTGAAAGAGGGCATCACCCTCGACGAGATCCGGGTGACCAATCCGCCGCTGCTGCTGGCCAGTCGCCACCTCATCGGCGACGACGGCACCTACGTGTCGACCCGCGAGATCAGCGAGAACTACGGCATCGACCTGGGGCTGCTGCAGCGCGTGCAGCGCGCCATCGGGCTAGCCCGGGTGGACGACCCCGATGCGGCGGTGCACATGCGCGGCGACGGCGAGACCGCGGCGTACGCCCAACGGTTCGTCGAGTTGGGGCTCAACCCCGATCAGGTGGTGCTCGTCGTGCGGGTGCTCGCCGAAGGCCTGTCGCGCGCCGCCGAGGTCATGCGCTTCACCGCGCTCTCGGCGATCATGCGTCCGGGCGCCACCGAGGTCGAGATCGCCGAGGGGTCCAAGGCTCTGGTCGGCCAGATCGCGCCGATGCTCGGCCCGATGATCCAGGACATGCTCTTCATGCATCTTCGCCACATGATGGAGACCGAGGCCGTCAACGCCGGCGAGCGTGCCGCCGGTAGGCCGCTGCCGGGGGCGCGCCAGGTGAGCGTCGCCTTCGCCGACCTGGTCGGCTTCACCAAGCTCGGGGAGGTGGTGTCACCCGAGGAGTTGGGGCAGCTGGCCAACCGGCTGGCCGATCTGGCCCGCGACATCACCGCCCCGCCGGTGCGGTTCATCAAGACGATCGGCGACGCGGTGATGTTCGTGTGTCCCGATCCGGCGCCGTTGCTGGACGTCGTCCTGAAACTGGTCGAGGTCGTCGATGGCGACAACGACTTTCCGCGGCTGCGGGCGGGCGTGGCGTCCGGGATGGCCGTCAGCAGGGCCGGCGACTGGTTCGGCAGCCCGGTCAACGTGGCCAGCCGGGTCACCGGGGTGGCGCGCCCGGGCACCGTGCTGGTCGCGGATTCGGTCTGGGACGCCTTGCAAGAACGGGCCGGTACCGGTGCATTTCAGGGCTCGTTCGCCAGCGCGCGGCGCCTCAAGGGCATCAAGAGCGAGGTCAAGCTGTTTCGGGTGCGCCGCGGCTAGTCCCTTAAGGCATAGGGCAGGCCCGGCGCGACGCTGGGGGGCGTCGACTCCGTCTTGCGCGGGTCGTACGCGGCCGGCTTGCTGTCCCCTTTTCCGGCGCTTTGAATTGGTCGCTTCCGGGCCTGCTTCGCATTCAAAAATACGCCTCGGATCTGCGCATATCAACGGTTATCCCGGTACGGACTCGGCCGCGAGGCCCCGGTGTTCGCTGGCGGCGAACCGGGGTTCCATTACATGTGTAACGGTGTAATTATGTAATTATGAAGACGCAACACTCCAACCGGCGGTACGGCCGCCCGGGCGGCTGGCAACAGGCCCAGCAGCCCGACGCGGGCGATGCCCCGGAATGGTTCGCCGGGCGCCTGCCCGAAACCTGGTTCGACGGCGACCCGACGGTCATCGTCGACCGCGAAGAGATCACGGTCATCGGAAAGCTGGCCGAATCCGAAGGGACCGGAAAAGACGAGAGCGAAGCCCGTGCGGCGGGCCGGGTCTCGCGCTTCCGCGAGGAAACCCGTTCGGAGCGAATGCACATCGCCGACGAGGCGCAGGACCGCTACGGCCGCAAGGTTTCCTGGGGCGTAGAGGTCGGCTCCCAGAACGGCACCGAACGAATCATGTTCACCCACATCGCCGTACCGGTGATGACGCGCCTCAAGCAACCCGAACGCCAGGTGCTCGACACGCTGGTCGACGCCGGCGTCGCCCGGTCGCGCGCCGACGCACTCGCGTGGTCGGTCAAGTTAGTCGGTGAGCACACCGAGGAGTGGCTGGCCAAGCTGCGCGACGCGATGTCGGCGGTCGACGACCTGCGCGCCGAAGGTCCGGACCTGAGCTAGCCCAATCCCGCTGTGTAACTTGGGGATTCGCGGCAGATCTACTCGCTGTTGACCTTCGCGGTGATCTTGTCGATCATCTGGTCGCCTTGATTGCTGATGTGATACCCGCACGCGTTGATGTCGATGATCACGTTGTTGGCCACGCCCATCGATCGCTGGCACTCCCAGCCGTCGGCGCCCTCCTGCGTCTCCATCATCGAGATCTTCGGTGGGCCGGCACCGACGAGTTGCGCAAACGTCCAGCGATACGACTTGTTCTTGCTCTTGTTCGTGACGGTCACCGTCCGGCCGGCGCAGTTCTTCCAACCGGCGGCCGACGTCTGCAGGAACGCCTTGGCCTTGTCGGCCGAGGGGAACAGCACCACGGCCTGATTGACCCAGTGGTCGTAGTTGTCGCCCGGCTCCGAGGACACCAGGCCGCTCACTCCCGTGTAGCCGCTGCCGGAGTAGACGGGGTCCTGGCTGGTGTAGAGCGCGCCCTGGCAGCTGGGCAGCGAGAGCGTCACCGGCGAGCTGTCCATCGACAGGATGGGCTTGCCCGGTTCCATGGTCGAGGAACCCATCACGGAGTTCATATCCACGGGGTTGAGCAGCAGGGCGCTGAGCCGCTCGGGCGGTATCGGGTCGGGCGGAGGCGGGGGCGGATCGGACTGGGTGGCAAGGAAAATGCCCACTCCGCAGACGACGAGAACGACCACCAGCGCGATGGCGCCGATGATCGGCCACGGGTTGCGTTTACGCTTGGCCGGGGGTCCCTGGCTCCACGGGGCGGGGCCGGAAAAGTGTTGTGGCACCGGCATACTCGGTGGCGGGCCGCCCCAGTTGCCGCCGGTCTGGTACCCCGGGGTGGGGGGGGCATCCGACCCGAGCGCGGCCCGGCGCTGGGGGACGGAGCCGGCGGGGTGGTGGGAGCCGGCGGGGCAGTGGCACTCATCTCCACCGTGCCGGGCAGCGTCGCCTCACGGCTGCGGCGCAGGATGTCGACGGCGTGATCCTGGTCGGGGTCGCTGAGCGCGTCGTGCGCGGCGGCGGCCAGATCACCCGCGCTGGCGTAGCGGTCTTCGGCGCTTTTGGCCATGCCGCGCGCGATGACCGCGTCGAGCCCCTTGGGAACGTTCGACCGTGCCGCGCTGGGCTTCGGGACTGGCGAGCTCATGTGCGCGTTGACCAGCACGCCGGCGCTGTCGGCGCGATACGGCGGTGCGCCGGTCAGGCATTCGTACAGCACGCAGGCCAGCGCGTAGATGTCGGCGCGGTAGGTCACCTCGCCGTTGCTGAACCGCTCCGGGGCCATGTATTTCCAGGTGCCCACCGCGGTCCCGAGCTGGGTGAGCTTCTCGTCGGTGGTGGCGCTGGCGATGCCGAAGTCGACCAGGTAGGCGAAATCGTCTCGGGTGACCAGGATGTTGGGCGGCTTGACGTCGCGGTGCATCACCCCGGCCGCATGCGCCGCGTCGAGCGCCGAGGCGATCTGACTGATGATGGCGACCGCGCGGGGCGCGGTCAGCGGGCCGAACCGCTTGAGCAAGCTCTCCAGGTCGGTGCCCTCGACGAGGCGCATCTCCATGAACATCTTGCCGTCGATTTCGCCGTACTCGTGGATGGGTACGACGTGGGGCTCCTGCAAACCGCCCGCGATTCGCGCCTCGCGCTTCATCCGTTCGCGGAACACCGGGTCCTGGCTGAATTGGTCCGACATCAGCTTGACCGCGACCGTCCACTCCTTGATGGTGTGCTCGGCCTCGTAGACCTCGCCCATTCCACCCCGGCCCAGCAGCCGTTTCAGGTGGTAGGGACCGAACATCGACCCTATGCGTGAGGGCTGCTCGTCGCTCATGCCGATCCTCCAAACCAACCCGAGACCAGCCGACCATACCAATTCGGCGCCATGCGCTCAGTCGCTTGCCCGCGCGCCGACGGCAAACATTCCAACCGCGTGCGGCAGCGGCTAGTGCGCCGTCGTCGCGCCGTCGTGCGCGACGATCTGAAACGTGAACTCGTGGTCGCAGATTCGGACGTGGTCGCCGTCGTTCAGCATCGCCGCCGACCGGATTCGCTCGTGCCGCACGTGGACTCCGTTCGACGACCGCAGGTCGTTGAGGATGTAGTTGGTCCCGGTGTCGACGATGACGGCGTGGTGGCGGCTGACGTTGGCGCTGTCGAGCACGATGTCGTTGTCGGACAGCCGCCCGATCCGGGTCGCCGTCGCCTGCAGCGCGTAGCTGCGGCCCGAGGCTTCGTGCAGGTACGCCACGGCCGACCGCTCCGACACCTGGGTGTGCTTGTCGAGCACGGTAATCGTATGCGCCGCCGTGGTCTTCGCCGACTTCTTCGCGTCGAGCGGCTCCTGGCGCAGGATCCGCTCGTTGAGCGCACGCAATGTCTGGCCCGGGTCGATCCCGAGCTCGTCGGCGAGCATCGCCTTCACGCGGCGGTAGGCGGCCAGGGCGTCGGACTGGCGATCGGTGAGGTAGTAGGCCGTGATCAACTGGGCCCACAGCGGCTCGCGGTACGGGTGCTCGATGGTCAGCGACTCGAGCTCGCTGATGACGCCCGCCGCGCGCCCGCAAGCGATTTCGGCCTCCGCGAGGGCGGTGTGGACGAGCATCTTCTCCTCGACGAGCGAGGTGGCGAAGGTCTCGACGAACTCGAAGTCACGCAGGTCCTCCAGCACGGGCCCACGCCACTGCGCCAGCGCGGCAGACAGGTGCCGACTGGCGTCCTCGAAGCGACTCGACGCGGCCATGTGCACGCCCGCCGTCTTCTCGGCGACGAACCGGCCCAGATCGCAAGCGTTTTCGGCAATGCTCAGCCGGTAGCCCGGCGGCGCCGCGGCCAGCACGACGCGCGGGTCGATGCCGGCGCCGCTCAGGAGCTTGCGCAGGTTCGACACGTAGGAGTGAATGCTCGCCCGCGCCCCCGACGGCGGCTCGCCCGCCCACAGCGCGTTGATAAGTCGCTCGACGCCGACCGGGCTGTTGCGGTTCATCAGCAACACGGCCAGCACCGCCCGCTGCTTGGGGGTGCCTAACGGCACCAATGTGCCGTCGACACTCATCTCCAACGGTCCGAGCAGACCGAGCTCGAGACGTGTGTCTGCCATGGTCGCTGATCGCCCCTTCCGGTCATGTCGCCGGTTGCCATTGTGATACGAACCGGGCGGATTCGATGGTAAACCCGCGTGATTCGGACACAACGCAGCGGAGAGGCTAAAAACGCGCCCCGCACAAGAAGGTTCAACTTCGGCCGTCGTCGCTGCTTCGTCGATGTCTGCCCTCCGAGTCGAATTTTGCTGTGGCCGAACCGATTACGTGAGCTCGCTGGCCAGCCGCGGGCAGTAGATGTTGCTCGCGTCGACGACGAAATAGGCCACCTGCTTGGGGCTCAGCTGCGTCTGGCTCCGGATCTCGACGGCGATGTCGGCCTCGGTCTTGCCCGCGGCGAGCTCCTTGCACACTTGGTGACCCGCCCGCACGGCCTCCTGCGGTGAGCTGAACGAGATCCCCACAGCGGTCATCTGGCTGAGGAAGGCGTCGTCGGCGCTGCTCGCCGCCGCGGTTCCCGCGGCGGCGAGGCCGATGGCGGCGGTGCCGATCCCGATGGCGGCAATCGTGGTGAGACGGTGTGAGAGCATCGCTGTCATCCTTTTCGGCTGTGCCAGTGGTGAACGCGCCCAGCGTCACACCGCCGCCTTGGAGGATTCTCAAAGACTTCTTGACGGGCCTCGAGCTAGGCCTGGGTCATCGCGTAGTAGGCGCCGTGCCTGGCGATGAGCTCGGCGTGGTTGCCCTGCTCGACGATGCGGCCGGCCCGCATCACCAGGATGCGATCGGCCTCGCGGATCGTCGAAAGGCGGTGCGCGATGATGAAACTCGTCCGGTCCTGGCGTAGCTCGCACATGGCGCGCTGGATGAGGGCCTCGGTGCGGGTGTCGACCGAACTGGTCGCCTCGTCCAGGATCAACAGCTGCGGGCGGGCCAGAAACGCGCGGGCGATGGTGATGAGCTGCTTTTCCCCGGCGCTGATGTTGGCGCCGTCCCCGCTGACCCGGGTCCCATAGCCGGCCGGCAGCGTCTCGACGAACCGGTCCACGTAGGCGGCCCGCGCCGCGGCCTGCACCTCGTCGTCGCCGGCATCCGGCCGCCCGTAGGCGATGTTCTCCGCGATCGTCCCGTCGAAGAGCCAGGTGTCCTGCAGCACCATGCCGATACGCGAGCGCAGGGCGTGGCGGCTCATCGTGGTGATGTCGACGCCGTCGAGCAGGATCCGGCCGGAATCGACGTCGTAGAACCGCATCAGCAGGTTCACCAGCGTGGTCTTGCCTGCCCCGGTCGGGCCGACGATCGCGATCGTGCGTCCCGGTTCGGCCACCAGCGACAGGTCTTCGATCACCGGCGTGCCCGGCCGGTAGGAGAAGTTGATGTGCGCAAACTCGACCCGCCCGGCCGGCTGCTGCCCGTTCGGCCCCGCCGGGACCGGTTGCGTGTCCGCCGGCTCCTCGGGCTCGTCGAGCAGGCTGAACACCCGCTCGGCGCTGGCCACGCCCGACTGCAGGGTGTTGTACATGCCGGCCACCTGGCCCAGCGGCGTGTTGAACTGCCGCACGTATTGGATGAACGCCTGGATGCTGCCGAGGGTGATATGCCCGGTGGCCACCTGCAGGCCCCCGAGGACGGCGACCGCGACGTAGCCGAGGTTGCCGACGAACGTCGTGGCCGGGGCCACCAGGCCGGAGAAGAATTGGGAGCCGAAGCTGGCCTGGTAGACGTCGTCGTTGAACCGGCGGAACTGCTCGCGGGCCGCGGCCTGGTGGCCGAACGTCTTGACGATGGTGAATCCGCTGTAGGTCTCTTCGATGTGCGCGTTGAGCCGCCCGGTGCTGGTCCACTGCGCCACGAACAGCCGCCGCGAACGGCGCGCGATCGCCCGCGTCGCCAGCAGCGAGACCGGCACGACCAGCACCGTGATCAACGCCAGCAGTGGCGAAATCGACACCATCATCGCCAGCACGGCCACCACGGTCAGCATCGACGTGACCAGCTGGCTGATCGTCATCGACAGCGACGACTGCAGGTTGTCGATGTCGTTGGTCACCCGGCTCAGCAGCTCGCCGCGTTGGCGCCCATCGAAGTAGGCCAGCGGCAGCCGATGAATCTTGTCCTCGACGTCGGACCGCAGTGCGATCATCGTGCGCTGCAAGGTGGCGTTGAGCAGCCGCGCCTGCGCCCAGATCAGCAGCGCGGCAACCAGATACAGGGCCAGCGCTAGCGTCAGGGTTCGGGCGACCGCCCCGAAGTCCACGCCGCGGCCGGGTATCACATTCATCCCCGAGAGCAGGTCGGCGAAGGCGTTGTCGCCGTGCGCGCGGGCCCGGGCGACGGCCTGGGCCTTGCTGATCCCCGGCGGCAGCCCCCGCCCGATCACGCCGTTGAACAGCAGATCGGTGGCGTGGCCAAGGATGCGGGGGACGACGACACCGATCGCCGTCCCGGTGATGCCCAGGGCGATCACAGCCAGGGCCAGGTTCCGTTGCGGTGCAAGGCGTTTGACCAGCCGGATCGCCGAGCCCCAGAAGTCTCGGGTCGGTGCCGCCGACGCCGTGGTCACTGCGCGCCCCCGGCGTCACCTGATCGCAAGGCGCTCACCGTCTGGGAGTCGGCGAATTCGGCATAGGTGGTGCAATCGGCCAGCAGTGTTTCGTGCGTGCCCGCGCCGACCACCCGCCCGTTGTCGACGACGATCACCTGGTCGGCCTGCGCGGCGGTCGTAATGCGTTGTGTGACAACGATGATCGTCGCCCGGCCGGCTATCTCGCGCAGCGCGGCGCGGACCCGCGAGTCGGTGTGCACGTCCAGCGCGGAGAAGGCGTCGTCGAACAGGTAGATGGCCGGGCGGCGGATGACGGCCCGTGCGATCGCCAGCCGTTGTCGCTGCCCGCCGGAGAAGTTGATGCCGCCCTGCGCGACGCGCATCTGCAGCCCATCACCAGGCGGGCCGTCGGCGCGCACGAAGTCGTCGGCGGCGGCGACGCGCAGCGCCTCCCACATCTGTTCGTCGGTGGCGTCGGACTTGCCGTAGCGCAGGTTCTCGGCGACGGTCCCCGAGAACAGGTAACCCCGCTGGGGGACAAGGCCGATCGCCGACCAGAGGCGCTCGGTCTGGTAGTCGCGGACGTCGACACCGTCGACGACGACCGCGCCGTCCGTCACGTCGTAGAGCCGGCAGATCAGCGAGAGCAGCGTCGACTTTCCCGAGCCGGTGCTGCCGACCACCGCCGTGGTGGTGCCGGGCCGCGCGGTGAACGAGATGTCTTGCAGCACTGGCCGATCGGCACCGGAGTAGCTGAATGTCACGCCCTTGAGCCGCAATTCGCCGGTGATCCCGGTCGCGGGGATTTGGGGTCGTTGCGGGTTGTCGATGGCCGCGCGAGTCGACAGCACCTCGGTGATCCGCTCGGCGCACACTGACGCCCGCGGCAGCACCACCAGCGTCATGGTGGCCATCAGCACGGCCATCAGGATCTGGGTGAAGTACGACAGGAACGCGGTCAGCGAGCCGACCTGCATCTGGCCGCGGTCGATGCGCAGCCCGCCGAACCAGATCAGCGCGACGCTGGACACGTTGATGGTCAGCGTGGTCACCGGCAGCATCAGCGCCTGCCAGTTGCCCGCGGTCAGCGAGGCGTTCGACAGCGCGGTGTTGGCGCGACCGAACCGGTCGCGTTCGAAGCCTTCGCGGGTGAAGGCGCGCACCACCCGCACGCCGGCGAGCTGGTCGCGCATCACCCGATTGATGCCGTCGATCAGGCCCTGCATGCTGCGGAAGAGCGGCAGCATGCGCGACATGATCAGGTAGTTGGTCACGGCCAGGGTGGGGACGCTGATCAGCAGCAGCCAGGTCAGCGCGGCCTCCTGGTGGATGGCCATGAAGATGCCGCCGATACACATGATCGGGGCGGTCACCAGGACGGTGGCCCCGATCTGCACCAGGTATTGAATTTGCCGCACGTCGTTGGTGGTGCGGGTCAGCAGCGTCGGAGCGCCGAACCGGGCGGTCTCGCGCTCGGAGAACGACGTGACGTGCTCGAACATCGCCCAGCGCAGGTCGCGCCCGAACCCCATCCCGGTCCGCGAGCCGAAGTAGATCGCCCCAATCGAGCACAACGCCTGCAGCCCGGTGACCGCCAGCATCACCCCGCCGAGCCGGACGATCGTCGCGGTGTCGCCCTTGGCCACGCCGTCGTCGATGATCGAGGCATTGACCGTGGGCAGGTACAGCGACGCCAGGGTGCTGATCAGCTGGAGCGCCATCAGCACCGCGACCAGCCGGCGGTAGGGCCGGATGTACTGGCGCAGCAGTGCCAGGAGCATTTGGTAACTGTCGCACATTGCCCGGGGGCGTGGCCCTGAGCGCGGCCGGTTGGTTGCGCGCCGCGACCCCGTCCGACGAAACGAATGAAATGCCTGTTCAGATGGCGCGTCGGTGGTTGCCCCGCAGGGCTGCCGCTACAGTGCATCGTGTGGACCGGCGACAGGTTGACGAAAAGCGGGGTAGCGGTGCGGCGTAACCGTATGGCGCTTGCCCTCGCGGCGTTGGCCACGATTTTGGTTCTTGCCGGGTGCTCGGGTTCCGGCGACAACAAGCCTGGAGCGACGACGTCGTCGGCGCCCGGAAATTCCGAGGGTCACCACGGGCCGATGTTTCCCCAATGCGGTGGCATCAACGACCAGACGGTGGCGCAACTGACCAAGGTGTCGGGCCTCAACAACACCGCCCGCAACTCCGTCGGATGCCAGTGGCTCGCGGGCGGCGGCATCCTCGGTCCGCATTTCTCGTTCTCGTGGTACCGCGGCAGCCCGATCGGACGCGAGCGCAAGACCGAGGAACTGTCGCGCGCCAGCGTCGACGACATCAACATCAACGGTCACAGCGGCTTCATCGCCGTCGGCAACGAGCCCAACCTGGGCGACTCGCTGTGTGAGGTCGGGATCCAGTTCCAGGACGACTTCATCGAATGGTCGATCAGCTTCAGCCAGAAGCCATTCCCGCCGCCGTGTGACATCGCCAAAGAGCTTGCCCGCCAATCGATTGCGAATTCGAAGTGACGCGGCGTAGCTTGGCGGCCCTGTTCATCACCGTGTTGGTGACCCTGACCGGTTGCTCGGAATCCATCGGCGGCAAGGCGATCAAGGCGGGCGGCAACGTTCCCCGCAACAACAATTCGCAGCAGCAGTATCCGAATCTGCTCAAGGAATGTGAAGTGCTCACCAGCGACATCCTGGCCAAGACGGTCGGCGCCGATCCGCTGGACATCCAGAGCACGTTCGTGGGTGCGATCTGCCGGTGGCAGGCGAACAACCCCGCCGGCCTCATCGACATCACCCGGTTCTGGTTCGAGCAGGGCAGTTTGAGCGAAGAGCGCAAGGTCGCCGAGTTCCTGAAGTACAAGATCGAGACGCGGGCCATCGCGGGCGTGAGTTCGATCGTGATGCGTCCAGACGACCCCAACGGTGCCTGCGGAGTGGCCAGCGACGCGGCGGGGGTGGTCGGCTGGTGGGTCAACCCTCAGGCGCCCGGCATCGACGCGTGCGCGCAGGCGCTCAAGCTCATGGAGCTGACGCTGTCCACCAACTCCTAGCGGCGTTCAGCGCGGGACGTGGAACTCGACTAGCGTGGCCCGGCCGAGTTCGACGCGTTTCCAGTCGCCGGCCACGGTCAGCACGGCGATCGCCGACGTCGGAAACTTCTCCGAAATACGTTGCATCGCTGCGACGTTGGTGCCGATGTCACCCGCCAGTCCGAGTGCGACGTCGGACATCGTCGGCTCGTGCCCGACCACGAGCAGTGTGTTGACGTCGTCGTCGACCCCGTTGATTTCGTCGATCATCATCCCGGGGGTGGCGCCGTAGAGGCGCTCGCGGTATTGCACCGGGGCGTCGATTCCGGTCTCGGCCAGCGTCTGCCGGGTGCGCGTGGCCGTCGAGCACAGCACCGCATCGACGCCGGGTGCGGTGGCGCGCAGCCACTCACCGGCCAGCCCCGCCTCCCGAATGCCCCGCGGTGCCAGCGGCCGTTCGTGGTCGGCCACGTCGGGCGGGTATGCGGATTTCGCATGCCGCAGGAGCAGCAGGGTGCGCTGATCGTTCATCCGAGTCACGCTAGGCGACATCGTCGCCATCGCATAGCAATTCCTCGGGGTGGTGCAAGGCGTTGGTGCGGGGTTGGCCGCGGTCGAGGTGTGGCGGTGGTATCCATACGGTGCGGCCGTCGGTGCGTTTTCGGGTGGTCCAGCCGCGCGGTCCTAGGAGTCGGTGGTGGGGTCCGCAGGCGAACGTGAGGTTGTCGATGCCCGTAGTGCCGCACCTCGCGTACTCGTCGACGTGGTGCACCTCGCAGTAGTAGCCGGGCACCGTGCAACCCGGAGCCGAGCAGCCGCGGTCGTTGGCGTACAACACAATCCGCTGCCCGGGCGAAGCCAGCCGTTTGGAGTGATACAGCGCCACTGGCCTGCCCTTGTCGAACACCGCCAGGTAGTGATGCGCGTGGCGGGCCAACCGGATCACGTCGCTGATCGGCAACCGCGTGCCCCCACCGGTGAGGCCGTGCCCGGCGGCGTGTTCGAGTTCGGCCAGCGTGGTCGACACGATGATCGAGGCCGGTAAACCGTTGTGCTGCCCCAATTCCCCGGAGGCCAGCACCGCGCGCAGCGCGGCGTTGAGGCCGTCGTGGTTGCGTTGCGCGGCGCTGCGGCCGTCGTGCTCGATCGCGTCCTCTGTCGGAGGGCCGTCCACGCAGGGGTTGTCGTCGGCGGCGTTGCACATACCGGGTGCGGCGAGCTTGGCGAGCACGGCTTCCAGCGACGCGCGCGCTTCGGGGGTGAGCCAGCCGCGTAGCGCCGACATGCCGTCGGGCTGCTGGTTGCCCAGGGCCAGGCCGCGGCGGCGCGCGCGGTCGTCGTCGGTGAAGTTGCCGTCGGGATTCAGCCAATCCATCAGGCGGTCGGCCAACCCGGCCAATGGGTCGGGCCGGTATTGCGTACCCAACTCGGCCAGCTGCGCCTCGGCGACCGCGCGGGTGTCGGCGTCGATGAAGCCGGGCAGCTGGTGATAGAAGCGGCGGATCACCGCCACCTGCCCGGCACCCAGGCGCCCGGCGTGTTGCGCGGCGGCGGTCGCGGCCAACACGGGTGCCAACGGTTCGCCGGTCAACCCGCACCGCTCACCCAGGTCGGCCGCCTCCCGCACCCGCCTGCCGGCCTCGGCGCGGCTGATCAGTGTCGCCTCGGCGATCGCAGGCGGCAGGGTGCCGCCCAATTCTTCCGGCGTGGCCTCGCGGGCCAGCTGATTGATCAGCTGATGCTCCACGGCGGGCAACCGGCGGCGCACCTGCTCGCAGCGCTTCAGTGAGGCGAGCCGGTTCCGCGTGTTGGAGGCCGTGAAGTTCAGCCCGGCGACCGTGTCGAGTGCCTTGTCCAGGGCATCAAATGCCGCCGTGGCCGCCGCGTCATCCGCCGTACTCATACCGCCAAACTAGAGCGAGCCACCGACAAGAAATGCCGCCCAGGGACCACTGAAGCCAAAGTGACGCAAGGGATTCAACGAGTGTGCACGGGTGGCGATTTGTCGCTCAGAGGCGGGCACACGACACACCGCCGGGACCGGGATGGCCGAGGTTTCGGACAACTGCTCGAAGGCATGCCGGTGCGCGTCCCCGGAGTTGTCAGTGGATCGCCCTAAGCTCGCATTGCCCTGCCAGCCACATACCTCAGAAGGGGGTCGAAGGATGCGATTCCTGCACACCGCCGACTGGCAGCTGGGCATGACCCGACACTTCCTGGCCGGTGAGGCCCAGCCCCAGTATTCGGCCGCCCGGCGCGACGCCGTGGCCGGCCTTGGTGCGCTCGCGGCCGAGGTCGGCGCGGAGTTCGTCGTAGTGGCCGGCGACGTGTTCGAGCACAATCAGCTCGATCCACGGGTGATCGGCCAGTCCCTGCAAGCGATGCGCGCCATCGGCATTCCGGTCTACCTGCTGCCGGGCAACCACGATCCGCTGGACGCGTCGTCGGTCTACACGGGCGCGCAGTTCACCGCCGAACGCCCGGACAACGTCCACGTGCTGAACCGGGCCGGGATTCACCAGGTGCGCCCGGGGCTTGAGATCGTCGCCGCGCCGTGGCGATCCAAGGCCCCGACCACCGATCTGGTCGCCGAGGTCCTCGACGACCTCGAACCAGGCCCGGGCATCCGCGTGCTGGTCGCCCACGGCGGGGTCGACGTCCTCGACCCCGATCGCGACAAGCCGTCGCTGATCCGGCTCGCCAGGCTCGAGGAAGCGCTCACGAAAAGCGCCGTGCACTATGTGGCGCTGGGGGACAAGCATTCGCGCACCCAGGTCGGCGACACCGGCCGCGTCTGGTACTCCGGCTCGCCGGAGGTCACCAACTACGACGACGTCGAATCCGACCCGGGTCACGTCCTGGTGGTCGACATCGACGAGAACGATCCACGCGGCGCCGTGTCCGTGACGTCCCGGCATGTCGGTCGCTGGCGGTTCGTCACGCTGCATCATCAGGTCGACACCAGCCGCGACATCGCCGACCTCGACATGAATCTCGACCTGATGGCCGAGAAGGACCGCACCGTCGTGCGGCTCGCGCTGACGGGTTCGTTGTCGGTCACCGACCGCGCTGCGCTGGACGCCTGCCTGGACCGCTACGCGCGGTTGTTCGCCCACCTGCGAACGTGGGACAGCCACACCGATCTCGCGGTGATACCGGCAGACGGCGAGTTCACCGACCTGGGCATCGGCGGGTTCGCCGCCGCGGCCGTCGACGAGCTGGTGGCCACCGCGCGCGAGGGCGACGCCGAGTCCGCCGGCGACGCGCAGGCGGCCCTGGCGCTGTTGTTGCGCCTGGCCGATCGGGGTGCGGCGTGAAGCTGCACCGGCTGGTCCTGACCAACTACCGCGGCATCGCCCACCGCGAGATCGAATTTCCCGACCACGGCGTCGTGGTGGTCTGCGGCGCCAACGAAGTCGGCAAGTCGTCGATGATCGAGGCGTTGGACCTGCTGCTGGAATCCCGGGACCGCTCGACGAAGAAGGAAGTCAAGCAGGTCAAACCCACCAACAGCGACGTCGGCTCCGAGGTGACCGCGGAAATCAGCTGTGGCGCATATCGTTTCGTCTATCGGAAGCGCTTCCACAAGAAGTGCGAGACGGAGTTGACGGTGCTGACGCCGCGCCGCGAACAGCTCACCGGCGACGAGGCCCACGAACGGGTCCGGTCGATCCTGGCCGAGACCGTGGACAGCGACCTGTGGCATGCCCAGCGGGTGCTGCAGGCCACGTCGACCGCGGCGGTAGATCTGTCCGGATGCGACGCGCTGTCGCGCGCGCTCGATGTGGCGGCCGGCGATGCCGCCGCACTGTCGGGCACCGAACCCTTGCTCATCGAGCGAATCGACTCCGAGTACGCGCGCTACTTCACCCCCACCGGGCGCGCCACCGGCGAGTGGGCAGCGGCGATTTCCCGATTGGCCGACGCCGAGTCGAGTGTGGCCGAGCGAGTGGCCGCCGTTGCCGAGGTCGACCAGCGGGTACGACGCCACGCCGAACTCACTGAAGAGGTGGCCGAGCTGTCGCAGCTGCGGCTGACGGCCGGGCCCCGGCTCGTCGCGGCGCAGGCCGCCGTCGACAAGATCGAGCAACTTGCACGCCAGGTACGGGAATCCGAACTCGTCGCCGCCGCGGCCGCCGCGACCAGCACCTCGGCGACGGCCGCGCACAACGGGCGGCTGCGGTTGCTCGCCGAAATTGATTCCCGCACAGTAACTGTCACCACCGCGGAGGCCGAGGCGAAAGAGGCCGCCGAGGCCCGCGCGGTGGCGCAGACGGAGGCCGAGGCGGCCGGCGCCGCGGTCACCGAGTCGCTGTCCACGCTGGCCGAACGGCAGCGTGCCGCCGAAAGCGCGCGGCGCGTCGTCAATCAGATCGCCGATCGCGAGCAGATCGACCGGTTGAGCACCCGGCTGGCCCGGATCGAGTCCGTCCAGGGTGAGCGCGACCGGGCCTGCGCGGAGCTCGCCGCGATCGTGCTCAGCGACGAGCTCATGCAGCGAATCGAAAAGGCCGCCGCCGCAGTCGATCGCACCGGCGACCAGCTGGCGCTGATCTCGGCGGCGATAGAGTTCACCGCTGCCGCCGACATCGAACTCGCCGTCGGCGAGCAGCGGGTGTCTCTGGCGGCGGGTCAGACCTGGTCGACGACCGTCACCGGCACCACCGAGCTCGAGGTGCCCGGTGTCCTGGGCGCCCGGATCACGCCGGGCGCGACGGCCCTGGATGTCGAGGCGAAACATGCTGCGGCACAAGAAGGGCTGGCCGCCGCGCTGTCCGCCGGCCAAGCCGAGGACCTCGCCGCGGCACGATCCGCGGACCAGCGCCGCCGCGAATTGCAGAGCAGCCGAGACCAATTGGACGCGACGCTCTCCGGGTTGTGCGGCGACGAAGAGCCCGACCAAATCCGGGCCCGGCTGACGCAATTGCGTTCCGACCACCCGGCCGAAGCCGAGCTGTCGATGGACATCGCCGCCGCCCGCGCCGAGCTCGACGCCGCAGATGCCGCACGCGTGGCGGCCGACGGCGAATGCGAGGCCATCCGGCAGGCCGCGGCGAATGCCGACTCACGGCTGTCCGCGATATCCACCCGGGCTACCGTGCTGCTGAGCGAAGCGGCCACCCAGCGGGCCGAGCTGGACAGGGCCACAGCACAACTGGCGCAGGAGCGCGGGTCGGCCGCCGACGAGGAGCTGGCGTCGTCGGCGCAGGCCGAGGCGCAGGTCGCGACCGCCACGCAGCAGCGGGCCGCCGAGCTGGCCGAGGCGCTGGCCGCCGCGACGCCGGACGCGGTGAGCGCCGAACTGGCCGAAGCCACCGAGACGGCCGACGAACTACGCGACCGCTACGAAGACGTCGCCGGTGCACTGCGCGAGGTCAGCATCGAGCTGTCGGTCTTCGGCAGTGAGGGCCGCCAAGGCAAGCTCGACTCCGCCGAGACCGAACGCGAGCACGCCGCGAGTGAACACTGCCGCGTCGGCGGCCGCGCCCGGGCCGCGCAACTGCTGCGATCGGTGATGGCGCGCCACCGCGACAGCACGCGGCTGCGCTATGTCGAGCCCTATCGCACCGAGCTGCAGCGGCTGGGCCGTCCGGTCTTCGGGCCCACGTTCGAGGTCGACATCGACAGCAACCTGTGCATCCGCAGCCGCACCCTCGGCGGCGTCACCGTGCCGTACGAGTCGCTGTCGGGCGGGGCCAAGGAGCAACTCGGCATCCTGGCCCGGCTGGCCGGTGCCGCGCTGGTCGCCAAGGAGGATGCCGTCCCGGTCGTGGTCGACGACGCGCTCGGATTCACCGATCCGGACCGGCTGGCCAAGATGGGCGAGGTCTTCGACACCGTGGGCGCCAACGGACAGGTGATCGTGCTGACGTGCAGCCCCGACCGCTACGACGGCGTCAAGGGCGCGCACCGCATCGATCTCGGCGCCTAACCGCGCGGCACACGCCGGCGCGCTGCCCTCCCGCGGCGGTATCGGCAGAATGGGTTCATGGCAGGCCGACACCGATGACGATGAACGCTAGACGGCGCCGGGTGCACGAGAAGCTGGCGGGCATGCCCGGCGTCCGCCCGGTGCGCAGGCCGGTGTCGCCCGACAGCCCGGACGAGTTCGACCTGTATTACGTCCGCACCGGTCGTAAGTCCGCCCATCCGCTGGTCATCATCCCGGGCGGGCCCGGTGTGGCGTCGATGCAGGTCTACAAAGGGCTGCGGCGCCGCGCCGCCGAAGCCGGACTCGACGTCATCATGATCGAACACCGCGGCGTGGGGATGTCTCGGCACGACGACACCGGGGCGGACCTGCCGCCGCGCGCGTTCACCGTCGATCAGGTGGTCGACGACGTCGCGGCCGTGCTCGACGACGCGCACGTCGGCTCGGCTGTCATCTACGGAACGTCGTACGGCACCTACATCGCGGCCGGGCTCGGTGTGCGCCATCCGGGCCGGGTGCACGCAATGGTCCTCGATTCACCGCTGCTGTCGCGCCACGACATCGCGCTCGTCCGCGACGCCATCCGTGGACTGCTGCTCGAGGGCGACACCCCGGAAACCGCGACGCTGGCGCCCAAGGTTCGCAAACTCGTCGACGCCGGGTTGATGACACCGTCGGCGGGGGAGGTGGCCGCGACCATCTACGCCTACGGCGGGGCATCGCTGCTGGATCGTGAACTCGACCTGCTGCTCGGCGGACGAACCATGTTGTGGCACATGCTGTCCCGCTTCGGCGCCGTGGTCAGCCGCAAGGTCCCGTACCACTACGAGATCGATCTGGTCAGCCGCATCGCGTTCCGCGAACTGGACTATGCCGCCGAACCCGACGGGCTGCCGTTCGACCCGGCCGCCGCGATCCGCGAAATCATGAGCAGCACCGAGGCATTCGAGGTCGAGCCGTACGACCTGGTGGCCGAGATGCCGAAATTCAATTGGCCGACCGTGGTGGTCTCCGGCGGGCGTGACCTGGTGACACCGCGCGCGGTGGCCGAACGGGTGGCGGAGCTGGTGCCGCAGTCGATGCTGCTGGGGCTGCCGACCATGGCGCACAGCGCGCTCGACTTCCGCGAGCCCGCCGCGCTGACCATCGCGGAGGCGGTGTGCCACGGTAACTTCGCCACGCTCGCCGCGCAGTCCCCGAAGCTCGACGCGCTGCCCGTGCGCCCCGCCATGCGCCTGCTGTGGAAGGCCATCGAGGTGGCCGCCGTCGCCGAGGGCGCGCTACCCGCGCTGCCGGCGCTGCCGACGGTGTGGCGGCGGCTGGCCGCCCGCTGAGTCAGTCCTTGATGAATCCGATTGCCGTGTAATCGATATCGGCGATCCCGTGTGCGCCGTAGTTCGCCAGATCGCTGCGCACCGCCTTGTTGCCCGCCGTCTGGAACAACGGCAGGCTGAAGCCCTCCTGCCACAGCATCGCGTCCACCTGGTTGGCGAGCGTGCGGGCCTTGTCCGGGTCCAGCTCGGACAGCGTCTCGTCGATCTTGGCGTCTATCGCGTCGTTGCCGATCTTGCCGAAGTTGCTGTCACCGTCCGAGGTGTAGATCTGGGGCAGGGCGGACAGCGGGAAAGCGCCACCCACCCAGCCGAATTGGGCCATATCGAAGTCGCCGACGCTCACGTATTGGCTGAAGAATCCGTTTCCGGACTTCGCGTCCAGCACGAGCTTGACACCGATCTGCGCCAGATTGTTCTGGGCGACCATGGCGATCTGCCGATTCGACTGCGCGTCGAAGAAGACGTCGCGCACGGCCAGCTGCTTGCCGTCCTTCTCCCGAACCGAACTGTTGAGCTTCCAGCCCAGCGCATCCAGGTCCTTGCCGGCCTGCTCAGGGTTGTAAGCGCCTGGCGCGCTGTTGTTTTGATAGCCGACCTGGCCGTCGACGAAGACGTGGTTGTTCAGCGGCACCGGATGCGGTGTCAGGCCGTGCTGAACGACGTCGACGATGGCCTGGCGATTGATGCCCTTGCAGATGGCCCGGCGCAGCCGCTCGTCGGCCATGATGGATCCGGCCGCGCCGTTGAAGGTGAAGTGCGACCAGGTGGGCGCGGGAGCGCGCCGGATCGCGATTCCCGGTGTGCGCTCGGCGATCACCGCGTCGTCGAGCGTGCTCACGGGCGCGGAGTCGATCGCCTTGTTCTGCAGGGCGGGGATGACCGCGGAGGGATCGAGCACCAGGAACGTGATGGAGTCCAGCCGCGGCTTGGTGCCCCACCAGCGCGGGTTGCGGGTCAGCACGATGCGCTGCGCCGACCGGTCGATGGTCGACACGATGAACGGCCCGGCCGACGGGCCCGGCGCTTCGAGCTGACCCTTGTTGAAGACGTCGGGGTCGGAAGTCATGCCGCGGGGCTGGATTCCGCCGGCGAACATGCCGCGCCACTCGGAATACGGCTTGTCGAAGGTGATTACGGCCTGGCGGTCGTCAACGCCCCTGGATACCGACTTCACCCGTTCGAACCCGGCCCTGCTGGCGATCAGGTAACGCTTGTCGCGGCCGCTGTTCGCGTCGACCTCCGACCTGAGGTCTTCCCATGTCATCGGGGTTCCGTCGCTCCACGTCACCTTCGGATTGATAGTGTAGGTAACGACCTGGGGGTTGGTGCCGGTCAGCTCCGCCCCGGTGAAGTAGTCCGTGTTGAGCTTCAGCGTGCCGTCGGGCTGGGTCATGAACGCGCCGGGCAGCGTCGGCGAGACGATGTCGCCGGTGTCGGCGGTGTTGCCGTCGATGTTCATCTCGTTGAAGTTGTCCGGGAATGACGACACTGCCAGCCGCAGGTTGCCGCCCTCGCGCAGCGTCGCGGGGTCCCGCGGGTTGATGTCGCTGGTGCTGCCGACGCGGGCCGCGTGCGCCTCCGGCAGATCCCGGTACCCGCTGGAGCAGCCGGTAATGCTGACGACGATCGCCAGCGCAAGCGCCGCGAGCCGGTGAACCGGGTGCCTCACCCGGCCGATGCTAGTGGCCGGCGACATCGGGGTGCGCCCGCGGGACGGCGGCCAACAGCCGCTGGGTGTACTCGTGCTGGGGATCGGTGAACACCTGGTCGCTGTCACCGTGTTCGACGACGGTCCCCTTGTACATCACGGCGACCTGATGGGCCAGGTGCTTGACCACCGAAAGATCATGCGACACAAACAAATATGACAGCCCGAATTGCTGCTGCAGGTCCAGCAGCAGGTTGATGATGCCCGCCTGGATCGACACGTCGAGCGCCGAGACCGGCTCGTCGAGTGCGAGGATCTTCGGCCGCAACGCCAGCGCGCGCGCGATCCCGATCCGCTGCTTCTGGCCGCCGGAGAACTCGGCGGGGTAGCGGCCGGCGGCGCCCCGGTCGAGCCCGACGATGGTCAGCAGCTCGGCGACCCGCTCCTCGGATGCGCGCCGGTCGAACCCGTTGGCGGTCAGCGGTTCTGCGATGACGTCGAACACCGGGAGCCGCGGGTCCAGCGATGCCACCGGGTCCTGAAAGACGACCTGCAGTTCGGTCCGCAGTCGGCGGCGGGCGGCCGGGTCGAGCGTCGCGACGTCCTCGCCGAGAACCTCGATGGAACCCGCCTGGGGCGCGGCGAGTTCGAGGATCTGGGTCAGCGTGGTCGATTTGCCGGAACCGGATTCGCCGACGATGCCTAGAGTGCGGCCCTGCTCCAGGGTGAAGCTGATGCAGTCGACCGCCCGCACCTCACCGACCCGCCTGCGCAGCACGACGCCTTTGGTGAGTGGGTAGGTCTTGGTGAGGCCGCTGACCCGCAGCACCACGCCGGGTTCGCCGGCCTCGGCAGCGACGGGGTCCGGTTGCGTTGACGCACCGAAGATCTCGGCCGCACTGCGCCCGGCCACGTCGTCGGTACGAATGCACGCCGCCGAGTGCCCGTCGCCGACGGCAACCAGATCGGGCTCCGCCGCGAGGCATTCGTCGATCTTCAGCGGGCAGCGGGGGGCGAACGGGCAGGCATTAGGGAGCAGCGACGACATGGTCGGCGGCGCACCGGGAATGGGAATCAGGTGGGTACCCTGCGCCGCGTCCAGGCGCGGCACCGAACCCAGCAGCCCTGCCGTGTAAGGCATCCGGCGGTCCCGGTTGAGATCGTTGACCGTGCCGATCTCGACCCCACGCCCGGCGTACATGACGATCGCGCGGTCGGCGAACTCCGAGACGACGCCGAGGTCGTGCGTGATGATCAGCACGCCGGCGCCGGTGACGTCGCGCGCCGTGCGCAGCACGTCGAGGATCTGCGCCTGCACCGTGACGTCCAGCGCGGTGGTCGGCTCGTCGCAGATCAGCAGATCCGGATCGTTGGCGATAGCGATCGCGATCACCACCCGCTGGCGCTCACCCCCGGACAGCTCGTGCGGGAACGCCTTGGCGCGGGGGTCCGGTTGTGCGATCCCGACCAAGTCGAGCAGCTCGACCGCACGTTTACGGGCGTCCGCCCGGCTGACGCCGCGGTTATGCACCCGGATGGCCTCGGCTATCTGGCTGCCGATGGTGTAGACGGGCGTGAGCGCCGACATCGGATCCTGAAACACGGTGCCGATCGACTTGCCCCGAATCCGGGACATCGCCTGGTCGGGCAGCCCGAGCAATTCCTCGCCGTGCAGCCGCACCGATCCCGACACGTGTGCGTATTCGGGCAGCAGCCCCACCACGGCCATCGCCGCGGTGCTCTTGCCCGATCCCGATTCCCCGACGAGGGCGACCACTTCGCCCGCGTCGATGTGGTAGTTCATGCCGCGTGCGGCGGGCACCGCGACGTCGGCCGTCTCGAACGTGACATTGAGGTCTTTGACTTCCAGCAGGGCCGTCATTTCGGCCGCTTCCTGCGGCGCGCCTGGCGGCTGCCGGGGTCGAAGGCGTCCCGCAGATCGTCACCGGTCAGGTTGGCGCACAACACAATCAGCACCAGCGCCCCGGCCGGGAACAGGAAGACCCACGGAAAGGTGGTGGCCGACGGGGTGCCGTCGGCGATCAGCGTGCCCAGCGACACGTCGGGTGGCTGGACGCCGAATCCCAAGAAGCTCAGCCCCGTTTCGGCCAGGATCGCGAAGCCGACGTTGAGCGTGGCGTCGATGATCAGGATCGAGGCGACGTTGGGCACGATGTGTCGCAGGATCACCTGGCGGCTGCCCACTCCCATATACCTTGCCGCACGGACGAATTCGCGTTCCCGCAGGCTCATCGTCAGGCCGCGCACCATCCGCGAGCTGACCATCCAGCCGAACGCCGCCAGCAGCACGATCAGCCACAGGATGCTGTTCGACTGCTTGGTGCGCGGGGTGACGATGGCGATCAACAGGAAACTCGGCACCACCAAAAGCAGGTCCACCAACCACATCAGCGCGCGGTCGCGCCACCCGCCGAAGTAACCGGCGACCGATCCGACGGTGGCCGCGATCGTGGTCGAGATCAGCGCGACGCACACCCCGATCAGCATCGACTTCTGCATGCCGCGCAGCGTCCGGGCCAACAGGTCCTGGCCCAGCGCGTTGGTGCCGAACCAATGCCGAAGCGAGGGCGGCTGCAGCAGCGCGGTGTAGTCGAGGTCGGTGTAGCCGTAGGGGAGCAGCGGCGGCAGCGCGTAGCAGCCGACGAATCCCAACACCAGCAGGGTCAACGCCACCAGCGCGGGCCTGTTGCGAATGAACCTTCGTATGACCAGATCTCGGCGCGACGTGAAGCCGGCCGCGTGCACGCCCGAGCGGGCCGCCGTTTCGGTGGTGTCCTGCGTCATGACACCCGCACCCTGGGGTCCAGCGCCGCGTAGATGATGTCGGACAGCAGCCCGCCGATCAGCACGGCCGCGCCGGAGAACAACGTGATCGCCGCGACGACGTTGGTGTCCTGGGTCGAGATGCCCAGCACCACCCACTCGCCCATCCCGTGCCAGCCAAAGATCTTCTCCACGAACACCGCTCCGACGACCAGGCCGCTGACGCCGTACGCGAACAACGTGGCCATCGGGATCAGCGCGGTGCGCAGGCCGTGCTTGAGCAACGCGCGCCTGCGGGTCAGGCCCTTGGCGCGGGCGGTGCGGATGAAGTCCTCGCCCAGCACGTCGAGCATCGCATTGCGTTGGTAGCGGCTGAAACTCGCGATCGCGCCCAGTGCCAGCGTCGCGGTGGGCAGCACGATGTGCTGCAGGCGTTCGACCAGCGCATCCCAAAACCCCGTCGGGGGAATCGGCGCGGTCTCGCCGGTGTACTGAAAAATCCCCACGCCCGCGAACATGTTCACCCGCAGCGCGCCCAGGATCAGCAGGCTGGCCAACACGAACGACGGGATGCTCAGGACGATCAGCGACAGGACGGTGATCACCCGGTCGCTCAGCCGGTATTGCCGGATGGCTCCCCAGGCGCCGACGAGAACACCGATCACTGTGCCCAGCACCGAACCGAGGACCACCAGCCGCAGGCTGACGCCGATGCGCCGCCACAGCTCCTGCGAGACCGGGTGTCCGGTCACCGTCTTGCCGAAGTCACCGGCGACCGCGCCGGAGATCCACTTCGCGTACCGAACGGGGATCGGCTTGTCCAGGCCCAGGGAGGCGGCCTTGGCGTGGATGGCCTCCGCCGGGGGCACCGGGTGGCGCTGCACGAAACTGTCCAGCGGGTGAAACGTCACGGAGGTCAGGCAGAAGGTCAGGAACGACGCCAGCACCAGCAGCACGACGTAGTTGAGGAAGCGGCGGCCGAGGAATCTGATCACGTTAGACCGCACCTGCGCCGCATTGGGACAACGTTAGCGAGCGCGGCGCAGCGGAGCGCGATGGCGGCGCTGCATTCTTCCGATCGCACTGATCGTGACCAGTGACTTCCGGATGGCCGATCGTTAGGCTGCAGCGGATGACGGCTACCGAAGATTTGTTGGCGAACAATGCCGAATACGCAAACAACTTCGAGGGGCCACTGCCCCTGCCGCCGGGCAAACACGTCGCGGTGCTGGCGTGCATGGACGCCCGGCTCGACGTCTACCGCATCCTCGGCCTGCACGAAGGCGAGGCCCACGTCATCCGCAACGCCGGCGGGGTCGTGACGGACGACGCCATCCGGTCACTGGCCATCAGCCAGCGGTTGTTGGGAACGCAGGAGATCATCCTCATCCACCACACCGACTGCGGCATGCTGACCTTCACCGACGACGACTTCAAGCGCAGCATTCAGGACGAGACCGGGGTCAAGCCGGCCTGGGCGGCCGAGGCCTTCCCGGATCTGGCCGAGGATGTCCGGCAGTCGCTGCGCCGCATCGAAAACGATCCCTTCGTCACCAAGCATGTGTCGCTGCGCGGGTTCGTCTTCGACGTCGCCAGCGGCAAGCTCGACGAGGTCACGCTCTAGCCCAGCTTGTACATCCCGAGGGCCTTGGCGACCAGCCGGCCGTCGGGGTCGACGATCTCCGCCTCGCAGTTGGTCACTGCGCACGCCCAGTCACGAGACCATTGACACCGTCGACGCGGGCTGGTTCCATAGATGGCAATGACCATAAAGATGGTCAAATCTACCAACTTTATCGGGTTTACGACAAGGACGCCATGACCAGCGACGTTACGGCTGGCCCCGCCGCCGGGCAGTACGAGTTGAGCCATCTGAGATCGCTAGAAGCCGAAGCGATCCACATCATCCGGGAGGTCGCCGCCGAGTTCGAGCGGCCCGTGCTGCTGTTTTCCGGCGGCAAGGACTCCATCGTCATGCTGCACTTGGCGCTCAAGGCGTTCGCGCCGGGACGGCTGCCGTTCCCGGTGATGCACGTCGACACCGGCCACAACTTCGACGAGGTGATCGCGGCCCGCGACGAACTCGTCGCGGAGTCCGGCGTTCGCCTGGTGGTGGCCTCGGTGCAGGAAGACATCGACGCGGGCCGGGTCGTCGAGACGATCCCGTCGCGCAACCCGATCCAGACCGTCACCCTGTTGCGCGCCATCCGGGAGAACAAGTTCGACGCCGCGTTCGGCGGGGCGCGCCGCGACGAGGAGAAGGCCCGCGCCAAGGAGCGGGTGTTCAGCTTCCGCGACGAATTCGGGCAGTGGGACCCCAAGGTCCAGCGGCCCGAGCTGTGGAACATTTACAACGGGCGCCACCACAAGGGCGAGCACATCCGAGTGTTCCCGCTGTCCAACTGGACCGAGTTCGACATCTGGTCCTACGTCGGCGCCGAGAAGATCAAGCTGCCGTCGATCTATTACGCGCACCGGCGCAAGGTGTTCGAGCGCGACGGGATGCTGCTGGCCGTGCACCGGCACCTGCAGCCGCGCGCCGACGAGCGGGTGGAGGAGAAGACGGTGCGCTTCCGCACCGTCGGCGACGTCACCTGCACAGGATGTGTGGAATCGGGGGCTGCCAGCGTGTCGGAGGTCATTGCGGAGACTGCGGTGTCACGGTTGACGGAGCGTGGCGCGACCAGGGCTGACGACCGCATCTCGGAGGCTGGGATGGAAGACCGCAAGCGACAGGGCTACTTCTGATGACGACGTTGTTGAGGCTGGCGACCGCCGGCTCGGTCGATGACGGCAAGTCCACCCTGATCGGTCGGCTGCTCTACGACTCCAAGGCCGTGATGGAGGACCAGTGGGCCTCGGTCGAAAAGGCCTCGGAGGAGCGCGGGCACGAGTACACCGACCTCGCGCTGGTCACCGACGGCCTGCGGGCCGAGCGTGAACAGGGCATCACCATCGATGTGGCCTACCGCTACTTCGCCACTCCCAAGCGGAAATTCATCATCGCCGACACCCCGGGACACATCCAGTACACCCGCAACATGGTGACCGGTGCGTCGACGGCCCAACTGGTGATCGTGTTGGTCGACGCGCGCCACGGCCTGCTCGAGCAGTCGCGCCGGCACGCCTTCCTGGCGTCGCTGCTGGGCATCCAGCACATCGTGCTGGCGGTCAACAAGATGGATCTAATCGACTGGGACAGAGAGAAATTCGAGGCGATCCGCGACGAGTTCCACGCCTTCGCCGCGCGCCTGGACGTACAGGACGTCGCCACCATCCCGCTGTCCGCGCTGCACGGCGACAACGTCGTGACCAAGTCCGACGCGGCGCCGTGGTACGAGGGGCCGGCGTTGCTGTCGCACCTCGAAGAGGTGTACATCGCCGGTGACCGCAACCTGGTCGACGTGCGGTTCCCGGTGCAATACGTGATCCGTCCGCACACCCGTGAGCACCAGGACCACCGCAGCTACGCCGGCACGGTGGCCAGCGGTGTGATGCGCCCCGGCGACGAGGTAGTGGTGCTGCCGATCGGCAAGACCACCACCATCGCCGCAATCGATGGCCCCAATGGCCCTGTGGAGGAAGCGTTTCCGCCGATGGCCGTCTCGGTGAGCCTGGCCGATGAGATCGACATCTCGCGCGGCGACCTGATCGCCCGCACCAACAACCAGCCCAGGGTCGCGCAGGAATTCGACGCGACCGTGTGCTGGATGGCCGACGGCGCGGCGCTGGAGCCGGGTCGTGACTACGTCATCAAGCACACCACCCGGACCACCCGGGCCAAGGTGACTGCGCTGGACTATCGGCTGGACGTCAACACGCTGCACCGCGACAAGACGGCGTCGGCGCTGAAACTCAATGAGCTGGGCCGTATTTCGCTGCGCAGCCAGGTGCCGTTGCTGCTCGACGAGTACACGCGCAATGCGAGCACCGGCTCGTTCATCCTGATCGACCCGAATACCAACGGCACGGTGGCGGCGGGCATGGTGCTGCGCGACGTGTCGACGCAGACCGCCAGCCCGAATACCGTGCGGCACAAGTCATTGGTGACCGCCGAGGACCGGGCGGCCCGGGGCAGGACCGTGTGGCTCACTGGCCTTTCGGGCGCGGGCAAGTCGTCGGTGGCCGTGCTGGTTGAGAAGAAGCTGCTCGAAAAGGGCGTTCCCGCTTATGTTCTCGATGGCGACAACCTGCGCCATGGCCTGAATGCCGACTTGGGCTTTTCCATGGCCGACCGGGCCGAAAACCTGCGCCGCCTGGCGCATGTGGCCACACTGCTGGCCGATTCCGGACAGGTCGTTTTGGTGCCGGCGATCAGTCCGCTGGCCGAGCACCGCGCGATGGCCCGCAAGGTCCACGCCGACGCCGGCTTCGACTTCGTCGAGGTTTTCTGCGACACCCCGATCGAGGAATGCGAGAAGCGTGATCCCAAGGGCCTGTATGCCAAGGCGCGCGCGGGCGAGATCACGCACTTCACCGGAGTCGACAGCCCGTACGAGCGGCCGAAGAAGCCGGACCTGCGGCTCATCCCGGAGCATTCGCTCGACGAAATGGCGCAAAGCGTGATCGACCTGCTGGAGTTGCGGCCCTAACGCGGCGCCACGGCGCCTGTGCCATCCGGCCGGATGGCACAATCTGAGTCCGTGCGCATGTCAGCCAAGGCGGAATACGCGGTGCGGGCCATGGTCCAGCTCGCGACCGTCGACGAGGGCGTGCTGGTCAAGACCGATGACCTGGCCGCCGCACAGGGCATCCCGCCGCAGTTTCTGGTCGACATCCTGACCAACCTGCGCACCGATCGCCTGGTCCGCAGCCATCGCGGGCGCGACGGCGGCTACGAGCTGGCACGCCCGGGCAGCGAGATCAGCATCGCCGACGTGCTGCGTTGCATCGACGGTCCGCTGGCCAGCGTTCGCGACATCGGGCTGGGTGACCTGCCCTATTCGGGCGCGACGGCGGCGCTCACCGACGTCTGGCGCGCGCTGCGGGCCAGCATGCGCTCGGTGCTGGAGGAGACCACCGTGGCCGATGTCGCGTCCGGCGGCCTGCCCAAGCACGTGGCGAAGTTCGCCGACGACTACCGCGACCAGGAACACACCCGGCACGGGGCGCCGCGCGGCGGCGACTAGGCCGACCCGTAGGGGCGGGTGAGGATCTCCATCGCATGCCCGGCGGGATCGGGGAAGTAGACCCCGCGGCCGCCGTGCTTTTCGTTGATCTCCCCGGGCCTGCGCTGACCGGGATCGGCCCAATGCTGCAGGCCGCGTGCCTGGATCTTGCCGTAGATGGCGTCGAAATCCTCTTCGGAGACTAGGAACGCATAGTGCTGCCGCCGAATCTCCTCGCCCTCGGGGGCATCGGCGAAGTCGAGATTGACGCCGTGCTCGAGCGCGACAACCATGAAGTGCCCGAACGGCTTCGGGCTCGGCAGGCCGAACAGGTCGGCGAGAAACTCCGCGGACTTCTGCTTGTCGCGTGCGGCGACGATGGTGTGGTTGAAGCTGATGGCCATGGTTCTACGTTACTTCGGTGCCGTCAGTTCCAGGGCGATGTTGTCGGGGTCGCGAAATTCCAGGATGTAGGACGGCCCGATGTCTTTGACCGGCTCATGGGTTATCCCGATGTCGTCGAGATGTGCTGCGGCAGATTCTAATTCGGCCAAACTGGTGAGCCGGAACGCGATGTGGTCCAGGCCGCAGCGATCCTCGTGGAAGCTGTCGGCCGCGACCGGCCGCAGCCCCAGCAGCGTGCCGCCCAGGTCGTAGATGACGCCCCCGAACAGGAAGCTGTACTGGTTGCGGGTGGCTTCGTCGGCGTTCTCGGGCACTTCCAGCAGCACCGGCCAATCGAACACGCTCTCGTAGAACTGCCGTGATCTCTCGATGTCGGTCACGGTGAGGCGGACGTGGGCGATCGACGAACTCGTTACTGCCATCCAACCCATGGTGCCACTGGAGGCATCCCATGTTGAGGACGTGCCAGAATCGCCGTCGTGCGGATAGCGATGACCATGCCGGTGATGGAACCGGAGTTGGATGCCACGGTGTTGGAGAGTTGGGCCCGGGCCACCGACGAGGGACCGTTCTCGTCGCTGTGCTGGGGCGAGCGGATCACGTTCTCGAATCCGGACAGCCTGACGCTGCTGGGGGCGCTTGCCGCCTGGACGACGCGGGTCCGGCTGCTGACCACGGTGATCGTGCCGCAGCTGCACGACCCGGTGCTGCTGGCGAAGGGGCTGGCGACCGGTGACCTGCTCAGCGGGGGCCGGCTGACCGTCGGTGTCGGCGTGGGCGGCCGGATCGAGGACTACCACGCCGTGGGCGCCGACCCGTCGACGCAGACCATCCGGGGCATGGCCGACAGCGTCGCGGTGATGAAGCGGGTGTGGGCCGGCGAGAAGATCACCGAGTCGGTGCTGCCGACCGGGCCCGCGCCGGTCCAGCCCGGCGGTCCGCCGCTGTTCGTCGGGACGATCGGGCCCAAGACGCTGCGCAGCGCGGCCGCCTGGGCCGACGGGCTGGCCGGCACCACGCTCGATTTGGACGTCGCCAAGCAGAACGAGCTGTTCGACGTGGCGCGGGAGGCGTGGGCGCAGGCGGGCAAGCCGAAACCGCATCTGACGACGTCGTTCTGGTTTGCGTTCGGCGCCCCGGACCAGGCCCGCGCCCAGGTGCATCGCCACCTGCTGCGCTACATGAACTGGATCCCGGCCGAGTACGTCGACGCGATGGCCCCGACCACCGGGTGGGCCGGCAGCGAGGACGAGCTGCTGGCGGTGCTGCGGCGGTTCGAGGAGATCGGCACCGACGAGGTGCAGCTCATCCCGACCAGCTCGGACGTCGACCAGGTTCGCCGCGCCGCCGACGTGGCCGCCCGGCTCTAGGCCGGCAGCCGGTCGCGCCCGACGTCGGGCTGCTGCGGCGGCAGCCCCTTTTGCAGCGTCGCCACCAGCTCGCGATAGGGGCCGACGAGGTAGACGGTGTCGCCGGCCCGCAGCCGGGCGTCGCGGCGCGGGTGCAGCTGGACGGGCGCGTCGGCCCGGGTGATCGCGATGACGCGGGTCTGCGTGGACATCTCGAACATCCGCAGCCCGTCGAGCTCGCTACCGGCTTCCACGTGCATGCCGCCGACCATGAAGTAGCGCTGGCCGACCGAGAACGTGCCGAGCACCTGCAGGCCCATCGCGGCGCCGATGAACCACGGCGCGGCCAGCTCGACGGTCGAGCGCACGGTGTCGAAGCCGAACCGCTCGGCCACCGCGCCACCCAGCGTCCGGTCGTAGATGCGCAGCACGATCGGGACGTCGGGCCGGACGACCTTCGGCATCACCCGGGGACCCAGCATCTCGCGGAGCACGATGCCGACCTCGATGTTGACCATGTCGTCGTGGGTCAGCACCGCCACGGCCCGCGCGTGGTCGACGCGGGCCGCCTCCAGGGTCTGGCGCAGCGTCGCGTCGCCGAAGATCACCGGCACCTCGAGCTCGGCCGCGGTCGACAGGTAGCGGTTGTTCTCGTCTTGCTCGATGACGACGACGTCGTAACCGTCGGCGGTCAGGTCGGCGACGACGCGGCTGCCGAACGAGCCCAGCCCGACGACGACGACGTGGTTGCGCAGGTGGCGCGCGCGCCGGCGGCCCGCCGTGTGCACGAAGCGGCGCGAGATCAGCACATCGGCGATGAACGCCACCAGCACCGCGGTGGTGGTCAGGCCGGCGAACATCAGCATGATGCTGAACAGCCGCAGCCAGGTGGGCTGCGACAGGAAGCTGAAGTCGCCATAGCCGACCGTCGCGATCGTCTCGGTGCTGAAGTACAGCGCGTCGACCCACGTCATCCTTGCGTGCGGCTGATAGCAGAAGCGCAACAACACCGTTGAGCCGATCAGCACGGTCAGCACCGCGATCACCGCACGCATGAACATCGGGTTGACGTCGTTGCGCAGGCCCCGCGCGACGTCGAAGGCGCGCCGCAGCCGGCGCTGGCGCACCCGCGTCGTGCTGGCCCGCGGCGGCCTGATGCCGCGCGCCGCCAGCTCTTCGGCGGTGCCGATCATCGCCGTCCAGTCACCGGCGCGCACCGTCAGGTCGCGGCCCGGGCAGGTTTCCAGTAGTCCCGGCGTCGGCGAGTCCTTGCCGTGGATCACCGCCACCGGCGCCAGGTCGGCGTAGATCTCGCGCAGCGAGGCGTCGTACGGGGCCTCACCGCCGGTCACCATGAACTTGATGCCGGCCGCCTCGAAGGGGTGCGACGTGCGGGCCAGCGCGGCCTCGACCACCGATGGCGCGGCCAGCTCGGCGACGTCGAGGATCGCGCCGGGACCGTTGTCGTCGGCGACCGCCTCGCGCAGTACATCGTTGGCCAGCCGCGCCACCACACGCACGCCCGGGTTGGCTTTCCTTGCCAGCAAGGCGATTTCGAGATTGATCGCGTCATCGTCGCCCGCACACACCACGGCGGCCGCGCGGGCGATCCCGGCCTCGGCGAGGTCGTACTTGGTGTCGGCGACGTTGTCGTCGACGAGCTTGACGACGGTGGCACCGGCATTCTGCAGCTCCGCGGCGATCGTCGTCGCCAGCGCGTCGTCGCCGCTGACGATGATGTGGCGGTGCATGCCCTGGTGCATACCCAGATCGTGCCACCCTTGCGAACCGCTGTCACTGCCAATCAACGGCCGTGTCCCGCAAGCGGAGTCGCATCCCGGGAAGACGGGGCTCCCCGGGCGCCGGCCAGGTGCGGCTCTGCTTGCCTTGTGGCACAACGGGTTCGACACGACACCGTAACCTGGCGTGGCCGGGCGTAACGGCGGCGGCAATACTGGCGAGGTGCCCTTCATTGAACGCGTAGCGTCCCGCGAGATCTATCGAAACCCATGGCTGGTGCTGCGTGAGGACGATATCCGGCGTCCGGACGGCAGCCCCGGCATCTACTCCGTGGTGGACAAGCCGCACTACGCGCTCGTGATGCCCTACGACGGGCAGCGTTTCCGGTTGGTCGAACAGTTCCGGTATCCCGTGGGCGCGCGGCGGTGGGAGTTTCCCCAGGGCGCCGCGCCCGACCACGCGGACATCGAACCGGCCGAGCTGGCCGCGCGCGAACTCCGCGAAGAAACCGGGCTACGCGCGGAGTCGTTCGAGGTGCTCGGTCAGGTCGACGTCGCCCCCGGGATGACCAGCCAACTCGGCTGGGTCTTCCTGGCCACCGGGATCACCGAAGGGGAGGCCGACCTCGAACACGAAGAGCAGGACATGCGCAGCGCGTGGTTCTCCCGCGACGACGTCGAGCAGATGATCCGCTCGGGAGTGATCGTCGACGCGCAGTCGATCGCCGCGTACGGCCTATTCCTGCTGCGCGGGCGGTAAATTCACACGGTGCGTTCACGACCGAGGGCCGGCACCCGGGCGGCCGCGGCGCTCGGCGCGATCGCGTTCGTTGCCGTGCCCGCCATTGCGGTGCACGCGACGATGCCGTCGTGGAACGGGAAATACTCGCTGGTGCGCTACGCCGTGAACAAGACGGGCACCAGCGTGGCCGCCCGCCAATCAGAACCCACGTTCAGCGCCGACTACGTCTTCGTCACGTCGTGTTCGGCGGCCCAATGCGTCGCCACGGCAACCAACGGGCCCACGCCCAAGAACCCGACCCTGCCGCAGCCGTCGCACTACGTCTGGGATGGGACCAGATGGGTCGAGCACTTCGACTTCCAATGGGATTGCTATATGGGAGAAGGCATTCCGAAGGTCTGGGCGCCGGCGAAGTCGTGGGCGTTCTACGCCCCGCAAGCCGACGGGTCGCTGCGCGGTACCTGGCACACCGACATCAGCGGCGGCCCCTGTCAGGGATCCGTGGAGATGCCGGTGGCCGCGTTCGCGGCCGGGTGATCCCCCCGGGCGAGTGACGTCGGATCCGACACGGTCGTCACGGATGTCGACGGACGGCGGGTGTCAGTGCTTAGGTCGGGGTTGTGAAGCTTCAGGTGTTTCGCGAAACCGCCGCGGTGCGGATAGCGGTTGCCGTGGTCCTTGGAGTCGCCGTCGCCGTCGCGGTGGGCAACACCGTCGGCTGGCGATTCTCGCTCGCCGGCTGGATCACCAGCGCGGTGGTCTATGTGGGGTGGACGTGGCTCATCGTGGGCGGGATGGACGCCCAGCAGACCTGTAGGTATGCGACCAGGGAGGATCCCACCCGTTGGGTGGCCGACGTGGTCATCGTGTCGGCCAGCATCGCAAGCCTGATCGGGGTGGGCTACGTGGTGGCCGCCGGGTCGCGGTCGGGCGCGCACGCCATCCACGCCGCGCTTATCGGCATCCTGACGGTCGCGGCGTCCTGGTTCGCCGTCCACACGTTGTTCACCGTCCACTACGCGCGGCTCTACTACGTCGACGATCCGGGCGGCATCGATTTCCACGACCCCGAGCCGCCGCGCTTTCGCGACTTCGCTTATCTGGCCTTCACGGTCGGCATGACGTATCAGGTGTCAGACACCGAGATCGGGGTGACGTCGATCAGGGCGACGGTGCTGCGGCACGCGCTGCTGTCGTACCTGCTGGGCGCGGTGGTGCTGGCCGTGACGATCAATTTGATCGCCGGACTCGGCGCGCACGTCTGATACCGGCTAGCCGATCCGCGTCAGGCTGAAGTAGTCGTGCGGATCGGCAAGGCCGCAGGGCGCTGAGGTTTCCAGGAAGTCCACTTCTCCAATGAGCGTCGCCGGATCCCACGATTGGTTGACGGTGACCGGGTGGCTGCTGTTGTCCGGGCATACCGCGCCCTCGGGCACCGTGCGGGTGACGGTGTAGCGGCCGTTGACCAGTTGGGCATCGAACCCGCTGTCGAGCGAGGTTCCGACGTGGGCGACGCAGCCGGGCGTGCACGTGGTGTTGATGATCCACGTCCCGGTGACGCCGTCCTCGTCGACGTAGGTATAGACGCCGTTCATCTTGGTTTCGTCGGCGGCGCGCGCCACTGGTGCTGACACGCACAGTCCCGCGCCGGCAATGACCGCGGCCGCCATGAATGTGTTGATCCGCATGATGTTTCGCCCTTCTCCTGCCGCTAGGGGAACGTGATCGAAGAGTACTGCGAAGCGGTAGACGCACGAGGGTATCGAAGCCGCGTTCATAGGCGATTCCTATCCGCGGAGAAACAAATATGAAACACCTATGGACGGGCCGCCGTGGCTGAGACTAGCTCCGCGGCAACGGATTAGCGACTGTACCGACGACCCGGCGGTGGCGCTGGTCGAAAAGGGTTCGAGCGCACGGAAGTTCGTCATGGACGGGTTGGTCGCCCATCGCATTTATCGGCCCCGGGGCCGGGGCCCAACTTGACACGTGTCACTAATACGACGCGGTTGGACCCCTCTATCTGGGGGTATTTATTTGTCGATGCGTGAGAACAATCGATTCGATGAGGTCGCCCGACAGATCGCCCCAGAGTCGTCGGGTGTGGCCTTGTTGATCCTCGACCGCGACCTGCGGATCCGCGGCTTCAGCAGTGCATACGAGCAGGCCACGCTGCGGGACGGCGACGAACTGCGCGGGGAATACCTCTTCGACGCGTTCCCCGACAATCCCAACGATCCGCTGGCCAACGGCACCGCCAACCTCGCGGCATCCCTGGAAACCGCGATGCGCAGCGGCCAGGTACACAACATGCGGATTCAGCGCTACGACATCCGCGATCCGGCCGCCCCAGACCAATTCCTGCCCAAGGTGTGGAGCCCCACCAATACCCCGTTGATCGATCACGGCGAGTTGATCGGCGCGGCGCACCGCGTCGAAGAGATCTCGGAAAGCAGGCAGGTGCTGGCCGAGTTGGCGCGCAACGGGCGCGACCATTGGTCTCCCGCCGAACTGCTGCACATCTGCGAGGCCCTGCACGCCGTGGAGGATGCGCGCAGCGCCCAACGCCAGCGGGCGATGCAGGACGAGATCGAGCAACTGCGGCGCGCCATCGAGACGCGCGACACGATTGGCCAGGCCAAGGGCATGTTGATGGAGCGATTCAACATCGACGCCGCTGGCGCGTTCCAGCTGCTGGCCAGGCTGTCGCAGGACACCAACACCCGCCTCGAGGAGATCGCCCGCCAGCTGGTCGACATCGACCACCCGCTGCGCCCCGACTGAGCTACGTGCGGCCGTAAACGCCTGCGGCCGTTCGGATCTCGCGGCGCGCGGCGGCGCCGTCTCGGTCCGGAAAGATGTAGTGGCTCATCGCCGTTCGCGCGATCGCGCCGGCAAGGGCGCGTGGATTCGCGCCATCGGGCAGGCCGCCCTCGCTGGCGCAGCGCTGCAGGATGGCCACCAGGCCGTCGACGAGCATCGGTAGTACCGCGGCCATTTGGTCGTGCGCGAAGGCGGGCTCGATGTCGAGCAGGCGCCCCGGCGGCTGAGCCTCGACGAACCTCGCGACGACGTCGATCGCGGCCTCCAATCGTGCGACGCCGACGACTCCGGCCATGGCCTCGTCCATCGCCACACCGAAGCGCCGCCGCACGCGCTTTCCCATCGCGTCGATCAGGTCTTCCTTGGACGCGAAGTACCGGTAGATCGTCGGGCGTGATACCCCGGCCAGCGACGCCACGTCCGACAGCGACATCTTGCGGGCACCAGTTCGAAACATCAGGCGCTGGGCGGCGTCCAGGATTCGATCGGCCAGGTCTCCGTGATCCGAGCCGCGTGATTCGGCGATCGACACGGTCACGGCCCCTACAGCTTGCCCAGACCGCGCAGCCACGAAATCAGCAGCCGCAGTCCGTCGTCGAACGACATCGGCGCATACCCCAGGCGTCGGGTGGTCAGGTTGTCTTTGGACCTGGGTTTGCGCTCGCTATGGGCCATGGCTTTCGCGATGGCCATCAGCGTCGGCCCGAATTCGGCGGTCAACGCCTCGGGGTCGGAACGGTAGTCGAGATCCTCGACACGGTGGTCGATTCCAGCGACCTCGCAGGCGCGGTTGATGCCGCCGGCGGTGCTGAAGGTGTCCTCGGGCCGTCCGATCAGCAGGTACCGCTCACCGGCCACCCCGTCGTCCAGCGCGGCGATCGAGCCCTTCGCGACATCCGCCCCGGCGACCCATGTGACCGGAAAAGCCAAGTAGCGCTTGATCTTTCCCCGCATGCCCGCCAGCAGCACCCGATTGAAGCTGGTGCGGTGCAACGCGCGCTGGACGACCAGACCCGGCCCGTAGATCGCGCCGGGGTGACAGGTCAGCACGTCGTCGCCCGCGGCCGCGCGCTTGTGCGCCTCCAGGAAGGCGGCGAGCTTGGTGACGGTGTAGGGGTCTTGCGGCGGGTTCTTCAGCACGGGCGCCTCTTCGAAGTCGAGGCCGGTGCCCAGGTCGAGGAAGGTGGCGGTGCTCAGGGCGACCACCCGCCGCATGCCGTGGGCCTTCGCCGCGTCCAGGACGTTCGTGGTGCCGACCATGTTGACGGCCTTGAAGTCCTCCAGGTCCTGGCTCGCGCCGCCCAGCAGCGCCGCGCAGTGGATCGCGGCCTCGGCGCCCTTGGCGGCGTTGCGCACGTCGTCGGCGTCGCTGATGTCGCCCTTGACCAACTCGACGCCGATCCCGGCCAGGACACCGGCCTCGTCGGGGTTGCGGACCAGCGCGCGGACCTGGTCGCCGCGCTCGATCAGCTGCTCGCAGACGTTGCCACCGGTCTGGCCGGTCGCGCCGGTGACGAAGATCGTGCTGGCCATCGCGGCCTCCCTCAGGCTGGCTGTGAGTTACATATCGAACATATTTAGTCAGAACTGTAAACCGTGAAGTGGGATTGTTCTATAGTCAACCTCCATGACCATCGATCCCTCCAGCGTGCTCCTGACCGATCGCGTCGCCGTCGTCACCGGTGCCGGTTCGGGCATCGGCCGCGGCATCGCGGCGGGGCTGACGGCCTTCGGCGCGCGGGTCGCGATCTGGGAGCGCAACCCCGAGACCTGCACCGCCGCCGCCGACGAGATCGGTGCTCTCGGTATTCCGGTCGACGTGCGGGACAGCGCCGCGGTGGACGCCGCGCTGGCGCAGACCGTGGCGGAGCTCGGGCCGGTGACGATCCTGGTCAACAACGCCGGCGGGGTGTTCTGGTCGGGGGTGCTCGAGACCACCGAGAACGGCTGGGACGCGCTGTACAAGTCGAACCTGCGCCACGTCTACCTGTGCACGCAGCGGGTGGCCCGTGTGTTGGTCGAGCAGAAGCTGCCGGGCAGCGTCATCAGCGTCACGTCGATCGAGGGCGTGCGCGCCGCGCCCGGTTACGCGACCTACGCGGCGGCCAAGGCGGGCGTCATCAACTACACGAAGACCGCCGCGCTCGAGCTGGCCCCGCACGGCATCCGGGTCAACGCGCTGGCCCCGGATATCACCTGGACCGAAGGTCTTGAGCAGATCGCGCCGCCGGGAGCGCAGCAGCGGATGGGCTTCACCGTGCCGATGGGCCGCGCGGGCCATGTCGACGAGATGGCGGGGGCGGCGGTGTTCCTCGCCTCCGACATGTCCAGCTACATCACCGGCCAGACGATCCACGTCGACGGCGGCACGCATGCCGCCAGCGGCTGGTATCACCACCCGGAGACCGGCGCCTACGCGCTCGGCCCGACAAGTTAATAGGGCCTCCATTTCGTCGGTTCACATTCGCCGAATGGCGCTTGTGCCGGTAATTGCTGCAATTAATCGCCGGTATTCATCGACACGTGCGCCGACATTCCGCCGTCGATCGCAATCATTTGTCCGGTGATGTAGCGGGACTGCTCGGAAGCGAGAAACGCGACGAGTTCGGCGACGTCGTGTGGCTGCCCGACGTAGGGCGTCAGGGTGGCGCGCCCGAGGCCGTCGAGGATGTTGTCGGACAGGTGTGCGCGCACCGCGTCGGTGAGGATCAAGCCCGGCACGATGGTGTTGGCCCGGATGCCTTGCTTGCCCTCGCTGGTCGCCACGTACATCGTCAGGGCGTGCACGCCGGCCTTCGAGACGCCGTAGGCCAGGCGGGTGCGGTCGCCGGACAGCGCGGCCCCCGACGACATGTTGACGATAGAACCGCTACCGCCCCTGCGCATTTCGGGGACGGCGTACTTGCACATCAGCAGCTGGCTGCCGAGGTTGACCTCCATGGACCGCTGCCAGACGTCGATGGGCATCTCGGACACCGTGGTGTCGCGCGACAGGAAGTCGCTGGCCGTCAGCGCCGCGTTGTTGTGCAGGACGTCGATGCGGCCGAACTCTTTTGCGGTGGACTGCACGACGCTTTTCGCCGCGTCCTCGTCCGCGAGGTCGCCGCCCAGCCCGATCGCTCGGGCCCCGGTTGCCCGGATCTCGTCGGCGACATCGTTGGCCTTCGCCTCGTCGATATCGACGACGGCAACGGCAGCGCCTTCGCGCGCCAATTCGTGTGCCGTGGCCGCGCCAATCCCGCCGGCGCCTCCGGTAACTATCGCGACCTTGCCGGCAAGTCTGGGCATCGGTTCTCCTTTTCAGTGCCGCATAAAAAAGATAGCCTGAATTAATGCCGCGTATTGCACCAATACCGATGGAAGAGCTCAGCTCGCATTCCCGCGAGATCGTCGATGCCGGCGTGGCGGCCGGGCTCTACGCGACGCCGGTGCCCCTGCAGATCTTCGCCTACCGCAGCGCGCAGCTCGAGCAGGTCAACATGGCGCGGACCCACCTCGGTGCCGGGACGCTGCTCGGCGGCCGGATCCTGGAGTTACTGCGCATCCGCAGCGCGCAACTCGGCGAGTGCGAGCCGTGTAGCCAGTCACGCAAGCACGATTCGATCACCGACGAGGACGTCGCGTGCCTGCTCGCGCCGGGCCACGGCGAGCTGACGCCGCAGGAGCAGATGGCGGTCGAGTTCATCGACCTGCTGTCCGCCGATCACCACGCGATGGATGACGAGTTCTACAAGCGGTTGGGGGAGCACTTCACCGCCGCGCAGATCATCGAGCTCGGTTTCACCTGCGCCGGGGTGATGGGGTTGCACCGCTTCATTCACACGCTCAACGTCTACGGCGACTCGGCGCCCGTCATCGAATACGACCGCGAACAGGTCGACTGCGCGAAGCCGGTGTGAGGGTGTCGGGTCGAAACTTCAATGACGCCAACGCATTTCACCGGGGAATGCGTAAGCTCATCGCCACGAAGCTGGGGGTGACGATCTTTCGTCCGACGGCACACCACCTCGATCGAATCGCCACCAAGCTCACCGGTGGCCGCGGCAGCGCGTCGCGGATCGTGACCGGCGTTCCGGCGCTCATGCTCACCACTACCGGGGTGAAGTCGGGTCAGCCCCGTACGGTGGCGTTGTTCCCCATCCCGCATCCCGACGGCCTGGCCGTGATCGCGTCGAACTTCGGTGGCCTCAAGCACCCGGCCTGGTATCACAACCTCAAGGCGAACCCGCGGGCGACTGTGTCCGTCGAGGGCGATACCTGGGACGCGGTGGCCCGAATGGCCCCACCCGGCGAGCGCGACGAGATCTGGGCGAAGGGCCTCGAAATCTATCCCGGCTGGCGGAAGTACGAAATCACGTCGGGCGATCGCCACATCGAGGCGTTCGTACTCGTGCGGAGTTGAGGCGACCGGGCTGGTCAGAACTGGTGCCCCCGGCAGGATTCGAACCTGCGGCCTTCTGCTCCGGAGGCAGACGCTCTATCCCCTGAGCTACGGGGGCGCTACGACTTAAGTCGTTGCACCATAGGGCCCAGACAGACTAACGCATCGCGACGGGCGCTCGGCCACCGCAATGGATTCGAGGCGCGGGCACCCTAGCCAATAGGATGGACGCTCGTGACCCCCGCTGACCTGGCTGAGCTGCTCAAAACCACCGCCGCCGCGGTGCTGGCCGAGCATGCCCTCGATGCGTCGGCGCTGCCCGCGACGGCCACCGTCGAGCGGCCCCGCAATCCCGAGCACGGCGATTACGCCAGCAACCTGGCGCTGCAGCTGGGCAAGAAGGTCGGCGTGAACCCGCGTGAGCTGGCCGGATGGCTCGCCGAGGCGCTGACCCAGGCCGACGGCATCGCCGCGGCAGAGGTCGCCGGCCCCGGCTTCATCAACCTGCGCCTGGAGACCTCGGCGCAGGCGGTGGTCGTCGACAACGTCATCGACGCCGGCCAAAGCTTCGGCCACTCCGACGACCTGGCCGGGCTCAACGTCAACCTGGAGTTCGTCTCGGCCAACCCCACCGGGCCGATCCACATCGGCGGCACCCGCTGGGCCGCCGTCGGCGACGCGCTGGGCCGGCTGCTCACCACGCAGGGCGCGGCCGTCACGCGCGAGTACTACTTCAACGACCACGGCGCCCAGATCGACCGGTTCGCGAGCTCGCTGATCGCCGCGGCCAAGGGCGAGCCGACCCCGGAGGACGGGTACGCGGGCAGCTACATCAGCGACATCGCCGCGGACGTGCTGAAGAAGGCGCCGGACGCGCTGAGCCTGCCCGACGCCGAGATGCACGAGAAATTCCGCGAAGTCGGCGTCGACCTGATGTTCACCCACATCAAGGAGACGCTGCACGAATTCGGCACCGACTTCGACGTCTACACGCACGAAGACTCGATGCACACCAGCGGCCTCGTCGACCAGTCCATCGCCAAGCTGCGCGAGACCGGCAACATCTACGAGAAGGACGGCGCAACCTGGTTGCGCACCAGCGCCTTTGGCGACGACAAAGACCGCGTGGTGATCAAGAGCGACGGCAAGCCGGCCTACATCGCCGGCGACATCGCCTATTACCTGGACAAGCGGCAGCGCGGTTTCGACCTGTGCATCTACATGCTCGGCGCCGACCACCACGGGTACATCGCGCGGCTGAAGGCGGTCGCCGCGGCCTTCGGTGACGACCCGGCCGCCGTCGAGGTGCTCATCGGCCAGATGGTCAACCTGGTCCGTGACGGGCAGCCGATGCGGATGAGCAAGCGGGCCGGCACCGTGATCACGCTTGACGACCTGGTCGAAGCGATCGGCGTGGATGCCGCGCGCTACAGCATGATCCGCTCGTCGGTGGACACCCCGATCGACATCGACCTGGCGCTGTGGTCGACGGCGTCCAACGAAAACCCGGTCTACTACGTGCAATACGCGCATGCCCGGCTGTCCGCGCTGGCCCGCAGCGCCGCCGAGCTCGGCCTCATCGCCGACACCGACAACCTCGAGCTGCTCAGCCACGACAAAGAGGGCACGCTGCTGCGCACCCTCGGCGACTTCCCGCGCGTGCTGAAAACCGCTGCGTCCCTGCGTGAACCACACCGGATCTGCCGGTACCTGGAAGACCTCGCCGGCGACTACCACCGGTTCTACGACTCATGCCGCGTGCTGCCGCAGGGCGACGAGCCGCCCGGCGACCTGCACACCGCACGCCTGGCTCTGTGCCAGGCCACCCGCCAGGTCATCGCCAACGGTCTGGCGATCCTCGGCGTCACCGCACCGGAGCGCATGTGAACGTCCACCCCGCCGGTCCCCGGCACGCCGAAGAGACGCGTCCAGCCCAGAGCCCGCCGCGCCCGCAGTCTCCCGAGGAGCTGCTGTTGCTCGCGCCAAACGTGTGGCCGCGCAATACCTCCCGCGACGATGCCGGGCTGACCAGCATCGCCGGGGTCTTCGTGACCGACCTGGCCCAGGAGTACGGCACCCCGCTGTTCGTCATCGACGAAGAGGACTTCCGCTTCCGGTGCAAGGAGATCGGGGGCGCATTCGGCGGCGGCCAGAACGTGCACTATGCCGCCAAGGCATTCCTGTGCAGCGAAGTGGCCCGCTGGATCGACGAGGAGGGCCTCTCGCTCGACGTCTGCACCGGCGGTGAGCTGGCCGTGGCGTTGAACGCCAACTTCCCGCCCGAGCGAATCACCTTCCACGGCAACAACAAGTCTGTCGCGGAGCTCACCGCCGCGGTCAAGGCCGGGGTGGGCCACATCGTCCTGGACTCGACGACCGAGATCGAGCGCCTCGAGACCATCGCGGGCGAGGCGGGCGTCGTCCAGGACGTCTTCGTGCGCCTCACCGTCGGCGTCGAGGCGCACACCCACGAATTCATCTCCACCGCACACGAAGACCAGAAGTTCGGGCTGTCGGTGGCCAGCGGCGCGGCGGCGGCCGCGGTGCGCCGGGTGTTCGCCACCGATAACCTGCGCCTGGTCGGCCTGCACAGCCACATCGGCTCGCAAATCTTCGATGTCGCCGGGTTCGAGCTCGCCGCGCGCCGCGTCATCGGCCTGCTGCACGAGGTCGTCGCCGAGTTCGGCGTCGAGAAGACCGCCCAGATCTCGACGGTGGATCTCGGTGGCGGGCTTGGCATCTCGTACCTGGCACCCGACGATCCGCCCCCGATGGGCGAACTGGCCGCCAAGCTCAGCGCCATCGTGCGCGACGAGTCGGCCGCGGTAGGGCTGCCGACGCCGCGTCTGGTGGTCGAGCCCGGACGCGCCATCGCCGGGCCGGGGACCATCACGCTCTACGAGGTCGGCACGGTCAAAGACGTCGACATCAGCAGCACGGCGAACCGCCGCTACGTCAGCGTCGACGGCGGCATGAGCGACAACATCCGCACCGCGCTGTATGACGCCCAGTACGACGCCCGGCTGGTGTCGAGGGTCAGCGACGCGCCGGCCACACTCGCTCGCATCGTCGGAAAGCACTGCGAGAGCGGCGATATCGTCGTGCGCGACACCTGGGTGCCCGGCGATCTGCAGCCCGGTGACCTGCTGGGCGTGGCCGCGACCGGCGCCTACTGCTATTCGCTCTCGAGCCGATACAACATGATCTGCCGGCCCGCCGTGGTCGCGGTCCGCGACGGGCGTGCGCGGCTGGTCCTGCGCCGCGAGACGGTCGACGATCTACTGAGTCTGGAAGTGAGGTGAACTGTGTCCGATGATGTCAAGCCGGTGGGCGTAGCCGTACTCGGGTTAGGCAACGTTGGCAGCGAGGTTGTCCGCATCATCGAGGACAGCGCCGATGACCTGACGGCGCGGATCGGAGCGCCGCTGGCGTTGCGCGGCATCGGAGTCCGCCGCGTCGCCGCCGACCGCGGTGTCCCCATCGAGCTGCTCACCGACGACATCGACGCGCTCGTCTCGCGCGACGACGTCGACATCGTCGTCGAGCTGATGGGTCCGGTGGAGCCGTCCCGCAAGGCGATCCTGGCCGCGCTCGAACACGGCAAGTCCGTCGTCACGGCGAACAAGGCGCTGTTGTCGACGTCCACCGGGGCGCTCGCGCAGGCGGCCGAAAACGCCCACGTCGACCTGTATTTCGAGGCCGCGGTGGCCGGGGCGATCCCCGTCATCCGTCCGCTGACCCAGTCGCTGGCCGGCGACAGAGTGCTGCGGGTGGCCGGCATCGTCAACGGCACCACCAACTACATCCTGTCGGCGATGGACAGCACCGGCGCCACCTACGACAGCGCCCTGGCCGACGCCAGCGCCCTGGGCTACGCCGAGGCCGACCCCACCGCGGACGTCGAGGGCTACGACGCGGCGGCCAAGGCCGCGATCCTGGCCTCCATCGCCTTCCACACCCGGGTGACCATCGACGACGTCTACCGCGAAGGCATCACCAAGATCACTCCGGCCGACTTCGAATCCGCGCACGCGTTGGGCTGCAACATCAAGCTGCTCTCCATCTGCGAGCGCATCACGGACGACGATGGCCACGAACGGGTCTCGGCGCGCGTCTACCCGGCGCTGGTCCCGTTGTCGCATCCGCTGGCCACCGTCAGCGGGGCGTTCAACGCCGTCGTCGTCGAGGGTCAGGCCGCGGGGCGGTTGATGTTCTACGGCCAGGGCGCCGGCGGTGCGCCCACCGCCTCGGCGGTCACGGGCGACCTGGTGATGGCGGCCCGCAACCGCGTGCTGGGCAGCCGTGGGCCGAAGGAATCCAAGTACGCCCAATTGCCCATCGCGCCAATGGGTTTCATCTCCACCCGCTACTACGTCAGCATGAACGTCGCCGACAAGCCCGGTGTGTTGTCCTCCGTCGCGGCGGAGTTCGCCAAGCGTGAGGTCAGCATCGCCGAGGTTCGCCAGGAAGGCGTGGAGGACGAAGGCGGCCGGCGGGTGGGTGCGCGCGTGGTCGTGGTGACGCACAGCGCCACCGACGCCGCGCTGTCCGAAACCGTCGACGCGCTGGCCGATTTGGACTCCGTGCTGGGTGTGACCAGCGTGCTGCGATTGGAAGGAAGCGGCCTATGAGCGCCCCGCACACGGCCACCCATAAACCCTGGCCGGGGCTGATCGCCGCCTACCGGGACCGACTGCCCGTCGGCGACGACTGGACGCCGATCACCCTGCTCGAGGGCGGCACCCCGCTGATCCCGGCGACCCGGCTCTCCGAAAAGACCGGCTGCACCGTCCATCTCAAGGTCGAGGGCCTCAACCCCACCGGCTCCTTCAAGGACCGCGGCATGACGATGGCGGTCACCGACGCGGTGGCCCGCGGGCAACAGGCCGTGTTGTGCGCGTCGACCGGAAACACCTCGGCCTCCGCGGCGGCGTATGCGGCCCGCGCCGGCATCACCTGCGCTGTGCTCATCCCGCAGGGCAAGATCGCCATGGGCAAGCTCGCGCAGGCGGTCATGCACGGCGCCAAGATCGTTCAGATCGACGGCAACTTCGACGATTGCCTGGAGCTGGCCCGCAAGATGGCCGCAGACTTCCCGACGATCTCGTTGGTCAACTCGGTCAACCCGGTGCGCATCGAGGGCCAGAAGACGGCGGCGTTCGAAATCGTCGACGCGCTGGGCACCGCGCCGGACATTCATTCGCTTCCGGTGGGCAACGCGGGAAACATCACCGCGTACTGGAAGGGCTACACCGAGTACCACCAGGAAGGCGTCTTCGAGAAGCTGCCCCGGATGCTGGGCACGCAGGCGGCCGGCGCGGCGCCGTTGGTGCACGGCAAGCCGGTACCCAACCCCGAGACCATCGCGACCGCGATCCGCATCGGTTCGCCGGCGTCGTGGTCCGCGGCCGTCGCGGCGCAGGAGCAGTCCGACGGGCGCTTTCTGGCCGCCACCGACGAGGAGATCCTGGCCGCCTATCACCTGGTGGCCGAGTCCGAGGGTGTGTTCGTCGAGCCCGCGTCGGCCGCGAGCATCGCGGGCCTGCTCAAATCCGTCGAGGACGGCTGGGTGAAGCGCGGCTCGACCGTGGTCTGCACGGTGACCGGCAATGGGCTCAAAGATCCCGACACGGCACTCAGGGACATGCCGAGCGTGTCCCCGCTACCGGTGGACCCGGTGCTGGTCGTCGAGAAACTGGGGCTGGCGTAGTGGCTAAGGCCACGCTGCCCGCCGGGCTGGTGGCCAACGCCGTGGTGTCGGCGTCCAGCGCCAACCTCGGCCCGGGTTTCGACAGCGTCGGTCTGGCAGTGGGATTGCACGACGAGATCGTGGTGGAGACAACGGATTCCGGCCTGGTGGTCGTGGTCGAGGGCGAGGGCGCCGACCAGGTCCCGCTGAGCGCCGAGCACCTGGTGGTCCGTGCCATCGAGTGCGGGCTGCGGGCGGCCGGCGTCAGCGCGCCGGGCATGGTGGTGCGCTGCCGCAACGCCATTCCGCATTCCCGCGGGCTGGGCTCGTCGGCGGCGGCGGTGGTGAGCGGCCTGGCGGCCGCCAATGGCCTTATCGCCCAATCGGATTCGGCTCCGCTGTCCGAGTCCCAGCTGATCCAGCTGTCCTCGGAGTTCGAGGGTCATCCCGACAACGCCGCCGCGGCCGTGTTGGGCGGGGCCGTGGTGTCGTGGGCCGACCGCAGCGGCAACGCGCCCAAGTACTCGGCGGTGGCGCTGCGGCTGCATCCCGATATCCACCTGTTCTGCGCGATTCCCGAGGAACGCTCGTTGACGGCCGAGACGCGGGGGCTGCTGCCCACGCATGTCAGCCACGAGGACGCCAGGTTCAACGTCAGCCGCGCCGCGCTGCTGGTCGTGGCGCTCACGGAGCGCCCGGACCTGCTGATGCCGGCCACCGAAGACCTGCTTCATCAACCGCAGCGCGCCCCGGCCATGCCCGCCTCGGCGGAATATTTGCGGCTGCTGCGGCGTCTTAACGTGTCAGCGACGCTCTCGGGGGCGGGTCCATCGCTCATCGCACTCAGTACGGAACCGCGGTTACCCGCGGAAGCCGCTGAATATGGGGTTGCGCATGGATTCACCGTCACCAAGATGGCCGCCGGCGAAGGAGTTCGCTGGAGCCCGGGTGTCAAAGTCGCCGGTTGATCTGCGGCGCGGCCGGAGGGTTTGCTTGCTTCCGGCCCCGATGCGGGTTATCCTCGGACCCGTCCCGCAATCGCAGAACCTGCATCTGCATTAACTGCCTTGCAGCTAGGACAACCACCAATTCTTCTCGTGAACGAGGTTCGCCGCTTCCCTTCGCCGATTAGGCGATCACCGTTGCAGAGAACTTGGGCGCACTCGGCAATTTGGCTGAATGCAACGAACCCTCGTATGAAGTGATCAGCGAGGGAAGAAAGGAAATCCGTGACTGATACGGACCTCTTCACGGCTCGCGAAAGCACCGACAGCGACCAGCTGTCGAAGCCCGTGACCTCAGACAATCCCGGCGTCAAGAACGCCTCGACCGGCTCCCTGTCCACCATGGTGCTTCCCGAGTTGCGCGCCCTGGCCACTCAGGCCGGCGTCAAGGGGACGTCCGGGATGCGCAAGAGCGAACTCATCGCCGCCATCAAGGAGACCAGGGGACAGGCTAACGGCACTTCGGTAAGTGACCGTCCCGCCTCTGACGACAACACCAACACCAAGACCGAGGCCGCCGGCGCCGAAACGCCTGCCGCCCAAGGGAAACAGGACGATGCCTCGACCGAGGCGCCGCGCCGGGAACGCCGTGGCGCGTCCCGGGATGCGGGGTCGGCCAACCGCGACGAGGAGGAGTCCTCGGATGCTCGCGGAGGCGACGAAGGCGGCCGCAACGGGACGCCCCGCGGCGAGTCCGACGATCGCCAGTCCAACAAGAAGCAGGACAACAAGTCCGACGACCGCGGTTTCGGCAACGACCAGGGTGGCCAGCAGAACTCGGGCGGTCAGCAGAACCGCGGCGGCTCGAACCAGAACCAGAACCAGCAAGATGACGACGGCGACGGACGCGGCGGGCGGCGGGGTCGCCGGTTCCGCGACCGCAGGCGCCGCGGCGAGCGGACCGGCGAAGGCGGCGGCGGCGGTGGCGGTGGCGACACCGAGCTGCGCGACGACGACGTCGTTCAGCCGGTAGCCGGCATTCTTGACGTCCTCGACAATTACGCCTTCGTGCGCACCTCCGGCTACCTGGCCGGACCGCACGACGTCTACGTGTCCATGAACATGGTGCGCAAGAACGGCCTGCGCCGCGGTGACGCGGTGACCGGTGCGGTTCGGGTGCCCAAAGACGGCGAACAGCCCAACCAGCGGCAGAAGTTCAACCCGCTGGTGCGCCTGGACACCGTCAACGGCGGACCGGTCGAAGACGTCAAGAAGCGTCCCGATTTCACCAAGATGACACCGTTGTACCCCAACCAGCGGCTGCGCCTGGAAACCACGCCTGACCTGCTGACCACCCGGGTCATCGACCTGATCATGCCGATCGGCAAGGGCCAGCGTGCGCTGATCGTGTCGCCGCCCAAGGCGGGTAAGACGATGATCCTGCAGGCGATCGCCAACGCGATCACCCAAAACAACCCGGAATGCCACCTCATGGTCGTGCTCGTCGACGAGCGGCCTGAGGAGGTCACCGACATGGCGCGTTCGGTGAAGGGCGAGGTCATCGCCTCGACCTTCGACCGGCCGCCGTCGGATCACACCGCGGTCGCCGAGCTGGCCATCGAACGGGCCAAGCGGTTGGTGGAGCAGGGGCAGGACGTCGTGGTGCTGCTCGACTCGATCACCCGGCTGGGCCGCGCCTACAACAACGCGTCGCCGGCATCGGGCCGCATCCTGTCCGGTGGTGTCGACTCGACCGCGCTGTATCCGCCGAAGCGTTTCCTCGGCGCCGCGCGCAACATCGAGGAAGGCGGATCGCTGACCATCATCGCCACGGCGATGGTCGAGACGGGGTCCACCGGTGACACGGTCATCTTCGAGGAGTTCAAGGGCACCGGTAACGCCGAGCTCAAGCTGGACCGCAAGATCTCGGAGCGCCGGGTCTTCCCCGCGGTCGACGTCAACCCCTCGGGCACCCGAAAGGACGAGCTGCTGCTCTCGCCCGACGAGTTCGGCATCGTGCACAAGCTGCGCCGCGTGCTGTCGGGTCTGGACTCTCACCAGGCCATCGACCTGCTGATGTCGCAGCTGCGCAAGACCAAGACCAACTACGAGTTCCTGGTCCAGGTCTCCAAGACCACCCCGGGGAATATGGACAACGACTAGCGCAGCGTCCGCTGGCGCCGCCGGGAATGTGGGGGCGCATCTCGGTGTTTGGGCAGTAGGTAGTTGACCTGGCATAATCGAGCCCCGACTGCCCGGAACCCCGTCAGGTTCTGAGTTCACGCCCGACCGCCCGGGGTTTTACGGCGGACCAGGGCGACACACGATCGAAGAGGACACCATGAAAGCTGACATCCACCCCGGCTACGCCGAGACCACGGTGCACTGCGGCTGCGGGAACACTTTCCAGACCCGCAGCACCAAGCCCGGCGGCAACATCGTCGTCGAGGTCTGCTCGCAGTGCCACCCCTTCTACACCGGCAAGCAGAAGATCCTGGACAGCGGTGGCCGCGTGGCGCGCTTCGAGAAGCGCTACGGCAAGCGCAAGGGCGCTGCCGCGGAGAACGCGGACAACTAGCTGTACCGCCGACGCCCGAACTGTGCGCAACTCGCACAGGCCGGGCGTCGGTTCGCGTTCAGCGGCTATGAGCTTTGCGCAATAGACGCAATAGAGCAGTGGCAGGAGGTGCGAGATGACGCAGCCCGTTCAGACGATCGATGTGCTGCTCGCCGAACACGCCGCGCTCGAGCAACGGCTGTCCGATCCCGAATTGCATTCCAACCCCGACGAGGCCCGCAAGGCCGGACGACGGTTCGCCCGATTGGCCCCGATCGTCGCGACCCATCGCAAGCTGGCGGCCGCCCGCGGCGACCTCGAGACCGCGCGGGAGCTCGCCGCCGACGACGCATCGTTCGCCGACGAGGTCACCGAACTGGAAACTCGGGTCGCCGAGTTGGACACCCAGCTGACCGACATGCTGGCGCCGCGCGACCCGCACGATGCCGACGATGTGGTGCTCGAGGTCAAATCCGGCGAGGGGGGCGAGGAGTCGGCATTGTTCGCCGCCGACCTGGCCAGGATGTACATCCGCTACGCCGAGCGGCATGGCTGGACCGTGACGGTGCTCGACGAAACCACCTCGGACCTGGGCGGCTATAAGGACGCGACGCTGACCATCGCCAGCAAGGGCGATTCGGCCGACGGGGTGTGGTCGCGATTGAAGTTCGAGGGCGGTGTGCACCGTGTGCAGCGGGTCCCGGTGACGGAATCCCAAGGGCGCGTGCATACTTCGGCTGCTGGCGTGCTTGTCTATCCTGAACCCGAGGAAGTCGGCGAGGTGCAGATCGACGAGTCGGATCTGCGCATCGACGTCTACCGCTCGTCGGGCAAGGGCGGGCAGGGCGTCAACACCACCGACTCGGCGGTGCGGATCACCCACCTGCCCACCGGAGTCGTCGTCACCTGCCAGAACGAACGATCGCAGCTGCAGAACAAGATTCGCGCGATGCAGGTGTTGGCCGCCCGGCTGCAGGCGCTCGCCGAGGAACAGGCGTCGGCCGACGCGTCGGCCGACCGCGCGAGCCAAATCCGCACCGTGGACCGTAGCGAACGGATCCGGACCTACAACTTCCCGGAGAACCGGATCGCCGACCACCGAATCAATTTCAAGGCGCACAATCTCGATCAGGTCCTCGACGGCGACCTGGACGCGTTGTTCGATGCGCTGAGCGCCGCCGACAAGCAAGCCCGGCTGCAACAGGCATGACCGTGCTGCGGCGCGCAATCGATTGTGCTGCGGCGCAACTCGCCGAGGCGGGAATCGACTCCGCCCGCCACGACGCCGAGCGGCTGGCTGCCTACCTGGCCGGTACCGAACGCGGCCGGCTGACGCTGATCGAATCTATCGACGACGACTTCCTGCGCCGCTACCGCGACGCGGTCGCCGCGCGCTCGCGGCGGGTGCCGTTGCAGCACCTCACCGGGACGGTGGCGTTCGGCCCGGTGACCCTGCACGTCGGGCCGGGGGTGTTCACTCCCCGTCCGGAGACCGAGGCGATGCTGGCATGGGCCACCGCGCAGCCACTCCCGACGACGCCCGTCATCGTCGACCTGTGCACCGGATCCGGTGCGCTGGCCATCGCCCTGGCCCGGCATTGGCCGGGTGCGCGCGTCATCGGCGTCGACGATTCCGATGGCGCGCTGGACTACGCGCGCCGCAACGCCGCTGACACCGCGGTCGAACTGATCCGCGCCGACGTCACCACCCCGAATCTACTCGCCGAGCTGGACGGGGGAGTGGATCTGGTCGTATCGAACCCGCCCTACGTTCCCGACGGCTCGCCGGTGGAACCTGAAGTGGCCCAACATGATCCAGCGCACGCGGTGTTTGGCGGCCCGGACGGAATGGCGGTGATTCCCGCGGTGGTGGCACTCGCCGGACGGTGGCTGCGCCCCGGCGGCTCGTTCGCCGTCGAGCACGACGACACCACCTCGGCGCAAACCGTCGAATCGATCCAGGGCGCAGGGCTTTTCGAAGGCATCCAGGCCAGCCGCGATCTGGCCGGCCGGCCGAGATTTGTGACGGCCGTCAGGAGGGGCGCCAATGACTGAAGTCTTCGACTGCGCCGACGCCGACCGGCGTTCCCTCGGAATCGCCTCGGCCGTAGGCGCCCTCAAGAGCGGCCGTCTGGTCGTCATGCCGACCGACACCGTGTACGGCATCGCCGCCGACGCCTTCGACAGCACCGCGGTCGCGGCGCTGCTCGCGGCGAAGGGACGCGGGCGCGACATGCCCGTCGGCGTGCTGGTCGGCTCGTGGCACACCATCGAGGGCCTGGTCTACACGATGCCCGAGGGCGCCCGCGAACTGATCCGCGCCTTCTGGCCCGGCGCGCTGAGCCTGGTCGTGAGCCAGGCGCCGTCGCTGCAATGGGACCTCGGCGACGCCCGCGGCACCGTCATGCTCCGGATGCCGCTGCACCCGGTCGCCATCGAACTGCTGCGCGAGGTGGGACCGATGGCGGTCTCCAGCGCGAACGTCTCCGGTCGCCCGCCCGCGGTGAACGCCGACGACGCCCGCGGCCAACTCGGCGACCTCGTCGACGTCTACCTCGATGGCGGCCCCGCCGAGCAGGGCGCCGCCTCGACGATCGTCGACCTGACCGGCCTCACCCCGCGCATCCTGCGAGCGGGCCCGGTGAGCGTCCAGCGGATCGCGGAAGTGCTTGCAGTGGAGCCCGAAACGTTGACCGCGTAGCGGCGATCCCGCAGCGGCACTGGTAATGAGGTCTCAGGAAGGGGGCGTACGGTCTCGTGGTGGCCAGCGAATCAGCCAGCCTGATGGGCAACCTGATGGACGGTCTGCACGCCCTGTCTGATCGCGGCGCCGGCGTTCCCCTGCGTGAGCTCGCGCTCGTCGGGTTGACCGCGGCGATCATCACCTACTTCGTGACCGGGCCCGTCCGGCTGCTGGCCACCCGATTGGGAGCGGTCGCCTACCCGCGCGAACGCGACGTGCACGTGACGCCCACGCCCCGAATGGGCGGGCTCGCGATGTTCGTCGGCGTGATCTCCGCGGTCTTCCTGGCATCGCAGCTGCCCGCGCTCACCCGCGGGTTCGTCTACTCCACCGGCATGCCCGCGGTGCTGGTGGCCGGCGCGGTGATCATGGGCATCGGGCTCATCGACGACCGCTGGGGCCTGGACGCGCTGACGAAATTCGCCGGCCAGATCACCGCGGCGAGCGTGCTGGTCACCATGGGCGTCGCGTGGAGCGTGCTGTACATCCCGTTCGGGGGAGTCGGCACCATCGTGTTGGACCAGGCCTCCTCGATCCTGCTCACCCTGGCGCTGACGGTCTCCGTCGTCAATGCGATGAACTTCGTCGACGGGCTCGACGGGTTGGCCGCCGGGCTAGGCCTCATCACCGCCTTGGCGATCTGCATGTTCTCGGTCGGCCTGCTCCGCGACCACGGCGGCGACGTCCTGTTCTATCCGCCCGCGGTGATCTCGGTGGTGCTCGCTGGAGCGTGCCTGGGCTTCCTGCCGCACAACTTCCATAAAGCCAAGATCTTCATGGGCGATTCCGGTTCCATGCTGATCGGCTTGATGCTCGCCGCGGCGTCCACGACGGCGGCCGGGCCCATCTCGCAGAACGCCTATGGCGCCCGCGACGTGTTCGCCTTGCTGTCGCCGTTCTTACTGGTGGCCGCGGTGATCTTCGTGCCGATGCTCGACCTGCTGCTGGCCATCGTCCGGCGCACCCGCGCGGGCCGCAGCGCCTTCAGCCCCGACAAGATGCATTTGCATCACCGGCTGCTGCAGATCGGCCATTCGCATCGGCGGGTGGTACTGCTCATCTACTTATGGGTGGGCATCGTCGCGTTCGGCGCGGCGAGCACGATCTTTTTCAAGCCGCGCAATACCGGCGCGGTCATGCTGGGCGCGATCGTGGTTGCTGGCATCGCGACGGCGGTCCCACTGTTGCGCCGGCGCGACTACGAAGACGAGGACTACGACGGGCAGTAGTAGAACCCTCTAACTTGTGGTACGGTGCTGGTAGAACCCCGAAAACAACCTCGCGGGTTGCCGGCCTAACCGGCTCGTCGGACGCGGAACCGAGGGTGCCGGATCACGACCGACAGAGGGAGCGACCCCTTGCACGAATCAACTGTGACGTGCGATACGCTCGGCGAGCCACCGATCGGTCGGTCGGATGGTTTCCGCTCTAGAACTCCGGAGTGAGGTGCTGCAGTGACGACACCAGCGCAGGACGCGCCGTTGGTGTTCCCCTCTGTTGCATTCCGCCCGGTTCGCCTATTTGTGCTCAGCATCGCGATCACCGCGGTGGCTGTTCTCATCGCCGCCCTGTCCGGTCACGTGATGGTCGGGGTGTTCTTCGGCGTCGGCCTGCTGCTCGGTTTGCTCAATGCGCTTCTGGTGCGCCGCTCGGTCGCATCGATCACCGCGAAAGAGCATCCGATGAAAAGCACGATGGCGCTGAATTCGGCGACGCGGCTCGCGATCATCACCGTGGTCGCTCTGATCGTTGCCTATGTTTTCCGGCCCGCCGGATTGGGCGTGCTGTTTGGCCTGGCACTGTTCCAGGTGTTGCTTGTGCTCTCGACCGCGCTGCCGGTCTGGAAGAAGCTGCGCACCGGAACCGAAGGGACGGAAGGGGGGAGCGCCAGTGATCACTGAGTCCATCCTGGCCGCCCAGATCGAGGTCGGCGAGCATCACAAAGCCACCTGGCTTGGCATGACCGTCAACACCGACACGATCTTGTCGACCGCCATCGCCGCGGTGATCGTGATCACCATGGCGTTCTACCTGCGCTCCAAGGTCACCTCGAGGGACGTGCCGGGCGGGGTACAGCTGTTCTTCGAGGCGATCACGATCCAGATGCGCAACCAGGTGGAAAGCGCCATCGGCATGCGGGTCGCGCCGTTCGTGCTGCCGCTCGCGGTGACGATCTTCGTGTTCATCTTGATCTCGAACTGGCTGTCGGTCCTCCCGCTGCAGTACACCGAAAAGAGCGGAAAGACCACCGAGCTACTCTCGTCGGCGGCCGCCGACATCAACTACGTGCTGGCGTTGGCGTTGTTCGTTTTCGTCTGCTACCACGCGGCCGGGATTTGGCGCCGGGGCATCGTCGGACACCCACTCAAGGTGCTCAAGGGTCACGTGACGGTCCTCGCGCCGATCAACGTCGTCGAGGAACTCGCCAAGCCGATCTCGTTGTCGCTCCGACTCTTCGGCAATATTTTCGCCGGCGGCATTCTGGTCGCGCTCATCGCGATGTTTCCGCCGTACATCATGTGGCTGCCGAACGCGATCTGGAAATCGTTCGACCTGTTCGTCGGCGCCATCCAAGCTTTCATCTTCGCGCTGCTGACCGTCCTGTACTTCAGCCAGGCGATGGAGCTAGACGAAGACCATCACTAACAACTGTCCGGAGTTGGAAACCCAGCTATATATAGGAGGAAAGAATGGCACTTGACCCTCAAGTTGCTGCCGCAGCTCTCATCGGCGGCGGACTGATCATGGGCGGCGGCGCGATCGGCGCCGGTATCGGTGACGGTATTGCCGGTAATGCGCTGATCTCAGGTGTTGCCCGGCAGCCCGAGGCGCAGGGGCGGCTCTTCACGCCGTTCTTCATCACCGTCGGTCTGGTTGAGGCGGCCTACTTCATCAACCTGGCGTTCATGGCGTTGTTCGTCTTCGCCACACCCGTCGGCTAGTTCGTGTGATGGGTGACGCGCATCTGAGTGTTCTGGCATCCCGCCAGGTAGCAGAGGGAAACAACTTCCTCGTACCGAACGGCACCTTTTTCTTCGTGCTGGCCATCTTCCTTATCGTGCTCGGCATCATTGGCACTTTCGTGGTGCCGCCGATACTGCGGGTGCTGCACGACCGCGATGCGATGGTCGCCAAGACCGTTGCCGATAACAAGAAGTCGGCCGAGCAGTTCGAAGCGGCGCAAGCCGACTACGACAAGGCGATGAAGGAAGCCCGCGTGCAAGCGTCGTCGCTACGCGACAACGCCCGCGCGGAAGGCCGCAAGGTGGTCGAGGATGCGCGCGCCCGTGCCGAACAGCAGATCTCGTCGACGTTACAGATGGCCGCCGAGCAATTGAAGCGGGAAAGGGACACCGTGGAATTGGATCTGCGTGCCAACGTGGCGACGATGTCGGCGACGCTCGCCAGCCGGATCCTCGGCGTGGACGTCACAAGCTCAACCGCGACAAGGTAATCAGAGGATGTCGACATTTATCGGGCAGCTGGTCGGGTTTGCGGCCATTGTCTTCTTGGTCGTGCGCTTTGTTGTGCCGCCGGTTCGCAACATGATGGCGGCGCAACAGAACTCGGTGCGCCAGCAGCTGGATGACTCGGCGGCGGCCGCCGAACGTTTGACCGAATCGACTGCGGCCCACAGCAAGGCGGTGCAGGCCGCCGAATCGGAAGCCAACGAGGTCGTCGAAGAGGCGAAGGTCGACGCCGAGCGCATCACCGAGCTACTACGCGCTCAGGCCGACATCGAGTCGGAGCGCATCACGGGACAGGGTGCCCGACAGATCGAATTGCTGCGGACGCAGATGACTCGTCAGCTTCGCCTCGAGCTTGGTCACGAATCCGTGCGCCAGGCAGAGGAATTGGTGCGCAACTATGTCGCCGACGCGACGCAGCAGGCGGCCACCGTCGATCGCTTCCTGGACGAGCTCGATGCCATGGCGCCGGCAGCGGCCGACGTCAAGTACCCCTTGATGGCGAGGGTTCGCTCGGCCAGTCGGCGGGCGCTGAAAAGCGTCACGGACCGGTTCGACACCATAGCCAAGGATCTCGACGTCCAAGGCTTGGAAAAGCTTGCCGCTGAGCTGGTTCCGGTGGCCAAAATGTTGAACGGCGAAATCGTCGTCACCCGGTATCTCACCTTGCCTTCCGAAGACGCCGCGCCCAGGGTCAGGTTGCTCGAGCGGCTGCTGTCCGGGAAGGTCGGCGATCCCACCCTGGAGCTGCTGAGGGCAGCCGTATCGGAGCGATGGTCTGCCAATTCCGACCTGATCGACTCCATCGAACACGTGGCGCGACAAGCGCTGTTGGAAGTCGCCGCCCGCGAGGATCGCGTCGACGAGGTCGAAGAGCAGTTGTTCCGCTTTGCCCGAATCCTGGAATCGCAGCCACGCCTTTCCGTCCTCCTGGGCGAGTACGGGGCTCCCTCGGACGGCCGAGTCGAGTTGCTGCGCAATGTGCTCAAAAGCGCGACCGGCAGAAGCAACAGGATCACGAACGCGTTGCTCTCCCAGACAATTGAGCTGCTGAGGGGTCAATCGGCCGACGATGCCGTGATGTTCCTGGCCGAAGCGGCGGTGGCGCGGCGCAACGAAGTAGTCGCGCAGGTAAGCGCGGCGGCCGAGCTCGGCGACGCCCAGCGCACTCGCCTCACCGAGGTGCTCAGCCGCATCTATGGTCATCCGGTGGCCGTGCAGCTGCAGATCGACGCCACGCTGCTGGGTGGGCTCCTCATCTCCGTGGCCGACGAAGTGATCGACGGGACGCTCTCGTCCCGTCTGACCGCCGCCGAGGCTCGACTGCCCGAGTGAAGACGAACTAGTCAGCAATAATCGAAGTAGGAAGACGAAAAGCTATGGCCGAGTTGACGATCTCCGCTAATGACATCCAGAGCGCGATCGAAGAGTATGTAGAGTCCTTCACCTCCGAAACCTCCCGCGAGGAGGTCGGCACCGTCATCGACGCCGGAGACGGCATCGCGCACGTCGAGGGTTTGCCGTCGGTGATGACCCAGGAGCTGCTCGAATTCCCCGGCGGGGTCCTCGGCGTCGCCCTCAACCTCGACGAGCACAGCGTCGGCACGGTGATCCTCGGTGACTTCGAGAAGATCGAACAAGGCCAGCAGGTCAAGCGCACCAACGAGGTCCTGTCGGTCCCCGTCGGTGACAATTTCCTGGGCCGGGTGGTCAACCCGCTGGGCCAGCCGATCGACGGCGGCGGCGACATCGAACCCGAGACGCGCCGCGCGCTGGAACTACAGGCGCCCTCAGTGGTGCAGCGGCAGAGCGTCAGTGAGCCGCTGCAGACCGGTATCAAGGCCATCGACGCCATGACACCGATCGGCCGCGGCCAGCGTCAGCTGATCATCGGCGACCGCAAGACCGGCAAGACCACGGTCTGTGTCGACACGATCCTCAACCAGCGCCAGAACTGGGAGACGGGCGACGAGAAAAAGCAGGTGCGCTGCGTCTACGTGGCCATCGGGCAAAAGGGCACCACCATCGCGTCCGTGCGTCGCACGCTGGAAGAGGGCGGCGCGATGGACTACACCACCATCGTCGCGGCGCCGGCCTCGGATGCCGCGGGCTTCAAATGGCTTGCGCCGTATGCGGGTTCGGCGATCGCTCAGCACTGGATGTACCAGGGCAAGCATGTGCTGATCGTCTTCGACGACCTGACCAAGCAGGCCGAGGCGTACCGCGCGATCTCACTGCTGCTGCGCCGCCCGCCCGGGCGCGAGGCCTATCCCGGTGACGTCTTCTATCTGCACTCGCGGCTGCTCGAGCGCTGCGGGAAGCTCTCGGACGAGCTCGGTGCCGGTTCGCTGACCGGGTTGCCGATCATCGAGACCAAGGCCAACGACATCTCGGCCTACATCCCGACGAACGTCATCTCGATCACCGACGGACAGTGCTTCTTGGAGACCGACCTGTTCAACCAGGGTGTCCGGCCCGCCATCAACGTCGGCGTGTCCGTGTCCCGGGTCGGCGGCGCGGCACAGATCAAGGCCATGAAAGAGGTGGCCGGAAGTCTCCGCCTGGACCTGTCGCAGTACCGCGAATTGGAGTCCTTCGCCGCGTTCGCCTCTGATCTGGACGCCACCTCGAAGGCGCAGTTGGAGCGGGGCGCGCGGTTGGTCGAGTTGCTCAAGCAACCGCAGAACCAGCCGATGCCCGTCGAGGAGCAAGTGGTTTCGATGTTCCTGGGCACCGGCGGCCACGTGGACTCGGTGCCGGTCGAGGATGTCAGGCGGTTCGAAACCGAACTGCTGGACCACATCCGGGGCTCCGAGGAGAAAATCCTCGAGGAGATCCGCAAGAGCCAGAAGCTCAGTGAGGAAAACGCCGACGCGCTCACCGAGGTCATCAAGCACTTCAAGAAGGGCTTCGCGGCAACGGGTGGTGGGTCGGTGGTGCCGGACGAGCATGCCGAGGCCAAGGACGTCGACGACAAGGAATCGGTCAAGGTCAAAAAGGCTGAGCCCAAGGACACGGACAGCAAGAGCGAGTCCAAGAAGGATAAGAAGTAGCTATCGATGGCTGCCACACTTCGCGAACTACGCGGGCGGATCCGCTCTGCGGGCTCGATCAAGAAGATCACCAAGGCCCAGGAGTTGATCGCCACCTCGCGCCTTCCCAAGGCGCAGAATCGGCTCGAATCCGCCCGGCCATACGCCTTCGAGATCACCCGGATGCTGACCACCCTGGCCGGCGAAGCCGCTCTGGACCATCCGTTGCTCGTCGAGCGCGCCGAGCCGAGACGGGCCGGTGTTCTGGTGGTGTCGTCTGACCGCGGTCTGTGCGGCGCCTACAACTCCGGCATCTTCCGTCGATCCGAGCAGCTTTTCGCCCAGCTGCGAGATGAGGGGAAAGAGCCGGTTCTCTACACGGTGGGCCGCAAGGCGCAGAACTATTACACCTTCCGGAACTGGGACATTGCCGAGTCATGGACCGGCTTTTCCGAGCAACCCCAGTACGAGAACGCCGCGGAGATCGGTTCGACCTTGGTGGATGCGTTCATGAAGGGCGCCGGCGATGACGACGATCTGCAGGCCGACGATGTGCAAGGCGTCGACGAACTGCACATCGTGTACTCGGAGTTCAAGTCGATGATGTCGCAGACGGCGGTGGCCCACCGGATGGCTCCATTGGTGGTGGAGTATGTCGAGGAAGACCCCGGGCCGCGCACCCTGTACTCGTTCGAGCCGGACGCGACGACGCTGTTCGAGGCGTTGCTCCCGCGCTACCTGACCACGCGGGTTTATTCATCCATGCTCGAGTCCGCCGCATCGGAGCTGGCATCGCGTCAGCGGGCGATGAAGTCGGCCACCGACAACGCCGACGACCTCATCAAGGCTCTGACGCTAGAGGCTAACCGCGAGCGGCAGGCCCAGATTACCCAAGAAATCAGCGAAATCGTCGGTGGCGCAAACGCGCTCGCCGACGCCGCTAAGTAGCCCACAAGGAAGCGAAAAAGATATGAGTGCTACTGCCGAGAAGACCGACAAGCCGACCAACTCGGACACCAGCGGCCGCGTGGTACGGGTGACCGGACCGGTCGTCGACGTCGAGTTCCCGCGGGGTTCGGTCCCCGCGCTGTTCAACGCATTGCACGCCGAGGTCACGTTCGAGGAGCTCAAGAAGACCCTCACGTTGGAGGTGGCGAACCACCTCGGCGACAACTTGGTGCGCACGATCTCGATGCAGCCCACCGACGGCCTGGTGCGCGGCGTCGCTGTGACCGACACCGGCAACTCGATCACGGTGCCGGTCGGGGAGGACGTCAAGGGCCACGTTTTCAACGCCCTGGGACACTGCCTGGACAAGCCGGGATACGGCGAAGACTTCGAGCACTGGTCGATTCACCGCAAGCCGCCGGCCTTCGAGGACCTCGAACCCCGCACCGAGATGCTCGAGACCGGGCTGAAGGTGGTCGACCTCCTCACCCCGTACGTGCGCGGTGGCAAGATCGCGCTGTTCGGCGGTGCCGGCGTGGGCAAGACGGTGCTCATTCAGGAGATGATCAACCGTATTGCCCGAAACTTCTCCGGTACTTCGGTATTCGCGGGCGTGGGGGAGCGCACCCGCGAGGGCAACGACCTGTGGGTCGAGCTCAAGGAAGCCGACGTGCTCAAGGACACCGCGCTGGTGTTCGGTCAGATGGACGAGCCGCCCGGTACCCGTATGCGAGTCGCGCTGTCCGCGCTGACCATGGCGGAATGGTTCCGTGACGAAGCGGGCAAGGACGTGCTGCTGTTCATCGACAACATCTTCCGATTCACCCAGGCCGGCTCAGAAGTGTCCACGCTGCTTGGCCGGATGCCGTCGGCCGTGGGTTACCAGCCCACCCTCGCCGACGAAATGGGCGAGCTGCAGGAGCGCATCACCTCGACGCGTGGCAAGTCGATCACCTCGATGCAAGCGGTGTACGTGCCGGCTGACGACTACACCGACCCGGCGCCGGCGACCACGTTCGCCCACCTGGACGCCACCACCGAGCTGTCGCGTTCGGTGTTCTCCAAGGGCATCTTCCCTGCCGTGGACCCGCTGGCCTCGAGCTCGACCATCCTGGACCCAAGTATCGTCGGTGACGAGCACTACCGCGTTGCGCAGGAGGTCATTCGAATCCTGCAGCGCTACAAGGACCTTCAGGACATCATCGCGATCCTCGGTATCGACGAGTTGTCCGAAGAGGACAAGCAATTGGTCAACCGAGCCCGTCGCATCGAGCGGTTCCTCTCGCAGAACATGATGGCGGCCGAACAGTTCACCGGACAGCCGGGTTCGACGGTCCCGGTGAAGGAGACCATCGAGGCGTTCGACCGCCTGAGCAAGGGCGATTTCGACCACGTGCCGGAGCAGGCTTTCTTCTTGATCGGGGGCCTGGACGACCTGGCGAAGAAGGCCGAGACCCTCGGTGCGAAGCTCTAACCTCAGGCCGAGTCGAAAGGTGGTGTGGCATGGCCGAATTGAACGTTGAGATCGTCTCTGTCGACCGCAAGATTTGGTCGGGTGAGGGAACGTTCTTGTTTACTCGCACCACCGCCGGCGACATCGGAATCCTGCCCCGCCATATCCCGCTGGTCGCCCAGTTGGTCGACGACGCGATGGTGCGTGTCGAACGGGAAGGCGAAGACGATCTGCGGATCGCTGTGGATGGTGGGTTCCTTTCGGTTACCGAGGAGACCGTGACCATTCTCGCCGAATCCGCAGAGTTCGCTTCGGAGATCGACGAGAGCGCCGCCAAGTCGGACTCGGAGTCCGACGATCCCCGGATTGCCGCCAGAGGACGCGCGAGGCTGCGCGCCGTCGGCGCGATTGACTAACCGCCGATGAGCGCGTCCATGGTCGGCATGGTCGTGCTGGTACTAGTGCTGGGGGTGGCGGTCCTCGCCCTGAGCTACCGGCTGTGGAAGCTGCGACAGGGCGGAACGGCCGGGATCATGCGCGATATCCCCGCGGTCCGCGGTCACGGCTGGCGGCACGGGGTGATTCGCTACCGCGGCGGTGAAGCGGCCTTCTATCGGCTGTCGAGCCTGCGCTTGTGGCCGGATCGCCGCCTGGGCCGGCGCGGCGTGGAGATCGTCGCCCGGCGGGCGCCACGCGGCGACGAATTCGACATCATGACCGACGAGATCGTCGTATTGGAACTGCGCGACACCACCCAGGACCGCAGGTCGGGCTACGAGCTGGCGCTCGACCAGGGTGCGCTGACCGCGTTCCTGTCCTGGCTGGAGTCGCGTCCGTCACCGCGCGCCCGTAAGCGCAGCGTCTAGCGAGGAATCACTTGCGGGACTATCGCTTTTGCCCGCCCGGCTGCCACAGGACATCCCCATCGGGATTGGCCACCCGCGACAGGATGAAGAGCAGATCCGACAGCCGGTTCAGGTACTTCGCGGGTAGCACGCTGACGCCGTCCTGGTGAGCGTCGACGGCGGCCCACGCCGACCGTTCGGCGCGACGCACGATGGTCCGCGCCACGTGCAGCAGCGCCGAGAGCGCCGAACCGCCCGGCAGCACAAAGGAATTCAGCGCGGGCAGGGGCTCGTTGAAGGTGTCGCACCAGCCCTCGAGGCGATCGATGTAGGCCTGCGGAACCCGCAGCGGCGGATGCTCGGGATCGGGCACCACCGGGGTCGAGAGGTCCGCGCCGGCGTCGAATAGGTCATTCTGTATTTGCCGCAGCACATCAGCGATTTTCTGGTCGGGCTGACCGAGTGCGATCGCCACGCCGATCGCGGAGTTCGCCTCGTCACAGTCCGCATACGCGGCCAGACGCGGATCGTTCTTCGAAACCCGTGAGAAGTCGCTCAATCCCGTGGTTCCGTCGTCGCCGGTCCGCGTATAGATGCGGGTCAGGTGTACTGCCATGAACAAACCGTACTCGGCGACCGACCAGGCTGACTGACAAGCCGAAACCGCATCACTAGACTGATGCGGGTGGCAGAGCGATTCGTGGTGACCGGCGGCAACCGGTTGTCAGGTGAAGTCGCTGTAGGGGGCGCCAAGAACAGCGTGCTCAAGCTGATGGCCGCCACTTTGCTGGCCGAAGGCACCAGCACCATCACCAATTGCCCCGACATCCTCGACGTCCCGCTGATGGCCGAGGTGCTGCGCGGCCTGGGTGCCACCGTTGAGCTCGACGGCGACGTCGCCCGCATCACCTCGCCGGACGAACCCAAGTACGACGCGGACTTCGCGGCGGTACGGCAGTTTCGCGCCTCGGTCTGTGTGCTGGGGCCGCTGGTCGGGCGGTGCAAGCGTGCCAAGGTCGCCCTGCCCGGCGGTGATGCGATCGGATCGCGCCCGCTGGACATGCATCAGGCCGGCCTGCGCCAACTGGGCGCGCAGTGCAATATCGAGCACGGTTGCGTCGTCGCGCAGGCAGATACCTTGCGGGGCGCGGAGATTCAGCTCGAGTTCCCGTCGGTGGGGGCCACCGAGAACATCCTGATGGCCGCCGTGGTGGCCGAGGGCGTCACCACGATTCACAACGCGGCCCGCGAACCCGACGTGGTCGACCTGTGCACGATGCTCAACCAAATGGGCGCCCAGGTCGAAGGCGCCGGCTCGCCGACGATGACCATCACCGGAGTTCCGCGGCTATATCCCACCGAGCACCGCGTGATCGGGGACCGCATCGTCGCCGCCACCTGGGGCATCGCCGCCGCGATCACCCGCGGCGATATCTCGATCACCGGCATCGACCCCGCGCACCTGCAGGTGGTGCTGCATAAGCTGCACGACGCGGGCGCCACGGTCACCCAAACCGACAATAGTTTCCGGGTGACTCAGTACGAGCGTCCGAAGGCCGTCAACGTGGCCACGCTGCCGTTCCCCGGATTTCCGACCGACCTGCAGCCGATGGCGATCGCGCTGGCGTCGATCGCCGACGGTACGTCGATGATCACGGAAAACGTGTTCGAAGCACGCTTCCGTTTCGTCGAGGAAATGATCAGGCTCGGCGCCGATGCCCGCACGGACGGGCATCACGCCGTGGTGCGCGGCCTCCCGCAATTGTCCAGCGCCCCGGTGTGGTGCTCGGATATCCGGGCCGGCGCCGGCCTGGTACTCGCCGGGCTCGTCGCCGACGGCGACACCGAGGTCCACGACGTGTTCCACATCGATCGCGGCTACCCATTGTTCGTGGAAAACCTGGCGATTTTGGGAGCGGAGATCGAGCGGGTACAGTAACCAAAGTCAGTGCCCCACAGGCGCGGTCACCCCTCGAAGGAGACCGAGACCGAGGCCTTGACTCCTTCGCCGGACTGGTACTAACCTGGCACGGCAACTCCCGCCGCGGACATCGAGACCGCAGAAAATTGGGAGTTGACTCCACTGCCGGGTTTGTATTAAGCTGGCAGGGTTGCCCCGAAGCGGGCGAAACAAGCAAGAAGTGTTGTTTGAGAACTCAATAGTGTGTTTGGTGTTTTTGTTTGTTGTTGTTTTTTTGACCATACTTTTACACTCCCCGTGTGTGAGTATGGTCGTTTTTTGATGCCAGTTATATGGCGTCTTTTTGTTAGGTCAGATTTTCTCTGATTTGAAATTCACCTCGTTTATCGAGGAGATTTTGTTTGGAGAGTTTGATCCTGGCTCAGGACGAACGCTGGCGGCGTGCTTAACACATGCAAGTCGAACGGAAAGGCCCCTTCGGGGGTACTCGAGTGGCGAACGGGTGAGTAACACGTGGGTAATCTGCCCTGCACTTCGGGATAAGCCTGGGAAACTGGGTCTAATACCGAATAGGACCACTTAGCGCATGCTTTGTGGTGGAAAGCTTTTGCGGTGTGGGATGGGCCCGCGGCCTATCAGCTTGTTGGTGGGGTGACGGCCTACCAAGGCGACGACGGGTAGCCGGCCTGAGAGGGTGTCCGGCCACACTGGGACTGAGATACGGCCCAGACTCCTACGGGAGGCAGCAGTGGGGAATATTGCACAATGGGCGCAAGCCTGATGCAGCGACGCCGCGTGGGGGATGACGGCCTTCGGGTTGTAAACCTCTTTCAGCAGGGACGAAGCGCAAGTGACGGTACCTGCAGAAGAAGCACCGGCCAACTACGTGCCAGCAGCCGCGGTAATACGTAGGGTGCGAGCGTTGTCCGGAATTACTGGGCGTAAAGAGCTCGTAGGTGGTTTGTCGCGTTGTTCGTGAAAACCGGGGGCTTAACCCTCGGCGTGCGGGCGATACGGGCAGACTGGAGTACTGCAGGGGAGACTGGAATTCCTGGTGTAGCGGTGGAATGCGCAGATATCAGGAGGAACACCGGTGGCGAAGGCGGGTCTCTGGGCAGTAACTGACGCTGAGGAGCGAAAGCGTGGGGAGCGAACAGGATTAGATACCCTGGTAGTCCACGCCGTAAACGGTGGGTACTAGGTGTGGGTTTCCTTCCTTGGAATCCGTGCCGTAGCTAACGCATTAAGTACCCCGCCTGGGGAGTACGGCCGCAAGGCTAAAACTCAAAGGAATTGACGGGGGCCCGCACAAGCGGCGGAGCATGTGGATTAATTCGATGCAACGCGAAGAACCTTACCTGGGTTTGACATGCACAGGACGCTGGTAGAGATATCAGTTCCCTTGTGGCCTGTGTGCAGGTGGTGCATGGCTGTCGTCAGCTCGTGTCGTGAGATGTTGGGTTAAGTCCCGCAACGAGCGCAACCCTTATCTTATGTTGCCAGCGGGTAATGCCGGGGACTCGTGAGAGACTGCCGGGGTCAACTCGGAGGAAGGTGGGGATGACGTCAAGTCATCATGCCCCTTATGTCCAGGGCTTCACACATGCTACAATGGCCGGTACAAAGGGCTGCGATGCCGCAAGGTTAAGCGAATCCTTTTAAAGCCGGTCTCAGTTCGGATCGGGGTCTGCAACTCGACCCCGTGAAGTCGGAGTCGCTAGTAATCGCAGATCAGCAACGCTGCGGTGAATACGTTCCCGGGCCTTGTACACACCGCCCGTCACGTCATGAAAGTCGGTAACACCCGAAGCCAGTGGCCTAACCTTTTGGAGGGAGCTGTCGAAGGTGGGATCGGCGATTGGGACGAAGTCGTAACAAGGTAGCCGTACCGGAAGGTGCGGCTGGATCACCTCCTTTCTAAGGAGCACCACGAAAAACACTCCAATTGGTGGGGTGTTAGCCGTGAGGGGTTCTCGTCTGTAGTGGACGAAAACCGGGTGCACAACAACAGGCAATCGCCAGACACACTATTGGGCCCTGAGACAACACTCGGAGCGTTCGAGTGCTTGTCCCTCCATCTTGGTGGTGGGGTGTGGTGTTTGAGTATTGGATAGTGGTTGCGAGCATCTAATGAATGCGTTGCCCTCGTGGTGACGTATTTATTTGTGTAATTTCTTATGATTTTTGTGTTAGTAAGTGTTTAAGGGCACATGGTGGATGCCTTGGCATCGAGAGCCGATGAAGGACGTGGGAGGCTGCGATATGCCTCGGGGAGCTGTCAACCAAGCGTTGATCCGAGGATTTCCGAATGGGGAAACCCAGCACGAGTGATGTCGTGTTACCCGCACCTGAATATATAGGGTGCGGGAGGTAACGCGGGGAAGTGAAACATCTCAGTACCCGTAGGAGAAGAAAACAATTGTGATTCCGTTAGTAGTGGCGAGCGAAAGCGGAACAGGCTAAACCGCGCGCATGTGTAACCGGGTAGGGGTTGTGTGTGCGGTGTTGTGGGATTGATATGTCTCAGCTCTACCTGGCTGAGGGGCAGTTAGAAAGTGTCGTAGTTAGCGGAAATGGCCTGGGACGGCCTGCCATAGACGGTGAGAGCCCGGTACGCGAAAACTCGTCACCTGCCTTGTATCGACTCCCGAGTAGCAGCGGGCCCGTGAAATCTGCTGTGAATCTGCCGAGACCACTCGGTAAGCCTAAATACTTCTCGATGACCGATAGCGGATTAGTACCGTGAGGGAATGGTGAAAAGTACCCCGGGAGGGGAGTGAAATAGTACCTGAAACCGTGTGCCTACAATCCGTCAGAGCCTCCTCGTGGGGTGATGGCGTGCCTTTTGAAGAATGAGCCTGCGAGTCAGGGATATGTCGCAAGGTTAACCCGTGTGGGGTAGCCGCAGCGAAAGCGAGTCTGAATAGGGCGCTTGAGTGGCATGTTCTGGACCCGAAGCGGAGTGATCTACCCATGGCCAGGGTGAAGCGCGGGTAAGACCGCGTGGAGGCCCGAACCCACTTAGGTTGAAGACTGAGGGGATGAGCTGTGGGTAGGGGTGAAAGGCCAATCAAACTCCGTGATAGCTGGTTCTCCCCGAAATGCATTTAGGTGCAGCGTTACGTGTTTCACCACGGAGGTAGAGCTACTGGATGGCCGATGGGCCCTACTAGGTTACTGACGTCAGCCAAACTCCGAATGCCGTGGTGTATAGCGTGGCAGTGAGACGGCGGGGGATAAGCTCCGTACGTCGAAAGGGAAACAGCCCAGATCGCCGACTAAGGCCCCTAAGCGTGTGCTAAGTGGAAAAGGATGTGCAGTCGCAAAGACAACCAGGAGGTTGGCTTAGAAGCAGCCACCCTTGAAAGAGTGCGTAATAGCTCACTGGTCAAGTGATTGTGCGCCGATAATGTAGCGGGGCTCAAGCACACCGCCGAAGTCGCGGCAACCGCAAGGTTGGGTAGGGGAGCGTCCTTCTTGCAGAGAAGCTGTTGGGTAACCGATAGTGGAGCGTGGAGGAGTGAGAATGCAGGCATGAGTAGCGATTAGGCAAGTGAGAACCTTGCCCGCCGAAAGACCAAGGGTTCCTGGGCCAGGCCAGTCCGCCCAGGGTGAGTCGGGACCTAAGGCGAGGCCGACAGGCGTAGTCGATGGACAACGGGTTGATATTCCCGTACCCGTGTATGAGCGCCCGTGATGAATCAATTCTGCTAACCACCCAAATGGTGATCTATCAATCCCTTCGGGGTGCGAGGACTGCCGGCTGCGTGGGACCCGAATTGGTAGTAGTCAAGCAATGGGGTGACGCAGGAAGGTAGCCGTACCAGTCAGTGGTAATACTGGGGCAAGCCTGTAGGGAGAGCGATAGGCAAATCCGTCGTTCATATTCCTGAGAGGTGATGCATAGCCGTTTGAGGCGAATTCGGTGATCCTCTGCTGCCAAGAAAAGCCTCTAGCGAGTTCACATACGGCCCGTACCCCAAACCAACACAGGTGGTCAGGTAGAGAATACCAAGGCGTACGAGATAACTATGGTTAAGGAACTCGGCAAAATACCCCCGTAACTTCGGGAGAAGGGGGGCCGGTACACCGTGAACAGCCTTGCGCTGGGAGCGGAAACCGGTCGCAGAAACCAGTGAGAAGCGACTGTTTACTAAAAACACAGGTCCGTGCGAAGTCGCAAGACGATGTATACGGACTGACGCCTGCCCGGTGCTGGAAGGTTAAGAGGACCCGTTAACTCGTAAGGGTGAAGCGGAGAATTTAAGCCCCAGTAAACGGCGGTGGTAACTATAACCATCCTAAGGTAGCGAAATTCCTTGTCGGGTAAGTTCCGACCTGCACGAATGGCGTAACGACTTCTCAACTGTCTCAACCATAGACTCGGCGAAATTGCACTACGAGTAAAGATGCTCGTTACGCGCGGCAGGACGAAAAGACCCCGGGACCTTCACTATAGCTTGGTATTGTTGTTCGGTACGGTTTGTGTAGGATAGGTGGGAGACTGTGAAATACAGACGCCAGTTTGTATGGAGTCATTGTTGAAATACCACTCTGATCGTATTGGACACCTAACGTCGAACCGTATATCCGGTTCACGGACAGTGCCTGGTGGGTAGTTTAACTGGGGCGGTTGCCTCCTAAAATGTAACGGAGGCGCCCAAAGGTTCCCTCAACCTGGACGGCAATCAGGTGTTGAGTGTAAATGCACAAGGGAGCTTGACTGCGAGACTTACAAGTCAAGCAGGGACGAAAGTCGGGATTAGTGATCCGGCACCCCCGAGTGGAAGGGGTGTCGCTCAACGGATAAAAGGTACCCCGGGGATAACAGGCTGATCTTCCCCAAGAGTCCATATCGACGGGATGGTTTGGCACCTCGATGTCGGCTCGTCGCATCCTGGGGCTGGAGCAGGTCCCAAGGGTTGGGCTGTTCGCCCATTAAAGCGGCACGCGAGCTGGGTTTAGAACGTCGTGAGACAGTTCGGTCTCTATCCGCCGCGCGCGTCAGAAACTTGAGGAAACCTGTCCCTAGTACGAGAGGACCGGGACGGACGAACCTCTGGTATACCAGTTGTCCCACCAGGGGCACGGCTGGATAGCCACGTTCGGAAAGGATAACCGCTGAAAGCATCTAAGCGGGAAACCTTCTCCAAGATCAGGTTTCTCACCCTTTTAGAGGGATAAGGCCCCCCGCAGACTACGGGATCGATAGGTCAGACCTGGAAGCCCAGTAATGGGTGTAGGGAACTGGCACTAACCGGCCGAAAACTTACCAACACATCGCAACCACTGTTCTTTCCGTGACTTTTAGTCGCGCGAATACCACACCCCCCACCAGAACACTTGAATGGTAAAAATAAATAGAGTTACGGCGGCCACAGCGACAGGGAAACGCCCGGTCCCATTCCGAACCCGGAAGCTAAGCCTGTCAGCGCCAATGATACTGCCCAGTCGGGTGGAAAAGTAGGACACCGCCGAACATACACAAAAACACCCCCTGCAAAGGGGGTGTTTTTGCATTTTTATTTAGTCGAATAGCGTCAAATTGGCTCGTTGCTTTTCTAAATCGAGCAGCGTTCGCTTTCGGCCGAGCCCGCCGCCGAATCCGGTCAGGCTGCCATTGGCGCCAATGACCCGATGGCACGGAACGATAATCGCAATCGGATTATGGCCATTGGCCAATCCGACCGCGCGTGCGGCGCCTGGCGCCCCGATTTGTGCGGCGATTTCTCCGTAGGATCGGGTTTCGCCGTAGGGGATCGTCAGCAGTGCTCGCCAGACTCGCCGCTGAAACTCGGTGCCCTGTAGATCCAGGTCCAGGTCGAAAGCGGTGAGCTCGCCGGCGAAATACGCGCGCAGCTGTTCGACGGCTTTGTCGAAAGCCTGCTGGTCGGGCGACCAGTCGGTACGGCTGGGCTCATACGTCTGGTCGACCATTCGAAGATTGGACAGCACCGAGCCGCACCCGGCGAGAGTCAGGAGCCCGATCGGGCTGTCGATGGTGCGGTACTGGATCATGCGACCTCCTGTGGTGGCCAATCGTTGACCGGATGCTCGAGCGTGGTCCACAAGTGCTGGGTGGCATACGAGCGCCAGGGCCGCCAACGGGCGCTGCGCTCGATCAGGGCCGGCTGATGCGTCGGCAGGCCCAGCCGCTTGGCGGCCAGCTGGAGGCCGAGGTCGCTCGCGGGGAACGCATCCGGATCGCCAAGCCCGCGCATCGCGATCACCTCGGCGGTCCAGGGGCCAATTCCCGGCAGCGCGAGCAATTGTGAACGCGCACAGTCCCAGTCGCTGCCCGCGTCCAGGATCACGCTCTTGTCGGCCAGGCCGGCGATCAGGGCGCTCAGCGTCCGCTGCCGGGCCTTGGGCACCGCCAGATGGCGGGGATCGATCTCGGCGAGCTCGTCGACCGACGGGAACGTGCGGGTCAAGGCGCCGTCGGGGTCTTGCACCGGTCGCCCATAGGCCGCAACCAGCCTGCCGGCATGGGTTCTCGCGGCCTTGGTCGATACCTGCTGCCCCAGCACCGCGCGCACCGCGAGTTCCGCCTCGTCGACCGTGCGCGGAATGCGTTGTCCCGGCGCCTTTGCCACCACCGGCGCGAGGTCGGGGTCGCGGCTCAGCGCGTCCAAGACCGCTTCGGGGTCGGCGTCGAGATCCAGTAGCCGACGGCAGCGGGCAGTCGCGGTGGTGAGATCGCGGAAGTCGTCGAGGGTCAGCACGCAGCGGACGTGGTCGACCGTGGGCGTCAACGCGACGATGGCGTTTCCGAAGGGGAGCCGCAGGCTGCGTCGGTAGGCGCCGTCGCGGACTTCCTCGCAACCGGGTACGGCGCCGGCGGCCAGGTGACCGAACACGCCCTCGTAGGCGAAGGGCATGCGAACCGGCAGCCGCAGGCACACCGTTCCGGGTGCTGCGGTGTCGGATCCGCGCCGAACGGCCGCCCGCTTGCGCAGCGACGAGGGCGTGGATTCGAACACCAGGCGCACGGTGTCGTTGAATTGCCGGATGCTGGAAAAGCCTGCGGCAAAAGCGATGTCGCCGAACGGCAGGTCGGTGGTCTCGATCAGCACGCGGGCGGTCTGCGCGCGTTGCGCGCGGGCCAGCGCCAGCGGTCCGGCACCGACCTCGGCCTGCAGCAGCCGCTCCAGCTGTCGCGTGGTGTATCCGAGGTGGGCCGCGAGGCCGCCGACGCCCTCACGGTCGACCGTGCCGTCGGCGATGAGCCGCATCGTCCGCGCGACGACGTCCCCGCGCACGTTCCACTGCGGCGAGCCCGGCGTCGCGTCCGGCCGGCACCGCTTGCATGCCCGGAAGCCGGCCCGTTGGGCGGCCGCCGCGGTCGGATAGAACCGCACATTGCGGGCGAAGGGCGGGTGCACGGGGCAGCTGGGCCGGCAGTAGATGCCGGTCGTCAGCACTGCGGTGACGAACCAGCCGTCGAACCGGGCGTCCTTGGACTGCACCGCCCGGTAACAGCGGTCAAAATCCTCATGCACGCCTCCACAGTTACACCCGTGGACCGACAAGACTGGCGGAAAAGCGACACGACCGTCGGAGCTTCTTGTCCGGACCTAGCCCCACCGGCGCCTAAAGGAGTTAATATCAAGTACCTGATATTCCCTTACTCGGAGGTTTTGCAGTGCAGCTCAGCCATCCGGATCTGGCCCGCCCGTTCGCGCCCCATCGCTTGAAGATCTTCGCCGTCATGTTCTCGTTCGTCGGTGCCGTGTTCGTCTTCATGACGATCGCATCCGGTTTTGGGCTGGTGGCACCCAGTTTCACCGTCGACGTGATAGCGAACCTGATCTTCGGGATCCCGGTCATCGTGTTGCCGTTCATCTTGTTCTAGAAGGCGCCGGGGGAGCAGCGGTCCCGGTTGGCGTTGTGCGCGGAGCTGATCATGGTCTACATCCCATTGACGGCCGGGAGTCAGCTCACCTACGAACTGCCGTTTTTGATCGGCCATCCGTTCAACCTCTGGACGGCGACGGCGGATCCGGGCTGGCGCTGGTTGTGGTGGCAGTACGGCCTGGCGGACACGCGTTACCGCAGTGACGACAACTTCATCTTCGGCCTGGAGTTCGGCGCGGTTCTCGTCGGGATTCTGCTCTTCGTCGTGTGGACGCGGATGCTGCGCCGCGACCTGCCCGTCGAGTCGCGGATTCGTTGCCTGTGGCTGAGCTTCTTCGGCGTCGCCGTCCTGATCACCGGCACGACCGCCTACTACGTCGCCGAGGTCCGCGCGGGCTTCGCCGACATCGGTCAGGGCGCATTTGGCTTGTGGTTCAAGTTCATTGGCGAAAATGTGCCATACCTGGTGTTGCCGTACTTCGTGCTGTACGCGATCTACTACCTCGTCGATCACCTGACCCGCCAAGCGGCGGTCGCCGCCGCGCAGGACCCCGCGGCACTCGTGGAACCGGCCTAGCGGGACGGGTCAGCGGAAGCGCATGTTCAGCGTCGCCAGGCCGAAAATCTTTCGGCCGCCGGACTTCGCGCCGACCAGGACGACACCGCTACGGGTTTCCGGGTCGAGGGATTTGATCTTGCCGCTGTACTCGATGTCGGCGCCCTCGGAGGCCGACACGATTGCGGGCTGCGACAGTCGGATCGTGTAGCGGGTCACCGCACCGGGATCGCCCGACCAGGCCGAGGCGAATCCGGCGCCCAGGCCCATCGTGAGCATTCCGTGGGCGATGACATCGGGCAGCCCGGCCAGCTTGGCGAGGCTCTCGTCCCAGTGAATCGGATTCGCGTCGCCGGCCACCCCGGCGTAGTTGACCAGGTCGCCACGGGACAGCCGGGCATGGTGCACCGGCAGCTCGTCACCGGCCTTCAGGTCCTCGAAGGTCCGCGTCCCCGGCGTGCGGGTGGCGCCTCCTCGCGCGATCCGAACCTCGCCCTCGGGGCGCACCGTCTTCTCATACCCGGCCTCTGATTCGCCGACGGAGAGGATGTCCACGTCGTGCATCATGATCTTCGGCACGGCCGTCTTGACCGCGGGATCGACGTCTTCGGCCGTGACGCCGACGACCGTGGTGTGCAGGGTGTGCACGCATTCGCCATCGGTGTCGGTGAAGGTATTGGTGACGGTGATGAAATCCCTGCCGGCCGTCCTGCGCACCGACGTCAATTCGACGTCGACGACCAATTCGTCGCCGGCCACGATCGGCCGGTGTTGCTCGAAGACTTCCTCGGTCTGCAGGTAGGTGTCGTATCCGACGACCACCGACTCGAACATCCTGCGGTTACAGGTCATGCCCGGGACCGAGGTAAAGGTCAGCGGCGCCACCAGGCCCGAATAGCCCAGCTCGGCGGCGGCGGCGACGTCCCAGTGGGCGGGGTGATAGTCCTGCACCGCCCGGGCGTACTCGCGCACCTTCTCGCGGCCGACCAGGTAGGTGTTGTCCATCTGATAGTGGTGGCCGACCCGCGCTTCGAGCGCCGACGTCTCTGGTGCTGCGGTCATCGATTTGCCCAACTTTTCTCCCGGCCTGTTCACGGAGGCCGATCGGAACACACTAACGCGCCGACCCTGCGGCAACGCGCGCCGATACACTTCGTCCTGCCGCTTGCCGAACCGCTCGCCGGCAACGAAAGGATTGCCCGAGTGAGTTTCCGCTGGCCGACATTGGCCGACGTCATCGCCACGCTCGACGTCAGCCGGGTCGACGACCACCACTTCGTCGCCACGCAGTTGGACAATGGGAGCCACCACATCGCCGGCGGCCACATCGCCGCCCAGGCCCTGATGGCGGCAAGCCTGACTGCGCCGGGCCGCCGACCCCACAGCGTTCATGTCTATTACCTGCGCGCCGGCGATGCCCGTAACCCGGTCGACTTGCATGTCGACGTGGCCCGCGACGGCGGTGCGCTCTCCACCCGCAAGATCACGGCCCTCCAGGACGGCCAGATCCTGCTCGAGGCCCTCGCGTCCTTCAACGAGCCGTTCGGCTCGCTCGACTACCAGCAACCGATGCCCGATGTCGCCGATCCGGAGTCGCTTCCGCCGGTGCAGGAGCAGCTGGCGGCCTACGCCGGCGAGTTGGACGGCTTTTGGGTCGAGCCGCGACCCTTCGACCTGCGCTACGTCGATGCCCCACCGCGGGTTGCCGTCGACCTCGCCGAAGCGTCGCCGCGGTTGCGAATGTGGTGGCGGCCCAACGGTGTCGTCGCGGACAACGAGGTGCTGCACGATTGCCTGCTGACCTATCTGTCCGGTATCACGATGGTCGAGCCCGCACTGGTCATGCGGCGGGCCACGCCGGTGAGCACCTTTAATGCACTCATCGACCATGCACTGTGGTTTCACCGTCCGGTCGACCTGGCGGACTGGGTGCTGTCTGACCAGATTTCGTCCAGCGGCGTCGCCGGCCGGGGGCTGACGACGTCGACGATGTACAACCGCACGGGCGAGCTCGTGTGCATCGCGACCCAGGAGCTCTACTTCGGCCGAGGTTCGACCACCGCCTGATTTGAGATTCGTTATGCGACAAGCGTTTTCGGTGTGTCGATCACCGAATACTCGCTGGCGTCACCCTGGATGGCCCGGCTGCGTTCGCCGCGGACGCTGACGGGAATGTCGCCGGCCAGCGTGATGCGGTGCATGCGGCGCGGCTGATCGCCGTAGTCGGACACGGCGTAGTGCTGGGTGGCGCGGTTGTCCCACATCGCGACGTCGCCGAGTTCCCAGTTCCATCGAATCGTGTTTTCCAGCCAGGTGATGCGGTCCTGGAAGATCCGGTACAGCGCCTGCGACTCGGCGCCGTTTAGCCCGAGGACGGACTTGACGAAAGAGCCTAGCAGCAGCGCCTTTTCGCTGGTTTCTGGGTGCACGCGCACCACCGGGTGATGCGTTTCGTAATGGGTGGACTGGAATTCGGCCGCGTATTTCTGCAGCGCTTCGGGATTGGCTTGCGCCGCAGCCAACTTGGCGGGGTCGGCCTGGGCGTAGTCGAACGCGTTGTTGTGCATGGCCCACAGGTCTTCCGCGAGGTTCTGCAGCGGCCGGGGGAGCTGGCGGTAGGCGGCGACGGTCGAGGCCCAGGTGGTGGTGCCGCCATAGGGCGGCAGTTCGACGGCGCGAAGGATCGAGGCTTTCGGTGGTCGATCGACGAAGGTCACGTCGGTGTGCCACTGGTTGGCGCCGCCCCCTCCGACGGACTCCAGCCGCATGACCCGGCTGCCCTCGAACTTCAAGGTCGGATGCGGGGTGGTGGGCACGCCGAGGCTTTCCGCGAAGGCGTGGTGGGCGTCGTCGTCCAGGTGGTGCTGCCCGCGGAAGAACACCACCTTGTGCGTCAGGAGCGCTTGATTGACGGCCGCCGCGGTTTCGGCGTCGAGCGCGCCGAGCTGCACGCCGTCGATGCGAGCCCCGATATTCTCGCCCAGCTTCACCACACGAAAGTCGCTGCCCATGATGCCTCCTCTAGCTACGTGTAGTCAACTGTATACACCTCGGGCGGCCGCCGCCACCAGACCATCTTGGCCGCCGAGCTGAGCAGCGAAAACCTTGCCGATCGGGCTGCGAACTGGCCCCGCCGAACGCCCGCCACTAGCGTGGCTCGCATGTCTGCGGGATCCGTCATCAACCGGTTTGCGGTCAGCCTGATCAACGCGCCCGTGCTGGGGCGTCTGGTCGGACAGGGGCTCGTTGTCGTGCGCTATACGGGCCGGCGCTCCGGGAACACCATCGAGATACCGGTCGGCTATCTCGGGCGCGGCAACGTCGTCACGATCAACGTGGCGGGCCCGAATGGCAAGACCTGGTGGCGAAACTTTCTGGGCAGCGGCTCCGAGCTCACGTTGCTGAATTTTCGGGGTGCCGACCGCACCGGGCACGCGACCGCCACTCGCGATGCGAAGGGCCGAGTGAAGGTCACCGTACAGCTCGGGTAGGGCTGCGTTCGGCGGCGAAGTGACGCCCGTGTCAGCCGTAGGGCGTAGCCGGTCTCCTACCACGGTCGTAGATCAAGATCGAACTCCGGCCCGATGTGCGTGGCCCGTCGGCTTCGTAGTTTTTAGGTATGACACGACACGAGGCGCGATCCGATGGCTGACATCGGAGCGATGGGACGGTACGGGGTCGGGTTCCTCCGGGCAACCCACACCGCACACGCTGGCGCTGGCTCGGTATTTCCGTTGCCGCGCAGAACTGTTGGGCACCGGGTCCAGGACTGGATTTCCGCCGTCATCGAGGCCACGCGTACCCGGATGCAGACCGGCACGCGGCACCGCGCACCGAAGCAGGAGTATCGCCATCCGCGTCGCGAGGTCTTCCTCGAGGATGCCGCGATGTCGCGCGAGATGTTTCGACTGTAGCGGCGGTCGGCTAGACCAACCGCGGTCCGCCGAACCCGGGAACCGCACCAACCGGGATCAGCGCGAAGGCGACGGCCAGAAGAGCGAACAGCCGCAACGTTTTTCGCGTGGGTGGCCGCTCGATCTCCGGTCTGCGCGCCGCAAACAGAAGGAACACGATCGCGGCATCGAACCCCGCGATCGTCAGCCACCGGGTCCAGTCGAACCCGGTCAGGAAAACCGGGACGAGCAGCAGCAACCCGAAGGCTACCCAGGCCATCCGGCCCCGCAGCGCCTCGGCGAACGCGCGCAGCGGGACACCCGATAGCCCACTGAGCCCGTACATCGTCGCCGCGACGGCGGCGGCCCCGAAGATCAAGGATACCGAGAGGCCGAGAAACCCGACGTGGCCGACGGTGCGGATAGCGTCCACGATTCCGTTGTCGTAACTCGGCATTACGTTGCGGCAGACCCAGTCGTGATAGTCGGTTTGACTTGGCCGCCCCTCAATCACGTAGTGCCACAGCGTCGCCGGCGAGATTACCGTGGCCAACGGGTTGGGCATCGGGTGATGCGGAACCGCGGCACACAGCGCAGCGGCGACGTCGTGGCGGCCGAACACCGCGACGACGGACGTGGTGACGACCCCGGGTAGCACGGCCAACAGCAGGCCGACGCGCCGCGAGGCTTCCGGTGCGCCGCCGAGGACGATGATCGCCAGCACGGCGCCCAACGCGAACTGCAGCCCTATCGCCTCGTGCACGAGCGTCAACACCGCGATCGCGGCGCCGTAGGCCGCACACCACCCGGTGGCGACGGTCCCCGAACGGGTGAACGCCAACGCCGAGCCGAATAACGCCAGGGCCGCCGCGCCGAACAGGTCCGGCCGAGCGGACAATGCCGCGAACGGAACGCCGAACGGCAGCAACGGGATCACCATTGCGACCATGAGCCTGCGCTCGGACCGGTGGCGGCTGAAGAGCACCACTCCCGTGACGGCGGCGAGGCCGCATAGGTAGACGATGGTCGTCAGCCACCGCAGCCCGAACGCGGCCGCGAAATAGTGTCCGGGGATTAACTCGGCCAGCTCACCGGCCAGGCCGCGACGGACGAAGCCGTGTGTGTAGTCGGCGGAGTAATACGACATCCAGTACACGTCGAGCGGAAGGATCTTGATCGCGAACCACAACACGATGGCGGTCCAGGCCGCAACCGCGGCGGCGATGCCCGCGTAAAGAAGCCTGCGCGCAGGGTCGTTCGCCTCGATGCCCAGGGTGACCATCAGGCCCGGCACTCGTAGCCGGTGGTCGCGGACAGCTGCAGGTCGGCCAGGGCGTCGCACGCGAGCTCGCGCGTGACGGTGGTGCCCACGCCGCTCTGGTACGAGACGACGGTGAGAAAGCGGTTTTCATTGATCGTCGCAGTGCCGCAGAACAATTGGCCGTACGCCTGTTCGATGCGGGACGGCGTGATGCCCTGCTCGGCTAGCCGCATCGAGACCTCGGTCGCATCCGTGCCGTCGATGCGGCCGATGGCGGGGTCGAGGGTTCCGAGGTTGGAGCAGCCCACCGGCAGCTCCGCGGTCGACATGGCGATGCCCTCGGCGCGCCGGACCAGCCATTGTGGCGTGAACGGGATGAGTGGCAGCCCGGCGAGCATTTCGTTGGGCTGTTGCTCCTGGGACGTCAGCAGCCGCTTGATGTCGGCGCGCACGCCGCTGAGGTCGTTGGCCACCGCCTGGCCGTCGACGGTGAGCGTGATCGAGGTCAGCGCGTTGGCGCGGTCGTCGTCGGCGCTGCGGTCGCTGACCGGCAGCACGACCGTCACGGAGTTTCCGTCGGGAAGCACCCTGCCCATTCGGTGCGCCAGGCGGGCGGCGAACGCGACGAATAGCGCGTTGCTGCTTCCGTTCAGGCCGCGCGCACGCGCTTCCCATGCCGCGGGGTCGGTGTAGACCGTCACCGACGAGAACGTGTGCTGGTCCTGGCCAATGGCGTTGGGGGCCTCGGACGCTGGTGCCGGTGGCTGTCGCTGGCGAGCCGACGAGACCCTGAGCAATATCACCAGGGTCGCGACCAGGGCTCGCAGAGCCGCCGGCAGGGTGAGTATGGCGTCGACGAGGTCTTCGCGCACCGCTTGCCAGCGGCCGCGTGAATTGGCCTGCGAATAGCCAAGATTGCGTTCTTGCCCATTGGCCGCCTCGGCCATGGCCAGTGCCAGGGCGCGTCCATCGGTGACGCAGTGCGATGCCACCAGGGTGACCGCGGTGCCGCCGTCGTCCAATGGCAGCAGGCCGAGGTGAAACGTCGGGCCGTGCTCGGGGTCGACGGGCACCTGTGAGCGCCGTTCGATCCATGCGCCGATCTCGCCTCGCGGCTGCCGCGGTTCGTGCGCGATGTCCGGCGAGTGGCCGTCGAGCACCCAGCGATGACGGCCGAAGGGCACCGGCGAGCGCTCGATGCGGCGCCCGAGCAGGCCGGCGCCGAGATTGTCTCTGAAGGTTTGCAAATCGTCGAGGTTGACGCCGCGGTCGTAGACCCACGTGCATTGCACCGTGCTGCCTTGACCGGTGGCACGCAGTCGCAGGAAGGCGGCCTGGTCCAGCAGTCCCAGCCGCGTCACTGGCCGCCCACTTCGGCCGCCGCGCGATATCCGCGCACCGCCACCGGCGCGAACACCGCGACGAGGGCGCCGGCCCACAGGGCCGCCTGCCAGAGCGGCCCGAGCACCGGTCCGCCCGCCGCGAGCGCGCGCATCGCCTCGATGGTCGGTGAGATCGGCTGGAAGCGCACCACCGGTTGCAGCCAGCCCGGAAACACCTCGGCCGGCGCGACGCCGGTATTGAGGAACAGCAGCACGATGCAGCCCGCGCCCAGCCAGGTCACCATCGCCTTGCCGTCCGCGCGAGTCGCGATCGCGATCACCACCGTGGCCATTCCGGCCGAAATCGCCACCGGCAGTAGTACAAAGGCCGGCACCCCGATCCAGCCGTAGGTGAATCGCAGACCCAAAGCGATCCCGAAGATCGTGAGCACTATCGCGGACACGGTGGCGCGGGCGACCTCGGCGATCAGTCGGCCCGCCAGGGCGCTGGCGCGGTGAACCGGCTGTACCCACAGCCGAGCCAGCAGGCCGGACTCGCGCTCCGCAGGCAATGCCAGGCCGGCGCCGAGGGTTCCGAAAATGGCGCCGACGACCGCACACATCGGCACCAAGCCGTACAGGCTGTCGTGCCCGGTGACGGCCAGCACCGCCTTGCCGATCAGCAATTTGTAGACGATGAGGAGCAGGGTGGGAAACAACAACGCTTGCACCGCGACAATCGGGTCGCGTCGCCAGCGGCGCAGCAGCCGCCCCGCCTCCAGGCCGCTTTGCGTGACGAATGCCACCAGCGATGCCCGGGCCGAAATTCCTTTCCCCGCATCCATATTCGCCGTTAGCACCGGAGCGGCGCAGGTCTGTTCGGCAGCGGAGGCCGCACCGGTGGGCCGGGACGCGCCCGAAAGCCCTGCGCCATGACGGCGTTGCATCCGCACCGCGAGCACACCGAACAGCGTCTGCAACGCGAGGCACCACGCCCACGTCACCGTCAGGCCGGTGGCCGTGGCGTGACCGGCGGCAAGCTGCCGCAGCGTCTCGGTGACCTGCGACACCGGCTGGTAGCGAACGAACCCGCCCAGCCACCGCGGAAATGAGTCCGCCGGCGCGATACCGGTGGACAGCAGGACAAGCAGCAATTGGGGTAGCAGTAGCAGTTGGCTGGACGACTCGACGGAGCCCACGCGGGAGCCCAGAGCGTCGGCCCCGAGGCACACCGCCATCGCGAACGCCATCACGATGAGCGCAAACAGGACCGCATCGCCCGGGGTGCCGGCCATGCGGAAGCCGAACACGCAGCCGATCGCGATACTGGCGATCAGCGCGATCGTGGCGCGCAGCAGGCAGTAAAGCATCCGCGCGGCCAGCGGCACAATTGCCGGAATCGGCAGGGTGCGAAAGCGAAACCCCAAGCCGGACAACCTATCCCGGGCCGCCCGGTCGGCGGTCGTCATCGCACCGAACAGCATGGCCTGGACGATGACCACCGGAAGGACGTACTGCGTATACGTCATCCGTCCGGTGTCGATGAGGGAACCGAGAACCAACGTGAAGCCCAGGAAGCAGCCCACGGGTGCCAGGACCGCAAACAACAAGTCGGCGTCGCGCCGGGCGCCCGATATCGTGCGCAGGGTCAGTGCGGCGAGCGCTTGCAGCGAAGGGCTATGGGCTACAGAGGGACGGGATTGCATCAGACACCCGGGTGAACTCGGCACGCATCGCCTCGACGTAGCGTCGCACGGATCTGCGGGCGACGTCCGTTCCGGGGTACGCGACCACCAATTGCGTTCTCTCGTGCATGCGGTTGACCCACATGCACACCGTTTCCGACAGCCGGTTGTCGCCCCAGACGCCCGCCCGCAGGCCGTCAAAGCTGTGACCGAACGGCAGCTTGCGGATGTCGATGTAAGACAGCATCGGGACGGGACGGTCCGGAACTTCGATGGGGCCCAACGAATCGTACGGCGTCTCGAGCAGGTGGTAGTACGGCACCGCGCCGAGGGTGGTGTTCGCGTCGAAGGACGCCTGGGCGGCGCTGGCCGCCTCGTCGAACGACGCACCGGCGGTCGGAATCGTCAGCGGCACGAAGCTGGCCAGCCAGCCGACCGCGGTGGCGTGGGCGAGATCTCGACGGTTGTCGAACGGGGTGAGCCCGAAATAGGTTGCGGCGCCGGTCAATCGATGCTCAGCCAGGGCCGCGCAGGCGAAAACACCGCCGCTGAAGCGCGCTCCCGCGGCGCGGCACGCGGCTTCGAACCGTCGACCCTGCTCGTCATCGATCAAGTCGAAGACGTCGATGGCTCCGGGTGTATCGGCTGCCGCATCGCCCAGTTCCAATGGAAATCTCGGTAGGGAACCGTTGTTCGCCACGAGAAATGCCTGCCACGAACGGATCTCGGGTGACTCATCGGTGAGGCTGCGGATGTAGGAGCGCTGATTCGCGCTGTATTCGCGATGGCTGGGCGCCGGCGTGAGTGCGCTCGGCGCCTTTTGCAGCGAGGTGAAGTACATCGTCTGGATGTCGAGGAATATCACCCCGGCCGACATGCCATCGGCGCGTAAGTGGTCGATGGCGATATAGACGGTGAACTGGTCGGTCCCCTGAATGATCCCGAAGGTAAAGCAGTCCCATTGCAGGGGATCGGGCGTATCCAGAATAAGTTTGCGGATCTGGGAAGGGGTCATCCTTCCCAGATCCTTTGGCGACACGGTGATCTTCTCCGGTTCGGCGATGACATAGCGAAGGATTTCTTCGTCGCCGCCGAATTCAAACCGGTCGTGATATGTGTCGTGCCGCCGCAGATGAGTGTTCAGGGCGTGCGTCATTGCGGGGATATCGCAAATGCCGTCGATCTCCCAGGCGCCAATGCATAGCCGCGGGATATCGCGGCCGCGGCTGACCTGGCGCCGGTAATAACGAAGATGCTGAGATTGCTGATGGCTCACCGGCGCCGGGTGGGCCAGCGCTTCGGCCGCGGAGGCATGCGTGCTCGCCGTGGGATACCAGGACACGACGGTGCCCTCGGCTGTCCAGTCGTCAACCGTCCCCAGAAACATGCGCCCCCTTTCGTTCGTCCGCTCGCGACGCCGGTCCGGAAGACATTAACGTCGCCGCGCATGAGTCGCACGATGACGTTGAGCGCCGAGGGAAGTCTTGTTACGCAGATCCGAGGAAGTGCCGCAGCGCTAACTGCATCGGGTAATGCGCACGAAACTTTATGCTCACCGTGGTTTGAGGGACGTCGTCCACGCTGTCCCACAGCCTAAATCGCTCATCGAATTCGCGCGGTGAATCAAAAAATTCCCCCCAAAACCACAGAACTCTGCCAGGAACGCCGATGACACTATCCGACTCGCGGCGTGCGCGCTCGTTGAGCGCTGCGACGCCGCGATGACGAGAATGCCGAAAGATCGGGAAACCTCGTCATGGGGAAAAGATTTCGCGTGCTCGCGTTACGCCAGCGAAGCAAGCCGGGTGGGGTGGTCGTGCCCGCGGAGCGTCACGGTATCGCCCAAAGACCAACGGGCACGCTCGTTTTCGCTTGCTCCCCGCACCACGTCCTCGGTCGCCAGCATTCGGCCCGGGTGCGACTTGGCTAATTCGCACAGCCTCGCCGCCTCGTTGACCGGCTCGCCGATGACGGTGTACTCAAATCGTTCCTTGGCGCCGACGTTGCCGGCCACCACCTGCCCGGCGGAAACGCCGATGCCGGCCGTTAGTTCGGGCATCTCGTCGGCCATGCGGTGGCAGATGGCGCGCGCGGCGGCCAGCGCTTCGTCTTCGGGGCAGTCCAGGCGATTCGGGGCGCCGAAGATCGCCAGCGACGCGTCGCCTTCGAACTTGTTGACCAGCCCGTGGTGTCGATCGACCTCTTCGACGACGATCGCGAAAAACCGGTTGAGTACTCCCACCACATCGACCGGCCGTTGGCTCGTCACCAGCTGCGTGCTGCCGATGATGTCGATGAACACGACGGCGACATGCCGTTCTTCCCCACCCAGTTTCGGGCGCTCACGCTCGGCGGCCAGGGCGACTTCGCGCCCGACATGCCGACCGAAGAGATCGCGCACCCGCTCGCGTTCGCGCAGGCCGTCGACCATCGCGTTGAATCCGCGCTGCAGCTCGCCGAGCTCTGTGCCGTCGAACACGACGAGGTCGCCCCGCAAATCGCCCTTCTCGACACGCCTGAGCGCCGCACGGACCACCCGGACGGGTGTCGCGGTCAGCCAGGACAGGATCCACATCAGCACGAAGCCGAAGATCAGTGCGGCAGTGGATATCACCAAGACGGCGACCGCCAGTTGCGTCTTGCTGAGGTTGTCGAGCAGCACGCCGCCCAGCAGCGCGGTGACGATGATCCCGAGGACCGGCACGCCGGACCCGAGCAGCCAGACCGTGAGGGTCCGGCCCATGATGCCCGGTGCCAGCCGCCGCGGCGCTTGGCCGGCCTCGAGGGCCTGGGCGGCCACCGGCCGCAGTGCGAACTCGGCGAACAGGTAGGACGCGGTTGCCACCAAGATGCCGCAGAAGCTCACCGAGAAACCCACGATCGGGATGAACAGCTTGTTCGTCAGTCCGTAGAGCGTGGTCAGCAGCGCCGCCCCGACGCCCCACAGGACCAGCACCCCGAGCGCCAGCCAGAACGGCGCCAGGAAGGTGTGGCGTTCGTCTTCCAGGGTCGGCTTGCGCTCTTCGATGGCCCACCGCAGTGCGGTCATGGTCCGGCGGGTGATCCCGTAGGCCCCGAGCGCCAGCGCGACCGCTACGTATCCGGGCGCGACGGCGAAGGTGATCCACGCCGGCGCGTCGCTGAAGATGCTGGGTGAGGGCAGCGCGACGGCCAGCAGCAGGACGGCCACGCCGATCCCGATCAGGTTCGTCGCCAGGATGAAGACGGTCAAAATGAGCTGAATGCGTACCCGGCGGCGGGCCTGGCTCTCGCTGACCCGCCCCAGCAGCAGGGAACCGTAGGCGGGCGTCTCCTGGAGCCGGCCGCTCTGACGGGTTACCGTCTCGAGCACCCGGCCCAAGCGTTGCGCCAAGGTCCTGTTCGCCGACATGGTGGCGTCAGCCTAATTTGTCGGGTGCCCTCTAAGGTGGTCGGGTGCGTCTAGTGATCGCCCAGTGCACCGTCGACTACGTCGGCCGGCTCACCGCGCATCTGCCGTCGGCCCGCAGGTTGTTGCTCTTCAAGGCGGACGGGTCGGTCAGCGTGCACGCCGACGACCGCGCCTACAAGCCGCTCAACTGGATGAGCCCGCCGTGCTGGCTGACCGAGGAGGCCACCGGCGAAGCCCCGGTGTGGGTCGTCGAGAACAAGGCGGGTGAGCAGCTGCGCATCACCGTCGAGGAGATCGAGCACGACTCCAGCCACGATCTGGGTGTCGACCCCGGGTTGGTCAAGGACGGTGTGGAGGCTCATCTGCAGGCGTTGCTCGCCGAACACGTGCAGTTGCTCGGTGAGGGCTACACGTTGGTGCGCCGCGAGTACATGACCGCGATCGGGCCCGTCGATCTGCTGTGCCGCGACGAGGGGGGCGGCTCGGTCGCCGTGGAGATCAAGCGGCGCGGCGAGATCGACGGCGTCGAGCAGCTGACGCGCTATCTCGAATTGCTGAATCGGGACACCGTTTTGGCACCGGTCAAGGGGGTGTTCGCCGCCCAGCAGATTAAGCCGCAGGCGCGAACTTTAGCCACCGACCGCGGGATTCGTTGCCTGACACTGGATTACGACAAGATGCGGGGAATGGACAGCGACGAGTACCGGCTGTTCTGAGTTCCGGGGATTAGACTTGCCGGCATGGCCCGGCGCCGCACACCGCCCCGCCGACAGCAGCCGCCCGCGCTGTCGTCGACCTTGCGGCGGGTGGAGACGGGGCCCGACGGCTACGAATACGAAGTGCGCGCGATAGCCGCGGCCCGCGCCGTCAAGACGTACCGCTGCCCGGGCTGCGACCACGAAATCCGTTCCGGCACTGCTCATGTGGTGGTGTGGCCGACGGGCTCGGACCTGGGCGGGTCGCACACCGGCGTCGAGGACCGGCGACATTGGCACACGCCGTGCTGGACCAATCGAACAAGCCGCACCCCCACCCGAAAGTGGTCGTGATCTAGGTCGAGCTAGGAAGCGGGCTCGACGAGCTCGATCAGAACGCCGCCGGCGTCCTTGGGGTGGATGAAATTGATCCGCGAGTTCGCGGTCCCGCGCCGGGCGGCGTCGTAGACCAGCCGCACGTTCTGCTCGCGCAGCTGCTCGCAGATGGTGTCCAGATCGCTGACCCGAACGGCCATCTGCTGGATGCCAGGTCCGCGCTTGTCCATGAATTTCGCGATCGTCGACGTGTCGTCCAGCGGGGCCATCAGCTGGAGCTGCGCGCTGGTGCCGGGCACGGCCAGCATCGCCTCGCGGATTCCCTGGTCGTCGTTGACTTCCTCGTGCACCAGGATCATGCCGAGGTGGTCGTGGTACCAGGCGATGGCGGCGTCTAGGTCGGCGACTGCAATGCCGACGTGATCGAGGCCGGTCACCAGGGAGGTGGCGAGGAGGTGACGGGCGTCAACTTGATCGGTCGTCATCTCATAAAGGTAACCTGACGGCAAAGAATGCGCTTCTCCGGGAGGCCGAACTGGCCTGCCGCGCATGGCCAGGAGGTTGTGATGACGACGTCGGTGATCGTTGCTGGAGCGCGGACCCCGATCGGCAAGTTGATGGGTTCGCTGAAGGATTTCTCGGGCAGCGATCTGGGCGCCATCGCGATCAGCGGCGCGCTGGAAAAGGCCAACGTCCCGGCCTCGTTGGTCGAGTACGTGATCATGGGCCAGGTACTGACCGCCGGCGCCGGCCAGATGCCCGCCCGGCAGGCGGCCGTGGCGGCGGGCATCGGCTGGGACGTCCCGGCGCTGACGATCAACAAGATGTGCCTGTCCGGCATCGACGCGATCGCCCTGGCTGACCAGCTCATTCGTGCGGGTGAGTTCGACGTGGTGGTCGCCGGCGGTCAGGAATCCATGTCGAAGGCGCCGCACCTGCTGATGGACAGCCGGGCGGGCTACAAATACGGCGACGTGACGGTCCTGGACCACATGGCCTACGACGGCCTGCACGACGTGTTCACGGACCAGCCGATGGGCGCGCTCACCGAGCAGCGCAACGACGTGGACAAGTTCACCCGCGCCGAGCAGGACGAGTTCGCTGCGCAGTCGCATCAGAAGGCCGCGGCGGCGTGGAAGGACGGGGTCTTCACTGACGAGGTGGTGTCGGTGAACATTCCGCAGCGCAAGGGCGATCCGCTGCAGTTCAGCGAGGACGAGGGCATTCGCGCAAACACCACGGCCGATTCGCTGGCCGGCCTCAAACCGGCTTTCCGCAAGGACGGCACCATCACCGCCGGCTCGGCGTCGCAGATTTCCGACGGCGCCTGCGCGGTAGTGGTGATGAACAAGGAAAAGGCGCAGGAACTGGGCCTGACCTGGCTTGTCGAGATCGGTGCTCACGGCGTGGTCGCCGGCCCCGACTCGACGCTGCAGTCGCAGCCGGCGAACGCGATCAAGAAGGCGCTCAGCCGCGAGGGCATCACTGCTGACCAGCTGGACGTCGTGGAGATCAACGAGGCGTTCGCCGCCGTCTCGCTGGCCTCGACGCGCGAGCTGGGTATCGACCCCGAGATCGTCAACGTCAACGGCGGGGCGATCGCGGTCGGGCACCCGATCGGCATGTCCGGCGCCCGGATCACGCTGCACGCCGCTCTCGAGCTGGCGCGACGCGGTAGCGGCTACGCGGTCGCCGCGCTGTGCGGTGCGGGCGGTCAGGGCGACGCCCTGATTTTGCGGGCGGGTTAGCTGGCCGCGGTGGTGTCGCCGACGTTGCTGGAACTGAATCTCCGTGTGCCGTTGTGATCTTGGTCATAAGCCCTGGTTACCAGCCAGTAGAGCGACGATCTCGGATTTGTTTGCCGGCGCATGAGCCTGGGCGCCACCGGGTGGATCGTTAGCCGGCACGCATGACAGACTTGACGGCGTGACGCGTCCGCGACCTCCGATCGGGCCCGCGCTGACGGGTGCGGTCGACTTATCCGGTCTCAAGCAGCGAGCCCAACAGTCCCCGCCGGCGGGTGCGCCCGGCGACCGGGCGGTCCAGCCGCCGTCGGGTGCCGTGGGTGGTACCGAGATCACCGAGGCCAATTTCGAGAACGACGTGCTGCTGCGTTCCGACGAGGTGCCGGTCGTGGTGGTGTTGTGGTCGCCGCGCAGCGAGGTGTGCGTCGACCTGGTCGACACGCTGTCGGGGTTGGCCGCCGAGGACACCGGCAAGTGGTCGCTGGGAACGGTCAACGTCGACGTGGCGCCCAGGGTGGCCCAGATATTCGGTGTCGAGGCCGTGCCGACCGTGGTGGCATTGGCTGCGGGACAGCCGGTATCGAGCTTCCAGGGCCCCCAGCCCGCCGACCAGCTGCGCCGCTGGCTGGACTCCCTGCTCTCGGCGACGGCCGGAAAGCTCAAGGGCGCAACGGGTTCCGAGGACGCCGCGGAGGTCGACCCGGAGCTGGCGCAGGCGCGCCAGCATCTGGAGGCGGGCGACTTCGACGCGGCCAAGCAGTCGTATCAGGCGATCCTGGAGGTGAACCCGGGCAGCGTCGAGGCCAAGGGCGCGATCCGGCAGATCGACTTCCTCAGCCGCGCAACCACGCAGCGCCCGGACGCCGTGGCCGTCGCGGACGCGGCGCCCACGGATATCGAAGCGGCATTCGCGGCGGCCGACGTGCAGATCCTCAATCAGGACGTGAATGCGGCGTTCGACCGCCTCATCACGTTGGTGCGCAGCACGTCTGGCGACGAGCGGACCTCGGTGCGCACCCGGCTGATCGAACTCTTCGACCTCTTCGATCCCGCCGACCCCGAGGTCGTGGCGGGCCGGCGCAACCTCGCCAACGCGCTCTACTGAGTTACTCGGGCTCCAGCCACAGCGCCGAGTTGGGCGGCAGCACCAACAGCGCCGACGCGGGACGGCCGTGCCACGGTTCCTCGGTGGCGTCGACCCCGCCCAGATTCCCGATCCCCGAGCCGTTGTATATGGTCGCGTCCGTGTTGAGCACCTCGCGCCACCGCCCGGCGACGGGCAGGCCCAGCCGGTAGCCGCCGTGCTCGGCTCCGGCGAAGTTGAAGATGCAGGCCATGACCGAACCGTCCTTGCCGTAACGCAGGAAGCTCAGCACGTTGTTTCCGGAATCGTTGGCGTCGATCCAGGAATAGCCATCGGGCGTGGTGTCCAGGCTCCACAGCGCCGGGTGGCTCTGGTAGATGCCGTTGATGTCGCGCACCAGGCGCAGCACCCCGTTGGAGAAGCCCTGCTCGTCGAGCTGCCACCAATCCAGCCCGCGCTCCTCCGACCACTCGGCGCGCTGACCGAACTCCTGGCCCATGAACAACAGTTGCTTGCCCGGGTGTGCCCACTGATAGGCCAGGAGGCTCCGCACGCCGGACGCCTTGACGTGGTTGTTGCCCGGCATGCGGCCCCACAGCGTGCCCTTGCCGTGCACCACCTCGTCGTGGCTCAGCGGCAGCACGAAGTTCTCGCTGAACGCATAGAGCATCGAGAAGGTGATCTCGTGGTGGTGGTAGCTGCGGTGGATCGGGTCACGGCTGATGTAGTCCAGCGTGTCGTGCATCCAGCCCATGTTCCACTTCATCGAAAAGCCAAGGCCGCCAAGGCTGGTCGGCCGCGTGACGCCCGGCCAAGACGTCGACTCCTCGGCGATGGTGACGATGCCCGGCGCGGCCTTGTGCGCCGTCGCGTTCATCTCCTGCAGGAACTGCACGGCCTCCAGGTTTTCCCGTCCGCCATAGATGTTGGGTGTCCAGCCATCCGCCGGCCGCGAGTAGTCCAGGTACAGCATCGATGCGACCGCGTCCACCCGCAGGCCGTCGATGTGGTACTGCTCGAGCCAGTACAACGCGTTGGCCACCAGGAAGTTGCGGACTTCCCGACGGCCGAAGTCGAACACGTATGTGCCCCAGTCCAACTGCTCGCCGCGGGTGGGGTCGGAATGCTCGTAGAGCGGGGTGCCGTCAAACCGGCCCAGCGCCCACGCGTCCTTGGGGAAGTGCGCGGGCACCCAGTCGACGATGACGCCGATCCCGGCCTGGTGCAGGGCGTCGACGAGCGCCCGGAACTCGTCGGGGGTGCCGAACCGCGATGTCGGCGCGTAGTACGACGTGACCTGGTACCCCCACGAGCCGGCGAACGGGTGCTCGGCTACCGGCAGCAGCTCGACGTGGGTAAAGCCGTTCTCCACAACGTAATCCGTCAGCTCGCGGGCGAGCTGGCGGTAGCTGAGCCCGGGGCGCCATGAGCCGAGATGGACCTCGAGGGTGCTCATCGGCTCGAAGACCGGGTTGCGCTGCGCGCGCTGCGTCATCCAGTCGTCGTCGGCCCAGGTGTAGCTGCTCGTCGTGACCCGGGACGCCGTGTGCGGGGGCACCTCCGTGGCGAAGGCCATCGGGTCGGCCCGCTCGGTCACCACCCCGTCGGCGCCGTGCACGCGGAACTTGTACAGGCCGTTCTCCGGGAATCCCGGCCAGAACAGTTCCCACACGCCCGTGGAGCCCAGCACCCGCATCTGGGCCTCGGTGCCGGTCCAGCCGTTGAATTCGCCGATCAGGCTGATGCCTTGGGCGTTGGGCGCCCAGACGGCGAACGACACGCCCTCGACGACGCCGTCGGCCGTGGTGAACGAACGGGGATGGGCGCCAAGGACTTCCCAGAGCCGCTCGTGGCGGCCTTCGGCGAACAGGTGAAGGTCGACCTCGCCCAGGGTGGGCAGGAAGCGATAGGCGTCGGCCGTGGTGTACGGGCCCGATCCGTAGTCGATCTGCAGGCGGTAGTCGATGAGGTCGGTGAACGGCAGCGCCACCGCGAACAAGCCGCCGTCGACGTGCTGCAGCGGGAACCGGTCGTCACCCACAATCGCGACCACCTCGGTCGCATGCGGCCTAAACGCCCGGATGACGGTGTGGTCGCCATACTCGTGGGCACCCAGGATGCTGTGCGGATTGTGGTGCGTCCCCGCGACCAGCCGGGCGATATCGGCCGCGTCCGGCGCCAGCTGTGCCCGGGCGAGTTGGTCGGTTCGGCTCTCGGTTCGACTCATGAGTGTGTCCCCTTTCGGGCGCTCTTACCTCCTGCGCAGCAGCGTGGCCCGGGATTTCTGCGGGATGATCGGCATGTTGATGATGTGGGCGACCGCAACCCCTGGATCGATGCGGACGTAATTCGCTTGCCCCCACTGAAATTCTTGACCGGTGATCTCATCGCGCACCCAAAAACGCTCATATGGCTCCATACCCAATGCGGCCATGTCTAACCACACCGTGGCTTCCTCGGGCCCGTACGCGTTGAGCGTCACCACCACCAATACGCAGTCGCCGGTGGTCGGATCGAACTTGCTGTAGGCCATCAACGCGTCGTTGTCGACGCTGTGGAAGTGGATGGTGCGTAGCTGCTGCAACGCCGGATGTATCCGGCGAATCGTGTTGAGCTGCTTGATGAACGGCTCGAGCGAACGGCCCTCGGCCAGCGCGCCCGCGTAGTCCCGCGGCCGCAACTCATACTTCTCCGAGTCGAGGTATTCCTCGCTGCCCTCGCGCACGGCGCGGTTTTCGAACAGCTCGAAGCCGGAGTACACCCCCCACGCCGGACCCATCGTCGCCGCCAGCACCGCGCGGACGGCGAACATGCCGGGGCCGTTGTGTTGCAGGATCGCGTGCAGGATGTCGGGCGTATTGACGAACAGGTTGGGTCGGCGAAAGTCCGCGAGTGCGGCGATGTCGTTGCCGAACTCGGTCAGCTCCCATTTGGCGGTGCGCCAGGTGAAGTAGCTGTAGGACTGCGTGAAGCCGAGCTTGGCCAGGCCGTACTGGCGCGCCGGCGGCGTGAAGGCCTCCGACAGGAAGAGCACGTCGGGATCGGTGTCCTTGACCTGAGCGATCAGCCAGGCCCAGAAGTCCGGCGGCTTGGTGTGCGGGTTGTCGACCCGAAAGAACTTGACGCCGTGGTTAATCCAGTGCCGGACCACGCGCAACACCTCGTCGTAGAGCCCGGCGGGGTCGTTGTCGAAGTTGAGCGGATAGATGTCCTGGTATTTCTTCGGCGGATTCTCCGCGTAGGCGATGGTGCCGTCCGGCAGTTCGGTGAACCACTGCCGGTGATCGCGGGCCCACGGGTGATCCGGTGCGCACTGCAGCGCCAGGTCCAAAGAGACTTCCATGCCCAAATCGCGTGCGGCGGCGACGAAGTCGTCGAAATCGTCGATGGTGCCCAGGCTCGGGTGAATGGCGTCGTGGCCGCCCTCGTCGCTGCCGATCGCCCACGGTGACCCGACGTCTCCCGGCGCGGCGGTGGGAGAGTTGTTGCGGCCCTTACGATGTACCTTGCCGATCGGATGAATCGGTGGCAGGTAGACCACGTCGAATCCCATGTCGGCGATGCGGGGGAGCTCGGCGGCCGCCGTGGCGAAGGTGCCGTGCACCGGGTTGCCGTCGGCGTCCCAGCCGCCGGTCGACCGGGGGAACATCTCGTACCACGATCCGAAGTTGGCCAGCGGCCGATCCACCCACACGCCGTACTGCTCGCCGCGGGTGACGATGTCCCGCAACGGATAGGCGTGCAGCAGTTCCTCGGTCTCGGGGTCCAGCGCCAGCGCGGTGCGCGTCACCGGATCGCCCGGGGCGCGCAGCGCGGCGGCCACTGCCAGCAGCGGCTCACGGCTTGCGCGCGGCACGCCTGTCGCGGCGCGCTCGAACAGCGCGGCGCCGACCAACAGGTCGTTGGACAGTTCGGTCTCGCCCTGGCCAGCGTCCAGCTTGGCGATGAGGCCATGGCGCCAGGTTTCGATGGGGTCGCCCCACCCGTCGACGCGGAACGTCCACAGGCCGACCCGGTCGGGCGTGAACTGACCGTGGAAGACGTAGGGCTCCAGGCCTGTCGTCATGGGCAGCGCCAGCGGTTTGACCCGCTCCGCGACGCCGTTCTCGGGCGTCGATGCCACCCGCTCGGGCGCCTGTACCGCCTTGATTCGGCGGGTTTCGGTCACCTGCGGGTAGCGCGGGCCCAGGTAGCGGACCACCAGGGTCGCCGCCACCGCGTCGTGGCCCTCTCGCCACACCGCGGCACTGACCGGTACTACCTCGCCGACGACCGCCTTGGCGGGGTATGCGCCGCAGGAAACGACGGGCTGGACGTTATCGATCTCGACACGACCGGGCACCACCACTCCGTTTCATCCGATTGTTTGCGGCCAGTCCGCGGTGCGATGCTCCGCGAAAAGCCTGTCGTCTCGGGAAACTTCCTCTCGTGGGGAACTTCCTCTGCTGGGGAGGCGTCGTTGCGGCCCCAATAAGTACCCGATACCCACCCTAGTGTCTGGCCACACTCCTAGGGGCAAACGGTGAGTCCGCCGCCCCGCAGGGCCCGCAAACCTCAGTAAGGTAAGGACGTGTGAAAGCCCTACGCCGCTTTACCGTCCGCGCTCATCTGCCCGAACGCCTCGCCGCGCTAGAACAGCTTTCGACGAATCTGCGGTGGTCGTGGGACAAACCCACGCAGGATTTGTTCGCCACGATCGACCCGGAGCTGTGGGTCAGCTGCCGCCGCGATCCCGTGGAGTTACTGGGCGCCGTGAGCCCCACTCGCCTCGACGAACTGGCGCTCGACGAAGAGTTCCTGCGCTGGCTCGACGAACTCGCGGGCGAGCTCGACGACTACCTGACCCGTCCGCGTTGGTACCAGCAACAGCAGCAGGCCGGCGTGGCGGTGCCCGCGGGGATCGCGTATTTCTCGATGGAGTTCGGTGTCGCCGAGGTGCTGCCCAACTACTCGGGCGGCCTGGGAATCCTTGCCGGCGACCACCTGAAGTCGGCGTCCGACCTGGGCGTGCCGCTGATCGCGGTGGGCCTGTACTACCGCTCCGGCTACTTCCGGCAGTCGCTGAGCGCCGAGGGCTGGCAAAACGAGACCTACCCGTCGCTGGACCCGCAGGGGCTGCCCCTGCGCCTGCTCACCGACGCGGCCGGCGACCCCGTCCTGGTGCAGCTGTCGCTGCCCGACTCGGCGCAGCTGAACGCGCGGATCTGGGTGGCGCAGGTGGGGCGGGTCCCGCTGCTGCTGCTGGACTCCGACGTCCCGGAGAACGAACACGACCTGCGCGGCGTCACCGACCGGCTCTACGGCGGCGACCAGGAACACCGGATCAAGCAGGAGATCCTGGCCGGCGTCGGCGGCGTGCGGGCGATTCGCGCGTTCACCGCCGTCGAGGGCCGGCCCGCGCCCGAGGTGTTCCACATGAACGAGGGGCACGCCGGGTTCCTCGGCATCGAGCGCATCCGCGAGCTGATCACCGATGCGGGACTGGACTTCGATACCGCCCTGACGGTCGTGCGGGCCAGCACGGTGTTCACCACGCACACGCCGGTGCCCGCGGGGATCGACCGGTTCCCCGTCGAGATGGTGCAGGAGTACTTCGACGACCATCTCGAGCGCGAGACCGTCGAGGATCCGGCGCCGGAGTTGTTGCCGGGCGTGCCGACCGCGCGGGTGCTCGCGCTGGGCGCCGAGGACGATCCGGAAAAGTTCAACATGGCGCACATGGGTCTGCGGCTTGCCCAGCGGGCCAACGGTGTTTCGCAGCTGCACGGCCGGGTCAGCCGGGACATGTTCAACGAGCTGTGGCCGGGATTCGATCGCGCCGAGGTGCCGATCGGCTCGATCACCAACGGGGTCCACGCGCGCACCTGGGCGGCCCCGCAATGGCTGCAGCTGGGCCGCGAGCTGGCCGGGCCGGACGACGCGGCGTTCAGCGACCCCGGCGTCTGGCTGCGGCTGCGCGAGGTCGACGAGGGACACCTGTGGTGGATCCGCTCGCAGCTGCGCGCACAGCTGGTCGACGACGTCCGGTTGCGGCTGCGCAACTCGTGGCTGGAGCGGGGCGCGTCGAACGCCGAATTGGGTTGGATCAACACGGCATTCGACCCCGACGTGCTCACCGTCGGATTCGCCCGGCGGGTGCCGACCTACAAACGGCTGACGTTGATGCTCAGCGATCCGGACCGTCTCGAGCAGCTGCTGCTCAACGAGAAACGGCCGATCCAGCTGATCGTCGCCGGCAAGTCGCACCCGGCCGACGACGGCGGCAAGGCGCTGATCCAGCAAGTGGTGCGTTTCGCCGACCGCCCGGAAGTGCGGCACCGCATCGCGTTTCTGCCCGACTACGACATGTCGATGGCGCGGCTGTTGTACTGGGGCTGCGACGTCTGGCTGAACAATCCGCTGCGGCCGCTGGAGGCTTGCGGCACTTCGGGAATGAAGAGCGCGCTCAACGGCGGGTTGAACCTGTCGATCCGCGACGGCTGGTGGGACGAGTGGTACGACGGCGAAAACGGTTGGGCGATACCGTCTGCCGACGGATTGGCCGACGAGAATCGGCGCGACGAACTCGAATCCGCCGCCCTGTACGGCCTGCTGGAACAGGCGGTGACGCCAAAGTTCTACGAGCGCAACGAGCATGGGGTGCCGCAGCGCTGGATCGAAATGGTCCGCCACACCGTGCAGACACTGGGCCCGAAAGTGTTGGCGTCCAGGATGGTTCGCGACTACGTCGAGCAGTACTACACGCCGGCCGCGGAGTCGCTGCGCCGGACGATCGCGCCCGCCGGCGACGATACCGGTGAGTGCGGCGCGGCCCGCGAGCTGACCGCCTACCGCCGGCGCGTCGAAGAGGCGTGGCCGAAGATCGCGATCACCGACGTCGACAGCACCGGTCTGCCGGATACGCCGCTGCTCGGCTCGAAGCTCACGCTGACCGCGACCGTGCGGCTGGCGGGGCTGGCGCCCGACGAGGTCACGGTCCAGGCGGTCGTGGGCCGGGTCGACTCTGGCGATGTGCTGCAGGAGCCGGTCACCGTGGAGATGGCGTACACCGGGACCGCCGAGGGCGGCAATCAGGTGTTCTCGACGACGACCCCGCTGCCGGTGGCCGGAGCCGTCGGATACACCGTGCGGGTGCTGCCGCAGCACCCGATGCTGTCGTCGAGCAGCGAGCTCGGTCTGGTCACCCTGGCCGGGTAGCCGGCGTCAGGCCGTCGCGTCGTCCGGCGCGCTGCGCAGCCGCTGCAACGCGGCGCGCACCTGCTCGGTGTTGGTGGTCTGCCAGAACGGCGGCAGCGACGCCCGCAGGTAGCCGCCGTAGCCGGCGGTGACCATCCGCGAGTCGAGCACCGCGACCACCCCGCGGTCGCTGACGCGGCGCAGCAGCCGCCCGGAACCCTGCGCCAGCAGCAGCGCCGCATGCGTGGCGGACACGGCCATGAAACCGTTCCCGCCGCGCGCGGCCACCGCGCGCTGCCGCGCACCCAGCAGCGGATCGTCCGGACGCGGGAACGGGATGCGGTCGATGAGCACCAGCGACAGCGACGGCCCCGGCACGTCGACGCCCTGCCACAGCGACAGCGTGCCGAACAGTGAGGTTTCGGGATCCTCGCTGAACCGCTCGACCAGTGCGGAGGTGGTGTCGTCGCCCTGGCATAGCACCGGCGTGGACAGCCGCTCGCGCATGGCCTCGGCCGCGGCCTTCGCGGCCCGCATCGACGAGAACAGCCCCAGGGTGCGCCCGCCGGCCGCGGTGATGAGCCCGGTGATCTCGCCGAGCTGCTCGGCCGAGCCGGTGCCGTCGCGGCCCGGCGGCGGCAGGTGCGCGGCCACGTAGAGGATCCCCGCCTTGGCGTGCTCGAACGGCGAGCCGACGTCGAGGCCACGCCACGCCGGGTGGTCGCTGCTGTCGTCCGGTCCGGCCAGACCCCATGACCCGGCCATCGCGTCGAAGGATCCACCCAGCGTCAGGGTCGCCGAGGTGAGCACCGTCGTCGAGCGCGAAAACACCTGTCCGCGAAGCAGTCCCGCGACCGACAGCGGAGCGACGCGCAGCACTGGTCGCGGCGAGCCCCGGTTGTCCTCGTGCTCGAGCCAGACCACGTCGGCGCGATCGGGGATCGCGGGGACGAACGACGTCAGGATGCGCGATGCCGTGTCGGATATCTCGCTCAGCGCCGCCGCGGCCTCGGCGCGGGCCGATGCGGCCTTGGCGTCGCTGGTGGATTCGATCGCCGACCGGGCCGCGCCCGCCGCGTCGCGCAGTGCGGTCAGGTACGTCGCGAGCTCGTCGTCGAGGTGATCGATGCGACCCGGTGTCCCGTCGTGAATCGCGGACGTCAGCGTGGCCGACGCGGCGTCGAGGCGGTCGACCAGCTCCGGGCCGATGAGCCGGCCGACCCGTCGCGACGCCACCCCGAGCGTGGCCGACGACAGTTCCGCGGTGGCCACCGACGTCACCCGGTCCACCAACTCGTGCGCTTCGTCGACCACCAGCAGCGCGTGCTCGGGCAACACGGAGGATTCGGACACCGCATCGATGGCCAGCAGGGCGTGATTGGTGACGACGACGTCGGCCGCACCGGCCCGGCCGCGCGCCCGCTCCGAGAAGCACTCCGAGCCGAACGAGCAGCGGGCCACGCCGATGCATTCGCGCGCGGAAACGCTGACCTGCGACCAGGATCGGTCCGGCACGCCCGGCTTGAGGTCGTCGCGGTCACCGGTGTCGGTCGTCGACGCCCACGCGGTCAGCCGTTGCACGTCACGGCCCAGCGCGCTGGCCGCCATCGGGTTGAACAGTTCTTCCTGGGGCCGTTCCTCGTCGGCTTCGCCGTCGCCGGCCATGGCGCCGCCGTGAATCTTGTTCAGGCACAGATAGTTTCGCCGCCCCTTCAGCAGGGCGAACTGCGGCGTCCGGGGGAGCGCGCCGGCGAGCGAATCGGCCAGCCGCGGCAGGTCGCGGTCGACCAGCTGGCGCTGCAGGGCGATGGTCGCGGTGGAGACCACGACCGGCTCGTCGTCTTCGATCGCGTGCAGGACCGCGGGAACCAGGTACGCCAGTGACTTGCCGGTGCCGGTGCCGGCCTGCACGACGAGGTGCTCACCGGACTCGAAGGCCTGCGCGACCGCGGTGGCCATCTGCAGCTGGCCGCCGCGTTCGCTGCCGCCGAGCCCGGCCACCGCGATGGCCAACAGCTCGGGCACGGACGCGGACACGTGGTCGACCGTAGTGGAGGTCAGGCCGGGATTTGTGTTGTCGGGATCGCCGGCTCGCCGTTCGCCAATTTCAGACCCTCCCACGGCAGGCTGTGCAGCCCCGATGCGACCAGATCCCGGGCGGCCGCCAGGGCCGCGCCGCCGGTGCCGGCCACCGCCTCGCCGTCGCGGACCAGCGGGACGGTCAACATGCGGCAGGGCTCGACGCCGGCCGGTGGGCGGCCCGCCGGGTACACGATCTCTTCGGTGATCGTGCCGGTCGAGCGGGATCGCCGCAGCGCCTCCTTGTGGCCGCCCGCCGATTCCTTATGGCTGCTGCGTTTGCGCACCGGCATGCCGTCCACCTCGACCAGTTTGTAGACCATGCCCGCCGCCGGCGCGCCCGAGCCGGTCACCAGCGACGTGCCGACGCCGTAGCTGTTCACCGGCTCGGCACGCAGCGCCGCGATGGAGAATTCGTCGAGATCGCCGGAGACCACGATGCGGGTCTTGGTCGCGCCCAGCTCGTCGAGCTGCCGGCGCACCTGGCGGGCCAGCACGCCCAGTTCGCCGGAGTCGATGCGCACCGCGCCGAGCGCCGGCCCCGCGGCGGCGACGGCGTTGGCCACCCCGGTCGCCACGTCGTAGGTGTCCACCAGCAGCGTTGTGCCCACGCCCAGCGCGTCGACCTGCGCGCGAAACGCGGCCAGCTCGGCCGCTTCCAGCGACGCATCGGCGCGGGTGTGCAGCATCGTGAATGCGTGGGCGGCGGTGCCTTCGGTGGGAATGCCGTAGCGGCGCTGCGCCTCGAGGTTGGAGGATGCGGCGAAGCCGGCGAGGTAGGCGGCGCGGGCCGCCGCGACGGCCGCGCGTTCGTGGGTCCGCCGCGATCCCATGTCGATCAGCGGGCGCTCGGCCCCGGCGCTGACCATGCGTGCCGCGGCCGAGGCGATCGCGACGTCGTGGTTGAAGATGGACAACGCCAGCGTTTCGAGCACCACGCACTCAGCGAAACTGCCCCACACCGTCAACACCGGGGAGCCGGGAAAATACAGCTCACCTTCGGCATACCCGTCGATGTCGCCGCCGAATCGGAAATCCCGGAGATATCGGACCGTTTGCGGGTCGAGGAATTGCGCCAGCAGCTGGCATGCCTCGTCGTCGAATCTGAACTGCGGCAACGCTTCCAGTAACCGGCCGGTTCCGGCGACCACGCCGTAACGGCGGCCCGCGGGCAGGCGCCTGGCGAATAATTCGAACGCGGTTCGGCGATCGGCGGAGCCGTCGCGCAGCGCCGCTGCCAGCATGGTCAACTCGTACTTGTCCGTCAGCAGCCCAGCTAAGAGCGGCTCGTTCATCCTGCCAACGGTAACGGCTGGCGGCGCGGAAGCCGGGTCTCGGTATCCTGGAGGCCATGGTTGTTGCGTCAGCGCCTACCAAGCCGGGCACCAGCGGGCAGCGCGAGGCTGCTCCGGTAGACGTCACCGCCAGTCCCTGGGTCACGATCGTCTGGGACGATCCGGTCAACCTGATGACGTACGTGACGTATGTATTTCAGAAGTTATTCGGCTACAGCGAACCGCATGCCACCAAGCTGATGCTGCAGGTGCATAACGAAGGGAAGGCAGTGGTGTCAGCGGGCAGCCGAGAGTCAATGGAAGTCGACGTGTCCAAGCTGCATGCCGCCGGTTTGTGGGCGACACTGCAGCAGGACCACTGACTCGCAAGGGCATCTGGGCTACCTGTGCGCAAATGGAAGCGAATCGAGACCGCCGAGGGTCCGCGATTTCGATCCGCCTTGGCGCCCCACGAGGCGGCCCTGCTCAAAAACCTCGGCACCGCGCTGATCGGCCTGCTCGACGAGCGCGAATCCTCTTCTCCCTCAGATGAACTCGAAGAGATCACCGGTATCAAGACCGGAAGCTCGGAATCCCCGGACGACCCGACGCTGCGGCGGTTACTGCCGGACTTCTACAAATCCGACGACGGCGATCCGCTGGCCGACAGTTCCGACAGTCTCAACGCCGCTCTGCGCAATCTGCACGAACCGCAGATTATCGAGGCCAAACGTGGTGCGGCCCAACAGTTGTTGGACACGGTTCCGGACGACGGTGGCCGTTTCGAGCTCACCGAGGATGCCGCGAACGCGTGGATTTCGTCGGTCAACGACATCCGGCTCACCCTGGGCGTGATGCTCGAGATCGGCCCGCACGGCCCCGAGCGGTTGCCGGACGACCATCCGCTGGCCACCCACTTCGACGTGTACCAATGGCTGACCGTGTTGCAGGAGTATCTGGTCCTGGTGCTCATGGGAAAGCCCGCCGGATGAACTCGATCACCGACGTCGGCGGCATCCGGGTAGGCCACTACCAGCGGCTGGATCCCGGCGCGTCGATGGGCGCCGGGTGGGCCAGCGGGGTGACCGTCGTGCTGACGCCGCCGGGGACCGTCGGCGCGGTCGATTGCCGCGGCGGCGCCCCCGGAACCCGGGAGACCGATCTGCTCGACCCCGCCAACACCATGCGGTACGTGGACGCCGTGCTGCTCGCCGGCGGCAGCGCCTACGGCCTGGCGGCCGCCGACGGCATCATGCGCTGGCTGGAGGAAAGCGAACGCGGCGTCGCGATGGACGGCGGTGTGGTGCCGATCGTGCCGGGCGCGGTGATCTTCGATCTGCCCGTCGGCGGTTGGGACTGCCGCCCGACGGCGGAGTTCGGCTACGCGGCGTGTGAGGTCGCGGCCGACGGGGACGTGGCCACCGGCACGGTCGGCGCGGGCGTGGGGGCACGGGCCGACCGTGCCGGTGGACGACGCTGCCGTCCGGCGTGACCGTGGGCGCGGTGGTCGTCGTGAACTCCGCGGGTGAGGTGGTCGACCGGACCACCGGCCTGCCGTGGATGGCGGCCACGATCGACGAGTTCGCGCTCAAGCCGCCGCCCGCCGAGCAGATCCAGGCGCTCGCCGAACTGCCGTCGAAGCTGGAGCCGCTGAACACCACGATCGCGGTCGTTGCGACCGACGCCGCGCTGAGCCCGGCGGCGTGCCGGCGGATCGCGATCGCCGCGCAGGACGGGCTGGCGCGCACCATCCGGCCCGCGCACACGCCGCTGGATGGCGACACGGTGTTCGCCCTGGCCACCGGGGCGGTCGAGGTGCCGCCCCCGGCCGACGTGCCCGCCGCGATGTCCCCGGAGACCAGGCTGGTGACCGAGGTCGGCGCGGCCGCGGCCGATTGCCTGGCGCGTGCGGTGCTGGTCGGCGTGCTGGCCGCCGAGTCGGTCGCCGGAATACCGACCTACCGCGGCATGCTGCCCGCAGCGTTCGGGCACTAGGCGAACCGAAGGGCTGGTCAGGCCGGTAACCTGGACGATGCGCACGACGCTCGAGAAGGGCGGTAATGGGCATGAGCCCGGGACGTCAGCACACACCCGCAACGCAGCCGACCAGGCCCAGCTGGGCGGTCGGCGGGGCCACGATTCTCACCTTCGTGGCGCTGCTCTACCTCGTCGAGCTGATCGATCAGCTGACCCGGCACTCCCTGGACGCCAACGGCATCAGGCCGCTGGAGGCCGACGGCCTGTGGGGCATCATCTTCGCCCCGGTGCTGCACGCCAACTGGGCGCACCTGATGGCCAACACCCTCCCGCTGCTGGTGCTGGGGTTCCTGATGACGCTGGCCGGCCTGTCCCGGTTCGTCTGGGCCACCGCGATCGTGTGGATTCTGGGCGGTTTCGGCACCTGGCTCATCGGCGACATGGGCAGCAGCTGCGGCCCGACCGACCACATCGGCGCCTCCGGGCTGATCTTCGGCTGGCTGGCCTTCCTGCTGGTCTTCGGGATCTTCGTGCGCAGGTTCGTCGACATCGCGATCGGGCTGGTGGTGTTGTTCGCCTACGGCGGTGTCCTGCTCGGCGCCATGCCGGTGCTCGGCCAGTGCGGCGGGGTCTCCTGGCAGGGCCACCTGTGCGGGGCCATCGCGGGGGTCGTGGCGGCCTACGTGTTGGCGGCTCCCGAACGCAAGGCGCGGGCACGCCGGCGCGCCGCCGCGACGCGGCAGCAGACATGAGCCCGCCACTGGCGCCCGTCGGGGTTTTCGACTCCGGCGTCGGGGGGCTGACCGTCGCCCGCGCGATCATCGACCAGCTGCCCGACGAGGACATCATCTACGTCGGTGACACCGCCAACGGCCCCTACGGTCCGCTCACCATCCCCGAGGTTCGGGCGCACGCGCTGGCCATCGGCGACGATCTCGTGGGCCGCGGCGTCAAGGCGCTGGTGATCGCCTGCAACACCGCGTCGGCGGCGTGCCTGCGGGACGCCCGCGAACGCTACGACGTGCCCGTGGTCGAGGTGATCCTGCCCGCGGTGCGCCGCGCCGTGGCCACCACCCGCACCGGCCGCATCGGTGTGATCGGCACACAGGCCACCATCACGTCGCACGCATACCAGGACGCGTTCGCCGCCGCCCGGGACACCGAGATCACCGCGGTGGCCTGCCCGCGGTTCGTCGACTTCGTCGAGCGCGGGGTGACCAGCGGGCGTCAGGTGCTGGGGCTGGCCGAGGGATACCTCGAGCCGCTGCAGCACGCCGAGGTCGACACCCTGGTGTTGGGATGCACGCACTACCCGTTGCTGTCGGGGCTGATCCAGCTGGCGATGGGCGAGAACGTGACGCTGGTTTCCAGCGCCGAGGAGACAGCCAAGGAAGTGCTGCGGGTGCTCACCGAGCGCGACCTGCTTCGCCCGCACGACGCCCCGCCGGCGACCCGAGTCTTCGAAGCCACCGGAGACCCCCAGGCGTTCACCAAATTGGCGGCGAGATTTTTGGGTCCCGCCGTCATCGGAGTTAAACCGACGCACCACCAATCTCGTGTCCTCTAGGTGGACTCTCAGAGATTCTGATCACATCAATGCGTCAATGTTTTTCTCATGGTGCGACTGGGCATGGCACAGTAGTGTCCGTGCGAATAACCGTCCTGGGCTGCTCGGGCAGTGTGGTGGGCCCGGACTCGCCCGCGTCCGGTTATCTGCTTCGGGCTCCGGACACCCCGCCGCTGGTTCTCGACTTCGGCGGGGGCGTACTGGGCGCGCTGCAGCGCTATGCGGATCCCGGCTCGGTGCACGTGCTGTTGTCGCATCTGCATGCCGACCACTGCCTGGACATGCCGGGGCTATTCGTGTGGCGTCGCTATCACCCGGCGAAGCCGGAGGGCAAGGCGTTGCTGTACGGCCCAAGCGACACGTGGTCGCGCCTGGGCGCGGCGTCGTCACCCTACGGCGGGGAAATCGACGACTGCTCAGACATCTTCGATCTGCACCACTGGGTTGACGGCGAGCCGGTCACCATCGGCGCGCTCACGGTGACGCCGCGCGTGGTGGCGCACCCCACGGAGTCCTACGGTCTGCGTATCACGGATCCCAGTGGGGCCTCGTTCGTCTACAGCGGCGACACCGGAACGTGTGACCAGCTCGTCGAGCTGGCCCGCGACGCGGACGTCTTCCTCTGCGAGGCGTCCTGGACGCACGCGCCGGACCGCCCGCCGGCCCTGCACCTGTCGGGCACTGACGCGGGCCGCGCCGCGGCCGAGGCCGGTGTCCGCGAGCTGTTGCTCACCCACATCCCGCCGTGGACCTCGCGCGAGGACGTGATCAGCGAGGCCAAGGCCGAATTCGACGGCCCGGTGCACGCGGTGGTGTGCGGCGAGACGTTCGACGTCCGGCACTCCGAGCGAGTCTGACCGCACCCGCAAGCTCCACACGGCCGCCTTCGACGGCTGCGGGCTAGGGTTGGCGTCGTGTCCAAACGAGAAGACGGTCGCCTCGACGACGAGCTTCGCCCGCTGACGATCACCCGCGGTTTCACCGAGCACCCCGCGGGTTCGGTGCTGATCGAATTCGGCCAGACCAAGGTGCTGTGCACGGCCAGCGTCACCGAGGGCGTGCCCCGCTGGCGCAAGGGCTCGGGCCTGGGATGGCTGACCGCGGAGTACGCGATGCTGCCGTCGGCCACCCACACTCGCTCCGACCGGGAATCGGTGAAGGGCCGCCTGTCCGGCCGCACCCAGGAGATCAGCCGGCTCATCGGCCGGTCGCTGCGCGCGTGCATCAGCCTGGCGGCGTTGGGGGAGAACACGATTGCCGTCGACTGCGATGTGCTGCAGGCCGACGGCGGAACCCGAACCGCCGCGATCACCGGTGCCTACGTGGCGTTGGCGGACGCGGTGGCCTACCTGTCGGCGGCCGGCAAGCTCTCCGATCCGCGGCCGCTGTCGTGCGCGATCGCGGCGGTCAGCGTCGGCGTAGTCGACGGCCGGGTCCGGGTGGACCTGCCCTACGAGGAGGATTCGCGCGCCGAGGTCGACATGAACGTCGTCGCCACCGATACCGGGACACTCGTTGAGGTCCAGGGGACCGGTGAGGGCGCGACGTTCCCACGCTCGACGCTGGACAAGCTGCTCGACATGGCGCTGGGCGCCTGCGACACGTTGTTCGCCGCGCAGCGCGAGGCGCTGGCGCTGCCGTACCCGGGCGTGCTGCCCGAGGGGCCCCCGCCGTCGAAGGGCTTCGGAAGCTGACCCGGCTCGATCACGACTCGTCCCGCTGCAGCTCGAATATCGGGATGGCGCGGGTGGTTTTCGACTGGTAGTTTGCGAACGCGAACGCGGGTACGGCCGCGTTGATCTTGGGGATGATCGCCTGACGTTCGGACGCGTCGAGCTCGTGCGCGACGACCTCGAACGAGTCGGTGGCGACTTCGACGTGCGCCCGCGGGTTGGCCCGCAGGTTGTGCACCCACCCCGGGTTGACGTCGGCGCCACCGTAACCCGCGACGATCAGCAGCCTGCCGTCGATACGGAATACCACCAGGGGCGCGACGCGTGGATCGCCGGATTTGGCGCCCGTCGTAGTCAGTAGCAACAGATCGTTGCCCTCGAATCGCCCGCCGACTTTGCCGGCGTTGGCGCGAAACTCGTCGGCGATGTTGTTATTGAGCGCCTTGAGCGTCTCGCTATCGGGTTTTTGGCTCACTCGTGGGAAAGCTACTTCGTCGCCCTGTCTATTCCTTAAGAGCGTTTCGCAGTCCGTAAGGTGGCCGGGGTGATGACCGTGCCTGATGGTGACGACCCGCTGCGCCCGGCTTCGCCGCCCTTGCGATCGTCACGCCTGCTGGTCGCCAGCCGCAACTCCAAGAAGCTGGCCGAACTGCGCCGCGTGCTCGACGGGGCCGGGCTGTCCGGCCTGACGCTGGTGTCGCTCAACGACGTCCCGCCGTTCGACGAGGCGCCGGAAACCGGTGCGACATTTGAGGAGAACGCGTTGGCCAAGGCGCGCGACGGGTTCGCCGCCACCGGTCTGGCCACCGTGGCCGACGACTCCGGCCTGGAGGTGGCCGCGCTCAACGGGATGCCCGGTGTGCTGTCGGCGCGCTGGGCGGGCAACCATGGCGAGGACGCCGCGAACACGGCGCTGTTGCTGGCCCAGTTGCGCGACGTGCCCGACGCGCGACGCGGTGCGGCCTTCGTGTCGGCCTGCGCTCTGGTCTCGTCCGACGGCGAGGTCGTCGTCCGCGGCGAGTGGCCGGGCACGATCGCTCGCGAGCCACGCGGTGACGGTGGGTTCGGCTACGACCCGGTGTTCGTCCCCGAGGGCAGTCGCCGCAGCGCGGCCGAACTCAGCCCCACGGAAAAGGACGCGGCGTCGCATCGCGGGCGCGCGCTGGCGCTGCTGGTGCCGGCGCTGCGCGCGTTGGCGCAATAGCACTCAGCCGCAAGCAGTTTCGACTAGAGCCCGAAGCGCGCCTTGACGTCCTTGGTCTGGAAGTGCTCAACGATGATGCCGACCAGCGGGATGGTTCCGGCCAGCAGCACCCCGACGGTCTTGCCGATCGGCCAGCGGACCTTGATCGCCAAATTGAACGCCGTCAGCACGTAGACGAAATACACCCAGCCGTGCACCACTTCGATCCACCGGATCTCGCGGTGAAACACGAGGTGCGAGACGATCTCGTAGCACAGCGCGATCAACCAGAGACCCGTCGTCCACGCCATCACCCGGTAGCCGAGCAGCGCGGTGCGGATTTGGTTGGCGGGAACTGCTGGGGCCCCGGGTGTTTCGGGTGTGGTCATGCGGTTGTCCTGTTCTGCTTTTCGGTGTCGTTCTTCGCGAGCTCGGCCAGGTAGGCGTTGTACTCCCGCAGCGCGGGATCGTCGGGTGCCGGCGGTGCGGCCGTGGGGCGTTCGGGCAGCAACCCGGCGGGTATCTCGGTGACCGCCCCGGGCCGGTGAAGCTCGGGCGGCGTCTCTTCATAGCGGACGAACTTGCGATACGCGTAAACGCAGAACCACGCGAACATCGGCCACTGCAGGGCGTACCCGAGGTTTTGGACCGTGCCTGACACAGACTCGTACCGGGTCCATTGCCACCAGCCCAACGCCAGGCAGCCGCAGGCCGCGACGATCACCAGCATGATCAGTGCCGGCCGGCGGCGACGCCTCCTCTGGGCCTCCGCGGACACCCCTTGACGGTACCCGGGTCCCCTGCGCCGATGGCGTCAAGCCTTTGCCCAGGACCGATGTGGCGTAGCTCTCAGACTTTCGAACTAGGCTAGCCTTGCCTTACCTAGACCTGTTATGGTCCTTCGCCATGGCCTCCTCGTCGCCCGCGGTGACCTCTGCGCTGCAAAGCATTCTGCGTGAAGACCTCAATGTCGACATGAGCCGGGTCAGCCCCGACGCCAGGTTGATCGACGACGTCGGGTTGGACTCGGTCGCCTTTGCTGTGGGCATGGTGGCCATCGAGGACCGCCTCGGTGTCGCGTTGTCCGAGGAAGAACTCCTGACCTGCAACACGGTCGGGGATCTGGACGCGGCGATCGCGGCGAAATCCCGCAATGAGTGAACTCGCCGCGGCGATGACGCGGTCGATGCAGACCGCAACAACCGAGCTTTCCGTCTTCGACAAGGAGACGTCGGGGTGGCACCGGCGCCCGTGGCCTGAGGTGCACGGGTTGGCCGAAGGTGTCGCGGCCTGGCTGCTCGACCACGATCGGCCCACGGCCGTCGGTCTGGTGGGCGAACCGAGCGTCGAGTTCATCGCCGCGATCCAGGGCGCGTGGCTCGCGGGTGCGGCCATCTCGATCCTGCCCGGGCCGGTGCGCGGCGCCGAGCTGCGGCAGTGGGCGTCCTCGACGCTAGCCCGGTTCCGCGGGATCGGCGTCACCGCGGTGCTGAGCCAGGGCTTGCAGCTGGAAAGCCTGCAAGACGTTGCGCCCGTGGATATTACGGTCGAGGACCTCGCGACGGCCGCGCACACCAACCGGTCTGCATCCGGCCTGCCCCACGCCGACGCCACCGGCTACGCGATTCTGCAGGGGACCGCGGGATCGACCGGATCTCCGAAGACCGCGATGCTTTCCCCGGGCGCCGTGCTCAGCAACATGCGTGGGCTCGATCAACGGTTTGCCTTGGACGCGTCGATCGATGTGATGTGTTCCTGGCTGCCGCTGTTTCACGACATGGGACTCGCCTGCGTGCTCGCGTCGACCCTGGCAGGGATGCCGCTGTGGTTGGCGTCGCCGACCGCGTTCTCCGCATCGCCGTTCAACTGGCTGAAGTGGCTGTCTGAGAGCCGCGCGACGTTCACCGCCGCGCCCAACCTTGCCTTCAACATCCTCGGCAAGTACGCCAGCCTGGTCTCCGATGTCGATCTCAGCGCCATGCGAGTCGCGATCAACGGTGGGGAACCGGTGGACTGCGAGGGGTTTACCAAATTCGCAGAAGCCATGGCGCCGTTCGGATTCGACGCGGGTGCGCTCGCGCCGTCCTACGGCCTCGCCGAATCCACTTGCGCGGTGACCCTGCCCGGGTCGGGGGTGGGATTGAACACCGTCACCGTCTCCGACGCCAGCGGCTCACACAAATACCCGGTCCTGGGTGAGGCGGTTCCTGGGATGGAGGTACGGGTGCTCCCCAGCGATCGCTACTCCGAGAACCTGGATCGCGAGATCGGTGAGATCGAGATTCGCGGCACGTCGATGATGGACGGCTACCTGGGTCAGGCGCCCCTCGACCGCGACGACTGGTTCCCCACGGGCGATTTGGGCTTCTTCGACGACGGTGGCCTCGTGGTGTGCGGCCGGGCCAAGGAGATCATCTCGATCGCGGGACGCAACATCTTTCCGACCGAGATCGAGCTGATCGCGGCTCAGGTCAGCGGTGTGCGCCAGGGTTGCGTTGTCGCCCTGGGCACCGGCGAGCGATCCGCGCGCCCCGGCCTGGTCGTCGCGGCCGAGTTCCGCGGCGAGAACGAGACGCAGGCGCGCACCGAGGTGATTCAGCGCATCGCGTCGGTGTGCGGAATCGTGCCGGCCGACGTGGTTTTCATGACGCCGGGATCCCTGCCGCGCACCTCCTCGGGCAAGCTGCGCCGCCTGGAGGTGCGACGCACCCTCGAGCTGGTGGACTGACATGACCGCAACGACCGTCTTCGATGCCGACTACCGCGCCCTGCTGACCGACGCGTTCGACGACCGCGTTACCGAGTGGACCGCAGAAGCCGAAGCGGCGCAACGCTTTCCGCGCAAGCTGATCGAGCACCTCGGCGCAAGCGGTGTCTTCGCCGCCAAGTGGACCGACCAAACCCAGCCCGACGTCGGCAAGATCGTCGAACTCGCCCTGGCTCTGGGCCACCTGTCGTCCGCCGGCATCGGAGTGGGTGTCAGCCTGCACGACTCGGCCATTGCCCTCCTGCGCCGCTTCGGCAAGTCGGACTACCTCAAAGACATCTGCGAGCAAGCGATCCGCGGCGAGGCCGTGCTGTGCATCGGCGCCTCGGAGGAATCCGGCGGATCGGACCTGCAGATCGTCGAGACCGAGGTTCGTTCGCGCGACGGCGGTTTCGAGGTCCGCGGCATCAAGAAGTTCGTGTCGCTTTCGCCCATCGCGGACCACATCATGGTGGTGGCGCGCAGCGTCGACCACGACCCGAACAGCCGGCACGGCAGCGTCGTGGTGGTGGCGGTGCCGACCACTCACGTCGACGTGCAGCCGCCTTACGACAAGGTCGGGGCGGGGCCGTTGGACACCGCGGCGGTCCACATCGACACCTGGGTTCCGGCCGACGCGCTCGTCGCGCGGGCCGGCACCGGTCTGGCGGCCATCAGTTGGGGGCTGGCGCACGAGCGGATGTCGATCGCCGGGCAGGTCGCGGCCTCGTGCCAGCGGGTCATCGGAATCACCCTGGCCCGCATGATGAATCGCCGCCAATTCGGCCACACGCTGTTCGAGCATCAGGCGTTGCGGCTGCGCATGGCGGACCTGCAAGCGCGCGTCGACCAGTTGCGCTACGCGCTACACGGCATTGCCGTGCAGGGGCGTCTCGATCTGCGCGCGGCCGCCGGAATCAAGGTGACGGCGGCGCGGCTCGGCGAAGAAGTGATCGGCGAGTGCATGCACATCTTCGGCGGCTCGGGATATCTCGTCGACGAGACACCGCTGGGCCGGATGTGGCGGGACATGAAGCTGGCTCGGGTCGGCGGCGGCACCGACGAAGTGCTCTGGGAATTGGTGGCGGCCGGCATGAAGGCCGACCACGCCGGCTACGAGGATTGGATAGGTCGCTCCAACGCGTAGAGCACCATGCGGCGGTTCGGCGCGTCATGCTCGCCCAAAGACCGGCATCCCACGTACTCGCAGAGCCGGCGGACGACCGTGTTGCGGTGGTCGGGGTCGAACATGATTCGACCACAGCGTGGCTCCCGCGCGAAGACGCTGGCCATGATTCGGGGCAGCAGCCGGGGCCCGAAGCCGCGGTTGACCAACCCCAGGTCCGCGATGGCCGCGTGCAGCCCCACGTCGTAGGGGTGGGCGTCGTAATGCCGCGAAATCAGATCTTTTGCGGCCCAGTAGATCTCTAGGTAGGCACACTCCGAACCCCGCAGGGTGGCGATCAACGGCAGCGAATAGGTCCCGTCCAGCTGCGCACCGATGTGACGTTGCCAGCGCTCGAGCGGCCAGTCGTACTCCCAGGTCTCCGCGAGGTGGGGGCGGTTCATCCACTCGGCCACCATCTCCGCGTCGGCGCGCTCCGCGACGCGGAACCCATACGGCGACTCCAGCAGGGGAACCGGTGGCCGGCCAAGTCGCGCAACCTCTTCGGGCAGGTCCGTACGTTCGCGCGCCAGTACGTACGACGTCTCGTCGGTCTGGTTGCTCACAGATGCTTCGGTCATCGAGCGCTGAGCCTACCCGAGGAACATTCGCTGGATAAGGGTAGGCATACCATAGAAGTTAACTGGTCAGAGTTTGCTGGAAATTCGCGCAGCTGGGGAGCGGCGGGCACGGTAATCTGTGGGACGCCCATGCGCGAGTGGCGGAATTGGTATACGCGCTGGATTTAGGTTCCAGTGTCTTCGGACGTGGGGGTTCGAGTCCCCCCTCGCGCACTCTTGGCACCCTGGTCGCCGCCTCGACCCCGCCGCCGGCCTTAAGCTATGGTAAGGCAACCCTTACTTAGGGCTTTCGGTGTGCGCGCGTGGCGGAATTCGCCGCCGCGGGAGAGGACCGTTGATGGCACGCGGGTTCCAGGGTGCGATATTGCGCGGCTTCGGGGCGCGCGATCACACGGCAACGGTGCTCGAAACCGTGCCGATCGCACCCCATTTCGTGCGGATCCGGATGGTGTCGCCGACGCTGTTCGAGGATGCGGAGGCCGAGCCCGCGGCGTGGCTGCGATTCTGGTTCCCCGACCCGGACGGGTCCGATACCGAGTTCCAGCGCGCCTACACCCTCTCCGAGGCCGATGCCGAGGCCGGCCGCTTCGCGGTCGACGTGGTGCTGCACGAGCCGGCCGGTCCGGCGTCGAAGTGGGCGCGCACCGTCGAGCCGGGCGCGACGATCGCAGTGATGTCGCTGATGGGTTCGTCGCGCTTCGCCGCACCCGAGGAGCAACCGGCCGGCTATCTGTTGATCGGCGACTCGGCATCCATTCCGGGGATGAACGGCATCATCGGAACGGTTCCCGACGACGTCCCCATTGAGATGTATCTGGAGCAGCACGACGACCGGGACACGCTGATCCCGATCGCCGCGCATCCAAGGCTGCGGGTGCATTGGATTCCCCGCCGCGACGAGCAGTCGCTGGCGAACGCGATCGAGACCCGGCACTGGTCGAACTGGTATGCCTGGGCCACGCCGGAGGCCACGTCGCTCAAGCATGTCCGTAAGCGGCTGCGCGATGTCTTCGGATTCCCCAAGTCCGAGGTGCACGCGCAGGCGTATTGGAGCGCCGGTCGCGAAATGGGCACCACCCGTGGCGGCGACTCCGGCGGCGACACCGTGGTGCCCACCGAGTCGGAAGCCGCTGTGGCACAAGCTGAGTCGCTATCCCCGGCGCAGACCGCGGCGGCGGCCGCCCAGGGAAGTTGGCGTGCTCAGGCCGCCGGCCGATTGCTGGCGCCACTGCGGTCGGCGCTGATCGTCTCCGGCATCCTGCAGGCGGTGATCACGCTGGTGCAGCTGGCGCCGTTCGTCTTGCTGGTGGAGTTGGCCCGACTACTGGCCACCGGCGCCGACGAGTCGCGGCTGTGGAACGTCGGCATCGTGGCCGTGTCGGTGCTGGGCCTCGGCACGGTGCTCGGCGCCGCGCTGACGCTCTGGTTGCACGTGGTCGATGCGCGGTTCGCCAGCGACCTGCGTTCGCGGTTGCTGAGCAAGATGTCTCGCCTGCCGCTGGGCTGGTTCACCGCGCGCGGCTCGGGCGCGATCAAGCAGCTGGTGTCCGACGACACGCTGTCGCTGCACTATCTTGTCACCCACGCCATCCCAGACGCGGTCAACGCCGTCGTCGCGCCGGTGGCGGTGTTGATCTACCTCTTCGTCGTCGACTGGCGCGTCGCGCTGGTGCTCTTCGGGCCGGTGCTGGTCTACGGCGTGATGACGTCGTCGCTCACCATCCAGTCCGGCCCGCGGATCGTCCAGGCGCAGCGGTGGGCCGAGCGGATGAACGGCGAGGCCGGCGCGTACCTCGAGGGCCAGCCGGTGATTCGCGTCTTCGGCGGTGCGGCGGCCTCCAGCTTCCGGCGCCGCCTGGACGAATACATCGGGTTCCTGGTGGCCTGGCAGCGGCCGATGGCCGGCAAGAAGACCGCGATGGATCTGACCACCAGGCCCTCGACATTCCTCTGGCTGATCGCGACCGCGGGAACCCTGCTGGTCGTCACGCACCGGATGGATCCGGTCAACCTGCTGCCGTTCCTGCTGCTGGGCACCACGTTCGGCGTCCGGCTCCTCGGCATCGCTTACGGCCTCGGCGGCATCCGCGCCGGGATGCTGGCCGCGCGGCGGTTGCAGGTCGCGCTCGACGAACCCGACCTCGCGGTGCAAGGGGACGCGGGCAGCGCGCCCGACGACCAAGCGGGCACGGTGCAATTCGACCGCATCGGATTCAGCTATCGCCCCGGCGTTCCGGTGATCCAGGACGTGTCGCTGGAACTGAGGCCGGGCACGGTCACCGCGCTCGTCGGCCCGTCCGGCTCCGGCAAGTCCACCCTGGCGGCGCTGTTGGCCCGGTTCCACGACGTCGAGGACGGCGCGATACGCGTTGGGGGACAAGATATCCGGTCGCTGAGCGCCGACGAGCTCTACGCGTGCGTCGGTTTCGTGCTGCAGGAGACCCAGCTGGTGCACGGCACGGTCGCCGAGAACATCGCGCTGGCCGTCCCCGACGCCACCATCGAACAGATTCAGGCCGCGGCCCGTGAGGCGCAGATCCATGACCGCGTGCTGCGGCTGCCCGACGGCTACGACACCGTGCTGGGCGCCAGTTCCGCGCTATCGGGCGGCGAGCGGCAGCGCCTCACCATCGCTCGCGCGATCCTGGCCGACACCCCGGTGCTGATCCTCGACGAGGCCACGGCCTTCGCCGACCCGGAATCGGAATACCTTGTGCAACAAGCGCTTAACCGGCTCACCCATGACCGCACCGTGCTGGTGATCGCCCACCGGTTGCACACCATCACCCGCGCCGACCAGATCGTCGTGCTCGATCACGGACGGATCGTCGAGCGCGGCACCCACGACGAGCTGCTGGCCGCCGACGGACGATACAGCCGGCTGTGGGCGACGGGCCAGGGCAACCCGGTGGCCGCGACCGGCGCGGTACAGGAGGTCACCCCATGATCCGCACCTGGATAGGCCTGGTTCCCGCCGACCTGCGCGGCAAGGTGACCGCCTACGCGTTGCTCGCCTTCGTGTCGGTCGTCGTGCGTGCGGTCGGCGCCGTCCTGCTCGTCCCGTTGGTGGGGGCGCTGTTCAGCGACACCCCGCGCCATGCGCTGGCCTGGCTGGGCTGGCTCACCGCCGCCACCGTGATCGGGTGGGTGGTCGACACCATGACCGCGCGGATCGGTTTCGACCTGGGCTTCGCCGTCCTCGACCACACGCAGCACGACGTCGCCGACCGGCTGCCGCAGGTCCGGCTCGACTGGTTCACCGCCGACAACACCGCCGTGTCCCGGCAGGCGATCGCGGCAACCGGCCCCGAGCTCGTCGGCCTGGTGGTCAACCTGCTGACGCCGCTGACCACGGCGGTGCTGCTGCCCGCGGTCATCGCGCTGGCGCTGCTGCCCATCTCGTGGCAGCTGGCGGCCGCCGCGCTGGCCGGGGTGCCGTTGATGTTGGGGGCGCTGTGGGCCTCGGCGCGGCTGACGCGGCGAGCCGACGCCGCGGCCGGCGACGCCAACACCGTGCTCACCGAGCGGATCATCGAATTCGCCCGCACTCAGCAGGCGCTGCGCGCCGCGCGACGGGTCGAGCCGGCCCGCAGCCTGGTGGGCTCCGCGCTCGCCGCCCAGCACAGCGCGACGATGCGCCTGCTCGGCATGCAGATCCCGGGCCAGTTGCTGTTCAGCATCGCCAGCCAGCTGGCCCTGATCCTGCTGGCCGGCGCCACCACGGTGCTGACCGTCAACGGCACGCTCACCGTCGCCGAGGCGATCGCCCTGATCGTGGTGATCGCGCGCTACCTGGAGCCGTTCACCACCGTCAGCGAACTCGCGCCGGCGCTGGAGAGCACCCGCGCCACCCTCGACCGCATCCGGGGCGTGCTCGACGCGCCCGTCATCCCCGCCGGAGCCGGCACGCTGCCCGACGCCCGCGACGGAGCTCGCGACGAATTTAAGGCCCCCGTCATCGAATTCGACGACGTGGCCTTCGGCTACGACGGCGCCAGCGCGCCGGTCCTCGACGGTGTCAGCTTCTCGCTGCAGCCGGGAACCACGACGGCCATTGTCGGGCCGTCGGGCTCCGGCAAGAGCACGATCCTGGCGCTGATCGCCGGGCTGCACCAGCCGACCCGCGGGCGGGTTCTGCTCGACGGCGCCGACGCCGCCACGCTGGACGCGAAGGCGCGTCGGGGAGCCAGCAGCGTGGTCTTTCAGCACCCGTATCTCTTCCACGGGACGATCCGTGACAACGTCCTCGCCGGCGACCCCGCCGCGGGTGACGATCGGCTGGCGGGAGCGATCCGGCTGGCGCGGGTGGACGAGCTGATCGGGCGGCTGCCCGACGGGGCCCAGACCGTTGTCGGCGAGGCCGGATCGGCCTTGTCCGGCGGCGAGCGGCAACGCGTCAGCATCGCCCGTGCGCTGCTGAAACCGGCACCGCTGCTGTTGGTCGACGAGGCCACCAGCGCCCTGGACACCGAGAACGAGGCCGCGGTGGTCGATGCGCTCACCGCCGATCCTCAGTCGCGCACCCGCGTCATCGTCGCCCACCGGCTGGGCAGCATCCGCCACGCCGACCGCGTCCTGTTCGTCGACAACGGCAAAATCGTCGAGGACGGCACGGTCGACGAATTGCTCGCCACGGGTGGACGTTTCGACGAGTTCTGGCGCCAGCAACACGAGGCCGCCGACTGGCACATCCTCGCCGACTAAATCGCGGGCGTCGCCCGCGGGTCTTGCCGTATGCCTTACAGTTCATGGGACGGTCGGACCGGGGGAGTACTGGAGGCGTTTGTACATGAGTGCTGTGGTGTCGATCCCGCGCTATCCGGCCGACGTGACCGCCGAATGGCTCTCGACGGCGCTGAGCGGACGCGGCGCATCCGTCGAGGTGTCCGGTGTCGACGTCGTTGCCATCGGCACCGGGCAGACCGGGGCGACCTACCGCGTGACGGCCAGCTATGCCGGGGATCCGGGTGAGCTACCGCAGACGTTCGTGATCAAGCTGCCGGCGCAGGACGATGCCGTGCGCGACCGGGTCGTCATCGGGTATCGCAGCGAGTGCTCGTTCTACGCCACGGTGGCCGACCGGGTGCAGGTGCCGACGCCGGACTGCTTCTACTGCGAGATCAGCGACGACGCGATGGACTACGCGTTGTTGCTCGCCGATCAGGCGCCGGCCGCCCAGGGCGACCAGATCGCGGGCTGCGGCGAGCAGGAGGCGAGGTTGGCGGTGGTGGCCCTTGCCGGGCTGCACGGGCCAACCTGGTGCGACCCGTTCTGGCTCGACGTGCCCGGCATCGCGTTCAGCCGCCCGGACGAGGCGGGAGCCGCGGGCATGGGCGAGGTGGCCAAGATGAGCGCCGACATCACCCTGGAAAAGCTCGGCGACCGGATGACGGCCGAGGATCGCGAGACCTTCAGCACCGCAATGGGTTTGATCACGCCCTGGCTGATGACCGAGTGGCACCGGTTCGCGCTGCTGCACGGCGACTACCGGCTCGACAACCTGTTGTTCGATCCGGGCCACAGCTGGGTGAGCGTGGTCGACTGGCAGACGCTCGGCGTGGGCCTTCCGGCCAGGGATCTCGCCTATTTCACCGCGACCAGCCTGGATTCGCGGCTGCGCGGGGAGATCGAAAGCGACCTGGTGGACGAATACCACCGCGCACTGTTGGGCTACGGCGTCACCGGCTACGACCGCGAAACCTGTTGGCGCGACTACCGTCTCGGTGTCATTCAGGCCCTGCTGATCTCGGCGTTGGGATTCGCCTTCGCCACCTCCACCGAGCGTGGCGACGACATGGTGCTGACCATGCTGGCGCGCGGCTGCCAGGCGTTCCGCGATCTCAAGACGGTGGAACTGATTTCGCGTTAGCGGCTGAACCGGCCGGCGAGATACTCAGTGCGGCAGGCATTGCGGGCCAGTTTGCCGCTGGTGGTGCGGGGGATGCTGCCCGCCGCAACCAGCCGCAGGTCCGCGACCCGGAGATGATGCTCACGGGAGACCGCCGCGCGGACGGCTGCCTCGACCTCAGCCGGATCGGTCCGCCCGCCGCCCGCGGCACGTTCGGCGACCACGACGAGCTGCTCGGCGGCGCTGCCGTCCGGAGTGTCCAGGGCGTCGGCGGAAACCGAGAATGCGGCGACGTACCCGGTGCGGATGCCGCCCGACGCGTGACTGACCGTCGTCTCGATGTCGTGCGGGTAGTGATTGCGGCCGTCGACGATGATCAGGTCTTTGAGGCGGCCGGTCAGGTACAGCTGATCGTCGACGTAGACGCCGAGATCGCCTGTGGCAAGCCAGCAGCCGTTGTCCGGGGCGCCTTCGGCGCGGCTGCCGTGCTCGAGCCGGGACTGCAGCTTGTTGCCGAAGGTGTGCTGGGTTTCCTCTTCGCGCCGAAAGTAGCCGCGGCCGATGTTGTTGCCGTGCAGCCAGATTTCGCCGACCTGGCCATCGGCGGCCTCCGCGCCTTCGGGGGTGGTGATGACCGCCCACTGGTCCGGCATCACCGGTCCGGGGGAGACGTGGGCGACCGCGCCCGCGGTGTCCGGTGCGACGACCACCGCGCGCCCGCCCGCGAGCTCGGCGCGGTCGAAGTAGACGGCGCTGGCGGCGGCCTCCGGGGCGAGTGTAGCCACGCCGAGCGTCGCCTCGGCCATCCCGTAGGACGGCTTGATCGCCGTCCTGGGCAGGCCGTAGGGCGCGAACGCATCGGTGAATTTCTCGATCGCCGAAATCGTCACGGGCTCAGAGCCGTTGAGCAGGCCCACGACGTTGGTGAGGTCGATGGTCTCACCGGCGGGTGGCAGCCCACGTTCCGCGGTCAACTCGTAGGCGAAGTTCGGGGCCGCGGCAAACGTCCGGCCGTACGCGGCCTCCGCGCTCAGCTGCTTGATCCAACGGAATGGGCGGCGGACAAAGGCCATGGGGTCCAGCATCACCAGGTATCCGCCGCACAGCGCCGGGAACATGAGCATCAGCAGGCCCATGTCGTGGTACAGCGGCAGCCAACTGACGCTGCGGATTCCCCGATCCAGGTGAGCGCCAAGGGATATCTGCACCACATTCGTGCACACGGCCCGATGGGTGATCTCCACGCCGGCGGGGATGCGCGTCGATCCGGAGGTGTACTGCAGGTAGGCGAGGTCGTCAGTGCCGACCGTCGGTTCGGTGAACATCGAAGCGAGCGTGGCGGGGATGGCGTCGACGGCGATCATCCGCGGCCGACCCGCCACCGGATGCGTGCGCAGGAACTCCCGCACCGACTCGGCCGCCGCGCTGGTGGTCAGCACCACCGATGGCCGGGCATCGGTCAGCACCGCCGTCAACCGTTCCGCGTGCCCGGTCAAGGTCGGCGCGAAGAGCGGGACCGCGACGTTGCCCGCGTGAATCGCGGCGAAGAACGACGCCACGTATTCGACGCCCTGCGGCGCCACGATCGCCACCCGGTCGCCCGGGCGGGTGATCTGCTGCAGGCGCGCGCCGATCGCGCGGACCTGCGTCCACAGTTCGTTCCAGCTCAGGTCGATGATGCGGCCGTCGTGGTCCTTCGCGTAATCGATGAACCGATACGCCGGACTGTCGCCCAGTGCCCGGCGATTTCGGTCGAAGAACGAGGTCAGCGTCACGCCATCGGGGATGACGATGCTGCCGTCGGCATGGACATAGTCGTTGAGATCAGCCACGGACTCAACAACAGTCGTCGGCGAGGGGTTCCGACCCATGAACAAAGAATAAGAGGCGGATAAATTTTCGTGGTTGACCGCAAGACGTGACGCCCATCACGTTTTTATAACAATGTGATGTAGCTCGCGCCATTAGCTGCGTAGTGGGCAGGACCGGCTCTGGCGTCTACCGGCAGTTTGCCTACGCCCGCGGTCAGTACTGCGTGGAGCCCTGGTCGACGGGGATCCGGGCCGCGGTGACCTTGCGCGACTCGTCGCTGGCCAGCCAGCAGACGGTGTCGGCGATCTCCTCGGGTTCGGCCATCCAGTCGGGCAGGAACGGTGTCAGCACATGCGACAGCTGCGGGTTGGTCTCCATGGTCTTGCCGACGGCCGTAACCATGTCGCCGGATCCCATCGCGGTGTTCACCGGACCCGGATGCACACTGTTGACCCGAATGGAGTGCTTGCCCAACTCGGCGGCGAACGCGCGCGCCATCCCCGTGACGGCATGTTTGCTGGCGGTGTAGTGAATCATGAAGGGCTGCATCTTCATTCCGGCCGCCGAACTGATCAGGATGATCGAGCCGCCGCGGCCGCCCTCGATGATCTTGTCGGCCCCTGCCATGACGGTGTTCCAGGTGCCCTTGACGTTGATGCCGAGCACATCGTCGAAGTCGTCGGACGTGATCTCGTTCCATGCTTGCGGTGCCGCGACACCGGCGTTGGCCACGATGATGTCGAGACGCCCGAACGCGGCGACCCCCTCTTCGACGGCCTTGCGCAGCGCCGCCAGGTCGCGGGTGTCGACAACCGAGGCGAGGATCCGGCGGTTCGTCTCCTCGACCAGGCGAACGGTTTCGGCGAGATCTTCCTCGGTCGCCGGATCGTAGGGGACGCAGGTCGGCAGCTTGCCGGCGATGTCGACGGCGATGATGTCGGCGCCTTCCTGGGCCATCCGCACCGCGTGGGCACGGCCCTGGCCGCGTGCGGCTCCGGTGATGAAAGCCACCCGGCCCTCGAGCCTTCCGGTCATTAGCGCTCCTTCGATGTGGTCGCTCGTTGGGCCGCCTTCACGAGGTTCGACCCGATGATCAGACGTTGAATCTCGCTGGTGCCCTCGTAGAGCCGCAGCAGTCGCACGTCGCGGTAGATGCGTTCGACCGGGACGCCACGCATGTAGCCGCTGCCGCCATGCACCTGCACCGCGAGATCCGCGACCCGGCCGGCCATTTCGGTGCAGAACACCTTCGCCGCCGATGGCGCGACCCGGCGGTCCTCGCCGCTCACCCACAGTCGCGCGGCCTCGCGGACCAGCGCGCGGCCGGCCATCACCCCGGTCTGCTGGTCGGCGAGCATGGCCTGCACCAATTGGAAGCTGCCGATCGGCGCGCCGCCCTGCGTCGCGGTGGCCGCGTATTCGACGGACTCGTCGAGCGCGCGCATGGCGGCGCCGACCGCGAGCGCGGCGATGTGGACCCGCCCGCGCGCCAGCGAGGTCATGGCGGCCCGGTAGCCGACGTCCTCGCTGCCGCCGACCAGCGCATCGGCGCCGACGCGGACGTCGTCGAAGCTGACGTCGGCCGTCCATGCGCCTTCCTGGCCCATCTTGGCGTCCTTGGCGCCCACCTCGACACCCGCGGCGTCCGCGGGGACGAGGAAGACGGCGATGCCCGGGCCTTGCTCGTCGGCCGGGCGGGTGCGCGCGAACACCACGAACAGGTTCGCGACGGGTGCGTTGGTGATGAAGCGCTTTTGGCCGGTGATCACCCAATCATCTTTGTCGCGAACGGCTTTCGTGCGCAGGCCGGCGGGGTTGGAGCCGGCTCCCGGCTCGGTCAGCGCAAACGAGGCGACGACCTCGCCCGTCGCGATGGGCTCCAGCCAGCGGGCCTTCTGCTCGTCGGTGCCGAACGCGACGAGCACCTGTCCGGCGATGCCGTTGTTGGTTCCGAACATCGACCGCAGCGCCAGCGACGTGTAACCCAATTCCATTGCCAGGTCGACGTCTTGCATGAGATTCAGGCCGAGGCCGCCCCACTGCTGGGGGATCGCGTAGCCGAACAGCCCCATCTTCTTGGCCTGCTCGCGCAGGTCGTCCGGCACCCGGTCCTCGTCGAGGATCTCCTGCTCGCGCGGAACCACCGCGGTGCGGACGAATTCGCGTGTCTGCGCGAGGATTTCCCGGAAATCCTCATCGGATACTTCCGGAATGTCGGCAGTGCTCATCGATGGACGCTCCTCTCCGGCCTTGTTCTTCCAACCGTCGCGCCATCGAGGCGGGCGCGGCAAGGCGTCGGCCCGGACGGGCGTGAGCCTGGTATCGGAGGCGATCCTATATGAAATATGATATTCGATCGTCGGGCCCCCGGGCTGTCGCGATTACAGGTAAGGATGTGTGAACGAGGTGTCGTTGCTAAGCGGTCAGACCGCGGTGATCACTGGTGGAGCGCAGGGGCTCGGGCTGGCCATCGCAGAACGTTTTGTCGCCGAGGGGGCGCGGGTGGTGCTCGGTGACGTCAATCTCGAGGCGACCCAGGCCGTGGCCAAACAACTCGGCGGCGACGAGGTCGCGGTCGCGGTCCAGTGCGACGTCACGCAGGCGTCCGACGTCGAAAAGATGATCCAGACCGCGATCGAGCGCTTCGGCGGGCTGGACATCATGGTCAACAACGCGGGGATCACCCGGGACGCGACGATGCGCAAGATGACCGAGGAGGATTTCGACAAGGTCATCTCGGTGCACCTGAAGGGGACCTGGAACGGCATCCGGCTGGCGGCCGCGATCATGCGGGAGAACAAGCGGGGCTCCATCATCAACATGTCGTCGGTGTCGGGCAAGGTCGGCATGATCGGCCAGACCAACTACTCCGCCGCCAAGGCCGGGATCGTCGGCATGACCAAGGCTGCCGCCAAAGAGCTTGCCTACCTTGGGGTTCGGGTGAACGCGATCGCCCCCGGGCTGATCCGTTCCGCGATGACGGAGGCCATGCCGCAGCGCATTTGGGATTCGAAGGTCGCCGAGGTGCCGTTGGGCCGCGCGGGTGAGCCCAGCGAGGTTGCCAGCGTGGCGCTGTTCCTGGCCTCCGATCTGTCGTCGTACATGACCGGCACCGTCATGGAAATCACCGGCGGTCGGCACCTCTGAGAGGTCGGAAAATGCGCGAAACCGTGATCTGTGAGCCGGTCCGGACACCGATCGGCCGCTACGGCGGAATGTTCAAGTCCCTTACCGCCGTTGACCTCGGCGTCGCCGCGCTCAAGGGCCTGCTGGAGCGCACCGGGCTGGCGCCCGACGCGGTGCACGACGTGATTCTCGGGCACTGCTACCCGAACAGCGATGCGCCGGCGATCGGGCGCGTGGTGGCGCTGGATGCCGGCCTGCCGGTGACGGTCCCCGGCATGCAGGTCGACCGCCGCTGCGGCTCCGGGCTGCAGTCGGTGATCCAGGGCTGTCTGCAGGTGGGCAGCGGCGACAGCGACCTCGTCGTGGCCGGCGGCTGCGAGAGCATGAGCAACGTCGCCTTCTACTCCACCGACATGCGTTGGGGCGCACGCAACGGCGTGCAGGTGCACGACGGCCTGGCCCGCGGCCGCACCACCGCCGGCGGCCGGCACTACCCCGTTCCCGGCGGGATGCTGGAGACCGCCGAGAACCTGCGCCGGGAGTACGGCATCTCACGGCTGGAGCAGGACGAACTCGCGGTGCGGTCGCATCAGTGCGCCGTGGCCGCGCAGAAGGACGGCATCCTGTCCGACGAGATCATTCCGGTTGCGGTGCGCACCCGCAGTGGCGAGGAGCTGATCGACACCGACGAGCATCCGCGCGCCGACACGTCGGTAGAGTCGCTGGGCAAGCTGAAACCCGTTCTGCTCAAGGATGATCCGGAGTCGACGGTCACGGCCGGGAATGCGAGCGGGCAGAACGACGCGGCGTCGATGTGCGTGGTGACGACGCCGGAGAAGGCCGCCGAGTACGGCCTGACCCCCTTGGTCCGCCTGGTGTCGTGGGGCTCCGCGGGAGTAGCGCCCAACGTCATGGGCATCGGTCCGGTGCCCGCGACGGAGGTCGCCCTGGGCAAGGCGGGCCTGAGCCTGTCCGACATCGACCTCATCGAACTCAACGAAGCCTTTGCCGCACAAGCGCTTGCGGTGATGCGGGCGTGGAACTTCGGTCCGGCCGACCACGACCGGACCAACGTGCACGGCTCGGGGATCTCGCTGGGGCATCCGGTCGGTGCGACCGGCGGCCGGATGCTGGCGACGCTGGCGCGCGAGCTCAATCGCCGCCAGGCGCGCTACGGGCTGGAGACCATGTGCATCGGTGGCGGCCAGGGCCTGGCCGCGGTCTTCGAACGCGTCGCGTCGGCATGAACCCGCTGACTGGGATCACCGTCGTCGAGGTGTCCAGCTTCGTCGCCGCACCTCTGTGCGGTGTGACGCTGAATCAGCTTGGTGCGCAGGTGATCCGCGTCGACCCGATCGGCGGTGCCTCCGACGTCCACCGCTGGCCGCTCAGCGCCGACGGCACGTCGATCTACTGGACCGGGCTGAACAAGGGAAAGCGCTCGGCCACCATCGATCTGCGTTCACCGGACGGCCAGGAGCTGGTTCACCGGCTGATCGTCGAGGGCGATGGCATCGTCGTGACCAACGCGGTATTGCCCTGGTTGAGCTACGAGTCGCTGGCCGCCAAGCGTCCCGACGTCATCCACGTGCAGCTGCTGGGGCGCCGCGACGGCTCCACCGGGGTGGACTACACCGTCAACGCGGGACTCGGATACCCACTCGTCACCGGCCCGGCCAGCCACGCCGGCCCGATCAACCATGTGCTGCCGGCCTGGGATGTCTGCTGCGGCCTGTACGCCGCGCTGGGCGTCGTCGCCGCGCTGCGCCGTCGTGACCAGTCCGGCGCGGGCACGCGCATCAGCCTGGCGCTGGAGGACGTCGCGCTGGCCACGGCCGGCAACCTGGGGCTGTTGACCGAGCCGCAAGTGATCGGCACCGAACGCGAGCGGCTGGGCAACGCGATCTACGGCCAGTACGGTCAGGACTTCACCAGCGGCGACGGCGCCGCGTTCATGGTTGTCCTCTTGACCGGCAGGCACTTTCGCGACCTGGTTAAGGTGACGGGCACCGAGGCGGCTGTGTCGGCGCTCGCCGAGGCGTTGGGCGTGGACTTCGCCGTCGAAGGCGACCGCTACCGCTATCGCGAGGTGCTTTCCGGTCTGTTCGCCACCTGGTTCGGCGATCACAGCGCCGACGAGATCGCCGTGGCGCTGTCGGATACCAGCGTGTTGTTCGAGCGGTACCGCACGTTCGCCGAGGTCGCCGCGGGCCCGAAGGTGACTGCGAATCCGCTGTTTTCCCGATTGGCCCAACCTGGCCTCGGCGAGTATTACGCCCCAGGCCTGCCCGCGGCCTTCGACGGCACACATCCCGCCAGCGCTGCCGCGTCGGCGCTGGGCCAAGATACAGCCGACGTGCTGACCGAGCGGTTGGGATTGACGGCCGCCGACATTGCCCGTTTGACGGACGCGAAGACGATCGGAGATCACAGCGCATGACCAAACTCGCCCAAACCCTTGGCCTGACCGAGTTTCAGACCGAGATCATCTCGACGGTAAGGCAATTCGTCGAAAAGGAAGTCATCCCGAACGCGGCCGAACTGGAGCGGGGCGACACCTACCCCCAGCACATCGTCGACCAGATGCGCGAGATGGGCCTGTTCGGGCTGATGATCCCGCAGGAATACGGCGGACTGGGTGAGTCGCTACTGACCTATGCGCTGTGTGTCGAAGAGCTGGCGCGCGGCTGGATGAGCGTATCCGGCGTTCTCAACACGCATTTCATCGTGGCCTACATGCTGCGCCAGCACGGCACCGACGAGCAGAAGCAGCGCTTCCTGCCGCGGATGGCGGCCGGTGAGACCCGGGGCGCCTTTTCGATGTCGGAGCCGGAGCTGGGTTCCGATGTCGCCGCGATCCGGACCCGGGCGGCGCGCAATGCCGACGGCAACTACACCATCAACGGCCAGAAGATGTGGCTGACCAACGGCGCCACCTCCACGCTGGTCGCGGTCCTGGTGCGCACCGACGAGGGGTCGGACAAGCCGCACCGCAATCTCACCGCCTTCCTGGTCGAAAAGCCAACGGGCTTCGGCGAAGTCGCGCCGGGCCTGCACATCCCGGGCAAGATCGACAAGCTGGGTTACAAGGGCATCGAAACCACCGAGATGATCTTCGACGGTTATGCGGCCAGTGCCGACGACGTCCTCGGCGGCACCACCGGGCAGGGCTTCTTCCAGATGATGGACGGCATCGAGGTGGGCCGCGTCAACGTGTCGGCGCGTGCGTGTGGTGTCGGGCTTCGCGCCTTCGAGCTCGCGGTGCGTTACGCGCAACAACGCGAGACGTTCGGCAAACCGATCGCCGAGCACCAGGCCATCGCCTTCCAACTCGCCGAAATGGCAACCAAAGTCGAGGCGGCACATCTGATGATGGTCAACGCGGCGCGGCTCAAAGACTCGGGAGAGCGCAACGACGTCGCCGCCGGCATGGCCAAATACCTGTGCAGCGAGTACTGCACCGAGGTCACCCAGCAGAGCTTCCGGATCCACGGCGGCTACGGCTACTCCAAGGAGTACGAGATCGAGCGGCTGATGCGCGACGCGCCGTTCCTACTCATCGGCGAGGGCACCAGCGAGATCCAGAAGAACATCATCAGCAAGCGACTACTCGCCGAGTACCAGGTGTGAACCGATGAGCGTTCCGGATTTCGCTGCGCGGCCGCATCTTTCGGATGATGTCGCGCGCCTTATCCGCGGCAGGATCTTCGACGGCAGCTACGCCGCGGGCACCTACGTCCGGCTGGACCAGTTGGCCGCGGAGTTGGGCATCAGCGTCACGCCCGTGCGCGAGGCGTTGTTCGCGCTGCGCGCCGAAGGCCTGATCGCCCAGCAGCCACACCGCGGTTTCGCGGTGTTGCCCGTCACCGGCCGCGACGTCACCGACGTCGCGAACGTGCAGGCCCACGTCGGCGGCGAGCTGGCCGCCCGGGCCGCGGTCAACATCAGCCCCGAGCAGCTGCTCGAGCTCAAGGAGATTCAGGCCGAACTGGAGAAGGCCTACGCCGGTGATGACCACGAGCGGACCGTTCGCCTCAACCACGAGTTCCACCGGGCCATCAATGTCGCGGCGGATTCACCGAAGCTCGCTCAGTTGATGTTGCAGATCACCCGCTACGCGCCCGAGTCGGTGTTCCCGGCGATCGAGGGATGGCCCGGCCAATCGGTTCAGGACCATCGGCAGATCCTGGACGCGCTCGAGCTGCACGACGAAACGCTTTCCCGTTCGGCTATGTCGGAACACCTTGCGGCCGGCGCGGTTCCGCTGATCGATCACCTCGTTGCCCGCGGCGTGGTGGTGGAATCCGACTGAGGCGGTTGACGATGCGTGCGCGGTTCGCGGTTCCGGCGCTGATCGTCATCGTCTTGTCCGCATGCGGGACCGGATGCACGGGCTTCCCCGACCGGCAACGGCAGGCCGAGGCGATCGCGGCGAACGTGCGGGTCATGCCCGGCGTCAAGGAGGTACAGCCGCACTACGTCAACTCCCTAGATCGCGGCGCCTCCTTCGACCTCAACGTCGAGGTCGATCGAACCATCTCGCCGGCGGCGGCCGCGGAGATCGGACGGCGATGCGTCACGCAGGTCGACCGCGGCGGCTTCGCCGAGCACCTGGTGTCGCTGGCGGTGACGTTTCCAGGCAGCGGCTCTGATTCGGATCGGGACAACCCGTCAAAGGCGTCGTTCAATCTCACCGATGATGGCGGGATCCGCCGCCAAGGCGTGACCGCGGATCAAGTCGGTACGGACCTGCAATTCTGGATCGACGCGGTCGATTTCGCGGGGGTGAAGTCGGTCGCTCTGCGACGTCCTGGGGACCCGGGGGATCGCGACGGACGAAGCCGGCTGCTCGACATTCACGTCGCGAACATCAATGTGGGATTCGCCCTCGAAGCTCGCTACCCGGAGCTACAGAAGCACTGGTACGCCGGGCTGTAGCCATCTCTTGTTGCGCGACCTCGCTGCGCATAGGCTTCTCTCTGGGTGGGCAACCATATAGAGAGCAGAAAAATGGCCTCAAAGCTCGCGCTTCGCGCATCGGCCGCATCTGTGGCAATCATGACGGCCATTGCCCTCGCGCCGCCGGCGGTTGCCGACCAACTCGACCCGATCCCCGGCAACGGTGTCTTTGTCGTCGGGCGTGACATCGCCCCGGGTCTGTACCACACGAGCGGTACGGCGTCGACGTTCGGAGTCTGGATAAACAATGTGCCGACCCAGGACTCGATGTGCGCGTGGTTCACCTACAGCACGCCCGATGCGAACAAAGACCATGTAGTGCAGACGAATATGTCCGTCGGCCCGATGTTCGCGAATATCAACACGACGATCAAGGCCTTCGAGTCGCAGAACTGTGAGCCCTGGACGCGGGTGCCCTAGGGCTGGTCGCTCAACAGCTCACGCAGCCGGCGGACGTCGACCTTGCCGGTGCCACCGCGCGGCACGTCATCATCGGAATCCAAAAGCAGCCACACAGCCGGCACCTTGAAAGCGCTCAGCAACCCGCGCGCACGGTCCCGCAGCTGCTCGGCGGTCAGCGCGCGGCACACCACCGCCGCGCCGACGCGTTCGCCGGCCGCGCCGGGCACATTGGTGACGAACGCTGCGTCGACGCCGTCGATCGCGCGTAGCGCGCGTTCCACCTCGCTCGGGTAGACGGTCGCGCCGCTGACCTTGAACATGTCGTCGGATCGCCCGCGGTAGAAAAGGAATCCGTCGTCGTCGAGCTGGCCCAGGTCGCCGGTGGGGTAGTAGCCGTCGGGGGTGAACAGCTCTTCTCGGCTGCGTCCGCAGATTCCGCGCAGCGTGTGCGGCCCGCGGATCTGGATCATGCCGGCGGTCCCGGTGGGCACCGGCTCGCCCGTCTCGACATCGACGATACGAACCTCCATGCCCGCGAACGGCTTTCCGCAGCTGCCCCAGGCGGATCCGGGCATGTCGGTGTCAGCGGGGTAGCCGCAGTACGGCCCGAACGCCTCGGTCATCCCGAACAGGGACGCCCGTGCGCCGGGCTTCGCGCGCTGGTCCGGTGGCAGCAGGGCCTCGAGGCTCCCGGGCCGCAACGCGGGCAGCTCGATGCCGGCCGACGTCGCGTGCCGTGCCAGCGTCTCGGCCTGATCGGGCCAACCCCGAAACAGCGTGACCCCTTCGCGTTCCAGCAGCCGCAGCGTGGTCTCGGGCCGCGGTAGCTCCTCGGTCACCAGGGTGGCTCCGGCCAGCAGCGCGGACAGGACTCCGCTGCCGAACCCGCCCACCCAGAAGAACGGCATCGGCAGATACAGGCGCGTGTCGGAGCCGATGCAGCGCGCCGCGAGGCCCGACCGCACGGCGCCCAACGCGCTGCCGTGCGAGTGGATGACGCCCTTCGGTGTTCCGCTGCTGCCCGAGGTGAACATGATCACCAGTGGGTCGGCGGGCGTGACGGTCTGTGTCATCACTTCGATGAGCCGCCGGGCCGCATCGCTCGCCGGTGCATCGTCGAGCTGTTCGGCCGTCCAAACCCGCTGTAGGGCAGGAAGTTCGGTTTGCGGCACGGCCTCGAGGTCGTCGAGGTAGCGGTGCCCGCGGAACTCCTCGACGCTGACCAGGAACTGCACCGCCGCGACGCGCAGCTGCGTGGCGAGCTCGCCGGCCTGCAGCAACGTGCTCAACGGCACCAGGACGGCGCCGATGCGGGTGAGCGCGATGGCGACCTGCGCCCACCGGGTGCTGTTGGGCATGATGAGCCCGACCCTGGTGCCCTTGCCTACACCGGCCTCGACGAATCGCGCCGCCAAATCGGCTGTGCTGTCGTCGAGTTCGCGGTAGCTGATTCGGGCAGCGGGGTCGATCACCATCGGCTTGTCGCCGTCGTGAGCGGCATGCCACCTGACCAGTTCGTCGATGGTGCGGGCGGTCGATTCAGGCATCGAACAGCTTCCTCAGTCGCTGCGTGTCGACCTTGCCGCTGGATCGCAAGGGGATTTCGGCGCTGCGCACCGCGATGATGCGGCTCGGGATCTTATAGGCGGACAGCTCGCCCTTAAGCCGTTCGCGCAGCGCCGCCTCGTCGAAGACGGCGCCATCCGGCACGGCGACGACGGCCACGACGAGTTGACCGCGCCTCGAATCGGGGATTCCGATGGCGTAGGCCACCATTCCGCCGGTGGCCCGCGCGATCGCCCTCTCCACCTCGGGCGGTGAAACGTTGGCGCCCGCCGACTTGATCATGGCGCCGCTGCGGCCGGTGAAATAGACGAAGCCGTCAGAGTCCACCCGCACGAGATCTCCGGTATGAAACCAGCCGTCAGCGTCGAAGCACTCTTCACGGCTGCGTTTGTAGTACCGCTGCATCACATGCGGACCGCGGATGCACAGTTCGCCGTCGACGGTCATCGTCTGGAATCCGGGTGCGGGCCTGCCGAACGATCCGCGGCGCGCTTCGGGTTGGTCGGACTCGTCCCCGTCGATCAGGAGGACGCTTCCGGCTTCGGTCATCCCGAGCATGTTGTGCCGCAGCTCGGGGTCGGCGGGCCGGGCCTCGGCGGCCATGATCGGGTACAGGTTGCCCCGGCGCATCGACGACAGATCACGGCCGGCGAAGCTGGGGTGTCCGGCCAGCTGCGCGACGCCGGCCGCGAAACCGTTCGTGATGGTGGGCTTTTCGGCCTCCAGCAAGTCGAGCGTCGCGGCGGGGTCGGTGGCATTGGAGCACACCAGTGTCGAGCCGGCGACCAGCGTGGCCAGCAGTGCGAACGCGAACCCACCGATCCAGAAGAACGGCGAATTGCAGAACAGCCTGTCCTCGGCCGCCAAACCGCGGATCTCGTTGAGGTTCCGCTGGTGTTCGATCAGCGCGGCGTGCGTGTGCAGCACCCCTTTGGGGGCGGCGGTCGACCCGGAGGTGTACACGATGGCCACTGGATCGCAGCCGGCGACGTCGTCTTCCATCGCCCGCAGCAGCTCCGGGGCGATGGCGTCGGCTCGCCGGTACACCGGCTCGTGAGTGATCGTGACGTAGCGCAATTGCGGCGCCGCTGGACAAAACAACCGGGACTCGAAATCGGTCTCCGCAAGGACCTCGGACAGTCGTTGAACATAGTCGTGGGAGCGAAAGGACGCCGCGGACAACAGGATCTGTGTGTCGCTGTCGACCAGCTGCTCGCGCAGCTCGCGCGCGGTGACGAACGTGGAGATCGGGATCACCACGGCACCGATCCGGGCGGCCGCCAGCATGCCGACGACGAATTCGGTGCCGTTGGGGTAGAGCAGCCCGACGTGCGTTCCCTTGCCGGCACCCAGGGCGATCAGCCCGCGCGCCAGCTCCGCCGACCGGCGATCGGCCTCCGCATAGCCGATGCGGTCGCGGTCACACACCAACAGCGGGTGGCCGGCCCGCGAGCCGGCCTGGTGCCGCAGGATTTCGGCGACCGTCACCTCACCGGGCATGGTCGGCGGGTGGGGCGGACTGCGCGAAGAAGCTGCGGATCGCGCCCAGGTCGGCCTTACCCGACGGGGTGCGCGGGATCGTGGGCACGATCGCGATGTCGGTGGGAATCTCGTAGCGCGCCAGCCGTGTTCGCAGGAACTCCACCAAGGCATCGGCGTCGGCCGAAGCGGACTCACGCAGTTCCACCATCGCAACGGGCGTCTCGCCGAGGCGGTCGTCGGGTCGCCCGATCACGGCCGCGCCCGCCACCGCGGGGTGGCCCTCCAGCGCGACGCGGACGTCGTCGGGCATCACCTTGAAACCACCCCGGATGATCGCCTGATCGGCCCTCCCGACGATCCAGACGAAGCCGTCGGCGTCGATGCGCGCCATGTCGGTGGTGCGGATCCAGCGCGTCGACGGGCCCAGCTGTCCCGGCTTTACCTCGAGCAGCCCGACCTGATCGGGTCCGAGCTGTGCGCCGGCGTCGTCGACCACCCGCAGCTGCGCGCCCGGGTTGGCCCGCCCGACGCTGCCGCGCTTGGCCCGCCAGTACTGCTGGTAATCGGCCAGGGTCCACCCGGCCACGCCGCCGCCGAATTCGGTTGCGGCATAGGAGGTCAGGACCGGGATGCCGTACTTCTCGGTGAACGCGTCGGCGTCATCGGCCGACAGCGGCGCCGTGCCGCAGGTGACGGCGCGGATGCTGTCCAGGTCGGCTCGCGGCAGGTCGGAGTGCAGCACCGTGCGCAGCGCGGCCGGCACCAGCGATACCGCGCGGGGTCGGTGCGTGCGCACCGCCCTGGCCCAGGCGTTGAGTTCGAACCGTTCCAGCAGGACGAAAGGCCTTGCCTCGGCGACGCATTGCAGCACCCGGAAGACACCGCCGATGTGCACCAGCGGGGAATTCATGATCGCCACACCGCGGCGCAGTTCGGTGGGCGCCGGGGCGCCGGCCGGGTCGGAGCCCATCACGCTGCGGGCCAACATGTCGTAGCTGAGGTCAACCCGCTTGGGCGGGCCGGTCGTTCCGCTGGTCAACATCCGCACCGCGACGTCCTGCCGGGCGGTCACGCCGGCATTGCGCCGTCCCGCGTCGGCCTCGTCCAACAGACCCGAGATCGGCAGCGTCGGAGTCTGGGGGCCGACCAGCGTGGCCAGGTCACCGTGTTCGCCGACGATCAGGGGTAGCTGCAGGGCGGCGACATCGTCTCGGGTGCGCGCATCGCCGCGGGACGGATTGATCGTGACGACGGTACCGCCGGCCAGCAGCACTCCCAGGAACGCCGCCACGTGGCCAGGGCGGTTCCGCAACAGCATCCCGATCTGTGGACTTCCGCTGTATTCAGCTGTGACGGAAGCGATGTGATGCGCGGCGCCGCGGACCTGATCCCAGGAGAACCAGCGGCCGTCGTATTCGATCGCCTGCGCGCCGGGCTGTAAGTCCAGCACGCCGGCGATGCGTTGACTCAACGGGTGGGCGCTCATCACCGGATCTTCGGGTCGCGCTTGGCGTCCTTGTCCTTGGCGTTGCGCTGCGCCGCCAGCTCGGCAGTGCCGAGGGGGTTGCCCAGCCGGGTATAGATCAGCCCCTGTTCCATCGCGGCGCGGTACGGCTTGTCCAGCGATTCCCAGATCGCCTTCACGGTGCCCTGGGTGGCGGTCGGTGGCTTGGCGGCGATCGTCGCGGCGATCTCGTGGGCACGGCCCCACAGCCGGTCGGGGGAGACCACCTCCGACACCAGTCCGATCCGCAACGCGGTGTCGGAGCTGACGCGCTCGTCGTTGCCCATCAACGCAATCCGCAATGTCTCGCCCAGGCCGACGCGCCGCATCAGGCCGATCGGTTCCAGGGCGCAGACCAGCCCCGCGGACACGTGCGAATCGAAAAATGTTGCGTCGTCGGAGCAGATGACGACATCGGATTCGTTGAGGAAGTAGAACGCACCTGCGGTGCACATGCCCTGTACGGCGCACACCACCGGCTTCCACATCTTCTGCCACTTGGGGCTGAGCAACTCACCGGGATCCTCGTGATTCCACACGTTTTCGGGCTGTCCGTACGGTGACTTGATGTCCAGCCCCGCGCTGAACGCCCGTGTCCCGGCGGCCCGCAACACCACCGCGTGCACCGATTCGTCCAGCTTGACGGCGCGCCAGGCCTGCGCCATCTCCTCGCACATGGCGCGGTTGAACGCGTTCAGCTGATCGGGTCGATTCAGCGTGATGGTGGCGACGTGGTCGTGCGCGTCGACGTCGAGGAGGATGGTGTCGAACTTCATCGGCATTGCCAATTCGGTTTGCGCTTTTCCATAAAGGCTTTCGGGCCCTCGGCCGCGTCCTCGGTCCGCAGCACCCGCTCGCGGAAGGTCTCAGCCATGATCTCAGCCTCGTGCAGCGGCACATTCAGGCCCTTGAGAATCGCGAGCCGAGTGCCCCGGACCGCCAGCGGCGCATTGGAGTTGACGATGTCGGCGATCTCGCGGGCCCGGTCCAGCAGGCGGTCGTGCTCGACGACCTCGCTGATCAATCCGAGCTCGTAGGCCCGCTGCGCGCTCATCCGCTCGTGTTTTCCCATCAACGCCATCCGCAGGGCGATCGAGCGGGGCAGCACCCGGGATATCCGCACCAGTTCGCGTCCGGCGACCAGGCCGATGCTGACGTGCGGGTCGAAGAAGGTGGCCTGCTCAGAGGCGATGACGATGTCGGTCGTCGTGACCCAGTCCATGCCGGCGCCGCAGCAGATTCCGTTCACGGCGGTGATCACCGGCTTGGCCATCGTGCGAAACGGCGGGGTGCCCTCCTGCGGAGCCTCCCACTGGTCGTAGGTCGACAGGTACGGCCGCTCGTAAATCACCTTGCCGTCTTCGGGGATTTCCCCGACGTCCGCGCCGCTGCAGAACGCGCGCCCGGTGCCGGTCACGATGGTGAGCCAGACGTTGTCGTCGTTTTCCGCCTCGGCGTACGCGGCCCGCAGCTCGGAGACCATGTGCGGGCTCAGGGCATTGAGCGCCTCCGGCCGGTTCAGCGTGACCGTTGCGGTGTGACCGTCGACCTCGTATTTGATGGTGTCGAACGAGTCAGCAGGCATTCGTGTTCCCTTCGTGTGGCGCCCGATGCGATCGGAAGCCTATCTGGTCAGCGTCCATCGAACTTCGGCGCACGTCGCTGCCGAAAGGCCTCCAGGCCCTCTTTGAAATCGCTTGTGCGGCATGATAGTTCGAGGTTATAGAGTTCTTGTGTCAGGGATTGGCTCAATGTCGCATGCTGACCGAAGTTCAGCGCCTGCTTGGCCAGCCCGAGCGCCACGGTCGGCCCGCCGGCCAGGCGCTGCAGCAGTTCGTCGGCGGCCGCGTCCAGCGCGGCCGGGTCGGCGACTTGGTGGATCAAGCCCCAATCGGCCGCGTCGGCCGCGCTGACCTTCTCGCCGAGCAACAGCATGCGCCGCGCGCGTGCGACGCCGACCAGCCGCGGCAGCAGCCAGGTCGAACCCGAATCCGGGCTGAACCCACGGTCGATGAACGGTTCCCAGAACGTGGCATCGGTGGCGGCCACCGTGAAATCAGCGGCCAGCGCGAGGTTGCAGCCGATGCCCACCGCCCATCCCCGCACGCTGCACACCACCGGCAATTGGATCGTGTGGATCAACTCGATCAACCGGTGGGCGGCGTGCGGAATTCGGCGCACCAGATCGCCGGTGCGCGGGCGTTGGCCCCCGCTGCTGTTGGTGGCCACCCAATCGGCCCCGGCACAGAAGTGCTCGCCCGCACCGCGCAGGTGAATCGCGCGCAACGCATCGTCGGCGGCGGCGTCGGTCAGCGCATCGATCAAAGTCTCGATCATCAACCGGTTCAACGAATTACGTTGCGCCGGGCGGTCGAGGGTGAGCCGCAGAATCGCGCCGTCGCGGCGCGCGGTCACCGAACCCTCGGCGTCGGCGGTCTCGGCCTCATGACTCACCGTCGGATCCGGCCTTTCTCGGAGATACGGTTACCCATACAGTAGGCAATACGATTGTTACCCTGTATAAGTTATCAAGGAAACGCTGCCGACGGAACAACCGGGCGAAACCGGTGGAAGAGGGTGGCATGGTCCGCGCCGGCGACGATGCAGAGCGGAAAGCGATGTGGGGGTACCTCCCGGTTGCGGGGGAGAGGAGCGGCGCCAATGGGTGAGGGGACACCGGTGCGCGCCGACGACGCGAAATTCGGCGAGACGCCCCTCGCTCAGACCGTGGCGGCCGCCGCCGCGATGAGGCGGCTGAGCTCGTTGCTGCTCTCGCTCGAACATCCGCACCCCACGGTCGACGCGATGCTGGCGAAGTTCGGTGAGTGGGAAAGTGAGTTGGCGGCCGCGGCACCGACCGACAGCGCGCCGCGCATCGGTGAGGCCGACGACGATCCGCGCCGTGTTTATCTCAACCATGCCACCGACATCGGCGCCTACAACCCGTCGTTTCCCGAGTATTCCTTCGATTCCCTCGACGCCGACAGGGCCGACGGCCGGGTCGTGTTCCCGCTGACCTACGAGGGACCTCCGGGCCTCGTGCATGGCGGCTTCATCGCCGTCTTCTTCGACTGCGTGATCCAGCATCACAGCTGCGTCATGGGGCTGTCCGGCAAGACGCGGTCGCTCAACGTGACCTTCCGCAGGCCGACGCCGCTGCTGACCGAGCTGCGCTTCGACATCGTCCGGGCGGAGGTCGAGCGGGGCATCGCATCGACGGCGCGGCTGCTGCTCGGCGACGAAGTGCTCTGCCTCGGCGAGGTGAACACCCTGGCGTCGCAGCCAGACAAACTGACCGGATACAGATTCGGGAGGCGGCGAAAGGAGTCCGCTAGATGACTGCCTCGAACGACGATCGGGTGCTTTTCGAGGTCGATCCCGACCGGCGGATCGCCACGATCACACTCAACAATCCCAAGCAACGCAACTCCTATGACGCCGCGATGCGCGAAGAGGTCGGCCGCTGCCTGGATCGGGTGGCCGACGACGACGACATCATCGTGGTGCTGCTGCGCGGGGCCGAGGGCGTGTTTTCCACCGGCGCCGACATGAACAACGCGTACGGCTGGTACGGCGACAAGAGCGAGGCCGCGGCCAAGCGCCGGCCCAGCCAGCGCAGGCGACTTACCGTGGACCGCAAGTCATTTAGCTTCTACCACAACTTCATGGGCTTCCCGAAGGTGACGGTGGGGGAGATCTCGGGCTACGCCCTGGGCGGCGGCTTCGAGATGGCGCTGATGACCGACATCTCGGTGATCGCGCGCGACACGAAGATCGGCATGCCGGCAACGCGCTTCCTGGGCCCGGCGCTGGGCAGCCTGCACATGTTCTTTCATCGGCTGGGTCCGGTGCTGGCCAGGCGCCTGCTGCTGACCGGTGACATCGTCGAGGCCGGCGAGCTCGAACACCTCGGAATCTTCACCGAGACATGCGATTCCGGCGCCGTGACCGCTCGGGCCCGATACTGGGCGGAGAAGGTCGCGAAGATGCCCGCCGACGGCGTCGTGATCGCCAAGGAGGCGTTCCGCATGGTCGAGCAGAGCCAGGCGTACAACGGCGAGGAGGTCGCGAGCTACCTCTTCCACGCCTACGGCACCAACCTGCAATTCGGGCCCGACGAGTTCAACTTCGTCAAGACCCGCGCCCAGCACGGCACAAAGGAGGCGTTCCGGCTACGCGACGAGCACTTCCACGTGCCGGAACCGGAAGCCTGACAACCGGATTCGCAGGTTCCGGCGCGGCCTAGCGGTCCGCCGCGGCCTTGGCCCGTCCCCGCGGCGCGGACGACTTGGTCGCCTTGCGCGCCCGGGACGGCGCCGACTTGGCGGCCTTCCCGCTGGAGCCCGCGGTCTCGTCGATCAAGCTGCTGGCGTGGTCGAGGATGCAGGTGAGGCCGTACTCGAAATTCGTTTCGTCGGGCGCCCCGATCCGGTGGCCGATGCGGGTCACCTGGGAGAGCAACGGGGTCTTTTCCGGGTCGATGGACACGGCGTCCTCGATGGCGCGCGGTCCGAGGTCCGACGACTGGTTCTTCTCGTAGAGCCGCTGCAGCACCACCGATCCGCGGACGTGCACCGAGACCGCGGAGTACGTGTCGAAGGCGTCCTCCGGCGACAGACCGGCCTCGACCAGATTGGACACCGCCTTCTCCATCTCCTGGGCGCCCATTCGCGCCGCCTTCGGGCTCAGCGCGGCCCGAATCAAAATCAGGTCGCACAGAATTGGGTTGCCCATAAACGTCTTACGCATCAACCGCGCGTGGTTTCGTAACGTTTCGCGCCAGTCGCTGGCCTCGACATAGGGCGTGGCGAACACGTACTTGCTCAGGGCGCGGTCGGTCATCGCGTTGAGCAGGTCGTCCTTCTTGCGGAAGTACCAGTAGATGCTGGTGACGCCGACGCCGAGATGTTTGCCCAGCAGCGGCATGCTCAGGTTGTCTATCGACACCTGCTCCGCGAGTTCGAATGCGCCACTGATGATGTCGTCGGGATTGATGGACCCGCGTTCGCGCCGCTGGCGCTTATCGCCGGTTGCCTGCTTTGCCACTGCCCGGCACCTCCGTCAAAATAGCTTGTACATGCGGTCGAAAGAGCTTTATTACCGGTCACTGAAGAATCTACCGGCGGATAGGCTCTCACCTGCGTATACATCGGCGTGTCGCCGTTCCGTTATCACCCTCAACGTTGCCGGTGGCCATCCGTTCTGGCGGCTCTCGTGCGTTTTTCTGTCTGCTACTGTAATACCTATCGTAGGCTTTTTGGTAATACACCTGGGCGGGCGAATATGACCGGGCTGAAGCCATGGATTTAGGGCTGGCGAATGCCACGGCCGCCGTAGTGGGTGGCAGTCGCGGTATGGGTTTGGCCACGGCTCGCTGCCTTGCCGAAGACGGCGCGCGGGTCGCGGTGATCGGCCGGACGCAGGCGGTCCTGGACAGCGCCGTCGAAGACCTGACGGGTCGCGGCAGCCCGGACGCGGTGGGCCTGGCCGTCGACATCGGAGACGCGGAGCAGGTGACGACGGCGTTCGCCGAACTCGGCGAGCGCTGGGGCGGCGAGCTCAATGTGCTCATCAACACCGTCGGCCCGGGTGCGGCGGGCAACTTCGAGCAACTCTCCGACGAGCAGTGGCTGCAATCCGTGGAAGACGGTGTGCTGGGAATGGTGCGCTGCGTGCGCACGGCACTTCCGCTGCTGCGCAAGGCGGAATGGGCGCGGATCGTGAATTTTTCGGCGCACTCGACGCAGCGGCAAAGCGTGATGCTGCCCGCGTATACCGCCGCCAAGTCGATGCTCACCAGCGTGTCGAAGAACCTGTCGTTGTTGTTGGCCAAGGACGAAATCCTGGTCAATGTCGTCTCGCCGGGCAGCATCGCGTCCGAATCGCTGGTCGGGTGGGCGAAGTCGGTCGACGTCGACGGCAACGACCCGTACGCCCTGATGCAGGCCATCGACAAGCACTTCGGGCATCCCGCGCACATGCCGCGGGCCGGGCTGCCCGAGGAGATCGGGCCGGTCGCCGCGTTCCTGGCGTCGCGCCGCAACTCGTATATGACCGGGGCGAACATCAACGTCGATGGTGGTTCAGACTTCACCTGACCCGAAATCGGTTGGCCGACAGAAGGAGTGGACGATGGCAACGGCTAACGAGGCGCGCGCGTGGGCGCGCAGTGCGCTGCGGGGGATAGGGGATTCGCTCTATACCCCGTTCTGCGGTACGGATGGCGACGACATCGACTGGGACGCCTATCGTACGTTGGTGCGCTACTGCGTCGGCGACCTCGGACACCCGATGTTGTGGTGCACCAGCGGCATCGCCGAGTTCTGGTCGCTGACCATGGACGAACGCAAACGCCTGTTGGAGGTGGCGATCGAGGAGGCGCGCGCCCTGAACCCGGGCGTCGTCGTGCAGGCGTGTACGGCGGCGATGTCGGCGAAGGACTGCCTGGAGCTGACGCAGCACGCCCAGCAGGCGGGCGCCGACATCGCCTACATCCAGACGCCGATGATGGAGGCCCACGGCGGCGAGGGCGTGCTGAGGTTCTTCAAGTACATCGGCGAGCGCACCGATATCGCGTTGGGCATGTTCAACTCCCCGTCCTCGGGCTACGTGTTGACCCCGGCCGAAAGCGCGCGGATCTACGACGAGGTTCCCGCCGTGTGCGCCACCAAGGAGGGCGCCTTCCGCCCGGAGGCGAGCCGCCGGCTGCACGAGCTGGCGCCCGGCCTGGCGGTCTGGGAGTGTGACCGGACCGTGTACCGCGCGGGATGGTTGCGCGCCGGCATCGTCTGCCCGGCGCAGTTGGGCACCGCCGGCTACCTCTTCGAGACGCCGCAGCGACGACAGTTCTCCGAGTATTGGGATCTGGTGCTTAACGACAAGCTGCTCGAGGCGATGGACTACGGCCGCGAATCCGGCATGGACCAGTTCGACCTGGACATCGGCTCGTGGTGGACCTGCTATCCGGGACGCGCGGACTACTTCACGCACTGGGGTGGCGCGTTCAAGTACGCCGCCTCGCTGCTGGGGCTGCCGATCGGCGCCTATCCGGATTCCCGGCCGCCGCAGGCCATGCTTCCGCCCGAAGCCAAGGCGCAGATCGAGAGCGCCTATCGACGGCTGGGGCTCATTGCCGCGTAGGCGAAAACCGTTGCGGCACAGGGGATAAGTCACTCACCCTGGGCGGCCTGTCCACCCCCCGAATGGGTGGGTGTCGCCTCCCGGTCGCTCGCGGCGGGAAAGCTTGCCGGCGACGGGGTGCTCCCCGCCGCGTGCGCACCGGCGCGGCGCCGGCCCTTGAGCACCCGGGCCGCGACGCCGAGGACGACACCGATCAGCGTCAACCAGAACAGGATCTGGGCGCCGGTCAACGCCAACTGCGTGCGCAGCATGGCCACCCGCGCCTGCCGCAGGCGGTGGGCAATTTTCTTCGTCGTCGAGTTCATGAGGTGTCGGTAACCCGCGCAATGCCGGCCCAAACCCGCGGGCTTACCAAGACGGTCGGCGGGGCATACCGTGAGACCATGCTCACTCTCGGTGTCATCGGCTGGATCATCATCGGCGGCCTGGCGGGCTGGGTCGGCAGCAAGCTCATGGGGACCGATGCCCAGATGGGCGTCGTGCTCAACATCGCCGTCGGGATCATCGGCGGCCTGATCGGCGGATTTCTGCTGCGGGGGTTCGGGGTCGACGTGGCCGGCGGCGGCCTGCTGTTCTCGTTCATGACGTGTCTGGCGGGGGCGGTCATCTTGCTGGGGATCGTCAAGGTCATCACCGGGGGCCGGGCATCCCGGTAGCGGCCACCAATCCCGTTCGGCCCGTTGTGTTTCCAGCGCCGTGCGGCGGCCCCGGCCACGCGGTCCCGAGCGCCGGTTCAGGCCCCCGAAAGTTGCTGTTTGGCCGGCGTTCGCGGGGTCCCGGCGGCAGTTGTGGAACGCGCTACCGATAGGTATACAGTATGGGTACAAAGCCCAGCGAATTCGGTAGTTAAAGCATGAGGAGGTGCCGCGGGACATGTCCGGCAGCGACGGTGCTTCCGACGAAGCGGTGCTCTACGAGGCCACCGGCAGCGGCGTCGCGATCCTGACGTTCAACCGGCCGGACCGACTCAACGCGTGGGGCCCCGACATCGCCGCCGGGTTCTATGCCGCCATCGACCGTGCCGAATCCGACCCCGCGATTCGGGTGATCGTGCTGACCGGCCGTGGCAGGGGATTCTGCGCCGGCGCCTACCTGGGCGCGTCGGGCGGGGCGGCCAAAGTCGGCGAATCGATGGAGAAGGCCGGCGAGACGAACCTCGCCGAGTTGGTCGGCGAGCGGCCACCCCACTTCGTGACCACCCTGCGCAAGCCCGTCATCGCCGCCGTCAACGGTGCGTGCGTCGGCATCGGCTTCACCCAGGCGCTGATGTGCGACGTCCGGTTCGCCGCCGCCGGCGCCAAGTTCGGTGCGGTGTTCGCGCGCCGCGGGCTGATCGCCGAATTCGGCGTCTCCTGGATCCTTCCGCGCCTGACCGGCATGGCCGTCGCCCTTGACTTGCTACTCAGCGGCCGAACATTCCTCGCCGACGAGGCCGTCGAGCTGGGTCTGGTGAAAGAGGTCGTGGCGGCCGACGACCTGATGAAGCGTGTCATGGAGTACGCCGAGGACCTAGCCGCGAACTGCTCGCCGGCATCGATGGCGGTGATCAAGCGCCAGGTCTACGGCGACGACGCCCGCGATGTCGTGGCGGCGAACGACCTCTCCGAAGTCCTGGTGCGCGAGGCAATGTCGCGGCCGGACGTCATCGAAGGGATCACCAGCTTCCTCGAGAAGCGGGCCCCGCAGTTCCCTGCGCTCAGTCCCACAGACGCTTAGTACCCGGGAAGGAAAGATCATGAATAGCCTGAGCTACAAGGCGATTGACGTCGACAACCACTACTACGAGCCAGTCGACTCGTTCACCCGCCACCTGGACAAGGAGTTCAAGGCCCGCGGTGTGCAGATGGTCAGTCAGGGCAAGCGCACCCTGGCCGTGATCGGGGGCGAGGTCAACCACTTCATCCCGAACCCCACCTTCGACCCGATCATCGTGCCCGGTTGCCTGGACCTGTTGTTCCGCGGTGAGATCCCCGAGGGCGTCGACCCGGCATCGCTGATGAAGGTCGAGCGGCTCGGCGAGCACCCCGAGTACCAGAACCGCGATGCCCGCATCGCGGTGATGGACACCCAGGACATCGACACGGTGTTCATGCTGCCGACGTTCGGGTGCGGCGTCGAGGAGGCGCTCAAGCACGACATCGACGCGACGATGGCGTCGGTGCACGCGTTCAACCTGTGGCTCGACGAGGACTGGGGCTTCGACCGTCCGGATCGCCGGATCATCGCCGCGCCGATCATCTCGCTGGCCGATCCGTCCAAGGCGCTCGCCGAGGTGGACTTCGTATTGGCGCGCGGCGCCAAGCTGGTGTTGGTGCGTCCGGCGCCGGTGCCCGGTGCGGTCAAGCCGCGGTCGCTGGGCGATCGCAGCCACGACCCGGTCTGGGCCCGGCTGGCCGAGGCGGGGGTGCCGGTGGGATTCCACCTGTCCGACAGCGGCTATCTGCACATCGCGGCGGCGTGGGGCGGCAAGGCGAAGTTCGAGGGCTTCGGCGCCAAGGATCCGCTGGAAAACGTGCTCCTGGACGACCGCGCCATCCACGACACGATGGCCTCGATGATCGTGCACGGTGTGTTCACCCGCCATCCGAAGCTCAAGGCGGTCAGCATCGAAAACGGCTCCTACTTCGTCCACCGGCTGGTCAAGCGCCTCAAGAAGGCGGCCAACACCCAGCCCCGCTACTTCCCCGAGGACCCGGTGGAGCAGTTGCGCAACAACGTGTGGGTCGCCCCCTACTACGAGGACGACCTGCCGGAGCTCGCCGAGGTCATCGGCGTCGACAAGATCCTGTTCGGCTCCGACTGGCCGCACGGCGAGGGTCTCGAGACCCCGGTGTCGTTCGCCGAGGAGCTCACCGCGTTCGGCGAATCGGATGTCCGAAAGATCATGCGCGACAACGCGTTGGACCTACTGGGCGTCAAAACCACAGTGGCGGCGTAGGTAGCCCGGCCCGTGAGTGAATGGACCGTCGGATCAGTTCTGGACGCCATCGCCGACGTCATCGGTGACCGCTTGATGACGGTGTGCGGGTCGCGGCGCAGCACCTTCGCCGAGTCCGCGAGCCGCACCAGCGGATTGGCTAACTTCTTGAGCGCCAACGGCTTTGGGGCGCACCAGGAGCGAGACACGCTGAACCGCTGGGAGTGTGGTCAGGACCGGGTCGCGCTCATCATGTACAACGACCTGTACCCGGACGCGGTGATCGCGTGCCTGAAGGCCCGGGTGGTCCCGGTCAACGTGAACTACAGCTACTCGCCGCGGGAGATCGCAGACCTGCTGTCCTACGTGCGGCCCCGGGGCATCATCTACCACCGGTCGCTCGGTGAGCGGTTCGCCGAGGTGCTGCCGCCCGACGGCACCGAGCTGCTGATCTCGATCGACGACGGCAGCGACGCCGCCGAACTGCCGGGCGCCGTATCGCTGGATGACGCACTGGCGCAAGGGGGTTCCGGAACTCCAGCACCCGGATCGCCCGACGACCTGATCATGATGTGCACCGGCGGGACGACCGGGCGCCCCAAGGGTGTGCTGTGGCGGCAAAGCGACATGTATGTGGCGTCGATGGTGGGCGCCGACCACGCCAGCGTCGACGAGATCCACGCCAAGGTGCGCGGGGGCGGAGCGCCGTGGTTCGCCGTCTCGCCGCTGATGCACGCCGCCGGCATGTGGACCGCTTTCTCCGCCATCATGAACGGGCTGACGGTGGTGCTCTACGACGGCCGGGGCAAGCTGGACGTGCGCGCGGTGTGGGAGACCGCCGAGCGCGAAAAGGTCGGGTTGATGACCATGGTCGGCGACGCCTACGCCGGCCCGCTGGTCGCCGAATTGCAACGCGGCTCCTACGACCTGTCGACGCTGAACGGCATCGGTACCGGCGGGGCCGCAACGAATCCCAAGTTCAAGCGCGCGCTGATGGAAAAGCTGCCGCAGGTGACGATCATCGACGGGTACGGCTCGTCGGAGTCCGGGAACATGGGCTTCGGGCACAGCTCGGGCGGCACGCAGAGCGAGACGTTCCAGTTCCGCGAGGGCGGAGCGGTGATATCGGAGGATCGCAGCAGGTTCCTGGCACCGGGTGATCCCGAGATCGGGTGGGTGGCCCGCAGCGGCCGAATCCCGTTGGGCTACTTCAACGATGCCGACGCCACCAAGAGCACCTTCCCGGAGATCGACGGCACGCGGGTGGTGATCCCCGGCGACCGGGCGAGCATCGAAAAAGACGGCACCCTGCGCCTGTACGGGCGCGACTCGCTGGTGGTGAACACCGGCGGTGAAAAGGTCTTCGTCGAAGAGGTCGAGGAGGTGCTGCGCACGCATCCCGGCGTCGCCGACGCGCTGGTGGTGGGTCGGCCCAGCGACCGGTGGGGCCAGGAGATCGTCGCGCTGGTCGCGCTGCAACCGGGCGCCGATGCCGTCGAGGAAGCCGAGCTCGCCGCGCTGTGCAAGTCGCAGCTGGCCCACTTCAAGGCGCCTAAGGTGATCCTGTTCGTCGAGCAGGTTCAGCGCCTCGGCAACGGCAAGCCGAACTACCGCTGGGCCAAGCAGGCTGCACTACAGGAGATTCCGGCATGACCGAAAAAGTGATCGACTGCCTACTCAACGTGCACTTCGGCGAGACCGGGTCGCAGCCCACCTGGATGCTCAAGGTTCGCGACGACTACTTCAAGGGCCCGAAATCAATGTTCGCGCCCGTCGATCTGTCGGAGCTGCTCGACGAGATGGACGAGCAAGGCGTGCGCAAGGCGATCCTGATGGACAACCTGGCTACGCCGTCGACGACCGCGCGCAAATTCGTCGACGCCAAGCCCGATCGGTTCGCCCTGGCGATCGGCGGCATCAACCTGCTGCGTCCCGTGCAGCCGCTGCGCGAGTTGGCCGCCATCCGCGACGACCTGCCGGTCGCGTATGCCGTAGTGGGACCGAGCTTTTGGGGCGACGGCCTGTACCCGCCCAGCGATGCCGTGTACTACCCGCTCTACGCCAAGTGCGCGGAACTGGAGCTCCCGCTCTGCGTCAACACCGGCATCCCCGGGCCGCCGATCCCCGGCGAGGTGCAGAACCCCATCCACCTGGACCGGGTGTGCGTGCGCTTCCCCGAACTGAAGCTGTGCATGATCCACGGCGCCGACCCGTGGTGGGACGTCGCGATCCGCCTGCTGATCAAGTACGAGAACCTGCGCCTGATGACGTCGGCATGGTCGCCCAAGCGGCTACCGGAAAGCCTGCTGCACTACATGCGGACCCGGGGGCCGAACAAGGTGATCTACGCGTCGGACTGGCCGGTGCTGCGGATGCGCCGGGTGATCCCCGAAGCCCGCGCCCTGGACCTTCCCGCCGAGGTGTTGGACAACTACCTCTATAACAATGCAGAGGAATTCTTCTTCGGCGCCCAGCCGCAGAACCCGCACGAGGAGCACTGACGATGGACCGCTACGAACTGCGCAGGATCGATTACAGCCTGTCCGAACACCATGTCGATTTGCAGACTGTCTACAAGCAGTTTTTCAAGACGCACTGCCCGATCGAAACGGTCCGCGCCGCAGAGGCTTCCGGCTTCGACAAGGACCTTTGGGAGCGGCTGTGCGCGATGGGCGCCACGACCATGGCGCTGCCGGAGTCGTGCGGCGGGGACGGCGCGACACTGGTGGACCTGACCCTGGTGGCCGAGGAGATCGGCCGGTCGCTGGCGCCGGTGCCGTGGATCGACCACGTCTGTGCCGCCCGGCTGCTGGCCAGCCTGGATGCACTGGGCGATGAGGCCGCGGGCGTCGTCAACGGGGACCAGCTCGCCGCGCTGGACGCGCGGATCGACAGCGTGTCCGGTGCGCGCCTGATTCCTACCGGATCGATCGCCGACCACATCATCGTGCGCGACGGTGACGACATCGTGCGGCTGACCTTCGGCACCCGCCCGGCCAAGGTCGACAACATCGGTCGGCTGCCGATGGCGTGGGTGGACCCGGCGGCCGCCGACACCCGAACGGTGGTGGCCAGCGGGCCCGACGCGCTGACGAAGTACGAACTCGCGCTGGATGAATGGCGGCTGCTGACCGCCGCGGCGCTGGTGGGCCTGGTCGAGGAGACGATGACTATCGCGGCCGAGTTCGCCAAGAGTCGCTACACGCTGGGTGTGCCCATCTCCACGTTGCAGGGCATCTCGCACCCGCTGGCGAACATGGCCATTACCGTCCAAAGCGGACGTAACTTGGCGCGCCGCGCCGCGTGGTTCCTGGACAACGAGCCCGACGAGCGTCCCGAGCTGGCGCCGTCGGCGTTCGTGTTCATGGCGGAAGAGGCGGCCAAGGCGGCCACGATGGCTGTGCACATCCAAGGCGGACTTGGTGTTTCGTCGGAGGCCGCCGCGACCGCGTACCTGGTGCGCGCCCGGGGCTGGCCGCTGGCCGGGGGCGACCCCGGGGCCACCGCCCTGCGCGTCGCCGAGATCGTGACCGCCCGCGAAGGCGCGGCGCAGGCCGTGCGGGCCTAAGAAAACGTAGGACAGGAGCCAACCGATGGATTTCTCCCGCGTCGAGCTAGCCGACGACGACAGGGCCTTTTTCGACGAGGCGCGAAGCTTTTTGGCAACGCACGTGACCGACGAGGTCCGGCGCCGCGACCGCGAGACCGGCGACAATTTCGACGAGGGCGTGCATCTGGCTCTGGGCGCCGCCGGCTACCTGGAAAAGGAGTGGAAGCCGTCGTCCGACGGCGGGTTCAGCCGGGTGCAGCGGCGAATCTGGGAGCTGGAGAAGCGCCGCGTGCATGTGCCGTGGGTGACCTGGGGAACGACCTCGATGGTGGCGCGCTCGGTGGAGAAATTCGGCAAACCCGAGCTCGTCGCGGACGTGATGCCCAAGGTGTTCAGCGGCCACGTCCGACTGTGCCTGGGCTACACCGAACCCGAAGGTGGCTCCGACATCGCCACTTGCAAGACGCGCGCGGTGCGCGACGGTGACAGTTGGGTGATCAACGGCTCGAAGATGTTCACCACTGGCGCGCACAAGTGCCAGTACGTCTTCCTGATCACCAACACCGACCCCGAGGCGCGGAAACACAAGAGCCTCACCATGTTTCTCGTCCCGCTGGACCTACCCGGCATCGAGATCCAGGGCATTCGGACGGTCGATGGTGACCGCACCAACATCGTCTATTACAGCGACGTCCGGGTCGACGACAAGTACCGGCTCGGCGACGTCAACGGCGGCTGGACGGTGCTGCGCGAGCCGCTCAACGTCGAGCACGGCGCCGTGGCGGCCGCACCCGATGGGCTGCAGGACAACTCGATCATGATGCACCAGGCCGGCTTCATGGCCACGGCGCTGGACAAGGCGGTGGTGCGGCTCGCTCAGCCGGATCCCAACGGACACCGGCCTATCGATGACAAATCGGTGGCATATCGCCTGGGACGCAGCTTCGCCCGGATCGAGGCGGCGCTGAGTGCGTCGAGCATCTTCGGACGCGTCGCCAACGCACAAACAATGCGGGACATCTCGCCGGAGCTGATGGACCTGCACGGGGCCGCGGCGGCGCTGCCGTTCGGGGCCGACGGCGCCGCCGATGACGGCAGCGCGGAGTACTCGTACCGCTTCGCGCCGCTGGTCGGGATCTACGGCGGGACCCTCGAGGTGTTCCGCAACATGATCGCCCAGCACGTGCTCGGGCTGGGCAAGCCCAGTTACGCACCGCCGGCGGCGAAGGTCTCGTAAGCCGTACGCCTGCAGTCGCTTACGCGCTCGCGAGCGCCGGCGGGTTGCCCGCGGCCGGGTCCCTTTCTTTCGCGAGCAGACGCAGAATCGCGTGAAATCTCGTCGCGCAGTGCGATTCTGCGTCTGCTCGCCGAACTCAGGTGGTCAAGATGGTAGCCGCGGCGGTGCCCGGGGCGCCGTACAACTGGGTGAACCCGACCTTCGGATTGCCGGGCACCTGGCGATCGCCGGCCTCTCCCCGGAGCTGGCGGACGATCTCATGGATCTGGCGCAGCCCGGAGGCGCCGATGGGTTCACCGTTGGCGATCAGCCCGCCATCGGTGTTGATCGGCATCGGGCCACCGATCTCGGTGGCGCCGTCGGCCAACAGCTTCTCCTGCTCGCCGTGTTCGCAGAATCCGCACTCGGCCATGTGGATGATCTCGGCACCGGCATCGGTGTCCTGCAACTGGATCACGTCGACGTCCGTCGGTGCGACGCTGGCCTTCTCGAACGCGGCGCGCGCGGCGTAGACCGTTGGCGCGACGTCCTCCTCGACCGGCGCGAAGGTGGTGTTGACCTCGTAGGCGCCGTAGCGGCGGGTGCGGACTTCCACGGCCCGCAGGTAGACCGGCTTGGACGTGTAGCGGTGCGCGATGTCGGCCCGGCACATCACCACCGCCGCGGCGCCTTCGTCGGGCGCGCAGAACATGTATTGCGTCAGCGGGTAATTGAGCATCGTCGAGCTGAGGATGTCTTCTTCGGAGATCGGCTTGCGACGGAACGCGTTGGGGTTCAACGCGCCGTTGCGGAAGTTCTTGGCGGCGGCCTTGGCGAGCGTCTGCTGGGAGATATTGTGCTCGTGCAGATAGCGATTCGCCTTCATGCCGAAGAACTGGGTGGTCAGGTACTGCCCGTTCTCCGCATACCACCGCGGCATGCCCACCAGCGCGGGATCCTCCGTGAAGGCGCCGCGGGGGTGCTTGTCCAGCCCGACGGCGATGCCGATGTCGTAGTCGCCCAGCCGGATTCCGTCGGCGCACGCCTTCGCCGCACTGGCCGCCGTTGCGCAGGCGTTGAACACGTTCGTGAACGGGATGCCCGTCAGCCCGAGCATGCCGACGATCGCGTCCGGATTGGCCACGGTCCAGCTGCCGCCGGTGGCGAACTCGACGTCCTTCCAGGCCACGCCGGCATCGGCGACCGCGGCGAGGATGGCGTCGACGCCCATCTGCATCGCCGACTTGCCCTCGAAGCGACCGAACGGGTGTAGGCCCACCCCGATGATGGCGACATCGTTGGTCATCTGTATCTCCTTGTCTCAGGCGGCGCTAACGGCGGCGCACCAGCTGGGCCTGCTGCAGCGCGGCCACCGCTCCGTGCTCGTCGAACAGGGTGCCGCGGGATACGCCGACTCCGTCTCGCCCGTAATGGTTTTCGGCTTGGACGCCGATCCACTCGCCCTCGGGAACACGGTGGACGTGCACCGTGAGATCGGTGTTGAGAAACGTCCAGTCGCCGAGGCTGAGCCCGCTGCCCATGCCGTTGGCGACGTCGGCCACCGCGAACAGCCGCTCCATCGGCGTCATGGACTCGCCCTTGACGAGGTCGACGAGCGGCCTGGCCCAGCACTCCCCGGGTGAGTCGTTGAGGATGTCGTTGAGCCAGCGCCAATCCAGGCTCTGGATGTAGGTCTGGTTGGTGTCGTCGTCGGGGAGGCGGGACCGGCCCTCGCTGAGCGGCCGCAGCGGGGCGGTCGGTGTGGAGAACAGCTCCTCGGCGTCGCTCCGCTGGAATCGCCAGGCGATCGCTCTGGCGACCGGGCGAGGCTCTCCGTCCGGCCCGGGCGCCAGCATGTCGGCGTTGAGCAACTCGATCTTGTTGCCCGGGCGCTCGACGCGTGCGCGAACCCACAACTGGTCGGTGACGGGGACCGGGCCGAGGAGATCGACGACGACGCGGCTCAACCTGGTGTCGTCGCGCGGTGAGCAGCGCTCGAGTGCCCGCACCAGCAGCGCCGAAACCGGTGCGGCATTCTGCATGCCCGGCCCCCACGTGCTGATCACATGATCGGACGGGCTGAACCTCTCGCCGCGCGAATCGTGTGGATCGACAAGTTCGTAGTAGGCGTCGGTCAAGCGATGGCCCCGGCGTTCTTGAGTTCCTCGATGCGATCCCAGTCCATGCCGATCTCCATCAGGACGAGCTCGGTGTGCTCGGAGGCTTGTGGGGCCCTAGTGGTTTCCAGAGGCTCGTGGTTGAACTGGACCGGCCCGCGCACGACCTTGAACGGTGCGCCGCCGCTGGCGAGCTCGACCTCGGAGATCATGTCGTTGGCGATGGCCTGGTCGTCGGAGGCGAGGTCGATGAGGCTCTGGAACGGCGCCCACTGACCCTTCATCGTCTTGAGGTGCTGGCGCCAATACTCAAATGGTTTGGCGGCGAAGGCGTTTGAGATCAGTTCGGCGGCCGCACTCGCATTCTGGATGAGCGGGAGCACCTCGGAGAAGCGCTCGTCATCGGCCGCCTCCGGGATGCCGAGGTGCTCGAAGGTGTCGCGGATCAAGCCCGTCGGGCTGATGATGCACAGGTTGATCGTGCCGCCGTCGGAGGTCAGGTAGTTGCCCATGAAAGGGTTCACCGACATCGCGGCGGCGGAGCCCGGCATGAACGTGCGCATCACTTCGCCGGTCTCCATACCCTGCGTCATGCTCGCGCCCGCAGCCCACCACGCGGTGCTCAGCAACGACACGTCGAGCTCGACGGCCTCGCCGGTGCGCTCGCGATGCAGCAGTGCGGCCGAGATTCCGCCGGCGATGAACATGCCGCCGATGGAATCGCCGAACGCCGGAATGCCCTGTCCCAGTGCGCCGCCCAATTCCTCGGGCGTCAGGGCGTACCCTACGCCGCTGCGCGTCCAGAACGCCGTCCCGTCGTAGCCGCCGATGTCGCGCTCGGCGCCCTTGTCGCCGTAGGCGCTACCGCGCGCATAGATGATGTTGGGGTTCACCGCGCGAATGTGCTCGACGTCGATCTTGTTCTTCTGCCTGACCGACGGCATGTAGTTGGTGAGGAACACATCGGCGGTCTTGGCCAGTTCGTAGATCACTTCCTGGCCACCCGGCGTCGAAATATCGACGCCGACACTGCGCTTGCCCCGGTTGGGATGCTCCATCAGCGGGTGCCGGTTCGGGTCGACCTGGATGCCGCCCATGTTGAGGAAACCGCGCTGGGTGTCGCCGCGGACCGGGTGCTCGATTTTGAGGACGTCGGCACCCCAGTCGGCGAGGATGGCTCCCGCCGCCGGAACGAACGTGAACTGCGCGACCTCGAGGACCCGGAAGCCCTGCATTACCTTGACCATTTTCGGGACCCTACTTGGCGTCGAAGGTGACCGGTAGGGCGGTCGGCGAACGGAAGGGCTGCCCGTGGATGTGCGGGTCGTCGTCGGTCAGCAGGTTGAAGTTGGTCAACCGGCCGAGCAGGCAGCCGATCGCGACGCGGGTCTCCAGCCGGGCCAGGTGCAAGCCCAGGCAGGTGTGTTCACCCGCGGCGAAGGAGATGTGCGGTGTGGCCTTGCGGAAGATGTCGAACTCCTCGGATCGCTCCCAACGCTGCTCATCGCGGTTCGCCGAACCGATGCACACCCCGACCACGGCGCGCGCCGGGATCGTAATCCCTTCCAGTTCAACCTCTTCGGTGGTGAACCGTTGCACGGTGGTCAGCGGTGTCTCGAAGCGCAGACCCTCCTCGATCGCCTTGGGGATCAGCTCCGGGTCCGCCTGCACCGCGGCGAATTGGTCGGGATGCGTGAGCAACAGGTGCAGCAGGTTTCCCGAGGACCGGTAGGTGGTCTCCAGCCCGGCGGGCAGCAGCAGACGCAGGAACGAATAGATGGCTTCGTCGCTGAGCTTTTCGCCGTCGATCTCGGCGGAGACCAGGTCGCCGATGATGTCCTCGGTGGGCTTGGATCTGCGCTTGTCGATCTGCTCCTGGAAGTAATCCTTGAGGGCCGCCGACGCCTCGAAGGCCCGCTCATAGTTGACGTGGTAGCTGATCAACTGCACGGCCCGCTTGCGGAACATCGGGACGTCATCGTCCGGCAGCCCCAGCAGCCGGGCGATCACGCGGGTGGGGAACTCGAAGGTGAAATTCCGGACCAGGTCGGCTTCGCCCTTGTCGATGAATTCGTCGATCAGCTCGTTGCAGATCGGCCGCACGATCTCCGGTTCCCACTTGGCCAGCGCCTTGGACTTGAACGCCGCCGACACCAGGTTGCGATGCTCGCGGTGCGTCTTGCCCTCCATCGCGAGAATGGTCGGACCCATGAACAGGCCGATCGTCTTGTCGTAGGGCGCCGAGCTGAAGATCCGGCCGTCACGAAAGACCGTGTTCACCGCGTTGAACGACACCGCGGAGTACTCACGTTTCGGCATCAGCGACTCGGGGGTCTTGGAATAGTCCATGACGGTGCCGTGAAAGACGCCGGACGACTCCCGGCGCTTGCGGGCGAAGTAGGGGTAGGGGTCGCGCTGGTCGACGGTTTGGTCGCCGGTTCCGGCGGCCTCGTGAACGTGGGTCGTCACCTGATCTCCGGGATCTCGATGTCAGCCCGAGCGGGCAGTCCTTTGCGTAGAATCCTACTGTAATTATTACAGTAGGCAATATCGGCAGGGTGTTAGTTCTATCCCTGCAGAACCGCGGTCGCAAGAGGTGGGTCATGAGCACAGTCGATGCACACGCTGACAACATCGCCGATCGGCAACGTGCCGCCATGGGCGCCACGCTGCAGCGGCAGCGACAAGCCTTTGTGCGGGACGGGCCGCCCGGTGTCGGCATCCGCCGCAACCGGATCGACCGACTGATGGCGCTGGTCCTGGACAACACCGACGCGTTCGTCGACGCGATGGCCGCCGATTTCGGCACCCGCTCCAAGGCCGCCACCTTGTTCACCGAGGTGATCGGCATGGTCTCGGTCATCGAGCACACGAGATCCCATGTCGCTCAATGGATGCGTGCCACCAAGCTGATGCGGGCGGCGCGCCTCGGCGGACTGCGCGCCGAAGTGCAGCCCTCCCCGCTCGGGGTGGTCGGAATCATCGGCCCGTGGAACTTTCCCCTCAATCTCGTGGTGCTGCCGGCGGCGACCGCCTTCGCGGCCGGTAACCGGGTGATGATCAAGATGTCGGAGGTCACCGCCAACACCGCCGAGCTGATGCGGGCGACGGCACCCAATTACTTCGATCAGACCGAGCTCGACGTCGTCACCGGCGGACCCGAGGTGGCGGCCGCCTTCTCGTCGCTGCCGTTCGACCACCTGTTTTTCACCGGTTCGCCGTCGGTCGGTGCCCAGGTGCAACGGGCCGCGGCGCAAAATCTGGTCCCGGTGACCCTCGAGCTGGGTGGCAAGAACCCCGTCGTCGTCGCACCGAACGCCGATGTCCGCCGATCGGCAACGCGGATCGCGCAGGGCCGCATGGTCAACGGCGGACAGGTCTGCGTGTGCCCCGACTACGTCTTCGTTCCGGAGGATCGGCTCGAGGCGTTTGTCGACACCGCGCGGGACACGTTGCGCGGCATGTTCGGCAGCATCATTTCCAACGACGACTACTGCTCGTCGGTCAACCGAGCCAATTTCGACCGCGTCGTCGGTCTGGTCGACGACGCGCGGGCCAACGGCGCCAGCGTGGAAACCGTTGCACCGGAAGGGGAGCTGCTGCCGGACCCGGGCACCCGCAAGATCGCGCCCACCATCGTCCGCGATATCGACGACACCATGAAGATCGCGAACGAGGAGGTCTTCGGCCCTGTCCTCGTCGTGAAGGGATATGCCCAACTGGGCGAGGCCATCGACTACATCAATCAACGGCCGGCGCCGCTGGTGGCCTACTGGTACGGGCCAGACGATGCCGACTTCCGCGCCTTCGTGCGCAATACCCGCAGCGGCGGCGTGGCCCGCAACGACTTTGCCGCACAGATGATTCCGTCGGCGGCGCCGTTCGGCGGGGTGGGCCGCAGCGGGATGGGGGCCTACCACGGCAAGGCCGGCTTCGACACGTTCAGCCATCACCGGACGGTGGTGGGCAGCGACCTGCCGTTCAGCGTCACCGGAAGCGCGGCGCCGCCGTTCGGCAAGCCGATGCTGATGTATGCCGACGTCATGATGCGAATAACGAAGGCCCGCAACCGCCGTCGGCTCAGCGCGAGTCGGCCAGTTTCCCGGCCCTAGCCAGCAGCCCCGAGTATCCCGCGCCAAGCAGGCGCGGCATCGCCGCCATCACGCGGCCGTCGGCCCCGATGAGGATCCGGGCGCGGTTCTTGTCGGCCCCGCGCAGAATGAGCCGGGCCGCCTTGGTGGCGGACGTCAGCGCCGCGCGGTCGAACATTTTGGTCGCCATCTCGGGATCCTCGCCGTCCGCCGTGCGCATATTCGCCCCGAAGTTGGTTTTCACCACCCCCGGGTGCACGCAGTGCACGGTCACCGGGCGGCTCTCCATGATCATCTCCTGACGCAGCGCCTCGGTGAGGCCGCGCACCGCGAACTTCGACATGCTGTAGGCGCCCTGATACGGAACCGCGATCAGCCCGAAGGCGCTGGACAGGTTGACCAATCGTGACGGCCGGCGCGGCGAGCCGGCCTCGATCAACTGCGGCAGGAAGGCCTTGGTCCCGTTGAGCACCCCGCCGATGTTGATCCCGATCAGCCAGTCGAGGTCTTTCCAGGACATGTCGGCCACACCGGCGAACAGGTCCACCCCGGCATTGTTGAACAGCATTGAGGCCGGACCGAGTTCGCCGCGCACCTGGTCGGCGTGTGCGAGCACCGCGGCCCGATCGGTGACGTCGAGCGCATACGTGGACACCCGGCCGGCCGGGCAGGCCTCCCGGGTTTCGGCCAGGCCCCTGGCGTCGATATCGGAGGCGGCCACGTGTGCCCCGTCGCGCGCGAGCGCGAGGGTCAGCGCCCGGCCGATGCCCGACCCGGCCCCGGTGACGACGGCAACGTGCCCTTGGTATTTCATGCCTGCACTCCTGCTTCGACGATCCCCCGGATGCGGTCCACGGAAAGCGCAATGTTGCGCTGTAGGTCCGTGCGGCGGTCCCACACGAACAGGAAGAGCCTCTCGAAGGCCAGGGCGCCGAGCGGCAGTGGGACGCACATCTGACACGTCTCGGTAAGCCGGGTCATGCCGCCGACGGGTTCGATGTCCCACGTCCACCGCGTCCAGTCGCCACCCATGGCCTGCACGACGAAGGCGAACCGGCGTCCGGGCTCGGCCTCGACGACGCGCGCGGTGGTTCGCCACCTGCCCAGCCGGCGGCGGTTCCACGCCCGAAACCGATCGGGCGCAAGCCATTCGACGCGGGCCGTCTCAGGGCTCCACTGCGGGATTCGGGTGACGTCAGAGACCAGGGCGTAGATCTCGTCGGGCGAGGCTCGCACCTCGGTCGACGCGCTCACGGTCTCGTCCTTCTGCAGCAACGCCATTGTCACTCCCAGGTTTAGCCATTCTCCGCCTGCTCACGCGCCCACCGGTAATCGGCCTTGCCCGACGGGCTGCGCTCGATGACCGGACGGAATACCACCGCTTTGGGAAGCTTGTAGCGCGCCAACGAGTTTGACGCGTGGGCCACCAGTTCGTCGGCGTCGGCAGCCGCCCCCTCGGCCAGCGCGACCACCGCGACCACTTCCTGGCCCCAGCGCTCGCTCGGCCGGCCCGCGACCACCACGTCGGCCACGGCCGGGTGCGAGGCGATCGCGGTCTCCACCTCTTCGACGAAGATCTTCTCGCCGCCGGAGTTGATGGTCACCGAGTCGCGGCCCAGCAATTCGATGTGGCCGCCCTCGTGGTGCCGCGCTCGGTCGCCGGGTACCGCGTAGCGCACCCCGTCGATGACCGGAAAGGTCTTGGCCGTCTTGGCGGCGTCGCCCTTGTAGCCCAGCGGAATGTAACCCCGTTGCGCCAGCCAGCCGTTGCCCTCGTGGCCCGGTTGGAGCAGCGTGGCCAAATCCTCTGCTACCACGAAGGAGTCGGGCCCGGCGTTGAAGGTGCCGGTCGACACGGCACCCGACGTCGACAGGTGATGCATCTGCGCGCCGGTCTCCGAGGACCCGACACCGTCGACCACGATCGCGCTCGGCAGCACCTCGATCAGCCGTTGCTTGACGAACGGGGTCAGCAACGCGCCACCGTTGGCCACGACGGCCAACGACGACACGTCGGCGATGCCCTTCTCGATGGCGGCGACCAGGGGACGCGCCATCGCATCGCCGACCACGGTCACCACCGAAACCTTCTCGCGTTCGATGGTGCGCACGACGTCATCGGCGTCCAAGTGGTCGATGACGGTGGGGAAGACCACGGATTGTCCCGTCGTGATCGCCGTCATCACGCTCCACTGGGCCGCGCCATGGATCAGCGGCGGCAGGACCATCAACTTGGTGCCGGGCCCCGGCGCCAACGCGGCCACGATTTCGTCGATGGAGCCGAAGGGCTCACCGGTCATCAGATTGCGCCCGCCGAACGACGTCATGAAGATGTCGTGCTGGCGCCACAGCACGCCCTTGGGCATGCCCGTGGTGCCACCCGTGTACAGGACGTACAAGTCGTCGGGTGAATGCTGCAGTTCCGGCTGCGCCAGCCGTGCGCCCTGCGCGATGGCGTCCTCGTAATCGGTTGCACCGTAGAGTAATTCGTTGCCGGAATCGTCGGCGATCTGGATCAGTACGCGCAGCTGGGGAAGCTCGGGCAGCACTTCGGCCACTCGAGGGGCGAACGCGGCGTGGTAGAGCAGGGCGGTCGCGCCGGAATCCTTGAGCAGGTAGGCGAGCTCGCTCTTGACGTAGCGGAAGTTGACGTTGAACGGGGCGACGCGCGCTCCGAAAGCGCCGAGCAGCGCCTCGACGAACTCGTTTCCGTTGTAGGCATACAGGCCGAGCAGGTCCTGGCCCGCCTCGTGGCCGCCGAGGGTAGAGCGCTCGGTGTGGCAGCCCAGCCCGCGGGAGTGCAGGTATGCGGCGAGATGGTTCGCCCGCTCGACCGCCTGCGCGTAGGTGTATCGCTGTTCGCCCTGGATCAGTAGCTCGCGGTCTCCGATTGCGCCCGCGACGGCCTTCGCGACGGCCGGAACCGTGAATTGTGTTGCGTTCTTTGACATCGTCCCTCTTACGGCTGGTGCGGGAGCAAACGGACCATCAGGCCGTTGGCTTCGCTGAGCAGGCTTCCATCGGCAGATGTCATAGTAGCGTCAATGAAAACCTTCCTGCCGTCGACGCGAGAGATGCGGCCCTGGGCCGTCAGCGGCTCGTCGATCGGGGTGATCTTGCGGTAGTCGACATGCAGGTAGGCCGTGCGGGTCGGGCGGATGTCCGCGGTGGACACCACCATCCCGAGCAGCCAGTCGTAGAACAGCGGGATCATGCCGCCGTGCACGGCCCGGTTCCCGCCGATATGCGCCGTGGTGAAATGACCGGCCATCGTGACGCCGTCGGGACCGGAATCGGTCACCAGCCAGGGCGGCATCAGGGGATGGGCCAACCCCGGCAGGGTCAGCACCCGGCCGGCCACGGCCTCGGTCTCGGGGACCTGGTGGCCGTCCAGCAGCGCGCAGGCGTTCTCGAGGTGCTCCGTGGCGGCGGCCCACAGGGCGGGGTCCGGCTTGCTGGACACGGTGAGGTCCTGCAGGCGGCGCAGCGCTGCGACGAACGGGCCCAGTTCGTCGGGGGCGTCCTCGACCGGCCTGACGTCGGGAAATCCGCCGCGCACCTCCGGTGCCGTTTCGGTCATCGCGGTCCTTCGGCCCATGCCTGGAGCAGGTCGTCGGTACTGGTGACGGTGGATAGCAGCGACAGCGTGTTGGCGATCATCGCTGCACCATATTCGGCGGGAATGCCGGCCACCGCGTCGCGGGGGAGGATCACCCGGTAGGCGGCGTTGACTGCGTCCATGACGAGGTTGGGGATGGCGATGTTCAGCGAGACGCCGACCACGACAATGGTCGACACCCCGAGGTTGCGCAGCACCGCGTCCAGGTCGGTGCCGCCCATCGGACCCACGCCGTGCCAGCGGCGCAGCACCAAATCCGTTGGCTCCGGCCCTAATTCGGGCAGCAGCTCGGCGCCCGGCGTGCCGGGCGTGATGTCCACCCGATTGCCGCCGCCCATCGCGAAGATCTTCGCGTTGTGGTTGGAGCCCAACCCGTCGGGCCGCCGCTGCACCAGGCAGTGCACCACGCGCACCCCGGCCGCTCGCGCCGCGGGCAGCAACCGTGCGATGTTGGGCAGCGCCTCGCGGCGCGCCTCGTCGGCGAGCATCGCCAGCCCGGCGTCGGGACCCATCACCGCGCCCTGACACTCCTGGGTGACGATCGCGGTGTGCTCGGGTGCGGCCAACCCCGCCAGCCCCGCCGTCATGCTGGGGCGCCCACGGGCTCTGCGTCGTAGAACTGCGCCGCCCATTTCCGCAGTGCCATATAGCCTTTCGCGTCCACCTTGGACAGCGCCGGACGTTCCACATACTTCTGGTAGCGCCAGATCTGCAGATCGTCGAAAACGGTGGACAGGAACTGGTTTTCGATCAGGTCGCGCAGCTTGCCCTCCGGCACGGCGGCGTCATCGCCCGGGACTCGCGGCCACCAGATCGAATAGAACAGGTCCGAGCACTCGTCGTCGACCGGCGTGCAGGTGAAGATCAGCCGGTGATTCTGCGCGCCCTCGAACACGCTGATCGCCCCGCCGAGGCCGAACAGGTGGCTGTGGAACCGCAACGCGAGGTCGTCGGGGTTGTCGCTGCGCGCGTCCGGCCAGCCGGCGATGAACTGCCACTCCTGGTCGACGATCTTCCAATCCAAGACCCGCGGCGTCACGGTGGCGTGGTGGACGTACTCGAAATGCGCGCTGTCGGGCGCGTTCTCCGCCACGATCTGCGGATGCACCGGTTCGCGCTCCGCGCGCCGGGAGAACTCCGGGTAGGCCCGGTAGTAGGCGGCCGGATCCGTTTCGAATTGCGGGAACTTGTGAAAGATGTCCGGCATCTCCCACTGCGGCTCGAGGCCGTCGGGGTGGTGCCAGACGAACACGCAGTCGTACTGCTCGGCGACGGGATAGACCCGCAGCCGTAGCGCGCGGTTGGGCTTGTCGGGCTGATACGGGATGTAGCGGTTGGTGCCGTCCGGGCCCCAGCGCCACCCGTGGAACGGGCACTCGACGCAGTCGCCGAGTACCTTGCCGCCGTGGCCGATGTGCGCGCCGAGGTGTTTGCAGTGCGCCTCGAGCACGTGCAGCTCGCCGGACTCGTCGCGGTAGGCGACGAGATCCTCGCCGAAGTAGTGCAGCGGCCGGACCTCGCCGACGGGGAATTCCGGCGACCATCCGACCATGAACCACCCGGTGACTTTCCAGGTGAATGGGACCTTCACGGCTGCGCTCCCGTAGTAGTTTGGCTGATACTAAGTCCGTTACAGTATAGATTTCAGCAGAGTCCCCGCACGCGCGGCAAGGAGCTATATGAGTCAGGTCGTCCCGCCGGCCGACGAGCTGGAAGAGCTTCGGCAGCTGAAGGCGCGTTATTGCCGCTTTCTGGACACCAAGGACGTCGAATCCTGGCGCGGCGTGTTCACCCCCGACCTGGTGGTCACGCTGGACATGGCCGTCGGCGTCGCGGGTGCCGATCCCCAGACCGCCGCGCCGATCGAGGGCGTCGACAACTTCGTGCCGATGGTGCTGGGCGGCCTGGAAGGCGTGGCCACGGTGCACCACTGCCACACCCCGGAGCTGGCGCTGACCTCGGCGACCACCGCGACGGGCATCTGGGCGATGGAAGACATGCTGTTCTTCGCCGACGGCGGCCAGCTGCACGGCGCCGGTCACTACCACGAGACCTACGAAAAGCGCGACGGTTGCTGGCGGATCAAGACGCTGCACCTGACCCGGACGATCCTGAGGATGAGTGGTGGCAATGGCAGTTGACGGCGAGGCGGGGCATTACGACGCGCTGGTGATCGGCGCCGGATTCTCCGGCCTCTACATGCTGCATCGGCTGCGGCAGCTCGGCATCCGGGTTCGGGTGCTCGAGGCGGCCGAAAATGTCGGCGGCACATGGCTGTTCAACCGCTACCCGGGCGCCCGCTGCGACATCGAGAGCATTGAGTACTCCTACAGCTTCTCCGAAGAGATTCAGCAGGAGTGGGTCTGGACGGAGTCGATGCCCGCGCAGCCCGAGATCGAGGCATACCTGAATTTCGTGGCCGACCGGCTGGACCTTCGCCGCGACATCACGTTCAACACCCGGGTCGTCGCGATGGCTTACGACGAGGAGGCCGCCGTCTGGGTGGTGCGCACCGAATCGGGCGAGTCGTATGTGGCCCCGTTCGTGGTCGCCGCCACCGGCATCCTGTCGGCTCCGCTGGAACCCGACATTCCGGGCATGGACGCATTCGCCGGGACCTCGCTGTACACCAGCCGCTGGCCCAAGGAGGGCTTCGATCTAACCGGGCTGCGGGTCGGCGTCATCGGCACCGGTTCGACCGGCATCCAGCTGATTCCCGTCGTCGCCCGGGAAGCGTTGCAGCTCTGCGTGTTTCAGCGCTCACCGGCATACACCTTGCCGTGGCGCGTGCACCGGTTCGGAGACGGCGAGCTGGACGAGATGAAGGCCCGCTACGGCGAAATCCGGGCCGCGCAGCGCGAGCATCCCATCGGGGCGGCGCGGCTGAGCGCGTTCTCGGTGCTGCTCGAGATGCTGGTGCGGCCGCCGCTGAAGTCGGCGACCCGCGAAGAGCAACTGCGCGCCATCGAGGAGAACGGCGTGATGGGGGCCCTCAACTGGGGCGACATCTTCTTCGACATCGAGGCCAACCAGATGGCCGCCCAGCTGTATGGCGAGGCGGTGGCCCGCATCGTCAAGGACCCGCGGACCGCGGCCTCGCTAGTGCCCGTGCATCCGTTCGCCTGCAAGCGTCCGATCATCGACCAGGGTTACTACGAGACCTTCAACCGCGACAACGTCACGCTCGTCGACCTGCGCAAGTCGCCGATCCGCGAGGTGACGCCGACCGGTATCCGCACCGAGGACGACTCCTACGAGCTGGACGTGATCGTCTACGCGACCGGGTTCGACGCGATGACCGGCGCGCTGTCCCGCATCGATGTCCGCGGCCGCGACGGGCTGGCGCTCGGCGAGTTCTGGGCCAGCGAGGGCCCGCTATCGTATCTGGGGCTCGCGGTCGCGGGCTTCCCGAACCTGTTCACCATCCAGGGCCCCGGCAGCCCGAGTGCGGCCACCAACTTCGTCGCCGCGCTCGAGCAACATGTCGAGTGGATCAGCGAATGCATTGCGCATTTGCGCGGCAACGGGATTCGGACCATCGAGGCGCTGGCCACCGCGCAGCAGGAGTGGATCGACCACGCCACTTCGCTGGTGGCGTCGACCGTGCTGGTGCACCCGTCCTGCAGTTCTTGGTACAACGGCGGCAACGTGCCCGGCAAGAAACGGATGTACATGGGCTATACCGGCGGGATCCCCGAATACCGCCGCCGCTGCGACGAGATCGCGGCGGGCGGATATACCGGTTTCAAGCTGAGTTAGCTGGTTTAAGGTGAGCGGCATGGCGGGATTTTCGCTGGCGAAACGTTCCAGGGACATCACCCGCGAACTGGGCATGGTGGTTCCCCGCACGGTGGCGGGCCTCAACGAGTCGACCGGCTGGGTCCCGGCGTCGCTGCGCGGCGTGCGCCAGTTCGGCGAGGTCATGCTCGACGAGCTTGCGCTGACTGGCTTTTCGCTGCTGGGTGGCAACCTGACCGACCGGGTGCGGCCGCTGAGCGAGTGCGAGCCGGCGGCCGAGGAGTTGTCGGCGCTGGGCATCGACGGCGCGCACGCCGAGCCCGCGCCGCTGCGGGCCACCGCGGTGCAGCGGCGGCGAGTCGGCCGACTTGCCTACGAGCGGATGACGTTCGAGCATGATCCCGCGCTGCCGAGGACGCTGGAAGCCGAGGGGCTCGGCGGCCCGGCGCGGGCGGTGGTGCACGTGTGCCGGCACACCGACGGCCCCCGGCCATGGCTGGTCTGGGTGCACGGCGCCGGACAGGGCGGCACTGAGGACCTGGTGCTGTCCCGGATCGGCCGGATCCATCACCAGCTGGGGTTCAACGTCGCCATGCCGGTGCAGCCGGGCCACGGCGTGCGGCGCCGTGAGTGGCCGGCCTATCCGGACATGGATCCGCTGGGCAACGTCGCCGGCATGATGCGCTCGGTGTCGGAGGTGCGCGCGGTGGTGCGGTGGGTGCAGCCGCAGGCCAGCGCCGTTGTGGTATCGGGGATTTCGATGGGCACCCCGGTGGCGGCGCTGGTTTCGCACCTGGAGCGTCAGGTCGACGCGGTGGGCCTGTACACGCCGATCCTCGGGCTCAACGGCATGATCGCGCGGCACCTGTCGCGCTTCGGCGATGGCCGCGGCGAATTCCGCGAACTGCTGGGGTCTCCGGTCGTCGCGCAGCTGACGTCGGTGATCGACCCGCTGGCGACCGACCCCGCACCGCCGCCGGAACGCCGGCTCATCGTCGGGGCGTGGCACGACCGAATGGCCATGCGCGAGCCCACGTATGCGTTGCAGGAGCGGTGGGGCGGCCAGCTGTACTGGTACGACGGCGGCCACGTCGGCCACATCTTCTCCCGCCGCGTGCAGCGGGTGACCGAGCGATTCCTGCGCTCGGCGATTGCTACCAACAAGGAGTTCGGAATTGAGTGATCGGGCGCTCGACGAATTGGGTTACTACCTGCTGGCCGGCGCCGGCGGTGAGGGCCCGGCAACCCTGATGGACGAAGCCCGCCGCGGCGAGGAGCTGGGCTTTGGCACCGCGTTCATCTCCGAGCGCTGGAACGTCAAGGAGGCATCGTCGCTCGTCGGGGCCGCGTGCGCGGTGACCAACCGCATGCAAATCGCCACCGCCGCAACCAATCACAACACCCGCCACCCACTGATCACCGGGTCGTGGGCGACCACCATGCACCGACTTTCCGGGGGTCGTTTCACGCTGGGCATCGGGCGCGGCATCGCGGCGATCTACGGGGCCTTCGGCATACCGGCGGTCACCACGGCGCAGATGGAGGACTGGGCGCAGGTGATGCGCCGGCTGTTCCACGGCGAGCTGATCTTCAACCACGAGGGCCCGATGGGTAAGTACCCCATCCTGTTCCTCGACCCGGACTTCAACGAGGACATTCGGTTGGCGCTGGTGGCTTTCGGGCCCAACACCCTCGAGCTCGGGGGCCGCGCGTTCGACGACGTCATCCTGCACACCTACTTCACCCCGGAAACGTTGCGGCGCTGCGTCAAAACCGTGAAGTCCGCCGCGGAGAAGGCGGGCCGCGATCCCGACAGTGTTCGGGTGTGGTCGTGCTTCGCCACCGTCGGCGACCACCTGCCCGAGCAGCTGCGACTGAAGAAGACCGTCGCGCGCCTGGCCACCTATCTGCAGGGCTACGGCGATCTGCTGGTGCAGACCAACAAGTGGGATCCGGCTGTGCTGGAACGGTTCCGGGGTGATCCGGTGGTCACGTCGATCGCGGGCGGGATCGACCACAAGGCCACCCCCGAGCAGATCGAACACATCGCGACGCTGATCCCCGACGAGTGGTTGGAACCGTCGGCCACCGGGTCGTCGCAGCAGTGCGTGGAGCGGATCCGCAAGGAGTTCGACTACGGCGCCGACGCGGTGATCATGCACGGCGCGACCCCCGACGAGCTGGAGCCGGTCGTCACGGCGTACCGCGCAGGCGATTAGGGCAGAATCACCGTCCGGCTCACCGGCTCGGCGGCCGCCTGCCGCGCCGACAATCCGCGAAGCAACGAAGCCAGCAGGGCGTCTCGGGTCTCGCGGGGATCGATCAATTCGTCGAATCCCATGCTTTCAGCCGAGCGGAAGGACGCCTGCAACTCGGCGTCACGCAGCTTCGCGGTGACATCCTCGCCGGCGTGCGTCGCCCGGCCCAGCGCGGCCGCGCTCATGGCGCCCATCGTCGCGCCCGGGTAGGCGAACGTCGCGGACTGGCTGTCAAAACCCAACAGCGACATGACCATCGAGCCGAACCCGTACGCCTTGCGCAGCGTCACGTGCAGCTTCACCGTGGTGGCCGCCGTCTGGGCGGCGAACATCCGCGCGCCTGCGCGCAGCACGCCGCTGCGTTCGGACCGGCTGCCGGGCAGCATGCCGGGATTGTCCGCAAAGAAGATGAGCGGCAGGTGGAATGAGTCGGCCACCATGATGAAGTGCGCCGCCTTGTCCGCGGCATTTGCGTCGATGGAGCCGGCGAGCACATTGGGCTGGTTCGCGACGACCGCGACCGGATGACCACCGAGATGGGCCAGCGCGCAGATGATCGCTTTGCCGTACTGCGGCTGGACTTCGAACCAGTCCGGCCGGTCGAAGACCACGTCGAGCACCGCGCGCATGTCGTAAACGCGGCGGTTGTCGCGCGAAACGATGTCGAGCAGTTCCGGCGTCGCGCGCGGCTGGGTGTCTGCCCCCGCTTCAGAGGCGGGCAGCGACGGCGGATACGACCATGCGCTTGGCGGGAAGTACGACAGGTAGCGCCGGATGTCCGCGATGACAGCTTCGTCGTCGTCGGCGACGTTATGGATCACCCCGCTGGGCAAGGAGGTGACCGGACCGCCGAGGTCCTCTTTCGAAATGTCTTCTCCGGTTGACTCTTTGACGACTGGCGGCCCCGCGGTGAAGATCGCTCCCTGCTGGCTCATGATCCGGAAGTCGCACACCGGTGCCACCAGCGCGCCGTGCCCGGCCGAGGGACCCAGCACCGCGGCCACCGTTGGCACCTTGCCGGAGCACTGTGCCTGGGCGAGGAGGTCGGTCGGGGCGCGGCCGTAGTGCCCGCCGCCGGGGCGAAAGCCGGCGCCCTCGAGCAGCATGATCAGCGGGGTCTTGTCGCGCAGCGCCAGCTCGGCGATGCGGAAGCGCTTGGAGTTGCCGCCGGGGCCGATGCTGCCGGCCATCGTGGTGAAGTCCTCGGCGCCCAGCATCACCGGCGAGCCGTTGATCGAGCCCGAACCGACGATCAATGCGTCGGACGCGACCTCGCCGCCGACGAGCGTGCCGATTTCGCGGAAGGTACCCGGGTCGAGGAGCAGGTCGATGCGCGCACGGGCGTCGAGCTTGCCCTTGCCGCGGTGCTTGTCGAGCCGCTCGGGTCCGCCCATGCCCCGCGCGTGCTGACGCCGGCGGGCAAGGTCGGAGAGCGTTTCCTCCCAATCCGGGGGTTTTGTCATGCGTCAGTCCTACCTCTTGCGGGTGCGATCGTGCGCGCCCAGGTCTGCAGGGTCACATACTGGATTGCTTACTGTAAAGTTACCCGCATGCCTGACGGCCCCCGCCTCAAGATCGACGGCGGCATTCCCAATCAACTGACACGCGCGGCCGAAGCGGCCGGCGCACTGGAACAGCAGGGCTACGACGGGGGCTGGACTCCCGAGACCAGTCACGACCCTTTCCTGCCGCTGCTGCTCGCCGCCGAGCACACGTCGCGGCTCGAAGTCGGCACCAACATCGCCGTGGCGTTCGCCCGCAATCCGATGATCGTCGCGAACATCGGCTGGGATCTGCAGGCGTACTCGAAGGGCCGGTTCATCCTCGGCCTGGGCACCCAGATTCAGCCCCACATCGAGAAGCGGTTCAGCATGCCGTGGAGTCATCCGGCCCGCCGGATGCGTGAATTCGTCTCGGCGATGCACGCGATCTGGGACGCCTGGCGCGACGGCAGCAAGCTCCGCTTCGAGGGCGACTTCTACACGCACAAGATCATGACCCCGATGTTCACGCCCGAGCCGCAGCCCTACCCGAAGCCGAAGGTCTTCATCGCGGCGGTCGGCGAGGTGATGACCGAAATGTGCGGCGAGGTCGCCGACGGCCACCTCGGCCACCCGATGGTGTCCAAGCGGTACATCACCGACGTCACCACGCCCGCCCTGCTGCGCGGACTGCAGAGTGCCGGCCGGCAACGCAGCGATGTCGAGGTGTCGGCCGAGGTGCTGGTGGCCACCGGCGAGACCGACGCCGAGCTGCAGACCGCCACCGCCGCGGTGCGCAAGCAGATCGCCTTCTACGGCTCCACGCCGGCCTATCGCAAGGTTCTCGAGCTGCACGGCTGGGGCGACCTGCACGAGGAATTGAACCGGCTCTCCAAGGAGGGGGAGTGGGATGCGATGGCCTCGCTGATCGACGACGAGATGCTCACGACCTTCGCCGTCGTCGGCTCGGTCGGCGAGGTCGGCGCCGCCCTGCGGCGTCGTTGCGAGGGCGTGGTCGATCGCGTCCTGCCGATCTTCATGACCGCTTCGCAGCCCTGTATCACCGTAGCAATGAAGGAGTTTCGCCAGTGAGCACAACGACGATGGACGGCGCCGGGAAGGTGTTGGCCGATCCGCTGGCGTACACCGACGAGAAGCGGCTGCACGCGGCGTTGACTCACCTGCGCGCCAACGGGCCGGTCTCCTGGGTCGAGGTGCCGGACTACAAACCGTTCTGGGCGATCACCAAACACGCCGACATCATGGACATCGAGCGCGAGAACATGTTGTTCACCAACTGGCCGCGCCCGGTCCTGACCACCACCGTGGGCGACGAGCTGCAGGCCAACGCCGGGGTGCGCACGCTGATTCACCTGGACGACCCGCAGCACCGGGTGATACGCGCGATCGGCTCCGACTGGTTCCGCCCAAAGGCGATGCGCGCGTTGAAGATGCGCGTCGGCGAACTCGCCAAAATCTATGTCGACAAGATGTTGGCCGTCGGTCCCGAATGCGACTTCGTCCAGCAGGTCGCGGTGAATTACCCGCTGTACGTGATCATGTCGCTGCTGGGCATCCCGGAGGCCGACTTCGCCCGCATGCTCAAGCTCACCCAGGAGCTGTTCGGCAGCGACGACTCGGAATTCAAACGCGGTACCTCGAGCGAGGATCAGATCCCCGCGCTGCTCGACATGTTCGGTTACTTCAACGGCGTGACCGCCGCGCGCCGTGAGCATCCGACCGAGGACCTGGCCTCGGCGATCGCCAACGCCCGCGTGGACGGCGAGCCGCTCTCGGACATCGAGACCGTGTCCTACTACCTGATCGTCGCCACCGCCGGCCACGACACCACCAGTGCGACGATCTCCGGCGGCCTCCAGGCACTCATCGAGAACCCCGACCAGCTCGACCGGTTGCGCGACAACCCGGACCTGATGCCGTTGGCCACCGAGGAGATGATCCGCTGGGTCACCCCGGTCAAGGAATTCATGCGGACCGCCAACGAGAACACCACCGTGCGCGGGGTGCCGATCGCGGCAGGGGATTCCGTTCTGCTGTCCTACGTTTCGGCCAACCGCGACGAGGACGTCTTCACCGATCCGTTCCGCTTCGACGTCGGGCGCGATCCCAACAAGCATCTAGCGTTCGGCTACGGCGTGCACTTCTGTATGGGGGCGGCCCTGGCTCGCATGGAGGTCAACAGCTTCTTTTCGGAGCTGCTGCCCAGGCTTAAGTCGATTGAGCTGACCGGTGATCCGGAGCTGGTCGCCACGACGTTCGTGGGCGGCCTCAAGCACTTGCCGGTGCGCTACTCATTGGCGTAGCGCCAAGCCGGCAGGTGCGCCTTGCGCTTACAGGCGCTCCATCTCACGCGCCATTCGTGCAGGTTCCAGGTACGCCGCGCGGGTCTGGAAGGGAGGCCGCGCAGCGCGTGAGCCCCTCAACGTTCCGGCGATCCGGCCCACTGGCCCAAGCCACCGACGTTCCTTGGGGCGTACACCCGCCGCGGCCGCGGTGCCGAACGCCACCTGTGCCTCGGTGATCAGAACCGTCGTGTCAGACGCCTGAGACTCGCACGCCGCGTTCCCACGCGATCCGGCTATATCAGTCTTCATTTTCAACCTCATACCTCGACGCGGACAGGCTGACTTGGCCGCTGACAGGAGCACCGATGACCCTGAAGCCGAAGTCAGACGCATAGCACTGCCTGCTTCTTTGGCTTTCAACGTCATTAGGCGTGTGTTTAATCCCGTCAGTAGTCGGCGGGCTGGCGCACGCTAGGGCGTGAGCACCACCGATCCGGTGGTTTTCCGGCCCTGTAGGTCCCGATGCGCGTGGGCGGCTCCGCGCAGCGGGTAGTGCGCACTCACCGTGACCGAGATGTTGCCCGCCTCGATCAGCTCGAGTAGTTCGCCTGTCCGCCAGGAGGACCCTGGCCCTCGAGTCGTTGAGCGGCTCGCTTAACGCGCCGTCGCTAAACTCCCCGTGGAGGTCTGGGCAATGACGCGTAGGACGATTCTCATCACGGGCGCCAGCGACGGCATCGGCGCGGCGGCGGCGCGTCGGCTGAGCCGCAGTGGCGACCAGGTCGTCGTGGTGGGCCGCTCGGAATCCAAGACCGTCGCGGTGGCCGCCGAATTGGACGCGGACTATTTCGTCGTCGATTACGCCGACCTGTCCCAGGTTCGGGCGCTGGCGGACAAGATTCGTTCGCAATACCCCCGCATCGACGTGCTGCTCAACAATGCCGGGAGGATGGCCAGCAAGATCGAGCTGACGCCCGACGGCTACGAGCGCACCTATCAGGTCAACTACCTGGCACCGTTCCTGCTGACCACCCAATTGCTCGACGTCCTGGTGGATTCGCGCGCCACCGTCGTCAACACGACCAGTTCGTCGCACAAGCTGATCTTCCGGGCCACCGTGGACGACCTCGAGGACACCGCCAGCCGCCGGCCCGCCGCCGCCTACGCGTTCTCGAAGCTGGCGATCGTCCTGTTCACCAAGGAATTACACCGGCGCCACCATGCCGGCGGGCTGTCCGTTGCGACCGTGCATCCCGGCAACGTCAACTCCAACATCGGCGTCGCCTCGGGCTCAAAGTTCCTGGTCTTCATGCAGCGGTACACCCCGGCAGTGCTATTCATCGCGACCCCCGACGAGGGAGCCGACGAGCTGGTGCGATTGGCGTCGACCACGCCCGGTTCGGAGTGGACGCCCGGCGAGTACTACGCAAAGCACAAGATCGCCAAAACCAGCCGGCTGGCAGTTAACCCGCGCCTTGCCGGCGAGCTGTGGGAGCGCACTTTGGCCAGACTCGGCTGAGAGTCGCCCGGCCGTCCTCGAAAGTCGTTCGCCCCCAAGGCGATCAGTCGAGGATTCGACGGGCAACATTGGTGGTGATCAGATCCAGCAGTTCGTCGCCGCGGCCGGCGAGGATGGTGCGGATGGCGTAGAGGGTGAAGCCCTTGGCCTGTTCGGCCGAGATCGTCGGCGGGATGCTCAGTTCCTGGCGCGCGGTGACGACATCGACGAGGGCGGGCCCGTCATGGGCGAACGCGCCGGCCAGTGCCGACTCGAGTTCGCCGGGCTTTTCGACGCGGGCACCGAACATTCCCAGTGCCCGGGCAACCGCCCCGAAGTCGGGGTTGTGCAGATCGGTGCCGAAGTTGACGAAGCCGGCGGCCTTCATCTCCAGCTCGACGAAGCTCAGTGAGGCGTTGTTGAACACCACGACCTTGACCGGCAGCTTGTTCTGCACCAGGGTCAGCAGCTCGCCGAACAGCATGGTGAGTCCGCCGTCGCCGGCCAGCGCGACCACCTGGCGACCGCGGTCGGGGGTTTGGGCTCCGATGGCGTGCGGTAGCGCGCAGGCCATGGTGCCGTGGGTGGATGAGCCGATCAGGCGGCGCCGCCCATTCATGGTCAGGTACCGCGCCGCCCAGATCACCGGGGATCCGACGTCGTAGGTGAACACCGCGTCGTCGGCGGCGAGCCGGTCGACGGTTGCCGCCACGTACTCGGGCCGGATCGGGGTGCGGTCTCGGTCGTTGACCGCCAGCGCGTCCAACGACGCGCGGGTCTTCCGGTAATGCCGCACTGCCCGGTCCAGGTGATCGTGGTCGGTCTTCTGGTGCAGCAACGGCTGCAGCGCCGCGAGGGTGTCCCTGACCGTGCCGACCAACCCGACATCGACGGGGGTGCGCCGGCCCAGATGGCGTCCGCGGATATCCACCTGGATCACGGTGGCGTTCTCGGGATAGAACTGCCGATAGGGAAAGTCCGTGCCCAACATGAGCAGCACCTCGGCCTCGCGGATCGCCTTGTATCCGGAGGCGAAACCCAACAGCCCGGTCATGCCGACGTCGTAGGGATTGTCGTACTCGATGTATTCCTTGCCGCGCAGGGCATGAACGATCGGCGCCTGCAGCGTGGCCGCCAGCCCGATCAGTTCATCGTGGGCACCGGCCGCGCCTGCGCCGGCGAGGATCGTGATCCCGTTTGACGCGTTGAGGATCCCGGCCGCGCCCAGCACGGATTCGTCGTCGGGGCGCACCACCGACCGGGTGGGTAGCACGGGGCGAATGTCCCACGCGTTCTGCGCCACTCGGCTCAACAGCACCTCGCCGGGTATCACCACAACAGCGACTCCGCGTTCCTCCACCGCGGCGCGCATCGCCATCTCGACGATGCGCGGTGCCATCTCCGGTGTGCTGACCAGCTCGCAATAAACGCTGCATTCTTTGAACAGTTGCTCGGGGTGGGTCTCTTGGAAGTAGTCCGATCCGATTTCGGCAAGCGGGATCTGCGCCGCGATCGCCAGCACGGGGACCCGGGTGCGCTGCGCGTCGTAGAGCCCGTTGATCAGGTGCAGGTTGCCCGGCCCACAGCTGCCCGCGCATACCGACAACTCCCCGCTCAGGGCGGCGTCGGCGGCCGCCGCGAATGCGGCCGCCTCCTCGTGCCGCACGTGCTCCCACGTGATGTTCTCCGCGCGACGGATCGCGTCGGTGAACCCGTTGAGACTGTCACCAGGCAGACCGTAAACGCGTTGGATGCCACTGGCTTTCAGTGCGGCGATGATGTGGTCGGCGACGGTCGTCATCCCTGCCGTCCTCTCTGGGTCTGTCCGGCGATCGCTTTGCACATGACGATCCCGCATTGGGATTGACTCGTCCACTGCGCGCCGACGCTCGGCAACAGGCACTGGACCATTCGATACCGGCTGGTATCGAACCGATACTGAGGAGTATGCTGCTGACCATGTCGCCCGTCAAGCCGCACCGGACGCGCCCCACCCGCGGTGAGGTTCGCGACCGGATCCTGGACGCGGCCTCGAAAGTATTCGCCGCCGAAGGGTTCGCGGGTGCCACCATTGACGCGATCGGTCAGGCCGCGGGCTTCACCAAGGGTGCGGTCTACTCGAATTTCGGGTCCAAGGACGAACTGTTCCTGGCGCTGCTCGACCGCGAGTTCGAGCTGCGCGGCGAGCAGATCGCGATCGCGCTGGACAGCAGCGACGGCGACACGGGCGCGGCCGCACGCGAGGTGAGCCGGTCGGTGCTCGACTCGGTCCGCGACCATTCCGACTATTACGTCCTGTTCGTCGAGTACTGGCTGCGCGCCCAGCGCGATCCGCGGCTGCGCGAGCGCCTGATCGGTCGCCGTCGCGCCGCCGCAGGCGAGGCGGTACGCATCGTCGAATCGAGCGACACCGTGCAGTCCGATCGGCAGCTCGCCGATCTCGCCCAGCTTGTCGTGACCCTCAACCTGGGCGTCGCGATGGAAGAGGTTCTACGGCCCGGCAGCATTAACCCCAACCTGCTCGCGCAACTGATCACCGCACTGCTGGAATCGGTTCCGGTTTCCGGCGATTAGGGAGAGCCACACCATGGATGCGAAAGACGAGATGGATACGAAAGACGAGTCGGAACCCACTGCGCCGGTGATCACCGCCAGCGGATTGGGGGTTGACGGCGAGCACGGAACCCTGTTCGCGGGTGTCGATCTCTCGCTCCCCCCGGGGTTTCACGCGATTCAGATGCCGGGTGGCCCGGCACAGACGGCGCTGCTGTTGACGCTCGCGGGGCGCTTCAAGGCCACCCACGGCACGGTGACCGTCCTCGGCGAAACGACCCCGCGCGCGATCCGCAGGCACTGCTCGATCGCGGCGTTCCCCGATATCGACGACCTGGAGGATTCGGTGACCGTGGCGACCGTGTTCGCCGAGCAACGCCGGTGGCTGACGCGGTGGTATTCGTCGGTGCCGTTCGAGGCCGGGCAGGCCGAGCTGGCCGAGGTTTTCGGCGACATCCCGCCGCCTTCCTCCGATGCCTACATCGTCGAATTGTCGGACCTGGAATTGTTCTTGCTGCGAATCACGTTGGCGGGGCTGTCGAATCGCCCGATCCTGGTGATCGGCGACCTCGAGCAGGTTCGGGATAATTCCCGCCGGGCGACCGCGGTGGAGCGGCTCGGCGCGATCGCACAGCGGCGCACCGTCGTCGTCGGGGTCACCAACCCACTCGGCATCGACGCCCCCGACCACGAACTTCACGATCACCGCATCCTGACCGAAGGGGACTGACGATGCTGGCTGGACTCGCATTCGGCTCGGAGATAAAGCGTTTCGGCCGCAGCCGATTGACGCGCGTGGCCATCGTTGTGCTGATGCTGCTGCCGCTGGTGTACGGCGCGCTGTACCTGTGGGCGTTCTGGGATCCCTTCGGCCACACCAACAAAATGCCGGTGGCGCTGGTCAACTCGGACCGGGGCGCCGTCGTGTCCGGGGAACAATTCAACGCGGGCGATGAGATCGCCAAGAGCCTGACCGCCGACGGCGGCCTGGACTGGCACGTCGTGGACTTGCAACAAGCCCGCGACGGCGTCGATCACGGCAAGTACTACTTCATGGTCGAGTTGCCGCCGGACTTCAGCGCGGCGATCGCGTCGCCGGTGACCGGGCAGCCCAAGAAGGCCAACCTGATCGCCGTCTACAACGATGCCAACAACTACATCTCGACGAGCATCGGTCGCACCGCCATCAGCCAGGTACTCAACGCCGTGTCCAGCCGGATCTCCGGGCAGGCGGTCAATCACATGCTCTCGGTGGTGGTTTCGTCTGGGGCCGGGATCAAGCAGGCCGCCGACGGAGCCGCCCGACTCGATGACGGCGTCGGTCAGCTGGGGGCCGGCCTGGACACCGCCCGGTCCGGCTCGGCGCAGCTTGCCGCCGGTGCCCAGCAGTTGTCGGACGGAATCAACCAGGCCACCGACCCGCTGATCACGATCACCAAGGCACTGTCCCAAATCAGCGGCAACACGCAGCAATTGCAGCAGGGGGCGGCCGCGCTTCAGCAGGCCAACGATCAGATCGGCGCCATCGCCACGGCCCAGGATGGCGCGGCTGATTCCCTTTCGCCGGTGATCGATCAGCTCTCCGCGCGGCAGGATCCGTTGGCGAACAACCTGCGCGGCATCCAGGATCAGCTTCGGGGTCACCAGTTCAGCCCCCAGATCCGGCAGCGCCTCACCGACGCGCAGAACGCCGCGATCGCGATGACCTCCGGCTTGCGCGCGCCCGGCAGCCCGTTGGGGTCGGCGCTCGACCAGGTCGGCAGCAAGGGGCAGGAGCTGACGAACAAGCTCACCCAGCTCCGCGACGGGGCCCAGCAGCTCGCCTCCGGCAACGCCGAATTGGCCAGCGGCATAGCCAAACTCGATGACGGCGCGCACCAGCTCAAGGCGGGATCGGCGGAGCTGTCGAACAAGCTCGCCGAGGGGGCCAAGCAGCTGCCCAACTGGACAACCCAGCAGAAGGACGCGGTGGCCGACACCATCGGCGGCCCGGTGCAACTCGAAGCCTCGCACGAGAATGCCGCACCCAACTTCGGCACCGGTATGGCCCCGTTCTTCCTGACGCTGGCCTTGTTCTTCGGTGCGTTGGTGCTGTGGATGGTGTTGCGGCCCTTACAGAGTCGTGCGATCGCCGCAGAGGTGCTCGCGATCCGCGTGGTGTTCGCCAGCTACCTGCCCGCGGCCGCCATCGCGCTGTTCCAGGCGATCATTCTCTACTGCGTGGTCCGGTTCGGCCTGGGTATGCACGCGGTACACCCGGTGGCGATGCTGGGGTTCATGATCCTGGTTTCCGGCGCATTCGTGGCCGCGACGCAGGCGATCAACGCGCTCGTCGGTCCGGCGGTGGGCCGCGTGCTGATCATGGCGCTGCTGATGCTGCAACTCGTCAGCGCCGGCGGCATGTACCCGGTGGAGACCACGTCACGGCCCTTCCAGGTCCTGCATCGCTTCGACCCAATGACCTACGGCGTCAACGGACTTCGTCAGCTCATCCTCGGCGGCATCGACGCCCGGCTCTGGCAGGCGGTCATCGTGCTCGCCATCATCACGGCCGTCTCGCTGGCGATCTCGTCCTTGTCCGCCCGACGAGACCGACTCTGGAATCTCAGCAGGCTGATCCCCGCGATCAAGATATAGCCAAAGGAAGCCCATGTCAGGTGTCCACCACGCCGCGATCTGCACCTCCGACGTCGAGCGCTCGCTGCGGTTCTGGCGTGACGGGCTGGGATTGACACAGCTGTTCGAGCACACCTTCATCGGGGATTGGCCGGAACTGTTCGGCGCCCCGTCCGACCGGCTGCGGTCGATATTCCTGGGCGATCCGAAGGCACCCGACACCGGCATCGTCGAACTGGTCGTCTTCGAGGGCGCCGACGACGCCGCGGCTGCGCCCGAGCGTCCCCGGCACGGCTTCTTCCTGCTCTCACTGCAGCGCGAAGTCGACGAAACGCTTTCCACGCTGGCCGAATTGGGGTTCACTGACGGTGTGCGACGCATCATCATGCCGGCCCCGGGCCGCAAGACGGTCCCCATGGCGGTCATCAGCGCGCCCGACGGCGTGCTCGTCGAGTTGATCGGGCCGGCCCGGTGACCGCGTTGGTGACCGGAGGAGCGTCGGGGATCGGTCGCGAGGTGGTGGGGCGCCTGCGTGCCGCGGGCCATGACGTCGTGGTGTGGGATCTCGCCGATGCCGACATCGTCTGCGATATCAGCGATCCCGATGCGGTGTCGGCGGCGATGGCACGAACCGTGCGGGAGTACGGCGTGCCCACCCGGGTGGTGACATGCGCCGGGATCGGCGCGTCCGGCCTGTTGGCCAAGCTGTCGCCCGCTGAGTGGGAGAGGGTGCTTGCGGTGAACCTGACCGGCACCTGGCTGACGCTGCGCGCCGCGGCGCGGGCCATGATCGATGCCGCGGTGGGCGGTTCGATGGTCGCCGTGTCCAGCATCAGCGGCACCCTCGCCGATCGCGACATGGGTGCCTACTGCGTGTCCAAGGCGGGGGTGGACATGCTGGTGAAGGTCGCCGCGGTGGAGTGGGGCAGCCACGGCATTCGGGTGAACGCGGTGGGACCCGGCGTCACCCGAACCCCCATGTTGCCCAACCCGGAACGACTGCCGGGCTGGGTCGAAGGACTGTCCGAGCGGACGGCCCTGGGCGAGCTGGGAGAGGCCACCGACGTGGCGGGGGCCATTGTCGGCGTGCTCGAATTACCTTGGGTGACAGGGCAAGTCGTGCATGCCGACGGTGGTCTGGCCCTGCACAGCCCGATCGACTCCTACGGTCAACTCCAACGGGTGATGGGAAAGGGCGACCGCAAATGAGCTTCCAGGGCCGGGATTCACTCGATCCCGTAGTCGATGATGCCCCTGATGATCTTGCCGTTCCGGAGATCGTCGTAGGCCTCGTTGATGTCGTCGAGACGGTAACGCCTGGTGATCATCTCGTCGAGCTGGAGCTGCCCGGTCTGGTAGAGCCGGGCCAGCCGGAAGATGTCGGCCTTCGGGTTGCAGGAACCGAATACGGTGCCGGCCAGCGACTTGTTCATCAGGATGAATTCCTGCAGATCGATCTTGACTGACGCCGTCAGCTGCGAGGTCATACCGGTGAGCACGCAGGTGCCACCCTTGCGGGTCAGCTTCACCGCGTCCCGCACGTCGGTGGGCACGATCAGCGACGGCGAGACCACGACCGCGTCGGCCATCACGCCGTAGGTCAGGTCGCGCACCAGGTCGAGCGCTTCTTCCGCCGTGGCGGCGGTGTGGGTGGCGCCGAACTGCAGCGCCGACTTCTGTTTGAAGTCAACGGGATCGACCGCGACGATCTGTGCGGCACCGCCGATCCGGGCGCCCTGAATCGCGCCTGTGCCGATGCCGCCGACACCGATGACGACGACGGTGTCACCGGGGCGCATGTTGGAGCGATTGGCGACCGAGCCGAACCCGGTGGGAATCGCACACGACAGCAGCGCGCTGGACGCCAACGGCAGGTGCGGCTCGATCTTCACCAGCGAGTTGGTCGACACCACAGTGTGTTTGGCGAACGCGCCGACCTTGGCCAGGTGGCCGAGTGGCTTGCCCTCGGAGGTGTGGTGGCGGAAGGTGCCGTCGGTCGGCATGCCGGGCGTCAGGACGCTGGCGCCCATGTCGCAGATGTACTCCATGCCGCTGGCACACCACCGGCACCGTCCGCACACGGCGACGAACGACATCACCACGTGGTCGCCGGGCACGAATTCCGTTACGCCGTCGCCGACCTCACGCACGACGCCCGAACCCTCGTGGCCGCCGATCATCGGAAACATCGTGGGCAAACCCATCGAGCGCAGCAGCTCGTTGGGGGCCGACATGTCACCTTGCAGGATGTGGTCGTCGGAGTGGCACATTCCCGCCGCGGCCATCTCGACCAGGACCTCGCCCGCCCGGGGCGCGTCGAGCTCGAATTCCTCGACGGACCAGGGCCCGCCGACGTCGTGCAGAATCGCTGCTTGGCTTCTCATGCGGCGGGGGTGAAGGTGACCGGAAGTTTGTTGGGGGAGCGGAACGTGAGGCCGACGATCCTGGCCTCGTCGCCGCTGCCGTCGTCGGGGACGAAGGTCAGGTCATTGACGCGGTCCAGCAGGCTGTTGAGCATCACCTGAGTTTCCATGCGCGCCAGGTGCATTCCGAGGCACATGTGGATGCCGCCGGCGAACGCGATGTGCGCTTGGCGCGGGCGGCGGATGTCGAACTTGTTGGCGTCGGTCCACCGGCTCTCGTCGCGGTTGGCCGAACCCATGCACAGGTCGACCTGGGCATCGGCCGGGATGGTCTTGTCGCCCACCTTGATTTCTTCGGTGGTGGTCCGCATGACCATCGTGAGTGGGGTTTCCACCCGCAGGCCCTCTTCGATCGCCATCGGGATCAGCGACCGGTCTTGGCGGACCATCGACAGCTGCTCGGGGTGCGTCAGCAGCAGGTAGAGCAGATTGCCCGACGAGCGGTAGGTGGTCTCCAGCCCGGCGGGCAGCAACAGGCGCAGGAACGCGATGATGGCCTCGTCGGTGAGCTTCTCGCCGTCGATTTCGGCGGCCACCAGGTCGCCGATGATGTCGTCGGTGCGTTTGCGGCGCCGCTGCTCGACCTGGTTGAGGAAGTAGCCGTGCAACTCCGCGGCGGCGTTCAGCCCTGCCACGATGTCGGTGGGAATGGAGATGAGGTCGAGCGACAAGCGCCGGAACATGTCGAGGTCCTCCGGCGGGAGGCCGAGCAGCACCGAGATGATCCGGGTGGGGAACTCGAACGTCAGCGCCTTCACCAGGTCGGCGTGGCCCTGGTATTTGATCTCGTCGATCAGCTGATTGCAGACGGGCCCGATGACCGACGGCTCCCAGCGTTCCATCGCGGTGGCCCGAAAGGCCTTGGCCACCAGGCTGCGGTGGTCATGGTGCTCCTTGCCGCCCATCGCCAGGATGGTGTGGCCCATGACCAATCCGATGGACTTGTCGTAGGCGGCCGACGTGAAGACTCGGTCGTCGCGGAACGCCTGGAACACACCGTCGTAGCCGAACAAGACCCACTCGTCGTTCGGTCGCAGCTCCTCGGGCATCTGAGAATGGTCCATGAAGGTGCCATGCCAGACCGGATCCGTGCGCCGCATGTATTCGAAATACGGGTAGGGGCTGGTTTCACCAGTGGTGTCGAGGGTGACGGGGTCGGTGCCGAGCGTCATCAGCGCTCCTTCTGAGCAGCCAGGATGGGCGGTTACATGCCGAGGGAATGTCGCTATCATAGTATAAATAGCAACGAAGCCCAACGCCTTGTCGGGGTTACCGTAATAGGCACAGGATGAACTTCGGCCCAGTCGTAGAGGCGGTGACCTACAGGTGCCCACCCGGCAATTCGTGTGCTCCCTCGACGAGCTGCCGCCCGGCGGGATGAAGCTGGTCGACGTCGGCAAGTTCGGGGTCGGCGTGTACAACGTGCACGGCGCGTTGTATGCGATCGTGAACTACTGCTCGCACGAGGGCGCCCCGCTGTGCCTGGGCCTGATCGGCGGCACCAACGAATCGGCCCCCGAGTCGCCCGACCGGATGCGCCGGGTGCGGGACGGGCAGATCGTGCGATGCCCTTGGCACAACTGGGAATTCGACGTCACCACGGGTCAAAACGTCGCCGACCCGCGGCGGCGCATCCGCACCTATCAGGTCGACGTCAGCGACGGGGAAGTGTTCCTGACGGCATGATCATCGATACCAATGTGCAGCCACACTTTCGCTACAACGCCGAGGTCCGGCGCTACCTCCCCGAACCCCACAAACTGCGCGCGATCCCCGACGTCGAGCGGCAGTGGTACCAGGCGCCCGGCGGCGACTACCGGCAAGACCTGTACGGCGACAGCTACCCGGGATCGGATCCCGAGACCGTCGGCCGCCACTTGTTCGAGGACATGGGTGTCGACTACGCCTTTTGAATCCGCTGACCCGCGGCAACATCGCCGACTATCTGCTCAACAGCAGGATATGCGCGGCGGTCAACGACTGGCAGCTGGACCGCTGGCTGGAACCCGACACCACCAACCGGTTCCGCGGCACCATCCGGGTCAACCCCGAAGACCCCAGGGCGGCCGTCGCCGAGATCGAGCGCCTCGCCGACCACCCCAAGCTCGTGCAAGTCGGGGTTCCCATGCAGTCGCGCGAGCCCTACGGCAAGCCGATGTTCGAACCCATCTGGGAGGCCGCCGCCGCCCACGGGCTTCCTGTCGCGGTGCACATCAACGGGGGCAACGGCGTCGACTACGCACCCACGTTCGCCGGGCACGCGCACACCTACCCCGGCTATGCGGCCTTCATGCCGCTCAACTACTTCGTGCATCTGGCCACGCTGATCGTCGAGGGCGTGTTCGGCCGCCTCGCCGGACTCAAGTTCGTCTTCGCCGACGGCGGCTACGACATCCTCACCCCGCTGATGTGGCGGCTGGACACTTTCTGGCTCTCGATGCGCGACCAGACACCGTGGGTCGACCGCTATCCCAGCGAGTACCTGCCCGGCCATGTGCGATTCTGCTCGTCGGCCTTCGACGGCGCGCCCGAGCCGGGCCAGACGCAGCGCTGGATGGACTTCACCGGCAAGTCCGACCTATTGATGTACGGATCGGGCTACCCACACTGGTCCACGTCGGCACCCGAAGCTGCGGCCGACGGTCTCGACACCGAGCAGCGCGAAAAGATGCTGTGGCGCAACGCAAGTGAGCTGTACGGACTCAAGGAGCGTGTCTGATGACAACGATCGAACGGGTCGAGTCGACGACGGATCAAAACGACGAAATCGCGGTCACCATCGTCGACACCGACGTGCACCCGCTGCCCGTCTCGGCCGACGTGCTCAAGTCGTATGCGCCCGCCGAGTGGGTGGACAAGATCTGGGCGACCGGAAACGAGGCCAGCCCGGTGTCGTATTTCTACGACACCCCCGACGCGTACAAGACGTCGTCGCTGCGCATGGACTCGTGGCCGCCGGGCGGCGGGGCGGCCGGCAGCGACCCCGATTTCGCCGCCAAACAGTTGCTCGTCGATGCCGGCGTCAGCATCGCGTCGCTGGAGCCGATGTGCGACGCGCAGCTGCCGCAGGCCGAGCACGTGCTGAAGTCGACGTACAACGACTGGCTGGCCGACGTGTGGCTGGACAATCACAACGCGCACGGCCGCTGGCGCGGGTCGATCAGCGTCAGCGCGCAGACTCCGGAGCAGGCGGCGCGCGAAGTCGAGCGGTGGGCGGGACATCCCTACATGGCCCAGGTGTTGATGACGCCGCAGACACGCGGAATCCCGTTCGGCAACCCGCATTTCGATCCGCTCTACGAGGCCGCGTCGCGCAACGGGCTGCCGATCTCCACGCACCTGATGGGGCAGACTCCGTTCGAATTGATCCCGATCTATCCGGTCGGCAACCCCGCGCACTGGCACGACTTCTTCGCGGCCTGGCCGCTGCTCTATGTCTCGCACCTGATGAGCCTGGTGTTCGACGGAGCCTTCGATCGGCATCCCGAATTGCGGGTGGTCTTCATCGAGGGCGGCTTCACCTGGGCGATGCCGGTGATGACGCGGATGGACCGGATCTGGGAGGCCCGCCGCGGCGACCTGCCGCACGTCCGGCGCCGCCCATCGGACTACGTGCGCGAACACGTCAGGTTCACCACGCAGCCGATCGAGGACGTCGACACCGTCGAGTTCCGTGAGTACCTGGAGATGATGGACCTCGGCGGCAACCTGATGTTCTCGACGGACTATCCGCACTGGAGCTACGACTCGCCGACCTACGCGATCAACCGGTTCCCCGCTGAGCAGCGCGAGCGGATCATGCGCGGCAACGCGATGGCGCTGTACGGGCTGCCCTCGACCGTCAAGGCACTACCCGGTGAGCGGCCCGGCGGCGTTGCCCCCGACGCCTGAATCGGCGCAGCCCGGCTTGCACGCCCGGGTGACGGCCCTGATCAGCGAATACGACGAGAAGTGGTCGTCCCTGGACGTCGCCGGGTTGGCCGCTCTGTGGGAGCGCCATACCCCGCAGCCGATCTATCTCGGCGACGAATACCCGGAGCCCCTGGCCGGCGCCGAGGCGCTGGAGCGGCACTGGGCCCGGATGGCCGGCCGCATCAAGCGGGCGTCGGTGACGTCACGGCTGTGGTCTGCCGAAACCCTCGCCGGCGGACTGGCCCGGTGCGTCGTGCTGAGCCGCTGGAGTTTCACCGGGCGCGAGTCCGATACCGCCCACTCGGGCACCAGCTGGATCACCTGGCTGCTGACCCGTCGCGGCAACCGATACCTCATCGTTCACCACATGGAATCGCAGGTCTACCTTGGAGATGGCCTCGGACCCGGCGACCCGCCGGGCCACGACGCCCAGCCTGCGCCCTGAGCCCGGAAGTTGAGAGGGTATGACACAAACGGACCTGAGCCGCCCGCAAGGTATTAACCGCATCGACCCGGTGCTGCGTGACGCCGCGAGCGAGCTGGGCATCGTCGAATACCGTATCGAGACACTGGCCGCCGAACGCGAACACGCTGACCGGTTGGCGGCGGGGCGCGCGGCCGTGGTCGACACCGACGGCGTGACCATCGAATCGCGCACCATCCCCGGTCCGGGCGGCCAGCAGCTGAACCTGCGCTTCTACCGCGGCCAGATCGAGGGCGGCCAGGGAGCGGGGTTGCTGGTGTACGCCCACGGTGGCGGCTTCGTGACCGGCAACCTGGACACCGACCACGCGCAGTGCGTGGAGCTGGCCCGCGAGGGCGGCTGCCTGGTGGTCTCGGTCGACTACCGGCTGGCCCCCGAGAATCCGGCGCCGGCGGCACTCGACGACGTCGAGGCGGGCATGTACTACGCCATTCGCAACTGCGCGGAACTCGACGTCGATCCGAGCCGCCTGGCCGTGATGGGCCACGATGCGGGTGCCGCCCTGGTCGCGGGGCTGGCCCAGCGCATGTTCGACAACGAGGGCCCGCAGATCCGCATGCAGATCCTGCATCAGCCGATGCTCGACAGCGACGCCACGCCGTCGCGCCGCGAATTCCAGCGCACGCCCGGGCTCAACGGGCCCGCAGTGAGCCGCGCGTGGGGGCATTACCTGGGTTCCGACAGCGCCAGCGGCCAGCACGTCCCCGCGCACCGGGCGAACTTGGAGGGGCTGCCGCCCACGTTCGTCAGCTGCTCGGAAATCGACCCCTGCCGCGACGAGGCGATCGACTATGCCAACCGGTTGCTGCATGCCTTCGTCCACACCGAATTGCACGTCATCGCAGCGACTTTCAACGGCTTCGACGCGCTGGTACCGGATTGGGTTGTCTCTCAGGAGAACCGGGCGCTGCACGCGCAGTCGGTCCGCCGCGTCTTCGCGATGTAACGACTCTCTTCTCCACCGAGCTCCGGTACCTCTTACGGTATTGCCGTTTGCTAATATCGAGAACGTGATTCTTGGCGGCGGCGACCGAATGTCGCGGAAGGGTTTGTCGACACCATGACCGTCGTCGATTCCCCCGAAAAAGCGCTGTTCGCGTCCACGACGCAGTCGTTCCTCCAAAAGGAAGCGCCGCTGCGCCGCGTCCGAGAACTGCATGCCGCGGGCGTGTCCTTCGACCCCGCGTGGTGGCAGCGCGCCGCGGAACTCGGGTGGACGGCGTTGCTGGTTCCCGAGGAGCTGGGCGGCGGCAGCGTTTCGGGCAGCGGTGTCGCGGATCTGGCGATGGTCGCCGAGCAGCTGGGCAAGACGGTGGCCCCCGGGCCGCTGTACCCGGTGAGTGTGGTGCTTACCGCGCTCGTCGACAGCGCCGACGCGCAGGCCCACGCCGCCACCGTCGAGTCGCTGATGTCCGGGGAGACGGTCGCCGCATGGGCGGTCTGCGAGCCCGACAAGGGCTGGGCGCCACTGGATCCGTCGGTCACCGCCACCCCTACCGACTCCGGCTTCCGCATCGACGGCGTCAAGGACCGCGTCGAGGCCGGCGGCCAAAGTGAGCTGCTGCTGGTCGTCGCCCGCTGCGGTGACGACGTCCGCCAGCTGCTGGTGCCTGCGGACGCACCCGGAGTGACGGTGCTGCCCCAACAGTCGGTGGACCTGGTCAAGCAATACGCGCGGGTGCAATTCGACGGCGTGGTCGTCGAGCAGTCCGCGGTCGTCGGCAGCGCCGCCGAAACCCCCGGCCTGATCGAGCGGCAGAGCCAGATCGCTCAGGTGCTGCAGTGCGCCGAGGTGGTCGGCATCCTGCAGACGGTGTTCGACTTCACCAGCCAGTGGGCGATGGACCGGCACACCTTCGGGCGCCCGCTGGCGTCCTACCAGGCGCTCAAACACGGCTTCGCCGACATGAAGCTGTGGCTCGAGGCCTGCCGCGCCACCACGGGAGCGGCCGTCGCCGACATCGCCGCGCGCTCGGCCTCGGCGGGCCTGTCGGCGAGCATCGCGAAGTCGTACGTCGGCGAGATGGCCGGCCGGCTGGTGCAGGCGTGCGTCCAGATGCACGGCGGCATTGGCGTCACCTGGGAACACGATCTGCACCTGTACCTGAGGCGGGTTGCGTTGTACCGCTCCATGTTCGGCACGCCGGAGGAGCACAACCTGCGGGTGTACGAGGCGGAGAAGGCGGCGCGCTCGGCGCGATGACGGCTGATCAAGTGACCCCAACCGAATCCGTCGTGGAGTTCGCCGCCCGGGCCAAAGCGTGGCTGGCCGACAACCTGCCCGCCATCGACCCCGACTCGCCACCGCCCGCGCCGCGCGATGACGAGAGCGCCTGGAATAGGGCCCGCGAACTGCAAAAGCGGCTCTACACAGGCGGATTCGCCGGCATCTGCTTTCCCCGTGAGTACGGCGGCCTGGGGCTGGACTACGCATACCAGAAGGCGTTCGACGAGGTATCCCTGAACTACGAGATGCCGTTGATCCTCAACGTCCCGACGTTCGCCATCTGCTGCGCCACCTTGCTCGACACCGGTACCGAGGAGCAGAAGACACGGCACATCTCCGCGGCGCTGCGGGGCGAAGACGTGTTGGTGCAGCTGCTGAGCGAGCCCAGCGGCGGCTCGGACCTGGCCGGTGTCATCACCCGCGCCGAGCGCCAGGGTGATCGCTGGATTATTAACGGCGCCAAGACCTGGAGCACCAGTGCGTTCGCCGCGGACTATGGCTTGTGCCTGGCCCGCACCGATTGGGATGTGCCCAAGCACGAGGGGCTGACCATGTTCCTGGTGCCGATCAAGCACCCCGGAATCACGTTGCGGCACATCACGATGCTGAGCGGTTCCACGGAGTTCTGTGAGGAGTTCCTCGACGGCGTGGACGTCGGCGACGACGCTGTGGTGGGCGATGTGAACGGCGGCTGGGCGGTCGCGTCGCGTCAGCTCTACCACGAGCGCCGGGCGGTGGGCCAGGGTTCGGAGTTCGCCAGCGGCAGTGGCAGCGAGGGCGGCAGCATGAGTCCCGTTGACTACGTTGAACTTGCGGAGAAAACGGGCCAGGCCGACAGCGAACGCGTGCGGGAGATGGCCGGCCGCGTGCTCGTTCACCGCGCGGTCGCCGACCAGCTGATCGACCACGTTTACCACAGGGTCCGGGACGGCGCGCTGCCGCCGACCGGCGGCACCCTCATCAGGCTTTTCCATTCCGAGACAGTGGCTTTGGACGTGGACACCGCGCTGGCCATCGCCGGAGCTGCCTCGGCGGTGGGGGAGGTCGGCGACGGCCTGGAGGCCGGGCTGCGCTACCTGTCGCGCCAGACCGTCGCCATCGGCGGGGGCACGACCGAGATGGCCCGCAACGTCATCGGCGAACGGGTGCTGGGCTTCCCGCGGGAATACGCCGCCGATCGTGGGGTGCCGTTCAATCAGGTCAAGCACGGCCAGACGCGTTGATCGCGGGCTAGAGCCTATTCGTCGACCAAGACGTTCTCGTTGTCGCCGCTAACGACCGGGATTTGCACCATCGACAGGATGTGGTGTGCCGGGCTGCCGGGCGGGGCGATCAACACGCACTCGCCGCCCTGCCGGAGCGCGCGGTCGCGGGCGGCGGCCAGGGCGCTGACGCCCGCCGACCCCAGGTGGGTGACCTGAGTTAGGTCGATTGTCAAAGGCGCTATGCCCGAACGACTTTCGACCGCGATCTGACGGTCCAGGGTCGATGCCGTGGTGGAGTCGACGTCGCCACTGACCACGATGTGGCCCGCATCGCTGACCACCGAGGTGAATTCGGGGCTGATGGCGCGCGGATACGGCGCCCGGCTGACGATTGCGTCGGTGACGAAGTTCGCCGGCCGGGTGAGGCGGTGCGTGACGCTGGCGGTGGTGCCGTGGTCGCCGCGCGTGACGTGCGCCTGCGACACCAACGCCTCGGCCATCGCCAGGCCGCGGCCGCGGCCGTGCCCCCCGATGCGGTGGTCCTTCCACCGGCCGCGGTCGATCACCGCGACGTGCAGATTGCCGTCGCCGGTCAACGACGCGTCGACCACGACGCCGTCGGGCACCTCGGTGCCGTAGCCATGCTCGACCGAGTTCTCGACGAACTCCGAGACCGCGTGCACGACGTCGGAGATGTCGTCGGAGTGGGCGCCGATGTCGGTCAGCCATTCGCGTAGCCGGGAACGAACAGCGCGCGCGGCGTGGATCGTCGCATCCAGGGTGATGTGCAGCGGCGGCGGCGGCGTACGCCGTTGCGCCGCAAGCAATGTCACGTCGTCGGCGTAACCGGTCTCGCGCAACAGCAGTTCGAGGGTCTCCGAAGAGATCCGGTCGATGCGTCGCGGCGCTTCACCGATGACGAAGCCGCCCGCGCCCCGGGCGATGTTTCCCGCCATTTCGGCGAACTCGGCGGTGCTGGCGACCAGCGGCCGGCCGGGACGCTCGATGAGGCCATCGGAATACATCAGGACCGAGTCGCCGATCTCCAGGATCTCGGTACGCACCGGGAACCCCGTGTGGCTGCCCAGCGGGCCCGCGCCCGATGGCTCCACGTAGCGGGCATCGGCGCCTGCGGTCACCAGCAGCGGTGGCGGGTGTCCGGCGGTGCAGTACAGGAATTCGCCAGTCGCGTAGTCGAGGGATCCGACGCACAATGTGGCCGACTTCGATCCGGGCACGTGTTCGTGGAAGCGGTCGACGGCCTCGAGCGCCTCGCCGATGCTGTGGCCCGCGACGATCTGCATCCGCAGCGCGGTGCGCAATTGCGACATCACCGCCGCGGCCTCGACGCCATGACCGACTACGTCGCCGACGACGAGAACCAGGCGATCGCCGAGCGCTATCGCGTCGAACCAGTCGCCGCCCGCTGCGGTGTCCTCCGCGGCGACGAGGTACTCCGCGGTGACGTCGGCGCCGGGCACGACGGGAATCGTGGCCGCCAGCAGTGCCTGCTGCATGACGATCGCCGAGTCGCGGACGTTGCGGTACCGCTCGGAGAGCTCCTCCATGCGAGTCTCGGCGGCCAGCCGGTCCTGCACGCGCTTGGTGACGTCGTCGAAGATGATCTGCACACCCTCGATCGATCCGTCCGCTCGGCGGCGCGGGGTGACGAGGAAGTCGAAGTAATGTTCCTCGACTCCAGCACCGGCGAAATCGGCCTGCAGGCGCCACTCCGCGCCGGATTGCGGCTCACCGGTCTCGTACACCCGGTCGAGCATCTGAAAGATCTGCTGGGCTTCCAATTCGGGATAGACGTCGCGTGCCACCATCCCGACCGGGCTGAAGCCCAGGGCGCGATAGGCGGCATTGGCCGCGATGAAGCGATGCTCGGGCCCTTCCAGCCCAATGAGCATCGCGGGGACTTTCTCGAAGATGCGGCGAACGTCGTCGGCCGTACCAACGGTTTTGTCCCAGTCCTTTTCGGCCACCATTTGGCCGTCCCTCCTACGGTCCCTCCTGCGGACCTTTCTATGGACCGAGTCCAGAATATGAACCAGGCGCGGGCTTATTAGTCACGCGCAGAGTAACTAGCGTAGCAACGTCTATTAGCTGCACATGGCATCAATTCGCTAACGACCCGTCAACGGTCCGTGCGCGGATTGGGCGGGATCGGCGGCGTCCGCCGTCGACAGCGCGGAATCCGTGGTCGGGTAGAGCGGCAAGACGGCGCTCAGATTGCCGGCTTCGACCAGCCGTGCGACGGCAGAATCGCAGCTCACGAGGCATAAATCGACGCCGCGGGGGCGGCAGCGCTCGGCCTCGTCGGCCAGGACGGCCAAGGCGCAGCACGCCACGAAGTCCAGGCCGCTGACGTCGACGATGAACCGGCCCGGCGCAGTGGCGACCGCGGCGGCCTCGCCGACCAGCTGGCGCCAGGTGTCCTCGTTGGAGCCGTCGACCTCGCCGCCCGCGCGGACGATCACGGTTGGTCCGGTGCGCTGAATCGCCGCTCGCAGCGTGCTGTGCGGGTCGCCCAGCTCAGAGAGCAGGTGGGCGCTGAGCGTCACAGGGGACAGATACGACTCCGCGGGAGCCCGGTTCATCGTGCACTCCTAGTCGTAGGCGTGCTGAGCAGAGCTTCTTTTCTATAGCAAGGTCGCGCCTCGCGTCTACCGGCTTCGCCGCGGGATCAGGCCGAAACCGGCTTCTTGGCCGGCTTGGACACCTTCATGAGCTCCATCAGGTTGCCGCCCATGATCTTGGCGACGTCCTCTGCGGAGAAGTCGGTCAACTCGTCGACGAAGGTGATCGGGTCTTTCAGGCCCTCGGGGTGCGGCCAGTCGGAGCCGAACATCACCCGGTCAGTGCCGACCATGTTGACGATCTCGGTGAACCGGTCCTCCCAGAACGGGGTGATGTAGACGCAGCGCTTGAACGCCTCGACCGGGTCCTCGAGGAATGCCTGCGGCATCTTCTTGTAGACGCCCTTGAGGCCCCTGAACAGGTCGGGCACCCAGTCGGCACCGTTCTCGATCGACAGGATCCGCAGCTCGGGGTTGCGTGACAGTGCGCCGTGGCACACCAGCGCACCCATCGCGTCCAGGATCGCACGGTGTCCCATCACGAAGCTGCGGAATGCGGTCGGCTTGAACGGCAGGTACTCGTCACCGGGCTCCCACACGTTCGCGAACTCGGCGTAACCGCTGTCGGAGGCGTGCATCGACACCGGAATATCGGCTTTGATGCAGGCCTGCCAGAACGGGTCGAACTCCTCGAGCCCGAAGGATCGGCTGCCCTTGAAGCCGGGCACCGGCGCCGGGCGTACCAGCACGGTGCGGGCGCCGCGCTCCAGGCACCACTGCAGCTCTTCCAGCGCGCGGTCGACGATCGGCAGCGTGATCACCGGCGTGGCGAAGATGCGGTCGGAGTAGTTGAACGTCCACTGCTCGTGCATCCACTGGTTGAGCGCGTGGATGACGTCGTGGGTCATCTCCGGGTCGTCCTTCAGGCGCTCCTCGACCAGGCTGGCCAGCGTCGGGAACATCAGGGCGTAGTCGATGCCGAGCTCGTCCATCACCTCCAGCCGCGCGCCCGGTTCGCGGAACGCGGGGATGGCCTTCATCGGCTCGCCGAGGATCTCGCGGTAGCTCTTGCCCTGCGCGCCGTTGCGGAAGTAGTCCTCCTGGGCGCCGGGCTTGGCGACCTTCTCGAAGGTCGGGTTCGGGATGTACTCGCTGATGTGGCCGCGCACCACGATCTTGGTGCGGCCGCGGACCTGCACGTAGTCGATGACGTTCTTGCGGTTGTCGGGCAGGAACTGGGTCAGCGCTTCCTGCGGCTCGTACATGTGGTTGTCGGCGTCGAAGACGGGGAAGGGAAGCTCGCGGGACGGCATGGCGATCTCCTTTGAGAGGGCTAGGTTCTCGGAAGACGGTAATGACGTTACCTCGCGTGCAGCGACATCAACAGGGCTACGTGGCGGCCCGGACTCCCTTGGGTGTCTCGCCGTTGATGACGGCGAAATTCACGGTGGCCGTCGCGGCGAGTTCGTCGTCGCCGTCGCCGTAGATGTCGATTTGCATGACCATCGCCCGGCGCCCGGAGCGCAGCATTCGGGGCACGGCGTAGGCCGAGCCCTGCCGGATCGGCCGCAGGTAGCGGACGAAGAGGTCGGCGGTGGTCATCGTGGTGCCCGGCGTCAGGAAATCCAGGCCGTATTGCCCGCCCGCGACGTCGATCAGCGTGGCGATCAGGCCGCCCTGCAGCGCGCCGGAGGTGTTGACCACATGCGGGCTGACCGGCATCGTCATCGCGAACTCGCCGTCGCGGGTGCCCGGTCGCATGCCGATCTGAGCGAACAGTTCGGCCAAGGTGGGTTTGGCCGTTTGGTCCGGCTCGTCGCGGATGCCGAGCGCGCTGCTGGCGAAGTCGTACAGCTGGCCGGCGTCGATCGGCGTCCCGTTCAATTCGCTTCCCAGCCAATGCAATCGCTGCGCATTGACGACGGTTTGCAGGATGATCGCGGCGGTCGCCCCGACGTCGAGGCCCGGGTTGAAGATGCCCTCGGTGATGCCCTGTCCGATGACGTCGCGGATGAGTTGGTGCAAGGGGGACAGGACCCGGGCGTATTCACGGGGACGGGTCTCGGCCAGGTGTTGGTTGTACAGGCTCAGCGCCCGGTTCAGGCTGTCCTGGGTGGTCGACTCGGGCTGCCGGCACACGCGGTCGATCACGAGTTTCAGCGCCGACGTGCTGTCCAGTCCCGTTGTCTCGGCGCGCCAGGCCTGGACCGATTGGAGCATCGTCCGGTCCAGGAGGTCCAACAACAATTCGTCCTTGCTGCTGAAGTGTTGGTAGAAGGCCCGCAATGACGTCTTGGAGCGGGCCACGACCTCCTGCACGGTGAAGTCGGTGCGGCCGGTCTCGCCCAAGATGGCAACCGCGGTCTTGATGAAGCGGTCGCCGCGCGTCACTTCAGCGTCCTCGCTGAGGTCGGTCATCAGCGCCATGTCCCCTTCCGCCGCGCACCGTCTGCGCTTTGAGAATGAGGTTACCGCGACACCGGTCCGACCGTACCGAGGTTCGCGGCTTGGCAAAACAGTGTTCCATTGTCGCCCGTTTGTCCGATATCCATGCGGGCCGTGACGTGTAATCGTGAAGTGACCCAAGTCGGGCCGTCGAAAGGGGCATCGGTGCAGACGTCACTCGCTGTGATTACCGCGTCGGGTGTTCTCGGCATCGGTTTGACAATCGCGGGTCTTGGCGGTGCGCCGCGAGCGGCTGCGGGACCGGACGCTCAGTGTCAGGATCCCGCGTTCACGACGGCCATCGTCTTTCCGGCCAATCCGCATTCGCCAATGGTGGCGTGCGTCCCGGTGAGCGTTGTCGACCATTACTGTCACGCGCCGCTAGGAGAGCCGCACACAATTCTGTACCCGTTGGGTCAGGGTCCGGCTCCCGCGTGCCGGAGCATCTACTCGCCGAACTGACGTCTTCGGCCACCACATCTAGAAGGGCGGTGGCTCGCCGTCGGGCGAACTGCCTTGTGGCGTGAGTTGTGTTGCAGCCGAAGCCGTCTGGCGTGCCTGCCGGTTTCGCTGTCGCTCGACCGTGATGTAGTCACCGCGATTCTGGGCCCGGGTGCGCTGCCGCCGCGGCATCATGACGAGCCCATCGGCGCAGTGGTCCGGCTGAGGCCGCGGATCAGCCTCGCCGGTGGGTGCGCAGAGGTCCGGAAACAGCAACGCGCTGCCAGGAGTGGTCACGTGCGTACGCCCGGACGGTGACGTCCAGATCACCGTGCCGTCGGGTAGCTGCTGGTCGCGCCATCCCCAGAATGTCTTGATCAAATGATGAAGACGGCAAAGGCATTTCAGGTTCGCGGCGTGTGTGTGGCCGCCTTGAGAGTAGGGGATGGTGTGGTCGAGATCAGCTTCGACAGCGGGGCGATCACAGCCGGGGAACCGACAGGTCAGGTCGCGACAGCGCACAAAATCGGCCAGCGCCCGTGACGGGACGTACCCGCGTTCCGGCGGCGCATCGCCGGGATGCACCAGAGGCCGCATCCGCGCCGAGCCTGCCAGTTGCGCAACCAGTTCGGCCGGGATGAGGGCATCGGTGCCGATGATCGCGGCGGGCTCCGGTGAAGTGCCCGCAACGGTCGACTGGTTCGCGACTATGTGGATGACCACCGGGCTCGGTACCGGAGTTGTCGCGGCGGGACACGTTGGCTGTCCGCAGCGGCATGGCAGCCTGTGTGCCCCGGTTGCCAATGCCGCCAATGCATCCGCGCGGCGTTGCTTAGCGGTGCGCGGGTCTTCCTCGCATACGCTGTGCGCCAACGCATTCAGCCGCGCGTCCACCACGTGGGCGTCGGGAGTGGCCAGCCGGCCGAACAGCTCCGTCAAGCCATTGCCGGCGTCCCAGAGCGAGAACTCGCGATCGGCCAGCTGTTCACGAGCGCGCCGAACCGCATCGCGGTCGGCTCGCGCAACAACTCGGTCCACCGACGCACTTAGCCGGCCGCGAGTCATCGACGGCCACCGCCACACCTTCGCCGCGAGTTCCGCATCGACAGCGGCCATCACGTCGGCATCGGTGATCAGGTCCGTGCGGTAGACGATCGTCTGGAAGGTCGAATAGCTGATGTCGCCGGCGACCAATGCGGCGCCTACGCGCGGGAGCCGATTCCGCATGGCGCGCGAATAGTTCAGATAACTCGACGCCAACGCCTGGCTGATATTCAATGCCGCCGCGACCTCTGCGGAGATGGCGTCCCAGGTATCGCTGACCCAGGACTCCCGTTCCCCACATTCGCGCAGCCGCAGCAAGTCGAGTTCGCCGATCGCCGTCAGCCGGGCGCCGGCCGCCCGGTTCTCCGCACGCGACGCCGCGCAGATCCGGTCGACCACGGAGGACGCGTCGGTGGACAGTGAATCGAACATACATTCGATTATAGGGAGCGGGTCCGACAACTCTCGCGTTGCCGGATTCAGCCCCCCCGGGCGGCGATCATCGCCGAACGGTTGACCTTGGTCGCCGCCGTACGGGGGATTGCGTCGACGAACTCGACGGTCTTGGGCGCCTTGTACGGCGCGAGCCGGTTCTTGGCGTACTCGATCACCTGCTGCTCGGTGAGCCCGGCGCCGTCGGCGGCTTGCACCACCGCGTGCACCCGGCGTCCCCACTGCTTGTCGGCCAGGCCGATGACCACGACGTCGGCGATGCCGGGGTGCCCGGCTAGGGCCGACTCCACCTCGGCGGGAAAGACATTGGCGCCGCCGCTGACGATCATGTCGACGCGGCGATCCACGATGTAGAGGAAGCCGTCCTCGTCGACGTGGCCGATGTCGCCGGCGGAACGAAATCCGTCCTCGGTCGACGGCAGCGGCGCCGCCCCACCGAGATAGCGGTAGCCCGCGCTCATCGCCGCGCGCAGGTAGATGTCGCCGTCTTGGCCGGGGCCCAGGGGGTTCTTGTCGGCGTCCAGGATCCGGATCTCGGTGTCCCGGAAGCCGCGGCCGACGCTGCCGGGATGCGACAGCCACTCGTCGCCGCGCAGCGCGGTGAGGCCGAGATTCTCCGTCATGCCGTAGGCCGTCACGATCTGTTCGGGGCTGAGCAGCTCGAACCAGGTGTGCAGCAGCGACGGCGGCATCACCGCGGCGCCTTGCAGGATGAACACGACGCTCGAGAAATCGCGCTGCCGGATGTCGGGCAGGGCAGCGATGCGCGACAGCATCGTCGGCGTGGCCGTGAAGTTCGTGATCCGGTAGCGCTCGACACTATCGACAAACACTGCCGCATCGAACTTTTCGAGTATCACCAGATGATCGCCGCTGAGCAGCATCAGGAAGGTCGCGAAGCCGTTGGTGTGATACATCGGCGCGGGCACCAGGATGGTCTGCGGCTTGGCCACCGGCGTCCAGTTGGACAAGAACGGGTCACCCTGCTGGGGGATCCACAGCGACGGCGCCAACGTGAGGATCACCTTGGGCACGCCGGTGGAACCGCTGCTGCAGATGCCGTTCGCGGCGGGGGACACGGCTTCCGGTAGCGGGTCGGACGACTCGCCTGCCGCGCGCGCGTCCAGCTCCCAGCGGGTCGTCTCGTCGACGACGACGGTGGGGTTGATCACCCCGCGCACCCGGTCGCGCTCCCATTCGGGCAGATCCCAGTGCATCGGAATCGGCACCGCGCCGATCTTCCAGCAGCCCAGCGTGGCCAGCACCAGGTGCTGTGAATTCGGAATGGCAAGCGCGACAAGCGAACCCACCTCGGCGCCGCTGGCGGCCAGCGCCCGGCCCCACTGATTGGCGCTTGTGTCGAGCTCGCTGAAGGTCAGCGTAGCGGCGGTGCCGTCAAGCGCGACGATCGTCACGGCCGCCTTGTCCGGCTGCTCCTCGGCGATCTCGGCCAGCTTGGTCGCGAACGGAACTCCGTCTTCGAACGGGTTGGGCGTCACCCCGGCCGTGGCGGATTCAGTGGTCACGGGCGCCGCTCCTCCCCATCGCTCCGCTCTGCATCGTCGCCGGCGCGGGTCACGCAGGCTCCGCGACCGGCTCGCTGAACAGCGTCTCGAGGGAACCGTCGCGGACGTCGGAGATCAGCCGCAGCCCCAGCGCCTCGGCGCCCAGGGGATGGCGGATCAGTGGCTGGGTGTGCCGGTCGAGCACGCTGACGTCGGACTCGTCGCAGAAGCCCAGCGCACCGAGCAATTGGTGCGACGTGCGCAGCACCTGTCGCGCGGTGTCGGTGGCCTTGAACCGCAGCACCAGCGCGTCGGCCGAATGCACCTGCGGCGGAGCCGATTCGGGCCGGCAGATGGTGTACTTGGCGAGTTCGTGCAGCCCGCGCACCGCGACGGCGGCATCAGCGACGGCGAACCTGACGGCCTGGAAGTCCGCCAGCGGCTTGCCGAACTGGATCCGGGCCTGCACGTGGTCGGTCACGACGCGCAGCGACTGCTGCATCGCTCCCAGAATCCGCCATGATCCCAGCACGAGATGAAGGTTAACGTCGGCGGCCGGGACTGTCCCGTCGGGCCCGCCCAGCGAGGCCGGCACCAGGAACGGCCCCAGTTTGGCGCCGGTCCGCGAACCGAGCTGAGGGCGGTACCGGTTGCCGTCGAGGTCGGCGGCGGTCCAGTCGCCGGGCAGGTCGCCGTGGTCGATGCGTGGCGCTTCGGGGTTGATCAGGGCCAGCCGGGCCCCTTCGATCGCCAGCAACTCCTCGACGAGCGGATAGGGCAGCGCGTGCGCGCCGGCGGTTTGACAGAGCACGGCCGTGGCCAGCAGGTCGTCGGGCCCGGACCGGACGTCGAGCTCGAACGCGCCGAGCTCGCCGAGCGCCGCCCGTGCCGCGTCGCGAACGCTGTCGTCGGTTTCGGCACGCACCGCCGCCTGCGGTCCGCCCAGCCGGTCGAATCGCTTGGCGGCGACCGCCGCGAAGTCGCTGATGTCTTGTGGCAGTGTGGTTTTCACCGGCGTTCTCCCAGGGCCTCTCGTGACACGACCATGCGCTGCACCTCGATGGTGCCGGACGCCACGGTGGCCGCTTGTGCGTAGCGCCAATGGTCTTCGATCGCCCCGTGCAGGGCTGACGACACACCGCTGTCCAGTGCGGTCGGACCCAGCACGTCGAACAGCAGCTCGGCCACTTGCTGATCGCAGGTGGTGGTGGCGATGCGGGCGGCGCTGGCCGCCGCCCCGGCTGACGGATCGTCCTGCAGCGACACGGCCCGATACGCGAGCAGCCTGGCCACCCGCAGGTCGACCAGCGCCCGGACCCAGCGGGCCCGAATGGTTTCGGGCAGCCGGTCCCAGTCGTCGCCCAGCTGCTGCTGCATGCGGTGCAGGAGCGACTCGCAGCGCGCGTAGCGCGCGATGCCGACGCGCTCGAACGCGAGGGCTTCCCGCATCACCCGCCAGCCGTCACCGGGCTCGCCGAGCACGTCACCGGGGAACGCCTGCACGTCGTCGAGGAACATCTCGTTGAGGTGATGCGGCCCCAGCATTGACGGGATCCCCCGCACGGTGAAGCCGGCCCGGTCCATCGGGATCAGGAAAAGGGTGAGCCGCTTGTGCTTTGGCGCATCGGGGTCGGTGCACGTCGCCAGCACGCACCACGACGCCATTTGGGCGTAAGACGTCCACACCTTCTGGCCGGTGATGCGCCAGCCGTCGCCGTCCGGCACGGCTCGCGTGCGCAACGAGACGAGGTCGGTTCCGGCCTCCGGCTCCGAGAAGCCCTGGCACCAGATCACGTCACCAGACGCGATGGCCGCCAGGTGCTTGGCCTTCTGCTCTGCTGTCCCGTAGCGCATCAGCGCCGGGCCGACCCAGTTGATGCCCATGTACTGCGGGCCGCGCGGCTCGTGCTGGGCCCACATCTCCTCGCGCAGCACCGTCTGCTGCCACACCGAACCGCCGCCGCCGCCATGCTCTTTCGGCCAGGCGAGGGCCAGCAGCCCCTCGGCGGCCAGCAGCTTGCAGAACGTCTCGGTGGTGGCCAGGTCTTCGGGATCCTCGGTGCAGGCACCCAGGAAGTCGGCGGGCACGTGCTGGGATATCAGCTCGCGCAGCCGGTGTCGCAGTTCGACGGCGTCGTCACCGAGGTCGTAGTCCATCGTGCTCACCCTTTCGGCAGCCCGAGCAGCCGCTCGGCGATGATGTTGCGTTGGACCTCCGACGTTCCGCCGTAGATGGTCGCGGCCAGCGCGTCCTGGCGTTCGAACAGCAGATCCGGGTCATTGGTGGAAGAGGGTCCCTGGGCCGCCGCGGCGAGCTCCCAAACCCGTTGCAAGGTAACCGATCCCAGCAGCTTGAGGATGTCGGCTTCGGGGCTGGGCCGGCCGGCCAGTTCGTTGTCGAGGGCACGGTAGCCGGTGGCCCGCAGCGCCTCGGCGTCGGCGAGCAGCGATCCGAGCTCGGCGTGCAGATCCGGGCTGTCGCCGCCGAGTTCGCTGCCGCCGCGCACCGAGTCGAGGCCGCGCCTGATCTCGACCCAGTTCATGATCCAGATCATCTGGCGCTCGTGGTGCAGCGACGCCAGCGCGACGTTCCAGCCGCCGTTCTCGGGCCCCAGCAGGTTTTCCGCGGGCACCTCGACGTCGTCGAGGAAGACCTCGCAGAACGTCTCGTCGGAGATCGAGGACATCCGGATCGGTTCGACGCGCACGCCGGGGGCGGTCAGGTCCAGGACCAGGCAGGAGATGCCGCGATGCTTGGGCGCGTCGGGATCGGTGCGCGCATACAAAGTGCACCAGCGTGATTCGTGGGCCTGGGTGGTCCAGATCTTGTGGCCGTTGACCCGGAAGACGTCGCCGTCGCGCTCGGCCCGGGTGCGCAGGCCGGCGAAGTCCGACCCGGCTTCGGGCTCGGACATGCCCAGCGCCCACCATTCGTCGCCGCGCAGCACCGGCACCAGCAGCCGCTCGATTTGGGCGGGCGTGCCGAACTGCCGGATGCCCGGCGCGGCGACGCCGGGGCCCTGCACGTTGGGCAGCTTGGGCGCCGACCGCAGCGCGCCCTCGATCCGGATCTCCATCGCGTCGCGCAGGCCCAGCGAGCGGCCGCCGTGCTCGCGGGGCCAGGTCGGCTGCAGCCATCCGGCCTCGAAGGCGGCGCGCTGATGGTCGCGGCGCAGCGGGATGTCCCAGCGGTACCGGTGGTAGTTCTCGTAGTAGTCGTCCGGCAGAAAATCGGCCAGCCAGCCGGTGTACTCGGCGACGATCTCCGATGGCGCGGTCGTGGTCGTCATGCGGCACCTCCCGCGAAGCGGCGGCCGACCTCGTTGTACAGCGCGCGACTGTCGCCCAGCATCGTGGCGCCCTGCCAGGCGTGCCGGACATAGAGGTGGGCGTCGTGCTCCCAGGTCTGCCCTAGCGCACCGTGCACCTGGACCGCGGTGCGCGCGCAATTGGTGGCGGCGTCGGAGGCCGCGGCCTTGGCCAGCGCGGCGGCGGTCCACACGTCGGGCGTGTGCGGTTCGCCGAGCCGGGCGGCGGCCGCGTAGGTGAGGCTGCGGGCGCGCTCGATGCTGACGTAGTTGTCGGCCAGCGCGTGCTTGATCCCCTGGAAGGCGCCGATCGGGGCGCCGAATTGCCGCCGCGCCTTCGCGTGCTCGACGGAGAGATGCAGGGCGGCGCTGGCCGTGCCGATCAGCTCCGCGGCCGCGGCCACCAGCGGCGTGGTGAAGGCCGCCTCGAGGTCGATCGGCGCGACGGCCAACGGCTCGGCGTCGATTTCGGCGTCGGCGGTCGGTTGGGCGGGATCGGTGGACTCGTGCGGCGTGACGCTCACGCCGTCGCCGCAGCGGACCACCGCGACCACCAATCCGTCATCCGCCGTCGCGAGGGTGACGAGCAGCTCGGCGCGAGTCAGGTTGGGCACCGCAACGGCTTGTCCGGACAAGCGGCCCTGCCGCAGCGTCGCCGTCGCGCCGGGCAGGCGGGAGCCCTTGGCATGCGCGGCCAGTGTGGCGACGGCGCCGCCGGCGATGTCGGCGAGCAGGGGTTCGACGGACGGCCCGGCCGCACGCAACACCCCCGCGGCCAGTCCGATACTGCTGAGCAAGGGAATCGGTGCCAGCGCGGCGCCGCACTCCTCGAGAACCAGCGTCAGCTCGACGGGCCCGAAGTCGCCGTCGGCGTCGAGTGCGGCAAGTTCGGTCCAGCCCAGGTCGACTACCGTCTTCCACAGCGCGCGCCAGCGCTCCGGATCGGTCATCGCTTGGCGGGCTGCGTCGGTGGGACTTTCGGTGCGCAGAATGTCGCGTACGGTGTCCCGCAGCGACAGCTGCTCCGAAGTTAGTCCGACATCCATAAGAGCCCTAACATAGCAAAGATAGTAAACTAGCCATCCGGGCGCAATCGCGCTTGAGATCAACATCACCTCACCCAGAGGCGGGCGCATGGTCGAGTGGTATCTGTTCCTGCCGCAGGTGCGGCTGTCGGCGGCCGACATCACGGAGCGCGCGCGTCACGCCGAAGCCAGCGGGTTCGACGGAATCGCGTTCATCGATCACCTTGAAGCGCCCGGCCTGCCGAACGAAAGCATTTGGGAGGCAATGGCCACTGCCACGTGGGTGGCGGCCAAAACGGAGCGACTGCGGATCGGCCATCTGGTGCTGTGCGACGCATTCCGGCATCCCGCCGTGCTCGCGAAGCAGGCCGTCACCCTGTCGGACGCGTCGGAAGGCAGGTTCGATCTCGGTCTCGGCTCGGGATCCTGGCCCGCGGAATTCACCAGATTCGATGTCGGCCAGCTTGATCCGGTGGCCCGGGTCGAGCAGCTCGGCCGTCACCTCGCGTTGCTGCGGCAGTACTGGGGCGACGACGCCGCCGAGGGCGCAACGGTTCAGCTACCGAAGCGCAACCACCCGATACCGCTGGTCCTGGGAGGCGGCGGACCCCGCATGATGGAACTGGTTCGCAGTCACGCGGATTGGTGGAACCTGCAGGCGAACTGCATCGATCGGTTGCCCAGGCTGGCCCCGAAGGCGGGCGGCGCCCGGGTGTCGGTCCAGCAGATGATCGGCTTCGCGCGCTCGGGCGACGATGTGGACACCGTGCGCGAGGTGAGCACCCGGCGCTTCGGCAACCTCGGACCCGGACTGGTCTGCGGCGACGCCGACGCGCTGATCGCCCACTTCGCCGGCCTGGCCGCCCAGGGCGTCGAGCGTTTCTACGTGTGGTTCGCCGATTTCGCCGCCCCGGACTCGTTGCACGAATTCGGGGAGTCGGTGATCAAGCCGTTCCCTGCCGGCGCCGGGCCTCGGTAGGGACGACGGGCGGCCGGGCATACGGGCCGCGCTGCACCGCGGACAGCCGGATCTCCGGCAGGTCGACCGCGGGATCGACGGTGTCCAGCCACGCGACGGCCGCCGCGACGTCGGCGATCTGGATCGCGTACATCTCGAACGGAACATCTTGCAGCATCTCGGTTTCCACCGGTCCGGGCGTGACGATGTGCACGGCGATGCCGTCGCGATCGACCTCGAGGGCCAACGCGCGGGCGAACGCGTTCATGCCGGCCTTGGACGCGGAGTAGGCCGTGCGGGCCATCATCGGTTCGTGCGCCGCCGACGACGAGATGAACACGAATCGCGATCCGGCGCGCATCCGCGGCAGCGCTGCTGCGGTCACCACGAAGCACGAGTCCAGGTTCGCGGAGATGATCGTCTGCCACTGCTCGAATGTCTGCTTGCGCGCATACGTTCCGCCGAGTGTGCCCGCCGCGTGTACGACCAGGTCGATGGTGTCCAATCCGCTTATCGCGGAACCGAATCCGTCGGGATCCGACGCATCGGCCACAACGTAGCGCGCGCCGATCTCGTCGGCGGCCGCGCGTAGCGGCGCTTCGCGGCGCGCCGCGAGCACCACGTCGTACCCCAGTTCACACAGCTTGGCGGCGCATCCTTTTCCGATCCCGCCGCTGCCGCCGGTGACCAATGCGGTTCGCTTGGACGTGACAGGCCCCTAGCGCCGGATATCGCGGGGGCGCGACAACGCCTGCGGCGACAGCGCATAGATCCGCTGCTTGGGCCGGCCGGACAGCACGTACGTCTGCGTATCGGCGAGATGGCGGCCGGCGATGCGGCGGGCCCGGTCGACGTCGCCCTCGGCGATCATCTCAGCCAGCTTGATATGGGTGCTGAGCGCCGCGCGCCGCTGGGTCAGCGAGGGATAGGTGCCGCGCGCCGCGCTCTCGTCCGCCCATTGGCGTTCGTGGCTGGTCCACAGCGTCTCCAGGCTGCCGACCACTGCGATGATGGTGTGGTTGCCACAGCCTTGAACGACGAGATTGTGGAATTCGCGGCCGATTTCGGTGAAGAGCCGCCCGTCTTCGAGGTTCTCGGCCATGGCGTCGTTGATCTTCTTGAGCTCCGGCACCAACGTTTCCGCCCGGTCGGGCCGCCGGGCCGCCAGTGCGGCGCAGGCCGGTTCGAGTTCCTGCAGCGCCATGCCCAGGTCAGCGACCTCGACGGACTCGCTCTGCAACAGCAGGCCCAGCATGTAGGCCGCGCTCGTCTTGGCCGGCGCGTGCACCACCGCGCCGCCGCGGTTACCGCGCCGCACCGAGACCAGGCCCTCTGTTTCCAGGATCCGCAGCGCTTCCCGCAACGAGACCAGGCTGACGTTGAACTGCTCGACGAGCACCTCCTGCCGGGGCAGCAGGTCGCCGTCGGCGAGGTCGCCGTCGATGATCTGACGGCGCAACTCGTCGGCTACGATTTCAGCGATACGCGGGGCCGAGAGCCGGCGCCGGGCATCGGGACCCATCCCCAGGGCGGTCATCCAATCCTCGCAGGAAAACATCGGGAGCGAGCCCGCGGCAGCAACCGGCCGGCGCACTCGTCTGGCTTAGCTATTTTAGCAGTAATGGTATAAATAGCCTCTCTGATTCGAGGGCGGGTGCGAGTGAGCGAGGGATCCGGCAATCGGCCGACGCCACTGCGCGATTTGCGCGTCGTCGAAATCAGTGACCGGATCGCCGGAAGCTACTGCGGCAAGCTGCTCGTCGACGCGGGCGCGCAGGTGCGCAAAATCGAGCCCCCGCAAGGTGATTGGCTGCGGCGTTATTCCGCCACCGGTTCCCCGATCCCGGATGGGCCCGGCTCGCCGTTCTACAGCTACCTCAACGCCGGCAAGCAGAGCCTGGCCATCGCGGGAGACCCGGGGCGGCTGCGCGCCGAATTGGCCGGCGCCGACGTGGTCGTCGTCACGGCCGGTCGATCCCGGGCCGCCGCGCTGGGCATCGATCCGGGGCAGTTGCTGGCCGATTCGCCACAGGCGATCGTCGTCTCCATCTCCGACTTCGGCTGGACCGGGCCGTTCGCCGACCGCGCTGCCAGCGAATTCACCTTGCAGGCGTGGGCGGGTTCGCCCGGCTTTCGCGGCGATCCCGCCGGCCCCCCGATTTCGATCGGCGGCGACCTGGGGGAGTACATGGGCGGCGTGTTCGCCGCGTTCGGTGCCCTAGCGGTGCGCCGCCGCGTCGAGCACGGCGGCCCCGGCGAGCATCTCGACCTGTCCATGCTCGAGGCGATGACGCTGATGCAGAGCAGCGAATGGTTGCATTCGCAGCTGCTGCGCGTGCCGCCGGTCCGTCGCACCACCGAGGTACCGTCGATCGAGCCGGCCAAGGACGGCTACGTCGGCATCACCATGGTCACTGGCCAGCAGTGGCTCGACTTCCTGTCGATGGTCGAGTGCCCGCAGCTCGAAGAGATTGAGCAGCTGCGCTTTCAGATCGGTCGCTGGGGTTACCGCGACCTGATCCGCGAACAGATCGGTCCCTGGCTCACCGCACGGACCGTTGCGGAGATCGTCGAACTCGGGCAGCTGTTCCGGCTCCCGATCGCCGCGCTGGGCAACGGCTCGACGATCCGGGATTCGGAGTACGTGCGGCAGCGCGACGTGTTCGTCGACAACCCCGCCGGGTTCCGGCAGCCACGCGCGCCGTGGCTGATGGCGGCATGCGCGGCCGCGCCGGTGCGCGACACCGCGACCGCCGGCGCCCACGACGACGAATCTCCTTGGCAGCGACGCGAACTCGGTCCCCTGGGGGCCGCCCCGGGCCGGCCGCTGGAGGGCGTTCGGATCGTCGACCTCACCGCCTTCTGGGCGGGGCCGGCCGCGACACACCTGCTGGGCGCGTTCGGCGCCGACGTGCTCAAGGTCGAGTCCATCCAGCGTCCCGACGGCATCCGGTATTCGGGTGGGATGCGCAAGGACGTGGACGACTGGTGGGAGTACGGCTGGGTGTTCCACGCGATGAACACCAACAAGCGTTCGGTCACCCTGGATTTGGGTTCCGAGCCGGGACGCGCGCTGTTCCTGCGGCTGGTGGCCGACGCCGACGTGGTCATCGAGAACTTCTCCCCGCGGGTGATGGACCAGTTCGGGCTGACCGCAGACGAATTGCTGAAGGTCAATCCCAAGCTCGTCGTCGCGCGGATGCCGGCGTTCGGGCTGGACGGCCCGTGGCGCGAGCGCGTCGGGTTCGCCCCCACCATGGAACAGATCGCCGGCCTTGCCTGGGTGACCGGCCTGCCCGACGGTCCGCCGGTGACGCCGCGCGGCGCCTGCGATCCGCTGGCCGGCGTGCATGCCGCGTTCGCGGTGCTGGCCGCGCTGAGCTTCGCGGAACGCACGGGAACCGGCCAGCTGGTCGAACTGCCGATGCTCGAAACGGTGTTGAATGCCACGGCAATTCAGGCGATCGAGTCCGAGGTCTTCGGAGTCACCTTGAGCCGCCGCGGCAATCGCGGCTTCGGCGACGCGATCCAGAACCTCTATCGCTGCGCCGGCGACGACGATTGGATCGCGGTCACCGTCCGCGACGATGAGCAGTGGGCGGCGCTGGTCGAACTGATGGGGCGGCCGGCGTGGTGTGACGCGAGCCTGGCCACGGTCGCCGGGCGCCGAGGACACGCCGACGACGTCGACCTGCGGCTGCAGGAATGGTTTGCCGGGCAGCCGCTCGCCGCCTCGGTGGAGCGGCTGGCCGCCGCGGGCATTCCCGCCGCGCCCGCGCTGTCGCCCTCGCTGGTCACCGAGAATCCGCAGCTGCGCGACCGGGGATTCTTCGAGACGCTGAACCACTCCAGCATCGGGTCCGCGCTGTATCCCTGCCCACCGTTCGCGTTGCTGGCCGGCCAGGACCGGTGGCTGCTGCGGCCTCCGCCGACCCTGGGGGAGCACAATGGGGAGGTACTGCGCGATCGCTGCGGGCTGACGGATGAAGAACTCGCCAACCTTGCAACCACCGAAGTGATCGGGACCCGCCCCAAGGGTCTATGAGAGTGAGGCAACTATGCGCGTGACCGTCGACGAGACCTTGTGTGAGGCCCAGGGCTTCTGCGAATCCCTCGCCCCCGACGTGTTCGAGCTGGGGGACGAGGACGTGGTGCAGATCGCGGACGGCCCGGTGGCGCCGGACCGCGAGATCGATGTCCGTGCCGCCGTCGAGCAATGCCCGAAGGCCGCGCTGCGAATCCAGGAGTGAATCAGCGCCGCTCGGTCAGCGAGATCGCCATTTCGTCGTAGATCGACATATTCGTCAGCAGGTTCGGATGCGCGACCTTCGCGGGCCCGAGCGTGATGTCGTCGCATCGCAGCAGCAGCTCGTCGAAGACCGCCCGCAGTTCCGCGCGCGCCAGCATGGCGCCCAGGCAGTGGTGTGGGCCGCCGCCGCCGAACGCCACGTGCGGGTTGGGCTGACGGCCGATATCGAACGCGAAGGGTGAGTCGAAGACCTCCTCGTCGCGGTTGGCCGACCGCAGCATCGACACGATGCGGTCGCCCTTGGGAATGAGTTGGCCGTCCATCTCGACGTCGACCTTGGCCGAGCGCGTCCAGTACGCCACCGGTGACGCCCAGCGCAGCACCTCCTCGATAGCGCTGGGCCGCAACGCTTCCTGCTCGCGATACCGCTCGATCTGCTCCGGGTTGGCGACGAACGCCTGCAGCCCGGTGGCCAACGCGTTCTTCGTGGTGTCGCTGCCCGCGAAGGCCAGCACGAAGAAGAAGAACTCCAGCTCGTTTTCGGGCAGGCTGAACTGCTCGCCGTCGTCGCCGGTGATCACCGCGGTCGCCAGCGTGCTCCAGATATCGTCCGTCGGGCTGCCCCGCTTGTCGGCGGTGAGCTCCATCGCGTACGCGAAGACGGAGCCGAACAGCTCGAGTTCGACCTGTCCGCTCGGGCCCGCCTCGGGCGCAAGCACCTTCAGGATGCGGTCGAAGATATCGAAGATTCGCGACCGGTCGTCGTCCGGGATTCCGATGATGTCGCCGATCACCGTCATCGGCAACGCGTCGGCGACGTCGTCGATCCAGTCGCCGCCGCCCTTGGCGAGCAGCGCGTCGATCATCCGCGCCGCACGCGCCCGGATGCCGTCCTCCAGCTTGGCGATCGCCCGCGGATTGAAGGCGTTCGAGATGAGCTTGCGGCGCTTGTTCAGGTCCGGCGGGTCCAACGTGATGATCGTCGGGAACGACGAGAACATGGCGACCGGCTGGATGAGCGGGCCGTCGGCCGCGGTGAACGAGTCGGCGTCGCGGTGCAGGCGGACCGCATGCCGGTGCTTGGTGGTCACCCAGAATTGGCGCTTCACCGTGTCGGCGACACCCGGCGTCAGCTCGTGCCGGAAAAGCGGCCTGGTACTCCGCAAGTCGGCGAACAACTCGTCGGGAAAACCGTTGCGCCACAGGGCGAAATCGGATAGGTCCACCGCGGCAGCCGCTGTCATGTCAACCACACTCCACTCGACACTTGCACCTCGAGGCGCCACCCGCTGGCGCCCGCGTTGACGTTCAATGCTTAAAATAGTAAAAATAGACCTTGCGGTCGAACCGCGGTGAGTCAAGGGCGGCCCAGTTGCGCTCGGGCCGCGTGGGATACGGAGCAGTCGTGACAGATACATTGTCAGAGCAAGACCCGTCGGAACGTGAGTTCGGTCCGACCGGCATAGCGCTGTCCACCTACCGATTTCCGACGGGGTGGTTCATCGTTTCCTTCGCCTCCGAGCTGGCCGTCGGTCAGGTCAAGCGCATGCACTATTTCGGCGAGGAACTGGTGGCGTTCCGGACCGCATCGGGCAAGGTCCAGGTGATGGACGCCTATTGCCTGCACCTGGGCGCCAACATGGGTGTCGGCGGCACAGTGGAAGGCGAGAACATCGTCTGCCCCTGGCACGGGTGGCAGTGGCGCGGCGACGGCTCCAACGCGCTGATCCCGTACAGCAAGATCGGCTGCAAGAACAACATCCGCGTCCGCACCTACCCGACCGTGGAGTGGTACGGCTACATCCTGGTCTGGCACGAACGCCACGGCAGGGCGCCGTACTGGCAGCCGCCGGTGCTGCCCGAACTGGAGACCGGCGAGTACTACCCGCTGCACCCGCACACCCGCATGCTGAACAGGGTCAAGGTGCACGCGCAGATGATCATCGAGAACGCCGCCGACCCGTATCACGTGCAATACGTGCACAAGGCCGCCAACCCGGCGAACACCACGTCGTTCGAGGTCTCGGGGTATCACCTGCACGCCACGGTCAGCGCCCACTTCGGCGGCGGCCGCGAGGCGACGTGGCTGACCCCCGACGGCCCGGTCGACGCAAAGATCATCTACGACAACTACTCGCTGGGCCTCGGAATCGTCCGCTTCCCCAGCGAATTGGTGGCCACCATCGAGGTGACCGGACAGACCCCGGTGGACGAGGACTACACCGACTACTTCTTCACCCAGGCGTCCATCCGCGAGCCCGGCGACAGCGGTGAGGTGCCCACCGGGCGCGCCGGAAAATTCCTGGCGCTGCAGCAAGAGGTCATCAAGCAGGACTTCTTCACCTGGGAGAACATGAAGTACCTGGAGAAGCCGAACCTGGCCCCCGAAGAGGCACACGACTACGCCGCCCTGCGCCGCTGGGCCCATCGCTTCTACCCGGGCACCGAGCCCTCGTCCACCGATTTCGGCTACACGGCGTCGGGCGACCCGGACCCGGCGGCCGCGAAGGCCTGATGTGCGCTGACCGGAGCGGACCGCCCGGGCCCGCCGATTTCGGCGTCGACCGATTCACCGTGCCCGCGGTGCTCGATCGCCGCGCCGAGCAGTACCCCGACCGCGTGATGATGTCGATTGCCGGAACGGACGTGACCTTCGAGCAGATGCGGCAGCGTTCCGTCGCGGCGGCGACCGTGCTGACCTCGTTGGGTGTGGGCCGCGGCGACGGCGTGGCGCTGTTCACCGGCACCTGCCCGGAATGGGTGTATTTCTGGCTCGGTGCGGCCCGCATCGGGGCGGTGAGCGCGGCCGTCAACGCGGCCAACAAGGGCGAGTTCCTGCTGCACACCCTGCGGCTGTCGCGGGCCAAGGTCATCCTCACCGACGCCGAACGCCGGCCCCGCGTCGACGAGGTCGCCGGCGCCCTGGACACTGTGACAGACGTTGTGGTGGCGGATGATTCGCTGTGCGACGCGCTGGAGCGCGGTGCCACCGGCCCCGGGCCCGACGCCGGCGTGACGCCCGACGAGGTGGGGGCGCTGTTCTACACGTCGGGTACCACCGGGCCGTCGAAAGCCGTTGCCACCACCTGGAATTACCTGTTCACCGTGGCCGCGACGGCCGCCTCGGCGTGGCAGTTCGCGGCGGGCGAGGCGCTGTGGACGGCGATGCCGCTGTTCCATCTGAGCGCGGCGCCCAGCGTGCTGGCCCCGATGCTGGTCGGCGGAACGACGGTGCTGGCGCAGGCTTTTCATCCCGGCGAGGTCTGGGATGACGTGCGGGCCCGGGGCGCGGTCGGTTTCGCCGGCGCCGGGGCGATGGTGTCGATGTTGCAGAATCTGCCCGCCGATCCGCGTGACGCCCAGCTGCCGCTGCGGTTCATCTCGGCCGCGCCGATCGGCGCGGACTCCTATCGCGAGATCGAAAGGCGCTACGGCTGTCGCATCGTCACGATGTATGGGATGACCGAGGCCTTTCCGATCGCCGTCAAAGGCGTTGCCGACGACGGAGTTCCGGGAACGTCGGGTCAAGCCAACCCGAACTTCGACGTGCGCATCGTCGACGCGGATGGCAATCCGCTGCCCGCGGGCGCGGTCGGCGAGATCGCCTGCCGGCCAAGGTATCCGCACGTGATGAGCGAGGGCTATGTCGGCGACGGTGCGCGACTGGATGCCCATCCGGAATGGTTTCGCACTGGCGACCTCGGTCGGCTCGATTCGGATCAGAACCTGACATACGTGGACCGGATTAAGGATTCGCTGCGCCGGCGCGGCGAAAACGTCTCCTCGGTCGAAGTGGAGACGGTGGTGATGGGCCATCCGGCCGTCGCCGAGGCCGCCGCGATCGGGGTGCCCAGCGAGCTGGGCGAAGACGACATCCTGTTGGTCGTCGTCTTGCGGCCCGGGGCCGAGCTGGACTGCGTCGAGCTGCTCGACTTCTGTGCCGCGCGCATGCCCTACTTCTGCGTGCCGCGCTACGTCGAGGCGGTAAATGAACTTCCGAAGAACGTTATTGGGCGCGTACGTAAAGACTTGTTGCGCGCTCAAGGATTGACTCCGGGAGCCTGGGATCGGGAAAGTTGCGGCTATATCGTGAGCCGCTGACATGAGTTAAATTGAGGTTACATATGAGTTGTTCCATGGCATTTCGTAGAGAGGCCGGCGTGCCGCGATGACGTTGACGTATCAGCAAGAACAATTCCTGCAGGGCGCGATGGGCCGAGACGGCATCCTGAACCTCGACGCGCGGCACAACCGGGCCTACTCCGCCGGTGACCGCGATCGCTGGATCGCCACCTTCCGCCACTCCGGCGCCTCGTATGTGCGTGACGGCGAGTCGTTTACCGACCTGAGCCAGGCCTTCGATGGCGGCGAGGGTGCGCGGCTGGTCACCGTCGATCATGAGATTCACGTCGACGGCGTCAACGCCACTCAGCGTTGTGTCGCTGTGCTTTTCGCGGCCGTTTACGGCGACACCACGTTGCGGGCCACCGGGACGTACACCGACGAACTGACCTACGAGCGCGGCGGCTGGTACTTCACGTCCCGCCAGTTGGCGTGGGACTTGGTGCCCAGCCGGCACCCGCTCGTCATGTAAGAGGTCCGATACGTGGATCAGGACCTCAGCTACCAAATGGCCTTTGGCAGTTACGAGGATGCGCTGCGGATGGTGGGCGAGGCGAGCCCGCCACGCACCGCTGCGACACCGGTCAGCGGTGCGCGCATCCAGTTGTTCGCCGCCATGGTGCAAGACGGCAACCGTTCGTATTGGGATGCCGAGTTCGCGCGCCAAACCTGGGGCGGCCTGCTGGCCCCGCCGGCCCTGTTGATGGGCTGGCTGATACCCCCGCCGTGGCAGCCGGGCGGCAGGCCACCGGCGGCATCCCTCGTCCTGCGGGTGCCGTTGCCGGGGACCACATTCATCAACGCGGCCAACGACGTTGAGTTTCCGCATCCGATCCTCGAGGGCGATGTGCTCACCGCGGTCGAGGAGCTGGTGTCGGTGTCGCCGGAGAAGCGGACGCGCCTGGGCGTCGGCCATTTCGTCGAAACGCTGGAGACCTATCGGCGCGAGGACGGGACCGTCGTCGCCACCTGCCGCAACACGTTGTTCCGCTTCACCCCCGGGGCGCCGGGATGAGCGCCGCGGACCTGAATTGGAGCGAGATCGCCGTTCCCGTAGAGCTGCCCGAGGTGGTGGACCACATCAGCTATCAGCGCGTGGTCGAAAACCCCGGGGCCACGTGGGATTATTTCCCCGGGCATTTCGATCCCAACTACGCCCAAAGCCAAGGCAGCCCAACGATTTACGTCAACACTATGCACCTGGCCGGGTTCGCCGACCGGGTCGCGACCGACTGGGCGGGCCCCCGCAGTCGGGTGGTGCGCCGATCCCTGCGGCTGGCCGCCTCGGTGTATGCGGGGGACACCATGATCGGCCGCGGCCGCGCGGTGGCCAAGCGCTGCGACGAGTCGGTGGATCCGCCGCGCTGCCTGGTCGACATCCAGATCGAGGTGACCAACCAGCACGGCGCGCTGTGCTGTCCGGTCGAACTCACGCTGCAGCTGCCGGGCGATGGATGACTTCGCCTTAAGGCACTTGGCGGTATGCCGGCGGTTCGGTGACGCGGTTGCGGCGGCGGACGGCAACTGGCAGCGTCGCTCGCCCTGCGAGGAGTGGGACGCCAGGGGAGTCCTCGAACACGTGATCGGCTTTCACGACGTACTTCTGTTGCGGCCCTTGGGGCTCAAACCCGAACGACCGCGAGACGACCCGCAGGCGCGGTGGCGGGCGACCTACGCCGCGCTGGCGGCGGCCTTCGATTCCGGCCGGGCCGTGCGCTCGGATGCCTACCCGCTGCTGCCGAATCTGACGCGCGACGTGCTGGTGCACACCTGGGATCTTGCCCGCGCGGTCGGGGCCGACGACCGGCTGGACCCTGGCTGGTGTGAATCGTTCTGCGCCGGCTTGCCGCCCGATCACGACGCCTTGATCGCGTCCGGAATGTTCAGCGCCCCGGTCGCGGTGAGCGGCGAGGGCGATCCGCAGGTGCGGCTGCTCGCGCTGCTCGGCCGGAATCCGTTCTGGCCGAATGCTTTATAGCGGAGGCAGCTTTCCGCCGGCGATCACCGTCTGCAGCTCGACGTACTCGTCGAGGCCCTCCGGCCCGAACTCGCGCCCGATGCCGGAATGCTTGAAACCGCCGAACGGGCTGCCGATGTCGAGGGTGTACATGTTGATGCCGTAGGTGCCGGCGCGCACCCGTGCGGCGACCTCCAGGCCGTGCGCGATGTCGGCGGTCCACACGGAACCGGCCAGGCCGTAATCGGTCTCGTTGGCGATGCGCAGCGCGTCTTCTTCGTCGCGGTAACGCAGCACCGTCAGCACCGGGCCGAAGATCTCCTCGCGGGCGATGCGCATGTCGTTGGTGGCGTCGACGAACAGCGTCGGGCGCACGTACCAGCCGCGCTCTTCGGTGGTGTTGACGCCACCGAGCACGATGCGGGCGCCCTCGCTCTGCCCCGACCGGATGTACTCCTGCACCTGGTGTTGATGCCGTTTCGCGAACATTGGTCCGATGTCGGTGTTCTCGTCGGTGGGGTCGCCGACGTTCAGTTCCGACATCATCCCGGCCAGTGCGTCGACGAATTCGTCGTGGCGTTTTTCGCTGACCAGGATGCGGGTCTGCGCGACGCAGGCCTGTCCGTTGTTCATCAGGCTGGCCGACTTCAGTCCCGCCACCGTCTTGCCGAAGTCGGCGTCGTCGAGGACGATTGCCGCCGACTTGCCGCCCAGTTCCAGGCTGACCCGCTTGAGCTGCTCGCCGCAGAGCGTGGCGATGCGGCGACCGACGGCGCTGGAGCCGGTGAATGCGATCTTGTCGACACCCGGGTGGCGCACCAGTGCCTCGCCCACGTCGGTGCCGCCGGGCAGCACCGATACCACCCCGTCGGGCAGGCCCAGCTGCTCGATCATCTCGGCCAGCCACAAAGCGTCCAAAGGTGTTTCGGGCGCGGGCTTGATGATGACCGCGCAGCCGGCGATCAGCGCCGGAATCAGCTTCGGCATGATCAAAAATTGCGGGACATTCCATGGCACGATTGCCCCGACCACCCCGACTGGGGCCCGGTGCAGGTGCACTTCGCCGAGCACACCCTGGCGGCGTTCCACCCAGGGAAACTCCCGAGCCGCGGCGAGCGTGAGGTGAATCATCGCCGCGGCAGCCGCACCCTGGCCCATCCGGGAGAAGCTGCGCGGCGACCCCATCTCGTCGGTGATCAGGTCGGCCATCTCGTCGACGTGCCCGGCGTAAATCGCGGCGAGCTCTTCGACTTTGGCCATCCGCTCGGCGTGCGTGAGCCGCGGCCAGGGGCCGTGGTCGAAGGCCTGCCGCGCGGCCGCGACAGCGACGTCGACGTCTTCGGGGCCGGCCACTTGGACGTGCCCGATCGGCTCTTCGGAGTGCGGCGAGATCACGGCGAGCTGCTGCGGATTGGCGGGCTTACGCCACTGCCCCCCGACGAACAACTCGTTATAGGAACGGTGGCCGGAATTGTCTGTCATCGGGGCACTTCCTACGGAAGGGGCTGGAGCGTGGCCGTAAATTCGCTATTGACGCTAACATAGCGAAAAAAGGCCCCGGCTGTCACTGTGTCCTGCAAGAACGAGGTTGGCATGAAAAACGATTGGCGCCGTTACCCGTTTCAGTTGGTGCCGGGTGACCCGCAGCTGGACTTCCCGGCCGCCGAGGGCGAGCACCCCGACCAGGAGTCCGACACCTGGTTCATCGCGGGTCAACTGCAGGCCGCCGAGAGCGACCGGTCGTTCGCCTTCCTGACCATCTTCAACAAGAACCAACCCGGGGGAACGGTCGTCGCCGACTTTTACACGTTGGCGCTGTTCGATCTCGACACCGGCGACTACGGCACCTACACCGACTACGACATGCCGCCAAAGAACATGGAGCCGGGATCCCAGCGCAAAATGTCCATGGCCGCAGGCCATCTCGACATCAGCTACCAGAGCGGCGCCGGCGCCGCGTCGTGGACCACCTGCCTCGACGGTGACGGCGAATTACTGCCCTACACCTATCGGGTCAGCCTGGTGGGCACGGATCATCAGCAGCGGCCGATGCGGCTGGACCTGGTCGTCACCCCGACGCGCCCGCCGACGCCGCTGGGCGCGTCGACGTACAACGGCAAGATCGCCTGCTTCGGCCAACCCGACACCTACTCCTACTTCCAGACCGGGATGGCGATGACGGGAACGCTGCGGTGGGGCGATGTCGTCCAGCAGGTCAGCGGCGACGCCGGCCACGTCGACCGGCAGTGGTTCCCGAGGTATGCGGGCGGGGGAGGAACCGACGGAGACCCGCGGGCCAGGTCGCACGAGTGGCGCACCATCAACTTCGACAATGGCGTCGACGTGAGCATCTGGCGTCAGTTCGACCGCACGAACGACAATGCGCTGCAACCGTTTACCGGTGTGACGATGAGCCACCCCGATCCCGACATCCCGCCGCAATGCGCCGAGGACGTCGAGGTCACGATCAGCAGCTATGTGCGCTGGCCGGAGAACGTGCGGCCGCTGGTGCGCCCCCCTTCCTCGGCCCGCTACATGCCCGACCGGCACCGGATAACCTGCGCGACAATGCAACTCGACTTGGTCGGTGAGCCGCTGGTGCCCGCCCCGGCGCACGGCCTGCCGATCGAATACATGGAAGGCCCGTACCGCTACACCGGAACGCTGTGGGGCAAGCCGGTGACCGGGTTCGCGTTCAACGAACGCTCGTTGGCGATGTATCGGGACTGGGAGCTGGTCGAGGTGCTGGCCACCACGGTCGCCGACGTCGACTCCGGCTTACAGTCGGTGGTCGATCGGCTGGTGCCGTTGGTCGCCGCCGGGCGTCGCAGCGAAGCGGTCGAGCTGTTGACCGGCGCGGCACCCGCGCAAAACGGCGCGCTCGCAACGCTTCTCGATGACCTGATCGCCGCGCTGTCCGAGAAGTAGTCAGCCGGCGGTTGACGCGGCTTCCAGCGCCGCGGCCCAGCTGAGGTGGCGATGCTGCAATCCCGGTTCGTTGCGCCCGAACACCAGATGATCGTGCGCGCCCGATTCGATGTTGGCCTGCAGACCCTCGACCAAGCGGTAGTCCTCGTCGCGCACGGTGGCATGCGCGTACTCGAAGACGGCTTGGGCGCCGGCGGCCACCGATTCCTCGGAGAGGTCCAGCGGGGTCGAATTCTGATGCACCGTGATCGATCGTCCGGGCTCGTCGCCCGGGTAGATGCGAAACAGCTCGCCGTTGGCGATGGTCACCGACAGCACGATGTTGGGGAACAGCGCGTAGATCACGACCATGTTGTGGAACGGATCCCATTGCTCCTCGGGGACGTCCTCCAGGTCGAGGATCGCGTTCAGCGGAAAGATCAGCCGGTGGTGCGGTCCGTAGGCGTCGAACACCGTGCAGTTGCTACGGGCGATGGTGGCGAAGGTGTCCCGGTGCACCGTCGCGAAGTGATAGTTCTCGGCGAAGGTGTCGACGGCCAGCTTCCAGTTGATCGGGGTGTCGAGCACCTTCTCGCCCAACGGCGACCAGTGCCCGATGCCCCATGACTCCAACTCCTCGGCCAGCGGCCCCAGGTGGGCGGCGACGTCGAGCGTGGCGCTGGCGTCGAGCGCCACCCAGAGAAAACCGGCGAACTCGGCGGCCGGCAGCTCGGTCAGACCGGCGGACCTGACGGCCACGTCGGGGAAGCCCTCGCGGCCCGGCAGCCCGACCAGCTTGCCGCTGTTGTCGTAGGTCCAGGCGTGGTACGGGCAGCTGAAGCGCTTGGCGGTGCCGCATCCGGTTACCACTTGCGACTGCCGGTGCAGGCAGACGTTGTCGAACGCCTTGACCGACCCGTCGGACGTCCTGGTCAGCAGGACGGACCGCCCCATCACCGTCTTGGTGCAGTACGCGCCGGGTCCGGCCAGTTCGGAGGCGTAGCCGACGAGCTGCGGGCTGGCCAGCATCAGGGCCCGGTCGCTGTGATGCCGCTCTGGGGAGGAGTAGTCCCGCGCATCGACCGTGTGCTGGCCTGCGGCGAGGTCGGTCGTCTTGTCGCGCGCCAACTTCAAAGCCCGTCGGGTCAGGTCGACAAGCTGGTCGTGGTCCATCGGCCCAGTACAGACCTTGTCACAGTTGTAAGGTCAAGGGGTGGCTGAGAAGTTGCTGATCGGCGACGTCACGGCCTTGACCGGCATCGCTGCGGGCCGGATCCGCCATTACGAGAAAATCGGGTTGCTGCGCGCGGAGTATCTGAGCAACGGCTACCGAGTCTTCGATGTCGAGCAGGTCCTCGACTTGTTACGCATCGATCTGATGCGAAGCCTCGGCGTCGGAATCAACGACATCCAACGACTCGTCGACGGCGGGCAGACCACCTTGGCCGACCTGCTGGACGAGCACCGCACGCTGCTGGTGCATCAGCGGGACCGGCTGGACCAGCTGATCGCAGCCATCGATGCGGCCACCGATTGCGGCGACGGGGGTGTCAACGAACACATCTTGCGCACCCTGGCGACCACGCACCGCGACAGCATCGGCGTCATCGGGCGGCTCAGCGCTCCGCTATCGGCGCCCATCGCCGCGATGTACGCCGACCTCTTCGAAGAGTGGAAACTGCCGGTCCCCGCGCTATTCGGGCAGATGGTGCTGCCGCCGGCGGCCACCACGTTGCTAAAGCAGCTCGCCGAGACGCCGGGGCGCGGGGTGCTGTTCGACCGGTTGCGCACCCTCGCGGGCGATGTGATTGCACTAGGCGAGAATCTTTCGGCTGCAACAGAACTCGCGCACACCTGGATTGAGCAACAGCTGGCCGATCCGCTGCCCGACGACGTGATCCGTGTGCTGCGGGGTGTGCGGCCGCTGCTCGAACATGACCCCGTGATCGTGCAGGGGTTCCGGGCCTGGGCGCGATCGATCAACCCGGCCGCTGAGCTCTGCATCGATGAGATCGCCACCCGAACGGCCCAGCGGGGCCTGGAAACCGTGAGCGTCATCGTGCTGCCAGCGGCTAAACCGGCGCTGCACGAGATGTGATGCAGATGTGACCACTGTGTCTAATGTGTCCAGTGTTATTTCTGCCGTACCCTATCGCTGTGTCGTTTACCCGCCGTGACGTGCTGAAATTCGCCGCCGCGACCCCTGCCCTCGTCGGTGTCGGCGTCGCGGCCTCGTCGCTGCACGCCGCGCCCGCGTCGGCCTCCCTCGGCACCCTGCTGGATTACGCGGCAGGGGTCATCCCCGCCAGCCAGATCCGGGCCGCCGGCGCGGTGGGGTCGATCCGGTACGTGTCGGATCGCCGGCCGGGCGGCAACTGGATGCTGGGCAAGCCGATTCTGGTCTCCGAGGCGCGGGACCTGAACAGCAACGGCCTGCAAATCGTCTCCTGCTACCAGTACGGCAAGGGCAGCACCTCCGACTGGCTGGGCGGCGCCGGCGCCGGTCAGCAGCACGCACAACGCGGCATGCAGCTGCACGCCGCGGCCGGCGGCCCCGCCAGCGCCCCGATTTATGCCTCGATCGACGACGACCCGTCCTACGAGCAGTACAAGAACCAAGTGGCGCCGTACCTGCGCGCCTGGGAATCGGTGGTCGGACACCAGCGGACGGGTGTTTACGCCAACTCCAAGACCATCGACTGGGCGCTGCACGACGGGCTGGGCTCCTACTTCTGGCAGCACAACTGGGGATCGCCCAAGGGATACGCCCATCCGGCCGCGAATCTGCACCAGGTGGAGATCGATAAGCGCAGCGTCGGCGGGGTGGGAGTGGATATCAACGAAATCCTCAAGCCCCAATACGGGCAGTGGGCCTGAGTTCTAGACAAGCCCCGTACACCATCGCGGGGCCCGTCCCGTACCGCATCGCGCCCACACCGCCTCCGTCGGCCGCATTCCAGCAAACACTCGTTCGCCGTTCGTCCGGCGCCGCCAACGCCCTCGCGCGTTCGAGCGCGAAGTAGACGGCCGGTCTCGCGCGGCGCGAAGTGGAAAATTTTCACATAACGATTTGATAACAATGCGGCCTTGAACAGCGAAGTTATAGCTACTCGACCGTAACCACCTGCACGCAGGACGTTTGTTCGAGACGCCCACGGGCGGGGTTAATCGCGGTGTTACCCACGACACGGTTACCCGCGCGTAGAACTCACCAGTAACCGATCAGCACGCGAAAAGCGCGCGAATCCTTATGACACTCTTAGTACAGCCGATGGAGTCGGCCACGCCGCCCGGCTCACCTGAGTGGCCCACCGACAACTCACCGGTCACCTGCTTTTTGGCTGCGATTCAGAGCGGAATCGACGAGGTACTGCCCGCCGGTCCTGCACCGGCTGAAGAACCGATACGTAAAGACGCATACAGGGAGATACAGAACGTGACGATCCACGAGCATGGCCGGGTGTCCGCAGACCGCGACGGAAGTGGTCCGCAGAGCACCCACGCTCTGGTCGACCGTCTGGCGGCCGGCGAACCGTACGCAGTCGCATTCGGGGGACAGGGCAGCGCCTGGCTGGAAACGCTGGAAGAGCTGGTGTCCTCGGCGGGCATCGAGACCGACCTGGCCACGCTGGTCGGCGAGGTCGAACTGCTGCTGGAGCCGGTGGCCAAGGAACTCGTCGTGGTGCGTCCGATCGGCTTCGAGCCGCTGCGGTGGGTGCGCGCGCTGGCGGCCGAGGACCCGGTTCCGTCGGACAAGCACCTGACCTCCGCCGCGGTGTCGGTGCCGGGCGTGCTGCTCACCCAGATCGCGGCGATCAGGGCGCTGAGCCGCCAGGGCCTGGACCTCGTCGAGACGCCGCCGGTGGCGGTGGCCGGGCACTCCCAGGGCGTGCTGGCTGTCGAGGCGCTCAAGGCCGGTGGGGCTCGCGACGTGGAGCTGCTGGCGATGGCGCAGCTAATCGGCGCGGCCGGAACGCTGGTGGCCCGTCGCCGCGGCATCTCCATCCTGGGCGACCGCTCGCCGATGGTGTCGGTCACCAACGCCGACCCCGAGCGCATCCGCCACCTGCTCGAGGAGTTCGCGCAGGACGTGCGGACCGTTTTGCCACCGGTGCTGTCCATCCGTAATGGCCGGCGCTCGGTCGTGATCACCGGCACCCCCGAGCAGCTGTCCCGCTTCGAGCTGTACTGCCAGCAGATCTCCGAGAAAGAAGAAGCCGACCGCAAGAACAAGCTGCGGGGCGGCGACGTCTTCGCGCCGGTCTTCGACGCGGTTCAGGTCGAGGTGGGCTTCCACACGCCGCGGCTGGCCGACGGCATCGACATCGTCGGCAATTGGGCCGAGAAGGTCGGCCTGGACGTCGAGCTGGCCCGCCACCTGACCGACGCCATCCTGGTCAGCGGCGTCGACTGGGTCGAGGAGATCACCCGGGTGCACGACGCAGGCGCCCGCTGGATCCTGGACCTGGGTCCCGGCGACATCCTGACCCGGCTGACCGCGCCGGTGATCCGCGGCCTCGGCGTCGGCATCGTGCCTGCCGCGACCCGCGGCGGTCAGCGCAACCTGTTCACCGTCGGCGCCACCCCCGAGGTGGCCCGCGCCTGGTCCAGCTACGCCCCGACCGCGGTTCGCCTGCCCGACGGCCGGGTCAAACTCTCCACCAAGTTCACCCGGCTGACCGGGCGCTCGCCGATCCTGCTCGCCGGCATGACCCCGACCACCGTCGACGCCAAGATCGTCGCCGCCGCGGCCAACGCCGGGCACTGGGCCGAGCTCGCCGGTGGTGGGCAGGTCACCGAGGAGATCTTCGCCGACCGCACCGACCAGCTGTCCGGGCTGCTCGAGCCGGGCCGCACCTACCAGTTCAACACGCTGTTCCTGGACCCGTACCTGTGGAAGCTGCAGGTCGGCGGCAAGCGGCTGGTACAGAAGGCCCGCCAGTCCGGCGCGGCCGTCGACGGCCTCGTGATCAGCGCCGGCATCCCGGACCTCGAGGAAGCCGTGGACCTGATCCACGAGCTCAACGACGTCGGCATCAGCCACGTCGTGTTCAAGCCGGGCACCATCGAGCAGATCCGCTCGGTCATCCGCATCGCCACCGAGGTGGCCACCAAGCCGGTGATCGTGCACATCGAGGGCGGGCGGGCCGGCGGCCACCACTCCTGGGAAGACCTGGACGACCTGCTGCTGGCGACCTACTCGGAGCTGCGGTCGCGCGCGAACATCACCGTCTGCGTCGGCGGCGGCATCGGCACCCCCGAGCGGGCGGCCGAATACCTGTCCGGTCGGTGGTCGCAGTCCTACGGCTTCCCGTCGATGCCGATCGACGGCATCCTCGTCGGCACCGCGGCGATGGCCACGCTGGAGGCCACCACCTCGCCGTCGGTCAAGCGGATGCTGGTCGAGACCAACGGCACCGACCAGTGGATCGGCGCCGGAAAAGCCCAGGGCGGCATGGCTTCCAGCCGCAGCCAGCTCGGCGCGGACATCCACGAGATCGACAACTCCGCCTCGCGGTGCGGCCGGCTGCTCGACGAGGTCGCCGGTGATGCCGACGCGGTCGCCGAGCGCCGCGACGAGATCATCGCGGCGATGGCCAACACCGCCAAGCCGTACTTCGGTGACGTCAAGGAGATGACCTACCTGCAGTGGCTGCGGCGCTACGTCGAACTGGCCATCGGGGAGGGCGACTCGACCGCCGACACCGCGTCGCCCGGCAGCCCCTGGCTGGCCGACACCTGGCGCGACCGGTTCCAGCAGATGCTGCAGCGCGCCGAGGCGCGCCTGCACGCCCAGGACCACGGTCCGATCGACACCCTGTACAACGACGAGGCGCTGCTGGAGAACCCGGAGGCCGCGATCGCCGCGCTGCTCGCGGGCTACCCCGACGCCGACACCGCCGTGCTGCACCCCGCCGACGTGCCGTTCTTCGTCACGCTGTGCAAGACGCTGGGCAAGCCGGTCAACTTCGTCCCCGTCATCGACAAGGACGTGCGGCGCTGGTGGCGCAGCGACTCGCTGTGGCAGGCACACGATGCCCGCTACGACGCCGACCAGGTCTGCATCATCCCCGGCACCGCAGCGGTCGCGGGCATCACCCGACTCGACGAGCCGGTCGGCGAGCTGCTCGACCGCTTCGAGCAGGCCGCCGTCGACGAGGTGCTGGAGTCCGGGGCCGAGCCGAAGGCCGTCCGGTCGCGCCGGCTGGGCCGTCCGGATGTGACCGGGCCGCTGGCAGTCGTGCTCGACGCGCCCGACGTGCTGTGGGCCGGGCGCACCACCACCAACCCGGTGCACCGCATCGCGGAGCCGGCCGAGTGGCTGGTGCACGACGGACCCGAAAGCCAGCGGGCCACCCACTCGTCCACCGGGGCACGGTTGCAGGTCAACCCGGATGGTGAGCACGTCGTCCTCAGCGTGCCGATCTCCGGCGTCTGGATCGACATCCCATTCACGTTGCGCGCCAACACCATTGACGGTGGCATTCCCATGGTCTCCACCGACGACGCCGCCACCGCCATGCGCGCGGTCCTGGCGATCGCCGCGGGCGTCGACGGGCCGGAGTTCCTGCCGCCGGTCACCGACGGCACCGCCACCGCGACGGTGGACTGGGACCCCGAGCGCGTCGCCGACCACACCGGTGTGACCGCGACCTTTGGCGAGCCGTTGGCGCCCAGCCTCACCACGGTGCCCGACGCGCTCGTCGGGCATTGCTGGCCGGCGGTTTTCGCCACCATCGGCTCGGCGATCACCGAGGCCGGTGTGCCGGTGGTCGAAGGCCTGCTGAGCCTGGTGCATCTGGACCACGCCGCGGACATGGTCGGCCGGTTGCCGGCGACGCCGGCCCAATTGACGGTCGCCGCAACGGCTTCGGCGGCCATCGACACCGACATGGGCCGGGTCGTTCCCGTTTCGGTGACGGTGACCGGTCCCGACGGCGCCACGATCGCCACCCTCGCGGAGCGCTTCGCGATCCTCGGCCGCACCGGTGCCGCCGAGCTCACCGACCCGGTCCGGGCCGGTGGCGCGGTGTCGGAGAACGCGACCGACACCCCGCGCCGTCGCCGCCGCGACGTCAGCATCACCTCGCCGGTCGACATGCGCCCGTTCGCGGTGGTGTCCGGCGACCACAACCCGATCCACACCGACCGGGCCGCCGCGCTGCTGGCCGGCCTGGAATCGCCGATCGTGCACGGCATGTGGCTGTCGGCCGCCGCGCAGCACGCGGTGACCGCCGCCGACGGCCAGGCCCGCCCGCCGGCCCGCATGGTCGGCTGGACCGCGCGATTCCTGGGCATGGTGCGTCCCGGCGATCAGGTCGACTTCCGCGTCGACCGCGTCGGAATCGACCAGGGCGCAGAGATTTTGGAGGTCACCGCCAAGATCGGAACAGACCTCGTCATGTCGGCCACCGCGCGGCTGGCCGCGCCCAGGACGGTCTACGCCTTCCCGGGTCAGGGCATTCAGCACAAGGGCATGGGCATGGAGGTGCGGGCCCGGTCCAAGGCCGCCCGCAAGGTGTGGGACACCGCCGACAAGTTCACCCGCGACACGCTGGGCTTCTCGGTGCTGCACGTGGTGCGCGACAACCCGACCAGCATCATCGCCAGCGGCGTGCACTACAACCACCCCGAAGGTGTCCTGTACCTGACACAGTTCACCCAGGTCGCCATGGCGACCGTGGCCGCTGCGCAGGTCGCCGAGATGCGTGAGCAGGGCGCCTTCGTCGAGGACGCCATCGCCTGCGGCCACTCGGTCGGTGAGTACACCGCCCTGGCCTGCGTGACGGGCATCTACAAGCTGGAAGCCTTGCTGGAGATGGTGTTCCACCGCGGCTCCAAGATGCACGACATCGTGCCGCGCGACGAGCTGGGCCGCTCCAACTACCGGTTGGCGGCGATCCGGCCGTCGCAGATCGACCTGCCGGACGACGAGGTCACCGACTTCGTCGCCGAAATCGCGGCGAATACTGGTGAGTTTTTAGAGATCGTGAACTTCAACCTGCGTGGTTCGCAGTACGCGATCGCCGGCACGGTGCGGGGCTTGGAGGCGCTCGAGGCCGAGGTGGAGCGCCGCCGCGAAATCAGCGGTGGGAAGCGCTCTTTCATTCTGGTGCCCGGCATCGACGTGCCGTTCCACTCCCGCGTGCTGCGGGTCGGAGTGGCCGACTTCCGCCGCTCGCTGGAGCGGGTCATGCCGCGCGACAAGGACCCCGACATCATCATCGGGCGTTATATTCCCAACCTGGTGCCGCGGCCGTTCACCCTGGACCGCGACTTCATCCAGGAGATCCGCGACCTGGTGCCCGCCGAACCGCTCGACGAGATCCTCGCCGACTACGACTCGTGGCTGCGCGACCGGCCGCGCGACATGGCCCGCACGGTGTTGATCGAGCTGCTGGCATGGCAGTTCGCCAGCCCGGTGCGCTGGATCGAGACCCAGGACCTGCTGTTCATCGAAGAGGCCGCGAGCGGTCTCGGTGTGGAGCGGTTCGTCGAGATCGGTGTGAAGACCGCGCCGACCGTCGCCGGACTGGCTGCCAATACGCTCAAGCTGCCCGAATACGCCCACAGCACAGTGGAAGTGCTCAACGCCGAGCGTGACGCCGCGGTGTTGTTCGCCAACGACACCGACCCCGAGCCCGAGCCCGACGACGCGTCGGAGCCCGCCGCCGAGTCGGCCGCGGCGGAAGGTGCCGCCAGCGTGCAGGCCGCACCGGCCCCCACGCCCACGGCCCCCTCGGGTGCGGCCCCCGACGACATCGGATTCGACGCCGCCGACGCCACCCTGGCGCTGATCGCGTTGTCGGCCAAGATGCGGATCGACCAGATCGAGCAACTCGACTCCATCGAGTCCATCACCGACGGGGCGTCATCGCGGCGAAACCAGCTGCTGGTCGACCTGGGTTCTGAGCTGAACCTGGGAGCCATCGACGGTGCCGCCGAGGCCGACCTGGCGGGACTGCGGGCGCAGGTCACCAAGCTGGCACGCACCTACAAGCCTTACGGCCCAGTGCTTTCCGACGCCATCAACGATCAGCTCAAGACGGTTCTCGGGCCGTCGGGCAAGCGGCCTGCCGCCATCACCGAGCGGGTCACCAAGACCTGGGAGCTCGGCGCGGGGTGGGCCAAACACGTGACCGTCGAAGTCGCGCTGGGAACCCGCGAAGGCACCAGTGTTCGTGGCGGTGCGATGGGCCATCTGCACGAGGGCGCCCTGACCGATGCGGGGTCGGTCGACAAGGTCGTCGACGCCGCGGTCGCCGCCGTCGCTGCACGGCAAGGCATCTCGGTGGCGTTGCCGTCGGCGGGCGGTGGCGGTGGAGCGACCGTCGACGCCGCCGCGCTCTCCGAATTCACCGATCAGATCACCGGGCGCGACGGTGTGCTCGCGTCGGCGGCCCGCCTGGTGCTGGGTCAGTTGGGTCTCGACGAGCCGGCCGGGGCGCTGCCTGCGGCCACCGATGCCGAGCTCATCGACCTGGTCACCGGCGAATTGGGTGCCGACTGGCCACGTTTGGTGGCGCCGGTGTTCGACTCGAAGAAGGCCGTCGTGTTCGACGACCGCTGGGCCAGCGCCCGCGAGGACCTGGTCAAGCTGTGGCTGTCCGATGAAGGTGACATCGACTCCGACTGGCTGCGGCTGTCGGAAAGGTTCGAGGGTGCCGGCCATGTGGTCGCCACTCAAGCCACCTGGTGGCAGGGCAAGTCGCTGGCCGCGGGTCGTCAGATCCACGCGTCGCTGTACGGCCGCATCGCCGCGGGAGCCGAGAACCCGGATCCCGGCCCGCACAGCAGCGAAATCGCCGTCGTGACAGGAGCTTCGAAGGGTTCGATCGCCGCGTCAGTGGCAGCACGACTGCTCGACGGCGGTGCCACCGTCATCGCGACCACCTCAAAGCTGGACGAGGAGCGACTGGCCTTCTACCGCGCGCTGTACCGCGACCACGCCCGCTATGGCGCGACGCTGTGGGTGTTGGCGGCCAACATGGCGTCCTACTCCGACATCGACGCACTGGTCGAATGGGTTGGCAACGAGCAAATCGAAAGCCTTGGGCCACAGTCGATTCACGTCAAGGACGCGCAGACCCCAACGCTGCTGTTCCCGTTCGCGGCACCGCGGGTGGTCGGCGACCTCTCCGAGGCGGGCTCACGCTCCGAGATGGAGATGAAGGTGTTGTTGTGGGCCGTGCAGCGGCTGATCGCTGGTCTATCGACCATCGGCGCCGAGCGCGACATCGCATCGCGGTTGCACGTGGTGCTGCCCGGCTCGCCCAACCGCGGAATGTTCGGCGGTGATGGCGCTTACGGTGAGGCCAAGTCGGCGTTGGACGCGCTGGTGAGTCGTTGGCACGCCGAGTCTTCGTGGGCGGCCCGGGTCAGCCTGGCGCACGCGCTGATCGGCTGGACCCGCGGCACCGGGCTGATGGGGCACAACGACGCCATCGTCACCGCCGTCGAAGAGGCCGGTGTCACGACCTACTCCACCGACCAGATGGCTGCGATGCTGCTGAGCCTGTGCGATGTGGAATCCAAGGTCGCCGCGGCCGGCAAGCCGATCGAGGCGGACCTGACCGGCGGGCTCGGCGAGGCCAACCTCGACATGGCCGAGCTGGCCGCAAAGGCGCGCGAGCAGGCGACGTCGGCATCGGACGACGAGGCCGAGGACACCGCGGCCGAGGGCACCATCGCCGCGCTGCCGTCGCCGCCGCGCGGTTACACCCCGGCACCGCCGCCGGAATGGGACGACCTCGACGTCGACCCGGCCGACCTGGTGGTGATCGTCGGCGGCGCCGAACTCGGCCCGTACGGTTCGTCGCGCACCCGGTTCGAGATGGAGGTCGACAACGAATTGTCGGCGGCTGGCGTACTGGAGCTGGCCTGGACCACCGGGTTGATCCGCTGGGAAGACGACCCCCAACCGGGTTGGTACGACACGGCTTCCGGTGATCTGGTCGACGAGGCCGAGCTGGTCGAGCGCTACCACGACGCCGTGGTGGAACGAACCGGCATCCGTGAGTTTGTCGACGACGGCGCGATCGATCCCGATCACGCGTCGCCGCTGCTGGTCTCGGTGTTCCTGGACAAGGACTTCAGTTTCGTCGTGTCGTCGGAGGCCGATGCCCGCGCGTTCGCCGAGTTCGATCCCGAGCACACGGCCATCCGGCCCGTGCCCGACTCCGCGGACTGGCAGGTGGTCCGCAAGGCGGGCACCGAGATCCGGGTGCCACGCAAGACCAAGCTGTCGCGGACGGTTGGGGCACAGATCCCGACCGGGTTCGACCCGACGGTGTGGGGGATCAGCCCGGACATGGCGAGTTCCATTGACCGCGTGGCGGTGTGGAACATCATCGCGACCGTCGACGCCTTCCTGTCCGCCGGCTTCAGCCCGACCGAGCTGATGCGGTGGGTGCACCCGAGCCTGGTCGCCAGCACCCAGGGCACCGGTATGGGCGGCATGACGTCGATGCAGACCATGTACCACGGCAACCTGCTGGGCCGGAACAAGCCGAACGACATCCTGCAGGAAGTGCTGCCGAATGTTGTTGCCGCGCATGTGGTTCAGTCCTATGTCGGTAGTTACGGCTCGATGATCCACCCGGTCGCGGCGTGCGCGACCGCGGCGGTTTCGGTCGAAGAGGGCGTCGACAAGATTCGGTTGGGCAAGGCAGAACTGGTGGTGACCGGCGGTCTGGACGATTTGACGCTCGAGGCCATCATCGGTTTCGGTGACATGGCGGCCACCGCCGACACCGAGATGATGCGCGGCCGGGGTGTCCACGACTCGAAGTTCTCCCGGCCCAACGACCGGCGCCGGCTGGGCTTCGTCGAGGCGCAGGGTGGTGGCACCATCCTGCTGGCCCGGGGCGATCTGGCCCTCAAGATGGGCCTGCCGGTGCTTGCGGTGGTGGCGTACGCGCAGTCCTTCGGCGACGGAGTGCACACCTCGATCCCGGCCCCCGGGCTGGGCGCGCTGGGTGCGGGCCGGGGTGGCAAGGACTCGGTGCTGGCGCGCGAACTGGCCAAGCTCGGTGTGGGCGCCGACGACATCGCGGTGATCTCCAAGCACGACACCTCGACGTTGGCCAACGACCCCAACGAGACCGAGCTGCACGAGCGGCTTGCCGACTCGCTGGGGCGCTCCGAGGGTGCTCCGCTGTTCATCGTGTCGCAGAAGAGCCTCACCGGGCACGCCAAGGGCGGCGCGGCGGTCTTCCAGATGATGGGGCTGTGCCAGATGCTGCGCGACGGGGTCATCCCGCCGAACCGCAGCCTGGATTGCGTCGACGACGAACTGGCCGGCTCGGCGCACTTCGTCTGGGTGCGCGACACCCTGCGGCTGGGCGGCAAGTTCCCGCTCAAGGCCGGGATGTTGACCAGCCTCGGGTTCGGTCACGTGTCCGGCCTGGTCGCGCTGGTCCACCCGCAGGCGTTCATCGCCTCGCTGGACCCGGAGCAGCGCGAGGACTACCGCGAGCGTGCCGATGCTCGTCTGCTGGCCGGCCAACGCCGGCTGGTGTCGGCGATCGCCGGCGGCGAGCCGATGTACCAGCGGCCGCCGGACCGTCGCTTCGACCACGACTCACCGGAGAAGCGTCAGGAGGCCATGATGCTGTTGAACGAGGCCGCCCGGCTGGGTGAAGACGAGGCCTACACCGGATGACTTCGGTCATCCGTTAGCCTGGCTAGCCATGGGCATCGTCGGAGTGGGGATCGACCTCGTCTCCATTCCTGATTTCGCTGAGCAGGTCGACCAGCCGGGAACGGCGTTTTCCGAGACGTTCACCCCTGGTGAGCGCCGCGACGCGTCGGACAAGAGTTCGTCGGCCGCACGCCACCTGGCGGCCCGCTGGGCGGCGAAGGAGGCCGTGATCAAGGCGTGGTCCGGATCGCGCTTCTCGCAGCGGCCGGTGTTGCGGGAGGACATCCACCGCGACATCGAAGTCGTCACCGACATGTGGGGACGGCCGCGGGTGCGGTTGACCGGCGACATCGCTAAGCATCTGGCCGACGTGACGATCCACGTCTCGCTGTGTCACGAGGGGGACACCGCCGCCGCGGTGGCCATCCTCGAGACGACCGAGGGCTGAATCCCTCGACTAGCCTCGAGCCCATGAGCGATCTGGTTGAGCGCGTCCGCGACGTGTTGCCGTCGGTCCGGAAAGACCTCGAGGACCTGGTGCGGATCGAGTCGGTGTGGGCCGACCCCGGCCGGCGCGACGAGGTGCACCGCAGTGCGCAGGCGCTGTCAGACCTGTTGTCGCAGGCCGGTTTTGGCGATGTCCGCATTGTCAGCGAGGGCGGGGCACCCGCGGTCATCGCCCATCATCCGGCGCCGGACGGCGCGCCCACCGTGCTGCTGTACGCGCACCACGACGTGCAACCCGAAGGCGACCGCGGCCAATGGCTCTCGGCGCCTTTCGAGCCGACCGAGCGCGACGGCCGGCTCTACGGCCGCGGCACCGCCGACGACAAGGCCGGAATCGCAACGCATTTGGCGGCGTTCCGGGCGCACGGCGGCCAACCGCCGGTCGGGGTCACCGTCTTCGTGGAGGGCGAGGAGGAGTCCGGCTCACCGTCCCTGGGGCGCCTGCTCGCCGCGCACCGCGACGCGCTGGCCGCCGACGTGATCGTCATCGCCGACTCCGACAACTGGAGCACCGAGACGCCGTCGCTGACGGTCACACTGCGCGGCCTGGTCGATTGTGTGGTCGAGGTCGCCACGCTGGATCACGGGCTGCACTCCGGCATCTGGGGCGGTGTGGTTCCCGACGCGCTGAGCGTGCTGGTGCGGCTGCTGGCCAGCCTGCACGACGACGAGGGCAACGTGGCCGTGGCAGGGCTGCACGAGAGCACGGCGGCCGACGTCGACTACCCGCCCGAGCGGGTCCGGGCGGACTCCGGTCTGCTCGACGGGGTGTCGGAGATCGGCTCGGGTTCGGCGCCGCAGCGGCTGTGGGCCAAGTCCGCCATCACGGTGATCGGCATCGACACCACGCCCGTCGACAAGGCGTCGAACACGCTGATCCCGCGGGCCCGGGCCAAGATCAGCATGCGCGTGGCCCCCGGCGGCGACGCCGCGGAACACCTGGACGCGCTGACCGCTCACCTCGAGCAGCACACGCCGTGGGGCGCGCAGCTGGCGGTCACCCGCGGCGACGTCGGCGAGCCCTACGCCATCGACGCCAGCGGCCCGGTCTACGACGCCGCGCGGGCCGCGTTTCGCCAGGGCTGGGGCGTGGACGCCATCGACATGGGCATGGGCGGCTCGATCCCGTTCATCGCCGAGTTCGCTGCGGCGTTCCCGCAGGCCAAGATCCTGGTGACCGGCGTCGAGGACCCCGCGACGCAGGCCCACAGCATCAACGAGAGTCTGGACCTGGGCGTGCTGGAACGCGCGGCCATCGCCGAGGCGCTGCTGCTGGCCAACCTGGCCTAGCGCTTCGGTGTCAGCACCACAATCGGGATCGGGCGCGACGTCTGCTCCTGGTACCTGGCGTACTGGCCCCTGTTGACCTTGTTGACGATCTTGAAGAGCCGATCGTAGGCGGGATCGCCCGGCAGCACCGGCCGCGCGGTGGCGCCGAAACGCCTTGGGCCTACGTTGATTTCCACGTCCGGGCGAGCCTTCAAGTTGTGGTACCAGCCCGGCGATCGCGGCGCACCGCCGTTGGACGCGGTCACCAGGTAGTCGTCACCGTCACGGCCATAGGCCAGCGATGCCGCGCGCGGCTCACCGGTCTTCGCGCCCACCGTGTGCAGCAGCAAACTGGGAATCAGCATCATCCGGTGCCCGATCCAACCGTGGGTTCCCTTGTACACCCGGTCGTGGAACCGGATGAATCCGGCGAGCGCTTTTTCTGCGAAGGAACTCATGCGGTCAGTATTGCCGAGTCGACTGGGCGACGGGCCCTCAGAATGCTTTCCGAGACCGACCGTCTCATTGCATACTGCTTCTATACGCAGCGACGCGTGCGCAAGGAGGCGCCAACGTGACGACGGAAGACGTCAGCAAGGCCAACCGTTACCACTTTGATCGCCACACCCCGGAGTACCGCGAGCGGTTCACCGAGATCACCGAGGACATGCACGCCAAATGCCCGCTGGCCTGGACCGACACCTACGACGGGCATTGGGTGGCCGCCGGCAGCAGCGAAGTCTTCGAGCTCGCCCGCTGTCCGCAGGTGTCCAACGACCACGACGTCACCGGCGAAGGCACCGGCTACAAGGGCATCACCATTCCCACGCTGCCGCAGGGCACCGGCGTCCGCGGCGGCATGCTCGAGATGGACGAACCCGAGCACGGCGCCTACCGCGGCATCCTCAACCCCTACCTGTCGCCGGCGGCCGTCAGGCGCTGGGCGCCGTTCGTCGACGAGATCGTGCGGGCGAGCATCGATGAGAAAATCGAGGCCGGGCGGATCGACTTCGTCGACGACCTGGCGAACGTCGTGCCCGCCGTCCTGACCCTGGCGATGATGGGCGTTCCGCTGAAGAAGTGGCAGCTCTATTGCGAGCCGGCCCACGCCAACGTCTACACCCCCGCTGATTCGCCGGATGCCCCAAGGGTTTTGGAGCAGACGATGGCGATGGGAGCCGACCTGTTCAACCATCTCCTCGAGATCCGCGAGAACCCGCGTCCCGGCTTGGTGGACGCGCTGGCACGGCTCGAGATCGACGGCGAGCCCGCCCCCGACGCCGAACTGCTCGGAATGCTCGGCCTGATCATCGGCGGGGGTTTCGACACGACGACGGCGCTGACCGCGCACGCGCTCGAATGGCTGGGCGAGAATCCCGAGCAGCGCGAACTGCTGCGGCGGGAATCCGAAACTCTGCTCGACTCGGCGACCGAAGAATTCCTGCGCTACTTCACCCCCGCGCCGGGGGATGGCCGCACCATCGCCGCCGATCTCGAAATCGCGGGCGCGCAATTCAAGGAGGGCGACCGCCTGTGGTTGTCCTGGGCGATGGCCAACCGCGATCCGGCGGTGTTCACCGACCCGAATCGATTGGACCTCGGGCGTAAGAACAATCGTCACTTCAGCTTCGGGCTCGGCGTCCACCGCTGCATCGGCTCCAACGTCGCGCGGGTGGTGTTCAAGTCGATGCTCATGGCGGTGCTGGACCGGATGCCGGACTACCGCTGCGAACCCGAGGGCACCGTGCACTACCCGACGATCGGCGTGATCCAGGGCATGCAGCACCTGCCGGCCACATTCACCCCCGGCAGGCGGCTCGGTCCGGGGATCGACGAGACGCTGGAGAAGCTGCAGCGGGTGTGCGACGAGCAGGGGGTCGCGCGGCCGATCACCGAGTACAAAGAGGCCGCCGTCATCGGCGACTGAGGCGTCTGACTAGACCGACAGGTCGCGCCGGAGCTTGGCGACGTGGCCGGTGGCCTTCACGTTGTACTGCGCGACACTCCTAACAACATGGCCACGTCGCTACGCGCCGTCGTCGACGCCCTCGTGCTGCACTGCCCGCCGCGTGGGGCCACGACGCAGACAAAGGTTGACGACGCCGAGTCCCGGCGGGTGCAGGGGTCCAACAAGCAACCCCTGGCTATGCCCGAGCTTGTCGAGCTGCGCCAGTACCGGGCGCAGTTCGTGGCGCTGATCAAGCAACTAGACCTATTCCCGCCGCCTGAGGGCGACGAGGATGAGGGCGCAGGCATCCAACCGGATAGGCCGATGTTCCGCAGCGAGGCGGGTAGAGCCGCCGCAGCGCCCCGATGGGGCCACCGAAACAGAGGGGCCACCAAGTGAGCAATCCCAAAATATTGCAGCGGGATCGCCGCAGGGGCAAGCACATACAGAAGCCGCCGACGCTGACGGTGGCCGAATACTACCGGCGACTTCTGATGAGCCCAGGCTCTACGACGGCCCCGACTGTCGGTGACTACCGAAGGGAAGCAGGCGTCGATTGACACCGCTTTGGAACGGCCCGCTGCCGCAAGCTACGCCTCACGGTGCAGCCGCAATTGCCTGCTCGGTGTCAACATCCCCGCCCGGAGAGGAGATGACCAGGCCAGCGCGGCTGACGTCGTAGCGTGTGCCATCGGTGTTACTCGCGGTAAAACCGTTTGCGGTCGCAAAGGCACTTGGCAGTTCGAGTTTCGCGTTGTCCTTCAGGCGCAGTCCCTTGTAGCTATAGGTTCCCGAGCCGTCGTCGCAGATCACCACCGCTGATTGAGCGGTACGGAGCATGAAGGCAGCACGGTAGGTGCAACGCGGACCACCGAGGAAGCCAGCGGCGTCTGTGCCGGGCATCGTGGCGGTGGCTCCGGGGTTCCAGGGCGGTTGCACGGCAGTAGCGCTACTTGGGGCCGACGCGAGAGACCATGTCTGACAGTTCTCGGTGAGGAACGCCCGATCGGTGGAGAGGATGTCGACGGCTTGAGGACCGGTGCTGTTGTTGTTGTCGATGATGTCGCTGGTATCAAGGCTACGCAGCCGCGCCCAGTAGCAGCGAGTGCCGCCAGGCGTCCGGTACATCCCCGGAAAGATGTCCACTCCGACTACGTACGTCCCGTCCCTGTCGATCACCGACTTCGGTCCAGTCTGTGTTGAGGTGGCCGGCGGTGAGTATGTCCTCGTAGCCGAGGCGGCAGGCGGCGTCACCGTCACGGTTTTGGTCGAAGGGCCGGTCCCATTGGGCGCCGTAATGCCACATGCGGCGATAGTGCATGCACCGATAGCCAAGAGCGCCAAACGTTTTACGGGTTCGATTCGCACGCCCGCCGCGCCAATTGTCTGGGAGGCGTTTGCGTTCGCTGTTGACCGAGGCACGTTTCTGCTTCGCCTAGTCAGGGCTGGTCGTGGTTGAACATGTGCGTGATCTCGTTCCTCTTCTGAGACAGCTGATTCTCGATGTAGAGGGCATTCGCGACAGAAAGCGCTAGGACCACGGCGGCAATGACGCGGACGCCTTTCGCAGCGCGCATGAAGTATGCAAGAGCTGTGCCAGCTGCTACGACCGCAACCCCGGTCCACACCGGCCCTGAACCGGTCAGGAGGCTGACCGATTGCATCGACATCACGAGCCCGACGCCGACAAGCACACAGACGCCAATTGCAACGGCACGGTTCCTGTTGCTGGAGTTGTCGGGCGCGGCAGGTCCGCTCCATGCAGTGCCATCCCAGTAGATCTGTTTCATAGGGTCCGACGGATCGGGATACCACCCCGGCGCAGGTGACGGTGCGGTCATTGCATCTCCCCCTTCTCCGAAACCCTCAGCAACATACAGGTTGAAGTCGGAAGAGTTGGCGAAAACGGGCCATCCAATTGCTGACTGGTTTCGGCGCGTGTTTTCTGGCCGATGAAGTGGCGAGGCTGCGCCGGGTAGTACGAGCTGCGGACGACGACACTCGGGTCCTCGGTTACAAAAAGCAGACTACCTCGATGCCCGAGGTTGACGACCTCCGTAAGACACAGGGCCTTCTGCTCTCGATGCTGAAATCGCTTGGTATGCCAGATGAGTCGATGACCGCGAGCGACTGCGGTAGACGCGGGGCTAACGCTCGATGGAATAGGAGATAGGGGAATGAGACGACCGAAGATCGCAAACGAGACAAGCGCACGGACCCAACAGGGCCTTCTATAGAGGACTTCTACATGGCGATGCTGACGGGCAGCTCCCCGCCGATCGCTGTCCCGACGTACCAGGACTACCTGGATTGGAAGGCTGGGCTGAAAGGCGGCACCGCCCATAAGAACGGTGCCGCCTTTCCGCACGAACTAGGCCGTACGCGAGACGGGCGGGATCACCCGCACCGACGCCCGCACCTCACCAGCATGTCCGCCGAGATCGACTGCGATGTACCAGTTGTCCAGGCTGGGAATGGTCAACAGCGCCGGGGAGCGGTCGTAGTACCCGCCGTAGCAGTGGTAGTCACGGCCTGCCTCGTACCTGCGGTAGTCCGTGTGGCACATCAATTTCACGTTGGCCGCAAGGCCCAGCGTGACTTCGACAGTGGCTCCTGCGGGCTGCTGGCCGAGGTCGAACTTCAAGTGTTCCATGGGTTTATCTCCTGGCCGCCGAGCTTCTGGAAATTGAGTCCTAATTCCGGGACCCCATTGAAGGCCCAGAAGTCGGCCAGGGTGTAACGTGCCCCTCAGCATTCCCACAATGTGAGGCGGTAGCCCTCGGCCGGTGGACTCACCCCCGGTCTGGGGGCTATTCGCTGTCTCAACGACGGACCAAACACTACCCCTGTGGTCCCACAAATCGGCGCAACACAAGATGTTGTGAATAACATTCTTGAAATTCCCTAGTCCTAGAGCCGTGTTGGTCCCACACCTCGGGCGTGTCGCGAGCTATGGTCAGCTTGCGTCCCCACCCCCGCTGCCGCTCGGTGAACTCGCTGCTGCCCGAAGCGACCTGGGGCAGCGCATTGGTGATCCGCAGTTGACGGTCGATAGGGCTACGTAACGGACTTGATGATCTTCTGGGTATTGGTTGTCGAATGTGCCGACTAGACCGACAGGTCGCGCCGGAGCTTGGCGACGTGGCCGGTGGCCTTGACGTTGTACTGCGCGACGGCGATCTTGCCCTTCTCGTCGACCACGAACGTCGAGCGGATCACCCCGGTGACCGTCTTGCCGTACAGCTGCTTCTCGCCGTAGGCGCCGTAGGCGGTCAGCACCTTGCGCTCGGGATCGGACAGCAGCGGGAACGTCAGACCCTCCGCGTCGCGGAACTTGGCCAGCTTCTCCGGCTTGTCGGGGGAGATGCCGACCACGTCCAGGCCAGCCCCGTTGAGCTCGGCCAGGCTGTCGCGGAAGTCGCAGGCCTGCTTGGTGCACCCCGGCGTGGAGGCGGCCGGGTAGAAGTACACAACGACCCGGCGGCCCTTGTAGTCGGCCAGCGATACCTTCTTGCCCTCAGCGTCGGGCAGGCTGAAGGTGGGCGCTTTATCGCCGGGTGCGAGCCGCGTGGTCTCGGTCAACGTGATCCCTTTCTGTTCGTCTGCGCGTCGGCACTAGGGTAGTTCCTCAGGTGCACCAGGCGGACTACGGAGGACTTGGAGGGCAGCACAGTGGCGGACCGGGACCCCGAAGCCATCAAGCAGGAGATCGATCGCGCCCGCGACCAGCTCGCGGCGACCGTCGACTCGCTTGCCGAGCGCGCTAATCCTCGCCATCTCGCCGACGACCTCAAGATCCGCGTCATCGGCTTCGTCACGAAGCCCCCGGTGGCCATCACGCTGGCGGGCATCGGATCGGTCGTCGTGTTCGTGGTGATCCGCCGGATCAAGAATCGCTGACCTCGCTGCGGCCGAATCCGGCTGGCGCGCAGGCGGATTGCGCGTTAGGACGTGTCGGCGGCCGCGCTGCGCTGCACGTGTACGGGTAGGTCATCGGCCCACGGCTGGGTGGTGACCATGTCCTCGACGTCGACGTAGCCGCGCTCGAACTCGCCCGTCGCCGCGTCTACCAGCCGGTATTCCTGCCGCTGGATGTGGATGGGCTGCGCGTCCAGGATCACCACCCGGACGTCGCCGGGTTCGAACCCGCAGCGCTGCTGCAGCGCCTCGATGAGGCATTCGTTGTGCAGGTGCCCGTCACCGAAGTTCCACCCGAGCACCATGGCGCACAAGGTCTCGCCCTCGCAGAGGTTGTAGTCGTCCTCGTCGTAGCCGGCCAGCGCGCGGTGCACCAAGGTGAGCAGTGCCCGCCCGTGGGTGTTCATGCCGCGGAACGCCATGGCCAGGTGCAGGGGGACGACGGTTTCCTCTTTCGATTTGTAGAGCCGCTCGAGCTGCAGGTGCGGCATCGGGCCCAGTGCGCGCGCTCCGGTGCGGAATTTGTCGTCCACCGACGGCTTGACGCACCAGATCGTGGTGTCCCAGTTGCCTGCGTAGTAGCGCATGCCGGGCAGGAAGGACACCTTGCGCGGGTAGAGGTTTCCGGCGACGACCGTTCCCGCGATGACCACGAACAGGATGGCGACCGGCAGCGGGTCGGTCAGGTTGGACAGGCCGAGGCTCGCGTGTCCGACGAACAGCCACAGCACTCCGAAGATCATGAACACGTTCCACTCCAGCGGCACCCCCATCGGGAAGGCCAACAGGATGTTCAGGTGGAACACGATCATCACGAATGCGGCGATGGCGGTGGGCCAGCCGCCGTGGGAGAAGAACAGCACCAGCGGCACCAATCCCTCGACGGCGGTGGAGAAGTGGGCGACGAAGCCCGCCAGCCCGCTGGGCCGCAGATCATCCGGATAGTGCTTGAACATCGACCGCTTCAGCGGCCCGGAGGGAATGAACGGATTGTTCGCCAGCATCGTCGAGATCACGAAAGGGAAGTGGCGGTTCAGCTTTGATGTCGCCGCGCCCAGCCAGATCACCATGAAGACGACCTTGGCCCCGACGATGATGTCCGTGCCGGCGAACAGGAACACCAGCGCCAGCGGCGCGTACACCTCGCCGCGGGCGGCCAGGAAGATCACCTTGTCGCGCAGGGCGAGCGCGGCGAGCACGGCGAGGATCGCAATGGTCTGCCACCGCGGCAGCACGCCGATTGCCGTGCCCAGAGCGGGAATTGGGCCGGTGCCATCGGATAGCAGCGCGGTGACGAGCAGCGCCAGCAGGGCGCCGTAGAGCAACGCGTCGAACGGGCTTCTGGTGTTGCCGCCGGTGAGCGGCACCCGGCCGGGCCAGGGAGGCAGCCGAATCGTGCCGGGCCGCAACCAGAACAGGATCGAGCCCATCGGCGGGAAGTAGCGTCCGGCCAGCGGCCCGAAGCAGCAGCCGAGGCCGACGACCTCGAACAGCATCGTGTAGAGCACCGCCTTCTCGAACACGATGGGTTCCGTCCACCATGCGGTGACGTCGGTGAAGCCGCCTTTAACGTCCATGCCCGCGGTGGTCCACGCGAACGTCCAGGCGCCCAGGATGTAGAGCACGATCTTGATGCCGTACATCACGTGCATGAACAACGGGGTGCCGAAGCCGTGCTGGGCGATATGGCGCACCATCGGCACGATGCGCTCGGCGCGCGACAGCTTGCTCCACTCGGCCATGTCGACGACGGGCAGGTTGGGCTGGATGAACCCCATTGCGGCTCCTTCGGCGCAGCTATTTCACAAGGGGTGCCAATCGTCAGCCAGGCACCGAGGAAAAGCTACTCCCGGCAACCGCGGGGTGGGACACATTTTGCGACGCCGACAAAATCGGCACGTCGAGAGACGTTTCCAGTGGGTGCGCCGTCAGGGTTTCGAACCCCGGACCCGCTGATTAAGAGTCAGGTGTAGGGTGGATCGGTAGCAGTCACTCTAGCCAACAAATGCCAGTTCAAAGCCTCTTTTACTTCCAGTACGTATCCAGTAAGTATCCAACCGAATGTGTACAGTTATGTGTTCAGTGAATGTGTACAGTCAGGCTGCGCAATGAGTAAGTCGAAGCGCAGCCCCTACGGCGATGGCGGCCTGTTCAAGCGAGCGGACGGCATGTGGGTGGGCACTGTCGAGATCCCCAGCGCTGACGGCAACCGGCGACAGAAACGGGTCTATGCCAAGCACAAAACCGAGGCCAAGCGCAAGCGTGACGATCTTCGGGCCGAGGTGGCCAAGGGGGTCATTCCGGTCAGCTCCACCACTACCGTCGCGGTCTGGTTGAGACGTTGGGCCGACGACATCAAGAAACCCCATGTGCGGCCGAACACCTTTGACTGGTACGACGAAGCAATCCGACTGCACATCACGCCACACATCGGCACCCGCAAGCTACGACACCTGACCGCTGAAGAGGTCCGATATATGCTCAGGCAGGCCACGACCCCAGCCAATGCCCAGCGGGCACATAAGACGCTCAAGATGGCGCTCAAAGACGCAGTGAGAGAGGGGTTGATCGGTCGCAACGTCGCTGAAGCTGTCGAGAGGCCCAAGCATCTCAAGCAGACCCGTGGTGTCCTTATCTCCGACACCGCCAAGACAGCCATCCGGGCTGCCATCGATCTTGAGGAAGACGACGAGACCGCACCCGCCCTTGCCGCCCGGTGGATCGCAGGCTTCCTCACCGGTGCCCGGCCAGCCGAGCTGCTGGGCCTGGAATGGGACCGCGTGGATCTCGACAACGGTCTGATGGATCTGGCGTGGCAACTGCAGCAGGTCGACAAGGCCCACGGATGTGGTGAGCCACAAGGGGATGCGTACCCGTGCGGGAAGAAGCGGGCCAGTTTCTGCTCCCAGGCTAGGTGGGATCTCCCGGCGGGCTTTGAGTACCGGGAGTGTGTGGGCACACTGTTGTGGACCAGACCCAAGACGCAGGCCGGTACCCGGCTTGTGCCGATCGTTGAGCCCTTGCGGGTCATGCTTGACCGGCATCGTCAACGACCAGGACCTAACCCGCACAACCTGGTCTGGCACCGGCCTGATGGCAGGCCCCTCACCCGGCACGACGATGCCAAGTACTGGGGTGCCGTCCTCAAGGCCGCCGGGCTCCCCAAGGTCGATGTGTACGCAATCCGGCACTCGACTGCCACCCTTTTACAGGAACTAGGGGTGCCCGAAGAAACCCGCATGGTCATCATGGGCCAGTCGTCGGTGGCGGCTCACCGGATGTATATCCACGTCGACCAGACCCAGGCCAAAACGGCTCTGAACAGGCTGGAAAGGTTGCTTCTGTCCTCAGCTGGTAGCGTTGTGGGTGCAATTAAATAACCCTCCCTGAGAGTCAGCCGTAGGCCGACTCGACAGTCACACGTAAGCGGGAGATCCAAACCTCAGGAGCCTCTGTGCGCTCCCAGGTTTCGCTTACTGATGTGGAGGGCCAATGCCTGAGAAGTTGTTGTACGACCACGACGCTGCTGCAGACCTGCTCTCTACCACCACACGACGGATCCATGAGCTACGCCGTGCCGGGAGTCTGGCTGCGGTCCAGGATGGTCGGTCGCTGAAGTTCACCCTGCAGGAATTAGAGCGATACGTCGCGTCATTGCCCGCCTTCGAACCGAAGATCTGACGGTGCGGGCAGGAGAGATGATCGGCGCCGATCTGTGGTCGAAGGCTGGATTCGGGAGCAGGAGGGATTGGGAGCATGAAAGCGTCCGGTGATGAAATCACAGGCAAGCCGAAGATTAGGCGATGCAGTCGATGCGGCAGGCGGATGCGCAATCCAAACGGGTGGAATGCCGAAATGATCGCGGGCATCGCGGCAGGTTATCTCTGCCCTGGGTGTCAAACCGTCGAGGAAGACCTGGATGCGGAACTGAACCTAACCCTTGGGCGGTCAGCGGTGGGCAAGGAGATCACCGTCAACAGCCACAAAGACCTCACCACTGATGTGCTGACCGGCATAGTTGACGGCTTAGTCCGTACCTATCCGACGCCAGAAGTCATGCGGGACAAAGCCAATCGGCTCGCTGCGGCTCGTGGCGATCGGTTTTGGATGGTCGGGGTGATGCGAATGGCGGCCGACGGCATGGCGTCGGGCCCGCTCTTCGATGGATGAAAGCTCTGCGGCCATCGTTGACAGATCGGCTTTAGCCCTAGGCGCTGGGTGCCGGACGGGGGCGTTCGCAGGTCAATTTGGCTCGATGCGATTTGACGCGCAAGGCTGATTTGTCGGTTTGATCGAAAAGCCATTACCTAATAAAATTACCTGGGCCCCGTCGCCATCATCGAAAACGGGGCCCAGAGGATTTACTTTGATGCTCTATATTCTATCGCCATATTTCCCACCGCGTCAAATTGGACCGGTGGCGTGATGGAACTTCGCCGCAAAGATGCCAAGTTAGTCTTTGGCAATGCCCCGGAGAATATCCAGCCAGTGCTCGAATGGGCCTGCCGCACCTACCCAGAGTTCGTCGCACTCTCCATCGCGAAGCAAATTCTCGCCGCGGACATGTTGGTGTCCGAGCCCATGCTCTTCTCCAGTGCTTATCGCCCGTCGCACCTTTCTTTGAAGAGGGACGGATATTCCGGTAAGCATTCCAGCGCAGGCAACGGCAAATTGCCGGAGTATCCCGGTGTGGATATCCAGTCGCTTGGCTGCAATGTGTTCTTGCCCGGCGCCCAGAGTCCGAAGTGCCAGGGCCGGGGCTACCGGATGGTGTTCGACGACCTCGACAGCCTTCTTGCGCACTTGTGGCGGGGTGGTCAGAAATGACCGCTTCAACGTTTACCCGGGGTCTCCACGCCATCCCCGTGTCATTCGCAGACGACACCTATGCCGACAGCCTCACTAAGTGGAGCGTGGCGCTTGAACTCAACTCCGATGACCTGGGCAAATCAGAGCTGTTCGGTGTCCTGGTGAGTGTCGCCATGTCCATGATGCTGCAGGGCAAGACCAAGCAGGACTTTGTCGACTGGTACCAGTTCTCCTGGGCGGCGTCGGAGAAGCTGGGGCGATCCAACAAGCGGAATAAGTCCGACATCCTTCAATTGACCGGCACCCCCAGCCGCGACCGGGTGGCCAAGCAGCTTCTGAACGCTTGGGAGAAGGCTCAGCACCACGACCAGGCAAAGGTACTCCCTGACGTCTCGGTACTACGACAGCGACTAGAGACACCTCCCTCCCAGACCATGGGGGGTTCTGTGAGTACACCTAATTCACGTCGACGCGGTAGGCCTAGGTCAGACGCCTTAGTGAAGACGTTCGATGATCTGGTTGCCGAGCGCCAGAGACTCAACCAAGAGGAGTTCACCTACCCCTGCCGTCCTGCCGGTGAACGTTTGGGTATCAGCCCGATTGCTGTGTGCAATCGGCTCAAGCGTCTGGTCGAGCTGGGCATCATCGTTCAGGTAGAGCAGGGCCAGGTTCGCGGCCTCGGTGGTGAGGGCTTCGCTTACGCAAGCAAATATCGGTTCAGCGTCCCTGCCATGGAGGGTGTTATGAGTACCACCCCTTCTACGCTGCACAAATTCAAGCCAAAGAAGAAGAAGAAGCCACCCTGCAAGCTCCCGCTGAAGGTGATGAAAAGGCTCGATCAGATCACCCCCCTGACCTACCAGACCGTGCTAGACCACAGCGGCGACGTGACCCACTGGAAACGGTGGTTAGGGCATCTGGAATCCCACCGGCTGGACTCCCAGGAGGACCGCTACCGCTGGGTGGTGGCCAAGACTGATACCCAGGGTTCTGTCGCGGTCGATGCCCACCAGCGTCGGCAGGAGCTGAAGGCTTACGAGTTCCTTCACCGGGCCGATCCTTGGGCAGCAGACCGCAGGCGAATGGTCGCAGCAATGAAGAAATTCGGCATTCCCTCCACGGTCACGGTGAATCGTGTCTTCGTAAAAGGAAATTGGGACCCGGGGGGTTACGAAATGGTCGAGGCCTTCACCTTCAGCAGCACTTGCCCTATCGCCCAGAAGACATTCGCGGCGCTGAATGAGGAGTTCGACGGTACCGATCACCTACGTGCCGAGGCAGCAATTCGGACAATGGAGGCCTACTGGGTGAATGTGATCAGATCCCAGTAGTCGCCCTGGAAGTCTCCGCGCTCGGTCCTTCAAGCGGTATACCGATCGGCGCTCCGCAGGGGCCCGCTGTGAGTGTCGACGATCTCGGGCAACTCGGCGTTCTTGGCCTCTTACTCATCGTCAGCTTCGGGATGGGAATGTCAGAGTTGCTGTGGCCGGTGCCCTTCTCACTCCGCCAGCCGTGGGGTGTGCCACTCCCTTGCAGGCTGTCGAACCCTCAATCGTGCGGTGCCCTAGGCCTTCCACCGGCATACCTAGCGGTGAGTCGCAGGGGTGGGATATGGCTGTGGTCGACGTTGTGCAGCTTGGCATTTCGGGCCTCTTGCCCGGCCCAGATCGCAACGATATGCGGAGGTGCGGAGACAGTACGGAGCATCCGGCGTTTGGAATCGGAGCAGGCGCATGTGACGGACCACTGTTTATATCGAGTCGCATACCCACACCGTGGGCAGGGCGAGTGAAGGTGGGGATCACTGTTACCCCTGACGCTCACGCCCATTTCTACCTCTCACCATCCATGGCGTCCTCCGTCATGGGTGCGGCCTTCTTCACTCTGAGTGGTCACAGTCATTATCGCCAGATCCCGCGGGGACCGCGGTTGCACCGGGCGGGTTGTTCAGGGTGTCCGCCGATTCCGGTTTCGCCGCGGCGGCTCGTTGAGCGGCCGCATCAACTCATCGTCAATCTCATTGAGGTCGACGCGGATCACGCGGCGGGACCGCCCCATGCGGTAACCCGTAAGTTCGCCATCGGCTATAAGCCGACGCACGGTTCGATCGCTGATCTGAAGGTACTCAGCGGCTTCGGAGATCGTGATGTACCGGCGAGTCATCACGGCGTCCAGGTTTTGAATCGGCCGAGCTGCAATAGTGATTCCCGATCGATCCGGATATTCCGCGACGTGCCGATGCGGCGCGCATCGAGCTGCTCGTGGGCGATGATCCTGCGAATCAGGGTCGGGCTGACTTGGTAGTACTCGGCTGCCTGCTGCATCGTCACCCAGCGAGGAAGCTCCGGCGGTGCCGGTTCTGGTTCGCCCCGGAGTCGCAGCAGCGATCCCCGTTCAATTCGGATCAGGCGGCCTAAGGGCGTCACCCCGCCACGGACGCCGACGCGTCGGATATCCAAATTGGGCAGGATCTTGTAGACCTCGGTGCGGTCGATGCCGCAGTGCTCAGCTACCTGAGTGATCGTCACCCAAGTCGGAAGTTCCACCGAACGATTGTCGGCCAGAGCGAGTCAGCTGACCACCGCGACTTCTGAAGGAGGGGGATTCGAGTCATGAACGATCGCGCTGATCCCTGCCAGAGGTGGCGACGTTGAAAGGCCGCACGAGGGAAGTTGTAATGATTTCGGCAGCATCTAGTCCCAACACCACCCCACATCTTTGACGCAAATCAACCACATGGCGAAAGAGGTTGAGAGACAGGCTATTTCGGCGACGATCCGCCAGCTAGATCAGCTAGATAACGGACGTCTGGCTCGGGTCAGTAGTGAAAGGTTCCGTGATTCCGGTATTGAGCAGCGATCTGTGGAGTAGCCACGTCGGCGAACTTGAATGAGCGCATGCCGAAGCTACCCAATGTGTCAGTGGTGTTCGTAATGCGAAGTCCGTCCGCGAGGGGCCGAAGTGTCGGGTCGTTGATAGCCAGCTTTCCCCACAGCGCGCCGATGAAGTTGGTCAGAGGGGACAGATCTTGCTGTTCATAGTCGTGACGAAGGCCGGACACGACGAGAGATTCTTGACCCGATGTTCCGCTGGCCAGCCCTAGCCAGGGGGCGACGTTTGGATTTTCGCGTAGGAACCTCTCAGTTAAGACTATGGACAGGCGGCTCCAAGCTCCAAGGTCGGCAACGCATAGAAAATCAAGTCCTTCGCGTGGAGAACTAACCAGATCTCGATCGAACTCAGTTGTTATCGACTTAATGTTTTCTTTCGGATTGCTTCCCGGAGCTTTCCAATCGTGGGATTCGCCCAGAAGTCCAAAGAACACAGGCGGCACTAAGTAATCCTTCACTTTAGTTGCATCCCGTATCTTCATCCCACGACGAAGGGTTGTCGCCTCTTCGTACGCCTCTTTGATGGCGGCCTTGTCAACTGTGCGTTTAACGCTGAAGGCAGCCGCCAAGCCCGAGGCAAGCACGTAGCTTTTCTTGCGAAGCTTTTCCGGATAGTGAGGGTGAAAGACAACGAGGTCAGTTTCCTTCGGGAGCGCTGTACCATTTTCGTTTTCGAGCAGGATGTACTTGCGCTTCCCGATCTCGTACTGCGGTGGCAGCCAATCCGTAAGCACACCGTCCCACAGTGACTCGACGACGTGTCCAGTCTCCTGTGTGCGCCCCGACGTGCGCGCCATCTCCTGCTCACGCTCGTATGACTCGACGATGGATCTGTTCACGTCAGCGAGCCACTGGTGGTGTTCCTGGGGCATCCATCAAGCCTAGCCACGCGGTCTGACAGTTCCGGGATGAGACAGTGCTTGGACAAGGGTCGACGGCGTCGCTCATCGCTGCTGTCTCGGATCGTCAGTGCGTTGAAAAGTGTTGTGGTCTAACCATTCCACGATGTCGGACCACCGGTAGAGCACCCGACTGCCGCGCTTGATGAACTTCGGACCAATCCCTCGGTACCGATCCTGGGCGAGCGAAGCGGTAGTGGTGTGGAGATACTCGGCGACTTGGACGGCCGCCGCGAGAGCGGGTCGTTGATCGGACATGACCGGCGAGCATAGGCAGCCCCATCTGTATAGCTGACCACAGGCCCCCTCTCGTCGTAGGCCGCCGGTTACGGAACCAGGCGATGCTAATCTTGAGTTCTGGTAGCTCAATGGATAGAGCAATCGCCCGCTAAGCGAAAGGTTGCCGGTTCGAGTCCGGCCCAGCCCGCCCATCTTTTCCTTTCCTCCCCAGGCCAGGCCAGGACAGGACCTGACCCAACCGAGTTGGTTGATCGCCCTCCGCGAGCGGCGTCCTGGTCATCACCGACGTCTTCCCCAAGCCCGTGAGAACCGATGGCGACGGGATTGCGTCCAATCCGGTATGGACGCATCGAGCGCGAAGCCATCAGAGCCGAGGGGCATGACCCGGACGATCCGGCCGTGGTGATGGCGATCGATTTGGTCAGATGGGGAGCTGTCGCTCCAATTCGGCGATCAGGACACCGGCGACCGACCCGCTTCATAGTCGGTGGAGCACCGGCCGCCGGTCGTAGCACAACGTCGGTGTCGACTCCGAGCACAACGTCGGTATGGAACTACGGCCAGCACAACGTCGGTATCACTACGACGAGCACAACGTCGGTTTGGACTACAACGAGCACAACGTCAACTTCGACTCTGACCGCGGCTCCTGACGCCCGTCCTAATCACACCAGCGACCCACCGGCCCAGGGCAGGGATAGGTCGGACCCGGAGACCACCGCCGGGCGCGCGACACGCCGAGGGATGTCGGGGGCCGCTGGGACAATATAGACGTGAGTGAACACGGGCAAGACACCGACAAAGCCGAGGGCGACGAGCCGACAGTGCTGAAGAGCTGGACTAGCCCGTTCGGCATCGAGAGAGACAAACGCATGGCTGAACTTGAGGCGATGCCCGGGTTTCGGTTGAACGGCGACCTTGCTGCGCTCGGGCGCTCGGGGCACGTGATGTACAAGAACGCCGAGGAGTTGTCACGCCATGCCGACCAGTTTCTGCGAACCCGCAGCCACTTCTCGCGTGACGTTGAAGACGAGTTCGAGAAGGAACTGGTGCGGTTCCTTCACAACTACCTCACTTCGGTGTACTCCCTGATTGAAGCGCAGCGAGTCGTAATGCGGCACTGCTGGGGTGACGGGTCGGAATTCGAGACGGGCGAATACACCGATCACCGAAAGGCGTCGTTCGAGACCGGTGAAGCGGAGTTCATGACCGAGCTGCGAAACTACTGCACGCACCGGTCAGTTCCGTTGCCGCGCATCAGCACCACATTCAGCGGGGGACGCGGAAAGCCGAACCTGCTCATCAACAGGCTGACACTCGACAGGGATGAACTGCTGAAGTGGAAGAAGTGGACCGCCCCGGCAAAGGAATACCTGCGGGCAAATGACGAGCATTTCGACTTGGGGCCTGTTATCGAGAGCTACGTCAACACCGCCGCCGCCTTCTTCAACTGGTTCGTGAACGAAATCAACGAGCGGAACGCGGAGATCAAGATGGCGTACACGAAAGCCGCTGAGGCTCATCTGAAGTGGTACGAGGAAGAGATGGGCATGAATACCGAGGGGTACCGCAAACTCTTTGGGCCACCCAGTGGAGGCAACCGGAGTGAACGATGCGGCCAGCGCCAGCAACCGAAGCGGAAAACGAAGCGGCAGCGCCGGAAGAAGTGACCGCCGGTCCAGAATCCAGATGGGCGAGCCGCGGCGGGGGTATGTGCGAGACACCGCGCCAACTGCTACGGGTTTGTCCGGCAGGCTGCGTCCTGACTGGTTCTGCAGGCCGCGGAACCCTAGCGTCATCCCGCGGTATACCGGGCCGCAATCCGCAGAGGCGGCACGTTCGTCGGTGAAGGTTTCCGCGGAACGAGATCGTCGGGATTAGTGCTGTGCGTCAAGCACTTCGGTACTCGTGGCGGCCACACCGCTGCCAGGTCCATCCCCAGCCGTTAGCCGCGCTGGGCCGGAAGGCCGATTCCTTGGCCAATTCGGCCCGCGTCGACTCGGTCATGGTGGCGGCCTTCCTCGGTGTGCGGTCATCATCATTATCGCCGTAGGGTCATGGCTCGCGGGGGCCACAATCGGCCAGGCTTCCTACTCGTTGGCGGGCGACGGTAGCCGCGGCGGCGCGTTGTCGGCGTCGTCCAACAACTCGGCCAGGTCTTGGTGCGGGGTCTTCCAGACCTCTGGATCAGGGTTGGTGAGGTCGGCAGGCAGCGGCGCGCCGACCGGCGCGGTGTAAGCATTCACGGGTTCGTCCACGACGGTGGTAGTGACGACCACGGCCTCGGTCAGCACGTTGGGGTCGACGGTGAGCAGGCCCTTCTCGATCAGCGCACTGATCATCAGTTGCGTGTAGATCACGCGGTCGCAGATGCGGGCGATGCCCGGCGCGGCAGCGTAGTAGCGCTGATCGATGTCGAGATCGCGGATGACCGGCGACTTCGGCGACTTGGCGTGAATGACGTCGCCGTAGAGCCAGGCGTACATCAGCTTGCGGTCGGTGGTTTTGCCGTTCGGCGTGGCGACCCAGTACGCCTGGGCATCGAGATTTGCGTCGACGACTTTGTGCCAGTAGTCGTGCCACCACGCCAGGTCGATCTCCTCGTTGAGCTTCTCGGTCCCAACAACGGCCTCAAGCGCGTCGAGGACTTTCCGGTAGTAGATCGGCTCCGAGTTCAAGATCAACGGGCGCACCCGGCCCGCCAGCGATTCCAGCGCCTCCTCGTCCGGGTACTCGCACTTCCGCCGGTAGCTCTCCTCGCCAGTCTTGGTATTCACGGTGACCGTGATCGTGAACTGCCCGGTGTGCAGCTTCGACATCAGCTCTGCCTGTTCACGGATCAGCGAGTGCGACAACACCCGGCGACTACGCAGGAGAAAGCCCTCGATCACGGCTTGCGGGGTGGGCGTTGAGGCCATGAGGCGCACCCTATGCCCGAAGGCCGACAACGCCGCGCTTGTTCTCCCGCTGCGCGTCCCCGCGCTCACTACCATCCTGTGGATGAGCGACGTCGAGAAGGCAGCGGTGATCCGAGCGATTCGGCGGCTCGCCGAGGAGAACGGCGGCGTGCCCGTCGGACAGACTCGATTCGTCGCGGAGACGGGTATGCCCCTCTACCTGTTCAGGGGCGGCCTGTGGGCGAACTGGGGCGATGCCGTGAGTGAGGCAGGGTATGTGCCTCGGCAGTTGCAGCAACAGATCTACGACGATGACGATTTGCTGAGGTACCTCGCCGAGTTGACTCGCCAGGTGAGGCGACTCCCGTCACTTGGGCAGCGGCGAATGGCGAAGAAGGCTGACCCCACATTCCCCAACTCGAATGTCATCGAGAAGCGTCTCGGCAATACCAAGCAACAGATCGACCGGCTCCGGGACTTCATCGAACGCACGCCAGAGTTCGCCGACGTCGCTTCCCTGCTGCCCGATATGGTCGTGGAGGCCTTGGCCAAGCTACCCGAGGAGACCGACGATCCCGATGCGGCGCAGCCAGTGCCGGGGTACGTCTACCTTGTTAGGTCGGGGAAGTTCCACAAGATCGGCCGGTCGAACGATCACGGGCGTCGTAGCTACGAGATCGGGCTGCAGCTACCTGAGAAGCTGGAAGTGGTGCACACCATCGGGACCGACGACGCCGTGGGGATCGAACGCTACTGGCACGAGCGATTCCGTGACCGCCGCCGAAACGGTGAATGGTTTGAACTGACCAAGGCCGACGTTGCGGCCTTCAAGCGCCGCCGCCTGTTCATGTAGCGCGCCGCCCCGGGCCAACGGGCTGCCGACCAGCAACTGACTACGACGTCGTGGCTTTCCTGCGCACCAGGGCCCCGAGGATCTCCGGTGCGGCCTCTTCGTAGGTGCGGCCCGACTTGATGGCGTTGCATGTCAGGCAGGCGGTCGTGAGGTTCTCGGGGGTGTTTGGCCCCCCAAGCGACTGGGGAATGATGTGGTCGAGCGTTGCGGTCGTCGCCGTCACCACCTCGCCGCAGTATCGGCACGTCCACTTGTCGCGCTCCATGAGCTCGGCCCTCAGCACGGGGTCGGTGAAGTAGTCGGGCTCCTGCTCGGGCGGCTCCGACGTCGCGATCACCTCGCGCACTGCCGGAATCGCCTCAGGAAGCAGGACACGGTATTGCGTTCCCTCTCGCGACGTGTCGCCCACCGCGATGAACCCAGCTTCGGCGAGGACATTCAGCTTCTCAGTGATGTGGTTGTAGTTGCCCCGGCTCGCACGGGTTCCCTGGCCGAGTCGGGCGCTGATAGTCCGCTTCCCGATGCGGATCTCGCCGCCGCGAAACTCGCTGGCCCTTAGCAGGAGCAGGTACAGGCTGAACTCGTAGGGCTTGAGAAGCGGCAACACAGCATCCACGAGTACCGGCAGCAGCTCGGGTACGTCGGTGTCGGCTTTGTCCACCATCAGAGGTTAGCCCCGGCCTACCTGAGCGCACGTGGGCTTGCCACGTTCCGTGTGCAGCGGAGTTGGAGCCGAAGCCTCGTTTTTCGGGCACCCGGGGCCGTGTCATGCGCTTCCGCTGGGCGCCCTGGCGGAAATTCTCATTCCCCTTCGTGGTGGGCCAAGTAGCGATACAGCGTGGTCCGGCCAATCCCGAGGGCGCTGCAGATGGTCGCCGCGGTCTCCCCGTTGGATTTCATCCGCCCGGCAAGTGCCGCCTGCTCGGGGCTGAGCTTGGCGGGCCGACCAAACTTGCGTCCGGATTTGCGGGCATGCTCCAGCTTGAGTGCGGTCCGTTCCCGCACCAGCTCGCGCTCGTACTCGGCGATCGACATCAGGATCCCGGCGACCATGCGCCCGGTGCTCGTCGAGGTGTCGACCCCGTCGTGCAGGGACCGCACCGTCACCCCCCGCTCGGTCAGCTCGTGGAGCGTATTGACGATGCTGCGCATGTTGCGGCCCAGCCGGTCCAGCCGCCACACGACGAGGGTGTCGCCGTCCCGGAGGTATTGCAGGCACTCGGCAAAGCCGGGGCGGTCGTCCCGCGCGCCGGACATGACGTCGTGGAAGACCTTCCCCGCCCCCGCGGCGGCCAGCGCCTCAGTCTGCTGCTCCAGGGTCTGCGTAATCGTCGACACGCGCGCGTAGCCGATCACCGTGGAAACTGCCTGGGTCGCGGAATTTAGGCTCACGCTCAGTGAACCGAAATGGTCGCTGCCGTATTTCCCGAACGATGCGCTTTCGGCATGTACTTCCGGCACAGCCGGTCGTGGGAAAACACGCATCCTCGACACGTGGGCATGACGTATCCCGCAACCGGTCATATTCGAGACGGACACCAGACGTCACAACATCAAGGTTCATATTGCTCGTCGTCAGGGTCGCCCGGGTAGTCGTCCCACCGATCTTCGATCTCTGCGTCTCGGGCATCGCGCCAACCCTCTGCTTCGTCTTCGGTGGCTTCGTCCTCCCCGAGGTCGAGCGTGAACGGGATGGTGGTCAGCGCTAGCTCGTCGCCGTCGAGGGTCAGGTTGCAGACGGGACACTCTGCGTAATCGACTGTCGCGCTGATCCTTACGAAAAACGCTACTCCATGTGGCATGTCGGACTCGTCGATGTCGACCTCGCGTAAGACGTCGTACACCACCCACAGCTGGTTCTGGCAGGCAGGGCACGTATGCGGTCTGACCGTTTGCGTGTCTTCAACCACTGGGGCGCGTGCGACAAGTTCGGCTACAACGCGGTTACGTTCGTTCTGATCAAGGCCAGCGGTGAGTCGAGCGTACGCTGCCTTGGCTGTAGCAATTAGTTCATTGAAACCGCGAACAAGCCTCTCGTAGTGTGCACGCTGACGCGCTTCGACGATCTTGATGTGCTTAGTTGACCAGAACGCGCCCCAGTCACTGTCCTGCAGAAGGGCCTTGCGCACTTTGAACACTTGATCAGTGAGCGTGACCAACTCCGTCAGCGACGACTCCACATCATCCTCGGTGGGAGCCAGCCCCATGTGGATCGCGCCGTTGCGCACATCGAACAGCAGCTTTGGCTCAGGAATGTGCGGCGTATTGGCGGGTCGGACTTCGTTGAGCCGTCTGAGAGACTCAACTGCACCCGCTGTGGTCATCTTGCCCTGCGTGGCTTTGTGAGTGGCTCCCGCGAGAGGCAGCAGCGTCGACATGGTTGTTTTTTCGGCCAAGAGTGCGGGCGCGATTCCAGCCAACGTGGATTTGATCAACAACTCCGCGGCCTGTCCGATGGCGGCTAGCCGCACCGTCTTGTCGAGGGCCGTCTCGTCCGGCTCGGGTTGATCCATGGCGCGCCGCGCCCAGTCGGCGGCGAGGTCGAACAGGGTTGCCGCGATCTGTCGATGTGGCCGTTGGCCGTATACCGTGTTCCAGACGTAACTTGGAAATGTCATCGGAGCCAACCTATCCGGTTAGGTGTTCGTCTGGGTGGCGGTTCGAGTGGGACCAGATCACTAGGGCCGCGGCACAGCCCACTATCGACGGAACCTATCGACCGAACAATTCCGTGGACCACGTAGCGATCGTTGGCTCGAACCGTTTCGGGACGTAGGACTCGTCCCGGCGTCCGCTCCCCGGATCGCGGGAAGCAGCCTCATAAAGGCAGACGGCGCACTCCACCATGTTCAGCGTGACGGCGAGGGCGTCGGCGATCAGGGTGAACACGGTGCCGCCCCGGGCGTAGTCGGTCATCCACTTGTAGCCGTGGATGAAGCTGGAACCGTAGGAGTAGAGGGACCTGGCCGGGTTCTCCAAACCATGGTCGCCGATCTCTCCGGTGTCATGAGCGGGGACGTGAGCATCGACCCACTGCGCGGACTCGCGGATCATCTTGGTGAATGACGGCGTCTTGTCGAACGTGTACGCCGCCTTCGCGTCGGCAACCATCATGTTGAACTTCCGACGGTGGTCGCCGTTCATCGTCAGTAGCTGTGGCGGGTACCGGCTCGGATTGGTGGTCTCCTCTTCCTCACCGATCGCCAGGAACCGGCGCTGCTGTTCCAGCTGCTCCATCTCCTCCGACATGCACCGGTCTCGGCGAATGTCGCTCGACGGATCGTTGAGCAGCCAGATCGTCAGGGCCGCGCACTCCATCGCCACCCGGCACAGCTGCAGCACCTCCGCGATGTGCGGCTGCCGATGCGACTTGCGACGGGCGATCAGAATCCCTGCAGTGTGCAGACTCTCAGCGGCGCTCATCAACGGAAACAGAGCGTGCTCGGATACGGCCTGCGGCCCCGCCAACGTGAGTGGGTACGTCGCTTTGAAGGCCGCGTCGTCGGCGGCCAGAGCACTCCCCGGATCGGCGGTGCGTGGATGCAGCCCCCACTGGTAGAGCTCCCCGCAGCGCTGGCCCCGCTCATCGACGCGGTTGAGGACACCGTTGGTGGCGAGGTTGAGCAGCGTCTCAGCTTGCTCGGCGTTCAGTCCCATGTTCGGGATGGTCATAGGGGCAACGGTAGGCAGCGGGTACGACAGGTTGCTGTACCGACCCGCGTCATCGTGGTGATAGTTGCAGCGACGACCGCGGCCATAATCAGCATCCGCCTCACGGCTCGAAGCCTAACCAGCAACAGTCTGCGTCCGCGGCTGATCGCGAGAGCCCCACCAACAAAAAACACCACGACAACTTCGGCGCTGAATCGAGGACACGACGGTGGCGCCCCCACGGACGCCCGTTAATCGATTTGTCTCCCAGAGTTGTCGGTGCTCGCGATCCTGATGCCAGCGCGGACACTAGTGGGGATTGTTGAATTGCAGATTGCTGTATTTCGGGCAGTAATGCCCAACGGCAAATGACTCGAAGATCGCCGCCCTGTCTGATCGCAGCCCCAGCTGGGAGACAAGCGCATCTGCGATGGCATCCGGAGAGTTGCCGCTATCGAGGCCTCCGCAGACCTGGTGTGCGATGCGGATTAGATCAGCCGGAGCGCCCACGACCCCATTGTTGTTCGCCTTCTGGACAAAGTCGTCGTCATTGCTATCGGCGTGAGCAACACCGATAGACAACAGCGCCAGGGGCACAGCCATGGCCGAAGCTGTAAGTCGCCTCACAGTATTTCCTTCCCTAATGGTGCGAACTCCTACGGACGCATTACGCAGTCGTGGTGAAGTGGTCCTTCGTGAAAGCCCGTCAGTCCGGCGCGGTTAAGGCAGTCTCGGGTGAGGGCGACGATGAGGAGATCGCCGTGTTGTCCGAACGTGCTCATGATGCTGTTTTGGTCCCAGACGGCGCACTGTCCTCCGGGTGAGAAAGGCTGCTGTTGGCAGTGACTGTTGAGGGCTTGCACCCAATCCTCGGGGAAGCAGCCCAATTTGAGGGCATATATGTCTGTGTCGCCGCCAGGTTGGACAACCCAATAGTCAAGCCCGCGGCTAGTGCAATCTTGGCTGCCTTCGGAATAGTTCCGCAGCCAAGGACCATCCCAATAGGGCTGCGCGGTGCTGGTTGGCGGGTTTGCGTTAGGTGCAGGCACCGAACTGATAGTGCCCGGTATTGCCGCAGGGGGTGGTGTCGCGCCCAGCGAGTTCGGTGGCGGGAAGATCTCGAAGCCATACGGGCGCAATGGTTCTAGCATCGCAGCCTCGGCGGCCAGCGCTTGGTCCGAGTTGGTCCGGACGGAGGCGAATAGGAAGTACTGGCTGCCTTCATTTCCCTTCGCATAGGCACCGACCTGACCGAGGTCGTATTGCAGGTCAGGCTCTGAGCTGTAGGTGCCGATCAGGATGGGCGCGGGCATGCGTCCCCCGTTTGCTGTTTGCATGGTAGAGGGACATTCCATTGGATTTGTTGCGCCACTCATTACCGGTCCGTGTGTCATGGGCAGAGGACCACGGCTTTTGCACACCGCATTCACCCAATCGTTCATTGCTCCGGTAAGTCGGTCGGGCGGAGCAGTCTCCGACGGCGTCAGTTTCTGCGATGAGCACCCGGCCAATACTGTGACTACGACTATGACGATCAAGGACAAGGCCCTGCTCATATATCCGACCGTGTATCCGTAAGGCAGCAAATAGGTTTCGAGACTGGTCGTGCTATGCGGTGAAGGTGGTGCTGGTCATTCAGGATCCAGACCACTGGCAGGAAGTTGATCTCCATCAATGGCACCAGTAGCAGCCGTAAGGGGGTACGCCCCACTGGCCCGGCCCGGGAGGGGGTGGTGGCGGCGCCGGGGCCGGGTTGATCGGCTCACAGTGCCACCGATTCGGATCAAAATACGTATTGCCGTAGCACCCGTCGCCGGGTGTGGCGCTGGCGAAGCCGCCTCCGAAGAACATCCCCGCAGCGATCGCGGCGGTGGCGGAGACCGCCTTGAGCAACGTCATGCCCACAGGACCGACCTCAATTCACTCGGAGAACGGAGCGCGCCAATGTTCGGCGCCGGGACTGTTTGGGCAATACGTGCCGATGGCAGAGGTGACGAGGACGCCCGCCTGGCTGTTCGTGAGCGGATTGTGGGCGCTGCCAAAGGTGGTGAAGAAGCGGCCGCCGTTTACCGAGGCACGGAGGACATAGTTGGTCACCATCGCCGGGCTGACGCTGGGGCTCAGGAAGCCACAGACCTGATGGCCTGCGTCAATTAGGTCCCCGGGCCCCCCAATGGACTGGATGTTGTGACCCGACAGGGCATTGAGATAGGCGTCATCGTCGGTGTCGGCGTGAGCGACGCCGATCGATAGCAATGCCAGGGGCACAGCGATCGCCGAAGCCGCGAGCTGGCTCAGCGTGGGGTCGCGCCCTGATCCCCGAGGAGGTCGCGGACCGTGCCGAGATCCAGTAGGGATGCCCGCAGCCGCGGTCGCAATTAATCCCGAAACAGCCTTCATCTTTTTTCCACGTCGACGGTGTCGGTAACTCCGGGGAACCCCACAGGGGCAGGTACTGCCCCACCTCAATGTACTACTAGTAGGGCAGACAGTCCGGGGCTTTGGCTGACTACTAGGACGGTGCCAACGCGACCCAGTCAGAACGATCCCGAACGGGTCGCCGCCTGGGAACTCCGTCGCCGCCAAGTCGGAGAGCGAATCCGAATGTTTCGCACCGAGCGAGGCCTGACGCAAGAAGCTCTTGCCCTGAGGTCGGGCGTCACCCGCAACGTATTGATCGACGCCGAACTTGGCCGACGAGGCTTGCTTTACGAGCGGCTGTTCGATATCGCCGAGGCGCTGCAGGTCACTGCTGGACAGCTCATGGACGGAAATCCGTAGTCCGACCCGGACCCGACTTCGCGCCCAGCTCGATATAGCCAAATCAAGACCCAAGGGGCTGGCATTCAGGTTCGGCTACGTCCTCCCGCCGCGACAGTCACCGCATCCAAAGCGAACCCAAACTCGGAGCTGTCTCGTACTTCGAACCTATATTTTTGGTCCAAATTTGGCGATTCGCACACGTTTTTAGTGCAAAACTACTGGTCGCGAGCTAAATCGTTGACTTAACCGATTGCGTAAAGTGGTCTGATTGTCTATTTGTTGTACTTAATTTCCATGCATTTGACAATTTTGCGCACGCCGCTGCCGCAACAGCGCTGGTCAAAGATGTATGGGGTCCTTCACAGCCTGCGTTGGCGGGCCTAATTGCTCGCACTTTGTGAGGAATTGATTTTGCGTGAACTAATGATCCAGTTGACTTTCGCTTGAATGCTTTGGGTTGGAGGCCGCCCTTGATGCAGATCTCCCAATTCAAGGTGAATTGACGGTCAGGTCGTCGGAGGTAGGCTCACGACGAGCATGGGAGGGGTGTCGATGTCACGCACCGCCGCGAGGCTGCGGGTTGTGGGATGCAGCTCCGCTACATAAGCGTTCCCCTCCTGATCGGAGAGGCTGGCGGCGACCCCTGGGCAATCAATCAAAGCCTGCAAGCTGGCCGTCCAGCGCAGATTTCTGGACTGGCGGAGGCCTTTCACGCTGCGGGCCGGTGCACCGCCGAATCCAACAACGCCTTCGAGCAAGCCCGTCAGCGTTTTGAGGCGTCGTGGAATAGAGAAGACAGCGGCGAGCACCCGATCAACGACTCAGCCGAAGTGCAGAAGGTAACGAAGTCCCTCGGCGCGCAGTCGCTTCAGTTACCCAAAATCGGCGTCACTTTGGAGAACATCGCCGCCTCCCTGGCCCAGGCGCAAAAGGCTGCCGCCGGGCAAATCTCCGCCCTCGAGGGCCAGCTACAGCAGCTCGACGAGGAGATCGGCGAGGCCGTGGCGTTGGAGAAGAACCCGACCCTCACCGCGGCGGAACGACAACAGGTGGACGCCTTCATCACCGCCCGTGAAGACGACGCCATCAACGACACCAAGGCCGCGCTGGGCAGCGTGAATGCAACGCGCGACGGCTACTCGTACACATTGCAGAACGCATTGGGAGCGCTACGCGCCGAGGGCTATGACCCCGCAGGTATCCGGGCGCAAGAGGGCCCACTGCCGCCGGTTCCGCCGTTGCCCGACGATCCTAAACAGTTTGCACAAGTGTGGAACTCGCTCACGAAGGAGCAGAAAGACGCCGCGTACGACCACGATCGGTTTATCGGCAACCACGGCGGGATGCCAGCCGTGGACCGCGACCACTACAACCGGATGCACCTCGACGAGCTGCAGGCGGCCAACCAAGCCGACCTGGACCGCCTGCGTGCCCAACATCCCGATTGGGCGAACGGAGATACGCCCTTCTTGCAGGGCAAGGAGTACCGAGACTGGCAACAACAATGGGACGAGGCCAACCGGGCACACGACGGCTACGCAGATGTGAAAAAAACGATCGGACCGCCGCCAAGTGAAATCGACCCGTCCTCGGGCAAGCTGCCCCAATATCTCCTCATCGTCGACGACAAAGGCCACGCCGCGTCGTCCATCAACAACCCCGATACGGCGAAACGCAACGCCACGTTCGTCCCCGGTACCGGCCAGGACACCACCCGGTACAGCGGCAGCGCCGATAAGTCGCAGAAGATGTACTGGGCGGCCCGAAACGCCGACCGAACACTTCAACCCGGCGACGTATCGGTCACCACCTGGATGGGGTATGACCGACCGATGAATCTGCTTGACGCCGCGGATCCCAGCTACGCCCGCAACGGGGCCGCTGCGCTCGATGATTTCCAAGCCGGAATTCGAGCCTCCCACAACGACACGGTGGCAGGTGGCCCCTCAATCAACACAGTCATCGGACACAGCTACGGATCGACCGAAGTCGGAGCAGCCGCGCTCGGCGGCCACCATCTCGACGCCAACAATGTCATCGCTGTGGGCAGCCCCGGGGTACTCGCTGGACATGCCGCCGACCTCAACCTTGACCCTGGCGCGCATGTTTTTGCGACCCGAGCAGAAAACGACGTCATCGGCGTGGTCACCGGCATGACACTCGGCCCCGACCCAATGAGTTCACGATTTGGCGGCATCCCGTTTGAAGCATCACCTGGACCGGGCGGGCCACTGGGCCTGCCGACGGTGGCCGCGCACAGCAGCTACTGGGATCCGGGCAACCCAGCCCTGAACAACATGGGCCGTATCATCGCAGGCAGGGTCGATGTCACCCCACCCTCCTTCACACCATGACCACTATGACCCGATCGTCTCGATACTTCGTCATCATCGCCGCGGTAGCGGCGCTCGTCGGCGCCTGCTCCTCTACCAAACCAATGACACCGCTCGGCCCGAAAACCCCTTCCGGCGCCACACCCATCCCAGGAGGCCCGATGGACCACACCCCTGTCGCCCAGTCACCGAAGGTTCCGAACAGTCAGCAAGAGGCGCAAGCCACCGTCCTTCAGTACCTGCAAAAGACGGTCAACGGGTTACCGCCAGGCACTGTGCTCGATAGCAGCGACGCTCAGGGCGGAAGCAACCTGGGTTGCGACGACAATTACACCGGCCCCGGCCCCGGCCCAACCGAGTACACAGCTGCCCTGCACGTCATTGGCCCCCAGGGCATTCGGCCAGCAGATCTGATAACCCGCACCGGGCAGCTCTGGCAGAGCTGGAATGTCACCGTCATGGAGCGCGATGGGTTTGAGAAACCCAACCGCTTCGCATACGCCCCGGACGGCTACCGCCTTCAAATCGAAGCGGCGTACCCCGCAAACTATTCGCCGACCCTCACGGTCATCTCCCCGTGCTTCGCCGGTAACTTACGAAAAGATGACATACCGTTCCCCAAGGTGATTCGCCAAAGCCCGCCCGGAAGCTAGCTGTGGCTGTCGCCCCACCGCGGACACCGACGATTAGCAAGACCCCGCTGCAGGAGAACCCCACAATGATGTTGGAACTGGGGGACGGTGCCGACCAAGGGGATGCGGCGATGGGGGTCCGACGGCGGCCCAGTGTCACGACGTTGCCGCGGTTGAACACCTTGCATCGCAGCCGGATTCCCGCGAACACTGACATCTCGTCGGAGCCGGTGGTGAGTTTCTTCGGCATGGCCAATAAGCCACGTCGAATGTGTACAGGAATGTGTACAGTCAGGTCATGAAAAGCCCTCTGAGCTGTGCGCCGTCAGGGTTTCGAACCCCGGACCCGCTGATTAAGAGTCAGCTGCTCTACCAACTGAGCTAACGGCGCTTGGTGCGGCAGAACCGCGTCCGCGACAATAACAAATATTCTAACCCAGGGCGAAATCGCTGGTGCGGCCAAGCGTGGCCGCCTCGTCGACCCCGGGGGCCCGGGGGGCGACGTGGCAATCGGCCGAAATCCGAAAAGTCTTGTGACACTGCGGGTGTCAGAACACCGTTCCGCACAACGGTGCCCGTTCGGAGCCGCTTCGGGATGCTCGCCCGGGCGTCGGCGGTCCTGGTGTTGACGATGATGGCGATCGTAGCTCGCGCGTGTCGAGGCGGTGGCGACCGGTGAACGCGTCGAGGAACGGCGGCGCGACCCGGTCGGCCAGTCGGCGTAGCCAGCCCCGATCGCGACACTTCGCCGCGACGCACCGAAAAGTCGGTCTTCGGAGCGGTGAAAAACCATTAGAATACTTGCACTGTTGCTGGTCAGCGGTGACCAATGAACGTGGATCGAGTTGGAAGGTCACTGAATGACGCCTTTGCGCAGAAGCCGATTATGGCTGGCTGCCGCGATGACCGTGTTTGCTGTGGTCAGCGTTGGTTGTGGCAGCAGCCACACCGCCGCGCCGGCGAAGGTCATCTTTGACAAGGGCACGCCGTTCGCCGATCTGCTGGTCCCCAAGCTCACCTCGTCGGTGACCGACGGCGCCGTCGGCGTCACCGTCGACGCCCCGGTGACCGTGAGCGTCGCCGACGGCGTGCTCGGGGCGGTCACCATGGTCAACGACAACGGCAAGGCGATCAACGGCCAGCTCAGCCCCGACGGGCTGCGCTGGTCTACCACCGAGCAGCTCGGCTACAACCGGCATTACACGCTCACGGTTAAGGCGCTCGGGCTGGGCGGCGCGGCGAGCCGCCAGATGGCCTTCTCGACCAGTTCGCCAGCCCACCTCACCATGCCCTACGTCGCGCCGGGTGACGGCGAGGTCGTCGGCATCGGAGAGCCGGTGGCGATCCGGTTCGACGAGAACATCGCCGATCGCGCCGCGGCTCAAAAGGCCATCAAGATCACCACCAACCCGCCCGTCGAGGGCGCGTTCTATTGGCTGAACAACCGCGAAGTGCGTTGGCGCCCAGAGCATTTCTGGAAGTCCGGAACGGCCATCGACGTGGCGGTCAACACTTACGGTGTCGACCTGGGCGACGGGATGTTCGGCGAAGACAACGTCAAGACGCACTTCACCATCGGCGACGAGGTGATCTCGACCGCCGACGACAGCACCAAGATGGTGACCGTGCGGGTCAACGGTGAGGTCGTGAGGACCATGCCGACGTCGATGGGTAAGGACAGCACCCCAACGGCCAACGGCGACTACATCATTGGTGGCCGGTTCAAGCACATCATCATGGACTCCTCGACCTACGGGGTTCCGGTCAACTCGCCCAACGGATATCGCACCGAAGTCGACTGGGCCACGCAGATGTCCTATAGCGGCGTCTATGTGCACTCGGCGCCATGGTCGGTGGGCGCGCAGGGGCACACCAACACCAGTCACGGCTGCCTGAACGTCAGTCCGAGCAATGCCGAGTGGTTCTACGACCACAGCAAGAGCGGGGACATCGTCGAGGTCATCAACACCGTCGGGTCGACCCTGCCGGCGACCGAGGGGCTCGGCGACTGGAACATGCCCTGGCCACAGTGGAAAGCGGGCAACGCCAACACCTGACGCGTCGGCACCTTTCCGTCATTTGTCATTCACTCATCTGACAAGGTGAACAAAGTAGGGTGCCGGGATTATGACTACTCCTTCGCCCGGGCCGGGCCGGGCTGGTGGCTGGCGTCCGACGGTCAGTGGTATCCCCAGCGCTGGGAGACCAAATTCGTCTACTACACCAGTGATTCGCTGGACGCCCTGATCGCTGAGGCCACGCCGCAGTTGAACGCCTACGGCGAACAGGGCTGGGAGGTCGTCGCCTCCCCGGTACAGCGCACCCAGGTCACCCACCATTTCAGTGGCTATGAAAAAGGCGGGGAATTGCGCTTCGAGTGGAGCATCGTCTGCACGTTGAAAAGGCCGGTCCACCCGGGCAAGTAATCGCCATCGGGATCCGGCTTCCCGTGGCCCTGACCAGCTCGCGCGAATGTAATGGCCGCGGAGCGTGTTTCGGGCCCCTGGGCAGACCTGCCGCTCGCCCGGCCTGTTGTGTCACAAGCGATGTGGTTCGTTGCCCTTCGGCGTGGCGTTGGCTTGTGTGACCTCCCCATGGAGGATTCTGTAACCAGCAGTCTCACCAAGGGGGTGATTCATGAATGCCAACGGAGCACCGATGTCGTCGAAGTACTACACCGAGGAAGACGCCTGCGAGATATGCGACGGCCCTTTGGTGCTGTACCTGAAGCAGGAGTGCACCGCCGCGGGCACGTGGCTCACACCGGAGATCCAGCAGGTTCGTTGCCTGAGCGGCTGCCAGGGCCGCGGTGTGTGGTTCGCGATCTGCGCGGAATTTCACGAGTACCACACCGCGTAGTCAGCGCACCCGCGACCTCAAAAGAAAAAGGTCAGAGGGGCACATGCCCCTCCGACCCAGTTGGGGTGAGTGACGGGACTCGAACCCGCGACATTCAGGATCACAACCTGACGCTCTACCAGCTGAACTACACCCACCATGGCTGCGCGCCGAACGCGTCGGCACCTGCAGCGACTGTCGATACTAGCGGCTCGGTGGCTCGGCCGCCGAATCCATTTCCCCCGATTCGTCGGGCGTGCCGCCCAGCTCGGTGGCGACCTGCGCGATTTCGCTGGTAGACGGCCCCGGCGGGGGCACGAACGCGGTGCGTCGATAGAACTGCAGCTCGCGGATGGACTCCTGGATGTCGGCCAGGGCCCGGTGCGCGAGCCCTTTGGCCGGCTGGCCGTAATAAATGCGGGGGTACCAGCGCCGGCAGAGCTCCTTGATCGAGCTCACATCGATCATCCGGTAGTGCAGAAACGAGTCCAGGCCGGGCATGTCGCGCGCGATGAACGACCGGTCGGTCGCGATCGAATTGCCGGCCAGCGGCGCGGTCTTCGGCTGCTTGACATGCTGGCGGATGTAGTCGAGCACCATCTCCTCGGCCGTTGCCATATCGACGGTGGAGGCCTTCACCTCGTTGATCAGCCCGGAGCGCGTGTGCATTTCGGTGACGACGTCGACCATCGACGACAGCGCGGCGTCGTCGGCGTGGATCACCACGTCGACGCCGTCGCCCAGGATGTTCAGGTCGGCATCGGTTACCAGCGCCGCGATCTCAATCAACTTGTCCGAGCCCAGATCGAGCCCAGTCATCTCGCAGTCGATCCACACCAATTCGTCGCGCACAGCGCTCAGCGTAAGCCCACGTGAGCGCTGGGGTTGCCGCCCCCTGGCAAGTAGTGTGAACGATGCCGAACTGTATGGGGGATTACAGAAAAGAGGCGCGGCAAGGATGAGTACCGAATCGGCGGCCGGCGGGCCCGCGCAACGCATTGCGAACGGCTACGCCGTCGATGGTCAGGCGCTGGAGCTGGGGACCGTCGTGGTCGACGGAGTGGCCGACCCGACCGCTCAGATTCGCATCCCGCTGGCCACCATCAACAGGCATGGGCTGGTGGCCGGGGCAACCGGTACCGGGAAGACCAAGACGCTGCAGCTGATTGCCGAGCAGCTGAGCGCCGCCGGGGTCCCGGTGCTGATGGCCGACGTGAAGGGCGACCTGTCCGGTCTGTCCAAGCCGGGGGAGGCCAACGACCGGACCGCCGCGCGCGCCATGGACACCGGTGACAACTGGCAGCCGACGGGCTTCGCGGTCGAGTTCCTGTCGCTGGGCACCGACGGGATCGGTGTGCCGGTTCGGGCGACCGTTGCAGGCTTCGGCCCGGTTCTGTTGTCAAAGGTGTTGGGCCTCAATGCCACCCAAGAATCGACGCTCGGGCTGATCTTCCACTGGGCGAAGGACAAGAATCGTCCGCTGGTCACGCTGAATCAGCTGCGCTCGGTCATCAGTTATCTGTCCAGCGACGAGGGCAAGGACGACCTGAAGAACCTGGGTGGGGTGTCTTCGACGACGGCGGGTGTCATCCTACGGGCCCTGCTGAATCTCGAATCCGAAGGCGGCGACACGTTTTTCGGTGAGCCGAAGCTCGATTCGCACGATCTCCTGAGGGTCGACAGCAACGGCCACGGCATCGTCTCGCTGCTCGAATTCACTGGCCAGTCGATGCGGCCCGTCATCTTCTCCACCTTCCTGATGTGGTTGCTGGCCGACCTGTTCACCGTGCTGCCCGAGGTCGGGGACGTCGACCGGCCCAAGCTGGTGTTCTTTTTCGACGAGGCGCACCTGTTGTTCACCGACGCATCCAAAGCGTTCCTCGAACAGGTCGAACAGACGGTTAAGCTGATTCGCTCCAAGGGAGTCGGGGTGTTCTTCTGCACCCAGTTGCCCACGGACCTGCCCAACGACGTGCTCTCCCAGTTGGGCGCCCGCGTTCAGCACGCCCTGCGGGCATTTACCCCCGATGACCAGAAGGCGCTGTCCAAGACCGTGCGCACCTACCCGAAAACCGATGTCTACGACCTGGAGTCGGCGTTGACCTCGCTGGGCATCGGCGAGGCCGTCGTCACGGTGCTGTCCGAAAAGGGCGCTCCGACACCGGTCGCGTGGACGCGCATGCGGGTACCGCGTTCCCTGATGGCGGCCATCGGCACCGACGAGGTCGCCGCCGCGGCCAAAGCCAGCCCGCTGCAGGCCAAGTACGGACAGACGATCGCGCACGAATCGGTGACGCCGTCGGCGCCCGCGACGCCAGCGGAGCAACGGTCCGCCGAACCTGACTATCGTCCGCCGTCAACGGGTTTCGATATCCCGCCGATGCCCGAGCCCTACGAACCCAAGGGCCCCGCGGTGTGGGAGGAAGTGCTGAAGAACCCGACGGTGAAAAGCGGAATCAACACCGTGATACGTGAAGTGGTGAAGAACATCTTCAGCGGCGGCCGGGGTCGGCGGAAGTAGCGGCTAGCCGCCCGTGAGCCGCGAGCGTAACGGCATTGCGGAATTTCTCGTGATTTTTCGCAACCAGGTTACGGTCGCGGACCGCGCCGAAAGTCAGCCGCCGCCGAGTTTCTTGTAGAAGGCGCCCACGATCGGTGCCACGATCGCGCGCGGGGCGTACCCACTCCCGACCGACATCGCCTTGGACGTCAGCCCTGGAACGACGCGCATCTTGTTGCGCGCCAACGCATCCAGGGAGATCTGGGCGGTGTGCTCGGTCGAGATCCACAGGAAGTCCGGCACCAGCTTCTCGACCAGTGACCGCTCGGCGTCGTCGGGCAGATCGGAGCGCACCGGGCCAGGCGCCAGCAGCGTGACGTGCACACCGGAGCCGCGCAGCTCGCCGCGCAACGACTCGCTGAAGGTGTTGGCGAACGCCTTGGTCGCCGCGTAGGTGGCGTTATAGGGGATCGGCGAATTTCCGGCCGCCGAACCGGAAATCAGGATGCCGCCGGCCTTGCGCTCGATCATACCCGGCAACACCGCCAGCGTAAGGTCATGCACCGCAATGGCATTCAGCTGCACCTGCGCCTTCTCACCGGCCGGGTCCAGCTCCGCGACCGAACCGAAGGTGGCGGTGCCCGCGTTGGCGCACAGGATCGAGATCGGGCGCGCGGCCAACTCGTCGCACAGCTTCGCGCGGTCGGCGGGGTCGGCGAGATCGGCCGGTCGCACCTCGACGGCGACGCTGTACTTTTCGGTCAGGCGCGTCGCCAGGGCGTTGAGCAGGTCCTCACGTCGCGCGGTGACGATCAGGCTGTGTCCGCGCGCGGCCAGCTCGGTGGCCAGCGCTTCGCCGATGTTCTGCGAAGCCCCTGTGACAACTGCGCGCGCGTCGGGACTGGGAGCGGGTACCGGCATGGGCCCAATCGTAGACAGCCGCCGTAGCCGGACGCGGCGCGTGGCCCGCGCGACACATAGAGTGCCGGGCATGGGTCAGCCGGAATCGGCGTCGGGCAAAGTGGTGCGCTCCCAGGTCGCGGCGTGGGCGCTGTGGGACTGCGGCTCCACCGGCCTCAACGCGATCGTGGCCACGTTCGTGTTCTCCGTGTATCTGACCAGCAGCGTGGGCGTGGGCCTTCCCGGCGACACCACGCCCGCGAGCTGGCTCGGGCGGGCCGGGGCCATCGCCGGTCTGACCGTGGCGCTGTTGGCCCCGCTGATCGGCGTGTGGGTGGAGTCCCCGCATCGCCGACGGATGGTGCTGAGCGTGTTGACCGCCCTGGCCGTGGCGCTGGCCTGCGCGATGTTCTTCATTCGCGATCAACCCAGCTACCTGTGGGCGGGGCTGGCGTTGCTCGGGGCCACCGCGGCCTGCGGTGACCTGGCCAGCGTTCCGTACAACGCGATGCTGCGCCAGCTCTCGACGCCGTCGACAGCCGGCCGGATCTCCGGCCTGGGCTGGGCGTCGGGCTATTTGGGCAACGTCGTGCTGCTGATGCTGATCTATACCTGCTTCATCTCCGGCTCCGGCTCCGGCCCTGATGCGACGCGCGGGCTGCTGCGGCTGCCCCTGCACGACGGGCTCTACGTCCGGGTGGCGATGCTGGCGGCCGCGGCCTGGCTGGCGGTATTCGGTCTGCCCCTGCTGCTGGTCGCGCATCGGCTACCGAGCTCGGCGGAGACACACCGGCCGACGACGATGCTCGGCGGCTATCGCAAGCTCTGGCAGGAGATCTCCGCGGAATGGCGGCGGGACCGCAACCTGGTCTACTTCCTGGGCGCCAGCGCGCTGTTCCGGGACGGGCTTTCGGCGATCTTCGCCTTCGGCGCCGTGCTCGGCGTCAGCGTCTATGGCATCACCCAAGCCGACGTGCTGATCTTCGGTGTGGCGGCCAGCGTGGTGGCCGCGGTCGGCGCGGTCGCGGGCGGCTTCGTCGACCACCGGATCGGATCCAAGCCCGTGATTGTCGCGTCGCTGGCGGCGATCGTCGCCGTAACGCTCACGCTGTTGGCGCTGTCGGGTTCGGTGGCCTTCTGGGCGTGCGGCCTGCTGCTGGCTCTGTTCATCGGGCCGTCGCAATCATCGGCGCGTGCCCTGCTGCTGCAGATGGTCAAGGACGGCAGGGAAGGCGTGGCGTTCGGCCTGTACACGATGACCGGTCGGGCCGTCGCATTCATCGCGCCGTGGTTGTTCTCCGTCTTCGTCGACACCTTCGGCGCTGTCCGCGCGGGGCTGGGCGGAATCGCGTTGGTGCTCGTCGCCGGGCTGCTGGCGATGCTGGTGGTTCGGGTTCCGCCGCGCCAAATGGCGCCGGAACCGTCCTAGCGCCCGGCGTCGCAGATGGTGATGCCGGCCCCGGTGCGCTGGCGCAACTGAACGCCCTCGACGGTGACCGTGCAGGTGACGTTGTGACCGATGTTGATGATGGTCACGCTGGCCGGATGTGCGGCCGACTGGGACAGGCTTACCTGCTTGCTCCACGGCAGTGCGACGTTGAACTCGGTCTGGATGACGTCGCCGGTGTCCCAGTAGGTGATGCTGATCGCGCGTCCGTCGCCGTCGACGTTATAGACGACGTTTTGCTGCACGCCCGGGGCGGTCGTCCCGGGCGTGGTGGCGCCCGGAGGGAGCAACGGCGGCCGGGCGCGCGGGGTCGAGGCGCGCGTCGACGGCGGCGGGGTCGGGCTCTCCGAACTCGACCCGGGCATCGCGGGCAGCGGCGGCACCGCGGTTTGGTCTTTGACGCTGCCGTTCGTGAGCACCAGCGCGATCAGCAGCGCGACGACCAGCAGCACCGCCGCCCCGGCGGCGATCCACAACCAGCGGGGCGATCTCGGGCCCTCGGGCGGCGGGGGTGCGTGGTCCTCCGGCGGCAGTCCTCCGCCCGGGGGCGGCTCGCCTTGTTGCCAATACGCCGGCAGCCGTCTGGTCGAATTGGTTTCATTCGGGCCCGGCGCCCACTGCGGGGCGTAGCCGCCATACGTCGGCGCGTAAGGCGCCTGATCGGCGTACGCCGGATCGGCGGGAGGCGCATACGACGGGCCCTGCGGCCCGGTCGATCCAGAACGCGGTAGAGCAGGACCAAGCCGCTCTGTCGGCCGCGGATCGTTCATGTCCACCTCATGGTTTGCAGGGTACCTGGGCCAACGGGGTGGGCGTGAACTCTTCTGTTGATGCGCGCTTCAGCGCAGCTGGCCTCCAGCGCCCAGCGCGGCGACGGTCATGGTCCGCATGACGGCGCGTGAGCGTGCCGCCCGGACCGGCCGCTCCGGCGACTTCATGCTGTGTGGTGTCGAGTTGAGCAGGCCGAACACCGAGTGCGCCGTCAGCCGGGCTTCGGCCTCGGCCAGTTTGGGGTTCAGCTCGCGCAGCACGCCGACCCAGACCTCCACGTACTGGCGCTGCGCCTTGCGTACCTGCCGCTCCGCGGCGGCCGGTAGGTAGGCCAGGTCGCGGTCCTGGATCCGGATCAGGTTGGGCTCGCCCAGCGCGAAGTCGAGGTGAAAATCGATCAGGCCGTCCAGCGCGGCGGTCGCGTCCGAGGTTGCGTCCGTGACGCCGCGGGCCCCGTCCAGCAAGTGGGCGCTGATCCCGACCAGCAGCTCGACGAGCATCGACTCTTTGTTGGGGAAGTGGCGATAGATGGCCGGACCGCTGACGCCGGCGGCCGCGCCGATGTCTTCCAACCGCACCGCGAGAAAACCGCGTTCGGCGAACAGCCGTTCGGCCGCCGACAGAAGCTGTTGGCGCCGGTCAGACTTCAACTGGCTGCGGCGATTTGGGGCTTCCGTCATAACGGACCTCCGCCCGCGACTTGTCCGGAATTTCAGTTAATCGCCACTAACATAACACGAGTTGCCGGCAATCATCCGAACTTTCGCAGGAAGCACGACATCGCGGTGACGTCGGCGACCGGCAGGTCCCGGTCGATCAGGCCCAGCTGGCTCAGCACGCTGGCCTGATCCCAGTACAGCCGTTCGCTTTGCATGAGTTCGTCGCGGAACTTCACGACGACCACCGTTGGTATTTCTAATGTTTGGCCGGTTGGTGACAGTCCCGGCAGCAGGAACGGCATCTCGCGGTCGTGGGTCATCCGCATGATGAACTGGTCGACGATCACGCCGTCGCCGACCGACCGGGCGATCGGCTCGCTGGCGGTGTCGGCCGGGATGCCGGGGATGAATACGTCGGCGTAGTAGCGCCGCAGGCACTCCTTGCCCACGCCGCCGCTCATGGTCGGCAGGTGCATGACGGTCGCGTCGAGAACCATGGTGGAGACCGCGAGATCGGCGTCCCGATGCTCAAATTCGTACGCCATGTGCTGCTCCCATATTTCGATCATCTGGTCGCGATTCATTTGTCTTCCTCCTGCGTCCCGCTAACACCTCGTATTCGGTGCCGCGGGCGGCGCGGATGGGGCGACGCAGGGCGAACGGTGGGCGACCGCGGACCCTGGACGCGGCGCCGCGACCGGTGGTATCCTCAGCGCCAGTTAATGATCATTAACTGAACGCCAGGTTTCGGCGAGGAGGCCCGTCGTGAGCATGTCCGTAACGGCTGCGCCGTCGTTCGCCGACGAGCATCGCCGGTTGGTCGGCGAGCTGAACGCGAAACTCGCGGCCGCCGCCCTGGGTGGCAACGAGCGTGCGCGCGAGCGCCATGTCAGCCGCGGCAAGCTGCTGCCCCGCGAGCGCGTGGACCGCCTGCTCGATCCCGGCAGCCCGTTTCTCGAGCTGTCCCCCCTGGCCGCCGACGGCATGTACGACGACGAATCACCGGGTGCCGGGATCATCACCGGAATCGGCCGCGTGTCGGGGCGCGAGTGCGTGATCGTCACCAACGATGCGACGGTCAAGGGCGGCACCTACTACCCGATGACGGTCAAGAAGCACCTGCGCGCGCAAGAGGTCGCGCTGCAGAACCGGCTGCCATGCATCTATCTCGTCGACTCCGGCGGCGCCTTCCTGCCGCGCCAGGACGAGGTGTTCCCCGACCGCGAGCACTTCGGGCGGATCTTCTACAACCAGGCGACCATGAGCGCCAAGGGGATTCCGCAAGTGGCGGCGGTGCTCGGCTCGTGCACGGCGGGCGGCGCGTACGTGCCGGCGATGAGCGACGAGGCGGTCATCGTCCGCGAGCAGGGCACGATCTTCCTCGGAGGGCCGCCACTGGTGAAAGCCGCTACCGGAGAGATCGTTTCGGCCGAAGACCTCGGCGGCGGCGACCTGCACTCGCGGGTCTCCGGCGTCACCGACCATCTCGCCGACGACGACGAGCACGCGCTGCGCATCGTGCGCTCGATCGCGGCGACGTTCGGCCCGCGCGAGCCCAGCCCGTGGGAGGTGCGCGAACCGGTCGAGGCCACGCACTCCCAAGCCGAGCTCTACGACGTCGTGCCCCCGGACCCGCGGGTGCCCTACGACGTCCGTGAGGTCATCGTGCGACTGGTCGACGGCGGTGAATTCAGCGAGTTCAAGGAGAAATACGGCAAGACGCTGGTGACGGCGTTCGCGCGTATCCACGGCCACCCGGTCGGCATCATCGCCAACAACGGTGTGCTGTTCAGCGAATCCGCTTTGAAGGGCGCGCATTTCATTGAGCTGTGCGACAAGCGCAACATCCCGCTGCTCTTTCTGCAGAACATCGCCGGCTTCATGGTGGGCCGCGACTACGAGGCGGGCGGCATCGCCAAGCACGGCGCCAAGATGGTCACCGCGGTGGCGTGTGCCCGGGTGCCCAAGCTGACAGTCGTGATCGGCGGATCCTATGGCGCGGGTAACTATTCGATGTGTGGCCGGGCGTACTCGCCGCGCTTCCTGTGGATGTGGCCGAATGCGCGAATCTCGGTGATGGGCGGCGAGCAGGCCGCGTCCGTGCTGGCCACCGTTCGCGGCGAGCAGCTGGCCGGGGCGGGCAAGCCGTGGTCGGCCGACGAAGAGGACGCCTTCAAGGCGCCCATCCGCGCGCAGTACGAAGACCAGGGCAATCCGTATTACTCGACGGCGCGGCTGTGGGACGACGGCATCATCGATCCGGCGGACACCAGAATGCATGTCGGGCTTGCCCTTTCGGCGTGCGCCCAGGCGCCGCTGGAACCCGTTTCCTACGGCGTATTCCGGATGTGAGTGCAGTGTTCGAGACCGTCTTAGTGGCCAACCGCGGCGAGATCGCGGTCCGGGTGATCCGCACCCTGCGGAGGCTGGGCATCCGCTCGGTCGCCGTCTACAGCGACGCCGACGCCGGTGCGCGGCACGTGCGGGAGGCCGACACCGCCGTGCGGCTGGGCCCGCCCCCCGCGCGGGAGAGCTATCTCGACATCGCCCGGGTGCTCGACGCCGCGGCGCGTACCGGAGCCCAGGCGATCCATCCGGGCTACGGGTTCCTCTCCGAGAGAACAGAATTCGCTGCGGCATGCGAACGCGCCGGCGTGGTCTTCCTGGGGCCGTCGGCGCGCGCGATCGAGGTGATGGGCGACAAGATCACCGCCAAGAACGCGGTCGCCGCGTTCGACGTGCCGGTGGTGCCCGGGATCGCCAAGCCGGGGCTGACCGATGACGACCTGGTGACCGCGGCCGACGACATCGGCTACCCGGTGCTCATCAAGCCGTCGGCGGGCGGCGGCGGTAAGGGCATGCATCTGGTGGACGACCCGGCCCGGCTGCGGGACGCGCTGGTGACCGCCCGGCGCGAGGCCGCTTCGTCGTTCGGCGACGACACACTTTTCCTGGAGCGGTTCGTGTTGCGGCCCAGGCACATTGAGGTGCAGGTGCTCGCCGACAGCCACGGCAACGTGATCCACCTCGGCGAGCGTGAGTGCAGCCTGCAGCGGCGCCACCAGAAGGTCATCGAGGAGGCGCCCTCGCCGTTGCTCGACCCGCAGACCCGGGCGCGCATCGGCGCCGCCGCGTGTAACACCGCCCGCAGCGTGGACTACCTCGGCGCCGGCACCGTGGAGTTCATCGTCTCGGCCGATCGTCCCGACGAGTTCTTCTTCATGGAGATGAACACCCGGCTGCAGGTCGAACACCCGGTCACCGAGGCGGTCACCGGCCTGGACCTGGTCGAGTGGCAGCTGCGGGTGGCCGCAGGCGAGAAGCTGACGCTGGCCCAGGACCACATCGAACTCAACGGTCACGCGATCGAGGCCCGGGTGTACGCCGAGGATCCCGCGCGCGGATTCCTGCCCACCGGTGGACAGGTGCTCGGTGTCGTCGAGCCCGTTGGGGCCGGCGTGCGGGTGGACTCGTCGCTGCTGGCGGGCACGACGGTCGGCAGCGACTACGACCCGATGTTGAGCAAGGTGATCGCCCACGGGGCCGACCGCGACGAGGCCCTGCGGCGGCTCGACCAAGCCTTGGCGCGCACGGCGGTGCTCGGCGTGCAGACCAACATCGAGTTCCTCCGATTCCTGCTCGCCGACGACCGGGTGCGCGCCGGGGACCTGGACACCGCGCTGCTCGACGAGCGGGTGGCGGACTTCGCGCCGCTACCGGTGCCCGACGACGTGCTCGCCGCGGGCGGCCTGTACCGACAGTGGGCCCTGGCCCAACGCGCGCAGGGCGATCTGTGGGCGGCGCCGACGGGGTGGCGCGTCGGCGGTGTGGTGGCGCCCGTCCGCACTGCGCTGGGCAATCCGCTGCGCACCGAGACGGTTTCGGTGTGGGGGCCCCCAGAGGCCGCGACGGTGCAGGTTGGCGACGGCGAAACCGTCTTGGCGAGTGCGCAAGTCGGGCCCGACGCGATGACTGTGACGCTGGACGGGGTGCGCCGCGACTACCGGTGGGCCGAGGAGGGTCAGCACCTGTGGATCGCCGACGACCGCGGCACCTGGCACCTTCGCGAGGCCGAGGAACAGAAGATCCATCGCGCGGCCGGCGAAAAGCAGGCCGAAGTTCTCAGTCCCATGCCGGGCAATGTGATTGCGGTGCAAGCGGAATCGGATACCGAGGTCGCCGAGGGCGACGTGGTGGTCGTGGTCGAGGCGATGAAGATGGAACACTCGTTGGCCGCCCCGGCTTCGGGAACTGTAGAGGTGCTGGTCTCCGTCGGCGATCAGGTGAAGGTCGACCAGGTACTGGCACGAATTAAGGATCAGGAATCATGACGCTATCCAAGGAATACGAAGACCTTCGCGCCACCGTGGCCGACTTCGCGCGGAGCGTGGTTGCGCCGGTATCGGCCAAACACGATGAGGAGCACAGCTTCCCGTACGAGGTCGTCGCCAAGATGGGCGAGATGGGGCTGTTCGGCCTGCCGTTCCCGGAAGAGTACGGCGGCATGGGCGGCGACTACTTCGCGCTGTCGCTGGCCCTCGAGGAACTCGGGAAGGTCGACCAGTCGGTGGCGATCACCCTCGAGGCCGGTGTAGGCCTGGGCGCCATGCCGATCTACCGGTTCGGCAGCGAAGAGCAGAAGCAGAAGTGGCTGCCGGACCTGGTCGCCGGCCGGGCGCTGGCGGGCTTCGGGCTGACGGAGCCGGGCGCGGGTTCCGACGCCGGCGGCACCCGCACCACCGCCAAGCTCGACAACGGCGACTGGGTGATCAACGGGTCCAAGCAGTTCATCACGAATTCGGGCACCGACATCACCGCACTGGTCACCGTCACCGCGGTCACCGGCACCGCCGTCGACGGCAAGAAGGAGATCTCCACGATCATCGTGCCCAACGGCACTCCGGGATTTACCGTCGAACCGGTCTACAACAAGGTCGGCTGGAACGCGTCGGACACCCACCCGCTGAGCTTCGAGGACGCCCGCGTGCCGGAGGAAAACCTGCTGGGTGCTCGCGGCAGGGGATACGCCGGCTTCCTGTCGATCCTGGACGAGGGCCGCATCGCCATCGCCGCCCTGTCCACCGGCGCGGCCCAGGGCTGCGTCGACGAGAGCGTCAAGTACGCCAAGGAGCGCCAGTCGTTCGGCCAGCCGATCGGCTCGTATCAGGCGATCAGCTTCAAGATCGCGCGGATGGAGGCGCGTGCACACGTCGCCCGCACCGCGTATTACGATGCGGCCGCGAAGATGTTGGCTGGCAAGCCCTTTAAAAAGGAGGCGGCGATCGCCAAGATGATCGCGTCGGAGGCGGCGATGGACAACGCCCGCGACGCTACCCAGATTCACGGCGGATACGGCTTCATGAACGAGTATCCGGTGGCGCGCCACTACCGTGACAGCAAGATCCTCGAAATCGGGGAGGGCACCACCGAGGTGCAGCTGATGCTCATCGCCCGATCCCTAGGACTCTCATGACAGACGGTAAGTCAATTATCCAGCGCGGCTTGTGGTTTGAGGAATTCGAGATCGGCACTATCTACCTGCACCGGCCGGGCCGCACCGTCACCGAGGCCGACAACGTGTTGTTCACGACGGTGACGATGAACACCCAGCCGCTGCACCTCGACGCGGCCTGGGCGGCCGAACAGCCGGGCTTTCGCGGCGAGCGGCTGGTGAATTCGATGTTCACCCTGGCGACGCTGGTCGGGCTGTCGGTGACGCAGCTGACCCTGGGCACCATCGTGGCCAACCTGGGCTTCTCCGAGGTGTCGTTCCCCAAGCCGCTCTTCCACGGCGACACCCTGTACGCCGAGACGGTGTGCACCGACAAGCGCGAGTCGAAGAGCCGGCCCGGCGAAGGCATCGTGAGCCTCGAGCACACCGGACGCAACCAGCACGGCGACGTCGTCGCGCGCGCGGTTCGCAAGACCCTGGTGCAAAAGCGCCCGGCCGATGGGGAGGCTCAGTGAACCTGCAAGCCGCCGGTCCCGCGTGGCTGTTCTGCCCGGCCGACCGACCCGAGCGTTACGCGAAGGCCGCCACCGCGGCCGACGTCGTGATCCTCGACCTCGAGGACGGGGTGGCCGAGGCCGACAAGCCGGCCGCCCGCAAGGCGCTGCAGGACACGCCGCTGGACCCGGAGCGCACCGTGGTGCGCATCAACGCGGCCGACACCGCGGAGTACCCCCGCGACCTCGAGGCCCTGGCCGGTACCCCGTACAAGACGGTGATGCTGTCCAAGACGGAGTCGGCCGCGCAGGTGGAGGCGCTGGCACCGCTCGATGTGATCGCGCTGCTGGAGACGCCGCGCGGCGCGGTGTTCGCCCGCGAGATCGCGGCGGCCCAGGGCACGGTGGCGCTGATGTGGGGCGCCGAGGACCTGGTCGCCACGCTCGGCGGTAGTTCCAGCCGCTTCGCCGACGGCACGTATCGCGACGTGGCCCGCCATGTCCGGTCGACGGCCCTGCTCACGGCGTCGGCCTTCGGCCGGGTCGTGCTCGATGCGGTCCATCTCGACATCCGCGACCTTGACGGTCTGCGGGCCGAAGCCGAAGACGCCGTGGCGCTGGGCTTCAACGGAACGGTGTGTATCCACCCGAGCCAGGTCGCGGTGGTGCGCGAGGCCTTCCGCCCCAGCGACGAGAAATTGGATTGGGCGCGAAGGGTTTTGGCCGCCGCGCGCAGCGAGCGCGGGGTCTTCGCGTTCGAAGGCCAGATGGTGGACAGCCCGGTCCTCAAGCACGCGGCGGCGATGTTGAAGCGGGCCGGCGAGTCCTAATCGCTGGCCGCCCCTCGGGCGACACGTTCGCGTCTAATCCGCGATCAGCTCCGCGTCTTCGCATTTGAGCGCATAATGGTCAGTACGCCAGTGTCGCAGCGAGCGAAGCCTTTCCGGCCCGCTGTGGCCTCATGCCGCGCGACCCTGAGCCAGGGAGGCGGTATGGCAGAAATTCCCCAGATGCCGATCACTGTCGACCTGGAGCCGGTGCAGCTCATCGCCGCCGACGGCACCCCGACGACCGAACGGCGCTACGGCCGTGACCTTCCCAGCGAGACGCTGAGCTGGCTCTACGAGATGATGGTCGTCACTCGGGAGCTGGACACCGAGTTCGTCAACCTGAAGCGCCAGGGCCAGTTGGCGCTGTTCGCGTCCTGCCGTGGACAGGAAGCCGCACAGGTGGGCGCGACCGCCTGCCTGCGCAAGACCGACTGGCTGTTTCCCCAATACCGGGAACTGGGCGCGTATCTGGTGCGCGGCATCCCACCCGGGCACGTCGGCGCCGCCTGGCGCGGAACCTGGCATGGCGGAATGGAATTCACCAAGAAGTGCTGCGCCCCGATGTCGATTCCCATCGGCACCCAGACGCTGCACGCGGTCGGGGCGGCGATGGCCGCGCAACGCCTCGGCGAGGATTCGGTGACGGTGGCATTCCTCGGCGACGGCGCCACCAGCGAGGGGGACGTGCACGAGGCGCTGAACTTCGCGGCCGTATTCGGCGCGCCGTGCGTCTTTTACGTGCAGAACAACCAATGGGCGATCTCGGTGCCGATCTGGAAGCAGACCGTCGCGCCGTCCATCGCGCACAAGGCGATCGGCTACGGAATGCCCGGAATCCGGGTTGACGGCAACGACGTGCTGGCGTGCTACGGGGTGATGGCCGAGGCCGCCGCCCGCGCGCGATCCGGCGGCGGCCCGACGTTGGTCGAGGCGGTCACCTACCGCCTTGGCCCGCATACCACGTCGGACGACCCGAGCCGGTACCGAACCCAGGAGGAAGTCGACCACTGGGCGGCGCTGGACCCGATCCCGCGGTATCGCACCTACCTGCAGGGCCAGGGCCTGTGGTCGGAGCGCCTGGAGGAACGCGTCGCCGCCCGATCCAAGCGGCTGCGGACCGAGCTGCGCGACGCGGTATTCGACGCGCCCGACGTCGACATCGACGAGGTCTTCACGAGCGTGTACGCCGAGATCACGCCCGGCCTGGAGGCGCAGCGCCAACAGTTGCGCGCCGAACTGGCCCGGAACGACTAAGGGGGCGTTGATGACTCAGCTCGCCGACCCTCCGGCCGTACCCGCGGTCGAGCCGGAAACAGGTGTGCAGTCCCTGACCATGGTGCAGGCGCTCAACCGCGCGCTGCGCGACGCGATGGCCGCCGACGATCGGGTCCTGGTGTTCGGGGAGGACGTCTCGGTCGAGGGCGGAGTGTTCCGCGTCACCGAGGGTCTGGCCGAAACATTCGGCGAGGAAAGGTGTTTCGATACCCCGCTGGCCGAATCAGCGTTGATCGGCATCGCCGTCGGGCTGGCGCTGCGCGGCTTCGTGCCGGTGCCCGAGATCCAGTTCGACGGATTCTCCTACCCGGCGTTCGATCAGGTGGTCAGCCATCTGGCGAAGTACCGCGCTCGGACCCGCGGCGAGGTGAACATGCCGGTCACCGTCCGGATACCGTCGTTCGGCGGTATCGGTGCGGCCGAACATCATTCCGATTCCACCGAGTCCTACTGGGCGCACACCGCGGGGTTGAAGGTGGTCGTCCCGTCCAGCCCGTCGGATGCCTACTGGCTGCTGCGGCACGCGATCGACTGCCCGGACCCGGTGATGTACCTGGAGCCCAAGCGGCGCTATCAGGGCCGCGGCCTGGTCGACACCTCCCGGCCGGAACCACCCATCGGCCGGGCGATGGTGCGTCACCCCGGCACCGACGTCACCGTCATTACCTACGGCAGCCTGGTGGCCACCGCGGTGGGTACCGCGGAAGAGGCTCAGCGGCAACGGGGTTGGAGCCTGGACGTCATCGACCTGCGATCGCTGGTCCCGTTGGACTTCGATACCATCGCCGAGTCCATCCACCGGACCGGGCGGTGTGTGGTGATGCATGAGGGGCCGCGCAGCCTGGGCTACGGAGCCGGCCTGGCCGCCCGCATCCAGGAAGAGATGTTCTACGAACTGGAAGCTCCGGTGTTGCGCGCGTGCGGTTTTGACACGCCCTATCCGCCGGCCCGGTTGGAGCGATTGTGGCTGCCCGGCCCGGACCGGCTGCTGGACTGCGTCGAGCGAACGCTGGAACAACCGTGAGCCCAGACGACAGGGTCAAGTCGTTCCAGGTCCCCGATCTCGGTGAGGGGCTGGAAGAGGTGACGGTGTCGAGCTGGAGCGTGGCCGTCGGCGATGACGTTGAGCTGAACCAGGTTCTGTGCACCGTGGAGACCGCCAAGGCCGAGGTGGAGATCCCGAGTCCTTACGCGGGCAGGGTCGTGCACCGGACGGGCGAGGAAGGCGACGTCCTCAACGTGGGTGCGGTGCTGGTTCGCATCGACACGGCGCCGCTCAACGGTGAGGTGCACGCGACCAACGGCCACGCGGAGCCGCCACCCACGCTGGTCGGCTACGGCGCCGACGCGGGCATCGACACCAGCCGGCGCACCGGCCGCCCGCTGGCCGCGCCCCCGGTGCGCAAGCTGGCCAAAGAGCTGGCGGTGGACCTGACCTTGGTGCCGCATGGCGAGGGCGAGGTGATCAGCCGCGCCCAGGTGTTGGCGGCCGCCCGCGGCGCCGCGGCCGGGCCCGACGTTCGGCCCGTTCGCGGCGTGCAGGCCCGGATGGCCGAAAAGATGGCGCTGTCGCATCGCGAAATTCCGGCGGCGAAGGTCAGCGTCGAGGTCGACTGCACCGCGCTGCTCCGGCTGCGCGACCGATTCCGTTCCGCGCACCCGGAGATCACACCGTTCGTCCTGACGCTGCGGCTGCTCGTTATCGCGTTGACGCACAACACGATTCTGAACTCGACGTGGTTGGATTCGCCGCAGGGCCCGCAGCTGCGTGTCCACCCCAGCGTGCACCTGGGCTTCGGCGTGGCGACCGCGCGCGGGCTGCTGGTTCCGGTGATCACCGACGCCCAGGCCAAGACGACCCGCGAATTGGCCGACAGGACAGCCGAATTGATCTCCGGCGCGCGCGACGGCACGCTCGCCCCCGCCGAGCTGCGTGGCTCGACGTTCACGGTTTCGAATTTCGGGGCGCTCGGGGCCGATGACGGAGTGCCGGTGATCAATCACCCCGAGGCCGCGATACTCGGCATGGGAGCGATCAAGCCGCGCCCGGTCGTCGTCTACGACGAGGTCGTGGCACGCTCGACGATGACGTTGACGTGTGTCTTCGATCACCGCATCGCCGACGGTGCCCAGGCGGCCAAGTTCATCGGCGAGCTGCGCGAGCTGATCGAGTCGCCCGAGACCGCGCTCCTGGATTTGTAGCTACGCGGCGTCGTCCTCGGCGTCGGATTCCCGTAGCAGTTTCTCCGGGTGGTGAAAGTTGTTGGTGCGGGGTTGGCCGCGGTCTAGGTGTGGCGGTGGCAGCCATTCGGTGTCGCCGTTGCGGCGTTTTCGGGTGGTCCAGCCGCGGGGCCCCAGCAGTCGGTGATGGGGCCCGCAGGCCAGGGTGAGGTTGTCGATGCCGGTGCTGCGGCATTGGGCGTAGTCGGTGACGTGGTGGACCTCGCAGTAGTAGCCGGGCACCGCGCATCCGGGAGCGCTGCAACCGCGGTCCTTGGCGTACAACACAATTCGCTGACCCGGTGCGGCCAGCCGTTTGGAGTGATACAGCGCCACGGCCTGGCCCTTGTCGAACACGGCGAGGTAGTGATGCGCGTGGCGGGCCAGGCGGATCACGTCACTGATCGGCAACCGCGTCCCCCCGCCGGTAATGCCGCGGCCCGCGGCTTGCTCAAGCTCGGCCAGCGTGGTGGACACGATGATGGAGGCCGGTAATCCGTTGTGCTGCCCCAATTCCCCCGACGCCAGCACCGCGCGAAGCGAGGCGTTCAACCCGTCGTGGTTGCGCTGCGCCGCACTGCGGGCGTCGTGTTCGATGGCGTCTTCGGTGGGTGCGCCGTCGATGCACGGGGTGTCATCGGCGGGGTTGCACATGCCCGGTGCGGCCAGCTTGGCCAGCACCGCCTCCAATGACGCCCGGGCCTCGGGGGTGAGCCAGCCGCGCAGCGCCGACATGCCGTCGGGCTGCTGGTTGCCCAGGGTCAGCCCACGCCGGCGTGCCCGGTCGTCGTCGGTGAATGAGCCGTCGGGGTTGAGGCAATCCATCAGATGGACCGCCAGGTCCGCCAACGATTCGGGCCGGTGTTGGGTACCCAGCGCCGCCAGGTGGGCCTCGGCGTGCGCGCGGGTGTCGACATCGACGAAGCCCGGCAGCTGGTGATAGAAGCGACGAATCACCGCCACCTGCCCGGAACCCAGCCGACCGGCCCGTTGGGCGGCGGCGGTCGCGGCCAGCACCGGCTCCAACGGTTCGCCGGTCAGCCCACAGCGCTCGCCGAGATCAGCGGCCTCCCGCACCCGGCGGCTGGCTTCGGCGCGGCTGATCAGCGTGGCCTCGGCGATCAAATGCGACAGGGTGCCGCCCAACTCTTCTGGCGTGGCCTCGCGAGCTAGCTGATTGATCAGCGGATGCTCCACGGCGGGCAATCGGCGGCGCACCTGCTCGCAGCGATTTAGTGAGGCGAGCCGGTTGCGAGTGTTGGATGCGGTGAAGTTCAGCGCGGCCACGGTGGCGAGCGCCTTATCCAAGGCATCAAATGCCGCCGTGGCCGCCTCGTCATCCGCCGAACTCATACCCCGAAACTAGACCCACCCACCGACACAAAATCCCGCTCAGAGACCACTGAAACCAAAGTGACACAAGAGATTAACGAGTGTGCGAAGGTGGTGATTTGTCGCTCGGAGGCGGGCAAAACAACACACCGCCGGGGCCGGGGCGACCGAAGTTTTGGAAATCGATCATTTCGAGCGGCCGTTGTCTCAGTCGGGCAACATGCCGGGGTATAAGGCAAGCTAGCATTCGTCGGTCGAAATCCTCGGCCGTGCACCAATACCCTGGAGCGTGATGGACAACCGGTACTTCCCGTTCGTCATCGTGGTGGTGATGCTCGCCCTCGGGCTGACGCTTACCGTCGCCGACTTCAAGCGGGCCGCCACCGTGCGGCGCCCGCTGGCGGTCGCCCTGATCTGTCAGTCCTTGGTGCTGCCGACGCTGTGCCTGATGATCGCCGAGGCCTTTCATCTCCAGCCGGTATTGGCGATCGGCCTCATGCTGATGGCGGCTACTCCCGGTGGGACGACGTCAAGCGTCCTGAGTCATCTGTTCAACGGCGACCTGGCCCTCAACGTCACCCTCACCGCGATCAACGCCGTGTTGTCCGTGTTCGCCCTGCCGGCGATATTGGCGGTCTCGATGGCGTGGTTCCAAGGCGACGGTCACTTCATCCCGTTACAGCCGGGCAAGTTCCTGGCGGTGTTCGGATTTGTCCTCGTGCCGGTCGCCGTCGGTATCGCGATACGCCATCGATTCCCGGACCTGGCCCAGCGGCTTCAGCGGCCCGTCCGAGTAGTGGCGGCACTGCTGCTGGTGCTGGTCATCACCGCGTCGGTGATCAAGGGGCACGCGACGCTCTTCAGCAACCTCGGCGTGTTGACCGGCGCGGTGGTGTGCTTCTGCGCCGTGAGCCTCACGGTCGGCTATCTGGTGCCACGGTTGATGCGCCTTGCTCCACGGCAAGCCATCGCCGTGAGCCTGGAGATCGGCATGCACAACGCCACGGTGGCGCTGGGCATCGCGCTGAGCCCGCAGCTGCTCAACAGTCTCGAAATGGCCACCCCGGCAGCCGTTTACGGTATGGTCGCACCCTTCATCGCGTTGGCGTTCATCGGCACCGTGCGCCGGCTGGACCCCGCATTCCGCGACGTCCCCCGCGTCGAGAGCAGCGTCGAGAACGTCGTGGACGAACAGCCCGCCTAGCGGCGCTGCGCCGCGGCCAGCCGCTCGGCAAACGCGGGCGACTGGAGCGAGTGTGCTTGCGGCCCAAGCTCGGTACGCATGGCGAGGTCGTGCTGCTCGTTATCCAGCGACCCCACGCTAGCGGTCGCGCGCATGGTGGCCTTGGTCGCCAGCACGACCTCACGCGGAGCGGCTGCGGGCCCCGCGGCCAGCTCGAGGGCGGCGGCAACGGGATCGTCGGCGACGCTGAGCGCCAACCCGTATCGCACGGCGGCCTCGGCGTCGAAGCGCATGCCGAACAGCAGGGCGGCCCGGGCGGCCTGGGGGCCCACCGCGCGCTGCAGCATCCAGGTTGCGCCCCCGCCGGGATGCAGCCCCAACTTCTGGAACCGGGCATCGAATAGCGCGTTGGGGCCGGCGATCCGCACATCGGCGGCCAGTGCCAGATTCAACCCGGCCCCGACTGCCGCGCCGTTGACCGCCGCGATCGTGGGTAGCGTGCAGCTGCCCACGGCCATGAATCCGTCGTAGAGCTGTTTCAGTCCCGATTCCGCCGCGCCGCCGCCCGCGGCCCCCAGCGCGCTCAGGTCGGCGCCGGCGCAGAACGCCTTGCCCGCGCCGGTGACGACCACGGCGTGCACGTCGGTGTCGGCTTCGGCTTGTTCCACGGCGGCGCGCAGCAGCGCCGACGACTCACCTGTCACCGCGTTGCGGCGATCGGGGTCGTTGATCGTGATGACTGCGACGTGATTGTCCACGCGGTACAAGACCAGGTCAGTTGGGGCCATCGGGCCAGCGTACTTCGCGGCCGGGCCCGGCTTTCGGGGCCAAGGATCTTTTGAGAATCCGCCAAGACCCCGCGGTGATGCTGCTCAAAGAACCGGACAGCAACGGACGGAGGCGCCCATGGTCGGCACCCTGCACAACGTACGAATCAGCACGTCGACCTGCGTCGTCCGGTTGGCGATCGTCTCGCTGATTCTGGCGGGCGTCGTCGCGGTGGGCATCGTCGTCGCCCTCCTCAACGCGCCGTCGTCGGGTCAGTCGTGCTCGGTCCGGCACGCCACCGCTCAGGACGCCGATGGGCGCACCATGTGGTGTGACCGGGCCTCGACCGGACATCGCCAGCTGGTGTGGCACTACAAATTGACATAGCTGACCGCGTGGCAGGACATTCGTCGCGACCTGATCAAAACGAATGTTCCGCGGTCGTACCACCGCGAGGCTCGGACGATTCCGCAGCTAAAGCCGTTGCGCCGCGGTGTTGGGGACGCCGGTCCGGCAGCGATAAATCTCTCAGTTCAGCGAATGTTCGTTTGCTGAGCGCCGTTTTTGACGAAACCCTATGCAGTGCGGCATGGCGCGGTGCTGAAGGAGGCCCAATGGACCAGCAATACGTGTTCCACCGACCGCCATCCGAGGTGTGGGCCGTCGAGTACACCAACATTCACGGCGACCGCGTCGTGGACGTGCTGGGAACCGAGTACGCGGCTCGGCGCACTGCCGAGCACTACGCGGTTGCTGACGCCGTGGTGTTGCGCGCGGCGACTGACTTCCAGGCGGCGCCGGCCGAGCGGCACAGCGACACCGGCAAGTTGAGCCGCATCCGGCGCTACCGGAATCGCCTACGTGCCCGCCGCGGCAACGCCATTCCGGCGGGGTTGGCCTAGCCGTCGTCTCCGCCCCGACCGCTGACGCTAGCGACGGCCAGGGCCGCGATCACGAAGCAGACCGACGCGTAGACCAGGTTCCCGGTCGGTGTGCCGTCGGCGGTGACTCCCTGCACCGCGCCGAGGTACTCGGGCAGCGCGCCTCCCCACAGCACGGCGAGCACGATCAGGTACACCAGGCCGAACGCGTGCACGAATCGGTTGGAGGAGACCCGTCGGCCGCGCCGCCATTGCCCGATCAACACTGGCAGGGCGATCAGCGCGACGACGCCCAGCTCGATCGCGAAGATGATGGCCTGGGCCGTCGTGTTGGGGTTGGGGCCGCCGAACAACGATGTGGGAATGCTCAACAGCGCCAAGCCAATCGGCACCAGCGCCCCGGCAAGCACCGTCCGCCAGGCCACGGCACGTCCGGTGCGGGGGACGCGTTTCCCGACCAACAGCAGCACGAGCGCGGTGACCACGATCGGGCCGAGCGTGGCGAAGATGAAGACGCTCGTCATCGGCACGGACGCGAACATCGGACGGTTGATGGGGTTGGCGCCGTTCCACTCCCACCACCGCAGTTGCGGGCCCAGTTGATCGAAGATCTCGTAGAAGCAGTGGTGCACGAAGCCGACGCAGATGGCGCCGACCACGACACCGCGATCGCGGAACACCCCGAGGCTGCGGACGATCTCGAAGGCGAGGGTGACCACCGCCGGATAGAGCGCGATGATGTAGAGGGGCAGCCGCTCGTAGAGAAACTGCACCGTGAAAGCGTTGTGCGCGAACACCGTTCCGAGTTGGTCTTGAACGCCGAAGACATTGGGGAAGTACAGCGGGATCTCGATGACGAACAGGTAGGCGACGGTGGCGAACCACAGCGCCAGGTTGGTCGGGTCGCCCTCGCGGCGCAGCCGGCGGATGGAGTGGACCAGCGCCATGACGGCGCCCGCCACCATCATCAGCTCGAGCACCGGCAGCGTCCAGTTGCTCAGCGCCAGCGGGTTACGCAGGTGGATGAAGGCCGGGGCGTGCTGGCAGGTGAAACCGCCCAGGTGGTGCGCGATGGTGTCGAAGTCAACGGTGCACTGCTGAGTCATCGGCGTCAGGCCACGGGTTCGGCTGTGTACCAACGGGTTACATCACCGCCGGAGTTCCACCGTTCGAACCAGCGGTCGGCGAAGCGGGGGAGCGGCTCGTTGGCGGGGTTGTGGAACGGCGTCTGGCTCAGCAGGACGCGGCCGACGGCGACGTAGCGCTCCTTGCGTGGGACGGTGGCGAAGGCGTTCGGCATCGGCGGCGTGGACGGCTTGGCGCCGAACGGCAGCCGCTGCCGCAGCGCCTCTCGTATCCCGAACGTCGGCAGCAGAGTGCGCGCGTCGAGCTTGCGATCCTGTTCGGGCACATGATCATTCACGCCGTCGGCGATGATCCGGGTCACCGCGGTCAGGTGCCGGAACACGCGGGGCAGCGCGCGCATCCGGTACCAGCTGTCGCCGAATGCCGCGTCGTAGACGATGAGTGCCGAGCTGCGGTGTTCGACCTCTTCGACGAAATGCCACATGAACAGGGACGCCACCCGCTCGTCGCCGGGACGAAAGAGGGTCTGCTCGTTGTCGAGCATCATCTTGAAGCTCGGGGTGAAGGTGGCCTCCAGGTCGGCGATGTAGGCCAACCGATATTTCAGCGGCGTGGTCGCGGTGACGTTGTCGAAGCTGGCCATCGCGGTGTCGAGGGTGTGTTGCAGCCCGGGGTAGCGCTTGATCAGCGCGGCCACGTGCTTGCGGTGCGTGCTCGCGTGCTGGGCCTCCTGGCGCAGGAACGCCTTGGCCTCGGCGGCGGCCTCGGGGTCGGTGAGCAGTGGCTTGGCCTCCTGGACGGCGGCGACGATCATCTGCTCGAAGCAGATCGCGATGATCGACGTCGCGTTCATGAAGAACGAGAATTGCGGGTTGGCCGGATTCCATTCCCACGGAACGTCGCCGGTGAAGTCGAACTTGGGGCGGCGGACCTCGAGGGTCGTCATGGCTCCTCCGGCGGACTAGTCATTACACACAATGCCCATGCATGTGTTATGTGTGTATTCTTGGCTGAACCGAAGGGGAGAGTCAAGGCTGATGGCACGCAAGGGATGGGCGGGTGCGCCGCCCGCGGACGATGCCGAGGCGCGCAAGCGCATCGTCGACACCGCCCTTCGGCTGGTAGACCGGCGCGGCGCGGCACAAACGACCGTCTCCGACATCGCCGACGCGCTCGGGATCACCCGGCGCACCGTCTACCGCTACTTCGCCGGCACCGAGGAGTTGTTCACCGCCGTTGCCGAAGTCGCGCTGGGGGGCTTTGTCGTGCAGATCGAACAGCTCGTCGCCGACATGGACGTCACCAGCCAGCTCGTCGAGATCGTCGCGCACATCATCGAACGGCTGCCGCACGAGCCGCAGCTGGTGCTGTTGCTGGCCAACGACCGGTCCAACATGTTCAGCCGGACGATGCTCACGCCGGACGAGATCGCGCGCTGCCGCGCGATCCTGCACCACGCCCAGATCGATTGGGAGCAGCTGGGATTCGACGACCACACTATCGACGAACTCGTCGAATTCCTGCTGCGCATCATCCAGTCGATGGTGATCGCTCCGCCGGACCCACCGCGATCCGGTAGCGAACTGCGGGCGTACCTGCACCGCTGGATCGGGCCCGCGCTAGCCGCGCGGGGCAACTAAGAGGCGGGCGCGCCGATTGCTCGGCACACCCGCCATCTCAACGTGAAATCAGGCCAGGACGAGGGCGGGAACGTCGGGCTTGTAGACCTTCTTGTTCTCGACCTTGAACAGGTCAACCATGTTGCCGCCCATCACCTTTCGCACGCCTTCGTCGTCGAGTCCGTGCTCTTCGAGGTCGGCGACCAGGTTGATCGGGTCGGCGAGGCCCTCGGGGTGTGGCCAGTCCGAGCCGAAGATGACCCGGTCGATGCCGCACAGGTCGGCCATCTGCTTGAAGTTGTCCTCCCAGAAAGGCGCGACGTACACGCAGCGCCGGAAGGCCGCGATCGGGTCCTCGGGGAACGACTGCGGCATCTTCGAGTAGACGTCCTTGAATTGGTAGAAGAGGTAGGGAACCCAGGAGGCGCCGTTCTCCACCGAGAGGATGCGCAGATCCGGGTTGCGAGTCAGCGCGCCGTGGCAGACCAGCGCCGCCATGGTGTCCTCGATGGGCCTCTTGCCCATCGCGACCATGCGGAACGAGGTCGGGGCGAACGGCTTGAACTCGTCGCCGGGCTCCCAGTCGTTCAGGTAGGCGGAATAGCCGCTGTCCGAGGCGTGCATCGAGACCGGGATGCCGGCCTTGACGCAGGCGGCCCAGAAGGGGTCGAACTCCTCCAGGCCGAACGAGCGGCTGCCGCGGTAGCCGGGCACCGGTGCGGGACGCACCAGGACGGTCTTGGCGCCACGCTCCACACACCACTCGAGTTCTTCGATGGCGCGGTCGACTCTGGCCAGGTTGATGACCGGCGTGGAGAAGATGCGGTCCTCGTAGTTGAACCGCCAGGTCTCATACATCCACTGGTTGAGCCCGTGAATGATGTCCAGGATCGCGTCGGGGTCGTCCTTCAGCCGCTCCTCGACCAAACTGGCCAGCGTCGGGAACATCAGCGTGTAGTCCAGGCCGAGTCCGTCGAGCACCTCGAGCCGAGCTTCGGGGTTGCGGAACGCCGGGATGGCCTTCATCGGCTTGCCCATCACCTCGCGGTAGCTTTTGCCGCCGCTGCCGTGGCGGAAGTACTCCTCCTGCGCGCCCGGCCGCGCGACCACCTCGAACGTCGGGTTGGGGATGTAGTCGCTGATGGTGTTGCGGACGACGATCTTGGTGCGCCCGCGGACGTCGATGTAGTCGATGATGCCCTTGCGGTGCTCCGGCAAGAACTGCGTCAGGGCTTCCTTGGGCTCGTAGAAGTGGTTGTCGGCATCGAACACCGGGTAGGAAAGCTCGCGTGATGGCATTGGCTGTCTCCTGGACGTCTTGTTTGCGCGTACTGGTAATTACATTACCAGCCTCAAGTGTAACGTCGCAAAGCGGGTGCTGTGTCGCGATATGCCGTGCTCAGGGCCGCTCAGTCGGCTTCGCCATCGCTCCGGCTCGTTATCGGTGCCTATCGGGCCGTGAGAACGTCGTTACCGTGCCGCGGCCGGCGCGGGCGTCGTAGCGCCCGCGGGGGCGAGTCCTATCCTGGTCGTTGGCTCGTCGGCCCGGGGAGGAGCGTCAGTGAAGGTTATTGCGACGATCCTCGCTGGCGGCGTCCTCGGCCTGGTGTTCCTGAGCGGCTCGGGCATCGCCCATGCCGACCCGGACAACCCCAAGGAGCAGGAGGCGTGCCAGCTGATGGACGATCCGGCGGGGGCTCAGGCCGGGTATGCGCCGGCCGAGTACGCCTTCATGATGCTGCGCGCCAAGATGTCTGCACAGGCTGCGCGGGACATCATGTCCGTGGCGGTCCAAGAAATTTGTCCGAACCATATCGTCGACTTGCCCGCCAGCTGGCGATAGCTATTAAATCGGGCGGCAATAAGTGCCAATCGAATTAAGGGCGAATTCCGCGCGGCGCGTATTCGGCTAGCAGCGGGCCCCGGGTCCGTCGACCACCAAGCCACGGCAAGTCTGCCTGCAACGGATGCGGTGAATGATCCGGCCGGCCGTATTGCCTTCTGACGTGTACTGATACCAGACCAGGGCGTCGGCTAGGCCCTGGCATTTTCGGCATCGTTCAGTTTCACGTTTGTACATTGGCATTCTCCATCCAGTGGAATGGGGGGATCCGTCCAACGTTGGGCGACTTGAATTCAAATTACGTTATCGCCATTCCGCCTGCACTTTCCCGCACGGAAAGAGTCTTTAGTGTTACCCAATTGGTACGCGGCGTAACGTGCCGGAGAATCTCAGCGCCCCGTGCCCCTGTGGCGCATCGAAGCGCCGTTGCGACAATCGAAGAGACCGATGCCGTGGAGGTGTTCTGATGACCCGAACCGCCCGAGAAGTGGTGGAGCTGTACAACCTCGTGGTGTGGAATCAGCGCGATTTCGCGCTCGCCGAGGAGCTGATGGGCGACACGGTCACCCGACACGAGGTGGGCGACGCGACGGTGCTCACCCACGAGCAGGCCGTCAACCGGATCATCGATCACTGGGCCATGTTCGAGACCATCCGCTTCGACCTGAACCTCGTGGTCGCGGGCGACGACGGCGAACACGTCGCGATCGTGTACCAGTCGCCGATGCGGCTCAAGGACGGAACCGAGACCACCATGGGCAGCATGGAGATCTTCCGCGTCGTCGACGGCCGCATCACCGAAGTGTGGAATTGCGGCTACCAGCAAGGGGTTTGGGCGTGATCCAACCCACGGCGCGACGTTAGAAGTTGGCGAAGCAGGTGTCCTGGCTGCCGCCGGCCGGGATGTTGGCGTTGGTGCTCGAGAACGCGGCCTCGATGCCGCCATCGGTGACCTTGACGCTGTCGGCGTGGATGCCCAGCGGATAGTTCTGGGTCGCCTTCGCCGTGTAGTCGTCCAGATCCTTCTGCACGCTGTCCGTCGACATCTTCGAGCCGAGCGCGGTCAAGCTGACCACCTGCAGCGACACCCCGTTGTTGGCGATCACCGGTTTGAGGGTGGCGCTGTCCAGCAGGCCCCTCAGCGTGACGGTGCCGTCGCTCGGGTTGGTGGTCACATTGCTGGCCACCAGGCTGCCGATCGTCGGAATGGCGCTCTGGATCGACTGCTTGATGCCGTCCGAAGACCAGGTGATGGTGCCGTTCAACGAGCCGATGGTTCCCGCCGAATTGTTGGTCTGATCGAGCCGGATGTTCCGGATGTCGATGCCGAATTTCATGCCCTTGGCCTGGCGGATCTGATTGCCCGCGGTCTGGATCGAGATGTCGGGATAGTGCTTGGTGAGGTACTGCCACGCGACCGGCGGCGCCGTCGCGAAGGACACGGACGCGCTGTCCTGCACCTCGCACTGGACCGCGTCGGCCACCTTGCTCTTGGCCGAGGTCCGCGCGTACACCTCGACGCCGATCAGTGTCACGACCACCAGGCCGGCCACGATGCCGAGGATCAGGGCGATGGAACGCTTCTTGCGGAAGAAGCCGCGCTTCTTGGCCGGCGGGGCGTCCTGCGACGGTGGCGGCGTCGTCAGCTTGGTGGTGGCCGATTCCTCGTAGGGCTGTGGGGAAGACGGCTGCGAAGGCGGGACGGGCTGCGGCCCACGCGCGTTCGGCGGAAATCCCGGCTGCTGGGGTGGTCTACCCGGCGGCGGGCCGGGCTGTTGCGGTGGCCGGTTTGGCGGGGGGCCGGGTTGTTGGGG
>NZ_LT721901.1:3777332-5650868 GCF_900157375.1 Mycobacterium rhizamassiliense
GTTCGGCGGCGGGCCCTGCTGCTGCGGCGGCCGGCCCGGCGGTTGCGGTGGCCGATTCGGGGGCGGGCCCTGCTGTTGCTGCGGCGGCCGGCCCGGCGTTGGGCCCGGGTGCCGGATTTGGCGAGTCTCCGACTCGGACGGCTGCGCGGGCCGCGGCGGACCGGGCCGGTTGGGCGGGCCGCCGGGTGCGGGCGGACGGGCCCCTTCCGACGGGTCGCCGCCTGGTGGTCCTTGCGGGTTCGTCACCAGCGCGATTGTGCCCCATCGGCCGCGCAAAGGGGAAGATGCCTGGTCAGGCGGGCGCGTGACATCACACGTGCGGCAGCCAGGTGGTCCCTAGCGGCGACAGCACAAAGCCGCGACCTCGGGCGTCTTTGCATCCGAGGGTGCGCGCACCGTCGGCGCCGCAGATCACGTCGCCGACCGCGATCGAATGCTTCGGAGGCAGTACTTTGACCCGGCGCCCATTGACCTTGTGGCCGGAGTCGATCGAGACGTTGGATTGCGTTACACCCCTGTCGGTGGCGATCCAATTCACCTTGTCGGCCCCGGCTGGCGGAACGCCGGGGTAATCGAATCCGGCGCACTGCGCGGCTCCGGACGCAAAATCACAAGTGACGTGGTCGGGGTCGGGGGTGAGGAAATACACCGCAGCGGTCGGCTCCCCGCGTCCGCTATTGGCGACCGCGATGAAGTAGTCCCCAACGGTGTCGGGCGTGTAGGTGCTGAGGTCGGGAAAAGGTGGCGCGTCGGCGTGTGCGACAGCGCTGTTCGTTAGGACGCTGACGAGCGCGGAAGCGATGGCCAGCGCGCGCGGCCCGGTTTTGCCACCCACCCGCCCGACACCCTTCTGAACGACGGCCGACGTTGCAACGTGACTACGGTAGGCCGGGCATCACCTCGACGTGGCCAAGATGACAAACGTTGTTAATGTGGGCTCGAAACTGGCTCTGAGGAGGCCCGATGGCCGTGGCTCACGATGGAATTCGGCAGAAGCTCAGCCGCGCCGTGGAAAAGGCGAAAGCCGTAAAGCGATTGCGCGACACCGGCATCCTCGAGCTCGGCGATGTCGGCGGAACGCTGCAAACGGTGAAGAATTCGCGCGTTTACGGGCCGCAGGCGACCATGGCGATCCAGGGCGGCCGCAAATTCGGGTCCCTGCCCGCCATCGTGGACGAGCGCCGGACCCTCACGTACAAGCAGATCGACGACATGTCCACCGCCCTGGCCCGCGGGCTCAAGACGCTGGGCGTCGACCAGGGTTCGGTCGTGGGCGTCCTATCCCGCGACCACGGCGGGCTCGTCGTCTCGATGGCCGCGTGCGGAAAGCTGGGCGCCCGCCTGGTGCTGATGAACACCGGCTTCGCCAAACCGCAGTTCGCGGAGGTGTGTGAGCGCGAAAACGTGAAGATCGTGTTGCACGACAGCGAGTTCCTCGGCCTGCTCGATGCCCTGCCCGCCGACCTGCCGCGCGTGCTGACGTGGTTGGACGACGGCACCCACGCGCCGCAGGACGCGCCGACGATCGACGACATCATCGCGACGAACAGCAGCGACCCGTTGCCGCCCCCGACGAAGGCCGGCGGAAGCGTCGTGCTCACCAGTGGCACGACCGGGCTGCCCAAGGGGGCACCACGTGGCAAGGTCTCCCCATTTGCGACGGTCCAGTTAGTCGACCGCGTGCCGTACCCCCAAAAGGGGACCGTTGTCATCGTCTCGCCGATCTTTCACAGCACCGGCCTGGCGACCTTCTTGGTTGCCGCGGCGCTGGGCAACAAGATCGTCACCACCCGGCGCTTCAACGCCGAAGCCACCCTCAAACTCATCGCGGACCACAAGGCGGACATGTTGGTGGCGATCCCAACGATGTTGCACCGCATGGTCGAACTGCCGCCCGACGTGATCGCCAAGTACGACACGTCGACGCTGAAGGTGATCCTGATCGCCGGGTCGGCGCTGACGCCCGAGCTGTCCAACCGCGTGCAGGACACGTTCGGCGAGGTGCTCTACAACATGTACGGCTCGACCGAATGCGGGATCGCAAGCATCGGCACACCGGCCGAACTGCGCATGGCCCCCGGAACCGCCGGTCGCGCACCTTTGACGTGCGAGGTGGTGCTGTTCGACGACAACGGCCGTCGCGTCGAGGGCACCCACAACCGGGGCCGGATCTTCGTCCGCAACGCGGCACCCTTCGAGGGCTACACCGACGGCCGGCACAAGCAGATCATCGACGGCTACATGTCCAGCGGCGACATGGGCCACTTCGACGAGAACGGATTGCTATTCGTCGACGGCCGCGACGACGACATGATCGTCTCCGGCGGCGAGAACGTCTTCCCGCAGGAGGTCGAAAACCTGCTCATCGAGCGCGACGACGTGTTCGATGCGGCCGTCGTCGGCGTCGACGACTCCGAGTTCGGAAAGCGGTTGCGCGCCTTCATCGTTTCTCAGCCCGGCGCGCCGCAGGACACCGAGGAGATCAAGCTCTACGTCAAGAACAATCTGGCGCGCTACAAGGTCCCGCGGGATGTGGTGTTCATCGACGAGCTGCCCCGCAATGCCACGGGCAAGCTACTGCGGCGGGTTCTCAACGAAATGGACGTCGAGGGTTAGAGGTGGCTCGCGACGAAAGTCGCGGCCTGACTGGGCATCTCGGACTGCTGATAGGACAGGTGCGCCGGGGAAAACAGCTCGTCATGTGAAGGCATTGCCAGGGCCCCGCCCGGCGTGCACACCGGATCGCCTGGCGCGCACAAGTCGATGGCCTTGGCCCCATACCAGGGGCTGATCGTGCTGACCGGCCCCCCCAGGTACCGGTCCGACGGATTACCGAAGAGGGCAAGTGCGGCAACGTGATTGGCCTCATCCTCGTTGAGGATGTCGGGGATCAGGCCCGCGATCGGCATACGGGCGATGGTCGCCAGGTCTACCGCCGCGGCGCCCAAGGAATATCCACCGAGCACGAGCTTGGTGTTGGGACAGGCGTCGACCATCGACCGAACGTGCGCGTGAATATCGGGGGCGCCGGCGGATGCCGACGGGGCGAAATCCTCACCCGCCGGGTAGTTGACGGCATACACCCCGACGGACCGGCCGCCGAGCTGCGGGCGCAGTGCATCGATGAATTGCTGGCCGACGACGCCGACGCCGGGCGCCTCGTTGGTCCCGCGGGCGAACGTGACCTCGACGTCGGGGCAGGGGGCGGCAGAAGCGGGGGCGATGAGCATCGGTGAGCTCAGCAGTGCTGCCGAGGTTGCCGCCACGGCGGCACCGAGCAAGCGAGCGAGTTGGGGGGCGTTCACCCGCTAATGCTGACATACCGCCTCCGGGCAACTAAGGGCACCCTTGCTCACGCAGGTCGAGGGCGAAATGGCGGCGCGATGGGCGGGTCGATCGCCGCCTTCTGGTTCGCTGCGCGCGGCTGAGGGGCGGGTCAGCCCGCGTATTGGTTCTCGGTGCCCCCGGCACGACTCGAACGTGCGACCTAGGGATTAGAAGGCCCTTGCTCTATCCACCTGAGCTACGGAGGCAATGTGCAGGTCAGTCTATCGAACAGCGACCGCCTTTCCGACTCGCCGCCGCGACGCGCCCGAAAGACCTTCCCGCACGCCAAGTATCGGCTATGGTTGGGCCCTCGACACACGTACAACATCGGCTGGTAAACAGCCGTTAACCGCAACGAGGCGTGTGCATAGGCGTCGAGGGGTGGCGTTGCAATGAGCATGGTCATGAGCATGACGTCGCGGTACGCGCGGGCAGGTGCCCAAGCGTGGCGACTGACGGCCGAGGCCAGAGGTGCCTACCAGGCCGGCGCGCTGCTGCTGCGTGGTGGTCCCTCGGCGGCGGGCTGGTTCGCCGGCTGGCTGGCCACCGAATTTCCCCCGCACGTCGTGACCGGGCACGCGTTGTCCCGGGTGCCGCGGCCGTCCATCGGCCGGGTCGGCAACTCCTGGGCCGCGCAAAAGGCCGACCAGGCCCTCACCGCCGCCCTCGTCGAGTCCTTCGGCCCCGACTTCGCCGACCTGGTCTGCCACCCGACCTGCGAGGCGACCGAGTGCGCGCCCCGCGGCGGCTGGCTGCAGCGCCCCGGGCCGCACCGCCGGTACGCGGCGCAAACCTCCGACATCTCCTACGGGCCGGGCGGGCGGGACAACCTGCTGGACATCTGGCGCCGTCACGACATGGCCCCGGGGCGCACATCTGGCGCCGTCACGACATGGCCCCGGGGCGCCGCGCGCCGGTGCTGATCCAGGTCCCGGGCGGGGCATGGGCGGTCAACGGCAAACGCGGTCAGGCGTACACGCTGATGACCCGGATGGCCGAGCTCGGCTGGATCGTCGTATCGATCGACTACCGCAAGAGCCCGCGCAGCACCTTCCCGGCGCACCTCATCGACGTGAAGCGGGCCATCGCCTGGGTCCGCGAGAACATCGCCGACTACGGCGGCGACCCGGACTTCATCGCGATCACCGGCGGCTCGGCCGGGGGACACCTGGCCTCGCTGGCCGCGCTGACCCCCAACGACCCCAGGTTCCAGCCCGGGTTCGAGGAAGCCGACACGAGCGTGCAGGCGGCCGTCCCCTATTACGGCGTCTACGACTTCACCAACGCCGAGGCCATGCACGAGCTGATGCTGCCGTTCCTGGAGCAGTTCGTGATGCGCGCGCGGTACGCCGAGACGCCCGAAGCCTTCGAGGCGGCTTCCCCGATCTCCTACGCGCACAACCAAGCTCCGCCGTTCTTCGTGCTGCACGGTGAGAAGGACGAACTGGTTCCGTGCAACCAGGCCCGGACCTTCTGCGCGGCCATGCGCGACGCCGGTGCGCCCACGGTGGCCTACGCCGAGCTCGCCAATGCCCACCACGCTTTCGACATCCTCTCCACCGTGCGGTCCAAGCTGGCCGCCGACGCCGTCGCCAACTTCTTGGGCATCGTCTACGCGCAGCGCGATAGCGCGGCCATCGATTCGTGGCCGCTCTCGGCGACGTCTGCCAGCTGAACCGCGCAGATCAACTGCCTGGCACAACGTTTCAGTAGCAACTGAATCGTGCCTTTCACCGGCGCGCCAACCCGACTAGCGTTGGAGTGGCAATCTGGGTTTGACAGGGCCGAGGCAGGAGACTTGATCTGCGGTGACACGGTTGGCGCATCGAACTGATGATCATGGCTGAGCCGGCCGTGGCCGCCGGACTGCCCGACGAGCTTGGGCCGGTCGACTATCTACTGCACCGCGGCGAAGCCAACCCCCGGACCCGGTCGGGCATCATGGCGCTCGAGCTCCTGGACAGCACGCCGGACTGGGAACGCTTCCGCACCCGGTTCGAGAACGCCTCCCGCAAGGTGCTGCGGTTGCGGCAGAAGGTGGTCGCGCCGACACTGCCGACGGCCTCCCCCCGCTGGGTGGTCGACCCCGATTTCAACCTGGACTTTCACGTCCGCCGGGTGCGCGTGCCGGAACCGGGCACGCTGCGCGCGGTATTCGATCTCGCCGAGCTGATCCTGCAGTCACCGCTGGACATCTCGCGGCCGCTGTGGACCGCCACGTTGGTCGAGGGTCTGCCCGACGGCAAGGCCGCGACGCTGCTGCACGTGAGTCACGCGGTCACCGATGGTGTCGGCGGCGTCGAGATGTTCGCCGAAATCTACGACCTCGAGCGCGATCCACCGGCGCGCCCGACGCCACCGCTGCCCGTGCCGCAGGACTTGTCGCCGAATGACTTGATGCGAGAAGGCATTAACCGCCTGCCCATCGCCGTCGTCGGCGGCGCGTTGAACGCGCTGACGGGGGCGGTGTCGGTAGCCGGGCGTGCGCTGCTGGAACCGATGTCGACGGTATCGGGGATCGTGGGGTACGCGGTCTCGGGCATGCGGGTGCTCAACCGGGCCGCCGAACCGTCGCCGGTGCTGCGCCGGCGCAGCCTGGCCACCCGCTCCGAAGCGATCGACATCCCGCTCGCCGATCTGCACAAGGCGGCGAAAGCCGGTGGGGGATCGATCAATGACGCGTATCTCGCTGGCCTGTGCGGCGCGCTGCGGCGCTATCACGAGGCGCTCGGTGTGCCGATCGGCACGCTGCCGATGGCGGTGCCGGTGAGCCTGCGGGCCGACGCCGACACGGCCGGTGGCAACCGGTTCACCGGCGTCAACCTCGCCGCGCCGATCGGCACCGCCGACCCGGTGGCGCGGATGAAGAAGATCCGGGCCCAGATGACCCAGCGTCGCGACGAGCCGGCGATGAACATCATCGGGTCTTTGGCGCCGGTGTTGAGCGTGCTGCCCACCACGGTGCTGGAGGGGATCACCGGCTCGGTCGTCGGGTCCGATGTGCAGGCTAGTAACGTCCCGGTCTACCCCGGAGATACCTACATTGCTGGCGCAAAGGTGTTGCGGCAGTATGGTATTGGCCCGCTGCCGGGCGTGGCGATGATGGTGGTGCTGATCTCCCGGGGTGGTTGGTGCACCATCACCGTGCGCTACGACCGGGCGGCGGTACGCAACGAGGCTTTGTTCGCCCACTGTCTGCTGGAGGGCTTCGACGAGATCCTGGCGCTGGCCGGCGATCCGCCACCGCGCGCGGTGCCCGCCTCATTCACCGAACCGACAACATCGAAACGGACGGCAGGTTCATGAGCGCGGCCAAAGAGACATCAACTCCACCCAAGGATATGCGGCTGCCGGGATCGGTCGCCGAGATCCTGTCCAGCCCATCGGGATCCAAAGTCGGCGCGTTTTTCGACTTGGACGGAACCCTGGTGGCGGGCTTCACCGCGATCATCCTCACCCAGGAGCGCCTGCGCCGGCGCGACATGGGGGTGGGGGAGCTGCTCAACATGGTTCAGGCCGGCCTGAACCACCGGCTCGGGCGCCTCGAGTTCGAAGACCTGATCGGCAAAGCGTCCGAGGCGTTGCGCGGACGGCTGCTGACGGATCTGGACGAGATCGGCGAGCGGCTGTTCGCCCAACGCATCGAGTCCCGGATCTACCCGGAGATGCGAGAACTGGTGCGGGCCCACGTGGCTCGTGGTCACACCGTCGTCCTCAGCTCGTCGGCGCTGACCATCCAGGTCAATCCGGTGGCCCGGTTCCTCGGAATCGTGAACACGCTCACCAACAAATTCGAGACCAACGAAGACGGGTTGCTCACCGGCAACGTCGTCGAGCCGATCCTGTGGGGTCCCGGAAAAGCCGCTGCGGTGCAACGGTTTGCGGCCGAGAACGGCATCGACCTCAAGGACAGTTACTTCTACGCCGACGGTGACGAGGATGTCGCCCTGATGTATCTGGTCGGCAACCCACGGCCGACGAACCCCGAGGGGAAGATGGCGGCCGTGGCCAAGCGGCGCGGCTGGCCCATCCTCGCGTTCAACAGCCGGGGCCCGGTGGGCCTTCGGCGGCAGTTGCGGACGCTCGCGGGCTTCGGGTCGATGTTCCCGGTGGGCGCGGGTGCGGTGGCGTGGGGCGTGCTGACCGGCAGCAGGCGGCGGGGCGTCAACTTCTTCACCACCAACTTCTCCCAGGCCGTGTTGACCGCCACCGGCGTGAACCTGAATGTCATCGGCAAGGAGAACCTGACCGCGCAGCGCCCGGCGGTCTTCATCTTCAATCACCGCAACCAGGTTGACCCGATCATCTCCGGCGCGCTGATCCGCGACAACTGGGTTGCCGTCGCCAAAAAGGAACTGGAGCGCGACCCGATCATGGGCCCGCTCGGCAAGCTGCTGGACGGGATATTCATCGACCGAGACGATCATGGCGCGGCCCTGGAGACGATGCAGACCGCCGAAGCGCGCGCCAAGCAGGGGCTTTCGATTCTGATGGCGCCGGAGGGCACTCGGCTGGACACCACCGAAGTCGGGCCCTTCAAAAAGGGACCGTTCCGCCTCGCGATGGCGGCCGGCATCCCCATCGTGCCGATCGTGATTCGCAACGCGGAGCTCGTCGCCGCGCGAAACTCCACCACGATCAACCCCGGCACGGTGGATGTCGCTGTGTTCCCGCCGATTTCGGTGCAGGACTGGACCGTCGACACGCTGACCGAGCGCATTGCCGAAGTGCGCCAGCTGTATCTGGACACCCTGGCCAACTGGCCCGTGGACGACCTGCCCGAAGTCGATCTCAACGCCGGGAAGAAGGCGGCCAAGAAGGCTCCGGCTAAGAAGGCTCCGGCTAAGAAAGCTGCGGCGGCCAAGAGGGCTCCGGCTAAGAAAGCGGCGGCCAAGAAAGCTCCCGCGAAGAAAGCCGCGGCCAACAAAGCCGCCAAGGGCAAGGGCTCCACAGCAAAAACCCCACCGGCGCAAGCTAATCCGAGCCTGTCCGAGAGTTCTCTCGAAAACGGTGAGGCGCATCAGCCGGCCAGCTCCGAGGCAACGGGCTCGCAGCCCGAAGGACGCACGTGACCCAATCGGCCGCAGATACCGGCGCGGTCCTGACCGCGCGAGACTCGTTGGTATTGGCGTCCATGGACTCACATGTCGAAACACAGCTGGTGACCGAGTGGCTGGACCGGCAGCGCGCCAGCAACCCGGGCGTGAAGTTCGACGTGTTGAAGCTGCCTTCGGCCGATGGTCCGCCGACCGCGCTGCTGCCGCTGGTTGAGCAGCTCGAGTCCGCCGACGATCGTTCGATCGTGCCGGTGCGGGTGTTCTGGTTACCGGCGCCGGACCGGGGCAGAATCGCCAAGCTCGCGGGCCTACTGCCCGGACGAGATCCGTACCGCCCCAACGAACGCCAGCAGCGCCAGATTGAGCGTAGTGACCCGCGCCGGGCCAGGGTAGTGGCGGGAGAGGCGGCCACGGTGTCCGAACTGCGCCAGCAGTGGCGCGACACCACCGTCGGCGAAGACGACCGCGACTTCGCCGAATTCGTCGCCCGCCGCGCCGTCCTGGCGTTGGAACGCGCCGAGTACCGCATCCTGGGTCCGCAGTACAAGTCCCCGCGGTTGGTGAAGCCAGAGATCCTGGCGTCCAGCCGGTTTCGCGAAGGTTTGCAGAAGATCCCGGGCGCCACCCTCGACGAAGCCGGCGAGATGCTCGACGAACTGTCCACCGGGTGGAGCAGAGCGTCCGTCGACCTCGTTTCCGTCCTGGGCAGAATGATCAGCCGCGGGTTCGAACCCGAGATCGACTACGACGAATATCAAGTCGCGGCGGTGCGTGCCGGGCTGGAAGTTCATCCCGCGGTGCTGCTGTTCTCGCACCGCTCCTACATCGACGGCGCGGTGGTGCCGGTGGCGATGCAGGAGAACCGGTTGCCACCGGTGCACGTGTTCGCCGGTATCAACCTGTCGTTCGGGTTGATGGGCCCGCTGCTGCGCCGGTCCGGCGTGATCTTCATTCGCCGCAACATCGGCAGCAACGCGCTCTACAAGTACGTGCTGCGCGAATACGTCGGCTACATCGTCGAAAAGCGGTTCAACCTGAGCTGGTCGATCGAGGGCACCCGATCGCGCACCGGCAAGATGCTGCCGCCCAAGCTCGGCCTGATGAGCTATGTGGCCGACGCCTACCTGGACGGCCGCAGCGAGGACATTCTGCTGCAACCGGTCTCGATCAGCTTCGATCAGTTGCACGAGACGGCCGAGTACGCCGCCTACGCCCGCGGCGGCGAGAAGACGCCCGAAGGTGTGGGCTGGCTGTACAACTTCATCAAGGCCCAGGGCGAGCGCAATTACGGCAAGATCTACGTCCGCTTCCCGGAGGCGGTGTCGATGCGGCAGCATCTCGGGGCGTCGCACGGCCCACTGATGCACGACAAGGACGCGAAACGACTTGCGCTGCAGAAGATGTCGTTCGAGGTGGCGTGGCGGATCCTGCGTGCGACGCCGGTAACGGCGACCGGCTTGGTGTGCGCGCTGCTGCTCACCACGCGCGGTGCGGCGCTCACCCTCGGCCAGCTGCACCACACGCTGCAGGACTCGCTGGATTACCTCGACCGCAAACAGACTCCGGTGTCGACCAGCGCGCTGCGGCTGCGCACCCGCGACGGCGTGCGGGCGGCGGTCGACGCATTGTCGAACGGGCACCCGATCACCCGAGTCGACAGTGGGCGCGAACCGGTGTGGCTCATCGCGCCGGCCGAGGAGCATGCCGCGGCGTTTTACCGGAACTCGGTGATCCACGCGTTCCTGGAGACCTCGATCGTCGAACTCGCGCTGGCCCATGTCCGCAATTCCCCGGCGGCGCCGGCCGATCGCGTGGAAGCGTTCTGGGCTCAGGCGATGCGGCTGCGCGATCTGCTGAAGTTCGATTTCTATTTCGCCGACTCGGCGGCGTTCCGGGACAACATCACCGAAGAGCTGGCATGGCACGACGACTGGGAGGCACACGTGGCCGCCGGGGGCGAAGAGATCGACGCCACGCTGTTCGCCAAGCGCCCGTTGATGTCGGACGCGATGCTGCGGGTGTTCTTCGAGGCGTATGAGCTCGTCGCCGACGTGCTGCGCGATGCGCCGGCGGACATCGGCGAGAAGGAACTGACGGGGCTGGCCCTGGGGATCGGCCAGCAGTACGTGGCCCAAACGCGGGTCCGCAGCAGCGAGTCGGTGTCGACGCTGCTGTTCGCCACCGCGCGCCAGGTCGTCGTCGACCAGGATCTGATCGGCCCCGCCGACGACCTCGCCGAACGCCGGGTCGCCTTCCGGCAGGAATTGCGGGCCATCCGGCGTGATTTCGATTACGTCGAGCGCATCGCCCGCGGCCAGTTCGTCGCCCGCGAATCCAGGGCGCGGCGCATTCCTCCGGCCACGCAAGCCGGGTAGTGCGAGCGGCCCCGGGGCGCGCTCATACCCTGGATACATGACGGTTGGCCAGTCCGAAGGCAAAGCGCGCCCGCTGGTGTGGCCGCTGCTTATCGCCGTCGCGGCGCTGGCCGGCTGTACGGCCGCCGGGATTGGAGCGCTGTCGCTGGCCGATGCGCTGACCGCCACCGGCCTGCCCGACCCCGGGCCCGTCACCACGCTGGGCCTGCCCTTCGTCAGGGCGGCGGGCGAGATCGCGGCGGTGCTGGCCGTGGGGTCGTTTTTGTTCGCCGCATTCCTGGTGCCGCCCCAAAAAACCGGGGTGCTCGACGCCGGCGGATACCGGGCGCTTCGGCTGGGCACGGTCGCCTCGGGGGTGTGGGCGGTGTGCGCCGCCCTGCTGATCCCGCTGACGATTTCCGACGTCTCGGGCCACCCGGTGGGCGAGCACCTCAACCCGCTGACGATCTGGACGCTGGCCGACCTGATCAACACGGCCTCCGCGTGGCGCTGGACCGCGGTGCTGGCCGCGCTGGTGACGCTGGCGAGCGTGGCGGTGCTGCGCTGGTCGTGGACGCCAGTGCTGCTGGCCGGATCGATGATCACCCTGATTCCGCTCGGCCTCACCGGCCACTCGTCGGCGGGCGGTTCGCACGACCTGGCCACGAACAGCCTGTTGATTCACCTCGTCGCGGCCAGCGTGTGGGCCGGCGGCCTGCTGGCCCTGGTCGCCCACGCGCTGCGCGGCGGCGACCACCTCGACCTGGCGGCCCGCCGGTTCTCCGCGATCGCCCTGTGGTGCTGGGTCGCAATGGGACTCAGCGGTGTGATCAACGCCCTGGTGCGGCTGGCACCGTCCGACCTGCTGGGCACCGCGTACGGGCGGCTGGTGGTGGCCAAGTTCGTCGCGCTGTGCGCGCTCGGTGTGCTGGGCTGGCGCCAGCGACGGTCCGGAGTCGTTGCGCTGCAAGCTGATCCCCAGAAGCGCAGTGTCCTGCTCCGGCTGGCGTTGATCGAGGCGGCCCTGTTCGGCGTGACGTTCGGTATCGCGGTCGGCCTGGGCCGCACCCCGCCACCGCCGCCCCCGGGCGGGCTGCCGTCGATCCCTGAGGCTGAGATCGGTTACGACTTCGCCGGGCCGCCCACAGTGGCCCGGATTCTGTTCGACTGGCGCTTCGATCTCGTATTCGGCACGGCAGCAATCGTTTTGGCTGCGCTGTACGTGGCGGCGGTGGTGCGGCTGCGGCGCCGCGGCGACCACTGGCCGCCCGGGCGGATGGTCGCCTGGTTGTTGGGCTGCCTGACGTTGTTGTTCGTCACGTCCTCGGGCGTCGGCCGCTACATGCCGGCGATGTTCAGCATGCACATGGCCGCGCATATGGGTCTGTCGATGCTGACGCCGATCCTGCTGGTGCTGGGCGCGCCGGTGAGCCTGGCGCTGCGGGCGCTGCCAGCCGCCGGCCGCGACGACCCACCGGGGCCGCGGGAATGGCTGTTGGCCGCCCTGCACAGCAGGGTGTCGCAGATCCTCACCAATCCGATCGTGGCCACCGTGCTGTTCGTCGCCGGGTTCTACGGCCTGTACTTCACCTCCATCTTCGACGACGCGGTGGCCAGCCACGCCGGGCATCTGGCGATGAACGTGCACTTCCTGGTCAGCGGCTACCTCTTCTACTGGGTGGTGATCGGCGTCGACCCCACGCCCCGGCCGATCCCCCACCTGGCCAAGGTGGGCGTGGTGTTCGCCTCCCTGCCCATGCATGCGTTCTTCGGGGTAGAACTGATGGGCACGCCCACCGTGCTGGGGGAGGCTTACTACCGCTCGCTGGGCCTGAGTTGGCACACCGATCTGCTGGGCGACCAACGCCTGGGCGGTGGGATCGCTTGGGCGGCAGGCGAAATCCCGCTGGTAATTGTCATGCTCGCGCTGCTGGTGCAGTGGGCCCGCAGCGACGCCCGGACCGCTCGGCGGTTGGATCGGGCCGCCGACCGTGACAATGACGCCGACCTGACCGCCTACAACGCGATGCTCGCGGAGATGGCGCGGCGCCAGACCCGGGGCCCTGGCGGGTCGCCTCGGTGACATGAACAGCCGAAAGCTCTTACGTGTCAACGTGTTCCAGCTTCGATTTGAGCTAGTTGTTAATGGGTGGTGGTTGAGGTTGGAAGGGGTCATGCCACCACCAGTTGGCGCGTTCGCCGGTGGGGCCGGGGCACGGTGGGACGTCGGGCGCGGGCCCAGGGTGGGCGGGCGCGCCAGCGATCCTGCGTCTAGCCGGTGCCCTGCGCTGTCGGTGACGACGAGATCGTATGCGGGGCCGGTGATGGTGATGCCGCCCTGGTGGTGCAGCCGATGGTGATACGGGCAGACCAACACCAGATTGCACAACTCGGTGGGCCCGCCTTCCTCCCAATGTCGGAGGTGATGGGCGTGCAGACCTTGGGTGGCCCCACAACCGGGCACTGCGCACATCCGGTCGCGGTGCTCGAGCGCTCGGCGAAGCCGCCGGCTGATCAGCCGCGTCGCCCGCCCGGCACCAATCACCTCACCGTCGCGTTCAAACCACACTTCACCCGTGGCATCACAGGTCAGGTACCGACGCTCGGCGTCGGACAGCAGAGGACCGAGATGCAGTGCGGCAGCACGTTGTTCGACATCGACATGCACCACCAGCGTGGTGTGCTGGGCGTGTGGTCGGCGTGCTGCCTCAACGTCCCAGCCCGCCTCGACCAGTCGCATGAACGCCTCGACGTTCGTCGGCAATGGCGGCCGTTGATCGCATCCCCGTTGGTCGTCGCCGTGATCGCGCTTCCACTCGGCGAACAGCGCATCGCGATGACACTGCAGTGCCGCTTCGAACGTGGCCGCCTCGGGGTGCGGAAGCGTGATCCGCCAACAGGTGAACTCGTCGCCGGAGGTTTTGGTGATTGCGCGCGGGGGTGGGGTCCGCGGATCGGGTTAGGGTCGCGGTTCGAGCGCGACCGCGGTGCGCAGCTGATTGACCGTCGCGCTGCGTGCGAGCTCCGCATAATGACCGTCGGAGCCGCCGGGGGCGCGAGCCGCGATGACCCCGACCTGGTCCAACGACAGTCTCCCCTCCCGCATGTCTTGGGCGCAGCGCGGAAACTCGGCCAACCGGCTCGCCACCGTCGTGATCGTATGGGCGTTCCCTGATGACACCCCGAGCTTCCAGGCGACCAACGCTGCCACCGACCGCGCACCCGTAGCGCCGCACAGCTCCTCGCGGTCAATCTCGGAGACAATCTCCACGACGCGGCCATCAATTGCGTTGCGCTGACCGGCCAATTCCGCCAACTCTTCAAACAACACCCCAAGACGATCGGGGGGAGTCACTGCGGGCGCAGATGCGATCGACGACATAACCCCATCGTCGCAGCCAGGTACGACAAATTTTGGCCGTCAGATACGCACATGTATGAATGCCATCAATCGCCATCAATCGCCAACAAGGACAACCCTTTTAGTCCGGCTGACACCTATCCCAATTAACGAAAGCTATCCACAGTCGTGGGTGTCTCCACAGCGGAAGCGACTGGCGCGCCCGTTCGCATCTGAGGTGTCGGTGCAGTGCCGCTGAATGGCACCACACGAGAGCGCCATCTCCGGATGGCCAGGAAAGGAAATCGAGGCAATGTTCGAAACACCGCTTACCGTCGTCGGCCACATCGTCAACCACCCCGAGCGCCGGCACGTCGGCAACCAGGAGGTCATCAAGTTCCGGGTGGCCAGCAATTCGCGCCGCCGGACCGCCGAGGGCGGCTGGGAACCGGGCAACTCGCTGTTCATCAACGTCAACTGCTGGGGCAAGTTGGTCACCGGCGTGGGCGCCGCGCTCGGCAAGGGCGCGCCGGTGATCGTGGTGGGCCACGTGTACACCAGCGAGTACGAGGACCGCGACGGCAATCGCCGGTCGTCGCTTGAGATGCGGGCGACGTCGGTGGGGCCCGATGTCTCGCGCGCGATCGTGCGTGTTGAGAAGCCCGGCTACACCGGTCCGAACCAGGACGAGGTCCCCGCCCCCGCCGCCGCCGAGATTCCGGATCCCGCGCAAGCCGACGGGGAACCTGCCGCGGGCGACGAGTCGGCTGCGCTGCCACTGTCGGCTTGAGGTAGCGCGGCGATGCCTAGGATGGTCGGCGAGATCAATCTCGAAGACCAGAAAGGCAAAACCGCGGCATGGCTGAGTTCATCTACACGATGAAAAAGGTCCGCAAGGCGCACGGCGACAAGGTGATCCTGGACGACGTCACGTTGAGCTTTTACCCGGGCGCCAAGATCGGTGTCGTCGGCCCCAACGGCGCCGGTAAGTCGAGCGTCTTGCGGATCATGGCCGGGATGGATAAGCCAAACAACGGCGACGCCTTCCTGGCCAATGACGCCACCGTCGGCATCCTGCAACAGGAGCCGCCGCTGAACGAGGAGAAGACCGTTCGCGGCAACGTCGAAGAGGGGCTGGGGGAGATCAAGGTCAAGCTTGACCGCTTCAACGAGGTCGCCGAGCTAATGGCCACCGACTACTCCGACGAGCTGATGGAGGAAATGGGCCGGCTGCAGGAGGACCTGGACCACGCGGACGCGTGGGACCTGGACTCCCAGCTCGAGCAGGCGATGGACGCGCTGCGCTGTCCGCCGCCCGACGAGCCGGTGACCAACCTGTCCGGTGGTGAGCGGCGCCGTGTCGCGCTGTGCAAGCTGCTGCTGAGCAAACCCGACCTGCTGCTGCTGGACGAGCCGACCAACCACCTTGACGCCGAGAGCGTGCAGTGGCTCGAGCAGCACCTGGCCGCCTACGCGGGCGCGATCCTGGCGGTCACCCACGACCGCTACTTCCTGGACAACGTCGCCGAATGGATCCTCGAACTCGACCGCGGCCGCGCCTATCCCTATGAGGGCAACTACTCGACCTACCTGGAGAAAAAAGCCGATCGACTCGCGGTGCAGGGCCGCAAGGACGCGAAGCTGCAGAAGCGGCTGACCGAGGAGCTGGCCTGGGTCCGGTCCGGGGCCAAGGCGCGCCAGGCCAAGAGCAAGGCTCGCCTGCAGCGCTACGAGGAGATGGCCGCCGAGGCGGAGAAGACGCGGAAGCTCGACTTCGAGGAGATTCAGATCCCGGTCGGGCCGCGGCTGGGCAGCGTGGTCGTCGAGGTCGAGCACCTCGACAAGGGCTACGACGGCCGCACCCTGATCAAGGACCTGTCGTTCACGCTGCCGCGCAACGGCATCGTCGGCGTCATCGGGCCCAACGGTGTCGGTAAAACCACGCTGTTCAAGACGATCGTCGGGCTGGAACAGCCGGACAGCGGAGTGGTCAAGGTCGGGGAGACCGTCAAGCTCAGCTACGTCGACCAGAGCCGCGCCGGAATCGACCCCAAGAAGAACGTGTGGGAGGTCGTCTCGGATGGGCTCGATCACATCGTTGTCGGCCAGACCGAGGTGCCGTCCCGGGCATACGTATCGGCCTTCGGATTCAAGGGCCCCGACCAGCAGAAGCCGGCCGGTGTGCTCTCCGGTGGTGAGCGCAACAGGCTGAACCTCGCGCTCACGCTCAAGCAGGGCGGCAACCTGATTTTGCTGGACGAGCCGACCAACGACCTGGACGTCGAAACCCTGGGCTCGCTGGAGAACGCGCTGGAGCAGTTCCCCGGCTGCGCCGTGGTGATCAGCCACGACCGGTGGTTCCTCGACCGGACATGTACGCACATCCTGGCGTGGGAGGGCGACGACGACAACGAGGCCAAGTGGTTCTGGTTCGAGGGCAACTTCGGCGCCTATGAGGAGAACAAGGTCGAAAGGCTCGGCGCTGACGCCGCCAGACCGCACCGGGTCACCCACCGCAAGCTAACTCGGGACTAAGGTCAGCTCAGCCAGCGCAGGTGCATAACGTCGTGAATGGGGAGCCATCGGCATGACGATCGATTCCAGAGCGAACGAGCACCTCGAGCCTTGGACCTCATTCACGAAGGCCTCCGACGTCCCCGAGTGGATCTCGAGGGCCTACGTCGAGACCTATCGCGGCCCGCGGGGTGACGAACCGGGCGGCGCGGAGACCGGCACCATCAACCTGGCCATCCCCGCGTTGATGGTCACGCCGGCCGTGCTGAAGGCGCACTACCGCCTCGGCGAGTGCCGTCCGGAGGGCGCCAGCTGCGTGTGCGTCCACCCGGCCGACGATGCCGCGGGATTCGGGCCGGCGCTGCAGGTCGTCACCGATCACGGCGGCATGCTGATGGACTCGGTCATGGTGTTGCTGCACCGGCTCGGGGTCGGCTACGCGGGCATCATGAACCCGGTGTTCGACGTCCGCCGCAACGCGGCGGGCGAGCTGCTCAGCATCCAGCCGAAGGCACCGGGCACCTCGCAGTACGAGGGCGAGGCATGGATCCACGTCCAGCTGCTGCCGTCCGTCGACAGCCACGTCCTCGCCGAGGTCGCCGAGCTGCTGCCCAAGGTGCTGACCGACGTCCAGCAGGTCGCCACCGACGCGGCGGCAATCATCGCGGCCCTGAGCAATCTGGCCGCGGCTGTCGAAGCCAACGCGGACAACCACTTTGCCGCACCCGACCGCGAGGATGTCGCGGCCCTGCTGCGCTGGCTGGACAAGGGCAACTTCCTGTTACTGGGCTACCAGCGCTGCAGGGTCGACGACGGGCACGTCGTCAGCGACGGCTCGCCCGGGCTCGGCGTGCTGCGCAACCGACCCGGCTCGCGGCCCCGGCTGACCGACAGTGCCAAGTTGCTGGTGCTGGCGCAGGCCGCCGTCGGCAGCTACCTGCGCTACGGCGCCTACCCGTATGCCATCGCGGTCCGGGAAAACGTCGACGACACCGACAGCGAAATCATCGAGCACCGCTTCGTCGGCCTGTTCACCGTCGCGGCGATGAATGAAGACGTGCTGGAGATCCCGACGATTTCGCGGCGGGTCCGCGACGCGCTCGCGATGGCCGAGAACGACCCTGCCCACCCGGGCCAGCTGCTGCTCGACGTCATCCAGACCGTCCCGCGCCCAGAGCTTTTCACGCTCAGCGCCGATCGGCTGTTCACGATGGCCAAAGCGGTCGTGGACCTGGGATCGAGGCGGCAGGCGCTGCTGTTCCTGCGCAGCGATCGGCTCCAGTACTTCGTCTCGTGTCTGGTCTATGTGCCCCGCGACCGCTACACCACCGCGGTGCGGCTGGCGATCGAGGACATTCTGGTCCGCGAATTCGGTGGCACGCGACTGGAATTCACCGCCCGCGTCAGTGAATCGCCTTGGGCGCTCATGCATTTCATGGTCCGGCTACCCGAAGACGCGCCGCAGGTCGACATCTCCGAGCCCAACCGCATCCGGATCCAGGGCCTGCTCAGCGAGGCCGCGCGCACCTGGTCCGACCGGCTCATCGGCGCCGCCGTCACCGGCTCGGTGTCGCAGGCCGACGCCGAGCACTACGCGAGCGCATTTTCCGAGGCGTATAAGTCGGCCATCGCCCCCACCGACGCCCTCGAGCACATCGCCATCATCAAGGAGCTGTCCGACGATTCGGTCAAGCTGGTGTTCTCCGACGGTAGCGAGGAGGAATCCGCCCAGCTGACTTGGTTTTTGGGTGGACGCACCGCCTCGCTGAGCCAGCTGCTGCCGATGCTGCAGAGCATGGGTGTCGTGGTGCTCGAAGAGCGGCCGTTCACGGTCGTGCGGCCCGACGAGTTGCCGGTGTGGATCTATCAGTTCAGGATCCAGCCGCACCCCACCATCCAGCTGGCGTCGACGCAGGCCGAACGCGACGAGATGGCCGAGCGATTCGCCGACGCGGTCACCGCGATCTGGCATGGCCGCGTCGAGATCGACCGGTTCAACGAGCTGGTGATGCGTGCGGGGCTCAACTGGCATCAGGTCGTGCTGCTGCGCGCCTACGCAAAGTACTTGCGGCAGGCCAGCTTTCCGTACAGCCAGTCCTACATCGAGTCGGTGCTCAACGAACACCCGTCGACGGCACGGTCGCTGGTGCGGCTGTTCGAGGCCCTGTTCGATCCGCGGGCCTCGGGGTCGCCGACGAGCCGCGAGGCGCAGGCCGCCGCGGCCGCTGTCGCCGCCGACATCGACGCGCTGGTGGGCCTGGACACCGACCGCATCCTGCGCGCCTTCGCCTCGCTGGTGCAGGCCACGCTGCGGACCAATTACTTTGTGACACGCGAGGGTTCGGCCCGGGTGCGCAATGTCCTGGCGATCAAGCTGGACGCCCAGCTGGTCGACGAGCTCCCGCTACCGCGCCCCAAATACGAAATCTTCGTGTATTCCCCCCGCGTCGAAGGCGTGCACCTGCGGTTCGGCCCGGTGGCGCGCGGTGGCCTGCGGTGGTCGGACCGGCGCGACGACTTCCGCACCGAGATCCTGGGTCTGGTCAAGGCGCAGGCGGTGAAGAACGCCGTCATCGTGCCCGTCGGTGCTAAGGGCGGCTTCGTTCTCAAGCGCCCGCCGCTGCCCACCGGCGACGCCGCCGTCGACCGCGACGCCAACCGGGCCGAGGGCGTCGCCTGCTATCAGCTGTTCATCTCCGGCCTGCTGGACGTCACCGACAACGTTGACCACTCGACCGGAAAGGTCAGCCCGCCACCGGAAGTGATCCGCCGCGACGGTGACGACGCGTATCTGGTGGTGGCCGCCGACAAGGGCACCGCCACCTTCTCCGACATCGCCAACGACGTCGCCAAGTCCTACGGCTTCTGGTTGGGCGACGCGTTCGCCTCCGGCGGGTCGGTCGGTTACGACCACAAGGCGATGGGCATCACCGCCAAGGGTGCATGGGAGGCGGTCAAGCGTCACTTCCGGGAGATGGGTGTCGACACCCAAACCGAGGACTTCACCGTCGTCGGTGTCGGTGACATGAGCGGCGACGTATTCGGCAACGGCATGCTGCTGAGCAAGCACATCCGGTTGATCGCCGCGTTCGACCACCGGCACGTCTTCCTGGACCCCAGCCCCGACGCCGCGTCGTCCTGGCCGGAGCGCCAGCGGATGTTCGACCTGCCGCGCTCCAGCTGGGACGACTACGACAAGTCGCTGATCAGCGAGGGCGGCGGCGTGTACAGCCGCGACCAGAAGGCCATCCCGATCAGCCCGCAGGTGCGCGAGGCGCTGGGCATCGACGAAGACGTCAGCGAGATGTCGCCGCCCAACCTGATCAAGGCGATCCTGCTCGCGCCGGTGGACCTGTTGTTCAACGGCGGCATCGGCACCTACATCAAAGCGGAGACGGAGTCAGACGCCGCCGTCGGCGACCGCGCCAACGACCCGGTCCGGGTCAACGCAATCCAGTTGCGCGCCAAGGTCGTCGGCGAAGGCGGCAACCTGGGGGTCACGGCGTTGGGGCGCGTCGAGTTCGACCTCGCGGGTGGGCGGATCAACACCGACGCGATGGACAACTCCGCCGGCGTGGACTGTTCGGACCACGAGGTCAACATCAAGATCCTGATCGATTCGCTGGTGACCGCCGGCAAGGTCAAGCCGGAGGAGCGTTCCCCGCTGCTCGAGTCGATGACCGACGAGGTCGCGCGCTTGGTCCTCACCGACAACGAGGACCAGAACGATCTGATCGGCACCAGCCGCGCCAACGCGCCGAGCCTGCTGCCGGTGCACGCGCTGCAGATCAAGTATCTCGAGGGGCGCGGCGTCAACCGCGAATTGGAGGCGCTGCCGTCCGAGAAGGAGATTCAGCGGCGGACCGAGATCGGGATCGGACTCACCTCGCCCGAGCTTTCGACGTTGATGGCGCACGTGAAGCTGGCGCTCAAAGAGGAGATGCTGACCACCGAACTGCCGGAGCAGGACGTGTTCGCGTCGAGGCTGCCGGCTTATTTCCCGACGCCGCTGCGCGAGCGGTTCACCCCGGAGATCCGCACACATCAGCTACGCCGCGAGATCGTCGCGACCATGCTGATCAACGATCTGGTGGACACCGGCGGCATCAGCTATGCCTTCCGCATCACCGAGGACGTCGGCGTCGGGCCGCTCGACGCGATCCGCACCTACGTCGCCACCGACGTCATCTTCGGCGTGGGCGAGGTGTGGCGCCGCATCCGGGCGGCCGACATCCCGGTGGAGCTGTCCGACCGGATGACGTTGGATACCCGCCGACTGATCGACCGCGCCGGACGCTGGTTGCTGAACTACCGGCCGCAGCCGCTGGCGGTGGGGGCCGAAATCAACCGGTTCGCCGCCAAGGTCAAAGCGCTGACACCGCGAATGTCGGAGTGGCTGCGCGGGGACGACCGGGCCATCGTCGAGCAGGAAGCCGCGGAGTTCGCTTCGGCGGGCACGCCAAAGGACCTGGCCTACATGGTCGCGGCCGGGCTGTACCGCTTCAGCCTGCTCGACATCATCGACATCGCCGACATCACCGAGGTCGACACCGCCGACGTGGCGGACACCTACTTCGCGCTGATGGATCGGCTGGGCACCGACGGCCTGTTGACCTCGATATCCGAACTGCCCCGTTACGACCGCTGGCATTCGTTGGCGCGCTTGGCTATTCGCGACGACATCTACGCCTCGCTGCGCTCGCTGTGTTTCGACGTACTGGCGGTCGGGGAGCCCGACGAAAGTGGAGAAGAGAAGATCGCCGAATGGGAACACATCAGCGCCTCCCGTGTGGAGCGCGCGCGCCGCACGCTTGACGAGATCTATGCGAGTGGCGCCAGGGACCTCGCGACGCTGTCGGTGGCCGCGCGGCAGATCCGGCGCATGACGCGCACCAGCGGGCGAGGGTCTTCGGCGTGACGGCAGGTTTCATGGCCCAGGTGCCGGTGCGCTGGTCGGACATCGACATGTACCAGCACGTCAACCACGCCACCATGGTCACCATGCTGGAAGAGGCGCGGGTCCCCTTCCTCAAGCCCGCCTTCGAGCTCGACATCCTGGAGATCGGGCTGCTGATCGCCGACGTCCGGGTCACCTATAAGGCACAGCTGAAGTTGGTCGATTCACCTCTGCAGGTGACCCTTTGGACCAAACAGCTGCGGACGGTCGACTTCACGCTCGGCTACGAGGTGCGTTCGGTCGGCGCCGATCCGCAGTCCAAGCCGGCCGTCATCGCCGAGTCACAGCTGGCCGCGGTTCACATCCACGAGCAGCGGCTGGTGCGGCTGTCACCACATCATCGAGAGTACTTGCAACGGTGGCTTCGGGAATAGCGCCGGACCGCGGATTGTGGCTGGGCCCGGCGTCGATAGACGCCCATCGTGCGGACCTGGCCGCGTTCGTCGACCGCGCCAAGCGGCTCGACGAGGGCATGGTGATCCGCCTGCGCACCCGCTCTCCCGAGCTGTTAACCGCCTGGATAGCAACGGGTTTCGACGTGCTGGCCAGCAGGGCGGTGGTGGGTAGGGTACGGCCCGACGACATGACGGTCGGTGCCGACGGGCTGGCGCAGGGTCTTTCGGCGATGGACGAGACGGGTTACATCGATCCGGGCTTCGCGATGGACTCGGCGTGGCGGGGCGCCCTGCCCCCGGATTCCGGCTTTGCCCACCTCGACGACGTTCCGGCACAGGTGATGCTGAACCTGGCGCAACGCGGCGCCCAACTTGCCAAGGAGCACAGCAGTTCTCACGGCCCGCCGGCTTCGCTGCTCGACCAGGAGGTGGTGCGGGTCAGCTCGGGCGATGCCAGCGTGGGCCTGCCCATGCGTTGCGTGTTCGCGTTGACCGCGATGGGTTTTCTGCCGCAGTCGCCCGAAGCCATCGGCGACGAAGAGATCATCCGGGTCCGGATCATGCCGACGTGGCTGCGTCTGGACGCCCGGTTCGGCTCGGTGTACCGGCGCCGCGGCGATCCGGCGTTGGTATTGCGCTGAGCGCCGTTAACTTCTGCGCGAGTTTATCTCGGCCGCGTGTGGGTGCTCACGGGCCGTAGCGCAGCCACAGCGGCAGTATCGAATCCAGGTAGTCCATGAACTTCTTGAGCCCGACCCGATATTGGCCGAATCCGTAAGGGTCTTCGGCATATTCGGGAAAGGCGATGCCCAGGCCGAACAGACCGGGCGCGATGATGCCGTTCTGCTGGTTGTACTCCAGCCGCCCCCACTGCGGGGTCTCGGGTAAGTGCCGCCGCTGGAACCCGACCGTGTAGACGACGCGATCGCAGGCGTCGAGTTTCTCCCTGAATTCCGGGCCGGACACCCAGCATCTCTCCAGCCGCTCCGGATACACGCCGTCGATGTTCTCGCGGGCCCAGTCGGCCGCCCGGCCTTTGAGGCCGGTGTCGTCGAACAGAATCCAGTCATCCAGGTACACAGCGTATTTGAGCGGGCTTTGGTAGAAATTGATCACCCGTTTGACGGGGTGGCGCAGCAGATTCGGCAGCACGATCATCGACGAGTGTGAGGAGCCGAAGACCGCGACCGTGGCACCGTCCAGCGATTGATCGGCCAGCTTCTCGGGGTCGAGGGCGACCTCCACCGGGATCTCGTCCAGGTGCGGGTAGTCGAGCTTCTTGGGGACGGCCCCCACGGCGAGGACCACGTTGCGCGAGGTGAGTTCCCGCTGTTGGGTCTCGATTTTCCATTCGCGATTGTGCAGCGAGAGCGATGTCGCCGTGGTCTGCAGGACGTGCACCCGCTCGCGCAGGCGTTGGGTCACCCACACCAGCGGATCGGCGACCAGGCCCAGGGCACACGTGTCCTCGGGGTCGATCTCCTGCAATGGCGTCCGCGGTGCCTCCGAAAAGCCAAAAGCGGCAGAGCCATTGAGGAAGCTGAGGAAGGTGCCGACGATGGTGTTGCTCGACACCGACCGCCATTTCTGGCTGAGATCACCCCCGGCGAACGCGGGATCGATCCAGGCGATCTCATCCGGTGCGATCCCGTGATCGAGAAGCCGCCCCACCGCGGCAATTCCGGCGGGTCCGGCCCCGATCACTGTCCACGCGTACGTCGGCATGTACTAGATATAGAGCAATCCCACGCAAACCGCTGGATCGCCCGTCGGCGCCTACGCCAGCCAGGCCGCGCTGTCCGGCGGCAATTCACCGTTGACCAACGGGGCGCTGGCCAGCATCAGCTCTCCGGCTGGCAGCGCGATGGCTTCCGTGCCGGCGTTGAGCACGCACAGCAGGCCGCCCCGCGCGCGGAGGACCACCACGTCGGGCGAGGCGGTCAGCCACTCCAGCCCGGTGCCGTCGAATTCGTCTCGTTCCCTGCGTAATTGGAGCGCCTCGCGAAAGAATGGCAGCGTCGAGTGGGGATCCGCTTCCTGCTTTTCCACCGTCAGCGCCGCCCAATCGGCCGGCATCGGCAACCAGGTGTCGGGTGAGCTGGAGAAGCCGAACGGGGGTTCCTCACCCGACCACGGCAGCGGCACCCGCACCTTGTCGCGGCCCCGCTCGGTGTGACCGGACCGTTCCCAGGTCGGGTCCTGCAGCACCTCGTCGGGCAGGTCCAGGACGTCGGGCAGGCCAAGTTCTTCGCCGTTGTAGATGAACACCGTGCCCGGCAGGGCGAGCATCGCCATCACCATGGCCTTCGCCCGGCGCAGCCCGATCTCGCCGCCGCCGAAGCGGGTGACCTCACGGTCGATGTCGTGGTTGGACAGCGTCCAGGTCGGGACGGCGTCATAGATCGCGGTGGCCGCCAGCGAATTCTCGATCGCGTCGTGAAGTTCGACCGCGTCGAAGCCGACCTTGGTCAGCCGGAAATTGAAGCCGAGATGCAGCTCGTCGGGCCGCAGGTACTCGGCCCACAGCAGGTTGTCCAGCACCCACACCTCACCGATGGTCACCGCGTCCGGGTACTCGTCGACGACCTTGCGGATCCCGCGGTGGATGTCGTGCACGGCCGGGTTGTTGAAGCGCGGGTCGTCGTCGCTGTGCGACAACACCTTGACGCCTTCCTTCGCATCGGGCAGGTCGGCCGGCTTGGCCATCCCGTGCGCCACGTCGATGCGGAACCCGTCCACCCCGCGGTCCAGCCAGAACCGCAGCGATGTCGCGAAGTCCTCGAAGACCTCGGGATTGTCCCAATTCAGATCCGGCTGATGGGTGTCGAAGAGGTGCAGGTAGTACTGGCCGGGGTTGCCGTCGGGCTCGACCACCCGCTCCCAGGCCGACCCACCGAACACCGATGTCCAGTTGTTCGGCGGCAGCTCCCCTCCTGCGCCCTTGCCGTCGCGAAACCAGTAGCGCTCCCGCGCCTCGGTGCCCGGGCCGGCGGCCAGCGCGGCCTGGAACCACGGGTGCTGGGAGCTGGTGTGGTTGGGCACCACGTCCATGGTGATCCTGATGTTGCGTTCGTGGGCCGCCGCGATCAGCCGCTCGATGGCCGGCATCCCACCGAACAGCGGGTCGATGTCGCGGGGGTCGGCGACGTCGTAGCCGTGGTCGGCCATCGGCGACACGGTGACCGGGCTGAGCCAAATCGCATCGATTCCCAGCCGCACCAGATGGTCCAGGTGGGCAACGATCCCGTCGATGTCCCCGACCCCGTCGCCGTTGCTGTCGGCGAACGACCGTGGATACACCTGATAAAAAACTGCGTTCGACCACCACGCTGCGGGGCTCATACTGCTCCGTTCAGTTTGCTGGGAGATCAGAAGGGCGAATTGACGAGCGAGTGTGCGGCCATTTCCAGGTAGCTGAGCAGCTCGCGGCGGTGCTCGTCGTCGAGCGTCTGCGAGTCGATGGACGCGACGGCGGTATGCATGCACCGCAGCCAGGCGTCGCGCTCGATCGGGGTGATCCGGAACGGCACGTGGCGCATCCGCAGGCGGGGGTGCCCGCGCTGGTCAGAGTAGGTTCTCGGGCCGCCCCAGTACTGCTCGAGGAACATCCGCAGCCGCTCCTCGGCGCCCGGAAGGTCGTCGAGGGGATACAGCTCACGCAGGATCTCGTCCTCGGGGACTTGCGCATAAAACCGGGACACGATCGCGTGGAAAGTTTCGGCACCGCCGACAGCGTCGTAAAACGATTGTTGCTCGGAATCCATCGCTGTCCATTGTGGTGCATCCGCCGCCCAGCAACGCCCACCAGGCCCCGACTCCGCCTGCTGTTCACCCCCCGGACACGGCGCGCACCTGCCATAGGGGTGCGCTGAGCGGCGAAATCTGGTGGACTATCCGCGGAGGATCTATGGCGCAGGGCAAGAGACGCCGCAGCCACCGCAGTTCCGTGGCCGCGGCAGGGTTAACCGGGCCCCCAACCGTGTCGTCCCTCCATAGCGTTTCCCACCGCCCCACCGCGGGCGCCGAGACCCATCCACCCACCCGCCACGAGAGCGCCTCGATCTGGAGCCGCCGCCGGGTGCTGCTGCTGAACTCCACCTACGAGCCGCTGACCGCGCTGCCGATGCGGCGAGCGATCGTGATGGTGATCTGCGGTAAGGCCGACGTGGTGCACGCCGATCCGGGCGGCCCGATCATCCACTCGGCGACGACATCGATCGCCGTGCCGTCGGTCATCCAGCTGCGGACCTACGTCCGGGTTCCGTACCGCGCCCGGGTGCCGATGACCCGCGCCGCCCTGATGCACCGCGACCGGTTCTCCTGCGCCTACTGCGGGGCCAAGGCCGACACCGTCGACCACGTCGTGCCGCGCAGCCGCGGGGGAGAGCACTCCTGGGAAAACTGCGTGGCGTGCTGTTCGACGTGCAACCACCGCAAAGGCGACAAACTGCTCAGCGAACTCGGTTGGGCGCTGCGCCGCGCCCCCGTCCCGCCGACCGGACAGCACTGGCGGCTGCTGTCCACCGTCAAGGAGATGGATCCGGTCTGGGCGCGGTACCTCGGTGAAGGCGCGGCCTGACGACAATCTCGTGTCCGGACGCGCAACTGGCCGGGCCGGTGGGATACGGTTTGCCTCGTGAACGACATGCAGATTCACCTGTTGACGGTCGGCATCCCGGCGCTGCTGGTCATCGTGCTGGCGGCGATGATCTACGCGCGCAAGGGGCCGCACCCGGCGAGCTACAAGATGTCCGAGCCGTGGACCCACGCACCGATCCTGTGGGCCGCCACGGACGAGGCCGTCGGCGGGGGACATGGGCACGGACATGGCAATTCGGAGTTCTCAGTCGGAGGTGGCGCCAGTGGCACATGGTGAGGTAGCGACGATCGACCCCGCGGGCCTGTCCCGGGGATCGGTGATCACGACGAGCGGACGGGTGTCCGGCGTCACCGAACCCGGTGAAATCTCGGTGCACTACCCGTTCTCCAACAACGATCTCGTCGCGATCGACGACGCCCTGAAGTACGGCTCGCGCAAGTCCATGACCCGGTTCGCCGTCTACCTCGGCGACCTGGGTAGCGACACCGCAGCCCGGGCGCGCGAGATCCTGGCCAAGGTGCCCACGCCGAATAATGCTGTGCTGCTTGCCGTTTCGCTTGACCAGAGCGTCATCGAGGTGGTCTACGGCGCGCAGGTGCGCGGCCGTGGCGCCGAGGTGGCCGCACCGCAAGGGGTTGCCGCCGCATCGGCAGCCTTCGAGCAGGGGCAGCTGGTCGAGGGTCTCGTCAAGGCGATCAACGTCCTCAGCGACGGCATCTCGCCCGCCTAGATGAACGGGCAGCTATCGCGGGCCGCCGCTGCGGCCCGTGCCATTGTCGTCCTGAGCTTCACGCTCCTGGTCGCGCTGATCGGCGCGGCTCCGGCGTTGGTGGCACCCGCCATCGCCGACGCGGGGATGTACGGCGACCCGGGCAAGGCCGCTCAGTACTGGGAGTACCAGTCCTACAACAACAACTGCGCGCTCGTGTCGGTGGCCGGGGTGGTCGGCCAGATCACCGGCCACATGCCGAGCGAGCAAGAGGTGATCGACCTCGCCAAGAGCACGCCCAGCGTCAAGGGTGACGGACGGACCGTCTACGAAGACGAAAGTGGCGGTGGCGTCGTCACCCAGGACCTGCCGCCGCTACTGCTGCACTACGGGGTCCACTCCAACATCTCCAACGACGCCCAACACGACGCCGCGCTCACCAAGTTGGAGGGCGTGCTGGGCTCGGGGCATGCCGTGATGGTCGGCGTCCACGGCAAAACAATTTGGGACAACGCGCCGCCGGGGCCCGACGACCACGAGCTCGTGGTGACCGGAATAGACGCCACCAACGGCCTCGCGCATCTCAACGACAGCGGCGCCGAAAACGGCCGCGACTTGCAGGTGCCCATCCCGCAATTCATGTCGGCCTGGAGCGCCGACGAATTCGAGATGACGGTGACCTCAGAGACGGTCCAGTAGCCGTCGAGTAACGAGCGGCTACTGCGATCCCGCGTCGAACCGGCGCGCCCGCAATGAACGCTTCACGCCCGCTTGGCCTTCCAGCACCAGCCGTCGCAGCGCCGGCGGCAGGTCGGAGCCGGCCAGGAACCGGTCGGCGGCGTCCACCCCCTCGTCGCTGATGTCCCAATACGGGTAGAGGCCGACCACCACCGTCTGGGCGACCTCGCTGGAGCGCCGCTCCCATACGCCGGCAATGGCCTCGAAATAGCGCTCCGCCAACGGCTTCAGCAGCTCGCCCTGCCCGGGCGCGGCGATGCCCGCGATAAGCGAGCGCCCGACGATGTTGGGCAGCGTGTCATCCTCGACCACCGTGGTCCACGCCTGGATTTTGACCTCAAGCTGCGGCCGGGCGGCGGCGGCCTGCGCGCCGTGGCGCTTGCCGGCCGACGTGGGGTCACGCTGCACCTCGGCGTCGATGAACGGTGTCGCGGGCCCATCGCCGTCGATGGCGCCCGCGGTCGCCAGTGCGGTCACGATGCGCCAGCGCAGATCGGTGTCGACGTCCAGGCCCGCCAGACCCACGTCGGCGGGATCGCGGTCGAGCAGGTCGGCCAGCGTCGCGACGTGGCGGGTTGAGAGCACCGACGAGCACAGCGCGTTGACGAAGGCCAGCTGGTGATCGGATCCGGGCTGCGCGTCGCGCGCCAATTCCAGCATCCGGTCGGCGAATTGGGGCCAGCCGTGTTCGCGGGCCCAGGCCGGCTCGGCGTAGGACCCCACCGCCGTCTGGGCCTGCAGCAGCAGCCGCTGCAGCACCGCGACCTCGGTCTCGGCGTGCACGCCGCCCGCGACCAGTGTCACGAAGTCGCGCGCCCGCAGTTCGGCCTCGCGGGTCATCTCCCACGCCGCCGACCACACCAGCGTCCGGGGCAGCGGCTCGGTGATGTCGGCGATGCGGGTCAGTGCGGTCTGCAGCGACTGCTCGTCCAGCCGCAGCGAGCAGTAGGTGAGGTCGTCGTCGTTGACCAGGATCAGCTTGCCGCGCGAAACACCAACCAGCGCAGGGACTTCGGTGGCCGGACCCTCGACGTCGAGTTCGGTGCGGTGCACCCGCACCAGCTTGCCGCTGGCGGACGGATCGTCGTCGTAGATGCCGATCGCCAGGCGATGCACCCGCGTCTCACCCGCGCCGGGCTCGGCGCCGCTCTGTTGCACGACGAAGCGGGTGAACTTGCCGTCGGCGTCAACGTCGAAATCCGGCCGCAGCGTGTTGAGCCCGGTGGTCTTCAGCCACTGCTGCCCCCAGTTCGACAGGTCGCGCCCGGACGCGGTCTCCAGCGCGGCCAGCAGATCGTCGAAGGTGGCGTTGGCGTAGGCGTGCGTGCGGAAATAGTCGCGCAGCCCGGCCAGGAACTGCTCGAGCCCGACGTAGGCCACCAACTGCTTGAGCACCGAGGCGCCCTTGGCGTAGGTGATGCCGTCGAAGTTCACCTCGACCGCCGCCAGGTCGGGAATGTCGGCGGCGATGGGATGCGTCGACGGCAACTGGTCCTGCCGGTAGGCCCACGACTTCTCCACCGTGGCGAACGTCGTCCACGCCTCGGTGAATTCGGTTGCCTCGCTTTGACATAACACCGAGGCGAAGGTCGCGAACGATTCGTTGAGCCACAGATCGTCCCACCACGTCATGGTGACCAGGTCGCCGAACCACATGTGCGCCATCTCGTGCAGCACCGTCTCGGCGCGCCGCTCGTAGGACGCCCGGGTGACCTTGCTGCGGAACACGTAGTCCTCGAGGAACGTCACCGCCCCCGCGTTTTCCATTGCGCCGGCGTTGAATTCGGGGACGAACAGCTGGTCGTACTTGCCGAAGGCATAGGGCAGGCCAAAGTTGCGGTGGTAGAAGCCGAAGCCCTGCTTGGTCTGGGTGAACAACCGCTCGGCGTCCATGTGCTGGCCCAGCGAGGCCCGGCAGTAGATGCCCAGCGGAATCTCGCCGTGCTCGTCGCTGTAGCTGTCGTTCCAGTGGGCATACGGGCCGGCGATCAGGGCGACCAGGTAGGTGCTCATCCGCGGGGTGATGGCGAAGGTGTGCACCCCGTTCTCGACGGCCACCGTCGCGCCGTTGGAGATCACCTTCCAGTGCGCAGGCGCGGTCACCCGCACGTCGAAGGTGGCCTTCAGGTCCGGCTGGTCGAAGCAGGCGAACATGCGCTTGGCGTCGGCGGTTTCGAATTGCGAGTACAGGTAGACCTCGTTGTCCACTGGGTCGACGAAGCGGTGCAGCCCCTCGCCGGTGTTGGAGTAGCTGCACTCGGCGTCGACGACCAGCACGTTGCGGTCGGCCAGTCCGGGCAGCGCGATGCCGATCGATTCGTCGTACCCGGAGACGTCGAGGTCGCGGCCGTTGAGCGTGGCGCTGTGCACGGTTTCGGCGGCGAGGTCGATGGCCGTCTCGGCGCCGGCGAGCGCGTCGAACACCACGGTGGTGGTGGAGCGGAAGGTTCGTTCGCCGGGTTCGCCAGAAGCGCCGTCGGTGAGGTCGAGGCTGATCTGGTAGCTGTCGACGGTGATCAGGGCAGCGCGTTCGACGGCCTGGTCTCGGGTGAGGTTAGGAAGGGCCACGCGTCCAACTTAAAGCGTTGCCGGCTGGGCCTGCAGAACGGGAACAGCCCGCCGGTGATTACGGTTGTGCTTGACGGTGCCGTTGACCGCCCAGGAGAGGACCCCGCAATGTCCGCGAAAGACCAAGCCGATTTCTGGTTCGACCCGCTGTGCCCCTGGGCATGGATCACGTCGCGCTGGATCCTCGAAGTCGAAAAGGTTCGCGACATCGACGTGAACTTCCACGTCATGAGCCTGGCGGTGCTCAACGAGAACCGTGAGGGTCTACCGGCCGAGTATCGCGAGAAGATGAAGTCGGCCTTCGGCCCGGTGCGGGTGGCGATCGCCGCCGAGCAGGCTCACGGCTCCGAGGTGCTGGCTCCGCTGTACACCGCGATGGGTACGCAGATTCACAACAAGGGCAACAAGGAGCTCAAAGACGTCATCAAGCTGGCGCTGGACGAAGCCGGCCTGCCGGCCGAGCTGGCCGCTGCCGCCGATAGCGACGCCTACGACGAGGCGCTGCGCAAGAGCCACCATGCCGGCATGGACGCGGTCGGCGACGACGTCGGCACGCCGACCATCCACGTCAACGGTGTGGCGTTCTTCGGGCCGGTGCTGTCGCGTATCCCGCGCGGCGAGGAGGCCGGCAAGCTGTGGGACGCCTCGGTGACCTTCGCCGCCTATCCGCACTTCTTCGAGCTCAAGCGGTCGCGCCACGAGAAGCCCGAATTCGACTAGATAGTCCCGCGTTGCGCGCGGCGGATCGGGCAGGGAAGTATGTCGGGCATGCGCGTCTACCTCGGTTCTGACCACGCTGGATTCGAGCTCAAACAAGCGATCATCGAGCACCTCAAGAAGACCGGGCACGAACCGATCGATTGCGGCGCCTTCACCTATGACGCGGAGGACGACTACCCGGCGTTCTGCATCGACGCCGCAACGCGCACCGTGGCCGACTCCGAGAGCCTGGGCATCGTGATCGGCGGATCGGGCAATGGCGAGCAGATCGCCGCGAACAAGGTCCCCGGCGCTCGCTGCGCGCTGGCCTGGAGCGTCGAGACCGCGTCGCTGGCCCGCGAACACAACAACGCACAGCTGATCGGCATCGGCGGCCGCATGCACACCGTTGCCGACGCGCTGTCGTTCGTGGATGCGTTCCTGAGCACGCCGTGGTCGAAAGCCGAACGCCACCAACGGCGTATCGACATTCTCGACGAGTACGAGCGCACCCACCAGGCGCCGCCGGTGCCCGGCGCGCAGGCCTAGGACTCCGTTGCCCGAAGGCCATACGCTGCACCGGCTGGCCCGGCTGCATCAACGCCGATTCGTCGGTGCCCCGGTGGCGGTGTCCAGCCCGCAGGGCCGGTTCGCGAGCGAGGCGGCCGCGGTGGACGGCCAGGTCATGAAGCGCACCAGCGTCTGGGGCAAGCACCTGTTCCACCACTACGCCGGCGGTTCGATCGTGCACGTGCACCTCGGCCTCTACGGCACCTTCACCGAATGGCAGGTCCCCTCCGGGGCAGGTGCGGTGGTGCTGCCCGAGGCCGTCGGGCAGGTCCGCATGCGGATGGTCGGCGCCGACTACGGGACCGACCTGCGCGGCCCGACGGTGTGTGAGGTGATCGACGAGGCCCGGGTGAGCGACGTCGTGGCCAAGCTGGGTCCCGACCCGTTGCGCAGCGACGCCGACCCGTCGTGGGCATGGGCGCGAATCAGCAAGTCCCGCAGGCCGATTGGTGCGCTGCTGATGGACCAGACCGTCATCGCCGGCGTGGGCAACGTCTACCGCAGCGAGTTGCTGTTCCGCCACGGCATCGACCCGTTCCGGCCCGGGCGAGACGTCAGTGAGTCGGAGTTCGACGAGGCGTGGACCGACCTGGTGGCGCTGATGAAGGTCGGGTTGCGCCGCGGCAAGATCTTCGTGGTCCGGCCCGAACACGACCACGGCGCGCCGTCATACGCGCCCGAGCGGCCTCGTACTTACGTGTATCGCCGCGCCGGCGAGCCGTGCCGGGTGAAGGGCGGACCGATCAGCACGGCGGTGCTGGAGGGTCGAAATGTGTTCTGGTGCCCGACCTGCCAGAGCTGAACGGGCCGCGCGAATTAACAGGAAACTGACAGGAAGAAACGCTGGCGTCTACAGTTTGGGAAGTTTTCACCAAGGGTAAATCAGGCCTCGTGAAAACTATTCCGCGTTTTGCTGCAACGATTTTCGCCGGGGCCTCGTTGCTGGGCCTGGCGGGTGTGGGCGTCGCGTCGGACGTCCAGGCGCAGCCGGGACCCTTCCCGCAGTGGTGCCCGGGGGAGTACTGGGATCCGGGCTGGGGTAACAACTGGGACTGGAACGGCTGCCACGACTGGCGTGGCGGACCGCCCGGGGGCTGGGACCGTGGACCCGGCTGGAATCCGCCCGGGCCGGCCGGCGGTCCCGGCTGGGGACCCGGCGGACCGCCGCCTCCCGGCTGGGGACCTGGTGGACCGCCGCCGCCTCCCGGCTGGCACCCCTGATCCGATAAGCCGACCGATCGAAACGCGCTTCGCGAAAGCGGGGCGCGTTTCGACACTCGGCGCGCTTATAGTTTCGGGATCGGACGGTTTAGGAAGTGGCCTGTGAAGACGATTCCTGGCGTTGCTGCAACGTTTTTCGCCGCAGCCGCATTCTTGGGTCTGGCCGGTGTGGGTGTCGCCTCCGACGCCCACGCACAACCCGGACCCTTCCCGCAGTGGTGCCCGGGCGACTATTGGGATCCCGCCTGGGGCAACAACTGGGACTGGGCCAGCTGCCACGACCTGCGGATGGGCGACCCGGAGGGGCCGCGACCCTGGGAGCAGCCGCCACCGCCGCCACCCATCGTGGTGCCGGCGCACTGATCAATTATGCGGCTGGGGAAGCGGCCTCGCCGGCAGGACGACGTCAGCCGACGGGGACACCCAACGCGGAGTACACCTCGTTGCTGAGCGCGAGGCTGCGGGGGTCGGCGTTGGACTTGGTGGCATCGAAGCGGTTGGCCACGTAGGCATAACCGATCCCGTGCTCGAGGTCGACGAAGCCGAACGACCCGCCCAGCCCGCCGTGACCGAAGATCCGCGGGTTGGGTCCGTTCATGCACCGCTGGTTGAGCATGTAGCCCAGGCCCCAGCCGTGGTCGGCAACCCGCGGCCCGAGCACCAGATCGGTTTCCGTCCCGCCCTGGCACTCCCGCACCAGGTCCATGTGGCCGCGGCTGAGCAGCTTCTCCTGCGCCAGCGCGTTGTAGAAGGTGGCCAGCCCCAGCGCGGACACCTGCGCATTGGTGCCGGGGTACTCGAGCTGGCGCCACAGGTTCAGGTCGTAGGAGCTGATCTCGTCGTCGGGCAGGAACCCCATCGCGACCGCCATGCCGGCCTTGGGGTGGTCGGCCAGCGAGGTGGGCTGAGTGGGCGCGTTCAAGTCGGTCAGCAGGTCCCGCATGTGCGGCTTGTTCACCCGTTCGGCGCAGCGGCGCTGATCGGCGGGGGACAGGCCGACGTGGATGTCGGCGCCCAACGGCTCGGCGATCTCGGTCCGCAGGTAGTGCCCGAGAGAGCGACCCGTGACCCGGCGGAACACCTCGCCGAGGATGAAGCCGTAGGTGGTCATGTGGTAGCCCTGCGCCGTGCCCGGCTCCCACCAGGGTTCGGCCGCCGCGATCTTCTCGCAGGCGAAGTCCCAGTCGGTGACCTGCTGCCAGCTCATCGGCTCCCGTGGCCCGATGACACCGGACCGGTGGCTCAGCACCATCGCCAGCGTGATGTCTTGCTTGCCGGCCTGTCCGAACTCGGGCCAGTAACGGGCCACCGGCGCCTGTAGGTCCACCTCGCCGCGGTCGGCCAGTTGATGAACGCAGGTGGACGTCAAGCCCTTGGAGCCGGACAGCACCGTGGTGAGGGTGTTTTCCCGCCAGGGCCGCTTGTGAGCCGCGTCAGCCCAGCCGCCCCACAAGTTGACGACGAGGTCGCCGTCGACCCACACGGCGACCGCCGCGCCGCACTCCAGTTGCTGCGTGAAATTGCGCTCGAATGCTTCGCGCACGCCGATGAAGTCAGACCTGCAGGTACCGCGACTGTCGATTCCCCCCATGTCGCCTCTCTGGGTCGAGCGCTACCGAGCCCGAGCGGGCGACGGGAATCGAACCCGCGTAGCTAGTTTGGAAGACTAGGGCTCTACCATTGAGCTACGCCCGCATGTATTAGTCGAGCGAGACTTTATCTGGCGACGAAGATCAAATCTAATCGAAGCGGAACTGTTGCCGCTTCGTGAGGTCTGTGAGGTCGTTGTTTAGCCGGTGCTGTCGAGCCGTAGGATCGCGAGGTCAGTGCGGGGTGTAGCGCAGCTTGGTAGCGCATCCGCTTTGGGAGCGGAAGGCCGCAGGTTCAAATCCTGTCACCCCGACCAGCGCCGCAACCCGGCCGGCACCGAGGCCACAGATCGTAAAGAACGACCACCAAGGAGTACGACCGTGAAGAGCAGCGTCGAGCAGCTGAGCCCCACCCGGGTGCGCATCAACGTGGAGGTGCCGTTCACCGAACTGGAGCCCGACTTCCAGCGCGCTTACAAGGAGCTGGCCCGGCAGGTCCGGCTGCCCGGCTTCCGGCCCGGCAAGGCTCCGGTGAAGTTGCTGGAGGCCCGCTTCGGCCGCGAGGCGCTGCTCGACCAGGTCGTCAACGAGGCGCTGCCGACCCGCTACGGGCAGGCCGTCGCCGAGTCCGAGGTACAGCCGATCGGCCGCCCGGAGATCGAGGTGACCAAGAAGGAGTACGGCGAGGAATTGGCGTTCACCGCCGAGGTCGACGTCCGTCCCAAGATCGAGCTGCCAGACCTGAGCACGCTGCAGGTCTCCGTCGAGCCGGTTGAGGTCAGCGACGACGACGTCGAGTCCGAGCTGCAGGCGCTGCGCTCGCGGTTCGGCAGCCTGACCGACGTCGACCGCCCGGTCGCCGACGGCGACTTCGTCTCGATCGACCTGTCGGCCGCCGTCGACGGCGAGCCGCTGCCCAACGCCTCGGCCGAGGGGCTGTCGCACGAGGTGGGCTCGGGCCGGCTGATCGATGGCCTGGACGACGCGCTCATCGGCCTGTCCGTGGACGAGTCCAAGGAGTTCACCGCGAAGATGGCGGCCGGCGAACACGCGGGCAACGACGCGCAGGCCACCGTCACCGTCCGGTCGATCAAACACCGCGAGCTTCCCGAGCCCGACGATGAGTTCGCTCAGCTGGCAAGCGAATTCGACACCATCGACGAATTGCGGAGCAACCTTCGCGAGCGGGTGGGCCAGTTCAAGCGGGCCCAGCAGGCCGAGCAGATTCGCGAAGCCACGCTGGAAGCGTTGCTGGAAAAGGTCGAGGTGCCGATCCCCGAGGCGGTCGTCCAGGCTCAGTTCGACAGCGCCATGCACAACGCGCTGCACGGCCTCGACCACGACGATGCCAAGCTCGACGAGCTGCTCGCCGGGCAGGGCAAGACGCGCGAGGAGTTCCAGACCGAGACCCGAAGCGCCGCGGAAAGCGACATCCGCCGCCAACTGCTGCTGGACACGCTGGCCGACGACCTCGATGTCCAGGTCGGCCAGGACGACCTGACCGAACGGCTGGTCGCGACCTCGCAGCAGTACGGCATCGAACCGCAGCAGCTGTTCGGCTACCTGCAGGAGAACAACCAGCTGCCGGCCATGTTCGCCGACGTGCGGCGCGGGCTGGCCATCGGCGCGGTGGTCGCCGAGGCGACCGTCAAGGACACGGACGGCAACACCGTCGACACCACCGAATTCTTCCCGCCGCGGGGCAAGGCCGACGAGGCGGACGCGGCCGACGAAGGCTCCGCGCCGGACGGCGAATCCGACGAGGCCGACGCCGAGAAGTGACGTGGATCGTGACGCTGTGAGCGAACGTGCCCGTTTCGGCGGTGCGTGGACGCGAAACGTCGGGCTCGGTTGGTTAGTGTCGGTTGAAACAGATTTGAGAAAGCAGGTAACCCAGTCGTGACTGACATGCGTTCGAACTCGGTGGGTCTGAACCTCACGGACTCGGTCTATGAGCGCTTGCTCTCCGAGCGCATCATCTTCCTGGGTTCGGAGGTGAATGACGAGGTCGCCAACCGGTTGTGTGCGCAGATTCTGCTGCTCGCCGCCGAGGACAGCGACAAGGACATCAACCTCTACATCAACTCCCCGGGCGGATCGATCAGCGCCGGGATGGCGATCTACGACACCATGGTGCTGGCACCGTGCGACATCGCCACCTACGCGATGGGCATGGCCGCCTCGATGGGCGAGTTCCTGTTGGCGGCGGGGACCAAGGGCAAGCGCTACGCGCTGCCGCACGCCCGCATCCTGATGCACCAGCCGTTGGGCGGGGTGACGGGCAGCGCGGCCGACATCGCCATCCAGGCCGAGCAATTCGCCGTCATCAAGAAGGAAATGTTCCGGCTCAACGCCGAGTTCACCGGCCAGCCGATCGAACGCATCGAGGCCGATTCGGACCGCGACCGCTGGTTCACCGCCCCGGAAGCGCTGGAATACGGCTTCGTCGACCACATCATCACCCGCGCGGCCCACATCACCAATGGAGAAGCCCGATGAGTCCCCAGCACCCCGAGACCCAGCCTCAGGCGCGCTACATCCTGCCGTCGTTCATCGAACACTCGAGCTTCGGCGTCAAGGAGTCCAACCCCTACAACAAGCTGTTCGAGGAACGCATCATCTTCCTCGGCGTCCAGGTCGATGACGCGTCCGCGAACGACATCATGGCCCAGCTCCTGGTGCTCGAGTCGCTGGACCCGGACCGCGACATCACCATGTACATCAACTCGCCCGGCGGCGGATTCACCTCGCTGATGGCCATTTACGACACCATGCAGTACGTACGTGCCGACATCCAGACGGTGTGCCTGGGACAGGCCGCCTCGGCCGCGGCGGTGCTGCTGGCCGCCGGCACGCCGGGTAAGCGGATGGCGCTGCCCAACGCTCGGGTGCTGATCCACCAGCCGTCGCTGTCCGGCGTGATCCAGGGCCAGTTCTCCGATCTGGAAATCCAGGCCGCCGAGATCGAGCGGATGCGCACGCTGATGGAGACCACGCTGGCCCGCCACACCGGCAAGGACGCCGCGACGGTCCGCAAGGACACCGACCGGGACAAGATCCTGACCGCCGAAGATGCCAAGAACTACGGGATCATCGACACCGTCCTCGAATACCGGAAGCTCTCCGCGCAGACCGCCTAGCGGCTTTCGCCGAGTTGGGGCGCCTCCCGCGGCGAGCGTGCACTCAGCGCGAGTTTTCACTCCATTTTTCTCGCTGGATGCACGTTCGGCGCGGGTAGCTGCGCCGACCGGGAAATTGGCGCAGGCAACCCCGCGCAGGCCGTTGTAGGGTGGTCGGTTAAGCGGTCCGCCCATCTCAGCCTCGGTGCGGTCACAACCGCGACACGCCAAAGACACGTAAAGCGCGTCTCGGCAAGAGAAGCGCCCCCCAGAGCTATATCTTTCTTTCACACGGATGGCATGAATACCACTGACGCGATTCGCCTCTAACGGTCGCGTCGGGCCCGAGCAAGCGGGTAGCGTCGGGGCATACATGCGGGGACAGCAAGACCAACGGCGAACAGGGAAGTAGGCGCTGAAGCACCATGGCACGCATCGGAGACGGCGGGGACCTGCTGAAGTGCTCGTTCTGCGGGAAGAGCCAGAAGCAGGTCAAGAAGCTCATTGCTGGCCCCGGCGTGTACATCTGCGATGAGTGCATCGACCTCTGCAACGAGATCATCGAAGAGGAGCTCGCCGACGCCGACGACGTAAAGCTCGACGAACTGCCCAAGCCCGCTGAGATCCGGGAGTTCCTCGAGGGATATGTGATCGGGCAGGACGTCGCGAAGCGGACGTTGGCCGTGGCTGTCTACAACCACTACAAGCGAATTCAGGCCGGCGAAAAGGGCCGCGACTCCCGGTACGAGCCGGTTGAGTTGACCAAGTCCAACATCCTGATGCTCGGCCCCACCGGCTGCGGCAAGACCTACCTGGCCCAGACGCTGGCCAAGATGCTCAACGTGCCGTTCGCCATCGCCGACGCCACCGCACTGACCGAGGCCGGTTACGTCGGTGAGGACGTCGAGAACATCTTGCTCAAGCTGATCCAGGCCGCCGACTACGACGTCAAGCGCGCCGAGACCGGCATCATCTACATCGACGAGGTCGACAAGATCGCCCGCAAGAGCGAGAACCCGTCGATCACCCGCGACGTCTCCGGTGAGGGCGTGCAGCAGGCGCTGCTGAAGATCCTCGAGGGCACCCAGGCCTCGGTTCCTCCGCAGGGCGGCCGCAAGCACCCGCACCAGGAATTCATCCAGATCGACACCACCAACGTGCTGTTCATCGTCGCGGGTGCGTTCGCCGGTTTGGAGAAGATCATCTACGAGCGCGTCGGCAAGCGCGGCCTGGGCTTCGGCGCGGAGGTCCGTTCCAAGGCCGAGATCGACACCACCGACCACTTCGCCGACGTGATGCCCGAGGACCTGATCAAGTTCGGCCTGATCCCCGAGTTCATCGGCCGTCTTCCGGTGGTCGCCTCGGTCACCAACCTCGACATGGAGTCGTTGGTCAAGATTTTGTCCGAGCCGAAGAACGCTCTGGTGAAGCAGTACACGCGGCTGTTCGAAATGGATGGCGTGGAGTTGGAGTTCAGCGACGACGCCCTGGAAGCGATCGCCGATCAGGCGATCCACCGGGGCACCGGCGCCCGCGGTCTGCGCGCCATCATGGAAGAGGTCCTGCTGCCGGTGATGTACGACATCCCGAGCCGCGACGACGTTGCCAAGGTGGTCGTGACCAAGGAGACCGTGCAGGACAACGTGTTGCCGACGATCGTGCCGCGCAAGCCGTCGCGGTCCGAGCGCCGCGACAAGAGCGCCTAGCCCTAGCGGCCCGGGCGGTCGAACACGCAACCTGAAAGCACAGGCGCCGTTCCCGCGCGTCTGGCGCGCGGCCTGGATCTACTGAACTTTCTGCTCGCCGATGTCCGCGACGGGCTCGGCCCGTACCTCTCGATCTACCTGCTGCTGACGCACCACTGGGACCAACGGTCGATCGGGTTCGTGATGGCCGTCGGCGGTATCGGCGGAATCGTCGCCCAGGCACCGGTGGGCGCGCTGGTGGACCGAACGACGGCCAAACGAGCGCTGATCATCGCGGGCGCGTTGACCATCACCGCCGGGTCGCTGGCGATGCCGATGTTCCCCGGTTTCACCTCCATCTCGGCGCTGCAGGCCCTGACCGGAATCGCGGGCTCGGTCTTCGCGCCGGCACTGGCCGCGATCACCCTGGGCGTGGTCGGACCACGCCGCTTCGCGCGCCGGATCGGTCGCAACGAATCGTTCAACCACGCCGGAAACGCTTCGGCGGCAGCGATCACCGGCGGCCTGGCCTATTTCTTCGGCCCGGTGGTGGTGTTCTGGGTGCTGGCCCTCATGGCGGCGGCCAGCGTGGCGGCGACGCTGCGCATCCCGGGCGACGCGATCGACCACGACGTGGCGCGGGGGATGGACCACGCGCCGGGTGAGGCGCACGGCCGGCCGTCGCGGCTCAGCGTGCTGTGGCACAACCGCAGGCTGATGATCTTTGCGGCCGCCGTCGTCGCGTTTCACTTCGCCAACGCCGCGATGCTGCCGCTGGTCGGCCAGCTGCTGGCGATGCACAACAAGGACGTCGGGACAGCGCTGATGGCCGTCTGCATCGTCGCCGCCCAGGTGGTGATGGTGCCGGTGGCCTACCTCGCCGGGGCAAAGGCCGATTCGTGGGGACGAAAACCCCTCTTCTTGTTCGGGTTCGCGGTCCTGGCCGCCCGCGGCTTCCTCTACACGCTGTCCGGCAATTCCTACTGGCTCGTCGGCGTGCAGTTCCTCGACGGGGTGGGGGCGGGCATCTTCGGGGCGCTGTTCCCGCTCGTCGTGCAGGACGTGACGCACGGGACCGGCCGATTCAACGTCAGCCTGGGTGCGATCACTGCTGCGACGGGTGTCGGGGCCGCCGTGTCGAACTACGTCGCGGGCGCGATCGTGGTCGCAGCGGGCTACGACACGGCGTTCCTCGCGCTCGGCGGGCTGGCCGGTGCGGGCTTCATGCTGTATTTGCTCGCGATGCCCGAAACCGCGCCCGAAAAACGGGGCATCGGACGCTAGCGGATTTAGGCGTCACGGATGCGACCAGCGGTCACGTGATCAAAACCACAGTTTTGTCAGCTACTCGTCAGTAGCACGGCGCTGACTACGCATTTTGTCTAAGATATTGGTAAGTGCGGGCCGCCGAAAGCGTCCGTTAGGCAAGCAAACCAGTGCCATAATTGGTACTACCAGTCTCATACACTCGTATGTGCGCTGGAATCCCTTTGGTGGCGCGTAACCTGAACCTTTGGCGGAGTGCCTGCCCGGTTAACAAATGGAGGCGAAGACGTGGATCCGAACGGCAGCGGAGCCGGGTCAGATTCTCCTAGCAACGGGTCGTCGTCGGATCGTCAGCGCCTGGAACAAGTCGTCATCCGATTCGCCGGAGACTCCGGCGACGGTATGCAGCTCACCGGTGACCGGTTCACTTCGGAGGCAGCGCTTTTCGGCAACGACCTCGCGACCCAGCCGAACTACCCCGCCGAGATCCGGGCGCCAGCAGGCACCCTGCCCGGCGTCTCGTCCTTCCAGATTCAGATCGCCGATTACGACATCCTGACCGCGGGTGATCGCCCCGACGTTCTGGTCGCCATGAACCCCGCCGCGCTGAAGGCGAACATCGGCGACTTGCCCCGCGGTGGAATGGTGATCGCGAATTCCGACGAATTCACCAAGCGCAACCTGACGAAGGTCGGTTACGTAACGAACCCCCTCGAGACCGACGAGCTGGCCGACTACGTCGTGCATTCGGTCGCCATGACCACGCTGACGCTCGGTGCCGTCGAAACAATCGGTGCGTCCAAGAAAGACGGTCAGCGCGCCAAGAACATGTTCGCGTTGGGCCTGTTGTCCTGGATGTACGGGCGCCCGATCGAAGCCAGCGAGAAGTTCATCCGGGAGAAGTTCGCCCGCAAGCCCGATATCGCCGAGGCCAACGTCCTCGCACTCAAGGCGGGCTGGAACTACGGCGAAACGACCGAAGCGTTCGGCACCACCTACGAGGTCTCCCGGGCGACCCTGCCGGTGGGCGAATACCGTCAGATCTCTGGCAACACCGCCCTGGCCTACGGCATCGTCGCGGCCGGGCAGCTTGCCGACCTTCAGGTCATGCTCGGCAGCTACCCGATCACGCCGGCGTCGGACATCTTGCACGAGCTGTCCAAGCACAAGAACTTCAACGTCATCACCTTCCAAGCGGAGGACGAGATCGGCGGCATCTGCGCCGCGCTGGGTGCCTCCTACGGTGGTGCGCTGGGCGTCACCACCACCTCGGGGCCGGGCATCTCGCTGAAGTCCGAGGCGATCGGGCTCGGCGTGATGACCGAGCTGCCGCTGCTGATCGTCGACGTGCAGCGTGGCGGGCCCTCGACCGGTCTGCCCACCAAGACCGAGCAGGCCGACCTGCTGCAGGCGCTGTTCGGCCGCAACGGCGAATCGCCGGTGGCGGTGCTGGCGCCGCGGTCGCCGTCCGACTGCTTCGAGACCGCCCTGGAGGCGGTCCGCATCGCGGTGTCCTACCACACGCCGGTGATCCTGTTGTCCGACGGCGCGATCGCGAATGGCTCTGAGCCATGGCGCATTCCGGACGTCAGCTCGCTGCAGCCGATCAAGCACACATTCGCCAAGGCCGACGAGCCGTTCCAGCCGTACGCTCGCGACCCGGAGACGCTGGCTCGCCAGTTCGCCATCCCGGGTACGCCCGGCCTGGAACACCGCATCGGCGGGCTGGAGGCCGCGAACGGCTCGGGCGCCATCTCCTACGAGCCGGTCAACCACGACCTGATGGTCCGGTTGCGGCAGGCCAAGATCGACGGCATCACGGTTCCCGACCTGGAGGTCGACGACCCGACCGGCGACGCCGAGTTGCTGCTGATCGGGTGGGGCAGCTCGTATGGCCCGATCGGTGAAGCCTGCCGGCGCGCGCGTCGCAAGGACATCAAGGTGGCCCACGCTCACCTGCGTCACCTGAGCCCATTCCCCGCCAACCTGGGCGACGTGCTGCGCCGCTACCCGAAGGTGGTGTGCCCGGAGATGAACCTGGGCCAGCTGGCGCTGCTGCTGCGGGGCAAGTACCTGGTGGACGTGCAGTCGGTGACCAAGGTTCAGGGCCTGGCCTTCCTGGCCGACGAGGTGGGCCGGGTCATCCGTGCCGCACTGGCCGGGACTTTGGCGGAAATCGAACAAGACAAGGCGATGGTCGCCAGAATGGCGGCAGCGACAGTTGGAGCGGGAGCTAGCGCATGACTGGGGTGATCGGCAGCGATCTGGCGGGGACTGACCTCGGCTTGACTCCGAAATTGACGAAGAACTTCGGAGTCCCGACCACGGATCAGCCGCAAAAGGGCAAAGACTTCACCAGTGACCAAGAGGTCCGCTGGTGCCCGGGCTGCGGTGACTACGTCATCCTCAACACCATCCGCAACTTCCTGCCCGACCTGGGGCTGCGCCGCGAGAACATCGTCTTCATCAGCGGCATCGGCTGCTCGAGTCGGTTCCCGTACTACCTGGAGACCTACGGTTTCCACTCGATCCACGGTCGCGCGCCGGCGATCGCGACGGGCCTGGCGCTGTCCCGCGAGGACCTGTCGGTGTGGGTGGTGACCGGTGACGGCGACGCCCTGTCGATCGGTGGTAACCATCTGATCCACGCGCTGCGCCGCAACGTCAACATCACGATCCTGCTGTTCAACAACCGGATCTACGGGCTGACCAAGGGCCAGTACTCGCCGACGTCCGAGGTCGGCAAGGTCACCAAGTCGACGCCGATGGGTTCGCTGGACTACCCGTTCAACCCGACCTCGCTGGCGCTGGGCGCCGAGGCGACCTTCGTCGGCCGCGCGCTGGACTCCGACCGCGCCGGGCTGACCGAGGTGTTGCAGGGCGCCGCCCAGCATCGTGGCGCCGCGGTGGTCGAGATCATGCAGGACTGCCCGATCTTCAACGACGGTTCCTTCGACGCGCTGCGCAAGGAGGGCGCCGAGGACCGGGTGATCAACATCCGCCACGGCGAACCAATTGTGTTCGGCGCCAACGGCGAATACTGCGTCGTGAAGTCCGGCTTCGGCCTGGAGGTGGCCAAGGCCGCCGACGTGGCGGTCGAAGAGATCGTCGTCCACGACGCCCACGCCGACAACTCGGCCTACGCCTTCGCGCTGTCGCGGTTGTCCGATCAGAACCTGGACCACACGGTCCTGGGTATCTTCCGGAACGTCAGCCGACCGACCTACGACGACGCCGCGCGCTCTCAGGTCGAGGCCGCCCGGAAGTCAACACCGTTCGACGCCGCCGCGCTGCAGACGCTGCTGCGCGGCCGCGACACCTGGACCGTCGACTAGGAGCTGCCCGAGTGCCCGACACACTGTCACTGGCCGGAGTCGTACTAGTCGGGGGTGAGTCGCGGCGCATGGGTCGCGACAAGGCCACCCTGCCCGGCCCCGGGGGAGTTGGCACGCTGGCCGAGTATGTCGTCGGCGTCGTCGCCCAGCGCTGCGAGCCGGTTTTCGTCGTCGCCGCCACGGGACAACCGGTGCCTCCCGTGCAGGCGCGCGTGCTGCGCGACGAGATCCAGGGCATGGGCCCGCTGCCGGCCACCGGACGGGGGCTGCGCGCCGCCGCAGAAGCCGGCGCCCGGTATGCCTTCGTGTGCGCCGTCGACATGCCGCTGCTGACAGCCGATTTGATCGACGACCTCGTGCACCTCGCCACCGAGACCGATGCCGAAGTGGTGATGCCGTGGGACGGGCGCAGCCACTACCTGGCGTCGTTGTACCGCACCGATCTGGCCGACCGGATCGATGCGCTGGTCGCGGCGGGCGAGCGCAAGATGAGCGCCCTGATCGATGCCTCCGACGCTCAGCAGATTGTGCTGCCGGATTCCCGGCCGGTGACCAACGTGAACACGGACGCGGACTTCCGCGCGCTTGTGCACCCGGGAGCCTGAACCACACTTCGCGCTTTTCTCGGGCTTTGAATTATTTCCATCGGCAATTTTACTGCAGTAAATTCGTGCCTTAATCCGCGCGCGGTTAACTGGTCATTCATTCGTCCCGTTATTTGTTGAGCCGTGTCTATGAAAGGCTTGCGAGCCGCTCGACGAGAATTTCCGGCATTCCGCCGCGATCCAGGCATGTACGACGTTGGGGGAGAAGGGATTTCGCGATGGGGGCCGCTCACGTCGGCCGAGGGGGCGGTGACAAGCCGCCGATCTCGCCCCGAGTGGGCGGCAAAACTGCTTTCAGCAAATTGCTTTGCTTAAATTCGACCGGGCCGACGCGTTGGGTGCGACGAGCGCGGCGCCGCAACCCCGGCAAGGGCGCCGGGGCGGCGTTCGAGCGAACGCTAGCGCCAAAGTTTTTGCGGCAACGCGTAACTCGGCGAGGCGGGTTAGCCCCAACTGTCCCAATGCTAACACGGTTTTTTCGACCGACTTAGCGCGCCGACGATCCGCCGCCGCCGCGAAAGGTGTTGCCGGAAATGGGGTTTGAACTGCGACGATCCACGTCGGGATGGCCGGCGCCACATTAATCGCCGCATTGTGTGCCAGCTCACGAAAACGCGCTATTTGCGGCCCCCGCGGGTCGGCCACACGCTCGCCGAATAACCGTTCCATCGCGCGGCAAATGCGTGGCTGAGCTCACAAATAGCCTGTGATTTGGATCACAAAATGGTAGATCAGGTAACGGCTGGTCAGGCGCAAAAATTGCTCAGCTGACCTGCAAGAATAAATTGACGTTTGCGTTGTGATCGGCTTGTTATAGAACCGAGATATCGGCGTGTCGGATATGACGAACGCAATCGGTTCTCGTACGGTGCCTTTTAGCCCGAAAGGCTTATAAAAATTTAATCCACGAATCCGCGTGTGAGCGGGGCTGCGGGCGGCGATGGCCGCGAGCGGCCAGCGGCTGTTGGCCGCCTGGGCAGATCGTGCCCACCGCTGTCGTGCCCGAACGAGACGGCACGGTCCAAGCACTTTCCAGATCACCACAACTCTCAACCCACACCCCCGGTGGGTTGTCTTTGGCGCGCGCGAATGCGAAAGGAACGCTTTGAATAACGTCCGCAAGACGCTCGTCCTGACCGCGATCACCGGCACGCTCCTGAGCGTGCCGTCCGCAACCGCTAGCGCGGACCCGATGGGCATTGATCCGAACGTTGCTCCCGCTGCGCCTGCGCCGGACGCGGCTCCGCCGGCCCTCAACGTGGCGCCGGCCGGTTTCGACCCGAACCTTCCGCCGCCGCCTCCGCCGCCGGCCCCGGACGCTCCGCCGCCGATCAGGGCGTACAGCGTGAACTGGGACGCCATCGCGCAGTGCGAGTCGGGCGGTAACTGGGGGATCAGCACCGGTAACGGCTTCTCCGGCGGTCTGCAGTTCACCCCGAGCACCTGGCGCTCCAATGGCGGATCGGGCTCGCCGAACGGCGCCAGCCGCGAGGAGCAGATCCGCGTGGCCGAGAACGTGCTGCACTCCCAGGGCATCGGTGCCTGGCCGGTGTGCGGCCGTCGCGGCTAGCCACCTACCGGCGGCCTCGCCGTCACGCTCTACCGGGAATGCCGGGCCTTCGGGCCCGGCATTCTTCGTCTGTGACGACCGGTCGGGTTGACGAATAGGACAAGACGGACGGCACAAGGCTGGCAAGGTGCCTTACATGTCGAACCACTTCACCGGCCTGAGTCTGGGACCACCGCTGGGCGATCAGCGCCTCGACCTGTGCGACCTGTACGCGTTCCAATCGCCGACCGACGGCTCACGCACCGTCCTGATCCTCAACGCCAATGTGGCTGCCGACGCGCTGCATCCTGATGCCATCTACCGACTGGCAATCGACACCGATGGCGACCTGATCAACGACATCGCATTCAGCTTCGTGTTCTCGGTGCCGGTGGAGGGAAAGCAAACGGTCAACGTGTTCCTGGCCCGCGGTGAACAGTCCCGTTCACCCGAGCCGGTGGGCGAGCAGATCTTCACCGACGTACCGGTGGCGTTCGGAGCGCAACCGAACATCGTCACCGCGGGCGACATCACGTTCGCCGCCGGCGCCCGCAGCGATGCCTTCTTCTTCGACTACGACGGCATCAAGAACCTGTTCGACATCACCGGCAAGCGGAACTTCACCGCCCCCCATCTCGCTGAACTCGGCGGCAAATCTCCGTGGACCGGTCAGGACTCCAATACCGAGGCCAATGTCTGCTCGATGGCGATCGAGCTGCCGACCAACGTGCTGAGCACGACGGGTCAGATCCGTATCTGGGGACGGTGCAGCCTGCGGGAAAGCGGTTCACTGAATCATGTGGATCGCGCCGGGCACCCATCGGTGGGCAGTTTTTTCAACACCGACGACACCAAACTGGAGTACAACGCGAGCGAGCCCCCGAACGACTGGGAGCGATGGCTCGACCAGTTCGTCCACCTCATGGGTCACACCGGCGACTACAACCGGGAAGAGGCCGTCGCCGCGATCGAGAAGGAGGGCCTGTTGCCGGACATGCTGACCTTCGACCCCGCCAAGCCGGCCGCATATCCGAACGGCCGGGTGTTCACCGACGATGTCATCGACTACCGGCTGGCGTTCCTCACCAAGGGCGAGTGCCCGCCGTCGGGCCTCTCGCCGCATACCGACACCCTGTCGGAGTTCCCGTATCTCGGTCCGCCCCACGGACGCGGGTAGCGTCGGGGCCGTGAGCCCATCGCCGCGTGAATTCGACATCGTGCTGTACGGGGCCACCGGCTTCGTAGGCAAGCTGACCGCCGAATATTTGGCCCGCGCCGGCGGGTATGCGCGCGTCGCACTGGCCGGCCGGTCGACCGACCGCCTGCTCGCCGTTCGCAAGACCCTCGGTGAGAGCGCACAGTCCTGGCCGGTGATCGCCGCCGATGCGGCGCAGCCGTCGACCCTCGACGAGATGGCCGCCCGCACCCAGGTCGTCGTGACGACGGTCGGGCCTTACAACCGCTACGGGCTGCCGCTGGTGGCCGCCTGCGCGGCCGCGGGCACCGATTACGCGGACCTCACTGGCGAGGCGATGTTCATCCGCGAGGCCATCGACCTCTATCACAAGCAGGCCGCCGACACCGGCGCGCGGATCGTGCACTGCTGCGGGTTCGATTCCGTGCCGTCCGACATGACGGTGTACGCGCTCTACCGCGCGGCGCAAGCCGACGGCACCGGCGAGCTGACCGACACCGACTTCGTGCTGCGCTCGATGTCCGGCGGGCTATCCGGCGGCACCATTGCCTCGGTGCTCGATGTGCTGGACGCCTCCTCCGGCGACGCCGAAATACGTCGTCAGCTCGCCGACCCCTACACGCTGAGCACCGACCGTGGCGCCGAGCCCGAACTGGGCCGCCAGACGGATCAGCCGTGGGGGCGTGGCAGCCAGATCGCGCCGGAGCTGGCCGGGCTGTGGACCGCCGGATACCTCATGGGATCGATCGATACCCGAATAGTGCGGCGCAGCAACGCATTACAGGACTGGGCCTACGGCCGGCAATTTCGCTACAGCGAATACATGAGCCTGGGGTCGTCGCCGGCCGCGCCGGTGGCATCGGCCGTAATGGCCGGGGTGAGCACCGCGACAACCGCCCTGGGCAGCCGGTACTTCCGGAAGCTGCCGCGCCGCCTGGTGGACCGGGTTGTCCCCAAGCCCGGCTCGGGTCCCAGCCCGGCCGCGCGCGAACGCGGCTACTACCGCATCGAGACCTACACCACCACGACCAGCGGCGCGCGTTACGTCGCCCGGATGGAACAGCAGGGGGACCCCGGCTACAAGGCGACATCGGTGCTGTTGGGGGAGTGCGGCCTCGCCCTCGCACTGGACCGCGACAAGCTTTCCGAACTGCGCGGCGTGCTCACCCCCGCGTCCGCGATGGGCGAGGCCCTGCTGGCCCGATTCGGCGGCGCCGGGGTGTCGTTGCGGACCGAGCGACTCCCCGGGTAGGGCTTCACCTGCGGGTTTGGGCGCTTACACGCGAGTAAATTGCGCTCCCTAGAATTGACCGGTGACCGCCAGCCGCAGCCCTGCCTCCGACCTGCCCAAGTCGTGGGATCCGGCCGCGGCGGAGAGCGCCATCTACCAGAAATGGGTGGATGCCGGGTACTTCACCGCGGACCCAACCAGCGCCAAACCCGGGTACTCGATCGTGCTGCCGCCACCGAACGTCACCGGCAGCCTGCACATGGGTCACGCCCTCGAGCACACCATGATGGACGCCCTGACCCGCCGCAAGCGCATGCAGGGTTATGAGGTGCTGTGGCAGCCGGGTACCGACCATGCGGGTATCGCGACCCAGAGCGTGGTGGAAAAGCAGCTCGCGGTCGACGGCAAGACCAAAGAGGACTTCGGCCGGGACCTGTTCATCGACAAGATCTGGGATTGGAAGCGTGAGTCCGGCGGCGCCATCGGTGGGCAGATGCGACGGCTCGGGGACGGCGTCGACTGGAGCCGCGACCGGTTCACCATGGACGAGGGTCTGTCCCGCGCCGTGCGGACCATGTTCAAACGGCTCTACGACGCCGGACTGATCTATCAGGCCGAGCGGCTCGTCAACTGGTCGCCGGAGCTTCAGACGGCGCTCTCCGACATCGAGGTGATCCACGACGAGGTCGAGGGCGAGCTGGTCTCGTTCCGCTATGGCTCCATGGACGACTCGCAGCCCCACATCGTGGTCGCCACCACCCGGGTCGAGACGATGCTGGGCGATACCGCCATCGCCGTGCACCCCGACGACGAGCGCTACCGTCAGCTGGTCGGCACCACCCTGCCGCACCCGTTTGTGGACCGGCAGCTCATCGTCGTCGCCGACGAACATGTGGACCCCGAATTCGGCACCGGTGCCGTCAAAGTCACTCCCGCGCATGACCCGAACGACTTCGAGATCGGGCTGCGCCACAACCTGCCGATGATCTCGATCATGGACACCCGGGCCCGGATCGTTGACACCGGAACACAATTCGACGGCATGGACCGATTCGAGGCACGGATCGCCGTGCGCGAAGCGCTGGCCGCCGAGGGCCGGGTCGTCGCGGAGAAGCGTCCGTACTTGCACAGCGTCGGGCATTCGGAGCGCAGTGGCGAGCCGATTGAACCCAGGCTGTCGCTGCAGTGGTGGGTGAGGGTGGAGTCGCTGGCAAAGGCCGCGGGCGACGCGGTGCGCAACGGCGACACCGTGATTCACCCCGCCAGCCTGGAGCCCAGGTGGTTCGCCTGGGTGGACGACATGCACGACTGGTGCATCTCGCGCCAGCTGTGGTGGGGCCACCGGATCCCGATCTGGTACGGGCCCAACGGTGAACAGGTCTGTGTCGGCCCCGACGAGACGCCGCCGGATGGCTGGGAGCAGGACACCGACGTCCTGGACACCTGGTTTTCGTCCGGGCTGTGGCCGTTCTCCACGTTGGGCTGGCCGTCGCAGACGCTGGAGCTGGAAAAGTTCTATCCGATAAGCGTTTTGGTGACCGGATACGACATCTTGTTCTTCTGGGTCGCCCGGATGATGATGTTCGGCACCTTCGTCGGCGGCGATGACACCATCACGCTCGACGGGCGCCGCGGACCGCAGGTGCCATTCACCGATGTCTTCCTGCACGGGCTGATCCGTGACGAATCCGGCCGCAAGATGAGCAAGTCCAAGGGCAACGTCATCGACCCGCTGGACTGGGTGGAGACGTTCGGGGCCGATGCGCTGCGGTTCACCCTGGCCCGCGGCGCCAGCCCCGGCGGCGACCTGGCAGTCGGCGAGGACCACGTCCGGGCGTCGCGCAACTTCGGCACCAAGCTGTTCAACGCGACCCGGTTCGCGTTGATCAACGGCGCGCGGCTGGCGCCGCTACCGCCGGAGGCCGAGCTGACCGACGCCGACAGGTGGATCCTGGGACGGCTGGAACAGGTTCGCGCCGAGGTGGATTCGGCGTTTGACGGCTACGAGTTCAGCAGGGCGTGCGAGTCGCTCTACCACTTCGCCTGGGACGAATTCTGCGACTGGTACGTCGAGCTGGCCAAGACGCAGCTGGCCGACGGGCTGACGCACACCACGGCCGTGCTGGCCGCCGCGCTGGACACACTGCTTCGGCTGCTGCACCCGGTGATTCCCTTCATCACCGAGGCGTTGTGGCAGGCGTTGACAGACGAAGAATCGCTGGTGATCGCCGAATGGCCGAAGCCGTCCGGCATGGTTCTCGATCAGGTTGCCACGCAACGCATTACCGATATGCAACGGCTCGTGACCGAGGTGCGCAGGTTCCGTAGCGATCAGGGCCTGGCAGATCGGCAGAAGGTGCCGGCCCGGTTGGCCGGCGTCGAAGACTCCGATCTGACCACCCAGGTGGCCGCGGTGACGTCGCTGGCGTGGCTCACCGAGCCGGGCCCGGACTTCCGCGCGTCGGCGTCGGTCGAAGTTCGGCTGGGTGCGAATATGGACCGCACCGTCGTCGTCGAACTGGACACCTCGAGCACCATCGACGTCGCCGCCGAGCGCCGCCGGCTCGAAAAGGACTTGGCTGCAGCGCAAAAGGAGCTGGCCTCCACCGCCGCCAAGCTGTCCAACGCCGACTTCCTAGGCAAGGCGCCCGAACCCGTCGTCGCCAAGATCCGGGACCGGCAGCGGGTCGCCCAGGAGGAGAGCGACCGGATCACCGCCAGGCTGGCTGGGCTGCAATGACTTTCGAGCCGCCCGAGTGGGAGACGGATACCAGCACGGTTCCCACACCGGACGAGATCGCGTCCCTGTGGCAAGTCGAGCACCTGCTCGACCAGCGCTGGCCGGAAACCAAGATCGAGCCGAGTCTGACGCGCATCAGCGCGTTGATGGACCTGCTGGGTTCGCCGCAGCTCGGCTACCCGTCGATCCACGTCGCGGGGACCAACGGCAAGACCTCGGTGGTGCGGATGATCGACGCGCTGCTGACCGCGTTGCAGCGGCGCACCGGCCGAACCACCAGCCCGCACCTGCAGTCGGCCACCGAACGCATCGCGATTGACGGAAAGCCGATCAGCCCAGGGCAATACGTCGCGACCTACCGCGAGATCGAGCCCTTTGTGCAGATGATCGACGCGCAATCGCAGGCCGCCGGCGGCCCGGCGATGAGCAAGTTCGAGGTGCTCACCGCCATGGCCTTCGCGGCGTTCGCCGATGCGCCCGTCGAAGTCGCGGTGGTGGAAGTCGGCATGGGCGGGCGCTGGGATGCCACCAACGTCATCAACGCGCCGGTCGCGGTCATCACCCCGATCGGCATCGATCACGTCGAATACCTCGGCGACGACGTCGCCGCCATTGCCGGCGAGAAGGCGGGCATCATCACCAAGGCCGCCGAGGGAGCACCCGATACGGTCGCCGTCATCGCCAAGCAGGTACCCGAGGCCATGGAAGTGGTGCTGGCCCAATCGGTTCGGGCCGACGCCGCGGTCGCCCGCGAGGATTCCGAGTTCGCGGTGCTCGGCCGGCAGGTCGCCGTCGGCGGGCAGGTGCTGCAGTTGCAAGGCCTCGGCGGCGTGTACTCCGACATCTTCTTGCCGCTGCACGGCGAACATCAGGCGCACAACGCGGTGGTGGCGCTGGCGGCGGTGGAGGCGTTTTTCGGCGCCGGCCCGCAGCGTCAGCTCGACGTCGATGCCGTCCGGGCCGGTTTCGCCGACGTCACCAGCCCCGGTCGGCTGGAAAGGATGCGCAGTGCGCCAACGGTTTTCATCGATGCCGCCCACAATCCAGCGGGTGCGGCCGCCCTGGCCGAGACGCTGGCCGGTGAATTCGATTTCCGATTCCTGGTCGGCGTGATCAGCGTGCTAGCGGACAAGGACGTGGACGGCATTCTCGCCGCGCTGGAGCCGGTGTTCAGTTCGGTCGTGGTCACACACAACGGCTCGCCGCGGGCGCTCGACGTCGAGTCGCTGTCGCTGGCCGCGCAGCAGCGCTTCGGGCCCGAGCGCGTGGTGACGGCCGAGAATCTGCGCGACGCCATCGAGGTCGCGACCGCGCTGGTGGACGAGGAGACCGTCGAGGGTGAGGCCGAGTCGTTCTCCGGCACCGGGATCGTGATCACCGGCTCGGTCGTCACCGCCGGCGCGGCGCGCACGTTGTTCGGTCGTGATCCGCAATGACCGAACCACCCGACACCCCGAACAACGCCCCGGGCCCCGATCCCTGGCGGAGCTTTCGTGGCGTGATGGCCGCGACGCTGCTCCTGGAGGCGATCGTGGTGCTGCTGGCCATCCCGGTCGTGGGCGCCGTCGGCGGCGGCCTGAATCCGGTGTCGCTGGGCTACCTGATCGGGCTGGCGGTGCTGCTGGTTTTGCTGGCCGGGCTGCAGGGCCGGCCCTGGGCGATCTGGGTCAACCTGGGCGTCCAGGTGATCCTGCTGGCCGGTTTTGCCCTCTATCCGGGGGTGGGCTTCATCGGTGTGCTGTTCACCGGTTTATGGGCCCTGATCGCCTATTTCCGGGCCGAGGTCCGGCGCCGCGAGGGTGACGGGCAGTCACCGCAGGGCTGAACTGCCCGCGATTCTGTACGCTGTGCGCCGTGACGGAACGGACCCTGGTACTGATCAAGCCCGACGGTGTGGCGCGCCGCCTGGTGGGCGAGATCATCAGCCGCATCGAGCAAAAGGGCCTCACCATTACGGCACTCGAGCTCCGTGGCGTCAGCCGGGACCTGGCCGCCCAGCACTACGCTGAGCACGACGGCAAACCGTTCTTCGAGCCGTTGCTTGACTTCATCACCAGCGGGCCGGTGGTCGCAGCAATCGTGGAGGGGCCACGGGCCATCGCCGCGTTCCGGCAGCTCGCCGGCGGCACCGACCCGGTCGACAAGGCCACACCCGGCACCATTCGCGGCGATTTCGGGCTGGAAACCCAGCTCAACCTGGTCCACGGGTCGGACTCGACCGACTCCGCCAAGCGCGAAATCGCGCTCTGGTTCCCCGGCGCGTAAGCCCCTGCGGCTACCCCGATCCCGGGTTCTCACTCAGGGTCGCGTGGACAGGCAGAGTGATGTGGGATACTGACTGCGGGTGAACGTCGCCGGACCGGCTTCAGACACCCGAATGAAGACTTAGACAAGCGCGACCATCGCCAGCTCGCGATGTTGCGCGGCATGTCAGGCCGACATTCAGACAGGCGCCGGGTGGGTTCGAAACGAGCCGCTCGGGGCGAGACCATCACAAGCCCGGGAGAAGCACCCGGGCACATAGCGAAGCCCTCGCGTGGCCGCGTCGATAAGGACGCGCCCGGGGGCTCAAGGAGAATACGTGACAGACGGTGGCCCAACTTCAGAATCATCGCAAGAACCTGCCCAGCAGGATGACCTGCCGGATCGGCTGAGAGTCCACTCGCTGGCGCGGGCGCTGGGAACCACCAGCAAGCGCGTGGTGGACGCGCTGGCCGCGCTCGATGGACGGGTCCGCAGCGCCCAATCCGGCGTGGATCCCGAGGAAGCCATCCGGGTGCGCGACCTGCTCTCGGCCCGGCCGCCCGAAGACCTGGTGAACGCCGCGAACGCCGCCGCGGGTGTCAGCGACGATGCCGGCGGGACGTCGGACGAGCGGCCGCACTACATGCCGCTGTTCGTCGCGCCACAGCCGGTGGCGGCGGCCGCGGAGAGCGGTGCCGACGTCGACGCCTCGGCTACGGAGTCCGATGACTCCGACGATGACGACGATGACGACGAGGACGACGAGGACGAGGACCAGCAGGCCGATCGACCGGCCAACCGGCGCCGGCGCCGCGGCAGGCGGGGTCGTGGCCGGGGCCGGGGTGAACAGGGCGGATCCGACGGCCAGGGTGACGACGACGACTCGGACCGTCGCGGCACGTCGGATGCCGATGACTCCGATGACGACGACTCGGACGACTCCGACGACGGCGACGACGGTTCGTCGGACGGCGGAAACCGCCGCCGGCGCCGGCGTCGGCGCCGCAAGTCGGGATCGGGTGATGACGGCGACGAGAGCGCGTCGCCCGACGACCCGCCGAACACGGTCGTGCACGAGCGGGCGCCGCGCGGTAAGTCCGGGTCGAATGACAAGGGCTCGAGCAACTCCGAGATCAAGGGCATCGACGGCTCGACGCGGCTAGAGGCCAAGCGGCAGCGGCGCCGCGACGGCCGCGACGCCGGACGGCGCCGCCCGCCCGTGCTGACCGAGGCCGAATTCCTGGCCCGCCGCGAGGCCGTCGACCGGATGATGGTCGTCCGCGACCGCGTCCGCACCGAACCGCCGCACCCCGGCGCGCGCTACACCCAGATCGCGGTCCTCGAGGACGGCATCGTCGTCGAACACTTCGTCACGTCGGCCGGCTCGGCGTCCCTGGTGGGCAACATCTACCTCGGCATCGTGCAGAACGTGCTGCCCTCGATGGAGGCCGCCTTCGTCGACATCGGGCGCGGCCGCAACGGCGTGCTCTACGCCGGCGAGGTCAACTGGGACGCCGCCGGACTGGGTGGGTCGGAACGCAAGATCGAAAAGGCGCTCAAGCCAGGCGATTACGTCGTGGTCCAGGTCAGCAAGGACCCCGTTGGTCACAAGGGAGCGCGGCTGACCACGCAGGTGTCGCTGGCCGGCCGCTACCTGGTCTATGTGCCGGGCGCCTCGTCGACGGGCATCAGCCGAAAGCTGCCCGACACCGAGCGTCAGCGACTCAAGGAGATCCTGCGCGACGTGGTGCCGTCGAACGCCGGGGTGATCATTCGCACCGCATCGGAAGGCGTCAAGGAAGACGACATTCGCGGCGACGTCACCCGCTTGCAGGAGCGCTGGGAACAGATCGACGCCAAGGCCGCCGAGACCAAGAAGAAGGCCGCCGGCGCCGCGGTCGCGCTGTACGAAGAGCCCGACGTGCTGGTCAAGGTCATCCGCGACCTGTTCAACGAGGACTTCGCCGGGCTCATCGTCTCGGGTGACGAAGCCTGGAACACCATCAACGACTACGTGAATTCCGTTGCACCCGAACTGGTTTCGAAGCTGACCAAATACGAGCCCCCGAACGGGCCGGACGATCAGCCCGGACCGGACGTGTTTGCGGTGCATCGCATCGACGAGCAACTGGCCAAGGCGATGGAGCGCAAGGTGTGGCTGCCATCGGGAGGCACGCTGGTGATCGACCGGACCGAGGCGATGACCGTCGTCGATGTCAACACCGGCAAGTTCACCGGGTCAGGCGGCAACCTCGAGCAGACGGTCACCAAGAACAACCTGGAGGCGGCCGAGGAGATCGTCCGGCAGATGCGGCTGCGCGACATCGGCGGCATCATCGTCATCGACTTCATCGACATGGTGCTCGAATCCAACCGCGATCTGGTGCTGCGCCGGCTAACCGAGGCGCTGGCCCGCGACCGCACCCGCCATCAGGTGTCCGAAGTGACATCGCTGGGCCTGGTGCAGCTGACCCGCAAGCGGCTGGGCACCGGGCTGATCGAGGCGTTCTCGACGTCGTGTAGCCACTGCGGCGGGCGCGGGATTCTGCTGCACGCCGACCCCGTCGAATCCGCCCCGGCCGCCGCGCGCGGCAAGTCGGAATCCGGCGGTCGGCGCAGCAAGCGATCCAAGAAGAGCCGATCCGAGGAGCCGGCGGTGGCCAAGGTGCCCACGCACGCTCCGGGCGAACACCCGATGTTCAAGGCGATGGCGGCCGGCTCGACCACTGTGGCTGAGTCCGCCGATGACGAATCCGACGAATCCGACGTGGACACCGACGACGAGCAGATCATCGCTCAGGGTGCCGCCGAGTTGGAGGACACCGACGACGTCGACGAGGACGACGCCGAAGACTCGGATGACGACTCCGAGGACGTGGACGAACTCGACGACGACGAGGACGACGACGACGAGGACGACGACGACGAGGACGACGAGGACCTCGACGATGAGGACCTCGACGAGGACGACGAGGACCTCGACCTCGAGGACGAGGATCTCGACGACGACGAGGACGACGAGGATTCGGACGCCGACGACGACGAGACCTCGGACAACGGCAACGGCGGGCTAGGGCGGCATCGCCGGCGACGCGCGGCGGGCCGGCCGGCAGGGCCGCCGATCAGCGCGGACTGATCTGCGGTTCGTGGTCGGGGTGTCAGTTTGACCCTGTAGCCGCTGGTCACGTACCCTTAGACGGTTGTCGTCAGGCCGAGGCTTCTGGCGACAGGCGGGAGGATCACCCCGCACCCAAGACCCACCACGCGCACCGCAGCTAGCACGCGCGCGGAACACGTGAGAAAGAGCAGGAGCAACGATGGCGACCTACGCAATCGTCAAGACGGGCGGCAAGCAGTACAAGGTCGCCGTCGGGGACGTGGTCAAGGTCGAGAAGCTCGACTCGGAACCGGGCGCCAAGGTGTCGCTGCCGGTCGCGCTGGTTGTCGATGGCGCCACGGTGACCAGCGATGCCAGCGCCCTGGCCAAGGTGGCCGTGACCGGCGAGGTCCTCGAGCACACCAAGGGACCCAAGATCCGTATCCACAAGTTCAAGAACAAGACCGGCTACCACAAGCGTCAGGGACACCGTCAGCGGCTGACGGTCCTGAAGGTCACCGGAATCAAGTAGCGGAGGCGACACAATGGCACACAAGAAGGGCGCTTCCAGCTCGCGTAACGGGCGCGATTCGGCAGCTCAGCGGCTGGGAGTCAAGCGATTCGGCGGCCAGGTCGTCAAGGCCGGCGAGATCATCGTTCGCCAGCGCGGCACCAAGTTCCACCCCGGCGTCAACGTCGGGCGCGGCGGCGATGACACGCTGTTCGCCAAGGAAACCGGAGCCGTCGAGTTCGGCCTCAAGCGCGGCCGCAAGACCGTCAACATCGTCGCGGCCGGTCAAACCACCGACTGAGCGTCGCAAGCGTGCGCTAGCCGCGAAGATCTAACTGCCAGTAGCGCACGCTTGGCGGGTGAGAGGACCCCCGATGCCTCGGTTTGTCGATCGCGTCGTCATCCACGCGCGGGCGGGTTCCGGCGGCAACGGCTGCGCCTCGGTCCATCGCGAGAAATTCAAGCCGCTCGGCGGCCCCGACGGCGGTAACGGCGGCCGCGGCGGCAGCATCGTCTTCGTCGTCGATCCCGCCGTGCATACCCTGCTGGATTACCATTTCCGCCCGCATGTCGCCGCTCCCAACGGCAAGCAGGGCGCGGGCAGCAGCCGCGACGGCGCGGCCGGCGCGGACCTGGAAGTCAAGGTTCCCGACGGCACCGTCGTGCTGGACGAAAACGGGCGCATGCTGGCCGACCTGGTCGGCGCGGGCACCCGATTCGAAGCCGCCGCCGGTGGTCGCGGCGGGCTGGGCAACGCCGCGCTCGCCTCGCGCGCCCGCAAGGCTCCCGGCTTCGCGCTGCTCGGCGAACCGGGCCAGGCCCGCGACCTGACCCTGGAGCTCAAGACCGTCGCCGATGCCGGCCTGGTCGGGTTCCCGTCCGCAGGCAAGTCTTCGCTGGTGTCGGTGATCTCCGCGGCCAAACCCAAGGTCGCCGACTACCCGTTCACCACGCTGGTGCCCAACCTCGGTGTGGTGTCGGCCGGCGAGCACACCTTCACCGTCGCCGACGTGCCGGGCTTGATCCCGGGGGCGTCGGCGGGGCGCGGGCTGGGCCTGGATTTCCTGCGGCACATCGAGCGGTGCGCGGTCCTGGTGCATGTGGTCGACTGCGCCACCGCGGAGCCGGGCCGCGACCCGATCTCCGACATCGACGCGCTGGAAGCCGAACTCGCCGCGTACACGCCGACCTTGCAGGGTGACGCCACGCTGGGGGATCTGGCCGAGCGCCCGCGGGCGGTGGTGCTCAACAAGATTGACGTGCCCGAGGCGCGCGAGCTCGCCGAGTTCGTCCTCGATGAGATCGCTGAGCGTGGCTGGCCGGTGTTCCTGGTGTCGACGGCTACCCGGGAAGGGTTGCAGCCGTTCATTTTTGGGCTGTGGCAGATGATCTCGGAGTACAACGCCGCGCGCCCGCCGGTGGTGGCGCGACGCCCGGTGATTCGCCCGGTTCCGGTGGACGACAGCGGTTTCACCGTCGAACCCGACGCCCACGGCGGTTTCGTGGTGCGCGGCGCGCGGCCCGAGCGCTGGATCGGGCAGACCAACTTCGACAACGACGAAGCAGTCGGCTATCTCGCCGACCGGCTGGCGCGGCTCGGCGTCGAAGAGGAGTTGCTGCGGCTGGGCGCGAAGGCCGGGTGTGCGGTGACCATCGGTGAGATGACGTTCGACTGGGAGCCGTCGACCCCCGCAGGGGTGGATGTGTTGATGACCGGCCGCGGCACCGACGTGCGGCTGGAACGCAGCGAGCGGGTCGGGGCCGACGAACGCAAGGCCGCCCGCCGTCGGCGCCGCGAACACGGTGACGGCTCGTGAGCGCGCATCGCGACGCGATCCGCACCGCCCGCAGCCTGGTCGTCAAAATCGGGACCAACGCGCTGACCACACCCTCCGGAGTCTTCGACGCCGGACGGCTGGCCGGGCTGGCCGACGCGATCGAGTCGCGAATGAAGGCAGGCACCGACGTGGTGATCGTGTCTTCGGGCGCTATCGCCGCGGGCATCGAACCGCTCGGGTTATCCTGTCGTCCAAAGGATTTGGCGACCAAGCAGGCGGCGGCCAGTGTCGGGCAGGTCGCGTTGGTCAACTCGTGGAGCGCCGCCTTCGCCCGGTATGGCCGCACCGTGGGCCAGGTGCTGCTGAGCGCGCAGGACATCTCGATGCGCGCGCACCACACCAACGCCCAGCGCACCCTGGACCGGTTGCGCGCGCTGCACGCCGTCGCGATCGTCAACGAGAACGACACGGTGGCCACCAACGAAATTCGGTTCGGCGACAACGATCGCCTGTCGGCGCTGGTGGCCCACCTGGTGGGCGCCGAGGCGCTGGTGCTGTTGTCTGACATCGACGGGCTCTACGACGCCGATCCGCGAAAAGCCAAGGCCGCGCGCTTCATTCCCGAGGTGGCGGGCACGACGGACCTCGTCGGCGTGGTCGCCGGTCCGGGCAGCGCGCTGGGGACCGGGGGAATGGCGTCCAAGATGTCGTCGGCGCTGCTGGCGGCCGACGCCGGGGTGCCGGTGCTGCTGGCCGCCGCTTCCGACGCCGCGACCGCGCTCAGCGACGCCTCCGTCGGGACGGTGTTTGCCGCTCGGCCGCAACGGATGTCGGCGCGCCGCTTCTGGCTGCGCTACGCGGCCGACTCGGCCGGGTCGCTGACCCTCGACGAGGGTGCCGTGCGTGCCGTTGTGCAGCAACGACGTTCGCTGCTGGCCGCCGGGATCACCGCGGTGTCCGGACAGTTCCACGGCGGGGATGTCGTCGAGCTGCGCGGCGCGGAAGCGATCGTGGTGGCCCGCGGTGTGGTCGCTTACGATGCGACCGAGCTCGCCGCCATCATGGGCCGGTCCACCTCCGAGTTGCCCGACGAGCTACGCAGGCCCGCGGTGCACGCCGACGATTTGGTCGCCGTCTAGCAGGCGGTCTTCAGATACAGTGTGTTCCAAATGATTTCGGCCAGGGTAGTGGCCAGCGCGGCGTCGTAGGAACCCGGCTCGCCGGGCAGGTTCTGCTGACAGGTCCGCTCCACCATCCACGTCAGTGCGCTTGCCGTGGTGGCGGCGACCAGCGTGGGGCGGATGGAACCGTCGGCCTGGCCGTTCTCGATTACCCGCGCCAGCCGCCCGGTGATCGCGGTCAGGAGATTGCGGTAGGTCGCTCCGACGACCGCGTCGTAGGCGGCCATTTCGTTCAGGGCGACGAGCACCGACTGGTGGCGGCGGTAGCTCGCGACGAGGGCGGTCATCGCCTCGCGCACGTCCTCGGGATCGTGCCGCCCCGCGACCCGCCACCAGCGATCGGCGCTGTCGGCCAGGTCGGCGAACACCTGCCCGGCCAGCCGGCGCAGCAGGTGGCCCTTGTCCTCGAAGTAGATGTAGAAGCTGGCCCGCGAAATGCCCGCCTCGCTCGACAGCCGGTCCACGCTGAGCTCGGTGAAACTGGCGCCGTCGCTCATCAGCCGTTCGGTGGCGTCGAGCAGCCGGCGCTCCATCTGCTCGCGCCGCTGTTGCCGCGCGTTCTCACGCTTGGCCAGCGGCTTCCGGGTAACTGACGGCATTCGCCGAGCATAACCGATGTTTAGACATATTGACTAGACAATATGTCTAGGCATATCGTCGGTCAGAGTTTGTGACTGGCGGTCATAGGTGAGGGAGGCCCAACGATGACAGCGACCGAGACCTCGGGCAGGCGCCGAGCGTACGACCCCATCGATCTGTCCTCTCGCGGGTTCTGGTCGACGACGGCGGCCGACCGGGAGCGCTCCTTCGCCGAGCTGCGCGCCGAGCGCCCGGTGAGCTGGCATCCGCCGGTCGAAGAATCCCTGATGCCGGATCCCAGCGACCCGGGCTACTGGGCGGTCACGCGGCGCGGTGACATCGTCACGGTCAGCCGCGACAACGAGACGTTCGTGTCCGGCCAGGGGGTGATGTTCGAGAGCATTCCGGTGGAGCTGCTCGAGGCGTCACAGTCGTTCTTGGCGATGGATCCGCCGCGACACACCAAGTTGCGCAAGCTCGCTCACGCCGCCTTCACGCCCAGGCAGGTGCGCCGCATCGAGGAGTCGATCCAGGCGAACTCCAAGACCATCGTCGACGAGCTCCGCGCGGCCGGCAGCGGTGCGGATTTCGTCGATTACTGTTCCAAAGAATTGCCGATCCGCACCCTCTCGGACATGGCCGGCATTCCCGATTCCGAGCGTGAGCGCATGGCGCACGCCACCGACGCGCTGGTGTCGTGGGCCGACCCTGACTTCCTCAAGGGGCGCCCCGCGCTGGAGGTCATCTTCGAACAGCAGATGTACCTGCATCAGGTCGTCGGCACGCTCGCCGCCGAGCGCCGCGAGAATCCGGGCGACGACCTGATCAGCAGCCTGGTGCACGCCGAGGTGGACGGCGACCGGCTCACCGACGCCGAGGTGGCCGCCTTCTTCGTGCTGCTTTCGGTGGCGGGCAACGACACCACCCGCCAGACCATCAGCCACACCATGAAGGCGCTGACCGACTTTCCCGACCAAAGGGCATGGCTGCTCGAGGATTACGAGAACCGGATCGGCACGGCGGTCGAGGAGTTCGTGCGCTGGGCAACGCCGGTCATGACCTTCCGCCGCACGGCCGCAACCGATTTCGAGCTTGGCGGTCAGAGGATCTCCGCGGGGGACAAGGTGGTGATGTTCTACTCGTCCGGCAACTGGGACAGTGAGGCATTCGACCGCCCGGATCGCTTCGACCTGAGCCGCAGTCCCAATCCTCACGTGGGGTTCGGCGGCGGCGGATTGCATTTCTGCCTCGGCGCCCATGTCGCCCGCGCGCAGCTGCGCGCGATATTCGAAGAGCTGTTTCGTCAGCTTCCGGACATTCGGGCCGGTGAACCGACGTACGTCGCGGGCAACTTCGTGCATGCCGTCGGCAGCATGCCCTGCACGTTCTAGCGCAACGCGGTTGCCGTCAGTTCGGTGGCCAGCAGGGTGAGCAGTTCCGAGCACCCGCCGTCGACCTTGACGGTGGCCAGATCGTCGCCGCGGGTGGGTCCGCGGTTGATGATCGCGACCGGAATTTTCAGCGCCGCTGCGTGCCGCACGAATCGGTAGCCGGAGAAGACGGTCAGCGACGAGCCCGCGACCAACAGCGCCTCGGATTGGTCGAGCAGTGAATATGCTTGGGCTACGGTATCTTTCGGCACATTCTCGCCGAAATAGACGATGTCGGGCTTCAGCATGCCGGCGCAACGAGGGCAGTCGAGGTAGCGGAACGATGCGGTGTCGGTGATGACGGCGTCGGCGTCGGGAGCCACGGCCAGCCCGCCGATCGCCTCGGCGCGCTCGACGAATCCCGGGTTGAGCGCCTCGAGCTGTTCGGCCAGCGCGGCGCGGCTCATGGTGTGGGCGCAGCTCAGGCAGACCACCTGCGCGTAGGTGCCGTGCAGATTGATGACGTTTTGGCTGCCCGCCTTAGTGTGCAGCAGGTCGACGTTCTGGGTGATCACCCCGGTCACCACCCCGCTGTCTTCCAGCGCGGCCAGCGACCGATGGCCCGCATTGGGCAGGGTGTCGTGCATATGCCGCCAGCCGACGTGATTGCGCGCCCAATAACGTTGCCGGAAAACCGGATCCGAGGTGAACTGGCGGATGGTCATGGGATTGCTCGGCGGCGAGTCGGGGCCGCGATAGTCGGGAATGCCGGAGTCGGTCGACATTCCCGCGCCGGTCAGCACCGCGACCCGGCGCCCGGCCAACAACGCGACCAGCTCGGGCGATTCGGCGCTGCGGGTGGTCACGTCTTCGAGAGTACGGAGCGGGGCGAGTCGTTACGGGCTGGTGGGCACTTTGGCAGCGATCTGCGCGGCGATACTGACGCCCTGGTCTGTCGTGTTGTGGCCGCATGCCGCCACGTCGACCACCACGTTGTTGCGCGCCGTGAGCGCCCGCTGGCATGTCCAGCCTTTGGTGCGTGGATTGGTTTCACTGTTGCTGAGCATTCCGTTGGCGGTGGACACGGGTCCCGTGTTCATCTCGACATTGTGGACGTTGTCGTGATAGCTGCGGTTGGCGCAGGCCTGCCAGCCTTGCGTCGAGGTGCTATAAAAAGCGGCCGCCGCAGCCGCCGAGGGAAACAACAACACAAACTGGTCGACGGCATGCGTGAAGTGCTGAGGCTCCTGAAGTGTCTGCCCGCGAAGGGCGGCAAACCCACTCCCGTTGTAAACAGGCGCCTCTCCCGCGCCGCCCAGGGGTAAGCACTCGGGAGGCGACGAGGGATTGTCGAGACCGACATCTGCCAACGTCTTCCACGGTTGTTCGACGGTCATTCCGGTCGCGCCCATCGCGGCATTGATCTCGGCGGGGCTGAGCAGCAGTCCATCGAGCGCGGCCTCTTCGACCGGTTTCGGTGGGGGCGGCGGTGGGGGTGGTGGCATGGCGGCCGGCGTGCTTGACGTTGCGGACTGTGCGGACCCGGACGGCTGCAGCTGATAGATGACGACGCCCGAGACCAGCACGACGACCGCGACGATGATTGCGGCGATCAGGCCCGGGCGGCCGCGGGGTGGCCACCACGACCGGCCATTTTTTGTCATGTCGGGCGGCGGGCCGACGACTGGGCCTTGTTGAGTCGCGGCGAGGCTCAGGTCGGCGGCCTCGGTTGCGGGCATCTTCGGCGCAGCGGGTGTGGCCACGAAAGCTGCAGGCGCGCGCAGATTTTCGGTCGGCTGGGCAATCGGTGCCGTGACGGCATTCTGAGCGGCGCTGGCCAGCTCGACGGTTGTCGCGTATCGCTGGTCGGGATCTTTGGCCATCCCGGTGGCGACCACCGAGTCGAGTTCGGCAGGAACGTTGGGGTCGGCGATCGACGGCCGCGGGGGAGGCTCCATGAAGTGCGCGGTGATTTGCTGCTCGGTGTTGTCTCCGGGGAAAGGGGTGGCCCCGGTCAGGCACTCATACAGCACGCACGCCAAGGCGTAGACGTCCGAACGCGCGTCGACCTGGCCCGCCCGTAACCGCTCGGGCGACATATACGGCCAGCTCCCGATTACCCCGCCGGTGCCCGTCATTCGCGTCTGGTCCGCACCGCGGGCGATCCCGAAATCGATCAGGTAGGCGAAATCGTCCTCGTCGAGCAGGATGTTCGAGGGTTTGACGTCGCGGTGTACGAGGCCTCTCTTGTGGGCGGCGTTCAGAGCCCGCGCCACCTGCTCGACGATGCGCACCGCGCGGTCGGGCTGCAGCGGCCCGTCGGACAGCACCTCTTGGAGGTCGCGGCCCTCGATCAAGCGCATGTTGACGAAGAGCCGGCCGTCGATCTCGCCGTAGTCGTGGATCGGGACGACATGGGGACTGTTGAGCTGGGCGGCCAATTCTGCTTCGCGGCGGAAGCGTTGCACGAACGTGTGGTCTTGGGCTAAGTGCGCGGGCAACAACTTGATTGCGACGGTCCGGTTGGTCGACGTGTCGTGCGCGCGCCAGACTTCGCCCATACCGCCGCGGCCCAACAAATCGATCAGGCGGTAGCGCCCGAACGGGGTTCCGTCCACATCAGCCTCCCGGCGTCCACGGTCCAGGACACGATAGATCGGGCGACGACTTAACGCCTAGGAATCCACAATGCCGTTTTTGGCCACGGTTGATGACTCGTCGACGCGGGATTGCTATCCCCAATTTTGGGGCGTTCAATTCTGTTCGAGCAGCGACGATTTAGTCGCAGGCAGTCGCGAGTTACGGAATCTCGTACACCACAACCTTGTCTGCGATGCCGCGCAGAGCGGCCTCCTTGCGAATCGGCCGGATCGCCTCCTTGTCCAGGATGGCGGCGACGCCGGGCGCGTCGATCACGGGACCGGTGATGTGGATCTCCTGTGAGGTCGACAGGCTCTGCACCCGCGCCGCGATGTTGACGGTCTGGCCGAAATAGTCCTGCCGCTCGTTCAGCATCACCGCGAGACATGGCCCCTCGTGGATGCCGATCTTTACGATCAGGTCGGACTTGCCGCGCTCGGCATTGAGCTTGTCCATCGCGGCCCGCATCCGTAAGCCCGCGGCGAGCGCTTGGTCCGGCTGGACAAAGGTCGCCATCACGGCGTCCCCGATCGTCTTGACCACGGCGCCCTTTTCGGCCGCGATGATCTCCAGCAGCGCACGAAAATGCGCGCGCACCAAGTCGAACGCGGCGAGGTCGCCCACCCGCTCGTACAGTGCGGTCGACCCCTTGAGGTCGGTGAACAAAAAGGTCAACGAGGTGATCTTGAGACGCTGATTGATGTCGAGATTGTCGGCCTTGAACACATCGCGGAAAGTCTGGTTCGACAGCATCCGCTTGGCGGTGAGGAATGGCCTGCGCTTGCCCAGCAGGCGGTGCAGCGCGTCGCCAGCGACAAAGACGGTGGGCAGCGTCCGCCGGCTGGACTCATTGTCGAGCGCGAGCCGCAACGGACCCGGACGCAAGGAACTCGACCCGGTCGGCGGATGCGCTTTGTTGAAGACCAACCCGAGCTGCTGAGTTTCCTCGGTCGGCTCGCCCTGGACGTCGATGAAATGCGCGGAATGCGTTACCGGCTCGAAAACGATGATGAATTCCGGCGGAAGCTGCATCGACAGCACCGCCTTCTCGCCGGCGGGGAGCTCCTGCGCGTGCAGCGTCACTTCCTCGGTCAGCGAGGCAAAGGAATCCTGGTCGAGATCGATGCCCGAGCTCCAGAAAATCTGCTTGTAGTACTCCCAGAGCGGCAGCGTGTTGGGATCGTGGGCGGCAATCCGCCTGACCTTCGGGCTGACCGTAAAGGCCACCTCGACCTGCTCGTCGACCGACGGCTCGTAACCGGAGCCGCACAAACCGCAGTGATAGTCGTCGTCACGCAGCGATTTAAGCGTGTCGTGCGCATCCAGCACCCCGCTGCAACCGGGGCACAGCACGTTCCAGCTGAGATCGAACAGGCCAAGCCGCGAGGCGTGCAGGAAGCCCGAAATCACATTCTCTTCGTCGAAGCCGGTGCGCGTGGAAAAATCGAGGGCGTTGATTCGATTGAGCTCATGATCTTCACCGTCCTCGATCAGCCGCGCGATGGCATCCGCGACGGCGCGATCGGCGGTCTGCTTCAAAACCGAAAGCTGGGACTGGGTATCGCTCATGACTCCGACCTAAATGGCATCGCCGCAACCTGGCTGGCAAGACCCAATTGGATGCCCCGCCGATCCCGGCCCCGGGTCCTCTCAGAATAGGCGATCGGACACGCCGCCAGGAGCCCGTTAACTATCCAGCGGGTGATTGCTCAGCAGCGAGCCATCCCGTCGTAGTCGCCGGAGCAGAAGTCGCACGGTTCGCCTTCCTCGCTGCCGTAGTTCACGTAACTGGACACCGCCCGCACCAGGTCCTCGGCCAGCTCCACGTCGAGCGTTGGCTCGGTCGAATCCTCCGCGTCCGGCGCGAGGGAGGCCAGGCCGGCAACCAGCGGGAGGGGATGCCCGGCGTCAGCGGTCGCGTCGGCGACCGCATGGCCGTCGATGAACAACGTGTACATGTCGTGCTCCGGAAAGCCGTGGTTAAGCCGCAAAACCCACCACTGGCCCGCCTGCTGGGCCGCATACGGGAAATGCCGGTAGCCCGTGCGTAGCCAGCGTGGGCTTGCCGCCGTGTCGAGCACGGGGCCGTCTGCGGTGACCATCTACGACTCCGTCCCGCCTGCGGAGGAGGGCCGCACCGGCGGCAACGGGGGCGGATTGTCGGGGTCGATGCCCAGGGACTCGTTGACGCTGATTCTGCTGCGGGTGGCCCTGGTGATGATCGCGTTGTAAAGAGCGTCACCACTGAGCCCCTTGGCCTGGTTCCTCACGGCCAGATATTCGAAGGTCACATTCGGGTCTTTCTTATCCAGCTGAGCGGCCGCCGCACGATCACTCATCAGGGCGCGCGCCCACGTTCGCAATGCGTTGCGTCGTTCGAACATAAATCGCGCGCGTTCCTCCGGGCTGACGCCTTGGCTGGCGAGCCGGTCGTTGAGTTGACGCATCCGCACTTCACCTTGGAGGTAGACGGTGCGGGTCTCGAACACCGACAAGCTCGCCGGTTTGTAATCGGGAAGGGCAAGGGTGCGAACCGGCTCGGGCGCCGGGTCCGCGGCAGAACCCCTCCATATCAGTCGATCTCGGCCGTCGTTGAACACCACGGAGTCCGGGGCCTGACCGGTGACGTCGAAGTACAACTTGCCGGTGACCGACTGGCCCATCGGCAATCCGGACGGGCTGATCCCCTGCTGGGTGGGCACTTCGAATAGCGCCCGATAGTTGTCGCCGTTGGGTGCGCGGGCAGAAAAATTGGGGATCAGCGGGGCCGCGTCGCCGGCAGTTGCCTGGTCGGTGGCGGCCGCCTCCCACAGCGCGCCGCGAACGTCCGCCGGAATGACGTCCTTGCTCGGCTCCAGGTCGAGGACCGTCCAGCCCTGGACGACGCCATTGCTGAACAGCGTTCCCTGCGCACACATCTGCTGGACGACTGCACCGTCGTCGGCTCCCGCCGCGACGGCACAACTCAGCCCGACGACGCCGGCGACGACAAAGGAAGCGGCTTTGACCAACACATTTGCGAATTTCACGTTGGCCCCTTTGATAAGGGTTTCCTGGGGATAGGCGGCTAGGCGCTCCTATGGGGAGCGCCGCTGCCGTTACGTGATTCCGGTACAGACGCGTATCTCGCCCGTACCGCGCGAGCTTGCAATTTTCGTTGATTGAGTTGTGATTTCGGCGGTGGTGAGCCGAAACGGCTTGGCCCGGCGTGGGTTAACTAAGACGCGAAGTCGCCGACGGCGGTCAATCTGTTGCCGTCCGAGGCGGTGGCAAACCCGACCGAGTTGAATGCGCAGTTCAGGATGATCGCCCGGTGTGGAGGGCTATTCATCCACATGTCGAGGATCGAGGCCGGATTCGCGGCGGCTCCGGTGCTCCAATAGACGACCTCACCGGTGGCGTGGGCCCGGTAGCCCGCCTGCGTGATGCGCGCCCGGGGTGACGAGCCATCCGAACCGACGTGGCCGTTGATGCCGGTGCGCAGCATGTCGTCGGCGTGGCGCTGCGCTGCCGCGGTCAGGCGCGGATCGTCGCCGATCGGGCCGCACGCCGGGCGAAGCCCCGGGAGGCCGCTGTACATCGCGCTGCCCAGGTTGTCGGCGTGCGCCGCCGGAGCGGCAACCGCGTTCGAAGCCGTTATGAGCGCAGCACAGACCGAGAAAACAGCGACGACCTGGGCTTTCCTCGCCATGTTGCCTCTTGCCACACCATACTGTTCTGCATTTGCCACCCAAACGTTACGCATTTTTGACCATGGGGACTCGGCATCGTTTTGTAACGAATCGGTCAACGTCTTCGACGTGTGGGGGGTGCACGGTCGTGCACTTCACCAAGCGCCGAGGAGCGATGCATGGCTGCACTGATGACGTCCCGCCCATTGACGACACGGACGAGATGGGCAGGCCTCATCAATGCGGCTTCGGTAGCCCTTCGTCCATTGGCGGTTGCGGCTTGTGTCGCCGCCGCCGGCGCAGCGTTGTCCGCTTCCGCGCACGCCGACGCGCCCAACGACCCCATCGCGAACGCGCTGACCGGCGCAGGGGTTGCCAACAACGGTTCGGTGAGCAACGCCATCGCCGGACTCGGCAGATCGATCTGCCCATCGTTGGTCAAGCCGGGTGCGACCCTGGCGTCGATAGCATCGAAAGTGTCTGGAAGTACGGGACTTTCGCCGAACATGGCCGGGATGGTCACCAGCATGGCGATTCAGATGGAATGCCCCGGCTTCATGACCTCGCTCGCGAACGGGAACATGCCGTTCCCACTACAAGGGGCTGCAAACTCGTTGCCGTCCATCCCATTCCAGTCGCCGGGCGCTGGTCCGGCTGGGCTGAACCCGATCGCATTGCCGGGCCGCTAGGTGGTGGTCCCTACGTCATGCGCAACGGAGGCGTGTGTGACTAGCCATGCTCATCAACGTGCTCGGTAAAGAGCAAGCTTCCTCCGATTTCTAGACGATTCAGCTTCCACTGAATAGAGCGCAGTAGCGGCGCAGCTTCATCGTCATGAAAGTTGGTCTTGAAGTCCAACCCGGAGCCGACCAGGTCACTCGCCCAGGAGACTTCGGTGAGGAAGACTGCACGCGCCCAATCAAGCTTAGATAGCGGTTGTTTCCGAAAAATTGCGCCTCGCAGTCGTGCAACGAGATCATTGAAAGCTCCTGAATCAGATAACCCCAAAGCCCGAGTCATCACGACTTGTCCGCGGATAGGCCCACCGTATTCGCTGAGTCCGTGTGAAATGAGCAGACGTTCATCGTCAGTTAGGCCGAGGTCGATCAGTTCCGATTCGGTCATGAGACCAGCCTAAGGAGTTGGTGGCATTGCCGCGCCGAGAGTCGGGTGCGATTAGGTTTGCCCATCTGTGTGCTCCGGAGATAGCACACTGCCGTCGATGCCATGGCGATTGATTTTCCACTGTACGGAGCGCAGTAGTGGTGCGGCCGCGTCGTCGCGGAAGTTGGTTGCGAAGTCGAGCCCTGAGCCGACCAGGGTACTTACCCAGGAGACTTCAGTCAGGAAGACAACGCGGGCCCAATCGAGCTTGGACAGCGGTTGATTTTGCCCAATAGCGTTGAGGAGCCGTTGGATCAGGTCATAGAAGGTATCGCGGTCCGATAATCCTAAAGCCCGGGTCATTACAGGTTTGTATTGAATCGAGCCGCCATATTCGTTAAGGCCGTGGAACAAAAGCCGACGTTCATCATCAGTCAAGGCAATGTCGACGAGCTCGGTCGGGGTCATGGACTCAGCCTAACGAAGGTGTTGCTTATCAATGGTGATCGTCTTCCCACGGTTCTTCAGCGCCATCGCCTAGTACATGCGGACCGTGCCAGTGCGGGGGTGGCTCAGACGCCAACTACCGCAGCCATCGGTTAAGCCTGTTCGATTGCGCTGACACTATGTGCACCGGCAGCGTCGGTGAGGTCAAACTCGGCGCCTGTCACGCTGGCCTTGTCTGCGCTTGTCTGCGCTCGTCCCGCCAAGCTGCTAATCAGGCCGTTGATAACCGCGTAAGCGGTACCGACGGCGCCAGAAGTCGCCTGGATTGGCGGCCCAACAGTCGGCACCGGAGCCGCTGCTACCAAGCTCGCTGACACCGCGTCGCAATGGGCTGCCAGTACTTGCAGCCCCTCATTGCTGACCCGTAGTGCATCCGCCACCTCGATTATTTTAGAGCTCGCGCGGGAATAAGCTAGTCACTCAGATGCGAGGATTCGCTGCGTCGACTGAGGTCGCGCTCAGACGGCTTTGCTGTGCAAAATGCATTCTCATTCAACACTTTTGGTTATCGGACTAACCCAAGCAGTCCGCTGCCGTCGTCAGCTCGGCGGACATGTTGGCCTCCATCATCTTCAACGCCGCCGCGACGAGTTCGTCGTCGATACCGGCGACGGCATCGGTCGGGATGACGACCTGCAGATGACGCACGTAGGCGTCGAGCGCGCTGTACAGGATGCATTGCTCGGTGACCTGGCCCGTGACGATCAGTCGCTCGGTGTCGAGCCGATTGAGTAGATACGCCAGGGGAGTCGCGTAGAACGCGCTGTGGCGCACCTTGGTCAGCAACCGGCTGCCCTTCGACGGCACGATCGGCTCCACCAGATCGGGACGCGCGCCGTTACACGCTGATTCGACGAGATCGCCGAATTCGGCGGTGAAGTCGCCGTAGTTGTCGTTGACATAAATCAGGTCGACGTCGCCCGATTCGCGTGCGCGGCGGACCAGATCGGCCAGTGGATCAATGATTGTGCCGACGTTGGGCATCAGTAGTTCGGCGTCGGGATGCTGATAGGTGTTCATCATGTCGACGACCAACACAGCGGTATTGCCCATGCGTGGGTGATACCCGGCGAATACTTGTTGACACCGGTTGGGCGACAATGGAAGGGCGATGGACTTCTACAACAGTTACAGCCAGGGTTTTGTCCGCGTTGCCGCATGCACGCACCGGACCACCATCGGTGATCCGGCGGCCAACGCGGAGTCGGTGCTGCGGTTGGCCCGCGAGTGCCACGACGACGGCGTCGGGATCGCAATCTTCCCGGAGCTGACGCTGTCCGGGTACTCGATCGAAGACATCGTGCTGCAGGACCTGCTGCTCGACGACGTCGAAGCCGCCCTGCTCGACGTGGTCGCGGCATCCCGCGATCTGCTGCCGGTCCTGGTCGTCGGCGCCCCGCTGCGCCACCGGCAGCGCATCTACAACACCGCCGTGGTTATCCACCGCGGCACGGTGCTCGGAGTGGCGCCGAAGTCGTACCTGCCGACCTACCGCGAGTTCTACGAGCGCCGCCAAATTGCGCCGGGAGACGACGAACGCGGCACCATCCGGATCCGCGACATCGAGACGCCCTTCGGCCCCGATCTGTTGTTCGCCGCATCCGACCTTCCCGATTTCGTGCTGCACGTCGAAATCTGCGAGGACATGTTCGTGCCCATTCCGCCCAGCGCCGAGGCCGCGTTGGCGGGAGCGACGGTGCTGGCGAACCTGTCGGGCAGCCCGATCACGATCGGTCGCGCCGAGGACCGCAACCTGCTGGCCCGCTCCGCGTCGTCGCGGTGCCTGGCCGCCTACCTCTACGCCGCCGCGGGGGAGGGCGAATCGACGACCGACCTGGCGTGGGATGGCCAGACCATGATCTACGAAAACGGCGTGCTGCTCGCCGAATCCGAGCGCTTCCCCAAGGGCGAGCAGCGATCGGTCGCCGACGTCGACACCGAACTGCTGCGCGCCGAGCGGCTGCGGATGGGCACCTTCGACGACAACCGCCGTCATCACCGCGCATTGTCGGGATCGTTCCGGCACATCGAATTCCGGCTCGACCCGCCCGCCGGCGACATCGGACTCTGGCGGCAGGTGGAGCGTTTCCCGTTCGTCCCCGCCGATCCGCAACGGCTGGAACAGGATTGCTACGAGGCCTACAACATCCAGGTCTCCGGCCTCGAACAGCGGCTGCGCGCGCTGGACTACCCGAAGGTCGTCATCGGGATCTCCGGCGGCCTGGACTCGACACACGCGTTGATCGTCGCGGCCCGCGCAATGGACCGCGAAAAGCGGCCCCGCAGCGACATTCTCGCGTTCACGCTGCCGGGGTTCGCGACGGGAGAACGTACCAAGCGCAACGCGATCGAGCTGTGCGCGGCGCTGGGTGTGACCTTCGCCGAGATCGACATCCGCGACACCGCGGCGCTGATGCTCAAGGAGATGGATCACCCGTTCTCCCGCGGGGAGAAGGTCTACGACGTCACGTTCGAGAACGTCCAGGCCGGCCTGCGCACCGACTACCTGTTCCGGCTGGCCAACCAGCGCGGCGGCATCGTGCTGGGCACCGGCGATCTGTCGGAGCTTGGGCTGGGCTGGTCGACATACGGTGTCGGCGACCAGATGTCGCACTACAACGTCAACGGCGGGGTGCCCAAGACGCTGATCCAGCACCTGATCCGCTGGATCATCGCGTCGCACCAGTTCGAGTCCGAGGTGGGCAGGGTGCTGCAGTCGGTGCTGGACACCGAGATCACCCCGGAACTCATCCCCAGCGGCGAAGAAGAAGAGCTGCAGAGCAGCGAAGCCAAGATCGGTCCGTTCGCCCTGCAGGACTTCTCGCTGTTCCATGTGCTGCGCTTCGGATTCCGGCCGTCGAAGCTCGCTTTCCTGGCCTGGCATGCCTGGAGCGACCCCGAGCATGGCCACTGGCCGGCCGGATTCCCCGAAGACAAACGACCGTCCTACTCGCTCAAGGAGATTCGGCACTGGCTGCAGATTTTCGTGCAGCGGTTCTACTCGTTCAGCCAGTTCAAGCGCTCCGCGCTGCCCAACGGCCCCAAGGTTTCTCACGGGGGCTCGTTATCGCCGCGCGGCGACTGGCGTGCCCCGTCGGACATGTCGGCGCGCATCTGGCTCGCCGAGATCGACAGCGAGGTTCCCGAGGACTAGCGCTCGTAGGTGCCGGTCACGCTGTGCCGCTGGGTAAATGACGGCGGCCACGCCGTGGGGCGGGTTGAGCGCCGAAACTTGTCGGACCCCCCTGCGATGATGGCGTCATGTTCTCGACCGCTGCGCCTCCGCTGGCAGAAAACGTTCCGCGACGTCTGGATGTGCTGTTTGAGGAGTTGGCGGAGTTGGCCGGTCAGCGCAACGCGATTGACGGGCGCACTGTAGAGATCGTCGCCGAGATCGAGCGCGACGAATTGTGGGGTGCTACGGGTGCGCGCTCGGTGCCGGCGTTGGTGGCTTGGAAGCTCGGCTCGTCCTCGGCAAATGCCCACACCATCACGACGATCGCGCGCCGGCTGCCGGAGTTTCCTCGCTGCGCGCGGGGCATGGCCGAGGGTCGGCTGTCGCTGGATCAGGTCGGTGTCATTGCGGCGCGGGCGGGCGAGGGATCCGATGCGCATTACGCGGAGCTCGCCGCGGTCGCGACTGTTAGCCAGTTGCGTACCGCGGTCAAGCTGGAACCGAGGTTCGAACCTGAGTCGCGGCCGGAATTTCAGCGCTCGATCACCAAGGCCTCCGACGACGAGGGCAGTTGTTGGCGGATCAGACTTCCGCACCACGACGCGGCGAAGTTCGACGCGGCGTTGGCGTCGCATCGTGATGCGTTGGTCGCCGACTGGAAGCGCGACCACGACAATGGCGATTGCGCCTGCGACCAGGTACCGCCGTTTCCGGGCACCGTCGAGGCGTTCCTGCGCCTGGTGGAGGCTGGGTGGGACGCCGAGGCGGCTCGCCGACCCCATGGGCAGCACACCACGGTGGTGGTGCACGTCGATGCGGAGCAGCGCGCCGCGGCACTGCATCTGGGCCCGCTGCTCACCGACGCCGAACGCCAATACCTGACCTGCGATGCCACCTGCGAAGTGTGGTTCGAGCGTGACGGCGAGGTCATCGGAGCCGGGCGAGCGACCCGCCAGATCAGCCGGCGGCTTCGCCGCGCCCTCGAGCACCGCCACCCCATGTGTGCGGTCCCGGGTTGTGGTGCCACCCGCGGTCTGCACGCGCACCACCTCCGGCACTGGGAGGACGGCGGCCCCACCGACATGGCCAACCTGGTGCTGGTGTGCCCGTATCACCATCGGTTGCACCACCGCGGCGTCATCACGATCACCGGGCCCGCAGACGATCTCGTTGTCACCGACAGCTCCGGTCGACGGCTCAACTCAGGATCGCTCGCGCGTCCGCCCAACCTGGCCCCGCCCGCTGTCTCACCGTGTCCCGGACCTACCGGCGAGCGCGCCGACTGGTGGTGGTAGAGCGCGCCGACTGGTGGTGGTACGAACCCTTCCAGCCGCAACCACCACCGACAACCAACTAGGTAGCGCACCGGACTAACGCCGCTGCGATCGCTTCGGCGTTCGGTGCGCAGTCGCCGGCGCCGGGCACCAGCGTCGACAGCGCGGCCGCGGTGCAGGCGCGCTGCAGCGCGGCCAGGCGCTCGGCCCGCGAACCCGGGTTGCGGGGCCAGTTCGCCGCCAACACTCCAGCGAACACGTCGCCGGCCCCGGTGGTATCCACCGCCTGGACCGTCGGGGCGGGCACCCAGAACTCGTCGTCGGCGCTGACGCAGCGGGCGCCGCGGGCGCCGAGCGTCGTCACCAAGTGCGTTGGCCGCCAAGGCCATTCCTCGGCTTCGGCTTCGTTGGCGATCACCACGTCCGCCGCGTCCGCCAGTTCAGCCAGCGCGCTTCGGTCCCGGCCGGCCGGTGACGCGTTGACCATGACGACCGCCCCGCGCGAGCCGGCCTCCCGCGCGGCCACCGCCGCTGCGGTCACCGGAATCTCCAACTGGGTCAACAACACATCGCAGTCGGCAATGGCCGCGGGCAGGTCCGCGGCGCGCAGGCTCAGCTGGCCGTTGGCGCCGGGCGCGACCACGATTGAGTTCTCGGCGCGGGCATCGACGACCACTATCGCGGTGCCACTCGGGCCGGGCACGGTAACTGTTCCGTCGAGGCCAACACCGTTGGACTGCAGATGGGCCCGCAACCTTTCGGCGGCCGGGTCGTCGCCGATCGCGCCGACGAACTCGACGTGCGCGCCCGCGCGCGCCGCGGCCACGGCCTGATTGCCGCCCTTGCCACCGGGCGCGTAGGTCAACGACGACGCCAACACCGTCTCGCCCGGGCGCGGCAGCGCAGCCACGTCCACGGTCAGGTCTAGGTTGACGCTCCCGACTACGCATACCCGCGCCATTCCACCGACGTTAGCCGCGTGTGCCCTGCATTTTGGCGGTAATTGCGGCGCGCAAACGCCGATTTCTTTGCCTCCGCGCGCTACTGTGCTGCGTTAGCGGTGCTGAGTCTTTTCCGAGGAAAGTGGGCTGCGTTGACATCGAGCGAGTTGACAGACGCCCGACCCGCCTCCGAACCCGAGGGCACGCCGGCCCCGGACGAGGATCCGGCGGCCGAAGAGAGCGAGCTGCAGAAGACCCTCAAGCTTCGGCGCCGGCACTTCTTTCGGATCGGCATCCAATCCAAGCTGCTGATGACGCTGTTGCTCTGCAGCGTGTTGTCGGTGTCGGTGGTCGGCCTCATCGGGGCGGTGTCCGGTCGCAACGCGCTGCGCCAAGTCGAGGCCGACCGGCTGACCGAATTGCGCGAGTCGCAGAAGCGGGAGCTGGAGGCGCTTTTCAAGGAGGTGAGGAGTTCGCTGATCACCTACAGCGGCGGGTTCAGCATCGTCCAGGCGTTGGACGCCCTCACGGCCGGTTTCAACCAATTGGCCAACGCGACGATCACGCCCGCCCAGGAACAGGCGCTCGTCAACTACTACGACAGCGAGATGATCAAGCCGATCAAACGCATCACGGGCGAGACGGTCGATATCAAAGCGGTCATGCCGAGTTCCAACGCGCAGAAGTACATTCAGGCGTACTACACGGCAGCCCCGAGGCCGAACGGTGGTCCATTGCCCATCGTGGATGCCGGCGATGGCAGCGCCTGGTCGGCGGCCAACGCCCGATTCGACTTCTACATGCGCGGAATCGTCACGCGCTTCGACTACCACGACGTGCTGCTACTCGACAACCAGGGCGACGTGGTCTACTCCGTGGACAAGGGTCCCGACCTCGGCACCAACATTCTCACCGGCCCGTACCGGGAATCCAAGCTGCGCGATGCGTACCAAAAAGCCTTGCGCTCCAACGACGTCGACTTCGTCTGGCTCACCGACTTCCAGTCGTACCAGCCCGCGCTGGATGCCCCCATCGGATGGGTGGTGTCGCCGGTCGGGATGAACGGAAAGATCGATGGCGTCATGGCGTGGCCGTTGCCGACCGCGAAGATCAACAGGATCCTGACCGCCGACAAACAGTGGGAAGCCGCGGGCATGGGCTCGTCGACCGAGTCATACCTGGTGGGCCCCGACAATCTGATGCGCTCGGATTCGCGCCTGTTCCTGGAAGACCCTGAGGAATACCGGCGTGAGGCCGTGGCCAACGGGACTGCGCCCGAGGTGGCCAACAGGGCGATCGAATTGGGAACCACGATTCTGCAGCAAGCGGTTCCGAGCGCGGGCGTTCGCGCCGCCCTACGCGGACAGACCGGGACTGTCACCGACACCGACTACACGGGCAACAGGGAGATGGAAGCGTACGCCCCGTTGACCGTGCCGCATTCGGACCTGCATTGGGCGATCCTGGTAACACGCGACGACTCCGATGCCTTTGCGCGGCTGGGCAGGTTCAGCAAAACACTGGTAATCGGTGTCTCGACAATGATTTTCGCGGTCTGCGTCGCGTCGATGTTGCTCGCTCAGGTGCTGCTGCGGCCGGTTCGGCGGTTGCAGGCCGGGACGCAGAAGATCAGCTCCGGTGACTACGAGGTCAACATCCCGGTGACCTCACGTGACGAAGTAGGCGACCTCACTGCGGCTTTCAACGAGATGAGCCGCAATCTGGCGATCAAGGAAGAGCTGCTCGCCGAGCAGCGCAAGGAGAACGACCGCCTGTTGCTCGCGCTGATGCCCGAGTCGGTCGCGCAACGATATCGCGAGGGTCAGGAGACCATCTCGCAGAAGCACCAAGACGTCGCGATCATCTTCGCCGATATCGTCGGCCTCGACGAGATGTCCAACGAAATGTCGGGCGACGAACTGGTCGGTATCGTCGACGACCTATTCCGGCAATTCGACGCCGCCGCCGAATCCCGTGGCGTCGAACGGATCCGGACCTTCCACAATGGTTACCTGGCCAGCTGTGGGGTCGTGACCCCTCGGCTGGATAGCATTCACCGCAGCGTCGAGTTCGCTCTGGAAATGCGCCAGATCATCGATCGGTTCAACAATCAGACCGGCCGTGATCTGCGGATGCGAGTGGGCATCAATACCGGCAACGTCGTCAGCGGGTTGGTGGGCCGGTCCAGCCTGGTCTATGACATGTGGGGCGCCGCGGTCAGCCTGGCCTACCAAATGCACAGTGGCGCACCGCAACCCGGCATCTACGTCAGTTCTCAAGTACACCAGGCATTGGAGGATGTGCGGCAATTCGCGCCCGCCGGAACCATTTCGGTTGGCGGAGTCGATCAACCGATTTACCGGCTGTTGGAGCGGTAGTGAACCTTTTCCACTCTTCTTGGTTCTATTGGGCCGTCGGTGTTGCGCTGGGATTCCCGGTCGGGGTCATCCTGCTCACCGAATTGCATCACGCCCTGCTGCGCCGAAACAGTCGCCTGGCCCGGCAGGTCGGCCTGTTGCGCAATTTCTTGTGGCCACTGGGTGCCCTGCTGCTGTTGCTCGTCAACGCCGTGCAAATCCCGGCCGGAGACGGCCTGGTGCAAATTCTCAGCACATTGTTCGGATTCCTGGTGTTGGTGCTGTTGCTGTCGGGGCTCAACGCCACGGTGTTCGAGGGAGCGCCCGAAGACAGCTGGCGTAAACGCCTGCCGACGATCTTCATCGATGTCGCCCGGTTCGCGCTGATCGGCGTCGGACTCACGCTGATCCTGTCCTACATCTGGGGCGTCCGGGTCGGCGGCCTGTTCACCGCGCTGGGCGTCACCTCGGTGGTGATCGGTCTGATGCTGCAAAACTCGGTCGGTCAGATCGTGTCGGGCCTGTTCATGTTGTTCGAGCAACCCTTCCGCATCAACGACTGGCTCGACACGTCCACCGCGCGGGGACGAATCGTCGAGGTGAACTGGCGCGCAGTCCACATCGACACGGGCAGCGGCACGCGGATCACCCCGAACTCGGTGCTGGCCAGCACGCCGTTCACGAACCTGAGCCGCCCGCCGGACAAGCACAAAGTGTCGGTGAAGACCACCTTTTCCACGGCCGATCCGCCCGACCGGGTGTGCGCGATGCTGACCCGTGTCGCCGGCGGGCTGCCGCAGCTCAAGGCGGGCAGCCAGCCTCGCTCGGCGCCCGCCGGGGCCGGCGAGTATTCGACCAGCATCGGGCTGAATTCACCCGCCGACGAGGGCGCAGCGCGAGCGACCTTCCTGCGCTGGATCTGGTACGCCGCACGCCGCGAGGACCTGCACCTCGACGATGCCGATGACGACTACTCGACCAGGGAACGCATCGAGTTCGCGCTGCGCATGGTGGTGGCGCCGGTGTTGCGGCTGAGCGTCCCCGATCAGCAGTTGCTGCAGTCGAGCGCGCGAGTCGTGCGCTATGGCGCCGACGAGACCGTCGAATACGCCGGCGAGGTGCCCTCCGCGATGACGTTCCTGGTCTCGGGGCGGGTCCGGCTGGCGGCCACGACCGAGGACGGGGGGGTGATCGACATCAGCACAATCGAGGAGGGCGAGTTTCTGGGTCTGACCGCGCTGACCCGGCAACCCAACCTCGCCACCGCGTATGCGATCGACGAGGTGACCGCGCTGGAGATCGAGCGTGAACACCTGGAGGCGCTGGTGATGCGTGAACCGTTGCTGCTGCAGAACTTTGGCCACATCCTCGAGGAGCGGCAAAGCAAGGTGCGCCAGGCCGAGCGCGGCGAGTTGGTGGGGTAGCGACGGCCAACAGCGGCCCGCTTAACTTGGCCCGTTAAAGCCCGATACCCTGGATAAATGAGTCTGCAAGCACCATCGCGTCCTGACTTGCGCCGGGAGGTGCACGACGCTGCACGACGTGCCCGCGTCGCGTCGCGCGTGCTGGCGTTATTGCCGACTGTTGCCAAAGATCAGGCCCTGGAATCCGCTGCCCAAGCCGTTGTGGCAAACACCGAGCAAATCCTGGCGGCCAACACCGAAGACCTCAAGGCGGCCCGGGACGCGGGTACCTCGAAGGCGATGCTGGATCGGCTGGCCCTGGACGCCGCGCGCGTGGAGGGTATCGCCGCCGGACTGCGGCAGGTGGCGGGGCTGCCCGACCCGGTCGGGGAGGTGTTGCGCGGCTACACGCTGCCCAACGGCCTGCAGCTGCGCCAGCAGCGGGTTCCGCTCGGCGTGATCGGGATGATCTACGAGGGACGCCCGAATGTCACCGTCGACGCCTTCGGTTTGGCGCTGAAGTCCGGCAATGCGGTATTGCTGCGCGGCAGTTCGTCGGCGGCGCGGTCCAACCAGGCGCTGGTCGAGGTGCTGCGGTCCTCGCTGGTCAGCGAGGACCTGCCCGCCGACGCGGTCCAGCTGCTCTCGGCCGACGACCGGTCCACCGTCACGCACTTGATCCAGGCCCGCGGCCTCGTCGACGTGGTGATCCCGCGCGGGGGAGCGAGCCTGATCGACGCGGTGGTGCGCGACGCGCAGGTGCCCACCATCGAGACCGGTGTCGGAAACTGTCATGTGTACGTGCACGAGGGTGCCGACCTGGACGTGGCCGAACGAATCGTGCTGAACTCCAAGACCCGTCGGCCCAGCGTCTGCAACGCCGCCGAGACCCTGCTGGTCGACGCCGCGATCGCCGAGCAGGCGGTGCCCCGGCTGGTCGGAGCCCTGCAGGATTCGGGAGTGACCGTGCACCTCGACCCCGACGACGATCATCTGCGCCGCGAGTACCTGGCGATGGAGATCGCGGTGGCCGTCGTCGACGGTGTCGACGCCGCGATCTCCCACATCAACGAGTACGGCACCGGGCACACCGAGTCGATCGTCACCAGCAATATGGCTGCCGCGCAACGGTTTACGGATGGGGTCGATGCGGCGGCCGTGATGGTCAACGCCTCGACGGCCTTCACCGACGGTGAGCAGTTCGGTTTCGGTGCCGAGATCGGCATCTCCACCCAGAAGCTGCACGCCCGCGGTCCCATGGGGCTGCCGGAACTGACCTCGACCAAATGGATTGCGTGGGGCGACGGCCACATCCGTCCGGCCTGAAACCCCTCGCCGACAACGCTTTAGGAGAACCTGATCGTGAGTGTGCCCGCCCGGCCCACCCCCCTTTTCACCGACATCGACGACGTCGCCCGGCGGCTGTCCGAGACCGGTTACCTGCCGGACGTCGCCACCGCGACGGCGGTGTTCCTGGCCGACCGGCTGGGTAAGCCGCTGCTGGTGGAGGGTCCGGCCGGTGTCGGCAAGACCGAGCTGGCCCGCGCCGTCGCGCAGGCCACCGGCGCGGGCCTGGTTCGGCTGCAGTGCTACGAGGGCGTCGACGAGGCCCGCGCGCTCTACGAGTGGAACCACGCCAAGCAGATCCTGCGCATTCAGGCCGGGTCCGGCGACTGGCAGTCCACGAAAGACGACGTGTTCAGCGAGGAGTTCCTGCTGCAGCGTCCGCTGCTGACCGCCATCCGCCGCACCGAGCCGACCGTGCTGCTGATCGACGAAACCGACAAGGCCGACATCGAAATCGAGGGCCTGCTGCTGGAGGTGCTCTCCGATTTCGCCGTGACCGTCCCCGAACTCGGGACGATCACCGCGGCCCGGACACCGTTCGTGGTGTTGACGTCCAACGCGACCCGTGAGCTGTCCGAGGCGCTCAAGCGCCGCTGCCTATTCCTGCACATCGACTTCCCCAGCCCCGACCTGGAACGTCGAATCCTGTTGTCCCGCGTGCCCGAACTGCCCGCGCACCTGGCCGAGGAGCTGGTGCGGATCATCGGGGTGCTGCGCGGAATGCAACTCAAGAAGGTGCCGTCCATCGCCGAGACCATCGACTGGGGCCGCACGCTGCTCGCGCTCGGCCTGGACACCATCGACGACGCGGTGGTAGCCCAGACGCTCGGCGTGATTCTCAAACACCAATCCGACCAGCAGCGCGCCTCCGGGGAGTTAAGGCTCAACTGATGGCCATCCGCCGCATCCGTCCGTCCCGCCCGCTGGCCCCGCACGGCCTGCCGGGCCACCTGGTCGGCTTCGTGGAAGCCCTTCGCGGAAGCGGGATCTCGGTGGGACCGTCGGAGACGGTGGACGCGGGCCGGGTGATGGCCACCCTCGGACTGAGCGATCGCGAGGTGCTGCGCGAGGGCCTTGCCTGCGCGGTGCTGCGGCGGCCCGAGCATCGCGAGACGTACGACGCGATGTTCGACCTGTGGTTCCCCGCGGCGTTGGGCGAACGGACGGTCGTGTCCGACGACGAGTCCGGCACGTTCTCCGGTGACGCCTCGCTGCCCGACGACGACGTCGACGCGATGCGCCAGATGCTGCTGGATCTGCTGACCGACAACCCCGAGCTGGCCGACATGGACGAACGCCTGGTCGCCATGATCGCGCGGATCGTGGAGGCCTACGGCAAATACAGCTCCAGCCGTGGCCCGTCCTTCTCGTCATATCAGGCGCTCAAGGCGATGGCGCTGGACGAATTGGAGGGCAAGCTGCTGGCGGGGCTGCTCGCCCCGTACGGCGACGAGCCGTCGCCGACGCAGGAGCAGATCGCCAAAGCAATGGCCGCCCAGCGTATTTCGCAGTTGCGCAAAATGGTCGACGCCGAGACCAAACGCCGTACCGCCGAGCAGCTCGGCCGCGACCACGTCCAGATGTACGGCATCCCACAGCTTTCGGAGAACGTCGAGTTCCTGCGCGCCTCCGGCGACCAGCTCCGCCAGATGCAACGAGCCGTAGCGCCGTTGGCCCGCACCCTGGCTACCCGGCTGGCGGCGCGCCGCCGGCGCAGCCGCGCCGGCGCGATCGACCTGCGCAAGACGCTGCGCAAGTCTATGTCCACCGGCGGCGTGCCGATCGACGTGGTGCTGGCCAAGCCGCGCCCGGCGCGCCCTGAGCTGGTGGTGCTGTGCGACGTGTCGGGTTCGGTCGCCGGCTTCAGCCACTTCACCCTGCTACTGGTACATGCGCTGCGGCAACAGTTTTCGCGGGTCCGCGTGTTCGCCTTCATCGACACCACCGACGAGGTGACGCACATGTTCGGCCCGGAGTGCGACCTGGCCGTGGCGATTCAGCGGATCACCCGGGAGGCCGGCGTGTACAGCCGCGACGGCCACTCCGACTACGGCAACGCGTTCGAGTCGTTCGTGCAGGCCAACCCGAATGTACTGTCGCCGCGCAGTTCGCTGCTGATCCTTGGCGACGGCCGGACCAACTACCGCGACCCGGCGCTCGAGATCCTTGACGACATGGTCAACGCGAGCCGGCACGCGCACTGGCTCAACCCCGAGCCCAAACACCTGTGGGGCAGCGGCGACTCGGCGGTGCCGCGCTACCAGGATGTGATCACCATGCACGAATGCCGTTCGGCCAAGCAGCTGGCCGCCGTGATCGACCAACTGCTACCGGTCTGATCCTGCTTTCCGATACACGAGCCAGCGCAGCTCGAGAGGGCCGGGCTCGTTCTCGTCCTCGGGGGCCATGGCTTCGGCGAGCGGAGGCCTCCCGTCGAGCGGTGCGACCGGCGAACTGTCCAGAGGGATCTTCTACACGACCTCGCGGCGGTCGGCTCGGCAATCGGGGCGCCCCGGGGCCTCAAGTAAGCTGGCACATCGTGCAAAAACACCGTCGCAGGCTGGGAGTGATGGGAGGGACGTTCGATCCCATCCATTACGGCCACTTGGTCGCAGCCAGCGAGGTGGCCGACCTGTTCGACCTCGACGAAGTGGTGTTCGTGCCCAGCGGCCAGCCGTGGCAGAAGACCCGGGAGGTCTCGGCCGCCGAGGACCGCTACCTGATGACGGTGATCGCCACGGCTTCCAATCCCCGGTTCTCGGTGAGCAGGGTCGACATCGACCGCGTCGGCCCCACCTACACCAAGGACACCCTGCAGGATCTGCGCGCGGTGAACCCGGATTCCGAGTTGTTCTTCATCACCGGCGCCGACGCGCTGTCGTCCATCCTGTCCTGGCAGGGCTGGGAGGTGCTGTTCGAGCTGGCGCGGTTCGTCGGGGTCAGCCGCCCCGGGTACGAGCTGCACCACGAGCACATCACCGGGGTCCTGGGCGAGCTGGCCAAGGACGCGCTGACCCTCGTCGAGATCCCGGCGCTGGCGATCTCATCGACCGACTGCCGCGAGCGCGCCGTCGAGCGCCGGCCACTGTGGTACCTGATGCCCGACGGCGTCGTGCAATACGTGTCCAAGCGCCGGCTCTACACCAAGCCGGCTGCCGAGGGGTCGGCATGAGCGCCACCCAGGAAGCCGTCGACATGGCGACGGTGGCGGCCAACGCGGCGGCCGCCAAGCTCGCCGACGACGTCGTCGTCATCGACGTCTCGGGGCAACTGGTGATCACCGATTGCTTCGTGATCGCCTCGGCCTCCAACGAGCGACAGGTCAACGCCATCGTCGACGGGGTCGAGGAGAAGATGCGCCAGGCCGGCCACAAGCCCGCGCGGCGCGAAGGCACCCGGGAAGGTCGTTGGACGCTGTTGGACTATCGCGACATCGTCGTGCACATCCAGCATCAGGACGATCGCGACTTCTATGCGCTGGACCGACTGTGGGGCGATTGCCCTGTGGTCTTGGTGAATTTGACCGAGGAGCCGGACGACTCCCAGGGCTCGGCGAGCGCGCCATGAGAATCCGTCGTCTGATCATGTTGCGCCACGGCCAAACCGACTTCAACGCCGACAGCCGGATGCAGGGGCAGCTGGATTCCGACCTGACGGAACTGGGTCGCGCCCAGGCGGTGGCCGCGGCCGAGGTGCTCGGCAAACTGCAGCCGCTGCTGATCGTTTCGTCGGATCTGCATCGCGCCTACGACACCGCGATCATGCTGGGGGAGCGGACCGGGCTGCGGGTGCGGGCGGACCAGCGACTCCGGGAGACGCACCTGGGCGACTGGCAGGGCTTGACGCACACCGAGGTTGACGCGGAGGCCCCCGGTGCGCGGCTGGCGTGGCGTGACGACGCGACGTGGGCGCCGCACGGCGGGGAGAGCAGGGTCGACGTCGCCGCGCGCAGCGTGCCGCTGGTCGCGGAACTGGTGTCCGGCGAACCGGAGTGGGGCGATGCGGACGAGCCGGGCCGGCCGGTGGTGCTGGTGGCCCACGGCGGCCTGATCGCGGCGTTGGTCGCCGCGCTGCTGAAACTTCCGGTCGACAACTGGCCGGTCCTGGGCGGCATGGGCAATGCCAGCTGGGTGCAGCTGTCGGGCCATTCCGACGACGCCGCCGGCCTGGATGACATCCGCTGGCGCCTTGACGTGTGGAACGCTTCGGCCCAGGTGTCCAACGATGTCCTCTGACGCGCGGCCCACGCTGCTGATCTTCGCCGACTCGCTGTCCTACTACGGCCCGACCGGCGGCCTGCCAGCCGACCATCCTCGCATCTGGCCCAATATCGTTGCCGCCCAATTGGATTGGGATGTGGAGCTGATCGGTCGCATCGGCTGGACCTGCCGGGACGTCTGGTGGGCAGCGACCCAGGACCCCCGCGCTTGGGCGGCGCTGCCGCGGGCGGGCGCGGTGATATTCGCGACCAGCGGGATGGATTCCCTGCCGTCGGTGCTGCCGACCGCGTTGCGCGAGCTGATCCGCTATGTGCGGCCACCGTGGCTGCGGCGCTGGGCCCGCGACGGCTACGGGTGGCTGCAGCCGCGGCTCTCGCCGGTGGCCAGGCCCGCCCTGCCCCCGCGCCTGAGTGCCGACTACCTCGAACAGACCCGGAACGCAATCGATTTCAACCGCCCCGGCATCCCCATCGTGGCGTCGCTGCCGTCGGTGCACATGGCGGACACCTACGGCCGTGCGCATCACGGCCGGCCGGGGACCGTTGCGGCGATCACGGACTGGGCGCAGGAACACGACGTTCCCCTGGTCGACCTCAAAGCCGCTGTGGCCGAACAGGTGATGAGCGGGCGCGGCAATCCCGACGGCATCCACTGGAATTTCGAGGCCCACCAGGCGGTCGCGGAGCTGATGCTCAAGGCGCTGGCCGAGGCCGGCGTGGCGACGATGCAGAGCGCGCAGCGCGATGAGGAGAAGCCGCGCAATCAAGCCGATGTGGCGACCGAGAAACCGCGCGGCTGACCTATGCCCGTCGTGGTGGTGACCGATGCGTCATCGCGCCTGCCGGCCGATCTGCTGGCCGAAGGTGCGATACGCGTTGTGCCGCTGCATGTTCTGCTCGACGGTGACGATCTGCGCGACAGTGTGGACGAGATTCCCGATGAGATCTATCGGCACCACGCGACGACCGCGGCGGCCACCCCCGCCGAACTCGACGCCGCCTACCGCCAGGCGCTAACCGACAGCGGGGGCGAGGGTGTTGTGGCGGTGCACATTTCGTCGGCGCTGTCGGGCACCTGCGGTGCGGCCCAGCGGGTTGCGGCCGAGATCGGGCCCGCCGTAAGGGTTGTCGACTCGCGATCGGCGGCGATGGGCACCGGGTTCATCGCACTGGCCGCCGCGCGCGCCGCCGCCGCGGGTGGCGACCTCGACGGCGTGGCCGATGCGGCGAGCTCGGCGGTGAGGCGCAGCCGCGCGTTCATCGTCGTGCACGGGCTGGACAACCTGCGGCGCAGCGGCCGGATCGGCGGCGCCAAGGCGTGGCTGGGCACCGCGCTGTCGCTCAAGCCGCTGCTGTGTATCGAGGACGGCAAACTCGTTCTGGCCCAACGGGTCCGGACGGTCACCAAAGCGACCGCGGCGATGCTCGACCGGGTTTGCGAGGCGGTCGGCGACGGCCCCGCCGCCTTGGCGGTGCACCACGTCGTCAACCCGGACGGCGCGAACGAGGTGGCGGCCGCGCTGGCGCAGCGGCTACCGTCCTGCGCGCCCGCCATCATCACGTCGCTGGGGCCGGTGCTCGGTGTGCACGTGGGCCCAGGGGCCGTCGCGGTGTGCGTGGACCTAGCTGCTGACGCCTGACGGGGCGGGCTTCGCGGCGGGCACGGGTGGACGACCGTAGTCACCGCGCGGGTGCACGACGAGCGGCCACCAGAACCAGCGCCCGAGCAGGGTCGCGATCGACGGCATCAACAGCGTTCGCACGATCAACGTGTCGAGCAGCAGACCGATGCAGACCGTGGACCCGAACTGCCCCAGCACCCGCAGGTCACTGCCGAGCATCGACGCCATCGTGAAGGCGAACACCAGCCCCGCGGCCGTCACCACCCCACCGGTGCCGGCCATCGACCGGATGATCCCGGTCTTGAGGCCGCGATGGATCTCCTCTTTGAACCGCGATACCAGCAGCAGGTTGTAGTCGGAGCCGACGGCCAACAGGATGATGACCGACAGCGCCATCACGATCCAGTGGATCCTGATGCCGAACAAGTCCTGCCAAATCAACACGGACAGACCGAATGACGCGGCGATCGAGCTGGCCGCGGTGCCGACGATCACCAGCGCGGCCACCACGCTGCGGGTGAGCAGCAGCATGATCATGAAGATCAGCGTCAGGGCCGACACCACGGCGATCATCAGGTCGTATTTCTCGCCGTCGGCCATGTCCTTGAAGGTCGCGGCGGTTCCGCCGAGATACACCCTGGCATCCGACAGCGAGGATTGCTTCAAACCCTCCTGCGCGGCGGTGCGTTCCGCGTCGACCCGCGCGATGCCCTCCGGCGACATCGGGTCGCCCTGGTGGGTGATGAAGAACCGCGCCGACTTACCGTCCGGCGACAGGAACATTCGCAGACCCGTCTGGAAATCGGGGTTGTCGAAGGCTTCCGGCGGCAGGTAGAAGAAGTCGTCGTTCTTGGAGTTGTCGAAGCTCTGCCCCATCACGATGGCGGTGTTGCTCATCGCCTCCATCTGGTCGATCAGCGCCTTGGACGTCTGGTACAGCGTCAGCTGGATGCCTCTGGTCGCCTTCAGCGTGTTGATCAGGATCGGAAACAGCGCGTTCAGGTCGTGGGTGGCCTTGGCGGTGTGCTCGATGTCGGCCGTGAGGAAGTGGAACTGCTCGGCGAGCTGGTCGAAGCCGTCCAGCGTGTCGAACAGGGAGCGCAGCCCGTAGCACAACGGGACGTCGTAGCAGTGTTTCTCCCAGTAGAAGTACGTGCGCACCGGCCGGAAGGTGTCGTCGAAATCCGCGATGTGGTCGCGCAGGGTGTCGGTGATCTGCGACGTGACCTTCGTGGTTCTTGCGCTGTCGTCGGCGGCGTTGGCCAGATCCAGCGACACCTCGTACTGGCGTTGCGTGGTCTCGATCTGGGTCTGCAGGTCGTCGGTCATCTTGAGCATGTCCTCGATGCGCTGCTTGAGGAAGGACATGTTCTGCATCGTCGTCTGGCTTTGGATGCTGTTCTGGAACGGAATCGAGCTGTGCTGAATCGGAATGCCCAGCGGCCGGGTGATGTCCTGGACCATGGCGATGCCGAGCGTGCGCATCTCGTTTTTCGCCACCCGGTCCAACACCAGCATGTCGGCCGGGTTTCGCATGTCATGGTCGGACTCGACCATCAACAGGTCGGGGTTCATCCGGGCCTCGGAGAAGTGCCGGTTCGCGGCCTCCTGCCCCTGGTTGGACGGCGCCGACAACGGCAGGTAATGGCGGTCGTTGTAGCTCGTGTGGAAGCTCGGTAGAGCGATCATGCCGACCAGCACCACCGCGGTACTGACCGCCAAAATGGGTGCGGGCCAACGCACTACCGCGGTGCCCACCCGCCGCCACAGCCGGCCTTGCCTGGCGACCCGCTTGGACTCGAAGAGGTGGAAGCGACTGCCGATGAAGACCACCGCGGGGCCCAGCGTCAGTCCTGCCGCGACCACGACCAGCATACCGATCGCGACGGGTGCGCCCATGGTGTTGAACCAGGGCAGCCGCGAAAAACTCAGGCAGTAGGTCGCCCCGGCAATCGTCAGGCCCGACCCCAACACCACCGGGGCGACGCCCTTGAATGTGGTGTAGTACGCGGTTTCTCGATCCTCGCCGGCGCGCAAGGCCTCTTGATAGCGGCCGACCAGGAAGATGCCGTAGTCGGTCCCGGCGGCGATCGCCAGCATGGTGAGGATGTTGGCGGCGAAGGTGGTGAGCCCAAAGGCGTTGTGATAGGCCAGAACCGCGACGACACCGCGCGAGCACGCCAGGGCGACAAAGGTCATGAACAGCTGGACCACGGTGGTGACGATGGACCGGTAGACCAGCAGCAACATGATCGCGATGGCGCCGAGGGTGAACAGCGTGATCGTGGCCAGGCTGGCGTTGCCGATGAGGTGCATGTCGTCGGACAGCGCCGCGGGACCGGTGACGTAGGCCTTGACGCCGGGCGGCGCCTTGTTCTCTTCGATCACCTTGCGGACGGCGTCCACGGAGTCGTTGGCCTGCGTGGTGCCCTGGTTACCGGCGAGGTTGATCTGCACATAGGCGGCCTTGGCGTCGGCGCTCTGTGCGCCCGCGGCGGTGAGCCGGTCGCCCCAGAAGTCCTGGATGTGCTGGATGTGCTTCGGGTCCGCGCGTAGGTCGCGAATCAGCTTGTCGTAGTACTTGTGTGCGTCGGGGCCCAGCGGTTGCTGACCCTCCAGCACGATCATCACCGTGCTGTTGGAATCGAATTCGTGGAAGTTGTGACCCAGGCGCATCATCGCCTTCATCGACGGCGCGTCCAGGGGCGCCATCGGGGCGGAGTGCGCCTCGCCGACGACTTCCAGGGTCGGAACGATGACGTTCACCAGGACCGTCACGAACACCCAGATCAGGATGATCGGTATCGCGAAGATGCGGATCGCGTGGGGGAGGTAGGGCCGGTGGCCGCGGTCGGCCATGCTGGGGCTCTTCGTTTGGATGGGGCCCGTGTCGGCCGTGCTCGCGTCGCGTTCGGTCTTGTCGATGTCGGTCATGCGGACTTCACCAGGCAGAAGGTCTGGGCGTTATGGCCGTCGGACTTCTGTGTATCGCGGACGACGCCATCCACCGTGATCTTGCAGCTGATCGCGCTGCCGTCGCTTTGCGCCATGACGTTGGCGCTCACCGAGGGAAGCGTCGTCGAGATCGTCGTCGACCAGGGCAGCGGGGCGTTGTCGATCTGGTGGGTGTTGGCGTTCTCGTCCCAGTAGTTGATGCTCGCGGTGGCGCCTGGCGGGCCGGAGATGTCGTAGACGACGACCTTCGGGTTGAACTGCACGATCTCGATCCCCTTGCCCGCATTCGCGTTGAGGTCCTCGGACCCGAAAATCTTGTGCAGTCGCGACACCACCAAGGCCGATACGGAGAGCACCACCACCAACAGCACAGGTATCCACGCTCGCCTGAGCGCCCGGGTTATGGCACCCACCTTGACCGCCTTCCGCTCGCCGCTGCGGACCACCGCCATTGGCAACACTTGTTGTCGACAAACTATTTGCTCGGCTAAGAACTCTAAACCTTAAGGCACGGAACCGTTCCTCCGGGTCCACTCGTTGTGGCCAACGCCATAGGGTCAGGTCGCGACGCGGCCGGTTACCGGCGGCAAATCGGCAAGCGTCATGATCCCGGGTGCGGCAGCCACCACCGCCGGGACCGCATTGGTAACCGGCATCGCCGTATAAATCATTCCCAAACCCATGAATCCGGGTTCCGTCCACTCCTTCGGCGGCAGGCAGTGCAGGACTGTCCGCATGTTGGGCAACCCGAAGACCTGGATGACGTGGCCGTGCTCGAGCGGCTTCGGCGGGTTCACGTGACTGCCCATCGTCCAGTTGAATCCGACGCTGACGATGTTGCGATCGCCCTGCCAGCCCCGGTGGTAGCCGTAGACGCCGCCGACGGTTCCCGCGGGGATCTTCATGAAGCCCAGATCGGAGTCGCCGGTGGCGGGGGTGAAGGTGACGTCGAAGGTCATCCGGTCCAGCTTGGCCCCGATGGCGTCGGCCATCATCGCCGCCGACTCGGCGAACACCTCGCTTTCCCGTCGCACGTTCTCGGCCAGGCCGGGGGTTTCGGGGTCTTGCGAGAAGCCCATCGCGGTCTGGGTTTCCGCGGACTCGTAGGTGGAGCAGTCCACCGACTCGGTGATGCGGATTTCGTCGACCCGTTCGCAGGAGGCCGACAGGACCATGCCGACCATGTTCGTCATCCCGGGGTGGGCGCCGCTGCCGAAGATCGTCGTGTTGCCCTTCCGGCAGGCGTCCTCGATGCGTTTGCGGTCCTGCGGCGTCTGCTTGCCGCCGGTGATCCACGCGGCGCTGGAGCACACGTTGACGCCGGACTCCAGCAGCCGAACCAGTTCGTCGACGTTGGGCCACAACGGGTTATAGCAACAGGCGTCGGCGCCCAGGGCGATCAGCGCGTCGATGTCGTTGGTGGCCTGCACGCCCGTCGGCTCGGGCCAGCCGGAGAGTTCGGCCGCGTCGACTCCGACCTTGTCCGCGCCGTGCGCGTAGACCCCGACCAGCTCCATGTCCGGCCTGCCGATGATGGCGTGCAGCGACCGCCGTCCGATATTGCCGGTCGTCCACTGGATTACGCGCAAGGGACGGTCGGTGCTGGCTGTGGTCATCGTGGCTCCTTTGCCGGTGCGGGTTGACTCATTATGCGAACCGCGTCGGGAGCCGGTGCACGAACGTCGACTTGTTGGGCCCGAACCAGCCATCACGGCCCGACAACTCGACGTTCGGCCCGCGGATCACGGTCCGGGGCACAGCCTTTCGGCCATGCGCTACAGGCGGGCCAGGTCGTAGTCGCCGATGTGGTCGATCAGGTTGTGCAGGTGCTCGCCCGAGGTGCCCAGGGTCTGCTCGATCGCGGTGAGCCGGGCCGCGTAGTGGCTGACCGGGTATTCCGCGGTCACCCCGATGCCGCCGTGCATCTGGATCGACTCCTGGGAGATGTGCCGGCCGGAGCGGCCGATCTGCAGCTTGGCGCGCGAGGCGATGATCGGGTCGATCGTGCCGTCGGCGATCGACATCGACGCGTACATGCTCATGCTGCGGGCCAGCTCCAGCGAGACGTACATGTCCGCGGCGCGCTGCGTGAGCGCCTGGAACTTGTTGAGGGTCACCCCGAACTGCTTGCGGCTTTTCAGGTAGTCGGTGGTCAGGCGCAGCGCTTCCTCCATCGCGCCGAGGGCCTCGGCGCACAGCGCCGCCTGGACGCGCACGATGTTGCCGACGATGGCTTGGGTGGCGTCGGCCGCTTGGCCGAGGGGTTCGGCGGGTGCGGAGTCCAGGTCGACCTGGGCGCCCCGCTGGCCGTCGAAGGTCCGGTACGGCTGACGGGCGACTGCGCTCGCGTCGACCAGGAACAGCCCGGTGCCGCCGTCGGGCAGCGCCGCGCTGACCACCAACGTGTCCGCGCTGTCGCCGGCCAGCACCGGGTTCTTCTGGCCGCTGACGACCCACGAATCCCCTTGCTGCACAGCCTTAGTCGCGACCGCCTTGCTCAGGTCGCGCTGCTTGGGCTCGAGGTGGGCGAACGCCAGCAACCGCTGCCCGGCGGCGACCTCGTCGAGCAGTTGCTTCTGCTCGTCGGTGCCCAGCTCGGCGATCAGCGCGCCGGGACCCAGCGCGGCGTGCAGGATCGGCTCGGGGGCCAGCCGGCGCCCGACCTCAGTCAGCACCGCCGCGATCTCGATCGGGCCCGACTCGTCGGGATCGAAGCCCAGGCCGAGGATTCCGGTGTCGGCGAGCTGGCTCCACACCTCGCGGCTCCAGCCCAGATCGGAGCCGATGACCTTGTTGCGGGTCTCGGGGTCATAGGTGCGCGACAGCAGGTCGCGGGTGGTGTCGCGGAGCAGGCCCTGCTCGTCGCTCAGCTGAAAGTCCATGGCTGCCTCACAATCCCAGAATGGTGGACGCGATGATGTTGCGCTGCACCTCGCTGCTGCCGCCGTAGATCGACGTCTTGCGGTAGTTGAGGTAGTGCGGCGCGCTGTGTTGTGCCCAGCTCGGGGACGCGATGTCTGCGCCGTTGGCGGGCAGCGCATCCGGGCCGGCCACCTCGACGAGCAGCTCGGTGGCGATCTGTTGCAGCTGGCTGCCGCGCAGCTTGAGTACCGACGACGCGGGGTTGGGCTGGCCGTCGGCCGAGTCGGTCACCACCCGCGACTGCGTGAGTTCCAGTGCCAGCAGCTCGTTTTCGGCCTCGGCCAGCCGGGCGGCGAACAGTGGGTCGGAGATGATCCCGGTTTCGTTGGCGAACTTCTTCACCTCCGCCAGGCGCACCTTCGTGCGCCCCACGCCCGCGATGCCGGTGCGCTCGTTGCCGAGCAGGAACTTCGCGTACGTCCAGCCCTTATTCTCTTCTCCGACAAGCTGATTGGCGGGCACCCGGACGTCTTCGAAGAACACCTCGTTGACCTCGTGGCCACCGTCGATCGTCTTGATGGGCCGCAGGGTGATGCCGGGCGTATTCATGTCGAAGAGCAGGAACGAGATGCCGGCCTGGCGCTTGGGTGCCTGGGGGTCGGTGCGGACCAGGCAGAAGATCCAGTCCGCATACTGGCCCAGCGTGGTCCACGTTTTCTGACCGTTGACGACGTAGCTGTCGCCGTCGCGGACCGCGGTGGTGCGCAGCGAGGCCAGGTCCGAACCGGCCTCGGGCTCGGAGAATCCCTGGCACCACCAGATGTCGAGGGCGGCCGTCGGCGGCAGGAAGCGCTCCTTGATCTCCTGCGACCCGAACTCGGCGATCACCGGGCCGACCATCTTGGTGTTGAAATTCAGCGGCTCCGGGACGCACGCCAGCTGCATCTCGTCGGCCCAGATCTGGTGCTGGGTGGCGGTCCAGTCCTTGCCGCCCCACTCGACCGGCCAGCTCGGTACGGCCAGGCCGTGCTCGTGCAGGATCTTGTGGCTGGTGACGATGTCGTCGCGGTTGGCCTCGGCCGAGCCCTGACGCACCCGGTCGCGCATCTCTTGCGGGATCTTCGTCGTGAAGATGTTGCGAAGTTCGTCGCGGAACGCGGCTTCCTCCGGTGTGAGCGCCAGTTGCATGGCTGCCTCCTTTGCATGGGGGGTGAACGTGGCGTTCGCTTCGGTGAGATGAGCGACGCGTTCCAACTTCCATCTTGACCTATCGGCCGCTGTGCCTGTGCACAGCCTCCGGTTAGTCCACAACGGGCCGCGCCGACGCCCTCGGGCGGAGCGGTTTGGGGGTCGGCGCACCTACCGTCGGCCCATGCGAGCAGAACTTCCCGCCGATCGGCTGCAGCGACGGCTCGGCGCCGCCCCGGATACCGAGCCGCACGATCCCGATCCGGACGCGGAATCCGGCCCCGACGCGCCGGATGAGGATCAGAATTCGCTGCTGCCACGCTGGCTGCCCGACGCCTCCCAGGGCGACGGCTGGTTGGCCCGGCTGCGCGCCGATCCCGGGCGCGCCGGCGCGATCGGCTTGGGGGCGGTGGCCGTGCTGGCGGTGCTGATCACGATCTTCACGCTGGTGCGCGACCGGCCGGCGCCGGTGATGTCCGCCAAGCTGCCGCCGGTGGAGAAGGCGTCCACGACGAGCCTCCGCTCCTCGGCGAGCCCGTCGGCCGCTCCTGATCGCCCGGTCGTCGTGAGCGTCGTCGGCCTGGTGCGCACCCCCGGCCTGGTCACGTTGGCTCCCGGCGCGCGCATCGCCGATGCGCTGCAGGCCGCCGGCGGCGCCGTGAACGGCGCGGACACGATCGGGTTGAACATGGCCCGACCTCTCGGCGATGGTGAGCAGATCGTCGTCGGGCTTGCCCCGGCACCCGGGCAGCCCGCGGCGCTGGGCAGCGCCGTGACGCCGGGTTCGCCGCCGGCCTCGAAACCGCCGGCGCCGCGCCCGGGCCCGGGCAAGCCGAAGGCCGGCGGGGCGGTCGATCTCAACACCGCGACCACCGAACAGCTGGATGCCTTGCCCGGCGTCGGACCGGTCACCGCCGCGGCGATCGTGGCGTGGCGGCAGGCCAACGGCAAGTTCACCAGCGTCGACCAGCTCGGCGACGTCGAGGGCATCGGCCCGGCGCGGCTGGACAAGTTGCGTGCGCTGGTCCGTGTCTGACGCCGGTGCAGCATCCTGGCCTGGGCGACGCGGCGCCGGCCCACATCGACGTCCGCCTGGTTCCCGCCGCGCTCACCGGCTGGATCGTCACCGCCGCGGGGATCGTGTGGCCGGTCGGCCGCGCGCTGGCGCTGGGCAGCGTCGCGCTGGTTGCCGGGGCGGCCCTGCTGTGTTGGGCAACCCGCACCGGCGCACGGCTGCGGCGCATCGGCGCCGGCCTGGTCGCGTGCGGTGTCGTGGGCGCGGGGTTCGGGCTGGCGATCGGCCTGCGGGCCGAGGCGGTCGCTCGCCACCCGCTTACCGCCGCATTCGGAACCACCGCGCCCGTGACGGTCACGCCGACCGAAAGCCCGCAGTCGCTGGGCCGGGGCCGGCTGATGTTCCGGGCTAGCCTGCAGCGCGCGGGCGCCGACGAGACTTCGGGACGGGTCGTCGTATTCGCGCGCGCCTCGGACTTCGGCGACGTGATGGTCGGCCAGCCGGTGCGGTTCAGCGCCCGGATCACTCGCCCGACTCGCCACGACCTGACGGTTGCGGTGCTCAACGCGGCCGGTCGCCCGACGATGGGCCGGGCCGGAACGATCCAGCGCGCCGCCCACGCGGTGCGCAGCCGGTTCGCCGCCGCGGTTCGCGACGTGCTGCCGGCCGATCAGGCCGCGGCGCTGCCCGCGCTGGTCCTCGGCGACACCTCGGCGCTCAACACCGACACTGCCGGCGAATTTCGCGCGGCGGGGATGACACACCTGACGGCGGTGTCGGGGGCCAACGTCACGATCGTGTGCGCGGCGGTGTTGTTCTGCGCGCGGCTGATCGGCCGGCGGACGGCCGTGCTGGCCGCGGCCATCGCCCTGGTGGCGTTCGTCATCGTCGTGCAGCCGACCGCGAGCGTGTTGCGCGCTGCCGTGATGGGCGCCATCGCGCTGCTGGGGATCCTGTCTTCCCGTCGGCGCCAAGCGATTCCGGCGCTGTCGGCGACGATTCTGATACTGCTGGCCGTCGCCCCACAGCTGGCCGTCGACGTCGGCTTCGCGCTGTCTGCGGTGGCGACCGCCGCGCTGGTCGTCATCGCCCCGGCGTGGTCGCGGCGCCTGGTGGCCAGGGGCTGCCCCAAACCGTTGGCGGAGGCGCTCGCGGTGGCGGCGGCGGCACACCTGGTGACCGCCCCGCTGGTGGCCGGCATCTCGGGGCGCTTCAGCCTGGTCGCGCCGGCCGCCAACATCGCGGTGGCGCCGGTGATCGCGCCGATCACCGTGCTGGGCAGCGCCGCGGCGCTGCTGTGCGTGGGGTGGCCGGCCGGTGCGCAGCTGCTGATCCGTTTCACCGGTCCCGAACTGTGGTGGGTGTTGGGGGTGGCGAGGTGGGCGGGTGGCTTGCCCGGCGCGACGATCCCGATGCCCGAGGGCGTGCCCGGCGTCGCGATCGTCGGCGCCGTCGCGGTGTTCGGGTTCGTGCTGTGGCGGTGGCGCCCGTTTCGCATCGCGACGGGCGTGGCCGCGCTGGCCGCCGTGGCCTGGCTGTTCTCCGGTTAGGTGTCGTCGCCCGATTGCGTGCGAATACCGAATTCGACGCTGTCACCGGCGATATCATCGGCCTCTGGTACGTCCGAATCGAAGGGACAGCATGCCCATCAAAACGCTCGTCGGCGTCGCGGTCGCCATCGGAGTCGCCGGCGCCGGGATGACGTCGGTCGCCGTGGTGAGCCCCGCGGCGCCCGCGCGCCTCGTCGTCCTCGACCTGCCGCTGCCGCTGGACCCAGCGGCCGACGTTCCGACCGTCGACCAATTGCTGGGCGTGCTCAACGCGTTGCAGGACCCCGGCGTTCCGTTCGCCAACAAGAGCTATCTGGTCGAGGGCGGCATCAGTCCGGTCGAAGCGCGCATCGCGGATGTGCGGATGAAGCAGGCCGTCGCCCGGGGCGAGGTGCCGCTGACGGCGAGCCTGGCGAATATCCATGCGGCCGGGGCTAATTCGGCCACGGTCGACGTCACCATCTCAGGTCCGAAGGTCGCGCCGACTACCCGCAACATAACCTTCGTCGATCAAGGCGGCTGGAAGATCACCCACGCCTCCGCGCTCGCCCTGCTGCAGGAGGCGGGCGGGAGCTGATCTGCCCGGCGGTGATCAGTCGGGCGCGACGGGCAGGCGCGGGCACACCGTGATGTAGCCGATGTCGGGGGACACCCAGTCGCTCCACTGCCGATGGCTCATGTTCGCAGTGAGCTTGTCGCACAACAGGTCCGGCCACGCCGCCGGGCCCGGCCACAGCCGCAGCGTGTGGTCCTCGCTGCCTGACACGAGGTACCACCCGTCGGGGCTGAATGCCACGCTGGTCACCCGGCTGGTGTGCCCGTAAAGCGGTGCGCCGACCTGTTGCTCGCTGACGGCGTCCCACAGGCGCACCGTTTTGGCCGTACCCGCGGACGCGATGTACCGACCGTCCGGGCTGAACGCCACGCCGAGCACCGCCGCGCTATGGCCGACCATCGGGGTGCCGACCGGTGCGCCGGTGGCGCCGTCCCACAGCCGCACGGTCTTGTCCCAGCTGCCCGACGCGATGAGTCGCCCGTCGGGGCTGTACGCGACGCTGCGCACGTGGTTGGTGTGGCCGGTGATTGGGCCGCCGATGGCCGCGCCGGTGCCGGCGTCCCACAGCCGCAGCGTGTTGTCCCAGCTGCAGGAGACGATGCGTTTGCCGTCGGGGCTGAACGCCACGCTCTGCACGAAGCTGGTGTGGCCGGTCAGCGGGGTGCCGATCTGCGCGCCGGTCGCGGCGTCCCACAGCCGCACGGTTTGGTCGCCGCTGCCGGACGCGATGCGGGTGCCGTCGGGGCTGAAGGCCACGCTGGTCAGATTGGCGGTGTGGCCGGTCAGCGGGGCGCCGATGGGCGCGCCGGTGGCCGCGTCCCAGAGCCGCAGGGTCCTGTCCCAGCTGCCCGAGACGATGCGTTTGCCGTCGGGGCTGAAGGCCACGCCGGTCACGTAGCCGGTGTGGCCGGTCAGCGGGGTGCCGATCTGCGCGCCGGTCGCGGCGTCCCACAGCCGCACGGTGTTGTCGTAGCCGCCGGAGACGATGCGTTTGCCGTCGGGGCTGAAGGCCACGCTGGTCACGGTGTCGGTGTGGCCGACCAGCGGTGTGCCGATCGCGGCGTCCGGGTCGGCCGCCCACAGTCGCATGGTGCCGTCGCGGCTGCCGGAGTCGATGCGCTTGCCGTCGGGGCTGAACGCCACGGTGGTGACGTAGTCGGTGTGCCCGGTCAGCGGTGTCCCGATCGGGGCACCGGTGCCGGCGTCCCAGAGCCGCAACGTTTTATCCCAGCTGCCGGACACCACGCGTTGCCCGTCGGGGCTGAACGCCACGCTGGTGACGTTGTCGGTGTGGCCGCTCAGCGGGGCGGCGACGGCCGCGCCGGTGGCCGCGTCCCAGAGCCGGACCGTGTCGTCCCAGCTGCCGGAGGCGATGCGGCGCCCGTCGGGGCTGAAGGCCACGCTGGCAACGTTGTCGGTGTGGCCGGTCAGTGGAGCGCCGATCGGTGCGCCGGTGGCCGCGTCCCACTGTCGCACCGTGTAGTCGGTGCTGCCCGTGGCGATGCGGCGCCCGTCGGGGCTGAACGCCACGCTGATCACGTCGTTGGCGTGGCCTCGCAGCGGTCCGCCGATCGGCGCGCCGGTGCCGGTGTCCCAGAGGCGGGCCGTGTCGTCCCAGCTGCCAGAAACGAGGCGCCGCCCGTCCGGGCTGAACGCCACGCTGGACACCGGCTCGGTGTGCCCGACGAACGGGCCGCCGATCGGCGCGCCGGTCGCCGCGTCCCACAGCCGCACCGTGTTGTCCCGGCTACCGGAGGCGATGCGCCGCCCGTCGGGGCTGAACGCCACTGCGGTCACGTCGTCGGTGTGCCCGGCGAGCGGGGTGCCGACGGCCGCGCCGGTGGCTGCGTCCCAGAGCCGCAGCGCCTTGTCGCTGCCGCCGGTCACAATGCGCCGCCCGTCCGGGCCGAGCGCCATCACCCCGTCGGTCGTCGGCGACAGCGGAAGGATCTTGAGGGTGGCGCTCCGGGCGGCCACCGTATCCAGCAGCGCGCCGATTCCGGTGCCCGGCGCGATCGCCCGGGCGGCGAGGATCTGTTGAATCGCCCGCTCGTCGCCGCCGCCTTGCACGCCGCCGAGCATGGCCTGGCCCTGCGACGTCAACTTCAGCGCAATGGCCTGATCCCGCTGCTGGATGGCGGCCTGACGCTGGCGGACCGCCTCGCGCTGCTGGCCGATGGCGATCAGCGCCGCGACGACGGCCAGGACGGTCAGCAGCACCAACCCGGCGATGGCCGCAGCGCGCAACCGACGGAACCGCCGCTGTTCGCGTAGGTCGTCGCTGGCGAGTTGGTCCTTCGGCTTGCCGTGAATCGGGGCCGCCAGCGCGGTGATCTTCTCGCGCGGCCCCGCGGCGTTCGGGTCCCACGGCGCATCGTCGCTGACGTCGACGAAGAACGGTTCGGCCGGCAGCGACCCGCGCTCCGTCAACACCGGCAACGCCGCATCCGAGACGTCTGGATCGAACCGGGCGTGCACCGGATCCCATTGCAGCTGTCCGCGTGCCAGCACCAGCAGCAGACGCTCGCGGCCGCCGCGCTCGAGCCAGTAGCTGACTTCCTGGTTCACCCAATACGACTGGGCGGCTTCCGGCGAGAGGACCACCACCAGATAGCGCGCCCGGTCGAGGCCGTCGGTGATCTTGCCCCACAGGTCCGGGCTGACGGTCAGGTCCGTGTCGTCGCGAAACACGCGCAGCGCGCGCAGCTGGCCCAGCCGCCGCCCGATCTGGTGCAGCCCCTTCTGGATGCCGGCGGCCACCTGACGGTCGTGATGCGCATACGACAGGAACGCGTCGTAGTCCGTCGGCTTGGGCTGCCCCGGCGGGTCCGCGGATTCGGGCGGGGAATCATCCGCGTGGCCGGACGGCGATTCGGATGCCGGTTTCGACATGGCTCTCGGTTTCCTGGCAGGGCCGCGATCAGCCACCCCCGTTGTCGTGTCGCTCGATCAGCAAGCTATCACCGGGCCCGCCGGCCCCATGGGCGTTCTGATTCGGTCGGTGCGGCGTGACACCATCAAGGGGTGAGCGAGGTTTCGCCGTTGCACCTGGTCCTGGGAGACGAAGAGCTGCTGGTCGAGCGCGCGGTGGCCGAGGTGCTGCAGTCGGCGCGCAAGAGCGGGGGCTCCGACCCCGACGCGATGCCGGTCAACCGCATGCGGGCGGGCGACGTCAGCACCTACGAGCTCGCCGAGCTGCTGAGCCCGTCGCTGTTCGCCGACGAGCGCGTCGTGGTGCTGGAGGCCGCCGGTGAAGCGGGCAAGGAGGCCGCGGCGATGATCGCGTCGGCCTGCGCCGACATTCCGCCCGGCACCGTGCTGGTGGTCGTGCACTCCGGCGGCGGACGGGCCAAGGCGCTGGCCACCGAGCTGCAATCCCTTGGCGCCGTGGTGCATCCGTGCGCGCGCATCAGCAAGGTCGGCGAGCGCGTCGACTTCATCCGCAAGGAGTTCCGTGCGCTGCGCGTCAAGGTCGACGAGGAGACCGTGACCGCCCTGATCGACGCCGTCGGCTCCGACGTGCGCGAGCTCGCCGCGGCGTGCTCGCAGCTGGTCGCCGACACCGCCGGCGAGGTCAACGCCGCCGCGGTGCGCCGCTATCACAGCGGCAAGGCCGAGGTGAAGGGCTTCGACATCGCCGACAAGGCCGTCGCCGGCGACGTCGCGGGCGCCGCCGAGGCGCTGCGGTGGGCGATGATGCGCGGTGAGCCGCTGGTGGTGCTGGCCGATGCGCTGGCCGAGGCCGTGCACACCATCGGGCGGGTCGGGCCGCTGTCCGGCGACCCCTACCGGCTGGCCGGGCAGCTGGGCATGCCGCCGTGGCGGGTGCAGAAGGCACAGAAGCAGTCGCGGCGATGGTCGCGCGACTCGGTGGCGGAGGCCATGAAAGTGGTGGCGGCGCTCAACGCGAACGTCAAGGGAGCCGCGGCGGACGCCGACTACGCGCTGGAATCAGCGGTGCGGCAAGTTGCCGAACTGGTGGCCGACGGCGGCCGGTAGGGCGAGTGCCCCGGTGGTCTCAGAGCTTGTTGAGGGCGCGGGCCAGCGCGGACTTCTTGTTGGCCGCCTGGTTCTTGTGAATCACGCCCTTGGTCGCAGCCTTGTCCAGCTTGCGGTTGGTCGCGACCAGCAACTCGGTGGCCTTCTCCTTGTCGCCACCCTCGGCGGCCTCGCGGAACGCGCGCACGGCGGTACGCAGCGAGGACTTCACCGACTTGTTGCGCAGGCGGGCGCGCTCGTTAGTCTTGATGCGCTTCTGCTGCGACTTGATGTTGGCCACGGAGATTCCTTCGTCTTTTCCTCAGATTTGCAGTCTTCGTCTCGGGGAGTCCCACACCCGATTGCGACTGCCCAGGTTAGCAGTCGGTTACGTTTTCTCCCAAAACGGGAACCCGTGGCCTGCCATAACGTCAATTTGAGGCAGCATCTGAAAAGTGAGTCTTCAACTGGATAAAGCCAGGCGTGGATCCCGCGATGCCAAGGGCTCCCTCGCGCGCAACGAGCGGATTTTCGGCGGCTACAACACCACCTCGGACTCCTACGAGCTGGCCTTCGACGAGATGTTCGACGCCCAGGGCAACGTCCGCGGACCGTACAAGGGCATCTACGCCGAGCTCGCGCCGTCGGACGCCTCGGACCTCGAGGCCCGCTCCGAAGCGCTGGCCCGCGCGTTCATCGACCAGGGCATCACCTTCTCGCTGTCCGGCCAGGAGCGGCCGTTTCCGCTGGACCTGGTGCCGCGGGTGATCTCGGCCGCCGAGTGGAGCCGGCTGGAGCGCGGCATCATCCAGCGCGTCAAAGCCCTTGAGATGTACCTCGACGACATCTACGGCGACCAGGAAATCCTGAGCGACGGCGTCATCCCGCGCCGGCTGGTCACCTCCTGCGAACACTTCCACCGCCAGGCCATGGGCATCGTCCCGCCCAACGGCGTGCGCATCCACGTCGCCGGGATCGACCTGATCCGCGACGAGAAGGGCACCTGGCGGGTCCTCGAGGACAACCTGCGCTCGCCGTCCGGCGTCTCCTATGTCATGGAGAATCGGCGCACGATGGCGCGGGTCTTCCCCAACCTGTTCGCCACCCACCGGGTGCGCGCCGTCGACGACTACTCGTCGCACCTGCTGCGGGCGCTGCGCAACTCCGCGGCCACCAACGAGGCCGACCCGACGGTGGTGGTGCTGACCCCGGGGGTCTACAACTCCGCGTACTTCGAGCATTCGCTGCTGGCCCGGCAGATGGGCGTCGAACTCGTCGAGGGCCGCGACCTGTTCTGCCGCGACAACCAGGTCTACATGCGCACCACCGAGGGTGAGCGCCAGGTCGACGTCATCTATCGCCGCATCGACGACATCTACCTGGACCCGCTGCAGTTCCGGGCCGACTCGGTGCTCGGGGTCGCGGGTCTGGTCAACGCCGCGCGCGCCGGCAACGTCGTCATCTCCAGCGCGATCGGCAACGGCGCCGGCGACGACAAACTCGTCTACACCTACGTGCCGACGATGATCGAGTACTACCTGGGCGAAAAGCCGCTGCTGGCCAACGTCGACACCTTCCGCTGCTGGCTCGACGACGAGCGCGAAGAGGTGCTCGATCGGATCGCCGAGCTGGTCGTCAAGCCGGTCGAGGGGTCGGGCGGCTACGGGATCGTCTTCGGCCCGGAGGCTTCCGAGAAGGAGCTGGCCGCGATCAGCAAGAAGATCCGCGACGATCCGCGCAGCTGGATCGCCCAGCCCATGATGGAGCTGTCGACCGTGCCGACGCAGATCGACAACACCCTGGCGCCGCGCTATGTCGACCTGCGGCCCTTCGCGGTCAACGACGGCGACGAGGTGTGGGTGCTGCCGGGCGGGTTGAGCCGGGTGGCCCTGGTCGAGGGCTCGCGGGTGGTCAACTCCAGTCAGGGCGGCGGCTCGAAGGACACCTGGGTGCTGGCGTCGCGGGCCTCTTCCGCCGACCGTGAGCTGGGCGCCGCCGAGGTGGTGCGTTCGCTGCCGGCGTCGATGTCGGATGCGGCGCCGGACGGGGCGTCGAGGTCGGCGCAACAATCCGCCGATCCGCCGCAGAATGGGCAGCCCCGGCAGCAGCGACAGCAGCGCCAACAGCAAAAGGCGGTCGACGATGCTGGCCCGTAATGCCGAGGCGCTGTACTGGATTGGCCGCTACGTCGAGCGGGCCGACGACACCGCCCGAATCCTCGACGTCGCGCTGCACCAGTTGCTCGAGGATTCCAGCGTCGACCCCGACCAGGCATCCCGAGTGCTGCTGAGGGTCCTCGGCATCGAGGCTCCGAAGCAGGAGTTGAACGTGTGGTCGCTGACCGATGTCGTGGCCTACAGCACCGACAACCGGGGCGGCTCGTCGATCGTCGCCGCGATCACGGCCGCGCGCGAGAATGCGAAATCGGCGCGCGAGGTGACGTCCAGCGAGATCTGGGAGTGCCTCAACACCACCTACAACGCGCTGGGCGAACGCCAGCGTTCAGCCAAACGCCTTGGGCCGCATGGGTTTTTGTCGTTCATCGAGAGCCGCGCTGCGATGTTCGCCGGCCTGGCCGATTCGACGTTGTCGCGTGACGACGGGTACCGCTTCATGCTGCTGGGCCGCGCGATCGAGCGCGTCGACATGACGGTGCGGCTGCTGCTGTCACGGGTGGGGGACAGCGCGTCGTCGCCGGCGTGGGTGACGCTGTTGCGGTCGGCGGGTGCGCACGACACGTATCTGCGCACCTACCGCGGGGTGCTCGACGCCAGCCGGGTGGTCGAATTCATGTTGCTGGACAGGCTTTTTCCGCGTTCGGTGTACTACTCGCTAAGGCTGGCCGAAGACAACCTCGACGAGCTGGTGCACAGTCCGCAGAGCCGAATCGGGGCCACCGCCGAGGCACAACGCCTGCTCGGCCGGGCGCGCAGCGAGCTGGAGTTCGTCCAGCCCGGTGTGCTGCTCGAGTCGCTGGAGAGCCGGCTGGCCGGGCTGCAGAAAACCTGTAGTGACGTCGGAGAAGCGTTGGCGCTGCAGTACTTCCATGTCACCCCGTGGGTCGCGTGGTCGGACGCCGGTGCCGGGCTGGTGAGCAGGCAGGGGGACGCCTGATGTGGCGGCTGCGTGTGGTGCACACGACCGGGTATGCCTACCAGTCGGCGGTGATCGCCTCCTACAACGAGGCCCGCCTGACGCCGCTGTCGGACACCCGGCAGAACGTCATCCTCAACCGCGTCGAAACCATCCCCGCGACCCGGTCCTACCGCTACATCGACTACTGGGGCACCGCAGTGACGGCATTCGACCTGCACGCGCCGCACGCCGATCTGACGGTGACGTCGTCGTCGGTCGTCGAGACCGAACGCCCGGAGCCGCCGGCGACCGACGTCGGCTGGGACGACCTGCAGTCCGACGCGGTGATCGACCGTTTCGACGAACTGTTGCGGCCCACCGAGCACGCCCCGGAAGGCAAGCGGCTGAAGTCGATCGGCAAGAAGATCGCCAAGAACCGGGACCCCGCCGAAGCCGTTGTCGCCGCGGCCAAGTGGGTGCACGGCGAGCTCGACTATCTGCCCGGAACCACCAGTGTGCACACGTCGGGGCTGGACGCGCTGAAGGCGGGCAAGGGCGTCTGCCAGGACTTCGTGCACCTGTCGCTGATGTTGTTGCGCAGCATGGGGATTCCCGCGCGCTACGTCTCGGGATACCTGCATCCCAATCGCGACGCCGTCATCGGCGACACCGTGGACGGCCGAAGCCACGCGTGGCTGCAGGCCTGGACCGACGGTTGGTGGAACTACGACCCCACCAATGACAGCGAAATCGACGAACGCTACGTGAGCGTCGGCGTCGGCCGCGACTACACCGACGTGGCGCCGCTGAAGGGGATCTACTCGGGGCAGGGCGCGACCGACCTCGACGTGGTGGTCGAGGTGACCCGGCTGGCCTAGTCGGCCGCGTCAGGACGGCGAGACCTCGACGCGGAGCAGGTCGTCGCCGAGTTCGATGCGCCCGTTGAACTCCGACGCCGCCAGCGCCCGCCACTGTTCTTCCTGGCCTGGCACCAGGGCCGGGACATAGTGCGTCATCACCAGGGTGCCCGCACCCGCGCGGGCCGCGGTCGCCGCGGCCTGCTCCACCGACGAGTGATAGTCGCAGATGTCCTGCAGCCGCTGCTGCGGGATGTTCATGACGATGTCCCTGCGGATCACGGTGTGCACCAACGCATCCGCGCCGGCCGCCAGCTCGTCGAGAGTGGCGCAGGGCACGGTATCCCCAGCCAATACCGCTGCGGCGCCGCCGGATTCGATCCGGAACCCGATGGTCGGCGCCACCGGGCGGTGATCGGTGGGTGCCACCCGGATCGAGACGCCGTCGCGGGCCCAGATCGAGCCCTCGGTGTACTCGTGCACCTCGATCGCCGGCGGCGCATTCAGATCGGCGTGATGGGCGATCCGGTAGCCGATGTCGTGGCTGAACGCCTTGAGCATCGCGTCGACCGTCTCGGCGGTGCCCGGCGGCCCGATGATTGGCAGCGGCGTGGGGTCGGGGTCGAAGGTGCTGATCCACCGGGTGATCAGCAGGTCGCCGAGCTCGGCGATGTGGTCGCTGTGCAGGTGCGTGAGCAGCAGCGCCGACAGCCCGCTGGCGCTCACGCCGACCGCGGCGGCGCGCTGCAGCACGCCACGGCCGCAGTCCACCAGGAACACCTGTCCTCCGGCCCGTACCAGTGTCGAGGGGCCGGCGCGGTTCGGGTCGGGTATCGGGCTGCCGGTGCCCAGCAGGATGATCTCGATCATGTCCCCAATCCTCGCAAGCCGAGCCGCCGCGCGGCGGCCGATTCGGCGGACACACATCGGTTGCGGGCCAAGATTTCACTCCGATCGCCGGTGCTGATTTTCGGCCGCGGACCTGAGGGTATGGCGCCTGCTGGCTGCCGGTTTTCGCGTTGGCTTTCCCGCCGCGCGAGTTGGCCGTAGCCTGTGTGAAGCAGATCACAACGGCGGGAGGCTTGATGCGGATCGCGGACGTCTTGCGGAACAAGGGTGCGGCGGTGACGACGATCAACCCCGACGCCACGGTTGCCGAGCTGCTCGCCGGCCTCGCCGAGCAGAACATCGGCGCCATGGTCGTGGTGGGCGACGAGGGTGTCGTCGGAATCGTCTCGGAGCGCGACGTCGTGCGCCAGCTGCACACCCACGGCGCCAGCGTGCTGTCCCGGCCGATCTCCAAGATCATGACCACGATGGTGGCCACCTGCACCAAGACCGACACGGTCGACGCCATCAGCCGGCTGATGACCACCAACCGGGTGCGTCACGTTCCGGTGCTCGACGGCAAGAAGCTCATCGGCATCGTCAGCATCGGCGACGTGGTGAAGACGCGGATGGAGCAACTCGAGGCCGAGCAGGAGCAGCTGCACTCCTACATCGCGCAGGGCTGACCGCGGCCCTTTTTCGCCGAGCTAGCGCCAGGAATATTCGGCGCGCAGCCGCGCCGCCACCACGTCGAACGTCTCGCGTCCCAGGACCGCGCCCTCGCGGCGAATGCCCTCCTCGGGCACGTCGAGCACTCGATCCAGCCGGACCCAGCTGGCCCGGCCCTCGTAATCCCAGTCGCCGGCACCGATCCCGACCCAATCCGGATCGGCCGCGTGATGTTCCTGGCTGGACAGCATCAGGCCCAGCAGGACGCTGCGCTCGCGGCCGACGACCAGCACCGGTCGGTCCTTGCCGCGGGTCGGATCGTCCTCGTAGACCACCCACGTCCACACGATCTCGCCGGGATCGGCCCGGCCGTCGAGGTCGGGGGCGTAGACGACCTTGCGGGCGCGGTGCGCGGTGGGGGTGCTGGCGCTGGTCACCGGCCGGCCCTCGGTGATCGCGGCGGGCGGTGGCGGTGCGGCCGCGGCGATGACGTTCGCGGTGATCTTCACGGCGTGCTGCAGTTCTCGCAGCACGACCTGCGACGTCTGCACGTGCCGGACGAGCCGGGGAGCCGTGTTGACGACCAGATTCTCGGCAAACCGCTGGAACGTCTTCCACTGCGATTTCCCGGCAGACGCCATATTCGCAGCATAGACGCGAGCGGCCGGGCGGGATTGTGTCCGAGTGTGTCTGGACGGCGGGTCATGGATACCCTGGATGTGCCCACAAACCGCCGCTCAACCCAGATTTGCAGCACAGCCGACCAGGAGATTCCCATCAGCAGTTTCGCCGACAAGACCTTTACCGCGCCGGCGCAGATTCGGAATTTCTGCATCATTGCTCACATCGACCACGGCAAGTCGACGCTGGCGGACCGGATGCTCCAGCTCACCGGCGTCGTCGACGAGCGGTCGATGCGGGCGCAATACCTGGACCGGATGGACATCGAGCGCGAGCGCGGGATCACCATCAAGGCGCAGAACGTCCGGCTGCCGTGGCAGGTCGATGGCGAAGACTACGTCCTGCACCTGATCGACACCCCCGGCCACGTCGACTTCACCTACGAGGTGTCCCGCGCGCTGGAGGCGTGCGAGGGCGCGGTGCTGCTGGTCGACGCCGCGCAGGGCATCGAGGCGCAGACGCTGGCCAACCTGTACCTGGCGCTGGATCGCGACCTGCACATCATCCCAGTGCTCAACAAGATCGACCTGCCCGCCGCCGACCCGGACCGCTACGCCGGCGAGATCGCCCACATCATCGGCTGCGAACCCACCGACGTGCTGCGGGTGTCCGGCAAGACCGGCGAGGGCGTCGGCGACCTGCTCGACCACGTGGTGCGCGAGGTGCCGGCGCCGCAGGGCGACGCCGACGCGCCCGCCCGCGCCATGATCTTCGACTCGGTCTACGACATCTACCGCGGCGTGGTCACCTACGTCCGCGTGGTGGACGGCAAGATCACGCCGCGCGAGCGCATCGCGATGATGTCGACCGGCGCCACCCACGAGCTGCTCGAGGTCGGCATCGTCTCGCCCGAACCGAAGGTCAGCGACGGCCTGGGGGTCGGCGAGGTCGGGTACCTCATCACCGGCGTGAAGGACGTCCGCCAGTCCAAGGTCGGCGACACCGTGACGACCCAGCGCCACGGCGCCAAGCAAGCGCTGACGGGCTACCGCGAACCCAAGCCGATGGTCTATTCGGGGTTGTATCCCGTCGACGGATCCGACTACCCGGATCTGCGTGATGCGCTGGACAAGCTGCAACTCAACGACGCGGCGCTGACCTACGAGCCCGAGACGTCGGTGGCGCTGGGCTTCGGATTCCGTTGCGGCTTCCTGGGTTTGCTGCACATGGAGATCACCCGGGAGCGCCTGGAGCGCGAGTTCAACCTGGACCTGATTTCGACGTCGCCCAACGTCGTCTACCGAGTGGTCAAAGAGGACAACAGCGAAATCATCGTGACCAACCCGTCGGACTGGCCCGAGGGCAAGGTCCGCGAGGTTTACGAGCCCGTCGTCAAGACCACCGTCATCGCGCCGAGCGAGTTCATCGGCACCATCATGGAACTGTGCCAGTCGCGGCGCGGTGAGCTCGGCGGCATGGACTACCTGTCGCCGGAGCGCGTCGAGCTGCGCTACTCGATGCCGCTGGGCGAGATCATCTTCGACTTCTTCGACTCGCTGAAGTCGCGCACCCGGGGCTACGCCAGCCTCGACTACGAGGAGTCGGGCGAGCAGGAAGCCGATCTGGTCAAGGTCGACATCCTGCTGCAGGGCGAGGCCGTCGACGCGTTCAGCGCGATCGTGCACAAGGACGGCGCCGCCGCCTACGGCAACAAGATGACCACCAAGCTCAAGGAGCTGATCCCGCGCCAGCAGTTCGAGGTGCCGATCCAGGCCGCCATTGGATCGAAAATCATTGCGCGCGAGAATATTCGGGCAATTCGCAAGGATGTGTTGTCGAAGTGCTACGGCGGTGACATCACCCGTAAGCGCAAACTTCTGGAGAAGCAGAAGGAAGGCAAGAAGCGGATGAAGACCATCGGTCGCGTCGACGTGCCGCAGGAGGCCTTCGTCGCGGCCTTGTCCACCGATGCCGCGGGGGACAAGGGCAAGAAGTAGCTACATCGGGGTGGGAGTAGCCATGCGGATGGTTAAAACTGCGGCGACGCTTGTGACGATCGCGGCGCTTTCGACAGGCTGCACCACAATCGTCGACGGTGCGGTGCAGGCGGCGCCGACTTTGAAGCCGCACCCGATCAGCGGTGAGACCGTCGCGCGGGTCCTCCTCAATGAGGACGAATTGTCACGAATGCTCAAGCAGCCGTTCATCTCTCACGGCGATTTGGATGTCGGCGGCCCCGAGAAGTTGTTCCACCGCGACGAGACAATCTCGCCGGCCGGCTGTCTGGGCGTGACGGCGATGATGCAGCGCAGCGTCTACGGGTCCGCCCAAGTCACCGACGCCGCGTCGGCGTCCTGGTTGAACTATGGCCTACGGGGGAAGGTGATCACCGTCATCGAGGGCGCGGTTGCGCTGGGCTCCGTCGCTCAGGCCCGGGCGCTGTTCACGCAATTCGCCCAGCAGTGGCAGCAGTGCGACGGCACGACCGCGATCGACCAGGCCGGCCCGATCACCACGACCAACGTCATCAGCGACGTGCGGGTAGTGGATTCCGTTGTCGCCGCGACCAATACGGCGACGTCGGTGGGGGGCAACCTGCCGCCGCTACTGCCGACACCCCAGGCGCGCGTCATAGGCGTCCGGGCGAACTGCCTCGTCGAGGTCGAGGTCGTGTTCTTCGCCAACCGGCGCTCCTCCGACGCGGGATCGGGCGACCTCGACACCAGCGGCATCGACGTCGCGCACGCCATGATGGACAAGGTCAGCGCGTTGAGCTGAGGCGGCTACACCGTCTTGTTGGCGATCACGTCTCCGGTGACGGCGTTGATGGTGACCAAGTGCTCGTCGATATTGAGATCCCATACGTCGGCATTCCACACCGGAATCCCGTTGCCGTCGTTTTTGCGCCGGGCGCCCAATTACATCGGCGCGTTGGCGGGCTGGAACATCCCGGAGCCGTCGAGTTCCTCTTCGGCGCGGATCACGTGCACCACCGCGTTGATCAGCGCCAGGTGGGTGAACGCCTGCGGGAAGTTGCCCAGGTGCCGCCCGGTGCGCGGCTCGATCTCCTCGGCGTAGAGGTAGAGCGGGCTGGCGTAGGCCAGCAGCCGCTCGCACAGCCGCTTGGCGCGACGCACCTCGCCGATTTCGACCAGCGCCGAGACCAACCAGAACGAGCAGATGGTGAAGGTGCCCTCCTCGCCGGCGAGCCCGTCATCGGTTTCGTGCACCCGGTAGCGCAGCACCAGGCCTTCCTCGGTGAGCTCGTTGGCGATCGCCAGCACCGTGTTGCGCACCCGCGGATCGTCGGGCGGCAGGAATCGCGTCAGCACCACCAGCAGCAGCGAGGCGTCCAGCGCGTCGCTGCCGTAGCGCTGGGTGAACACCCCGCGCGAGTCCACCCCGTGCTTGAGAATGTCGGCCTTGATCTCTTCGGCGATGGCCCGCCACTGCTGCGCGTAGCTCTTCTCGCCTTGTCGCTCAGCCAGTTTCGAGCCGCGGTCCAGCGCGACCCAGCACATCACCTTCGACGACGTGAAGTGCTGCGGCTCGCCGCGCACCTCCCAGATGCCGCGGTCGGGCTCGCGCCAGTGCGTGATCGCCTCTTCCACCTGCTTCTTGAGCAGTGGCCACAGCGTCTCCGGCACCTGCTCGCGCGACTTGGCGTGCAGGTAGAACGAGTCCAGGATGGAGCCCCAAATATCGTGCTGCACTTGGTCATACGCGCCGTTACCGATGCGCACCGGACGGGCGTGGTCGTAGCCGGACAGGTGGTGCAGTTCCTCCTCGACGAGGCTGCGTTCGCCGCCCACGCCGTACATCACCTGCAACGGGTGGCGCTCGTTGTTGTTGGCGCCGGACACGTCGGCGATGAAGGCGAAGAAGTCGTCGGCCTCGCGGTCCAGCCCCAGCGTGTACAGGCCCCACAACGCGAACGTCGAGTCACGCACCCAGGCGTAGCGGTAGTCCCAATTACGTTCGCCCTGAGGCGTTTCCGGGAGCGAGGTGGTGCTGGCCGCCAGCAGCGCGCCGGTGGGCGAATAGGTCAGTCCCTTCAGGGTCAGCGCACTGCGCTGCAGGTACTCCCGCCACGGGTGGTCGGGGAAGTTGCCGATGTTGATCCACTGCCGCCAGCATTCGGTGGTTTGCCACATCTTTTCCGCGGCCTCGGCATAGGTCTGCGGCGCCGGGTGCTTGGTCCAGCTCAGCGCGACGAAGACGTCGTCGCCCTCCTTCATCCGGGTGCGGGCCCGCGCCTCGCGTCCCTCGATCCCGATCCGCAGGTTGGTGGTCAGCTGCAGCGGGGGATGGTCGTCGGGTGCATTGCTGGCTCGCGCGGTGGCCTCGCTGTACGCGCTGCCCGAGCACTCCCAGGCCGCGCTGTCGCGGTGGTAGTCGAACGCCGGCTCGCAGCTCATCATCAGCTCGACGGTGCCGCTGACGCAGCGCACGGTCCGTAGCAGGATGTGCTCGGCGTCCCAGTCCATCGGGGTGCGGCGGTGCGTCCTGGACCGGCGCTCGATGTCGTGCCACGGCCCCATCACCAGGGCGTCGCGCACGATCAGCCAGCCGGTGTGGGTCTGCCACGTGGTCTCCATGATCAGGCTGCCGGGCAGGTAGCGGCGGGCCGAGGGCACCGAGACGCCGTAGGGGCCCAGCCGGAAATGGCCGGCGCTGCGGTCCAGGATCGCGCCGAACACGCTGGGGGAGTCGGGCCGGGGCACGCACAGCCATTCCACCGAGCCGGCCGGCGAGATCAGGCAGGTCGTCTCCCAGTCGGACAGGAACGCGTAGTCGGCGATCGGCGGGAACGGGTTGCGCAGCGCGGTGTTGGACGTGAACTGCGCGGGCCCGCTGAAGTCGAGGGGCGACTCCAGGGCCGGTTCGCGGACGGTCGGCGGAACGCCTTCGAAGGTTCCGTTCGCACCGATATCGCCGGGCTGATCGGCAGGCTGAGCTTGCAGGACCATTCAGCAATCATCATCTGTGGACCTGCCCGGCGTCCACGGTTTTGCCGAGCCGACGGCTATTGCGCGCTGCGCCTGGCAAACGCGGGTGCGTGCTCGGACAGCGGCCCGATGGCGACCAGGTAGGCGATGAATCGCCGCAACGTCAGCGACCGGCTGACCACGCGTATCGCGCGCGGCGCGTTGGGGTCGCCCCCGGCCACCACGCCGGCAACGACCTGGGCGTGAATCGCGCGTTGCATGGTCTGGATGATCGCCGTCGGTATCCAGCGGCGCGCCTGCACCCGGGCCAGCTGCCGGGTGGACACCCGCCCGGCCAGCAGCGGACCGGCCAACATGCGCGCGGTGGCCACCGCGTCGGCGACCGCCAGGTTGATGCCGACGCCGCCGACCGGCGACATCGCGTGCGCCGCGTCGCCGATGCACAGCACGCCGTCGGAGTACCAGCGCCGCAGCCGATTCAGTTGCACGTCAAGCAGTTTCACGTCGTCGAACGAACTCAGCGTGCCGACCCGGTCGGCCAGCCAGGGCGCCATCTCCACCAGCACCCCGTGCAGCGCCTCGATGCCCTGGCTGCGGATCTCGGCGTCGGCGCCCTTGGGGATGATGTAGGCGATCTGGTAGTAGTCGCCGCGGTCGATCAGGATCACGCCGTGGCCGGACCGGAAGGTGCCGGCGAGACCGCCCGGGTCGTCGGGGTGGCGCGGCAGCCGGAACCACCACACGTCCATCGGGGCGCCGAAGCTGCGTGGCGCCACGCCCAGCGCCGAGCGCACGGTCGACCCGCGGCCATCGCAGGCCACCGTGAGCAGGGCGCGCATCTGCTTGGTTTCGCCGCTCGGGTCGCGGTAGGTGACGCCGACGACGCGGTTGCCGTCGCGGACCAGCCCCGTCACCTCGGTGCTGCGCAGGAGCTGGAAGCCGGGCTCGGCCGCGGCGGCGCTGGCCACCAGCTCCAGGAAGTCCCACTGCGGCACCAGCGCGATGTGCTGATGCGCGCCGGGCAGGCGCGACAGGTCGAGGTCCAGCGGCTGGCCCTGCATCTCCATGTGCAGAGTGTCGACGAGGCGGTGCGGCAGCGCGGCGAACCGCGGCCCCAGGCCCACCTCGTCGAGCAGCCGCAGCGTGCTCGCGTGGACGGTGTCGCCGCGGAAGTCCCGCAGGAAGTCGGCGTGTTTTTCCATCACGGTGACTCTTACGCCCGCGCGCGCCAGCAGCAGGCCGAGCACCACGCCGGCCGGACCGCCTCCGGCGATCAGACAGGTCGTAGCCTCGGGGGACGGGGATGCAGTGGTCATTGGCCGATCTTGACACACCCGTTTCCGGTGCTGGGCCGAATAGATAGTGTGGGGCGGATGAACGGGTTCCTCAATTGGTGGGACGGCAACGAGCTGTGGCTTTCCGGCCTGGCTTTCGTGCTGCAGGCCATGGTGGTGATGCCCGTCGTTCTGGTGGTCGCCTACGTCACCGCCAATGTGCTGGACTCCGTGCTGGGCCGGGGCATCGCGCTGATGCGCCGCGCCCGCCACGCCGACGGGACGCCCGGGTAATCGCTATGCCGCGGTCGCACGTGACCCTGGTGCTCGTCGCGCTGGTGGTGCTCGTCATCGTCGCCTGGCTGCTGACGCACTGAGCCCGGAACGTGTTGCGCCCACGGGTGGCCCGGTGGCGGGCCAACGAATTCCTGTTAGGCTTCGCGCCATGCACCTGACAGCCCGATTCCTGGCCTGTCACCTTTGCGTGCACTGTTGTCGCTGATTACCACCCCGTTGCGCGGTCTGGTTGGAAATAGGCGAATTCTCCTTCAGCTCTGAATGCCTTTCCGCGGTAACGGGAACAAGATCCCTACGTCCCGCACTGGAAGGCCGCGAATGCATCACCGAATCGGCAGCGCACCGCGCTGGCGGTCGTTCCGGCATGCCTGGGCGCTCGCACTGGTGGCCGTAGTGGTGGCCGCGTGCCAGGGCGGCCCGAGCGATGTCGTCGGTGGGGGCGGGCCGTCCAACGCCCGGACCACCATCACCCTGGTTGCCTACTCCGTCCCAGAACCCGGGTGGAGCAAGGTGATTCCCGCGTTCAACGCCTCCGAGGAGGGCAAGGGCGTGCAGGTGATCACCTCGTACGGGGCGTCCGGCGATCAGTCCCGCGGCGTCGCCGAGGGCAAGCCGGCCGACGTGGTCAATTTCTCGGTCGAACCCGACATCACCCGATTGGTCAAGGCGGGCAAGGTTTCCAAGGAATGGAATACCGATGCCACCAAGGGCATTCCGTTCGGATCGGTGGTGTCGCTGGTGGTGCGAAAGGGTAATCCGAAACACATCAAAGATTGGGACGATCTGCTGCGGCCCGACGTCGAGGTCATTACGCCCAGCCCGTTGAGTTCGGGTTCGGCGAAGTGGAACCTGCTCGCCCCCTACGCCGCGAAAAGCGACGGCGGCAGCAATAGCCAAGCGGGCATTGACTTTATCGGCAAGCTGGTGCGCGAACACGTCAAGCTGCGCCCGGGGTCGGGACGCGAAGCCACCGACGTCTTCGTCCAGGGCAGCGGCGACGTATTGATCAGTTACGAAAACGAAGCCATCGCCACCGAGCGGGCGGGCAAGCCCGTCGAGCACGTCATCCCGTCGCAGACCTTCAAGATCGAGAACCCGGTTGCGGTGGTGACCACCAGCCCGCACCTGGACGCCGCGACCGCCTTCAAGAACTTCCAGTACACCGCCGCCGCGCAGAAGGTGTGGGGGCAGGCCGGCTTCCGGCCGGTGGACCCCGCGGTCGCCGCCGACTTCCGCGACCAGTACCCGGCGCCGGCGAAACTGTGGACGATCGCCGACCTGGGTGGCTGGGCAACGGTGGACCCGCAGCTGTTCGACAAGAACAACGGCAGCATCACCAAGATCTATACGAAGGCCACCGGATGACTGGGTCTTTTATAGGCAAGAGCGCCAGTCCCGAGGCGATCCGGCCCGAACTCGAGCACGCCGACGATGGCCTTGCCCAGCGGGCGGACAGGTTCGTCCGGCCGGGGGCCACGTCGCTGCGGATCGGCGTGGCGACGGTGTGGCTCTCGGTGATCGTGCTGCTGCCGCTGGCCGCGATCGCGTGGCAGGCCGCCGGCGGCGGCTGGCACGCCTTCTGGCTGGCGGTCACGTCGAATGCGGCCGTGGACTCGTTCCGGGTGACGCTGACCATCAGCGCCGTGGTCACGGTGATCAACGTCGTCTTCGGATTGCTGATCGCCTGGATCCTGGTGCGCGACGACTTCATCGGCAAGAGACTGGTCGACGCGGTCATCGACCTGCCGTTCGCGCTGCCCACCATCGTCGCCAGCCTGGTGATGCTGGCGCTGTACGGCAACAACAGCCCGGTCGGGCTGCATCTGCAGCACACGGCGTGGGGTGTGGCCATCGCGCTGGCGTTCGTCACCCTGCCGTTCGTGGTGCGCGCCGTTCAGCCGGTGCTGCTGGAGATCGACCGCGAGACCGAGGAGGCGGCGGCGTCGCTGGGGGCCAGCGGCCCGAAGATTTTTACGTCGGTGATCCTGCCGTCGCTGCTGCCGTCGCTGTTGTCCGGTGCGGGCCTGGCGTTTTCGCGGGCCATCGGGGAGTTCGGTTCGGTGGTGCTGATCGGTGGGGCGGTGCCCGGCAAGACCGAGGTCTCGTCGCAGTGGATCCGCACCCTGATCGAGAACGACGACCGCACCGGCGCCGCCGCAATATCCGTTGTCCTGCTGCTGATTTCGTTTGCCCTGCTGTTCTTCCTCCGGATCGTCGGCGCGCGCGCCGCCCGCCGTGAGGAGCGGTCGTCGTGACGTCGTCGCCGTGGGTGCGCTACCTGACACGCTTCGTCGGGCTGGGCTACATCCTTGTCCTGCTGATCATCCCGGTCGCGCTCATCCTGTGGCGGACCTTCGAGCCGGGGCTGGGTCAGTTCTACGATTGGGTCAGCACGCCCGCGGCGATCTCGGCGCTGAACCTGTCGCTGTTGGTGGTGGCCATCGTGGTGCCGTTGAACGTGGTGTTCGGCATCCCGACCGCACTGGTGTTGGCGCGCACCAAGTTTCGCGGCAAGGGAGTGTTGCAGGCCGTCATCGACCTGCCGTTCGCCGTTTCGCCGGTGATCGTCGGTGTCGCGCTGATCCTGTTGTGGGGATCGGCCGGCGCGCTGGGGTTCGTCGAGAAGGACCTCGGGCTGAAGGTCATCTTCGGCCTGCCCGGGATAGTTCTCGCCAGCGTCTTTGTGACGCTGCCCTTCGTGGTGCGGGAAGTCGAACCGGTGTTGCACGAGCTGGGAACCGACCAGGAGCAGGCGGCGGCCACCCTGGGTTCCGGTTGGTGGCAGACGTTTTGGCGGATCACGCTGCCGTCCATTCGGTGGGGCCTGACGTACGGCATCGTGCTGACCGTCGCGCGTACCCTCGGCGAATACGGGGCGGTCATCATCGTGTCGTCCAACCTGCCGGGTAAGTCGCAGACGCTGACGCTGCTGGTCTCGGACCGCTACAACCGCGGCGCCGAGTACGGCGCCTACGCGCTATCGACGTTGCTGATGGGGGTTGCCGTGGTGGTGCTGATTATCCAGGTGATTCTCGATATTCGCCGAGCCCGGGCGAGCAAGGTCGCGTGAAGGAGACGCCGATGACGACCAGACCGACAGAAGACGCGATCGTCGTGCGCGGCGCCAACAAGCGCTACGGCGACTTCGTGGCATTGGACGATGTGGATTTCGTGGTGCCCACCGGCTCGCTGACGGCCCTGCTGGGGCCCAGCGGCTCGGGCAAGTCGACGCTGTTGCGCACCATCGCCGGCCTCGACCACCCGGACACCGGGACCGTGACGATCTACGGCGAGGACGTCACCCGCGTGCCACCGCAGCGGCGCGGCATCGGATTCGTGTTCCAGCACTACGCCGCGTTCAAACACCTGACGGTGCGCGACAACATCGCCTACGGGCTCAAGATCCGCAAGCGGCCCAAGGCCGAGGTCACCGAGAAGGTCAACCAGCTGCTGGAAGTGGTGGGGCTGAGCGGTTTTCAGGGCCGCTACCCCAACCAGCTCTCCGGCGGGCAGCGTCAGCGCATGGCGCTGGCCCGGGCGTTGGCCGTCGACCCCCAGGTGCTGCTGCTCGACGAGCCGTTCGGCGCGCTGGACGCCAAGGTGCGCGAGGACCTGCGCGCCTGGTTGCGCCGCCTGCACGACGAGGTGCACGTCACCACCGTGCTGGTGACGCACGACCAGTCCGAGGCGCTCGACGTGGCCGACCGCATCGCCGTGCTCAACAAGGGCCGCATCGAGCAGGTCGGCTCGCCGACCGATGTCTATGACTCGCCGGCCAATCCGTTCGTCATGTCGTTCCTGGGTGCGGTGTCGACGCTGAACGGCGCGCTGGTGCGCCCGCACGACATCCGCGTCGGCCGCAACCCGCAGATGGCGGTCGCCGGCGGGGACGGCACCGCCGAATCCATCGGCGTCGTGCGCGCCACCGTCGACCGGGTGGTGACGCTCGGTTTCGAGGTGCGCGTGGAGCTGACCAGCGCCGCCACCGGCGGACCCTTCACCGCCCAGATCACCAGGGGTGACGCGGAGGCGCTGGCGCTGCGGGACGGCGACACCGTGTACGTGCGGGCCACCCGTGTTCGGCCGATCACCGACGGCGAGGCGTTCTCTGGCACCGGTGAGGACCAGAGCACGCTGACCTCGGCGTGACTCAGGCCGCGAGCCGCTCGGCCGCCGCCTGATCGAAGCGGTCCAGCACCGTCGCGGCCACCAGCTCGTGCGCGCCCAGCGGCTGCGCCATCGGGATGCCGGCGTGCTCGGCGTAGGCCTGCACCCGGTCGGGCAGCAGCCCCGGCGCCAGGAACCACGGCGCGATGACGGCCCGCCGCGCGCCCTGGCGGCGCAGCCGGCCCAGCCCGTCGGCCAGCGAACGTTCCGGGTGTGAGGCGAACGCGGTGGTGGCCCCCGCCCACGACGTGCCCGCCAACAGCTTTGGCGCGACCCGGCCCGTGCGCGCGTTGACCGCCAGGTCGGAGGTGCCGATCGCCACCACGAGCACGCCGACGCTCTCGTCGAGGCGGGAGACGCCCAATTCCGTCACGCGCCTGCGCAGTACCGAAACCAGCCGCTCGTCCTCGCCGAGCACCGGCGCCTGCCACACGTGTTGGGAGGTAACGCAATTGGCGATCTGGTGGGGAATGTCGACCCGGGCGTGGTAGGCGTTCGCCAGCAGCAGCGGGGTGACGACGGCCGGGCCGTCGAGCGACGTCAGGACGTCGACCAGGCTGGGCGCGCTGTGGTCCAGAAACGCCAGTCGCACATCGAGATTCGGCCGCATTCCGGAAACGGCGGCGGCGACGGCCCGTGCGTTGGCCGCCGACCGTGGATCCTTGCTTCCGTGTGCGGTCAGCACGAGGGTGGTCACGACGCGTGCAACCCGCATTCGGTCTTGGACAGGCCCTGCCACCGCCCGCTGCGCGGATCGGCACCCTCCTGGGGTTTGGCCGTGCAGGGGGCGCATCCGATCGACGGATAGCCTTCGTAGACAAGGGGATTGACCAACACATCGTGCTCGTCGATGTAGGCCTGCAGCTGCTCGTCCGTCCACGCGGCCAACGGGTTGATCTTCACCAGTTTGAAGGCCTCGTCGAAGCTGACGACCGGCGCGTTGGCCCGGGTCGGCGCCTCGACCCGGCGCAGCCCGGTCACCCAGGCGGAGTAACCGCTGAGCGACTTGCCCAGGGGGAGGACTTTGCGCCTGCGGCAGCATTCGCCGGGATCGCGCGCGAACAGGTCCTTGCCCATCAGTTCGTCCTGCTCGGCGACCGTGTTTTCGGGCGTGACGTTGAGAACCCTGATGTCGTAGACGGATTCGACCGCGTCACGGGTGCCGATGGTTTCGACGAAGTGGTAGCCGGTGTCCAGGAAGAGCACCGGGACGCCGGGGCGCACCTTGGACGCCAGGTCCACCAGCACGGCGTCCTGCATGTTGGAGGCGACGACGTACTGGCACGTCGCCCAGCCGCGGGGGCCGTTGACACCGCCGAAGTTCTCGTCGGTCCAGCGCAACAGGTCGGTGGCGCTCGCACCCTCGAGTTCGGCTGCGCCCTTAGCGGCTAGCTCGCGCAGTTCATCCTCGGTCGGCTTGGTCGCCTCGGTGGTCATCGCAGGTCGCCCTCGTCGGCACGCAGGGCCCACTGGGCGAACCGTTCCCCGTCGTTGCGGTGCTTGACGAAGTTGCGCACCACCCGATCGATGTAGTCGCCCAGCTCGTCGGTGGTGACCTTGTGCTGGCGCAGTTTTCGGCCGAATCCGCTGTCCAGGCCCAGGCTGCCGCCCAGATGCACCTGGAAGCCCTCGACCGAGTTGCCATCGCCGTCGTCGACCATCTGACCCTTGAACCCGATGTCGGCGACCTGAATTCGCGCACACGAGTTAGGGCAGCCGTTGATGTTGACGGCGATCGGCACGTCGAGCCGGGAGTTGATGTCTTCCAGGCGGCGTTCCAGCTCGGGCACCAAAGTCTGTGCCTTGACCCGGGTTTCGGCGAACGATAACTTGCAGAATTCAATCCCGGTGCATGCCATCAGGTTCCGGCGCCACAGCGACGGCTGCGACTGCAGACCCAGCGCCTCCAGCCCGGCGATCAGCTCGTCGAGCTTGTCGTCGGGAACGTCCAGGATGACCAGCTTCTGGTGAGGGGTGAACCGGATCCGGTCCGAGCCGGCCGCCTCGGCGAGGTCGGCCACCGCGGTGAGGATGGCGCCGGAGACCCGTCCCGCGATCGAGGCGACGCCGATGGCGTTCAGCCCGTTCTTGAGCCGCTGCACGCCGACGTGATCGATCGGGTGGGTGAGCGGTTGGGGGGCCGGGCCGTCGATCAGCGGGCGCTTGAGGTACTCGGTCTCCAGGACCTCGCGGAACTTCTCGATGCCCCAGTCCTTGATCAGGAACTTCAGCCGCGCCTTGGCCCGCATCCGCCGGTAGCCGTAGTCGCGGAAGATCGAGGTCACCGCGTGCCACACCTCGGGCACCTCTTCGAGCGGCACCCAGGCGCCCACCCGCTGGCCCAGCATCGGGTTGGTGGACAGCCCGCCGCCGACCCACAGGTCGAGTCCGGGGCCGTGCTCGGGATGGTTGACGCCGATGAACGCGATGTCGTTGACCTCGTGCACGACGTCCTGCAGGCCCGAGATCGCGGTCTTGTACTTGCGGGGCAGGTCGGCGAAGTCGGGCTGGCCGATGTAGCGGCGCACGATCTCGTCGATGGCCCAGGTCGGGTCGAGCACCTCGTCGAGCGACTCACCGGCCAAGGGTGAGCCCAAGATCACACGCGGGCAGTCGCCGCACGCCTCGGCGGTCTGCAGCCCGACCTCGGCCAGCCGCCGCCAGATCTCCGGCACGTTTTCGACCTCGACCCAGTGAATCTGCACGTTCTGGCGGTCGGAGATGTCAGCGGTATCGCGGCCGAACTCGGTGGAGATCTGGCCGATCGTGCGCAGACCGGCCGCCGACACCGAGCCGCCGTCGCAGCGCACCCGCATCATGAAGTACTTGGCTTCCAGCAGTTCGGCGTTGTCGTCGCCGGTGAACGAGCCGTCGTAGCCCTGCTCACGCTGGGTGTACAACCCCCACCAGCGCATGCGGCCGCGCAGGTCGTTCTTCTCGATGCTGTCGAAGCCCTCTTTGGCGTAGGTGTTCAGGATGCGATCCCGCACCTCGAGCGGGGGGCCGGCCTGCTTGAACTCTTCGTTGGGGTTCAGCGGCTCGCGCTCTCCCAGCGCCCACTGGCCCTCGCTGCGCGGTGCCTTTGCGGGACGGGCTGTGGTCATTCGAAGGTCTCCTTCGCGAAACTCTTCATGGCGTGGACGCGCAGCTCACCGCTTCATCGGGGTGGGCGCAGATCCGGCGCCATCCTGTGCGGTTGGTGGGCTGGTCTACGACATCAAGGGAGACAGCTACAGCTGCAGACGCGCTTGAGATCGATATGCCGCCGCGCCACCAGCACAACGTGCAGGTAGGGGCTGGCAGCGGTCACCGTGCCATTGTGCCATGGATCTGAAGCGACGACCTAACCAGGTCAAACTTCTTCTCACAGTGATCAAAACTATCGGAGAATCCTGGGTTATTCGACAGACAAACCCCACAATCGGCTGAGAGCGGGCCCAGTCGACACCAGGTGGCCGCCCGGGTGCCGTGGGATCATTTGGCATGGCCGTTCGCGAGGCGCCGGTTGACCTGCCCGGCATGCAACCGAGTCGCGGGCAACCGTTCGGCGTCTACGTGCACGTCCCGTTCTGCATAACGCGGTGCGGGTACTGCGATTTCAACACCTACACACCGGCCGAGCTGGGCGGCGTCAACCCGGACGCGTGGCTGCAGGCGTTGCGGATGGAGCTGGAGCTGGCAGCCGCGCGCCTCGATGCGCCGCCGGTGGACACGGTGTTCCTGGGCGGGGGCACGCCGTCGCTGCTCGGCGGCGAGCGCCTGACGACGCTGCTGAACATGGTGCGCGAGCACTTCGTGCTGGCGCCGGGCGCCGAGATCACCACCGAGGCCAATCCCGAATCGACCTGGCCGGAATTCTTCGAGGCGATCCGGGGCGCCGGCTACACGCGGGTGTCGCTCGGCATGCAGTCGGTGGCGCCGCGGGTGCTGGCCACCCTGGACCGCGTGCACTCGCCCGGCCGCTCGGTCGCCGCGGCGCGTGAGGCGATGGCCGCCGGCTTCGAACACGTCAGCCTCGACCTGATCTACGGCACCCCGGGGGAGACCGACGACGACCTGCTGCGCTCGGTCGAGGCGGCGATCGAAAGCGGTGTCGACCATCTGTCCGCCTACGCCCTGGTCGTCGAGGAGGGCACCGCCCTGGCCCGACGGGTCCGCCGCGGCGAACTCAGCGCCCCCGACGACGACGTGCTGGCGCACCGGTATGAACTGCTCGACACGAGGCTCGCCGAGGCGGGGTTGACGTGGTACGAGGTGTCCAACTGGTCGCGGCCGGGCGGTGAATGCCGGCACAACCTCGGCTACTGGGACGGCGGCCAGTGGTGGGGTGCGGGTCCGGGCGCACACGGGTATATCGGCACCACGCGATGGTGGAACGTCAAGCACCCCAATGCTTATGCGCAGCTGCTGGCCGAGGCCACGCTGCCGGTGGCGGATTTCGAGCAGCTCGGTGCCGAAGCCCTGCACACCGAGGAGGTGCTGCTGAAAACCCGCCTGCGGCAAGGGCTTCCGCTGGACGGCCTAGACGACGCCGAGCGCGAGCGCGCCAAAGCCGTTGTCGCCGATGGGCTGTTGGTGCCCGACGGCGACCGGCTGGTCCTCACCCCGCGCGGACGGCTGCTGGCCGACGCGGTGGTGCGAACCCTGCTGGGCTGACGGTGTGGCGGGCGCCGTCAGACGCCGTACCAGCGCTCGACGATGCGGGCGATCTCGATGTAGAGCGGGATGCCGACCGTCACGTTGTAGGAGAACGTCAGGCCCAGCGACGCGGCCAGCGGCAGCGTCGGGCTCGCCTCCGGGATGGCCAGTCGTTGCACCGCGGGGACGGCGATGTAGGACGAGGCGCCGCACAGCACCGCGAACAGCACGTAGGTCCCCGACTTGAAATCGGAGTGGGTCAGGCTGGCGTAGGTGCAGGCGACGAAGATACCCAGTGTGGCAAAGACATTCGGCGCCAGCAGCGCGAAGAAGATGAAGCCGGGTCCCGCCGTCCTGAGGTCTTTCAGCTTGCGCGAGGCCGTCATGCCCATCTCGAGCAGGAACAGGCAGAGTACGCCCTGGAACGCCATGACGAAGAACTTGTCGTCATCGGCAACGACCTTCTGGCCCTGCAGCCCACTGACGAGGCCGATGATGATGCCGCCGAACAGCAGCACCAGCCCGGGATTGAGGAAGACCTCCTGGAAGAGCTCGCGCGAGAACATGGACTGTTTCTTGCCGGGCTTGGCGGCCGGGCTCGCGTCGAGTTCCTCACTGTGCTCGCCCTTTTCGAGGGAGAGCTCGAGTTCCTCCTCGACTTCCAGGCTGTTGCCGTGTGACGGCCGCGCCGCCGTGCCGGGCCCGACACCGACCTTGACCGGCGTGTAGCCGGGCTCGTCGGCCATGTTGCCGGCCGCGTCCATGCCCTGGTGCCGCAGCCGGGCGACCAGGTACAGCGCCACCAGGCAGCCGGGCACCTCCATGACGGCCAGCATCACGGGCATGTAGGCGTCGAAGGCGATGCCCACGGCGGTCAGGACGGCCACGCACGTGGCAAACGTCCCGGCCGAGTCGGACCCGTAGTAGCCGGCGATCGTCGCCCTGTCTATTCGCCGCAACTTGGTCAGCCAGCTCAGCAGGAAGTAGGCGAGTACGCCGATGATGAAGTCCAGCACGAAGCCCAACACGATGAAGCCGACGATGACCAAGACGCTGGACTGGCTGATCTTCGCGAGCTCTTCGCCCCCGTGCCAGCCGATTGCCAGCAGCAGGTACATGGTCAGGCCCTGATAGATCACATAGGGAAACTCGAACCGCACCTTCAAGATGGGAATCAGGAATCCGAAGTAGAAAAACAGCAACAGCGGCTTGAACAGGTTGTGCGTGAAGTTGTCCCAGAACTCTTGAAGCATCGGTGCCTCCCTAATGGATTCCTGCGGTCATCCTGGGGAAGCACCGTCCGTAAGCGGGCAACCACGAACCGTCCCGACGACCGAGGAAAACTTAGCTGTGCCGCTGTTGATCCGCCACTCGAAAAATTCGGGAAAAAGCCAGGCAAATCGCAGGTTCACAGGAAGGGGTTAACCCCGTGAAAGACCAGGTCATAACCGTCCTGGTGGGCCCGGGATGGGGCCATTCACGGCAAGGTCAGTGTGAGTTTGCTGTGGGTCTGCTGTCAGCGTTAAGGGGTGGACGAAATTAGCGAGGGCCGCACGCCGGTGCCCCTCTTGCGATGCGTCACCGACAGCCACGCCGACGGTGAATAGTGCGTCGTTATTTCCTCAAATCCGTCAACTCTGGAAACGGAAAGTACGCCGGTTTCTTGGTTGATTTCCAGTTCATCACCGTCGGATCCCTGTACTTCTTCACCGTTCGCGAGTCGGATTACGAACACAGGCTTTCCTCTCGAATCCAGGGATTCTTGCCAGCGGTCAAGTGTTAGCTGGGTGGCCGACACCCGACGCATTAATCTTCTGTTACGACTTCCTCTCAAGCCCCCCGAAAGCCCCCGAGCCCGCCGGGCGTTGCGCGAAGGCGTCTTCGCGGGAGTCGGCCGAGCCACCTCGGAAAATGCCGGATGGCGGGACGGCTCAGGTTACGGTAACCGGTCGCTGGGTCGCCCGTCGGTGAACGACCGGCAAACGTTTCGGGTATTCCTGGTCGACGGATGGGGCGGTGCACCGAGCCGGCGATGCCCGGCACGGGGCCGCTGAGCTGTGCAAACCGCGCCGCGTGCGACCCCGGCAACCGGTTTGCTGAACGCCGCCGAGAAGGTGCCGTCAGGCCGGTCAACGGTTTGTCTCGCGCCGAGACGAAATACGACGCCACCGCCACTGTGGCAACCGCGTGCAATAGGTGACCGACATCGCTCGACAGGGGGCGTGTGGACTTTCATAGGTTAGGCTACATTTACTAGCTGTGACCGACGTCAGCGTAGAGACAACTTCCCCCGGCATTGTGTCTCCGCCGATTCCCCTCCCCGCACACATCGATCCTGCCGATCTGGCAGCCGCGCTCGCCGCGGTGCTGCCCGAGCGAGTCGGCGACGAGTATTTGCTCTATGAGCATGGCGGTCAGTGGGTTCTGGCCAGCGGTGTGCACGCCATGGTGGAACTGGACAGCGAAGAAGTGCGCGTCATCCGCGACGGGGTGATCCAGCGACAATCGTGGACCGGGCGACCCGGGCCCATGCTCGGCGAGGCCGTCGATCGATTGTTGCTGGAGACCGACGAGTTGTTCGGCTGGATCGCGTTCGAGTTCGGCGTCTACCGCTACGGGCTGCAGTCGCGGTTGGCGCCGGCGACCCCGCTGGCCCGGGTCTTCTCGCCGCGGGCCCGCATCGTGGTGACCCACGAGGACGTTTCGTTCTTCGGTGAGGCCGCCGGGCACCGCGCGGCCGTCCTCGAATTGCTTCGCCACGGCGTGCCCGACGTGGCCGACGCGTCCGGGATCGACGTCACCCCGGACGACTCCGACTATCGCGGACGGGTGGCGACGGCAGTCTCCGAGATCGCCGCGGGCAGCTACCACAAGGTGATCCTTTCCCGCAGCGTGGAAGTGCCGTTCGCGCTTGACTTCCCGTCGAGCTACCGGCTGGGGCGCCGACACAACACCCCGGTGCGTTCGTTCCTGTTGCGGCTGGGCGGGATTCGCGCGATCGGCTACAGCCCCGAGCTGGTCACCGCCGTTCGCGATGGTGAAGTCGTGACCGAGCCGCTGGCCGGCACGCGCGCCTTCGGCCGTGGCGCGGCGCACGACCGCGAGGCCCGAAATGACCTCGAGTCGAACTCGAAAGAGATTGTCGAGCATGCTATTTCGGTACGAAGCTCGCTGCAGGAGATCAGCGAGGTCGCCGAGCCGGGCACCGCGGTGGTCACCGATTTCATGACGGTGCGGGAGCGGGGGAGCGTGCAGCACCTCGGCTCTACGATCAGCGCCCGCCTGGATTCGTCGAGGGACCGGATGGACGCGCTGGAGGCGCTGTTTCCGGCGGTCACCGCGTCGGGCATCCCGAAGGCCACCGGCGTCGACGCCATCCTCCGGCTCGACGAGGGGCCGCGCGGTCTGTATTCGGGTGCGGTGGTGCTGATTTCGGCCGACGGCGGGCTGGATGCCGCGCTGACCCTGCGCGCCGCCTACGAATGCGACGGCAAGACATGGCTGCGGGCCGGTGCCGGCATCATCGAGGAGTCCAACCCCGAGCGCGAGTTCGAGGAGACCTGCGAGAAGCTGTCCACGTTGGCGCCGTATCTGGTTGCGCGCCAGTAGGTTCTCAGTTCGCCTTCCGCCGCGCGGCGAGCTCGTCGGGGACGGCCTCGGGTGATTGTTCGAGATAGTCGGCGAGGATGCGGCTGACCAACGACTCGATGTTGGATTCGATCGAGGACGCGAGCGTTGCCGTGACGGTCGACACCGCCTGGGTGCGGAACCGGACCAGCATGGTGATCAGCTCCGCCACCTCGGCGTCGGCGGGCAGCGCCTGGCCGGGCTTGATCTTGTCGATGACGTGTTCGGCGCCCGCGCGCACCAGCAGGTCGCTGATCTTGTCGATCTCGGGCACGATCTGCTCGTGCAGGTCGACGAGCTTCGCCAATTCGACGCCGTAGCCGCGGATCTCGTTGAACGCCTCGATCAGCTTGGGACGGTTGACGGTCGCCCGCTCGCCGTCGACCCGGATCACCTGCAGCGCGACCAGCCGCTCGAACGCGGTCGGGTCGTCGACGAGGCGCTGGGCGTCGGCGAGCGGCATGGTCTCCGGCTTCTCGGTGGTCCAGCTGCCCACGATGGCCGTCTCCAGGCCCAGCACGTCGCCCAGGTTCTTGCCCTCTTCCCATGCGCTGAGCATCTCCCGCACGTGCGCGATGTTGTAGCCGCGGTCGAGCATCGAGGTGATCAGCCGCAGCCGGGTCAGGTGCGTGTCGTTGAACAGCGCGATGCGGCCGACCCGCAGCGGCGGCGGCAACAGCCCGCGGTCGCGGTACACCCGGATGTTGCGGGTGGTGGTGCCGGCCAGCCGGGCCAGGTCGTCGATCCGGTACTCCCCGGAGGCCGCGACCCCCTGCGGATGCCGCGCGGCCGCGTCGAAGAGCTGAGACACCGCGTTCTCGATGAAGTCCCGCGATTGGCGCCGAACGCGTTTGGGCGCCCGCCGCACGTTGTAGAGGACGCTGGCGACCGTGCCGGGTTCCGGTCGGTTCTGTGCCATCTCGGCCTCAGGCGCTGGAGGTGACGCGCGCCGTGGCCCGGCGCGCCACCGCCTGGTAGTCCGCGTAGCGGAAATCGCTCATCTGGCGAAGATACTGCGTCGCGAAACCGGGATACATCGAGCCGTTGAATCCGTCCTTGGTGAGGTACCAGCTGCGGCAGCCCGACATCCAGGTCGTCTTGGTCAGCCGGCGCTGGATGTTCTCGTTGTGGCGCAGCTGGACTTCGGCGCGCACATCGAGGTAGCGCAGATCCTCGTCGAGGATGGTGCGGATGCCGCGGACCGCGTAGTCGAGCTGGCCCTCGATGTAGACCAGCAGCGAGTTGTGGCCGGGCCCGGAGTTGGGGCCGGTCATGAAGAACAGGTTCGGATAGCCATGCGCGTTGATGCTCTTGTAAGCCTGTGCGCCGTCGGCCCATTCGTCGGCCAGCGAGCGGCCGCTGATACCGGTGACGGCGAACGGCGGCCCGGCGAGGTGGACGTCGTAGCCGGTGGCGAACACGATGCAGTCGAGGTGGTGCTCGATGCCGTCGCTGGTGCGGATGCCGACCGGGCTCAGCGTCGCGATGGGCCAGGAGATCAGCTTGCAGTTGTCGCGCTGCAGCGCGGGGTAGTAATCGCTGGAGACCAGCATGCGCTTGCAGCCGGGCGCGAAATCCGGGGTCAGCTGCCGACGCAACCACGCGTCTTTGACCGTGGCACGCAGATGGGCCTGGCCGAGCCGCGCCACCAGCGACGTGAGCGGGGTGTCCCACACCAGGGCGGTCGCGCTGGCTTCATGACCCCAGAACAGCGCCTGGCGGGCAAGCTGTTGGACGGCAGGGACTTTGGCGAACAAGGCCTGCAGCGCCGCCGGGGTCGCCATGTCCAGGCGGGGCAGCACCCAGCCGGGGGTGCGCTGGAAGACCTTGACGAACCCGGCCCGCTTGACCAGTTCGGGAACGATCTGGATGGCACTGGCGCCGGTACCGATGACGGCGACCCGCTTGTCCGTGAAGTCGTAGTCGTGATCCCAGCGGGCGCTGTGGATCTTGTGCCCCTTGAAGGTGTCCAGGCCGCGGATCTGCGGGAAGCTGACGTCCGACAGGGGACCCGACGCGAGCACGACGGTGCGGGCCCGAAAACGTTTGCGGTTCTTGGTCTTGACCGTCCACACGCCGTCGTCCTCGTCGAAGGTCAGGTCGTTGACCTCGTGGGAGAACCGGATGTGACGGCGGATGTCGAACTTGGTCGCCATGTCTTCCAGATGCCGGCAGATTTCCGGGGCTGGTGAGTACGTTCGCGACCAGGCCGGGTTCTTGACGAAGGAGTACGAGTACAGCAGCGACGGGACGTCACAGCTGGCCCCGGGATAGGTGGTGTCGCGCCAGGTTCCGCCCACCCGGTCGGCCCGCTCCAGGATGACGATGTCGGTGATACCGGCCTCGGCCAACCTGATTGCGGTGCCGAGCCCGGTGAAGCCGGCGCCGACGATCAGGGTTGCGTAGGTGTGGTCGTTGCTCATGATCACGCCGCCGGGTCGTGGGTGAGTTCCCGAGACCAGCTCGGCATCGGCCTCAGCAGCGGCTTGGGATAGAAGTCCGACAGCCACACCATGGAATTGGCCAGCAGCTGATACGGGTGCTTGGGGTTGACCACCCACATGCCGTGCCGTTTGAGCAACTTGTAGGTGGGCACCCGTCGGGTAAGTTCGCCCCGGTCGCCGAGTTGCTTGAAGCGATTGACCGCGTTGAACAGTCGCTCGGCGTCCATCCCCATGCCGGCCATCTCGTTGCGGACCCGGTTCAGCAGCGGCACGTACATGACCATGCCGAGGATCAGGCCCGGGGAGGCGAACCGGCCGACGAGCTCGATGGCCAGCCGGCGGGCTTTTGCGTTGCCGATCATCTCCAGCACCTCGAAATCGACGGTGATGTGCCGTGATTCGTCGTTGTTGATCTTCTCGAACACCTGATGGCAGACCGGGTCTTCCACGGATTCCAGCAGGAACTTCAGCAGCGCGCCGTCGAGTGCCACCTCCAGCATCGGGATCACGGTGCCCAGCACCGACAGCGGCATGTCGTCGGCGAAGGTGTCCAGCCACTCGATGGCCAACCGGATGTTGACGTTGGGAGTGGGGATTTCGCCGTCCTCGAGCATGCCCCAGCGCTTCATCAACGCCAGTTCGGCATTGGCGTGGCGCTGCTCCTCGGCGTGGAAGTACCGGTAGATCTCGGCGATGGTCGGGTCGGGCGCCTTCTTCGCCAGCGCCGCGAAGCCGCGCGCGCCGATGTTCTCGATCCAGCACAGGTCGGCCATGAACGCCTTGAGCTTGGGCCGGAATTCGGGCTTGATGGTCTCGGCGCCCGGTGCGTCCCAGTCGATGTCGGCGAGCGCCCACTGCCGATCCTTGATCTTGGCGAGCATGGCTTCCATGTCGATGGACACCAGCAGCCCCTTCCCCTCGGGTTTATCAGTGCATGTTCGCGCGGGACACCAGGCCGGTAACCCGTGTATATGTATGTGGGGCAATGCGTTTGACGCCCCAGCCGAACTTGGCGTCGAGCTGCGGCATGCAGTAGAGCTCGCCGCGGTCGTGCGCGTCCAGGCAGGTCCGCGCCACCTTCTCCGCCGAGAGCCCGGTCCAGCGCATCAGCTTGGTGGCCAGCTCGGTGGATTCCTGGGTGATGCGGCCCGATTCGAGGATGTTGGTCTTGACGAACGTCGGGCACAGCACGGTGACCCGTATTCCGGTGCCGGACAATTCGGCGGCCAGGGTTTCCGAAAGCGAAAGCACACCGGCCTTGCTGACGTTGTAGGCGGCCATGCCGGGGGCCGCGCCGAACGCGGCCGCTGAGGCGACGTTGATGATCCCGCGGGGGCCATGCCCAGAACTCGTAGGCCCGGCGTCGCGCAGGATCGGCGCGAACACGTGGCAGCCGTGGATGGGGCCCCACAGGTTGATGCCCAGGGTCCACGCCCAATCGTCAAGGGGCACATCGCCGATCGCCGCGCCGCCGGCGCCGACGCCGGCGTTGTTGATCACCAGCGTGGGCGGGCCCCCCAGCCATGACTGCGCCTGTTCAGCCAGCGCGCTGACGTCGTCGATTTGCGAGACGTCGCAGCGGACTGCCGTCGCCTTCGCGCCTTGATCGGCGATCGACGCGGCCGTCGCCTGGGCCCGGGCCTCGTCGATGTCGCTGCACACCACCGCGCCACCGCGACGGGCGAGTTCGACGGCGAACGCCGCACCGATCCCGCTGCCCGCGCCGGTCACCACTGCCGCGGCGCCGTGGCTGGTTTTGGGTTTGCCCAGCAGCCTGTCCAGGGGTCCGATCATCGTCAGCCCGCCTCGGTTTTGGCGGCCCGCGCATCCTGCAGTGCGTGGGCGACGAACCGCGCGACGTAGGCCATGGCCTTGGCCGCTTCGGGCGCCATCCGTGGCAGCGCCTGGAAGACGTGGACTTGGTGCGGCCAGACCTGCAGTTCGCAGCGCCCGCCCGCCGCCTTGATGTCGGCGGCCAGCTGCCGCGCGTCGTCCTGCAGCATTTCGGCCCCGCCGGCCTGGATCAGCGTCGGCGGCAGCATCGCCCCGCCCGCGACGTCGAGCGTCAACCGGGGATGGGCGAGGTCGACGCCGGGGTGATACAGCGCGACCAGGCGGGCCGCGTCGGCCACCCGGACGGCGGGATCGCGGCGGATCGCCTCGCGCGCCAGCGACAGCGCGAAGGTCATGTCGATCAGCGGCGAGAACAGCACCAGCGCGGCGGGGGAGCTGACGGTGACCTCGGGCTGCAGCAACAGGTCGACCGCCAGATGGCCGCCAGCCGAATCACCAGCGACCACAATGCGTTTCGCGGGCACGTCGCAGGCTTCGACCAACCAATCCCAGCCCGCGCGGACATCGTCGGCGGCGGTGGGGAAGCGATAGCGTGGCGCCAGCCGGTAGTCCACGCTGAATACCGGCAACCCGGTCAGCGACGACAGCCAGGATGTCAACCGGCGGTGGGTTTTTGGCGAACACATGGCGTAGCCGCTGCCGTGCACGTAATAGATCGCTTCGCTAACGGTCGAGGAACGCCGATGCTCGCTCGTCGGCGTGCGCGGCCCGTACACCCATTCGCCCTTGACGCGGCGGCCGTCGGGCAACCTGGCGTCGACCTGTTGAACGCGGGTTCCCGCCAGCGACGGTCCGAAGGTGTCCATGACTCGCGCGATGATCTGGCGCGACAGCCAAATTCCCCATGCCCGCTCGGCCGGCAACAGCCCGCCGATCGGCCGCAGCGTGTACGTGCTGACCGCTGCCGCGCCGCGGGACCGCAATGATCCACGAGCCGGGACGACGATGTCCGCCATGCCAGAAGTCAACCGCAAATGGTGACATTCGTCAATGGCAGTATTGCCGTGTGTCGCGTCGGCCCGGCCTGTGAACCTGACCACTATTCGCCGGCTTCGTCGCGTCGGCACCAAGGCGCCTGCACCGCGATACCCAGCGGAAAGGTCGGTGGCAAAAGGAGATTGGCGAAGCGTCTTCGACGGCGCGCACCGCCGGCGTGAGGATTAAAACTTGCGGGCTGCGTGGTACGTACCGGGGCGTGATGGAGGCGGCACCATGGACGCCTCCCCGAATTCCAGGGGAAACGCAATGCATTTTGCGGTGTTGCCCCCGGAGGTGAACTCCGGGCGCATGTACGCCGGCCCCGGCGCGGGGTCGATGCTGGCCGCCGCGACGGCATGGGATGAATTGGCCAACGAGCTGCACACCACGGCGGCGCAGGCCAACCAGGCCGGGCGCCCAGGCGAAGGCCGCCGCGTCCGCCTACGAGTCGGCCTTCGCGATGACGGTCCCGCCGGCGGTGATCGCGTCCAACCGCGCCGAGTTGACGTCGCTGATCGCGACGAACCTGATGGGCCAGAACGCCGCGGCGATCGCGGCCAACGAGGTCGCCTATTCGGAGATGTGGGCCCAGGACGTCACGGCAATGTATTCCTACGCCGGCGAGGCGAAGGCGGCCGCGCAGGTCAGTCCGTTCACGCCGCCGCAGCAGACCACCAATCAGCAGGGACTCGGCGCGCAGGCCGCCGCGACGGCCCAGGCCGCCGGGACCTCGGCTGGGCACGCACAGACGGCGCTGTCCAGCGGCCAGGTGATGTCGACGGTGCCGAACGCGCTGCAAACGCTCACCACATCGTCGGAGTTGTCGGAGTTCAGCAATCCGTACGACGTGATCTCGCTCGGCTCCGGATTGTTCGGAAACGGCCTTGGGCTGCTCGGGTTTTCGGGTACGGCGGGGTTCATCTCCGACGCGGAACACAAGATCGGCGGGACCAAGGTGGTCTCAGCGCCCCAGCCGCAACTGGGCGCGGCGGCGCGGCAGCCCGAGCCGGCGACGACGGTCTCGGCGGGCCGCGGCCGGGCGGACGCGCTCGGCAAGCTGTCGGTGCCGCAGGGGTGGGCCAGCGGGGCCCCGGAGATGCGGCTGGTTGCCGCGGAGTCACCCAGCGCCACTCCGGCTCCGGCGGGCCGCGGCCTGCTCAGCGGAATGCCGCTGTTCGGCGGCGCCCCGCTGATGTCCCTGGCGGGACGCGACGCGGCCGATTCCCGCAGCCGCAGGGCCGACAAGGGGGAGGGCGCTCGGGTGGGTGCCGCCGTGATCCCGATCGGTCGCGACGAAAAGCCGGCCGGCCAGGGGGCCGCAACCGCCGCCGGTATGCGCGAAATGACCGATCTGCTCGGCAAACTCGCCGAGCTCCGCGACAGTGGCGCCCTGACTGACCAAGAGTTCGCCGAGCAGAAGCAACGCCTGCTTGGGGGTTGAGTTTGGCCGCCTCGCCCGCTGGGTTTGCGGTGGCGGTACTGGGTGTGCCCTGACGGCGGCGACACGCCGAGGCGCCCCGCCCTGGGTGCACACCGAAATCCGTAATTGCACACCGACGGTCGTCACCGCACACTCGGCACACCGACGGGCGTTAATCCGCGTCGGTGACCTGACGGATGATCGCCTTCTTGTCGATCTTCCCGATCGGCGTGGTCGGCAGCGCCGGCAGCGCGACCAACATGTCGGGTCGCGCGTGCGCGGCGACCCCGCGCTCGTCGAGGTAGGCGTTTAATTCGGCCAGGCTGATCGGCGGACCGGTGAAAACGACCGCAGCGCAGATCTTTTCGCCAAGGTACGGGTCAGGCAGCGCGACGGCCGCGGCCGAGAAGATCGCCGGGTGGGTCAGCATCCGCTCCTCGAGGTCCTGGGCGGCGACGGTCTCGCCCGCGCGGGTGATCACGTCCTTGATCCGGCCGGTGACCACCAGGTTGCCGTCGTCGCGGCGGCGGATCAGGTCGCCGCTGCGGTAGAACCCGTCGGGATCGAAGCTGCGCTCGTTGTCGCGCTCGGCGCGGAAGTAGCCGTTGAGCGTGGAGGGGCCGCGCACCAGCAGCTCGCCCTCGACGCCGGGGCCCACCGCCGCGCCCGTGCCGTCGACGATGCGCAGTTCGTCGTCCGCGCACAGCGGCCGGCCCTGGGTGTTCTCCACGACCTCGACCGGGTCGTCCAGGCGGGTGTAGTTCAGCAGCCCCTCGGCCATCCCGAACACCTGCTGCAGGCCCGGGGTCAGCGTGTCACGGACCCGGCGGGCGTCGTCGGCCTCCAGCTTGGACCCACCAACTTGTAACAGTCGCAAGGTCTTTGGCGTCACCGGCTCCCAGTCGCAGGCCTGCGCCCACAGCTTGGCCAGCGCGGGTACCAGCGCGGTGACGGTAACGCCGTGGTTCGCGATCGCCGCGAAGGCGGCCTCGGGGCTGGGGTCGGTGCCGAACACCGTGGTGGCGCCCGCGGCGATGGCGCCGAGCAGCCCGGGGCAGGCCAGCGGGAAGTTGTGCCCCGCCGACAGCAGCACCAGATAGACGTCGTCGGGACCCAGCCCGCAGAGTTCGGCGCTCGCGGTCGCGTTGAACACGTAGTCGTCGTGGGTGCGGGGGATGAGCTTGGGCAGTCCGGTGGTGCCCCCCGAAACAAGCAGCAGCGCAGGCGAATTCGGGTCGACGGGCGGCGTCGCGGGGTCGGCGGAGGCCGCCGAGCGCAGCTCGCGCCACGAGACGAATTCCTCGGGGTCGCCGTCGACGATGACGTGCTTCAGGCCGGGGTGATCGGCGACCAGGCCGCGCGCCATCGGCCGGTAGTCGAATCCGCTTGCCATATCGGCGATCAGCAACCCGGTGGCCCCGCTGACGACGGCGAAATGCGACAGCTCCGCGGCCCGGTGGCCGGGCAGGCACATCACCGGTATCGCCCCCGCGCGCAGCAGCCCGAACAGCGCGACCGCGAACTGCGCGGTGTTCGGCAGCTGCAGCAGCACCCGGTCGCCCGGTGCGATCCCCACGCCGCGCAACCCGGCGGCGGCGCGGTTGGCCGCGTCGTGCAGCCCAGCAAACGTCAGGCCCGAGCCCCGGTCCGCCCTTGTGTCGCGCACCGCGATTTTGTCTGGCCACCGCGCCGCCGCGTCCGTCAGGATGGTGTCCAGGGGGCGTCCCGTCCAGTAGCCCGCGGCCCGGTAGGCGGCCGCTCGGTCGGCAGGGAACGGCACGAAGCCTTCCAGGGGCTGCGCTGTGTTCGGGATCACCTGGGTTCCTTAGAGGGGGGCTTGGTAGCTGTGCCGGGACAGAGGATAGGCTAACTTTCAAAAATTAGGGCAGCCTGTGCTAATTCAGGAGGATTCGTGGTGCGTTCCCCGGCGTACTCGGAGGACATCCGCGCGGAAGTCGCGGAGCTCCTCGGCGTCGGCGTCGACGCGGTGCACCCGGGTAGCAACCTGATCGGCCAGGGCTTGGACTCCATCCGGATGATGTCGCTGGCCGGCAAATGGCGCAAACAAGGCATCGACGTCGACTTCGCCGCGCTTTCCGCCAGCCCGACCATCGAGGCCTGGTCGGAGCTGGTGGCCACCGGCTCGCAGGCCGTCGACCGGCCTGCCGACGCGACGCCCCCCGAGGCCGACGCCGCCGACGCGTCGGGCGAGCCCTTTCCGTTGGCCCCCATGCAGCACGCGATGTGGGTCGGCCGCGCCGCGAACCAGCAGTTCGGCGGGGTGGCAGGGCATCTGTATGTCGAGTTCGACGGCGGGGCGACCGATCCCGACCGGCTGCGCGCGGCGGCCACCCGGCTGGCGCTGCGCCACCCGATGCTGCGGGTGCGGTTCTCGCCCGACGGCACCCAGCACATCGCCCCGGCGGACGAGTGCGGCGACTTCCCGGTCGCCGTCGAGGACCTGCGCCAGCTGGACGCCGGGGCCGTCGGTCGGCGGCTCGCCGCGATCCGCGATGCCAAGTCGCATCAGGAGTTGGACGGCGCGGTGTTCGAGCTCGCGCTGACGTTGCTGCCCGGCGAGCGGTCGCGGCTGCACGTCGACCTGGACATGCAGGCCGCCGACGCGATGAGCTACCGCACCCTGATGTCCGACCTCGCCGCGCTGTACCTGGGCTCCGACCTGCCCGAGCTGGAATACAGCTACCGCGAATACCGCCAGGCCATCGCCCGCGAGGAGGCGCAGCCGCAGCCGGCCCGCGACGCCGACCGAGAGTGGTGGGCGCAGCGCATCGCGGCGCTGCCGGACCCGCCGATGCCGCCTACGAGCGGTGACCGCGACTCGCGCCAAAGCATCCGCCGCTGGCACTGGCTGGACCCGGCGACACGTGACGCGCTGTACTCCCGCGCCCGCGCGCGGGGGATCACCCCGGCGATGGCGCTGGCCGCGGCGTTCGCCAACGCCCTGGCCCGCTGGTCGGCTTCGTCGCGGTTCCTGCTGAACGTCCCGCTGTTCGGCCGCCAGGCCCTGCACCCCGACGTCGAGAAGCTGGTGGGCGACTTCACCTCCTCGCTACTGCTCAACGTCGACCTGACGGCTGCGGCTACCGCGGCGCAACGGGCCGAGGCCGTGCAGGAGTCGATGCGGACGGCGGCGGCGCATGCGTCCTATTCGGGGCTGTCCGTGCTGCGCGACCTCAGCCGCCATCGCGGCACCCAGGTGCTGGCGCCGGTGGTCTTCACCAGCGCGCTGGGCCTCGGCGAACTGTTCAGCGCCGATGTCACAGGGCAATTCGGCTCGCCCGAGTGGATCATCTCGCAGGGCCCCCAGGTGCTGCTGGACGCGCAGGTGACCGAGTTCGACGGCGGCGTCCTGGTGAACTGGGATGTGCGCGACGGCGTATTCGCGCCGGGCGTCGTCGATGCCATGTTCGCCCACCAGATCGACGAACTGCTCCGGCTGGCATCCGGCGACGACGTCTGGGACGCCCCGGATCCCTCCGCCGTGCCTGCCGCGCAGCGGGCGGTGCGCGCCGTGGTCAACGGCCGCACGGCCGAACCCAGCGGAGAAGCCTTGCACGACGGGTTCTTTCGGCAGGCCGAGCGGCAGCCCGATGCGCCGGCGGTGTTCGCCACTTCCGGCGACCTCAGCTACGCGCAGCTGCGCGATCAGGTGCTGGCCGTCGCCGAGGCGGTGCGTGCCGCAGGGGTCGGCGCCGGCGAGGCGGTCGCCGTAGTAGGGCCGAAGACGGCCGAGCAGGTGCCCGCCGTGTTGGGCATCCTGGCCGCGGGCGCGGCCTACCTGCCGATCGGCGCCGACCAACCGCGCGACCGCGCGGACCGCATCCTGACGACCGGCGAGGTGCGCCTGGCCCTGGTGTGCGGCGGCCAGCAACAGCCGTTGCCGGTGCCCGCGCTGACGCTCGCCGACGTGTTGGCGGGCGCCCCAGCCGAGACCGCTTGCGCCAGAGTCGATCCCGCCGACCTCGCCTACGTGCTGTTCACCTCGGGCTCCACCGGTGAGCCCAAGGGCGTGGAGGTCACTCACGACGCCGCGATGAACACCGTGGAATTCATCGGCCGGCACTTCGACATCGGCCCCGCGGATCGCTGCCTGGCCCTGTCGACGCTGGAGGGCGACATCTCGGTGATGGACCTGTTCGTCACCCTGCGGACCGGTGGGTCGATCGTGGTGGTCGACGAAGCGCAGCGCCGCGATCCCGACGCCTGGGCCCGGCTCATCGACGAACATCACGTCACCGTGCTGCACTTCATGCCGGGCTGGCTGGAGATGCTGATCGAGGTCGGCCACGGCCGGCTGTCGTCGGTGCGGGTGATACCCACCGGTGGTGACTGGGTGCGGCCCGAGGTGGTGCGCCAACTGCGGGCCGAGGCGCCCCGTCTGCGCTTCGCCGGCCTGGGCGGCGCGACCGAAACACCAGTGCACAACACCATTTTCGAGGTCACCGACGACATGCCGGACGACTGGACGGCCCTGCCGTTCGGGACCCCGCTGGACAACAACGCGTGCCGCGTCGTCAGCGACACCGGGGACGACTGCCCGGACTGGGTCGCCGGCGAATTCTGGGTGTCCGGCCGAGGCATCGCGCGCGGCTACCGCGGACGTCCCGACCTGACGGCGGACCGTTTCGTCGAGCACGACGGCCGGCGGTGGTACCGCACCGGCGACCTGGTGCGGTATTGGCCCGACGGCACACTGGAATTCGTCGGCCGCGCCGATCACCGAATCAAGATCAGCGGATACCGAATCGAACTCGGCGAGGTCGAGGCCGCGCTGCGGCGGATACCGGGCGTGGGCATGGCGGTGGTCGCTTTGTTGTCCGGGTCGGGCGGCGCCGAGGTGCTCGCGGCAGCGGTCTGCGCGGACACGACGAACGATGCCGAGCGGATCCGTGCGGCCCTCGCTGATCTGCTTCCGACACACATGATTCCGCGCCACATCGTCGCGGTCGAGACGATCCCGTTCACCGACGCCGGCAAGATCGACCGGCGTGCCGTCGCCCGGTTGCTGGGCGCCGCGGTGTCGAGCTCGGACACGGAAGCACCGGGTTACCGGGCGCCGTCGACGGCGCTGGAATCCGCGCTCGCCGCGATCGTCGGGGACCTGCTCGGCTTGGATCGCGTGGGCATCGACGACGACTTCTTCGCGCTCGGCGGCGATTCGGTGCTGGCCACCCAGGCGGTTGCGCGAATTCGCGCCTGGCTGGACACGCCCAACATCATGGTCGCCGACATCTTCGCCAACCGCACCGTTTCGACGCTCGCCGGGCTACTCGCCCGTGGCGAGCGTGAGCCCGGTCGGCTCGACAAGGTCGCCGAGTTGTATCTCGAGGTCATCGGCATGGACGCCGACTCGGTGCTGGCGGCATCCGGACAGCCCGCGGAATGCGAAGCGGTGCAATGACATTCCAAGACCTGGTGAGTACGCCTTCGACGTTTCCGTCCTGGATCAAGCGCATCCCGGGACGCAACGCCGGATCGTCAGGGCCCTCCAAGGGCGCGATCGTGGTCTTTCCCCATGCCGGGGCGGCCGCGGCGAGCTACCGGGCGCTGGCCAGCGCGCTGGCCGCTGGCGCGGACACCTACATCGTGCAGTATCCGCAGCGGGCCGATCGGCTGAACGAGCCGGCGCACGAAACCGTGCACGACCTTGCCCTCGGCCTCTTCGAGGCCGGCCCGTGGGGCAGTGTTGCGCCGCTGCGGTTGTTCGGGCACAGCATGGGTGCGGTCGTCGCGTTCGAGTTCGCCCGGGTCGCCGAGGAGCGCGGTGTCGCCGTGCAGAAGCTGTGGGCATCGGCCGGACCGCCGCCGTGCGTGGTCGCCGAGATGCCGGAGCTGCCGACCAGCAATGACGAGGTGCTGGCCGAGCTCGCCGATTTGGGTGGCACCGATCCCGAACTCCTTGCCGACGAGGAGTTTTCCGAATTGCTGGCCACCGCGATGCGCGCCGACTACGAGGCGTTCAACCGCTACGAGCCCAGCCCCGACATCCGGGTCGGCACCGACATCCACGTCCTCGGCGGGCGCGACGACCATCGCATCGCCATCGAAGTGCTGCGGCTGTGGGCGAGGCACACCGCCGGATCGTATGAGCTGTCGCTGTACGACGGCGGCCACTTCTATCTTTACGACCATGTCGATTCGGTCGCCGCGCAGGTGAATGCCGATGCCTGACAACGGGTTCGATCCCGTCGTGATCGTCGGCATGGGCGTCGAGGCGCCCGGCGGCATCGACACCGCCGACGGCTTTTGGGAGCTGCTGGTGAACGGCCGCGAGGCGCTGAGCCCGTTCCCCACCGATCGCGGCTGGGCGGTCGCGGACCTGCTGGCCGGATCGCGCCGCAGCGGGTTCAAGGAGATCCACGACAAGGGCGGGTTCCTGCGCGGCGCAACGACCTTCGACCCGGAATTCTTCGGCATCTCGCCCCGCGAGGCCGTCGCCATGGATCCGCAGCAGCGGGTCGTGCTCCGGGTTTCCTGGCGCGCGCTGGAAAACAGCGGCATCAATCCCGACGACTTGGCCGGCCACGACGTGGGCTGCTTCGTCGGCGCGTCCGCCACCGGATACGGGCCGGAGATGGCGGAGTTTTCCGGGCACAGCGGTCACCTGCTCGCCGGCACCGCGCTGAGCGTGATCTCCGGCCGGATCGCCTACACGCTCGGGCTGTCCGGACCGGCCCTCACCCTCGACTCCTCGTGCGCGTCCGCGCTGGTGGCCTTCCACGTCGCCGTGCGCTCGCTGCAGAACGGGGACTGCGACATGGCGCTGGCCGGCGGCGTCAACGTGCTGGGCTCGCCCGGCTTCTTCGTCGAATTCTCCAAACAGCATGCCCTGTCCGACGACGGCGTGTGCCGCCCGTACAGCGCCCACGCGAGCGGGACGGTGTGGGCCGAAGGAGCGGCCATGTTTGTGCTGCAACGCAAATCGGCCGCGCTGCGTGACGGCAGGCCGATCCTGGCCGAGGTCCGCGCCACTGCCGTCAACCAGGACGGGCGCAGCGCCGGCCTGAGCGCGCCCAGCGAGGAGGCGCAGGTTCGGTTATTCCGCCGCGCCATCGACCGGGCCGAGATCAAGCCCGAAGAGGTGGGGATGATCGAGGGCCACGGCACCGGCACACGGCTCGGCGACCGCACCGAATTGCACTCGCTGGCAAAGACTTACGGCGACGTCGCGCCGGGAACCGGTGCGTTGCTGGGATCGGTGAAATCCAATGTCGGCCATTCGCTGGCCGCGGCGGGCGCACTCGGGCTGGCCAAGGTCCTGATCTCCGCTGAACACGGCGCCGTACCGCCCACCCTGCACGCCGCCGAACCCAGCCCCGAAATCGACTGGGACAGCCAGGGTTTACGGCTCGCGCAGACCCTCACACCCTGGCCCGCGATCGGCGGCCTGCGGACCGCCGTGGCATCCGCCTTCGGAATCGCCGGCACTAACGCGCACCTGATCGTGTCCGTCCCCGAGGTCGCCTAGTGCTCACTCATGTGTTGCCCGACGGCCGTGTCCCGGTGCTGCTCACCGCGCACGACAAAGAGCTCATCCGCCAGGAAGCCGCGGCGATCCTGGACTATCTCGACCGCAGCGCCGGCGATTCCGCCGAGGTGGTCGCGGCGGTCGCCGCGACGCTGATGCGGCTGCGGCGGGTGCGGCGCCACCGCGCCGTCGCGCGGGCCGCGAACCGCGCCGAGCTGGTCGAGGCGCTGTCGGCGATCGCCCGCGGCGACGACCACGAGCTGGTCGCCCGTGCCACCGGGGCCGCGGCGCCGCGCATCGCGTTCGTCTTTCCGGGCCAGGGCAACCAATGGCGGGGGATGGGCGCCGACGCCTACGGCCGGCTGCCGGCCTACCGCGAGACGGCCGACAGCTGCGCGGACGCGTTCCTCGCCGCCGGCTTTGCTTCCCCGCTGCCGTATCTGGTGGGCGAGCTGGATCGGGACTGGGCCCGGACCGAGATCCAAGGCGCGCAGTTCACCCATGCGGTCAGCCTGGCCGCGGCGTGGCGGTTCTTCGGGGTGTTCCCGGACATGACCGTCGGGCACAGTCTCGGCGAGGTCGCGGCGGCCCATGTGGCGCAGGCGGTATCGCTTGCCGATGCCGTCGCTCTGGTGGGGGCGCGCGCCACCGTCGTCGACAGCCTGACCGGCCGGTACGCGATGGCGGTGCTGGGCGCCGGCGTCGACGAGTCCGAGTCCGTGCTGGCCGACACCGCGGGCTGGCTGGAGGTCTCGGCGGTCAACGGCCCGTCGTCGACCGTGGTGTCCGGCGATGTGGACGCGGTGGCCGCCGCGGTGCGGCTGGCGGGGCAGCGGGACATCTTCACCCACCAACTGGCCGTCGACTATCCGGGGCACACCAGTGCGCTAAGGCCGTTGCGCAACAACCTGATCGAGCGCGTCCCCGACTCGGCCTTCCGGGACGGACCGATGAAGTTCATCGGATCCACCTTCGGCGCCGAGGTGGGCGCCGATACCGACTTCTCCGAATATTGGTACGAAAACCTCTGCGGCACCGTGCGGTTCGACCGGGCCGTGCAGTTCGCCCAGAAGTCGGGCGCCGACGTATTCGTGGAGATGTCCGCGCACCCGTCGCTGCTGTATCCGCTGGCCGACATCCTCGACGACGAGTGGGGCGTGGCGGTCGGCTCCGGCCATCGGGACAAGTCCATTGCCGACTCGCTGTCGTCGAACCTCGCCGCCGTCGCGACCGCGTACCCCGACTGCCGGTGGGCCAACGCCCTGCCGGCGGGTATCCAGCCGCCGCTGCTGCGAAAGTTCCCCAATGCGCCGATGCGGGCGCTGCACCTGTGGGCGACACCGGAACCGCTGGCCGACAGCGCACCGGTTCCCGCGCTGACCGTCGCGGCCGAGGACTGGCAGCCCGCGGCGCCATCGCCCACCGACCGCGTAACGGCCTGCGGCATCGGGTTTGTCGGCGAACCCGCGGCCTGGACGCAACGGCTGATCGACGCGGTCGCCGGTCACCCGGGCTGCCGCGCCGTGTCCCCCCACGAGGCGGAGATCGTGGCGATCATCGCGCCGGAGCTCGACGGATCGGACGCCGCCGCCGCGATCGAGCGGATCGGCGGGCGGACGGACGCGGGCCTGCCGGATTACGCCGCGATCGTCGGGCCGCGATGCCGGGCGGTCTGGCTGCTCACCGCCGGAGCCGAACAGGTAGGTCCCGACGACCCGAATGTCTCGGGCGCGCAGGCGGCGCTGGCCGCGATGCATCGCAGCGTCGGCTTCGAATTCCCGGATCAGGCCTTCGGGCATCTCGACCTCGCGCACCGCGACGTCGACGCCGACACGGCGCTCGCCGTCGTCGACACCCTGCTCGGCGAGGCGGCCGAGATCGCGCTGCGGGGCGGCAAGTCGCCGCAACGCTACGTCCGGACGTTCCGCGATTGCCGCGAGTCGGCGACGATGCGCCCGGTGGACGGCGCCGCCCTGGACCACGTGGTGATCACCGGCGGCAGCGGGGCCATCGGCCTGCAGTACGCCCGCTACTGCGTCGAGCACGGAGCGCGCACGCTGACACTGTTGAGCCGCAACGGTGTTGACGACGCCGCCGTGGCGCAGCTCGCCGAGAACTACGACGTGCAGGTGCAGGCCCCACGCTGCGACATCACCGACGCCGCAGCGGTGTCCGCCGTCGCGGCCGAATACGCCGGTGCCGGTGCCTCTTTGGTGATCCACACGGCCGGCATCGCCAGGGCCCGCCGCCGTTCCGACTTGACCGGCGCGGACGTCGCCGAGGTTTGCGCCGCGAAGGTCGTCGGCCTGGCGCGGCTGGTCGACGCCTGGCCGCTGCGAGACGACTGCCGGATCCTGGCCTGCTCCTCGGTATTCGGTGTGTGGGGCGGCTACAGCCACGCGGCGTACGCGGCGTCCAACCGGATGCTCGACGTGTTGGCCGCCCAGCTGCGGCGCGGTGGCCGCGACTGCACCGCGATCCGGTGGGGGCTATGGCGAAGCGCCGGGGTGGTAGCGGCCAACGAGATCACCCGCACCGAGCGGTCCGGATTGGTCGCGATGGACCCTGAGCTGGCGATCGAGGCCAGCCTCTACCGCTACGGCACCGATCCGCTGGTCTTCGACGCGGACTTCGACCGGCTCGCGGTGTTCTTCGAAAGTCAGGGCATGCCAATGCCGTTCAGCGCTCCGCACGACGGCGACGGTGCGACCGACGGCGGCACCGAGGCCGCGGCGAAGCCACTGGCCGAGGTGGTGCGCGTCGAGCTGGCCGCGACCCTGCACCTGGGCGACGCGGCATCGATCGATGCGAGCGCGTCGCTGATCGACCTCGGCGTCGATTCGTTGCTCGCGCTTGACCTTCGCAAGCGGCTGCGCCGGACCGTGGGGAACTCGGTTCCGGTGGCGCGCATGCTCGGTGGCATCACCGTCCACGAACTGATCGACGCCCTGCGCGTCGACTCAACCACACCGCCGGCGGCGCGATCCTTTGAGCGCCCGGCCGCTCCCCACGGGGAGCAACACTCGAAGCTCGCGATGCTAGAAAGGTTGGAGTCCTAGCGTGACTGAAACCACCGGGGCCAGCGCCCGGCTCGACGAACAGCGCTTGGAACTGTTGCGCCGCAAGATCGCCGAACGCGGCCTGGCCAGGCCCGAGGGCGGCGTGGCCGTGGCGGACGACGAGTCGCGGATCTCGGCCGGCCAGCACCGGATGTGGTTCGTGCAGTCGGTCGACCCCGACAGCGCGTTGCTCAACATCTGCGTGTCCTACCGCCTCACCGGCACCGTCGACGTCGCCCGGCTGCGCCAGGCGGTCGACGCCGTGGCCGCGCGGCACGTCGTGCTGCGCACCACGTTCGACACCACGAGCGAGGGCGACCCGCAGCCGGTGGTCCGTGCGGAGCTGCGCCCGGAGTGGGCCGATCACGACCTGTCCGAGCTGACTGACCAGGCGCGGCGGCTGCGGCTGGACGTGTTGGCGCAGCGCGACTTCGGCCGGCCGTTCGACCTGACCAAGGATTCGCCGCTGCGGGTCACCGTCGCGCGGTTGTCCGCCGGCGAGTTGATGATGCTGATCACGGTCCACCACATCGCCTGGGACGACGGGTCGTGGGAACCGTTCTTCACCGACCTGACCCACGCGTATGCCGACCCGCAGGGGTATGCCGGCGAACCGGCGGTGCTGGCCCCCGGCGTCGATCCGGCGTCCGACGAACGCCGCGCGGCAGACCTTGACTACTGGCGGCCGCTGATTACGGATCTACCTGAGCCACTTGAGCTTCCGGGCCCCAACGGTTCGGTGGTGCCGAGCACCCTGCGTGCGCAGCGCGCCACCGCGCAGCTGTCGGCGGACGTCATCGCCCACGCGGCGGCGCTGGCACGCGAAACCGGTGCCACGCCGTACATGGTGCTGATGGCGGCCTTCGCGGCGCTGGTGCACCGCTACACCGGATCGACCGACTTCCTGATCGCGGCGCCGGTGCTCAACCGCGGGGTGGGAACCGAAGACGCGATCGGCTACTACGGCAACACGGTCGTGATCCGGCTGCGCCCGCAGTCTCATCAGACGTTCCGCGACCTGCTCACCGAGACGCGGGACAACGCGGTCGGCGCGTTCGCGCATTCGCGCGCCGACCTGGATCGGCTGGTACGCGAATCCAATCCCGACCGACGGCACGGCGCGGACCGGATGACGCGGGTGAGCTTCGGGCAGCGCGACGCCGACGGACCGGGCTTCGCGCCGGCCGGCGTGCGCTGCGAGCGCGGCGAATTGCGCGGCCACTTCAACCAGCTGCCACTGAGTTTCATGGTCGAGCTAGCTCGCGTGGCGGACGGCCGCGGCGGCGGGCTGGTCGAGGCCGAGTACCTGGTCGAGGTGCTGGATCGCGAGTTGGTCGAACAGCTGCTGCGCCACTATGTGGTGCTGCTGGACAGCGCGCTGGCCGACCCCGACGGCAGGCTGTCGGCGTGCAGGTTGATGAGCGACGACGACGCCGACTGGCTGCGCCGGGTGTCGACCGGTGAAGAGTTCAGCACGCCGGCCGCGACCCTGCCCGCCCTGGTGACCCGCCGGACGGCGCTCAAACCCGATGCCGTCGCCGTGGTCTACGAGGGCCGCGAGTACACCTATCGCGAGATCGACGAAGAGTCGAACCGGGTGGCGCACTGGCTCATCGAGCAGGGCATCGGCACCGAGGACCGGATCGCGGTGCTGCTGGACAAGTCGCCCGAACTGGTCATCACCTCGCTCGGCATTCTGAAATCGGGCGCGGTCTATCTGCCGGTGGACCCCACCTACCCGCAGGACCGGCTGACCTTCATCCTCGGCGACGCCGATGCCAAACTGATTCTGCGCGAACCGATTACCGGTCTGGACGACTACCCGGTCACCGAGCCCACCCTGCTTCGCCCGCTGGGCCCGCAGAACACCGCCTACCTGATCTACACCTCCGGCTCGACCGGGCTGCCCAAGGGCGTTCCCGTTCCGCACGCGCCGATCGCCGAGTACTTCGTCTGGTTCGGCGACGAGTACCGCATCGACGACACCGAGCGGCTGCTGCAGGTCGCGTCACCCAGCTTCGACGTGTCCATGGGCGAGATCTTCGGCACGCTGATCATGGGTGCCGGGCTGGTGATTCCGCGACCCGACGGGTTGCGCGACATCGGCTACCTGACCGAGCTGCTCAGCCGCGAAGGCATCACCTCGATGCACTTCGTGCCGTCGCTGCTGGGGCTGTTCCTGTCGCTGCCGGGCGTCAAGCAGTGGCGCACCCTGCGCCGCGTGCCCATCGGTGGCGAGGCGCTGCCCGGCGAGATCGCCGACAAGTTCCACGCCACCTTCGACGCGCTGCTGTACAACTTCTACGGCCCCACCGAGACGGTGGTGAACTGCACCAGCTACCCGGTGCAGGGCGCCCAGGGCGCCCGGATCGTGCCGATCGGCCGACCCAAGATCAACACGCAGGTCTATCTGCTCGACGACGCGCTGCAGCCGGTGCCGGTGGGCGTGATCGGCGAAATCTACATCGGTGGAATGCATGTCGCGCACGGCTACCACCGCCGGCCCGGGCTGACGGCCGAGCGCTTCGTCGCCGACCCGTTCACCGCGGGCGGCAGGCTGTACCGGTCGGGAGACCTGGCCCGCCGTAACGCCGACGGGGATATCGAGTTCGTCGGCCGGGCCGACGAGCAGGTGAAGATCCGCGGCTTCCGCATCGAGCTGGGCGAGATCGCCGCGGCCATCTCGGTGGACCCCAGCGTCGGCCAGGCCGTCGTCGTCGCCTCCGACTTGCCCGGCCTGGGTAAGAGCCTGGTGGGCTACGTGACACCCGCGTCGGGCGAGGGCACGGAAACCGTTGAGGTCGAACGTATCCGCGCGCGGGTGGCCGCGGCGCTGCCCGACTACATGACGCCGGCCGCCTACGTGGTGCTCGACGAGATTCCGATCACCGCCCACGGCAAGATCGACCGCACCGCGCTGCCCGCCCCGGAGATCGCCGCCGGCGCGGAGTACCGCGAGCCGACCACGCCCACCGAACGCCGAATCGCCGCACTGTTTTCCGGGCTGCTCGGCCACGACCGGGTCGGCGTCGACGACTCGTTCTTCGACCTGGGCGGCCACTCGCTGGTGGCCACCAAACTGGTCACCGCGATCCGCTCGGATTGCGACGTCGAAATAGGCATCCGCGACATCTTCGAGCTGGGTACGGTCGCGCTGCTGGCCGAGCGGATCGAGCAGTTGCGGTCCGGGGAGCGCGCGCAGTCGCGGCCCAAACTCGTTGCCACCGCGCACGACGAGCCGCTGCCGCTGTCGTCGTCGCAGCTGCGCAGCTGGTTCGCCTACCGCGTCGACGGGCCCAGCTGGGTCAACAACATCCCCTTCGCCGCGAGGCTGAGCGGGCCGTGGGACATCGACGCCCTGATCGCCGCGGCCGGCGACGTCGTCGCCCGGCACGAGATTTTGCGCACCAGCTACGTCGAAATCGACGGTGTGCCATACCAAGTGGTCAACCCGGCCGGCGGGCTGACGGTACGCCGCGAGGTCGCCGACGGCGCCCACGGGGACAGCGAGGTCTGGCTCAAGGAGCGTCTCGACACCGAGCGACGGTATTGCTTTGAGCTGGACGGCGAATGGCCGATTCGGGTCGCGGTGTTCGACACCAACGAGGGCGAGCACGTGCTGTCGCTGGTGGTCCACCACATCGCCTCCGACCACTGGTCGGCGGGCGTGCTGTTCGCCGACATCATGACGGCCTACCGCGCCCGGCGCACGGGCGAGGCGCCGTCGTGGGCGCCGCTGCGGGTGCAGTACGCCGACTACGCGGCCTGGCAGGGCGCGTTCCTGGGTGACTCCAGCGGGCAGGAGTCCAACGTCGCCGCCGAGCAGCGGGAGTATTGGGTGTCGCAGCTGGCCGGGCTGGCCGAGGACGCCGGGCTGCGGCCGGACTTCCCGCGCCAGCCGGTGCCGAGTGGGGCGGGTGAATCGGTCGAATTCAGCATCGACTCGGCGACCCGCGGCAAGCTTTCGGAGCTGTGCCGCGAGCTGGGCATCACCGAATTCATGCTGCTGCAGACGGCCGTCGCCGTCGTGCTGCACAAGGCAGGCGGCGGTGTTGACATTCCGTTGGGCACCCCGGTGGCCGGCCGCACCGAGACCGAGCTCGAGCAGCTGATCGGCTTCTTCGTCAATATCCTGGTGCTGCGCAACAACTTGGGAGGCAACCCGACGCTGCGCGAGGCGCTGACCCGGGCCCGGGAGACGGCGCTGGCCGCCTACGCCCATCAGGACCTGCCCTTCGACCGGGTGGTCGACAGTGTCAGCCCGGTCCGGTCGCTGTCGCGCAACCCGCTGTTCCAGGTCGTCGTACACGTGCGCGAGCACCTCGCCGCCGCGCGGGTGATCGACTCGGCGCCCGAGTCCGGTGGCCAGGACACGGTGTGCACCTCGCTGGACCCCACCTTCGACATGGCGCACGCCGATCTGTCCGTCAACTTCTTCGGCACCGACGGGTCGGGCGACACCGGCTACAACTGCGCGGTCATCTTCCGCACCGAGCTGTACCGCCGGGCGACCATCGAGCGGCTGGCCGGTTGGCTGGCCCGCGTCGTCACCGAGTTCGCCAACGACGCCGATCAGTCGCTGCGCGACGTCCGGCTGATCGAGGACGACGAGCAGCACCGCATCGTCGCGGGCTGGAGCCGCGGTGAGCTGCCGCCGCAGGACCGGCCGCGCACCATCCCGGATCTGTTGCGGCCCAGCCGGGAGTTGGGATCCGACCGGATCGCGGTGCGCTGCGGCGACGAGCACATCGATTACCCTGCGCTGCACCGTCGTTCGGACAACCTGGCGGCGCTGCTCGTCGAGCATGAGGTCGGGCCGGGCTCGCTGGTCGGATTGTCGATGCGCCGCAGCATCGATCTGGTGGTGGCGCTGGTGGCCATCATGAAGGCCGGCGGCGGTTACTTCCCGATCGATCCGGGTTATCCGCTGGCGCGCAAGGAATTCATGGTCGACGACGTCAAGCCGCCGGTCGTGCTGGCGACCATCGAGGCGCTGGACACCATGCCCGACATTGCCGGCGTCACCCTCGTCTCGCTGGACGACCCGCAGGTGCGTGCGGCGCTCGACAACGACGACGCGCCATCGCGCGACTTCCCCGCGCCGCACCCCGAAGACCCGATGTACCTGGTGTTCACGTCCGGGTCCACCGGCAAGCCAAAGGGCGCGGTGGGCACCCACCGGTCGATGTCGGCCCGGCTGGACTGGCAGCTGCGCCACTACCCGCCGCGCACCCGCGACGACGTTCGCCTGGCCCAGGCCTCGATCACGTTCCTCGAGGGCGGCATGGAGATGCTGGCCGGACTGGCGGCCGGCGCCACGATGATCCTGGCCAACGACACCGAGCTGCGCGACGTCGAAGCCCTTGGCGCGCTGATGAATCGGCATTCCGTCGCGCAGGTGACCGCGGTGCCGAGCCTGGTGTCCGCGCTCGTCGACTCCCGCCCCGACGCGGTGCGGGCGCTGGCGCGGCTGGTGTGCGGCGGCGAGCCGGTGAGCACATCGCTGCTGCGGCGGCTAGTGGCGGGTTGCGCCGACGGCGACACCGAGCTGCTGAACAACATCGGCTCGACCGAGACGTCCGGCGCGGTGTCGCGCGGGCCGCTGAACCCGCCGAATCNGCGCGACACCGCGCCGGACGTCTCGGTCGAGCCGATGTTGTTCAGCAGCTCGGTGTCGCGCGGGCCGCTGACCCCGCCGAATCCGCTCGTCGGCAAGCCGCTGCCCGGTGCGGACGCCTATCTGCTGGACGACGGGCTGCGCCCGGTGCCGGTCGGCGTGGTCGGCGAGTTGTACTACGCCGGTGACCAGCTGGCCCGGGGATACTGGAAGCGGTCCGGCCTAACCGCGACCCGGTTCGTGGCCAATCCGTATGCCGCCCAGCCCGGTTCGCGGCTGTATCGCAGCGGCGACATGGCGCGGTGGACCGAGGGCGGCCAACTGGAATTCGTCGGCCGCGCCGACCACCAGGTGCAGGTGCGCGGTTTCCGGGTCGAGCTGGCCGAGGTCGAGGCCGCCCTGCTGGCGGCCGACGGTGTCGCCGCCGCCGCGGCCCGCACCTGGGAACTGCACGGCGGCACGTCGCTCGCGGGATACGTTGTGCCACAGGCACCCATCGCCGACGACGCCGAGAAGGCGGCGTTCGCCGGTTCGGTGCGCGGCGCCATCGCCAGGACACTGCCGGGTTACATGATTCCCTCGTCGTTGACGGTGCTCGACGCGCTGCCCAAGACCGAGTCGGGCAAGCTGAACCGGCCGGGGCTGCCGCGGCCCGCGGTCACCACCAGCGGGCAGATCGAGCCGACCCGCACCGACACCGAACACGCCCTGGCCAAGGTGTTCGCCGACCTGCTGTCGACCCCCGAAGTCGGGCGCTCCGACGACTTCTTCGCTCTGGGCGGCGACAGCATCCTGTCGGTTCAGTTGGCGGCGCGGGCGCGGGCGGCGGGCCTTGCGGTCAGCCCGCGGATGATCTTCGAGAATCCGACGGTGGCGGAACTCGCCGCCGCGGTAGACGCCTCGGACGATACGGCCGACGTCGAACTTTCCAACGGGCATGCGGACACCCGCTTCGAGCCGATGAGCGCGTCGGGCCTGTCGGCCTCGGATCTGGCTGCGGTGACCGAACTTTGGTCGTCGTCGCGTGACGGGACGTCATGACGGCCACTAGAACCGACGCGGCGTCGGGCATCGAGGACGTCATGGCGCTGAGCCCCCTGCAGGAGGGCTTGTACTCGCTGACCACCCTCGCCGAATTCGCCGAGGGCCAGCCCGCCGACGACCCATACCTGATCGGCATCGCCGCGGACATCTCCGGCGTACTCGACGACGACCTGTTGCGCGATTGCGCGACGAAGATGTTGACCCGGCACCCCAACCTGCGGGCCAGCTTCTTCAGCCGCGGCATTGCGCGTCCGGTGCAGATCGTGCCGACCCGGTTCGACCTGCCGTGGCGCACGGTCACCGCCGCACCCGAGGACGTTCCGGCGCTGGAGGCGGGGGAGCGGCAGCGCCCGTTCGACCTGGAGCGCGGCCCGGCGATCCGCTTCCTGCTCATCGAATTGCCCAGCGCCCGATGGCGTTTGGTGCTGACCGCCCATCACATCGTGATCGATGGCTGGTCGCTGCCGGTGTTCGTCAACGAGATGATGATCCTGTATTCGGCCGGCGGCGATCTGGCCGTGCTGCCGGTGGCCCCGCGGCCGTACCGTGACTACATCGGCTGGCTGGCCGGCCGGGATCCGGCTGCCAGCGAACGGGTTTGGCGTCAGCACCTGGACGGCCTGACCGGTCCCACGCTGCTGTCGGCCGCGCTGGGCTCGGCCGAGGCGGTCGAGGGCCAGCGGGCGGCGTTGCCGCGCACCACCGAACTGCGGCTGACCGCCGAGAAGACCTGGCAACTGGTCGACGGCGCCCGATCCCGCGGTGTCACCGTCAACACCCTGATGCAGATGGCGTGGGCCCTGGTGTTGTCCCGGCTGACCGACACCCTCGACGTGGTGTTCGGCGTGACGGTGTCGGGCCGGCCGGCCGAACTCGCCGGCGTGGAGACGATGATCGGACTGTTCATCAACACGGTGCCGCTGCGGGTGCGACTAGACCCGGCCGCCGGTGTCGGCGACCAATGCCGCGCGGTGCAGCGCAACGCGGCGCTGCTGCGCGAGCACGGCTACCTCGGGCACGCCCAGCTGCGGGCGCTCGGTGGGGTCGGGGAGATGTTCGACACCCTGCTGGTCTACGAGAACTTTCCCCTGGACGGTCTGGCCGCCGGCGGCGAATTAACCGCGGGCGCAGCCACATTCCGGCCGCAGCCCCTGCAAAACCTGTCGCACTTCCCGGTCGCGATCGCCGCCCACATGGCGGGCGACGAACTGGTGGTGCTGATCGAGGTGATCGACGGCGCGCTGGGCGCGACGTCCGCGGTCACCTTCGGCGAGCGGGTGCTGGCCACCGTCGAGCGACTGCTGCGGGACTGGGACCGCCCGCTGCGCGAGCTCAGCGTCCTGTTCGAGGACGAGGTGATCCCATCGCGCGCCGCGGGTGCGCTCACCCCGGCGGCGTACCGCGGCATCCACGCGCGATTCGCCGACGCCGCGGCCAGGACACCGGACCACGCCGCGGTCAGCTGGTCGGGCGGCAGCCTGAGTTATGGCGAGCTGGACGCCGCCGCCAACGAGCTGGCCGTCCAACTCGCCGCCCGCGGGGTAGTGGCCGAAACGCCGGTGGCAATCCGGCTTTCGCGCGGCCCGCAGTACGTCGTCGCGATGCTGGCCGTGCTCAAAGCCGGCGGCATGTGCGTGCCGATGGAACCGTCGATGCCCCCGGAGCGGGTGGAGTCGATACTGCGCCAGACCGGCGCGACCATCGTTGTGGACGACGAGCTGCTCGCGGCCGAGCCCCAGCAGGCCACCGACTTCCGCCCGGTCGACGCGCCACCCGGGCAGGCCGCCTACGTCGTGTTCACCTCGGGCACGACGGGAGAACCCAAGGGCGTCATCGGAACTCACGCGGCGGTGGGCGCCTACGCCGACGACCACCTGGACGCCGTGTTGCGGCCCGCGGCCGCCCGGCTGGGCCGGCCCCTGCGCGTCGCGCACGCGTGGTCGTTCGCGTTCGACGCGGCCTGGCAGCCGCTGGTTGGCTTGCTCGACGGGCACGGCGTGCACGTCGTCGACGAACCGACCCAGACCGACGCCGAGGCGTTGGTCACCGCGATCGCCGAGCACGGCGTCGACATGATCGACACCACGCCTTCGATGTTCGCCCAACTCGCCGCGTGCGGCCTGCTGACGACCGTGCCGCTGGCGGTGCTGGCGCTGGGCGGTGAGGCGGTCGGCAGCTCCGCGTGGGCGCTGATTCGGTCCGAGTGCGCGCGCACGGGCATGACTGCATACAACTGCTACGGCCCCACCGAGACCACCGTCGAGGCGGTGGTGGGAGCCATCGCGGAGCTCGACGAGCCGTCGATCGGGCGCCCGACCCGCTACACCCGCGGGTACGTGTTGGATTCCGCGCTGCGGCCGGTGCCGTGCGGCGCGACCGGCGAGCTCTACCTGGCCGGTGCCCAACTGGCCCGCGGCTACCTCGGGCGCGCGGCCGAGACCAGCCAGCGGTTCCTCGCCGACCCGTTCACGGACGGCGAAAGGATGTACCGCGCCGGCGATTTGGTGCGCCGGTCGGCCGACGGCTCGCTGCAGTACGTGGGCCGCGCCGACGCGCAGGTCAAGATCCGCGGCTACCGCGTCGAGCCCGGCGAGATCGCCGCCGCACTCGAATCCCATCCCGCCGTCCGGCACGCGGGGGTCCTGGTGCGCCAGCGGCAGGGTGCCGCCCGGCTGACCGCCTACGTGGTGGCGTCCGACGCGGTGGAACCGTCGGCGGCCGAGCTGCGCGCGATGCTCGGCACCCGGCTGCCGCGCTACATGATTCCGCATCGCATCGTCATCGTCGGCGAAATCCCGCTCACCTCCAACGGCAAGCTGGACGAGGCCGCGTTGAGCGCCTTCGACGCCGCCGAACCCACGACCGAGGCCGCACCCGAAACGGCCACGGAAACCGCACTGGCCGAACTGCTTTCGGAGCTGCTCGGTCAGGCCCGCGTCGATGTCGCCGCAGACTTCCTGCAACTCGGTGTGGACAGCATCATGGCCCTGTCTGTGGTGCAGGCGGCGCGGGCCAGGGGAATCGCGCTGCGCGCCAGGCTGATTCTCGAATGCGCCAACGTCCGCGAGCTGGCCGAGGCCATCGACTCCGAGGCCGTCGCCGCGGCCCGCGACGACGAGGACACGACCGAGCCGATGCCGTTGCTGCCCAACGGCCGCTGGCTCTACGAGTACGGCGAGCCGCGCAGGCTGGCGCAGACCGAAGCGCTTCGGCTGCCCGACAACGTGACTCGCGACCAGCTGCGCGCCGCTCTGGCCAGCATCGTCGCCGGCCACGAAGTGCTGCGCACCCGCCTGGATCGCGCCAGCATGACGCTGGTCCCGGCGCCGGCGACCGAAAGCCGCACCGATGTCCTCACCGAGGTGGAGGCGACCGACGATCTGCAAGCGGTGGTCCCCGCGCACGTGGCCCGCGCCGTCGACCGCCTCGACCCGGAACGCGGAGTGCTGCTCAGCGCGGTCTGGCTGCGGCCGCCCACCGGGCGCAGCGTCCTGCTGCTGGCCGCGCACGTGCTGGCGATGGACCCGGCGTCGTGGCGCGTCGTGATCGGCGAATTGGACGCGGCCCTGCAGGCATTGGCCGCCGGGCACGCGCCCGCCCCCGTCCGCGAACACACCAGCTACCGGCGGTGGGCCGCCGCGCTCACCGAGCGGGCGCATCGGCTGGACACCGCGCCGTTCTGGGCCGCCCAGCTCGACGGCGACGACCCCGCGCTCGGCAGCAGGCGGATCGATCCGGGCCGCGACCGCGCCGGTGACCTGAGCGTGCGCATGGTCGCCGCCGACGCGGAGACCACCCAGCGACTACTGGATTCCGGCCTCCCGCTGCCCAATTTGTTGGTCACGGCCACCGCGGCGATGGTGACGCGCTGGCGGCAGTCCCGCGACCAGGCCACGCCGCCGCCGCTGCTGGCGCTCGAAACCCACGGCCGCGCCGACAGTTTGGTGGACGCGCCGGGGGCCTATGGGGACCACGCCATCGACACCGGCGACACGATCGGGCTGCTCAGCTCCATCTACCCGGTGCGGGTGCACTCTTCGGACCCGCGACGCGTCGGGGAGTGGCTCGCGGAGATCCCGGGCGATGGTCTGGATTACGGCCTGCTGCGCTACCTGCGGGCCGACACCGCCGAGCGCCTTGCCGCGCTGCCGGGGCCGCAGGTGCTGCTGAACTACCTCGGTGCCGCGCACACCGGGGGCAGCACGCTGCTGACGCCGGAGCGCGCGCTGCTCACCGGGGTGTCGCCGCAGCCGGAGCCGGACGTGGCGGTGCGCCACGAGCTGACCATCGTTGCCACCGTGCTGACTTTCGACGGCCAGCGCGTCCTGGCCGCGCAGTGGCGGGCGCTGCCCGAGATTCTTGGCGACGCGGATGTGACTGCGTTGCAACAACTGTGGATTGATTGTCTGCGGGAGATGGTGATATGAGCACACTTGCGATCCTCGGTGCCGGGGCCAAGGCGGTGGCGGTGGCCGCGAAGGCGTCGGTGCTGCGCGACATGGGCGTCGACGCCCCCGAGGTGATCGCCGTCGAACGCACCGGCGTCGGGGCCAACTGGCAGGCGAGCGGCGGCTGGACCGACGGGGCGCACCGGCTGGGCACCAGCCCGGAAAAGGACGTCGGGTTCCCCTACCGGTCGTCGTTGGTGCCGCGCCGCAACGCCGAGGTCGACGAACGGATGACCCGGTACAGCTGGCAGTCGTATCTGATCGCGAACAGCTTGTTCGCCCAGTGGATCGATCGCGGCAGGCCGGCGCCCCCGCACCGCCGGTGGAGCCAATACCTGGGTTGGGTGGCCGACCAGGTCGGCATGAAGGTGGTGCACGGCGAGGTCGACAAGCTGGCGGTGACCGGTGACCGGTGGGCGCTGCACACCCACGAAACCACCGTGCACGCCGACGCCCTGCTGGTCACCGGGCCGGGCCAGGCGGAAAAGTCGTTGCTGCCCGGCAACCCGCGCACGCTGTCGATCGCCCAGTTCTGGGATCGCGCCGCCGGCCACGACCGGATCTGCGCCGAGCGGGTGGCCGTGATCGGCGGCGGCGAGACGGCCGCGTCGATGCTCAACGAGCTGTTCCAGCACCGGGTTTCGACGATCACGGTGATCTCCCCGCAGGTCACGCTCTTCACCCGGGGCGAGGGCTTCTTCGAGAACTCGCTGTTCTCCAACCCCACCGACTGGACCGCGCTGACGCTGCAAGAACGCCGCGACGCGCTGAACCGCACCGACCGCGGCGTGTTCTCGGCGAACGTCCAGGAGGCGCTGCTGGCCGACGACCGCATCCACCACCTGCGCGGCCGGGTGGCCCACGCGGTCGGCCGGGACGGGCAGATCCGGTTGACGCTGTCCACCAACCGGGGCAGCGAGAACCTGGAAACGGTCCACGGCTTCGATCTCGTCATCGACGGCTCGGGCGCCGACCCCCTGTGGTTCACCTCACTTTTCAGTCAGGACGCGCTTGACCTGCTCGAACTGGGGCTGGGCGGTCCGCTGACCGCGGACCGCCTCCAGGAGGCCATAGGCTATGACTTGGCCGTCAGCGACGTCGCGCCGAAGTTGTTCCTGCCAAACCTGTCGGGACTGACCCAGGGGCCAGGATTTCCGAACTTAAGCTGCCTCGGGCTGCTGTCGGACCGGGTACTCGGTAGTACGACCAGCCCGTCCAACCACCCCACTATGAGGAGAACTGATGAGCATCAATCCCTTCGATGACGAAAACGGCACATTCTTCGTGCTGGTCAACGATGAGGAGCAACACAGCCTGTGGCCGACCTTCAGCGACGTGCCGGAGGGCTGGCGCAAGGTCTACGGCGAGGCGACCCGGGCGGAATGCCTGGACTTCATCGAGCAGAACTGGCCCGACATCCGGCCGAAAAGCCTGCGTGAGGCCGTAGACGCCCGCCGTCTGGGCGAGTAGCGCGTCGAGTAACGCGGCCAAAAATTCTGGGCTGCTACACAGCTTGGGCACAGACTAGCCTGGGCATTCCTCCGTAGCATCTGTCACAAGGTGCACAATTGCATCAACTACACCATGCGATGGCGCGGCTGCGTACATCCCATGGCCAGCAAAGGGGGAACCATGAAGTCCGTCAAAGCCATCGCCACCGGTGTGGCAGCCCTGGGCGCCATCGGCGCCGCGGCCGTCGGCGTGACGTCGATCGCGTCGCTGCCGGGTACTAGTGCAGCGCAGGTACAGCTCGCCGCGGTCGGCGCGCCGCTCCCGCAGGACCCGCCGCCGGCCCCCGCTCCGGCGCCGGCCGCCAATGTCCCGACGTCGGACCAGCTGACGGGGCTGCTGAACACCCTCGCCGACCCCAGCGTTCCGTTCGCCAGCAAGAGCAACCTGGTTGAGGGCGGCATCGGCGGGACCGAGGCGCACATCGCCGACCACAAGCTGCAGAAGGCGGCCCAGAAGGGCGACCTGCCGCTGACGTTCAACATCACCAACATCCAGCCGACCGCCAACGGATCGGCCACCGCCGACGTCGCGGTGTCGGGCCCGAAGATTCCGAGCCCGGTGACGCAGAACGTCACGTTCATCAACCAGGGCAGCTGGATGCTGTCCCGCGCGTCGGCCATGGAACTGCTGCAGGCCGCTGGACACTGATCCAGTTCAGGTACGTTCAGACGCGTCGAAGGGGAGACACATGAAATCGGTCGTTACCAGCATGGCCGCGTTGGCCGTCATCGGCGGCGCAGCCGCCGCCATCACTTCCGTCGCAGCACCGGGTGACCAGGTCCAACTGGCCGCCGTGGGTCTGCCCAACGGGCCGGCATTGCCGCAGGACCCGCCGCCACCGCCCCCGCCTCCGGCGCCGGCGGGCGCGCCGGGACAACTGCCCAGCCCGGAGCAGCTGGCCAACCTGTGCAACCAGGCCACCGATCCCGGCGTCGGATACTCGACGAAGACCAGCCTGGTCGAGAACGGCATCACCCCGGACGAGGGCCACGTCGCCGACCACGACCTGCGCAAGGCCTACCGGAACGGCAACTTCCCGGAGACCTTCACGGTGACCAACATCGCGCCGGCCGGCCCGACTCAGGCCACCGCCCAGGTCGCCATCGGCGGTCCGAAGTTCGCCGGGCCGGTGACCAAGCAGCTCCTGTTCGTCAACCAGAACGGCAACTGGGTGCTGCAGCACGACGCGGCGATCGCCCTGATCCAAGCGGCGTCGGCGACGAACTAGACGAACTAGCCGGTCACCGCGCTCACGTCGATCCGGCCGATGCGTGCTGGATCGGCCAGCACGTCGATGGCGGCCACCCGGCCGTCGCGCACCACGAACGCCATGATCGCAACGGCGCCGCCGGCGAGGAACACCACCGCGCCGGCGGCGCCGTTGACGGTCGCGGCCCGCACCTCGCGCTCAGGGCCCGCGTAGCCGCGGGCCAGCTTGGCCACCGCCGCAGCCCCCTCGGCGCGGACCAGGCCGGCGCTGGCGCCGATGTCGCCGCGCAACACCACGTCGGGGTCTAGCACCGACAGCAGCCGGTCGAAGTCACCGGTGCGGCCCGCCGCGAAGAACGCGTCGACCACCGCGCGCTGCGCGGCGAGGTCGGCGTCGGGAACCGGCTCGGCCTGTTCGATGCGCCGGCGCGCGCGGCTGGCCAGCTTGCGGGTGGCCTCGGGCGTGCGGTCGACGATCGCCGCGATCTGGTCGAACGGGACCGTGAACACGTCATGCAGCACGAACGCCAGGCGTTCCGCCGGTGGCAGCGTGTCGAGCACGACGAACAACGCCAGGCCGACCGCGTCGGCCAGCAGCGCCCGATGCTCGGGGTCGGATTCGCCGGGCGCGTCCACGATCGGGTCGGGCAGCTGGGCCACCAGCTCCTCGCGGCCGCGGGCGTGCCGGTCGCGCAGCGTGTTCAGGCAGATGCGGGCCACCACGGTGGTCAGCCACGCGTCCAGGTTGGCGATGCCCGCACCGGAAACCCGCTCCAGCCGCAGCCACGCCTCCTGCACGGCGTCCTGCGCGTCGTCGATCGAGCCCAGCATGCGGTAGGCGATGGCGCCCAGCCGTGGCCTGGCCGCCTCGAAGCGGGCGGCAAGGGAAGCCGTCACGCGCCGTCGCCGTCGGGCAGGGCGCACACCTGGCCGCCGGAGAAGCCGGACGACCCGATGCCGAGCGCGAGGTTGAACCGCGCCCGCAGGTTGCCCAGGTTGATGACGTGGGTGAGGCCGACCAGCTGCGCCGTGTCGAAGTGCGCGCGCAACGCGTCGAACAGCTCGTCGGTCACCTCGACCGGGGTCCGGCTCATCGCGGTGGCGTACGCAAGGATCAGCTTGTCGACGTCGGAGAAGCACGGCGCGTCGCGGTAGTTCCCCAGCGCCAGCAGTTCCTCGTCGGTGAGCCCCCACCGGCGGGCGATCTGCGAGCCCAGGTCGATGCAGTATTCGCAGCGCACCGTCGTCGCCGCCTTCAGCTCGGCCAGCGCGCGGTGGCGGGGACTGAGGATATCGAGCTTGGACTCGGCCTGCTCCAACTTGCCGTACGCGCTGAGCAGCTTGGGAATGTGCGCGTACATCCGCAGCGGTTCGAGCATCCCGGCCGTCTCCAGGCCGGTCATCTGGGCGAGCTTGCGTCGGGTGAAGAAGAAGGCGATCTTGGCACCCAGCCCGGCGTCGTGGTCGGAGACTCCCTGAAGGCGCGACATGGCGATCCTTTCGAACGGCGTGCGGGCCGTCATCGGCCCTCACTACGTCGACACCCGGCGGCCGGCAAACGTGACCGGCGGGTGGCCGCCTCAGTGCCCGAAGGTCGAACCCGAACCCTGGATCTGCTCGCTCAGCGGCACGTCCATGTCGTATACCCGGGCGTGAAAAATGATGCGATTCCGCAGCGCCGCCCGCACCGCCCGGTGCAGGCCGTCCTCCAGATAAATCACGCCCTTCCAGCGCACCGCGTGCGGGAAGAGGTCGCCGTAGAAGGTCGAGTCCTCCGACAGCAGGCGATCGAGCGCGAGCACCGTTGTCGTGGTGACCAATTCGTCGAGGCGGATTTGCTGTGGCGGTATCTGGGACCAGTCCTTGTACGAGAGCCCATGTTCCGGATACGGCTTGCCTTCGCGCACGCCCTTGAAGATCATGCCCGGAACCTCTCCAGACCCCGGCCCGACAAATACATGCTGGATAGGCTAGTCGGAGAAGTTGCCGACGGCGCGCGACTCTCTTCGGCTGTGCGCGGTCAATACCCGCCGAGACCGTAAAATGGACGCGATCAAGGAGGTAGGGCCAATGGGAAGTGCGGACGACCGTCGCTTCCAGGTGCTGCACGCGATCGTTGCGGACTTCGTCTCCACCAAGGAACCGATCGGTTCCAAGTCGCTCGTCGAGCGGCACAACCTCGGCGTGTCCAGCGCGACCGTGCGCAACGACATGGCCGTGCTCGAGGCCGAGGGCTACATCACCCAGCCGCACACCAGCTCCGGGCGGGTCCCCACCGAGAAGGGCTACCGTGAGTTCGTCGACCGGCTCGACGACGTCAAGCCGCTGTCGTCGGCCGAGCGGCGCGCGATCCAGGGTTTCCTGGAGTCCGGCGTCGACCTGGACGACGTGCTGCGCCGCGCGGTGCGGCTGCTCGCCCAGCTGACCCGCCAGGTGGCCGTCGTCCAGTACCCGACGCTGTCGACCTCGACGGTTCGCCACCTGGAGGTCATCGCCCTGACCCCGGCCCGGCTGCTGATGGTCGTCATCACCGACTCCGGCCGCGTCGATCAGCGCGTCGTCGAACTCGGCGACGTCATCGACGACCACCAGCTTGGCCGATTGCGGGAGATGCTCGGGCAAGCGCTGGTGGGCAAGCGGCTCTCGGCCGCCTCGGTCGCGGTGGCCGACCTGGCCGGACAGCTCGACGGTGCCGGCGGCTTTGGCGACGCCGTGGGCCGTTCGGCGACGGTGTTGCTGGAGTCGTTGGTGGAACACACCGAAGAACGCTTGGTGATGGGCGGTACCGCCAACCTGACCCGCAACGCCGCGGATTTCGGCGGCTCGCTGCGGCCCATTCTGGAGGCCCTCGAGGAGCAGGTGGTGGTGCTGCGGTTGCTGGCCGCCCAGCAGGAGGCCGGCAAAGTGACGGTGCGGATCGGTCACGAGACTGCCGTGGAGCAGATCGCGGGCACTTCGATGGTGTCCACCTCCTACGGCAATGCCGACACCGTCTACGGCGGCATGGGTGTGCTGGGGCCCACCCGGATGGACTATCCGGGAACTATCGCCAGCGTCGCCGCAGTTGCTCTTTATATTGGCGAGGTCCTTGGTGCCCGATGATCGCGCACCTGCAAAGCTTGTGGACGGCCGCTCCGAAATAACGGGCGCGGCGTAACCCCCTTCTAGGAGAGAGTCAGCGTGGCACGCGACTATTACGGGCTGCTCGGCGTGAGCAGAAACGCCAGCGATTCGGAGATCAAGCGCGCGTACCGCAAGCTGGCTCGTGAGCTGCATCCGGACGTCAACCCCGACGAGGCCGCGCAGGCGAAGTTCAAGGAGATCAGCGCCGCCTACGAGGTGCTCAGCGACCCGGAGAAGCGCCGGATCGTCGACCTGGGCGGGGATCCGCTGGAGAACGCCGCGGCCGCTGGGGCGGGCGGGTTCGGTGGCTTCGGCGGTTTGGGCGACGTGTTCGAGGCGTTCTTCGGCGGCGGCTTCAGCGGGGGCGGGACGTCGCGCGGCCCGATCGGCCGCGTCCGGCCGGGTTCGGACTCGCTGCTGCGGATGCGCCTGGACCTCGAGGAGTGCGCCACCGGCGTGACCAAGCAGGTCACCGTCGACACCGCGGTGCTGTGCGACCGCTGCCAGGGCAAGGGCACCAACGGCGATTCCGCGCCGATCCCATGCGACACCTGCGGGGGCCGCGGCGAGGTGCAGACCGTGCAGCGCTCGCTGCTGGGCCAGGTGATGACGGCGCGGCCGTGCCCCACCTGCCGCGGTGTCGGCGTGGTCATCCCCGACCCGTGCCACCAGTGCATGGGCGACGGCCGCGTGCGGTCCCGGCGCGAGATCAGCGTCAAGATCCCCGCCGGTGTCGGCGACGGCATGCGGGTGCGGCTGGCCGCCCAGGGCGAGGTCGGGCCCGGGGGAGGACCGGCCGGTGACCTCTACGTCGAGGTCCACGAGCAGGCCCACGACATCTTCGTGCGCGACGGCGACGACCTGCACTGCACCATCGCGGTGCCGATGGTCGACGCGGCGCTGGGTGTCACGGTCACCGTCGACGCCATCCTGGACGGCGTGAGCGAGATCGTCGTTCCCCCCGGCACGCAGCCGGGCGCGATCATCACGCTGCGCGGCCACGGCATGCCGCCGCTGCGGTCCACCGCCCGCGGCAACCTGCATGCGCACGTCGAGGTCGTGGTCCCGGCCCGGCTCGACCATCAGGACGCAGATCTGCTGCGCGAGCTGAAGACTCGTCGCAGCCGCGACGTGGCCGAGGTCCGCTCGACGCACAACGGCAGCGGCGGACTGTTCAGCCGGCTGCGCGAGACCTTCAGCGGGCGCTAGCCGCACAGGGGCCGCACATGGTGGCGACGCTGTTCTACGTCGATGCACTGCCCGACACCGGTGGGCTAGCCGTCGTCGGAGGTGACGAAGGTTTTCATGCCGCGACGGTGCGCCGGATCCGGCCCGGCGAGCAGCTGGTGCTCGGCGACGGCGCGGGAGCCATGGCGCACTGCGAGGTCGAGTCCGCCGGGCGCGACGGGCTGTCGGCCCGGGTGCTGGCGCGCTGGAGCGTGGCGCCCGGCCGGCCGCCGGTGACGGTGGTGCAGGCGCTGCCCAAATCCGAGCGCTCGGAGCTGGCGATCGAATTGGCCACCGAGGCCGGCGCCGACGCGTTTTTGGCCTGGCAGGCGGCCCGCTGTGTGGCCAGCTGGCAGGGCGCCCGCGTCGGCAAGGGCCTGCGCCGGTGGCGGGCCGTGGTCCGGTCGGCGGCCCGGCAATCCCGGCGGGCATACATCCCGCCCGTCGACGGCGTGCTCTCGACATCGGCGCTCACGCAGCGGATCCGCGACGACGTGGCCGCCGGCGCGGTGGTGCTGGCCCTGCACGAGTCGGCGACCAGCCGGCTCGCGGATGTTGCTGTCGCGCAAGCGAATTCGCTGACGCTTCTCATCGGCCCCGAAGGGGGAATCGCGCCGGAGGAGGTCGACGCGTTCACCGAAGCGGGCGCCGTCACGGTCCGGCTGGGCCCGCAGGTGCTGCGGACGACGACCGCCGCCGCGGTGGCGCTGGGGGCGCTCGGCGTGCTCACGCCCCGATGGGACCAGCCCGGCGAGGTCGGGCCGGGCGAGGTGGGAGAGAGCTGACCAACCACAGCCCCCGGCGTAGACTAAAACGGCCGTATACACCGGAGACGAGCGAGAAGGCAGGCATCGAGAACCACGTGACGCCACGCGAGACCAGCGCCGCTGACGCATCTGGGGCCCTGCAGGCCGACGCTCAGGTTCGCAGCAGCATCGACGTTCCGCCCGATCTCGTCATGGGCTTGCTGGGTTCGGCCGACGAAAACCTCCGCGCGCTGGAGCGCACGCTGAACGCCGATCTGCATGTGCGCGGCAACACCGTCACCCTGTCGGGCGAACCGGCCGACGTCGCGCTGGCCGAGCGGGCCGTCTCGGAGCTGATCGCGATCGTCGCCGCCCGTCAGCCGCTGACACCGGAAGTGGTGCGCCACAGCGTCGCCATGCTCGCCGGCACCGGCGACGAGTCGCCGGCCGAGGTGCTCACGCTGGACATCCTGGCCCGCCGCGGCAAGACGATCCGGCCCAAGACGCTCAACCAGAAGCGCTACGTCGACGCCATCGACGCCAACACCATCGTGTTCGGGGTCGGGCCGGCCGGCACCGGCAAGACGTATCTGGCCATGGCCAAGGCCGTCCACGCCCTGCAGAGCAAGCAGGTCAGCCGCATCATCTTGACCCGCCCGGCGGTGGAAGCCGGTGAGCGCCTTGGCTTTTTGCCCGGCACGCTGAGCGAGAAGATCGATCCGTACCTGCGGCCGCTGTATGACGCGCTGTACGACATGATGGATCCCGAACTGGTCCCGAAGCTGATGTCCGCCGGCGTCATCGAGGTCGCCCCGCTGGCGTATATGCGGGGCCGCGCCCAGCCCGTATTCACGAAAGTTCTTACTCCCAGCGGGTTTCGGCCAATCGGTGAGCTTATGGTTGGGGACTACGTAATCGGGTCCGACGGGCAACCGACCGAAATACTCGGCGTCCATCCGCAGGGGTTCAAAGAGATTTATCGGATTTACACGCAGGACCGTTCGTCGACACTCGCTTCGGGCGACCACCTTTGGTCCGTCTACACGCGGTCTGACCGGCGCCGAGGTAAACCGGCACGCGTGCTGCAGACGAAGGAGATGATCGGGAACCTTCGGGCGGCGCACTACCGCCGTTACGAGTTGCCGTTGCTCAGTGCTCCAGTGGCTTTCGCGGCGCGGGCCGTGCCGTTGCACCCGTACGCACTGGGTTTGCTGCTCGGCGATGGCTGTTTGACATGTGCGACGACACCGAGCTTTGCGACGAACGATCCTGAACTGGCCGAAGCCTTGGGACGTCTAATTCCCGGAATCGAGGTGCGGCGCAAGTCCGCGGTTGATTACATACTCAACCGAATCCGTCGTCCCGGTGGGCCGACGACACGAGCAAATCCCGTCACTGCTGCTCTTCGTCAGCTTGACCTTGCCGGTACACGGTCGGATACCAAGTTCGTCCCGAGGAATTACCTCCTCAATTCGCCCGACGTGCGACTTGCGGTCTTGCAGGGGTTACTCGACTCCGATGGCGGCCCGGTCACCCAGCAAGCGCGCACGTGTCGGATTCAATTTACGACCGTGTCAGATCGACTCCGCGACGATGTGATTTTCCTGGTTCAGTCGCTGGGTGGGGTCGTCTACCCCCGCACCCGACCAGCTGCGGGCCGTGCACCCGGCCTGGCAGGCGGAAGGGAAGTGCGCCATCGGTATGATTCCCACATCCTCGACATTCGGCTTCCGGAGGGATTGGTTCCTTTCCGGTTGCAGCGCAAGGCCGCGAAGTATGACGCGGCGCGCGGTGCCAGGCCCATGCGCTTCATTGATCGGATCGAGCCCGCAGGTACCGAAGAGGCGGTCTGCATTCAGGTCGCCGCCGAGGATTCGCTCTACGTCACCGAGGATTTCCTGCTAACGCACAACACACTGAATTCGGCGTTCATCGTCCTCGACGAGGCGCAGAACACCACCGCCGAGCAGATGAAGATGTTCCTCACCCGGTTGGGATTCGGCTCCAAGATCGTGGTCACCGGCGACATCACCCAGATCGACCTGCCCGGCGGCGCGCGGTCCGGCCTGCGGTCGGCGATCGACATCCTGGACAACGTCGACGACATCCATATTGCGGAGCTCACCAGCGTCGACGTGGTACGCCACCGGCTGGTTTCGGAGATCGTCGACGCCTACGCCAGGCATGAGGAGCCGGGCTCGGGGACGAACCGGGCGGCTCGGCGCGCGTCGAGCGCCCGCAGTCGTCGATGATCGTGCGGTGAGCGTCCTATGAGCATCGAAGTCTCCAACGAGTCCGGCATCGACGTCTCGGAAGCCGAACTGGTCAGCGTCGCGCGGTTCGTCATCGCCAAGATGGACGTCAACCCGGGTGCCGAGCTGTCGATGGTGCTGCTGGACACCGCGGCGATGGCCGACCTGCACATGCGCTGGATGGATCTGCCCGGGCCGACGGACGTGATGAGCTTCCCGATGGACGAGCTCGAGCCGGGCGGCCGCCCCGACGCGCCCGAGCCGGGGCCGTCGATGCTGGGCGACATCGCGCTGTGCCCGGAATTCGCCGTTGAGCAGGCCGCCGCCGCGGGCCACAGCCTCGGACATGAGCTGGCGCTGTTGACCGTTCACGGCGTGCTGCATCTGCTCGGCTACGACCACGCGGAGCAGGACGAGGAGAAGGAGATGTTCGCCCTGCAGAACCGGTTGCTCGAGGAGTGGGTCGCCGAGCAGGTCGAGGCCTACCGGCTGGACCGTCAGGACGAAAAGGACCGCCGGTTGCTGGACAAGTCAAGGAATTTCGACCTTTGACCGGAATCAGTCAGCTGCTCGGCGCGATCGCGCTGATCGGTTTGGGCGGCCTGTTCGCGGCGATCGACGCCGCCATCAGCACGGTGTCGCTGGCGCGGGTGCAGGAGATGCTGCGCGACGAGCGGCCCGGCGCCCACGCCCTGGCCAAGGTGATGGTCGACCGCCCGCGCTACATCAACCTCTGCGTCCTGCTGCGCAACACCTGCGAGATCACCGCGACCGTGCTGTTGGTGGTGTTCCTCTACGACAACTTCGGCCTGAAGTGGGGGTTGTTCGGCGCCGCGACCATCATGGTGTTGATCAGCTTCGTCGTCATCGGGGTGGGCCCGCGCACCCTCGGTCGCCAGCACGCGTATTCCATCGCGCTGGTGATGGCCCTTCCGCTGCAGGCGATTTCGTGGCTGCTGATGCCCGTCAGCCGGTTGCTGATCGTCGTGGGTAACGCGATCACGCCGGGCCGCGGCCTGCGCAACGGGCCGTTCGCGTCCGAGATCGAGTTGCGTGAGGTCGTCGACCTGGCCCAGCAGCGCGGCGTCGTCGCCGCCGACGAGCGCAGGATGATCGAGTCCGTCTTCGAGCTCGGGGATACCCCTGCCCGCGAGGTGATGGTGCCGCGCACCGAGATGATCTGGATCGAAAGCGACAAGTTCGCCAGCCAGGCGACCAACCTGGCCGTGCGCAGCGGCCATTCCCGTCTCCCGGTGATCGGCGAGAACGTCGACGACGTCGTCGGCGTCGTCTACCTCAAAGACCTTGTCCAGCAGACGTTCCTGTCGGCCGGCGGTGGCCGGGACATCACGGTGGCGGAGGTGATGCGTCCGCCGGTGTTCGTGCCCGACTCCAAGCCGCTGGATGCGCTGCTGCGGGAAATGCAGCGTGACCGCAACCACATGGCGCTGCTGGTCGACGAATACGGCGCGATCGCGGGCCTGGTCAGCATCGAAGACGTGCTGGAAGAGATCGTCGGCGAGATCGCCGACGAGTACGACGACGAGGAGAAGGCCCCCATAGAAGACTTGGGCGACAAGCGTTTTCGGGTGTCGGCGCGGCTGCCGATCGAGGATGTCGGCGAGCTGTACGGCGTGGAGTTCGACGACGACCTCGACGTCGACACGGTCGGCGGCCTGCTGGCCCTGGAGCTGGGCCGGGTCCCGCTGCCGGGCGCCGAGGTGGTGTCGCACGGGCTGCGGCTGCACGCCGAGGGTGGGCCCGACCATCGCGGGCGGGTGCGCATTGGCACCGTCTTGCTGAGCCCGGTCGAGACCAACGGATCCGAACGGGAAGACCATGACTGAATTCCGTTCGGGCTTCGTGTGTTTCGTGGGCCGGCCGAACACCGGCAAGTCGACGCTGACCAACGCCCTGGTCGGCACCAAGGTGGCCATCACCTCGAAGCGCCCGCAGACCACGCGGCACACCATTCGCGGCATCGTGCACAGGGACGAGTTCCAGGTCATCCTGGTCGACACCCCCGGGCTGCACCGGCCGCGCACCCTGCTCGGCAAGCGGCTCAACGATCTGGTCCGCGACACCTACACCGAGGTCGACATCATCGGGTTGTGCATCCCGGCCGACGAGGCGATCGGGCCGGGCGATCGCTGGATCGTCGAGCAGATCCGTTCTGTGGCCCCGAAAACCACGCTGGTCGCCATCGTCACCAAGATCGACAAGGTGCCCAGAGACCGGGTGGCCGCCCAGCTGGTCGCGGTCGCCGAACTGGTGGGCGACGCCGCAGAGATCGTCCCGGTATCGGCGACCACCGGCACGCAGGTCGACGTGCTGATCGACGTGCTGGCCGCGACGCTGCCGCCCGGGCCGGCCTACTACCCCGACGGTGAGCTGACCGACGAGCCCGAGGAGGTCTTGATGGCCGAGCTCATCCGCGAGGCCGCCCTCGAGGGCGTGCGCGACGAGCTACCGCACTCCCTGGCGGTGGTCATCGACGAGGTCAACGAGCGCGAGGACCGCGACGACCTGATCGACGTGCACGCCCTGCTCTACGTCGAGCGGGACAGCCAGAAGGGGATCATCATCGGCAAGGGCGGGGCCCGGCTGCGCGAGGTGGGTACGGCGGCCCGCGGCCAGATCGAGAAATTGCTGGGCACCAAGGTCTATCTGGACCTGCGGGTCAAGGTGGCGAAGAACTGGCAAAGCGATCCGAAACAGCTTGGCCGACTTGGTTTTTAGCGCACCTTAATCGTGCGGGCGGATGTGGTCGTGGTCCCACCACACCTGCGGCTGCTTCGTCGCCCAGCCACTGACCGCCTCCAGCTCGGCGGCCAACGAGATCAGCATGCCCTCGCTGTTGGCGGGTCCCATCAGCTGCACACCGATCGGCAGGCCGTCGGAGGTGAACCCGGCCGGCACGTTGATCGACGGCCAGCCCAGCACATTCCACGGCCACGTCACCGGGCAGGCCTGGATCATCGCCCGATCGGTACCGAAGCTGCCGAACCGGTCGAAGTAGCGCGCCAGCGGCGGTGGCTGGGCGGTCGTCGGCGCCAGCACCACATCGACGATGTCGAAGATCGAACCCACCCGGCGCTGCAGCGCGGGTTCGTGCAGCCGCGTGTTGCGCAAGATCGCCTGCCCCAGAAAATGGCCCGTCCGCAGATTGTCCATCGTGCGCGGGTCCAGCACGACGCCGTCGCCGAGCCGCTCCTCCCAGTCCCGCAAACCCGACGTGGACCGGGCCAGGAAGTCCCACGCCAGCCGCACGCCGTAGTCGGGGTTGCCGGTGACGACCGTGTGGCCGAGCTGTTCGAGCCGCCTGCCCACGGCGCGGGTCGCGGCCAGGATCTCCGGATGCAGCTTGGCGCGAAAGAAGGTGTAGGGGAACCGGGTCGACAGGGCGATGTTCAGCGGGCCCGGCGCCTTGCCCACGTACTCCGACGCCGTGATCGGCGGCGGCTTGTGCCGGTCGCCCTCGACGTTGCCGGACGCCGCGTCGAGCACCAGGGCGGCGTCGGCAACCGTGCGGGCCAGCACGCCGTTGACCGTGATGCCGTTGAACGCCTCCGGCAACGGCCAGGTGGAGATCCGGCCCCGCTGCGGCTTGATGCCCACCAGATGGGTCCACGCCGCGGGGATGCGTACGCTGCCGGCCCCGTCCGAGCCGATCGCGGCGGTGACCAGGCCCGCGGCCACCGCGGCCGCGCTGCCGCCCGACGATCCGCCCGGGGTGTGGCGGCGCGACCACGGGTTACGGGTGTGCCCGAAGCCGGGGCCGCTGGTGAACGGCCATTGCCCCAGCTCACACGTGTTGGTCTTGCCGACGATCACCGCGCCGGCGGCCTTGAGGCGGCGGACCACCTCGGCGTCCTGGGTCGCCGGCCGGACGTGCCCATCGGTGCCGAACGCCGTGGGCACGCCAGCAACGTCGACGTCGTCCTTGACCGCGATCGGTATGCCCAGCAACGGCGCCGTGTCGCCGGCGGCGCGCCGTCGGTCGGCCCGCGCGGCGTCGGCCAGGGCGGACTCGGTGAGCACCACCCGGAACGCGTTCAGCGTCGACTGGCTTTCGTCGATCGCGTGCAGCGACTCCCGCACCAGAGTGTCGGACGTCACCCTGCGGGTGGCCAGCTGATAGAGCAGGTCAGTCAGTGTGGGCAGGCGCTGGCCACGGGACCCGGAAGGGGACCCGAAAGTAGACCCAGAAGCGCCAATCACGGGGTACGAGACTATCGGCGCGGATACCCGCGATGTCGCGGCGGGGTGCAAAACTGTTGAGATGCGGCTATATCGAGACCGGGCAGTTGTGCTGCGCCAGCACAAGCTCGGCGAAGCCGACCGGATCGTGACCCTGTTGACCCGTGACCACGGACTGGTTCGCGCGGTCGCCAAGGGCGTGCGCCGCACCCGCAGCAAATTCGGCGCCCGGCTGGAGCCGTTCGCGCACATCGACGTGCAGCTGCACCCCGGCCGCAACCTCGACATCGTCACCCAGGTCGTTTCCATCGACGCGTTCGCCACCGACATCGTCAACGACTACGGCCGATACACCTGTGGGTGCGCGATGCTGGAAACCGCCGAACGCCTCGCCGGTGAGGAACGGGCGCCCGCGCCTGCCCTGCATCGGCTCACGGTGGGCGCGCTGCGGGCGGTGGCCGACGGCAACCGCCCCCGCGACCTGCTGCTGGACGCCTACCTGCTGCGGGCCATGGGCATCGCCGGGTGGGCGCCGGCGCTGACCGAGTGCGCCCGCTGCGCCACACCAGGCCCGCATCGGGCGTTTCACATCGCCGCGGGGGGCAGCGTCTGCCCGCATTGCCGCCCGGCCGGTTCGACCACGCCGCCGCTGGGTGTCCTGGAATTGATGTCCGCGCTGCACGACGGCGATTGGGAGGCGGCGGCCGAGGCGCCGCAGTCTCACCGCAGCCACGTCAGCGGATTGGTGGCCGCACACCTGCAATGGCATCTGGAACGACAGCTCAAGACCCTGCCTCTGGTGGAGCGCAACTATCGGGTCGACCGCACCATCGCCGATCAGCGGGCCGCGCTGATCGGGCAGGATGAGGCTTGTGGTTAAGGAGCGAAAGGGAAGGTCCATCGACTTCCCGCAACTACCCGCCGCGCCCGACGACTATCCGACCTTTCCGGACAAGTCGACGTGGCCGGTGCCGTTCCCGGACTTGCCGCCCTCCGCCGACGGTGGCCCACGCCGGCCACCGCAACACATTTCGAAGGCGGCCGCGCCGCAGATCCCGGCGGAGCGATTGCCCAATCATGTGGCCATCGTGATGGACGGCAACGGCCGCTGGGCCACCAAGCAGGGCTTGACCCGAACCGACGGTCACAAGGCGGGCGAGGCGGTCGTCATCGACATCGTCTGTGGTGCAATCGAAATCGGGATCAAGTGGCTCAGCCTCTACGCCTTCTCCACCGAGAACTGGAAGCGCTCGCCCGAGGAGGTCCGCTTCCTGATGGGTTTCAACCGCGACGTGGTGCGCATGCGCCGGGTGAACCTGCAGGCGATCGGGGTCAATATCCGTTGGGTGGGTTCGCGGCCGCGCCTGTGGCGCAGCGTGATCAACGAATTGGCGATCGCGGAGGAGATGACCAAGCACAACGACGTCATCACCGTCAACTACTGCGTCAACTACGGCGGCCGCGCCGAAATCGCGGATGCCACACGGGAAATCGCACGCCTGGCCGCCGCGGGCCGGCTCAACCCGGAGCGCATCAACGAGGCGACGATCGCGCACCATCTGCAGCGCCCCGACATCCCCGACGTCGACCTGTTTCTGCGGAGCTCGGGGGAGCAGCGCACCAGCAATTTCATGTTGTGGCAGGCGGCGTACGCCGAATTCATCTTTCAGGACAAGCTGTGGCCCGACTACGACCGTCGCGATCTATGGGCGGCCTGCGAGGAGTATGCGGACCGCAATCGACGGTTCGGGAGCGCATAGTGCCATCACTGCAGGAGCGGCTGGATTCCATCTTTCGCGACGTGTTGCCCGTCGAACACGAATCCGACGGCGCCATAACGGTTCACCACGATGGCACCTTCGCCTCGCTGCGGGTGGTGAACATCGCCGAGGACCTGGACCTGGTGTCGCTCACCCAGATCGTGGCGTGGGATCTGCCGCTGACCAAGAAGATCAGCGATCGGGTGGCCAAGCAGGCGCACGACAGCAACTTCGGCACGGTGACCCTGGTCGAGAAGGACAGGGGCAAGACCCGCAAGACCGCGGATGTCATGCAGCGGTACAACTTTCCCGGTGCCGGCCTGACCGACGACGCCCTGCGCACGCTGATCCTGCTGGTGCTCGACGCGGGCGCCCAACTGCGCCACGCGCTGGTTTCCTAACGCGAGCGCCCGGCTGGCCGGGCATTGGCGCACCTAATGGCTCAGGACCGGCACTCCGAACAGGTCCCGAAGATCTCGATCGTGTGGCTGACGTCGGTGAAGCCGTGCTGAGCGGCCACCTGCGCGGCCCACTCTTCGACCTCGTGGCCGCCCACCTCGATGGTGGCGCCACAGGCGCGGCAGACCAGGTGGTGGTGGTGGTGCTCGGAGCACCGGCGGTAGACAGATTCGCCCGTGTCGGTGCGCAACGTGTCGACCATTCCGGCGGCGGCCATGGACTGCAGCGTCCGGTAGACGGTGGTCAGCCCGATGTTCTCGCCGCGGCGGCGCAGCTCGTCGTGCAGCTCCTGGGCCGAGCGGAATTCGTCGAGCGTGTCCAGCAGGGAGGCGATCGCCGCCCGCTGCCGGGTGGAGCGAACCGTCACTTCTGCCATCGGCGCCGCTTTCCCCCGCAAGCGGGAGGTGCCCCCACCTCATCGCTTCGCTCTGCATCGTCGGCGGCGCGACTCACGGGGTGTCCTCGCTGGCGTGCGCCACGGCGTCGACGACGATGTGCGCCAGGTGATGGTCGGCCAGCCGGTAGAGCACTTCGCGGCCGGACCGTTCCCCGGTGACCACACCGGCGGCCTTGAGGATCTTCAGGTGCTGGCTGACCAGGGGCTGCGGCACCCCGAGGGCGTCCACCAGTTCGTGGACGCAGCGGTGCGACTCGCGCAGTTGCAGCACGATGGCGATGCGCACGGGCGCGGCCAGCGCGCGCAGCAGCTCGCCGGCGGCGTCGAGGATCTCGCGCTGTGGCGGCACCGGGTATTCGACGAATCGGGAATGGCCCCCGGTACCAGACCCACCATGTTCATGGGCAACGGTCGGCGTTGAGGAGGACATCACCATGCGAGCGTCATCACCTCAAGAAAGTGCCGGATAGGAGCAGTCCCCACAGTAGGGAACGACTTCCACTGTCACATGCATGATGACGCATGTCAAAGACCACCGCCGCGGCCGATACCATGACTGAGGTTTTTCGTGCGGCCCGTCGCGGCCGCACCTGTCTGCCTTATCGGAGAAAGGGAGTGGACTACCCCGTGGCGTCCGTCATCGACACCGTCGTCAACCTGGCCAAACGGCGGGGCTTCGTCTTTCCCTCTGGCGAGATCTACGGCGGAACCAAGTCCGCCTGGGACTACGGGCCGCTGGGCGTTGAGCTCAAGGAGAACATCAAGCGGCAGTGGTGGCGCACGGTGGTCACCGGCCGCGACGACGTCGTCGGGCTCGATTCGTCGATCATCCTGCCGCGTCAGGTCTGGGTGGCCTCCGGCCACGTCGAGGTCTTCAACGACCCGCTGGTCGAGTCGCTGATCACCCACAAGCGCTACCGCGCCGACCACCTCATCGAGGCGTACGAGGCCAAGCACGGGCATCCGCCACCCAATGGGCTGGCCGATATCCGAGACCCGGAGACCGGCGAGCCGGGCCAGTGGACCGAGCCGCGCGAGTTCAACATGATGCTCAAGACGTATCTCGGGCCCATCGAGACCGAGGAGGGGCTGCACTATCTGCGCCCCGAGACCGCGCAGGGCATCTTCGTCAACTTCGCCAACGTGGTGACCACCGCCCGCCGCAAGCCGCCGTTCGGTATCGCCCAGATCGGCAAGAGCTTCCGCAACGAGATCACCCCGGGGAACTTCATCTTCCGCACCCGCGAGTTCGAGCAGATGGAGATGGAATTCTTCGTCGAGCCCTCGACGGCGAAGGAGTGGCACCAGTACTGGATCGACGCCCGCCATCAGTGGTACATCGATCTCGGCATCAATCCGGAGAACCTGCGCCTCTACGAGCACGCCAAAGAAAAGTTGTCGCACTACTCCGACCGAACCGTCGACGTCGAATACAAATTCGGCTTCCAGGGCAACCCGTGGGGTGAACTGGAAGGCGTGGCCAACCGAACCGACTTCGACTTGTCAACGCACGCAAAGCATTCCGGTGCCGACCTGTCGTTCTACGACCAGGTCACCGACACCAGGTACACGCCGTACGTCATCGAGCCGGCGGCGGGGCTGACCCGGTCGTTCATGGCGTTTCTGATCGACGCCTACACCGAGGACGAGGCGCCGAATGCCAAGGGCGGCATGGACAAGCGCACGGTGCTGCGGCTCGACCCGCGGCTGGCGCCGGTCAAGGCCGCGGTGCTGCCGTTGTCGCGACACGCGGACCTGAGCCCCAAGGCCCGCGATCTGGCCGCCGAATTGCGCAAGTCCTGGAACATCGACTTCGACGACGCCGGCGCGATCGGCCGACGCTATCGGCGCCAGGACGAAATCGGCACGCCATACTGCGTGACCGTGGATTTCGACTCCCTGGACGACAACGCCGTCACAGTGCGCGAACGCGACGCGATGACGCAGGAGCGGGTCGCGATCGATGCCGTCGCCGACTACCTGGCGGTGCGGCTCAAGGGCAGTTAGCCCAACTCGCGCGGATTGTTTGCGCGAAAGCGCGGATTTTTAGCCCGCCGGAGCCTTAAGATCGACGCAATAATGGCGTTTCCGGTCGCCGCTGGTGACTGTCGGGGTGTTTGTGGTCGTCGGGGAGCCGTTGCTGAGTTGGATGTACTGGGGTTGCGATGGTTCCGGAGTTCATGTTTCTACCCCCGGAGATCAATTCTGGCCTGATGTTTGGTGGTGCTGGAGCCGGGTCGCTGTTCGCGGCCGCCGCGGCCTGGGCCGAATTGGCATCGAATCTGTCGTTGTCCGCGTCGTCGTTCAGCTCGGTGATATCGGGCCTGACCAGCGGTAACTGGACGGGCCCTTCGGCCGACGCGATGGCCCAGGCGGCGGTGCCCTACCTGCAGTGGCTGGGCGCGGCGGTGAGCCACGCCGAAGGCGCGGCGATGCAGGCGCAGGTGGCCGCCTCGGCGTTCGAAGCCGCTTTTGCGGCCACGGTGCACCCGACGGCGGTGGCGACGAATCGGACGACGTTGATGACATTGGTCGCGACGAACATCCTGGGCCAGAACACCGCGGCCATCTTCGCCACCGAACTCGAGTACATCGAGATGTGGATTCAGGATGTCTTCGCGATGTTCGGCTATCACGCGGGAGCATCGTCGGTGGCCGCGGCACTCCCGACGATCACCTCGGCGCCGACGGGTCTCGCGGGTTTGTTCACGGCGCCGCTGTCGAATTTCGTGTCGTCGATCGGATCATTGCTGGGCCCGAGCTTTGCGCCGTTGGTTTCCGTTGCGCAGTCCGCCATCACCGAGGTGGGGTCGTTGGTCTCGTCGGTGCCGGTGTCGTCGCTGGTCTCGGTGGCCCAGCTCGGGGTGTATCCGGCCAGCGGGGTATTGCCGCCGATGATGGCGCTGGCGCACGGCGCCACGCCCGTGGCGTCCGTGGCGGGTGCGGCGGGTGTGGCTGGTGCGGCGGGTGTGCTCGCCGCCGACGGTCCCGGGCTGGTCGGATCGACCGCCCCGGCCATGCAAGCGCTCGGTGGCAGTGGGGGATTCGGCTCGGCGATGTCGGCCGGTTTGGGGTCGGCGCGGTTCGTGGGGGCCATCTCGGTTCCCCCGACCTGGCAGGGGTCGCTCCCAACCCGAATCGGCGTGTTGCCGGGCGTCTCGGTTACGCCCACCGGCAGCGCAGGCCCCGCGGGTGTGCCCGTGATGTCGGGCGCGTCCCGTGGTCCCGGCGCCCGCCCGGGCATCCCCGGTGCGGCGGGCCGCGGCGGGCCGCACGCAAAGCATGTGGTGCAGACGCGGCCCCGCGTGGTGCCGCGGACCGAAGCCGGCTGACGGCAAGTCCGCCGCTGCCGACCCCGAATACCGCTCTACCGCAACGCGATCCGGCACCCAGGGTGCCCGGACAGCGGCCCGGGGGCGATCGGGCCCCGTCATTCGGAGATTTTCCTATTTCGCTTGGATCAATGGCACCGGCGTACCAAATCAGGAAATGCAGAATTGGCCATTGCGAATTACGATCCCCGCGGAACCGTAAACCCGAATTGAACGCGCGCGTTGACAGAAATCTAACCCCGCCCGGCCCGCGATTTCGGCCAGGATTTCGCGACCCGGCGGCAGGATTGCCCCGATTGCCAAAGACGGCGGAACACATTGCCCAGCAAGGGCTTTCGCAGGTTAATCGCTTACCTATGATACTAAAAGTACCGAAATTAGCTGAATCACATACTGGCAGCGCGTGATCCGCGCGGCGCTTGCCGCCGATCCATATTCAACAGAAGGAAAATAACGAATTCCCATAGTTTTTCCCCAGGTTTGATTTACGATTACCTCGGGCTCGGCGGTGATTTCTTAGCCGCTGAGTTCGGCAGTACAGATCAGGCGTGGAAGGGGGCGGCATGTTATTGCCTCTCGGTTCGCCGTTGCCAGATGATTCTGTGTTAGCCGTTCGGGGTGAGTCGGGGTTGCTTGGCTCCTTGTCAGTGCCGCTCGTTTGGGGCGTGGCTGTTCCACCGGACGACTACGACCACTGGGCGCCGGTGCCGCAAGACGGTGCCGACGTCGAGGACACAGCGGGCAGCGAGCTGAGTTCGGAAGAGTGGGGGCAGTTCACGAAGCTGCCGCGCAGGAATGGCGTCGTCCCGCACTCACCGGCAGCTGGTTAGCGCAGCATCCGCTTAAGCATGTAGACCGTCGGCCTGGGGGGGGAATCAGGGCCGACGGTCTACTAAGCGTGTCGAGGCAGCGCCCTAGAACCGGCCGCCGCCACCCATGAAGCCACCGCCGGACGACCCCGAGCTGCCGCCGAACGACGCCGGGGTCCATCCGCCGAATCCACCCCGCATTCCTCCGCTGAGCAGATCGCCGAGGATGATCCCGCCGAGCACCGCGCCGGTGTCGCTGCCGCCGCGCCCGGCATAGGCCCGCTGCGCCGCTTGCACGTCGGCGTTGGCCAACGATTGCGCGTTGGCGGCCATCGCCGATGCCGCGTTCGCGTGCGCGATCGCCTCGGCCGGGCTGGCCGTCTTCGTGTCCCGCGCGGCCTGCAGGTGCCGCTGCGCTTCGGCGAGCCGGGTCCGCGCCTCCGGGCCGATGCCGCCCCGCCGGGTATCGATGTACTCCGACACGCCACGCACCCGCGTCTCGGCGGTGAACAACGCCTGTTCCAGCGAGCGCTGCAGCCGTTCGGCGTCCGCCTGTTCTTTGGCCAGCGTGGCCAATATTCGATTGAGTTCGGCGTCGGCCTTGCTCAGCCGGGCAAACGCGCCCAGCGGGTCGGCGGAGCCGGTACCGCGGGCGGCCTCGACGGCGGAGGTCGCCGCGTCGCGCGCGGCGGCCAGCTCACTGTGATGCGCCGACTGGGTGTGCTGCAGCTGCTGGTTCGCCCGCGCAATGCCCGCCTGTATATCGGCCCCGACGGACGACAGGGCGTCGATCGCGTGACGGATGTCGTCGGCCGCGCTGTCCACCGCGTCGAGCAGGGCCCGGGTCTGACCGAGCGCCGATTCCGTCGCGCGGACCGCATCGACCAGCCGGGTCTGCTGCCCGCTCACGGCGTGCTCGGCCAAGGCGCGGGCCGAGCCGATGTTGCCGTCCGCGAACGCCAGTCGCTCCTTGGCTGTCGCGATGTTGCCGGACACGGAAGTCAGTGCGGCGGGATCGAATTCACGGTGCAGCTCGGCCAGCCGTTGTTCGGCCGGCCCGATGCGCGCGGTGAGTTCGACTACCTGCTGGGTCAGTGTCGCCAGCCGCGACGGGGCATTGATCACCAAGTCCCGCAGCTGTTCGAACGCCTCGGCCTGCGAGTCAAGTTCGCGATCGGCGCGCCCCGCCGACACGACCACCCGGGTAAGCAGCTCGCGGCGCTGCGCCGGCGTCTCGGGTGTCTGGTCGTCAAGCTGCTGGCGGACGGTAAACGCTTGGGACAGCGCCGCTTTCGCGTTGTTCACCGCGGCGGTGAAGGGCGCGGTGCGCTCCTCGCCGAATTCGTCGATCGCCACGGTGAGCTCGTTGGAGCTGGTGCGCACCGCGTTGTCGACCTCCACCACCAACGCGCGGGAGAGGTCGTCGAGTGCCTCCAGTGGCACCGCGGCCAGCGCGGTGGGGTCCGTCGGGTCGACCCGCCGGGCCGCGGCCAGCGCGGCGGCGCGCCGTCGGCGGCGGCGATACCGCATGACAAGCACGAAGATCACCAGGGCCACCACGACGGCGCCGAGCAGCGCCAGCATCAGCACGCGCCCGAGCGAATCGCGTTGCGCGTCGAGCCCGTTGGCCGCGGCCACGGCCGCGCCGCTCCAGTCGCCGTCGCGCAGTTCGGGCTCGATCCGGTTGTGCCGCAGATCGTCGACCTGAGTTTCGGTGACGCCCCTGACGTCGTTGGGCACCAGGAAGGCGTAGGCGCGTCCGGTGATGCTCACCGCGAGCAGCGCATCGTAGTCACCCAAATCGCTGGCGCGGATGGTCTGCTGCGCCCAATTCAGCGCGCTCAGGCCGGAGAAGTTGTCGACATAGACCACCCACAGCCGAATGTGGCGGTCGTTGTAGAGCTTGTCGATCGCCGCGGCCACCTCGTTGTACCCCGACGTCGACAGCGCCCCCGCGTTGTCGGTGATGTGATCGGGCAGCCGAAACGGTGGCTGCGCGCCGGCCGTCGGTGCCGACAGCAGCGCGGTGGTGAGCATCGTCAGGATTACGCCGAGCAGCCGGGCAATGCGCATAGGTCAATTTAGCCCCGAGGTCATGCGCGTCGATTGCTCGCGTTCCCTGGCAGACTGTGCGTCGGTGACCACGATCCAGCAAGACCCCTACGACGACTTCGACCGTCAACGGCGGGTGCAGGAGCCGCCGAAGACGGCGGGTCTGCCGGGGGCGGCCGGTCAGCATCGCACCGACTTCGCCCGGGACCGGGCCCGCGTCCTGCACAGCGCCGCGTTGCGCCGGCTGGCCGACAAGACGCAGGTGGTCGGGCCCCGGGAAGGGGACACCCCACGCACCCGGCTGACGCACTCGCTGGAGGTCGCGCAGATCGGGCGGGGCATGGCGGTCGGGCTCGGCTGCGACCTCGACCTCGTCGAGCTGGCGGGTCTGGCCCACGACATCGGGCACCCGCCCTACGGCCACAACGGCGAACGCGCGCTCAACGAACTCGCCGCCGAACACGGAGGCTTCGAAGGCAACGCGCAGAACTTCCGGATCCTCACCAGCCTCGAGCCCAAAGTCCTTGACGAACAAGGAAATAGCGCGGGCCTGAACCTGACCCGCGCCTCGTTGGATGCGGTCACCAAATATCCGTGGATGCGCGTCGAGGGACGGCGCAAGTTCGGCTTCTATGAAGAGGACCGCGAGCCGGCGCTGTGGGTTCGCCAAGAGGCGCCGGAAAACCGGATGTGCCTGGAGGCCCAGGTGATGGACTGGGCCGACGACATCGCCTACTCGGTGCACGACGTCGAGGACGGCGTCGTCTCCCAGCGCATCGACCTGCGGGTGCTGGCCGACGACGACGAGGCGGCCGCGCTGGCCAAGCTCGGCGAAAGCGAGTTCTCCCGCGTCAGCGCCGACGATTTCATGGCCGCCGCGCGCCGCCTCTCGGGGCTGCCCGTCGTCGCCGGGGTCGGCAAGTACGACGCCACGCTGGCCGCGTCGGTGGCCCTCAAACGGTTGACCAGCGAACTGGTCGGCCGGTTCGCCACGGCCGCGATCGCGACCACCCACGCCACGGCGGGTTCCGGGCCGCTGGTCCGCTACCAGGCCGACCTGCAGGTGCCGGACCTGGTCCGCGCCGAGGTCGCATTGCTGAAAATCCTTGCGCTGCAATTCATCATGTCCGATCCGCGGCATCTGGACACGCAGGCCCGGCAGCGCGAACGCATCCACCAGGTCGCGCACTGGCTGCTGTCCGGGGCGCCCGGGACACTCGACCCCGTCTTCGCCGCGGCGTTCGTCACCGCCGCCGACGACGGCGCGCGGTTACGGGTGATCGTCGATCAGATCGCGTCGTACACCGAAGGCCGGCTGGAACGCATCGACGCGCAGGCGGGACGGTAGGTGTATTCGCGGGCGCACCGCGGAGTTACGCTGCCGACATGAGAAGCGCCGCTTTGTTGTTGTCGTTGCCCGTCGTGGCCATGGCCGCCTGCAGCTCGCCGCAGCACGCCAGTAGCCAACCGGGCACCACCCCGCCGGTCCATAACGAGCCGCTGCAATCGTCGGCGACTTCCAGCCCGTCGCCCAGCGGCGACTCGCTGACCGCGCAGCTGAAGGCGCCCGACGGCCGGCAAGTGGCCACGGCCACCTTCGACTTCACCAACGGCTACGTCACCGTCACCGTGAAGACGGTCGCCACCGGAATCCTGGCGCCGGGCATCCACGGGCTGCACGTGCACCAGATCGGCAAGTGCGAGCCCAACTCGGTTGCCCCGACCGGCGGTCCGCCCGGGAACTTCCTGTCCGCGGGCGGCCATTACCAGGCGCCCGGGCACACCGGAAAGCCGGAGAGCGGTGACCTGGCCTCACTCGAGGTCCGCCAGGACGGCTCCGCCTACCTGGTCACCACCACCGACTCGTTCACCAGGGATGGCCTGCTGGCCGGGGACAAGACGGCCCTGATGTTGCACGGCGCGCAGGACACCGACACGGCGATGGACCGCGTCGCCTGCGGCGTGATCGGCCCGGCCAGCTGAGCTGGTCGGCCACGCGCCCGCGACCCGCGTCCTAGACTGAGCCGATGGCTGGCCGGATCTCCGATCGTGATGTCGCCGCCATCCGTGAACGCGCCCGCATCGAGGATGTCGTCGGCGACTACGTGCAGCTGCGCCGCGCCGGTGCGGACTCGCTGAAGGGCCTGTGCCCCTTCCACAACGAGAAGTCGCCGTCGTTCCACGTCCGTCCCAACCACGGCCACTTCCACTGCTTCGGCTGCGGCGAAGGCGGTGACGTGTATGCGTTCATCCAGAAGATGGAACACGTCAGCTTCGTCGAAGCGGTCGAGATGCTCGCCGACCGGATCGGCCACACGCTCACCTACACCGGCGCCGCGGCCACCAACGTCCAGCGCGACCGCGGCAGTCGCAGCAGGCTGGTTGCGGCCAATGCGGCCGCGGCGGAGTTCTACGCGCAGGCGCTGGAGTCCGACGAGGCCGCACCGGCCCGGCAGTATCTGACCGAGCGGAACTTCGACGGCGAGGCCGCCCGTCGCTTCGGCTGCGGCTTCGCGCCGTCCGGCTGGGAAATGTTGACAAAACACTTGCTGCGCAAGGGTTTCGAGTTCAAGGAGCTGGAGGCCGCGGGCCTGTCCCGGGAGGGACGACGCGGCCCGATGGATCGCTTCCACCGGCGCCTGCTGTGGCCCATCCGCACGTCGGCGGGCGAGGTGATCGGGTTCGGGGCCAGGCGGCTGTTCGACGACGACCCGATGGAAGCCAAATACATCAACACCCCCGAGACGGTGCTGTACAAGAAGTCGTCGGTGATGTTCGGCATCGACTTGGCCAAGCGGGATATCGCCAAGGGGCATCAGGCGGTCGTGGTCGAGGGCTACACCGATGTGATGGCGATGCACCTGTCCGGCGTCACCACCGCCGTCGCGTCCTGCGGCACCGCCTTCGGTGACGAACACCTCGGGATGCTGCGCCGATTAATGATGGACGACAGCTTCTTTCGCGGCGAGTTGATCTACGTGTTCGACGGCGACGCGGCAGGTCGTGCCGCGGCGCTCAAGGCGTTCGGCGGCGAGCAGAACCTGGCGGGGCAGTCGTTTGTCGCGGTGGCCCCCGACGGCATGGACCCCTGCGATCTGCGGCTGAAGTCCGGCGACGGCGCGCTGCGGGATCTGGTGGCCCGGCGAACTCCGTTGTTCGAGTTCGCGATTCGCACCGCGCTGGCCGAGTTCGACCTGGACAACGCGGAGGGCCGGGTCGCCGCGCTGCGGCGCTGCGTGCCGATGGTGGGCCAGATCAAGGATTCCACGCTGCGCGACGAGTACGCGCGGCAGCTGGCCGGCTGGGTCGGCTGGGACGACGTCGCGCAGGTCATCGACCGGGTGCGCAGCTCGGCCAAGAACCCGAAGCCGGCCGCCCGGGGCGCGGCCACCCCGTCGCGGCGGGGCGCGCAGCAGCCCGCCGAACCGGCCGCGAGTGAACCCGCCGCCGCGCGCCCGGACCCGCGCGACCCGACGCTGTGGCCGCAGCGCGAGGCGCTCAAGGCGGCGTTGCAGTACCCCGCGTTCGCGGGCCCGGTGTTCGATTCGCTGACCGTCGACAGCTTCACCCATCCCGGGTACGCGGCCGTCCGCACGGCCCTTGATGCGGCCGGCGGGACCTCGACGGGCACCAGCGGCGCGCAGTGGCTCGACGCCGTGCGTCAGCAGGCCAAGTCGGCCCTGACCGGCAGCCTGGTCAGCGAGCTGGGCGTCGAGGCCATCGCCGTCGACGACGAGAAGCTGCCCCGCTATATCTCCGGGGTGTTGGCCCGCCTGCAGGAGGTGTGGATGGGCCGGCAGATCGCCGAGGTCAAGTCCAAACTGCAGCGCATGTCACCCATCGACCACAGCGACGAGTATCACGCCCTGTTCGGCGACCTGGTCGCCATGGAGGCATACCGGCGCAGCCTGCTGGAGCAGGCTAGCGGCGACGATCTGACGGTATGAGGGTCACGTCGGCGGGCCGCTCGACAACGGCCGTGTGCTCGTCGATCTCGGCCACCGTCACAAACCCGACGTCCGGCGAGATGCGGTTGGCGACCTTGCGCCGTCCGCCCTCGATCATCGACTTGGCCACCGGACTGCCGGTGAGCGCGCGATAGGTGCCGACGAGCTGCTCGTATCGGCGGCGTCCGGCCTTCGAGCCCAGCACGTAGCCCAGTCCGAGCACAACGACATATCGGATCAAAGCGTTCCTCCCGAGGATCGATGGCTCCATCCTGCCTCACGTGGCAAGGTGCGTGCGCTCCCGATCCGCCTGGCTAACCGCCGCGGGGCTGGCCCGCCAAGTTGGGTGTGGGTATGTCGGTACGCTAGAGTCGTCCAGCGATCCGCGCTACGAGCGCCGGACCAGGTTAATCCCCTGTAGCTCAATTGGCAGAGCATTCGGCTGTTAACCGAAGGGTTGGTGGTTCGAGTCCACCCGGGGGAGCAACGCTAGATATCGCGGGCTCTGGCTGCCGGCCTACAGCAGGTACGTCAGGCCCCATTCCCGCTCGGCGGCGAGCTGAGCGGCGATGTCGCCCTTGATGTCGTCGTCGCGGCCGGCCAGGCTGACCAGCGCGCCGGCCAGGGCGAAGATGGGGACCCGGTGCCGCTCGCTGACCGAGATCAGCTCCCGGAAGGCCGCATGGGTGTTGTACCGGCGCCAGCCGACGAGTATCCCGATCGCGTTGTCCAGCGCCCGGGTGTCGGGCTTGCGTCCGGGGTGGACCTGCACCTGGGTGGCAAGGATTTCCGTCATGGTTTGATCTCCTGATTCCGAATTGGGTTGTCTGAATGGCGAGTTGGCGATAAATATCCGAGAATGCTTGAAATGCAAGCGAATTGAGCGACGCCAGCGGGCGTCAGAAATTCAGCGACAACAGTGCGGCGCGCGGCAGCGCGAAACGACTGAAAACTGTTGCATCAGCCCATTATAGGGCGATCGCGCGAAAGGAAAAGACTTATATCACAAGCGATTTAAACCCGCTTGCGTCCCTCAGATGGAGAAGTCCTCGCCGTTCCACACCCCGGCCTCCGGCGGTCGGATGGTACGGCCGTTCTGCTGGGTGTCGTCGCTCTGCGCCTCCAGCTTGGCCACCCGGGTGAGCAGCTGCTGCAGGCTGACGCCGACGAGGTCGGGCATCAGCGAGTCGTTCGGGCCGTCGGGCCGCGCGCGGCTGATGACCTGCCCGGGCACACCGACGACGACGGCGCTCGATGGAACTTCCTTGACCACAACGGCATTGGCGCCGATGCGGCTGTCGTCGCCGATCTTGATGGGACCGAGCACCTTTGCTCCGGCGCCGATGACCACCCGATCGCCGATGGTGGGGTGGCGCTTGCCGAAGTCGCGGCCGGTGCCGCCGAGGGTGACACCGTGGAAGATCGTCACGTCATCGCCCACCTCGGCGGTCTCGCCGATCACCACACCGGTGGCGTGATCGATGAACAGTCCGCTGCCCAGGATCGCCCCGGGATGAATCTCGACGCCGGTCAGAATGCGGACGAGTTCACCGACGGCACGCGCGGCGAGCTTGGCGCCGCGGTTCCACAGCCAGTGGCTGATCCGATGCCCCCAGATGGCGTGCACGCCGGGGTAGGCGACGATCACCTGCAGCGTCGTGGGGTTAGCCGGGTCGCGCTCCCTGGCCGCCCGGATGTCCTGCCGTAACTCCGCGAACATGGCTAATCGGCCACGTCCGCGAACAGTGGGGTGCTCAGGTACCGCTCGCCGAAGTCGGGCAGCACGACGACGATGAGCTTGCCGGCGTTCTCCGGCCGCCGCGCCACCTGCAGGGCGGCCACCAGGGCCGCGCCCGACGAGATGCCGACCAGCAGTCCCTCTTCCCGGGCCAGCCGGCGGGCCAGGTTGATCGAGTCGTCGTTGCCGACGGTGATGACCTCGTCGACCAGGTCGACGTCGAGGACCGCGGGGACGAACCCGGCGCCCAGGCCCTGGATCGGGTGCGGCCCTTTCTGGCCGCCGGACAACACCGGCGACGCGGCCGGCTCGACGGCGATGAACTGGACCGAGGGCTTGCGTTCCTTGATGATCTGCGCGACGCCGGTGATGGTGCCGCCGGTGCCGACGCCGGATACGAAGAAGTCGATGTTGCCGTCGGTGTCGCGCCACACCTCTTCGGCGGTGGTCTTGCGGTGAATCGCCGCGTTGGCCGGGTTTTCGAACTGCTGCGGGATGAAATACCGCTGATCGGTCTTGGCCAGCTCCTCGGCCTTGGCGATCGCGCCCGGCATGCCCTCGGGGCCCGGCGTCAGGATGATTTCGGCGCCGTACGCGCGCAGCACCTTCCGCCGTTCGACGCTCATCGTTTCGGGCATCGTCAGCACCAGCTTGTAGCCGCGCGCCGCGGCCACCATCGCCAGCGCGATTCCGGTGTTCCCGCTGGTCGGCTCGAGAATGACGGTGTCCGGCGTCAGCAGGCCCGCCTCTTCGGCCGCGTCGATCAGGGCCACCCCGAGACGATCCTTCACGCTGTTCGCCGGGTTGAACGACTCCAGCTTGGCGACAACCTGCGCGCCCGCGCCGTCGGTGATCCGGTTCAGCCGCACCAGCGGCGTGTTTCCGATCAGTTGGGTGATGTTGTCAGCGATGCTCATCTGGCCTCTCCAACGATGTCGGGGTGACAATCGCCATCCCATCTGATGTCGAACTGGATTGCAACGTCGCTATTCAAGGCTAGTGCGACGGGGGTGAAGCGTGGTGACTCGCCCTCTGACGCCATTCCGGTCAGCACGCGACCGGTGAGACTGTGTGGTGCGGTTGCGGTCAGGGTCGTCATCGATGTTCCCGGTTTTGGACGTAGGTAAAAGTCCGTATTCGGTTGGACTATTCCCTCGAGCGGGAATCCGTCGCTGTCGATCAGCGCCTGCCCGTCGGCGGCGTTGAGCGTCAATGGGATTCGCACCTGGAATGGGCCGACGAGTTCGGAGCCGGCGGTGGCCCCGCTGGCGACGAGCGCCGGTTGCTCGGCCTCGCTGGATGTCGTGAGCGCGCCGGCCAGCAGGTAGTTGTAGAGATGCACGATGCGGTCGGCGTTGCGGTAGTGCCGAGATCCGGTCAGCCAGAAGCCGACATGACCGATCGCCGATGTGCTGGTTCCCGCGTCCGCGATCAGCCGGTAGTAGCGGTAGCCGCGGCCGCGCTGGCCGTGGCTGCTGGCCGACAGCGTGCTGCCCACGCCCAGTGTCCGCTCGTAGCGGCCCTTCTCGGTGTCGGTGGTGAGTCGTGAGCCCGAAACATCTTGCCAGTCAACGGCATTGGTCGACTTCTGCAGGCGCACGGCGACGGCGGCGTCCGAGTTCGTCCGCAGCGAGTAGCCGCCGAGCTGGGGCTCGCCGTCGAATTCGAAGGTGATCACCCGCCCGGGACCCCGCCGCACCGCGACGGGGATGTTGAGCGGCTGGGTGTCCAGGTCCAGGCCGTTGGTGAGGTACCAGATCGCGGCCTGCGTCGCGGCGATCGCCTCGTGCTCGTTGATGTTGGCGCGCCCCAACGGGTAGCCGGCCGCGCGCACCTGTCGGCTCAACTCGGCCGGGGTGAGCAACGGAAAGGAGTTGCGCAGGATCCAGTCGACTTCGGCTTCGCCGCCCCGGTTGCACAGGTGGGGCAGCGCGGACCAGGTTCCCGGCTGGTACTGCGACGGAACGTGTGGCGCGATGCCGGTGAAGTCCAGCGAATACGCGTGCACGTTGGGGTGCAGCCGGATCAGGTCGGTGCGCGCGGTGGTGCCGTCGCTGAACACGACCCTGTCCACCGTGTGGGAGTAGGTCCCGCCGCGATAGCGCGTCATGCGGCTGAGCTCGGTCGCCGGCCGGACCTGCGTGCGTTGCTGGGTCGCCACCCGCGCCAGGGCGCGGTGCGGCAAGGACAAAACGGTCATAGGTGATTGATCTTCCCGAAAGAGGTAGCGCGCCGAGAGGACCCACCCAAGCGGGCTGGCGGTCTAAAACCGCCCAGGGATTAGCGCGGAGATTTCTACAGCGGAGCGTCAGGAAATCAACGACAACAGCAACAACAACAGGTCACCACGAGGCAGCGCGAAGGAACAAAGCGCAGCGTTACGGCCTGATGCATAGCCCCACTATAGGGCATTCGCGTAATACGGCAGTTTGACTCAGCCCCGCTGTAAATCTGTTCCTGCGGCCATACACTTGCTTAGGCTCAGCGCCCGGACGCGCTCAATCGTCGGGCAGGCATCGTGTGGCCCGGCTCCATCGCAGTACTAGGCCCAGCAGGAAGGACCACGATGACGTCGGCTCAAAACGAGTCTCAGGCACTTGGCGATCTCGGTGCCAGGCAGCTCGCAAACGCGACCAAGACGGTTCCGCAGCTCTCGACGATTACGCCGCGCTTTCTCCTGCACCTGCTCAGCTGGGTACCGGTGGAGGCCGGTATTTACCGGGTGAACCGTGTGGTCAACCCCGATCGGGTTGCCGTGACCGCGCAGGAGGGCGCGGCGCTCGACGCGCCGCTGTCGGAGACCTTCGTCGACTACGAGACCAATCCGCGCGAGTACACGCTGCGGACGATCTCGACGCTGCTGGACATCCACACCCGGGTGTCCGACCTGTACTCCAGCCCGCATGACCAGGTCACCCAGCAGCTGCGGCTGACCATCGAGACCATCAAGGAGCGCCAGGAGTTCGAGCTGGTCAACAGCCCCGAGTACGGGTTGCTGGCGCAGGCCACCCCCGAGCAGACGATCCAGACGCTCGGTGGCGCGCCGACGCCCGACGACCTCGACGCGCTGATCACCCGGGTGTGGAAGACGCCGAGCTTCTTTTTGACTCACCCCCAGGGCATCGCCGCGTTCGGGCGCGAGGCGACCTACCGCGGTGTGCCGCCGCCGGTCGTGAGCCTGTTCGGCGCGCAGTTCATCACCTGGCGCGGCATTCCGCTGATCCCGTCGGACAAGGTGCCGCTGGAGAAGGGCAAGACCAAGTTCATCCTGGTGCGCACGGGTGAGGAGCGCCAGGGCGTGGTCGGGCTGTTCCAGCCGGGCCTGGTCGGGGAGCAGGCGCCGGGCCTGTCGGTGCGGTTCACCGGCATCAACCAGCAGGCGATCGCCCGCTACCTGGTCACGCTGTACACGTCCCTGGCCGTCCTCACCGACGACGCGCTCGCCGTGCTCGACGGCGTTGCTGTGGACCAGTTCCATGAGTACAAGTGAGTACCGGTCGGTAGACGCCGAGGGCGAGCTGCCGCTGGGTGCCGCGGAACTCGCGGCGCTGGCCAGCCAGCTGTACGCGGCCAGTATCCGGCCGGGACCCGACAGCCCGCCGCAGGCGGCGCCGGTGGCCCCGCGCGGCAGCGTGCCGGATACGACGGCGGTCACCTCGGCCGGGCAGACCGCGGCGGGCAGCAGCGATCCGTACTCGCCCGCGGTCCCGCTCCTCGGTGTCACCGACACCTACGTACCGGCTCCGACGTCGCCGGGCCCGGAACTCCCGCCCCAGGCGGTTCCGGTCGCCCCGCGCGGCAGCGCGCCGGACACGACGGCGGCGCCCTCGGCGGCCCAGGCCGTCGGCAGCGCAGGCGACCCGTACGTGCCGCCCGCTGACCTCAGCGCGTTCGCGGTTCCCAGCGATGGCCTCGTCTCGACGGTGCCCGGCGTGCTGGCCGGGGCCTCGAGCCCCGGCAGGCCGACGGCTCCGGTGGCGCCGCGAGGTGCTGCGCCGTACTCGGGAATCGGGTGGCTGCCCGAAGCGCCGCCGGTGCCCGACATCGGTTGGGTCAGGCCGGTTCCGTCGGAGGCGCCCGCCGGCGACGAGGCCGACTATCACTTCCTGACCGCGTCGGATCCGGTGCCGCAGTTGCCCGACGATCACGAGGTGTTCGACGTCAACGCGATACGTGAGGACTTCCCGATCCTTGCCGAGACGGTCAACGGAAAGCCGCTGATCTGGTTCGACAACGCGGCGACCACGCAGAAGCCGCAGTCGGTGATCGACCGGATCTCGTACTTCTACGCGCACGAGAACTCCAACATCCACCGGGCGGCGCACGAGCTGGCGGCGCGGGCGACCGATGCCTACGAAGAGGCCCGCGAGGCCGTGCGGCGGTTCATCGGCGCCGAGAAGGCGGAGCAGAACATCTTCGTGCGCGGCACCACCGAGGCCATCAACCTGGTGGCCTACGCGTGGGGCGGCAAGCACCTGGGACCCGGCGACGAGATCGTCATCACGCACCTGGAGCACCACGCCAATATCGTTCCCTGGCAACTGCTTTCGCAACGCACCGGCGCAGTACTGAAGGTCGCCCCGGTTGACGAAGCGGGCAACCTGCTGCTCCCGGACTTCGAGGACCTGCTGGGCCCCAAGACGAAACTGGTGGCCGCGACCCAGGTGTCGAACGCGCTGGGCACGGTGACGCCGGTGGAGAAGATCGTCCAGTTGGGCCACCGCTACGGCGCGCGCGTGCTGATCGATGGGGCACAGTCGATTCCGCACCTGCCGATCGATGTCGCCGAACTCGGCGTCGACTTCTTCGTGTTCTCCGGCCACAAGATCTACGGCCCCACCGGAATCGGGGTCCTGTACGGATCCGAAGAGGCGCTGGCCGAAACCCCGCCGTGGCAGGGTGGCGGCAACATGATCGCCGACGTCACGCTGGAACGGTCGCTGTACCAGGGACTGCCCAACAAGTTCGAGGCCGGCACCGGCAACATCGCCGATGCCGTCGGGCTGGGCGAGGCGCTGCGTTACGTCGAACGGGTTGGCATCGAACGCATTTCGGCCTACGAGCACAGGCTGCTGGAGTACGCGACGCCGCGATTGGCCGACATCCCCGGCGTCCGCCTGGTCGGCACCGCGGAGGAGAAGGCCAGCGTGCTGTCCTTCGTGCTGGCCGGCCACGAGCCGCTCGAGGTGGGCAAGGCCCTCAACGCCGAAGGCATCGCGGTGCGCGCCGGACACCATTGCGCGCAACCGATTTTGCGGCGTTACGGCCTGGAGGCGACCGTCCGTCCCTCGTTCGCGTTCTACAACACATTCGACGAGATCGACGTGTTCCTGCGGGCGGTGCGCCGGATTGCCGAGGGCGGCGCGGGAGTCGGCTGACGGCACCCGGGGAGTGCTTCTGCGACAAGGTGTTTACGCTCGCCCTGAGCGCAACGCTTGCCTGGGGTGCCTGCTCTGAAGAACTGTGACGTTCGACGCAATTGCCGAACGGGACGGTCGCGTGGGCGCTCAACGAAAATCGCACGACGCACGCCTTGAATTGGTGTTTTCGCGCGCCCTGACGGCCGCGATTCACGGGCCTTGTGGGAATTTGCCGCAAGCGTGGCCCCGGCGCCTTCGGGCCCCGCCCCGATAGCGCTCCTCGGTCTGAATGCGGCGGTCCTCCGGCCGGCCGCGTCGGGGTCGACGTTTTAAGTCCGCGCAGGTCAACGGCCACCAAATGGCGCGGAAGTCACGCAAACGTCGGCCGAGTTCTCGCTATTTCTGGCCACATTTCTTCTGGGTGATCGCAACCCTGACGCCGGGCATCCTTTTGGCCGTAAATTGCTGCGATGTTCTATGTGTGCAAACTTCACCACGCGGTCCGCAGGTAAACAACGCTGACCTATATCGGTTGGCGAGTTACGAACGAATGAAACGTGTGACGAAATTGGGGGACCGCTTGAGCCGGACGAACCGAGTACGGTCAGGGCCGACCCGATGAACGGCACCGCCATCGCCAAGCCGATGAACGCGCTGGGCGAGTTTTTTCTGCTCAGCGTCGAAGCGTTGATCGCGACCGTCCGGGGCCCGTGGGCGTGGCGCGAGGTGCTCGAGCAGATCTGGTTCGTCGCACGGGTTTCCATCTTCCCGACGATCATGCTGTCGATTCCCTACACCGTGCTGATCGTGTTCGTGCTGAACATCTTGCTCGTCGAGATCGGCGCCGGTGACCTCTCGGGCGCCGGGGCGGCGCTGGCGTCGGTGACCCAGGTGGGGCCGGTCGTCACGGCGATGGCCGTCGCCGGTGCCGGTTCGACCGCCATGTGCGCCGACCTGGGCGCGCGCACCATCCGCGAGGAAATCGACGCGATGAAGGTGATCGGGGTCAATCCGATTCAGGCCCTTGTGGTCCCGCGCATCATCGCCGCCACCTTCGTCGCGCTGCTGCTCTACTCGGTGGTCGCGGTGACCGGATTGGTCGGCAGCTACATCTTCGTGGTCTTCGTTCAGCACGTCACCCCCGGTGCGTTCATCGCCGGTATGACGCTGCTGACCGGGTTGCCCCAGGTGGTGATCTCGCTGATCAAGGCGACACTGTTCGGGCTGTCCGCCGGGTTGATCGCCTGCTACAAGGGCTTGTCGGTGGGCGGCGGTCCCACCGGCGTCGGAAACGCGGTGAACGAGACCGTGGTGTTCTCCTTCATGGCGTTGTTCTTCATCAACATCGTGATCACCGCGCTCGGGGTGAAGGTGACCGCGAAATGACGGATGTCGCAAGCACTCCCGGCTGGCTGGTCACCGCCGGCCCGCGGCTGGTGGAGGCCACCCGAAGGCTGGGCGAACAGACCGCGTTCTACGGACGGTCGTTGGCCGCCACCGGCGACGCGGTGCGCCGCTACCCGGGGGAACTGCTGCGGCTGATCGCCGACATGGGGATGGGCACCGGCGCGCTGGCGGTGATCGGTGGGACCGTGGGCATCATCGGCTTCCTGACCCTGACGACGGGCGCCCTGGTCGCGGTGCAGGGTTACGACACCCTGTCCAACGTCGGCGTCGAGGCGCTGACCGGGTTTCTGTCGGCGTTCTTCAACGTCCGGATGATCGCGCCCTGCACGGCCGGGGTGGCGCTGGCCGCCACGATCGGTGCGGGCGCCACCGCGCAGCTGGGCGCGATGCGCATCAACGAGGAGATCGACGCGCTCGAAGTCATGGGGATCCGCTCGATCACCTACCTCGCGTCCACCCGGATCATCGCCGGCGTACTGGTCGTCATCCCGCTGTATGCCGTCGCCGTGCTGATGTCGTTCTTCGCCTCGAAATTCGGCACGCTGTACATCTACGGGCAGTCGCGCGGCGTGTACGAGCACTACTTCTCCACGTTCCTGCGCCCCACGGACCTACTGTGGTCGTTCCTGGCCGTGCTCGTGATGGCGACGGGTGTGATGGTGGTGCACACCTACTACGGCTTCACCGCGACGGGTGGCCCGGCGGGGGTGGGGGAAGCGGTCGGACGCTCGGTGCGGTCGTCGATGATCGTCACGGCCTTTACCGCCCTGATGATTTCGCTGTCCGTCTACGGGCAGTCCGGCAACTTCAACCTGTCGGGTTAGTCGATGAGCAACCACCGAGGCAGCGGCGCGCTCAGGCGAAATCGAAGCCGCGACAGCAGGATCGACCCCATCTGGTGGGCGCCGACGCTGTTCATTCTGGTCGCGGGCATCATCGCGCTCACCGCAGGCGCCTTCACCGGCAGCTTCACTCCCTCCGTCCCGCTGACCCTGGTATCGGATCGCGCCGGACTGGTGATGGAGCCCGGCGCCAAGGTGAAGCTGCGCGGCGTGCAGGTCGGCCAGGTCGCGTCCATCGGCACCGACGTGAAAGCGGCTCAGCTGCAGCTGAAGATGGATCCCGGCCCGTTCAAATATCTACCGGGCAATCTCGAGGCGGAAATCAAGTCGACCACGGCGTTCGGGTCGAAGTACGTCGACCTGATCGTCCCCGAGCATCCCAGCGCGGCCGCGCTCAAGCCCGGAGCGGTGCTGCACTCCCGCAACGTCACCGTCGAGGTCAACACGGTCTTCGAGAACCTGCAATCCGTGGTTGCGGCCGTCGACCCCGCGAAGCTGAACGCGATCCTGTCCGCCTTCGCCCAATCCGTGCGCGGCAAGGGCGAGCGGATCGGGCAGGCGATCACCGACGCGAACACCGTGCTGTCGACCGTCAACCCGCGCATGGACACGATCGACAAGAACTGGCGATTGTTCGGCAGGACGACCGCCATCTATTCAGACGCGGCACAGGACATCCTGTCGATCCTGGACTCGGCGGCGACGACGAGCACGACCCTCACCGACGATCAGCGGTCACTGGATTCGCTGCTGCTGTCCACGGTGGGCTTCAGTCAGACCGGCATCAACCTCATCGGCAGAAACGAATCCAACATCGTGCGGTCGTTCAATCTGCTGGATCCGACCACCGCGCTGCTCAACAAATACTCGCCGACGTTCACCTGCCTGTTCCAGGGTGCGCAATGGTATGTCGACCACGGTGGTCGAGACGCGTTGGGCGGCAACGGGTATTCGGTGATCCTGGACGCGGCCCTGCTGTTCGGCGACGACCCGTATCGGTACCCGAGGCACCTGCCCAAGGTCAACGCGACCGGCGGTCCCGGTGGCAAGCCCAGTTGTGGCTCGCTGCCCGACCCAAGTGCGAACTTCCCGGTGAAAGCGCTCGTCACCGACACCGGCTGGGGCGCGGCTCCCGACGAGATCCGCACCACCCCGTGGGTCGGTAATCCGTGGTGGGCCAACTACTTCCCGACCACCAAGAACCCGCCCGAAGCCCCGCGCTACAACTACCGCGGGGGAGTACCGCCATCGTGAGTAACGGCAAGCGGCCCGGCTCCCGGTCCACCGTGGTTCGCGTGGCGCTGTTCACCGCGGTCTGCCTGGTGTTCACGTTCACGCTCATCGCGGTCTTCGGGCAGCTGCGCTTCGACGATCGCACCGGCTACCAGGCGGTGTTCACGAACGTCTCCGGTTTGAAGTCCGGCAACTTCGTCCGCATCGCCGGCGTCGAGGTCGGCAAGGTGGGCGACCTCAACCTGCATCGCGACGGCACCGTGACCGTCGGCTTCGCGGTGGACAAGGGGGTCCGGCTCACCCCGGGCACCAAGGCGGTCGTGCGCTACGAGAACCTGATCGGCGACCGCTATCTCGCGCTCGAAGACGCGCCCTGGCCACCGGGCCGGCTGCCGCCGGGCTCGACCATTCCGCTGGCGCGGACGTCGCCCGCGCTGGACATCGACGCGCTGATCGGCGGCTTCCGCCCGTTGTTCCGGGCGCTGGACCCCGATCAGGTCAACGCGCTGTCGGGCCAACTGCTGAAAATCTTTCAGGGACAAGGCGGCACCCTGGCGTCGGTGCTCTCGCAGACGTCGATGCTGACCTCGACCCTGGCCGGGCGCAGCGAGCTGATCGGCGAGCTGATCACGAACCTGAACACCGTGCTGCACACCTTCGCCACCCGCGATCACGAGTTCTCCGACGGCTTGGACAAGCTGTCCCAGCTCGTGGACGGCCTGGCGCAACGCAAGAACGACATCTCCACCGGGTTGGCCTACATCAACGCGGCCACCGGCTCAGTCACCGATCTGCTGGTCCAGGCCCGCCAGCCGATCAAAGACGTTGTGCACCAGACGGACCGGATGTCGGCGCAAATCATGTCCGACCGCGACTACGTCGACAAACTGCTCAAGGACCTGCCCGACATCTACCAGGTGCTGGCCCGGCAGGGCATGAATGGCGACTACTTCGGCTTCTATTTCTGCGAGGTGCTGCTCAAGCTGAACGGCAAGGGGGGCAACCCGATCTTCGTCAAGCTCATAGGCCAGCCCAGCGGGCGGTGCACCCCGCAATGAAACGACTCAACATCAAGCCACTCAATCGACAGAACCCGTTCCTGGTGGGAGTGGTCGGCACCGTCCTGGTGACCTGCGTGGTGCTCGCCGCGTTCCAGTACAACCGGCTGCCGTTCGTCAAGAACACCAACGACTACTCGGCCTACTTCGCCGAGGCCGGCGGCATCAAAATCGGTAGCACGGTTCGGGTTTCGGGCCTGGGCGTCGGCCGCGTCTCGGATATCCGCCTGGAGGGCACCAAGGTCAGGATCGGCTTCACCGTCCGCAAGGGCATCGAGCTGGGCGACCGGACCGAAGCGGCGATCAAGACCGAGACGATCCTGGGCAGCAAGATGCTCGAGCTCACCTCGCGCGGCGACGGAAGACTGAAGGGCAGCATCCCGCTGGAGCGCACCACGTCGCCCTATGAGCTGCCGGACGCGCTGGGAGATCTGACGACCACGATCAGCGGGCTGGATACCGCCCAATTGTCTTCGGCGCTCACGACGTTGGCCGAAACCATCAAGGAAACCCCGGCCGATCTCAAGCCCGCGCTACAGGGTGTGGCCCGCTTCTCGGACACCCTCAACGGCCGCGACGCACAACTGCGCAGCCTGCTCGGGAATGCCAACAAGGTCTCCGCCGTGCTGGGACACCGCAGCCAACAGATCGCCGGGCTGGTCGCGAATTCCAACGCGCTGCTCGCGGCGCTGCTGGACGAACGGGACTCGATCGACGCACTGATGAACAACATCACCGCGGTGTCGCGCCAGGTTTCGGGACTGGTCGACGACAACCGCAAGACCCTGAAGCCGGCGCTCGACCAGCTCAATGGCGTGCTCCCCGATCGCCCGGCGGCCGACCTGTTCTGCCGGGTGCCGCAGGATTCGGAGTTCAATGTGCGTGGGGTACGCAACATTCCGTGTGAGGCCAAGCCGGACAAACGCGCGCCCACCATCGAGATGTGCGAGAGCGACGAAGACTACGTGCCGCTCAACGACGGCTACAACTGGAAGGGCGACCCGAACGCCACCACCACTGGCCAGGGCGTCCCGCTGTACCCGCCAGGGCAGGACCCGCGGCTGCCACCGCCGCGCGGAACGGCCCCAGCGCCGTCGCCACCGCCGCTCGCCGTCGCGACATACGACCCGGCCACCGGCGACTACGTCGGGCCCGACGGGCGTCGCTACACCGAGGCCGATCTGGCGCATCCGCGCGCCAGGAACTGGCAATCACTACTTATCCCACCGTCGTAAGGATTCGAGGGAACAACATGGCCGACGAGCCTGAAATCAACGAAAAGCCCGCAGGGGCAACGGCAGTCGATGAAGTCGCCGATTTCGACGATGCCGACGAGACGGCCAGCGAACCCACCGGCTGGCGGCACCGCCTCACGCGCCGGCGGCTCTCTCGCACCGCCTCGGCACTGGTCGCCAGCGGCGTAATCGTCGCGACGCTGGCCGGATTGACGGGCTGGCTCGGCTACCACGCCTACCAGACGCATCAGGCCCAGACGCACCGCAACCTGTTCATTCAGGTCGCTCGGCAAGGCGCGGTGAACCTGACGACGATCAACTACACCGAGGTCGATACCGACGTGCAGCGCATCATCGACCTGGCCACCGGAGCCTTCCGTGACGATTTCCAGCAGCGGTCCAAGCCGTTCATCGAGGTGGTCAAGGCGGCACAATCGAAATCGGAAGGCACGGTTACCGATGCCGGCCTGGAATCGCAGCGCGGCGACTCCGCCCAGGTGCTGGTGGCGGTCGCGGTGAAGTCCCGGACGGCGGGCGGCGAAGAGGCGCCGCGGGAATGGCGGATGCGCATCGAGGTCCAGGCCGTCGGCGATGACGCCAAGGTGTCGAACGTGGTGTTCGTGCCATGACGACGCTGAAGGAAGACATCGAGGCCGCGGCCACCGACGAGGAAACGGTCACCGTCGAAGCCGAAGTCGAAGCGGAAGCCGACCAGACCGACACCACCCCGCAGCGACGGCGCATCGCGTGGTCACGCGTTCTTGCCTACGGGATATTGCCGGGGCTGGCGCTGCTGCTGGCCGTGGCGGCCGGCTACTTCAAGTGGGTCAATGACTCATCCCACGATCTGGCCGTGGCACGCGCCGAGTCGACGCGGGTTGCCAGCGAGGACGTGACGGCCTTGTTGTCGTACAAGGCGGATTCGGCCGACAAGGAACTCAACGCCGCGCGCGATCGGCTGACCGGCGAATTCAAGGATGCCTACACCTCGCTGATCCGCGAAGTCGTGATCCCGGGCGCCAAGGAAAAGCGCATCTCGGCGGCGGCCAAAGTGAGTGCGGCGGCGCCGGTTTCGGCGACCGACAATCATGCCGTGGTCCTGCTGTACGTCAACCAGACCGTGACGATCGGCGACGGGGCGCCCACCGACACGCAGCCCGTCATTCGGGTGACGCTGGACAAGGTCGACGGCCGATGGCTGGTTTCGCACTTCGACCCGGTGTGATCGTGGGTGGCCAGACGATCGCCCGGTTGCTGCCCGTGGCCGTGATCGCCCCGCTCGCGGCGGCATTGGCGGCGCCGGTCGCGCATGCCGACAACAAGCGGCTCAACAGCGCGGTCGTCTCGGCCGTCTACACGCTGCAGCATCAGGCCGGCTGCACGAACGATGTCATCAGGAATAATGCGCTGACACTGGCCGCCGAATGGCACGCCGAGGACATGATGAACAACCGGAACATCAACGACGACACGGGTTCCGACGGGTCCAGCCCGCAAGACCGCGCCAACGCCGCCGGCTTCCGCGGCAGGGCCACCGAGACCGTCGCGATCAACCCGGCCATCGCGATCAGCAGCCTGGAACTGGTCAACCAGTGGTACTACAACCCCGACGCGATGGCGATCATCCGCGACTGCGCCAACACCGCCATCGGGGTGTGGTCGGACAACGCCCTGGACCGCACCGTGGTGGTGGCCGTATACGGGCAGCCCGCCCCGCCGGTGCGCTGACGGCTAGTCGTAGGCCGGAGCCCATTTCGCGGCGGCGACGGCCTGCCTGACGTCGTCGTGGTGCGCGGTGGCGACACCGTCGGCCACCGCGGCGTGATAGACGGCCTCGGCGACCGCCTTGGAAACCGCGTACAGGTTCTGCACGTCGGGCAGCAGCGGGTCACCGGGCCGCGTCGGATTAGCCTGTTGCGCAACGGCCTTCGCGGCGGCGTGCAGCATGCCCGCCGTCAACAGCCGGGCGCCGGCCACGATGATGCCCAGTCCCAGCCCGGGGAACACCAGCACGTTGTTCGACTGGCCGATGGTGTAGGTGACGCCGTCGTAATCCACCGGGGCCGTTGGGGTGCCGGTAGCGATCAGCGCCTTGCCGCGCGACCACTGCAGCAGGTCGGCGGGCATGGCCTCCATCCGCGACGTCGGGTTGGACAGCGGGAAGATCATCGGGTGCTCGCACGAGGCGGTCATCGCCTCGACGACCTCGCGGGTGAACGCGCCGAACACCGCCGAGCAGCCAAGCAGCGCGGTGGGTGAGGCCAGCTTGACCGCGTCGATGAGTTCGACGCGCTCGCCGGCCTTGATGCCCAACTGCTGGCGGTTCTTCGCGTACGGCACCTGGAAGTCACGCAGGTCGTCCATGTCGTCGAACAGCAGCCCCTGCCTGTCGATCGCCCAGATCTGCGAGGTGGCCTGCTCGACGGTGGCCCCGTCGTCGACCATGGCGTCGCGGATCTGGTCGGCCACCCCGATCCCGGCGGTCCCCGCCCCGAAGACGATCGTCACCTGATCGCGCAGCGGGGCGCCGGTGATCCGCAGCCCGCCGTTGACGGCGGCCACCACGACCGCGCCGGTGCCCTGCACGTCGTCGTTGAACACGCAGTAGTCGTCGCCGTAGGTCTGCAGAATCCGGCGCGCGTTCAGCGGCCCGAAGTCCTCGAAATGCAGGATCGCGCGCGGAAATAGCTCATGCGCGACTTCGATGTAGCGCCGGATGAAGCCGTCGTACTGGTCGCCGCGGCGCCGGGCGTGCCGGTTGCCCAGATAGAACGGGTCCTGCAGCAGCTGTTCGTTGTTGGTGCCGACATCCAGCGATACCGCGATGCAGCGGCACGGGTTGATGCCGCCGCCCGCGGTGTACAGCGCGAGCTTGCCCACGGCGATCTGGATGCCGCCCACGCCCCAGTCGCCGATCCCCAGGATCGCCTCGGCGTCGGTGCACACGATCAGGTCGACGTCGTCGGGGCCCAGTCCGAACGTCTCGAACGCCGCCTCGATGTCGTCGGGCTCGTCGATGCTGAGAAACAGCCCGCGCTGGCCGCGGTATTCGTCGGAGAATCGCTGGATGGCCTCGCCGACGGTGGGGGTGTACACCACCGGCATCAGCTCGGGCAGATGGTCGGCGAGCACCTTGTAGTACAGGATTTCGTGCCGGTAGTGCAGCTGCTCGAGCAGCAGATTGCGGCCCAGATCCGTTGCCATGCTTTGCAATTGATGCCATACGCGGTCGGCCTGCTGGTCCAGGGTGAGTACCGCCGACGGCAGTCGCCCGGTCAGGCCCAGCTCGTGGCGCTGCGCGTGGGTGAAGCCGACACCGCGATTGAGGCTGGGCGAGGACATCGCGAGTGGGATCCGTGGCGTGTGGGATTCACCCATCACAATCTCCGTCCGACGACGTGGCGCACCCCGTCACGGTAGCGCCCAGCGCGGTGAACGCACCGAGAGAAGCGCTTAAAGACGCGACACGATGGTTTCGGCGTCCGGCGTCGCGCCGCGGTTGTAGGGCAACTTGGACAGCGCGGTCGCCATCGCGCAGGTGTTGGATGCCGCCGCGTAGGTCAGGCCCGCCCCGATGCCCGCCGCCAGCCATTTGAGCCGGGGGAGCGCGGCGCTGCCCAGCACCGAGGACAGCACGATCGACCCGGCCACCAGGCGCACCTGACGCTCGAGGTCCCATCGTTGGGCGCCCCGGTCGACCGCGAAACCGCGGCCCTCCCAGTCGCTGATTCCCTTCTCCAGCACGCGCCCGCGCGTCAGCCCCGCGTCGCGCAGCACCGCTTGGGCCTTGGTCGAGCGTTGGCCCGAACGGCACACCAGCACAACCTCGTCGTCGCGGTCGAGGCGTCGAACGATCTCGGGACCGTGCCGGTCGAGAATGTCGAGTGGGACGTTGTAGGACCCGGCGATGTGCGACGTCTCGAATTCCGCGGGGGTCCGCACGTCGACGATGCGCGGGGTCGCCGACTCCAGCAACGCGTGAAGCTCCGGCGAGGTGATGATGTCAGTGGTTGGTGCGCTCATGCTGTGTCCCTACCCGGGTCGACCCGAAACCAGTGGCTTTTGTTCAGGAAGAATTTTTCGGCGTTGTGATGCCGAGCTTTTCGGCGTTGTCGTAGTCGTCGTCGACGAGCACAACGCGACGATCGTGGCGGTCGAGCAGCGCTGCGGCGATCGATGCGCGATAGCCGCTGGCGCAGTGCACCCACACCACGCGGTCCGCCGGGATGCCGTCGATGTGTTCGGGCAATTCGTGCACCGCGATGTTGACCGCGCCGCGCACCTGGCCGCTGTCGAATTCGTCGCGCTGACGGACATCGAGCACTGTGACACCGTCATCGCCGAGAACCTCGGCAAGGTCGACGAACTCGGCGACGCGGTAGCTGCGAAGTTCGGCTCCGCCGGCCAGTTCACGGATGTCGCCGCTGGCCGCGCCGGTGAGGCGCTCGACGCCGATGCGGCACAGCTCGCGCTGGGCGTCGGCGACCTGCTTGGCGTCGTCGCCGATCAACGTCAGCGGCGCGCCCCAGGTATACAGCCAACCGAGGTAGTTGACGAACGAGCCGGACAGTTCGAATCCGTATGCGCCCGAGAGATGGCCGGCCGCGAACGCGTTGCGGTTGCGCAGATCCACGACCCATTCGCCCGCATCGATCCGCCTGCGAAGCTCGCTCGGATCGGCCGCCGCGGGTGGTGAGAGTTGCGGTGCCGCAGGGCCTTTCCTGTTTAGTACGCCCATATGCGCGTAGTAGGCGGGGAAGTCGGCCAGCCCGGCGCCCGGTGACGTAATCGTTGTGGATGTGGGTCTCGAGGACGTGAGTGATCCGCAGCTCGGCGGCAAGCTCAAGCACCCGATCGATGTCGCGCTGCGGATCGATGGCGACCGCCACCGCGCCGTCGCTTACCAGATAACTGCGATCGCCTAAACCCGAGGTTTCGATGATCGAAACGTCTACCACGCTTGTGCCCTATCCACGTAGGTCGTTGGGTCAACGTACGTGTCCGGCAATCGCCGCGCGAGGCCAGCGCGGCCGCCGCCGGTAAGCGAGATTGACAATCGGCGGATCGGGACTATGGGCGCCTTAAAGGAGATCGGTGCTGCCGTCGCAGGAACACCGCGGCATGCCGTCATGCGGCCGTCGGGAGAACTGCGCCCGGCGCATCAGGTGCTGCGCGTAGACCTTGTCACGCTGTTCTCGGGAGAACGCGAAGTCCAGGTTGATCGGCAGCCCGGCCCAATCGACTCGGTCCTGCGCGGGCGGCTGCTCGGCGAACGACCCGCCATGCACCGGGCAACCCGTGCTCGCGCCCTGGGTATCCGTCCACTCAAACGCCTGCGCCACCGTCGTCCGTCCTCGCCTGCACCCCGTCCTAGGTGAAATGGTGCGGCAGGGATGTTTCGGCGACGAATGGGCGGTGTTTCCGCCCGATTACGGCTTGCCGGTGCGGCGCCTAGTAGACGTCGCGGTGGTAGCGCTTGTCGGCGCTCAGCGATTGGACGTAGGCCTGGGCCGCCTCCGGGTCGAGGTTGCCGTGTTCGGCGGCGACGTCGCAGAGCGCCCGGTCGACGTCCTTGGCCATCGGGTCGGCTGTGCCGCAGACGTACAGCTGGGCGCCATCCTGCAACCAGCTCCACAGCTGGGCGCCGCGGTTGCGCATCAGGTGCTGGACGTAGACCTTCTCGGTCTGGTCCCGGGAGAACGCCAGGTCCAGTTCGGTGAGGAACCCGTCGTCACGCATCTGCTCGAGCTCGTCGCGGTAGTAGTAGTCGGTCGCGGCGTGCTGCTCGCCGAAGAACAGCCAGTTGGGCCCGGTGTGGCCGAGCGCGCGCCGCTCCTGCAGGAAGCCGCGGAAGGGCGCGATCCCGGTGCCCGGACCGATCATGATCATCGGGGTGTCCGGATCGCTGGGTGGCCGGAAGTTGCTCGATGGCTGCAGATAGACGGCGACCCGGTCGCCGGGGGAGCGGTCCGCCAGGTAGGTCGAGCACACCCCACGACGCGGGACGCCCTGGAAGTTGTAGCGCACCGGCGAGACCGTCAGGTGCACTTCCGCCGGGCACTCTTTAGGGCTCGACGAGATCGAATACAGCCGTGGCTGGAGACGTTTCAGGACACGCAGCCACTCGTGGGCCGACGCGTGTACGGGCAGCCGCGCCAGCAGGTCGACGGATTGGCGTCCCCATGTCCAATCCAACAGTGCGCGCTTGTTTTCCGGCCGCAGCAGGTCCGCGAGCTTCTGGTCGCCGGTGCGCTCTTGCACGAAGCGCACCAGGTCCCGGCTGATGTGAGCGATCTCGATGCGCTCGGTGAGCGCGGTGCGCAACGACATCAGGCCGTGCTCGCCGACCTCGACCGGGGTGTGCGCGTCCAGCCCGGTGACCGACAGCCATTCCTCGACCAGCTGATCGCCGTTGCGCGGCCACACCCCGAGCGCGTCGCCGGCCTCGTAGTTGGCGGCCTCGTCGGAAAGGTCAAACACGATCTGCCGCACGTCTTTTGCGGAGCTGGGCCCGCTGAGCGTGGTGTTGCGGACCATGTCGGTGATCAGCGGATGCTTCTTGCTGTAGGCCGCCGGTGCGGGCCGGCTCGGGAGTGCGGGCGCCGCCACTACCGCCGACGCGGTCACCCTGGCCTCGCCGCTGACGGGCGCGGGTTTGCGGGTCAGGGCCTCACGGACCTCGGCCAGCCACTTCGCGGCGGGCTCGTCGTACTCCGGTTCGCAGTCAACCCGCTCCGTGATGCGGGTGGCACCCAGCTCCGCGAGCCGCTCGTCGAGCTTGCGCCCATAACCGCAGAAGTCGTCGTAGTTGGAGTCGCCCAGGGCGAGCACGGCGTAGTGGGTGCCGGTGAACTGTGGTGCGCCCTCGCTGGTGAGCGCCCGCCACAGGCCGGCGCCGTTGTCCGGTGCCTCGCCGTCTCCGGTGGTGCTGGTAATCACCAAAAGCTCACGGGTGGTGGATAATTCGGCCGTCGGGAAGTCGTCCATGCTGTGCAACACGACCGGCAGCCCGGCCTCGCCGAGCTGCGCGATGACGTCGCCCGCGAGTTCTTCGGCATTACCGGTCTGCGAGGCCCACAACACCACGATCGGGGCCCGCTCGGGTGCGGCGTCCGCCTCGGGCGCGCTGGGTGGGTTGGCGGGCGCCACGATCGCCGGCATGTCCGACTCAGCGGGCTGAGATCGGGGCGTCTCGGCGCGCGCGAAAATGCCGGCAAGCACGCCATCCACCCACATCCGCGTGCCGGGATCCAACGGCGCGCTGATCGGTACGGTGGGCACCCCGCCGGTCCGGAGGCCGGCGTCCGAACGCAAACCGGCCAGCATGCCGGCCAGGTAGGTGCGCCCCTGCGGACCGAACTGTGGTTTGGGTTCGTTTGCCAGACCGAGCAATTCGGCGACGGCGTCGACTTGTGCAACGCTGATTTCGGTAACCTCCGTGGGAGCGGGTTCTGAGGTGTCGTTGGCCATCGGCCGCTCGGGCTCGATGGCGGGTGCTGGCTTGGCCGCCGCGACTTTTGTCAGGGTGACGGCGCAGGCCTTGAATTCCGGCTGATGCGACACCGGGTCGACGGCGTCGTTGGTGACGGCGTTGATCGACAGGTATTCGCCGAAGGCGTCGTTCCAGTGGAACGGCGCGAAGCAATCGCCGGGACGGACCCGGTCGGTGATCACCGCGGGCAGCACGGCACGCCCACGGCGGGAAGCGATTTCGACGGGGTCGCCCTCGGAGATCTGCAGCCGGGTGGCGTCGTCGGGATGGATCTCGACGAACGGCCCGGGGTTGAGCTTGTTGAGCTTGGCGACCTTGCCGGTCTTGGTCATCGTGTGCCACTGATGCGGCAGGCGGCCGGTGTTGAGCAGGAACGGGTAGTCGTCGTCGGGCATTTCCTCGGGCAGCAGGTGCGGCCGGGGGAAGAACACCGCGCGCCCGCTGTCGGTGGGGAACGCCAGCCGCGGGATGCTGCCGTCCTCGCGCACCAACTGGGTCTGGCTCACGCCGTCGTTCAGGTAGCGAATCGGGTTGCGGTCACCTGCGTTATCGGGCGGGCAGGGCCACTGCAGCGGTGTCTCGCGCAGGCGCTCGTAGCTGGCCCCGCGCAGGTCGTAGCCGGTCCTCGGGTTCGAGAACCGCTTGATCTCGTCGAAGACGTCCTCGGCGGACTCGTAGCTGAACGACTCCGAAAAACCCATCTCGCAGGCCATCCGGGCGATGATCTGCCAGTCCGGCATCGCCTGACCGGGCGCGGGCACCGCGGGCTGGAACAGCGTCAGGTTGCGCTCGGAGTTGATCATCACCCCCTCGGACTCCGTCCACAGGGTCGCGGGCAGCAACACGTCGGCGTACTCGTTGGTCTCGGTCTCGCGGAAGGCGTCCTGGGCGATCACCAGCTCGGCCTTTTCCAGACCCGCCAGCACCGTTTTCCGATTGGCCACGCTGGCAACGGGATTGGTGCAGATGATCCAGCACGCCTTGATGTCGCCGTCGGCCATCCGGGAGAACATGTCGACGGTGCCGGTGCCGACCTCGGTGCGCAGCGTCCCGCGCGGGACGCCCCATTGGTCCTCAACGAAGTCGCGGTCGTCCGCCGACACCACCGAGCGCTGGCCGGGCAAACCCGGTCCCATGTAACCCATTTCGCGGCCGCCCATCGCGTTGGGCTGCCCGGTGAGCGAGAACGGCCCGCTGCCCGGCTTGCAGATCGTGCCGGTGGCCAGGTGCAGGTTGCAGATAGCATTGGTGTTCCACGTGCCGTGGGTGCTCTGGTTGAGTCCCATCGTCCAGCAGCTCATGAAGTTCGCGGCCTCGCCGATCCAGCGGGCCGCGGTCTGTAGGTCTTCGACTGGAATGCCGGTCAGTTCGCTGACCTTGTCGGGGGTGTACTGCTCGAGGAAACTCGGCATCACCTCCCAGCCCTCGGTGAACTCAGCGATGAATTCCGGGTCGGTGTGGCCGTTTTCGACGATCAGGTGGAGCAGCCCGTTGAGCAGTGCGAGGTCGGCGCCGGGGGAGACCTGCAGGAAGAGGTCGGCCTTCTCGGCGGTCGCGGTCCGCCGCGGGTCGACGACGATCAGCTTGGCCCCGGCCTTGACTCGGTCCATCATCCGCAGGAACAGAATCGGGTGGCAATCGGCCATGTTGGCGCCGATGACGAAGAACACGTCGGCGTGTTCGACATCCTGGTAGGAGCCGGGCGGCCCGTCCGCTCCCAGGGACTGCTTGTAGCCGGAGCCGGCGCTGGCCATGCACAGTCGCGAGTTCGACTCGATCTGGTTGGTGCCGACGAATCCCTTGGTCAGCTTGTTCGCCAGGTACTGGGCCTCGAACGACATCTGGCCGGAAACGTAGAGGGCGAAGGCATCCGGACCGTGCTGGTCGATGATCGCGCGCAGCTGTTTCCCAGCTTGGGTGAGCGCGGCATCCATGTCGACCGGTTCCAGAGACTCACCGCGCCCGGGCCGCAGGTAGGCCGACTCCATCCGGCCCGGTGCGGCCAGCATGTCCGCGGTGGTCGCGCCCTTGGTGCACAGCCGGCCGAAGTTGGACGGGTGGCTTTTGTTTCCAACAGATTTCGCGACGTGACGGCGACCGCTCTCCGGATCCGTTGTGATCTGCAACACTATGCCGCAACCGACGCCGCAGTAGGCGCACATGCTGTTCACGGCGTCTTTTGCATCGTCATGAGATTGGCGAGCCACGCCTACTTCCCTCCCTTCGAGCGCGCACGGGCCTACGGGCTAAATGTTGCGACAAGGATGTTTCGGCACAGGGCATCCGGTGTTTCCGCCGTTTTACGGGTTTCTCTCACACGCACCAAACTGATTTGTGAAGTGTGAGAAAAGCCCAATGAACCCCGAATAATCGCAGGTCAGCGGCGATCTACGACTAAGGCCAGATTACCCGCCGGGTGTGCGGAATTCCCTATCAGAACTGGGTTTCGGACGAAACAAATGGGACATTCACAGCATTCGATAAGCTCACAAAGTGCCTCGTCACTTTGTGATTCTGTTGGTGTTGTTGGCCGCGGCCTGCGGTGCAAAACCGGCACCGCCACAGGCGGTGCGGGCCGATTCCTGCAAGGACGCCGACGGGCCCACGGCCGACACGGTGCGACAGGCCATCGCCGCCGTTCCGGTCGAGGTCGCCGGATCGAGCTGGGTCGAAATCGCCCGTGGGCACACGAAGAATTGCCGGCTGTACTGGCTGCAGGTCATCCCCACCATCGCCAGCGAGTCGACGCCGCAGCAGTTGCTGTTCTTCGACCACAACCGGCCGCTGGGCACGCCGACCCCAAACCCCAAGCCGTACATCACCGTTCTGCCCGTCAACGACGACACCGTCACGGTTCAGTATCGATGGCAGACCGGCAACGAAGAACCGTGCTGCCCGAAAGGCAGCGGCACGGTGAAGTTCCAGATCGGTCACGACGGCAAGCTGCAGGCGCTCGGCAAGATCCCACACCAATAGGGTTACCTCACAAGACGTTCCGATACTTTGTGACGTCCGGCATTCGCATCGAAAGGGTTTCATTCCGGTGAATTCGTCGCGTCACCTTTCGCATTGGGACGCAGAGGATCTGGCGGCGTGGGAGGCGGGCGGCGAGGACATCGCGCGGCGCAACCTGTTCTGGTCGGTCGTGAACGTGCACCTGGGCTACTCGATATGGGCACTGTGGCCGGTCATGGCGCTGTTCATGCCCAGGGACGTCTACGGATTCACGGCGGGCGACAAGCTGCTGCTCGGCATCACCGCGACGCTGGCCGGGGCGTGCCTGCGGCCGACCTATGCGGTGGCGACCGCGATCTTCGGTGGTCGCACCCTGGCTATGTTCTCGGCCTTCGTGCTGCTCATTCCGACGATCGGTGCGATGGTGCTGTTGGCCCACCCGGGGCTGCCACTGTGGCCGTATCTGGTGTGCGCGGCGCTGACCGGAATGGGTGGGGGCAATTTCGCCGCCGCGGCGAGCAACGCCAACGCCTTCTATCCGCATCGGCTGAAGGGCATGGCGCTGGGGCTTTCCGGCGGCATCGGCAATCTCGGGGTGCCGGCGATCCAGATCGTCGGGCTGGTCGTCATCGCCGTGGCGGGCAATCGGCAGCCGTTCTGGGTGTGCGTCCTGTACCTGGCGCTGCTGACCACGGCCGGCGTGGGGGCGGCGCTGTTCATGAACAACGTCGCCCAGCACCGTCTCGAGCTGGGGCGGCTGCGCTCGATCCTGTCGGCGGTGGTCTCGACCCGCGACACCTGGGTGCTGTCCCTGCTCTACCTCGGTAGCTTCGGCTCCTTCATCGGCTTCGCGTTCGCGTTCGCCCAGATATTGCAGACCGGCTTCATCGCGGGCGGGCAGAGCGCCTCGCGGGCCGCGCTGCACGCCGCCCAGCTGGCCTTCATCGGGCCGCTGCTGGCCGCGCTGGCGCGCGTCTACGGTGGGCGGCTGGCCGACCGCATCGGCGGCGGACGCGTCACGTGCGGCGTCTTCGTCGCGATGGTTCTCGCCGCCGGATTGCTGATCGCCGTCGGCACCGTCGAGGACCCGCACGCGGGCCCGGTCAGCGGCGCGGCCATGGCCGGCTACGTCTCCTGCCTGATCGCGCTGTTCGTCCTGGCCGGGTTGGGCAACGGATCGGTCTACAAGATGATCCCGACGGTGTTCGCCGCCAGCAGCGCCAACCTGCACATGGACGCAACCGAACGCTCCGAATGGGCCCGGGTGATCTCCGGCATCGTGATCGGCTTTGTCGCGGGCGTGGGCACGCTGGGGGGAGTGGGCATCAACCTGGCACTGCGCGAATCCTTCGTCGCCACCGGCACGATGACGTCGGCCTTCTGGATCTTCTTGGCCTTCTACGTCTTTGCCGCGCTGCTGACGTGGATCAGTTACGTCCGCCGGCCCGGCTGAGTCAGTCCGACAGGTTCTCCGGGTGCAGCATCTCGGCGTAGCGCAGCGGCTCCGGAATGCCGAATCCGTCGACCAGCTCCCTGGCGTGCGGGCGCAACGCGCGGCACCGATCGTTGATCCCCCGGGTGACCGCTTTGGCTCGCCCGGTGGACAGGTAGCCGTGCTCGATGTACCAGGCCTTGTCTTCCTCGATCACCGACAACGCGTACAGGTCGCACACGATGTCCAACAGCTCACGCGCTTCGGGGTTTTCGCACGAGTCGATCCCGGCGACGAACGCCTCCAACACAATTCGGTCGATGTGCGCGCTCGCGGCGTGCAGCACATGGTCCTGCACGGCGTTGAACGCGTCGAACGCCGACATCTCCTTGGACTTGCCCTGTAGGCGCCGCGCGACCGACGACAGCAGGTATTCCTCGCGCTCCTCGAACATGTTCACCTGCGTGCCGCGGTTGAACAGGCTGCCCTCTTCTTCGCTGTCCTGGCGGGTATCGACGATCGTCTGCATGATCTTCTCGGCCGCGGTCCGCTTCAGCACTCGCTCACCAACAGTGTTGGCGGCGAACCGAACCCAGTCGACGGGGCTCATGCTCTTGATGTCGTCGGCGTAGGCGGTCAGCAGCTCCTTGGCCACCAGCTGGGTCAGCACATGGTTGTCGCCCTCGAAGGTGGTGAACACGTCGGTGTCCGCGCGCAGCGCGATCAGCCGGTTCTCGGCCATGTAGCCGGCGCCGCCGCACGCCTCGCGGGCCTCCTGAATGGCCTTCGAGGCGTGCCAGGTGTTGGCGGCCTTCAGCCCGGCGGCTCGCGATTCGAGCTCACGCTGTTCCTCGGCGTCCGGAAAGTCCGACGTCTGCATGTCGTGGCACTTCGACACCAGCTCGTTCTGCGCGAATTGCAACGCGTATGAGCGGGCAATCAACGGGAATAGCCGCCGCTGATGCACCAGGTAGTCCATGATCAGGACTTCGCCCTCGTCGTCCGGGGCGGTGAATTGCCTGCGCTCCAACGCATATCGGGTGGCGATGTCCAAAGCGACGCGAGCGGCGTTGCCTGCGCTGCCGCCGACGGTGACCCGGCCGCGGATCAGCGTGCCGATCATGGTGAAGAACCGGCGGTTCGGGTTCTCGACCGGCGAGCTGTACGTGCCGTCGGCGGCGACATCGCCGTATTTGTTCAGCAGGTTCACCCGCGGCACGCGGACGTGGTCGAACATGATGCGGCCGTTGTCGACGCCGGGCAGGCCGCCCTTGTAGTGGCAGTCCGTCGTCGTGACGCCGGGAAGGTCGTTGCCCTCCTCGTCACGGATCGGCACCAGCACGCAGTGCACGCCGTGGTTGACCTGCTCCCCGTTCTCGGTCGTGATCAGTTGCGCGAAAACGGCTGCCACGGTGGCGGTCTCGGCGGCGCCGCCGATGTAGTCCTTGCGGGCCGACGGCGTGGGGGAGTTGACGATGAACTCTTCGGTCTCGGCGTCGTAGGTCGCGGTCGTCTCCAGCGATTGGACGTCACTGCCATGCCCGGTCTCGGTCATCGCAAAGCAGCCGCGCAGCTCGAGGCTGATGACCTTCTTCACGTACGGATCGTGGTGACGCTCGGTGCCCAGGTTCTCGACCGCCCCGCCGAACAGGCCCCATTGCACCCCGGCCTTGACCATCAACGACAGGTCCGACATCGCCAGCATCTCGATCATCGTGATCGCCGCGCCCACGTCGCCGGTGCCGCCGTGCTCCTTGCGGAACCCCTCGTCGGGGATGCCGGCGGCGGCGATGAGCTTCATCTGCTCGAGCACCTTGGCGCGCGCCAGGACGGTGTTCGGGGTGTAGTGCGGGCGGAACTGATCCTGGCCCAGCCATTCCCGGGTGTGGTTCTTCGCGTCGCGGAACCGGCCGTCCAAGGTGCTACGCAGGTGCTGGGCGATGCTCGTCGTCGTCTGTGGCGCCATACGTTGAAGGTAACCCGCTGGCCGCGGCGCGGAAACCACCGGCGCGGCACCGACATCTCACCGTGACAGCGGCGGGCGCGCGCGCAGCCGGTAACGGGCGATTCCCGCCCACACCGCGCCGAAGATGACGAGCATCACCATGTCGAACATCCACCAGCCCACGTAATGCGTCCACATCTGGACGTTGGCGGCGCGCGCGTCGACCCGGCGCAGATCGACGGTGGATGCCGAGGCCGCGAAGCCCCACTGGGCCGGGACGAACCAGGAGATCTGGTCGTAGACCCAGGTGCCGACCAGCGTGATCAGCCCGCCCGAGAACAGCAGCGACGCCAGGAGCACCGGCACGGCCAGCGGCACGACCTCGGTCAGCGACTTGCCCAGCGTCGAGACCGCGAGCCCGATCATCGCCGAGACCACGGCGGTGACGGCGACACTGACGTACAGCTCGAAGGTCGCGTTGAACAGCAGCACGGCGCCGTGCGCGGGTTGGCCCTTGGCCAACACCACGATGCCGAAGGTGATGGCCGTCAGGATGGCAGCGGCCGCGCTGAAGAAGATGATCTTGCCGGCGAGGTAGGTCGAGGCCGACAGCCCGCACGCCTGTTCGCGCTGGAACGCCCGCCGCTCGCAGACGAGATCGCGGACGGTCAGGGCGATGCCGATGATGACGGCCGCGATGTTGAGCCCGGCCAGGATCTCGACCGCCTCGTGCGGGTTGGAGCTGGACGTGCTGGGCTGCTTCAGGCCGGAGTCCCCGGGGATCAGGAGTATCAGTGCGGCCAACACGAACGGCAGGGCCGCCAGGAAGAGAAGGTATAGGCGCTCGGCGAGCAGCAGACGGCCCTGGCGGCGCAGCACCAGCCAGAGTTGCCGGGTGCGCGGGGGTGGGGCGGGTGGCGGCCACGGTTCGGCGGTCGCGGGCGGCGCCGGTGGGCCCTGCGCCAGCTGGCGGGCGTGGAACGCGCGCTGGGCGCCGTCGGGATCCGCCTGCACCTGGGCGAGGACTTCCGTCCAGTCGGTGGTGGCCATCGCGGACCCGATCTCCAGCGGCGCCCCGACGAAGGCCACGGAGCCGCGGGCGGTGAGCACCACGACCTGGTCGCAGATATTGAGGTGGGCGCGCGACGTCGGCGATGCCATGGCCGCGACGACGACACAGCCGATGTCGGCCTGCCGGCGCAGCACCGCCATCACGTGGCTCTCCTGCGCGGCGTCCAGGCCTTCGCCCGGCTCGTCGATCACCAGCAGGGTCGGCCTGGTGAGAAGCTCGACCGCCATCGCCGCACACCGGCGGATCTCGGGTGGCAGCTTGCAGATCCGGCTGGAGCGGAAGGGCGTCAGCTCGAGCTCTTCGATCACCTGGTCCACCACCCGCTGGCGGTGTTCGGGCGAGGTGCCGGGCGGCAGCCGCAGCTCGGCCGTGTATCCCAGCGCCCGTTCGATGGTGAGCTGCGGGTGCAGGCGATCCTCGCGCGGCACGATGCCGATGCGGGTGCGCATGGACGTGGCCTCGGCGTGAATGTCGTGGCCGTCCAACGTGATTCGGCCGTTGCCGAGTCGCCTCGTCCCGCTGAGCAAGTCGAGCAGTGCGGAGTTGTGTGCGGTCGACGGACCGGTGACTGCGGTCAGCGTCCCCAAGCGACCGGTGAACGAGACGTCGGTGAGCATTTCGCGTCCGTCGACGCTCAGCCCCAGCCGGTATGCGGCCAGGCCCGCGGTGCGGGCACCGGCCTTGAGCGGCAGACGGTGGGTGGAGCTGGTTTCGCCGGTGCGGAAGGAGCGCCCGGCGCGCAGCTTGCGGGTCGCGTCGGTCGTCCGCTCGAGCGGGCCCCTGTCGTCGCCCGCCGGTGTCGGGGGCGGGAAGGTGACCGGCCCGGTGGGCTGCGCCGCTGACGCCGGTTGCGGCGGCGGGACGCTGATGGGTGTGGTCTCCAGCGACGGGATTAGGGGAGGCGCGGCGGGCGGTTCCGGCGGGTTGGGACGTTGGGCCGGCGGCGGCTGGGAAGCCGGAATCCGCAAGCGCTGGGTGGGCTGCTGCGTCGGCGGTGGCGGGCCGGGCGGCCGTTGGGGTGTGGTCCGGGCGGGCCAGTCGGCGCGCCGAGCCGGAACACCAGGCGCGGGCCCCGCTGCGGATCGCCGAGCGTGATCGCCAGGCCGTCGCGGATGTCGACCGCCGACATCCGGGCGCCGCTGAGGAAGATGCCGTAGCCGCCGTTGTCGATCGCCACCCAGTGGGAGCCGGTATGCCGCAGCACCAATTCGGGCTGCGGCGCCGCGCCGGCCGGCCCCGGGCCGCCCAGCGGAACGTCCCACCCGCTGCCATGACCCACCGCGACGTCGCGGCCCGGCGCGAAGACGTACCGCGCCGGCCCGACCAGGACGGTCAGCGGCGGGGCGAATGCGTCGTTGCGCATGGCCGCCACCTTTCCATCACCGGTTCGGGGTCACTTGAGTGTCTACCCGCCGGTGCTGGTCTGTGCACTAGGGCTGGGCACTGCCCACTGCGCTGCGGCGGCCCAGCGCGGCGTTGTCGACCAGGCGACGCAACACGCCGACGGCATCCCCAAGGATCCTGCGGTCCTCGGGTCCAAGCGTGGCCAGCTGGGGTTCGATCGCGGCGGCGCGGTCGGCGCGCACCGCATTCAGCGTCCGCCGCCCTTCGGGCGTGATCCGAATGCGGACCGCCCGCGCGTCACCGGGGTCGACCATCCGGCTCACCAGGCCGGCGTCCTCGAGCCGGCGCACCTGCGTGGTCATCGTCGGCTGCGAGCAGTGGTCGACGGCCGCCAGGTCGCCGATGCGGGCTTCGCCGTGGGCCTCGACGGTCGCCAGCAGCCTGGCTTGGGCCGCCGGCAGCGGCATCTGAATACGTTGGGTGGCCAGCCTGTTGAGCCGCGCAACCACAGCGAGCAGATCCGCTCCCAGCCCCTGCTGTTGCTCGATGTTTGCGGTGTCAGCGCCCTTGCCCATGTGTCCATGGTTGCATAGCTTTGCTAAGCGAGACGAATCCCGGACGCCGTGGCGTGACGACCCGCACACCGTGCAGCGCTGCCGACCGCCGCCCGACATGCCTGGCAGAATCGGTCAAGTGACCTCGCCCCCCTCTCGGCACCCTCGGCGTGGTTCGCTGCAGCCGGGCGAGTTAGCCCAGGCCGCGGTCATGGGTGCGCTCTGCGCGGTCATCGCGATCATCACGGTCATCGTCCCGTTCGCCGCCGGATTGGCCTTGCTGGGCACCGTGCCGACGGGGTTGCTGGCGTACCGGTGCCGCCTGCGCGTGCTGCTCGCGGCGACGATTGCTGCCGGCGTGATCGCCTTCCTGATCGCCGGATTGGGTGGTTTCATCTCGGTCATCCATTCCGCGTACATCGGCGGGCTGACCGGAGTCGTCAAGCGCAAGGGCCGCGGTTGGCCCACGGTGGTGGTGTCGTCGTTCGTCGCCGGCCTGGTGTTCGGCGCCGCGGTGGTCGCCGAACTGGCGATCATGGTCCGCCTGCGGCACCTGATCTTCCAGGTGATGACCGCGAACGTGGACGGGATCCTGTCGTTCATGGCGCGCGTCCACCTGCAAGGGGTCGCCGCCGAGCTCAAGAGGTACTTCGTCGAGGGGCTGAACTACTGGCCCTGGTTCATGCTGGGCTACACGACCGTCGCGATCATGATCGTGTCGCTGATCGGTTGGTGGGCGCTGTCCCGGCTGCTGGAGCGGATGGGCGGGCTGCCCGATGTGCACAAGCTGGAGGTCTGGGACGGCACCGCCGGCGAGTCGGCTCAGATCGCGCCGGTTCCGGTGCGGTTCGACAAAGTGCGCTTCCGCTATCCGAACACCAGCGACGACGCTTTGCGCGAAGTCAGCCTGGACCTGCGGGCCGGTGAACACGTCGCGGTCACCGGCGCGAACGGCTCCGGCAAGACCACGTTGATGCTCATCCTGGCCGGTCGCGAACCGACGTCGGGCACCGTGGAACGCCCGGGCGCGGTCGGCCTGGGCAAGATGGGCGGGACGGCCGTCGTCCTGCAGCACCCGGAGAGCCAGGTGCTGGGCACCCGGGTCGCCGACGACGTGGTGTGGGGGCTGCCGCCCGGAACCGAGACCGACATCGAGGGCCTGCTGAGTGAAGTCGGCCTGGACGTGTCCGTCGACCGCGACACCGGCAGCCTGTCCGGCGGCGAACTGCAGCGCCTGGCCCTGGCCGCGGCGCTGGCCCGTGAGCCGGCGCTGCTGATCGCCGACGAGGTGACCAGCATGGTCGACCAATCGGGCCGGGACACGCTGCTGGGCCTGCTGTCCGAACTCCCGCAACGGCATAGCACCGCGCTGGTGCACATCACGCATTTCGACAACGAAGCGGCGTCCGCGGACCGCACGATCAGCCTGTCCACCCAGGACAGCACCTCCATGGTGCAAACCACGGCGCCCCCGCCGCCGACGGGCGCGATCATGCCGCGGGGACGCGCCACCGCGATCGAACTCGTCGACGTCGGCCACGAATACAACACCGGCACACCGTGGGCCAAGACCGCGCTGCGCGACATCAACCTGGTCGTCGAGCACGGCGACGGCGTCCTGATCCACGGCGGCAACGGCTCGGGCAAGTCGACGCTGGCGTGGATCATGGCCGGGCTGACGATTCCCACCGCCGGCGCCTGCCTGATCGACGGGGAGCCCATCCACGAACACGTCGGCGCCGTGGCGCTGTCGTTTCAGGCCGCGCGGCTGCAGTTGATGCGCAGCAATGTCGGCCTGGAAGTGGCTTCGGCAGCGGGCTTTCCGCGCTACGACGAACGGCGCGTGATCGCGGCGCTCGGCGCGGTCGGGCTGGAGCCCGAGATCGCCGACCGGCGCATCGACCAGCTCAGCGGCGGCCAGATGCGCCGCGTCGTGCTGGCCGGGCTGGTCGCGCGCTCGCCGCGCGCGCTGATCCTCGACGAGCCGCTGGCCGGGCTGGACGCCCCGAGCCAACGCGGCCTGCTGCGGCTGCTCGCCCAGCTGCGCCGCGAGCGGGGCCTGACGCTGATGGTCATCTCGCATGACTTCGTGGGGCTGGAAGAGGTGTGCCCGCGGACGGTGCACCTGCGAAACGGTGCGCTCGAACCACTTTCGGCCGCGACCGGGGGCATGCCATGACCGCATCCCCGCCCGCCGCTCCGGCGCGGCGCCCGTCGCGCCCGGTGGTCTTGCTGGTTCCGGTACCCGGGACGTCGCCGATTCACCGGCTGTGGGCCGGCACCAAACTGCTGGTCGTTTTCGTCATTTCGGTGCTGCTCACGTTCTATCCGAGCTGGCTGACGATCGTGTTGGTCGCGGTCCTGGTGCTGGTCACCGGCCGGCTCGCCCACATTCCGCGTGGCGCCCTGCCCTCGGTGCCGCGCTTGATGTGGCTCATTCTCGCGTTGGGCGGGGTGACCGCCGCGCTGGCCGGCGGACACCCGGTGCTCTCCATCGGCGGCGTCGACATCGGGCTCGGCGGAGTGTTGAACTTCGTGCGGATCTCGGCGCTGTCGGTGGTGCTGCTCGGAGTGGGCGCAATGGTGTCCTGGACCACCAACGTCGCCGAAATCGGGCCCGCTCTAGCGACTTTGAGCCGGCCATTCAAATGGGTCCGGATCCCGGTCGACGAGTGGGCGGTGGCCACCGCGCTCGCGCTGCGCGCCTTCCCGATGCTGATCGACGAATTCCAGGTGCTCTACGCCGCCCGGCGGCTGCGCCCCAAGCAGATACCGCAGAGCCGCAGGGCGAGGCGTCAGCAGCAGGTGCGGGAGATGATCGACCTGCTCGCCGCGGCCATCACCGTGACGCTGCGCCGCGCCGACGAGATGGGCGACGCGATCACCGCCCGCGGCGGCACCGGTCAGCTCGCGGCGGCGCCGGCGAGACCGAAACTGGCGGACTGGCTTACGCTCGCGATCGTCTTCACCGCCGGCGGCACTGCGATCGCGGTCGAGACGATCTTCCACCTGACGCAATAGCCGTGCATCGCCCGCGTTTTCGCGTAGCGTGAACGCGTGGCCGACATCCACCGCTCCCGCACCATCGCGGCCCCCGTGGGTGAAATCTGGGACGTCCTGGCGGACTTCGGCTCGGTCAGTTCCTGGGCGCCCAACGCCGACCACTCGTGCATCATGTTCTCCGGCCCCGGCGATGGGGTGCTCGGCACCGCCCGTCGCATTCAGGTCAAGCGGGACACGCTCGTCGAGCGCATTACCGAGTTCACCCCGCCGCGCGTGCTCGCCTATGACATCGAGGGCCTGCCGAACCGCCTTCGCAGGGTGACCATGCGCTGGACGCTGGGGGAGACCGGGGCGGGCGCCACCCTGGTGACCCTCACCAGCACCGTCGAAATCGGGCCTGGCCCAGGCGAAAAGCTCGCAGCACGGGTGCTGTGCCGCGTCGTGGCCCGGCAGTCCGACTCGATGCTCGCCGGTTTGGCGCAGCGAATGGAGAACGTGAATGTCTGAGCGCCCCGACATCGTCATCGTGATGACCGACGAAGAGCGCGCGGTGCCGCCCTACGAATCCGCCGACGTGCGGGCCTGGCGCAGCCGGGAGCTATTGGGCCGCAAGTGGTTTGACGACAATGGCGTCAGCTTCGCCAGGCACTACACCGGCTCGCTGGCGTGCGTGCCCAGCCGCCCGACCATCTTCACCGGCCATTACCCGGACCTGCACGGTGTCACGCAGACCGACGGCATCGGCAAGACCGCCGGGGATTCCCGCATGCGCTGGCTGCGCCAGGGCGAGGTGCCGACGCTGGGCAACTGGTTTCAGGCCGCGGGCTACGACACGCATTACGACGGCAAGTGGCACATCTCGCACGCGGATCTCGCAGACCCGGTGACGGGCCGCTCGCTGGCGACTAATGACGACGACGGCGTCGTGGACGCGGCCGCGGTGCGGCGTTACCTCGACGCGGATCCGCTGGGGCCGTTCGGCTTCTCCGGCTGGGTCGGCCCCGAGCCGCACGGCGCGCTGCTGGCCAACGCCGGGATTCGCCGTGACCCGCTGATCGCCGACCGCGTCGTCGCCTGGCTGCAGGACCGCTACGCGCGCCGCCGCGCCGGTGACCCCGCCGCGCTGCGACCCTTCCTGCTCGTCGCCAGCTTCGTCAACCCGCACGACATCGTGCTGTTCCCGCTGTGGTCACGCCGAAGCCCGGTCAAGCCATCGCCTTTGGACCCGCCCCCGGTGCCCGCGGCGCCCACCGCCGACGAGGATCTGTCGACCAAGCCGGCCGCGCAGATCGCGTTCCGGGAGGCCTACTACTCCGGCTACGGCCCGGCCCCGGCGATCAACAAGACCTACGACCGCAATGCGCAGCGCTACCGCGACCTCTATTACCGGTTGCACGCCGAGGCGGACGGGCCGATCGACCGGGTGCGCCGCGCCGTCACCGAGGGCGGGTCGGACAACGCGGTGTTGGTGCGCACCTCCGATCACGGCGACCTGCTCGGCGCCCACGGCGGGCTGCACCAGAAGTGGTTCAACCTCTACGACGAGGCCACCCGCGTCCCGTTCGTCATCGCCCGCATCGGCGAGGGCGCGACGCTGCCGCGCGTGGTCACCGCGCCGACGTCGCATGTCGATCTGGTGCCGACCGTGCTGTCGGCCGCAGGCGTCGACATCGCCGCGGTGGCCGGCACGCTGGCCGAGTCGTTCTCCGAAGTCCACGCGCTGCCCGGCCACGACCTGATGCCCGTGGTGGACGGCGGGCCGGCCGACGACACGCGCGCGGTGTACCTGATGACCCGCGACAACATGCTCGAAGGGGACAGCGGTGCGTCGGGCCTGGGGCGCCGGCTCAAGCAGACGGTGAATCCGCCTGCACCGCTGCGCATTCGGATCCCGGCGCACACCGCGTCTAACTTCGAAGGCCTGGTGGTCCGGGTCGACGGCGCGGGCGGTGGTCATGTATGGAAGCTGGTCCGAACGTTCGACGACCCGGGCACCTGGACCGAACCCGGCGTCCGCCACCTCGCGGCCAACGGCCTCGGGGGCGACGCCTACCGGACCTCCCCGCTCGACGATCAGTGGGAGCTCTACGACCTGACCGCCGACCCGATCGAGGCCGACAACCGGTGGACGGATCCCGATCTGGACGACCTGCGCCAGCACCTGCGGATGCAGCTGAAGCACGCCCGCGCGAATTCCGTTCCCGAACGAAACCGCCTGTGGCCCTACGCATCTCGTCAGGCGTCGAGCCCGCGACCGGGCCGCCTGGCGCGCTGGTTCAGAGCGCTTTTCTCGCGAACGTAACCACACGGCGGAAAATCACCCCAAATCTCGGCGTGGCGTTACGCTCGCGGCGGCTCGGGCCGTCACGCGCTACGAGCGCATCCGGTCGATCAGGTTGGACAGCACCACGATGCTCTCGCTGCGCTCGATGTCGGCGCTCGACCGGATGCGTTCCAGGGCCGACTCGAGGTGGCGCATGTCGCGGGCGAGAACATGCAGGATCGCGTCCGACGTCCCGGTGACGGTCGCCGCGCTGACCACCTCGGGCATGTCTGCCCACGCCGCCCGCAGCTGATCGGGCGCGATCGTGCCGTGGCAGTACACCTGCACGTAGGCCTCGGTGTTCCAGCCGAGCGCGCTGCGGTCGACCACGGTGGTGAAACCCCGGATCACGCCGTTGTCGAGCATGCGGTCCACGCGACGTTTCACCGCCGGCGCCGAGAGACTCACCTTCTCGCCGATCTCGGCGAACGTGGCGCGGGCATGCTCGGTCAGCTCGTTGAGGATGCGCTCGTCGGTCTCGTCCAGGCGGTCCATCGCCCTCCGCTTCTAGTCGCACAATAAATCGCCGTCAGCATCACCCTAGCGCAATAAATCATTCGTGGACACGCAATGATCGTCGTTTGATTGTGAAAAATGCGCCAAATATGATGGATCTATGACGGATTACTATGTTGCCGAGCCGGCGCCGGTCGTAGCGCCGACGCCCGCGGCATGGCAAAACGCCGGGGCGCCGCGACGCCCCAGGGCCGCCCGCACGCGTCGATACGCCATGACCCCGCCGACCTATTTCGCGGTCGAATACGCGATCAACCCGTGGATGGACGTCAGCAAGCCGGTGGACGTGCAGGTCGCGCTGGCGCAGTGGGAGAACCTGCGTCACACCTACCTGAAACTGGGCCACCGGGTGGACCTGGTCGAGCCGGTGCCCGGACTGCCCGACATGGTCTACGCCGCCAACGGTGGCTTCGTCACCCACGATGTCGCCGTCGTGGCGCGCTTCCGCTACCCGGAACGGGCCGGCGAGACGCAGGCCTACGGCGACTGGATGGCGTCGGCGGGCTATCGGCCGGTGTCGACGCGTCACATCAACGAGGGGCAGGGCGACCTGTTGATGGTCGGCGAAAAGGTGTTAGCCGGCTACGGGTTCCGCACCGACCTGCGCGCGCACCCGGAAATCTCCGCGGCCCTGCGCATGCCGGTGGTCTCCCTCGAACTGGTGGATCCCCGTTTCTACCACCTCGATACGGCGCTGGCCGTGCTTGACGACGACACCATCGCGTTCTACCCTCCGGCATTCAGCGAGGCGGCTCAGGAGCAGCTGCACGGGCTCTTTCCGGACGCTATCGTGGTGGGGAGCGCGGACGCGTACGTACTGGGTCTCAACGTGGTGTCTGACGGGCTGCACGTCGTGCTTCCTTCTGCAGCAACGGGTTTCGCGGCCCAGCTGCGTGAAGCGGGCTTCGAGCCGGTTGGCGTAGATCTATCCGAGCTGCTCAAGGGCGGCGGTTCTGTTAAGTGCTGCACATTGGAGGTGTTTGTATGACAATTCTCGACGCCCGGACGGCCGCGAGCGGAACCGATGCCGCGATAGAGTTGGTCGAACGGTATGCGGCGCATAACTATTCGCCGCTTCCGGTGGTGGCCGCCAGCGCCGAAGGCGCCTGGATCACCGACGTCGAAGGCCGGCGTTACCTGGATTGTCTGGCCGCGTACTCGGCCGTGAACTTCGGGCACTGCAATCCCGAAATCACCGCCACCGCCCACGCCCAGCTCGACACCGTCACGCTGGTCAGCCGCGCGTTCCACTCGGACAACCTCGGAACGTTCTGTGCCGCGCTGGCCCAGCTGTGCGGCAAAGACATGGTGCTGCCGATGAATTCGGGCGCCGAGGCGGTGGAAAGCGGCCTGAAGATCGCGCGCAAGTGGGGCGCCGACGTCAAGGGCGTGCCCGAGGGCCGCGCCAACATCATCGTGGCCGACAACAACTTTCACGGCCGCACGATCAGCATCGTCAGCTTCTCGTCCGACCCGGCGGCGCGGGGCGGCTTCGGCCCGTTCACCCCGGGATTCCGCTCGGTGCCGTTCGGTGATGCCGCCGCGCTGGCGCAGGCGATCGACGACGACACCGTCGCGGTGCTGCTCGAGCCGATCCAGGGCGAGGCCGGCATCATGGTCCCGCCCGACGACTACCTGCCGACGGTCCGCGCGCTGTGCAGCGAGCGCAACGTGCTGATGATCGCCGACGAGATCCAGTCGGGCCTGGCCCGCACCGGCCACACGTTCGCGTGCGACCGCTGGGACGTCGTGCCGGACGTGTACCTGCTGGGCAAGGCGCTGGGCGGCGGCGTGATTCCGCTGTCGGCGGTGGTCGCCGACCGCGACATCCTCGGCGTGCTGCACCCCGGCGAGCACGGGTCGACGTTCGGCGGCAACCCGTTCGCCGCGGCAATCGGCACCACGGTGGTCTCGATGCTGGCGCGCGGCGAATTCCAGCAGCGCTCAGCCGAATTGGGCGCTCACCTGCACCGCCGGCTGCGCGGCCTGATCGGCGACGGCGTGGTGGCGGTCCGCGGCTTCGGCCTGTGGGCCGGCGTGGACATCGACCCGACGCTCGCGACTGGCAAGCAGATGAGCCAGCGCCTGGCCGAGCGCGGTGTGCTGGTCAAAGACACCCACGGCTCGACGCTGCGGTTCGCGCCGCCGCTGGTTATCACCCAGCAAGAAATCGACTGGGCCGTGGATCAGTTCGCCGTAGCGTTGCGAGAGGCCGCATAATCAGCTGATCCAGATAGGGGACGCTATTGCCGGCCACTTCGATCAGCCTGATACAGCAAATGCTGCGGCGCCGCCCGGTGATCGGCGCGCCCATGGCGTACGGCGCCGAGGACGGGCTCAAACGCGGCATCGGCGCATTCGAGCTGACGATGCTGGGGGTCGGGTCGACGGTCGGCACCGGGATCTTCTTCGTGCTGTCGCAGGCCGTCCCCGAAGCCGGGCCCGGCGTCATCGTCTCCTTCATCATCGCCGGCATCGCGGCGGGGCTGGCCGCCATCTGCTACGCCGAATTGGCCTCGGCCGTCCCGGTTTCCGGGTCGTCGTACTCGTACGCGTACGCGACCCTGGGGGAGGTCGTCGCCATGGGGGTGGCCGCGTGCCTGCTGCTCGAATACGGAGTGGCCACGGCCGCGGTCGCGGTCGGTTGGAGCGGCTACGTCAACCAGCTGCTGACGAACTTGCTCGGCTTCCAGCTTCCGCATGCCCTGTCGGCGGCGCCGTGGGATACGAACCCGGGCTACGTGAATCTGCCCGCGATCGTCCTGATCGTGATGTGTGCGCTGCTGCTCACGCGGGGCGCCAGCGAATCGGCGAAGGTCAACGCCATCATGGTGCTGATCAAGCTCGGCGTGCTGGCCATGTTCGTGATCATCGCGCTGACGGCGTTCGACGCCCACCAGTTCAAGGACTTTGCCCCGTTCGGCGTTGCGGGCATCGGCTCGGCGGCGGGCACCATCTTCTTCTCGTTCATCGGCCTGGACGCGGTGTCGACCGCCGGCGACGAGGTGAAGGACCCGCAGAAGACCATGCCGCGCGCGCTGATTGCCGCGCTGATGGTCGTCACCGCCGTCTACGTGCTCGTCGCGCTCGCGGCGCTGGGCACGCAACCATGGCAGGCGTTCGCCGGGCAGGAGGACGCCGGGCTGGCCACCATCCTCAGCAATGTCACGCATGGCAGCTGGGCCAGCACCATCCTGTGTGCGGGCGCGGTGATCTCGATCTTCACGGTCACGCTGGTCACGATGTACGGCCAGACCCGCATCCTGTTCACCATGGGCCGCGACGGGCTGCTGTCGTCGCGCTTCTCGAGGGTGAGCCCGCGCACCATGACGCCGGTGACCAACACGGTGATCGTCGCTATCGCCGCGGGGACGCTGGCCGGCTTCATCCCGCTCGACAGCCTCGCGGACATGGTGTCCATCGGCACGCTGACCGCGTTCATCGTCGTCGCCGTCGGGGTGATCATCCTGCGGGTGCGCGAGCCCGACCTGCCGCGCGGGTTCAAGGTGCCGGGTTATCCGGTGACGCCGGTGCTTTCGGTCCTGGCGTGCGGGTACATCCTGGCCAGCCTGCACTGGTACACGTGGATCGCGTTCAGCGGCTGGGTGTCGTTGGCGCTGATCTTCTACTTCGTCTGGGGCCGCCACCACAGCGCGCTCAACAACGTCGACGCCGCCTAGCCCTACTGATGGGCGGCGGCGTTGGCCGCCGCCTGGGCCTGACGCAGCGTGGTGGCGACGTCGCCGCGGCCCAGGAACATGTCGTCGAAATAGGTTTGCAGCGCGGTGTTTCCGGCCGCGAACCCCGCGCCGCCGGGCGCCGGGATGCGCGGGCCGTCCAGCACGGCGAAGAAGGGCGTGACGTCGACGCCGTGCTCGGACCAATACGTGAAGTAGACCTGCTGGGCCGACCGCACCGCGGGGATCGCCGCCCCGTCGCGGCCGACATACGCGTTGCCCTCGTTGCTGCCCATCCAGGCCAGCACCTGACGCACGGCGTCGGGATGCTTGGTAGCCGAATTACCCGCCGCGGCAATGCCGTTAGTGACGCTGATGCGGCCCGCCGGGCCGATCGGCATCATCGCGATGCCCCAGCGGAAGCCGGCGTTGCGCGCGATCTGCGACAGGCTGTAGGTGCCGGACTGGAAGAGGGCCATCCGGCCGGCGAGGAATTGGTTGAGGGAGAAGTCGCCGTTGTCGTTGGTGTCCGACGCCGGCGGGGCGACGTGGTCGTTGTTGATCAGGCCGACCAGGTAGTGGAATGCCTCGATGGCCCCGGGGTTGTCGAACGCGAAGCTGTCGCCGTGCTGGAACACCCCGCCGGCCGAGCCGACGTAGTTGAGGTAGATGCCCTGCGGGTCGTTGGCAGCGTTGTATGCCCACTGCCGCACCCGCAGCGGGTCGAATCCCGTTGTCCCCGCTTTGTTTCCGGCGGCGTCGACGGTCAGCTGCGCTAGCAGCGGGCGCAGCGTGTCGTCGGCGTTGGGACTCCACACCAGGCTGTTCAGCCGATCGGGCGCGATGCCGGCGGCCTTGAGCAGGTCCGCGTTGTAGTACAGCGCGATGCCGCCGTCGGTCAGTTGTGGTACGCCCCAGAGCTTTCCATGACGGGTGAACTGGTCGACCACGTCGGGTTCCCAGTCCCCGGCCGCATGCGGGTCAATGCTGAGTAATCGGCCGTTGTCGGCGTAGGCGGCCAGATAGGCGTTGGACACCCAGAAGATGTCGTCGGCGCTATCGCCGGCGACATCGGTGCGCAGGGTCTGGAAGTAGTTCGTGTACGCGACCATGTCGGTGCGCACCTCGATGTTCGGGTGGGTGCGGTTGAACGCCCTGAACGACTCCTCATACGCCGCGGCGATGGGCGCGGCCCACAGCCGCACGCGCACGACGATCTTGTTGCCGTGTGGCTCCCCTGAGTAGTTCAACAGCCCGGCGATGACGGCCAGCAGCACCACGACGGCCCCGAGCGCACCGGCGGCCAGTGTCGAAACCCGCGGCCGGTTCACTTGATTCCCGTCAGGACTATCGACGCGACGATGTGCCGCTGGAATGCGATGAACAGCGCGATCAGCGGCACGATCGCCAGCGTCGTCGCCGCCATCACCAGCGTCCACTGCGAGTTGTACCGCGTCTGCAGGTCGGCCGTCGCGACCGTCAGCACCCGCCATTTGTGGCCGCTGGTGATGACCAACGGCCACATGAAGTTGTTCCACTGCGTGACGACGGTGATCAGCGTCAGGGCCGCCAGCACCGGGCGGCTCGACGGAATCACCACATGCGTGATTACGTCCAGAGTATTGGCGCCGTCCAGGTGCGCGGCGTTGATCAGGTCGTTGGGGATCAGCCGAAAGTGCTCACGCAGCAAGAAGATCGCATACGGGGAGCCGAACATGAACGGCAGCACCAGCGCCCAGAACGTGTTGCGCAGACCCAGCTGGGCCATCATCAAATACAGCGGCACCACGGTGACGGTCCCGGGCACCATCAACGTCGCGATGTAGACCCAGAACAACGCGTTGCGTCCGGGGAATCCCAGGCGCGCGAACGCGTAGGCGGCAAGCACCGAGAACGTCAGCTGACCCACCAGGATCACCGCCGTCATCAGCGCGGTCACCATCGCGGCGCGGCCGAACCCGGCCCCGGCCAGGTCGCCATAGTTGGACAGCGTGAAGGGCCGCGGCAGTTGCAGCGGCGAGCCCGTCGCGAACTGATGCCTGGACGTGAACGACGTCAGCAGGCCAAGTGCGAACGGCGCCAACGTGATCAGCGTACCGGCGGCCAGGCCGATGTAGATCGCCACGGTCGGCAGGCGCTTAGGTGAGGTCATAGGTGATCCGCCGTCGGAAGTACAGATGCTGAACCATCGTGACGCCGATCAGGATGACGAACAGCACCACCGCCATCACCGAGGCCCGGCCGATGGCCGCCGAACCGAACGCCTCGGCGTAGATGCGATGCGCCACCAGATCCGTGCTGTTCCCGGGTCCGCCACCGGTCAACGCGTACACCGTATCGAAAACCTGTGCGGTGCTGACGATCCCGGTCACCAGGACGAAGAACATCGTCGGGCGCAGCATCGGCAGGGTGATCCGCCAGAACCGCTGCCAGGACGTCGCGCCGTCGGTGCGCGCGGCGTTGTGGATGTCGTTGGGAATCGCGAGCAGGCCGGCCAGGAACGACAGCGAGACGTAGCCGACGTTGGCCCACACCACGACGGCGGAGACCAGCGGCAGCGCAAAGCTCGGATCCGACAGCCATTCGATGCTGTGCCCGAGCAACGTGCTCACCACGCCGTCGGTGGGCGCCAGGATCCACCGCCACAGCACCGCGATCGCAAGCGGCGCGCAAACCCACGGCAGCACAAAGACGGTGCGGAAAAAGCCGGTGCCCGGCAGCAGCCGCGCCAGCATCGTGGCGGCCAGCAGCCCGAGCACGGTTTGTGCGGGCACCACGATCGCCACGAAGACCGCCGTCACGAGCAGCGACTCGCCGAACCCCGCGTCTGTCAGCACCGAACGCCAATTCGCCAGGCCGACATAATGCAGCGGGCCCAGCAGGTCCCACCGATACAGGCTGAGCCACAGCACGACCAGGATGGGCAGCAGCAGGAACGCGACGACGCCGAACAGGCTGGGCGCCAACAGGGCGTAGCCCAGCGCGATGGGTCGAGGCTGTCTCCCCGGGGCGGCGCTGGCCATGACGCTAATTAAAGCGGGCTACGCGGCGGTTTGGGGTGCTTGGTCGTTACGGTGTAGCCGTGACACCGAACCGGGGGATCGATGCCGACTTCCTGAGTCTGCCCCGCCACGAGTTGGCCGACGCCGCGCTGTCCGCGGCCAAGACCGCCGGGGCCAGCTACGCCGACCTGCGCGTTCACCGGCTCAACACCGAGATCATCGCGCTGCGCGACGGTGAGCTGGAGACCTCGGTCGTCAGCCGCGAGGTCGGGCTGGCGGTGCGGGTGATCGTCAACGGCACCTGGGGATTTGCTTCGCACGCCGAGCTCGCGCCCGCAGTCGCGGCCGAAACGGCGCGCCGCGCGGTGCATGTCGCGGCCACGCTGGCCGCGTTGAACACCGAGCGCGTCGAGCTGGCGGCCGAACCGGTGTACGCCGACGCGACGTGGGTGTCGAACTACCGCATCGATCCGTTTGACATCCCCGGCACCGAGAAGATCGCCGTGCTGGAGGAGTACTCCGGGCGGCTGCTGAGCGCCGACGGCGTCGACCACGTCTCGGCCGGCCTGACGGCGGTCAAGGAGCAGACGTTCTACGCCGACACGTTCGGCTCGTCCATCACCCAGCAGCGGGTGCGGCTGATGCCGTCGCTCGAGGCGGTCACCGTCGACGCCGCGGCGGGCAGCTTCGATTCGATGCGCACGCTGGTGCCGCCGATGGGCCGGGGCTGGGAAGTGCTGGCCGGCGACGAGGTGTGGAACTGGACCGACGAGCTCGCGCAGCTGCCGTCGCTGCTGGCCGAGAAGGTGAAGTCGCCCAGTGTGACAGCGGGCCCGACCGACCTGGTGATCGACCCGACCAACCTGTGGCTGACCATCCACGAATCCATCGGTCACGCAACAGAATACGACCGCGCGATCGGTTACGAGGCCGCGTATGCCGGGACGTCGTTCGTGACCCCGGACAAGCTGGGCACCATGCGCTACGGGTCGGAGATCATGAACGTGACCGCCGACCGCACCGTCGAATTCGGTTTGGCCAGCGTCGGATACGACGACGAAGGCGTGGCATCGCAGAGCTGGGACCTGGTGCGCGACGGGATCTTCGTCGGCTATCAGCTCGACCGGGTGTTCGCGCCGCGGCTCGGGCAGGAGCGCTCCAACGGCTGCTCCTACGCCGACTCGCCGCATCACGTGCCGATCCAGCGGATGGCAAACGTGTCGCTGCAGCCCAGCCCCTCGGAGATCACGACCGACGATCTGATCGGCCGGGTGCAGGACGGCATCTACATCGTCGGCGACAAATCCTGGTCGATCGACATGCAGCGCTACAACTTTCAGTTCACCGGTCAGCGGTTCTTCCGGATCCGCGACGGACGGCTCGACGGCCAGCTGCGCGATGTGGCGTATCAGGCCACCACGACGGACTTCTGGAATTCCATGGAAGCCGTCGGCGGGCCGTCGACGTGGCGGATGGGCGGCGCGTTCAACTGCGGCAAGGCCCAGCCCGGGCAGGTCGCGGCGGTCAGCCACGGCTGCCCGTCCGCGTTGTTCCGGGGCGTCAACGTGCTCAACACCCGCAGCGAGGGCGGCCGCGAATGATCAGCGCGCAACACGTCGTCAACATCGTCTTGGACGAGGCCGTCAAACTCGGCCGCGCGGACGAGACCATGGTGCTGGTCACCGATCGGGTCGAGGCCACGCTGCGCTGGGCCGGCAATTCGATGACCACCAACGGGCTTTCGCACAGCCGCAGCGTCACGGTGATTTCGGTGGTGCGCAAGGGCGCTAGCGCCTTCATCGGCACCGTCGTTTCGGCGGAGGTCGACCCACGCGTGCTGTCCGGCCTGGTGGCCGCCTCCCAGGACGCGGCGCACTCCGCGCCCGAGGCCAACGACGCGGCGCCGCTGCTGGCCGATACCGGCGTGCCCGCGGATTGGGATGCGCCGGTGCCCGGCACCGGTCCCGAGGTGTTCGCCGACGTGGCCAAATCGCTCAGCCGTGGGTTCGGCGGCAGCGACAAGTTGTATGGCTTTGCGCACCATAGTGTTTCGACGACGTTCCTGGCGTCGTCCACGGGCCTGCGCCGCCGGTTCACCCAGCCCACCGGGGCGGTCGAGATCAACGGCAAGCGCGGCGACGCCAGCGCCTGGACGGGGATCGGCACGCCCGATTTCGTGGAGGTGCCAACGGATTCGATGCTCGACGAGCTGTCGATGCGGTTGGACTGGGCCAAGCGGAAAGTTGACCTGCCGGCCGGGCGCTACGAGACGATCATGCCGCCGTCGACGGTGGCCGACATGATGATCTACATGGCCTGGACGATGTCCGGCCGCGGCGCGCAGGAGGGCCGCACCGCGTTCTCCGCGCCGGGCGGCGGGACCCGGATAGGGGAGCGGCTCACGGACCTGCCGCTCACGCTGTTCTCCGATCCGATGGCGCCCGGTCTGGCGTGCACGCCGTTCGTCGCGGTGAGCAGTTCGTCGGAGACGGCGTCGGTGTTCGACAACGGCATGGAGATCGGCCAGGTCGACTGGATTCGCGACGGGGTCGTCAACGCGCTGGCGTATCCGCGGGCCACCGCCGCGAAGTTCGACGCCCCCGTCGCGGTCGCCGCGGACAACGTGGCGATGACCGGCGGGTCGGCCGAGCTGGCCGACCTGATCGCGGGCACCGAGCGCGGCCTGCTGCTGACCACGCTGTGGTACATCCGCGAGGTCGACCCCACCACGCTGCTGCTCACCGGGCTTACCCGTGACGGCGTCTACCTGATCGAAGACGGCGAGGTCACCGCGGCGGTCAACAACTTCCGGTTCAACGAGAGCCCGCTGGACCTGCTGCGGCGCGCCACCGAGGCCGGCGTCAGCGAGAAGACGCTGCCCCGGGAGTGGGGCGACTGGGCCACCCGGGCGGCGATGCCGTCGCTGCGGATACCGGATTTCCATATGTCCTCGGTGAGTCAGGCGCAGTAGTCGTAACGTATCTGGGATGGCGGCTCCAGTTTCGGTTCGAGAAGACCTGCTGACGCGGTTGGTGGCTTTGTCGCCGCCCGGTGATGCCCGGCTCGTGAGCCTCGTTCGGCGCGTGTGCGCGCAGACGCTGTCGTTGCCGCCCCTGCCCGTCGAGGTTGACGCCGGCGAGCCCGCGTCTGATGCCGAGGCTGTCGTCGCCGAGTTCGCCGAGCAATTCAGCACCGACGTCTCCGCGATCACCGACGACCAGCGGTCCCGGCTCTTTAAAGCCCTGGGCGACAACATCTTTAGCGTCGTGGTGGCGATGTACCTCGCCGACCTGTTGCCGCGGGTGCGTGCCGGGCTGGAAGCGCTCGGTGTCGGCGAGCAGTACCTGGGTTGGACGCGCGGACCGATCGAGTGGGACCACGCGACCGAGCCCTCCGATTCGGTGTTCAACGACTTCCTGCCCGCCGTCGGCGCGATGCGCGCGCTCGACCCGGTGACGTCCGAGCTGGTGCGGTTGCGCGGCGCGGCCCAGCACAACTGCCGGCTGTGCAAATCGGTGCGCGAGAGCAGGGCGCTCGACGCCGGGGGATCCGAGACGCTGTACGACGACATCGAGCGCTTCGAGGAATCGACGCAAATTGACGTTCGCGCAAAAGCAGCGCTGAGATACGTAGATGGGTTAATTTGGACCCCGGCGCACCTCGACGCCGACGTTGTCGCCGAGGTGCGCGCCCGTTTTTCCGAGGCTGAGGCCGTCGAGCTCACCCTCGACGTGATGCGCAACGCCAGCAACAAGGTCGCGGTCTCGCTGAAGGGCGACGCCCCGCGGGTTTCGGAAGGTACCGAGACCTACCTACTCGACGCCGACGGCCAGACCGTCTTCAGCTGAAATCACTCCGATGCAGATCGTGCCGTTAGGCCCGGGTTTTGCGGCCGAACTGCGCGGCGTGAACATCCAGGACGTTGCGGCGGACGACGGCGCCTACGCGTCGGTGCGCGCGGCGTTCGAGGAGTACTCGGTTCTGGTCTTCCGCGACCAGGACGTCTCCGACGAAGCGCAGCTTGCCTTCTCGCGCCGCTTCGGCCCGCTCGAGATCACCAAGGTGAGTTCGGAGGGTGCCGGCACCAACCTGGTGATCCTCAAGACCCTCGACGACGCGGGCAGCGTCGTGCCAGACGATCACCGGCTCGCGTTGGAGAACAAGGCGAATCAGCTCTGGCACACCGACAGTTCGTTCAAGCAGGTGCCGGCGCTCGCGTCGGTGCTGTCGTCGCGCGTCATTCCCGAGAGGGGCGGTGAGACCGAGTACGTCTCCACCCGGCTCGCCTTCGACAGCCTCGATGTGACTTTGCAACGGCGGCTGGAAGATTCGTTCGCCTGGCACGAGTACGCGTATTCGCGCGGGAAGATCGCGCCCGACCTCGCGGGTCCGGAGGAGCGGGCAGCGCTGCCGCCGCAATGCTGGCGCATGGTGTGGCAGAACCCGGTCAATGGCCGCAAGGCGGTGTACTTGGCCTCGCACGCTTTCGCGATCGAGGGCATGGAGCGCGAAGCGGCGCGGGCGTTGCTTGCCGAGCTGACGGAGGTGGCGACCCCGCCCGAAGCCCGCTATCTGCACTCGTGGCGCGTGGGCGACGTGTTGATGTGGGACAACCGCGCGACCATGCATCGCGGGCGACCCTGGCCGGCGGGGGAGCCGCGGCACATGGTGCGGACCACGATTTCCGCCACGGCCGCGGACGGACTCGAGGCCATGCGCGCGCCGTCGCGCCAGCCGGCCGAATAGCGGAAGTAATTGCCAGCAGATTCGGGACGTCTCAAAGGCAGCAAAAAGCGGTAGCGTCATGCGTACTGGCTGGTGTTTGCCATCTCAAGCACTCGGCACTCCCCAGCGACGATGTGATGGGAGGCGACCATGAAACGCTGCATCGTCGGAGGGCTGGCTGCCCTGCTGATGGCCGGAGGGCAGATCACCTCGGCGCCGCCGGCCAGCGCCGGCTGCGTGTACGGCGGAAACATCATCAGCAAGTGCGACGGGCCCATTCAGCCCGACGGCACCTGGCAACGGTGTGTGGCGGCCCCGCACTTAATTCCCAACGGTGCCAGTTCCTGGCTGGTGCCCGAGAGGCAGTGCAATCAGATGGGGCCCGGCCAGTTCTCGGCAGATCTCGGCTTCGCCGATCCGCCGACGCACATCGACGGCTGAAAACCATTAGGCCGCTGGGATTTTCCCTCTCGGCGGCGGATACACCGACCGGGCGATCGTCGCCGACGTCCAGCCGATGAGCCAGCCGGCGGCGAGCAGTAAGAAGGTGTGCAGGCGGTCGGGGGACCACACCGCGACACAGGTCAGAATCGCAGCCCACACGAGTGCGCACGCGATGCTGTAAGAGGTGTACGTCTTTCGCGATGGCATACCAAAAAGCGTAGGCCGATATCCCGCGGACGCCAGCGCCGTTGATCGCTGGCTACGCTTTAGCCGTGTCGCTACGACGGTTCAGCCCCTATCGCGGTCGGCGTCTCCGGTGGGACGAGGCCATCTTCGAGCGCGCGGCCATGACCCGCGTCGGCTCCACGCTGGGAAAGTATCTGGCGCCACGCTTCGACAAGATCGCGATCCCGCTGACCAAGGGTCGGTTCAGCACGATGGGGATCGACAAGGTCGGGCTTGTCACGACCACCGGCGCCAAGTCGGGTCAGCCCCGCTCGCAGCCGCTGGCGCTGCTCGACGATGGTGACGGGCTGCTCGCGATCGGGTCGAACTACGGCCAGGAGAAGCATCCGGGGTGGAGCGCCAACCTGCTCGCGCATCCCGAATGCACCATCGAGCTCAACGGCCCGCCGAGGCCGTACCGGGCCGAACTGCTGGAGGGCGACGAGCGCGCCGCGGCCTGGGCGACGGCCAACGACGTCTACGCCGGATACGAGAACTACCGCAAGAACTGCGCGCATCGGCAGATCCGGATCTTTCGGCTTCGTCCGTCGTCCGGCGACCACGGCATCGCCGAGAACGGGAGTCAGCCGAAATGACATATCACGACGTGAACAGGACTAAGTTGGGGCTCGAGGCGAGTTGGGGATTTAACTTCAGGCACATATCGAGGATGCAGACTCATCGCGACAAATGGAGACGCTTACGACTCATATAACGGCTCAGGAATATCTCGAGGCATGCGCTGCCACTGCCGACGCCAGAACGCGTTCACAGTGTTGAGCAAAGGCATTGGATTACTTGTGGCACTGGGGGTTACGCCCTGGGCAATTGTCAGTTGCCCCGTGGCCTGGGCTGGGCCGGGCGGCAACATTCCTGGCCCGGGCGTGTGCGACTATCCCGGTGTTGGCGGGAGTAACTTCGAGGCCGGGGCCACGTCGTACTATTGCGATTTCCCTGTTGAAGAGAACAGCACGCACTGGCACTGCGAATATGGTGGATGGAACATGGGTGGCCCGGGTGGCAACGCTCCCATCGGTGGATCCATTATGGGCTTCGGGGTAACCATTCCCGCAGGCGATTTCGGGGGTGCCAGCGGTGGTTGTTCATGGCGCTGGCCGGATAACACGATCGGCCCTGCACCGAACCCACCGGGCGCGTGGAAGAACTATTTGGTGCCCACACCACCGCCGCCCGAACACCGGGCACACCCGACGGCCCCGGCTCAGCCAGAGTCCGGGCCGCCACCAGTAATGAGTCCTAATCTCGGCGATGAGCCAGAGTCGCCCGCCTACACCAACCCGGCGTTTCCGAATCCCGGCAAGACTCAGAACCCGCCAAGTTAGCTTGTGCCGCCGCCCCACTGGCGGTAAGCCCGGGCGCTAAGGTCAATGTCGTGCAACGCATGCTTGGGCACGCGGTATACGAATGCCGCGACGAGAAGCCGGCGGGTATATCCGCAGCTAGCTAGCACAGGGGCGGTAGCTCAGTCGGTCAGAGCCGCGGACTCATAATCCGTTGGTCGCGGGTTCGAGCCCCGCCCGCCCCACTTCAGAGGTGTTTACCTCGGTTGATTGTTGACGGATCTATGTCGGGTGATGCCTGACAGTGTTTCGGCTGATGTTTGACAGTTACTTCGGTTGACCCTTGACACTCCCGAGATGAGGGAGTCGAGCGTGGCCGGCACTCACTACCACGGACGCGAGCCTACCGCCGTGTCCAATTCTGCCTCCGACGCCAATGCGGAATCAGTTGAGGCACAACATGACAGAACACTGCGAGTACTACTGGCCCTACGCCGTCTTCGACTTCGCCGGATTCCTGGTCTGACGGTGCCGGTCAAGTCGCGATGAACGCCAGCAGATCGGGGTTGAGGACATCCGCGTGCGTTGTCGGCATGCCGTGAGGGTAGCCGGCATAGGTCTTCAACGCGCCGTTCTGCAGTAGGTCGACCGCTCGCGGCACCGCGCTGGTGAACGGAACGATCTGATCGTCCTCGCCGTGCATCACCAGGACGGGAACGGTGATCGCGCGCAGATCCTCGGTGTAGTCCTGCAGCCAGGAAAACACCGTCTCATAGTGCGCCTGGGCGCTGCCGGACATGCCCTGTCGCCACCAGTTCGCGATGATTGCCTCGGACGGCTCCACCCCCGCTCGGTTGAATCCGTAGAAAGGACCCTCCGGCACCGCGCGGAAGAACTCCGATCTATTTCCCAAGACACCCGCCCGCACCGCGTCGAACCACTCCTGGGGTTGCCCGCCCGGATTGTTCTCGGTCTGCAACATGCTCGGTGTCGGGGAGGACACCAATACCGCCTTGGCGACCCGCTCCTGGTGGCGCGCCACATAGCTGGCCACCTCGGCGCCGCCGGTGGAGTGCCCAATGTGGACGGCCTCGTGCAGGTCGAGCTGCTGGGTCAACGCAGCTAGGTCGGCCACCCAGTGCTGAATGTCGTTGCCGTTCCCAGTCTGGTCGGATCGGCCATGCCCACGCCGGTCGTGAGCGATCACCCGATAGCCCTGATGCAGGAAGAACATCATCTGCGCGTCCCAGTCGTCGGCCGTCAGCGGCCAGCCATGGCTGAAAATGATCGGCTGGCCAGAGCCCCAGTCCTTGTAGAAAATCTCGACACCGTCCGACGTGGTGATGGTAGGCATACTCATCCCTCTCGCAGTCGCCTTTCGCGGACGCTCGCCGCGATCGAGTGACAGTCAACCGCAAGCCACAAGTTTTTTCCTGCAAGCTCCCCTCGGAGAGGGATTTTCATTGGCACCGTGGGCGCGCTGCCCGGCAGCAAACATCATGCTTGCTCGGCTGCAGCACGGGTACTCGTTCGAGCACGATGACAGGAGTGTCTGACCGGTCCACGGACGAACTCGACTCTTGCGTGCGCGTTTACGGGACGCGGGTCCACAATCTGCGGGGTGTCGACGTCGTAGCGCCGCGCGACGCTCTGGTCGCGTTTACCGGGATCTCCGGATCGGGCAAATCGTCGTTGGCCTTCGGGACCATCTATGCCGAGGCCCAGCGCCGCTACTTCGAATCGGTCGCCCCATACGCCCGTCGCCTGCTACTGCCAGCCGGCGCGCCAAAGGTAGATGACATCACCGGTCTACCGCCCGCCGTCGCGTTGCAGCAGCGCCGCGGTTCGGCGACGTCGCGGTCGACGGTCGGCACCGTCACCACGCTGTCGAACCTGCTCAGGATGTTGTTCTCCCGCGCCGGAACCTACCCGCCGGGCGCTACGGAACGACTGGACTCCGACGCGTTCTCCCCGAACACCGCCGTTGGGGCGTGCCCCGAATGCCACGGGCTGGGACGGCTTCATCGGGTGACCGAAGAGACGCTGGTACCAGACCCGTCGCTGACCATCCGCGAAGGTGCCGTTGCCGCATGGCCGGGCGCATGGCAGGGCCAAAACCTACGCGACATCCTGGTCACCCTGGGGTACGACATCGACAAGCCATGGCGGAAACTTCCTAAGCGCCAGCGTAATTGGATCCTGTTCACCGATGAGCAGCCAACAGTCGAAATCGATCCGAGCCAGCACCCAGTGCAGGCCGACTATTACTACAACGGAACGTTCTCCAGCGCCGAACGCCACGTCCGTCACACGCTGGCCAACTCCCACAGCGCGATGATGCGTCGCCGGGTGCTCCAATTCGTCGACAGCGTCGAGTGCCCCGTATGCGATGGTTCCGGGCTGCGGCCGGAGGCGCTCAAAGTGACGTTTGCCGGGCGCACCATCGCCGACTACGCGGGGATGCCATTGGCCGACCTTGCGGAAACCCTGCGCCCAACGGCTTCTCGGACCGATTCCGCCGCCGCGTACGAGTCGACAGAATCCGGTGAGCTGACGGAAGTCGCGACAATGATCGCCGCCGACCTGGTCGCACGCCTGCAGGTACTCATCGATCTCGGGCTCGGGTATCTGACGCTTAGTCGCCGCACTCCGACAGTGTCGCCCGGCGAATTGCAGCGGTTGCGGCTGGCCACCCAACTGCGCGCCGGGTTGTTCGGCGTGCTTTACGTGCTCGACGAGCCGTCGGCCGGACTGCACCCCGCCGACGCCGAGCCGCTACTCGACGTGCTTGATCGCCTGCGGCGCGCGGGCAATTCGTTATTTGTGGTCGAGCACGACATGGACGTGGTGCGCCGTGCCGATTGGATCGTCGACGTCGGACCCGGGGCGGGAGAGTTTGGCGGAAATGTGCTCTACAGCGGGCCAGTGCCAGGTCTCGCCGACGTCGGGGAATCCGTCACTCGCAGATACCTTTTCGACGGGGCCGGCCCGCTGCCCCGTCAATCCCGGACGCCTTCTGGGCAGCTGCGGCTGCGCGGGATCTGCTTCCACAATTTGCGAGACCTCGACGTGAACCTGCCACTTGGTATGTACACCGCCGTCACCGGGGTGTCCGGATCGGGCAAGTCAACGCTCGTTGTTAAGGTCCTCGGCGATGTCGTGAACAGCCACCTCGGCACGGGACGCGCAGCCGAGCCGGCCGCATCCGATGACGACGAAACCGACACCGAGATCGCCGATCTCGATCGCGACGCGAGCGTCGGCGTGACGGCAGAAGGTGTCGAGGAGATCAATCGGCTGGTATCCGTAGACCAGCGTCCGATCGGACGCACTCCGCGCTCGACACTGGCGACCTACACCGGTTTGTTCGACGCCGTGCGCCACGAATTCGCCGCGACTCCGAAGGCCCGTCGCCGTGGTTGGACAGCGGGCAGGTTCTCATTCAACGTATCCGAAGGCCGCTGCCCCACCTGTCAGGGTGAGGGGTTCGTCTCGGTCGAATTGCTTTTTCTGCCAGGCACATACGGCACCTGCCCGACGTGTCAAGGAGCGCGTTACTCCGACGAGACACTCGAGGTGCGATACCGCGATCGCACGATTGCCGACGTGCTCGCGATGACCGTCGATGAGGCCTCGGACTTTCTTGCCGACGTAACGAAGGCTGCGCGGAGCCTGAACACGTTGCGTGAGGTCGGATTGGGATATCTCCGCCTCGGACAGCCCGCGACCGAGCTGTCAGGTGGCGAGGCGCAGCGGATCAAGCTCTCCTCCGAACTCCAGAGACCCCGCCGTGGACATACCCTGTACGTCCTCGACGAGCCGACCACGGGGCTACATCCCGCCGACGTGGATCTGCTCGATCGTCAGCTGCACCGCCTAGTCGACGCGGGCAATACCGTGGTGGTGGCCGAACACGACATGCGGATGGTCGCGGGCGCGGACTGGGTGATCGACCTAGGGCCGGGAGCCGGCAACGACGGTGGTCGGGTCGTTGCGGCCGGCGCGCCGAATGAGGTTGCACGTGCGAAACACAGCCGAACTGCGCCGTATTTGGCGAAATGGTTTAACCGTCTCGCCAAGGATGCGTAGTAGATGATGTGTCGATGGCCACCTCGACGGTGCGTTCGATCCGTTCTCTGCTGAGTTCTTCAATGACCCGTACCCGATCTACCGGCGGCTGCGTGATGAAGCGCCGGTCTATCGCAGCGAGGATCTCCACTTCTATGCGTTGAGCCGGCACGAAGACGTCGCGGCGGCATTCAAGGATTTCGAGACGTATTCGTCGGCTCGCGGCGTCACGTTGGACCAGGTCTCGAGCGGCGAGGTCATCAGCGAAACGTTGGTTCAATTCCTGGACCCGCCGGCGCATCGCCGCATGCGTGGCTTGGTCAACAAGGTTTTCACTCCGCGAGCCGTCATGTCCTTGGAGCCCATGGTGCGCGCAACGATCGAGCGGTATTTCTCGCGTCTCGATCCCGACTCGTTCGATGTGGTGGCCGACTTCTCCGCGTATTTCCCCGTCGAGGTGATCGCCACGATGCTCGGCCTGCCAGAAGAGGACCGCCAGGCAGATGAACGTCGGTGCGCAGGTGACCGAAGAGCTAGGTGCCCCGCCAGATGTCGTGCCGGAAACCTACTCCTTGCGGTCGACAACGAAGCGAACCTGGCAGCATTTGTGAATATTGCCGGGACGGAAGCCCGCGATTTCTGTGTCCACGATACGGAAGCCGAGGCTATCAAATAGCGAATGCCACTCGCTAATGCGCTTGAACTGGAATCCAAAATTCATATCGACAAGGCCTTGAGCGACCGAGTTGCCAAAAAAATCAATGAGTATGAGCGTCTGAAATTGTTCACTCGCGGTCAGTTTATTTAATTCGGCTAGCTCGATCTGTCCCGCTGCGGCTCCAAGTGACGCTGCGGGCACGGCGTAGGTGTCCTCCTCGATAATCAACCGCCGTGCAACACGACGCAAATTGATTAACAGGGGAATCAGATCGGGTTCATCAACGTGATGGAGGACGGTCTTGACGATCGCACTGTCGAACATGTCGTCCGCATAGGGGACATCAATAGGTGAAGCCATCTGCCGAAACGGCAGAGCGCCCGCCTCCGGGCCGCGGTAGTCCATGACGTCGGTGGTGTAGCAGTCAAAGCCGGCGCGGGCGATCAGTGCAGCTAAATGACCACGGCCACTGCCGAAGTCGAGTACTTTGCTGCCTGCAATGGCGCCGGCGAGGTTGTTGAAGTCTTGGATAGGCTTGCGCTGTGACTTATACGTCGAGTAGCCCTCGCTGAACCATGATCCGAATCCTTCGGACGTGAAGAATTGCTGATGCACCTCCGTACACACTTGATATAGTTCGCGCCCATCGACGGTTGCCAGCAAATACTTCCACGCATTTTCTAAAAGAACGTTTACTTCGTGAATGCGGTCAGGAAAATGAGATTTATAACTTCTCTCAAATAGCGACATTGTGAAGTTCAGAGCCGCTGTTCCATGCTGCAAAGTCTCATAAATCAAATCGTATTGAGCTCGTTTGGTGGCTGTTGACACCAAGAATCCTTTCGTCGCCCATGCTGAAGACACCTGACGCGGCGTCGTTGGGTAGCGGCAGGCAGGGGCACTACGCAGTTGATTGAATGCATGATATCAGGACAATGCAAATGGAAGATGTCCGACCAAGTCGCTTCATTTAGTTCCATTCGCCTGTACAACGGTGCTAAAGCCGGGTAGTAGCAACGCTGTTCACGGTGGCGAAGGGGCGCAACCGATCTCCTTGACGGTGTCTGGACGAGGGGACTTGACGTGCGGTTTTCCCCGCAGACGACCCAACCGGTTCGACGTGCTGTCGCCGGCCACCAAACGTCAGGCGCAAACCGAGACCGGCCGCTCCCGCCGAGAAACCCTGGCGCCGCATGCACGGCGCTGATGTCAAGTGAGGGCCGCGGGAGCCCGTGTTTCGTAGGGCGCATCCTCGATGTGCGGGTCCTACCCCCACTACGGTTGCAGTCCATGGCGGTGCTGCGCGGCAAGCGGATCTTGTTCGACATCGACGGCACCTTGATCGACTCAACCGCCACAGTCGAACAGTCCTGGCGTACCTGGGCCAAGGAATACGGCGTCGATTACGAAGAGGTGCTCAAGGTCTGTCATGGCAGGCGGACCGAGGATACTGTCGCGCGATTCGTCGGACCCCACGACCTAGTCGCAGCGACGGCTCGGCAACTCGCTCTGCAAGAGTTGGCTGATTTCGATGGAGTCCTGGAGCTACCCGGAGCACGCCGACTGCTTGATGCGCTGCCTCATAGTCTCTGGGCCGCCGTGACATCCGGGCCACGCTCGTTGATGGCTGCTCGTCTAGCGGCAGCGGGGCTTCCAGCTCCGAAGTTGCTGATCGGCGCAGAAGATGTATCAAACGGCAAGCCAAACCCCGAGAGCTACCTCAAAGCGGCTGCCGCGTTGGGCGTCGAGGCGCACGAGTGTCTGGTGGTGGAGGACGCCCCCGCGGGCGTCGGCGCCGGCCGAGCCGCGGGGGCGCAAGTGCTCGCCGTCACGACTACTCACCGCGCCGCCGAACTTGCGGACGCCGACGTCGTCGTGACCGATCTATCCTGCGTTAGCGTCAAAGTCAGCGATGGTGATATCGACTTGCTGATCACCGAAAGCGTTTGACGGCATTCCATTCCGGAAACACAAGGTCCGTCAATGAGATGCCTGATTACATGGTTTGCAGGGTTCAATTTCTGAGGAAGGCACTGACGTCGTTGGCGAACTTACCGTGGTGCTGAAAAAGAAATCCATGTGCCGCTGGCGACGAATACGAGACTCTCCTGGTCACGCCTGTGGCTCTGCTGCAAGCCTAGGCGCGCTCACCTGCGGACCTGTGCATCACGTAAGTCTGTCGGCCAGACGGAACCACGGAACCGTTAGCCGCGTTAAGCGATCAAGTGGAGTGGTCTCGCGGCGGCGCTGCGGCGATGCCAACACGGGGGGAGGAAACCATGGCGATTACTGATGTACCGGCGTTCGCGCACTTAACTGACGCCGACATCGAGCACCTAGGCGTCGAGTTAGACGCGATCCGCCAGGACGTCGAGGATTCGCTGGGGGAGCGCGATGCCCGCTACATCCGCCGCACGATCGGTGCGCAGCGCGCCCTCGAAGTGGCCGGTCGGCTCCTGCTGGCTGGCAGCTCGAAGCGCTGGGCGTGGTGGGCGGGAACCGCGACGTTGAGCGTGGCCAAGATCGTCGAGAACATGGAGATCGGCCACAACGTCATGCACGGTCAGTGGAATTGGATGAACGATCCCGAGATCCACTCCTCGACGTGGGAGTGGGACATGGGTGCGGCGTCGAAACACTGGGTTTCCGCTCACAACGTTCGGCACCACAAGTACACCAACATCCTCGGCATGGACGACGACGTCGGCTATTTCATCCTGCGCGTCACCCGTGACCAACCCTGGCAGCGCTACAACATCGGCAACGTGCTGTACAACGCGCTGCTCGCCCTCGGGTTCGAGTGGGGAATCGGCTTGCAGACAGTCGATTTGGAGAAGTATTTCGACGACGGGCCGGAAGGCGACATCGTTCGTCAGCGGACGCGCGAGTTCACCACTAAGGCCGGACGACAGCTGTTCAAGGACTACATCGCGTTCTCGGCGCTCACCTCGCTGTCGCCAAAGGCCAGCTACAAATCAACAGTGAAGGCCAACGCCGTGGCCAACGCCATCCGCAATGTCTGGGCCAATGCGGTGATCTTCTGCGGCCATTTCCCCGATGGCGCAGAGAAATTCACTAAGACCGACATGGTCGGCGAGTCGAAGGGCGAGTGGTACCTGCGCCAGATGCTGGGTAGCGCTAACTTCGACGCCGGGCCCGCGCTGCGGTTCATGAGCGGCAACCTGTGCCATCAGATCGAACACCACCTGTTTCCCGATCTGCCGAGCAATCGGCTGCACGAGGTTTCGGTGCGGGTGCGCGCGTTGTGCGACAAGTATGACTTGCCTTACACCACAGGCCCTTTCCTGATGCAGTACGGCAAGACGTGGCGCACCATCGCCAAACTGTCGCTGCCGGATAGGTATCTGCGCGACACCGCCGACAATGCACCGGAAACGCGCAGTGAGCGGATGTTCGACGAATTAGAGCCGGGGCGCCGCCCCGGACTTAAGACCGCGATAGCGGCCGTCCGCAAGTGGCGGTGATTTACTGGCGGTATGCCAGACATCTCGGCCGTCCTTGGTGACATAACGAAGCAAGATGTCGATGTCGTGTCAATGCCGCGAACAACGCAATGCGCGGAGGTGGCGGCGTCGATGGCGCCATCCATCGTGCCGGTGGGCCAGCGATCCTCCGCGATTGCGTCGAGAGGTTCCCGAGTGGGTTGGCCACGGGCGACGCCGGATGGACGACCGCGGGTGACCTGCCCGCTCGGTGGGTCGTTCACACGGTCGGGCCGAACTATGCCGCTGGGCAGCGTGACCGCTCGCTACTGGAGTCCTGCTATCGGCGTGCGACGGAAGTTGCCGACGAACTCGGCGCCCGCAGTATCGCGTTCCCGCTCATCAGTGCCGGCGTCTACCGTTGGCCGCTACGCGACGCCGTCCGCGCGGCAATCGACACCCTTGCCGCGGCCGATACGCAGGTCGACGAAGTCAGACTGGTGGCTTATGACCCGACGGCACACACGGAATTGCTTACGCGGATAACGGTCTCAACGGCGATCCGGATCTTGCAAGGGGTCCGAGCCGTGCACGATCGGGGCTACCACAGGGTGCGCGCTCTTCCCGGGATGAGTGCTTCGGGACTTCATTGGCGGGTGGCGATCATGACTGCCAACAATCTGGGCGTCGTCAATCCCGATGCCGCCATTCACTATTCGACAGGTGCATTGAAGCAGTTCGCCGGCGGCAAGGTGACGGTGACCGTGAGTCCCCAGACGGTTGCCGACCTCATTATGGAAACGCTGCCCGAAAATGCACCGACCTCCGACGACCCTGAGTATGTCTCGTGGTTCGCAGATCTGATGCAACTCGTCGAAGTTGAAGGGATGCTACCCATCGCTTATGCCGACGGCTTTGATGACAGCGATGGTTGGGAAGTCGGTTGGGGCAGCGGGATACGCCACCCTCATCCGCCCCTATCGCCCAGGTGACCGCGTAGGACATGATGTGTCGGTGAGCACCTCGACCGTGGCGTTCGATCCGTTCTCTGCTGAGTTCTTCAATGACCCGTACCCGATCTACCGGCGGCTGCGTGATGAAGCGCCGGTGTTCCGCAGCGAGGATCTCAACTTTTATGCGTTGAGCCGGCACGAAGACGTCGCGGCGGCATTCAAGGATTTCGAGACGTATTCGTCGGCTCGCGGCGTCACGTTGGACCAGGTCTCGAGCGGCGACGTCATCAGCGAAACGTTGGTCCAATTCCTGGACCCGCCGGCGCATCGCCGCATGCGTGGCTTGGTCAACAAGGTTTTCACTCCGCGAGCCGTCATGTCCTTGGAGCCCATGGTGCGCGCAACGATCGAGCGGTATTTCTCGCGTCTCGATCCCGACTCGTTCGATGCGGTGGCCGACTTCTCCGCGTACTTCCCCGTCGAGGTGATCGCCACGATGCTCGGCCTGCCAGAAGAGGACCGCCAGGCGGTCAGGCATTTCCAAGACCTGATTTTGGGGCGCGAAGCGGGTAGCTCAGGCATGAGCGAGGCCGGCAAGCAGGCGATGGCCGAACACGGCCTGATGTACTACAACGTCGTGCAGCAGCGCCGCGCCGAACCCCACGACGACATGATCAGCGCGCTCATCGCTGCCGAGGTGGACCGCGACGACGGCACCGCAACGACACTGGATGACCACGAGATCGTCGGCTTTTGCATTCTGCTCGGCGGCGCGGGCGCAGAGACGGTCACCAAGCTGATGGGCAGCGCGATGATGCTGTTTTCGCGGGACCGAGATCAATGGGAACAACTTCGCGCCGACCGTTCCCAGATCCCGGCCGCCGTCGAGGAGGTGCTGCGTTTCGACGGCCCGGTTCAGTACGACTGTCGCTACAGCCTGAAAGAGGTTGAGCTGCACGGCGTCACGATTCCGGCCCATCAGCCGGTGATGCTTCTTCCGGCCTCCGCGAACCGCGACGAACGCGCCTTTACCGATCCCGACACCTTCGATATCAACCGAGACCGCGCGCAAGCGCAGAACCTCGGATTCGGGTATGGCATTCACAGCTGTCTTGGCGCGGCGTTGGCGCGGATGGAAAGCAAGATCGCTCTCGACTACTTGCTTGACCTGCTGCCCTGGTTTGAAGTCGACGCGGACCAGGTCCGGCGCGTCGCGATGACCAACGTCAACGGCTACGCCAACGTGCCGATACGGGCGTCCCGATAAATCACAAGCCTTTCAGCACGGCGTAAGACGGATCGGTGCGGTCGCGGATGGCGGGGCGGCTGGCCATCTCGGTGACTTCCCGGACCTCGTCGAAGTCGAACAACGTCAGGCGTTTGTCGATGCGCCACTGGCTATTTCGCCGCGACCACTCGTCGAGGTACCGGCCCCAGACTCGGACCTGAATGACGTTGTCTTCCTGCATCATTCGTGTCGCGGAATGGAAATAGGTTTCGCTGCCCGCGTGGTCGCCGTCGAGAGTGACGATGGTGTTGCTGACCTGATGCGAATGGTTGAGGGTCAGCAGATGCGAGGCGCAGATGAAATCGATGACGCCGCGGCCGTCGCCCTGATAGAGCGTCTCCCCGTAGTCCGCGGTCGCGTCCTCGTGAAACACCGAGTGCCCCAACGGAATATCGAGCCGATCCACCGCACGGCAATAGCGGTAGATCTGTTCTGTGATCGCGTGCCGGTCGAGCAGTCCCCGCAACTCGGTCGGATCGATTGCCATTTGTTGCTGCGTTTCGACCATTCGGCACTGTAACACCGAGACGTCGCCGGTCAATGAATCTGAAAGCGCCGAGGCCTACGATGCACAGATGGACGAGGGCGTGGATATGTCGCGCCGCCGGTATGACAGTCCGGTTCGGCGGCTTCGCGCTGCGGAGAGCCGTGCGCGAATTATCGCCGGCGCCGCCGAGTTGGTTCGGGAGCTGCCCAGCTGGGATTGGGGAAGCGTGACAATCCAGGCCGTCGCGGACCAGGCAGGCGTCAGCCGCCGGACGGTCTACCGGCACTTCGCCTCGGAGGCCGTACTGCACGCTGCCCTGGCCGATCAGCTCGTGGAGGAGGAAGGAGTCAGCTATCAGGGGCTCACACTCGACCGTCTGCCCGAGGTGACCGGCCGGGTGTACTCGGCTGTAGCAAAGTTCGCCGTGACGCCGTGGGCCGTGGTGCCTGCGCAGTTCCCCGCGCTCGACGCGGACCGTCTGAATGCGCTGAGGTCAGCTGTCGACTCCGAGGTTCCGGACTGGGCTGACACCGATCGAGCGACCGCGGCCGCAGCTCTGGACGTCCTTTGGAGCGTCGCCTCATACGAAATCCTGCTCAGAGACTGGAACCTGGCTCCCGCCGACGCAGTCCGCGTGCAACGCTGGCTGCACACATTGGTCACCGCGGCGCTACGCGCCGGCGAGAAGCCACAGCAAAGGAGTGGCCGCAAAGCAGCAGCACGCCGTGCATCGAAGGGCCGCGGAACCAAAGCTTGACGAATCGAAACAATTCGCGACACACTTGTGCCGTCATATCGGAGCATGATGTGGCGCGGCGATGGTTGGCGTGCCAGGTCGGATGGGAAAAGTCTTGAGACGGTTGCTTATTGACGGCCAGCTGGTGGATCCGGGTCGGCATTACCCCTCCATCAACCCAGCAACCGGAAGTGTCATCGAAGAGGCCCCCGACGCGACGGTCGAGCACGCCGAGAGCGCGATCCGAGCGGCGCGGCATGCATTCGACGACACCGACTGGTCCACGAATGTGGCCAAGCGGGTCCAGTGTTTGCGCCAACTTCACGAGGCGCTCCAGCGCCACCGCGAGGAGTTAGGCCAGTTGACCATCGCCGAGTGCGGTCACACACCGATGCTGGTCGCCGGGCCGGCCCTCGACGACCCGATCTCCGTGCTCGGCTACTACGCCGAACTGGCTGAGAAGTTTGCGTTCACCGAGGACCTCGGAGAGCACGAGTCACGCGGAGCGATGCACCGCCGTTCAGTCGAACGGGAGCCCGCTGGCGTGGTTTCCGCGATCGTCGCTTACAACTACCCGATGCAGTTGGCGCTCGCCAAGCTCGCTCCGGCGCTGGCGGCAGGCTGCACGGTGGTCCTCAAGGGTGCGCCGCAGACTCCACTTCTCGCGGTTGCCTTGGGAGAACTCATCGCCGCGGAAACTGACATGCCGGCCGGAGTGGTCAATGTGATCACCTCATCCGAGGTCGCCGTCGGTGAGGTGCTGACTACTCATCCCGATGTCGACATGATCACCTTCACCGGCTCGACGCCGGTAGGTCGGCAGATCATGGCCGCGGCCAGTCCGACCGTGAAGCGAGTGTTCCTCGAACTCGGCGGGAAATCGGCGCTGATCCTGCTCGACGACGCCGACATCGAGATGCCCGCGCTCATCGCCGCGATGAGCATCTGCTCCCACGCCGGGCAGGGGTGCGCAATCACCTCCCGGCTGCTGGTCCCTCGCTCCCGCCACGACGAGATCGTCGAAAGGGTCAAGGCTCACCTCTCGAATGTCAAGGTGGGCAATCCAACTGAGCCCGGCAACTACATGGGACCCCTCATCAGCCAAGCGCAACGGGAAAAAGTCGACGGCATGGTCCAGCGCGCGATCGAGGCGGGTGCTCAGCTCGCAATGGGTGGACATTCGATCGACGGGCCAGGGTTCTTCTACGCTCCGACATTGCTCACCAATGTCGACCCCGACAGCGAGGTCGCGCAGGACGAATTGTTCGGGCCGGTGCTCGCGGTCATCGCGTTCGACGACGACGACGACGCGGTGCGGATCGCGAACAACTCCATCTTCGGTCTGTCCGGCGGTGTGTATGGCGCCGACACCGACCGCGCGATGGCGGTGGCGCGGCGCATACGGACCGGGACCGTCGGCGTCAACGGCGGAGTGTGGTTCGCTCCGGACGCGCCATTCGGTGGATACAAGCAGTCGGGTATCGGCCGGGAAATGGGCGCGGCCGGACTCGCGGAGTTTCTCGAGACGAAGACCATCGCGGTACCGGTCGGCTGAACGCAACTGGCTTAATCGCTGAGAAAGGCACTGACGTCGTCGGCGAACTCACCGTGACCGTCACCGTGCCGCCCATCACCGAAAGCCTCAAGCCCATCGGTGAGACGCTTGGTAGATGACCCCGATTGTCCAGTTCGACGCCCCGGTAAGTTGCCACGAATGAGCGAAGAAAGAGTTCGTGTACAGGTAGGTCCCAGCGGCGTCGCGATCGTGACGATGGTGCGCAGCGACAAGCACAACGCGCTCGACCAAGCAATGTTCGAGTCGTTGACCGGCGCCGCCGCGCAACTGGCGAACGACTCCTCGGTTCGCGCGGTCGTGCTGCACGGCGAGGGGAAGAGTTTCTGCTCAGGGCTCGACGTCGCCAGCTTCATGTCCGGCCAGGGCGGCACCGGCGTCTTGCTGGAACGCGACGGCGACCGGCTGGCCAATTTCGCTCAGCGCGTGGCCTACGACTGGTCCTTGGTGCCGGCACCCGTCATCGCCGCGATTCATGGGAATTGCTTCGGCGGCGGTCTGCAGATTGCCCTGGGCGCCGATATCCGGATCGCCGCGCCGGAGGCGAAGCTGTCCATCATGGAGGTCAAGTGGGGCCTTGTTCCCGACATGGGCATCACGCAGACGCTTCCGCGACTGGTACGTATCGACGTTGCGAAGGAGCTGACGTTCAGCGGCCGAATCGTCTCTGGGACGGACGCTTTGGCGCTGGGACTGGTGACTCGAACAAGTGACGATCCGCTGGCCTCGGCGCTGGAACTCGCCGAAGAAGTAGCGCAGAAATCTCCCGACGCCGTCCGGGCCGCCAAGCGCCTCTACGACGAGACGTGGGTCAGTGACGACGCTGCTGCCGCCCTGGTGCGCGAATCCGAGCTGCAGGCCGGCCTGATCGGGAAGCCGAATCAACTTGCCGCCGTGGTGGCCGGAATGTCGGGGGAGCAGCCGGTCTTCGTCGACCCCGCCTAGTTGAGCCGCCTACGCCGCGACGAGTTGACGTACGGGTCGTAGCGGTATGGAGATGGCGAGTTCGGTTCCGGGCGACGTCGCGCGCACGTCGAAGTGGCCCCCGGACGCGAGCACTCGCGCTCGCATGGACGCCATTCCGATGTGACCCTCGTCCGCCTTGCGCGCGATCGTCGCCGCCGAGATGCCCACGCCGTCGTCGGCAACACGTAGCGACACCGACCCGTCGCATTGTTGCAAATCGATCCAAACATGTTGCGCATGCGCATGTTTGATGACGTTCGTCGACGCCTCACGCGCCGCGTTGTACAGCACGTCATCGGCCTCGGTGCGCAGATCATCGGGCCAACTGCTCGCGTCAAAACTCACTGTGAGCCCCGCGCGGGCACCAAGGCTGTCCGCGAGTGTGGAGAGCGCCGATTTCAACCCCAGCCGCAGCAGCACGTCCGGATGAAGTTCACGGACCACATCGCGCAGCAGGCCTGAACATTCGAGGAGCGCCGACGCCACACGCTCGGCGGCATCGGCCGAGCCCTCCCGCGCATCCTCGAGGTCCTGGCGCGCAACCAAAATATACTGAAGAGCGCCATCGTGCAGACGTTCCGAAATTGCCTGCCGCTCACGCTTTTCCACCAGTAGCAGCTCCTCTAGCAGCTGGCTTCGCTGCCGCGCCAAGTCCGTGATCATTTCCACCCGGGACCGCTGGATCAGGGACAAGACGACGGAGCCGCCGGCCAGCGCGGCCAAGATGAGCGAGCTCAACAGAATCGACGCCCAGGGCTCCCCGTTGGACGTCCTGGTGATCCAGCACGTCAGCGTGAACACGGACAACGTCGGAATCGCGACCGCCCCACTGATGATGGGATCCAGCTGCGCCGCCGCGATCAACGGGATCAGAAAGAAACCATTCCTCATCACGTCCGACGTCCACGCCTGCGGTGACGTCGCGCCGGTGAGTACCGACAGGACGGACACCACGGTGACGTCGGCGGTCAGCACGAGCAGCGTCACCATGGTCCTGGTGGACACCGTCGTGGGCTCCCGGCGTCGCAGCGCCCACGTGGTCCAGCATCCGATCGCGACCACGTACACCGCGACAACGTCCATGCAGATCAAGTGGTGCCGGGTCGGCGGCTCCCATAGCAACGTCGCCACGATGAAGGCAATCAACACCGCCCGCAACCCGACCTGCAGCGGAATGCCTACCCGCAACGGCCGCCCGACGTCCGGCTCAGCCTGGTGTGCTCGCGGGTCGACCACACGCTGATGCTCTTTGGACATGGACGGCTCCTGTCGTGTCGCGATGGCGGCATCATAACCGCCGTTTTGCGGCAGGAAGGGCGCTCTCGGCGATCGTCGCGGTCGACGGATTGGACGCGTCCAACAGGGCATCAAGGCGGGCGATCCAATTTCGTCGGATACGCATTCAATGTCCCTGCGGCGGCCGCCGGAGATAGGTTTGCTCGTTCCTGGCATTCGGTCGCGCAGTCGGCAACGGTTCACTACGATCAGGGTTGCTAAAAACAGGTTGCCCTACAAATTCAACGCTCGGTCCCAAGCTCCTCGGTCTCTCATACTTGGTGGTGATCAATGACCATTGACGCGCCCGCGCCGCCCGCCGAGCCGTCGCCGCCCAGGCCGCGTAAGAAGGGCAAGCTGATCGGCTTCGCCCTTCTGCTGGCCTTCCTAATCATCTACGTTGGCTCGCTGTTCGGTTTCCATTTGCTGGCCGATTCCTCGGCCCCACTCAAAGCGGACCTGAATTCGACCGACGACACCGTTGTCCTCGTTCGCCTGGACGAGCTCAAGACCGTCGCGAATCGCCTCACGGTGAAAGTGCTTGTGATCCCGCAGGACTCGATGTTCGACAAACGCCTCGAGGTGCTGAAAACCGACACCGCAGTGCGGATGGATCCCGCTAACGACCTGGGCGACCTGCTTTACCCGGCCGGTAAGTCGCCGGCGCAAGTCGCCACCACCATCGAGGCGCACGGCAATCCCAACAACTGGCCGTTCGACTCCTACTCCACCGACACCCTGTCCGCGGACGTACTGGTCGGGTCGGGGGACGATCGCAAATACATACCCGCTCGTGTCGAGGTAGCCGGAGCCTTGGACGGCTGGGACGTGAGCGTCAGGCGCGTCGGCGAAGCCAGCCAAGATTCGGACAAGGGCGACAGCGTGGTCATCTCGCTGCACAGAGCCAAGGGCCCGCTGATTTTCGACCTGGGGATCTGCCTGGTTCTTTTCGCCCTGCCTACCCTGGCGGTGACCGTCGCCATTTTGATGCTGACCGGTAAGCGGGCCTTCTTGCCGCCGTTCGTCACGTGGTTTGCCGCGGTCCTGTTCGCCATCATCCCCATCCGCAACTTCCTGCCCGGTTCGCCTCCGACGGGCGCCTGGATTGACCAAGCCTTGGTGCTCTGGGCGCTGATAGCGCTGGTGGTGGCGATGATCATCTTCTTCGTCACGTGGTACCGGCGGACGGATTAGCGCGGTCGCCGTCGATGACATCGGAGTATGCGCAGAGCACCGGGTTCGACTGGGCCCGATTGGTGAAGATGCCCACCGTCAGCGAGGAATGGCACACCGGGCATCAGATTATGAATTTTTACCCGAAGGACAAGGACTATCGGGATTCGCCGGCCGCCCGCAAGGTGGTGGCCGAGCACTTCGGCGATGCGGAGGCGCTGAACACCGATGCGGCGGTGCTCAAGTTCGGCTCCGACCACGTCACGCTGCGAGGCGCCTACATCGAGATGGGCGTGTGCACCGGCAAGACCATCAACTTCATCGCCGCGCTCAACCCCGAGCAACGCATCTGGGGATTCGATTCCTTCGACGGGCTGCCCGAGCAATGGGCTCGCACCGATATCACCGTGCCGGAAGGGACTTTTCGGGTCAACGTCGAGGGGTGGATGCCGCCGGTGCTGCACAACGTGGCGCTGGTGAAGGGCATGTTCCACGAGACCCTCCCGCGGTTCAAAGAAGAGGTTCTGAAATCCACGCCGATCGCGTTCTTACATGTCGATTGCGATATCTATGCGTCCGCGAAGGACATCTTCGACCAGCTGGCCGACAACATCGTGCCGGGCACGGTGATCGTCTTTGACGAGTTCTATAACTACCCGGGCGCCGAGAACCATGAGTTCAAGGCATTCCAGGAGTTTCTCGATTCGACCGGCAAAAAGGCCGTCTACCTTGCCTATAACCAGTGCTTCGAACAAGCGGTCGCCCAGATCGCCTGAGGTCGTGCGTCGCGCGCTATCGTCTGCGGGTGGCCACACGTACTCGCACAAGCGCAGCGCTCGCGGCATCGCTGGCGATCACCGCGTGCGCAACGGCGCCCCACGGTAACGCCGATCCGACGACGACGCAGGCGCCGTTCCCCACCGGAAAATCCGGCACCAGCATCCACGTCACGGAGTACAGCACCGCGACCGCCGATGTCACGCTCAACAACGCGAACTGGGTCTCGTCCTGCGCCGGAGGGACCGGCTGCAACGTCATCGAGCTCACCATCGTCGGCAAATCCGACACACCGTTCAGCTACAGCGAGACCTATATAACCGCCGCTTCCACCCCGTGGAAGCAGGACCCGTACCGGGACACCGAGGGCGGCTCTTCGGCGGTCAGCTATCAGGCGATCAATAAGACGCCGCCCCTGCGCTCGGGCACCGTCACCAACGGCCAAACCGCTCACGGCTATATCGCCTACGCCAGCACCGTGAAGCAGGGCGACTTCTACATCGAGTTCAGCGACCCCAAGGCCGTGGCGGCTCCCACCCCACTGGCGGGCTGGAAAGTCCACACCTAGCGGTTCGAGCCTCGGCCGCAAGCGGACTAGATTGCCGGTATGCGGATTGTTCGCCTCTTCGGTGTAGTCCTGACGATCCTCACGGGCGCGTTGCTGCTGGCAACCCCCGCCGGCGCGCAACCGCCGTCCAAGCTCTTGGATCACCTCACCGACAACAGCGCGGTGTTGACGACCTCCAATAAGGCGGCGATCAACTCGGCGATCGACCGGCTCTACCAAGACAGGCACATCCAACTGTGGGTGGTCTATGTCGACAACTTCAACAGGTACCAGCCTGACAGCTGGGCCGACAAAACCCGCAGCGCCAGCGCGATGGGGGACAACGACGTCCTGCTGGCCGTGGCCACCAACACCAAAAAGTACGCGTTGAGCGTCCCGCCGAAGGTCCCCGGCCTCACCGCCGCCCAACTAAGCAGCCTGCAGAGCAACAAGATTGAGCCGGCAGTGGGCGTCAAGGACTGGAGCGGCGCCGCCGTCGCCGCGGCTACCGGACTCGACAAACCGACGAGCGCACCAAGCTCACCAAAGCGGAACTGGCTGCCGATCGTGATCGCCGTGGCCGTCATCTTCGTCGTCATCGTGATCGTTATCCTGCTGGTGCTGTTGCTCCTTCGCGCGCGCCGCCGCCGCAAGCACGCCGCACCGCAGCCAGGCCCCAACGGCGGGCAGAGCGAAATCGGCGGACGCGTGGATTCTTTGGGCCCGGCTCTAGGAACGGCCGAGGCCAGGGTCCGCCAAATCTCCGACTACATAACGAGACATCACGCAAGCGTCGGCGCCGACGCGCGAGGACGACTCGACGAGACGAAGCGGGCCCTCGCGTCGGCCCACAGCACGGAAACAAGCAATGCCGCCGAAGCCCTTGCCGACGCCAATCGCGCATCGACGCTGGCCGCTCAAGCACAAACCCTGGCCAACGCCGACGTGCAAGCCGCGCACCGCACGCAGCGACCTCGATAAACGCAGAACCGCGGTGGGGTGGTTCACACCGGCAGGCGTCTTCAGGGCTGCGGGAGTGGGTATCCCTGCTAGCCAAATGACCGTTACCCGTACAGCACTTCATGAGTGAGAAGACCCAGCGCGAGCTGGGAGCTTCTGCTAGCCCTATCGAGGACAAGCTCGAGGATGCCTTTGCAAGCATGCTGAGCGAGGGCACCCAGCGCCTGCACCGTAGCTGGCATGCGGTGGTTGTCACCGGCTTTTTCGGCGGCACCGAAGTCGCCTTGGGCGTGCTGGCCTACTTGTCCGTCCTCGACTCGACCCACAAGCCTCTGCTGGCCGGTTTGGCATTCTCGATCGGCTTTTTGGCCCTGCTGCTCGGCCACAGCGAACTTTTCACCGAGGGCTTCCTGGTGCCCGTCACCACCGTGGCCGCCAAACGAGCCAGCGTCGGTCAGCTGCTTAAGCTTTGGGGCGGCACCCTGGTGGCCAATCTGGCCGGCGGCTGGATCATCATGTGGCTGATCATGACCGGCTTTCCTGAGCTGCACGCCCAGACTATTGAATCGGCCGCCCACTTTGTTACCGCGCCGCTGTCGGCACAGACGGTCGCACTCGCAGTGCTCGGTGGTATGGCGATCACGCTGATGACCCGGATGCAGCACGGCACAGATTCCGTGCCGGCCAAGATCGCGGCGGCCATTGCAGTGGCGTTTCTCCTTGCCGGTCTGCGGTTGTTCCATTCGATCCTCGATTCTCTGTTGATCTTCGGGGTCCTGGTATCCGGGCGAGCACCCTTCGGTTATCTGAACTGGCTCGGCTGGTTCACGTACACGGTGATCGGCAACCTGGTCGGCGGTCTGCTGTTGGTGACGCTGCTTCGACTGCTGCGCAGCAAGGAGCGGTTGCAGGAGGAACGCCTCCAGGCCAGCGGCTCCTGACGTGTGGAAAGCCGGCGTCCGGGTATCCCCGCGGGCGTATGACTACAGCACGCACGCAACCAGATCAGCGCGAAATCGACGGCATTCGGAAAATTGTCGATGCCATCTCCGAGGCGTTCACCGCCAAGATTGTCGGGCAGCGGGACCTGCGGGAGTCGCTGCTGATCGGACTGCTCACGGGCGGCCACATTCTGCTCGAAAGCGTGCCGGGCCTGGCGAAGACCACCGCCGCCAAGGTGCTCGCGGAGTCCATTCACGGCCGCTTCCACCGCATCCAGTGCACGCCTGACCTCCTGCCCAGCGACATCGTCGGCACACAGATCTATGACTCCGCGACCAACTCCTTCGTCACCCAACTGGGTCCGGTGCACGCCAACATCCTGTTGCTCGACGAGATCAACCGCTCGAGTGCGAAGACCCAGAGCGCGATGCTCGAGGCGATGGAGGAGCGGCAGACCACGATCGCCGGACAGGTACACCGCATTGCGGATCCATTTCTCGTCGTCGCCACCCAGAACCCGGTTGACCAGGAAGGCACCTATCCGCTGTCCGAGGCCCAGACGGACCGCTTCTTGCTCAAGGAGATCGTGCGTTACCCCTCTCCAGAGCAGGAGGTGGAAGTGATGTCGCGAATCGACGCGGGCATCTACGACACGGACCACCCCAGCACGCCCGTGGTCAGCCTGGACGACGTCCTGCGCGCGCAGCAGGTGGTGCGCCACGTCCATATGGACCGCGCGTTGATGCTGTATGCCAGCCAATTGGTCGATCTGACACGCCATCCCGCGAACGCGCTGCCGAAGCAGATCGCTCACCTCGTCGAGTACGGCGCCAGCCCGCGCGCCACGATCGCGTTCTGCAAGGCGGCCCGGGCGAAGGCGGTGCTGTCCGGCCGCGCTCACGTGCTGCCCGAGGATATCGCGGACCTGGCGCATCGGGTGCTGCGCCACCGGCTCATCCTCGGATTCGAAGCGTCCAGCGCCCACGTCACCCCCGAGGTCGTCATCGACGCCGTCCTTCGGGCCGTCCGCGTGCGCTGAGGTCACGTTGGGCAAGCACCTCAACCGCGCGAAAGCGTACTTCGGCACCGACACCCGCGGACTGCTGGAGGGCGGTCGCTACGCGCTATTACACACGCGCAGTCTGGAATTCGACGATTTGCGCCCGTATGTTCCCGGCGACGATGTGCGCGACATCGACTGGAAGGCCTCCGCACGTTCGGGCAGCGTACTCGTCAAACGGTTCGTCTCCGAGAAGCACCACAAGATCCTGCTTGTCGCGGACGCCGGTCGCAAGATGTCGGCGCTCGCCCCGAGCGGCGAGTGCAAGCGAGACATCGCTGCGCACATCATGGGTGCCGTGGGGCTGATCGGCCTGCGGCGCTCCGATCAAATCGGCATGGTCTACGGCGACAGCCGTGGCTCGGTGAACGTCCCCCAGCGGCGCGGCGAGACGCACATCGAGGGACTCCTGCACCGGTGGTACCAGCACGCCATGTCTGATCCCGGCGCTAGCGACGTCACCTCTCAACTCGATTATGTCGCAACGCATTATCGACACTCCATGCTGATCATGGTGGTGTCCGACGAACCCGAGGTCGACGACCGGCTCAGCGCCGTACTCGCCAGGTTGCGCGGGCAACACGACGTCATGTGGGCGATGGTGTCGGACATGCCCGCGGTGGGCCGCGACGGTATCGACGGGTACGACGTCAGCTCCGGTCGTTTCGTGCTGAACGGTGCCGACCTCGGGCCGCGGGTCGTCACCGCGTACCGCCGCGCCGAGCACGCTCGCCGCGACCGCCTGAAAGAATTCCTGACCGACCACTCGATCCCGCACACGACGGTCGCGGGCAGCGATGACGTCCGGCGTCAACTCGTCGGCCTCACCCAGGCGGCCACCCGTGCCGGATGATCTGCTGCACCACGTCTTTGGGCCGCAGCCGTACTCGTGGTGGTGGCTGTTGATAGCGGTATTGCTGGTCGTAATCGTGATCTTTTGGTATGCAGTACTTTTCGTGTGGACGCTGTCGTCGCATCGGCTGCGGCGCATTCCCGTCGTGCGGGGACTGCATGCCCGGTGGCTCCGCCGTCGCTTCGCGCACGCCGTGCAGAGCATCACCGACGAGCATGCTGCCGGGCGGATGTCGGCGCCGCAGGCGTGTGCGGCGATTGGCGGGACAGTGCGCAGCTTTCTGCATCAAGCCACCGGCGCGCGGGCCCAGTACCTGCATCTCGGCGCCATGGCGGGGGAGAACCTTGAGGCCGCCGTGCCGCTGCTGACCCGGCTCGGAGACGCACAATTCAACGCCGAGACGCGAGTCGACGTTTCCGATGTGGCGGCCGGCGCGCAGGAGTTGATCCAATCGTGGACCTGAGGTGGTGGCCGGTGGCGGCCATCGGATTGGCGGGCTTCGTCGCCGCGGTGGCGTTGGCGGTGTTCCTGCCCATGACCGCCGCGCGCAGGCGGCTGCGCCCGCTGGCCAACGTCGCACGCCTGATTCGGCTTCCTGAGTACGCGAGGGCGGCGCGGCTGCGCTCGTTGTCGACTGTCGTGACGCTCGTCGTGCTGACGATCATGTTCGGCGCTGTCGACTGGGCGTCGGCCCGTCCGACCGGAATCGACAAGGATTTCGACGCCGCCCACCCCGAGGACATCATGCTGTGCGTCGGGCAGCCGGTGACCGATGCGGCGACGAGCGAATTGCTTGACCACTTCACACGGCAGACCACCGAAACCCAACAGGTCGGCCTGACTTCGGTCAGCCGCCGCGTGGTCCCGCTCACGCGCGACCATCAGTACGTGACGGCGCGATTCGGCGAGTACGCGCGCGCCCACGAGGCGCAGTCGGCGTCGTTCGCTCCGCTGGTGCCCTACACCGACTACGCCGCGAGCGTGAATGATCTTCTAGCGCTGTGCATTTCCGGATTTCCCGTTACTGGACGACGCAGCACGCACCGGCGTTCGGTGATCTATCTCGGGCCCTCAGACCTTCGTGCCGCCGGGGAGCGACGGCCCGCACTGTTCGCCGACGCCGGCGTGCGCGACCTGGCCATGCGCGCCGGGATCCAACTCAACGCGATCGACATGGCCCCCTCACCCGCGAGCGGCGCACTGGTCGCACTCACCCACCAAACCGGCGGCCGATACGTGACACCGGGACCGGCATCGGTGACCACGGCCCTCAACGCGGTCCGGGCAAACACATCACCGGCGCGGCTGCCCGACGGCACCGTCGTGACGGCGGACTCTTCGGACGTGCCGGTGATACCGCTGGCGATCGCGCTGGCGTCGGCGGCCGTGCTGTCGGTGGTCCTGTTGGTGTTGCGCCGATGACGTTTCAGCCCCTGCTGCCCTGGGCGATCTTTGCGGTCGTCGCGGGTGCGCTCGCCTTCGCGCGACTGGTTTCGCTGCGGCAGGTGCTGGTCTCGGCCGGAACGCGACGTGTCCGCGCCGTGTTGCGTTGGGGCGGAATAACTCTCGCGGTGCTGCTCGTCCTTGTTGCGGCTACCCGACCGGCGATCCATGAAAAGCCAACGCCGACAATGCCGGCGGCTGGCGAGAACCTCAACGTGTTCCTGATCGTCGATCGGTCGGTCGAAGTGGGTGCCGAAAACAACGACATCGCGGCGTTGTTGAAGCAGTACCCGGCGGCGCGGTACGCGCTGATCACCTTCGCGTCGCGGGTTGCGCTGGATTGGCCGCTGTCCGCGGACGTCTGGAGCCTGCGCCCGGTCATCGCCGCCTTCGGCTCCGCGCAGGGTGGTCTAGACGTCAACGCCGCCGCGGCGAACACCGTACTGCGATATCAGCTGATGCAGGCGGCGCAAGAGTATCCGGGTTCCCGAAACGTAGTGTTTTATTTCGGTTCCGGTGCGCCCGGATCGCGCGCGCCGCAGGGTGACTTCGACCTCACGCACGGGTCGGTGGCCGGCGGTGCGGTGCTGGGCTACGGGCGCGGCGACGCGATCAACGAAGCCGAGTTACGGCAAATCGCAGGACAACTCGATGTGCCGTATGTGCACCGCGATCCCGGCCAGACCTTCGGGCCGCTGCTGCCCGAGGCGCCGGGCATCCGCTCGGACACGACCGAACCGACCGAGTTGTACTGGCTGGCGGCACTGCTCGCGGCGGCACTGTTGATCGTCGAAATCTACCTATCGGTTCGCCAGTTCCGCCGGGGCCGCATCGCGCGACGGGATCTGACAACGTGACGCCCACACCGGCACGGCTGCGGCTGCGACGGCGGCTCCTGATCTACTCGGCCCCGCTGACCATTGCCGCACTGTTGGTTGCGGCCAAGCTGATATCCGTCGTCGTCGCCGGAAATTCTGCCGTCTCGGCGTTCGCGGGCGGCGATGGGAGTGCGCTGCGGACCGATGCGACGGTCCTCCGCGTGGTCAACATCGTGGAACCGGCCAAGGCGCCGTTCGCGGCGGGTGTCGCGGCCCTGCTCGAAGGCCGACTTGCCGACGCCGACGGTGACTTCTCCGACGCCCTTGCCCGCACCGACGCCGCCGGTTCCTGCCCGGCGCGGGTCAACCTCGAACTGGTCCGCGAAACCCAGGGTGACCGGGCCGCGACGGCGGGCGACCCGGGACGCGCGTCCGACCGGTATGGGAGCGCACTCACCGTCGTCGACGGCGCGCCGGCCACCTGCTTCTCCCATAACACCGACCCGGACGCGCAGCGGCGGGCCATCCGCAACGACACCCGAAGACGATTGGAAGACAAGCGAGCTGCGTTGACAGCCGCACCGCAAGAGCAACTACCGGCCCCACCGCTGCGCGTCCGGGTCGGTGTTATGGGAGAAGCAGGTGGCCGGCGCCCGTCGCCGTCACGCCCGACGGGCGGGAGATACCGCCGCGCCCGCTTCATCCGGCCGATGGCGATCCGCTCGACAAGTTGCAGCAGGTGCTGCAGGACGCGGCGGGCGCACTACCGCCCGGGGACACCTCGTAGGGGCCTGTCAGGCTCACGACGTGGACGACCTACTCGGCCCGCCGTGCCCGTGCGGCAGTGACGAGAGCTACCGCACCTGTTGCGGACCGCTGCACGATGGTGCGTCGCAGGCCGCATCGGCCGAGCAGCTGATGCGGTCCAGGTATTCCGCATTCGCCGTCGGCGACGCCGACTACCTGTTCCGCACCTGGCACCCGCGAACCCGGCCGGCCGACGTGACCGTCGACCCGCGTATCACCTGGACCGGCCTTCAGGTGATCGACACCGCCGCCGGCGGCCCTGACGACGACCGGGGTGAAGTCGAATTCACGGCGTGCTTCGAGTCCGCCGGGAGGCCCGACAGCCTGCACGAACGCAGTCGATTCGAACGTCGCGCCGGGCGATGGTTTTACCTCGACGCCGTCGAGCAGGAAGATTCCTAGCCACATCGCGCGTTGACAACGACGAAGTCCACAACAGGAACGAGGCACCGCACATGACCGCAGATCTGCCCGCCGAAGCACTGGAGTTGCGCTCGTTGGTGACGTCCACTGGGACGCTGGAACTTTCGCTGCGTGAGGTTCCTGTTCCCACCCCGGGCCCCAACGAAGTCGTCGTGCGGGTGGAGGCCTCGCCGATCAACCCGTCCGACTTAGGCCTGCTGGTCGCCAGCGCGGACATGAGCACCGCGACCGTTGCGGGAACGCCCGAGCGTCCGGTCGTCACCGCCCCGATCTCAGCGGCGGCAGTGAGCGCGCTGTCGGCCCGGCTCGACCAGTCGCTGCCGGTGGGCAACGAGGGCGCGGGCACCGTGGTGGCCGCGGGGACTTCCGAAGCGGCACAAGCGCTCGTCGGAAAGACGGTCGCGATCGCGGGCGGTGCGATGTATTCGCAATACCGGGCGATCGACGCCTCGGCATGTTTGGTCCTGCCCCAGGGAACTACGGCCAGGGACGGCGCGTCGTCGTTCGTCAATCCCATGACGGCACTAGGCATGACGGAAACCATGCGGCGCGAAGGACATTCAGCGCTCGTACACACCGCGGCGGCGTCGAACCTCGGCCAGATGTTGGTCAAACTCTGTCAGCACGACGGCATACCGTTGGTCAACATCGTCCGCAAACCCGAGCAAGAAGAGCTGCTGAAGTCGCTCGGTGCCACGCATGTCCTCAACTCGTCATCGCCGTCGTTTGCAACGGATCTCGTCGAGGCGCTCAAGGCGACGTCGGCGACGCTCGCGTTCGACGCCACGGGTGGCGGGACGCTGGCGAGCCAGATCCTGACCGGCATGGAACAGGCGGCCAACGCGACCGCCGCCGAATACTCGCGCTATGGGTCGACTGTGCACAAGCAGGTGTACATCTACGGCGCACTCGACACCAGCCCGACGGTGCTCAACCGAAACTTCGGCATGGCGTGGGGCGTCGGCGGGTGGCTGCTCACCCCGTTCATTCAGAACGCAGGCGCGGAGACCTTTCTACGGCTGCGCGCCCGGGTGGCCGCCGAACTCACAACGACATTCGCCAGCAGTTACACCCGCGAGGTGTCACTGGCCGGCATGCTGCAACCCGACGCGTTCAACGCCTACGTCAAGCGGGCGACGGGGGAGAAGTTCCTGGTAACCCCGCACGCCGAGTAACGACCCAAATAGAGCGAGTGACGGGACTCGAACCCGTGTATACGGCTTTGCAGGCCGCTGCCTAGCCGCTCAGCCACACCCGCACGAAGGGCCACGATGCCAGCGCACGTCGCGGCGGCCAAGTGTTTTCCTCGGCCCGATCATTTGGTCTGCCGTCGGCGCAGCGTCCGCAGTAAGGTCGCAAAATGACCAACGGTCGCCTCGCTGATCCGGATTGTTGCCTTGGAACCGACCCTCGGTCGGATCCGCGCATGGTCGCAGCCCTCGCGTCGATGGGACTCGACGGCAACATGCCGACGATGCCGATCACCATCGATGCGCCGCTCGAGGAACGCCTCGGGTACGCCGCGATGTGCGAGGAGGGCGTCGGCGCCGTGCTCGGCGCATTCGCCTCGGGCGTCCCGGACGCGACCGGCGTGACGACCACGACGACGACGATCACCGGGCTAGACGGCAACGACGTCACGCTGTACATCAGCCGCCCCGATGGTGCGGGTCCGTGGCCTGGTGTGGTGCACCTGCACGGGGGCGGCATGGCCATCGCCAGCGCGGCCGACGCGACGTACATGCGGCTGCGCGAGCACTTCGCGAGCACCGGCTTGGTCGTCGTCGGCGTCGAGTTCCGCAATTCCGGCGGCAAGCTCGGGCCACATCCATTTCCCGCCGGGCTGAACGACTGCGCGGCCGGCGTGCGCTGGGCCGCGGCGAATCGCGCCGAACTCGGCATCAGCCATCTGATCGTCAACGGCGAGTCCGGTGGCGGCAATCTCACGCTGACCGTGGCGCACAAGGCGAAACGCGAAGGGTGGCTGCACGAGGTCGCGGGCTTCTACGCGCAATGCCCGTTCCTGTCGAACCGGTGGCACGAGCCGCCCGACGAGCTGCCCTCGATGCGGGAGTGCGACGGCTACTTCATCAACCTTCAGCAAGCCGAGATGCTGGGTTCGATCTACGACCCCGACAATCAGCACGCGGACGATCCCACCTGTTTTGCCGGCGTCGCGACCGATGCGGACCTCAAAGGTCTCCCGCCGCATGTGATTTCGGTGAATGAGCTTGACCCGCTGCGCGACGAGGGGCTCGATTACTACCGGCGCCTGGTGCGCGCGGGGGTGCCGGCGGTGGGCAGGTTGGTCGCGGGCACCTGTCATGGCGGCGACCTGATCTTCGCGGGCGTCATGCCCGAGGTTTTCGCGGCCAGCGTGCGCGACCTGAGCGGCTTCGCCAAAAGCCTCGGCTAGCTCGCACCCAAGAATCCGTCGGAAACGACGGCGTCGCTTAGTAGGGTCTATGGGTGCTGAGAAACGGGGCGCTGGTCTGCGGCTACCGCATCCAGGCGGTACTGGGCACCGGGGGAATGGGTGCGGTGTATCTGGCCGCCGATCCCGGGCTGCCCCGCCAAGTCGCGCTCAAAGTGCTGTCGGCCGAGTTGTCGCGCGATCCGGACTTCCGCGCTCGCTTCGTCCGCGAGGCTGACACCGCGGCCGCCCTGGCACATCCGCAGATCGTGTCGGTCTACAACCGCGGACAAACCGAGGACGGCCAGCTGTGGATCGCGATGCAGTTCGTCGACGGCACCGACGCCGAGGCCGCGTTGCGCGCCGGCACCATGACGCCGCACCGCGCGGTCCACATCATCACCGAGGTGGCCAAGGCGCTCGATTTCGCCCACGCGAACCACGTCATCCACCGCGACATCAAACCGGGCAACTTCCTGCTCTCCGGCGCCGTCGGCGCCGACGAGCGGGTGCTGCTCGGCGATTTCGGGATTGCCCGTGCCCTCGACGACGTGGGGCTGACCGCCACCGGAGCGGTGCTGGCCACCGTCGGCTACGCCGCACCCGAGGTGCTGTCCAACGGCCGCATCGACGGCCGCGTCGACATTTATTCGTTGGGCTGCACGCTGTTTCGACTGCTGTCGGGGCATACCCCCTTCGAGGCGACCAACGGTGCGGCCGCCGTGATGATGGCGCACATGTTCACCCCGCCGCCCCGCGTCACCGACGCGGTGCCGTCCCTGCCGCACGGCCTCGATCACGTGATCGCGGTCGCGATGGCGAAAGATCCCGCCGCACGGTTTCAGTCGGCGGGTGCGCTCGCCAACGCCGCCGCCTCGGCGCTGCGCGATCCCAACCGTTATGCGCCGTTGCCGCCGGTACCCAGCAGCGACGTCCACTCATACCCGCACACCTCGCAGCCGCCCTGGCAACAGCGACCGCCCGAGCCGCCGCGGCGCCGACGCCGACGCGGCCTGATCGGCGCGGCCCTGGCCGGCGTGGTGCTGCTGGTCGCCACGGTCACCGTGCTGGCCTGGCCCGAGCCCGCGGGGTCGCGCCCCGAGGCCGGCTCGGGCTCCGGGTCACCGGGGGCATCGGCGCCGCCGCAGGGGCCGGCGGCCACAAATGTCGCTCCTGCTCAGTTGCGCTCCATCTTGCTGACCGCGGCCCAGCTACCCGTTGGGGCCGATGGGGGTCCGCTGGTTCTCGAGCAAGACAGCGCCAGCCTCTCCGACGACTCCGCGACCATCGACAACAAGCAATGTGTGGGCGCCTGGGCGCCCGCGCAACAGAGCGTGTACGGCCCGAGCGGCTATACGGGGGTCGCCGTACAGACGTTGCGCGGCATGAACGAACAGGGTTGGCAAGACAGCGTCACCCAGGCGGTTATCGCCTTTCCCGGCAACAAGGCAGGCATATTGCTGGCCGACCTGCACGGGCAGTGGGATTTGTGCGGCGGCAAATCCGTGACCGTAACCGCACCGGGCGTCGCTCCCCAGACCTGGGACTTCGGCCAGCCTTTGACCACCGCCGGGGTGCTGAGCCTGACGGCGACCCTGCGCGGCGGTGGATCGTGCCAACGAGGAATGCTGGTGCGCGGCAACGTCTTAGTCGACATCCGCCAATGCCGCGCCGCCGGTGGCACCGATGTCATGTCGTTGGCCGACGCCACCGCCAACAAGGTGCCGCGACAGTGAAGGGGCTAGGGGGAGCGCGATGAACATTTTCGTGCCGGTCATTACCCGGGTGGGGGTCATCGGCGTCGCCGTCGCCTTGACCGCGTCGTGCACGACCGTCACCGGCGGCTCCGCGCTGCCCCAACACGGCGGTGCCGCAACGTCGGCGACGGCGGTGGCCCCGTCTGGCGGCCCGGTGGCACCCGCCCCCTCGGCTAAGCCCTCTGCCGAAGACCAGATCCGCGAGACCTTGAAAGAGTTCCAGGACTCGTACAACACCCAAAACTGGGACGCCTATTTGGAGTTGATGTGCGTCGCGATGCGCAACAAATTCAGCGGCACCGTGATGAACTACGTCAAGAAGGGCCGCGCCCAAAACGGCATCACCACGATCAAGGACATCAAATCGATCGTCATCACCGGTGACACCGCCGATGCCACCTTTACCGGTCAAAGCGAAACCCTGGGCTCCCAGGTCGTCAGCTTGCCGTTGAAACTCGAAGACGGCTGGAAGATCTGCAAGACAGAATAATGATGAAAACCGCTCTGGCACAGATTAACTCGATAGCCCTGTTGGCCCTGCTCCTGGGCTGCAGCCACACCACCAACGGGGAAGCGACCACCCATGCGCCGCCCGGCTCCGCGGCCCCGGTGAACGTGTCGCAGCTCGACCCCGGCAACTATCCGACCTCACCGCAGCCCGCGCTGGGCAACGCCGGCTCCGAAGACGTGGGGCGACTCGTCGAAGGCCGGCGAATGGCCCCCTACGTCGTCGGTCCCTGGCAAGTCGATCCCACCCTGGTCGGCGCGAACTCGTCCGGTGCGTCGATCATCGCCGTGCCGCTAGACCTGTCGCGCGCGATCTGGCCGCCGATCGCCGGGGGCGCTTACAACCTGCCGTTCGTGGTCGGATTCGTCTCCGAGCGACAAATCCCGGGCCCGAATCCGCAGATGTCACTGCGTAATACGGTGCTTCGGTTCCTCAACCCCGCCGAGGCGTCCCAGGCGGCCCAGAACATGACGACGGCGGCAAGGAACATGCCCCGCATTCCCAGCGCCACCCCGATCGTGACCGAACCCGAACGGCCCCTGCCCATTCCCGGCCATCCCGAGGCCACCGGCACGGTGCTGACGTTCCAAGAGGGTGCCCAAACGGTGCGTGAACTGACCGCGCTTAGCGCGCACGGCCCCTACCTGCTCATCCAGATCGCGCGGTGTGCGGCAGGCCCGGACTGCGAAGCCCAACTCGCCGGTCACACCCTGGATCAGCAGGTGCCCCTCATCGACAGCTTCAAAGCGACCGACCCCACCGATTTCCCCACGCTCGCAGTCGATCCCACGGGCCTTGTCGCTCGCACCCTGCCGCCGCCCGCCGACCAGGCCACGTCGACGTCCGGTGCGGCCTATCCGCCGGCGGGTGCGCTGCACCTCGAAGCCGACCCCGTCCAAACAGGGCCTCTGCTCTCGGCCGCGGGCGTGGACTACGTTTCGGTCAACCTGCCCACCGTCTACCAAGCGAAAGATCCCTCGGCCGCGCAGACACTCGCCAAGGCGTACGGCGACCTTGCCGCGAAAATGCCTGCGTCCCAATCGGCTTCGCCAGTGCCCGGCCTGCCCGATAGCCAATGCACCCGCGTGGCCGGATCCAACGGTCTGGTGCCTCGTTACTGGTGCCTGGCCACTGCGGGCCGCTACACCATCAAAACCATTGCCCGTCAGCTCGACAATGCGCAACAACAGATGGCGGCCCAGTACAAGATCCTGATGGGATAGCTGGCCGAAATTCTGCCGATTCTGATGCGAAAGGGCCTACCAGCGCATTACGCTGCCGTCCGGGGTGGGCGCCCGTTAGTTTCACGATCACGTTTTCGGAGTGTGACATGCGGATACAAATTCTCGTCGCCTTAGCGGCCACATCAGCAGGCGTACTTTTTGCGGCACCGTCGCTCGTCACGAGCGCGCCGGTCACAACTTTGGCTGGTTGCGGCACCGGCTACTACCAGAACTCGGACGGGCAATGCATTCCGAGCCCATCGTCGGGCCTGCCGCCCGGCGGTGCACCCGGCCTCGTGGGTGGTGGAGCTCCTGCGGGAGCCACCGCAATCTGCCGCGACGGTGACTATTCGTTCAGCACCCACCACAGCGGCACCTGCTCGGGGCACGGCGGCGTCAAGCAGTGGATCAGCAACTGAGTCAGCTCCAAAGGTCGACGCAGCCGGTCGCAGTATCGTGGGCATACCTCAAGAGTGCTGCCCAGCAGTGACGGAAGGTTCGCCGTGTCCGACGCGCAAGACCTCGCGATGACGCCCCGGCAGCGGGGCCGCCCGCGGCGGATCAGCCGCGATCGCATCGTGTCGGCGGCGCGGGGCCTCGCGCCGGAATCCCTGACCATGCAGGCGGTGGCGGACGTGCTCGGCGTCGACCCCAAGGCGCTCAACTATCACGTCGGCGATCGCGACGGCTTGCGAGAACTGGTCGCGCTGGACGTCTTCGAGTCGGCGCTGACCCGCGTCGCGTTGCCTGCGGGCGGCGACTGGCGCAGCGTCCTTCGCACCTACTGCGCCGCGCTGCGCGACGCCGTCGTCGAACTCGGCGTCCTCGCCACCTACTTTCGTTTGCCGCCCACCGGAATTGGAGCGCTGGCGCCCGTCGAGCGCGTGCTACAGGAACTGGTCGACGCCGGATTCTCGGTCGGCGACGCCGGTCACGCGCTGCGCCTGGTCACCGAGTTAGGCCACGCCGCGGGGCGCGAAGCCGTCTTCCTGGCGCAGAGCACGGTGCACCCGAACGTCGACGAGGTCGCGGCCGCCCTCGGCGGCGCCGTCGAGGGCAGCTTCCCGATGCTGCGCCAGGTGGTCGCGGCGCGCGGGGACGATACCGACGACGAGGCCCAACTCCAGTTCAGCCTGGACGTGGTCGTCGTAGGGCTCGAGCGGATGCTGTCGCGCGACTGACGTCCCACATTTTTTCTGCCCAGGAAAAAAAGTTCGCCAAACTCTGGTGCCGAGGTGTCTGCGCTGGCTAGCATCCGTTTCAAGCCCCGCCGCCAGGAGGTACCGAGTTGCCGAATCATCTCCACCACGTCGTGATGCTCAGCCATTCGGCCCGCACGTTCATCAAGTTTCTGACCGACGTCGTGGGCATGGACGTCCAGTACAGCTTCCCGGTGCCGGGCGAAATCCTGGAAAAGACCTTGGGCTGGCCGCCGACCGCTGGCGCCGACGTGACCATCGTCGGCAGCGGCGAGGCCGGCCTGGTCGAGGTGCTCGACGTTCCGGAACAACTGCGTTCGTCGGTTCCCGAAGGACTCGCCGCGCTGTCGTTCCTCACCGAGGACTACGACACGGTGCAAGCCAAGGCGCGCGAACACACCGACGAGGTCACCGTGCTCGACACCGGACTGCCGGGTGTGGACCTGTTCATCTGCCGCATGGGCGGTGTGCCGATGGAGTTCATGGGCAGCTACCAGGCCGACGCCATGCAAGAAGGCGCCGATGCATGACGCGGCCACACTGCTGGAAATCGAGTCGATCAAACAGCTCAAGGCCCGCTACTGCCGCCAGCTCGATGCCAAGGAGTGGGCGGCGTGGCGCGCGCTGTTCGCCGACGACTTCGTCAGCGAGATCGTCGATACCGCCACCCGGGTCGTCGTCGGCGCGGACGAGTTCGTCACCTACACGCGCCAAACACTCGGCAGGCCTTCACAAGCCACGGTGCATCACGTACACGCACCCGAGATCTCGCTGACGTCGCCGACGACCGCGCGGGGGACCTGGGCGCTGCACGACGTCGTGCGCCTGATCCCGATGCTCACGCTCAGGGGCTACGGCCACTACGACGAGAAGTACGTGAAGGCCGACGGCCAGTGGCGGCTCCAGTCGTCGCGGCTCACCCGGCTGCGCGAGGACGTCGTCACCCCGCTGCTGACCCTCTATGACGCGCGACGGCTGCGCGCCGCGGCGGCCAGACTCGCCCGCCGCACATCCAATGAAAGAGGTTGACATGAAACAGCTTTCCGGAAAGCGCGTCCTCGTCACCGGCGCCAGCGGAGTAGTGGCGTTCCCGGTCGCCGCCGAGCTCGCGAAGTCCAACGAGGTGTTCGCGGTGGCCCGCTTCTCGGACCCCGAACAGAGCCGGATGCTCGAACGCGCCGGCGCACAACCGATCTCCTTCGATCTGGCCAACCCGGACCTGTCGGCGCTGCCGGAGTCCGTCGATGTGGTGATCAACTACGCCGTCCTCCCGCCGACCCAGAAGACCGCGTACGAGGTCAACGCGGGCGCCACCGGGCGACTCGCCAGGCGGTACCGCGACTGCGACGCGTTCGTGCACGGGAGCACCGGCTCGCTGTACCAGTACCAGGGGGAGCGGCCGCTGCGCGAGGACGACCCGTACGGGCTGCACAGTTCGGCGGAGAATTACGCCGCCAGCAAGATCGCGGCCGAATTCCTGCTCAAGCACCTCAGCGTCGATTACCAACTGCCGGTGGCGATCGTGCGCATCTTCTCCTTCTACGGCCCCCGCGGCGGCGGCGTCACGCAGCGCATCGACCAGATGATCCGCGACGAGCCCGTCAGCGTGTACCCCGGCGTGCGCAACGTGCACACACCGCTCTTCGAAGACGACTACGTCGAAAAGACCATTGCCGCAGCCGGTATCGCCAGGGTGGGCGCCGAGATCGTCAACGTCGGCGGAACCGAGGCCGTCACGACGCAGGAGTACTGCGAGATCGCCGGCGAGATCCTCGGCAAGAAGCCCAGCTTCGTGGAGAACAGCAAGGCCTGGCCGATCTGGGCCGACACCACCAAGATGCTCGAACTGCTTGGGCCCAACAAAGTTTCTATCCGCGAGGGCGTCCGGCGGACGATCGAGGCGGCCACCCAACGGCTGAATACCTCGCACCACGTCATCGGCGAACCGGCGAAGGTGTAGCCCAGTGATCACCTTCATCGCCAACCTGCGCGTGCCGGCCGAAAACGCGCCGGCCTTCGAGGACTTGATGGCCCACGTCACCGCCATGACCCTCGCCAACGAACCGGGGGTGGCGTATTACGCGTTCGCCAAGAGCGTTGAGGATCCCGCCGCCTACGTCGTCGTCGAGGTGTACCGCGACCAAGCGGCGTGCACCGCCCACGGCGAGACCGCCTGGGTGCAGGAGTCAATCCCCAAGTACCTGAGCCTCATTGAGGGCATGCCGCAGCTCGTGCAATACGTCAGCCCGGGCCAAGAGCCCGTGTCGGCGCAGCTCGAGGAGTTCACATGACCGACTCGAAAGTGGCGAGCGTGCAGAGGTTCAGCACGGCGGTGCGTGCGGGTGACTTCGACGAGATGGGCCGCCTTCTGCACGACGACTTCGTCGCCCGCGAATCAGGTGGTCTCCCGTACAGCGGCGACTACCACGGGCTCAGCGGATTTCGCGAGTTGCTGGAAAAGATGAGCGCTGCGATGACGTTCGACCCGGGACCGTTCACCTCGGAGCCGCTGGGTGAAAGCGCCGTGGCATTGCGCTTTTCGTTGACATTCACCGCCCATGCGACGGGCAAGAGTGTCACGATGGATCTGATCGAGGTCTATACGCTGCGCGACGACAAGATCGTCGACCTCGACGTGTACTACAAGGATCCGGCCGCGCTCACCGCATTGCTAAGCGAGGTGCCCGCTACGCCAAACGACACAGCGGGCACCGCGTAAAGCCGCCCCTTACAGTGGGATCCAGACTCCGAAGAAGTCGATGCCCCACTGGTTGAATCCCTGATTCCACGTGGGGGTCTGCTGGTATCCCCAGTAGTTGATGGGACCACCCGTCCACTGTCCTCCGGGCGGAGGTAGCGGTCCACCCCATGCCGGACGCGGAGGTTCACCGGCACCCCAGGGTGCGGGTCCGTCGCCCCACGGTGCTTGGTGGAAGTAGCCGCGCTGGGCATCCCCGTGCCACGGACCCCCGGGCCCGCCCGGCCCGCCGAATTGGCCTGGGCCACCGGGGCCGCCCGGACCATGCGGGCCGAACTGGCCGGGCCCGCCCGGTCCACCCGGACCGTGTGGGCCGAATTCGCCAGGGCCACCCGGTCCGCCGGGCCCGCCCGGACCGTGTGGGCCGAATTCGCCAGGGCCACCCGGTCCGCCGGGACCATGCGGGCCGAATTGGCCTGGCCCGCCTGGTCCGCCGGGACCGTGTTCGCCCGGTGCGCCCGGCGGGGGTCCGCCCGGTGCGCCAGGCGGGGGACCACCTGGGCCGCCCGGTTCGTGCGGTGCGGGAGCCTGCGGTGTCGACGCCGGATCGGCGTTCGCGGCGCCGGCCCCAACCCCAATGGCCGCCGCGCCAACGGCGCCGGCGAGGGTTAACCCGCCGACAACTTGTTTCAGTTTCAAGATCGTTACCTGTCTCCTCGAGATCCGTGGACATGCGCCCCCGACGGATTCTGAGGCTAAGTAACGTATGTCTCGGTCAGCTCTCGGCCGAAGTCACCCGGCGACGATGGGCAACTTAGCTTCGCCGTGTCACGGCTGATGGCACTAACTTTCAAAGCGCCCCAGCGAATCGCCGGGCCCAGCAGATTGTTTGACAATCGTTATGCGCTGCAACCGAAATTACCCACCGAGCGGCGCTAATGGACGAAAGGCAAGGTCAGAGGCCGATGTAGACGGCCTTGGTGTTGAAGTAGGCCTCGATGCCCTTGCGGCCACGCTCGCCGCCCCAACCCGACTGCTTGTGGCCGCTGATCGGCATCGACGGGTCGGCCGCGAGCGAGGAATTCACCCAAACCTGGCCCGCGCGAAGCTCATTCACGACGCGGTGGGCGCGAGACAGGTTCTCGGTCCAGATGGTGCCGGCTAGGCCGTAGTGCGTGTCGTTCGCGGCGGCCAGCACCTCGTCCTCGTCGTCGAACGGGATCACGCAGCCGACTGGGCCGAAAATCTCCTCCTTGATCAGCCGCATGTCGGGTGTGGTGTTGGTGACGATCGTCGCTTCGTAGAAGTAGCCCTTGCGGTCCATCGGCTTGCCGCCGGTGATCACCTGCGCGCCGCCGGCCACACCGTCGTTCACGATGCCTTCGACCCGCGTGCGCTGCTTGTCCGAAATCAGCGGCCCTAGAACGGAATCCGGGTCGTCGCTGCCGCCCATCGGCAGCATCTGCGCGAACCCGGCCAGGCCCTCGACCACCTGGTCGTAGATGCCGCGCTGCACGTAGATGCGCGAGGTGCACGAGCAGTTTTGCCCGGAGCCGGCGAGCAGGCCCATGCCCGCGCCCATGATCGCCTTGTCCAGGTTGGCGTCGTCGAACATGATCAGCGGCGACTTGCCGCCGAGCTCGAGCGTCAGCCGCTTGAGGTTGCCCGCGGCCGCCTTAACGATCAACCGGCCGACCTCGGTCGAGCCGGTGAACGAGATCTTGTCGACGTCCGGGTGCGCGGTCAGCGCCGCACCTGTGGTCTCGCCGTAGCCGGTGATGACGTTCAGTACGCCGTCGGGCAGACCCGCCTCGCGGAAAATCTCCTCGAGCTTCAGCGCCGTCAGCGGCGTTTCCTCGGCGGGCTTCAACACCGCGCTGCACCCCGCCGCCAAGGCCGGAGCGACCTTGAGCATCGCGACGAAGAAGGGCCCGTTCCACGGGATGATCAGGCCGACGACGCCGACCGGCTCGAGCTGCGTGAAGGTGTGGTAGGTCTCCCAGGTCCCGAGCAGGCCGTCGGACACCAGGTTGGCCGACTCGCCGTGGATCTTGCCGACCCAGCCGGCGTAGTACTTCAGCATGTCGACCGCCACCGGGATGATGTGGCCCGCGGCCGTCAGGTTCATGCCGTTGTCCTGGGATTCGAGCGCGGCCAGCTCGTCCTTGCGCTCCTCGATGATCCGCGCGGCGCGGAAGAGCACGTTCGCCCGGTGCGACGCGGGCGCCTTGCGCCACACGCCGGACTCGAAGGTCTCGCGGGCCCGGGCCACCGCCGCGTCTACGGCCGCCTGGTCGGAGTCGGGGACCTCGAAGATCTGCTCCTCATTGGACGGGTTGAAGACCGGAATCACGGTGCTAGTCAAGGTTGGCCCTTCGTCGCCAGGATGCATCGTTGCGCGACAGAGGTTACGCGCGTAACTTCCGGCTGTCTAGTGAGCCGCCGAAGGCTCAGGTGGACTGGCGGATGACCAGCGTCGCGATGTCGCCTGCGGCCGGAGGTGGGTCCTCAGGCACACCCAGTTCCGCCAAAACCGCTGCCAGGGCCACGTCGGCGATCGCCGTGCGGTCGAACGCGACCGTGGTGAGCGCGGGGATGCTGAACGGCGACAAGGCCGTGGCGTCCACCCCGACGACCGCGAGGTCATCGGGGCATCGCAGCCCGGCGCGTCGGATGCCGTCGAGAATCACGAAGGCCACCTCGTCGCTCTGCGTGCAGACCGCGGTGACGCCGGCCGCGTGGAGATCACGGACCACCGTGGCGCTGTCGTCGGGCGTCACCGCCGCCACGACGACGTCGGGCAGCCCGTGCTGGCGCGCGGCGCGCCGGACGCCGTCGATCCAGTAGTCGCCAAGCGCACGCCACCGACGGTCGCCCGAGTAGGCGAACGCCAGATTGCGATGGCCCCGTTCGACGAGATGGTCGACACGCATCTGCCCGACCGAATACTGCGGATCCCCGAGCCCCGGCTGGGTGTGGACGCAGATGTGGGGGATGGCGGCGTCCTGGACCGCGTGGGATGCTTTGCGGCCCAAGGGGAACAAGCTTGTCACCGCGATCGGCTGGAGCTGGTTGATGGCGTCGGCGATGGTGTCGGCTTGCTCGGTCTCGAACAGCTGAACCTGCATGATGCCGCGACGGGTCAACTCGGTGGTCATGTGTGTGCCCACCTGCATGGGCATCTCGCCGCCGGCGAGGCTCGGCACGATGTAGAGGATCACGCCGCTCTTGCCGCGGGCGAGATTGCGGGCGGCGAGGTTGGGGCGGTAGCCGAGTTCGGCGGCCGCATTGTGGACCGCGGCGCGTGTCTGCACCGAAATGGTGCGCCCGACAGTGTTATTGAGCACGTAACTGACGGTCGCGGTCGACACGTTCGCCCTTCGCGCAACGTCGGCCTTGGTGGGCCTACCCTTCACGCTCAGATCGACCTCCCGGCTGACCTCGTGCGACGACTAAATCCGACTCACCTTACTCGGCGTGTAGGCAGACTACCGGCCTGGATTACATCACGGCCTGTCAATGATTTCAGGTCGCGTCGGTGACGGAATTACCCCGCCAGCGCGGAAGTCGAATCGCTGCTGGTATGCCAGCCCGGTGTCGCGGTCAGCGAGAAGTCTTTCAGCGCGGCTGAAACACGTTGTCGCAACTCCTCGTTCGAGTTGGTCCGGTCCAGCTCGTAGTTCAGGATCGAGATGAAAATCTGCCCGCGGACTCGTCCCGACGCCAACCCGAGAGTGCCGTTGGTGCGGTGCATCGTCGAGTTGGTGACTCCCACGTACAGCGACTTTATGGCGAAGTGGTCAGCGTCCGTGCCGTCCGGTCGGTTGGCGTCCGGGTCGATGACACCGAGGTTGGACGAGGCGACGGTGGTCGCGCTGCCGGTGGCCACGCTCAGCAATCGCTTGAAGACCCGCTTTGGCACCAGGGGAACGAGGGGCAGCAGTACCCACCGCTCGTCGGGCACATCCTGATGGCGGATCAGCGCGTGCTTGATGTCGCCGCGGAGCCCGTGCAGGTCCGTGGTGACGGGAGTGGGGTCGACTGGAATGTCGACGCTGGAGATCGCGTTGGCGCGCGTATCGCCCGGGGTGCGCTCGTTGACGAGCATCCCGACGGTGACCGTGCCGTCCGCGGCGACTCTCCCTACGCCGCGGGCGAGGTGGGCAGCCAATCCCGCGAGCAGCGCGTTGCTGGTCCCCCCGAGGGCGTGTGCGCGGGCATCCCACTGGTCGGCGTCGATGAAGATCGTCGTCAACGGGAGTGTGGCGGGCTCCTCAGGTTCGCGCGGTGGCGCGGGTCGCCGTTTGGGTGGCGTGACCGCGACGCCATTGTCGCGGCCACGCCGGGCCAATCGTGCCGCGCCGAAAAGGGCGCCGCCGATTTTGGGTATGTCGCGGCTGGTTTGGCGCGCGTCTTGTCGCATCGCTTGCCACCGCCGCCGTGATGCCGCTGCGGGCCAACGGATTGTGTCCTCACGGCCCACCGCCGCATCCGCCAGCGCCTCGCACAGCCCGACACCGTCGGTGAGGCAATGCGGCACAACCAAACTCACTGCGGCGCCGCCATCGGTGAAGGGCAGCACGGCAAGGTGGAATCCGGCTCCGTGCTCGGCATCGGGCCGCTTACTGGCTTGCTCGCTGCACCAGGCGTCGATTTCGCTGCGCGGACGCGGTGTCGCGACGATCTCGAGATCCGACTGCTCAGTGGCCGTTACCCAGCGATGGCGACCGAATGGCAACGGCGAGCACTCGATGCGGCGGCATAGTCGCCCCCGTTGGAGGTGGCGATGAAACTGGCGCAGACCGTCGACGTCGACGCCGCGGTCGTATACCCAAATGCATTGCAGCACATTGGTGGTGCTGGTCGCCCGCTCGCCGAGGAACAGGGTCTGGTCGGTCAGATCCAGCACATTAGTCATGGCCTAAGCCGCCTCGTCATCATCTGTATTCGGCGCTAGGGCGGCCAGCACGTCGGAAATGTCGTCGTTCGCAACGACGCCCGGCTGGTACGGAGTATTTACCGCTCGCCCGAACATCTGGCTCAACGTCGCGATGTAGCGGTGCACCGACTCGCGCGCTACTTCGTTGTCTGGGAAGGAAAGCGTCACCGTGGTTCTTTCGGCATGCCGATTGATCCACATGTTGATCCCACCGTGGGACAGGCTGTCTCCGTAGGTGCCGAAGTTCGTCTCCGCCCACAACCCGGCGAGGGGGATCTTGCGAAAATCGAGGAACGACAACATCATCGGCAAGCAAGTGGGCAGTTTGATGCCCAACTCGTCTGGTGTCGCCAACTCCAAGACCCGCTCAACCGGCACTCCGGCAAGGTCTTTGGCCGCGTCGAACGACTTCTGGGCTGCCCGCGCGGCCTCGGCGAACGAGTGGCTCGTGGTCGGCACGCTGACGGGAACCATGCTTGCGAACCAACCCACCGTCATCGTGTCGATGCCCGGCGTGCGGGTGTCCCTGGCGGTGAAGCCGTGGTAGTTCTCCGTGCCGGTCAGTTGACTCTCGGCCAACGCGGCGCATGCCAGAACTCCGCCGATGAACCGCGCTCCGGCCGCGTGGCACGCTTGGTCGAAAGCCTCCGTCGCGGCCGCGTCCAACAACTCGACAGTCAGCAGATCGCCCCTGCTGTGGGTCCACGTGTCACCAAGGGGCAGCGGGAAGCTCGGCCAGTTGCCATCGGTCTCGCGGGCGAACGCGATCCAGTCCTTGATCTGGGAGGACGACAGGGTCAGACTCCCGACCTTCTCGCGTTGCCGGGCTACGTAGTCGCGGTAACTCCTCACCTGGGAAGGCGTCGGGGGAGTGTGCTCGCGCCCGCCGCCGCACAGTTCCTGATACATCAGGTGAATGTCGAAGAAGATCAGGCCCGCGGACAGGCCGTCGATGTGCAGGTGGTCGACACTGGCGTAGAAGGAGAAGTAGTCGGCGTGCTGGATGACGCCGAAGGTGAAGCAACCCCATTCGAGCGTTTCCGGCGTCGTCGTCAAGACGTGCGTGCGCATTTGCTCGGTCGTCTTATGTCCCAGTGACGTGGGGGCGAGATTGATGACGGCGGTGCGGTCGATGGTGCGGCGGATGATGGCGCCGTTCTCGAATTCGAACCAGCTGTGGTAGGTGTCGTGACGATGGACGTGCGCATTGACCGCCGCGGTCATTGCCGCAATGTCACACGTGCCAGGCATTTCCCACGAGACGACCATCAGCCGCGGTAGCTGCCGGTTCATGGCTGTGCCGTGGAAGGAAGACCAAAGATGTTGTACCTGCTGGTAACTGGGCGGTAGATCGCTTCGCCGGGCAGTGCGAGCGGCCTCGCGCGCCGCCGGCACGGCCGACCACATGGTGAGTGGACCGCTTGGCGGCTGCCATTCGCTGATATTTCCGAGTGCGACCATTTTCAGCCTCGCTCCGCGTCATGCCAATATTCGTTACGCGGCATGGGAGCACCCAAAAAGCCACCCTCGCATGGCTTTTCGCGCAGCCCAAATCGCTTTCGCGTTGGAATTTATGTGACGTGCCATAAGTTGGGCTCAACTTATGGCGCCCCTCGAACCCCCGATGTCGCTGGAGTGGACGCTAGTACACAGATGCCTAATTCGTGTGGTTTTGACAAGAATTTCAAGTTCACAGCTTCTCGCCGCTGGGGAAGCGGTCTGACCTGCCAAAATAGGGGTATCGGTGGTTACCCCGCCTGTAGTTCCTCGAACCGGGCGAGCGCGGCGTCCAGGTCCGTCTCGTCGAAGATCTCGAGACGGTTGATCCGGCCGTCTTCATTTGTCAGCAGTTGGACCATCCGCCACTCGGCGTCTAAGCCTTCGCGCGACGTCCCACTTGAAGCATTGGTGACGAGCGCACCTAAATTGCTGAGCCGGTGCACCGACTCGACACGGATGCGGAGGTTTGGCGTGAGGTCCAATGACGCGCGGATCGATGCAGCCAAGTCGCCGGAAGCGAATGGCGAACCGCGTCGGTGGTCGATGGTAATCCAGTCCGCTGTGGGAAGGTCTTGCCTATTGAAGTCCGCGTACAGCCCCGTGATGAGTGACCATGTGGCCGAGTTACTGGCCGCTTCGCCGGCGAGGTAGCGGGCGTCGAGGTCGGCGTGGGCCGCGTCGATATCGTCGGAGTCGAAGATGGCGCCCGCGGTGAGCCGGTTGTCAGCGTCCACCTCAAAGGTGCCGAGCATGTCGGCGCTGACCTCCCCGGCTTCAAACCCATGGGCCGAGGACCGAATACGAGCGAGGGCGAGACGTTGGCCCCGCGTCGCGATGACTGACGACGTGAGGCCCTCGAACCCGACGTCGGCGACCGCTCGCATGTTTGCGATGTTGACATCACGACCATGCAGAACACCGGCGTTCACAACCCGACGGCGATCATGCGACGAAAAATCGTCGGCCATCGTCTCGGCCATCGCGGCCCAGTCTTGGGTCGCCAAGCACGACCAAAACCGTTCTACCACTTGGCTTACCGCATTCTCGAGTTGGCGAGTCCGTGGCTGCAATTCTTCGAATCGGGCCATTGCAGCGTCGACGGCAGTCTCGTCGAACATTTCGGTTCTGCTGAGCAAATCATCCTTGACTGTGAAGACGGCGGCGATTGGCCACTCGGCATGGAAGCCCTCGCGTGAGGTCCCGGAAGTCTTTTGGCTGACGACGGCTCCGACGTCGGTCAGTCGATGGACAGCCTCGACGTAGATGTGGTCGTGCACCGTCTCTTCGAGCGCGGTACGGAGACATGCCTTCAGGTCCCCAGGTCCGACCGTTGCACCCGACCGATGGTCGATGTCGACGAAGTCCGTTGCCGTCGGCGAGATTTCCCCTCGATTGAGTGCGGCATAGGCATCCATGACGACCGACCAGGTGGCCGAATGGTTGGCCGCTTCGCCGGCGAGGTAGCGGGCATCGAGTTCGGCGAAGGCCGTATCGGCATCGTCGGGGTCGAACGTGATACTCGCCGCAATTTGGTCGTCCTTGTTGATCTCGACGACGGCCAGGGCGGCGGCTTGGAACGCGTCCGGTTGCTGGTCGTGGTCGGTGAAGGTGAAACGGCCGAGTACGAGGCGCTCGCCGCGAGTCGCAATCATTAACGAGTTGGCATTGGTCATCCATACCTCGCTGGTCGCCCGCCAATTCGCCATCTCGGCATCCCGACCGCGTCGGATACCAGCGTTGGCGATGCGACGGCGGTCGTCTGAGAAAAAATCCTCCGCCAGTCGTTCTTCCATAGCGGCCCAATCACGGATCGCGAAGTCGGCCAGGTAATTTTCGAGCAGGCGGCTCGCCGCGTTCTGCGGCCGCTGCGTCTGCGGGTGCAATTCCTCGAATCGCGCGAGTGCGGCGTCGATGTCGGCCAGGTCGAAAACCTCGACGCCGCTGATCAAGTCGCCTTCGACGGTGAAGCAGTAAATCATCGGCAACTCGGCGTCAAAGCCTTCATTTGAGGTGAGCTTGAGCACTTGGGTGAAGACGGCTCCGCGGTCGTCCAGTCGATACACCGCCTCGATGTACGCCCTGGCGTCTGAAGTGATGTCCCAGAAGCCACGAATGGCTGCGGCCAGATCGATCCCCTCGGCCCATGCGAGTTGTCGATGATCCACGTAAACCGGATCCGGTGTCATCGGGGGAAGTTCGTGCCGATTGAAGGCGGCACTGATTCCTGCGATCGCCGACCACGTCTGCGCATGGGTGGCCGCCTCGCCGGCGAGGTAGCGGGCGTCGAGTTCGGCGAAGGCCGCATCGATGTCGTCGAGGTCGAACGCGACCATCGCCGCCAAACGTTCGTCGCCATCGCTCTCGATAACGGCCAGCAGCTCGATGAGGAATGCCTGCGGCTCGAAGCGGGCACGAGTGAGTGCGAGGCGTTCCCCGCGGGTTGCGATGACCTCAATCGTGGGACGCCCAGCGATCTCGGCGATCGCCAGCATGTCCTGCATCTGGGCATCCCGACCCTGCAAGACTCCAGCACCCACCATCCGCCGGCGATCGTCGTGGCGCATGTTGTCGGCCATGCTCGCGGTTGTCGCGTCCCAGTCGCGGGCGGCGATGCATGCCCAAATGTGCTCGTTCACTCGAGTTGCCACGTTTTCCAGTCGCCGCTGCCGCGGCCGCAACTCCTCAAACTTCGCAAGCGCAGCCTCGATATCGTCTTCTTCGTAAACTTCGAACCGCGGTTCGTCGAGGAGCTGCACAAGGGTTCGGGTCCACTGCAGTTCGCCCCCGTGCACATCCGTACCTTCGATGACGAGGCTGGCTACGATCCCATGGGCATCGAGCGCATGGATCACGGGTATCCAGTAGCGGGCATTGGGTACGAGAGCCCAAAGCGCCTCGACGGCCCTTCCGAAACCCTCCGCCGCGAAGGGAACTCGTCGATGGTCCTGGTATGCGAGGGACCTCAGTATCGGCCCTACCTCGTGACGATTGACCTCGGCGAGGGTGTCGATCGCGAGCTGCCACATGCGTGCGTACGGTGCGGCTTCGCCGGCGAGGTGGCGAGCATCGAGTTCGGCGAACGCCGCATCGATGTCGCCGGGATCGAACGTGATGAGTGCGATGATCCGTCCGTCGCTGTCGATCTCGGCAACATCGATCACGTCCATGAGGAAGGCCTCCGGCTGAGAATCGATGTTCAAGCCACGATTACGACTGAGAACGAGGCGTTCCCCGCGGATCGCTATGACCTCGGCCGTCGCGTGCATTCCCATGTCAGCGAGCACCCGCATGTCTTCGACCTGGGCGTCCCGACCATGCCGGACCCCGGCACCCACGATCCGGCGGCGATCGTCATGGCACATGTCGCTGGCCACGATCGCGTCGACCACGTCCCAATCGCGGGCGTCGAAGCACCTCAGGAAGCGTTCAGTAACGCGGCTGGCCGCGTTCTCCAGTCGCCGTGAATTCGGTTGCAATTCCTCGAATCTCGTGAGCGCGGCGTCGAGGTCGGCCTCGTCGAAAATCTCGACGCGGCTGAACATGTCGCCGTCGATTGCGTAGACGGTGACCCCGCGCCACTCGGCATCAAGACCTTCTCGCGAAGTCCCGTGCGCGGCATACGTGACGACAGCTCCGAGGTTGTTCAGCCGGTGCACAGTCTCGAAGTAGCGGGACATGTGTTCGTCGAGGTCGAATCCGGCCTGGATGTATGCGAGCACATCGCCAGGCGCAAACGTCGCCGCGCGGCGATGATCGATGCTCTGGCAATTCGGTGTGGTCGAGGGCAGTTCGCGCCGATTCATCGATGTAAAGGACTTAGCGATGACCGACCATGTCGGCGCGTACTCGGCCGCTTCGCCGGCGAGGTATCGGGCGTCGAGTTCGGCGGCGGCGCCCTCGAAGTCCTCTAGGTCGAACATGACGATCGCCGTTAACCGTTCGTCGGGTGAACTCTCGATTAGCTGGAGAACCTCGACGTGGAATGTCTCCGGCATCGCGTCGTCCTGCGAGAATCGCGCACGCGTGAGGGCGAGGTGCTCTCCGCGGGTCGCAACGACGTTCGACGTCGCGTGCGTGACCCCGAGTGTGGCGGCCTGCCGCAGGGTGTCGATCGCGAGACCTCGCCCCCGTTGTGTCTCTGCATTCACCACCCGACGGCGATCTTCGGCGCAAACGTCGTCATCTAGCGTGGCCGCCACGCCGTCCCAGTCGCCGGCCGAGAAGTACGCATGCATGCGTGTGTTCGCTCGACTCGCCGCGTTCTCCAACCGCGGTGTCGGCCTGCTTAATTCCTCGAACTTCGCGATCGCTGCGTCCAGGTCTGCCTCGTCGAACAGTTCGCAGCGGTCGATATTGTCGCCCTCGAGAGTCAGAAGAAATACTTCGCGCCACTCGGCGTCGAAGCCGTCTCGCGAGCTACCGGTCATTGCGTTGGTGACCACCGCCCCGCGACCGGTCAGCCGGTGCACGGCCTCGATATGAATCCTGGATTGCGGCGTGGTGTCCCAGGTCGCTTGGACGTAGGGGATCAAATCGCCCGGTGCGAATGCCCTCCCTTTTCGGTGGTCGATGTTCACCCATTGCGCCGTCGTTGACGGGAGCTCACGCCGGTCGATTGCGGCGTAGGCCCTCGTAATCGCTGACCAGGTGCTCCTGTTCGCCGCCGCTTCGCCGGCGATGTAGCGGGCGTCGAGCTCCTCGATGGCGGCGTCGAAGTCGTCGTGGTCGAGCGTGACGATTGCGACGATCAGATTGTCGGTGTTGGTCTCGGCGATGATGAGCAGATCGGAGAGGAATTCCTCGGACCCCTTTTCGCGGCCCGTGAAGCGAAGACTTCCGAGGGCAAGGCGCTCCCCGCGGGTGGCGATGACAGTCGGTATGTTTGCGACCCACAGGTCGGCGGCTGTCCGCAAGTCTGAGACGTAGGAGCCGCGACCATGGCGGATTCCCGCTCCCACGACGTGACGGCGATCGTCATAGCGAAAGTCGTCGGCCAGCACTTCCGTCATGGCGTCCCACTCGCGCGCCGTGAAGCAAGCCACGAGGTGTTCGGCCATTTGACTTGTCTCGTTTTCCAGCCGTGGTGCCTCGCGGTCCTCGCCCTCGAGCCGTGCATGCCTTTTATCGAGTTCGGCTGTCGCGGCGTCGATGTCCTCGGCGTCGAACCACATCTGCAGTGCAAGGCGGCCCGTCTTGTCGATTCCGTATAGCTGCAGAAATTCGTCCCGCGGGGCCCCAGGGCTCAGATCTGCAGGTCCCACTTCCAGCCGGGTGAGAGCGAGGCGCTCGCCACGGACGGCGAGAATCACGTGGCGGTGGCGCACCGGAGCCATGATTTCGCGGAATTGTTTGGCCTGCCTTTCCCATTCGTCATAGGAATCTTCGTGAGGTTCGAGACCGACGATCTTCCGACGGCTCTCCAACGAGATGACAGCTGCGACCAGCTGCTCGATCTCTCCCCAGGCTTCGCGATCGTATGCGGCATCTATCTTGCGAATCACTCGCGTACACGCGTTGTCCAATTCCAGCCGGGCATGCGCGGCATCGAGTTCGGCGATCGCGGCATCCATGTCTTCGACGTCGAACCACACCTGCAGCGCGACTCGCCCCTCCTCGTCGAGGCCGTATAGCTGGAGAAGTTCGTCGTGCGGCGCTCCAGGGCTTGTATCGGCGGTACTCGACACCAATCGAGACAGAGCTAGCCGCTCGCCTCGTGCGGCGACCATGACATAGTCGATCCGCGTGGCGCCCATCTCGACATCACGCCTTAACTCACGTCGCGCCACCACCGATGGGACCCTAAAGCCGACGATCTTGCGGCGACTCTCGATCGAGACATTGGGTGCGAAGAGCCGCTCGAACTCATCCCAGTCCTTGCGATGAATGGCGGCTATCACACGTTCGCCCACTCGCACGCATTCGGTGTCGAGCTCGAGCCGGGCATGCGCGGAGTCGAGTTCTGCCGTCGCGGCGTCGATGTCTTCGACGTCGAATGAGACTTCCAGAGCGATTCGGCCGTCCTCGTCAAGGCCGATTACTTGGAGCATCTCGTCCTGCGGGGCACCGGAACTCGCGTCCGCAGTGCCCGCTTCGAGTCGCAAGAGGGCAACACGCTCGCCACGGATCGCGACCGGCGTGTGGCGGTATCGCACGATGCCCGACTGCAGATAATTTCGCATATCTCGCGGCCACTGGCCCGACGGCATCTCCCGCCTCGCAAACCCGACGATCTTCCGGCGATTCTCGACCGAGACGCGTGGGGCAAACAGCTGCTCGACCTCGTCCAATGCCTCGCGGTTGACCAAGGCGATTACCTGGTCGGCCACCAGCACGCAAGCATTGGTCCCGACACTCGGTGCTTCGGGCGGGGCCGGTGCGGTCGGCACCACCGGCGCGCCCAGAACGCCACGGGCCCTGTCAGCCAGCGCGGCAGCCCCTTTTCGTTCATAAAGATCGGCCGCGCGCTCTGCGGCGGCTCGGGCCCCCGGTGAATCACCGGCGGCCTCCAAAACTATTGCCAGCGAGAGACATGCGTCGCCGTGGTCGACCAAGGCGTCGGTCCGCTCGGCCAGACTCACCGCGGCCTCGGCCACTCGGCGTGCCTCCGCGTGGTCGCCCTGGCGCGCCAGTAGTTTCGCCCTTAACGTCCGCCAGGCGATCGACGCCTTCAACGCGTGGCCGGCCAGACGCTCGCTCTCCGAACATAATTCGTCGGCCTCGGCGTCTCGGTCCAGCGCCAGGCAGGTGCGACCCAGCAGCGCGGCCGTCTCGGCGGTGTCGGCGTCGAGGCCCATTCGGCGAAAACCGTTGTAGGCCTTACGCAAATGTGACTCCGCGGCGGCGGGATCGTCGGCGACGAGCTCGACGATGCCGGCGAACTGCTCGACCTCGACAAGGGCATGACGCAGGCCGAGCTCGGTAACCGAGCGGCGGGCCGATTCGATCATCCGTCGGGCCGCCGCGGTGCGTCCGCGGAACCCCTCCAACACGGCCTGGCAGCGGGTCGACGTCGCCTCGACCGCGGGCGAGTCGGTTGTAATCCGCAGCAGCCGTACCACGTCCAGGCATCGCCCACCCGCGCGCGGGACCGGGTTGGGTCCCCACAACGCCGCAAGCGGCGCCTGGGCCAGCACCGCATTGACGCGCCGATGCTCTCGCGCGCGTCGGGCCGCGGTCAATGCGTCGTCCAGGGCTACTTCGCCGTCGCCAATCCTGCCCAGCCGTGCGAGGCACCCGGCCCGGACGGTGTGCGCTTTGGCTTCGCCCGCGGCATCGTCTAGTTCGGCCAGCTTTGCGGCAGCCGCGCCCAACGCGGTCTCCACTTGGTCCAACCGCTCGGGGTGAATCAGCATCGACAGCTCGCCGTCGAAGCATGTCGCCCACGCCGACAGCCGGACCGAATCGACTGTGGCGTCTTGCAATTGCGAGACCGCACCCAATGCCGAAGCCACGTCGCCCGCGGCGAGCAGAGCCTCGCACCGCGCCACCAACAGTTCGGCGACCTGATCGCCGCGGTCGGGCAGCTCGTCGTCGATCTCTTCCAGCGCGTGTAGCGCCCGGTCGTAGAGGTCGGCCGCACCTTCATACGCGAGCCGTGCCATCGCCTGGTCGGCGGCCCGGCGGCAGTACTCGACCGCCTTGACCGCGTTTCCCGCCCAAGCACATTCGAAGTAGTGGTAAGCCAGTTCGGCGAGCAGCTCGTCGTCGGAGCCGGATTGGGTCTCCAGCGTGGCGGCGATGCGCTGATGCAGCCGCATGCGGCGCACGGATGCCAGCTCGGCGAGCAGCGACTGCCGCACGAGGGCGTGGTTGAACCGGTAGTAACCGCCTGGCTCTTCGATGACGATGCCGGCCTTACACGCTTCGTCGAACGCGTCGACGAGGTCTTGCTCGGTTACCTGCTCTACCAACTCCAAGGCAAACCGGCTGCCCACGACCGCTGCTGCGGCGAGCGCCTTGTTGGTGTCCGCCGGGAGCCGGGATAGCCTGCGGCTCACGGCTTCTCGTACTCCCTGGGGCAACGTGCTCTGATCCCAGACGCCGCCGCTCTCATCGACGTGGCGCAAAGCCTCGATAAGGAAGAATGGGTTACCGCCCGTCACCGACGCCAATGCGTGGGCGAGTTCCTCGTCGTCGTAGCCTGCTTCGGCGACGTAGGCGGTCACATCGTCCTCGTCGAGGCCACTGAGATTGAGCCGGTTGGCCGTGCCGTCGCGGTGCAGGTCGGCGAGCGTCGCTGCCAACGGGTGCGAGCGGTCAAGGTCGGTGTTGCGGTACGTGCCGACGATCTGCACGCGCGCGTGGTCGCCGAAGCGCAGGAGATGCCGCAACAAGAGCAGCGTCGGCTTGGCCGCCCAATGCAGGTCGTCGAGTATCAGGACGACCGGAGCCGCCGCGGAAGCGATTTCCAGGGATGCGACGACGGCATCGAAAAGTGCATAGCGTTCGGTATCGGGGTCAGAGCGGGCCGGCGGCGCGACATCGGGCAAGACGTCGGCCAGCCCGGGGACCAGTGGGAGCAGCGCCTCGACGCCGCGCACCGCGCGCAGCCGGCCGGCGCCGATGCAGGGGACGAGCGACCGCAGGGCTTCCGCGAAGGGCTGATACGGCGCACCGAGGTCCTCGTCGCAGCGGCCGTACAGCACGACCGCTCCCTGTGCGTATGCCTGCTGAGACCATTCGCCGGACAGCCGCGTCTTGCCCACACCCGGTTCGCCGGCGATCAGCACCGTGTGCGCGCCGCTGGTGAGGGTGGTCTGCCATGCCAGCAGCAGCTGTTCGAGCTCGTTGCCGCGCCCGACGAACGGGCCGGCGCCGACGAGCACCGGGGGAAGGGCGGGACGCTCCATCGGCGGTTCCCCCGTCGACAGCTCAGGACGATCGTCGGCGGTTTCCAGCCGCAGCTCGAAGACGTGCTCGGGACGCGGAAGGTTTTTCAGCTTGCGCATCCCCAGGTCGGTGAGCAGCACGTCGTCGGGCAGCGAATCGATGACCAGCTCGGCGGTCGCACCCGAGCACAGGATCTGGCCGCCCTCGGCCAGCGACCGCAGCCGCGCGGCCCGGTTCACCGCCCGCCCGAAGTAATCGCCGTCGCGCAGCTCGACCTCGCCGGTATGCAGCGCGACCCGAACCCGCATGGGCTCGCGCAACTCCCAGGGCTCGTGGCCGATCGCCTCTTGCAACTCGAGGGCGGCCGCGGCGGCGGCGGACGGGCGGTCGAAGACCGAGAACGTCGCGTCACCCTCGCCGCGCGTCTTGATCAGCTTTCCCCCCCGCGACGTGACCACCTGCTCGACCAGCTCGTCGTGGCGCGCCAGCGCCACCGCCATCGCGTCGGCGTCTGCCTCCCAGGCGGCCGTCGATCCTTCGATGTCGGTGAGCAGGAAGGTCACGGCCCGCATCACCGACGGAAGCTGTTGTGCCACAGGCGTATCCAGCGATGGAGCTTGTGCGACGATCGCAGTCTCGAGCCGCCGAAGCTCCGGGCCGGGATCGATCCCCAGCTCGTCGGCCAGCAGCGACCGCGCCCGTTGATAGGCGGCCAGCGCGTCACCCTGCCTGCCGGCGCGGTAGAGGGCGAGCATCAGCTGCCCCCACCGCCGTTCGCGCAGCGGCGCGTCGGCCACCGAGGCCTCCAGCTCGCCGACGATCTCGGCGGCCCGCCCGGTGGCCAGCAGCGCGTCGGCCCGATCCTCGACGAGCGCGGCATGACGTTCGATCCAGCGCGTCTTCTCCGACACCCCCCGATGGCTGTCGGGCAGCTCGGGAGTGCCGCGCCACAGCGCCAACGCCTCCTCGAGGCGCGCGACGGCCTGGCCGGCGTCGCCCGCGGCGGCGGCGTGCCGGCCCAACCGAGCGGCCAAGGTGTATCGCGACGCATCCACCTCGGTTCCGGCCAGGGTCCAGCCCATGCCCTCGGTCAGCACCAGGCCGTCGCCGAGGGTGCGGCGCAGCGCGGAGATATGGGTCTGCAGGGCCTTGTCGGCGGTGCGGGGCGGGTCGCGGTCCCAAAGCAGCTCGACCAGCGTGGCGGCCGAGACGACCGAACCGCTGTGCAAACCCAGCATCGTGAGGATGGCGCGCGGCTTAGCGCCCGGGATCGCGACGGGCGTGCCATCCTGTCGGACCTGGAGAGGTCCCAAAACCCCCAGTTCCACGCATGGAAGCGTACTCATGTAGGACATCGTCCGTAAGACAATTCAATGCGCAGTCAAGAACGAGTAAAGGCCGCGCTGGCAAATCTCAAGGCGTCAGTCGCCGTCATCAGCGAACAGCAAAGAGTCCGTGACCTGCGTGCCGTCGAAAAAGAACTCGTGCGTGGCACGACGCAGCGGCTCGATGGTGTTGTCCGGGTGCGCGATGACCCCGCCGCCCGATGGGATTCCGATCCCGGTGGCCGCGCCCTGCAGGGTGTGAATCGCGCCCGACAGCCGCTCCCAGTTGGTTGCCTCGTCGTGCGTGTCGATCACCACCGGTACCAGCGAGAACACCTCGAGCAATTCGGTCGCGGGGGAGTCGGTTTTCTCGACGATTCCGTATCGTCCGAGCTGCACGGCGCCGGCGGAGATGCCCACCAGGACCGCCCCTTGGTTGTAGCGGCCGACGATGGCTTCCTTCATGCCGCTTTCCTCGAACGTGGTCCAGCCCAGCCGCACGTCGCCGCCCGCGAGAACGATCAGCTGGGCGCGCTCCAGGAAATCGCGGTCGTCTGGGCCGAACGAGGAAAGGATCATGCGGCGCTCGGTGATCCCGACGTCGTCCATCGCGCCTTCGAAGATCTCGTAGAACTCCGGGCGATCCGCATTGGACGCACCGATGTAGGCGGCGCGCAGGGGTGTGTCGCGAGCCAGGCCGTCGAGCGCCGACTGCAGCAGCGGTCGGCCCTGCCGCTTCCAGAACAGCAGCTGGCTGTCGGCCAGCAGATAAAGCGGTTGCAGCTGCGGGGCGGTCTCGGTCACCGTGTCACTCGATCCGTTCGACCCACTGCGCGCGAGACGGCCCCGGCTCGAACGGTTCGCCGAAGTACTGCGTCTCGCGGACGACCTGCACGCCGTCGAACTCCATGACGCTGACCACGTAGAACGGTTCGGTGTCGTAGCGCAGCACCAGCTCGCTGATCCACAGGTTGCCGCCGCCCTGGATGCGGCGCACGGTGAAGCGTTTGGCGTTCGGCTGGGCCTCGCGCGACGCCTGGATGTTGTGCCGGCCGCGGATGCGTTCGCCTGATTGCGGATACTCGAGAACCGCGTCCTCGCGGTAGATCTCGTGTTCGGTCGTGAACTCGTTTTCGTCGGACGCCGCCCAGTGGGCTTGCAGGGCGGTGCGCACCTCGTCGTCGTGCATCGCGGTCTTTCCTCACGGTGGATGGCTCAAGACGGCAGTAAGCGTCAATCATGCGCCATCGGTTCTGGCCGAGCGAGTAGCCGGCGCCGCGGAATCGCCGCCCGACGGTGACGAATAAACAAATTCGCCGAGAATTCTCAAGGTCGGTAGGTGAACAATTCACTGCCCGTTGGCGCCCGCAGAACCGGTTGGTATCAGCAGTTTTGACGTTATTTCAAATGTGGATTTTTAACCTTTGTGGCGGTGAAAGTGCCGGGTAGCCTAAGCCCGTCACCCAGTGTCTCCTTATTGGGAGGAGACAGGTGATCGTCTTGCAAGGAGGAACCATGTTGGTGGTCCGCGGATTCGGTGGTGGCGCTGGCGGCGGCAAGGTGTCGGGCGGCGGCGCTGGCGGCGGCAAGGTCTCCGGCGGTGGCGCCGGCGGCGGCCGGTAGTACCGACGCACTGAAATTCTTTGGCGCCGGCGGAGTAATCCGCCGGCGCCTTCATGCGCGAAGTCAAAGGTGACAGTGCCCTCGCAGGATCGCAGGTGAACATACGCGACGCCGCTCCGACGACCCGAGTTCTCGTGGTGGCGATCATGGTGTCGATGGTTGCGTTTCTCAACAGCGCCGTAGTGAACCTGGCACTGCCGGCCATGCAACGCGACCTTGGCGGAGGGCTCTATCTGCAACAGTGGGTCGTCGGCGCCTACTTGCTGGCGCTGGCGGCCACCGTCCTGCCGGCCGGCTCCATCTCCGATCTGTTCGGGCGAATACCGGTAATGCGCTTCGGGCTGGCCACCTTTGGCGCCGGCGCCGTGCTGGCCGCCAGCGCCACATCGCCGCTGATGTTGATCCTCGGCCGCATCGTCCAAGGCTTCGGCGGTGCGTTTCTGGTGCCCGGCTCCGTCGCGCTGATCAACTCGGCCTTCGACCCCGCCGACCGGCCCGCCGCGATCGGAACGTGGACCGCGTGGACCGGTACCGCCTTCGCGCTGGGCCCGCTGATGGGCGGGCTGGCCGTCGACTACCTCAGCTGGCGCTGGATCTATCTGCTGTCGGCGATCCCGATCGCCGTCGGCTTCGGGCTCACGTTCTGGCTGTGCCCGATGCCCGGACCCGCCGAACGCGCTCGCGTCGACGTCGCCGGGGCCGCGTCATCGGCGCTCGGGCTGACGGCCACGGTCTACGCGCTGATCGAATCCCAGCACCGTGGATGGGACAGCGTGCTCGTCAACGCGTCGTTGATCGTCGGGGTCGTCGCGCTGGTGGTGTTCGTGGTCTGTGAACGCCGCGCCCCTGCGCCGATGTTGCCCTTGGGGCTGTTCAGGATTCGCAATTTTGCCGGCGCCAACCTGGCCACCGCGTTCGTCTACGGCGGGCTCACCATGGGCTCGATTGCAATCGCGCTGTACACCCAGGAGGTGGCCGGCTACTCGGCCACCGCCGCGGGGCTGGTGACGTTGCCCACCCCGATCCTGTCGTTCCTTTTCGCCAAGTACGTCGGCATCGCGGCCGCGCGCTATGGCCCCCGGGTTTTCGTCATGGGCGGCTCGGTGCTGGCCGGGGTGGGGCTGCTGCTGATCCACCCCTCCGCGGACTGCTTCAACGTCACGACCCGCCTGATGCCGGGGATGTTCGTGGTGGCCACCGGTCTGGTCCTCACCATCACACCGCTGACGTCGCTCAATCTGTCGGCCGTAGCGCCCCAGCACGGCGGGATCGCGGCGGCGATCCAGAACGTCGTGGGACGGACCTCGGCGTTGACGGCGGTGGCCTCGGTGGGGCTGGTCGCGGCCGGCACGCTGACCGACGCCAGCTTCTCGCGGGTGCTGCATGTCAGCGCGATCTTGTTCTTCGTCGCGGCGATGATCTGTGCCGCGCTCGTCCGCGACCGGCCCGTTCCCGACGAGCCGGTGCCCTGTGAGGTCGCGGCCCTGTGCCTGGATCAGCATGAGGTGCACGCGGATCTGCAGCCCGATCTCCGTCGGTGACTGGCACACTGCTGGCATGGACGTGAGCGGTGTGCGGCAGGCGTCCGCGCAGGATGCGGCCGCGTGCATCGCGATCTATCGCCCCTACGTCGAGAACACCGCGATCAGTTGGGAACTTGAGGTCCCCAGCGTGGAGGAAATGGCCGCGCGCATTACCGCGGCGCGCACGACCCACGAATGGCTGATTCTCGAGGACGACGGTCAGGCCATCGGCTTCGCTTACGGGCACACCTTGTATCGCCTCCCCACCTACCAGTGGTCGGCCGAGACGGGCATCTACGTCGACCCCGACCGCCATCGTGAGGGCGGGGGCCGCAAGCTCTACACGCGGCTGCTGCAGCGGCTCACCGAACGCGGATATCGGCGGGCGTTCGCCGGCATCACCCAACCCAACGAGGCCAGCAATGAGTTTCATCGATCCTTCGGATTTGTGAACGCCGGCCTATATCGGCGCGTCGAATGGAAACTCGACCGGTGGCACGACGTGGCATGGCTGCAGCTCGATTTATCCGGTGCGGACGACGCAGAAAAGGCTCCCGGCCTTATCAGCTGAAGTTATTGGACCGTCGACTAATTGAGCCTTGTTGTGCCACATACGTTTTACCGTCGCGAAATTTGGTTACCCGGCAACGGACGCAGGCTTGCGTCCAATGCAGCCGCCGTAGCGGCGACGAAAGAGAAGGTGCCAGAATCGCATGTCGGCTGACGTGCCCGTGCCGGAGGACTTTCGTAAGCGCGTACTCGACGCGGCCTGTGACGAACTAATCCGTTGGGGTGTGGACCGTTTCAGCATCGTGGCGCTGGCGGACCGACACGGGCTGGATCCGGAGCTGATTCAGCAGCATTGGCCAACCGCCGACCGGCTGGTGTTGGAAGTGCTGCTCGGCTGGCCCAGTACAGAAAGATTCGAATTACCCGACACGGGTTTGCTGCATACCGACCTGCTGGCCCTGGCGACCTGGATGGCCGACTACGTGACGTCGGAGACCGGACGCGGATTGCAGCTCGCCCACATCATCGCCAATCCCAACCTTCCGACGGCGCGCATCCGAAAAGAAGCCTGGCGGGCACGCTCGGACAATCTGCGCGTCGTCGTTGAACGTGCCCGGGAACGCGGCGAATTACGGGACGGGGTCGACGCTCTCAGCCTGTTGGAGTTGTTGTTCGCACCAATCAATATGCGCGAACTGTTCACCGGCGAACCCGTCGACGAGGAGTACTGCCGCAACCTTGCCGAGCTGGTCTGTCGCGCGGTCGCTACTGCGCCATAAGTTGCCCGCTCGGCGCGACGTCCGGGATCTCGGACGCGGGCAACGGGCGCGAGAAGAAGTTTCCTTGCACGGCATCGCAGCCGAATTCCCTGAGTTTTTGGGCCGTTTCCCAGTCTTCGACGCCCTCGGCAATGCATGAGATGCCGAAGGCCCTGGCCAACTCGATGATCGAGCGGGCGATGGTCGCGGCGCGTTCGTCGTGCACGATCGGCGCGATGAATTGCCGATCGAGCTTGACGTCGTCGATCGGCAGCTCGCGCAGATAGGTGAGAGTCGCGTAGCCACTGCCGAAGTCGTCGATCGCCACTCGGATGCCGGCCTCGCGCAGGCGATTGAGCACCGTGCGGGCCTTCGAAAGGTCCGCCACCAACAGATCTTCGGTGATCTCGATGGTGAGCGAGTTGGGTGCCATCGCGTGCGCGTCGAGCACGGACAGGATGCGGTCGGGCAGGGTGTCCTCGTCGACGGAGGGCGCCCACAAGTTGATCGCGACCGGAACGACGGCGCCTGCCGCATACCACTCCGAGGCATCGGCGACCGCCCGGGACAGCACCAGGTCGGTGAGTGCGTCCATCAATCCGTGGTCGCGGACCAGGGGTAAGAACTCGGCGGGCTCCAGGACGCCGAAGCGGGGGTGCCGCCAGCGCACCAACGCCTCAACACCGCAGACCGAACCGGTCAGCATGGTGAATTTCGGCTGGTAGAGCAGGGTCAGCAGACCGTCGTCGATGGCGCGGCGCAGCTCTCCCAACAGTTGCAGGCGGGCGATGGCATCGTCGTGCGCCGGGTCGTCCTCGAGCTGAGCATCCATGTCGGGGGTGAATGTCCGCACGTTGGTCGAGCTCGCGAGTTGGGCGCAGTGGCGCGCGGCATCGGCCTGCTTGAGCAGATCGCCGGGCAAGAGCGGGGCGCCGAGCCCGGACACGGCCGACGTCACGCCGATGCTCAACCGAATGTCGATGCGGTGGTCCTTGATGGTGAGGGGTTCGTTGAAGGACAGAGCCAGCCCTTCCGCCACCTGCAGGGCAACATTGGGGCGGTCCTCGACGAGGATGGCGAACTCATCGCCACTCATCCGCGCGACGGTGTGGTTGGCCCGGATGTTGGCCTGGATGCGCGCAGCGACGCTGCGCAACAGCTCGTCCCCGACGGCGTAGCCGAGCGAATCGTTGACCAGTTTGAAGTCGTCGACGCTGACCGTCAGCACGCTGACCGGAATGGCATGGTGCACGTGTAGCCGCACCGCATGCGCCAGCCGATCGTCGAACAGTCTCTGATTCGCGAGCCTGGTCAGAGGATCCCGCAGCGCGGCGTCGGCTACTGCGGTGAGCAGACTTCCCTTCCGGTTCAGCAGAAGCAGATGCCGGGTCAACGTGGTGAGGAACAACAGCACCCACACCCCGAAGATGAACGCCTCGCCCCGGTCTTCGGGCCAAAAGTGCACAGTCGCAACGACGATCGCCAGCAAGACGGGTACATATGGCAGCCAGGTCGACAGCCTTGATGGCTGAGAGAAACCGAGGTCGAGGTTCGGCCCTGGCCGTGACGTAATTGCGGACAGCGACATGAAGTACATTCCGCAAGCCCACCCCAGGATGACGAGGTTTGTGGGCACCTGTTCGGGATGGTCGTTGCAGATGCGGATGAACCCGGCCACCGCGATCACCGTCCACGCCAGCGTCATTAGCGTCGTTGAGAGTCTGGGGCCCGCGTCGGCTTTGCGGAGGGTGATGACCGACATGACCACGAGCCCCAGGTACACGGCCGTGGCGACGGCCAGCGTCATCCGCGGGAGGCTGACAATTCGCGTGGGCTGGCCGAAGTGGCTCGCCACCAGAATGGCCAACACAACGAACAGCGACGCCGCGACAAGGATGCCGTCGAGCAGCAGGCCAACCCCAAATCGGGTGTCCTCGCGGCTGGGAATTGCCACCGCGGTGGCCAACGCGCAGAGGGGCAACACGACGTAGCCCACGTTGGCCGCCGAGATGTTGGCCATCGGCGGAATGCCGCCCGCGCTGACGTACCACCACACGGCCTGGCCGGCGGTCCAGCCGGCCAACCCGATACTAAAAATCGTCCACGCGAGACGTTGTCGGCCCCGGGCGGCGCGGGCGGCGACCACCGCGCAGCCGTTGGCGAATACGCTCGAAATCCAGAGTCCGACCGCGCCGGTGAGTGCGCGCTCAGAAGCGGCACTCGCGGTCAACAGCAGCCCGCCGTAGACGAGCAACCCGACAGTCGCCAACACAACCACCGCAAATCGCTTCGGTGTCAGTGACAACATTCCTTCACCTGTCGGGTGCGGATACCGAATGCAGAATAAGCCAGATTGCGACGCTGCTTGGCTAATTTGCTCGGCGACATCCTGGGTTGCATTGGCGTTGGTTGAGGGTTCTCTCTGACATAAGCATTTACCGGTGTTTTGTCTGGTTGCGGGCGTGACGCGCCGTTCGCCCGATTTTCGATTTTGGGCGATACATCACAGTGCTCCGGTTGATACTGGACGTTCGTTCGCCGATCTAGGGGGAGATGACGACAGTGAGGTCTGCAATGAGGCACTTCCTACGGTGTTGCGGGGTCGGGGCGTTCATCCTTGGGCTGGCCGCGTCGCCGCTGACCGTACTGGGCGCCCCGGCGACCAGCCGGGCCGACGGCGTGTGCGCCCCGGGCTGGGGGTGGAGCGTTGATCTGAACGAATGTGTTTTCTTGGCCCCGGCCGCAAACGGACCGGGTGGACCAGGCGGTCCTGGGGGACCTGGCGGCCCCGGTGGCCCCGGCGGCCCGGGTGGGCCCGGCCTGCCAGGGCACCACTAGACGTCTTGCCGGCTCGCTGGGCGGTTCCGGACTGGGCTTAGGCTAGCCAGGTACGGCGTCGGCTGGAGGGGAGCTGAGCACATGACGGAAGCGCAACGCCGGGGGCTCAACAACGCGGTCACCCGGATGTGGACCTTCCTGGCCCCGGCCTACGACCTGCCGTTCCTGCAGCGATGGGTCTACCGCCCGCCGCACGACGAGGTGATCGCGCAGCTGCGCGAGCACGGATCCCGGAAAATCGCTGACATTGCCTGCGGGACAGGCATTCTCAGTGACCGGATCGAGCGGGAGTTACATCCGGACGAGATTCACGGTGTGGACATGTCGGACGGGATGCTTGCCCAGGCCCGGTCTAGGTCCAACCGAGTGGCCTGGTTGCGGGCACCCGCCGAGCAGCTGCCCTTCGACGACGGCGCGCTCGACGCCGTCGTGACCACTTCGGCATTTCACTTCTTCGACCAGCCGGCGGCCCTGCGCGAATTCCATCGCGTACTGAGATCCGGTGGGCTAGTGGCCGTCTCGGCACTGAGCACGCGGCAACCGAAGCTGCAATCGTCGGCGGACAGTAAGTGGAAGCCGCAGCACAACGCCTCCCCGGCGGAGATGCGGGAGTTGTTCGAGGGCGCCGGTTTTGCGATCAGCGATCAACATCGCATCCCGCGGCCACCGTGGACGCGGATCGTGTCCGACCTGATCACCGTCGGCCTCAAGGGTTAGCAGGGCGAGGGATCGGCATCCCATTCGGTCAACGTCCAACCGTCCGAAGGATTTCCGGTCAGCACCACGTGGCCCACGTTGGGCAGCGGCTTGGTTCTGATCAACGACATGTCAGGGTTTCGGACATTCATGAGCACCCACAGCATCATCGCCGCGGCATGCGCGAACGCGACGGGGTTCTGCTGGCCGCTGTCATAGATCTGTTGAACCGCTTGATTGAAGCGTGCTTCGAACTCGTTGCCGTCCATCGAGCCCGGTATCCGGGCACCGCGGTCGCCCTGCAGCCATCGTTGCGGGGCGGCATAGTACGTCTGCACGATGTTGGTCTCGGGTGTGTTCTCGTACTGGCCTGCCTCGATCTCCCGCAGTCCCGGTAGCACGGTGATGGGTTCGCCCAACAGTTGCGACGTCGGCGTGGCCGTCTGTTGGGCGCGGATCATGGTCGAGGCGTAGACACCGTCGTAGTGATTGGCGGCCAATTGCGGGGCCGCGAGTATTGCTTGACACCAACCCTTCTGGGTGAGTTCGGGGCCGGGGGTCGAGGTGTCGATCAGACCCGTGGTGTTACCGGCGGATTGGCCGTGCCGCACCAGCGTCAGCGTGATGGTGCGCGGGCCGGCCGCGCGCGCCGACGCGCAGCCCGCGGCCAACGCCGCGACGATGAGGATCGTAACTAGGCGGCGCATCCGCGGATTCACGCGAGAAGTGTAAAACTCTTTTCGTCGCCGTACCGGCCGCAGCACGACGCCCGCCTCGCCAAGCGGCGAAGCGGGCGTCGTGGTCGATTGTTTACAGCGGAATCCAGACTCCGAAGAAGTCGAAGCCAAACTGGTTAAACGCAGGATTCCAGACGGGCGTCTCCTGGTAGCCGTAGTAGTCGATCGGGCCGTAGTTCCATGGCCCGCCAGGCGGCGGGAGCGGCCGATCCCAGGCCGGACGCGGCGGTGCGCCATAGCCCCAGGGGCCAGGCCCGTCGCCCCACGGGGCACCGTGGAAGTAGCCACGCTGTGCGTCGCCGTGCCAGGGGCCGCCGGGACCACCCGGTCCACCGGGACCGCCCGGGCCGCCCTGCCATCCCGGGCCACCTGGGTGTCCGGGTCCGCCGGGACCGCCAGGCCCACCGGGTCCGCCCGGGGGAGGACCACCGGGTCCGCCCGGACCGTGTCCGTTCGGGCCGCCGGGGCCACCTGGCCCACCCGGGCCAGGACCGCCAGGTCCACCCGGACCGCCGGGGTCGTTGGGCCCGGTCGGGGCGTGGATGCCGGCCGGCGCGCTGTGCCCACCGGCCGGTGCCGGAGGCGGTGATCCTGGCGCGGCGTTTGCGAAGCCTGCGCCCATGCCAAGTGCAGCCGCGCCAAGTGCGCCGGCGATGGTTCCTGAAGCAATCAGTTGATTGAGTCTCATTTCCCCCCACTTTCTCGTAGTGGTTACAGCGGGCGTTAACCCCCGAACCGATACCTACGCTAAATAGTTTGGCTATGCGTCGGCTGTGCCAGGCCCCTGCAGGACCTGTCTGTAAGTTGGCGAGCCCGTGACCTGGCATTTTGGTTGGATCGGTGTGGCCGCCCTCACCCATCAACGCCAGGCTTCTGAAAAGATAAGCCCGTCTAGATATAAGCGGGAAGGCGAACTGTAATATCTACTGTTGCATGCCTCAGAACAGGAGTTTCATGAAAGTCCGGTACGCGCGGAGCCTCATATGGTGACCGAACCCCACATCCTGCCGGACGACGCCGCATTGGCGACGATGCCGTATTTCGTGCGCGACGGAAGTCGTTACGTGCCAACGGCAATCGCCCGCGGTGGTTGGGGCCCGTCGATGAGCGGACACGTGGTCGGCGGCATCCTGGCCGCCGCGCTCGAAGGCGTGGTCGACGACCCCGAGTTGCAACCCGCGCGGCTGACGGTCGACCTGCCCGCGCCGGCTCGGCTGGAGCCGTTCGAGGTGCACACCCACGTGCAACACGACCGCCGGCGATTGCGGCTGGTCGAGGCGAATCTCGTCCAAGGCGGCGAGACGGTCGCGCGCGCAAGCGCACTGTTTCTGCGGCGCGGCGCGCAACCCGACGGCCAAGTGTGGTCGCAACCGGTGCAGATGCCGGCGCTGCCCACCGAGGAGGACGGGACCAACCCGACGCTTTTCCTGCGGACGTACGGCTGGGGCGGCAAGCTGCAGAACCCCGACCCCGATTGGGACACCTCGGGACCGAAGTACACCTGGCTACACGAAATACGTCCACTCTTCGAAGACGAACCGCTAAGCGCGTTCACCCGCACGGCGTTGTGCGCCGACGTCACGGCCGCGATCGCCAACTGGGGCAGCGAGGCGTTGCAGTTCATCAACGTCGACTACACCCTGACGCTGAGCCGACTGCCCGAAGGGCCCTACATCGGGTTGGCCGCACTCACTCACTACAGCGATGACGGCGTTGCCAATGGTTCCGCCGTCGTCCTGGATCAGAAAGGTCCGGTCGGCACCGCGGTCGCCGTGTCGATCGCGCACTCCGGATTTCGCCCGCCGGTGCAGCCGTCGGCCGGATGACCGAGGGGACCGCTGTCACCTACTGGACGCTGGTCGCCGAAGCGGCACGGCGCCAACCGGATCGGCCGCTCTTCTCCGACGACTACGGCCGCAGCCTGAGCGCACGTCAGCTGCACGACGCCGCTTGCGCGACGGCCGCCGCGTTCGCCGACCGTGGGGTCGGTGCGGGAACCGTCGTGTCCTGGCAGCTGCCCACCACACTGGAGACCGTCGTGGTGATGGCGGCGTTGACCCGCCTGGGCGCCGTGCAGAACCCCATCATTCCGATACTGCGCGAACGCGAGGTCGGCTTCATCACCAAGCAGCTGTCCACTGAAGCCCTTGTGGTTCCTGAGCTTTGGCGCGGTTTCGGGCACGGCGAGCTGGCCAGGGCCTTGGCGCCGGACAGGGGATTCGACGTCATCACCCTGGACCTGGCGGCGCCGCCGCTCGCCGGCGAGCTCCGGTTGCCCCAGGCGAGCACCGACGCGCTGGCGCCGCCGCCCAGCGTCGACGCCCAATGGATTTACTACTCGTCGGGCACCACCGCCGCGCCCAAGGGCATCCGGCACACCGACAGCACGGTGATCGCCGGCTCGCGCGGAATGGTCGACGCGATGGGCATCACCGGCGACGACGTGGATCCGATCGCCTTCCCGATCGCCCACATCGGCGGGGCAGCGATGGTGGCCGCCGCGCTGATGACCGGGATGCGGCTGGCGCTGTTCGAGGTCTTCGACCCGGCCGCAACTCCGCTCGCCATCGCGGCACACAACCCGACGTTCTTGGGCACGGCCACACCGTTTTTCGTGGCCTTCCTGGAGGCCCAGCGAGCCCACGGCGACCGCCCGCTCTTCGGCTCGCTGCGGGGTTGCATCGCGGGCGGCGCGCCCATCACCGCCGAACTGGGGCGGCAGGTGCGCGAAACGTTCGGGATGGCCGGTATCGCCAACGCGTGGGGGATGACCGAATTCCCGGTCGCCACCTCGCCATCCCTTGACGCCCCACCGGAAGTGCTCGACTACACCGTGGGCACTCCCGTTGCGGGGGTCCGCGTCCGCGTGGTCGGCGACGGCGAGATCGAATTACCCGTCGGGCGGGAAGGGGAGCTGCGCCTCAAAGGGCCGCAATGCTTTCTGGGCTACGCGGATGCCACGCTCGACGCCGACGCGTTCGACGCTGACGGCTGGCTGCGCACCGGCGACCTGGGCTTGATCGACGACGACGGCAATGTCCGCGTCACCGGGCGCATCAAGGATGCGATCATCCGCAACGCCGAGAACGTCTCGGCCCTCGAGATCGAAAATGTGCTGGCCGCCCACCCCGCGGTCGCCGACGTCGCGGTCATCGGAGTGCCCGATCCCAGCGCGGGCGAGCGGGTGTGCGCCGTCGTCGTGCCGGACTCAGTCGACGGTGTGACGCTGGAATCCCTTGTGCAGCATTGCCATTCGCTGGGGCTGAGCCGCTACAAGCATCCCGAGCGGCTCGTCATCGTCGATGCCTTGCCGCGCAACCAGTTTGGCAAGGTCATCAAGAAGGAGCTCCGCGAGGCCTACGGCTGAAGCGGCCTACAGCCCCTTGGGCGCATCTCGAACGGCCTGGATCGCCGTCGGATCGCCGTCGAACTCGACTTTGGCCTGGCGGCCGACCGCAAACAACAGCAGCTCCGCGGGTGCGCCGGTCACCGTGACGGCCGGGCCCTGGCCCGTGATCAGCACCGTCTTGCCCTCCGTGGTGCGCAACGCGACGCGACCCGGAACCCTCCCCAACGTCATGCGGGCCATCAGCGGCAGCGTGCGGCGCAGGCTGTTGGCCAGCTTGGGCTCGAGCACGCGCGGTTCCCAGTCCGGCTGCGCGCGGCGCACGTCCTCGTGATGGATGAACATCTCGCCGATGTTGGCCACCGGGTCGAGCAGCTTCAGCGGTGAGTACAGCGGCGGGCCGGACGCCACCTTGTCCAGCAGCTGTTCCCATTGGCTCTGTTCGGCGACCTCGTTTTGCACCTTGGCGGTGTGCTCGGCGAAGCGCGGGATGAGGATGCCGGGCGCTGCGTCGACGCGGTACTCGCGGATCACCAGATGGGCGGCCAGGTCCCGGGTCTTCCAGCCGTCGCACAGGGTGGGCGCATCCGGCCCGACGCTGCGCATGGTTTCGACAAGGGCGGCACGTTCACGCTGAGCAACAGACACCTGATTTCCCTTCACCGGTGACGCTGACCCGTCCAGAGTAGAGCCCGGTAGATTCGGGTCTCATGAATGCGGGTGTTGAGCAGTTGGAGTTCCAGGCAGAAGCACGACAGCTCCTGGATTTGATGGTCCATTCGGTCTACTCGAACAAGGATTCGTTTCTGCGCGAGTTGGTCTCGAACGCCTCCGATGCTCTGGACAAGCTGCGGCTGGAAGCGTTTCGCAACAAGGACCTGGACGTCGACACCTCCGATCTGCACATCGATATCGAGGTCGACACGGGCGCGCGCACGCTGACCATCCGGGACAACGGCATCGGCATGACGCGCGACGAGGTCGTCGGCCTGATCGGCACCCTGGCGAAGTCGGGTACCGCCGAGCTGCGCCAGCAGCTAAGGGAGGCAAAGAACGAGGCGGCCTCCGAAGAACTCATCGGGCAGTTCGGCATCGGCTTCTACTCGTCGTTCATGGTGGCCGACAAGGTCGAGCTGCTGACGCGCAAGGCCGGCGAGAGTGACGCCACCCGGTGGGAATCGAGCGGCGAGGGCACCTACACCATCGAATCCGTCGATGACGCTCCGCAGGGAACGGCGGTCACCCTGCACCTCAAGCCCGAGGACGCCGAGGACGAGCTGCACGACTACACCTCGGAATGGAAGATCAAAGGCCTCGTCAAGCAGTACTCCGACTTCATCGCCTGGCCCATCCGGATGGAGGTCGAGCGGCGCACGCCACCCGCCGAGGAAGGTGGCGAAGAGGTCGTCACCATCGAGACCGAGACGATCAACTCGATGAAGGCCCTGTGGGCCAGGCCCAAAGAAGAAGTCTCCGACGAGGAGTACAAGGAGTTCTACAAGCACATCGCGCACGCCTGGGATGACCCGCTGGAGGTCATCGCGATGAAGGCCGAGGGCACCTTCGAGTATCAGGCCCTGCTGTTCATCCCGTCCCATGCGCCGTTCGACCTGTTCAACCGCGACGCCAGCGTCGGGGTCCAGCTGTACGTCAAGCGCGTCTTCATCATGGGCGACTGCGACCAGCTGATGCCCGAGTACCTGCGCTTCGTCAAGGGTGTCGTCGACGCACAAGACTTGTCGCTCAACGTTTCTCGGGAGATCCTGCAGCAGGACCGGCAGATCAACGCGATCCGCCGTCGCCTCACCAAGAAGGTGCTGTCCACGATCAAGGATCTGCAGTCCGAGCGGCCCGAGGACTACCGCACCTTCTGGACCCAGTTCGGCCGCGTCGTCAAAGAAGGCCTGCTGTCGGACTTCGACAACCAGGACGCCCTGCTGCGGATCTCCTCATTCGCCTCGACCCACAGCGACGAGGACGCGACCACGCTCGCCGAGTACGTCGAGCGGATGAAGGACGGCCAGGAGCAGATCTTCTACGCCACCGGCGAGACGCGTCAGCAACTGCTGAAGTCGCCGCACCTCGAGGCGTTCAAGGCGAAAGGCTACGAGGTACTGCTGCTCACCGATCCCGTCGACGAGGTGTGGGTCGGAAACGTCACCGAGTTCGACGGCAAGCCGCTGCAGTCGGTGGCCAAGGGCGAGGTGGACCTGGACTCGGGCGAGGAACAGAGCGAAGCCGAGCGCGAGGAGCAGGAAAAGGAATTCACCGACCTGCTGGCCTGGCTGAAGGAGACGCTGAGCGAGCACGTCAAGGAGGTGCGGCTGTCGTCGCGGCTCACCGAATCGCCGGCCTGCCTGATCACCGACGCCTTCGGGATGACGCCCGCGCTCGCGCGGATCTACCAGGCCTCCGGGCAGGCGGTTCCGGTCGGGAAGCGGACGTTGGAGCTCAATCCCAGCCATCCGCTGGTTACCGGGCTGCGTCAAGCGCACCAGGACCGTGCCGATGATCCGACGGTCGCCGAGACCGCGGAGTTGCTGTACGGCACCGCGCTCCTCGCCGAAGGCGGCGCGCTCGAAGACCCCGCACGGTTCGCCGAATTGCTCGCGGACCGGTTGGCTCGCACGGTCTAAATCGGTCCCGGCACTGATCGGCGGAATTTCGAACTCGATTGAAAGCCGATCGAAAGGGCTAATCTCATCCCATGCCCGAGTTCCGAGCGATCGACCCACATGGCGCGGTTGTCGCGACGAACAATTTTGCCAACGCCGATGCGGCCCACACCTGGTTTATCGGCGTGATTGGCGACCGCTCCGAGCTGGGTTGGCGCATGGAGGTCAACGACGACGGGCAGTGGGCGTTTTTCGACGACACTGGCGGATTCACCGCCCCCATGAGCCGCCATCGAGAAAAGCGCTGATTTTCGGCTTCGACGGGCCTGGCGCGACGTAAACCCCATTTCCTTCGCCGCAATATCCATTCGACTGGGGTTATCCCACAGGTATCGCCTCCACCCGCACGGTGCGGCAGACTCTGGCATGGCAGGTCGAAGGCGGGTGATCGGGTGCACGACGACGGTACTCGGGCAGAAATTGCCGCGATGACGCAAGACGAGATGCCCGGCACCACGTGGCTGGCCGCAGCGCCGGGCGAACGACAGGCGATTCGCGTCGATAGCCACTGCACGGGCGGCGCCTACGCCGTTATCGAGTCGGTGGCGCAGCCGGGCTGCGCAGTGCCGACCCACCTGCATCGCAACGAGGAGGAGCACTTCCTGGTGCTCGCCGGCCGATATCGAATCGCGGTCGACGGCAGTGTGTTCGATGCGATGCCGGGTACCCGCATCACGGTTCCGCGCAACTCGCCGCACAGCTGGCGAAACGTCGCTCGCGGCGAAAGCCGACTGTTGGCGATCCTGACGCCGGGAGGATTCGAGCAGATCGCCTACCAGGTGGCGCGCACTCCGGCCGACCAGATCCCAGAACTGGCGACGCGATTTGGGTGCGAAATCCTAGGCCCGCCAGTGGCCTAACGGGCCGGCGCAGATTCCATGCCGGCCTGACGCAAGAAGGCATAGAGCAGTTCGCCGGTGCCGAGCAGGTGTTCGGTGACAAGCGCTTGCGCTTGGGCGATGTCGCCTTGCCGCACGGCCCTGAGTAGCGCCGCGTGCTCGCGGTCCGACTCGCCCTTGTAGGACGGCAGCCCGAATTTGAGCCGCAGATAGCGTTCGCCGCGGCCGTGCAGCGCATTGATCATTTCGAACAGCTGTGGCCGGGCGGCGGGCTCGTAGAGGCTCAGATGAAAGGCCTCATTGCGCGCGACGTAAAGCGAGGGGTCGGTTTCGGCCGCGGCCGCCTTGCATAGCGCCGCCGCATGGCGCAACGAGGCGGGTGTGTGCGCGGGTATTGCGATGCCGATTGCCAGGCTTTCGAGCGCGGCGCGTATTTCGTAGATTTCCCGTGCCTCGTCGGCGGACAGTGGCGCGACCGTGGCGCCTTTGTTCATCTCGACTTTCGCCCAGCCCTCGCTTTCGAGCTGGCGCAAGGCTTCGCGGACGGGAATCGCACTGACGGAGAAATGTCTCGCAATCGCATCCTGGCGCAGGGGAGTGCCCGGGGCGAGCGTCCCGTCGACGATCGCGGTGCGCAGCGTGTTCGCCACCATGCGCGACGTACTGCCGCGCTCGGCGAGGGACAGCGCGGGAGGTAGCACACCAGACGAGGACTTGCCTGTTACGCCCATCACTATATTATATACAATCGGACCCACGGGACGGCCGCAACCGCCGAACCGATTCGCGCTCGGATGCCAGCGGAGGCACCAAATGAGTTCGACGACAGAGCAATCGGCGCCGGCGCGACGTCGCACGCCGCTCAATCGTTCGCAGATCGCCGGGTTCTGGGGCGCGTGGACCGGCTGGACCCTCGACGGGATGGACTCGTTTATCTACGCGCTCGTGCTAACCCCCGCGCTGACCGAGCTGCTGCCACGTTCGGGCTTCGCCGCCACCTCGGGCAACGTCGGGCTCGCGGGGTCGATCCTGTTCGCCCTGTTCCTGGTTGGCTGGGGCCTGTCGTTCATCTGGGGACCGATCGCCGACCGCTTCGGCCGCACCCGGGTCCTGGCCGCAACGATCTTCACCTTCGCCATCTTCACCGGGCTTTCGGCCATGGCCCAGAACGTGTGGGAGCTTGCCTCCTTCCGCTTCATCGCGGGCATCGGAATCGGCGGTGAGTGGGCGCTTGCGGGAACCTATGTCGCCGAGGCGTGGCCGGAGGACCGGCGCAAGATGGGGGCCGGACTCCTGCAGACCGGCTACTACGCCGGCTTCTTTTTGGCGGCGGCGCTGAATTACACGATCGGCGTTCATTTCGGTTGGCGCGCAATGTTTTTAACCGGTGCGGTGCCGATCGTTGTCGCGATTCTCATCCTGACCCGGGTGAAGGAGACCGAGAAGTGGCAGGCGGCGGACGCGGCGAAATCTCACGTGAAGCCGTTGCGCGAAATCCTGAGCCCGCGCTACCGCCGTCGTACCTGGGTGGCCTGCGCGCTGGTGACGATCGCAATCCTGGGGTTGTGGGCGGGCACGGTCTATGAACCAACGGCGGTAATCCAGCTGGCGCAGCACGCGGGCCTGGGCAAGGGCGACGCGACCAAGACCGCGTCATGGGCCACCGGGCTGTTGTCGATCGGGACGATATTGGGGTGCCTGGCGGTGCCGATCGTCGCGGAGCGGATCGGCCGCAGGAAGACGGCCGCGATCTATTTCGCGGGGATGGCCGTATCGATCGTGGGCAGCTTTGGCTGGGCGTTCTACCTGCCCAACGGCCTGGCGCCGTTCATCGCCTGGCTGTTCGTGCTCGGGTTCTTCGGCGGGAACTTCGCGCTGTTCAGCCTTTGGCTGCCCGAGCAGTTCGAGACGCGGGTACGCGCGACGGCGTTCGCATTTTGCACGTCGTTCGGCCGGTTCGTCGGCGCGGGCGCGAACTTCTTGCTCGGCGCGGCGGTGTTGCACACCCATACGCTGGGCTTGCCGGTCGCACTGACGGCCGTCGCTTTCGGCATCGGGCTATTGATCATTCCGCTCGCGCCCGAGACGCGCGGTGCGGAGCTGCCGCAATAGCCGTACGTGCACAGCCCCCTTGTTATACGCTCGTCCAAAATCCGGATCGGACGCTCAGGACAGAGGGCTACGAGACATGGGACGGCATCGGAAGATTGAGGGGCTGCCGTCGTTTGGCGACTTCTCCAGTGTGACCGTGGCGTGCGAGGCCCTGGGCATGTCGGCTTCCCTGGGGTCGCTGGCGGTGCCGTCTGGTTGGCCCACGGGCACCGCGACAACCGAGGCGGCGCCCGCTGCCGACGCCGCGAGCCGGCCCAAGTGGCTCACTTTTCAAGAGGGCCTGATGGACGTCATGACCGGGAGCGGCACCCCGTCCCACGGCGAGGCAGCCGACGTCGACGGGCCCTAAACCGTTGTCCCGCAGGGTAATCCGGGGAATTCGCTCGCCTAGCTTGGCCATCCGGAAGTGAAAGCATGAGGCGGCACGGTGGCGCCGGATGCCGGCGTGACCCCGCTCCATCCCGCGATCGCGTCTTCGGCCCACTGGGTCCATCGCACCAGAGCCTCGTACTGACCCATGAGCAGTGCCCCGCTGATCGCGGCGATTGGCAGTCGGTCCGGAAATGGGCCGCCCGTCGTTGCGTATTGCGCCGATCTGTCCCGGATTTCAGCGAGTCGATCCTCCGCGTCGGCTCTGATATCGCGCACGGTCTTGCGGAGCTGACCCAGATCGCCGGCGTCGGCGAAGGCGACCTTGATCATGGCTTCGAATTCGATGCGCATCCCACCGGCGGGCGAGTCCAGCCAGTTCTGTAGCGCGGCGCGGCCCGCGTCGGTGATCTCGTAAACCGTGCTGCGTCGCTTGCCCGTGAACGTGACCTGCGCGGTGGCCAGGCCCGCTTCCACCAGCTTCTTGGGTTCCTCGTAGATCATGCTGGCGGCGCGAGGCCAGAACCAGGACAGGGTGCGGTCCATCTGTTGCGCCAGTTCGTAAGTCGTGAACGGTTGGATCGCGAGAAGCCCAAGGAGTGCATAGGACGTCGGACTCAACTGTCGGCGAGGCACGGGTGACAATACTCCGAATCGGACTATGTGAGGAGTAGGTATGTCCGACTCACCCCGCGGACCGGATGTCGACGTTTCCGTCTTTCCGGCTCGGTTCACCAAGGAATACGGGGTCCGGTATCCCTTCGTCGGCGCGGGCATGGGATTCGTCGCGCACGAGCGGCTCGCCGCGGCGGTGACGAATGCCGGGGGATTGGGAGTATTGGGAGCCTCGCCCGATCCTGCCGACAGCCTCGCCGTCATGGTGGAACGGTTGCGTGCATTGACGTCTGGGCCGTTTGGTGTCGACCTCATCTGTGCAGAAATTGGGCTGGGGCCGGCCAGCACGGACGCCCATATCGATGCGTGTGTCCAGCTGGACGTGCCCCTGGTCGTGTTTCATCATGACCCGCCACCGGCCCCCTGGGTCAACAGGCTGCGCGCGGCCGGAATACGCGTGTGGATGCAATCCTCTTCCCTCGAAATCGCCTACGCCGCAATTAGTCTCGGGGTCGATGGAATTGTCGCCCAGGGAAGCGAGGCCGGCGGTCATGCCCGCGGACGCATCCCATTGCACGAGCTACTTCGCGCCATCCGGCACACCTGGCCCGATCTGCTCTTGCTGGGAGCGGGGGGCATCTCGAATGGAATCGCCGCCGCGGCCGCTCTGGGTGCTGGTGCTGACGCGGTGTGGGTGGGCACCTCGTTGGTTGTGGCCGAGGAAGCCAACGCCCATCCTGAATACCAGCGTCGACTCGTTGATTCGTCAGGAATAACACTGCGCACCAACGCTTTCGGGCCAGAATGGCCTGATCAGCCCTATCGCCTTCTTGCCACCCCCGCCGTGCGGGGCGCGGAAGCCGATGAGCACGGGGCAGATCCGCCTCAGTCCGGCACCATCGGCCGAACGCGACTATTTCCGCATTCGGCAAACATGCCGTACGACCTGCCGGTCAGGTCGGCGCTGCCGCCCACGCCGGAAACGAGCGGCGATTGGGAGTCGATGGCCTACCCGGCCGGCGAAGGCGTTGGCGCGGTTCGCGGTACCGCACCGGCCGCGGAGATCATCCGGAAGATGATGAGTCAGGCACACGACATACTCAAGACCGAAGGCACGCTCGGCGGCTAGGCGCGAATGCAGAGGATTTCCATGCCAACTTTCAGTCGGGTGTCGCACATTTCGTTCTCTGCCCGCGATGCCGAGGCCAGCGCCCAATGGTGGGCGGCGCTATTGGAGCTCACCGAGATTGACCGAGTCGCGGGCGAGGGGTGGCGTGCGATTCTGCTCATCCACCCGTCGTCGCGCACCATCATCGAGTTCCAGCAGCATGACGCCAATCGGGGCGAAGCCTTCGACCCACGGCGTACGGGATTCGAACTGGACGAGTGGTTAGCGCGGTTCGAGGAGCTTGGCGTCGATCATTCACCGATCGCGGACCGCGAATACGGTGCGGTGCTGACTTTCAAGGATCCCGACGGCATCCAGTTCGAGATGTTCTTCAAAGCCGACCATCCCTAACTGCCCGGCCCGGCCACGAAGCATTTGCCGCTGCTCGTCGACAGCAACACCTCCTGGACCGACGACTTGTCGACCGTCGGAAATTCAAAGCGGTGCGTTTGTTGGCCGGCGTCGATGTTGGCCTCCTGCGACTCGCTGGTGCCGTCTTTCTTGCGGACTATCGCGGTGACCTTGTCAGGCTTCGACAGGTTCTGTGGCTCGTGGAAGTACCAGACCTCGATGCCGGCGCCCGACGAAATGCCTTGCCAGCCATCGGAGTAATAGCACCCGGGGTTGCCGTCAGCGTCCGGCGAAGGAGGGGGACAGATCGACAGTCCGACGCACGTCGGCGTGCCGGCCGCGGCGGGCGATTCCGTCGTGGTGACGGTCTTCGGCGACGGTGCGGTGGTGGGCATGAGGTTCGTCGAACTCGGAACGGATGCGCTCGGTCGCGCCGGTTGCGGCGAGCCGCACGCCGCCAACGCCACGCAGCCCGCCGCCAGCACGGGGATCCATCGCATCGAGTTCGCCATCAGTGGCACGGCAAGGACCTCCAGTTAAGCAACGCGACGCTGATCGCCAGCGATTACCGAGCTAACACCCAAACCGCTCGCCCCGGCAAGGGTGGATGCCGAAACGGCGCGGGCTACCCGCGGCTGACCTGGATGGCTTTGACCACCAGCAGCAGGGCGCCCAGGACCAGATAGCTGCGCAGGGCGATCATGCCGAGCCGCGTGCCCGGCGACCAGACCACCGGCTCCAACAGGGTCAGGGGCGGCATCCGCCAGGTGTTGCGGTCGACGTCGCGCGCCGGGGCCTTGGCCGGGGGTGCGGCGGGCTGGTGGCGGCCCATCCAGCGCAGCACCGGCACCGCGGCGATCCCGAGCACGACCAAGGCGACGCCCAGGTAACCGGAGACCACCACGACGTTGATGTCGGGAAACAGCGTGGTGGCCATCAGGATTCCGGACAGCAGCAGCAGGATCCCGACGATCACTCCGGCGACCCAGTTCAGCCAGGGCCGATTCACCCAGGGCCCCAGCACTTCTCGGTCGTTGCACAGCAGCAGCAGAAACACGCTGGCGCTGGGCAGCAGCAAGCCGGCTAGGGCCTGCACGGCGGTGGTGATCAACCCGAGCGGGGCGCCCGGGATCAGCACGACGGCGGCGGCCAACGCCACCATTGCCGTGTAGGAGACGTAGAACTGTTTGGCGTCGGCGAATCCGCGGTGCAGCGAGTGCTTCAACCCGAAGACGTCGCCGAAGGCGTAGCTGGTGGCCAGGGTCACCGCGGCGGCGCCGATGATCGACGCGTCCAGCAGCACGATCGCAAAGAACGAGCCGAGCAGGTTGTTGTGCTGGCCCAGCAGATGGGCGATGTCGCCGGCGTCGACGAAATTGCCGACGGTGTTGGTCGAGCGCGCCGCCCAGTCGCCCGTGATCAACAGCGCTGTGGCGCCGATGATCACGACGAAGGCGCCCAGCACGGTGTCGACGCGTTCGTAGGCCATGAATCGGGGAGTGATGCGCTTGTCGACGATGTTGGACTGCTGAAAGAACAGCTGCCAGGGCGCCACCGTGGTGCCGACGATGGCGATGATCAGCAGCACCGCGTCGGAGGTGACACCGCCCGAAATACTCGGCACCACAAACGACTTCGCGGCAGTGCCCCACTGCGGATGCGACATCAGCAGCATCGGGATCTGCAGCAGCGTGATCGCGATGAAGACGAACATGGCCCGCTCCCACCGCCGGAAGCTGCCACTGGCCATGATCGCGACCAGGGCGACCGCCGAGGTCGGCACCACAATGTATTTGGAGATACCGAAGTAATCGGCCGCCAGGCTGATCCCGATGAACTCGGTGACGATCGTCAGGAAGTTGAGCAGGAACAGGTCGCCGACGGAGAACCAGCCCCAGCCGCGGCCGAAGCGTTCGTTGATCAGCCGCGCGTGGCCGACACCGGTGACCGCGCCGAGCCGGACCACCATCTCCTGGTTGACGATCAGCACGGGGATCAGCAGTAGCAGCACCCACAGCAGCGAGTAGCCGTAGTTCTGACCGGCCTGGGCGTACGTCGCGATTCCACCGGCGTCGTTGTCGCCGACCATCACGATGATCCCGGGCCCGACGATGGCGAGCAGCGTCAGCAGCCGGGTCTTGAATGTCCGGGAATGGTCGGTCTCGCTGATGCTGATGCGGCCGAACGCGCCTTCGATGTCGCCGAGATGCGCGCTGTCGAGCACCGCGGTGCGCCGGGGCGCCTTGGGCTCCGGGTTGCCCGGCGGCGCCTCGGGGCTCAGGGTGTTGTCGTCGGCGGCGGTCATGGGGTGTCACCGCCGGGCGCGTCGCGGTCGTCGGTGGCAGGTGCGAGCTCGCGGACCGGGCGTGGGGCGGGTTCTCGGCGCCGCCAATCCTCGGGGATCGTCGCCTCGAGCACGTCGTCGACGGTGACCACTCCGAGCACGCGGTCCTGCTCGTCGACCACGGGTATCGAGTAGAGGTTGAAGTCAGCCATCAACAATGCGATGTCGGTCAGGTCGGCGTCGGCGGCGACCCGCACGGGATCGGAATCCATCAGTGCCCCAACGCTTTCTCCGGGCTCGGACTGCAGCAGTTCGATCACGGACGCCACACCGATGAGGCGTTGGGTGTCGTCGAGCACGTGTACCTTGATCAGCGCCTCGGGCTGCACGGAATGCGCGGTGGAGATGAGCGCCAGCGCCTGGCCCGCGGTTGCGGCGGCGACGCACGAGACGAAGTCGACATTCATCAGCCCGCCGGCACTTTCGGGATTGAAGCCCATCAGGGTGATCACCTTGGTGCGCTGCGAGGCGGGCATCAGGTCGAGCACGCGGCGACGCCGCGCCTGGCGCAGGTCGGCGATCGCGTCGGCGGCGTCGTCGGCGCGCATCCGGCTCAGCAAGGCCGCGACCTCGGCATCCGGCATGCCGTTGAGTAGCCGGGTGGCCTTTTCGGGGTCGAGCTCCTCGAAGACGTCCGCCTCCAACTCCGGGTCACTGTGCACCCGGTCGAGGATTTCGCCGCCCTCGGCCTTGTCGGCATCCTCGAGAAGATCGGCGATCTCGGCGGGCTTGAACCCGCCGAACCGGCCGGACAACCGGCGCACGGAGTCGGTATGCGCGTGCCCGATCAGCGGCTCGAACGACTTCCAGTCGCGGGCCGCGTGCCCGCCGGCGCGCTTGATCAGGCCGAACAACAGTGGCGGCCGGCGGGTGTCGAGCCGCGCGGGCACCCACCCGGCGCCGGTGTCCTCGAGTTCGACGTCGTAGGCGCGCACCAACTCGACGGCTGCCACATCGATCAATCTGTGCCCGAGCACGTCGGCGCGCAGCAGCACTTCGCCGTCGCGGCGTTCGAAGCCGCGGAGGTTAACCTTGTTCTTGGCCAACACAATTCGGTCCGCAGCGAACGAGTGGATGGAGTTGCTGCCGATGAATACCTGCCGCCCGCCGACCCCGGCCACGATCCCGGTCACCAGGGGATACTCGTCTGCGCCGCGCAGTTGCACGATCACGTCGTCGACCCGGCCGACCGCCTCGCCGGAGCGCGCCACCACCGGGGCACGCAACAGCTCGGAAAGATGGATGACCGGCAGCCCGCCGCCGGCGTCTGCGGTCGTCGTTGATGTGGTCATGTGTCGCTCCTCAACATCGTGGGATGGACGCCCGTGGGCCGAACTCCCATGTCGTGCGAGGCCATGTGCATACGGCCTAAAACCAAGTTCGGATGATGGCACAAGAGACTTGGCTTGACCAGGTCAGCGGCCAGAGCTTACGTCGGATCCGCAGTGGCTGACTACAACCAAAAGGTAAACGACAACTGGCCAAAAGGAATACGGCCTTGGGCGCTATTCAGCTTGGATTGCCGAATCGCTTGTGCGAGACAACAAATGGCGAAGGCACCTACTGTTTATCGACCTTGCCGGCGATCTGGTTGGCGGCGGTGACGGCGCCGTCTCCGACGTTCGGTTTGCATACCTCGGTGTCGATTGCGACGTTGTTGCGCACGGTCAACGCGCGCTGGCAGCTCTGGGAGAAGCTCTGGCCGTTCTTCGACGCCGAAACCTCGTAGGTGGCGCTCAACACTCCGTTGGCGTTGGTAAGCGGCCCCACCTTCCACGTGATGGTCGGAGAGTCGCCCTCGGCGGGAACCGTGTCCTGGCGGCCCGCGCAGGCAGACCAGCGCTGGGTGGACGTGGTGAAGAAGCCGTTGGCCTGGTCGGCGGACGGGAACAACACCAGGGCCTGGGTCAGCTCGGGGTTTTGATCGTTTGACCCAGAGGGCTGGGGCGCCACGTCACGCTCGCCCTTGACCGCGGTGTTGCCGCTGCCGGCGTAGACGGAGCCCTCGGCGGCGCCGGTGATGAAGAGGCACTCGTCGGGAAACTTGTAACTCTTGGGGAACAGGTCGGTCGGGCTGTCGGTCTTCAGCGCATCGATCGACTTGTCTTTCTTCGATCCGGTGACGCCCAGCAGGGTGTCGACTTCGGCCGGCGACAGCAACATGTTGGGCAGGGATATCTCCGCCACCGGTGTCTTCGACGGAGTCGCACTCGCGGTCGACGAAGAGGATGAGGACGGGCTGGCTTCCTTTTTGTCGCTATCGCCGCACGAAACCACGAGGAATCCGGCGGCGGCAACGGCCACTGCTGCTGTTAGCTGGCGCATGGGGTGAGGGCCCTTCCTGCTGTTGTTTGCGATCGGAGCATACGACAGGGTTGCGGACCGCGCGCCCATACGTGGGGACACAGTTGAAACACTGATGTATGCCCGAAATCGATTTCACCTCGATATCACCCATCATTCCGGTGCGCGATCTCGACATGGCCCTGGACCGCTACCGGCGATTGGGGTTCGATGCGCGCGGCTACGAGGGCCCGGAGCGCTACGGCTTCGCCGACCGCGGCTCGGTGTCGCTGCACATCAACGAGTGGGCCGAGCATGACCCGCGGCGCACGGCGGCCAGCGTGTATCTCTACGTCAGCGACGCCGACGCGCTCTACGCGGAATGGTCCGCGCTCAAGGATCTCGACGGCCGTTTCAGGGAGCCGTTCGATACCGCTTACGGCTTAAGAGAATTCGTATACGTCGATCCCGAGGGCACCGCGCACCGGGTGGGTTCGCGCATCTAATCGCCCGCCTCCGCGCGACAACGACTCAGCTGTCGCGGTGGATCTTCAGCGCGGTCGTGATCATCGGGATCTGCAGCGGCAGCCGGGCCAGGGCCACGAGGCGCATCGGCCACGGCTTACCCCACCACAACCGGCACATGTTGACGTTGGCGGGGAAGACGCCGACGAACAGCGCGACGGCGGCCAGCGCGGCGAGCCGGCGGGTGGCACGCGGCACCAACAGTGCCCCGGTCGCGACCTCGGCGACACCCGACGCGTAGGTGTAGAAGCGCGGGGTGCCGGGAAGCTCGACCGGCACGATTTGGTCGAACGGCTTGGGCGCCAGGAAGTGGACGGTGCCGATACCGATCAGCATCGCCGCGACGCGGTACGCGGTGCTCTGGGCGTCACGCTGGAGGAGGGGTGTGGTGGTCATCAACCCATTGTGCTCGCGTGCCGAGAATGCGCTACGCGCGGTCGGCGTCGGTGAACCGGATGACGCCGCGGATGTTGCGGCCCTCGAGCATGTCGCGGTAGCCGTCGTTGATCTGCTCGAGCGAATACTCCCGCGTCACCATGTCGTCGAGATTGATCTGCCCCAGCTTGTAGAGCTCGAGGATCGCGGGAATGTCGTATTGTGGGTTTCCGCCGCCGAAGATGCTGCCCTGCAAGCTTTTCTGCAGCAGCGAGAGTCCCGCGAGGTTGAGGGTGACTTCGTTGGCCATCACGCTGGCCATCCCGGTGAGGCAGCAGACCCCGCCCTTGGCCGTCAGGCCCATCCACGACTCGACGTCTTTGCCCTCCACGTGGCCCACCGTGACGATCACCTTGTGGCACATGAAGCCTTGGGTCGCCTCGGCGATGCCGGCCGCGGCGCCGGCGACGTCCGCGAAAGTCGTTGTGGCACCGAACTTCAGCGCCTGCTCGCGCTTCCATTCATACGGATCGACGGCGAATATGCGTCGGGCCCCGGCGATCTTGGCGCCCTGCAGCGCGGCGACTCCGACGCCGCCGATGCCTACGACCGCGACGTCCTCTCCCGGGGACACGACCGCGCTACGCACGGCCGAACCGTAGCCGGTGGTCACGCCGCAGCCCACCAGGCAGGCGACGTCGAACGGGATGGTGGGGTCGATCTTGACCACCGACGTGTGGTGCACCACCACATACGGCGCGAACGTCCCCAGCAGCGACATCGGGATGACATTCTGTCCCTTGGCCGTCACCCGGAACGAGCCGTCCGATACCGATTGGCCCGACAGCAGGCCCATGCCCAGGTCGCACAGGTTGCGCAACCCCGTCTGGCACGGAATGCACGTACCGCAGGACGGGATGAAGGACATCACGACGTGGTCGCCGACGGCCAGGTTCTGAACACCTTCGCCGATCTCGGTGACGATCCCGGCGCCCTCGTGACCGCCCAGCACCGGATAGCTCGGGATCGGGAAGTCGCCCGTCATCAGGTGGTGGTCGGAGTGGCACAGGCCGGCCGTCTCCAGTTGGACCATCACCTCACCGTGGCGGGGTTCGCCGATTTCGATGTCTTCCACCGACCATGGCTCGTTCAGTTCCCAGACCAGCGCACCTTTGGTCTTCACCGGGTTGGCCTCCGTATTTACCCGAACCGCTTAATTGTTAGCGCCGTCACAGGAGCCCGGCTCCCTGAACTTAGACCATTACTATTGTCTATACAGTATTTGATACGATTCGCGGCGTCTGACCGCCCACAACAACGAGGTTGAGAACATGGGAACACCCGTCATTGTCGGAGCCGTCCGCACCGCGATCGGCCGTTCGTTCAAGGGAACGCTGGTCAATACGCCGCCCGAGACCCTGATCACCGCCGTGCTTCCCGAGGTGGTCCGCCGCTCCGGCGTCGACCCCGCTGACATCGACGACATCATCTTCGCCGAATCGCATTACGGCGGTGGCGATTTGGCTCGCTATGCGGCCAGCGCGACGGGCCTGGAGCACGTTCCCGGCCAGTCGGTCAACCGCCACTGCGCGGGCAGCCTCACCGCGATCGGCAACGCCTCGGCCCAGATCGGTTCCGGCATGGAGCGGGTGCTGATCGCCGGCGGCGTGCAGTCGCTGTCGATGACGCCGCTGACCAACTGGCGTATCCCCGGCCCCGAGCTCAAGTTCGAGGAGCGCTGGATGCCGCCGACGCATGTCGAGACCCCGGATGCTCCCGCCAAGGACATGTCGATCACCGTCGGGTGGAACACCGCCCAGAGCGCAGGCATCACGCGTGAGGAAATGGACGCCTGGGCGGCCCGCTCACACCAGCGCGCCGTCGCGGCCCAGGACGCCGGCAAGTTCGCCGACGAGATCCTGCCGCTGAAGATCACCCAGTTCGACGGCTCGGTGGTCGACTTCTCCGTCGACGAGCACCCCCGTCGCGACACCACCATCGAGAAGCTCGCCGGCCTCAAGGTGCTGCATCCCGAAATCGAGGGCTTCTCGATCACCGCCGGAAACAGCAGCGGCACCAACGACGCCGCCGCGGGCGTGGCCCTGGTCGACCGCGACTACGCCACGGCCAACAACCTCAACGTCATGGGCACCGTCCGGGCATGGGCCGCCGCGGGCGTGCCGCCCCGGGACTGTGGTCTGGGTGCGGTCAAGGTCATCGGCAAGGTGCTCGAACGCGCCGGGCTGACGCCGGGCGACGTCGCGCTGTGGGAGATCAACGAGGCGTTCGCGTCCGTGCCCATCGCGGCGTGCCGCGAGTACGGCCTCGACGAGGAGAAGGTGAACTTCTCCGGTAGCGGCTGCAGCCTCGGTCACCCGATCGCGGCCTCCGGCGCGCGAATGGTCACCACGCTGGTCTACGAGCTGGCCCGCCGCGGTGGCGGCATCGGCGTCGCTGCGATGTGCGCCGGTGGCGGCCAGGGCGGCGCCGTCGTCGTCGAGGTCTAAGCGACTTTTCCCTACGCCGAACGTGCTCTCACTGCGAGAATTTGCCGATTTTTCCGCACTGAGTGCACGTTCGGCGCATCTCAGTTGCAGAACGTGTAGCCGATGAATTGCGTGTCGCCGCTGTTGCTGGGCGAGTAGTCGACGTAGTGCACCGCCGGCAATCCCTTGTACTGGGTGTCCATCTTCTGCGCGGTGGGCGGCGGCGCGCCCTGCGGGAAGGCCAGGATCATGTCGTTGAAGATCTTCAGGCCGAGCTGGCAGATCGCGTCACGGCGCGGCGGCTGCGCATTCCACGCGTGTACCACGACGGGCTTGGTGAGCTGGTAGCCGGCCGCGCAATTCGGATCGCACATCTTGAAGACCGCGGTGCCGGTCCCGTCGGCGCCCTGCGGTCCCCACGTGCTCCATGACATGTCTTGCAGCCCAACGGCAACGCTCGCGCACCCGACGACGTTGAGCTTCTTCGGGCGCTCGGTGGGCGGCACGGACGGGTTGTAGCAACCGGGGATGGCCTCGCTCTCGGGCGGCAGCGGCGTGGTGGCCTGGCCCGAGGTGCTTCGATGGCCCTGAGTCAGCTCGAAGCCGACAAAACCCGCCACGCCGATCAACGCAATGGCCACCACGACACCGATCACTGTGAGGCGCCCCCGCGGTGTGCGCCCCAACCGACTCGATAAAGAGACGTTGCCCCCGCTCACGTTCTTAAGGTTATGGCAGAACGTCATATGGGGGTGTGCTGTTAGCCAAGTAATGTGTCACGGTAAATTTGGTCAACGCTACCAACTTAGGAGTAACCGATGAGCGATCACGCACTGGCCGCGCGATTGGCCACCGAGGCGGGGCAGTTGTTGCTGGGAGTGCGCGACGAATTCGCCGACGCCGAGGCTAGCGAGCGAAAAGCGGCCGGAGACAAGCGATCCCACGATTTCCTGATGGCGGCCCTTGCCGCCGAGCGTCCCGGCGACGCGGTGTTGTCCGAGGAAGGCGCCGACGACCCGGTGCGCCTGCGCTCGGAGCGGGTGTGGATCGTCGACCCGCTCGACGGCACCCGGGAGTTTTCCGAGCTTGGCCGCGACGACTGGGCGGTGCATGTGGCGCTCTGGCAGGCCGGCGAGTTGATCGCCGGTGCCGTGGCGCTGCCGGCGCAGGGAGTCACGTTGGCGACTCCGCAGGTCGACGCCCCTCCCGCCGCGCCGGCCAAGCCGCGCATCGTCGTATCGCGCACCCGCCCGCCGGCGGTCGCCCTGGCCGTTCGCGACGCGTTGGACGGCACCCTGGTTGAAATGGGTTCCGCCGGAGCCAAGGTGGCGTCGATCGTCCAGGGCTTGTCCGATGTCTACGTGCACGCGGGCGGGCAGTTCGAGTGGGACTCGGCGGCACCCGTGGCGGTGGCCCGGGCCGCCGGACTGCACACCTCGCGCATCGACGGGTCGGCGCTGCTTTACAACCAGCCCGATCCGAAGTTGCCGGATGTGGTCGTCTGTCGTCCCGAGCTCGCCGCGGCGGTGCTCGCCGTCACCGGATGAGGCTTCAGCGGTTCCAGGGGCGACGTCTGCGCCCTTTGACCTCGTCCGCCCATTCCTTTTCGATGCGGCCGATCTCGAGCGACAGCAGGGTGAGAGTCGGGTTGTCGCAATGGACTTCGTGGGCGTTCCGGAATATCGCCGCCTCGCCGGTGGCCGGCAAATACGGTCGCAAGCCCTCGAACCATTCGTCGCCGACGACGTTCGGCGGACCGTCGCCGCGAGGCCCGCACTCCCACTGCCGGTAGGTGTCTCGCGCCTGCGCCAGGCCGGCCCGCCAGTGATGGACCGTGTCGCAGCGCCGGGTATGCAGGTGGATCCTGGTCTGGTGCTTGTTGTGGGTGCTGCCTATCATGCCCGGGAGCAATGTGTCGGCGGCCGACTTCGCAATTCCCGCGATACCCACGGCGGACGCACCCACGACCGTGCCCATCAGGCCCATCGCCATCATGTCCATGCGCTGATCGTCGCACCGAAGGTGCGGGAGCACTAGCGAACGCGGCATTCCGGGGCGGGTTACCCGACTCGCCGCACCGCCTCACGCTCCTCCGACACGGTGGCGATACCGTCGAAGTCATTGCGACATAACATAATGCGGCCGATCAGAGCAGCGCCTTCTGCCAGGAAAGTACGCGTTCGGCCAGTTCCGGGCCGCTGTCCTCCTGGATGAAGTGGCTGGCGTGGATGCGGGCGTGCGGCTGCCCGGCGGCGCCCGGGATGTGCCGAATCAGGGGCCCGTCGGCGCGACCCAGGATCGGGTCCCGCTCCCCGAAGATTGCGAGGAAGGGCTTCTCCCACTCGCCCAGGGCCCGCCAGGCCGCACGATTGGCCGGCACCGCCGGATCATGCGCTGAGGTCGGCACCAACCGCGGGAACGCCCGGGCCCCGGCCTGATACCGCTTGTCCGGGAATGGCGCGTCGTAGCCGGCCCGCACCTTGGGCGGCACCCGGCGAACCGTGCCGCCTGCGACGATGAGGCCCGCGGACAGCACGGGGGTGTAGCGGGCGAAGGCCCGCCACGCGGCAAAGGCGGGATTGGGTTTCCCGTGGGCCTGGGGCAGGAAGCCGTTTGCTACCACCACGCGGGCGATCCGGCCGCTCTGCTCGGCGGCGATGCGCAGGCCGATCAGCGATCCCCAGTCCTGTACGAACAGCGTCACGTCCTTCAGCTTCAGGCGCTCGAACCACGCCGTCACCCATTCGACGTGACGCAGATAGGTGTAATCCTCGATCCGGCTGGGCTTGTCGGAGCGGCCGAAGCCGATCAGGTCGGGCGCCAGCACGCGGTTACCGGCGTCGGCCAGCGGCGGAACCATGGTGCGGTACAGGTAGCTCCAGGTGGGCTCGCCATGCAGCAACACGATCGGCGGCCCGTCGATGGGGCCTTCGTCCAGAAAGTGCATGCGCACCGGCTCGCTGTCGCTTGCCGCCACGTCAAGGTAGTTCGCTACGAACGGATAGCCTTCCAAGTTCTCGAACCGGGAGTCTGGGGTTCGCAGCACATGCATATGTAGCTCCTCCAGTGGACTAGCACCTCTGCAAGCCTGCTCTCTGCAGCGCGCGTTCGTCCAGTACAAGATTTCCTTGGGCAGACGATGGCAGGCAACTAAAATAGCGAATTTATGGCCATCCGGCGTGCGGTTCTGCTGATCGCGGACATCAGCGGATACACGCACTACATGAACTGGAATCGGATGCATCTGGCCCACGCCCAGCTCACGGTGGCAGAACTGTTGGAGTCCGTCATCGACGCTGGCAAGGGTCTCAAGGTGGCGGAGCTCGAGGGCGACGCCGTCTTCTTCTGGGAGCCCGACGGCGATGCGAAAGTGCTGGTCTGCGACCGGTTATCGCAGATGCGCCGGTCCTTTTTCGAACGACGGGCGCGGGTCAAGAAGGAGTTCGGCTGCGAGTGCGACTGCTGCCTGCAGCTGGACAACCTGACGCTCAAATTCGTCGTTCACGAGGGCGAAGTCGCCGAGCAGAAGATCAAACGCCAGCACAAACTCGCCAGTCTCGACGTCATCCTCGTGCATCGCATGCTCAAGAACGTGGTGCCCGTCTCGGAGTACGTGCTGATGACGGACGCCGTGGCACAACTCCTGGACGACCCGGTTCGCCAGCTCTGCCTTCCGCTGACGCACGACTTCGAGGGCATCGGGGAAACGTCGACGCACTACATCGACCTGACGACCTCCGACGTGCCGCCGCTGGTGCGGGAGCGCGGCCTGGTCGCCCGGCTGGGTGTGCTGACGAAGTTCGAGTTGGGCTCGCTGCCCTACGTCTTGGGCTTCAAGAAGCCCGCCGAGGGGTTCCGCAACCTGGGCCGCGGCACCGAGGAACTGCTACCTGACTGAAAAGCGTTGCGCTGTAAGCTAACCGGCTAGCGCGCGTTCCATTCGCGACACGGCCTCGGTGAGAATGGCCTGCGAGGTCGCGAAGTTCAGCCGTACGTGACCGGCGCCGCCGGTTCCGAAGACATGGCCGGAGCTCAGCGCGACGCGGGCGTGCTCGAGGAACCACAGCGCCGGCCCCGACAGATCCGCCACCACGGCAAGGCCGCCGGCGGCTTCCTCGTCGAACCCGAGCTGGCGGCAGTCCAGCCACGCCAGGTAAGTCCCTTGTGGGCGTTGATATTTCACCCCGGGTAGCCGCTCGGCCACCAGATCGCCCAACAATGCCCGGTTGGCGTGGAGCCCGTCGAGCAACCCATCGAGCCACTCGTCGCCGGTGCTGAAGGCCTCGGTGTGCGCGATGATGCCGAGGTGGCTGGGCCCGTGGCTGACCTCTTCGGGCATCCGGCCCAGGTCCGCGGCGGCTTCGGGACCGGCGATGGCCAGGGCGGCCTTCAGCCCGGAGAGGTTCCAGGCCTTCGACGCGGAGATCAGCGCGAACGCATCCTCGGCCCCCGGCACGGTGAGGTACGGGGTGAATTGCGAGCCCGGCAGGATGACCGGCGCGTGAATCTCGTCGCACACCACCCGGACGCCGAACCTGCGGGCCCGCTCGGCGACACCGCGCAACTCGTCGGCGGTGTGCACGGTCCCCGTCGGGTTGTGCGGATTGCACAGCAGATAGGCGACTTTCCCACCCCCCGACCGCGCGCCGGCGAAGGCATCCTCCAACGCGTCCAGATCAATTCGGCCCTCGGCGCTCAGTGGCGCTTCGAGCACGCGACGGCCGTCGTGCGACACGAAGGCGTAGAACGGCGCGTAGACCGGAGGATTGACGACGACGGTGTCGCCGCGGTCGGTGACGAGCCGCAGCGTCTCGACGACACCGAGCATGACGTCGGGGACCAGCGCGGTGCGGGCGACCTCGAGGTCGTGCCATTGCCAACGCCGCGAAGCGAATTCGCTGACTGCCTCGGCGAATGCGGTGCCCGACGGGTATCCGGTGTCGCCGATGTCGATCGCCCTGCGCAACGCGTCGGCGACGGTTGGCGGCAGGTTGACGTCCATCTCGGCAACCCACAACGGCAGGACGTCGGCGGGATGCGCGCGCCACTTCATGCTGGTGCGCAGCCGCAGCTGCGCCCACGTGAGTTCCTCGAGTGGATTCGGCGTCACTCCCGCAGACTAGGCCGCGGACGCCCCGCCGGACTCAGCCGGTCACAAACGCGCCCTGCGGGATCGTCAGGGGCAGGTCCACCGAACTCAGCAGCCCGGGCTGTGCGGCAACGACATACGGCACGGCGTTGACGACGCGCATCGCGGTGGCGACCATCGCGCCGGCCCCGGACGTCATGCTGCCGACCCCGGCCTTTTTCGGATCCTTCAGCGTCGCCGCCAGCGAGCAGTCGATGTCGGGATCGCCGCTGATCTGGACGCGGTAGGACAGGTCGCCGATGCCCTCCGGCCAGTCCGGGGCGACGTCGTGCGCCAGCCGCGTGACGTGCTCGATGATGATGGCTTCGCGGCCGTCGACGATCCCGGTGGCGCGCATCCGCAGCGCCCCGCAGGTTCCGGCCTCGACGGTGCCCATCGCGACGTTCAGCGTCCGGTTGGTGACCGCGCGGTCGAAGAACTCGCGGACCTCCTGGACTTCGACGCCCAGGGCGTCGCCGATCAACCTGATCTGACCCTGCCATTCGCCCGCGATCGCGCCCGCGAAGCCGATCCACGGTTCGTAATCCAGTGGGCGGCCGAAACCCAGTGCGTCACTCATGATGTCGGGCACGCCGTAGTCGTCGTACAGACCGATCTCCCACGCGTGAATCTTGTCGATCGACGACGACTGCGTGGACAGCACCAACGGCAGGTAGTCGGCGGCGAAGCCCGGCTCGATCCCCGACGCGTACAGCGACGACTGGCCCTGCTTTGCCGCGGCGACGAGTTGGTCGCGCCACTCCGCGGGCTCGTATTCGTGCGGATTGACCAAGCGCGTGGTGCTGGTGGTGACGACGTTGATTCCGGCCTCCAGCAGCCGGACGTAGTCCGGGATGGCCAGCGCGTCGCGTTCCGGGCCGCTGGCCGCGTAGATCACGCAGTCGGGCTTGAGCGCGATCAGCGCGTCGGCGTCGTTGGTGGCCTTCAGGCCGATCGGCTCGCCGTTGGCAAGTTCGCCGGCGTCCTTGCCGTCCTTGTCGGGGGAGTGCACCCATACCCCGACCAGCTCCAGATTGGGGCGCCGGTCGATGGCGCGGATGGCGATCGAGCCGATACCGCCGGTCGCCCATACGACTACGCGTTGAGCCGTCATTGTGTTCCTCCTCAGTTGCGTACGCGATGAAAGCTGAGGCGGCCGTTGCCCTTACGCCGACAGTTACCCAACGTTCGACTCGGAAGCTAACAGCCGCCATGCCGCACGGTCAAGGGTTTAAGAGAGTAAGTACTATCCTAATGAACAAATCTTAGGTTAATCTGCGGGGTGTGACGGCCGACCGGGCAATTCGCTGATGTTCACGCTGAGATTCGACATGCGCGCGCCGGCGTGGGCCGGGCCGGCCGCCGACCTGTACGCCGCGGCGATCGACATGTGCGCCTGGGCGGAGACTCGCGGCGCCGTGCTCGCGGTGCTGTCCGAGCACCACGGCGCCGACGACGGCCACCTGCCGGTGCCGCTGACGCTGGCTTCGGCCATCGCGGCCAGGACGAACAGCCTGGCGATTCTGCTGGCCGCCGTACCGATTCCGCTGTGGGACCCGGTCCGGCTCGCCGAAGAGATCAGTGTGCTGGACCTGATCAGTCGCGGCCGGGTGTCCTACGCGTTCGGGGTGGGGCATCGGCGCGAGGAATACGACCACTTCGGCGCCGACATGAGCGCGCGCGGTCGAGTCGCCGACGAGATGCTGGACGTGCTGGGCCCGCTGGTGCGGGGCGAAACCGTCGAATACCGGGGCCGCAAGGTGCGCGTCACCCCGGCGTGTGCGTCGATCCCGATGATGCTGATCGCCGGCGGCAGCAAGGCCGCGGCGCGGCGGGCCGGCCGCCACGGGATGGGGTTCATCTCCCAGACCGCCTCGCCGGGGCTGAAGGAGTACTACGAGGAGCAGTGCCGCGCGCACGGGCACGAACCCGGCATGATTCAGTTCCCCCAGTCGGGCGCTCCGACAGCGGTTTTCGTGGCCGACGATGTCGACGCGGCGTGGGACGAACTGGGGCTGCACCTGTTGCACGATGCGAAGATCGCGGCGTCCTACCGACCGCACGACGATTCGGTCGCCAGCATCACCCGCGCCGACAGCGTCGCGGCGCTGCGGAAGGACAGCGAGGACGGCGGCCCCTACCGCATCTTCAGCCCCGATGAGGCGATCGCCTATGTGGGCGCCGGACAGCTGCTGCCGCTGGCTCCGCTGTGCGGCGGCGTCGCACCGGAGGTGGCGTGGCCCTATCTCGAGCGGGCCGCGGCCGCCTTTGCACACGACCAGTGAGGAGAGTGCCGATGCGTGTTGTGGTGTGGTCCACCGGGGGAGTCGGGTCGATCGCGATCGACGGCATCCGACGCAGGCCCGATCTGGAACTCGTTGGCGTCTGGGTGCATTCGCCCGACAAGGTGGGCCAGGACGCCGGCGAGCTGGGCGGCGGTGCGCCGATCGGCCTGAAAGCCACCAACGACGCCGACGCGCTGATCGCGCTCAAGCCCGACTGTGTGGTGTACGCGGCCAGCGGACCCGACCGCGACGGCGCGGCGGTACCCGACTACGTGCGCCTGTTGACCGCGGGGATCAACGTGGTGTCGACGTCGTCGACGAGCCTGGTGTACCCGCCGTCCTATTTCGCGCCCCACTGGCGCGACGAGCTGGACGCGGCGGCCAGGGCCGGCCAGGCGTCGTTCTACGTGTCGGGCATCTTTCCCGGCTTCGCTTCCGATCAGCTCGCCCTGTTGATGACGACGCAGTCCAAGAGCATTCGCCGGATCACGGCCAGCGAGGTCGCGCTCAACGACCACTATCCGGTGGCCGACGTGATGATGGACGGGATGGGCTTCGGCCGGCCGCTGGACTTCGAGCCGATGCTGAAGACGCCGGGATTCATCGAATTGGCTTGGAAAGCACCGATTTATCTCATGGCCGAGGGCCTGGGTGTCGAGGTGCAGGAGATTCGCGGTTCGCTCGATCGGGAGCTGACCGACCGCGACATCGAGGTCGCCTTCGGCACCATCAAGGCGGGCACCTGCGGGGCGGTGCGCACGCGCGCCGCCGGAGTGGTCAACGGCAACGAGGCCATCGTCATCGAGCACGTCATCCGAATGGCCCGTGACGTCGCGCCCGGCTGGCCGACGTCGGACTGTGACGCCACGTATCGGGTCGACATCGAGGGCGATCCCGACATCCACTGCGAGCTCACGCTCGGGGCGGCCGAGGGGCACGCCGCGGGCCATGCGGCGATGGCGGCGACGGCGATGCGCGTCGTCAACGCGATCCCGTACGTCGTGGACGCGCCCCCGGGCCTGCTGAGCTCGCTGGACATTCCCACCACGCTGCCGCTTTACGCCTTCGACTGAACGTGTAACGTGCATCACTACGATTAGGCCCCTAGGAGGTTGCCGTGTACACATTGCGCTTCGACATGCGCGATCCCGAATGGGCCGCGCCCCCAGCCGATTTGTACGCGGCGGCGCCCGAAATGTGTGCCTGGGCCGAAGAACACGGTGGCCTGGCCGCCGTCATCTGCGAGCACCACGGCTCCGAGGACGGCTACCTGCCGTCACCGTTCCTGCTGGCCTCCTCGGTGGCTGCGCGAACACAGCGGCTGGGGCTGAGCCTGATCCTGATCCTGCCGTTCTACGAAACCGTGCGCCTCGCCGAGGACATGGCGGTCCTCGACATCATCAGCAACAAGCGGGCGTCCTACATCCTGGCGCTGGGCTACCGGCCCGAGGAATTCGAGCACTTCGGCGTGCCGATCAAGAAGCGCGGCCGTGTTTGCGACGAGAAGCTCTCGCTGTTGCGGCGCCTGCTCGCCGGTGAGACCGTCGTCGAGGACGGGCGGCAGATCACCGTGACGCCCCGCCCATTGAGCCCCGGCGGGCCCGCGATGATGTGGGGCGGCGGAACGGTTGCGGCGGCCCGCCGGGCCGGCAGGTACGGCCTGGGCATGCTGGGCAACGCCAACGCGCCGGGCATGCAGGAGGCCTACGAGGAGGCGTGCCGCGAACACGGCCACACGCCCGGGCCGACGATGTTCCCCGACCGCAACACCCCCTCGGTCGTGTTCGTCGCCGACGACGTGGACCAGGCGTGGAAAGAGATCGGCGAACACCTGCTGCACGACGTGCGCACCTACGCCGCGTGGAATCCCGGCGACGAGACGACGGCCGGCTTCAGCCACGTCAACACCGTCGACGAGTTGCGGGATACCGGAACCTCGCACGTGATTATCTCTGTGCCCGAGGCGATTTCGCGTGTCAAGTCCGGCCAGGTGCTCAACCTGTCGCCGCTGTGCGGCGGGCTGCCGCCCAAGATCGCGTGGACGTACCTCAAACGCGTGGGCGAAGTGGTGCTGCCCCAGGCGCTCGGCTGAGCGTCAACAGGTCGTCGAGCGTCGACTTCTCGGGCAAAATCGGCCCATATTCGCGCAACAACTCGACGTTGGGCGCGCTATTCCTCGCCGAAGCGGTCGACGAGGTGGGAGTTGACGCCGTCGGCATCGAGCCGCCGCGCGACGAGGTAGCCCGCACCCATCCAGGCCCGGCGCGTCCAGTTGCCGAACGACACCCGGGTGCCGGGGGCGCCTGACGCGGCCGGCAACATCTTGACGCGCTCGAGTGCCTCCTTCACGCCGCGGGGGCTCAGCGGGTGGGCGTCGGCGAGCGCCCGCAGCAGCGTGTGCGCGACATCCCTATTGACCACGGGCACACACCATTCCGGGCGCCGGCCGTAGGCCGCGTTGTACTCGTCGAGGAATTTCTGCCCGACCGTGTTGCCCTCGTCGTATTGGTCGACGCCGGTCCAGCCCATGAACGCGTTCCACATGATCGGGTTGAGCCAGGCATTCTGAAAGGCGGTGCCGCAGAACCGCGGCGGATCCCATCCCAGCGCCTCGAGCGCCGGATTGATGAACACGACCCCGAAGCCGAACCCGCAGTGCACGATTGCCTGTACCTTGGCGTCGTGCAGCGCGGTGACGGCGGCCGTGACGTCTCCGGCGGTCTGTGCGATCGACGCTTCGGCCACGATGCGAATGTCCTTGCGTTTACACGCGTCCCGAAAGTTTTTCAGATATGTCTCGCCCACTAGGGACTGCTCCACCAGCACACCGACTTCGGTGTGCCCGCCCTTGGCCAGCAGGTCGGACCAAAAGATCGGCTCGTCGGTGTGCGAGCCCATTGGAAACGCGAAAACCCATTCACTGAGCGCTACGTCCGACCCCGTGACGCTGATGCAGGGAACCTTGAAGCGCTCCTCGATGGCTTCCCGGGCCGGGATCACGTTGTCGCCGATGTTCGGGCCGAAGACGGCCAGGCACCCCTCGTCACAGAGTTCGCCGTACGCATCGATGACCGCTTTGACCGAACCCTTGGGCAGGCCTTCGACTTCGCGGTAGATGATCTCGACCGGCCGATCGATAAGCCCCTGCTCGACACCCTTTTGGAAGACGAGGTCGAAAGGCTTTGTCAGGTCTTCGAAGTACGTCTTGGGAAAGCCCTCGGGCAGCAGGAAGTCCATCAGGTAGCCGATTTTGATGGGCTCGGCCGTACTTTCGTAACTCACGCGGTCTCCCGTTACTTGGGCTGGTTGGGCACGCCGGGGTACAGCTGCTCCGTCGGGCCCGCGGTCACGTAGCCGCCCAGCTTCGTGATGAGGTGGGGCGCAAAGACCGCGCCGTACACCAGGTGTCCGACGACGATGACGGCGACAATCGACAGCGCCGCGGATTGCCCCCGGGTTTTCGATCTCTTGTCGGCCCACATGTCGATGACGTTTCGGCCCTCGGCGTCGGTGCGTCCGAGCAGGTAGGTGAAGAGCATCATCTGGATGCCCATGGCCAGCGAGTCGTACAGCGGGTACTGGTGCTTGGTGCCCTCGAATATCGCGAGGCCGGGAATCACGTAGCCGTAGTAGAAGTTGCCGAGCTGTGCTCCGGTGTAGGCGTTGAAGAACAACGCCCAGCAGAACCCGACGACCAGTCCGACGACGAGCAAGGTAATTGGCCTGCGCCAGTTGAACTTTGCGCTCAGCCACCGCCCGAGGGCGGCCCCGGTGACGGCGGGAATGATGAAGTAGGAGACGTAGCCGATGGGCACCGCCAGCGGCAACCCGCCCCACGTCACGTTCAACGGCCACCAGGACGGCATGCGGGGCAGTCCGGGTGGGAACTGCGCGTACATCGCCCAGTCGTAGGGCGATTCGATCCAGGAGAACGAGATCGCCGAAATGCCGAGAAGCAAAAGCGGGTGGACGCGGCGGCGCCGGTAGCTCAGATAGATGCCGGCGATCAGGAACGCGATGCTCGCGACGTAGGAAAAGTACTGGGCCCCGGCCATCACCGCCGTCATCTGCGTGTTCACTGGTGGCCCTCGTCGCTCGGCGCGCGCCGCGCCTCCGGATCGAAGCGAAGTACCAGCCCGAATATCAGCACGATCAGGCCGAACAGCGTGCCGAGCATGATGACAGCGCCCATGGTGCCACCCTTTCGATGGTTTCGCCTTTAAGGTAGTGGATACTATCCTATGGAGATAGCGGATACTATCCCCACGACGGTCGACCGTTTCGACAGGAGTGAACAGCGGTGCCCCAGCGAGCAACCAAGCAGCCGGTTCCGGCTACGGTCGCGCGCCGGCCGCGTGGGGAGCCACGCAGGCTGCTGCTCGACGCGGCCCGGGCGCTGTTCGCCGGCCAGGACTATCGCAGCACCACGACGCGTGAAATCGCCCAGGCCGCCGGGGTCACCGAACACCTGCTGTTCCGCAACTTCGGTTCGAAGGCGGCGCTGTTCCGCGAGGCGCTCGTCGTGCCCTTCGTCAGCTTTGTCGACGAATTCGGGACGACCTGGAAGTCGGTGGTCCCCGAGGAGACCGACGAGGAGGAGCTGACCCGGCTTTTCGTGTCGCAGCTCTACGACGTGTTCGTCGAACACCAGGGTCTGCTGCTGACCCTGATGGCGGCCGAAAACCTTAGCGACGAGGAAAAGGCGGACGCCGGCATCGCCGAGATCCGCAGGGCCGTCACGGTGCTGGGCCAAATCAGCGTCGAGGGCATGCAATTGCGCGGGCTGCGCTCCGACCATCCCGACCTGCCTGCCCACTCGACGGTGTCGATGATCGCCGGCATGGCCGCCCTGCGTTCCACGTACTTCGGCAACGAACCACCGCCGCGGGAGGTGATCGTTGAGGAACTCGTCCAAGCCCTCCTGCACGGCTTCTTGCACCGCAACGACTGAGTTAGGGATCCGACCATGACAAGCCCGAGTGCCGTTGAGTTGTACTACGACCCGTTCGATGTCGAGATCGACTCGAACCCGTATCCGGTGTGGAAGCGGATGCGCGAAGAAGCGCCGCTGTACTACAACGAGAAATACAACTTCTTTGCGCTGAGCCGATACGACGACGTGGTGCGCGAGCTGCCGAACTGGGAAACCTACCGGTCCGGTCGCGGCACCACCGCCGACATCCTGTTCGCGAATATCGAAGTGCCACCGGGCATTCTGCTCTTCGAGGACCCGCCGCTGCACGATCTGCACCGCAAGCTGCTGTCCCGCGTGTTCACGCCGCGACGCATGCTGGCGGTGGAGGACATGGTGCGCGGGTTCTGTGTCCGCGAGCTCGACCCGCTGGTCGGCGGGAGTGGTTTCGACTTCATCCGCGACCTTGGCGCGATGATGCCGATGCGGACCATCGGCTATCTCTTGGGAATCCCGGAAGAGGACCAAGAGAAGATCCGGGACCAAAGCGTCGCCAACATCGAATTGTCCAGGGACAGTGACCCCGCCGCGGTCGATGCGAGTGTTTTCGCGAATTCCATCGCGTTGTTCGCCGAGTACATCGAATGGCGGGCCAGTAATCCGTCCGATGACCTGATGACCGAGCTGCTGCGGGCCGAGATCGACGAGCCGGATGGCACGCGGCGGCCCCTGTCGCGGACCGAGGTGCTGGCGTACACGGCGATGATCGCCGGCGCCGGCAACGAAACCACCGCTCGCTTAATCGGTTTCATGGGACAACTATTGTCCGATCACCCGGATCAACGCCGCGAACTCGCCACAGACCCGTCGTTGATCCCCGGCGCGATCGAGGAGACGCTGCGCTTCGAGCCGCCGTCGCCGGTGCAGGCCCGCTACGTCGCGCGCGATGCCGAGCACTATGGCCGCGCGATTCCCGAGGGGTCGTTCATGCTGCTGCTGAACGCGTCGGCCAACCGCGACGAAAGCCACTTCTCGGATCCGGACACCTACGACATCCACCGCGGCGGAAGCCATCTCAGCTTCGGGCAGGGTCTGCACTTCTGTTTGGGCTCGGCCCTGGCGCGACTGGAAGCACGGGTGGCCTTCGAGGAAGTCCTCAGGCGCTGGCCCGACTGGGAAGTCGACTACGCGAACGCCCAACGCGCGCACACCGCGAGCGTGCGCGGGTGGGCGCGCCTGCCGGTGGTTGTGGGGCAGTAGGACCCCCATTTCCGCCGAACGTGAAGTTAGTTTCACGCTCGAACTCCAGCGTGAAGTTAGTTTCACGTTCGAGGCGCTACACGGAGCGCGCCGGCCGCAGCATGCCCGAGGCGAGGACCGCGAACGCCATCCAGACCGCCGCATAGCCGAAGGCGACCGCGGGGGAGGCCACGGTGTAGAGCACGCCCGCGACGACCGTGGCCACCACGTCGCCGCCGGCCTGCACCGCCCCGAGCACGCCGAAACCGCTGCCGCGCAGTCGGTCCGGCAGCAGCTGGGACACCACGGCCGATTGGGTCGGCTCGGCCAGCCCGATGCCCGCCCCGGCGAGCGCAAAGCCCAATGCGATGACGAGCGCGCTGTGCGCGCCCGCCGCGAACACCAAGTAGCCGACGACGTAGACGGCCGCGCCCGTCGCGAATACCGCGCGTGGCCCGGCGCGGTCGTACCAGCGTCCCGCGACCAGCGACCCGACGGTGGCCACCGCGTTGTGCCCGGCGTAGATCAGGATCGCCAGCGAGGTCGCGGCGGTCACCGTCCGCTGCGGCGTGGTGAGCAGTTCGGTGGAGCGCAGGATCAGCAATGTCGTTGCAATATTGCCGAATTCGAACAGCGCGACGGGCAGCAATGCCCGCACCATGCCGGCATCGCGCAGCGCGCCGAAGTCGAATCGGCGCCCGGGTGCGCGATCCTCGGCCCGAAGCCGTTGGCGCGCTTCGCGTGCGGCTATCAGGATGGCCAGGGCCGCGAAGAGGCCGGGAATCGCGGCCAGGCAGAGGGCGGGCCGAATGCCTATCCAGGTGACGAGTCCGGCGGCTAGCAACGGCCCGAGCACCGCGCCGAGGTTGTCGCCGGCGCGCTCGAGCCCGAATGCCCTGCCGTGTGCCGATTCCGGGCTCAACGAGGACAGCAGCGCGTCGCGCGACGGCGACCGCACACCGCGGCTCATCCAGGCCAGGGCGCGCAACGCGCCGACCTGCCAGACCGTCGCGGCGATGCCGACGGCGCCGGTCGCCACGGCGGTGGCCAGGTAGCCCGCCGAGGTGATCTTTCCCCGCTGCTCGGGATGATTCGCCGGCGGCCCGCCGACCAACTTCATGACGCCGATCATGGCGTCGCTGATCCCGTCGATGACGCCGAGCGCCGCGGCGGAGGCCCCAAGCGTGCCGGTGAGGAATGCGGGCAGCACCGACGTGGTCACCTCGTGACCGGCATCCGAGAAAAAGCTCGTCGCCGCGACCGCCCCGACACCGGGGGTGAGCCATCGGCGATCGTCGTCAGCGTTTGTCACCGGATGGACATAACCACGACTGCGTGCGGGACGCTAGCTCCCGGGCAGCATCGGGACGGTAGGTCCCCGGCCGAAGTTGTCTCCGGCCAGCGTGGTCAGGCCGGCTACGGGTACTGCACGGGACGTGCCTGCCGGCTCGTCGGACTCCATGTATTCGTAACGGCGACCGGGCATTTCGGCTCGCCTGCGCCGCCGCGCCTTCGTCGGCTCTCGCGGCGTCGCGGCGGCCGCGGGTATCTCGGCGCTCTGGGCCTCGGGCGCCGTCCTACCCTTCGCTTTGGCGCTCGCCGAGGCCTGGGATTCCAGCGCGGACACCCCCACCAGGTAGGAAAACGCGAGACTCTCCGCACCGGTGACCGGGCCGGACGGCGTGGGCGGGATCGGGGGATGCGCGCCGGCGATGGGCGTGGCGGCAGGTGCGTGGGCCGGAGCCGGCGGTGTATGCGACATCGGCACCGGTACCGTCGACGACGGAGTCCCGATGGGCATGACGTGGGGCGCGGGGACCATCGGGAGCGGTACGACGCCCGGAACCACCGGCGGCGGCAGCGCGGCGAGCCCGGCCAGACCCGAGAGTCCGGCCGCCGCGCCGGCGGGCATCGCCACCCAGGGGGCGGCCAGCCCCATGGTGTAGATCGGGTTGCTGAGCAGGAACGCCGGTATCGCCAGGGGATTGTTGAGCACCAGCCAGATCAGATACATGGTCCGGTGGATGACGGATTGGGCGCCGAGATACAACAGCGCCTCCATGAACTGCACGGGGTTGCTCGCGTAGTTCGACAGCATCGCTTCCATGCGCGGGAGCAGCATCGCCAGGCTCGGATGCACCGACGGGGTGCTGGGCGAGAAGGGGTTGAAGGGGAACAGGTCGTTGAGCAACTCCTGAAGCGTGGTGGGCAATTGGGTTCCCATGGGCCCGGTGGGATTTCCCATCCCCATGCCCGAGCCGCTACCCATACCCGACCCGCTACCCATGCCCGAGCCACTGCCCGTACCGGAGCCGTTGTTCATGCCCGACCCGTTGTTCATCCCCGAACCCGAGCTCATGTCCGCGCTCATGATCTGCGGGGCCGCCATGGTTTCCGGGGACGCGGTCACCGCCGCCGTCGCCACCGTCTGGTACGCGGTCATGGTGGTGGCGGCCTGCACCCACATCCGCGTGTAGTCGGCTTCGTTGACGGCGATCGGGATGGTGTTGATGCCAAAGAAGTTCGTCCCCAGCAACGCCGCGTGCATGGCGTGGTTGGCCGCCAGCTCGGGCAGCGTCGGCATGGTGGCCAGCGCAATGGTGTACGCCGTCGCGGCGACCTCCTGCTGCACCGCCGTCGCGGCGCTGTCGACGCTGACCTGTTGCAGCCACGCGAGGTACGGCGCGTGGGCGGCCACGTATTGCGCCGCGCTCGGACCCTCCCACGCCCCGGCTTGCGCCGCAGCCAGCAAGTCGGCGAGTTCGACTGCGGCCGAACTGTATTCGGCGCTGAGCGAATTCCATGCGCTTGCGGCCGCGATCAGCGGCCCGGGTCCGGGCCCGCTGGACAGCAACGCCGAATGCACTTCCGGCGGGAAGGCCATCCAAATCGGCGCAGTCAAACGCTAGGCTCCTTTCGGGCAAGCCCACCGTCAAAGTGGAGTAACCGAGACAGACCCGGGGCTGGCGGGTAAGCGGTTCGTAGCCGCGAGCCTAAGCGAAGGTGAACGCTGGAAATAGATTCATGGGTGTCCTGTACGCAGACCCACAGGCATCCGCAAGTTATCGGCCCCTACGAGGCGCTTTGGTCCACCAGCACCGCGCCGTCGGGCTGGTTCCCCAGCGTCTGCAGCGGGATGTCCTCGCCCTGCGCGGTCAGCCGCACGATCTGGGCCAACTGCCCTGGGGCATCGCATTGCACGTAGTGGTCGGCGCCCGGGATCACCCAGTAGCGGTTTCGCCCGGGCTTTTCCTTCAGGTACGCCTGCCAGATGTGGTAGGGGACCCGCAGCGGCGCCACGTTGTCGTGCAGACCCCACACCACCGTCGTGTTGACGGTGCTCTTGGAAAGCGTTTCCAGCCAACTGGTTTCGTCGGCGGCGCGCTCGTTCAGGTACTGGATCGTGTCGGGCAGCACCCGGATCCCGTCGTTGTGGGCAAAGCACTTGGCCAACGCGGCGATCTCCGGATCGTCCAGCGTGCGGCGGGGCATGAACGTACTGGCGCCCATGCCGGCGGCCAGCATCTCGGGCGTTGTTGCCGCCGCGGTGGCCCTGGCGGTTGCGGGGTTATGCAACGCGGTCTGGAACGCAGTCAGGTTGGACAGCGGAAGGTAGATGTTGGCGTTCGTCAGGATGAGGTCGAGCGGTGCGACGGGCGGATCCTGGGCCGCCAGCATGGCCACCGCGATCATGCCGACGCTGCTGCCGCGGTCGTGGGTGAGGATGCGGAATCCGGTCAGGTTCCACACCTCGGTGATCGCGTAGACCAGCAGGCGCGCATCGTCGTACAGGGAGTAGACGTATGGCTCAGGTGGTTTGTCGGACAGCCCGTAACCGGGGAAGTCCAGCAGGTAGATGTCGAACTCGGAGCTCAGTTCACCCGCCAGGCCGAAGTAGTCGATGCTCGACGTCGGAAAGCCGTGGACGAGCACCAGCGGGGGCGCGCCCGGCGTTCCGCAGCGGCGGCTGAAGACCCCGACTTCCTGCCCGCCGTTGGCTCCCGTAGTTGACCGCCAACGAAGTTCGGTTGCGCCTTTTTGCCACTCCGCGAAGATGTCCAAGCCGTCAGCATCTCAGAGACCAGCGCGGTGGACAACGGTCAGCCCGGCCAGGCGTCCCAGCCGATCATCGTCCGCAGCGGGCCGGCGAAGACGGGCCGCACGGCCCCCGACCGCCACCGCTCTTCGACCAGCGCAGCCAACGCGGCGGTCGTCGCCAGCGGGTCGGCGTCGAGGTAGACGACGGTGATGTATTGGTGGTCGGTGCGCCACCCCTTCGGCAGGTGGCTCCATCCCGCGCTCGAACCGAACGTCCACGCGCCGGCGGTACCGGGCGCGGCGAGCAACGCCGGGTAATGCTCGGCGTGCAGCCATTGCAGCCACTCGTCGGAACGGCCGTCGGTGGGTTCCTCGACGATCAGCAGGATTCCGCGGCTCGGGCGGAACGGCACGACCTCCGGCGAGATCAACGCGTGCGGCGCCGCGTGCCACTGCAGCAGCCGCAGTCCCGCCACTTGCAGCGACGGCCGCATGACGGGGAAGCGGCCGTTCTCCCGCAGCGCGCGGCCGAGGGCCACGAAGTCGTCGAAGGTCTGTTCCACGGGATCACCGACGAGGTAGTGCACGACGTTGCCGACGTCGGACAGCGGCCCATTCGCGGCCAACCGATGGTTCGCGTAGTCGCCGTCGGCGATCCACCGCAGCCCGTGCACGATGCCGGGCAACTGATACTGCTCGGGCATGTGGTCCAGCAGGTGCCAGCGCAGATAACTGCCTTGAACATCCGGGTCGTCGGCCGGGCCGTCGCGGTGATGCTGAAAACGCCGGCCCGGACGCGAATCACGCGGGACCCCCGGGTGGATGCAGCTCGGCCAGCGCCTGCAGGCAGTCGAGGTAGTGCCGCAGCGACGTGTGGCGGAACACCGCGCTGATGATGGTGGCGCCGTGTTCGGCCGTCTCGCCGAGAGCGTCGCGGGTGGCCTCCGGCTCGTCGATGGGGTTCAGCAGCGCCGGCGGTGGCAGCACGACCTCGAAGTCCGGCCGAAGATCGAAGCGGCCCAACCACTCTCGCACCTGCTGCAGGCTCACGCCGAAGGGCGCCCAGCCGTCGGCCAACGTCGCGGCCCGGCGCAGCGAGCGCAGCGTGCGCCCGCCGATCCAGATGGGGACGCGATCCTGGACGGCGCAGGGGTCGACGACCATGCCCTCGAACGAATAGAACTCGCCGTGATAGGCGGGCTCGGGGACGGACAGCGATGCGCGCAGCGCCCGCAGCGCGTCGTCGCCGCGCGCCCCGCGGTCGTCGAACGGGGCGCCGATGAGGTCGAATTCCTCCTTGAGGCTGCCGACGCCGACGCCGAGGATGAGCCTGCCGTTGCTCACGGTGTCCAACGTGCCGTAGCGCTTGGCGATCTCGAGTGGGTGGTGATAGCCGAGCACCAGCACGTTGGTGGCCAACCGGATTCGCTGGGTGCGCGCGGCCAGATAGCCGAACGTCGCCAGCGGATCCCAGTAGCGGGCACCCCGGCGTTCCTGCTCGACGGCGGGCAGCGCGATGTGCTCGCTGCAGGTGAGGTGGTGGTAGCCGAGTCGATCTGCGGCCTCGGCGATGTGGGCGAGGTCCTCGATCGAGGCCGTCTTCTCCCAGCCGCCACTGGCCCACGGGAACATCGTCACCACGGGTGTCGCTACCGACAGCTTTGCCATTGCGCGGATCTTACCCAGCTTCGTCTTGACGGCGACGGGCTGCTAGCGGGTAGATTCTAACAATGATCGAATATCTTCGAACACCGATCGAATCCGACTGAGATGGCCGTCGCGAGTAAGGCGGGACTCAAACGCACGTACGGCGAACTCGACCGGGCCGAAGTGCTGGCCGCGCTGCGCACCGTGGCCAAGCGTGTCGGCGTAGACCGGGTGACCATGCGTGAGCTCGCCGCGGAACTCGGCGCCGCCGCGCCCTCGGTCTACTACCACGTCCCGGGGAAACGCGCCGCGATCGAGCTGCTCGCCGAATCGGTGCTGTCGGAGATCCCGTCGCCGCCGGATGGCCCCTGGCCATCCCAGATCATCGAATTTTACTGCACGGCAAGGGAAACCATTCTCGACGTCCCTGGCGTGGCGGCGATCCTGCAGACGATCAGCGGGAACGAGCCAGCTCGCCGGCTGGATCGGCTGAGCCGTTCGCTGCTGCGCGAGGCCGGATTGGCGAAAGCCGACGCGCTCGCCGCCCACGCCGTGCTGTACACCTACCTGCTGGGCTCGATAACGCTGGAGGAGTCACGCGCGGTCGCCGGGGCGCCGCGCGGCAAGCGGATGGCCGCCGCGGCGTTTCGCGCCGGGCTCGACGTCATCGTCGCCGGCATCAAGGGCTCCGCGCAGTGAGCGGCCCGAGGCCCAACGTGGTGGGGTCGCTGGTCGTCGAGAACCAGCAGAGCTCGGCCGATCGCGACGCCGCGGCGGTGCTGGACCCCGATACGTTCGTTGCCGGCGCGCCGTTCGACGCGTTGGCCCGGCTGCGGGCGGATGCGCCCGTGCATCCGGTGCAGCTGGCCGGGGTACCCCGAGCGTGGCTGCTGACGAAGCACGCCGACGTGCGGCTGGTCAGCCGCGACACCGACACCTTCACCAGCAGCAAGGGCAACACCTTGGTGGAGGTCGAGGCGGGCCCGGACTCGGCGCTGCTGCCGGGCATCGACCCACCGCGCCACGTCCACTACCGCAAGCTGATCAACCAGGGTTTCACCGTGCGCAACGTGCAGCGGCTGGAGCCGCGGATGCGGCAGGTCGCGCGCGACATCGTCGCCGACATCACCGCCAAAGGCGAATTCGACGCCGTCCCAGACATTTCCGCCGAGATGTCGCTGCAGGTGATCGCTGACGTCCTGGGCGTGCCCCGCGAGGACCGCATGGAGGTCTTCCGCTGGAGCAACGCCATCGGCAGCCTGGGTATCGAAGATCCCGACTACGCCCCGTCGCCGGAGGCCCTGGGCAAGGCCGCGGCCGAAATGTTCTCCTATTGCAACGAATTGGTCGCCCACCGGCGCAAGCACGGGCTGACCGACGACATCCTGTCGGCGTTGTTGGCCGCCGAGGTGGACGGCGAAAAGCTCAACGGCGATCAACTCAACGAGTTTTTCCTGCTGCTGGCCATCGCCGGCAACGAGACGACGAGAAACACGCTGAGCCACGGAATCCTCGCGCTGTCGGAGCATCCCGAGCAGCAGGCGCTGCTCGCCCGCGACCGCGAGGCGGTCAAACCCGCGGTCGAGGAACTACTGCGCTGGTCGACTCCGGTGCTGCATTTCCGGCGCACCGTCACCCGCGACGTCGAAATCCGCGGCCGCGAAATCCCGGCCGGCGACTGGGTATTGCTGCACTACCTGTCGGCCAACCGCGACGAGGAGGTGTTCGGGCGGGCGGACGAATTCGACGTCACCAGGCCCGACGCCGGCCATGCGGCGTTCGGTGGCGGGGGAGTGCACTTCTGCCTCGGCGCGCAACTGGCCCGCCTGGAGCTACGCGTCATGCTCGAGGAGCTGTACGCCAACGTGCCCGACCTGCGGGTGATCGGGCCGCCGGACCGGTTGCGCTCGTCGTTCTTCCACGGCATCAAGCGCCTGCCGTGCAGCATCACCCGAGGTTGACTCGCTCTGTCACGGAACGGTTTTCGAGCCAGGAGTACATGCGTTCGGCCACCGGCTGCCACCCGGGATCGAGCATCATGTCGTGGCTCATGTCGGAGAAGAATTCCGCGTCCGTCCCGTAGGCCGCGGCGGTCGAACGGACCTCCCGCGGGGTGAAGCAGACGTCGTTGTCGGCGCCCAGCACCAGCAGCGGGGCGGTGATACGGTCGGGCTTGGGTAGGTTCGGCCACAACATGTCGATCACGATCTTCGGCGCATACTCCTCACCCAGCAGCGCGGTGTAGCGCCGCACCTCGTCCTCGGGCGCCGACGCCGCAAAGAAGGTCTCGCGGGCCAACTTCGGCGTGCCACCCACGCCGCGCAGCGACCGTCCCCGGGCCAGCTCGATTCCGGTGTACCACGGGTGCCGTTGGAACCTGCGCAACAGGAATCCCGCGATCCCGCTCTGCGGCGCGGGGGCCACCAGCACGGCGGCCGGGGCCTCGTGCGATTCCAGATACTTCTGCACCACGTAGCCGCCCAGGGAATGACCGACGACGATCGGGGGCTCGGGCAGGGCTTCGGCGACGGATGCGACGTCGGCGACGAAGTCCGCAATCGAGCAGAACCGCTTGAACTTTGGCGGCGGGCTCTTGCCGTGGCCGCGCAGGCTCAGCGCCAGCGATCGGTAGCCCTTTTCGGCGAAGAAGTCGAGGAAATGCTCGTCCCAGCACCAGGCCCCATGCCAGGCGCCGTGCACGAAGAGCAGCGGCGTCTTACCGGACTCGTGCCGCGGTGCCCTGTCGATTACTTCGAGCATGAGCGACACTAACTTCTTGTGAGCCCGGATGGAGCCGAACGGCGCACGCTCGTGCTGGCAGCGTTCCCGGCGGAGGCCGACGCGGTGCTGTCGCACACCACGCTCGACCCCGGCCCCGTGGTAGTCGCGGACCGTCGGCACTTCTACCTTGGCTCGATCGGTCGGAAGAAGGTCGTCGTGGCGATGACCGGCATCGGCATGGTGAACGCGACCGACACCACCGAGGTCGCGCTGGCCCGGTTCAGCGCCATTGATGCCGTGGTCTTTTCGGGTGTGGCCGGCGGTGGCGCTCGCGCCAGCATCGCCGACGTGGCCATCCCGGCGCGGTGGACCCGGGACCACGGCAAGACATTTCATCCGGTGGACCCCGGCATGCTGTCCGCGGCGGCGGCGACTTCCGCAAAGCTGGGAAGCACCAGCGGCCGGTGGATCGACTTGCGACGCGAGCCGCAATTGTTGGTCGGCGGCGACGGTTGCAGTTACGACAACCACAATGGGCGGGCGTTCCCCGCTATCCCGTTCGGCGGCAGCGTCTTTGGCTGCCAACCGCGAACCGCGCCCGATCGCTCAGGTCGATACGCCGGCAATTTCTTTCGGGCGGCCTGGCCCTGGCTGAGGCACGGGCTGGTGAGCAACATGAGCATCGCGCTGGCCGGTGACCCGGCCTTCGACGCGACCGACAACGAGACCGCCGCGGTGCAGGCCGTCGCGGACGCGCATGGCGTCCCGTTCCTGGGGATCCGCGGCATCTCCGATGGGGCGGGCGATCCGCTTCGTCTGCCGGGCTTTCCGTTTCAGTTCTTTGTGTACAAGCGCATCGCGGCCGACAACGCCGCGCGGGTGACGGCGGCGTTGCTGCGAAGCCGGGCCTAGCCGCTATTCGGGACCGCGGGCAATCGCGCCGTCCGGGTCCGAACTCCACTCCGACCACGACCCCGGAAACAGGCTCGCATCCCGGCCCGCCGCGGCCAGCGCGGCGACGACGACGCTCGCCGTTACCCCCGAGCCGCAGTAGGCGCCGAGGGGACCATCCGAATCGATGCCGCGATCGGACAACAGCTGGTCGAGCGCGTAGTCGCCGAGGAAGGTGCCGTCGCTGGCCAGCACGGCGGTGCTCGGCAGGTTCTTGGCACCGGGAATGTGGCCGGCCCGGGAATCGAGGGGTTCCGCATCGCCCCGGAAGCGTTCGGGTGCTCGCGCGTCGAGCAGTGTCCTGCCGCCGGCGCCCGCCTGCTGTGCCGTCAGGGTCTGGCGGGCTCCGGCATACAAATCATCCTGCGGCACAAAGACATTCCCGGGCTGCGGTTCGACCGGGTCCGTTTCGACCGCATGCCCAGCCGACTGCCACGCGGTCAGGCCGCCGTCCAGGATCCGCACGTTCGTCAGCCCGGCGGCGGTCAACACCCACCACGCGCGCGCCGAACCGGCACGATTCCAGTCGTCGTAGACAACCACCAGCGAATCCTGCCCGACACCCCAGCGCCGCGCGGTGGCTTCCAGGCTGCGTCCGCTGGGCAAAGGGTGGCGGCCGCGGCCGGCGATCGTGTGATCGCTGAGGTCGTCGTCGAGGGACACGTACACCGCGCCTGGAAGGTGACCCTGCAGGTAGGCGGGCAGCCCGTCGGGCTCGTCGACGCGCCAGCGCACGTCGAGAATGCTCAGCGGTTCGCCGGCTTCGATGGCGGCGGCCAGCTCGGTGACGGTGATCAGCACCTGATCGCGTGCTTCCATGCGCTCGAGCCTAGTCGTGGCGGTCAATACGTTTCCTGTCAGCAAACGAAGGCGTACTGTCCTGATATGCCACAGCAAACTTCGAGGCTGATCGCATCCGGGCTGGCGTCGGGTGTCGCTTTGGCTGTGCTGCCCGCGATTCCGGCCGGCGCGGTACCCAACACCAAGTGCACGCTGAGCACCCCGGTGCAAGAAGTGCAGAGCAAGTCCCAGCTACCGCCGGAACTGCTCAAGCTGCTGCCGCCCATCGCCGACATTGGCGCGCCGTTCAATTCGACCGATTCGGTCAGCGACCCGAACGCGCCTTTCCGGCGGCTGATCCGCGCCGGCAGCCGGGGCGCCGACTGGTTCATCTGGTACGAGCACGGCGGTGTCGGCTACTCCTGGCACGCGGTCGTCGCGCGGGTCGTTCCGGGCAATGCGCCCACCGTGCTGGCGAATGCGGACACGATTTCGGACACGCTGTGCGCCGTCACCGACGGCGCTTTTGCGGGTACCGTCCCGCCCTATCCGCAAGGGGCGCGAGCCGTCTCCGACTTCTAGGCCGTCGGCCCGCTTCCGGTTGCGCCGAACGTGAGCGTAGCGCGAAGAATCGCCCCAAATTTCGCAGTGAGTGCACGTTGGGCGGTGCAGGGGCGCGAGCCGTCTCCGACTTCTAGGCCGTCGGCCCCAGCGTCGCCAGCATGCCCGCGGCCGCGCGCTGCCAGGTGAATGTCTCGGCGCGGCGGCGCGCGGCGATGCGGCGGTGGAATTCGGGCCTGCTGATGACGGTGCCGACGGCGTGGGCGATGGCCTCGGGGTGATTGTCGGCCGAGGCGCCGCTGTCGGGGGTGATGATCTCGGTGAGCGCCGAGGTGCGCGAGACCACGGCCGGTGTGCCGCAGGCCAGCGATTCCAGCGCGGCCAGGCCGAACGTCTCGTGTGGGCCCGGCGCGAGCGTGACGTCGGCCGACGCGAGTAGCGCCGCGACCGTGTGTCGTTCGGAGACGAAGCCGGTGAAGTCGATCGGCAGCCCGGCGGCCTGCCGCTGCAGCTTGGTGCGCATCGGGCCCTCGCCCACCACGACCAGCCGGGCGTCGACGCCGAAGTCGCACAGGGCGGCCAGGGCGCCGATGCTGCGATCGACGCGCTTTTCCACCGACAGCCGGCCGCAATGCACCAGCAGCAGCTGCTCGGGCGTGGCCAATTGACGGCGCACCGAATGCGAGTGCCGGCTCGGGTGAAACGTCTTCAGGTCCACGCCCAGCGGCACGGTCACCACGTTCGTGGCGCCGATGCGGTCGAACTCCTCGCGGGCGAACCCGGTGGTGCACACGACGGCGTCGTAGTCGGCGGCGGTGCGGCCGTTGGCGAAGTCGGCGAGGCTGCGCGCCGTGGGTCCCGGAAGTATCTGTCCCGCAAGGCGATCCAGGCGCTCGTGCGAGATCATCACGGTGGTGGCGCCGTGTTCGCGGCCCCACCTGCCCAGGGACCGCAGCGTGAGCCGGTCGGAAACCTCCAACGCGTCTGGCTGCAGGGCTTCCAGTAGCGCCTTGACGGGACCGGGCATCACCGCCCGGTATCCGCCGGTGAAGGGAATCAGCCAGGCGGGCATGGTGATTCGCACGACACCCGTGGGCAGCTGGGCGCGTTCGGGGCGCGGGCCGGGGACGATCAGGAAAACCGCGTGTCCGCTGGCGCAGTATTCGGCGCCCAGCCGGTCGACAGCGGTGCGCAGCCCCCCGGACCGCGGGCCGTAGAAGTTAGCGACCTGTACTACGCGCATCTTTCGAGGACACGCGGCGCTCGTGTGCAGTCAACGATGCCGGACTGACGCGTGCCTGAACAGTCCATGAATTCCGGCTCAGTCGGTGGTGCGGCTACGCGGCGCGCGACGGCCCGAACCAGCGCTCCAGCGCCGCACGCAGGGCCGCTTCGGCCGCCGGGTCGAATGTGTCTGCTGCCCAAGCGACGTAGCCGTCGGGGCGGATCAGCATCGCCACGGCGAGCCCGTCGCCGATAGTGGCGCCGACGGTGTCGACGCGATCTTCCCAGCCGCGTACGGCCGCGGCCACGCCGCCGTCGAGATCGAGCAACACCGGACGCCCTTCGTGAAGAAGTTCGGCGACCCGTCGGCCGTCGTCGAGCGTCAGGTCCGGGACGAGCCGGCCAGACAAGCGATGGTCGTCACCCACGTCGTATCGCACGTCGGCGCCCGCCAGCAGTCCGGCCATGCGCTGTTGCACATCGGGGCTCGTGAAGAGTTCGCCCAATAGTGTGCGCAGCGCGGTGACTTCGGGTCCCGACACCATGAGCGCGGTCTGCGCCAGCGAGTGCATCATGACGCGCAGGCCCACCGGGTAGCGCTCGGACTGGTAGGTGTCGAGCAATCCGGCGGGTGCGGTGCCGTTGATCTCGGCCGCCAACTTCCAGCCGAGGTTAATGGTGTCTTGCAGGCCAAGATTCAGGCCGGGGCCGCCCATCGGGCTGTGCACGTGCGCGGCATCACCGAGCAACAGGACCCGGCCGTCGCGGTAGCGCTCGGCAATGCGGGTGTTTTGCCCGTTGATCCGGCGAAGGGCGTGCGGGCCTTCGTCTTTCGGTTCCTCGAATGGAAACTCCACGCCGAGGATGCGGTGCGCGCTTTCGCGCAGTTCGGTCAGGGTCATCGGCACTTCGTCGACTGGAGGGCTGAATTCGATGGTGCCGAGCAGTGAACGGCCGGGCTCGAATTCAGCGAAGATGAGCCCGCCGCGGTCGAGCCGGGTGTGACCGAAGGGGAGCGTGCCGTGCCCCGGAATGTCGACACCGCCGTCGGTGCGGCGTAGCTCGCCGGGAACGTGCACATGAGCGAGTCGGCTGACCGTGGGCGCGGTGCTGCCAGGGAAGTCGATGCCCGCGGCTTTGCGGACCAGGCTGCGTCCGCCGTCGGCACCGACGAGGAAGCCGGCGTCGATCGAGTAGTCGCGCTCCGGCGAAGATACCGACAACCCAACGGATTCCGTGCTCGGCCGGATATCGGAGAGCCCATGGCCCCAGCGCAGGTCCACGCCGAGGTCGCGCGCCCGCTTTTCCAGCAGCCGCACCAGCCGGGGCTGCTGGATGGGCAGCATGTACATCGGATTGTCGGGCACACCGAGGAAATTCAGCGTCATGGCCGCGAACCTGCCCTGGTAGGCGGGCCGGGGCGGGTCTTCGTCGCCGGTGAACGTCCGATACAGCCCGCGCATGTCGAGGGCGCGAATGATCTGTCCGACAAGGCCGTTGGCCTTCGGCTCCGGACTGGGTCCGGGCAGCACGTCGAGGACGACCGGCCGCACACCGGCCAATGCCAGCTCGCAGGCCAGCAGCAACCCGTTCGGCCCGGCACCGGCGATCACGACGTCGGCGCGTTCGTCAGCCATGGTGTGTCTTCTTTCTGGTGGGTTCGGGCAGCCCCGCGCTGACGGAGGCGAAGCCCGAGCGGATGAGCGCGGTGATCGGCACCGGGGGATCGGCCCGCACGTACGCGTCGGCCGCCGCGTCGCCGACGGCGCGGACGACGGCCATGACCAGTCGCGGGTACAGGTCGCGGTCGGGATTCGTCCCCGTACGTTCGGCGATCACGTGCAGGAATTCTTCGAATAGGTCGTGCGGCACGGAGTTTCGTACCTGCGGGTGCATGACAAGTTTGCGCACCTCGACGAGTTCCTGGCGGGTGGGGGCCCGGTTCTCGTCGCCGTGGACATCGCCGAAGTCCACTTCCAACGGCGTCAGCACGGCATGCGTGATCGCCGTCCACAGCGGCTCGTCGGCGGGCTGCTCGCGAAGTATGGCGATGCTGCGACGCAGGCGTTCGGCCTGCCGGTAGGCGAGCGCCTCGTATTTGCCGCCGAAGTAGTTGGTGAATGTGCGCAGCGAGACTCCCGCCAGGCCGGCGATGTCTTCGCGCGTGACGTTGTCGAGTCCACGTTCGAAGGCCAGGTTCAGCGCGGCGTCGCTGAGCGCGCGCCGGGTGTCGGCCTTCTTGCGTTCGCGCAGTCCAGTCATGACGATCAACGTACGCTAAACGTGCCCAGTGGGCAATATTGCTCGTAGGGCAAGTTGTGGAGATGCGGCCGCCTGCGGGTGTGCGTTTACGGCGTTGAGCGGCTAAGGCGGCGACACGCCGAGAAACGCCGCCCGGGACGCACACTCAAAGCCAAGGGGCGGCGCGAAAGACGAACGCGCCGTTAGCTATCCGGCGGGGTCGAGCAGCTGCACCTCTTCGAGGTCCATCTCGCTTTGCAATTCGCGCAGCACGATGTCGTCGATGACCCGCTGATTGCGCAGCGCGGTGATGGCCTGGCGCTTGTGCTCGAGCACACCCAGACGGATCCGGCGCACCAGGTCGTTGTGGTCGGCGAGGTCGGTGGTCGACCCGTCGTCGTTCTCCTCGATGAGTGCGGCGTGCTCCTCGTATTCCTTTTGCAAGCGCGCCAACATCTTTGGGCTCGCTCCGAGCTCGTTGGCGACTACGGGCAGCGCCTCGATGGCGGCCTGGCTCCCGCGGCAGCGGGCGATCTGCAGTTCGCGTTCGTAGGTGGCGTCTTCGGGCATGTGCGCCCAGCGGACCACCGCGGGCAGCGTGATGCCCTGGACGATGACGGTCACGAGGATGACGACGATCACGACGAAGATCAGCAGGCTGCGGTCCGGGAAAGGATTGCCGGACAGCGTGGTCGCCGGGACGGCGAGCGCCGCTGCCAGCGACACGGCGCCGCGGAATCCGGCCCACGCGGTGACGAAGCGCTGGCGCCAGGGGACGCGGCGCTCTCGCTGTGCCTCGCGGCGGTCGATCAGACGAAGCAGCAGGGTGGTGATCTCGCCCCAGAAGATGCGGGACACGATGACGACGCCGGTGACGGCCAGCGCGATGAAGAAGGCGTGCTTCAGGCCGCCGTCGACGTTGGCGGTGCCGTGCACCGCGCCGGGGATCTGGACCCCGACGAACACCCACAGCGAGCCGTTGATCAGGAACGTTGCCACGTCCCAGAAGCCCCAGGACAACAGCCGCGAGCGCGCGCGGATCACCAGCGGTCCGGAGTACGTCAGCACCAACGCCGACACCAGGACCGCGACCACGCCGCTGCAATCGAAAGCCTGGGCGAGCAGGAACGCGGCGAACGGCGTCAGCAGGCTGATCGCGCCTTCCTCCTGCGGCGCGTCGAGTCGCTTCCGCGTCAGGGTCACCAGGCCCCCGACCAAGAGGCCGGCCAGGATGCCGCCGCCGTAGGAGGTGATGAAGCGCAGCACGAGATCGGGCGGGGCGATCTCGGCCCCACCGACCGCGACGTGCACGGTCACCGCGAACAGCACCAGCGCGGTGCCGTCGTTGATCAGACTCTCGGCACGCAGCACGGTCAGCGAGCGGCGCGGTAGCCGTTTGGCCAGACCGGCGACGGCGGCGGCGTCGGTCGGGGAGAGCACCGCGCCCAGCACCGCGGCCGCGTGCGGTTCCATGCCCAGCGCCCGTGCGGTCCACGACACCGCGACGGCCGTGACGACGACCAGGATGACGCTGAGGAAGATGATGATCCGCAGGTTCGCGCGGATTTCGCGGATGCTGGTGTTGAGGCCCTCCCAGTACAGGATCGCCGGCAGGAACAGCAGCAGCACGATCTCGCCGTTGATGTGCACGTGGCCGAACGCGGGGATCAGCCCCAGCAGCGCGCCCAGCACGATGAGCAGCAACGGGGGACCGACCCGATAACGCCGGCCCAACACGGTTCCGACGATGACCGCCGACACAAGCGCAACGATGAGTTCGAGCCCAAACACTCGACCATCTTTACTTACAACGTGTTGCCGTGCCTCGGCGGAGTTACGTGCAGTCGCAGCAGCAGTCGTCGCACTCGCAGCAACAGTCGCAGCCATCGCAGCAACACCAGCAGCTGCTGGAGCCGCCGCCCTTTTTCTTGGCGCCGGGGTCGGGCGTCTCGTCCTCGGGGTTGCCCGGCCCGGGCGCACCGGGGCCGAAGTTGATCGGCTCCTGCTGGCCGCGTGGCGTTCCGTTCTGCGCGGTGACGCCGTTGAAGGTGCGGGATACGGCGCGGCGCACCTCGCGGGTCAGGAGCTTCTGGGCCAAGCGTCCGTCGGTGAATTCCACGTCGGCCAGCGCCAGTTCGATGCCCAGCGCCGCGTCGTCGCACAGGGCGCGGACTTCGGCCATCGGAGTTTGCGTGGCGGCCAACGGGTTCCATTTGCCGTGGGCCAGGTCGTCGCGATAATCCTCGACGGCGTCGAGCAGATGCGCCACCCGCCCGAACAGCCGGCCGATCTCGCGCAGCGGCGCTTGATTGTCGGGCCGTCCGGCCAGCACGGCGGTGTACGCGAACGCCTCGGCGACCGCGGTCTCGGTGGGCTCGGTCACGGTGAGCAGCCCGCCCGGGCGTGCGGTCGCCTCGAGCTCGACCTGGCGGTCCATCGCGGCGACGAGCACGCCGGTGTCGAAGCCGAGCGTGTGGCCGGCGTCGGTGCCCTGGCGCACCCAGCGCTCGGCGATGCGGCGCGCGGCCGGTCGCACGCCCGCGACGCCGACCATGCCGTCGTGGTCGTCGATGTGGTCGCGGACCTTGGCCGCGGCCAGCGCCAGCGAGACCACCGCGGCCAGCCGCACGCAGTCACCGGTGGCGACGTCGGCTTTGCGCATGGCCCTTAAAGGGCACCGACCGGCCGTGCGGCGGGTGGGCTGGCCGTCGGACTGCGCCTCGACCAGTAGCGAGACCACCAGGCCGTCGTAGTTGGTGGCGATCCGAGCGACTTGGCCGTAGTCGTCGCGCAGCGCCAGACACAACCCACACAGTTGGGCGGTCCAGGCCGCCGCAAGCTCGCCGCCGAGTCGATGACGGCAAGGACGAATGATGCCGAACATGCACAGAAGCTACCCGACCGCCAGCAAACTTGCGCGGGAAATGCCGGGGCGGCCGTTACGCGCCGGACGGGACTTTCGGAAGTTAGCTGGCTAAGTGCGCGGGTTTGCTGCGGGGGACCGTGGCGAAGCCGGGGCTGACCTGGCGTATTAGGCTGCGCGCCATAATGGAAGAGATGGCTTTCGTGAAGATCAGGGTTTTCGTGACCGTCGCGATGCTTCTCTCGTCGACGCTGACGGGGTGCCACCTCGAATCCAGGAACCCGCCGACGTCGAAGACTCTGCAGGTCTCCATGGACGAGGTGTCCAAGCGAAGCACGATCACGCAGAACGTGACGCTGGGGGTCGGCAACACGCTCAAGCTGCAGCTCGGCTCGAATTACAGCACGCCCTACCGGTGGGCGGCCGATGCGAAGATCGGCGACACGGGCATCATGCAGCAAACCAGCCACCAGTACGTGGCGCCGAGCACCGACGCGTTGGGTGCGCCCGGCAGCGAGAACTGGACGTTCACCGCGCTGAAGCCCGGGACGACGACAATCTCCACGAACTACTCGAGCTTCGTTGGCAAGAACACGCCGCCGGTGTGTCAGTACTCCGTGATCGTGACGGTGCAGTAAAGCGCTGCGGAGTTGCGGTGGCTCGGCTACCGTCCTGGCTGTGCTTGGCTTCCTTCGCAACTGGCCCAAGTTGAGCAATGTGCCCGCCGAGCTTCGCGAAGAGCTCGAGGCCGAGGGCCTGATTTTCCTTGCGCCGAATGTCGGCGTGGTGCGGCGCTTCAGCGGCCATGTGCCGGGCGTGTTTTCCGCCTCGGGCGTCTCCCGGTACAAGGGCGCGTTTGCGTTCAGTGCGGCGCGGGTCGTCGCAACCTTTCCCACGCGCGGCGACGTGGGACTGCGGTCCATCGACTGCGGGTGGGATGTGGCCGGGGGGCCGGCTTCGGCCGCGGTGACGCCGAAGGGGTTGCTGATCGACATCGACCTGCGCGGGGTGGATCACGCCTTCAGTGGCTCGATGAAGTTGCACTACAAGAAGGCGATTCCGGCAGACGTGCTTCAGGCGTTACCGCGCACGACTCTGCGGTTTCCGGTGGAGCCGGTGTTCGTATATCGCGCGGCCGGGGTGCGTCCGAAGGCGTAGGCACCCGTCCTCAAACGTGCTAGCGCATGCGCTATCGGGTGGTGGACAATGTCGTCGGGACGAAGGAGTCGGTGATGAGCGTGAGCGTGGATTTCCATTTCGATCCGATGTGCCCCTTCGCTTTTCAGACCTCGCTGTGGATCCGAGATGTCCGCGCGCAGTTGGGGATTGACATCCAATGGCGGTTCTTCAGCCTCGAAGAGGTCAATCGCGTCGAGGGCAAGAAGCATCCGTGGGAGCGGGACTGGTCGTACGGCTGGTCGTTGATGCGGATCGGTGCCCTGCTGGGCCGGACGGACATGGCGTTGCTGGATCGGTGGTACGCCGCGATCGGGCGCGAACTGCACACCCTCGGTGGCAAACCGCACGATCCGGTGGTGGCGCGACGGCTGCTGGGCGAGATCGGCGCCGGCGAATCGATTCTCGATGCGGCACTGGACGATCCGACCACCCACGATCAGGTGCGTGCCGACCATCAGCGGGTGGTCGACGCGGGCGGATACGGCGTGCCGACGCTGTTCATCGACGGGCAGTGTGTGTTCGGGCCGGTGCTGGTGGACCCGCCGACCGGGCTGGACGCGCTGAAGCTGTGGAACATGGTGATCGGCATGGTCGAGCTGCCGCACGTGTACGAGCTGCAGCGGCCGAAGTCGCAGACCGACGTCGAACTGATTGCGCGCAGCCTGCGCCCGTATCTCGACGGGCGCGACTGGGTCAGCATCAATCGGGGCGAGGTCATCGACCTCGACGGCCTCGCGGGCGGACGTTAGACGTTTTCCGCGGCCTCGGACAGGATGTCGACGACGACCTCCGGCCGCGTGATCAGCGGCGCGTGATCCACTTGGTGGCTGTGGGTGCGGGCGTTCATGCGCTCGGCCATGAATCGTTGCGTGTCGGGGTTGATCATCCGGTCTTCTTCGGCGACGAGGTACCAGGCCGGTAGCTCTTTCCATCCGGGTTTCGCGACGGGCTGCTGGATGCAGGGGGCGGCGATGGGTCGCTGGACCGCGGCGAGCAGCGCATGTTCCTCGGCCGTCGCGTGCTGTGCGAAAGCCTCGCCAAAGGCATTGGTGGGCAACCAGATCCAGCCGCCGTCGTCGGGCTTGAGTTCGGGGGCCAGCGGGTGCGGGGGGTTGCGGTAGAAAACGTCGGCGACGGTCTCGCCCTGGTCGGGGGCTAGGGCGGCGACGTAGACGAGCGCCCTGACGCGGGAATGGTCGGTCGCGCCGATGACACCACCGGCGTAGGCATGGCCAGCCAGGACGACGGGCCCTTCGGTGCGGTCGATGGTTCGTTTGACCGCGTTGACGTCGTCGTCGAGCGTGGTGAGCGGGATGGGCGCGGCGAGGACGTCGAAGCCGGATTGCCGCAGGCCAACGATGACTCGGCCCCAGCTGGACCCGTCGGCCCAGGCGCCGTGGACGAGAACGATCGTGGGTGTCGCTGAATTGGGACGCACAACCCAGAATGGTATTCGCGCTGGGGCCGTGGGTCAACGTCGCGTGTCGTGGCTACGTTTCCGCGAAGACGACCCCGGGGTTGAGGATGCCCGCCGGGTCGAAGCTCTGCTTGATGCGGCGCATCAGCTCGATCTTGGCGGGGTCTTCCAGCTTGCGGTAGTACGGGCTCTTCGCGCGGCCCAGGCCGTGTTCACCGGAGATCGCGCCACCCAATTCCATTGCCAGCGCGAAGATGTCGGTCAACAGCTTCTTGCGGACATCCGCGTCCTTGCAGACGATGGCCAGGTGCACGTTGCCGTCGCCCGCGTGCCCGCAGCCCACCGCGGCCGCGCCGACCCCAGAAGCCAGATCACGGGCGGTGGAAAGGAACTTCGGCATGGCGCTGCGCGGCACGACGGTGTCGATCAGGTCGTCGGCGCCCATCGCCTTCAGCGTCCAGAACGCGTTCTCGCGCGCCTCGATCAGCTTGCGCGCTGAGCCGCCTTCCAGCACATAGGCGTCCAGGGCGCCCAGATCGGCGAGCAGCTCGCCGGTCCGCTCGACGTCCTCGTCCAGTCGGTCGGCTGTGCGATTCTCAAGCGCGACAACCAGATACGCCTGGCAGCTGTCGCGGATCTTGTCGGGGACACCGAGCTCGAGGCTCTGGGTGTGCACCAGCGCGGCCATCGTCAGGTTGTCGATGTATTCGAGGATGTAGGGCAGGATGCCGCTGGCCAGGATCTTGGGCACCGCCACCATGACCTGGTCGAAGTCGGCGAACGGGGCCAGCACGGTGGCGCTGTGCTCCAGGCGCGGGTGCAGCTTGACGATCACCTCGGTGGCCAGGGCCAGGGTGCCCTCGGAGCCGACGATCAGCTGGGTCAGGTCGTAGGCGGTGGAGACCTTCGCAATCTTGCCGCCGGTGCGGATGATCTCGCCGGTCGGCAGCACCGCCTGCAGCCCGAGCACGTTCTGCCGGGCGATGCCGTACTTGACCGCGCGCATGCCGCCGGCGTTGGTGCCGACGTTGCCGCCGACGCTGGACGACAGTTCGCCCGGGTGCACCATGTAGCGCAGCCCGGAATCGGCGGTCGCGGCGTCCAGCTCGTTCAGTGTCACGCCGGGCTGCACGACGGCGACCTGATTGGTGGTGTCGACTTCGAGGACGGCGTTCATCCGCTCGAACGAGATCACCAGCCCGCCCTCGACGGGCACCGCCGCGCCGGACAGGCCGCTGCCGGATCCGCGGGCGGTCACCGGAACCTGTTGTGCCGTAGCGGTTTTCAGCAACGAGGCGACTTCCTCGGCGGTAGCCGGCTTCGCGACGTAGGCCGGCCGCTGCGGCGCCGTCGTCAACACCTCGTCGTGCCAGTAGTCCTCGGGGACTGCGTCGCCAGTCAGCAGGTGGTTGCCGCCGACGATCTCCGCGAACCGCGCCGCTGCGTCGCTCATGAACGCACTCTATAGCCGCGGATAGTTGGGATCGGTAGCGAACTCGCGATTATGTGCTGGTCGCATGAGGATGCTGATCGCGGTGCTGGCCGTCGTCGCCTACTTCGGGATGGGCGTCGCGCAGGCCGACCCTTATGGACACGTCGGCGGCAACTGCCCGTCCGGGCGCACGTGCGGCCAGTGGTGCCCGGGCGAGCGTATCCCGGACAACTTCATCACCTGGGACATGAACGTGTGCCACGAGTACTACTACGACTATCGTGGTGTCGTCGACACGGGCACCGGAGCCGTGTACGCCTGGCCAGGCGGGCCGATCAGCCTCAGAACTACCTGATTCCGCGGCGCGTGAGCAGTCGCACGTTATGTCTGCGCCGAAATCGGGAACCCGTCGGGCTGACCATTTTTGAGTCGCCGGAAGGAATGCGCATTGTTCTCCTCGCACCGCTATCGGGTGGGTACGCGGTTCGGGCCCTACGAGCTGCGCTCACAGCTCGGCTCGGGGGAGGTCTACCAGGCGTATGACACGGTTAACGACCGGATGGTCGCGTTGAAGCTGTTGCGTGCGAAGACGGCCAAGGATGCTGGCTTCCAGCAACGCTTTTGGCACGAATCACGGATATTGACGCAGTTGCAGGAGCCGCACGTCGTCCCGGTGCACGACTTCGGCGAAATCGGCGGCGAGCTGTTCGTCGACATGGAGTTGGTCGATGGCGGCAGCCTGCGCGACCTGCTGCGCGAGCAGGGTGCGCTGGACCCGTCGCGTGCGACTTCGATCGCCGTGCAGGTGGCCCGTGCGGTGGACGCCGCGCACGCGGCCGGCCTGGTGCACCGCGACGTCAGGCCGGAAAACGTGCTGCTGACCGGCGACGGCTTCGCGTATCTCGCGGGCTTCGGCGAGGCGTATCCGGGCTCCGAGGCCTACCTGGCGCCAGAACGGTTCAGCGACGGCCGGATTGGGCCGCAGGCCGACGTCTACTCCCTGGCGTGCGTGCTGTACGAGTGCCTGACCGGTGAGCCGCCGTTCCAGGGGCGCGAGGTGCGCAACGCGCACCTGTTCTCGCCGCCGCCGCGGCCCAGCATCATGCGCCGGGGCGTCGGCCGTGCACTCGACGACGTCATCGAAGCCGCGATGGCAAAGCGTCCCGAGGCGCGGTACGGCTCCGCGGGGGAGTTCGCGCGCGCGGCGAGAGAGGCGGTGTCCGCGGCCTTCGAGCCCGTCGCGGCCGGCGGGCTGCCGATGCCCCAGACCCGACCGCTCCCGGTGCCCTCGATGGAGGTGCCCGCGGAGGCGCCACCCGAGCGACCGGCGCGTCGGTTCGGTTCGGTCGATCCGCGGCTCGTGTTGACCGGAGCCGCGGTGGTGATGTTGGTCGCTGGGTTGCTATCGGCGGTGATATCGGTCATGGGCAACGATCACCAGGGCTCGCCGCCGCGCGCGGCGCAGGCGCTGCCGCCCGCTCCCTCGGCCTCGTCGCCGGTGGCGCCGCCGAAGACGCCGACGCTGTCAAAGCCCGTGAAGGGCGCTGACGGACTCGGCTTCGTCGGGGAGACCGCGCGCTGCGACCCGGGCAATCCGCCGGCCGCCGTGGTGCGTACCGCCAAGTCGCTCGCGGTGGTGTGCGAAAACCTCAGCGGCACTTACTATTACCGCGGCGAGCGGATCAGCGACGGCGCCCACATCGAACTCTCCAACGCCGAGCGTGCCGGGGACGGCTTCAACGTCACGAACCCGGTCGATGGCGTTGTGTACCAGGTGCGCCCGCACCGGCTGAAGATCATCAGCAACGGCCACGTCGATTCGTCGGAGCACGTGTTGCAGTACGCGACCGCTCACTAGTGCGGCGCAACGGTTTACGGCTGATCCAGCAACCGGATGGGGTGCAGGCCGTCGACCGCGCCGACGAACGGCGGATGAATGCTGTAGCCGATCATCCGCTGCAGGTCGGGCGAGAGCGTCCGCGCCATGTCGCGTGATATCGACAGGGTGAAGGCCTCCATCGGCCGCAGCCACGGTTGGCAGTATTGCGCGGTGACGGCGAGGCGCGCCTCGCCGGTGGTGTTCGCGCCGCCGCCGTGCCAGAGCGTTCCGACGAAGAACACACACGACCCCGCGGGCATGACGACGGGCTTTATCGGATCGTCCGGACCGGGCGGGCGCCTGCCCCAGCGATGGCTACCGGGGAATAGCACCGTCGCGCCGTTGTCGGCGGTGAAGTCGTCGATCGCCCAGATTGTGGCGGCGGCCAACGGGTCTCGCGGCCGTGGAATCGGATAGAACCCGTCGTCGTGGTGGGGCAGCTGCGCGGCCTCGCCGGGCTGAATGTTGATGGCCTGCAACGCCGAAAGCAGGTAGTTAGCCATCATCAGCCGGTCGAGCACGGCCAGCACCCGCGGATGATCGGCGAGCCGGTCGCACGCGCGCGTCCGGCTCAGCACGCTGTAAATGCGCTGGGTCTTTCGGCCTTCAAACGCATTCCGCCCGGTGTGTTCGAGCCCGGGTGTGACGGCCTCGCGGATCCGCTCGCATTCGTCCGCGCTGAGCAGGTTCTCCCAGATGACGTAGCCGTCGCGGTCCAGGGCCGCCATGTCGGCGTCGACGATCGCGGGGTCGACGGAGGCGCCGCCGCTCGCGGTGCGCTTGTGCCGGCCCGCCAGGTCGTTCTTGAGGTCGTCCAGCGTCGTGACCGGGTCGTCATCGATGCTCATGGTTCGACAGTGGACCTCGGTTGACCGCTGGTCAAGTGGCTCGGAAGCCGCGTCGGGTTGTCGGATCACGCACGGCCTGTTCGTCATATGGATAGAGATCCGAAATGACGAACAAGGAGAACGCAATGAACACCGTGAGACTCGACGACGCCGCACGGCAACTGATCGGTTCCAGCCCTGCAACGCTGGTCACGATCAATCGCGACGGCAGCCCGCAGGTCAGCCTCGTCTGGGTGACGGTGCAGAGCACGGCCGACGGCGGTGACGAGCTGGTGACCGCTCATCTGCTAGAGCATCAAAAGATCCGCAATATCCGGCGTGATCCCCGAGTGGCAGTGACCATCGCGTCCACCGACCGCAGCGGGCCGCAGACGCCGTATCTGTCGATCAAGGGCAAGGCACGCGTCGAGGAGGGCGGTGCGCCCGAACTGCTCGACGAGATCGCCACGACGATCTTCGGCCCCGGCACCGGATTCCCGCCGCCCGATGCACCCGCCGGATACCTGACTCACATCACGATCGAAAAGGTTGGCGGCGTGGGCGTCTAGCTTCGCTTGGCTCCTGGCGTGAAGGTGACCGGCAGGTTGCTGAGCCCGGTCATGGCGGGGTTGCCCAGGTATTGGTGGACGTTGTCGACGTCGACCTCGTAGTCGGGGATGCGGTCGAGCACCGCCTTGACCATGACCTCGGACATGACCCGCGCCAGGTGCGAGCCGATGCAGCGGTGCGGCCCGAGCCCGAACGCGACGTGGCGGTTGGGGGAGCGGTCGAGGACGATTTCGTCGGCGCGTTCGAATTCGTTCTCGTCGTGGTTGGCGGCGAGCCAGCTGATGATGACGCGGTCGTTCTTGCGCAGGCATTGGCCTTGCAGCTCCACGTCTTTGGTGACGGTGCGGCTCAGCGAGCGGTTGACCGAGAAGTAGCGCAGGAATTCGTCGGTGGCGGTGCGGTACAGCTCTGGTCTTTTGATGAGCTGTTGCCGTAGGTCCGGGCGCGTGCCCAAATGCCTTAGCGTGAGCGCGGTTTGGGAGGTGGTGGTGTCGACGCCGCCGGCGATGAGGTTCCACAGAATGTTGAGCAGCTGCTCGTCGTCGAGGCGCTTGCCGTCGAATTCGAACTGGATGAGGAAGCTGGTCAGGTCGTCGGTCGGTTTGGCGCGCCGGGTGGCCGCGTACTCGAGGACCTCTTGCATCATGGCGGGGACTTTGGCGATGGCGTCGGTGTACTCGGCGCTGTCCTGTGGGACGGCCATCACGTTGTGGAAGAGGGTGGCGTAGAGCTGCCAGTTGGCCAGAGGCAGGCCCATCAGCTTCATGGTGAGGATGGCCGGGACCGGGCTGGCGTAGTCCAGCACGAGGTCCATTTCGCCTTTCTCGATGTGCTGGTCGAGGAAGTGGTGCGCGCGGTCTTCCATAAAGGGCCGCATCTTGTCGACAGCGCCCGGCGAGAGGAACGGTGCGAGCGCGTGTCTTAAGGCCAGGTGGTAGTCGCCGTCGACCTCGCCGATGCCCAGGGCCGGCTGGTTTTCGGGCCGGGGGATGCCCATCTCGCCTTGGTAGTCGACGCCGTCGTCGGCGTTGGGCTCGTATTTGTGGGCGAAGGTGTCGCCGTCGCGGGCCATGTGGCTGACCGCGGCGTAGCTGCTGGCGTACCAAAAGCCCTCGTAGTTCTGATTCCAGGCGACCGGGCAACGTTGTCGTAGCTCGGCGTTGATCGCGTGCTGATTGAGATTGAACGTGTCCGAGTGATGGTCAAAATCGACCACGGCGTCGGCGGCGACGTCGGGCGGGGTGGGCGATGATTGCATTCTGGCTATCTTTGCATTATTAAGCTTCTGGGCCCGCAACTGAAGTAGGAGCGATGACTGAGCATCGAACGGTTTTCAACCACGTCGGTCTGTGCGTCAGGGATACCGCGCGGTCGCGCCGGTTCTACGAGGGCCTGCTCGGCTTCCAGTTCTGGTGGGACCTCGAGCCGCCCGACAACATGACCTCTGCCCTCATCGGCCTGCCGGAGCCGCTCGGGGTGAAGGCGACCTACTTGGTGCGGGACGGCTTTGTGCTTGAGCTGATGGACTATTCGAAGCGCGAGGTGCACGTCGGGTCGGAGCGTCTGATGGATCAGGTCGGCCTGACGCATATTTCGTTGTCGGTGTCGGATCTTCCTGGTGTGCTAGAGCAGGTGCCGGAGTTCGGGGGAGAGGTGCTGCATGGATCCGTGTCAGCCGGCGCGGCGATGATCCGCGATCCGGATGGCCAGCTGCTGGAGCTGCTCGCGGACGGGTGGCTGAAGGCACTGCCGCCGCGGCCGTAGGGCCGGGTTACCGCTGCCCTGTGCGAACGCGTGGTCCGACACACTGTTATCGGTGTATCGAAAGGCGTTCACACTGTCGGAAGATGAGCGCGAACGTCGAGACGCAAAGCGGCGAGCTCGAGGTACGCGCGTTACCTACCTTTGTCGACGCTCTCTGGCATGCTGAGCAAGGCTGGGGCGGCCAGCCACCGCACATTTCGTCCAAGGGGCGCACAAAGACTGCTCGACAACAGCAAAGGTAGGTCAACTGTGGCGCTGAAAAAGTCGGACCTCTACTCGTCCCTGTGGGCTAGCTGCGACCAACTGCGCGGGGGGATGGATGCTTCACAATACAAGGATTACATCCTGACACTGCTGTTCGTGAAGTATGTCTCCGACAAGGCGAAGGCTGATCCGAACAGCCTCATCGACGTACCTTCGGGTGGTTCCTTCGACGACATGCTGTCCGCCAAGGGCAAGACGAATATCGGTGAGAGGTTCGACAAGATTATCGGCGCTTTGGCTCAGGCCAACGGTCTTGTGAACGTGATCGACATCGCGAGCTTCAACGATGAGGAGAAGCTCGGCAAAGGCAAAGAGATGGTGGACCGTCTCTCGAAGTTGGTCACCATATTCAACGACCTCGACTTCCGTGGCTCACGCGCAGAAGGCGACGACCTCCTCGGTGACGCCTACGAGTACCTGATGCGCCACTTCGCTACGGAGTCTGGCAAGAGCAAGGGTCAGTTCTACACGCCCGCTGAGGTGTCGCGCATCCTTGCCAAAGTCGTTGGTATTGGGCCGAATACCAAACAGGACGACACTGTTTACGACCCGGCATCTGGCTCCGGCTCGCTGCTCCTAAAGGCTGCCTCAGAGGCGCCTCGCGGCATGTCGATCTACGGCCAGGAGAAAGACAACGCTACCTGGGCGCTGTCGAAGATGAACATGATCCTGCATGGCAACGAGATCGCTGAAATAGAGAAGGGCAACACGCTCACCAGCCCGCAGTTCGTTTCGGGTAACCGACTCAGAATGTTCGACTTCGTGGTGATGAACCCACCCTTCTCAGATAAAGCGTGGAGCACCGGCATGGACAACGACTTCGGGCGCTTCGAGTACGGACGGCCACCCGAGAAGAATGGTGACTTCGCCTTCTTGCTGCACGCGCTGAAATCGCTCAAGAGCAAGGGCAAGGCGGCGATCATCTTGCCGCACGGCGTGCTGTTCCGCGGAAACGCTGAGGCGACGATCCGACGCAACCTGCTAAAACACGGCTTCATTAAGGGCATTATCGGGCTTCCGTCAAACCTGTTCTACGGCACCGGCATCCCGGCGTGCATTGTCGTTCTTGACAAGGAGAACGCGGTCAGCGGCACCGGCGTCTTCATGATCGATGCGTCCAAGGGCTTCACGAAGGACGGCAACAAGAACCGCCTGCGCAGCCAGGACATCCACAAGATTGTCGATACGTTCAACAACCAGCGCGAGATCGACCGCTACTCGCGCATGGTACCGATGAGTGAGATCGCCGATCCGAAGAACGACTACAACCTCAATATTCCGCGCTATATCGACAGTTCGGAACCCGAGGATCTGCAAGACCTCGATGCGCACCTGCACGGCGGCATCCCCGATCGTGATCTCGACCTGCTTGACGAGTACTGGCAGGCATTCCCGCAGGTTCGCAGTCAGCTTTTCAGGCCGAACCGCCCTGGCTACAGCAACCTGACACTCGACGTCAGCGACGTGCAGCAGACGGTCCTTGACTCGCCCGAGTTCCAGAAGCTCGCCGAGGAAGCTAGTTCGATCACGACTGATTGGTTCAGTGCGCATAGAGACCAGCTCGCAGCGATCGACGCCGATACGAAACCGAACGACCTGATCGCGGCAATCAGTGACGACCTGCTCGCACGCTTCAAGCAGGTTCCACTTCTGGATGAGTACGACGTCTATGAGCAGCTCATGACCTACTGGCACCAGACGACGCACGACGACGTATACCTGATCATGGCCGACGGTTGGATGAATGCGTCGAAGCCGCGCAAGACAATTGACGATAAAGAGCGAAAGCTCACTGAAGAGCCCGACCTCGCCATCGGCACGGGCAAGAACGCCCAGAAATACAAGATGGACCTCATTCCGCCGGATTTGGTTGTGGCACGTTTCTTTGCCGATCAGCAACAAGAGGTCGACGACTTGAACGACAAGGTTGAGCTGGCGTCAAGTGCCACAACAGAACACGCCGAAGAGCATGGTGGCGATGAGGGATTGCTGGTTGATGCGACCAACGATAAGGGTTTATACACGAAGCAGCTGCTAACCGCCGCGATCAAGTCCGCAAAAGCATCCCGCGACGGCGAAACCCTCGCGTTCGCTAGTACGGCGATCGATCTAGTCACAACGGAAGCGGCCGCCAAGAAGGCCGCAAAGGATGCCCAGGCGAACCTCGACTTCGCCACGCTGAAGAAGTACGGCGACCTGACAGAGGACGAAGTCAAGACAATCGTGCTTGACGGCAAGTGGCAGGCAACCATTACGCGTCGCGTCGCGAGTGAAGTCGAAGCGCTAACCCTCGATCTCGTTGGGCGTATTCAAGAGCTCGGGGAGCGTTACGCCAGCACCGTCGACGATCTCGATGCCGAACTTGATCGACTCGAAATTAAGGTCATACGCCATCTCGCTGACATGGGAGTTGAACTGTGACTGCGGTCTGGACCACTTCAACCGTGGGCGAACAGTTTGATGTTCAGCTCGGCAAGATGCTCGATGCCGCCAAGAATGTTGGCATTCCGAAACCATATCTCGGAAATCGAGCAATTCAATGGGGGAGGATCGATGTTGCGGCCCGCGGCATTGTCCCAATGACCCGTTCTGACTTGCAACGCTACCGCTTGCGCGAGGGCGACCTCCTGGTCTGTGAAGGCGGTGAAGTCGGTCGGGGTGCGATCTGGCAGAATCAGTTGCCTGAATGCTATTACCAGAAGGCACTTCATCGGCTGCGCGCGAAGAGTGGTTATGATGCCCGACTGATGCTGGCCTTGCTGCACTATTGGTCCTCGGTGGGTGCCTTCTCTGATTTCGTCACTCAGACAAGCATTGCTCACCTGCCGCGCGAGAAGTTCGTGCAAATGCCGCTGCCCCTCCCGTCCAAAGTTGAACAGTGCTGCATAGGCGATGCGCTTCAAGATGCCGACGATCTTATCGCTACTCAAGAGCGCATCATTACGAAGAAGCAGGCGGTCAAGCAGGGCATGATCCAGCGGCTCTTCGCGGGTCGCTCACATGCCCCCAGTGGGTGGAGGGACTGCTGCCTCGGAGAGAATCTCCTGGGCCCGCCGCGATACGGGATTAACGCTGCTGCTGTGCCACTGCGACCAGGAATTGGCACATATATCAGAATTACCGATATTAACGACGACGGGCGCTTCGACCCGCACCCAAAGGTGGGCGTTTCGCATCCGAATGCACCTAGCTACATCCTGAAGACGGGTGAACTCGTTATTGCTCGGACCGGAGCGAGCGTCGGGAAATCGTATCTCTACGATCCGCGTGACGGCGAACTTGTCTACGCTGGTTTCTTGATTAACATCGCCCCCGACCCAAGACGTCTTAACCCAAAATTCCTGGCGCTCTTTATGCAGACGGCGGACTACTGGAATTGGGTTGCGCGAACGTCGATGAGAACTGGGCAGCCAGGAATTAATGGCAGTGAATACGCGCAACTGCCGCTCGCACTGCCTAGCATTGACATCCAGAACGATGTTGCCAAAAAATTCGCAGATGTCGATCAACAGATTGAAGCACTCGAACGCCGTCTCCACAAATCTATTGCGATCAAGACCGCCATGATGCAGCAGCTTCTTACAGGCCGCGCTCGGTTGCGTGCGGAGAGCGCGTTATGAACACCGAGTGGGCGATCGAGCAGCTAGACGATTTCATCAAGGCCACCGCAGTGACCTACGTCCCTTCCCCGCCGAACTCTGCCGGTTTCCATAGCTACAAGACATCGATGTCTGAGGACGAAATCGTCAAACGTGCCCAGGTTATCGAGCAGATTCTTAACAGAGTAGTTCCGGGCTGGCTTAGCGCGATCAAGAAGAAAGATCGCCAGAAGTGGTCAGTCCATTATGAGGCGTCGATCCGAGCGCGAGAGGCGCTCCTTCGCGCCGAAGAGGTGCGCAAGAACCTGGGTGAGGACGCGCCGGATCTATCTGCGGCCGAGTTGCACCCATGGATCTGGAACGGCGCGTCGTCGCTCTGGCAGTCTGGTCACTATCGCGAGGCGGTCGGGGGTGCCATCAAGAAGCTAAACGCGGAGACCCAGAACAAGGTGGGCCGGCGCGATCTAAGTGAAACGAAGCTCTTCCAGGAGTCTTTCTCCATGGAAGAGCCGAAGGCCGGCAAGGCTCGGCTTCGTCGAGCGAAGGAGGACGGAAGCGACACGTATAGGTCGGTGCAGCGGGGTGCGATGGCCCTCGCCGAGGGTGTCTTCGCTGGTATCCGCAACCCGCTGAGCCATGAAGCCGACCAGGAACTCTCGGAGCAGGAGGCCCTGGAGTATCTGGCCGCGCTGAGCGTGCTCGCACGCTGGGTTGACGCATCCGCAGTGGAGTCCGCCTCATGAGCGACGTTGGACAGGTAGAGCGCAGAGCGCAGGAGCGCGTGGTCAAGCTCTTTCAGGAGCAGCTTCGCTACGACTATCTGGGCAACTGGGAGTACCGCGACGGCAACTCGAACGTTGAGCAACATCTGTTGACTCAGAGCCTCAGGGCTCGTGGCTACGGCGACAACGTAATCACTCGTGCACTCGACAAGCTCACTAAGGCGGTAGCAGTTGGCGCGGGCCATGACCTGTACGAGGCAAACAAAGACGCATACGAGCTACTTCGATATGGAGTTAAGGTGCAGCCGGGCGCCGGTGAGAGCTTCGAGACTGTCTGGTTGATCGACTGGGCAACGCCGGAAGCGAATCACTTCGCACTCGCCGAAGAAGTCACCGTGCTGGGCCTGCACACCAAGCGGCCCGACATTGTGCTGTATGTCAATGGGCTTGCGCTCGCCACACTAGAACTAAAACGGTCGAAAGTTGCTGTCTCGGAGGGCATCCGACAGACAATTGGCAATCAGGGCAAGCAGTTCATCCGACCGTTTTTCTCGACTGTGCAGTTCGTGTTTGCCGGCAATGATGTCGAGGGTCTGCGCTACGGCGTCATTGACACACCTGAGAAGTATTGGCTCCAGTGGAAAGAGCCGTCAGACATCGCGGATCCATTAGACCGCACGTTGCTGCAGCTGTGTAATAAGGATCGGTTCCTTGAGCTGATCCACGACTACATCGTGTTCGACGCCGGTGTGAAGAAGGGGCCGCGCCACAATCAGTACTTCGGCGTGAGAGCCGCACAGGATCGAATCGGCAAGCGTGAGGGCGGCATCATCTGGCACACCCAAGGTTCGGGCAAGAGTCTGACGATGGTTTGGCTGGCCAAGTGGATTCGCGAACACCAAGACGATGCGAGGGTTCTGCTGATCACCGACCGCAGGGAACTTGATGACCAGATCGAAGGTGTGTTCAACGGCGTCAACGAGCAGATTTATCGCACCAAAAACGGTGCCGACCTGATCGGCACTCTCAACTCATCCGAGGAGTGGCTGATCTGCTCGCTGGTGCACAAGTTCCGCGGCGTATACACCGATGCCGAAGATGACGATGCGACCGCCGACTTCATCAAAGACCTGAATGCCACGATCCCCAAGGATTTCAGCGCGAAGGGCAATATCTTCGTTTTCGTCGACGAGGCGCACCGCACGCAGTCGGGCAAGATGCACACCGCGATGATGGCGCTGCTGCCTGAAGCGATGTTCATCGGCTTCACTGGCACGCCATTACTCAAAGCGGATAAAACCACCAGCATCGAGAAATTCGGTTCGTTTATCCATACCTATAAGTTCGACGAAGCCGTCGAAGACGGTGTGGTGCTTGACCTTCGCTACGAAGCGCGGAACATCGACCAAGACCTCACATCTCCGGAGAAGGTTGACAAGTGGTTCGAAGCCAAGACCAAGGGTATGACCGACTTGTCAAAGGCCGAGCTGAAGAAGCGGTGGGGCACGATGCAGAGGGTCGTTTCCAGCGAACCACGCGCCAAGCAGATCGTGGATGACATTTTTCTTGACATGGAGACCAAACCGCGGCTGGTGGATAGACGTGGCAACGCCATGCTGGTCGGCTCATCGATCTACCAGGCGTGCAAGTTTTACGAGCTATTCTGCAATGCAGGGTTCAAGGGCAGATGCGCCATCGTCACCAGCTACACGCCGAACGCGAGCGACATCTCGAAGGAGGACTCCGGCGAGGGCAAGACCGAAAAGCTGCGTCAGTACGACGTATACCGCCGCATGCTCGCGGACTACTTCGGTGAGTCCGAAGATTCTGCAATGGGCAAGGTCGAACAGTTTGAGAAAGAAGTCAAAGAACAGTTCGTCAAAAATCCAGGGCAGATGCGGCTGCTAATCGTGGTCGACAGGCTCCTCACCGGGTTTGACGCACCGAGCGCCACCTACCTCTACATCGACAAGAAAATGCACGATCACGGCTTGTTCCAAGCGATCTGCCGTGTCAATCGGCTCGATGGCGAGGATAAGGACTATGGCTACATCGTTGACTACCAAGACCTCTTTAATTCGCTCGAAGACGCCATAACCGACTACACCTCAGGCGCCCTCGATGGTTACGAGAAGAAGGACATTGACGGCCTGCTCAGCGGCCGGATCGAGAAGGCGCGCGAGGATCTGGAGGAGGGACTTGAACAAATCCGCGCACTCGTCGAACCCATCGCCCCACCCAAGGGCACGCTGCAGTACCAGCAGTACTTCTGCGCGAAAGAGCAGGGCAACGCTGAGCAACTGAAGGCCAACGAGCCGAAGCGTGTCGAGCTGTATAAGGCCGTCGCGGCGGTGTCACGCGCTTACAGCAACCTTGCCAACGAGATGAGCGAAGCTGGCTACACCGACGCTGAGGCTGCTGCGATCAAGGCCGAGATCGGGCACTACATCGATGTGCGTGCCGAAGTGAAGCTTGGCGCAGGCGAAGATCTCGACTTCAAACAGTACGAGGCTGGCATGCGCTATTTGCTAGACACATACATCCAGGCCGACGCCAGTGAGGTGGTGTCAGATTTTGAAGACATCGGACTCGTTCATCTGATTGTCAGACTCGGTGCGGGAGCCATCGACAAGTTGCCAAAGGGCATCAAGAAGGATCCGGAAGCGGTCGCCGAGACGATCACCAACAACATGCGAAAGGTGATCATCGATGAGCATGCCCTCAATCCGAAGTACTACGACAAGATGAGCGAACTGCTTGACGCGATCATCGAACAGCGGCGTCAACAGGCCATCGACTACCAGGAGTACCTGGCTAAGTTGTTGGAGGCGGCAAAGAAACTTGGGACCGGCGAAGGAACGGGTCACAACTATCCCGATTGGGTGACGGACGGCGCCCGCAAAGCACTCGTCGACATGATGTGGCCGAACGTCGACGTTGCCCGAAGCCTTGATCACATTATCCGCATCACCAAGCCGGATGCGTGGGTGGGCAATTCGCTTAAGGAGAAGGTAGTTCTCCGCGCACTCAAGAAGGTCGCACCGGCAGAATTCAACGATCAGCAGATCCAAGAGCTGTTCAGCCTAGTGAAGGCTCGCGATGAGTACCGCTAATGCCTACTTGACTGTGCGTGGCATCGACGTTGACGTCATCTACAAGGACATCAAAAACTTGCATATTGGCGTCTACCCGCCAATGGGCCGGGTACGCGTCGCCGCACCGCGGCGCCTCGATGACGATCAAGTGCGACTTGCGGTCATCCAACGTCTGCCATGGATCACGCGTCAACGGCAGCAGCTTCGTGCGGCTGACCGACAGTCGGAACGTGAGATGGTCGTCGGGGAGTCTCACTACGTTTGGGGCGTCCGGCGTCGACTCAAGGTGGTGGAGCGACCAGGCAGAGCGCACATTGAGATCGACGGCGATCGACTGATTCTTTACGTGCCAGCCAGCCGAAGCGCGGCGCAGCGACGAAAGATCTTGGATGGCTGGTATCGCGAGCAGCTCCGTCAGGTCATTCCAGATCTGATTGCCAAGTGGGAGTCGAAGCTCGATGTTCGCGTGCCGGCATGGAATATCCGACGCATGCGAACCAAATGGGGAACCTGCAACCGTGAGACACGGCGCATCACTTTTAATATCGAGCTGGCAAAGAAGCATCCAGATTGCTTGGAGTACATGGCTGTTCACGAAATAATGCACTACTTTGAGCGTGGCCACGGCGAGCGGTTCACGAAGCTAATGGACGATGCGATGTCTGATTGGCGAAGTCGAAGAGACGCGCTTAACGCGGCGCCCCTAGCCAACGAGGCTTGGAGCAACAAGCGATGACTGCGGAGTCGTGTTGGTCTGGTGGCCTGACTCAAACGAAACGACGCGACACTGTCCCCGGGTGTTCCGCCTGATGAGTTGGAAAGACGATCATCGCTTTTGCCAAGTCGATCCCGGCATGCCTAAATTCCTGGGCTCGTCAATGTCATCGCGAAGTAATCAGCATCTGTTTCCACGTCCTCGGCGTCTGCGACCGAACCAGATCCGACTGCTGGTACATCTGCCCGCCGGGCGCGACATACTTCCCCGTGCGCGGATCGTAGTGCGCCACCGCGACTGAAGGCCCACCACCAGAACCGTTGGCATTAAACGCACTTGGCGCGGCGCCCGCATGGGGCGCTGTTGGCGGTTGGTTGAGCGAACCCGGCGCCCCGGGCCCGGGCGGTGTTCCTCGGGGTTCGGCCCCCTGCGGCAGAGGCGTTCCTCCGACTGGTCCGAAGGTCCGGTCCTCGATGCCGACCCGGTCATCCGGCGGCACACCCTGGGAAAGCAGGTTGGGATCCAGGGGATAGGGACCCGTGCTGCCGCTCGGCAAGCGGCACGTACGGCTTGTCGCTGTTGCAGATTTCGACTGTGGGAGCGCGCTTTCCGGGATGTCCCATGCAGGGATAGTTCCGCGCCCCGCGCACCGAGATGGGGGAGTCTTGCGGCAGCTTGCAATACAGCCCGTCGGGGGTATCGATCACGCTCGTCTCATCCGGCGACCGCCATTGCGAGGGCGGCAAGAATCCCACCGTGCAGGCCGGCGGATCCGCGATCGTCAACGTGAAACCACCGACCGCCAGGCCGGTCGAATTGTTGTTGATGCCATAGGAACCGGCGGCCGCGCCGTACTGCGGCAGGAACACCAGCAGCGTTCCAGCGACGCGTGATACGTCACCCCAGGTCTGGCCGGTGGTGGTCAGGTTCGCCAAAACACCGGCAGCGTCGGCTTCACCTGAGTCAGCACAGCCGAAACCTCATCGGAGAAGCCAGGTCCGGTGCGCAGCAGCTTGCGGAACTGCGGATCGTCGGTGACCAGCTGGTCGGTAAAGCCAGCCAGATTGTGCGCCCAGCACCGGGTCGCATCGCTGGTCCGGGCCTGCGCATCCAGAAACGGGACGGCGTCGTCGACGAGGCCCCGAGTGTGGTCGGCCACTCCATTGGCGTCGCGCGACAGCGTGGCCGACGAGTTCACCAGCGACTGAAAGTCATAACCGGCCCCGTTGAACGCCTTGAACGACTCGTCGAGCAGTTGGGAGAGCTTGTCTTTCGGAATGCTGTTGGTCAGCGCGCTCAGCTTGTCCAGCGTCGTCCCGATCGGCGACGGAACGCTGGTGTCGCGCACCGAAATCACCGACCCGTTGCGCAGATAGGGACCCGACTCCGACCGCGGCACCAAATAAACGTATTGCTCGCCCACCTCCGAGATGCTGCGCACCGCGGCGTGCACGTCGGCCGGAATCCGCGGGGACTCGTCGATCGACAGCGTCGCCTCGGCACCGTCGGCCGACGGGCCGATCGCGGTCACCTTGCCGATCTGCACCCCCCGGTAGGTGACATTGCTGTACCGGTACAAGTCGCCGGTGTCGGGCGGCTTCAGCGTCAGGGTCAGCCGGCCGATCCCGAGCAGCATCGGCACCTGCATGTACTCGAACACCATCGCCGCCAACTCGACGACTACGACGAATCTTCCGACAGCCATATCCTCAATGACCCCAGTGCCGTTCTACACTGACTCCGGTCAGCACGTCGGCAAAGGAGGGTCGTGACCGGTATCGGCGCGGTGAGACATCACGTCTCGCCCGAGTTGGCGCGACGCTACGAAGCCGAGGGCTGGTGGACCCGCGACACTCTCGGTGATCTCCTCGCCCGCGGCCTGAAAGACAACGCCCACGCCACATTTCGCGTCCACTCCAACGAGCGTCCTTACAGCGGCACCTTCGCCGACGTCGAACTGCTCGCCCGCAAGCTGGCGGCCGGACTGCGCACCCGCGGCGTGGGCCCAGGCGACGTCGTGGCATTCCAACTTCCGAACTGGGTCGAGGCGGCGGCGACATTCTGGGCGTCGGCATTCCTAGGCGCGGTCGTCGTCCCGATCGTGCACTTCTACGGCCCCAAGGAGCTGCGCTACATCCTGGACAGCGTCAAACCGCGCGCCTTCATCACCACCGAGAAGTTCGGGCGCATGACCTACACGCCCGACGTGAGCGCCGACGTGCCGATCGTCGCGCTGGTTGGGCCGAGCTTCAATGCGCTGATCGACATTGAGCCGATGGACGGCACGGTCGCCGTCGACCCCGCCAGCCCAGCGGTCATCGCGTTCACCTCGGGCACCACCAGCGACCCCAAGGGCGTCATCCACAGTCATCAGACCCTGGGTTTCGAAACCCGTCAGCTGTTGGCGAACTACCAGCCCGACCGTGGGCCCCTGCTCACCGCGCTGCCGGTCGGGCATTTCATCGGCATGCTCGGCGCGTTCCTGCTTCCCGTCGTCGACGGCATGCCTATCGATCTCTGCGACGTCTGGGATCCGGACAAGGTGATCGACCTGATGGAGACCCACGGCGTGGCCATCGGCGGGGGCCCACCGTACTTCGTCACCAGCCTGCTGGACCACCCTCGCTTCACCCCGGATCACCTGCGCTACATCAAATACATCGGCCTGGGCGGATCTAGCGTCCCGTCGTCCGTCACCCGGCGCCTTTCCGACGCGGGCATCATCGTGACCCGCTCCTACGGCAGCAGTGAGCATCCGTCGATCACCGGATCGAAAACCACCGCGCCGGAGGATAAGCGGCTTTTCACCGACGGCCCCGCCCGCCCGGGGGTGGAGATCCGCATGGCCGACGACGGCGAAATCCTTTCTCGCGGACCGGATCTGTTCCTCGGTTACACCGACCCGGCGCTCACTGCCCGAGCCTTCGACGACGACGGCTGGTACCACACCGGCGACATTGGAGTGCTGGACGACGACGGCTACCTCACGCTGACCGACCGCAAGTCCGACATCATCATCCGCGGCGGCGAGAACATCAGCGCCCTGGAGGTCGAGGAGATCCTGCTCGGCCTGCCGGCCGTCGCCGAGGCCGTCGTGGTGGCCGCGCCGCATGAACGCCTGGGTGAACGCGCCGCCGCCGTCTTGCGTCTCAAGCCGGACCATGCGATGCCGACGATGGACGAGGTGCGCGAGCACTTCGAGCGTGCCGGCGTGGCCAGGCAGAAGTGGCCCGAGGAGCTGCATCAGGTCGACGACTATCCCCGCACGGCCAGCGGCAAGGTGCAGAAATACGTTGTGCGCCAAAGTGTTCGGGAGGCGCAGTAACCGGCGGATCTTGGCGTGCGGCCTGTTCCAGTTGCGGGGCGCGACCCACGTCCCGTCGCCGAGCGTCGCGGTGGCTTGGCAGCCGTGGCCTGCGCGGATCGAGTGCCCAAAACTTGTCGTACCCCGCTGCCATGATGGCGTTATGTCTTCGATCGCATCTGCGCCTGCTGTGACTCCTGCTGATCGTCTCGAGGTGTTGTTCGAGGAGTTGGCAGAGTTGGCCGGTCAGCGCAACGCGATTGACGGGCGCACCGTGGAGATCGTCGCCGAGATCGATCGCGAGGGGCTGTGCGGGATGACCGGTGCGCGGTCGGTGGCGGCGCTGGTGGGGTGGAAGCTGGGACTGTCATCGGCCAACGCTCATACGATCACCGCCGTGGCGGGACGGCTTGAGGAGTTTCCGCGCTGCGCGCAGGGCATGGCCGAGGGTCGACTTTCGTTGGATCAGGTCGGGGTCATCGCGGCGCGCGCAGGCGAGGGCTCTGATGAGCATTATGCGGAGCTGGCGCAGGTGGCCACGGTCAATCAGCTGCGTACCGCGGTGGCGCTCGAACCGCGACCCGAACCCGATTCTCGGCCGCAACCGGGGCCCTCGATCACCAAGACCGCCGACGACCAGTTCGCCTCTTGGCGGATTAGGCTTCCGCACCCGGACGCGGCCAAGTTCGAGGCCGCCTTGGCGTCGCATCGCGAGGCGCTGGTCACCGAATGGAAGCAGGACCGCGGCGAGGGTGAGCGCGCGTCAGAGACTGCGCCGCCGTTTCCCGGCACCCTCGAGGCATTTATGCGTCTGGTCGAGTCGGGCTGGGACGCCGAGGCAGCCCGCCGGCCACACGGGCAGCACACCACGGTGGTAGTGCATGTCGATGCGGCGGAGCGCGCTGCGGCGCTGCATCTGGGTCCGCTGTTGTCCGACGCCGAGCGTCGCTACCTGACCTGTGATGCCACCTGTGAGGTGTGGTTTGAACGCGACGGTGAGGTGATCGGTGCCGGGCGGGCGACGCGGCTGATCAGCCGGCGGCTTCGAAGAGCGCTCGAGCACCGCGACCGTATGTGCGTGGTGCCCGGGTGCGGGGCCACCCGTGGACTGCACGCCCACCACATTCGACATTGGGAAGACGGCGGGCCCACCGAGTTGTGCAATTTGGTGCTGGTCTGCCCGTACCACCATCGGCTGCACCACCAGGGGGGCATCACCATTACCGGCCCCGCGGCCGATCTCGTCGTCACCGACAGCGCCGCGCGGCGGCTGGACGCAGGGTCGTTGGCGCGGCCGCCGACCCTGGCTCCGCCCGATGTTCCACCGTGCCCCGGCCCTACCGGCGAGCGCGCCGACTGGTGGTGGTATGAACCCTTCCAGCCTCAACCGCCACCGGCAATCAACTAGACCGCTCACGCGGCTCAGCGCAGTCGCCTGGGGCACTAGACAATTCGCTTGCGGTTGGCTTAGAGGTTCGCCGTTAACTTCAGCGGCTCGTTGACGCGGAAAAGCTTGGTCACGCCACTTGTACGAATAGAACGGAAAAGTCGGTGTCGTCGATGCCGATGTCATCAACATCCTGAATTCGGAAGGCGTCCGGATCGAAGGCGCCGACGCCGACGAGGTTGAATGATCGGGCTGTCTTAAATTGCCGCGCGGGATTATTCTTTCGTTCGCGGCGGCATTGCAGGCATGCCAGCGCGACGTTTCGGGGGCCTCCGGGAAAGGGGGGTGCACGTAGTGTCGCGGATCTTCTTGAGCCACTCCAGCAAGGACACTCGCGAGGCTGTCGCGCTCAAGCTGTGGCTGACCGGGCAGCGACCGGAGTTGGGCGACGAGATCTTCATCGACGTCGACACCCAGACCGGCCTGAAACTGGGCGAGCAGTGGAAGACCCAGTTGTTCACCGGCAAGTCGCGGTGCGAGCACTTCATCTGTCTGCTCTCCCAGAATTGGGCGGATTCCACCGAGTGCAACGTCGAGTACCGCACCGCCGAGGGACTGGGCAAGCGGATATTGGTCGCCCGGCTGGAGGATCTGGGGCACAACGACATCACCTCGGCGTGGCAGCACTGCGATCTGTTCGCAGGCGGTGAGTGCAGCGATATCGAGGTCCCGGGTGGTCCACCGGTGCGCTTCAACACCGAAGCACTCACCAGCATCATGGACGCCGTCGATGGCAACGGAACCGGACCGCGGCAGTTCGTGTGGCCGCCCAGAACGGATCCCGGCCGGGCGCCCTATCGCGGATGGGAGCCCTTCGAAGAGATCGACGCCGGGGTGTTCTTCGGCCGTGACGCGGTGATCGAGCGTGGCCTGGATGCATTGCTGGGCATGCGTTTTCGGCTGCTGGCCACCATGTCCGGGCTCAAATCACTGTTCGTGGTGCTGGGGCCCTCGGGCAGCGGGAAGTCGTCGTTCCTGCGGGCCGGGCTGATTCCGCGGCTGCGTCGCCAGGACCGCGAGTTCGTGGTGCTGGGAATCATGCGGCCGCAGGGCAACGCGCTGGTTGGCGACTCGGGCCTGGCCGCGGCCATCCATGCGGGGCGCGAATCCCTCGGCCTGTCGAGCCCGTCGCTGGGCAGCATCAAGAAAGCCTGCGGGCAAGGCGATGTCGATCAGCTGTTGGTACTGCTGCGCGAAATCCGCCTGGCCGCAGCGGCGCAATCGGCGCACAACGCCGACCCCAATGCCTCCGCGCCGACCCTGGTGTTGCCGATCGACCAGGCCGAGGAGTTGTTTTCCGCCGAGGCCGGGCCGCAGACCGAACAGTTCCTGAACATGCTGGCCGAGTTGATCCACCGGATCAACACCGACGAGGTGGGATTGGTTGTCGCCGTGACGATCCGGACCGACCGCTACGAGGCGATGCAAAGCCATCCCGCCCTCGACGGGATCGGCGCGGCGATCTTCGACGACCTCAAACCCATGCCGCGCGAGGAGTTCAAAGAGGTGATCGTCGGCCCGGCGGCACGCAGCACCGAGGCGGGCACGCGCCTGGTCATCAGGGACAACCTGGTGACGAGCCTGCTTCGGGACGCCGGCGACGGCGCGGACACCCTGCCGCTGGTCGCGCTCACGCTGTCCCGGCTGTACAGCGACTACGGCGGCACCGGCGAAATCAGCGCAACGGATTACGAGGCCATGGGCGGGATGGCCGACGTCGTCAACAATGCGATCGAGGAGCTGCTGGGCCAATATCCCGACGGCCGCACCGCCGCGTTGGAGTTGTTGCGGTCGGCATTCATTCCGTGGCTGGCGACCATCAACTCGCTGAACGACCAAGCTTTAAGACGGGTGGCCCTCGAGTCCGATCTGCCCAAGGAGAGCCACCCGCTGATCGACGCGTTCGTAACGAAGCGGCTGCTGGTGCGCGACGAGCGGGATGGCAACGTCGTGGTCGAGGTCGCGCTGGAAAGCCTGCTGCGCCAATGGGATACGCTGGCCGGCTGGCTGGTCGAAGAACGCCTGAACCTCAAGATCGCCGACGACATCGAACGCAACGCGGCCGCATGGGAGAACCAAAGCCACGATGCGTCTTGGCTGCTGACCGGCAGCCGGCTGGACGACGCCGAAAAGCTGGCCGCCAGAGAGGGCTTCAGTACTTTACTGGCCGACTGCCGGGCCTACCTGGGGGCCTGCCGCGAGGCCGAGAACCAACGGCTGCACGACGAAGAAGAGTTGCGCAACGAAAAGCTCAGCCACGCCGAAGAAGTCGCGCGGCACGCGCAGGAGAGCCAGAAGGCCGCGGAGCGCCACGCGGGCATGTTGCGCAGGCGCTCGCGGGTACTGACCGTCGTCGCCGTGATCGCGATTCTGGCGGCCGCGGCCGCGATTTACGGGGTGGTGACGGCGACCCAGGCCCGCAAGCAGGCCAACGAGCGCACCCGCGAGGCGATCGCCTTGCGGCTGACATCGGAGGGCCGCGCGATACTCGGCGGTGAGCTGGAGGGCGGTGACATCCGCGCCATCCAGGAGATCCTCGCGGCACCCGGCGTTTCCCCGGGCGCGGACAGGGGTGCGCTCTACGACGGACTGGTCGGGCTGTCGACCACCCTCAAGATCATCGCCACGCCAAACCCCGTGCAGGACATCTCGATAAGCCCGGACGGACACCGCATCGTCACCGCGCAGTTCGACGGCTCATTGCGGCTGTGGGACTCCGAGACGGGCCAGCCGATCGGGTCGCCGCTCACCGGTCACCGCGGGGTGGCCGAGGTGGTCACCTACAGCCACGATGGGCACCGGATCATTTCGGGCGGGGACGACAACACCGTGCGGGTGTGGGACGCCGACACGGGCAAGCCCATCGGTGCACCCTTCGTCGGCCATACCGACAAGGTGACGTGCCTGGCCATCAGTCCCGATGGGCGCCTTATCGTTTCGGGCAGCGTCGACCGCACCATCCGCAGGTGGAATGCCGATACCGGCCAGCAGATCGGTGCCCCGCTGCTGGGCAACGCCGGTCCGGTCGGCGACGTCGAGTTCGATCCGGACGGGCACCAATTCGCCTCCGGTGGGGACGACAAGACCGTGCGGCTGTGGAACGCCGATACCGGCCAACAGATCGGCGCTCCGTTGATCGGCCACACCGATTGGGTGCAGAGCCTGTCCTACAGCCCGGACGGACGCCACCTGGTCTCGGCGAGCTTCGACAAGACATTGCGCGTCTGGGACACCCAGACCGGCAAGCAGGTGGGAGAGCCGTTCGTCGGTCACACGGGATCGGTTGCCAGCGTTGCCTATAGCCCCGACGGGCACCAGATCATTTCGGGCGGCGAGGACGACGTGGTGCGGATCTGGGACGCCGATACCGGCCAGCCCGTGGGCGATCCGCGCGACGGGGCTACGGGCTGGGTAACCGGCGTGCAGTACAGCCCGGGTGGTCATCGCTTTTTCTCGAGTGGCAACGACGGAACCGTGCGGATCTGGGGCGCGGGCCTACACACCTGGGCCGGCCAGATGGGGAACGTGCTCAGCGCTCAATTCAGTCCGGACGGCCATCGCGTCATCGCCGGTGGTGAAGACAAGATTCTGCGGCTATGGAATGCCGACACCGGCCTGACGATCGGCGAGCCCATGACCGGTCACACCGATGTGGTGACGAGCGTGGCCTACAGCCCCGACGGGCGCCGGGTCGCGTCCGCCAGCAAGGACGGCACCGCGCGACTGTGGGATGTCGAGACCGGCCAGCCGGTTGGCCCACCGTTGGTCGGCCACGCCGAGGCGCTGACCAGTGTGGCGTTCAGCCCGGACGGCAGGATGATCGCGTCCGGAAGCCACGACAAGACGGTGCGGCTGTGGGACGCCAACACCGGTGCGCCGATCGGCCAACCCCTGATTGGGGCGACCGACGCGGTGTCCAGCGTCGCGTTCAGTCCCGACGGGCACCAAATCGCTGCTGGCAGTTTCGATAACATGATCCGGCTCTGGGATGTGGCCACCGGCCACCTGATCGGGCAACCGTGGTCCGGCCACACCAGCGGGGTGACGAGCCTGTCCTTCTTCCCGGACGGCCGCCACCTGGTGTCCGGTAGCCAAGACGACACGTTACGCATCTGGGAGGTCGCGACCGGCAAGACCGTCGGCAACCCGATGAAGGGCCACACCGGAACCGTCACCGGCGTTTCGGTCAGCTCGAACGGCACCGCATCATGTCCGGCAGCGAAGACAAGAACCTGCGGATGTGGGACGCCGACACCGGCAAGCCCGTCGGTCAGCCGCTGTCCGCCGACACCCAGGCGGTGAACAGCGTCGCCTTCAGCCCCGACCGGCACCGGGTGGTGTCGGCCTCCGACGATGGTCAATTGCGGTTGTGGCCCGCCCCTCCCAGTGATGAATGGGTGAAGCTGTTGTGCGACAAGCTTTCTACCAACATGACTCACGCGCAGTGGGATCAGTGGGTGTCGCCGAACATCGGGTACATCAAGGCGTGTTCGGGCCTTCCCGATCCGCCGAACTCTTAGCGCCGGTGTTCGGCGTGCCGGGCGATCGTCTCGGCGAGCGCCTGGGCGGCGCGGCTCGTCGGGTGCGGCGCTGCCGACACCAACGACAGCGTCCACGTCAGCGACGGGTGCAGGGGAACCTCGGTGAGGTCGGGAAAGCGGCGGGCCGCGCTGACGGGCAGGACGGTCGCCGCCAGCCGGTGCCGGACGAGTTCGGCGGCGATCGCGTAGTCGGCGACCTCGTACGCGTTGACCGGCTGGACACCGGCGGCGGAAAAGCCCGCGTCGAGGCGGCGGCGGATTCCCCATCCGGTGGGGAATCCGATGAAGTCCAGCCCGGCGAGATCGGCGAGCTGCACCCGGCGCCGGCGCGCCAGCGGATGGGTGGATTCGCAGACGAAGACCATGGGTTCCTCGGTCAGTTCCTGGAACGTGATGAGGCGCGAGGGTGACGACGAGAGCGAGACCAGGGCCAGGTCCATCTTGCCGTCCGCGATCGCGTCCAGGTGCCCGGCCGAGCCCGTAAGGCTTTGCCGAAGGCGGACGGTGACCAGCGGGTTGAGCCGGCGAAACTCCTGCAGCATTGCGGGAAGGTTCAGAGTTCCCCAGGACATCAGGGTGCCGAGGGTGACGGTTCCGGTGAGCTGCTCGCGGTAGTCCTCCACCGAGGAACGGGCCCGCTGAGCTGTGCGGATGACCTCGCGGGCCTGCTGCAGGAAAGCCTCGCCCGCGGCGGTGAGCGCGATCTGGCGCTTGGCGCGATCGAACAGCTCGATGCCCAGTTCCTTTTCCAGGTTGGCCACCGACACCGAGAGCGCCGACTGCACGACATGTATCTCCTGGGCCGCCCGGGAGAAGTTCAGCTCGGCGGCCACGGCGACGAAGTACTCCAGCTGCCGCAGCTCCATCTTCGACAATCTATCGCTAATCACGATGATTTTGATCGATTTCCTTCGTTGGACGCGATGGGCGGCCGGGTGTTGTCTGTTACCAGGCAAAAGAACCTCAGCATCCCGAGAGGAGATGACCGTGTTTTCATCGTCACGGATTTCACCGAAGTTTCTGTCGCGGGCCGCGCTGCGGTTCTACCTGCTGAACGCGTTCGGCCTGTTGATGGCGGCCGCGCTGCTATTCCCGACGCCGGTGTCCGCGGCGCCGAACCCGCCGGCTCCGTGCCCCGCCATCGCCCACCCGCACGTCGATCCGCACCGGCGGCTGCCGGACTCGTTCAAGGTCAAAATCCCCACGGACCGGCACGCGGAATTCGGCGCGGACAGCGGCGGCGACTCGCTGGGACACCAAGCCCGCAACTGTGCACAGAAAGCAATGTCACGCTGGCACATTGACGGCCGCACGCACGGCTAAGTTGTGGTGAGTCCCCGTAACGGAAGGCACGGACATGTCGAGCGATCTGACCGAGCAGACCATCACCGGGGTCGTGCAACAAACATTCGACACATCCACCGACGACCGGTTCCGCCAGCTTTTCGTCAGCCTCGTGCAGCACCTGCACGACTTCGCGCGGGAGGTGCGACTGACCGGCGACGAGTGGTTCACCGCAATGGATTTCATCGAGCGGCTCGGCAAGATCTCCAGCCCGACCCGGCAGGAGGTGGTGTTGCTGTCGGACATCCTCGGCCTGTCCATGCTGCTGGACACGATGCACGAGAGCCCAGGGGGCTCGGTCACCGCGTCGGCGTTGCTGGGCCCGTTCTATGTCGAGGGGCGCCCGACCGCCGACAACGGCGCCGACATCTCCAACGGCGTTGCGGGCACACCGATGTTCGTCACCGGCCGCGTCGTCGACGAACGGGGCAACCCGATCGCCGGCGCGCACGTGGACACCTGGCACAGCGACGGCGTGGGGTTCTACGACGTCCAGCTGACCGAGCAACTGCACGGCGAGTTCGCCATGCGCGCCTTGCTGACAACCGACGACGACGGCTGGTTCTGGTACCGCTCGATCGCCCCGCGCTACTACCCGGTGCCGACCGATGGCCCCTGCGGCGAAATCCTGGGCGCGGCCAATCGATCCGTCATGCGGCCACAGCACGTGCACTTCTGGTTCCGTGCCGACGGCTACCACGGGTTGATCACGCAGCTGTTCCTGAAGGACGACTCCTACATCGGCCGCGACGCCGTGTTCGCCGACCGAACGTCGCTGCAGGCCGATTTCGTGCACCACGAGCCGGGTCCGGCCCCCGACGGAACCACGGTCGACGAACCCTTTGTGACCCTGGACTGGACGTTCACCCTCGCCGCCAGCACCGACCAATAAGGGAGGATCAGACGATGACGCGCATCCCGCTCGCCGACATCGAACAAACCGAACGGCTTCGCCCGTCCACTGATGGGCGTCCACTCAACGTGCTTCGACTGCTGGCCAACGCCCCCAACGTGTTTGGCGGCTGGGCCGACATGGCGGGCGAGATCTTCACCAGCCCCACCTTCACCCCACGGTCACGCGAAGTGGTCATCCTGCGGGTCGGCCATTTGCAGAACTCGCCGTACGAGCTTGCCCAGCATGTCGTTTTCGCCCACGCCGCGGGGTTGACCGATCAACAGATCGACGCCCTGCTCGACACCGGCGACATCGACGTCGCCGGCTTCAGTGCCGACGAACGCACCCTGATCGACGTCGTCACCGAGTTGTGCGAAACGCGCCGGCTGCGCGACGAGTCCTTCGCCGCGGCCCACGCGCTGCTCGGCGACGAGGCGCTGACGGAGTTGCTGATGATCGTCAGCTGCTACTACGGCCTGGCGTTGGTGCTCAACGCCGTCGACCTCGAAATCGACGCCCCGGGGCGGCCGAGGACAGGAGAAGCCCGATGACGCGGATCCCTTACGTTCGGCCCGAGGACATGACCGAGCGCGCGCGTGAATTGACGCTGGAGCGTGGCAATCTCAACCTCTATCGCGTCCTGGCCAACGCGGAGAAGGTGTTCACCGGTTGGATGCTGGCCGGACGTGACGCCCTGACCAGCCCGACCCTGCCGCGGCGGCTGCGTGAACTCGTGGTCCTGCGCACCGGCTACCTCATGGACAGCCCCTACGAGCTCGGCCAGCACTACGACATAGCGCCGACGGCCGGAGTCACGGTCGACGAGATCGAGGCGATCGCCTCCGACGATGGCTGGCGGACAAGCACTTTCGACGACGTCGAACTCGCCGTGCTGCAGCTGACCACCGAACTCGTCACCACCCGCGGCGTCGCGCAGTCGGTGTTCGCTGCAGTGCACGGGGCCCTGGGCACCGAGGCCACCGTCGAAGTGTTGATGATCATCAGCCGCTACGCGGGCCTGGCGCTGATGCTCAACGCGCTCGAGGTCGACCTCGACGAAACCGCCCGGCTACCGAACCTGCGGGCGGACTAGGTGATGGCGTCTCGACGGCCCGGTTGCACCGTCGTAACGTTGCGAGGGTGACCGCGCAGAAGCCCCCCTCGACCCGCCTGTCAGTCAACGACTGGCTGCAGGCGGGCTACACCCTGCTCGCCGAGCAGGGTGGACGCGCGCTGAAAGTGGAAAGCCTTTGCCAGCAGATCGGCGCCACCCGCGGCAGTTTCTATTGGCACTTCGAGGACATGGACAGCTACCGCGCGGCGCTGGTGGAAACCTGGAATGCGTTCCTGGCACGCGACCGGCAATCGCTGGAGTCGCTCGACGCGCTGCCGCCGCGGGAACGGCTGTCCGCCATGATGACTACGTTGGTCAGCCCCCAGCACTGGATGCTGGAGCGTGCCATGCGCGAATGGGCACGCACCGACCCGATCGCCGCCGAAAACGTTCGGCAGGCCGACCGGCTGCTGCTGCGCGCCGTCGCGAAGGCGTACTGCGACTACGGTTTCAGCCCCGAGGACGCGCGGCTGCGGGCGGAGCTGACGTTCGCGGCCGGCATCGGACTGCTGCACCTGGCGGGCTCGGCGGCTCAGGCGCAAAGGGTTGCCCCGCAGCAGCGCCTGCTGGAACTCATGCTGGCCGACCCGACCTGACGCGTCAGACCATCGGGATCGGGGAGATCTTCGCCCCGATCGCCAACGCCCCGGCCAACTCTCGACTGACGTCGTAGTCGAAGACGACGTGGCCCGCCGCGATGTCGACATCGCGCTTGGCGCGCTGCAGCGGATTGGACAAGAAGTGGGCGCTCGCGCCGGCGGCCTCCATGAGGTCGGCGATGATCGACCGGCACTCGTGCACCGTGTGCGCCGCCGCCAGCCGGGCGTCCGCGCGCACCGACCGCCGAACGGGTTCTCCCTGGGCGACGAGATTGTCGATCCCTTCAGCGGTCTCGGCGACGAGCGCGTGCAGGGCGCGCAGCCGGACCTTCGCGGTCCCGAGCCTGATCTGAGCGGCGGGCTGATCCTTCTGCGCGACACCGCTATACGCCAGCACGCGCCCGCCGAGGCGCTCGGCGAACAGCTCGGTGACCCGCTCGCAGGCGCCGAGTATCGGCATCGCCGCCGTCAGCGAGAGCGCGGGCACCAGCGGCCACCGGTACGTCGGCGCGTCATGGGCGCGCGCGCCGGGTGCGGTGCCGCCGTAGATGTCGGCCACGGTGGCGATGCGGTGCTCGGGGACGAAGGCGTCGGTGATGACGATGTCGTGGGAGCCGGTGCCCCGCATGCCCGCGGTGTGCCAGACGTCGTCGACCTGGACCTCGCCGGCGGGCACCACCACGAGCGCTGGAACGATGCCGTCCTGCCGTTCGAGCAGCGCACCGACGATCACCCAGTCGGCGTCCATCGAGCCCGTCGCCCACGACCACCTGCCGGTCACGCGCACACCGCCGTCCGCCGGGGCGCCACGGCCGGTCGGGGCCAGCGGGGCGGGCGCCAGCACCGGGCCCGCCGCAAACACTTCCTCCTGCAGCTGCGGGTCGAACAGCGACAGCATCCAGTTGTGCAGCGCATAGAACCCCAAAGTCCAAGCGCTGGAAGCACACCCGTGTGCCATCCGCCGGATCGGTTCCAGGAGTTCGGGAAACGACGCCTGGATGCCGCCGAAGCGGGCCGGAAGCAGCAGCCGGAACAGGTCCGTCTGCCTGAACTCGTCGACCGTCGCCGCGGGCAGGCGGCGCAGCTGCTCGGCCTCGTCGGCGCGCTCGGCTAGGCGCGCGACGAACTCGTCGGTGATGCCGTGCAACGAGCGGCTAGCGACCGCGGTCATGCGGCCACACTAACATACTTTTTAGTATGTAAAGCTGGCGGGCCTTAGTTGCCGAAGCCGCCGCCGGTAGGTCCGTGCACCTGCGCCGCCGGTGCGCCGGGGCCTGCGTCGATTCGGCTGGCGGCAAATGCCGCACCCTTGTCGATCATGGCGCCGTCGTCGGCGTAGGTGTCGTGGGCGGCGAAGTTCATGCCGTCCGAGCACACCGGGTCGTCGGTGGCGCACACCTTGATCGTCTTGCCCTGATACGTCGGCCCGATGACAAGTGGCGGCTGGCCCAGGAAGTTCATCGCCCGGACGTTCGGCGTTCCGAACAGCACGACGGCGGCGACGTGGTTGGCGATGTCGGGGGACAGCGGCTTGGGCACCGTCGCGGGGTCGACGCCGTCGGGCACTTGCGCGGAGGTGACGAAGCCCATCACGGCCGCGCCTTGCGAAAACCCGCTGAGCACCATCTTGGTCTTGGGGCAGCTGCCAGCCTCGGAGATGACGTGGGTGGTCGCGTCCCTGATGCCGTCCAGGCCGGTGGACCACTCGTTGCTGGCGGGGTAGTTGACCGCGTAGACGTCGACGGACTTTCCGGGTTCGCGCCCGCGCAGGTTGTCGACAAAGGCCTGCCCGGTCGGGCCGACACCCGGGTCCTCACCGGTGCCGCGGGCAAACACCACCTGCGCATCGGGGCAGGCGTCCGCGGACGCCATGGGGGCGTCAAGGACAAGGGCGGAGCCGCCTACGCTCCACGCTGTCATCACGAGGGGGCCGACAAAACGAGTGATGTGACCGACGATCATGCCGCAATTTTTGCCCATACCAGTGCATTCCAAACGTGAGTACGGATACGTTCACAACCATTCCTGCACAACGCGACCACATGCACAAGGCGAAACGCCGAGGCTCACACTCTTCTCAAGTTGCGGCGTTTGCTTCTGCCGCCGATCGGTCGGGTGGCGGGAGCTCGCCGGGCACGCAGCGGATGGCCGAAAAGCTCACGCGCAGAGGTGGATTCAAGGAGATTTGCCGGGAGCGCACGCGCGCCGGGAAAGCAGCGCGTCGTGCCGAGAGAGCTAGCCGGTGGCGCCGAAGATTTTCGTCACACGCAGTACGCGCGTTGCCAGGAAGATCGGTGAGAAGATCACAACAGCGGTCGCCGCGGTGATCGCGCGTGGCGTGAGCTGCCGGGGATTGGCTGGTTGATGCCAGGCCACCCCGAGATCTACGCCGCGGCCGGCGGCGGTGTCCATGCCCGCCCGGAAACTCTTCGCTGGATACCGGAATCCGCATTGCTACCATCACGCGATGAGCGGTCAGCGGCTTTCGAGACGCGATGTCTTCAAAGTTGCCGGTGCCGCGCCGGCGATCCTGACCGTCGCGACGGTCGGCGCCCCGCGCGCGGCGGCCGGGGTTGCCGGGTCGGCCGTCTTTCTCGACCCGGGGCACAACGCCGTGAACGACGCATCGATCGCGCAGCAAGTGCCCAACGGCCGCGGGGGCACCAAGCCATGCAACACGTCGGGGACCGCCACCGACGACGGCTATTCGGAGCACGCGTTCAACTGGGCCGTGGTCGGCCTGATCAACGATTCGCTCAACCAGATGGGGGTGCGCACCCAGCTGTCCCGCGACAGCGACAACGCCGTGGGGCCCTGCATCGATCAGCGCGCGGCCCAGGCAAACGCGATGCGGCCCGACGCGATCGTCAGCATCCACGCCGACGGCGGTCCCGCCTCCGGCAGCGGATTCCACGTGAACTACTCCAGCCCGCCGTTGAACGACGTGCAGGCGGGCCCCGCCGTCCAGCTGGCCCAGACGATGCGTGATGCCCTGGCCCAGGCCGGTTTTCACCCGTCCACCTACCTCGGGTCCGACGGTCTATACGGTCGGGCCGACCTGGCCGGCCTGAACCTCGCGCAGTATCCGGCCGTCCTCGTCGAGCTCGGCAACATGAAGAACGCCGACGATGCCGCGCGGATGGAAAGCGCCGACGGGAGGGCGCGGTATGCGGCTGCCGTCACGCAGGGGATCGTCGCGTTCCTCAACGCGAAGCCGGCAACCGGCTGATCATGGATCCGGTAGTCGATCTCGTGCTCGGCGTCGGGGCCAGTTTCGTCCGCAGACGTCCTGATGTGATCGGTCACGGGCCACCTCGCACGGCGTATCAGGGCAAGCGTTGCGACGGACATGATGTTAACTAACCGCGCCACCCGCCATGCCCCGTTCCCGGCGCGGCGTCATGATGAACGTTGAACGTTGTGGTTAAGGCGCTGTTGTTCGATGTGCAGGGGACGGCGACGGATTTCTTTTCGACGGTCTGCGACGAGGCGCGGCGGATCGGCGCCGGCCGGCACCCCGATGCCAATTGGCCCGACGTGGTGCGGCGTTGGCGGGCGGCTTACTTCGCGGCGCTGGAGGCGGCGTCCGGGCGTGCCGACGGGTGGGTCTCGGTGCACTCGGTCTACCGCGACGCGCTGGACGCCGTGTTGGACGAGCATGGCCTCGCGGGATTTTCAGTCGCCGAGCGCGAGGAACTCACGTTGGCCTGGCAGCGCCTGCGGCCGTGGCCCGACGTGGTGGCCGGGCTGACGCGGCTGAAGGACCGGTACACGTTGGCCACGCTGTCGAACGCCGACGTATGCGCCGTCGTCAACATCTCCAAGCGGGCCGAATTGCCATGGGATGCCGTCTTCGCCGCGGAGATGGCGGGGGTGTTCAAGCCCGACCCGGCGATCTACCGGATGGCCGCGACCTACCTCGGCCTCGATGCCGGCGAGATCATGATGGTGGCAAGCCACAAGTACGACATCCGTGCGGCCGGCGCTCTCGGCTTCCGGACGGCGTTCGTCGCGCGCCCGCTGGAATTCGGAGTCGACGGTGAGGTGGACGTGGCCTACTCGGACGAATTCGACGTCAACGCAGCCGACTTCCTCGACCTTGCGCAGCAGCTCGGCTGCTGACGTGTCAGCGGTGCGCGGACCCCGTCAGCGGCTGGCCGTTGCCTGCCTGCAGCAGGCAGATCAGCGTGCTGGGCAGCGGGTTGGCCGCGGTGCGATCCTGGTTCGAGTCGATGAGATAGTTGATGGAAAACTGGCCGCTGTCAAGGGTTTTGCCCGTGTACGGCGCGAGTCCCGCGGTGCAGTCGCGGTTGGCGACGTTGGCAATGGCGGTGTCCACGGCCATCGGTGCGCGCAGGTAGACCTCGGCCAAATGCGCTGTGCTGCAGTCGACAATGGTGACCGTCACCCGGCTGAGGTCGGCGGGCGGCAGGTCGGCCACGCAATCGCCGACCTGGAGGTTGATCCACTTCTCGGTGTGTGAGCCGAGCGGCGGCGCCGCCGTGGCGTTGGCCCCGCTCAGCACTGCGACCGCTGCCAGGCCGCAGACCGCCTGAAGGCTTCGCATCCGCATGGCGGCCTCCTCGAAATGTCGCTGAGCGGGGGAGTTTAGCCCCCGTTGAGCGCCGGCGGCACCGTATTCAGCAGGGCCAGGTCCGGCTTTTCCGATGACATTGACAGCAGCCCTTTGACGGCGCGCGCCGCCAGCAGCCAGTTCGACGGCTTCTTCAGGTCCAGGCCACCCAGCAGCTGTTTGATCATGGTCAGGGTGTCGAAGTAAATGCGTTCGCAGACAAGCGTTTCGGTGTCGTCAAACACGAAATACGCGTTCATCCGGACCCGGAACCGGCTGCCGGTGGGCGGAACCTTGCCGAGGAAGCCCCGGTGCGTACCCATCAACCAGAACTCGACGATCACGGCGTCGGCGCTGTGCCGCAGCGCGATGATCTCGTGGTCCTGATCGGGAAACGCCGTGCGGGTGTAGTTGTAGTAGCCACGCACCGCGTCGTTTCCGTCGTGGATGACCAGCTGCGGGATCAGCTCGTAATGCGGGTGCGGGAACGTCGACAGCACGTCGTCCCAGTCCTGGCGGACCTCGTCGTGAAAGTGGTCGAGCACGAGCTTCTGGCGCGCGGCCAGCACCTCGGGAGCGGGAAACGCGGGGATGGTCACGTGCTCAGCGTAATCCCGCTAGCGCATGCGCTAGCAGGACCAGGAGACCGGCAGCCGCTTGATGCCGTGAATGAACTGCGACAGCAGGCGCGCCGGCTTGCCGGTGACGGTGATGTCGGGGATCTCGCGGCGCAATTCGTCGAAGACGACCCGGATCTCGCGGCGAGCCAGATTGGCGCCCAGGCAGAAGTGCGCGCCACCGCCGCCGAAGCCGAGATGCGGATTGGGGTCGCGGGCGACGTCGAACGCCCAAGGATTGTCGAACCGTGATTCGTCGCGGTTGGCCGAGTTGTAGTACAGCGCGGCCTTGTCGCCGGCCGCCATCTTGACTCCGCTCAACTCGAAGTCGCGAGTCAGAGTGCGCCGCATGTAGATCACCGGGGACGCCCATCGCACGATCTCCTCGACGGCGGTGGGTGTCAGCTCGTCGAAGTTGGCCCACCACTTCTCCCGTTGTTCGGGGAAGCGGGACAGGGCCAGCACGCCGTGGCTGATCGCGTTGCGCGTGGTTTCGTTGCCCGCCACCACCAGCAGGATGAAGAACGACGCGATCTCCTGGGAGCTGAGCCGGTCGCCGTCGACCTCGGCCTCCACCAGAGCCGAGGTCAGGTCGTCGTGGTGGTTGGACCGGCGGTCCTCGGCCAGCGCGGCGGCGTAGGCGCCGATGTCGATCGAAACCTGCATGAACTCTTCGAAGTCCAGTGTCAGATCGGGATCGCCGAACCCGAGAATCACGTTGGTCCAGTGGAAGATTCGTTGATGATCCTCCTCGGGGATTCCCATCATGTCGCAGATGACCTGCAGCGGCAGCGGCCCGGCGAGCTCGGTCACCAGGTCGGCCTCGCCGTCGGGATGGTTGGCCTTCAGCGAGGTGACCAACCGGTGCGCCCGCTCCCGCACCGAATTCTCAATGCGGGCAACCACTTTCGGGGTGAAGGCCCTGCTGACGATCGAGCGCAGCCGCTGGTGTCGCGGGTCGTCCAGCACGATCATCGATCCGAAGTACTCGGCCAACTCCGGCGTCTGCTCGGCGATCGTGATGCCACCGGCGGAGCTGAAGATGTCGGGGTGACGACTGGCGAAGTGGACGTCGTCGAGCTTGGTCAGTGCCCAGTACCCACCGCCGGATTCAAACCCCTCCATCTCGATCGCCGGCCAGAACGAAATCGGGGCTTCCCGGCGCAGGGTGGCGAACGCGGCGTCGCGGACGTCGTCGTTGCGCACCCAGAAGTCGAGCGACTGAAATTGGATCTCAGCAAGCGGAATCTCGGGCGGCGGTGTCCCGTTCGGTCGCGTCGGAATGCCTGTCTCGAGGCTCACCTAGATCTCCTTCGACGATGAAGAGGTGACATCGACGAGCCTAGACCGGAATCAGTGCGTACAGGCCGTTCTCGCGGGCGTGCCAACGGTTGCTGTCGCATTGCTGACCACGTTGCCGTCGATGGTGATCTTGCAGGAGATCGGGCCCGGGCCCTGCGCGCTGATGACGAACACCTGGCCGCCGAAGGCGGTGAACTGCGTCTTCCACGGCAGCGGCGCGTTGGCCTGGTGTTGCTGGCCGGTGTCGGTTTGGTACGAGATGTAGGTGGCCACCGCGGGACCGTTGACCTCGTAGAGGACCGTCGGGAACCTGTCCGCGTGTGCCACCCCGCACGCGTTTGCGAATCCGACACCAATCGCGAGCAGGAGCGCGGGACCGCCGAGATGCTTCGTCATAGTTTGCATCGTGTCACCTAGCGGGACGGGGTGCTAGAGGTCACCGACCCGCACGCTTAATGTGAGGCGGGGGGCTGACGATCGGAAGGGTGAGTATGTCGGGTAGCGGGTCAAAGCGTGTGGTGGTCTTCGGCACCGGCTTTGTGGGCAAAATGGTGATTCCCGAGATCGTCAAGCATCCGCTGTTCGAGTTGGTGGGCGTCGGGGTCAGCAACCCGGACAAGGTCGGCCGCGACGTCGGTGAGATCTGCGGGATGTCCGAGAAGGTGGGCGTCGTCGCCACCGACGACATCGACGCGCTGATCGCCCTGAAGCCGGACGCCCTGGTGCATTACGGCCCGACGGCGATGCACGCCAAGGAGAACATCAAGCTGATCACCGCTTTCCTGCGGGCCGGCATCGACGTGTGCTCGACTGCGATGACGCCCTGGGTGTGGCCGACGATGCACATGAACCCGCCGAACTGGATCGAGCCGATCACCGAAGCCTGCGAGCTGGGTGAGTCGTCCTGCTTCACCACCGGCATCGACCCTGGCTTCGCCAACGACATGTTCCCGATGACGTTGATGGGCCTGTGTTCCGACATCCGGAAAGTGCGCGCGTCGGAACTGCTCGACTACACCAACTACGAGGGCGACTACGAATTCGAGATGGGCATCGGCCGCGAGCCCGAATTCAAGCCGATGCTCGAAGACCGCGACATGCTGATCTTCGCGTGGGGCGGCACAGTCCCGATGATCGCGCACGCGGCCGGGATCATGCTCGACGAGATGACGACGACGTGGGACAAGTGGGTGACTCCGACGGAGCGCAACTCCGCAAGGGGGGTCATCAAACCCGGGCACGTCGCGGCGGTCCGCTTCACCATCAACGGTGTCTACAAGGGCGAGACGCGTATCCAGCTCGAGCACGTCAACCGCATCGGCCTGGACGCCGCCCCCGACTGGCCGACGGGCCACGACAACGACGTCTACCGCGTCGACATCGAGGGAACGCCGAGCATCTTCCAGGAGACCGCGTTCCGGTTCACCGACGGCTCCGGCCGGGACGCCGCCGCGGCCGGGTGCCTGGCGACCGGCCTGCGGGCGCTGAACGCCGTGCCGGCCGTCAACGACCTGCGGCCGGGCTGGGTCACCCCGCTCGACCTTCCGCTGATCGCCGGGGCCGGCAACATCCGGTAATCAGCGGCAAAATGCGGCCGAATCTTTACACAGCGGGCGCATAGGCGGGGCAGAGAGTGGCTATAGGTATAGGCGGCAGAATCTATGGTTGGCGGATGCGGGGGCATTCCGCCGGACAACAGGGATTGGACCGATGGCAGACGGAGCTACGCCCGCGCTGGGCCTCACGATTGGCGCCACCAACCTGGCCGCCGTCACCGCGGACAGCGCCGTTGTCCGCAAGCCCGTCCTGACGCTGTATCAGCAACGTCCGCTCGAGGTCGGCGTGCCGTCAGAGAACCCCAGGCTGGACGAGCCGGGCCTGGTGATCACCGGATTCGTCGACCGCGTCGGCGACCCGATCGGAATCGTGGCGGCCGACGGCTCGGTACACCGCAGTGAGGTGCTGCTGGCCAATGGCCTGCGTTCGCTGGCCTACGCGGCGACCGGAGGCAGCGCCCTGCCCGCGAACATCGCCGTCACCCACCCCTCGCACTGGGGGCCCGCCGCGGTGGAGGCGCTGGGATCCGCGCTGAGCGGAGTGTCCGAATGGTCGGACCCGGCGCGGCCGATCACCCTGATTCCGGACGCCGCGGCGACGCTGTTCGCCGTGCGGGCCAACCCGGGCATACCCGCGCGCGGGACCGTCGCGGTGTGCGACTTCGGCGGCAGCGGAACGAGCATCACGCTGATGGACGCCGCCGGCGACTACCAGCCATTGGCCCCGACCGTGCGGCACCAGGACTTCTCCGGCGATCTGATCGACCAGGCCCTGCTGACGGCCGTGATGGCAAACGTGCCGAGCACCGGGGGATTCGATCCATCCGGAACGTCGGCGATCGGCTCGCTGAGCCGGCTGCGGGCCGGCTGCCGCGTCGCCAAGGAGCAGCTCTCGTCGAGCACGGTGACCACGCTGCCCGAGGAGTTGCCCGGCGTGGACGGCGACATCCGGCTCACCAGAAACGAACTCGACGACGCGATCCGCGACTCGCTGGGCAACTTCGTGTCCGTACTGGATGAAACGTTGTTGCGCAACGGAATTCGCGACCTCGTCGCGGTGGTCTCGGTGGGCGGTGGGGCGCACATCCCCGCGGTCACCACCATGCTGTCGGGACATTTCCGCGTCCCGGTCGTCACAACGCCCCGTCCGCAACTGGCCGCGGCGATCGGCGCGGCGTTGCGCGCCGCGCGGGGCCCCGGCGATACCACCGCCACGGCCCTGACTCCGGCCGCGCCGCACGGGGCGGCGGTGCCGGTTGTGCCACCGGCACCGGTGGCGCCGCCGATCGTGGACGAGGGCAAGTCCGCACGGACCGACATCGGGGACGCCGGGCCGGTTTCGAGCATGATGCCGGCGCTGGCATGGTCGGAGGCCGACGACGATTCGCGCGGCACCCCCGCCGCCGGCAGGTCGGGATACACGTCGGCGCGCCCGGCGCTGAACTTCGCGGACCACGCCCAGCCGCGTCCGGAGAAGAAAAAGAATGCGATCCTTCCGTGGCAGCGGCTGCCCGGGATGGTGGTTATCGGGACGGCGGTAGCGGTGTTGCTGGTCGGCATCGCCGTGGCGATCGGATTCTCCGACGGTAAACCCGCCACGACCCCGATGCCCAACGTGAGCACGCCCGCCGCTCCGGCACCCGCCGGAGTTCCGCAGCCCGCATCGGTGAACCCGGCGCCGGCCGTTCAATCCGTGCCGCCGGCGCCCCAGGTGGCGCCCGCTCAACCGGCGGATTCGGGCCCACCGGCGGATGCGCCTGCGGACGTGCCGCAGGCCCCGGTGCCGCAGGCTCCAGCGCCGCCGCCGGTGCCTCAGCTTCCGCCGGCGCCGCCGCTACCGCCACGTGTCCCGATCCCGGCGATTCCGCCCATCCCGCACATTCCCGGAATCAGCTTGGCAATTCCCGGATTTGGCCGTTAGCGCTTCTCGCCCTTGTCGTCTTCGGCCGCGGCCTTGCGGAGTTCGTCGTTCAGGGCCATGTCCTTTTCGATCTGGGCCTGCTTGTCCTCGTCGCTCGGCCCGTCGTCCGAATTGACGCCCTCGACTTCGTTGTTGAACTTCGGCTTGCCGTCCTCGTCGAGCCAATCGTTGACCGCCGTACCCGAGACGGCGCCCCCCGAGCCGGGCAGCACCACGGTGGGCCGCTCCTCGAAGGCGCTCATCATTTCCGCGGCGGCCTTCTTGTCGTCCTCGTCCGGCTCCGGCTTCTCGCTCGTGCTGCCGTCAGCCCGCCCCTCGTCCTTGTTGCCGCCGTCTTCCTCGGTCTGACCAGCTGCTTTATCATCCTGCACCGTCATGCACCTACCCCCTTGTCGCAGCGCTATTCGCGACGGTTACCCGTTGGGGTGATGTGTCGAAACTCTCTTTGACGGACCGAAAAGTCAGCCGGGCGCCGGGAAACTGACGCCGGTGAGTTGCTCGGAGATGTCCCAGAGGCGCCGGCAGTCGTCGTCGTCGCGGGCACGCGCCGGCGTGCGGGCGACTTTCACCCCGCCGCCGGCCATCTCCATGAAGCCGCGCGGCCCGTAGAACTCGCCGCCCTCGGCCCGCGGCGTGGCCGCGGCATATAGGGCGGGCAGGATCCCCTCGTCGATCTCCTGCCACAGGAACGGCGTGAGACGCCACGACGCCTTGTACAGCCGCTCCATCAGCGCCGGCTTTTCCCGGCCATAGGACGGTCCGGAGCTCTGCAGGTTGGTCTTGGTCAGGCCGGGGTGTGCGGCGTTGGACAGGATGCCCCACCCGCCGGAGCGGCTGCGCTTGTCGAGTTCGCGGGCGAACATCAGCACCGCGATCTTCGACTGGCCGTAGGCCGACATCGGCGCGTACGACTTCTCGAATTGCAGGTCGTCGAAGTGGATCTTGCCGCTCTGGCTGGCCGCGAGGCTGCTCAGCGAGACGACGCGGGCGCCCTGGGCGGCGCGCAGCAGCGGCAGCAGGTGTGCGGTGAGCGCGAAATGGCCGAGATGGTTACTGCCGAACTGCAATTCGAAGCCGTCGGCGGTGGTGTCGCGTTCCGGCGGCGTCATGACACCGGCGTTGTTGATCAGGATGTCGATGGGGCGGCCCTCGGCGTTGAGCTGTTCGCCCAGCGCCGCGACCGAGGCCAGCGACGACAAGTCCAGCGACTTGATGGTCAGCTTCGCTTCGGGAACCGTCGCGCGTATTTCCTCGATCGCCCGCTCACCCTTGGACTTGTTGCGGATCGCCATCACGACGTCGGCGCCCGCCGCTGAAAGTCGCCGGGCGAGCCCGAACCCCAGACCGCTGTTGGCCCCGGTGATAACCGCCAGCTTGCCGGACAGGTCGGGCACGCTGGCCACGAGATCATTTGCCATGCGTATCAGTGTGCTCTTTCGGTGGCACCGGGTCACTAGCGGTGACACACTCCGGAGATGAGGAGCAGACGGGTCGCCAAGGCGTCGCTGGCCGCGGCCGTCGTCACGATGGTGCTGTCGGTCGCCGGCTTCGTCGTCGCGCTGGTGCTCAACGCATTTTTCCTGGACGACTACAACGCCTACGGCGAGGTGGCGATCCCGGGTTCGAGCAGCCTGCACCTACCCCGCGGCGAGGTCACCATCAGCCTGCACGCCGTCGTGATCGGCAGCCCCAACGGCGGGCTGCCCGTTCCGCCGCTGGGCGTCACGATCACCCCGCCAGACGGCGTCGCGCAACCGGCGATGACGGAAAACATCGGCAGCACAACGACGGTCAACAACGACTCCCACGTACGGGTGTGGGTGGCCCAGATTCCGGCCGAGGGAAACTACAACATCACCACGGATGGCCAGGTCAACGGTTTCATCCAGCCGAGGCTGGCCTTCGGCCACTCCAGCTCGTTGGGGTATCTGATCTGGATCTTCGTAGCTGTATTCGTTGTGGCGCTTGCCGTTTCGATTGTGTCGGGGCGGTGGTTGGCCCGCACCCGGCGCCGGGCGGCGACGGCGGTCGTTCAGGGGACGTGGCCGGCCGTGCCGGTGGTACCCGTGGCACCGCCGGCGCCCGTCGCGGCGCACGAGCCCACCGACGAAGGCATCCGCCTCGAGCGGTTGAAAACCCTGGCGGCGCTTCGGGATTCCGGCGCGCTGACCGACGACGAGTTTCAGACCGAGAAGCGCCGGATCCTGCAGGGGTACTGAGGCGTCAGTGCCCGCGCGCGACCCACTCCTCGTAGTGGACGATCTCCTCACCGATGACCGTGCTGTCCCCGTGGCCGGTGTGCACGACGGTCTCGCCGGGCAGCTTGCCGAGCCGCTCGGAGATCGACTGCAGAATCGTCGGGAAGTCGGAGTACGAGCGACCCGTCGCGCCGGGGCCGCCGGCGAACAGGGTGTCGCCGCTGAACACGACGCCCAGGTCGTGCACGTACCAGCACACCGATCCGGGGGAGTGACCCGGGGTGTGGATCGCGGTCAGTTCGGTGCCGGCGATCTTCACGGTCTGCTCGTCGGAGATGGCGCGAAAATCGTTGTCCGGATGAGTCATTCGCCACAGCACTTCGTCGGCGGGGTGCAACAGCACCGGCGCGTCGAGTGCCTTGCCGAGCTCGGGCGCCACCGTGACGTGGTCGTTGTGGCCGTGTGTGCACACCACCGCTACCACGTGGCGGCCGTCCACCGCCTCGATGATCGGCGCCGCGTCGTGTGCGGCGTCGAAGACCACGACATTCGAATTGTCGCCGATGAGCCAGATGTTGTTGTCGACTTCCCAACTGCCACCGTCGAGTTCGAAGGTGCCGTGGGTGACCACGCGATCGATGTCGACCATCTACAGCACCACTACCGAGCGAAGGACCTTGCCGTCATGCATCTTGTCGAACGCCTCCTCGATGCCGTCTAGCCCGATCCGCTCGGAGACAAACTTCTCCAGCGGAAGCCGGCCCTGCAGGTACAGGTCGATCAGCGTGGGGAAGTCGCGTTCGGGCAGGCAGTCGCCGTACCACGACGACTTCAACGTTCCGCCGCGGGAGAAGAAGTCGACCAACGGCATCTCCAGCTTCATGTCCCGCGTCGGCACGCCCACCAGCACCACGGTCCCGGCGAGGTCGCGGGCGTAGAAGGCCTGCTTCCAGGTCTCGGGCCGGCCGACCGCGTCGATCACCACGTCGACTCCGAACCCGTCGGTGAGGTCCTGGATCGTTTCCACGAGGTCTTTTCCGGCGGCGAGTTCGGCGCTGTTGACGGTGTGGGTGGCGCCGAACTTGCGCGCCCACTCCAGCTTGGTGTTGTCGGTGTCGACGGCGATGATCCGCCGGGCACCGACCAGCGCGGCCCCCGCGATCGCGGCGTCACCCACACCGCCGCAACCGATCACCGCGACGGTGTCGCTGCGGTCGATGGCGCCGGTGTTGATCGCGGCGCCGATGCCCGCCATCACGCCGCAGCCCAGCAGGCCGGCCACCGCCGGGTCGGCCTCGGGGTTGACCTTGGTGCACTGGCCGGCGGCCACCAGCGTCTTGTCGGCGAACGCCCCGATGCCCAGCGCGGGCGTGAGCTCGGTGCCGTCGGTCAGCGTCATCTTCTGCTCGGCATTGAACGTGTCGAAGCACAGGTGCGGCCTGCCGCGCTTGCAGGCCCGGCACTGGCCGCACACCGCGCGCCAGTTGAGGATTACGAAGTCGCCCGGCGCCACCGACGTCACGCCCGGGCCGACCGCCTCGACCGTGCCGGCGGCCTCGTGGCCGAGTAGGAAGGGGTACTCGTCGTTGATGCCGCCCTCGCGGTACGTCAGGTCGGTGTGACACACCCCGCAGGCGATGATGTCGACCAGGGCTTCGCCGGGTCCGGGGTCGGGGACGACGATGTCGACCAATTCGACCGGCTGGCCCTTCTTGCGTGAAATCACTCCGCGCACTGTCTGACTCATGGCCTACAACCTACTGTTTGCCGCCATACATCTCCCGGCGGCCTGTCCACCCATCGGCCTTCGTCAACCGGCGCGTCGACAACCGGGTGTAGCGTCCGAGAGCGTGACGGCTTTGGAGACCACCGAAGACTTCGCCGGACGAATGATCGCGGCGATCGACGGCGCGAGCCTCGCGATCCTGCTGAGCATCGGGCACCAGACCGGTCTGCTGGACACCATGGCCGGACTCGGGCCGGCCACCAGCGCGCAGATCGCCGACGCCGCCGGCCTCAACGAGCGCTATGTGCGGGAGTGGTTGGGCGGCATGACGACCGGGCACGTCGTCGAGTACGACGCCGGTCCCGGAACCTACTCGTTGCCCGCCCATCGCGCCGCGCTGCTCACCCGCGCCGCCGGGCCGCACAACCTGGCCCTGGTGTCGCTGTTCCTGCCGCAGCTCGGCGAGGTCGAGCAGAAAATCATCGGCTGCTTCCGCGAGGGCGGCGGGCTGCCGTACAGCGAATTCAAGCGCTTCCACGCGCTGATGGCCGAGCAGAGCGCCGCGGTGTTCGACATCGCGCTCGTCGATGTCGTGCTGCCGTTGGTCGCGGGCCTGCCGGAGCGACTGCGCGCCGGCGCGGAGCTGGCCGACTTCGGCTGCGGCAGCGGGCACGCGATCAACGTGATGGCGCAGGCGTTTCCGGCGAGCAAGTTCACCGGCATCGACTTTTCCGATGAGGCCATCGCGACCGGCATCGCCGAGGCGGGCCGCCTCGGGCTGACCAACGCTTCCTTCGAGGCGCACAACCTGACCGACATGGACAAGACCGAGGCCTACGACGTCATCACCGTGTTCGACGCCATCCACGACCAGGCCCAGCCGGCGCGGGTGCTGGAAAACATCCATCGCGCGCTGCGGCCGGGAGGCGTCTTCCTGATGGCCGACATCCGGGCATCGAGCCGGCTCGAGGAAAACGTCGACGTTCCGATGAGCACCTACCTCTACACGGTCTCGCTGATGCATTGCATGACGGTGTCGCTGGCGCTCGACGGCGCCGGGCTCGGCACGGCCTGGGGAACGCAGCTGGCCACCTCGATGCTGGCCGACGCCGGCTTCGACGACGTGCGGATGGCCGAGATCGAGTCCGACCCGATCAACGCCTACTACATCGCGACGAAGTGACGCCACTGATGGGTTCCAAGGGCTACGACGCCATTCGCGCAGAGGACATCCAGCGGGGCGACAACATCGAGTTCCCCTCCAACGACCCGGATGTTAAGTGGTACGTCGAAGAAGGCAGGGCCTCGAAGCCCCCGTGTGATCAGCCGGGCGTGCAGTGGTACGTCGAGCAGCGAGTCGGAGAGGTGCTTGTCAGCCCGTTGGGCGATCTTCACACCTTCATCGTGAAAGAAGTCGGGGCCGGAGCCGAAGTCGAGGTCCGGGTCAGGGGTCATGTGCAAGTCCGCCGCTACCGCCTCAACCACTGATTAGGTGGCCGCACTCGACGCTCTCGACGATTGGCCCGTGGCCAATGCCGCCGCCGCGGTGGTCGGGCCCGGCGGCGTGCTGGCCATTCACGGCGACACCGCGCGGGTGTTCACGCTCGCCTCGGTGACCAAGCTTTTGGTGGCCCGCGCCGCGCACATCGCCATCGAGGAGGGCGTCGTCGAGCTGGACACCGAGGCCGGCCCGCCCGGGTCGACGATTCGCCACTTGCTCGCGCACGCGTCGGGGCTGGCGATGCACGACGATCACGTGCTGGCGTTTCCGGGGGCCCGCCGCGTCTACTCCAACTACGGCTTCACCGTGCTGGCCCAGACGATCGAGCGGGAATCGGGCATCGAGTTCGGCCGCTACGTCACCGAGGCGGTGTGCGAGCCGCTGGGGCTGGCGGCGACCCGGCTGGACGGCGGCGCGGCAGACGCCGGCTTCGGCGCGACCTCGACGGTGACCGACCTGGCCGTCTTCGCCGGTGACCTGCTGCGGCCGACGACCGTATCGGCGCAGCTGCACGCCGAGGCGACGACCGTGCAATTCCCCGGGCTGGACGGCGTACTGCCCGGATACGGCGTGCAGCGGCCCAACGACTGGGGTCTGGGTTTCGAGATCAGGGACTCCAAGTCGCCGCACTGGACGGGCGCGCGGAATTCGGCGCGCAGCTACGGTCATTTCGGCCAGGCAGGGGGCTTCATCTGGGCAGATCCCGGGGCGGACCTGGCCTTAGTGGTGCTCACGGATCGCGATTTCGGCGATTGGGCGCTGCAGCCGTGGCCGGCCCTCAGCGACTCGGTGCTTCTCCAATACAGCAAATAGGCATCCAGCACTAGCGCAACACGGGTATCACAGGGCACAATAGACACGCAGGACACAAAAACTTCATGCAGCACTCTGCTCACCGGGTTCGCCAGGTCGTTGGGGAAGACGTCCCTCGCGGAACCGAAGGAGCAGCAGATGCGCACGTCGAATCAATTCGCCGACGTAACGGCGGGCGTGGTGTACGTGCACGCCTCGCCAGCGGCGGTTTGCCCACATGTCGAGTGGGCGCTGTCGTCGACCCTGAAGTCGAAGGCGAACTTGGTGTGGACGCCGCAGCCGGCCATGCCCGGGCAGCTGCGCGCCGTCACCAACTGGGTCGGGCCGGTGGGCACCGGGGCGCAGTTGGCCAACGCCCTGCGCTCCTGGTCGGTGCTGCGGTTCGAGGTCACCGAGGACCCCAGCCCGGGAGTCGACGGCCAGCGGTTCAGCCACACCCCGCAGCTGGGGCTGTGGAGCGGGTCGATGAGCGCGAACGGCGACATCATGGTCGGGGAGATGCGCCTGCGCTCGATGATGGCCCAGGGCGCCGACACGCTGGCGGCCGAGCTGGACTCGGTGCTCGGGACGGCGTGGGACGACGCGCTCGAGGTCTACCGTGACGGCGGCGAGGCAGGCGAAGTGACCTGGCTGAGCCGCGGCGTCGGCTAAGCGACTGGCGGTTTCGCCGGGCGGCGGCATGGACTGATTTTGGTCATAGGTGCCTATCTCGCCCATATACGACGGCCATGATGAGGCCCAACAGCGCGAGCATGAGAAACATCATCCCCACTGGGTCGATGAGGTCATACATCATGCGATCGCCTCGCTACGTCCCCGCGCTTTCGCGTGCATGCCATAGGGCACGGCGTCGAGCAGCGTGACCGTGAGTGCGGCGCCACCGGGCAGCAGGTAGGTCCGTCGTTCGCCGGGGCGCGCGCCCGCGACCGCGGCGCCCAACGGCGATTGGATGGAGTAGACCTCCATGTCGCCGTATTCGGCGCCGCGCACACCGAGTAGGAAGGTTTCGATGTCCCCGGTGTCGTCGTAGCGGATGGTCAAAACCATGCCGGGTTCGGCGATCCCGTCGTCGGGTGGGTCCTTACCCACGGCGGCATCGACCAACACATCATGAATCTGTTGGATCCGTGCCTGCCACCATTGTCGGAGAGCGTCGCTGTTTTCGTCGGCATCACCGCCGGCAGCTGCAGCGGTACACAACTCACGAAGCGTGGCCAATTCCCCGTGTAGCCGCTCGTAGGCCTGCGGCGAGATCCACACGCGTTGCGCGCTGGTCATGGCTCTTCCTTTCATGACGCGGCCGCGGTCACGGTTGCGTCGCGGTGGATCGACTGCGGTCGAGGGTTTTTCGCGACGTGCATTTCGTAGGGCACGGCCTCGAGGAGTGTCACCAGCTGTCCGCTCTTGTTGGGGATGCAGTAGATGCGCTGCTCGCCGGTACGTGCGCCGGCAATCGCGTGGCCCAGCGGCGACAGCGTCGAGTAGACCGTGACGTCGGCGCCTTCGCCGAAACGCCTTCCGAGCAGGAAGGTTTCGGTCTCGCCGGTGGCGTCGTAGCGGATGGTAAGAACCATGCCCGGTTCGGCGATGCCGGCACCGACGGCGTCCTCACTGACGACCGCGTTGGTCAGCAGATCCTGAATCTCGCGGACGCGTGCCTGTCGAGCTGAGTAGCCCGCGGTGAGATTCGCGTCGTAATCCATGAAGTCGTCGGGAACTTCGATACTGCGCCGCGAGCGCAGCGTGGCAAGCTCGGTGTGCAGTCGTGTGTAGTCGTGTTGTGTCATCCAGATGCGTTGTGCACTGGTCATTTTGATGCCTTTCGTTTCGATAGGGGTGTCGTCAGGGGCGGGCCAAAGCAGGCAGCCGCCACTGACGACGAGCAGGGCCCTTGGTGGGCCAAATTCCGGTGCGAGCTGGATCCGCGGGTATCGGGGAGCGCTAGTGGCCGCTCCTGCGTAGCGGATCGAACTCGCGCAGGGCTTGGGGTTGCTTGCCGGTCGTAATCTGTTCGGCCAGCAGCCGCCCGGTGATTGGGCCGTGTGCCAATCCCCACATGCTGTGTCCGCCTGCGACGTAGACGCCAGGTGATACCTCGCCGATCAGGGCGCGGCCATCGGGGGTGACCGGGTAGGCGCCAACCCACACGTCGCCGCGCTCGGCCCAGCGCGCCCCGTCCAACAAGGGACTGGCCGAGGCGACGATGGCCTCCACCCGCTCTGGTATGACCCGCTCGTGGGGGTGTCGGAATTCCATGGTGCCCGAAACACGGATTGCGCCCTTGTAGGGCGTGCACGCCACCCGCGCGTCGGGCAGGTAGATGGGGGTGGGTATCGGGCGGTCCACGGGCACGGTAAACGAGTAGCCGTGACCGGCCTGCACCGGAACGCGCAGCCAGCGGTCCGTCAGCTGCGACAACCGCGCGCCGGTGGCGATCACCGCGGCGTCCGCGGTCAGCGCTTTTCCGTTGCGCGGGTACACGGTAACCCCGCTGCCCGAGGTGAGTACGTCGCGGATTTCCAGCCTGCGGATCGTCGCCCCGCGGACCACGACTGAGCGCCCCAGGGCCTCCACGAAGCGTCGCGGGTCGACGAAGCGCTGCGCGTTGATGTTCAGCCCCGCGGTGACCGCCTGCGACGCCAGGGGTACTTGTTCGCGTAACGCCTCGCCCGACAATGCGGTGACATATATTGTCTGCCTGGCCTTTTCGAGTTCGTGTAGCTGCGTCATCGTTCGTTCCGCCTCCTGGGCGGTGCGAAACACCGCGGTGACCGGTGCGTCGGTCATTGGTGCATCGACCCCGTTGGCGGTGAGCACGTCGAAGGCTTCGAGGCATTCCTCGTTCAGGCCTACATTGGCCCGCATCGCCCGCTTCCACGACGATCGTCGGCAGTTGGCGGCGAACTGGATCAGGAAGGCCCTGAGTCCCGCGTCTGCGATCAACGGGATGTGCAAGGGGGCGGCCGAATCCCACCCCGCGCGAAGCGCGTTGCGCAGCACCGCCGGGGAGTTCAGCGGGAGGGTCAACCCCGGGGCGATCCACCCTCCGTTGCCCCAGGAGGCGCCTGCGGCCACGCCGGCGCGGTCCACCACCGTCACGTCGACTCCGCGTTCCTGTAGGAACCACGCCGTCGACAATCCGACGATGCCGGCACCGACCACGATCGCCGACCGCGGTCCGCCGTCAATCTTCTCGATGCCGACCATCACATACCTCCGTAGCTGAGCTCTGGTTGTCAATTCCCATGGTGGCGTGGGGGACTGCCCGACCGCTTGCCCCAACCGGACAACGGCGCAGTGGACTCTTGTCGGTTCCCCACAACGCTGCTGCGTCGTGATCGTGAGAGAGATTGCGATACCGCGACCGGCGCAGGGCATCGCACGTGAGCGCCCGAAGGTGCTTGAGGCAGCAACGTCACACTCGCCCCGGACGCCGCGGCAAAGTGAAATTGCTACGGCGAGAACGGCAGTGGGCTAGGGCCGGTTGGTTCGCCCGTCGCAGTTGCCGGTGAGATTGTCGAAATCATCTTGCCATCGTGCGTGGCGGGTCCGGTTAAGGGCAGCACGGGTGCCGGCGACCAATACGCCTGCCGCGGCCGTCAGGCCCAACCAGGTCAGTGATGCGAACGCCACTGCCTCGTCGTAGGCGGTTCTGGGCGGCGGACCGACATGGGAGCCGTCTCTGTCTACCCAAATGTCAATCGCATCACCAGTTTTGACTCCAGGAGGCGCCGAGACTGGACCGGTATGCTCGTTGCCGGCAGCAGACCATTCGCCGATTACGGTGACCATCGGGCCTAACGATTCGCGGTGGACGACCTTGTGGTCGGTGATTGTCGCAGGTACCACGTGACTGTTCTGGGCCTGCTCGGCGTAGAGGTGGCTGCGGGAGTCGTACACCGAAGTGCCCACGGCGGCCGCAATCGGCACCGCAGCGAGCGCGATCGCCATTGCCAGCACCACAACCAGTGCCTCGACCCGATCGCTCCAGCGCACAAGCGGGTTGAGGCTAAACAGCCGCGTAAATCGCCACCGCGGCAAGCGCACGGTGAAGGCATCCCAAATACCATCGTCGTCCGGGGGGTCCGGAAGACGGTGAGAAGCGGGATGCGGGGTAGTCATCGGGCCATTCCTATCGACGGGTCGCTATGGCTCAATTTTCCCGCGGGTGAGCCGGGCACGTCTTGCGGAAATTCGACAACGGCGTTGCAGTGCCTTGTTGACTTACGACAGCGTCGACGGTTAGTACAGCTAATCGTCGTCTGTGGCCGCGAGCTCAATCATCATGGCCAGGCGCTTTCTGGCGTCGTCCAACGGCAGGTTGGTGATTTCGGTCATCTTGCGCAGCCGGTTGCGCACCGTGTTTTCGTGTACTCCCAAACACCGACCGGCCTCGGCCGGGTCGCCCTGGGCCTCCAGCCACGCTCCCAATGTCGCCACGTAATCGGTCTCGTTGGCGCGGTCGTGGCGGCGTAGCTCGGCCACGGGTCCACGATTTGGGGACCGGCCTGACCGTGACGCGGTGCGCAACCGTTGCAGCAGGATTTCATCCCACGACTCGTCGTAGGCGGGAGGTGTCTGCCGAGACGTCATCTCATGAAGGGCGAGGCACTCGTCGGCCTCGTGCCGGGCGGCGGCGAGGTCCGCCACCTCTGCCACCCCGCTGATGCCGGCCAACACCGTGACCTCTTCGGGCATGGCTGCCTGCAAACCGGTGATCCAGCGTCGTGCCGTCGCTGCCTGGTCGCCAGGAAGCACGGTGTAGACGGTGTTGCCCGCCAAAGCGCTGCGGCCCGGACGTGACCACCCGAACCCGGTGGTGGCACGCTCGAAGGCCATCAGAAGAGGGGCGTCGCGTTCGGCACCGGCAAACGCTTGGAGTGCGATCACCCTCAACCCGCTGTGCGCCAGGCCGAGTCGGCTGGCCACGGTGGCGGCGTCAGCGGTGCCCTCCAACAACCGGATCAACAGCTCGGACTCAACCTGGCGCTCCAAGTCCGCGCTGGCTCGTGACCGCAGCAGATGCAGGGCCACCGTATGCGTGCCATCGGCCAAGGCGTCGAGAGCGGCGCCTTCCAACGGCGCCCGACAGGCCACCCACACCGACCCGATGACCTCTCGCCCCGAACGAACCGCCACCACCATGCGGCCAGTAACGCCATGCTCGGCGTCCTCGGCGACAAACAGTGGAGCGTCAGAGACCGCCAAGTGGGCGAATACCCCGCGAGCTTCGAAGAATGTCCGCAGCTGCCGTGGTGTTTGTCGTCCCAGGATTGTCGCCACCCGCGCCGGGTCAGCGTCCTGCTGCTGCCTCGAATACGCCAGCACGCGCAACAGTCGATCGTGGATGACCACTGCGCTGCCGATCGTATCCGCCAGACTGTCGGCCAGCGCGAACAAATCCGTTGGACCGCGGCCGGATTCAGTCTCGCGGCCTTCGAGTACCAGCCCGTAGACCACCGCGGCCAGCTCGCTCCACGACAGCGTCTCGTCGACCACCATCACCGCGCCGGGCACGGCGTCACCGTCGAACGCTATCGGCTCCTCACCTTCGCGCGTCAACACCACGACAGCACTCGCCGAGACTGCCCATTGCACCGCTTCTTTGAGCGAGCCAGCACCAATTGCCAGCAACACATCGCCCACCGCGGGGCGACCTCCGGCAGCCTCGTGGATCGCCACGCTGCGCAGTTCGGTCGACCTAGGCACAGAGGACCAACGCAGTCGGACCCCATAGCTACCCAGCACATTCACCATGCGGTCCAAATTGATCACGAGCGGCTCCCAATCCCGAACTGATCGCCAGCGTAATCAGAAATCAAGCGGGTTCCATTCAACCGGGGCGAAATGATACGGCCACTATCGCCGTCGCAGACGACAAGAACGTCGGCCGCTGCTCTGGCCCAGACACCGCGCGCAATACGACGGGATCGAATGCGACCGGTGACGGTGGACGCCTGCGGATTCCTTAGCGCACTGTGGCACAGTGCGATTCGAGCGATTCACACACCGAAGGTCACGACGACGACGACGAATTACGGGCTCCTTCGTTACGTTGACGATATTGCTCACTCTGCTCGAGTCTCGCCTGCGTTTCGGCAGGCTAGCCACTACTGGTGGTCGACACGAAGCTGGCTGGTCTTGGCCGCGCCGCCCCGTGGGCCGAGTCACTCGTCGCGGCCCTTACGGACCAGGTACGTTATGGGCTAGAGTTTAGCCAAGAAGACTTGTAAAAATTGAGCAGATACGAGACGGCATGGCCGACAATGAACTTGACGCCCGGCAGGCCCAAAGTAGTGGTGCTGACGACTACATCGATTCGTCCAGAGCCGCCGTGACTGCCCCGGCAGATGACGGTGAAGAGGCGAAGCGGACCGAGGGCGTCCGCAACGGACACCAGGGTGCGGGGTATCGCACTGAGCTGATCGTTGCCGAGAACATCGTCAACCCGGAGACTTGGGCCGGCGGCTTGGAGGACAAACGAGCTATTGCGCCGCGACTGCGGGTAGGTCGTGACAAGTGGTTCAACCTACTGTGGCTGATTCCTATCGGATTCGCGCTGCTGGTCGCGGCGGTGGCCGTGGGCAAAGGCCTGCACAACATGCCGGCGGTGCAGGCATTCATCCAGCGTTATCCCGGTACCCACGTGCCTTCCGGGGTCGCCCCAGGCATCCCCGCCTGGGTGGGCTGGTCGCACTTTTTCAACTTGTTCTTGATGATGTTCATCATCCGCTCCGGGATTCAGATCCTGTGCGACCATCCGCGGCTGTACTTCAGCCGCAACGCCACGCCCGGCAAGGACGAGTGGCTCCGCGTGGCACAGCCGGTGCCGGACGACCCGCTGTGGACCGCCAAGGACGATTCGGTTGGGCTGCCCGGTCAGTTGGGATTGCCGGGGATTCGCCATTCCATCGGGCTGGCGCGGTGGTGGCATCTCGGCGTCGACGTCTTGTGGCTGCTCAACGGCGCGGTCTTCTATGTGCTGTTGTTCGCTACCGGGCAGTGGCGCCACATCGTGCCGACCAGCTGGGACGTCTTTCCCAACGCCGCCTCGGTGGGGATCCAATACCTGTCGCTGGACTGGCCGACAGACAGCACCTGGGTGGCCTACAATGGCATGCAGTTGCTGGCGTACTTCATCACCGTCTTCATTGCGGCACCGCTCGCAGTCATCACCGGGCTGGGGATGTCGCCTGCGCTGTCGATGCGCCTCACTGCGATCAGTAAACGGTTGAGCATCCAGGCAGCACGCTCGCTGCATTTCCTGGTACTGGTGTATTTCCTGTTCTTCATCGTCGTCCACGTCACGCTGGTCTTCGCTACCGAGGCGTTGCGCAACCTCAACCACATGTTCGCCGCCCGCGACGACAACAGCTGGGTCGGATTCTGGATCTTCGCCGCTGCCATGGTGGTAGTCGCTGTCGGCTGGGTGGCCGCCACCCCGCTCACCTATCGCCACCCGCGGATGGTGCAACGGGTCGGCTACGCGCTCATCGGACCGCTGCAGCGGCTGTTCGAGTACACCAACCCGAAGCCGGGCGCGTTCACCGAAGACGACATCTCGCCGTACTTCTGGCACAACGGCACCTACCCGGAAACCGTTGAATACAAGGAGTTGGAGCGGAACAACTTCGTGGATTGGCGGCTGCGAATCTACGGTCTCGTCGAGAACCCGACGGAGTTCACGCTGGGCGAGTTGCATGACTTGCCGTACCACGAGCAGATCACCCAACACTTCTGCATCCAGGGCTGGTCGGGTGTCGCCAAGTGGGGCGGTGTGTCGATGCAGACGATCATGGACATCGTCAAACCGCTGCCCGAGGCGAAATGGGTGGTGTTCTACTCACTGGGCCCCGGCGCCGACGGCGGAATCTACTATGTCGCGCACCCGATCGAGCAGATGAGCAACCACCTGACCATGCTGGCCTACGACATGAACGGCGAACCGGTGAGCTACGGCCACGGAGCGCCGCTGCGGCTGCGCAACGAATTGCAGCACGGCTTCCGGCATGTGAAGTGGCTCAAGGGCATTGAGTTCGTCGCGCACTACTCCGAGTTGGGTAGCGGTTACGGCGGTTACAACGAAGACCACGAATTCTTCGGGCGACACCAAACCATCTAGTGGTCGTGTCGGGCAGATCGTCGAAGGGTCGGGCGCGTTCATACACATGCGACGTAACGATGTCATCCGATGGATTTGGCAGCGCAACACGCCAGCAAGAGGGCGCCGTGGGGTGGCCGGCGGCATCACATCAGCGCGGGGGAACGCCAACCCGGATCCGCGGCCAGGGCCCGACGATCACACCGTCGGCGGGTGCACCGGCGCGGCCGTCACCGGCATGTCGACGTTGCCCTGACACGCGCCGCTGGTGATATCGGTGTGGAAGACGCCAGTGAGGACGCCGTTCGCCCCCGGCGTGTAGGCGGTCACCGACTTTGCGGGGTCGTATTCGGTTGTCCCGTCGGGCAATAGACAGTCCCATTTCCAGGCCATCTGGCGCACCCACTGGGAACCGTTCCAGGTGAACTCGATGGTCTGCGGCATGGAGTCGTTTTTGGGCGGCGGGGGATTGTCCACCGTGGCGATGCAGCTGCCCGCCGAGCATTTCGAGCTGATGGAGACGGTGGAGTGATGGGCGTATTCCGGCTGGCTGGCGGCCGTGCTGGTGCCGACCTTCGCGTTGGCCGACAGCGTCAGCATGTACTGCCCGTTCCACAGCGGATCGGCGGCAACCGCCCCGGGCGCAGGCCATACCAAGCCACCCACCGCCGCGACGACGATCGCAGCCCTGCGGCGTCTCGACATCTTTTCCTCCTCGAGGAGCGGCCGTGCTGCGATGACGCAGTCCTGCACACATGTCGAATTTCGCGAATGCGGTGTTACATCACCGGGACCGGGCCGGGCAGAGAACGCGCAGCGCGGCGGGTACCGCGTAGATCTCGGCGGGCAGCGCGCAGGCGAAATCGCCGTCGGCGTAGACGTTGATGCCGGGCGACTCGACGTAGATCGACCTGGCGCGGGCCGTGGTCACCTCGTCCAGGTCGACGTGGGTGCCCTTGAACACTGTCGGAAACAGGCGCAGCAGTTTGGTCCGCGACGCGCCCGTCAGCATGGTGATATCGAGCAGGCCGTCGGTGGGATCGGCGTTGGGGCAGACCAGCATTCCACCCCCGTAACTGCGGGTGTTGCCGAAGGCGGCAAGCGTGATGTCGGCGTCGATCTCCTTGGTGCCGTCCAGGACGATCCGGTACGGCAACAGCCGCAGTTGCGACAGCTCGGCGATCATCGCGGTGTAGTAGCGCAGCCTGCCGTGCGGCCAGCGCATCCGGTTGGCGCGGTCGGTCACCAGCGAATCGAAGCCGGCGGCGGCCACGGTGCCGAACCACTTGTTGACGCCCTTGTCGTCGCGGATCCGGCCCAGGTCAACGGTTTCCGACCAGCCGTCGACGATGATGTCGGCGGCGGCCTCGGGATCCTTTGTCGGGATGCGGAATTCGCGGGCGTGGTCGTTGCCGGTGCCCGCCGGGATGATGCCCAGCGGAACGTCGGTGCCCGCCAGGACTTGCAGCGCGTTGGAGACGACGCCGTCGCCGCCGGTGACCATCAGTGCGTCGGTGCCCCTTTCGAGGGCTGCGCCGGCGAGATACCGCGCGTCTTCGGCGTCGTCGCCGATGATCTCGACGACCTCGATGCCCTTGTGCTGCAGCCTTGTGATGGCGATCTGCGCGGCGCGAATGGCCGCGCCGTGTCCCGATGCGGGGTTGGTCAGCGCGGTGACCTTGCCGATCTCGCGCCGCTGACGTTGCCCCGTCACGGGACGGTTTGCGGTCACGGAATCAGCTTGCCCGGGTTGAGGATTCCGGCCGGATCCAGCGTCGCCTTGACCGCCCGCAGCACCTGCACGCCCAGCTCGCCGATCTCCTCCTGCATCCACGGCCGGTGGTCGGCGCCGACGGCGTGGTGGTGGGTGATGGTGCCGCCGGTCGCCATGATCGCATCCGACGCGGCGCTTTTGGCGGCCTGCCACTGCTCGATCGGGTTGCCGCGCTGCCCCGCGACGACCGTGAAGTACAGGGAGGCGCCGGTGGGGTACACGTGCGAAATGTGGCACATCACCAGCGCCGGTGTGCCGGATTCGGCCAACGCGGTGGTGAGCGCTTCGGTGACGGCGGCCTTGAGCGCGGGAACTCCTGCCCAGTCGGTGGCGGTTTCGAGCGTCTCGCACAACGCGCCGGCGGACAGCAGCGAGTCGCGCAGATACGGCGCGGCGAAGCGGCCCCGCTCCCACGCCCGGGCCGGTTCCTCGCCCAGCGGGGTACCGCCGTGAGCCGCCAGCAGTGCGCTGGTCTCGGCCTGGCGGCTCTCGACATGTTCTGTGGTGCCCTCGAACACGCTGATGCCCAGGCAGCCGCCGGTGATCTGGCTTTCGCCGATCGACTCGGTGGTCGCGAGATTGATGCCGGTCTCCACCTCGTCGGAGAGCCGAATGACGGTGGGGCCGCTGGCATTCTGCGTGGCCGCGCGCAGCGCGGCCGCCCCGGTCGCGAAGTCGGGGAACGACCACGCCTGGTAACCAACGGTTTCCGGCTTCCGGTGCACGCGCAGCCGCACCTGCGTGATGACGCCCAGCGTGCCCTCCGACCCGATCAGCAGCTGGCGCAGGTCGGGGCCGGCCGCCGATTCGGGAGCGCGGCCCAGGTCCCAGGTGCCGACGGGTGTGATGACCCGCAGCCCGCGCACCATGTCGTTGAACCGGCCGTAGCCCGCCGAGTCCTGGCCGGAGGATCGGGTCGCCGCGAAGCCGCCGATCGTGGCGTATTCGAAGCTCTGCGGAAAATGGCCGAGCGAGAAGCCGTGCTCGCCGAGCAGGCGTTCGGCGTCCGGGCCGGTGACGCCGGCCCCGAAGACCGCCTGCCCGGATTCTTCGTCGAGCGAGATGAGCCGGTCGAAGCGGCGCAGATCGAGGGAGACGACCGCGGTGAACTGGCCGCGGGTGGGATTGAGGCCGCCGGTCACGCTGGTGCCGCCGCCGAACGGGATGACGGCGATGCCGTGCTCCGAACAATAGGCGAGGACCGCGGCGACGGCGTCGTCGTCGCCGGGCAACAGGATCGCGTCTGGGGCGTCCTGCGCCCCCGGGTTCTTGCGTCGCAGCAGGTCGAGGGTGGATTTGCCGCCGGCGTGCAGCAGCCGATCGCGGTCGTCGGTGTGGCAGAACTCGGCGCCGACGATCGCGGCCAGCGCGTCCCGGTCGGCCTTTGAGAGCGCCGATGGGCGCAGCCGGACGTCATCCGGTTGTAGTTCGGATTCGGCCGAATCATCCAGTCCGACAGCCTGTTTCAGCAGCGACCGGATCCCGTCGGACAGCGGTTTGGCCGCCGCGGGGTCTCCCCATGCGTCCCATTTCATCGGCGGTAGGAGTGCGTCGAGGTCCGTCATGCGTTACAGTATTACACATGCTGTCAATCAGTAACGCGCCTGCGGACATCGGCGAGCGGATCCTTTCGGCCGCCGCGAGCTGCCTCGTCGACTACGGCGTGGATCGGGTGACCCTCGCGGAGATCGCGCGCCGGGCGGGCGTCAGCCGGCCGACCGTCTACCGGCGCTGGCCGGATACGCCGTCGATCGTGGCGGCGGTGCTGACCAGGCATATCACCGAAGTGATGCAGGACGCGCCGCTGCTCGGCGACGACCGCGAGTCGCTGGTACAGCAGATCGTTGCGGTGGCCAACCTGCTGCGCAGCGACGAGCTGGTGATGTCGGTGATGCACTCGCAGCTGGCGTCGACCTACATCACCGAACGCCTCGGGGCCAGCCAGCAGATGCTGATCGGCGCCCTCGCCGAACGGCTGCGCGCCGCGCAGCGCCACGGCAGCGTCCGCGCCGGCAACCCGTTGCAGATGGCCACGATGGTGTTGCTGATCGCCCAGTCGACCATTCAGTCCGAACAGATCGTCCGGCCGATCCTCGACGCCGACGCGTTGGCCGTCGAGCTCACGCACTCGCTCAACGGATACCTGTCCTGATGACCGCCACCCTCAACGCCGCCCGCCGCGCAGCCGACCTGGACGCGCTGGCCGGCGGCGAACCGCTCGACGTTGTCGTGATCGGCGGCGGGATCACCGGCGCCGGGATCGCCCTCGACGCCGCCTCGCGCGGCCTGCGGGTGGCGCTGGTGGAAAAGCACGATCTGGCGTTCGGCACCAGCCGCTGGAGCTCGAAACTCGTCCACGGAGGTCTGCGCTACCTGGCCACCGGCAACGTGGGCATCGCCCGGCGCAGCTCCATTGAACGTGGAATCCTGATGCGGCACAACGCCCCTCACCTCGTCCACGCGATGCCGCAGCTGGTCCCGTTGCTGCCGTCGACGAACCACGCCAAGCGCGCGATGGTGCGGGCCGGATTCCTGGCCGGGGATGCGCTGCGGGTGCTCGCGGGCACGCCGTCGTCGATCCTGCCGCGATCGCGCCGGATCTCCGCGGCACACGCTTTGGAGTTGGCGCCGACGGTTCGGCGCGACGGCCTGGCCGGCGGCCTGCTGGCCTACGACGGGCAGCTGATCGACGACGCGCGGCTGGTCGTCGCCGTCGCGCGCACCGCCGCACAGCACGGCGCCCGGATCCTCACGTACGTAGCGGCTTCCGAGGCCACCCGCACCTCCGCGCGGCTGACCGATCAGCGCACGGGCGAATCGTTCGACGTGGCGGCCGGCGCGGTGATCAACGCGGCGGGCGTGTGGGCCGGGGAGATCGATGAGTCGCTGCGGCTGCGGCCCAGCCGCGGAACCCACCTGGTGTTCGACGCCAGCACCTTCGGCAATCCCACTGCGGCGCTGACGATTCCGATCCCCGGTGAGCTCAACCGCTTTGTGTTCGCGATGCCCGAGCAACTGGGCCGCATCTACCTCGGCATCACCGACGAGGATGCTCCCGGCCCGATTCCCGATACGCCCGAGCCTTCGGCCGGCGAGGTCTCGTTCCTGCTGGACACGGTGAACACCGCGCTGCAGACGTCGCTGACGACGGCGGACGTGGTCGGTGCCTACGCCGGCCTGCGCCCGCTCGTGGACACCGGCGAGGGCAATACCGCCGACGTGTCGCGCGATCATGCCGTCGTCGAGTCGCCGTCCGGGGTCATCAGCATCATCGGCGGCAAGCTGACCGAATACCGCTACATGGCCGAGGACATACTGGACCGCGCCATCCGGCTGCGCGGGCTGAAGGCCGCGGACTGCCGGACCCGCAACCTGCCGCTGATCGGCGCGCCGGCCAACCCCGGTCCGGCCGCCGGCCCGGGCGCGGGTCTGCCGCGGTCGTTGGTCGAACGCTACGGCGCCGAGGCGCCGACTGTGCTCGCCGCCGCCACCTGTGCGCGCCCGACCGAGCCCGTCGTCGAGGGCATCGACGTGAGCCGCGCGGAGTTCGAATACGCGGTGACACACGAGTGCGCCCTGAGCGCTGACGACATCCTCGACCGCCGGACCCGGATCGGCCTGGTGCCGCGCGACCGGGAACGCGTTGCGGCCATCGCGGAGGAGTTCCTGGTAGTTTAAATGGAACTAATACGTCTCGCTACTGTGAGGGAATTCGCCGTGACAGCCGATAGCGCGGGAGGCGACCGGGCGGCCCGTCCGCCGCGGCGGTCGCTGGGCAAGAATCCGGGCCGCTTCGACCCGTCGCTGGACGCCATCATCCTCGAGGCCGCGCTGGCGGCGATGGGTGAACGCGGCTATGACCGGATGACCATGGACGACGTCGCGTCCCGCGCGGGCGTCGGGAAGGCGGCGATCTATCGGCGCTGGTCTTCCAAGGCCACGGTGGTCGCCGAGGCCATCGCCCACTGGCGGCGAGGACGCGCGCCGGCGGCGCCACCGAATACCGGAACCCTCCGCGGCGACCTCAACGCCCTGGTGGCCGCGGTTCCCGAGGTCGATGAGGCCGGGTCGAGCATGATCAGGGTGATCCTCGGCGTGGCGACCGCGGCGGTGCACGATCCCGTCCTCAGCGCCGCGCTGGACGATCTGGTGCTGTCGATTCCGCGCCAGATCGTCAGGACGGTTCTCGACCAGGCGGTGGCTCGGGGCGAGATCCCGGCCGACCGGGACACGTCGCTGATACCCGACGCCCTCTTGGGACTCAACGTGCTGCGCGTGCTGACGGGGCGGCCGATCGACCGCGTCTACGTGCGGCGGGTGCTGGATCAGCTACTGCTGCCGCTTGCCACCGACTAACAAACTTGCGGGTTGCCGTCATCGGTGCCACTCTGGACGTGAACGGAACTGATTCGTTCCGCCTAGCCTCAGGAGGGGCCATGAAAGTCACCCACGTCCCTGTGCTCATCGTCGGCGCCGGCGCCGCGGGGCTGGCCAGTTCAGCGCTGCTGGCCCAGCACGGCGTTCGCGCCCTGCTGGTGGAAAAGCGGCGTGAGATCTTCCTCTACCCGAAGGCCCGCAACCTCAGCTTCCGTAGCCTGGAAATCCTGCGCGGCCTGGGCCTGGGCGACCAGGTGCACGCGCTGGCCCACCAGGAGTCGACGGTGGTGGCCAGGCCAACGCTGAACAGTCCGTACGAGGAGCCCGCGATCGACCTGGACGCGATTTTCGCCGGCCTGGACGAGCTCAGCCCCGAGCGCGCCGTGCAGTACCTGCCGCAGAGCAGATTGGAGCCGATGCTGCTCGCCGAGACCCGGCGGCGCGGCAGCGAGGTGCGCTACGGGACCGAGCTGTGCTCGTTCGAATCCGACGAGCGCGGCGTCACGGCCGTCGTGCGTGATCTGGACACCGGATCCACGGAGACGATCCACGCCGACTACCTCGTCGCCGCCGACGGCGTGCACAGCCCGACCCGCACCGCGCTGGGCATCGCGACGGCCGGCTACGGCGCGCTGCCGATCTTTGTCGTCTTCATCTACTTTCGCGGGCCCTGGCGCAGGTTCGTCGCGAACCTGGCCGACGGCGACGGCGTCCAGGTGAAAAATGCTGACGCACAAGGCATCTTCATCCCGGCCGAGGGCGACCTCGGCATGTTCATCACCACGTACTTCCCCGCCAAGGGCGAGACGGCGGATCAATTCACGCAGCAGCGCTGCCGCGACATCCTGACCAAGGCGATCGGTGAAACGATCGATCTCGAGATCATCGAGGCCGCGGCGTGGCAGCCCTACGAGCAGGTGGCTGGCCAATTCCAGTGCGGGCGAGCCTTTCTCGTCGGCGACGCCGCCCACACCATGCCGCCCTTCAAGGCCGGGGGAGCCAACACCGCCATCCAGAGCGCGCACAACCTGGCCTGGAAGCTCGCCGCGGTCGTGCAGGGCACGGCGGGTTCCGGCCTGCTGTCCACCTTCGACGCCGAGCGGCATCCGGTCGGGCGCTTTGCCGCCCGTCAGTCCCTAGCCGGCCCGACGATCCCGTTGCTCCGGCTGGACGACGACCGACCGCTGCTGCCGCCCGACGAAGAGCGCCCGATGTTCGAGTTGCTCATCGGCTACCGCTACCGCTCGGCCGCGGTGCTGGGCAGCGGCCCCGACGACGCCGAGCGGGTGGACGAGCTGCGCGGGCAGCCTGGGACCCGTGTCCCGCACGCGTGGGTGGGTGAGGGCGTCTCGACGCTGGACCTGATCGGTTCGACGTTCACGGTGCTCACCCGCGACGAGCGCTGGTGCGCCGCAGCGGCTTCGGCGTCGATCGCCGCGCATCGCATCGTCAGTGAAGAGTGGGCGGACATCACCCGGCTCGGGCCCGGCGGTGCCTTGCTGGTGCGGCCGGACGACTTCGTCGGCTGGCGCGCCGACGAACTACCCGCCGACCCGGAAGGCGCCTTGCGACAGGCGGTTTCGACGATCCTGTGCCGTTAGGGCTAACGGATCAGAGCGGAATGTTCTTGTGGCGGCCGCGGCGCGCCGGTGCCTGCGCCAGCGCCTCGGTGATCCGGCTGCGGGTGTGGGACGGGTCGATCTTCTCGTCCACCACGCCGATCTCGATGGCGCTGTCCACGCCACCGGCGATCCGCTCGTGCTCGGCGGCCAGCTGGTCGTGCAGGGCCTCGCGCTCGTCGTCGGAGGCGGCGGCCAGCTTCTTCTTGTGCAGGATGCCGACGGCGGCCTTGGCGCCCATCACGGCGACCTCGGCGTCCGGCCAGGCGAACACCTTGGTGGCGTTCAGCGAGCGGGAGTTCATCGCGATGTAGGCCCCGCCGTACGTCTTTCGGGTCACCAGCGTGACCCGCGGGACGGTGGCCTCACCGAACGCGTGCAGCAGTTTGGCACCGCGGCGCACCACGCCGCCCCACTCCTGGTCCACACCGGGCAGGTAGCCCGGGACGTCGACGACCACGATCAGCGGGATGCCGAACGCGTCGCACAGGCGCACGAAACGCGCTGCCTTCTCGGCGCTTTCGGAGTTCAGGCAGCCGCCCAGGCGCAGCGGGTTGTTGGCCAGCACGCCGACCGTCCGGCCGGACAGCCGGCCGAGCCCGACCACCATCGATGGCGCCCAGTTGGCCTGGAACTCGTCGAACGGGGTTTCCTCGTCGAGGATCGCGGTCACGATCGGGTGCACGTCGTAGGCCCGCCGGGACGATTCGGGCAGCAGCGCGTGAATGTCGGTGTCGCCGGCCTCGGCCTTGCTGCGGTCGAAATGACCCTGCTGGCAGAACAATCCGATCAACCGGCGGCCGCGCGCGTAGGCGTCCAGCTCGTCGTCGGCGACGATGTGGCACACACCGGACTTCTTGTGGTGAGTCTCCGGTCCACCGAGCGACGCCATGTCGACGTCCTCGCCCGTGACGCTGCGCACCACGTCCGGGCCGGTGACGAACACCCGGCCCTCCGGCGCCATGATGACCACGTCGGTCAGCGCGGGGCCGTAGGCGGCACCGCCGGCGGCGAAACCGACGACCACCGAGATCTGCGGAATGTAGCCCGACGCGCGAATCATGGCCTCGAAGACCGTCCCGACCGCGTGCAGCGCCTTGACGCCCTCGGCCAGCCGGGCCCCACCCGAGTGCCAGATGCCCACGATCGGGCTCTGCTCCTCGATGGCGGTGTCGTACGCGTTGACGATGTGGCGGCACCCCTCGATGCCCATGGCGCCGCCCATCACCGTTCCGTCGGTGCAGAACGCGACCGTGCGCACACCGTTGACGGTGCCCGCGGCCGACAGCACACCGGAGCGGTCACGCTCGTGCAGCAGCTCGACGGTGCCCTCGTCGAAGAAGTTGCTCAGACGCAACAGTGGATCGCGGGGGTCGAGCGACTCGCCGACTGCCTCGGGGGCCATGAGTGTCATCGCAAATCTCCTGTGTTCCGGTGATGTCAGGGGTTACTACCGCCGGGTCTAATACCGCCCGAAGGCGATCGCCACATTGTGACCGCCGAAACCGAACGAGTTGTTGATGGCGTACTGGTAGTTACCAGGCCGTGGCTTACCTGCAACCACATCTAGATCGATCTCTGGATCGAGGTTCACCAAGTTCAGGGTCGGCGGGATCACCTGATCGCGCAACGCGAGCACGGTCAGGATCGATTCCAACGCGCCGACCGCACCGACCGAGTGGCCGAGCGCTGATTTCGGAGCGTAGACCGCGGGGTAGTGACCGCCCATGGCGTTATTGATGGCCCTGCCTTCGGCCACGTCACCGACCTGAGTGCCGGTGGCGTGAGCGTTGACGTGGCCGATATCGCCGGGGGTGAGACCTGCGAGCTCGATGGCACGTGAGATCGCATGCCCCGCACGGACTCCATTGGGGTCCGGTGCCACCATGTGGAAGCCGTCCGAGGTAATGCTGGCGCCCATGATCCGGGCGATGATGTTGGCGCCGCGGGCCTTGGCGTGCTCTTCGGTCTCGATGGTCATCAGGGCGGCGGCCTCGCCGAACACGAAGCCGTCGCGGTCCTTGTCGAACGGGCGGCACGCACCACCGGGATCGTCGTTGTTCGTCGACATCACGATGCGCATGTTGGCGAACCCGGCGATCGGCACCGCCTCGATCTTTGTTTCGACGCCGCCGCAGATCGCCATGTCGGCCTCGCCCAGCACGATCTGCTGCCAGGCGTGGGCGACGCCCTCGGCCCCGGACGCACAGGCCGATATCGGCGTGATCACTCCCGCCTTGGCTTGCCGCTCCAAGCCCACCGCCGCTGCCGCACCGTTGGGCATGTACTTCTGCACGGTGAGGGGCGAGATTGCCCGGAACCCCTTCGCGCGCATTTCGTCATAGTTCAAAACGAGCTCTTCGGCTGAGCCCAGGCCGGTGCCGATGGACACCATCAACCGGTTGGTGTCGACCTCGGGTGAGCCGGCGTTCTCCCACACCCGCCGGCCCATGATGGTGGACATCCGCTGCAGGTAGCCCGTCCGACGCAGCTCGACTCGCGTGAGGTGCTGGTCGAACTCCTCCAGCAAGTGCCCGCCGATGTGCACCGGCAGGTCGAACTCCTTCACAAACGGGTCATCGAGGGTTCGAATCCCAGTCTGGCCGTCGAGCAACAACTTCCAGGTGTTCTCGGCGTCGGTTGCCAGTGCGGTCGTCGCGGCAACGCCGGTAACGACCACGTTTGGGAATGCTTTACCGGTAACCAACTCTGTCATGCTTGTACGAACGTTCCTTCCGTGTTCTCAGTAGCGCCCGAAGGCGAGGGCCACGTTGTGGCCGCCGAACCCGAACGAGTTGTTGATTGCGTAACGGAAATCGCCGTAGCGAGGTTCGCCCGCGACAACATCGAGATTGATCTCGGGATCGGGTGTTTCGTAATTCAGCGTTGGCGGGATCACGCCGTCTCGCAGCGCGAGCACCGTGAGCGCCGATTCCAGCGACCCGACCGCACCAATGGAGTGGCCCAGTGCCGACTTTGGCGCGTAGACCGCGGCGTGCTCGCATCCGGCAACCCGGATCGCGTTGGCCTCGGCGGTGTCACCGATCGGTGTCGCCGTCCCGTGCGCGTTGATGTGGTCGACGTCCTTGGGGGACAAACCGGCCAGCTCCAGCGCGCGGGTCATTGCGCGGCCGGCGCGAACACCGTCGGCCGCGGGCGCGACCATGTGGAAGGCGTCCGAGGTGATACCGGCACCGAGCAGTCGGGCCAACGGCTTGGCGCCGCGGGCCTTGGCGTGCTCCTCGGTCTCGATGATCATCAGCGCCCCGGCCTCGCCGAAGACGAAGCCGTCGCGGTCCTTGTCGAACGGCCGCGACGCCCGCTCCGGTTCGTCGTTGCGCGTCGACATGGCCCGCATCATCGAGAACGCCGCGATGGGCAGAGCCTCGATGGGACCCTCGACACCGCCGGCGACGGCGACGTCGGCGTCACCCATGACGATCTGACGCCACGCGTGAGCGATGGCCTCCGAGCCCGACGAACAGGCCGACACCGGGGTGATGACCCCGGCGCGGGCCCCGAGCTGCAACCCGACGGTCGCCGCGGCGCCGTTGGGCATGATCATCTGAACGGCGAGCGGCGACACCTTGCGGGGGCCGCCCTCGTTCATCAGGTCGTAGCTCTCGACGATCCGCTCGGCGCCACCCAACCCGGTACCGACCACGACGCTGAAGCGGTCGGGGTCGAGTTCCGGGTTGCCGGCGTTGTCCCACAGCTGGGTGCTCAGGTACTTGGCGAGCCGCTGCACGTAGGACATGCGTCGCAGGTCGAGCCTGCTCATGTGATCGTCGATGGACTCCTTGAGGTGTCCGCCGATCTTGACGGCCAGATCCCACTTGGTGACGAATTCATCTTCGAGTACGCGGATGCCGCTTTCGCCGGCCAACAAGCCCTTCCACGTGCCCTCGATGTCCGGCGCGATCGATGTCGTCGCCGCGACGGCGGTTACCACAACGCTGGGGTAACCGCCATTAGCAGTGGAAGGCTTGGTCACTTGCTGTCCGCTTCCAGCCTTGCCTTGACGTTGGCCACGGCGTCGGGGTTCTCGGTCTCGAGCTTGGCGCGCAGCGCTGCGGCGGCTTCGGGGTCTTCTTCCTCGAGCTTCTGGATGTAGGAGACGACGTCGCCAACGGTGCGCAGACCGGCGAGGTCCTCGTCCGGGATCTTCACGCCGTACTTGTCCTCGGTCTGCACGGCGATCTCGACCATCGACAGCGAGTCGATGTCCAGGTCGTCGACGAACGACTTCTCCGGGGTGACCTCGGAGGGCTCGATACCGGTGACCTCTTCGATGATCTCGGCAATACCGGCGATGATTTCTTCTTGACTAACGGCCACAGCCTTTTCCCTTCGTAATGTGTTGTGTGCAAATCGAACTGATGTGCTTTTTGGTTGTCCTGAATGGAGCTGGCGTTAGATGTCGGCCAACTCGTCCAGGTCTGCGGGCGACTTGACGGCGCGCGTCGGAACCCCCCGAAGTTCTCGCTTGGCGATACCGGCGAGAGTGCCCGCGGGCGGGAACTCCACGATCGCCTTGACATCGTGCTCACGCAGCGTTGCGGTGCACAGGTCCCAGCGCACCGGCTGGGTGAGTTGAGCGACCAGGGCGTCCATCGCCGCGGCCGCCGAGGCTACCGCCTTGCCGTCGCGGTTGGACAGCAGTGTGGCGGTGGGCTCGGCGGTCGAGATCGCGGCCGCCGCGGCGGCGTAGCCGTCGAGGGCCGATGCCATGTACTTGGTGTGGAACGCTCCGGCCACGCCGAGGGCGCGCACCCTGGCCTTGGCCGGGGGGTCTTCGGCGAGCTTTTCCAGCGCGGTCAGCGCGCCGGCGGCGACGATCTGACCGGTGGCGTTGCGGTTCGCGGGGAACAGGTCGAGCTGCTCGAGGCGGCCCAGGACTTCGGCCTCGTCGCCGCCCAGCACCGCGGACATGCCGGTCGGCTCGGTGGCGCACGCCTTGGCCATCTCGGCGCCGCGGGTGGCGGCCAGCGCGACGGCGTCATCGGCCCCCAGCACACCGGCGATCGCGTAGGCCGCGATCTCGCCGACGGAGTGGCCGGCCACGACCAGTTCTTCACCCGCGAACAGGCGGCGCTTGGTCAACTCCTGGTGGGCCAGCAGTGTGGCCGCGACGACCAACGGCTGGGTGACGGCGGTGTCGGTGATCTCTTCCGTCGACGCGGTGGTGCCCAAGCGAACCAGGTCCAGGCCGCTAGCCTTCGACCACAGAGCCAGCTGATCTGCCGCACCGGGCAGTTCCAGCCACGGCGACAGCATCCCCTCGGTCTGCGAACCCTGTCCGGGCGCAAGCAATGCAATCACGTGTTTAAGAGAACACTGTGGAAACGGTTTTGGCGGGTGTAACAGATTATGAACCTCGTCTTAGGTTTTTGTGGAGAACCTACAAAACACCCCCGTAAGCTACGTCTTTGAGACCATCCCGCGATCTGTTGCCTGGATCACTATTGCGCTGATGAGGCGGCAGAAGCCCCTCTGACCGGCAACGGAACAGGCGGCGGGGCGTTGTTGACTCCACCAAACGCGTGCGTGGGGTAGTCGAGTTGGCCGACCGTGGCGGCCACTCGCAGGATGTAGGCGTCGCGCGGTTGGGTGGGATCTCTGCCGGTGAAGTCGGTGATGCGCTTGAGCCGATAACGCACCGTGTTTGGATGAACGAACAATTTGCGCGCGCAGGCCTCGATCGCGCCGCCGGAATCTAAGAAAGCGTCAAGGGTTTCAACAAGGGTCGGACCGGCTTCGGCCAGCGGCCCCATCACGTCGGTGTGTAAGGCGACGATCGCCGAGGCGTCGCCCATCAGCGCCCGCTCGGGCAACAGCTCTCGGGCCAGCACCGGTCGCGGCGCGCCGTGCCAGCCGGCGACGGCGTTCATCCCCGAAATCGCTTCGCTGGCACTGTGATACGCCGCGGTCAGCATCGGGGCGGTGGGCCCGATGACCACCGGGCCGTTGGAGAACGCGGCCAGCAGGTCGCCCAGAAACTTCTCCGTCGGCGACACCTGGCCGGACACGATCGCCACCAACCAGGTGCCGTGGACGTCGGTGAGCGCCGCGCGGCCGTGATGAGTGGCGATGTCGCGGACGTGCTGGCTGGCCCGTCCGCTTCCGTCCTGGCCGTTGCTGCCGTCGCCGGGCGCCGGGATCCCCACCAGGACCGTGGCCGGGGCGGTGGTGTCCCAGTTCAAGGCGGCCGCACGGGACAGCAGCTCAGGGCCGGTATCGCCACGAACCACCGCGTCGACGACGCTGGCCTCCATCCGGCTGTCCCAGGTGCCGCGGGCCTCGGCCGCGTCCGCGTACGCGCTGGCGTTGGCGAACGCCAGGTCGCGGCTGTACTTGAGGATGCCCACCGTGAGGGCGGTCAGCTGCTCCTCGGAGCGGGCCAGCAGCGGCACGACCTCCTCGAAGAAGTCCATCGTGACCCGCACCATGTCCACGGTGTGCCGCAACGAGATGTGTTGCCGCAGGTCCTGGGGCACCAGCTCGAACGCCTGCGCGGTGTAGATGACGTTGCTGTGCGGGTCCTGCATCCACTCGACGAAGTTCACCACCGCGGTCTGCACCACCAGCGCGACGCTGGCGCGCTGCGACGCCTCCAGGTCCGCGAAGAACGGCAGCCGCTCCTGCATGGCCGAGACGGCCTCGGTGGCCAGCCGGCCCGAGTACTGCTTCACCCGCCGCAGCACCGAATCGGGGACAACGTCCAGCATCTCGAGCGGTGACCTCGGGTGCTTGGCAAACGGCCCGGCGAAGGGGTTGTCATTCACCCCTAAAATCTACGCCCGTTTTCTAGCAGATTCCGCCAAGGCAAGGCCCGTTTGGGGCCACGGTCTTTGCCGGCCGCCCGCTTGGGCTCAGGCGACGCCGGGGTCCGACGTTTGCTTCGGGGCCGCCAGCACGTCGTCGATCTTGTACTGGCGGGCCGCCGCGACCGGCACCGACGGGTCGATCTCGCCGTCGCGGGCCAGCGCCTCGAGCACCGCCACCACCTGGGATTCGGCGTCGGTGTTGAAGAAGCGGCGCGCGGCGGGTCGGGTGTCGGAGAAGCCGAAGCCGTCGGTGCCCAGCGTGACGTAGGTGCCCGGCACCCACGGCCGGATCTGCTCGGGCACCGCGCGCATCCAGTCCGAGACGGCGACGACCGGCCCGCTGACGTCGGCCAGCGCCCTGGCCACGTATGGCGTGCCCGCGGGCTGGTCGGGGTGGCGCAGCTGCTCGCGCTGCGCCGCCACACCGTCGCGGTTGAGTTCGCCCCAGCTGGTCACCGACCACACGTCGGTGGCGACGTCCCACTCGGCGGCCAGCAGCTCGGCGGCCTTGAGCGCCGACGGCATCGCCACCCCGGAAGCCAGGATCTGCGCCTTGTTGGAGCGGCGCTCGGTGGCCGTGTGGTAGCGGTACATGCCCCGCAGCACGCCTTCGGGATCGAAGTTCTCCGGCTCCGGCGGCTGCACGTAGGGCTCGTTGTAGACGGTGATGTAGAAGTACACGTTCTCCGGGTCCTGCCCGAACATCCGGGCCAGCCCGCTCTCGACGATGTGGGCGATCTCGAAGGCGAACGCCGGGTCGTAGGCGACCACCGCCGGGTTGGTGGCGGCCAGCAGTAGCGAGTGCCCGTCGGCGTGCTGCAGGCCCTCACCGGTCAGGGTGGTGCGGCCCGCGGTGGCCCCCAGCACGAAGCCGCGCGCCATCTGGTCGGCCGCGGCCCACAGGCCGTCGCCGGTGCGCTGGAATCCGAACATCGAATAGAAGATGTAGATCGGGATCATCGGCTCGTTGTGCGTCGCGTAGGACGTGCCGACCGCGGTGAACGACGCCGTCGACCCCGCCTCGTTGATGCCCTCGTGCAGGATCTGGCCGATCTCACTTTCCTTGTACGCCAACATCAATTCGGCGTCCACGGCGGTGTAAAGCTGGCCATTGCGGTTGTAGATCTTCAGCGACGGGAACCACGAGTCCATGCCGAAGGTACGTGCCTCATCGGGAATGATCGGCACGATGCGCGGGCCAATCTCCTTGTCCCGCAACACTTCCTTGAAGGTGCGCACGATCGCCATGGTGGTGGCGACCTCCTGGGTGCCCGAACCCTTCTTCACCGGGGCGTAAATGTCGCGGTTGGGCAGCTTGAGGACCTTGGCCTTGGTCCGGCGCTCGGGCACGAAGCCCCCCAGCGCACGGCGGCGGTCCAGCATGTACCGGATCTCGGGAGCCTCCGCGCCGGGGTGGTAGTACGGCGGCAGGTAGGGATCCTCTTCCAGCTGGGCGTCGCTGATCGGAATCCGGATTGCGTCGCGAAAGTCCTTGAGATCTTGCAGCGCAAGCTTTTTCATCTGGTGCGTGGCGTTGCGGCCCTGGAAGTGCGCGCCCAGCGAATAGCCCTTGATGGTCTTGGCCAGGATCACGGTGGGCTGGCCCTTGTGGTCGACGGCGGCGCGGTAGGCGGCGTAGACCTTGCGGTAGTCGTGCCCTCCGCGCTTGAGGTTCCAGATCTCCGAATCGCTCATGTCCGCGACGAGCGCCTTGGTGCGCGGGTCGCGGCCGAAGAAGTGATCGCGCACGTAGGCGCCGTCGTTGGCCTTGTAGGTCTGGTAGTCGCCGTCGGGCGTGGTGTTCATCAAGTTCACCAACGCGCCGTCACGGTCGGCGTGCAGCAGCGCGTCCCACTCGCGACCCCACACCACCTTGATGACGTTCCAGCCGGCGCCCCGGAAGAACGACTCCAGCTCCTGGATGATCTTGCCGTTGCCGCGCACCGGGCCGTCCAGGCGCTGCAGGTTGCAGTTGATGACGAAGGTCAGGTTGTCCAACGCCTCGTTGGCGGCCACCTGGATCAGGCCGCGGCTTTCCGGCTCGTCCATCTCGCCGTCGCCGAGGAACGCCCACACGTGCTGATCGGCGGTGTCCTTGATGCCACGGTCGTGCAGGTAGTGGTTGAAGCGGGCCTGGTAGATGGCGTTCATCGGGCCGAGGCCCATCGACACCGTGGGGAACTCCCAGAAGTCGGGCATCAGCCGCGGGTGCGGATAGGATGGCAGGCCGCCGCCGGGGTGGCTGTGCTCCTGACGGAAGCCGTCCATCCGGTCCTCTGTCAGGCGGCCTTCCATGAAGGCGCGCGCGTAGATCCCGGGGGAGGCGTGACCCTGGATGAACACCTGGTCGCCGCCGCCGGGGTGCGTTTTGCCGCGGAAGAAGTGATTGAAGCCGACCTCGTAGAGCGCCGCCGACGAGGCGTACGTCGAAATATGGCCGCCGACACCGACTCCCGGGCGTTGGGCGCGGTGCACCATGATCGCGGCGTTCCATCGGATCCAGGCGCGGTAGCGACGCTCGACGTCCTCGTCGCCGGGGAACCACGGTTCGAGCTCGGTGGGGATGGTGTTGACGTAGTCGGTGGACGTCAGCGCCGGGATGGAGACGCGCTGTTCGCCGGCCCGTTCCAGCAACCGCAGCATCAGGTACCGGGCCCGCGACGGACCCGAGCGCTCCAGCAGTTCGTCGAAGGATTCCAGCCACTCCGAGGTCTCTTCGGGGTCGATGTCGGGCAGGTATGACGCCACACCTTCGCGGATGACCCGGACCCGGTCGGGTTCGCTTCCGCTGCTTGGGCTTTTGGCCAGATCGTGGCGTGCGAACTCGGTCGTCAACGCACTACTCCTGTTGTTGGCGGATTTTCTGCATGCGCGTTCGTCACTATCGTGCCGTACCGCCGCCTGGAGCGGGTAGCCGCGGCCCGTTCGCTGACGAACGTTCACCCGCGGTGGCATCGGCCATGCGTTCCGGGCCCTAGGACGCGTGACCCGGTAACGTCAGGACCTGTGCCAACCGGATGGCCTGCTGGCCCGCGTGCGAGCGTCGGGAACTTCCCGAGGCGAGGTGTGCTGGCGGTCGGCTGCGTCGCGGCGGCGCTGCTGGGCATCGTGGGGTGCACGACCGTCACGAGTGGGACGGCCGGCCCCGACACGAAGGCGGCCCCGGCCTACCGGCAATCGGTGTCCGCGTCGGTGTCTGCCTCGGTGGCGACGTCCAGCGTGCGTGAATCCCAGCGCCAGCAATCGCTGACGACGAAGGCTGTGCACAGCTCGTGCGACTCCTTGGCGACTACCAGCAAGGAGGCGATCGACAAGGTGAACGTCTTCGTCGGGGCGTTCAACGCCGGCCGCAACACCGGCCCGACCGAGGGCCCGGCCGTCGACGCGCTGAACAACAGCGCCTCGACGGTGAGCAACAGCTTCAATGACGCGCTGTCGTCGCAGCTGAAGGACGCGTTCAACGCGTACGTCGACGCGGCGCACGACGTGGCAAACGCGATCGGCACTCACGCGCCGACGGGGGAATTCAACCGGCGGGTCGATCGCCTCAACAAGACCAAGACCGCGGCGCTGAAGCTCTGCCTGGCATCCTTTTGAGGCGGAGTATGGCTCGGCGCCTGGTTGTGCGACGATATTCCCCAATCGCACGTCCGGCACGGTAGAAGGAGGCCCCACGGTGGTCGCGGCGGATGACGCCTCGGACTTCGCTCGCAAGCTGGGCGTGCAACGAGACCAAGTTGTCCAGGAGTGGGGCTGGGACGAGGACGTCGACGACAACATCCGCGCCGCCGTTGAGGACGCCTGTGGCGGCGAGTTGCTCGACGAAGACACCGACGAGGTCGTCGATGTGGCCCTGCTGTGGTGGCGCGAGGGCGACGGCGATCTGGTCGACACCCTGATGGACGCGATCAGCCCGCTGGCCGAGGACGGCGTGATCTGGGTGCTGACTCCGAAGACCGGTAAGCCCGGGCACGTGCTGCCCGCCGAGATCGCCGAGGCGGCGCCCACCGCGGGTCTGATGCCGACCTCGTCGGTCAACCTCGCCGACTGGAGCGCCAGCCGCCTGGTACAGCCGAAGTCGCGCGGCGCCGGGAAGCGTTGATGCTGCCGGTCGGAACCCCGGCCCCGGACTTCACTCTTCGTGATCAAAACCAGCAGCCCGTCACCCTGAGCGGCTTTCACGGGGCCAAGAACGTGCTGTTGGTGTTCTTCCCGCTGGCGTTCACCGGAATCTGTCAGGGTGAGCTGGACCGGTTGCGCGATCACCTGCCGGAGTTCGAGAACGACGACAGCGCGGCGCTGGCCATCTCGGTGGGCCCGCCGCCGACCCACAAGATCTGGTCCGTCGAAAGCGGCTTCACCTTTCCCGTGCTGTCGGATTTCTGGCCGCACGGCGAGGTAAGCCAGGCGTACGGGGTGTTCAACGAGAAGGCCGGCTATTCGAATCGCGGCACGTTTGTCATCGACCGGGCCGGGATCATCCAATTCGCGGAGATGAAAGAGCCGGGGGAGGCGCGCGATCAGGGATTGTGGACCGACGCGCTGGCCGCTTTGCGGGCCTGAAAATTTTGGGTGCTACGGCCTGCGCCAGGTAACCTGCTGCGGGTCCGTTCGGTTTCAGGGGCGCGTAGCTCAGTGGTAGAGCTCTGGTTTTACACACCAGCGGTCGGCGGTTCGATACCGTCCGCGCCCACCAATGTTTACGCAGGCAAGCGCCGTATGGCGCCGAGTATCAACGCTTCGCCACCGCGGAAAGTATTCGGCTGCGCGTGACCGTAGCCGAAACAAGAACTCTGGCTACGAGCTCGAAAGATGAACGCGCAGTGGATACTGTCTTTGCTCCGGGGAGTGTCGGAGTTCGCGGATGGCGCAGATGGGGATGTGAAGGCCGTACCATCTCGGTTTAGGTTAGAAGGGCTAAGGTTACCTCTAACCCAATTTGTTGAGCAGCCTTCGCCCCTGATTAGGAAAGCGCCATGACCACCACCGAGCCACGGAGAGAGTCGCTAGATCCCAAGGCTCCCCCAAGCACCGAGGAAAAACTCGGCAGACAGCCCGCCCGGAAGAAGGGGCTGTTCGCCAGATACTGGCTGGTGGTCACGATCGTCGCCGTGGTCGCGCTATCCGGGTTCCTCGTGTACCGGCTGCACGGTGTCTTCGGCGTCCACAAAGGTTCGTTCGGTGGTGGCACGTCGGGCGAGGTTCTCGACGAGTTCAACGCCAAGACGATCACGCTCGAGGTCTGGGGCTCACCGGGCAGCACGGCAACCATCAACTACCTTGACGAGAACTCCCATCCGCAGCAGGCCCTCAACGTCCCCTTGCCCTGGAGCACAGTGTTGAAGTCAACGAAACCCGGAATCCCGGCAAACCTGGTAGCGCAAGGAGACGGGAGTTGGATCGCCTGCCACTTCGTCGTGGACAACCACGACGGGCGCGGTGAGACGATCAAGGGTGCTAACCAGTCGCCCGCGAACGAAAACGTCAATGCCTTCGTCTACTGCCTGGACAAGTCCGCATGAGCGAGACCACCGAGGCTCCGCCGCGCGTCGATCAGCCACTGATCCCACCGTTCCTGCCGCGGATGATCCATCGGCTGGCGCTGCCGATCGTCTTGATCTGGCTGGGCATCGTCTTCGTCACCAACACCATTTCTCCGCAGCTCGAGGTCGTCTCCAAGAAGCAATCGGTGTCGCAGAGCCCTACCGACGCGGTGTCCTTCCAGTCGATGATGCGCGTCGGATCGACGTTCAAGGAGTTCAATTCCGACAGCTCGGCGATGATCCTTCTGGAAGGCGACAAGCCGCTGGGGGCGGAGGCCCACCGCTACTACGACGAGATCGTCAAGCGACTCGAGCAGGATAAGAAGCACGTCCAGCACGTCCAGGATTTCTGGAGTGATCCGCTGACCGCCGCGGGCTCCCAGAGCCACGATCAAAAGGCCGCGTACGTCCAGGTCTACCTCGCCGGCAACATGGGCAGCGCCGAGTCCAGCGAATCCACGGATGCCGTCCGCAAGATCGTCGAATCGGTGCCCGCGCCGCCGGGGATCAAGGCCTACGTCACCGGGGCGGGTCCGCTGTTTGCCGATCAGTCCCACGCGGGTCAGAAAGGCGTCCTGCTGGTCACTCTCGTCACGTTCGCGGTGATCATCGTGATGCTGCTGTTCGTCTACCGGTCGGTGATCACCATGATGATCATGCTGGGCATGGTCTTCGTCGAGTTGCTCGCGGCCCGCGGTGTCGTCGCGACGCTCGGAAATTACGGCATCATGGGGCTTTCGACGTTCGCCAATAACATGCTCGTGCTGATGGCGATCGCCGCCGGAACCGACTACGCGATCTTTGTGGTCGGTCGTTACCACGAGGCCCGCGGTCTGGGCGAGACGCGGGAACAAGCCTTCTACACGATGTACCACAGCACGGCCCACGTCGTGCTGGGGTCGGGGCTGACCATTGCCGGCGCGATGTATTGCCTGAGCTTCTGCCGGTTGCCCTATTTTGAGACACTCGGCATACCCTGCGCCGTCGGTATGCTCGTCGCGGTCCTCGCCGCCTTGACTCTGGCACCGGCGATCCTGACCGTGGCATCGTTCTTCAAACTGCTGGACCCGAAGCGATCGTTGCAGACCCGGGGCTGGCGACGCATCGGCACCGCCATCGTCCGTTGGCCCCTACCGGTTTTCGCGGTGACCATCGCCGCCGCCTTAGTCGGCCTGCTCACTCTGCCCGGCTACAAGACGGACTACGACACCCGCCACTTCCTGCCGCAAGACACCCCGGCCAATGTCGGCTATGCGGCCGCCGATCGGCACTTCGACCAGGCTCGGCTGAATCCCGAGCTGTTGATGATCGAGACGGATCATGACCTGCGTAACCCGGCCGACTTCATCGTCCTGGACAAGGTCGCCAAGGCGATCTTCCGCATCCCCGGTATCGGCCGAGTCCAGACGATCACCCGGCCGTTGGGCACGCCGCTCGACCACAGCACCCTCGGTTTTCAGATGGGCGCACAAGCCGCCGGCCGGCTCCAGACGCAGCACTACCAAGAAGAGCAGGCGAACAACCTGCTGAACCAGGCGGCCGAGCTGCGCAAGACGATCGGGGTTCTGCATGAGCAGATGCAGACCACCCAGGATCTGAGCAACACCACGCACGAAACCACCAAGCTCACCAAGGAAACGGTGCATATCACCGAGTCGTTGCGCGACCAGATCGCCAACTTTGACGACTTCCTCCGGCCGATCCGAAGCTACTTCTACTGGGAGAAGCACTGTTTCGACATCCCGGTCTGCTGGGCGATCCGGTCGATCTTCAACGCGCTCGACGGCATCGACCAGATTGCTGAGAACATCGTGAACCTCAGCGCGAATCTGGACAAGCTGGATCAGATCCAGCCGAAGCTGGTGGCCCTGATACCGCCGCAGATCGAGAGCCAGCAGCACAACCTCGACACCATCATGTCGAACTATGCGACCACAACGGGGCTCAACGACCAGGCGAAGGCGCAGGCCGACAACGCCACCGCGCAGGGTGATGCCTTCGATAAAGCGAAGAACGACGACACGTTCTACCTTCCGCCGGAGGCGTTCAAGAGCCCGGATTTCGCGCGGGGTCTCAAACAGTTCATCTCGCCGGACGGGCACGCTGTCAGGTTGATCATCTCCCACGAGGGCGACCCGGCGACTCCTGAGGGCATTAGCCACATCGAGCCGATCAAGCAGGCCGTGCACGAGGCGATCAAGGGCACGCCCTGGGAGGGCGCCCACGTCTACCTCGGCGGCACCGCCGCGACGTACAAGGACATGCACGACGGCTCCAACGTCGACCTGTTGATCGCCGGAATTGCCGCGGCCACACTGATTTTCGTCATCATGTTGGTGATCACCCGAAGCGTCGTGGCGGCCTTCGTGATCGTCGGTACGGTGTTGCTGTCGCTGGGCGCCTCGTTCGGACTCTCCGTGCTGCTATGGCAGTACATCCTGGGGATCAAGTTGCACTGGATGGTGCTGGCGATGGCGGTCATCCTGCTGCTGGCGGTCGGCTCGGACTACAACCTGCTGCTGATATCGCGGTTCAAGGAGGAAATCCACGCCGGGCTCAAGACGGGCACGATCCGCGCGATGGCTGGTTCGGGCTCGGTGGTGACCGCTGCCGGCCTGGTGTTCGCCGCCACGATGGCCACGTTCATGTTCAGCCCGCTGCGGGTGATGGCCCAGGTGGGTACGACGATCGCGCTGGGTCTGTTGTTCGACACCTTGATCGTGCGGTCGTTCATGACCCCGTCGCTTGCCACCATGCTTGGGCGCTGGTTCTGGTGGCCGCAGCACGTGCGTCCACGGCCGGCCAGCACCATGCTGCGGCCCTACGGACCGCGCAAGGCCGTGCGCGAGTTGATCCTCAACGACGTTGACGAAAGTCCACCGGGCGGACTGGTCACCAAGCGCTAAGCGGCTTCACCGGCCGGGTGCGGCGAGTTGGCCGGGTTCGGCCCCGTCGCCCGAAACGCCAATCCCGCGTCGGGCGGTGAGGTGTGCCGCGGCGAGTTTGCTAAATGCCGCCACCAGACGGCTGCGGTCCCCGGCGCGGCTCGCCAAGACCATATGGCCGGGCTCGACGCCTTCCAGGGGGACGGTGGTGATGTCGGGTCGCAAGCGCTTGTGAAAACCGGTCGTGATGGCAACCGCCCGCCCGGCTGCGACGAGTTCTAACCCGTCGTCGAGGGTTTCGAAGAGTGGACCTTCTGGCGCCCTGCTCCCGTCGGGCCGGGGATCGATGCGCCAGAAGTCATTCCAGGCCGGGTCGCAGTCTCGAAATTTCGGGATTGGTTCGTCGGCGATGTCGTCGAGAGTGACCGATTGCCTGCCGGCGAGCCGGTGGTCGATCGGTAGGAGCACCACCCGGGGCTCGTCGTAGAGGATCGTGACGCGCAGCTGGTCGGTGGAAAAAGGCAGTGCGCAAACCACCGCGTCCACCCGGTGGTCGAGCAGTGCATCGCGCGGCTGGTTCCACTCCAGGTGCTGGGTGTGTACGTCCGCGTCGGGGTGCTCGCGACGCAACGCGCGCACGACCGGGGTGATGATCATGCCTGTTGTGTAGCCGATGGTGATACGGCCGGGCTGGGCGGCGTCCCTGGCTTGTGCCGTGGCCTGGGCGGCCAAGCGCAGCAGCGCCTTTGCCCGCGGCAGGAACACCTCGCCGGCCTCCGTGAGCCGGGTACTTTGCGGCGTGCGGTCAAACAGGCGGACGCCTATTTGCTGCTCTAGACGGCGAATCTGCCGGCTCAGCGATGGCTGCGCGACGCGCAGCGCGGCCGCGGCGCGGCCGAAGTGCCGGTGTTCGGCCACTGCGGCGAAGTATCCGACCAGTCGCAGGTCGAGATCCACCACCCGCGATACCGAATCAGTCATGAGCTCACTGTAACCCCGAGACGGGGGTGTGCCTAGTGCGCAGCCATGATGCGTAATTTGCATCTCGTCATACGAATCAGGACTTGGACATGCGACGCGATGCGGCATTGACTCGATGACATGAGCAGGAAGCGAAACACTCTCCGACTGCTCGACCGCATTGCAGCACTCACCGGAACTGACAACTGAGATTTCCTCTGGCGCAGCCATATTCGACCCTGACCACTACAACCGACGCAGAACCGAAAGGTAGCCCTATGACAAGCATCGAATCTACAGAGTTCGTGAAATTCTGCTCCGCCGTGCGCGAGCGCCTATCGGATCCCCATCTCGACCTCGCCACCATTCGGGACATCGTCGAGACGGTGCACACTGCGGCGAAAGAACCCGAAGGCGTCACATACGCGGAAGTGGATGCCGGCGGGGTCGAAGCCCTCTGGTGTGTTCCCACCGATTGCGAGCCCCGCGCCGTTCTGCTGCATAACCACATGGGTGGCAGCGTCGTCGCGTCGATGCACTCCGACCGGAAGCCCGCCGCGCACATCGCCAAGGCCGCCGGCATGCGGTCGCTGGTGATCAACTACCGGCGTTCGCCGGAGCACAAGTTTCCTGCGCAGACCGAAGACGTTGAGAGGGCCTACGATTGGCTGCTTGGCCAGGGCTACCAACCGGAGAACATCGCCGTCGTCGGGCACTCCTTCGGCGGCACGCTCGCTGTCAACCTGGCCCTGTCGCTGCGCGACAGGGGGGCCGCACTACCTGGCGCGATTCTGTCCATCTCGCCCTGGTGCGACCTGACGCTCTCATGCAAGTCCATCGATACCCATGCCGATGTAGACATGGTGCTGACGCGCGCGATGCTGGAACTCTTCCGGTCATGCTGGCTCGATGGAACGGGTGTGCATTGGAGCGATCCGCGGGTGAACCTGCTTAGGGCCGACCTACGCGGCCTTCCCCCGATCGCAGTCTTCTACGGCACTGACGAGTTACTCGCGGATGAGGCGGTGCAGTTCGCGCTGCGAGCAAGAGCGGCTGGCAACAATCAATATCTGCAGTCCGTTCAGCACGGTCAACACTCGTTCATCATGGGCGCCGGCCGCGTGCCCGAGGTCGGTGACGCCATCGCGGAAATGGGGAAGTGGCTGCGTCGGAAACTTCTACTGAGGGCGGCTCCCTGATCGAGGGATGTAACGAACGAACGTTCGCAATCCATTGCCGCTCAATAGAAAAGAACGAACTACACACCCTGTCGCACGAAGGGACTGCATTGACATGACAAAGCATAAAGACGTCGACGGCGAGGACTGCGACATGCTCGTCATCGGAGGCCTCTTTGGCGGAAACGTGGCAGCGGTGGAGCTGACGGAAAAGGGAGATAGGTTACGCATCTCGGCGGTGTGGCGGAAACGGCCCACTAAGGACTCCGCCGAAACAGCCTGGGATATCAAGCGATCCGTATGCCCACGTCGGGGGCTCGCGGGCATACGGCGCATTTATTCGCTGGTGAACGTCATGGCCCACGCCGGAGTCGGTATCGGCTCACGTGTTCTCCTGCGGATGCGGAATTCTCGGCCGCCAACCAACGGCGCCCGTACGGCGTCCACGGACTCCGAACCCGCCGTGTCCGTCCTGCCGACCACGTTCCCGAGTAACACCACGGCGACGATTTACCCGATCGCACAGCACGCGCGGCGGAGTTGATGAGGACGTGCGCACCGTCGAACGCGGCAACGAGAATGACGCTGAGCTTGCGATCAGCTTCGAGCGCGAGGCTCTCCCACTGCTCGACCCGCTCTACCGGGGTGCGCTAGCGCTAACCGGGGATCGACTAGCTGCAGAGGATCTCCTGGAAGAGGCGATGATGAACGCCCACAGGCAATTCGGCTCGCTTCCTGACGGCACCAACCTAAGGGCCTCGTTGTATCGGCTCATGACCAACGCCTACGTCGGCAGTCTTCGCGCTCAACACCGTCGGCTGTCCGAAGGACGCAACGACACGACGAACGATTGGCACCCGGCTAGGGCCCGAGAGCGCGCATCGACACGGTTGAGCTCGGCGGAGGTGGAGGCGCTCAAGGCGTTGCCGGCCGCAGTGTTCACAGAAGCCCTGCAGGCGTTGCGACAAGACACTCGCATGGTGGTGTACTACGCCGACATCGAGGGCTTCTCGTACGCGGAGATCGCCCACATCACCAACCGCTCAGTCAGCGCCGTGATGTCACTGCTGTACCGCGGCCGCGATCACTTGCGGCACGTGCTGCTCGCTTCTTGCCGCGAGCAGGAGGCGTGCGAGTTTGCGGAGGATACGTCGAACAACGTGGCTCGGGTGCGACGCCGGAAGTCGAAACGCGCGATGCTCCAACGATTATCCGAGGATGGCACCTGCGCAGGTCAACTTGACTGGTTCGATCGTGAGATCGTTCGCTACGTACTGCTTTGGGGGCCGCACGGCGGTGGGCGGGACGAGGATGTCTATCCCGCCTTCGGCATGACGGTCGAGCAGTTGGTCGACAGATTCCACCGGATCATCGCCACATTCGCGCCTCGTTTGGATCGCCTCGCCAAGTCCGATCGCGAGCTCCTGGACAAGGCCCGTCGGCTTCCAAGCATTTTCGGGCAAGCGCGGTAGCTGACATCCGGCGACCTGATCGGCCGAGAGTCCGAAGCGCCGTTGCACGCACCGCCCGAAGCACCACCGACGGCGTTACCGAGTCATGTAGCACATGCTTCAATCACGCTGTGCCCGAGCGGCTTGGGGTGGGTTTCGGTGCGCTGCAGACCAGCGGCCCGCAGTAAGGCATCGAACTCGTCCAAGGTGCGTTCCCGGCCGTCTGGGCATGCGACCAGCATGTTGAGATCCATCAACGCCACAAAACCCGGTGTCTGCGGGTCGCCCATGATCATCTCGATAATGACGATACGGCCGCCGGGTTCCATCGCCTCGCGGCAGCGCTGGAGAATGGTGACACAGTGTTCGTCATCCCAATCATGCAAGATCATTTTCAGTAGATAGAGGTCGCCGGCTGGAACGGACGCAAAGAAGTCACCACCCACGAAGTCGGTGCGGGAACCGAAGTCGCTCACCGCTATTGGAGGCGCGATCTCCCTGATGACATTGGGCCTGTCGAATATCACTCCGCGCAGCCGGGGGTTGCGCTCCTGTAGTAGTCGCAACAGGCTGCCGCTTGCGCCGCCGACGTCGATTGCGCAACCAACATTGGTGGTGTCAATGAGGTCGGCCGCGTCGCCCGCCCAAAGCGTCGTCAGGGCGGCCATCATCTCGGAGAACTGGCGCCCTTCCTCGGGATTTCCTTCGAGGTAGTTGAACAGGTCTGTCCCCAACGCGCTGTTCGCCGGCAGCATGGTCGACTGAATTGCCTCCGGCAGTAGACGCCACGACAGCGTGATCCAGGGAGCCGTCATACCCACGACCACTGGATAAAGTGATCGCTGTGAGTCCTTGCGCATCGTGTCGAGTAGTGGCGTGGTCTCGAAATGCTCATCGCCATCCGACTTCAGCACTCCGATAGCCACTCCCGCTCGCAAGAGACGAAAGGTGCGATCGGTCACGCCGCCCGTGCGAGCCGCCAGTTCCGCGGCGGTCAGGGGTCCATCGGCGAGGTGGTCGGCCACGGAGAGCGTGGCCAACGAGCGCAGGATATGACTGCTCCAATAGCCGAACAAAATGTCGAGCAGCATTGCGTGGGCGTCTGCATCCGAGTGCAGCGATTCCGCTTGTGTCATTAGCTATCTCCTTGAGTCGCCGGGTTAGCGTCCGTAGTTGGCTGTGGGTTTGGATAGGCCGTGACCGTGGGCGGCGTCGAGGTGCCATAGACCCGCCGAGCGTGGCGCTTGAAGGTGCGCGGAGCGACGATCGGCATCAGGAGTCGCGCCGGCATGGGCACGTTGGAAAGTGTTCGCCGCATCACCGCGGGATCACCCTCATACATCAGCATGCCAAAGGCCAAGGGCAAGAGTCGCTTCTGGAAAGTGTCCATCCCGTGCTGACCCATCTGTGCCCACTCCGCGGCGGTGACGTGCCGCGCGGCAAGGGGAAGCACGGCCTGCTCTTCGAGCGCAGTGTGTTCTGTCAGGACCTGTACAAGATCATCGAGCACCGTTGCGAGCCGTTCTCCATCGCGGCCGAATCTGCACCAGTCACCGAGCCGATGGACTGCTTCGTTGTGCGCGGCCGCGATAGCGTCATGTTGTTCCCCCATGATGAGTACGATCTCGGTCGCCTCGACCGCGGCTCGTTCGAGAAGCAGCGGCCAGAGAACCAGGTCTTCGCCTTCGTGATGCGTGTGCAGAAGCTGGCACAGGAGCTGTGCGTGCGCACCGATGAGAGCCCTACGCTTCGCATCGTCTTGATCCGCGCCGCGGATCAAGACGGGCAGCAAGCTGAACTCGCGGCGCAACATTGTGTGGACGAGGCACATCTCCTCGACGTCAGCCATCGGTACCTGCGGTGGAGTTGTCATCGGTTGGCCCGCACTAGATCTGCGCCCTTTTCACCGATCATGATGGTGGTCGCGTTGGTGTTGCCGCCGATGATGGACGGCATCACGGAGGCGTCCATCACCCGAAGGTTGTCGACTCCGCGCACCCGCAGTTCTGGGTCGACGACGGAATCTTCGTCCACGCCCATCGCACAGGTCCCGACCGGGTGGTATTGGGTCTGTGACCAACGCCGGATGTGTTCGGTGAGCGCGGCGTCGTCGGGTGCGCTGTCGGGCAGTCGCAGCGCACCGAGGTTGGCCTTGAGCGGTTGATGGTCGGCTATTTCCAGTACCGCGCGCAGGCCTTGTTTGACGACTTCGAGGTCGGAGGGCTCGCTGAAGTAGCCGGCGTCGATGCGGGGTGCGCTGAGCGGGTCGTTGCAGCGCAACGTGAGTCGACCTCGGCTGCGCGGATGCGTAGCCGACACCAACATGGTGAAGTTCTCCAGCGGCATCTCGAAGCGGCGATGATACACGAAGGATATTGGGCCACAGGTTAGTTGAATATCAGGAACGTCGCTGCCGTTGGTGCACAGGAATCCGCCGACATCGCCACCGATGGAGCAGAAGGGGCCACCGCCGCGCCGCTGCCAGCGGGCCATGTTCTCCGGGGTGGCCAGTTGCAGTAGATCGGTCGAGTCTTTCGTCGACCAGACGATGGGCGTCATGGTGTGATCGTTGAGGTTGGCTCCGACACCGGGCAGGTTGACCTTGACCGCGATGTCGTGTGCGCGCAACTGCTCGGCAGGCCCGATGCCCGACAGCATCAGCAGCTGCGGGGAATTGATCGCTCCTGCGCTAAGGATCACTTCGGCATCGGCGCGCGCGCTGGTCTCGACGCCGCTATGCAGATAGGCCACCCCGCATGCGCGCTGATCATCGAACAGGATCTCCGTCGCCGGCGAATTGGCCCGCACGGTCAGGTTGGGCCGATGGTGCACGGGTTTCAGATACGCGTCGGCAGTCGTCCATCGCCAACCCTCGTGGCAGGTCACTTGGTATGCGCCCGCGCCGAATTGGTTCGTCCCGTTGAAGTCGTCGTTGATCGGCAGACCCCACTCGACGGCCGAGCCGATCCAGCTCTGCGAGAGCTCGTGGGCAAACAGCTTGTCCTCGACGTGCAGCGGGCCTTCTTTGCCGTGAAATGGCGCTTCGAGTCGGCTATTGCTCTCGGCCTTGATGAAATACGGCAGTACCGTCTCGTAATCCCAACCGCTACAGCCCTTCTCGCTCCAGCCGTCGAAGTCGGTGCGGTGACCGCGAATGTAGATCATAGCGTTGATCGCGGACGAACCGCCCAGTGTCTTTCCCCGGGGGTACAGGTCTGACCCGGCGTAATGCGGTTGGGGTTCAAGGCGATAATCCCAATCGACTTCCGAACCGAACAACCCGGTCCAGAGCACGGGCACCCGGATGGAGGTCAGGGTATCGGGCGGGCCGGCCTCGAGCAACAACACTCGGACCGACGGATCGGCGGAGAGCCGATTGGCCAACACGCAACCCGCGCTACCGGCGCCGACGATGACGTAATCGAACGTGTCCCGCGATGAAGAAACGTTCTTGCCTTGGTACCCGCTCATTTCGGCCCTCCCTCTCTCGTCGCTAGCTGTGCCTTCGAGTCTTTGGGAGTCCGTTGCGCGTGTCCAAGACCTGTTCCGCACCCCGCGATACCGAAATGACATCGACCGAGGCAGCCGACCACGTGACACCCCCACCCATGACCGACACCACCACGAGAGGGGCATGAGCGCAGACAAGATGGGAATCCCAGTGCTACGCGTCGAGGACGCGCATCGCCTACCACGCCAGCGCGGCGGTTTGAAGCCGTAGCGGCGAGCCGTGACGTGGGAACCGATCAAGTGCGGTCGCGGCGGGGCCGGGAAGCGTTGATGCTGCCGGTCCGGAACTACGGTGCGGGTGCGGCCAGTTCGCGTAAGGCCAAGAGAAACAGTTCGTCCATCCGTGGACTCAATTCGGCCAGCGTCGCTGCGCTGAGGTGATTGGCGGGGCCGAACACCCGGTTCAGCGCCTGTGCCGGGGCTCCACTGCCCAGCGTCAGGCACAGACCGGCAATTCCATCGGCGCGAAGTTCTTCGAGCGCCTTGCGGGTATCGGATTCGGCGTAATGCCCTTCGTAGCCATGGTCATACGGGAATCCGTCTGACAAGACGAGCAGCAGTCGATGCCGTGTCCCGGCTTGAGTTTTGAGAATGGCTGCCGCGCCGCGGATTCCGGCACCCAGCCGGGTGTAGCCCGATGGCTGCAACTCGCTGAGCTGTCCCCGGCTGGTCGCGCCGAAGCGCTGTGCGAATGTCTTGATCGCGAGCAGGTGGACTGCTTCGCGGCCTTCCGATCGAAAGGCGTAAACCGCGACCCGGTCGCCGAGGTCCTCTAGCGCTGCGGCCAGGGTTGCCGCCGCGCGCCGCTGGTGCTCGTGCACAGCCCGGCCGTCCGGGTCGGCGTCGGTGACCGATCCCGACGCATCCAGCAGGATCACAACTCCCAGATCGCGAGTGAGGTGTCGGCGCTCGGTGTAAACGTGCGGGGCAGGTGTATGGCCGGAGTGCAGGTCGACGACGAAGTCGATCAGCGCGTCGGTGTCGAGTTCGTCGCCGTCGGGGCGGCCCCGTAAGACCCGTGGGCTCAGCCCGATCCGGGACAGGCGTTTGCGCAGCACCTCGTCGTGCGCGACCTCGGCGGCGGGGTTGCCGAGTCCGGCGGTCAGCGGGTACTCGAAGACTCGACACCAATCGGGCCGGTACAGGCCGGCGAAGACGTCCCATTCCGGATGCAGTGCGGCGCCTACGCCGAGGGCGCTGGCCGGTTTGCTGTCGTCGTCGACGCGGATCGCAGTAGGTACTGGCCGTGCCTGCCTGCTGAGCGTGTGCGCGCGCCGAAGGCCACCGAGGCTCAGTTCCGCGCCGGCGGCATTGTCGCCCGGTGCGCGCGAGGTGCCGAACAACTTGCGGAGGAATTCGGACACCATCCTCGAGTTCATCAGCGGGTTCTCGAACAGTTTGAGAATTGTGCTGCGTTCGGCGGGCTCGTCCGCGTCCTCGTCGGGCCGGTCGGCGCTACCGGCGAATCGCAGATCTCTGTCGGTGGTACGGGCGTCGTGCTCTGAAAGGCGGAGCAGCAGTGTGGGTTTGATGACTCCGAACCACGCGGGCGGGTCCGCGACGACCGACCGGCTACCGGCCATGTCGAGTGACTCGTCGGCGGTTGCGGTGGGTGGCCGGATGTCGGGGCTGAGCGTGGCGGCCAGCGGAAGTCGTTGCGCCAACTCGACGAGCACCCGGCGACCTTCCAGGCCGAGGTATCGACGGGCGAGGGCGGGGCGCATCCGTAGTTGCCGAACCATTCGGGGCGCAAGGCTTCCCGCGCCGATGAGTGCGCTTTGGGCCACGACCTGGCGGCGTAGCTCGTCGGCGCTGACGGACGCGCAGACAAAGATAACCCGCCCATCGGTGTGGGCGGGCTCGCCGACTGCCGCCGGGACCACGTCCACCGCCCGGCCGGCGATGAAGCTGGCCAGCAAGCGGAACCGATCCGGATCGGTCACGTCGCGGGCAGCACCGCGTCGACCAGCTCACCGAGAGCCCGCACGACGTCCTGATCGTCGGACAGGATTTCGACGATCGCGGACTGCGCGGCCCTACGCAGGCTGAGCCCTTCGGCGACGAGTTCACCTGCCAGGATCAGCATTCGGGTTGACGACACCTCGCCCAGCGGCGATCCTTGCAAGCCGCGGATGGCGTGTCCGACCTTGACCAGGGCGTGCGCGGTCGACAGGTCGATTCCCGATTCGTGGGCAACCACTTCGGCTTCGACCTCGGCGGGCGGAAAGCCCAGCTCGATGGCGACGAAACGCTGACGGGTGGATTCCTTGAGATTCTTCAAAACGGATTGATAGCCGGGGTTGTACGAGATCACCAGCTGGAACCCGGGTGCCGCTCGCAACGTGGCGCCAAGCCGATCGATGCTGAGTTCACGGCGATGATCGGCCAGTGAGTGAATGACGACGATGGTGTCCTGGCGCGCTTCCACCACCTCGTCGAGGTAGCAGATCGCGCCGTGGCGCGCCGCGCGCGTCAACGGTCCGTCTACCCAAACGGTTTCACCGCCCTTGAGCTGGAAGCGTCCGACCAGGTCGGCCGAGGTCATGTCTTCGTGACCGGCGACGGTGATCAGCTCGCGGCCGAGTTGGTGAGCCATCGCCTCGACGAAGCGCGTCTTCCCGCACCCGGTCGGCCCCTTCAGTAGCACCGGCACGCCCCGCCGGGCGGCCGCAGCGAAGACGTCGACCTCGTCGCCAGCGGCCCTGTAAAACGGTGCTTCCGTTGCGGATTGGACGGCTTGGCTGTTGGTCAATGGCTTATTTCCTGCGCTCGTAGGGGACGGTCTGAGGAAGCTGGGCTCCCTTCGGGAGCACCAACTGTCCGTTGGTATCGATGTAGCCGGAGCGTTTGGTCGGCATCGGCAGCACGGGATTGGGGCATGGCTGATCGGTACCGTCGCCGCAGATGCCGCCGTTGAGGTAGGACCTCTTCTGGACGTCGGCAGGCCATGGGTCGGCATGCATCGCGACCCATTGCGCGGGAAGGTTGTAGAAGAAAAAGAAGCATCCGCTCACCGCGGCGAAGATCGCCAGGAATCGGACCAGCTGTATCTTCGCGAAACCGCCTCGCACGTGGTCGATTCCGCGCTCTACAATGGTGCGGCCGCGATCGTCGGTGAAGTACCGCAGGCACGTCAAGCCAGTCAGGACGCCGCCCCACATCAGCCCTTCGTAGATCGGCCACTGGTAATAGGTGCCGGCATTGATCGAAACCGCGCGAATCGCACCGGGATAAACGTAGAACCCGATCGGCAGCATGATCAGGCCCTCCATGACGAAGTCGACGACGATGTTGAACGCGTAGACGATGCCGATCAGCTTCATGTTGCTCACGTGGGGCCACCGGGCTTTGGCTTTGCGCATCACCCAACAGCCGGCGATGAGGAACAGGATGTTCAAGGCGTAGCCCGGCGTGTTCGTCAGCAGCGGTTCGGCGGCCTGATGGCCCGGAACCTCCGGGGAGACCCAGCCCGGAATGTCCGACGACCAGGCGCCCCGGTTGAAGTTCCAGGTGTTGTAGGTGCACCAGGTGTTGAGGTAGTTGAGCAGCGGGTCCTGGAAGAACATCAGACCGCAGGACAGCAAGAGCATGCCGTCAAGAGTGATCCGCCGCTCCCGGCGCCAGGGTCTGATGATGAACCACCACAGCGCAAGTGGGAAGCCGACGCATGCGCAGACCGCGTTGGCCACCAGCGGCACCTTCATGTACATCGGCGGATCGCCGGGGCCCGAGGGCACGTGCTCGAAATACGGTCCGGTGATCCAGCGGACCCATACGTAGAGCTGCAGCGCCAGTAGCGCGCCGCCCACTGCGGCCCACACCGTGATCGGCTTGACCGCCGACTGATTCGGTCCATTGCCGGCGCCCGGCGCGTCGACCAACTTGCTGGATAAATCGCTCATCAGGGCTGACTCCTTCTGCATCGACGCTCCAAGGTCGTCGCGAGGTCCGGTGGTCTCGCCAAAATATACTCACGAGTATCTGGAAAACGGAAGAGATTCTGAGCAGATCTGGCAGAATCTCGCGCATGGTTGAGCGTTGGACGCGGGAGCGTCGCCTGGAACACACGCGCTCACTGCTCGTCGACGCGGCAGAGGAAGTGTTTGGCGAAAAGGGCTTTCTCGCCGCCACCTTAGACGACATCGCGCACACTGCCGGCTATACCAAAGGCGCCATTTACAAACATTTTTCGACAAAGGAAGACTTGTTCCTGGCCGTCAGTGACCGCTACTGGCGGCGCTATTTCGACAACTTCACCGAAGTGATGTCCGCTGCCACCGAGGTGGGCGCGCACGAGCTCGACGAGATCGTCGAACGCTGGAGTCAACTGAGCCGTGACCGCGGAGCCGAGCATGCCGCGTTGGGCCACGAGTTCACCCTCTATCTGCTGCGCAATCCCGACGCCCGCGAACGAGTGGCGGCCAAACGACTCGAAGCTGTCGGGGCGCTGGCCAAGTTCATTTCGAAGGGCGTCGACCAACTCGGCGGGACACTGCTGATGCCCGCGCTGACCTTTGCCCAAGTGCTGGTCGCCACCAGCGACTCGATCGTGCTGGGCAGTCAACTCGATGACGTCGATCTGTACCGCCCGATCGTGGAGATGTACACGTCAATGATCAAGCTGCCCTGACCGGGCCGCGTGTGGCCGGTCGTGCGCCCGGCTGCACTATGAACGGGTGAACCCGTTTCGAATCGATGTTGCCGACGACGTTCTTGACGATCTGCGCACGCGTCTGGCGCGCACCCGTTGGCCCGAGGCCGAGTGCGTGGACGACTGGAGCCAGGGCATTCCGCTGGCGTACACCCGCGAGCTCGCCGACTACTGGGCCAACGAATACGACTGGCGGTCGCGCGAGGCCGCGCTCAACCGCTTCGACCAATTCGTCACCGACATCGACGGGCTGGACATTCATTTCATCCACCAGCGCTCGCCGCACGAGGACGCCTTCCCGTTGGTGATCACGCACGGCTGGCCGGGCTCGATCGTGGAGTTCCATAAAGTGATTGAGCCGCTGACCAATCCGGCGTCCGGGCGCGCCGAAGACGCGTTCCACGTGGTGTGCCCGTCGCTGCCCGGCTACGGCTTCTCGGGCAAGCCCAGCCGCACCGGCTGGGGCGTGGAGAAGATCGCCGAGGCGTGGGAGACCCTGATGCAGCGCCTGGGCTACAACCGCTACGGCGCCCAGGGCGGCGACTGGGGCGCGGCCGTCACCACGCAGCTCGGCCGAAACGGCAGCTCCGGCGGCAACCACTGCGCGGCCATCCACCTGAACATGCCGATCGGCGCGCCGTCGGCCGAGAGCCTGAAGAACCCCACCGAGGAGGAGAAGGCGGCCATGGCCGGGCTGGCCAACCACCGCAAGTGGGGCATCGGGTATTCCACGCAGCAGTCCACCCGCCCGCAGACGCTGGGGTACGGCCTCAGCGATTCGCCGACGGGGCAGCTGGCGTGGATCGTCGAAAAGTTCTGGGCGTGGTCGGATTGCGACGGGCATCCCGAAAACGCGCTGACCCGCGACGAGCTGCTGGACAACGTGATGGTGTATTGGGTGACCGGCACCGCCACGTCGTCGGCCCGGCTGTACTGGGAGAGCTTCCGGGTGTGGCGCGGCGGGGATCGGGTCGAATTGCCCACGGGCGTAGCCGCTTTCCCGGGTGAGCTGTTGAAGCCGCCGCGGAGCTGGTGCGAGCCGAACTACAACATCACCCGCTGGACCGCGATGCCGCGCGGCGGCCACTTCGCCGCGTTCGAACAGCCCGAGCTGTTCGTCGACGACGTCCGCGCGTTCTTCGCGACGGTGCGCTGACGGGTTACCCGGGAAGGGCGAAGAACTCCAGCGCTATGCCGTCGGGATCGCGGAAACTCAGGCCGCACCCGTAGTCCGCGTCCACGACGCCGCCGTGCTCGATGCCGAGCTCGTCGAGCCGGGTGACCCACTCCTGCAGCTCGGCGCGGCTGGCGCAGCCGAAGCCGACGTGGTCCAGGCCGACGCGGTGCTCGCTGAATTTCTCGTCGGGAGCGGGGCTGTCGTGCTGGTGGATGCCGAACAACGTGCCGCCGGCGATCAACCACACCTGGTGCCGGTAGCCGGCGGCGTCGTCGTGCTCATCGGCGATGGGATCGGCGCCGAACAGGCGCCGGTACCACGGCCCGCTGACGTCGACATCACGCACCGTGACGGCAACGTGATTGAGGGCCGGGAAGGTCATGGCTTGACCTTACGCCCGGAGCTGAGCATCGGGCCGCTGGCCGAGTATCCACCGTCGACGGCCAGCGCCGCGCCGGTGACGAACGAGGCCTCGTCGCTGGCGAGAAACAGTGCGGCGGAAGCGAGTTCGGCCGGTTCGCCCCAGCGGGCCATCGGTGTCGGCAGGTAGCTACCCGCTGGCACCTCGTCGTCGGGTTTGGCCCCGGCCAGCCCGGTGTAGGTCATGCCCGGGCAGATCGCGTTGATGCGCACGTTCGTCTTCGCGTAATCGAGCGCCGCGGACTTCGTCATCTGCACCACCGCGGCCTTGGCCGCGGCGTAGCAGGCCAACCCTTTCCACCCGACCAGTCCGGACGCCGAGGCGGTGTTGACGATGGCGCCACCACCGCCGTCGAGCATCGCCGGGATCGCGTACTTCATCCCGAGGAACACGCCCTTGAGGTTGATCGCGAGGATCTTGTCGAACAGCGCCTCGTCGGTGTCGGCCAGTGCCACATGTGGTCCGCCGAATCCGGCGTTGTTCAGCAGCACGTCGACCTTGCCGAACCGCTCGACGGCGGTGGCGACCATGCGCTGCACGTCGTCGGCGTCGGTGACGTCGACACGCACCGGCACGGCGCGATCACCGAGCCGGCCGGCGATGTCGGTTTCCTGCCCGCTGATGTCGGCGCAGACGACGCGGGCCCCTTCCTCGGCGAACCGGCTGGCAGCCGCCCAGCCGATGCCCGAGCCGGCGCCGGTGATGATGGCGACCTTGCCCTCGAGCCGGCCCATTCAGACGATCCGCCGGCCGCGGCGCGCGCGAGACCGCATGTCCCACAGGTACATCTGATAGCCGAGGATCCATACGCGGTGCGGTATCAGGCGATCGGCCAGCCGCAGGCCGGACAGCAGCCATTCGAACCGGCGTTGCTTCTTCTCCGACCAGTCCAGCTGCATCATCGACCGGAACTCCGGGGCCAGGAAGCCGGTCGTCGCGAACAGGTTGAACGGTCCCGCTAGCGCGTTGAGCGGCCATGGCAGGAAGACCACCGCGGCCACGCCGCGCAGGTGTTCCCGAACGGGAGCGTCAATGCGCAGGTCCTCGAGCGAGCGCTTCCAGTACTCGTCGAACGCGACGCGGTCCGGCGGCCACATCCGCTCGGGGACCTGCAGCGTGGTGCCCAGCTTCTTGGCGTCCTGGTAGACCGCGTCGGCGGTGGCGTCGTCGAGTGTGCCGTACAGAAACTCGTGCTGGTCGACGAAATAGCGGTACAGGCACGCCGCAACCCACAGCTGTAGCTTGGGGTCGAAAGCGTTGTAGGACACCGGGCTTGACACCCTCGACCGCACCTGGCGGTGGGCGACGTCGACGGCGCCGCGAATCAGCGCTCGGTCGGACTCGGTGCCGATGGTCGCCACCGCGAGGTAGGTGCCGGTGGTGCGGGCCCGCTTGAACGGATGCTTGTAGACGTTGCCGCTGTCCACCGGGCTCTCCAGCACGCCATACCCGACACCGGGCAGCGACAGCTGCATGATCACGTTCGCGGCGGGCAGCAACGTCGCCGCCGGGTTCAACAGGTCGGCGACCCGGGTCGCGGGTCGCTTCATCGCGGTCGCCTCATGAGATCGAGTATGACCACCCGATGACGGTCTAGAAGTTAGATCGGCGCGAAAGTGGGCGGACGTGGCCTCCCTGGCGGATTAGCTGGGTATGAGACGCTGCCGGGGTGTTCGTGACGACGCGGCGTGCCCGGATCGTCGGCGTGCTGGCCGGCTACCTGGCCGACCTGGCGCTGCGTGACCCGAAGCGGGGTCATCCCGTCGCGGTGTTCGGCCAGGCGGCGGCCGGGCTGGAGCAGGTCACCTACCGCGACGCCAAGCTCGACGGCGCGGTGCACGTGGGTCTGGCGGTCGGCGCGGTGAGCCTGCTCGGCACGGTCGCGCAGCGCGCCGCCGCGCGCCGGGGCCGGCTGTGGTCGATCGCCGCGACCGCCGCGGCCACCTGGATCTCGCTGGGCGGTGCCTCGCTGGCGCAGACCGGCCTGGAAATGGCGGAGCTGCTGGAGCGCGGTGATGTCGAGGCCGCGCGGCGGCTGCTGCCGTCACTGTGCGGGCGCGACCCGGAGCAACTCGACGGCGGGGGATTGACGCGCGCGGCGCTGGAGTCGGTCGCGGAGAACACCTCCGATGCCCAGGTGGCGCCCCTGTTGTGGGCGGCAGTCGGTGGGGCGCCCGCGGCGCTGACCTACCGCGCCATCAACACCCTGGATTCGATGATCGGCCATCGCTCGCCGCGCTACACCCGATTCGGTTGGGCCGCAGCACGATTAGACGATGCCGCCAACTTCGCCGGCGCCCGGGTAACGGCCGTGCTGGTCGCTGCGTGTGCCCCGGCAGTCGGTGGATCGCCGTCGGCCGCGCTGCTCAGCTGGCGGCGCGACGCGGGGCGGCATCCCAGCCCCAACGCCGGCGTCGTCGAGGCGGCCTTCGCGGGGGCGCTGGGCGTGCGGCTCGGCGGCCCCACGCAGTACCACCACGAGCTGCAGATCCGGCCCACCCTCGGCGACGGCCCGGAGCCGGCGGTGGACGACCTGCGCCGCGCGGTGGCGCTGTCGCGGGCGGTGCAGCTGGCGGCCGCCGTGCTGGCCGGGTTGTCCGCCGTGCGCTGACGGCTTTGAGTGTGCAGGTGGGGCGTCGGGTGTGCACGTGTGCTGGTGAGTGTGCTGCCGCGGCGTTGAGTGTGCGGGCAGGGCGGCCTCGCTCGGCCTGTCCCCGCCGCCAGCGCACACGGAAAACCGTCAGCGCACGTCGAACGCCGTCAGCGCACGCTCAGTGGCGGCGGCCGTAGCGGTCGGCGAGTTTCTCCTCGACGGTCGCCGGGCCTTGCGGCGTCGGCGCCTGCGCGCGCTCCTGACGCCGGACCCGGATCTCGGAGTAGGCGAAGTAGCCCAGCCCGATCGGCGCCAGGATGCCGAACGAGATCCACTGGATGCCGTAGGACAAAAACGGCCCGGCGTCCAGATGCGGCACGCCGATCGGCCCCAGCCCGCCGGGTTGATCCTCGACGAGCTGCAGATACGACCCGGCCAGCGGCACCTTTGTCAGTACCGAGATCTGTTCGGTGCTGATCGAATACACCTGCTGGAAGCCGTCTCGCGAGAACGGGTCCTTGCCCGGCAGGTCCGGCTCGGAGTCGCGCAGGCGCGCGGTGATGGTCACCGCGCCCGGCGGGGGGCTGGGGATCGGCGGGACGTGCGAGCCGGGCAGGGGCCGCACGTAACCACGGTCGACCAGAACGGTGGGCCCGTCGTCGACGGCGAACGGCGCCAGCACCTCAAAAGCCTGGTCTGAATCCACCACTCGCAACCGTGCCAGCACCTGGGCATCGGGCAGGTAGTGCCCGGTCGCCGTCACCCGGCGCCACTGCGCGTTCGGTGCCGTCGAATTCTGCTGTGGCAGCAGAGTTTTCAGCGAAACAGGGGCGGTGTTGAGCGAATCCGAGATCTGCTGGTTCTCTCGCGACGTCCGGGAGTTCTTTCCCAGCTGCCACGGCGCGAGCACCATGAAGCACAAATACGTGAAGGCGATGACCACCAGGATCAGCGCGATCCAGCCCGGCCGCAGCAGAAATGCCAGCCGGCGCATCAACCGTGGCCGTTCTGCGCCAGCTGCTCGTCGACCCAGTCGTGCAGGCCGGGCAGCGCCGCCTCGATGACGGTGAAGACCTCCTCGAAGTCGGCGTGGTCACCGTAATAGGGGTCCTCGACGTCCAGGGCGTAGGCGCCCGAGCGCGGGTCGAACGAGCGCAGCATCCGGATTCGGTCGTCGTCGACGCCGAGCTGCTGCAACTGTCGAAGGTGGTTGCGGCCCAACGCAATCACCAGATCGGCGCCCAGGTGGTCGTCGTCGACCTGCGCGGCGCGGTGCTCGGTGGAATAGCCGTGGGCACTCAGCACCCGCGCGGCCCGCTCGTCGGCGCAATTGCCAACATGCCAATTGCCGGTGCCCGCGCTGGTCACCCGCACCGAGGCGGCAAGCCCGCGGCGCTGCAGTTGGTCGGCGAACATCTTCGCGGCCATCGGCGAGCGGCAGATGTTGCCGGTACAGACGAACGTCACGTGCAGCGGAGTCGACTCAGACACCCAGCGCCCTCCGCAGCTCGTCGACCGTCGTCGCGTGTGTCACGCCCACGACCGGGGACGCGTCGTCGGCGAAGTCGGCCCGCCCGTAGCCCCAGCCGACCACCACCGTGTCGATGCCGTGCGCGGCCGCTCCCTGGACGTCGTGGCTGCGATCGCCGACCATCAGCACGCGCTCGGGCAGCGGCTGCAGCTGAGAGAGCGCGTGCGCCAGCACCTCTTCCTTGCTCCTGCGCGAGGCATCCGGGCACGCGCCGGCGATGACTTCGAAATGCTGGTCGAGGTCGAAATGGGCGAGGATGCGTCGCGCGGTGGATTCCAGCTTCGAGGTCGCCACGGCCAGGCGGACGCCGGCGGCGCGCAGGTCGGCGAGCAGCTGCTCGATCCCGTCGAACAGGCTGTTCATCGCCCAGCCCCGGCTGCCGTACTCGGCCCGGAACGCCGTGAACGCCGCATCGGCGTGCTCGCCGAGGCCCATCGAGTGGAAGGTCTCGTCCATGGGCGGGCCCACGATCATGGCCGTCAGGTCGCCTTCGGGCACGTCGGCACCGACGTGGCTGAGCGCGTGCAGGAAGCAGGTGACGATCCCCTCGGCGGAGTCGGTGAGGGTGCCGTCGAGATCGAAGATCACCAGCTGCGGGGCCGCGCTATCGGCTGACACTGTGCCTGTCACGCCACCATTGTCCTAGATGGGGCGAGGCGAGGATTGCCAGGCTCGGTACGGCAACCGCGCGCGGGGCGAATTATTTCTATGAGGATTCTTTGTATGGCCGGCGGTGGGGCCTCTCGCATAGCGTTCCGCGCGTGCCCGACAAATAATGTCTCCGGCACGACTCATTGCTTACCGCGGTGCCGGTTGTCCCCAAACGCCGGTACGGCGGCTCCGGAAGGTAGGCGCATGACCGAAAGCACCATCGCGGGCTGGGAACGGGCCGAGATCGACAGAGCCAACGCCTCCGGGCTGACTCCAGTGGTATTCGTCCACGGGCTGTGGCTGCTCTCCAGCAGCTGGCAACGTTGGCGTGATCTGTTCGAGGCGAACGGCTACACGACCATAGCGCCGGGTTGGCCCGACGATCCGTCCTCCGTTGCCGAGGCACGCGCAAAGCCAGAAGTGTTTGCGCACAAGAAGGTTCAAGCCGTCACCGATCACTACCTGGATACCATCGGGCAGCTGACGAAGAAGCCCGCGGTGGTCGGACATTCGTTCGGCGGACTGATAGCGCAGAAGATCGCGGGGACCGGCGTATCAGCGGCGACAGTGGCGATCGACAACGCTCCATTCAGAGGTGTACTGCCGCTCCCGATCTCGGCGCTGAGATCTGCATTGCCGGTCCTGGGGAATCCCGCAAATTACGGGAAGACGGTCACCCTGAACTTCGAACAGTTCAAGTACGGCTGGGCCAATAACCTCGACGACGCCGAAGCCAAGGAACTGCACGAGACGTTCCACGTGCCGGCGCCGGGGCCGCCGATCTTTCAATCGGCGGGGGCGAACTTCAACCCGTTCAGCGAAACCCGGGTCGATTCCAAGAACCCCGACCGCGGTCCGCTGCTGGTCATCGCGGGCGCAAACGACCACACCGTGCCGCTGGCGGTCACCGAGGCCACCTACAAAATCCAGTCCAAGCACAACTCCGGCGTCACCGAGATCGAGCGGATCCCCGGTCGGGGTCACTCGCTGGTCATCGACAACGGATGGAAAGAGGTCGCCGACGTCGCCGTGAAGTTCATTCAGCGCTTCGTCTGATTCGGTCGCGACGGCTTCGAGCAATATCGCGGTCGCGTGAGCGGCGCCGTGGCGGCGCACTAGTGTTTCACGGATGGCAGGCCTGGACCCGAGCGCGCCGGTGGCGGCGCGCTATCACGGTGACCAGGCCGTCGCGCCCGGCATGCTGGATTTCGCCGTCAACGTGCGCCACGGGCGGCCGCCGGAGTGGTTGGTTGCGCGGCTCGCCGCGCGGCTGCCGGACCTGGCCGGCTACCCCAGCGCCGAGGACGTACGCCGGGCCCAGGACGCGGTGGCGGCGCGCCACGGGCGGGCCCGCGACGAGGTGCTGCCGCTGGCCGGTGCCGCCGAAGGATTCGCCCTGTTGCCCAACCTGCGTCCGGCGCGGGCCGCGATCATCGCGCCGTCGTTCACCGAGCCGGCCGTCGCGCTGACGTCGGCCGGAGTGCCGGTCCATCACATCGTTCTGGAGCGGCCCTTCGGGCTCGACGGCGTCGAGGTGCCCGAGGATGCCGACCTGGTGGTGGTGGGTAATCCGACCAACCCCACCTCGGTGCTGCACACCCGCGAGCAGCTGCTGGCACTGCGCCGCCCGGGGCGGGTCCTGGTGGTCGACGAGGCATTCGCTGATTCGGTTCCCGGCGAACCGGAGTCGTTGGCCGGGGATTCGCTGCCCGACGTGCTGGTGCTGCGCAGCCTCACCAAGACGTGGTCGTTGGCCGGGTTGCGAGTGGGCTACGCGCTTGGCTCGCCAGAGGTGTTGGCGCGGTTGACCGCCCAGCGGGCGCACTGGCCGGTGGGCACGCTGCAGCTGGTGGCCATCGAGGCCTGTTGTGCCGCCGAAGCCGTGGCCGAAGCGGCCGCCGAAGCCGTGCGGTTGGTTCAGTTGCGCATGGAGATGGTGGTCGGTCTACAGGCGGCCGGCGCCGACGTCGTCGCGGGCCAGGCACCGTTTGTGTTGTTCCGCACGCCCGACGCGGAGCGGATACGAATGAGCTTGCAGCGCAAGGGGATTGCGATCCGCCGCTGCGATACCTTCGTCGGCCTGGACGAGCAGTATCTGCGGGCCGCGGTGCGCCGCGAGTGGCCGCTGCTGGTCCAGGGAATCCAAGATGGTTCTGCGGCAGCGATGTGCAGCGGAGGCCGACGTTGAGCGTGCGGCTGTCCGAGGTGATCGAGGTGCTGGACGCGGCCTACCCGCCGCGGCTGGCTGAGTCGTGGGATTCGGTCGGCCTGGTGTGTGGCGACCCCGACGACGCGCTGGACTCGGTGACCATCGCGGTCGACGCCACCCCGGCCGTCGTCGACGAGGTGCCGGACGGCGGCCTGCTGCTGGCCCACCACCCGCTGCTGCTGCGCGGAGTCGACACCGTCGCGGCCAGTACACCCAAGGGCGCGCTGGTGCATCGCCTGATCCGCACGGGGCGTTCACTATTCACCGCGCACACCAATGCCGACTCGGCCTCGCCGGGGGTCTCCGACGCGCTGGCCGACGCCCTCGGCCTGACGGTAGAAGCGGTGCTCGAGCCGCTGTCGGCCACCGCGGACCTGGACAAGTGGGTCATCTACGTGCCCCGCGAGAATGCGGAAGCCGTGCGGGCCGCGGTGTTCGACGCCGGCGCCGGCCAGATCGGCGACTATTCGCACTGCAGCTGGAGCGTCAGCGGCATCGGGCAATTCCTGCCGCACGAAGGGGCCACGCCGGCCGTCGGCAGCGTCGGCAACGTCGAGCGGGTGGACGAGGACCGGTTCGAGGTCATAGCCCCCGCACGCCTTCGGGGCGCCGTGTGGTCGGCGATGCGCGCCGCCCATCCCTACGAGGAACCCGCCTTCGACGTCTTCGCCATGGTGCCGCTGCCCGGCGATGTCGGGCTCGGCCGCATCTGCGCGCTGCCGCAGCCGGAACCGTTGGGCGCGTTCGTCTCCCGCGTGAGCGGGGCGCTGCCACAGACGTCGTGGGGGGTACGCGCCGCGGGCGACCCGGACCTGGCCGTCTCGCGCGTCGCGGTCTGCGGGGGCGCCGGGGATTCGCTGCTGGGCGCCGTGGCCGGCGCCGGCGTGCAGGCCTATGTCACCGCCGACCTGCGTCACCATCCCGCCGACGAGCATCGCCGGGCCTCGGGGGTGGCGCTGATCGACGTCGCGCACTGGGCCAGCGAATTCCCCTGGTGCGACCAAGCCGCGCAGCTGTTGCGGTCTCGTTTCGGTTCCTCGCTGTCGGTGCGCGTGTCCACCCTGCGCACCGACCCGTGGAACCTTGGCAATTGCGGGGGAGAGCAGACATGAAGGCCGAACTAGCACAACAACAATCGCTCCTGGAGCTTTCGGAGCTGGACGCCGAGCTGTCCCGCATCGCGCATCGGGCTACGCATCTGCCGCAGCGCGAGGCCGTCGAGCAGATCCGGGTCGAGCACGCCGCCGCCGGCGACCGGGTGGCCACGGTCCGAATAGCGTTGGAAGACTTGAATGCCCAGGTGTCGCGGTTCGAATCCGAGATCGAGGCGGTGCGCCAGCGCGAGGAGCGCGACCGCGGACTGCTGCAGTCCGGGGCGACCGACGCCAAGCAGCTGTCGGATCTGCAGCACGAACTGGAGACCCTGGAGCGGCGTCAGGCCAGCCTGGAGGATTCCCTGCTGGAGGTCATGGAGCATCGGGAGGATTTGCAGAGCCAGCTGGCCGCCGAGGAGGCGGCCATCGAGGCGCTGCAGGCGGATCTGGCAGGCGCGCAGCAGGCCCTGGACGCAGCGATCGCCGAGGTCGACGAGGCGCGCCAGTCGCAGTCGTCGCGGCGTGACACCCTGGCGGCCACCCTGAACGCTGACCTGTCCGCCGTTTACGAGCGGCAGCGGGCCGGCGGCGGGCCCGGCGCCGGGCGGCTGCTGGGCCATCGATGTGGGGCCTGCCGGATCGAGATCGACCGCGGCGAAATGGCCCGCATCACCGCGGCCGCCGAGGACGAGGTGGTGCGCTGCCCGGAGTGCGGCGCAATCCTGCTGCGGCTCAGAGGATCCGGCCAGTGAGGGTTGTGATCGAGGCCGACGGCGGATCGCGGGGAAACCCCGGCCCGGCCGGCTACGGCGCCGTCGTGCGCAGCAAGGACGACTCGGCCGTGCTCGCCGAATCCAAACAGGCCATCGGCAGGGCGACCAACAACGTCGCCGAATACCGCGGCCTGATAGCCGGTTTGGAGGACGCTGCCCGGCTCGGCGCCAGCGAGGTCGAGGTGTACATGGACTCCAAGCTGGTGGTCGAGCAGATGTCCGGGCGGTGGAAGGTCAAACACCCCGACCTCGCGGAGCTGCACCGCCAGGCGCGCGCCCTCGCGTCGGGGTTCGAATGGATCAGGTACAACTGGATACCGCGGGCGCGCAACTCGCACGCCGACCGGTTGGCCAACGAGGCGATGGACGCGGCGGCCGAAACCGGTGACCTCGTCGATAAAGTCGACAAAGACGCAGAGCCCGCGAAAGCCGTTGCGGCGCAACCCTCTCCCGGCTGGACCGGCGCCCGCGGCACGCCCACCAGATTTTTGCTCTTGCGGCACGGGCAGACCGAGCTGTCGGTGCACCGGCGCTATTCGGGGCGGGGCAACCCGGAGCTGACCGAGTTGGGACGGCACCAAGCGGCCGCGGCGGCGGGGTACCTGGCGCAGCGCGGCGGGATCGCCGCCGTGATCTCCTCGCCGCTGCAGCGCGCCTACGACACCGCCACGGCGGCCGCCAAGGCACTGGGCCTCGACGTGACCGTCGATGACGACCTCATCGAAACGGACTTCGGCGCTTGGGAGGGACTGACGTTCACCGAGGCCGCCGAGCGCGATCCCGATCTGCATCGCCGATGGCTGGGCGACACCAGGACGAAGCCACCGGGCGGGGAGAGCTTTGACGCGGCGCTCGAACGGGTGACCCGCGCGCGGGAGCGCATTATCGCCGCCCACGAAGGCACCACGGTGTTGGTGGTCTCCCACGTGACGCCGATCAAGATGCTGTTGCGCCTCGCGCTGGACGCCGGCCCTGGCATCCTCTACCGGCTACACCTCGACCTGGCGTCGCTGAGTATCGCCGAATTCTATTCGGACGAAGCATCATCGGTGCGTCTGGTCAATCAGACCGACTATCTGTAGCAGTCGGGAAGTCGCTCACACGACGGGAACGACGCGCCTGCCGTCCGGGGGGCCGCTGGGCTCGGCCGGCGCGACTCGCTGACCCACCAGCCGGTAGGGCAGGCGCCGCAGTTCTTTGTTGTCGATGCTGAAGGCGAACGTGTACGACCCGAGCTTCTCGAACGGCAGCGCCGGCACGTTGACGGCCAACGCGACAGTCTGGCTCGCGCCGTCCTCCAGGTGGGACGGGCGGCCGACGTTGAACCGGAGGTCGACGCCGAACGGATTGCGGTCGGTCGAGCTCGTCGGCACCTCGACCGGGTCGCCCTCGGCGTCCAGCAGGGCGATGTGCACCGCGTGCTCTTCGTTGGTCTCGATCCACGGGACTTCGATGCTGAGCGCCAGCGACAGCGACACCGACCACGGGCCGGGGTGGCCGGCGGGGATGACGGTCAGATCGATCCCGCCGCCGAGGATGTAAAGCCGATTGTTCTGCACCTCCGCGTGGTTGCAGAGCAGCGCAGCCAGTTCCATGATTTCTCACCTCACGTCTAGTGGGTCAGGCTGATCGCCTGCTCGGGGCAATTCTGCTCGCCGATCTTGGCCTGTAGTTCGGATTCGTCAGAAACTTCCTCGGTGAGCACGACGCAGTGACCGACGTCGTCGGCGTCGAAGACGTCCGGGGCCAAGGTGTAGCAGCGTCCATGCCCGACGCAGCGGTCGGCGTCGACGACGATGCGGCTCATGATGAAGGAAAGGTCAGCGGCAACGATTCCACCGACCGAAGCGCGGCGGTGTACGTCAGGTGGGTACCCGGTTTGATCTCGTAATCGGGTATGCGCCGGTGGAATTCGCGCAGCGCGACGCGCAGTTCCATGCGGGCCAGATGGGATCCCAGGCAGCGATGGGCACCGCCGCCGAACGCGCGATGCCGATTGGGGCTGCGACGGAAGTCGACAAGGTCCGGATCGGGAAACTCCTCCGGGTCGGTGTTGGCCGCGCCGAGCAGCGGGCTCACCCGTTCGCCCTTGCTGATGGGGCAGCCGCCGACCTCGACGTCGCGCATGACGACCCGCACCACACCGGGTACCGGTGTCTCCCAACGCAATAGCTCCTCGATCGCATGCGGCAGGACGTCGGGCTCGGCGACGAGCTGGTGGCGGTGGTCGGGGTGGCGCGCCAGGTAGACGAAGAAGCAGTCGAGCGAGTCGGTGACGGTGTCGAGGCCCGCGATCAGGAACAGGAAGCAGATGTCGAGCAGTTCCTCGCGCGACAGCGGTTGCCCGTCGATCTGGGCCGCGACCATCGCGGACAGGACGTCGTCGCGTGGGCTGGCGATGTGGTCGTCGATGGCGCGGTCGAAATAGTCGTAAATCTGCTGGGCCATCGGGGCTGAAGACTCGTGGCGGCGGTCGTAGCCGGAGTCGCCCTCCGGGCGGATCACGCCGTCCTTCCATTCCAGGAACTGGTCGAGGTCGGCCAGCGGCAGTCCCAGCAGTTGCAGGAAGACCGTGCAGGGCAGCGGCACCGCGAACTCCTCGTGGAAGTCGCATTCACCCCGGTCGGCGAACCGGTCGATCATCTCGTTCACCAATTCGGCGACTTGTGGCTCGCGCCGGGCCATCTCGCGCGGGGTGAACAGCGGATCGAGAATGCGGCGGTACTTTGCGTGATCGGGCGGATCGACCTGCAGCGGGATCAGCGGCCGGATGTTGCCGAGGTCGACGGCGTCCTTCGACGAGAAGATTTCGGTGTTCTTGAGTGCCATCTCAATGTCGGCCAGGCGGCTGAGGACCACCGCCTGCTCCGACCGGAAGACCGGGGTCGACTCGCGCAGTGCCTTGTACATCGGCTGGGGCTCGGCGAGGCCCGTCACTGCCTGGTCGACGTAAGCATTGGCTTCTGTCATCACGACAGCGTGACACCAACGGTCTTGTTGAGCAATGGTCGAATAGTGCAGGTGGCCGCTGGTCAGCCGGTTGCGGGCCGGGTACCGTGTTCGTGCGGACGAGTTGGCCGGGCGGCCGCGGCACGTGCTCGCACGAGTCGAGGAAAGTCCGGACTTCACAGAGCAGGGTGATTGCTAACAGCAATCCGAGGCGACTCGCGGGAAAGTGCCACAGAAAACAAACCGCCACCCTCGCGGTGGTAAGGGTGAAACGGTGCGGTAAGAGCGCACCAGCATTCCGGGTGACCGGAGTGGCTAGGCAAACCCCACCCGAAGCAAGGCCAAGAAGGCCGCACCTGGTGTGCGGCCGCGCAGGTGTTCGAGGGCTGCTCGCCCGAGCCTGCGGGTAGGCCGCTCGAGGCACCCGGCAACGGTGTGTCCAGATGGATGGTCGCCGCCGCGCCGCCGTTGCTTACGCCGCGGCGGCGGGGAACAGAATCCGGCTTACAGGCCAACTCGCCCGCCTCGCCCGGTTCGCCGGGCGTCAGCGCGCCTTTTTCACCGACTTGTCGAGTTTGCGTAGCGCCTCGTCGAGCTGCTGCCGTGAGCTGTCGGCCAGGTCGGCCTCCTGCTGGTAGAGCAGCCCGTAGGTGAAGGTGTCCTCGCCGGCCTCGTGTGCGGCCCCGGCCTGCTGCAGCAGGTGCTCACGGCTGACCACGCTGTCCTGATGATCACCCAGCAGCGACTGGATGGCCTTCGCCTGCTTGGACACGTCGTCGGCGCCGGTCGCCGCCGCGGTGTAGCGAAGCCGCTTGGCGCGCTTACGAATTCGGTGCAGCGCCTCGTCGGGGTCGTGCTCTTCGGAACCCTCGTGATCGGTCTCGTCGGCCCGCGTGGCCTCCGCGTCTTCGGCTTCGGCGGCGGCCTGCTCGGCTTGGGCGGCGGCCTTGGCGGCCTTGCGCACCTTCTTGTAGGCGGTGTCGATGGTGACCGGCGCCGCCTCCTCGCCGGAGGCGGTGACCGGGCTTTCGGCGACCAGAGTTTCCAGCGCGTCGAGCAGACGGAAGTAGCGCTGCGTGCGCATCGCCATCAACGAGCGTCGCCACCCGGTTTGGTAGCGGTGCTGGGCGCCCTCGACCAGACGCACGCGCACCGGCCCGCGCACCAGCTCGGCCGGCAGCCGGTCCAGTTCGGCCTCGTAGCGCTGCGCGAGCACCTCGGCGTCGCGCGCCACGCCCAGCACCCCGGCGAGTTCGCGCAATTCGTCGAGGACCCAGGCGAACGCGCCGTCGGTCAACCCGAGCGACTCTTCGGCGTCGCGCAGCAGACTGCGGATCTTGCGGGTGGTGACCCGCATCTGGTGCACGGAGTCGAAGGCGTCGGCGCGCACCGCGCGGTCCCACACCAGCAGCTCGGCGACCTGCTCGGCCACCGCGCGCTGGACCGGGTCCTCGGGAAGCTGCTTGTCGTCGGACGGCACCGTGCTGCCCAGGACGCGGGCCAGCTTGGAGCCGTGGCCGGCGGGCTGGGCGCCGGCGTCGAGCAGCCGGTTGCTCAACCGGCTCAACAGCTCGGTGTCGGAGGGTCCATCGGCCTCGGCGAGCTCCAGCTCCCACTCGCGCCACTCTTGCTCGACCGGGCCCGAGTCGCTGTCCTCGCTCGCCCCGGCGGCCCACGCGGTCACGTGATCGTTGCTGAACTCCGCCAGCGCGTTGCCCGCGGCGCCGTAGAGCACCTGGCTCTCGCGCCTGGTGGTGATCCGGGCGACCGGCTTGACCGGTCGGTCGCGCACGATCGCCAGCACCACGTCGAGCAACTCGGTCGGCACCGTGTCTTCGGCCGAGGACCCCAGCGGCGCGTGGATCTCGGTGCGGGCGTCGGGCCCGGCCGGCAGCTTCAGGTGCCAGCCCGCGTCGTGGCCACCGGTGCGGCGGCGCAGCGTGATCTTGTTGCGGGCCAGGTCCTGCGCCGGTGTGTCGAAGTACATCGCGTCCAGCGACTGCGTCGGCGACTTCTCCACGTGGGCGACGGCCGCGATGCCCTCGAACGACGGCGTCACGGTCGATTCGACGACGTCGAACTTGCGCTCTACCTCCAAATGACGCGAGGTTTTCGGCGCGTTTCCAGGCATTTTCGGCTCCGTTGGGGGCTCGTCGTCGCGGTCGTGCGAGGGGCGTCGACGGTCGGGGTTAGGCGTACACAGGGTGCCACATCGCGGTTAACGCCCTAGCGCCGCGCGCCCGCAGCGGCGTGTCCGCACGCGCCGGGCGGTCCGGTGACGCGGCCAGGCTACGGCGGCGGGGGCGGCGGTGGGTCTTCGGGCATCGGCGCGTAGTCCGCGGGCGGCGGCACGTAGCGCTGGATGGCATCACCGATGTTCGCGCAGCCGCTCACCGAGATGCGGCGGCCGGCGCCGACGCAGACGCTCGCGTCCGCCTGCCCGGCGGATTGCATGGCGAGAACCATTCCGGGAACCGGGGCAATCGCCAGCACCGCGAACAGTGCCGCGACCCAACGGCGCTTGGTCATCTCCGAGCTCCTTCCTGCCGCCGGCGAGCCGGCTGACGCAGCCGTTGCGGCGGGCGGACAGAGGATTGGAGTATATCGACTCGCGGGCCGTTTACCGGTGCGGTTTTGCTTCGCTTTGGTTTGCGGTGCGGGTAAATTCCGGATACCTGACCAGAGGAGCTATCGATGGTGTTCTGCCTATTCACCACGCCGCGCGCGATTGCCGGGGGAGTAGCTGTCGGCGCGATCTGCGGGGCAATGGCCTTCGCGGCCGCGGGTCCGGCCGCCGCGGATCCGCCGCCTCCGCCGCCGAACTGCACGGCGGCCGACCTGGCCCAGGTCTCGGCCGGCGTGGCCGCGGCGACGTCGGGGTATCTGTTCGCCCACCCCGACGTCAACGACTACTTCACCGGCCTCAAGGGCCAGCCGCGCAGCGACATCGCCGATCAGATCAAGCAGTACATGGACGCCCACCCACAGACGCACGCCGACATGGAAGGCATCCGCCAGCCGCTCACCGATTTTCGCAATCGGTGCGGAATGGGAGACTAACCGCTAGAAGCAGTGTTCGTCGGCCGGGAAGGCTCCGCTGGCCACTTCTTCCGCGTATTGCGTTGCGGCCCTGCGTAATTCATCGCCGATGTGGGCGAACCGCTTGACGAATCGGGCGGCCTTGCCGGTGCTCATGCCGGCCATGTCCTGCCACACCAAGACCTGGGCGTCGCAATTGGGCCCGGCGCCGATGCCGACCGTCGGGATCGTCAGCTTTCCGGTGATCTGCGTGGCCAGTTCCGCCGGCACCATTTCCATGACGACGGAGAAGGCACCGGCCTCGGCGACGGCGATCGCGTCGTGCACGGTCTGCTCGGCCGCGTCCCCGCGGCCCTGCACCCGGAAGCCACCCAGGCTGTTGACGCTCTGCGGGGTGAAGCCGATGTGCGCCATCACCGGGATTCCGGCGGCGGTCAGGCAGGCGATCTGCTCGGCGACCCGCTCGCCGCCCTCGAGCTTGACGGCGTGCGCGCCGCCTTCCTTCATGAACCGGGTAGCGGCGGCCAGCGCCGCGGCGGGCCCGGCCTCGTAGCTGCCGAAGGGCAGGTCGGCGACGACGAGCGCGTGCGGCGCTCCGCGGACGACGCCGCGGACCAGCGGGATCAGCTCGTCGATGGAGACGGGCACCGTGGTGTCGTAGCCGTACACGACGTTGGCGGCCGAGTCACCGACCAGCAACACCGGGATGCCGGCGTCGTCGAACACGCGGGCCGTGGAGAAGTCGTAGGCCGTGAGCATCGCCCACTTGCGGCCTTCGGCCTTCATCTTCTGCAGGTGGTGGGTGCGGATTTTGGTTCGGGGCGCGTCGGCACCCTCGGACGGCGAGTTTGCACCATAAAGGTTTTGCTCAGACATCATTGTCCCTGGTTGTGGTCGGTTCGATCCTCGTGGCCTTGAAGGTCCCCGGGTTCGTCTGACCCCAGTCATTCTGCCATCTTCGCTGTGCGGATGCACCGCCTGGGCGGTGTGACACATACCATGATTTGGGTGCAGCGGCTAACCGGGCTCGACGCCAGCTTCCTGTATCTCGAGACCTCGTCGCAGCCGCTGCATGTGTGCTCGATCCTCGAGTTGGACACGTCGACGATGCCCGGCGGCTACACCTTCGACCGGCTGCGCGACGGCCTATCGCTGCGCATCAGGGCGATGCCGGAGTTCCGCGAGAAGCTGGCGAACAGCCGGCTGAACCTCGATCACCCGGTCTGGGTGGACGACGACGCCTTCGAGCTCGACCGCCATCTGCATCGCATCGGGCTGCCGCCGCCGGGTGGGCGCGCGGAGCTGTCGGAAATCTGCGGCCACATCGCGTCCCTGCCGCTGGACCGCGGCCGGCCGCTGTGGGAGATGTGGGTCATCGAGGGCGTGGCGGGCACCGACTGCCGCCGCTCGGACGGTCTCGGGGCCCGCGTGGCGGTGATGACGAAGGTGCACCACGCCGGGGTGGACGGCGTGACGGGTGCCAGCCTGATGGGCCAGTTGTGCGCCACCGAGCCCGACGCCGCGCCGCCGGAGCCGGTCGAAGGCGTCGGGGGCGCCAGCGGCTGGCGGATCGCCGCGGGTGGGCTGGTGCGGTTCGCGACGCGGCCGCTGCAGCTGGCCAACGTGGTGCCGGACACGGTGTCGTCGGTGGTTGCGACGCTGCGCCGGGTCCGGGACGGCCAGGCGATGGCGCGTCCGTTCGCCGCGCCGCGGACCGCGTTCAACGCGAAGATCAACGGGCGCCGCAACATTGCCTATGCCGAGCTCAACATCGATGACGTCAAGCGGGTGAAGAACCACTTCGGGGTCAAGGTCAACGACGTGGTGATGGCGCTGGTTTCCGGGGCGCTGCGGGCATATCTGGCCGAGCGCAACGAGCTGCCCGAGGCGCCGCTGGTGGCCATGGTGCCGGTGTCGGTGCACGGCAGGTCCGACCGCCCTGGGCGCAACAAGGTCTCGGGCATGTTCGCCAGCCTGCACACCGACATCGGCGATCCGGTGCAACGCCTGCGGGCGATTGCCGATGCGAATTCGGTTGCCAAACAACATAGTTCGTCTATCGGCGCCTCGTTGCTGCAGGACTGGACGCAGTTCGCGGCGCCGACGGTGTTCGGCGTCGCGATGCGGGTGTACGCGAACTCGCGGCTCACCGAGAGCATGCCGGTGCACAACCTGGTGGTGTCCAATGTGGCCGGTCCGCAGGTCCCGCTCTACATGCTGGGATCTCAGGTCAAGGCGATGTATCCGTTGGGGCCGATCTTTCACGGCTCGGGGCTCAACATCACGGCGATGTCGCTGCACGGCAATTTGAACATCGGCCTCATCTCCTGCCCCGAATTGCTGCCCGACTTGTGGGAGTTGGCCGACGAGTTCGGCGTGGGAATGGAAGAACTCCTGGCAGCCGCCCGGTAACGGGCCGGCGAGACCGCTCACAAAAATCTCAGGTTGTCTCTGGCAGCATGTGATGTCATGGGTTTGTCTCGCCGCGACTCGATCGCGCGCATGTTGCTGGTCTGGACGGCGATCGGTGCCGTGGCGTTGCTCCTCGGGGGATGTGTCCGCATCGTCACCGGACGTGCGCTGATGTCCGAACCCAAGCTGGGGCAGCCCGTGGAGTGGACGCCGTGCCGGGTCGTGGGCGGCGGCAAGGTGAAGCTGCCCGGCGGCGCGATGTGCGGCAAGCTCGCGGTCCCCGTCGACTACGACCACCCCGGCGGTGACGTGGCGGTGCTGGGGATGATTCGCTTCCCGGCCACCGGCGACAAGATCGGCTCGTTGGTGATCAACCCCGGCGGCCCCGGCGAATCCGGCATCGACGCCGCGCTGGGTGTCGTGCAGACCCTGCCCAAGAAGGTCCGCGAGCGCTTCGACCTGGTCGGGTTCGACCCGCGCGGCGTGGGGTCGTCGCGCCCGGCGGTCTGGTGCAACTCCGACGCCGACAACGACCGGCTGCGCACCGAGCCGAACGTCGATTACAGCCCGGCCGGTGTGGCGCACATCGAGGACGAGACCAAACAATTCGTCGGCCGCTGCGTCGACAAGATGGGCAAGGACTTCCTCGCCAACATCGGAACCGTCAACGTGGCCAGGGATTTGGACGCCATTCGCGCGGCGCTCGGCGACGACAAGCTGACCTACCTCGGCTACTCGTATGGCACCCGGATCGGGTCCGCCTACGCCGAGGCCTATCCGCAGAAGGTGCGGGCGATGATCCTCGACGGCGCCGTCGACCCCAACGCCGACCCCATCGAGGCGGACCTGCGGCAGGCCAAGGGATTCCAGGGCGCCTTCAACGACTACGCCGCCGACTGCGCCAAGTCGTCCAACTGCCCGCTGGGCACCGATCCGACCAAGGCCGTCGACGTCTACCACAGCCTGGTCGACCCGCTGGTCGACCCGAACAACCAGATGATCGGGCGCCCCGCGCACACCAACGATCCGCGCGGGCTCAGCTACAGCGACGCGATCGTGGGCACCATCATGGCGCTGTACTCGCCGACGCTGTGGCACCACCTGACCGACGGGCTGTCCGAACTTGTCGACCACCACGGCGACACCTTGCTGGCGCTGGCCGACATGTACATGCGCCGCGATCCGCACGGCCACTACACCAACGCCACCGACGCGCGGGTCGCGATCAACTGCGTCGACCAGCCGCCAGTTACGGACCGCGCCAAGGTGATTGACGAAGACCGCCAGTCCCGCGAGGTCGCCCCGTTCATGAGCTACGGGAAGTTCACCGGCGATGCGCCGCTGGGCACCTGCGCGTTCTGGCCGGTGCCGCCGACCAGCAAGCCGCACACCATCTCGGCGCCGGGCCTGACTCCGACCGTCGTGGTCTCGACCACGCACGACCCGGCGACCCCGTACAAGGCCGGCGTGGACCTGGCCAACGAGCTGCACAGCTCGCTGCTCACCTTCGACGGCACCCAGCACACGGTCGTCTTCCAGGGCGACAGCTGCGTCGACGACTACATCACGGCGTACCTGGTCGGGGGGACCACCCCGCCCAGCGGCGCGAAGTGCTAGCGGCTTGTAACCCCGCGCAATAGCCGGCCCGGGCAGCCACGCGAGCCCGAGACCAAGGCGTGACCTTTTCGCGCTGTCACGGGTATTCGCGGCTGCGACGATGTCCTGCATGCCGCGTCTCAAACCGTTGAGTTTGGCGCTGCTGTCGTTAGGTCTGATGCTCGCGGGACAACCCGTCCAGGCCCTTGCAACCCCAGAACCCGGTGCCGGGCAGGGCCCGAACCCGGCGCCGGTTCCGGCTGCCGCGGTGCCGGTGAAGTGGGGCAGCTGCAGCCAATTCCTCAACGACAGCAGCGACGTCCCCACCGCCCAGTGCACCACGGTGTCGGTTCCGGTCGACTACAACAATCCCGGTGCGGCGCAAGCCAAACTGGCGATGATTCGCGTCCCGGCCACCGGCCAGCGCATCGGGTCGCTGTTGCTCAATCCGGGCGGCCCCGGCGGCTCCGCGGTCAACATGGTGGCCGCCATGGCCGCCGACCTCAAGGGCAGCGACATCACCCGCAACTTCGACCTGGTGGGCTTTGATCCGCGCGGCGTGGGGCATTCGACGCCGACGCTGCGGTGCCGCACCGACGCGGAATTCGATGCGTTCCGCAAGGAACCGATGGTCGACTACAGCCCGGCCGGGGTGGCCCACATCGAGCAGCTCTACCGGCAGCTGGCCCAGCAATGCGTGAACCGGATGGGCAACCCGTTCCTGGCCAACGTCGGCACCGCCTCGGTCGCGCGCGACATGGACCGGGTGCGCCAGGCGCTCGGCGAGGACCAGATCAGCTACCTGGGCTACAGCTACGGAACCGAGATCGGCACCGCCTACCTGGCGGGGTTCAGCGACCACGTCCGGACGATGGTGCTTGACGGCGCCATCGACCCGACCGTCGACCCGGTCCAGGAGAACGTCGAGCAGATGGCCGGTTTCCAGACCGCGTTCAACGACTACGCCATGGACTGCGCCCGCTCGCCGGCCTGCCCGCTGGGCACCGACCCGGCGCAGTTCGTCGCCCGCTACCACGCGCTGGTCGACCCGCTGGTCGCCAAGCCGGGCCCGACGTCGGACCCCCGCGGACTGAGCTACGCCGACGCCACCACCGGCACCATCAACGCGCTGTACACCCCGCAGCACTGGAAGTACCTGACCAGTGGCCTGCTCGGGCTGCAGCGCCAGAGCGATGCGGGCGACTTGCTGTTGCTCGCCGACGACTACGACGACCGCGACAAGAACGGGCACTACAGCAACGACCAGGACGCGTTCAACGCGATCCGCTGCGTCGACTCGCCGTCGCCGACGGACGCCCCGAGCTGGGTGGCCGCCGACAAGCAGATCCGGCAGGCCGCGCCGTTCCTGAGCTACGGGCAGTTCACCGGGAACGCGCCGCGCGACCTGTGCGCGCTGTGGCCCGTCCCGGCGACCTCGCAGCCGCACACCGCGCCGCAGGCCCCGCCCGGGAAGGTCGTCGTGGTTTCGACGACGCATGACCCGGCGACGCCGTACCAGGCCGGGGTGAGCCTGGCGCGCCAGCTGGGAGCCCCGCTGATCACCTACGACGGCACCCAGCACACCGCGGTGTTCAACGGCAACCAGTGCGTGGACGCTACGGTGACGCGCTACTTGATCGCGGGGACGGCGCCACCGCCGGCCCTGCAGTGCCGGTCGTAGTGGGCGGTCTCGCCAGCCGCGGGTCTTAAGCTAGGCGCGGGAGGAAATCATGCTGCTCACACTGGTAGCCGGCGCAATCTTCATCGTGGTGGCAGCCGTGGTGACGGTTCGGCGGCTACTGCAATCTCAACCACGGACCTACGCCCGAAAAGCCATGTGGAGCAACCTGCTCCAGTTAGTCGTTGTGGCGATATTCCTCGTTCTGGCCGCCCTCGAGACCCACAACACCAATGCGTTCGTACGCTGGGCGCCACGAGTCACCGTGCTCCTCACCGCGCTCAACGTCGTCGTCGCCCTCGCAACAACTGAACGGCGCGCACGGCCATCCGCGTAACGACTACCGGGCAGCACCAAAACCCGCGCCACAACTCAGCTCCGGGAAGAGCGGGGAGCGGTGGGGGATCAAACGGATCGGCGAATCGTGAGGGTGGATCGGCAACGCAACCCTCGTGCTGTGCAACGGTTTAGGCTGTCGCGACACACGCCGCAAAAAGTATTTGTCAGCTGTCGGTCGACGTGGGGCGCAGCACGCAAATGCCCAGCTCGTGAAACCTTTTCTGCACAGCACTAATTGTTTCCGTAACACAGAATTAACAGCGATTGCCTAGTGTTCGGGGTATGGATCGACAGAAGGAATTCGTCCTCCGCACACTCGAGGAGCGGGACATCCGCTTCGTGCGGCTCTGGTTCACCGACGTCCTTGGGTTCCTCAAGTCGGTCGCGATAGCCCCGGCCGAACTCGAGGGCGCGTTCGAGGAGGGCATCGGTTTCGACGGTTCGTCGATCGAGGGCTTCTCGCGGGTGTCGGAATCCGACACCGTCGCCAATCCCGACCCGTCGACCTTCCAGGTGCTGCCGTGGGCGACGCCCGCCGGCCACCACCACTCGGCGCGGATGTTCTGCGACATCACGATGCCCGACGGCTCGCCGTCGTGGGCCGACCCGCGCCACGTCCTGCGGCGCCAGCTGCAGAAGGCCAACGACCTCGGCTTCTCCTGCTACGTGCATCCCGAGATCGAGTTCTTTCTGCTCAAGCCGGGCCCGGACGACGGGACGCCGCCCGTCCCGGTCGACAACGCCGGCTACTTCGACCAGGCGGTGCACGACTCCGCGTCGAACTTCCGTCGGCACGCCATCGAGGCGCTGGAGTTCATGGGCATCTCGGTCGAGTTCAGCCATCACGAGGGCGCGCCAGGCCAGCAGGAGATCGACCTGCGGTTCGCCGACGCGCTGTCGATGGCCGACAACGTGATGACGTTCCGCTACGTCATCAAGGAAGTCGCGATCGAGAACGGCGCGCGGGCGTCGTTCATGCCCAAGCCATTCGGGCAGCACCCCGGCTCGGCCATGCACACCCACATGAGCCTGTTCGAGGGCGACGTCAACGCCTTCCACAGCCCCGACGATCCGCTGCAGCTGTCGGACGTGGGCAAGTCGTTCATCGCCGGGATCCTCGAGCACGCCTCGGAGATCAGCGCGGTGACCAATCAATGGGTCAACTCCTACAAGCGGCTGGTGCACGGCGGCGAGGCGCCCACCGCGGCGTCCTGGGGGGCGGCCAACCGCTCCGCGCTGGTGCGCGTGCCGATGTACACCCCGCACAAGACGTCGTCGCGGCGCGTCGAGGTGCGCAGCCCCGACTCGGCCTGCAACCCCTACCTGACGTTCGCCGTGCTGCTGGCCGCCGGGCTGCGCGGCGTCGAGAAGGGCTACGTGCTAGGGCCGCAGGCCGAGGACAACGTGTGGGATCTGACGCCCGACGAGCGCCGCACGATGGGCTACCGCGAGCTGCCGACCAGCCTGGACGCCGCCCTGCGTTCTATGGAGGCTTCCGAACTCGTCGCGGAAGCGTTGGGGGAGCACGTGTTTGACTTCTTCCTGCGTAACAAGCGCACCGAATGGGCGAACTACCGCAGCCACGTCACGCCGTTCGAGCTGAGCACCTACCTGTCGCTCTAACTCACAGGCCGCACAGACCGGTCTGAGAGATCGCCACGTTGCGCTACCGTTTTGGGCGTGACCAAACCCACGACCGAGCGACCCCGGCTGCCCAGCGTCGGCCGGCTCGGCTTGGTCGACCCGGCCGCGGGGGAGCGCCTCGCGCAGCTGGGCTGGGCGGGCCAGGACGATCAGGAACACGTCGACCTGCTGTGGGCGCTGTCGCGCGCACCCGATCCCGACGCCGCCCTGCTCGCCCTGGTTCGGCTGTCGGAAAGCCCGGACACCGAGTGGGCCGAGCTCAACGCGGCGCTGCTCAAGGAACGGCCGCTGCGGGGGCGGCTGTTCGCCGTGCTGGGTTCGTCGCTGGCCCTGGGCGATCACCTGGTCGCCCAGCCGCAGTCCTGGAAGTTGTTGCGGGGCAAGGTCAAACTGCCCACCCGCGACGAGCTGTTCGACGCGTTCACCGGCTGCGTCGAGGAGACGCTGAGCGAGCCGGCGACGGCGATTTCGCGGTTGTGCAACTTCTACCGCGACCACCTGCTGGTGCTGGCCGGCCTCGACCTGGCCGCGACCGTCGAGGACGAGCCGGTGGTGCCGTTCACCGTGGTGGGCGCGCAGCTGTCGGACACCGCCGACGCGGTGCTGGCGGCGTCGCAGCGGGTGGCCGAGGCAACGGTGTGCGGCGACAAGACGCCGCCGCGGCTGGCGATCATCGCGATGGGCAAATGCGGTGCCCGCGAACTGAATTACGTCAGCGACGTCGACGTCATCTTCGTCGCCGAGCGGGCCGACGCCGCCTCGGCCCGCGTCGCCAGCGAGGTGATGCGGGTGGCCTCGGCGGCGTGCTTCGCCGTCGACGCCGGGCTGCGGCCCGAGGGGCGCAGCGGCGAGCTGGTGCGCACCGTCGAATCGCACATCGCGTACTACCAGCGCTGGGCGAAAACCTGGGAGTTTCAGGCGTTGCTGAAGGCCCGGTTCGCGGTCGGCGACGCCGAACTCGCGACGCGCTACCTCGACGCGTTGATGCCCATGGTGTGGGTCGCCTGCGAGCGTGAGGATTTCGTGGTCGAGGTGCAGGCCATGCGGCGCAGGGTGGAGCAGCTGGTGCCGTCGGAGGTCCGCGAGCGCGAAATCAAGCTCGGCAGCGGCGGATTGCGCGATGTCGAATTCGCCGTGCAGCTGCTGCAGCTGGTGCACGGGCGCAGCGACGAAGCGCTACACGTGGCGTCGACCGTCGACGCGTTGGCCGCGCTGAGCGAGGGCGGCTACATCGGCCGCGAGGACGCGGCGAACCTGACCGCCTCGTACGAGTTCCTGCGGCTGCTGGAACACCGGCTGCAGTTGCAGCGCCTCAAGCGCACCCATCTGCTGCCCGAGGCCGACGACGAAGAGGCGGTGCGCTGGCTGGCCCGCGCCGCCCACATCCGGCCGGACGGCCGCCACGACGCCGCGGGCGTCTTGCGCGAGGAGATCAAGCACCAGAACCTGCGGGTGTCGCAGCTACACGCGAAGCTCTTCTACCAGCCGCTGCTGGAGTCGATCGGCCCGACCGGCCTGGAGATCGCCCACGGCATGACGTCGGAAGCCGCCGAGCGGCAGCTGGCCGCGCTGGGTTACGAGGGGCCGCAGACCGCGCTGAAACACATGTCGGTGTTGGTCAACCTCAGCGGCCGGCGCGGCCGGGTGCAGTCCGTGCTGCTGCCCCGGCTGTTGAACTGGATGTCGTATGCGCCCGACCCGGACGCCGGCCTGCTGGCCTACCGTCGCCTGTCCGAGGCGCTCTCGTCCGAAAGCTGGTTTCTTGCCACGCTGCGCGACAAGCCGGCGGTGGCCAAGCGGCTAATGCATGTGCTGGGGACGTCGGCGTATGTGCCCGACCTGTTGATGCGCGCGCCGCGCGTCATCGAGAGCTACGGCGACGGACCGGGCGGCCCGAAGCTGCTCGAGAGCGACCCGGCCGCGGTGGCACGGGGGCTGATCACTTCCGCGGCCCGCCACCCCGATCCGGTACGGGCGATCGCGGCGGCCCGCTCGCTGCGCCGTCGGGAGCTGGCGCGCATCGGCTCGGCGGACCTACTCGGCCTGCTCGAGGTGAGGGACGTGTGCCGCGCGCTGACGTCGGTGTGGGTGGCGGTGCTGCAGTCGTCGCTGGACGCGATCATCGGGACCAACCTTCCCGAGAGTGGCAAAGCGCCTGCGGCCCTTGCGGTTATCGGTATGGGCCGGCTGGGCGGCGCTGAGCTGGGCTACGGCTCGGACGCCGACGTGATGTTCGTCTGCGAGGCGGCTAACGGGGCAGATGAGGCGCAGGCGGTGAAGTGGTCGACGACGGTCGCCGAGCAGGTTCGGGCGCTGCTGGGCACGCCAAGCGTCGACCCGCCGCTGGAAGTCGACGCGAACCTGCGACCTGAGGGGCGCAGCGGCCCGCTGGTGCGCACGCTGGGCTCCTATGCCGCCTACTACGAGCAGTGGGCGCAGCCGTGGGAGATTCAGGCCCTGCTGCGCGCACACGCGGTCGCCGGCGACCAGGAGCTGGGGCAGCGGTTCCTGCTGATGGCCGACAAGACCCGGTATCCGAAGGACGGGGTGTCGGCCGAGGCCGTGCACGAGATTCGCCGGATCAAAGCCCGCGTCGAGTCCGAACGGTTGCCGCGCGGCGCCGACCCCAACACCCACACCAAGTTGGGTCGCGGCGGGCTGGCCGACGTCGAATGGACCGTGCAGCTGGTGCAGCTGCAGCACGCCCACGAGATCCCGGCGTTGCACAACACCTCGACGCTGGACTCGCTGGACGTGATCGCCGCCAGCGAGCTTGTCGGTGCGGAGGATGTGGATTTGCTGCGGCAGGCCTGGTTGACTGCCACCCGGGCCCGCAACGCGCTCGTGCTCGTTCGTGGCAAGCCCACCGACCAGCTACCCGGTCCCGGACGTCAGCTCAACGCGGTCGCTGTCGCGGCGGGCTGGCCCAACGACGATGGAAGTGAGTTCTTGGACAACTATTTGAGAGTGACGCGGCGCGCAAAAGCCGTCGTGCGCAAGGTGTTCGGCAGTTGAGCCGGGAGTCCAGCGCGTTCGACGCCATGTTCGAGGTGCTCAGCGCGGCGGAAGCCGAACGAGTCACGGCCCTGTACGCCCCGTTGGCCGACGCCGTCCGCGAACTCATCGACGCCACCATCCGCACCGAGGTCGACGACGACGTCGTGCACCAGGCGCGGACCACGATCGAGGCCGTCACCGCGTCGCTTCGGCAGCGGACCCGGCCGGCCAAGGTGAGCTACCGGGTCGACGGCCGCCCGCTGCCGCTGGGCAACGCCGCTATCGGCGTGTGCAATCCCATCGCCGCACCGATCGTCGTGCAACACGACGGCGGCGGGCGCTGCACCAGCGACTTCGTCCTGGGGTCGGCCTACGAGGGCCCACCCGGCCTGGTGCACGGCGGTGTCAGCGCCCTGGTGCTCGACCACATGTTGGGCGAGGCCGCCAGCGAGGGTTTGTCCAAGGCACGCTTCACCGGGACCATCACCGTGAAGTATCTGCGCGGCACGCCGCTGGGCCCGCTTCGTTGCGACGCATGGATCGAGAGCGCCGAAGGCGTGAAAGTGTTTGCCCGCGGCACGATTTCGGATGCGGCGGGTGTCACCGTGGAGGCCGAGGGCGTCTTCATCGAACCGGCGTGGGCAAGGGAAAGTCAGTGAAGTTCTACATCAGCAGTGCCTTCCTGAACACCCGCGAGATCATCGAGATCGCGAAGGCCGCCGACGAGCTCGGCTATGACGGGATCGGCATTCCCGACCACGTCGTCAATCTGGAGACCCTGGAAACGCCGTACCCGTACACCAAGGACGGGGAACGACGCTGGCAGCCGTTCACCGACTGGCCCGACCCGTGGGTTCTCGCCGGCGCGCTGGCACAGGTCACCACCCGGCTGCGCTTCGTCACCACGGTCTACATCCCCGCGATGCGCAACCCGTATTCGGCGGCGAAAGCCATTGGCACCGCGGCCGTTTTGTCGGAGGGCCGGATCGAGCTGGGTATCGGCGTGGGCTGGTGCCGCGAAGAGTTCGCGTTGATGGGTGAGCAATTCAGCGCGCGCGGCAAGCGGACCGACGAGATGATCGACCTGATGCGGACGTTGTGGCAGCCGGGCTGGACGGAGTTCGACGGTGAGTTCTATCAGGCGCCCCGCCTCGAGATGCAGCCCACACCGCCGCCGATCCCCGTCTACGCGGGCGGGCTCAGCGACGCGGCGCTGCGCCGCGCCGCGCGCAACGACGGCTGGATCGGCGACCTGATCAAGACCGAACACGCCATCGAGGCGGTCGGCAAGTTGCGGGAACTGCGTCGCGAAAACGGTTTGTCGTTCGACGATTTCACCATCCTGACACCGCTCACCGACGCCTTCACTCCCGCCGATTACCAGCGCGTGGAAGACGCCGGCATCACGGGCATCATCACCATGCCGTGGATGTTCTACTCCGGGCCGGACGCGAACCTGGACGACAAGATCGACGGCATGCAGCGGTTCCGCAAGGACATGGCGCTCGACGGGTAGTGCTGCCGGTCGGCGCCCGCCATACTCTTCGCATGGCAGCATTCACGGTGGTGTTCAGCAGCGGCAGCCCACGCGACTACGGGGTGTTCGACAGCTTCGAGGTGACCGACGCGGGCGTGCTGATCATCCGGATGCAGCGCGGGGACATCGACTGTCACTACATCGCGCCGGGCGTCTGGCTCGAAGTCGTCGAGTTGGCCGATGGACAGCCCGCCAAGGCGTCCCGGGGGATCCTGGCCACCCGGCAAAACACGGTCGGTTAGGGCCAAAGCCGATTCGCTTTCGGCGCAACCTGGCGCCACCGCCAGTTGGTAGCGTGCAGGGGACCGGTTTGCTGCGAGGACAGGTGGGCGATATGGCGCGCAGGGCTTACGTGGTGGCGGCCGTTGCGGCAGCGGTCGGTCTGGTCGCGGCGGGCTGCGGCAACTCGTCCAACTCGCACACCGCGACGTCGGCCAGCACTCCGGCGTCCAAGGCGTCCAAGACGGTGACGGCATCGGTGTCGCAAGCGACCACGACCACCAGCGCAAGCGTCAACACCGACCTGCAGGCGCTGATACCGGTGCCGCCGAACACCGCGCACACCGATGGCCCGGATTCCATCCAGGAAAACGGGATTCATCTGCACTTCATGGTCAACGGCGCGCCGGTGGAGGTGATGGCCGCCTACAAGACCGCGCTGCTTGGCAAGAGCTGGTCGCTGATCCTCGACAGTTCGAGCAACGGCGGGTCGGGCGGCGGCGCCACGTACACGGCCAGCAACGGCAACGCCTTCGGGTTCTTCAACGGAGGGGGCTGGGGCGACACGGTCGACATCGATGCGTGCGCGTGGCCGGCCAAGCCGGCGGACCATTCATGCGGGCACCAGCGATAGCTACAGGAGCGATGTGACAGTACGAATTCGGGGTCTTGTCCTGCTGCCGATCATGTTGGCGGTGGCATTGGTGTGCGCGCCGACCGCGGCGGCCGACAGCTACACCGCGGAGCTGGTGGCGAAGTTCGACAACCAGACGGTGGTAGTGGCCGACCCGGCGGCGCGGCCGCCGCTGCAGAATGCCGACCAGCTGAACCAGCAGATCCTCAGCAGCCGTTGGACGTGGAGCGACGTGCCGCCGGTCTGGGTTGCCGCGGTGGCACCCAGCCAGACCGGCATCACCACCCCGGATTCCATGCACGACGTCATCCTGGGCCGCATTTCCGACTTCTCCGGGGTCATCCTGGTGATCGACTCCAAGGGCTATCACGTGCGCGCCTTCAACGTGCCGAAGGCGGTCGCCGAGAACGTCGACTCGTTGATGAGTCAGTCGGCCAAGAACCACCGCAACGATCCCTACGGGGCGACCAGTGAATTCGTCCGGAAGCTGGCCGGCCTGAACGTGTCGCCAGGACAACACGTCACCTCGTCGCCCGGCGCGAGCCAGCAGCACAAGGGCGGCTCGGCGGTGTGGACGATGCTGATCATCCTCGGCGTCCTGGTGGCGGTGGCCGGCCTGATCGTGTTCGCCGTCAGCCGAAACCGCAAGCGCCGCAGGGACGCCGAGGCCCGAGACCAGGTGAAGCAGGAGCTGATCGACGTCGAGTCCGGGGTCAGCGATCTCGATAACGCGGTGGTCACCGGTAGCGAAGTCGATGTCAGCGCCGAGGCGCTGAAGGCCAACTCCAGCCTGCACGACGCCCGCAAGGCGTATCAGGCCCGTGACTACAGCGCCGCGCGCGCACACCTGCGGGTCGCGCAGTCGACGGTGGCCCGCGGCTACCAGAAGCTCAACGTGGCCACCACGAGTGCGGTGGCCGCTGTTCCGGAGCAGGACCGCAAGCAGGCGACCGTGCGCGCGACCGATCCCGAGACCGGTCAGAACGTCACAATCAACAACAACAACTACGCCACCTCGGCGCAGCCCGGGTACCAGCACTACTACGGGGGCGGCTACTACAACGGCATGTTCTTCTACCCCGGCTATTACCCGTACGCGTTCTGGGGGCCGGGGTGGGGCTGGGCCGTCGCCGACGTCCTGATGATGGATGCGCTGCTGGACGATCACTGGGGTGGCAGCTACGAGCGTGGCTTCGAGGCGGGCCAAGACTCGGCCTGGGCCGGCGGCGCCGGCAGCTACGACGGTGGCCAAAACGCCAGCTACGACAGCCAGCAAGGCGATTACGGATTCGACGGCAACGACAATTCGTCCTCCGGCGGCGGCGACGTGAGCTTCGCCGGCGGCGAAAGCGGTGGCTACGACTCCGGCAGTGGCAGTTGGGGTTTCGGTGGCGGGTCAGATTCCGGCGGGGGCAGCTTCGACTTCGGCGGCGGCGGGTTCGATTCCGGTGGCGGCTTCGACTCGGGCGGCGGGGGAGACTCCGGCTTCTGAGATGCCCTCAGCGTCAGCATGTCTCGCTAGGCGTAGTTGCGACAACGTTCGACGAGGCCCCGCCGCTGCCGCCAGTGCCGGTGTGCCGGCTAGGCGTTGGCCAGCCACCATTGGCGGAGCGCGGTGGCATCGGGGTTAGCCGAGCGCAGTGAGCCCAGGACGTTTTTGCCGTCGATGGTCCAGGTGATCGTCGCGACGTCGTTCTGGGTTCCGCACGCCTCCTGTCCGCTCGTTTCGCCTTGCCGCCATGTCATCGGCGTCGAACCACCGTCCACGCAAGGGATTTGGGCGATGTCTTTGATGAAGGCTTTGAATTCGGCATTCAGCGCGTCGCCGTGTCCCAAGAGGCGATAGACGGCGGAAGCCGGCCCGCCGGGGTCGGGGTTTTGACCGCAATCGATCTCAGCGAGGGAGAGGAAGGTCAATTTGTCCGGGGCGGCCGGATGGCAATTGGTGAGGTTGTAGCCCTTCGCCAGCGAGGCGGCCAGGGTGTTGATATTCGCCGCGTCGACCTTGCCCTGGTTGTCGATTTTGCCGGCAATCTGATTGGCGATGTTGACCGCCAGATCCCCCGGGTTGGTGCGGCAACCGTTGACGTCGATCGCGACGTTGCCGCGGACGGTGAGCGCGCGCTGGCACGACACGTTGAGCGGCGCTCCGCCAGGGTCGGGGTTGCCGAGTTTTACGTTCACCGTGGTGGTCAAAATCCCGTTCGCGTTGGCGACCGGTCCCACTGCGAAGTTCGCGATGAGGTTGTCCGTGCCGGGAGGGGTGACCTGGCGGTTGGCGCAGGCCGGCCACCGCTGGGCGGAGGTCGCGAAGAAGGCATTCGCCTCGGTGGCGGAGGGGAACAACACCACCGCCTGCCTGACCTCAGGCTTCGGATCACTCGATCCCGACGCAGAATCGTGCTCCCCACTCACGGCGGTGTTACCGCTGCCCGCATAAACGGATGCCATTGCGGGGTTGGTCGCATAGATGCATTCGTCGGGGAATTTCCATCCCGCGGGAAACAGCTGTTTGAACTCGGCGTCGTCCTGCAGCTTGTCGATCTTGTTCACGCTCGTCGTTCCGGTGAGTCCTAAGGTGGTGTCGACCTCGGCCAGACTGAGCAGCAGATTAGCCAGCGCGGCTTGCCCAATCATGGGTCCGGGCGCCGGCGCCGCCGTCGGGGTCGTGGCCTTCGATGTGGTCGACGATGCCGGGGTTTTCTGCTCGTTGCCACCGCACGCCCCGATCGACATCGCGATCACGGCGATGACGGCAGCGGTCCTCAACTGGCGCATGCGTTCACCTTTCCAAGCGTTAGGCCCTTCAAAGCCTTCCGCGCGACCCGACGCATCGGCCAGTCAAAGCTGGGAGTGCAATGGAGCGTAGCTGACGTTTTGTGCCAGCGAAAGCCCACAAACTCCAGCACTCGAGCGCTGTCGGTGGGATAGAAGCTGTTCCAATGGGATTCGATACAGGCGGTGTTTTGGAACGACCGCGGCAGCAAAAGAACGTGGCGGCGAAAGAAATAGCCCCGGGGGGCGAACCCCGGGGCTATTTGCTCAACGCGTCGCGACGTGTTTAGACGTCGTAGTACAGGGCGAACTCGTACGGGTGCGGGCGCACCTGAACCGGCAGGATCTCGAACTCGCGCTTCCAGCTGATCCACGTCTCGATCAAGTCGGGCGTGAAAACGCCTCCCTCGGTGAGGTATTCGTGGTCTGCCTCTAGACGGTCGATCACCGCGGACAGCTGCGTGGGGGCCTGCGGGATGTTCGCAGCCTCCTCCGGCGGCAGCTCGTAGAGGTCCTTGTCGACCGGCGACTGCGGCTCGATCTTGTTCTTGATGCCGTCCAGGCCGGCCATCAGCATCGCCGAGAACGCCAGGTACGGGTTACCCGACGAGTCGGGGCAACGGAATTCGAGGCGCTTGGCCTTCGGGTTGCTGCCGGTGATCGGGATACGCACACACGCCGAGCGGTTGCGCTGGCTGTACACCAGGTTGATCGGCGCCTCGTAGCCCGGGACCAGACGCTTGTAGGAGTTCACCGTCGGGTTGGTGAACGCCAGCAGCGACGGCGCGTGGTGCAGCAGGCCGCCGATGTAGTGCCGCGCGGTGTCCGACAGACCGGCGTAGCCCGTCTCGTCGTACATCAACGGGTTGCCGTCTTTCCACAACGACTGGTGGGTGTGCATACCCGAGCCGTTGTCGCCGAACAGCGGCTTGGGCATGAAGGTGACGGTCTTGCCGTTGGCCCACGCCGTGTTCTTGACGATGTACTTGTACAGCATCATGTCGTCGGCAGCGTGCAGCAGCGTGTTGAACTTGTAGTTGATCTCGGCCTGCCCGCCGGTGCCCACCTCGTGGTGGCCCTTCTCCAGACTGAAGCCGGCCGTGATCAGGTTCTGCAGCATTTCGTCGCGCAGGTCGACGTAGTGGTCGGTGGGAGCCACCGGGAAATAGCCACCCTTGGGGCGGACCTTGTAGCCGCGGTTGGGGCTGCCGTCGCTCTCGGTCGGCTCGCCGGTGTTCCACCAACCCGAGATCGCGTCGACCTCGTAGAAGGAGCCGTTGGTCCGCGAGTCGAAGCTCACCGAGTCGAAGATGTAGAACTCGGCCTCGGCACCGAAGTAGGCGGTGTCGGCAACGCCGGTGCTGATCAGGTAGTTCTCCGCCTTGCGCGCGATGTTGCGCGGGTCGCGCGAGTAGGGCTCGAGCGTGAACGGGTCGTGCACGAAGAAGTTCAGGTTCAACGTCTTTGCCGCACGGAACAAGTCGATCTGCGCGGTGTTCGAGTCCGGCAGCAGCAGCATGTCGGACTCGTGGATCGACTGGAACCCGCGAATCGACGATCCGTCGAAGGCCAGGCCGTCCTCGAAAACACTCTCGTCGAAGAAGGAGAGCGGAACGGTGAAGTGCTGCATGGTGCCAGGCAAGTCACAGAACCGGACGTCGACGAATTCGACGTTCTCGTCCTTGGCGAGTTTGAAGACGTCATCGGGCGTCTTATCCGTCACAGAATGCTCCTTTGCTTGTTATTCCGCGGCCGACGCTATGGAGATGATGTTGCCCGCCCGTCAACCCCGTGTTGCGCGGAGGTTACGTGACCGTGCGTCGCGTAAATGAAAGCGGAGCACCCGGCGGGTTCTATTGTTGGGCCATGGACCGCAAGATCGTATCTGGTCACCCCCCAAAGCGCAGTGGCCCGCCCTGGGTTTTCCCGCCGGAGGCCCGTTGATGGCGGAATCACGGCCCGCGTATCCCGGCGAGGCGCTCGGTTTGCCCGAGGGCGGGGCCGGATCGCTGGCCCCGATGGGGCGCCGGGTGGGGGCGTTGCTGATCGACTGGCTGATCTCCTACGGACTCGCGTTGCTGGCCCTGGGCGTGGGTGCGTTCAAGATCGACATGTTGTCGACGGCGATCTTGGTGATCTGGTTTCTGCTCGGCGTGCTGTCCGTGCGGCTGTTCGGCTTCACGCCCGGCCAACTAGCGCTGGGGCTCGGCGTGGTCTCGGTGGCCGGCGGCGGGACGGTCGGCCTAGGGCGGTTGGCGGCCCGCGGGTTGTTGCTCGCGCTGGTGGTGCCGGCGTTGTTCACCGACTGGGACGGCCGCGGCATTCACGACAGAGCGACCGGCACGGCGGTGGTACGGCGCTGAGTCCGATGGCGGCGACCCGCTGCGCCCGGCTTCGCCGCGCTTGCGGTCGCCGCTGAGTCCGATGGCTACTTGCGGCGGACGGTGCGCTGCACGCCGCGCATCTTGCCGGCGTTGGGTAGCGGCCCCTTCGGCATCACGCCGGCTCCGGCCCGCGATCCGAGCGCGGCGAGCCGCGACTCCAGCGTGTCCATCTGCTTGACGGTGATGTTTGCCGGCAGGCGGGTGAGGTGGCGTTCCAGCTTGCTCAGCGGAACCTCACCCTCGCCGTTGCCGACGACGACGTCGTAGATCGGCACGTCACCGACCAGCCGCGCGGTGCGCTTCTTCTCCTGCGCCAACAGCGGTTTGACCCGGGTCGACGACCCCTCGCCGACGAAGATCACGCCGGGGCGCCCGATCACCCGGTGCACCGCGTCGAAGTGGCCCGTCGCGGCGACGCCCGGGCTGACGCGCCACTTGCCGCGCAGGTTGTCCAGCACCCAGGCGGCGGCGCCGGTCTGTCCCTCGGCTTGGCGGTAGACCGATTTCTGGGCGCGCCGGCCGAAGATGATGAACGCCACCAAGGCGCCCAGCACCACGCCGAGCGGAATCAGGGTGACCATCGTGAACAAGCCGCCGAGCAGCAGGCTCGCCACCACCGCCGCCGCCACGATCAGGACGAAGGCGCCGATCATGTAGGGCAGCAGCCGCTTGTCCTGCTTGCGCTGGAGATTGAACGCCTGCCACAGCTGGGTGCGACGTTCCTTCGACGCGGCCTTGCGCTCGGCCTGCGCCGCGGCCCTGGCGGCCTTGTTCTCTGCGGCAGTGCGGGGTTTAGCCATAGTCAAAGGATACGGTCGGGCCGGTCAGCTACATGACCGAGTGCGGGCGGCCTGCTCGTACAGGCGGCCCGCCCGATACGACGAGCGCACCAGCGGTCCGGCCAGCACACCGGCGAAGCCCAGCCCCTCGGCGTGGGCGGCGAACTCGACGAACTCCTCGGGCCGCACCCACCGCTCCACCGGGTGGTGGCGCGCCGACGGGCGAAGGTACTGGGTGATGGTGACGATGTCGCAGCCGGCGTCGTGCAGGTCTGCCAGCGCGGTGCGCACCTCGTCGGGGGTTTCGCCCATCCCGAGGATGAGGTTGCTCTTGGTGACCAGACCGAAGTCCCGCGCCGCGGTGATCACGTCCAGGCTGCGCTGGTAGGTGAACGCGGGCCGGATCCGCTTGAAGATGCGTGGCACGGTTTCGACGTTGTGCGCCAACACTTCTGGCCGGGACTCGAAGACTTCCCTGAGGCGCGTCGGCTCGCCGTTGAAGTCGGGGACCAGCAGCTCCACACCGGTTGACGGGTTGAGCTCCTTGATGGCGCGCACGGTCTCGGCGTACAGCCACGCGCCGCCGTCGGGCAGGTCGTCGCGGGCGACCCCGGTGACCGTGGCGTAGCGCAGGCCCATCGTCTGCACGCTCTCGGCGACCCGCCGCGGCTCGTCGCGGTCCAGCGGGGCGGGCTTGCCGGTATCGATCTGGCAGAAGTCGCAGCGGCGGGTGCACTGGTCGCCGCCGATCAGGAAGGTGGCTTCCCGGTCCTCCCAGCATTCGAAGATGTTGGGGCAGCCGGCCTCTTCGCAGACGGTGTGTAGGCCCTCGCGCTTCACCAGGCTCTTGAGCTCGGTGTACTCCGGTCCCATCCGCGCCCGCGTCTTGATCCACGGCGGCTTGCGCTCGATCGGGGTCTGCGCGTTGCGCGCTTCCAGCCGCAGCAACTTGCGGCCTTCGGGAGCAACGGTCACGGTGTCGATGCTACGCGGGCCGCGGCGGGCTGCCAGCTAAGGGCGAGTCGGCCGTCGAGTGCGTCACACACCGCCGTGGCGACCGCCGCGCGCACCTCGTCGACGGTGATCCGGCGTCCCAGTTCGGCGGACAGCGACGTCACGCCGGCGTCGCTGATGCCGCACGGCACGATGGCGTTGTACGCGCCCAGATCGCAGTCGCAGTTGAGGGCGAACCCGTGCAGCGTGGTCGCTCGGGACACCCGGACGCCGATCGCGGCGATCTTGCGTGCTGGCCGCCCGGGCACCCATACGCCGGACCGGCCGTCGATCCGGGCGGTTTGCAGCCCCAGATCCCCGCACACCTTGATCAGTGATTCCTCAAGGCGCCGAACATAATTCACCACATCGAGCGGTTCGGCCAGCCCGATGATGGGGTAGCCGACCAGCTGCCCCGGACCGTGCCAGGTGATCTTTCCGCCGCGGTCGGTGTCGACGACGGGCGTGCCATCGGCAGGCCGCTCCTGCGGTTCGGTGCGCCGGCCCGCGGTGTAGACCGCCGGGTGCTCGAGCAGCAAGACGGTGTCGCTGCCGCCGGCGACCCTCGCGTCGGCCAGGTCGCGCTGCAGCTGCCACGCGGTGCGGTAGTCGACCACGCCCAGTTGGCGGACGTCGATCGCGGTCGCCTGCGACCTGATAGAGCTCATGGTCGCGAGGTTACTCGGGTCGAATCCTGCGGGATGGGCAGTGTGTCCGTTGCCCGCCTCTGAGCGACAATCGCCGTGCGTGCACACTCGTTAAATCCCTTGCGCCACTTATATTTCTGCAGTCACAACGGGCGAGTTTCTGTCGGTGGGTGCATTTAGTTTGACGGTATGACTCTCGGCGCCGCCCTCGATACGTCGGCCGCCGCGCTTGTAGAAGCGGCGGACGCGGATATCGACGCGCTGAACACCGAGCAGTGCCTCGCGATGCTGCAAGACTGCGAAAAGGTGCGCCGTCTGGTGCCCTGGCTCGAGCACCGGTTGATCAGCAAGCTGGCCCGCGAGGCCACGCCGCAAGAACTGGGCGGCACGGTATCCCATGCGATCGCCGAGGCGACGTTGATCAGCCGCGCCGAGGCCGGACGACGGGTGCGGGAGGCGGCCGATCTCGGCGATCGGTGCGGGCTGACCGGTGAGCCGCTGCCACCCGTGCTGGCCGCGACCGCGGCCGCCCAGCGGACTGGCGGGTTGGGCAGCGGGCAGGTGGCCGTGATTCGCCGCTTCTGGCACCAGCTACCCGGCTTCATTGACGCCGACACCCGCGAGGCCGCCGAAGCCCACCTCGCTCAGCTCGGCACGCAGCACCGGCCCGAAGACCTCGCCGGGCTGGCCGACCATCTCATGGATTGCCTCAATCCCGACGGCTCATTCACCGACGAGGATCGCGCGCGCCGGCGCGGTCTGACGCTGGGCAAGCAAGAAGTCGACGGCATGTCGGCGCTGCGCGGCTGGCTGACCCCCGAGGCCCGCGCGTCGCTGGAGGCGGTGCTGGCCAAGCTGGCCGCACCGGGCATGTGCAATCCCAACGACGACACGCCCTGCGTAGACGGCGCTCCCACCGAAGACGCCATCGAACACGACGCCCGGTCGGCAGCTCAGCGCAACCACGACGGGTTGAACGCCGCGCTGCGCGCGGTGCTGGCGTCCGGGGAGCTGGGTCAGCACAACGGTTTACCGGCCTCGATCATCGTGTCGACCACGCTGGCCGAACTCGAGGCCGCTGCGGGTCAGGGCGTCACCGGTGGGGGCACGCGGTTGCCGATCTGCGACGTGATCCGCTTGGCCCGCCACGCCCACCAGTACCTGGCCGTCTTCGACAACGGCAAGCCGGTCGCGCTGTATCACTCCAAACGGCTGGCCTCGCCGGGTCAGCGGATTGTGTTGTACGCCAAGGACCGCGGCTGCAGCGCACCAGGATGCACCGTGCCCGGCTACTACTGCGAGGTTCATCACGTCACCGACTACGCCCACTGCGGCGCGACCGGCATCGACAACCTCACGCTGGCCTGCGGACCGCACCACCGACTGCTGCGACCCCGCGGCTGGAGCACCCGAAAACGCAGCAACGGCGACACCGAATGGATACCGCCGCCGCACCTCGATCGCGGCCAACCCCGCACCAACGACTTCCACCATCCGGAGAAACTGCTACGGAGATCGGACGGCGAGCCCGACGTCGCCTAGCGAACTAATCGTGGTCGCGGCGCGCCGTGGCGTAACCCAGTGCCTCACCAATGGTGTTGTGGTGGAACTCGAAACCGGCCCGCTCCAGCGCGGCGGGGATGGCGCGCTGGCCGGTCAGCAGGCCCTCGTCGGCGAACTCACCGAGGGCGGTCCGTGCCGCGAAGCCGGGCAGCATCAGCGGGGTCGGGCGGTTGACCGCGCTGCCGAACGCCGTCGTGAACTCGGCGTTGGTGACGGGCGCAGGCCCGGTCAGGTTGACCGGCCCGGACAGCGACGAATGCGAGATCGCGAACAGCAGCGCGCGCACCTCGTCTTCGAGGCTGATCCACGACATGTACTGCCGGCCGCTGCCCAGTCGCGCGCCGAGTCCGACGGCGAACAGCGGCCGCATCCTGCGCAGCGCGCCGCCGGCCGGTGCCAGCACCAAACCGGTGCGGGCGAGCACCACGCGGGCACCGCCGTACTGCGCCGGCAGCGTCGCGGCCTCCCAGTCCTCGCACAGCTGGGCCAGGAAACCGCTTCCGGCGCGCTGGTTTTCGTCGACGACGCGGTCCCTGGTGTTGCCGTAGTAGCCCACCGCGCTGGCATTGATCAGGGTCGCGACGCCGGCATCGGCCACCGCGGTAGCCAGGACCTCGGTGGGTTCGATGCGGCTGTCGCGCAGGCTCTGCTTGAACGCGCCCGACCAGCGCCGCTGACCGACGTTGACGCCGCACAGGTTGACGACCGCGTCGACCCCGGCGAGCGCCTCGGCGTCGAATTCGCCGTTGGCCGGATTCCAGTGCAGCTCTTCGGAATTCGCCGGTGTTCGGCGCACGATGCGCAGCACCCGGTGATCGGTAGCGCGCAGGGCCGCGGTCAATGCGGAGCCGATCAGGCCGGACGAACCCGCTATCGCGATGACGGCCCTATGACCAGCTCGAGCCACGTTCGCGAATCCTTCTTAAAGCCCTAGGTCGGCCTCGAACGCTGCCTCTTCGAGACGATGCCGGATCGTGGTGAGGAAACGTCCGGCATCGGCGCCGTCGATCAACCGATGGTCGTAGGTCAGTGGCAGGTAGCAAATCGACCGCACCCCAATCGATTCGTTGCCGGTGTCGTCGACGACCACCCGGGGACGCTTGACGATCGCGCCGGTGCCCAGCATGGCGGCCTGCGGCGGAACGAGGATCGGCGTGTCGAACAACGCGCCCTGGCTGCCGATGTTGGTGATCGTGAACGTGCCGCCGGACAGCTCGTCGGGCTTCAGGTTGCCGGACCGGGCGCGCTCGGCGATGTCGGCGATCGCCCGGGAAAGCCCGGCCAGCGACAGGTCGCCCGCGTTGTGGATCACGGGGGAGAGCAGGCCCTGATCGGTGTCGACGGCGAAACCGAGGTGTTCGGCGTCGTAGTAGGTGATCTCCTTGGTGTCCTCGTTGTAGCTGGCGTTGATGTTGGGGTGAATCTTCAGGGCGTCGATCACGGCCTTGGCGATGAACGGCAGGTAGGTCAGATTCACCCCCTCGCGCTCGGCGAACGAGGCCTTGGCCCGCGCCCGCAGTCCCACGATCTTGGTCATGTCGACCTCGTGTGTCTGGGTGAGCTGCGCCGTGGCCTGCAGCGATTCGCGGGTCTTCTTCGCGGTGATCTGTCGGATCCGGCTGGCCTTCTGCGTGGTGCCCCGCAGGTGCGCCAGCGCGGGAGCCGGGGTGGGGGCCGACACCGCCGCGGGCGCCGCCGGGGCCTGTGCGGCCGGGGCCGGTGCCGCCGGGGCGGGTTGCTTCTTCGCCTCCGCGGCGGCCAGCACGTCCTGCTTGCGGATGCGGCCGCCGACACCGGTGCCCTTCACCGAGCCGAGGTCGATGTTGTTCTCGTTGGCCAACTTTCGGACCAGCGGTGTGACGTACGGTGACCCGTCACCGCCCGTCTCCGCCTGTGCGGGTTGCGGTTTCGGCGCAGGGGCCGCCGCTGGCTCTGGCTCGGGTGCGGGGGCCGGCTTCGGTGCGGGCGGCGGTGCGGCCTCGGCCTTGGGCTCGGGTTTCGGAGCAGGCGGCGGTGCGGCCTCGGCCTTAGGCGCCGGCTGCGGCGTGGGCGCGGGAGCGGCCGCGGCGGACGCGCCGCTGCCGATGCGGGCCAGCTCACCGCCGACCGGAACCGTCGCGTCCTCTTCGGCGGTGATGCTGAGCAGGACGCCGGCCACCGGCGACGGAATCTCGGTGTCCACCTTGTCGGTCGACACCTCCACCAGCGCCTCGTCGACCTGGACCGAATCGCCGACCTTCTTCAGCCAGCGCGTCACGGTGCCCTCGGTCACCGACTCGCCGAGCTCGGGCATCAACACCGGTGTCGCGGTGCCGCCCGAGCTCGAGTCGGAACTCTGCTGGGCGGCCGGCGCGGGCTCGGGCTCCGGTTGGGCCGGCGGAGCGGGCTCGGGCTGCGCGGGCGCGGCCGCCTCGGGCTGGGGCTCGGGCTGCGGCTCCGGCGCGGCTGCGGGCTGGCTGGGCGCCTGCGCCGCGCCGTCCTCGCCGGCGTCGCCGATCAGCGCCAGGTCGCCGCCCACCTCGACGGTGTCGTCCTCCTGGGCGATGATCTTCGTCAGCACACCCGCGGCGGGCGACGGGATTTCGGTGTCCACCTTGTCGGTTGACACCTCGACGAGTGGCTCGTCGAGCTCGACCGTGTCGCCTTCCTGCTTGAGCCAGCGGGTGACCGTCCCCTCGGTGACGCTCTCACCAAGTGCGGGCATCTGGACGGAGAAGGCCATGTCCGTTGACTCCTCGAACGCTCGTCGGTCGGCGCAGGTCGACATCTGCTTACCACACCGTGGTGTACCCGCAGGGAACTCAACTGCGGAACGCGAGCGGATGTCCGAATCCATCCTGTCACTGCCGTCGCTGGGGCACACATTCAGGGCGGATCGCACTCGGGTGACCGGCTCGTCCGAGCGGGCTTGCTACCGTGTGGCCACTAGATAGTCAGACAAATTGCAGGTGGGGGTCCCATGCCGGCAACACAGCAGATATCGCAGCATTTCATCGAGAGCGCCGACGGCGCGCGCATCGCGGCTTACGAAGAGGGCAACCCCGACGGGCCGACGGTCGTGCTGGTGCACGGCTTTCCCGACTCCCACGTGCTGTGGGACGGGGTCGTGCCGCTGCTGCGCGAGCGGTTTCGAATCATCCGGTACGACAACCGCGGCGTCGGCCGGTCGTCGACGCCCAAGCCCGTATCGGCGTACACCATGGCGCACTTCGCCGATGACTTCGCCGCGGTGACCGGCGAGCTGAGCCCCGGCCAGCCGGTGCACGTGCTGGCCCACGACTGGGGCTCGGTGGGGATCTGGGAGTACCTGAAGCGTCCGGGCGCCAGCGACCGGGTCGCCACGTTCACCTCGGTCTCCGGACCGAGCCAGGACCAGCTCGTCGAATACATCTTCAGCGGACTGCGCCAGCCCTGGCGCCCCCGCAGGTTTGCCCGCTCGATCAGTCAGGCCCTGCGGCTCACCTACATGCTGTTCTTCTCGGTCCCGGTGCTCGCGCCGCTGCTGCTTCGGCTGGCGCTGTCGGTTCCGGCACTGCGGCGCAACGCGGTGGACAACATCGCCGACGAGCTGATCCATCACGCCGGCGACATGCCCGCTGACGCGGGTCGATCGGTGAAGGTGTACCCGGCCAACTACTTCCGCTCGTTCTCGCGCAGCCGGCGCGCCGCCGGTGTCCCGGTGATCGACGTGCCGGTGCAGCTCATCGTCAACACCCGCGACAAGTACGTGCGGCCGTATGGGTACGACGAGTCCGCACGCTGGGTGCCGCGGTTGTGGCGCCGCGACATCCAAGCCGGTCACTTCTCACCGATGTCGCACCCGCAGGTGATGGCGGCGTCCGTGCGCGACTTCGCCGACATGGCCGAGGGCAAGGCGCCCAGCCGCGCGCTGCTGCGCGCGCAGGTCGGCCGTCCGCGCGGCGCCTTCGGCGACACCCTGGTCTCGGTCACCGGCGCCGGCAGCGGCATCGGCCGCGAGACGGCCTTCGCGTTCGCGCGCGAGGGCGCCGAGCTGGTCATCAGCGATATCGACGAGGCGGCCGTCAAGGCCACCGCCGCCGAGATCGCCAGCCGCGGCGGGGTGGCGCACGCCTATGTGCTCGACGTGTCCGACGGTGACGCCGTCGAGGCCTTCGCCGAGCGGGTCAGCGGCGAGCACGGCGTGCCCGACATCGTCGTCAACAACGCCGGCATCGGGCACGCGGGGGGATTCCTGGACACCCCGGCCGAGCAGTTCGAGCGGGTGCTCGACGTCAACCTGGGCGGCGTGGTCAACGGGTGCCGGTCCTTCGCCCGGCGGCTGGTGGAGCGCGGCACCGGCGGCTACATCGTCAACGTGTCGTCGATGGCGGCCTACGCACCGCTGCAGTCGCTGAACGCCTACTGCACGTCGAAGGCGGCGACCTACATGTTCTCCGACTGCCTGCGCGCCGAGCTCGACGCCGCCGGGGTGGGGCTGACGACGATCTGCCCGGGCGTGATCGACACCAACATCATCAACACCACCCGATTCGACGCGCCCGCGGGAAAGCAGGGCGACGCCGTCGACGGCCGGCGCGGGCAGCTGGGCAAGATGTTCGCGCTCCGGCACTACGGGCCGGACAAGGTCGCCAACGCGATCCTGTCGTCGGTCCAGAAGAAGAAGCCGATCCGCCCCGTAGCACCGGAAGCCTATGCGCTGTACGGCCTTTCGCGCCTGGCGCCGCAGGGGCTGCGCAACGCCGCGCGAATGCGGGTGATCTAGCGCTGAATCAGGGTGCGCCCGCACCTTGGTTTCGTCGCACCAGCAGTGAACCGGCGACCCCGATGATCCCGATCACGGTCAATGGGATGGTCCACGCGCGGCGGCCGCCCACCGCCGACTGGCATTGCGCCACATAGTCGGGGGAGTGCGGGACGAAGGAGCCCACGATCGGGATGTTCGCACCGGTCTGATTGTTGGTCTGCTGCGTCGCATTGCGGGCGTTCTGTGTGTCCGCCACCAGCGCGTTGCCGCACCCGATCGAATTGCCGTTGCCGTCGCTGATGGACACTGGCACCAGCAGCCCAATCACACCGGCTATCAGCAGCACTGCGCCCAGCGCGAGGACTATCCGTCGCACAGTCATGATTCGCCTCCTGTCGAGTAATAACCGCTGGGGAGGTTAGCCAGCGAATCGTCGCGCTAAACGGTGCAGTTCGCCTCGCGGCTAGCCGTTTTCGGCGATGTCCTCGAGCACCGCGAACATGGTGCGGGTCGGCACGCCCGTGGCGCCCTTCGGCGAATACCCCCACGGGCCACCGGTGTTGTAGGCCGGGCCGGCCACGTCGATGTGCGCCCAATTCACGCCGTCGGCGACGAATTCGCGCAGGAACACACCCGCCACCAGCATCCCGGCGAAGCGCTGCCCGCTGATGTTGGACAGATCTGCGACCGTCGACTTCAGGTCGTCCTTGAGTTCGTCGGGAAGCGGCATTGGCCAGCCGTTCTCGCCCACCCGCTGCGAGATCGACGCGACGCGGTCGCGAAACTCGTCGCTGCCCATCACCCCGGGGATGCGGGCGCCCAGCGCCACCGTCTGCGCGCCGGTCAGCGTCGACGTCTCGATCAGGTAATCGGGGTTGTCCTCACAGGCGCGCACGATGGCGTCGGCCAGGATCAGCCGGCCCTCCGCGTCGGTGTTCTGCACCTCGACGGTGATCCCGCCGTACTGCGTCAGCACGTCGCCGGGCCGCTGCGCGGTGCCCGAGGGCATGTTCTCGGCCATCGGCACCGTGGCGGTGACGTCGATCGGCAGCTTGAGCTGAGCGGCGAGTGTGACGGTCGCGATCACCGCGGCCGCCCCGCCCATGTCCGAGGTCATGTGGTGCATCCCGGCCGCGGGCTTGATCGAGATGCCGCCGGTGTCGAACGTGACGCCCTTGCCGACCAGCGCCACCTTCTTGGCCAGCTTCGGCTTCTTCGCCAGCTTCGAACCGCGGTGGGTCAGGCGCACCAGCCGCGGCAGCCGCGACGAGCCCTGTCCGACGCCCATGATCCCGCCGAAGCCGGCCTTCTGCAGCGCCTTTTCGTCGAGCACCTCCACTTCGAGGCCGACCGATTCACCTAAAGCCCTTGCGCGCTTGGCGAATTCGGCGGGGTACAGATGGCTCGGGGGAGTGTTGACGAAGTCGCGGGCGGTGGCCACCGCGGTCGCGACGGCCGCGCCGTGCGCGCTCTGTTGCTTCGCCTCCTTGGCCCCGCCCTTTTCCGAGGCCAGCACGGTGATCTTGTCCAGCCCTTTGTCTTTCGGCGCGGTCTTCTCGCTGCGGAACGCGGTGAACCGGTAGCCGCCCAGGATCAACCCCTCGACCGCGGCCGAGCCGACGCCCGCACCGGGCAACTCGGCCAGCGTGGTCATCACCGCCTCGGCGCCGCCCAGCGAGCGGGCCGCGACCCCGGCGGCGCGACGGATCACGTCGGCCGGCCACTCGGCCCGCGACTTGCCCAGGCCGATCGTCAGCACGCTTGCCACCGGCAGCGACGGCACCACCAGCCGGTGCACCTGCTCGTTGCCGCCGGTGGCGTCCAGCGCGCGCAGACCGGCCTCGATTTCGGCGACGACCTCGGCGGACAGGAACGGCTCGGCCGCGGCGACGACGGCGCCCGGCCGGTCTTCGTCACCGGTCGACACGACCGGCACGAGCAGTACCGAAGAACTTGCCCCACGCTTGGGCAACGAGGTGGCGACATTGACAGAGGGAGCTTGATAGCCGGGTTCGCTGGTCACGGGCAATTACCCTAGTCCTGCGGCAGGTTCAGCTCGGCAGCGTCCCCGCGTGTAGGTCATAGGCCGTCACCGGCTCGTCAAAACCCTTGAGCGTCAACGGGCCACACGCGACCGCGGGGTGGTCCGGCAATTCGTCATGCAGCTCCGCGGTGGCCAGGATCTGTTCTGGGGCCGCCGCGGCCACGAGTCGGGCGGCCAGGTTGACCGGGTTGCCGAAGTAGTCGCCGTTGATGGCGACGACCGTCCCGTACGCGAGGCCGGCGCGGACCTGCAGCCCCTCCTCGCGCGCCTTGGGGTGCTCGACGAGATCGAGCGCCGCCTGCAGCAGCCGCTCGGGATCCGAACTCACCCACATCACCTCGTCGCCGATGAACTTCACCACCCGGCCGCCGTCGGCGTGCACCACGTCGGACACGGTGCCGGCGAACTCGTTGAGCAAATGTGACAACTGCGCGGGCGTGAGCGTCTGAGTCAGCGCGGTGAAGCCCGACAGATCCGCAAAACCCACGCCACACACCACGGAGGCCGACGTGTCGCGCAGGACGCCCTCGAAGTGCGTTCGAGCGCCGATCAGGTGATGGCGGTGCACGATGTCGATCAGCGCGCCGAGTCGGGGGACGAACTCGGCAACCGAGCGGTACGCCTGCGCGGTGGCCAGCTCGTCGCGGGTGTGGGTCATCTGGATGTCCGGTGTACCGGCGCGGATCATCGTCGACTCGGCCTCGGCCAACCGGGCCATCGCGGCGCCCAGCACGCGCAACAAACCAAACGCGCCGTCCTGGCCAACCACCGCCCGCAGCGCGAGCCAGGTGGTCAGCGCGTCGACGTCGGCCTGGCTGAGCACCGGGATATCGGGACCGGCGACGGTCAGGCCCAGCAATTCCCAGGCGCGGGCGACGTCCTCGGCGGCGATCCCGAGTTCCTCGGCCGCGGTCGCAAACGTGTAGATCGGGCGCCCCGACCAGGACAAAACATCACCGGCCAGGCCGAACAGCCGGCCGCGGAGTTCGGCTTCCACCATCTCGTCGGCGGTGAAGCCAAGATCGTCCAGATATTTGAGCAGGTCCGCCCGTTCACGCGGATTCGCGATTCCGGCGGCCGCAAGCGCGTCGAAATCAAGCGAACCGGACACCCACCCAAGTGTGCCACCCAACGGTGCCGATTAGGGTGAGACGGCGTGAGCGATGCGTCGGAGCTACTCAAGGGACCACTGGAAGACCGCCATCGCGAATTGGGTGCCAATTTCGCCGAGTTCGGCGGCTGGCTGATGCCGGTGTCCTACGCCGGCACGGTCAGCGAGCACAACGCGACGCGCGACGCGGTGGGCCTGTTCGATGTCAGCCATCTCGGCAAGGCGTTGATCCGCGGCCCGGGTGCCGCGCAATTCGTCAACTCCGCACTCACCAACGACCTCGGCCGCATCGGTCCGGGCAAGGCGCAATACACGTTGTGCTGCAACGAGTCCGGCGGCGTGATCGACGATCTCATCGCCTACTACGTCGGCGAGGACGAGATCTTTTTGGTACCCAACGCCGCCAACACCGCGGCGGTCGTCGAGGCGCTGCGGGCCGCCGCGCCCGCCGGCCTCACGATCACCAACGAGCACCGCTCCTATGCGGTGCTGGCGGTGCAGGGCCCGCGGTCCGCGGGCGTGCTCGGCGAGCTGGGGCTGCCCACCACGATGGACTACATGGGCTATGCCGATGCCGAGTTCTCGGGCGTGCCGGTACGGGTCTGCCGCACCGGCTACACCGGCGAGCACGGCTACGAGCTGCTGCCGCCCTGGGAATCCGCGGGCGTGGTGTTCGACGCGTTGGTGGCCGCCGTCTCGAAGGCCGGCGGCGAGCCCGCCGGCCTGGGCGCGCGTGACACCCTGCGCACCGAAATGGGTTACCCGCTGCACGGACACGAACTTTCGCTGGACATCTCTCCGCTGCAGGCCCGCTGCGGCTGGGCGATCGGCTGGAAAAAGGACGCCTTCTTCGGCCGCGACGCGCTGCTGGCCGAGAAGGAGGCCGGGCCGCGGCGCCTGCTGCGCGGGCTGCGTATGGTCGGCCGCGGGGTGTTGCGGCCCGGGCTGACCGTGCTGGCCGGCGACACCCCGGTCGGGGTCACCACGTCGGGCACGTTCTCGCCGACACTGCAGGCCGGCATCGCGCTCGCGTTGATCGACACCGACGCCGGAGTCGACGACGGCCAGCAAATCACCGTCGACGTCCGCGGGCGCGCCGTCGAAGTCGAAGTCGTGCGGCCACCCTTCGTCGATCTGAAAACCCGCTAGGCGCGCACTCTGCATACGGCAAAAATCAGCTGGCGTGCCCAGATACAATCGGCGCCATGACAACCGGCTCCCTTGAGTTCACGGTTTCGCGCGCGTCATCCCCGGCGACCGATGCCGAACGTGAATCGATCTTGCGTGAGCCGGGATTCGGCAGATACTTCACCGATCACATGGTGTCGATCGACTATGTCGAGGGCCGCGGTTGGCACAACCCGCAGGTGATCCCGTACGGGCCGATTCAGCTGGATCCGTCGGCGATCGTGTTGCACTACGCCCAGGAGGTTTTCGAGGGGCTGAAGGCCTACCGCTGGGCCGACGGCTCGATCGTCTCGTTTCGCCCTGATGCCAATGCGGCCCGAATGCGAAATTCGGCGCGGCGCCTGGCAATACCCGAATTACCCGACGAGGTTTTCCTCGAGTCGTTGCGCCAGCTCGTCGCCGTCGACGACACCTGGGTGCCGCAGGCCGGCGGCGAAGAGGCGCTGTACTTCCGGCCCTTCGTTTTCGCGACGGAGCCCGGGCTCGGGGTACGGCCGGCCAACCAGTACCGGTACCTGTTGATCGCCTCGCCCGCCGGCGCGTACTTCAAGGGCGGCATCAATCCCGTCGACGTGTGGGTGTCGTCTGAGTACGTGCGCGCCTGCCCCGGCGGTACCGGTGCGGCCAAGTTCGGCGGCAACTACGCCGCGTCGCTGCTGGCACAGGCCCAGGCCGCCGAAAACGGTTGCGACCAAGTGGTGTGGCTGGACGCGGTGGAGCGCCGCTACGTCGAAGAGATGGGCGGGATGAACCTGTTCTTCGTGTTCGGCAGTGGCGGCACCGCGCGGCTGGTGACCCCGGAGCTGTCCGGCTCGCTGTTGCCGGGTATCACGCGAGATTCGTTGCTGCAGTTGGCACTTGACGCGGGGTTCAGCGTCGAGGAGCGAAAGATCGACATCGACGAGTGGCAGAAGAAGGCCGCCGTCGGGGAGATCACCGAGGTGTTCGCCTGCGGCACCGCCGCCGTCATCACCCCGGTGGCGCGGGTGAAGCACGGCGAGGGTGAATTCACCGTCGCCGATGGAAAACCCGGCGAGGTGACGATGGCGCTGCGCGACACCCTCACCGGCATCCAGCGCGGCACCTTCGCCGACACCCACGGCTGGATGACCCGGCTGGGCTAGCTGTACTGACCTGAGAGGTTAGGTACGCGGCTAGCGGGTGGTTGACCTTTGAGTGCCGTGTGGCCGCGGTGATGATTGTAGATGTGTAGCCAGGTGGTGAATTGCTCACAGCGTTCGGCATCGGTGCGGTAGAGCCGGGCGTAGGCCCACTCGTCGGCCAGTGTGCGGTGAAATCTCTCCACTTTGCCGTTCGTCTGGGGTCGATACGGGCGGGTCCGGCGATGTTCAACGGTGCCCAGCGCATCGCTGAATGCGTGTGATCGATAGCAGGAGCCGTTGTCGGTCAATACTTTTCGTACTGTTATGCCGCGTTCGCTGAACCACGATTGCGCGCGGATCCAAAACGCGGCAGCTGTTTCTTTGCGCTCGTCGGTCAGCAGTTCGCTGTAGACCAGCCGGGAGTACCCGTCGATGGCGGTGTGCAGAAAGTGATAGCCGCGCCGCGGATTGCGGTATTGGGTTGTGATGCCGCCGCTTTTGTCGGCCTGTTTGTTGCGCTTGCCGACGGCTTTGCCCAGCATCCGCCACCCGCCGCCAGCGGGGATCTTGCCGAGCTTTTTGACATCGACATGGACCATTTCGCCGCATTGGGTTGCCTCGATGCGGCGAACGACACGGCCGGTGGGGCGATCTAGCCAACGCAGTTTGGCCAACCCGTAGCGGGCCAGCACGCGGTGCACGGTCGAGGGATGAAGGCCAAGCAAGTAGCCGATTCGCGCAGGCCCCCATCGCCGCGTAACGCGGACCTTGATAATGCGCCGCTCCCTACGAGTGGGTGTGCGATTCGGGCTGCGATGGGGCCGAGAGCTGCGGTCGGCCATGCCGGCCTCCCCAAGTGCGCGATAACGGCCTGCCCAGCGCGCCGCGGTGGTTACCGCGACCTGGAAACGTTCGGCGGCCCGGCGCAGCGGCCAACCGTCCTCGACAACACAACGAGCAAGCCGCAGCCGACCCGTTTCTGACAATGGGGCATTACGGTGGGACACGAAGACCTCCGGTAGTGAGTGCTTTCCTAGACAGCTCGCACTTCACTCGGAGGTCTTCGTCATGTCACCACGCCACGCCGTCACCAACGTCCGTGGTCAGTACAGCTAGCCCCCGCCGCCTAGAACCGCACCAGCGCCGCGAGAACCACCACGCTGACCGTCGTGGTCAGCTCCATCGCCGCGCCCAGCACGTCGCCGCTGATGCCGCCGAACCGCCGCACGCAGTGGCGCACCAGCACCGCCCCGCAGGCCAGCCCCGCCAGCACCGCGACCGGGCCCTGCCACGGGCGTGGGCCGGCGAGCAGGGCGGCGGCCACCAGGACCGCGAGCCAGGCCGCCGCAACCGGCGCGGGCTGCGTGCCCGCCACCTGCGCGCCCAGCGCGCTCCCGTCGGCCGCGGGCACCGATCGGCGGCACGCCAGCACCGCGGTGACCCGCCCGGCCGCGACCGCCACCACGATGCCGACCAGTCCGTGCGGCCACGCCGCGCCGAGCGCGGCAAACCCCAGGCCCTGCAACGCGATCACCAGCACCACCGCCGCGACGCCGAACGGTCCCGTCGACCCGTCGTGCATCACCGCCAGTGCGCGCTCCGACGGCCCGTAGCAGCCCAGACCGTCGGCCGTGTCGGCGACGCCGTCGAGGTGCAGGCCGCGGGTGGCGAGCAACAGCGCGGTCACCGCGAGCAGCCCGGCCAGCGGGCTCGATGCGCCGAACGCCAGGCCGCCGCCCCACGTGACGCCGGCGGCGACCGCGCCGAGCGTCGCGCCGACCACCGGCAGCGCGGTCATGGCGCCGCGACCCATCGCCTGCGAGCCAGGCATGGGCAGCACCGTACCGAAGCTGAAAGCCGTTGCCACCGAACGGATCACGGTGTAGGCCGATCGGACACACCGGCCTCGTCGAACGTCGCCGTCGACGCCAGTGCGGCTACCGCGGCGCGCAACACCGGCAGGGCCACCGCCGCGCCGCTGCCCTCGCCGAGCCGCATGCCCAGATCCAGAATCGGGTCCAGCTGCAACGCCCCGAGGGCCAGCGCATGCCCGGGCTCGGTGGACCGGTGGCCGGCCTGCCACCATTGCCGCGCCCCCGGGGCCATCCGCTCGGCGACCAGCGCGGCCGCCGTCACCGGCATCCCGTCGAGCAGCAGCGGGGTCCGGCGCACCGCGGCCTGGGCGCAGAAGCCCGCGATCGCCGCCAGGTCGGCGCCGGCGCAGCAGCGCAGCAATGCGATCGGGTCGGGCAGCACGGCCCGGGCCCGAAACAGCGCATCCCGGATGGCCGCGGTCTTGCGGGCCCAGCCGGCGTCGTCGATCCCGGTTCCGAAGCCCACCACCGCGACCGGCTCGGCGTTGGTCAGCGCGGCCACCAGCACCGCGGCCGCGGTTGTGTTGCCGATCCCCATGTCGCCGGCGATCAGCAGGTCGGCGCCGCCGTCGACCTCTTCGTCGGCGATCCGCTGACCCGCCGCGATGGCCCGGGCGGTCTCCTCGTCGGTCAGCGCGTCCTGCATGGCGATGTCCCCGCTGCCGCGACGCACCTTGTGCGCGCCGATCCGCTCCGAGAGCGGGTCCGAGTCCACCGACAGGTCGGCGATGCGCACCGTCGTCCCGGCGATGTCGGATAGCGCGTTGATCGTCGCCCCGCCCGCGTCGATGTTGGCGACCATCTGGGCGGTGACCTCCGGCGGGTACGCCGACACCCCCGACCGGGCGACGCCGTGGTCACCGGCGAACACCACCACCCGGGCGCGCTCGAATTGCCTTGGCGGGCAATGGCTCTGACATGATGCGACCCACACTGAGAGGTCTTCGAGGCGGCCGAGCGCGCCGCGCGGCTTGGTCAGGTTGTCCTGGCGGGCGCGGGCGGCCGCGGTGGCGTCCGCGTCGGGCGGCAAGATCTCGGGGAATTCCATTACGCGCCCGGCGGTTTGATCGACAGCGGCTGCCCGGCCACCACCAACACCACCCGGTCGCACACCGCCGCGACCCGCTGGTTGAGAGAGCCGAGCTCGTCGGCGAAGCGGCGGCCGGACGCGGTGGCCGGCACCAAGGCCAGCCCGACCTCGGGACTGACGAGCACCAGCGTCGACCCGAACCCGCCGACCGCGTCGACCATCTCCTGCACCGGTGCCGCCACCGACCCGTCCTCCCACGCCTGCTGGCGGTCCATGGTGCAGGTCAGCCAGCCGCCAAGATCGTCGACCAGCGTCGGCGTCGCCGGCGACTGCCGCAATTCGGTTGCGATGTCATCGGTTTCGACGGTCGACCAGTGCGCGGGCCGTCGGCCGCGGTGTTGCGCGACGCGGCGCGCCCAGTCCGGGTCGGCCTGGCCGGCTGGGTCGGCGGCCAGGTAGCGGACGGCCTGTCCGGGCGGTAGCGACTCGGCGATGGCTTGTTCGGCCCACCGGGATTTACCCGACCTGATCCCGCCGAGCACCAGGGTGCGCACCGGCGTCAAGCGGCTTTCCGGCGACGGTTACTCGACACTGCCGCCGCGCTCGATTTGGGCCCGGGGGGTGCGCATCCGGCGCATCTGGGAAGCCCGTTGAGCGGCGTAAAGGCCGATCTTCCAATGACTTTCGGTGTTGCTCGGGAACTTCGCGTCGACCAGCCTGTTGACCTTGCGGCCCAGGATCAGCCCGTCGACACCCATGATGGCCACGACCAGCAGCATCGCGGGCGACAAGTAAAGCTGCAGCTGTGGGACGCCGAACGTCATGAACAGCAACGTCAGCGTCGTCGGCATGAACAGGCCGAGCAGGTTGCGCCGGGAATCGACGATGTCGCGCACATAGCGGCGCACCGGCCCCTGGTCGCGCGGCAGCAGGTACGCCTCGTCGCCGGCCATCATGCGTTCGCGGCGATCCGTCATCCGCGACCGGTTGGTGGTCCGTTGCTCCTTGCGCTCCTCGCGGCTGAGTTTCGGGCCCTCCAGCGACTTGCGGCGGGCCCGCGCCTCGGCGGCGGTCAGCGGCGCGGGCGCGATCGGACCCTTCTTTGCGGTGCCCCGGGCCGCGCCGCGCTTGGGGGTGGGCCGGCCCTTGGGGCCGGTGCGCGTGACCCGCTGCGTTTCGCCCGCGGAAGGGCCAGCATCCGCAGCGGCGGACGCCATGGCGGCGTTGTCCGCGCTCTCGTCCTGGGTTTTCTTACGGCCCAACAGCTTCACAGTCGTCAGGTTACTTCGCGGGTGCCCGCACGCCGAACGCGCCCGCAACCATCCCACGCATTGGTCCGTTATATGCGTGTGTGCAACAAATGGACCTACCCTTACCAGTGATGAACGGCTGCTGGTGATGGACGACGGTTCGATGGGCTCAGACGATGCTGTCGTTGGCGTTTCGCCAGGTCGTCTCCAGCTGCCGGCGATGCGGGTGCTGGTCGCCCCCGATTGCTTCGGCGACAGCCTCTCGGCGGTAGAGGCCGCGGCGGCGATCGCGACGGGCTGGACCCGGTCACGCCCCGGCGACCGATTCATCGTCGCCCCGCAGTCCGACGGCGGTCCCGGTTTCGTCGAGGTGCTGGCCAAGCGGCTGGGGGAGCGGCGGCGGATCGAGGTCGCCGGCCCGCTGGACGAGACCGTGGAAGCCGAATGGGTATTCGACCCGGGCCCGTCGACCGCCTACCTGGAGTGTGCGCAGGCCTGCGGCCTGGCGCTGCTGGACTGCCCACCCAGCCCGGAGACCGCGCTGGCGGCCCACAGCAGGGGCGTCGGGCAGCTCATCGCCGAGGTGCTGCGGGCCGGGGCGAGGCGGATCGTGATCGGGCTGGGCGGCAGCGCCTGCACCGACGGCGGCCAGGGCATGATCGACGAACTCGGCGGGCTGGAAGCCGCCCGCGAGCGACTGGCCGACATCGAGCTGATCGCGGCCTCGGACACCGAATACCCGCTGGTCGGCCCTTGGGGCACGGCGCGGGTGTTCGGGCCGCAGAAGGGCGCGGACACCGCCGCCGTGGCCGCCCTGGAGGTCCGGCTCGAGTCGTGGGCACTCAAGCTCGAGGCATTGGCCGGCCGGGACGTCAGCTCCGAACCGGGTGCGGCCGCCGCGGGTGGCATCGGCGCCGGGTTGTTCGCCCTCGGCGGCCGGTGCGAGTCCGGCGCGGAGATCATTGCCGAGCACACCGACCTGGCCGACGACCTGGAGACGGCGGACATGATCGTCACTGGTGAAGGCCATTTTGACGAGCAGTCCCTGCACGGCAAGGTGGTCGGCTCGCTCGCGGACGCGGCCGGACCGCTGGGGATTCCGGTGATCGTGCTGGCCGGCCAGGTCAGCCTGGAGAAAACCGCGGTGCGCTCCGCGGGCATCATGTCTGCGCTGTCGATGTCCGAATACGCCGGTTCGGTGGGATTGGCGCAGGCCGACGCGGCAAACCAGCTGATGGGATTAGCGTCACAGGTAGCGGCGCGACTCGGGAATAGCGGTCCCGGGAGGTACCGTTGAGGCAGTGGGTTTTACCCGAGAGGTTCGGGTGCCCGGGCACCCACCCAACAACAGGCATGTAGGAGAAGTAATGACGGTGCAAAACGAGACGAGCGCCACGACCACTCACGGCGCGATCCTAACCGAAGCCGCCGCCACCAAGGCGAAGTCCCTGCTGGACCAAGAGGGACGCGACGACCTGGCGCTGCGCATCGCGGTGCAGCCGGGCGGATGCGCTGGACTGCGCTACAACCTGTTCTTCGACGACCGGTCGCTGGACGGCGACCTGATCGCGGAGTTCGGTGGGGTGAAGCTGACGGTCGACCGGATGAGCGCGCCGTACATTCAAGGCGCCTCGATCGACTTCGTCGACACCATCGAGAAGCAGGGCTTCACCATCGACAACCCCAACGCCACCGGTTCGTGCGCCTGCGGGGACTCGTTCAACTGACGCCCGGCAGCTAGCGCGCGGGGGCTGGCTAGTAAGAGCCCCCGGTGCGCAGCACGTATGAGCACACCAGGATGTCGCCGCGCTGGAAGAGTAGCTGCGCGACGCCCTGAACCTGCCCGCGCATCGGGCCGCCCGTGGCCGGCGACACCTGCATGGTGAACAGCGCCTGGGCCTGGTACTGGGACAAATAGACGATCTTGTCGATCGAGGTCAACTGGACCTGCGAGAACTGCTTGCGGAACGCGTCGCTGCTCAGTTTGGCCAGCGCCTGGTCGGAACGCTTGTCCTTGACGCCGTCGTACAGACCGCACAGCGCGTTGCGGACGATGCTGTCGGTGTCTTTGCTCTCCAGGGCGTCCAGATAGCCCTGGATCGCGGTCTTCGCCGTCCCCTCCGACACGCTGGAGCCGGCGCTGGCGCCGTTGGTGCGCACCCCGAACACGATCGCCACCGTCAACACGGCCACCAGCCCGATGGCCAGCAGCAGGCCGATGATCAACCGCCGCTTGGACCGTGGCTGCGGATACGGCGGCGGCGCGAAGCCCGGATCGCCGGGCGGGACGTCGTGCGGAAAGTCCACCGGCTGCGACTGGGGATAGGGAACGGGTCCGTCACCGCCGACAGCATGGTTCGGCGAGTGCGGACCGCCCATAGTGTTCTCCTACGGTGGTAGACGGGATCGCGGAGCGGGTAGTGCCCGAATGGCTCGGGTCCCGACGGCTTGAGTGAGTTCCCTAGGCAGGCTAGCGCACAGCTCCCGCCGCCCGCGGACGCAGCGACGGTCAAAGTGCGTGAGTAAGATAGCTGGCCTTACTAACGAAGGGTGGAGATTTTCGTGACGATCGCGGTGACCGGCTCGATTGCGACCGACAACCTGATGCGGTTCCCCGGCCGCTTCTCCGAGCACCTGCTGGCCGAACACCTGGAAAAGGTGTCGCTGAGCTTCTTGGTGGACGACCTGGTGATCCACCGCGGCGGCGTGGCCGGAAACATCGCCTTCGCCATCGGCGTGCTGGGCGGCGACGTCGCACTGGTCGGCGCGGCCGGCGACGACTTCGTCGGCGACTACGGCAAATGGCTGCAGTCCCACGGCGTCAACACCGACCACGTGCTGATCTCGCAGACCGCCCACACCGCCCGCTTCGTCTGCACCACCGACGAGGACATGGCCCAGATCGCGTCGTTCTACCCGGGGGCGATGTCGGAGGCCCGCAACATCAAGCTCGCCGACCTGGTGTCGGCTGCCGGCAAGCCGGACCTGGTCATCATCGGTGCCAACGACCCGGAAGCGATGGTGGTGCACACCGAGGAGTGCCGCAAGCTCGGGCTGGCGTTTGCCGCCGACCCGTCCCAGCAGCTGCCCCGCCTGTCCGGCGACGAGATCGACAAGCTCGTCGACGGCGCCGCCTACCTGTTCACCAACGACTACGAGTGGGAACTGCTGCAGAAGAAGACCGGCTGGTCGGACGCGGATCTGCAGCAGAAGGTGGAGCTGCGGGTGACCACGCTGGGCGCCAAGGGCGTCGACATCGTCGACCGCGACGGGACCACGGTGCACGTCGACGTGGTGCCCGAAAACAGCCAGACCGACCCCACCGGCGTCGGCGACGCGTTCCGCGCCGGGTTCCTCACCGGCCGCAGCGCGGGCCTGAGCCTCGAGCGTTCGGCGCAGCTGGGCTCGCTGGTCGCGGTGCTGGTGCTGGAGTCGACCGGCACCCAGGAGTGGACGTGGGACCACGAGGTCGCCAAGACCCGGTTGGCGGGCGCCTACGGCGACGAGGCGGCCAACGAGATCGCCGCGGTGCTGGCCTAGAGCTGCACCGGGTAGTGCGGCTCGCTGATCTGGGGCACCACGCTGTGCTCGACGAAGATCGCGTGCCACAGCATGAAGATCAGCACCGTCCACAGCCGGCGGCTGTGATCGCTGGCGCCGCTTCGGTGTTCGTCGAGCATCCGGCGCACCGCGCCGGCGTCGATCAGGTGGTCGGTCTGCGACGCGGCGACGGTCGCATACGCCCACTCCTGTAGCGCGCCGGCGCGCAGCCAGTGCCGGATCGGCACCGGGAAGCCGAGCTTGGGCCGGTTCAGCACGTGCGCGGGAACGATGGGCTCCAGCGCGCGCCGCAGTGCGTACTTGGTGGTGGTCCGGGTGATCTTGGCCTCCACCGGAAGCCGGGAGGCGACGGCGAACACCTCGGGATCCAGGAACGGCACCCGCAGTTCGAGCGAGTTGGCCATCGTCATCTTGTCGGCCTTGACCAGGATGTCGCCGCGCAGCCAGGTGAACAGGTCGACGTGCTGCATGCGCGCGACGGGATCGGCGCCCGCCGATTCGGCGTACACCGATGCCGTCACGTCGGTGTGCGTCCAGTCGTCGCGGAACCCGGTCAGCACGTCGCGCAGCTGCGCGTCGGAGAAGCTGCGCGCGTTGCCGTAGTAGCGTTCCTCGAGCGTCAGCGAGCCGCGGTGCAGCAGGCTCTTGCCGCGCATGCCCTCGGGCAGCGGCTTGCTCACCTTGCCCATGGAGCGCCGCACCGGCCGGGGGAGATAGTCAAAAGGCTTTAGCGACAACGGTTCTCGGTAGATCGTGTAGCCGCCGAACAGCTCGTCGGCGCCCTCGCCGGACAGCACCACCTTGACGTGCTTGCGGGCCTCGCGGGCGACGAAGAACAGCGGCACCAGCGCGGGGTCGGCCACCGGCTCGTCGAGGTACCAGACGATCTCGGGCAGGGCGGCGACGAACTCGTCCGGCTTGACAACCTTGGTGACGTGCCGAGCGCCGATGGCCTCGGCCGAGGCCACCGCGACGTCGATCTCGGAGAATCCCTCGCGCTCGAAGCCAGTGGTGAACGTGATCAGCCGCGGGTTGTGCCGGATGGCCAGGGCCGCGATGGCCGTGGAGTCGATGCCGCCGGACAGGAACGCCCCCACCGTGACGTCGGCGCGCATGTGCTTGGCCACCGAATCCTCGAGCACCGCGGTGATCTCGTCGTAGCGGGCCTGCTCGGTGTCGCGGGTGAACGGCGTGGCCGCGAACCGCGGCACGAAATAGCGGGTGACCTGCGGCGCCGCGCCGGCGCGGATCCGGGCGTAGCAGCCCGATTCCAGCCGGCGCACGCCGCGGTGCAGCGTCTCGGGCTCCGGGACGTACTGCAGCACGGTGTAGTGCTGGACCGCTCGGGTGTCGATCGAGGTGTCGAACCCGATCAGGTCGGCCAAATCGAGCAGGCACTTCTTCTCGCTGGCCACCGCGGTACCGCCGCGGCCGGTCGCCATGAACAGCGGCTTGATACCGAAAGGGTCTCGCGCACAGAATAATTCGTGAGTGACGGTGTCCCACAGTGCGAACGCGAACATGCCGCGCAGCCGGGTGAGCACGTCGGCGCCCCAGTGGTGGAAGCCGGCGACGATCGGCTCGCCGTCGCCGTCGGTGGCGAACACGGCGCCGTGCTGAGCCGTCAGTTCGTCGCGCAGCTCCAAGTAGTTGTAGATCTCGCCGTTGAACACCAGGACGTAGCGGTCGGGCGCCTCGGGCGGCCCCCAGCGCAGCGGCTGGTGCGAGTGCTCGATGTCGATGAAGGACAGCCGGTTGAAGCCGAAGACGACGGCGCCGTCGTCATCCGGGTCATACAGCCCGCCGGGCTCGTCGGGCCCGCGATGCCGCATCAGGCGCAAGGCGCGGACGATGGCACCGTCGACGGCGTCGGAACCGGGGCTGGCTGGGTCCTGATCCACGCCCGCCGGATCCGCGACAAAAGCCAGCAGTCCACACACGGCGCCCCAGTATGCCGCACTTTGGCGGCGCTTGGGGATGCCGCACCGGGCGGCCGGCGGCAGCCACGCCGAGCGGCCGGTTGGGCCTTAGTCGCCGGGCTGAGCGGCGTGGTCTACGCTGCGTAGTATTCGGCATTCGACCAGGAGGCGCCAGCGTGACACCTCGCGAGCAGTTCAGTTCGCACCGTCTGTCGCAAGGCAACTTTCAGCGCCTTTTCTCAGGCGTTTTCGAAGGCGTTCCCCGTAGCCTTTCCCGCCGTCGCCGGCCGCTGGCGCTGGCCGCGACGCTGGGGGCGCTAGCGGTGTGCCTGAGCGGCTGCAGCTGGTCGGAGGCGCTGGCCCTGGGCTGGCCGGAGGGCATCACCCCGCAGGCGCACTACAACCGCGAGCTGTGGATCGGCTCGGTGATCGCCGCCCTGGTCGTCGGCGTCATCGTGTGGGGCCTGATGTTCTGGTCGGCGGCCTTCCACCGCAAGAAGGCCACCGACACCGAACTGCCGCGTCAGTTCGGCTACAACATGCCGCTGGAGCTGGTGCTGACCGTCGTGCCGTTCCTGATCATCTCGGTGCTGTTCTACTTCACCGTGGTGGTGCAGGAAAAAATGCTGCACCTGGCCAAGGACCCCGAGGTCGTGATCGACGTCACGTCCTTCCAGTGGAACTGGAAGTTCGGCTACCAGAAGGTCAACTTCAAAGACGGCACCCTGACCTACGACGGGGCCGACGACGCGCGCAAGAAGGCGATGACGTCGAAGCCGGAGGGCAAGGACGAGCACGGCGAGGAGCGAGTCGGCGCAATCCGCGGCCTCAACACCGAGGACCGGACGTACCTGAACTTCGACAAGGTCGAGACGCTGGGAACCAGCACCGAGATCCCGGTGCTGGTGCTGCCCGCGGGCAAGCGCATTGAATTCGTCTTGAATTCCGCCGACGTCATCCACGCGTTCTGGGTGCCGGAATTCCTGTTCAAGCGCGACGTGATGGCGCACCCGAAGGAAAACAACTCCGTCAACGTCTTCCAGGTCGACGAGATCCAGAAGACCGGGGCCTTCGTGGGCCACTGCGCGGAGATGTGCGGCACGTATCACTCGATGATGAACTTTGAGGTTCGGGTGGTGTCGGCCAACGATTTCAAGGCTTACCTGCAGCAACGGATCGACGGAAAGACGAACGCCGAAGCGTTGCAAGCGATCGCGCAGCCTCCGCTCGCGGTCACCACCCATCCGTTTGAGACGCGCCGCGGCGAAAAAGCCCAGTCCGTAGGTTAGGAACGCAATGCATATCGAAGCGAGGCTGTTCGAATTCATCGCGGCGTTCTTCGTCTTGGCCGCCGTGCTTTACGGCGTGCTGACCGCGCTTTTCGCCACCGGCGGTGAGGAATGGGCCGGCACCACGGCGCTGGTGTTGACCGGCGGCCTGGCGCTGATCACGGCCACCTTCTTCCGGTTTGTGGCCCGCCGCCTCGACACTCGGCCCGAGGACTACGAGGGCGCCGAAATCAGCGACGGGGCAGGGGAACTGGGATTCTTCGCCCCGCACAGCTGGTGGCCGATTCTGGTGGCGCTGTCGGGCTCGGTGGCCGCGGTCGGGATCGCCCTGTGGCTGCCCTGGCTGATCGTCGCCGGAGTCGTGTTCATCCTCGCGTCGGCGGCCGGATTGGTCTTCGAGTACTACGTGGGACCCGAGAAGCACTGATTTTGCGGCGCAAAGATAACAATCCGGGCATCAGTTGATCAGTGGCACGTTTGCCGGGACTTCTTTGCCCCACTCGGTTCGGTAGGGTTTGCCCAGGCAATGAGAACTTCCCGAGCGTGTGCGCTACGCGATAGCCCCGGAGCCTCGCGCGCCGGTGACGCAGTTGGACAGGGCAGGCAGACATGAGCGGGCCGAAACCCCCGGGACGGGAATCCGAGGAACCCGATTCCGCGCGCGCCCTCAACCATGAGGTCGACCATGGGGCCGATCCGGCAGGCGAGGCCCGCAACGGCGAAGCGGCCGCTGAGCACGACGCCGGATTCGACGCCGAGCATCATGTCGAACCGCTCGATGACGACGCAGGCGCACCCGCCGACCAGACCGGTCTGACCGACGCGTACTCGCAGGCGTACTCGGCCCCGGAGGCCGACCATTTCATCACCGGCCCCTATGTGCCTGCCGACCTGAGCCTCTACGACTACGACAGCTACGACGAGTCGTCCGACGACGACGACGACCACGAGGCCGCCCCGCGGTGGCCCTGGATCGTCGGCGTCGCCGCGATCGTGGCCGCGATCGCGCTGGTGGTGTCGGTGTCGCTGCTCGTCGCCCGCACCGACACCAACAAGCTGGCCAACCCCGGCACCACCACGCCGTCCCAGCCGCCCCTGCAGGACGAGATCACCACGACCAAGCAGACCCAAACTGTGACGGTGACGCCGACGCCACCACCGCCTCCGCCACCACCACCCGCCCCGGCGCCGTCGTCGGCGCCACCGCCCGCGACGACGCCGTCGGCGGCCGCACCGGCGCCGCCGAGCACGACGCCGGCCGGCCCGCGGCAGGTGACGTATTCGGTGACCGGGACGAAGGCCCCGGGCGACATCATCTCGGTGACCTACGTCGACGCCTCGGGGCGGCGCCGCACCCAGCACAACGTCTACATCCCGTGGTCGATGACCGTGACGCCGATCTCGCAGTCCGACGTCGGATCCGTCGAAGCGTCCAGCCTGTTCCGGGTGAGCCGGCTGAACTGCTCGATCACCACCAGCGACGGGGCGGTGCTTTCGTCGAGCAACAGCGACGCACCGCAGACGAGCTGCTGATGGTCAGCCGATATTCCGCGTACCGGCGCGGGTCCGACGCCATTTCGCCGGACATTGTCGACCGGATACTGATGGGCGCGTGCGCCGCGATCTGGCTGGTGCTGCTGGGCGTGAGCGTGGCCGCCGCCGTCGCGCTGGCGGATCTGAGCCGGGGCTTCCACAAGATGGCCAGCAGCCCGCACACCACGTGGGTGCTGTACGCCGTCATCATCGTCTCGGCGCTGATCATCGCCGGCGCCGTGCCGGTGCTGCTGCGGGCCCGCCGGATGAGCCAGGCCGAGCCGGGCGCCAAGCCGGCGACGCCGGCGCGGGGGACCGGCAGGCCCGTGCTGCGGCTCGGCACGGACACACCGCGCACCGTTGCCGAGCGGGCCCGCGAGCACCGGGCGCAGCCCGCCGCGCCCGCCTCCGAATGGTCGGGCACCGCCGTGGACCGGGTCTGGTTGCGCGGCACCGTCATTCTGACCACCACGATGGGCGCCGCGTTGATCGCCGTCGCCGCGGCGACCTACGCGATGGCCGTCGGGCACGACGGGCCGTCGTGGGCGGGGTACGTCGTGGCCGGGCTCATCACCGCGGCCATGCCTGCGGTGGAGTGGTATCACGTCCGGCAGCTGCGCGGCCTGACCGAGGCGCACTAGCCCCCCGCGGCATCCGGCGGCCGGCGGCGGCCGGTGGGGGCGTAGCGTCATTGCCCGTGGAGTGTGCACCTGCCCTGATGACCCGACCGCTGGGCCGTCGGGGCCAGACCAATCCCATCCGGTTATCGGTGGCTCGCGAGCTCGGGCGCGCCATCGACGGCGCCTGGTGGCCGCGCGCCGATCGCATGACCAACGAGCTACCTGGCCTGGTCACGGCCCTGACGCCGCTGCTGGGCGAGATCGATTCCATCAACGTCAACTGGCAGCCGCTACAGCGGCCGCCCGAATTCAACTGGCCGGGATGGGAAATCAAACGCCAGCACGTGATGACCGTCAGCGCGGGAGGCGCTCGGGTCAACTTGCTGATCGTGCCGTACACGACGTACAGCGCGCTGGCCCTGATGCTGTTGCGCTGTGCCGCTAACCTGCCCGTCACCGCACCGGACCGCGAGAAGCGCGCGTACGTGACCGCGGACCTGATTATGCGGGCCGCGCTGCAGCAGTGCGCCGCAGCTTGTCGCTAGGCGCCTAACACGGCGGGCTAGTGCCCGCCGTGCTCGCCGTTGGAACCGTTGGAGCCGTTGGACCCCGCGTCCTGGTGCTCGCGGAGCGCGGTGAGCGCGCGCTGCTCGGAGTGGTGGGCGGCCTCGCGCAGCGCCGCATCTTCGGACACCGGGTCGGCGAACAGGAAGCTGCCACTGCCCGGCGCTCCGCCGGAGCCCAACTTGTTCATCTTGTTGGGCAGGGCGGCACCCTGGTACTCCAGCGGGATCGGGTGGCCGTGGTCGTCGACCGGGCCGAGCGGCTGGTGCAGCTCGATGTAGGCACCCTGCGGCAGCCGCTTGATGATGCCGGTCTCAATGCCGTGCTCGAGTATCGAGCGGTCGCTGCGCTGCAGCCCGATGCACCACCGGTAGGTGGTGAAGTAGACGACCGGCGGCAGGATCACCATTCCGATGCGGCCGATCCACGTCGTCGCGTTCAGCGAGATGTGGAAGTTGAACGCGATGATGTCGTTCATCGCCGCGAGGGTCAGCAGCATGTAGAAGGAGATCGCCATCGCGCCGATCGCGGTGCGCACCGGGGCGTCCCGCGGCCGCTGCAGCAGGTTGTGGTGGGCACGGTCGCCGCTGAACCGCTTCTCCAGGAACGGGTAGACGACCAGCAGGCCGAAAACCACACCCATGAGAATCGCGACCCAGACGACCGCGGGAATGGTGTGGTGCCAGAAGTAGAACTCCCATGGCGGCCAGATACGCGCCAGGCCTTCCGTCCACATCATGTAGAAGTCGGGCTGCGATCCGGCCGACACCTGAGATGGCTTGTAGGGGCCCAGGTTCCAGATCGGGTTGATCTGCAGCAGGCCGCCCATCAGGCCCAGCACGCCGACGATCGCGGCGAAGAACGCGCCGGACTTGACCGCGAAGATCGGCATCACGCGCACGCCGACGACGTTTTCCTCGGTGCGGCCCGGGCCGGGGAACTGGGTGTGCTTCTGGAACCACACCATGGCCAGGTGCAGACCGATCAGGGCCAGGATGATGCCCGGGATCAGCAGGATGTGCAGGGCATACATCCGGGGGATCAGGATGGTGCCGGGGAAGTCGCCGCCGAAAAGCGCCCAGTGCAACCAGGTTCCGATCACCGGCATGCCCAGCGTGATGGACGACAGCGCGGCGCGCAGGCCGATACCGGACAGCAGGTCGTCGGGCAGCGAGTAGCCGAAGTAGCCCTCGAACATCGACAGGATCAACAGCAGCGAGCCGATGACCCAGTTCGCCTCGCGCGGGCGCCGGAAGGCGCCGGTGAAGAAGATGCGCGCCAGGTGCACCATGATCGACGCCGAGAACAACAGCGCCGCCCAGTGGTGGATCTGGCGGACGAACAGGCCACCGCGGATCTCGAAGGAGATGTTCAGCGCGGACTCGTAGGCACGCGACATCTCGACGCCGCGAAGTGGTTGGTAGACACCGTGATACGTGACGTCGACCATCGACGGATCGAAGAACAGTGTCAGCCACACGCCGGTGATCAGCAGCACGAAGAAGCTGTACATCGCGATCTCGCCGAGCAGGAACGACCAGTGCGTGGGGAAGACCTTGTTGAGCTGCCGGCGCACCGCGGCCGACGGGTGGTAGCGGCTGTCGACGTCCTCGCCCTGGCTGGCGAGGACGTCACCGATCTTCGGGGGACTCAGTTTTGGACTCATGTCGTGGTCCTCTCCCAGAATGCCGGTCCGACGGGTTCGATGAAGTCACCGTTGGCAACCAAATACCCGTTGGAGTCGATCGTGATCGGCAGCTGTGCCAATGCCCGCGCGGCCGGCCCGAATATCGGCCTGGCGAAATGCATTGCGTCGAACTGCGACTGGTGGCAGGGGCACAGGATTCGGTAGGACTGCTGCTCGTACAGCGACGAGGGGCAGCCCAGGTGCGAGCAGACCTTGGTGAAGGCGAAGAACTCGCCCCAGTTGAAGCTCTCCTGGCCCTGGCGCTTGACGACGCGAGGCAGGTCGCTGGGCCGGATGCGGATGAGCATCACCGGGTTACGGACGCCCATCTTGATCTCGCTCAGCTTTTCGTGCGATTCCGTCGTGGTGCCGTCGCCGTCGGATTCCCGCCACGGGAACACCGTCTCCATGCCGCCGGCGTCCAGGTCCTCGGGCCGCATCTTGACGAAGGGCGCCGAGTCGGTCGAGCCGGTGGCCCGGGCCAGATAGATCGTCTCGCCGTGGAAGCGGGGGGTCCAGCCGGACGTCCACAGCACGGCCTTGAGGCCGTCGGCGGTCGGGACCACCGGTTTCCACGGGTTCTTGATCAGGCCGCCAGCAAACGCCACCAGGGTGCCCAGGCCGAACGCGCCCATGCCCAAACCGAACGATGCACCGATCAGTTTGCGGCGCCCGATCGTCGAACCCTGGTACGCGTCGCCCAGGTTGGCAACCACGGTCTTGCGGTCGATATCGCGCGAGGCGCCGTCGTGGCGCTGCTGAATCGAAATCTCTTCGGGGATGAACTTTTTCTGGAAGAGAACCGCGCCGATGGCGATCGACAAGACCGACATGCCGAAGGTGAAGCCGTACAGCGGAGTGGCCAGCGAGTACATGAAGCTGCCGCCGTCCTCGGCGGGCTTGTACTCCCACGGCCAGAACAGGAAGATCAGCAGCAGCGCCAGCCCGAAGAAGCCGCCCAGCAAAAGCCACCAGGCCACGCCGCGCTCCGCGCGCTTCTCGGACTTGGTGCCCTCGACGGGCCAGCGTGGGTCCTTGAAGACGGTATCGGTGCCGTCCATCTTGCCGCCGAGCTCCAGCAGTTCCCGCTGGGACATCTCGGCAAGCGCCGCGGAGTCCGGCTCGCCGGGTGCCCCGGCGCCCTTGTCGGTGTCCGAGCCGTTGACTCCGCTTGGTTCCAAGCTCATGATCGCGCCCCAATCCACAGTGCCAGCGCTATGGCACCCACCATCCCGATGATCCAGGCGGCCATGCCCTCGGGTGCGGGTCCGAAGCCGCCGAGGCCGTAGCCACCCGGCGAGCGTTCCTCGGCGACATTTCGGACGTAGCCGATGATGTCCTTCTTGGCGTCAAAGGAAAGCTGGCTGTTGGCGAACTTCGGCATGTTCTGCGGGCCGGTCAGCATCGCGGTGAGGATCTGCTGCTCGTTGGCCTGTCCCAGGTCGGGCGCGTACTTGCCGGACGACAGCGCCCCACCCTTGCCGGTGAAGTTGTGGCAGGAGGCGCAGTTCAGCCGGAATAGGTCGCCACCGCGGCCCAGGTCGGTCCCGCGCAGCGATGCCATCGCGAGGCTGCCGTCGGGGTTGCGGATGGTGGTGGGCCCGCCGCCGTTGGCCTGCACGTAGGCGCCGAGCGCGTCGACCTGCGCTTCGTCGAAGATCGGGTCCTTGCGCGAAGCCTGGGCCTCCCCGCGCATGGCGGGCATCCGGCCGGTGGACACCTGGAAGTACACCGCCGCGTCGCCGACACCGATCAGGCTCGGCCCGTGGTCGGGCACGCCCTGCAGGTTCGCGCCGTGGCAGGACACGCAGGAGGTGTCGAACAGCTGCTTACCGGTGCGCAGGATCGCCGAGTTGTTCTCGTCGGCGACCGCTACCTGAGGGGTGGGGGTGAGCACGGCGGCCATCCCGCCGGCGATGGTCAGGGCGATCAGCAGCAGCAGCCCGCCGGACAACCGGCGGCGCAGCCGGCGCCGCGAGCGATCGGCCTGCTCCTTTCGGGGCTGACCTTGCGGCTTGCGGCCGCGGGACCGGGTGAATCCCAGTTTCTTCAACCGAGCACTCCTGTTCATTCCTCTTTGATAGCGCCGGCCTCTAACGGATGAAATAGATCACGGTGAACAGCGCGATCCACACGATGTCGACGAAATGCCAGTAATAGGAGACGACGATGCTGGCCGTCGCCTGCGCCGGGGTGAACTTGCTCATCCCGGTGCGGGCCAGCAGGAAAATGAAGGCGATCAACCCGCCGGTCACGTGCAGCCCGTGGAAGCCGGTGGCCAGGTAGAACACTGTGCCGTAGGCGCTGCCGTGAATGGTCGTGCCGTGCGTGGCCAGGTGGTAGTACTCGTAGGCCTGCCCGAGGACGAAGAACAGGCCCATCAAGAACGTGATCACGTACCAGCGGCGCAACCCGAACACGTCGCCCCGCTCGGCGGCGAACACGCCCATCTGGCAGGTGAACGACGACGCGATAAGCACCAGCGTCACCGGCACGGCCTGATACAGATTCAGCTCGGTGGGCGGCGGGGGCCAGCTGCCGCCGGCCTGGGCGCGTGCGGTGAAATAGAACGCGAACAGGCCAGCAAAGAACATCAGCTCGCTGGAGAGCCACACGATGGTGCCAACACTGACCATATTGGGCCGGTTCAGCGAATGCACTCGCGACGTGATGGCAGTCCCCGAGGTCCCTACAGCACTCGTCACATCCGCAAGTATGACGCTTTGTAGTTGTCGAACTCTACCCGGGGCCAAAATTCGGGTGGGCGCGTCGTTTTCGGCCCACGCGCGTCGACGCTTGGGCAGCGGTTGGTACTCGTGGGACCATCGGCGCGTGGCTCTGTCATCTGCGCCTTCTCCTACGGGTGGATCGCCCCGGAAATCCCCCCGGGGTTCCGCCGCGTCTCAGCCCGCGTCGGGGTCGTCGTGGCCGCAGCTGCTGGGGCGGCTGACCGACGGCGAAAACCTGACCCGAGGCCAGGCCGCGTGGGCGATGGACCAGATCATGACCGGCCACGCCCGGCCGGCTCAGATCGCCGCCTTCGCGGTGGCGCTGCAGATGAAGGTGCCGACCGCGGCCGAAGTCGGTGAGCTGGCCGACGTCATGTTGAGCCACGCCTGCGCCATCCCCGGCATCCGGGACGACACCGTGGACATCGTGGGCACCGGCGGCGACGGCGTCAACACCGTCAACCTGTCCACGATGGCGGCCATCGTGGTCGCGGCCGCCGGGGTGCCGGTGGTCAAGCACGGCAACCGGGCGGCGTCCTCGCTGTCCGGCGGCGCCGACACGCTCGAGGCCCTCGGGGTGCGCATCGACCTCGGGCCCGACCAGGTCGCGCGCAGCCTCGCCGAGGTGGGCATCGGGTTCTGCTTCGCGCCGGTATTCCACCCGTCCTATCGGCACGCATCGGCGGTGCGCCGCGAGATCGGGGTGCCGACGGTCTTCAATCTCCTTGGGCCGCTTACTAATCCGGCGCGACCGCGGGCCGGGTTGATCGGCTGCGCGTTCGCCAACCTCGCCGAGGTGATGGCGGGGGTGTTCGCCGCGCGCCGGGCCAGCGTGCTAGTGGTGCACGGCGACGACGGCCTGGACGAATTGACCACGACGACCACGAGCACGATCTGGCGGGTGCAGGCGGGCACGGTCGACAAGCTGACGTTCGACCCCGCCGGCTTCGGCTTCGCCCGCGCCGAGCTCGACGAGCTGGTGGGCGGCGACGCGCAGGCCAACGCGCAGGAGGTGCGGGCCGTGCTGGGCGGGGCCAAGGGCCCCGTGCGCGATGCCGTGGTGCTCAACGCCGCCGGCGCGATCGTTGCCCACGCCGGTCTATCCAGCCGCGCTGAGTGGCTGCCCGCGTGGGAGGACGGGTTGGCGCGGGCTGGCGCCGCCATCGACTCCGGCGCGGCCGAACAGCTGCTCGCGCGTTGGGCGCGGTTCAGCCAGCAGGCCTGAGTCCTGGTCCTGTAGCCCCTGCGCCGGGCCCTGTTGGTAGGCCAGCCGCGCCGAGCGCGCCGCCGCCGCCCACGCCGCCCACGCGCCGGCCGATCGCAGCGGCGAGGCCCATCCGTCCGAGGCCCGCACGATGCGCACCCCCGGCGTCGACAGCCAGCGCGCGACGAGCGCGGTCTCCTCGACCAGCGCGCCGCCCAGCGGGGCGGCCTCGGGCAGAATCGCCTGTGCGCCAGCGTGTATCGCGTCGACGACCGGCATCGGCGGCACGCCGCGCCTGGCGTTGCCTGCCGCCGCGAGTTGGCCGTGGCGGATCACCGCCAGGTGGTAGCCACCGGCGCCGTCGGGCGCGGCGGCGATCAGCTCGGGCAGCGCGGCCAGCGTGCGCAATCGCTGGCCGCGCCACAGCACCTCGACGGCGGCGGCCGTGTGATCGCGCAGTCGCGCGGCACTCTCGTAGTGGTGCCGCCCGGCGAGCACGGTGACCTGCCGAACCGCGGCGGCCACGGCGCCGTTGTCCTCGCCGTCGATCAGGGCCGCGGCGTGGCCGACGGCCGCCGCGTACTGGGTGGCGGTCACGCCGCGGGCCGCGGGGCAGGGCGACACCTCGTGCTCGGGGCACTTCGGTCCGTGCACGGCCGAGCGCCCCAGCCGGGCGGTGCAGGTGCGGATGCCGCTGAACCGCGCCAGCAGCGCGGCGGTGTCGGCGGCGTCGGCGCGGGAGCGAAACGGCCCGATGGCACGGTCGTGGCGGGGCGCACGCACCACCGCCAGCCGCGGAAATGCCTCGTCGGACAACGTGATCCACCACCAGCGCTGCGGAAACCGTGACTTGCGGTTGTAGGGCGGGGCGTGTGCGGCCAGCAGCCGCAGCTCGCGCACACCAGCCTCCAGCGCGTGGGCGCATTCGACATGGTCGACGACGCCGGCCAGCGCCACCATCTCCTTCATCCGCCCCCGGGGATCGCTGCCGTTGAAGTACTGGCCGACCCGGCGGCGCAGGTCGACCGCGGTCCCGACGTAGAGCACCTCGTTGGACGGGCCGCGAAACAGGTAGACCCCCGGCCGGTGCGGCAGGCCGTCGGCGAGCACCCGTTTGCGCCGCTGGGTCGGCGTCACGTCCGGCAGATATGAGCGCAGGTCGGCGTAGGTGTGCACGCCCTGGTTGCCGACCCGGTCGATGAGTGCGTGCAGCACGTCGACGGTCGCGCGGGCGTCGTCGAGGGCCCGGTGGGTGGGTTGGGTAGCGACGGCGAACAGCCGCGCCAGGGCCGCCAGCTTCACGCTGGGGGCTTCCTCGCGGCTGAGCACCCGCCGGGCCAGCCGGACCGTGCACAGCACTTGCGGTCGCGGCCACGGGATTTCGCAGTGCTGCGCGGCGGAGCGCAGGAAGCTGATGTCGAACCCCGCGTTGTGGGCGACCAGCACCGAGTCGCCGGCGAACTCCAGGAACATCGGCAGCACCGCGTCGATCGTCGGGGCATCGCACACCATCGCGCTGGTGATGCCGGTGAGCTGGACGATCTGGGGCGGGATGCTGCGCTGCGGATCGACCAGGGTGGCGAACTCGCCGAGCACGACGCCGCCGCGGACCTTGACCGCCCCGATTTCGGTGATGGCGTCGGCCGTCGCCCCGTCGGTGCTTTTGCTGCGGCCGCCGGTCGTCTCCAAATCGACCACCACGAAGGTGGTTTCGCGCAACGAGACGTCGTCCGTCGGAAAGTCGGTGGGGAAGGCGACCGGATCCCCGTCCGGTCCAAGGTCGGCGAAACTCAGCTGAGTCACACCCGTCACACCCATGTGCGTGACGTTAAGCACCGGCACCGACAGGGGCGGGGTTCCCACGCCGGGGTCGTTGTCGCAAATAAATGTCGGTACCCGCGGTTAGCGTCTCCAATAGCACGACCGAGCGAACTGAGAGGACCGATCGTGATGGCACAAAGCGGTAAGCCCGACAGCAAAGGCGGTGTAGCGCCGGGGCCGGTGGTCGTCGACTGTGACGACTGCGCGGTGCGTGGGCCTGGATGCCAGGACTGCGTGATCAGCGTGCTACTCGGGGTACCGGATACCTTGTTGCAGGACGAGCGGGCGGCTTTGGAAGTCCTTGCGGAAGCCGGATTGGCGCCACGATTGCGTTTGGTGCCTATGCATCGCCATCGCGGGGCCGGGGTGGCGTAATGGCCCGGAGTGCCAAAACCGCTGGAAGCCGGGTTAACCTCGCTCGGTTCACATAGTTATGTTAGAAATCTTGCCATTTTCTTAACGGCCTGGCTTGGACAACGCCTATATCGTTTCGTAACCTGTTTGAGACCTAAACCCAGAACGGCCTCAGCGCCGATGGCAGTTTAAGGAAGCAAAATCTTGAGTCTCGGCTCCAGCTACTCGTTTCCGCGTGTGCTCACACGTTCACTGCTCGGGACGGTAGCGGGCTTGATGGTTCTATCCGGCGTTTGTGCCGCGAATGTGGTGGCCGACCCCGCTGACGACGCGATGGCAAAGCTCAACGAGCTCTCTCGCCAGGCCGAGCAGACGACTGAGGCCATGCACAGCGCGCAGCTCGACCTGAACGACAAGGTCGCCGCGCAGCAGGCCGCAGACAAGAAGCACTCCGACGACCAGGCCTCGGTGGACGCGGCGAAGGCTCGTCTGGCGAACTTCCAGAAGGCGGTCAACAAGCTCGCCGCCGCGACCTACATGGGCGGCCGGGTCGACGGCATGGAGGCCATGCTGACCGCGGGATCGCCGCAGGGCCTGATCGACAAGCTGGCCGTGCAGCGGGTGATGGCGACGCAAATGCGGACGCAGATGGCCGATTTCAGGGTCGCCGGTGAGCAGGCCGCCAAGGCCGAGCACGAATCCGCCAAGTCCGCGGCCGATGCCAAGAGCGCTGCCGAGCAGGCCGCCGCCGTGCGGGCCAGCCTGCAGTCCAAGCAGAGCCAGCTGCAGGTTCAGATCGCGGTCGTGAAGTCGCAGTACCTCTCCCTGTCGCCGGGACAGCGCACCGCGCTCGCCGACCCCGGCCAGGTTCCGGCCGCCGCTCCGGCGCCCGGTGCGCCCGCACCCGAGGCGTTGCCCCCGGGTGCACCGCCGCCGCCCGGGGCGCCCCCGGGTGACGTTCCGGCTCCCGGCGGACTGTTCGCACCCCCGCCCCCCGGTGGCGGTGCGGGCGACCGCGGCAGCGTCGTGCAGGCCGCGCTGACTCAGGTCGGGACGCCGTACTCGTGGGGCGGTGCCGCACCCGGCGGGTTCGACTGCTCCGGACTGGTGATGTGGGCCTTCCAGCAGGCGGGCATCTCGCTGCCGCACTCCAGCCAGGCGCAGGCCAGCGGCGGTCAGCCGGTGGCGCTGTCCGACCTGCAGCCCGGTGACGTGGTGACCTTCTATTCCGACGCATCACACAGCGGTATCTACGTCGGTGACGGCATGGTGATCCATTCCTCCACCTATGGCGTGCCGGTGCGGGTGGTGCCGATGAACTCCGCAGGCCCGGTCCACGACGCCCGTCGCTACTGAGCAACCCCGCTCGGGGTGGTCGACGGGCGCGTCACGGCAACGCCGGTGGCTTCCCATCCTGTTGGCCTGGGTTTTCGTCGTTGAGCTGCTCGCGGCCGCGGCGGTGCCGTTCGACGCGGCGCGCGAGCGTCAGGCCCGACCGGCCCAACTGATCGCGCCTGTCCAGGGCTATTCGAATGCCGCGGCCAAGCCGCTGCTGGTCGGTGACCGCGCGGTCCGGCTGCTGAACCTCGGCGGTCCGGCCGCCGCCGGGCTGCTGTCGCGCATCGCGGCGAACATGGGTTCCGCCGTCGAGCGCGTCGAGGCTTTCTGGGGCGTCGATTGGTCACGTGACATTTCGGTGGTGGCCACCGGCACCGACGAGCAGTTTCGCAGCGCCGCCGGCAGCGGGCCGGGATCGCAGTGGGCGGACATCGCGGCGGTCACCGTCGCCGACCAGGTGGACTACGCCCACCGGGTCGCGGTCGGTCAGCGGATCGTGTTCGCGCCGGGCGCGGCCAACATGAGCGAATCGGCGCTGCGAATTGTGTTGACGCATGAGCTTTTTCACTATGCGGCGCGCGTGGACACCGCCGACGACGCGCCGCACTGGATGATGGAAGGCGTCGCCGATTTCGTCGCCCGGCCCGCCGCGCCGGTGCCTGCCGAAGCGCGCTCGGCCTATCAACCGATGCCGTCGGACATCGACCTGAACACCCCCGGGCCGACGCGTTCGCTGGCCTACGACCGCGCGTGGTGGTTCGCCCGCTTCGTCGCCGACACCTACGGAACGCCGAAGCTGCGGGCCTACTACCTGGCCACCTGCCGGCCCGGGCACCCCGACGCGCTGACCGCCGCCAACGACGCGCTCGGCGTCGACCCGGCCGGCCTGCTCGCCGGGTGGACTCAGTGGATGGTCCGCTAGCCTGACGCACGTGAGCCGGGTGCTGCTGGTAACCAACGACTTTCCACCGCGACCCGGCGGCATCCAGTCTTACCTGGGGGAGTTCGTCCGGTGGCTGGTGGCCGCCGGGTCGCATTCGGTGACCGTTTACGCACCGCAGTGGAACGGTGCCGACGACTTCGACGCGTCGGCGCTGGACTCCGGCTTTTCCGTGGTGCGTCACCCGGGCACGCTGATGCTGCCCGGCCCCGGGGTCGACACCCGGATGCGCCGCCTGATCGCCGAACACGGCATCGACACCGTGTGGTTCGGGGCGGCCGCGCCGCTGGCCCTGTTGGCGCAACGGGCCCGGCAGGCCGGCGCGACCCGGGTGGTGGCCAGCACCCACGGCCACGAGGTCGGCTGGTCGATGCTGCCGGTGGCGCGGTCGGTGCTGCGCCGCATCGGCGACACCACCGACGTCGTCACCTTCGTGAGCCGCTACACGCGGTCGCGGTTCGCCACGGCGTTCGGGCCGGAGGCGTCGCTGGAATACCTGCCGTCCGGCGTGGACACCGACCGGTTCCGGCCCGACCCGGCCGGGCGCGCCGAGTTGCGGGCCCGCTACGGGCTGGGCGAGCGGCCCACGGTGGTGTGCCTGTCCCGCCTGGTGCCGCGCAAGGGGCAGGACATGTTGATCCGGGCGCTGCCGTCGGTTCGGCAACGCGTCGACGGGGCCGCGCTGGTCATCGTCGGCGGCGGGCCGCACCGCGAGGCGTTGCAGAAGCTGGCCCACGACTGCGGTGTGGCCGAACACGTGACCTTCACCGGCAACGTGCCCGCGGCCGAGCTGCCCGCGCACTACGCGCTGGCCGACGTCTTCGCGATGCCATGCCGCACCCGCGGCGCCGGCATGGACGTCGAGGGCCTGGGCATCGTGTTTCTGGAGGCCTCCGCCACCGGGGTGCCGGTGATCGCCGGGCAGTCCGGCGGTGCCCCGGAAACCGTGCAGCACAACAAGACTGGGCTCACCGTAGACGGGCGCTCGGTGGACGACATCGCCGAGGCCGTCACCGAGCTGCTCGGCGATCTCGACCGGGCCGCCGCGCTGGGCGCGGCCGGACGCGACTGGGTGACGTCGCAGTGGAGCTGGGACACGCTGGCCGGCCGGCTGGCCGACCTGCTGCGCGCCGAACCGTCCGGTGCCACGCTGCCGTGAGGCGCTAGTCCTTCTGGTAGATCGCCTCGATGTCGGAGGCGAACTTCTCGGCCACCACGTTGCGCTTGACCTTCATCGTCGGCGTCAGCTCGCCGGTGTCCTCGGTGAAGTCGACCGGCAGGATGCGGAACTTGCGGATCGACTCGGCGTTCGACACCGAGAGGTTGGCCTGCTTGACGGCCGCGTCGACCTCGGCGACCAGATCGGGGTCGGTCACCAGGTCGGCCACCGACGCGTCGCCGGCCTTGCTGTTGCGCTGTTTCCAGCCGCCGAAGGCCTCCGGGTCGATGGTGATCAGCGCGCCGACGAACGGCTTGGCGTCCCCGACGACCATCGCCTGACTGATCAGCGGGTGGGACCGCAGCTGGTCCTCCAGCACGGCCGGGGCGACGTTCTTGCCGCCGGCGGTGACGATGATCTCCTTCTTGCGGCCGGTGATCGTCAGGAACCCGTCGTCGTCGACCGCACCCAGGTCGCCGGTCTTGAACCAGTCGTCGGTGAAGGCGTCCGCGCTGGCCTGCTCGTTGTGCCAGTAGCCGTCGAACACCACCCCGCCGCGCACCAGCAGCTCGCCGTCGGAGGCGATGCGCAGGCTGTTACCCGGCACCAGCTTGCCGACGGTCCCGATCTTCAGGCCGCCGACCTGGTTGACGGTCACCGCCGCGCTGGTCTCGGTCAGGCCGTAGCCCTCGTAGATGGTCAGGCCCACGCCGCGGTAGAAGTGGCCCAGCCGCGCGCCCAGCGGCGCGCCGCCGGAGACGGACGCGTGGCAGTCGCCGCCGAGGGCGGCGCGCAGCTTGTGGTAGACGAGCTTGTCGAACAGCGCGTGCCGGGCGCGCAGCATCAGCCCCGGCTTGCCGTCGTCGTGCGCCTGGCTCCACGCCACCGCGGTGTCGGCGGCCATCTTGAAGATCTTGCCTTTGCCGTCGTTGGAAGCGTTCTGCTCGGCGGTGTTGTACACCTTCTCGAAGACCCGCGGAACAGACACCACCACAGTCGGTTTGAACACCGCGAGCATCGGCAGCAGGTTCTTGATGTCGCTGGTGAACCCGACGGTGACTTTGCTGGCGAACGCCGAGAGGGTCAGCGCCCGCGCCAGCACGTGAGCCAGCGGCAGGAACACCAGCAGCCGCTGCCCCTCTTTCAACAGCGTCGGGAGGCATTCCTGGGTGCCCCGGGTCTCGTGCAGCAGGTTGGAGTGGGTGAGCTGGCAGCCCTTGGGCCGGCCGGTGGTACCCGAGGTGTAGATCAGCGTGGCCGGGTCGGTCGAGCGCAGCGCCGACTGCCGGGCCGTCAGCTCCTCGGCGTCGCGCGCCGCGGCGGCCTCGTCGAGCTGGTCGAGCGCCTTGGGGCCCGAGCCGTCGATGTGCAGAACCCGGCGCAGGCCGGGCAGCTCGCCGGTGAGCTCGGTGACCATCTTGGCGTGCGCGTCGGTCTCGACGAAGGCCAGCACGGCCTCGGAATCCTGCAGCACCCAGCGCACCTGCTCGGCCGACGACGTCTCGTAGATCGGCACCGTGACCGCGCCGACGGCCAGGATCGCGAGATCGAGGATGGCCCACTCGTAGCGGGTGGCCGAGAAGATGGACACCCGGTCGCCGGCCTGCACGCCCAGCTCGATCAGGCCCAGCGCGGCCGACCGCACCTGCTCGGCCGCCTCGGCGCAGGTGACGTCGGTCCACTCGCCGTCGACCTGGCGTTGATAGATGACAAAGTCGGGATCATCGCGCTCGTGCTCGAAGACCGTCGCTGCGATGTTGTCGTGCTCGCCGACGGAAAAGCGGGCAGGGACGCTGTACTGGCGCACTGTGATGACCTCGTTCGAACTTCGTGGGACTAGAGGGGCAGGCCCGGGTTGCTGCGCCCAGCCTAATCCCGGCATTAGCCCAGGATGGAAAAGCAATGGTTGGGCACCGTCACGATTGCACGGACATGGCGTACGACCCGCCGGGCCGGTGTGTGAAGCTGGGGCGATGAACAGCATCCAGATCGCGGATCAGACCTACGTCGCCGCGCCCGGCGCACAAGTCGGCGCCGCGGTCGCCGACCAGTCGAGCTGGCGCCGCTGGTGGCCCGATCTGCGGCTGCAGGTCGTCGAGGACCGCGGTGAAAAAGGGATCCGCTGGGCGGTGACCGGCGCGCTGACGGGGACCATGGAGGTCTGGCTGGAACCGTCGCTGGACGGGGTGGTGCTGCACTACTTCCTGCATGCCGAGCCGACGGGGGTCGCGGCCTCGGAGCTGGCCAAGCTGAACCTGGCGAAGATGACACACGTCCGACGGGTGGCGGGCAAGAAAATGGCCTTCGGGCTCAAGACGACGCTGGAGCGGTCGCGTCCGGTCGGTGTTTCTCCGGTACTTTGACTCCGGTCAAGGTCCGCGCGAGAGTACCGTTTCGGCCGGAAGCAATTACTACCGCCGATCGCGGGGGATCGCGCGCTCGCGGGAGAGAGGTAGCAGCCAGGTGGCGGACAAGACGACGCAGACCATCCACATCGAGGCGGATCCGGACACGATCTTGAAGGTGATCGCCGACATCGACTCCTACCCGCAGTGGATCTCGGAGTACAAGGAAGCCGAAGTGCAGGAGCGCGGGTCCCACGGCTACCCGAAGACGGTGCGATTCGTGATGGACGCCGGCGTCATCAAGGACACCATGGTCATGTCCTACCAATGGCCCGCCGACCACCGGTCGCTGAGCTGGAGTCTGGTCTCCAGCTCGTTGCTGCGCTCCCTCGAAGGCTCATATCGCTTGGCGGCCAAGGGTTCTGGCACCGATGTCACCTACGAACTCGCCGTCGACCTGGCCATGCCGATGATCGGCCTGCTCAAGCGCAAGGCCGAGCGAAGGCTGACCGACACCGCGTTAAAGGACCTGAAGAAACGAGTCGAGGCTGAGTGAGTCCGCCGCGCTTACCCCGGCCCGGATCAGTCTCTTCGTCGGCAAGGGTGGGGTAGGGAAGTCCACGCTGGCAGCCGCTAGCGCGGTCTGTGATGCGACCGACGGGCGACGGGTGCTCGTCGTGTCCACCGACCAGGCGCACTCGCTGGGCGACGTGCTGGGCATCCCCGTCCCGCCGAGCGGCCGGGGTGAACTGGTCTCGGTGCTCGCCAACGACAGCGACGCCGGTGGCGGCTTCCTCGACGCGCTGGCGCTGGACACGCTGGCCCTGCTGGAGGCTCGCTGGCTCGAGGTGGTCACCGCCCTGAATCGGCGGTTTCCCGATTCTGAGCTCAGTACCATTGCGCCCGAAGAACTTTCGGCGCTGCCCGGGATTCAGGAAGTTCTCGGCCTGCACGCGGTCGGGGAGCTGGCGGACTCCGGGCGCTGGGATCGCATCGTCGTCGACTGCGCCTCGACCGCCGATGCGCTGCGAATGTTGACGCTGCCCGCCACTTTTGGGCTTTACGTGGAGCGGGCGTGGCCGCGGCACCGCCGGCTGTCGATCGCCGCCGAGGACCCCCGGTCGGCGGCCGTCGTCGAACTGCTCGAGCGGATCAGCGGCAGCGTCGATGCGCTCAGCGCCCTGCTGACCGACGGCGATCAGGTCAGCGCGCACCTGGTGTTGACGCCCGAGCGGGTGGTGGCCGCCGAGGCGGTGCGCACGCTGGGCTCGCTGTCGCTGATGGGTGTCCGCGTCGAGGAGCTGATCGTCAACCAGGTTCTGGTCGAGGACGCGTCCTACGAATACCGCAACCTGCCCGACCACCCTGCCTTCTATTGGTACGGCGAACGCATCTCGGAGCAGCGCGCTGTGCTCGACGAACTCGACACCACCTTCGGCGACGTGGCGCTGGTGCTGACCCCGCACCTGTCCGGGGAGCCGATCGGCCCCAAGGCGCTCGGCGCGCTGCTCGACGGCGCCCGGCTGCGGCGTGGAGCGGCTCCACCGGGGCCGGTGCGCCCTATTGTGGACCTCGAATCCGGATCGGGACTTGGGTCGATATACCGTATGCGGCTAACGTTGCCCCAGCTCGACGCCGGAACGCTGGCGCTGGGCCGGGTCGGCGACGACTTGATCATCAGCGCCGGCGGCTTGCGGCGCCGGGTTCGGTTGGCGTCGGTGCTACGGCGGTGCACAGTGCTCGACGCGCGCCTGCGGGGCGGTGAGCTGACAGTTCGTTTTAGACCAGATCCGGAGGTGTGGCCCAAGTGAACGCGGCGCATCCCGAACTCGGTCCCGAGCTGCGCAGGCTCGCCCAGGCGATCCTGGACGGAATCGATCCCGCGCTGCGGACGGCGGCCGCGTTGACGGCCGGCGGCGGCGTCGGGACGGGCAAGTGCCAGCAGATCTGGTGCCCGGTGTGCGCGCTGGCCGCCCTGGCCTCCGGCGACCAGCACCCGCTGATCACGGTGATCGCCGACCACAGCATCGCGCTGCTCGAGGTGATCCGCGCGATCGTCGACGACATCGACCACTCGGCGAAGCCGCCCCCCGACGGGCCGCCCGGCGCCGGGCCGGATCCCGAGCCGGACGAACCGACCCCGGCCGACCCCCACGCGGCCACCCGCTACCAGCCGATCCCGGTCACCATCGACGACTGACAACACGCGTCGTAGGTGGTCCCGTCCGGCGCGGATGGGTACAGTTGGCGCAGAACACGATCGGTTCGGGTGAAAGGGAGGGGCCATGGCGTACTGGCTTTTGAAGTACATCTTCCTTGGCCCGCTGCTGCACTTGATGGGTCGGCCGAAAGTCGAAGGCCTGGAATATGTTCCGAGCTCGGGTCCGGCGATCCTGGCCAGTAACCACCTGGCGGTGATGGACAGCTTCTTCCTGCCGCTGGTGGTGCGGCGCCGGATCACGTTCCTGGCGAAGTCCGAATATTTCACAGGCACCGGCATCAAGGGCTGGTTCAGCCGGTGGTTCTTCACCGCCGTCGGCCAGGTGCCGATCGACCGCAGCAACGCCGACGCCGCGCAGGCCGCACTGGACACCGCCCAGGGGGTGCTGGGTGCGGGCAAGTTGATGGGCATGTACCCCGAGGGCACCCGCTCGCCCGACGGCAGGCTGTACAAGGGCAAGACCGGCCTGGCCCGGCTCGCCCTGGAGACCGGCGTTCCGGTGATTCCGGTCGCGATGATCGGTACCGACGCCGTCAACCCGCCGGGCACCACGTGGCTGCGCTTCGGCCGGGTCACCGTCCGGTTCGGTAAGCCGATGGACTTCTCCCGATTCGACGGGCTGGCCGGCAACCGCTTCATCGAGCGGGCCGTCACCGACGAAGTGATCTACGAGCTGATGGGCCTGTCCGGCCAGGAATACGTCGACATCTACGCGGCCACCGTCAAAAACGGCGACGGCTCGGCTCCGACGAACGGCTCGGCACGAATCCCCGAAACCGCCGCCGGCTAAGTCGCGACGTTGACGTCGCTGATCAGCTGACGGTCGGCGGCTGCATCCGTCGGCTCCGTGTCGTCGTCCGGCGACGAGACCCGGGCGACGACCGTGAACCCGGCTGCGAGAATGACGGCCAGCGCCCACCACACGTAGGACATCCCGAAGAGCTGACGCCACCAGACCGCGCTCGCCTCGTGGTGCTTGGGCAGCAGGTCGATCGGCGTGCGGTACATCAGTGCGATGCCGGCGGCGCTCACCACGCCCAGCGCGATGTTGCGGCGCCGCCAACCCAGGATCGCCGTCACCAGGATGGTGGGCAGCACCCACACCCAGTGGTGTGACCACGAGACCGGCGAGACCACCAAGCCGAACAGGGCGACGCAGATCAACGCCAGTGTCGGCTCGCCCGCCCGCAGCACGCGCCGCATCGCCCACACGGTCAGCGCCAGCACGGCGAAGCAGCCCAGCACCCACAGCGCGAAGCGCGCGTGCTCGCCGAGGCCCAGTCTGGCCAGCGCGCCGGCGATGTTCTGGTCGGTGTTCAGTCCCGCCTCACCGATTCGGTCGGTGTGCTGGACGGTGCGCGTCCAGTACTCCCACGAGTCGCTCCACGCCAGCACGAACCCGAGCAGCGTCGTGGCCGCGAACGACGCCATCGCCGTCAGCGTCGCTCGGGTGTCGCGGCGCAGCAGGAAGTAGAGCAGGAAAACCGCGGGAGTCAGCTTCAGCGCCATCCCCAGCCCCAGCAGCACGCCGCGGGGCCACGGGGTCCGGCGCGGCACGCAGTCGGCGATCACCAGCGTCATCAGCACGACGTTGATCTGCCCGAAGGCGAAGTTCGAGCTGATCGGCTCCAGCCAGATGGCGGCCGGGGCCACGATGACCGCCGCCAGCCACAGCCGGCGCAGCCAGGCCGGGCCGGGCAGCAGTTTCGAGGTGTTCCAGACATCCAGGCCGCTGAGCACGATCGTCGTCGACACGATCAGCAGCACCAGCGTCAACGCGGTGATCGCGACGCTGGCCGCCGGCATGTGCAGCCAGGCGAAGGGGGCGAAGATGACCGCCGCCAGCGGGGGATAGGTGAACGGCAGATTCAGCCCGATGGGTGTGTGGAACAACACATCGCCGCGGTACAGCGGGCGCCCGTCCAGCCAGGTCTGGCCGCCCATCTGATAGACGTCGATGTCGATTCGGTAGGGCGTGTGCCCGAATAGCCGCCAGGCCGCGTAGCCCAGCGCGAAAACCGCCAGCAGCCAGAGCAAAGACCACAACAACGCCCGCCCGAGACTGCCCACGCCGGGCGCCTGCCGATTACTCATGTCGAAAAACAGCGTAGTGGGTGCGCTCGGGCGGCACCGGCGAGCACGGCCGCAGCGCGGCTCCCGGGAGGTGTGAAAGCGCGGGCGTAGGTTGCAAAGGTGTCCCGCTGGTTCTCGCATGACATCGTCGACCATGGCCGCCTGCCGCTGCTGTGCTGCCTGATCGCGTTCATCCTGACCTTTTTCGTCACCCGAACCTTCGTGCGCCTGATCCGTCATCGAAAACAGGCCGGGCGTCCGCCCAAGTGGTGGGAGCCGCGCAACGTCCACATCGGGGGACTGCACATCCACCACGTCACGTTCGGGGTGGTGCTGGTGATGCTGTCCGGGCTGACGTTGGTGACCATGTCCGTCAACGGGCGAGAAACCGAAATGACCGTAATTGCAGTATGTTTCGGAATCGGTGCCGCCCTGGTGCTCGACGAGTACGCACTGATCCTGCACCTGTCCGACGTCTACTGGGAAGAAGACGGCCGGACGTCGGTCGACGCGGTGTTCGCCGCGGTGGCGGTGGCCGGGCTGTTGATCATGGGCCTGCACCCGCTGATGTTCTTCTTCCCGATCTGGCACGGCCGCGACTCGTTTTCCTGGCACGTGGCCGTGGGCAGCGCGATGGCGTTGACGCTGCCGATGGCGGTGGTGACGGTGCTCAAGGGCAAGGTGTGGACCGGTCTGCTCGGCATGTTCATCGTCGTCCTGCTGGTCATCGGCGCGGTCCGGCTGTCGCGCCCGCACGCCCCGTGGTCGCGGTGGCGCTACAACGCGCAGCCGGACAAGATGCGCCGTGCCCTAGAGCGGGAACGCAAGTGGCGCCGGCCCGTCGTGCAGGCCAAGCTGTGGCTGCAATCGGCGATCGCGGGCACGCCGCGGCTGCCCGACGAGCGGACGATCGCCGCCCAGCTCGATCACGACGTCCACCCCGCGCCGCCGCCCACCGAGCCCATCCTGATCGCCCAATAGCCAGCCCCTAGGCTTTTCCAGGTGCGGTATTTCTACGACACCGAGTTCATCGAGGATGGCCGCACCATCGAGCTGATCTCGATCGGCGTGGTCGCCGAGGATGGCCGCGAGTACTACGCCGTGTCCACGGAGTTCGACCCCGAGCGCGCCGGCAGCTGGGTGCGCGCCAACGTGTTGCCGAAGCTGCCGCCGCCGGCGTCGCAACTGTGGCGCTCGCGCAGGCAGATTCGGCACGACCTGGAGGAGTTCTTCGGTGTCGGCGGTCCGGAACCGATCGAGCTGTGGGCGTGGGTGGGGGCCTACGACCACGTGGCCCTGTGCCAGCTGTGGGGCCCGATGCCGGGCCTGCCCAAGGCCATCCCGCGTTTCACCCGGGAACTGCGCCAGCTGTGGGAGGACCGGGGATCGCCCCGGATGCCGCCGCGCAACCGCGATGTCCACGACGCGCTCGTCGACGCCCGCGACCAGCTGCTCCGTTTCCAGCTGATCATGTCCGACGGCGGCTGACTGCGCTGCGACGGCGTTAGCCCTGATCAGGCGTGGCCAGGTGAGGTCTGGCTGCCGGTTACGATGGACCGATGAACTGGACAGTCGATATCCCCATCGACCAGCTGCCGCCGTTGCCGCCGCTGCCGGCCGATTTGCGGGCCCGGCTGGACGCCGCCTTGGCAAAACCCGCAGCGCAGCAGCCCAGCTGGCCCACCGACCCGGCCCTGGCAATGCGCACCGTCCTCGAAAGCGTCCCCCCCGTGACCGTGCCGTCCGAGGTCGTGCGGCTGCAGGAGCAGCTGGCCCAGGTCGCCAGGGGCGAGGCCTTCCTGCTGCAGGGCGGCGACTGCGCCGAGACGTTCACCGACAACACCGAGCCCCACATCCGCGGCAACATCCGCACCCTGCTGCAGATGGCCGTCGTGCTGACCTACGGCTCGAGCATGCCGGTGGTCAAGGTGGCCCGCATCGCCGGGCAGTACGCCAAGCCGCGCTCGGCCGACATCGACGCACTGGGCCTGAAGTCCTACCGCGGCGACATGATCAACGGCTTCGCCCCGGACGCCGCCGTCCGCGAGCACGACCCGTCGCGGCTGGTGCGCGCCTACGCCAATGCCAGCGCCGCGATGAACCTGGTGCGCGCGCTGACGTCGTCAGGACTGGCGTCGCTGCACCTGGTGCACGACTGGAACCGGGAGTTCGTCCGGACCTCGCCGGCCGGCGCGCGGTACGAGGCCCTGGCCTCCGAGATCGACCGAGGGCTGAAATTCATGAGCGCCTGTGGGGTGGCCGACCGGAACCTGCAGACCGCCGAGATCTACGCCAGCCATGAGGCTTTGGTGCTCGATTACGAACGGTCCATGCTGCGGTTGTCCGACATCGAGGGCGAGCCGCAGCTGTACGACCTGTCGGCGCACACCGTGTGGATCGGGGAGCGGACTCGCCAGCTCGACGGCGCGCATGTCGCGTTCGCCGAGGTGATCGCCAACCCGATCGGTGTCAAGATCGGCCCGACGATGACGCCCGAGCTGGCCGTCGAATACGTCGAGCGGCTGGACCCGCACAACAAGCCGGGCCGTCTGACGCTGGTGAGCCGGCTGGGCAACCACAAGGTGCGCGATGTCCTGCCGCCCATCATCGAGAAGGTTCAGGCCACCGGTCACCAGGTGATCTGGCAGTGCGACCCGATGCACGGCAACACCCACGAGTCGTCGACCGGATACAAGACCCGCCACTTCGACCGCATCGTCGACGAGGTGCAGGGCTTCTTCGAGGTGCATCGCGCGCTGGGCACGCATCCGGGTGGCATTCACGTCGAGATCACCGGCGAGAACGTCACCGAGTGTCTCGGTGGCGCACAAGACATTTCGGACAGCGACCTGGCCGGCCGCTACGAGACCGCGTGCGACCCGCGCTTGAATACCCAGCAGTCGCTGGAGTTGGCGTTCCTGGTCGCGGAGATGCTGCGCGACTAATTCATCGGCTGCATCGGCCGACCACGGTCGACGGCATGGGTCGCAGGCGGCCACTCGCGTTCCCGGCCGCCAAGCCTTTGGCTGCGTGGGTCCGCGTTTGCGTGAACAGGGCCCGCAGGTTGGCCGCCACGATGCGGGCCAGCAGGGCGGGATCTTGCAGCTGTGCCTGCGAGTCGATCAGGTTGCTGATTCGCAAGAAGCGTTCGGTCACCGCGACGTCGTTGGCGGCGGCGTTCAGCACCGCCTTCACAAACCAGCCCTCCGCCAGCTGTCGCACCGAACGCCGTGTGCGGACGGGGAAGGCGTGCCGGTCGCGGGCCCGGTTACTGGCCCAGGTCGACCCTATGTACTGGGCTGCTGCGGTGAAAAAGTGTTGCGCCAGTTGGGCATCGCCCGACCGCAGGCAATCGCGCAGGGTCTGGGCTTCCAGCGCCGCCACGGTCATGCCTTGCCCGTAGATCGGGTCGAGGCTGCACACGGCGTCTCCCATGACCAGCAGGCCCGACGGGAAGGTGGGCATTTGGTCGTAGCGCCGCCAGACCGAGCTGGTGTGGCGATACGTCACGGCCTCGCCAATCGGCTGGGCGCTGCGCAGCCCATTGGCGATCGCCGCGGGCAGGGCCTGCTCGGCAATTGTGATCATCGCGGCGAAATCGGTTGGCGGGTGGCCGACGTCGACCAATTGGGCGATCGCCAGCGTCCACGTGTCGTGTTCACCCGCGACCAGCAGGCCGCCGGGTTGGCCGCCGCCCGGGTTGAACATCACCAGGTGCTCGGCGATGCGCCCCTTGGGGATGCTCAATCGTTGGCTCGAATAGGCCACCTTGGCTTCGGTACGATCTTCGGCGGGCCGCCCGTATCCCAAGCCCTCCAGGAATGCCGGGGTGCGCGACGCCCGGCCCATGGTGTCAACCACCAGATCGGCGGCCAGTGTGCTCGCAAACCCCGTGTTGCGCTTGGTGATTCGCACACCGGTGACGGCGTCGCCGTCGACCAGGGGTTCCGCCACATCGTGCTCATCCAGGAACGTCACGTTGGGCAGACCCGTGACGCGGCGGCGGACGTGGAATTCCAGAAACGGCCGGGTCGCCGGGCACAGGGTTAGCAGGCCGGGGTCGCTCAACGTGCCCGAACGCTTCAGCACGGAACCCCCGAAGCGCACATACATCCGGGATAGGTCTCCGTCGGTGGCGACGACCGCTCCGGCGGTGGCCAACTCGTCGAGTATCCCCGGGAACAGCTCCGTCATCACGTTGACGCCACGGCTCAAGAAATTGTGCAGATGACGCCCCTGCGGAACGCCCTTTCGCTCGGTGGGATAGCCGGGCAACCTGTCCCGCTCCACCACGGTAACCGAGTCGAATTGCTCCGAAAGTACCCGCGCGGCAAACAAACCCGCCATTCCGGCGCCGAGCACCACTGCGTGCTCGCGGTTCATTGTTGAACTCATACCCCAGCACAGTACACGGAAAGTAAGAAAAATAAGAGAACTTTGAGATTACATTAAGATTCGTGTCGCGAGCAGCTTTCGGCTAACGCCCTACAGCAGGCCATTCAGGTTGTTGCCGATCGTCCAGGCCGCGGTTGCCACCAGCCCGGAGAACGCCAGGATGATCGCGACCCAGATCAGCACCATGCGCCGGGAGCGTTGCCGCGCCCACACGAACTCGCTCATCGCGATGCCGGCGAATTCCCCTGAGATCGGCTGGTATTCGTGGTCCGGCTCGGGATGCGACTCCTGCGGCCGTCGCTCCGGCCAGTCCTCGGGGCCGCGGGTGAACTGGCGGGTCGGCTGGTGAACCTTGGCCGGCGGTGGGGGCGCAGCGGGACGGCTCTCGGTCATCCGGCCGTGGTGCAGCTCCGCGGACCGGTGTTGCGCGGAGTTGCGCGGGGCGGGCACCCGGAAATCCGGCAGCTGCAACTCCTCGGCGATCGCCTCCAGATCGGCGGCCATCTCGATGGCGTCGGCATAGCGTTCGGCGGGATCCCGGGCGGTCGCGCACGCCACGAAGTCGTCGAATTGTGTTGGCACTCCCTCGATCACGGATCCGGGGCGCGGCACGTCGTGATCCAGCCGTTGGTAGGCGATCGACAGCGAGGAATCGCCGGTGAACGGCGCGCGCCCGGTCAGTAACTCGTAGGTGAGGATCCCCGCGGAGTAGACGTCGCTGCGCGGCCCGGCGTTGCCGTCGCGAACCTGCTCGGGGGACAGGTAGGCCGCCGTCCCCAAAATGACGCTGGCGGAGGTGATTCCGGCCGCCGCTACGGCGCGCACCAATCCGAAGTCGGCGATCTTGACCTCGCCGTCGTCGGAGATCAGCACGTTCTCGGGCTTGACGTCGCGATGCACCAGGCCGGCCCGGTGCGCGGCGGCCAGCCCACCCAGCACCGGGCGCAGCACCGCCGCGACGGCGTGCGGCGGCATCGGGCCACGCTCGGCCAGCAACTCGCGCAGCGTGCCGCCCTCGATGAGCTCCATCACCAGGAAGGGGTGCCTGGCGTCGAGGCCCTGGTCGTAGACGGCGACCAGCCCGGGGTTCTTCAGCCGGGCGACCGTGCGGGCTTCCAGCTGGAAGCGGGTCAGGAACTGCTCGTCGCCGGCGTACCGGGCATCCATCACCTTCAGCGCGACCGGCCGGTCCAGCCGGGTGTCGAGGCCGCGGTACACCGTCGAGGTGCCGCCGCTGGCGATCTTGGACTGGACCAGGTAGCGGCCATCGAGCAGCGCGTTCTCCAACGGGTCGCCCGCCCCGGGTCTGGTCACGGGGCCAATCGTAGGTGCGGCGTTGTCATTAGGGCCGGAACATCGGTTGAAGGCATACTTTCGGCGCGTGCCGAGGCCTAGACTGGCGCCGTGGGGAGCATTCCGGCCGGCGACGATGTTCTAGAGCCCGACGAGCCGATATACGAGCTGCCCCGGGTAGCCGAATTGCTGGGCATTCCGGTGACCAAGGTGCAGCAGCAGCTACGCGAAGGCCATCTGGTCGCGGTGCGGCGCGAAGGCGCCGTCGTGGTACCGCAGCTGTTCTTCACCAATTCCGGCGAGGTCGTCAAGAGCCTGCCCGGCCTGCTGACGATCCTGCACGACGGCGGCTATCACGAAACCGAGATCGTGCGCTGGTTGTTCACGCCTGACCCGTCGCTGACGGTCACCCGCGACGGCAGCCGCGATTCCCTGAGCAACGCGCGCCCGGTCGACGCGCTGCAGGCGCATCAGGCGCGCGAAGTCATGCGCCGCGCCCAGGCGATGGCCTACTAAGGCGTACTAGGCGGCGACGGGCTCTTCGGCCTCGTCGGTGCGCACCGCCGGGACCCGGTACAGCGCATACCAGGCGCCCAGCGCGACGGCCGTCGCCAACAAGAAGTGCAGCCACGAGTACATGCCGTGCGAGCCATCGGGTTTGAAGATCACCATGACCCACGTCGAGAGCCCGGCGATAATCGCGACCGCCCGTCGTGACTGGGCCAGCGGGGCCGCCACCGCGAGCGGCCACGAGTAGTACCAGGGCAGCGCGGCGGGCACGAACAGCACCACGATCACCATCGCCCACGCCATGCCGGTCAGCGCGCCGCGGTCGTCGTGCCGGGATCGCCACCACACCAGGGGCAGCGCCAAGACGATGACCCCGATGCCGATGTACCGGGTGATCAGCAGCGTCGCGTAGAAGTTGACCGCGAAGAACCCGCTGCCCAGGAAATGAATCAGGTTGGCCGCGGCGGTCGGCACGCTCAGCCAGTTGATGATCTTCACCGACCCGGCCAGCGCGGTCAGCCAGCCGAACCCGACCCCGGCGACCGCGGTCAGGATGCCGAACACCACGGCGGAGATCAGCAGCGCCATCGCCGAGGCCGCCACGAACGCGCGGACCGGCCGATAGCCCTTTTGCTCGCGCAGGTGCCGCATCCACACCCAGACCAAAAACGGCAGCGCGATCCCCGCCGTGGCCTTGACCGCGATCCCGATGGTGACCAGCGTGATGCCGAACGCGTGGCGGCCCTGGAAAGTCAGCGCGATACCGGCGGCCATCAGGCCAACCATCAGCATCTCGTTGTGCACCCCGCCCATCAGGTGGATGAGCACCAGCGGGTTGAGCACACAGATCCACAACGCGATCGAGCCGCTGCTGCCCAGATGATGGGCCAGCCGCGGCGTGGCCCAGATCAACAGCGCCAGCCCGGGCAGCATGCACAGACGCAGCAGCATGGTCCCGACGATCACGTGGTTGCCGATCACCATCGTGACGACCTTCGCGACCAGAATGAACACCGGGCCGTAGGGTGCGGTGGTGATGGTCCAGATGGGACTTACGTTGTCCAGCAAGGTGTTCGGATTGGCTACCGGGCCCACGGCATAAGGGTCGAAGCCGTCGCGCAGCAGCGCGCCCTGCGCCAGATACGAGTAGGTGTCACGGCTGAAGACGGGCACCGAAAGCAGCAGCGGCGCCAGCCAGAAGCCGGTGGTGGCCCGCATCATGAACTCGGTGGTTTCGCCGGCCAGCGCCCGTCGGCCCAGCAGCAGCCAGGCGAACAGCATCAGGGCGACGCCCGCCCACAACACGATGGACGAGAGCACCAGCCCGTGGCCGAAACGCAGCCAGGACATGTGCAGCGACTCCAGCAGCGGGTCGTGTGGCTTGGTGCTGCCGGCGCCGAGGCCGCCGACGGTGATCAGCACCGAAGCCAGGAACCCGAGCTTCGCGGGGCGGGCTTGCGGTGTCGCCGCGAATGCGACGATCTCCGAAAGTCGTTGTCCGACTGACCTTTTTGATCGCACAGGATCGGCCGACGGGGTGGGGATCGGGGAGGTCATCGGATCAGGCCGACCGGTTCGTGGCCATCCTGGCCATTTCGGACAGGCCCGATTTGGCCGTCGCGTTGATGGGTGCGGCCGCCAGCGCGTCCAGCGCTCGTCGGGTCAACGTGGCGATGCGTTCCTCGGCCGCGGCCAGCGCGCCCACCGACTCGATGGCTTCGCGCAGTTCGACCACCTGTGCGTCGGTCAGCCCGGCACCGACCGAGCTGCGTAATAGGTTGGCCGCCGGCGGATCCGAGGCGTCCGCCAGCTGCAGCGCCTCGGCGAGCAGCACGGTGCGCTTGCCCGATCGCAGATCGTCACCGGAGGGCTTGCCGGTCACGGCCGGATCGCCGAACACGCCCAGCACGTCGTCGCGCAGCTGGAACGCGACGCCGATGTCGGTCCCGAACTGCGCGAAGATGGCCTGCACGTCGGGCCGGTCGGCGGCGGTGGCCGCCCCCAGCTGCAGCGGGCGTGACACGGTGTAGCACGCGGTTTTAAAGGTGTTGACGTTCATCGCCGACGCGATCGACTCGGCCGCGCCGGCCTCGGCGACGATGTCGAGGAATTGCCCGCCGAGCACCTCGGTGCGGATGTCGGCCCAGACCCGCCGGACTCGCCGCTGCGCGTCGGGAGACAGATCCGCCCGGAAGACGATGTCGTCGGCCCAGGCCAAGGCCAGGTCGCCGAGCAGAATGGCCGCCGAAATCCCGAACTTGTCGGCCGAACCCCGCCAGTCGCGGTCGCGGTGCAGCGCCGCGAAGCGGACGTGCGTCGTCGGCCGGCCGCGGCGGGTGGAGGAATCGTCGATCACGTCGTCGTGTACCAGCGCGGAGGCGTGCAGCAGCTCCAGCGCCGAAAACAGTAGCAGCGCTTCGGAATCGGGTTCTTTGCTTGTCACGGCCCGCCAGCCCCAATAGGCGAAGGTGGGCCGCAGCCGCTTGCCGCCGCCCAGCACGAAGTCTTCCAGCGCCTCGACCAGGAGGCCGTAATCGTCACCGATGTAGGCGGTCTCGGCCCGCCGCTCGCGCAGGTACCGCCGAAGTCGGTCGGTGACGGCGCCGGTCAACTCGACGGTGGCCGCTGCTGCCGGGGTTTGCAGGCTCAGCGCGGCGCCCCTTTCTGCTCGGCGTGACTTATGCCCTCTGGGCCCGACCAGTGTATTCGGCGCGACAACCCAGTTGCTTCGCCTGCCTCACTATCCCGGTCCTATGCTGGCGGAGGTCTGGTTGCCGTCGTCGCGCGGCCGGGCAGCAGTCGTCAATTGGAGAGGACCCGCGTGACCCTCAACACCATCGCGCTCGAGTTGGTGCCGCCGAACACCCAAGACGGTCGGGCGCGCGCCGAAGAAGAGGCGGCGAAAGTGGTGCGGCACTCGGCCGACTCCGGGCTCGACGGCCAGATCCGGCACGTCATGATTCCCGGCATCATCGCCGAGGACGACGACCGTCCGGTCCCGATGAAGCCCAAGTTCGACGTGCTCGACTTCTGGTCGATCGTTCGGCCTGAGCTGCCGGGGATCAACGGCCTGTGCACGCAGGTCACCGCGTTCATGGGCGAACCCGCGCTGCGTGGGCGGCTCACCGAACTGACCGACGCCGGCATGGAGGGCGTGGTGTTCGTCGGCGTGCCGCGCACCATGAACGACGGTGAGGGCGACGGCGTCGCGCCGACCGACGCCCTGTCGATCTACCGGGACCTGGTGCCCAACCGCGGGGTGATCCTGATCCCGACCCGCGAGGGCGAACAGGGCCGCCTCAACTTCAAGTGCGATCAGGGCGCGACCTACGCGATGACCCAGTTGCTGTACTCCGACGCGATCGTGGGTTTTTTGACCGAGTTCGCCAGGACGACCCATCACCGGCCCGAGATCCTGCTGTCGTTCGGCTTCGTGCCGCAGGTGGAGAACCGCGTCGGCCTGATCAACTGGCTCATCCAGGACCCGGGCAACGCCGCGGTGGCCGAGGAGCAGGAGTTCGTCAAGCGGCTGGCCGGCGCCGAGCCCCCGCAGAAACGCCAGCTGATGCTCGACGTGTACAAGCGGGTGGTCGACGGCGTCGCCGAGCTCGGCTTCCCGCTGAGCATCCACCTCGAGGCGACGTACGGGCTGTCCGGTCCGGCGTTCCAGACGTTCGCCGAGATGATCTCGTACTGGTCGCCCGCGCAGCGCGTCTAGCTCAAGGCGGCTACGCTGCCGGCGGCTGATCGCGCGGCGCGGTGAGCCGCTCGGAGCGGTCCCGGCTGACCCAGGCCAGCAGCGCCACCACGCCGGCGGCCGCGAACGACGCGATGCCCAGCCAGACGCCCGCTCCGGTGAACGAGCGGGTGCTCGGGTCGGTGTAGCGGGCCTGGGCGGTCATCGTGCTCACCACGCCCGGCTTGAGCTTCCAGGACACCGCGTCGGACTCGACGCGGTCGCCGTTGGTCGAGGTCACCGGCCCGGGGAACGCGACGGTCAGCTCGACGTCGGCGTCGGGGTCGGTCACCGCCGTCAGGTCGGCGCGGCCCTCCAGGAGCACCAGGTTGCCGTTTCGGCGCAGCGACAGGTTCACGCCTGCGGCGTTGGAGTTCATGTTGGCCAGCTGCGGCAGCTCGGCGAAGGTCAGGTCGGAGAACACCGCTTGCGACCCGACATAGCCGTCGCTGTCGTAGTTGGACACCGCCACCTTCTGACTGAACGGCAGGTTGTTGCTGTCCAGCTGCGGGCCGGTGTCCTTGGGGGTTTTCGGCTTCGCCGCGGCGATGATGTCCCCGGACACCAGGTCGTCGGCGGAAATGGTGAACGAGGCCCTGGCCCGCAGGCACCCGGTCATCAGGGGCACCAGGAACAGCAGCATGGCGATCGCCAGCACGCGGCGCCGCCGCGCGGCAGGTCGTCGGGCTCGAAGCGGGGGAGAGCTGGCGCGCACCAGGTCATCGTGCCAGATCGGGCCCCGCTACAGCGGCAGCGGGCGGCCCAGGATCGCGAATGCCCGTGGGTCCCCGGCGAAGTGGTAGCGCCGGATGATGTCGGTGAAGCCCAGCCGCCGGTACAGGCGCCACGCGCGGTTGGCCTCGCCGTTGGTTTCCGGGGTGGACAGCAGCACGTTGCGCTCGTCGCGATTGGCGAGCAGCCGGCGGGCCAGCGCCTCGCCCAGGCCGCGGCCTTGCGCGCGGGGGTGGATGTGCAGCTCGGTCAGCTCGAAATAGCTGGTCATCAGCCGGTCGATGACCTCGGGCGGTAGGCCGCCGCGCTGCAAACCCAGCACCACCTGCTGTTGCCACCACTGACCGGGCGCCCCGGGGTAGCCGTAGGCGACACCGAGCAGGGGCGCGTCGCTGAGTTCGGCGGGCGAGGGCTCCGCCCCGTCCTCGGCAGCCTCGGCCTCGACGACGGCCGCCGCCTGCCACCCGCGCCGGCGGATGTGCTCGAGCCACATGGCGGCCCGCTGGTTCTCGGTGCCCCGCGGGTATCGCATCGCATCGACGTAAACGCCCAGGGCGTCGCGCAGACGGCGCTCCATCTCGTTCGGCGGGAAATCGATGAGAAAGATCGCCAACTCGCGGTGCCCTCCTCATCCAGTGATCCGGCTTCCGGTTGCTCCCACGCCGTGCCGGTGCAGAGCCATTATCGGACCCGACGGTGCCTGTGCGACGGGCGGTGGTGGCAAGCGGCGCGACTGCTCGAGTTTTGGCTAAGCCGGTTGTAACGCACGGCCGTTGGCGGGCGACAATATTGTCTGGACGCTGCGGGGATAGAATCGGTGCCGAACCAGTGGTACGGCGCAGATCGACCTCGTATCATCTGTGTTAGTTGCCCCTACAATGGGCATCCGCGTGCTATCGATAGTTACGTGTCCAACTGTCGGCAAGGAGGGACGAATGCCACTCTCCGATCATGAGCAGCGGATGCTCGATCAGATCGAGAGCGCTCTCTACGCCGAGGATCCCAAATTCGCCTCGAGCGTCCGTGGCGGAGGGTTCCGCGCACCGACCGCGCGGCGGCGCCTGCAGGGCGCGGCGTTGTTCGTCATCGGCTTGGCCATGCTGGTTTCCGGCGTGGCGTTCAAGGCCACGATGATCGGTAGCTTCCCAATTCTGAGCGTCTTCGGCTTCATCGTCATGTTCGGCGGAGTGGTGTTTGCCATCACCGGCCCCCGGATGGCGGGGCGGTCGGAGCATCCCGGACCGGCGGCCGGTGCGCCGCGCCGCCGGAATAAGGGTGGCGGAGGGTCGTTCACCAGCCGGATGGAGGACCGGTTCCGCCGCCGTTTCGACGAGTAGCGGACCGCCCGGCACGGGCGTCGAAGGGGTAGCCACACGGCTGCCCCTTCTCTCTTGTCCGCGCGCTGTCCGGGTCGATTCGGGCTTCGTGGCCGACACCTGTTCGAAGCGCAACTGAGGCCAAACCGAGCCCCACTGGCCCCCACTCGGACGCCCCACTGGGCCCCACTTCGCGAATTGTGGGCTTTGAAATGCGGTTTCTCGCCGCTCCACGTGCGCCCTCAGCTGCCCCCGCGCGGTCGCGGCGCAGCGCGGTGTGGCGGATGGGCCAGGAAACACCGCGCCGAGACTCAATTAATGGGGAAAAGTGGGGGGTTGTGGGGTATGGTGGCTGAAGTGTTTGGGCGAGCCGGAAGCCGGCCTCGACAGGAGGTGAGCTGGTGTTTCTCGGCACCTACACGCCCAAGCTCGACGACAAAGGACGGCTCACCTTGCCGGCCAAGTTCCGCGACGCACTGGCAGGGGGGTTGATGGTCACGAAGAGCCAAGACCACAGCCTCGCCGTCTACCCGCGGACGGAATTCGAACAGCTGGCCCGCCGGGCCAGCAAGACGTCCCGCAGCAACCCGGAGGCAAGAGCGTTCCTGCGCAATCTCGCCGCCGGCACCGACGAGCAGCATCCCGACACGCAGGGCCGCATCACCCTGTCGGCCGACCACCGCCGCTACGCCAACCTGTCCAAGGATTGCGTGGTGATCGGGGCGGTCGACTACCTCGAGATCTGGGATGCGCAGGCCTGGAACGACTACCAGCAGACCCACGAAGAGAACTTCTCCGCGGCCAGCGATGAAGCACTCGGCGACATTATCTGAGGCGCATGCCCGTGCATCGTGGCCTCTGCCCGAACCGACCCTGGCGTACTTCCCCAACGCCAGGTTCGTAGCTTCGGACAGGGACCTCGGTGCGTGGGCGTCCCGCCATACCCCTGGAGGTGTCGCGGTGGCCGATCGGCCAAGCGAGTTCGGGCATGTGCCCGTGCTGCTGGAGCGCTGTGTCGAGCTGCTCGCCCCGGCGCTGACCCGGCACCACCCGGACGGATCCGGGGCTGTCCTCGTCGACGCGACCCTGGGCGCGGGCGGGCACACGGAACGATTCCTCACCGAGCTGCCTGGCCTGCGGGTGATCGGGCTCGACCGCGATTCCGGCGCCCTGGACATTGCTCGCGACCGGTTGGCGGCCTTCGGCGACCGAATCACCCTGGTGCACACGCGATATGACGGCATCACCGATGCCCTGGCCGAATCGGGTTATGCCGCAATCGAATCGGTCGACGCCATCCTGTTCGACCTCGGAGTGTCGTCCATGCAGCTCGACCGCGCCGAGCGCGGCTTCGCCTACGCGCAGGACGCGCCGCTGGACATGCGGATGGACTCGGAGTCGTCGCTGACCGCGGCCGACATCCTCAACACCTACGATGAGGCGGCGCTGGCGAGCATCCTGCACCGCTACGGCGAGGAGCGGTTCGCCCGCCGCATCGCCAAGCACATCATCCGCCAGCGCGCCCGCGCCCCCTTTGCGACGACGGCCGAGCTGGTTGAGCTGCTCTACCAAGCGATTCCGGCTCCGGCCCGGCGCACCGGCGGGCATCCGGCCAAGCGCACCTTCCAGGCGCTGCGCATCGCGGTCAACGACGAGCTGGACTCGCTGCGCGACGCCATCCCGGCCGCGCTGGATGCGCTCGCCGTCGGGGGTCGCGTCGCGGTGATGGCCTATCAGTCGCTGGAGGACCGGATCGTCAAACGCGCATTCGCCGACGCGGTGGCCTCGCGCACGCCCGTCGACCTGCCGATGGAGCTGCCCGGCCGCGGGCCGCGGTTTCGGGCGTTGACGCGCGGCGCGGAGCGTGCGGATGCCGCTGAGATCGAACGCAATCCGCGCAGCAACCCGGTGCGCTTACGGGCAGTGCAACGGGTGGAACACGAATCAGAATCGCAGCGCCAGGGGACCGGGAAGGGCGACGCATGAAAACCAAGCGTGACACACCGAAACGCCAGGGCGGCAGTGACCGTCGGCGTGGGCGTGACGCTTCCGCCCGTACCAGCAGGCGCACGCCGGCGGAGGCGGCGTCGCGGCGCAGCCGTCCCGGAAAGGTCTCGACGCCCAGCCGCGAACCGCGGACGCACAATGCCGGGCCGCAGACCGGCCCGAACGCCCGCCCGGTCGAACGGTCGAACCGCCCCAAGAGCACCCGGCAGGCCAGGGCCCGGGCCAAGGCGCGGAAGGCCAAGGCACCCAAGGTCATTCGGCCCCGGCTGACCGAGCGCGTGGCGATGCGCCTGGCGGCGATCGACCTGCGACCCCGGACCCTGCTGAGCAAGGTGCCGTTCGTCGTGCTGATCATCGGCGCGCTCGGCCTCGGGCTGGGCCTGACGCTGTGGCTGTCCACCGACTCGGCCGAGCGCTCCTACCGGCTGAGCCACGCCCGCGAGAAGAACCGGATGCTGCAGCAGCAGGCGGAGTCGCTGGAACGTGAAGTGCGCGAGGCCGAGGCCGCGCCGGCGCTGGCCGAAGCGGCGCGCAAGCAGGGCATGATCCCCACCCGCGACACCGCCCACCTGGTTCAGGACGCCTCCGGTAACTGGGTGGTGGTCGGCACGCCCAAGCCGGCCGACGGCGTTCCGCCGCCGCCGCTGAACTCCAAGCTTCCCGACGCCGGCCCCGCGGCCCCCGCGAAGCCGGTGGCGCCCCCGGCGGAGATCCCGGTGCGCGTCGAGCCCGTTCCCGGTCTCGCGCCCGCGCCGACGAGGTCCGGGCCCGAGGCGCTGCTGCGAGCCCCCGACGGGTCGACGACGGTGGGCGGCCAGCACATTCCGCAGATCGCCCCGCTGCCGGGCATGCCCGGCGGGCCTGCTGTCGGGCAGCCGCCGGTGGCGATGCCCCTGCCAGGGCTGCCGGCTCCCGCGGCGCCCGAGAGTCCCGGGGTGCCCAACCAAAGCCCGATCCCGATCGGCGGGACGCCCGTCCCGGCACAGGCACCGGTCCCGATGCCCGCCCAGGTGCCGGTCCCGTTGCCACGTGGCATCGCGCCGCCTGCGCCGCGCGTGGGTGGCCCGCTGATCCCGGGTGCCTCGGTGCTGCCGCCGGCGGCACCGGTCGTCCCGGGGCTGGTGCCGAATAGCGGCCAGCAGATCGTCCCGCCGGCCGCCGCTATGCCGGGCGCGGCCCGATGAGCCGCGGCGAGCCCCGGCGCACCCGCCGTTCCCAGTCGCCGCGGCCGACGCGCGGTCGTGGTAAGTCCGATGCCGGGCAGCCTCGGCGCGCTCGCAAGGGGGAAAAGGCCACGGCGCCCAAGGATGTCCGGGAGCCGCGCAGGTTCCGGAAAGCCAAGGACCCCAAGGAGGTTCAGGCGGCCGGACGCGCGGACGCCGGTCACTCGGCACGCGAGCGGCGCACCCGTCAGCTGACGGAAGTGGTCAGCCGCGGTGGGTCGTTCACCTTCCGGCACCGTGCCGGCTACGCCGTGATCCTGATCCTGATGCTGGTGGCCGGCGTGCAGCTGTTCCGCCTTCAGGTGACGGACGCCCCGGCGTTGCGGGCCCAGGCGGCCGGGCAGCTCAAGGTCACCGACATCCAGAAGGCCGTCCGCGGCAGCATCGTCGACCGGCACAATCAGCAACTCGCCTTCACCATCGAGTCGCGCGCATTGACGTTCCAGCCGAAGCGAATTCGCGAGCAGCTGGAGGAGGCCAAGCGGAAGAACCCGGCCGCCCCCGATCCGCAGACGCGGCTGCAGGAGATCGCCAAAGAGGTATCGACCCGGCTGGGCAACAAGCCGGACTTCGTCACCGTGCTGAAGAAGCTGCAGACGAACGACAACTTCGTCTACCTGGCGCGCGCCGTCGATCCGGCCATCGCCAGCGCGATCTCGGACAAGTTCCCCGAGGTCGGCTCGGAGCGGCAGGATCTGCGCCAGTACCCCGGCGGATCGCTGGCCGCCAACGTCGTCGGCGGCATCGACTGGGACGGCCACGGCCTGCTGGGGCTCGAGGACAGCCTGGACTCCGTGCTGTCGGGCACCGACGGCTCGGTGACCTACGACCGCGGCTCCGACGGCGTGGTCATCCCCGGCAGCTACCGCAACCGGCACAGGGCGGTCAACGGCTCTACTGTCGAGCTCACGATCGACGACGACATCCAGTTCTACGTGCAGCAGCAGGTCCAGCAGGCGAAGAACGTGTCTGGGGCGCACAATGTTTCGGCCGTAGTGCTGGACGCCAAGACCGGTGAAGTGCTGGCCATGGCCAACGACAACACCTTCGACCCGTCCCAGGACATCGGGCGGCAGGGCGACAAGCAGCTGGGCAACCTGCCGGTGTCGTCGCCCTTCGAGCCGGGCTCGGTGAACAAGGTGGTGACCGCGTCCTCGGTCATCGAGTACGGCCTGTCCAACCCCGACGAGGTGCTGCAGGTGCCGGGCTCCATCCAGATGGGCGGCGTCCCCATCCACGACGCCTGGGACCACGGCGTGATGCCGTACACCACCACGGGCATCTTCGGGAAGTCGTCCAACGTCGGCACGCTGATGCTGGCACAGCGCGTCGGCCCGGAGCGCTACTACGACATGCTCCGTAAATTCGGGCTGGGGCAGCGCACCAACGTCGGGTTGCCCGGCGAAAGTTCCGGGCTGGTTCCGCCCATCGACCAATGGTCGGGCAGCACGTTCTCGAACCTGCCTATCGGCCAAGGTCTTTCGATGACCCTGCTGCAGATGACGGACATGTACCAGACGATTGCCAACGACGGGCTGCGCGTCCCGCCGCGCATCATCAAGGCCACGATCGCCGCCGATGGCACCCGGACCGAAGAACCGCATCCCGACGGTGTCCGCGTGGTCTCGCCGCAGACCGCGCAGACCGTGCGCGGCATGCTGCGCGCCGTCGTGCAACGCGACCCGATGGGCTACCAGCAGGGCACCGGCTCGGCCGCGGCCGTGCCCGGCTATCAGATGGCGGGCAAGACCGGTACCGCCCAGCAGATCAACCCCGGCTGTGGCTGCTACTTCGACAACGTCTACTGGATCACGTTCGCCGGCATGGCCACCGTCGACAACCCGCGCTACGTGATCGGCATCATGATGGACAACCCGGAGCGCAACGCCGACGGCACGCCTGGACACTCAGCGGCCCCGCTGTTCCACAACATCGCCGGCTGGCTGATGCAGCGTGAGAATGTCCCGCTGTCGCCCGACCCCGGGCCGCCGCTGACGCTGCAGGCCACCTGAGGCGGTTAGTCCAGGCGAGCGGCGGCGAAACTGCGGTTGCGCGTGTCGATTTCGTCCTGGGTGGCCGGGACCAGGCGGTCGCCTCCCGGCGCCGCCGTTGCCTGGGATCGGACGACGTGCGGCCGCTGGTCGCGCTCGTATTGCCCCCATGCCCGCTCGAGGTCTCCCGGGTGGTCGCGTAGGGCCTGGGCCAGAAACCAGGTGCCGGTCAGTGCCAGGCTCGTCCCGCGGCCCGACAGGTTGGAGGAGCTGTGTGCGGCGTCGCCGACGAGCACGATGCGCCCGCGATGCCATGCGGGCATGTCGATCTGGCTGACGGAGTCGAAGTAGAGCTCCGGGTCGCGGATTGCCGCGTCGACCAATTCGGGGACTCGCCACTGGTCGTGGCCGGCGAACGCGTCGGCGAGGATCTGCTTCTGGGCCGCGAGGTCGTGGTAGTCGTAGTCGAGCCATGGCGATCGAAACATGAAGACCGCCAAGGCCTTATCGTTGTAGGCGGCGATGCCGGTCAGGTGGCCGGGGAAGTTGTACATCGGGTTGTTGCGTCCGTTTGGCGAGTAATCGGGCAGGGCGGCCAATGCGACGTAGTAGCCGAGGTGGCGCAGGAACTGCCGTTCGGGCCCGAACGTGAAGCGGCGGACGGCCGAGTGCATCCCGTCGGCCCCGACCACCAGGTCGTAGCGGTCGCGGGCACCCGAGGCGAAGCGGACGTCGACTCCGCGGCCGTCGTCGTGCAGTTCGGCGATGGATTGCTCGAACCGCAGCTCCACCGACGGTCCCAGGTGGTTGTAGAGGAGGGTGGTGAGGTCCTCGCGGGGGATTTCGATGTCGTCGGGTGAATCGTTGATCACCTCGAAGGGCGGTTCGGCCACCACGGTCCCGGTTGCGTCGATGAACTGGATGCGTTCGCTCATGTCGACGCGATGGTCGAGGATCTCTCCGAGCAGACCCATCTTCTCGGCGACGCCGATGGCGACGTCGCCGCGGATGTCGATGGGGGAGCCGTTGACCCGTAGGTGGTTCGCGCGTTCGACGATGGTCACGTCATGGCCGTCGGCGCAGAGGTCGAGCGCCGCGCTCAAGCCGGCGATTCCTGCACCAGAGACGAGAATGCGCATGAGATCCGCTCCCTTAGTTTAAGATACGTGATGTATCTTATGACCATAGCCTCTACCGATAGGAAACGCAATGTCTCTTAATGCGACGGGCGTGGCGCGCCGGCGCAGGGGCGCCGCGCTGGAGGAAGCCCTGCTGGATGCCGCGTGGGCGGAGCTGACCGAGCACGGCTATGACGACATGACGATCGACGCCGTCGCCGTGCGGGCGGGAACCAGTCGCGCGGTGCTGTACCGGCGCTGGCCCGGCAAGCAGGAGCTCGTGCTCGCCGCGCTGGCCCACGAGGTGGAAAAAGACGTCGTCGCCGTCCCCGACACGGGCAGCCTGCGTGGCGACGTCATCGCCCTGCTCAGGGAGGCCAACAAGCTCAGGGTGGGGTTGGTGGCCGCGCTGATGACCCGGCTGGGCGGCTTCTACCAGCAGACCGGCCGCAGCCTGGCCGACATTCGGGCGCTCATTCAGGGTGACCGCGACGCCATCCTGGAGCAAATCGTCCAGCGGGCCATCGACCGCGGCGAAATCCAGCCGGGCCAGGTCACCGACCGGATCGCGCGGGTGCCCGTGGAGCTGTTCCGCTACGAAGTTCTGATGACGCTGCAACCGGTGCCCGACGACGCGATCGTGGAGATCGTCGACACCATCTTTCTGCCGCTACTCGACTCGCGTAAGGGCCGGTAACGGGCCAGCGTAGGCGCGGGAGCGCCTCGCCGGCCTGCGCTCCTGGGTAGGGTGTCATGGCTGATCATGAGGATGACCCCGCGCGAGAAAGGTGTGACGGAAGTGCCGGTGCCCACCGAGTTGCGCCCCAGCGCGAACGCGGGGGTGCGGCTGCCCGCGCTGGCGGCGGAGGTGGGCGCGGTGCCCGCCGGCGGCGACCAGGTACCCGACCTGCCGATTAGCGGTGTGACGCTGCGCGCCCAGGACGTGTTGCCCGGTGATCTGTTCGCCGCCCTGCCCGGCTCGACCACGCACGGCGCCCGCTTCGCCGCCGACGCGATCGGGCGCGGGGCCGTCGCGGTGCTGACCGACGACGCGGGGGTAGCCGAGATGGGTCCGACGTCCGTGCCGACCCTGGTGCATCCGACGCCGCGGGGCGTGCTCGGCGGCCTGGCCGCGACGGTGTACGGAAACCCGTCCGACCGGCTGGCCGTGCTGGGCATCACCGGGACGTCGGGCAAGACCACGACGACGTACCTGGTCGAATCCGCGCTGCGCGGCGCGGGGCGGGTCGCCGGGCTGGTCGGCACCATCGGCATCCGGATCAACGGCGCCGACATCCCCAGCGCGCTGACCACCCCGGAGGCGCCGGCGCTGCAGGCGATGCTGGCGGCGATGGCCGAGCGCGGGGTCGACACCGTGGTGATGGAGGTGTCCAGCCACGCCCTGACGCTCGGCCGGGTGGACGGCACCGGGTTCGCGGTGGGCGCCTTCACCAACCTGTCCCGCGACCACCTGGACTTCCACCCGACGATGGCCGACTACTTCGAGGCCAAGGCGCTGCTGTTCGACCCGGGTTCGCCGCTGCACGCGCGGCGCGCGGTGGTGTGCATCGACGACGACGCCGGGCGCGCGATGGCCGCGCGGGCCGCTCACGCGGTCACCGTGAGCGCCGAGGGCCAGCCGGCGCACTGGCGAGCCATCGACGCGGCCCCGGTGGGCGCGGGCGGCCAGGAGTTCACCGTCGTCGGGCCCGACGGGGCCCAGCACCGGATCGGCATCCGGCTGCCCGGCCGCTATAACATCGCCAATTGTCTTGTCGCACTGGCTGTTCTGGATGCGGTCGGCGTTTCGCCCGAGCAAGCGGCACCCGGACTGCTGCGGACGCGGGTCCCCGGGCGGCTGGAGGAGATCGATCGCGGCCAGGATTTCCTGGCCCTCGTCGACTACGCCCACAAGCCCGGCGCGCTGCGGGCCGTGCTCACTACGCTGCTGCAACCGGGGCGCCGGCTGGCCGTGGTGTTCGGCGCCGGCGGCGACCGGGACCCGGGCAAGCGGGCGCCGATGGGCGCGGTCGCGGCCGAGCTGGCCGACCTGGTCGTCGTCACCGACGACAACCCGCGCAGCGAGGATCCCGCCACGATCCGCCGCGAAATCCTCACCGGGACAACCGAAAGCGGTTCTAAAGCCGAAGTCGTCGAGATCGGCGAACGGCGCGAGGCGATCCGGCACGCGGTGGGCTGGGCACGCCCCGGCGACATCGTGGTGATCGCCGGCAAGGGCCACGAAACCGGGCAGCGGACCGGCGCCGAGACCCGCCCGTTCGACGACCGCGTCGAGCTGGCGGCGGCATTAGAGGCCCTGCGATGATCGAGCTGACCGTGGCCCAGGTCGCCGAAATCGTCGGCGGCACACTGGCCGACATCGCACCGGAGGACGCCGCCCAGCGGCGCGTCACCGGCACCGTCGAATTCGACTCGCGCGCCGTCGGCCCGGGCGGGTTGTTCCTGGCGCTGCCCGGGGCGCGGTCGGACGGACACGACCACGCGACCGGGGCCGTCGAGGCCGGCGCGGTGGCGGTGCTGGCCGCCCGTCCCGTCGGGGTTCCCGCCATCGTGGTCGCGCCGCATCAGGCCGAGGACGGCCGCGCCGGGGTGCTCGAGCACGACACCGACGGCTCGGGGGCGGCGGTGCTGGCCGCCCTGGCCAAGCTCGCCGCTGCCGTCGCCGCCGACCTGGTGGCCGGCGGGCTGACCATCATCGGGATCACCGGGTCGTCGGGAAAGACGTCGACCAAGGACCTGGTCGCCGCCGTCCTGGCCCCGCTCGGTGAGGTGGTCGCGCCGCCGGGATCGTTCAACAACGAGCTGGGCCATCCCTGGACGGTGCTGCGCGCGACGCGCGAGACCGACTACCTGATTCTGGAGATGTCGGCGCGCCATCCCGGCAATATCGCCGCACTGGCGCAGATCGCCCCGCCCGCGATCGGGGTGGTGCTCAACGTCGGCACCGCGCACCTGGGCGAGTTCGGCTCGCGGGAGGCCATCGCGAGAACGAAAGGTGAACTGCCGCAAGCAGTTCCGCAGTCCGGGGCGGTCATCCTCAACGCCGACGACCCGGCGGTGGCGGCGATGGCCGAGCGGACCGCGGCGCGGGTGATCCGGGTGAGCCGGTCCGCCAGCACCGACGCGGGCCCCAGCGACGTGTGGGCGCAGGGCGTGTCGCTGGACGAATTGGCCCGGCCGCGTTTTACGTTGCATGCGAACGGCACCCAAGCGGAGGTTCAACTCGGGGTGTATGGCGACCACCAGGTCACGAACGCGCTCTGCGCGAGCGCGGTCGCGCTGCAATGCGGAGCGAGCGTCGAGCGGGTGGCCGACGCGCTCGCGGCCGCGGGCCCGGTGTCGCGGCACCGGATGCACGTCACCACCCGCGCCGACGGCGTGACGGTGATCGACGACGCCTACAACGCCAACCCGGACTCGATGCGGGCCGGGCTGCAGGCGCTGGCCTGGATCGCCCACCGCGGGCAGCAATCGGGCGCTGTCCCGCGGCGCAGCTGGGCGGTGCTCGGCGAAATGGCCGAGCTCGGCGACGACGCGATAACCGAGCACGATCGCGTCGGCCGGCTGGCGGTGCGCTTAGATGTGTCTCGACTCGTTGTCGTGGGAATGGGGAGGTCAATGAGCGCCATGCACCACGGAGCGGTCATGGAGGGCTCCTGGGGCGCTTCCTCGGATAGGGGGGCCGTCACCGTGGCCGACAGCGACGCCGCCCTGGCTTTGTTGCGCGCCGAGGTGCAACCCGGCGACGTCGTGTTGGTCAAGGCGTCCAACTCCGCCGGGCTGGGCGCGCTGGCCGAGGCGCTGCGTGACGATCGCGAGGGCGGCGAAGCCGGGCGAAGCGGGTCGTCACCGTCGAGCAGTGCCGACGCCGGAGAGCGCCCGTGAGGCAGATCCTGATCGCCGTCGCCGTCGCGCTGACGGTGTCGATCCTGCTGACCCCCGCGCTGATCCGCCTGTTCACCAGGCAGGGCTTCGGCCATCAGACGCGCGAGGACGGCCCGCCCAGCCACCACGCCAAGCGCGGCACCCCGTCGATGGGCGGCGTCGCGATCGTGGCCGGCATCTGGGCGGGTTACCTCGGCACCCACCTGGCCGGGCTGGCGTTCGACGGCGAGGGAGTGTCCGCGTCCGGTCTGTTGGTGCTGGGCCTGGCCACCGTCCTGGGCGGCGTCGGCTTCCTCGACGACCTGATCAAGATCCGCCGCTCGCGCAACCTCGGGTTGAACAAGACCACCAAGACGGTCGGGCAGATCACCGCCGCGGTGCTGTTCGGCGTCCTGGTGCTGAGTTTCCACAACGCCAACGGCCTGACACCGGGCAGCCCCGACCTGTCCTACGTGCGCGAGATCGCCACCGTCACACTGACTCCCGCGCTGTTCGTGCTGTTCTGCGTGGTCATCGTCACCTCTTGGTCCAACGCGGTGAACTTCACCGACGGCCTGGACGGGCTGGCCGCGGGCACCATGGCGATGGTCACCGGCGCCTACGTGCTGGTCACCTTCTGGCAGTACCGCAACGCCTGCGTCAGCGCGCCGGGCCTGGGCTGCTACAACGTGCGCGACCCGCTGGACCTGGCGATCGTCGCGGCCGCCACCGCGGGCGCCTGCATCGGCTTCCTGTGGTGGAACGCCGCGCCGGCCAAGATCTTCATGGGCGACACCGGATCGCTGGCCCTGGGCGGCATCATCGCGGGCCTGTCGGTCACCAGCCGCACCGAAATCCTTGCGGTGGTGCTGGGTTCGCTGTTCGTCGCCGAGGCCGGCTCGGTGGTGCTGCAGATCCTGGCCTTCCGCACGACCGGGCGACGGGTCTTCCGGATGGCGCCCTTCCATCATCACTTCGAGCTGAGCGGCTGGGCCGAGACGACGGTGATCATCCGCTTCTGGCTGCTCACCGCGATCACCTGCGGCCTGGGCGTGGCGCTCTTCTACGGTGAGTGGCTCGCCGCAGTCGGTGCCTGACATGAGCGGGCTCGAGCCCCTGACGCCCGGCGCGCCCGTGCTGGTGGCCGGCGCCCGGGTGACCGGTCGGGCGATCCTGGGCGCGCTGCAGCGATTCGGGGCGGCGGCGACGCTGTGCGACGACGACCCGGCCATGCTGCGCCCATACGCCGAAAGCGGCGTCGCGACAACGGATCCCGCGACCGCGGCAGCCCGGATCGCCGACTACGCGCTGGTGGTCACCAGCCCCGGCTTCCATCCGTCGGCCCCGGTGCTGGCTGCCGCCGCGGCGGCGGGCGTACCGATCTGGGGCGACGTCGAATTGGCGTGGCGGCTGGACGCCGCGGGCCACTACGGCCCGCCGCGGCGCTGGCTGGTGGTGACCGGCACTAACGGCAAGACGACGACGACGTCGATGCTGCACGCGATGCTGACGGCGGCCGGCCGGCGCAGCGTGCTGTGCGGCAACATCGGCGACCCCGTGCTCGACGTCCTCGAGCAGCCCGCCGACCTGCTGGCCGTCGAGCTGTCCAGCTTCCAGCTGTTCTGGGCGCCGTCGCTGCGGCCCGAGGCGGGCGTGGTGCTCAACATCGCCGAGGATCACCTGGACTGGCACCAGACGATGGCCGAGTACACCGCCGCGAAGGCCCGGGTGCTCGACGGCCGGGTCGCGGTCGTGGGGCTGGACGACAGCCGGGCCGCCGCGCTGCTGGGCACCGCGGCGGCGCCGGTGCGGGCCGGTTTCCGCCTCGGCGAGCCGGCCGCGGGGGAGCTCGGCGTGCGCGGCGGGCAGCTGATCGACCGCGCCTTCGCCGACGACGTGGCCCTGCTGCCCGCCGACTCGATACCGGTGCCGGGGCCCGTCGGCGTGCTCGACGCCCTGGCCGCCGCGGCGCTGGCCCGCAGCGTCGACGTGCCCGCCGAGGCGATCGCGGAGGCGATCGCCTCGTTCCAGGTGGGCCGGCATCGGGCCGAGGTGGTACTCGTCGCCGACGGCATCACCTACGTCGACGACTCCAAGGCCACCAACGCCCACGCCGCCGAGGCGTCGATCCTGGCCTACCCGCGGGTGGTGTGGATCGCCGGGGGCCTGCTGAAGGGCGCATCGGTCGACGCCGAGGTGGCCCGGGTCGCGTCACGGCTGGTCGGCGCCGTGCTGATCGGCCAGGACCGCCAAGAGGTTGCAGAGGCGTTATCGCGACACGCGCCGGATGTCCCCGTCGTCCAGGTTGTGACAGGCGAGGATGCTGGTATGAATGCGACTGCTGTGATTCCTGGGGCTGATGTGACGGATGTTTCTCATGAGAATGTCGGCGCCAGGGTCATGACGGCGGCGGTCGCCGCGGCCCGCGACTTGGCCAAGCCGGGCGACACCGTGCTGCTGGCGCCCGCGGGCGCATCCTTCGACCAGTTCACCGGGTACGCCGACCGCGGTGACGCATTCGCCGCCGCCGTACGCGCCGCTCAGCTGTAGGCGAGGGTGGCGAAGAGGTTGACCCGGCTGATGCGCCGGGGCAAGGGGGCTACCGACACCGCGCCGGCCGAGCAGGCCGCGGCGGAGGACACCGACGCCGAGCCGACGACGGACGCGATCGCGACGCCGGACGAGACGGCGAACAAGGCCGCTGAGCCGGCAAAGGCGCAGGCCGCCGACAACGAACGCAGTCCGCGCGCCCGGGTCGGCGCGTGGCTGGGCCGGCCCATGACCTCGTTTCACCTGATCATCGCGGTCACCGCGCTGCTGACGACGCTCGGCCTGATCATGGTGCTCTCGGCCTCCGGGGTGCGGTCCTACGGCGCCGACGGTTCGGCCTGGGTGATCTTCGGCAAGCAGGTGCTGTGGACGATCATCGGTCTGATCGCGGCCTACGCGGCGATGCGGATGTCGGTGCGATTCCTGCGCCGGCTCGCCTTCACCGGGTACGTGGTCACGATCATCCTGCTGGTTCTGGTGCTGGTGCCCGGGATCGGCCACCTGGCCAACGGTTCGCGGAAGTGGTTCGTCGTCGCCGGTTTCTCGATGCAACCGTCCGAGCTGGCGAAGATCGCGTTCGCCATCTGGGGCGCGCACCTGCTGGCCAGCCGCCGCCTGGAGCGGGCCACGCTGCGCGAGATGCTGATCCCGCTGGTGCCGGCCGCCATCATTGCGCTGGCGCTGATCGTCGCCCAGCCCGACCTCGGGCAGACGGTGTCGCTGGGCATCATCCTGCTGGCGCTGCTGTGGTACGCCGGGCTGCCGCTGCGGGTCTTCGGGACCTCGCTGCTGGCGGTATTCATGGCGGGCGCGGTGCTGGCGATGTCGGCCGGTTACCGGTCCGACCGGGTGAAATCGTGGCTGGACCCGGAGAACGACCCGATGGACACCGGCTATCAGGCCCGGCAGGCCAAATTCGCGCTGGCCCACGGCGGCATCTTCGGCGACGGCCTCGGGCAGGGCACCGCCAAATGGAACTACCTGCCCAACGCCCACAACGACTTCATCTTCGCGATCATCGGCGAGGAGCTCGGGTTCATCGGCGCGTTCGCGCTGCTAGCGCTCTTCGGGTTGTTCGCCTACACCGGCATGCGGATCGCGCGCCGGTCGGCCGACCCGTTCCTGCGCCTGCTGACCGCCACCACAACGATGTGGGTGCTGGGCCAGGCGTTCATCAACATCGGCTACGTGATCGGCGTGCTGCCGGTGACCGGCCTGCAGCTGCCACTCATCTCTGCGGGCGGAACATCAACGGCAGCAACGCTTTTCATGATCGGTCTGATGGCGAACGCGGCTAGACACGAGCCCGAGGCGGTGGCCGCGCTGCGGGCCGGGCGCGACGACAAGATGAACCGGCTGCTGCGGTTGGCACCGCCGGAGCCGTACACGCCGCCGCGCATCGAGGCGTTTCGCGATCGCAAGCGCTCGGCGCAGCAGCCGGCCCGGCCGCCTGCCCAGGTAACGCGCAAGGGGGGCAAGCAGCCCGCCCGCAAAGCTGCCAAATCGTCGGGGCGCAACGCCGAACCGCCGCTGCGGCCGGCCTTGCCCCGGACAGGTGCCCGGCAGGGCACCCGTTCAGGGCATCATGGATCTGGCCAGCGCTATGCCACTGCGGCAGCCGGTCAGCGTCAACCACGGCGCGCTCGCGCATTGGAAGGTCAGCGTTACGGGTGAACAACACGATCAGGAAGGCGACCGGCGGGCAGGGGGCGAGTCCCTCGCCCGCCGGTGCCGCATCATCGGTCAATGCCGCCTTGTCGGTCGTGCTGGCCGGCGGCGGGACCGCCGGCCACGTCGAGCCCGCGATGGCCGTGGCCGATGCGCTGTCCGCGCTGGACCCCGGCGTCCGGATCACGGCGCTGGGCACCGCGCGCGGCCTAGAGACCCGGCTGGTGCCCGAGCGCGGCTACCACCTCGAGCTGATCACCCCCGTCCCGCTGCCGCGTAAACCCAGCGGCGACCTGGCCCGCCTGCCACCGCGGGTGTGGCGGGCGGTGCGCGAGACGCGCGGGGTGCTCGACTCCGTCGGCGCCGACGTGGTGATCGGCTTCGGGGGATACGTGGCGCTGCCGGCCTACCTGGCCGCACGCGGCATCCCCGGGCTGCGCCGCCGCGTCCCGGTCCTGATCCACGAGGCCAACGCCCGCGCCGGGATCGCCAACCGCGTCGGTGCCCGCAGCGCCGTCCGGATCCTGTCCGCCGTGCCGGATTCCGGGCTTGCGGGCGCCGAGGTGGTCGGGGTGCCGGTCCGCGCGGCCATCACCTCGCTGGACCGCGCGGGCCTGCGGGCCGAGGCGCGCAGGCACTTCGGCTTCGCCGACGACGCCAAGGTGCTGCTGGTGTTCGGCGGTTCCCAGGGCGCGGTGTCGCTCAACCGGGCGGTCTCGGCGGCCGCCGCCGGCCTGGCCGCCGCAGGCGTGGCCGTCCTGCATGCCCACGGCCCCAAGAACACCCTCGAGCTGCGCACCCCCGGTCCCGGCGATCCGCCCTACGTGGCGGTGCCCTACCTGGACCGGATGGACCTGGCCTACGCCGCCGCCGACCTGGCGATCTGCCGGTCCGGGGCGATGACCGTCGCCGAGGTGTCCGCCGTCGGGCTGCCGGCGATCTACGTGCCGCTGCCGATCGGCAACGGCGAGCAGCGACTCAACGCCCTGCCGGTGGTCAACGCCGGGGGCGGGATGGTGGTCGCTGACGGCGACCTGACGCCGGAGCTGGTGGCGCGCGAGGTCGCCGGCCTGCTCACCGACCCGCCGCGGCTGGCGGCCATGACCGCGGCCGCCGCGCTGGTGGGGCACCCGGATGCGGCGCGCCACGTCGCCGAGGCCGCGCTGGACATTGCGCGACGAGCGCGTGATAGGGGGCCGCGGTCCGCCAAGAGGACCGGAAAAACGTCGTGACCGAACAGTTGCCGCCCGAGCTGCAGCGGGTGCACATGGTGGGCATCGGGGGAGCCGGGATGTCGGGCATCGCCCGCATCCTGCTCGATCGCGGAGGCATGGTGTCGGGCTCGGACGCCAAGGAGTCGCGCGGCGTGCACGCGCTGCGGGCCCGCGGCGCGCTGATCCGCATCGGACACGACGCCTCGTCCCTGGACCTGCTGCCCGGCGGCGCCACCGCGGTCATCACCACCCACGCGGCCATCCCGAAGACCAACCCCGAGCTCGTCGAGGCGCGCCGCCGCGGCATTCCCGTGGTGATGCGCCCGGCGGTGCTGGCCAAGCTGATGGTCGGGCGCACCGCCCTGATGGTCACCGGCACCCACGGCAAGACGACGACGACGTCGATGCTGATCGTCACGCTGCAGCACTGCGGCCTCGACCCGTCGTTCGCGGTGGGCGGCGACCTCGGCGAGGCCGGCACCAACGCGCACCACGGCAGCGGCGCATACTTCGTCGCCGAGGCCGACGAAAGCGATGGCTCGCTGCTCGAATACACGCCCGACGTCGCGGTCGTCACCAACATCGAGATCGACCACCTGGATTTCTATGGCAGCGAAGACGCCTACGTCGGGGTGTTCGACGCCTTCGTCGAGCGCCTGGCCCCGGGCGGCGCCCTGGTGGTGTGCACCGACGATCCCGGCTCGGCGGCGCTGGCCCGGCGCAGCGCCGAGCTGGGTATCCGGGTGCTGCGCTACGGGTCGCAGGGGGAATCGGACGACGAGTTGGCCGGCGCGCTGCTGTCCTGGGAGCAGCACGGCACCGAGGCGGTCGCCCGCATCCAGCTGGCCTCGGAACAAGGTCCGGCGGCCGTGCGGGTGATGCGGCTGTCGGTCCCCGGCCGACACATGGCGCTCAACGCGCTGGGCGCGCTGCTGGCAGCGGTCGAGGTCGGCGCCGACGCCGAGGACGTGCTCGACGGCCTGGCCGGTTTCGAGGGCGTGCGCCGCCGTTTCGAGCTGGTCGGTACGGCCGACTCGGTGCGGGTGTTCGACGACTACGCCCACCACCCGACCGAGGTCGGCGCCACGCTGGGGGCGATCCGCGGGCTGCTGGAGCAGAACGGCGAGGGTCGCGCGCTGGTCGTGTTTCAGCCCCACTTGTATTCGCGGACAAAGGCTTTCGCCGCCGAGTTCGGTCACGCGCTGAGTGCCGCCGACGAGGTGTTCGTGCTCGACGTCTACGGCGCCCGCGAACAACCGCTCGCCGGTATCAGCGGGGCCACCGTGGCCGAGCACGTCAGCGTGCCGGCCCGCTACCTCCCGGATTTCTCCGCTGCGGCCGAACAGATCGCCGGCGCCGCCCGCCCCGGCGACATCATCGTCACGATGGGCGCCGGCGACGTGACGCTGCTGGGCCCCGAGATCGTCTCCGCGCTGCGGATGCGCGCCAATCGCAGCGCTCCCGGCCGGCCCGGGGTGACGCAATGACCGACCCGGACGACGCCACGCCCACCGACGTCGCCGACGCGGCCGCATCCGCCGAGCCGCCCGAGCCCCCCGACGCCGCGGTCACCGAACCGATCGCCGTCGAACGGGACCAGCCGCAGGGCGACGAGGTGGGGCAGGACGATGTCGAGGTCGAGGGGCCGCGGCGCCGGGAACGCCGGGAACGCGCCGAGCGCCGCGCCGCGCAGGCCCGCGCCACCGCGATCGAGGAAGCTCGGCGCGAGGCCAAGCGCCGGGCCAGCGGGCGCATCGCCAACGAGCCCAAACCCGTTGCGCGAGGCGTTGTTCGCGGCCTGAAAATGCTGCTCGCGACGGTGTTGTTGGTCATCGTCGGGGTCGGGCTGGCGCTGGTCCTCTATTTCACGCCCGCGATGGCGGCCCGCAACATCGTCGTCACCGGCACCGGGACCGTCACCCGCGAAGAGGTCCTGGACGCCGCGCAGGTGCGGATCGGCACACCGCTGCTGCAGATCAACACCAACCAGGTCGCCGACCGGGTGGCCGCGATCCGGCGGGTGGCCAGCGCCCGCGTGCAGCGGCAATACCCCTCGGCGCTGCGGATCACCATCGTGGAGCGAGTCCCGGTGGCGGTCAAGGACTTTCCGGACGGGCCGCATCTGTTCGACCGCGACGGCGTCGATTTCGCGACCGGCCCGCCCCCGCCGGCGCTGCCCTACCTCGACGTCGCAGATCCCGGGCCGACCGACCCGACGACCAAGGCCGCCCTGCAGGTGCTGCTGGCGCTGCGCCCGGAGGTCGCGGGTCAGGTGGGCCGGATCGCCGCGCCGTCGCTGGCCTCGATCACCCTCACGCTCGGCGACGGCCGGGTCGTGATCTGGGGGACCACCGACCGCACCGACGAGAAGGCCGAAAAGCTGGCGGCTCTGCTGACCCAGCCCGGCAAGGTTTACGACGTCTCGAGCCCCGACCTACCAACCGTGAAGTAGCGGCGAACACGCCGACGGGCAGAAAAAATTTGCGCGCCGCGCGTCGGCGCGCCTGCGTGGTTAGCGCGCGCCATACCCATACCGTTCTGGTTGCGCGGAACTACTTGACATAACTCTAACTCTATGGTTGAGGTTGAGAGTTTGCCAGGGAAGCCGACACCGTACGCGAGAACCCCATCGGGGAGAACCAGAGCCACCAGGGAGGAAGACGAATGATGACCCCCCCGCATAACTACCTGGCCGTCATCAAGGTCGTGGGTATCGGCGGCGGCGGCGTCAACGCCGTCAACCGGATGATCGAACAGGGCCTTAAGGGCGTGGAGTTCATCGCGATCAACACCGACGCGCAGGCGCTGTTGATGAGCGATGCCGACGTCAAGCTGGATGTGGGCCGCGAGTCCACCCGCGGACTGGGCGCAGGCGCCGACCCGGAGGTCGGGCGCAAGGCCGCCGAGGACGCCAAGGACGAGATCGAAGAGCTGCTGCGCGGCGCGGACATGGTGTTCGTCACCGCAGGCGAGGGCGGCGGAACCGGCACCGGCGGCGCGCCCGTCGTCGCCAGCATCGCGCGCAAGCTGGGCGCGTTGACCGTCGGCGTCGTCACCCGCCCGTTCTCGTTCGAGGGCAAGCGGCGCGGCAACCAGGCCGAGACCGGCATCTCCTCGCTGCGCGAGAGCTGCGACACCCTGATCGTGATCCCGAACGACCGCCTGCTGCAGATGGGTGACGCGGCGGTATCGCTGATGGACGCATTCCGCAGTGCCGACGAGGTGCTGCTCAACGGTGTCCAGGGCATCACCGACCTGATCACCACACCGGGTCTGATCAACGTCGACTTCGCCGACGTCAAGGGCATCATGTCCGGCGCGGGTACGGCCCTGATGGGCATCGGGTCGGCGCGCGGCGAGGGCCGGTCGCTCAAGGCCGCCGAGATCGCGATCAACTCGCCGCTGCTGGAAGCGTCGATGGAGGGCGCCCAAGGCGTGCTGATGTCGATCGCCGGCGGCAGCGACCTGGGGTTGTTCGAGATCAACGAGGCAGCCTCGCTGGTGCAGGACGCCGCTCACCAGGACGCCAACATCATCTTCGGCACCGTGATCGACGACTCGCTGGGCGACGAGGTGCGCGTCACCGTCATCGCCGCGGGCTTCGACGCCGCGGGTGCGGGCCGCAAGCCCGTCGTCGGGGCCACCGGCACGGAGAAGGCCGGCGGCGCGCACCGGATCGAGGCGGCCAAGGCAGGCAAGCTCACGTCGACGCTGTTCGAACCGGTCGACGCCGTCAGCGTTCCGGTGCACACCAACGGTGCGACGCTGAGTATCGGCGGCGATGACGACGACGTCGATGTGCCGCCCTTCATGCGCCGCTGAGTCCTCGAGCATGCGGCGCGCGCCGGATACTGGTCAGGTGAGCGTTCGCATCCGGCGCGTGACCACCACCCGCGCGGGCGGCGTCTCCAAGCCGCCGTTCGACACCTTCAACCTGGGCGACCACGTCGGTGACGACCCGAAGGCCGTGGCCGCCAACCGCGCGCGGCTCGCCGCCGCCGTCGGCCTGGGCGCCGACCGGGTGGTGTGGATGAATCAGGTGCACGGCGATCGCGTGACCGTCGTCGACAGACCACTGGGTGCCGTCATCGATGACACCGACGCGTTGGTCACCCGGACGGCGCGACTCGCGCTGGCAGTGGTGACCGCCGATTGCGTGCCGGTATTGCTGGCCGATGCGCGCGCCGGAGTGGCCGCGGCAATTCACGCCGGCCGCGTGGGTGCGGCAAATGGAGTAGTGACCCGCGCGGTCGAGGCGATGAAAGAGCTCGGCGCGCAGCCCGGCGACATTTCGGCATTGCTCGGGCCTGCGGTCAGCGGCAGCAACTACGAAGTGCCCGCTGCGATGGCCGACCAGGTCGAGGCTGCGCTGCCCGGCAGCCGCACCACCACCGCCGCCGGGACGCCGGGGTTGGACCTTCGCGCCGGAATCGCTTGCCAGCTAAAGGGTTTGGGCATCACGTCGATCGACGTCGATCCGCGTTGCACGGTGGCCGACCGTTCGCTGTTCAGTCATCGCCGGGGCGCGCCAACCGGGCGGCTGGCGTCGTTGGTGTGGATGGAGTGAGCGTCATCGCGGGGGACATGCCGGCTCCGGAAGCACAAGGAAACCGCGAATCGGAATTGACGCACGCCTTGGCGGCGGTTCGTTCGCGACTTGCGCTCGCCGCGGAGCGCGCGGGTCGCAATGTCGGAGAAATTGAACTTCTCCCAATTACCAAATTCTTTCCGGCAACCGATGTCGCGATTTTGTCTCGATTGGGTTGCCGATCAGTGGGCGAATCCCGGCAACAAGAAGCCGCCGCAAAGGTGGCGGAACTCACTCGGTTGGTTACCGCTTCCGCGGCTTCGGGGCGATCGGATTCCCGGGAAGTGAACTGGCACATGGTGGGCCGGATTCAACGCAAGAAAGCCCGATCGCTGGCCCGCTGGGCCCACACCGCACACTCGATCGACACCCCGGCGCTGGTCACCGCGCTGGATCGCGCCGTCACCGCGGCGCTGGGCGAGGGTCAGCGGGCGAACCCGCTGCGCGCCTACGTTCAGGTCAGCCTGGACGGCGACGTGACGCGAGGCGGCATCGACATCACCGAGCCCCGGGCGGTCGACGAGGTGTGCGCGCAGGTCGAGGCATCCGAGGGCCTGGAGCTGGTCGGTTTGATGGCCATCCCGCCGCTGGACGGCGATCCCGAGGAGGCGTTCGAGCGGTTCCAATCCGAGCATCGGCGGGTTCTCGCATCGCATCCGAATGCGCTCGGTTTGTCCGCCGGCATGTCAAATGACTTCGAAATCGCCGTCAAACACGGTTCGACGTGTGTGCGTGTCGGTACCGCGCTATTGGGCCCTCGGCGGCTACCGTCACCGTGAGTAGTCACTGTAGTCACACCTTCATCACAGACATCAATACTCCCAGGGGCTAGAAGGGCAAACGCGATGAGCACACTGCATAAGGTCAAGGCCTATTTCGGAATGGCCCCGATGGACGACTACGAAGACGAGTACTACGACGACCGCGCCCCGTCCCGGGGTTTCCCGCGGCCGCGATTCGATGACGGCTACGGACGCGTGGACGGCCGCTACGACGGACGCGACTACGACGACGCGCGCGGTGAGCCCGATTACGCGCCCGCCGGGTACCGCGGCGGCTACGCCGAGGAGGCCTCGTTCCGCGGTCGCGACTTCGACCGGCCGGAAATGAGCAGGCCGCGCCTCGGTTCCTTCCTTCGCGGCGGTGGTGGCACCCGCGGTGCGCTGGCGATGGACCCGCGCCGGATGGCGATGATGTTCGAGGACGGCCACCCGCTGTCGAAGATCACGACGCTGCGGCCCAAGGACTACAGCGAGGCCCGCACCATCGGCGAGCGCTTCCGCGATGGCACCCCGGTGATCATGGACCTGGTCTCGATGGACAACGCCGACGCCAAGCGGTTGGTCGACTTCGCGGCAGGCCTGGCGTTCGCCCTGCGCGGCTCCTTCGACAAGGTCGCGACCAAGGTGTTCCTGCTGTCGCCCGCCGACGTCGATGTGTCGCCGGAGGAGCGTCGCCGGATCGCCGAAACCGGCTTCTACGCTTACCAATAGCCGCGATCAGCCCCGCCGGCGGCGGGGCGGTCAGCGCCCTGCCGCGGCCATGCGGCGCAGGTGAGATGTCTGATTGCCGAGCGAGTCGGTACGCTAGCGGATGCCGCGCTTGCGCGCGTCGAATGACCATCTCATCGTAAGGTCGGGACTTTCGTTGGTGCTCTTCTTCCAAATCCTTGGGTTTGCGCTGTTCATCTTCTGGCTGCTGCTCATCGCCCGGGTCGTCGTCGAGTTCATCCGCTCGTTCAGCCGTGACTGGCATCCCACGGGCATCACCGTGGTGATCCTGGAGATCATCATGTCGATCACCGATCCGCCGGTAAAACTGCTGCGCCGGCTCATCCCGCAGTTGACCATCGGGGCGGTCCGTTTCGACCTGTCCATCATGGTGCTGCTGTTGGTCGCGTTCATCGGGATGCAGCTGGCGTTCGGCGCCGCGTCGGCGTGAGCGACGGCGGCCGCACCGGGAGCACCTTGGCGACAGTTTGGCCACGGTTCGGCTTCGGTTTGATGCGCGCGATTTGCAATTTCTAAGGATTCAGATTTTATTGCTCTTAGTGTCTGAAATTGGATCTTATTTATTGGCCTAATCGGCGACCGCCGAGTCTGGTGTGACAGGATGGGCGGCAGTTGCACAAGGGCTGCTACTCCGTTCTACACTTTCCAGAACGTTTGACAGGAACTTGAGGGGACGAACAATGCCGCTTACACCAGCCGACGTCCACAATGTGGCGTTCAGTAAGCCGCCTATCGGCAAGCGCGGATACAACGAAGACGAGGTCGACGCATTCCTTGACCTCGTCGAGAACGAGCTGACGCGGCTCATCGAAGAGAACTCGGATCTGCGTCAGCGGATCGAGGAGCTCGACCGCGAGGTGGCCGCCGGTGGTGGCGTCGCCGCTCCCGCCGCTGCTCAGCCCGCCCCGGCCGCTCCCGTCTTCGAACCCGAACCCGAGCCCGAGCCGGTCAAGGCCGCCCCGGTTGCGGCCCCCAGCGGCACCAACGAGGAGCAGGCTCTCAAGGCCGCCCGCGTGCTGAGCCTGGCCCAGGACACCGCCGACCGGCTGACCAGCAGCGCCCAGGCGGAGTCCGAGAAGTTGCTGGCGGACGCGCGTGCCAACGCCGACCAGATCCTGACCGAGGCCCGGCAATCCGCCGACTCTCAGGTCGCCGACGCCAAGCAGCGTTCCGAGGCAATGCTGGCCGACGCGCAGACCCGGTCGGAGACCCAACTGCGCCAGGCGCAGGAGAAGGCCGATGCCCTGCAGGCCGATGCCGAGCGCAAGCACTCCGAGATCATGGGAACCATCAACCAGCAGCGCACGGTGCTGGAAGGCCGCCTCGAGCAGCTGCGCACGTTCGAACGCGAATACCGCACCCGGCTCAAGACCTATCTGGAGTCGCAGCTCGAGGAGCTCGGTCAGCGCGGATCGGCGGCGCCCGTCGACTCCAGCGCGGATGCAGGGGCGTTCGAGCAATTCAACCGGGGCGCCAACTAGCCTCGGTGTGGTGCCGGAAACTCGTCACTGCGAGGCTGGCACCGAACCCTGCACTGGACCTGGCAGTCCCGCCCGTCGGCTGGAGGATGACCGATGCTGATCATTGCGCTGGTACTGGCCCTCATTGGGCTTGTCGCCCTGGTATTTGCGGTCGTCACCAGCAACGAACTTGTTGCCTGGGTGTGCATCGGCGCCAGCGTGCTGGGCGTGGTGCTGCTGATCATCGACGCGTTGCGGGAACGCCAGCGCCGTGATTCGGGCGTCGATGCGGCCGAAGCGGCCGACGAGGACGCGTACGACTACCCCGAAGAGGTCGCGGACGAGACCGAGCAGTCCGCCGCCATCGATGAGCCGGCCGCGGATGCCGGCGAAGCGACCGAGCAGTCCCCGGTGTCGGCCGAGGGCCGCGGCGAGGAATCGGCCAAGTAGTCGACAGCCGGCGGTGCTCAGACCGTCGGATTGGCGAGCAGCTCGCGCACCTCGTCGTCGCTGACCTGGTGGAAGTCGTCGTAGACCTGCCCGACAGCCTCGAAATCGCCCGGCATCGTCACGCACACCACGTCGTCGGCCGTCCGCGAAAGCTCCTGGCACACCGGCTGCGGCCCGACCGGGGCCGCGACCACGATCGAATCCGGGCCGCCGGCCCGTATCGCCTGCACGGCCGCGAGCATGCTGGCGCCGGTGGCGATGCCGTCGTCGACCAGGATCACGATCTTGCCCGTGGGGTCGGCGGCCGGGCGCCCGCCCCGGTAGGCCTGCTCACGGCGGGTCAGTTCGGCGGTCTCGCTGTCGATCACCTCGCGAACCTGCTCGTCGGTGACGTGCAGGCTGGACACCACGTTGTCGTTCATCACCACACCGCCACCGCTGGCCAGTGCGCCCATCGCGAGCTCCGACCAGCGCGGCACCCCCAGCTTGCGGACCAGGAAGACGTCCAGTGGGGCCCGCAGCGCCGAGGCGATTTCGGCGGCCACGGGAACGCCGCCGCGCGCCAGCCCGAGCACCATCAGGTTGTCTTTGCCGCGGTATGACGCGAGCTGCTCGGCCAGCGCGCGACCTGCCTCGCGACGGTCGCGAAATGTCCGTAACGCGGTCCGCCGGCGAAAGCCGCTGGGTGGACTCATTGGTTTGCACTCCCGGGTACGGGCCTGCCTCCAGCGTACGTGCGGTTGCAAGCCCACGCGGCGAAGCGCCGGTGTGGAACGAATGGTGTTGTGCGGCAACAAGACACGAGCATCCACTTCGCTCGCCTCCGTCGCGTGTCCGAGGGGGGACTTGAACCCCCACGCCCATTAGTAGGGCACTAGCACCTCAAGCTAGCGCGTCTGCCATTCCGCCACTCGGACATGTGCCAACGAGAAGTTGGCAGCTAAGGCTAACGGATCGGCCGGTGTGGACCCAATCCAGCTCGCCGGGCCTGCGCGACAGGACCGGCGTCGGCTTCGGTGATCAGTGACCCGGGCCCGAGAGATCCAGCACGTGGGCCGGCGCTGAGGACGAGGGAACGACGGTAGCGAGAGCACATCCGCTCGCGCCGAGGGCGATGAGGGCGAGGGCCAAGGCGACGCCGGCCTTTTTCGTTGCAGCAGACATGGCGGGAGACCTTACGCCGCCCGGGGCGTCTCCGATGCCGAATCGTGCCAGTTCAGCAACCGGCTGTGCGGGCGGCGCCGAGCCGGTCTGGCCGGGCGATGGTAGGAAAGGGTGTTGTGACGGCTGAGACCGAGGACCCGAACCACTCCAGCGACGACGTGGTCGACGTGGTCAGCAGGCTGATCCGGTTCGACACGACCAACACCGGTGAACCCGAGACCACCCAGGGCGAGGCCGAGTGTGCGCACTGGGTCGCCGCGCAGCTCGCCGAGGTGGGTTACGAGCCCGAGTACCTGGAGTCCGGCGGGCCCGGTCGCGGCAACGTCTTCGCCCGCCTGGCCGGCGCGGACAGGTCGCGGGGCGCACTGCTGATCCACGGGCACCTGGACGTCGTGCCCGCCGAACCGGCCGAGTGGAGCGTGCACCCGTTTTCCGGAGCGATCGAGGACGGCTACGTCTGGGGTCGCGGCGCGGTCGACATGAAGGACATGGTCGGGATGATGATCGTGGTCGCCCGGCAGCTCAAGCGGGCCGGGATCGTGCCGCCGCGCGACTTGGTGTTCGCGTTCGTCGCTGACGAGGAACACGGCGGGCGCTACGGTGCGCACTGGCTGGTCGACAACCGGCCCGACCTGTTCGACGGCGTGACCGAGGCGATCGGCGAGGTGGGCGGCTTCTCGCTGACGGTGCCGCGGCCGGATGGCGGCGAACGCCGGCTCTACCTGATCGAGACGGCCGAGAAGGGCCTGGCGTGGATGCGGCTGACCGCCCGCGGGACGGCCGGACACGGCTCGATGGCGCACGACCAGAATGCCGTCACCGCCGTCGCCGAGGCCGTCGCCCGGCTGGGCAAGCACCATTTCCCGCTGGTGATGACCGACACCGTCCTGCAATTTCTGGCCGCCCTCAGCGAGGAGACGGGCCTGAGCTTCGATCCCGATTCGACCGACCTGGAGGGGACGATCGAAAAGCTGGGACCGATGGCCCGGATGCTCAAGGCCGTGCTGCACGACACCGCGAACCCGACGATGCTCAAGGCCGGTTACAAGGCCAACGTCATCCCGGCGACGGCCGAGGCGGTGGTGGACTGCCGAATCCTGCCGGGCCGCAAGGCGGCGTTCGAGGCCGAGGTCGACGAGCTGATCGGCCCGGACGTGTCGCGGGAATGGATCCGCGACCTCGACTCCTACGAGACGAGCTTCGACGGTGATCTGGTCGACGCGATGAACGACGCGGTGCTGGCGCTGGATCCCGACGCGCGGACGGTGCCCTACATGCTCTCCGGCGGGACCGACGCAAAAGCCTTCGCGCGCTTGGGAATTCGCTGCTTCGGCTTCAGTCCGCTGCGGCTGCCGCCGGATCTTGACTTCTCTTCGTTGTTCCACGGCGTCGACGAGCGGGTACCCATCGACGCGTTGCGGTTCGGCACCGAGGTGCTGGCCCATTTCCTGACGCATTGCTAGTGAAGAATCAGGTTCGACTGTTGCCTTCGACCACCCGAGAGGACCGTTCATGAGTTCGGTGTCCGACCCGTACGACGCCCTGCCCAAGCTGCCGACGTTCGGCTTGACGTCAGAATCGCTCGCCGACGGCCAGGCGCTGGCCACCCCGCAGGTCAGCGGGATCATGGGCGCCGGTGGCGAAGACGTCAGCCCGCAGCTGGCCTGGTCCGGGTTCCCGAAGGAGACCCGCAGCTTCGCGGTGACCGTCTATGACCCCGACGCCCCGACGCTGTCCGGCTTCTGGCACTGGGCGGTGGCCAACCTGCCGGCCGACGTCACCGAGCTGCCCGAGGACGCCGGCAGCGGAGGCAACCTGCCCGGCGACGCGCTGGAGCTGGTCAACGACGCCGGCATGCGCCGCTACATCGGCGCCGCGCCGCCCGCCGGCCACGGCCCGCACCGGTATTACATCGCGGTGCACGCGGTGGACGTCGACAAGCTCGAGCTGAGCGAGGACGCCAGCCCGGCCTTCCTCGGGTTCAACCTGTTCCAGCACGCGATCGCGCGCGCCTACATTCACGGCGTCTACGAACAGAAGTAGGTGAGCGCTCGCGCGTGTGTGTTGGTCCTGCCGGGCGGCCGCGTGCGCAGCGACGAGCGTTATCGATGGTGGCATCCGCCTAACCTGCGGATGATGTTGGTGGCGGGCGCGCTGCGCCGCCGACTGGGCCGCGATGTCGAGGTGCGGCGTGTCCAGTACCGCTTGCGCGGGTGGAACAGCCCGCGCTACGACGCGGTCGCCGACGCCACCGCCGTCCTTGCCGCCGCCGGTCGCCGATATGAGCCGAAAAGTATTGTGCTGGTGGGGCATTCGATGGGTGGTCGGGTCGCAACGCGGTTGGCCGCCGGCGGGCAGATCGGGGCGGTGGTGGCGCTGGCGCCGTACTGGCCACGCGACGACGGTGACCTGATTCCGCCGTCCACCCGGCTGCTCGTCGTGCACGGCACCGCCGATACCCGGACCGACCCGGAGGCCTCCCGCATCCAGACGCTGCGAGCCCGCGAACGCGGCCTGGATGCGCAATGGGTGGGCATCGACGGCGTGGGCCATCACATGGTGCGGCGGTTTCATGAATGGCATCGCCGCACCACGGATTTCGTCGCCGCATACCTGGACTCGCTGCGCTGAAAACTTGTCGGTGGTGCCGCATGGCACTTCCCGGCCGAGCCAGCTCATTTGGGGTGACTACCGGCCCGCGCGCCGTCGCCATAAAATTCTGCGCATGGGGTCCCTACGGCGTGACGAAAGCCATCGTCGGGGAGATCAAGGTCTGCAACGACACCAGATGTGAGGACGTGCGCGTGACGACCAGCTCCCTGTACGGCCGATGGTTCTACTCGGCGTTGGCCGTCCTGTTCCTGGCCTTGTTCGTGCTGAATGCATGCACCCACGGCACGACACTCGGCCTGATCAGTGCTGGAGGCCTCGCTCTGTTGATGGGTTACCTCGCCTACAGGGCCTGGCCGCGCAAGCGCCAAGCCAACCGCCCTTAAATCCCGTCTATCGCTCGCTGGGCGGCAATGGCGTTGCAGTGACGGGTACGGGTACATCGGACCACCAGAGGCTGCATGTCTCGACGGGCTCGAAGATCAGCCGCTATGACGATTCGCGGCGATGCGCCGCTCTAGGTCGTAATCGAGCGACTTTTGCGCGACTGCCAGACGACGGCGACTCCGCCGCCTAGCTCGGCGGAGGGTCAGCGGCCGACCCCACCGCATCCCGCAGCGAGGCGAACCCGCCCGCGTGCAGCCGGTCGGCGATGCCGTCGTGAATGTGCTTGGGCCACAAGCCGCCTCCGTAGATCCAGCCGGTGTAGCCCTGCAGCAGCGAGGCGCCCGCGACGATGCGCTCCCAGGCGTCGTCGGCGGTCTCGATGCCGCCGACGCTGATCAGCACCAGCCGGTCGCCCACCCGGTGGTAGAGGCGGCGCAGGATCTCGGTGGCCCGGCGTGCCACCGGCGGGCCCGAGATGCCGCCGGCGCCCAGCTCGTCGACTCCCGGCGTGGCCAGGCCGCCGCGCGACACCGTGGTGTTGGTTGCCACGATGCCGGCCAGACCCAGTTCGACGGCCAGGTCGGCGATGTCGTCGACGTCGGAGTCGGAGACGTCGGGTGCAATCTTGACCAGCACGGGCGTCGACGTCGCCGAGACTTCCGAGAGCACCGCCTCGAGGATGGGCCGCAGCGCCGCGACTGCCTGCAGGTCGCGCAGGCCGGGAGTGTTCGGCGAGCTGACGTTGACCACCAGATACGACGCCAGCGGCCCGACCAGCCGGGCGCTGGCCCGGTAGTCGTCGACGGCCTCGGCGGCCGGGGTCGCCTTGGTCTTGCCGATGTTCACGCCGATCGGCACGTCGGGCCGGTGCTGCGCCAGGCGCAGGGCGAGCTCGCCGGCGCCGCGATTGTTGAACCCCATCCGGTTGAGCAGGGCGCGGTCGTCGGGCAGCCGGAACATGCGGGGAGCGGGGTTGCCGGGCTGCGGGTGCGCGGTGACCGTGCCGATTTCGGCATAGCCGAAACCCAGTGCGCCCCAGGTGCCGAGCCCGACGCCGTCCTTGTCGAAGCCGGCGGCCAGCCCCAGCGGGCCGGGGAAACGAACCCCGAACACGGTGCTGGCCAGCGCCGGATCGCTCGGGCTCAGCAGTCGGCGCAGCGTCCGTCGCGACAGGCCGACGGCGGTCGCGCCGCGCAGCACGGCGAACACCAGCGTGTGGATGCGCTCGGGCGGGATCAAGAAAAACAGTCGGCGCAGCAGCCCGTACGCGCGATGCCCGCGCGCCTCCGCCGCCGTCACAGTTCCGGTTGGTCGAGTCGCTGGTTGGCCAGGCGAGACTTCTTGCGGCGCAATAACACTCGTCGACTGCCATCGGTGTAGAGCCGCACCCGCGCCAGCTCCCAGCCGCGATATTCGGCCTCGATGGACAGCCGGACCGAGGCGCTGAGCCTGGTCACTTCTGGCGGCAGGCGCAACAGCACCCTCTCGTAGTCGTCGGACACATCGGCGTCCCACCCGGTCGGCAGCGCGCTACGTCGTGAAGGACTGGGCCGCGACGCCGTCACCGGGTACCCGCCGCGTGCTCGATGATCTGGACCCCCGCACCGGATCCCGACACCACGTACAAGGTGTCCGCGGCTTCGTCAAAGGCCAGCGAGTTGGGTTGCTGCACAGTTGGGTAATGCACCTTCTCGACGGGGATTCCGGTTGACAGATCGTAACCAATGACGGCGTTGGATGCGGTCTGGGACACCCAGGCCAACTGCCTCGATCCGGCCAGCCCGTAGGGCGCGCCGCGCACCGGGTAGGCCTGCCGCAGGATCAGCGGGGTCCGCGGCGAACAACAGCCGTACACCAGCAGTTCGCCGCCGCGGGTGTCGGCGACCAGCACTCGCCCCAGCGGATCGGCGGTCATGGTGGTGGCGCCCTCACCGGCGCGCAGCGCCTGCTCGGCGCGGCCGTCGGCGCCGATCGTCGTCACCGACGTCTGCCCGCGATCCAGGACGACGGTCGTATTCCCTTGGGTCGCAAGGTAATCGACGCGGGCGAAGATCTTGTTGCGGCCCTCGACGGCCGCGCTACCGCCATCCGGGGTTCGGGCGGTCAGCACGTAGACGGCGCCGTCGGCGCTGCCCAGGACCAGCTTGCCGTCGGCGCGGCGCGCGATCGCGGTGAAGTCGACCTGCGCGGCGTCGGCGACCGCGACCCGCTCAACGTGACCGGTGGACAGGTCGGCTGCCAGGTAGCCGCCACGGCTGGACAGATAGACCGTGCCGCGGCCGTCGCCGGTCAGCGCGGTCGCCGGCCCGGGCAGCGCGATGGACCGCGGTTCGGCCGGTGCCTGACCGACCACCGTCAGGCCGGCGGGGGCCGCCGGGTCGGGGCCGGGCGTCAGCACCGCCAGCTGGTGGGTGCCGTCGTCGAAGACGGCCGCCGCGGCGTGCCCCGCCAGCGGCCGCACCGAACCGGCCGGATTCTGCGACACCGGCGGCGAGTCGGCCGCGCGGGCCGGTTCGATCGTGCGCGGGGCGGTACTGAGCGGATTCGACGAGCATCCGGCGATCTGGGCCAGCACTAGGGCCAGCAAAAGAAGCGCGGTGGGCCCGTGACGCAGGGCTAGGCGCTTCTCGCTTCTAGGGCGTGACAGCAACAACTGACCTTCGATAGTCGGACGTGAAGTTCACATGTTAGGGAACGCTTTCGCATCCAATATGGCCATGTCGACCACGACCGACCGTACTGGAGAGGTATGGTCGGGTCATGACCGTCATCGTTGACCGGCATACCTCGGACAGGGAGTTTGCTGTCGAAGACATTTCGACAGGCATCTTTGCGAGCGGGTACGGACAAGTCGGTGATGGGCGCAGTTTTTCTTTCCACATTGAGCATCGGTCGCTCGTTGTCGAAGTTTACCGGCCGCGTCTTTCCGACCCGGTTCCGCAGGCCGAGGACGTGGTCGCGAAGGCTGTCCGCGGCCTGGTCGACATCGATCTCACCGACGAGCGCAGCCTGACCGCCGCGGTGCGAGACGCCGTCGCGCGTGCGGTGCCCGTCGCTCGTTAGTCCTCAGCGCCACCCGCATTCGGTACGGTCGTCGTCGTGACGGTCATCCTGTTGCGCCACGGTCGATCGACGTCGAACACGGCGGGAGTGCTGGCTGGTCGGTCCGAAGGCGTCGATCTCGACGACAAGGGCCGCGAGCAGGCCGTCGGGCTGATCGATCGGATCGGCGACCTGACGATCCGGGCCGTCGTCTCCTCGCCGCTGCTGCGGTGCCGCCGCACGATCGAGCCGCTCACCGAATCGCTGTGCCTACAGCCGCTGATCGACGACCGGCTCGCCGAGGTGGACTACGGCGACTGGACGGGCCGCAAGATCTCCGAGTTGGCCAAGGAGCCGCTGTGGCGGGTCGTACAGGCCCATCCCAGCGCGGCGGTGTTCCCGGGCGGCGAGGGCTTGGCGCAGGTGCAGGCGCGCGCGGTGGCCGCCGTCCGCGAGCACGACCGCAGGCTGGCCGGCGAGCACGGCGGCGATGCGCTGTGGGTGGCTTGCACTCACGGTGACGTCATCAAGGCGCTGATCGCCGACGCCTACGGCATCCACCTGGACGGCTTCCAGCGCGTCACCGCCGACCCCGCGTCGGTGAGTGTGATCCGTTACACGGAGCTGCGCCCATTCGTGTTGCATGTCAACCACACCGGCGCCCGGCTGTCGGCGGGTCTGCGGGCCGGGCCACCGCCGAAGACCGACGAGGCCAAGGCCGACGGGCAGGGCGACAAACCGGAGGAATCGCAAACCCAGACCGGCGATGCGGTGCCGTCGAGCGACGCGGTGGTCGGCGGCTCCACGGATTAACTCCGCTGGATCTCTCGGCAGGCAACCCAATCCGGATCGCATTGCATTGCCAACAGCCGGTATTTTGGAAAGTGCCATGGCCCGCGCAATTCACGTCTTCCGCACACCCGACCGCTTCGTGGCCGGGACGGTTGGTCAGCCCGGAAACCGGACCTTCTACGTTCAGGCCGTCCACGACGCCCGCGTCGTCTCGGTGGTGCTGGAGAAGCAACAGGTGGCCGTGCTCGCCGAACGCATCGGTGCGCTGCTGCTCGAGGTGAACCGCCGGTTCGGCACCCCGGTGCCGCCAGAGCCCGCCGAGGTCGACGACCTCGACCCGCTCGTCACCCCCGTCGACGCGGAGTTCCGGGTCGGGACGATGGGCCTGGGTTGGGACTCCGAGGCGCAGACGGTGGTGGTCGAATTGCTGGCCGTCACCGACGCCGAATTCGACGCCTCGGTGGTGCTCGACGACACCGACGAGGGGCCCGACGCGGTGCGGGTGTTCTTGACGCCGGAGTCGGCACGGCAGTTCGCCACCCGGTCCAATCGCGTGATCTCGGCCGGACGGCCGCCGTGCCCGCTGTGCGAAGAGCCGTTGGACCCCGAGGGCCACATCTGCGCCCGCGCCAACGGCTACAAGCGCAGCGCGCTGCCCGGGCCCGGCGATGAACCCGAGGAATGACGATCGCGAGGTCTTGCGGAACGGCGAGCTGACGGTTCTCGGACGGATCCGCTCGGCCAGCAACGCCACCTTCCTGTGTGAGGCCACGCACGGCGAGTCCAGCGCGCACTGCGTGTACAAGCCGATCGCCGGCGAGCAGCCGCTGTGGGATTTTCCGGACGGGACACTGGCCGGCCGCGAACTCGCCGCGTATCTGGTGTCGGTCCGGCTGGGCTGGAACATCGTGCCCTACACCATCATTCGGCACGGGCCGGCGGGTCCGGGCATGCTGCAGCTGTGGGTGGAGCAGCCCGGCGACGACCCCGACACCGAGCCGCGGCCGGGGCCCGACCCGGTCGACCTGTTTCCCGCGGGTCGAAGGCAGCCGGGTTATCTACCGGTGACCCGGGCCTACGACTACACCGGCGACGAGGTGATGTTGATGCACGCCGACGACATCCGGCTGTGGCGGATGGCGGTGTTCGACATCCTGATCAACAACGCCGACCGCAAGGGCGGCCACGTCCTGCGCGACCTCGAGGGCAACATCTACGGGGTGGACCACGGCGTGTGCCTGCACGTCGAGAGCAAGCTGCGCACGGTGCTGTGGGGGTGGGCAGGCAAGCCGATCGACGATCACATGCTGGAGGCCGTCATCGGCCTGGCCCGTGCGCTGGCCGACGACTTCGGCGAGGAACTCGCCGAGCACCTCACCCAGGACGAAATCGCCGCGCTGCGCGTCCGCGCGCACCGGCTGCTGGACGATCCGGTGATGCCCGGGCCCAACCGCCACCGGCCCATTCCCTGGCCGGCGTTCTAGGGCACCCGGTGCCGTCGGCGATACTGAAGCGGTGACCCCGGCACCCGAAGAGATGAGCGATGCCGAACTGGCCGCCGATCTCGCCGCCGACGCGGGGGAGTTGCTGGTGAAAGTGCGCGAGGAGATCGGTTTCGGCCATCCCTGGGCGCTCGGCGACGCGGGCGACAGCCTGGCCAACGAGCTGATCCTGCGGCGGCTGCGGGCCGAGCGGCCCGACGACGCCGTGCTCAGCGAGGAGGCCTACGACGACCTGGTCCGGCTGAAGTCCGACCGGGTATGGATCATCGACCCCGTCGACGGCACCCGCGAATTCTCCACACCCGGGCGCGACGACTGGGCGGTGCATATCGCGCTGTGGCAGCGCACCACCGACGGTGAAGGCGAAATCACTGATGCCGCAGTCGCTTTGCCCGCTCGCGACAACGTCGTGTACCGAAGCGACACGGTGACCGACGCGAACGCGCGGGAGGGCATCCCGCACACCCTGCGGATCGCGGTGAGCGCAACGCGGCCGCCGGCCGTTTTGTATTACATGCGGCAGACGCTGGCCATCCAGCCGGTGGGCATCGGGTCGGCCGGCGCCAAGGCGATGGCCATCATCGACGGCGACGTCGATGCCTACCTGCACGCGGGCGGGCAGTGGGAATGGGATTCCGCGGCGCCGGCCGGCGTGGTGCTGGCTGCGGGCATGCACGCGTCGCGGTTGGACGGCTCGCCGATGCGCTACAACCAGCCCGACCCGTATCTGCCCGACTTCGTGATGTGCCGCGCCGAGCTGGCCCCGATCCTGCTCGGTGCCATCCGCGACGCGGTGCGCTAGTCGCTTAAGGTTCAAGGCATGCAGTCGTGGTCCTCCGCACCGGTGCCGGCGATACCGGGACGTGGACCCGACCTTCGGCTCTACGACACCTCTGACCGCCAGGTCCGCCCGGTGGCGCCCGGCGCGACCGCGTCGATGTACGTCTGCGGCATCACGCCCTACGACGCCACCCACCTGGGCCACGCGGCCACGTATCTGGCGTTCGACCTCGTCCACCGCCAGTGGCTGGATTCCGGTCACCAGGTGCGCTACGTGCAGAACGTGACCGACGTCGACGACCCGCTGTTCGAGCGGGCCGCCCGCGACGGCGTCGACTGGCGCGAACTCGGCGATCGCGAGGTCGCCCTGTTCCGGGAGGACATGGCGGCGCTGCGGGTGCTGCCGCCGACCGAGTACGTCGGCGCCACCGAGGCGATTGCCGAGGTGGTCGAGCTCGTCGAGAAGATGCTGGCCTCCGGCGCGGCGTACGTGATCGACGGCGAGTTTCCGGACGTCTACTACCGCGCCGACGCCACACCGCAGTTCGGCTACGAGTCGGGCTACGACCGCGACACCATGCTGCGGTTGTTCGCCGAGCGCGGCGGCGACCCGGACCGCCCCGGCAAGGCCGACGAGCTCGACGCGCTGTTGTGGCGCGCCGCGCGACCCGGCGAGCCCAGCTGGCCATCACCCTTCGGTGACGGCAGGCCCGGCTGGCACGTGGAGTGCGCGGCGATCGCGCTCAGCCGGATCGGCAGCGGACTGGACATCCAGGGCGGCGGCAGCGACCTGATCTTCCCGCACCACGAGTTCACCGCCGCCCACGCTGAATGTGTCAGGGGCATAAGGCGATTCGCTCGCCACTACGTGCACGCGGGAATGATCGGCTGGGACGGGCACAAGATGTCGAAGAGCCGCGGCAACCTGGTGCTGGTGTCGCGGCTGCGCGCCGAGGGCGTCGAGCCGGCGGTCATCCGGCTGGGCCTGCTGGCGGGGCACTACCGCGCCGACCGGTCGTGGAGCCAGCAGCTGCTCGACGAGTCGGCCGCCCGGCTGCAGCGCTGGCGCACCGCGACGACGCTGCCCGCAGGCCCGGATGCAACCGATGTCCTCGCGCGGGTGCGCCAGTACCTGGCCGACGACCTCGACACCCCTAAAGCGCTTGCCGCACTTGATGGTTGGACTACCGACGCACTCGAGTACGGTGGCCATGACACGGATGCGCCAGGATTGGTCGCGGCCGCGATCGATGCGCTGCTCGGGGTGGAACTGTAATCGCTGGGGGAAGCGCCTTGCTGGAAAGGATTCATTGACCATGGCATCGCTGCAGGATCAAGTCGTCTTCATCACCGGTGGCGCGCGGGGCATCGGCGCCGAGGTCGCAAAGCGGTTGCGCGACAAGGGCGCCAAGCTCGTGCTGGTCGATCTCGACGAGGCGGTGCTGGCCGACGCGACCGCCCGACTCGGCGGCAGCGAGCACGTGCTCACCGTCGTCGCCGACGTGCGCGACCTGCCCGCGATGCAGGCCGCGGCCGCGGCGGCCGTCGAACGCTTCGGCGGCATCGACGTCGTCGTCGCCAACGCCGGCATCGCCAGTTACGGCTCGGTGCTGGCGGTGGATCCCGAGGCCGTCAAGCGGGTGCTCGACGTCAACCTGCTCGGTGTCTTTCACACCGTGCGCGCCACGCTGCCGGCGCTGATCGAACGCCGCGGCTACGCGCTGATCGTCTCGTCGCTGGCTGCGTTCACCGCGGCGCCGGGCATGGCCCCGTACGACATGTCCAAAGCCGGCAACGAGCATCTGGCCCACGCGTTGCGGCTCGAGGTCGCCCACCTGGGCGTGCGCGTCGGGTCGGCGCACATGGCCTGGATCGACACCGCGCTGGTCCGCGACACCAAAACCGACCTGCCCACGTTCGCCAAACAGCTCGCGTCGCTGCCGTGGCCGTTGAACAAGACCACCTCGGTGGACAAGTGCGCGGCCGCGTTCGTCAAGGGCATCGAGGCCCGCAAGGAGCGGGTGTACTGCCCGGGCTGGGTGTCCGCGTTCCGCTGGATCAAGCCGGTGCTGTCGACGCCCCTCGGCGAATTCCCGTTGCGCAAGGCCGCCGCCGAGCTGATGCCGCAGATGGATGCAGAGGTTGCCGCGCTCGGCCGCTCGACCAGCGCCTACAACGAGAACCTGGGCAAGGCGTAGGCCTACGCCCCCGAACGCGGGGGTTGCCTGGGCTTGTTGGCGATCGCGGGGAACGGGCCGGTGTGGCCCATCCGTTCGCGGGCGGCGTCCATCACACGGCCGCGCACCGCGAACCAGCCCGCGATCAGCGCCGGGATGATGACGATCAACATGGCGACTGTCCACGTGCCGATCGGTTTGTCGAACGCCATCAGCACCAGGATGAAAACCAGGAACGCCAGGGTGACAAAGCCGCTGTACGGGGTCAACGGCATGCGGAAGCGCGGCCGCTTCAGGATCCCGCTATTGGTCAATTGGTAGAACCGCAACTGGCACAACACGATGGTGGCCCAGGACGCGATGATGCCAAGCGCGGCGATGTTGAGCACGATCTCGAAGGCTTCGCCGGGCTTGAAGGCGTTGAGCGCGATGCCGAACAGGCAGATGACGCCGGTCATCGCGATCCCGCCGAACGGCACGCCGTTCTTCGTCATCCGCTTGGCGAAGCTGGGGCCGCTGCCGCTCATGGCGAGCGAATGCATCACGCGGCCAGTCGAATACAGCCCGGCGTTCAGGCTCGACAGCGCGGCGGTAAGGACCACGATGTTCATCAGGTCGCCGGCCTCATGGAAGCCGATCTTGGAAAAGAAGGTGACGAACGGGCTTTCGCCGGCCTTGTAGGCGGTGTAGGGCAGCAGCACCGCCAGCAGGGCGACCGAGCCGACGTAGAAGATCGCGATGCGGACGATCACCGAATTGATCGCGCGCGGCATGATCTTCTCCGGCTCGGCGGTCTCCCCGGCCGCGGTGCCCACCAATTCGACAGCGGCGTAAGCGAATACGACCCCCGAGGCCACCACCAACAGGGGCAGCGCGCCGCTCGGGAGCAGCCCGCCATGGCCTTCCCACACGCCGGGACCGGTCTGGTGCCCGTCGATCTGGTATCGCCCGGCCAGGAACACCACGCCCACGACCAGGAATGCGATCAGCGCGAAAACCTTGATCAGCGCGGCCCAGAACTCGAGCTCGCCGAACCACTCGACCGAGATCAGGTTCATCGACAGCACGACCACCAGCGCGATCAGGGCCAGCACCCACTGCGGTATCGCCGTGAAGGTCGTCCAGTGCCGCAGGTAGGTGGCGATCGCGGTGGTGTCCACGATCGACGTCATCGCCCAGTTCAGGAAGTACATCCAGCCCACGGCGTAGGCGGCCTTCTCGCCGAAGAACTCCCGCGCGTAGGACACGAACGATCCCGACGACGGGCGGTGCAGCACCAATTCGCCCAGCGCCCGCAGGATGAAGAACACGAAGATGCCGCACACCGCGTAAACGAGGAACAACCCTGGGCCGGCTTTCGCCAGTCGGCCGCCGGCGCCGAGGAACAGGCCGGTGCCGATCGCACCGCCGATCGCGATCATCTGGAGTTGCCGGGGTTTGAGCCCCTTGTGGTAGCCGGCTTGCTCGTTGAAGCTGTCCGCGGCGTTCGGGCCGGGTTCAGGAGTGACGGGCTCGGCGGCCAAGGAAAATCCAATCGTCGTCGTTCGCCCAACCCGCTGCGAATGTCTCGATCCCCGGTTGGCTAGCTAGCGATCCTTTCGCAGTCGACCGGCCGGGGCAACACGACGGTCTGCGGGTCACCTACCGCGGCCGGGACGGCGGCGGCGCAGATAGCGTTCGAACTCGGCGGCCAGCGCGTCGCCGTCGATCTTGTTCAGGGCCTCGTTCACGTCGACCTCGGCGTCGCCGCGCTGTTCCAGCGCCGTCACGTACTCGGCCAGGTCCTCGTCCTCGGCGGCCATCTCGCTGACCGCCTGCTCCCACTCCTCGGCCTGCGTCGGCAGGTCGGCCAGCGGCACCTCGATGTCCAGCACGTCCTCGACGCGGCGCAGCAGCGCCACCGTCGCCTTGGGGTTCGGCGGCTGCGACACGTAGTGCGGGACCGCGGCCCAGAAAGTCACGGCGGGGATCCCGGCGGCGACGCAGGCGTCCTGGAACACCCCGGCGATCCCGGTCGGCCCCTCGTAGCGGGTTTCCTCGAGGCCGAAGCGCTTGGCCGACTCGGGGGAGTAGGCCGCACCCGAGACCGGCACCGGGCGGGTGTGCGGGGTGTCGGCCAGCAGCGCCCCGAGGATCACGACGGTGTCGACGTTGAGCTTGTCGGCGATGGCCACCAACTCGGCGCAGAAGGTGCGCCAGCGCATGTTCGGCTCGACACCGTGCATCAGCACGACGTCGCGGTCGGCGCCCGGCGGCCGGCAGTGCGAAATCCGCATCGCGGGCCACACCAGCTCGCGGGTTACCCCGTCGACCTGCCGGATGACGGGGCGATTCACCTGGTAGTCGTAGTACGCCTCGTCGTCGATCTCGATGATCGGATCGGCTTCCCAGATGGCGTCGAGGTGCTCCAGCGCGTCGCTGGCGGCGTCGCCGGCGTCATTCCAGCCCTCGAACGCCGCCACGACGACGGTGTTGTGCAGATCGGGCAGGGGGCTGCCTTCGGGGTTCACAAAATCAGGGTACGGCCTGCGCCGGACGGTCGGTGCCAGCGCTCGCCGACACCGACCGGAATCCGTTACGACCGGGCCATTTGCATAGCACGTCTATGCTTATGAGGTGACTGCGGCGATCGTCGAGGCGAAATAGGGGTGGCCGCAAACTGGTTAACCTTGGTAACTAAATTCGATCTAGCAGGGCGTCTATACGTCGGGTGACAACGTAGACTTTTCTGGTCGAGAGGCGTTGCAACGGTTCCGGTTCCCCGCCGGTATCCGCCACGCTCGGCAGAGTCAAGGACGCCTTCCGCTATGGAAGGAACGTACGTGAGCGCCTTTGAGCCCAATATCCGCCCCGACTGCAGCGACGAACTGAGCGCCGCGCTGCGCCAGCGGATCATGGTGATCGACGGCGCCATGGGCACGGCGATCCAGCGGGACCGGCCGGACGAGGCGGGCTACCGCGGCGACCGGTTCACCGAATGGCCGACCGCCCTGCAGGGCAACAACGACCTACTCACCCTGACGCAGCCGCAGATCATCGAGGGCATTCACCGCGAGTACCTCGAGGCGGGCGCCGACATCCTCGAGACCAACACGTTCAACGCGAACGCGGTCTCGCTCTCCGACTACGACATGGTCGACCTGAGCTACGAGTTGAACTACGCCGGCGCCGCCCTGGCCCGCAAGGCCGCCGACGAATTCAGCACCCCGGAGCAGCCCCGCTACGTGGCCGGCGCCATCGGGCCGACGACACGGACCGCGTCGATCTCGCCGGACGTCAACGACCCCGGCGCCCGCAACGTCTCCTACGACCAGCTGGTCGCTGCATACCTCGAAGCCGCCAACGGTCTGGTCGACGGCGGTGCCGACCTGCTCATCATCGAGACGATCTTCGACTCGCTGAACGCCAAGGCGGCGGTCTTCGCCGTCGAGACGCTGTTCGAGGAGCGCGGACGCCGCTGGCCGCTGATCATCTCGGGCACCATCACCGACGCCTCCGGGCGGACGTTGTCGGGTCAGGTCACCGAGGCGTTCTGGAACGCGATCAGGCACGCGAAGCCGATCGCGGTCGGCCTCAACTGCGCCCTGGGGGCGCCGGAGATGCGGCCCTACATCGCCGAGGTGTCGCGGATCGCGGACACCTTCGTCTCCTGCTATCCAAATGCCGGCCTGCCCAACGCTTTTGGCGAGTACGACGAGACCCCGGAGGCTCAGGCCTCCTACATCGCCGACTTCGCCGACGCCGGCCTGGTCAACCTCGTCGGTGGTTGCTGCGGGACGGCGCCACCGCACATCGCCGAGATCGCGAAGGTCGTCGAGGGCAAGGCGCCCCGCGCGCTGCCGGAGATCGACATGGCCACCCGGCTATCGGGCCTGGAGCCGCTCAACATCACCGACGATTCCCTGTTCGTGAACATCGGCGAGCGCACCAACATCACCGGCTCGGCCCGGTTCCGTAACCTGATCAAGGCCGAGGACTACGACACCGCGCTATCGGTGGCCCTGCAGCAGGTCGAGGTCGGTGCGCAGGTCATCGACATCAACATGGACGAGGGCATGATCGACGGCGTCGCCGCGATGGACCGGTTCACCAAGCTGATCGCGGCCGAGCCGGACATCAGCCGCGTCCCGGTGATGATCGACTCCTCCAAGTGGGAGGTCATCGAGGCGGGCCTGAAGAACGTGCAGGGCAAGCCGATCGTCAACTCGATCTCCATGAAGGAGGGCGAGGAGAAGTTCATCCGCGAGGCGCGGCTGTGCCGCAAGTACGGCGCCGCCGTCGTCGTGATGGCCTTCGACGAGCAGGGGCAGGCCGACAACCTCGAGCGCCGCAAGGAGATCTGCGGGCGCGCCTACCGGATCCTGACCGAAGAGGTCGGCTTCCCGGCCGAGGACATCATCTTCGACCCGAACTGCTTCGCGCTGGCGACCGGTATCGAGGAGCACGCGACTTACGGGATCGACTTCATCGAGGCCTGCGCCTGGATCAAGGAGAACCTGCCCGGGGTGCACATCTCCGGCGGTATCTCGAACGTGTCGTTCTCGTTCCGCGGCAATAACCCGGTGCGCGAGGCGATCCACGCGGTGTTCCTGTTTCACGCCATCAAGGCCGGCCTGGACATGGGCATCGTGAACGCCGGTGCGCTGGTGCCATACGACTCGATCGACCCCGAGCTGCGGGAGCGCATCGAGGACGTCGTGCTGAACCGTCGCGAGGATGCGGCCGAGCGGCTCCTGGAGATCGCCGAGCGGTTCGCCAGCAAGGACCAGGCCTCGGAAGGTAAAGCCCCGGTCGCGGCCGAATGGCGCAGCCTCCCGGTCCGCGAGCGGATCACGCACGCCCTGGTCAAGGGCATCGACGCCCACGTCGACGACGACACCGAGGAGTTGCGCGCCGAGATCGCCGCCGCCGGTGGCCGCCCGATCGAGGTGATCGAGGGCCCGCTGATGGACGGCATGAATGTCGTCGGTGACCTCTTCGGCTCGGGCAAGATGTTCCTGCCCCAGGTGGTGAAGTCGGCCCGGGTGATGAAGAAGGCGGTGGCTTACCTGCTGCCGTTCATCGAGAAGGAGAAGGCGGATTCCGGCGCCGCTGCCGGCAAGGACACCAACGGCACGATCATCATGGCGACGGTCAAGGGCGACGTCCACGACATCGGCAAGAACATCGTCGGAGTTGTCTTGCAGTGCAACAACTTCGAAGTGATCGACCTCGGGGTGATGGTGCCCGCCGAGAAGATCCTGGCCGCGGCCGAGGAATACGACGCCGACATCATCGGGTTGTCCGGCCTGATCACCCCGTCGCTGGACGAGATGGTCAACTTCGCCGCCGAGATGGAACGCAAGGGGCTGGAGATCCCGCTGCTGATCGGTGGCGCGACCACCTCGCGCGCCCACACGGCGGTCAAGGTTGCGCCGCGTCGCAGCGGTCCGGTGGTGTGGGTCAAGGATGCGTCCCGCTCGGTGCCGGTGGCTGCGGCACTCCTGGACGACAAGCAACGTCCGGGCCTGCTGGAGGCCACCGCCGCGGACTACGCATCCCTGCGCGAACGGCACGCGCAGAAGAACGAACGGCCGATGCTGACGCTGGAGAAGGCCCGCGCCAACCGGACGCCGATCGAGTGGGACGCCTACACGCCGCCGGTGCCCGAAATCGGGGTGGGAGTGCGGGAGTTCCTCGCCTATGACCTCGCCGAGTTGCGGGAGTACATCGACTGGCAGCCGTTCTTCAACGCCTGGGAGATGAAGGGTCGCTTCCCCGACATCCTCAACAACCCGGCCTCGGGCGAGGCCGCTCGCAAGCTCTACGACGACGCCCAGGAGATGCTCGACACCGCGATCGAGGAGAAGTGGCTGACGGCCAACGGGGTGATCGGCTTCTTCCCGGCGAACGCGGTCGGCGACGACATCGAGGTCTACACGGACGAGAGCCGCACCGAGGTGCTGACCACGCTGCGCAACCTGCGCCAGCAGGGCGAGCACCGCGACGGCATCCCGAACCGGTCGCTGGGCGACTTCATCGCCCCCAAAGAAACCGGCCTGGCCGACTACGTCGGCGCCTTCGCCGTTACCTCAGGGCTCGGCAGCCAGGACAAGATCATGGAGTTCAAGGAAGCCCTCGACGACTACAGCGCGATCCTGCTGGAGTCGATCGCGGACCGGCTGGCAGAGGCGTTCGCCGAACGGATGCACCAACGAGTCCGCAAGGAGTTCTGGGGATTCCAGCCGGACGAGGCGTTGGACAACGAGGCGCTCATCGGTGAGAAGTACGTCGGAATCCGGCCCGCCCCCGGCTACCCGGCCTGCCCGGAGCACACCGAGAAGGCGACGCTGTTCGAGTTGATGAACGTGACCGAGCGCACCGGCATTGAGCTGACCGACTCGATGGCGATGTGGCCCGGCGCCGCCGTCAGCGGCTGGTACTTCTCGCACCCGCAGTCGCAGTATTTCGTGGTCGGCCGGATGGCCCAGGACCAGGTCGCCGACTACGCCAAGCGGAAGGGCTGGACCCTGCAGGAAGCCGAGCGCTGGCTCGGCCCCAACCTCGGTTACAACCCGGAGGACTGAGCCCGTGCACCGCATCGCCGATATCGCCGCCGAAGCCGTCAATGCCACGGTGTTGCATCTGCGGCGCATCGTCGGGGCGCTGTGCACCGCTCTGGGTCGCACCAGGCGCGAGGTCAGCGACTTGGCTTGGGACTACCAGAATCTGGCGGCAAGCGTTCGTTTCTCGGCCCGCCGGGGCCGCGCGTCCACCGCGGATGAGGGTCCCGCGATGCAGAGCGAGCACGTCGCCGACGTGATATCGATCGATATGCGTCGTCGAAAGGCCAACTGAAACAAGGGTTTCGGGGCTAGACGCGCAGCACCGAACCCAGGGCCGACAGCGGGATGTGAGCCTGGACGGTGCCGCCGTCCATATACCACTGCGGCAGGCCGGGGGAGAAGTTGATCGGCTCGTCGTGGCCCACCGGATAGTCGGGCATGTAGATGATCAACTCATCGGGCGTCAGCGCCCACGCCTTGTACGCGCCGGAGTAGACCTTGTCGGGGGTCCAACGGTCGAGGATGAACGGGTAGGTGCCCGGATCATGGGGCGGCGGAGCCTGATTGAGCGCCGTATCGATGAACGGCGCGGCCAGCGGTGGGATCGCGGTCAGCGGGTTCGACGTCGTCAGGTCGGCGAGCTGCACCCGCCTGCCCGCCGCCATGTCGAAGGTGAAGGTGCGGTAGGCGTTGTTCGGCTGGGGCCCGTCGGCGTGGTAGTCCTCGTGGAACACCGCGCTGAGCAGGTTGGCGTGCCGGAATACTTCGAAGTTCTCCTCGCCGTAGCTGTCCGCGGCCATGTGCGCGTTGGCGGTCTTCCAGTTGTTGACCAGGGTGCGCAGGTAGTCGCGGATTGCCGGCCCCGTGGTGGGGTTGTCGACGAGGTCGTCGGGGACGGCGACCTTGATGTCCCGCACGGCATTGCGTTCGGAGGTCACCGAGGTGTGGCAGTACTGGCCGTCCCAGTTGCCGCCGAGCTCACCGCAGAACGACGGTGCCGACGCGTGCGCGTTTCCGGCGTTGGGAACCGTTGCGGTGCCGGCCAATACGAGCGTCGCGATGAGCATTCTCGTCATAGCGGGCATCACAGCAGCTGGACCTTGCTGGCCCGCCAGCGGCCGTCGACCTTCTCCATCGTCATCTTGATCCGGCTGCGGTCGATGCGCGGGTCGGGTGCCGTCGAGTTCGCGACGGTCTGGTCGATAAAGACCAGCACCACAACCTTGTTCGTGGATGCCGACTGAACGGCCGAGTCCACGACGACGCCGTGCGCGCTCGCCTTGTTGTCGATCAGCAGCTGGCGCAGCTGCACGCTGGACTGGGTGTACATGTCCTTGAACTCGCCGGTCGCGCCGTCGAGTACCGCGCGGAAGTTCTCGTCGACCTTGTTCGAGTCGATGCTCGTCAGCACCTGCGCGTAGGCGATGGCCGCTTGCTGGGCCTGTTGGCCGGCGACCTTGACCTGGTGGTCCTGCCATTGCATCCAGCCGAGGAAGCCGGAAACCGACAGTGAGGCAACCAGTAGCACCGGCAGGATGGCGCGCCGCAGATACTGCCGCTGCAGGTATTGCCGCCAGCGCCGCTTGCTGCGCGCCTCCTTGGGGCGCTTGCGCCTGAGCAGGCCGGTGCCCTCGTCGTCTTCGTCTTCGGCGTCTGCGTCTGCGTCGTCTACGTCTGCGTCGTCTTCGGCGTCGGCGGTGGCGTCGATTTCCTCGGCGTCCGCTGTGTCGGTGTCGTCCTCGGCCACGTCGCCGGCCTCGTCTTGAGCCTCGTCGACGGGCGTGTCTTCGGATGTTTCGTCTTGCACCTTCGGGTCCTTTTTGACTGTCGCGACCACCATCATCTCCTTTTTGCCGTGTCGGCTTCTAGTGCGGCGGTTCTATCGGCAGGGCCGGACCACCGTAGGGAGTCGGAATAGTGAAGCGGCCCTTCGGTGTCGGGTCGGTCCTGCGGCCCAGGTCCGCTCCAGGTGGCGGGCCGGCGGTGTCGTCGCCGCCCGGCCGCGGCGCGTTCTTGGCCCCCCGGATCGAGACGGCGGGGTCGTCGTCGCGGCAGTAGGTGTACATGAACGGCTCGTAATAGTCGGCCGACGACGGCGGGTGTGCCGGGGTCCCGTAGTCGCACACGTAGCGCGGGTAGAGGTCGGCGATCGCCCACACGCCGTTGTCGTGGAACGCGCTCGTCACCGCGTCCAGCACCGAGCCCCGGTAGTCGGGGAACAGCGCGTTGAGGGCCGGCACCCGCAGATACAGAAGCTGCGACATGGTGGCCATGCTGCCCAGCAACTGCACCATCGTGTCGGAGTTGTCGGAGAACAGGTTATCGACGGCCGACAGGGCCCGCGGCGTCCGTTCGATCAATCGCCGGTAGCCGCTTTGCATCCGGGCGACGCCGGACAGCGTGTGCTGCAGTTCGGTGGCGGTGGCCGCCAGGCCGGCGTTCTTGTCGCCGGCCAGCGTGAGTACGACGCGGCTGTTCTTGATGATGCTGGTGGTCTGCGGCAGCACCGAGTCGAGCGTGGACAGCAGGAAGGTGCCGCCGTCGACGATGGCGGCCAGCTTCACCGGGCCCTCCTTACTCATGCTCAGTTCCTTCTTGATCAGCTCGATCTTGTGCGGATCGACCTGTGCCAGTAAGCCGTCGGCGTCACCGAGCAACCGCGCCAGGCTGACCGGGACCGTGGTGCGGTCCAGGCCGATCAGGCTGCCGTCGTGCAGATAAGGCCCGGCGTCGGATTCGGCCTCGAAGTTGATGTATTGCTCGCCGGCCGGCGACAGCGCCGACACGTGCACGACGCTGTTCGACGGGATCTTCGCCTTCGAGGTGATGCTCGCGACGGCGTTGACGCCTGCGTCGGTGATCTGCAGGGACTCGACGCGCCCGATGCGCACGCCGCGCAGCGCGACGTCCTGATTCGGTAGCAGGCCACCGGATTCCGGCAACTGCACGGTGACCCGATAGGAGGACGCGAACGGTGTCACCCGCAGCGCTCCGACGAGCAGGTACGCGCTCGCCACCACCAGCGTGAGCACCAGCCCGGCGACCGACAGCCACACCTGCTGGCGGTGGCCGGCGCGGACCACTCGCACCACGAAGTTCGCGACCGCGGCGATCATGGCTGCGACCCCGGTGACAGCGGACCCGGCGGGGGACCGGGGGGCGGTGACGTCGATTTGCCCCGGCACGTTCGGGTCCGGAATGACGGGCACCTGCGGCGAGTTCGGGCCCCGGCCGACCACCCGCTCCTGCAGCCGCCACAGGGTGTACTTCAGCGAACCTACGAGCAGGTTGATGTTGTAGTGGTGCGGCCCGTGCAGCCCGATGTCGCCGGGGTATCCGATGTCGGGAAGCGATCCGAGGATCAGCTTGTCCACGCCCACGTGCACCGAAATCGCGCTTCCTGACGTTGATTTGACGAGTGGGGGAATCAACCGGTTTATCGAGTAGAAACTGGTGTCCGGGCTCACCGCCACGTCATTGGCGGCCCCGGCGATCGTGTTGAGGTCGCGGATGATGCTGCGGCCGCTGGTGTCGGTGCCGCCGATCGACGGGAACCTGGCCAGCAACCGGGAGGTGTCGCCCGCCTGCACGGCCAGATTGGTGAGTTCAGTGGTGTTATCGGCCAGCGCCGAGGTGGCGGGCCTGGCGGCCGCCATCAGGTCGGAGATAGCGCGGTCTTTCGCATCGAGTTGGTTTGAAAGACGGGACAATTGGGTCATCGCGTCGGAGATCTGGCCGGACCTCGCGTCGAGGGTCCCGACCAGCTGGTTGGACTTGCGGATCATGTTTCCGAAGGCCTGGCCCTGATCGCCGGTCGCCTTGCCGAAGCCATTGATGATGTTGGTGAAATTGCGCACCGCCCCCCCGTTGACCAGGATCGCAGCCGAACTCAGCACCGATTCGACGGTCGAGGCGGCGGCCGTCGACTCCAGGCTGATGGTGTCGCCGTTACGCAGCATCGGCATGTCCGCTGGATCATCGGCCGGCGGCTTGAGCGCCACGAAGACGTCGCCGAGCGGTGTGGCGGTGCGCAATTCGGCGGTGCTGCCCCGTGGCAGCAGCACGCCGTTGCGGATGCGCAGCGTCGTCACCGCGGTGTAGTTGCGGGCGGTCATCGATTCGACCTGCCCGACGTCGGCACCGGCGAGCTTGACCTTCGCGTTCATCGGGAGGTTCAGCGCGTTGGAGAACACCGCGGTCAGCGTGTATCCGCCCGAACCGAGCCCGGGCGCCGGAAGCGGAAGGCTGGCAAGGCCATTCGTGCCGCACCCCGCGGTGATCAACACCGCGGCCAGTATGGCCAGCGAGCTTTTGACGCGGACGGTGATCATTTCTGGCCCATCGCAGCCATGCCGTCGAGCACATAGGTCAACCCGAAGTCCGGGCCGAAATCCTGGATCGTCCCGGTGCTGCAGCCGAGTTGGCGGAGGCCCATCAGGTTGCAGATCTCTTTGGTGTACTGGCTGTCGAAAAGCAGGCGGTCGGTGAGGAAGCGGGCCCGCACGGCGCCGTTGGCCCGGTCGATCATGTTGTAGGCGTTGTCGGCCAGCATCGGTGCCACATCGAGCATTTCGGCGAGATCGCGCTTGTGCTCGGTCACCGTCTGCACCGTGCCGTTGCCGTTGACCAGTGCCTGCTTGATCGTGTCGCGGTTTTCGTCGAGCAGGTCGCCGGCCCGCTGGACCAGCTGATCGAACCGCTTCCCGGTGTTGCCGCTCCCGATGTCCTCGTCGGCCATGATCTGGCTGACTTGGTGGATGGTGGAGGCGAATTCGCGCAGCTTGCCGTCGTTGGCGGCCGTCGCGTCGAACAGCGCGCTGATGTTCTTGACGATCGTGGTGATCTGCTCGCGCGTCTGCGCGCCGCCGTCGCTGGACAGGCGCAGCGCCCTGGACAGCTCGTCGAGCGACGATTTGATATCCGCGCCCCTGCCGTCGACGACCTTGCTGCCGTTGTTGATCACGTCGGCGATCGGTCCGCCGCCGTGGCCGTCGCCCTCCAGCGATTTGGTGACCTTGTCGAGAACGCTGAGCACGCGGCTGAATTCGACCGGAGTTTTGGTGCGGGTCAGCCCGATGGTGTCGTGATTCTCCAGGACCGGACCGCCGTGGTAGGCCGGGGTGAGCTCGATCTGCCGGTCGGTGAGGATCGAGGTGGACACCGTGACGGCCTGCGCGTTAGCGGGAACCTTCACCCGGCGGTCGACGGTGAATACGACTTCGACATAGGGGCCCTTGGCGTTGATCTTGGTGATCTTGCCCACCGGCATGCCCAGCACCGCGACCACGTTGCCCTCGTAAAGTCCAGAGGCGCTGTCGAATTGGGCCGTCACGCTGATCGTGTCCTCGCCGGAGCCGAGGTACCACCAGCCGACGCCGACGGCCGCCGCCAGCACTACCGCGGCGGCGACGATGGCTACCACCTTGGACCGCAGCGCCGCCGTCACTTGCAGTCCTTGAAGTACTCGATCATGCCGAACTGCTTGGCGCGCCCGCTGATCGCGCACATCCACGAGTCGACCAGCGGCACGTTGTTCGCGTTGAAGTTCACCGCGTTGCCCTCACCGGTGAGGTTGGCCGCTTCCCGGAAGAAGATCGGGCTGATCTGCAGCATGCTGCCCAGCAGGTCGTCGTGCTGAGCCATCAGGCCGGTGAAGTCACGCATGTCGGCGATCAGCGAGTCCAGGCCGGACCGATCGTTGACCACGAGCTGGTTCATGGTGTCGACCAGGCCCGTCAGCGACTGCATCATGGCGTGGAAAACGGCTCGCCGCGCGACGAATTGGCCCAGCAGGTCCTGGCCCTGGTTGATCAAGTTGCCGATGCCGGCCTGCTGGCGCCGCAGGGTGTTGGTCACCTGTTCGGTGCTGCGCAGCAGCTGCCCCAGTTGGTCGCGGCGCACCGCGATGATCGACGACAGCGAGTGAATGTTCGTGATGGCCTGCGGAATCACCGCGGGTAGGCCCTCGAGTTGCTTGCCGAGCACCGACAGCGACTGGGCGAACCGGTCGGAATCGACCTGCTCGAAAGTCGTGGTGGCATCCTGTAGTGCGGCCTGCAGGTCGTAGGGCACCTCGGTATGCGGCAGGTCAAAGGTGTTGTGGGGCAGCGAGCCCGAGCCGCTGGGCTCCAGCGAGAGATAACGCGAACCCAGGATGGTGGTGACCCTGATCTTCGCCCGGGAGTCCTTGCCGAGCGCGATGTCGTCGCGGATCTTCAGTCCCGCCTCGACGTGATCGCCGTCGAGTTTCATGCTCGTCACCTCGCCGACGGGAATGCCCGCGACCACGATCGGGTTACCGGGCCGCAGCGAGGCCGCCTGCAGGAATTCCGCGGTGTAGTGCCGGTATCCGGCGCCGAGCGCATGCACCGTCAGCAGGGCCCCGATCACCACCGCAACCACGACGACGCCGATGAACCCGAGCCACGTCATGTTGTAGCTTTCCAGCGGACGCTTCTTGATCCGCTCCCATACGGACGGATCAGCCATCGGCGGTGCTCCTGCATCTCGGGGTGTGCCACGTCTTGTTTCCGGGCGTGGCGGCGGCGACGATGATCGGCACGACGTCGTTGAGGCCGGGGAAGAATCCCATGAAGTTCACGTCGCAGACATAGGCGTTGCCGTAGGCGCCCTGATTGCCCACCCGCGCGAGCCCTTTCAACAGCAGCGGGATGTTGTCACCGAAGAACGCGACCTGTGGTTCGACGTCCATCAGGTGCCGGGCCACACCGGGCTTGCGGTCGACGAACTCGCGAAGCGATGGATACACGTCGTGGGCCGAGGTCGACAGCCGGCCCATCACCCGGGACAGCGACCCCACCGAGGAGACCAGCTCCGGCCGCCGCGCGTCGAGCTGCGCGACGACCTCGCGGGTCTGGGTGATGACGCCGTCGAAATTGTCGTTCTGCGCGGCGAGGTTGCCGACCACCTTGTTGAGGTTGGTGATCACATCGCCCAGGGCCTGGTCGCGTCCGGCGAATGTCTCGGTGAGCGTGGACGTCTGGCCGATCAGCGTGGTCAGCGACGCCGTATCACCCTGCAGCGACGCGATGATGCCCTTGGTCAGGTTGTCGGCGTCGTGCGGGTTCAGCAGGCTGAACAGCGGTTCGTAGCCATTCAGCAACGCGGTGACGTCGAAGGACGGTTCGGTGCGTTCCAGCGGGATGACGCTGCCGGGCGGCAGCAGGGTTTGGCTGCCCTCCTTGCCCAGGGACAGTCCGAGGTAACGCTGCCCGACGATGTTCTGGTAGGTCACCGACGCGACGGTGTTTCCGTAGAGGTGCTGATCGGTCTGCAGCACGAAGGAGGCCTTCGCGAGTTTCCCGTCGAGGTCCACCTTTTCGACCCGGCCCACCCGCACGCCGGCCATCCGGACGTCGTCGCCCTCGCGGAGCCCATAGACGTCGGTGAACACCGCCGAATAGCCGGCCGTGGTGCCCTCGACGTCGCGGCGCAGGCTCACGTACACCAGCCAGGTGAGCGTCAACGCGACGACCATGAACAGGGTGAGGCCGATCAGAGGGGCACGAAATTTCATCTGCATGTCAGTTGTGCCCTCCGGGTGGGGGTTTCGCTGCTCCGGCCAACGAGACCGTGGTGCCGCGGGCCACCGGCCCCAGCAGCAGCTCGGTCGCGGGCGTGGCGGGCTCACCGGTGATCACGCTCAACATGTTTCGTTCGTACTGGCTGCCGACGGGCCCCACGTTTCCGCCGAAGGTGCCCCGGTACGACGACTGCGGTATCCACGGGGCCTTGGGCGCCACCGGCGCGACCCACGGCGCGTTCGGCTCGGGAGTCGCGGGCGCACCGGGAGTCGGGTTGTCGGGGTTGGCGCTACCCGGCACCGGCGGCGACGGCATGATCCCGGGTGCCAGTGGGGGATTGGGATCGGTCAGATTGGGCGGGCCGTTGATCAGCGGTGGCCCGACCGCGACGAGGTTTCCGTCGGGCCCGATGACGGTTCCCGGCGGCGGCGCCAGATCCTTGGGCGGATGATAGTTCTGCGGCAGCAGCACCTCCGGCAGGTCCGGTCGGACCGGGATGAGCGGGGCGGTAAAGCAGCTGGGCCCCTTCAGCTCTCCGTAATGCGGACAGTCCGCGCGGGTGTAGGTCGACGAGGGCGTGAAGGTGAGCATCGCGCGCATGTTGCCGACGTCGCGTCCGGGCACCCAGACCTGCTCCATGAACTTGTTGGCCAGGTTGTCCAGCTTGGTGACCGCGGGCACGAAGTTGTTGGACTTCATCGCCAAGATGCCCAGCACCGGTGTGAAGTCGGAGGTGATCCTGATCAGCTGGTCGATGTGGTTGTCGAACGACTGGCGCGTCGTGCCGAGCGTGTAGTCGGCCCCGGACAGCAGCGAAACCAATTGCCCACGCGTCTCGGCGAACGTCTGCATCGGTTCGACCGCCTGATGCAGGGCGTCGAGAAGATCGGGTGCGCTCTGCTGCAGTCCGCGTGCGGCATCGACGAGCGCGGACACCGTCGACGGTCCGGTGTCGGTGCTCACAATCGAATTGAGTTGGTCGAGAAGGCGATTCAATTGTGCCCCGGCATTCAGCAGTGGGACGCGGCGGTGATCGGTGGCGGCGCCCAGCGCGGCCAGAATTCCCACCGATCTGTCGTCGCGGCCGCGGCCGGCGGCGGCCAGCAGGTCGCGCAGCTTGCTGACGGTGGTCTGGAACAGCACGGTCGGCAGCCGGGTGTCTTCGGGAATGTGGGCGCCCTGCCGGATCGCCGCACCGGGGCCGTTGCCGACCAGCTGAACCGACGACACGGCGAAGACGTTGCTGGGCACCACCCGGGCGGTCACCGCGGTCGGAATCGACTGGGCGAATTCGGGTTTAAGGTCGATGTGCACATAGTTGGGGTTTCCGTTGGCCGCCGGAATCACGTCATCGACCATCCCGACCAGCACGCCGTGGTACTTGACGTCCGACTTCTGCGGCAGCCCGTCGCCGACGTTGATCAGATCGGCGACCACCCGGACGTAGTCGTTGAGCCTGCCGGTGGACTTGGCCAACATCGCGACGGTGAGCAGGGCCGCGACGGCGATGACCGCCACTCCGGTGGCGAGCAACTGCCGGTCCGATGGGCCACGCCCGTCCAGCTCAAGGGAATTCGGCATGTGTCACCACCTAGCCACCGAACCTTGCTCCGGCGTCGACGCCCCACAACGCCATGGTGAGCAACATGTTCACGATGATCACCACGGTGATGCTGGCCCGCATGCCGTGCCCGGCGGCCACGCCGACGCCCTCGGGGCCGCCGGTCGCGTAGTACCCGTAGTAGCACTGGATCGTCGACGCGATCCACACGAAGATCACCGCCTTGATCAACGAGTAGAGGATGTCCTGGCCGGCCAGCATCAATGTGAAGTAGTGCAGATACGAGCCGGTCGAGCCGCCGCTGCTGATCCCGACCACCAGCTGCGTGGTCAGGTAGCCGATCGCCAGGCATGCGGCGTACAGCGGCACGATCGCCGCCACCGAGGCGATCAGCCGGGTGGTCACCAGGTACGGGATCGGCCGGATCGCAATGGATTCCAGGGCGTCGATCTCCTCGGCGATGCGCATCGAGCCCAGCTGGGCGGTGAAGCGGCAGCCGGCCTGCATGGCGAACGACAGCGACGCCATCAGCGGCGCCAGCTCGCGGGTGTTGACCAACGACGAGACGAAACCGGTCGCGGGGCCCAGGCCGAGCAGCTCCAGGAAGTTGTAGCCCTCGATGCCCACCAGCGCGCCGACGGTCATGCCGAGGACGACGGCCACACCGGCGGTGCCGCCGCCGACGACGATCGAGCCGTTGCCCCAGGTGATGTTCGACAGCAGCCGCAGAAACTCGCCGCGGTACTGGCGCAGCGCGAGCGGCACCGCGGCCAGCGCCCGGATGAAGAACACCAGCAGGTGGCCGAGCCGGATGACCGGCACGGTGCCCCTGCGGTAGAGCAACACCACGCGATTCGACAGCGGCGCGAGCGGGAGATAGGTCGACGCCGCCATGTCATAGGCCCGTTCTGGGCGACAGCATGATGTAGAGCTGGCTGATGACGACGTTGACGATCATTAGCAGCAGGATCGCCTCGACGACCGCAGCGTTCACCGAGTTCGCGACCCCCGTCGGGCCGCCCTTGGTGGACAGGCCCTTCTGGCTCGCGACGATGGCCACGATGGCGCCGAACACGATCGCCTTCAGCAGGGCCAGGATCATGTCCCCGGTCGTGGCGAACGACGCGAACGTCGACACGAAGCTGCCCGGCGCGCCGTTCTGGAAGTACACGTTGAACATGTAGCTGGCGAAAAAGCCGACAAAGCACACGACTCCGGTGAGGGCCACGCCGATCATCACCGCCGCGGCCAGGCGGGGGACGACCAGGCGACGAATCACCGAGACCCCCATCACCTCCATCGCGTCGGTCTCTTCGCGCATGGTTCGCGAACCCAGGTCCGCGGTGATCGCCGACCCGACGGCCGACGCCATCAGGACGGCCGCCACCAAAGAAGCGCCCTGCCGAATGACCGCGAGCCCGCTGGCCGCGCCGGCCAGTGAGGTGGCGCCCACCTGGCCGGCGAGCAGCGCGAACTGAATGGACAGGGTGACGCTGATCGGCAGCGACACCAGGATTGTCGGCAGCACCGCGGTGCCCGCCATGAACGCGCCCTGGCGGACGAACTCCTGCCATTGGAATCGGCCGGTGAACAGGTCGATGAAGAAATATTGAATGGTGCGAACGCCGAGAACGAATTGCTCGCCGACCGTGGTCAGCGACGCGATCGGGTGGCGCCTGACGTACCCGGCGGACCAGTCCTGAATCGCGGCGATGCCGTCTTCTTGAGTCGTCATCGCGCGGCTATTAGTCGTCTGTCTAGCAAACCCACGCCACCAGTCATCACGAGCCAGCTACCGTCCTCATCGACGCGTCCCCCGCCACTACATCCAGATCGCCGAGCAGGAGGGGTCGAGATCTCGATTCGGCTTATTTTCCTAAAGATAGTATCTTCAGCTTCCGTGACCTCGCAGCTCATTGGCGTGTGCTAGGTCACATTAGCCTGTTTGATAGGGACTTTCAATAGTGTAGAGTCACTCACCTGAGTTGGTCGCTGTACAGCACCTGCTGAGCTGAAATGTCGAATTGACGAAGGTGAAGGCATGCCCTCAGCAAACACCGGTTCGTTGCGGGACCGACGTCGTGCTGAGCTAGTTTCGCAGATCCAGGAAACCGCCCAGCGGCTTTTCGCCGAACGCGGCTTCGAGGCGGTAACGACCGAGGACATCGCCGCTGCCGCCGGGATATCCATCAGTACTTATTTCCGATACGCGCCCACGAAAGAGGGGCTGCTGATCGGTCCGGTTCGGCAGGCCAGCGCCGAAATCGTCGAGTCCTACAGCGCGAGACCGCCGGACGAGTCGCCAGTCGAGGCCTTGATCCAGCTGTTCGTCGCCCGCGCCCAGGAGGTCACCGAGGTCCAGACGCTGGATACCTGGCGTCAGGCCGTGGCCACCGCGCCCCACCTGTTGAGTCAATCGGTCCTGGTCAGCGAAACCGAACATCGCGAATTCATCGAGCAGGTGGCTTCCCGCATGGGCGTCGATGCCGCGGCGGACATCCGGCCCGCGCTATTGGTGCACACCAGCCTCGCCACGGCGAAATTCGTCATCGACTGCTGGCTGACCTCGGATGAGGATGCGGACCGGCCATTCCATGTCCAACTGGAAGAGGCGCTGTGCACGACGCTCGCCGGCTTCCGCTGACACGCGAAACCCACTGTGGGGCAAGGTGTTCCACCGTGCCGACCGGCCGGCCCGCCCGGCCGCGCCCGACAGCCTTTGCCGGTAAGCGCCGCGACCGGCGGAAACCGCCGTGACTTCGGCCGCCACAGCATGAAACAATCGCTGGCCGTGAAGACCTTTGAGGATCTGTTCGCCGAACTCGGCGAACGCGCCCGCACCCGACCGGCGGGCAGTGCCACCGTCGCCGCACTCGACGGCGGGGTCCACGGGCTGGGCAAGAAGATCCTCGAGGAGGCCGGCGAGGTATGGCTGGCCGCCGAGCACGAACCCGACGAGGCGCTGGCCGAGGAGATCAGCCAGTTGCTGTACTGGACGCAGGTGCTGATGATCGCGCGCGGGCTGTCCCTCGACGACGTCTACCGAAAGCTGTGAGCATGTTGCGGGTTGCGGTTCCCAACAAGGGCACGCTGAGCGAGCCGGCCACCGAGATTCTTTCCGAGGCCGGTTATCGGCGACGCACCGATTCCAAGGACCTCACCGTCATCGACCGCGCCAACCAGGTCGAGTTCTTCTTCTTGCGCCCCAAGGACATTGCCATCTATGTCGGTTCGGGCCAGCTCGATTTCGGCATCACCGGGCGCGATTTGGTGCTCGACTCGGATGCGCCGGTGCGCGAACGCCTGGCGCTGGGCTTCGGCTCGTCCAGCTTCCGGTATGCCGGCCCCGTCGGGAATGGCTGGAAAATCAGCGACCTCGCGGGCAAGCGGATCGCCACGGCCTACCCGAATCTGGTTCGAAAAGATTTGGCGGGCAGGGGAATTGAGGCCACCGTCATCAGGCTTGACGGTGCGGTGGAGATCTCGATTCAGCTGGGGGTGGCCGACGCCATCGCCGACGTGGTCGGTTCGGGACGCACGCTGAGCCTGCACGACCTCGAGGCGTTTGACGATCCGCTGTGTGATTCCGAAGCGGTGCTGATCGAGCGTTCGGATCCGGGCAGCGACGGCGCGGCGCAGGCGGCACGCGATCAGTTGGTGGCGCGGATCCAGGGCGTGGTGTTCGGGCAGCAGTACCTGATGCTCGACTACGACTGCCCGCGCACGGTGCTGGACAAGGCCACGGCCATCACGCCGGGGCTGGAGTCACCGACCATCGCCCCCTTGGCCGACCCGGACTGGGTCGCGATCCGCGCCCTGGTGCCGCGCCGCGGGGTCAACGAGGTGATGGACGAACTCGCCGCCGTCGGGGCGAAGGCAATCCTGGCTTCTGACATCAGATTTTGTCGATTCTGATCGTGTGTTGATGGCACGGCTGTGTTAGCGTCCGCCCTAGGGTGACTGCTCGTGTGATGGGAGGGCTGTCCCTCTTTCGCTAACCGGGCCGATGGTCCCCAGGAGGGTTTCATGACACACGCGCTAATTGTGCTGTTGGCTTTACTCATTGGTGTGGTCGCCGGTCTGCGATCGCTGACGGCCCCCGCCGTGGTTGCCTGGGCGGCCTTCCTGGGCTGGCTCGACTTCGGACCGCTTGGCGTCAGCCAAACCTGGGCGTCGTGGGTGGCGAACGTAGCCACGGTAATAATCCTGACGGTTCTCGCGATCGCCGAACTCGTCACCGACAAACTGCCCAAGACGCCGCCGCGCACGGCGCCGCCGTCGTTCGGCGCGCGGCTGGTGATGGGCGGCTTCGCCGGCGCGGTGATCGGCGCCGGGCCGCACTGGACCTTTAGCGCGCTTGGCGCCGGGGTGGTCGGCGCGGTGCTCGGCACGCTGGGCGGGTATCAGATCCGCAAGCGGCTGGTGGCCGCCCGCGGTGGGCAGGACCTGCCGATCGCGCTGCTGGAGGACGCGGTCGCGATTCTGGGTGCTTTCGCCATCCTGGCGGTCACCCACAACGTGCTGGCTGATTTTGTGGCGTCGGCCGTTAAGTGACAACGCATTTCGATGCGATCATCGTGGGTGCCGGTCAGGCCGGGCCGCCGCTTGCCGGGCGGTTGACGGCGGCGGGGCAACGCGTCGCGGTAGTCGAGCGCAAACTGATCGGCGGCACCTGCGTCAACAACGGCTGCATCCCGACCAAGACGCTGGTGGCCAGCGCGCACGCCGCGCACGTGGCCCGTCGCGGCAGCGAATACGGCGTCGCCACCGGCTCGATCACCGTGGACATGGCCAAGATCAAGGCGCGCAAAGACGGCATCATGCTCGCCGACCGCAAGGGCGTCGAGGACTGGCTCGACGGCATGGACGGTTGCACCGTCTTTCGCGGCCACGCCAGTTTCACCGATCCGCACACCCTGCGGGTCGGTGACGATGTGCTGCAGGCCGATCGGATCTTCCTCAACGTCGGCGGCCGTGCCGTCGTGCCCGACATCCCGGGGCTGTCCGACGTCGATTACCTCACCAACGTGTCCGTCCTCGAAATCGACACCCTGCCACACCATCTGGTCATCGTCGGCGGCAGCTACATCGCGCTGGAGTTCGCCCAGATGTTCCGCCGCTTCGGTGCCGAGGTGACCGTGGTGGAAAGGGGCCCGCGGCTTGCGCCCCGCGAAGACGAGGATGTCTCCGCGGCGATCAGGGAGATCCTGGAGGCCGAGGGGATCGCCATCGTCGTTGGCGCCGACGATGTCCGAATCAGCAAGAGCGACAAAGGATTCGACCTGACGCCAGCCGCCGGCGCCGAACCGATCCGGGGCGACCGGCTGCTGCTGGCGGTGGGGCGGCAGCCCAACACCGACGACCTGGGTCTCGACGCGGCCGGTGTGCAGACCGACGGGCGCGGCTACATCGTGGTCGACGACCAGCTCAAGACCAACGTGGACCACATCTGGGCGATGGGCGACTGCAACGGCAAGGGCGCGTTCACCCACACCTCCTACAACGACTTCGAGATCGTCGCCGCCAACCTGCTCGATGACGATCCGCGCCGGGTCAGCGACCGCATTCCCACCTATGCCCTCTACATCGATCCGCCGCTGGGGCGGGCCGGCATGACCGTCGGCGAGGTCCGCAAGGCCGGCCGCAAGGCGCTGGTCGGCAAGCGGCCGATGACCAAGGTGGGCCGGGCGGTGGAAAAGGGTGAGACCCAGGGCTTCATGCAAGTCGTGGTCGATGCCGACACCCACGAGATCCTGGGGGCCGCGATCCTTGGGGTCGGCGGTGACGAGGCGATCCATTGCATCCTGGACGTCATGTCGGCCAAGGCGCCGTACACCACGCTGTCGCGCACGATGCACATTCATCCCACCGTCAGCGAATTGATTCCCACCATGCTGCAGGAGATGTCGCCGCTCGACTAGGCGACCCTGTCAGCGTCGCTGGACCAGGATCGTCTGCGCCGACGTCCCGATGAACCCGGTGCGGTCGAAGACCTCCGCGTTCGTTACTCCGACACCGTCGGGCCCGATCGACGCGCGAGCCCGCAGTGCGAAATCGTTGCCCTCCGGGAGCCGATGCAGGTGCACGACCGTGTCGGTGTTCATGAAGATGAACCGGTCCGGATCAAGCGCTCTGCCAACGCCATTGGCGCAGTCGACGATACTGGCGAGGCGCTGCAGCGGCGTGGCGGGTTCGGCATCGACGACGTGGGCGAGCGGGCTGAACCAGGACACCGCGGCGGCTCCGGGCTCCGTGTGCTGCTGGCGCCAGTCGATCGCGTCGAAATATCCGCTGGCATCCGAGAATGGCGGCCCCAGCGGTACCCGCTGACCCTCCGCGAGTGGGGGATATCGGTCCGAGGCCACGTCGGTGGTGTCGCTGGCGCCCATGAGCCAGGCCGTCACCCGGGCGACCGGCCGGGGTGAGCCGCCCTTGCGATCGGCGATCAGCTCGGCGACCTGCATGCAGACCCGCGATCCCGGCCGCTCGATCCAGGTGCGGGTGCGCATGGGCCGCACCGGAATCGCGCCCAGGATGTCCAGGCTGAGCCGGCCGATCCGCAGTTCGGACCCGGCCGACTGCTCCTCGATCAGCTTCGTCAGCAGCGCCAGCGGCGGTGAGCCGTGCTGAAGCTCGGGGCTCCAGTTGCTGCGCGTGTCGTCCGTCGGCTCGAAGGCCTGAAGCTCACCTTCGGCGGGGAGGCGGCGATAGAAGCAGCCGATCACGCGGCCGGTTCGGTCGGATGCGAAACAGCCTCTGCCCGTGGATGATCCGGCCATCCGGGGTAGGGCGGGGGTGTCCCGCCGAAGCTGGGGCACAGGCTCTGGTGCGGGCACCAGTCGCAGAGCCGCGACACGTGAGGCCGGAAATCGCCTGTCGCACCGGCGGATTGGATGGCGCGCCAGATTGCCATCAGCGTCCGCTCGAAGCGCAGCAGCTCCTCCTCGTCGGGCGAGTAGTCCAGTACCTGGCCGTCGGCCAGATAGATGAGCCGTAGCCGGGTGGGCAGCACGCCGCGGGACCGCAGTAGCGCCACCGCGTAGAACTTCATCTGGAACATCGCCTTGAACTCGGCCTGCGCGCGGGCGGCCGGCGGGGCCTTGCCGGTCTTGTAGTCGACCACCCGCAGCTCGCCGGTCGCGGCGACGTCGATGCGGTCGATGAATCCGCGCAATAGGGTGCCGTCGGCCAGCTCGACTTCCACGCGTTGTTCGCAGCACTCCGGGTCGAACCGGGTGGGGTCTTCCAGTCGGTAGTAGCCGGCGAGCAGCGCGCGGGCCTCGTCGAGCAGTTGGGCCCGCACCTCGGTGTCGAACTCCGCGGCCAGGTCGGGCTCCGCGGCGATCACCTGTTCCCACGCCGGCTCCACCAGCGAGGTGGCCATCTCGGGCCCGCGCGACGCGGCGGGCAGGCCGTAAAGCCGCTCCAGCGCGGCGTGCACGACCGATCCGCGCAGCTGCGCGGTCGACGGTGGCTCGGGCAGCCGATCGATGGCCCGGAAGCGGTAGAGCAACGGGCACTGCTTGAAGTCCGCAGCCCGCGATGGAGACAGCGCAGGCCGTGCGCGTTCCCGTGGCTGATCGGTCATTCTCGCAGCCTAGGACCGGGTGCCGACAACCCCTAACACCCGCCACGGCGAGTCGGCTGGCACGCTAGACGGCGTGTCTCTCACCGGCCCCTTCACCGTTGGCGAACGTGTCCAGTTCACCGACGCCAAGGGCCGCCATTACACGTTCGAGCTGACCCCCGGCGCCGAGTTCCACACGCATCGCGGCGCGGTCTCCCACGACGACGTGATCGGCATCGACGAGGGCAGCGTGATCAAGTCCAGCAGCGGCTCGCCGTTCCTGGTGCTGCGCCCGCTGCTGGTCGACTACATCATGTCGATGCCGCGCGGGCCGCAGGTGATCTACCCCAAGGACGCCGCGCAGATCGTGCACGAGGGTGACATCTTCCCGGGCGCGCGGGTGCTCGAGGCGGGCGCGGGATCCGGCGCGCTGACGTGCTCGCTGCTGCGTGCCGTGGGGCCGCAGGGCAAGGTCGTGTCCTACGAGCAGCGCGACGATCACGCCGTGCACGCCCGGCGCAACGTGTCGGTCTTTTTCGGCGAGGCGCCCGACAACTGGGAGCTGATCGTCGGCGACGTGGCGGATTCCGATCTGCCGGACGGCTCCTTCGACCGCGTCGTGCTGGACATGCTCGCCCCGTGGGAGGTGTTGGAGGCGGTCGGGCGGTTGATCACGCCGGGCGGCGTGCTGATGATCTACGTCGCCACCGTCACCCAGCTGTCGAAGGCGGTGGAGGCCCTGCGGGCGCAGCAGTGCTGGACCGAGCCGCGGTCGTGGGAGACCATGCAGCGCGGTTGGAACGTCGTCGGTCTGGCGGTCCGACCGCAGCACTCGATGCGCGGGCACACCGCGTTCCTGGTGGCGACGCGACGGCTGGCGCACGGTGTGGTCGCCCCGATGCCGCTGGGCCGCAAGCGCCCGGGCCGGGACGGGTAGCGGCCGGCTAGTCGTCGCTGCGAATCAGCGAGCGCCGCACCGACAGCAGTTCGAATTCCGGATGCGCCGCGACCAAGCGCTCGGCGGCGTCGAGCACTTCGACGGCGTGGCCGCGATCGCCGGACACGACGGCCACGCCGATGCCCGCGCGCCGATACAGATCCTGCGCGCCGGTCTCGGCGGCCGACACGCTGAACTTGCGCCGTAGTTCGGCGACGACGGGGCGGATCACCGAGCGCTTCTCTTTCAGCGATCGCACGTCACCCAGCAGGACGTCGCATTCCAGCCAGCCGATCCACATCTAGGGCGGCGGTGCTTCCGTCGGTGGGGGCTCGGGAGGGTGGTGGCGGAGCCGGCGGCGTCGTCGGCGCCGTCGAGTTACCCAGCGCCAGCAGCATTTCCGCGGTCCGGCGGGAGAGCTGCCAACCCCCTTGGTACGGCGTGAACTCCATGGGGAACGTGAACGCGCGATTGTTCGGTTCGGCGGTGCCGACGCGGATGGTGGCCATCACGTTGGACGGGTTCTTGTCCGACCACGCGATGTTGTCCGCCGCGAAGGTCATGGGCAGGTAGCCGTTGTCGCGCAGCGCGCTCGTGAACTTGTCCAGGGTTGCCGCGCTCTCCGGGGTGGCGCCCTCGACCAGGCTCACCTTGTTGGTGCCGGGAATGTTCGGATCGGCAAGGCGGGTAAGGATGTCGGTCAGCGCCTGGGGAACCGGGAGCGGAGCCGTCGGGGGAGCCGTGACGACGATCGGGCTCGACGCCGGTGGGACCGCGGACGAAGTAGCTGACGCCGGCACGCGGGGTTGGCTGTGCGAGCATCCCGCGAGGCCGACGGCCGTCACGGCGGTGGCGGCGGTCAGTGCTGCGGACAGGTGTCGGCGCATCCGCTCGGTCAGCCGGCCGGCCCGGCGATCTGTGCTTCCGCCTCGCAGTGATTTCTAGCGGCCGGGGGGCCAACGGGTGCAATGGAAGTCACATCCGGAAACATGGTGTTGATGACCGCAACTGCTGCTACGCCTGTGGCGAGGCTTTTTGCGGTCACGGGGTGTCCTTCCGGTGGTCTCAAATCGACGCCGAGGTTACCAGCGGGAGCAAAGACGCGACTTTCGATGGCTTTTGAGTTCACGCAAGAACGGCCAATCGCCGGTAGCGTTGAGTTATCTACCGCATTCCTTCGGGGCGGGAAAGGAGCGCAACATGAGTGAGTCAGAGCGTTCTGAAGCATTCGGCATCAATTCTGAAACGGGCCTGTCCAGCGGCGATGCCGCGGAACTGGAACAGCTGCGCCGAGAGGCCGCTGCGTTGCGCGAGCAACTCGAGCATGCGGGCGGGGCGCACGCCGGCACGCGCACCGCGCGCGATGTCCATCAGCTCGAGGCCCGCATCGACTCGCTGGCGTCCCGCAACTCCAAATTAATGGAAACTCTTAAAGAGGCGCGCCAACAACTTTTGGCCCTTCGCGAAGAAGTCGACCGGCTGGGTCAACCGCCGAGCGGTTACGGTGTGCTGCTCGCCACTCACGAGGACGAAACGGTCGACGTGTTCACCTCGGGTCGCAAGATGCGATTGACGTGCTCGCCCAACATCGAGGTGCCCTCGTTACGGAAGGGCCAGACCGTCCGCCTCAACGAGGCGCTCACCGTCGTCGAGGCCGGCACGTTCGAATCCGTCGGCGAGATTTCGACTTTGCGGGAGGTCCTCAACGACGGTCACCGCGCACTCGTCGTCGGCCATGCCGACGAGGAGCGCATCGTCTGGCTGGCCGACCCCCTGGTGTCCGAGGATCTGCCGGAGGGCCACCCCGACGCGCTCAACGATGACACCAGGCCGCGGAAACTGCGGCCTGGCGATTCTCTGCTGGTCGACACCAAGGCGGGCTACGCCTTCGAGCGCATCCCCAAGGCCGAGGTCGAAGACCTGGTGCTGGAAGAGGTCCCGGACGTCAGCTACCTCGACATCGGTGGTCTGACCCGCCAGATCGAGCAGATCCGCGACGCCGTCGAGCTGCCGTTCCTGCACAAGGAGCTCTACCGCGAGTACGCGCTGCGCCCGCCGAAAGGCGTGCTGCTTTACGGCCCGCCCGGTTGCGGTAAGACGTTGATCGCCAAGGCCGTCGCCAACTCGCTGGCCAAGAAGATGGCCGAGGTGCGCGGCGACGACGCCCGCGAGGCCAAGTCGTACTTCCTGAACATCAAGGGCCCCGAGCTGCTCAACAAGTTCGTCGGCGAGACCGAGCGGCACATCCGGCTGATCTTCCAGCGCGCCCGCGAGAAGGCGTCGGAAGGAACACCGGTGATCGTGTTCTTCGACGAGATGGACTCGATCTTCCGCACCCGCGGCACCGGCGTCTCCTCGGACGTCGAGACCACGGTGGTCCCACAGTTGCTGAGTGAGATCGACGGTGTGGAGGGGCTGGAGAACGTCATCGTGATCGGCGCCTCCAACCGCGAGGACATGATCGATCCCGCGATCCTGCGGCCCGGCCGCCTGGACGTGAAGATCAAGATCGAGCGTCCGGATGCCGAAGCGGCACAAGACATCTTCTCGAAGTACCTCGTCACGACGCTGCCGATACACACCGACGACCTGGCCGAGTTCGACGGCGACCGAGGTGCCTGCATCGCGGCGATGATCGAAAAGGTTGTCGAGCGGATGTACGCCGAGATCGACGACAACCGGTTCCTGGAGGTCACCTACGCCAACGGTGACAAGGAAGTCATGTACTTCAAGGACTTCAACTCCGGGGCGATGATCCAGAACGTCGTCGACCGGGCGAAGAAGAACGCGATCAAGTCGGTGCTGGAGACCGGTCAACCCGGGCTGCGTATCCAGCATCTGCTCGACTCGATCGTCGACGAGTTCGCTGAGAACGAGGACCTGCCCAACACCACCAACCCCGATGACTGGGCGCGGATCTCGGGCAAGAAGGGCGAGCGGATCGTCTACATCCGCACCCTGGTCACCGGCAAGTCGTCGAGCGCGTCGCGGGCCATCGACACCGAATCGAACCTGGGCCAGTACCTGTAGGGCTGAATGCCCTTGGCGCTCAGTCGAATTCGAGTGAGTAGCTGTTGGTCAGGTTGTCCTGTAGCACTTGCGCGGGCCGGGTCGTCGTGTCCAGACGCAGGGTCTCGGTGAGCACCCGCGGCGCATACGTCCAGCCCTCGGGTAGCTCGAGGCGACCGGCGAGGCCGGGCAGCTCCGATCGCGACAGCGTGGGGTCGGCGACCTGGCTGAAGGTCTGCATGACCCAGCGCCGCCCTTGCGGGTCGACGAGTTCGTAGATCTCCTCGCCGGCGTTGAAGACGAACACCGTGTTGCGGCTGACCTCGTTGGCAAGATAAGGCGCAGGGTTCATCGACGTCAGCTCGACGGTGGCCTGCTTGAGCATCTCGATCCCGCCGAACGTCCTGGTCTCCTGCTGCAGGGGGGCTTCCTTCTCGATGGTGTTCATCAGCCAGTACCGCGGGCCGTTGAGTAACGCTGCGGCGGCGCCGTTTTCGGCGGCGATGGCCTGCGCGTCCAGCGCCGACCACAGCTCGGCGGGACAGTCGTTGAGCGGAAAGCTGTTGTAAACCGTGGCCCGCGGGCCGGATTCGGTGATCTCCACGAGAAGGACTTCGCCGTAACGCATTCCGGACAGGTCGGCCACTGGGTCACTCGCTTTCCGTTGGTGTGATGGCGCCGCGGTAGCGGTTGCGCGCAGCCAGGGCGACGTGCAGGTCGGCGATCAGCGGGTCGAGGAACATGCCCCGGTACTCGGCGTCGTCGACCGCCCGGGCGCTGATGTACATGAACGTCAGCGCGCCCAGGAAGAGGCATATGTGGATCAGCGAATCCGGTACGGGCAGCGTCCATCCCAGCACCGTCGCGGTGCTGACCGACGTGTGTGTCCATTCTTTGAGTAGCGACGGCGTCAGGATGATCAGGCCCAGAACGAGATACATCGTGGCGCCGACGAGGGCCACCACCAGGATCTCGACCAGCTGCGAGGCGGCCAGCAGGAAGATCACGTTCAGGCGTTCGGCCTTCTTCAGCACCGAGCCGGGCGACGGGTCGGCCATCGTGGCGAAGGGGGTCCCGGCCAGGCCCTCGCCGCCTTCGGGCAGCGACGCCGTCGAGCGCAGCAGCGGCCGAACCCGTTCCGCGGTCTTGGACACGACGAACGCCGCGGCGATACCCGCCAGGAAAACGATCGCCAGCGAGAGCCGCTGCCCGTTGATGGTGGCGGCCATCAGCCACACGTAGGTGTTGAAGAACACCAACGCGGTCAGCAACACGATCGGCAGCGCCCGGATCGCGAGTGTGCCGACCGTCGCCAGGTGCTCGAACGTCATGCGCACCGCCCACGCCAGCACCGCGCCGACACCGGAACCGGTCAGCAGCAGCACCAGGCCCAAGATCACGGCGTCGCGCGTCAGTTGGATCGGGCCGCTCTCGATGACCCCACACGCGACCGCGAAGGCCAGCGCCGCCGAGGCGATCGCCGCGCGGGTGCGCCCGCTGGAGACGCGTGAAACCAGCCAGCCGAACAGGACGGCCAGCGGCAGGGCGGCCGCGAGCAACGCCAGGAGCACCCACTGGCGCGTCGTGGGCGTCCCGTCGATGAAGACCTCGTTGCCGTCGCTGACGAAGAAGACGCCCAGCAGGCAGGCCTCGACGGCCGCCCACGCGGCCAGCATGGGCGACGACCGCGGCCACAGCCGTCGCCACCGGCCCCGCGGGGTCAGCACCGAGGGCAAGCCGCGCTCCAAGAACCAGCTTTCGGCCGCGACGGTCGCCGATTTCGGGCGGCCCGCCGTGCGGCGAACAGACAGCTCCACAACGGGTCACCCTAATGCGGCAACCCGTCCTACGCTGGCCGTTCGGACATCGCCCCCGCAGTCGTTGATGCAGAACCCATTTCGACCGCCCGGGTGCCGCACGCCACGAATCCGCGTGCGCTGACGGCTGATTGCCGATGTGGACTGCGCGCCGTTCCCGGCGCCGCTTCTCTCCGCGGCGGTTCCCAAGCGCGGGCCGCCCGGAAGCTTGGAGTCGCCCGGCCTAGGCTGAACGGATGCAACGGATTATCGGGACGGAGGTCGAATACGGCATTTCGTCGCCGTCCGACCCGACCGCCAACCCGATCCTCACCTCGACCCAGGCGGTGTTGGCCTATGCGGCCGCCGCCGGTATTCAACGCGCCAAGCGCACCCGCTGGGACTATGAGGTGGAGTCGCCGTTGCGCGACGCCCGCGGTTTCGACCTGAGCCGCTCGGCCGGGCCGCCGCCGGTGGTCGACGCCGACGAGGTCGGCGCGGCCAACATGATCCTGACCAACGGGGCGCGGCTCTACGTCGACCACGCCCACCCCGAATACTCCGCGCCCGAGTGCACCGACCCGCTGGACGCGGTGATCTGGGACAAGGCCGGCGAACGGGTGATGGAGGCCGCCGCGCGCCACGTCGCCAGCGTGCCAGGAGCGGCCAAGCTGCAGCTCTACAAGAACAACGTCGACGGCAAGGGCGCCTCGTACGGATCGCACGAGAACTACCTGATGAGCCGGCAGACCCCTTTTTCGTCCATTATCGCTGGTCTGACCCCATTTTTTGTGTCCAGGCAGGTCGTGACCGGCTCCGGGCGGGTCGGCATTGGCCCCTCGGGCGACGAACCGGGCTTCCAGCTGTCCCAGCGTTCTGACTACATCGAGGTCGAGGTCGGGCTGGAAACCACGCTCAAGCGCGGCATCATCAACACCCGCGACGAGCCGCACGCCGACGCCGACCGCTACCGGCGGCTGCACGTCATCATCGGCGATGCCAACCTGGCCGAGACCTCGACGTATCTGAAGCTGGGCACCACGGCGCTGGTGCTCGACGTGATCGAGGAGGGCCCGCAGCACGGCATCGATCTGAGCGATCTGGCGCTGGCCCGGCCGGTGCACGCCGTCCACGCGATCAGCCGCGACCCGTCGCTGCGGACCGCCGTGGCCCTGGTCGACGGGCGCGAACTGACCGCCCTTGCGCTGCAACGGATCTACCTGGACCGGGTGGCGAAGCTGGTCGACGGCCGCGATCCGGATCCGCGCGCGTCCCACGTCGTCGAGACCTGGGCGAACGTGCTTGACCAGCTGGAACGCGATCCGATGGATTGCGCCGAGTTGTTGGACTGGCCGGCCAAGCTGCGGCTGCTCGAGGGCTTCCGGCAGCGCGAGAACCTGAGCTGGTCGGCACCCCGGCTGCACCTCGTTGACCTGCAGTATTCCGACGTCCGGCTGGACAAGGGCCTGTACAACCGGCTGGTCGCACGCGGCTCGATGAAGCGGCTGGTGAGCGAGCATCAGGTGCTCGAGGCCGTGGACAACCCGCCTACCGACACCCGGGCCTACTTCCGCGGCGAGTGCCTGCGCCGGTTCGGCGCCGATATCGCCGCTGCCAGCTGGGACTCGGTGATTTTCGATCTCGGTGGTGACTCGCTGGTGCGCATCCCGACGCTGGAGCCGTTGCGGGGCAGCAAGGCGCACGTAGGGGCGCTGCTGGACTCGGTGGATAGCGCCGTCGAGCTGGTGGAACAACTGACGAGCTAAGTGTTGTTAGGCCGGGAAACGTCGGGGTGGACCGGTAGGGTAGAGAAATACCAGCGGGCGCGTTGCGTGGCTTTTAACGAGCCCAGACGAAGCAGGAGGCGGCGATGGCGCAGGAGCAGACCAAGCGTGGCGGTGGTGGCGGTGACGACGACGAAGTCGTCGGCACTACGGCCGCGGGTCAGGAGCGTCGCGAGAAGCTGACCGAAGAGACCGACGACCTACTCGACGAGATCGACGATGTCCTTGAGGAGAACGCCGAGGACTTCGTCCGCGCGTACGTCCAGAAGGGCGGACAGTGACCTGGCCGTCGTCTGATCGCCTGCCCTACAACTCCGCACTTTCCGGAATCCCCGCTGTAAACCCGACTTCGTTCGCTGACCACCTGCGCCGCCAGAACCCGGAATTGCTACCAGCGATCCTCAGCGGCAACACGCCGCCAGTGACTCCCGGAAACCAGCTGCCGCACGGGACGACCATCGTGGCGCTGAAATACCCGGGCGGCGTCCTGATCGCGGGCGACCGGCGCTCGACGCAGGGCAACATGATCGCCGGGCGCGACGTGCGCAAGGTTTACATCACCGACGACTACACCGCGACCGGCATCGCCGGTACCGCCGCCATCGCCGTTGAATTCGCCCGGCTCTACGCCGTGGAACTTGAGCACTACGAGAAGCTGGAAGGCGTGCCGCTGACGTTCGCGGGCAAGGTCAACCGGCTCGCGATCATGGTGCGCGGCAACCTAGCCGCCGCGATGCAGGGCCTGGTGGCCATACCGCTGCTGGCGGGCTACGACATCCAGGCTGCCGACCCGCAGGGCGCCGGGCGCATCGTCTCGTTCGACGCCGCCGGCGGATGGAACATCGAGGAAGAGGGCTACCAGTCGGTGGGGTCAGGATCGATCTTCGCCAAGTCCTCGATCAAGAAGCTGTACCCACAGGTCACCGACGCCGATTCGGCGCTGCGGGTGGCCGTCGAGGCGCTCTACGACGCCGCCGACGACGACTCGGCCACCGGCGGACCGGATCTGGTCCGCGGCATCTACCCGACGGCCGTCACGATCGGCGCCGAGGGGGCCGCTGACGTGTCCGAGGGCCGCATCGCCGAGCTGGCCCGAGGCGTCATCGAAAGCCGTTCACGCGCCGACACTTTCGGCCCGGATGGCGGTGAGAAGTGAGCTTCCCGTATTTCATCTCGCCCGAGCAGGCGATGCGCGAGCGCAGCGAGCTCGCGCGCAAGGGCATCGCGCGGGGCCGCAGTGTCGTGGCGCTGGCCTACTCGGCCGGCGTGCTGTTCGTCGCGGAGAACCCGTCGCGATCGCTGCAGAAGATCAGCGAGCTCTACGACCGGGTGGGCTTCGCCGCCGTCGGCCGGTTCAACGAGTTCGACAACCTGCGGCGCGGCGGCATCCAGTTCGCCGACACCCGCGGCTACGCCTACGACCGCCGCGACGTCACCGGCCGCCAGCTGGCCAACGTCTACGCGCAGACGCTGGGCACGATTTTCACCGAGCAGGCCAAGCCGTACGAGGTCGAGCTGTGTGTCGCCGAGGTGGCGCACTACGGCGAGACGAAAGCCCCTGAGATGTACCGGATCACCTACGACGGGTCGATCGCCGACGAGCCGCACTTCGTCGTGATGGGCGGTACCACCGAGCCGATCACGACCGCGCTCAAGGACTCCTACGCCGAGAACGCCAACCTGCACGACGCGCTGGGCGTCGCGGTGGCGGCGCTGCGCGCGGGGACTGCCGAAAGCTCGAGCGGCGACCAGCCCACGCTCGACGTGGCCAGCCTGGAGGTGGCCATCCTCGACGCCGGCCGGCCGCGGCGCGCGTTCCGCCGAATCAGCGGCGCGGCGCTGGAAACGCTCCTGCGGGAAGTGGATTCGAACGGATCGCAGTCCAACGGCGAGGCGCCGAGCCCCGACGGCGAATCGTCCGACTGAGTCTCCTGCAGCACCACTGGCCCCGCCCGCCACACCGCGGAAGGGCGCCCGATCGTCGCCAATTGCATCCCTGGGCGCGGCTGCTGACCTCCGCGCTGAGACAACCAGTACCCTCAAATGTGTGCAGCGACGAATTATGGGCATCGAGACTGAGTTCGGTGTCACCTGCACGTTCCACGGTCATCGCCGACTGAGCCCGGACGAGGTGGCGCGCTACCTTTTCCGCCGCGTGGTGTCCTGGGGCCGCAGCTCCAATGTTTTCTTGCGGAACGGCGCCCGCCTGTACCTGGACGTGGGCAGCCACCCCGAGTACGCCACCGCCGAATGCGACAGCCTGGTGCAGCTGGTCACTCACGACCGGGCCGGGGAATGGGTGCTGGAAGACCTCCTGGTGGACGCCGAACAACGCCTTGCCGACGAGGGCATCGGCGGCGACATCTACCTGTTCAAGAACAACACCGACTCGGCGGGCAACTCCTACGGCTGCCACGAGAACTACTTGATCGTGCGGGCCGGCGAGTTCTCCCGGATCTCCGATGTGCTGCTGCCGTTCCTGGTCACCCGCCAGCTGATCTGCGGGGCCGGCAAGGTGCTGCAGACGCCCAAGGCCGCGACGTTCTGCCTGTCGCAGCGCGCCGAGCACATCTGGGAGGGCGTCTCCTCGGCGACCACCCGGAGCCGGCCGATCATCAACACCCGCGACGAGCCGCACGCCGACGCCGAGAAGTACCGCCGGCTGCACGTCATCGTCGGCGACTCGAACATGTGCGAGACCACCACGATGCTCAAGGTGGGGACCGCGGCGCTGGTGCTCGAGATGATCGAGGCTGGCGTGCCGTTCCGCGACTTCTCGCTGGACAACCCGATCCGCGCGATCCGCGAGGTCAGCCACGATGTCACCGGCCGCCGGCCGGTGCGGCTGGCGGGCGGGCGTCAGGCCAGCGCCCTGGACATCCAGCGCGAGTACTACACCCGCGCGGTCGAGCACCTGCAGACCCGCGAGCCCGACCCGCAGATCGAGCAGATCGTCGACCTGTGGGGCCGCCAGCTCGACGCCGTCGAGAGCCAGGACTTCGCGAAGGTCGACACCGAGATCGACTGGGTGATCAAGCGCAAGCTGTTCCAGCGCTACCAGGACCGGTACAACATGGAGCTGTCCGACCCGAAGATCGCCCAGCTGGACCTGGCCTACCACGACATCAAGCGCGGCCGTGGCGTATTCGATCTGTTGCAGCGCAAGGGTCTGGCCACCCGCGTCACCACCGACGAGGACATCGCCGAGGCGGTCGAGAACCCGCCGCAGACCACTCGCGCCCGGCTGCGCGGTGAATTCATCAGCGCTGCTCAGGCGGCGGGCCGCGACTTCACCGTCGACTGGGTGCACCTAAAGCTCAACGACCAGGCCCAGCGCACCGTGTTGTGCAAGGACCCGTTCCGCGCGGTCGACGAGCGGGTCAAACGGCTGATCGCCAGTATGTAGCGGAGTCAGTTACTGGTGCTCTGCTGCGCCTGAACTGTGGCCAGCTGGTTCTTGATCGCGCCCGACGCGCCGGCACGGTCCTTGTGGTTCTGCTCGTAGCGCAGCAGGCTGGCCAACGCGCCGGAGTCGGTGAGTCCTTGAACCTCGGACTCGACCTCGCCGACCGTGAGGTCGTCATAGTTGTCGACGGGCAGCTCGTCTTCGCTGAGCCCGCCGGCGAGCACGCGGGCTCGGTGCAGGGTGGACGCGATGCTGCGTGCGCCCCGCCGGGTGGCAATTTGCTCTGCTTGCTGCAGTCCGGCGTCCCGGCCCGTGGTCAAGGAATCCATGGCGGCGTCGGTGACGGTGGCCACGCGTGAGCGCGTGCGGGCAACGGCCTCGGCGGTTGCGTTGATCCGCGCAGCTGTCCAGCGGCTCGGGTAATTGGCGGCCCTGGTGAGTCGGCCCAGTGCCTTCTGCACCGGGGTGGGTCGCACTGCGGTGCTCTGCCCCGCGGCCTCTTGGGCAAGCACCGAGTTGATCCACTCAATGGTTTCTTGATGCGCGGCCTGTAGGCGTCGTGCAAGCATTTGGGTATCGATTTCTTCGGCAGTGTCGGCGAGAGCCTCGAGGTAGGTTGCTCGGTCGAGCAATTGATGTTCCAGGGCCAGGTCGCCGAATAGTGCCGCCGTGAGTGGTTGCCCCTGTTCGACCACGGCTTTGACCAGTGCGGTAACGCGGCCCAGCGCGGGGGTGACGACGTCAGGAACGCCGCCGAGTTCACGCAGCGTCGCAGCGATCAGTCCCGCGCGCTCTTGCGCATTCGCCGCGTTCGTTGTGAATTGTTGGCGCACAGCGTCGTTGCGGGCCTGCGCCAACCGAGTTTGGGCGATCTGAATCTCGGTGTTGGTCAGCTGATGCAGTATGCGAAGTTGGCCGACGAGCTTGGTGGTCTTGGTGTCAGTCATGCTTTCTCCTGAAGAGGTCGGATGTGGCTAGCGCGAATCATGCTGTTGCGCCGTAGTATTAAGGGAATTCGCGGTGACGGAAGCGGTGTGGCCTGCCGCCGTATTCGGCGGCAGGCCACACCAAGATCGCTTACTTGAATGCGTCCTTGACGTTCTCGCCGGCCTTCTTGAAGCTGGACTTGGTTTGGTCCTTCTTGCCTTCGCCCTCGGTGTCCTTGTCGCCAGTGACCTTGCCGGCCTGTTCCTTGGCCTTACCCGCAACGTCCTCGGCCGCGTTCTTGATTTTGTCGGTCATTCCCATGGGTGTTTCCCTTCTGTGGCGATCAGCCGCGAAGCGGCCAACCGTAACGACCCCGAACGAGGCCATTCTGGACTCGCTACCCGGGGTCAGCCCGGACGCGAGAGATTATGTAATTCCCTGCGCTGCAAGGGTTAGACGTCGTTGCGGTGACGGATGCCCGACTTCGCCAGCCCGCGGCTGACCATGTAGCCGATGCTCAGCAGCACGACGTAGAACCAAGCTCGATCCGCCATGAAGTAGTCGGCATGCCCGTCGGTGGCCTTGACCAAGTACGACGCGAGCAGCACACCGACAACAGCGGCAACGAACACGGCGAACTCCGACGTCTTGAACGATGCCTTTGTCTCGTTTCCGGCCCGTGAGCGGACTCGACTGACATCGGCGCCCTCGGCGCCCTCGGCGCTGTAGGCGGTCGGCGCGGCGGTGCGGTGCTGTGCGTCTGCGGGGTTGGCGATAGCCATTTTCATTCCTAAATTTGTGTAAGCCTGTCGAAACGTCCGACCGAGTGTCGGACCCAAACCTCGACAGAGTTTCGTGAAAGTCATTGGTAACAGCACTGTTTCGTGCTGCGATCAAATAACGCTGTTAGTTCGGAAGCGCTGCGATGAAGGCGCGCAGTCACGTCGGAGGCACGCAAGTGGCGCCTCTGGAATTGACTGGTTTTGTTAAATCCGGCTTTGAGCAGATACTAGCGGCTGAGATTTAACCGCCCCGGACTGAGAGAGAACCAACAAGAGCAACGCTACGCGTCGCGAGGCCATTTGGCCACTCCGGCAATTGGATACGGCTTCACCGATTGGGACCTGTAAAACCGGGTACACCTTTGTATTCGGTTGACACGCCAGCCAGTCAGTCAATCACCTTCGCGCCTGCGCGGCATACGTGGTGGCCGTTCTCGACGCCGGATAAGCCTGTTATTTCGATGAGCTACAGCTTGGAGCTGCGGCCGGTGCGCATAGAAGTAATGGACGGCCCCTCCTTGTGCACCTCGTACTGAAGCCCGTCGATCTCCCGGACAAGCTCGGCAGTCACTGCCCGCCTCTGAACGTGCAATGTCACCGCGGATGGGTGGGCCAGGCTAACACCGACCTCGTCAGCGCCCGGGATCGCATGGGCGGCGAATTCAGCCACGTGGGTCAGTGACTCGTCCACCGTCAGCGCATCGCGGCCAATCGGCTCAATCCAGCCTGCAAATCGTCCTCGTCGGCGTCGTGTTGCGCCTGCGTGGGTTCGGACGCATGTGGGGGAACGCGACCACGCTGCCGTCGTATTCAGCCAACGCGCCACTCCTTAGATGCTCATAGGGCCGGCTTAGTGCTGGACCACAGCACGGTCTGCGCCATGGAATGACAGGTGGGTTTCCTGCGCTCGAGTCAATGAAGCCCGCCTGCACCCCTAAGCTGCTATGCGTGGCGACCTCGAAAGTCGAACGACTGGTAAACCTGGTCATCGCATTGCTGTCGACCCGCGGCTACATCACCGCGGAGAAGATCAGGACCAGCGTGGCCGGGTATTCCGAAAGCCCCAGCGTCGAAGCCTTCTCCCGGATGTTCGAGCGGGACAAGAACGAACTGCGCGACCTCGGCGTCCCGCTGGAGGTCGGGCGGGTGTCGGCCCTGGACCCCACCGAGGGCTACCGGATCAACCGCGACGCGTACTCCCTGCCGCCGGTCGAGCTGACCCCGGACGAGGCCGCCGCGGTTGCCGTCGCCACCCAGCTGTGGGAATCGCCCGAACTGATCACCGCCACCCAAGGCGCGCTACTCAAGCTGCGCGCGGCCGGGGTGGACGTCGATCCCTTGGATGAAGGGGCCCAGGTCGCCATCGCGTCGCCGGCCGGGGTGCCGGGCCTGCGGGGGTCCGAGGACGTGCTGGGAATCCTGTTGTCGGCCATCGACTCTCGCCGAGCGGTGCAGTTCCCGCACCGGCCGTCGCGCGCCGAGCCGTACACCACGCGCACGGTCGAGCCGTGGGGCGTGGTCACCGAGAAGGGCCGCTGGTATCTGGTCGGCCACGACCGCGACCGCGACGACACCCGCACCTTCCGGCTCTCGCGCATCGGCGACGAGGTCACCGCGATCGGCCCGGCCGGCGCCGTCACCGTCCCCGACGGCATCGACCTGCGCAAGATCGTCGCCCAGACGGTCGCCGAGGCACCGACCGGCGTCCACGCCCGGGTGTGGGTCGCCGACGGGCGCGCCACGGCCCTGCGCCGCGCCGGAACGTCGGCGGGAGCCCAGCAGCTGGCCGACCGCGGCGGGGAAGTGATCGAGATCGAGATCGGCTCCACCGATCGGCTGGCACGCGACATCGCCGGCTACGGGCCCGACGCCGTCGTGCTGGAACCGCAGTCGCTGCGCGACGACGTCCTGGACCGGCTGCGCGCGCAGGCGGGAGTGTCATGACTCCGGTTTCCACCCGGCTGGTCCGGCTGCTCAACATGGTGCCGTATTTCCAGGCCAACCCGCGGATCACCCGCACTGAGGCCGCCGCCGAGCTCGGCGTGTCGCCCAAGCAGCTGGAAGAGGACCTCAACCAGCTGTGGATGTGCGGGCTGCCCGGCTACTTCCCGGGCGACCTGATCGACTTCGAGTTCTCCGGCGACACCATCGAGGTGACGTTCTCGGCCGGCATCGACCGGCCGCTCAAGCTCACCTCGCCCGAGGCGACCGGGCTGCTGGTGGCGCTGCGGGCGCTGGCCGACATCCCCGGCGTCGTCGATCCGGAGGCGGCGCGCAGCGCGATCGCCAAGATCGCTGCGGCGGCCGGGACCGTAGGACATGACGCCACGGCGGTCGACGAACCCGCGCCCATCGAGAACCGGGCCGCGGCCGCGGTGCGCACGGCCGTGCAGTACAAACACGCGCTGTCCATCGACTACTACTCCGCGTCGCACGACACGCTGACCAGCCGAATCGTCGACCCCATCCGGGTCCTGCTGATCGGCGGCCAGAGCTACCTGGAGGCCTGGTCGCGCGAGGCCGAGGGGGTGCGGCTGTTCCGTTTCGACCGGATCGTGGACGCGACCGAGCTGGGCGAGCCCGCCGCTCCGCCCGCGCCCGCGCTGCAGGCACCGCCGGACACCTCGCTGTTCGACGGTGATCCCGCGCTGCCGTCGGCCAAGCTGCGGGTGGGGCCGTCCGCGTCGTGGATGTTCGAGTACTACCCGATGCGCGACGTGCTCGAGCTGCCCGACGGCTCGTGCGAGGCGGTCATGACCTACGCCTCGGAGGATTGGATGACGCGCCTGGTGCTGGGCTTCGGCTCGGCGGTGCAGGTGCTCGAGCCGCAGTCGCTTGCGCAGCGGGTACGCGATGCGGCGACGGCCGCGCTGGAGTCCTACCAGGCTGTTAACGCCTGAGCCCCGGCGCGGAGCCACCGGCCGAAGGCTGCGCTGCGGTAGCATCGGGTGGACGTCTGGAGGTAATCAAAGTGGGCAGTCTTAGTCCGTGGCACTGGGCGATTCTCGCTGTCGTAGTGATTTTGCTCTTCGGTGCCAAGAAGCTCCCCGATGCGGCGCGTTCGCTGGGCAAGTCGATGCGCATCTTCAAGTCCGAGATGCGTGAGATGCAGACCGAGGGCAAGCCGGAAGCGCCTTCCATCGCAACGCCTGCGGCCACACCGCAGCCCGTGCAGTCCGAGCGGGTCGACCCGCCCGCGGCCACCGAGCACGGTCACACCGAGGCGCGCCCGGCTTAGTCGGGCATCGCTGTCGCGGTGCCCGAGCGCCCCTGACCGAGCGTCGTGAACATATTCAAAACGTCAGCGCGCACCGGCGCCCTGCTGAAGCGCCTCAACCCCCGCAACCGGCGTAGCCGCAGCAATCCCGACGCGACCATGTCGCTGGTGGATCACCTGACCGAGCTGCGCACCCGGCTGCTGATCTCGCTGGCCGCGATCCTGGTCACGACGATCTTCGGCTTCCTGTGGTACTCGCATCCGATGTTCGGCCTGGAAAGCCTGGGCGAGTGGCTGCGCCATCCTTACTGCGCCCTGCCACAGTCGGCGCGCGCGTCGCTGACGCCCGACGGCCAATGCCGGCTGCTGGCCACGGCGCCGTTCGACCAATTCATGTTGCGGCTCAAGGTCGGCATGACGGCCGGCATCGTCCTGGCCTGCCCGGTGTGGTTCTACGAGCTGTGGGCGTTCATCACCCCCGGGCTCTACAAGAAGGAGCGCCGCTTCGCGATCGGGTTCGTCATCCCGGCCGCCGCACTGTTCGTCGGCGGCGCCATCCTCGCGTACTTCGTGCTGGCCAAGGCGCTGGGTTTCTTGCTGACCGTCGGCAGCGACGTGCAGGTGACGGCGCTGTCCGGCGACCGCTACTTCGGCTTCCTGATCAACCTGCTGGTGGTGTTCGGCGTCAGCTTCGAATTCCCGCTGCTGATCGTGATGCTGAACATGGCCGGCATGCTGACCTACGAGAAGCTGAAGTCGTGGCGGCGCGGGCTGATCTTCGCGATGTTCGTGTTCGCGGCGGTGTTCACGCCGGGCTCCGACCCGTTTTCGATGACGGCGCTCGGCGTCGCGCTGTCAGTGCTGCTCGAGTTCGCCATTCAGATTTCGCGGCTGCACGACAGGCGCAAGGCCAAACGTGAAGCCCGGGTTGCCCTTTCCGACGACGAGGCGTCGGAGATCGAGGCGCCGTCGCCGCTGTCCGAGTCGATACCCGAGCCGTCGCTGTCCGCCGGGCAACATGACGACGTCACCTAGACGCGCGCGTCACCCGGCGGCGGCGTGACCGGGCTGCTCGAACTCGACCGGTTCGCCGCGGAGATGCCGTTCGCGCTCGACGGCTTCCAGCGGCGGGCATGCGAGGCCCTCGAACGCGGCCACGGCGTGTTGGTTTGCGCCCCAACGGGTGCCGGCAAGACAGTCGTCGGCGAGTTCGCCGTGCACCTGGCGCTGGCGGCCGGCGGCAAGTGCTTCTACACCACGCCGCTCAAGGCGCTGAGCAATCAGAAACACAACGACCTGATCGCGCGCTACGGCCGCGACCGCATCGGCCTGCTGACCGGCGACATGTCGGTGAACTCGGACGCGCCGGTGGTGGTGATGACCACCGAAGTGCTGCGCAACATGCTCTACGCGGATTCGCCTGCGCTGCAAGGCCTTTCGCACGTAGTGATGGACGAGGTGCATTTCCTCGCCGACCGGATGCGGGGCCCGGTGTGGGAAGAGGTCATCCTGCATCTGCCCGACGAGGTGCGGCTGGTGAGCCTGTCGGCGACGGTGAGCAACGCCGAGGAGTTCGGCGGCTGGATCCAGACCGTGCGCGGCGACACGACGGTGGTGGTCGACGAGCACCGGCCGGTGCCGCTGTGGCAACACGTCCTGGCGGGCAAGCGGCTGTTCGACCTGTTCGACTATCGCAACGACGAATCCGGCGACAAGCATAAGCCGCGCGTGGACCCAGACCTGTTGCGCCACATCGCCCATCGCCGCGAGGCCGACCGCATGTCGGACTGGCAGCCCCGGCGGGGTGGCGGGCGCGGGCGCCCGAGCCGGCCGCGGTTCTATCGCCCGCCGCCGCGACCGGACGTCATCGCGACGCTGGATTCCGCCGGGCTGCTGCCGGCGATCACGTTCGTCTTCTCCCGGGCCGGCTGTGACGCCGCGGTCCAGCAGTGCCTGCGCTCGCCGCTGCGACTGACCAACGACGAGGAGCGCGCGCAGATCGCCGAGGTGATCGAGCACCGCTGCGGCGATCTGGACGAGGCCGATCTGGGGGTGCTGGGCTACTACGAGTGGCGCGAGGGGCTGCTGCGCGGGCTGGCGGCGCATCACGCCGGGATGTTGCCGGCGTTCCGGCATACGGTCGAGGAGCTGTTCACCGCCGGGCTGGTCAGGGCGGTGTTCGCGACGGAGACCTTGGCGCTGGGCATCAACATGCCCGCCCGCACCGTGGTGCTCGAGCGGCTGGTGAAGTTCAACGGCGAGCAGCACGTGCCGCTGACGCCGGGGGAGTACACGCAGCTCACCGGGCGCGCCGGGCGGCGCGGCATCGACGTCGAGGGCCACGCGGTGGTGCTGTGGCATCCCGGCGAGGAGACCAGCGAGCCGTCGGCGGTGGCGGGGCTGGCGTCCACCCGGACCTTCCCGCTGCGCAGCTCGTTCGCGCCGTCCTACAACATGACGATCAACCTGGTGCAGCACATGGGCCCGGAGCAGGCCCATCAGCTGCTCGAGCAGTCGTTCGCTCAGTATCAGTCCGACCGGTCCGTCGTCGGGCTGGTGAAAGGCATCGACCGGGGCACCCAGATGCTCGGCGAGATCGCGGCCGAGTTGGGCGGCCCCGAGGCGCCGATCCTCGAATACGCCCGGATGCGCGCGCGGATCTCCGAGATGGAAAAGGCGCAGTCGCGGGCGTCGCGGCTGCATCGGCGGCAGGCGGCCGGCGAGGCGCTGGCCGGGCTGCGCCGCGGCGACATCATCACCATCACGCAGGGGCGGCACAGCGGGCTGGCGGTGGTGCTGGAGACGGCCCGCGACGGCGACGATCCGCGGCCGTTGGTGCTGACCGAGCATCGGTGGGCGGGCCGGATCTCGTCAGCCGACTACTCGGGCGCGACATCGCCCGTCGGGTCGATGCCGCTGCCCAAGCGGGTCGAGCACCGGCAGCCGCGGGTGCGCCGCGACCTGGCGTCGGCGCTGCGATCCGCCACCGAGGGGTTGGCGATCCAGTCGACGCGCCGGCGTGGCGGGGGCGGCGACGACGAAGGGTTTCACGACCCGGAGCTGGCGTCGCTGCGCAACCAGCTGCGCCAGCATCCCGCGCACAACAGCCCGGGCATCGAGGAGCGGGTCCGCGAGGCGGAGCGCTATCTGCGCATCGAACGCGACAACGCGCAGCTGGAAAAGAAGGTGGCCGCCGCCACCAACTCGCTGGCCCGCACGTTCGACCGGATCGTCGGGCTGCTCACGGAGCGCGAGTTCATCCAGGGGCCCGCCGACGATCCGCGCGTCACCAGCGACGGGCGCTTGTTGGCGCGTATCTATAGCGAAAGCGACCTGCTGGTCGCCGAATGCCTGCGCAGCGGTGCGTGGGCGGGGTTGAAGTCGGCGGAGTTGGCGGCGGTGGTGTCGTCGGTGATCTACGAGACTCGCGGCGGCGATGGGCCCGGCGGACCGTTCGCCGCGGACGCGCCCACGCCGGCATTGCGCCAGGCGCTGCACCAGACGTCGCGGCTGTCCATGGCGCTGCGCGCCGACGAGCAGACGCACCGGATCACCCCCGGCCGCGAACCCGACGACGGCTTCGTCGTCGTGATGTACCGGTGGGCCCGCAGCGGTGATCTGACCGCGGCGCTGGCCGCCGCGGATGCCACCGGCAGCGGCTCCCCGTTGCTGGCGGGGGATTTCGTGCGGTGGTGCCGCCAGGTGCTGGATCTGCTCGACCAGGTGCGCAATGCCGCCCCCGACGCTGAACTGCGGGCCACGGCCAAACGCGCTATCAATGAGGTTCGGCGCGGCGTCGTCGCTGTTGACGCCGGGTAGGCTGGGCCGCGGCTACCGTTAGGTCGGTGCCGAAACACGAGGGAGCTGAGGAGAAACGATGAGCGGACCGCACGGATCGGACCCGGGCCAGCAATGGCAACCGCCCGGCGAGGGTGGCGATCGGTCCTCGGAACCCACTCAGGCCGCGGCCTCGCCCTGGCAGCAAGGGCCGTCCGGAGGGGAGCAGACCTGGCAGGCCCCGGCCTACACGCCGCAGTCGGGCTACCCGCCCTACCAACAGCCGGGTGAGCAGGCATACCCGCAGCAGCAGTACGGCCAGCAGCAGCCCGGCTACCCGCAGCAGCCTGAGCAGCAGTACGGCGCTTCCCAGCAGCCGACGCAGTACGCCGCGCCCGGGCAGTACAGCCAGCCGGGGCAATACGCGCAGCCGGGGCAATATGCGCAGCCGGGCCAGTACGGCCAGCCCGACCAATACGGCCAGTACGGTCAGCCGGGGCAATACGGCCAGCCTGGGTACCCGCAGCAATATCCGCCCTACGAGCAGCCGGGGAAAAAGCGCTCGATGGCGCTGATCGGCGGCATCGGCGGCGTGGTGGCGTTCCTAATCATCGCGGCCGTGCTGGTGCTCGGCTTCTGGGAGCCCGGGTTCTTCGTCACGACCAAGCTGGACATCACCAAGGCGCAGGCCGGGGTGCAGCAGATCCTGTCCGACGAGACCAACGGCTACGGTGCCAAGAACGTGCAGAACGTCAAGTGCAACAACGGAACCGACCCCGTCGTGAAGAAGGGCGGCAGCTTCGACTGCAGCGTCAGCATCGACGGCGCGCAGAAGAAGGTGACGGTGACCTTCCAGGACGACAAGGGCACCTACGAGGTCGGCCGGCCCCAGTAGCCATTGGGGTAGCCGTCACCCGGTCACGCTGGCAGCGAGTCGAGCGCCTTCTGCAATCGGGCGATCGAGGATCCGACCCCCAGTTGGGTCGCGAGTTCGGCGGTGCGTTTCGCGTCCTTGGCCACCAGCGGTAGCTCGTCGGTCCGCGTCGACAGCGTGACCGGCGCGTCGGTGGCGACCCGCACCACCTGACCGGCGGCCTCGATGTAGTCGGTCGCGCCCAGCAGTTTGCCCCGCACACCCTTGGCCAACTTGGACTTTGGGTCCTGCGCGGCGGCCATGATCTGCTCCAGCGACCCGTGCTGGGCCAGCAGGGTGGCCGCGGTTTTTTCCCCGACGCCGGGCACACCCGGTAGGCCGTCGGACGGGTCACCACGCAGCAGCGCGAGTTCGGCGTAGGCGGCCCCGGCCCTTTTGATCGGCACGCCGTATTGCTCGGCCACTTCCTTGGGGCCGAACAGCGTGGCTTTGGCCAGCCCGCGGCCCAGGTAGAGCACCCGGACGGCGACGGGGTCGTCGGTGACCACCTGCAGCAGGTCGCGGTCCCCGCTGACCACCACGACCGGGTCGTCGCGTTCCTGCGCGGCCAGCGTGCCCAGCACGTCGTCGGCCTCGAACCCCTCCGCGCCCGCCGTCGCGATGCCGAACGCGTCGAGCAGCTCCATGATCATGTCGACCTGCGGCGACAGCTCGTCGGGGACTTCCTCGATGTCGGGAGTGCCCTGCGGTTCGGGTTCGGCGACGCGATGCGCCTTATACGACGGGATCAGGTCGACCCGGAACTGCGGCCGCCAATCCAGGTCGAGGCAGACGGCCAGCCTTTTCGGCCGCTGCTGGGCGATGACGACGGCCATCGAGTCGACGAATCCGCGGACGGCGTTGACGGGCCGCCCGTCGGGCGTGGTGATCGACGACGGCACGCCGAAGTACGAGCGGAACCACATGCTGGCCCCGTCGAGCAGTAACACGGGCGCGGGCATGCGGGCTATGGTCTCACGTCGTCTTCTTTCGGCGCCGAACGTCGAGTTGTTGTCGACTTTTTGGTCGAATCCGCGCAATAACTCGAGGCTCGCCGCGCCGCCCGTGCGGTTAGCCTGGCTGCCATGGAATCTCATCGATTCGACTCCGCCGTGTACGCCCGGCGCCTGGCGGCCGCCGCCGCCGCGACTTTGGACGCTGGGCTCGACGGCCTGGTGATCAGCCCGGGTTATGACCTGCGTTATCTCATCGGGTCGCGTGCCGACACCTTCGAGCGGCTCACCGCGCTGGTGCTGCCGGCGGTCGGGAATCCGACGGTGGTGGTGCCGCGCCTAGAGCTCGCCTCGTTTCGGGGATCGTTTCTTTCCGAACTGGGCGTAGCGGTGTGCGATTGGGTGGACGGCGACGACCCGTATGCGTTGGTTCGCGATGCTCTCGGCGGGGGGCCTGCCGCTGTGGCGGTCACGGATTCGATGCCGGCGCTGCACGTGTTGCCGTTGGCCGGGGTGCTCGGCGTGCTGCCGGTGCTGGCCACCGACGTGCTGCGCGAGCTGCGGATGGTCAAGGAGGAGTGCGAGATCGACGCGCTGCGCAAGGCGGGTTCGGCCATCGATCGAGTGCATGCGCGGGTGCCGGAGTTTCTGGTTCCGGGCCGCACCGAGGCTGATGTTGCTGCCGACATCGCCGAAGCGATTGTCGCCGAAGGGCATTCGGAGGTGGCGTTCATCATCGTCGGGTCGGGCCCGCATGGCGCCGATCCGCATCACCGGTATTCCGATCGCGAGTTGCAGGTCGGCGACATCGTCGTCGTGGATATCGGGGGTTCGTATGAGCCCGGATACAATTCCGACTCGACGCGCACGTACAGCATCGGCGAGCCGGAAGCTGAAGTGGCTGAACAGTATTCGATACTGCAGCGGGCCCAGCGTGCGGCGTTAGACTTCGTGCGGCCGGGTGTGACAGCATCGGAGGTCGATGCCGCCGCGCGCGACGTGCTGGCCGAGGCCGGGCTGGCGGAGTATTTCGTGCATCGCACCGGCCATGGCATCGGCCTGTCGGTACACGAGGAGCCGTACATCGTCGCCGGCAATGACGTGCCTTTGACTGCGGGCATGGCCTTTTCGATCGAGCCGGGCATCTACTTCCCGGGCAACTGGGGCGCCCGAATCGAGGACATCGTCGTGGTGACCGACGATGGCGCGCTTGCCGTCAACAACCGCCCGCGCGAATTGATTGTGGTGCCCGTGGCGTAGATGCCCCTAATGGGGCCGGACCGCCCGCACTTGGAAGCGCCGATCAATTTCAGAGTGGCTACCGCGATCCGCATTTGCGGTGTAAACAAGCATTAACGCATTTTGCAGTTCGAGATGGGGCGGTTGTGAACGAAGATGCAGCGGGTGGCGGGCGACCGCGCAACCACGAAGTGCCACCGAGGGCCTACGGGCCACCGCCGTCGTATTTCGGTCGGCCGCCTCCGCCCGGAGCGTATCTACCGCCGACGGATGAGGGTCTGCGCGGAGGTGGCCCGTATCAGGTGCCGCCCGCAATGGGCATGGGGGTGCCGCCGGGCTACGGGGGTGAGGTGCCGGCTGGCCAGCCTCGTCGCACCCGCCGATGGTGGTTGCTCGGCGGGCTAGGGTTATTCGTTGTCGTGGCCGTGGTAGCTGGCTTGCTTTTCGTTAGATCTGCAGGCAACTCTGATGGGCGACAGGCGACCACCAGTACCAGCGCTCCGGCGACGTCGTCCATGCCGTCAGTCCCCATGTCTGCGCTTGACGGCATATTGCCGAGCCCGGGTGACGTAGCTTCTGCGGTTTCGGCACCACCGTTGCTTTCTTTGACTAAACCTGCGGAATCCCACGCTTTCTACACCGGCTCGATCGTCGACAATAACTGTGCCGGCGTGGTATTCGCGGCGGAGCAATCGTTCTACGAGGGCACCGGCTGGGTGTCGATGCGAAAGCAAGAGTTGGCGGATGCACAGGACGCTGCCGCAATAAAGTACTCCGTGATCGAAGCGGTGGTGGCATTTCAGGATGCCGGCACCGCTGCCAAGTTTTACCAGCGGGCGTCTGACATCTTCCATAAGTGCGCAAATCGGACCCTTAACGTCCGCGACGTCAACGTGACGGATCAGGGGCAAGCGTTCGAGATGGTCGGCCCAGTCTCGGAGAAAGATGGAATCGTTTCCGCCTCGCTGCTATGGGAGGGCGGCGATGGCAGGAACTGTCAGCGCGGTGTATCAGCGCATAACAACATTGCGATCGACATTTCTGTATGCGGGTATAGCGTGCCCGACTCTGTGTCACCGGCTTTGATCAAACCTATTGCGGCCAAGATCGATACGGCGCGGTGATGCTCGAAGCGACGTTGACCGCCCGGCGATTGGTGACGGCCACTTGATGCGAGCACACATCCTGTTTTGCGCGGCCGCCGTTTGTCTGACAATGTGCGGCTGCACCAACACCGTTGCCGGTGCGGCGGGAAAGACACACCAAGTCGTCGGTGGTGTCGACTCAGGGGCGCTCGATACCGGTAACTTCCCGACGGTTGTGCAGCCGCCGTTCGGCCATGCCGGTAACGTTCATGACGGCTCCTTACTTGAAGCGCGCCGGCTGGCCAGCAACGTAGTGCCGCCTTTCGAGGTGGATGCGAGCCTTTCTGACTCGGAGATGACCAGAGCAACACCACTGCAGAGTGCTGAAGCGCTGAGTTTTGCTCTACCCGAACCGATTCCGGACGGTGTGTCGAAACACAATTTCATTATAGGGTTTTCTGCCGAGCGCATGAAGATGAACAGAGAACTCACAAATATTGTGCTGCGCTTCGCAGCACCAGAAGACGCAGTTGCAGCCGCTGCGGACATGGCCACGAAGAGCGCGAGTGTCCAAACGAGGTACAACGGGCCGAAGCCGACCCACCCCATTCCGATCCCGCGTCATCCGCAAACCGCTGCAGCTATGTATGAGGACAATGGTCGCGTAAACGTATTCGCGTACACCCCGCATGGCCCGTACGTGCTCTGTCAGTACGCGGATGGCGGTGAAGGAGTCGATGTGTTCACCAACATGGTGGCTACGACGATTGATCTGCAAGTGCCGCTGATTGACCAATTCACGCCGACGCCGGCCGAACAGATTCCCGACTTGCCCATCGATCCCACTGGGCTCTGGGCGCGCACCTTGCCGGCCGAGGATACGCCTTCCGTCGACGAAGGCGTCTACGATTCACGGGCGATCTTACACTTCAAGTCCAATGGGGCCCGCTCGAAGAAAATGTATGATTCCGCAGGCTTGCAATATGTTTCGATCAGCAAAGACACTGTCTACCAGACGCGCGACGCCGCGGCGGCGTCGCGCCTTATTCAGGATCTCGTAGCGGACGCGGGTGCCAACGGCATTGCGGCTGCCGGGGTGCGGGGGCTCGCTGCCGCAAAGTGCTTCAAGCCCAATGACGTAGCATCTCAAACCTTCTACTGCATCGCACAGGCCGACAAGTATGTGGTTGAGGCGACTGATGACGATCCCGCTGTTCGCGAGAAAGTGGCCGCGCAGTACCTCATGCTGACAGCCAAATAAGCTCTCGGTTTCCGACCCGTTATCGCGCCGGCTAGGTTGACGAGCGCGGCTGCACTGCCCGTAGTTTCTCGGCGCTGCGCTCGTCCATGTCGACGAACTCGGTGGCGGCCCGGTGCGCCTTGCGACCAATGCCGGTCAGCGTTTCCTGATGGGCCTGCAGGGTTTTCGCGTGGTGTGCGTGGGCCGCGCTGACAACGCCGTGAAAATCGTCGGCTGCGGGGAAGTCGCCGAACATCCCTGACGGCAACGCCGCCCGTGTTAGGTGATTGGCCGCGTCTTGCGCATGGTCACCCGCGCGGTAGGTCTGGTTGCCCCCCGAATGCAGCAATTTAGGATCAACGAACATCTCAACCCCCTTCTGACCTGCCCCAAGGCTACTCACGCTTGGCCGCTTGGCAATTCACCTCACGAGTCCGGGGGCGCCGCCTGCTTGCCCCGTCCCATCGGCCACCGCTGCCCGATTGCATAGCCGAGCAGGTAGGCGATGCTGGGGGCGAGCCACAGCAGTAGGGACACAACTGTTGCGATGCCGGCCTGGACATACTGGCCGCGCGCGATCGGGAGTTTGCGCGTGGCATCGTCGATGCCAGCACCCGCGCAGAGGAGTGTCAAAAACGCCGTCCCGAAAATTGCTTGCGTGGGCCATCCGAAGGCGTACACGTTGCCGGCCACAATGCAGGTAAACGCAACCAAGATCCACCATATCTTGGGCGCGGACACTTGCCCGATATGCGACGAGTAGCTATCGGGCGGTGCCGATGGCGGCGGACCGATCGTTTTGCCTGCAGACGGATCCGGCTGGATGTTGTTGAGCGATAAGGCGTAGATTCGCCCGCCGATTTTCAAGTATGGCGTGCGCATGTAGGCGTAGAAAACCGCGACGAACACGCACAGCAGTCCGAATGCCAAAGTTACCCGCCAGCCTCGTTGCAAAACGGCCAGAGAGAGGCAGGACGTGGAGATTAGCCAGCTCAGCCAGTAAAGCCCGCGGGCGCGTTTGCGGTCATCTACGAATGCGCTGGCAACCGCACCAATCAGCCCAGCACAGACACCCGCAATGAACAGCGCGTTGGTCCAGGCGGACCGGACTAAGTGTCCCTCGCCTGACCTGGCTAACAGGTTCACGCCATCATTTATCCAACTGCCCACCAAGAGTCCCACCTAAATTCTCGCCGGTCCACGCGCCGAACGCAGCCCCAATTATCGCGCCGAAGATGGCGCCTTCTGGCCCGATGAAGGTTCCGGCTAGAGCTCCGCCGGCCGCCGAGCCCGCCCAGCCGCCTCCGATGCTTCCGCCGAGTTTGCCCAGAGTTTGGCCTACAGGCGCCCCATTCATCAAATCGTTAGTGGCTAAGCCGACTTCGATGACTGTGCCGCCTGCGTCTAACGACTTGCCGATCCGTTCGAAGACCTTTACATCTTGTGGGGTAAACGCGTCAACGGCGTGTCGGCCACCACGTGCAGCTACCGCACCATCGACGCCCGCGCCCGTGAGAGTAACAATCTGGCCGTCTTGCTTAACCATCTCAGCCCATGGGATCCCCTGCTCAACGCCGCGAGCGACTGCCTTTGCAGCGCTGGGTGACATCCCTTGCCACTCTAGTCCTTTGACTGCCTGCTGCATGACGAAGGCGCGAGCGTGTTGTTCGCTGTCGTCGAGCAGTTGCGTCGCCTGATCGGGACTCATCTGCGGCCCTCCCAAGATCCCTTGCTCGAGTTTTTTCTGCAATTCGAGCCGCATCTGTGCCCGGGTGCGCGCATCGCCGCCGAGTACTCGATCGGTCGGCAGTGGGCCGGTGAAGTGTGCCAGGGCGAAATCATCGAGGCGTTCGCTGGCTAGTCGACGGGCATCTAGGCTGGCAGCCGGGTTGGTAGCGATCGCATAGTCGCGTAAACGTGCTGCAGCATCAGCCTTTTCAGGTGTCATACCACCCGGGCTATCGACTAGCGCCTGATCAAGTTGGCGCTGCTTCGCGTCGTAATTCTTAACCGCATTTTGGTCGTGCTCGTCGTGGCTGGATTTGCCGTCGTCATCAATTCCCTGGATGGGCGACGGGTCGTACCCGTCGTCGACCCGCAGGCTGGTCACCGCCTTCTCGAGGTTATCGGTGTAGCCGTCGCGCAGTGACTCCAGCGTGCCCAAAGTCGATTTGGTGTCGGCGTCTGCGAGGTTTATCAGGTCATTGATGCGCTGCTGAATCGCGGCTGTGTCCTCAGGATTGTGCGGGTCATGCAGAAGGTGGCCCAGCGCTCCATCGATATCCTTGAGTTGGGCGTCCAAAGACGAGATCTGTGTCGCCGAGATGCGTTGCGTTTCGGCTAATTTGGCGGCGATGTTTTCTAGGTCGGTGCCGATCTTGGGCAGCTTGTCGGCCTGCACACCGAGTGACTGCGTGGCGCGCTGTACCTCGGCTGAGTCGTTGATCGGATGATTGCCGTTTTCCCGATTCCATGACGCCTCAAAGCGATTGCGCGCTTCTTCGAATGCCTTACTGGACTCTGTGGTACAGCGGCCGGCATTGTGAAACGCCAGCGCCAAGTCGGAAATCTGGTTGGGACGGCCGCGTTGCAGGCTTGTGTCGACCGCCCACGGGTCACCGCCTGCCGCGGCGATAACTTGACCGATGTCTAGGTTCTCGAGTTGCGGCACCATGATTCACCCGTCGCGTTAGGGGTTCTGTGTAGCCGTGCTGTTGCAGGCTTCGAACCACGCGAGATGATAAGTGGCAGTTGACTTATCACCGGCAATCAGCGCGTCGATGGCGGCCAGCAGCTGCCAGTTGCCGACGTCATGGGCATCTACGTTATCCGGATAGCTATCCAGGACGCGGGAGCTGATAGCGTCGAGGTGTTGGCGTAGCAGTTCGACTTCCTTGTCCAGGACGCCCGTACCGCCGGAAGCCGCCTTGGCCAGCGTGTGGGCGAGGCGGGGGAGACCGTCGCGCCACTGAGTGGCTTGGCTTAGCTCCCAACCGAGTTCGTCGATCTCGGGTACGTGTCGAGGGCGAGGCGACGTCGGGATTGGTTCGTCATCCGGCTCGGGGACATGGTGGATCGGGGTGTAGCTGGCCGCCACGCCGACTTCGCCGAGCAGCGTCTCCAGGTCGCCGCGTCGCCGTTCCGGCGGCAAAAGTGTGACCGCAGCGGGAAGTTCGATTCCCGGAGGGATCCAGCCGCTGGCCAGATCGGTTGCCAGCACAGTGGTGTTGTCGGGGCGGTCTCCGGCGGCCCAGGCCAGGCGGGGTTGCTGGCGGGCGACGGCGGATACCAAGCGCTGCAATCTATTCCGTGCAGTGGCATCAGCCGATGCCGCTCCGGCTACGGCACCGGTGGCGGTGGCCATGACCGACTCGGTTCCTAGGCTTGAGGGCGACGACGGTGGCGGAGGCGTCGGGACTTGGCGCACAACCGTCGGCGTCCCCGAACTGCCTTGCCCCGCTGAGGGATGGACCGGGGCCGAAGCCGGTGCCATCGAGGACGGCACACTCGGAGGCGCGGCCGAGATCGTGGGCGTCGGCGCCGCGGGTCGGATATCGGAAGCGTAAGCGGGCAGCCCGCCCGACGGAGCGGACGGTGCGGCCGCAGAGCCGCCTGAGGTGGCCGGTCCTGACATCATTTGGGGGGCCGGCGCTGCCTCCGAAGCGGACACGTGCGAGACCGGCGCCGGCGCTTCGTATGCCTGGGCGACTGCGGGGACACCCGCGCCCGCCATTGGTGTCGTCGCTGGCGACGGCGGAACTTGTGGGTCTGTGGGTGCCATCTGTGCAGGCGGGAGAGCGCCGGCTCCCGCCGATCCGGCTTGCAGGCCCTTGTCGAAGCTGTGCATCAGTTCGCCCGGGGTTGCGGGCTGGGGCGCGCCCGTCGGCGCGACTGGCGCACCCGTTAGGCCCGCGGGAGACGTGCTGGATAGGCCCGAGCTGGGCCCGCCGCTCATTGGCGACCCCATCGAGCCACCGCCTGCGTGTGGCAGCGATGGTGCCGACGGCAGCGCGCTCGCGGTCGGCGCTGGTGCTTTCGGTGCCGGCGGCGCCTGAGGGGGCGGGTTGAGACCAAGACCTGGTGTGACACCCGTACGTGAGTGGTAGCCAGCAGCGTGGATCTGGGTTCCTGGGGCAGGAGTCGATGCCGCGAGGCCAGATGTGACGCCCGCGGGACCGCCGGCTCCTGTCGGAGAGAGTTGGCCGTCTGGCGAGAAAGACCCTCCCTCTGGCGAGCCCAACGAGGACTTAAGGCCCCCGGTGAGCCCTGCTGGTGAACTGTTCTTCTCGAGGTCGGTTCGAACTCGGTCCTCTAGGTTCTTCTGGTCATCGGGCTGTCTAAACATGTGCCCCATGTCGAGACCGTGAGTCTGAGTAAATTGGCGCGCTGATTGTCCGGGTTTGTCCGCATTGAGGACCGTCTGCATTGCATCGGACACGTTTCCGGCATACTTTGCGGCAAGAATATTCGCCTGTGCTCTGAACTGTTGAATCGCAGTTACGATCTGCGGCACTTTCGCTTCGACCGGCTGTTTAGATTCTTCGATTTCTTTGATCTGCTGATTGCCTTCCTTTGCTATATTCGCCAACGAGTGCTGGAGGTTCACCATGCTGTCGTAAGCGGTGCCGTATGCAGTTTCTTTGGTCCCGCTCTTGTCGGATATTTCCCTTGCCTGTTTCTCGCCGTCCTGAAAGGCATTGCGCAAGTCGTCGGCCGTGTGTCCTTGTTGCGGGGCGAGCGGCCCGGTCAGAGCACTGTGCAATATATCCGAAAAGTGCTGGTACGCCGACTTGATTTGGCCCCGATTCAGCTTGCCCTGCGATAGCGCTGCCAGATCCCCGTCGGACGGCCATAGCGCGCCAACAAGTACGAATGACCACTTACCTTCAGGGAATTCCATTTACACAGCCCGTCGTACAGCGCTTAATCCGAATTCGAATATATACACATACCCATGACTCCATCATTTACACAAACCTTCGATGGCCAGGGTTGTTTCATCGGCGGCATGTACGGTTGGTTCCATATCGGAATCGGGCATGCTATTCAGGTAATCGATGGTTAACTCTTGAAAAAGGCCTGTCAGTTTACGGATCGCTGTTGCGATTTCTTCCGGAGTAGCGGGCTCTGAGGAAAGCACGGTCCGGAGATGCTCGCTGCCCGCTAAGAGCGCTTGTCGGCCGGTGAGTCCATATACCTGTTGGGCGGTCGGGTCAGCGCCCATGTCCCGACCTGTGCTCGCCTTAATCGCGGTATGCACTTTCTGGTATTCGGCACAGACCTTTTTCTTCGCGTCCGCAATCTGCTGGGCGGAGTAGGCAGGTGCGGTAGGGGGTTTGGGGATCGCGACGGCGAGCGTGATCAGAAGGCCGATGAGCAAGACGACAAACATAGGCCATTGTCGCCTTCGGGGAGGCGGACCCGCTGGGGGCCACGGGGGCGGCATATGCGGAGCAGCTGAAGGTGGAGGAAATTCCGACACTGTCTGATCCTATCGCCTATTGATGCAAATACGATGAAAGACATTCTTGCGCAAGCAGTCTGGTCTTGAGAAGGTCATCTACGAAGTCCTGCCTTTTACCGCGTTGAGTCTGGCTCATCGTCGTCTCGCTTTTGCTCGGGCAAGAGGATGCGACGACTCGCAATCGGTTTGCCCTCAACACGTTTGACAACTTCAGGCGAGGGCGGCGGTTTGGTGATACGTCCCTGCACCGGAGCGCCATTCTTGACGGTCGGGGCGACAATCCGCTTGGTTCCCGGCTTGTCATCTTTGTTGGACCCAGCGCCACCGTGCATGCCGCCAGGCGGCATCATCGGCATTCCGCCCATCCCACCCCTGGGGCCCGCGGAAGGCGTTGCGGCACTGGGCGTTCCTCCCGCGGCGCCGTGGGCGGCAGCGGGCTCGGTACCCGCCGACGGGGCGGGAAGCGGACCCAGCATCGCGGTGGGTGTGGTCGCGCCCAATCCACCGCCGAGGCCGCCACCGCCGCCTCCGAGCCCGCCCGCACCCTTTGTGGACCCGGCTAATTCGGCCGGAATAGCGCCAGCCGCAGCTCCGCCCGCGCCGTGCTGCATAGCGCCCATGCCTGCCTGCATCGCTTGCATTGCCTGCTGGGGAAGCTGGCTCAGCGGTTGCATCAAACCGCTCATGGCGCCTGAGAGTCCGCCCAACATTCCCGACAGCATCTGCGGGATCTGCTGCACCATTTGGGCCATCTGGTCCGGTTGAGCCGCCTTCTGCGCCGATTCCGCCTCGTTGGCAGGGAATTTGGTGAGGGCGTCGCCAGTCTTGGCGTCACGTTGGGCGTATCCGCCCTCGGCGGCCGTCATATCGGCCGGATCGCCCGTGTTGGCGGCTAGCCCAAAGATCCTCAGCAGCTGGCTCATGAGGGACTGACCAGTTGCCAGCTGATCGGGCGTGATGCCGGGAGGCGGCGGCTGCTTGGTGAGTTGCGCGAGCTCGTCGAGAAGTATCTGTAGCTGGCTGGTCATGGCGTTCTCCCGCGGACCGGTGCCTGGACCTGGTTGGCTTCCCAACTCAGCAAGCAGGTGCCGACCAACATCTCATCCTTCCGTGCCATCGAGACCCCGATATGAGCGCGGGCGCCAATGCGACTCGTATTCCCTAATGCTGCAGGTCTGAACCACACAATGCACCCCCGTGCGCCTTGATGGCGAGGCTAATCACGGTATGAATTCCGGTCAATTCACCGCGGAGTTGTACCAGCGAGTTGTCGCGAGAGCCCACTACGCCTGGCGTTGTGCCGCGATCCGGGGGTGAATAGCGCCAGCGTGCGGTGTGGACGAAAATTCCGCCCGTGACCGTCCTCGCCGTCGACCCGGAGGCGCTTTACGCCGCTGGCAGCGCCGTGGTTGCGGTGGGCGAGGGGCTGGGCGCGGCGATGGCCGTGTTGACGGCCGGATTCGGCGCCAACACGGGATCAGACATCGCCGGCGAGCTGTTCGGGTTGGGTTATCAATCCGCGGCGGAGTCCTTACTCAAGTCGGCGACGGCGGCGGTCAACGCATGCCAACAGATCGGCGCCCTGATCCAACAAGGCGCCTCGAACTATTCGATCGCCGAAGCGGCCTCGAATCTGGGCGGCGGTGCTGGCGTGCTGCAGCCGCCGGCCGCGCCGACAAAAGTCGCGGCTCCCCGGCCTCCGGGCACGCTCGGCCCGGGAGAGCCGCCGCCGCCGCTTTGGGCTGTGGTGCAGCCCTTGGTGGACAGCCTCTGGCCCGACGGCGACGTAGCGGGACTACATGCGGCCGCGGGGTGTTGGCGGACGTTCGCGTCGGCGGTAGGTGGGATGAGCGGCGCCCTGAGCGGTCCGGGGACGCTGATCGGCACTCAGCAGATGCCCGAACGCTTCCTGATAATCCAGGTTTTGACTCAGATGGAAGTTGCCGTAGCCACATTGAGCGGGCAATGCGACAAGATGGCCGCCCTCCTGGACAGTTTCGCCAAGGAGGTGGGCCAGGCTCAACACGACATCCGAGATCTGTTGCAACGCTTGGGCTCACTGACCGACCTCTGGCACGACGTGGAGTTGATCTTGGACGGTGATGCTCTCGACGAGATCAGGAAGATCGCGCAGGACGTCAATGCTGTGTTACACGAATTGGGTCGGCAGGCAAGGGCTTTCGAGCAGGGCATCAAGCTGCTGATGCATGTCGCCGACGGCTTAGTCGTTGACCTGGAGAAGTTCATGCGCGGCCAGTTCAAGAATTTTCTGGGCGACGTCGTAGGCAACAAGGTCGCAAACGATTTCGACTTTGCGGCCAACGTGATCGAGGGACTTGGCAAGGGAGTCGTCCAGGCGACCCTGGGCATGGTGGACCTCGGTCCGGGGTGGATCTTTCTCGATCCCAAGGGTGCTGAGACCACCTGGAAGTCCACTTTGGAGAGCCAGTTCAAAGCGAGCGCGGTTAACCAAATTCTGCATCCCAAGGAGGGTGTGCAGGCCAACGCGCAAATGTGGAAATCGCTTTTGCACCTGGATGATTGGAGCGGGGATCGGCCGGGGCTGGGGCTTGGAGAAAACATCGCCGATGGTCTGATGCTTATGCTTCCTGGCGTCGGTGAAGTGGGAGCCGGCGCTGAGGCCGGGTCGGCGGCCGCGCGTGGTGCTGAAGAAGCGGGCGAAGCCGCGGGCGCGGCGGGCCGTGTTGGAAAGATTGCGACGAGTAGCCGCGCCTTGGGTGATATCAGCAACGTCGGCACCAACCTCACCAAAGACCTCGACAACCTCAAACTGGATGCGTCCAAGGCGGACATTCCTGCCGCAGGTCGACCGATGCCCGCCCCGCCGACCGAGGTTCCGGGAGCGCCAGCGCCGCGACCCGTCGAGTCCGCACCGCCCGGGACGCCTTCGCCTCACTCGCCGACCGCGCCGGGCGGAGCCGGCCCGGGACGACCTGGGGCGCCAGGTGCTCCGCACGATGCGCCTACACCCGGGGCGGGTGGTGGTCCGCGTGAGCCAATGTCAGTGCCCGCTAGCCCCAGTGAGCAATTGCTATCCCACACTCCACAGCTCGCGGAGCCAGCACCCGCTCGCGTCCCAGGGTCGACCAACGACTCTCCGGCTGAAGTAGTGCCGGCCCCCACACAGGCACCCGCACTCGCATCTTCGGCACCCCAATCGTCGACTCCACATTTCACGTCGCCCAGCGCGTCTCCGCCAGAGTTTTCGCACCCAGGTGGTGATGGCTGGCACGGACCCGGTGACGGTGGCCCTTCGAGCGCTTATCAACACGAACCCGGATTGTCCGGTTCGGACGATCTAAATGGGGCTCCCGGACGCAATCCGTCGGACGTGGGCCCACATGAACCTCCGCATCGTGAAGGAGAGCAGGCGGACGAAGCTGCTGTCGATGATCTAGGCGGCCCTGACAGGTCGAGGCATGCCATAAGTGGGCATGGCGCGTACGACCCAGCCCGCGGCGACATAAGCGTGCCACCGGGCACAACCATCACGGTCTATGCGGAGCACGGATCGAGCATTAGTGATGCACTCGGCAATTTGATCGAAACCGGTGGCGATACGTCGGGGGTGTATTCGAAGACGTTCGCGTCGGGTGAATCGATGCCGAACTACACGATCTATCCGCCAGATGGTCTTAATATTATGGGTGGACCGCAAACAGTTCTTTCGCCAACACATTTGAGTGATCTTTTAGCAGAGGATATGGGACCCGTTGATCTCGCCGTATGTACGTACGACCCGACCTGCCCGACGGGTAAGGTATATGATGTTGACGGTATATTTGACGAATGGACGGGAATCTTTAAGGCCTATGAAAGGTAGCTATTTTGACGCCGAATAGCGCTGAAATCGAGGAACTCGTGCGTATCGCAGCCGAAGAGGCGGATCCTGCTGCGAACAAACGCTTGTTCCGAGCTCTTCGTAGCGTTGAAGTATTCTTCCCCATGGAAACCGGACAGCACGCAAGCGGAGGGAAAAAAGCTACTCCGTTGCTCCGCCTGCCCGACGGTACGCGTGCCATGATGCTGTACACGTCAAAGTCTCATCCGGATCTGCCGGGTCGGTTCGGTGGGGGAAGTTTCCGCGACGCGCTCGCAGCAGCACTGAAAATGCCGGTGCTCGATTGGGTAATTGTGTCTAACCGGGCTTCGCAGTGGGTTGCTGTCGGAAAGAGTCAGATCCCAGCCGTTCTAGACGATCTTCGGTCGGGCGAGCACGCGGCGAGCAGTTCTTTCAGCTCGTCTGAAAGTCGCCCGGCAGACCAGAGTCTTGAGGCGCTCATCACGCGCGCCGTACACAGTGAGCCGGAACAACTATCACCCGCTATACCGTCTCTGCTTCAGGGGCGCGAGCTCTACCTAGAGTTGAACGCGGAGAAGGTTGGCGATGCGGGCCAACCGGTTATGAAGACAATTTCGGTCGAGCACATGGCTAATGTCATTCGCGCATACCTCACCCGGAGCCGACCCGGAATCGCGTATGGCGGTATTACCTGGGAAGCCTTGAAGGAAATGGTAAATAACGAGGCTCAAATCCAGGGAGTACAGCTCATAAACGATTCTGACGACTGGGTTATCTTCGACCGTGAATCGCTGGGTTGCAGTGATTCGAATGAGTAAGAAAATTGGTGGAAAGACTTTCACCACACCCGAAGAGCTGGGCCGCACCCCACCGACAGAACAGGAGTTGGCGCGCGTGCTCGCCAGATACTTGATGAGTTCAGGCGCCAGATAGATGCCGTACCCCCGGAGGACCGAGTTAAAGAAGTCTACCTAAATTCTGGGATGACATTTCAGGGACGGAGTTTGATCCCCGGCGGGAACAGTAACCGCCCGCTGACTTACTCGCTGCGGTCGAGCAGATCCGACGAGCCGAGCACGCGCTCGATCTGCACCTCGATGACCACCCGGCGCGGATTCGGGCGGGGGGTCCGATAGCGCTGGGCGTAGCGCAGCTCGGCGTCGCGCACGGCATCGGCGTCGTTGTTGACCTTGGACCGGCCTTCGAGTGAAATCCAGCGGGCTCCGTCGACCTGACTCAGCACGGCCACCCCGGCGCGGTCGGCGTTGACGGCCTTCTGGGTGCCCCCGCTGGTGATGACCCGCGCGATGTGCGTCCTGGGGTCGAAGGTGAATCCGACGGCCACCACATGCGGCGAATTGTCCGCTCGAAGCGTGGTCAGCATCGCCAGGTGACGCTCGGACAGGAACGCCAAAGCGTCATCAGTGAGCCGTGTAGTGGTGTTCGCCATCACCGCCCACGCTAGCGCAGGTAATAATCGCAGCCGTGGACGACACGGGCGCGGGTCCAGTTCTAATCCTGGGCGGACGCAGTGAGATCGGCATCGAGCTCGCGCGACTCCTGGCGCCCGGGGCGACGGTGGTGCTGGCCGCACGCAGGGCCGACCAGCTCGACGACGAGGTCGCCGCGGTCAAAGCCGCCGGCGCGACGGCGGTGCACACCGCGGAGTTCGACGCCGACGACCTGGCCTCACATGGCCCGCTGATCGCCCAGATCGTCGCCGACCACGGCCCCATCGGCACCGCGGTGCTGGCCTTCGGCATTCTCGGCGATCAGGCCCGCGCCGAAGTCGACGCCGAACACGCGGTCGCCATCGTGCACACCGACTTCGTCGCCCAAGTCAGCATGCTGACCCACCTGGCTACCGCCATGCGCGCGGCCGGACACGGCCAACTGGTGGTGTTCTCCTCGATCGCCGGCGCACGCGTGCGTCGCGCCAACTACGTCTACGGCTCCGCCAAGGCCGGGCTGGACGGCTTCGCCAACGGCCTGGCCGACGCGCTGCACGGCACCGGGGTGCACCTGTTGCTAGCCCGCCCCGGCTTCGTCATCGGGCGCATGACGCAGGGCATGGCGCCGGCACCGCTGTCGATCACGCCCGAGCGGGTGGCCACCGCTACCGCCCGGGCCCTCGCAAAGAAAAAGCGGACCGTGTGGGTCCCGTGGGCGCTGGGACCGGTGGCCTTCGTGTTCCGGTTGCTGCCGCAATTCGTGTGGCGGAGGATGCCGCGATGATCCGCGCCGGCGACGATGCAGAGCGAAGCGATGAGGAGAAGCGGCGCCCATGATCATCGTGGTGGGCATCGGCGCCGACGGCATGACGGGCCTCTCGGACGCATCCCGAGGCGAATTACGCAGGGCCACCGTCATATACGGCTCACCGCGTCAGCTCGCCCTGCTCGACGACACGGTGACGGCCCAGCGTAACGAGTGGCCGTCGCCGATGTTGCCTGCCCTGCAAGCGCTTCCGGTCGACGGCGAAATCCACATCGTCGCCAGCGGCGACCCGCTGCTGCATGGCATCGGCGGCACGCTGATCCGCCTCCACGGCCCGGACAGAGTCAGAGTGCTGCCGCACGTGTCCTCGGTGACGCTGGCATGCGCGCGGATGGGCTGGAACGTGCACGACACCGAGGTGATCAGCCTGGTGACCGCCCAACCCGCGACGGCGGTGCGCCGCGGTGGGCGGGCAATCGTGTTGTCGCAAAACGGATCCACCCCCCACACGCTTGCGCAGCTGCTCGCCACCACCGGCCGGGGCGATTCCGAGTTCAGCGTGCTCGAACAGCTCGGCGGCCCGGCCGAGCGCCGCCGCGACGGCATCGCACGCGACTGGATTAACGACAAAGACGTCGACGACCTCAACGTCATCGCCATCCGCTACCTGCCCGACGAGCGCCTCTCGCCGCTGCCCGACGACGCGTTCCTCCACGACGGCCAGATCACCAAACACGGCATCCGCGCGGTCACCCTCGCGGCCCTGCAGCCGCGGCCGGGGGAGCGGCTGTGGGACGTCGGCGCGGGCTCGGGCAGCATCGCGGTCGAATGGTGTCGCAGCTGGCACGGTTGCACCGCAATCGCATTCGAGCAGGACGACCAGCGCCGCCGAAACATCGCATTCAACGCCGCTGCCCACGGCGTCAGCATCGAGGTACGCGAAGCAGCGCCCCACGCATTCGACGACGCCCCGTCACCATCGGCGATCTTCGTCGGCGGCGGCCTGACCCAGCCGGGACTGCTCGACGCCTGCCTCGAGCACCTGCCAAATGGGGGACGCCTCGTCGCCAACGCCGTCACCACCGAATCGGAAGCGCTTCTGATGCAGGCATATTCGCGCCTCGGCGGCCGGCTGCGACGCTTCCAGCACTATCAGGGCGAACCGCTGGGTGGGTTCACCGGCTGGCGGCCGCACTATCCGATCACCCAATGGTCGGTGGCCACGTGACGGTCTACTTCATCGGCGCAGGCCCCGGGGCCACCGACCTGATCACCGTTCGCGGCCAACGGCTGCTGCAGCGGTGCACCGTATGCCTGTACGCGGGTTCGATCATGCCCGACGACCTGCTGGCTTGGTGCCCGCCGGACGCGAAAGTCGTTGACACCGGGCCGCTGACGCTCGAGCAGATCGTGGCCGAGCTCGTCGACGCGAGCACCAATGGCCACGACGTGGCGCGGCTGCATTCCGGCGACCCATCACTGTACAGCGCGCTGGCCGAGCAGTGCCGCCAGCTCGACGCTCTGAACATCGACTACGAAATCGTGCCCGGCGTACCGGCTTTCGCCGCGGCCGCGGCCGCGCTCAAACGCGAACTCACCGTGCCCGGCGTGGCGCAGACCCTGACGCTGACCCGGGTATCGACGCTGTCGACGCCGATGCCGCCCGGCGAAGACCTGCAGACCCTGGCCCGGTCCGGCGGCACGCTGGTGCTGCACCTGGCCGCCGCCCAGATCGACACGATCGTGCCGCAGCTGCTCGACAACGGCTACGCACCCGAAACACCGGCGGCGACGGTGGCTTTCGCGAGCTGGCCGCAGGAGACCATCCTGCGCGGCACGCTGGACACCATCGCCGCGCAGATGCACGACGCCAACGTCACCAAAACCGCGGTCATCATCGTCGGTGACGTCCTGGCGGCCGAGGGATTCACCGACAGCTACCTGTACTCGACCGCGCGCCGCGCCCGGGGCCCGCACTGATGCGGGTGTTGCTGCTGGGCGGCACCGGCGAGGCCCGCGCCCTGGCGAAAGCCCTGCACCCGCGGGTCGACATCATCAGCTCGTTGGCCGGCCGGGTGCCCGACCCGGCGCTGCCCGTGGGCCCAACCCGCATCGGCGGATTCGGCGGCGTCAAAGGGCTCACGCAATGGTTACAAGACAACGGCATCGACGCGGTCGTCGACGCCACCCATCCCTTCGCGGCAACCATGACCGCGCACGCGGCGCAGGCATGCGGCGAGGCAAAGCTGCCGCTGCTGGTGCTGGCCCGCCCGGCCTGGGACCCCGGTGCCGCCACCGTCGTCGCATCGGACAAAAAAGCCGCGGAAACCGTGCAGCGCCAGGGCTATTCGCGGGTGTTCCTCACCACCGGTCGATCCGGCCTCAACGCTTTCCAATACAGCGACGCCTGGTTTCTGATCCGCGCGGTCACCGAACCGGACACGGAAGCATTGCCGCCCAGTTATCAGCTGCTGTTGTCCCGCGGACCGTATCACTACGACGACGAACTCGTCCTGCTCAAGGAGCATCGCATCGACGCGCTCGTCACCAAGAACAGCGGCGGCGACATGACCCGGGGCAAGCTGGACGCCGCTGCCGCGCTGGATATCCCGGTGGTGATGGTGGCGCGCCCGCCGCTGCCGACGGGGGTGACGACGGTGGGCACCGTCGAGGAGGCCGTCGACTGGATTGCCGGGCTGGACTAACCGGTCAGGTCGTCGCGGTCGGCATCGGCCAGCAACGCATCGCGGGCCCGCGCGACACGCGACCGGATGGTGCCCACGGGGCAGCCGCAGACCGCGGCGGCGTCGGCGTAGGGCAGCCCGAGCAGTTGGGTGAGCAGCAGCGCCTCGCGCTGTTCGGGGTTGAGGCCGGCGATCATCGTGGTCACCTCGACCAGGTCTTCGAAGCCGCGGGCATTGCGGTCGCCGACGATCACGTGCTCGGGATTGGCGCCCGGCGCGCTCCGCGGCCGCGACTGGATGTGCCGGACGTGATCGGCGACGACCCGGCGCGCGATCGCCAATAGCCAAGTGCGAGCGGAGGATCGGCCGGAGAACCGTTCGATCGCACCGATGGCCCGCAGGAAGGTTTCCTGGGTCAGATCGTCGGCGCTGCCCGCATCGGAGAGGTAGGTGACGAAACGCCAGACATCTTGCTGGGTGGCCTTGATGAACGCCTCGAGCGCTCTGGCATTGCCGCGCGCGGCCGACAGGGCGAGTGCGGTAACGGCCTCGTCGTCGCTTGACGCGGTCATGGCCAACCACCTTAGTTGCGCGGGTCGGATCAGTCTACGACTGCCCGTCGTAGAGTTTGCGGCCGGGGCCGGCAAAGACATTTTCCGGTTGATCGGCCGCAGGTGACCGGGGCGCCGGGCGGCGGGAGTCGCGGGGGGCCGGCCCGAAGCGCCGGCATCGAAGTCGACGCGTCGCCGCCCACGTCCGCCCGCGTGTTCGCGGGACACCAGCACCGCGAACACCAGGCCCAGCAGGATCGGAACGTGGCTGGCCACCCGCGTGGCCGTCACCTGACCGTCCAGGGCGTCGGCGGCCACGTAGGCCAGCAACGCCAGCGAATAGGCACCGGCGATCGCCGAGACGCCGACCGCGATCGCGGGCCAGACACCGGCGGCGATCATGGCCGATCCCAGCGCCAGCAGCCAGGCGGTGGACTCGTGCATCAGGTGTTCGCCGGACATCGCCCCGTGCATGTGATGTGCGGACACCATGCCGAAGCTGATCCCGCTGATTTGCGCGGCCGCGATCGCCACCTGGAACAGGCCGACCGCGATGAGTCCCCAGCGCCGGTAGTGCGAGCGCAGCGCCCGCATCCAGCGCTGCCTCGTCGTCGACTCCTCGTTGAGGCTCGCCAGGATCCGGTCGACCAGATCCGGTCCCTCGCCGGCCGGCATCGAGGCCAGGCGCCGCGTCTGCACCGCGGCGTTGATCAGCCAGCCGCGGCAGGCACGGCAGGAGTCCAGGTGCGCGTCGACCTGTTGGGGGAGCACCTCGGGACGCTCGCCATCCAAACGCGCAGACAGCGCCTCACGAGCCACCTCACACCGCATCCCTGCATCGTTGCGCATGCCCGCGCTGCGCGCAAAGAGCCCCGAAAAACAATCGCGTGGAACCAAACCGGGTCGCGAACCGACCACTGAAGACAAGCGCCGCCAGCCCGCAGCCAATCGAAGGGGTATTCGTGTCCTCGCTCGTCTCCGAGCTCGTCTTGCAAGGTCGCCGACGATGACCGCCCCGATCTGGATGGCCTTTCCGCCGGAGGTCCACTCGACATTGCTCAGCAGCGGCCCGGGACCTGGGCCGCTGCTGGCCGCCGCGGGCGTGTGGTCGTCGATGAGCACCGAATACGGCGAGGCGGCAGACGAACTCACCGCGCTGCTGGGCGGCGTGCAGGCGGGCGCCTGGCAGGGCCCCAGCGCGGCGCAGTACGTCGCGGCGCACGCCCCCTACTTGAGCTGGCTGCTCGACAGTGCCGCCAAGAGCACCACCGCGGCCTCCCTGCACGAGACGGCGGCCGCGGCCTACACGACCGCGCTGGCCGTCATGCCGACGATGCCGGAACTGGCCGCCAACCACACCATTCACGCCACGCTGCTGGCCACCAACTTCTTCGGCATCAACACCATCCCCATCGCGGTGAACGAGGCCGACTACGCGCGCATGTGGGTGCAGGCCGCCGCGACGATGACCACGTATCAGGCGGTCAGCGAATCCGCGCTGCTGGCGGTTCCGGAGACGACGCCCGCACCGCAGATCGTCAGCACCGGCGGGGACGCCGCGACCACCGCGAGCGACACCGTGACGACGCAGGCGCAGGCCGCGACGGCGACCAAGACCTACCCGTCCTGGATGGACCAGCTCACCGCATGGCTGCAGAAGTACACCAGCACGTTCGCGTGGCCGGTGTCCAAGGAGCTCAACCCCGGTGGGTGGCCCTTCCCGCCGGTGCCGTGGGTCAACAGCCTCGCCTCGTTCTTCGGCCAACTTGGCTTGTCGCCGGCCCTGTCGCAGGCGCTCGGCTGGGCCATCTTCCACACGCTGATGATCTTCTGGCCGTTCATCACGCCGCTGATTCAGCTGGCCGTTGTCGCGGTCCCGGTCATGATGGTTGCCGCGGCTGCGGTCGGCGCCGCCGCTGCGGGCGGGGCGACGGCGATCGCCGTCGGCACCGCCGTCCCGTTGTCGATCCAGCCGGTGCCCGCCCCTGCGGTCGCGCCGGCCCCGGTGCCCGCGCCGGCTCCGGCGGCGTCGGCGAGCGTTCCCACCAGCGCGAGCAGCAGCGCGGCGGCGCCCAGCACCGCAACGTCGGCTCCGGCTTCGAGCGGCGGCGGGCCGGTCGGCGGCGGACCCGGGGTGGGCTTCGGGCCGACCAGCACGACGGGAATCGGTGCGGGCCTGTCCGATGCGTTGTATGCCGTTGGCCTGTCGGGGTTGTCGGCGCGCGGCAGCGCGAGCAGCCGTGCCCGCCGCAAGTCGGAGGAGCCGGCGGACGACGACGCCGACGCCCCGGCGGCGGCCGCGGCGGCCTCGGCCAAGGGGCGGCTCAAGGCCCGCCGGCGCCGGGGTGCGACGGCCAAGGACAAGGCCTACCGCTACGAGTTCATGGACCTCGAGGACGACCCCGCGCCGTCGGACGAGCCGGCTGCGACGGCCGATGGCCGGGCCGCGGGGGCGCTCGGATTCGCCGGTGCCGCAACCAGATCCGAGGCGGCCCAGGCCGCGGGGCTGGCGACGCTGGACGGGGACGGCTGGAGCGATCGACCGGCGGTGCCGATGCTGCCCAGCAGCTGGAATCGGGACTAGGCGGGATAGCGCCGGGGGGTGAACACCCGGTCGCCGAAATCGCTTGAGTGCCACTGCGTTTGGGAAGACCCGACGATCAGCAGGCAGCGCATGTCGATCTCGGCGGGATCCAGTTCGTCCAGCCGCACCACGCGCACGTCTTCGGCGGGCCCGGCCACGTCACGCCCGATCACCACGGGCGTGCCGGGTTCGCGGTGGGCGAGCAGGACGTCGCGCATCGCACCGACCTGCCAGGTCCGCGACTTCGAGGCCGGGTTGTAGATGGCCAGCACCAAGTCGGCCGCGGCCGCGGCGTCCAGGCGCGAAGCGATGACGTCCCAGGGCTTGAGCCGGTCGGACAGCGAGATCACCGCGTAGTCGTGGCCCAGGGGAGCGCCGACTCTGCTGGCGACGGCCTGGGCCGCCGTCATGCCGGGAATCACCCGAACCTGTACTCCCGGCCACTGTTTGGCCTCTTCGAGCACGGCGGTCGCCATCGCGAACACCCCGGGATCGCCCGACGACACCACCGCCACCGCGCGGCCCTGCTCGGCCAGCGAGCAGGCTAACTGCGCGCGGGCGGCCTCGTCAGTGTTGTCACTGGCATGACGCCGCTGGCCCTCGCGATCCGGAACTCGATCGAGATAGCCGGCGTAGCCGATCAGGTCGGTGGCGGCGGCCAGCTCGCGCCGGCTCTGCGGCGTCGTCCAGTCGGTGTCACCGGGCCCCAGGCCCACCACCACGACGGCGCCGGCCTTGACGGTCGACTGCTGCCGCAGGCGCCGCCCGCCCGGCAGCATGGCCAGCGAGAAGTACGGCACGCTGGTCTCGTCGACCTCCGCGGCGGGCAATATGCGTTGCGCGGGAGTGCTGGCCCGCTCCACGTAGAACGCGTCGTCCAGCCGGCCGGAGGACGAAAGCGCTTCGCGCACAGCATGATACGAGCGCCCCAGCTTGAGCACCACGGCGGCGTCGGCGTCGGCGAGCCGACGCGTCAGCTCGGCGACGGGCAGGGTCCCCGGCAGCACCGACAGCACCTCGTCGCCGGCCACCAGCGGGGTGGCGACGGCGGCCGAGGCCGCGCTCACCGACGTCACGCCCGGCACGATGACGGCGTCGAACCGCTGCGTCAGCCGGGTGTGCAAGTGCATGTACGAGCTGTAGAACAGCGGGTCGCCCTCGGCGAGCAGCGCCACGGTGCGCCCGGCGTCCAGGTGCGCGGCGATGCGCGCGGACGCCTCGACGTAGAAGTCCTCGATCGCACCGGCGTAGCCGCCGGGATGATCGGTCGTCTCGGTGGTCACCGGGTAGACGAGATGCTCCTCGATCTGCCCGGGCCGCAGGTACGGTTCGGCGATGCCGCGCGCGATGCTGCGGCCGTGCCGCGCGCTGTGGTAGGCCACCACGTCCGCCTCGCCGATCACCCGGGCGGCCTTGACCGTCACCAACTCCGGGTCGCCGGGCCCCAGCCCGACGCCCCACAGCGTGCCGCGCGCGGTCATTCGGCGTCGCTCGCAATCGCATTGACGGCGGCCGCCGCCATCGCGCTGCCGCCGCGGCGACCCCGCACTACGAGATAGGACATGCCGCGCGGCCGCTCGACGAGTTCCTCTTTGGACTGCGCCGACCCGACGAAGCCGACCGGCCCGCCGAGCACCGCCGCCGGCGGCGACACGCCCTCGTCGATCAGTTCGAGCAACCGGAACAGGGCGGTGGGCGCGTTGCCGATCGCCAGCACCGCGCCGGGTAGCCGATCCGACCACAGCTCGACGCCGGCCGCCGAGCGGGTGGTCTGCCGGCGCGCGGCCAGCTCCGGGGCCCGCGGGTCGGCCACCAGCGACACGACCTCGTTGCCGGCGGGCAGCCGCGCGGCGGTGATGCCGGCGGCGACCATCGACGAGTCGCAGAGGATGGGAGCGCCGTCGAGCAGGGCGGCGCGGGTCCGCGTCACGACGTCGTCGGTGTAGGCGACATGCTCGGTCACGTCGACCTGACCGCACGTATGGATCAACCGGACCACGACCCGGGCCACGTCGGCGGGAAATCGCGTCAGGTCGGCTTCGGCGCGGATGGCCGCAAACGACTGGCGATAGATCTCCGCCGCATCGCGGATGTAGTCGAGCACCTGCCCACCTTAAGGCCCCCTATTTTCGGAGCGGGCGATATCCGTCGCCGGTGGCGACCAGCACCTCACCAGTCGCCGGGCTGCCGCAGGCGCGTTCGCAGCCGACGAAGTGACGATGGACGGCCGAATCCGCGTCGAGCAGGCCCGCCGCGTCCGCCCGCACGTCGGCGGCCGACTGCCCGCAGCCCGGGCTGCCGGTGCAGGCGCTCACGCTCAGCCACGGCGAGTGCTCGTCGAACACCAATCCCAGCGGCGCCAGCACCCTAAGCGCGACGTCCGCCACCTCTACTTCGAGGTCACAGACCAGCACCGAGCGCCACGGCGTGACTACCAGCGGCGCCTCGATCGCGGCGAGGTACTCCGCGACGCGGGCGGGCAGCACGCCCAACGGCACGGCGGCGCCCAGCGCGATGCGTCCGTCGTTCTGCGTTATCCAGCCCAGCTGCGGGCGGGTGACGACCGGGAATCCGGCGCCGAGCTTCGCGCCGGGCCACAGCGCGGTGGCATCGTCCAATTCGCTGACGCGCCAAGCCTTTCCGCGCAAATCGACGAACCGCATGGCGATCGCGGTCAGCGCGGCGACCGCGTCCTCGGGCGGCACCCGGACGCCGGTGTCCCGGCCGGCCAGCAGCAGCCCGCAGCCGTCCTCGAAGACGTGCACGCCGGCGTCGGCACCCAGGCCGGAGACGTCAGCGCGGCCGTCGTCGAGGCTGAACCAGAACCGGCCGCCGAGCTCCGCGAGCCCGGGGTCGGCGCGAATCACCCCGTCCAACTCGCGCACCCACACCCTCACGTCGGCGCGCCCATCGATCCGTCCGGACAACGGCGACGCGACGATGTTGCGCACCCGCTCGTGGGTCGCCGACGGCAACAGTCCGGCGTCGGCGATGGCCTCGGCGGCGGCCGTCACGTCGCTGATCGCGCGCAATTGGACATTGCCGCGCGCGGTGAGCTCCAGCGTTCCCGAGCCCAGGCGCTCCGACACGCTCGCCAGGGCCGAAAGCTGGGCGGCATCGATCATGCCGCCGGGCAGCCGGACGCGTACCAGCGCGCCGTCGGCGGCCTGGTGCACCTGCAGCGCACCCGGACAGGCGTCGGTGTCGCGAGCTCGGGCCACGCGTCCACGTTACGACCCGCGGCCTGCGGCAGATTGGATTTGGGCCGGCGGGGCACCCTTGAGCGGTGCGGACGACGGAGTATGCGCCGGGACGGTTGGTCGATGTCTACGGCGACCCGGGGGGCCTGGCCGTCCTGCTCTGGCACGGCATGCAGGCCGACGCCCGGACCGTGCTGCGGCCGTTGGCCGGGCTGCTCGCCGGCTACGGCGTCACCGTCGTCGCGCCCGACTGGAACTCGCACGCCGCCGACGGCGGTCGCGCGGACCTGTTGGGCTCGGTCGACTTCACCCGCGAGCACGCCGACGACATCGTCCTTGTCGGATGGTCCATGGGCGGCCTCGCCGCGGCGGGTCTGACGGTAGACGCGGCCCGCCTCGAAGTCCCACTGGCACACACGGTTTGCCTGGCCGGCGCCTTCATGGCGCCGGACCCGATCTCGGGTCGCATCCTGGCCGACGAACTGACCCGTGGCCGAGTCGGCGCACCGTTCACCTTGCTGCACGGCCTGGCCGACGACGTCGTTCCGGTGACGGCCAGCCGAGGCTTCGCTGCGCGTCTCAAAGGGATCGGGTGGCCGACGGAATTGGTGGAACTGGCGGCCGACCACGGGTCGATCGCCGGCGCCGATTACGACCCGGTCGCGGATCGCTATTCGGCGGCAACAGGTGGCCTACCGCTGCGGGTGGCGGGTGACGTCGCCGCCCGGATCGCTGCGACCTTCGGTCGTTGACCTCTCGTTCGGGCGCCATTTAGGCAATGTTTGCCGGAGGGTCTGAGGCTTCGGGATTTCGCGTCTGAACATTCGTGCTACCAATTGTGCGCAACTGATTAAAAGCAGTCGTGACGCGATCGGTTGCAAGACCGGCGGTGAAAGCAGATCCTCAATGCGTGACTCGGAAGGAAGTAAACGAATGAACGTTGCTGCACTGGCCGCGAAGACGCCGATGGCCATGGGAGCTTTGGCGGCTATTGTGCTTTCTTTCGGTGGCCCGACGCCGGCCGCGCATGCAGATCCGACGGGTGACTTCCTCGCCCAGGCGCGCGGGCAGGGGATCGGTATCGGCCGACCGGATGCCGCTCTGATCGAGGACGCACAGGAAGTCTGCGCCATGCTCGACTACCAAGAGCAGGCCTACACATACCTCAATCAGCGCGCGGGCCTCGACCGGGCGCATGCCGCTCTGTTCCTCCAGGATTCGGTCCAGTTCTACTGCCCGCAGTTCGCCCCCAAGTTGGGGCCGCAGTAGCGCCTTCGGATCTCGAAGCCGGCACCGCACGAAGCCTCTTCGGTGCGGTTGCGGTACGAATGGTGGGTGGCTGAGCCAACCATTTTGCTGCTGTCGACGTCCGACACCGACCTGATCAGTGCCCGCGCCAGCGAAAAGAACTACCGGTGGGCCAACCCGGCGCGGCTGTCCGACTCCGAGACTGACACAGAATTGCCCGACCTGCTCGACGGCGCCTCGATCGTCGTGGTGCGGATCCTCGGCGGTTACCGCGCCTGGCAGAGCGGCATCGACGCGGTGATCGCCAGCGGGGTGCCGACCGTCCTGGTCAGCGGCGAGCAGGCGGCCGACGCCGAGCTGACCGGGCTGTCCACGCTGGCGGCGGGCATCGCGGTGCAGGCGCACATCTATCTCGCGTACGGCGGCGTCGACAACCTGCGCCAGCTGCACGCCTTCCTGTCCGACACCGTCCTGATGACCGGCTTCGGCTTCACCGAACCGGTGCTGACGCCGACGTGGGGCGAGCTGGAGCGCCCGCAGCCGGCGACCACCGACGGCCCCACGATCGCGGTGCTGTACTACCGCGCCCAGCACCTGGCCGGCAACACCGCCTACGTCGAGTCGCTGTGCCGGGCCATCGAGGAGGCGGGCGCGACCCCGCTGCCGGTCTACTGCGCGTCACTGCGCACCGCCGAACCCGAACTGCTGCAACGCCTCGGCGACGCCGACGCCATGGTGGTCACCGTGCTGGCGGCCGGGGGATTGAAGCCGGCCACGGTGTCGGCCGGCGGCGACGACGACAGCTGGAACGTCGAACACCTTGCCGCCCTTGATGTTCCGATCCTGCAGGGACTGTGCCTGACCAGCTCGCGCAGCCAATGGTCCGACAACGACGACGGCCTGAGCCCGCTCGACGTGGCCAGCCAGGTGGCGGTGCCCGAATTCGACGGGCGCATCATCACGGTTCCGTTCTCGTTCAAGGAGATCGACGACGACGGGCTGATCGCCTACGTGGCCGACCCGGAGCGCTGCGCCCGGGTGGCCGGCCTGGCCGTACGGCACGCGCGGCTGCGGCACGTCGCGCCGGCCGACAAGCGGGTGGCGCTGGTGTTCTCGGCGTACCCCACCAAGCACGCCCGCATCGGCAATGCCGTCGGCCTCGACACGCCGGCCAGCGCGGTCGCGTTGCTGCGGGCGATGCGCGAGCGCGGGTATCAGGTGGGTGATCTGCCCGGAGTCGAGGCGGGCGACGGCGACGCGCTGATCCACGCGCTGATCGAACGCGGTGGCCAAGACCCCGACTGGTTGACCGAAGGCCAACTGGAAGGCAACCCGATCCGCGTGTCCGCGAAGGACTACCGCACCTGGTTCGCCACGCTGCCCGCCGAGCTGACCGATGCGGTGACGCGGCACTGGGGCCCGCCGCCCGGGGAGCTGTTCGTCGACCGCAGCAACGACCCGGACGGCGAAATCGTCATCGCCGCAATGCAAGCCGGCAATCTGGTGTTGATGGTGCAGCCGCCGCGCGGCTTCGGGGAAAACCCGGTCGCGATCTACCACGACCCCGACCTGCCGCCCAGCCACCACTACCTGGCTGCCTACCACTGGCTGGACGCGGGATTCGGGTCGCACGCCCTCGTGCATCTCGGCAAGCACGGCAACCTGGAGTGGCTGCCGGGCAAGACGCTGGGCATGTCGGCGGCCTGCGGGTCCGACGCGGCGCTGGGCAACCTGCCGCTGATCTATCCCTTCCTGGTCAACGACCCGGGTGAGGGTACGCAGGCCAAGCGCCGGGCCCACGCGGTCCTGGTCGACCACCTCATCCCGCCGATGGCGCGCGCCGAAAGCTACGGCGACATCGCGCGTTTGGAGCAGCTGCTCGACGAGCACGCCAACGTCGCGGCGCTGGACCCGGGCAAGCTGCCCGCCATCCGCCAGCAGATCTGGACGCTGATCCGGGCCGCCAAGATGGACCACGATCTGGGCCTGGCCGAACGCCCGGAGGACGACTCGTTCGACGACATGCTGCTGCACGTCGACGGGTGGCTGTGCGAAATCAAGGACGTTCAGATCCGCGACGGGCTGCATATCCTCGGCCAAAAGCCAACGGGCGACGCCGAACTCGACCTCGTGCTGGCCATCCTGCGGGCGCGCCAGCTGTTCGGTGGCGAGCAGGCTCTGCCGGGCCTGCGCCAGGCGTTGGGGTTGGCCGAGGACGGCACCGACGAGCGGTCCGCGGTCGATGCGACCGAGGCCGCCGCCCGCGGGCTGGTGGCGGCGCTGCAGGCCGGCGGCTGGGACCCCGCCGCCGCAGACGGGCTCACGGACAACCCCGACGTCGCCGCGGTGCTGCGGTTCGCGGCCGCCGAGGTGGTGCCCCGGCTCGCCGGGACGGCCGCCGAAATCGACCAGGTGCTGCGGGCTTTGGACGGCCACTTCATTCCGGCGGGGCCGTCGGGATCGCCGCTGCGTGGCCTGGTCAACGTGCTGCCGACTGGCCGCAACTTCTACTCCGTCGACCCCAAGGCGATACCCTCGCGGCTCGCGTGGGAAGCCGGTGTCGCGCTTGCTGATTCGCTGCTGGCCCGCTACCGCGCCGACCACGGGGACTGGCCGCAATCGGTCGGTCTGTCGGTGTGGGGTACCTCGGCCATGCGCACCTCCGGCGACGACATCGCCGAAGTCCTTGCGCTGCTGGGCGTCCGGCCGGTGTGGGACGACGCTTCTCGGCGCGTGGTGGGGCTGACGCCGATAACGCTGGCCGAGCTGGGCCGCCCGCGCATCGACGTGACCGTGCGGATCTCCGGCTTCTTCCGGGACGCCTTCCCGCACGTCGTCACGATGCTCGACGACGCCGTGCAGCTGGTCGCCGACCTCGACGAGCCGGCCGACGACAACTACGTACGCGCGCACGCCCAGGCCGACCTGACCCAGCATGGCGACAAACGCCGTTCCACGACAAGAATTTTCGGGTCGAAGCCGGGCACCTATGGCGCGGGGCTGCTGCAGCTGATCGACAGCCGCAATTGGCGCGACGACGCCGACCTGGCGCAGGTGTACACCGCGTGGGGTGGTTTCGCGTACGGGCGTGACCTGGATGGCCGCGAGGCGGTCGACGACATGAACCGCCAGTACCGGCGCATCGCGGTGGCCGCCAAGAACACCGACACCCGCGAGCACGACATCGCCGACTCCGACGACTACTTCCAGTACCACGGCGGCATGGTGGCCACGGTGCGGGCGCTGACCGGTCAGGCGCCGGCCGCCTACATCGGGGACAACACGCGGCCCGATGCGATTCGCACCCGCACGCTCTCGGAGGAGACGACGCGGGTGTTCCGCGCCCGCGTGGTCAATCCCCGCTGGATGGCGGCGATGCGCCGGCACGGCTACAAGGGTGCCTTCGAGATGGCGGCGACCGTCGACTACCTGTTCGGCTACGACGCCACCGCGGGGGTCATGGCCGACTGGATGTACGAGCAGCTCACCGAGAGCTACGTGCTGGACCCGGAGAATCGCAAATTCATGACGGAGTCCAACCCGTGGGCGTTGCACGGCATGGCCGAGCGGCTGCTGGAGGCGGCCGGACGCGGCATGTGGGCCGAGCCACAGCAGGAGACGCTCGACGGCCTGCGCCAGGCGTTGCTGGAAACCGAGGGCGACCTCGAGGGCTAGCCCTCAGACGAAGTCCGAGCCGCCGTCCACGTTGACGGTCGCGCCGGTGACATAGCCGTTGCGGCGGGACGCCAGGTAGGCGGTGATGGATGCGATCTCTTCGGGCAGCCCGGCGCGACCGAGGTCGCAGGGCTGATGAAAGTTGTTGTCGATCCACGTCATCACGTCACGCGGGTCGGTGGCGTCGAGGCCGTCGGCGGCCAGGATGTCCTTGAGGTTCTCGGTGAAGCTGGCGGTCACAATCGTCCCGGGACACACGCAGTTGACGAGAATACCTTCGGCGGCAAGGCTTTTCGAGAGGTTCTTGGTGATGCTGGCCAGCGCGGCCTTCGACGCGGTGTAGGCGACGATGCGCGGGTTCTGCCGCTGGATGGAATGCGCCGACAGCGTCACGACGCGCGCCCAGTCCGCGGCACGTAGCAGCGGCAGGCAGGCGCGGATCGACCGCACGGCCGACATCGTGCCCAGCGCGAACGCGTCGTCCCATTGCGCGTCGTCCATCTGCTCGAAGTAGCCGTCGCCCGGGCCGATCGTGTGGACCAGGCTGTTGAGCCGGCCCCACCGCTCGGCGACCGCGGCGAAGCCGTCGGCGATGGACGTGGCGTCGGCCATGTCCACGCTGATGCCGACGGCGTCGGGTGCGCCGGCCGCCAGCAGCGCCTCCACCGCGGCGTCGAGCGCCGCCCGGCCCCGGGCCAGCACCGCCACGCTGGCCCCCTCGGCCGCAAGGGTTTCGGCGATGGCCAGCCCCATGCCCTTGCTGCCCCCGGTGACCACAGCCGTCGATCCGGCGAAACCCAGGTCCATCGATATCTCCTTTGAGTTATTGGGTGGCGGCGTCCGACGTGACGCCCAGCCCGCGTAGGCAGAAGCTCACCGCACGGTCGCGGACGGCAGCGCGATCGGAATCGCCGGTCTGCCATTGCCGGTCGACCGCCGCCCACACCACGCCGTGGATGAACTCCGCGTCGACCGCCGGATGGATATGGTGGAACACGCCGCGCCGCAGGCCGCGCTCTAGCGCCTCGCTGAGCGGCTTGAGCATCTCGGCGTAGGCCGGCTGCACCAGTCCGGGGGAGGCCAGCGTCTGGGACTGCGCCTCCAGCGACAGCCGGCGCAGATCGGACTTCGTGTTCTCGTCGAACGCCAGGTCGAGCCGCGCGTCGATCCAGGCCGCCACGGCCTCGATCTCGTCGGCGGCGCCGGCCATCCGGCGGTGCAGCCGCCGCCGCTCAACCCGCGCCGATTCCAGGAAGACCGCCGCGACCAGCTCGTCCTTCGAGCCGAAATGCCGATAGAACGCGCGCGTGCTCAGGCCGGCTCGCTCCAAGACCGCGGCAATGCCGAAGCCTTGAACCCCGTTCTCGCGCAACGTGGTTGATGCGGCGGCCAGGATCGTACGCCGGACGGCGGGGTCCGGTTCGAGCTTGTCGCGCCGCCGCGTGCGGGGCGCATCGGCGGGGTCAGGCGCTGGCATCGTAGGCGGCGAGGTAGTCGGCGAACCGGTGGCGAACGCCGTCGGGTGTCAGCCCGTAGTCGGCCAGGTCGTAGTCGTGTGCGCCGCGCGAACCGGGCTTGTGGGTCTCGGCCCAGCGCTTGACCGAGTCCGCGGTGGCGTCGGTGAAGCTCAGCCCGAGGCGCTCGTAGCCGCTCTGCAGGGTGCGCACGGGATCGGACTGCAGGTCGGCGAACGAGACGTCGGCGAACCGGTCGTCACCCGTGCGGGCGCGGAAATCCATTGCCCGCCGGACGGCTTCGGCCCAGCTGTCGATCTGTTCGGCGCCCAGCTCGTGCGGATCGTTGTGGTCGCTGCTCCAGCTGCGGACGTACTGGATCAGGCTGCATACCGAGCCCATCACCGCGGCCGGATCGCGGTGGCTCCACAGGAATTTGGCGTTCGGGTAGGCCTCGACCAGCGCGTCGAGGGCGAACATGTGCACCGGCGTCTTCAGGTGCCACAGCACCGGCGGGCAATGCCACTGCAACAGCTTGAGGACCCGTCGGTGAAAGGTGTACGTCTCGCGCATGTCGCAGTCCATCAGCCACGCAAGATATCCGGGGGCGCGGACCGCGCCGTCAAAGTGGAAGGTGCGGAAGCTCATTCCCATCAGGTCCTGGCATTCGGTCGCGGCCGTCGCCTCGGAGTTGTGCATCGTTTTCATCAGCGGGAACATGTCGTCGAGCATCTTCAGGCCCGCCTCGGCCTGCGCGATCCGCGGGTCGGTGTGCTGCGTGGCGGACTCCGGCGGGGGCGTGGGGGCCTGCGACTCCCAGGTCCGCAGCGAGCGGAACTGCGGATCGGCGGCCACCAGTTGGCTCAACGCCGTGGTGCCCGTGCGGGGTAGGCCGATCACGAAGACGGGTCCGCCGACCACCTCGTCGTCGATCTCGGGATGCTGCCGGTAGGTGTCCTCGACGTTGAGGCGTTGAATCAACGCATTGCTGATCGTCGCGTGCTGGATGACATTGCCGATCTCGTTGAGATCCGCCTCGGTGTTCAGCGCCTCGACTATGCGATCGAGTCCCTCGCGGTAGTACGGGGACCCGAAGTCGTCCAGACCCGTTGCGGCGCAGGCGCCGTTCTCCAGCTCGTCGGCATCGAACATCAGGCGAACCTTTCCCGCACGGCGTTGCGACGCGAGGCGATGACGGACGCGCGCTCCTCGGCCGTCACCGTCGCCGTATCGGCGGGCAGCGCCGCACGAATCTCGTCGAACGGCACGACCCGCGTCGACGGCGTCGGCGCCGTTTCGGTGCGCACACAGCGCAGGATGATGGGCCCGTTGCTGAAGCCCGCGGTATCAAGCCAATTCGCGACGCCGGGGTCTCGCGCGCACAGCACTACGCGCACCAGGCCGTCGGAATCCACCACCGCCTGATGCGCGTTCAGGCTGGACTGATGGCGGCCGTAGTGAATCGTCTCCCACCATGGATTGCCGATGGAGAAGCTCCAGTAAATCCCTTGTGGCGGTTCCACTTCCACGATCAGGGCCTCGCCGCTGCCCAGCTCCCACCGGCCGATCACCGGGCGGTTCTCCGCGGCCGCACCGATGTCCGTGCGGTCGATCGGCGGCAGGAATCCGTTGGCCGGGGCCGCGGCGCCGAATTGCAGAAAGAACGCCAGGTTGCCCTCGACGAAGTCGCCGAGGGCAACCAGCTGTTGCGGGATCGCGACGACCGGGTCGACCGAACGGCGTTCGGCCCCAACGGCATCGCCGAGCCGCTCGACGCGCAGCGACGACGCCACCTCGGTGTCCCAGTCGTAGAAGAAGTGCCGCACCGTCAGGGTCGGGTTGTCGCCCTCGAGCCGCATCCAATTGCCCGGCCGCCCCGTCGGTTCGGAGGGAGACAGCACCACCTCGAAGTTCCCGTCGGCGTCCACCTCGAGTTCGTCGACCAGTTCGTTGGCCGTCGAGGTGATGCCGTTCATCGTCTGCAGCCCGACGTAGCGTGCGGTGCCGCGATTGCCGAACAGCCGGTAGCTTTCGCCGCCGCGCAGCACGGCGCGGGTGTAAATGCAGTCCGGGCATTCCATGCCCCACGTCACGAGGTCGTCGGTGCTGGTCGCCTGGACGCACAGCACCGGATCGCTGTCGAACCGCAGGATCTCGTCGATGCCCGCGGTGAGCAGCACCAGCAGATGGCGCATCCCCGCGGCGAGATCGACCCGATTTCGGTTCGCCGGGTCCGACTGCACAACCTGGGCCGCATCGCTGAGCCGCTCCTGCAGATACGACCACGCCCCGGGCGCGTCCACGTCGCCGTCCGCTGGTCCTGCCACCGCCGCCTCGGCGATCGAGAACGGGAGCCACGCCATGGGGTTCTTCGAATCGCTCACGCGTTTCCTCGCTCCGGTCACCGTCACACGCCGCTAAATGAAAACGATATTTTCACTTAACACGAAGATCGCTGAGAATGTCAACGTTGCCGAGTAGGTTGAGACCGTGACGCCCACCTTTGCCGATCTCGCCAAGGCGCAATACATCCTTTTGACCACCTTCACCAAGGACGGCCGGCCCAAGCCGACACCCATCTGGACCGCCCTGGACCAGGAGCGCGGCGATCGGCTGTTGGTGATCACGCAGGAAACCTCGTGGAAGGTCAAGCGGATTCGCAATACGCCGCGCGTCACGATGGCCACCTGCACCATGCGCGGCCGCCCGACGAGCGAGGCCGTCGAGGGCGCCGCCGCGCTGCTCGACAAGTCGGAAACCGGCACCGTCTACGACGCGATCGGCAAGCGCTACGGCCTGATCGGCGGGGTCTTCAATTTCTTCAGCAAGCTGCGCGGCGGCATGGAGAACAACATCGGCCTCGAACTGCGAGTGGCGCAGGGCTAGAGCGTTATGGGTACCGTGCTGATTCCGATTCCGGACCGGGACTTCGACCCGACGGAGGTCGCGGTCAGCTGGCGCGTCCTGACCGACAACGGCCACCGGGTGATCTTCGCGACCGAGAGCGGCACACCGGGTGTCGCCGACGACATCATGGTGACCGGCCGGGGTCTCGACATCTGGTCGGCGATGCCGGTATTGCGTTCGATCCCGCTCGTCGGAATGGCGCTGCGCGCCAACAAGAATGGCCGTGCCGCATACGCCGCCATGGTGAAGTCGGGGGAGTACCAGCATCCGGTGAGCTGGCGTGCGGCCACCCTCGACGGCGTCGACGCGTTACTGCTGCCCGGCGGTCACCGCGCCCGCGGCATGCGCAGCTACATCGACAGCGACATCCTGCAGCGCCTGGTGGTGGATGCCTTCGCCCGCAACCTGATTGTCGCCGCGATCTGTCACGGCGTGTTGCTGGCCGCCCGCAGCGTCGACCCCGGCACCGGCCGCTCGGTGCTCTACGGGCGCAAGACGACCGCGTTGACCTGGGCCATGGAGCGGCTGGCCTGGCGGCTCACCCGGATCACCAGATTCTGGGACCCGGACTATTACCGGACCTACAGCGAGGAACCCGGCCAACCCGGCGGCTACATGTCCGTGCAATCGGAAGTCACCCGGGCGCTCAAAGAGCCGACGGATTTTCGCGACGTCGAGCGCGGCGCTGAGCATGCGCGGCTCAAGTCCTCCGGGATGGCGCGCGACACGGCGACCGACTCGCGACCGGCGTTCGTCGTCGACGACGGCAACTACATCTCGGCGCGCTGGCCCGGTGACACCCACACCTTCGCGCGAGCGGTGTCAGACAAGCTGCCGTAGTTAGCGCAGGTGCTCGCCGAAGAACGAGAACACCCGGCTCCACGCGTCTTCGGTCGCGGCGTGGTCGTAGCCGAAGCCCGCGACCCGAAGCAGCGGCTGGGCCGGTAGGTCGTTGGCGAAGCTGTGCCCGACGTCGGGGTAGACCTTGACGTCGTTCGTAACCTGCTTGGCCGCAAGGACTTTCCGCAGCTTTTCGGGTGCGCCCTTGCCCAGCGGGTCGCGGCCGCCGAAGCTTGCCACGACCGGGCATGCCCCCTCCAGGGTGTCGTCGAGGTGGCGCGGCAGGGGCGCGCCGTAGAACGGGGCGGAGGCGCCAAAACCCTTGGGGGACATGATGAGGGCGAACTGGCCACCCATGCAGAAGCCGGCGATGCCGACCTGCCCGGTGCAGTCCGGCGAGGCCAGCAGGTGCTCGCGGGCGGCGACGATGTCGTCGAGGGCGCGGCCGCGCTGCGTCTGCAGCTCGCGCATCACGCGCGTGATGCAGCGGATGCGGCCGCCGCGCGCGTACATGTTCGGCGTGAGCGCCAGGTAGCCGGCCTGGGCGATGCGCTCGTTGATCTGTTTTTTGTCGCGGCCGTAGCCGAAGGCGTCGTGGATCACCACGACGCCGGGCCACGGGCCCGTCCCGGCCGGGGTGTTCAGCAGCGCGTCGATCGATCCGTCGGGGGTAGCGATCTCAATCGTGGTCATAACGTCATCTAACTGCAGCCGCGATCCCGGCGCCCAGGGGAACTCCGGCGCGGCCCGCCGTCGTTGTGCGTACATGGTGAGCCGGCTCTTACTCGTTTACGCCGTCGTCGAACTCGCGGCGGTCTTCGCCCTGGTGTGGGCCCTCGGCTGGGGCTGGACCCTGCTGATCCTGCTCGCGACGTTCGTCCTCGGCTGGGGCCTGCTGGCCCCGATGGCCGGCTCGCAGCTCCTGCACCAGCTGCGCGGGATGCGGTCCGGGTCGCTGGAGGCGCGCAGCGTCGGTGACGGCGCGCTGGTCACCGTGGCCACCGGGCTCGTCCTGGTTCCCGGGCTGGTGACCACCGTCATCGGGACGCTGCTGCTGCTGCCCCCGGTGCGTGCCGCCGCCGGCCCCGGGGTCTCCGCGCTTGCGCTGCGCACTCTGCAGCGGCGGGTGCCGCTGGTCACCTACCCGGCGGCGTTCACCCAAACCCAGCGCGGCGACCCGGCCGACCGCCGCGACTACATCGACGGCGAGGTCATCGACGTCCACGATGTCGAGCCGCCCGCGCTGCGCAGCGACGACCACTGGGGCGGCCCCCGGTACGCGTCCGGCCCGAGCTGATTGCCCGCCGCGCGCCCGCGCGTAGTTTTGGCGTGTGACCGCGACGACCCTGCTGGTGAACGGCCGGGTGCACAGCCCCACCCATCCCGACGCCACCGCCATGGCGGTGCGCGACGGCCTGGTCGCTTGGCTGGGCAGCGACGAGGTGGGCCGCAGCCAGTTCCCGGACGCCGAACTGGTGGACCTGGACGGGGGTTTCGTCGCGCCGGGGTTCGTCGACAGCCACATCCACCTGAGCGCGACCGGCCTCACGCTCACCGGCCTGGACCTGCGTGACGCGACTTCACTGGCGCACTGCCTGCGGCTGGTCGCCGAGCACGCGGCCGCCCACCCCGGCCAGCCGGTGTGGGGTCACGGCTGGGACGAGTCGACGTGGCCCGAGAACGGCCCGCCGACGACCGCGGAGCTCGACGCGGTGCTCGGCGACCGGCCCGCGTACCTGGCGCGCGTCGACGTGCACTCCGCCCTGGCGTCGACGGGGTTGCGGCGGCTGGTCCCCGACCTGGCGGCGGCCAGCGGGTTCGCCGCCGAACGGCCGCTGGCCGGCGACGCGCACCACCTGGTCCGCGCCGTGGCGCGCGACCTGCTGACGCCGGAGCAGCTGGCCGAGGCCAGGCTCGCGGCGCTGCGGGCCGCCGCGGCGTCGGGCATCGTCGCGGTGCACGAATGCGCGGGTCCCGAGATCGGCGGGCTCGACGACTGGCTGCGGCTGCGTGCCCTCGACCACGGCGTCGAGGTGATCGGCTACTGGGGTGAGGCCGTGACCACCGCCGCGCAGGCGCGGGCGCTGGTGGAACAAACCGGGGCCCGCGGGCTGGCGGGCGACCTGTTCATCGACGGCGCCCTCGGCTCGCGCACCGCCTGGCTGCACGAGCCCTACCTCGACGCTCCCGAGCGCGCCGGAACCTGCTACCTCGACCCCGACCTGATCGAGGTGCACGTGCGGGCCTGTACCGAGGCGCAGGTGACCGCGGGCTTCCACGTCATCGGGGATGCCGCGGTCTCGGCGGCCGTCGACGCCTTCGAAAGGGTCGTCGACGACCTCGGGGTGGTCGCGGTGGCCCGCTGCGGACACCGCCTGGAGCACCTCGAGATGGTCACCGCCGATCAGGCCGCCAAGCTGGGCGCGTGGGGCGTCATCGCCAGCGTGCAGCCCAATTTCGACCTGCTGTGGGGCGGCGACGACGGCATGTACGCCCGCCGGCTGGGCGCCGAACGAGCCAGGCAGCTCAACCCGCTCGCGCTGTTAGCATCCCAAGGCGTGCCCCTCGCGCTCGGTTCCGACGCCCCGGTGACGGGTTTCGACCCGTGGGGCAGCGTGCGCGCGGCGGTCAACCATCGGACTCCGGGCAGCGCCGTCTCGGCCCGGGCCGCGTTTGCGGCCGCCACCCGCGGCGGCTGGCGGGCCTGCGGCGTGCGCGACGACACGACCGGCACCCTGGTTCCCGGTGCGCCCGCCTCGTACGCCGTGTGGGATGCGGGCGACCTCGACGTGCACGCCCCACAGGACGGCGTGCAGCGGTGGTCGACCGACCCGCGGTCCCGGGTGCCCGCGCTGCCGCGGCTCGGCGCGACCGACGCCTTGCCGCGCTGCCGCCAAACCGTGCACCGGGGCGTGGTGGTCCATGGCTAGGAAATGGTCGGCCCGGCACCTGCGACCGGGGAAATCCGGCGAAAGCGAACCCACACCGACGGACGAGGACGGCCCGGCCGACATCGACGCCGACGAAGCGGTGAACGAGCCTGACGACGACGCGGAAGCCCCCGAGCCCGACAACGAGACGCCCGCCAAGGCCGACGGACCGAGTCCGGCCCGGCGGCTGGGTGTCGCGGCGCGGCGTGTGCTGCTGGCGCTGGTCGTGGCGGTGCTCGCGCGGCTGCCCGGACTGTGGGCCGCGCTGCGGCCCCGGGTGGCGCGCCTGGTGGTCAGCGTCGCCGGCGGGCTGCTGCTGTGCGCGAGCTTCCCGTCGGTGAACTGGTGGTGGGCGGCCGTCGTCGCCGCCGCACTGCTGGGGTGGGTGCTGACCCATCCCGCGACGACGCCGATCGGTGGCCTGGGCTACGGCTTCCTGTTCGGCTTCGCGTTCTACGCGCCGCTGCTGCCGTGGATCAGCAACCTGGTCGGCGCGGTGCCGTGGCTGGTGCTGGCGGTGGTGTGTGCGGTGTTTCCCGCCCTGTTCGGCGTGTTCGCCGTCGTGGTGCGCGGGCTGCCCGGCTGGCCGGTCTGGTTTGCCCTGGTGTGGACGGCCACGGAGTGGCTGAAATCGATCGTCCCGTTCGGCGGCTTCCCCTGGGGCGCGGTGGCGTTCGGCCAGACCGAAGGCCCGTTGCTGCCGCTGGTCAAGATCGGCGGCGTCGCGCTGCTGTCGCTGGCGGTCATGTTGATGGGATTCAGCGCCACCGCGATCGCCCGCGAGATCGTCGAGTGGTGGCGACGCGGCATCCGGAAGCCCGACGCCGCCGCAGCCGACGATGACGACACCGAAAAGCACGTCACCGAGGCCGACGCCGCGCCGCCTGCGGTCGTGTTGCCCGGCGTGTGCATCTGCCTGGTGTTGTTCGCCGCCGCCATTGTGTGGCCGCAGGTGCGGCACGCCGGCGCGGGATCGGGCGGCGAACCGACCGTCACCGTCGCCGCCGTGCAAGGCAACGTGCCGCGGCTCGGCCTCGACTTCAACGAGCAGCGGCGGCAGGTGCTGGACAACCACGTCCAGGAGACGCTGCGCCTGGCCGAGGACGTGCGTTCCGGCGCCGCGCAGCAACCGCAATTCGTGGTGTGGCCGGAGAACTCGTCGGACATCGACCCCTTGCTCAATCCCGATGCGGCCCAACAGATCGCGGAGGCGGCCCACGCGGTCGGTGCGCCGATCATGTTCGGCACGGTGCTGGATCTGCCCGGCCGCCCGAACGATCCCGCCCAATACACCACCAACACCGTCATCGTCTGGAATCCGGGGACCGGGCCGGCCGACCGCCACGACAAGGAGATCGTGCAACCGTTCGGCGAATACCTGCCGATGGCGGGGCTGCTGAAGCATCTCTCCGGCTACGCCGATCGGGCCGGGCATTTCGTGCCCCGCCCGGGCACCGGCGTGGTGCACATCGCGGGCGTCCCCGTCGGCGTCACCACTTGCTGGGAAGTGATCTTCGACCGCGCGCCGCGCAAAGCGGTCCTCAACGGCGCCCAGTTGCTAACCGTGCCGGCCAACAACGCCACCTTCAACCAGAGGATGAGCGAACAGCAGCTCGCGTTCGCCAAGGTTCGCGCCGTCGAGCACGACCGCTACGTCGTGGTGGCCGGCACCACCGGCATCAGCGCCATCGTCGCCCCGGACGGGGCCGAGCTGGTCCGCACTCCGTTCTTCACGCCCGGCTACCTGGACATCCAGGTGCGCCTCAAGACGGCGCTGACGCCCGCAACCCGCTGGGGACCGATCCTGCAGTGGATCTTGGTGGCAGCGGCCGGAGCGGTCATCTTGGCCGGGATACGGCACAATGGATGGTTCCCGCGTTCGATTCGCCGGAGGTCTACGCCCCCGGGTGAGCCCCCCGACCAATCGGAGGAGCCCACGGCCTCCGACGACGGGCCCCCGCCTGACCAGGGCGGCGACGACCCTCCGTCCGAACAGGGCGGTGACTACACTCCGCTTCATCACAAGGGCGGCCGACCCCCGCGTTATCTCGGGCGACACAGAGGAGCTACATGACCACCGGCGAGCAGGCGACCCGAGTACCGGGCAACCGGCCCAGTCAGCGTGTCCTGGTGATCATCCCCACGTTCAACGAGCGGGAGAGCCTGCCGCTGATTCACCGGCGGCTGAAGGACGCGTGCCCCGACGTGCACCTACTCATCGTCGACGACAGCAGCCCCGACGGCACCGGGGAGCTGGCCGACGAGCTGGCGGCCGCCGACGGCGGGCGCATGCACGTCATGCACCGCACGGCCAAGGACGGCCTCGGCGCGGCCTACCTGGCCGGCTTCGCCTGGGGATTGGGGCGGCAGTACTCCGTGCTGGTGGAGATGGACGCCGACGGCAGCCATTCACCCGAGCAGCTGGCCCGCCTGCTGGAAGCCATCGACGCCGGGGCCGACCTGGTGATCGGGTCGCGCTACGTCGACGGCGGCAACGTCCGAAACTGGCCGTGGCGGCGCTGGGCCCTGTCCTGGACGGCCAACACCTACGCGAGACTGGCGCTGGGCATCGGCATCCACGACATCACTGCCGGATACCGCGCCTACCGCCGCGAAGTGCTCGAGGCCATCGACCTGGACGGCGTCGATTCCAAGGGCTACTGCTTCCAGATCGACCTGACCCGGCGGACCCTCGCCAACGGTTACACCGTCGTCGAGGTGCCGATCACCTTCACCGAACGCGAACTGGGCGTGTCCAAGATGAGCGGGTCCAACATCCGCGAGGCCCTGGTCAAGGTCGCGAAGTGGGGGATTCAGGGGCGGATGGCCAACGCGCGGACCGCGTCCGCGGACAACCGCTCGTAACGCGGCTTAGCCGCGGCGCTTGGTCTTGATCAGCTCGAGGCGCTCCTTGAGCAACTCTTCGAGCTCTTCGACGCTGCGACGCTCCAGCAGCATGTCCCAGTGGGTGCGCGGCGGCTTGACCTTCTTCGGCTCGGGCAGGTCACCCTCGATCAGGGTGCCTTCCAGGCCGTTGCGGCACAGCCAACTGCCGGGGATTTCGGCGTCGTCGGCGAACGGGACCTCGAACTCTTCGCCGTTCTCGGTGCGGTACTTCGCGAGCTGACGCGGCGCCAGATCGTGGTTGCGGTCAGTCTCGTAGCTCACGGCTCCGAGGCGACTGCCCCTCAGTACGCGATCAGCCATGGTGCTACTCCTTTGGGCTTCTGTGGTGCGCTTCTCTTCGCTTAGCAAACGTTACGGCGGCCTGCGTAGTTCCCCGGCAGACACGCGGGGTCAGCGACTCGACCTTCAATGATACCGGGATCGCGAAGCGACGCGGACTAAAGTCGGCAGGCGTGACCCGCCGTGCCCGACCGCAGCCGTGCCGCTGGTGTGGCCGGGACGTGACCGACGTCGGGATGGGCCGTCGCCGCCAGTATTGCCGCCAGTCGTGCCGGCAGCGGGCCTACGAGCAGCGCGCATCGATCAACCGGGGCGAAGCGGCGGCCTTGCCCGCCGACGCGGTGGTGTTGTCGGCCGATGACGCCGCCGACCTGTCCGACCGCGTCTACCAGGTCCGATGCGCGGCAGAGGACGTCGCCACGGCGCTGGACGAGGGCGCTGGGAAGGCCGAACTGCGCGAGCTCTGCGATGTGTTGATCAGCGCCGCGCGGGCCGCCGACGGTTGGCGCCGAGTGGGTGTCTGAGCCCCGTCGCTTGGGGCCGGTCCGGCCCGCACCCACAAAGCCGCTGTCATGCGCCCGACCACGGTCGATGCATAGCCGAGTACAGTCGCGCCATGAATGGCGTGCCACGTCGCACCCCCTTGGACACGGCGTTCCACACGCCGAAGCCGATCTTCCGGTAGCAACCGGCGGTATCGGACGTTTTGAAATCTTGCCGGAGTTGGCCATACTCACCAGCGACATTCTTGGGTTCCAGAGCTGCACGACGCAGGTTGAAAGAGTGCCGGCGCCGCATCGTGCAGCAACTACCGTGACTCGGCATCCGGTAGCTGAAGACGGCCAAAATTAGGCGAGGGGCAGAGACGGTGGATCAACTCCAGCACGCGACCGAAGCGCTGCGAAAGGCGCTGGTCCAGGTTGAGCGCCTGAAGCGCACCAACCGTGCGCTGCTGGAGCGGTCCAGCGAGCCGATCGCGATCGTCGGCATGTCGTGCCGGTTCCCCGGCGGCGTCGACTCCCCCGAGGGCCTGTGGCAGATGGTGGCCGACGGCCGCGATGTGATTTCGGAGTTTCCCGCCGATCGTGGCTGGGAGCTGGGCGGGCTGTTCGACCCAGACCCCGACGCCCGGCACAAGACGTACGCCCGCACCGGCGGCTTCGTGGACGGGGTCGCGGACTTCGACCCGGCGTTCTTCGGTATCCCGCCCAGCGAGGCGCTGGCGATGGACCCTCAGCACCGGATGCTGCTGGAGCTGTCCTGGGAGGCGCTGGAGCGGGGCGGCATCGACCCCGGCGGGCTGCGCGGCAGCGCCACCGGCGTCTTCGCGGGGCTCATCGTGCAGGGCTACGGGATGCTCGCCGAGGAGATCGAGGGCTACCGGCTCACCGGCATGACCTCCAGCGTCGCCTCGGGCCGCGTCTCCTACGTGCTGGGCTTGGAGGGCCCAGCCGTGTCGGTGGACACGGCCTGCTCGTCGTCGTTGGTGGCATTGCACATGGCGGTGCAGTCGCTGCGTTCGGGCGAGTGCGACCTGGCGCTGGCCGGCGGTGCGACGGTCAACGCCACTCCCACCGTCTTCATCGAGTTCAGCCGGCACCGCGGCCTCGCGCCCGACGGCCGGTGCAAGGCCTACGCCGGGGCGGCCGACGGGGTCGGCTGGTCCGAGGGCGGGGCCATGCTGGTCGTGGAGCGGTTGTCGGACGCGCGACGGCTCGGGCATCCGGTGCTGGCGCTGGTGCGCGGCTCGGCGGTCAACCAGGACGGCGCGTCCAACGGGCTGACCGCGCCCAACGGCCCGTCGCAACAGCGCGTGGTGCGCGCGGCGCTGGCCAACGCCGGACTGAACGCCACCGAGGTCGACGTCGTCGAGGGCCACGGCACCGGGACGACGCTGGGCGACCCGATCGAGGCCCAGGCGCTGTTGGCGACCTACGGGCAGGACCGGACCGAGCCGCTGTGGCTGGGGTCGATCAAGTCGAACATGGGACACACGCAGGCCGCCGCAGGCGTCGCCGGCGTGATCAAGATGGTGCAGGCGATGCGCCACGAAACCTTGCCCGCGACACTGCATGTCGACGCGCCCAGCCCGCACGTGGACTGGTCGGCGGGATCGGTGTCGTTGCTGACCGAGGCGCGGCCGTGGCCCGCCGCCGACGGCCGCTCGCGCCGGGCGGGAGTGTCCTCGTTCGGGATCAGCGGCACCAACGCGCACATAATCGTGGAGTCCGTCCCTGAAGTCGAGCCCCAGGAAGCCGGCCCGGCGCCTGCGGTGCTGCCGTGGGTGGTGTCAGCAAAGTCGAACTCCGCCTTGACATCTCAGGCCGCTCGCCTGGCGGCGCACGTGCGTGCCCACGGCGATGTGGACGCCGCCGACGTCGCGTGGTCGCTGGCGGGCCGGACGAACTTCGAGCACCGGGCGGTGGTGGTCGCCCCCGATCGCGACGGGCTGCTGGCCGGGCTGGACGATCTGGCCGGCGAGGCGCTGACCGCCTCGGTGATCCGGGGCGCCGCCGCACCCGCGGGCAAGACCGTGTTCGTGTATCCCGGTCAGGGCTCCCAGTGGGTGGGCATGGGCATCGAATTGCTCGACACCGCACCGGCATTCGCGCAGCAGATGGAAGCGTGCGCGGAGGCGTTCGCGGAATTCGTCGACTGGTCGCTGATCGACGTGCTGCGCGGCGCGCCCGACGCACCGGGCCTGGATCGCGTCGACGTCGTGCAGCCGGTGCTGTTTGCGGTGATGGTGTCGCTGACCGAGCTGTGGAAGTCACTCGGGGTGCGCCCGGATGCCGTGATCGGCCACTCGCAGGGCGAAATCGCCGCGGCCTACGTCGCCGGCGCGCTGTCGTTGCGCGACGCCGCGCGGGTGGTGACGCTGCGCAGCAAGCTGCTGACGTCGCTGGCCGGCCCCGGCGGCATGCTGTCCATCGCCTGCAGCACCGAGCGGGCCCGGGAGTTGTTGGCGCCCTACGGCAATCGCGTTAGCATCGCCGCCGTCAACGGCCGTTCGGCCGTCGTCGTGTCCGGCGACGGGGCGGCGCTCGACGAACTCGTCGGCTTCTGCGCCGACCTGGAGCTGCGCACCCGCCGGATCGACGTGGACTACGCGTCGCACTCGGTCGAGGTCGAGGCGATCCGCGGCGAACTCGCCGAGGTTCTCGCCGGCATCGAGCCGCAGTCCTCGCGCACCGCGTTCTTCTCGACGGTCACCGGAAACCGTTTGGACACAGCGGGATTGAACGCCGAATACTGGTACCGCAATATTCGGCAGACCGTGCAGTTCGACCAGGCGGTGCGCAGCGCCTGTGAGCACGGCTATCGCACGTTCATCGAATCCAGCCCGCATCCCGCGTTGATCGCCGGGATCGAGGACACCGCGAACGATTGCACGACGGGCGACAGCGAGGCCATCGTCGTTCCCACCCTGGGCCGCGACGACGGCGGGCTCGACAGATTCCTCACGTCGGCCGCCACCGCGTTCGTGGGGGGCGTCAACGTCGACTGGCGCGGCGCGCTGGACGGCGGCGGGTACGTCGAGCTGCCGACGTATGCCTTTGATCGCCGCCGGTTTTGGCTGTCCGGCGAGGCCATCGTCGCCGACGCCAGCGGCCTCGGCCTGGGAACCAGCGGGCACCCGCTGCTGAACGCGGTCGTGGAACTGCCGGCGTCGGGCGGCGTGCTGCTGACGGGCCGGTTGTCACCCGGCTCGCAGGGCTGGCTGGCCGACCACGCCGTCTCCGGCGTCGTCGTGTTCCCCGGCTCCGGGTTCGTGGAGTTGGCGATCCGCGCCGGTGACGAGGTCGGTTGCCCGACCGTCGACGAACTGACGTTGCAAGCGCCATTGATGTTGCCCGCCAAGGATTCCGGGGCCGGATCGGTCGCAGTGCAGGTCGTGGTGGGGCCCGCCGAGGAATCCGGCCAGCGCAGCGTGTCGATCTTCTCGCGTGCCGACTCCGGCCCCGGCTGGGTCTGCCACGCCGAGGGCGCCCTGAGCCCGGGATCGGTCGAGCCCGTCGCGGAACTGTCGGCGTGGCCACCGGCCGGAGCGATCGCGGCCGACGTCGCGGACGGCTACGACCAGTTGGCCGCGCGCGGGTATGGCTACGGCCCCGCGTTCCAGGGGCTCAGTGCGGTCTGGCTGCGCGGCGACGACGTGTTCGCCGAGGTGCGGCTGCCCGATGCGGCGGGGAGCGTCAACGGCTTCGGCGTGCACCCGGCCCTGCTCGACGCGGCCATGCACGCGTTGGTGATCGGCTCCCACGCCGCCGGGCAGGCCGACGAAGTGGTACTGCCGTTCTCGTGGCAGGGCGTGTCGCTGCATGCCGCGGGCGCATCCGCGGTACGTGCGCGCCTCGCGCCCGCCGGCCCGTCGAGCGTGTCCATCGAGCTTGCCGACGGCCTGGGATTGCCGGTGTTGTCGGTGCGGGCGATGGTCGCCCGTCCCGTTAGCGAGCAGCAGCTGCGCGCTGCGGTTTCGAGCTCCGGCCCGGACCGGCTGTTCGAGGTCGTGTGGGCGCCCGCGCCGGCCGCCGCAGCCACCGCCGCGCTCCCGGCGCACGAGCTGTTCGAATCCGCTGCGGCCGAAGACGATGCGGTCGCCGGATCCTATGAGCGCACGCACGGGGCACTCGCCGCCGTGCAGTCCTGGCTCACCGGGCAGGACACTGGCGTGCTGGTCGTCGCGACGCGCGGGGCAATGGGATTGGCGGGGGAGGACGTCACCGACTTGGCCGGCGCGGCGGTCTGGGGGCTGGTGCGCTCGGCGCAGACCGAGCATCCCGGCCGCATCGTGCTGGTGGATTCCGATGTGGCCCTTGACGATAGCGCGATTGCGGCCGTGCTGGCCGCTGGTGAGCCCCAGGCGTTGCTGCGCGGCGGCCAGGTCTACACGGCGCGAGTCCACGGCAGCCGCGCGGTCGACGGCATCATGACGCCGCCCGCCGACGGACCCTGGCGGCTGGGCATCGACACCGCGGGCACCTTCGAAAACCTGCAACTGCAGCCGGTTCCCAACGCCGGCGCCGCCCTGGAGCCGGGTCAGGTTCGGGTGGCGCTTCGCGCCATCGCGACGAACTTCCGCGATGTCATGATCACCCTGGGCATGTTCACCCACGAGGCCCTGCTCGGCGGCGAGGGCGCCGGCGTCGTGACCGAGGTCGGCCCGGACGTCACCGAATTCGCCGTCGGCGACTCGGTATACGGCTTCTTCCCCGACGGCAGCGGCACCCTGGTGCCCGGCGATGTGCGCCTGCTGCAGCACAAGCCCGCCGATTGGTCCTACGCCGAAGCCGCAGGCATCTCGGCGGTGTTCACCACCGCATACATGGCGTTCATCCACCTCGCCGACGTCAAGCCGGGACAGCGGGTGTTGGTGCATGCCGCGGCCGGCGGCGTGGGCATGGCGGCCGTGCAGTTGGGCAGGCACCTGGGCCTGGAGGTGTTCGCGACCGCGAGCCGCGGCAAGTGGGACACCCTGCGGGCCATGGGCTTTGACGACGACCACATCGGCGATTCGCGGACCCTGGACTTCGAGGAGAAGTTCCGGACGGTCACCGGCGGGCGCGGCATGGACGTGGTGCTCGACTCGCTGGCCGGCGAATTCGTCGACGCCTCACTGCGACTGGTCGCCCCCGGTGGCTGGTTCCTGGAAATGGGCAAGACCGACATTCGCAACCCCGACGCGGTGGCCCAGGAATACTCCGGTGTGCGCTACCGCGCCTTCGACCTCTTCGAGCCCGGCCGTCCCCGGATGCACCAATGGATGATCGAGCTCGCCGGGCTGTTCGAGGCCGGGGTGCTGAAGCCATTGCCGGTCACCACGTTTGACGTGCGACGCGGGCGCTCCGCGTTGCGGTACCTGAGCCAGGCCCGCCACACCGGCAAGGTCGTGATGACCCTGCCGTCGGGGCTGGCATCCGGCACCGTGCTGATCACCGGCGGCACCGGCATGGCGGGCTCGACGTTGGCCCGCCACCTGGTGACTCACCACGGTGTGCGGGACCTGCTGCTGCTCAGCCGCCGCGGCCCGGACGCGCCGGGCGCGAGCGAGCTCGTCGCCGAGTTGCAATCCGCCGGTGCGACGGTGCGGGCGGTCGCGTGCGACGCCGCCGACCGCGATGCGCTGGCGCAGGTGATCGCCGAGGCGTCGGCGCGCGGGCCGCTGTCGGGTGTCGTCCACGCCGCCGGCGTGCTCGACGACGCGACGGTCACATCGCTGACGCCAGAGCGCATCGATGCGGTGCTGCGGGCCAAGATCGACGCGGCGTGGAACCTGCACGAACTGACCCGCGACCTGGATCTGTCCGCCTTCGTGATGTTTTCGTCGATGGCCGGGCTGATCGGCTCGTCGGGCCAGGGCAACTACGGCGCGGCCAACTCGTTCCTCGACGGGCTTGCGGCGCACCGGCGGGCGAACCGCCTGCCCGCGATCTCACTGGCGTGGGGGCTGTGGGACCAGGCCAGTGACATGACCGGCGGACTGGACGACGCCGGTCGCGCGCGGCTGGGCCGCGACGGCATCCTGGCGCTGTCCTCGGACGAGGCCATGGAATTGTTCGACACCGCACTGATCGTGGACGAACCGTTCCTGGCGCCCGCCCGCATCGACCTGGGTGCGCTGCGCGCCCACGCGGTGGCGATCCCGCCGATGTTCACCGACCTGGTCAACGCACCGACCCGCCGCCGGGTCGACGACTCGCTGGCGGCGGCCAAGTCGAAATCCGCTCTGGCGCATCGCCTGCAGGGCCTGCCCGAGGCGGAGCAGCACGCCGTGCTGCTTGACCTGGTGCGCTCGCACATCGCCACCGTGCTGGGCAACATCAGCGCCGAGGCGATCGACCCGGACAAGGCGTTCCAGGAGTTGGGCTTTGACTCGCTGACTGCGGTCGAAATGCGTAACCGGCTCAAAACCGCCACCGGACTGGCCCTTTCACCCACCCTCATCTTCGATTACCCGACGCCCAACGGCCTGGCCACCTACATGCGCACCGAGCTGGCCGGGGTGCCACAGGAAGTCAAGCAGGTCAACGTCGTTCGCGTCACCGACGACGATCCGATCGTGATCGTCGGCATGTCGTGCCGCTACCCGGGCGGGGTGAATTCTCCCGAAGACCTCTGGAACATGCTGACCGAGGGCCGCGACGTGCTCACCGAATTCCCGAGCGATCGCGGCTGGAACCTGGCCGGGCTGTACAACGCCGATCCCGACGTCCCCGGCTCGTGCTACACCCGCACCGGCGGCTTCGTCGACGGTGTCGCCGACTTCGACTCCGCCTTCTTCGGCATCGCGCCCAGCGAGGCGCTGGCGATGGACCCGCAGCAGCGGATGTTCCTGGAGCTGTCGTGGGAAGCCTTGGAGCGGTCCGGGATTGAACCCGGCAGCCTGCGCGGCAGCGCCACCGGTGTGTTCGCCGGGGTGTACACGCAGGGCTACGGCATCGGCGCCCCGCCGGCGGCCGAGGGCTTCCGGCTGACCGGCCAATCATCGAGCGTCGCGTCCGGCCGCATCTCGTATGTGCTGGGGCTGGAGGGCCCCGCCGTGTCGGTGGACACGGCGTGCTCGTCGTCGTTGGTGGCGCTGCACATGGCGGCGCAGTCGCTGCGTTCGGGCGAATGCGACCTGGCGCTGGCGGGCGGTGTCACCGTCAACGCGACACCCGACATCTTCGTCGAATTCAGCCGCATGCGCGGATTGTCGGTGGACGGACGGTGCAAGGCGTACGCCGGAGCGGCCGACGGCACGGGATTCTCCGAGGGCGGCGGCATGCTCGTCGTGGAGCGGTTGTCGGACGCGCAGCGGCTCGGGCACCCGGTGCTGGCCGTCGTGCGTGGTTCGGCGATCAACCAGGATGGTGCGTCCAACGGGTTGACCGCCCCCAACGGGCCGTCGCAGCAGCGGGTGGTGCGCGCGGCGCTGGCCAACGCCGGCCTGTCCGCCACCGAAGTCGACGTGGTCGAAGGCCACGGCACCGGAACCACCCTCGGCGATCCCATTGAGGCCCAGGCGTTGTTGGCGACCTATGGGCAGGGACGCAGCGAGCCGCTGTGGCTGGGCTCGATCAAGTCGAACATCGGTCACACGCAGGCGGCCGCCGGTGTCGCCGGCGTGATCAAGATGGTCCTGTCGATGCGCCACGAGATGCTGCCCGCGACATTGCATGTCGACGAGCCCAGCCCGCATGTGGATTGGTCGATGGGGTCGGTGTCGCTGCTGACCGAGCCGCACCCCTGGCCGTCGCAGGGCGGCCTGCGCCGCGCGGGCGTGTCCTCGTTCGGGATCAGCGGCACCAACGCGCACGTCATCGTCGAGGCGCCACCCGCCGGGTCGGAGACCGTGGCGGACCGTCCGGCGGTGCCGGTTGCGCCCTGGCCGCTGTCGGCGAAGTCGGCGGTGTCGTTGCGGTCTCAGGCCGCGCGGCTGGCGGAATACCTGCGCGCCCACGACGATCTGGCCCTCGCCGACGTCGGCTGGTCGTTGGCGGCCCGGTCGAGCTTCGAGCATCGCGCGGTCCTCGTCGGTGACGGCCGCGACAGCCTGCTGAGCGGGCTGGACGAGCTGGCCGGAGACGACCTGGCCGGGTCGGTCATTCGCGGCACGGCCACCCCCGGCGGCAAGACCGTCTTCGTCTTCCCGGGCCAGGGCTCCCAATTACTCGGCATGGGAAGCGAATTGCACGCCGCGTACCCGGTGTTCGCCGAGGCGTTTGACGCCGTGCTGGCCGAGCTGGATCAGCACCTGCTGCGGCCCCTGCGCGACGTCATCTGGGGCCAGGACGAAAACCTATTGCACACCACCGAATTCGCGCAGCCCGCGCTGTTCGCGGTGGAGGTTGCGTTGTTCCGGCTGCTCGAGTCCTGGGGTGTGCACCCCGACTTCGTGCTGGGCCACTCGATCGGGGAGCTGTCGGCCGCGCACGTCGCCGGTGTGCTGTCGCTGAAGAACGCCGCGGTTCTGGTGGCCGCCCGGGGCCGATTCATGCAGGCGCTGCCCTCGGGCGGCGCGATGGTCGCCGTCCAGGCCACCGAAGACGAGGTGCGGCCGCTGCTGGTGCCCTTCCAACAAGACCAGGTGGGCATCGCCGCGGTCAACGGGCCGGCGTCGGTGGTGATTTCGGGGACCGAGGACGCGGTGCTGGCTATCGCGGATCGGCTGCGCGCCGACGGTCGTCGCGTGCACCGGCTCGCGGTCTCGCACGCGTTCCACTCGCCGTTGATGGACGCGATGATCGACGAATTCGGCACGGTGGCGGCCGGGCTCACCGTCGCCAAGCCGGTCATCCCGGTCGTGTCGAACGTGACCGGGCAGCTGGCCGCGGACGACTTCGGGACAGCGGCGTATTGGAAGCGCCACGTTCGCGAGGCGGTCCGATTCGCCGACAGCGTGCGCTTCGTGCACGCGGCCGGGGGCAGCCGGTTCCTCGAGGTCGGGCCGAGCAGCGGCCTGACGGCGTCCATCGAGGAGCTACTGGCCTTCGAAGAGTCGGCAGCGGCGGTGACGACGATGTCCGCGCTGCGCAAGGACCGCCCGGAGCCCCTCGCCCTGACCGACGCCCTCGCGCGTGGGTTCGTCGCCGGCATGGACGTCGACTGGCGCGGGGCGCTCGGAACGGCCAGCTTCATCGAGCTGCCCACGTATGCCTTTGAGCGGCGGCGCTTTTGGCTCTCCGGCGACGGCGCGCCGGCCGATGCGGCCGGGCTGGGCCTGGCCGCCGGCGAACACGCTCTGCTCGGCGCCGTAGTGGACCTACCCGCTTCCGGCGGTGTGGTGCTCACCGGCCGGTTGTCACCGGCCACGCAGGGCTGGTTGAACGATCACGCCGTCGGTGGCGTCGTGCTGTTCCCGGGTGCGGGATTTGTCGAGTTGGCGATCCGCGCCGGCGACGAGGTGGGCTGCGGAGTCGTCGACGAGCTGAACCTCGCGGCGCCACTGGTATTTCCCGCCGGCGGGTCGGTCGCCGTCCAGGTCGTGGTCGGCGGTGCCGACGACTCGGGCACCCGCGCGGTGTCCGTCTTCTCGCGGGCCGACGCGGGGTCCGGCTGGCTGTTGCACGCCGAGGGCGTGCTGAACACGGGGTCGATCCAGCCGAGCACCGATCTGTCGGCCTGGCCGCCGGTCGGAGCGGTCCCGGTCGATATCGGCGACGGGTACGAGCAACTGGCCGAGCGCGGATACGACTACGGGCCGGCGTTCCGCGGCCTGACGTCGATGTGGCGTCGTGGCGACGAGGTGTTCGCCGAGGTGACCCTGCCCGCTGACGCCGGGGTTTCGGTGTCCGGGTTCGGGGTTCACCCCGTGATGCTGGACGCGGCACTGCACGCGGTGATGCTGGCCTCGGACAGCGACGAGCTGCCGCCGGGCTCGATGCTGGTGCCGTTCTCCTGGCAACAGGTCTCGCTGCACGCCGCGGGTGCCGCGGCGGTGCGTGCCCGTATCGTGCCGGTCAGCCCGTCGTCGGTGTCCATCGAGCTGGCCGACGGTTTGGGCCTGCCGGTGCTCTCGGTCGCCTCGATGGTGGCCCGGCCGGTGACCGATCAGCAGCTACTGGCCGCGGTGTCGAGTTCGGGTCCCGATCGGCTTTTCGAGGTCATCTGGTCCGCGCAGCCGGCGGCGGACGTGCAGCCGGTAACGGTAAGCGCCTGGGGGGCAACGGAATCCGACGACGTCGAGGCTGCCGCGGTGCTGTTCGAGTCGGCGCCGGTGGCCGGCGACGTCGTGACCGAGGTGTATGCGGCCACCCGCGCGGTACTGCCGGTGCTGCAGTCGTGGTTGTCCCGCGACCGCGCCGCAACGTTGGTGGTGTCCACCCGGGGCGCGATGGCGCTGCCGGGCGAGGACGTGACCGACCTGGCGGGCGCGGCGGTGTGGGGGCTGGTGCGCTCGGCGCAGACCGAGCATCCCGGCCGCATCGTGCTCGTCGACACCGACGCGCCGCTCGACGGCGAGGCGATAGCGGCGGTGTTGGCGCCCGGCGAGCCGCAGGTGTTGCTGCGCAATGGAACCGTGCACATCGCGCGGGTGCACGGCAGCCGCGCAGTCGGCGGTCTGTTGGTGCCGCCCGACGATGGACCGTGGCGACTGGGCATGAGCAGCTACGGCACCATCGAGAACCTGCGCCTGGAGCGGATTCCGGATGCCGACGCGCCGCTGGGCCCGGGTCGGGTGCGGGTCGCCGTGTCGGCCTTGGCCGCCAACTTCCGTGACGTGATGATCGCGCTGGGCCTCTACCCCGATCCCGAGGCGATCATGGGCATCGAGGCTTCCGGTGTCGTGATCGAAACGGCCTCTGGCGACGGGCGGTTCGCCGTTGGCGACCGCGTGATGGGCCTGTTCCCGGACGGAACCGGGACGATCGCCGTCACCGACCAGCGACTGCTGACCAAGGTGCCGCTCGGCTGGTCGCACACCGCCGCCGCGACGGCATCGGTGGTGTTCGCCACGGCCTGCTACGCGCTGACCGACCTGGCGGCCGTCAAGCCCGGACAGCGGGTGCTGGTGCACGCCGCCGCCGGCGGTGTGGGCATGGCGGCCGTGCAGCTGGCGCGTCACTTCGGCCTGGAGGTGTTCGCGACGGCCAGCCGCGGCAAGTGGGACACCCTGCGGGCCATGGGCTTTGACGACGATCACATCGGCGATTCGCGCAGCCTGGACTTCGAGGAGAAGTTCCGGGCTGCCACCGGCGGGCGTGGTGTGGACGTGGTGCTCGACTCGTTGTCGGGTGATTTCGTCGACGCATCCCTGCGGCTGGTTGCCCCCGGCGGGGTGTTCCTGGAGATGGGGAAGACCGACATCCGCGATGCCGAGGTCGTCGCACGCGACCACGCCGGTGTGCGCTACCGCGCCTTCGATCTGTTCGAGGCCGGGCCCGAGCGCATCCAGCAGATGCTCGACGAGCTGGCGGCGCTGTTCGGTGACGACGTGCTACAGCCGTTGCCGGTCAACAGGTTTGACGTGCGTCGTGCGCCGGCGGCGTTGCGGTACCTGAGCCAGGCGCGCCACGTCGGCAAGGTCGTGATGACCATGCCCGACTCCTGGGTGACCGGCACGGTGCTGATCACCGGCGCGACCGGGATGGCGGGTTCGGCGCTGGCGCGCCACGTGGTGGCCCGCCACGGCGCGCGAAACCTGGTGCTGCTGAGTCGGCGCGGCCTGGATGCGCCGGGCGCCGCGGAGCTGATGACCGAGCTGTCGGCCGCCGGGGCGCAGGTACAGGTGGTGGCCTGTGATGCCGCCGACCGCGAGGCGCTGGCCAAGGTGCTCGCCGACATCCCGGTGCAGCGGCCGCTGTCCGGGGTCATCCACGCCGCCGGTGTGCTCGACGACGCGGTGATCTCGTCGCTGACGCCCGAACGCGTCGACTCCGTGCTGCGCGCCAAGGTCGACGCGGCGTGGAACCTGCACGAGCTGACCCGCGACCTCGACGTCTCGGCGTTCGTCCTGTTCTCGTCGATGGCCGGGCTGGCCGGGGCGTCGGGCCAGGCCAACTACGCGGCCGCCAACTCGTTCCTGGACGGGTTGGCCGTGCACCGCCGCAGGCAGGGGCTCCCGGCGGTATCCCTGGCATGGGGCCTGTGGGATGCGGCCAGCGCCATGACCGGTGCGCTCGGTGCCGCCGACCGGGCCCGCTTCGGCCGCGACGGAATTATCGCGATGTCCTCTGGCGAGGCGCTGGAGCTGATGGACACCGCGCTGATCGTCGACGAGCCGTTCATGCTGCCGGCCCACATCGACCTGGCGGCGCTGCGGGTCAAGTTCGACAGCGGAACCCTGCCGCCGATGTTCGTCGACCTCATCAACGCGCCGACCCGGCGTCAGGTGGACGACTCGCTGGCCGCGGCGAAGTCGAAATCGGCTCTGCTGCAACGCCTCGAGGGACTGCCCGAAGACGAGCAGCAGGCGGTGCTGCTGGATCTGGTGCGCGCGAACATCGCCACGGTGCTGGGCAGCTCGAGCCCCGAGGCCATTGATCCGGACCGGGCGTTCCAGGAACTGGGCTTCGATTCGCTGACCGCCGTCGAGTTGCGCAACCGGCTGAAATCCGCCACCGGGCTACCCCTTTCGCCGACGCTGATCTTCGACTACCCCAACTCCGCGGCGCTGGCCGGCTACATGTACTCCGAACTGGTCGGCACCTCGGAGCAGCAGGCCCCCGCCGCCGCGCCCGGCGAGGCGGACATTCAGCGGGTGGTGGGATCCATCCCGGTCAAGCGACTCCGCCAGGCCGGTGTGCTGGAACTGCTGCTCGCGCTGGCAAGCGAGTCCGAGGGCGCGACTCAGGCCTCGGCGGTGACCACCGAAAAGGACATCGCCGACATGGACCTCGACGCTCTGGTCAACGCGGCGCTGCGCGACGACGACGACGAGTAGGCATGAAGTGAGAATCGCGGTCACCGGGGCCAGCGGCGTGCTCGGCCGCGGCCTCGCCGGCCGGCTGCTCAGCCAAGGCCACGACGTCACGGGCATTGCCCGCCATCGCCCCGAAAGCTGGCCGAGCGCGGCGGATTTCGTCGCGGCGGACATCCGGGACGCGGGCGCCGTCCGGCGCGCCCTGGTCGGCGCGGACGTCGTCGCGCACTGCGCATGGGCGCGCAACTCCGGGCGCGACGACCAGCAGGTCAACATCGATGGCACCCGCAACGTGCTCGACGCGATGGCCGAAACAGGTTCCAGGCGGATCGTTTTCGCGTCGTCGGCCCATGTCTACGGCGGGGGAGAAGCGCCGAAGTCCGAACGCGACGCCACGACTCCGCACGACGCCGAAGGCCGAATGAAGGCCAGGGTCGAACAGCTGCTCGCGGAATCGGGCACGGAGTGGATCGCGATCCGCTCCGCGCTGATCCTCGGCCGCAGCGTCGACAACTGGGTGCGCCGCCTGCTCGCAGTACCGGCGTTTCCTGACCGGTCGGGCGATCGTCGCATGCAGGTCGTCCATCTCGACGACGCGCTCCGCCTCTTCCACCGCGCGGTCGTGGAACCCGGAATCGCCAGCGGCCCGGTCAATCTCGCGGCCCCCGGTGAGCCGACCTTCCGGCAGATCGCCGCAGCGCTGCACCGGCCGGTCGTGCGGCTGGGCCTCGAGCCGGCGGAGCTGCGACTGGTGCGGGACGCTGCGCTGATGGACACCTCGCGGCTGCGCGACGAGTGGGAATTCCGGCCGGCGTGGGAAGCGGGCGAATGCGTCGAGGATTTCGCGCTGGCGGTGCGCGGCCGGGTCACCGTGGGCAAGCGGGTGATCTCGTTGCCGTGGCGGCTGGCCAACATTCAGGACCTGCCCTCGGTCGACGCGCCGAGCAACGACGGCGTCAAGCCCGATTGGGCAGGCGCAGCGGGAGATAACGGCGAGTTCGACACGCCGATCGACCCCCGCTTTCCCACATTTCTGGCCACGAACCTGTCCGAGGCGCTGCCCGGCCCGTTTTCGCCGGCGTCGGCGTCGGCGACGGTGCGCGGACTGCGGGCCAGCGCCGTGTGCGTCGCCGAGCGGTTGCGGCCCGGCGGGATGATCCAGCGCGAGATCGCCATGCGGATGGTCGCCGTGTTCGCCCACCGGCTGTATGGCGCCATCACCACCGCGCACTTCATGGCCGAAACCGTGCCGTTCGTGAAGCCGACGACGGTGGTGAGCAACAGCGGGTTCTTCGGCCCGAGCATGGCCGCCCTGCCGATCTTCGGCGAGGAACGTCCGCACTCCGGCACCGGCCGAATCCGTAAGCAGCTGCGGACCGTCCGCAACATCGGGGTGTTCGGCGTCAACCTGATCGGCCTGTCCGCCGGCGCGCCCCTGGACACCCGCGAATTCGTTGCCGACGTCGATCGCCTGGAACGCCTGACCGACGGCGATCCCACCCGCCTCGACGATCGCCGGCTGCTGAGCCTGATCTCGCTGGCGCGTGACCAGGTGGTGCACGGCTGGGTGCTGGCGGCGGGCTCGTTCCTGCTGTGCGCGGCGTTCAACGTGTTGCTGCGCGGGTTGTGCGGGCGCGACACCGCCGCGCCCGCCGGACCGGAATTGGTCAGCGCGCGTTCGGTCGAGGCGATGCAGCGGTTGGTCGTTGCCGCACAACGTGATCCGAAAGTCGGCGCGCTGCTTGCCGAGCCGGGGGACCGGCTCGACAAGCTGGCCGTCGAGGCGCCGGAATTCCACGCCGCGCTGCTGGCCGAGCTGGCGCTGATCGGCCACCGCGGCCCGGCCGAGCTCGAGATGCGCTCGACCAGCTACGCCGACGATCCCGAGCTGCTGGTCCGGATGGTGACCAGAGCGATGAGCGCGGGACCCGCGGGCCAGCCGCGAGCTCCTCGTATTCCGCTGCGCGCCAAGCCTATTGCGGCCCTGGCCACGCAGCAGCTGCGCGACCGCGAAGTCCGCCGCGACAAGGTGGTGCGGGCGAACTGGGTGCTGCGCAAGCTGCTGCGCGAGTATGGGCGCAGGTCGTTCGAGGCGGGCATCTTCGCCGCCGCCGACGACGTCTTCTATCTGCTTGTCGACGAACTCGATGCGCTTCCAGCGAATGTGGGCGAGGTGGTCGCCCGGCGCCGCGCCGAGCAACGCCGGCTGGTCACGGTGGCGCCGCCGACGGTCTTCAGCGGAAGCTGGCAGCCGACCACGACGTCGTCGGCCGCGCTGGCCAGCGGGGACACCATGCGCGGTGTCGGCGTGTGCGGGGGACGGGTGCGGGGCCGGGTGCGCATCGTGCGACCCGAGACCATCGACGACCTGCAACCCGGCGAGATCCTGGTCGCGGAGGTCACCGACGTTGGGTATACGGCGGCGTTCTGCTACGCCGCGGCCGTCGTCACCGAACTCGGCGGTCCCATGTCGCACGCCGCGGTGGTGGCTCGCGAATTCGGCTTCCCCTGTGTGGTGGACGTCCAGGGAGCCACCAGGGCGCTGCCGTCGGGTGCCCTGATCGAGGTCGACGGCGCGACGGGCGAGATCCATGTGCTGGAGCTTGCCGACGACGCCTTGAGCTAGTCGAACTCCATCTCCAGATCGACCGGCCCGCTCAGGCCCAGCATCGGCTTCCAGCGCGCCGCTGCCACCCGGCGCGGATTGGTCATGCGCCGGGCCAGGACTTTGAGGGCCCCGGCCAGTTCGGTCCGGGCGAGATTCGCGCCGAGGCAATAATGGGCGCCGCCGCCGAACGTCAAAATGGGCGGCGGGTCGTCGCGGGTGATGTCGAACCGATCCGGGTGCGGATAAACCTCCGGATCACAGTTCGCGGCAAAGGTATTCACCGAAATGAAGGTGCCGGCCGGAAATGTGTACTCGGCGAATGTGACGTCGTCGAGGACGGTGCGCAGGGTGGTGCAGACCGCCGGCGAATGGCGCATGCATTCCTCGACGGCCGGCATCGCGAGGTCGGGGTTGTCGCGCAGCATCGCCAGCTGATCGGGGTGATCGCACAGCGCGTGCATGCACGCGGCCAGCTGATTGCGGGTGGTGTCGGTGCCCGCACTCAGGATGCTGAACGCCAGCATGCGCATCTCCGCGTTGCTGAGCCGGTCGCCACCGTCCTGGGCGCGGATCAGTTCGGAGATCAGGTCGTCGGTCAGCCGGCTGCGCCTTTCGGCGATCATGTCGTCGATGTAGGCGTCGAACTCGTCCCACGCGCGCATGACGATGTGCTGCTCGTTCAGCAGGTCGGAGTCGAACCTGACGATCTTGAAAATGTCTTCCGCCCATAGGGAAAACTGCTCCCAGTCCTGGGGAGGCGCGCCCAACAGCGCGCAGATGATCGGGATCGGGTAGGGCCGGGCGATGTCGGTGACGAAATCGCATCGGCCGGCCTCGGCGACGTGATCGATCAATTCGTTGATCACGGTGTCGACGGTGTCTTCCATCCGCGCGGACGCCCGCGGCGTGAAGGCCTTGGACACCAGGCTGCGCAGCCGGCGATGTTCCTCGCCTTCCATGCCCAGGATGGTGCCGAGCACCCGGTCGAACAGTGGGCCGGAGGTGATCCCGCGAGCGGTCATGTGCATACCGGGTGGGAATACGAACCGCGGATCGCGGAGTATCCCGCGGGCGAGTTCGTAGCCGAGCACCTCGGGTCCCAACGGCCCGAGGGCCATCGGCGAGTGCTTTCGCACCTCGTGGATCCGCGGGGCGACCTCGTGCACGGTGTCGGTGAGGTCGTAGTGCAGCGTCGGGAGCCCGGCGTCGAAGACGCTCGGCGCCGCGGTGCCGACGGTCATCGTGTCTCCTTCGGCAGAATCCGCAGCGGGAGCAGCGGCAGCGTGCAGGTCGGGGACGGCCAGGTGATCTCGGGTGAGAATCCCGGTGCGAGCTCGAAATCGGAAATGCGGCTGAGCCATTCGGTCACGACGACGTTCATCTCCATGCGGGCCAGGTGCGAACCCACGCAACGGTGCGGGCCGCCGCCGAAGCCCCAGTGCTTGTGCACCTTGCCGTCCAGCACCAGGTCGTCGCCGGATATCGCGTCGCTGCCATCCCGGTTGATGGCGCCGAGGCACAGCCGCACCCGCGATCCGGCGGGCAACGTGACGCCGGCGACGGTGACCTCCTCGGTCGTCACCCGCGGGACGACGGGGGCGGACGACTCCAGCCGGACGATCTCCTCGACGAAAACGCCGATCTCATCCGGTCTTTCGCGAAGCCTGCCCCGTAACTCGGGCCGCCGCGCCAATTCGAGCATCGCCGCGCCGATGGCCGACGTGACGGTGTCCAGTCCCGCGAGGACGAAAAAGAACGCCATGCCCAGGGCTTCGTCGTCGGTGAGCGCGTCCTGAGAACCGGAGCCGGCGAGCACCTGGGAGAGGACGTCGTCGCCCGGGTCGCGCCGATGCTCGGCGACGGCCTCGGTGAGGTAGGCGAACAGCTCGAGCGCCGGTGTCAGGTCCGGGGTTTCGCCTGCGGCGTTGGGGATGCTCAGCTCGATGATGGCGTCCTTCCAGCCGATCAGCCGTTCACAGTCCCGCAGCGGCAGGCCGAACAGCGTCAGGAAGACTTGCGACGGATACGGAGTCGCGACCTCCGCCATCACCTCGCATTCATCGCGTCCCGCAATCGATTCGATGATGTCGATCGCCTGGGCCTGGATCGACGGCAGGATCGCGGCGAGCGCGTGGGGGCTGAAGAACGGTTGCAGGATCTTCCGGAACCGGGTGTGCTCCGGCGGGTCAAACGCCGCGGGCACCAACGGAAGCGGGCTGCCCACCACCTCGAAGGCCTTCTGCGAGGAGAACACGTTCGGGTTGCGCAGCGCGGCCAGGACGTCTTCGCGGCGGGTCAACGCATACCAGCCGTCGCTCAATACCACCGGGCCGGCGTCCCGCAACGCCGCCCAGCCGACGCCGCGGTCGAGCGCCATCGGCAGATCGTCCAAGTCGAGCTCTGGAATTCCCCGCGGGTCACCAGCCATGCCGTCTCCAATCACGGAATATTGGTTGCCAGAAATGTCAGTGGCAGGCCCAGGATCGACACGTCGTTTTCGTCGAGGTAGGTGCCCTCGCCCTCCAGGCGTTGCCGGAATCGCGTCGTCGCGCCGTAGCGCTCCGCGACGGCGTCGGACTTCGAAGCTTCCGGGACTCCGATCACCACGGTGAACACGCCGTCGCCGTGGCGCTCGAGGAACTCCGTCACCGAGACGGCCACTTCGCCGGTCGACCCCGGTATCGGGCTGATCAGCTCGATACCCCGACTCCAGTCGAGGTGGATGTCCAAGCCCAGCTCGGCCAGTTGCAGCGGCTCGAAGACGAAGCCGAGATCGTTGAACATCTGCGCCGCGGTGTCGTGTCGTTCCGGTGCCACGGCGAACACGACGTGATGGAGCGAGGGTGCGGCAGGCTCTTCAGGCATGGGGTCTTCCTATCGGGAAGCGGCGCGCAGGACGCCGCGCGGCAGTAGTAGGGGCAGATCGTTGTAGGTGACGATGCCGGGAGGCGCCGAGACGACGGCGGGTATCGCGATGATCGCCGGCACGGCGGTGATAGTGAGGCCCAACATGATGAAGTCGTCGAGCATCGTGCCCTCAAAGTCCGGTGGCGGGAGGAAGCTCAGTGTGGTCTTGATGGTCGGCCGGCCCTGCACCTCGATGGTGTATCCCATGTCCAGCGGCCAATCCGGTTCCAGCGCTTGCCCTTTACGCCATTGGCCGCCGATTTCGATGACCTCTCGGTCAGCCAAAATTCCCTTCCAGCGAACGTGGATGCCCGCGACGCAACCCTTCGCGATGGTCCAGTCCCCGGGCAGTTGGAGGTCCTCGGTGGTCTGGGCGTATTCGGCTTCACAGCGGACTTCGTCGAGTTCGACGCCGAGCGCATCGGCGAGCAGCAAGACGCCGTCGCGGAAGATGCCGGATCCTTTCTCGGTGACAGCTGGAAGGTCCGGCTGATCTATGGGGCAACCGAAGCCCATGGGTATCTCGGTCGCCGGTGAGTTGTAGATCGTAGTATCAAAGGATTCCAGTACCGACACTTTGTCCACCCGGTCGGAGAGCCCCGCCGACACGATGGCGAAAAGCTGAATGAAACCCGGGTTGATGCCGCTGCCGAAGATGCTCGATCCGCCCCGTTCGCAGGCTTCGGCGATGCGATCGCGGCCCGCACCCAGGAAGTGGCCGGTGATGAAACCGGCGGTGCCGACGACGTTGACGCCCGCCTCGAGGATGCGGACCAGCTCGTCGACGTCGGCGAACATCGGGTTGTAGACCACGCAGTCCGGCTTGAGCGCGAGCAACGCCTCAATGTCGTTGGTGGCCTTCAGATTCAGCGGCTCGATCCCACACAGCTCGCCGACGTCGCGCCCGGCCTTGTCCGGCGACCACGCGTAGCACCCGACGAGCTCGAGCGTCGGGTTCGCGGCTATCGCCTTGACCGAGCTCTTGCCGACGTTACCCGTCGTCCACTGGACGACCCGATAGGTCAAGGCGCCAGACTCCTCACGGGTGCGACGGCGCATGCTGGCGGGCCAGCCGCTCGTCGTGAATCCTGACGAGTTCACGGAACCCGAGCCGGTGGTACTTCGGTATCGGCTGGATGCCCCACACGTCTTGGGCGGTGGCCTTGCCCTCGGCACCCTCCGGCGGGCCGAACGGAGGGTAGGGGTACTTGCACTCCAATGTGTCGTTGGAATACCGGATCTTGAGTAGCTCGCTGCAGATCTCGGTGAGGCTCAGTGTCGGGTAGCCGTAGTAAACCGCCATGAACGGCAGCGTGAAGGCGCCTTCGAACACCAGGGCCACCAGGCACACCAACACGGCACGCTTGATCCACTTGTGCATGCGCGCGTAGTACGGCGTGGTCCCCGGCTCGAGATCGGCGGCCGGGTCTTTGTCTTCGGTGGTAGACGGTGCGGTCATGGTTGCGCTCCTTAGTCGGAGAAGATTTCTCGATTGACGGTGTGCAGGTAGGGGATGGCGAGGAACGGGGTGATGTAGAAGATGTCGTAGAGCCACCAGCCGATCACCGGGAAAACGACACCGGCGTAGCGCACGTCGGCGAACATCGTCATGTTGAACACGTAGGCGGACCAGATCACCACGCCCATCCAGCAGGTGACGACCATCCATTGATGGCCCCAGCGCTTCATCTGCAGGAAGCCGATGGCCGCGGCCACCCGCATGGAGAACACCGTCAGGATCAACCCCGCGACGTAGGCCTTCTCGCCGGGTCCCGCGGCACCCCCGACCCAAAGCTCGTTGTAATGCCAGAAATAGCCGGCGTCGAACATGTTGCCCCAGCCGACCATCAGCACCCGGTTGATCAGCGTGTGGTTGGCCACCAGATCCAAGGCCCAGCCCAGGCTGTTGAGCATCCCGTCGATCAGGGTCAGGTAGCCGATCAGCGTCACGATCATCGGCCGCACCGACAGGCCTTCCCGCAGGGCCTGGCGCTGCAGCCAGACGCCGCGCATGAAGATGGGGAACCCGATCAGACCCGGCGCCCACATACCCATCAGGGCGGCGCCGACGATCATCCACTTGTCGGCGCGGCGCTGAGCCAGGCGCGATTCGTCGTGGTGAGCCTCGAGGCCGACCGAATTCGCTTGCGGGGCAGAAAGAGTCACAGATCCCACCACCCTCGGGCGAACGACATGTACAGCTGGATGCCGAACATCACCACCAGGTAGCCGTAGATGAAGATCTGGAAGACGATCAGCGCCCTCTTGCGCTTCTGCTCCTGTTGATCCATGCCGATTGCTCCTTTCTAACGACTGCTCGAGGCATTCGAGGGGGCCAGGCTGGCCGCCGCGACTTCACGTAGACCGTCGGTGACGGCGCCGTCGATGCTCAGCGGCGCGAGTATGCACGCGTCGGCCGCGTCCAATTCGGTTGCGCCGGCGGCGATCAGCTGGGCCGCGGTGACCAGCACCCTGGTCGACGGCGGCTCGAAGTGAAAGGCCTCGTCGGCGGTGCGGATCGCGACCGCGCATCCGACCAGCCGCTTCGCCGTGGCCAACGGAATTCCCGATTCGGCGACGATCACCTCGGCCTCGCGGTCGGGCGGCAGGTAGTGAATCGCGAGCGTGGCGAACCGTTGGCGGAACGAGGGTTTGAGCTCCTTGAGCGAGCTGCGATATGCGGGGTTGTACGAGCACACCAGCATGAACTCTTGCGGTGCCTGCACCACCTCGCCGGCCCGGTCGAGGTAGAGCGAACGCCGGTGGTCGGTGAGCGAATGCAGGATCGCCAGTGAGTCGTGGCGGGCCTCGACGACTTCGTCGAGGTAGCAGATCGCGCCGGCCTTGACCGCCCGGGTCAGCGGGCCATCGGTCCACACTACGTCGCCGCCGGTCACCATGAAGCGGCCGACGAGATCGGAGCTGGTGAGGTCGTCGTGACAACTGATGGTGACCACGGGGCGTTGCAGCAGTGAGCCCATGTGTTCGACGAACCGGGTCTTTCCGCAGCCCGTCGGGCCGGTCAGCATCACCGGGATGCACCGGTGGAACGCCTGCTCGAACAGCTGAACTTCGTTGCCGTTGGCGAAATATGTCTCGGTGGTCATCTCTTCCTCAGCTGGGTGGCGGTCACGCGGCGACCAGTTCGCGATGGACATGGGCAAGTACCCGGGGCAGTTCTTCGATGCGCCGGATCCGCTGCGACCGGCGTGGCCCGAATACCTCGGGGAGGGGATCGACCCGCGTCGGGCCCACGCCGACGTAGTACATCGACACGCCGGCATCGTTGGCCTCCTCGACGGCGTGCGCGGCGTCGGCCCAGGCGTACCGGCCCTCGTAGCCTTCGTCGGAGATCAGCCCGTCGCCGATGATGATCAGCAGGCGCCGCTCGGCGGGCTGTGCCAGCAGCCGGCTCGTCAGATGGCGAAGTGGCGCACCGAGTCTGGTGTACCCGCGCGTCGACAGGCCCAGCCCGCTGGGCGGCACGAACCGGCGGTCTTCGAAGTCCTTCAGGCATCGCACCTCGACGCGATGGCGGGTGTTGCCGGTGAATACGAAGACACCATGCGGTTCGCGTGCCAGCGTCATGGCGCGCGAAAGCGCGTCGGCACAGGACAATTCGAGCTGGAAAACTCGACCGCCATGCACCCCCAACGACGAACTGCCGTCGAGCAGCAACGCCGCGGTCACGTCGCGGCTGCTGGGCAGCAACTCGCGAAAGACCCTCGGCTCCTTGGCCTCGCCGGTGGACAGGTCGATGTAGTGGTTGACGTATTGGTCGACGTCGAGGTCAGAACCGTCCTCGAGACGATTGGTCATCGCGCGATGGGTGTGTTCCTCGAACCACTTGCGCACGTCGACGGCCACCGGAACCGGGCGGCGGGTGTGCCGGCCGTCGGTGTGCTCGATGACGGCGACGTGGTCGCGCATGAATCGCTGCGTCCACATGTTCCATTCGGGATAGGGGATCCCGGGCCGGTGTTGCGGTGTGACGTCGAAGTCGTTGTCCTGCGGCCGGCTCGGTGGTGGCAGGTTGGGATTGCGCACGCCGCCATCGCCACCGACGGGAACCGAGTACGGCCGGGGGATGCGCTTCTGCGTCGTCGTCCAGGGCATCCGGCCGAAGCTGCGCCGCAACTTGTCGGTCAAGCCCTGCGGTGCCGTGTAGGCCAGCGGCAAGCTGCCCAGCAGCGGATCAATCGTCAGGTCCTGGCCGGTGGCCGCTAAAGCGATTGCTCGGCTGAGCATCTCGGCCGCATCCATGTCACCGGCCTGCGCGTCCAGATCGGGGAGTAGCCGCTGGACATCGGGGAGCAGCCCCGGCCACCGCGACGCAATCCAGCCCAGGGCGACGCCGGCTTCGACGAGCGTGAGCGCGCGTAGCTCGCGGGCCGCCAGCTCGTTGAGGCGATACTCGGTGACGCGGTCCTTGGACGGCGAACACTGCAGGGCCACACCACAGGTCAGGGTCCGGCGCGTCCACTCCGGCGCCGCCGGGTAGGGGACGTGGACGAAGGAGAGCGCCGCGTTCAGCCCGAAGCTCCGCCGTTCGCCGGTGACGAGCCGGACGCCTTCGCGGCGTTGCTCGCTGAGCGCCACCGCCGTCACGGCGCAACTGCGTTCCAGCGCCATCGCATGCGCATCGGAATGCTCAGCCATCGGCGGAATTCAGAACGTGCCGATGTTGGAGAACAGCCAGTACCAGAACCAGATGATCAGTCCGGTGCCGCCCCACGCTGCGACGTAGCGAAGGATCTCCCACAGATAACCCATGATGTGACTTCCTCGGTGACGTAGTGGATTTCGGCTCGCGCATTTCAGTCGGAGAAGAGTTCGCGGTTGACGGTGTGCAGGTAGGGGATGGCGAGGAAGGGGGTGATGTAGAAGATGTCGTAGAGCCACCAGCCGACGACCGGCAGCACGACGCCGGCGAACCGCACGTCGGCGAACATCGTCATGTTGAAGACGTAGGTAATCCAGATCACCACGCCCATCCAGCAGGTGACGACCATCCATTGATGGCCCCACCGCTTCATCTGCAGGAAGCCGATGGCGGCGGCGATGCGCATGGTGAAGACGGTCAGGATCAGGCCGACTTCCATGGCCTTTTCGCCGGGGCCGGCCGCGCCGCCGACCCAAAGCTCGTTGTAGTGCCAGAAGTAGCCGGCGTCGAACATGTTGCCCCAGCCGTTGAGCAGCACTCGCGCCAGAATGGTGTGGTTCGCCACCAGGTCGAGCGCCCATCCGACGGTGTTGATCGCGGCGTCGATGATGACGAGGTAGCCGAGCAACGTGACCAGCATCGGCCGCACCGATAGGCCGTCGCGTTGGGCGCGGCGCAGCAAGCGCACTCCCCAGAGGAACAGCGGCAAGCCGAAGACGCCGAGGGCCGCGGTGCCGATCAGCAGACTGCCGGAGATGAGCCACTTGTCGGCCTGGCGCTGCGCGAGTTGCGAGCGTTCCATGTGTTCGTCGATGGTGAGGCTCGCCGGCGCGCCGCCGGTTGACTCGATCTTCGGCAGATTCACTAACCCTCCCCGTCATCGACACTGATTGGCTCGGCGTCTGCACTATAACAGGCTGACTAGAGTCAGCAAAAGACGTGGAGCGGGTCTGTGCCATTGCGTGGCATAGCACTAGGAATTCGGCCTGTTAGCGCTGTGTAGGCCCCGCATCGCAGCCACTACTACTGACGAAAGTCAGCTCTGAATCGTTGACACACCGTTCGGCGGATGCCTACGCTCAGCGAGCGCTCAGCCCTTCCGGCCACACAAAGGAGTAGCAATGACACTCAACTCGCCGGCCGAGAACAAATATCGCGTGATCCAGTGGGGCGTAGGCAATGTCGGGACGATCGCGCTGCGTCACTTCGCGCACAACCCCGCGTTCGAAGTCGTCGGCGTGCTCTGCAACCGCCCCGAGAAGGTGGGTAAGGATGCCGGGGAGCTCGTCGGGGTGGCGCCGATCGGGGTGCTCGCCACCACCGACAAGGCCGAGATCGAAGCGCTCGACGCCGATTGCGTGTTCTACGCGCCGTTGTGGTCCGACCCCGACGAAGTCTGTCGCCTGCTGCGCTCGGGCAAGAATGTCGTTGCCTCCGGTGGTGCCTGGTGGTTTCGCACCGAGCACAGCCAGGCCGACATCGACAAGATCGACGCGGCCTGCCACGAGGGCGGGACGTCGTTTCATGCCGGCGGCGTCAACCCCGGCTTCGCCGGAGACCTCCTGGTCCTGACGCTGGCCCGCATCGTCAGCCGCATCGATGCCATCCACATCTACGAGGTGGTGAATTTCGGCAAGGACACGCTGAAGTACCTGCACGAGATGGGGATGGGGGACACACCCGAGGAGTTCAGGGCCGGGCCGAACCTGCTGGGCAACGCCTGGCCGTTGTTCGCGCAATCGATGGCCATGGTGGTCGACGGCTTCGGGAAGACGGTCGACAAATACACGACGGACGTCGAACTGGGCACGGCAATCCGCGACATCCCTTTTGAGGGCGGGCCGACCAGCGACATGCCCGGCTTCAAGGGCACCATCAAGAAGGGCACCGTCGCCTCGCAGCACCACAAGTGGACGACGTGGGTGGACGACAAGCCGCTCATCACCTTTCACGAGATGTACACGATGGACGACTACGACGCCATTGAGCCCCGGCCGGATTGGGGCGGGCACTACCACTACCGCATCGTGATCGAGGGCGACGAGCCCACCGAGCTGATCCTGCAGGCGCCGGCCGATCCGCAGGGCAACTACCCCAAGCCGGGCTATACCTGGACCGCGATGGGCCCGGCGAACACGGTTCCGGCCGTCTGCGACGCGGCGCCAGGGTTTCTCACCCACAAGGAACTCGGGCTGGTGCCGTTACTCGGTGTGGTGCGATAGCCGCGAAAGACCCTGTGGTGTCAGGGCTTTAGGCTGCGCAATGTCCTGGCAATGTAGTCTTCCAGCAACGTGTGACCCGTCGGCCAGTGGTTGGTGGTGATCAACAACGCATACAGGCCCAGCAGGAAGAACACCGCGCTGTTCATCGCATTGACGTCCGAGTCCGTCTCGCCGCGTTCTTGGGCAAGCGCGATTTCCTGGGCGACCAGGACGATCAACGGGTGATCCCTGCCGTCCTCGGTCTGCGGCCGGGTCTGGGAGAAGTGCAGCGCGAGAAAGTCATTGAAGAGCCGGTCGCCCAGCCGACGCTCCAGCCCGACCACCAGCCGGACGGCCTCGTTCAATGCCGAAGCGAGATCGTGCTTGGACTTGAGGAACTGCGCGAATTGCTTTGCTATCCGGTCCTCTTCGCGGCGCTCCAGTTCGAGCAGCACATGCTCCTTGGTGGGGAAGTGGAAGAAGAAGGTACCGTGGGCGACTCCCGCCGCGGCCACGATGGCGCTGACGTCGGCGTCGGCCATTCCGGCGCGGGCGAATTCCGCGATCGCGGCGCCCATCAAGCGCTCCCGCGTCTGCAGGCGCTTGGCCTCTCGCGCAGACACTCGGTCCGTCACAGCCATTTCTTTCCTCACGGTTGACCCGACTCATGTAAGAGTCTGGAGGCTAACCAGCTCATTATGCCGTGTTGCGGCCAAAAAGGCTTGCACAACTTGATCATTGTTGGTTCAGGCCGACCCGCGTGCATCTCGGCACCGCAAATTCATTGACTTTAGTCAGCAGAGTTCATAGATTGAACGCGCACACCGCATCGAAGGAGAACCGGCATGGCGATGGAGCAGTTCCGGCTGGATGGCCAGGTCGCCATCGTCACGGGTGCCGGGAAGGGCGTCGGGGCGGGCATTGCCCGGGTGCTGGCCGAGGCGGGGGCCGCGGTGGTCGGTACCGCACGCACCGAGGCGGATATCGTTGGCACGATTGAGGGTATCGAGGCCGCGGGCGGCAAGGGCCTGGCGCTCGTTGCCGACGCGATGAGCCGTCCGGACGGGGAGCGGGTCGTGAACACGGCCATGGAGCGCCTCGGCCGCGTCGACATTCTGGTCAACAACGTCGGTGGTTCGACCTACGCGCGGTTCCTGGACATCACCGACGAGGACTTCCGGCACACGTTCGACTGGTGCGTGACCTCCGCCTTCATCATGAGTCAGCTGGTGGCGCCGCACATGATCGATGCCGGACACGGGTCCATCATCAACATCTCGTCGGGTTCGGCGCGATTCGGCATTCGCGCGCTGACCGCCTACTGCGTCGCAAAGGGTGGCCTCGAAGCGCTTACCCGCGCCATGGCACAGGAACTCGCCCCGAAGATTCGCGTCAACGCGATCGCGCTGGGCTCGTTCGCCACCGACGGGCTGAAGGGGAGCCTGGACATGATGCCCGGATCGCTGGAGAAGATGCAGGAGTCCACACCCTTGCATCGGCTGGGCGACGTCGAGGACCTCGGGCGGCTCGCGGTGTATCTATCCACGCGCGACTGCTACGCGACCAACGCAACCTTCCACGTCGACGGCGGCATCGACTCCAACAATTCGCCGTTGCCAATACCCGACTATTAGCAAATTGCCCCGTGTGCCGACGGACTGAAAGCGATACAGTATCGGCCGCGGGAAGGATGAGGTAACGATGCGCAGAGTCATTCAATTCTCCACCGGGAACGTCGGCCGGCATTCGCTGCGGGCCATCATCGGCAGGCCGGATCTCGAACTGGTGGGCGTGCACGCCGCCAGCGCCGAGAAGATCGGCAAGGACGCCGCGCAGCTGTGCGGGCTGGAAGAGCCGACCGGCATCGTCGCCACCGACGACATCGACGCGTTGATCGCCCTCGGCGCCGACTGCGTGGTTTATACGTCGCAGGGCGAAACGCGTCCGATGGAAGCCATCGAACAGATGACCAAGTTCCTCACCGCGGGCATCAACGTCGTCGGCACGTCGATGGTCTGGCTGGTCACGCCGCGCCACGCCGACGACTGGTTGCGCGAGCCGTTGGAGCGCGCCTGCGCGGCCGGCAACACTTCGCTCTATGTCAACGGCATCGACCCCGGCTTCTCCGGCGATACGTTGGTGCACTCGGCTGCCAGCCTGACCACCCGGGTCGATTCGATCACCGTGCAGGAGATCTTCGACTACGGCAACTACGATGACGCTGAGTTCACCGGCGTAGCAATGGGTTTCGGTTCGACGGCCGACGACGATTCACCGATGATGTTCTTGCCCGGGGTGATCGTGTCGATGTGGGGTGGCCAGGTACGCAGCCTGGCGGACAATCTCGACATCAAGCTCGACGACGTGCGCCAGCGCGTTGAACCCTGGTATACGCCGGAGCGAATCGAATGCACGATGATGACGGTGGAGCCGGGGCAGATGGGCGCGGTGCGGTTCGCCACCGAGGGGGTGCGCAACGGCGAGCCGGTAATCACCCTCGAGCACGTCACCCGGCTCACCCAGGCCGCGGCGCCCGACTGGGAGTTCCCGCCCGACGGCCATACCGGCGTACACCGCGTCGTAGTGGAGGGCGAACCGCGGGTGGAAATCAATACCCATGTGTCCCATCCTCTTTTCGATTCCACCGACGCCGGCTGCATCTCGACGGCCGGCCGGGCCGTCAACGCGATCGACTGGGTGTGCCGCGCGCCTCAGGGGCTGATCGGGGTCGAGGACATCCCACTGTCCGCGACGATGCGCGGGCTGATGTGGAACGAGCGGTAGCCTGACGACCCCGGGACGCGTTGCCGGCAAACGCATTCTGATCACCGGCGCCGCGCGGGGCATGGGCCGGGGCCACGCGCTGCGGCTCGCGCAGGAGGGCGCGGACCTTATCCTGGTCGACATGTGCCAATCGTTGCCTCAGATCGAGTATCCCTTGGCCACCGAGGATGATCTGGCCGAAACGGTAAGGCTGGTAACGGAGTTCGGTCATCGCTGCGTGAGCCACGTTGTCGATGTTCGCGACGAGGCCCAACTGCGGTCCGCGGTCGACGAGGGAGTCGGCGAGCTGGGCGGCCTGGACGGGTCGGTCGCCAACGCCGGCGTGCTCACGGTGGCGTCCTGGGACAAGACGACCGCCGAGCAGTGGCGCACGGTCGTCGACGTCAACCTCATCGGGGTGTGGAACACCTGCGCGGCCGCGATACCTCACCTGCTGAATCAGGGCGGCGGCAGCCTGGTCAACGTCAGCTCCGCCGGTGCCATCAAAGGTTTTCCGCTGCAGACGCCCTACACGGCGGCCAAGCACGGCGTCGTCGGCCTGACCCTGGCGTTGGCGAATGAGCTCGCGGCACAGAGCATCCGTGTGAATACCGTGCTTCCCACCGGCGTCCCTACCGGGATGGTGCCGCCGTCGTTCGGACCGCTCCTGGGCGAGCAGCGGTCCGATCTGATCCCGATCTTCATCAATGCGATGCCCACGCCGGCCGTCGAGCCCGCCGACGTCAGCAGCGCGGTGCTGTTCCTGCTCTCCGATGAGTCGCGCTATGTGACGGGGCTGGAGTTCAAGGTCGACGCGGGCGTGACCATCAACTGACGCGCCTTAAAGCGGCCAGCTGTTCGGATCGACCTCATACCGCAACGCCGTGGCCGGGGGCAACGGCTGGCGCTCATTCACCGCTATCGCATCGACAACCAGGGCGACGTAGCGCCGCCAGCCGTCGCTGCCCGCATCCATCGTCGAGAGCACGCCGAAGAGCATCGCGATAAGGCGGGGCAGGTCGTCGGCGACCAGATCCTCGCGGATCCGGCCGGCGCGCTGGCCGTCGCGCACCAGGTCGCCGAGCGCGGCGTTGAGCGACACCGAGATGTCGGACGTGAGCGAACCCGCGCGGCGTGCGGCGGTCAGCAGGCTGTGCTCGCGTGCCCCCAGCGATATTGCGGCCTCGATCAGCTGGGTGAGGCCGCGCAGCGGGTCGTCGGCGCGGCGGGCATTGTCGATCACCGGCGTGAGGTCCTCGGCGATGCTTTGCTCCAGCGCGGCCAGCACGAGGTCGGCCTTCGTCGGAAACCTGCGGTAGAGGGTTCGCTCTCCGACACCGGCGCGGCGCGCGACGGCCTCCACCGGAGCATCGGGCCCCAATTCGCCGTAGACGTCTCGCGCCGCGCGCAGGATGCGCTCGACGTTGCGCGCAGCGTCGGCCCGTAACGGCCGGTCCTCAACCGCGGTCATCCCGACAGCCTAACTGACGGTTGACTGCCATCTAGGGTAGCTTTACAGTTTGTAACTGGCAGACAGCTGACACTTAACAGGAAACACGGGTGATGTCAACAACTTCCGAAGTGCGTTCTGACGCCGACCTCCCGGTGCTGCCCATCGCGCGGCCCGCACGCTGCCCGCTCGCGCCCCCGGACGAGTTTGTGGATTGGCGGGTACAGCCCGGCCTGCGGAAGGCGATGTTCCAGGGCAACCCGGTCTGGGTGGTCAGCCGCTACCAGGACATCAGGGCGGCGCTGGTCGATCCGCGCCTGTCCGCGAAGACCATTCCGGACTCGATGATGCCGAAGGACGAGGAGAACAAGGTCCCGGTGATGTTCGCGCGCGCCGACGATCCCGAGCATCAGCGCTTGCGGCGCATGATGACCACCAACTTCACCTTCCGGCGCTGTGAGGCGATGCGGCCCAGCATCCAGGAATGGGTGGACCACTACCTCGGCCAGATGATCGACGGCGGTGCGCCGGCCGACCTGGTGCACGAATTCGGCTTGCCGGTGCCGTCCATGGTGATCGCGCTGCTGTTGGGGGTGCCGCCGGAGGACCTCGAACTCTTCCAGCACAGCACCACGAAGGGGCTCGATCAGAAATCCACCGACGAGGAACGGGGTCAGGCGTTCGGGGCGATGTACGCCTACATCGAGGAGCTGGTGGAACGCAAGGCGCGCGAACCCGGTGACGACCTGATCAGCCGCCTGGTCACCGAATACGTGGCCAAGGGCCAGCTCGACAATGCCACCACGGCGATGAACGCCGTGATCATGATGCAGGCCGGGCACGAGACCACGGCCAACATGATCTCGTTGGGAACGGTTGCGCTGCTGGAACATCCGGAGGTTTTCGAGCGACTCGGGCAGACCGACGATCCTGCCGTGGTCGCCAACATCGTCGAAGAGCTGATGCGCTACCTGACCATCGTGCACAGCCAGGTCGATCGCATCGCTACCGAAGATGTGATGATCGGCGGCCAGCTGGTCCGCGCCGGCGAGTACGTCATGATGAGCCTGCTGGCCGGGAACTGGGACGCCGAATTCGTCGACAATCCCGAATCTTTCGACGTCGAGCGAAATGCCCGCGGACACTTAGGCTTCGGGTATGGCGCGCATCAATGCATCGGCGCGAACCTGGCCCGCGTCGAGATGCAGGTCGCGTTCGCCACGCTGGCGCGCCGGTTACCCGGGCTCAAGCTGGCGGTGGCCGCGGAGGAGCTGAAGTTCAAAGACGCCAACATCTATGGCATGAAAGAACTTCCGGTCAGCTGGTGACGATGTACTGGCGCCGGAACGCAAGCTCAACGATCGGAAAACCCCGCTGATGTCAACAACTTCCGACCTGAGTTCCGACACGGATCTTCCGGTGATACCTTTGCCGCGCGCCGCGCACTGCCCGCTGCATCCCCCGCCTGAGTTCGTCAACTGGCGCCAGGGATCCGGCCTGCGACGGGCCGTGTACCACGGCCAGCCGGCCTGGGTGGTGAGCCGGTACCGCGACATCCGGGCGGCGCTGGTCGACCCGCGTCTGTCCGCCGAAACCACCCCCGAATATCTGAGGCAGAAGAACACGGACAACGTGCCGGTCATGTTCGCCCGGGTCGACGACCCCGAGCATCATCGGTTGCGGCGCATGCTGACCGGCGAGTTCACCTTTCGGCGATGCGAAGCCATGCGGCCCCAGATCCAGGAATTGGTCGACCATCATCTTGACGAGATGATCCGCAACGGGGCGCCGGCCGACCTGGTGCGCGATTTCGGCTTGCCGGTGCCGTCATTGGTAATCGCTTTACTGCTGGGGGTGCCCGCCGAGGATCTCGCGTCCTTCCAGGAATACACCGCGGTTGGGCTGGATACGAGGGCGTCCGAGGACGAAAAGGCACAGGCCGGTGCTGCTATGTTCGGATACCTCCTGGAATTGGTGGTGCGCAAGGAACACGAGCCGGCTGACGACCTGATGGGCCGCTTGGTTACCAATTACGTCATGACAGGCCAGCTCACGCGTGAGACTGCGGCCTTGTCCGGGATGACCCTGATGGTCGCTGGCCACGAAACCAGCGCCAACATGATTTCACTGGGAACGGTTGCGCTGCTGGAACGTCCGGACATCTTCAAGCGACTCGGCGAGACCGGCGATCCGGCCGTGGTCGCCAACATCGTCGAAGAGCTGATGCGCTATCTGTCCATCGTGCACAGCCAGGTGGACCGGGTGGCTACCGAGGACTTCGAACTCGGCGGTCAGTTGATCCACGCCGGCGACATGGTCCTGATGAATATCCCCGCCGGGAACTGGGACGCCGAGTTCGTCGACAACCCCGAATCCTTTGATGTGGAGCGAAATACTCGCGGGCACTTGGGGTTTGGCTACGGCGTACATCAATGCATCGGGGCGAATCTCGCTCGAGTTGAGATGCAGGCGGCGTTCGCCGCGTTGGCCAGACGCTTGCCCGGGCTCAGGCTGGCGGTCGCTCCGGATGCCCTGAAGTTCAAAGAGGCCGACATCTATGGCATGAAAGAACTTCCGGTGAGCTGGTGAGGATGCGATGACCAACGAACTGAGGTTTGACGACCAGGTCGCCGTGATCACCGGCGCGGGAGGCGGCCTGGGCAGGGAATACGCGCTGCTGCTCGCGTCGCGCGGCGCGCGCGTCGTGGTCAACGACATCGGCGGGTCGGTGACCGGGGACGGATCCGACGCCGCGGCCGCGGTTGCGGTGGTCGAGGAGATCCACGAGCTGGGTGGGCAGGCCGTCGCTGATGCGCACAGCGTGACCAGCCCCGAAGGCGGACAGGCGATCATCGACGCCGCGCTGGACGCGTGGGGGCGAGTCGACATCCTGATCAACAACGCCGGCATCGTGCGGGACGCCCCCTTCGAGGACATGACCGCCGATCGGTTCGAGCCGCTGCTGGACGTGCATCTGAAGGGCGCCTTCTACGTCACGAGGCCGGCGTGGAAAGCGATGTGCGCCAATGGCTACGGCCGCATCCTCAACACCTGCTCGGCGGCCGGAATACTGGGTGCTGCCGGCATGAGCAACTACGGCTCGGCCAAGACCGGATTGATCGGGCTCACCCGCGTTCTGGCCGCCGAAGCAGCTGGACGCGACATCAAGATCAACGCCATCGCCCCGATCGCCTACACGCGGATGCTGGCGCACTCCGTCGACGGCGCCGCCGCACCGGATGACGCGGCCGCACAGGCGGTACTGGACGACCTGGTCAAGCAGTATCTGCAGCGGCTCGATCCGGCGTTGGTCGCCCCGGTTGCGGCCTTCCTGACGCATCGTGACTGCCCGGTGTCGGGGGAGATATATACCGTTGGTGCGGGCCATGTTTCACGGTTCTTCATCGGCAGGACAAAGGGCTTCTTTAGCCCCGGGCTCTCGATCGAGGAGGTGCGCGATCACCTCGCAGACATCCGCGACGAAGCCGGCTACACGGTGCCGGGCGGGACTGCCGACGAGATGGGCGAGCTCTTCGCTGCGATCATGGCCGACTGAGACCGACGATCAGCAGCCGAACGCCACGCCGACGCCGTCGGGCGGCGGCACCGACCGCAGGCAACCGAACTGCTCGATTCCGGCGCCGCTGACCCGTACCGCCGACTGGTGGGCGTAGTTCACGCAGAACAGGCCGGCTTGGCCGGCGCGGCACCGGTAATCGTCGTACGACAACGTATCGCCGTCGGCCAGCTCGGGCCCGTTGCCGTTGACGAATGGCCCCGGGTCGCCGCGTGCCGCGCCGATCTGCAGCGTCATGCCGTCGAAGACGACCCAGCCGCCCTGCCATTCGCCGTAGGCCGTGTCGGGCTTGGGCGGGGGATTGGCCAGGTCGACCAGGCAGACCAGCGCGTTGCCGGTGTGCTTGGAATCCGTCGTGCACGCGACCGGTCGGCCTTCCGGGACGGCCGGCAAAGTGAACGCGATGTCGTTGCCCAGCTGGGTGGTGGCGCCGTCGCGCGTGACCACGTGGTATCGGGCCGGGTCGGCCGGATGACCTGCCTCGATCCACCGGATGACGTCGGAGATCGCGGCGCCGGGGGCCGGTGCGGTCGACGGTTTGTTCCCGGACGTCGGGGCGGAGCTCGACGCGGCGGTCGTGCTCGAACCCTGCGACTGGCCGCCGACCGTATGCGAGCATCCGGCAACCAGAAGCAACACGGTGGTCAGCGCGGCGATCCGCATGTCGCCAGGCTAACCGCCGCACCCCGGATTTGGCCGCTCCACCCACCCTACGGACGTAGTGTCGGCTACCGTCGGACTATGCATGAGCGCACCATCCGCGCCCACACGACCGCAGGCACCGTCGAAGGCTTCACGCGGGACGGCGTGAACCGCTGGCGATCCATCCCGTATGCCCGGCCCCCGGTGGGACGGCTGCGATTCCGGGCGCCGCAGCCGGCCCTGCCGTGGTCCGGTGTGCGGCATTGCCATGGCTTCACCGGCTGCGCGCCGCAGCAGCGTCGATACACCCTGCTCGGCATGTCGGGTCTGGCAGGCAGGTATCAGCCGATGAGCGAGGACTGCCTCACCCTCAACGTCGTCACGCCGGAGACCCCGTCCGCCGAGCCGCTGCCGGTGATGGTCTTCATTCACGGCGGCGGCTACATCCTGGGTAGCTCGGCCACCCCGCTGTACGACGGCGCCGCGTTGGCCCGGCGCGGTTGTGTATACGTGTCGGTGAACTACCGGCTCGGCGCGCTGGGCTGCCTGGACCTGTCGTCGCTGTCCACCCGCGACATCACCATCGACAGCAACCTGTACCTGCGCGACCTGGTGCTCGCGCTGCAATGGGTTCGCGGCAACATCGCGGAATTCGGCGGCGACCCAGACAATGTCACCATTTTCGGCGAGAGCGCGGGCGCGTGCATGACCGCCACGCTGCTGGCGGTGCCGGCCGCCGAAGGCCTGTTCGCCCAAGCGATCGCGGAAAGCCCGGCGTCCGGTCTGGTGCGGCCGAAGGAGATCTCGGCCGAATTCGCGAAACGCTTCGCCACGCTGCTCGGCGTCGGCACCGACGACGCCGCCGAAGCGCTGCTGCGGGTGCCCGCGGCCCAACTGGTCCAGGCTCAGCATGAGCTGATCGATCAGGGCATGGAAAGCAGGCTGGGCGCCTTCCCGATCGGCCCGGTCATCGGCGACGACTGCCTGCCGCTGGATCCCGTCGAGGCCATGCGCACCGGTCGAGCGCATCGCGTGCCGCTGATCGTGGGAACCAACGCAGAAGAGGGCCGATTGTTCACCCGCTTCCTCAAGATGCTGCCGACGAATCAATCGATGATCGAAGAGTTGCTGGCCGACACGGAACCGGTTGCCCGCGAACGCATTACGGCCGCCTATCCGGACTATCCCTCGGCCTCGGCGTGCATCCAGTTGGGCGGTGACTTCGCGTTCAGCTCGGCGGCCTGGCAGATCGCGGAGGCCCACAGCAGCCACGCGCCCACTTACCTGTACCGATATGACTATGCGCCGCGAACGCTGCGCTGGTCGGGCCTGGGCGCGACGCATGCGACCGAGCTGCTCGCGGTTTTCGACGTCTACCGCACCCGCTTCGGTGCGTTGCTGACCGCCGCGGCCGACCAGCGTGCCGCACTGCGGGTGAGCAATCAGGTGCAACGGCGCTGGCGGTCGTTCAGCCGCACCGGGGTTCCGGGCGACGATTGGCCGCAATACAACCACGACGACCGCGCGGTCATGGTCTTCGACCGCAAGTGCCGCGTCGAGTTCGATCCGCACCCTGATCGCCGGATGGCATGGGACGGCTTCTCTTTAGCGCCTTGACCTGGCACGCTGGCCTGGCATCTATTTGTCAACGACGACAGAGGACTTCATGGACACCGTAACCGAGCCAGTCATCGAACGACCCGGCGACCTCACCGCCTCCTGGCTCGCCTCCGCGATCGGCGCTGGAGAGATCGCCGATTTCGACATCGAGCGCATCGGCACCGGCCAGATGAGCGAGTGCTACCGTGTCCAACTCCGTTACGCCGACGGAGCCGCCGGCCCGGACCGGCCGGAGTCGGTGGTGTTGAAGGTCGCGGCCGCCGATCCGGTGAGCCGGCAAACCGGCTCGGCCCTGGGCCTTTACGAGCGTGAGGTCCGGTTCTACGGCGACATCGCGCCGGGGCTGGGCGGTCCGATTGCGCAGTGCTATCACGCCGCGGTCGACACCTCGACAGGAGTGTTCGACCTGCTGCTCGGCGATGCCGCCCCGGCTGCCGTAGGCAACGAAATCGCCGGTGCCACAATCGAACAGGCGATGCTGGCGGTCACCGAATTGGGGCGGCTGCACGGCCCGTTGCTGGGCGACACGTCGCTGGCCCAGGCGCCCTGGCTCAACCGCGATTCCCCGCTCAGCCAGGCGATGATCGCCGGCCTCTACGCGGGGTTCGTCGACCGCTACGGCGAGCAGATCGCGCCGGAGCACCGCGTGGTGTGCGAGCGCCTGGTGGCCGCGTTCGACGACTACGTGGCCGACGAGGCTGGACAGGACCGAATCCAGGGCCTGGTGCACGGCGACTATCGACTGGACAACATGTTGTTCGGCACCGACGGCGCCGACCGGGCGCTGACGGTCGTTGACTGGCAGACGGTTTCGTGGGGCCCGGCTCAGACGGATCTGGCCTACTTCCTCGGCTGCGCGTTGCCCGCGGAGGTACGCCGCGAGCACTACGACGCATTGCTGGGCGCATACCACGAGGCGCTGGGACCCGGCGCGTCCCTGACCGTGGACGACGTCGCCGAGGGCGTTCGCCGGCAGAGCTTTTTCGGCGTGATGATGGCGATCGTCTCGTCGATGTTGGTGGAGCGCACCGAGCGCGGCGACCAGATGTTCATGACCATGCTGCAACGCAACTGCGACCATGTGCTGGCCACCGATGCGTTGGCCGTGCTGCCCGATCCGGCGGCACCGGAGCCGCTGCGGCCGTCCGAAGACGACGAACTCGCACACACCGCGACCGACGAACCGCTGTGGAGCGAGAGCTGGTACTCCGACTTCGTCGACGCCGCACAGGGTTTGGGCGGCTGGTTCCGCATCGGCCTGATCGCCAATCAGCAGACCGCGTGGGTGCAGGCCCTGTTGTGCGGGCCCGACCTGCCGACCACGGCCATCGCCGTCGAGGTCCCGCTACCCGCGGATCCGTGGGCGGTGCGCGCCGACAGGCTAGAGCTCGACCACGCGGCCAGTGCCCCGTTGCAGGACTACCGAGTCGATCTGCGCGGGCGCGGCCAGTCCTATTCGGACCCGTCGGCCCTGCTGCGTGGTGAATCCGGAACTCCGGTCGAGTTGGCGATGAACCTGGTGTGGGCCACCGACGGCACGCCCTACAAGTACCGGGTGACGACGCGTTACGAAATCCCGTGCACCGTCTCGGGAACCGTGAGCGTCGACGGCCAGAGCTACCGCGTGGATTCGGTTGCGGGACAACGTGATCACTCCTGGGGCGTCCGGGACTGGTGGGGTATGGACTGGGTGTGGAGCGCGCTGCACCTCGACGAAGGCACTCACGTGCATGGGGTCAACATCCGCATCCCGGGCGTCCCGGCCTTCAGCGTCGGCTACGTCCAAGATGCCGCCGGCAGCATGATCGAACTGAGCGCGGTGAACAGCCGAGAAGACTTCGACACCAACGGGTTACCGCTGAGCGACACGCTGAACCTGGAACCCGCCGAACTCACCGCCAACATCGAGGTGCGGGGGAATGCCCCGGTACGTCTGACCTCCGCGGAGGGACGAGTCAGCGAGTTCGCTCGGGCCTGGGTGGGCGTCACCACCACCGACGGGCGCACCGGCGTCGGCTGGATGGAATGGAACCGCAACATGGGACAGACATAGCCGAGCCGGCGCACCGCGCGTCGACGCCCATCGTGGTGATGGGCGTCTCGGGCTCGGGCAAGTCGACGGTGGGTGCCGCACTCGCGCAACGGCTGCGGGTGGAGTTCGTGGACGCCGACACCCTGCATTCGCAGTCCAACATCGCCAAGATGAGCGCCGGTGAGCCGCTCGACGACGGGGACCGCTTTCCCTGGCTGGAAAGAGTCGGGGAGTGGCTGGCCGCGCACCGCGGCGGTGGCGTCGTGAGTTGTTCGGCGCTCAAGCGCAGCTACCGCGACCAGCTGCGCGCACGCTGCCCACGCGTCGAATTTCTGCACCTGCGCGGTTCGTCGGAGCTGATCGAGGACCGAATGGCAGGCAGGCCAGGGCATTTCATGCCCGCCGCGTTGTTGCGGTCACAATTCGGCGATTTGGAGCCCCTTGACCCTGACGAATCCGGTGTCACCGTGGACATCGCTCACGATGTCGACATAATCGTCGACACGTTCCTGGCGAACTCGGCTACCAGGGACGGCGCTTGCGGCTCTTAGTCTGTGCGCCAACGCGTTCGCGTGCCGTGTCGGCCCACTCACTGCCACGCTCCCGCGCGATGTCGGCCCACTCGCTGCCGCGGTCGGCGGCGATGTCGGCCCATTCACTGCCGCGGTCGGCGGCGATGTCGGCCCATTCGCTGCCCCGCTCACGAGCGGATTCGGCTAACTCGGCGCCGCGGGCGCGGGCGGTCTTGGCCAGCTTCTCGCCACGTTTACGCGCCTTCTTGGCCAGTGGCGCGCTGCGGTCGGCGGCGACGTTGGCGAGTTCCTTGCCGCGTTCCAGTGCCGCTTCGGCGTAGGGAGCGCCGCGTTCTGCTGCGGTGCTGGCCAGTTCCTGGCCCCGCTTGCGTGCCTTCTGCGCCAGTGGCGCGCTGCGTTCTGCCGCGGCGTCGGCGAGTTCCTTGCCGCGTTCCAGGGCGGCTTCGGCGTAGGGGGCGCCGCGTTCTGCCGCGGTGCTGGCCAGCTCGCGGCCCCGTTCGGCACCCACGTGGAGTCCGTGGGCGATCCTCTCGCCAAGCTCGGCGAAGTCGGTGTCGTCGGAGCCCGGCAGCGCAGAGGACACCCGCTCCGAGAGCCGTTCGGCGGCCCGGCGGCCGCGCCATCCCAGCGAAGGTTTGCCCGCGGTGTCGGCTGACGCGATCAACAGGCCGCCCACCAAGCTCAGATCGGTGAGGAATTGCTGACGCTTCTCGGCCTTGAGCTGTGGGTCGGGTTCATTCCAAAACGAGTGCGTTCCCAGATTGGCGGGCAGCACGGTAAATGCCAGCGCAGCCGAGGCCACCCGCGGCAATTTGCCGCTGGCCAGCAACAGGCCGCCCCCGATCTGAACGGCCGCGTTGACTTGCGCGACCGTCTGGGGGTTGCTCGGGATGCTGCTCCCGATGGGGTCGGGCAGCGACTGCAGGCCGTCTACCGTGGGTGCGGCGGCTTCGGCCGCTGACTTGGGGTTGAGTAGGGAATTGATTCCTTGCCCGATGAACGCCGCCGACAACAAGGGCCGCGCGATTCTCCGAATCACCATGGCAGCCTGGTTACCCGGCCGGTCGGCAAACAAACCGTGCGGCCTATCGCCCCAGCTGGCGGGTTTCCCCGACGCTAGGGTGGGCCTATGCGGGCGCTGGTCATCGTCGACGTGCAAAACGACTTCTGCGCGGGCGGCTCACTGGAGGTCCCCGGCGGCGCGGCGTTGGCCGTCGCGATCAACCGCCACCTGGCCGGCCGGCCCGGCTACCGGCACGTGGTGGCGACGCAGGACTTCCATATCGACCCGGGCGACCACTTCTCGGATCAGCCCGACTTCTCGGCATCATGGCCGCGGCACTGCGTCGCGGGGAGTCACGGAGCGCAGTTTCATCCCGATCTTGACACCGCCCCGATCGAAGCCGTGTTTCGCAAGGGAGCCTTTGCGGCGGCGTACAGCGGTTTCGAAGGCGCCGACGACGACGGGACCGCGCTGCTCGAGTGGTTGCAGCAGCGGGGAATCGACGGGGTCGACCTGGTCGGGATCGCCACCGACCATTGCGTCCGGCGGACGGCTGAAGACGGGGTGCGGGCGGGGCTGACCACCCGGGTGCTGGTCGACCTCACGGCCGCGGTCGCACCGGATTCGGCCGCGGCCGCCTTGGCGGAGATGCGTTCGGCCGGCGTCGAATTGGTGGGGGCTTAGTCCATGGTGGCGCCACTGGACCGGGAGCATCTGCTCGCCGCGGTCGAACGCTCGCCGCGGGCCGCCGCGGCACATGACCGGGCCGCATGGGTGGGGCTGTTCACGGCTGACGGCCGAATCGAAGACCCGGTCGGTTCGCGGCCGCACGCCGGCATCCCGGAGATCGGGCGTTTCTACGACACCTTCATCCGGCCGCGCGACATCACGTTTCACCGGGATTTCGACGTCGTCTTCGGCACCGTAGTGCTGCGAGACCTCGAACTCGAGGTGTCGATGGGGTCCGCGGTCACGATGTACATCCCCGCGTTTCTGCGCTACGACCTCCGAGAGGCCAACGGCGAGTGGCGGTTTGCCGAACTACGCGCCTACTGGGAGCTGCCGGCGATGATGCTGCAGTTCCTGCGAACCGGTCCCGGAGCGATAACGCCGGGGCTGCGCTTATCCCGAGACCTGTTGACCATCCAGCGGCTACGCGGAACGGCCGGCTTCATGAGCGGCTTTCGCCGCGTGGGTGCTCGGCACAAGAGGCTGATGCAGGCCTTCGTCGATGCTCTGGCCCGCCGCGACACCGCCGAGGCCTCGCATGCTCTGTCTCCCACGGCCCCAATAACTTTGGGTGACTCCGGTCCGCTTGACATCGCAAAGCTCGCCCAACAACTCAGCGGGGCGCGGCCGGAAAAGGTGATCGCGTCGGGGGCCACCGTCACCGTCTCGCTCAACTCGGACCACGGCCGCGGCCTCCTCTTCGCCGACGTGCCATGGCGTGGCGAGGCGATCACCAGGGTCCGGTACTTTCCTGCGTGAGCGAGCCGTTGCCGTCGGCGCGCTCGGCGCCATACCAATATCACGGAGGCAAACAATGCATCTAGCGCGCACCTTCGGCATCGCCGTGGCGCTGACCGGCGCGCTCACCGCCGTAACGGCCTGCGGCAGTGGCGAAAAGCCGTCTCCCTCGTCGACGAAGTCATCGGGTTCGCCGGCGGCGACCACTCCGTCGACCACGCCCGCGGGCTCCGCTGCGCTTGGTGACTACACCTACCTGCTGATCCAGGCCAGTGATGTCGGGCACAACTTCACGGCGGTCGGGCCGCCGACGCAGGATCCCGGCGGTGGCGCGGGAGCGGGACAAAACTTCGGCAGTCCCGATCACACCCGCACCATTTCCGACACCATCTATGTCTCGATCGATCCCACGGTTGCCCTGCAGTCCGAAAGCGACCGCCTGTCCGCCTTTCCCAAGTACGTCGCGACCCCGCCGGAGCCGTTCGAAATCGGGACCAATGGATGGATGGGCGTCGGCAAGTCGCCGGACAAGTCAAAAGCGGTGACTTATCTGGTGTTTGCCGAGGGCAGGGCGGTGGTGGCGATGGAGTTCGACAGCGCCCTCGACGACCCCGTGATGCAGGAGTTCGTGCTCGACGTCGCGCGCAAGCAGGACGGGGCCGTCAAGAGCCGATTACTTTTCTAGTCCCCGCTCAGTGGGCGGCCACCAGGGCCAGCGAGGCCGCCGACAGGCAGAGGTAGGCGCCGGGGAAGGCGATGTTGTACAGGACATGCGCCCGCAGGTGAGTCGCCACCGCGCCGACGAAGAACAGCACCAGGCCGGTGGCTGCCGCGATGCCCAACCACGGCAGCCCCAGCAGCCCGACGACCAATCCGGTGGCCCCCGCCAGCTTTACGGCCGCGAGCGGCCGCAGCCACGATCGCGGCACGCCAACCTCGGCCGAGTTTGCCAGCACGAACTTGGCCGGAACGAAGTCGGCCACGGCGATCCCGGCCGTAACGACCGCGGTGATGAGCGTGACGGTGAGGTAGGCGGTATGCATCGGGTCAATCCCTTGCGGTGCAATTGTTTCCGCAGCGGCGAGCCGCGTGGCGGCCGCGTCGGGCGCGGCGCACAATCGATAGGGTCATGACGCAGGTCTCCTTAGGTCCGAGAGTTCGATGGATGCGGTCATCGGTTTGACGACTCCCGCACGGAAAAGGTGACCCGATGAGCGCAACGAAAAGTTCGGTGGATCTGGACGACCTGGCGCGCCGCTTCGATGCGGACCGCCGGCACTTGAGGTCGGTCGCGTTCCAATTGCTCGGGTCGACAGCCGATGCCGACGACGCGGTGCAGTCCGCGTGGTTGAAGGCCAGTCGTTGCGATTCCGACGCCCTGGCGAACATCGCCAACCTCACCGGCTGGTTCACCACCATCACCGCGCACGCGGCGTTCGACCAGCTTCGCGTGCGCAAACGCCGCGCCGAGCAACCGCTGGCCGATGCGGCAGACCTCGACCGGCTGACGGCAACCCCGTCGGCTCCGGCGGACGAAGACGCGCTGCTGGCCGATTCGGTGAGCAGCGCGCTGCTGGTGGTGCTGGACCGGCTGTCACCTGCGCAACGGGTGGCCTTCGTCCTGCACGACGTGTTCGCCATGCCCTTCGAGACCATCGCCGGCGTGCTCGACCGCTCGCCGGCGGCCGCGAAAAAGCTGGCCAGCCGTGCGCGTGGGCGTCTGCACCACGGGCCCGCCACCGAACCGCGACGCATGGCCGAGCACCTGGAAATCGTCGACGCGTTTCTGGTGGCCTCCCGCGGTGGTGACATCGCCACGCTGCTCGAGCTGCTCGCCCCCGACGTGGTCCGCAGGGTCGACCCCGCCCTGGTGCGCGACGACGTGCCGACCGAGGTACGCGGCGCCCGAGAGGTCGCCGAGGAGACGCGCCTGTTTGCCCGCCGCGCGCGGGCGGGTGTCGTCATGCTCATCGACGGTGCTCCGGGCATCGTTCTCGCGCCGCGGGGGCGCGCGCAGGTCTTGCTGGAGATCGGGATCGCCGCCGGCGGCCGGATCCACGCGATTGACATCACTGGTGACGGCGACCGCCTGCGGCGGGCGACCCTGGCGCTGCCGCAGTGGTCATCTCAAGAACAGCGCAGGCTCATCGGGTACCAAGGACAGGGGAGCCAGTCGGCGAGGAGGCCGGTGACGAGCCAGGATCGGAAGCACGATGCTCGATAAGCCGTTCGGACGGCGCAGCCTGCTGCGGGGAGCCGGTGCGCTCACCGCGGCAGCGCTGACCCCCTTGGGCGCCGGCTGCGCGTCCGACGACGACGCGCTGACGTTCTTCTTCGCCGCCAATCCCGACGAGGCCGCCGCCCGCCTCCGGGTCGTCGACGAATTCCAGCGCCGCCATCCCGACATCAAGGTTCGGGCGGTGCGGTCCGGGCCCGGGGTGATGCAGCAGCTGTCGACCTTTTGTGCGGGCGGCAAGTGCCCCGATGTGCTGCAGACGTGGGAACTGACCTACGCCGAGCTGGCCGCCCGGGGCGTGCTGCACGACCTGAATGACTTCCTGGCGCGCGACCCGGGATTTGCCGCGCAGCTGAAGGCCGACAGCGTCGAGGCGCTGTATGACACCTTCACCTACGACGGAGGGCAATTCGGCTTTCCGGAGCAATGGTCCGGAAACTACTTGTGGTACAACAAACGGCTCTTCGCCGAGGCCGGTGTGCCGGCCCCGCCCACCAGCTGGGGCACGTCCTGGACCTTCGCCGAATTCCTGGACGCGGCCAAGGCGTTGACCAAACGGGACCGCTCGGGACGCGTCACGCAGTGGGGTTTCGTGAACACCTTCGTCTCGTACTACTCGGCCGGGCTGTTCGCCTTGAACAACGGCGTGCCCTGGTCCACGCCGCAGAAGAACCCGACCCACCTCAATTTCGATCACCCCGCGTTCATGGAGGCGGTGCAGTTCTACGCCGACCTCGCCAACAAGCACAAGGTGGCACCCGACGCGTCCGACGTGCAGTCGATGTCCACGCCCGACCTGTTCGCATCGGGCAACGCGGCCATTGCGCTTGGCGGCCACTGGCGATACCAGACCTTTATCCGGGCCGAGGACTTGGACTTCGACGTCGCCCCGCTACCGGTAGGACCCTCCCGGCCCCAGGGGCGCAGCGCCTGCTCGAATATCGGCACCACCGGGTTGTCGATCTCGGCGAGCAGTCAGCGCAAGGAACAGGCATGGGAGTTCGTCAAATTCGCCACCGGCCCCGTCGGACAGGCGATCATCGCCGCGTCGTGCCTCTTCGTCCCGGTGCTGCGCTCCGTGCTGCACTCGGATGGATTCGCCAAGGCTCACCACAGGATCCGTAACCTCGCGGTGCTCACCGAGGGGCCGTCGTATTCCGAGGGCTTGCCGGTCACCCCGGCGTGGGAGAAGATCGTCGCGCTGATGGATCGCAATATGGGGCCGGTGCTGCGCGGGGCCCGCCCGGCCAGCTCGCTGACAGGCCTGGCACAAGCCGTTGACGAGGTACTGCAAAGCCCATGACATCGATCGACACCTCCGCCGAACCTACGCCGGCCCGCGGCCAACGACCTCCGGGCGCGCGTCCGTCGCGCCGGCGCGAATGGGCAGGCCGCTTCTTTGTCGCGCCGAACCTGCTCGCGGTCACGGTCTTCATGCTCTTTCCCCTCGGTTTCTCGCTGTACATGAGCTTTCAGCGGTGGGACGTGTTCAATCCACCAAAGTTTGTGGGGCTGAAGAACTTCGAGCAGCTGTTCACGTCCGACCCGCTGTTCGGAATTGCCATCCGCAACACCGTGGTGTTCACCCTGGGCACGGTGGTGCCGACCGTCATCATCAGCCTCGTCGTGGCCGGTGTCCTGAACCGGAAAGTCAGGGGCATCGCGATCTTCCGGACCATCGTGTTCCTGCCGCTGGCCATCTCATCGGTGGTGATGGCGGTCGTCTGGCAGTTCGTGTTCAACACCGACAACGGCCTGCTCAACATCATGCTGGGGTGGGTGGGAATCGGCCCGGTCCCGTGGCTGGTCGACCCCAACTGGGCGATGACATCGCTGTGCATCGTCAGCGTGTGGCGCAGTGTCCCGTTCGCCACCGTCATCCTGCTGGCCGCGATGCAAGGGGTGCCCGAAACCGTCTACGAGGCAGCCAAAATCGACGGTGCGGGGGAGATACGGCAGTTCGCCTTCATCACGCTGCCGCTGATCCGCGGCGCGATCTCGTTCGTCATCGTCATTTCAATCATCCACGCGTTCCAGGCGTTTGACGTGGTCTACGTTCTCAACGGCTCCAACGGCGGGCCGGAGACCTCGACCTACGTGTTGGGCATCATGCTGTTTCAGCATGCCTTCTCCTTCCTGGAGTTCGGCTATGCTTCGGCACTGGCATGGGTGATGTTCGCGATCTTGTTGGTGCTGACCGTGGTTCAGTTGCGGATCACCCGGCAGCGTTCGGTGGAGGCGTCTCGTGGCCTTAGCTGAGCGCATCGTCAAACGCGGCGTCCTGCGCGCGGTTCCGGTCTACATCGCGCTGCTTGCCATCGCGTGGACCTGGCTGTTCCCGATCGCCTGGGCGATCTCGGGATCGCTGAAACGAGAGGGCGAGATCAGCCAGCCGAAGCTGCTGCCCGCCCACCCGCGCTGGTCGAACTACACCGACGTGTTCGCGGTGATGCCGTTCTGGCGCATGTTCTTCAACACCGTGCTGTACGCCGGATGCGTGACGGCCGGGCAGGTCTTCTTCTGCTCTCTGGCCGGATACGCCTTCGCGCGCCTGCAGTTTCGCGGCCGTGACACCTTGTTCGTGCTGTACCTCGGCACGCTGATGGTTCCACTGACGGTCACCGTGATCCCGCAGTTCATCATCATGCGCCTCGCCGGCTGGGTCGACACCCCCTGGGCGATGATCGTGCCGGGCCTGTTCGGCAGCGCGTTCGGCACCTACCTGATGCGGCAGTTCTTCCAAACGCTCCCCGGGGATCTCGAGGAGGCCGCGATTCTCGATGGCTGCTCGCCGTGGCAGATCTACTGGCGGATCCTGTTGCCCCACGCCAGGCCGGCGGTGATGGTTCTCGCCGTGCTCACCTGGGTCAACGTCTGGAACGATTTCCTGTGGCCGCTGTTGATGATTCAGCGCAACAACCTGGCCACCCTGACGCTGGGCCTGGTCCGGCTGCGCGGGGAGTACGTCGCGCGCTGGCCGGTGATCATGGCGGCCTCGATGCTCATCATGATCCCGCTCGTGATCATCTACGCGGTCGCCCAGCGTTCGTTTGTGCGTGGCATCGCGGTGACCGGAATGAGTGGGTGACAATGGCTTCGGTGAGCTTCGAGCAGGCGACACGGTGCTTTCCGGGTACCGACCGGCCGGCGTTGGACGGCCTTGACCTGTTCGTCGCCGACGGCGAATTCGTCGTGCTGGTCGGGCCGTCCGGATGCGGCAAGACGACGTCGCTGCGGATGGTGGCCGGATTGGAGTCGCTGGACTCCGGGTGTGTCCGGATCGGCGACCGCGACGTCACCAACGTCGATCCCAAAGATCGCGATGTGGCGATGGTTTTCCAGAACTACGCCCTGTACCCGCACATGACGGTGGCGCAGAACATGGGCTTTGCGCTGAAGATAGCCAAGACCCCGAAAGCCGAGATCGCCGAGCGGGTGCTGGACGCGGCGAAACTGCTTGACCTGCAACCGTATCTGGATCGCAAGCCCAAAGACCTCTCCGGGGGCCAGCGGCAGCGGGTGGCGATGGGGCGCGCGATCGTGCGCCGCCCCCAGGTGTTCTTGATGGATGAGCCGCTGTCGAACCTCGACGCCAAGCTGCGGGTGCAGACCCGCAACCAGATTGCCGCCCTGCAGCGTCGGCTCGAGACCACGACCGTCTACGTCACCCACGACCAGGTCGAGGCCATGACCATGGGCGACCGCGTCGCGGTGCTGCGCGACGGCCTGCTGCAACAGTTCGCGGCGCCTCGCGAGCTCTACCGCAACCCCGCCAACGTCTTCGTCGCCGGATTCATCGGATCGCCTGCGATGAACCTGTTCACCCTCCCCATCGTCGATTCGACGGTGCTGCTGGGGGACTGGCCCATCCAACTACCGCGTGAAATCGCGGGCGGGGCAAGCGAAATCGTTGTCGGAGTTCGCCCGGAACACTTCGAACTGGGCACCCTCGGCGTGGAGATGGAAGTCGACGTGGTCGAGGAACTCGGCGCCGACGCCTACCTGTACGGCCGCTTCGCCGACGGCGGCAAGGTCATTGCGCAAAACGTCGTGGCGCGCGCCGACGGCCGCAACCCGCCGCAGAAGGGCAGCCGGGTGCGGCTGCACCCCGAACCCGGGCACCTACACTTTTTCGGCGTCGACGGCCGCCGGATCTCCGTGTGACGCAGGGGAGTCGGCGATCAATCCGTCGACGACCTCGGCCAATCCGGCGAAGCCCGGTGCCGCGGCCATGTCGGCGGCGATGCGCTTGCTTGCCTGCCGGTAGCGCGGCTCGTGCAGCACCGCCAGAATGTCGCGGCGCAGCGCACCCGCGGTCGGTCGTTCACTTCTGATCCGCCGGCCGACGCCTGACCACGCGACGCGGGCGCCAACCTCCGGCTTGTCTTCCTTGCCACCGGTAGCGACGATCGGCACGCCGTAGCGCAGTGCGTACTGGACGCCGCCGTAGCCGCCGTTGGTGACGTAAACCGCAGTACGCGGCAGTAATTCGTCGTAGGGCAGGTAGTTCGCGGCGCGCGCATTCCCGGGTAGCGGGGGCAACGTGTCCAGTGGTCGACCGCCCGTCGCGACCACGACCAGAACGTCCTCGTCGGCAAGCGCGTGCAGCGTTGGTGCGATCGCCTGGTCGTAGTCGCCATTGGCAAACGTGCCCTGAGTGACGTGGATGACGGGGCGTGTCCCGTCGAGTTCGCCCCACCAGTCCGGCAGTGGAATCCGTGAACCGGCAGCGGACAGTGGCCCGACAAAATGCAGCGCGGTAGGTGTGTCGGACATGGGGTATTCGAACGCGGAGACGCTGAACTGGACGAACGCGTCGGCCCGCCGGTACCAATTCATCATTGTGTCCGGCATATCGAGCCCGTGCACTTGCCGGTGAAGGTCGTTGAGTGTTCGGTTGCCCTGCCGCAGGATTCGGCGATGCAGAGGGGCCAGCGCGGCGTTGCGATGCCGGTTCAAGACGCGTGCCGGCGGCAGCCCCATGCCAAAGGGGGCGGTGTCGCGGCTGTCGATGCACAGCGGAATGACGCCACAAATGACGACCGCTGGGCGCGCGGCGCGCTGGTGGGCGAGCAGGAACGCGGCCCCAAGGAAATTCTGCTCGGCGAGCACAGCGTCGGCGGGTTGCGCCGCAATGGCGGCGTCGATGGCGTCGTACTGCAGCTTGGCGGGTCGGGAAAAGACGTTTTCGATGTCGAAGGCGACCGCCTTGAGGCCCCTCAACCGGGCGCGTTCGGGGAAGCTCTCGGCGATGTTCCGGTCGTCAAAGTCGGCCTCCGGAGGCAGCGGCACAAATGATGCGCCCGTGGCCGCGACCTTATCCGCGTAACGCGAGCCCGTGACGAAGCGCACGTCGTCGCCGCGCTTGACGAATTTCTCGGCGACGGCCAGCAACGGCGTGATGTGCCCATGTACCGGAATGCTGGCGAAGACGATCGATGACACTTGCCGCTCCCGCCTGTCGCCCCCGACTGGTATCGCGTAGTATTCATTACTATGGCACCGGAGTCAATATCCGCCAAGACGCGTACCTATCGATCGGCGCTGCGCCAACAGCAGGCCGGGCTCACTCGAACGCGGGTGCTCGCATCGGCGGCCGAACTGTTCGCCGCCGATGGCTATGAGCGCACCACATTGGCGAAAATTGCTGCCGCGGCGGGTGTTTCGGCTGAGACAGTGCAGGGGCAGGGGACGAAAGCGCGCCTGTTGATCGCGGCCATCGAGTACGCCGGGGTGGGGGTGGCCGGTGAAGAAAATCTGCTGAATCTCGATGTCGGCCGCACCATGATCGCCCTCGACGACCTCGATGAGGCGCTGGACTTTATCGTCACGTTCGTCACGGATGTGCACGAGCGGACCGCAAGACTAGCGCCCGCGTTGCTCAGCGGCGCCGGTTCCGACCCCAAGCTGGATCGCTACCTGACCGAGTTCATCGCCGGCATCAACGGGCAGGTCCGGCGGGTGCTCGACGTGCACCGCGATCGGGGCTGGTTGCGCGATGACGTGCCGTTCGACGAACTCGTCGAGACGGCGGGGGTGCTCTGCAGCGCCGAGACCTATCTGCGGATGACCCATCGCGGCGGTTGGAGCGCCGACGCCTACCGGGCGTGGTGCCGGCGTATGCTGGCGGAGAGCGTCTTTGCTGCACCACCGGCAGGTTGAATTTGGTTGGTAGGGGGCCACTTTGGACTCGGTCGATCTGGTTTGCGAAGGCGGTGGTGTCCGGGGCATCGGCCTGGTGGGGGCGGTGGATGCCCTCGCCGCCGCTGGCTACCGGTTTCCGCGCGTCGCCGGCACCAGTGCCGGCGCGATCGTCGCCTCCCTGGTCGCCGCCCTGCAGAAATCCGGCGAACCGCTCAGCCGGCTGGCCGAGATCATGCGCAACATCGACTATCGAAAGATCCTGGACCGCAACCTGGTTGGGCACATCCCGCTGATCGGCGGGGGACTGTCGCTGCTGCTGTCCGACGGGGTGTACCGGGGCGCCTACCTGCAACAGCTGCTGACCGATCTCCTCGCGGAATTCGGGGTGCACACCTTCGCCGACCTGCGCACCGGCGAGGAGCCCGACCAGTTCGCCTGGTCGCTGGTCGTCACCGCCAGCGACCTGTCGCGGCGCCAGCTGGTGCGCATCCCCTGGGATCTGCGCTCGTACGGCATCGACCCGGACACCTTTCCGGTGGCACGCGCGGTGCACGCGTCCGCCGCGATTCCCTACGTGTTCGAGCCGGTCCGCGTCGGCGGCGCGACATGGGTGGACGGCGGATTGCTATCCGATTTCCCCGTCGACCTGTTCGACCGCCCGGGACCGCGCTGGCCCACCTTCGGCATCCGGCTGTCCGCCCGCCCCGGCATCCCGCCCACGCATCCGGTGCATGGTCCGGTGTCGTTGGGGATAGCGGCGATCGAGAGCCTGGTGAGCAATCAAGACAACGCCTACATCGACGATCCTTGCACCGTGCGCCGCACCATCTTCGTGCCCGCCGACGAGGTGAGCCCGATCGACTTCGGCATCACCGATGAACAGCGCGAGGCGCTGTATCAGCGCGGACTGCAAGCGGGCCAAGGCTTCCTGAAGACGTGGAACTACGACGACTACCTATCGGCGTGCGGCGGCCCGGTGCAATCGCCTGGCGCGCCGTAACGGCGTTTAGGCGCAAGCCTTTCTAGTATTGCCGCGTGGATGATCGCTACGGCACCGACGTTCTGGCCGCGGGTCGGCGCAAGCCCCGCTCGACCGAGCACCCGGCTGACCCGGGCCTGGTCGTCGAGGACGTCGAGAGCGGTTACGTCGGCGCGGTGGTTCGGGTCGAGTACGGTCGCGTCCAGCTCGAGGACCGCCATGGCCACGTCCGTGGCTTTCCGCTGGGGCCCGGGTACCTGCTGGAGGGCCGCCCGGTGATCCTGACCGCTCCGCGGCGCGCGGCGCCGACCGGCACGGGCCGGACGGCTTCCGGCTCGGTCGCGGTACGCGATGCGCGCGCCCGGGTGGCCCGGTCCAGTCGGATCTATGTCGAGGGCCGGCACGACGCCGAGCTCATCGCGCAGGTGTGGGGCGAGGACCTGCGCATCGAGGGTGTCGTCGTCGAGTACCTCGGCGGGGTGGACGACCTGGTGGGCATCGTCGAGGAGTTTCGTCCCGAGCCGCGCCGGCGCCTTGGCGTGCTGGTGGACCACCTCGTTTCCGGGTCGAAAGAGGCGCGGATCGCCGAGGCGGTAAGGCGCGGGCCCGGCGGGCCGGACACGTTGGTGGTCGGGCATCCGTACGTCGACATCTGGCAGGCGGTGAAGCCGCAGCGGCTCGGCATGGCGGGCTGGCCGAACGTGCCGCGCCACATCGAGTGGAAGCGCGGCGCGTGTCAGGCCCTCGGTTTGCCGCACGCAAATCAGGCCGACATCGCCGCGGCGTGGCGGCACATCCGTTCGCGCGTGCGCGACTGGAACGATCTGGAACCGGCGTTGATCGGCAAAGTCGAAGAGCTCATCGACTTTGTGACGCAGCCGGGCGCGTGACGAATGCGGGCGCGGACGAACGCCTTAACCAGCGCCGACGGTTAGGTTAGGCTAACTCGGACGTCCCGATCCGCGGGACAGGGATCGGACATGCAGGGCGTATTCGGCATCTTCCTCGGCACGTTCCTCATCGGCCTACGCGAAGGCCTGGAGGCGACGTTGATCGTCAGCATCGTCGGGGCCTTCCTCAAGCGAAACGGCCACCCCACCCGTCCGATGTTCGCCGGCGTCGCATTGGCGGTGCTGATCAGTGTCGCGATTGGCGTCGGGCTGGACTTGCTCTCTGCGACGCTGCCGCAGGCTCAGCAGGAAATGATGGAGACGGTCATCGACGCCATCGCCGTGGTGTTCGTGACCTCCATGATCATTTGGATGAACCGCAACGCCGCCCGGCTCAAGGGCGAACTCGAGCATGAGGCCCAGCAGGCGCTCAACCGCGGCGGCGCACTGGCCCTGGTCGTCATGGCCTTCCTCGCGGTGCTCAAGGAGGGCTTCGAGACCTCGGTGTTCCTGTTGGCGGCCGCCGAGACGTCGCACGGCAACCGATGGCTGGCGGTGTGCGGCGGGGCGGCCGGGATCGCTTTGTCCGTCGCGCTCGGCGCCGCCCTCTACTACGGCGGCCTCAAGCTCAACCTCGCCCGGTTCTTCCGCATCACCGGCGTGTTCTTGGTGCTGATCGCCGCCGGGTTGGTGCTGGGCGGGCTGCGCACCGCCCACGAGGCGGGCTGGGTGACCGTCGGCCAGCGACAGGTGCTCGACCTGTCGGCCTGGATGCCCAACCAGTCCGTGCTGGGCGCGTTGGTCACCGGCGTGTTCGGGATTCCGTCGGACCCACGCCTTATCGAAGTGCTCGGCTGGCTGCTCTACGCGGTGCCGGTGCTGATCGTCTTTCTGCTGCCCGCGCGGCTGACCGCGCGCAACCGGTCTCGACTGCTGGCCGGTACCGCGGCGATCCTGCTGATCGTCGCGGCCATATTGGCGATCTCGACGCCGGCCGGTGATTCGTCACCGAGCGCGCGGGTACGCACCGTCACCGACCGCTCCGGCCACATCTCGCAGGTGTCGATGGAGAACGGGCCGCACGGACGCGAGCTCTCCGTCGCACTGGACGGCGCTCCGACCGCCCAGCGAATCCTGCTTGTCCCCGCGGGCGACCAAACCGTGGACGGCCTGCCGGTACAGCTATGGCAGGCTTCGGAGGTAGCCGGGGCCGACGGCGCGCCGGCGGTCACGTTGGATCAGTTGCTGGCCATGGCGGGCGGCCGGCTGCCGGTCGGCCTTGCCGTTGGCCGCACTCCGGGGCCGTTCCAAGGGCAATGGTCGACCACCACCGCGTATACCGTGCTCGCACAAGGGGACCGCGTGGTCAGTGCGCGAGCGACGAGCAACCGCACGGCGATGCTGACCGGCGGTGGGCTGACCGGCGCCAAGACGGTCAGCCTCGGCGGGCTACCGACGGACTGGTCCACGTCCAGCGCCGACGACCGCTCGGCCGCCGCGCAGATCATCGCCGACCAACGAAATCGTTCGGACCGGCACCTCTGGAACGTCTGGCTTCCATTGGTAATAGCGGGTTTTGCGCTGGCTTGCGCGTTTTCGGCGATAGCCTCGGTGCGCAACGGCCGCAGGCAAAAGGATGAGAGGAATTCGGTTGATGGCGAGTCGCATCGTCCCGGCAACGTGCCGGTCTCGTGAATACTGGTGGACTGCAACGGCTTTGATGGCGGCAGCGGTGTTGCCGCTCGCCGCGTGCGGCCACTCGAACAGCCAGTCGAGCCCGTCAAGTACGGCCAAAGCCGGCGGGACGAACGCCGTGAAGGTCTCGATGTCCAACAGCGGCGGAAAGGACGGCTGCGCGCTGGACACCAGCAGCGTGCCGGCCGGGCCCGTCACGTTCACGGTGGCGAACACCAACGCGCCGGGAATCACCGAGATGGAGCTGCTCCGGGATCAACGGATCATTGGGGAGAAGGAAAACCTTGCGCCGGGGCTGGATCCGGTGTCGTTTACTGTCACGCTGAACGGCGGCTCGTATCAGGTGTATTGCCCAGGCGCGAGCACCGAGTATCAGGCTCTGACCGTGACGGGTCAGGCGCCGGCCGGCCCGACGGGCACGGTGGCGAGCATCCTGAGCCAGGGCACCAAGGACTACGCCGCATACATCGTGAGTCAGATCGGTCAGCTCAACGACGGTGTCAAGAGCCTTGATGCCGCCGTGCAGTCGGGCAACGTCGCCGCCGCCAAAGTCGCCTACGCCAAAGCCCGGCTGTTCTACGAACGTTCGGAGTCCAGCGTGGAGGGCTTCGTGCTGCCCGGGTTCGCCGCCGGCGACAATGCCGGCAGCCTGGACTACCTGATCGACATGCGCGCGTCCACCCCGGTTGACGCGAAGGTCGGGTGGAAGGGCTTCCACGCCATCGAACGTGACCTGTGGCAGGGCAACGTCATCACCCCCGGCACGAAGTTGCTGAGTACCGAATTGGTCAGCAACGTAGGCAAATTGAACGGCATCGTCGCCACGCTGCAGTACAAGCCCGAGGACTTGGCCAACGGCGCCAGCGACCTGATCGAAGAGGTGCAGAACACCAAAATCACCGGCGAGGAGGAGGCCTTCAGCCACATCGACCTGGTCGACTTCTCCGGCAACGTGGAAGGCGCTCAGCAGGCCTACGCCTCGCTGCGGCCCGGGCTGCTCAAGATCGACGAGAGTCTGGTCAAGCAGATCGATCAACAGTTCCAGGCGGTGCTCGGCGTGCTCGACGGCTACCGCGACCCGGCGGCGCTGGGCGGTTACCGGACGTACACACCCGCGCTGCGGGCCAGCGACGCGCCGAAGCTGACCGCGGTCATCCAGCCGCTGCATCAGAGCCTGTCCACCGTCGCTCAAAAGGTCGTCTCGGCCAATTGACGACGGCGGACGACGAACCGGCCGGGCCGGAAACCGGGAACGAGGCCGAGGCGCCAACCGATTCCGCGGCGGTGTCGCGGCGGTCGATGCTCGGGCGCACCGTGTTGGCCGGGCTGGCCGGCACCGCCGTCGGTGCCGCCGGTGGCGGGTTCGCCGGTTACTCGACCGCGGCGGCCCGCAGCTCCGACGAGAACGACAACGTCGACCTGCGCCGCAGCTACCCGTTCTACGGCCAGGGCCATCAGGGCGGAATCGCCACGCTCCCACAGCGTTACGCCGTCTTCATGTCCTTCTCACTGGCCGCCGGCGCCAGTCGATCGGACCTGCAGTCCCTGCTGGCACGGTGGTCGGCGGCGGGGGCCGTCCTGCAACAGGGAAAGCCGGTGGGCATGGTGCAGCCGCAGGTCGAGGTGCAGCCGCCGACCGACACGGGGGAAGCCTACGGGCTGAGCCCGGCGAGCCTTACCGTCACGATCGGATTGGGCCCGTCGCTCTTCGGTGACCGGTTCGGGCTTGCCGGGCGGCGGCCCGCGGTCTTCACCGAGTTGCCCCCGCTCAACGGCGACAATCTCGATCCCCGGCTGCAGGGCGGCGACCTGTCGGTGCAGGCCTGCGCCGACGATCCGCAGGTCTGCTACCACGCCGTGCGCAACCTGGCCCGCCTCGGCCGCAACATCGTGTTCCCCTTCTGGGCGGTGCTGGGCTTTGGCCGCGCCTCGGCCGGTCCCGGCCAGTTCACCCCGCGAAACCTGTTGGGGTTCAAGGACGGCACCCGCAACATCGCCAGCGACGCCGAGTACTCCCGGTTCGTCTGGGTGGACAACAGCGACCAGCCTTGGCTGAACGGGGGCACCTACCAGGTCGTCCGCAAGATCCGGATGCTCCTCGAGACGTGGGATGTCGACCGGATCGGCAATCAGCAGCGGATCTTTGGCCGCACCAAGGAGGAAGGCGCGCCGCTGAGCGGCAGGGCCGAATTCGATACACCGAATTTCGCCGCCAAGGGCCCCGACGGCGACCTGCTCATCGATCTGCGGTCCCACGTCGGGCTGGCGGCCAGGGAGAACAACGACGGCATCATGATCCGGCGGCGCTCCTACAACTACACCGACGGCCTCGACGCCAACGGCCAACTCAACGCCGGCCTGTTGTTCATCTCGTACCAAAAAGATCCCAACGATTTTATTCGATTGCAGACCCGGCTCGGCGCCGATGACCTACTCAACGAATACATCCGGCACATCGGCTCAGCTATCTTCGCGATACCGCCCGCTCCCGAAGAAGGCCACTTCATCGGGCAGAGCCTGTTCAGCTGAGCAATATTCCGCTGCCGCTCGTCGTGTGCGGCGCGCGCGATGTTTCAGGCAGGTCGTGCTTCGTGTCGTCTCTGTAAATCAATCTCCTCTTCCGTCACGCATCGGGTCCCGCGGGCACTAATTCCGTGAAGGCCCAAAGATAGTTGTTTTGAGAACGGGAGGAACTTCATGACCGACGCGCTCGTCATCGACGCTGACGCCCTTGACCGGCTGTCCTGTAACGCCAAGGCCGACCCCCAGACCGGCAAGAAGACACTGAAGGCCATGACAGTATGCGAGAACGGCTTCCGCAACATGACCTATGTGCGTGACCTGGCGCCGATGCTGGTGGGGGAGCCGCCAGCGCTGCTGGGCGACGACTCGGCGCCCAACCCCTCGGAGACGGCGCTGGCGGCACTGGGGTCATGCGTGTCCGTGGGCTTGCTGGCCAATGCCACACACCGTGGCGTCACGCTCACCAAGATCGAGGTGGAGATGGAGGGTGACATCGATATTTCCGCGGTGTGGGGGGTCGGTGACACCCCGGATGACAAGGTGCTCGGCTTCAGCGCGGTCCGTTGCAAGGTGTCGTTGGCCGGCGATGCCGATGATGCGACGCTTAAGGAGATCCACGACTGCGCGATCGCCTGGTCGCCGGTGGTGAACACGTTCACCAACCCGGTGAGCGTGGGTTCGACCCTGGCCATCGGCTAGGAGTAGCGGACGGGAGACTCACGGTGACAAGGACATTGACGAAGGCGCAACTCGCGGACATCATCCGGCTGGCGCGGGTCAAGCACGGTTTGAGCTGGGCGAAAATCGCCGAGTCGATCGGGACGGACCGTGCGTGGACCGTGGCCGCGCTGCTCGGGCAACATCCGCTATCGGCCGAGCAGGCCGCGATCGTCGCCGAGTTGCTGGAACTCGACGACGAGGCCGTCGCCGTTCTGCAGCTGGTGCCGTATCGGGGCAGCGGCGAGGCGGTGGCATCCGATCCGACGATCTACCGCTTCCACGAAGCGCTGTCGGTTTACGGGCCTGCCATCAAGGAGCTGATCCACGAGGAGTTCGGCGACGGCATCATGAGCGCCATCAACTTTCAGCTGGACGTCCAACGGCGTCCCGACCCGGAAGGCGACCGGGTGATCGTCACCTTCGATGGAAAGTTCCTCGACTACAGATGGAAGCACAGCGAACGGGAGGCATTGCCGTGACCGCAATCGTGGACGCCGCAGTTAAACGGCTCGATCCCGAGTTATTGGCGACATCCGTGCCCATGCAGGCGTATTGGACCGCGGCGAGGACACGTCCCGCCGCAGTTTCAGTCGGCTCGGTGCTGCCGGCCTCCTCGGTCTCGGGGCCCCGGGAAACAGCGACGGCGGGCTACCGCAGATGGCCGCCGTCGTCGCCGAAATCTCGGGGGAGTGCATGAGCACGGGATTCTCGGTGTGGGCCAACCGAATGGCAGTGGAGTATCTGCTCACGGCCGCAACACCCTTCGCCTTGGCGGTAGCCCGGCCGATGCTTTCCGGAACCAGCCTCGGGGTGAGCGGCATGGCTTCGGCGTTCAAGGAAGCGGCTGGCTGCGGCGGCCTGGATCTGACCGCTGCACCGGTCGACGGAGGCTATCGGCTGAGCGGTTCGATCAGGTGGGCCAGCAACTTGTATCCCGACTCCATGATGGTTACCGCAGCGCGTACCGAAGCCAGCGAGATGTTGATCATGGCGCTTCCGCTGGATACCCCCGGCGTTGTGATCGGTGATCACTTCGACCTATTGGCGATGGGGAGCACCGCGTCGTCGTATCTACGGCTGGAAAATGCTTATGTCAGCTCAGAACACGTGCTATCTCAGGACTTTCATGCGTTTCTACATGCGGTGCGACCGACGTTTCTGGTACTGCAGTCGGCAATGTGCCTGGGGCTGACCAGAACCACGGTGCAACAGAGCAAGCTATCGCTGTCCGGGGTCAACGAGGTCTTCACCGCCGACGTCGATTCAATTGTGGAGAAGCTCGCCGCGGCGGAGACGATGTTGGCAACCTTGGCCGCCGCTGTTGGTGGGCCGATACCGCCCACCAAGAAGGCATTGCTGTCGCTGCGCCTTGCCGCTGCCGAACTATCAAGCGCCAGCGCAGATTTAGAGATTCGCACCGCTGGCGGCAAGGGTTATGCAAGCCGGACTTCGGCCAGTCGGCGCTACCGGGAGGCTGCGTTCATCCCCGTGCAGTCGCCATCGGAGGCGCAATTGCGCTGGGAACTTGGAAGATGCGCCTGAGTGCGGGTCGATGGTGACTCCGGTGGCGGTGCCGCCGGAGGGCACCCAGCATTTGGTCGGCGGGATACCGCTGGCCAATTTGGTTCGCGACTTTCACCTGCCAATGGTGAATTTCGCTCGCACGATGGTGGGTTCGGCGACGGTGGCTGAAGAAGCGGTGCAGGAGGCGTGGGTGCAGGTCTTACAGTCGTCCGCCAATTTCGAGGGCCGCTCGTCGGTGGCTACCTGGTTGTTCGGCATCGTCAAGAACACTGCGTCGCGCCACCGGCGCCGCGAGTCCCGCATCCGCGATCACGAGGTGCTCGCCGCTGTCGACACCGACCCACTGTCGGGGCGCATGCATCCCGCGGGCCACCCCGATGCCGGGCATTGGAGCCTTCCTCCGTCGCGGCGTTTTTTGCCGGAGGACCGAACCGTGGCGCAAGAGTTGATCGGCTACGTGCGGGCGGCCCTCGAGGCGCTGCCAGAACGGCAGCGCCAGCTCGTCATCCTGCGCGACCTGGTCGGCACTTCTGCGGAAGAAGCAGTCGAGATCCTTGACCTATCCGCCGAGGCGCAGCGCGCACTGTTATACCGCGCCCGGGGCAACCTCCGCAATGAACTGGAGAAGTGGTACCGCCAATGACCTTCTACGACAAGACAGTTCCCGCGATCGACTGCGTCGACTTCGTCCGGATGGTCGACGAACTGGTCGACTCGAATCCGGACCAGTGGGGACCGATCGTGGCCAAACACCTCGAGGATTGCCCGCCATGTCTGGTCTATCTGCAACAGATGCTCGACCTGAAAGTTCTCCTCAATCATGTCTTTGATGGCGAGAAGCTCAGCGAGAAACACATCGTGGGGGTCGTCAACGCCATAAACGACTTCAGGGACGGAAAACAGGGATGACGATCGACGCGCAGGCACCACAGCAAGAGAGACAAGTTTTGACGCAAAACCCGTTGACCGGCTTGCCTTCTGACATCGCCGTCAGCCAGCTGGACCAAGACCCGTTCGAGCCACTCAGCGTCGGTGCCATGGTGGATCGGGTCGCTGCCATGGCCGTGGAAAAGGCAGCGCATCCCTGGGTATTCTTCATGCGCTCGCTGGTGGGCGGCGCGATGGTAGCGTTCGGAGTGCTGCTGGCGTTGATGGTGAGCACCGGTGTCAAGACACCCGGCATTGCCAGCCTCATGATGGGCTTGGCGTTCGGCATGTCGTTCGTGCTGATATTGGTGTCGGGCATGTCGCTGATCACCGCGGACATGGCCGCCGGGTTTCTAGCCTTGCTTAATCGCATCATGAGGTTGCGCACCTATGTGTTCCTAGTGACTGTCGGCTTGGTTGGCAACATCGCGGGCGCCCTGGTATTCGTCACCATCTGCGGAGCGGCCGGCGGCCCTTACCTGGGTGCTTTCGCCGAGCGGGCGGCCACCGTCGGCGCCCTGAAGGCGGGCCAGCCTGTCTGGACCGCCTTCCTGCTCGCGGTGGTCTGCACATGGTTCCTGCAGACCTCGATGTGCATGTACTTCAAGGCGCGCAGCGACGTCGCGCGGATGGCCTTTGCGTTCTACGGCCCGTTCGCCTTCGTCATCGGCGGGACCCAGCACGTCATCGCCAACGTGGGATTCCTAGGCCTCCCGTTGCTACTCAACCTTTTTCACCCGGCTGCCCGCCGTACCGGGATCACCTGGGGCTTCGGCGACGACGGCCTGCTGACCAATATCGGTATCACCTCCGTGGGCAACCTGATCGGCGGCGCGCTGTTTGTCGCATTGCCGTTCTGGACCATTGCGCGGCTGCAGCGGCGGTAGGACCGGTGTCTTCTGTCCCCGCTGGTTATGGACTAAAGCCTCACGATCTATGCCTGTGCCTGTCCACCGACAAGATCGCCGATCACGTGCTGCCCGCCCACGGGTAGCTATCGCCGCGTCAGAACGCGGGTCGGACGCAGCGCCACCAGGAACGTGCCGACGGCGAAGACGATCACGGTCGGCCAGGCGAGGTGCCCGTCCGGGGCGAAGCCCTGGGCGGCCGTGAAGGACAGGCCGTAGGCCGCCATCGCGGCGCCGGCCAGCATGACCGGTTCGGCCCACCGTTCGGTGACCGGGATACCAAGCAGGGGGAGCGGGGCCGCGAAAATCCTTCGCCCCCACCACAACAGCACCATCTCGACCAGCGTCACGGCGCCGAGGACGATCACCCACTCCAGCCGGGCCAGCCACCACTGCGCGGTGCCCTCCGGCGGCTGCGGCAACAGCCCCGCCGGGTATCCGATGATCGCCACGATCACGACGGGGATCATGTGCCACAGGTACAGCGCCATGATGTTGTTGTTGCCGATGGCCAGCATCCGCCGGACGTTCGCGGCGCGCAGCGCGCGGTTCAGGGCGGGCGCCAGCGCCATCGCGATTCCGGTTTGCGCGCAACCGAACGCCAACAGCGCCACGGTCGGCGGGGTCGTGTTGTCGATCGTCTGGCCCGGAACCCCGATCATGCTCACCGGATAGACCCGCAGCCATATCAACAGCGCAAGGGCGACCGCGGACACGCCGGCCAGCAGCACCGGTCGCCGACCCGCGAATAGCCCACCATGCCAGGCAATTCCGAGCTGATACAGCGCCCCCCACGCCAGCACATAGTTCACCCAGTCGAGGTACTGCACATGACCGGCGAGCCTGGCGACGTCCATGGCGGCAACCCCCACGCCCAGTGCCGCCGGCACCAGCAGCCCCCAACGGCGGTGTGCGGCAATGGCAATCGGTGTCAGCGACACCACCACCAGGTACACGGCCAGGAACCACAGGTGCATCGCCACCGCCCAACCCGCGTACTCCAGCAATGATGCGGAGAAGCCGCGGGCATCCAGAACGATCACCAGCACCGCCATCAAAACGGCGTACACCGCCGTCGGGCCGAGCACCCGGGCCAGTCGGTGCTGCAACCAGTTCTGCCGCGAGACGCCGTCGCCGTCGCGCCGGTGCGTCCAGGACACGGCGCCGGCATACCCGGCCACCATGAAGAACGTCGGGACCGCCTGGAACGGCCAGGTCAGCCACTGCGTCCACGGCAGATCCACGAGCGGGTTCTGCCGGCCGAATTGGCCGTCGTGATAGGTCACCGACCCGGCCAGCCAGTGCCCCAGCACAATCAGCACCACGCCCGACACCCGGTAGAAATCGGCCGCCAGATTGCGGTCCGGCCGTTCTGTGTTTGCGTGGGCCATCAGTTCAGGGGAAGCTCTGGATACACAGCGCCACGGTACCCGGGCGTTGCCGAAAGGCTCGATACAACAGGAGACGCGCCATGAAACAGGCTCAACTCGGTGACCTGCAAGTCGGGCGCCTCGGACTCGGTGCGATGGGCATGTCGGCCGCGTATTCCATCGGCGGCTTTGACGACGCCGAGTCCATCCGCACCGTCCATCGCGCGATCGATCTCGGCGTCACGCTGATCGACACCGCCGAGGTGTACGGGCCTTTCGTCAACGAGGAACTGCTCGCCCGCGCCCTGGAGGGCCGGCGCGATCAGGTGGTGTTGGCCACCAAGTTCGGCCTGATCTCGCACACCGGCCGCGACGGGCTGGACAGCAGCCCGGCCAGCATCCGCACCGCCGTCGACGGTTCACTGAAAAGGCTGGAGACCGACCACATCGACCTGTACTACCAGCACCGCCTCGATCGCGGCACTCCGATCGAGGACACCGTCGGTGCGCTGGCCGAGCTGATCGCCGCCGGCAAGATCCGGCACATCGGGCTGTCCGAAGTCGGTGTCGACACCATCCGCCGCGCACACGCGGTGCACCCGATCGCGGCCGTCCAATCCGAGTATTCGCTGTGGACACGCGACCAGGAGGCCGAAATCCTGCCGGTGCTAAGGGAATTGGGCATCGGGTTCGTCCCCTACTCGCCGCTGGGCCGCGGCTTCCTCACCGGCAGCATCCGCTCCAACGCGGAGCTTCCCGACACCGACTACCGCAAATCCAACCCGCGCTTCTTCGACGGGAACTTCGAGCACAATCTCCGCAGCGCGGACGAGCTACGCGCGATCAGTGATGAAGTCGGTGCCACGCCCGCGCAGGTCGCGTTGGCCTGGCTGCTGGCCAAGGGGCCCGACATCGTTCCCATCCCGGGGACCAAACGTGTTGCGCGCCTCGAGGAAAACGTCGGGGCCGACGCGGTCGAACTCAGCCCGGAACAACTTGCCCGACTCGACGGGCTCACTCCGGCCGTCGGGGGCCATCACGCCGAAGCCCAGATGGCGTGGATCGACCGCTAACCCGCCGACAACGCATCCTGCAGCGCGGCAACGGTTTCCAGGTCGTCCAGCGCGGCGACGCCGCGGCGTAGGCCCTCCATGGCGATGCCTTCAACCTGCATCCCGCCCATCCCAGCGGTGATCAGCGGGGCCACATAGGCATACAGCGCGCCCTGCCGGTAGCGCAGCCACAGGTCCTCGCGGTCCAGCTCGGGCCCGCCGGCGGCGACCAGGGCGCGCCGGTAGACGTCCAGCAGTTCGCGCTGCGCCGACTGGCGGTCCTCCGGTGTCAGGCTGGTGACCAGGGTGTAGGCGAGTTCCCTGGACGGGTGCCCGCGCCGCACCGCCTGCCAATCCAGCAGTCCCGCCTCGCCGTCGCGGAAGTACACGTTGCCGGGGTGCGCGTCGCCGTGCATGACGGTGTTGGGGGCAGCGTCGATCACCGCGGCGACCGCTCGGTAGTTGTCCGCAATGAAGCGGCCGTTGTCGACCGGAATGGCGGTCCGCTCGGCCAGTCGTTTCATCGAGGTCTTCATCAGCGACCCGGTCAACAGGGAAGTGACGTCGCCCGACGGCGTGTAGAGCCATGCCAACGGCCCGCGCCCGTTCTGGCGGACTCGATCCCAGAAGGTGCCGTGCAGATTGGCCAACAACTCGACAATCAGGCTGGCCTGGTCGACGGAAAGCGGGTGCAAGGTGTCGGGGAAGACGCACGACTCGGGAAGATCTTCCAGGACCAGCAGGTAGCGCCCCGTCCACGCGTTGAATGCGGTCCCGTACGCCTCCGGGACGCCGGGGAGTTCCGGGGCGAGCTGGCTGTAGAAGCGCACCTCGGTCTCGCCCAGCCGGCCGAGTTCACCCATCAACCGGGTGGCCGCGGTCCTCGCGCCCACCTTGACGAAGACCGACTCGGGGACCCGGTTGCCCGTCAACACCAACCGCGCTCGCGACGACGTTCCCGCATCGCTCGACAGCACCCGGACCGATCGAACTTCGCGTCCCATGACCTTGGAGAGGACCGAGGCGTCGATGTCCCCGACGGAGCGGGGCAGTCCCGCCCGGCTTCCCAGGAGGGCGTCGGTGGTCACCCGCCGGACGCCATTACCGAGGTGGCCCGCCAGCCCGACGACGGACACGGCCTGCCCAACGGGGAGTGTCATCACTGCTGTCCATCCTGTTTACGCAGGTAACGCGGGTCACGACCCGCGCCAACGAGCGCGAAGAGAGTTGCCAGAACAAAAATAGCTTAATGTCTGGACGTCAGACAAAGTGAGACTAATGTCTGATCTGTGGTACCAGGGCCCGGACCAGGAACTGCTCGACGAATTCGCGTTTGTCGGCCGCGGGGCGATGCCGCCACGACGGCGCCAGCAGGAACAGCGTCGTCGTGCTCAGCCACTGGACGATGGAGCGCGGATCGAGGTCGGCGTACAGCGAGCCGGCCTTCTGCCAGCGCTGCAGCAATGGACCGTAATGGCGCAGCTGCACCTCGATCAGCGGTTCCGAACCGACCTGCAGGGCTGTGGGCACCGCGGTGCTCTCGGTGGAGAACATCGCCTCGTTCAGCGGATTGCCCGCCACCGATTCCACTCGCTCCAACACCATCTGGGGCAGCGAACGGACGGGATCGTCCGGGTGGGGCAGCGAGCGGACCACGGCGCCGAGCGCAGCGTCGACGCGGGCCAGCACCAACCCCAGCAGCACCTCGTCGCGGTTGGGGAAGTAGCGATACACAGTTGAGCGGGACACGCCCGCCTCGTCGGCCACTTCGGCCATCCGGATCTGGGCGTTTCCGCGCCGCACGATGCAGCGGCCGGCGGCAGCCAGCAGACGCTTGCGCGCCTCGTCGTCATCGAGGATCGCGCGATCGTCACCCCACCACCGGTTCGGCTCCATGCAGCGATATTAGGGGATGTGTTGCGCCCTTGGGTATCTGATGGACGAGGTTGGGCAGAAATTATCGCTAGCGTCAGCGTGATCGCTGAAAGCGTTATCTGACAATGGATTTCGCCATCCGGCAGAAAGGCATTCATGGTCTACAGCGCCGCCGATGAGTCGTTCACCCACCAGCTGCCGACAACTTTCGACCAGGTCCACGAGCCCGACCCCACCTGGTCGGACCGTTGCTACTTCTTCGCCGCGTCCCCGGACGGCACGTTGCTGTTGGCGAGCGGTTACGGCAACAACCCCAATACCGGCACCGGATTGGGGTACGTCAAGGTCACCCTCGCCGACGGGCGGCACTGGGATCTGCTGGCCGGCCGCCCAATCGGCGGTACCGGGCGGGACGATTTGAGCGCCGGGCCCATGCGGTGGACGTGCGTCGAGCCGTTGAAGAAGTGGCGTCTCGACGTGGAGCCCAACGATTCCGGCATTGCCTGGGAGCTGTACTACGAGCCGACGGCGCCGATGTGGGAACTGCTGCCCATGAAGGTTCGTGACGACGACGGCCGGGTGCTGGCCGACATGTACCACATGAAAGAGCCCGGGCGGTGGACCGGTTGGGTGCAGATCGACGGTGAGCGGATCAGTGTCGACGGCTTCCACGGCGGCCGCGACCGCACCTTCGGGGTGCGGGTATCGGACAAGATCGACTTCTGGCTGTGGCTGGACGCCGGCTTCGAGGACCACGCCATCGAGGCGTGGATCATCGAATCATCTGATGGGACGGTTCGTTACGTCGACGGTGGCATCACCCACGCCGACGGCACGTTGTCCAAGCGGTTCGTCAGGATCGAGCACGACGTCGAATTCGACGGTGAGAACAAGCGGCCCGCCCGCGCGGTGCTCGTTTTCACCGACGAGGACGGCAAGAGCTACCGCGTCACCGCCGACACCCCCGAACAACACGTCAACGCCTACTACGGGCTGCCGATGGCGCACTGCCAGTACAACGACCTGGGCGCCGGTGGTTACTTCATCCACTTCCAGTGGGACAGCAACGATTCCGCACAACTCGCCGAGACCGAGGGAAACTCGATGGCGCTCGACCAGCTGATGCGCTTCGAGCTGGACGGCAACAGCGGGTGGGGCATCTTCGAACTGCTGATGGGCGGCCAGGGTTACCGCCGCTACCCGAACTGGACGGCGATGGACATGTCCGCTTTCACCCAGGACAAAACGCCGGTCGAACGGCTGCCGGACGAAGGGGTTCGTCAATGACCCAGGACACCAACCTCGCTCAGCGCCTGACCGCCTGGCTGCGCGCGCAGCTGCCCGACGCCGACGCCGTCCGTGTCGAGGGCCTCGACTGGGTGAACTTCGGGCACTCCGCGGAGATGATGGTGTTGACCGTCGTGGCTGGCGACACCCGCCGGGACATGGTGCTGCGGCTGCGCCCCAAACCGCCTGCGCTGCTTGAGCCCTACGACCTGACGCGACAATTCACCATCCTGCGCGCGTTGCAGGACAGCGCAGTTCGTGTCCCGCCCGCGCTGTGGCTCGAGGGCACCGGTGACGTTCTCGGCCGGCCGTTCCTAGTGATGGAGCGAGTTGGCGGCGACGTTTACGAGATGCAAGCACCGGAGGTGGCCGGCGAGACCGTGGCCCAGATGTGCCGGAGCCTGGCCGAACAGCTCGCGGCGATTCACTCCGTCGATCTCACCCAGACCGGACTGGCCGCACTCGATGACGGCAGCAATCACCTGGAACGCGAACTCGACCACTGGGCAGCCGAAATGGACCGCGTCAAGCGGGACTCGCTGCCCGCGCTGGAGCGACTCCTGGCGGCATTGCGCGAGAGCGCGCCCAGCGCCTGCCCGAAGGTCACCCTGGTCCACGGGGACGCGAAACCGGGCAACTTCGCCTTCACCGACGGCGAGGTCAGTGCCGTCTTCGACTGGGAGATGACGACCGTCGGCGACCCGCTCACCGACATCGGATGGCTGGAATTGCTGTGGATGCAGCCGGTCGGCATCACCAGCCACCCGGATGCGCTCGACATCGAGGCACTGCTGGAGCACTACCAGAGGGCCAGTGGGATCACGTTGCAGAACCGGTCGTGGTACCGGGCGTTCAACGCCTACAAGATGGCGGTCATCTGCCTGATCGGCGCGATGCTCGTCGATGGCGGTCACAGCGACGATCAGAAGCTGATGCTCGCCGCGTACGGTACCTCGATGCTGACCCAGGTCGGCCTGTCCGAGCTGGGCATCGACGAAGCCCTCGACGACGGTCCCGTGCTGCCCCGCGAGGAACGCATTCAGCAGCTGCAGGCAAACGCCCACTAGCGCCCCGCTATTGTCCAAGCGGGGCAACGACGGGAGAGTGTCATCAGCCGCGCGAAGAAGTTGGTGATCGGCGCCAGCGGTTTCCTGGGGTCGCATGTGACGCGGCAGCTTGCCGCCTCCGGCGCCGACGTACGAGTCATGTTGCGCCGCACCAGTTCCACCCAGGGCATTGACGATCTCGACGTCGAGCGCTGCTACGGCGACGTCTTCGACGACGCTGCCCTCCGATCGGCGATGGCCGGCTGCGACGTCGTCTACTACTGCGTTGTCGATGCCCGGATGTGGCTGCGCGACCCGGCGCCGCTGTTCCGGACGAACGTCGACGGCCTGCGCCACGTGCTGGACGCGGCCGTGGCCGCCGATCTCGACAAGTTCGTGTTCACCAGCACCGCCGGCGCGTTGGCGATCAGTGACAGCCGGGTGGTCACCGAAGACGATCCGCACAACTGGGATCAGGGCGGCGCATACATCGAAGCGCGCGTTGCGGCCGAAAACCTGGTGCTGTCGTACGCGCGCGACAAGGGCCTGCCCGCCGTCGCGATGTGCGTCTCCACCACGTATGGCCCCCGCGATTGGGCGCCCACCCCGCACGGCTCGATGCTTTCCCTGGTCGCCAACGGGAAGTTTCCCTTCTACTTCGGTTACTCGTCGGAGGTGGTCGGTATCGAAGACGCCGCCAGGGCAATGCTTCTGGCCGCCGAACACGGGCGCCGCGGCGAGCGTTACATCGTCTCCGACAGGTACATGAGCGTCCGCGAGTTGCACGAGATCGCCGCGACGGCGGTGGGCAGAAAGCCTCCGCGGATCGGCATCCCGATGGCTGCGCTGCGTGCCGGGGCCCGCGCCAACGACGTCATGGCGCGACTGCTACGCCGGGATTTGCTGTTCGCCTACGCCGGAATACGGATGGCCGAACTGATGTCGCCGCTCGACCATGGCAAGGCCGAACGCGAATTGGGTTGGCGGCCCGAGCCGGTCGAGGATTCGATCCGCAAGGCCGCGCTCTGGTTCGCCTGCCGAGGCTAGGCCGTCTACTGGTCGGCGTGCGCCAATGCCCCCGGGCCGTATTTGTTTTCGATCATTGTCCACGGCTCGGCGTAGGGGCCGCGTCCCTCGGAGCGGTTCTGTAGCCTGATCACGACGCGCAGCACCGGCCGCAGGATCGGGCCGAGCAGGCGCAGCACATGGCGGGTAATGCCCGCGGATTCCGCGACCCAGTCCATGGTCTGCTGCCAGTCGTGTTCCTGAAAGTCCAGCAGCGCTTGGGCTTCGGTGGTGTCGTACCAGCCGGTGAAGCTCCAGCCGCGGTCGTCGTCAGGGTCACCCGGCAAGCCCACCGACGGACCGAGGCGCCCCAGGCCGAGGGCGGTCATCAGGGAGCCTTCGAGTTCGTGTTCCAGCATGACGCACGTTTCGCTTCCGCCGATCAGCAGCGCCTTGCCGGAAACAGTGGCCTCGCGATCGACGCCGTTGGCGAATGCCAGCGCCGCATCTCGCGCGTCCACGGTGTGTAGCCGATTGTCGACCGGTATGGATCGCATGATCACCAGGTTGTCGCCGTCGACCCCGCCCGATTGGGTGTCCGGCGAGATGACGCCGGCCAGTCGGTACATCGCGTGGGGGAGACCACTGGCCCGGATCGCCGCCTCGGCCAGCACCTTGTCCTGTCCGTACTGGTCGATCGGGTTCACCGGGGTCTCGGGGGTGATCAGCTCGGGATGCCGGTGCGGGTTGCGCGAGCCGTAGACCGCGGCGCTGGAGGCAAACAGGAACAACGGTGGGCGTGGCAGCGTTTTGGCTGCGGCCAAAAGGTTTTCGGTGCCGCCGACATTGACGCGTCTGGCCAACTTGGGATTCCGGTACGACACCGGGGAGACCACCGCCGCAAGATGGACGATCGCCCCTGGCTGATGCGTCGCGATCAGCTCACGCACCGCCTCGGCGTCCGTCAAGTCCACGTACGCGGGGATCAGCGCGTCTGGCGGTGCGCCGGCGGCCAATTCTTCTTGCACCGCAACGGTTTTGTCGTTGCGCAGATCGGTGGCGATGACGGTTCGGCCACGATCGAGCAGGATCTGCGCGCATCGCTTGCCGACCTGTCCGAACGCGCCGGTGACCAGGATGGTGTCGACAGTCATGGGATTCCTTACTGGCCCATCAGCCGGTTGGCGAGTTTCGCCCCGGCGTTGCGGATCCGGTGGGAGATGAACAGTGAGAAGAACGGCGTGACGATGTCCTCGCGCAGCCGAGTGAGCTCGGAACTCTTGATAAGCCATTGCCCGGCGACGTTTTCGTAGGTCTCGTGGTAGTGGCCGTAGCCAACCAGGGACAGCCCGGGCCCGAACCGCACCACATCCTGCAGGGCCCACACGCCGCGCGCCGTCGACGCGGAGGTGAGTTCGATCTCGGGCGCATGCACCTGATGCGCGGTGGACTGTGCCGGCCGTCCGATGCTCTTACGGGTGAACGCCACGAAGTCGTCGGCGCCGACGATCAACCTGCCGCCGGCTCCCGAGGTGTCGCTGACGAAATCGTCGGTGAAGATCGCCCGCCACGCGGCCCAGTCCTTGGTGTCCAGGTACCGGCAGTAGCGGGCTTTGAGCTGCTTGATGGCCTCGATCGCCAGCAGCGTGGCGGCGGCGTCGTCAGCGATCACTTCGTCCGCGCGATCGGTCATGGCAGCTCGATTCTGGTCTGGGGGACACCCCAGCGTAGTCAGCCCTTGAAGTACACGATCTGATGCGTGGTGGCCAGCAGCGCCCCGCCGCGGCTCCAGACTTGCGCGCTCTGGTCGAAGTAGCCGTTCGAGAAGCGGTTGGCGTGCGCGGTGGCCAAGACGTAGTCGCCGCCGAGCGCGTCAAGCTGCGGCTGATCGGCGTGGAAATACGTCGTCATCGAGATGGTCCCCGCGGCCAGGACTGCGCCGCGGCGCAGGAACGCGCGCGGGAAGAAGACGTCGCACAACGCGGCGAGCGCCGGATAGTCGACACGGCGTTGAGCGCGATCGCGCACCCAGAGCGTGCTCGTCGACGACGGGCTGGGCTGCGCGTCCTCGCCGGGTATGGCTCCTTCCGCGAAACGCATGTCATAGAGGCGCGCCCACACGACGACGGCCTCTGGACCGCCCATGGTGAGCTGCTCCGGTTGCGGCACGCTGGGCGGCTGCGCCTCGGTGTCCCCCCAGGTGTCGCGGCGAACCCCGAAGAGTGCGGTCGCCGTCGTCTTGACGTCTCCGTCCTGACTGAGTTCGGCCACCCAGTGCTGATTGGTCCGGTTGGTGCGGGCGGCCCGAAGCGAGATGTCGTAGTCACCGTCGGCAATGGGGGCGGCGAAGTTGATCGTCAACGCCAGCGGCTCACCGAGGCACTCAGGGTGGGTTTCGATGGCGTGGATCAGGGCAGCCGACGTGATTCCGCCGAACGGGCCAACCATGTTGGCCCACTCGGGGTGGGTCTTGCCACGCCTGGTGTTGCCGTCGATGGTGTCGAGTTGAATCGCGCCATCGAACGGGTGTGTTTCGGTCATCGGATCCTTTATCGCTTTCAGGTGGGTGCGCGGGACATTCGTTCTGGGTGCGACCCCCGTGCGGCAGACTGTTGCACGTGAGTATTCCGGACCGTCAGCAAGCCATCGTGATGAGCGGCCCGGGCGCACCCCTGGAAATGCTGGACAGGTCCGTCGACCCACCCGGTGCCGGGCAGGTACTGGTCAAGGTCAACGCGTCCAGTCTCAACTTTCACGACAACGTCAACCTGATGGGTCTGCTTCCCGGGCCCTGGCCGCGGGTGCCGATGAGCGACGGCGCCGGCGAGGTGGTGGCGATCGGTCCGGATGTGGATGCGCTGCGCGTCGGTCAGCGCGTGATGGGCGCGTTTCATCCCGGCTGGCTCGACGGCCCGCCGACCCCCGAAGCCAAGCGCGAGTTGCCGGGTGACAGTGAGGACGGCTGGCTGCAGCAGTACCGCGTCGCGGACGCGGCCGGCCTGGTGCCGACCCCCGACCACCTCAGCGACATCGAGGCCGCAACGCTGCCCTGCGCGGCCGTGACGGCATGGAGTGCGTTGCAGGAGGCCAACATCGGCGAAGGCGATGTCGTCGTCAGCCAGGGGACCGGCGGCGTGTCCCTGTTCACTGTGCAGCTGGCGCGGGCGCTGGGCGCCACGGTGATCCTCACGTCATCATCCGACGACAAGCTGAAAATCGGTTCCGGGCTGGGCGCAACGCATCTCATCAACTACCGGACCACTCCGCAGTGGGAGGCCGAGGTGAAGCGCCTCACCGAAGGCCGCGGCGCCGACCTTATCGTCGAGCTCGGCGGGCCCGCCACGCTGGCGCAATCGGTTCAGTCCGTACGGGCGGGCGGCACCATCGCGGTGATCGGCGTGCTCAGCGGATTCGACCCGGCGCCCCTGTCGATCGCCGAGGTGATGCTCAACAATCTGCGGATCATCGGGATCACCGTCGGCAGCGTGCGCGCCCACCGCGACATGTGCGCGTTGATATCGCAGGCGAACATCAAGCCGCACATCAGCCACGTCTTCGGTTGGGACAAGGTCGACGAGGCAGTGGAGGTCATGCGGGCCAACGAACACGTCGGCAAGATCGCCCTGACCATCGGCTGACCAGCCAATGGCGCTGGTCTGTACAGTGATTTGGCGGTGCTGTACAGTCGCCCAGCACAACCTCAATGCAGGAGGCCCGCGGCGATGACTGCCGAGACCACGGAGACCGTGGCGGAATTTCGGAGCCGCGCGCGGGCATGGCTCGCCGAGAACATGCCGCGGCAGTCTCCCGAGGAGGCGGCGCTGCTCGAGCGTGACGCGGAACCTTCCTGGGTGCGGGCGCGCGAACTGCAAAGGACTTTGTACGACGGGGGATTCGCGGGCATCTGCTTCCCGCGCGAGTACGGCGGCCTCGGGCTGGGCTATGCGTACAAGAAGGCCTTCGACGCCGAGTCGGTGGGCTACGAGATTCCACTGTTGCTCAACGTGCCGTCGTTCGCCATTTGCTGCGCAACGATTTTGGACATGGGCAGCGAGGAACAGAAGCGAGCCCATATCGGCGCGGCGCTGCGCGGCGACGAGGTGCTCGTGCAGCTGCTTTCCGAACCCAACGGGGGTTCGGACCTCGCGGGCGTCATCACCCGCGCCGACCGCCGGGACGGCCGCTGGATCATCAACGGCGCCAAGACGTGGAGTACCTGGGCCTTCGCCGCCGACTATGGCTTATGCCTGGCCCGGACCAACTGGGACGTGCCCAAGCACGAAGGGTTGACGATGTTCCTGCTGCCGTTGCGGCAGCCCGGGATCACGATCAACCGCATCACCCAGATCAACGGCTCGGTCGAGTTCTGCGAGGAATTCTTCGACGACGTCGAAGTCGGTGACGACGCCGTCGTCGGAGAACCGGGCCAGGGCTGGGAAGTCGCGTCGCGCCAGCTGTACCACGAACGCCGCTCGATGGGCGACGGCTCGGAATACACCAGCGGACCCGGAATCTCTGACGCCCAAGATGTTTCGATCGACCTGCTGTCGTTGGTCGAGCTGACGAACCAGGGCGACAGCGAACGCGTCCGGGAGATGGTCGGCCGGGCCTCGGTGCATCGCGCGGTCGCGGGGCAACTCAGCGAGCACGTCTTCCACGCGGTGGCCGGCGGATCGCTGCCCCCGACGGCCGGATCGATCATGAGGCTGATGATGGCCACCACACACGATGTGGAGACCGACACCGCCCTGGCGGTCGCGGGCCCGGCCGCCGTGATCGAGGACGCAGCGGCGCAACTCGACATCGGCACGCGGTGGTTGGGCCGTCAGATCGCCAGCATCGGCGGCGGCACGACCGAGATGGCGCGCAACGTGATTGGCGAGCGGGTCTTGAATTTTCCCCGGGAGTACGCCGCCGACCGCGGGGTTCCCTTCAACCAGGTGCGGCATAGCAAGGCCTGACGTCGGGAAGAAAGGCGGCCGAAATGGGCGACCAATTGCGCGACATCCGCGAGCTGATGGACGACACCGACGCGTATCGCGACGAGCTGTACAAGCGCTGGACCGGGCTGTTGAGCTATCGCTACATCGGCCGCAAGCACTCGTCGATGGACATCGGCGAGATCGACAACACCGTCACGATCCGCCGGGACATGCGCAACGAAGCCGGCGGCATCATGGTTGCGCCGCTGGCGATTTCATCGCCGGAGGGCTGCCAGACCGACATGGTCGCAGTGCCCAACCCGGTCATTGCGTCGGTGCAGATCATCGACCCCGGCTACGACGTCGCCCGCGTCGAGATCGTCGACTCCGGCATCGTGCACCAGGGCCGCACCATGGGTTACGGGCGGTGCAAGATCGTCGACGCCGACAACCCGGACCGGGTCATCGCCTTCAACGAGGGCCAGGGCGCGATCATCGGCATACCGCCGGAAGGCCTTGACAGGATGGATGTTTCGGGCACCGAGCTGGTGGTCGAGGATTCGCCGGACTTGCCGCCGCTGTGGCAGGCCTTCGGCGCCGACAAGCGCGACGACGGCCATTGGGTGCTGCCGCCGCTCAGCGTCGAACTCGCCTCACCCGATGCCGCGCTGCACATCGGGCCCCAGCATGTAGTGCTCGAAGTCGCCGCCACCGACCTGGCCGCCGAGGCTGCGAGGACCAGGAAGGTACAGGTCGTCAGCTGGCACGTGATGTTCTTGTCGCGCGGCAAGGTCGGCCCCTTCCGGGTGGAGGGCACCGCACACATTGCCGGTTCGGGAGGCGGGCCGGGGCGCATCGGCGTGCGCATGCTGCTGCACGACGAGGGAAACGCGGACAAGGCCGTCACCTCCGCCGCGGCGATCTTCGAGGTCGTCGGCTAAAACCCTGGTCATACACTCTTGCCGGTATGTATGGTGACGGCTGTGTCCCGGCTGCCGGGAGGGCGGGATGCCCACGCGGTGGGCCGGACGCATACTCGACTCGCACCGACACGACAGGAGAGATGCAGTGGCAGAACGGTTAGCGGGCAAGGTCGCGCTCATCAGCGGCGGCGCGCGGGGGATGGGCGCCTCGCACGTGCGGACGATGGTGGCCGAGGGCGCCAAGGTCGTGTTCGGCGACATCCTCGACGATGAGGGCAAGGCGGTGGCCGCCGAGGTCGGCGACGCGGTCCGCTATCTGCACCTCGACGTGACGAAGCCCGAGGATTGGGACGCGGCGGTCGCCACCGCGCTCAACGAGTTCGGCCGCATCGACGTGCTGGTGAACAACGCGGGCATCATCAACGTCGGCTCCTTCGACGACTACGCGCTCTCGGAGTGGCAGCGCATCCTCGACATCAACCTGACCGGAGTGTTCCTCGGCATCCGTGCGGTGGCGAAACCCATGAAGGAAGCCGGGCGCGGATCGATCATCAACATCTCCTCGATCGAGGGGATCGCGGGCACCATCGCCTGCCACGGCTATGTCGCAACGAAATTCGGCGTTCGCGGGCTGACGAAGTCGGCGGCCCTGGAACTGGGACCCAGCGGAATCCGGGTGAACTCAATTCATCCCGGACTCATCAAGACCCCGATGACCGACTGGGTTCCCGACGATCTCTTCCACACCGCGCTGGGTCGGGCCGCTCAGCCGGTGGAGGTCTCCAACCTGGTGATCTACCTGGCCAGCGACGAGTCCAGCTACTCGACCGGCTCGGAGTTCGTGGTCGACGGCGGCACCACCGCAGGCCTCGCGCACAAGGACTTCGACAACGTCGAGACCGGCGAGCAACCGGAGTGGGTTACGTAGCGGCGGTTACCGATTCGGCCTTCTCGGCCGGCTTCGGCCAGGGCGCGGGGGCCGGGCGTTGCCGGACCCGCTGCGGCCACCAGAACCACTTGCCCAGCAGCGCGGCGATGGACGGCGTCATCAACGACCGGACGATCAGGGTGTCGAAGAGCAGACCGAGGCCGATGGTGGTACCCACCTGACCGATGACGGTCAGCTCACTGACGGCCATCGTCATCATCGTGAAGGCGAAGACCAGTCCGGCCGAGGTGACCACCGACCCGGTGCCGCCCATCGATCGGATGATGCCGGTGTTCAAGCCGGCGTGGATCTCCTCCTTGAAGCGTGCCACCAGCAGCAGGTTGTAGTCGGCACCGACGGCGAGCAGGATGATGACCGACATCGCGAGCACCATCCAGTGCAGTTCGATGCCGATGATGTGTTGCCAGATCAGCACTGAAAGCCCGAAGGACGCTCCCAACGACAGCAACACGGTGCCCACGATGACCGCGGACGCCACCACACCCCGGGTGATGATCAGCATGATGATGAAAATCAGGCACAGCGAAGCGATTCCGGCGATCAGCAGGTCGTAGGTGTTGCCGTCACTGAGGTCCTTGAAGATTGCCGCGGTGCCCGCGAGGTAGATCTTCGAACCCTCCAGCGGCGTGCCCTTGATCGACTCGTAGGCGGCCTTCTTGATGGCGGCGATGTGCGAAATGCCTTCCTGCGACATCGGATCGCCGTCGTGGCTGATGATGAAGCGGACCGCATGGCCGTCGGGAGAGATGAAGTTCTTCATGCCCTTCTTGAACTCTTTGTTGTTGAAGGTCTCCGGCGGCAGGTAGAACGAGTCGTCGTTCTTGGACGCATCGAACGCCTTGCCCATGGCGTTGGAGTTCTTCTGCGCCTCGCTCTGCTGATCCTGCAGACCCTTTTGGGTCGAATACATGGTCAGCATCGTGGTTTTCATGGCCTTCATGTTTTCGAGCATGGCGGGCATCAGCGCCACCATCTGCGGCATCACGGTGTCGAGATGATCCATGATCGGCAGCAGGCTCTGGATGTCATCGGTCATCGTGTCCACGCCGTCGAAGAGATCGAAGACCGATCGCAGCGAGAAGCACACCGGGATGTCGAAGCAGTGCTTTTCCCAATAGAAGTAGCTACGGAGCGGCCGGAAGAAGTCCTCGAAATCGGCCATGTGGTCACGTAATTCAGCAACATCGAGGGTCATGGCGTGCATCTTGCCGACCATCTGATGCATGTCGTTGGCCATCTGCGCGGTGATGTCGGACATCTTCTGCATGCTGTCGATGGTGGTCTGCATCATGTCGGCCTGCTTGAGCATGTCGGCCATCTGGTCTTCTTGGTACTTCTGGTTCATCTGCTGGCTGACGCCCTGCATGCTGATCTGGAACGGGATCGAGGTGTGCTCAATCGGGGTGCCCTCGGGCCGGGTGATGGCCTGCACGCGGCCGATTCCCGGCACCCGGAAGATCGTCTTCGCGATCTTGTCGATGACCAGGAAGTCCGCCGAGTTACGAAGATCGTGATCGCTGTCGATCATCAGCACTTCGGGATTCATCCGCGCATGCGAAAAATGCCGATCGGCGGCCGCGTACCCCTCGTTGGCGGGTAGATCGGCGGGCAGATAGTTGCGGTCGTTGTAGTTGGTGCGGTATCCGGGCAGCGTCAGCAACCCGACGAGTGCTATCCCGATCGTCATGACCAGGATCGGCCCGGGCCAGCGCACGATGACGGCTCCGACCTTGCGCCACATGCGAATACGCTGGGTTCGTTTCGGTTCGAGCGTCTTGCCGAAACGCGTGGCCAGTGAGATGACCGCCGGACCCAGCGTCAACGCCGCCAACACGACGACCACCATGCCGACGGCCAGCGGGATACCCAGCGTTTGAAAATAGGGCAGGTTGGTGAAGTGCAGGCAGAGCGTCGCGCCCGCGATGGTCAACCCTGAGCCCAGCACCACGTGTGCGGTGCCGTGGAACATGTCGTAATAGGCGCCTTCACGGGAGTGGCCCTTGCCCCGGGCTTCCTGATATCGGCCGATCAAAAAGATCGCATAGTCGGTGGCGGCCGCGATCCCCAACGTGACGATCAGGTTGGTCGCGAACGTCGAGAGCCCAATGATGTTGTGGTAGCCCAGGAACGCCACCATCCCGCGCGCGGCCGACAGCTCGAAAACCACCATCACCATCGTGAGCAACACCGTGACGATCGACCGGTAGACCAACAGCATCATCGCGATGATCACGGTGAACGTGCACATCGTGATGACCTGCACGCTGCGGTCACCGGCCATGTGCTGATCCGCTGACAGGGCCGCGGGTCCGGTGACGTAGGCCTTCACCCCGCTGGGCGCGGGCACGCTTTTGACGATGTTCTGGACGGACTCGACCGACTCGTTCGCCAGGGACTCGCCCTGGTTACCGGCCAGGTAGACCTGCACATAGGCGGCCTTGCCGTCGTTGCTCTGCGCGCCGGCCCCGGTCAGCGGATCGCTCCACATATCCTGAACGTGCTCAACGTGTTTGGTGTCGGTGTCGAGCTTCGCGACGATCTTGTCGTAATAGGCGTGCGAATCGGCGCCCAGCGGCTGCTGGCCCTCCAGGACGATCATGATCGAGCTGTTGGACTTGTACTCGTTGAACACCGCACCCATGCGCTTGGTCGCAACGACCGATTGCGCATCGTCGGGGGCCATCGATACCGAGCGCATCTTCCCGACCGTGTCCAGGTCGGGGGCGGCCATGCTGAGCACCGCGATGATCGCGACCCAGCCCAGGATGACCAGTACGGCGTACTTCCGGATGAAGCGCGGAATCGCGGCCGGCTCTTCGGATTTGGCGACGGGAATGGTGTCGGTCTTGGCGTCGTCGATCGATGTGCTCATGCGGATTTCACCAAGCAGAAGGTCAGGGCGTGCACGCCGGTGGATACTTTCTCGTCCTTGACTTCGTCATCGATGGTGATGCGGCACCCGAGGGAGTCGCCGTCGCTTTGCGCCGAGAGATTGGGGAAGACCGAAGGTGCGGTCGTGCTGAGCACCAGCGTCCAGGGCAGCGGCGCGCCGTCGACCCGCTTCGGGTCGGCGGATAGATCCAAGTAGTTCACGTTGGCGTGGCTAGCCGAGCCGAAGACCTCGTACTTGACGACCTTGGGCTTGAACGGCTTGGAATCGTCGAGCCGAGGACTGGTCAACACGCCGGTGTCGTTGGCGCCGAAGAACGACTTGACCCGGACCACCGCAAAGCCGCCGACCATCACGACCGCCACGATCAACAGCGGCAACCATGCGTTGCGCATCAGCTTCTGCAACTGCAACTACCCGATTCCCTTCTCGTCACGGTGACCGGGATGTGCCCCGCGCCCGCGCCGCCCGCAGTCGGGGTCGCGCGCGCGTCGACCAACCCGGCGTCAAAACCCGTCGATTGCTGTGGTTTGCGCGCTGGACCGTCAGGCGCAGATGCAGCTGCCCGTGCGCACCTGCGGCCGGTGCCGGTTGTCATGTACCCCCAGCAGCGCATAGTACATGATGTGCATATCTTGCACTGTATGCAACATAGGCCGGCGGTGTTTCAGATCACTTCGTAAAGATGCTGTTCACGAGGGTGGCGGCGCGCTCGACATACGGCATCGGCGTGTCGTCGGGATCGCATGGCTCGCCGCTTGCCCACTTTTCGATGCCCGAGCGCACGGCCGTCAGCGCCAGCGCCGAGATCAAGGCGGCCATTTCGTCGTCGGGTTGCATGCCCTGGCGGCGGACGATGATATCGATTAGCTGGTGCTGGAACCGCTCCAGGTCGGCGAGGAAGGCCGCGAGCACGGCGGGCGAGGTTTTGGCGAGTTCCAGCATGTGGGCGGCCTGCTTGCGTGGCGGAGGTACGTCGCGGAGGTGGTGCGCCGCCAGGGTGATCAGTTCTGCCAGCACGACCGAGTACGGGGCGGGCCCGGCGGCGACGTAATCCGCGACCAGCTCGGGCGGGATGTCGGAGGGGCCGTAAGCGATCGCGGACTCTTTGTTCGGGAAGTAGTTGAAGAACGTGCGCGTCGAAATGCCGGCCTCGGCGCAGATCTCGTCGATGGTCACCTTGTCGAAGCCGCGCTCCAGCGCGAGGTGCGCAGCGGCATCACGGATGTCTGCGCTGGTCTGGCGGCGACGGCGCTCGCGCAGCCCCAACTGATCGGCCATAGCCAACATAGTTGCACGTTCTGCAGACTTTGCAGTCGTATGGCCGGTTATTTCGTGGGTGTGGCCAGAGCGCTCCAGAGGTGATCGCGCTGGCTGGCGAAGAAGTTCACCGAGATCGGTGCCTTGTCGGCGATCAGGTCGAACGCATGAAACGCGCCGGGGACTATCTCCTCGTGCACCGGCACCCCGGCCTCGCGCAGGCGCCGCGCGTAGTCCTGGCACTCCGGATAGAACAGGTCCAGGGTGCCGACGCCGATCCACGCCGGGGGCAGCCCGGACAGGTCTTCCCGGCGCCCCGGCGCGGCCTCAGTGGGGTCCGCGCCGTTGAGATACCACTTCCACGCCCGCTGATTGTCGTCTTCGGTCCACATGATCCGCTTGGCGCCATCACCGTTGGCACCGGTGCGGTCGTCCAGCATGGGATACACCAGCAGCTGGTAGGCGAGCTTGACGTCGCTGCGGTCGTGTGCCCGCTGCGCCAACGCCGCCGCGAAGTTTCCGCCGGCACTGGCTCCGCCGACCGCCAGTCGATCCGGGTCCACCCAGGATTGGCGCGCCAGCCATTGCAACGCGGCATGGCAGTCCTCGAGCGGTGTCGGATACGGATGCTCGGGGGCGACGCGGTATTCGACCGCCGCTACCGCGACGCCGGTGACGCGAGACAGCTTGCGGCAGAACTTGTCGTCCTGCACCGCGGTGCCCATGATCGTGCCGCCACCGTGGATCCACAGCAGCGCCGGCGTCGGGCCCGCTACGCCGTCCGGGCGGTGCAGCCGAACCGTGACGTGCTCGTTGACGGCGACGACCGGTACGTGGCGCAGCCGGCCCGCGGAACCCATGAGGCGCATCAGGGCCCGCTGCACTTTGTAGCCGCGATGCAGCGCGTAACCCCGGGGCAGAAAGCGGGCGACGTTACGCAGCTCAGGATTCAGCGCCTGCCGTGAAGTAAAGGAATTTTCGGAAACTCTGTTCGCCATGACTGCTCTTTCGTTCAGCGGGCCGAATCGTCAATCTGCGCAGGGTAACCGGCCCTCAGTATTCCCGCGGTCGAAGGTGGAGTGAGGACTGTGGCGGTGCCCGCCCCGGGTCGGGGCAGTTTGTCCCGATACATGTTGTCGCACCGGTCCCATACCGCTAGCCGATCGCCGACCACGACGGCGGGTCCGGCGTCGGTGCCGACAAAGACGCCGTCGGGCAGGCCATTCCACGGCGCGCGATGGCCGGACGCGCAGGTCCGTTCGCGGTGCAGCCGGTCGTCCATTTCCTTGGCGTAAGGCATTGCCCCACGATGAGTTTCGGCCCACAACGTTCGGTACTCCGTATAGGCGCGGTGCCGGCACTCCGCGCAGGGCCGGTGCCCGGCGGCCAGCGCGACGGCCTCGTCGAGGAAAAACAACGGCGTGTAGCGGTTGGGTTCCCACTGCGCCACCCGCCGGCCCCGAAACGACAGGGCGCAGGTGATCCAGGCCTTGTGCTGATGATTGCGCACGATGTCGCGGGTGCCGCGGCCCTGATGCAATCGCCCGCGGTTGCCCATCCAGGCGCCGCGGCCCGGGGTGGCGATGATCTCGCCGAGCGGGGAGACCCGATTGCGTGCCGGCGGGTGTGTCGTCATTGCGTCCGCTCGAGGTCGAGCAACACGCGTTTGGCGACGGGGCCGCCGCGGTAGGCGCCGATCGCCCCGTCGGAGCGGATCACCCGGTGGCACGGAACGACGATCGGGATCGGGTTGGTCGCACACGCAGTGCCGACGGCGCGGACCGCCCTAGGAGATCCGGACAGCTCGGCCAGGGCCGCATAGCTCGCCGTAAGGCCGTAGCTGACGTCGGTGTTGAGGTGCTCCAGCACCGTGCGCCGAAAGCCCTGCGAGAGAGACCAATCCAGCACAACATCGAACCGATGCCGGCTCCCTGCGAAGTATTCGTCGAGTTGCCGAGCGATGGAATCCAGGCGCGCGGGCGCTTCCAGCACCCGCGGGCTGAGGCGTTGGGACAGGGTGAGCAGGACGTCGTCGTGACCTTCGCTGGCGAAGGCCAGCCGGACCAGTCCGCGTGTGGTGGCCGCCAGCAGCAGCGGCCCGACGGCGGAATCGACGGTCCGATAGGCGATGTCGAGCAGATCGCCGGTGTTGGCCTCTCGCTCGAGCCGCGCGTGCAGGCGCTGGAGGTGATCTGGGTCGACGGGGAAGTGCTCGGTGAGCTCGAAGGTGGTCATTGGCTTCTCCTCGGGTTGTCGATGCGCGGATAGGTTCGGCGCAGGGTGGCGATGCCGTCGGCGGCGGCGCGGCGCGCGGCCGCCACGCTGCTGTCGAGGATCGTGGCGATCTCGGCATAGGGCAGGCCCGCCAGGTAGTGGTAGGCCACCGCCTGGCGCTGCTTGGGGGGCAGTGCACTCACGGCGGCGTCCAGGTCGAGGTCGCGGTGGTCGGCCCCTTCTCCGCCGGGGGAGTCGGGGGTGTCAGCGATCGGCGTGGCCCGCCGCGACTTCGCGCGGGCGATGTCGATGGCTTTGCGGTGCGCGATCGTCACCAGCCATGCCTCGACGTTGGCGTCGGCAGGCAGCTGCGGGTAGGCCTGCATGGCGGCCAGAAAGGTATCCGACCACGCGTCATCGGCATCGGTCGGGCCGACCACCGCTCGCGCCACCCGCAGCACCGTGGCGCCGTGCCGCGCGACCACTGCCTCGAACGGTGGCTGGAAGTACTGCGTGGTCTTCACCGTTGTGGTCCTCTGCGGAAAGTAGCGACTTCACTAGGAAGACGCCGGCACACCGTGAAACGTGAGAAAGCAATTCCGCGTTCAGCATATTTCTGCCCGCGCGCACCTCACGTTTACGGGCGGGCGGTCGTCTACCTTGAGAGGAGGTTGAACGGATGACAACACGGCATGTGGTGATCGACAGTCCATTGGGCGAGCTGACGGTGGCCGCCAGAGGTAACGCGTTGACCGGTGTGTATTTCCGGCACCACTGGCATCCACCCACGGCCCAGGCCCTGGGCCCGCGCGTGGAACCGGGGGCGGACGAACTACTGGGCCGCGCCGCCGAACAGCTCCGCGAATACCTCGCCGGGGAGCGGAACCAGTTCGACGTCCCGGTGGCGTTGACGGGCGACCCACGGCACCGGCGCGTGTGGGATCTGCTTGCCGGCATCGGGTACGGGCAGACCAAGACCTACGGCGAACTGGCGGCCGAACTGGGCGATGGGACCATGGCCTACGAGGTCGGTCAAGCCGTCGGGCGCAACCCGCTCAGCATCGTCGTGCCCTGCCATCGGGTCGTCGGAAAGGACGGGGCGCTCACCGGTTACGCGGGCGGCCTGAAACGCAAACGGTTTCTGTTGGAGCTCGAAGAACCGGCACCGGCCGTCGCTGGCAAGCTGTTCTGATGTCTTGGTGCGAGCGCGTCGGCGCCGCTGACTGGGAAGCGGTCGCCGCCGACATGGACGAGGTCGGCGGCGCGCTGCTGCCACGGCTGCTCACGCCCGCCGAGTGTGCTTCGCTGGTGGGGCTTTACGCCGACGACCGATTGTTTCGTGCCGTGGTCGACATGGGCCGCCACCGCTACGGCGAAGGAGAGTACCGGTACTTCAAAGCGCCGTACCCGCGCCCGATCGAAGAGCTGAAACAGGCACTCTACCCGCGGCTATTGCCGATCGCTCGCGACTGGTGGGCCCGGCTGGGGCGCGACGCCCCGTGGCCGGACACGCTCGACGAATGGCTGGACATGTGCCACCGTGCCGAGCAAACCAAACCCACCGCGCTGATGCTCAAATACGGGCCGGGCGACTGGAATGCCTTGCACCGAGACCTCTACGGGGATCTCGTCTTTCCGCTGCAGGTCGTCGTCAACCTCAGCGAGCCCGGAGTAGACCACACCGGGGGTGAATTCCTGCTCGTCGAGCAACGCGCCCGGGCGCAGTCGCGCGGGACGGCCACCACACTTCCGCAGGGGCACGGCTACGTCTTCACCACCAGGGAACGCCCGATCCGGTCGACCAGGGGGTGGTCGGCCGCGCCGGTACGCCACGGGGTGTCCGCGGTCCGCTCCGGCCAGCGCTACACGCTGGGGATGATCTTCCACGACGCCGCCTGAGTGCGTGCGGCGCCGCTTGCGGCACCATGGTGGTCATGGAGTTGTACGACGTCATGCGATCCACGTCCGCGGTCCGCGAGTTCACCGATGATCCACTTCCCGACGAGGTCCTCGGCAGGATCCTCGACAACGCCCGGTTCGCGCCGACCGGCGGCAACCGGCAGGGCGTGCGCATCATCGTGATTCGCGATCAGGACACCCGATCCGCGCTGGCCGACCTGGGACTTCCGGCGGCTCGCCGGTACACGGCCCAGCTCGCGAACGGCGAATCGCCGTGGAACCCGTTGCAGCCCACCGCGATAGCCGCCTCGACGATCGAGCAGACGGAGGTGCCGGCGCCGATGTCGGCTCCGCTCCGTGAGGCACAGGTGGCGCTGGTGATCTGCCTGGACCTCGCCGTCGTGGCCGCGACCGATCAGGATCTCGACCGCATCGCCGTGGTGCCGGGCGCGTCGGTGTACCCGTTCGTGTGGAACATTCTGCTGGCCGCCCGCAACGAAGGCTACGGCGGCGTGTTGACCACGATGGCCGTGGCCCGGGAGCAGCAGGTGAAAAGCCTTCTGGGAGTGCCGGATACCTTCGCCGTCGCCGCGGTCGTGCCGCTGGGCAAGCCGGTGCATCAGGTGACGAAACTGCGCCGGCGAGCGGTCTCTGAGATCGCCACCCGCGAACGCTTCGACGGGGCAGCGTTCGACTGCTAGGCAACGAGCGCAGGATTGCGGCGGATATCCCTCGGGCACAACATGTTCCGTGCTTTGGTCCAGCCCGCCCGACGCGCTAGATACGTCACTGTGACGGTTTGATATAGCTGGCGGGTCAGAGGGGAGTGGCGTCCCGGCTCCCAGGGGGCAATACTGCAACGGGGCGGCTATACAGAGGAGACGGTTGAGTTGACACGCATTGCGCCTTCGGCGGCTTTTGCTGAAATCCCGACAGCGGATCTCGGCCAGGGAGACCGGATCAATCTCGGCGTGGCCGGCATCATGGGCCGGCTGCCCGCGGTGGCCGAAGCGCTCGGCGCCTTGACCGATGCACTGCGCGGCGCCGGCACGTTATCGCCGCGGCTTCTCGAATTGGTGCGCCTGCGGATCGCATTTTTCAACCAGTGCCGAAGCTGCATAGCGGTGCGCTACCAGAGCGCCATCGACGACGGGCTCGACGAGGGCGCGGTCTGCTCGTTGGAACGGCCCGCCGACGCGGACAACCTTTCCGCCGCCGAGCAGGCCGCGCTGGGGTTCGCCGAGTTGTTCGCTACCAACCATCTCGCCATCGATGACGCTGTCTACGACGGATTGCGCGAGCACTTCACCGAGGACCAGCTCGTCGAACTCGGCCTACACTGCGCGATTGCGTTAGGCGTCGGACGCCTGTCGGCGACATGGGACGTCATCGAGGACCTTCCCGAGTCGACCGGTTCGGCCGATCGCGCGGCGCCGTGGAACTCCGCATCGGTGGTCGCATCGGGCTAGGGCCCACCGCACGGCGCTTCCGCTGTGACGAAGTTCAACCGGTAACCGTGACGCACGTCATAGCCCGCCAAGCGTGAATTGAGCCATCCTGGCCCTTCGTTCGTCTATCTAACGGCTGGGAGCACGATGGCCAACTTCGACTATGCCTATGACCTGACCCTCGACGAAGCGCGTAGACGCAGCGCAGTGCTCGAGACGCTAGGTGACGACTGGGACCCTGTCGCTGTGCTCGCCGAGGAAGAGAAGGCCTACGACATGCTGTACTCGGATTTGGACGCGGAGCAGCAACGCGTCTACGACGAACTGGTCCGCGCCGGCGTCCTGCCCGAGCGGACAATTGCTCGTGCTGCCGATTGATCCGACCGCGGACCGCAGCCGCCGCGCATGGCTGCCTTGCCCGTGCTGCGATCACGCCGCCAAGTGTGGCGATTGCCGGGCTCCCCGAAACTGCGAAACGCACTGGCAGTACCTGCTGAGCAACAAGGGGACGTTGGTGCACCTGCAGTGCTCGGATTGCGGATATCTCTGGTCCACCGACACGCATCGCCACATGGGCCGGCTGCACCAATAGCTCTGCGCCCCATGGCAATTCATCACAGTGACGAATCGGCAGCGGCAGACGGGATGCGGGGATCTACAGGCTGTGTCGGCGATATCGCCGAAGTCGATGACTATCGGCGAGCGTCGGCGGTCCGCTGCAAGGTCGCAGCGCGGCAGTGAGCCGGCTGCGCACGGCGTCGGCGTCGAGGCCCATTCCGATCGCGACGAGACAGTTGGGTGAGGCGCCAGGCAGTGCGTTCGCAATGTGGATCGACGTGCCGACCAGGTTCACCACAAAGACCGGCGCGGCCTTTCCGTATCGCATGACCACGGCTCCCTTGAGCCGATATACCCCTGGTGGCGGGTCTTCGAGCAGGTCGATGAGTGCGCCCGGATCGATTTCACCCTCGCTCACGGAGGTGACCGAGTCGGCATGCGAAGTGTCGTGATCGTGGGCCGCCGGACCGGTCGCGGCATCGACGAGCAGTTCGCGCAACGAGAGCTGGCCCGGTTCCTCGTGCGTTCCCGGTGCGTCGAAAAGGAGGCCGGGATCGATCCGGCCGCCGACCGCACCGACGACGACGGCACGTGGATTACGCTCTCGCACCCGGCTTTCCACCCGCTCAGTCATCTCAGTCCGATCATCGCGGGGGAGTTGGTCAAGTTTGTTGACCACAACCAGGGAGGTCGCTCCGTAGCGCGCGGGCGGCGTCTGGCCGACGTCGACGGTGTCGAAGTGGTTCGCGGCGTCGACGACATCGACGAGCCCGCCGAATCGCACGCCGGCGACTTCGCTGAAGCCGATCATTCGGGCGACCGCGACGGGTTCGGCCAGCCCGCTGGCCTCGACGATGATCGCATCCAAATTGAGTCGCGGATCGGCGAGCTTGGCCAAAGCCTCGTCGATCCCGCCGTCGTCGGGCAGGCAGCAGATGCAACCGCCGGCGATCGATGCTGGCTCATCGACCTGTCCGGTCACCAGCATGGCGTCGACGTTCAGTTCACCGAAATCGTTGATGATCACGCCGATCCTGGCTCCAGGACTGCGGAGCACGTGATTGAGCAGACTCGTTTTGCCGGCGCCGAGATAGCCCGTCAAGCCGATCACAGGGATTGCCCGCACACCCCGTCCTTCCGTCCTGCCGGGCCCGGCTGCTGTCGGGGCGCGGCAAGGCAATGCTAATGATTTTCAATAAGCGCGCAACGAGGCGGGTCGCAGTCGACTCCACGCGGAGCTCCAAATGCGCTGCGGCCCAGTATAATTCGTCACAGTGACGTATTGGGGGCGATATGGCGGAAGGGGCGATGGGTGGTCCGGGTGCCGGCTTTGGGGGTTGGTCAGGGTTGGCTCGCGCAGATCTCGCGCCGACCGATCGGCCGGGCCGCCGGGGCGCGGTTCGTTGCAGTCGTGGTGTCGGGGTTGGACGCGCCAATCAATCGAGCGGGATGTGGCGGGCGCGAACGTCGAGCGGCCCCGCCTTGCGGCGACCAGGCATATGGCCTTTACCGATAAGCGACATTATGTCAAGTAAAGTACTGCATATTGCATCAGACGAATCATCGTCCGTCCAGCCCCAAGGGATCTGTCAGATATCGGTCGATCGTCGCGCCGATCGTGGCAGCTAGTCGGTCGGCACCGGCGGAGGCGAGTGGCTCGATTTTGAGCTGGTAGCGCGCGAACGCGAGACCGATGAGGTGGCTGGCCACCAGTTCTAGTCGCAGTTCGGCGTCTGCTACACCGAACTGCTCTTGGATGCGTTTGGCGAGTGGGCCGATCAGGCTGCTGTGCAACATGTCTCGTGCCTGCGGCAGCAGCGGCGCGGTATCCCACAGTGCGACCAGTGGCTCGAAGGCAGTGCCTTGGTCCCAGCGTCCGATGAAATGGCGCACCAGCCTGGAGCCGATGCGTTCGGGTCCTTCGTCGAGCAGGGCGGCCAGCTGGCGCAAGGGGTGCTCGGGCCCTGCGACTGAGACAGCAGTGAACAGGCCTTCTTTGTTGCCAAAAAAGTAGTAGACCATCGCGACGTCGACGTCGGCGTCGGCAGCGATGGCCCGGACCGTGGCGCGTCGGTAACCCTCGCGCATGAACCGCTCACGCGCGGCGTGCACTATCCGCTGTTTGCTTTGTTGGCCGGTACGCCATCGGCCGGCGCGCTGCCGCTCTGACATGCAACAACAATACTTCAACACTGATTGAACATTGTTTGGGCGCGGCGTACGTTGCAGCTCAGAACCGTTGAACGGGCAACGAAGCTCACTCGTAGGAGGTCTTACATGGTGCGACGGACGCTGGACCGATTCAGGTTGAGGCTTCGTTGGGCCATCTTGGACGGCCTGCCCCGCGCAGCCCTGGCGGTCCAGGCACGCTGCGGTGATCCGCTGGCCCGCTTGCTGGTTGGACCGCAGCGCGGTGGCGATCCCTACCCACTGCTCGAGCAGATCCGTGATCGCGGTCGGCTGATGCGCAAGCCGTTGGTGTGGGCCACTGCGGATCACGACCTGTGCCGAACGCTTCTGCGCGACAGCCGATTTGTCGTCACCAGCACCACGAACCTGAACCTGCCGGCCCCGCTGGCTTGGCTGATCCACCGCACCGACCCGCAGCTCGCCCACCCTGGCGAACCACCGTCCATGCTGCAAGTCGACCCGCCCGAGCACAGCCGCTACCGCCACCCTGTCGCCCACGCCTTCACCCCGAAGGCGATAGACGCATTGCGCACCCGCGTCATCGACGTGAGTACCGCGCTGCTGGATCGCATCGATTCTTCGGCCCAGTTTGATCTGATCGCCGATTACGCAGCACCACTACCCGCAGCGATCATCGCCGACATCCTCGGCATCCCTGACGGCCATCGATCGCAGATGCTCGAGCGCGGCGACAGCGGCGCCCCACTACTCGATATCGGAGTGTCCTGGAGGACGTTTCGACGTGGTATGGAGATGCTCCGCGCCAGCGGCCAGGAGATCAACGCGCAAATCGACCATCTCCGCGCCGAACCGGGCGACGGGATCTTCAGCCACATCGTCGGCCAAGGCACCCTCACCCGACACGAGCTAGCGACCACCGCCACACTGATCGCCGGCGCCGGGTTCGAAACAACGGTCAACCTCATCGGCAACGCGATCGTGCTGCTCCTGCAGCACCCCGACCAGCTCGCCATGCTGCACGCCGACCCCGACCTATGGCCAAACGCGGTCGAAGAAGTCCTACGATTCGCCTCGCCAGTGCAGATGACCTCACGCACAACCGCCTGCGACGTCGAGCTGGCCGGCCACCACATCCCCGCTCACACCACCGTGGCCCTGCTGCTCAGCGGCGCGAACCGCGACCCGAAGATCTTCACCCATCCGGCCAGCTTCGACATCACTCGGACCAACGCCAAAGAACATCTTTCATTCAGCAGCGGCATCCACGTTTGCCTCGGCGCCAGCCTTGCGCGCATGGAAGCAACCCTCGCCCTGCGCGCACTCTTCGAACGCTTCCCCACCCTTCAACTCAACGGGCAACCGTCTCGACGAAACCTCGCAACGCTCAACGGCTTCAGCCGCATACCCGCAGCACCAGGAGTCGCCCCTCATACGACCGAACCAACACCCACAACCGTGCCGTAGCCGTTGCCGTTAACGCTCTAGAGAATATGCACGAATCGAATATGCAGGGTTACCAGTTGAGTACGCCGATTTCAGGTGGGGCGTCGCGCAGGAATGCCAAGCCATATTCGCTGCTAACCCATTGTCAAGATCGCGGCTGTGGCAACGCAAATCACCGTCATAAGGGCGACAAAAATCACCGTGATCGACGACGCGCGTATGAGCTCTTCTTCCGTCAGCCGCGAGCGCGGATTTTCGACGACATCGGTGTCCCCTAAACAGGCCTTCGCGTTTACTTTTGCGACCGCCAAAAGGACATCGTCATGGGCGTCGGCTGCGTCGATCTCGACTAGGTCTTGCGCGGCGATTGCGGTAGTCATATCAGCCCCTAGGCTCGCGGACGCGGTTAGGCGTTATCTGGAAGGTCGGATGCTTCGGCCTTCTTGTAGGTCCAAAGATAGGACTGCGAGATCACGATTGCGGTAACGATCCCTAACGGTCGCAGCACACAGTCGTGCTCCCACACTGCGCGGCGAGCCGAATCCGCATCCGTCAAGCTTCCATCGTGACGGAAGACTTCTTCCGGGAAGCTACTCCATTTTCGGTTCCGCGCCAGCATATTTGGGATCAGGTGGTGTGTTCGCAGCTTGTCTAGCTGTGTGGCCAGTGGCTGCCTTTGGGACCTTCCTGGACGTCTGGGTTTAGCAAGGATCGCTGGTCTTCGCGCACACTAGGACAGTCATCCCCTGACAAGATGACGGAATGAACACGGTCGCCGACTTCGATTTCATCGTCGTGGGAGCAGGCAGCGCGGGCTGCCTGCTCGCCAACCGGCTCAGCGCCGACCCCGATCGCCGCGTGCTCTTGATTGAGGCCGGCGGCAAGGATGACTGGTTCTGGATCAAGGTGCCGGTGGGCTATCTGTACACGATCGCCAACCCCCGCACCGACTGGTGCTTCACGACCGAGCCTGACCCCGGCCTGGCGGGCCGCAGCATTCACTACGCGCGGGGCCGGGTGATCGGTGGCTGCTCGTCGATCAACGCGATGATCCACATGCGCGGACAGGCAAGTGACTACGAGCTCTGGGCACAGGCCACCGGTGACGAGCGCTGGCTCTGGGGTGGCCCGGACAGTCCCGGCGACACACTCGCGATCTACCGAAAGTTGGAAAACTACTTCGGCGGAGCCGACGACTGGCACGGCGCCGGTGGTGAGATCCGCGTCGAGCTACCGCGGGTGCGCTGGAAGATCTTGGACGCCTGGCAGGCCGCCGCCGCTCAGGTGGGCATCTCCCCGATCGCTGAATTCAACCAGGGCGACAACGCGGGCTGCGCGTACTTTCACGTCAACCAACGGCGTGGCCGTCGCTGGTCGATGGCCGATGCCTTCTTGCATCCCATCGCCCATCGGCCGAATCTGACCGTCTACACGCAAACTCAGGCCTTGCGGCTCTTGATGGATGACCAGGTCCACAAGGATCAGCGTCGGGGTGCCTGGACCACGGCGCAGCACCGCGTCGCCGGTGTGCGCCTGCTCAAAGGCGGCCAAATCGTCGACGTCCGGGCACGCCAGGAGGTGATTCTGAGCGCCGGAGCGATTGGGTCGCCGCATCTGATGCAAGTCTCGGGTCTGGGCCCGGCGGGCCTGCTGAACCAGCATCAGGTGCCGGTGGCCGTCGATCTGCCCGGAGTGGGCGAAAACCTCCAAGACCACTTGCAGATTCGAACGATCTACCGGATCCGCGGCGCCCCGACCGTCAACACGCTGTACCGCAATTGGATCAGCCGTGCGGGCATGGGACTTCAGTACCTGTTGTTCCGATCGGGGCCCATGACCATGCCGCCTTCCACGCTCGGGGCTTTCGCCAAGAGCGACCCCGCGCTAGCCAGTTCCGATTTGGAGTGGCATGTGCAGCCCCTGTCTTTGCCGAAGTTCGGCGAACCCCTGCACCCCTTCGCGGCGATCACTCCCTCGGTTTGCAATCTGCGGCCCACCTCGCGTGGCCATGTGCGCATGGCCAGTGCAGATCCATTGACCTACCCGAAGATTTCGTGCAATTACCTGTCGACTGACGCCGATCGTCAAATCGCCGTGCGAGGCCTCCGGATGACCCGGCAGATCATGGCCGCACCTGCCCTCGCCCGCTACGGTCCGCAGGAGTTGCTTCCCGGCCTGCAACTGGTGAGCGACGACGAGCTGCAGAAGGCAGCCGGTGAATTGGGTACGACAATCTTCCACCCGGTGGGTACCTGCGCGATGGGCGCCTTCGACGCCCACGGTCGGCCGCGAGCGTCCACCACGGTGCTCGACACCGACTGCCGCGTATTTCGCGTCGCTGGCCTTCGCGTCGTCGATGCGTCGGCCATCCCCACCATCATTTCCGGCAACACCAACGCGCCGGTCATGCTCATCGCGGAGCGCGCAGCGCGGGCGATTGTGGGATAAGTCGTTCTCCCGCATGTCCTTTCGCGGTTGTAGCCGAATGGTCACCGCTTGGTATCGATTTGGGAATGCAACCGCGTTTCGGCTGGCGCAGGTCTATCGGTAACAACAGCCACATCGTTAACATCGCGCGATGCACAATTTCCCCCCGGCCGCCAGTAGCGCGCGACCGCGTGTCGTTTCCCGGCGCGACGCCTTGCGCTACGCCACGGCGCTGGCCGGCCTGGGTGCCGCGTCGGTAGGTGTCCGCATTCCGACAGCGGCTGCCGCCGCTCCCCCTCAGCTGATCGACTTTGCCGCACACCAGATTCCGGCGCAGCAGATCCGGGCTGCCGGCTACAGCGGCGTGGTCAACTACGTTTCGATGTCGCGGCCCGGCTCGTCGTTCGGCGCCAAACCGATCACCCGGTCCTACGCCGATTCGTTGATAGCCGCGGGTTTGGTGATCGTCAGCAACTACCAATACGGCAAGCCGGGTAGCTCGGCACCGTCGGACTTCACGCGGGGCCACGCGGGCGGCATCGCGGACGCGCGCACCGCCTGGGGGTTGCACACCGCGGCAGGCGGCGGCCAGGGTGCGCCGGTGTTCTTCACGATCGATGAGGACATCAATCGCGACACCTGGAATCACACCGCGCTGCCGTGGTTTCGCGGAATCAACTCGGTTCTTGGGGTTCAGCGCACTGGGGTCTACGGAGGGGTCAGGGTGTGCCAGTGGGCCGTGGCCGATGGCGTTGTCGGGTCTTCGAGCACACCTGGCCGCCGGTGGGTCTGGCAAACCCGAGCCTGGTCCGGCAGTCAGGTCGACCCCGCCGCTGTTCTCTACCAGCGCGTCGTGAGCACTGCGTCCAATCCGGGGCCGAAGGTCGGCGGACTCGAAGTGGACGTCAACGACGTCCTGGCCCCCGACTGCGGCCAGTGGAACCTCCATGCGGGCCGTCCAAGCGGCGATGTGCGATAGGCGTTGCTTGCGCGGGCGGTGGTGACGCCCAAGCCGCTCCCCTGCGTCGTGCGGCTTGCGTCTCCTCTAATGATTCTGTGCGCCAAACAGTTTCGGGCTACAGCCCGGACGGCACGACCTTGCCGTTGATCGTCACAGTGACCTGGTCGGTCTTCGGGTTGTACTCGATCTTGCCGTGCTCGAAGGTCGACACCTGAAGATCGCCAACGGTGTTCGCGTCGCTGGTGGGCAAGCCCAGCGGACCTGCCGAACCGTTGGTGCCGGTAGCCGCGGGTGTGCCGTCCGGGTTTCGTGGGACGTTCCAGGCCTCCCGGACCCTGCCCAGGATGATGTACGCGGGCGTGCCGGGCTGGTCGTTCCTCGCGGTGATCGCGCCGCCCTGGAACTGCTGGAACACCACGCCGCTGTCCCGCGTCCCCGCGTTGCGGTCACCCGTCAGCGGCTTGCCGAGAGCCTTCTTCTGATCATCGGTTGCCGATGAGTACTTGGTAGCGATCGGGCCGGTCAGAGTCACCTCGACGTCGCGCTCCCCGGTGAGCTTCACCTCGGTCGGAGGCGCTGGGGTGGTTGTGGACGTGGACGCGGCGTTCGCACTGGTCTGAGGCGGTGCCGACGCGTCGACGCTCTTGCCGTTGCTGCAGCCGGCGGTAATCAGCGCGACGGCGGCCAGGCCGACGACTGCCGGGTGGCGATAAACGATCGTTCTCATGGGCTTCCCCCTACTCGCGTGTTCCTGTGGGTCAGGTTGCGGCTCCGAACGAACTTACGACGCGGTCATACACAGCGAGCCAGAGGCCCGAGTCAAAATCGCCGGTGCGCGAATAGCAAACACCAGGTTTGAAAGTCCAAGCTGTGGATAACCCCCACCTTCAGCTGCCGCTCCTGGATAGTCGGCACATTAAGAAGGGAGCCCGACGTGGCGTTCTCATACATTGCATCGAAAACAACTGCAGCAACGGTTGCATTGGCGGCTGTCGGACTCCTTACGGCGACACCGGCATTAGCTGACCCACAAGTGCTGCAGTTCGGCCAGATGGCAGAGCTTTCCAGTAATGGCGGCACCATCGACTACACCGTGAGCAACCTGCAGCCCAGCGGCCACAACGACGGCGTGTGGTATTCCGACGTCACGGCCAAAGGTGTGAGCGGTAACGCAACTCCCAACATTGCCGACTTCAACGCTCGGGCCGTCAACAGCTCGACGTTCGCGGTGATGAAGGGCAACCAGTCCGACGGCCTTCCCGAGGGGCCACTCCCCTTGGGCACCCCGGTCACTGGGCGCCTTTACTTCAACGTTCGCAGCGGCACGAACCCCGACAGCGTCGTGTACCGCGACGCCGGCGGCACGGACAAGGTCGTCTGGAAAGGCCAGTAACCGCGCCCCCGCGTCAGCGCTCGATCACCGTCACCGAGCCATGGTTCAGGTCGCTGGTGACGTAGGCGAAATGTGTGGTTGGGTCGATGGCGATGGCGAGCGGATTGTTGCCCACCGCAAGAATTCCGGTGACGATGCGCCGAGTGGTGTCGATCACCGAAACGGACCCGCCGCTGTAGTTGGCCACGTACGCGGTATTCGTCGGGGGGTCCACCGCCACCCCCGCGGGGCGTTGCCCGACGGGCACACTAGCGGCGACGCCGAGACTGATGGTGTCGACGAGAGACACCGATGCATCATCGCCGCTGGCGATATAGGCGGTGTGCGATGCGCTATCGACGGCGATACCGGCCGGGTGGACACGAAGCGCGACCGAGCCGATGACGGTTCGGTTCGCGGTATCGATAACCGTCACCGTTGGATCGGTATTGGTGACAAACAAGCGATGAGCGATCCGATCGATGGCGACGCGGCTTGGCCCCTTTCCGGCGGGCACCGTCGCCGTTACGGTGTGCGTCGTCGTGTCGATGACCGACACCGATGCGTTATCACCCTCAGTGACATAGGCGATCCGGGCATCCGGGTCGACCGCTACCCCGCCCGGATGGCTACCGACGCTTATTCTGGCGATGACCTTGCCGCTGGCCATCTCGATGACCGACACCGAGGCGTCATCGAAGTTTGTGACGTACACGGTTCGAGTTGACGGATCCGCGGCAACACCCACCGGGTGGCGTCCCACAGCGATGGTGGCTGTGACCGTGCGGCTGGTGGTGTCGACCACCGAGACGGAGTTGGCACCGGTGTTCGCGACATAGGCGGTGTGTCCGACCGAGTCGACCGCGACGCCGAAGGCGCCATTGCCCACCCGTATCGAGGTGGCGATCGTGGGTGGGCCGCTCGGCACTGCGGTCACTGCCGCGCTAGGTGTGCCTCCCCCGCTAGGGTTCGATGGCGGCGGCGCCGCTGTCGGCTGCGTCGATCGAGTCGTGGATGGGTGTGTGCGCAGCAGGTAGAAGCCCGCGGCCCCCGACGCCACCGCCACCGCAATCACCGCGGCGATCACCCATGACCGCTTGGCGCGCGTGCGGTTCTCGGCCATCGCCTGCCCCGGGCCGAAGTGCAATGGTTTGTGCGCCTGCTGCGTGGGCTCACTCGGAAATGAGTCCACTTGTGTGGGGGCAGTGTCATCGGCGTTGTGGGACTGTGCATTCGGGTCCGGCGCGGGTAGCGGGACCGTGATCGCGTCGCGCGCGGCGCGTGCCATATCCACCGGGGTGGCGTAGCGGTGCTCAGGGTCCTTGGCCATACCGGTGGCGATGACCGCATCGAACGCCGGCGGTGCGCCGGAGTCGGATGGTCGCGGCGGCGGGGTCGCCAGATGCCCAGCCACCTGTTGCTCGATGCTGTCACCGGGATAAGGGGCGCCACCCGTCAAGCACTCATAGAGCACGCAGGCCAGTGCGTAGATGTCCGAGCGTGCATCGGCCTGACCGACTCTGAATCGCTCCGGTGCCATGTAGCGCAGCGTGCCGACCACCGCGTCCGTCCCGGTTAGACCGGTCTCGCCCACAACGCGTGCGATCCCGAAATCGATCAGATACGCAAAGTCGTGTTCATCGAGCAAGATGTTGGAGGGCTTGATATCTCGATGAACCAATCCCATCTTGTGCGCGGCGTAGACGGCTTGGGCCACCTGCTCGACGATATGCACCGCGCGTGCGGGAGACATCGCAGTGGAGGCCAGCACGGTTGCCAGGTCGCGGCCCTCGATCAGCCGCATGTCAACGAACAGCCGCCCGTCGATCTCGCCGTAGGTGTGAATCGGCACCACGTGCGGGTTGCTCAATCGTGCCGCTGCGTGGGCCTCGCGACGGAATCGCTGTTGAAACGTCCTGTCCGCGGCAAAATGCGCCGGGAGCACTTTTAGCGCGACTACCCGATCGGTCACGGTGTCATAGGCTCGCCAGACTTCCCCCATGCCGCCTCTGCCGAGCAAAGTGATCAGGCGGTACCGGCCGAACGGAGTCCCTTCCACCGAAACCTCCCGACAGCTGCGATTCAGCAACACGATAGTCCACCGGTGGTGCGGCAGGCTAGCAACCGTTGCGGTAGCGTCGGCAAACATAAATCAAGATGGAGGGACCGACACTGCTCCGATAGTTGCCGCTAAATATGCTGTGCCACAGCAGGATTGATTTTTGAACTTGGAATCATCAAGAGCTAGGGCCGGGTTGACCGGCCGCGAGGCGAAATACACCGGCTTGAAAGCGCCGCTGTTTATACATGGCCTGATCGGCGCAGTCGAGGATGGCGTCTATCGACCGGCCATCCCCCGGTCGGTGGGCCGCGGAGCCGATCGTCAAGACGATGGAGATCTGTGTTCCGTCGGCGACGACAATCGGTGTCTTCTGCACCTGGCTTGTTATTCGGTGGGTGAGGTGTGCGAGCCCGGGATCGTCGACGGTGTTGGTGATAACCAGGAATTCGTCGCCACCCCAGCGGGCGACGAGATCATCGCCGTCGATAGCGGCGAGTAGGCGGCCGGCGACCTCAATCAACAATTCATCGCCTGCTTGGTGGCCGCATCGGTCGTTGACGGACTTGAATTGCTCGATGTCGCAGAACAGGATGCCGTAGCCCTCGTCGGCCGCGTCGAGGCGCTCTAGCTGGCCCCACGCCGCAGAGCGGTTGGCAATCTTCGTCAGGGTGTCAGTGGTGGCCTGGCGGGCCAACTCGGCCTCGCGCATGCGGTCGGCGGTGACGTCGAGGATTTGCGAGACGAAGCAATGAGGCTGATTACGGTGGCCCTGTACGAGCACGGCGGTGAGGTCGCACCATACGATGCGTCCGTCGGCGGCGATGAAACGCTTGTCCATGCGGTAACTGCGGCGGCGCCCCGCGAGGCACTCGCCGAGCAAAGCCAGATCGGCATCCAGGTCGTCGGGATGAGTGATCTCCTGAAAGGTTAGTCCTGCCAGAGCTTTTCGGCCGTAGCCGAGTATCGTCCGCAGTGCCCGGTTGGTGCGCTGGAAGGAGCCGTCGAGGCCGACGATAGCCATCCCGATCGGCGAATGCGTCAGTGCCAGTTCGAATCGTCGCTCCCCGAGTAGGTCGAAATCAGCGAAGGACTGATCCACCGGCTCGGCGAGGGCACCGCAGGCCCCAAAGCCGTGGGTATGGGAGTGGGGCCTGCTCAGGTAGTAACCCTGCGCCCAGGGGATGCCGGCGGCGCATACGGCGTCCAATTCGCCTTGGCTCTCCACCCCTTCGGCGATCACGGTCGCGCCGATCTGCGCGGCGAACTCGGCAATGGATTGCGCCAGTCGCCGCCGAGCGTCGTCGGCGTCGATGTTGCGGGTGATGGACTGATCGATCTTGATGAATTCCGGTGCGAGTTCCAGCACGTGGGAGAACGAGGAAAAGCCGGCGCCGACATCATCGACGGCCACCCGCATGCCGCGTGCCCGGCATGCTTCGAGCACCTCGTCGAGGGCGTCATAGTTCTCGACGGCATCATGCTCGGTGATTTCCAGCACGAGGCGCGAGGGGTCGACCCCGGCGAGCAGTTCGGGCCACGGAGCCAGCAGCACCGCGGACGGAGAGATGTTCACGGTGACGAATCCATCTTTGGGCAGCTGAGGCAGCAGCGACAGGGCGCGCGCGACGACCGCGGTCTCCAACTCGATGTCCAGGCCCAACAGCGCGGCCTCGCCGAGGACAAGATCGGGTCGAAACGGTTCGCACGGGAAGCGCGCGAGCGCCTCGACGCCGACCACCTTTCCCGAGACGACATCGTGCACCGCTTGGAAGATGACCTCGAAATCGCGCTCGGCCACCACCCGGCGGATCCCCTCGCGCTGCTCGGCGTGGATATTCGTCGAGTTCGCCGGCAACTCCAGCAAGGCGCCGATGAGTTCAGCCATTTTGTTGACGATGCGTAGGTCCACGTCGGCGAGATGCGGCTTCGCCTGCTGGCTCACCGCGCACACCATCCCGACCGTGGAGCCATCTGCGCCGAGCAACGGAACACCTACATAGGCCCCCAGCCCCAGTTTCTGCGTTCTGGGCAGCACGGAGGCAGTCTTGTCGGCAGAAGTGTCCGGGATGACGGCGGGCAGCCGCCCGTCGATAACGCGGACGCTGTACGACCCGGTCAGCGATGAGCGGTCGCCGGGCGACCAGCCCAAGATATCGGTGTCGCCGTCGATCGCCTCGACTACTTGCATGCCTTGGCGAAACGACGCTATCCACGCCGTGTCAAGACCCAGGCGAAGCCGCAACAGGCCCAACAGAGTTCGAACCAACTCCACGGAGTTTGCTGGTTCGTCGCTCGGTGGGTGCGCAGCCTGCCCCTCGGCCCCCATAACGACATGGTAAACCCGCATTCGGGACCAGGGTTTGGAATGGCATCGCGATTACGCCGCGATGGGGTCGAGAACGTCCCCGATAGGTTGCAGAGCTATACCGGCGACCCCAGCTCGAACCTGCGTGGTGCTCAATTGCGTTTTCCGGCAACAGCTTCAGGTGAGGGCGTCTTGATCAGGTGTCACCGTCTGGTAGTAGCCCTGGCGACATCAGTATCCCGAGCATGCCATCCTTGTCCCCCAATCGGTGGACAGCGGGTTCCTCCCGCGAATCATCCGATCGGTGGACTGACAAAATATTCACGCATCGCAATACTTGCATTGAAGGGCTTCGGGGAGACCGGCCCAACAACTGGAAGGCGCTAACAATGAGCATCGAAAAGAACACCACCGAGACCCTCACGATCGGCAGACTCACCATCGCCAGCCCAGCGGGGCGCTCCGCCGAGCTTTTGTGCTTCTGCAAGTCTTCCGACGCCAACCCTGGCTTCGCACAGGCTCGGTAAACTGCCGTGGTGCTTGAAGGTCGACTTGCCGAGGCGTTGGCCTTCAACGCACCCTTTGTGATCGATCGACTTGTCAAAGATCGGGTCGCCGATACGCCGGCATTCGCGGAATTGCTCTTCACCGAGGTGAAAAGGTATCTCGTGCTGTGCGAGGCGACACCCGACATGACGTTTGGCATGTGCTCGTCGATGGTGGACGAAGCCTGGCACGCTTTTATCCTCTTCACGACCGAGTACACGGAATACGGTCGCAACTACTTCGGAAACTACATCCACCATTCGCCCGCCGACGAGCATGGCGCCCCCGAGCCAACCGGGGCTAGCGGTCAGGCGCAAAAGGCGGCCTCCTTCAACGATTTTCGTCAGCGATATGAGGAGCTGTACGGCCACCCGCTGCCGGCCGTCTGGTACGACGACAGCAGCATCGAGCCCTCCCGCCGCGTCATCAACACCAGGGCCGGGCTGTTGACCTCGAACGTCGACGACCACACCATCCACTTGGCGGACGAGCACGGGACCACCGTGCTGTCGGTCAATGAATTGGCTTGTGAGGCCGTGGATTTCATCGCCCAGGCACGCGACTTCTATGTGCGCGAACTCCCCGGCGACCTGACCGAGGAAGAGAAAATCGGCATAATCGCGCCGCTTGTCCGTCTGGGCGTGTTACGCCTGGCGCCCTAGCGGGGTGACATACCTGACCTGGTGGACCGGCGCCCCACCGAGGACTACGGGTTTTTGCACTCCGTCGCTCGTCCATCCATTGCGTTCGTAGAACTGTCGGGCCCGCATGTTGGTGGCCAGGACCCATAAGAAGGCCTGTTCGTGGCCGGCCTGACTCAGTCGTTCGCACCCGGCGGCCAGCAGGGCGCGGCTGACTCCTGAGCCCCAGTGCGGCGGGTCGACATACAGCGACCAGATTTCGCCGCCGTCGATTATGTGGTCGTCGCGCGATCGGCCGATGGTGATGTGGCCGCGTATCGTGTCGCGATCAGTGGCAACCAGCGTGTACGGGCCTTGCCGCACGTCCATCCCGTCGAATGCGTATCGAATTGCCATGTCCTCGGGACGTATTCCGTCGAGAAAGTCCTGTGCGACGAGATCTCGGTAGCCCTGCTGCCAAGATCGGACGTGGACGCGGGCTACGGCCATCTTGTCTGCTGCTGTCGCCTCCCGGACCTCAACCACCTCCGAAGTATCACCCTGGGCAGTTCGGGTCTCCAAGGGTGTAGCAGGTGATTTCGTCGACTGGTGTCGTGACGGATGCGCGGCCTCGAGCTCAATTGGCGGTAGAAGGGACGGAGATTTCGGTGAGGCCCGCTGCTGCCCCGAAGAGGTAGCCTTGCGCCAATCCGCATCCGGCCCGGAAAACTGTGTCGGCCTGTTCGGTCGTTTCGATGCCTTCGGCTATTACGTTGAGGCCCAGCGCTTCGCACAATCCGATGACCGACCGGTACAGCGTGAGGTTGCGTCCCGGCTCGACGCCCGTTGCGAGGCCACGGTCAAGCTTGACGATTTGCACGGGCAACTCGTGCAGGTACGTCAGCGAGTTGTAGCCCGCGCCGAAGTCGTCCAGGGCCACCCTGATCCCAAGGTCGGTCAGGCGTCCGATGGCGGCCGCGCCGTCGGCGAGATCGACGACGGGGACGGTCTCGGTGATTTCCAGGACCAGTCGGTGCGGCGATAACCGGTGTCGCGCAAGCGTGCGGCTGATGACATCTTCGAATTCGACGCTGCCCAGTCGCGCGGCGCCGACATTGATGTGGACGTCCACATCGAGGCCCGCGGCTTGGATCTCCGCGCACGCCAAATCGAGCACCATGGCATCGAATTGCGCCCCCATGCCGTTCGCCTCAGCCAGCGAGACGAAGGTCTGGGGCGGAATCTGTGTCCCGCTCGGTGTCGTCCACCGGGCAAGCGCCTCCACCGCCACCGGGATGCCCTGTGGGAGGGAAACGACGGGCTGGTACTTCAGCCGAAAGCCTTCCGGGACACACCCATTCGTTTGCCGTAGTGCCGTCGGAAAATCCTCCGACGCACTGTACGCCGGGTGGTAGACGACGGCGGTGTCCTTGCCCAGCCGCTTCCCCGTGTACATCGAGATGTCGGCCTGCCGAAGCAGGTCGTCGGACGTCGGCGTAACACCGTCACCGCCGGGACTGACCAGGCCCATGCTGGCGCGCACCCGGACGGAAGTCCCGTGCACCGAGAATGGACTCCGAAGCGCCACCCGTAGCTTGTCGGCGAACTTTTCGGGTGTCTCGACATCGCCCGCTACCAGGATGGCGAACTCGTCTCCCCCGATGCGAGCCAGCGTGTCGCCGGGTCTGAGGCAGCCCCCTAGGCGCTCGCTGATCGCGCGCAGCAGCTCGTCGCCCGCGGCGTGCCCGAATTGGTCGTTGACCTCCTTGAAGTCGTCGATGTCGACGAAGATCAAGACGAACGGCTCCTCACGTATCGCCTCGTCCAGCCGCTGCGCCAACAGCAGTCGATTCGGCAGGCCGGTCAACGCATCGTGGTGGGCCTGGTGGGCAAGTCGGCGCTTGGCGTCGACGAGCTGTTCTGTCAGCATCCGCTGCACGCGCATCGCCACCACGTAGCGGGTCGCGACCAGCAGCGCCATCGCCAAATACGTGCTGACAAAGATCGGGTCGACCCTGCGGCCGATGAGCACGTGGAACGTGAGGAGAGTGGTGCTGCCCATGAAGCCCACGTACGGCAGGGTCAACTGCGCCCAATTGTTCGGCTGTTCCAGCTCGTCCTGAGGGGGCCGGGACCGCGGCGGCAGTTCGAGCAGGCTCCACGTGATCAACAGCGGAGCGACGACGAAGCCGACGCCGACCGCAAGGTCCAGCTTTGTCACGCCGACGCTGCGAAGGTAGGCCAGCAGCCTGTCCGAAGAGGCGAGGGTGATCACCGCCGCGGCAAGCAACATGTAGTTTGCCCGGCCCGGCCGGTACGGCGGGTACCACATCGCAAGGAGAACGGCGCCCACCACCACGACGAGCTCGACACCGGCGATGCCGAAGACGACTTCGGAATTGGTCGACCGCGGCAGCGCGGCGCCGTCCATGGCGCCCATGCGGGCGACGTACACCAGGTGACAGAACGCCAACGCCGCCAGCAAGCCATCGAGGACGGTCGTGGTTATCGCCGGCCAGGATCGCACCCAGGCCCTGACGTCGCGACGGTGGCCGGCACGCACGAGAAGCACCATCGCCCCGGCGAATAAGGCGCCGGCGGCAAAGTAGCCGACGACGGCGGGCTCCGGCGCGATCGCAACGCGGTCGTCGGCGCGATCGAGCCGCGACAGAAACTCGGCGGTCATGAAGGTGGCGATCGCCGCGAGGAGCAATACCCGCCACCACCGCCACAGGCCGGTGACCCGACGCACGACCACGAGCCCAACGAGTAAGGCGGCACAACAGACCGTTATTTCGAGGACAAACTGCACGCGTTGCGCCGCCGCCACTCCCCACAGCCCGAGCGCGTTGAACCCTGCCGTCGCGACGACGACGGCAGTTAGCCCGCGACGCAGGCGCCCACTCCCAAACGACAACGCGCCCCCTTACCACCCGCGGCGTTGACGTTCAATATCCTGGCAGAATAATTTGCCGACCGGAACCTTTATCGCCCAATTAGCTAGGTCCCGTCGTCAAACGTAATTTGCGAGGCGTGGCAGGCGGATAACCGCAGTGTCACGTCCTTAAGCGGAAACCCGTTCCGACGTCGTCCTGTCCCCATCGCGGGCTCGCCCAGCCGGTCGCAGGAAATGCGACGAATCGACGACGATTGATATTCATAGTTGCTTGATTCGATTGTGCACAAATAGGTTTCGCGTGCCCGATAATTATCGGGCTCTATTGATTGATGTTCTAGAGTCAGGGCGTAAATCGCCTCGGCGCTTTTTCCCACCGAAAGGACGACGCGTTGAAGCAGCGGCTGGTTGACACCAATGGTGTACGACTCAGGGTCACCGAGGCAGGCGAGCCCGGTGCTCCGGCGGTGATCCTCGCACACGGATTTCCGAGCCTTGGGTACTCGTGGCGCCACATTGTTCCGGTGCTGGCCGATGCGGGCTATCACGTGCTGGCGCCTGACCAGCGTGGCTATGGCGGCTCATCTTGCCCTGAGGCGGTCGACGCGTATGACATCGACGCGCTCACCGCCGATCTGGTGGGGCTGTTGGATAATATCGGCGCGCAAAGTGCGGTCTGGGTTGGTCATGACCTCGGTGGCATGGTGGTCTGGGCTGCCGCCCAGCTGCACCCAGAGCGGGTGGCGGGCGTGGTGGGGTTGAACTTTCCGCCAGCGCCCCGCGGAAAGCTGCCGACAACGCAGGCGCTTCGCAAGATGGTCGGTGACAGCTTCCTATACATGTTGTATTTCCAAGAGCCTGGGACCGCCGACACCGAACTCGGCCACGACCCGGCCCGAGCCTTGCGTCGAATTACGAGCTTCGGCCTGCAATCACTCACTGATCCAGTCGCAGCGAGCCGCATGATCGCACCGGGACCGATGGGATTTATCGACCGGCTACCTGAGCCAGGCGAACCTCCGCCTTGGCTCGACAGCTCTGAATTCGATTACTATGTAACCGAATTCACTAAAACAGGTTTTACTGGGGCGCTGAACTGGTACCGCAACTTCGACCGCAACTGGGAAATCTTGGGCAACCCGGTGGCTGCCACCGTCGCTGTGCCGGCGTTGGTGATCATCGGCACCGATGACCCTACGCAGGGATTCACTCCACGGGCTCGCGCCAAGCAAGTGGTCACTGGTCCATACCGTGAGGTGACACTCGATGGTGCGGGCCACTGGTTGCAGGAAGAGAGGGCCACCGAGGTCAACACCGAGCTGCTTCAGTTTTTAGCTGACCTGCGGGAAGACCGGACCAGGGGCTGATCCCCCAATCCCCAGCCCAGACCGCTCGGGCCGCTCGGTGGCCCGTCGCGCGCCTCTATCCATACGGACAGCCAAGGCGAACAATGTCGGTGTGGAACTCAAGCTGCGGGCCCATTGGCTGCTGGGATACGGGCCGGCTCGTGTGGCGCTGACGCAGCTCGCCCGCCGCGGGGATCCGTTCGCCCAGTTGGTTGTCGATAACAGTCAGCCCGGCAACGGCAATTGCCTCACTGAGCAGATCCGCGAGCGGGGCCGCCTATCGTCGGTGGTCGGCAACGGGTGGGTCACCGCCGATGCGCAGATCGTTCGGGATGTGTTCCGAGACGACAGGTTCCGAACTTTCAAGCCGCGGGATCGGTCGCCTTTTCGGGTCGTTCAGTGGCTGGTCGCGAAGACCAATCCTGGTGTGCTGAATGGCTTGGAGCCGCCGTCTTTGCTGGTGGTCGATCCGCCCGAGCATGCGCGGCTGCGGCGCCTGGTGTCGCGGGCGTTCACCCCGCGAGCGACCGACAGACTTCGTGACCGCATCGAGGAAATCGTCAATGGTGTGCTCGACGATCTGGATAGCGAGACCCATTGCGATTTGATCGCCAGCTATGCCTCACGAGTCCCCATCGAAGTGATCGCGGAGATGCTGGGAATCCCCGGCAGGAGGTACCCAGCCTCTACGAATTCGCTGATCCCAGCGCCAAACTGCTGACCGCCACGGTGCCCTCCTGGAAGGACTTCAGGACTGCCCTCACGGCGTTGCGAGAGTTTGAAGGCTACCTCGACGCGCATATCGAGCGGCTCCGCCGCGGTGGTGGCGACAACAGCATCTTGTCCGCCGTCCTCCAAGACAGGGATCTCACCGACCTGGAGGTCAGGATGTTCGCCGGCCTGCTGCTCGGCGCCGGGTTCATCACTACCACCTACGCATTCGGTAGTGCAGTGGCGACGCTTGTCGACCACCCTGATCAACTGGCCCGGCTGCAAGCACACCCCGAAGGCTGGCCCAACGCGGTCGAAGAGACGTTGCGCTACCACGCCGTCGTTCAACTCGCCGCCAGGCTGGCCACCCAAATGCTGCAGATCGACGGCCACACCGTGCGGGAGGGCTCGACCGTTTTCCTTATGATCGCCGGCGCCAACCGCGATCCAGCCCTCTTCGAACGCCCCGACGAATTCGACACCACCCGGGCCAACGCTCGCGACCACATCAGCTTCGGCACCGGCATCCACGCCTGCCTGGGCGCACCCTTGGCGCGGATGGAACTGAACATTGGTCTGCGGGCGCTCTTCGAACGCTTCCCTCGACTGGGCCTCGCCGGCGAGCCGATTCTGAACGACAGCACCTTGCTGCACGGATTCAAACACCTCCCCGTCAGCCTCGGACCCGCGCGGGCGCCGCTAAGCTTCTAAAACCATTGCGCTGCAACGGAGTTGAATCTAGGCAAGCCGCTTGACCTAATCGCGGAGGAATTCGACACCAACGAAGCGCTGGGCAAACAGCGCGCCCATCTGCATACCGGACAGGGGCCTAGAAAACAGAAAGCCTTGTGCACGCCTGCATCCCAGCTCGAGGAGGGCCTTGGCGTCGTCGACCGTTTCCACCCCCTCGGCTACCGCATCGAGCCCGAAGGCATCGGCCAGTCCGAGTATCGATCGCACGACGGCCAGGCGCTTCGGATCCCGTTTGAGGTCGCGGATGAATCCCCTATCGATTTTCAGAGCGTCGATCGGCAGCGAGGTTAGGTATTCGAACGCGCTGTAGCCGGTACCGAAGTCGTCAATAGCGATCTGCACGCCGATGTCTTTGAAGGCGTTCAACGTCTTTTGCGTGGTTTCGATGTCTGCGATCACGACACGCTCGGTGATTTCCAGGCATAGCGTCGATGGCTGGATGCCGAACTCGTCGAGCGTCGCGGCTACCCTTTCGACTACGCCCTCGTCGACGAGCTCCATGGCCGAGACGTTGATGCGCAGCGTGGGATTGTCTGCCAGGCCTTGGTCGCGCCACTGCGCAACCTGCGCACAGGCGGCACGCACGACGAGGCGACCCAGCTTTTCGGCCAGTATCGTCGATTCGGCCACGTCGATGAATGCATCGGGCATCAGTAGGCCCAAACTTGGGTGGCGCCAACGCATCAACGCCTCGGTGCCCACGACCGCACCGGTGCGCATGTCGACTTCCGGCAGATAGTGCAGCACGAGATCGTTACTGGCATCGGGCTCTTCCAGGCGCAATTCGACCTCGTTGCGGATGGCCTTTTTCATCGCCATCTGCGGGCTGAACGCGACGACCCTGGCCCCGCCGGCTTTCTTGGCTGATTGGGTCGCCAGATCGAGCCGACTCAGCAGCACCGATGCGTTGTCCTCACCGGGCACACCGGTGGCGACGCCGACGCTGACGGTCCGGGCAAACAGGTAGCTACGGGATCGCACCTGAGTTTGAAGCTGACGGTGGATCCCCAGCGCCAGCGTGAAGATGCTTTGAGCGTCCATGGGAGCGTGCGGAAGCACCGCGAACTCGTCTCCCCCGAACCGGGCGATCGCCGCCGGGAAGTCTGCGGCTTCGCGCAGCACCGTGGCGAAAGTCAGGATGAAGCGATTGCCCGCATCCTGACCGAAGACGTCGTTGATCGCCTCCAGGCGGTCCACGTCGAAAAACACCACCGAGACCGGACCCGGCATCCCCGGGGCCAGCCGCTGGTCCAGCTGGGCGATCAAGGTGCGCCGGTTCAGCAGGCCGGTCATGTCGTCGTGTTCGGCGAGCCAGCGCAGTTGTTGGTCGGCGACGATGCGGGCCTGCAGCTGAGCGAAAAGCGTCGCGATGGTCTGCAGCGCCTCGAGCTCCTCGGCGAACCATTCCCGATCGCCGTATTTGCCGAAGGCCAGGACGCCGGTCGTCACCTCGCCGGACAGCAGTGGCACCGTCGCAATCGATACCGAGGGGACGCCGGTGCCTTGCACGATAGTTCGTTGATAGTCAGCGTGGTCCCGATCGGGACGCATCACCGCGGGCTCTTTGAGATGTTCGGCCGCCGCGAAAACCGAATCGGCGTCGCCGAAATACACCACCCCGATCGGATCGGGATCGGCGTTCCGCGGCGGGAACTCGGCGATAAGCACGGTCGCGCCGATCTTGTGATCGTTGTGGCGCAAGAATCCGAAATCCTGACCCAGGGCCTCGACGAGGAGGGTCAGCACCCGCTGGCTGATCGCAGCGGAATTTGCTGCGGTCGCCGCCATCAACTCGGCGGCGGCCGCAGTCACCAGGCTGTTCAGCGTGGCATCGTCCGCCATGTGCTAACGGTACTCTCGGGACCCGCCGACCAATACGTCCTTGACCGGCATCGTTTCCGGTTGGGATACGGCGGGATCGCGTGTGCTTCGAATCAGAAGGTCCAGTCTGTGTTGGGGTCCGCGTGTGCGGGCGGTCGTCGCGAACCCGCGCCGAGCACTGCGGCGGACATCGTGAGCATCGCTACTATCGCCGCGATCGTGAGGGATCGAAACGCGTTGCTAAATAACAGCACTCGCGTTCGTGCTAACCGCCCGGCGGACGGCACACGTTGGCGCCCGGATCCCACCACCAGCCGTTGTCGCACGCGAGCGGTTGTGGTCCAACCCCCAGCGGCCGGCATACGTTGGCGGTAGGGTCCCACCACTGGCCCGGGTCGCAGGCCAAGGGTTGCGGTCCGACACCGAGCGGCCGGCAGACCTTCCCCGTCGGGTCCCACCACTGTCCCGGGTCGCAATCGGCCTTGCTCACCGCGGGCATTGCGATCGTCACGGCTGCCATCGACGTCCCCGCCACCATGGTGGCGGGGACAAGACGGCGAATGAACGTCCTCATTTGCGAGCCTCCCGTCTGGCTATCCGATTATTCGAACCGAGCCTGGCCACGCGGGTCAAGACCGCGACGTCTTTCGATGAATTTCGGGCTTGCCACCAGTCAGACCTCTCAGAAGGACAAATCGAGAGCAAAGGTGGATCCATGTCCCCGCAAAACACGGCCCTGCCGCCGGTTGTCGATCATCACACCTGGCGGGCTGCGCTCGACGAACTGCGCATCCGCGAGAAAGCCGCTACCAGGGAACTCGACGCGATCGCCGCGCAGAGGCGGCGCCTGCCGATGGTCGAGCTGCCCGATTACACGCTGATCGGGGCCGACGGTCCCCTCCGCCTGATCGATGTGTTCGGCGGGCGCTCGCAGCTGATCGTCTACCACCACATGTGGTCCGATGGCGCGGAGTGGCAGTGCGGCGGATGCACGGGCTTTACGTCGCAATTCACCCGCCTCGAGTTCCTCGAGAACTACGACGCGCGGTTCGTCATCGTCACCAACGGACCGATCGAGGAAGCGCTCGCCTACCAGCGCAAGGTCGGCAACCGCATGGAGTGGTACTCGTCGTCGCGCAGTCCGTTCGCCGCCGACATGGACGCGGCGCCCGGCGGCGGCTTCGGGGTCAACGTGCTCCTGCGCGATGGCGACACCCTCTACCGGACGTGGCACACGAATGGACGAGGCACCGAGCAACTCAGTCACTCGTTCGGGCTGATCGACCTCCTGCCGTGGGACCGCCAAGAGGAGTGGCTCGATTCGCCCGAAGGCTGGCCCTCTCGCCCCACCTACTCCGGGTGGCTCGACTCCCCCGGTATCGCGGCCGCTTACGGATCCGAGACAAGTGAGGACAAGTCATGAACGCCGCCACCGAACACTTTGCGGTCACCCGCACCATCGCCGCGACCCCGGCCGAGATTTTCGCGGTGCTCGCCGACCCGTCGCGGCACTGCAACACCGAGCCAAGCGATTGGGTCCGCGACGCGGTCGACATCACGCCGCTCACCGGAGCCGGACAGATGTTCGCGATGAACATGTATCTCACGCAGGCGGGCGGCGACTACGTTACGCACAACCTGGTCAACGTCTTTGAGAAGGACCGTGCCATCGGCTGGATGCCGGGCCAGCTCGACGACGCGGGCAAGCACAATCCCGGCGGCTGGTTCTGGCGCTATGACCTCGCCCCGAACGGCGATCACACGGACGTCTCCCTCACGTACGACTGGAGCGGGACGTCGCAGGAATTCCGCGAGCGCGTCGGCGAATTGCCCATCTTCGGCGAGGATTACCTCGACGCGTCGCTAGCCGCGCTGGCGCGATCGATCGCCTCGGCATGACGGCTGGCGGCTCGGCGCGCCGTTCTGCCCGATGCAGGCTATAAAGCTTGGGTGAGCAACCACCACGTGAACCTGACCCCGCAGGAAAGCTCGTTGATCGCCGAGAGTCACATCGAGGCCCTCACGCGCATGGACGAGAAGTCGCTGAAGGAATTGCAGGGCCGGCTTAGGCAGGCGCGCGAAAAGAACTTCAACCTGTTGCGGCGTCAGGGTGCGGCTCGGGTGGAGGCCGAAGGCGCCCGCGGCGCTGCCCAACCGGCCAACGAAAGGCGCAGCGAAAAGGTCGAGGTCTTCGACGAGGCACTGGCCCGGGTGGGCGAGCGCCTCGATGCTGTTAGCGACGCCGACTGAATCGTCGATGTGATTGGGGCGCAGCGGCCGCGGGTCGTGAAAGTCGCTGGTGCGCGGTGACCGGATCGGGTGCCGAGGCCGTGCGGCAGGTCATGGGATCCGACGACGATGCTGCCGATGGATTTCGCGCCTGGCAGGCCGCCGCCGAGCGGGCCGGTCACCGAGTGCTGCGGGAGCCGCACGGCACCTACACGTTATGGCGGCGCGACGATGTACTCGACGCCATACGCGACGGCGAAGTCTTCGCCAGCCGCCAGGGCGAACTGATGCCGGGCAATCCGCCGTGGGCCCCGTACCGGGAAATCCTGCTCGAGCTGTTCAATCCGGGCAGTTCGCGGGAGATGTTGAAGCCCGTGCGTGAGCTCGTCGAAGAATGCATCCACGCCGTAGCAACCGAACTGGACCGATGCGACGGTGTGCGTGTCGCCGACATGTCGGCGTGCGGGCTGCCTGCGGACATTGCCCTCGAGACCGTCACCCCGGACCTGGTCGGCACGATCCGCCGGGCCCCGTTGGGCGGTGCCGACGTGATCAGCCGCCTCGCCGACGAACCGCTCACTGACGAAGAGATATTGGGACTGATGGGGTCGGTGGTCCGCGGATTCGTGTTCGCGTCGTTCCCCATCACCGCCGGACTGGCGATGCTGGCGCGCAGGCCGATGCTTCAGCAGGAGCTACGCGAAAAGCCGGACCGGCTAGGGACTTTCATCGAAGAGCTACTGAGGTTGGATGGCGGGGCGAAGACGGTGTCACGAATCACCACCCGCAGTGTGACGATCGGCGGATCTACCATCCCGGCCGGCTCCAACGTCGAGTTGTGCGTCGGGATGGTGCACCGCGACGAGGCCGACGTCATGTCGGGCCAGGATATGAAACTCGATGGCGCGCACAGGCATTGGAGCTTTGGCGGCGGCCCGCATCGGTGTCCCGCGTCGCACCTGGCGCGTGATCTGCTGAGCCACTTCTTTGAGGTCTGGCTTGCCGAGATCCCGTTCTTCTATTTCGACTGGAAAGGCGGCGAGGTCCCCAAGGCGTGGCATCCCCGACCCTACGGTCCGTTGTCGGGCGGCATATTCGACGGTTGGGTGCCGCATTCCGTGCCGCTGAGGTGGTGATCTCCTGCGGGGACTGTGCTTACGGGTTGGCGTCGGCGCGAATACGAAGCACACTGGTGCCATGGAGACAGAACCTCGCCGCGTGCTAAACGGCATTTCGGACATACGCGCGTTCTTTCACACGAACAAGGTTCCGCTGTTCTTCATCTCGCCGACCCCGTTCAACCTGCTCGGCGTCGACCGCTGGATACGAAACTTCTTCTACCTGACCTACTTCGACTCTTTCGAGGGCACCCACTCGCGCGTGTTCGTGCCGCGGCGACGCGACCGCCGCGATTTCGACTCCATGGACGAGGTGTGCAGCCACCTCCTGTCGGACCCCGAGACGCTCGAGTTCATCGCGGGCAGAGGTCCCGGTGGCAAGTGCTGCTTCGTGATGATGAACGAGGAGATCCAGTCCCTCGCGCGCAAGGCAGGTCTGGAGGTCATGCACCCGCCGATCGAGCTCCGCGAGCGCCTGGGCTCGAAGATCGTCATGACCCGCCTGGCCAACGAGGCGGGTGTAGCAAGCGTGCCGCACACGATCGGACGGGTCGGCTCGTACGACGAACTGCTGGCGCTCGCGCAGAATGCCGGGTTGGGAGATGACCTCGTCATCAACGCCGCTTATGGCAACGCCGGCAGCGGAACGTTCTTCGTGCACGGTCAGCGCGACTGGGACCAGCACGCCGGTGATTTGACCGCGCAGCAAGAAGTCAAGGTTATGAAGCGCATCCGCAATGTCGAGGTGTGCCTCGAGGGTGCCGTGACCCGACACGGCACGGTGGTCGGCCCCGCGATGACGAGTCTCGTCGGATATTCGGAGCTGACGCCGAGCCGGGGCAGCTGGTGCGGCAACGACATCTGGCGCGAGGTGCTGCCGCCCGCCCAGACCCGTGCCGCGCGAGAAATGGTGGCAAAGCTGGGCGACGTCATGCGCCGCGAGGGTTACCTCGGCTACTTCGAGGTGGACCTCCTGCACGACCTCGACTCCGACGAGCTCTACCTCGGCGAGGTGAACCCGCGCCTCAGTGGCGCCAGCCCGATGACGAACCTGACCACCGAGGCCTACGCCGACATGCCGCTGTTCCTCTTTCACCTGCTCGAGTACATGGGCGTGGATTACGAGCTCGACATCGATGACATCAACTCGCGCTGGGAGCGCGGCTACGGCGAAGACGAGGTCTGGGGCCAGGTGATCATCACGGAGACGTCGCCGGACATCGAGATCTTCACCGCGACGCCACGCACCGGGGTATGGCGCATCGACGACGACGGTCGGGTCTCCTTTTCGCGGACCGCCAACGACTGGGCCACGCTGCTCGACGGCTCCGAGGCCTTTTACATGCGCGTCGCGGCACCCGGCGACTTGCGTTCGGAGGGCGCCCAACTCGGCGTGCTCGTCACTCGCTCACACCTGCAGACGGACGACTATCAGCTCAGCGAGCGCTGCCAGCGCTGGGTCAAGGGCATGAAGGCGAAGTTCACCTCGACGCCCCTGACGCCCGCCGCGCCGATCGTCTCCCGGCTCGTCGCACGCGCGTGAGCGCCCCGGCCGGCATCTCACTGGGCAACTGGCTGTCGGCGCCGTACGCGCATTGGTCCTTCCAGCACGTCGATGACTTCGTGCCGACGGCCGTCATCTCACGCGGGACCGGGCCGGTCGCGGCGCTGCCCGCGGCCACCTCTCACCTGTCGGCGATCTCCGTGGCAGGCGCCGACGGGACGGTCACCACCGTGGGCGAGGTGATGGCCGGCACCGGCACCGACGGGTGGGCCGTCTGCCATCGCGGATCGATGCTGGCCGAGGAGTACCTCGACGGCATGGGGGCCAACACGCGGCACCTGCTGTTCTCGGTGAGCAAGTCGCTGGTGGGAGCCGTAGCCGGCGCGCTGCACGGCGCCGGCGCCATACAGCTCGACGCGCCGGTCACGGCGTTCGTTCCGGCCCTCGCCGACTCCGGCTATGACGGTGCGACGGTGCGCCATCTGCTGGACATGCGGTCGGGTATCGCCTTTACGGAAAACTACAGCGACCCCGGCGCGCAGATACACCTCCTCGACCAGGCAATGGGGTGGGCGCCACGGACCTCTCCCGATGCCCCCGCCACGTTGCGAGACTTCCTGCTGACCTTGCACCCGAAGTCGGCCCACGGCGGCGCATTTCACTATCGCTCGTGCGAGACCGACGTGCTCGGCTGGATCTGCGAGGTCGCTGGCGGCCAGCGCATGCCCGAACTGATGTCGGAACTGCTGTGGAGCCGCATCGGGGCGCAAGGCGACGCCACGATCGGCGTAGATGCTTGCGGCACAGGCTTTTTCGACGGCGGCATCAGCGCCTGCCTGACCGACATGATCAGGTTCGGCTCGTTGTTTTTGCGTGATGGCGTGTCGCTGACCGGCCAGCAAGTGGTGCCGGCCGCGTGGATCGCCGACACCCTCGACGGCGGGCCCGATTCGCGTCAGGCGTTCGCCGCCTGCCCCGATGACAACGAAATGCCCGGCGGCATGTACCGCAACCAGATGTGGTTCCCGTACCCGGGCAACAACGTCGTGTTGTGTCAGGGCATGTGCGGACAGATGATCTACGTCAATCGCGCCGCGGAAGTGGTCGCCGCCAAATTGTCAACCCAGCTCGACTCCCACGAGCCGCACATGCTGGACACGCTGCGCGCATTCGACGCGATGGCCCACGAGCTGGCTGGAATCACCAGTTAGTCACCACGTTTCGCGGGACTCAGAATGTCCAGGCGATCGGCGCCGCTTCCGGCGCGCCAACCCCGCGGCAACTTCGATCGCCATCGGAATCGTCATGGGAAGCACCGAGAGGCTGCAGACTCCGAGTCCGGCCAGCGACAGCTGACCCGTGCGGACGCCATCCCACAAGCAGAATGCGCCGATCACCGGGAGGACCACCGCCGCGAGCAGGAATCTCACGGCCGGTCGCACGCTTGGTTCTGCTCCGCTCGCGTGTCGCGGCGGCTTGTCGTTTTGTGTGGCGCGGAACTCTTGGAGCGCTTTGAAGGCGAAATAAATCCCGGCCGCCATCGCAACCAAACCGATGACGGGCAGCGTTGCCGCTCGGCGGAAGCCGTGCGGCGGCGGATTGAACACCATCATCGCGCCGCCGACTTCCCATCCGACGACGAAGGCCAGCATGGCGTGGAGGCGCAATTTCGGAGCCAGCGTGGTGATCGACGGTGCCATTAGAACGTCCAGCTGCCCTGGGGTGAAAGAACGAAGCCGTGCTGACGGTCGCCGTCGACCAGCTCGCATGCGGTCATGGATGCGTCCACGCCGCACGTCTGTAGCGGTCCGTCGTCGTAGACCAGCTTGCTGCGCGGCGGCAGCGGCTTGTAATCGCGTGGGTTGATCGGCCCGCCGGTCACGCCGGGGCCCGGCTCCACCACTTCCATCTTCGACAGGTCGATGTTCGAGAACGCCACGTCGACCACATTCGCGCCGGACAGGTAGTTCAGCCCTACGTGATTGTTCGCGGTGCCGGGCAGGGTCCCCCAGCACTCCATGTGTGCCCCGTTCTGCTTGTGCGTGAAGCTCATTCGGCACCGGTAGCCACCCGGGGTCTCGAACTGCAGGCCGCTGGTCATGTATCTGCTGTAAGTCTGGTAACCCGCCGCGTCGACGGCGGCATAGTCGCTCAGGCTCGGGAACTGGTTGGGATCGGCGCCGGCGGGCGGTACAGTCGCGACGCTTGCCGGGACAAGCCCGGCACACAGCATCGCCCCCAACCGCGTGCGCTCATTGCGTGCCATATCAGTGGATTCTGGCCTGCATCGCTGCGCCTCGCTAGTCACCACAGGGCTAGCGCCAACGGTCCGCGATGTTAGCTGTAGCGTGGCGGCGGTGAAATCCTCCATCGCGCTCGCCGTTTCTGTCGCTGCAACCGTCCTGGTGTTCGGTCCATCCGGCACGGCAACCGCGGCCGGCTCGTGCCCCACCGCCGCACCGCAAGACGGTGGTGCACCCGACTGGACGCTGAACGGGGCCACCGGCAGCGTGGCGGTCACCGGATCCACGGACACGGCGGCGCCGGTGGTGAACGTGACGACGCCATTCAGCGTGACCCAGACTCAGGTACACACGCTGCACGCCGGGCCCGGACCAGTGGTCCCGGCGACCGCGAGCGTCTCCGTCTGCTACATGGGCGTCAACGGGCGTGACGGGTCCGTGTTCGACAGCAGCTACCAACGGGGCGCCCCGGTGGACTTTCCGCTCAACGGCGTGGTGCCCGGCTTCCAGAAGGCCATCGCCGGGCAGACGGTCGGCTCCACGGTCGCAGTCGCAATGGTGCCCGCGGATGGTTACCCCCAAGGTCAGCCCAGCGCGGGAATCCGCGCCGGCGATTCGCTCGTCTTCGCGATCAAGATCCTGAGCGCGTCGAGCTAAATCAACGCGGCCGTCACGGCCACAGTTGAGCCCGGTCCCATCCGCCGTCGACCCGGTAGTACGCCAGGCGGCGATGCCGCCGGTCCGGTGAGCCCTGCCAGAATTCCACCTCGTTGGGGCGCACCGCGTACGAAATCCATTCGTCCGGAACGAGATCCGGCTCATCGCTCAGCCGCCGCTGAGCCTTGTCGATCTCGGTGTCCAGCTCGGTGACATCGTGCAGCGGCTGGCTCTGCCGGAGCGTCAACGCCATTGCGCGTGAACCCAGCGGGCGGGCCCGGAAGTCATCCGCGCTCGCCTTTGCCCCGTCGCTGACGACGGTTCCGACAACACGGACCTGCCGAACCAGGGCGGGCCAGTAAAACGTCAGCGCCGCAGCGGGATTGGCGGCCAGGTCGCGGCCCTTCTGACTCACTGAACTCACCGCGAAATGCCACCCGGCCTCGTCGACGGCCTTCACGATCAAGACCCGGGCTCGCGGCATGCCCTGCGCGTCGACCGTCGAGATCGTCATCGCGTGCGGCTCGGGGACATCCGCGTCGACCGCCTGCTGCAGCCATGTCGCGAAAAGCGATACGGGGTCGGCGGGAGCCTCGTCGACCTCGAAAGCTAAACCGGTCCCCCGCAAGACGGGCAAAGCTCGCAAGTACGCACGCCCGCCGTCGGCATCGGACCATCGATTCGATGACACAGACACGTCGTTTTCCACGGTCTGACCGTAGCTCAAGGCCTCCGGAGCGTGACGATGGTGACGTCGTCGTCGATGTTGCCCGACGCCATGGCGGTCGAGATCCATGACGCCTCCACATCGCCTGCGCGACCGAGGGTTTCGGCAAGCCGGTCCAGGCCCTCGTCGATCGTCGCGCCGCGCCGTTCCACCAGGCCGTCCGAGTACATGACCAGCCCGTGGCCCGGCTCGACAGTGAACGAGCTCGGCGTGTACGTCACGCCGCGGATGCCGATCGGCGGCGACAGGCTTATCGGCGCTGGAACGGCCGTCGGGACGGAGCCCGTCAGGTACGGCATCAAGTGGCCGGCAGACGCGGCCTCCACCAGGCCCGAGCCGAGGTCGACCCGCGCGGCCAGAACCGTCGCGAAGGCCCCCGGCAGCATGTGCAGGCAGAAATCGTTAAGCTGACCCAGCGCCTCGGCCGGTGTCGCGCCGGCGAACAACTGCGCCCGCAACACGTTGCGCAGCTGGGCCATGGTGCCCGCCGCGGCAATGCCATGCCCGGCGACATCGCCGATCAGGACCACCAGCCGGCCGTCGCGCAGTTCGAACGCGTCGTACCAGTCCCCACCCACGTTGCCGCCCGCGGCCGGCTCGTAATGCGCAGACAGCTGCCAACTTTCGAGCGTCGGGATGGACTCCGGCAGCAGGCTGCGCTGCAGCGTCTCGGCCACCCGCAACGCGCCGCGCGTGCGCCGGTACAGCGACTCGACCAGGTGGCGTCGCAGTGCCTCGGCGGACTCGGTCTCGCTCTGCGTCCAGGGCTCGCTGCGTTGATGGACGATCTCGCGCCAGCGGTCGAACGATTTTCGCGGGCTGAGCCGTACCGTGTCACCCTCGCCGACCGCGATCGCCTTGTTGTGCGGGTCGCCGCCCCAGTCCACCGAGCGCAGCACCTCGCGCCGGAACCAGATGGCGGATTGCCCGTCGGGCAGGTTCAGCGTGAGCACCCCGGCGGCGAGCTGCGGATCGAGGTTCAGAGCGGGCAGCTCTCGAGACAGGCATTCGCTGCTCGCGATCTCGTCGTCGGCCTCGCGGGCCCACGCGGCAACCGCGGACACGACCTCCGGTGGCGGAACCGCCCCCGCGGTCCGCAGGTCGCCCTGGATGTCGACGACCACGCCGTCGGCTGGCACCAGATCGAGCAGATCGGGCGCCCCGAGCAGCGCCGCCGTGAGTGGCTCGCTGTCCCCCAGAGTTGCCGCGGTGAGCTTTGCCAACACCGCCTGGGCGGCCAGGCGCTTCTGCAGCTCTTCGTCCTCGAAGCGGTCGACGAGCCGCAGCGACAGGGTCGAGCCGAGGAACTCGGCCGCCGCCCGGGTGGCGAACGGAGGAAGGTGCGGACCAGAGTAGTGGTGGCAGGCGATGAGCCCCCACAACTTCTCGTGCCGCAGCAACGAAATCGACATCGACGCGTGCACGCCCATGTTCTGCAGGTACTCGCAGTGGATCGGCGAGACGCTGCGCAGGGTCGCGTAGGTGAGGTCAAGCGGCGTCCCGCTTTCCGGATCGACACTGGGCACCAGCGGGGCCGGCGTGTAGTCGACATCGGAGATGAGCCGAATCCAATTCTTCTCGTACAGCGCCCGTGCCTGCGCCGGGATGTCGGTGGACGGGTAGTGCAGGCCCAGGAAGGAGTTGAGGTCGTCGCGCTTGGACTCGGCGACGACCTCGCCGTTGTACTCGTCGTCGTAGCGGTAGACCATCACCCGGTCGAAACCGGTGAGGTCGCGCACCGCGCGTGCGGCGGTGTCGTACAGCTCGGTCAGCGTGGCCGCGCGGTTCAGCTCCTCCACGGAGCCGCGCACGGCCTGGTAGGTGTTCGGAAACGAGAACGGCCGCTCACCGTAGGCGATCTCGAGCTCGACCAGAAGCACGCCATCCGCCTCGCGGCGCAGGATGGCGTCGAATGCCCGCGGCTCCCCCGCGACGTCGATCACGCATTCGAGCGGGTTGACCTGGCGTAGGTCACCCACGATCGAGGTGGTCGCGTGTTCGACGCGGGCGGCCTGCTCGGCGCCGACCAGACCCGACAGATGCCGGCCCAGGACGTCGTCGACGGGGCGACCGATCAGTTCGGCGACGTTCTCGCTGACCTGACGCACCTCGAAGGTGTCCTCGCGCACCACCGCGAGGACGCCGCGGGGCTGGATGCTGCCCGGGATGTGGATCGGCTCGCGGGCGCAGTTGTCCAGGTCGATCTGTGTGCCGACCGGGACGAAGCCCTCGGCCGGCTCCCCCTGCGATGGCGGCGGGATTCCCCCCTCCCCGCGGCTCACACGATCAGCTCAGCGGGCTCGGTGGCTACCTCGCACAGTGTTCTTCGCGGAATACCGCATGCGACCAACAATGTGTTCCATCTACCCTTCCCACGTTCTGGAAAGCGCTGTCGGATGTGCGGTGTCCGAGACCGACGCCCCACGCGCTCATCGCATTCTCCCGCTTTATGGCTGCCGCGCGCGGAGCGACAAGCAAATCGCCCAGACATCGTCATCACATCGGCCGCCATTCACATTGAAGCGTCGCTCCGCTGTTTACGTTCGCGTCAATACCTCCAATGTAGTCTGAGCAGGACATGAGCCAGCCCGCCGCCCCAAAAGTCCGCCGTCTTTCGGCCGCGATGAAAGACGGATCGGCGGAGGAGCATCAAGCCGCCGAGCAGAGTTCATTCGTAGCCGAGCTGCTTGACGGACGGGTCACCGCCGACGGCTATTCCGACTACTTGCTGCGCCTGCGCGTGGTGTACGCCGCGCTGGAGGAAGCCGTGCGGGCCCGCCGGCACGACCCCATGGTCGCCGCCGTGTACGACCCCGCGCTCGAGCGCCTGACCGCCATCGATGCCGATCTCGAGCACTGGCGACCCGGCGACACCCGCGCGGTCGACTCGCCCGCGGCGACGGCCTACGGTGAGCGGCTCGGCGCGCTGGACTGGGGTGGGTCGCTGGTGGCCCACCACTACACGCGTTATCTCGGCGACCTCTCCGGAGGTCGCATCATCCGCAGCGCCCTTGCCCGCGCATTCGATCTCGACGGCGGCGGCCTCGCGTTCTACAAATTCCCGATGCGGGCCAAGCCTTTCAAGGATTCGTATCGGGCGCGCCTCGATGCGCTTTGCCCCGACGCGGGCGAAATCGGCCGCATCGTCGACGAAGTCAAAGTCGCTTTCGGTCTGAATCGCGCGTTGCTCGACGAACTCGCCTAGGAGACGGACTCCAGCTCCGCGATACGGTCGGCCAGCGCGACGATCCGCTCGGCGTCGCGCACGTGCAGGCTCTCGATCATCCGGCCATCGACCGTTGCGACGCTCTTCCCCGCGGCCCGAGCCTCCTCGTAGGCGGAGATGATCCTGCGGGCGTCGTCGAGTTCCTCCTGCGACGGACCGAAAACCTCATTGGCAGGGCCGATTTGGGACGGATGAATCAGCGTCTTGCCGTCGAAGCCCATCTGGCGACCCTGTCGCGCCTCCGCGCGGAAGCCGTCGTCGTCGGCGATGGCGTTGAACACGCCGTCCAAGATGACCTTTCCCTCCGCCCGCGCACCCAGCACCGCCATCGACAAGGCGGGCACCACCGTGGCGCGCCCGGGGACATGCAACGCGTGCAAGTCGTTCACGAGATCGTTCGTGCCGATCACCAGGACGGCGAGCCGGGCGCTGGCCGAGACGATCTCCTCGATCCGCAGGAAGGCGCGCGGCGTCTCGATCATCACCCACAGCCGCAGCGACTCCGGCGCGCCGTGCGCGTCGAGCGCGCTCACCAGGGCATCGACTTGTTCGCCCTTCTCGACCTTGGGAACCAATACGCCGTGAGCACCCGAGCCGGCCACCGCGGCCAGATCGTCGTCGTGCCACTCGGTGCCCAGCCCGTTGACCCGTACCACCACCTCGCGGGGTTGGTAGCTGCCGGACGAAATCGCCTGACACACCCTCGTTCTCGATTCGACCTTGGCGTCGGGCCCCACAGCATCTTCGAGATCGAAAATCAGCGCGTCCGCCGGCAGCGTCTTCCCCTTCTCCAGCGCCCGGGCGTTGTTGCCGGGCAGATACAGCGCGGATCGGCGCGGGCGCAGTGTCGGTGCCATGAAGTCATCCAACCAACTGCGACCGTGCGCACAGGACAAGGGTGTTGGGTTAGCGCCGAAACTGGGCACCCAGGAAAGAATCGCCCGTTGGACCAGGAGGCCGCAACGGCCCCCACCCCGACAAATTCGACTACCTCCCCGACTGAGCGCTCCCCTGTTCGCCGACACCGCGCCGTAGCGCTGGACACCGTTTGGTTTACGCGCGTAACTTCAAGCTCGCGCAGTGTTCGCAACGACGCGAGAAGGGTTCGCAATGACGGTGCAGGCGGTTTTGGACGAGGTACGCGAGCGACCCGGGGCCGGTGACGTGATCCCGATCTTCGACCCCTCCACCGAGGAACAGATCACCGAGTTCACCGACTGCGGCGTCGATGCCGTCAACGATGCGGTGGCCCGCGCGAAGGCGAGCGCCGAGTCGGGCACCTGGTCGGGCCTGCCCGACGACGAGCGGGCCAAGATCCTGTGGCGGGTCGGCGACCTGATCGACCAGAACGCCGCGCTGCTCGCCGAGCTCGAAATGCTCAACGGCGGCATGTATCCCGCACAGGCCGAAATGCAGGTGAAGATCGGCGCCGAGTGGTTCCGCTACTACGCCGGCTGGTGCACCAAGATCGACGGCATCGCCCGCGACGTGACCACCGGCGGCCTGACCGGCGTCACCTCCCACATGCACGCGTACACGTTGCGGGAACCGTACGGCGTGGTTGGGCTGATCTTCCCGTGGAACGGTCCGGTGTTCAATTTCTGCGCCAAGCTGGCGCCGGCGCTCGCGGCGGGTTGCAACAGCGTCGTGAAACCCGCTGAGGAGACACCACTTTCGGCGCACGTGCTGATGCGGATCCTGGCCGAGGCGGGCGTTCCCGACGGGGTGGCGAACATGGTGAACGGCTACGGCCACACTGTGGGCGCCGCGATCACCGCGCACCCCGACGTCGAGAAGGTCGCCTTCACCGGTTCGACGGAGGTCGGCCGCGCGATCGTGCACGCGTCGGCGGGCAGCAACCTCAACAAGGTCACGCTCGAACTGGGCGGCAAGTCCCCGGTGCTGATCTTCGATGACGCGAAGCTGAAGAAGGCGATCCCGGCGTCTGCGTTCGGGACGTTCGTGCACTCCGGGCAGGCCTGCGTGTGCGGATCGCGGATTCTGGTGCAGCGCACCGTCTACGACCAGGTCGTCGAGGGCATGGCGGCGGTCGCGAACGCCATGAAGATGGGCGGCCCCAAAGAAGAGGGCGTCATGAGCGGCCCCCTGATCAGCCAGAAGCAGCTCACCCGCGTGCTGGGCTACCTCGAGCAGGGCAGGTCCGATGGCGCGGAAATCGTCACGGGCGGCCATCGGCTGGATCGCAAGGGCTACTTCGTGCATCCGACTGTCGTCACCAACCTCGACCCCGACACGAGCCGGCTGTTCCAGGAGGAGATCTTCGGGCCCGTCGTGACGATCCTGCCGTTCGACGACGAGGACGAGGCCGTCGCCCTGGCCAACAACAGCACCTACGGGCTGGCCGCCACGGTGTGGACCAAGGACCTCGGTCGCTCCCACCGGCTGGCTAAGCGGCTGGCGGCCGGAACCGTGGGACTCAATTGCGCCTTTCCCTACGACCACTCCATGCCGTTCGGTGGCTACAAGCAATCCGGCTGGGGCCACGAGTCGGGGAAGGCCGGCATCGAGGGCTACCTGCAGACGAAAATCGTCTGGGCGCAGATGTAGTCATCGCTCCCGAATTCATTCGACCGGGCGCGTGCGACAACGTTAATTGTCAACGCGCGCGCCCGATTCAGGGCATTGTGGGCGATTAATATCGCACGCGGAGGCGCCCAACGTGTATCGCCAGATCCTTGATCCTGTCGCTCATTCGCTGGCTTGGAGTTCTCTGGCGGCCGCCCTTCCGCTGGCATTGCTCTTTGTCATGCTTGGCGTGCTGCGGGTGCGAGCCTGGATTGCGTCGGTGGTGTCCCTTGGCATTGCGATCGGGATCGCCGTCGCCGTGTACGAGATGCCGATCGGTCAGGCGGTGCTGGCAGGCAGCGAGGGTGCGGTATTCGGATTCTTCCCGATCCTGTGGATAGTGATCAACGCGATCTGGGTCTACCAGATGACCGTGCAGACAGGGCATTTCGATGTCCTGCGACGCAGCTTCGCCACGGTCAGCGATGATCACCGCATCCAGGCCGTCATCATCGCGTTCTCCTTCGGTGCGTTGCTCGAGGCGCTGGCCGGATTCGGTACGCCCGTCGCGGTCACCTCGGTGATGTTGCTTGCCCTGGGCTTCAAACCGCTCAAGGCGGCCGCGCTGTCGCTCGTTGCGAATACCGCCCCCGTTGCATTCGGGGCAATGGCCACGCCGATCATCACCCTGGCCAAGGTATCCGGTTTGCCCACAGACATTTTGGGGGCGATGGTCGGGCGCCAGACTCCGATCCTGTCGGTCTTCGTCCCCCTGGCATTGGTCGCCATCGTCGACGGGCGGCGCGGTCTGCGCGAGACGTGGCCGCTGGCTTTGACCGGCGGCATGGTTTTCGGGATCGCTCAATACGCCACGTCGAACTTCGTGTCGGTGCCGCTGGCCGACGTGGTCGCCTCCCTGCTGTCCGCATTGGCCGTGGTGTTAGTGGTGCGAATCCGGCGCTCCCACAACGACTCCGGGCCGGCCGAGGGTGCGGCGGAGGCCAGTCCGCGCGCCGAGGTGGTGCGTGCGTACGCGCCGTACCTGATCATCATCGTCGTCTTCGTCATCTGCCAGATCGCGGCGGTCAAACGGCTTCTCGATGCCGTGACCTGCACCGTGCACTGGCCCGGACTGCACCTCCTGACGGCCAAGGGCGCCGTTTCGTCGATTCCGGCTTTCACGTTCAACCTGTTGACCACGCCGGGCACCCAGATGCTCGCGGCGGGATTGGTCACCATGGCGGTGCTGCGCGTGTCGCCGGCCGGGGCCGTCAAGGCCTACGGTGCCACGCTGTATCAGCTGAGATGGGCGATCGTGACCGTAATGGCCGTCCTCGCACTGGCATTCGTGATGAACGCGTCCGGGCAGACCATCACGCTGGGCACCTGGATGGCCGGCGCCGGAGGTGCCTTTGCGTTGTTATCCCCCATCTTGGGCTGGCTCGGCACGGCCGTTACCGGGTCCGACACCTCGGCCAACTCGTTGTTCGGCGCCCTGCAGGTGACCGCGGCATCCAAGGCCGGACTTTCACCGGTGCTGATGGCCGCAGGCAACAGTTCGGGCGGCGTGCTCGGCAAGATGATTTCGCCGCAAAATCTCGCTATCGGCGCTGCCGCGGTCGGTCTGCACGGCAGGGAGGGCGACCTCTTCCGGCGCGTCGTCGCCTGGAGCGTCGTGTTTCTGGTGTTGGTCTGCCTACTGTCCGGACTTCAAGCCTCGGTGCTGTCCTGGATGGTGCCCGGGGCGTAGCAAAAGCGAAAAACAAACGTCTTTTTGTCGAAGCGGCGTAGGCTCCTCGAATCACGGTCACATCGTGCATCGGGAGCCGCTATGAAGCCAGATACGCAGGGTCTTGGGAACGACGCTCGTCGGCTACGCGAATTTGCCGCATTTTCCAAGTTTTCCGACGATGAGCTGGAGCGTCTCGTCGGCGCGGCACATCGCAGTTCGCGGTCGGTGCCATGGCCACTGATCCGCGAGCAGACCCCATCGGACGCCTGCTACATCCTGCTCAGCGGCGAGGTAGGGGTGTACGTCGGGGAAGACCGCGTCGCCGTGCTGGGGCCGGGTGAGGTGATCGGCGAGTCCGCGCTGCGTCGCGGGAAACTGCGTTCGGCAACCGTGACGACGATGGGGCCGTCCGAGGTGCTCCGCATCGAGCGCGACGATCTGGGCCGCCTGCTCGACGAGATCCCCGCGCTGCGTGAAGTCGTGGAATCCACTGCCGCCCAACACCAAGCGGCGGCTCCACCGCCGAAGCCGAAGTCGGCGCGCTCGAAGATCAACGCCTCGATCCCCGTGGAGTTGGTCGAGAGCTTTGAGCGGGCCGCGGAAAGCGCGGGCGTGAACGTCGGGGACGCCCTCGCAGACGCACTTACCCAGTGGATCGAACGACGCGATACCCGTTAGGCGACAAGGCATCTGCGCGGCACATCGCTGGGGCAGTGCGCAGTGACCTGCTATGACCGGACCGGAGTCACGTATTCGCTGACCCGTCGCGCGGACCCGCGCCTCGCGGCCGTCATCGACGAAGCCCTGGGCGACGCCGCGTCGGTGGCCAACATCGGTGCTGGGACAGGCTCTTACGAGCCTTCGCGGACAGTCGTCGCGGTGGAGCCGAGCCGCGTGATGATCAACCAGCGGTCGGCGACCGCGGCGCCCGTCGTTCAGGCCGCCGCGGAGGCGCTGCCCATCGCCACCGGCGCCGTCGACGCGGCCATGGCCGTGCTGACCGTCCACCACTGGGCGGACCTTGCGACCGGAGTGTCGGAGATGCGTCGGGTCGCCCGTCGACGGGCGGTGATACTGACGTGGGACTCGGCAGTCCATCGCGACTTCTGGCTGCTGCGCGAATACCTTCCCGATGCGGCGGAAACCGATGCTCGCCTTGCCGTTTCGATCGAGACGTTGGCGTCGCTGCTTGGGGATCGCGTGTCGATCGCGCCGGTTCTGGTCCCACACGACTGTGTCGACGGATTCGGTGGCGCCTACTGGCGTCGGCCGGACGCCTACCTCGACGCCGCGGTGCAGGCCGGCATGTCCCTCATGGCGTTGACGCCGAAAGCCCTGCTGCGGGAAGGGCTGAAGAGGCTGCGTTCCGACCTGGACAGTGGCGCCTGGCAGCGCAGGCACGCCGACATCCTGCGGGAATCAGAGCTCGACCTCGGATACCGGCTTGTCGTAGGCGAATTCGACTGATGGGCCCATTAACCCGCGAGCGGGTCGAACATGTGCGCCGGATCGATGCCGAGCTGCTGCGCCACGTGGGTGGTGTCCCAGTATTCGCGCCAGTGGGTGATCAAGCCGTCGCGGACCTCGAAGAAGGCGGTGACGCTGAACGAGACCGGGATGTCGCCCATCGCGTTGACGTCGACGCGCTCGACGACGACGGTGTCTCCGTCCGACACGACCGTGCGGATATGGCTCCCCTCGATCATCCCCGTGGACAGCTCGGTGTGCTTCTCGAGTTCGGCGCGGGCCGCCTCACGCCCGACGATCACCGGCGACAGCGGCACATGCAGCTGCCAGGCGAAGTCCTCCGCCATCAACGCCGTCATCGCGTCGACATCCATGCGCTGGCCGTAGGCCGCATGCACAAAGTCGAGCACGAGCTGTTCGTTGTCATTTTTCGCCGCCACGCTTTTTGACATGCCCATTCCTTTGCCGTTCGGTGCCCCGTGCTGACTGTACGCCTAAATAAACCGATTGATTTAATGTCCAGCAAACCGGCTATCGGAGAGGCAGCGAATTTCCGCTGTTGCGATGGGTCGCGGGTCGCGTCAGGTGCTGGATTCGCGCCAGCCGCGCTCGAACGGCAGCCGCCACGCGTTGGGCGCGATCAGCTGGTGAATGGCATTGGGGCCCCAGGTTCCGGGCGGGTAGACCTTCGCCGGCGGCGCGTCGTTGAGCAGTTCTGTCGAACGCTCCCATAGTGATTCGATGCCCTCGGCGGTGGTGAACAGCGTGTGGTCGCCGCGCATCGCGTCGAGGATGAGCCGCTCGTACGCCTCCAGCGTGTCGGCCGCGGTGTCGATCTCCTGTGAGGAGAATTGCATCGACAACTTGTCGAGCTTCATCCCCGGACCGGGACGCTTGCCGTAGAAGGACAGCGACACCTTCGAGTTGTCGGCGAGGTCGAACGTGAGGTGATCGGGACCCTGGGTCCCCACCCCCGACCCCGCCGGAAACATGCTTCGGGGCGCCTCTTTGAATGCGATCGAAATGACGCGGATGCCTTCGGCCATCTTCTTGCCGGTGCGTAGATAGATCGGCACTCCGGCCCAGCGCCAGTTGTCGATGCCGACCTTGAGCGCGATGAACGTCTCGGTGTCGGAATCCTTTGCCACAGAGGGCTCTTCGCGGTACCCGTTGTACTGGCCGCGCACCACGTCCGAGCATTTCACCGGAAGCATCGAGCGAAAGACCTTGTTCTTCTCCTCGCTGATGGCGTACGGCTCGAGGGCCGTCGGTGGTTCCATCACGACAAACGCCATCACCTGGAACAGGTGCGTCACGACCATATCCTTGTAGGCGCCGGTGCTTTCGTAGAAGTTCGCCCGCTGGTCCAGGCCGAGCGTCTCGGGAATGTCGATCTGGATGTGGTCGATGAAGTTGCGATTCCAGATCGGCTCGAAGAGGCCGTTGGCGAACCGGAACGCGAGGATGTTCTGAGCCGCTTCCTTGCCCAGGAAGTGGTCGATGCGGAATATCTGGGATTCGTCGAAGGTCTCGTGCAGGAAGTCGTTAAGGGCCACGGCACTTTTCAGGTCCGTGCCGAACGGCTTCTCCATCACCACGCGTGAGCGTTCGACGAGGTTGGCGTCGCGCAGCATCTCGATGACCGCGCGCGCCGCCTTCGGGGGCACCGAAAGGTAGTGCAGGCGACGAACTTTCGGCCCTAGGTTGTTTTCGGCTTCGGCGACGGCGTCGGCCAAGGCCTGTGGCCCGGCGCCCTGGGGGACGTAGCGCAGGATTTTCGCGAAGTCGGCCCACTGGTCCGGAGTGAGCTTATGGGTGCCGTACGAGTCGATGGCGTCCTTGGCGATTTCGCGGAACTCGTCGTCGCTGAAGTCCTCTAGCGATGTCGCCACGATCTGGATATCGGGCGCCAGCTCGGACTGGTCCAAATACGCCAGGCCGGAGATCAGCTTGCGTTTGGCCAGATCGCCCGTTGCGCCGAACAGCACGATGACGTGCGGGTCCAGGGGGTCGTAGTCGTGGCGGCGAGGACGAGACTCGGGCGCCGGGTAAGAGATCGTTTGCGGATTCTTCGTGGCCACTCCCGTGATACTTCCACCGTCGCGGCGAGAGCGCAGCCCTCGAGGGGCATGTTCATCTTCCCGGTTACATCCCGCGCCACCGGGTACGGGATAGCGACGGGCTCGCACCGACGGGAGCCACCGCCGAAGACCGAAGCCACTGGAAGCGAAGATGACCGCACCCGACAATGACCCGGTGAGTCGCGCGCACGCGCTGGAAGACATCGTCGACGAACTCGACGAGAAGGTCGCCCGTGAGCGCGAAGCGGAAGGTGTTCCCGGCCGGCGCAGCGAACGCGAACACGCCCCTACCCGCGGCTCGAAGAACGAGCCGCCGGACTAGCGGCGCCGATCGCGCCAGGCGAGCATCGTCTCCAGTTCGGAAAAGTCGTAGCCGCTGGCGTCCGGGTGGATCTCGGTCGTGAACAACGTGACGCCCTCGTCGGCGAACGCGTCGGCCGTTCTGGCGTCCGTCCACGCCATTGCCCGTTCGATGCAGGCTTCGTCGCGCCCCGCTTCCGTGGCGAGCACCTTGAGCAATTCGTTCTTGCGCCGAAATTCCTCGAGCGGTTCGAAGCTGTGCCAGATATGCGCATGCCGGGCCACGGCGGGGATGGTGCGCCGCTCCCCGCCTCCCCCGATCAGGATCGGCACCTCGCGCAGCGGGCTGGGAGTCAAACGGTTGAGCCGGTGTTCGATGCGCGCCAAGCCCTCGTCGAATTGGTCCATCCGCGATTTCGTTGACCCGTACTCGTAGCCGTATTCCATGAAGTCCTTCGGATACCAGCCGGCCCCCACCCCGAGGATCAGCCGTCCCCCGCTGATGTGGTCAACGGTGCGCGCCATGTCGGCGACGAGGTCGGGATTGCGGTACGGGAGGCCGGTGACGAGCAGCCCGATTTCGGCGCGGGTGGTGATCTCGCCCCATGAGGCCAGCGCGGTCCAGCCCTCGAAGTTGTTGACGTCGGGTTGGTCGTCGTCGAGCAGCGGGCTGCCGTCGATGATCTGGACGAAGGGTTTGTGGAAGTGGTCGTAGCCGAAGATGGCGTCGGCGCCCAGTTCCTCGGCGTGCAGCACCGCTTGGCGCCAGGTCCGGTAGTCCGGCGTCCCGCCCGGCCAGAGCTGAACACCTATCCTCATCCGGTTTGAATCGCTCACCCGTCGTTGCCTTTCCTGCCGGCGCGTTGCTGCCCTCGAAAGACCGTATCCGCACGTCCTCGCCAGGTCACCTACGCTCAAACTTCGCGCCCACCCGATTCCTTCCCGGCGGCAAGGTCGGAGCGCGGCGCGGCCCGGTCGGGGTCGGCTAAACGAGCCGCTCGCAAGGCCACCTCCGGCGGTATGTCAGCATTTGGGCATGAGTGCACGCAGACTTGTTCGTATCGTTGGCGTCTCGGTCGTGATCGCGTGGGCATTGCTGACCGCGCCCCTCGCCACCCCCGCCGCCCTTGCTGATCCCTGCTCGGACGTCGGGGTTATCTTCGCCCGCGGCACTCACCAGGAACCGGGCCTGGGCAATATGGGCCAGGCCTTCGTCGACTCGCTGACCTCGCAGATCGGCGGAAAGTCCATCAACGTCTACGCGGTTAACTACCCGGCGAACGACGACTACCACAACAGCGCGACCGCGGGCGCCAACGACGCGAGCGCGCACATGCAGGACACGGTTGCCAGCTGCCCCAACACCAAGCTGGTGCTGGGCGGCTATTCCCAGGGTTCGACGGTGATCGATCTGGCCAGCAACCAGGTGCCGCCCTCGGTTGTCGACCACGTCGCCGCCGTCGCCCTGTTCGGCGAGCCCACCAGCGGATTCTCGAGCATGCTGTGGGGCGGCCAGCCGCTGCCGACCATCAACCCGGCGTACGCGCCCAAGACCATCAGCCTGTGCGCCCCCGACGACCCGATCTGCTCCTCGGGCGGCAACATCATGGCGCACGTCACCTACATTGAGTCGGGGATGGTGAACCAGGCCGCGACGTACGCGGCGGACAGGCTCCACTGACCCCGCTCGCCACCGACACCCGCACACTCGGCCGTTGGCCCTCACCGCGAGTTAGGTTGCGCCGATGAAAGTGGTGCTCGCCGGCTACGGAAGTCGCGGCGACGTAGAGCCGGTAACCACCGTTGCCCGGGAACTGCTCGGCCGCGGCCACGACGTGCAGATCGCGGTCGCGCCCAACATGATTCCCTTCGTGGAATCGGCGGGCGTCGCCGCGGTCGCATACGGTCCCGACACGTGGGACCAGATGGATTCGGCCGCGGGCCTGGTAGGCAACTACGCGGCGAACATCGATGATCCGGTGGTCGCGCTGAACGAAATGATCCAGAACGTCAACCACGTCAAGGCGGCGAAGACCGCGACATTGACGACGTTGGCCGAAGGGGCCGACATGCTGGTGGCGGGGTTCAACGAGCAGGGGCTGGCCGCCAATGTTGCTGAGTATCACGACATTCCGTTAGCTGCGCTGCACTTCTTCCCGAGGCGGGTCTGGTCGTCGTGGCAGATGTATGCGCAATTGACCAAGCAGACCGACGCTGCCCAACGCGCTGCGCTGAACTTGCCGAAGGCAAGCGCGCTTCCGGCGCCGCTGGAGATCCAGGCCTACGACGAACTCTGCCTGCCCGGTCCGGCAGCGGAATGGGTGGACGCCGATGGGCGACACCCCTTCGTCGGCGCGCTGACGCTGGAGCTGCAAAGTGGCGCCGACGACGAGGTACTCGCGTGGATCGCAGACGCAACTCCGCCGATCTACTTCGGCTTTGGCAGCACTCCGATCGCCTCTCCCGCCGAGACGGTCGCGGTGATCAGCGCGGCCTGTGCGCGGCTGGGCGAGCGGGCGTTGATTTGCAGCGGCCCGAATGATTTCAGCGCTGCGCCGCGATTCGACCACACCATGGTCGTGAGCGAGGTGAGCCATGCGGCCGCCTTTCCGGTTTGTCGCGCGGTCGCACACCACGGCGGTGCCGGCGTCACGGCCGCGGCGCTGCGGGCCGGGGTCCCCAACCTGATCCTCTGGTTCTGGCTCGACCAGCCGATGTGGGCGGATGGTGTCGCGCGACTCGAAGCCGGTGCGGGACGAGCATTTTCAGAGAGCACTCTGGACTCGCTGACCGACGACCTGCGTCGCGTGCTGACTCCGGAGTGCGCGGCTCGTGCCCGCGAGGTGGCCGCCCAGATGACAAAGCCTGCCGACAGCGTCACCCGGGCCATCGATCTTCTGGAAGCTGCCGCCGGCGTCGGCAGCCCTAGCGCCTGAGCGCGTCGAATTCGTCCTCTTGCTGTGCGCCAGGCGGTTTCGACGACACGGCGCCGGACTCGAGAGCCTGGTCGCGGCCCAACGCAATCGTGGCCGCCACCATCGCTCCAACCGCCACGATCAGGCCCAGCGCCGCCGACCCCCGCACCGCCAGGTGCTCGCCGAGCACGACAACGCCGAGCAGCACAGCGACAACGGGCTCGCCCACCAACATGATCGGTACCGACGCCTGCAGGGCACCGGCATGAAACGCCGAGTTCTGCACCACCGTCACCGCCACCGCCAGCGCGACCAGTAGGTAGGGGGCCGGGACGGTCACGAGGCCGTGCCAGCCGCCGACGGCGTAGCGATGCGTGCAGATCTTCGTCAGGACGGCGATCATGCCGAGCAGGACTGCGACCGCGACTGCGAGCAGCATCGCGCGAACTCGCCCAAACGTGCGGCGGGCCGCGACCAGACAGACGATCACCAGCGGCACGGTGAGCGCCAGCGCCATGGTCCACGCCGGTACCGGTGGACGATTGTGGCCCTCGCGTGGCTGCCCGAAGAGGACGAAGACGGCGAGCGCGGCGGTCAGCACGATGGCCCAGCCCCAGTCGAGCCGGCTGATGTGTTGGTGGCAGAGCCGCGCGCTGAGCGGCAGCGCGAACAGCAAAGACGAAACTAGCAGCGGCTGGACCAGGAGCAGGGAGCCGTGCGCCAGCGCCAGGGCCTGAAACACATAGCCGGCGACGGCGCCGAGCGTGCCCGCCCACCACAACGGACTGGTCAGCAGGGACGACATCGTGGCCGAACTGTCGTGATTAGCCGGAACCGTCTGCGCGACGCGCTGGCGGACGACGATGCCGACCGCGGCCCAAAAGGCGGCGAGCAGCCCCGCAACGATCGCGATCGCGTGATGCGCCACCCACCCCATGGTCGGCCGCATACCCCCGATGCCGGCGTGGCTAACTCGCGCCAGGTTGGGCCGGGGCGGTGCGGCTACGCTGGCCGCATGGCCACTGAGTCCACGATGCTCGCCCTGGGAACCCCCGCGCCGACGTTCGCGTTGCCCGACCCGGCAACCGGCGCGACGGTCCGTCTCGACGAGCTGACGGGTCGCGCCCTGGTGGTCACGTTCATCTGCAACCACTGCCCGTACGTCCAGCATGTCGCGGCCGGGCTCGCCCAGTTGGGCCGCGACCTCGCCGATCAGGGCGTAGCGATGGTTGCGATCTCCAGCAACGACGTCACGACGCATCCGCAAGACGGGCCGGAGCAAATGGTCGACGAGGCGCGCCGCCACGGCTGGACATTTCCGTACCTCTACGACGAGAGCCAGGACGTGGCCCGCTCCTTTTCGGCCGCCTGCACACCCGACACCTTCGTCTTCGACGGTGAGCGCCGCCTGGTGTACCGCGGCCAGCTCGACGACTCCCGCCCCCGTAACGACCTGCCCGTGACAGCAACCGACGTCCGGGCGGCCGTCGATGCGGTGCTGGCCGGACGCCCTGTCGACCCCGACCAGCGGCCCTCGATCGGCTGCGGCATCAAATGGCGTTGACCCGGTAACGCGAAACGACTTGCGGCTGAGCGAATAACCGAGTCGGCTGCCCCAATTGCACAGCAGGCGTCCGCAATAGAGATGTGCGGGCGCCTGACGGTCACCGCGCCGGCTTCGGGCCGCGACAACCGAGGTTGTCAGCGACGCAGCTAATACCCGCTGCGACAAGGACATCGGATTCGTCTGCGGCGACACCGCGCAGCACCGTTATCCCTTGTGAACTCGTGTTGAATGTCACCTGTTTGAGGAGCTTGGTCTCGGGGCATCTATTGCGACATGAACGCCCGTTACCTGGTTCGTTTCCTGGCCGCTGCATTCGTCGCCTCGTGCGCCGTCGGTGCGGGCGTCGCTTCAGACGCCCCGATGGCGTCCGCGGAGCCCTGTCCCGACGTGCAGGTGGTGTTCGCGCGGGGTACCGGTGAGGACCCGGGCGTCGGCCCGACGGGGCAGGCCTTCGTCGACCAGCTGCGCGCCAGGGAGGGCGGCAAGTCCGTCGACGTGTACGCGGTCAACTACCCCGCCAGCAACGAGTGGTCGACCGGGCTGGACGGCATCAGGGACGCGACCACCCACGTCATCTCCGAGGCTGGCAGCTGTCCCAACACCAAGATGGTGCTCGGCGGCTACTCGCAGGGCGCGGCCGTGATGGGCTTCGTCACCTCGGCCGCGGTGCCCGACGGCGTCGACCCCGCGACGGTGCCCAAGCCGCTGTCCCCCGATATCGCCAACCACGTCGCCGCCGTTGTGCTGTTCGGGATGCCCAACGTGCGCGCGATGAACTTCCTGGGTCAGCCGCCGGTCGCGATCGGCCCGACGTATCAGGCCAAGACGATCAAGGTGTGCGCCACCGAGGACCCGGTGTGTTCGGACGGCATGAACTTCGCCGCCCACGACACCTACGCCGACGACGCGAGCATCGTCGACAAGGGCACCGACTTCGCGGTCGGCCGCCTGAACGGAACCCCCACCGCGCCCGCTGCCGGCGCGGGCGCGCCGGGCACCGGCTTCGGCAACTAGCCCGAAGCCGAACGCGCCGGCGCGATGCGTAGGGCGAACCGTGGCTTGCGGCCACGGGCCGCGATGGCCTCGATGAGCGTCACGAGTCGAAACTCCAAGCCGTACTTGCGCTTGATGAGCGATTCGACATGCGCGACTTGGTGAGGGTCGGTGACCACTTCGGCGGTCGCCTCGACGACGGCCTGGCCGGGCGGCACTTTCCCGGTCCGGCCGCAGCCGGTGAGTGTGACGCGGGGGTCGCGGCGAATCCGCTTGACCTTCCACGCGTCCGCCGGGGTCCACGCCCATAGCTGCTGGTCCTCGCCGACAATCCACATCGCCGATGCGACCGCGTCGCCATTGCGTTTGAAGGTCGTCAACGACACGAACTTCTGATCTCCGAGATCGCCACCGCGCACGGCGCCGAGCGTAGACCTTTGCCGCCGCCCCAGGTGCGGGCGCCGGTTGGGTCGTGTACAAGGGTCTGATGGAGGATCGGCCCCCCGGGTCTTTCGACGCGTCCGTCTTGCGCGAAGCGATGGCCCGGCGCCTGTATCGCCGATCGATGGCCGAGGGTCAGATCACGCTGCCTGCCGTGCCGGCAATGATCGACGAGTACGTCACGATGTGCCTGAATCTGTTCGCCAGTCTCGGTGTGCTCTACACGGCCGAGGAATCCGCCCAGCTCAAAGGCGTGTTGGAGGGCGAGCTGGCCAAGGCTTTCCAGGCCTCGAACCGATCGAACATCGTCATCGAGTTCAATGCGCCCTTCGGGGTGATGCTGAACTATCGCGTCAAGCCCCAGTGGTCGACGATCGGCGGCGACTACGACAACTGGGTCAGCACCCGCGAGGGGCCGCTGTTCGGCGTCGAACCCGACGCCCGGGTGTGGGCGTTGGCGGCCGAAGCGCCCGAGCCCAAGGCCCATCGGGTCCTCGACATTGGCGCGGGAACGGGCCGCAACGCCCTGGCCCTGGCGCGGCGCGGGCACCCGGTAGACGCCGTGGAGCTGTCGGGAAAGTTAGCCGACATAATCCGAGCGGAGGCCGAACGCGATTCGCTGGACGTGCGTGTCATCCAGAGCGACGTGTTTACGGCCCTGGAAACCGTCGACGACCGGTATCAGCTGATCGTGGCCTCCGAGCTGGTGCCCGATTTCCGGACGGCGCGGGAACTGCGCGGTCTGCTCGACCTTGCCGCGGAGTTCCTGGCGCCCGCCGGGCGCGTGGTGTTCAACGCCTTCTTGACGCGCCCTGGCTATGTGCCCGACGACGCGGCACGGGAGCTCGGGCAGCAATGCAACACCACGTTTTTCACTCACGACGAACTCGCCGACGCGGTCCGTCAGCTGCCCCTGCAGCTCGTCGGTGACGATGCCGCCTACGAATACGAGAAGACCCATTTGCCCGACGGGGCGTGGCCGCCCACGGCCTGGTTCGACGGATGGTCCCGCGGCCTGGACGTGTTCGACGTGGCGCCCGAAGAATCCCCGATCGAATTGCGTTGGCTCGTCTACCAAAAAGAGGGTTGAGTCAGCGAGAAGCCGTCAAATCGGCGGGTGGCCGGTGGCGCCGACGTTTCAGAACGCACGCGTTCGGCTACTTGATACCCATCGTCGTCTTTGCGCGGGTTCAACCTTGAGCCAGCAAGAGGAAGAACCCAAGGATTCGCCACTTCAATGATGACCAAGAACAGTGCTGCTCTGCGCGCCCAGCGGACGCTTTTCGGCAGCTGGCCCCGCCGGTTGCTGGTGGCGGCGGTCGTGCTCGTCGCCGCGTCGGGCGTGGTCCTGGCCGTACACGACGACCGGCTAGGGTCCGATGCGTCTTCGAAAGACTCTGGGGCGGCGCAGGTTACGATCACGCCGAGTGCGGAGGCGCGCAACGTCGATCCGGTCGCGCCTGTCCTCGTCAAGGCGGACGCCGGGACGTTGACCGACGTGCGGATGGTCAACGACAGCGGTAAACAGATCGACGGGGTGATGACCCCGGACAACACTGCCTGGAAGCCCACCACTCCCCTGGGCTACGGACGCACCTACCGGCTAGAGGTCACCAGCCGCGGATCCAAAGGCATTGTCGCCAAACAAGAGTCGTCGTTCTCTACACTGCAGCCGTCCAACCAGACCAAGGTGTCGTTCACCACCACGTCGGAGGCGGCACTGCACGACGGCGGCACCTACGGCGTCGGGACGGTGGTGGTCGCCCACTTCGACGAGAAGATCACCGACCGCGCTGCCGCCGAGCGGCAGCTCAAAGTGACCACGAACCCGGCGGTCCAGGGTTCGTGGTTCTGGGTCGATGGTCAGAACGCTCACTGGCGGCCGGAGCGTTATTACGCGCCGGGAACAACCGTCAGCGCCGAAGCCAACATCTACGGAATCGCCTTGGGCGACGGCCTGTTCGGCCAAGACGACACGAAGGTGTCGTTTCGCATCGGCGACGCGCACGTATCGGTCGCCGATGACTCCACCCACCAGGTAAGTGTCTTCGACAACGGTGCGCTGGTCCGCGCGATGCCCACGTCCATGGGCATGGGAGGCACCGAAAATGTCGGCGGGCACGCCATCTCGTTGTGGACACCGTCGGGGATTTACACCGTGCTGAGCAAGGGCAATCCGGTGGTGATGGACTCCTCGACGTTCGGCCTGCCGAAGAATTCACGCCTGGGCTACCGCGAGACCATCAACTACGCGACCAAGATCAGCACCGACGGCATCTATCTGCATCAGCTCGACGCGACGGTGTGGGCCCAGGGCCACCAGGACACGTCGCACGGATGTCTGAACCTCAACGCCGACAACGCAAAATGGTTCTACGACTTCTCGGTGCCCGGCGACGTCGTCGAGGTCCGCAACAGCGGCGGGCCGCCGTTGCAACTGGCGCAGAACGGCGATTGGACGCTCAGCTGGGATCAGTGGCGCAAGGGCAGCGCGGTGAAACCGGCCTCGTGACGTCGCGTCACCAAATATTTCCGGACCCTATCCCGAGAAAGTCTTGACTGAGTCCAAATAAGCGACCATATTGGCTTTTGTGTCGTCAACGTCGGACTACGCGGAGCAGCTGCGTTCGGCTGACCTGCGGGTGACCCGGCCGAGAGTAGCGGTGCTAGAGGCCGTGCACGCCCTCCCGCATGCCGACACGGACACCATCTATTCGTCGGTGCGCGACGGCCTGCCCGACGTCTCCCGCCAGGCCGTCTACGACGTCCTCAACGCGCTCACCGCGGTGGGGTTGGTTCGTCGGATCCAGCCCCTGGGGTCCGTCGCCCGGTACGAATCCCGCGTCGGCGACAACCATCACCATGTCGTGTGCCGCTCCTGCGGGGTGATCGCCGACATCGACTGTGCGGTCGGCGACGCGCCCTGCCTGACCCCGTTTGACGACAACAACGTTCTTGAAGGCTTTGTCCTCGACGAGGCCGAAGTCATCTATTGGGGCTTATGTCCTGATTGCTCGAGTGCCGTGTCCTGATCACAGCCGTGATCACAGCCCAAATCACCACCCTTGGAAAGGAATGCTGTGTCATCAGATACATCCCATAAGAGCGAGAGCGAGAACCCGGCAATCGCTTCGCCGGAGCCGAAGTCGGACGCGCCCCGCACCAACCAGGACTGGTGGCCCAACCAGATCGACGTGTCGAGGCTGCACCCGCACGTGCCGCAGTCCAACCCGCTCGGCGACGACTTCGACTACGCCGAGGAGTTCGCCAAGCTCGACGTTGACGCCCTCAAGGCTGACCTGATCTCGGTCATGACCACCTCGCAGGACTGGTGGCCCGCCGACTACGGCCACTATGGCGGCTTCTTCATCCGGATGAGCTGGCACGCCGCCGGCACCTACCGCATCTACGACGGCCGCGGCGGTGGCGGCCAGGGTCTGCAGCGCTTCGCGCCGCTGAACAGCTGGCCGGACAACGCCAGCCTGGACAAGGCGCGCAGGCTGCTGTGGCCGGTCAAGAAGAAGCACGGCAACAAGATCTCGTGGGCCGACCTGCTGCTGTTCGCCGGCAACGTTGCGTTGGAGTCGATGGGCTTCAAGACCTTTGGCTTCGCCTTCGGCCGCCCCGATGTCTGGGAGCCCGAAGAAATCCTCTTCGGTGAAGAGGGCGAGTGGTTGGGCACCAACAAGCGGTACTCGGGCAAGCGCGATCTCGCTGAGCCGTACGGCGCCACCACCATGGGTCTGATCTACGTGAATCCCGAAGGCCCCGAAGGCAAGCCGGACCCCGTCGCCGCGGCGATCGACATCCGCGAGACGTTCGGCCGGATGGCGATGAACGACGAGGAGACCGCCGCGCTGATCGTCGGTGGCCACAGCTTCGGCAAGACGCACGGGGCCGGCGACGCCGACCTGGTCGGCCCGGAGCCGGAGGCCGCCCCGATCGAGCAGCAGGGGCTGGGCTGGAAGAGCTCCTTCGGCAGCGGGTCGGGCAAGGACGCCATCACCAGCGGCCTGGAGGTCGTCTGGACGCCGACGCCGACCAAGTGGGACAACTCGTTCCTCGAGACGCTGTACGGCTACGAGTGGGAGCTGGTGAAGAGCCCAGCCGGGGCCTGGCAGTTCACCGCCAAGGACGGCGCCGGTGCGGGCACGATTCCCGACCCGTTCGGTGGGCCGGGGCGTGCTCCGACGATGTTGGTCACCGACATCTCGCTGCGGGAGAGCCCGATCTATCGCGACATCACGCGGCGCTGGCTCGACCACCCCGAGGAGCTGGCCGACGCCTTCGCCAAGGCCTGGTACAAGCTGCTGCACCGCGACATGGGACCGGTCTCCCGCTTCCTGGGGCCCTGGATTCCCGAGCCCCAGCTTTGGCAGGACCCGGTTCCGGCCGTCGATCACAAGCTGGTCGACGACAAGGATGTTGCGGCCCTGAAGAAGAAGGTGCTCGAGTCCACGTTGACCATTCCCCAGCTGGTCAAGACCGCCTGGGCGGCCGCGGGCAGCTACCGCAACACCGACAAGCGCGGTGGCGCGAACGGGGCGCGGATTCGCCTTGAGCCGCAACGGAATTGGGAGGTCAACGAGCCCTCGGAGCTGGACAAGGTGTTGCCCGTGCTGGAGAAGATTCAGCAGGACTTCAACGCGTCGGTCTCCGGCGGCAAGAAGATCTCGCTGGCCGACCTGATCGTGCTGGCCGGTTCCGCGGCGGTCGAGAAGGCGGCCAAGGACGCTGGGTACGAGATCTCGGTGCACTTCGCACCGGGACGCACCGACGCGTCGCAGGAGAACACCGACGTGGAGGCGGCCGCGGTTCTCGAACCGCGCGCCGACGGGTTCCGCAACTACGCCAAGCCCGGCGAGAAGGCCCCGCTCGAGCAGCTCCTGCTGGACCGGGCCTACCTGCTCGGCGTGACCGCACCGGAGCTGACCGTGCTCGTCGGCGGCCTACGTGCCCTCGGCGCCAACCACGGCAGCAGCAAGCACGGCGTGTTCGGCGACAGCCAGGGCGCGTTGACCACCGACTTCTTCGTCAACCTGCTCGACATGGGCACGGAGTGGAAGGCGTCGGAGACCGCGGAGAACGTCTACGAGGGCCACGACCGGGCCTCGGGGGCGCTCAAATGGACCGCGACCGCAAATGACCTTGTGTTCGGGTCGAACTCGATTCTGCGTGCGCTGGTCGAGGTCTACGCGCAGGACGACAACGCCGGCAAGTTCGTGGAGGACTTCGTCGCGGCGTGGGTCAAGGTGATGAACAACGATCGGTACGACCTCAACTGATGCCGGCCTGATCGTCCGCACGATGCGACACCCCGCGAGCCCCCGGCCCGCGGGGTGTCGTCCATTTCGGGTTCCGCGTGCCGCGGCAGTGAGTCCGACCACATTTATTACCCACCGGTAACCTACGAAGGCGTAAGTTGCGTAACGTAGTGATCGGTCCGACGCGTTGAACTACCAAAGCTATGGGTAAACGGGTGCCATGAGCGAACTGAGCTACCTCGAACTGCACGGAGACCGGATCGCCTACCGCGATGCCGGCCAGGGTCATGCCCTGCTGCTGATCCACGGGATGGCGGGCAGCTCGGCCACGTGGCGCGAGATCATCCCGCAGCTGTCCAAGAAGTACCGCGTCATCGCGCCGGATCTACTCGGCCACGGCTCGTCGGCGAAGCCCCGCGGCGACTACTCGCTAGGGGCCTTCGCGGTCTCCCTGCGCGACCTGCTCGACGAACTGGGGGTGGACCGCGCAACGGTGATCGGCCAGTCCCTGGGTGGCGGTATCGCGATGCAGTTCACCCACCAGCATCGGGACTACTGCGAACGGTTGGCCCTGATCGGCAGCGGTGGCCTCGGGCCCGACCTCAGCCCCGTGTTGCGTTTCCTGTCCGCGCCCGGCGCCGAGTTGGTGCTGCCGATCGTTGCGCCGCAACCGGTGCTCAATCTGGGCAACAAGGTTGCCTCGTGGCTGTCCTCGGCCGGGATTCAGGCCCCCCGCGCCGGTGAGATGTGGAACGCCTATTCCTCGCTCTCGGATGCGCGGACCCGCCAGGCGTTCCTGCGGACGCTGCGCTCGGTGGTGGACTACCGCGGCCAGGCCGTCAGCGCGCTCAACAAGCTGCATGTCGCGGCCGGATTGCCTACCCAGCTGATCTGGGGGGACAGCGACCGGATCATCCCGGTCGCGCACGCCTACGCGGCCCACGATGCCCTGGAGGGCAGCCGCCTCGAGGTGCTCGAGGGAGTCGGACACTTCCCCCACGTGGAGGCGCCTGCCGCGGTGGCCGACATCTTGGAGCGCTTCATCGCATCGACGACACCGCAGGAGCACACCAACGACTCGGTGCCCCTCGGGATGTCCTAGTTCCTGGTCATCGATCCAGGTCCCACTGCCCGTAGTCGGCCGCCAGGACGTCGTCGATGTCCACATTGATCCCGCCAAGCAGCGGGCTGGGATTCGACGGGCTGTTGACAACGGCCTGGTAGAGCACCGCCATCGGCTCGCGCTCGCCGTGCGACCACGACCTCGTCTGCCACGCCCACCGGTGTCCCGCACTGGTCGAATTGCCGATCACGCCGTCCCTGATGGCCCATCCGCAGGCCTTCGCGTGCCCGTAGATGCCGGTCCGGCCCACTCCCAGGACGGAATTGATCCCCCGAAACCAGTCCACGGCGGGGCCGTTCCACGTGTCGGCGTTGATGTCGTCGTCGACGCTGAAGAAGATCGGGGCCGAATTTGGACCGCCGGCCGCGGCGTGCAGCTGCTGAGCGGTCTGAGCGTCGGCCGCCCCGCCGTCATGCCCGCGGGTGTAGTCCGACGGCGACGCAGGCCATCCGGGCTTGCCGTACTGGTAGTTGCTCACGATGTGCAGGCCCGCGGCACGCAGCGCATCGGCGTACTCGCGGGTCAGGGGTTTCGCTTCGAAATGCGCCCCCGGGCGCTCCATCGACACGTAATTGACCACCCCGGCGTATCCGGCCGCTTTGATTTCCTCGGGCGCGATCCGCTTTTCCGCGAAATCGATCAGCTGGATGTTGTCGGCGGCCGCCCGGGGCGGCTCGAGCGTCGCGGCAAGCGGCACGAGGCTCAGCAGAGCCGGTGTCAGTGCATATTTGAAGACTTCACGCCGCGAAACAGGCTCTCGTCGTCCGCCGGATGCTGCCGAATCATGCACCGCGCGATGTTAACAAGGCCCGAATCGCCCACAGTGCGCAAAATTCGGCCCGATCACCGCCCCGGCGCTTGCAGCAAACAATTGTTGGTCGGCGCTTCGCGACACTCCGCCCGTTGGGTCGCAACATGTTCCGACCACCGGCTACCTCCGCGCGACCCCGTAGCAGTTATCAACAGACCCTGTTCGGCGGGCGAAAATGCCTGAGACCTAGTATTAAGGGGCGTCGATAGCGCGTTGCGTCGATTAGCTGATCGAACTATAATCTGGACACATGTCCAGTTTGCTGTCACGGAGTTCGGGAGCCCGTTGATCGCGATGGATTCGACGCCCTCCCGCGTCCGTTAACCAGCAAAGAAGAGTTGAGTATGCGTATTGCCTTGCTGTCCTACCGTAGTAAGACTCATTGCGGCGGACAGGGCGTCTACATACGCCATCTCAGCCACGGTCTGGTGGAGCTGGGTCACGAAGTCGAGATATTTTCCGGGCCGCCCTATCCCGAACTACTCGACCCGCGGGTGCGCCTGACCGAGGTGCCGAGCCTCGACATGTACCGGGAGCCCGACCCGTTCCGGATTCCCCGCCCGAGCGAGATTCACGATTCGATCGACCTCCAAGAACTGCTGACCGTGTGGACCGCGGGCTTCCCCGAGCCACGCACGTTCACGCTGCGCATGGCCCGGCTGTTGGCCGAGCGCGCCGACGATTTCGACGTCGTCCACGACAACCAGAGCCTCGGAACCGGACTGCTCACCATCGCAGCCACCGGGATCCCGGTGGTGGCCACCGTGCACCACCCCATCACGCGTGATCGGGTGCTGGACATCGCCGCCGCGAAGTGGTGGCGAAAGCCGTTGGTGCGCCGCTGGTATGGGTTCCTGGACATGCAGCAGCAGGTGGCACGTCAGATCCCCGACCTGTTGACGGTCTCGTCGTCGTCGTCCGCCGACATCGTTTCCGATTTCGGCGTCTCGCCCGAGCAGCTCCACGTCGTGCCGTTGGGCGTCAATACCGAGCTGTTCAAACCGAATTCGGCGCCCCGCCAGCCCGGCCGGGTGATGGCCATCGCGAGCGCGGACACCCCGCTCAAGGGTGTGGCCACCTTGCTGAAAGCCATTGCCAGGCTTCGGGTGAACCGCGATCTGGAATTGCGGCTCGTCGCCAAGGTCGAGCCCAACGGCCCCACCCACAAACTCATCGCCGAGCTGGGCATCTCCGACATCGTCCACATCACCAGCGGACTGTCCGATGCCGAACTGGCCGACCTCTTCGCGTCGGCCGAGGTTGCGTGCATTCCGTCGCTCTACGAAGGCTTTTCGCTGCCCGCGGTGGAAGCCATGTCCAGCGGCACCCCGATCGTCGCGAGCCGAGTGGGTGCCCTGCCCGAAGTCCTCGGGACCGACGGAGCCTGCGCCGAGCTGGTGCCGCCTGGCGACGTCGATGCGCTGACGGGCGCGCTCGGTGAGCTTCTCGACTCACCGGAAAAGCGCCGGACCCTAGGGAAAGCCGGAAGAACACGCGCGATCAACGTATTCAGCTGGGAGGCGGTCGCCGCCCAGACCGTGCAGGTGTACGAGCGGGCGATCGCACGCACCGCCGTGGCCAAAGGCGGGGCGCAATGCTGACGGTGGATTTCGACCGCTTGGGAATCGGCCCGGGCGCCAAGGTCATCGACGTGGGTTGCGGCGCGGGCCGGCACGCGTTCGAAGCCTATCGCCGGGGCGCCGACGTCATCGCGTTCGACCAGGACGAGTCGGAATTGCGGTCGGTGGAAACGATTTTGCGTGCGATGGCCGAAAACGGTGAGGCGCCCGCCGCGGCGTCGGCGGAGGCGGTCGCGGGCGACGCGCTGAGCTTGCCGTACGCCGACGAGACATTCGATTGCGTCATCGCCTCCGAGATCCTGGAGCACGTCCCGCACGACGACGCCGCCATCGCCGAACTGATCAGGGTACTCAAAGTCGGTGGCACACTTGCGGTCAGTGTGCCGCGATGGCTGCCCGAAAAGGTCTGCTGGCTGCTGTCCGACGAATACCACAGCAACGAGGGCGGGCACGTGCGCATTTACCGCGCCAGCGAGTTGCGTGACAAAATCAGCGGCGGCGGAGTGCGATTGACGCACTCTCATCACGCGCACGCCCTGCACTCGCCGTTCTGGTGGCTGAAATGCGCTGTCGGCGTTTCGAATACCGATCATCCCGCGGTCACCACCTACCACAAATTGCTGGTATGGGACCTCATGCAGCGGCCGAAGGTGACCAAGGTGGCAGAGTCGCTGCTCAATCCGCTCGTCGGCAAGAGCGTGGCGATGTACTTCCACAAGCCGCGCGCAGTGGAAAGCCCAGCGAAACCAGGACAATCAGTTGCGTCGATTTAGCCCCCCGGCGATTCCGGGCGTCCTCACCCCGGAGCAATGCCGCCAGACCGCGTTGTCGATTGCCGCCGAGCAGGAATCATCGGGCGCCATCCCATGGTTCACCGGCGGGCATACCGATCCCTGGGACCACGTCGAATCGGCGATGGCGCTCACCGCCGCCGGGCTTCTCGAGCCGGCGCGCGCCGCCTTTGACTGGAGCCGCCGCACTCAGCGGCCCGACGGCTCCTGGCCCCTGCAGTTCCGCTCTGGCGTAATAGAAGACGCCAACAGCGACAGCAACTTCTGCGCGTACCTCGCCACGGGTGTCTGGCATTACGTCTTGGTTACCGGTGACGAATCTTTCGCTCGGTCGATGTGGCCGGTGGTGCACAAGGCGATCGATTTCGTCATCGACCTACAGGTCGGCTACGGCGAGATCTGTTGGGCCCGAAGCGAAACCGGTCCCGTACCGGAAGCCCTGCTGACCGGGTGCGCCAGCATCTACCACAGCATCCGCTGCGCGCTGGCCCTGGCCGCCCTCGTCGACGACCCGCAACCGGAATGGGAACTGGCTGTCGGCCGGTTGGGCCATGCGCTGGTCGCACACCCGGAGGCGTTCACCGAAAAAGACCGCTACTCGATGGACTGGTACTACCCCATCCTCGGCAGCGCGCTTCGGGGCCCAGCCGCGGATGCGCGCATCAGGCAGCGCTGGGATGACTTTGTGGTCGGCGACCTCGGCATCCGTTGCGTCGATGACCGGCCGTGGGTCACCGGCGCCGAAACATGCGAGCTCGTCATGGCCCTCGACGCCATCGGCCACCGCTCGGCCGCACACCGGCAGTTCGCCGCGATGCAGCATCTGCGCGAAGACGATGGTTCCTACTGGACCGGTTTGGTTTTCGCCGACGGCAAACGCTGGCCCGAGGAGCGCACCACATGGACCGGGGCGGCGATGATCCTTGCGGCCGACGCGCTCTCGGACACCACCGGCGGGGCCGGGATCTTCCGTGCCGACGGCCTGCCGATCGGCCTGCAGACCGATTTCGATTGCGAGTGCGTGGTCAGCGGGCCCGGTCGCTGACGGGGATTTGCTCCCCCGGCTGACCGCTGGTGCGTTCGAGCACCCGCAACGAGCCGAGGGCCGAAACCTCCCGGAACTGGCCGGAATCCAGTGCGCGGCAATAGATGTAGTACGGCGGGCGGCCGCCGTCCTCGGGGTTGGGGAACACGTCGTGAATCACGAGCGCCCCGCCCGGGATCACCCATCTCGCCCAACCGTCGAAGTCCTGGGTAGCGGCTTCCACCGAGTGGCCGCCGTCGATGAACAAGAACCGCAGCGGTGACCGCCACCCCCGAGCGACAACCGGCGACTTGGCCACGATGGTGACGACGTGGTCGTCCAGCCCGGCGGTGTCGAGCGTGCGACGGAACGCGGGCAGCGTGTCGAACAGCCCGGTGACCTCGTCGACCAACGAGGCGTCGTGGTACTCCCAGCCGGCCTGATGCTCCTCGGAGCCGTGGTGGTGGTCGATGGTGTACAGCACGCTGGCGGTCTGCTGCGCCGCTGCGCCCAGCATCAGCGTTGATTTGCCGCAGTAGGTGCCGATCTCGACGCCCACGCCGCCGTCGAGGTATTGCACTGCGGCGTCGTAGAGCGCGCGCCCCTCGTCGGCGGGCATGAAGCCGCGCACCTGTTCGGCCAGCGCGAACAACCGGTCGGCGGCGCTGGTATCGGTCTGACTCATCAGTCGAACCTATCGTCGGCGTTGTTCGGCCCTTTGTCGGCCCCGCCCAGCGCCGACGGGCAAATCGCCTTACGATCGTGCTGTGCGCGTTCTACTTGTCTGTAAGTCAGTGGTTGTCGCCCTGGGGGCGATCGGAATCTCGGCCGTGCTGATGTTGCCGGCCGTGCTATTGCCGTCGGGGACGCTGGGCGCAGCGCCGCCGGCCTCCGCCGCAAATTGCCCTCCGGTTCAGGTGGTCTTCGCGCGCGGGCGAAACGAATCGCCGGGGACCGGTGAGCTCGGCAATGCGTTCATCAACTCATTGCAGTCCAAGGTCAACAAGAACGTCGGCGTGTACGCCGTGCGCTACCCGGCCGACACACAGGTCGACGTCGGCGCCAACGACATGAGTCACCACGTGCAGGACATGGTGAACAACTGCCCGGACACCCGGTTGGTGCTGGGCGGCTACTCGCTGGGCGCCGCGGTGACCGACGTGGTGCTCGCCGCGCCCATCGGCGCGTTCGGTTTCGACAGCCCCCTGCCGCCTGGCATCGATCAGCACATCGCCGCCGTCGCGCTGTTCGGAAACGGAAGCCAGTGGGTGGGACCGATCACGAACTTCAACCCGACCTACAACGACCGGACGATCGAGCTGTGCCACGGCGCCGATCCCATCTGCAACCCGGCCGACCCCAACACCTGGAAAGAAAACTGGCCGCAACACCTGGCGGGTGCGTACATCGACGCCGGCATGGCCAACCAGGCCGCGGATTTCGTCGCCGGCAAGCTGCAGTAGGCGCCAAAGCGGCGCTGGCCCTGGAGGCCGCCGCGATGGAGCACGACGACTTCCATGCCGCCATGGCGAAACTGGCTCGCAAATGACGCCGCACCAACGTCAACGTTCACGCCGGTAATCGCGCCTTTCCGCAGCTTGCGGCCCTGATGGCGTACGTTATTAACGCAGGAACTCGCGCAAGGCACGCACGAGGAGGACGAACGATTCCCGCCCCACGACAACAGAGCGACAACGCACGTCGGCGCCATGAGCGGCGTAACGCCGATCGTCGGGCCTCCGGCGAGCGGTGGCAGACCATCCTGAAGGGCGCCGCCGAAGTGTTCCGCCGGGACGGGTTCGGGCGGGCCCGCCTCGAGGACGTCGCCGCGGAGGTCGGCATCAACCGTGCTTCACTCTACTACTACGTCGGCACCAAGGAAGAGTTGCTCGTCGCGCTCATAGAGCAGCCGGCCTACACGATGACCCGGCACTGTCGCGAGGCGCTGGACTCCGATGCTCCAGCCGACGAAAAGCTGCGCAGCGCGCTGCGCGCGTACATCGAGGATCTGGCCGCCTCCCCGGAGATCTTCCTGTTATTCAGTGAAAGCCAACACCTTTCGGCGATTCCCGAGGCAAAAGACATCGTCGCGAACGCCGACGCCTACGGCAAAACGCTGCTCGCCATCGTCGAGGAAGGCATCGAGTCGGGGGTCTTCCGTAGCGACCTCGACCCACGGTTGGTGATGCTCGGGATCCTGGGTATGCACAACTGGATCCACCGTTGGTACGTCCCCGGCGGGCGCAACACGCTCGCCGAGATCGGCGACGCCTTCGCGGCCATGGCACTGGCGAGCCTGCGCCCCTGATTTTACTGAACTGTACGCAATCTGCGGTCCCACCCGGTCGCGAACTGCATTGACGTAGCGGCTTAGGCTGAGATTGAATGCAATCTGCACCCGGCCGAGAGGACACGTAATGCCACGCCTGAATCCCGTCCCCCGCGGCGAAGTCAGCGACGAATTCACGCTGAACATGTACAACTTCATGTTCGGCGATCGCGACCCGGTCGCCGAGCCCGGCACTGTAGGCGGAACCCCGGGCAACTGGTGGACGGTGATGGCCCAGTCCCCCGCCGCGCTGCGCCACGCCGTCCGCGGCTTCCGCCTCTACCGGGAGGAAGTGAGCATCCGGCCCGATCACCGTGAGCTGGGCCAGATCAGGGCCGGGTGGGTGGTCGGCAGCCAATTCGTCTACTCCCAGCACTGCAAGGCGTGCCGGTCGGCCGGGCTGTCCGAGGAGCAGATCGAAGCGATCCCGTCGTGGGAAACCGCCGACTGCTTCGATCACACCGAACGCCTGTTGCTGGCCTACGCCGATTGCCTTGCCGGCCAAAATGGTCGGGTCCCCGAGCAGTTGTTCAACCAACTGCGCGAGGTCTTCACCGACACCGATATCCTCGAATTCACCTACACCACAACGATGTACGTCATGCACGCGATCATGTCGCGGGCGCTGCGCCTGGAATTCGACGATGTCGACGACCCGATCGTGGAGGTCGAGGACCCGGAGGGCGGCGGCGTGCTGGACATCGGTGCCGCCACCGGGGGTGCCTGACGTGGCCGAGATGGACGGCCGGTCCGATCTGGCCTACCGGCTGATCCGCCGAGCGATCGCGGAGGGCGATTTCGAGCCCGGCTCGCGGCTGGTCGAACAGCGCATCGGCGAGATGTTCGACCTGTCGCGCACGCCGGTGCGAGAAGCGTTGCGGGCCTTGGCCGCCGATGGGCTCGTCGTCATCGAGCGCAACCGCGGCGCGGTGGTGGCCACGATGTCCGAGACCGACATCTGTGACCAGTACGAGTTGCGCGCCCGGCTCGAGTCGCTGGCAGCCGAACGCGCCGCAACCCGCATGGACGCCGACGGCATCGCCAGGCTCGACGCGGCGATCGCCGAGTTCGACGAGGGCGTCGCACTGCTGTCGGCCGGTTCGCCCGACGCGGGCCTGCGTCGAATCGCGAGCGCCAACAGCGCCTTTCACCAGGAGATCGTCGACGGATCCCAGCACCGGCGGCTCTCGGCGCTGCTGGTGCACGCGGTCGATATTCCCCTGGTATATCAAGTGTTTCGGCACCAGACCCGCGAGCAGAGTCAGCGGTCGAATCTGTTCCACCGCATGGTGCGCGACGCGATAGCCGCCGGCGACCCGCAGCGCGCCGCCGCCCTGATGGCCGAACACATCATGCAGGGCCGCGACGCGCTGCTGGCGCTGCGATCCCAACAAGGGCGCGAAACCGAAACCCACGCTTCGTGAGCGCTCCCGTCATGGAGCGGTTCCGGCTGGACGGCCGCGTGGCCGTGGTGACCGGGGCGACGTCGGAGTTGGGCGTGGCGATCGCCCGCGCGCTCGGCGGGGCCGGGGCGCGCATCGCGATGGCGGGTCGGCGCCCGGACGACGTCGAGGCGCGCTGCGAGCGGTTGCGGCAGGACGGCATCGACGCGACAGGCTTTCGCGTCGACGTCGCCGAACCCGAATCCTGCACGGCCGCAATCGCTGCCGTCATGGAGCGGTTCGGCAGGGTCGACGTGCTGGTCAACAACGCCGGGGTGGGCACCGCCGCGCCGGCGACTCGCGAAGATCCGGCGCAGTTCCGGCGCACGGTTGAGGTCAACCTGATGGGGGCCTACTGGATGAGCCAGGCGTGCGGCCGTTTCATGCAACCGGGGTCGGCCGTCGTGATGATCAGCAGCATCCTTGGTCTCACCACGACGGCTCTGCCGCAGGCGGGCTACGTGTCCAGTAAGGCGGGCCTGTTGGGGCTCACCCGCGATCTGGCTCGGCAGTGGACCGGGCGCAAGGGAATTCGGGTCAACGCCGTCGCGCCGGGGTTCCTCTCCACCGGGCTGACCGAGCTGACGCCGGACGGATTCAACGACGACTTCGTCGGGTCGAGAGTTCCGGCCGCGCGACTGGGTGAGCCCGACGAAGTGGCGGCCGCGGTTTTGTTCCTGGCCAGCCCGGCCGCATCGTTTGTCAGCGGTTCGGTATTACCAGTCGATGGCGGTGCGCTGCTCACCTGAGTCGTAGTGCGCGAAGAGCAGTCCGCGCAGATGTTCCAGCACCACAGGGTCGATCAACTCGGGTTCGTAGAGCAGTTCCGGTGGGAAGTACAGCACTATTTCGTCGATGCCGAGCTGCTCCCAGCCGGCCACCCAATCGTCGAATGCCGCCACGGATGACCAAATCGGGTCCGGGGTGGTCGCCGGGCTGCCGGCCAGGATCTGGCGCCGAATAGTGGAGGGGTCGCGGCCGAACTCGGCGCAGAACTCGTCGAGGACCGCCGACCGTTGCTTGGTGATCGCCAACAGCTGCGGCGAGGTCAGCCCCCAACCGCCGAACGAGCTCCAGATGTCGCCAAAACGAGCGGCCAGCCGCAGGCTCGAACGGCTATGCGCGGCAATGCACATTGGCGGTCGGGGCCGCTGTATCGGCGCCGGGCGCAGCCGGGCGCCATGGACTTGGTAGTGCTTGCCCGCATAGTCGACCGGTTCGGCCCGCAGCAGGGCATCGACCAGTTCGACCGCTTCGGCGAATCGCTCGGCGCGTTCGTCGGGTGTCCAGGGTGAGGTGCCGACCATCGCGTGGTCGGTGGGCGCGTAGCCGGCGCCCAGGCCCAACTGGAGCCGCCCGCCCGACATGTTCTCGAGCGTCGCGGCCTGCCGCGCCAGGACGGCGGGGTGACGCAGGACGACGTTGGAAACCAGCGGTCCCAGCAGGATTCGTCGAGTGCAGTTGGCCAGGCCGGCCAGCGCTGTGAACGCCTCGAACCAATTCGAGCGTGGCGATTGTGGGTTGGCGCCGTGATCGTCGAGCCACAGGCTGCGAAAGCCGAGTTCCTCGGCTTGTTCACAACGGTCGACGAGAGTCGCCCAAGCGACGTTGGGAAACAGCAGCGCCCCGAAATCGGTCACGAACCCGCGTGCAGTGCTTCGGCTTGGGCTTGCTCGGCGCGCTTGCGGGCGTCGCGCTCTTCCAGGAATTGCTGCGTGGCACCGATGATCGCATTGGTGATATTGCCCATCAGCGTCTCGCGGTGGAAGATCGTCCAATCACGGCTGCGCTCAAGCGGTTCCAGCGTGTCTTGGAACGCCGGCGTGACGTATCGGCTGATCAGCTCGTAGGAGCGCAGCGTGGCCTCGCGGTTGGCCCATTCGTGCGCCATCAACAGATAGGTGCCGAAACCGCCCGACTGCCTCTGCAGCCGGCGCAGCTGGTCGATCGCCATGTCCGGGGTGCCGATCACCCCCACGCCGGTCTCGTTGACGGCGCTCACGATGTCCTCGCCCGGGTCGAAGTCACCCAGAATCGGTATCGCCCCGACGTTTTGGAAGTAGTCGACCCATTGGGCCAGGCCGGCCTCGACTTCCCTTCGAGCCTGTTCCTCGGTTTCGGCGATGTGCATCGGGCCGACCATCCGCCAGCCCCCGCGGCTCACCGTCTTGCCGTGCGCGGCCGCGGTCTCGGTGGCGGTGCGCCAATTGCGCGCCAGTGCGTCGAACGCCTTCTTCTGCGTCGCCGCGATCGACAGCAGCCCGATGCCGAACTTGCCGGCCGCGACCGGACCGGACGGCGACGCCGTCACCGCGACGCTGACCTCGATGCCGGGCTTGCTGTACGGGCGCAATTGCAACCGGGCGTCGCGCAGGGTGAACCAGTCCGTCTCGCGGTTCACCGGTCCCTCGTCGGCCCAGAGTTCGAGGATCGCCTCGAGCGACTCGAGCATCATCTCGCGCTGCCGCGTCGTCTCGATGCCCATCATGTACGCGTCACCGGGCAGCGCGCCCGGCCCGACGCCGACGATCAGCCGGCCCCGGGTCAGGTGGTCGAGCTGCACCATCCGGTCGGCGAACATGAACGGGTGGTGGTACGGCAGTGAGGCCACGCCGGTCCCGAGCCGGATACGTTTGGTGCGCGCGGCGGCCGTCGCGATCATCAAGTCGGGCGCGCCGCTGATCTCGGTCCCGCCGGAATGGTGTTCGCCGAACCAGGCTTCCTCGTAGCCGAGATCCTCGACGGCTTCGACTAATTGCAGGTCACGCTCGAATGCGAGCGTCGGATTGTCGCCCACCATGTGGTAGGGGGCGATGAATACTCCAAAGCGCATGGTCTGAATCTACGTCTACGTTCACGTTCACACAAGTATGGGGTGCGTCGGCCTCAGTCCAGGTGCGCCGCGTGCCGCGCCAGCCGCTTGGCCCGCTCCATGTCGTAGTGCTTGCGCGTCACCAGACGCTGGGCGAACAGGCCCCCGCCGGATTGCACATTCGTCACCAGATGCCACCCACCGTAGGAGTCGGCGGTGGCATCCCGGATCGCGTGGAACAGCTTGGCGCGCGTGTCGCCAGGAACCTCGCTCGCACCGGTGAGGTACTTGCGCAGCTGCGGGCCGACGTCGGGGTTTTCCAGGTCGGCCATCGACGGTGTGGTGATGACGCCGCCGCCGGCGATGTCGTGCAGGTGCCGCACCATCAGGTTAAAGTTCGCCGCACCAATGTATTTCGTGGCGTTCGTGTAGAGATCGTCGGGATAGTAGTAGCCCTCCGGCGTGGTGTGCGCGTTGCTGATCGCGGCCTCCATGCCGGCCCGCAGGTTGGTGGCGTGGATCATCATCTCGTCGATCTTCTCGCGGATGTGCGAAACCCGCCCCGTCCCATTGGCTTCGGCGATCAGCGCGGCCAGGCCCACCATCTCGTCGGCCTGTTCCACCATGACCGCGGTGCCGCCCAGGCGTTCCCACAGGCCCAGCGAGTGCGCGAAGATTCCGGCCTGCGCCGCGACCCCGTCGAGGAACACGTGCTCGTGGGGGACGAACACGTCGTCGAAGATCACGAACCCGTCGGGCATGCTGCGTCCGGAGCTCACCGGGTAGTCGCGTTCGTCGCCACCCCGCGCCTGCACGGTCCGGCTGACGACGTGCACGCCGTCGGCGTTGACCGGCACCGCACACGCGATCGCGTAGTCCTCCTCCCCCGGCTTCATGGACTTGGTCGGCATGACCAGCAGGTGATGCGCGAACGGTGCGGCGCTGATGTGCAGCTTGGCGCCGCGGATCACCACGCCGTCCTCGCGGCGTTCCACCACGCGCACGTACTGGTCGGGGTCGTCCTGCGCGGCGGGCGCTTTCGACCGATCGCCCTTGGAATCGGTGATGCACTCAGCGATCCGGATGTCGTCCCGACGGGACTGTGCCACATAGGCATTGATGCGCGTGACGAACACGGGGTGGGCTTCGCCCAGCCGCGCGGCCGCCACTACCAGCGTCATCAGCGATTGATAGGTGACGTTGAGCAGCAGGTCCATGCTGGTGAGGATCGGCACCCGGTCGCGCAGTTCGTCCACGGTGCGCGGCGCCTCCACGAGCGGGTTCACCGCATCGTCTTCGGGCCGGTAGTACTCGTCGTATCCGGCGGCCACCGCATCGAGGGCGGGCGCCAGCAGCGGTTCGGTGTCCATGTCGGCGACCAACTTGCCGTCCTGGTACACCCGCCGGCCATCGCGCAACGAGTTCTTGTACTGCTCGCCCGTCAACATTTCCGGTGCGCTCCTTACTTATCGGCCCGTCCGCTGATTGAACGGCTTGTCACGGTCGGGGTCGGTCTCGCGAGGCAACCCGAGCACGCGTTCGGCGATGATGTTGCGCTGGATCTCCGAGGTTCCGCCGGCGATGCAGTACTTCTTCATCTCCAGGAAAGAGCGTGTCCCCGAGGGCATCTCGGCGTCTTCTGGCCAGCCCAGTGAATACTTGGGTCGTAGGTCGATGCGGACGCGGCCGGCGCGCTCGTGCAGGTCCGCGCTGACGAGTTTGCGCACCGAGTCGATGGCTCCGGGGTTGCGGTCCGGGGTGACGCTGGCGCGGAAGCTCGCGGCCTGCAGGGCCCGTTCGTCGACGAGCATGCGCTGCAATCGGTCTCGCACATCGGCGTTCTGCCACGCGCCGCCGTCGACCGCCTCGGCGATGAGCTGATCGGCCACTCCGGGGCCCACGACGGGAGGGCCGGTGAGGCTGTTGCGCTCCTGCATCAGCGTGCTGATGCCGACCTTCCAGCCCGCGTTGAGCGGGCCGAGGCGCGCCGAGTCGGGCACCACGACGTCGGTCAGGAAGACCTCGTTGAACTCTGCATCGCCGGTCATCTGACGCAGCGGCCGCACCTCCACGCCGGGCGTGCGCATGTCGAGCAGGAAGTACGTGATCCCGGCGTGCTTGGGCAGCGTCGGGTCGGTGCGGGCCATCAGCAGCCCGAAGTCGGCGGTCTGGGCGAACGAGCTCCAGATCTTCTGCCCGTTGACCAGCCAGCGATCACCCTCGATCCGTACCGCCGTCGTCGCCAGGGAGGCCAGGTCGGATCCCGCGCCGGGTTCGCTGAACAGCTGACACCAGCGGTGCTCGCCGAGTGCGAGCGGCCGCAGGTAGGCCTCGCGCTGCTTGTCGGTACCCCACTGCAAGATTGTCGGGCCGGCCAGCCACACGCCGACGAAGTCCTCTTCGGGCCGGTCGACGCCGCGCCGGCGCAGCTCCGCGACCACGGCGCCGCCGTCGTCGCGGCCCATGCCCCGCCCGCCGCAGTGGGCCGGCCACGTCGGCGTCGACCAGCCGGCCTCGCCGAGCCGTCGGTACCAGTCGCGCCGACCCGGCGTGTACTTCTGCCCCGCCGCGGGCGCGGCGTTGTCGGCGGCGACCTCGTCGGTGAGGTTGTCGGCCAGCCAGCGCCGCAGTTCGCCAACTGCGGGCGAGGCAATCTGGTCGGGCGCGGGTTCCTTTGGTACTGGGGGGTTTTCCACCACCGCGGCGCCGAGCCGGTTGCGATGACCCGACGGCGTGTCGATGAGGTACTGGTCGGCCTTGGCGCGGCGCAGATAGAGGTGGGCGGCGTGCTCCCAGGTGTAGCCGATGCCGCCGTGCAACTGAATCATCTCGGCCGCGTTCTGCACTGCGGCCTCGCCGCACACCGCCGCCGCCACGCCCACCGCGAATTCGGCGTCTGCCGCACCGGCGTCGAGCTGCCGGATCGCGTACCAGGCGCTGCCCGCCGAGAGTTCGGCGCGCACAGCGGCGTCGGCCAGACGATGCTTGAGCGCCTGGAACGCGCCGATCTGGCGGCCGAATTGGCGGCGATCGACGAGGTACTGCTTGGTGAGCGCCACGCATTGCTCGGCCAGCACCGCCTGTTCGGCGGCCAGCAATGCGGTCGCGCGCAGACGCACCCTCGCCAGGACGGCCGCGGCCCCTCCGATCTCACCGATCTGGCGGCCGGGCGCGCAGGAAAGGCGAACATTGGCCAGCGGCCGGCTGGGATCCAACGTGGATAGCCGCTGCCGGTCTACGCCCGCCGCGCCGGTCACAGCGAAAAGTGTTGTCCCACTGTAAGTCTCGGCCGCAATCAGCAAGAGGCCGGCGTCGGCGCCGTCACCGACGTGCCGGAATTCGCCGCTGACGGCCCAGCCTTCAGCGTCGCGCTCGGCGCGGCCGATGTCGTTGGCGACGGTGGCGGTCAGCTCGCCGGCGGCGATCCCGGGCAGCAACTCGTCGCAGGCCGCCCGATCCCCCGCGGCCAACAGGGCTTCGGCGGCAAGGCAGACGGTGGTGAAATACGGCACGGCCCCCAGCTCACGCGCGAGCTCCTCGCAGACGATGGCTTGTTCGGTGAGGCCGGCGGCGCTGCCGCCGAACTGTTCGGGAACCGCGATGCCCAGCAGGCCGAGTTCGGCCAGTGCGGCCCAGCCGGCGCGCCGCGCGGCGGCTGAGTCGGCGTCCCGCGCCTCGTCCAACGGGAGGTGCTTTGCCACCACCTTGCGCACCATGTCGCGGAGGTCGTCGAGTTCGGACGCAGCAGGAATCGCCTCCAACCCAACAGCCATTTTGTATACATTAGAGACGAATTGACGGGTGTCAAGAGCGAGCGTCGAGCGCTATCCCCCGGGTTGTATGCAATCGGGCACGCGCGGTAGTCACGCCGCCCATCGGCGCGGTGGCGACGTTCTCAGGCTTCGTAGGTGACCTGATACCAGTGCCGGACGGGCTTGTGGGTCGTGTCGGCCTGGCCCGTGTCCGTCGCGCTCACCACGTTGACATCGGTCACGTCATGGTGCGCCTCGATGTAGCGCTCCAGCTCGTGAATGAGCGCGCCGTGCGGCCGATCCGGATTGGCTAAAGCTTTCGCCCGATGTGGTTGTGGCACCCCGACAATTATGCCGACGTATTCTTCGATGTGCAGCATTAGCTATTACCTTGTCCCGCAAGCTGGTTGGCCACGATTCGGCGCGCTTGCAATCCGACATAGCCGAGTACCAGTCCGGTTCCGATCTCGCCGGCGGCCGTCAGCCACGAGAACCAGGTGACGTTGACTCGGGGTCCGGAACTGAAGCTGTCTTGATAGCCGGGCAGGAAAGTCGGCAGCACGTGCGCATAGGTAAATAGTGCGGCGCTACCGAAGCCCACATAGGTTGCGGCTTCAGCGGCCCATCGATGTCGTCCCAGCACCAACACCAACGCCATAACGACGAAAACACCTTGGATCATCCCGCCGACCATGACCGACGGCGGAGAGGCCGTCATCCCACGCCGAAAGTGATCGACCCCGTGCAGTGCGAATGCCGCGGTGAAGGCGACCATCGCCACCGTCAGAGAACGGTCCGCGGACACCGGATTCGAGTTGTTGGACATCTTTGTCTCCCAACGTTATCTACTACGAACGGTAGTAGACGAGGAGGTGGATGTAAACAACCGTGGCCCGCGTGCGGGCAAGTCAATAAGTGACGGGCGCGATAAATACCGGATTAGGCGAGCGATCGACGCGCCCCGATCGGTTACGGCGCCATCGATGCCAAGCTGAATAGGCGGTTAGCTAGAAGCTGATGAAGCGGCGGGAATCGGCCCGCCGGAAACTACGGAACCCTTAGGCCGAGGTGTCGGAGCCGGAGTACAGCCGGAAGTGACGATCGCCAACCGCGGCTTTGCTAGTCAATTCACTCGAGTCGCGCCGGGCCCGAAAAGAGGGGTGGCGGCGCATCGCTTCTTCGCGCTCTCGCTCGCGGCGGTGGGCAGCAATCCACGCAGGATGTGACTGAAGGAAAATAACCGTTGCTCCGGATGTATTCGCCACGATTGCCCACTCCTTCCAGAGCAAACCAACTCTGCCGCAAAGCTACGAACGTGTTATCCGTTCGTGTCCAGGATGCCCAGCGAATGCTGAGACCAAACCAAGCGCGAGCATGAGAATTAGCCGTGAATTTGTCATAAAGCCCGAGCTAGTCCCGTGCTGTCGCCGGATTTGGAACCCGACCGCGATCCGAATGCTAACGACGGGCACCGACAAATTCGCGTTTCGACCCCGTACGGCCGCGGCTGCTATCGTCGCTTGCCTATGCCTTCGATGGACCGTCGCCGCATGATGTTGACGACAGGGATCGGCGTGCTGGCGGCCGCGCTTCCCATCCCTGAGGCCCAGGCTCACCCGTCGCGGCCGGATGTTCCGGGCCGGATGCCACCGCCCAACGCGCCCAGCGGCCAGAGCGGGACCTACATCTTCTCCGACGAATTCGACGGGGCCGCCGGTTCGGCCCCCGATGCGTCCAAGTGGGCTGTGGCGACCGCCCGCGAGGTGATCAAGGACCCGACGTTTTGGGAGCGGCCCGAGAACATCGGGCAGTACCGCGACGACCGCCGCAACGTGTTTGTCGATGGCAACTCCAATCTCGTCTTGCGCGCAGCGAAGGACGGCCCCACCTACTTCAGCGGCAAGGTGCAGAGCAATTGGCGTGGCGGCGTCGGCCACACCTGGGAAGCCCGCATCAAGCTGAACTGCCTCACCCCCGGCGCCTGGCCCGCGTACTGGCTGGGCAACCAGGACCAGGGCGAGATCGACATCATGGAGTGGTACGGCAACGGCAAATGGCCTTCGGCCACCACCGTGCACGCGAAGGCGAACGGCGGCGAGTGGAAGACCCACAACATCGCGGTGGACAGCGCCTGGCATACCTGGCGCACGCAGTGGGACGAGGCGGGCATCCGGTTCTGGAAGGACTACAGCGACGGCGCGGCGCCCTACTTCGACGTGCCGGCGAGCTCACTGCCGGACTGGCCGTTCAACACGCCCGGCTACACCGCGTATCCCGTCTTCAACCTCGCGGTCGCCGGTTCCGGTGGCGAGGACCCGGGCCCGGGGACGTATCCCGCGGACATGCTCATCGACTGGATACGGGTTTGGTAGCCGGCTAGCCCGGGATTCGGTCCCCGGCGAACCACGCCTCCGACACCGTGCGGGTCTGCGGCGGCGGAAAGTGGGCGTCCGGTGCGCCCAGCGGCCCTACCTTGACCGTCCACGCCGCGCCCGAGCGGTCGATGCAGCTCTGCTGGCTGGGCAGGCACAGCACCGCCGGGTTTGAACCGAAGTCTTTTCCGCACCCGTAGGCGCCGGCGAACCCGTCGTCGCGCCCGCCCCAGGATCCGCCGTTGCGCAACAGGCAGCGCGTGCCGTCGTCGAGCAACAGCGCGAACGGGTCCGGCGACGCCGTGGGTTGCACGGGCGGCAGCTGGCCCTGGTAGGCGACTCGATGCAGCCGCATGTCCCACGGATTGTCTACGCACAACAGCGATCCCGGCGTCGACGGCCAGCAGGTGGACGCGTCGGCGGCGCTCGGCGAGCACGCATAGACGTCGGCCACCACGGCCGACGGCGACGGTGTGCTGCAGTCGCTGACGGCGGGGACGGCGCCATCGGGTGGCGTCTCGTGGTATCCGTTGACGGCCTGCCCCTGCGACCCGACGGCAACCGCCGTGATCTGTTGGGTCGTCGGGGGGTCGGCATGCGCAGGGCAAGCGGTCAGCGCCAGCACCGCAATTGCCGTGACGATGACCTGGACTGCCTTCATCGGCCTAACCCTGCCCCACGATGGCCGCAAAGTGAACGGTCTGGCGGATAGCCGCCTAGACACCGGCAATCGGCCGCACGTCCGAATCCAGCGCGCGGCAGCGTTCCAGTAGCGCTGCCGTCGGTGGCTGGCGGAAGGCAAGCACCATGTGCGCGCAGCCAAGTTGCTCGAACGCGGGCAATAGGGCCAGCTGCTCATCCACCTGGTCGGGTTCCACCGGGTGCAGCGGCAGCTGCGCGGAACGCAGAACCTCGGCCGGCGGGCGCGCCATGTCGGCGCACACTTGGTCGAGTCGAGCGTTTACGGCGCCCCATCCTTCGGGCCCCTCATGTCCGGACATGTTCCAGATGTCGGCGTGCCGCGCAATGACCCGCAGCATCTCGGGCTTGGTCCCGCCTACGACGATCGGCGGATGCGGCCGCTGAAGGGGTTTCGGCTCGCACAGCGCACGCTCCAGGGTGAAGAACCGCCCGCTGAAGGTGACCGATTCTTCGGTCCAAAGCCTGCGAATCACGGTCAGCGCCTCGTCGACCATCGCGACCCGGGCGCCGGGGTCGGGAAAGTCGATCCCGTATCCGCGATGTTCGGCCTCATGCCAGCCGGCGCCAATGCCGAAGTTGAGGCGTCCGCCGGAAATGTGGTCGACCGTGACCGCCATCTTGGCGAGAATCGCCGGATTCCGATGGGTCACGCCGGAGACCAGGCACCCGATCCGGGCCCGTTGCGTAACGGCGGCCATGGCGGCCAGCGTGGTCCAGCCTTCGTAGGTCGGGTCGGTATGTTCCTTCGGGCCGAGGAAATGGTCGTAATCCCAAAGCGCTTGAAAGCCAAGCCGATCGGCGGTACGCCACAACTGCTCGAGTTCGGAATAGTTGAAGCACTGGTCGAACTTGACCGAGATACGCATGTGGCGATAATAAGATCGCCGAGGCGTTTTAGGGCATCAAATATTGGCCGATGCGAGAAGTGCCTGTGACGCAACGTAACTCGGTTGTGCACGTTGCGATGTAGCTCAGTGGGTCAGCAGCGCGACCGCACTCGTGGGCTTGTTCCCCGGTGACCGCAGATCCGATTTGGGCGGCCAGGCAAGCGGGCGCATCCACAGCGGTAAGCGGCGCAGCCGGCCGGCGGCCGCGAGCACCGATTCGGCTTCGACGGTCCGCCAGCCGAGGTCTTCGAAGAAGGCCAGCCCGTTCTCGGGCGCGAATATGAACGGCGCGCTTTCGGCGATGCCGGCGACATTCTTGTTGATCCTCTTCTTCAGCCCGGGAAAGGCGAAATCAAGCATCCACCAGGCGACCTCGGGCCGCTTGATCGCGGCCGAAAGCGCGGTGATGTCACGGTATTCGAGGTACATCGACAGGCCCTCCGTCAGCACGAAGGCTTTTGTCGCGCCGGCCAGCGCCTCGTTGAAGAAGGCGTCCCGGGCGTCCGGATCGGCAAGGTCGACGGCGGTTCGGGTCAGCCGGCAACGCGGGGTCTGGTCGGCAAGCAGCTCGGTCTTTTCCGCAAGGAGCTTGGGCAGATCGGCCTCGATCCAGGTGAGCTCGGACGGAAGGTCCAGGCGATAGGGCCGGGTGTCCAGGCCGGCGGCCAGATTCAGCACGCGGTCGCAGCCGTTCGCGAGCGCGGCGGCGATGGCATCGTCGATGAGCTTGGTCCGCGCCACCAGCCACCAACCGTTGCGATCCGTCCATGGAACGTTCGCGACGATGGCGCGGCCCTGCTCACCGGCCAGCCGCTCGGCGAGCGGGTCGTTGAACAACGCATCCGCTCGCGCCGACTCGGTCGCCCGATGCAGCGCGGTCCAGCGTGCGGTATCCGAAACATGGGTAATGGTGTGCTCAGCCATAGGTGGGTTATAGCACTGGCGTAGCGTGCGCTCATGCCCGATCGCAATCGCCGCTTCCTGCTCCGCGAGCGCCCCTCGGGGCGCATCGGCCCGGAGACCTTCGAACTCGTCGAGGAGGCGGTGCCCGAGATCCGGGACGGCGAAGCGCTGGTGCGCGTCGACTGGATTTCGCTGGATCCGACCAACCGCACCTGGATCAACGACACACCCACTTACCTGCCCCCGGTGGGCATCGGCGAAGTGATGCGCGCGGGCGGGCTCGGCGAGGTCGTCGCGTCCAAGAACCCGAACTATCCCGTCGGTCAGATCGTGCAGGGCCTCGTCGGCTGGCAGGAGTATCTGGTCGCCGCGGACACGCAGCCGCTGTTCGGAGTCGATGTCGCCGAGGGTGTTTCGCCGAGCGCCTACATGGGCGCGCTCGGCACGACCGGCCTGACGGCGTGGATCGGGATCCGCGACATCGGCAAGCCGCAGCCGGGCGACACCGTCGTCGTCTCGGCCGCCGCCGGAGCGGTCGGCTCGATCGCCGGCCAGCTCGCCAAGGCCGACGGGGCGCGCGTCGTCGGGATCGCCGGGGGCCCGGACAAATGCCGGCTGCTCACCGAGGAACTCGGTTTCGACGCTGCCGTCGACTACCGCGCCGACGATTGGGTCGCTCAGCTCAAGGCGGCGACGCCCAAGGGCATCGACGTCGACTTCGAGAATGTCGGCGGCGTCATTATGGACGCGGTGTTCGCCCGCCTCAACGTCGGCGCGCGCGTGGCGTTGTGCGGCTTGATCTCCGGCTACAACGAAGCCGACCCGCCGACCGGGCCACGCGCATTCGGCAACCTGTTGATTCAGCGTGCGACGCTGCAGGGCTTCATCGTGCTCGACCATCTCGGCCGCACCGCCGAGGCGAACCGCGAGATCGCCGGACTGATCGCCGATGGGCGGCTCACGCCGCTCGAGACCGTCGTCGAGGGCTTCGAGCAGCTCCCGACGGCGATCAACATGCTTTTCGACGGCAAAAACGTCGGCAAATTGATGGTCAAGACTGGTTTACCAGCGCAATAAATGCGACCCTACTGGCATGCAATTTGTGCGTGTAGCCGCGGCGCTCGGCTTCGCCATCGCCGCCCCGGTTGTGCTGATGGGGACCCCTTCCGCTCACGCTGAAACCGGCATGAACGGCTTCCTTGCGTGCGTACAAAAGGCCGGGGTGCCGCCGAGGCCGCACCCGCAGGATTGGGCGCGCACTCTGCACGTCATCATCAACGATCTGAACGGCGCCGTACCTCCTGACCAAATCACCGCGAGATTGGTGACTATGGGGGCCAACCCGCACGATTCCGCGGCCGAAGTGCAGTGTGCCGTGGAAAACCAGCCGCCGGAGTTTTACTCCCCGTAGGTCGCCCAGGTGGCTCGCTCGAGCCAGCGCGCGTTGGTGAAGGTTGGCATCGACAACCCCCGTATTCACCCGAAACGCACGCAAAAGCCACTATGTTGTGGCGGTGGCAGCAAAGTCGGATGGGCGGACGCATGAGGGCGTCGGCGCCGCTCAACCGGTCCCGCGGCTGCACCGGGGTCTGGCCAGCCGGCATCTTCAGCTAATCGCGATCGGCGGGGCGATCGGCACCGGGCTGTTTATGGGTTCGGGGCGCACCATCTCGCTCGCCGGTCCGGCGGTGCTGCTGGTCTACGCGATCATCGGCTTCTTCTTGTTCTTCGTGCTGCGCGCGATGGGCGAACTGCTGCTGTCGAACCTGAACTACAAGTCGTTCGTCGATTTCACGGCCGATCTGCTGGGGCCCGCGGCCGGGTTTTTCGTCGGGTGGTCCTATTGGTTCGCCTGGGTCGTCACCGGTATCGCCGAAATGGTCGCGATCACCGGCTATACCAAGTTCTGGTGGCCCGATCTGCCGGCGTGGGCGCCGGTGGCGCTCATGGTCGCGTTGATCCTCGTATTCAACTTGTCCGAGGTGCGCAACTTCGGGGAAATCGAGTTCTGGTTCGCCCTCATCAAGGTCGTGGCGATCGGCTGCCTCATCGCCGTGGGCGCGGTCCTGGTGGCCACCGATTTCGTTTCGCCGCAAGGCCAGCGCGCGACGATCGAAAACCTCTGGAACGACGGCGGATTCTTCGCGACCGGGCCGATGGGTGTGGTCGGTGGATTCCAGATCGCGTTCTTCGCGTTCGTCGGGGTCGAACTCGTCGGTACCGCGGCGGCCGAGACGGCGAACCCGCGGCACACGCTTCCGCGCGCGATCAATGCCGTTCCGCTGCGAGTGGCCGTCTTCTACATCGCCGCGCTGCTGGCGATGCTCACTGTCGTGCCGTGGCGGCAGTTCAGCGTCGGCGAATCCCCGTTTGTCCGGATGTTCGCTCTGGCGGGACTAGGTGCCGCGGCGTCGGTCGTCAACTTCGTCGTAATCACCTCGGCCGCCTCGGCTGCCAACTCCGGCGTATTCTCCACCGGCCGAATGCTTTTCGGCCTAGCCGACGAGGGCAGCGCGCCGGCGCGCTTCGGTCGGCTGAACCGTAGCGGCGTGCCGGCGCGTGCCATATCCCTGACGGCCGTGCTGCTGCTGCTGAGCTCCGTTCCGCTGCTGTACGCGGGCGGTTCGGTGATCGACGCATTCACGCGCATCACCGCCATCGCGTCGCTGCTGTTCATGTTCGTGTGGGCGATGATCGTCGTGAGTTACCTCGTGTATCGCCACAGATACCCACGGCGCCACGCCGATTCGGCCTATCGGATGCCCGCCGGCGAGCCGATGTGTTGGGCCGTCCTGGTCTTCTTCGCCTTCGTCGCGTGGACGCTGTCGACCCAGGCGGAAACCGTTGTCGCGCTGGCCTGTTTCCCGCTGTGGTTCGCGGTCCTCGCGGTCGGATGGTTGATCGTGCGCCGCAGGCCCGGCCATGCCCTGCGGTATCGCCAATTCCAGGCCGAGATCAGCGGGCCCGGCGACGCGAGTTCTTGGGATCGGTAGCCGTCCCGGCTGTCTGTACTTGTCGCAACGACGCCACCAACGAGGCGGCGCGACACCGAAAGGGACAGCAAATGAACATCGTGCCGAGCAGCATCCAGGAGCAGATCAACCGCGTCGATCGGCAACGGAGCCTGTACATCGGGATCAGCACCGGCCTGGTGGCGGTCTGGAGCTTCTTCCGGCTGATCTGGATGCTCTACATCGGAATGACGTTTGGCTGGTACTTCGGGGCGATGGCCTTCCAGGTCGTGCTGTGGGGTGTGATCGGTACCGGCGCGGCGATCGCCTCCGTGGGGTTCCTGACCCGATACAACAAGAGCTCTTGACGCTGCGTGAAGGTCACGGGAGTTCCGGATCTCAATCGAGGTCCGGAACTTTTCCGTTCGGCGGAGGTCAGGCCGCGATCAGGTCGGCGAGACGCTGCGGCTGATCGATCTGGACGAATGTCCGCGCGTTGTCGATCATTTCGAGGCGCGCGCGGGGCAGAGCTCGGGCGAGCCGCTCGGCGTCGCCGACCGGGAAGAACCGATCGCGGGTGCCCCAGGCGATCAGTGCCGGGCGGTCGAAGGTTTTCAGCCGCTCGGCGGCGGCCAGCGTGTATTCGGGCGAAATGCCTTGCAGCACCGAGCGCAAGTCGGCGCGCACGCCGCGGTCTCCTAACGGCGCGAACCAGCTAGCCAACAGGTCGTCGGGCAGCGGCCGCATCGTCACCGGCACGGCCGCCAGCGCGGCGCGCCGCAGCACCCGTGACCGCAGGACACGGTCGACAGCCACCATGGACCCGGGGATCCGCGGGCCGACGCGGTAGACCGGTCGGAATGCGGTCGGCGGGAAGCGTTCGAACGCATCGCAATTGGTGAGCACCAGACGGTCGACGAGTTCGGGATGATTCGCGCACAGAATCTGGCATAGCGCCCCGCCGGTGTCGTTGCCGACCAGCGCCACCTCACGCAACTGCAACCGCTGGATCAACTCGGCGATCATCCGTGCGAGCCCCGTGGGCGACAGGTCAGCATCACCGTCCATCGCCACGCGATGCGCGCCCAGCGGAAGGTCGGGCGCCACGCAACGTGCCCACGGGGTCAGCAATGCGACGAGCTGATCCCAAACGCGACTATCGACGAACAGCCCATGGATCAGCAGGATGCAAGGACCCGTGCCTTGATCCTGGTAACGAACTACGCCTTGCGAGAGCTTGATCTCGGGGATAGGCCCACCCTACGCGGCAACGACAGGTCAGAGCTGGGCCCAGACCGACTTCGTCTTCAGGTAGATCTCCAGGCCCTCTTTGCCGAATTCGTGCCCCTGGCCGGACTGCTTGAAGCCGCCGAACGGCACGTCGTGGTCGAAGACCAACTGGCAGTTCACCTGGACACTGCCCGCCTGCAGGCGCTTCATGATCCGGTGGGCCCGGCCCAGGTTCTCCGTCCACGCGGTGGCCGCCAGGCCGTAGGTCGTGTCGTTGGCCAAGGCCACCGCCTCGTCCTCGTCGTCGAACGGCAGGATGCTGACTACCGGCCCGAAGATCTCCTCCCGGTACAGCCGCATGTCCGTGTCGACGTTGGTGAGCACCGTCGGGTGCACGAAGTAGCCCTTGCGGTCCAGGCGGTGGCCGCCAGTGACCACCTCGACGCCGTCCTTCTTGCCCTCGTCGATGTAGCCCATGACGCGGGTCAGCTGCTTCTGGCTGATCAGTGGGCCGCTGACGCAGCCCTCCTCGCTGGGGGCGCCCAGCTTGAACGTATTCGCCATCGCCGCAATGCCTTCCACGACCTGGTCGTAGACGCCGCGCTGGGCGAAGATGCGCGACCCGCACACGCAGCCCTGGCCGGAGTGCACGAAGATGCCGAGCGAAGCCATCATGATCGCGTTGTTCAGGTTGGCGTCGTCGAAGATCAGCACCGGCGACTTGCCGCCGAGTTCGAGCGTGACCTTCTTCAGGTTGTCGGCCGACGCCCGCACGATCGCCTTACCTACCTCGGTCGAGCCGGTGAAGGCGACCTTCTGGACGTCGGGGTGCGCGGTGATCGCGGCGCCCGCGGTGTGGCCGTAGCCCGTCAGCAGGTTGACGACACCCTCGGGCACGCCGGCCTCGTGGATGAGGCGATCCAGCAGTAGCGCGGAGAGCGGCGTCTCCTCGGCGGGCTTGACGAGCAGGCTGCCGCCGGCGGCGAGGGCCGGCGCGAGCTTCGCGCTCGCGTTGAAGATCGGGCCGTTCCACGGGAAGATCAGGCCCACCACGCCATACGGCTCCTTGAGCGTGTACGCGTGCATGTTGACGTAGTTGTCGGTCGCGATGCCGTCGGTCTTCACGTCGTAGGCGACGCCGTTGATCTTCGAACACCAACCGGCGTAGTAGCGGAAGAACTCCGAAACGGTCGACATCTGCAGCTGCGCCTGCATCAGGGGCATGCCGGTGTTGAGCGAGTCGAGCTGGGCGAACTCCTCGGCGTGCTCGTCGATCAGGTCGCCGATCTTCCACAGGATTTTGGCGCGCTCGCGGCCGGGAAGGTCGGACCATACGCCCGATTCGAAGGTTGCCTTCGCCCGCGCCGCGGCCTCGTTGACCGCCTCTTCGCCGCAGTCGGTGAACTCGGTGATCTGTTCTTCAGTCGCGGGGTTGATGATCGGAATGACCTCGCCCGAGCCGGGGCGTTTGTTGAGGTCGTCCAGTACTGCCTGCAGAGTCATCCGATCCCTTCCATATCGCCCGTCGCTGGGCCCGCGCGCTCGATCCGTCGAGTGCTGAGCACCTGCTTAGCATTGTGGACGGCGCGGGGTCAAGCGCCTCGCAGTGGTAGACACGGTCCACGCCGAGCGTCGAGTTATTGCGAACTATTTCAGCTAGGCGCCACAGCAAGTCGACGTTCGGCACGCTTTGATAGACGAATGGGGTGTTGCGATTTCCCTGCCGTGGCGCAGGGCTGCGATGGAGCCTTCACCGTCGACTCCTCGCGGATAACCTTCGGGCGGGGTTGCCTGGCCGAATTAGGCGACCGGGCCGGTGCGTTGGGAATGCGGCGGGTCGCACTGTTCTCCGATGCGGCGGTCGCCGAACTCGGCATCTTCGCGACCGCGCGCGACTCGCTGCTGGCCGCCGGCCTGGATGTGGTCAGCTATACCGACGTTCACGTCGAGCCCACCGACACGTCGTTCGCCGAGGCCGCGCGCTTCGCGCAGGAGGCGAACCCCGACGGCTACGTCTCGTTGGGCGGCGGCTCGGTGATCGACACCTGCAAGGCGGCCAATCTGTTCGCCACCTATCCCGCGGACCTGCTCACCTATGTCAACGCGCCGATCGGCGAGGCCAAACCCATCCCCGGCCCGCTCACGCCGCACATCGCCTGCCCCACGACCGCCGGCACCGGCAGCGAGGTCACCGGCATCGCGATCTTCGACCTGCTGTCGATGTCGGCCAAGACGGGCATTGCGTCGAATGCGTTGCGCCCCACCGAGGCACTCGTCGACCCCGACTGCACCGCCAGCCTGCCGGGCGGGGTGGTCGCCGCCGCCGGCCTCGATGTGCTGTCGCACGCCCTGGAGTCGTTCACCGCGCGGCCCTACGTGCACCGGCCCGCTCCCCCGCGGCCCAATCTGCGTCCGATGAGTCAGGGCGCCAACCCGTGGAGCGACCTGGGCTGCCAGGAGGCGCTGCGGCTGTTGGGCGAAAACCTGGAGCCGGCGGTACGCGACGCCTCGAACAGCGCGGCCCGCGAGCAGATGATGTGGGCGGCGACGCTGGCCGGAATCGCCTTCGGCAACGCCGGCGTGCACGCGCCGCACGGCATGGCCTATGCCGTCGCTGGCCTGGTCCGCGACTTCCACCCAGCCGGGTATCCCGCCGACGAGCCGCTGGTGCCGCACGGCATGTCGGTCATCGTCAATGCGCCCGCGGTATTCCGCTTCACCGGCGACGTGAGCCCGCAGCGGCACCTGCAGGCGGCCGGGTTACTCGGCGCCGACACCCGCGACGCCGGTCCCGAAGATGCCGGCGAGGTGCTCGCGACGGAACTCATTCGGATCATGCGTGCGGTCGGCATGCCCAACGGGCTCAGCGGAGTGGGCTACACCGAAGACGACGTCGCGGCCCTGACCGAGGGCGCCTTCCCGCAGCAGCGCCTGCTGCAGAACGCCCCGCGCGAAATGAGCAAGCCGGTACTGGCCGACCTGTTCCGCCAGGCGCTGCGCTATTGGTAATTATGCTGCGCCGCAACGGGATTGACTAGACGCTGACCAACTCCGGGTGGAACGTGGCCGCCATCCGCCGAAAGCCGTCGCGCCAGTCGACCGTCGTGGTGCCGATCAGGTCGTGCATGCGCGCCGGGTCGGTGGGGTTGCCGCGCAGCGCCAGCGCGCTCTCCTCGAAGACCGGTTCCTTGCCGACCAGCGAGCCAAGGTAGCCGCACCACTCCTGCAGGCTCACGGTCTGCTCGCCGCACCAATTGATCGTCGTCGCCGGGACCGAGGCCGCCTCGAGCAGCTTCGGAATGGTCGCGATGATGTCGTCTTCGTGGATGGGGTTGTAGCGGGCCGCCCCGCCCGCCGGGACCGGGATCGGGATGCCGCCCAGCATCATCTCCATGTGGTAGAACGGCCAGCCGCCGTTGTCGCCATACGGGACGTTGAGCCGGGCGATGATGGTCGGCAGGCCGAGGACGCGGGACATTGTCCGCGCGACGACCTCGCCGGCGATCTTGGAAATGGAATAGGTCGGAAACATCGGCTTGTGGTTGTCGCCCAACGCCGCGTCCTCAGTCCGGGGTTCGTCACCCGGCGGGTCGTAGACCGCCCCCGACGAGCAGTGCAGGAACGCTTTCGCCTTGCGGCAGTGCGCCATCAGCAGGCCGACGGATTCGGCGTTGGCGCCGAGGTCCTTGTCCCAGCTTCCGCTCTTGGCGACCGCCAGGTTGATGACGTAATCGAAATCGTCTGGGAGCCCGGTGAAGTCACCCGCCGACAGGTTGACCGCCTGGCATCGCACGCCCGCGTTCTCCAGGCTTTCCCGAACCGCGGGGTTGGTGAAACGGGCGATGCCCCACACCTCGTTCTCGGCCGCCAGGGCCTCGGCGACGGGAGTGGCAACCTGGCCAGTGGGACCGGTGATCAAAATTTTCGAGCCGCGCATTCGCTGATGGTATGCGACCGTCCGACGGGCGTAATACGGTTCCTTGACTTATTATCTGCGTATGCATGCAGATAGCAGCACAGCGCATGTTCGCGCGGCCGGGCACGATCACCCGCACGGGCTGCGCGGTGTCATGCACGAGATCTTCGCGCCGCATTCCCACGACGCCGCCGACAGCGTCGACGACGCGCTGGAATCCAGCGCGGCCGGCATCCGCGCGGTCAAGATCAGCCTGGTGGTGTTGGGTCTGACTGCGATCGCCCAGATCGCCGTCGTGGTCATCTCCGATTCCGTGGCACTGGCCGCCGACACCATCCACAACTTCTCCGACGCGCTGACGGCGGCGCCGCTGTGGATCGCGTTCGTCCTGAGCACGAAGGCCGCGACGCGGCGCTACACCTACGGCCTGGGACGTGCCGAGGACCTGGCCGGGTTGTTCGTCGTCGCCATGATCGCGCTGTCGGCTGCCATCGCCGGGTACCAGGCCGTCCTGCGGTTGATCCACCCGGAGCCGATCGACCACATCGGCTGGGTCGCGCTGGCCGGCCTGATCGGCTTCATCGGCAACGAATGGGTGGCCCTCTACCGGATCAGGACCGGGCGCCGGGTGGGCTCCGTGGCCCTCGTCGCCGATGGCGTGCACGCGCGCACCGACGGGTTCACCTCCCTGGCGGTGCTGCTCTCGGCAGGCGGTGCCGCGCTGGGCATTCCGCTGGCCGACCCGATCATCGGGCTGGTCATCACCGTCGCGATCCTGGCCGTACTGCGGACCACGGTTCGCGACGTGTTCCGCCGCCTGCTCGACGGCGTGGATCCGGCGACGGTCGACGCCGCCGAGCAAGTGCTGGCCGCCCAGCCGGGCGTGCAAGCGGTGCACAGTGTGCGGATGCGCTGGATCGGACACCGCCTGCACGCCGACGCCGAACTCGACGTCGACCCCGCGTTGAATCTGGCGCAGGCGCACCACATCGCCCACGAAGCCGAGCACCAACTCACCCACGCCGTCCCCAAGCTAGCGAGCGCGCTGATCCACGCGTATCCCGCCGAGCACTAGGGCGCAGACAGCCCGGCACCGCCGGGACCGGCGTAGTGCCGCCCACGGCATGGCCGAGGGCGCAGGTCGCTGGTCGCCGCGAGCACACCGCTGGGTTCGATCAGCCAGTTCGCGTCCATGGGCGGCGCGGCAGGCGGCAGCGCGCAGACCGGCGAAGAGCTGATCTGAGCGGTCCGCTGGCGGCTCAGAGCCCAGGCTGATCCTCGATGATGCCCAGCCAGATCTGTGCCGCGTCGATGGCGACCTTCTCGCTGATGAAGGCGTGCTGGGTTCCGGTGTAGATGTCGCGGAAGGCGCGCTCCAGGCGGCTGCCTTCGCGGATGGAGCTGGTGCCCGCGGCCAGGTGAGCCCACTCCGCGCAGCTGCGTGCGGTGTCGGTGGCGTAGACGGCCGCCACGCGCATGTCCGCGCGCAGCGCCGGCGTCAGATCGTCGCGCGCGGCGACGGCGGCCTCGGCCGTGGTGAACGCGTCGAGCACCAGCAGGCGCGCGGCGCGCCAGGCGGCGCGGTGGTGCGCCAGCCCCTTCTGGAACGTCGGGCGGCTCGCCAACGAGGCCATGTCACTCATCCGGAACTTCGTGGCGGCCAGCTCCTGAACGTCGTCGAGCATGCTCTTGGCCACGCCCAGCGCCCACGAGGCGTGACCGGCCGCGGTCACCGGCATCAGCCCCATCCGCGTGGCCGGCGAGCTACCCCGGCGTGGCTCGCGGGTGAACAGCTCGAAGGTGCGGCTGGCCGGGACGAAAACGTCGGTGACGGCGTAGTCGTAGGAGCCAGTTCCCTTGAGCCCCTGGACGTGCCAGCCATCGTTGAAACTGACCTGCTCGCGTGGCAGCACGGCCACATGCATCTCGGGCAGTCCCTCGCTGATCCAGCGCATCTGGCCGTTGTCGAGCGGAAAGAAACCTGCCGCCACGTACTCGGAGTGCCCGATGCCCGAGCCGAAGCTCCACGATCCACTCAGCTGGTAGCCGCCGTCGACGACCGTGCCCTGGCCGTTGGGAAAGAACTGGCCGCCCATCGTGACGCGATTGTGGTGTGCGGTGAAGACTTCGGCGAATCCCTCATCGGGTAGATAGGCCGCCGCGGCGAACGAGGACGGCAGGTTGGCGATGCCGACCCAGCCGAATGAGCCATCCTGCCAAGCCATTTCGATCCACGTCTCGATCATCTCGGTAAACGACGGCTCGACGCCGCCTGCGACGGTGGGATTGAACGCCGACATCAGCCCGCTGGACCACATCTCGTCGACGATCGGGGTGGACAGTGTGCGGATGCGCTCGGACTCGGCGGCTTGCTCCTGCACGAGGTCGCGCATGCCGCGCGCCAGCGCGACCACTCGATCGCTCGTATCGGCTAACGACGTCATACCGGTGACCGTACCAATTGCCCGAAGTGTCTACCCATCGAATCGGGTGCCGCCCGCATTGGCCACGCTTAGTGTGAGTCGGTGCGGTGGATCGTGGACGCGATGAACGTCATCGGCAGTCGGCCGGACGGCTGGTGGAAGGATCGCGAGCGTGCCATGGTCGCTTTGGTGGACACATTGGACGAGTGGGCCTCTGCGCAAGGAGAGACGGTGACGGTGGTATTCGAGCGGCCGCCCAGGACCGCCCTCAAGTCGACGGTGGTCGAGATCGCGCATGCGCCCATGGCGGCCGCGAATTCGGCGGACGACGAAATCGTCCGCCTGGTTGAGGCCGACGCGAGCCCGGACGAGATCCGGGTGGTGACGTCGGACCGGGCGCTGGCCGATCGGCTCCGAAGGCTGGGCGCATCCGTCGTCCCGGCGGAGGCCTTTCGCAACCGCATCGATCCGAGCGACCGATGACCGCCGCCGTCGGCCGGGTCTGCGAACTCGCGCGGATCGACATCCCGATCATCCAGGCGCCGATGACCTACATCGCCGGCGCCCAGCTCGCGGCGGCGGTCTCCAACGCCGGCGCGCTGGGCATCATCGAGACCACGTCCGACCAAGGCCGGGCCGACCTACAGCGGGTGCGCGAACTCACCGGCGGGTCGGTGGGCGCGAACATCGCGCTGCTGTTCAACCGCGACGTGACCGTCATAGATCTGCTGGTGGCCAACGGCATTCGGTTCGTGACCACCTCGGCCGGCAGCCCCTCCTTGTTCACCGACCGGCTACACGATGCGGGCATCACCGTGTTCCATGTGGTGGGCACGCTGGAGGCGGCCAAGAAGGCCGTCGACGCCGGGGTGGACGGGCTGGTGGTCGAGGGCGTCGAGGGCGGCGGCTTCAAGAACCGATTCGGCGCGTCGACCATGGTGCTGCTGCCGTTGGTGGCCGCACACGTCGACGTGCCGATCGTGGCCGCGGGCGGGATCTGCGATGCCCGGTCCATGGCGGCCGCGTTCGTGCTCGGCGCCGAGGCCGTGCAGATGGGCACGCGGCTGCTGGCGTCGGCGGATTCGCCGGTGCACGGCAACCTCAAACAGGCCGTGGTCGACGCCGACGAGACATCGACGGTCCTGCTCCCCCTCGACGGCAAGCGGATGATGCGGGTAATCCGGACACAGGCCGCCGAAAGGCTCGATGTCTCAGGGTCTTTCGAAGAAGGCGGCGCGGCGCTGCAACGCGTGCAGCGGCTCTACTTCGACGGGGACATGGACGCCAGCGTTGCCAACACCGGTCAGGTCGCGGGGCGAATCGAGGACCTGCCGCCGGCGGCCGACATCATCAAGCAGATGTGGACCGGCTGCCGGGAGTTGCTGGCCGCCACGGCGCAGCGGCTCACCCCGCCCGGCTAGCTCGGATGGGTTTGGACGTCGAACTCGACGTTGTCGCCGGTGACCTTGGTGATCTTCATGTTGGCGACGTACATCGTGCCCTCGGGACCGGTGAAGTGACAGTCGAACTCCGCGCCCACCTTCGCCTCAACCCCGTCGGGGCAGTGCACGTCGGTGGGCTTGAAGCCGGTCTGCTTAGAAACGACGTCGACGACCGACTTCGCCGCCCCGTCGGGTTTGACGGTTGACTTGCTGCTGCAGCCGGCCGACAGGACGCTCATCGAGCCGACGAGCACGGCCGCGGCGGCGACCTGGGCGATACGCATCATTGCGCGGTCACTCCTCGTGTTGGTCGAGCCGCGGACGCACCCGACTGGAATCGCCAGGCTAACACGCGCGAACGGCGCCACCACAGCTCAGAGCTGGCAAAAGCCAAGCCGAGCAACCGGTCCGGCAGGGCCGATGTTCGGGTTCGAACGCGGTGGCGCCGTGCGCCTGACGTCAGCCCAGGGCGGCCAGCGCCGCGTCGTAGTCGGGCTCCTGCGCGATCTCGGGCACCAGCTGCGCGTAGGCGACGTTGCCGTCGGCACCGATGACCACCACGGCGCGGGCGAGCAGGCCGGCCATCGGGCCGTCGGTGATCGTGATGCCGTAGTCCTCGCCGAAGCTGTCCCGGAACGCCGACCCGGTCGTGACGTTCTCGATGCCCTCCGCGCCGCAGAAACGCGCCTGCGCGAACGGGAGGTCCTTCGACACGTTCACGACGGTCGCGCCGCCGCCCGCGGCACGCTCGTTGAACGTCCGCACGCTCGTCGCGCACACCGGTGTGTCCACCGACGGGAAGATGTTGAGCAGCACGGACTTGCCGCTGAACTGCTCGCTGCTGACCGCGCCCAGGTCCGAGCCGGTCAGGCTGAAGGTTGGGGCTTTCGATCCGACGGCAGGAAGCTCGCCGACAGTGTTGATCGGGTTTCCACGCAAGGTTATCTGTGCCATGGGCACAGTCTGCCAAGGCCGATACGGGCACCGTGGGTCAGGTCCCGTGTCCTAATTGGTGGGGTGCACGGCATAGACGACATGCCCTGGTCTGGCCAACACTGAGTCCATGCCTCGCAAGGTCGTTATCGTCGGCTTTCCCGGCGTGCAGGCCCTCGACGTGGTCGGACCGCACGACGTGTTCACCGGCGCCGCGCTGCTCACTGACGGCGGATACGACGTCGTCCTCGCCTCGACCGACGCGACACCCGTCACCACCGCAACGGGTTTGGCGTTCGTGGCGGCCCCGCTCCCCGACCCCGCCCAGCCCGTCGACACTGTGGTGCTGCCCGGCGGCGCCGGGGTCGACGCCGCACGGTCCGATCCGGAACTTATGGGCTGGATCAAAGCCGTCGCAGGCAGCGCCCGCCGCGTCGTCACGGTATGCACGGGCGTCTTTCTGGCGGCCGAGGCGGGCCTGCTCGACGGCTGTCGGGCGACCACGCACTGGGCGTTCGCCGAGCGGCTGGCCCGCGAGTTTCCGGTCATCGACGTCGACCCCGATCCGATCTTCCTCCGCAGCTCCGAAAAGGTCTGGACGGCCGCGGGCGTCACCGCGGGCATCGACCTTGCGCTGGCTCTGGTCGAAGACGACCACGGCACCGAGATCGCGCAGACCGCCGCCCGCTGGCTGGTGCTGCATCTACGCCGCCCCGGCGGGCAGAGCCAGTTCGCGGCGCCGGTGTGGATGCCGCGCGCCAAACGACCGGGCATCCGCGACGTACAGGAGGCCATCGAGTCCGAACCGGGCGGCGCGCACAGCATCGGCGACCTGGCACGGCGGGCAACGATGAGTCCGCGGCACTTCACTCGCGTATTCACCGACGAGGTCGGCGAGGCGCCCGGCCAGTACGTGGAACGCATCCGCACCGAGGCCGCGCGCCGGCAGCTGCAGGAGACCGACGACACCGTCGTCGCGATCGCCGCGCGGTGTGGCTTCGGCACCGCGGAAACCATGCGGCGCAACTTCATTCGCCGCGTGGGCATTTCACCGGACCAGTACCGCAAGGCTTTCGCGTAATCAGGAAGGACGACACAGATGACCCAGATCGCCTTTGTGGCCTACCCCGGCTTCACCGCGCTGGACATGATCGGCCCCTACGAGGTGCTGCGCAACCTGCCGGACGCCGAGGTGCGCTTCGTGTGGCACGAGGCCGGGCCCATCACCGCAGACTCCGGTGTGCTGGTCGTCGGAGCGACGCACTCGCTTGCCGAAACCCCTTCGCCCGACGTGATTCTCGTGCCGGGCGGCCCGTCGACTCCGGTGCACGCGCGCGACGACGCGCTGCTGGACTGGCTGCGCCGTGCGCATCGCACCGCCAGCTGGACGGCGTCGGTGTGCTCGGGTTCGGTGATCCTCGCGGCCGCAGGCCTCCTCGAGGGCAGGCGGGCGACGTCGCACTGGTTGGCGATTCCGTTGCTGAAAGGATTCGGCGCCATCCCGGTGGCCGACGAACGCGTCGTGCGCCAGGACGACGTCGTCACCAGTGCCGGTGTGTCCGCCGGTCTCGATCTGGCGTTCTGGCTCGCGGGTGAGATCGCCGGCGAGGGCCGCGCGAAGGCTATCCAACTCGCGATCGAATACGACCCCCAGCCGCCGTACGACTCCGGGCACATGTCGAAGGCGTCGGCGACCACGAAAGCCGCTGCGACCGCGATGCTTTCGAAAGACAGCGCCAAGCCGGCGAATCTCAAGGCGACGACGATGATCGCCTGGGAGCAGGCGCTGACGGCGGTCCGATCGCGGCGGCGCAAGCGGGTGGCCAGCGCAGTCCCGTCCAGCAAGGCGTGAGGGGACTGCGAAAGCGATAGCGCATGCGCTATCAGAAGCCGGGTCGGTAGGCCGAGAGTGTCAAACTTCTGCCCGAGGGACGAACCGCACGAAGGGCAAGTGCCGTCCGACCGCACGAAAGTCTGCGTCAGACCCGTCGACCGCAACACCCAGGACGCGGGGCAGCACGTGCTTGGCCGTCGTCCGATGCGTCGACCCATATCGGGAAAAGACTTCCGCACCCTCCTCGGCGTCGAGCGGCACGGCCGTTACCGGCAGCGTGCGCGTTCCCACCTCGATGGTGACATCGGGGTCGTGCAGGATGTTCCGGTACCACGCGGCGGCGGGTCCCCACCCCGACGCGACGACGTAGCTGTCGCTACTGCGTTCGACGATCTCGAGGATGGTCTGGCGCGGCCTGCCGGAGACGCTTCCGGTGTGGTTGAGCAGCAGCAGGCGACTTCCGAACAACCACCCGAGCTTGAGCCGATAGATGTGGATGGGAAGCCGCAACGCATTTCGGGCCAGGCCCGCGGGTGGCCGAATGTTCTTGACAATTCGCACGATTGGCAACCTCCGCGGCACGAACGCGTCCGATGCTGGACAATAGTTGCATGCAATTATTGCATAAGTGCACTATTGTCGCCAGGTATCGACGAGATGCCCGCCGGCCGGCCGAGCCGGAACCCCTAGGCGCCCGGCTGCAAGATCTCCGTCGACTCCAGCTGACCGCCGGCCTGCAGCCACGCCCCCACCACGCCGGGCGCATCGCGGTTGGGGTTGTAGATGTCCTCCTCGCTGGAGAACAGGCCGTCGCCCGCGTACACGAGGCGGGTCCAGTTCGGAAACCAGAACGGCTCGCCGTTGGGATCGGTCGGGTGGTCGAGCAGATTCTTGATCATGATGACGACGGCGTCATTGTCGTCGTCATAGGCAATCCAGTCGCTGGGAAATCGCATGTGCGGAAAGGGGGCCATGACCGCGACGATCCAGTCCCGCACCGCTTCGCGGCCGTGGAAGACGCCGTAGTGGTGCTCGATGTAGACGACGTCTTCGGTGAACAGATCGGCGAAAGGACGCCAGTCGCCCGACGTGCTGCACCCTTCGGCGACCGCGGTGTAGTGCTCGACGGCTTGCTCAATTTCGGCCCTGCTGAATTTGCCCATGACGGACACACTAGAACGTGTTTCAGTGGAGCGTGACTTCTCTGGATAGGGATATTCAATGAGCGTGTTGGACCTGTTCGACCTACGTGGCAAGCGGGCTCTGGTGACCGGGGCGTCCAGTGGCATCGGCAAGAGGGTGGCCGAGGCTTACCTGCAGGCGGGAGCCGACGTGGCGATCGCGGCGCGGCATCGCGACGTGCTGGACGACGTCGCAAGAGAACTCGGTGCGGCGGGCGGCAGGGTGGTACCGGTCGTGTGCGACGTGACCCAGCCCGGCCAGGTCACCCGCATGCTCGAGCAGGTGACCGCCGAGCTGGGCGGCGTCGACATCGCCGTCTGCAACGCCGGCATCATCAATGTCGTTGGCGTGCTGGACATGTCGGCCGAGGACTTCCAGAGAATCCAGGACACCAACGTGACGGGCGTCTTCCTCACCGCTCAGGCCGCGGCCAGGGTGATGGTCGGACAGGGTGACGGCGGGGTCATCATCACCACCGCGTCGATGTCCGGGCATATCATCAACACCCCGCAGCAGGTGAGCCATTACTGCGCCTCGAAGGCGGCTGTCATTCACCTGACCAAGGCCATGGCCGTCGAGCTGGCGCAGCATCGCATCCGGGTGAACAGCGTCAGCCCGGGCTACATCCGCACTGAACTCGTCGAGCCGTTGACGGAGTACCACGCGCTGTGGGAGCCGAAGATTCCGCTGGGCCGCATGGGCCGGCCCGAAGAACTGGCCGGCCTGTACCTCTACCTGGCCAGCGACGCGTCGAGCTACATGACCGGTTCCGACGTCGTCATCGACGGCGGTTACAGCTGCCCGTAGGGGCGCGATCAGCGCACCGGGCGGGGGCGGCCGAACACCGTGCGCACACCCGGCGAAAAGAGCGCCCGCAGCCGATCGCCCGCGGGTTGCACCCCGGCCGCCGCGACCAACTCGTCGCTGAGCTCGACGACGTTCGCCGCGCGCAACGGCCACGTCGCGTGCTCGTTCGGCACCCACCACGTGCGGCCGGCCTTGCGCGTGTGCGCGCCCCACCGGGCGGTGAGCCAGACCTCCAGCGGCGTCGGCTCGACCACGTCCCCGACCACGACGGTCAGCCGGCTGCGCAGGCCGCGCCGCGGCCAGCGGCGCACGCTGTCGTACGTGATGCGGTCGCCGTCGCGGGTCAGCCGCATCCGCGCCCACGTGTAGGGCACCCCGAGGCCCGTCCGGATGACGGGCACCACGGCCAGGCGCGCCGTCTCCAGCGAGCGGAACAGGACGCCGCGCCGGCCGGCGTCGTCGACGGAATACAGCCGGACGTTGGTCTCCAGGAAGCTGCCGAGGTACGGAAGCGGAAGCGCCGCACCAACTTTGGTGCTGGCCATCACGAAGGGTACCAGCCCGACGTAGGTCATCCCGTCGGCGAAGACGTCCGGGCGGGTTCCGGGTGGGTAGAGATGCGCGACGCCCTGCGGGCGCACCGGCCAGTGGAGGAACGTCAGCTCGCTCCACCGCTGGTCGAAGGCCACCGGGCCGGGCAGCGGCGGCGCGATGACGGGGAATCCCACGAGTTCTGGGCTCGCGCTGGCCTCGGCCGGCGGGTCGGGTGCCGTCATCTGCGTATCGCCCTATCCCTCGAGCTGACCGGAGATCCCGCGCCCGATGCTGGCCTGCGTGGCCGGCGGCAGCACGATGAGACCGTCGAGTTCTTTACGGGCTCGGTCGTAGGCGCTCTGGCGTTCCCGCGGCGCGGCAGCCGAATCCGAGGCCACCCGCAACAGGCTCTGGGCGCGGGCGATCCGCTGTTGGTCTTCGGAGGAGAAGTCGCTGCGGCGCCGGCGCATCGCCTCGGCCTCGGCGGCGTTGAACGCGGTCACGTAGTCGGCCACCGCGGTCAGATACCGGTCGGCGGCTTCCCGGTCGTCGAGCAGATCCTCGGCTTTGGCGGGACGCAACAGGTCTGCGCGCAGCTTGGCCCTGTGGAAGTCGGTCGTGAGCGGATCGCGCATGTCGGTCATCAGCGGGAAGTCCAGCAGCTTGGCGAAGTCGAGTTCGTAGTCGAGCCAGCGCTGGTCGGTCTGGCCGTGCTCGGCGATGACGCGTCGCAGCGATCGCCAGTGCGCGGCGTGATCTTTCTCGGCGCGCTGCGGCAGCTCCGTGGTGGGTCCCGGCTCCGGCGCCACTTCTCGGGAATGCTCGGCGCTTCGCCGGTTGGCGGTGAACGCTCGCAGCACGGCGATGGCCGCGCCCGCCAACGGCAGGATCACCAGCAGAAGCTCGGCCAACCGGATCAGCACACCCACATGGCCAGGATGCCAGCCACCGATCAAGCGTGACCGCTAATGCGCGCCCAATTCCCCACTGAGGTACTGCGCCCGGCACGCCACCCGCCCCAGCTTGCCGCTGGTGGTGCGCGGAATCGCGCCCGCGGGCAGCAGGCGCACGTCGGACACATCCAGGCCGTGTCGACGCGACACCGCCGCCGTGATCGCCTCGATCGCCGGCAACGGATCGTCGCGGCTGGTGCCCGCGGCGCGCTCGGCGATGACGACCAACCGTGACCCGGCCCCGTCGTCGGCCGGCACCGCGAACGCCGTCACGTATCCGCGCCGCACCATCGGCGAGGCCTCGGCCGCGGTGGCCTCGATGTCTTGCGGGTAGTAGGTGTGGCCGTCGATCACCACCAGATCCGCGATCCGGCCGGCGACATACAGCTCCCCGTCGAGATAGGTAGCCAGGTCGCCGGTCCGCAGCCACGCGCGGTCGAGTGCCGCGCCCTCGGCGTGGCTGCCCTCGGCAAGCCGCGGTCCCAGCCTGGCGCCGAACGTCCGCGCCGTTTCCTCGGGCCGTTCCCAGTAGCCGCGGCCAACGTTGTTGCCCTGCAACCACACTTCCCCAACCGAGCCGTCGGGGAGCTCGGCGCCGGTCTCCGGGGCGACGATCACCGCCCACAGGCTGCGGGCGACCCGGCCGCAGGAGACTTGCGCGACCGCGTTGGCCGCGTCCGCGGTTACGCGCACCGCGCGGCCGGCACCCAGCTGCTCGCGGTCGAGGTAGGCCACCGTCGCCTCGGCGTCGTGGTCGATCGTGGCGATCATCAGCGTCGCCTCGGCGATGCCATACGACGGCTTGAACGCCGTGCGGGGCAACCCGTAGGGCGCGAACGCCTTGTTGAACGACGTAATCGCGTCGATGCTGACGGGCTCGGAACCGATGATCAGCACGACATTGCTCAGGTCGACGTCGTCGCCGGCCGGCGGTATGCCGCGTTGGGCGGCCCATTCGTACGCGAAGTTCGGCGCGGCGGTCACCACGCGGCCTTCCCGCGACCCGGCGGACAGCGCCTGAATCCAACGCAGCGGCCGGCGCACGAACGCCGCCGGCGACATCAACGTGGAATGCCCGCCGTACACGGCCGGGAAGCCGATCATCGAGAGCCCCATGTCGTGGTAGAGCGGTAACCAGCTGACGCCGTGGGTGTTTCGGTTCAGCAGGTCGATCGACAGGATCATCTGCACCAGGTTGGTCCCCACGGCCCGGTGGGTGATCTCCACGCCGGCGGGAGGCCGCGTCGCACCCGAGGTGTACTGCAGGTGCGAGACGCGGTCGACGTCCAGCTCGACCGGGACGAACCGCTCTCCCTCGGAATCGGGCACCTGATCGATGACGATGACCTGCGGCCTCGGCAGCTGCGCTACGCCGTCCAGAAAGTTCTCGACCGCGTCCTTGGCCGCCGCCGTCGTCAGCACCGCGACGGGCCTGGAATCGAGCAGCGCCGTCTCCAGGCGTTCGGCGTGGCCCGGCAGCTCGGGGGCGAACAACGGGACCGCGATGCACCCGGCCTTGATCGCGGCGTAGAAGCCGGCCACGTATTCGATGCCCTGGGGCGCGAGGATCGCGACGCGGTCGTGCTCGCCGGCGAACTTCTGCACGCGAGCACCGATGGCTGCCAATCGGACGCCCAATTCGGCCCAGGTCACTTCCTGGACGTTGCCCTCGGAGCGCGCGTAGTCGAGATAGCGATAGGCGGTCGCGTCGCCGACGTTCGCGATGTTGCGCTCGATCAGCGAGATCAGGGTGGTGCCCGGCGGCAACGCGACCTGGCCGCTGGCGTCCAGGCAATCCTCTATCAGTAGCAGGCCTTTTGGAGCCGCGGAGTCCAGTCGGGAACCGTCATCCATACCTGAATTCTAGGTGCGCGTCGGCGGTGTTCAGCGGCTCACGCCGCCTGTCGAGACCGTGGGTTGAGCCACACCGGCGCTACATCCAGAACTTGCCTATCGACTCGGCCAGGGACTCCGCGATCTGGTCGTCGGTGTTGCAGCTGACGGCCACCGACGTCTGCCGATCCCTGCTGATCCGAAAGGCCGTGACATACCCGGCCCACGCGCCGTCGTGGTCGAGGGTGCCGTCGGCCTTGATGTAGATGCCCGCGGCATAGCGCACGGGGACTCCGGGGCCGATTTCGACCGCGCCGGCCATCTGCGCCTCGAGCAGCTTGGGCCCGCCCACGCGGCCGGTTCGGTAGTTGTCGGCCCACTGAACCAGTTGGCTGGGCGTGGCCTGGATGGCGCCGTCGCCGACCTGCTCCCATGCGGAGCCGGTCGCCTGATAGCCCTCGCTGCCGCCGGTGTACGAGAGGGCCTTGTGCGGGACCTGCCCGACCGGGTCCATCGTCATGGCCAGGCCGAGGGGGCGAAAGATGTTGGTGCTGAGAAACTCTGGCAGCGGCTGCCCCGAAACGCGATGCACGACCTCGCCGAGCAGCAGATAGTTGGAGCCAGAGTAGGCGAATCGGCTGCTGGGCGGGAAACTCAGCTGCGGAACCGCCGCGACCGCCTGCAGGGCCTGCTCCTGGGTGGTGCGGTCGCCGGCCTGGAACCCGCGCGAATTGAGTAGCGCCTCGTACTCGGGGATCCCGGTGGTCTGGTGGATCAACTCGGTGACTGTGACGGTGGACGCCCACGCCGGGAATTCGGTCAGATACTTCGACAGCGGGTCGTCGAGCGAAAGCTTGCCCGATCCGGCCAGCAGCAGGGCCGCGCTGGCGGTGAACTGTTTGGACACCGAACCGATGTCGAAGACGGTGTCGGTCGTTATCGCTTCTCCGGTCGCGATGTCGGCCGCACCGCGCAGCCCGGTCCAGACGACCTTGCCCGCCGAACCTACCGCCGCCGAGCAGCCCGGTCCCCCGGCCTTGATGGCGTCGTCGAGCACGCGTTGACTGCCGGCCTTGGCGGCCGCATTGCCGGCCACGGTGGTCGTGGTCGTGACGTTCGAGGCCGGCGTCGCGGTCGGCTTGCCGCAGGCGCCGAGCGCCAGCGTGATCGCGAACAGTGCAAGGAGTTGCCGCAAGTCACCATGTCCTTCGGAGTCGTATGGCGGAGCGAAAGGATATGTCCGCCAAGTTGTTCCACGACATAACCCCGGCGCCTGAATCCGGAGCCCAATCTCCGCACCGCCGTCACCAACAAGCTGTGGGCCTCGCCCGCCCTCACCGTGTGGGCCCACCCGGTGAGTATGCATGCGGGGCGGCCGCGGTGCGCCGCATTTCGCAGGTGGTACCGGGTGTGTCTGCAGATGCGGTCGCGGTAGGGTACGCCCAGTTCCGTTCAGGTCCAGTAACCGGGAGTTGGGGATGTCGGGTCGCGAGTTTTCCTTCGAGATCAACTTGACCAGTAGCGCGCCTGCTTCGACGCTGTTCCGGCTGGTGGCGGATGGCGCGAACTGGTCGACCTGGGCCAAGCCGATCGTCTTGCAGTCGAGTTGGGCGCGGGAAGGCACTCCGGCGCCGGGCGGTGTCGGGGCGATTCGCAAGATCGGGGCGTGGCCCGTCCTGGTGCAGGAAGAGACCACCGAGTACGAGCAGGATCGCCGGCACGCCTACAAACTCGTCGGGCCGCCCTCCCCGGCCAAGGACTATTGCGGCGAGGTGGTCCTGACGCCGAACGCGGCGGGCGGCACCGACATTCGCTGGAGCGGATCGTTCGTCGAGGGAGTTCGCGGGACGGGCCCGTTCATGCGGGCCGCCATGGGCGGCTCGGTCCGTTTCTTCGCCAAGAAGCTGGTTCAGGCGGCCGAGCGCGAGTCCAACCGCTGACGTTTAGCTTGCCGCACAAGGGCTTTCGCGCGCCTCGCCGAGCGCGTGACGGCCGCACCGCGCGGCCGCCACGCTGGAAAAGAAGCCTCACGGGTTGTTGAACTGGTTTTCATAGGTCTGTTGCTGTTGCATGTCCTGATTGAACTGCTGCTGTGCTTCTTCGTTTTGCTGTTCGGACTGTTGCATCGACTGCTGCATCTGCTGCAGGGCCTGCTGTTCCTGCTGCTGGGCCTGGTCGTCGCTGTCGTCGGTCGCCAGGCCGCCGCCGGCCACGCCCGGCGGAGCGGCCGGCAACGTGGCGCCGATCGCCGACAGGCGCACCGATCCCAGCACGGTGCCCGTCGTATCGGGCCGCGCCGCGTTGAACAGCGCGAGCATCGCGACGGCCGCGGCCGCGGCGAGAACCAATTGCATGATTCGCAGTTGCCGGCGCGGTGCGCCGGTTGCATGAATTTGAGGGGTCATACATCAGGTTTGCGCCACGTCGCTAGCCGGCACCTGGGAACGGCCTAGCGCTGACGTATGAAAACCGCGCGCCGCCTGCTACTTCGAGTCGACCTCGTCCTGGTACTTCTTGGTCATGTGCGCGACGGCCTGGTTCTGCGATTCCGCGAGGCCCTCCCGCGCGTCGCTGGCCCGCGCGGCGGCGTCCAGCGTCGGCTGTGCCTGGCCCTGGAAATGCGGCATGACTTCGGCGGCGAACAATTCGGCGGATCGCTTGGTGGCCGCCGGGTTCGCCCATTCGTGACCCATCTGCAGCATGCAGCCGAAACCGCCGGACTGATCCCACATCCGCTGCACCTGTTCGCGCGCCCGCTCGGGCGTGCCGATCACCCCCGCGCCGTTGTCGTTGATGACGTCGATCATTTCGTCGATCTGCTCGCCCGGCATGGTCATCTGCGGGAACGCGGCCACCTTCTGGAAGTAGCGGAACCACGACTCCAGGCCGAATTTCACGTCCTCGCGCGCCTGCTTGTCGGTCTCGGCGACGTGGAACGGCCCGACGAGGCTCCAGTTCTTGCGATCGACCTGGGTGCCGAACGCGGCCGCGCGCTCCTCGACGATGTCCCAGTGATACTGCAGCGCGTTGAACCCCTCGATGGTCAGCGTTGCTCCGATGGACAGCAGGCCGATGCCGTGCTTGCCGGCCAGCCGGGCGCCCGTCGGCGACGCGACGGCGGCCACCGCCAGCGGGACGCCCCCGTCGGAGTACGGGGCGAGTTGCAGCTTGGCGTCGAACAACTGGTGTGTCGCGGTTTTCGCGCTCACGGTCTCGCCCGCGAGCAGCCGAACCACGATGTCGAGATTGGTCTCGAGCAGCTCGCGGGTATCGGTCGGAGTGAGCCCGATCATCGACGAGTCGCTGGGCAGCGAGCCCGGCCCCACGCCGCCGATGATGCGACCGTGGGTGAGGTGATCCAGCATCATCAGACGGTCGGCGACCCACAGTGGGTTGTGATACGACAGCGAAATAACCCCAGTGCCAAAGCGAATCCACTTGGTTCGTTCCGCGGCGGCCGCGATGAAGATTTCCGGTGAGGCGATGATTTCGCTGCCGGCCGAGTGATGTTCGCCGATCCACGCCTCGTCGAAGCCGAGGGCGTCGAGGTGCTCTACGAATTCGAGATCGCGTTGCAGCGCAAGCGTCGGGTTGGTGCCGGCGCGGTGGAACGGTGCGATGAAATATCCGAACCTGAGCTTGGCCATGGGGCTCCCTTTGCAGTTGGGTTGCCCGAACCATAACTCAAGGCACCCGGCGTCAGGTGACATCCATGGTGCTCGCATTTGCTCAGCCGATGGGGCCAGGTTGCCATGGCCCCATCGGCTAGGGAGCAAGTCATTTTCGTGCCGCTGTGTTGCGGCAACTCAACGCGAAGCGGGAGGTTAGTTGCCGCCGCAGACGTTGCCGATGCAGCCACCGCCACCGCCGGGCCCGCCACCGCCGCCGCCGACGCCGGGGATGCTGCCGCTGCCGCCGCCGGGGCCGCCGCCGCCCGTGGGGCCGCCCGGAATGCTGCCGCTCCCGCCGTTCGGCCCGCCGCCACCGGTGGGGCCACCGGGCACGCTGCCGCCTCCGCCGTTCGGCCCGCCGCCGCCGGTGCCCGGGGCCGTGGTGACGGCGGTAGTCGATGTGGTGGTCGTCGTGCTGCTGCTCGGGCCCTTATTGCCCCCGCCGCACCCAACCGCTGCGACAAGCATTACTGCGCCGCCGAAGACGGCGAACGAAGTCCTGGCTGCAGATCTCATCGAACTCTCCGCTCTCACTACTGTGTGCGCGAACTTTTACGGTCCCTGGTTCATTACCCCGCTCGCGCCACCGTAAACCGCGCCGAACCCGAAGTCGCGCAGAAAAAGTCGACTGCCTTCGCGCTCAGGCCTCCTTGGTGATCAGCTTTTGCAGCGCCACCCGGTCTTGCGCCAGCAATTCGGCGATGCGCGGCTTGTTCACCTCGGCGACGATGATCTCGCCGACCTCCGGATAGACCTGGCTGAAGATGCCGTGCGACTTCATCTTCTCGGTCTGATAGAGGTTGTCTTCCGTCGGCGTCACGTAGTACACCGCGTCGGCCTTGAAGCGATGCACCAGCCAGAGGTGGATGAGCGTCATCAGCCGCTTCTGGCGCAGCTTTTCGGCGAAGGTGTTCTGGTCGCGCACCTGCAGGATGCTGCGGCCGTGCCGGTCCTTGATCGGGTCGACGACGACGTTGGCCAGCTGCTCGTCCCCGCCGCCGTAGATCCCGAGTTCGAGTACGTCGGAGCCGGCGCGGCGCGGTCGCAGCGTCACCCGCAGCTGCTCGTCCAGGTGGTAGTTCTCGCTCCACAGCGCCAGCCATTCCTCGAGCAGCTTCTTGGGCACTTCGGTCTGCGTGAGGTGCTGATGCTGCGTCGAGCCCTTGCCCATCGCCTTGGTGGTCGCGGTGCGGCCCGACGACGCGGCCAGTGCCGCGTCGCTGCGGGGCCCGCCCACCAGCGTCTGCGGCGTCCGGTAGGGCGACTCGACGAGGCGCATCTTGCGCTGCAGGCGCGCCAGCGCCAGCATGCCGTCCTGCCGCAGGTTGGTGGCGAACTCCTCGGCGGCGACGCCGTCGATCTGGTGACCGCCGTAGGTGATGAAGTTGAAGACGAAGCCCATCTTGCCGATCTCGGCCGGGAACTGCTTCATCTCCTCGTCGCTCATGCCGGTCGTGTCCCAGTTGAACGATGGCGAGAGGTTGTAGGCCAGCATCTGGTCGGGGAACTCGGCGTGGATCGCGTCGGCGAATTCTTTGGCGTCGGCGAGGTCCGCCGTCTTGGTCTCCATCCAGAGGATGTCGGCGAACGGCGCGGCGGCCAACGACTTGGCGATGGCGTACGGGATGCCGCCGCGGATCTGGTAGTAGCCCTCGGGGGTCTTCGCCAGCTCGCAGTCCCACGACGGGTCGACGCCCAGCTCCTTGGCCTTCGCCCGGGCGGTATACAACGATGCGCGGGCGGCGAATTGCCGCCACTCGTCGGGGCTCATGCTCGGCGGGTCGTCGTCCCTCTCGCCGAATTCGAGCACCTCCGCGACGGCTTCGCCGTAGGTCATCAGTCCGGCGTCGTCCTCCCAGGCCGCGACGAACCGGGACTCGACTTGGTCGAAGGCATCGTCGATGGTGTTCTCGCCGTTCTCCCGCCACTGCGTGACCGCCTCGGCGGCCAGGCCCAGGATGCCTTGGCGCTCAAGCCAAGCGTTGGCGGTGCCGTACTCGCCCTCGGCGAGCGCGTAGAGCTGGTGGCCGTTGAGTTCCGTGGCGCCCAGCTCGTAGAACTGGCGCACGAGTGCCAGGAAGCAGGCCTTGTACGACGGGATGGTGAGGTTGGTGACGCCGAGCAGGAACGGCTGATCGCGCTCGTCGGCGCGGCTGTCGATCAGGTTGGCCGCTTCGGCGTCGGTGCGGGCCACGATGATGCCGGGCACCCGCATGACGTCGAGCTGGAACCGCGCGGCGTTGAGGCGCTTGATCTGCTCGTCGGACGGCACCAGGACCTTGCCGCCCTGGTGCCCGCATTTCTTGGTGCCGGGCCGCTGGTCCTCGATGTGGTACCCCGGCACGCCGACCTCGACGAAGCGCCGGATCAGGTTGCGCACGTGCGGGTCACCGCCGTGACCAGTGTCGGCGTCGGCGATGATGAACGGCCGGAAGTCGTACTCGCGGGCCGTCGCGCGCTGCTGTTCGCTCATGTTCAGCCGCTGGTAGTGCTGGTTGCGGTCGGCGGTGAGCAGGGCGCGCACCAGCACCGCGGCATCGTCGGGCACCTGGCTCAGGGGATAGCTGGCGAGGTCGGGCCCGGGGTCCTCGGTGGTGGAGCCCTTGGCCGAGGTCGCCCAACCGCCGAGGTAGATGCCCTCGATGCCCATCCGCTTCATGCTCACGGCCTGGCCCGGCGAGTAGGGGCCGAAGGTGGTGATGCTCTTCTTCTCTGCGAACAGCTCGCGCAGGCGGGGGTAGAAAGCCGTTGCCGCCTCGCGTGCGACGGTGTAGTCGGTCGGGATCGTGCCGCGTTGCTCCGCTACCTGCCGGGCCGTGTAGAGGCGAATGATCCCGGCGAAGCGCGGGTCGTCAAAGTACCGCTGCGTGGCGGCGACGTCTTGTTCGAACGGTGCGGGGACTTCAGTGTCCGCGTCGATGATGGCCATGGCCTTTTGCTCCTCTTCCAGCACGATTCCGCTGAACGTGAGTCTAGCCCCGGACCGGAGAGTTCAATCATTGCCCGATGATGAGATTCCGACGGGACCAAAGCTGTTGTCAGACGCCGTACTCCAACCCGCCGGGCGCCATGACCGGCCGCGCGCGCTGATGCGACGACGGCGCTGTGACGGCTGTTTCGAGTGCGAACACGTCAAACACGTTGGAGCGCAGGGTGTTTCGATGGCCAGTGGATGCCGGCCTGGCGGTTCGTCGTCGCCGGCAGTCAACCTGTGCGTCAGTGCGTAGCAAACTGGATCCGCCTGTAAATAAAAGAAGACTGCCACAATCAGCAAACATTGGGTAGAGTCACCGCTGTGCAGACGGAGTTGCGCTATGAGCGTTGGTATGTGCTGCTGTCAACGCCGCTGGGGCTAGGGCCTAAGAGCAGCGAGGTGCGGGTCCAGGACGGGACCCTGCACGTGAAGATGGGCTGGGCGTTCGACGCCCATATCCCGGTCGCATCGATCACTAATGCCGAGGTGAGGCAGGAGCGCACGTTCACCGCGGGCGTGCACTACTCGAGCGGCCGCTGGCGGGTCAACGGCTCGGGCAAAGGGCTGGTGACCCTGACGATCGAACCGCCGGTGCCGGCGAAAGCCGTGCTGCGGTCGGTGCAACTGCGCTCGTTGGTGGTCAGCGTGACCGATCCGGAGGCGCTGATCGCCGCGTGCACCTCGGCCCGCGCCTAGCCAGAAGTCGAGGCCGCACGTCGGCTCAACCACTCCCGCTGGCGACGGATGAATTCCGCGTCGACGACTTTGCCGTGTCCGGGAACGTAGACGGCGTCGGGTCCGTCGACCGCAAGCAACCGGTCCAGGGTCGCCGGCCACGCCGCCAGATCGGAATCGGCATCGATATACGGGTCGGCGGACTCCTCGACGAGATCGCCGGTGAACACCACGACGGGCCCGTTGTCCCCGTCGCGCCCGGGCGCGGTCACGACCAGATCGGACGAGGTATGGCCCCGGCCCGGGTGCGTGATCGTCACGGCGCGGTCGCCGAGGTCGATCACCGCGTCGTACACGGCGTGCCGTGGCGGACGCAGCGCCGCGATCGCGCGGTCGATCTCTGCGGCGCCCGCCCCGTAGCTGAGCGCCTGGTGGCGGATTTCGCCGGTATTCGACGACAGATAATCGACAACGTCGGGCGCGCAGTAGACGTCGGCGTCGGTGAACCACGCCGAACCAAGGACATGGTCGAAGTGCTTGTGCGTCAACACAATATGAGTGATCGGACGTCCGGCGAGCTCACGGGCGTCACTGTCGATCGCGGCCGCCTCCGTGAGCGTGGTGCCACTATCGATAAGCAGTGCCCCGGCCCTGCCCGAGACTAGCCCGACCGTGACATCGCAGAACGCCAGCCGACAGCGATGCACGCTGGGGGTCAGCCGCTCCCACGCGAAGTGCACAGGATGAAAGGTAGCGCTGCAATTGCGTCCGAAAAAGTACCATTCGCTCATGGGGCGGAGACTGCGATGAACTCTTGTCGCGGCCGCTGTCACGGTCGCGCTGGCCACGGTGGCCGCGGGGGTGTTCTGGTACCGGCAGACCACCGGTGGGCTGGCCACCACCCCGGCCCGGCCCGCGTCACCGGTCAAGTTCATCGGGACCCACGTCGTCACCGTGGTGGCGGTCGACGCTAACGGGCACCCGGCCAACGGTTATCGGGTGGCGTCCGAGTCGCCGGACCCGGGCAGCGTCACGGAGGTTTCTGGCTGCGACGCATCGCGGGCGGCGATCGCCGACAACATCTACTCCTGTGCGCCCAGCGCCGCCGGGGCCGACGTGTGTTGGCCGTCCGGGCAGCGGAATCTGCTGTGTCTCATCGACCCATGGGCCAAGACCCCTTCGCCAGGTGGTGCAGAGCGGTCCGCTGCCCGCCGTGCACCCGACGGCCACGCCGGCCCCTTTCGCCCTGCAACTCGACGACGGCACCCAATGCCGCTTGCGCAACGGGGGCGCCTGGGGAGGGCGCGACGACGGCCTGGTCGGTGCGTACGGTTGCCCGTTCGAGTCCCCGGCGGTGCTCGTCGCCGTTTCCGCCAACCCCGGCGCCCCGGCGATCGACCGATCCCAGGCCCTCTGGACCGTCAAGGTCGGCGCGCTCGGGGCCGGTGGGGCCCACTTTCCGCCTCCCCAGGCGCACACGGTGACCACCGCGTGGTTCGCGGGCGACGCCTGAGCGGGATTGACGTGTCGGAAATTCCCGACGTATATTGCGGGGCGTGGCGACGTCCGATCGCGTCTTTCTCGCGTTGGCTAATCCGGTGCGACGCGAACTGCTGGAAATCCTCGCCGCGCGGGAGCTGTCGGCGGGAGAGCTCAGCGACCGCTTCAAGCTCAGCCGACCGGCCGTCGCCGAGCACCTCAAGGTGTTGCGGGATGCGGGGCTGGTCGCCGACGAGCCCCAGGGCCGGCGACGCATCTACCGCCTGACCGCCGAGCCATTGGCCGAGCTCGAACAGTGGCTGCATCCGTTCGAAAAGTTCTGGCGCGCAAGGCTTGCCGTGCTCGCCAAGGCAGCAGAGGAGCTGGAATGAACGAGGCCTCGACACCGGACACGATTCGGGTGGACCAATTCGTCGCGGCGCCGCCGGAGAAGGTGTGGCGCCTGTTGACCGAGCCCGAGCTGTTGCGACTCTGGTGGGCCGAGGGTCAGGTGGCCGCGGTGGTCGGCCATCAATTCACCCTCGACATGCCCGGCTACGGTAAACAACCCTGCAAGGTGCTCCAGGTCGATCCCCCACACCGGTTCGTCTATACCTTCACCCCGGCGTGGACCCTGACCTGGCGCCTGGAGCCAGAGGGCACCGGCACTCGAATATTCTTGGAACACAGCGGTTTTGATCTGAACGACAAGCGGATGGCCGACGCGTTCGAGCGCATGGGCACCGGATGGCGCGATGTCGTTCTCCCCCGCCTCGCCGCGGCCGCCGGCTAGGCATAGGAAAGGAAACGCGATGCGCGCAGTGGTGATCACCAAGCAAGGCGACCCGTCGGTGTTGCAGGTGCAGCAGCGCCCGGACCCGCCACCGCCGGGCCCGGGTCAGCTGCGGGTCGCGGTGCGTGCCGCCGGCGTGAACTTCGCCGACCACCTCGCACGCGTCGGGCTCTATCCCGACGCGCCGAAACTTCCCGCGGTGGTGGGCTACGAGGTTGCCGGCACCGTCGAGGCCGTCGGCGACGGCGTCGACGCCAGCCGCGTCGGCGAACGAGTCTTGGCCGGAACACGTTTTGGCGGCTACGCGGAAATCGTCAACGTGGCGGCCAGCGACTCGGTGACACTGCCCGACGCGCTCAGCTTCGAGCAGGGCGCCGCGGTGCCGGTCAACTACGCCACCGCATGGGCGGCGCTGCACGGCTACGGGTCGCTGCGCGCCGGCGAGCGGGTGCTGATTCACGCCGCCGCCGGTGGCGTCGGCATCGCCGCCGTCCAATTCGCGAAGGCGGCCGGGGCGGAAGTGCACGGCACCTCCTCGCCGGGGAAACACGCGAGGCTCGCTGAGCTCGGCGTCGACCGCGCGATCGACTACCGCCGCGACGGCTGGTGGAAGGGCCTGGGCCCCTACGATTTGGTCCTCGACGCGCTCGGCGGAACCTCGCTGCGGCGGTCCTACGCGCTGCTGCGGCCGGGCGGAAGGCTTGTCGGGTACGGGGTTTCGAACCTTCAGGAGGGTGAGAAGCGCTCGCTGCGCCGGGCCGCGCCGCAGGCGCTGGCGATGCTGCGGGGCTTCAACCTGCTCGACCAACTCTCGGAGTCCAAGGCCGTCATCGGCCTGAACATGCTGCGGCTGTGGGACGACCGCGGCACCCTGGAGCCGTGGATCAGCCCGCTCACCGAGGCGTTGCACGACGGCACCGTCTCCCCCGTCGTGCACGCCGCCGTGCCGTTCGACGAGGCGCCCGCCGCGCATCGGATCCTGGCCGCGCGGGAGAACATCGGCAAGGTCGTGCTGGTGCCGTGAGCTGACGCGTTTGGGCGGCCGCGGCGCTGGCTATCTTCCCAGCATGGCTGTCTCCGATTCCCGCGAACTCGTCATCGAGGCGACCCCCGACGAGATCATGGACGTGCTGTTCGACATCGAAGCACTGCCCGAATGGTCGTCGGTCCACCAGAAGGTCGAGGTCCTCGAACGCGACGCCCAGGGGCATCCGAGCAAGTCCCGACAGGTCGTCAAGATCGTGGGAGTCAGCGACGACCAGGTGCTGGCCTACACGGTGCACGACGACGGGGTGAGCTGGAAGCTGGTGAGCGCCAAACAGCAACGCGCACAAGACGCGCGGTACACGCTCACACCCGACGGCGACTCCACCCGGCTGCGATTCGATCTCTCGGTGGACCTCACGGTGCCGGTGCCCGGCTTCCTGGTCAAAAAGGGCGCCAAGGGACTGATGGACACCGCCACCAAGGGTCTGCGGAAGCGAGTGCTCGAAGTCAAAAAGGGCGGCTAGACCGCTATCTTCTTTGCCCGCGGTTGGTCACACTGGTCGGTATGAAGTACGTCGCGGCGCATCGCATCGCGGTGGCCGTCATCGGGCTGGCCTTGGCAGGCTCGGGGGTCACCAGTGCCGCGCCGGGCGCTCCCCTGACGATCAGCAGTCCCGCATTCGCCGACGGCGCGCCCATACCCTCGCTGTACACCTGCAAAGGGATGGACATGTCCCCACCTCTGACCTGGTCGGCGCCGTCGGGAGCGGCCCTCGTGGTCGACGACCCTGATGCCCCTGGCGGGATGTACATCCACTGGATTGTGGTCGGAATCGCCCCGGGTTCGGGCAGCGTCGTCGATGGCGGGACTCCACGTGGCGGGGTCACGCTGCCGAACTCCGCCGGCGAGAGTTTGTACGGCGGGCCATGTCCGCCGCCCGGTAGCGGAGCGCACCACTATCGGTTCACGTTGTATCAGCTGCCTAACGATTACCAGCTTCCCGGCGGGCTGGCAGGCGTGCAGGCCGCGCAGGCCATCGCCGGCGCCGCGACCGGACAGGCGCAGCTGACCGGAACGTTCAGCAGATAATCGGCTAGCGGTCGTCCAGGATCTGATACGCGGCATTGTACCCGGGGGTGAACGTGATGCCCGGTCCCCCATGGCATCCCGCGCCGCCGAGGTAGAGGCCGTCGATGCCGATCGGCATGTCCAGGAAGCCGGTCGGGCCGGGGCGGTTGGGCCCCATCAGGTCCGGGTGCAACAGCCCGTGGCAGAAGTCGCCCGCGGGCGCGCCGAACATCGTGTTCATGTGATAGGGCGCGAACACGATGTGGCGGATCACGATGTCCTTGAAGTTCGGGGCGAATTTCGTGATCTTGTCGATAACGCGTTGTGCCATCTCGTTTTTCAGATGGCCGTGCTGGTCCCGGTCGACCTCGACCGGGAAGGCGTAGGCGAACGCGCTCGCCGCGTGCTTGCCGGGCGGTGCCATGCCGGGGTCGTGTACCGACGGAATCTGCATGCCCATCGACGGGTTGTCCGGGACGAGTCCCTGCCGGCAGATCTCCCATTGCCGCTGCTGCTCCTCCGGGGTGCCGAAGATGCCGACCGACTGCTGCATGCCCTCTTCGTTGAGGAACTCATACGGCGGCGCGAACTCGGGCAGCCCGTCCAGGGCGAAGTGGATCTGCACGAAGGAGGCGCGGTGGTCGCGGCCGGAAACCCGGGAGACCAGCTCCGCGGGAACATGTTCGGGCGCAATGAGTTCGGTGAGGGTGACGTCGGGAGACAGGTTGGACACCACGATCGGCGCCGAGATCGTCGAACCGTCGCGCAGCCGGACCCCGGTCGTCTTGCCCTTGTCGACGAGGATCTCCTCGACCTTGGTCCGGAAGCGGACCTCGCCGCCATGGGAAAGGAATAGCTCGCGCAGGCGTTCGGTGAGCGCGCCGATGCCACCCTTGAGTTTGGTCATCATCGCGGTGCTGTCGTCGGGCACCGCCAGCGCGAACGCCAAACACGCGGCGCTGCCCGGGGTGTACGGGCCGCGGTAGGTGGAGTTGACGGCCAAAAACGCCAGCATTCCCCGCATTACGGCCTGCTTGTCCTTGTCCGGCAGGTAGCGGTCGATCACGTCCATCGCCGAGCCGAACAGCATTTCGTGAATCGCGCGGCGTTCGGCGTCATTGGTCGCGCAGGCGTACATCTGGTCGAGGGTCTTGGGCGGCTGGCAGACGTCGAAGCGGCCCAGCGCCCGCGCGGGCGCCCGGCTCCAGCCGATCAGCTCGGCCATGCCCAGCACGGCCTCCATGCCGTGCTTCTCGTTCAGGTGTGCCATCAGCTGCATCGGGTCGCGGTAGAACACCATCGGCTCTTCGCCGTTCTCGCCGATGTTGGTCGACATCACCTCGGGTTCTATCGCGGGCAGCGTGTCGAGGCCCAGGTCTTTGGTGAGTTGGCTCGCCATCGGGAACTGCACCGAGCCGGCGATCTCGTAGCGGAAGCCGTCGATCAGCTCGACCGTGGCCGCCATGCCGCCTGCGTACGTGTTGGCCTCCAGACACACGGTGCGCAGTCCGGCGCGTTGCAGGATCGCCGCGGCGGTCAGGCCGTTGTGCCCGGCGCCCACCACGATCGCGTCATAGTCCGTCTTGCTCATAGTCCTCGTTGTCCTCCCTGGGAATCGTGGGCGTGACAAGAATATGTCAGTACTGACATAATTGGAAGATGTCAGTACTGACTAATGCTAGGCGGCTGGGATACCATCGGCGGGACATGACCGCCCCGATGAACCGCCACGAGCTGCGCCGCCGGTCGACGCATGAGGCGCTTCGCCAGGCCGCCCTGAAGAGCTTCGCCCGCAAGGGGTTTGCGAACGTGACCGTCACGGAGTTGGCGCGCGAGGCCGGCGTCACCGAGCGGACCTTCTTCCGGCACTTCCCCACCAAGGAAGCGGTGCTGTTCCAGGATTACGAGAGCCAGCTGGAATGGCTGGCCGAGGCGCTCGCCCAGCGGCCGGCGTCTGAGTCGCTGTTCGACGCGGTGCTCGCGAGCGTTGCGGTCTTTCCACACGACCTCGAGGTGGTCCGCCAGGCGGCGACGGCGCGCACGGAACTGATCAGCGCGGAGCGCATCGCCGGTCACCTGCGGGTGGTGCAACACTCGTTCGCCGCGGTGCTGACCGAGTTCGTCAGAAACCGCAACCCGGATGCGCCGAACATCGAGTTGGGCGCCGAGGTCGCGGGGTCTGCACTGGCGGCGGCTTTGGTTGTAGCGGTGGAGAATTGGGGGCGCAACGGCTGCGTCGACGACCTCGGGGAGCTGGTGCTCGCGAGCGTGGAGCTGGTTCGCTCCGGCTTGGCGCCGCTGACCTGATCCGCCGTCGTCCTCAGCCGCCGCACCCCGCCGCTTCGCCCCGGCCTAACGTCATAGCCGGGCGGACGCCGCCCTGCTGACCGGAGGAGGGCAAATGCCGCTGCTGAACATCGACCTGATCGAGGGTCGTAGCCAGTCGGAGGTTCAGGAGTTGCTCGACGCAGCCCATGACGCCGTCGTCGGGGCGTTCGCGGTGCCCCCTGGTGACCGGTATCAGGTGGTGCACACCCATCCCGCTCACGAAATCGTCGCGTGGGACACCGGTCTCGGCATCGACCGCTCGGCTCGGCTGGTGGTGGTGCAAGTGGTGAGTCGCCGGCGCACCCGGGCCATGAAGAAACGCTTCTATGAGCTGCTGGCCTCCAATCTCGCCGAGCGATGCGGGCTGGACCCGGCCGACCTGATCGTCTCGATCACCGAAAACGGTGACGACGATTGGTCTTTCGGTCACGGCCGCGCGCAGTTCCTGACCGGGGAGCTGAAGTGAACACCCGGCTCACCGAGTACTTCGGCATCGAGCACCCGGTCCTGCTCGCGCCGATGGCCATGGTGTCCGGGGGCCGACTGGCAGCGGCGGTGACGGCCGCCGGCGGCCTCGGCCTGATCGGCGGTGGCTACGGCGACGCCGACTGGCTGCGGCGGGAATTCGATCAAGCGGGCACGGCGAAAGTGGGATGCGGCTTCATCACGTGGAGCCTGGCCAACAACCCCGAACTCCTCGACCAGACCCTGGAACGGACGCCGGCCGCAATCATGTTGTCGTTCGGCGACATCCGCCCGTTCGCCGAACGCATCCGTGCCGCCGGCGTTCCGCTGATCGCCCAGGCGCAGAACCTGGACCACGCGCGCCAGGCGCTGGACGCCGGCGCCGACATCGTCGTGGCGCAGGGCGGCGAGGCCGGCGGCCACGGCATGACCGTCCGGTCCACCTTCACGCTGGTGCCCGACGTCGTCGACCTGGCCGCCGCGCGCTCCCCCGAAACGCTGGTGCTGGCCGCCGGTGGGGTGGCCGACGGTCGTGGGCTTGCGGCGGCGCTGGCGCTCGGTGCCGACGGCGTGGTGGTCGGCACCCGGTTGTGGGCCAGCGCCGAGGCGTTGGTGTCGCCGCGGGCTCAGCAGCGGGCGGTCCAGGCCTGCGGTGACGACACGGTGCGGACCCGCGTGTACGACGTTGTGCGGCAAATTGATTGGCCCGCCGACTACACCGTACGGGCGCTGCGCAGTCCGTTCCTCGATACCTGGCACGACAACGACGACGGGCTGTCGGCGGCCCTGCCCGAGGCGCTGGCCACGTTCCAGAAGGCCGTGGCGGCAGAGGACTTCGACGCCGCACCGGTCATCGTCGGCGAAGCGGCGGGGCTCGTCCGCGACGTCCGCCCGGCCGCCGACATCGTCCGCGACATGGCGCGCGATGCCGCCCGGATCCTGGGCCGGGCGTGACGATCAGTACAGCGGTGACCAGTCCGACGTCCGCAACAGGCGGCTCTGCCACTGGTCGCGATACTTGAGCGCCTCGACCATGTAACTGCCGGGAACCCGGTGCTCGGGCGCGGTCTCGGTGGTCAGCAGGCGAACCAGCGCCGCGTAATCGTTGGCGTCCTCAATCTTCTGCCACAGCATGGCTTCTCGTCGTCGGCTGCTACCGTGCGCAACCTGAAAGCACGCCTGGATATCCAGGATTCGCATCCCGCGCGGGGCTTTGGAAAGCAGCCGGTAATAAATCTCGTCCCACATCTGGATGTAGTCGTCGAGTGGAGCGTAGGGCCAACCGGTGTCCTCCATGAACAGGCTCAGCGGATGCGTCGCGCCATCGGTGGGCACCGTCGCCAGGTCCACCGTCTGCAGCGGCGACCAGTCAACCGGCAGCAGCAGTTTGCCGATCACGCCGTGGCGCAGCCGATCCAGTTCGCGCATCCACGGATTGAGATCCCCGTTCTGCGTGCGGTGAGCGAGCCGCTCCCACGCGGCGCCGTCGCTGATCCCGGTGATGGTGACGACGTTGTACGCCATCCCGGAGCCGTGCGCGTGGTTGGTGTACCAGAGCAGCCGGGCGTCATCGTCGGCGGCCAGCGTGGGCATCCAGCCGTCCCGGTAGGCGGCCTCGAACTCCTCTTCGCGCACGCCAACCACCTTGTGGGTCTCGTGGAGGAACAGCACTGGAACTCCCTACATTTCAGACATCATTGGCGATCAGCGCGGCGATCTGGTGGCGGCTGACCTTGCCGGTATCGCTGTACGGGATCTGGTCGACGATCGCCAACCGCTCCGGCAGCTTGAAGTGGGCGATCGAATCGCGACAGTGTGAGCGCAGCTCGTCGAGCGTGACCGGGGCGTGTGCCACCACCAAGGCCCCCACCCGCTGCCCGAATTCGTCGTCGGCGATCCCGGCGACCGCGACGTCGGTGACCGCCGGATGGGAGCGCAGCGCCTCTTCCACCTCGATCGGACCGAACTTCTCTCCCCCACGGTTGATGGTGTCGCTGAGCCGGCCGCTAGGGAAGATGTAGCCGTCGGAATCCTGGCGGCCCAGGTCGCCGGTGTGCAGCCAGCCGCCCAGCACGTTCTGGCTGGTGTTCACCCACAACTCACCCACCGTTCCGGGCTCGACGTCGACGCCGGTGGCAGGGTCCACGACTCGCACGTCAACGCCCGGTAGCGGTCGCCCGACGGATCCCGCCCGGGCGGGATCGCCGTGGTCGGCGGGCAGCAGCGTCGTGTAGGCGCCGAGGGTCTCCGTCTGGCCGAATACATTGGCGAAAGCCACCTTTGGGAACGCGGCCATCGCCCTGCGGACCAACGCGATCGGTGCGGCGGCGGCGCCGTAGGCGATGGCCACTAGCGACGTCAGATCGGTTTCGGCGAAATCGGGATGATCGAGGATTCGTTGCAGCATGGTCGGCACCAGGAACATGGTGGCCACCCGATGCTCGGACACCAGACGTAACCACTCGCCGGCGTCGAACCGGGTCTGCACCACCAGGGTGTTGCCCGAACTGAGGCTGCCGAGCACGCCCAGGGAGCCGCCGACATGGAAGAACGGGACGCACATCATCCCGACGGTCGGGGGCGTTTCCGCGCGGAACGGCGCCGACATCCCGCTGAGCCGCGCAGCAAGCTGGCCGCTGGTGATGCTGACCGCCTTGGGCAGCCCGGTCGTGCCGCTGGTGAACAGAATCAAAGCGGCTGCGGTGTCGGGAGTTTCAGCAGTCTCGGGTACCCGCGCGGGCACGGCCGCCAGATCGGACTCCGTCACAACCGTGGTCGCCCCCGCGTCGCGCAGCCGGTCGGCGTAGGCCTGCCCTGCGACGCCGACCCCCGCGCAGTCGGCGTTCTTCAGCAGCCCGCGCAGCTCTGGCGGTGTCAGGGCCGGATTCATCAGCGCCGCCGCGGCACCGATAAGCGCCGCCGCGAGCAGTGTCGCAATGGACAACAGGCTTCCGCCGTCAACGACGGCGACCCGGTCGCCGGCCACGATGCCGCGCGCGGCCAGCACCGCAGCGCACTGCCGAACCGTCGCCGCCAGTTCGTCGTAACTGATTGCGCGCCGGTCGATGACGAGCGCGGTCCTGCCGGGATCACCGGCCGCGGCGGCGTCGAGGACTGTGCCCGTATTCATTCGCGGCCTAGTACAGGGGTGACCACTCGGCGGTCCGCAGCAGCCGGCTGGTCCACTGGTCGCGCAGATCCAAAGCGTCGTACATCCAAGTTCCCGGCGCGCGGTACTCGGCGGGGATATGGCTGCGCAGCAGATCGAGCAGCGCGTCCGGCCGGCTGATGCGCTGCATCAGGATCACCTCACGGCGCACGTGACTGCCCAGCGCGGGCTGAAATGCGGCGTGCATCTTCAACATCGACGACGGCTGCTCTAGGCCGCGGGCATAGACCTCACCGCAGCGGACGATGTATTCCTCGAACTTGTCCTCGTACGGCCACATGGTGTCTTCCATGTACAGCGTCATCTCGTGCTCGCGCCCATCCACCGGCACTTCGTCCAACCGCACGTCCTGCAGCGGTGACCAGGGCAGCGGCACCAGGAGCTTGGCGTCGACCTCATGGCGGAGTTCGTCGAGACCACGCATCCACTCCCGCAGGTCGCCCTTCTGGACCCGCAGCGTCAGCCGCTCCCACGCCGCCCCGTCGCGGACGGCCGTCACCGTGACGACGGTGTAGGCGGGGCCGCTGCCGTGCGCCTGATTGGAGTACCAGAGCAGGCGGGCGTCGTCGCCAGCGGCGAGCGTGGGCATCCAGCCCTCGCGGAATGCGGCTTCGAAGTCATCTTCGGCGCGACCGCGCACCGTGTGTACCTCGTGCATGAAAAGCACGTCGAGTACCTCCCAATCGCGGCGGAGGGGCTGAACGCCGCCCAACGGACGTTAATCCCGAAAGTCCGGGTGGTCTATGCCGGGTCTACATATGCACAATTGCGCGTGCTGCGCGGCCTAGACAGCCGAGTTGAGAATCTGGTTTGCTCATTTCGGTACGGCCCTTACCGGACAGGAGTTCGCTGATGGCAAGGCTCGATGTGCCGGAAGGCCCCGGCGGCGAAGCCGCCATGATCTGGACATTGCGCCCCGAGCTCGGGGGCATGGTCGAGCGGATGATCCGTGGTGCTTATCAGCAGAGCATCTTGCCCGCCGACGAGCGCGAGCTGGCAAGAATGCGCATCGCGCAGATCAACGACTGCGTCGCGTGCTCGGGCTTTCGGGCCCAGTCGGTGCTGGATGCCGGCGTCGCGGCCGAGCTGTATGACAACGTCGCGGCATACGCGAGCTACCCGGGCTACACGCCGCGCCAGCGCCTCGCCATCGAATACGCCGAGCGCTTCGCGACCGACCACGCATCCATGAATGATGCGTTCTTCCAACGACTTCGGGACGCGTTCTCCGACGGCGAGATCCTCGATCTCACGCTGTGCGTCGCGGTATTCCTCGGCCTGGGGCGTTCTTTGACCGTGCTGGGCGTCGACCAGTCCTGCGCCATCGACCTTTGACAGAGCATCGGGAAGGACCAATGGACATCGCCACCGTCGATGAGCTGCTGAGCACCACGCGGTCGGTTCGCAAACGCCTCGACCTGACCCGCCCGGTCAGCCGCGAGGTGGTTCTGGAATGCATCCAGCTCGCGATGCAGGCGCCGACGGCCAGCAACACGCAGGATTGGCGCTGGCTGGTGATCACCGACGCCGGCAAGCGTGCCGCGATCGCCGAGATCTACCGCAGCATCGGCGCGCAGTACCTGGAGTACGCGGCCGACAACGCGGCGGACCCCCAGACGCGGCGGGTGTATCAGAGCGCGATGAGCCTGACCGAAACGCTGGGTCGGGTTCCGGTGCATGTCATCCCCTGCATCGAACAGCGCATCGACAGTGCGGAATTGGGCGTTGCCGCGGCGGCGTGGGCATCGATCATCCCGGCCGGCTGGAGCTTCCTGCTGGCGCTGCGCTCTCGCGGGCTGGGATCGGTGTGGACGACCATGCACCTGTTCAAGGAGCGGGAGGTGGCCGAGCTGCTCGGCATACCGGAGACGGTCACCCAGGCCGCGCTGTTCCCTGTCGCGTACACGATCGGCACCGACTTCCGGCCGGCCAAGCGGCCGCCCGCCGAGTCGATCACCTATTGGGACGGTTGGGGAGAAAGCTGATGCAGTCCTACACCGTGCGATTCCACGTCGACGCGCCGCCGCGCAAAGTCTGGCGGGTGCTGCATCCGCCGGTGCCGCCGGACGCTCCGCGGCCTCGGGTCCTCACGTGGCCGACCGGGAGCATGGAAATTCTCAACGAGGGCAACGAAGCCGGCGAGGGTCTGGTGCGCACCTGCATCTTCCCGGTCCCCAAGTACCTGCTCTCGGGTGGCAGGGCGCGGTCCTGGGAGACCGTGACCCAGGCCGAGATGAACAAGCTGTCGCGCTACGTGGCGGTCGGCGCGCCGCTGTGGTCGCGCGCCGAGGGGTATCACGAGCTCGAGGAGCAGCCCGACGGCACCACGGTGCTGACCTTCCACGAGACCTATCACGCCTACAACCCGGTGCTGCGGTTCTTCCTCGAACGCCCGGTACACGCGAGGATCTCCCGCGACAACCTCGACGTCTACGAGCACGCGCTCGCGTATGCGGGCACGGTGCGACGCCTCCCCTAGGCGGCTCGCCACGGCCGGACAATTTCACGACGATGTGAATTAGCGTCATCACCCCGGTACCCTCGATTTCTATGGGTGGAGTAGCTACCGCGGCACGGTTGGCTGCCGCGAGTCTCGTGATTGCGGGCTGGGCAGCGTCCGCTGCCGTTGCCGGCGCCGATCCGGACGACACACGGGGACCTGCGCCGGGGCCGGCGCCGGGCGCATCGCCGTCACCTTCGCCTTCGCCGGCCGCCTCACCGGCGCCTTCGCGGCCGCCGTCGGCATCGCCCTCGCCTGCGGCATCCCCGGGGGCCTCGCCGTCGCCCGCGCCGGGTGGACCGAAAACCACGATGGACAAGGACGGCACCTTCGCGGTCGGGTCCGACATCGTGCCGGGCACGTACAGCACCGCGGGGCCCGTCGGCAACGGGACCTGTTACTGGAAGCGGTCGGGTAACCCGGACGGCGCGCTGCTCGACAACTCGCTGAGCAAGAAGGCGCAGGTCGTCGTGATTCAGCCCACGGACAAAGCGTTCAAGACCGACGGCTGCCAGCCCTGGCAGCTGACTCCGGACGCCACCCCGCCCCCGGAAGCCTCCGGGCCGCAGGTGCAGGCCGGCCTGGGCATCCTCAACGGGCTGCTTGCCCCGAATGGCCAGCCGGCCCCGCCCCACAACTGATGACTGCCTGAGCGGCTCGCGGCGACCGAGCGCGGGCGCGTCGGCGGTTGGTTTTGGCTAGCGTGGCGGCCATGGCAAGTACGCAACCGGTTGTCGTGATCGGTGCCGGCGTCAGCGGGTTGACTTCGGCGCTGAGTCTGGCCGAAGCCGGATGGCCGGTGCGGGTGTGGGCGGCGGCGCTGCCGCGGCAGACGACCTCGGTGGTGGCGGGAGCCGTATGGGCCCCGCCACGGCCGGCCGAACGGGCCACCCAGACGCTGGCCTGGACCGAGCATTCCCTGCGGGTGTTCCGCGACCTGGCCGACGATCCCACGACCGGGGTGCAGATGGCGCCGGCACTGGCCGTCGGCGACCTCACCGGGGACGAGGCGATGTCGTCGGCGGCGAACCTGATCCCCGACCTGCGCCCGGCCGAGGCGGCCGATCTACCCGAGGGCTTTCGGTTGGGGTTTCGCGCCACCGTGCCGATGATCGACATGCCGCAATACCTCGACTACCTGGCGCGGCGACTTGGCGCCGCCGGAGTCGAGATCGAGGTGCACCCCGTGCAGTCGTTGGCCGAAGCGGCCGACGCCGCACCGATAGTGGTCAACTGCGCCGGGCTCGGCGCCCGCGCGCTGGCGGGCGACGCATCGGTGCGCCCGCTTTTCGGCCAGCACGTGGTGCTGTCCAATCCCGGTCTGCGGCAACTGTTTCTGGAAATCGGCACCGGAAACGAATGGGTCTGTTATTTCCCGCACCCGCAGCGCGTGGTGTGCGGCGGCATCAGCATCCCCGACCGCTGGGACACCGCCGCCGATCCCGAGGTGACGGAACGCATCCTGCAGCGCTGCCTACGGATCGAGCCGCGCCTTGGACGAGCCGAAGTCATCGAGACGATCACGGGCTTGCGGCCGGACCGCCCGTCGGTCCGCGTGGAAGCCGAGGCGCTCGGGGCGGCTCGCTGCATTCACAACTACGGGCACAGCGGCAACGGGGTGACGCTGTCGTGGGGTTGCGCGCGTGATGTTTTGCGTCTGGTCGAAGCTGCCTAAGCGGACTGGGCCAGCGCGGTCTCTACGGTCGTATAGGTAGCAACCAGCGGGTACAGCCCGCAGGCGGCGATGGTTTGGGCCACGATCTGCTGGCTGGTGACCAGCCGCAGGGCGATGCCTCGGCTGAGGCATTGTGCGGCCTCGTGCGCCAAGACGGCATAACCGCGCGACCCCATGAAATCCAGGTCGCGCAGGTCGATTACGAACGTACCGGGCGCGACGGCCTGGGCGGCACTCTTGCTCAGCAGGCACCGCCAGGCGCTCTCGTTGCTGGCGTCGATGTCCCCACCCACATGCATGACGACCGAGGATCCGGTGCACTCGGTGATCGCCCGCAGGGCGCCTTGCGCATCGGCGGCCTGCTGACCGAACTGGCTGCTGGAAACCCGCACGGAGGTTCCAGCCGCGGCACTGTGCATCATCGCGGGATCCCGTCGTCTTGAGGAGTTAGTGGCGACGCCGCCCTTGTCCCGAAAGGTGGCCGGAGTAGCCGTCAATCCGAGACCCGTTCGGCGTTGACGACCGTAGTTAGCATATGTGCAATTAGCGTTTGCCGGCGGGAAATATCGCAATTTTTTTGCCCGCAAACTGCAAACACGTGTTGTCGGAGTGCCGGGGCTCGTCCGCGCGAACGCAACTGAAACCCTTACTATTTCAATAATATTAACCGCTTAACCGGACCGGTCCATGCCCGTGAGCATCGACAACGCGTCGCAAGCTTCACGTTGCCACGGCGGCCGACTTAACGGTCGGTGGCGCGTCTTACGTCGCGGCTCGCCAGCGACAGCAGCCAGCTCACGATCGACAACACGATTGCGGCCCAGATCGCCGTCCACCAGAAGTGATCGATCTGCAGTCCCCAGTGCGTGGTGTCTTCGGTGATTCGCGCGGTGAACCACAGCATCAGGGCGTTGACGACGACGTGGAAAAGGCCGAGCGTCACGATGTAGAGCGGGATCGACAGGATCTGGACGATCGGCTTGATGATCGCGTTGACCAGGCCGAAGATCACCGCGACGACAAAGATGATGCCGACCCGCTGCAACGTGTTGTTGCCACCGACGAAGTTCAGTCCGTGCACGAACTTGGTGACAACCCACAACGCCAGGCCGGTCAGCGCGGCGCGAGCAAGAAATGGGCCCATGTCGAAAGATCCTGCCACCGAACGCCGGTGGAAGTAGTGGCCTGGACCAAATTCACTGCCGGACAGCCGGATTGGGCCAGGCGAGACGGCCTGCGGACGGCAGTTAGTTAAGCGCGTAGAAGCGCTGCGCGTTGCGCCCGCCGATCTTCTCCCGGGCCTGCTCACTGATGTCCGGGCGGGTTCGCAGGTGCTTGGTGCTTTCCGGCCATTCGCCGTCCCAGTGCGGGTAATCGCTGGCGAACATGATGAAGTCGTCGCCGAGCACGTCGATCACGCCCGGCAGGATCGGTTCCTCCGGCTCGCAGGTCACCCAGATGTTGCCGGCCCGCAGGTACTCGTGCGGATCGCGCCGCCAGCCCCGTTCGACCCAGTCCCCGCGCTTCTCGTAATGCTCGTGCAGGCGGTCCATGAAGAACGGCACCCAGCCCGCGCCCGCCTCGAGGAACGCGACCCGTAACTGCGGGTGCCGTTCGAACACACCGCCGGACACCATCGCGGTCATCGCCGTCATCTGGTCGAACGGGAAGCTGATGCAGTGCACCTGGATGTAGTTGGTGAAGCGGTCCACGCCGATCTTCGGCAGGTGAATGCCGGGCGCGCCGTGCACGCCCAGCGGCATCCCCAGATCCACCGCGGCGGCGTAAAACGGGTCGAGGTCCGGGTGGTCCAGATTCCGCGTCTTCAGCGCCGGCGGGACGAGCGCCGCCACTAGCCCGAGGTCTTTGGCCTCCGTCATGACGTCGATGGCCAGCTGCCCGTGTTCGATGGGCGTCACGGCCACCCCGCGCAACCGGCCGCCCGAGGAGGCGCAGTAGTCGGCGATCCACTGGTTGTAGAGCCGCGCGAATCCCGCTGCGAACTCTGGATCTTCGAGGCTGGGCGCGCACAGCCCCAGGCTCGGATACAGCACCATCGTGTCGATGTGATCGCGGTCGGCATCGCCGAGCACGCCCTCGGGCGACGAGCAGTTGATGTTGGGCGACTTGCTGATCCCGTGTTCGGGCGGGCAGCCGGCGCCCGGGCCGCGATCCTCCGGGTAGTTGCGTCCTTCGATCATCAGCCGCAGCCGCCGGTCGGTGCTGGGCTTTACGTGATCCGGCCAGCGCTTGATCGCTTCGATCGCCAGCGAGGAGTTCTCGGCGACATGTCCATCGGCATCGATGATCCGCATGTATCGGGAACTTACTCCCGCGGATTGCCTGGCGGAACGGGTCGCGCCGGCGCGCTGGGTAGGCCACGATGCATGACGTGACAACTCAACGGATCAACGCCGATCAGCGAAATTCGTTTATCGCCGCGATGTTGGGCTGGACGATGGACGCCTTCGATTACTTCATCGTGGTGTTCGTCTACGCCGACATCGCAAAGACTTTCCACCACAGCAAGGCCGAGGTCGCGTTCATCACGACGGCCACCCTGGCGATGCGTCCCGTGGGCGCGTTGCTGTTCGGCATGTGGGCCGACCGCGTCGGTCGGCGCACACCCCTGATGGTGGACGTGATCTTCTACTCGGTCGTCGGGTTCCTCTGTGCGTTCGCGCCGAATTTCACCGTGCTGGTGATCCTGCGGCTGTTGTACGGCCTTGGCATGGGCGGCGAATGGGGTCTGGGCGCGGCGCTCGCGATGGAGAAGGTTCCCGTCGAGCGGCGCGGCTTTTTCTCCGGGCTGCTACAGGAGGGCTACGCGTTCGGGTACCTGCTGGCGAGTGTGGGATCGCTGGTGGTGATGGACTGGCTGGGATTGTCCTGGCGCTGGCTGTTCGGCCTGTCGATCATCCCGGCGTTGATCAGCCTGGTCATCCGTTACCGGGTGCAGGAGTCCGAGGTGTGGGAAGCCGCCCAGGAGCAGATGAAGCTCACCAACACCCGCGTGCGCGACGTGTTGCGCGACGGCAAGATCATTCGCCGGTTCTTCTACCTGGTGGCGCTGATGACCGCGTTCAACTGGATGAGCCACGGCACCCAGGACGTCTACCCGACCTTCCTGGGTTCGACGACCAACCACGGCGCCGGCCTCGACAGCGTCACGGTCAAGTGGATCGTGGTGGTCTACAACATCGGCGCCATCATCGGTGGGCTGTTCTTCGGCTCGATGTCGCAGCGGTTCAGCCGCCGCTACACCGTGGTGTTCTGTGCGATTCTCGGGCTCCCGATCGTCCCGCTCTTCGCCTACTCGCACACCGCCGCGATGCTGTGCCTCGGTTCGTTTTTGATGCAGATCTGCGTGCAGGGCGCCTGGGGCGTGATCCCCGCGCACCTGACCGAAATGTCGCCGGACGCCATCCGCGGCCTCTATCCCGGGGTGACGTATCAGCTCGGCAATCTGCTGGCCGCGTTCAATCTGCCCATCCAGGAGCGGCTGGCCGAGTCGCACGGCTACCCGTTCGCGTTGGCCGTCACGATCGTGCCGGTGTTGCTCGCCGTGGCCTTCCTGACGTTGATCGGCAAGGACGCGACGGGAATCCGCTTCGGCACCGCCGAAAGCGCTTTTCTCCCAACGGAAGCGAAGTGAGCTTCGTGGCGATCGCGAGCGCGGCGTAGCCGGGTGAAGAGGGTCGGCACCGTAGAGCTAGAGGGGTGCTTGCTCGCTCAGCGCGCGGCGCAACATGTGCATCGCGACCGTCGCCGAGCGTTCCCGGACGTCGGAGCGATTCCCAGGTAGCCGCAGCGTCCGGGTATCCTTCCGGCCCTCGGCGAGCTGCACGGTAAAGCAGACCGTGCCCACGGGCTTGTCCGGCGTTCCCCCACCGGGACCGGCGATTCCGGTGATCGCGACGGCGGTATCGGCGCCGAAACGCTGCAGCGCGCCCGCCGCCATCGCCTCGGCCACCGGTTCGGAGACCGCGCCGTGCGTCTCGATGAGCGCCGGATCGACGCCCAACAGCTGCACCTTCGCGTCGTTGGAATAGCTGACGACGCCGCCCATCACGTAGTCGGACGACCCGGGCCGGTCGGTCAGCCGCGCCGCCACCAGGCCCGCCGTGCAGGATTCCGCGGTGGCGACGCGGCGGCCGGCCAGTAACCGCGCGACCAGATCATCGACCTGCGAGCCGTCTTCGGAATACAGCTGATTGCCGTGCCGATCGCGCAGCAGCCGGGTTAGCTGCGCGTAGACGTCCGCCGCGTCCGGCTCGTAGCGGGTCACCATCTCGATCTCGCCGCGCCGCAGGCAGGTGGTGATCTCCAGGGCGGCGAACCCGGGGACCGATGTCTCGGCCGCGCGCAGCGTCTCGGCCAGGCCGGACTCGGGCAGGCCGAACATCCGTATCGTCTCCTGCCGGTAAATCGTCCGGCCGGCGATCGCGTCCTGAGCCCCGGGTGTCTCGATCGCCTTGTGCCACATGGGTTGCAGCTCGCGCGGCGGCCCGGGCAGCACGATCACCGTCGGCTTTCCGGGCACCACCACGCCCGGGGCGGTGCCCACCGGGTCGAGCACCTGCGCCCCGACCGGGACCATGGCCTGCTTGCGGTTGGCGGCGCGCACCGCGTCGAAGTTCTCCGAATCGAAGTGCGCCATAAGCTTTTTCAGGATGTCGGCGATCTTGGTTTCGACTTCTTCGTCGAGTACCAGCTCGCGCTGACAGAATTGCGCGACCACCGCGACGGTCATGTCGTCGGCCGTGGGACCCAGGCCCCCGCTGGTGACGATCAGGTCCACGCCTTGGTTGGCCATGAAGCGCAGCTGGGCCTCGATGTCGGAAGGGCGGTCGCCGCAGATGGTGATGTGGGCCAATTCCACGCCCAGTTCGAGCAGCCGGTCCGCTATCCATGGACCGTTGCGGTCCTGGACGCGTCCGGTGAGTACTTCGGTCCCGGTGACGACAATGCCTGCGCGTGCGCTCACCGGGATGAGCCTACTGACGCGAACGTGGGTCCGCGGCGTTGAGTGTGCGCTCACGGCGGCGACACGCCGGTCCCGGCCACCGCGGCCCCACACTCACCAGACTTAGCCGTCGGAGAGGTAGCGCTCGACGGTGGCGACCTTCTGCGTCATCGCGTCCTCGACGCCGGATCGCCAGTCCGCTTTGATCACCGTGCTGACCCTAGGGGCGCGGGCCGCCACGGCCTCGACCGCGCGCTGCACGACCGCCATCACTTCTTCCCAGGTATCGCCTTCGAGCACGGTGAACATCGAATCGGTCTTGTTGGGCAGGCCGGACTCGCGGACCACCCGGACCGCGTCGGCAACGATTTCGCCGACGCCTTCGCCAACGCCGAGCGGGGTGACGGAAAAAGCGACGAGAACAGACACCTGACGAGCGTACCCACCCGACCTGGCAGCATCGAGCCATGCGGGTTCTGGTGCAACGGGTCTCGTCAGCGGCGGTGTCGGTCGGCGGTCAGGTGGTGGGCGCCATCCGGCCCGAAAGCCAGGGGCTGCTGGCGCTGGTCGGCGTCACCCACAGCGACGATGAGGCGAAGGCCCGCCGCCTCGCCGAAAAGCTCTGGACGCTACGCATTCTCGCCGACGAGCGGTCCGCGGCGGATATCGCGGCGCCGATCCTGGTGGTCAGCCAGTTCACGCTCTACGCCGATACCGCCAAGGGCCGCCGACCATCCTGGAATGCCGCGGCTCCCGGTGCGGTGGCCGAACCCCTGGTAGCGGCTTTCGCGGAGGCGTTGCGCGGGTTGGGCGCCCATGTCGAGACCGGAGTGTTCGGGGCGAATATGCAGGTCGAATTGGTCAACGACGGGCCAGTAACGGTGTTTCTGGAGCTCTGAGCGCAGCCCCGCAGGTACCTTGGTTATGTCGGCGTATTTGGCCGTGTAGAGGGAGGGGCGACCATGACCACTGCGCCATCCGGGCCTGAGTTCGGCTCGCTCCGTTCCGAGGACGACCAATGGGACATCGTCAGCAGCGTCGGCTATACCGCTCTGCTGGTTGCGGGTTGGCGCGCGGTGCACGCCCTGAGCCCTCAACCGCTGGTGCGCGACGAATACGCCAAGGTGTTCATCGAGGCATCCGAGGACCCGTATCTGGCGGCTACGCTTGCCAATCCGGGCAGCAGCGACGACGAGACCGCCTTTCCGCGGCTGTACGGCGTGCAAACCCGTTTCTTCGACGACTTTTTCGGCTCGGCGGGTGCGGCCGGCATCCGGCAAGCGGTGATCGTCGCCGCGGGCCTGGACTCACGCTCTTATCGCCTCGAATGGCCGCCCGGAACAAGCGTTTTCGAAATCGACCTGCCGAAAGTCCTGGAATTCAAGGCGCGGGTGCTGGGCGAACACGGCGCGGTTGCCAAGGCATCGCGGGTCGAGGTCGCCGCCGATTTGCGCACCGACTGGTCCCGGTCGCTGGAAGCGGCCGGCTTCGACAGCGAAGCGCCCAGTGCCTGGTCGGTCGAAGGGATATTGCCCTATCTGACCGACGAAGCCCAGAACACGCTCTTCACCCGGATCAGTGGACTCAGCGCCTCCGGCAGTCGAATCGCTATCGGCGCGTTGGGGTCGCGGCTCGACCACGACCAGCTCGAAGCGCTGGAAACCAACCACCCCGGCGTCAACATGTCCGGCGATGTGGACTTTTCCGCGCTCACCTACGAGCCCAAGGGCGACCCCGCCGATTGGCTGGCCGGGCACGGCTGGAGCGTCGAGCCCGTCCGCAACACCCTCGACTTGCAGGCCGGCTACGGAATGACGCCACCCGACGTCGACGTGAAGATCGACGGCTTCATGCGCTCGCAGTACATCACGGCGGCCCGGTGAGCTGGGTACCGACCATGACGATGCTCTCCCCCGCCGATGCCATTGCCGAGATCGCCTCCAGCGCAGCGGGACCGGCGGTCGGTGCGTTCTTCGATCTCGATGGCACGTTGGTCGACGGCTTCACCGCGGCGGTGCATGTCGGTGATCGCATTCGGCGCAGGCAAGTCGGGCTCGGCGAACTCGTCGGAGTGTTCGATGCCGCGCTGCGGTATCGATTCGGCCGCCTGGAATTCGAGCGCCTGATCGTTCGGGCCGCCGGATATCTGCGGGGCGAGTCGCTCATCGATCTTGACGAGCTCGGTGAGCGGTTGTTCGTCGAACGTGTTGCCTCGCGGTTGTATTCGCATATGCATGACATCGTGCACGCGCATCAGGAGCGCGGGCACACGGTCGTGTTGAGCTCGTCGGCGCTGTCGATCCAGGCCCTGCCGGTTGCCCGCTTTCTCGGCATCGCCAATGTCCAGTGCAATCGCTTCGAACTCGACGAGCACGGGAACCTGACGGGTGGCATCGTCAAGCCGATCGTTTGGGGAACGACGAAAGCGTCCGCGGTGCAACAGTTCTGTCAAGACAATGACGTTGCGGTGCAGCACAGCTACTTCTACGCCGACGGCGACGAGGACACGGCGTCAATGTCGGTTGTCGGTTATCCGCGGCCGGTGAACCCGCGTTCGGGTTTGGCCGCCGCCGCGGCAGCGCATGGCTGGCCGGTGATGTGCCTGGCGTCGGTTCGGCCTCGTCGGCCGGTGCGGGCGCTGCGCTACCTGGCGAACCACGTTCGCCGCGAAGGGCATTAGGGCGTCAGCAGGATCTTCACATCGTCGCCCGACCGCGATTCCGCTGTCGCGTAGCCTTTGGCCGCTTCGTCCAACGGGAACGTGGTGGTGAAGATGCCGTCGACGTTGAGGCGCCCGGACTGCAGCAGCGGGATCAGCTCGGGCCAGGTCCGTTGCACCGGTGCAGTGGTGAATCGCATCGTCGTGCTGCGGATCAAGCAGCCCAACGCGTTGAGCGGGAACGGATTCATGTCGTGCACGCCGACAACGGAGACGGTTCCGCCGGGGCGGACCGCGTTGATCGCGTCGGTCAGCGAGGAGTCGGTGGCAACGGCGTCGATCACGGCGTCGGCGCCCCGCCCGCCGGTCGCTGCCATGATCGCTTCGAGGGCCGGTGCCTTGACCGGCGTCGCGCCCCACTGGGCCGCGCGATCCAATCGGCCGTCGACCATATCAACGGCGAAAACCGTTGCGGCACCCTGGAAGAGCGCACTGCGCAGCGCGCAGAGTCCGACCGCACCCAGGCCGATGACCGCGACGGTGCCGCCGAACGGAAGGTCGGCCCGCTGCGCCGCCGCCCAGCCAGTGGCCAGGTTGTCGGTGAGCAGCAGTGCCTGTTCGGTGCTGATGCCTTCCGGCATCTTCAGCAGCTGGAAATCGGCGGCGGGAACGGCGAGCAGGTCGGCCTGGGCACCACCGAGCAGTCCCCCACCGAAGATCTGAAAGCCGGAGTAGCACATGACCGGATCGTTGGTGGCGCACCCCGGGCAGGAGCCGCAGCCGGTCACCGACGAAATCATCACCTGATCGCCGACCCGGACCGTGCGCGCGTCGGGCCCGACCTCCACGACGGTGCCGATCGCTTCGTGGCCCAGCGCGATCGGGTCCGGCATCGGAAAATCAGCCTCGTAGAAATGCAGGTCGGATCCGCAGATGCCGGCGGCGGTGACCTCAACGATCGCCCCGTCGGGTCCGGGAAGTGCTGGATCGGGACGCGTATCGACCCGGATGTTGCGGGGGCCGTCGACGACTACCGTGCGCATAATGGTGTCTTCACTTTCCTTCTCGCACAATGAATTGTGACCAGTCGGGCTCGCGGACGGCGGCCCAATATTCGTTGAGGCGCCAGGGGCTGACGGTGTGGATCTCCCCGTCGGCGTTCTTGAAGTAGGAGTGCTTGACCGCGGGATGCGACCACACCATCTTCTTGATCTGGACCTGCGTGCGTCGATGCCAGTCGGTGGCGGCATCCGGCTTGGGTTCCATCGAGTGCACGTCGGACTCGGCCAGCCGCTGCAGGCACTGGTCGACGTAGCGCATCTGCAGTTCGGACTGGAAGATCAGGCTGCCGCCGTGGGCGAGGTGCGTCCCGGGCCCGTAGACGATGAAGAAGTTGGGAAACTCCGGGACGGTGATACCCAGGTAGGCGTACGGGCGGGTCCCCCACATCTCGTGCAGGTCGACTCCGTTGCGGCCGGTCACTTTCAGCGGCCACAGCACATCGGTGTGCCGAAATCCGGTGGCGTAGACGATGATATCGACGTCATGGCTCGCGCCGTCATCGGTGACCACGCCATTGGCGGTGATTTCCCGGATCGGGGTGCGCACCAATTCGACGTTGTCGCGCTGCAGCGTCTGCAGCCAGCTCCCGTTGTCCTGCAGGGTCCGTTTGCCGCAGGCGGGATAGTCGGGCAGCACCTTGGCCAGCAGCTCTTGATCGTCGCCGACTTGGCCGGTGATCCACTGCGAGAACATCATCGCGGCGGCGGCGTTGATGTCGCTCACCGCATCGTCACCGGTGTAGTTCGGGTCGCCTTCGGCGGCGTCCAGCCCCTTGTCGGATCCGGGCCACAGCACCAGGAATCGATACCACCGGCCGTAGAACGGTAGGTGGCGCATTGCCCAGCGCACGCCGTCGCCGACCTCGTCGTGGTACATCGGGTTGGGGAACATCCACTGCGCGGTGCGCTGGAAGACGGTGAGGTGTTCGACGTCCGCCGCGATCGCGGGGGCGATCTGAAATCCACTGGCGCCGGCCCCGATCAGGGCGACGCGCTTGCCGGTCACGTCGACGGAGTGATCCCATGCCGCGGAGTGAAACGACGGCCCCGCGAAACGGTCAGCGCCGTCGATCGCGGGAATGTTGGGGCGATTGAGCTGCCCGACCGCGGTGATGATGGCCCGGGCGCGCAGCGTCTCCGCTGAACCGTCGGCGCCGCGCACCGAAACGCTCCAGCTGCCGTCGTCGTCGTTCCACTCGGCCGCCAGCACCTCGGTGTTCCACCGCACCCGCTCGCCCAGGTCGTGCTTGTCGATGACCTTCGTGAAGTAGTCCCGCAGTTCGTACTGCTCGGCGAAGAAGTGCGTCCAGTCGTTGTTGGGTTCGAAGCTGTAGCAGTAGAAATGGTTCGCCACGTCCACCCGCGCGCCGGGATAGCTGTTCTCCCACCATGTTCCGCCGGGACCGGCGTTCTTCTCCACGATCGTGAACGGGACGTTGGCCTGCTGGAGACGAACGCCGGCCAGGATGCCGGATTCGCCGCAACCGATGACGACGACCGGAAGCTCGCCGGTGCGTTCGGCCGGCAGTGGCGCCGGACGCCGGGGGTCGACCCCGTCGAGGTCCAGCTCCTCGGAGACCAGCGCCAGGTAGTCGTCTCCGACGTGCTCGCACGCCGCCCAATCCATCATCTCCCGGATGAGTTCGGGGCTCAGCGGCTCCGGCTCCGGGCAGCCGCGGTCCCGGTAATCGGCGATCACCGACAGCGCCTCGGCCCGGGCGCGCGCCTTGTCCTCCTCGGACATGAACCCCTGCACCTCGTTGAGGAAGATGCCCATCTGCTTGTAGTCGCGGATGAATCGGGGGTCGCCGGTGATATGCACCAGGGCTAGGAGCAGCGTCGGAATGCTGACATCCTCGAGCGCCGTGGCGATCTCGGGCGTGGAGGTGGTGAAGGGATCGCCTGCGTAACGGCTGCGCATCCGGGCCGATCCTTTCGCTGGACGAGGAGCCAAAATTACGCTACCGCGCGTGTCGTAATTGGCAGGACTACGCTACCGCTGGCGCCGGAGCGGATCAAGGGTCTCGCGATCGGACAGGTCAGGGCGACGCGTCGTAGTTGGACGCCGTGATCCAGGGCCCCCTGGCCACGTCATGGGCGCGCGTACTAAACTAGAACACGTTTCAGTTCGGCGAGCGCCCCAGGAGTTGTAATGCACACCCCTATTTGCGACGAACTCGGTATCGAGTTCCCGATCTTCGCCTTCACCCACTGTCGCGACGTCGTGGTAGCCGTCAGCAAGGCCGGCGGGTTCGGCGTGCTCGGTGCCGTCGGCTTCACGCCCGAGCAGCTGGAAATCGAGCTCAAGTGGATCGACGAGAACATCGGCGACCACCCGTATGGCGTCGACATCGTCATTCCGAACAAGTACGAGGGTATGGACTCGGGCCAGTCCGCCGAGGATTTGACCGAGACGCTGCGCAAGATGGTGCCCCAGGAGTACCTCGACTTCGGCAAGAAGATCCTGGCCGATCACGGTGTGCCGGTCGAGGAGAGCGACGGCGACACGCTGCAGCTGCTCGGCTGGACCGAGGCGACGGCCACCCCCCAGGTCGAGGTGGCGCTCACGCACCCCAAGGTGAAGATGATCGCCAACGCGCTCGGCACCCCGCCCGCGGAGATGATCAAGCACATCCACGACGCCGGGCTCAAGGTGGCGGCGCTGTGCGGCTCCCCGTCTCAGGCCAAAAAGCACGCGGACGCGGGCGTCGACATCATCATCGCCCAGGGCGGCGAGGCCGGCGGGCACTGCGGCGAGGTCGGCTCGATCGTGCTGTGGCCCCAGGTCGTCAAGGAGGTCGCCCCGGTCCCCGTACTCGGCGCGGGCGGCATCGGCAGCGGCCAGCAGATCGCCGCGGCCTTGGCGCTGGGCTGTCAGGGCGCGTGGACCGGCTCGCAATGGTTGATGGTCGAGGAATCCTCGAACACCCCGGTGCAGCAGCAGGCCTACGTCAAGGCCGGCAGCCGCGACACCGTGCGCAGCCGCTCGTTCACCGGCAAGCCGGCCCGCATGCTGCGCAACGACTGGACCGAGGCCTGGGAGGCGCCGGATAACCCGAAGCCGCTCGGAATGCCGTTGCAGTACATGGTTTCCGGCATGGCCGTGCGGGCGACGAACCGGTACCCCAACGAATCCGTCGACGTGGCGTTCAACCCCGTCGGTCAGGTGGTCGGGCAGTTCACCAAGGTCGAGAAGACGTCGACCGTCATCGAGCGCTGGGTGCAGGAGTACCTGGAGGCGACGAGCACGCTCGACGAGCTCAACGAGGCCGCCGGCGTCTGACGCCGCCTACTCGTCGTCGACTTCGTACTTTCCGCCGCCGGTAAAGACTTCCTTGGTCCGTTCGACGGCGTGCGTCGCGATGTCGATCGAGCTCTCGACGATGCCGCTGACCCCACCCTTGAGGTCACCGCGGAGGATGCCGCCGGCGTTTTCGACGATGTCCGAAGCCTTTTCGACAGCATTGGTTGCGATGTCCTTGACCGCGTCCACCGCGTCCTTGGGATTGACGGCCACCGGAGTCTCCTATCGTTGCGGGCTTGAAACGAACTTGGCTACGACTCTAGAGGGTCAGTAGTTGACGAGCTTGCGCCAATAGTCCTCGGGGATCTCGGCGCCGGAGCGCAAGATTCGGCTGAGCCCCACCGCCATCGCGATGCCGAGCAGCCCCAGCCACAACCCGGTCAGCGCGATGACCGTCCACAGCACCGCGGTGACGGCCGGCCATGGCGACAGCACGGCGAGGATCGGCGCGAAGAAGAAACCCAGCCCGACGTACCACGCCGAACCGGTGCGGTCAGAGACGAGGACGAAGCGCAGCCACCGCGGAACCGCGGCCGTGACGGGCTGATCGCTGCACATGATCGCTATCCGGACGGCGGGAAGAACCCTGCTCCGGTGAACCATCCCTCTTGCCATCCCTGGGCTCCCAGGCAGAGCATCGGTAGCCCGCGGTCCGACTGTGCCGCCGACTGCGGTCCCGGGCACTTGGCGCCGGCCTGCTGGACGCCGTAAAGCGGGTAAGAGATCACCCAGTAGCCGGTGGTGGGCGCCGGGAACTGGTTCTGCGGCGGGAAGTGGCATGCCTCGGCCTGGCCGCTGGTGCCGCGCCCGAAGATGAAGCTCTGGTAGTTGTCGCACGGCGCACCCAGCGAGGCTTGATAGTTCATGCCCGGCACGTCGCCGTCGTATCCGGCTGCCGCACAGGGCGCCGCGCCCAGCGCGACCCCCGTCATCGCGGCGGTGGTGAGTAATTCGCGAATCATGTTCCACCCTCGAGTCGATGCCACCCGGCCCCATCGGTGACCTGCACAAAGCATAACGACTGTGGGCCGGCCCACAAGGTCCAGGCGGTGTGCGGGCGCGGCCGGGCACGCAGCGCCGAGGGTCGGTCTTGGGCGCGCCAGGGCGCCGATGTCGCCGCGGTTGATCGCCGCTGAACGTGTTGCAATTCAGCGTTGGCGATCTTTCCCGGAACCTTCCCAAACGTGGCGTAGCAATGGTTTATTTGCACAAGAGGACGACTAGACGACTTCGTATCGAGGAGTGGGCCTTGTCAACAAATGAGACGACCACCAAGCCTGTCCCCAATCTGCCTGCCGGGTTCGATTTCACCGACCCGGACATCCACGCCGAGCGACTGCCGGTGGAAGAGTTGGCCGAGCTTCGCCGGACGGCGCCGATCTGGTGGAACGAACAGCCGAACGGTGTCGGCGGATTCGAAGACGGCGGCTTCTGGGTGGTCTCCAAGCACCACGACGTCAAAGAGATTTCGCGGCGCAGCGACGTCTTCTCCAGCCTGGAGAACACCGCCCTTCCCCGCTACCGCGAGGGCACGGTCCGCGAGCAGCGCGAGACGGGCAAGTACGTCCTGCTGAACATGGACGCCCCGCAGCACACCCACCTCCGCAAGATCATCTCCCGCGGCTTCACCCCGCGCGCCGTCGAGCTGCTGCGCGACGACCTACGCGAGCGCGCGCGACGCATCGTCGAGACCGCGGCCGCCGAGGGCTCCGGCGATTTCGTCGAGCAGGTGTCCTGCGAGTTGCCGCTGCAGGCCATTGCCGGCCTGATGGGCGTGCCGCAGGAAGACCGCATGAAGCTGTTCCATTGGTCCAATCAGATGGTGGGCGATCAGGACCCCGAGTTCGCCCGCAACGACCCCATGGGCGCCTCGATCGAACTGATCACCTACGCCATGCAGATGGCCGCCGACCGGCAGCAAAACCCCGGGGAAGACATCGTCACCAAGCTGGTCCAGGCCGACGTCGACGGCCACAAGCTCTCCGACGACGAGTTCGGCTTCTTCGTCATCCTGCTGGCGGTGGCCGGTAACGAGACGACGCGCAACTCCATCACGCAGGGCATGATGGCCTTCACCGATTTCCCGGATCAGTGGGAGCTGTACAAGCGGGAGCGTCCCGTCACCGCGGCGGACGAGATCGTCCGGTGGGCCACCCCGGTGACGTCCTTCCAGCGGACCGCACTGGAGGACTACGAGCTGTCCGGCGTGCAGATCAAGAAGGGCCAGCGCGTCGTAATGGTCTATCGCTCAGCCAATTTCGACGAGGAAGTCTTCGACGACCCGTTCACCTTCAACATCCTGCGGGATCCCAACCCGCACGTGGGTTTCGGTGGCACCGGCGCGCATTACTGCATCGGGGCCAACCTGGCTCGGATGACGATCGACCTGATGTTCAACGCGATCGCCGACACCATGCCCAACCTGGAAGCGATCAGCAAGCCCGAGCGGCTACGGTCGGGCTGGCTCAACGGAATCAAGCACTGGCAGGTCGATTACCACACCAACGGCTCGGAGAAATAGCGGTCGCACATCGGGCTCGGGGGTGACAAGCTAGGTCAATGCCGACTCATCGAGCCGTCCAGGTTCCGTCCGCAGGTGCAGCTTTGGAGCTGGTCGACGCCGACACCCAGCCACCGGGCCGCGACGAGGTGCGGCTGACGGTCACTGCGTGCGGCATCTGCGGCACCGACGCCAACTTCATTTCGGGTGGCTTTCCGAACATGACGTGGCCGCTGACTCCCGGCCACGAAATCGCCGGAAAGATCGCCGAAATCGGGGCTGGCGTCCAGGGTTTCGCGATCGGCGATCGCGTCGCCGTCGGATGGTTCGGTGGTTGCTGCTACCGCTGCGATCAGTGCCACAAAGGCCGGTTCATTCATTGCGAGAACGGGAAAGTGCCGAGTTGGCAATATCCCGGCGGATACGCGGAGTCGGTGACCGTACCGGTCAGTGCGCTGGCCCGGGTGCCGGCCGAGCTCTCCGACACCGAAGCCGCCCCACTGGGCTGCGCCGGCGTCACCACTTACAACGCGCTGCGCCACACCAAGGCGTTGCCCGGCGACCGGGTCGCGATCCTCGGCGTCGGCGGCCTCGGTCATCTCGGGGTTCAGTTCGCCCGGGCGATGGGCTTCGAGACCATCGCCATCAATCGCGGCACCGGCAAACAAGACGATGCGCGCAAGCTCGGCGCCCATCACTACATCGACTCCACCGCCGGTGATCCCGCCGAAGCGCTGAAGGCGTTGGGCGGCGCGACGGTGGTGCTGGCGACGGCGGCCAACTCGGGCGCCATGGCCGCAACGGTCGGTGGGATCCTGCCCCGAGGTGAACTGGTCACCATCGGGGTCACGCCGGAGCCACTGCCGATCAGCCCGGCTCAGCTGATCACGCCGGCGATCAGCATTGTCGGCCATCCCTCGGGAACGGCCAAAGATGTAGAGGACACAATGCATTTCGCGGTTGTCTCCGGCGTGCGGGCGTGGATCGAGGAGCTGCCGCTGGCGAAGGCCGCGGAGGGCTACGCGGCGCTGGAAGAGGGTCGGGCGCATTACCGCACCGTCCTGACCATGTGACCGGCGGTCTCTGGCGCCTCGACTCATCCGACGGCGAGTTGCTGCTGCGCACCGGCGTCGCGGGCCGGGCCGCGCGAATGGGCCATCGCCTCACGATCGACATGACGCGATGGCACGCGAAGGTGCAGTGGGACGGCGCCGACCCGGTTGCCGTCGAGTTGGAGATCGAGACGGATTCGTTCGAGGTGCTGCGCGGTCAGGGCGGCGTCAAGGGGCTGTCGGGCCCGGAGAAGGCCCTGGTGCGCTCGAATGCGCTGAAGTCGTTGGGCGCCAGCCGTTTTCCACGGATCCGTTTCGCCACGGATGCCGTTGAGGAAACGGGCGAGGGTTATCGCCTCGCCGGGTCGCTGGAGATTCGGGGAAAGTCGCGAGAGCACGTAATCGACTTGCGCACAGAGGATTTCGGTGACTCATGGCGCATGTCGGCCGAATCAGCGGTCCACCAGTCCGATTACGGCGTCAAGCCCTTCTCGCTGCTGATGGGCTCGGTCCAGGTCGCCGACGACGTGACGGTGTCGTTCACCGCGGTGCGCGCCAAGGGCGATTGATTCCCCCTGTGGGGCAACCGAATTAGGGCTGCGCCGGGCCGTTCGGCGCCTGATCGCCTGCGTCGCCGGGGATGTGCTCGAGGACCCGCGTCAAGTAGGGCTGCCGGCCATTGGCATCGTCTCGCCGCTCGTCGCCGCCCTGCTGCTCGTCCGGCACGCTCGGGTGCACCACCGGCTCGCCGGCGGGAGCGGGCGCCTGGGGCGCGGGGGGCGCGGGTGACTCGGCCGCCGGCGGGTGTGCGGCGACGGGCGCGACGGCCTCCGCGACCTGCGGGGTCGGCGTCGTGTGCCTGTTCGTGCCGCGCTGCGCGTCCGGAGCGAACTGAATGCCGAGGGCAAACGACGCCGAGCAGACGAAGGTGACCGCTCCCGCGGCCAAGGCCGTCACGGCCCCCGCGTAGGACCGGCGGCCCGGGCGCGCGGTGGGCGCCGCGACGGGTTGCTCGTCGACATCGACGAGCTGCTCGTCGGTGAACTCGGTACTTTGTGCGGCCGCCAGCGCGGTGCCGCGCGCGACCGTCACCTGAGCCATGGTCTGGGCGAAAACCGGTACCGGCAAAGCCTTTTCAAGCTGCCACGAAAAGCCGTTGAGATCGTCGTCGGCGCCGACGACGACTACTCCGCCCGGTCGCCAACCGGTGCGCTTGAACATTCCGGTCAGCCAGGAGCGCAGCCCGTCGAAGCCGCCGGCGACCTCCTTGACCACGGTCTGGGCGTCGTCGTCGAGGCCGTCGACCATGACGACGGTCGACGATTCATGCTCTAGCACGCAGACGGCGGTCTGCTGGTAGCCGATGATCGGCGCAATGGCCACCGCGAGGGTCTCAACGGCCTCGAGCAATCGAACGGGGACCACGTTGTCGAAACCCGCATCGGTCAACGCTTCCATCACCAGCGCGGCCTGCGCGGCCGCCTGGTCGTTCCACGTCACCCCGATAACCCGCAGATGACGATCGCTAGCGCCGGCCAGCTCGTGCACCCGCAGCACTTCGTCGGTTACCTGCTCTGCGGTGTTCACCGCGCGCACGCCGCGACCGGCGCTCAAAGCCAGCTCGTTGTGGTCCAGGATGGTGCCGTCGGCGCCATGTCCTTCAGCGAGGACCCACCCGACGGTGGTTGGCGTCACTGATAGCCCCAGTACCGTGTCCAAATTTGCACCTCGATCGTTCCCGGAACTCCGGCGGTCCCAGGTCAACCATCGCGCACCATGAAGCCCGCGGCTGCGGTGATTCCTGAGAGCCGGAAACGGACCGGGATAGGTCTTCCATCGGCTTGCTCCGAGAGAGCCTACGCGGTCCCTGCGGGTTCGGCTGCATCGATGCCAAATATCGAGACGAGCACGCGAGCGGGTGGCGCACGGCGCCAAGAATTTTCGGACACGTCAACGCGGGGCGCGTCGCGACACCGGCTCGGCGGCCGGGGCGGTTCGCGCCCGCATTGCGTGAAACCGGCAACGATTCGCCTGTCGAGTGCGCCTCGCCGTAATCGGCCCAGTCACCCAATTTCACGTGGCTGGCAACCGCGCCCAGGCGGCCCGCTCGCCTGGGCCGGGCGGCGCGAAGCAGGCCAGCTGCCAGGCGTTTTGGCGGATGGATGGCCCGCCCGCCGACTCGCGGCCGGCCGGCGTGTTCGCTATCCGGGTTGCGAAATACGTGGCGCAAACCGATACCCGACTGAGATGACATCGCGTCCTAATCGACATTTGACCTATTAGCACGGTAAATTTTTGCTGAGAGCCACCACGACCTAAGGACAAGGGGCGCAGGTATGACAGACGTGAGCGAGAAGATCCGGGCCTGGGGGCGCCGGCTTTTAGTCGGTGCAGCAGCGGCAGCTGTGCTGCCAGGCCTGATCGGTCTTGCCGACGGTGGAGCCACCGCGCATGCATTCTCGCGGCCCGGCCTGCCCGTCGAATACCTCCAAGTGCCGTCGGCAGGGATGGGCCGCAACATCAAGATCCAGTTCCAGAGCGGTGGCAGCGGCTCGCCCGCGGTCTACCTGCTGGACGGATTGCGGGCCCAGGACGACTACAACGGCTGGGACATCAACACCCCGGCATTCGAGTGGTACTACAAGTCCGGCCTGTCGATCGTCATGCCGGTTGGTGGACAGTCCAGCTTCTACACCGACTGGTACCGCCCGGCGTGCGGCAAGGCGGGCTGCTCGACCTACAAGTGGGAGACGTTCCTGACGAGCGAGCTGCCCGGGTACTTGTCGTCTGAGAAGGGCGTCAAGGCCAACGGCAGCGCGGCGGTCGGTATCTCGATGGCGGGTGCATCGTCGATGAACCTGGCGATCTACCACCCCGCTCAGTTCATCTACGCCGGTTCGTTGTCGGGCTACCTCAGCCCGTCCACCGGGCAGAGCTGGATAGGCCTGGCGATGGGCGATGCCGGCGGCTACAAGAAGGAAGACATGTGGGGCCCGGATAACGACCCCGCGTGGCAGCGCAACGACCCGCTGGTCAACGTCGGCCAGCTCGTCGCCAACAACACGCGACTCTGGGTCTACTGCGGCAACGGGACGCCGAACGAACTCGGCGGTGCCAACCTGCCGGCCACGTTCTTGGAGAGCAACTTCATGATCGGCGTCAACAAGAAGTTCCAGGACGCCTACAACGCCGCGGGTGGCCACAACGCCACGTTCAACTTCCCCAACTACGGAACCCACAGCTGGGAGTACTGGGGAGCCCAGCTGCAGGCGATGAAGGGTGACCTGCAGAGCTCCTTGGGTGCGACCCCCGGGGGCGGCGGATAACCCCGCAATTACGGATGTCGCTACTGCGCTTGACGGCCAACGTCAGGCGCAGTAGCGCATTAAGGGCCGTTTGTGCCTGCGGGCTGCTGGTCGCCGCGCTGGCCGCGACGCAGGCGCGAGCCGATAGCGCCGCCCCGCTGGCCGGGTTGGTCGACGCCGCCGCGCAGCGATTGCAGGTCGCCGAGCCGGTGGCCGCCGTCAAGTGGCATACGCACGGCCTCATCGAGGATCCGGACCGGGTGCAGCAGGTACTGGCCGACATGCGCGCGGACGCCGCCGAGAGGCACCTCGACGCCGATTACGTCGCCCGGGTGTTCGGGGACCAGATCGACGCCACCGAGGCCATCGAATACCGCCGGTTCGCCGACTGGAAGCTGACGCCGTCGAGTGCGCCGGCCGACTCGCCCGACCTGGCGGCCTCCCGGTCGGCGATCGACGGCTTCAACCAAACGATGCTGACCCAGCTGGCAGCCAATTGGGACGTGTTGCACTCGCCGCAATGCCCCGCGCAGCTCGACACCGCCAGGAGCGGCGTCGCCCGGGCTCGCCACCTCGACGGCCTTTACCAACAGGCCCTGACGACCGCGACGAAGTCCTACTGCGCCTGACCTTTGCCGGGCTAACTACCCGCTGATCACGCTGATTTCTTGCCATCAAAATGCCATAAACTTCTTATCTCGCGAATTAATCAAAACGGTAACGCTTTGTACACACGTGCCGAATTGCTTGACATGAGAAACCTCTCTAGGGCTTTCGTCAAGGCCGCGATGGTGACCGCGTTCATCGCGGTCCCGCTGGGGCCGTCCGCCGGAGTCGCCGACGCCGACGTCGCACCCAACTGGGACGCGGTCGCGCAGTGCGAGTCGGGCGGCAACTGGCACGCGAACACCGGCAACGGCGCGTACGGCGGCCTGCAGTTCAAGCCTTCCACCTGGGCCCGCTACGGCGGTGTCGGAAATCCGGCCACGGCCTCGCGAGAGCAACAAATCGCCGTCGCCAACCGGCTTTTCGCAGATCAGGGTGTTGAGCCCTGGCCGAAGTGCGGCGCCCAGTCGGGCATGCCGATCGGGTGGTACTCGCACCCCGCGCAGGGCATCAAGGAGATCATCAACGGGCTTATCCAGGCGGCCGTTCCGCACTGATAAACACCGTGGCTGGGGTCTATGACGCGATCGGCACATGTGTTTGGATCGGGGCATGGAAGGTTCGGCAACGGTTCACATGGCGGCGCCCGCGGCGAAGATCTGGGAACTGATCGCGGACGTCCGTAACACTGGACGGTTCTCCCCCGAAGTAATGGAAGCGGAGTGGCTTGGCGATGCGACCGGCCCGGCGCTCGGCGCGAAATTTCGTGGCCACGTCCGGCGAAATGAAATAGGTCCGGTTTATTGGACGACCTGCAAAGTGACCGCATGTGAACCCGGTCGGGAATTCGGGTTCGCCGTAGTTCTCGGCGACAGGGTGGTCAACAGCTGGCATTACCGGCTGGCGCCGTCCGGCGACGGCACGGACGTGACCGAGTCCTTCCGGCTGTCCCCCTCCCCGTTGCTCAGCGTGTACTGGGTGTTCGGCGGTTTCCTCCGGAAGCGGCGCAACGTCCGTGATATGACCAAGACGCTGAATCGCATCAAAGACGTGGTCGAAGCGGGCTGACAGGGAAGGCTTTCATGCCGGGTGTCGTGAAATCGGTCTTCATCACCGGAGCGGGCAGTGGCATGGGCCGCGAAGGGGCAAAACTCTTTCATTCCAACGGCTGGCGGGTCGGCGCGGTGGATCGCAATGACGACGGCCTGGCGACGCTGGGCCGGGAGCTCGGCGACGAGCGCCTGTGGACCCGAGCCGTCGACGTGACGGACAAGGCGGCCCTGGACGGCGCCCTGGCGGACTTTTGCGCGGGTAACGCCGGCGGCGGGCTGGACATGATGTGGAACAACGCCGGCATCGGCGAATCGGGCTGGTACGAGGACGTGCCGCACGAGGCCGCGATGCGCGTCGTGGAGGTCAACTTCAAAGCGGTGTTGACCGGCGCGTACAGCTCGCTGCCCTACCTGAAGAAGACCCCGGGCAGCCTGATGTTCTCGACGTCGTCGTCGTCGGCCACCTACGGCATGCCGCGCATCGCCGTCTACTCGTCGACCAAGCATGCCGTCAAAGGGTTGACCGAGGCGCTCAGCGTGGAATGGCAGCGGCACGGAGTGCGGGTCGCCGACGTGCTTCCCGGCCTGATTGACACCCCCATCCTGACCTCGACCCGCAACCACTCCGGCGGTGGCGAGGTGCCGCAGTCGCCCGAGGAATTCCGGGCCGCCGCACCCAAAAAGGGCCTGTTCCGGCTGATGCCCGCGGACAGCGTCGCGCAGGCGGCATGGCAGGCTTACCACCACCCGAAACGGCTGCACTGGTACGTGCCGAAGAGTATCCGCTGGATTGACCTGCTCAAGGGGCTGAGCCCGGAACTTGTGCGGGGACGCATCGTCAAATCCCTGCCCGGGTTGATGTCGGATCGGTAGTGAAGGAGCGGAGCCGGTGCGAAAAGAGATGATCGCCGCTGCTGTCGTGGTGGCCAGCGTCGCGGGTTGCGGAAGCCACCCGAACACGCCACGCGCGGCGGGGCAGCTGACCATCGACGGGACGACGCACAGCACGCGCCCCGCCAAGTGCAGTCAGCTGCAGGGGTACCGGACGATCGACATCCGTGACCACGACAGCCAGATCGAAGCGGTGGTGCTGCTCAGCGGTTACCGGGCCATCCCCGAGTGGGTGAAGATCCGCAATTTCGCCGGGTTCACCGGCAGCGTCTGGGAGGGCGGGGTCGCGTCGACGTCAAGGACGCCTCGTACACCATCACGGGCAGCGCTTACGGCATCAACGCGAGCAATCCGAACAAAGTCGTCACCACGGATTTCAAGCTCACCGCCGAGTGCTGATCGGGCCTGGCGCCTTTCCGGCCTAGGCTTGACGAAGACGACCACTTCGACGGAGGGGCTGTGAAGGAGAGGTTGCATTGGCTTGCGATGCACGGGTTTTTCCGGGGTGCGGCAGCGATCGGGGTACGGCGGGGTGACCTGAATTCCAGGTTGGTGGCCGATCCGCAGGTGGCCGCCGATCCGGTGCCGTTCTACGACGAAGTCCGGGCGCGGGGCGCGCTGGTGAAGAGTCGCGTCAGTTATCTGGCGGTCGACCACGCCCTCGCGGGCGAGCTGCTGCGCTCCGAGGACTTCCGGGTGCTGATGATGGGGTCGAACCTGCCGGGGCCGATCGCCTGGCTGGAGCAGCGGACGCGCGACGACCTGCTGCATCCGCTGCGGCCGCCGTCGCTGCTGGCCGTCGAACCGCCGAACCACACCCGCTATCGCAAGTCGGTGTCGGCGGTGTTCACCCCCAGGGCCGTCGCCGGGCTGCGCGACCGCGTGGAGCAGACCGCCGTCGGCCTGCTGGAGCAGCTGCCCGACGAGTCCGGTGTCGTCGACATCGTGGCGCGGTATTGCTCGCAGCTTCCGGTCGCGATCATCAGCGACATCCTGGGCGTGCCCGACCAAGACCGCGGCCGGGTGCTCGAATTCGGTGAGCTGGCTGCGCCGAGCCTGGACATCGGGCTGCCGTGGCGCCAATACCGCAGCGTCCAACGGGGAATCGCCGGATTCAACTTCTGGCTGGCCGACCATCTACGGGAACTGCGACGCTCCCCGAGCGACAGCCTGATGAGCCAGCTCATCCAGACGTCCGAAAGTGGCCCTGCCGAAACGCATCTCGACGACACCGAACTGTTGGCGATCGCCGGACTGGTGTTGGCGGCCGGCTTCGAGACGACGGTTAACCTGTTGAGCAACGGAATTCGGATGCTGCTGGATGCGCCCGAGCACCTGCGCACGCTGCGCGAGCGCCCCGAGTTGTGGCCCAACACCGTCGAGGAGATCCTGCGGCTGGACTCCCCGGTGCAGCTCACCGCCCGCGTCGCACTGAAGGATGTCGAGCTCGCGGGCAAGCAGATCAATCGTGGCGACTTGATCGTCGTCTATCTCGCGGCCGCCAACCGGGATCCGGCCGTGTTCCCCGATCCGCATCGCTTCGACATCGAACGGCCCAATGCGGGAAGGCATCTCGCGTTCTCCGGGGGCAGGCACTTCTGCCTGGGAGCCGCGCTTGCCCGCGCCGAGGGCGAGGTGGGGCTGCGGACGTTCTTCGAGCACTTCCCCGACGTGTGCGCGGCGGGCGTCGGCAGCCGGCGGGGCACCCGGGTGCTGCGCGGCTGGTCGACGTTGCCGGTCGCGCTCGGGCGGGCCCGCTCGATGGCCGGCATCGACAGCTAGGGAGTCTGGTTGGGCGCAATCTTCGTGCGGCGCAGGATCATTGCGGTCCCAGGTAGCGGCCGAGCCAGTCCACCAGCCGTTGCCAGGCATCGGCCGCGGCGACGGGGTTGTAGCGCGGGCCGGTGTCGTTGAAGAACGCATGATCGGCGCTGGGTTCGACGACCAGGTCGTTGACCAGCCGGACCCGATCGAGAGCGGCTTTGGCCGTCGGCATGGAACCGGTGACGCGCGTATCGAGCGCCCCGTAGAGAGCCAGCACCGCCGCCTTGACCCCGGTGAAGTCGGTCTTGTCGGGCAGCGGCCCATAGAACGGAACCGCGGCCGACACCCCCAGGGCGCCGTCGGCGAGCAATTGCCAAACCAGCCCGCCGCCAAAGCAAAAGCCGACCACGCCGAGTTTCTGCCCGGGCGCGCGCAGCCGCAGCTCGGCGACGCCGGAGTTGAGGTCGTGGATGAACTGTTCGGGCGGAGTGGCGCCCAGGGCCGCGGTCGCCCGTGCCGGATCGCCGAAGGCGGAGGTCCCGCCCTGCTCCGAGAGCAGGTCGATGGCCAACGCCGAAAAGCCCGCCCCGGCCAGGCGGCCGGCCACCGTTCGCACCCAATCGGTCAATCCCTTGTTCTCGTGGATGACCAGGACACCGCCCCTGGAATTGGGCGCCTGCGCCCACGCCCCCTGCAGGTCGCCCTGCTGACCCCGCCAGGTGATCGGGGCGGTGGGCAGCGCCTTTGCCGCGCCGGGCGGTTGGGTGGCCGCGGTGGGCGGCTCGGGGGCCGCGGATGTGGGCACCTCGGCGGCCTTTTGCTGGTCGGTGCAGGCCGAGATCAGTGCGGCGGCGGCCGAGGTGGCCAGGCCGAGGAGCGCCAGCCGCCGCAGCGCGTCGCGTCTGGTCAGCAGGCCGTCGAGGTGGTCGGTCGCGACCTCCTCGGCGAGGTACCGCTGCAAGGGGGTCATTCTGGCGAGTATCCACCGGGATTCGGTGGTTGACACCCATCCGGCGACCGGGTTTATTTGCCGCTATGACAGAAGTTTCTATGATTGCGGTCGAGGATGTCGTCGTCGGGCTGTGGCGGGCGCTGTCGCGCCGCGATTGGGATGCGGTCAAGACTTTCCTGGCAACGGATTGTCTCTATGTCGACATGCCGGTCCCCGCGTTGGCGGCCCGCGGACCCGAGGACACCGTCAAACGGCTGCGCATGGGTCTCGAGCCGCTCGCCGGCTACGAAAACCACGACGGGCTACTGGTTTCCAGCGGTTCCGACGTCATCTACGAACACTCCGAGACATGGACGTTCGCGACCGGCGAGCAAGGCGTGCTCAGGTTCGTCACCGTTCACAAGGTGGTCGATGGAAAAGTCACGGTCTGGAAAGACTATTGGGACATGAATAGCCTCGTCAGCTTCGCGCCACCAAATCATTTCGAAAATCTGGCAAATGCGGATACCAGCTGGATCTTTGACGCCTCGGCGTTAGTCTGACCGGTTTTACCGCAAAAGCGGCCCCACTAGTTTCGTGAAACTAGTGGGGCCCGTTTGCTGTTATGCGCCCACGCAGCTGTATGGGTCGGGGCACGTGATGGTGACCGGAACGCCGCAGGATCCGCTCAGGACGAGGTTGGTGGCGACTACTAGCGCGATCGCCGCGATCTTGCTGGTCAAACGTGTCATGACGGACCCCTTTGCTGGCACTGCTACCCGATTGCAGTCGCGTTATTGTACCCCAGTCCAATGGGCGAGGCGCGCGGCACCTTTCGCCGCGGCGACGTGTTCAGCCATTTCCCAGCGGCGCGTTACTGGGGGCCGAACAATTCCGGATGTTCGCGCATGAGGCGCAATTGCTCTTGCACGACGTGGGCCTCCGCCTCCGTCGCCGCGCGCTCGCCTTGAAGGTGGCGCGCCCGGGCTTCCAGCCGCCGCGCGTTCTCGGCTAATCGGGCGAATTGCCGCATTTTCCGGAGCGGAAAGATGACGCCAACGATGGCGGCGCTCACTACACCGATTACCACGGGCCAGGGACCCGATGTGACGGCCATGGGGCCGAAGACTATCAGGGGCCGGCGGCGCCAGCCGGGCAAATGATCTAGGCGGAGTCCAGCACCAGGGGCGGCGGCCGCCATCCCCCGAACACCTTTTCCAGATGGCCCGCGACGGCCAGCGCGGTGGCGTCCTGCCAGGGTCGCGCGACGACCTGAACTCCGATGGGCAAGCCGTCGCGAGACGTCCCACACCGGACAACCGCGGCGGGCCACCGGGTGACGTTGTGCACCATCAGATGCGAGAAGTCGTTGATCTCGACGAGGCCGTGGTGGTGCGGCTTGGCGGGCGTCGGCATCGCGGGGCAGACGATCACGTCGTAATCGGCCATGAATTCCAGCATTTCGACGCGGTAGGCGTCGAGGTCGGCCAGTTTGCCTCGGAACTCGGTCACCGAGCACTCGATCTCGCGCGCCTGGCGGACAAATTCGGCCAGTTCCTCGGAGGGATCGGTGATGTCCAGCGCCCGGAGTTCCTCCTCGGCTCCCCGTCCCCCGTCGCCGCCCAGCAACGTCTTCCACAGCACCTCCACCGTGCGACCAACGCAGCCGGGAGTGGCGCGTCGGACGGACGCGGCCACGTCCTCCATGGCATCGGCCGCCGCGGAGACGACGGCGGCGACCTCGTTGGTCGGCGGCGAGACGCCGTCGTCGAGGTAGGTGGCGACGCGCAGTCCGGCGAGGTCGACCTCGTCGGGACTGCCCAGTGGCACGGGTACCGCGTAGGGATCCCGTAGATCGGGCCCGTTCATGATCGACAGACCCAGAAAGAGATCCCGCACCGATCGCGCCATCGGGCCGTAGTGGCTGAACGGGCCGAAAATCCCTGGGGCGCTTCCGAATACATTTCCCGTTCGAGGAATGCGGCCGTGCGACGGCTTGAGTCCGGCAATCCCGCTGTTATGACACGGTTGCCGGACGCTGCCGCCTTCGTCGGTGCCCACGCTCAGGGCGGCACCGCCCGCGGCGACCAGCGCGGCCGAACCACCGCTGCTGCCCCCGGGTGTCGTGGCCAGATCGTACGGATTGTTGGTGCGGCCGTAGAGATTGTTGTTGGATTCGGCGCCTCGGCCCAGTTCCGGAGTGTTGGTGAGGCCGAGGACGATAGCCCCTTCGGCTCGCAGCCTCGCCACCGCCGTCGCATCGACATCGGCCACCGCGCGCAACGCGCTGATGCCGCCGGAACAGGGCAACCCGGCGACCAGCAGCTGGTCCTTGATGGCCACCGGCAGCCCGTGCGCCTTGCCCAGTGGATCGCCGCGTGCGGCGCGCTCGTCGGCGCGGTCGGCCTGCCGCAGGCACTCCTCGGGATCGGCGGCGACCACCAGCGCGTTGATGGCCGGATTGACCGCCTCGATCCGCGCCAAATGCGCTTCGGTCACTTCCCGGCAGGAGACCGTCCCGTGAGACATCATGCGGACCAGCTCGTGAGCCGGCAGGTGGCACAGGTCGGTCATAGTCAGTGAACTTACAACCGGGGTTGCCCGGGCGTGGAAGACTTTGGTGATGCCGCGGGCGGCCTACGAGCGTATGCGCGCAGCACATCTCGCTGTGGTGCGGTCGTCTCTCGAGGACCACATCGCCCGGCTGGACTGGTCGCGCGAACAGATTGAGCGCCATCAGAATCACCGCTTGCGAGCGTTGCTCCGGTACGCCCAAGAGTGCTCACCTTTTCACGCGCGGCGCCTGCAGGGCCTCGACCCGGCTCGCGCCACGATCTCCGATCTGGCCTCGCTGCCGATGATGACGAAGCGGGACGCCCAGGAACAGTGGGACGCCATCGTCACGACACAAGGCCTCGACCGCGCCCGCGCGGAGCGGATTATTGCTGAGCAGCAATGGTTTTCGTATAACGCAGACGATCAGCAGATCTTCAGCTCCGGTGGCTCCAGCGGCGTGCGCGGTGTCTACGTGTGGGACTGGCAGTTCTTCGTCTCGGCGGCCTGCCTGGCGTGGCGAACCCAGGCCCGCGCGGAGCGCCGCGCGGCCGGGCCGGCCGGAACTCCGCGGCTCGCGGTGCTGGAGGCGGGCATTCCGCCGCATGCCAGCACGCCGTTGTTCGACATCGCGACCGCCCCGAACATGGAAACCGTCGTGATCGCCGCGGGTGCCCCGTTCGATGAGGTGCTCGACGCCGTCGCGGCCGCCCAACCGACACACCTGGTCGGCTATCCGTCGGTGATCGGCCGCCTTGCCCGGGCCGCCAGTGCGGGCGACCTGCGCATCCGTCCCGTGCGGGTGAGCACGAACTCCGAGCCGCTGCTCGACGAGGACCGGCAGGCCATCCGCGATGCGTGGGACGTTCCGATCCACAACACCTGGGGGTCGACCGAAATCGGGGTGCAGGCGGTCGGCTGCGGGGGCGGCGAGGGGCTGCATCTGTGCGAGGACGAGGTGATTCTCGAGCGCGTCGACGAGGACGGAACGCCGGTCGGTCCCGACGAGCCGGCGGCGCGAACGCTCGCGACCGGGCTGGCCAACCGGACGTTCCCGTTCATTCGTTACGACCTTGGCGACCAAGTCATTCCGCTGCCCGGCGCGTGTGCCTGCGGAAGCGCCTTCGCGCGCGTCGCCGATATCGGCGGGCGCCGCGACGACGACTTTCGCTACGGCGACACGACGGTCCCCGCGATCGCGTTCCGCCACATTCTGGGCACCGATCCCCGGGTGTCCGAATATCAGGTCGTCCAGACCGCCACCGGGGCCGACATCCTCGTTGTGGGTGATCCGGATGCGGCCGCCCTAACCTCCGCGCTGGTCGCCATGCTGGGCCGATACGGATTGCCGCAGCGGGGGATTCAGGTCCGCGTGGTGGACGGTCTGACCCGCCACCAGGGCAGCGGGAAACTGCGGCGGTTCATCCCCCGGTAGCGCCGAGGCGGTAGACGCGGGCGGCGTTCCCGTGCGCGATCAGGTCGACCACCCGGATCGCGTCGGACTCGCTCCATTCGTCGCTCTCGACGAAGCCGCGCAGCACCCGGTGAATGCCGTTGCGCCACAGCGTTGCACCCAGGAAATGCAGCTCGGCGGGACCGAACCCGTCCGACGAGTAGAGGATTTTCCGGAACGGCGCCATCTCCAGCAGCCGGGCGATGAACGAGGGTGACCTGGCCCCAAGGTAATTTACGCTCAGGCCGCCATCGAGGTAGACGTTGTTGAACGCCTGCGCCAGGTAGCCCGCTTCCCGCTCGTAGGGATAGCAATGCAGCAACACGATCGGTGTATCGCCGGATTGCCGCAAGAAGTCCAGCAGGTGAAGCGGATTCGCCTTGTGTAGATCGCAGTCGCGATCGCCGAAGCCGGCGTGAAACTGCAGCGGCTTGCCCACCCGCAGCGCCTCGTGCAACCCGAACCGCAGCAGGACCCGGTCGTCCAGACGGGTGCCGCCGCGGTCGCGCCACCGGGCGGCGGCCTCGGTGATCTGCGCGGCCGTCGGCTCGGTCAGATCGCCGTCGAAGCCGCCGCGGTAGGCCAGGATCGACTTGGTGCCCACCGCTTTGGCGGCGCGGCGATGCAGGATCTCGCGGAAGGCCGACGCGTAGTCCCCTGCTGCGCGCGCGGCCTGCTCGGCGACCTGTTCCAGCCGCACGACCTCGTGCGCGCGATTGCCCGACAGCTCGCCCAGCTCGGAAATCTCGGCCACGTCGCTGCCGATCCCGGTGTCCACCAGCCAGTCACTGACTCCGGCGGCCCGCAGGAACAGGCCGGCCATCTCGCGCTCGGCGAATTCGCTGCGGCGCTCCCAATACTGCTGCGGCTCGGCGTGTTTGGCCAGCCCCAGGATGGGCGCACAATGGGCGCGCACCGCGAAGCCGAGTTGGGAATCGAAGCCCGTCTCCGTCAACGGCTCGGTGTTGGCCTCGTTGAGCGCGTTCTCGAAGCGCGGGCGGTCCCCCTGTTGCAGCCAGCACCCGTGGGCATGCTGGTCGATCAGCGCCGCCGCGCCGATGTGCTCGGCCAGCGCTGAGGATTCGGGCACCGTCACAGGCTCCACGCCATCCGGAACTTGTCTGCCAGCTGCTCGGGGTTCAAAGTTCCGTACCGCTCGTGTTCGAGGCGGCGCACCGCGACGACCATGTCGACGGCCGCGTCGCCCAGGATGCCGCGCAGCAGCGCCGAATCATTTAGCGCGGCAATGGCGTCCGCTTGCCCTTCATGGAGCCGGACGATGCCCGCGCCGGCGCGCTCGGCTTCGGACAGTCGCGCCGGGTCGATCGTCGTCTCCGGCGGCAGCGTCGCGTCGCCGCGGATCCCGTCGAGCGCCAGCCCCAGGATCGCGCCCGACGCGAGATACGGGTTCGCCGACGGGTCGACGATTTTCACCTCGGCGTTCGCGGCGGTGGGGCCGCCCCTGATGAATCGCACGGCCGCTTCCCGGTTCTCGGTGCCCCAGCACGCGTAGGCCCCGGCCCAGTTCCCCGGTTGCATGCGCAGCCCGGACACGATGGATCCGCACAGCATGCCCTGGGCCTCGGGCAGCCCGCGGAGCACTCCGGCCACAGCGCTCTCCCCCGCCGGCGTCATGCCCGCCGCACCGGCGCCGCCGGAAAACAGCGGGCCCTGCGGCGAGGTCAGCGAAAAGTGTTGATGGGCACCGGATCCGACACTCCCGGCGAATGGCACCGGTGACAGGCTGACGCGCAGCCCGTGGCGGCGGGCGGCGCGGCCGACGATGATCCGCGCCAGCACCAGCTGATCGGCGGCGGCCACCGGGGGAAGCGGCGACAGCGAGATCTCGAACTGGCTGGCCCCGTACTCGGGATGCAGCTGCTCGATGCCGACGCCCGCGGTCGCGGCCGCGGCGAGGACGTCGCGGACGAAGGCTTCGCGCTCGAGCAGGCCGGCCAACCCGTACTGGGCCCACAGCGTGGAGGACAGCCGGCCGCCGTCGGGATCGACCAGAACGAACTCGATCTCGTGGCCGACGGTCGCCGCGAGGCCGGCGTCGGCGAGCGCTGCCTCGACGCGGCTCAGCGTCCCGCGGCCGCAGGCCGCGACCGCGCTTCCGTCCTGCTCGAAGAAAGCCGCGGGGCCCCATGCCAATCCGTCGCCGAGGTTGCGCAGCGCCGCCAGGTCGATGCGGACGCGTTGATCGCCGACCACGCCGACGTCGTCGGTGAAGGCGATGCCGGTCTGGTCGATGGCGAAGGCGTGCCACGACGGGCTGGCGCCCAGACCGGGATCGGCGAACGCGGCGACGCGTCCGATGGGGACCGCCTTGGCGTGGGTGAGCCCGGCCGGGTTCACCACGGTGCCGATGACGGTGTCGACGCCCTCGGCCTCCAGAACGGCCACCACCGCGTCGACGTCCGGCACGGGTGTCATGGCCGCCTTAGCAGCGGTTGCGGTCGATGACTAGGCCCGGCTGGGCAGGGTCAACATGCAGGTCTGGCCGATGTCGAGGGTCCGCAGCATGCGTCCCATGCCGACCCACAACGCGCAGGACATGGCGAGGTCGGCGAGCAGCTCCTCGGAGAAGTGCTCGTTGACCCGGCTCCAGAAGTCCTCGTCGTCGCGCAACTTGGTGTGCTCGGTGCCGAACCGGTGCGCGAACTCGGCGGCCAGCCGCTCCTGCTCGCTGAATCCCGGCCAGCTGCGCCATTCCAGCGCGTGCTCGTAGAGCTCCTCGTCGACGCCCGCGGCGGGACCGTCGGCGTCACGGGTGTTCTGGCACACGGTGCATTCGTTGTCGTGGGCGATCACGGCCCGGGCGATTTCGCGGGTGCGCATGGGCAGCCGGTTCTTGGTGTAGACGGCCTGGCTGAAGTTGGCGATTGCGCCGCCGAGGTCGGGAGACGTGGTGGCCCAGCTGTAGATGTCGTCGTCAGCGAAAGTTCCGATTCGGCTCATGGCGTGATGGTACGCCCGCGTCCGCGATTTTTGGAACACGTTCTAATATTTGCCGCCGGCACCCGCGGGCAGCGCCACGGTGCTGGGCGTGTCATCGTGCCAATCTCGCTGGGTGAGAACGCGATGGGCGATGTTTTCCAGGGCGGCCTCGACCGCCCGGCGGTCCGGCCGGCCCTGGTAGCTGGGCGAACGGGCGAGCTTGTCGACGATCCAGCCGAGCAGCAGCGAGTACACGTAATCGACCTGCTGGCCGCCGGTCGGGGTGAGCCACATCCGGTCGCCGTCGCGCTGCGCGTAGCCGCCGGACACCAGCCGGCCGAACGTGGGCTCGAGGACCTCGAAAGGGATCCGCATCGAGTCGCCGATGTCGGTGAGGCGGGCCGTTCCGTACATCTGCCCGAAGCGGTAGATCCGCATGACGCCCCACAGCCCGGCGACGTCGAGCCGGCAGTCGGGGCGCATCGCGATGCTGCGCAACCGCACTCCCGGGTCGCCGCGCAGCATGCGCGCGATCGCGTTCTCCAGCATGCGTTCTGGTGTGTCGGTGCTGGGCATGCCGAACCCGTCGCCCAAATCGACTGCGCTGTTGTGGATGTCGCGCAGCGGCACCTCGCGCAGAAACAGCGCCAGGACGAACCCGACCAGGGCGACGGGCGCCGCCCACAAGAACACCTCGCTCAGCGATTGGGAATAGGCCGCCACGATGGGTGCGGCCACGTTATGCGGCTGCCTATGCAGGGCGCCCGGAGAGCTGACCGCCTCGGGCGATACACCGCTGGCGGCCAGGGCCGCGCCCATCCGGGTCTTGAGGAAGTTGGAGAACAGCGACCCGAATATCGCTGCACCGAAAGAACTTCCGATGGTGCGGAAGAAGGTAACACCCGAGGTGGCGACGCCGAGGTCTTCGAAATTCGACGTGTTCTGCACGATGAGAACCAGCACCTGCATGGACAATCCGATGCCGGCACCCAGCACGACGAGGTACAGCGACTGGATCAGCGCCGAGGTACCCGGGTCCATCCGAGACATCAGCAGGAACGCGAGCGCCATCAACGCGGTGCCGGCGACCGGAAATATCTTGTAGCGGCCGGTCCGCCCGACCAGCGTGCCGCTGCCCGTCGAGGTGATCAGCATCCCGACCACCATCGGCAGCGTGCGCAGGCCCGACGTCGTCGCCGAGACCCCGTTGACGTATTGCATGAAAGTGGGCAGGAACGTCATGGCGCCCAACATCGCGAAGCCGACCACGAAGGACAGCACGCAGCAGACGGTGAACACCGGGCTGGCGAACAGCCGCGGCGGCAGGATCGGTTGTGACACCCGGCTTTCGACCCACACGAACAGCACGAGCGCCGCCACGGCGCCGACGAACAGGCCGATGATCGTCGGCGAACCCCAGGGGTAGAGCACGCCGCCCCAGCTGGTCGCCAGCGTCAACCCGGCGGCGCCCAGGCCCACCAGCACGATCCCGGCGTAGTCGATGACCGGCTTGGTGGCCGATGTCAGCGCCGGAATGGCCGCCGCCGCAACGAAAATCACCACTACCGAGATCGGCACGTTCACCCAGAACGCCCACCGCCAGGTGAGGTAGTCGGTGAAATAGCCACCGAGCAGCGGGCCGACGACCGTGGTGACCCCGAAGACCGCGCCCAGGATGCCTTGGTAGCGACCCCGCTCGCGCAGCGGGACCACCTCGCCGATGAGCGCGCTGGCCGTCACGGTGATCCCGCCGCCGCCGAGTCCCTGCAGGGCCCGCGCCGCGACGAGCATGCCCATCGACTGGGCCAGCCCGCAGGACACCGACCCGATGACGAAGAAGACGATGGCGACCTGGAATACGCGCTTGCGGCCGAACAGGTCGCCGAGCTTGCCGACCAGCGCCGTGACGATCGTCGACGCCAGCAGATAGCTGGTGACGACCCAGGATTGGTGTCCCGCGTCGCCGAGGTCGGCGACGATGGTCGGCAGCGCCGTCGCGACGATGGTCTGGTCGAGCGCTGCGAGCAGCATCCCGAGCACGATCGCCACGAAGATCAGGTTGCGGCGCTGCGGGCTGATCAGTTCGCCGCTGGGTGCGGAATCCGCCGCGGGGCGGGTCTGGGTCGCTGGGGTGGATGCTGCTCTCGGGCTCGTCATGCCTGCCTTCCCGTCGGCGTTCGATGCTAACGGGTGCCCGGACTCAACCGCGGCAATCGCAGCGCCGCGCGACGGCGGGTCGGGCTAGGCGATCGAACCCGGCGGCCGGGAGACGCACTGCGCCAGGTACAGCGGCTCGCCCAGCGTCTCCATCAGCTGCAGCTGGGTCTCCAGGTAGTCGACGTGGTTTTCCTCGTCGGCGATGATCTTCTCCAGCAGGAAGGCGCTGGTGCTGTCCTCTTTCTCGCGGCACATGATGACACCCGGCTTGAGGCGGTTGAGCACCTCGTGCTCGATGGCCAGGTCGGCCTCGAACTGCTCGCGCAACGTCTGGCCGATGCGCAGCGAGAAGAGGCGCTGGTAGTTCGGGAGGCCGTCGAGCAGCAGGATGCGGTCGGTGACGGCCTCGGCGTGACGCATCTCATCGAAGGACTCCGCGCGGGTGTGCGCAGCAACCTCGGTGAAGCCCCAGTTTTCCTGCATCTTGGAATGCAGGAAGTATTGATTGATCGCGGTCAGTTCACTGGTCAGTTGCTCGTTGAGCAGACGCAAAACATCCGGATCCCCTTGCATGTCACTCCCTTATGCGTGTGAAGGCTGTCGTGTCGAGCCGCTGCAGGCGGGCCGCGCGGGGGCGCAACTGCCTGGCTGTAGCTGACTGTGCCATGCAAATTTGGAATGTTCCAGCAAGGTTTGGCTGTGCTCAGTGTGGCTTGTGGGGCATCCGGCACGCGAAACTTAGGTTAGCGTCGGCTTACTTGCTTAGGTTAGACTCCACTAATATGAGGCCAGTCCGGGTGGCCGCCCGCGTGCGGAGGGGGTGCTGATGTACGTCTGCCTGTGCGTCGGCGTCACCAACCACACGGTGGCCGAATGTGTGGCCCGCGGCGCCTCCACCTCGAAAGAAGTGGCCGCGGCGTGTGGCGCGGGCTTGGACTGCGGACGCTGCCGGCGCTCCGTGCGGGCGATCATCGAGGCGTCGCAGCACGTCGAGACCGCGCTCGAGTCCGCCGTATCGGGCTAGCCTCTTTCAGTTCTTCTTCCGGCCGGTGCTTCAGTTTTGCTTTCGCTCCGCGAAATCGGCCAAGGCCGCCGCGTTGGCCTGGGTGCCCATCAGCTCGGCGAAATGGGCGTTCTCCCGCGCCGTCGCGGCCGCGATCTCCGGGCGGACCGGCTCGACCATCGTGTGCTTGACGGCCATCAGGCTCGAAATCGGCCGGGAGGCAAGGATTTCGGCGTGCCGACGAGCTTCCGGCAGCAGCTCCTCGGGTTCGCAGATCCGCCAGACCAGGCCCATGCGCAACGCCTCCTCGGCGCTGACCCACTCCGAGGACATCAGCAGCCAGGCGGCGTTCTGCCGGCCCACTAGTTGCGGCAGCAGATACGACGACGCCGCTTCCGGAGCCACGCCCAGGCTGGTGAACGGGCACTTCAGTTTGGCGGCGGACGACATGAAGGCCAGGTCGGCGTAACCGAGGATGGTGGCGCCGATCCCGACCCCGACGCCGTTCACCGCGCAGATCAGCGGCTTGGGGAACGCGCTGAGCGCGTCGATCAGGCCGCGGAAGCCGTACTTGCCCTCGGTGAAGTCGGGATCGGTGATGCGGGCCTGCATCTCGGCGAGGTCGGTGCCCGCGGAAAAGCCGCGCCCGGTGCCGGTAAGCAACACCACCGCGACTTCGGGGTCGTCGGCGGCGGCCAGCAGCGCCTCGGCGGTCGCGTCGTAGAGGGCCTCGTTGAAGGCGTTGAGCGCCTCGGGCCGGTTCAGCATCAGCGTGCGAACCCGGTTGTGGTCGTCGATCTGCAGCGTCACGGCTGCAGCCTAAACGTCACCCGTTGCTGTACACGCGGGTGGGCGCGATCAGCACCACCGCACGCCGCTCGGCGGCCATCACCCGGTCGTATTCGTCCCAGTCGTCGTGGGTCCCGCCCGCGGCGATGAACACATCGCGCAGCAGCAGGCGCAACGCGTCGGGGTCGGTCAGCCATGGCTGGGCATCGTCCGGACCGACCAGCTCGGCGGTGCCCTCGGCCGTCGCCCACTGCCATCCGTTGCGGAAGGTGACGGCCAGGTGCGGCCGCGCCCGCAGGTTGGCCAGCTTGACCTTGCCGTAGGTGGTGAAGCCCAGAACCTGCTCCCCCGTTACCGGATGGGCCAACAGGCCGACGTTGACCAGCGACGCCTGCACGGTTTGATCGGCGCGCACGGTGGAGATGACCGCGAGTCCGCTGTCCGCCGCGGCCAGCCCTACGGCGTCTTGCACTGTGGTCATCTCGCTCCCCTTACGTGTGAAACGGCGTCCTGAACACGTAGCGGCTCGTTGCCACCGAGTCGATGTTCTCATTGGCGCCGAACGAACTCGTGCTGGCGACCATCCGGCCCAGGCGGTCCTTCAGGTCGTCATCGCCGGCGGCACCGAAAAACGCGTGCAGATCGGCTATCGCCTCCGCGGGGAACAACTCCTCGACGATGCCCGAGATTCCCGGGGCGCCGGGGGTGAGGGTGCGCACCACCCAGTTCTGGGTGTAGCCGAACGTCGACTGCGTTTCGATCGCCACCGATGTCTGATGCAGCTGCCACCGGTCCAACCAGAACGCCTGCTCCATCTCGGCCGGCCGGCGCAGCATTACGACATTCGCGAAACCGATTGTGCGAGCGCCGGGTTCGATATCAGGACCGGGCAGCGGGGCAGATTCGGTGACCAAGTAGGCGGCCAGCTGCTCACATTCCGCGGCGAGCAGCTCCAGCGCGGCGGTCATCTGCTCGCCGTAGCACTGCTGGGTCCACATGCTCACCACCGCGCCGATGGGCGGGTCCAGCACCGTCATCGTCATCAGGGAGCCACCCACCGCGTCGTCGCGGACGTTGACGGCCAGGCCCGGCAGGCCCAGAGCCAAAAGCTTGTCTGCGACCGGACCTCGCAGTTGAGTACACCATTCGTCGCTCGGGTCGGCACGCATCAGGACGGCGATCACCTTTTCCATAGGGTGAACCTACAACCGCCGCCGCCGCGCGATTGCGGACGGTGATTGCAGTAGTGCTTCGCAGACGCGGGCGAAACGCCCCTGCCACGCTCTCTTGGATGCGCTCTCGGCCGCTGCCGGATAGCCGCTATTTGACCAGGCTTACCCGCTGTTCACCGGCGACTGACTCCCCGATGATGGCGGCGAGGCGCCGATACGATTCGTCACGACCGCTCGACGAGCGGAACACCAGGCCGATTCGCCGGCCCGGGCGTGGATTCGCAAACTGCGCGAGCCCGAGCTGGCTGCGCGCGGCCTCGACGGGCGCGGCGGTCTGCGGAATCAGCGTCACTCCCAATCCGCCCGTCACGCACTGCACCGCGGTCGCCAGCGACGCGGCCCGGGTATCGGCGAGTTCGGCTCGCACACCGGCCTTTTGGCAGACATCCAGAGCTTGGTCGCGCAGGCAGTGTCCCTCGTCCAGCAGCAGCAGCGGCAAGTCGGCCAACGTGGCGGCAGGCACCCGGCGCTTGCCCGACAGCGGATGCCCGGGCGGCACGGCGAGCAGGAAATCCTCGTCGTAGATTCCGATCTCGGTGATGCCCGCTGTGTCGGCGGGCAGCGCGATCAGCGCCGCGTCCAGCCCGCCGTCGCGCAGCGCGGCCAGCAGTCGCTCGGTCTGGTCCTCGATCACCCGCAACGTCAGCGCGGGCAGGTGGACCGCCAGCCCGGCCAACACGCTCGGCAGCACGTAGGGCGCGACGGTCGGGATCAGGCCCAGGCGCAGGCTGCCCTGCAGCGGATCGGACGTCCCGGTAGCCGCGGCGCTGAACGCATCCGCCGCGGCAACCGCGGCCTGGGCAAGCGGGAGGAGTTCCACGCCTTCCCGTGTCAACCGGACACGCCGGGTCGATCGCTCGATGAGCCGGGTGCCCAGCCCGGCTTCCAGTGCGGCCAGCGCCTGTGACAGCGTCGACTGGCTGACTGCGAGAGTCGTTGCAGCACTGCCGAAATGGCGCTTCTCGGCGACCGCGACAAACGCCCGCAGCCCGGCCAGGGTCGGCTGAAAACTCTTATCGGTCATGCCGATAAGTATAGTGCGATATATCACCTTTACTTCAGACGTCCCTCCCGGCAACATAGTGAGTGACCACTTAAACTTGAATTAATCCAGATAAGGAGCAGACATGACTCTGCTGACAATTGGCGACCAGTTCCCCGCGTACGAGCTCACCGGGCTGATCGGTGGCGACCTGTCGAAGGTCGACGCGCAGCAGCCCGAGGACTACTTCAAGACCATCTCCAGCGACGATTACGAGGGCAAGTGGCGCATCGTCTTCTTCTGGCCGAAGGACTTCACCTTCGTGTGCCCGACGGAGATCGCCGCGTTCGGTAAGCTGAACGACGAGTTCGAAGACCGCGACGCGCAGGTGCTCGGCGTCTCCGTGGACAGCGAATTCGTGCACTTCCAGTGGCGCGCGCAGCATGACGACCTCAAGAAGCTGCCGTTCCCGATGCTCTCGGACATCAAGCGTGAACTCGCGCTGGCGACCGGGGTGCTCAACGCCGACGGCGTGGCCGACCGCGTGACGTTCATCGTCGACCCCAACAACGAGGTCCAATTCGTCTCGGCGACCGCAGGATCCGTGGGGCGTAACGTGGACGAGGTGCTGCGGGTCCTGGACGCTTTGCAATCCGATGAGCTGTGCGCCTGCAACTGGCGCAAGGGCGACCCGACGCTGGACGCCGGCGAGCTGCTCAAGGCGTCCGCGTGATTTCGGGTCCGATCTGGAGGTTGTGATGAGCATCGACAATCTGAAAGAAGCGCTGCCCGAGTACGCAAAGGACCTCAAGCTCAACCTGGGCTCGATCAGCCGCACCACGGTGCTGAACGAAGAACAGCTTTGGGGCGCCTTGCTGGCCAGCGCCGCGGCAACGCGAAACACCCAGGTGCTGAGCGAGATTGGTGCCGAGGCCGCCGACAACCTGTCGGCCGAGGCGTACCAGGCGGCGCTGGGGGCCGCGTCGATCATGGGGATGAACAACGTGTTCTACCGTGGCCGCGGGTTCCTGGACGGCAAGTACGACGACCTGCGCGCCGGACTGCGGATGAACATCATCGGTAATCCGGGCGTGGACAAGGCGAACTTCGAGCTGTGGTCGTTCGCGGTCTCGTCGATCAACGGCTGCTCGCACTGCGTGGTTGCCCATGAGCACACGCTGCGCGAGGCCGGTGTCGATCGCGAGGTGATCCTGGAAGCGCTGAAGGTGGCGTCCATCGTCGCCGGTGTGGCGCAGGCGATCACCACGGCCGAGACGCTGGCCGGCGTCGGCTGATCGAGCGCCGTGGCTCACCTATGACGCCGACCTGGGTTTCACACGCTATCTGGTGGCAGGTCTACCCCTTGGGCTTCGTGGGAGCGTTTCCCACGCCCGAGGGGTCGGCCCCGCCCGAGCCGGGCGAGCACCGGTTGCGGCGCCTGGTCGACTGGTTTGACCACGCGATTGCCTTGGGCGCCTCCGGAATTGCGCTGGGGCCGATCTTCGCCTCGCGCACCCATGGCTACGACACGACCGACCACTACCGCATCGATCCGCGCCTCGGTGACGACGACGATTTCGACTACGTCATCGCCGAGGCGCGCCGTCGTGGCCTGCGGGTGTTGCTCGACGGGGTGTTCAACCACGTCGGTGCGGAGTTCGGAATGCATCGGGACGCCGAGCACGACGACGCGGCGGCGCGCTGGTTTCGCGGACGGCCGGGCCGGTTTCACACCTTCGAAGGCCATGGCGGGCTCATCACCCTCAACCACCAGAACCCGGAAGTTGTCGACTACGTCGTCGAGGTGATGACGCACTGGCTGCGGCGCGGCGTCGACGGGTGGCGGCTGGACGCGGCTTATGCTGTGCCGCAACAGTTCTGGGCGACGGTGTTGCCGATGGTACGCGAGAGCTTTCCGGATGCCTGGTTCGTCGGCGAGCTCATCCACGGCGACTACGCCGGCGTGGTCGAGGCGGCCCGGTTCGATTCGGCCACCCAGTACGAGCTGTGGAAGGCGATCTGGAGCAGCCTCAACGACGGCAACTTCTTCGAACTGGACTGGGGGCTGCAGCGGCACGCCGCGCTGCTGGACAGCTTCCCGCCGCTGACATTCGTCGGCAATCACGACGTCACGCGGATCGCCAGCCAACTCGAGCGCCCCGAGCACCTGGCGCACGCGCTGGTGATCATGCTGACCATCGGTGGCGTGCCCAGCATCTACGCCGGCGACGAGCTCGGGTTTCGCGGCGTCAAGGAAGAGCGCTTCGGCGGCGACGACGCGGTGCGCCCCGAGTTCGGTTCTCCCCCAGTTCCATTGGACGACTTCGGCACCGAGGTATGGGGCCTGCACCAGTATCTGGTCGGCCTGCGGCGCCGCCACCCGTGGCTGCACGCGGCGAGGACGACCTCGGTGCGGCTGACTAATCGCCACTACGTCTACACGACCCGAAACGGCGACGACGCGCTGCTGGTCGCGCTCAACATCGACGACGAGCCGCTGCACCTCGCGCTGCCGGAGCTGGGCACGGCGCGCGCGCAGGTGCTCGCCGGTTCCTCGGCCCCGCCCCAGGAGCTCGTCGACGCGGTGGTCGTCGAGCCGCACGGCTGGCGGATCCTGCAGCCCGCCTAGCGCTGCAGCTGGTTCAGCGTCAGGGCGTCTTGCTCGCCGCCGTAGTACCTGTCGAGTAGCGCCGTGAAGTCGCCGGCGTCCTCGGCCGCCAGTGCGAACAGCGTCATCGACGACCGCAGTTTGAGGTCGTCGGGCGAACCGAAGATCTCCGCTGCCGACCGTCCCTGCACCCGGTTGACCAGCTGCGTGCACTCACGCAGCCGCGGGCCCAGCAGGTCGTGGCTCAGGTAGGCGCGGGCCTCTTGCAGCGAGGCGATGCCATACCGGGCCGCGGTCGGGCTGCCGCCCAGCCCGCGCAGCTGCGGGAACACGAACCACATCCAGTGGCTGCGCTTTCGGCCGTCGCGCAGCTCCGTGAGCACGGTGTCGTAGACCGGGGCCTGAGCGACAACGAAACGTGTCAGATCGAAGGGGTCGTCCGCGGAGTCCATATGACTACGGTGGCATACATGGCCGTCAAGCGACGCATGCCCAAAGCCCGCGACCTGGCGCCGCTGATGCAGTTCAAGCGGCCGCAGTTGAATGCGACCAAGCGCCGCCTCGATGCGGCATTCACGATCGAGGACCTGCGGCGCATCGCCAAACGCCGCACCCCCAAGGCCGCGTTCGACTACACCGACGGCGCCGCCGAGGACGAGCTGTCGCTGCAGCGCGCGCGACAAGCCTTCCGCGACATCGAGTTTCATCCGACGATCCTGCGCGACGTCACCAACGTGGCCACCGGGTGGAACGTCCTGGGCCAGCCGGTCGTCTCGCCGTTCGGCATCGCGCCAACGGGATTCACCCGGTTGATGCATACCGAGGGCGAGATCGCGGGGGCGGCCGCGGCCGCGCGCGCGGGAATCCCGTTCTCGTTGTCGACCCTGGGCACCTGCGCGATCGAAGACCTGGTGACCGCAGTTCCGCAGGGCAGGAAGTGGTTTCAGCTGTACATGTGGCGGGATCGGGAGCGCTCGATGGCTCTGGTGCAGCGCGCCGCCGCTGCGGGCTTCGACACGCTGCTGGCCACCGTCGACGTCCCCGTCTCGGGGGCGCGCCTGCGCGACAACCGCAACGGGATGACGATCCCGCCGACGCTGACGCTGCGCACCGTCTTCGACGTGGTGCCGCACCCGAAATGGTGGTTCGACCTGTTGACCACCGAGCCGCTGGCCTTCGCGTCGCTGGATCGCTGGCCCGGCACCGTCGCGGAGTACCTGAGCACCATGTTCGACCCCAGTCTGACGTTCGACGACCTCGAGTGGATCAAGGCGCAGTGGCCGGGCAAGCTCGTCGTGAAGGGCATCCAGACGCTCGAGGACGCCAGGGCCGTCGTCGATTGCGGCGTCGACGGCGTCGTGTTGTCCAATCACGGTGGGCGCCAACTGGATCGGGCCCCGGTGCCGTTCCACCTGCTGCCCGTGGTGTCGCGCGAGTTGGGCAAGCACACCGAGATCCTGGTGGACACCGGGATCATGTCGGGCGCCGACATCGTCGCGGCCATCGCGCTCGGCGCGCGCTTTACGCTCGTCGGGCGCGCCTACCTCTACGGGCTGATGGCCGGCGGCGAGGCGGGCGTCGAACGAGCGATCGACATCCTGCACAGCGGGGTGACCCGGACCATGCGACTACTCGGTGTGACCTGCCTCGAGGAGCTCACGCCGCAGCACGTGACCCAGCTGCGGCGGCTGGGCCCGATCAGCGGTTAGCGGGCCAGGGCCGCCTGCATCCCCCGTTCCATCTCCGCGAAGTCCGGTCCCACGAATGGGCCTTGCGGCTGGCAGTTGCAGGTGAGACCGGCGAACGGGTTCGGGTTGGGGTCGGACTGACTCGGGTCGGCGTTGGCCGGCGCTGCGCCGAACATCGACAAGCCCAGGACAATCGCCGTGCCGGCAACCAGTTTCGTGATCATTTCGAGGCTCCTTTCACCTCTTTACGAGATAAGGCGGTCCTTTACTCGGGTTAGACGGTCGAGACGCTTTCCACGTTCTGTCGAGTCCGCTCCCGGGTTGAGTAACCGACCTAGCTAGTTACATCTTGCATGGCATCGTGAAACCTGTCAAGGTGGTTACATGGCCTTCACGTATGTCAGCGGGCGCCCATGCCTGGACTTCATGGGCACGTTGAAGTACCGCGGCGGTGCTGGGGCCGAGGAACTGCTGACGGGCCCCGAGTGCTTGTCGGAGTGGGCGATTCAGGCCGGCCTGGTGGGTGCCGCGGTCGACGTGGCCGACGGCGACCTGGCTGCTGCACTGTCCGTGCGTGAGGCCGCCTACCGGATCGTGATCGCCCGCCTCGAAGGGCGCCGCCCACCGGTCGCCGACGTGGCGCTGGTCAACGAGTGGGCCGCACAACCGCGCATCACTCCCCGCCTGCTGCGCTCGGGTGCCACCCGCCGCGAAGGCACCGCGGCGCAGTTGCCGGCGACCCTGGCCGCGGATCTGCTTGACCTGCTTGCCGGGACCGACATCGACAACGTCAAACGCTGCGCGCACGACGGGTGCACCCGGCTGTATGTCGACTCGTCGCGCGGGCGCAACCGCCATTGGTGCGGGATGGGCACCTGCGGCAACCAGGCCAAGGTGCAGGCCTTCCGGGCCCGGCAGCGCGCTTCGGCGCGCTGAAGCACTGAATTCACTTGTGCTCCGAAAATGCCGCCGGGGTGTCGTAGCCCAACGCGCCCGCGGTGTGCGTGGCGGACTCGCCCGTCGAGAGCAGGCGGATGGTGTGCAGCACGCAGGCGCGCTGGCCGGCTGACGCCGCGGCGGATTCTGTGGGGACTCGGTCCGTTTGCGGATGGGTTGGACCCGTCGTACCGGCACATTATTGACTGAAACCGAGGTCAGGAGCTGCCATGAGTTCTCTTGTTCCGCAATTCACCACCATCGACGGGCTGTCGGTCCGCTACGCCGAGGGCGGCCACGGCGACCAGTCCGCCATCCTGATGAGCCCGTGGCCGGAAAGCGTGTACGCCTTCGCGCCCAGTTGGGAGGCCTTGGGAGCCAACACGCATCTAATGGCCATCGACCCACCCGGGTTCGGCAAGTCGGACTATCGAGAATCGCTGATGAACCCGAAGGCAATGGGCGAGTTCATCATTCGCATCGCCGACACCTTCGGGTTGGACAACCCGCATCTCGTCGGGCCCGACATCGGCACCTCGTCGTCGTTGTTCGCCGCCGCGTCCCAGCCGGACCGGTTTCGCAGCGTCGTCGTCGGCAGTGGTGGCGCCGCGGTGCCGATTCAGGTGACGGGCGTGCTGAAGGACTGGGTCGAGGCCACCGACCTGGAGCCATACCGGCAGTTCGGCGGGCGCAACATCGTCGAGATCGCGCTGGGCACCATCGCGGGATACGTTCCGTCCGAGGAGATCCGCGAGGACTACATGTCCGGCTACGAAGGCGACAAATTCGCGAGGACGATCCCGTATGCGCAGAGTTACAACGAGTACCTGCCGCAGCTGGCCGACCTGCTCCCCCGGATCCACGTGCCGGTCCGCATCGTCGCCGGCGCCGACGACCAGGTGGTGCCGCCGGTTAACGCCGAATTCCTGCAGCAGCGCCTCCCGAACAGCCGCGTCGACTTGATTGCGGGGGCCGGTCACTTCTGCTGGGAGGAAAAGCCGGCCGAATACGCCGCGCTGGTCACCGACTGGTGGGCGCGGGCCGGTCGCTGAGTTCTCGGCGGCCCAGCCCGGGAACAAACTGGAACCGATCAAGGTTGAGCGCATCAGACTAAACCTTTGGGAGAAGAAAATGTCTGAAGCCAAATCGGTGCCGGTGCTGTTCGTTACCGACTCCATCGTCCTGCCTGGAATGGTCGTCCCGATCGCGTTGGACGACGCAGCTCAAGCCGCGATCGACGCCGCTCGCGCCAGCGACAGCGGCGAATTGCTCATCGCGCCTCGGCTGGATGACCGCTACCCGTCGCACGGCGTGATCGCGAAGATCCTGCAGGTCGGCCGGATGCCCGGCGGCGGCACCGCCGCGGTGGTGCGAGGCGAGCGCCGGGCACAGATCGGGACGGGTGCCTCCGGGCCCGGAGCCGCGCTCTGGGTCGAGGTGACCGAGGTCCCGGACGCGGAGACGACCGAGGAAATCAAGGCGCTCACCGCGGAGTACAAGAAGCTGCTGCTGGCCATGCTGCAGCGGCGTGAGGCCTGGCAGATCGTCGACTACGTCAACAGCCTGACCGACCCGTCGGCGCTGGCCGATACCTCCGGGTACGCGTCGTACCTGACCGACGTGCAGAAGCGTCAGCTGCTGGAGACCACCGACGTGGCCGGGCGGCTGCGCGTGCTGATCGACTGGACGGGCGAACACCTGGCCGAGGTCGAGGTCAACGACAAGATCGCCGAGGACGTCCGCGAGGGCATGGAAAAGACGCAGAAGGAATTCCTGCTGCGCCAGCAGCTCGCGGCCATCCGCAAGGAGCTGGGCGAGGGCGAACCCGACGGGTCCGACGACTACCGGGCTCGGGTCGAGGCCGCCGAGTTGCCCGACAACGTCCGGGAGGCTGCGCTGCGCGAGGTCGGCAAGCTGGAACGCTCCAGCGACCAAAGCCCGGAGAGCGGCTGGATTCGCACCTGGCTGGACACCGTGCTGGACCTGCCGTGGAACGTCCGCACCGAGGACTCGACGGATCTCGCTGCGGCGCGCGGCATCCTGGACGCCGACCACCACGGGCTGGACGACGTCAAGGACCGCATCGTCGAGTACCTGGCCGTGCGCACCCGGCGCGCGCAGCGCGGGCTGCAGGTCGTCGGTGGGCGCGGCTCGGGCGCAGTGATGGTGCTGGCCGGTCCCCCCGGGGTCGGCAAGACGTCGCTGGGCGAGAGCGTGGCCCGCGCCTTGGGCCGCAAGTTCGTTCGCGTCGCCCTGGGCGGCGTGCGGGACGAGGCCGAGATCCGCGGGCACCGGCGCACCTACGTGGGCGCCCTGCCGGGCCGCCTTGTGCGTGCCATCGGCGAGGCGGGGTCGATGAATCCCGTTGTGCTGCTGGATGAAATCGACAAGGTCGGTTCCGACTATCGCGGCGACCCGAGCGCGGCGCTGCTCGAGGTGCTGGACCCGGCGCAGAACCACACGTTCCGCGACCACTACCTGGATCTGGACCTGGACCTGTCCGACGTGGTGTTCCTGGCCACCGCCAACGTGATCGAGAACATCCCGTCGGCGCTGCTGGACCGCATGGAGCTGGTGTCGATCGACGGCTACACCGAGGACGACAAGGTGGCCATCGCCCGCGATTACCTGCTGCCCCGGCAGCGGGACCGGGCAGCGCTGAACGACGACGAGGTGACGATCACCGACGCGGCGCTGCGCAAGATCGCCGCCGACTACACCCGCGAGCCGGGGGTGCGGCAGTTCGAGCGGCTGCTGGCCAAGGCGCTGCGGAAGGTGACGACGAAGATCGCCGACGAGCCGATGACCATCGACGAGCCCGATTTGGTGGATTACCTTGGCCGGCCGCGGTTTACGCCGGAATCGGCCGAACGCACCGCGGTGCCCGGGGTGGCCACCGGCCTGGCCGTGACGGGCCTGGGCGGCGACGTGCTCTACATCGAGGCCGGAGCCACCGACGGCGAGCCGGGTCTGCAGTTGACCGGTCAGCTCGGTGACGTGATGAAGGAGTCGGCACAGATCGCGCTGTCCTACGTGCGCTCGCACGCCGCGGAGCTGGGCGTCGATCCCAAGGCGCTGGACCGCCGCATTCACGTGCACGTGCCCGCCGGTGCGGTGCCCAAGGACGGCCCGTCGGCCGGCGTCACGATGGTCACCGCCCTGGTGTCGATGGCCACCGGACGCCAGGTCCGCTCGGACGTCGGCATGACCGGTGAGGTCACGCTGAACGGCCGGGTGCTGCCGATCGGCGGCGTCAAGCAGAAGCTGCTGGCGGCCCAACGTGCCGGGCTCTCGACGGTTTTCATCCCGGTCCGCAACGAGCCGGACCTGGACGACGTGCCTGCCGAGGTCCTCGACGCGCTGACGGTCAAGCCGATGACCGACGTCGCCGACATCGTCGCGCAGGCGCTAGAACCGGTGGCGGAGGCCGCGACGGTCGCTGCCTGATTCGAGCGTGGGCCGGGATTGCGTAGCAAACGCTCCGCGATCCCGGCCCAAGCCGCTAAGGTGCGCAGATGGCCGTGATACTGCGCAGATTGCTCGGCATTGGCAATCTTCCCGCCGACATGCGGGCCGAGGTTGAGGCGGAGGGGGTCCTCCATCTCGTCGAGTTCGTTCCGGTCACCTTCCGGTTCGGCGGCTCGGTGCCGGGTTTCGTCACCAAAGGAAACAACATTCGCAGTTATGCCGGCTCGCTGGTGCTGACTTCCCAGCGGGTTCTCGGCACGTTGTCGACGGTGCCCAAGCTCGCCGGGCGGGCCATCGACCAGCGCTGGGATGCGCCGCAGCAGGGTCCGGTGAAAGCGGAGCTCACGCTGGACGGTCTTGCGCTCAACGTCGATGTCGGACAGGTCGATCCCGCGTTCTCCGGGCAGCTGTCGCTGCACTACAAGACCGCGATCCCCGAGGCGGTGCTGACCACGATTCCCCGGCGCTCGCTGGAGTTCGACGTCCCGCGCGAGTGGGTGTTGCGTGCCGTCGGCGTCCCCGCGCCGAGACCGGCCTAATTGGCGGCTGCACGCCCGTGACATAGGCGTGGCCCGTGGCGTTGAATGAGGGCGTGAGCCTCAAACGGGACGTAGTGCATCGAGTTCAACGGCTGGTGGTCAACCCGGTGGGCCGGCAATTGCCGGTGACCATGCTGGAAACGACGGGCCGCAAGAGCGGGCAGCCGCGACGCACCCCGGTCGGCGGTCGCGTCGTGGACGACAAGTTCTGGATGGTCTCCGAACACGGTGACCACTCGGATTACGTCCGCAACATCAAGGCCAACCCATCCGTTCGGGTGCGCCTCGGCGGCGGGTGGCGCAACGGCACCGCTCACCTGATGCCCGACGACGACGCCGTGGCGCGGCTGGGCAATCTTCCGAAGCTCAACAGCGCGGTCGTGCGGCTGATGGGCAGCGACCTGCTGACCATCCGCGTCGACCTGGACTGAGGTCGACCGGGCTGTCGCCCGTCGGCGCTAGTGTCGGCGCATGGCCTACGACGAAGACCTGGCCAACCGGGTGCGCGAATTGCTCGCCCGCCAGCCCGGCGTGGACGAGAAGCCGATGTTCGGCGGGCTCGCGTTCCTGCTCGGCGGCCACATGGCCGTCGCGGTCAGCAGCAAGGGCGGACTGATGGTGCGGGTGCCGCCAGACGACACCGCGAAGCTGCTCGAGCGCGCGCATGCCAGCCCGATGGTGATGGCCGGCCGCGAGACCCGGGGCTGGCTGCGCGTCGATGCCGCGGGCGTGAAAACCAAACGCCAGCTTGAGAGTTGGATTGCCCACGGCGTGGGGTACGTCCAGACCCTGCCGCCGAAATAGCCGGCACGTTTGCCGGTACGCGGCTGGGGTACCGATCAACGACTAAAGGGGATGAGCCCGCGCGAGTAGGCTGACACCGTCACCGAGGAACGGAGCAGCGATCATGGCCGGCTCACCCACATTCGTCATCGTCGGCGGCGGACTCGCCGGGGCTAAGGCGGCAGAAGCGTTACGCGACAAGGGCTTTGATGGTAAGGTCGTGCTGTTCGCCGACGAGGATCATCTGCCCTACGAGCGGCCCCCGCTCTCCAAGGAGTACCTGGCGGGCAAGAAGTCACTGACCGACTTCACCGTGCAGAACTCCCAGTGGTACAACGACCACAACATCGACGTGCGGCTCGAATGCCGGGTCGCGGCGCTGGACGCGGGCAATCGCACCGTCGCCCTGGCCGATGGCACCACGGTGGCCTACGACAAGCTGCTGCTCGCGACGGGCTCGGCCTCGCGACGCCCACCGATACCCGGCTCCGACGCGAAAGGAGTGCACTATCTCCGCAGCTACGACGACGCGGCCGCACTGAATTCCGTTCTGAAGGAAGGGTCCTCGCTGGCCGTCGTGGGCGCCGGGTGGATCGGTCTCGAGGTGACGGCCGCCGCCCGTCAGCGCGGTGTCAATGTGACCGTCGTCGAGGCGGCCAAGCAGCCGTTGGCGGCGGCGCTGGGCGAGACGGTCGGTGAAGTCTTCGCCACCCTGCACCGCGATCACGGCGTCGATCTGCGGCTGGAGGCGAAGGTCGACGAGATCACGGTCGCCGGCGGGGCCGCCACCGGCTTGCGATTGGGCGACGGCTCGACGGTCGATGCCGACGCGGTGCTGGTGGCCGTGGGTGCCAGGCCGAACGTCGAACTCGCCGAGCGGGCCGGGCTGTCGATGGGCGACGGCGGGGTGCTGGTCGACAGTTCGCTGCGCACCAGCGACGCCGACATCTACGCGGTCGGCGACATCGCCGCCGCAGAGCACCCGCTGTTCGGCGAGCGCATCCGCACCGAACACTGGGCCAACGCGCTCAAGCAGCCGGCGGTGGCCGTGGACGGAATGCTCGGTGAGCCAGCCGAATACGCCGAGCTGCCGTACTTTTTCACCGATCAGTACGACCTGGGCATGGAGTATGTCGGCCACGCGCCCCGCTTCGACCGGGTGGTCTTTCGCGGCGACGTCGCAGGCCGCGAATTCGTGGCGTTCTGGCTCGACGACGCGAATCGCGTGCTCGCCGGGATGAACGTCAACATCTGGGACGTGCTCGACGATGTCAAGGCGTTGATCAAGTCGCAGTCGCCGGTCGATCCCGACAAGCTCGCCGACCCGCACTCGCCGCTGGGAGACCTGGTGGGCTGACCGCTAGTCGGTGGCGTCGTCCCGGGCGACCGGTATCCACGCGTGGTCGATGACCTCGGGCGGGTGGTGCGCCTGCAGGCGATCCCGCTCGGCGCGCCGGCGTTTGATCCGCAATCGCGCGTCGGCGGGAATCGTGACCAGCTCGTCGCAGGTCAGGTAGTGCGCGTCGTCGACGGCGTCGACCAGATCCGCCGCGACCCATCGGGAACCGAGCTCGCGCAACGTCATTCGAAGCTCATGAGTGAATCGCAGGGTGGTGTCGTGGGCCAGCTCGCGGGACACCCTGGCGTTGGTGGCAATGCGCTGCGCCAGTGTCGGCGGCGGCGTCGGTTCGGCAGGCGCGGCGGCGGCCTCGGCGGCGGCCGCCAGCAGCATCCTCGGGTTGTCGGCGTAGGTCGGGCTGGCCAGCTCGCCGGCCCCGGGCCCGCGGTGACCGACGCGGGCGATCGCGGCGTCGAGCATGCGGGCGGCTTTGGGTGACAAAGCATGGATGCTCGCGAGGTTGCCTTCGGCGGCCAGCGCGGCCAGCGTTGGGTCGTTACGCAAAGCCATTGCGAGGTCGCGGATTTCGTCCTTCACATAATCGCTGTCCATGATCATCCCGACGCCGGGAACCCTGGACCCGGCGCCGGTGGGCTGCAGCGCCGCGGCGGTGATGCCGGTGTCGATCAGCCACAGCGCCGTGAGGATCCAGCCTTGGTGAATCCGGTCCCGCAGCAACCGGATCCGCACGCCCAGGCTGGCGTCGGACAGCAGGCTCAGTTGTTCGGTATCCGCGTGCTCGGCGAGCGCCGCCGCGTTGTAGGCGCGCGTGTTGGCCCGCAGATGCCGCAACAGGGCGATGGACCGCGCGACCACCACCGCCTTGGCCGCCGGCCGCAACGGTCCCTCGGCCAATCGCGGCTGACCGAACGGCAACAGGTCTCCGACTTGTGGCTGTCCCACCAAAGCCGTTTGCACGATGGCTTTTTCGTCCCAACCCGGTAGCTGGGTGGCGGCGACGACGTTGCTTGACACCCCGACGTAGGGCCGGTGGCCGAAGGTCGCGATGGCCCTGCTCCCCCACTCCTCACCGACGACGCCGCCCAACGCCAGCACCTGGCCCATCGCCTGGTTGGCCGTGCGCAACCCGCTCAGCTGAACGTCCAGCGTGATCGGGGTCAACGGCCCGGGCAGCGCCTCGGCCAGGCTGGTCGCGCTGAACACGGGGAACCGCGGGTCGATGCGGTCGTCGAACTCGCCTTCCATGCCCTCGGGTGCCGCGCTGCGCAACTCCGATGACGACGTCAACCGTGGCGGCGCCTCGACCGGGATGGGCAGCTGTCCGCCGTGGTCGGTCGCGCCGGCAGGCCCGGCCCGGCGTCCGACGAGCCCCCGCGCGGTGTCGGTCACCGCCTCGATGGCCTTCCAGCCGAAATCGAAGGCCCAATCCTCTTGTGCGGCGGTGGGATCCAGCTCGGGGAACGGGTGCGTCCAGTCGGGGATGCGATGCAGGCGGGACCGCGGGGTCACGGAGCGCAGCAGCCGCCACGCGGTGATCACGTTGATGGTGTCCGGGGTGGCGAGATCCACCACCCCGGTGCGGTCGGTGTCGAGCGCCCGAACGAGGAAGCGCGCCAGGTCGTCGAGGTGCAGCACGCGAATCGGTTGCTCGGAGACCTTGGCGCGCACCAGCGTTGCCAGCGTGCGGCACACCATCCAGTCGAGCTGCCGGCCGACCGGCGGCGCGATCCGGATGATCAGGCTCGGGCCCCAGCTCGTGGACACCAGGTCCTCGGCCGGGTGATAGATGTCGGGCAGGCCAGCGGCCTGGGAGACGAACAGCAGGCGGGCGCCGGCGCGGCCGGCGGCGTGCGTCACGCGGGCGACACCGTGGATGTCGGCGCTGCCCGGCGCGCTCGGATCCACCGGGGCGAGGTGGATCACCGCGTCGGCCTCGTCGGCCAGGTGCTGCAGGATCGGGTCGCTCAGCGGCGCGCACACCAGGTCGGCGGCGGCGTCCAGGCAGGCGTGGGGGCGATCGGCGATGCCGCTGACCGTGTGCCCGGCAGCGACCAACTGCCGTACGACCAGCCGCCCGACGGTGCCGGTGGCGTCAGTAACCAAGATGTGCACGGCGGCTCACCTCCCCCAACGTCCATCTTCGACAATAGGCAAGCCCGTATCAACTGCGCGACCGCTAGCCCCCCAGCGATCGTTTGATCTGGGCTGATTCTGATGACTGGCTAGCGCAGAGTGGCACTGCCGTCCGCGGCGACGGCAACCTTGGCGCCGCCGATGTCCTCAATGACCGTCGCCTCGGCCGAGGCGGGATCGGCGATCACCGCCAATGCGCGGGCCCCGTCGGGCGTGCGCACGGCGACAAAGGCCTTCTCCGGCCGACCGTCACGGTCGAACGGCGTCGTCCATGCCTCGACGGTTCCGACGCCTTCCCAGTCGACCAATCCCTTTCGGGTCGGCTCGCGGTCGACGGCCGGTTGCACGTTCTCCCAACGGAATTCGGTCGGCGGCTCGGTACCGTACACGCCGAAGCTGTGCTTGGTCAGGTAGCCGCCGTTGGCGGTGACGAGCGCGCGCCGCCCGGGGTTGGCCACCAGCAGTTCGGCCGTCGTGGCGATGGAGTGCATGACGTAGTTGCTCCACGGCCCGCCCGCGAAGGTGAGCCCGCCGGTGACGGTCAACGGCCGGGCGGCATCGTCGACCGCCAACCCGAGTTCGGCCGCCGCCGCCTGCACGGCCACCGGGAAGCACGAGTACAGGTCGACATAGTCGACGTCGTCGATGCCGAGGCCGGCCAGCTCCAGCGCCCGCGCGCCGCCGATCCGGATGGCCGGCGAGCGGTGCAGCTCGTCGCGCTCGGCGATCGCGGACGTGTCGTGGGAGTCGGTCCCCGCGTGCGGAAACACCCAGCGGTCGGCGGGGATGTTGAGGCGTTGTGCCTGCTCGACGGAGGCCACGATCAGCGCGGCGCCCTGGTCGACCATGTTGTTGGAGTTCATCAGCTTGGTGTAGGGCCAGCTGATCATCCGGTTCTGCGGGCCGGTCTGCGCGATTTCCTCGGCGCCGACCGGTTTGCGGATCCAGGCGTTCGGGTTGTCGACGGCAACGGCGTTGAACCGCGACCACAGCTCGCTGATCCGCGTGCGGTGCTCGTCGATCGACTCGCCGCGGGCCAGCCGAAGCGAGTGCTCGAACAGCGGGTAGATGAACGCGGGCCGGTCCAGCTTGATCTTGATCTCCGCGTCGCCGGCCATCGGCACGTCCTCGCCGCTGACCTCGGCCATCGAGACGGAGTCGTCCTGCTGGGTCCACTGCAGCCTGGCGCCCAGCTTTTTGAGGCCGGTCCTGGTCCGCCAGGTCTCGGCGCCGGCCAGCAGCACGACGCCGGCGCGGCCCCGCTGAATGTCCAGGCACGCCTGGTTGAGCAGCGACTGCGGCACGTTACCGCCGACCGGGCTGTACAGCGTGCCGAAGTCGGAGCAGCCCAGCCGCTGGCCGAGCAGCAGCCCAGGGTCGCGGTAGTGCGCCGAGAGGACGTTGACGATCCGGACGGAGTCGACCGCCTCGAACACCTTGGAATCGGCGGCCTGGCGTGCGGCGGCGACCATGAGGTCGACCGGCTCCACGGATCGCGTTTCCGGGTCGATCTCGTCTCGGTGGTTGACCTGGCCGAAGCCGATCAGCACCGGCGTCCTGGGGTCCAGCGGCATAGGAACGAACTTAGCGTCCGTGCCACCCAACGCGACGAGAGCGTCGCGTTGGGTGCCGCGAGTGTGCCGCTAGTGTCACGCTCGGCGATGTTTCAAGAGGGACGGAGACTTTCGACGGATGACCGCACATTTGAGCTACCTCGAGGCCGTCATCGTCGGCGCCGCCCAGGGCGTCACCGAACTGTTCCCGGTGTCCAGCCTGGGGCACGCCATCCTGGTGCCCGCCCTGGTCGGCGGGCAGTGGGCGCAGGATCTCAACGTCTCCGCGCCGAAGTCGCCCTATCTCGCGTTCATTGTCGGGCTCCACGTCGCCACCGCGGCCGCCCTGCTGGTGTTCTTCTGGCGGGATTGGTTGCGGGTCCTCGGCGGGATCGCCTCCTCGGTGCGTTATCGCCGGATCCAGACGGCCAACGAGCGGCTGGCGTGGCTGCTGGTGGCCGGCACCATTCCGGTGGGCCTGGCGGGGTTGTTCCTGGAAAAGCTGTTCCGCACCACGCTGGGCAAGCCGATCCCGGCGGCGATCTTCTTGCTGCTCAACGGAATTGCGCTGTACGCGGGTGAGGTGCTGCGCCGTCGCGCCGCCGCCCAGCAGCTCGCGCCGGTCGGTGGCCCGGCCGAGCACACCGGTCAGGCCGTCGACGACCGGCTGGCCCAGCTGCCCATCGGGCGCGGTGTGGTGATCGGCGCCGCACAGATCCTGGCGCTGCTGCCCGGCATCAGCCGCTCGGGCATCACGATCGTGGCCGGCCTGTGGCGCGGCCTGTCGCACGAGGATGCCGCCCGCTTCTCGTTCCTGCTGGCGACGCCGATCATCCTGGCCGCCGGGGTGTACAAGATCCCGGACCTGTTCGGGCCGCTGGGCAGCGGGATCGGCGGCCAGGTACTGGCGGGCAGCGTCGCGTCCTTCGTCTGCGCCTACCTCGCGGTGCGCTTCCTCACCCGGTACTTCGAGACCCGCACCCTGACGCCGTTCGCCGTCTACTGCGCGATCGCCGGGGCGGGCAGCCTGGCCTGGCTCACCCTGCGCTAGGGCACGGGCTCGTTGCACGGCCGGAAGCCGAGTGCTGTGCTTATCAGATGGCAGACACGGCAGTTGGACTGAAGCTTCGCGACAAGGTCATCGTGATCACGGGCGGTGCCCGCGGCATCGGGCTCGCCACCGCGACCGCGCTGCACAATCTGGGCGCCAAGGTCGCGATCGGCGACATCGACGAGGTCAAGGTCAAGGAATCGGGAACCGCACTGGGCCTTGACGTTTACGGCAAGCTCGACGTCTCCGACCCACACTCGTTCGCCGAATTCCTCGACGACGTCGAACGCCAGCTCGGTCCCATCGACGTCCTGGTCAACAACGCGGGCATCATGCCGCTCGGCCTGATCATCGACGAACCCGACGCCGTCACCCGGCGCGTGCTCGACATCAACGTCTACGGCGTGATCCTGGGCACCAAGCTGGCGATCGAGCGCATGGTCCCCCGCGGCAAGGGACACGTCGTCAACGTCGCGTCGCTGGCCGGTGAGGGACACGTCCCCGGCGCGGCCACCTATTGCGCCAGTAAGCACGCGGTGATCGGGTTTACCGACACTGCCAGGCTCGAATACCGCAAGGCCGGCGTGAAGTTTTCGCTCGTAAATCCGACGTTCGTGAACACCGATCTGATCGCGGGCACCCAGGGTATGAAGGGATTCAGGAACGCGGAGCCCACCGACGTTGCCAATGCGATCGCGCAGCTGATTGCCAAGCCGAAGCCGCTAGTGCGGGTCACCAAGGCGGCCGGCGCAGTGATCGCGTCGAGCAAGTTCCTGCCGCGCGTCCTCTCCGAGGGGCTGAACCGCGTCATGGGTGGTGAGCACATCTTTACCGACGACGTGGACGCCGAGAAGCGCAAGGCCTACGAGGCGCGGGCCCGCGGCGAGGAGTGAATTCCGCGCCTGGCGGTGTTCACCGGCGGCACGCACAATCGAGAGAGTGAGCCCGCAAACGTCCACCTCCGCGCCCGCAATCCTGTCCCCCGACGAACTCGCCCTGATCGACAAATATTGGCGCGCCGCCAATTACCTGTCCGTCGGGCAGATCTATCTGCTGGACAACCCGCTGCTGACCGAGCCGCTCGGCGCTGACCACGTCAAACCCCGGCTGTTGGGGCACTGGGGCACGACGCCGGGGCTCAACCTGCTCTACGCGCACCTGAACCGGATCATCCGCAACCGCGACGCCAACGTCATTTACGTCACCGGACCCGGGCACGGCGGCCCCGGCCTGGTCGCCAACGCCTACCTAGAAGGCACCTACACGGAGGTGTACAGCGGCATCGGCGAGAACACCGAGGGCCTGCGAAAGTTGTTCCGCCAGTTCTCCTTTCCCGGCGGCATCCCCAGCCATGTCGCGGCCCAGACCCCGGGTTCCATCCACGAGGGCGGCGAGCTCGGCTACGCCCTGGTGCACGCCTACGGCGCGGCCTTCGACAACCCCGACCTGGTCGTCGCCTGCGTGATCGGCGACGGCGAGGCCGAGACCGGGCCGCTGGCCGCCAGCTGGCATTCCAACAAGTTCCTCAACCCGGCCGTCGACGGCGCGGTGCTGCCGATCCTGCACCTCAACGGCTACAAGATTGCCAACCCGACGGTGCTGGCCCGCATCCCGCACCTCGAGCTCGAGTCGCTGCTGCGCGGCTACGGCTACCGCCCGATCATCGTCGCAGGCGACGACCCGGCCGTCGTTCACCAGGAGTTGGCCGCCGCCCTGGACGACGCGTTCGACGACATCGCGGCCATCCAGCGCGCGGCGCGCGACGGCTCGACAGCCGAGCGGCCGGTGTGGCCGATGATCGTGCTGCGCACGCCCAAGGGCTGGACCGGCCCCAAGGTGGTCGACGGCAAGCAGGTCGAGGGCACCTGGCGTTCGCATCAGGTGCCGCTCGCCGAGACGCACGACAACCCCGCGCACCGCGCCCAGCTGGAAGAGTGGCTGCGCAGCTATGCGCCCGACGAGCTGTTCGACGGGCACGGCGCGCTGCGCGCGGAGCTGCGGGCGCTGGCGCCGACGGGAACCCGGCGGATGAGCGCGAACCCGCACGCCAACGGCGGGGTGCTGCTGCGCGAGCTGGATCTGCCGGACTTCCGCGACTACGCGGTGCCGGTCGAGCGCCCGGCCACGACGACCCACGAGGCCACCCGGGTGCTGGGGACATTCCTGCGCGACGTCATCACCCGCAACCCGGACCGCTTCCGGCTGATGGGGCCCGACGAGACCGCGTCCAACCGGCTGTCCGCCGTGTTCGAGACGACCGGCAAGGTCTGGATGTCGGAGACCGAGCCCGACGACGACGGGCTGGCGCGCGACGGCCGGGTCATGGAGGTGCTCTCCGAGCACCTGTGCCAGGGCTGGCTGGAGGGCTACCTGCTGACCGGGCGGCACGGGCTGTTCAACTGCTACGAGGCGTTCGTGCACATCGTCGATTCGATGCTCAACCAGCACGCTAAGTGGCTGGCCACCAGCCGCGAGCTGCCCTGGCGGCAGCCGATCGCTTCGCTGAACTACCTGCTGAGCTCGCACGTCTGGCGCCAGGACCACAACGGGGCATCGCACCAGGACCCCGGCTTCATCGACCTGGTCGCCAACAAGCGGGCCGAGATCTCGCGGGTCTATCTGCCGCCAGACGGCAACACGCTGCTATCGGTCGCCGATAACCGCAGCCGCGACTACGTCAACGTCATCGTCGCCGGTAAGCAGCCCGCGCTGGCCTACCTCGACATGGACGCCGCGATTGCCACTGCACCCGCGGGCTGGGCATCTGGGAGTGGGCCAGCACCGCCACCGGCGAACCCGACGTGGTGCTGGCCTGCGCCGGTGACATCCCGACGCAGGAGACCCTGGCCGCCGCCGACATCCTGCGCCGCGAACTACCCGACCTGGCCGTGCGGGTGGTCAACGTGGTCGACCTGATGCGACTGCAACCCGATACCGAACACCCGCACGGGCTGCCCGACCGGGAGTTCGACGCGCTGTTCACCCGCGACAAGCCGGTCATCTTCGCCTATCACGGGTATCCGTGGCTGATCCACCGGCTCAGCTACAGCCGCACCAACCACGCGCACCTCCACGTGCGCGGATTCAAGGAGCGCGGCACCACCACCACGCCATTCGACATGGTGATGCTCAACGACCTGGACCGCTTCCACCTGGTGATGGACGTGATCGACTGGGTGGACGGGCTGGCCGCGCGCGCGGCGATGCTGCGCCAGCGGATGGTCGACGCCCGCTTGGGCGCCCGCCGGTACACCCGCGAGCACGGCGAGGACGACCCGCAGATCGCCAACTGGACGTGGGAGTCGACGTGACCTGGGCCGCAGTGGCGCGCCGGTAAGCTGGTCGAATGCCCGACGCAACCGTTGACGCCATCCATCCGGTGGTGTCCGAGCTGTCGGCGCTACACCGGCTGCGGATCTACCTGGACCTCGGCGTTGTCGTCGCCGTGCTGGTGCTGACGAACCTGATCGCGCACTTCACCACGCCGATGGCCAGCATCGCGACCGTGCCCGTGGCCGCCATCGGGCTGGTGTTCCTGATGCGGTCCAACGGGCTGGATTGGGCCGACCTGGGCCTGGGCCGCGAGCACTGGCGGTCGGGCCTCGCCTATGCGCTGGCCGCGGTGGGCGTAGTGGCGTCGGTGATCGCCGTCGGTGTGCTGCTGCCGATGACCCGGCCGATGTTCATGAACAACCACTACGCCACCATCTCCGGCGCGCTGATCGCCTCGATGGTGATCATCCCGCTGCAGACCGTGATCCCCGAGGAACTCGCCTTCCGCGGCGTGCTGCACGGCGCGCTGCACCGCGCGTGGGGCTTTCGCGGCGTCGCGCTGGCCGGTTCGCTGCTGTTCGGGCTGTGGCACGTCGCCACCTCGCTGGGCCTGACGAGCAGCAACGTCGGCTTCACCCGGCTGTTCGGCGGTGGGTTTTTCGGGATGCTGGCCGGTGTGACGCTAGCCGTATTGGCCACCGGCACAGCGGGATTCGTCTTCAGCTGGCTGCGCCGGCGCAGCGGCAGCCTGATCGCGCCGATCGCGCTGCACTGGTCGCTGAACGGGCTGGGCGCCCTGGCCGCCGCGCTGGTCTGGCATCTGTCGGCCTGAGGGCCTCACACCAATAGCACCGCGGCGCCTGCGATGCGGCCGGCCGCCAGGTCGCCGAGCGCCCGATCCGCTCGTCCGAGCGGGTATTCCGGCGTGGTCACCTCGATGCGATGCCGACCCGCGAACTCGAGAAACTCACGCGCATCGGCCCGGGTGTTCGACGTCACCGATCGGACCTGTCGCTCCTGGAACAGGTGGCGCTGATAATTCAGCGTCGGGATGTCCGACAGATGGATCCCGGCGATTGCCAACGTGCCACCGCGGTCCAGCGCCTCGAGCGCGGGCAGCACCAGGTCGCCGACCGGCGCGAACAGGATCGCGGCATCCAGCGGCACGGGCGGCGGATCGGCCGCGCCCTGGGCCGACGCCGCCCCCAGCTCCATCGCCAGCTCACGCGCCCGCTCGCCGCGGGTCATCACGTGCACCTCGGCGCCCTGCGCCAGCGCGACCTGCGCGGTGATGTGGGCGCTGGCGCCGAAGCCGTAGAGGCCCAGCCGCCCGCCGGGTGGCAGCTCGGCCCGCAGCAGCGAGCGATACCCGATGATGCCGGCGCATAGCAGCGGCGCCAGCTCGCTGTCGGTGTAGCCGTCCGGCAGGTGGTGCGCGAATGCCCCTGGCACCGTGGCGAATTCGGCGTAGCCGCCGTCGGCGTCCCAGCCGGTGTAGCGGGACTTCGGGCACAGGTTCTCGGCTCCCCGCCGGCAATAGATACAGACCCCGCAGGTGTGCCGCAGCCACGCGATGCCGACGCGGTCGCCCACCCGGAACGCATCGCCCGCGTCGGCCCCGACTTCGACGACCTCCCCCACCACCTCGTGGCCGGGTGTCACCCGGTCGCGGTGCACGGGCAGGTCGCCCTCGGTGACGTGAAGGTCGGTGCGGCACACGCCGCATGCGCGCACGGCCACTAGCAGCTCCGCCGGGCCGGGTCGCGGCACATCGGCGCTGACTTGCTCGAGCGGGTGGCTGTCCATCGGCCCGGGCCGACGCACCCGCCACGCGCGCATCGTCTTCGTCGCCGCCGGGGCCATCACCCCATCATGCCGCCGGACCGCCGAACGGCGTCAGGGCAAGGGCGCCGCGTTACAACGTCTTGGTGCGGGACGTGGCGAACTTGTAGATGAGCAGCAGCAGGACCGCGCCCACCAATGCGCCCAGGAACGAGTGCTGGATGGGCGGGTGAATGTCGAATTTGTGCGGCGGGAAGACGACGCTGCCCACGGTGCCGCCGACATACGAGCCGACGATGCCGAGTACTGCGGTGGCGACCCAGCCCATCGGCTGCTTGCCGGGCACGATGAGACGCGCAATCAGGCCGACGACGAGGCCGAGAACGATTAGCCAGACGATGTGCACGATCGGCTCCTCCGGGTATTAACTGACGGGCGATACCCGCAGTGGGTACCCAACGCCGCCTAACTCAACCCTGTGGCCGAATTGCTGCTGGGCTCGCAACGATTCGGCTCCAAGCGTCGCCGGCCCTACTTCTCGACGGTTGCCGACGCGCTCTTTGCCAGGGGCGGGTCAGGTAGTCGGCAGGGTCCGCGTCGTCGGTGCAGCGGGTGCAGCCGGCGCGGCGGGAGGAGCGCCGTCGGTGGCCGGCGCGTCCGGAGCGGGCGCCGGTGCGCCCGGGGCGGGAGCCGGCGCAGGCGCCCCCGGCGGAGCACCGGGCGGGGCGGGAGCGGCCGGCGGGGCCGTCCACGGCTGGATCGACTCGGCCAGCGCCTTGGCGGCGCCCCTGTCGACAGGGTCGTTCGACGTTCCCAGGTAGACCACGAACCAGCGCTGCGGCGCACCGCCGGTCGAAGCATTCGCGGGGGCACTGACCACGCCGGTCCAGATCTGGCCGTTCGGCTTGGAGGCGTCACTGAACTTGACCTCGTAGAACGAGCCGCTGCCCGTTATTCCGTTGGCGCCGGTGAGCGGAGTCGCCTCCTGGTTGATCCGGGTGCCGGGATACGGCATGAAGAACTCACCCATGTCCGAGCCGAGCCGGACCGCGGCCTTGGCGTCGTTCGCCTCGGCGCTGGCGTAAAGCTTCGCGTCCAGCCGCCCCATCACGATGCGCGTGTCGTTGGCGACCGGGGGCGCCTGGCCGGGTTGCGGCGGCGGGCCCGTCGTCTTGCTCAGCAGCTCCGAGCCGTAGTCGAGGTGCGTGGCGTCGGACTCCACCCAGCCGGGCGGCACGACGAAGCTGAAGCCGCCGACGGCGTTGCCGACCCGGCCGGCGTTCGGGTCCGGGGGCGGCGGCGGAATCGGCGCGTTGGGATCGACCGGCGGCGGAGGCGGCGCGTTCGGGTCAACGGGTGGTGCAGGAACGGGCGCCCCCGGCGCGGCGGGGACACCGGGCGCGGGCGCTGCCGCGGGTGCGGGCGACGCGGGTGCGGCCGCCGGCGGCGCCGCGGCCGTCGTGCTCGGCGGGACCGGAGTCGGGACCTCGGGGTCGGCAGTCGCGGTTGCTGGCAAGGCAATAGTGACGGCGCTGGCACTGGTCACCGTGGCGATCGCGAGCGTCGCCCACAGCCCCCTGCGGCGTGTCGATTGCGGGTCAACCTGGCTCATGGCGACAAACCTACCGTGTTACGGCCGTGAAGCGAGGAAGCCAAGCGGGGACATGCCATGCGGTTTTGCCGTTGTTGCCAACACGTGATGCGACGGCGTCTGCGCAGCTCACCGCCCGGGGTGTCGCTGGGCCGTCGGGTACAGCGCCACCTCGGCGGCCTTGACGACGAACCAGACCAGGTCACCGGGTGCCAGCTGAAGCTCCGCGGCCGCGTCGACGGTGATCTCGGCGGCCAGGCCGGGCGCGCCGTCGGGTTGCTCGAGTCCCCGCACCAACACCGCGGATCCGCGGATGTCCAGCTCGGCCACCGTCGACTCGACGCAGTTGCGGGGGCTGCCGTGCGGGCGTTCCCGGAACACGGCCACCGCCGTCGGCCCGAACACCGCGATCGCCGCGTCGCCGCCGGCAAGCTCGGGCGCCGCGCTCCCGTGCCAGTCGATGCCCGTCGATGCCCGCAGCGAGCCGTTCGGGCCGATCGTCCCGTTGACGAGGTTGACCCCGGCGATCCGGGCGCCGAAATGGCTGCGTGGCGCGCTCAGCACGTCGGGCACCGGGCCGATCTCGGCGATCTTCCCGCCCTCGAGAACTAGCACCCGATCGGCGAGCGTGAAGACGTCGAGCAGGTCGTGGGTGATCAGGATGACGGCGCAGCCGCTGCGGCTGACGGCGGTGCGCAGCACGCCGCGGATGGCCGCGGCCGCCGTGACGTCGAGGCCGGTCAACGGCTCGTCGAGGAGCAGCACGTCGGGCTCGGCGGCCAACGCCCGCGCGATCGCCACCCGCTGGGCCTGGCCGCCGGACAGCTGCCGCGGCTTGCGGTCGGCGAACTGCTCGGCGTCCACCTCGCGCAGCCAGCCCAGCGCCGCCCGCTTCTGCTCGGCCCGCGAGGAACGCAGCCCCCCGCGGCGGCTGTGCGGCCCGAAGGCGACGTTGGCGACGACGCTCATGTGCGGGAACAGCAGCGGGTCCTGCAAAAGCAGCCCGACCCGGCGCTCGTGCGTCGCGACATCCACCCCGGCCGTCGTGTCCGTGAGCACCCGATCGCCCAGCCGCACCACGCCCTCGTCGGGGCGGACCAGCCCCGCGATGACATGCAGGGCGGTCGACTTGCCGGCCCCGTTGGGCCCCAGCACCGCGAGCACCTCGCCCGCGGACACCGAGAACTCCACGTCCAGCGAGCGGTCGGCGACCACCGCGCGAAGCTGCAGTTCACTCATGGCCGGTCACCTGGCTTCGTTTCCGGTCAGCCGGCCCGCGCCCACGCCTAGCACCACCACCGCGGCCACCACGACGAGCAGGATCGACAACGCCACCGCCGCATCGGCATCGGTCACCCGCTGCAGGTAGATCTCCAACGGCAGCGTGCGGGTCACACCCTGCCGCGAGCCGGCGAACGTCAGCGTCGCGCCGAACTCCCCCAGCGAGCGTGCGAAGGCCAGGATCGCCCCCGACACCATGCCGGGCAGCAGCAGCGGCAGGGTGACGCGCCACCACACCGTGCTGGGCCGCGCCCCCAGCGTCGCGGCCACTAATTCATAGTCGGCGCCCGCGGTCCGGGCGGCGCCCTCCAACGAGATCACCAGGAACGGCAACGAGACGAACGTCTGCGCCAGCACCACCGCGGTCGTGCTGAACGCGATGCTGATGCCCGCGGCCTCCAAATACTGGCCGAGCAGCCCGAGCCGGCCGAACGCGTAGAGCAGCGCGATGCCACCCACCACCGGCGGCAGCACCAGCGGCAGCAGGATCAGCGGCCGCAGCACGCGCACCAACCGCCCGGTGCTGCGCGCCAGCACCAACGCCATCGGCACGCCGAACAGCACGCACAGCGCGGTGCTCGCGGCGGCGGTTTTCAGGCTCAGCAGCAGCGCCGTCTTGGACGATGTGCTGGTGATCAGCGACCAGAAGTTCGGCCAGTCGACCTTGATCGCGATCGCCACCAGTGGCAGCACCACGAAGACGGTCCCCGCGGCGGCGGGGATGTACACCCAACGAGGCGGGTCCGCAGGCCGGTGCACGACGGGGGTCAGGGCTTGGCGAAGCCCGACTGGGCCAGGATCTGCTGGCCTGCATCCGAATTCACCAGGGTGACGAACTTCTGCGCCTCCGCGGGCAACGGCGCCTTCTTCAGCACGCCGATCGGATAGACGTTCGTCGCCCCGGCGGACTCCGCAAAGTTGACCGTTGCCACCTTGCTCCCGGCGTTCCTCGCGTCGGTGACGTAGACCAGCGCGGCGTCGGCCTGCCCGGTGATCACCTTGTTGAGCGCGTCGGTCACGCTGAGCTCCTCACTGACCGGGTTGAGGCGCACCCCCGTGCTGGTCTCGACGCGCTGCGTCGCCGCCCCGCACGGCACGGGTTGCTGGCAGATCACCACGCTGATCCCGGGCTTGGCGAGGTCGGCGAACGAACCGACCTTCTTCGGGTTGCCCGGCGCGGTCACGATGACCAAGGTGTTGGACGCGAAGTTCGTCGGGCTCCCCGCCACCAAGCCCGCCTTGACGACGGTGTCCATCTGCGCGGTGTCGGCCGACGCGAACACGTCGGCCGTCGCACCCTGCGTCAGCTGGGTGGCCAGCTCCGAGGAGCCGGCGAAGTCGAATTCCACGCCGTCGCCGGGGTTGTCGCTCTTGAATCGGCTGCTGATCTGGGTAAACGCGGGCTTGAGCGAGGCCGCCGCGAACACCACGATCGACCCAGCGAGGTGCGTGGTCGGCGTCGACGGCGGCGGCGGCGACTTCGGGCTGCACGCCACCAGGCCCGCGATCAGCATTGTCGAACCCAAACCGGCCAAGACCCCGATCCGACGCATGGTTGGAACCCTAGCGGCGCTGGCCGATCCGCACCGGGCGCCATGACCGCCAAATAGTTATGAATTAGTCTGCGCGTCGCGCTGTCCTTAGTTTCCCCTTAGAGCTACTGTCCAGTAACATCGTTTTGATCGACGCCATAACACGCTGAGAGTCCAGGCAACGATCCGGTGGTTCGCCACCATAAGCGCTGGTAAAGCCAGGGTCTGGGTTCGAGGTTGAACACGAGGAGGTCATGGCAGTGGAGGTGCTGGTTACCGGTGGAGACACCGAGCTGGGGCGCACGGTAGCCGAGGGTTTTCGCGATGACGGCCACAATGTGACCCTGGTGGGCGCCCGGCGCAGCGATCTGGAGGTCGCCGCCAAGGAGCTGGACGTCGACGCGATCGTCTGCGACACCACCGACCCGGCCAGCCTCGACGACGCTCGCAACCTGTTCCCCCAGCACCTCGACACCATCGTCAACGTGCCCGCGCCGAGCTGGGATGCCGGCGACCCGCGCACCTATTCGATGGCCGACACCGCGAAGGCGTGGCGTAACACCCTCGATGCGACGCTGCTGTCGGCGGTGCTGACGGTGCAAGCGGTCGGTGACAATTTGAGCTCCGGTGGCTCCATCATCAGCGTGGTGCCCGAGAACCCGGCCGCCGGCGGGGCCGACGCGGCCATCAAAGCGGCCCTGTCGAATTGGGCAGCCGGACAGGCCACTGTCTTCGGCACCCGCGGCATCACCGTCAACGTGGTGGCCAGCGGCCGCAGCGCCCAGCCCGGCTACGACGGCCTGTCGCGCACGCCGCCTTCGGTGGCCGCGGAGGTCGCCCGGTTGTCGTTGTTCCTGACCACCCCGGCGGCCCGCCACATCACCGGCCAGACGCTGCACGTCAGCCACGGAGCGCTGGCGCAGTTCGCCTGACGGCTTTCGCTATCAGCTGAGGCCCTTTCACTTTCGGAGCCGATCGCTACGGTGGACACGTGGCAATTCGACTCGGTCTGCAGATTCCCAACTTCTCCTACGGCACCGGGGTGGAGCAGCTCTTCCCCACCGTCATCGCCCAGGCCCAAGAGGCCGAATCGGCCGGTTTCGACTCGGTCTTCGTGATGGACCACTTCTACCAACTGCCCATGCTGGGCGACCCCGACCAACCGATGCTGGAGGCCTACACCGCGCTGGCCGCGTTGGCCACCGCGACGCAACGGGTGCAGCTGGGCACCTTGGTGACCGGCAATACGTATCGCAATCCGACGCTGCTGGCCAAGATCATCACCACCCTGGACGTGATCAGCCAGGGCCGCGCGATCCTGGGCATCGGCACCGGCTGGTTCGAGCTCGAGCACGACCAGCTGGGCTACGACTTCGGCACGTTCACCGACCGGTTCAACCGGCTCGACGAGTCGCTGCAAATCATCCTGCCGATGATCAAGGGCGAGCGACCGACGTTCTCGGGCACCTACTACCGGGCCACCGAGGCTATGGCCAATCCCCGCTTCCGCGACCACATTCCGCTGATGATCGGCGGCAGCGGTGAGAAGAAGACCATCCCGCTCGCCGCACGACATTTCGATCACTTCAACGTGATCGCCGGGTTCGACGAACTGCCCCGCAAGATTGCGGTGGTGCGCGAGCAGTGCGAGAAGGTCGGCCGCGACCCGGCCACGCTGGAGACCAGCATGCTGATCACCGTGCTCCTCGACGAGAACCTCTCGGCAGACCAGATTCCGGCGGAGATGACCCAGCGCATGGTGGCGGGCAGCGCCGCTTCGGTTGCCGATCAGATCAAGACGAAGGTGATCGACGCGGGGATCGACAGCTTGGTGATCAACATCCCGTTCTATTCGCCGGGCATCGTCGCGGCGGCCGGCGAGGCGTTGCGGCCCGTGGTGGGTTTGTAACCGACGCCTCATTCGGGCGCCGGCATGACGTGAATCACGTTCTGGCGACCTGGGGTAACGGCCTGGGTGTGGTTGATTACACAGGCTTACTATGCGGATTCGGCTGGGCCGTTGACTAGCGTGATAGCTAACTGCACTCGCGCATCAATGGAGCCCCGTCAGGAGCAGCAACACCATGAGCCCCCAGCCAGAAGCCACAGCTGGACCGAAACGTCGGCATCAAGTCGTCATCATCGGTTCGGGATTTGGTGGACTCAACGCGGCAAAGAAGCTCAAGCATGCCGATGTCGACATCAAGTTGATCGCGCGCACCACCCATCACTTGTTCCAGCCGCTGCTGTATCAGGTGGCCACCGGCATCATCTCCGAGGGCGAGATCGCCCCGCTGACCCGGGTCGTGCTGCGCAAGCAGCGCAACGTCCAGGTGCTGCTCGGCAACGTCACCCACATCGACCTGAATGGCGGCAAGGTCGTCTCCGAGCTGCTCGGTCACACCTACGAAACCCCTTACGACAGCTTGATTGTCGCCGCCGGCGCGGGCCAGTCCTACTTCGGCAACGACCACTTCGCCGAGTTCGCGCCCGGCATGAAGTCGATTGACGACGCCCTCGAGCTGCGCGGCCGCATCCTGAGCGCCTTCGAGCAGGCCGAGCGGTCGAGCGACCCGGAGCGCCGCAAGAAGCTGCTGACGTTCACCGTCGTCGGGGCCGGCCCGACCGGCGTCGAAATGGCCGGACAGATCGCCGAATTGGCCGAGTACACGCTGAAAGGTGCCTTCCGGCATATCGATTCGACGAAGGCGCGGGTGATCCTGCTCGACGCCGCGCCCGCCGTGCTGCCGCCGATGGGCGAAAAGCTGGGCGAGCGTGCCGCGGCCCGGCTGGAGAAGATGGGCGTGGAGATTCAGCTGGGCGCGATGGTCACCGACGTGGACCGCGACGGCATCACCGTCAAGGATGCCGATGGCACCATCCGTCGCATCGAATCCGCTTGCAAAGTCTGGTCTGCCGGTGTTCAGGCCAGTGGTCTCGGGCGCGACCTCGCCGAGCAGTCGCCGGTCGAGCTCGACCGGGCCGGGCGGGTCAGGGTGCTGCCGGATCTGTCCCTCCCCGATCACCCGAGCGTGTTCGTCGTCGGCGACATGGCCGCCGTCGAGGGCGTGCCCGGTGTCGCGCAGGGCGCCATCCAGGGCGCGAAATACGTTGCGAGCGCGATCAAGGCGGAGCTGGCGGGCGCCGACCCGGCCCAGCGCGAGCCGTTCCAGTATTTCGACAAGGGCTCGATGGCGACGGTGTCGCGGTTTTCCGCGGTGGCCAAGATCGGCCCGCTGGAGTTCAGCGGCTTCATCGCCTGGCTGATCTGGCTGGTGCTGCACCTGGTGTACCTGATCGGCTTCAAGACGAAGATCACCACGATGCTGTCGTGGACGGTGACGTTCTTGAGCACGCGGCGCGGTCAGCTGACGATCACCGACCAGCAGGCCTTCGCGCGAACACGCCTCGAGCAACTGGCCGAATTCGCGGCCGAGGCGCATACCTCCCGCTCGTCCGAGCGGGTGGCCAGCTAGCCGACCAGCCGGTCGGCCTGCCAGGTGCTCAGCGTGCCGCCGCCCGCGAGCTCCAGCACGGTCGAACCGTCCTGCACGGGCGTATCGAAAGCTGTTGCCGGATAGCGTAATTCGCTGACCGTCGCCCGCGGTGCGGCGATGACGTCGTCGGCCAGCGAGCCGGCGCCGAGTTCCAGCCGGTGCCGCAGCAGCGGGCGGTCGGCGCAGTCGGCCCTCAGCGAACCAGACCAAAAGCCTTCGCGCTCATCGCATCTGCCGATCTGCACCCGCTCGCGGAACCGGACTCGGCCGTCGTCACGCAGCACCAGGGCCACGGTGGACACGTGCCGGGCGGCCGCGGCCACGATTGTCGGCTCCAGGTCGATGTCGAGCTCGCCGGACACCTCGATGTCCCAGCGCGCATGAGACGTCGGGCTGTTGGCCCCGGGCAGCACCACGGTGGCGGCGGCGCTGCGCACCTTCAGCCTGGCTCCCCCTTCCACGACCACCCGGATGTCGATGGTGTCGCCGCCCAGCGGCGTGGCCGCCGCCGAGACCAGGTGCACGGTGTGCGGTGCGGTGTAGCGGGCGGCGATGCCGCCGGTGCACTCGATGCGCGGGAGCCGGTTGCCCGACGCGATCAGCAGGACGTCGGAGTGCATCAGCCGGACGCGGCGAGTTGCCCGCGAACCCAGGTCAGCACGTCGGTGGCGGCGGGGTCCTTGGTCAGCGACTGCAGCACCGTCGGACGGCCGCCGCGCACCGCGTCGGCGTCGCGGGCCATCACATCCAGGTCGGCGCCCACCAATGGCGCCAGGTCAGTCTTATTGACTACCAACAGGTCTGAGTAGGTCACCCCCGGGCCACCCTTGCGTGGGACCTTGTCCCCGCCCGCCACGTCGATGACGAAAATCTGGACATCGACCAGCCCGGAGGAAAAGGTGGCCGTCAGGTTGTCGCCGCCGGATTCCACCAGGATCAGGTCCAGCGCGTCATGGGCGCCGATCAGGTCATCGATCGCGTCCAGGTTGGCGGTGATGTCGTCGCGGATCGCGGTGTGCGGGCAGCCACCGGTCTGCACCGCGGCGATCCGGTCGTCCGGCAACACCGCATTGCGGCGCAGGAAGTCGGCGTCCTCGGTGGTGTAGATGTCGTTGGTCAGCACCGCGAGCGACAGCTCGTCGCGCAGCTGCCGGCACAGCGCCGCGACCAGCGCGGTTTTGCCAGAACCGACCGGGCCGCCCACTCCGATGCGCAGCGGCTCCCCCGGCCGGCGGACCCGCTTCGGCCGATCGTGGTGAGTGTGCGGATGGCTGTGGGAATGTGTTGGCATCTCGTGTCTTTCAGGAGACGAATGGGACTCGCTCGCGTTCGGCGTCGGGTAAGCCCAGCGTATCGACCCAAAGATGGTCAAGTTGGCCAGGTAGGCGTGCCGACGGAATTCGTTCCCAGGAAACTCACAGCGCTCTGGCACTTCATCAAATTTGATGTGCGAGGCCCGGCAGGTAGCTTGTACCGTGGCGCGCCGATACGGCCGCCCGGACGAGTTCGCCGTACCCGGAGAGCGACAAGACGGTGACCGCGGGATGCCTTTGTGCACCGGTCAACCGAACATGTTCGTAGAGCTCGTTCCTCTGTTTGATTCCGGTCCTCGGGGCATCCTCCAACGTCACAGTTAGTACTCGACGAGAGGAAACCGATGTTCAATCCGTTCGCCGGCCAGGCCGACATTCCCAACCGCGAAGGCGCCTGGGCGCAGCAGGCTGAGGCCGAGCTATCCACCCGCCGGCACAAGGAAGAGATCGAGCGCTGCCTCGCCCAGGGGCTGGAGGCCGCCCCGACCATCAACGACCGCACGCTGTCGACCTTCTCCCGCGGCGAGCTGCCGCACTTTGCCGGGGAGCGCGGCACGTTTCTGAAGTGCCCATTCCTGGACGACGTGCACGACGTCGGCGACGCCGAGGTGGCCGTCTTCGGCGCGCCGCTGGACGCGGGCACCACCTACCGGCCGGGCACCCGGTTCGGCCCGATGGGAATTCGCCGCTCCACCAACCTGTTTGGCACCTATTGCTACGAGCTCGGTGTCGATCTGCGCGAGCAGCTCAACATCGTCGACATCGGCGATGTGGTCACCATTCCCGCCAACATCGAGAAGTCGTTCGACCAGATCAGCACGGCCATGTCGCATGTGGTCTCGCAGGGCGTGTTCCCGGTGATCCTGGGCGGCGACCACTCCATCGGGTTCCCGACCGTGCGCGGTCTGGCCCCGCACATGGACGGCAACATCGGCATAATCCACTTCGACCGCCACGTCGATACCCAGGAAACCGACCTCGACGAGCGAATGCACACCACGCCGTGGTTCCACGCGACCAACATCAAGAACGCGCCGGCCACCAACCTGGTGCAGATCGGCATCGGCGGATGGCAGGCACCCCGGGCCGGCGTCCAGGTGGGTCGGCAGCGCGGCAGCACCGTCATCACCGTCGGCGACGTCGAGCGGGTCGGGATTGAGAAGATCGCCGAGATCGCGCTCGAAACGGCATGGAAGGACGCCAAGGCGGTCTACCTATCGTTCGACATCGACGTGATCGACGCCGGGTTCGTGCCCGGAACCGGCTGGCCCGAGCCGGGCGGCCTGTTGCCGCGCGAGGCGCTCAACCTCATCCGGATGATCTCCGAGCCGGGCCTCAACGGCATCGAGGTGGTGGAGTGTTCACCGCCCTACGACTGGGCAGAACAGACCGCGCTGCTGAGCAGCCGGGTAATCCTGGACAGCCTGGCCGTCATGGTGCGGGCTGGCAAACTTGGGAAGAAGCCCGCCGCGCTCAAGCGGCATGCTTGGGGACCGTTCAGCGACTGATTCTCGATTGATCGGCAATGAACGTCCTTCGCCCGCTACCCATGCACGCAGTTTCCTGCGCGCGGCGGGCGCGGCCGCCAAATTGCGTTCGCCACCATGCGCTCCCACGCCATGACGAGGGCCCAACCTGTCTCCGGTCGCACTCCCGGTGATCGGATAACCCCTCGTCGCCCCGCCCGGTTTCACGGCCCGATTCACCCGACAAGCCGTGATTAGGACAACGAGCTAACTTGCTCATTGGCCGCAGGGCAAATTTCGGGTGCGCGCCGCGGGCGGATCCCGTCGGGGTTGGTGGTGTGCGCCCGGGTGCCTGCACGCGCTGCCGGCCGTCGGGCAGTCGATCGTCGGCGCCGATGACCTTCCGGGGCGGCGAAGTGGCTGGAGTACAGCGGTTCTCGCATTTTCCCGGGTGCCGTGTGGGCCGACTATGCATGCTCGTATCGCGAAGGCGGAAGCCAACTTTCGGCCGGGTTGTGGGGCGCCGTCGGACCGGCGGCGAGCGAACGCAGACGAGGCCCGACGGAGTTCCCAGCTAATTCCCAGTAGTTAACCATGGCCATTCCAGCCAGTGCCGCCAATATTGGGAACTTGTGCGGGAACGAAGTCGTCAGCGCGCCGCCATGCACGCGGGTTCGATGACGCGCGCCTTCGTTCGCCCAACTGTTCGCGCGCGTGCGCTCGCGCGCGAAACCCAGCGTCATGCCGTCGCCCGGTTCGGGTTCAAGGCGTGTGATTCGGCGTCTGGACGGCGTGTTACGGGGGTTTCGTAGTGGATTATGCGGCGCTGCCGCCCGAGGTGAACTCGGGGCGGATGTACGCGGGTGCGGGCGTGGGACCTTTGGTAGCGGCCGCGGCCGCCTGGGATGCGTTGGCGGCGGAGTTGGGCTCCATGGCGGCGTCGTACCGGGCGGTGGTCTCGGAGCTTTCGGGCGGGCCGTGGGCGATGGTCGCCGCGGTGGCCCCCTACGTGTCGTGGATGAACACCACCGCGGCCCAGGCCCAGCAGACGTCCAGCCAGCTGGGGGCGGCGATCGCGGCGTATGAGGCGGCGTTCTCCGCGACGGTGCCGCCGCCGGAGATCGAGGTCAACCGCGCGTTGTTGGCTGCGCTGGTGGCCACCAACGTCCTCGGTCAGAACACCCCGGCGATCGCGACCACCGAGGCGCAGTACGCCGAGATGTGGGCCCAGGACGCCACGGCGATGTACGGCTACGCGGGCGCGTCGGCCGTCGCGACCAGGGTGACGCCGTTCAGCACCCCGCCCAAGACCACCAACGACAGCGGCACCACCGTGCAGGCCGCCTCCGTCAGCCGCGCCGCGGCCACCACGCCCGGGACCAGCACGCAGTCGGTCATGCAGACCGTGCCCAACGCGCTCACCAATCTGTCCAACGGGATTGCCAGCCCGGGGGATCTGAGTTTGGGGGGGAACCCTTTCGACGCCCCCACCGGCGGGCCCACCGGCCTCAACCTGCTGACCCAGAACATCGGTAACTGGGCCTTGGTCATCAGTGGCCCGCTGTTCACGGCTTCCGGTATCACGCCGCTGATGGGCAGCCTGTACACCCTTGCGCTGCCGCCGGCCGCGGCGGCAGCGGCCGCCGGTGACGTGAGCCCGGCGGACACCGGCCTGGGCACCCTGGTGAATTCCCAAGGCGCAGGGGCGGGTTCGGTCTCGGCGGGAATGGGCAAGGCCGCCCCGATCGGCGAGTTGTCGGTGCCGCAGTCGTGGGGTGACTCCCCCGGTATTCGGCTGGCCAGCAGCGCCTCCCCCCTGCCGGCCGCCGGGCTCGGCGGCACGCCCGGCGCCGCCGCGGGGCCAGGCGGGTTCTTCGGCGGCATCCCCCCGGTGGGCAGCCTGGTCAACGCGCCGCGGGGCGAGCAGACGCGCGCCGGCTCCGGCTCGGGTCAGAAGGTTGTCCCGGGCGAGCCGGCCGCCGCCGCACGCACCGCGGTCGGGCCGGTGCCGCAGGCACCGGGTCGCCGACATGTGGCCAGCGCGCTGAGCGAGGAAGAACGCGAAGAACTCGCCAAGTTGCGCAAGGAAATCGCCGATGTGGCGACCGAACGCGACGCGGCAGCCCGCCTGATCAAGGAGGCAATGCTGTGAGCGGCCTGATGGACTTCGCGGGGGTACCGCCCGAGATCCAGTCCGCCCGGATGTACGCGGGCGCGGGCCCTGAGTCGTTGGCGTCCGCGGCTGCGGCCTGGGAACAGCTGGCCAACGAATTATCTTCCGCCGCAACGGGTTACCAGTCGGTGGTGTCGGAGCTGACCGGCGAGTCCTGGGTGGGCCCGTCATCGGAGTCGATGGCCGCGGCGCTGACCCCCTATGTGGCGTGGATGCACACGACCGCGGCTCAGGCCCAGCAGACGGCGAGCCAGCTCGGGGCGGCGGCCGCGGCCTACGAGTCGGCGTTCGCCGCGACGGTCCCGCCGCCGGAGATCGAGGTCAACCGCGCGTTGCTGGCGTCGTTGTTGTCCACCAACGTCCTCGGGCAGAACACGCCGGCCATCGCGGCCACCGAGGCGCAGTACTCCCAAATGTGGGCGCAGGATGCCGCGGCGATGTACGGCTACGCCGGAGCGTCGGCGGCCGCGACGCGGTTGACGGCTTTCGACGACCCGCCGCAGACGACCAACCAGACCGGCACGACAAACCAGCAGATGTCAGTCGCCAAGGCCGCCGCCGTGGGGAGCGGCCAGAGCCAGTCGACGCTGTCCAACGTGCCCAACATGCTGATGGACGCCGCGTCGGGATCGCCGTCCACAGGGACGACCGCTGCGCCGGCCGCGACGTCCAGTGGCGGTTCGCTGATCGATCTGTTCAACAACTTCAGCGCCAACACCATCGGCTACCAGATCCTCTCCGAAGGTTTGAACTTCGACGCGTCCGGTGCCTTGCTGACCCTCGCGCCGCCGGTGGCGACGGCCTGGAACCCATTGGTCGCTTCCCTTACCCCGGCGGCGGCCACCTCGTCTTCGGTCTCACCTGCAGCCTCGGCGGGCCTCGGCAATGCCGGGGTGTCGGCGGGGATGGGCGAGGCGACCACGGTCGGTCAGTTGTCGGCGCCGCAGTCCTGGGGCAGCTCCCCCGCTATTCGCCTGGCCGCCACCGAACTTCCCGCGGCCGGCCTGGCCGGTGCTCCGCAGGCCGCGGCGATGGCGCCGGGCTTCTACGGCGGTATGCCCCCGATGGGGCCCGTCGCCAGCGTCGTCAACGCGCCCCGCGGCGACCAGGGTCGCCTGCGCGCAGGCACCCGCAACAAGGTGATCCCGGCGGCGACCGGAACGGGCATGAACGACGATCCGGCGGGCCGGTGGGTCGAGCCGGCCGCGGCCGCCGACGACGCAGCGATCAGCGAACGCGAAGAGCTCAACCAGCTGCGCAGGGCGATCGCAGATGTGACCAGACAGCGCGATGTCCTCAAGCGCACTGCCTCGACGTTGATTAAGGAGGCAACGCAGAAGTAGCGACTGCAGCCACTTGATCGCTGACCGAGTGGCGGGGCTCCCACGGGCACAACCCTTTACGACCTATCGACGATTGGAAGTCAGAGCAGATGTTCTTCACAAAACCGGCTAAGCGGTCACCGCGAGGTTGGGCGGGCGATGTAGCCGTCGACTCCGAATCCGCTGCGGCCCAAGACGAAATCGAGTCCGCCATGAAACTGCCGGAAGCGGTCGACGCCACAACAGGTGTCGTGTCGGACGACGACGAGGACCAGGCACAGTTACGGGCCCTGGGCTTCCAGTCCGACTTCAAGCGGGACATGAGCCCGTGGGCCAACTTCTCGCTGGGATTCACCTACCTGTCACCGGTGGTCGGCATCTACACGGTGTTCGCCTTCGCGCTGTCCGCCGCGGGCCCGCCGATGATCTGGAGCCTGCTGATCGCCGGCGTCGGACAGATGCTGGTCGCGCTGGTGTTCAGCGAGGTCGTGGCGCAGTTCCCGGTGGCCGGGGGCGTCTATCCGTGGGCGCGACGACTGTGGGGCCGCAAGTGGGCGTGGATGACCGGGTGGGTCTACATGTTCACGCTGCTGGCGCTGCTGGCCGACGCCGCCTACGGTGCAGGCCCTTACGTCGCCGACGTATTCGGCTTCGAGGCGACGCCGCACACCACGGTCCTGTGTGCGCTCGTCATGTTGGCGATCGCAACGGTCATCAATCTCACCGGCACCAAGATGCTCGGCTACTTCGCCATCTTCGGCTTCAGCGCCGAGTTGATCGGCGCGATCGTGGTCGGCGTCTGGCTGCTGTGCACTCAGCGTCACCACAACCTCGGCGTGCTGTTCCACAGCTTCGGTGCCGAAGGTAGCCACAGCTACATGTACGCCTTCCTGGCCGCGAGTTTGATTGCGCTGTACCAATTCTTCGGCTTCGAGGCGTGCGGCGACGTCGCCGAGGAGGTGCGCAACCCCGGCATCCAGATCCCCAAGGCGATGCGCCGCACCATCTACGTCGGCGGGTCGGCGGCCACGTTCGTCTGCCTGAGCCTGATCCTGTCGGTCAGTGACTTCGGCGCGGTGATCAGCGGCAAGGACGCCGACCCGATCGACACCATCCTGAAGACCGCGTTCGGTGGCCTCGGCTCCAAGATCGTGCTGTGCATCGTGCTGATCTCGTTCGTCTCGTGCGCGCTGAGCCTGCAGGCCGCCGCCAGCCGACTGATCTACTCCTACGGCCGCGACGACATGATCGTCGGCTCAAAGCTGTTGGCGCGCTTCGACCACAAGCGCCACGTGCCGCCCTACTCCCTGCTGATCGCGGTGATCATCCCGGCGTTCCTGATCGTCGGATCGCTCATCTCCGCCGACGCGCTCACCAAGCTCGTCAGCTTCGGGTCGGTCGGCGTCTACATCGCCTTCCAGATGGTGGTGCTCGCGGCGCTGCGCGCACGCATCAAGGGCTGGGTGCCGAAGGGTAAGTACAAGCTCGGCCGGTGGGGCGTGCCGGTCAACATCGGTGCCCTGATCTACGGCGTCGCGGCCATCATCAACCTGTCCTGGCCGCGCGACAGCCACCAGCCCTGGTACGACGACTACATCATCGCGCTGATGTCGGTCTCCATCATCGGCCTCGGTCTCGTGTACCTGTTCTTCACCCGAGCCCACGACAAGAGCGACGCACCGTACAACGACGCCATTCCGAAGGCGTAAACCCTGGTAGCCCAGCGCCTTTCAGGACACGAATAGGGGTCGATCCCGTTCGGCGTGGCGCTGGGCCAGGGTGTCGAGCAACGGGTCGGACAGGTCGGCGGGCCCCGCGGCCGCCTCGGCGGCCGTACGCTCGCACAGCTCCGCGAGCCGGAACGTCAGCGCCGCCACGTCGGCCGGGTCCAGTGCCAGCAGCCGTTGGGCGGCGGTCGCCGAGCCCGTCATCGTGGTGTAGACGATCGCCAGCGCGCCCTGCTCGGGAGACAGGCCGCTGACGGCGCCGACCCGCCCGGCCGCGACGGCCAGGTGCGGTTGGGGCCCGAGTTCGTCCCAGCCCGCGTCGGGCCAGACCCGTCGCGCCAGCCGCGCCAACCCGCGGCCCTGGCTGCGCGACGCCTGCCGGGCGGCCGGCGCCGGTGTGCGGGCGTCGGTCTCCTGATCGGCGCGGGCGGGATCGAAGTCCCCGCGATGAACCGCCGCGGCGATCGATGCGGTCACCAACCCGTGGCTGCGAATCCTGCGCCGCAGGAAGGCGTCCAACGTCTCCAGGGTGTTCACCAGGCCGCTGGCGACGGCCTCCTCGACGCCGCCGGAATGCACGTGGGAGCCGGCCGGCAGTCGTGAATCGGCCAGCGTGAGCAGCGTTGCGAGTGCGGACATGTGTCTTTAGAACAGGAAATACCGTTGCGCCATGGGCAATTCGGTCGCCGGCTGCTCCTGCCAGATGGCGCCGTCGATGCGCACGGTGAAGGTGTCCGGGTCGACCTGGATGTCGGGCAGCGCGTCGTTGAGCGGCAGATCCGCTTTGCCGATGCGTCCGGTGTCGCGCACCGCGACCAAGCGCCGCTTGACGTCGAGGCGGCCGGCCAGGCCGGCCTCGATGGCCTGGGGGGCAACGAAATGCACCGACGTGGCGGCGGCCGCCGATGGCGCGGCGCCGAACATCGGGCGCGGCAGCACCGGCTGGGGCGTGGGGATGGATGCGTTCGCGTCCCCCATCGCCGCCCACGCGATCATGCCGCCCTTGAGCACCAGGTCGGGGCGGACGCCGAAGAACGCGGGGTCCCACAACACCAGGTCCGCCAGCTTGCCCACCTCGACCGAGCCGACCTCGTGGTCGAGGCCGTGCGAGATGGCCGGGCAGATGGTGTATTTGGCGATGTAGCGGCGCGCCCGCATATTGTCGGCGGCGCCGTCGCCCGGTAGCGCGCCGCGCCGGCGCTTCATCACATGCGCCGTCTGCCAGGTGCGCAGCACCACCTCCCCGATGCGGCCCATCGCCTGTGAGTCGCTGCCGATCATCGAGATGGCGCCGATGTCGTGCAGCAGGTCTTCGGCCGCCATGGTCGACGGGCGAATCCGGCTCTCGGCGAAGGCCAAATCCTCGGGCACCCGCGGGTTGAGGTGATGGCAGACCATCAACATGTCCAGGTGCTCGTCGAGGGTGTTCACGGTGTGCGGGCGGGTCGGGTTGGTGGAACTGGGCAGCACATTGGGGTGGCTTGCGACCTTGATGATGTCGGGAGCATGGCCGCCGCCGGCGCCCTCCGTGTGATAGGTGTGGATCGAGCGGCCGGCGATCGCGGCCAGGGTGTCTTCGACGAATCCCATCTCGTTGAGGGTGTCGGTGTGCAGCGCGATCTGCACCCCGGCGGCGTCGGCGACAGTCAGACACGCGTCGATGGCCGCGGGGGTGGATCCCCAGTCCTCGTGCAGCTTGAATCCCGAAGCGCCGCCGCGCAATTGCTCCCACAGCCCCTCGGTGCTGACGGTGTTGCCCTTGCCGAGCAGCGCGAAGTTCACCGGCCACCCATCGAGCGCCTCGAGCATCCGCGCTAGGTGCCATTCGCCCGGGGTCACCGTGGTGGCCTTGGTGCCATCGGCGGGGCCGGTGCCGCCGCCGATGACCGTGGTGATCCCGGCCCCGAGCGCCTCGGCCATCAGCTGTGGGCAGATCAGGTGCACGTGGCAGTCGATGGCGCCCGCGGTGATGATCTTGCCGTTGCCGCCGATGATCTCGGTGGACGGCCCGACCACCAGGTCCGGGTGCACGCCCGACATGACATCGGGGTTGCCCGCCTTGCCGATGGCGACGATTCGGCCATCGCGAATGCCGATGTCGGCCTTGATGATTCCCCAATGGTCGATGATCACCGCGCCGGTGATCACGGTGTCGGGCGCACCGTCGGCCCGCGAGGCGCGGCCCTGGCCCATCGACTCGCGCAGCACCTTGCCGCCGCCGAACACCGCCTCGTCGCCGGCCAATCCCGGCCCGCCGCTGCGGTCTTCGGTGATCTCCACCAGTAAGTCGGTGTCCGCCAGCCTGATTCGATCACCAGTGGTGGGTCCGAACAGGGCGGAATAGCGTTCCCTCGACAGGCTTGCCATCAGGCGTCCAGCCGTCCGGGCGGGTTCAGGCTCAGGCCATGCACCTCGCGGAGCCCGCGCAGCGGCACGAGTTGAACATGGTGGGGCACACCGGGTTCGAAGCGCACTGCGGTAGCCGCGGGGATGTCCAGCCGGTAGCCGTATGCGGCCGCGCGGTCGAACGACAGCGCCGAGTTGGCCTGCGGAAGGTGGACGTGGCTGCCGACCTGCACCGGGCGGTCGCCGGTGTTGACGATCTGCATCTCGATGCGTGGCGCGCCCGCGTTGATCTCGATATCGCCGCTGCCGTAAAGAATTTCGCCGGGAATCATGAGATCGGGTTGTGTACGGTGACCAGCTTGGTGCCGTCCGGGAACGTCGCTTCGACCTGTACGTCGGCGAGCATCTCGGGCACTCCCTCCATCACGTCGTCGCGGCCGAGCACGTCACAGCCGCTGGCCATCAACTCCGCGACGGTGTGCCCGTCACGGGCGCCCTCCAGGATGTGGTCGCTGATGATCGCGACGGCCTCCGGGTGATTCAGCCGCAGGCCCCGGGCGCGGCGGCGGCGAGCCAATTCGGCGGCGTAGGACAGCAGCAACCGCTCCTGCTCGTGCGGCGTCAGGCGCATGTTTGCGATCCTGCCATGCCACGTGCAGCCCGCCGCCGCCTGCTCAGCCTTCGCGCGGCTCGAGATTCTGCAGGCGGACCTGCCCCCGCGCGACGACGCGATCGGAGTCGTCGGTGATGGTGACCAACCAGAGCTGTTGGCGCCGGCCGCGGTGAATCGGTTCGGCGGCGCCGTAGACGCTGCCCGAGCCGATCGAGCGCAGAAAGTCTGTGTTGTTGTTCACACCCACGACGTTGCCGCCGCCGTGGTCCGCGAGCCAGGTGTAGGCGGAGACGCTGGCCATGCTCTCGATCATCGAGCAGTAGACCCCGCCATGCACCAGGCCCATCGGCTGCAACAGCTTGGGCGTGACGTCGAGCTGCGCGCGGGCGCCGTCCGGGCTCAGCTCGGTAAATACCAGCCCCAGCTCGGTGTCGAACGGAGCGGTGAAACCGGGCGGGAAGGCGGCGTCGGGCGGCGTTGGCACGTTCTGTGTCTACACCATCGGCCAGGTCGGGAATCGACACCACTGCATCGGGAAACACCCGTAAAAAACAGGCGAGCCCCGTGCGCTAAGGCACGGGGCTCGCCGATCGAACAGACCGGGGGTCACTGCAGCCCTCAGGACACTCCGGCGGTCATTATCGCTCGACCTCCATCAGCATAGGCAAGGCTGCCCTAATTTTGCAAGCGTTTTTGTCGTAGTGTGTTGACCAGGCGCGGCAGGGTGTCCGGATCCCGCTGTTCTGAGAACAGCAATTGCCCAGCTGACGTTACGACGAACCGTAGTAAGCCGGAGTACGCTGGTTTCGACCCTGATGGAGATGAACGCACTATGGCCAAGCTGACACGGCTAGGGGAACTCGAACGCGCGGTCATGGATCACTTGTGGTCCATGCCGGAGGCGCAGACGGTCCGCCAGGTACACGAGGCCCTGTCGGCGCGTCGCGACCTGGCGTATACGACGGTGATGACCGTCCTGCAACGTCTGGCAAAGAAGAATCTCGTTTCGCAGATCCGGGACGACCGGGCCCACCGGTACGCGCCCGTGCATGGCCGCGACGAGTTGGTCGCCGGATTGATGGTCGATGCGCTGGCCCAAGCCGAGGACTCCGGCGGTAGGCAGGCGGCGCTGGTGCACTTCGTCGAGCGGGTGGGCGCCGACGAGGCGGAGGCGCTACGGCGCGCGCTGGCCGAAATGGAAGCCAATCAACGCAATACCTCCCCAGCTGCTGGCGTTCAGCCGGAGGGCTGAGGGACACTAGCAGTGTGTCCGCGCTGCTTTTCACCATCCTCGCGGTGCTGCTGACCGGTCCGGTACCGGCACTGCTGGCCCGAGCGAGCTGGCCCCTGCGCGCTCCCAGGGCCGCAATGGTGTTGTGGCAAGCCGTCGCACTATCCGCGGTGCTGTCCGCGTTCAGCGCCGGCATCGCGATCGCGACCCGGCTGCTCGTGCCCGGTCCCGACGGCCGGCCCACGACAAGCATCCTCGGTGCCGCCGAGCGCCTGGGGTGGCCGCTGTGGGCCGCATATATCAGTGTCTTCGCCCTGACCCTGTTGGTCGGCGCCCGATTGATGATCGCCGTGATTCAGGTGGTCATCGCCAATCGGCGCCGGCGCGCCCATCACCGCATGGTCGTCGACCTGGTCGGCGTCGGCCATGGCGCCGCCCTGTCCCAGCCTTGCGCGGGCACCCGCGACCTGCGCGTGCTCGACGTTCCGCAGCCCCTCGCCTATTGCCTGCCGGGGGTGCGCAGCCGCGTGGTGGTCAGCGAAGGAACCCTGACGACGCTCGCCGACGCCGAAGTGGCGGCCATCCTCACCCATGAGCGGGCTCACCTGCGCGCGCGCCACGACCTCGTCCTGGAGGCGTTCACCGCCGTGCACGCGGCCTTCCCGCGGCTGGTCCGCAGCGCCAACGCGCTCGGCGCCGTGCAGCTGCTGGTGGAATTGCTCGCCGACGACGCGGCGGTTCGTGCCACCGGGCGGACTCCCCTGGCCCGGGCGCTGGTGGCCTGCGCGTCCGGCCGGACGCCGTCGGGGGCGCTGGCCGCGGGCGGACCCAGCACGGTGCTGCGAGTGCGCCGGCTGGGCGGGCGGGGCAACAGCCCGCTGCTGTCGGCGGCCGCCTATCTGGCCGCGGCCGCGGTCTTCGTGGTACCGACCGTCGCGCTGGCCGTGCCGTGGCTCACCGAGCTGGAACGCTTGCTCGACCTCTGACCCGGGCGAGAACCGATCACCCCGGGGACGCGACTGGCCCCTGTGTCACAGTGTGACCGAAAGCATTTCGGAACAGCTTCCCAAAATGAGGGGCCAAGACATGAGTTCGTCGAATTCCAAGACCGGCACCGCGCAGATCGGCGTCACCGGGCTGGCCGTGATGGGGTCGAACCTCGCCCGCAACTTCGCCCACCACGGCTACACCGTGGCGCTGCACAACCGGTCGATCGCCAAGACCGACGCGTTGCTCAAAGAGCACGGTGACGAGGGCAACTTCGTGCGCTCGGAGACGATCGAGGAATTCCTGGACGCGCTGGAGAAGCCGCGCCGGGTGATCATCATGGTCAAGGCGGGTGACCCCACCGACGCCGTCATCAACGAGCTCGCCGACGCCATGGAAGAAGGCGACATCATCATCGACGGCGGCAACGCGCTCTACACCGACACCATCCGTCGCGAGAAGGCGATCCGCGAGCGCGGCCTGCACTTCGTCGGCGCCGGCATCTCCGGCGGTGAGGAGGGCGCACTGAACGGGCCGTCGATCATGCCGGGCGGGCCGGCCGAGTCCTATAAGTCGTTGGGCCCGCTGCTCGAGGAGATCTCCGCGCACGTCGACGGCGTACCGTGCTGCACCCACATCGGCCCCGACGGCGCAGGCCACTTCGTCAAGATGGTGCACAACGGCATCGAGTACTCGGACATGCAGCTCATCGGCGAGGCCTACCAGTTGCTGCGCGACGGACTGGGCAAGGCCGCCGGCGAGATCGCCGACGTGTTCGCCGAGTGGAACAAGGGCGACCTCGGCAGCTACCTGATCGAGATCACCGCCGAGGTGCTCAAGCAGACCGACGCCAAGACGGGCAAGCCGCTGGTCGACCTCATCCTGGACGAGGCCGAGCAGAAGGGCACCGGTCGCTGGACGGTGAAGTCGGCGCTCGACCTCGGCGTGCCCGTGACGGGCATCGCCGAAGCGGTCTTCGCTCGCGCGCTGTCCGGATCGGTGGCCCAGCGCAAGGCCACCACCGGCCTGGCTTCCGGTGACCTCGGCGAAAAGCCCTCCGATGCAAAGCAATTCACCGAGGATGTGCGCCGCGCGCTGTACGCGTCGAAGATCATCGCCTACGCCCAGGGCTTCAACCAGATCCAGGCTGGCAGCGCCGAATACGACTGGGACATCACGCTCGGCGACATGGCGACCATCTGGCGCGGCGGCTGCATCATCCGGGCGAAGTTCCTCAACCGCATCAAAGAGGCGTTCGACGAGAACCCCGATCTGCCGACGCTCATCGTCGCGCCGTACTTCCGCAGTGCCATCGAGGAATCGATCGACAGTTGGCGCCGCGTCGTGGTGAAGGCCACCGAACTCGGCATCCCGATCCCCGGCTTCGCTTCGGCGCTGTCGTACTACGACGCCCTGCGCACCGAACGGCTGCCCGCCGCGCTGACCCAGGGCTTGCGGGACTTCTTCGGGGCGCACACCTACGGCCGCATCGACACCGATACCGACAAGCGCTTCCACACGCTGTGGAGCGGCGACCGCAGCGAAGTGCCCGCCTAGCGGGGCAAACTAGAGTGGCTTGAGGTGCGCTAACGAGGGTGGGGCGACTGCGATGAGGTTTCTGGACGGGCAACGGCCCGGCTACGACCTGACCTACAACGACGTGTTCATCGTGCCGAACCGGTCCGATGTGGCGTCCCGCTTCGACGTCGACCTGTCCGCCAGCGACGGCACCGGCACCACCATCCCCGTGGTGGTGGCCAACATGACCGCGGTCGCCGGGCGCCGGATGGCCGAGACGGTGGCCCGCCGCGGCGGCATCGTGATCCTGCCGCAGGACCTGCCGATCACCGTGGTCCAGCAGACGGTCGAGTTCGTCAAGAGCCGGGACCTGGTCCTGGACACTCCGGTGGTGCTGGCGCCCGACGACTCGGTGTCCGACGCGATGGCGCTGATCCACAAGCGCGCCCACGGCGTCGCCGTCGTCGTCTTCGAGGGCCGGCCGATCGGCCTGGTCAGCGAATCGTCGTGCGAGGGCGTCGACCGCTTCACCCGGGTGCGCGACGTGGCGGTCACCGACTTCGTGACCGCTCCGGCCGGCACCGAGCCGCGCAAGATCTTCGATCTGCTCGAACACGCCCCGGTCGGGGTCGCTGTCGTGACCGGCGACGACGGCACGCTGGCCGGCGTGCTCACCCGCACCGGAGCGCTGCGTGCCGGCCTGTACACCCCGGCCACCGACGCCGCCGGGCGGCTGCGGATCGGGGCGGCCGTGGGCATCACCGGCGATGTGGGCGCCAAGGCCCGGTCGCTGGCCGAGGCCGGTGTCGACGTGCTGGTTATCGACACCGCGCACGGGCATCAGGTCAAGATGCTGGAGGCGATCAGGCGCGTCGCGTCGCTGGACCTGGGTGTGCCGCTGGCCGCGGGCAACGTGGTGTCGGCCGAGGGCACCCGGGATCTGCTGGGCGCCGGGGCGAACATCGTCAAGGTCGGCGTCGGGCCGGGCGCCATGTGCACCACCCGGATGATGACCGGCGTCGGGCGGCCGCAGTTCTCAGCGGTACTCGAATGTGCCGATGCAGCAAGGCAATTGGGCGGTCATGTGTGGGCCGACGGCGGCATCCGGCACCCGCGCGATGTAGCGCTGGCACTGGCCGCCGGGGCGTCCAACGTCATGATCGGCTCGTGGTTCGCCGGCACCTACGAGTCGCCCGGCGACCTGATGCGCGACCGCGACGACCAGCCCTATAAGGAGAGCTACGGCATGGCCTCCAAGCGAGCGGTGGTCGCCCGCACGCTCGCCGACAGCGCGTTCGACCGGGCCCGTAAAGCGCTGTTCGAGGAGGGCATCTCGACCTCGCGGATGGGCCTGAACCCGGACCGCGGAGGCGTCGAGGACCTGATCGACCACATCACCTCGGGCGTGCGCAGCACGTGCACCTATGTCGGCGCCTCGACCCTGGCCGAGCTGCACGAGCGCGTGGTCATCGGTGTGCAGTCGGCGGCGGGCTTCGCCGAGGGTCATCCGCTGCCCCTGGGTTGGTGAACCCGCGGCGTTGCCAGGCACGTCGCACCGGGTCCCGCCGGTTCTCTTCGCTACCATGTGAATTCCGGTGGTTTTCATTGGCCGCAGCAGCACATTGCGCGGCTCGAACGCTAGATGAGCGAAAGGGATGACGTGCCGCAGGCACCCGTCGGGGCCTTATGTTGACCCAGGCCTTCCGGGACGAGCGGCCCCCCGCGCCGTCCCCGGCCAACCCGGCTTCCAGGCCGGTTGCTAGACCGGCACCGCCAGAGTCGTCCCGATAATCGCGCCCGCCATGAACGTCACCCTCACCGTCGTCAGCGTGCTGGCCATCGCCGCGCTGATCTTCGGTAACGCGGTGTTCGTCGCGGCCGAGTTCTCGCTGACCGCGCTGGACCGCGCCACCGTCGAGGCCAACGCCCGCCGCGGTGGCCGCCGCGACCGCCTCATCCAGCGCGCCCAGAACAAGTTGTCGTTCCAGCTGTCCGGAGCTCAGCTGGGCATCTCGATCACCACGCTGGTGACCGGCTACCTGACCGAACCCCTGGTCGCCGACCTGCCGCACCCGTGGTTCGACGCGATGGGGATTCCCGACCCGGTCGGCGACGGCATCATGGCGTTCCTGGTCCTGCTGCTCGTGACGTCGGTGGCGATGGTGTTCGGCGAACTGGTGCCGAAGTACCTCGCGGTGGCGCGGCCGCTGTCGACCGCGCGCGCGGTGGTGATCGCGCAGACGCTGTTCTCGCTGCTGCTCACCCCGGTGATCCGGTTGACGAACGGCGCCGCGAACTGGCTGGTGCGCAAGCTGGGCATCGAGCCGGCCGAGGAGCTGCGGTCGGCGCGCTCGCCGCGGGAGCTGCTGTCGCTGGTCCGCAGCTCGGCGCGCAGCGGCGCGCTGGACCCCGCCACCGCCGCGCTGGTGCGGCGTTCGCTGCAGTTCGGGACCCTGACGGCCGAGGAACTGATGACGCCGAGATCGAAAATCGTGGCGCTGCAGACCGACGACACCGTCAGCGACCTGGTCGCCGCCGCCGCCGAGTCCGGGTTCTCCCGCTTCCCCATCGTCGACGGCGACCTCGACGAGACCATCGGCATCGTGCACGTCAAGCAGGTGTTCAAGATCCCGCGGGCCGAACGCGCGCGCACGCTGCTGGCCACCGTCGCCCAGCCCGTGCCGGTGGTGCCGTCCACCCTGGACGGCGACGCGGTGATGGCCGAGATCCGGGCGAACAACCTGCAGACCGCGATGGTCGTCGACGAATACGGCGGCACCGCGGGCATCGTGACGGTCGAGGACCTGATCGAGGAGATCGTCGGCGACGTCCGCGATGAACACGACGATGCCACCCCCGACGTGGTGCTCGCCGGCAGCGGTTGGCGGGTATCGGGCCTGCTGCGCATCGACGAGGTGGCCTCCGCCATCGGCTTCCGGGCGCCGGAAGGACCCTACGAGACGATCGGCGGCCTGGTGCTGCGCGAGATCGGCCACATTCCGGCGGCCGGCGAAACCGTCGAGCTGACGGGCCTGGACGGCGACGGTCTGCCCGACGAGGCGCTGTGCTGGCGAGCGATGGTGGTGCAGATGGACGGCCGCCGCATCGACGTGCTGGAGCTCACGGAGCTGGGCCGCCGCGCCGAGTCGGCCGCGGGCCGGGGCGCCTCATGAACGGCACGTTCGGGGTGCTGCTCGCCCTCCTGCTGATCGCGGCCAACGCGTTCTTCGTCGCCGCGGAGTTCTCGCTGATCTCGGCGCGGCGCGACCGGCTTGAGGCGCTGGTCGAACAGGGCAAGTTCAGGGCGGTCACCGTGATTCGCGCCGGTGAGCAGCTGTCGTCCATGCTGGCCGGCTCGCAGCTGGGCGTCACCATCGCCTCGCTGCTGCTCGGTCGCATCGGCGAATCGGCGGTCGCCGGCCTGCTGCAGTCGGCGTTCGGGCTCACCGCGATCCACCCCGCGCTGGTGCACACGCTGTCGTTCGTGATCGCGCTGGCGCTGGTGGTGATCCTGCACGTGCTGCTGGGCGAGATGGTGCCCAAGAACATCGCGCTGGCCGGGCCCGAGCGCACCGCGATGCTGCTGGTCCCGCCGTATTTGGCCTACGTGCGCGTCGCCCGGCCGTTCATCGTGTTCTACAACAAGTGCGCCAACGCGATACTGCGCGCGCTGGGCACCGAGCCCAAGGACGAGCTCGACATCACCGTGTCCCCCGCCGAGCTGAGCGAGATGATCTCCGAGTCGGTGTCGCAAGGCCTGCTGGACCCCGAGGAGCACACCAGGCTGACCCGGGCGCTGCAGATCCGCAACCGGGTGGTCGGCGACGTGGCGGTGCCATTGGCCGACGTCCAGGCGGTGCCGGTGGCCGCACCGGGGTCGGGCCCGACCGTCGGGGCAGTCGAGAGCGCCCTGGCCCAGACCGGCTACTCCCGGTTCCCGATCGCGACCCTGGACGGGACGTTCATCGGCTACCTGCACATCAAAGACGTCTTGACCCGCGGCGACGACCCGCAGACCGTGATCGACCTGGCGCTGGTCCGCCCGCTGCCGCGGGTGCCGGCGGCATTGCCGCTGGCCGATGCCCTGTCGCGGATGCGCCGCAGCAACAGCCACCTCGCACTGGTGACCGACGACGGCGGCGTGGCCGCGATGGTGGCGATGGAGGACCTGGTGGAAGACCTGGTCGGCAGCATGCGCGACGCCTCGTGAGCGGAGTGACCGGCGGCTGGCCCTATGATTGAACGGCGCCAGTACAGCGAAGATGCTGGACGCCAGCGTTTTGGCCCGCAGCGATGCGTTGCCAGTAAGCGATCGTTCGGGACCGTCGAACCGCCGAGGGTTGACCCGGCTAGCCGCGCCTTGACCTGCTGTGCGAGCTGGGAGGATAGGCTCTTTCCGGCCACTGGCCGGTAGGCTGATGGCATAGCTAGTTGGGGCCAGTCGGGGGCGAACGGGACCAATGAAGCAATTTTGGAGGAGAAACATGACTGACCGCGTGTCGGCGGGTAACTTGCGCGTGGCCCGAGTGCTTTACGACTTCGTCAATAACGAAGCCCTGCCTGGCACCGGCATCGACGCGGACAGCTTCTGGGCGGGTGTCGACAAGGTCGTCACCGACCTCACCCCGAAGAACCAGGATCTGCTGGACCGGCGCGACCAGCTGCAGGCCCAGATCGACAAGTGGCACCGGCAGCGCGTGATCGAACCCCTCGACATCGACGCCTACCGTCAGTTCCTCACCGAAATCGGCTACCTGCTCCCCGAACCCGGCGACTTCACGATCACCACCTCGGGCGTCGACGACGAGATCACCACGACCGCCGGCCCGCAGCTGGTGGTGCCGGTGCTCAACGCCCGGTTCGCGCTCAACGCCGCCAACGCGCGGTGGGGTTCGCTGTACGACGCGTTGTACGGCACCGACGTCATCCCGGAGACCGACGGCGCCGACAAAGGCTCCAGCTACAACAAGGTCCGCGGCGACAAGGTGATCGCCTACGCGCGCAACTTCTTGGATGAGGCGGTGCCGCTGGCATCGGGCTCGTGGACCGACGCGACCGGCCTGAGCATCACCGACGGGCAGCTGCAGGTCACCGTGGGCGGCGAGACCACCGAGCTGGCCAGCCCCGAGAAATTCGTCGGGTACACGGGCGAGCTCGGCTCCCCCAACTGGTCGGTGCTGCTGGTTAACCACGGCCTGCACATCGAGATCCTGGTCGACCCGCAGTCCCCGGTCGGCAAGACCGACGCCGCCGGCATCAAGGACGTGGTCCTGGAGTCGGCGATCACCACGATCATGGACTTCGAGGACTCGGTGACCGCCGTCGACGCCGACGACAAGGTTCTGGGCTATCGCAACTGGCTCGGCCTGAACAAGGGTGATTTGGCCGAGCAGGTCAAGAAGGGCGACAAGACCATCACCCGGGTCCTCAACGAGGACCGCACGTACACCACGCCGGACGGCGGCGAGCTGACCCTGCCCGGGCGCAGCCTGCTGTTCGTCCGCAACGTCGGGCACCTGATGACCAACGACGCGATCGTCGACGCGGAGGGCAACGAGGTGTTCGAGGGCATCATGGACGCGCTGTTCACCGGGTTGACCGCGATCCATGGACTCAAGGCGGGCGGCGACAACGGCCCGCTGGCCAACAGCCGCACCGGCTCGGTCTACATCGTCAAGCCCAAGATGCACGGCCCGGACGAGGCCGCCTTCACCTGCGAGCTGTTCAGCCGCGTCGAAGACGTGCTGGGGCTGCCGCAGGGCACCCTCAAGGTCGGCATCATGGACGAGGAGCGCCGCACCACGGTCAACCTCAAGGCGTGCATCAAGGCCGCCGCCGACCGGGTGGTGTTCATCAACACCGGCTTCCTGGACCGCACCGGCGACGAGATCCACACCTCCATGGAGGCCGGCCCGATGATCCGCAAGGGTGCGATGAAGAACAGCACCTGGATCAAGGCCTACGAGGACGCCAACGTCGACATCGGCCTGGCCGCCGGCTTCAAGGGCAAGGCCCAGATCGGCAAGGGCATGTGGGCGATGACCGAGCTGATGGCCGACATGGTCGAGCAGAAGATCGGCCAGCCGAAGGCCGGCGCCACCACCGCGTGGGTGCCCTCGCCGACGGCCGCCACCCTGCACGCGATGCATTACCACTACGTCGACGTGCGGGCCGTGCAAGACGAACTCGCCGGCAAGAAGCGCACCAACATCGACGAGCTGCTGACCATCCCGCTGGCCAAGGAATTGGCTTGGGCCCCAGAGGAAGTCCGCGAGGAGCTGGACAACAACTGCCAGTCCATCCTGGGCTACGTGGTGCGCTGGGTGGAGGCGGGTGTCGGCTGCTCGAAGGTGCCCGACATCCACAACGTCGCGCTCATGGAGGACCGCGCCACCCTGCGGATCTCCAGCCAGCTGCTGGCCAACTGGTTGCGCCACGGCGTGATCACCGAGGAGGACGTGCGCGCCAGCCTCGAGCGGATGGCGCCGCTGGTCGACGAGCAGAACGCCGGCGACGCGGACTACCGGCCGATGGCGCCCGACTTCGACGAGAGCATCGCCTTCGCCGCGGCGCAGGAGCTGATCCTGTCCGGCGGCCAGCAGCCCAACGGCTACACCGAGCCGATCCTGCATCGGCGCCGCCGCGAGTTCAAGGCTCGCGCGCGTGCCTGATGCGGGCACAACTTGCGGGATAGGAACGGGGCGGCAGAAAGGCGGCGGGCACCTGCATGGGTAGGCACAGCAAGCCCGACCGCGGCGGCTCCGTCGAAGAGCCGGATGACGATGCCGCCGACGACGATTACGCGGCCCGCCACGTCGACGGGGACGATCTCGACGACTCCGACGATCTCGACGACGCCGGCGAACCGTACGAGGCCGGCGAGTACGAGGACTTCGCGGAGCAGGACTTCCCTGTCGGCGAGGATCGCTACGCCGAAGACGATGCCCTAGCCGTCGGCCCGGCCGACGACGAATACCCCGAATTCCCGCCCCGGCCTGCCGATCCCGCGGGTTCCGAGCCTGCCGCCAGCGCGGGCCTGTTCGGCGGCGGCAATCGCCGCATGCTCAGCGATTGGCGCGGCGGCCACCGCAGCACCAGCGGTCGGCGCGGCGTCAGCGTCGGCGTGATCGTGGCGCTGGTGGCAGTCGTCGTGGTGGTGGGCACCGTCATCGTGTGGAGCTTTTTCGGCGATGCGCTGTCCAGCCGCTCGCACGAGGCCTCCGCGCGCTGCGTCGGCGGCAAAGAGGGCGTCGCCGTCGTCGTCGACCCGTCCCTCGCCGACCAGGTGCAGCAGCTCGCCGAAAGCTTCAACTCGACGGCGGCCCCGGTCCGCGATCACTGCATGGTGGTGAACGTCAAACCGGCCGGCACCGACGCGGTGGTCGGCGGATTCATCGGCAAGTGGCCCGCGGATCTGGGCGCGCAGCCGGCGTTGTGGATCCCGGGCAGCTCGGTCTCGGCGGCGCGGCTGTCCGCGGCGGCGGGTCAGAAGACGATCAGCGACAGCCGCTCACTGGTGACGTCGCCGGTGCAGCTCGCCATGCGGCCCGAACTGCAGCATGCGCTGACCAACCAGGGTTGGGGCGCGCTGCCCGGGCTGCAGACCAATCCGAATGCCTTGGCGGGCTTGAACTTACCGGCCTGGGGCTCGCTTCGGCTCGCCCTGCCGACCAAGGGCAACAGCGACGCCGCGTATCTCGCCGGTGAGGCAGTCGCGGCGGCGTCGGCGCCGCCCGGCGCACCCGCCACCCAGGGCACTGCCGCGCTGCGCGGCCTGCTGGGCGCGCAACCCAAGCTCGCGGACAACACCCTGATCGAGGCGATGAACACGCTGCTGAAGCCCGGCGATGCGGCGACCGCACCGGTGCACGCGGTGGTGGTCACCGAGCAGCAGCTGTTCGAGCGCGGCCAGTCGGTGCCGGACGCCAAGAACACGCTGGCCTCCTGGCTGCCGTCCGGACCGGCGCCCGTCGCGGACTATCCGACCGTGATGCTCAGCGGCTCGTGGTTGTCGCCCGAGCAGACCTCGGCGGCCAGCGAGTTCACCCACTTCATGCGCAAGCCCGAGCAGCTCGCCAAGCTGGCCAAGGCCGGTTTCCGGGTCAACGGGGTCAAGCCGCCGAGCAGCCCGGTGACCAGCTTCGCCGCGCTGCCGTCGACGCTGTCGGTGGGTGACGACACGTCGCGCGCCATGCTGGCCGACGCGATGTCCGCCCCGTCGAGTGGGCTGGCCGCGACGATCATGCTCGACCAGTCGCTGCCGGTCGATGAGGCTGGAAAGACCAGGCTTGCCAATGTGATTGGCGCGCTGAGCGACAAGATCAAGGCTTTGCCGCCCAGCTCGATCGTGGGACTGTGGACGTTCGACGGTCACGAGGGCCGGTCGGAGATCGCGACGGGCCCGCTGGGCGACCCGGTAAACGGGCAACCCCGCAGCGCCGCGTTGACGACCTTGCTGGACAAGCAGTATTCGTCACCGGGCGGGGCGGTGTCCTTCACCACGCTGCGCATGCTCTACCAGGAGACCCAAGCCAAATTCGTTGCAGGGCAGCCGAATTCGATCCTGGTGATCACCGCCGGGCCACACACGGATCAATCTTTGGACGGTCCGGGCCTGCAGAATTTCATCCGCACCAGCGCGGACCCGGCCAAGCCGATCGCGGTCAACGTCATCGATTTCGGCGCCGACCCGGACCGCGCAACCTGGGAGGCGGTCGCCCAGCTCAGCGGCGGTGGCTACCAGAACCTCGCGACGTCGGCCTCCCCCGACCTTGCGAACGCCATCAACACTTTTTTGGGCTGACACACACCACCGTCCAACGCTGGGGGGTCGACGGAGATGACACGCCGGATCAACGTCGCGGTCATCGGTGAGTTCGACGAGTCCTTCGCCCCGCATGTCGCCACCAACGCCGCGATCCGGCATTCGGCCTCCGCACTCGGCGCGGACGCGGAGGTGGCGTGGCTCGATACCGCGGCGCTGGAGCGCAACCTGGGCCCGGCTACTCATGCGGACGCGCTGTGGTGCGCGCCGGGCAGCCCGTATCGCAGCCTCGCCGGCGCGCTTGCCGCCCTGCGGTTCGGCCGCGAGAACGGCGTGCCCACGCTGGGCACCTGCGGCGGATGCCAGCACATCATCTTGGAGTACGCCCGTAATGTGCTGGGCTTCAAGGATGCTCAGCACGCCGAGTACGACCCGTACGCGTCGCGGCTGTTCGTCACGGCACTGACGTGCTCGCTGGCCGGCAAGACCATGCCGGTCAACGTGGCGCCGGGCTCGATCGCCTTCCGCTGCTATGGAACGTCCTGGGTTGAGGAGTCCTATTACTGCAACTTCGGATTGAACCCCGACCAACGGCCGGCGCTCGAGGCCGGCGGGCTGTGCATCACCGGGGTCGACGACGACGGCGAGGCCCGCGTTTTCGAGCTGCCCGGGCATCCCTTCTACGTCGCAACGCTGTTCGTCCCGCAGGCGCGCTCCACGGCCTCGGAGCCCCACCCGCTGGTGACCGCGCTGCTGTCGGCCGCGCACACCCCGAACGAAGGACGCCAATGAACGTCGACTTCACTCCCGATCCCGACCTGTACCCGTTCGAGCCGCGCTGGTTCGACAGCTCGCGCGGGCGCCTGCACTACGTCGACGAGGGCGACGGCCCGCCGCTGGTGATGTATCACGGCAATCCGACGTGGAGCTTCCTGTATCGCGACATCATCGTCGCACTGCGCGACCGATTCCGTTGCATCGCAGTCGATTACCTCGGCTTCGGGCTGTCGGAGCGCCCGGCCGGATTCGGCTACACCGCCGAGGAGCACGCGCGCGTCGTCGGCGAGCTCGTCGACCACCTGGGCCTCGACGGCTACCTGACGATGGGTCAGGACTGGGGTGGGCCGATCAGCATGGCCGTCGCGGTGCAGCGCGCCGAGCGTGTGCGCGGAGTCGTCTTGGGCAACACCTGGTTCTGGCCGGCCGACCTGCCGACGCAGATCTTCTCTCGCGTGATGTCCAGCTACCCGATGCAGCGTGCGATCCTGCAGCGCAACTTCTTCGTCGAGCGCCTGATCCCACCGGCGACCGCGCGGCGCCCCAGCCCTGCGGTGATGGAGCATTACCGCGGGGTGCAGCCCAGTCCCGCCGCGCGGGTGGGTATCGCTCAGCTGCCCAAGGAACTCAGAGCCGCCCGCCCGCTGCTGGACCGGCTGAGCCGCGAGGTGCCGGCCAAGCTCGGGGCCAAGCCCGCGTTATTCGTCTGGGGCATGAAGGATCTCGCGTTCAAGCCGGGCCGCACGCTGCCCCGGATGCGCGCGGCGTTTCCCGATCACACCCTGGTCGAGCTACCGTGGGCAAGCCATTTCATTCAAGAGGACGCGCCCGGCGAGATCGCCGCGGCGATCTCCGAGCGTTTCGGCTAGGCGGCATGCCGGGCCAGCGCAACGCCGACTTGCACTTCCAGTTCGCTGACGGTGATGGTGGGCGCCCGCGGTGGGGCAGTCGACCGGTAGGCCTGGCCAGTTGGTGTAGCGAATTCTGCATTGTGAGTGTGGGTTTCGTCGATGGCGGTGGTGACCCGCCACCCGGTGGACTCCTTGGTGTAGTTGCACCGCTCGCATAGGCCGAGGCCGTTGGCCGCGGTGGTAGGTCCGGCGTCGGCCCACGAAAGCGCGTGGTCGCGGTGCCGGACAGGCGCATCGCAGTAGGGCGTTCGACAACGTTGATCCCGCATCTCGATGAAGCGGGCCAGACCGCGCGGGAAGAGCCTAGCCCGTGACTCCATCGCCACCAGCGCGCCGGAGCGGGGGTGCGTGTAGAGCCTGCGCAGCGTCGCGCGGGACCGTCGATCGCCAACGGCCTCGGAGACCATCGCGCGGGCAACCGCGACCGGAATGGGGCCGTAACCGCTGATGTCGCCCGGCGCGGTGTCACCGCCCAGCAGCGTTTCATCCGACAGGACAAGGTTGACTGCTATCGGCACCGGGACGGCCGCATTGCGCCCGGTGACCCGCTCGACAAGTGCGTCAGCCATCACCTGTCCCCGGGAGCGGCCGTCGCTGCGCGTGTCGGCCTCGCGGCGAAGCGCCGCGTATACCGAAACACCTTGCGCCACAGGTAATAACGCGGTCAAATAGGTCATGGTGTCGGGTGCCGGCCGGATGGTGACCGTGCGTTCGTTGTCTGCCTTGGCAGCTCGTTCGACGACGGCATGAGGATCCAACCGATAAGCGATCGCCTTGGCCGCGGCCGCCACCCGCGCATCGCCCATACCGTTCAGTCTGTCCGGCTCGGCGCACAACTCGGCATCCAAAGTTCGACGATCCTCGACTTCCAGGCACGCGCTCTCGCGCACGATCAGGGTGGCACGCCACTCCGAGAGTGCGCCGCATTCGAGTGCCGCCAGAGTGTGCGGCATCTCGTGCACGAGGGCCTTGGCAAAGCCGAGGTGACGACCACCGCGGGCGGGGGAATCCCGTCGCGCCAGCGCGATCTCGCTGGCCACACCGCGCCCACGCTGCGCCAGGGGCACCCCGTTGGCGGCTTCGGTGGCGCGGCGCGTCGCGTCCAAGGCGGCCGCTGCTCGTGCTTGGCCGGCCGCAGCCGCGGATTTGATTCGCTCTAGCTCCGCGATGCGCTCGATCAATGCCGATTGATCGGCCAGATCTGTATCGAACATGTGTTCGAGAATATACGGAGCCAACGACAGCAATTCATGCCGCCCTGCGAGGCGGGCCGAATGGGCTGCTCAATTCGTACCTGAGCGCTGCTAGCTCACGCGACACACGCTGGTAGTCGTCCAACAGTCCCATCAATTCCAGGAATGTCGCACGACGGCTGGTCGCCGCGTCGAGCAGGTCAAAAACCGGATGGCGGTGGGCATCACTCGAATGCATGCCCGGACACTAGGTCCGCGTACCGACAACAACGCCTGGCCCCTCTAGGCGAAGGCCTCCACCGGCGGGCACGAGCACATCAGGTTGCGGTCGCCGTAGGCGCCGTCGATGCGTCGCACCGGCGGCCACACCTTCGGCCGGAACGCCGTACCGAGCGGGTAGGCGGCCTCCTCGCGGCTGTACGGGTGATCCCACTTGTCGGCCACCAGGCACTCGGCGGTGTGCGGCGCGCCCCGCAGCGGATTGTCGTCGGCGGGCCACTCCCCCGAGCCGACGCGGTCGATCTCGCGGCGGATCGCGATCATGGCCTCGCAGAAGGCATCGACCTCGGTGAGGCTCTCGCTCTCGGTAGGCTCCACCATCAGCGTGCCGGCCACCGGGAAGCTCATGGTAGGCGCGTGAAAACCGTAGTCCGCCAAGCGTTTAGCGACATCGTCGACGGTCACGCCGGTGGACTTCGTGATCCCGCGCAGGTCCAGGATGCACTCGTGGGCGACCATGCCGTTCTCGCCGGTGTAGAGCACCGGGAAGTACTCGTCGAGGCGCCGCGCGATGTAGTTGGCGGAGGCGATCGCGGTCAGCGATGCCGCGCGCAAGCCGTCGGGGCCCATCATCCTGATGTAGGCCCAGCTGATCGGCAGGATCGAGGCCGACCCGTACGGCGCCGACGACACCGGGTGGCCCTGCGGCAGCTCGGGGGCGTACGGGTGACCCGGCAGGAACGGCGCCAGATGCGAACGCACCGCCACCGGGCCCACGCCCGGGCCGCCGCCGCCGTGCGGGATGCAGAACGTCTTGTGCAGGTTCAGGTGGCTGACATCGCCCCCGAACTTGCCGGGCCGGGCGAGACCGACCAGCGCGTTGAGGTTGGCCCCGTCGACGTACACCTGGCCCCCGGCGTCGTGCACGGCCGCGCAGATCTCGGCGATGTCGTGCTCGTAGACGCCGTGGGTGGACGGGTAGGTGATCATCAGGGTCGACAGCTGCTCGGCGTGCTCGCTGACCTTGGCGCGCAAGTCGTCGAGGTCGACGTCGCCGTTGTCCAGGCAGCCCACCACGACCACTCGCATGCCCGCCAGCGCCGCCGACGCGGCGTTGGTGCCGTGCGCGCTCGACGGGATCAGGCAGATCTTGCGGTGCGGCTCGCCGCGGCTGGCGTGGTAGTCGTGGATCGCCAGCAGGCCGGCGTACTCGCCCTGCGAACCCGCGTTGGGTTGCAGCGACACCGCGTCATACCCGGTGATGCCCACCAGCCAGGCCTCCAGGTCGGCGATGAGCCGGCGCAGCCCCGGCGTGTCGGAGGCGGGGGCGAACGGATGCACCCGCGAGAATTCCGGCCAGGTGATCGACTCCATCTCGGCGGCCGCGTTGAGCTTCATCGTGCACGAGCCGAGAGGAATCATGCTGCGGTCCAACGCAATATCCTTGTCGGCCAGCGTGCGCAGGTACCGCATCATCGCGGTCTCGGTGTGGTATTGCGTGAAGGCGGGATGGGTCAGGAACTCCGATGTGCGGTTGACGATCCCGGCGCACACCGGCTGGACGGCCAGTACGCCGAACGCGTCGAGTACCGCGGCGACGTGTGCATCGGTGGTTGCCTCGTCGCACGCCACCGACAAGTGGTCGGCGTCCACCCGCCACAGGTTGACGCCCTTGGCCTTCGCGGCGGCCAGCACCTCGTCGGCCCGGCCCGGCACCCGGGCCAGCACGGTGTCGAAGTACTTGTCGTGCACCAGGGCGTCGCCCAGCCCGGCGGCGATGGCCTCGGCGTGGCCGTGCACGCGGCGGGCGATCGCGGTCAGCCCGTCGGCGCCGTGGTAGCTCGCGTACATCGCGGCCATCACTGCCAGCAGCACCTGCGCGGTGCAGATGTTGCTGGTGGCCTTGTCGCGGCGGATGTGCTGCTCGCGGGTCTGCAGCGCCAGGCGGTACGCCGGTGCGCCGTCGGCATCGACGGACACGCCGACCAGCCGGCCCGGCAGCTGGCGGGCCTGCTTACCGTGCACCGCCAGATACCCGGCGTGGGGGCCGCCGAATCCCATTGGCACACCGAATCTTTGGGTGCTACCGAAGGCGATGTCGGCGCCGATCTCGCCCGGCGGCGCGATGAGCGTGCACGCCAACAGGTCGGCGCCGATCGCGACCAGCGCGCCGCGCTCGTGGGCCTGGGCGACCAGCGCGGTCCAGTCCGTGATGCGACCGCTGGCACCGGGCAGCTGCGCGATGACGCCGAAGAACTCCCCGTCCGGCAACCCCTCGCGCAGGTCCGCGGTCACGATCTCGATGCCCAGCGGCTCCGCGCGGGTGGCCAGCACGGCTGCCGTCGCGGCGAACACGTCGGTGTCGACCGCCAACCGGTTCGCGTTGCCGCGAGCCGCCCGGTGCATCAACGTCATCGCCTCGGCGGCCGCGGTGCCCTCGTCGAGCATCGACGCGTTGGCGATCTCGAGCCCGGTCAGGTCGGTGACCATGGTCTGGAAATTCAGCAACGCCTCCAGCCGGCCCTGGCTGATCTCGGGCTGATACGGCGTGTAGGCGGTGTACCAGGCCGGGTTCTCCATGATGTTGCGCAACAACACCGGTGGCGTGAGCGTGTCGTAGTACCCCTGACCGATCATCGACACCGCGACGGTGTTCGTGTCGGCCAGGGCGCGCAGCTCCGCCAGCGCCTCGTACTCGGTGGCCGCGGGCGGGAGCCCGTCCAGGCCGGGTGCGGCACCGCTCCCGCTGGTCTTGTCGAAAATGCGCGACGGGACCGCCTTGGCGGCCAGCTCTTCGAGCGAGTCGACTCCGATGACGGCGAGCATGGCGGCGACGGCCTGGCCATCCGGGCCGATGTGCCGGGCTGCGAAGGTTGATTGGTCTGGCACGGGCGAAACTCCTGACAAGACGTCGCAAAGGCAGAGGACTAGCGGCCCTCTCCCTCTGTCTTCACCCGTTCGCCAGGCGCCTGAGAGATTCGGCGCCGCGTTGCGCGGTGCCTTTCCCCATCGGCGGGCGTCGACCGTTGAAGGTCTCCACCGCTTTCCAGAGGCATCGTTAACTCGTGCGGTCCGGGTGCCTGAGAGGTTGATGGAGAGGTATTGCTCCTTCGGCGTCCGCGACTGGCAGCCGCGAAACTCTCCCGCTCAAAGTGCGATGCGCGGCCCAGTCTACCCGGCCGGTTAACCCGTGTGCGGCTAGCCGATCTTGCGGTCGCGGGTCTTGCGCCGGGAAGCCAGCTCGTCTTCGGGGGCGGTGATCGACTCGCCGCCATCGGCGCGCTCGCCCGGGAAGTCGGCGATGATGCCGGTCAGCTCGCGCATGGCGCCGGACACCGCGATCCCGAATACGCCCTGCCCGCCCTGCAGCAGGTCGACGACCTCTTCGGCCGAGGTGCACTCGTAGACGGTGGTGCCGTCGGAGAACAGCGTGATGTTGGCCAGGTCCTCGACGCCGCGCTGACGCAGGTGGTCGACCGCGACGCGGATGTTGTGCAGCGAGATGCCGGTGTCCAGCAGCCGCTTGACGATCTTGAGGACCAGGATGTCCTTGAAGGAGTACAGCCGCTGGCTGCCGGAGCCGGCCGCGCTGCGGATCGACGGTACGACCAGCGACGTGCGCGCCCAGTAGTCCAGCTGGCGGTAGGTGATGCCCGCGATCTGGCATGCGCTGGGTCCGCGGTAGCCGACCAGCTCGTCAGGCACCGAATCGTCCGGGAAAAGACCGGGCTGCACGGGTTGGCTTGCCGCAGTGAGGTTGGCGTCACCGCTGGTCGCCGCGTCCGCTTGGGCAGCAAGGTCGAGCTGTTCTTGCCGAGGCTGCTCGCTCACCCTGGTTCCTCTCGCCGATCGCGCTCTTGTCACTAGCTGCGTCCATTGGGCTGCCTAGACAGCCACGCTCGCTCAGGCCCGAGTGCTAGTGAGCTTACGCTTTTCGATAGCCGCCGCACCTTAAGTCGTCATCAAAGTATGGCCGTCATAAGGAGAACTGGCCGCGTATCCGTCAGGCGTGTCGTTATCACAGCTTCAGATGAGACTGATCCGTGATATCGGCCTCCAGCGTAATACCCGGCGGGCGGCCGTTTTCCCCTGGCCGCTGCCAGCGGGGATGTCTGATCAGGTGGCCTTGAAGTCGTCGGGCGAGACGCTGTCGAGAAACTCCTTGAATTTCTCCACCTCGTCCTCCCGGACGGCGGTGTTGGACTCTTCGTCGCCCTCGTCGGGGATCAGCAGGCCGGCCTGAGCCAGCACGGCCTCCTCGACGTAGATCGGAACGCCGACCCGCAGCGCGATCGCCACGGAGTCCGACGGGCGCGCCGACACGGTGATGTTGCGGTCGAAAACCAGGTCGGCGTAGAACGTGCCCTCCTGCAGATCGACTATCCGCACTTCCTTCAGCGAATGTCCAAGCGCGGCAATGAGATCCCTGATCAGGTCATGGGTCAGCGGGCGGGGCGGCTCGACGCCCTGTTGCTCGAGCGCGATGGCGGCGGCCTCGGACTGTCCGATCCAGATCGGCAGGTACCGGTCACCGTTTGCCTCGCGCAGCAACAGCACCGGCTGGTTCTGCGGCTGTTCGACACGAATGCCGACCACACGAACTTCACCCATCTGCGTCTGCCCTCCGCATGCCGTGTCCGCCTCGCGCTCGCCGCGACGACTCGGTGAAACGCAACGTTTCTCCCGACCGTCGAACGCCGATCCGTTGAGGGAAGTCTAGTCCTCAGCGATGCAGAACGTCGCGAACGGCAGACTTGATCAACGACGTGTGCAAAGTGATGGCCAGCGCCGCAACTTCACGAGCCAGGTCGTCGGCGCGGTCGAGAGCGCCGGCCTTGTCGGTTTTGACTACCGGACCGGCGATTTGGGCGATCAGGTCGGACTGCCGGTCGGCCGCCGAGCGGAAGGCGCGCAGGTGCCGCGGCTCGACGCCGTACTCGGACAGCGCCCGCGCGCACTGCAGGATCACCACGGTGTGTTCGTCGAAGAACCCGCCCGGGCCGGTGGTGATCACGCCAGCTTTGAGCAGTGCCGACAGCAGGTCGTCGTCCACCCCCGAGCGCGCCAGCAGGTCCGCGCGGCTCAACCGGATGTGGGTGGGCGCCACCGCCGCCGCATCGGAGGTGTCCCCCGAGACAAAACCAGCGCCGTCGCCGATGTCGGCGCTGCCCCCGACCGATACCAATCGCGGTACGCCGTAAGGCGATCCCACCGCCGGCAGCTCGCCGTCCGGCTGGGCGTCCAGCTGGGACCTGATCACCTTCAGCGGCAAGTAGTGGTCGCGCTGCGCGGTCAGGATGAAACGCAGCCGGGCGCAGTCGTATGCGGTGAACCTGCGGTACCCCGACGCGGCGCGCTGCGGCGTCACCAGGCCTTCGGCCTCCAAGAAGCGAATCTTGGAAATGGTGACATCGGGGAAATCCGGCCTCAGCAGGTCCAAGACTGCCCCGATCGACATCCCGGCGAGTGCCGGGCTATCGGGTGCGCTCACTAGCCGGAAGATCCCCCGTCGTCGTCGCCCTTGGGTCCGGTCAGGAAGACCAACCGGAACTTGCCGATCTGCACCTCGTCACCGTTGGCCAAGACCGCCGAATCCACCGGCTCGCGGTTGACGTAGGTGCCATTCAGACTACCGACATCAACCACCTGGAATTCGTTGCTTTCCAAACGAAATTCGGCGTGGCGGCGGCTCACCGTGACGTCGTCGAGGAAGATGTCGCTGTCCGGATGCCGGCCGGCCGACGTGATCGCCTGGTCGAGCAGGAAGCGCGATCCCGCGTTGGGGCCCCGCTTGACGACCAGCAAAGCCGATCCCGCCGGAAGCCCCTCGACCCCGGATACCGCGTTCTCGGCGCCGGTTTGCGCGGGCGCGTCGAGTTCGTTGAGGAAGTCGGCGCGAAAGACCGAGGTGGTTTCCACCGTGACTTCGTCAGAGTCGTTGTCCATGTCCGTCACGCGCTGCTCCTCACTGGCCGCTGTGGCGTTGTCTGACCGGGCCGCTCGGCCGGCTTCCCGCTAAAGGTCTCGCTCGGTGTGTAAGCCCCGGATTGCCGATTACGTGCCTTCTCCTGCTGTTGTGTCGACCGTACCGCGCAGTGGTATGGAATGCGCCTACCACCTCCAGGATTGCCAGCCGGTTTCCCGGCTTGCCCTGCCCCCCGGCTGGTCCGCCCGTCGCGGCCCGTGTGGCGACCCGCGTTGTCTTCGTGCGAAGGGCTGGCAGGGACATTAGCAATTGTCATTCGGTCAGTGTGCCGCGGTAGGCCTCGGCGTCCAGCAGCGCTGTAATGGCCGACTCCAATTCGGAGACATCAGAGACCTGGACGTCGACCAGCCAGCCGGCGCCGTAGGGATCGGAGTTGACCAGCTGCGGATCGCCCTCCAGATCGCCGTTGACCGCCGACACCGTGCCCGAGATCGGGGCGAACAGGTCGGACACCGACTTCGTCGATTCGACCTCGCCGAAGGAATCGCCGGCGCTGATGGTGGCGCCGACGTCGGGCAGCTGCACGAAAACGACGTCGCCCAGTGCCGACTGCGCGAAGTCGGTGATTCCGATCCGCACGGTGTCATCACCGCTGCGGCGAACCCACTCGTGTTCGGCGGTGTAGTGCAGGTCGGGCGGGATATCGCTCACGGCAATCCTGTTCTGATCGGCTGCTGGTCGGGCAAGTTCACTTGACGGGCTGAGCGTATTGGTGTGGTTTTGGTTGCCGCAAGGTGGTCACGTCAACCCGGTTGGCCTGCTGCACGGACATCCGCCCGCCAACCCGCTTGATGCTGTCCTCGGCGCCACCGGGAATGTTCATCGCCGCGGCCAGCGTGGGCGGATCACCAATCGCCAGAACCGAATACGGCGGCGCCAGGGTCTTGCTGTCAATGGTCAACGAGCCAGGGCTACCCACTACCCACGTATCGACACCTACCCGCACCGACTGGTGTGCGTCGTTGACCTCGAGCGCCTCGGCGCCGGCCGCGCGCAGCTCGTTGATCACGTCGAGCATCACCTCGGGTGACACGCCGGGGCCGGGATCGTCGATGGTGACGGTGACACCGGGTCCGGTGGCACCCACGGCGCCCACCAGGATGGACAGCGCGGCCAGCCTGGCCTGCGCGCTCTTGATGGCGGCCTGATCGGAATTGCCGGACGCCTGCAATGAATTCAGCGTGTTCTGAAGCTCGCTCACTTCGGTGTTCAGCGTGGCTTCGCGCTGCCGCAACGAATCCAGCAGCACCAGCAGATCGGCGGGCCGGGCCGTGTCCAGCGAGTCGCCCGTCTTGGTCTGGCGGACCTGCGTGACGATCGCGATTCCCAACACCAGGCACAGCAGCGTCGCCAGCGCCCCGAACATCAGCCGGGAGCGAGCGCTGCGCACCACCCCGGACAGGCCCGTGCGGTGTGCCGACCCGATACCGGGGCGGTTCGAGGGCAGTTCGTGGCGGCCGCGCGGCGCGGCCTCGCCCGCCGCCGGATCGGCCTTGGGCCGACCGTCCTGCGTTGGCGCATCACGACTTTCGTCGGCGGCGCCGGTTGGCGGGTCCTGGGTCATCGTGTCACGCCCCGAAGAGTCGCCGCCGTAGCGCGGCGGCGTTGCCGAAGATGCGGATGCCCAGCACCACGATGATGGCCGTGGACAACTGGGTGCCGACACCCAGCTGGTCGCCGACGTAGACGATCAGGGCCGCCACGAAAACGTTGAACACGAACGAAATCACGAAGACCTTCGGATCGAAGATCCGTTCCAGGTAGGCCCGCAGCCCGCCGAACACGGCGTCCAGGGCGGCCACCACCGCGATGGGCAGGTAGGGCTGGATCACTTCGGGCACCGCGGGATGGAAAATCAAGCCCAGCACGATGCCGATCGCCAGCGCCGCGATGCCGATCATGCGCGCGTTCCCGTCGGTAGCGCCGACTCTATTTCCACTACGGCCCAATCTGTTTGGCGAATTTGACATCCCGGACGGAACCGGCGGGCAGCGACAGGCCGTCGGAGACGTTCACGGCGACGCCGACGCCGTAGGACATCTCCAGCAGCCGAAGGCGCTGCAGTCCGGGGCTGTTGTCGAAGACGTCGCGCATCGCATGCGGCGGCCCGACCGCGAGGATCGTGTACGGGCTGCTGGTGGGGTTGTTGTCGACCAGAATCGCTCCCCCGGCCTGGCGGATCGTGACGTTCGGCCCGATGCGCGCGCCCCCGACCGAGATCGCCTCCGCGCCGCTGGCCCACAGCGAGTTGACGACGAGCTGCAAATCGCGGTCCAGGATGATCTGCCTGCTGCCGTTGACGCGCTGCTTGGACACGTCGGAGAGATTCGGGCTGGCGCCGGGATCGGTGATCGTGACGGTCAGCCCCGGGCCGATGATCGGCCTGCTGGCCGCCGCCAGGCTCAGCTCGTCGAGCCTGCCGAGCAGCCGCTGGCCCTCGGCGTCTTCGGCCAGCGCGTGCCGCTGCACGTCGTCGACACGCGTCGACAGCGCGCTGCGCTCCTGGGCCAGCGTGGTCGCGGAGCCCTCCTCGGCCCGGACGCTTCGGACCAGCAGCTGCTGGGCGCTGCGCACGCCGGGCTCGACGGAGCGGGCCTGCGCGACGGCCGCCGCGAAGACGGTGGCGACGAGCATCGCCGCCAGGGCCTGCCACAGCCAGCCGACTGCGCGCGCCCGTCCGGTCCGCGGTTCGCCGGCGCGGTCCCGCTTCTCGGCCGCGGCCGCGTAGCCGGGATCCAGGTGCTCCGAGAGCAGGGCGCGCAGCAGCGACGGCACCGGGATGAGCGTGGGCCGCTGCGCGGCATGGGCGCTGCGGCCGGCGTTGGGGTCGTAGCCGCCCAGCAGGCGGTCGGGTTCGGTCATGCGCGCCCGCCCGCGACTTTGGGCATGCGGCGCAGCACCAGCGTCATCTGCACCGCGTACAGCGCGAACGCCCACAGGTAGGCGTACAGGCCCCAGATCAGAAAGCCCCAGCCGCAGGCGCCGATCACCCGGCTCCACAGCGCGTCCCAGGTCCCGAGCAGGACCAGCGGGAAGCCGGACATCAACGCGAACGTCGCGGCCTTGCCGATGTAGGTGACCGGCAGCGCCGAGAGCCCGCGGCTGCGCAGCAGCGGCAGGCACGCCGCCAGCAGCCCGTCGCGGACCAGCAGCGTGGCGACGAACCACCACGGCACGATTCCGTCGAAGGCCAGCACGACGGGAACGGTGATCATGTAAAGCCGGTCGACGGCGGGGTCCAGCAGCACTCCCAGCCGCGACGACTGGTTCAGCGTCCGGGCGATCTTGCCGTCCGCCCAGTCGGAGGCGCCGCTGAACATCAGAATCGCCACGGCCCAGCCGTTCGCGTGCGCGACCATCAGCGCGTAGATGAAGACCGGGATGAGCGCCAGGCGGACGACGCTCAACAGGTTGGGCACCGTCAGCACCCGGTCGGGCGGATCCGACTCCATGAGCCGTGACATTAGCCCGCCCGCGTCTGGGTCCGCAGCATGGGACGAGCCGATCGCCCGGTCTAGCGGAACACCCCGGGCAGGCTCAGCGTGGACAGCGTGTCGTCGGACAGCGGGTTGTCGTTGACCATGTAGGTCCACGTCGACGTCGGGCGCGCCAGCTTGGACAGGTCCAGGCCGGGCTCGGATTCCAGGACGTTGGCGGTCTCGAACGTCTGCTGGGCCGCCTCGATGGCGTCGGCGGCCAGCGACGCGAACGCGTCGACAGCCATCCGGTGGAACTCGTCCAGCGGGTTCTGCCGACCCAGCGCCCGCAGGTGAATGCTTTCGCGGATGTCGGCCAGGTAGGCCAGGTGATCGGCCCAGCCGCGGTCCAGGTGATAGAGCATGATCTGCCGGCAGATGGTCTCGAGGCGTTCCTCGGAGACGTCCTCGGCCAGTTCCTCGTAGCGCTCCGACGCCAGCTCGGCCAGCTCCTCGCGAGCGGTTGCGGTGCGCAGCAACGTGTTTCGACGATCCACGATGATCGCGCGCTGCTGGGCGATCAGCTGGTTGTAGCGCCAGGTGTTCGCGTGCACGTCGAGCAGCCGGCCCTCGGCGACGCGCTGCGCGTGGTCGAGCAGGCTGGTGGTCTTCGGGCTGAGGATCCTGCCGTCCTCGTCGGTCTGCTCGGGCAGCTTGTTGCGATCGAGGTTGGCGGCGACGACGTCGTCCTCCCAGCTCGAGAAGAACACCGACGAGCCCGGATCGCCCTGACGTCCGGCGCGGCCGCGCAGCTGGTTGTCCAGCCGCTCGGTGTGGTGGCGGCCGGTGCCGACGACGTGCAGCCCGCCCAGCTCGGCGACGCGGTCGTGGTCGGCCTCGTCGGATCCGCCCAGGCGGATATCGGTGCCGCGCCCGGCCATTTGGGTGGACACCGTGACCACGGCGTGCTTGCCGGCCTCGGCGATCACCTCGGCTTCCTCGGCGTCGTTCTTGGCGTTGAGAACCACCGCGGCCACGCCGCGGCGCACCAGGCGCTCGTGGATGTCTTCGGACTCGGCCACGTCGCGGGTGCCCACCAGTACGGGCTGTCCGGTCTGGTGCACGTCGGCGATGTGGTCGATGATCGCGTCGTTCTTGGCCGCGGCGGTGACGTACACCCGATCGGACTCGTCCTCGCGAATGTTCGGCTCGTTAGACGGAATTGGGGAGACACCCAGCTGGTAGAACTGGCGCAGCTGCTCACCGGCGGCCAGCGCGGTACCGGTCATGCCGCACACCGTCGCGTAGCGGTTGATCAGCGCCTGCACGGTAATGGTGTCGAGCACCTCGCCGGTCTCGGTGGTCTCGATGCCCTCCTTCGCCTCGACGGCGGCCTGCAGCCCGTCCGGCCAGCGCTGCAGCTGCGCGATGCGGCCGCGGGAGGAGTTGATCAGGTGCACAGCGTCGTCGCGGACGATGTAGTGCACGTCGCGGTGCAGCAGGACGTGGGCGTGCAGCGCGACGTTCACCTCGGTGAGCGTCGTGACGACGTGTTCCTCGGAGTACAGGTCGATACCGCCGAGCGCCTTCTCGACCTTGCGTGCGCCGGCATCGGTCAGGTGCACGTTGCGGCTGTCGGAGTCGGTGTCGTAGTCGGTCTCGGCCGCCAGCTCGCCGACCAGCTTGATGATCTCCAGCCGCGGCGTCTCCCGGTGCGTGGTGCCGGCCAGCACCAGGGGCACCAGCGCCTCGTCGACCAGCACGGAGTCGGCCTCATCGATAAGGGCCACATCGGGATTCGGCGACACCAGGTCGTCGACGTCGGTGACGAGCTGATCGCGCAGCACGTCGAAGCCGATCTCGTTGACCGAGGCGTAGGTGACGTCGCAGCCGTAGGCGGCCTTGCGCTCCGCGCTGGTCGACTCAGCGGTGATCCAGCCGACCGTCAACCCCATCGCTTCCAGCAGCGGGCTCATCCACTCGGCGTCGCGGCGGGCCAGGTAGTCGTTGATGGTCACCACGTGGACGTGGCGGCCCGCGATCGCATAGCCGGCTGCCGCGATCGCCCCGGCAAGGGTCTTGCCCTCACCGGTGGCCATTTCGATGACGTCGCCGGCCAGCATGCGCAGCGCGCCCAACAGCTGAACGTCGAAGGGCCGCAAGCCCGTTGCCCGCTCGGCGGCTTCGCGGGCGATCGCGAGGAACTGCGAGATGTCGTCCGACTCCGCGAGGTCGTCGAGGTTGAGCAGCCCGGTCGCTTTGCGAAGCTGCTCGTCCTTCAGTCCGGCCGCTTCCTCGTCGTATCCGGACGAGTCGGTGACCTGGGACAGGGAGCGGGATCGGTTCTTTTCCGTACTGGCCCCGAGCAGTCGCCAAAATCGGCTGCTCAGGCGGCCCGGTTGAGCGCGGCTGGTCTTCGGCACAGGTCAACGGTACGCGGTGAGCAGCGATGACCCGTCAACCCGTCAGCCGAGGTTCGATCGGCGTGGGTAGGCGATGCTCGGATCGGTCAGCACGTTGACTACCGACGGCAGGCCGCTGGCGAAGGCGCGCTCCAGCGCGGGCCGCAGCTCGCCGGGCGTCGACACCAGCTCGCCGTGACCGCCCAGGGCGCGCACCACCTCGTCGTAGCGGGTCTCCGGCCGCAGCTCAGTCACCACCGAATAGCCGTAGATCGCTTCCATCGGATGCTTTTCCAGGCCCCAGATTCCGTTGTTGCCGATCACCGAGACGACCGGGACGTTGTGCCGGACCAGGGTGTCCCATTCCATGCCGCTGAAGCCGAAGGCCCCGTCGCCCTGCAGGAGCACGACCTGACGCTCCGGCCGGGCCAGCTTGGCGGCCAGGGCGTAGCCGGGGCCCGACCCGAGGCAGCCGAACGGTCCGCTGTCCAGCCAGCAGCCCGGCTGGTAGCTGTCGAGCACCCGGCCCGCGTAGGACCCGAAGTCGCCCGCATCGATCACCACGATGGCGTCGCGGTCCAGCAGCGGCGCCAGCTCGGCGTACACCCGCATGGGATGCAGCGGGGCTCGCTCGTCGCCGCGCTCCGCGTTCTCCAGCTCGCGGGCCGCCATCTCGGCGTCGCGCAAGCTGTCGATCCAACCGCGATGATCGCCGCCGGGCGAGCCGGCCAGCGCCGAGAGCGTGGCGGTCAGGTCGCCGTAGAGGCCGGCCGCGATGGGACGCGGGTGGCCGCGCTCGGGCTCGATGCGGTCGGCGACGACGAGTTGGGTCTGCTCGCCGAAGACCTTGCCGAAGCCCAGCCGGAAATCCATCGGCACACCGACGATCAGCGCCACGTCCGCTTCGGCCAGCGCCTTGGACCGCGCCCGGGAGAACGCCAACGGGTGGTCGGCGGGCACCACGCCGCGGGCCATCCCGTTCATCAGCACCGGGATCTGCCGCTGCTCGGCAAGGCGCAGCAGCGCGGCCTCGCCGTGGCCCCACCACACGTTGGTGCCGGCCATGATCACCGGCCGCTGCGCCCCGGCCAGCAGGCCGGCCGCTTTGTCCAGCAGGTTGGGGTCGGCGGCCCCGTCCGACGGCAGGTCGGTCAGGGCGCCGGGAGGGCCGTCGTCGTCGGACGTCGAAAACGCGTGGTCCATCGGGATGTCGACGAACCCCACGCCCGACGGCGCGCCGACGGCGGCGCGCAGCGCCGCATCCACCAGCCGTCCGGCGTCCTGCGCGGACTGGGCGGTGGCCGCGAAGCGGGCCAGCGGCGCGACGAACGGGACGTGGTCGATCTCCTGCAGCGACCCCATGCCCCAGCGCCCCGCCGGTGCGCGGCCCCCGAGCACCACCAGCGGCGACTGGTTTTGCTGGGCGGCCGCCATTGCGCTCATCCCGTTCGTGACGCCGGGGCCCGCCGTCAGCGCCGCAACGCCGGGCACTCTGGTGACCTTCGACCACCCCTCGGCGGCGAAGGCCGCCGTCTGCTCGTGCCGGGTGTCGATCAGGCGAATGCCCTCGTCACGGCAGCCGTCGTACACCGAAAACAGGTGGCCGCCCGAGAGCGTGAACAGGGTGTCGACACCGCTGGCCCGCAGGCGACGAGCGACGAGCCGGCCGGCATGAACGGTCTGTTGAGACGGAGCTTCGATGCTCATCTCCGCAGCCTATCGACCGTCCTCGGGTACGTTCGCGGGGAACTATCCATCGTGGGGCTCCGGCGGATGCCTCGCTAATAAGGAGACGTTGACCTTGGGTCCGAAGCCGTTCACGCCGTCCATTGACTGGTCCTCGGCGCTCGTGGACTCGTTGCGCTGGCTCGCCATCGCGTGGGTCGTCGGCGCCATCTGTCTGGTCATCGTGCTTGTCGCGATGCGCTATTTCACGTCCTGGGGGCGGCAGTACTGGCGTATCACGGGCGGGTACTTCGTCGGCCGGTCCAGCATCAAGGTGTGGGCGATGCTCGGCGTGCTGTTGCTGTCGGTGCTGACGGCGGTGCGCCTGACCGTGTTGCTCAGCTACCAGGGCAACGACCTCTATACAGCGGTGCAGAAGGCCTTCCAGGGCACGGCGGCGGATAACCCAGAGGTGAGAAACTCTGGGATACACGGCTTTTGGATGTCGATCGCCATCTTCGTCATCCTGGCCACCATCTACGTTGTGCGTTTCATGGCGGACATCTACCTGACGCAGCGATTCATCATCGCGTGGCGCGTCTGGCTTACCGCCCACCTGACCGACGACTGGCTCGGCGGCCGGGCGTACTACCGAGACCTGTTCATCGACAACACAATTGACAACCCGGATCAGCGTATCCAGCAGGACGTCGACATCTTCACCGCCAATTCCGGTGGGACGCCGAACGCTCCATCCAACGGAACCGGCAGCACTCTGCTGTTCGGGGCCGTCAACGCGGTCGCCTCGGTGATCTCGTTCGCCGCCATCCTGTGGAACCTGTCCGGAAGCCTGACGATCTTCGGCGTCACCTTCCCCCGGGTGATGTTCTGGACCGTCGTGATCTACGTGCTGATCGCGACCGTGGTCGCGATCTGGCTGGGACGCCCGCTGATCTGGTTGAGCTTCAACAACGAGAAGCTCAACGCCGCATTCCGTTACGGGTTGGTGCGGCTGCGTGATGCCGCGGAAGCTGTGGGGTTCTACCGCGGCGAGCGCGTGGAGCGGGCGCAATTGTGGCGCCGCTTCACCCCGATCATCGACAACTACCGCAGGTTCGTCCGACGGAGCATCATCTTCAACGGCTGGAATTGGTCGATGTCGCAGGCCATCGTGCCGCTGCCCTGGGTCATCCAGGCGCCGCGGTTGTTCGCCGGCAAGATCGACTTCGGCGACGTCGGCCAGACGTCGACGGCGTTCGGCAATATCAGCGACTCGCTGTCGTTCTTCCGCAACAACTACGACGCCTTCGCCGCCTTCCGCGCGGCGATCATCCGTCTGCACGGACTCGTCGACGCCAACTCGCGGGGTCGCGCGCTGCCCGCGGTGTTGGTCAAACCGAGCCAGGACAAGGCCGTCGAGCTGGCCGGCATCGAGGTCCGCACGCCGGACGGTGACCCGCTGATCGACTCGCTCGACGTCGAACTCGACAACGGCGAATCGCTGGTGATCACCGGGCGGTCCGGCGCGGGCAAGACGACGCTGCTGCGCAGCCTGGCCGAATTGTGGCCCTACGCCTCGGGAACGCTATGCCGCCCGGACGGCGACAACGCGACGATGTTCCTGTCGCAGCTGCCGTACGTGCCGCTGGGCAACCTGCGTGGCGTGGTGTGCTACCCGAATTCGCCCGACGGCGTCCCCGACGACACCTTGCGCGACACGCTGACCAAGGTCGCGCTCGCCCCGCTCATCGACCGGCTCGACGAGGAATGCGACTGGGCCAAGGTGCTCTCGCCTGGCGAGCAGCAACGCGTCGCGTTCGCCCGCGTCCTGCTCACCAAGCCCAAGGCGGTGTTCCTCGACGAAGCCACCTCGGCGCTCGACGAGGGCCTGGAATTTGCGCTCTACCAACTGTTGCGGAGCGAACTGCCCGACTGCGTCGTGATCAGCGTCAGCCATCGGCGCGCCGTCGAGCAGCACCACCAGCAACAGCTGGAATTGCTGGGCGACGGACAGTGGCGCCTGGGCCCGGTCGAGAAGCGGCCCGCTCAGGTCTAGCGCTGGACGGCCGCGTGCGCTCCGGCGCGGCGGCCGAAGAACGAGCCCTCCCCCAGCTGCGTGCCGCTGGCATAGCCCTTGCCGTCCTGCGCGAGGTTGGCGGCACAGGCGCCGGCCGCGTACAGGCCGGGCACGACGGAGCCGTCTTCGTGTAGCACCTGCCCGTCCACGGAAGTGGCCAACCCGCCGATGGTGAACCCGGCGTACATGGCCTTGCCCAGCGACATGTCGAACGCGCCCCACGGGCCTTTGTCTTGTGCCGCAAGGAATTCCGGCTGCTTGTGAAATTCGGGATCCTCGCCGCGTGCCGCGTGGGTGTTGTAGTTGTCCAGCGTGGTGGCCAGGTTGCCCGCCGGGATCCCCAGCGCCGTTTCCATCTCGGCGACCGATTCCCAGCCGTCGATCAGCGGGACCAGCGGCATGGTCGGGTGTTCCAGGTGCGCCTCGTCGACGATCAGGTAGGCCGCGCTGTCCGGCTGGTCCATGATGAACCCGGAAGTCCGGGAGTGATAGGAGTCTTCGGCCACGAAGCGCTTCCCGAGCTTGTTCACGATGATCCCGGTGAGCAGGATCGACGGCGGGTACGGCGGCGCCGTGATGAAGATCTGATCCATGTGCCGGGTGGCGCCGCCGGCCGACACGCCCATCCGGATGCCCAGGCCGTCGTCGTAGGTATTGCCGAGCACGAACGGCTTCTCGGCGAGCTTCGGCGTGTACTTGGCAACCATGTCGGGGTTCATCACGAATCCCCCGGCGGCAATGATCACCGACTTTGCCTTGATCGCACCGGTTTCGGAGAACTGCTTCCAATTCGCGCCCGTCACCGCGCCCGAATCGTCGACGATCAGCTCGGTGGCGCCGGTCTCGTACCGGATCTGCACGCCGAGGCTGGCGGCCCGCTTCAACAGCAGGTCGATCACCATGCTGGCGCCGCCGGTGTCACCGGGCACGGGAACCTTGTGGCCGCGCGGGGCCGGCACGGCCTTCTCCAGGAACGGCCACACCTTCTCGTTGCCGGTGAACATCAGGCCCTCGGTGTTGGGCTGGATCACGGCTTTGCCCGGGAAGTAGCTGCGCTCGAACTGGAACCCCAGGTCTTCCAGCCAGTTGAAGTGCTCGACGCTGCCGTCGCAGTAGGCGCGGATCTTGTCCAGCTCGGGTTCCCGCGACACCGCGACGAGGTAGGAGTACATCTCGTCGGGAGAGTCCTGGTGCCCGGTGGCCTGCTGGACCGCGGTCCCCCCGCCCAGGTAGAAGTGTCCCCCGGCCATCGACGTCGTTCCGCCCGCCGCGGCGGCCCGCTCGAGGACCAGTACCCGCGCGCCGGCGGTCGCCGCGGTCACCGCCGCGCAGCCGCCGCCGATGCCGAACCCGATCACGAGGACGTCGACCTCGTCCGACCAGGACGTCACCGTGTCCGCGCTGACCGTTGCTGGGATCTCGGTGCTCATTGGCGCCACTCCTCCTCATCGCTGCGCTCTGCATCGTCGCCGGCGCAGCTCACCGTTGCTCCTGTTTGATGTAGTCGTAGAACGCCCGCATTTCGGGCGAGACGTAGGCGATCTCCAGAAACGGCACACTCGCCTGTGGCGCTGCCACGTAAGCGAATTGGATCCCGCCGGGCATCACGCCTTGCTGCACTACCTCGCCGCCATGGTTGGCCACATCGGCCAGGGCCGCCTCAAATTGCTCGGGGCTGTCGGCCTCGGTGCAGATGTGATGCAACCCCGGCTCCGAGCCACGCAGAAATTCACTATAGACGTTCTCCCCACTGACCGGCTGGATCAGCTCGAGTTGCATGTCACCGAGATAGCTCAGCGAGATGCTGGCGACGAAGTCGGCGGGCTTGCCGCGGTAGCTGCAGCTGTCCGGAGCAAAGTGCACCTCGGGGATGCGCACCCACTTGCGGACGCCTAACAGGCCGGTGAGAGCCGTTTCGGTGGCGTCCAGGTCGGTGGTAACCCAGGCGATCTGCGTCGGTGATTGAACGGGGAGCGTCATCGCTTGGCAGGATAGCCCAGTTTGTCGGCGGGCAGAAAGGGTCCGAAACTCTTTGCCGCGAGCGACCGAGCCGCGCCGGAATCGGGCGGGTGAACACGTTCTAATTCCGCGCCCTTGAAGACCGTGGGCCCGACCGTCAGTGCTGGGCCAGCAAGTCCACCAGTAGCCGCAGCTGTGTGTTGAAGACGGCCTCAGGATCGGTCAGCGTGTCGGCGCCGTATTGCCCGAACACCTCGAGGCTGATCGCGCCCATCACCCCGGCCCAGAACAAGAAGCACTTGGCGATGACGGAATCGTCGCCGGGAAAACCGAATTCGTGGCGAATGCGTCCGAAGTCCGACGACATCGGTTGTGGTGCAACGCTATTGGTGAGTCGGATATCGCCGGTGGCAATTCCGGAGGCGATGGCGTCCAGGATCGCCCCGACCACGCGGGTGCCGACGCCGATCGTGCGCTCCGGCGGCGCGTGATATCCGGGCACCGGACTCCCGTACAGCAGGGCCCATTCGGCGGGATGCGCTACGGCCCAACGCCTTGTCGCACGCGCGATGGCGACGACGTCGTCGCTCCATAGGTCGTCGACGGTCTCGCGGGCGCGGTCCACCGTGTCGGCCAGGTCGGAATAGACGTCGACGAGCAGCAGGGTCAGCAGCTCGTCGCGACTCGACACGTACCGATACACCGCCGAGGACACCATGCCGAGGTCGCGGGCGATCGCCCGCAGCGACAACCCGGCGGCGCCGCGGTCGATTAGGTGGCGGCGACCCAGCTGGACGATCCTCGCCTCGATCTGCTCACGCGACTCCTGGCGCTTGCCCACCCGGTCAGTCTGACACAACCGAGATCACTGCTCTTGCATTTAAATGTCGGGTGTGGCACCCTGGCCGAACATGAGAGCACCGCTCTCGAAACCCCTCGGGGTCAGCTCGGCCGAAAGGACGTCCGATGTCCACCCGCTACGAAGAACCCAACCGCATCGCCCAGGCCGGCAACGCGGTCATCCGCTGGCTCGCTGAGCTCGGCGTCAGCATCGCCGGCACCCAGGCGCTACACGTGCGCGGCCGCAAGACCGGAAAGTCCCGCGCGGTGGTGATCAACCTGCTGACCGTCGACGGTGTGGATTACGTGGTCTCGCCGCGGGGCAATACCCAGTGGGCGCGCAACGTCAGGGCCGCGGGCACTGTCGAGATCGGCTCGCGCTGGCGCCGGCGGCCCGCCGCGATCACCGAGGTCGGCGACGCCGCAAAACCGGAGCTGCTGCGGCGCTACCTGGCGCGGTGGTACTGGCAGGTCAAGGGTTATGTCGCCGGGTTGACGCCGGAGTCCAGCGAGGAGCAGCTGCTGGCGGCAGCGCCGTCGATTCCGGTGTTCGCGCTGGCAACCCGGGCCTAGACCGGCCTCAGCGGTGAGCCTGCGGCCGCCAACCGGCCGAGGCGCCGAGGTCCTGGCGGACCTGCTGCGAGGTGGTCTGCCACGACACCGCCGCCGGAAGGTCGCCCCAGACGCTGTTGAAGATGCCGACGATCTGTCCGCCCGCCGTGGTGTACACGGGCCCGCCGGAGTCGCCGGGGTGGCTCTGGACGCCGTGGGACATGGTGAACCAGCCGTTGTTGACGCTTTCCACGGTTCCGCACGTTTCGCCGGTGACGATGCCGAAGTGGCAGACGCCTTCGCCGGGGTGCGGCACGGCGCCGTTGGACACCAGCGGCCGCCCGCTGGGCAGGATGTCGTTCGCCGGGACGTTGCCGTCCAGCACGATCGCCTCGTAGTCGGTGACGACCTGGTCGGTGGTTACCGTCGTCCCGCTGGGCGTGTCATCTCGGAAGGTCGCCAGGTGGCCGATGACGTTGCGGTTCTTGTCGGTGACGACGGTGTTCGAGCCGCTGCGGCAGTGCCCGGCGGTGTAGGCGATCTTCTGGGCAGGGTCGACGTAGCCCAGCGTGCACATGCGGTTTTCCTGGAGAATCTCCATGCCTGGATACACCATGACCGGGTCCGCGTGGGCCTTGCCTGCGGGCAGGCCGGGGATGAAAGCCAACACGGCAACCGATGCGGCGAATGTGCGCAGTGCCAGGCGTTGCAGCATGGACGGACTCCGTTCCGTCGAGGTCAGCGCGATCGCCAACCACAAAATGAGACTACGTCGTTACGGTTTCGACATCGAGCTATTCGCGCTGACCGCCGGAAACGTTACGGCGAGGTGGCGAGCCCGGGCGCGCTGCTGACCTGGCCGGCCGTCCGGGGCTCCCACCCCGGGGGGCCGAAGACGTAGCCGAGCCGATCGCGCAGCCGGCTCGCCGACCGCCAGTCGCGCGCGATCGCGACGTATTCGCGAATCTGCAGGTTCCAGATGTTGAAGGTGTCGACCTGCTTGGTGAGGCCGTAGTGCGGGCGGAACTCCTCGGCCTGGAAGCTGCCGAACAGCCGGTCCCAGACGATGAAGATGCCGCCGTAGTTCTTGTCCAGGTACAGCTGGTCCATCCCGTGGTGCACCCGGTGATGCGACGGGGTGTTGAGGACGAACTCGAACGGGCGCGGCAGCTTGCCGACCCGCTCGGTGTGCACCCAGAACTGGTAGATCAGGTTCAGCGACCAGCTGAAGAAGATCATCCAGGGCGGAATGCCCAAGAGCGGCAACGGAATCCACAGCAGGACCTCGCCGCTGTTGTTCCACTTCTGGCGCAGCGCGGTGGCGAAGTTGAAGTATTGGCTGGAGTGGTGGGCCTGGTGCGTGGCCCAGATCAGCCGAACCCGGTGGGCGATGCGGTGGTAGGCGTAATACAGCAGGTCGACGCCCAGGATGGCGATCGCCCACGTGTACCACCGGGTCGCCGACAGATGCCACGGCGCCACATACGCGTAGAGCGCGGCATAGCCGAGCAGGGCCAGCGTCTTCCAGGCGGCCGTGGTGGCGACCGAGACCAGCCCCATCGAGATGCTCGTCAGCGAGTCGCGGGTCAGATACGCGCCGGAGCCGGGCCGCGCGCTCTCGGCGGCGGCCTCCAGGCGTTCCAGCTTGCGCGCCGCGGTCCACTCGAGGGTCAGCAGCAACAAGAAGAACGGAATCGCGAACAGCACCGGGTCCCGCATCTGCGGGGGCAACCCGAACCAGAACCCGGTGACAGCACTCACACGGATAGATTACGACGGGCGGCCGCCGACGCCGGCCCCGATCGATGAGGTGTTTGAGCGCGTGAGGACTGTGCTGGTAATCGGCTCCGGATTTGCGGGCCTATGGGCGGCCCTGGGCGCCGCCCGGCGCCTCGACGAACTCGGAGTCCCGGCGGGCGCCGTCGAGGTCACCGTGCTCAGCGCCCGGCCGTTCCACGACATCCGGGTGCGCAACTACGAGGCCGACCTGAGCGCCTGCCGCATCCCGCTGGCCGACGTCCTCGACCCGGCCGGCGTCGCGCACGTCACCGCGGACGTGACGGCGATCGACCCCGACGCCCGCGTGGTCACCACGAAGGACGGCGCGACGTACGACTATGACCGGCTGGTGCTGGCGTCGGGCAGCCAGGTCGTCAAACCCGCCATCGGCGGCCTGGCCGAATTCGGCTTCGACGTCGACACCTACGACGGCGCCGCCGCACTGGATCGGCACCTGCGGGGGCTCGCGGACGATCAGGCGGCGACGGTTGTCGTGGTGGGTGCCGGGCCGACCGGCATCGAGACGGCCTGCGAGCTGCCGAATCGGCTGCGCGCGTTGTCCTCTCGACGGGCGCGGGTGGTTCTCGTCGACCACGGCGGCGTCGGTTCCGACATGGGCGACTCGGCGCTTCCGGTGATACAGAAAGCGTTGTCGGACAATGGCATTGAGGTGCTGACCGGGGTGATCGTCAGGGCCGTCGGCGCAGACTGGGTGAAATTGTCGTCGGGCGAGCGACTGCGCGCCGACGCCGTGGTGTGGTGCGCCGGGATGCGGGCCAGCCCCTTGACCGAGCAGCTGCCGGTGTCGCGTGATCCGTCGGGCCGGGTACCCGTCGACGATTATCTGCGGGTCGTCGGGATTTCGTCGATCTTCGCCGCCGGCGACGTGGCGGCCGCCCGCATGGACGACGACCACCTGTCGGTGATGTCGTGCCAGCACGGTCGGCCGATGGGCCGCTACGCCGGCTACAACGTCATCAGCGACCTGTTCGGCGAGCCGATGCTGGCTCTTCGAATCCCTTGGTATGTCACGGTTCTCGACCTCGGGCCGGCGGGTGCGGTGTACACCGAAGGCTGGGACCGGGTGGTGGTTTCCCAGGGCGCGGCGGCCAAGGCCACCAAGCAGGCCATCAACACCCGGCGGATCTACCCGCCCCTGAGCCGGGACCGTGCCGAGTTGCTGGCCGCGGCCGCACCGGAGCTGCAGGCCCGCCCGTAGCGGGCGATGAATCAGCCCGTCTGGGCCTGGTCCCCCGCGTACCACTGCACCGCGTGCACCCCGGGCTGCAGTGATATCGCCGCCACCAGCCTTTCCAGCCGGTCCGGCGTATTGGACTCCACCAGCAGGTGCACGGTCAGCGTGGTCTCGTCGGTTCCGGTGGGTGCGGTGTGGATGCCGCGCAGCGCCATGCCGCTACTGTCGCCGACGTACTGCACGACCTGGGCCCGGGCATGCTTCTCGGACTTCGTGCGGCACACCACCTGGACGACGTAAGGCTGCAGGCCTTCGTCGTCCGCGCCGGAGTCGTCGCGGTCGATCACCCGGCCCAGCGGGCGCCCCACCAGATGGATGAAGATCACGGCGGCCGTGGCGATCAGCGTGAAGACCAGGTGCCCGGACGCCGCCAGCACGCCGACCGCCGCAGAGCACCAGAGGGTCGCGGCGGTGTTGAGGCCGCGGACGTTGACGCCCTCGCGCAGGATGACGCCACCGCCGAGGAACCCGATGCCGGAGACCACATAGGAGGCGACCCTGGTGGGGCTGCTGTCCTCGGTGGCAACGGCGTAGAGCACGAATAGGGTTGCGCCCGCTGCCACCAACGCGTTGGTGCGCAAGCCGGCCGTGCGTGCCCGCCACTGCCGCTCGAATCCGATCAGCGACCCGCACCCCACTCCGACGGCAAGCCGGAGCGCGAAATCGGCAACGCTCAACGTCTGCATGCCGTCACACTCCTTCCCCCTGAACGCATTGCTGCTCGGTGGGCAGCCAACCACGCGCAGGTGAACAGCAGATGGACGCCAAGCGCGGCCGGTCAGGCCCGCGAAAGTTGGTGCGGCAGCCAGGTCTACCGTGCGGGCGGTGATTGGCTGCCGGAGAGTTGTTGCGGGCAGTAGTACTTGGCCGAGATCGCGATGAACAACGTCGCGTGATCAGTGGTCAAACCGGGATTGTTCTTCTGTAGCTCCTGGACCATTTCCGGGCCGGCCTTTCCGTCGCGCATCCACCCGCATACGGCCTTGCCGAATGTAATGGCCTGAGCGGAGCCGGAGTAGGTGATGCCGGCGCTGCGCACGGTGGCCAGAAATCCGGCGTCATCGTTGACGTCGCCGGGATCGGCCAACGCCGGCGCAGCGAAGATCAGCGCGCAGCACACGCCAACCAACGCTTGCAGTGGGCTCACGAATCCTCATTCGCCATGCACTCGACTTTTCACCGATCACAGTGTGGGGCAACCGAGCGCCTTTGTCAGGCCTTCGAAAGCTGGTGGGGGCAGTAGAACCTCGCGGAGAGCAAGGCGAAGTTCGAGGCCATCTCCATATCCATGCCGGGATTGTGGGCCTTCACGTCGGAGACCAGCTCCAGGCCGGCCTCGCCATTGTTCAAGCACGAGCACACCGCCCGGCCGGCCCCGATGGCCGCCCCCGGGTTGGCGAAGTTGAAACCGGCTTGGTGCAGGGCGGCCAGGAACCCGCCGTCGTCACCATCTGGTTCCGGCGGCGGGACGGCGGATGCCGGGGCGGCGAAGCCAATCATCGCCGAAACCCCGAGGAGCGCTAGGACCGTTCTCATAATTCACCATTCCTTCATTGCGAGCCGGTTTCCACTGTTGGTGGGGCGTTCAAAAGGCCACTGCTGCAAGGGGTTTCGTTGCCCTGGTCCGGCACTGAATCACTTCACATTGCCGACTAGCCCGATTGAGCCTCCGACGGCAGCACCGAGTTCTTGCCCTTCTTCAGGTGCACCGCGTGGATGCCGGGCTTCTTGGCGAGCTGCTCTAACAGCGCGTCGAGGCCTTCTTGGTCGACGTCGTGGTGCTGCACGCTTTCGGGCTTCTCCGAGATCTGCGCCACCAGCCGCTTGAGATGCTCCGGAGATTGCTTGTCTTTGAGTTCTTTGAGCGGGGTCAGACGGCCGCGAACTCCGGCCTTCACGACGGTCGGGCCGCCGGCGCCGAGGGCGCTGCCCAGCATCCCCGCCATCGCGGCCGAGCTGAACAGGCCGCCCTCGCCCAGGGCGGCCGCCGGCACGGCATCCGGCCCGGCGGCCGACAGGGCCGCGGCCACCGTGCGGATAGCCGGGGTGGCCGTCGCCCAACTCGGCGGGATGGACAGCTTTCCGACCAATGTGCCTGCGTTGCCCATGCCGCCCGTGACTGCGTCGTACAGCGTGCCGCGGCCGAAGCCCAGCGCCCCGAGCCCAGCTCCAAGCGCGTCCTTCGGGAGCGCTGAGTACGCCACCGGCGGCGCGAACTTGAGCCACTGCGACAGCGGGAAGTTAATCAGCAGCCCAATGTCGTTGAACTGTGTGGTCAGACCGAGCGGAACCTTGACCGCGTTGTACATGGCTGTGTAGAAGGCCGCCCCGTTCGAGCCGAAAAGGGTGTTCAGGGAGTTCGCCCAAAGGGTTTGGTACGCCGTGGCGAGCCCGGCGAGGGAGCCAAGCGGGCCGGGGGCCGGGGTGATGCTCGGAATTATTGAACTCAGGGTCGACCCGACATTGCCCGCCGAGGTGTTTGCCGCACTGAATGTCGCGGCTGACTGCGTCAACCCGGCCGAATCACTGGTGGTTTGAGGCGGGTCATTGAACGCAGTCAAGTTGTTCGAGGCCATTGCGCTCGACGCGAAGTAGGTGTCCATCGCCTCGGCGTCCTGGGCCCAGAACTCGCTGTATTGGGCCTCGGTGGCCGCAATCTCGGAGGTGTTCTGCCCGAAAATGTTGGTAGCCAGCAGCTGCCCCAGGTAGCTGCGGTTGGCCGCAATGATCGGCGGCGGCACGGTCGCGGCGAACGCGGTCTGATACGCGCCGGCCGCCTCGGTGGCCTGGCTCGCGGCTTCGTGGGCCTGGACGGCGGTTTGTTGCATCCAGGCCACAAAGGGCGCGACGGCGGCCGCCATGGCAACCGAGGACGGGCCCGTCCACGGCCCGCCGGTCAGGCTCGAGATCGCCGACGAGTACGACGACGCTGCGGACTGCAATTCAGTGGCCAGATCGTCCCAGGCCGCCGCGGCGGCCAGCATCGACTCCGACCCCGGTCCGGTGTACATCCGGCCCGAATTGAACTCCGGTGGGAACGCTCCATAAAACATCTCAAAGCCCCTTACCTGGTGGCCTGCGCGGGAGTGGTCCGTGGTGTGCTGCGGTTAGTCGTCGCGGCGGCGGTCGCGTTCATCGGAGTCATGCCTCGAGAGCCGGTATCACGATGATCGTGGCCGCCGCGGGGTTGGCCTCGGCGACCAAGCCGCCCAGCGAGCCGGCCCCCGCGACACCGCCACCCGAACGGACCGCGGTGGCGGCGACGGCGCGCCCGGCGAGGCTCGACAGGGCCATCTGGCTCATCACACCGTCTTCGCCCGCGAGCGCGGCCTCCGGCGCGGCCGCCAGGTTGGCGGGTAGTACCTGGGCAAGCGTTTTGATTTCCGGGGCGGCTTGGGTCCAGCCTTGCGGCACAGACATGCTCCCGACCAACGGTGCTTTGCCCATCGACGCCGATGCTGGCGCCGTCGCAGAACTCAGCATGGGATGCACGCCGCCGGCGCCACTGGTCAGCGGTGCCAGCGCGCCCGAGATGGCTTTCGGCCCGGCCAGATAGGCTGCCGCTCCCTGGCCGTTCTGGCCCCAGGCATAGGCCTGACCGAACGACAGGAACGGGCCGCCCGGGATGCTGCTCCACGACTGTGGTGAGTACACCCCCGTGATGGCCGACCAGATGGTGTTCCAGTTCGTGAGGATCTGCGGGGTCGCCGGCGCGGTGATTCCCGTGGAACCCGTCGTGCTCGACAACGCGGTCGTCTGCGCCAGCGGCTGCATCGTCGCGCTTAGCTGAGACACTTTCAGCGCGGAATTCATGCCGGACACCGTGTTGGATTGGGCCACCGCGTCCGATTGCATTGCCGCGCCGGAGTCGTTGGTGGTTTTCGGCGCCGCGTTGAACGGCGTGAACTGTGCGGCCGCGGCCGAGGAACCGGCGTAGGCGTACATCGCGGCGGCGTCCTGCGCCCACATCTCTGCGTAGTGGGCCTCGGTTGTCGCGATCGCGGGGGTGTTCTGACCCAGGATGTTGGTGGCGATCAGAGTCGCGAGCAAAGACCGATTGGCCGCGACGACAGGCGGCGGAACGGTCGCCGCGAAAGCCGCCTCGTAGGCGCCGGCGGCGAGCTTGGCCTGGGTAGCGGCGTGCTCGGCCTGAGTGCCGGTCGCGCTCATCCAAGACACATAGGGCGCGGCCGCCGCGGCCAACGCGAGCGAGGATGGACCCGCCCATGGGCCCGCGGTCAGGCCCTGGATCGTTGAGCCGTAGGAAGACGCGGTTGACATCAACTCGCCCGCCAACTCGTCCCACGCCGCCGCTGCCGCCAGCAGCGGCCCCGATCCGGCTCCGATATACATCCGTCCGGAGTTGACCTCCGGCGGTAAGGCCCCGAAATCAAACATCCAGCACCTCCGTTCCCCTGGATTGGCCGCTACGGGAGGCACGCGTCAGTGTCCTGGCCCGCGAAAGCGCGACATTTCTAATGGAATGCATTGAGTCCGATTGGATCCGATGCATTTGACGAGAGTTCCGTATTTAGTAATGGCAAGAATGTGTCCAGGGTCACTTCCGGCCTCTGCTCCATGCTTCGGTGCGGGAGCGTAATCCTCAGCATGATCAGAATGTGTGCACGCGGCGTTCCCTCTGTGTAATAACGAGGTGAACAGGCCATACCGCCGGCGTCATCGCCGCGTGAGATCCGGTAGGCATAGTAAACGCGCAGAATTAGCAAAGATGCACTTCAAGGAAGCATGAACTCGGTCCAGAGAATGGTCCGCAAACTAGGCAGGCAAATGATTCGCCTTTTTGGACCCGAGTGCCTCGTTTGATCGGCCGGGGTATTCAGGTTATTTAACTGCAGCAGCACGCTTAATCAATTGGCTGCGCATCCTCAGGCTGAATAACCGAGATTAGAATTGGATTGCGCTCACTCCAAAGTTGCGGTGCACGAAGGGTCGCCAACCCGGTCATACTGTACATACGTCTATCTATTGCGCGATTGCTGTGGTCAACAGGTGCCGATAGCCGGTCGCTTGTACCGCTAGATTCACACCCTTTGGCGGCTCCGGACGTTGCTGTCCGCGATTCGAACATCGGCACGTGGATAATTCCCAGTTCGTTATTCGGGTCCCGTTGCCATTCGGTTCCCGTGATCAACCCGGTCCCCACCTGCGGACCGCAACCGCCGTTCTCCCGCAGGGCCGGGCTCGGGCCGCCTGGCGAGGCAGTCGGGGCGCAGTTCGGGGCATCGCGGTGGTCGACGTCGGGCAGCTGTCGGCTAATAGACATACCTTGCTCTCCTGAATTCCATTTAGCGTAAAGATGTCAGCTGGCCGGATGCTTATTGGTTTCTGAAGGTTTGCTGTGTGTGGCCGCACCGGCCATTTGTGCAGGTGGGAGGCGATACGCCACACACTCCATAGCGCACATTGTTGCCGCAACGTTTCGGAATTCTCATTCCGAAAGGTGGGTTCGCGTTATGTGGCGAGTGGTCGTGCTGCCTACGAGAGCCTTGGCTAGCTGGTGCTCGGGTTCGTGTCACCGCTGTCGACAGCTGCTCGGGAAAGTAAGAGCTGGCGGCCGCCGCGCTGAACGCGGGATTGAACTCTCTGACATCTCTGATGATGTCGAGCTACGAGGTCCCCGAGTTGGCCACATCGCACATATTCTGACCCGCCGCAAGCGAAGATGTTGGTAGACAACAGGTTTGTCACCAGCGTGCGGTTGGCCGCGACGACCGTCGGCGACACTGTCATGGCGTACGCGGCCTCGAAGGCCGTCGCGGCCGCGTTGGCCTGAGTGCCGTTCTGCTCGGCTTGGACGCCAAGCGCGGCCGGTCAGGCCCGCGAAAGTTGGTGCGGGCAGTAGAACTTCGCGGAGATCAGGGCGAAATTGGACGCCTGCTCCATGTCCATGCCGGGATTGTGGGCTTTCACGTCGGACACCAACTCCAGGCCGGACTCGCCGCCGTTCAGCAGCGAGCACACCGCCCGGCCGGCGCCCACCGCCGCGTCCGGGCTGGCGAAGTTGAAGCCGGCTTGGCGCAGGGCGGCCAGGAAGCCGGCGTCGTCACCGTTGGGTTCTGGCGGCGGACCGCCGTATGCCGGTGCGGCGAAGCCGATCAGCGCGGTGGCCCCCAGGAGCGCTAGGACCGTTCTCATAACTCACCATTCTCCCACTGCGAGCCGATTTCATTGCTTGTTTTCTTCAGCGCACTGAATTGTCCTGCAGCTCAACCTGATTAGGCGTCCGACGGCAGGACCGACTTCTTGCCCTTCTTTAGGTGCACCGCGTGGATGCCCGGCTTCTTGGCGAGCTGCTCGAGCAGCGCGTCGAGTCCCTCTTGGTCGACGTTGTGGTGCTGCACGCTCTCTGGCTTCTCCGATATCTGTGCGACCAGCCGCTTGAGCTGCTCGGGCGAGTGCTTGTCCTTGAGGTCCTTGAGCGGGGTCAGGCGGCCGCGAACCCCGGCCTTGACCACGGTCGGGCCGCCGGCACCGAGCGCGCTGCCCAGCATCCCCGCCATGCCCAGCGAGCTGAACAAACCGCCTTCGCCGAGCGCGGCCGCAGGCACGGCGTCCGGCCCGGCGGCCGACAGGGCCGCGGCCACCATCCGGATCGCCGGCGTGGTCGTGGCCCAGGTCGGCGGGATCGAGAGCTTGCCAACAAGGGTGCCGGCGTTGTTCATGCCCCCGGTCACCGCACCGTAGAGCGTGCCCCGTCCGAACCCGAGGGCCCCGAGCCCCGCCCCCAGCGCGTCTTTCGGCAGCGCGGCGACCGCTACCGGCGGGGCAAACTTCAGCCACTGCGACAGCGGGAAGTTCACCAACAGCCCGACGTCGTTGAACTGCGTGGTGAGGCCGAGCGGCACCTTGACGGCGTTGAACAGCGCGGTGTAGAAACCTGCGCCGTTTGTCCCGAAGAGATTGTTCAGGACGCCGTCCCAGAACTGGTTGTAAGCCTGCGCGAGCTGCGCGAGCCCCGACAGGGGCCCGGTGGGCGTGGCCGTTGCGTTGTTCGCGAACGACGACATCAGGTTTCCGGCATTCGTGACCGAATCTAGCTGCGGCGCTTGGTCGTTGGTGGTCTGGGGCGGGTCGTCAAACGAGGTCAAGGCGTTCGAGGCGGTGGCCGACGAGGCGAAGTAGGTGTCCATCGCTTCGGCGTCCTGGGCCCAGAATTCGCCGTATTGGGCCTCGGTGGTGGCGATCGCGGAGGTGTTCTGCCCGAAGATGTTGGTGGCCACCAACATCGACAGCAGACTGCGATTGGCTGCGATCAGCGGCGGCGGCACGGTCGCGCCGAACGCGGTCTGATAGGCGCCGGCCGCCTCGGTGGCCAGGCCCGCGGCTTCGTGCGCCTGGGCTGCGGTCCGCTGCATCCAAGCCAGATACGGGGCGACGGCGCCCGCCATGGCGAGCGAGGACGGACCCGTCCACGGCCCGGTGGTCAGACTCGAGATCACCGACGCGTAGGCCGATGCGGCGGACTGCAACTCGGTGGCCAGTTCGTCCCAGGCGACCGCGGCGGCCAGCAGCGACTCCGCGCCGGGCCCGGTGTACATCCGGCCCGAGTTGAACTCTGGTGGAAAGGCTCCGTAGAACATGTCAGTTCCCCTTCGCGCTGAGGTGCGTCCGGGTGGCTTGTGCGGTTGCGTTCATGGCGGTCAGTCCTCGAAGGCCGGGATCACGATGATGGTGGCCGCGGCGGGATCGGCCTCTGCGGCAACGCCGCCCAGCGCGGCGGCCGCGGCGGCCCCGCCCCCGGAGCGGACTGAGGTGGCGGCGATGGCCCGCCCGGCCAGGCTGGACAGCGCCATCTGGCTGAAGGCGCCGCCCTCGCCCACCAGCGTGGCCTCCGGTACCGCCGAAAGGTTGGGCAGCACCTGGGCGAGGGTGCGAATAGTGGGTGCGGCCTCGGTCCACCCCTGCGGCACCGACATGCTGCCGACCAACGCCGCCTTGCCCATCGACCCCGATACCGGCGCCGCATCGAGGGCGGAGGCCAGCATGGGCCGCACCGCGCTGCCGCCACCGGTCAGCGGCGCCAACGCCCCGGCGATGGCTTTCGGCCCGGCCAGATAGGCCGCCGCGGCGTCGCCGTTCTGGCCCCAGGCGTAGGCCTGCCCGAACGACAGGAACGGACCGCCGGGGATGCTCGTCCACCCCTGCAGCGAGTACTGACCGGTGAGGACGTTCCAGATGGTGTTCCAGTTCGTGACGACATCCGGCGTCGGCGGCGCGGTGATTCCCGTCGTCGGCCCCGAGTTGCCGCTGGCAAGCGGCTGGAAGCTCAGCTGCGACATCTTCGTCGCGGTGTTCGTGCCGGCCACCGTGTTGGACTTGGCCAAGGCGGTGTCCTGCAGCGCCGTGCCGGTATCGGTGGTGGTCTTCGGCGGCTCGTCGAACGGCGTGAATTGTGACGCCGAAGCCGAGGAGCCCGCATAGGTGTACATCGCGGCGGCGTCCTGTGCCCACATCTCCATGTAGTCAGCTTCGGCGGTCGCGATCGAGGGGGTGTTCTGTCCAAAGAGGTTGGTGGCGACCAACATTGCGAGCAGGGCGCGATTGGCCGCGATGATGGGCGGTGGGACGGTGGCCGCGAAGGCGACCTCGTAGGCGCCCGCGGCGAGCTTGGCCTGGGTCGCGGCCTGTTCGGCCTGCGCGCCCGTCGCACTCATCCACGACACAAAGGGCGCGGCCGCGGTGGCCAGCGCGATCGAGGATGGACCCGTCCAAGGCCCGACGGTCAGGCTTTGGACCGCTGAGCCGTAGGAAGCCGCAGCGGACAGCAGCTCCGCAGCCAACTCGTCCCACGCGGCCGCCGCCGCGAGCAGCGGCCCCGACCCGGCTCCGACATACATCCGCCCGGAATTGATCTCCGGCGGCAAGGCCCCGAAATACGGCATCAGTACCCTCCGATCCCCTCCAATTGGCCCCCTCCAATTGGCCGCCACTTTAGGCGCGAATTAGCCTCCTGAGCCGCGAAAACGCAATATCTCTAATGGAATGCATCGGATCCGCGCCGATCCCATGAGTGTTTGACGACGGACACGCTCGCGACGTTCCCCGGTCAGCTGGGGTTGGTGTTTCGGCAACCTCGCCGAATTCTCATCGCCGGCAAAAGGGCGCCAGCCGCACAGCCGGCGCGGTGACGGCTAGCTGGCGGTGTTCGGGTTCGCGCCACCGCTGTCGACCGACAATATGTTCGGGCAGTAGACGCTGGCGGCCGCCTGGACGAACTTCGCGGCGGCCGATGCGGAGAACGCCGGGTTGAACTCGTGGACATCCCTGATGATGTCGAGCTGTGAGGTCCCGGAATTGGCCAAGTCGCACACCTTTTGGCCCGCCGCAATCGCGCGGTCCGGGCTCTTATAGCTGATACCCGCCTTGTTGAGCGCGGCCAGGAAGGCGCCGTCAGCTTCGTCCGCGTGCGCTGGTATCGCCATCCCGACCAAAGCGACGGCGCTAGCTAGAACGGCAAGGGTTTTCATATCGAGTGCTGCCGTTCCTAACCCGCCGCGGGCGGGCGCCCGATGACGCGCGGACGGAATCCGTAGATCGGGTCCGCGAACTCGTCCTCGTGCCCGCCGGGTATGCCGGCGAGGGGCACGCCGGGCATGCCCATCCCTGATCCAGCCTCTTCCATCACCATCGGGGTGGCGGAGCCGAAGCTGTGGTACGCCCCTAGGCCGACCTGAGTCGTTGCCGCAACGGGGGTGATCGCTGCTCCGGTGGCACCCCAGGCCGGTGGGACCGACAGGGCCCCCACCAGGCTCGCCTGCCCCACGCCGGCCGCCGCTGCCGCGCCCGGCGCGGTGACCGACGCCAGGTTCGCGGTACCACCGAGGCCGGCGGCCAGAACTCCCAGTCCCGATGTGCTCGAGTCGACGGTGTTCAACGCGTTGATGGAGTTGGACGCCACCTGCGTGTCGACGAACGTAGTCGGGTTCAGGATTCCGTTGGTGGTGAAACCGTTGGACAGGCCCGAGACGGCGTTGTTGTTGAGGAACGCTCCAAGCAGATTCGGGTTCGAGTTACTCAGCGTGTTCAGCAGCCCGGAAAGTCCGGTGGTGTCCGATCCCGAGCCGGGCGTAAAGATGCTGTCGCCAGCACCGGCGGCCGGCGCGTTGACGGCGTTCGAGACGATGTTGTTGGCGTTGAGGACAGAGTTAGCCTGCTGGTCCGTTCCGTCAGTGGTGGTGTCGGACTGCGGATCTTGGAACAGCGTCATCTGCCGGGTGGCGGCGGTCGAAGATGCGTTGTAGTTCGTCATCGCGGACGTGTCTTGCGCCCACATCTCGCCGTACTGAGCCTCGGTGTTGGCGATCGCCCCCGTGTTTTGGCCAAAGAGGTTGCTCGCGACCAGGTTGGCCAGCAGGGTGCGGTTGGCCGTGACGACGGCGGGGGGCACCGTCGCGGCAAACGCGGCCTCGTAGGCGGCCGCGGCGGCCGACGCCGAGGTGCCGGCCTGCTCGGCCTGGGTGGCCGTGGTGTTCAGCCACTCGAGATACGGCGCCACGGACGCCGCCATCCTCGCCGAGGACGGCCCGAACCAGCCCTCGCTGGTGAGCGCCGTGATCACTGACTCGTAATTGGTTGCCGCGGAGCGCATTTCGGCAGAAATCGCATTCCATGCGGCCGCGGCGGCCAGCATCGACCCTGAGCCGGGGCCGAAATACATTCTGGCCGAGTTGATTTCCGGCGGCAGTCCCGCAAAAAGTGACATGACATCTTCTCCTGGGGTCTCTTAACCGGCGGCCGGCGGACGTGGCATGACGACGGGGCGGAACCCGTACTTGGGAATGGCGCGGCGTAGCCGCCTGCCCGTGCCTCCCAGCGGCCCCGCGACGCCTCCCGGGCCGCCGGCCGACGGGGCTGCGCCGGTGTCGGTGAGGCCGGTGACGCCGGTGGCCTGCACTGCCGATGGCGCCTGGCTTATGTTGGCGGCGCCCGCCCAGCTCTGCGGCACCGACATCGAACCCACCAGATGCGCCTGGCCCACCCCGCCGGTTGCGGCGGCGGGAACCGTGTCGCTCGATAGGGCGGCAGCGATCGCGCCGTCGGCGTCGGTGGTGAAGTCCCCCAGCCCGCCCAGGATGGTGGCGTGCTGCGCGGCCATGACGCCCTGAATCGTTCCGATGATCGTTTGCGGGTTGAACGGGCCGCCGGCGATGGTGCCGTTCAGGATCGAGTTACTGAAGAAGTTGCTGGACAAGAATTGGCCCGCGGCCGTGTTGTTGGTGTTGCCGAAGAATTGCGTCAGGTAGTCGTAAAGCGATCCCGACGTGGGGGCAGCGGGCGCATTAACTTGTGGCGTAACGTCATTCGCCGAGAAGGTTTGCATCACCGACTGGGTGTTTCCCGTCGACGACTTGAGCGCCTGGTTGACCGCCTGGGTTTGGTTGTCCACCGCGTCGTCCGTCGTGTTCTTGTTCGGCGACTGGAACGGCGTCATCTGTGACGCGGTGCTGGACGAGGTGGCATAGCCGTTCATCGCCGCCGCGTCCTGGGCCCACATCTCCACGTACTCGGCCTCGGTGGTCGCGATCGCCGGCGTGTTCTGCCCGAAGATGTTGGTGGCCACCAGGTTCGCCAGCAGCGTGCGGTTGGCGGTGACGACGGGCGGCGGCACCGTCATGGCGTACGCGGCCTCGAAGGCGGTCGCGGCCGCGTTGGCCTGGGTGCCGGTCTGCTCGGCCTGGGCCGCCGCGTTGCTCAGCCAGGTCAGGTACGGTGTCGCGGCGGCCAGCATCGACGTGGACGAGGGGCCGTACCACCCACTGCTGAGCAGCTGGGTTACCACCGAGTGGTAACCGGTTGCGGCGGTACGCATTTCGGCGGCCAGCGTGTTCCAGGCCGCGGCGGCGGCCAGCAGCGGCCCCGATCCGGGGCCGGTGTACATTCTGGCCGAGTTGACTTCGGGCGGCAGCGCCGCAAAGTAATCCAGCATGGATCCCCCTGGAAGCTAACGGGTCACGGCAGCGACAGCTGCATTCTGGGCGGCCAACGATTGCGGCGGTGCGGTGGTGAAGGTCATCGGAGTTCTCCTCATGGAAACGGGCGTGTAGGAGGCGCGACCCCGAGCTAGGACAGACACCGATTGCGCACTAAGTAATGGGCTCGGTGCAAGCCGATAGGCGGGAGCGATGCCGCTGGCGGCTCGAACGAAACGTCATCGATCGAGAATAGGGTTTATCACCGGGATTAATTTCGTTCTCACCTCCTCAACGCCTGGGCACACCGAGATGCCTTTAGTCTGCACGAAGAGGTGGAGGATGACCGGCTGAACCGCCGGATCCGGCACCTCTCTCGTCAGAGCTTCGGCACCACACTGCGTATCCGGCTGACCCAAGCCAGAAGCCACTTGGGCTCAACCCTTAAGCCGGGAAGAGCTGTCCTGACCCTGGGCGTCTTTCGACGTTTGAGGTCAGTGGCCTGTATCCGTATGGAAGCCTCACCTAACGAGGTGCTGCAGAAGCCATGTTGGCACTCGAGGCAGAGTGAGTCAAGTTAGCTGCGAGGCGTTTGCAACAATTCATTGCGTCGCCACGCCGAAGCCATGCCCGCGTACGACGTCGCTGCTAGCGGGGCTGGTTGGACCGCGTCAATCCTTTTTCTTCTCGGCCACCGCCGCGCCCAGGCCCTCGACCAGGTCGTCGCGCGTCAGCTCGGTGAAGCGGAGCAGCTGACGCTCGGTGAACTCGGTGACATCGCTGGCCAGCACCGCGTCCAGGTCGTCGTCGTCCAGGCGGAAGCTGCGGTGGTCGCGCGCCTTCTCCACGACGTTGCGGACGAACCCGGCGTTGCCGAGCGTGTCGATGCCGCGGATCAGGTCCCCGTCTTCGGAGATGGTCTCGTCGAGGTAGAAGTTGGTGTAGTACGGCAACAACGCCTCGGCCGACTCGTCGCTGATGATGTCCTGGTTTTCCTGGCCCATCACCTTGGTGAGCGCGACGAGCTCTTCGGGCATGTAGCTGAAGAACTCGATGACGGTCGAAAAGCGCCGCCGCAGGCCCTGATTCACCTCGAGCATCTTGTCCATCGCCTTGGCGTATCCGGCGCCGAACACCACCAGCTCGTCGCGGTGGTTCTCCATGTACAGCAGCAGGGTGTTGATGATCGCGTTGCCGTACGGGTCGCCCTGCTGGTAGCCGGTCTCGTGCAAGGTGTGCATCTCGTCGAAGAAGACCGCGCCGCCCAGCGCGTCCTCGAGCATCTCCTCGGTGTTCTTCTCGGCATCGGCCATGTAGCGGCCCACCAGCTTGGTGCGACTCGTCTCGACCACCAACGGCTTACGCAGCACGGTCAGCCCGCAGAGCTGCTTGGTGAAGGCGCGTGCGACCGACGTCTTGCCGGTTCCGGGTGGCCCGAGCAGCAGGGTGTGCCGCGAGGTGACCGGCACCGGCAGGCCCATCTTGGCGCGCGCCAAGTTGACCTTGGTCGTCGACTTGATGAGCGTGATTTCGCGTTTGGCCCGCTCCATGCCGAGCATCGCGTTCAGTTCGGCGTCGCCTTCGGCCATGTACTTCGCGGCCTCTTCGGCGTGGCGCGCCGCCTCGGTCTGCTCGCGGGTCGGAGCGCTCTCGGTGTCCCACGGGTCGGTGCGGGCCTCGATGGTTTCGGGATCGGTCAGGATCAGCCGAAAGTTGATGTTGTCCAGGGCTTCTCGGGCCGGGGTGAATTTCGGATCCCGCGAATACACCCGGCGCAGCAGCTCGACGGCCTCGTCCTCGCGGCCGAGGTGGCGCTGACACATGCCCTGGGTGTACAAGGCGATATTGGCCGCGCCGGGTACCCGGTCCGCCTCGATTGCGTCCGCCCCGCGCCGGATGGCCTCCTCGAAGACACCCAGCGACGCCAGCGCGGTCGTGGCCATCGCCGCCCCCGCGGCTTTCAGCGCGGGGTTGCGCCAGATCTTTCCCTCGGGGAACTGCGTCAGCACGTCCGGCCACCGGCCGGTGCGGAAGTACAGGATGCCGCGGACGTAGTCGATCAGTTCCTCGTCGAACGGGTGGCGCGGTTCGACGTTGTCGAGCAGTTCGGCGGCCTCCGCGTAGCGCTTCTGCTCGGCCAGCACGGAGGCGTAGCTGCAGGCCAGCGACTCCATGCTGGTGACCGATAGTTTCAGGAACATCCCGTCGGAGACCTCGGGACGGAATTCCAGGTCGGACAGGCCGAGCCGGCGGATCTCCCACCCGAATGTCCGCACCGTCGCCCAGGCCCTGGACAGCACGTCGATGCTCTGGTCGCCGGCCAGCACGCGGGCCAGCCAGGCGTCGCACATGTCGGGGTCGAGGGCCGTCGCCGTGGTGAACATCTTCGATGCCACCTGCTGGTTATGGCTCGGTTGTAACCCGTTGACGGAGATTCCCGACGCCAGCAGACCGGCGAGCAGTGCGTTGCGGGCGTCCTCGGCGCTGGCTTGCGGGCGACTCATTGCGCGGCGGGCAGGTGTTCAGTGTCTTCTCGCACCTGGCTTACCTGCAGCACCAAATAATCGTCAGCGAACAGTTCGCGGGTCGGGACGGTCAGCACGGCACGAGTCGCCGGGGCGGGCAGGCTGGCCCGGACCGCGGCCAGCTGCCGGCCGGTGAGGCGGTTGAGGCCACCCGAAATCCCCTTGGGCTTGCGGCTGTCGCTGTGGTAGCGCACCCAGCCGGCGACCTCGGGTCGGCCGTCGTGGTTGGTGAGCCGGATGGTCAGCACGGTCGCGTCGGTTTCCGCCACCCACAGGTCGTCGACCACCTCGGTGGTGATGTCCGACGGCGTCAACCAGAAGCTGGTCGCGAAGCCGTTGAAGTGCTTGAGGTAGCGCCAGCCGGGGCGGCTCCAGGTCGGCTCCAGATCGGCCAGCACGGCGCTGTCAACCTCGGCGATCTCGTCGGCGGTCAGCGTGCGTGCCGCGCAACCCTGGCCGTCGAGGTCCTGGGCCAGCCGCTCGGTGGCCGCCACCAAAGTCGAAGCCAGCGAATCGCGGGCCGCCACCGCCGCCACGTTGAGCTGCGGGTTCATCCGGAGCACCAGCCATGTGCGCCGGACATACGACGCGGGCTGCTCGCTGACCAGTCCCCACTCCTCGGGACCCAGCTTGTCGAGCTTGGACAGCTCGGCGGAGTTACCGCCGCGGCGGACCTGCACCGAGACGATGTCGATGCCATCCAGATGGACGTCGAATTGCCGCAGCCCGGCCGCGACCGACTGCACCAGCAGGCTGGGCGACTCCGCAGTGCGGGGACGGTGCTCGCCGCCGTCCACCGCGATGAGCGTCACCAGGCGACCTTCGTACTCGCGGACGCCGACCTTGTCGCGACCGAACCGGCGCTGGTAGTCGATCGCGGGTGTGCAGCCGGCGGCCAGCGTGGTGCGGGGATCGGCGGACCAGTCCCACAGCCACCCCGCCAGCCCGGAGGTCAGCGTGAGGCCGTGATGCGTGATCAGCGACAAGAGCGTGATGATCGCGGCGAGGCCGACACCGACCCACCAGGCGATGCGGTGCTCGCCCTGCCACGAGTCGGGGCAGTGACTGGCGATCACCAGGATCGCGATGTCAACCAGAAACACCACGGTCAGCCGCGACCACGACAACGCCAATCCAAACCTGCGCTGAGCCTTCATTTTGCTGCTCCGCCCTATTGCTGCTTGCTACGGCGCTTCATCAGTATCGAGACACCGAATACTGCGCCGCCTATCAGTAGCGCCCCGGTCAACCCCCCGGCGGCCACCCACACCGGCACCATATCGCGGGGCGGGGCGGCCTTCGGAATGTTCAGGGGTATGGACAACTGCGACGGGGGCTTCGGCGGCCCGTCGGGAACGTCCCAGGTAAGTGCCGCCACCGGGTCGACGACCCCGAAGCCGACCTGGTTGTCCACGCCCCGGGCCGGCGCCCTGGCAGTACGGGTCAACCGATTGACGATCTGGGTGGACGTCAGGCGCGGGTACTTGGCGCGCACCAGCGCGGCCACCCCGGACACGATCGCGGCCGAGAAGCTGGTTCCCGTCGGCACCAGCAACGAGTTGTCCGGCCCGTCGATCGCATTGATCAGGCCGTCGTCGCGCGGCGAGAGCCCGATGACGTCGTTGCCCGGCGCGGCGATCCCGACCCACGGTCCCGCGATGCTGGTGGACGCCTGCCCCTGACCGCCCTGGCTCAGCGGGTGGCCATCGGCGTCGACGGCGCCGACGGTCAGCACGTAGTCACTGAACCACGACGGCGTCACCACCGTGTTGACCGCGCCCCAATTGCGAGGATCGTTGGGGTGCAATGGGTTTGAGGTCGGGTTCTGCTTGCAATCCCGCTTGCTGCTGTCGCCGGCGGCGGCCACGATCACGACGTTCTTGTCGACCGCCGCATACCGCACCGCGGCGCCCAGCGACCGTTGCTCGATGATGTTGCGCGCACTCATGCACGTCACATCCGAGATGTTGATGACGGTGGCCCCCATGTTGGCGGCATGCACGATCGCCTTCGCCATCGTGTCGATGCTGGTGATCTTCGCCGCGGACTGCGGGTCCTCGTCGCCGGTATAGGCGTCCTTTAGGCCGAAGGCCTGGCTGGACTGCCGGATGGAGATGATGTCGACGTCGGGCGCGATGCCGCTAAAGGCGTCGGCCGCCTGTCCGGGCTGCGCCGGGGGTGCCGGCGGCGGCGGAGGTGGGGGCGGCGGCGCCGGCGTGGGTGTCGGCGCCAGTGGGCGCGAAAGGCCCCGGCGGCGGTGTCTCAGTAGGCGGGACCATCGTCACGGTCTGCGGCAATGGCGACAACGTCACGGTCTGCGGCGGCGGCGCTTTCGGCGGCGGCTCGGTGGTGGGAATGGTCACCGGCTTGCGCGGTGCGGCCACCGGCGGCGCCGCTGCCCCACCGGCCGATGCGGCGCCGATCATCGACGCCACGATGGTGCCGTGCGCGTCGCAATCGGACAGCCCGTCGCCGCCCATGACGTAGTCCCCGCCGGGGATCAGGTGCTGGAACCGCGGGTGCGGCGACACACCCGTGTCGATCACCGCGACCTTCTGCCCGGCGCCGCGGCCGAACTGCCACGCCTCCTGCAGGTTCAGCATGTCCATGTACTTCGGCTGCAGCTTGAAGTTGGTGCCCGGCAGCACGCCGACCTCGGTGCAGTACGAGTTCTGCTTCATCGGGGCCGGCGGTCCCGGCGGCGTGTCCGGCGGTATCGCGCCCGGGTCAATCGTCGGCGGTACGATCGCCGACGCGGGAGGCAGGCCGGCTAGCGAGCCAGTGGTAAGCAACAGCGCAGCGACGGTCGCGCGAGACGCACGACCCCGCCACGCCTTGCCATTACCGGTACCGAATCGCCGCATAAACATTCATCAACCACAATGCCAGCGGGAAGATTGGCATCAGGCAGAGGTATTCAATCCATTCCACGAACTTGCGGAACAGCGGGCTGTAGACGGTGTTGGGCACGACCGCCGCGGCCGTCAGGCCCGCCGCGGGCAGCAGCACCAGGATCGCCACGCTGATCGACACCGACAGCGGCGACTGCAGCACCAGCGCGTAGCGCAGCACCACGGCGCCGACGATCAGGACCGACGTCCCAGCCAGGGTGATGGCCTGCCAACGGTCGACGTAGGAACGGCCGCGCAGCATCAGGAAGCCGGCGCTGAACGCGGCCAGCAGCAGCGGCAGCCACCGCTGCCCGGTGTGTGGGTCGGACAGTCCGGCCAGCGAGACCACCATCAGCACACCCAGCCCGGTGAGCAGACCGGTCAGGAATGAGCGGGCGCGTTCGGCCTGCAGCAGCACGTCGCGGACCGAGGCCGGTCCCTCCAGGACCGGCGGGCCGCCCCCGGTACGGGTCACGGTGGTGGGCAGATCCGGCCGGGCCTCAAACACCCAGCGGCTGGTCGCCGACGGGAACACCGGCAGCCGAATGCCGGAAAGCCGGCGGGAGATCGCGGGTGCGCACTGGTAACCCATCACGGAGACCAGCACGACGCAGGTCAGCAGCGTCACCGCGCCGGTCATCGCGACCATGCGCGCCAGGGCCGCCACCGCCGTGATCGCGCCAACGGTGACGATCGCGGTGTACGTCCCGAGCCGGCGGCCCGTGAAACGCAGGGCCAGCATCGCGGTGATGGTGAGCACCGCGAAGCCCAGCACGGCATGGGGTGACCCCACGCCGCCCGGAGGTGCCGCGGCAGCGCCGACGGCCAGCGGCGCCAGGCTGCTGAGCAGCATCATGTCGCCGACCCGCCGGTCCTCGTTCGTCTGGGCGCGCACCAGCAGCATCATGGAAACGCCCAGCGCCACCGCGCCGATGACCAAGCCGAAGATCGTCGTCAGCCACGAGTTGTGGTGCCAGCGGTACCACAGCAGCAGGGCCGATGCGACGGTCACGCCGCTGGCCACCATCGCGGCGCCGACCTGCAGCGCGGTGGCCGGGTCGATCGCGGCGAACCGCTTGCTCAGGCTCTGCGAGACCGCGGTGGAGATGTGCTCGACGACCTGCGAGCGCCTCTCGGTGTCGACGACGAACCGAATCCACAGCCGGTCCCCGTCGTAGACGTCCTGTTCGGTCAGCGACTGGGTGGCGCGCAGCGGCGTCCCGTCGACCAGGCACAGCGCCCAGCGGCCACGTCCACCCGCCTCCAGCGGCGTCTCGCCGAGCTCCCGCAGGCGGCTGTTGACCACCTTCAGCAGCGGGTCGGTCATCACCGAGACCGGGGCATTGGCGTCCAGCAGGACACCGATCTGCACGCCCTCGCCGGCCATGATGCCGACTACAACTGCCCGAGGCTGTGAGATTCCCTCTACGTCAGCCTGTAACGCGTCAGCTACCGCAGTCATCGCCCTGCACCCCCTGTCGTGGTGAACGTGTAACCCAGTGCCGCCAGCCGCCCCGAGGATTCTGTCGATCCACTCACCGTGGCGCCAAAGGGGCAGGTGAGGTGCAGCTCGACGTTTGTGGATTCCATCTGCCTCGCCTCGCGATTAGTAGGTTCTGGTGACACTTGCTTTGAATTCGCTGCTGATTCTAAAGAAGTATGACGTGTTCGCTTGTGCACCGCATGTTCTGATGAAAAACCTTGTTAGCGTTTGTGTTTCGCTTATGTTTCGCGCTCGGGCTAGACCCTGCTGTGGGTCTTCCATTCGCCGTACGGCAGGGTGTCCAGCACCGTCTTGACGCCCACCTGCACCAGCTGCGGGGTCGCCGGACAGATCGCCAGCCAGGCCTCCCCCGAACCCGCCGTCCGCGCCTGCTGATAAAGCGCGATGCGACCGCCGGAGCCGTCCTTCAGCGACAGCACCGAGGCGCTGGGGCCCTTGGCGTCGTCCTGGTACTGCCGCGCGTACACCGCAACCTCAGCCGCCGGGTCCGAAAGCGCCTGACCGAGCGCCGCCACGGTGGCAGCGCTGATGCCCATGCGCCGCAGATCTCCGCCGGAGAACACGTTGAAGCCCGACTCCTGCCATGACTTCGTCGCATCCAGCATTTCCTCGAGCGGCACGTTCACCGCGTTGATGGCGGCCGGCTCGGCGTGATGAATCGATTCCATGCCGTCCAGCACCAGCGAGGCGATTGAGGCGCTGTCGGCGACCGCGACGTCGTCGACGGTGATGTCACTGCCGACCCGCACCGCCGACACCCAGTGCTGGCCGCGCCGGGCGAGGACCACCCGGAACTCGTTCTCCGGGATATCGCGGGATCCCGGGGGCGCGTTCTCGTCATCGACAACGCCGTAAAGAAGCTTGCCCCGCGACAGCAGGGCGACCACCTCGAGGTCGGGCGCCGCGAGCACCCGCATCCGAGCAGCGACATCCTCGTGGACCTGATCGCCGATGACGATCCCGTTCTCACGCATCACCGCCATGCCGGGGTGGTCGTTCAACCAGTCGCTCGAGTCCGTGGATACATAGGGCCGGCACCGCAATTCCGGAGCGACGTGCCGGATGTCCAGTAGCGCCTGGAGCATCCAGAACCCGTCGACGTTGACGGTGATGTCGGTGCGTGTGGTCTGTTGATCCATCAGTACCTCAAAGTCATCGTGCACGGAAACCGCAGGACGCGGCAGCACACCGACAGAAGGTGTGCTGCCGCGCCTGAGGTTGGAGCGTTAGGCCCAGCTGGACCCGACGGCACTGTCCGTGCTCGCCATGTTGTTGCCGGCACTCTGCACCTTCTGGCCGTGCGAGTTGGCCTGCTCGTAGATCACCTGGAAGTTGCGACCCAACTGGGTGATGAACTCCTGGCAAGCCACCGAACCGGCGCCGCCCCAGAAGTCACCGGCAGCAAGCACATCACGAACGATGGCCTGGTGCTCGGCCTCCAGCGAGGCAGCCTGTGCGCGGATGAGGGCGCCGTGGGCGTCCACATCTCCGAACTGGTAGTTAATGCTCATAGCGATGTTCTCCTAAGGTCTGAAGGTTACGCAGCCGAGGCGGTTGCGACTAGTGGCTGAGGGCCTGCTGCGAGGCCTGCTCTTGCGTCTCGTAGTTGTTGGCGTCGCGGATCAGACCGTCGCGAACGCTGTGGAGCATGTTGACGATGTTGTTGAACGCCTGGTTCATCTGACCCATGGTGTCGTAAGACGTCGACTGGGCCTGGCCGCTCCAGCCGGCACCGGCGATGTTCATCGACGATGACCACATCTTGCGGGCCTCGTCCGACACCGTCTGCGCGTGCATTTCGAAGCGACCTGCCATCGACCGCATCGCGTGCGGGTCGGTCATAAAACGTGTTGCCATGTTGCCTTTCTCCCTCTATCTGTAGTCGTTCTCAAATTTGGTGGTGATTGACGATGGTGACCGGACCGGCTACGAGTACTTCCGTAACCGCCGGACCAAGTGCTTAGAGATGGATCCCCCTTCTTGTCGGGAGCTACAGCCAACTCGAACGGCGCCGTTTGAGTTGTCAGGTTCAACCGACTGCAAGGAGGTTCCCGTGACGCCCACTCCGGTGGGGATCGTCGCGAGCCTTAAGTCGTTGAAACTGGTTAAGCGGTAGCGATCGCGTTGGCCGCTTCGGTCGCGGCGTACGAACCCGAGCTGGTCTGCAGGGTGTTCACGAAAAGCTCGTGAATCGCCGCTGCCTGGGCACTGACGGCGTGGTAGAGATGCGCGTGCGCAACGAACTGAGCGGCGGTCAGCGCCGACACCTCGTCGGCCGCCGCCGGCACCACACCGGTCGTCGGTGCCACTGCAGCCGCATTCTGAGCGTTCAAAGCCGAGCCGATCCCGTTCAAGGTTCCGGCTGCCGCCAGGATCGCCTCCGGCTGGGTGTTCACGAACGACATACTCTTCTCCTCCTAGATTGTTCCCCCACTCTCTGGCTGAGAGCGTAGATGACCGTGCTGCATGAAGGGTGTTTCCTGAGCCGCCCGTCCTCAATTGTTCACGGAACGGTACGGCGAATTCATCTTTAGTAACGACACAGTAACAGCGTTGGGGCCCTTTTGGGGCCCTCACCAGCGAAATCACGCCGGAGATGGCGTTGCCACGCACGGCGCCCGGCAAGCCTCCTGACGGGCGTTTTCCCGGGCGGGCGTGTTTGCGGTCGGCATGGTTCTGACCGACGCTGACCCCCCGAGGGTGCACAGCAACGTTCGTCGAGTCGGCCACGGCGGTCTGTGCGACAGCCTCATGGCCAACTCCGTGCAGTTCAGCACGCATGAATACGATTCTAACCCGGCTCATGGCACCCGGGGAGCAGCAATTATTTCGCACGCCGCCCGCCTGCCATCGTCGTTCCCACGCTGGTGTTCTTGGGTCGTTATCCGGCGAAGGGTGGTCGGGCCATGACCGTCGGGCGGAAGCCGTAGCGGGGGCCGGCGCCGGTGGCTCCGCCGGTGCCCATCCCGGCCAGCGGCATGCCGCCGAGCAGGTTTCCGGCACCGCCGCTCGCCTCGGGGACCGCGCTGACGGTGTTGACCGCAATCGGGGCGGCGTGGGCGACGGCCCCTGGCAGGGCGCCGTTCCAGGCCGCGGGGACCGCGAGCTTGCCGATCGAGGCGGCGTTGCCCAGACCCGCCGCCACTGAGGGCGCGGCGCCACCGCCGAGCATCCCGCCCAGGCCCGACAGGCCCTTGGGCGCCGCGGCCGCGGCACCGGCCACGGCCCCGCCAAGCTGACCGGTGGATTTGGCGATCTGCACGCCGCTGTTACCCATACCGACGGAGAAGTACGGCAGGCCCTCGACGTTGTAGGCGAAGCCCGAAAACGGGCTCAGGCCGTTGACGAAGGTCGCCAGGTTCGACGGGAAGATCGTCTGCCCGGTGAGCAGGAACCACGCCTCTTGCAACGGGTTGGTGGACGTCGCCGCGGCGGTCGCGTTGGTCGTCGCTTGGGTCGTCGCTTGGGTGGTGGCATTCACCGTCTTCTGCGCGGTGCCCGAGCTCAGCGTCGACGCGTTGCTGACGGCCTGGCTTTGCTGACCGGTGTCGGTGGCGACCTCCGGTGCGTTTTTAACCGCCTTCAGCTGCGAAGTCGCGTTGTTCGACTGGGTCTGATAGTTGTTCAACGCGCTGGTGTTCTGTGCCCAGAAGTCGTTGTACTGCGACTCGAGCTGCGAGATCACCCCGTTGTTCTGTCCCAGCACGTTGGTGCTGACGGCGTTGAGCAGCTGCACCCGGTTGGTGGCGATCAGCGGCGGGGGCACTACCGAGCCGAACACCTGCTCGTAGGCGGCCGCGGCCTCGCTGGCCTGGATGCCGTTCTGCTCGGCCTGGGTAGCGGTGTCCTTGGCCCACTGGATGTAGGGTCCGAACGCCGAGGCGACCTGCGTCGAGGACGGCCCCCACCATTCCTGGTCGGACAGGTCGGTGATCACGTTCTCCACGCCCAGCGCATACGACTGCAGCTCGGCAGAGACGGCATTCCAGGATGAGGCCGCCGTCGTGTACGACGTCGCACCAGGACCGGAATAGATGAGTGCCGAAGTAACCTCTGGCGGCAACCCTGATAAATCAGACACAGTGACCCCTTAGCCCGTCGCGGCCACGTAGGCCGCTTCCGTCAGCGCGTATGGACCCGAGCTCATGCTCGGGGTGTTGACGAACATCTCGCGAACTCCCGCAGCCCGAGCCTGGCCACCGAAGTGCTTTGGCGCCAACACTTTTGGCTGCGTCGTCACAACCGACATGTCTTCGCCCCTCGGTGTCGTCCGGCTCGATGAACTTCAATTGGCTTGCGGTTAGCTGAGACCACCTGAAGTGGCCGGTAGCTCGTCAGTGAGATTAGTTGGATAGCGCGCCAATCCGCTGAGGCCGGAATTGTCAAACCGCCGGCCACCCGCCACGGTTGTTGTGCACAAGAGTGCAGGCAGCGTACGGGCGCGGCTCCCGCAGGTTTCCCCGCAACCCCCTTTGACGTGCTGATACGTCCGAAATATGGCGCCGCGACGGGTCGTCCCGTGCGCTCTGACATCCGCGGCGGCGAGCCCGTGGACGCCGGCCCGAGGATAAAATCCTGCCGCGGATAAAAAGCACGGCGGTGATGTCGTCGGCACATCGACGTGGTTTGCGTGAAAACGACGCTGCCCGCATGCGAAAAGCATGCGGGCAGCACGAAATATGCACTTCTGCAACGAAATACCGGTGCCGGGAGTGGCGATGTCAGCCCGCGGAGGGCGGGCGCGTCAGCACGCTTTGCCTGAAGCCGTATTTGTGGGTGAAGCCGGCGGCACCGCGGCGCGCCCCGCCGGTCATCGGCATGCCTTGCAGGATGCCGTTACTGGGCGCAGCTTCGCTCGCAAGGTAGTTGACGGTCGTGGCCTTGATGGCCGAATTCTCAAGTGCCTCAGCAGGATTGATGCCCCAACTGGATGGCACCGACAGGCCGCCGACCTTGACCGCGGAGGCCAGGTGCGCGGAGGCCGCCGCCGCCCCACCGCCGTGGCTGGCGCCCAGGAACAGGCCGGCGAACTGCGGGGTGGGAAACCAGGCACCGGCCGCACCGGCGGTGGTACCCAGACCGAACGTCGTCTGCTGCTGGATGGAGTAGCCGAAGGAGCCCATACCGACCCCGAAATACGGGAGACCGGTGAGGCTCTTGAACAGCGGAGTGTAGAAGTTCTGCGCCGTGAGCCCGCCGGTCCAGTTGTTGGTGGGCGTGGGCAGGCCGTATTTGAAGAAATCTTCGATGCTGTTCCACAGCCAGTCGAGCGGCCCGGGCGTGGTGGTGGTCGCGGCGGCCTGCGTCGCCTGCGTCGTCACCGTGGGCGATGTCGTCAGCTGCACGGCGGCGTTCGAGGCGGTCTTGGCGGAATTGCCGGCCGGTTCCGCGACGGCTTTGCTCACCGCCAGGGCCTGATCGTTCTCGGCGTCCGGCGTGGTGGTGTTCGGCGGCTGTTCGATCGGGGGCAACACCGAGGCCGTGGCCGACGAGGCGGCGTAGGTGTACATCGCGACGGCGTCCTGGGCCCACATCTCGGCATACTGCGCTTCGGTGACCGCGATCGCCGGTGTGTTCTGCCCAAAGAAGTTGGTGGCGATCAGGTTCGCCAACAGCACGCGGTTGGCGGCGATCACCGGCGGCGGCACCGACATCGCGAACGCCGTCTCGAAAGCGGCCGCGGCCGCCCTGGCCTGGATCGCGGTCTCTTCGGCCTGGCCGCCCACCGCGTTCAACCACACCACGTACGGCGTGACCGCCGACAGCATCGACGTCGCAGCCGGGCCCACCCATGGCGCACCGGTCAGCTCACTGACCACCGAGGCGTAGCCGGCCGCCGCCGTGTTCAACTCCGAGGCCACACCGTCCCAGGCTTCGCCGGCGGCCAGGATCGGACCCGAACCCGGACCGGCATAGATCCGGCCCGAGTTGATCTCTGGCGGTAGGGCCCCGAAGTCCATGGTCTAGAAGGCCCCCGACTCGAACGACATGTGGTTTCCTCGCAAGTTGTCTTCTCGACGAACCTTCACGGAACTGCTCGCTTGCGAGGCTAAGGCGACCGTCGCGCCGCCGTCGTCGTGCGATGAGCCGGCCGGCGCGCACCGGCGGCTCCGCGGGGGTCTACTCCGCACCAGTGCCACACCGGTGCCAGGCACCCCCGGCGTCACGCCTGCACCGCCACCACCTGCGGCAACCGTCGCCTCATCGGCCCACCGACCATCGCCGATCGCGGTCACCGCCGGGCGCCTCGGCGGGGCTGGGCGCCTCGGCGCCGGATAAAAATCCGACCGCGGCTAAAGTCGCGGCGGCGGCGCCGGGATGACGCGCGACACAGCGCCGCCGTTTCCGCCCGGTGACGAACCGCCATGCGGCCAAGGCGCGGCGCGCAAGCCCGAGCCACATCCCTGCGAGCGGGGCGGACCTACGGTGAATGCCTCAGTGCCTCAGCACTTTTCACCGAGATGCAACAAGCCCGGCTCGCGGATGGCGGTGTGTACCGCCACCGGCGCGAGCCGGGCTTGTTGCGTAAGTGGTTATCCGGCGAACGGCGGGCGGGCCATGACCGTCGGACGGAAGCCGTACCGGGGGCCGGCTCCGGTCGCCCCGCCGGTGCCCATGCCGGCCAGCGGCATGCCACCGAGCAGGTTCCCGGCTCCCCCGGCCGCCTCCGGGGCGGCGCTGATCGTGTTGACCGCGATCGGAGCCGCGTGTGCCACTGCGGGCATCGCGCCACTCCAGGCCGCGGGCACCGCGAGCTTCCCGACCGAGGCGGCGTTGCCCAGACCGGCGGCGATCGACGGCGCGGCGCCGCCGCCGAGCATTCCGCCCAGACCCGACAAGCCCTTCGGGGCCGCGGCCGCGGCGCTGGCGGCACCGTTGGTGATCAACCCCATCGACTTGGCGATCTGAACACCGGAGTTACCCATACCGACGGAGAAGTACGGCAGACCCTCGGTGTTGTAGGCGATACCGGCGAAGGGGCTCAGGCCGTTGACGAACGTCGCGAAGCTCGACGGCAGGATCGTCTGACCAGTGAGCAGGAACCACAACTCCTGGAAAGCGTTCTGGCTCGTCGCGTTGGTGGCGTTCGTCGTCGCGTTCGTCGTCGCATTCGTGGTGGCGTTGGTGGTGGAACTCAACGTCTTCTGCGCGGTGCCGTTGCCAATGTTCGCGGCATTGCTGGCGCTCTGCGTCTGCTGGCCCGTGTCGGTCGCAACCTCCGGCGCGTTCTTGACCGGCGCGATGTTCTTCGTCGCGAGGTTCGACTGCACCTGGTAGGTGTTCATCGCGCTGACGTTCTGAGCCCAGAACTCGTTGTACTGGGACTCGAGTTGCGAGATCACCCCGTTGTTCTGACCGAACACGTTGGTCGCGAGCGCCTTGGCCAACTGCACCCGGTTGGTGGCGATCAGCGGTGGGGGCACCACCGAGCCGAACACCTGCTCGTAGGCGGCCGCGCCATCGTTCATCTGAACGGCCATCTGCTCGAGCTGAGTGGCGGTGGTGTTGGCCCACTCGATGTAGGGGGCGAACGATGTCGCCATCTGCGCCGAGGACGGTCCGTACCACTCCTCGCTCGACAGCTCGGTGATCACGTTCTCCAGGCTCAGCGCATACGACTGCAGCTCGGCGGAGAGTGCGTTCCACGAGGAGGCTGCCGTCGTGTACGAGATCGAGCCCGGCCCCGAGTAGATGAGGGCCGAAATAACCTCTGGCGGGTATCCCGCGTAGCTAGCCACAATGACCCCTTAACCCGTCACGGCCGCGCGGGCCGTTTCCGTCAGTGAGTACGACATTTAATTTCCTCCTCAATAACCTTCGGGCACAGGGCCTTCGGGGTCCGTTAGTGGTGGCGCTAGCTGCTGGACGTTTGCTGTTCATTTGGTGGTCACTTTGGAGATCACCCGGCCGACGGTGGGCGGGTGAGGACGCTTTGCTTGAAGCCGTACTTGTGGGTGAAGCCGGCGGCACCGCGTCGTGCCCCGCCGGTCATCGGCATGCCCTGCAGGACGCCGTTGGTGGGCGCTCCCTCGGCCGCGGCGGCGTAGTTCACCGTGATGGCCTTGGTCACCGGTTCGTCCACCAGCGCGTCGACCGGGGTGGTGGCCCAGGTCGACGGCACCGACAGCGCGCCGATCTTGGTCGCGGAGGCAAGGTGGGCCGATGCCGCGGCCGCCCCGCCGGCATGGCTGGCCCCGAGGAACAGGCCGGCGAACTGCGGCGTGGGGAACCAAGCACCACTACCACCGGCGGTGGAACCCAGACCGAACGTCAGCTGCTGGCCCATCTGCCAACCGAAAGCGCCCAGACCGACGGCGAAGTAGGCCTGCAGGCCCTGCCTGATTGTGTTGAACGTGCTCGGGTTCAACCCCATCGGGTTGGTTGGCGTCGGGAGGGTCAACCAGCTCGCCCACCACGGCGGGTCGGTCGCCGCGGTCGCATTCGACGTGGTCGTCGCATTGGTCGACAGCACTTGGGGTGCGGTGAGGTTCTGGGTGCTCATCGTCGACTGCGTGAGCGTCTTCGCGACGTTGCCCGCGGGCGTCTTGGCGGCGTTGGCGACCGCGTCGGCCTGATCCTCCGGGCCGTTGTCGCTGGTGGCCTTCTTCGTCGGCAGCCACTGGGGCACCTGGGTGGCGGCGGCCGAGGAGGCGGCGTAGGTGTACATGGTGGCCGCATCCTGGGCCCACATCTCCATGTACTCGGCTTCGGTGGCCGCGATCGCCGGCGTGTTCTGCCCGAAGAAGTTCGTCGCGATCAATGTCATCAGCCGCACCCGGTTCGCCGCGATTACGGGTGGCGGCACGGTCATCCCGAACGCGGTCTCGTAGGCGGCCGCTGCGGCGCGCGCCATCATGGCGGTCTGCTCGGCCTGATCAGCTACCCCGCTCAGCCACGACATGTGGGGCGCGATCGCCGCGAGCATCGTCCGCGACGCGGGCCCCAGCCAGGGTGCTCCGGTCAGTTCCGTGACCGTGGAATGGTAGCCGCTGGAGGCCACACCCAACTCGGCCGCGACGGCGTCCCATGCCGCGGCGGCAGCCATCATGGGCCCCGACCCCGGCCCGGAATACATAAGACCGGAATTGATTTCGGGCGGTAGCGCCGCGAAGTTCAACACCGCGTCCTCCTCTGTTAGCCGTGTCCGCGGTAAGATCGCCGGCCGTCATCTAAGAACTGTGTGGTCTTGCTACGACGCCGTAGGCAAGGCCTCTTAACCGATCGCTAGCTGTGGTCCGCTGACTCGTGGGAGATGACTCGGGGCAGCCGGCCAGCAAACTTCGCCAGCCGGCCAGTCGGCGCCGAGCGACGCACTCCGTTGTGTTGCCGGGTTAGGCGGTCAGCCACCAACATTCGCCGGTGTCCGGTAAGCAACGTCACGCCCTCTCCGCCTCGTCAACCCCCAGTGTCAGCAACCGAGCGACAGCTCACTTTGGGGCCTGAACTGCCGCTCGCGAATGAGATTAGTGGGTCGAAAGGACCACGCCGACAGCCGAAGCCATCTATTCACGAGAGTCCAACCACTGTTCATTCCCGGTCAGGCTGCGTTCACCTATGGCAGCCAATTGTTCACCGGGAGTTCGCTTTCCGGGTGGGCCGGCCGACTCTAAATCAGATTTAGATCAGTCGTCTTCTAATAGGAGCGCCATCTCCGGGCAGGAGGCCACACCGTCGCGAGTGACTTCCTCGTCCCCCGGCGCAACGTTGCGATCTTCCAGAACCGAATAGCCCGACTCGTCGATGGGGAACAGATCTGGATCGACGGCGTAGCACTGGGCGTGGCCCACGCACTTCGATTTTTCTAGGCGAACCCTCACGAGGTTTCCTCCCCCGGCGGCTTCGCGAAGCCCGCCAGTCGGACTTGACGAACCGGTAGCTAGCCGAATTCTAGAAGACCGGGCGGCGATCGCCGTCGTCAGTTGAGCGTCGGGTGCCCCGCCATCCGAATGGCAGCCCCGGCGAAGAACATGGGATATTGATGTGCCACCTCAAATTCGGTGGCGGCGACGTTTCAAGCACGGCGGCCTGGCTGCGTTGGAGACTCCGAAGCGAAACAGACTGACAGACAAGCGAAAGACAGCGGGCATGAGCAGTTTTGGTGAAGGCCAGCCAGGCGCATTCCACCTTCCCCGCCTCGACTACTACTCCCTGCCGATGACCGCCGATCGCGGCGTCGGATGGAAGGTCCTGCGCGACGCCGGACCCGTCGTCTTCATGAATGGCTTCTACTACATAACCCGCCGCGAGGATGTGCTCGAGGCGCTGCGTAGCCCCAACGTCTTCTCGTCGCGCTTGGCCCTGCAACCCCCCGGTTACCCCCTGCCGGTGGTGCCGCTCGCGTTCGATCCCCCGGAGCACACCCGCTACCGCAAGATCCTGCAGCCGTATTTCAGCCCGCACGCGCTGAGTAAGTCGCGGCCGGTGCTCGAGCGCCACGCCGCCGAGATGATCGCCGAACTGGCCGGACGCGGCGAGTGCGAGGCAATGGCGGACTTCGCGAGCCTGTACCCCTTTCAGGTGTTCCTCGACCTCTACGGCTTGCCGCTAGAGGACCGCGACCTCCTGATCGGCTGGAAGGACGCCCTGATCGCGGACAAGCCGGAGCTGAGCCAGGAGGACCTCGACAAGGGACGCCTGCTGCTGGATTACCTGGCCGACGCCATCCGGCAGCGTCGGCAAAGCCCGGGTTCCGACATGTTGTCGAAGGTGATGACCGGCAAGGGTGACTTCACCGACCTCGAGCTGCTGGGCATGAGCCATCTGTTGATCCTGGCCGGCTTGGACACCGTGACCGCGGCGATCGGGTTCTCGCTCTACGAACTGGCCCGCAGGCCGGACCTGCGCGTGGCGCTGCGCGACAACCCCAGACAGGCAAGGGTTTTCATCGAAGAGATCGTCCGGTTGGAGCCGTCGGCCCCGGTGGCGCCCCGGGTGACCACCGAGTTCGTCGAGATCGGTGGTATGACATTGCCGCCCGGCACGCCGGTGCGACTGTGCACGGCAGCGATCAACCGCGATGGCACCGACTCGGTGTCCACCGACGAACTGGTGCTGGACGGAAAGGTGCACCGGCACTGGGGATTCGGCGGCGGTCCGCATCGCTGCCTGGGTTCGCACCTGGCCCGGATCGAATTGACCGTGATCGTCGGCGAATGGCTCAAGCAGATTCCCGACTTCGAACTGCCGGCCGACTACGCCCCCGAGATTCGGTTCCCGTCAAAGACCTTCGCGCTCACCCACTTACCGCTGAGCTGGGGCTGATCGCGGGTAATCCGCGCCAGCCCCGGCCCAGCGGTATCGGCCCTACTTACGCAATTCGGTCGCGGCCACCTGGACGAACACGCCGGTGTCCTCGGCCATCAGCAGGCCTCGACCACGAGGCAGCGGGCCACCCTTCATCTTGCCGCGGATGAAGCCCTCGTCGGGATCGGCGTCCATCACCAGCAGCGGCGAGTTCGCCTGAGCCAGCGCCCGCAGGATCGGGTCGCTGCCCGCCGAGGACCAGCCACCGAACGATCGGGTGACGACGACGTGCAGGCCGACGTCGGCGGCCCGGGTCACCCACGGCGCAACCTGGTGCAGCGGCGAATCGAAGCCAGGCGGCAGCTGCTGGATGTCGTCGACGATCAGGAAGATCTCCGGACCGCTCCACCACGACCGCGACAGCAACTCCTCCGCGGACAGGCCGGGCGGCGGTTGGCGGCCGGCCAGGACCGCTGCGAGCTCGCCCACCAGAGCCTGCACACCGTCGAGGTTGTAGGCGAACTTCTCCACATACTCGGTGCCCAGCGTGGTCAGCAGCTGACGGCGCGGGTCGACCAGCCAGACCTGTGCCGAGGGCTGCCCCTCGGGTGGCGTCGGCGCGGTGCTCGATCCCGGCGCGTACAGCCGCCCGATCTCGGCCATGATGGTGGCCACGGTCGTCGTCTTCCCGCATTCGCGTCGACCGGTCACCATCAGGTGCGCGTTCTCGGCGAAGTTCAGGTAGACCGGCGCCAGGTCCAATTCGGAGATGGCCCAAGCGATTCCGCCGGCACCAACACCCTGGCGGGTGTCGCGGGAGGCCAGCTCGCGGACCTGCTCCACCCCGAACTTCGCCGGCAGACGGCGCACCGGCGGCGCCTGGCCGCTGGTGAGGCGGCTGACCGCGGCGACCACCGTATCGGACTCGAAGATCTTGGCGGGCGTGCTGGCCAGTGCCGGGCGGCCCACCAGCGTGTGCAGGCCCGCCTGTGGGTCGCTGTCGAGGCGGACGTAGTTGACCGCGACCATGCCGCGGCCGGGCTTGACCGGAACCTCCTTGGCGAACCGCGAGCGGACCAGCTTGGCGTCTTCGACCGCCGCCAGCCGCAGCTCGATGCGCGAGCCGAAGCCGCTACGCACCGGCGGACGCAGTTCCGATTCGCGGTCCGCGGTGACGATCACGTGCACACCGAACGAGGGACCCTGGTTGATGATCAGGTTCACCTGCTCGATCAATACCTCGTTTTCCTCGGCCAGCGCCCGGTAGTTGTCGATCACCAGGTAGACGTCGCCGAACCCGTCGTTGGGCACCGGGCCGGCCTCACCCTCGAACTTGCGGCGCCGGAACACCTCCATCGACGCGATCCCGTATTCGAGGAACGTCCGCTTGCGGTCGCGCACCAGCGCCAGCAATTCGGCGACCGTGCGTCGCACGCCGTACGGGTCTGTCGGGCCGGCGACTTCACCCACATGCGGCAGGCGCGCGATCGTGGTCAGCGCCGTTCCGCTGTAGGCGATGCAGTAGAACTGCACCTGCTCGGGCGTGTGGGTCAACGCGGCCGAACAGATCAGCGTCTGCAGCGCCGTCGTCTTGCCCGAGCCACCGGCGCCCAGGATCAGCACGTTGGCACCGGGTCCCGTGGTGTCCACCGTCCACGGCGGCTGGTCGTGCTTGAACGGGCGGTCGATGATCCCGAGCGGGAACACCAGGTCCCTGGCGTGGCCGTAGTCCTCCTGCCACGGGTGGCCCAGGAACCGGTCGACCAACTCGTCGATGGCGACTGGGACGGTTAGCGGCGGTTGCCACAACCGGTACGGCTCGAAATCGATCTTGCGCAGCTGATCGATGATCACCGTGCCGACCTTCGGCGTCCTGACCGCCTCGTCCTCCTCTTCCTCCGGCTCGGCCTCGAGTGACTCGCCGTTGCCGAGCAGCGATTCGGGTCCTACGTCCGGTCCCCCGACGGTGACCTCGAGCGGGGTGAACGAGTTCGTAAACAGCTGGGGCCGAATGTAATCAATGCTGTGCACCAACACCGGCGCCTCTTCGCCGTCGATGGTGATACCGCGGTAGTAGTCCCGCCACAGGAACTCCGCCTGGAAGCGAATGATGTCCTCGAGGCTCTTACGGAAGTAACCCAGACCGGCCTGAGCGGGCAGGTTCACCGCGTTGGGCACCCCGGCCGCCTGCGCGGCGCCGGCGGTGCGCGCCTTGAGTACCAGGCGATAACCCATGTTCTCCATGAGCTTTTCGGCGCGGCTCTCGATCGTCTGCGAGGCCATCATCAGGTGGATCCAGTACGCACGGCCCTGGCGACCGATCGAGTCGAGGACGTCGACCGCCGTGGGCATGATGCGGAACCACTCGTAGAACTCGTCGATGACGACCACGAGCATCGGCAGCGGCGGCATGTCCTGGCCGCGGGCGCGCATCCTGGTACGCACCGAGTTGTATTCCTTGGCGTCGTCCACACCGGCGTTGTCGCACACCGCTTTACGGCGGGCGATCTCGCCCCACAGCGCGTCCAGGAAGCGCTCCATGAGCGCCTGGTCCTCTTCGAGGTCGGTGATGATCCGCGATACGTGCGGCACACCGGCGAACGGCTTGACGGCAGACCCACCCTTGAGGTCGGCCAGGACGAACTGCAACTCCTCGGGCGGGTGGCCCAGCATCAGCGACTCGATCACGGTTCGCACCAGCGTCGACTTACCCGAACCGGTGGTACCCGACATGACGCCGTGCGGCCCGTCGCCGCCTTCGTCGAGCGATTTCATGTCCAAGAACAGCAGCTCGCCGTTGTCGGAGCGGTTGCCGAACGGTACCCGCAGCCGCGACCGGCCCATGGAGTCCGTACGGCTGCCCCACAACGAGTGGAAGTCGATGCGCGAGGGATCGTCAACGCCGTAGTAGGACAAGATGTCTCGGGCGCCGATGTGGGTCACCCGCTGGCCGATCTCCTCGTAGGCCTCGGCGAGCCGCCAGCGTGCCAGCTTCTGCCCGAACTCCTCGGCCTCGAGGCGGCTCACGTGGTCGGTGAGCGCGAAGAACCACGGCTTGTCGTCGATCACCATCCAGGTGTCGCGGTCGCGGGGCAGCGCCTCGATCACGCCCTTGTTGTCGAAGCGCAGCGTCCGCTCCGGAACGGATGTCCACATCCGCGAGCCGGTCAGGTCGAAGAACGTCACACCGTCGACGCCCTCGGAGCTGATCACGTACTCCCATTGGGGATCGACCACGTCGACGATGATGACGTGGTGCGGCGTCGGGGTCTGTGCCGACGAGCTGGCGTGCCGGGGCGTGAATGATCCACGGCCGGCGAACAATTCGGATTGCTCCGCGGCGAATTCGCGCACCGAGCTGTACACCATGCGGGCGTTGCCCGCCGCGTCGTAGCGCCGGGGGTCGCCGAAGTGCGGAATCCACTTCACCCATTCCCACTCGTCCAGGTCCGAACTGACCACGACCATCTGCACGTGGTCGGGGCCGTGGGAGAAGGCCAGCTGGGTGATGATCGCCCGCATCAGCGACAGCGCCTGCTCGCGCTCGCCGATCAGCGCATACCAGGGCTCGACGAGCAGCGAAATCATCTTGGGCAGGTTGTAGACGACGCTCTGGTAGCGACCGAATTCCTGAAGCGCCTTACCGGTAACGGGCTCCAGCTCGATATCGGTCGGCATGTTCTGCGGCTCGCCCCAGGTCACCTCGGGACGCGTCATGCCGACGCCGACCCGGACGATGCCGAAGTTGAGGTCCTTGCCGTCGGGCTTGCGTTCCCACATCCGCGGCGAACCCACCGCGGCGGACAGCGTGTCGGGCGCCGGGTGGAACCACCGGTAGTTGGCGTCCATGCTGTCGGCCGACTCGTGCGCGGTGTCGCGCAGCATGTCGAGCATCAGCATGAACTGGGCGCGCATCGAGTCGAGTTTGGGGCGGCTCATCTGCTGCTGGCCGCCGAACCGGCCGCCGAACATCATCATCGCGACACCACCGATCATGAAGATCGGGAAAATCGAGCCGGCGCCGCCGAAGACGTGCGAACCGCTGGCGAAGGTCATCGCGACCATGCCGATCAGCAGGCCGACCACCAGGACGCCGACGACGACCATCCACCAGGGCTTGCCCTCTGGTGGCGGAATGCTCAGTGGCGTTGGGAGGACGATATTTTCCGGCTTGATGACCGGCGGCTTCTCCGCTGTCGGCCGGGCAAATCCACGTTTCACTTCGGTACCACCAACTCTGCAGGGGACATATCCATCGGGAGGGTGTCGTGCTCCACCAGCGCGTCCGCGCGCGACAGCGTCGGGCCTTGCGGGAGCAGGCGTAGCGCCACCCACGGCGCCAGGCTGGCTTGTGTTTGCAGGCCCAGGGCCTCGCGCACCTCGCGGGTGTCGTCCACGCCGAAGCGCGCACCCGCATCCGTTAGCCACCATAGTGATTCGGTTGTTTTGGCGCCGGGATCGTTGCCGGTCACGGCCACGAAATTGGCGAAGTCGGGCCCGAAGTAAACCTGGTCGGCCATCCGGCCGGTGGTGTCGGCCTTGACCAGCGACACCACCTTGCCCATGTTGTTCTGCGCGACGGGAATCGTTGGGCCGGAGATGATTTCGACGCGGGCCCGGCTCTCACCGGCGGTCTTCTGCCACCACCAGCAGGTCGCCGGGTTGTCCCGCATGTCCATGACGTTCAACGGGTTGTCCGGGTACGACGAGAGGTCGAGCTTGTTGACCACCGGCATCTTCGCGAGCGCCGACGGTTCCACGGTGACCGGCCTGGTGTTGTTGGGGCCGCCGGCGTTCTGCATGATCTGGGCGACCAGGGGCGGCAGCGTCTGCACGCCATCCGCCAACACCAGCGAATACTGTTGTGGCCCACTGATTTGCGGCGTGACGATGATCGTGCCGATCGGTCCCGGCGCACCTGGGAACGTCGCCGGGGCGCCCGAGTTCGGCGCTTCGGGCACGGTCAGTTCCGGTCCGACCGGCAGCGAGTCGAACAGCGCGCGGCTCATCGGCTTGGCCAGGCTGACCTGTTCCGGCGTCAAGCCGAGTGGCAACAGCACCGAGCGGTTCGCGGCGTCGATACGCGAGCGGCGGCCCTGCCGGATGACCCAGGTGTCGCCGGAGTAGCTCAGCACCACGGCGTCCGATCCGTTCAGCACCCGCCGGTGGCCACCGAGATCCGGGGTGCCATCGATGACCGTCACCGTCACCCCGGACGGCGTCCCGGTCCCGGTCGAGCCGACGGAGTCGCACACCAGCCACGAGGACGCGGCCGGCGTCGCGGACTTGAAGTTCGACGGCGCACCGGGGATCCCCACCATCGGCCCGCGGGGCAGGCTGGCGATCTGGGCCGACCGAACCAGGTGCGGGTTGTCCGGGCGCCCGGTGATCAGCCGCGCGGACGCCAAATTCAGGGCGGGGTACAGCTTGTCGCCGACGCGGACGTAGAGCGCTCCGGAGTCGCGGTCGGCGATGATCGGCGATTCGTTGATTTGACCCGACGGGCTGATGAACGAGTACAGCAGCGCGCCCAGGCAGATCACGACCGCGGCGGAGACCGACGCCACGATGGCCAGCGTCTGACGGCGGCCGGGCTCGACCTCCATGCGGACTCGCCACCGGGTCAGCGCCATCGACGTTCGCCGGGCCAGGAACTGATAACCGGTCACCTGCGTGCGCGTAGACAGCCCGAGGCCGTACCCCGTACCGCGCTGCCCGCGACTTTCTTCCGCCACTTAATCCACCATCCGGTCTGTTAAAACGCCTGGATACAGCCCAGCGCGCAAGTCACATCGATAACCGTAAGGCAGCCGCAATGACCTCGCCATGCGGTGCATCGAATACGGCCACCCCCGCGTATCGCTATAGGAATGGTAACGGTGCGGGGCGCTCTCGTCCTGTCGAACGCAGGCATCCCACTCGCTTCGCTGAGCTGCTAAAAGGATGCCGCCCAGGACCACTCGCGGGTAAAACGGGGCGGTGGCCCGTCCGCCGGCCCGGCTCGCGGGAGGGCGGGTGGTGGCAGCAAGATGGGCGGCATGACTGAGCTCGCGCCGTCACTGGTCGAACTTGCCTCCCGGTTCGGCATCGCCACCCGGTATGAGGACTGGACCGGCCGGCAGGTGCCGGTCGCCGAGTCGACGCTGGTGGCGGTGCTCGGGGCGCTTGGCGTCGCGGCGAGCACCGAGCAGGAGCGCAACGTGGCGCTGACCGCTCGGCTGCGGGCGCATTGGGCGCGCCAGCTGCCGGCGACCATCGTCGGGCGCACCGGTGAACCCACGCGGTTCTGGGTGCATGTGACCCACGGCTCGCCCGCCGAGATTCGGCTGCAGCTCGAGGACGGCACGGTGCGCGGCGGAGTGCAGCAGGTCGACAACTTGACCCCGCCGTTCGAGCTGGACGGGCGGTGGATCGGCGAGGCCAGCTTCGTCCTGCCTGCCGATCTGCCGCTGGGCTACCACCGCGTGCAGCTGCGGTCCGGCGATTCGGAGACCAGCACCGCGCTCATCATCACCCCGGACTGGCTGGGGCTGCCCGAGCAGCTCGGCGCCCGCCGCGCCTGGGGGCTGGCCGCGCAGCTCTACAGCGTGCGATCCCGCCAATCGTGGGGCGTCGGCGACCTCACCGACCTGACCGACCTGGCGGTGTGGTCGGCGTCCCGCCATGGCGCCGACTATGTGCTGGTCAACCCGCTGCATGCGGCGGGATTTTCCGGGCCGACGGCCCATATGGAGCCGTCGCCGTACCTGCCGACGTCGCGGCGCTTCTTCAATCCGATTTACCTTCGCGTCGAGGCGATCCCCGAGTTCGCCGGGTTGGTCAAGCGCGGGCGGCTGCGACGGCTGCGGTCGGATGTGCAGCATCGCGCCGGCCAGCTCGACGCCATCGACCGGGACAGCGCCTGGGCCGCCAAGCGCGAGTCGCTCGAGCTCGTCTACGAGGTGCCCCGGTCGGCGGGCCGCGAGTTGGCCTACGCCGCCTTCCTGAACCGCGAGGGCAGCGCGCTGGACGACTTCGCGACCTGGTGCACGCTGGCCGAGGAGTACGGCGGCGACTGGCACCGCTGGCCGAAGACGCTGCAGCACCCCGGGGCCTCCGGCGTCGCGAAGTTCGTCAAGAAGCATCAGGCGACGGTCGACTTCCACCGGTGGATGCAGTGGCAGCTCGATGAACAACTTGCGGCGGCCCAGTCGCAGGCCGTCCGGGCCGGCATGTCGCTGGGCGTCATGCATGACCTGGCCGTCGGGGTGCATCCGAATGGGGCCGACGCGTGGGCCCTGCAGGATGTGCTGGCGCTGGGGGTCACCGCGGGCGCGCCGCCCGACGAGTTCAATCAGCTCGGCCAGGACTGGTCGCAGCCGCCCTGGCGGCCCGATCGGCTGGATGAAGAGGAATATCGCCCCTTCCGCGCGCTGATCCGGGCCGTGCTGCGCCATGCCGGCGGTGTCCGCATCGACCACATCATCGGGTTGTTCCGGCTGTGGTGGATCCCCGAGGGCGCGCCACCGACGCAGGGCACCTACGTGCGCTACGACCACGAGGCGATGATCGGGATCGTCGCGCTGGAGGCGCATCGTGCTGGTGCGCTGGTGGTCGGTGAGGACTTGGGCACCGTCGAGCCATGGGTGCGCGATTACCTCTTATTACGCGGTCTGCTGGGCACCTCGATTCTTTGGTTCGAGCTGGACCGGGATTCCAGCGGCGGCCCGCTGCCTGCGGAGCGTTGGCGCGAGTACTGCCTGTCGTCGGTCACCACACACGACCTGCCGCCGACGGCCGGTTACCTGGCCGGCGATCACGTGCGGCTGCGCGAGTCGCTGGGTCTGCTGACCCGACCGGTCGCCGAAGAGCTGGAGTCCGACCGGACCGAACTGGCGGCCTGGATGGCCGAGCTGCGCCGGGTCGGGCTGCTGGCGGACGGCGAAGACGACCCCGAGCAGGTCGTGCTGGCCCTCTATCGGTACCTGGGCCGGACACCGTCGAGGCTGTTGGGGGTGGCGCTGGTCGACGCGGTCGGCGATCGCCGCACCCAGAATCAGCCCGGCACCACCGACGAATATCCCAATTGGCGGGTTCCGCTGACCGGGCCCGACGGCCGGCCGGTCATGCTTGAGGACGTGTTCACCGACCGTCGGGCCGCGACGCTTGCCGAGGCGGTACGCAACGCGCTGGCCCCGCCGGGCGAGGCGTGACGCCGATGAGCCTGACGGCCGATGAGCGGGCGGCGCTGCGCGATCTGGTGCATCGCTACGCCGCCGGCGTCGACGACCGTCAATTCGATTGTGTCGTCGAGCTTTTCACTGCCGGCGCCGTCCTCGAGCTGCCCGATCCGCCGGGGGCGCTGGAGCCGATCCATGCCCATCGGGGCCGGGAGGCGATTGCCGGTGCGGTCGCGGCCGTCGCGGCGGTGGCGCGGACCGAACACGCGATCATCGGCGAGTTGTACGACGACGGCACGGCGGCCGGCACCGCCCGCGGACGCATCGCGTGCGTCGCGCATCACTGGACGCAGCGTGCGGACGAGGTGGTCGATGTAGCGTGGCATCTGCGCTACGACGACGAATACGAGCTGACGGATGTGGGTTGGCGAATCAGCCGGCGCGCATTGACGATCAACGCCATCGAGACCCGGCCGGTGCGCCGATTACGGCCCTGGGATCCGTCCTAACGGCACCGGTCCGACGGTCCACGCGTGCGCCGCTCGCTCTCGAGTCGAACTCGTTTGCCCAAACGGCTTATCGGGTAGCTCCTGAAGAAGGCGTCAGGGCCAGCTGGCTGAGTCGAGAGGGACGGCGGAGGACAAGCTCATGAGGCACGAGTCACGCGACGACGTCGGTCGTGACCGGACTACTCGACGCGACGCGGACGGATCGGCGCGGAGGCCGCGCTGGACGCCAGGGCACATCGTGGTCGGCATCGGCGTGCTGGCACTTGTCGTCTGCATAACGAACTTCGCGCTCGGGGAGGTCACCGCCGGCATCGCGGCGGCGATCGTCGCGCTGATGGCATTCGGCGCGGGACTCGACTGGATTGGCATGGACCGCAGGCGAGTTCGCCAAGCCGAGCGCGAGTGGTTTACCAGCCACCCGGCACGCTGAGTAGCGCTTAGCTGAGTGCGGCCAGGTTGTTGACCGACTTGCGCACGTCGGACTGCAAGACCCTGGCGACGACCGATCCGATGGGGCCGCTGAGTACGCCGCCCTTGAGGTCGGCGGTGAGATCAAACTTCGATCCGGGATGGTTGTCGGCGACGTCCATCGCGACGGTGATCCGGATGCCGCCGCGCCCGCGACCTTGCAGCTCAATCGAATTCGGCTCGTCGTAGCGGGTCACCGTCCAGTGCACGATGTTGCGAAAACCCTTGACCTTCACGCACGAGGCGACTTTGGAGCCTTCCTCGATCGTCGACGGCACGGTCCCGCGCCATCCCCCGAAAATCGTCATCCACTCGTCGAACCGGCCCAGATCGGAGGCCAGCTTCCAGGCAGCCTCGGGATCCATTTTCGATGTCGTCGAAACATTCACTTGCGCCAAAACCGGTCTCTCCTCGTGAGATGGTGACCAAAATGCGGCCGTCAACATGGCGCTGTAGCCCCATGCTGGAGTGGCATACCCGGGTGCAGTGCACCGATAAACGCGCGCGTCCGAGTCGTATGGTCCCTCGGCCGTCAGGGCCAGGCCTCGTTCAACCGCTCGGCGACGTCGATGATCTGCGCGGCCTGCGACTGCGGCGCGTCGATTTCGTCCGCGACGTACTGGGCGATGAATCGCCTGATCTCGCCGTCGACCCCCGCCAGAATCCGCAGCACCTCGCCGCGGAACGACTTGGACGACACGTTGACGGTGATATCCGAGGGGCGCGGTTTTGCGACGTCGACGATCAGCAGCAGCGGCTCGGCGGCGCGCGCCGTGGCGCGCAAGGAGATGTCCCCCGACACCACGAAGCGCTGCTTGTCGAGGCGCAGGTCGAGCAGCAGGTCGATCGACAGGGGGATGTGGATGACGAACGTGATGCTGTCACCGAGGCGCCGCGTCACCCTGGGATCCTGGATCTTGACGTTCGCGCTGACCTTGGCAATTCCACCCGGGCCCTGGGCGATCGGCTCCATGGCGAACTCGTTGCCGGCGATGTCGGCGAATGCTGCGGCGACCCGCTCCGGGGTCACGGCGATCTCGAAGAATCTACGGCCGAAGTCCTCGTAGGTGACGTACTCGTGGTTTTGCATAGGCTTATACCGTCTCACGTCACCTGCCGGAAAGACCGCTGATCTGCCCGCGTCGCGGGAAATTCACGTCCGATATGCCCTGGTAGGCCACCCGAAGTGGATCGGCGCACGACGGTGTCTGCGGGCCCGGGTTGTGAGCCCCACCACACGTCGGCGCTTCGATTCGGTGTGTCGGTCGGTGGCCTGGGAGGCTGGATGACTTGGAGGTGTTGGGGGCTTTGATGGACACCCACGATTTAGCGGAATCGCGCTCGTCAAGTGTCGGAGGAATCCTCGCCTGGCTCGGCGGTGGGCACTGGGGCGAACTGCGGGAACGGCACGAACGGTCCAGCCACGCGGTTGCCGGCGTGATCGTACTGCTGGGCGCAGTGCTCGCCTGGCTGGTCGGCACCACGGCGGTGAGCCAGTCGGCGCGCTGGCCGCTGCTGGCCGTCACCCCGGTGACGCTGGTGTTGGGTCTGCTGGTCGGCGCGGTGACCCGCGGCATCGCCGGCGGCTCCGACCGGGGCCGGCCGGGCACCGCCGGACGTGCGGCCGTCGCGGTCGCGGTCGGAGTGATCGTCGGAGAACTCGCCGCGCTCGTCGTGTTCTCCGGGGCGATCGACCGTCGCCTCGACGAACGGGCCCTGCGCGCCGCAGACACGGCACCCGCCGTCGCGCAGGCTTCAGAATCCCTGCAGCAGACGCGCGTCGCGCGTGCCGGCCTGGACGCCGCGGTGGAACAGGCCCGGGCGAATCAGGACAAGGCGTTGATCGTCGCGCGCTGCGAATACAACCCCACCCCGGATTGCCCGCAGACCCGCATCACCGGCGTACCCGGCACCGGACCCGAAACACGAACGGCCAACGAGCAACTCAGCGACGCGCAGCGCGAGTTGGCCAATGCGCTCGCCGGCCGGGATAGGCAGGCACCCGCGTTGGACGTCGCGATCTCTCGCCAAGAGCAGCAGGTCGCCGACGCGCGGCGGGGCGCGCTCACGGGCGCCGGCGCGGGCCTCGGCACGCGTTGGATGGTCATGAACGACGTCACGCTCGCCGGCGGTGGCGCGTTGGCCCTGCGGCTGCTGACCATCGCGCTTTTCGTGTTCGTCTACCTGCTGCCCCTGATCCTGCGTCGGTGGCGGGGCGAGACGACGCACGATCGCGACGCGACGGCCCGCGCGGAACGCGAACGGGCCGACGTCGATGCGGAGACCGCGATCGCAGTCAAACGGGCCGAGATCCGCCGCGAGGCCGAAATCCTATGGGCCGAGCACCAACTCACCCAGGCCCGGATGGCCATCGAGGCGCAGGCCGAAATCGACCGTGAGCAGCAGCGCCGCCGGGTCGCCGCGGCCCTCGAGGCTCCGGCGGAAACGACGTCTCGCCGCGTATTCGAGCCGGCCGGGGACGGCATCTTCTTGCCGATTGCCGCCGAGGCCGAGGCGGCCAGCCGCGCGATCACGCAAATGCCCAGCGGCGCAACCGATGCGACTGCGCAGCCGCCGCGCCCCACGCAGAACCTGCCGGCGCCGGTTGAGCCGCGCGGCGAGGTCGAGCCGCACCAGGAGCCCGCCGCCCCGCTGATCCCGTCGATTCCGGACGTCACCAGGGCTGCGGCGCGCTGGATCCGGCCGTTCGTGCCACCGGTGCTCGGGCGGATGATCGACACCACCACAGCGCCGTTGCGGTCGGCGCGTCAGGTCTTCGAAGAGGTTGAGGAGATCACTTTTTCGCTGAGGCGCAGCCGCAGGGTCACGGTCGACTCCGAGACTTCGGAGACCCAGGAACGGCCCCGGCATCAAACCGCGCCGGCCGAACCCGAGGACAGGTCGCAGCGGGCCCATCGCCGGGTGAGCGGCCACCGGCAACACCCGCCGGTTCCCTTGTCCGCCGCGGAGATCGACGGGCTGTCCCTCACCGAGGGCGACGTCACGCTCGAGTTGATCGAGCGCGACGGGCCGCGCGAACTGCGCTCATCGCAGGGCCCGCGGCAGCTGCCGCCCGGCAAATAGCCCCCGGGTTCTACTCGTCGCCGAAGGCCGCATGGAGCTCGGGCAAAAAGCCGGCCAGGTGGTTCATCTCCTGGGCGCAGTGCACCAGCAGATTGCGGGCGCTGGTCTCGGCGTTGCCGAGAATCCGTGCCGCGATGGGCCGCACCGCCCGCGACGCCACGCCGGGCGCCTTGCGCACCGAGATGTAGGGTCCGCCCATCCAGAACCGTGACCGCATCTCGGCACCGGCCTGGGTCGACCGCACGTGGTGGATGAACCAGCCGACGTCCACCGGGGCATCGCTGGCGCCCAGCCGGGCGCAGATGGCGACCGCGCCGTCGCCGTCGGGCGGGCATCCCATGTCGGCCGGGGCGACGAATTGGATTGCGCCATTGAGCTTTGACGAGCCGATGTACTCGCTGATCAACGACCAGCGCCCGATATACCGCTGGGCGCCCTCGCGGCGCGCGTCTCCATCTTTCGAGCCGTCCTTCCATGCGGCGGACAGGTGTGCGCGCGGATGCCACAGCTTGTACCGGCGGGTGTCGCAACCGTGCCAACCGAACCACCACGACCACATCGCCGGGGTGACGCCAGGCATGTCGGTGCGCACCGACACCTGATAGCTGCCGTCGTCCAGGACGCCGTAGCCGTTCTCGGTCTGCTGATACCCCTCGTCGGCGACGCTGCCCGCCTCGTCGAACGCCAGCAGTGCCATCCCGCCTTGCGGGCCGTGTTCCAGCGCCTCGACGACATGTGCTGGCAGCGCGGCCATTTCGGGCTTGAAGAACTTGCCGAACGGCGTGTTGGCGTCGTCGCCGCGATACCCGAGGTAAAGATCGTCGGCCATCAGAGTCGCCCCATCCAGCTGTTGAACAACCCGTCGGGGTCATACTCGGCCCGGGTCTTGTCGAGCCGAACCATCGCGTCGTCGCTGGCGAACCGCGCCGGGCGCTGGCCGAGATTCTCGTCGGCCAGCTGAATCCCGGTGGCCAGGTGCGACATTGCGGCCATGTTGGACCGCGCCCAGTCGCCATACTTGCCGTCGTCCGCTTCGTTCTTCCACGCGCCGTACAGCGCGAGGTATACCTCGTCTTCGATGCTGTAGGCCATATCCGGGCGCTGCGGCGACGGCCCCCAGTTCAGCCACAGAAAGTGCGACGGGTGGTCGGGAATCGTGTCGATGATGTTGTGGATGCCGGGCAGCAGGTCGTCAGCGGATGCCGACGTCCACATGTTGTCGGCCGCGTAGCGGTAGTCGGCGAGGTAATTGCTCATCACGGCCGTGTACCAGGTGGGCATATCCGTTGGCATGTAAGGAATGTTGACCAACGCCTTGTCGACCACCGGGACGGTGCCGAAGATCTTGAGGACTTCCTCGGCCTCCTTTTCCGAGTCGGCGAAGGCCGGCGAGGCGAAGGTGATGGCCGGAGTTTCCAGGTTCATGCTCGGCACGCTTCTGCTCGCGACGATCTGCATCTCCACGCGGCGGTCTACCTCGGCGCTGACGTTGCGGGCCCAGGTGTAGATCTCGTCGGCCAGTTCGATCGGATAGACGTACACGGCGGTGCCGCACGCGGCCGGGCGCGGGTACAGCTTGAGGTGGAAAGAGGTGACGACGGCGAAGAATCCTGGCCCGGCGCCCCGGGCGGCCCAGTAGAGATCCGGGTGATTGTCCGCGTCGCAGTAGATTTGCTCGCCGTCGGCGGTGACGACGTCGAGCCCGATGACGTTCTCGCACGCCAGGCCCCAGACGCGGCTGTTCCAGCCGTATCCGCCCTGCAGCAGGTAGCCGCCAAGGCAGACGCCCTTGCAGTGCCCGGCCGGAAAGAACAGGTTCTGGGCTTCCAGCTCCCCCATCAGGATGCTGCCGCCCTTGCCGGGGCCGACTCTCGCGGTGCCCTTTTCGGCGTCGATCTCCGCGTGGTCGATGCGGCTGACGTCCAGCAGCAAGGCGTCGTCGCGCAGGTGGTTGGCCGCCCAGCTGTGGCCGCCCGAGCGGATGTTGACTTTGCGGCCGTTGGCTTTGGCGTATCGCAGGGACTTGACGATGTCGTCCACCTCGGTCGCCTGGACTATGACCTCCGGGTGGCGCGCGGGCACGCGCTGGTTCCATACGGTGCCAGACCGGGCGGCTTCATAGCCGTCGTCGCCGCGGAAGAAGTGTCGTCCTGCAGGTAGCGCACTCATCTAGAGCTCCTATGGTCCGTATTGCGGTTCTTTGCAGTCCGTGATGCGGATCACTATAGTGGCAGGGTGCCGCCTATGGAACCGGAACAGCAAACCAATCGCGACGAAGGCATCCAGGTGCTGCGCCGCGCCGCCGCCGCGCTCGATGAGATCGCCGCCGAGCCGGGGCAGCTGCGCCTCGTCGACCTCGGCGAGCGGCTCGGGCTGGCCAAGTCGACCGCTCGCCGCCTGCTCGTCGGCCTGGTCGAAGTCGGGCTGGCCAGCTCCGACTCGAGCGGCCGCTTCTCGCTCGGCGAGCGGCTGCTGGGCTTCGGCAGCGCGGCCGGTCCGCATATCTCGGCGCTCTTTCGGCCGACGATCGAGCGGGTGTCGCGCGTTACCGAGGGCGAAACCGTCGATCTGTCGATCCTGCGCGGCCAGCGAATGTGGTTCGTCGACCAGATCGAGTCGTCGTATCGCCTCCGGGCGGTCTCTGCCGTCGGTGTCCGCTTCCCGCTGGAGGTGACGGCCAACGGGAAGGCGGCGCTGGCGGCCCTCGACGACGCTGAGGTCGACAGCATCATCGCCAGGTTCAGCCCCGAGGTCGCCGACGGGCTGCGCGCTGAGGTGGCCGAAATACGGCACACGGGAATCGCTTTTGACCGCGGGGAACACACCGCCGGAATATCGGCCGCCGCCATCGCGCGCCGCGCGGTGGGCGACAACGTGGTCGCCATCTCGGTGCCGGCGCCGACCGACCGCTTCCTGGAGAAGGAACAGCGCATCGTCGAAGCATTGCGTACCGCGGCCGATTCGCCGGCGTGGAACCGTTGAGCGGACGTGAAATCGGCGTGAAGATTCGCTGACGCGCCTGGCCGCGCTACCTGATCAGCGTGATGCCGTGATCAACCGCGCTCTCCGGCGGTGCCGGCTCACTCTTCCGGTGCCGCCGCGCGCGCCGTGACTTCCCGGGCCACTGCAAATCAAGCGGGAAAACACCGCGCTCACACGGGTTTTGGCTCACATCGGACTGAAAATGATTGGCAACGGCCAAGGCACCCCCCGGAACCTCGGCCGCGCCAAGTCCATCATCACCACTCAACAGGTGGCCATCTCCGGTCGCCCGAACAATTGGCCCCATTCGTACCGCGCCGCAGACTGAGCCTCGGAGAAGCTGGACGTCTTCTCGCCCTCGCCCGCCAGGTGCACCAGCGCCCATGCCATGGCGAATACCGGAACTCTGTGTCGCAGTGCGGCGGTGTGCAATTCGTCGAGAGCCGCGTCCGAGCGGCACCGGCGAAGCCCGATAAGAATCCCCCGCGCGGTGTCGAGGATGCGGCCAGACCCGGGACCGCACGAAGTCTGCGCGGGAACCCAGTTCGCCTTCATACTCTCCATACCTCCTGTACGCGTAGCCAAATCCGCTACCCCACATAGCGGATAAGAATCATTGCGACTAACCACAACTCGCCGCGTTGATTCTCAAAGGCGTACTGTGACATGATTTGTGGATTCGGGCCGATGTGCCATACCGCCGCGTGATTCGATACGCGGTTGTGACCGTGCCGAGATCGGTTCGCGCGGTAAAGAAATCGCAAACCGTGGCACACTTATCGCCCGAAAACTCGCCTCACAGGATGGCGTTGAGGTCCTTGGCCTTGGCGATATCGTCCCAGTCCACGCCGAGTTCGAGCAGGATCTCCTCGGTGTGCTGCCCATGTTCGGGGGCACGCGCTGGGGCCGGTGGCGTCTCATCGAATTGCACGGGCGCCGCGACGATCCGGTATTCCTCGCCGTAATCGTCGACGTTTGTCACGACATACCCGTTGGGGCCCACCTGCGGATCGTTGAGCGTCTCCCGCGGCGTTGCCAGGGCGCCCCAGACGCCCGGTTCGTCGGCCAGCACCTCCCGCCAGTGTGCGAGGTCATGGGCGGCGAAGGCGTTGGCCACGATCTCGGTGGCCGCCGCCGCGTTGGCGATCAGGTTGCTCGACGGCACGAACCGCTCGTCGGTGGCCAGTTCGCCCAAACCCATTCGCGCACAGAAGCCGGCCCAGAACTTGTCCGGCTGCAGGAACACCAACTGGATCCACCGGCCGTCTTTCGTCTTGTACCGGTTCACCAGCGGGTTGATCGCCAAGCCGGGCGGTGCGCCCGGGATGCCGTCGATATCGAAGAAATCGGCGGCTGAGATAGACGGCGCGATGGACCACATCGCCTGCGCCAGCAGCGACGAGTCCACGATGGTCGATTCGCCGGTGCGTTCCCGGTGAAACAACGCCGCGCACACGCCCCCGGCCAGCGTCGCGCCGCCCTGCAGGTCGCCGAACCCGGGGCCCTGGACGGCGGGCGTCTCGGTGCCGAAGGGGGTCAGCGTGTAAGCGACCCCGCCCCGCGCCAAATACGTAGCGGCATCGAAGCCGCCGCGATCGCGATCGGGACCGCGCACCCCCAAGCCGGTGCCGCGGGCGATGATGATCTTCGGGTTGAACGCGCGGATGTCCTCGACGGTCAGCCTCGCCCGCTGCAGCGCCCCGGGCAGCCAGTTGGTCAGAAACACGTCCGCGCTGGCCAACAGGCGGCCGAACAGTGCGCGACCCGCGTCGGATTTCACGTCGATCGCGATGCTGCGCTTGCCGCGGTTGCCCAACTCGAGGATGAAGTCGGCGTCCGGGCGGGCCGCGGCGCGGGTGAAGCCACCGACGACCAGCGCGCGCCCCGGATCACCGGCAGCCACGCCCTCCACCTTGATGACGTCGGCGCCCCAATCCGACAACGCCGCACCCGCGGACGGGACATAAGTCCACGACGCCAACTCGATGATCCGGACTCCGCTGAGCACGCCTGACATGGAGAAATCCCCTCGGTCCGCTTTCTTGCTATTTTAACGATTTTAGTTACTGTAAGGGATATTGGCAGCCCGGCTGGCAGTTGTTCGTCCAAGAGATGCGATGGAGCCGACCCTTGGCAGATTCCGATCCCCGGTGCGTCGACGGTGCGGCCGAACTTCGTGCCCAGACGGCGCCGGTAGCGAACGGAGTTGGGATCCAACGCGGATCGTCGGAATAGACACCGAGGCGAAGGGCGGGCGATGGGCAGGGTAACGGGCAAGGTGGCCGTCGTCAGCGGCGCCGCGCGGGGTCAGGGGCGGTCGCACGCACGGATGCTGGCGGCCGAAGGCGCGGACATCATCGCGGTGGACCTGTGCGAGGACATCGAGACCAACGAGTACCCGCTGGCCCGGCCCGAAGACCTCGACGAGACGGCCCGATTGGTCGAGAAGGAAGGGCAACGCGCGTTCACGGCGATCGCCGACGTGCGCGACCGGGCGGCCCTGTCGACCGCGATCGACCAGGGCGTCGCCGAGTTCGGGCATCTGGATGTCGTGATCGCCAATGCCGGCATCTGCCCGCTCACCGCGGGCCTGCCCCCGCAGGCGTTTGCGGACGCGGTGGACGTGGACCTGCTCGGGGTGCTCAACCTCGTCCACGCCAGCCTCAAGCATCTGCAGTCCGGAGCGTCCATCATCGTGATCGGTTCCAACGCGGCATTCATGTCGTCGATGAACACCGGCGGGATCGACGGCGGTCCAGGCGGAGCCGGCTACGCCTTCGCGAAACTGGCTGCCGCGCATTACGTCAACGACTTCGCCCTGGCGCTCGCCAAGTTCTCCATCCGGATGAACGCGGTGCACCCGACGAATGTCAACACCGACATGCTGCACAGCGCGCCGATGTACCGGGCTTTCCGGCCCGACCTGACGAACCCGACTCGCGAGGACGCCGAGCCGATTTTCCCGTTCGTCCAGGCGATGCCGATCCCCTACGTCGAACCTGAGGACATCAGCGAGGCCGTGCTCTTCCTCGCCTCGGACGCCGCCCGCTACATCACCGGGCAGCAGTTGCGCGTCGACGGTGGCGGCTTCCTCAAGGTCAAGCCCTGGTCGGGCGCGTAGCCGATGGCATCGTCAATCCGGCTGCGGTGCAACGGGACTGGAACGATTCGATGACCGAGGACCATCCCGAGGACGTGCAGCGCCGGCTCTACGAGCTGATGGTTCTGATGAAGGCGGCCGACGACCGGCTGTCCAAGGGCATCGGCACCGGCGAATTCATGTGCGTGTACTGGCCGTCGCGCGGTCAGGAGGCGATCGCGGCCGCGATGGGCACCGCGCTGCGACCCGACGACCAGTTGGTGACGACCTATCGGGGGCTGCACGACCTCATCGGCAAAGGGGTCCCCCTCGAGGAGATCTACGGCGAGATGATGGGCCGCACTGTCGGCGCCGCCCGGGGCAAGGGCGGCACCATGCACATCGCCAAACCCGAGGTGGGCGTGATGCTTTCGACGGGCATCGTCGGTGCCGGACCACCCGTGGCCGTGGGGCTGGCGATGGCCGCCAAGCGCAACGGGCTGGACCGCGTCACGGTCGTCAGTTTCGGCGACGGCGCCACCAACACCGGCTCGTTCCACGAGGCGGCCAACATGGCGGCGCTGTGGGATCTGCCGATGGTGTTCGTCTGCCAGAACAACCTCTACGCCGAGATGACGCCGACCGGCGACACCATGAAGCTGGAACGCGTCGCCGACCGGGCGGCCGGATACGGCATGCCCGGCATCCGCGTCGACGGCAACGACCCGATGGTCGTGAAGTCCGCGCTCGACGACGCGCTGCGGCAGGCGCGCGCCGGCGGGGGCCCGACGTTCATCGAGTGCGTCACCTTCCGCTTCCGCGGCCACTACTTCGGTGACCGGATGCCCTACATACCCAAGGACCAATTGACCGCGGCGCTGGCGGCCGATCCGGTGCCACGGTTCCGCAACCGACTGGTCAACACCGGCCTCTGCACCCAGGACGAGCTCGACGACATCGAACAAGGTGCCCTCCAGGCCGTGGAAGCGGCGCTGCAGACGGTGATGAGCGCCGACGCCCCGTCGGCCGAGGAGCTCGACCGCGACGTGTACGCGACCCCGATCAGGTTCCCGGTCTAAGGAGCCGCCGATGGACGAAGCAGAGATGACGATGCGCGAGGCGCTCAACCTCGCGCTGGATCAGGCGATGCAGGCCGACGACCGCGTCTTCCTGCTCGGCGAGGACATCGCCGATCCCGGTGCCTCCGGTCCCACCGCGGGGCTGTCGACGAAGTACGGGCACGACCGCGTCCTGGACACGCCGATCTCGGAGGCCGCGATCGTCGGTGCGGCGATAGGCGCGGCGATCGACGGGCTGTTACCGGTCGCCGAGATCATGATCATGGACTTCATCGGCATCGCGGCCGACCAGCTGATCAACAACGCCGCCAAGCTCCGCTTCATGACCGCCGGGCGCACGACGGCGCCCATCACGATCCGGACCCAGGTGTATGCCGGGCTGGCCACCGGGGCCACGCACTCGCAGAGCCTGGAGGCGTGGTTCATGCACATCCCGGGGATGAAGGTGATCGTGCCGTCCACCCCGCGCGACGGCAAAGGCCTGCTTACCGCGGCGATCTTCGACGAGGACCCGTGCCTGTTCGTCGAAACCATCCGCCTGCAGAGCAAGAAAGGGCCCGTTCCGGTCGACGCGGGGTTCTCTATTCCGTTGGGGCAGGCCGACATCAAGCGCCCCGGCACCGACGTGAGCGTGATCGGCTACGGACGCGCCGTGCACGACGCGCTCGCGGCGGCGCAGACCTTGGCCGAGCAGGGCGTCAGCGCTGAGGTCGTCGATCTGCGGACCCTGGTGCCGCTCGACGTCGACACCATCGTCGAATCGGCCCGCCGCACCAGGCGGGCCGTGATCGTGCACGACGCGGTGCAATTCGCCGGGCCGGGAGCCGAGATTGCTGCGATCCTGCAGGCCGAGTTGTTCGGCGAACTCGCCGCGCCCATCGAGCGGGTGGGCGCGAGGTTCGTCCCCAGCCCCGCCGCCGCGGCGCTCGAGGCGCAGGTCTACCCGTCGCCGGCACGCATCGTCGAAGCGGCGTTGAAGACTCTCGACAGGGCGAAAACTCGTGGCTGATTTCGTGATTCGCATTCCGCGGGTATCGGTGGCCGTCGCCGAGGCGGAACTCACCGACCTGCTCGTCGATGCCGGCGAGCACGTCGAAGCGGGCACACCGATCTACGTCATCGCCACCGAGAAGGTGGAACAGGAAATCGAAGCCGGAGCATCGGGCACCGTGCAATGGACCGGCCAGGTCGGGACGACCTACGACATCGGCGCCGAAATCGGCGTCATCACGTCATAAGGAAAGGCAAAGCATATGGACCTCAACGAGACTCGCGAACGCATCATCTACTCCAAGGATGGTCCGATCGCGAAGATCACCCTCAACTGGCCGGAGAAGGCCAACGCGCAGGACCAGAAGCTGGCCGAGGAAGTCGATGCCGCGCTGTTGGACGCCGACCGTGACTACGACATCAAAGTGCTGGTGCTCAAAGCCAACGGCAAGGGCTTCTGCTCGGGACACGCCATCGGCAACAACGCCGTCGACTACCCGTCTTTCGTCGAGAACGCGATGGTGACCGGCCATCCCTGGAAGGCGCAGTCGGATCTGTTCGTCAAGCCGACGCTGAACCTGTGGGAGTTCTCCAAGCCGACGATCGCACAGGTCCACGGCTACTGCGTGGGTGGCGGGACGCACATGGGGTTGACCACCGATATCGTCATCGCCGCCGACGACGCCTACTTCTCCTACCCGCCCCTGCAGGGCTTCGGCATGCCCTCCGGTGAATGTTCCATCGAGCCTTGGGTGTTCATGAACTGGCGCCGTGCGGCCTACTACCTGTTCACCGCCGAGGTGATCGACGCAAAGAAGGCGCTGGAGGTCGGCCTGGTCAACGAGGTGGTCAAGCGGGAGGACCTGGATGCCCGGGTGGACGCGATCGCCCGGCACATCGCCCAGGCGCCGCTGACGACGCTGATGCTCACCAAGGCCAACCTGAAGCGAGCGTGGGAGCTGATGGGCATGCGGGTGCACTGGCAGAGCTCCAACGATCTCGTCGCGCTCGCCTCGATCAGCAAGGATGTGCAGCAGCTGATTCAGACGGTGTTCAAGGACAAGGTGCTGCCGTCCGAACACGCCCGGCGACAGGCAGCGGCGGCCGCCCAAACCGACGGCGCCGCAGCGACTTAGGCCCGCGGGTGAACATCGCCGAGCATGCGATCAGTGCCGCCGACTCGCCGGCACTGATCTCGCCGGACGGCGGCGTCGTCTCGTTCGGCGCGCTCTTCGCCGGCAGCCAATGGGTCGCCGCGCTGCTGCACGGCGCGGGGCTGCGCCGCGGCGACGGCGTGGCGCTGATCCTGCCGAATCGGCCGGAGTTCTTCGAAATCACCTGGGGCTGCCAGCTTTCCGGCCTCTACTACAGCGCGATCAACACCCACTTCACCCCGGAGGAAGTCGCCTACGTCATCGACGACAGCGACGCGAAGGCCGTGTTCGTCGATGCGTCGATGGCCGACCTCGCCGAACATCTCCGCTGGGCCAACCCCGAAGTGAACGCCTACTTCGCGGTCGGGGGCGAGCTGCCCGGCTGGCGATGTTACGAGGATGCCCTGGCGGCGGCGGGCGATGCGCCGCCATTGGCGGACGGGTCCGAGATGCTCTACTCGTCGGGCACGACCGGGCGGCCCAAGGCCGTTCGACGGCCGCTGCCAGCCGACGGCAACGGGTCGTGGGCGCAGTCCGTGCTGGAGATGGCCCTGACGCACCGCTACGAGATGACCCCGGACAGCGTGTACCTGTCCCCCGCGCCGCTGTATCACGCCGCCGGCGTGAACTACACGATGGCGGTCAACCGGGTGGGCGCCGTGTCGATCATGACGGGAAAGTTCGACGCCGAGACCGTGCTGCGGCTGATCGAGACCCACCGGGTCACCCACGCCCAGTTCGTGCCCACGATGTTCGTGCGGATGCTCAAGCTGCCCCAGGCGACGCGGGAAAAATACGACGTGTCGAGTCTGCGGTACGTGATCCATGCGGCCGCACCGTGCCCGGTGGACGTCAAGCAGCGCATGATGGAATGGTTCGGGCCGATCATCCACGAATATTACGGCGGTACAGAGGGATTCGCGGGTACGACGATCGGGCCACAGGAGTGGCTCGCCCATCCCGGCTCGGTAGGCGTGCCAATGGCAGGCGTGCACGTGGTCGGCGAGGACGGCGAGGAGCTTCCCGTCGGGCAGCCCGGAGAGCTCTACTTCGAAGGTGGACCCGACTTCGAATACTTCAAGGATCCCGCCAAGACGGCATCGGTCTACAACGAGCGCGGCTGGCGCTCGCTGGGCGACATGGGGTACGTGGACGAGGACGGCTACCTGTACCTGACCGACCGGTCGTCGTTCATGATCGTGTCCGGCGGGGTGAACATCTACCCCCAGGAGGCGGAGAACCTCCTGGTGATGCACCCCAAACTGGTTGACGCGGCGGTCTTCGGCGTGCCCAACGACGAGTTCGGCCAGGAGGTCAAGGCCGTCGTGCAACCGCTCCCGGGTGTCGCGGCCGGACCCGACCTCGAGGCCGAGCTCATCAAGTACTGCCGGGCGCACCTGGCCGGCTACAAGTGTCCGCGCACCGTCGAATTCGACCCGGAGTTACCCCGGGATCCGAACGGAAAGCTTTACAAGAGGCGCATTCGCGAGCGCTACTGGCAAGGGCGGGCTTCGCGGATCGTATGAACGAGGGACTGACATGGTAGCCACAGACGTGAACTGGACTCCGCTTCCGGTGCCGTGGGCGGTGCAGGCCGCCGATCGGATTCCGAAGCAGCGCTATTACGACGCGGACTTCTATGCGCTGGAGGCCGAGATGCTCTGGCCGCGCGTGTGGCAGATGGCGTGCCGCCTCGAGGAAATCCCCAAGCCGGGCGACTACGTCGAGTACGAAATCCTTGACGACTCCATCATCGTGGTCCGGCTGGATGCCGAAAACGTACGCGCCTATCACAATTCCTGCCGCCATCGCGGCGTAAAGCTGGTGGAAGGCAACGGGAACCGGCGCACCTTCGTGTGCCCGTTCCACGGATGGTGCTGGGGCATCGACGGACGAAACACGTTCGTGCTGCGGCCCGAGGAGTTCGACGAGCACAACCTGAACCCCGACGATCTTCGCCTCGTCTCGGTGCGATGCGAACTCTGGGGTGGCTGCGCATGGATCAACCTCGACGACGATGCACCGCCGTTGCGCGACTGCTTCGAGCCGTTCGCCTCGATCTACGACGCATGGAAAGTGGAGTCGCTGCGGGTGGAGTGGTGGCAGTCGTGCCGGCTGCCGGTGAACTGGAAGCTGGCGACGGCGGCCTTCATGGAGGGCTACCACGTGCCGCAGACCCATCCCCAGCTGCTGCCGTCCAGCATGCCCAAGTCGTCCTCGAAGCCGCCGGGCTTCGCGCAGACCAACCTGTACTTCATGCGCACGCTCGGCGAGGGCATGGCAGGCATGACGCACGAGAACGACGTTCGCATCGCCGAAGGCCTGCAGGACATCGAGTTACCGTCGGATCCGGCACAGGCGATGGCCATCTGGCGCAGCACCCTCAACGACGCCATCGTGCACTGGCATCGGGCCCGGGGCTGTGACATCCCGGACCTCAACGACCTGGCGCGGCGCGGCATCACCGAGGCGATCAATTTCTGCTTTCCGCATTACTTCGTGCTGCCGCAATACAGCAGCGCCTCGTCCTACCGGATCCGGCCGCTGGGCCCGGAGGAAACGCTCTTCGAGATCTGGTCGCTCACCCGCATTCCGCCGGACCAGGTCACGCCCAAGCCCACCCCACCCGTGCACCCCCGCTGGCCGCCGATCCCCGCCCAGGACTTCTCCAATCTGCCCAAGCAACAAAAAGGCCTGCACTCCAAGGGGTTTGAATACATGAGGTTGTCCAGCCGAATCGAGGGACTGATCTCGAACTTCGAACGCGTCATCGACGGCTTCCTGGCCGGACTGCCCTACGACACGCTGGTGCCCGCCATCCAGAAGACCAACTCCACCATCGACGTGCCGATGGTGGATCTCGGCTTCAACGCGCCCGTCGGCAGGGCGGCACGATGAGCACGCAGTGGGACCACTCCGTGGACCTGCTCATCGCGGGCAGCGGCGGCGGCGGTATGGCCGCGGCGCTGGCGGCGCTCGATTCCGGTATCGAGCCGCTGGTGATCGAAAAGCAGCCTCTGGTGGGCGGTTCCACCGGGCTCTCCGGCGGCATGGTGTGGCTGCCGAACAACCCGCTGATGCGCGCCGACGGCATCCCGGATTCGCACGAGGATGGCCTGGCGTACTTCGATGACGTCGTTGGCGACATCGGGGCCGCCTCGTCACCGGCGCGCCGCGAGACGTTCCTGACCGCGGGCTACGAGATGGTGAACTTCCTGACCCGCAAGGGCGTTCGGTTCGTGCGCTGCCCCGGCTGGAGCGACTACTACCCGAATCACAAGGGCGGCAACGAGGCCGGGCGTGCGATCGAATGCGTCCCGTACGACGCCGCGGCGCTGGGGGCCTGGCGAGACAAGGTGCAGCCGTCCATGGCCAAGAGCTACGGCGGGTTCGTGCTCAAGACCAACGAGCTGCGCTCGGTGCAATACTTCAACCGGTCCCCGCGCGCCTTCGCGGTGGCGATGGGGGTGTTCGCGCGGACCAGGGCGGCCCGGCTGCGCCGTCGCGAGATCCTCACCAACGGTGCCTCACTCATCGGGCAGATGCTGAAGGCGCTGATCGATCTTCGCGGCGAGCCACCGATTTGGACCGACGCGGCCATGGCGGACCTGATCGTCGAGGACGGCCGTGTCGTGGGGGCGCGCGTCGCCCGCGACGGAGCCTTGCTGAACGTGCAGGCGCGCAGGGGCGTGCTGCTGGCGGCGGGTGGCTTCAGCCGCAACGCCGACATGCGCCGGCGCTACAGCGGCGACCAGCCCAACGAGGGGCGCTGGTCGATCGCCAACGCCGGCGACACCGGCGAAGTGCTGGAGACCGCGATGCGGCTGGGCGCGAAGACGGACCTGTTGGACGAGGCATGGTGGCTGCCATCGATTTTCATCGCCGACGGCGGTGACGCCGCCAGGGCGCTGGGCAGCGGCCGACAGCGGCCCGGGGCGATCTACGTCGACGGCGCAGGCAAGAGGTTCTGCAACGAGTCGAACTCCTACGTAGAGGTCGGCAAGGCGATGTACGCCAACAAGGCGGTGCCCTGCTGGATGGTCTTCGACGAGGGCTACATCGGCCGCTACGTCTCGGGAGCCAATCCGTTCAAGAAGCGCAGCCTGCCCGAGGAGTTGATCGAAAAGGGCGCGGTGATGCGCGGCGAGACGATCGCCGAACTGGCCCGCCGGATCGACGTCCCCGCCGATGCGCTCGAGGAGACGGTCAAGCGCTTCAACGGGTTTGCGGTCAAGGGACTCGACCCCGACTTCGGCCGCGGCCAGTCGGCCTACAACGATTGCCTTGGCGATCCCGGGTATCGCCCGAACGCCGCGCTCGGTCCGCTGGAACGGCCGCCGTACTACGCCACCCGGGTGCTGCCCGCCGATGTCGGAACGTGCGGGGGCGTGGTCACCAACGAGCACGCGCAGGTCCTCGACGAGGACGACTGTGTGATCGACGGGCTGTACGCCACGGGCAACATCACGGCTACGGTGATGGGCCGGAACTATCTGGGCGCGGGCGGAAGCATCGCCTACACAATGGTGTTCGGTTATGTCGCGGCGCGCCACGCCGCCGGCCGGCGGATTGCCGGCGAGCGGAGCCGCTAGGCCTCAGGGCTTTCCCGTCACGTTGGCGGTAGATCGGGCTTGTCGACGAATTCCTTTGGCTTCATGCCGGATTGCTTGAGTTCGTCTCGTCGCGCCTGGACGTCGGATGCCGCGCCGACCATGTTGGTCAGGATGTGGCTGACCTGCAGATGCACCCGCATCCCCATCAATTCCCAGGCGCGCTTCACGTTGTTCTTCACCGCCATCAGCGTGGTCAACGGGATCTGCGCGATCTTGCGCGCCATCTCTTCGACGGTGTCCTCGAGGTCGTCGCGCGGCACCACCTTGTTCAGCAGGCCCCAGTCGAGGGCCTGCTGCGCCGACAGCGTCGGCGCCAGCAGGAGCCAGTCCATGGTGCGATGCCAGTTCATCAGCAGCCACGGCTCGATCATCGTGTGGCCGCCTGGTTCACCGAGGCTCTGGGCAAGCGGCATCTGGAAATACGCATCCTCGGAGGCCACACAGAAGTCGGTGAGCAAGCCCAGGTAGATTCCGCCGCCCATGCAGTAGCCGTGAATCTGCGAAATCGTCGGCTTGGGGAATTCCCACAGATACAGCGTCGGCCACAAGAACAGGTCCGCGGTGCCCTTGTAAAGGTCCTCGAAGGTGTTTCCGAAATCGGGATAAGGGTTTTCGTCCGGGCCCCAGCGTGCCACGTGGCCCCCGCAGAAGCCCTTGCCGTTCGCCTTGAGGATGACGACCTTGATCTCGCTGTCGCGGTCGGCCTCGTGCAGGCAATTGTCGACCTCGGTGACGAGCACCGCGTCCTTGGTGTTGGCCTTGTCGACCCGGTTGAGAATGATCCGCGCTATCGGCGGCTCGCGTTCATAGATGACCGCTTCGAGCTCGCGCCGCTCCATCTTCGGGACATTACCCTCCCGCTCACCCATCTAGCGGTTGCGTGAACGCGGTGTGAGGAGTGAGCTGTATTGGGACGCGCACTGACGACGGACGGGGCCTAGATGACGACTCCTTTGGACCGGGCACAGCAGCTGGACCTGGTGGCCCGCCTCAAGTCCTCTTATCCGGAACTTCCGGAGGCGCCCACACCCGATCTCATCGATCACGACCGATTCGCCGCCTACACCAAGACCCCGCACGACGTCGGGGGCGAGCCGGACTCCCCGATCGAATACGAGAACAAGCAGTACGAGATCTGGGAAGAGAACACCTACATCATGTGTGAGGTGCTCGGCTGGCGCGGCATCTGGCTGTCGGAGGAACGACGGCGGATGGGCAATGTGGACCTCGGCCGCGCGATCTATCTTGGTCTCCCCTATTACGTGCGGTGGTTGCTGGCCGTGGTGCGCGTCCTGGTCGAAAAGCACCACATCGGGTCGAGCGAGTTGGCCGAGCGCATGACCGAAGTGAAGGCGCGATACGAAGGCGGCCTGCAAGGTAAACCCTTGGAGGCCAAGCCAAAATTCGAAGGCGACCCGGCCAAGGTCACCCGCAACGAACATCACCTCCGCGCCGTCGGCAAAGGGGATCCGCAAATTTTCGCCGGACAGGCCGGTGAACCGAAGTTCCGGGTCGGCGACAAGGTCGTCGTTAAAGACCTGCCGATCCTGCTCTACACCCGCACCCAGGAATACGTGCGGGGGGCGCAGGGTGAGATCGCGGTCGTTACCTACGAAAGCCCCGCCGCCGAGGACGAGAGCTGGGCCGGCCCCGACCAAAAACCCGAGTGGTTCTACATCGTTCGGTTCAACCTCGCGCAGCTGTGGCATGGCTACACCGGTCCCGGTAATGACTCGCTGCAAACCGAGATACCCGAGCGCTGGCTCGAGGCAGCCGCCTACTCCGAGGGGACGTCCGCATGACCGATCACGATCATGATCACGCTCGCACCGCCGCGCCGATGGTGGACGAGATCACCGACTTCGAGGTCCTCGAGATCGCCCTTCGCGAATTGTGCATCGAGAAAGGCATTTTCACCGCCGAGGAACACCGCCGGATGACCGAGTACGCCGAACAGATCGGGCCTACCCCGGCGGCCCACCTGGTGGCCCGGGCCTGGCTCGACCCCGACTTCAAGGCGCTGGTCAGTTCCGATCCGCTTGCCGCCAGCAAGGAAGTCGGCGTCGACTGGCTGCACCCCACCGGATTCGGCACGCCGAGCGACTTCACCGCCTTCCACGTTCTGGTGGACACGCCCACCCTGCACCACGTGATCGTCTGCACGCTCTGCTCGTGCTACCCGCGTCCGATTCTGGGCAATTCACCCGAGTGGTACCGCACCCCGAACTTCCGTCGCCGCATCGTGCGCTGGCCGCGCCAGGTGCTTGCCGAGTTCGGCCTCTACCTACCCGAGGATGTCGAGATCCGAGTCGAGGACTCCAATCAGAAGCACCGCTTCATGGTGATGCCGGTACGTCCCGAGGGCACCGACGGATGGAACGAGGATCAGCTGGTCGAAATCATCACCCGCGACTGTCTGATCGGGGTCGCGCTCCCGAAGGCCGGGGTGACGACCAACGCGATCACCCAGACCCGGCCGGCGATACATCCGGTCGGCGTGTGACGCCGGGAGCTGAGCAGGTGAGCACTACCGACGCGCCGCAGTCGCCCGACGCTGCCGCGATCGCACCGTTGGCGAAAATCGTTGAGCGCAACCAGGTGTGGGGCCGCATGGCGGCCAAATATGGGGTGGAAAATCCCGTGCCGCCGTGGCAAACCAGCCTCGAGGGTATCTGTGATGCGCTCGACCAAAGCGCTTGTGGCCCAGCGGCACTCGACTTTGCCGACCGGCGCGATGACGAGGACGCGTTGTCGGCGACCCTGTATTCCGAGCTGCCGTACCCGGAGAATCGGCTGGTTGCGTTGGCGCACTCGCTCGTGGCGCGCGGTGTGATCGACGAGGCCGAGCTTGCCGAGCGGCTGGCGGCAGTACGGGCCAGGCTGGAAGCCTGAACCGCCCCGGCGACGCACATCACACGCCGCTTTCTCGGTGGTGTGCACCGGGTGCGCTATGCTGACAGCAACGTTGGCCTCAAAGCCTGATGTCAACGACGTCGTGGAACGCTTCTTCATCCCACCTGGTGCCGCCCCCGAATTGGGGCTTAACCACCACGTTTAGATGATTCGTGCACCCGCACTAGCTTGTCTCGCGGCGATCGATTTTGCCCTCCGGCAATCTCGCCAACTTGTGCTGAGAACCGCGCGCGACAACCACGTTGCCGGTCCGGCATGACCGATGCCTGAAAGGCACCGAAAAGTGACTACCGACAAAACCTTTGCCGATCTCGGCGTGCAACGAGCAATCGTCAGCGCGCTCGCGAAGCGCGGCATCGAACATCCATTTCCGATTCAGGTCGAGACCCTCCCCGACACCCTCACGGGCAAAGACGTGCTGGGCCGCGGGAAGACGGGCAGCGGTAAGACGCTTGCCTTCTCGATCCCACTTGTCAGCCGGCTCTCCGATGGAAACCGGCGCCCCTCGCGCCCTTCGGGTTTGGTGCTCGCGCCGACTCGTGAGCTGGCGAGTCAGATCACGGCGACGCTGGAGCCGCTGGCAGCCGCCTGCGGTCTGCGCGTCACGACGATCTTCGGCGGCGTTTCGCAATCTCGTCAGGTCAGCGCCCTCAAGTCAGGAGTCGACATCGTGGTGGCCTGCCCGGGCCGGCTCGAGGATCTGATGAAGCAGCGGCTGATCACCCTCGAGGCGGTCGAGATCACGGTGATCGACGAAGCCGATCACATGGCCGATCTCGGCTTTCTGCCCGGCGTCACCCGAATCCTGGCCGCGACGCCCAATGGCGGCCAACGGATGCTGTTTTCGGCGACCCTGGACAACGGCGTCGACAAGCTCGTCAAGCGGTTCCTCCGCGACGAGGTGTCGCACTCCGTCGATGGTGCCGACTCCCCGGTAGCCGAGATGACGCATCACGTGTTCCATGTCGCGAACGCGGAGGCCAAGAAGGAGCTTGTGCACCACCTCGCTTCCGGCACCGGGCGCCGAATTCTGTTCATGCGCACCAAGCATCAAGCGCGCAAGCTCGCCAGACAGCTCACCGAATCGGGGGTGCCGTCAGTCGACCTGCACGGCAACCTGTCTCAGCCCGCCCGCGAGCGCAACCTTGCGATGTTTGCCTCGGGGGGCGCCCGGGTGCTCGTGGCCACCGATATCGCCGCGCGCGGCGTGCATGTCGACGAGGTCGAACTCGTCGTGCACATCGATCCGCCCGCCGAGCACAAGTCCTATTTGCATCGCTCCGGGCGCACGGCGCGGGCGGGAAGCGCCGGTGACGTCGTCACCGTCGTCCTCCCGGAGCAGCGCCACGACACCCAGGCGTTGATGCGCAAGGCCGGCATCAAGGTCGCTCCGCAGCAGGTGACCGCGACATCGGAGGCGGTGCAAGCCCTCGTCGGTGAGGTCGCGCCCTACCAGGCGCCCGCACCCGCCGAAAGCCCGTCACGCCCGCAACAGCAGCCTCGACGGCACGCCGGCGGCCAACAGCGTCGCCGAAGCGGTGGCCGCCCGCCCAAGAAGGCGAACGCCGCCGCCCCCGAGCCGTCGATAACGCACCGTTCCGCGACACCTACCCGGCGCCTGGATCGTCGCCGCTCGAACCGCCCGCAGGGCAGCGCGAGGTAGTCGTCCGGAGCCGGTCAGCCGCGCGCCAGCAGCCAGGCCAGCCCGTCCCCTTCGTCGGCCGCAATCACGTCCAGCCCGGCGAAGGCGGCGGTCAGCTCGCCGGCCACGGCGCGGAAGGGGCCCGGACTGGCGCCGACCTCGCTCAGCGCGGCGATCGCCAGCAGCCCGCCCGGCGCCAAGCGGTCGATGATGGCGCCATCGAGGCGCCCATCCCGAAACTTGTGGCACAGGATGACGTCGACGGGAGGGCCGTCCGGGAGCCCTTGGTCGAGATCGGCGACGTCGAAGCGGCAGCTGTCCGCAATCCCGCTGCGCCGCACCAGATCTCGGGCCTGGTCGATGGCCGTGGCGGAGACGTCCACTCCCCACACGTCCAGTCCGCGCCGGGCCAGCCACACCGAGCCGAGTCCCTGGCCGCACGCCAGATCAAGGGCGCGTCCGGTGGAGGGAAACACGTCTGCATGGGCGGCGAAGGCGCCGGGCGGCGCAATCGCTTCGACCGGTGCCGCTCCCCTGTCGGCGTACCGTTCATCCCAGCGGCGGCGGTCGGTTCCGGTCACCAGGCCACCTTAGGAACTGCGAGCCACCCGCGCACGTCCTTTTTGGACAGCTGTCTGCTCGAAGCGGCCGGCAGCCGGGGCGGCGCGCCAAATCGGCCGGCACACGGCTGTCACGGTCGCAACAAGACCTGGTCAGGTCGTGTTCTCTTGGCGGTGGTGACTTACCTTCCTACACTGGACGAGTGTCTAGAGAAGTGACTTCTCCGACGGGGCCGGCCAGCGCCGCCGGCGGCACCCGCCGCTCGGATCGCCGGCCGGCGCAGACCATCCGCAAGGTCCTCGACGCCGGCCTGGAGGAGCTACGCGAATCGTCCTACGCGAACCTGACAATGCGCGCGGTCGCTAGTCGCGCGGGAGTGTCACCGGCCAGCGCGTACACCTATTTTCCGTCGAAGAGCACTCTGGTTGCCGCGGTGTATCTGCGCTTCTTGCGCGCGCTGCCCCTGCACACCGACGTCAACGACCCCACTACGGCGCGGGTGAGCGCGACCCTGCGGGACATGGCGGTCGCCGTCGCCGACGAACCGGAGTTGTCGGTGGCGTGCGGGACCGCGCTGATGGCCGACGACCCGGCCGTTCAGCCACTGCGCGAGCAGATCGGCGAGGAAGTGGCCCGGCGGATCGGTGCCGCGCTGGGGCCGGGCTGGCCTCGCCCGGTCAGGTCCACGCTGCAGATGATGTTCGCCGGCGCGTTGATGACGGCCCGGTTCGTCCGATACGAGGAGATCGCCGGTCGGCTCGACGAGGCGGTCAACCTGATCCTGGCCGCCCCGGCCAGCTGAAAGAGCTTGCCCTGCAGGGCGATTAGTGAGACCGCTAGACCGCTGGCGAGAGCGTCCGGGACCGCCGGCCCGCGCGCAGGAACTGCCCGAACCGCTGCTTGCCCAGCGTCGGTGCGGCCTGGCCCCCGCCGAACACGAGCTGACCGGCCACGAACACGCTGGTGACAGTGTCGTCATTGCGGTTGACCATGCGCGACAGCCCGCCGTAGGACTCGACCGGGTGCTCGGCGTAGGCGTCGAGGGACTCGTCGAGCTTGTTCGGGTCGATGACGACGATGTCGGCGCGATCGCCTTCGCGCAGGGTGCCCGCGTCGATGTCGTACCAGGCGCCGAGCTCTCCAGTGAGCCGGTGCACGGCCCGTTCGATCGACAGGAACGGCGCGCCCCGCTTCTCGGCGTCGTGCACGTGGCGCAGCAACCGCAGACCGGAGTTGTAGAACGCCATGTTGCGCAGGTGCGCGCCGGCGTCGGAGAAGCCCATCTGCACGCATTCGCTCTGCGCCAGCTTCTTGAGCAGGTCGGGCCGGTGGTTGGAGATCGTGGTGCGCCAGCGCAGCGCCTCGCCGTGCTCGAGCACCAGGTCGAGGAACGCGTCGACGGGATGCAGGCCGCCGCGGTCCAGACCCACCTGCCCGAACGACTTGCCCACTACGGATTCGTCGGGGCACGCCACGATGTCGGCGTCGAAGAAGTCGCGGTGCCACACCCGCGGGCCGTATTTCTGGTCGTAGTCCTTGCGGAACTGGCGCCGGTATTCCTCGTCGCGCATCAGCTCGTTGCGGGCCAGCTCGTCCTGCAGGTGCAGGGCCGCCGCGCCGGAGCCGAATTCCTCGAAGATCACCAGCGAGATTCCGTCGGCGTAGACCTCGAACGGCACCGGCAGATGCTGCCAGCGGAAGTCGCCGCCGAGCCGGTTGACGACCCGCCCGAGCGCGTTCATCAGGTAGATGACCGGCGGCAGGGACTTGACGTCGGCGGCCGACAGCAGACTGGTCTTCAGCCGGCGACGCCCCACCCCGAGCGAGGTGGCCAGCTGGGAGACGATCGAGAAGGGGTTCTTGATGTCGGGGCCGGACTGCAGGATCTTGTTGCGCCGCCGCAGGATCGCGTTCAGCCGGCGCAGCTCGCGTGGCTTTGCGTAGGTGGACGGCAGGGTCCGTGACCGGCAGACCTCGCCGTCGAGCTTGTCGAACAGCAGCTGCTGTGAGGACAGACCGACAAAGCCCTCGTCGAGGGCCTCGGAAAGCATCGACTCCATCCGCGCGAGTTCCGGCGCCGACGGGCGGACGTCCTTGCGGGTCGCGCGGTCCAGCCCCATCGTTGCGGCCCGCATGTCGGAGTGCCCGATGAAGGCGGCGATGTTGGGCCCCAGGTTCAGTTGCTCGAGAGCCGCCACGTACTCCTTGGGGCTGTTCCACGAGCGGGTTTGCTCGAGCCCCTCGATGACATATTGGCGCGGAATGGCTTCGACCCTGCCGAAGATGTCGCCCGCGTCGACGTTGTCCAAATAGACCGTGGACAGCGAGCAGGAGCCCAGCATCACCGTCGTCACACCGTGCCGAATCGACTCGGAAAGCGCTGGTTCACAAAGGGTTTCGATGTCGTAGTGCGTGTGGATGTCGATGATTCCGGGGATCACCCACTGCCCCGTCGCATCGACGACGTCGGCGCCAGTCGTGTCCAGCGGCCGATCGGAGATGGTCGCGACGCGGCCGTCCCGCACCCCGATATCGCGAACCGCCGACGGCGCTCCCGTTCCGTCGAACCAGCGTCCGTTCATGATCACGGTGTCGTACTGCACGATTCGCGCCTCCTGATTTTGTAGTGATCATACACAATGCGCATAGTGTCTCGCCATGGGTTGACGGAGTGGGCAGCGCCGAATTTCCGCCGCCTGAGCGCGGCAGCAACGATCGTTTAGCTGCGACGATATGATCTAGCCGTGATGACGACCAACTACCCGCTCGCCGCCCACTGACGATGCGCAGTCACGGCTGGGGAGGGAACACGCCCGCCTCCGACGAGGAGGCGATCGAGCGGATCCTGAACGCCGCTGACACCATCATCGGCGAGCGCGGTTCGGCCATGCGGATCGCCGACGTCGCCCGCGCGCTTGGCGTCACCCGGCAAACCGTGTACAGGTACTTCCCCGGAACCCAGGAGCTGTTGCTCGCGAGCGCGATGCGGTCCGCCGACGGGTTCCTCGATCACCTGGCGGCCCACGTCAAGGGCGTCACCGATCCGGTCGTGGCGGTGACGGAGGGATTCGCTTTCGCCGTCGAGCAATTGGCGTCGGACAAGCAGGTCGAGTTGGTGCTCAACCAGCGCCGCGGCGGTCAGGTGGCCTCCATCGTGTCCGATACCGCGCTGGCATTCTGCCGGTCCATGCTGCACCGCTACGACATCGATTGGGAGAAGCACGGTTTCGACGAGGCCGAGCTGGACGAGTTGAACGAATTCACGCTGCGGGTACTGCACTCGTTCCTGGCCGACCCGGGCAGGCCGTCGCGCAGCGGCGACGACCTTCGGCGCTACCTGATCCGCTGGATCGGCCCCGCGATCGCCTATCCGCAAATGATGCGGGCGATGGATGCGCTGCGGGGCCCCGAGCCCCGGGTGCGGCGGCGGTCCTCCGCGGCGTCCTGAATTCGGGCCATCGGCCTAAGGAGGCATAGACGTGGTGGGTCTCGCAACGGTCGCGTTGAACAGCGCACCGATCTTCGGTGGTGCGCTGCTAGCGGTCGCGGCCGGTCAATTCCGGGGCCCGGACTATCGGGGTTTGATTCGGCAGGACATGGAGCTGCTGGAAAAGCTGCCGCCGCAGGACGCCAAAAGGCGGGCCGATCTGCAGCGCACCATCGAAGGCCGCATCGATGACCTGGTCGAGGCAGCCGACCGCGGCCGCGTGCTGCGCCGCGCTGCCCTGTCGTATCGGGGCAACTGGCGAGACGGGGTGCTGGTGCTCTGCGCGGTGCTCTTCACGATCGTCTGGTGGAACGTCAACCACAGCAGGGACAACTGGTTGCCAATGTTCGTGCTGCTGATCCTGCTGTGCATCGTGACCGCCGCCTATGCGTTTCGCGGCATGCTGCGCACCGGCCGCAGCCTGGTTCACCGGCGGCGCGGCGGGCACACCGAGGAGGCCAACTAATGGGAGAGAAACGACCCGGCGCCGTGGGTTCCGTCGACTTCGACGTGGCCGATCGGTTGGCGATCATCAACCTGTTCGGCGCTTACGCCCACACCTATGACGAGAACCGGCTGGATGAGTTCCGCGAACTGTTCACCGAGGCGCCGCAGCTCGGCCTGCTACACGAAGGCGCCGAGCTGACGCAGGACATCGACACGGTGATGAGCCTGCTGGCCGCCAGGAAGGCGAAGTTCGCCTCCGAGAACAACCAACGACGCCACGCCCTGAACTCGTTCTGGTTTTCCAGCCAAAGCGCGAGCGAGGCGACCGGACGCTGTTACGTCCAGGTATTCGCGATCAAGGACGGCGGTCCGCCCACCCCCGACCTGACCGGGTGTTACGAATTCATCGCCGTCAAGCACCAGGGCGTATGGCGGTTGAGCCGGTGGGTGGTGGCAATGGATCAGGCGCAACTAGGCGGATAGCCGAAAGGCATTGGGCCACTGGTTGTTTGGACTACGCCCAGGGCCCGGCCTCGAGGACGTCAAGCGCCGCCTCGACGTTGGGCATGATCGTCGGGCCGTAATGGCTGAGCACCTGGGCGAGCGCGCGGGCGATATGCGGACCGACGGCCGCGGCCGCGAGGACTTCCTCGGCGAGCACGATGCCGTTGACGACGTGGGCGGCGCTCAGGCGGCCGTCAGCGGTGAGTTCGTAGCGCCAGTCGCCGATCTGTATCCGCTCGGGCTGCGAACGAAAGAATCCCCGCCGCGCCGGGGTCAGAATGACGCCCGGGACTCCGCAAAACACCTTGACCACCAGCCCGACTCCCCCGGGCCCCGACAAAGCCGCGCCGATCGCGCGGCTGAGCCGCTCGCCGTCGAAGCCCGTCATCAATCACTCAACGGGAGAACGAACGACGGGGTGATGGTCTGCGGCTCGCTGTGGCGGCGGACGGCCGTGCCCGCCACGTAGAACTCGACGGTGTGATGTCCCCACGCATAATTCGAAATCGCGAAATGCACGCCCACGACGCCGGTTGCGCCGTCGCGCTCGGCCTCGGCCTGCATGCGCGACATCGCCAGCTCCCTGGATTGGTAGCTGCCCTGCGTCCACTGCGGCATCTCCGCGTTGCGCCCCGCCTGCTTCAGCATCGTCATAAACCCTTGCACAGCAACGTGGAACACGCAGTTGCCCATCACGAACGCGACCGGGCTGTATCCGGATCGCAGCAGGGTGGTCAGATCCTGGCCCGACAGGTGGCTGGTGAACGCCTGTCCGTTCGCGCGCCGATACGCTCCCGGCTTTTGGGTGTAGCGCACGGCGGTTCCGACGGCGATGAACTCGAGATGCTCACCCTCGCCTTGATGGCGCCAATCCAGCCGCACGCCGACCACGCCGTCGGCGCCGAGGGAGTCGGCCTCGGCCTGCATCCGCGACATCGCATTCCAGCGGGCGCGATACGTGGCGTCGGTCAGCACCGGCAGCTCGGACTGCTGCTTGATCCCGGTGAACTGATAGCCCACGTGATAGACCGAAACGCCCATCACAAGCTCGATCGGCTCGAATCCGGCCCCGTGCAGCAAGGCGAATTCATTGATCGACAGGTCCGAGGTGAACACCTTCCCGGCATGGGATAGCCGTTCGCTGGCCACCGGGTCAAGCGGGTTCGGTTGCATGTGGGCACCCCTCTGCAGTTCGGAGACAGCCTAGGCCGCAGGACCGCCGAACACAGCACACCGTGCGACATTGCCGACAGGCGGCAAATCTTTGCGGCCCACCGCACGCCATGAGGTCGGGGCGCCGCAGCTACCACCGTCCGCCGATCGGTGGACAGTGCATTCACCCTAGGGATCGTCCAGTCGGTGGATAGACGGAGTGCGTGCCCGGGGGCGAGAGTTGACCCAACCGAGTGAGCTCCGAGCAGCGGGGCCTAGCAACGAGAAGGGTGAAACCGTGAACACCACGAAGAACACCACCGAGAGAGTCACCATTGGCAGGCTCACCATTTCCAGCCCCGCTGGACGCTCCGCCGATCTCTCATGCCTCTACCGTCGCGCCGCCCGATAGTTTGTTGTGGTGCTTGAAGGCCGACTTGACGAGGCGTTGGCCTTCAGCACGCCCTTCGTGATCGATCGACTCGTCAAGGACGCCCGCCGGCGATCATGGTGGGACCGAGACAACGGCAGCGGGTAGCCGGCCTCAGAATGCGGCCGCCTTCAACGATTTTCGCCTGCGATATCACCAGGTTTTCGGCCACCTTCTGCCAGCCGTCTGGTACGACGACAACAGCGTCGCCCCGTCCCGCCGCGCCATTAGCGACATGACCGGAACCTTGAATTGGCCTGTGAAGCGGTGGATTTCATTGTCCAGACCCGCGGCTTCTGGATCCGAGAACTCCCGTGCGACCTCACCGACGAAGAGAAACTCGGCGCGATTGCGCCGCTTGTCCGCTCCGGCGTTCTACGTCTGGCGCCCTAGTCGGGTGACGTACCTGACCTGCTGCAGGGATGTGCCAGCGAAGGCATCTGTTCGCTGAAGTCCGTCGGTCGTCCACCCGGTGCGTTCGTAGAACCGCCGGGCACGCATGTTCGCGGAGAACACCCATAACAAGGCCGCGTCGTGGCCGGCGCGGCTCAGTCGGTCGCACCCGGCGGCGATGAGGGCGTGGCTGACCCCTGTGCCCCAATACAGCGGGTCGACGTAGAGCGACCAGACCTCGCCGCTGTCGATCGGGTGGTCGTCGCGCGATCGGCCGATGGTGATGTGGCCGTGTATCGCATCGCGGCCAACCGCAACCAGGGTGTACGGCCCGCGCAGATCCATCGTCTCGAAAGCGTATCGAGTTGCCATGTCCTCTGGACGCAACCCGTCGAGGTAGTCCTGCGCGACGAGACCTCGGTAGCCCTGCTGCCAGGACCGGACGTGCACGTGAGCGACGGCCATCTTGTCTGCTGCTGTCGCTTCTCGAACGTCGAACACTCCCGAAGTATCCACCGCGGGCACGGCGGATGGCCCCAGATCGGGGTAGCGATGATCGGACCGGGCGGTTATGCCGCATCGACCTGGAGCCCAGCACAAGTCAGGTGGTTGGCAAAGCCGAGATGGTAGACAACGGATATGACTGCTGTCGCGTCCGCAATCACGACCTTCCACCCACCGTCGGATCCCGACCGGTTCGGTCAGTGGATTGCCACCTACCTCGCTTCGGCCCGTCAGTCGGCGGGACACGTCAGCGCCCGCCAATCGGTTCAGGAAAGTGCTCAACTGGATTGGGCGGTCCAGGTGTCGTTTGACGACGCAGACTTGCTGGATGCCTGGCTGGATGGCCCGCAACGAGCGGCGGTGCTCAGCGACGGCCAAGCGAACGGTTGGTGGCAGCGTCGCACTGATCTCATCCTGGTCCCCGGTGAACCGCCGCCTGCCGATGCAGGCATCTTTCTGCACAGCGTGGCGCCCGGAAAGGAGACCGAATTTGTTGCCGCGCAACGTGATCTGACATACACCAGCTCTAGCTTCGCCGGATATGAAGGGACTGCGGTGTTTCCGGCCGATTCCACCGGCCAGTGGATGTCGTTACTTCGGTTTCGCACGCCAAGCCAGCTGGCGGCATGGATCGGATCGCAGGAACGCCGCGAAGCGCTGCCACGCCTGCGCGGTGAATTGACCCGCGACTTCGCCGAACTGCCGCACAGCGCACCGTTTGGCTCGACCATTCGAATTGACCACGGGCACACCAGGATTACCCCCGCATGGAAGACGGCGATGCTGGTCCTGCTGTGCCTCTATCCGACCGCGATGCTGCTCACTGAATTTCTGTCGCCGGTGCTCGAGCATGTGGGATTCACAGGACCACTATCGTTTTTCATCGGCAACGTTGTCAGCATCGTCGCGCTGCAATGGGTACTCGTGCCGGCCGCGTCCCTGCCCTTTCGACGTTGGCTCGACCCCATTGACGGCTCGTCGGTCCGCATCAGCGGCGGCGGGGCGGCGGTGATCGTGGCGGGTTACGCCGTACTGCTCGGCATCTTCACGCTCGCGGCCTAGGCAGTGCTGAGCATCGTGTGCAGGTCCTCGACCGACCACGGAGCCCCGTCGTGGTGATCGCGATATCCCAGCAGCGACGGGGTGGGGCGATCGAAGCGGCCCACGAATCCGCCTGCGGCGACGAAGATTTGACCCGTCACGTCACGCGCCAGGTCGCTGGCCAGGTAGGCGTAGAGAGGGGCTACGAACTCGGGCGGGGCGCTGTCCAACGATGCCTGCATGGTCACGTCGTCCAGCAGGCCGCGCCGGTGCAGGTCGTGGATGTGTTGCTCGTACTCCGCGCCGGTGGACAACCGGGTCTTCGCGCCGGGACACACCACGTTGGCGCGCACGCCGGTGGATTTCAACTCCGCGGCGATGGCCATGGTCAAGGCGTTGACGGCGCCCTTGCCTGCGGGGTAGCCGGTGCCGCCGTAGTCGCCAAGGAACGCGACCGAGCTGGTGTTGACGATCGCCCCGTGTCCTTGAGCTGCCATGAGGCGCGCGGCCACCCGGCAGGTGTGAAAGGCAGTGCCGAGGTGCGCGCCGATCAGGTGGTCGAACTCGGCGGGCGAAATGTCCAGGATCGAGGAGCCCTGCGGCTCGGCAACGCCGGCGCAGTTAATCAGGATGTCGAGGCCGCCGAATGTGCCGGTGCATGCATCGATGAGCGCGGTGGCGACGGCCTCCTCGTCGGCGGCTCCCACGAGCGCGGCGGCCCGTCCGCCGGACGCCCCGATCGCCGCGACGGTCTCCTCGACGGCATCGGCATCGCGCCCGTTGACCACCACCGCGGCACCACACTTGCCGAGCAGTTCGGCGACCGCGCGGCCGATACCGCGGCTGCCTCCGGACACCACCGCGGTCTGTCCGGCCAGCAGTCCTTCATCACTCACCGGCAACCGCCGCGGAATGCGTTCCGGCCGCGTTGTTCTCGACGCGGCCCACCGACACGGTGATCGACACGGGTCCAAGACATTTGCCGAACAGTACCGAGTCGGGGCGGTATTGAGAACTGACAGCGCCGTGCCCTGGGTCGACTACCACGTCAGGCGAGCCTTACTTTGCAGCGATATCGATAGCCAGCCACCCGAACCGCGGCACACCAATCGCGGTTCTATGCCATCAGGCGTAGTATCACTGATTGAGTCCGTTTCTGGACACATCGCCGTTTAGCTCAAAGCGGTCATTCAGCCGCACCGGCTGCTGAGCCTTGGCTCCGGCGATCGATTCTCGATCACCCCGCCCCCGCTCCAGCAACGCGCGTGCTGCGTTAGCCAATTCATGTTCGTGGATTGGAGCAGTGGGAGTGCCGTACGCACGTCTGCGATGCTTTGCTGCACACGACTGGGGAAGGAGTGTGCTGAAAAATGCAACTCCGTTGGTCCGCAAGTGATTTCAACTTTTATACCGTCGGGGTAAGGCGGGTTCGCCGATGACCGACGTCCTTGTTCCTCCCCGCCCGGCCACTCGGCCGGCGCCGCCGGCGAAGAGACGTTCCGACGATTCGTACGACGACGTCGTCGAGATGTTCCTCGTCCTGAGCACGCTGCCGGCCGAATCGCATGAGTACCGCCGCCAACGCGAACGCATCGTTAAGCGATGCCTGCCGCTGGCCGATCACGTCGCACGCCACTTCGGGCGCCGTGGCGAGGGTCTCGAAGACCTAACCCAGGTCGCGCGACTGGGGCTGATGAACGCCATCAACCGGTTCGACCCCGACAAGGGACCTAGCTTCATCGGGTTCGCGATTCCCACCATGATGGGCGAGGTCCGGCGCTATTTCCGCGACTTCAGCTGGAGCATGCGCGTGCCGCGACGGCTACGCGAGCTACATGTCCAGATCAGCAGGGCCACCGCGGACCTGTCGCAACGACTGGGCCGGGCCCCGACAGCCAGCGAGCTATCCAAAGAACTCGGCGTCCCGCATGAGGAGATCGTCGAGTGTCTCGTCGCGGGAGACGCCTATCAGCTGGACTCCCTGGACGCCCCGGTGGGTTCCGATGGCTCCGGCAATACTCGCTCGGTCGCCGATGCGGTGGGTGGCATCGATCCCCAGATCGACCACATCACCAACCGCGAAGCGGTGCGCTCGCTGATCAGCGGGCTCCCGCAACGCGAACGGGAGGTGCTGCACATGCGCTTCTTCGAGTCGATGACCCAAAGTCAGATTGCCGAGCGAATCGGGGTGTCACAGATGCAGGTGTCACGCATCCTGGCCAGCACCCTGCAGAGCTTGCGCGACCGGCTGGACTAATTCGTATCGGGTCCACCAGGCTCTTTGGACGATCCGCGCAATGTACTGTGCGTTTCAGGGCGGCGAGACCGACACCAGTCGCCGAGGTCGTCCAAGCCTGGAAGGAGCACGATGCGATGAGGGGTTCTCAGCTGGCGGTAACGGGCGTAGCCGCGGCAGCGGCGGTGGCGCTGTCACTGGCCGGGTGCGGCAGCAAACCGGCGTCAGCGCCATCGAAATCGGCATCAGCTACCTCGTCGGCCGGCAGCGCAACTTCGGCGCCCGCCTCGCCGTCGCCGGCCCAGCCGACCGACTACACCGGGCTGTTGATCCAGGCCGCGGATATCAACGCGCCGGTCGCCTTCACCGCGGGCCAGCCCACCAACAGCCCGAATGGCCAGCCGGGCGTCGCGACGACGTTCAGCGCCCAGGACGGCAACCACGTCATCAAGGACACCATCCAGGTCCTGGCGGACCCCGGTGCCGCGACGGACGCGCTGAACGCGGCGAAGGCCGGACAGGGCGCCGCGCTCAAGCACCCGACCACGGACGCGTCCAAGATCGGCAGTAACGGCGTCGTGCTGACCGGCAACTCCTCGGACAACTCCAAGGGCATCGCGATCCTGCTGTTCACGGAGGGCAAGGCATTCGTCACGCTGGAATTCGATGGACCGGCCGACTCCCTGCCGCCCGAGGACTTCGTCAACGACGTCGGCACCAAGCAAGACGCGGCCGTCAAGAAGGGGCTCGGCGGCTGAGTTAGCCGCTGGCTACGCCGACGGGGGCGCACCACGGCCCGCCTAGCAAACTCATTACGGGCGCGATTTCTCCCGCGTCGCGCGGCGATGTGCCGTACCGTTCATCGCGATCGGCACGCCGGGCGCCGTGAAGGGAGTCTCCGCGAATGAAGGCACTACTGAAGCTCGCTGCGGTAGCGGCGCTCGCCATGGCGGTGACCTCGGCGGCGGCCTGCAGCGGTGGCTCCAAGTCCTCGCCGACGACGTCGAAATCATCCACCTCCGCCATGACGAGCCGTGCCAGCACGACGACGACCGGCACCGCTGCGCCGGCGGACTACACCGGCCTGCTGATCAAGGCCAGCGATATCAACGCGCCGGAGGCCTTCATCGCCGCCGTGCCGATCAACAATCCGAACGGCCAGGTCGGCGCCACGACGACGTTCAGTAACTCCGACCGCACCCACGTCATCGTCGACAGCATTCAGGTCCTGGCCGACCCGGCCGCGGCCGCCGCCGCGCTGAAGGCCGCGAAGGGAAGCACGGACGGCTACGTCCACGGAGTGCCGGAGCCGACCGCCATCGGCGCGGGCGGCACGACGATCTCGGGACCGTCGCCGGATGGAGCAAAGGGCGTGACGGTCGTGATGTTCACCGAGGGCAAAGCCTTCGTCGAGCTGGAGTTCGACGGGCCGCCCGATTCGCTGGTGCCGCCGGACTTCGTGAACGACGTCGCCCAAAAGCAGGACGCGGCAATCAAAAAGGGCCTTACCAACTAAGTCCGGCCGCCGGCAACGCGGCCGGGCGGCAGAACCGACGCTCCACTAAATAAATTGCTTGATTTAATCCGTCCGGCGGTGTTCACTGGGGCGGTGAAAGCCGAGCGCACGATTCGCTCCGACCGGTCGACGGGGACGCGAGAGGCGATCTTGTCCGCCGCGGAGTGGTTGTTCGCCGAACGCGGGATGTATGCCGTGTCCAACCGGCAGATCAGCGAGGCGGCGGGGCAAGGCAATAACGCCGCCGCGTGCTATCACTTCGGCACTCGGACCGAGCTGTTGCGCGCGATCGAAAGCAAGCACCGCGAGCCGATCGAGGAGCTGCGTGCGCAGATGGTCAGCGACATCGGCGATTCCACCGAGTTGCGGGACTGGGTGGGCACGTTGGTGCGGCCGCTCACCGAGCATCTGACCGTGCTCGGGACCCCGAGTTGGTATGCGCGATTCGCGGCGCAGGCCATGGCCGACCCGACCTACCGCAAGGTCGTCACCAAGGACGCGTTGACCTCGCCGCTGTTGGTGCAAACGATCGATGGGATCAACCGCTGCCTGCCCGATCTGCCCAAGCGGGTGCGTGCCGAGCGAATCGTGATGATGCGAAACCTGTTGATGCATACCTGCGCCGAGCACGAAGGCGCGCTGGCCGAATACGGGCCGAGAGCGCGTTCCAGTTGGCCGGTCGCCGGGGAAGGACTGATCGACGCGATCGTTGGGCTGTGGCGTGCACCCGTCCACGTGATCGCGGCCGGTGAACCGGCGGAGGCCGAGCAGCCGAAAAACCAAGGAGCACAATGACCGCCACCGATATTTTGGAATTCCCGATGACGCGGGCCGCGGGCTGCCCATTCGCCCCGCCCCCAGAATCGTTGGCGTTCAATACAAACAAGCAGCTGAGCCGAGTCCGGATCTGGGACGGCAGCACGCCCTGGTTGATTCACGGCTACGACGCGATCCGCGCGTTGTTCACCGATTCCCGCACCAGCGTCGACGACCGGCTGCCCGGATACCCGCATTGGAACGAGGGCATGCTGGCCACTGTCGACAAGAGGCCGCGCTCGGTGTTCACCTCCGACGCCGAAGAGCACACCCGGTACCGCCGGATGCTGTCAAAACCGTTCACCTTCAAGCGTGTTGAGGGGCTGCGGCCGGCGGTGCAGAAGATCGCCGACGAGCGTGTCGACGCCCTGCTAGCCGGCCCCAACCCGGGCGACGTGGTCAGCACGGTGGCGCTGCCCATCCCGTCGCTGGTGATCAGCGAGATGCTGGGCGTGCCGTACGAGGACGCGGACTTCTTCCAGGAGCAGGCCCAGCGGGGCACCGCCCGCAATGCGACCGAGGAGGACACCGCCCAGGGTGCGGCCTCGCTGGCGAAATACATCGCCAACCTGATCCGGGCCAAGATGGCTGACCGCTCAGAGGATCTGGTGTCCGACCTCGCCGAGCGGGTGAACGCCGAAGAGATCAGCGTGCGCGAGGCCACCCAGCTGGCGCTCGGCGTCCTGATCGCCGGTCACGAGACCACCGCGAACATGATCAGCCTGAGCATCGCGGCCCTACTCGAGCACCCGGATCAGCTGGCGTTCCTGCGCGACAGCGATGACCCGAAGGCCATCGCCGCCGCGGTCGAGGAACTGATGCGCTACCTCAGCATCATTCAGACCGGTCAGCGCCGGATTGCCGTGGAGGACATCGAAGTCGGTGGCGAAACCATCCGGGCCGGCGAGGGCATCATCCTCGACGTCGCACCGGCGAACTGGGACCCCCGCCAATTCCCCGATCCCGACCGGCTGGACCTGCGCCGCGACGACGGCGCCCACGTCGGCTTCGGCTACGGCCGCCACCAGTGTGTGGGTCAGCAGCTGGCCAGGATGGAATTGCAGATTGCTCTGCCAACGCTGTTCCGCCGCATCCCGACGCTGCGGCTCGCCGAACCGGTCGAGGGGCTGCCGTTCAAGCATGACACCCTGGCCTACGGCGTGTACGAGCTTCCCGTCACATGGTGAAACCCTCTCTAACGCTGCAGGTTCCGGATCTATCCGGCAGGTTCGCCGTCGTCACCGGTGCCAACAGCGGTTTGGGTTTCGGCCTGACGAAACGCCTCGCCGCCGCCGGCGCTGATGTCGTCATGGCGATACGAAGCAGGCCCAAGGGCGAAGCGGCGATCGCCGAGATCCGGCGCGAGGTGCCGGCGGCGAAGCTGAGCATCCGGCAGCTGGACCTGTCGTCGCTGCAAAGCGTGTCGGCCCTGGGCGACCAGCTAGGCGCGGAGGGCCGGCCGATCGACATCTTGATCAACAACGCCGGGATCATGACTCCCCCGCAACGCCAGCAGACCGATGACGGCTTCGAGTTGCAGTTCGGCGCCAACCATTTGGGGCACTTCGCGTTGACCGGACGCCTGCTGCCGCTGCTGCGCGCGGCCGAGTCCGCCCGCGTGGTCACCGTGAGCAGCCTCGCCGCCACGCAGGGGAAGATTGAATTCGGCGATCCCAATGCCGAACGCGGCTACAAGCCCATGTACTCCTACGGGATCGCCAAACTCGCGCAGCTGATGTTCGCGGTCGAGTTGGACCGGCGCAGCCGCCTCGGTGGCTGGGGGCTGATGTCCAACGCCGCGCATCCCGGGCTGACCAAGACGAATCTGCTCAGCGGCGCGTCCTACGGTCGCGAAAAGCCAACGCTGCAGGCGCGACTCACGCGGCTGACCTGGCGACTGCTGCCGTTCATGTGGCTCGACGTCGACGAAGGCATCAAGCCGACGCTGTACGCGGCGGTGTCGCCGGATGCCGAGGGCGCCAAATACTACGGCCCGCGCGGCTTCTACGAAACCGTGGGGGGCGGAGTCACTTTCGCCGGCGTTGCCCGGTTGGCTCGCAGCGAGACCGACATGACGAAGCTTTGGCAGCTCTCCGAACAACTCACCGGTGTCACTTACCTTGACTGACTCGAGGCGAGGCACCGACACATGAAGGTGGTGGATGATGGCGTTCGTCGGTCGCTCTGACGTTAAGGATCCCGGTGCCGCGCAAGATCAGTGGGAGCGGGTGGCGCGCCGGCGGGAGCGTTTGTACGCCGAGGACGAGCAGTTCCAGATCACCCGGCCCGATGACCAGATCGCCGCGGCGGCACGCGCGTCGGGCCTGCGGATCGCCGAGGTCATGGCGACCGTCCTGCAGGGCTACGCCGACCGGCCTGCGCTGGGACAGCGTGTCCGTGAGATCAGCACCGATCCCGGCACCGGGCGTGCGTCGCTGCGCTTCCTGCCGCAGTTCGAAACCATCACCTATACGGATCTGTGGGCGCGGGTGCAGGGGCTGGCCGCCGACTGGCACCAGCACGAGCAGCATCCGGTGCGCACCGGAGACTTCGTGTGCGTGCTGGGATTCGCCAGCATCGACTACACGGCCATCGAATGCGCGTGCATTCACCTGGGCGCGGTGGTGGTGCCCCTGCAGACCAGCGCGCCGGCCAGCCAGCACGCGCCGATCCTGACCGAGACGCAGCCCCGGATCTTCGCCGTCGGCATCGACAACCTCGAGAACGCGGTCGAGGCCACCCTGATCGGCACGGCCCCGCAACGCCTCATCGTCTTCGACTACGAACCCCGCGACGACGACCAGCGCGCCGCCTACGAGGCGGCATGCGCGCGATTGGCCGCGGCGGACAGCGCGCTGACCATCGAAACAATCGACGACGTTGTCGCGCATGGGGTTTCGTTGCCTCCCCCGCCGCTGCATGTCGCGCCGGCCGGCGAGGACCCGCTGGCCTGGGTGTTCTACACGTCGGGCAGCACCGGCACGCCCAAGGGCGCGATGTTCACCGAGAGCCTGTGCATCGGCACCTGGCTCGCGCAATCCGACCAACCGGTCATCACGTTGAGCTACATGCCGATGAGCCACCTGATCGGCTATGGCTACGTGATCCTGACCCTGGCGAACGGTGGCACCAGCTACTTCGCCGCCAAGAGCGATCTGTCGACACTGTTCGAGGACCTGGCGCTGGTGCGCCCCACCTCGCTGAGCCTGGTGCCGAGGGTGTGCGAGATGTTCTATCACCACTATCAGCGCGAGCTAGATGTGATGTCCAGGGAGGTTGGTCAGTCGGGTGACCGGTGGCTGGCCTCCGAGGGCGGAGTGGGCTCGGTGGTGATTGTAGGAGTGCAGCCAGCCGGGTAGAGCGTCGTTGCGGTGTTCGGTTGATTCGTAGAGTCGGGCGTAGGCCCAGCCGTCGGCAAGAGTGCGGTGGAATCGCTCGACTTTGCCGTTCGTCTGGGGCCGGTAGGCGCGGGTTCGCTTGGCGGTGATGCCCAATTCGGTGCAGGCGTCACGCCAGGCGTAGGACCGGTAGGCCGAGCCGTTGTCGGACAAGACCCTTTCGACGGTGACCCCATGATCGGCAAACCACGCGATGGCACGTCGGAGCACGCCGATGGCGGTGGAGGCTTTTTCATCGGTGCATATTTCGGCGTATGCCACGCGGGAATGATCGTCGATGACGGTGTGTAAGAACGCTATTCCGATTCTGGGTTGATATCGCTTGTTGCGTTCGCCGGTGCGGCGGGCGGTCTGGCGGGCGTTGCGTCTGCTTTGTTGGCGACTCATGAACTTGTGACCCCCACCGTCGGGGATGTTGGCGAACTTGGTGACATCGACATGGATCAATGAACCCGGATAGGCATGCTCGTAGCGGCGCAGCGGTTCGCCGGTGACGCGATCGATGTGCGAGAGCCGGTTGATTCGGCAGCGGGTCAGCACGGCGTGCACGGTCGAGGCCGCCATGCCGAGTTGACCAGCGATCTGAACTGGCCCCAGTCGCTTGCGCCACCGTAGTTTCACGATTCGCCGCATCAGCTGAACATTGGTTTTGGTCGGGCTGCGATGCGGCCTTGAACTGCGGTCGAGCATGCCGGCAGGCCCCTCGGTGCGGTATCGGACGGCCCACTTTTTGGCCGTTCGTTCCGCGACCATGAACATCTTGGCCGCTGCGGCGTAGGTCCAACCCTGCTCGACGACGAGCTGGGCAAGCCTCAAACGGGCGCGCGGGGTCAATGCAGCGTTAACGTGGGACACGAAGGCCTCCTGGTTGGTGAAGCGGTTTCTAGACAGCTCCACTTCACAACCGGAGGCCTTCACCTGTCACACAGGCTCACCGACACCGAACGGGACAACCTCCCTGGACATCACAGCTAGACCGCCACACGCATTCGGACGATGCTGCCCCCGAACTCGTCACGGCGATCCGCGAACGGATTCTGGGCGGCCGGGTGCTGGCGGTGGGCTGTGGTTCGGCCGCGTTGTCCCCGGAGATCAAGGCCTTCATGGAGGACGTGCTGGACCAGCACCTGCTGATCGGCTACTCGTCCACCGAGATCGCCGGTGGCATGATCGTGGCCGACGAGCACGTGCTGCGTCCGCCGGTGATCGACTACAAGCTGCTCGACGTTCCCGATCTGGGCTACTTCAATACCGACAAGCCCTATCCGCGTGGGGAATTGGCGGTCAAGTCGGCCAGGTTCATGGCCGGCTACTACAACCGGCCGGACCTGACGGCGACGATGTTCGACGAGGACGGCTACTACAAGACTGGCGACATCATGGCCGAGGTCGGGCCGGATCAGTTGCGCTACGTCGATCGCCGCAACAACGTGATCAAGCTGTCGCAAGGCGAATTCGTCGCGGTCTCCCGGCTGGAAGCCCTGTACTCGACCAGCCCGCTGATCCACCAGATCTACATCTACGGCAGCAGCGAACGCTCCTTCCTGCTCGCCGTCGTCGTCCCGACCGAAGGCGGAACGGACGCCTCCGCGATCGCCGAGTCGCTGCGACAGGTCGCCCGCGAAAACCAGCTCAACGGCTACGAGATCCCGCGCGACTTCCTCATCGAGACCGAGCCGTTCAGCCTCGCTAATGGGCTGCTGTCGGGGGTGGGAAAGTTCCTGCGCCCCAAGCTCAAAGCCCGCTACGGCGATCGACTCGAAGAGCTCTACGCCACTATGGCCGACCAGCAGCTGGGTCAGCTCCGCACGCTGCGCACCGGCGGCGCCGATCAGCCGGTGCTGGCGACCATCACCAAGGCCGTGCAGGCCACCCTCGGCGTGCCCGCCGCGGACGTATCGCCCGAGGCGCGGTTCATCGACCTGGGCGGCGATTCGCTTTCCGCACTGACCTTTTCGACGCTGCTCGCCGACATCTACGGTGTCGAGGTCCCGGTCGGCGTCGTGGTGGACCCGACCGGTGACCTGCTCGCCATCGCCGGCCACATCGAACGGCATCGCGACTCCGACAAACCGAGCTTCGCGTCGGTGCACGGCACGGACGGTGTCGAAGTCCACGCCGCGGACCTGACGCTGGACAAGTTCATCGAGGACGACCTCCTGCGGACCGCGATGACCCTGCCCGCGCCGACCCGTGAGGTGCGCACGGTGCTGCTCACCGGCGCGACGGGCTTCCTGGGGCGGTTCCTCGGCATGGAATGGCTGCAGCAGCTCGCCGACGCGGGCGGCACCCTGGTGTGCCTGACGCGGGGTGCGGACGCGACCGCCGCGCGGCAGCGCATCGAGGCCGTGCTGGCCTCCGACCCCGAGCTGCTCGAGCGCTTCCGGACGTTGGGCGAGGGCCACCTGGAGGTGATAGCCGGCGACATCGGCGAGCCCCGGTTCGGGCTCGATGCGCAGGCCTGGGAGCGGCTGACCCAGACCGTGGACCTGATCGTGCACCCGGCCGCCCACGTCAACCACGTCCTGCCCTATCGCCAGCTGTTCGCCGCGAACGTCGCGGGAACCGCCGAGGTGATCCGGCTGGCGATCACGGCCAGGCTCAAGCCCGTTCACTACATCTCCACGATGGGCGTCAGCGCCGTGGCACACCAGCTCGTCGACGAGGACACCGACATCCGCCGCAGCGTGCCCGCCTGCGTCGTCGACGAGAGCTACGCCAACGGGTACGGGATCAGCAAGTGGGCCGGCGAGGTGCTGATGCGCGAGGCGCACGACGTGTGCGGGCTACCCGTCGCGGTGTTCCGGCCCGGCATGATCCTGGCCGACACCCGTTACACCGAACAGCTCAACGTGCCAGACATTTTCACGCGATTGCTGTTCAGTCTGGTCGCCACCGGTGTCGCGCCGCGGTCGTTCTATCACGCCCGCGACGCCAGGCCGCACTACGAGGGCCTGCCGGTGGGCTTCCTCGCCGAAGCGATCGCGGCCATCGGGCCGCGGCACGGCAGCGGTTTTGACACCTACAACACCACCAATCCGCACGACGACGGCATTTCGTTGGACACGTTCGTCGACTGGATCATCGCCGCGGGGTATGCGATCGAGAAGATCGACGACTACGGCGGCTGGCTGGAGCGATTCGAGACCGCAATGCGCGCCTTGCCGGAACGGCAGCGTGCCCAGTCGGTGCTCGCCGTCCTGGACGTCTACCGTGAACCCATGGTGGCCATCGCCGGTTCACCGGTCCCCGGCGCGCAGTTCCAGTCCGCGGTCGAACACTCGGGTCGCGCCATCCCCCATGTCTCGCAGCAATTGATCGAGAAGTACCTCGCCGACCTGGAACGCCTCGGCGTGCTCACCCGGTGATTGGAAACGAAGGGACGACGATGTCCAGCCCAGCCCCCACCCTGTATCCCGAAGGCGTCATCGGTGCGCCCAAGCATCGCCATGGGCAGGCGGCCTCGTTCAACACCGGCCTGCCGCCCGGCACCGAGGTGTTCTCCGCCGACAACCACATCTCGGTGGCCGACGACATCTTCTATGAGCGCTTCCCCGACGACCTCAAAGACCAGGCGCCGCGGATCTGGTACGAGGACGGCGCGTATCTGCTCGGCCAACCGGGACAGTCCATGGTGGTCGGCGATTTCAGCGCGGTGCTGATGCAATACGACGACCTGGCCGGGGCGGCCACCAACAACGTCGAGGCCCGGATCCGTGAGCTTGCCGAGGACGGCGTCGACAGGGAGCTGGCCTTCCCCAACGCGGTCCTCGCGCTGTTCCACCACCCCAACCACGAGATCCGCGAGCGGATCTTCCGGGTCTACAACGAGCACATCGCCGACGTCCAGGAACGCTCCGACGGCCGTTGCTACGGCGTCGGATTGATCAACTGGTGGGATCCCCGCGGCGCCCGCCGCACGCTGGCCGAGCTGAAGTCGTTGGGGCTCAGCACTTTTCTGATGCCAATCAGCCCCGGCAACGACGAGAACGGCCAGCCCATCGATTACTCGAGCACCGCGATGAGCGCCGTGTGGGACGAGATCGAGGAGGCGGGCCTGCCGATCACGCACCACATCGGCGAGAGCCAGCCCAAGTTCCCCAGCGAGGTCAACAGCGTCGCGGTGGCCATGATGGTCAACATCGACTCGTTCCGGGAGATGTTCTCCAAGTACGTCTTCGGCGGCATCCTCGACCGGCATCGCGGGCTGCGGATCGGCTGGTTCGAGGGCGGCATAGCCTGGGTGCCCACGGCGCTGCAGGACGCGGAGCACGTCCGGGCCTCGTATGAACACATGCTGGCGCACCAGCCCGAGCACGACATCCGCCACTACTGGGACACCCACATGTGCGCCTCGTTCATGGTCGATCCCCTGGGTTTACGCCAGATCGACGAGATCGGGATCGACAAGGTGATGTGGTCCTCTGACTATCCGCACAACGAAAGCACTTTCGGCTATTCGGAGCGATCGCTGGCCGCCGTCGTCGAGGCCGTGGGACCCGAGGACGCCGTTCGGGTGGTCGGCGGCAACGTCAAGGAATTCCTGGGGATCTCGGCATGACGAACACATTGACTGCGCGGCGCTCGGTCCTGGACGCACCTGACGAGCCGGACTTTGCCCGCATGCGCACGGAGGTTGGGGCGCGGGTGCGGGCCGCGATGGCCGAACAGGGCGTCGACGCGCTGGTCCTGCTGATGAACGGCTATGTCGGATACGCGACGGGGGCCAGCTGGCCCCTCGTGGACGCCGGCCTGTCGCATGTCGAGCGTCCGGTCGCGGTGGTGCTCGCCGACGACGAACATCCGCACCTGTTCATGCCGTTCCGCAGCGGGGCGTCGGCGGAGTTGCCGGTGCCCGCCGATCATGTGCATGGGCCCGCATATCTCGAATTCGACCACGGCGTCGAGCAATTCGCGCGCAAGCTGACCGATCTGGTCCCGCCGGGGTCCAACATCGCGGTCGACGAGCTCACCGGCGCGATGCGCCGGGCGTCGGCCAAGCTATTTCCGGCCGGCCCGCCGACGGACGCGGCGATCGTGCTCGGCGCAGCGCAACTGGTGAAAACCCGCGACGAGCTGTCCTGCCTGCGCAAGGCGGCGCGGATCACCGAACAAGCCATCGTCGACGTGCAGAAGGCTTTGGCGCCGGGCGTGCGGCAGATCGACCTCTCTGCCACGTTTGTGCGGCGCGCCTTCGAGCTGGGCGCCACCACCAACATGCTGGAGGCCATCTGGCAGGTGATGCCGACTTCGCGGGAAGCCGGGGTGTGGACGACGCACGGCGATCTCGCGCTGCCGCTGTTGCCCACCGATCGCGAACTGGCCGCCGGTGACGTGTTGTGGACCGACATCAGCATCACCTACCACGGCTACTGCTCGGACTTCGGCCGGACGTGGGTGGTCGGCGAGCAGCCGACGCCGAAACAGCAGGATCAGTTCCGGCAGTGGCGCGCGGTGCTGGATGCCGTGCTCGGGGTGACCAAAGCCGGTGTGACGTCCGGTGATTTGGCGCGCACGGCGATCGCGGCCCACGGTGGTCGCAAGCCGTGGCTACCGCACTTCTACCTGGGTCATGGCATCGGCACCTATCCCGCCGAGGCCCCGATGATCGGAACGGATCTCGGTCAGGAGTTCGACGACAGCTTCGTCTTCCCGGTCGGAATGGTTCTGGTGCTGGAGCCGGTGATGTGGGAGGACGGAACGGGAGGTTATCGCAGTGAGGAGATCGTGGTGATCACCGAAGACGGCTACGCGCCGATTACCGACTACCCCTATACGCCTTATGGCGACTGAGGTTCTGCCCGACACCCGGGCACTGCGATCGGGGCGCCGGGACCGGGCGCTGGCCGAAATGGACAAGCACGGCCTGGACATCCTGGTGTTGGGCCGGCAGGCCAACATTCGCTATGTCACCGGCGCACCGCAGCTGTGGATAGCCGGGACCCGGCCATTCGGACCGATGTGTGTGCTGGTGCGCGCGACCGGGGACATCTACCTCAACAGCACCGACGACGAGGGCGTCCCGGAGGAGATCGACCACGATCACCTCTACGGGTTGGCCTGGAATCCGATGACGCTGATCGACGTGCTGAAGAAGGTCGACGGCGCCGAGGCGGCGATGCGGGTCGGAACCGACGCGATCACACCGACTTTCGCCGCGCTGCTGCCCGAGGCATTCCCGAATGCCGAACTCGTCGACGCAGAACCGGCGATGCGGGCCGCGCGGCGCATCAAGACGCCCGATGAAATCGCCGCGATGGACAGTGCGTTGCGGATCGCCGAGCACGGGCTCGCCACCGCCGTGGGCCAATTGGCGCCTGGCGTGTCGGAGCGGACGCTGGCCGGGGTCATGATGGAGGCAATGGCCGCGGGCGGGGTGAGCACGCCCGCCACCCAGGACGCCGCGTGGGTGACATCGCGTGAACAGCCGTGGCACCGTGGTGGGGCCGAGGCCCGGCCGGGCGACCTCGTCGCGTTCGCCGCCGGCGCGCTGGCGAATGGCTATGTCGCCGAGGTGGGCCGAACCTGGCCGGTCGGTGACGTCAGCGGCGACACCCGCAAGCTGTTCGCACGGTCAAACGCGCTGTACGACAAGATGCTTGCCGCGTGCCGTCCGGGCGCATCGACGCGCGATCTGCTCGCCGCCTACGAGGCGGCCGGGGAGCCGGTGCCCCCGATGCCCGTGGCGCACGGGCTCGGGCTCGGTTTTGACCCGCCCGTGGTCTCCGAAACGCTCTTGGCCGCCGGTGAACTCGACCAACTCGAAGCCGGGATGGTGTTGGCGCTCACCGGATACGTGTGGCGGCAAGGCATCGGCGCGGTGTTCCGGCGCGACACCGTCCATGTCACTGCTGATGGTGTGGACGTGCTGACCGGCAGCCCTTCGTATTGCTGAAACTAATTGCGCGAGTGTGCATCTAGGGCGATTTTGACGGCGGTTTTTGTCGGTGGGCGCCGATAGTTTCGGGGTGTGATCGGTCGGGAGGCGTTGTCGGGGGCTTTTGCCACGATCCACGCTGCGTTCGACGAACTGATCGAGTGCGACTGCGGCGCGTTGGCTACTCGCGAGCAGCTGGCGATGCTGAAGAATTACGAGAAAATCAGGCGCCGCTTGCCGGCCCTCGAGCATCCGCTGATCAATAGTCTCGCCCGCCAAGCCACTCCGGAAGAGCTGGGCGGCAAGCTGTCCCATGCGATTGCCGAAGAGACGCTGATCAGCCGCGGCCAAGCGGCCCAGCGCATCAAAGAGGCGCGGGATCTGGGCCCGCGGCGCGGCCTTACCGGTGAACCCATGGATCCTACGATGCCTGCCACCGCTGAGGCTCAACGCCACGGCAGCTTGGGGACCGGCCAGGTGGCGGTGATCCGCAGGTTCTACCACCAGCTGCCCGGCTGGATCGACGCAGAAACCCGCGAGCAGGTGGAGGCCCGGCTGGCCAAGGAGGGCAGCCAGTTTCGCCCCGAGCAACTCGCGGACCTGGCCGACACCCTCGCCGACTGCCTCAACCCCGACGGCAACTACAGCGATGAGGACCGGGCGCGGCAGCGCGGCCTGACGCTGGGTAACCAGCAGGCCGACGGCATGTCGCAGCTGCGCGGCTGGCTGACCCCCGAAGCACGCGCCACGCTCGAAGCCGTCCTGGCGAAGCTTGCCGCGCCCGGCATGTGCAATCCCGACGACGAAAAGCCTTGCGTGGACGCGAGTCCGAGTGAGGAGGCCATCGAGGGGGACGCGCGCAGCGCGAGCCAACGCAACCATGACGCGTTGAATGCGGTGCTGCGGGGATCACTTGCCTCCGGAAAGCTAGGTCAGCACAACGGGCTACCTGCCTCCATCATCGTCACGACGACCCTGGCGGAGCTGGAGGCCGCCGCCGGGCGCGGGCTCACCGGTGGCGGCACCGTCCTTCCGATGAGCGACGTGATCCGCCTGGCCCGCCACGCGCATCACTACCTGGCGATCTTCGACAAGGGGAAGGCCCTGGCGCTCTATCACACGAAGCGCCTGGCGTCCCCGGCGCAGCGAATCGTGTTGTACGCCAAGGATCGCGGATGCTCGGGCCCGGGGTGCACCACGCCGGGCTACTACTGCGAAGTTCACCACGTCACCGATTGGGCCCAATGCCGTGCCACCGACGTGAACAACTTGACGTTCGCCTGCGGACCCCAGCATCGCCTGTTGCGACCTGGAGGTTGGACGACCCGGAAGAACGCCAGGGGTGACACCGAATGGCTTCCCCCGCCCCACCTGGACCGCGGCCAGCCGCGCATCAACACGTTTCATCATCCCGAAATGCTGCTGCACGACGGGGACGACGACGAGCCTTAGTTCACCTCGGCCAGCGCGGCGTCCAGCAGATCGCCGATACGATGCCGCTCCCACGCGCTCAGCAGATTCGACAGCATCTGCAGCGGTGCGCGCAGGCCTTCGTCGTCCCTGATGCGGGGGTCGCGGCGATCGTCGGGCACGTCGTCGCCGAATCGCTTGCGGAGCAACGCCGGGACGTCGAGGAGCCAGGCGACGCCCATCGCCGCCGCGTACAGCAGCGTGTGGCGGAGTAGCCGGTCGGCGTCCAGTGCGGGGCCGCCGCAGCGATGCACCTCGGCGACGAACACCTGCAGCAGCTCGCCGAAATAGACGTCCCACATGTCGGTTTCGGCGGCCGACATGGCGCCCCAGATGGCCATGCCCATGTTCATCTGGCCGACGCAGCCCCAATCCAGCAATCCGCAGTGCAGATCGCCCGCGGAATCGCGCCAGAACCAGGCGTTGTCGATGTTGGCGTTCCAATGGCACAACGCGACATAGTCAGTGTCGGTGCCCAGCCGGTGAGTGATGGCGTCTTCGTGTTGTGCGATCCGCAGTACGTCCTCGCCGAAGCGGGCCAGGAACTCCTGCGAGCCAACGGTAGCGGGCAACAGGCCGGGACGAATCTCGGCGAAGTCGGCCACCTGCTGCACCCGGCGTTGCAGCCGTTCGGCGGACAGCGGCGCTCGCTCTCCCACCGTCGCCGCCTGCACGTCCAACGGAAAGTGCGCGGTCAATTCGGCCGGCAGGCGCCCGGACCGCTGGGTGCCGGCGAGGCGGGCCAGCGCGGTGAGCAGAGCGCGGTAATGATCGAGCGGCTCGGGCATCTCGTAGTCCAGGCACTTGTGATATTGCCGCTCGATCCCGTTGCCGCCGAACCTGATTCGCTCGGTGATCAAGATCCCGGTGCCGGTGTCGCGGTGGTAATCGCCGAACTGCACATGCGGGACGGCTATCGGGAAACCGGGTGCGCGCGACAGCGCCGCGAATCGCACCTCCGGCTCCATCTGCGTCTTGCCCCGGTCGCGGATCGGGTTGTCGAGATCGCGGGAGAACTTCACGAACAGGTCGGTGTGCAAACCCGCTGCGGGCGTGGCGTATTCGACCGACAGCATCACTTTGCGTCCGGTGCTGCCGCCGTCGATCTCGGTGAACGCGGTGACGGCGGCGACGGCGTTGCCGTCGACCAGCTCGCCCGAGGACCGGAATGCGTCGGTGAGGAACTTGGCCCCGCCGTCGCGCAGGGCCGCCGGATCGGCGGGAATGGCGACACCGAACCGGTCGCCGGTGACCCACTGCGAAGTCAACTGGTTACCAGGTCTGTTCGGCCGCGCGTACCAGCATGTGGTTGACCGCCACGCGGCGATCGCGGGTCACCATGAACAGCACCGCATCGGCGATGTCGTCCGGTCGCAGCATGACCATGTCGGCTGTCTGCCGGGCGATCGCCTCCCGCGAGGCGCCGGCCAGGTGGCTGAAGATCTCGGTGTCAACGGTTCCCGGGCCCACCACGCCGACACGAACCCGCTGCCCCAGCACCTCCTGTCGGAGGCCTTCACTGAACGCGTTCACGCCGAACTTGGTCATCGAATAGACGGCGGTGTTGGGGCGGGCCACCCATCCCGCGGTCGAACTGATGGTGACCAGGTCGGCCACCCCCCGCCCGGCGTCGGCGGCGGCTTCGATCAAGTGCGGGAGCGCCGCCCGGGTCGCATACAGGACACCTTGAATGTTGACGCCCACCATGTGATCCCAGTCCTGCACCGACGCTTCGGTCGCGGGCGCCGACTGCATCAGGCCGGCGTTGTTGACCAGGATGTCGAGGCGCCCCAGTTCGGCGGTGGTGCGCTGCACGGCGGCCGCCACCTGTTCGGCGTCGGTGACGTCGGCGGGCACGACCAGCGCAGCGCCGCCGGCGGATTCGATCTCGGCCTTCAGTTCGGCCAACCGGTCGGCCCGGCGGGCCAGCAGGGCCACCGCGGCGCCCTGTGCGGCAAGCGCTTTCGCCGTCGCCGCCCCGATGCCGCTGCTGGCCCCGGTCACCAGGGCGACGGTGTTGGCCAGTGTCTGCGTCATGCTTCTACTCCCGTCGCCAGTATCTGATGCACAACGTAGTCGGTGTGCTCGCCGAGGTCGGGCGCGCCGCGCGAAATCTGGGCCGGATCGCGCGTGAGGCGCCACGACGGTCCGAGCACGGGCCGCTGGCCCTCCCGATGGTCGCTCACAAACCGGTACAGCTCGCGGTCCCAAAGCCGTTGATCGGCAATCACGTCGACCGATGTGGCGCTCTTGCCGCCCGGCACGCCCGCCGACCGAAGCCGAGCGGCCAGCTCCTCCGCATCGCGCGCCACGGTGAGGCGTGCGAGGTCGGCGTCGAGGGCGTCGGAGTTCGCGTGCCGCTGGGCCCGAGAGGCGTAGCGCGGGTCGTCGGCCAGCGTGGTGGCGCCTAGCACGTCGCACAGGCTGCGCCATTGGGCCTCGTCGGCGGCGGCGACGGTGATCCACGCACCGTCCGCGCACGGATAGCAGCCGTGTGGGCAGATGTCCGGGTGGCCATTGCCGTTGGGCCCGAGCCGCTTTCCGGTGAGGCTCTGTTCCAGCAGGCAGTCGCCGATCATCGAGGAGAGGGTTTCGACGGCGGAGACGTCGACGAACTGTCCCTCGCCCGTTTGCTCCCGGTGCAGCAAGGCCACCACCGCGGCGTAGGCGGCGGCGGCACCGACCGTCGAATCGCCGTAGCGCATGCTGGCCCCGAGCGGCGGCCCGCCCCGGTAGCCGACCAGCGAGGCCAACCCGGCCAGCGCGGAAAAGCAGGGCGCATAACCGGTTTGATGCCCGAGCGGCCCGTCGTTACCCCACATCTTGATCGACACCGCGATGATGTCTTCTTTGATCTCGGCCAGCTGCTCGTACCCCAGGCCCTGGCGCTCCATCGCGCCGGGCCGCAGGTTATTGATGACGATGTCGCTGCGCGCGATCAGCTCGCGCAGATTCGCCATCCCCTCGGGCGATTTGATGTCCAGGTCCACGCTGAGGATCTCCGGGTTGATGCTCAGGAAGAACGGCGCGTGGTTGATGTCGGTGCCCCCGTAGGCCCGCATCTCCTCGGGTAGGGCCGCGGTCTCGACCTTGATCACCTCGGCGCCCAGCATCGCCAGCAGCTTGCCCGCGTAGGGACCCGCCCACACCTTGGTGAGTTCGACGATGCGCACGCCCTGTAGCGGACCGCCGCGGGCATCGCGGGGCGGCTTCAGCTGGGGCGACTTCACCGCCGGCCGCGGGTGCGGTGTGGCGAGCCGGCCTAAGACGGCGGCCGTGTGCTGGCCGAGGGTGGGTGCGGCGGAGACGATTTCGGTGGGCGAGGCGCTAAGCGCATACGGGACGGTGGGATACGACGCCAGGCCGAGCACGGGGTGCCGAAGATCGGTGAAGAAGCCGCGGTGCCGGTACTGGGGCGACTCGTGCAGGTCCGCCGCGCCGTTGACCGGAACCAGCGGCACGCTGATGCGCTGGGCCTGGTCCGCGGCCGCCTCCTTGGCAAGGTCTTTGACCCACTCCGCGAAACCGCGCTGAAAGGTCGCCACCTTCTCGCGCGTGACCGAGAACTCCAGCCAATCGTCATCGAATTCGTTGAGCCACTCCGGGTCACCCATCAGGGCCTTGACACCCACCCAGTGCGCGCGGCTGGTCATGTACAGGTAGACGAATCCGTCCGCGCAGGCAAAAAACGACGCAGGCCCCTGCTGGTCGAAGTCGTCGCGGGCGCCGTCGGCCGGGACCTCGCCGGTGACGAACCGGCCCAGGATGCAATCCGCCCGCGACACCAGGACGGCCTGCTGCGAGATGTCGATCGACTCGCCCCGACCGCTGTGCATGCGCCCGAACAACGCCGAGGCGACACACAGCGCCGCCTCCAGCCCGGCCTCGTAGTCGGCGAGGAACCGCCCAGGCCCCTGCAGCGGCGGCTGGGCGGTGTCGGGATGGCTGGGCGTGTGGTATCCCCAGCCGCTGGCGTGAAAGACGTTGATGCTCTTGGCATTGTCGAACTCGGGCGCCGCGCCCAGGCCGAACGGGGTGATCGAGCAGAACACCACGTCCGGGTGCCGCTCGGCCCCGCTCGTCGCGCGGTCGTCGATGACGGCGTCGGCCGCCCCGATGAGTTCGTGCAGGCGCTCGGCGCCGGTCGGGTCGGTGACGTCGAACTCGATCGATTGCTTGTTCGTGTTGAGGTACGCGAACAGCGCGCTGCCGTCGGGCACCGGGACGTCACCGACGATGGGGGCCATCGCCCGGGTGGGACTGCCCCACCCGGGCATCTCGACCTTGATGACCTCGGCGCCGAAGTCGGCCAGCAGTTTTCCGCAGTACTCCCCTGCGACCGACCCCGCCAGCTCGACGACCCGGAAGCCGGTCAGCGCCGACATACGAGCTCTCCCCGGGGCACTCTAGGGCTTCGCGCGTCCCGAGCGGCTCAGGCGCCACTCCGGCGGGAAGTTCATGTCGTTGTCCTTCACCACGTTGTTGAGGCCCTTTTCGAAGGTGCCGGCGGTGAGGTCGACCGTGTTGTCCACGTCGTTCTGGATCATCGGCAGCATGCCCTCGACCATGCCGACGAGAAGGCTGCCGAAGTACTCGCCCTTGTGCTGCTTGTAGAGCTCCAGGAACGTCTTCTGCACCGCGACGGTGTCGGTCGGACGAGACTTCGAGCACGCCAGCGCGTACTTCTCGGTTTCCTTCTCCAGCTGGTCGCGGGGCACCACGCTGTTGACGAAGCCGCAGTCGTACATCTCCTTTGCGCTGAAAGGCCGGCCGGTGAACAGCATTTCGGAGAACTTGCGCAGGCCCATCGTCTCGGCCCACCACCACAGCCGGGGTCCCCAGCCGACGTACCGGAACGCGGGGTGCCCGAACAGAGCCTCTTCCGAGGAGATCACCAGGTCGGCATCGCCGGCCTGGTAGAAGTGCCAGCCGTAGCAATAGCCCTTGGCTTCGATGATGCTGACCTTCCGAAGCTCCTGCAGCGGACGGTTACCGGCGCGGGCCTTGGCATAGAAGTCGGTGACGGTGGACAGGTACCGGTACGACCCACCCGGCGGGTACTTGACCTCGTCGTCATTGATCGCGAGCTCGTGCAGCAGCGGCATGCCCGGGTTCTCGATCATGCCCCGCTGTTCCGGTAGGTCGCCGCCACTACCGAAATCTTCTCCCTCGCCGCGGATTACGACGACCTTGACGTCGTCGTCCACGTTGCACTTGTGGATCAGGTCGGCATAAACCTGCCGCATGCCCAGGCTGGTGGCGTTCTGCGCGTCGGGACGATCGAAGGTGATGTAGGCGATCCGGTTCTTCTTGTCCTTCTCGAACTTGATGTACTGCTCGGCTTCCTTCTTCATCTCTTCGTAGTCGAATTCAGGCATGCGTTTTCTCCACTTCGTTGTGACTATTGATTTAGTGCTTATTTGAGCAAGGCGCCCGCGTCCACGGGCAGCGAAACGCCTGTGACATAACGAGATTCATCGGAAGTAAGGAACAGCACGGCGTTGCTGATGTCGCGGGCCTCCACCCACGGCACCGGCATCATGTGCATCTGTTGCGAGAACGGCGCGAAGTCTTCGGGACCGGGATTTTCCAGGTCCGGCCGGAACAGCTTGTACGTGACCTCGTTCATCGTCATCGGCGTGTTCACCTGGCTCGGGTGCACCGAGTTGACCCGAATGCTGTGTTCGCCCAACTCGACCGCGAACGTGCGCATCAGCCCGATCACGCCGTGTTTGGCCGCGATGTAGTGGCCGGTATGGGCCAACGCCTTGTGCGACCCGACCGAACCGGTCAGCACGATGGAGCCGCCGCGCCCGCCGGCGAGGATTTGCGGCACACCGGCTTTCACCGTGTGCCACACCCCGGACAGGTTCACGTCGATCATGTCCCGCCAGATCTGCTCGCGGATCTTGTGCAGCTTGTTGCCGAAGGTCCCGATTCCCGCGTTGGCGACGATGATGTCGAGGCGGCCGAGTTGCTCGACCCCGTTGTCCACAGCGGCCTTGAGCCCGTCGTAGTCACGCACGTCGACCTGCGCGGTCACGATGCGCCGGTCGAGGTTCTTGACCAGGTCGGCGGTTTCGGCGAGATCCTCCGGGGTGGAATGCGGGTAGGCCAGGTTGTCGATCGGCCCGCACACATCGATCGCGATGATGTCGGCGCCCTCCTCCGCCAGGCGCACCGCGTGGCTGCGGCCCTGCCCGCGGGCGGCACCGCTGATGAAGGCGACCTTCCCTGCTACACGGCCCTCAACCCGGCCGGTCATCAGGACACCAAGGCGGGCATGGTTTCCCAGCCGCGCACCGTCGACGTCGGGCTGAGCTTGGCGTTGGCCATGTCGACCTCCCATTCGGGGAACCGCTTGAGGATTTCCTCCAGCGCAATGCGGCCCTCCAGGCGGGCCAGCGCGGCGCCCAGGCAGAAGTGCGCCCCGACGCTGAATGTGAGGTGCGGCCGGCTGGCGCGATGGATGTTGAACGAGTCGGCGTCGGGCCCGAACTGGCGCGAGTCGCGACAGGCGGCCCCGATCAACATCATCATCACGCTGCCCTCGGGCACCGTCTGGTCGTGGATGTCGACGTCGCGGGTCACATAGCGGGAGATGTGCGGGGCGGGCGGCTCGTAGCGCAACAGCTCCTCGATCGCCTGCGGGATGAGCGCCGGATTCTGGGCGAGTTCGCGCCGCTGATCGGGGTGCTCGGCCAGGACCTTGCCCGCCCACCCGATGAGCCGGGTCGTCGTCTCGTTGCCCGCCCCGGCAACGACATTCAGATAGACCAGGATTTCCTCGCGGGTCAGCCGCCGAGTCACGCCCTTGTCGTCGACGAACTCCACGTTGAGCAACTCGGTCATGATGTCGTCGGACGGGTTGTCCGCACGCCAGTCGATGTACGCCTCGAACATGTCGCCGACCGACAGCCCCTTGGTGTGGTCCATGGGCTTGCCCGCCTCGGTGCGCAGCTGCGCGTTGACGTGATCGCGGACGAATACCTGGTCGTCCTCCGGGATGCCCAGCAGCGCGCTGATGGTCTTCATCGGCATCTGCGCGCCCAGGTCGGTGACGAAGTCGAAGTGGCCCGTTCCGACGATCGGATCGAGCGACTGGACGCAGAACTCGCGGATCATCGGCTCCAGCGCGTTGATCTTGCGGGGGGTGAACATGCGCGACAGCAGCTTGCGGTGCACGTCGTGGATCGGGGGGTCTTCGAAGATCAGCATTCCCGACGGAATGTCGAGGTTGGCCTTGATCAATTCCAGAATCGCGCCCCGCGCAGAACTGAACGTGGCGTTGTCCACGAGTGCCTTGTTAACGTCCGCGAACCGGCTCACCGCGTAAAAGTCATATTCCGAGTTGTAGTACAGCGGCACCTCTTCTCGCAGCCGCGCGAACATCGGATACGGGTCGGCGATCAGGTCGACGTCGTACGGATCGAATCGGACGTGACTCTCGGTACTCGTCGTCACGAAATCCCTCCTAGGGCTGCTAATTTCGGCACCCGACATCGCGGCGTGAGCACCGGATCCGATTCGGGCAATTTGTACACTCCGCTTAAATGGGTCGCTCTGACATGTACACGGACTCGGCTGCTAGCGGGCTCGCCGACGGTCCGTGAACATCGGCTTACTCTATTCTCGTAGAGAACCATATGGCGGGTGTTCTGGCAAGGGTCAACGCCGCGAAATCGGCCGCTAGCCGGTGCCGAGTCGGCGTGTCGCGTGGGAGTCGCCGGCGTCGGTCAGGCCGCCCCGCTGCGGGCTCTTCAGGATGCCCGTCGCGATGGCCGTCAGGATCCCGTCGAGCTGCTCCGGACTGTCGACGATCCGGTCGCCATGGGCGAATCGCATCAGCAGGCCGTTGATGAACGTCAGTGTCACGTTGCTCAGGTCCTCGACGACCGCCGAGTCCAATTCGGCACCGTGCGGCATGAGCTGAACCAGGATTTCGCGGTGCAGCTTGGTGAACGCGTCCGTGGCTTGCTGCAGGATCGCGGCCATCGCCGGATCGCGGGCCGCTTGCATGGTGAGCTCGTAGCGGGCCTTTGTCCACGACAACTGGGGCTCCGTGCCGGCCTGAATCACCACCTGCGACAGCAGCGAGGGGCTCGGGTTGTCACCCTGATCGCCCGCGCTGTCCGCGATGGATTGCAGCCTCTCCAAATCCAGCTCGGCCAGCCGTTCGGCGACGGCGCGCAACAAAGCGGATCGCGTTCGGAAGTAGAACGAGGTGGTGCCGTCCGGGACGGCGGCCTTGCGGTCCACCTTGAGATGGCTCAGCCCCTTGGCGCCGTCGGCGGCCAACAGCTCGATCGCCGCATCGCACAGATCGCGGCGGCGCTCCGCCGGATTGGGTTTGCGCCTTTTCGTTGACGCGCGGGCCGACGCCGGTGTGTATCGAGCCATGAACACGGACCTTCGCGGGAAGGATCTAGGGTGAATATTCGCTGACTGGAAGCCTGACCATACTCTATGTTCGTAGTGTCGTAAAGGCGCTACCGAAAGGAAGCCCGTGGCATTGCGTGGGGCGACTGCGATGACCGCCCGGCTGGCCGGCGGGATCCTGCTCGGCGCCGTGGCGGCCGGTTGCCACGCGGCTCAACACCCCGCCGCCCCCACCACGACGGCGACGTCCGCCGCTGGGCCGTCGACGACCCAGCCCGCGCCGCGGGCGGTGACCCTGCAGCCGCTGCCGGTACGGCCGGTGCAGAAGTCGCAACCGACGGCCCCCAACAAATGCCCGCCGACCAACCCGAGCGCCCCCACCCCACCGGCCAACGTTCTCGTCACGTGCGACCCCCCACCCCACCGGCCAACGTTCTCGTCACGTGCGACCTCGCCCGCACCACCCTGTACACGCTGGGGCCGGAGAGCATGCAACTCGGGCTGACGCACGTGGCCCCGCCGAAGCCGCTGACATCGGACTTCTTCGAAGTGAACCTGACCCTGAACCCGGCATCGGCGACCGCGTGGACGGCATTCACCGGGCAGCACCTGCACGACCACATCGCCTTCATCCGTGACGATCTCGTCCTGGAAGCGCCGATCATCGAACAGGTGGTGGGCTTTGGGCAGATCGCGCTCACTACGCAAACGGCTCAGGCCGCCGATCAGCTGGCCCGACTGGCCGGGCGCCCCGCATGAGCGAGCTCGCGATCGGATTCCTCAACGGATTCGGTCTCCCGCCAGTCGAATTCGTCAACCTGACCGCGGATCTCGGCTGCCGCTACATGTCGATCGTCGTGCAGGGCGCTCCGCTGATCGCGCTGGACTACCGGCCCTACTCGTTGAAGGACGAGCCGCTGCGCCGGGAGGTGCTGGCAGCCTTGCGGGATCGCGGCGTGCAGATCTCACTCGGGGACGGATTCCTGGTGCTGCCGGACGCCGAAATGGGCGCATTCAACGCGGATCTCGACGTACTGGCCGAACTCGGCGTGCCACGCATCAACGTCGTCAGCCTCGACCCCGACCTGAGTCGCACGTTCGATCAATTCGCCGCGCTGACCGAGCTCGCCGCCCAGCGCAATATCGAGACCGATGTCGAACCGGTTCCCGGCCTGACGGTCGGTGACCTGTCCACCGCGCTGGCCGCCCGGGAACACGTGGGACGCCCGGAGTTCCGGTTGCTGATCGACACCATGCATCTGGTGCGCTCCGGATCCGGCCCCGCCGACCTGGCCGCCGTCGATCCGGAGCACATCGGCTACGCGCAGCTCAACGACACGACGCTGCGGCCGCGCCTGGACAACTACATGGAAGAGGCCATGTTCGAGCGGATGGTTCCCGGCGAGGGCGAACTGCCGCTGCCCGAACTGCTTTCGGTGTTACCCGCCGACGTCGTGATCGAAATCGAAGTGCCCCGGCGCTCGCTGGCGCTCGACGGCGTGCGCCCGATCGATCGGATGCGTCCCTGCGTCGAAGCGGCACGCGGATTGCTTTCCGAACGAGGGCAATGACTTTCAGCTCGGCTCGCGCAGCGGCAGGCCGGCCTTGCGATAGATGTCGTCGATGATCGTCATGTTGACGATCGCGTCCTCCGGGGTGGTCGGGAACGATTGGCCGCGCAGCACCGCCGCCGCGAAGGCATCGAGCTGGTACGCATAGGACGCGCGGCGCCCAAAACGCTCGACGCGCTTGCCGTTGGCCGATCGGACCGCGAGCCGATGAAACATGTGGGGCACCGCGGGATTGAGCACGCGCAGTTCGCCCCGGTCGCCGATGACCTTGGCGCTGATGTCCAGGAGGCGCCCCGACCACATCGAGCAGTGCAGCCGGCCGGTGTGCCCCTCGGCGAAGCGGAACTCGGCCGTCATGGCCCGGTCGACGCGGGGGTCGTGCAGTTTCGCCTGCGCCGCAATGACTTCCGGGGTCGAACCACCGTAGGTGCGCAGCATGTGCACGGTGTAGCACCCGGCGTCCATCGTCGCGCCGCCGGCAAGCGAATAGTTGTATCGGATGTCGGAGAACATCGGCAGCGGAAAGCACAGGGTGGCCTCCACCCGCTGCAGGGTGCCCAGCTCCCCCGACTTGATCAGCTCCTCGATCCGCAGCGTCAGCGGGTGATAGCGATAATGGAAGGCCTCCATCACCACCAGGCCGGACTTCGCGGCCTCCTCGGCGATCTCGCGGGCCTCGGCGGCGTTGGCGGTGAACGGCTTTTCGCACAGCACGTGCTTGCCGGCCTCGATGGCGGCCCGGGTCCACTTGCCGTGCAAGCCGTTTGGCAGCGGGTTGTAGATCGCGTCGATGTCCGGATCGGACACCAGCTTGGCGTAGTCGTCGTGCACCCGGGCGATGTCATGCTTGGCCGCGAAGGCTTGCGCCCGCGACACATCGCGCGCCGCGACGGCGGCCACGACCACCTCAGCGTTGTTTTTGGCGGGGGCGATCAGCGCCCGCGGTGCGATGCGCGCCGCGCCCAGAATCCCGAATCGCAGGTGTTCAGCCACGGGCTGACGCTAGCGGATTACCCGGGTTCGCGGCGGGCGAATGCCGGCGCGCGTTCGGGCCGAACCCCGACACCGATGAAATAGGCCGGCAAGAACGACAGCCACGGCAATCTTTCGAGCAGACCCTTACGCGAAGAACGGCCGGTCTTGGCCTTCCGGGTCCTCGGCGCGTTCGCCGAAGTAGCGCAGCAGGGTGTCGGTGTAGTGGTCCGACGAGTAGAAATCCTCGCCGACCGAGACGAATTGATCGTCCTCGGTGTAAAGCGTTGGTACCGGGGAGAATCCGCCGCCCGGGCCGCCGTAATGGCTGGCGCCGGCCGGCAGCAGCGCGAACGAGCGCTCGAATCCGCGGGCCCACGGCGACCGCTCGATGGTGGCGCCCAGATGCCACTTGCCCGACATCAGCGTCAGGTAGCCCGCGTCGCGCAGCAGCTCGGGCAGGGCCACCACCCGGTCGTTCAGGTAACCCTCGTAGCCGGGCGCGCCCTGAAACTCCGGGATCGCGACCTCGAGCATGGTGCCGATGCCGGCGACGTGGTGATCGGTCCCGGTCAACAGCATCGCCCGGGTGGGTGAGCAGGCCGGCGCCGAATGGAAATCGGTGAGTCGCAGGCCCTGGTGGGCCAGCCGATCCAGATTCGGCGTATTGATCTCGCCGCCGAAGGAACCGATGTCGGAGAACCCGAGATCGTCCGCGACGATCACCAAGAAGTTAGGCCGCTTCACGGTGAAGCATCCTGTCAGGTCTGGCCACCGAATGGAACGACCACGAAATGACTAGGCTCGATTGGGGCGACGACACCGCACGAAGGGCGAGGCAGATGCTGGCACAGTTCGGGATGTCGATTCCTCTGATCGCTGCCCCGATGTCGGGCGGTCCCAGCACTCCGGCGATGGTGTCGGCGGCGACGCAGGCGGGCGGCTTCGGTCTGCTGGCGGCGGGCTACAAGACCGTGGAGGCGATCGAGGCCGAGATCAAGGCCGTTCGTTCGGAGGGAATTCCGTTCGGCGTCAACGTGTTTACCCCCAATCCGTTGCCCGTCGACCCGGACAGCTACCGGGCGTACGCCGCGATCATGCAGCGCGAGGCCGACCAGTTCGGCGTGACTTTGCCGCCCGAACCGATCGAGGACACCGACAGGTTCGACGACAAGATCGCCTTGCTGCTTGCCGATCCGGTGCCGATGGTGTCGTTCACATTCGGCATCCCGCCCCGCAGCGCGATCTCCTCGCTGCAGCGGGCCGGCAGCGTGACCGTTCAGACGGTCACCACCGCCGAGGAGGCGGCGCAAGCACGTGATGCCGGCGTCGACATGCTCGCCGTGCAGGCCGCGGTGGCCGGCGGGCACTCGGGCACGCTGTCGCCGCGAACGCCGTTGACGCCCGTCCCGCTCGTCGATCTGGTCGAACAGATCGACGCCACCGTGGGATTGCCGGTGCTGGCCGCTGGCGGGATCGCCACCCCCGGCGCCGTCGCGGACGTGATGCGGGCGGGCGCCGCTGCGGCCGTCGTCGGCACCGTACTGCTGCGCGCCGCCGAAAGCGGCGCCTCGGCGACCCACCAGGCGGCGCTGACCGACCCGGCCCGCACCGAAACGGTGCTGACCCACGCCTTCACCGGACGCCCCGCCCGCGGCCTGCGCAACGCCTTCATCGACGCCCACGAGGCCGAGGCGCCGCTGGGCTACCCGGCCCTGCATTACCTGACCAGCCCGCTGCGCAAGGCCGCGGCCGCCGCGGGCAAGCCCGAGTACGTGCACCTGTGGGCCGGCACCGGGTATCGCCACGCCACGGCCGAACCGACGGCGGACATCCTGCGGCGGCTAGCCGCCGACCTGTGACGCCGAGTAGGTGAATCGGTTGATGGTGTCGTAGTCGGGCAGCGCGGAGGTCAGCCGGAAGATCAGGCGCACCACGGCGTTGTCGATCTCCTGGTATCCGGCCAGCGCGGATGTCCGCTCGACGAACCGCAGCTTGGGATTCCACGATTCCAGCTCGCGCGCATTGCCGATGCCCCACTTGATGATTCCCTTGGTCAGCAGCTTCGACAGCAGCGGCGCGCGTGGCGAGAGGGTGTCGAAATGCATTTCGCCGGAGTCGAATCGGTCGGTCAGGCGCTGCAGCAACGCGCGGACCTCGTCCTCGCGCAGGTACATCAGCAGGCCTTCGGCGACGATCAGCGTGGGATGTCCGGTGGGAATCTGATCGAGCCACTGCGGGTCGGTCACCGACGAGCCGATCATCCGATAGTGCTCGGTTTCGTCGTACAACCGCCGGCGTAGCGCGATGACGGAGGGTTGATCGACGTCGAACCAGCGCACCGACGGCGGCACCGCGAGCCGGAACGCGCGGCCGTCCAGGCCGCAGCCGAGGTGCAGGACCACCGCGTCGGGATGCGCGGTGAGGAATTCGGCGCACCATTCGTCGAGCTGCTTGGCGCGCAACACGACCAGGTACTGATTCGAGGCCGGCAGCGAGTTGCGGTGTATCCGCTTGAAGTCGTAGTCGATGCGGTCCACCGCCGCTCCGGCCGCGTGGTCACCGAGGATCGGGTGTCGCGAACGACTTTCATGCGCCCGCAGGTACAGCGTGACGAGGTTCGTCCATTCCACCGAGCCCCAGCCGACGGAACTGAAATCAACCTTGGACGTGGTCATCAGTGCCTCCTCGCCTGCAATTATGCGTGATTTACGCCGGCAAACGGCGCAGGCGCGAAACCGCGCCCATCCGACTCGGCGTGTGCTCCGAACAACTATCGAACGAAGGTTGTGGTGGAGAACACCGCCAGATCAAGGAGCGATGTCGCGATGAGGAAAGCAACGTTCAGAATGGCCGCCGCCGGGGATGGCGCGCCGCCATCGTCCGCAGGGTACTGGTACTACCTGTTGGCCCACGCGATCGGAACGGCGCTCCTGCTCATCACGCTGGTAGCCGCGGTGTGGCAGTTCATGGACTGGGTGGTGGCGCCGTCGCCCTGCCTGGCAAGCGCCGCACCGGCGCCCGCGTCCTCGTCGGCGGCTCCGCCGGATCAGGTCCCGGTGCGGCTTGCGGCCGACTCGCGTGAATGCGATTGCCCGAACAGCGCGCGAGACCTCAAAATGCCTCGGGACTCCGTTGCACCTCGTCCGGCACAGGATGTTGGTATAAGCGGGAAGCGTTCTGCCAGGTAAACTTTCGGATCGCGTCAGGCGGTAGGTCGCCGATTTCCTCGTGGATGGTTTCCTGGGTGTGCGGCCACGTCGAATCGCAATGCGGATAATCGGCTTCGAGCATGATGTTGTCCATGCCGATTCGTTCGCGCTGCACGAACGACGACTTGTCCTCCACCGCGCAGAACCAGAAATTACGGGTGAAAACCTCAGCGGGAGTGAGCTTCTCCCCCAACGCTTCCCAGGTGCCGTACATCGCGTGGTAGCTGAGCATGTGGTCGAGGCGATCCAGCAGCCCTGCCACCCAACCGATTCCGCCCTCGGACAAACAGATCTTGAGGTCGGGGAACCTGCTGGGCAGGCCCGAGTACAACCAGTCGACAGCGGCCGAAATCGCGTAGGCGAAGAACAGCACGCCCTGGACGTCGGGCGGTGCGTCCGCGGTGGTGGACGGCGACGAACCCGACGATCCGATGTGCAGGTTGACGACGGTGCCGGTCTCGGCGCACGCGGCCATGATCGGATCCCAGTGCCCGGAATGGATACTCGGCAATCCCAGCATCGCCGGGTTCTCGCTGAACGTGACGGCGTGGAATCCGCGTTCGGCGTTCTCGACGATCATCTTCGCGCCCAGCTGGGGGTCCAGCAGCCACGGCAACTGACAGGGAATGATCCGGTCGGGGTACGAGCCGGCCCAGACGTCGAAATGCCAATCGTTCCATGCACGAACCGAAGCCAGCGCCAGTTCGCGGTCGGGGGTCACCTGCTGCAGGCGCTGGCCGGCGAACCCGGGCAGAAACGACGGGAAGTTCAGCGACGCGTAGATGCCGTTGAGGTCCATGTCCTTGACCCGCGCATGGATATCCCAAGCGCCCCTGCGCATTTCGTCGAACCGGACCGGCTCGAAGCCGTATTCGGACACCGGCCGCCCGACGACGGCGTTGAAGCCGACGTTGGGCAACTCCCGATTGTCGTAAACCCAGGTCTGACCGCCGCTTTCGGTGTCGACGACGCGCGGCGCCCGGTCGGCGAACTTGCGGGGCAGGCGGCCGGTGAATGTGTCCGGGGGCTCGACGATGTGGTCGTCGACCGAGATCACGGTGTAGCGCCGCGCCGCCCGGGGCGGGTCGGGCAGGAAGGTGACCGAGCGGTCCTCCCCCGTCTTGGCCGTCGTGAAGCTCAGATTCGAGGCAAGCTCGTCGATTGATTTCATCTGTCGGCAATCCGCTCAGTTCAGCACGTCGGAGTCGGCTTTGATCGTCATCCGTGCGGCGCCGGCCCAGTACACGTCGGCCGCGCGCTCGATCAGGGAGCGCTGCATGCCCGCCATGTCCGACCAGTTCATCGCAACCGGCTCCCGACCGGTCACCAGCACGTCGTAGGCCAGCTTGCACACCCGCTCGATCGACGCGGCCCGGTAGACCGCCTCGGGCAGGTTGCGGCCGGTGGCGATGACGCCGTGGTTGGCCAGGATCGTCAGGTTGGCGCGCCCGATGTGGGCCGCGAGTTCGGCGGCGCGCGCCGGGCTGTCGACTTCGCCGTCGTAGGTGTCCATCAGGCACAGGTCGTCAAGGAACAGCGCGCCCGTCTGGTGCACCAGCTCGGGCAGCCGGCCCAGCGCGGCAAGCACGCAGACGTAATAGGGATGGTTGTGGATGACCACTCGGGCATCCGCGCGGACGCGGTGCAGCTCGGTGTGGATGTGGATCGCCGGGGTGACGTCCCAGCGGCCGCGGACCACCCGCGCGTCGCTGTCCACCACGCAGATATCAGAGGCAGTCAGTTCCTGCCACCACAGGCCCCACGGGTTGATGAACATGTCGGTCTGCCCGTCCAGCTGCCAGGTGATGTGGCCGGCCATGTTCTCCGCGAAGCCGATGCCCGCCAGGTGGCGGAAGGCCACGGCGAGCGCCTGCTCGTTGGACAGCTCGACCCCGATCGGGGGCACCACCGACGGCGCCCACACCTCGAGCCCGCCTCGTCGCGCGTCAGGAGCGTTCATCATCGGCCTCCATCCTCACTCGAATATCCTGCCGCAGCTCGCCTTTGGCAACCTTTCCGCCGGAGGACCGGGGCAGTTCGTCGAGCACGATGAGCCGCTCGGGCAGGATTTCTTTCGAAACCCCCAGGGCCAGCAGGTGCTTGACGAGCGCGGGCAGGTCGATGGTGGCCCCGTCGGCGACCTCGACGTACAGGCATACCTTCTCGCCGAACAACGGATCCGGCATCGCGACGGCCGCGGCCAGCGCGATGGCCGGGTGTGTCATCGCGACGTCTTCGACCTGAGATGCACTGATGTTCTTGCCGCCCCGCAGGATGAAGTCGGACGTCCGGCCCGTGACGCGCAGAAAGCCCTCGGCATCGATCTCGCAGATGTCGCCCATGCGCATCCACCCGTCGGGGGTGAAGAGCTTGTCGTGGTCGGTGCCGCCCAGATACCCCAGGCTGGTGGCCGGTCCCCGGCACGCCGGCTGGCCCCGCCCCGTCTCGGTGACGTCCTGGTCGCCGTCGAAGAGCCGGACCGACATCTCCGGCACGATGCGGCCGCCGGTGCGCAGCCGCCGTTCGGCGGTGTCGTGCACGGTGGTGGCGCTGAGCAACCCGGTTTCGTTCGAGCCGTAGAACTGCAGGATCTTCGCGCCGGTGACCTCCTCGAATTCCGCGGCGGGCCGATACGGCAGCGCCTCGCCACCGGTGAAGACCACCCGCAGCGAGCTCAGGTCACGGTCCCGGCACGAACGATCGGCCATCAGCATTGTCAATTGTGTGCTGACGCAACATAATACGGTGACCTTGTGTCGCTCGATGGCCTCCGCGGCGGCCGCGGTGGTGAAGCGCTCCAGGATCACCGCGGTGGCACCCAAGAAGATGGGGGTGGTGTGGCTGGTCCAGAGCCCGAAGCCGAACGGCGTGGGAATCACGGGTAAGAACACGTCGTCTCCGGTGAGCAACCCGTTGGCGACGGCCAGCTGGTGGAAGTAGAACCACCGGTTTTGCGTGTGCACCACACACTTGGGCAGGCCCGTGGTCCCGGACGTGGAGTTGATCAGGAACACGTCGTCGGCGCCGAGCTGGGCCTCGACTCGCACCGGCTTGGGCTCGACGTCCGCGCTCAGGTGTACCGCGTCACCCGCGCGGACCACCCCAAGGACGGCCAACGGGATTTCGGCCATCGACGCGGCCTCGGTTGCGGCGGCGCCGCGCTTGTGGTCGCTGAGCAGGATCTTGGGCCCCGCGTTGCGCAGTATCGCCGCGGCCTCGCGGGTGCCGGCGCGCGCGCCGATACCGACAACGATTGCGCCGCAGCGCTCGATCGCGACGAACAGCACGTGGATCGCGGTCGAGTCGCCGTGCCACACCGCCACCCGGTCGCCGCGCGCCACACCATGCCCGGCGAGTTGGCCCGCGAGATAGGTTGCCGCACCGTCGAATTCACGCCAGGTCAGCGAAGCGTCGGGATGGTCGAGGTAAGCGGGATGGTCGGGCGTGCGGTCGGCGTTGCGGCGCACCGCGTCCGAAAGCGTGAAATCAGACCACCAACCGGCCGCGCGAAACCGGGCACAGTCCTCGCCGGTGAAAGCCGGCGAACCCACGGAATCCAGCCCACCGGCGCTCATTACCGAATCATAGAAGCGGTTTGCCGGCGCGCCGCCGCAGGTCAGGGATTCTGCGGTCCGGCGGCCGCGTGTTGCGGACTGGGCGCCAGACTCGGATGGCGGTGCGGCGGCGGTGGCGGGTTCGGATGAATGGGCCCGCAGTTCAGGCCGAGGACGCAGCCGCCGCCACCGGCGGGCTTGACCGGCAGCGCGCCGCCATCCCCCGGCGATGGGGGCGCCGGGACCACACTGGGCGAAGGGGCGGCGCCGAGCGAGGGCCCTTCGGCCGAGCCAATGCCGCAGAACGCCAAGGCGAGGGCGGCAGCGCCGCCGCACAAGGCAAGCGGGACCGAATGCCTACCCGTGCTCATGACGACATGATAGGCAAACCGCGCGCGATCGGCCGCCTACAGCTCGCTGGCCTGCTTGGGCGTCTGTGGCTCCGCCTGCTGCGACGGAGCAAGGCGCGGCGGGTTGGTCACCGGCGGGGGCCGCGACGGGTTGATGGGCCCGCAGTTCAGGCCGGATTTGCAGTCCCAGGTGCCGTTTCCCTGGGGCTGGGCCGCGTTGCAGCAGTCGTCCGGTCCTGGAGACGTGCTGGGAGTGGGGTCGACGGTCGGCGAGGGGTCCGCGTTGGTGTGCAGGGCGCCGGCGCCGCCGAAGGTCAGGGCGAGCACCGCCGCACCGCCGCAGAGCGCGGCTGCCATCCTGCCCGTGTGATGGGCCATGACAACCGATTCTAGACTCCGAGCGCCTGATGTACAGGGCCGTAACGCGGCATGAGGCCGCGGTGCGGCCCCTATCATTACCGGGACGAAGATCGCGCTTGCATCGGGCGGCACAGGAGACGATCGCTATGGAAACCAGTCAGATTCACCGGCTCCGGTCGGCACTGCAATGGAACCTGGTGTGGCCCGGGCTGTTGAGCGGCGCGGCCGCCGGCGCCGTGGGCACCACCACCCTGAACGTGATCACCTACCTCGACATCGCGGTGCGGGGCCGCCCGACCAGCAGCACGCCCGAACGGACGGTGGAGGCGATGGCGCGATTGTTCGGCCTCACCGTGCCGGGAAGCGGTGACGTCCTGGCCAATCGGATCTCGGGCATCGGCGCGCTCACCGGGTATGCGGCGGGCATCGGCATGGGCATGATCCTCGGGCTGGCCTTCGCGCTCGGCTGGCGGCCCGGACTGCTCCTCGCCACGCTCGTCGCGTCGGCCCTCGCGCTGGTCGGCACCAACGGGCCGATGACCGTCCTCGGCGTGACCGATCCCCGGACGTGGAGCCTGGTCGACTGGATCAGCGATCTGATCCCCCATCTCGGATACGGCATCGTGACTGCGCTGGTCCTGCATTACGTCTATCAGCGGCGGTCGGCAACCCAGCAAGGGGCACCCGTGAGGCCGTAGGGTCGAACCGTGCTACTCGGTTTCCTCCTCGCTCTGGGCTGTTCGGTGTGTTACGGCACGGCCACGGTGTTTCAGGCGATCGCGGCACGGTCGGTGGAATCCGGCAACAGCAAATCGGGCGTCGACGCGATGCTGTTGCTGCGCGCGGTCCGGCAGTGGCGCTACGTGGTCGGTATTGCGCTAGACGGTCTGGGTTTTGTGCTTCAAGTCATGGCGCTGCGCCTGGTGCCGATCTACGTCGTCGCCGCGGCGCTGGCCGCCTCGATCGCCGTCACCGGTGTGGTGTCCGCGTGGCTGTTGTCGGCGCGGCTCTCCCGCGCGGAGTGGACGGCGGTAGGGGTGGTCTGCGTGAGCCTGGCCGCGCTGGCGTGCGCGGCCGGGCCCGGACACTTTCGCCACGCACCCGCCGGGCTCGGTTGGGCGCTGATCGTCGTTGTCGCCGTGATTTTCGTGGTCGGGGCGGTCGCGGGCCGCTTGCCCGACCGCGAGCGCGGGTTCGCCCTTGGCCTGGCGGCGGGCAGCGGCTTCGGTGTGGTCGAGATCGGCGTGCGCCTGATGGACCAGATGGACCCCACCAAGGCGGCGTTCTACACCCATCCCGCGGTGTACGCCGCGGCCGGCGGTGGTGCGGCGGGCTTCCTGCTACTCACCTCGGCGTTGCAGCGCGGCTCGGTGACGACGACGGTGGCCGCGATGGTCGTCGGCGAGACGATCGCACCGGCGTTGGTCGGCGTGGTCTGGCTGGGCGACACCGCCCGCGCGGGCCTCGGTTGGTTGGTGATCGCCGGCTTTGTCGTCGCGGTGTCGGCGACGTTGATGCTCGCCCGGTTCGGTGAGGCGCCGACGCCCGCGGAATCCAACTGAGCTACGGCGTCTGTTGAGTCGAGACCGGTCGCGTCGTCAGCGTTTTTGCATGCCCGCCGGCCGGCTCGACCGTGTAGGACGTGCCGCGCGGTTGTCGGACGAACAGCTCGCCGCCTTCGGCGCTGACGCCGGCGGCGATGAGCTCACGCTTGAGGATCTTGTTGGTGGCGGTTGCCGGGAGTTCGTCGTTGATCCGCACATAACGCGGCCAGGCCTTCGGCGATAAGTCGGGTTGCGCGGCGAGGAACGCTTCGAAGTCGTTGGGCTCCAACCCCGTTCCCTTGCGCAGCACGAGCGCCGCCATCACCTGATCGCCGACGCTGTCGTCGGGCACGGCGTACACCGCGACCTGGCTCACCTGGGGCAGTCGCTCCAGGATCCGCTCGATCGGTGCCGCCGCCAGGTTTTCGCCGTCCACCCGCATCCAATCCGCGGTGCGGCCGGCCAAATAGATCCAGCCGTCGGCGTCACGGTAGGCCAGATCACCCGACCAGTACATGCCGTGCCGCATGCGCTCGGCGGTGGCGTCGGGGTTGTTGTAGTAGCCGACGAACGGGCCCGCGCCCTGGGTGTTGACGAGTTCACCGACCGCCCGGTCGAAGTTGGTCAGGGCGCCGTGTTCGTCGAACTGCGCGACGTCGCATTCGGACCGGGTCGCCGGATGGTAGATGCTCACCCCCGCATAGGGTTTGCCGATCGATCCGGGCGGGGTGCCGTCCTCCCGCACGACGATGACCGCGAACTCGCTGGAGCCGAAGCTGTCGACCACCCGGCAGCCGAAACGCTTGGCGAAGGCCGCGATGTCGCGGTCGGTCGCCTCGTTGCCGAACGCCATCCGCAGCGTGGTGTCGGCGTCGTCGGGACGTTCCGGCGTCGACAGGAGCAGGGCGAGCGGCTTGCCGACGTAGTTCAGATACGTCACGCCGTAGCGGCGCACATCGTCGAGGAACCGCGACGGCGAGAACTTCGCCGGGACCATGCACGCGCCGCTGCCGATCGCCACCGCCCACCCGGCGGCGACCCCGTTGGAGTGGAACAGCGGCATGGCCAGGTAGCAGACGTCATCGGCGGTGACGTCGTACTGGAAGATCAGGCTGGCGCCGCACATGACCGCCATCGCGTGTGCCAACCGGACGGCCTTGGGGTCGCCGCTGGTGCCGGACGTGAAGATCATCATCAGCGTGTCGGCACCGACAACCTCGCGATGGGGAATCAGCGGCGGCGCCGCGGCCACCGCCTCCGCATACGGGGTGCCGGTCACATCGATGACCTGAATCCCGTTGAGGTCCAATCCATCCAGCAGCTCGCGGTGTTCGGTGTCGACGAGCAGGATCTGGCAGTCGGAGCGCCGGATGTCGCCGAGCAGGCCGGTTCCGCGGCGGGTCGTGTTGATGCCGCACAACACGTAGCCGCCCAGCGCCGCAGCGGCCATGGCCCGAAGCATCGCCGGCGAATTGCCCAGGACTGCACCGACATGCAGCGGGCGAGCCGGATCGGCGAGGGCGATCAGCGCGGCCGCCTCGGCCTCGGCCTCGGAGAGGTGCTCGCGCCAGCTCCACGTCCGGTCGCCGTGCGCGATCGCGGGGCTGTCGTCGTGCCTGCGCCCCCGCAGCAGTTGTTGAACTGTTTCCGGCCCAGTGGGATTCGTCATCGGGTCGTCAGCACCAACCCCGCGTAGTCCTCGCGGGCCACGTCGTCGCAATGGCGGCGGTAGGTGCCGAAGCCCCCGGTGTAGGGCATGAAGACGCGCTTCTTGCCCTCGATGTTGGCGCCCAGGTACCACGACGACGCCGCCTTGGGGAACAGCGTTTTCGCGGCGGCGGTGGCCACCGCCGCGGTCCAGGACTGCGCCGCGTCACGGCGGGGTTCGATCTCGCGCACGCCACGCCGCCGCGCCGTGAGAACCAGGTCCATCACCCAGTCGACCTGAACCTCGGCGTGCAGCACCATATTCGCCAACACCGACGGGGCGCCGGGCCCACTGATCGTGAACAGGTTGGGCAGTCCGGGCACCATCAGCCCGAGGAAGGTCACGGGACCGTCGGCCCAGATGTCGTGCAGCCGCTCTCCCCTGGGGCCCGTCGGGTCGATGCGGTTCAGCGCTCCGGTCATCGCATCGAAGCCGGTCGCGAAGACCAATACGTCACAGGGATAGCTGGCTTCGGTGGTGCGTACTGCGTCGGCCGTGATCGCCTCGATGGGTTCGCGGCGCAGGTTCACCAGCCGCACGTTGTCGCGATTGAAGGTGGCGTAATAGCCGGCATCGGTGCAGATGCGCTTGGTCCCGATCGGGTGGTCGTCGGGGATGAGGTCCGCTGCGACAACGGGATCGGTGACGATGTCCCGGATGCGCTCTTCGGCGAATTCTCGGGCGATGTCGTTGGCCGCCAGGTTGCTGCTCTGGTCGGGGAACGTCTTCGCGAAGAGGACACCGCCCTCCCGCCAGCGCTTCCACAGCGCGTCGAGGCGTTCCTGGGGGTCGGCGTCGACCGCGTTCTTGTGGTAGGTCCCGTGCGGCGTCCCGGCCGACGCGTAGGCCGACGCCCGGCGCCGCTCGGGGTACTCCTCCTGGATCTGGACCTGCTCCGTCGGCGACCACGGCCGGTTGGGCATTGGGATGGTGTAGTTCGCCGACCGCTGGAACACCACCAGCTGCTCGGCCTGGCCGGCGAGGATCGGGGCAACCTGGATGCCCGAGGAGCCGGTCCCGATGAGGCCCACGCGTTTTCCGCGCAGCTCGGGATCCTCGCGCGGCCAGGCGGCCGTGAAGTACACCTCGCCGGCGAAATCGTCGACGCCGGGGATGTTCGGCCGGTTCAGCGCTGACAGACACCCGGTGGCGCACAGCAGAAACTGCGCCGTGAACGTCTCACCGGTCGCCGTGCGCACTTGCCAGCGACCGTCGGCTTGGGTGAAGGCGGCGGCCACGACGTCGACACCGAACCGGTAGTGGCGGCGCAGCTCGAAGCGGTCGGCGACATGGCCCAAATACGCCAGGATCTCCGGCTGGGCCGCGAAGCGTTCGCTCCACGTCCAGCTGCCCTGCAGCGCATCGTCGAAAGAGTATGAGTAGTCGACACTTTCGACGTCACAGCGGGCACCCGGGTAGCGGTTCCAGTACCAGGTGCCGCCGACGTCGGGGGCGGCCTCCAGCGCAGTGACCGACAGTCCCGCGGACGCGGCACGGTGCACGGCGTAGAGCCCGGCGAATCCCGCGCCGATGACGATGACGTCGGTTTCGTTGCTCATGTCGACACGCTTTCCGAAAGGGCCAGCAGTTGAGTCAGGTCGCCGCAGATCAGGTCCAGCGCCGACCGTGCCGGTGCGAACGACTGGATCGTCATGAAGCCGTGGAACAGTCCGGGAAAGTCGCGGTGCACGACGGGCACGCCCGCTTCCCGCAATCGGCGCGCGTAGTCACACCCCTCGCTGTGCAACGGGTCCAGACCGGCGGTCGTGACGACGGCCGGGGGCAGGCCCGCGTGGGAATCCGCCCGGGCCGGAGCCACCAGGTACGGCGGGTCGAAATCCGTTTCACCCCGAAGGTATTGGCTCCAATACCACTGCATCGAGGCGCGGGTGTTGAAGTAGCCGGAGCCGTAGCGCCGGTAGCTGTCCGTCTCGAACGACGGATCGATCGCCGGGTAGAGCAACACCTGCGCGGCGGGCGGGGTGAGGCCGCGATCCCGGCAGAGCAGGGCGGTGACCGCGGCGAGGTTTCCGCCCGCGCTGTCTCCGGCGACCGCGACTCGGCTCGCGTCGATGCCCAATTCGGTTGCCCGGTCCAGCACCCAGGTGAACGCCGCAAATGCGTCGAGCGCCGCCGCGGGCGCGGGATGCTCCGGCGCCAGGCGGTAGCCGACCGAAACCACGACCGCCTGGGTGCCGCGCGCCAGCGCCCGGCAGAACCCGTCGTGAGATTCGATGTCGCAGAACACGAATCCGCCGCCGTGATAGAACACGATGCCGGGCCGCGAGCCGACCGGTTCGCCGTGTGGGTAATAGATGCGGACTCCGATGGTGCCGGCGGCCCCGGGAATGGAGCGGTCGGCGGTGCTGCGCACGTCCGCGAGATTGTCGACGGGCATCCGTCGTGCCGCCACCGCGGCGCGCGCCTGCGCTCCCGCCATTTCTTCGACGTGCGGGAATCCCTCGTTGAGGCGCGCCAGCATCGCCTGCACGTCATCGTCCATGCGCACCTCCGCCCCTCGCCAGTGAGCCCGTCATGCGGGCCGGTACCTCAGCAGCGTGACACCGGCGTCCGGCAGATCGCAGAACACCGGTCGCACGCGCATCCCGATTCGAATGTCGTCGGGTTCCGCCTCGACCAGCTCGGTGCTGATCCGCGGGCCGGCATCCCACTGCACCACGGCGAGCAGTTGCGGCACGGCGTCCGCCCACGGTGGCCCGGTGGGCCTGCGCGCGACGGTGAACGTGTACAGCGTTCCGGCGCCGTCGATTTCGCGCCATTCCAGGTCGTCGGCCAGCGTCCCAGGGGCAAGGCTGCGTGGATAGAAGACGTAGCGGTTCAGCGACGGCGAGAACTGCACCAGAATTCGGTGCTGCGCCAAGCCATCCCAGAAGGGCTGGGAGACCGGCGTCGGTTCGGGAATCGGATACGCGGTCATCGCCTCAGTCCCCCCGCATCAGCAGGGCGACCTGCTCGCTCATGATGCCGCCGTTGCCGGTGACGAACGCGGTGTGGCAGTCCGGCACCTGGGCGGCGCCGGCCCGTCCCATGATCTGCCGTGCGCCGTCGACGACGTGGTGCATGCCGCCCGCCATGCCGGCCTGGCCGTAGGACAGTTGGCCGCCCGCGGTGTTGAGGGGAAAGTCGCCGCGATGGGTGAGGTCGTGGCCGGCGACCCAGGACATCCCGGTGCCCTTGGCGCAGAAGCCGGCGTCTTCCAGGCTCATCAGCACGGTGATGGTGTAGCAATCGTAGATCGACGCGACGTCGACGTCCGACCGGGTCAGCCCGGCCATGGCGAACGCCTTGTCGGCGGCACGGGCGATCGGCGTGTTCAGCAGGTCGTCGGCGTATGTCGGCGTCTTGAAAGCGATGTGTTCGCCGAAGCCCTTGATCCAGACCGGGCGATGGCGCCCCTTGCGCGCGATCTCGGCGTTGGCGATCAGCACGCCCACTCCGCCATGCACCCGCATCACGGTTTCCAGCATGTGGATCGGGTCGGCGATCATCGGGCTGTCCAGCACGTCGTCGACGGTGATGGGCGTGCCGTGGAAGACCGCGCCCGGATGCGCGCACGCATTGGTGCGTTGGTCGACGGCGATCTTGGCAACCGCGGCCGGGTCGTAACCGTACTCCGCGGCGTAGCGCTGGGCGATCTGCGCGTACGGCGCGTTCTGGCCCACGTTCCCATAGGGGATCTCGAACTCGGCCTGCGGCGAGCCGTAGTTGTTGGACGAGGCGCCATACCAATTCGGCTCTGCAGCGGGCCGTCGCTGCGACTGTGGCACCGCCAGCGAGCCCGGGACGACGGCCAGCGCCGCTTCGCAGATCCCGAGCTCGACGGCCGCGGCGGCCCGCCAGACCATGCCCGCGGAGGTGGCCCCGCCCAGATCGACCCGCTCACCGAAATCCAGGGCGAAGCCCAGGTATTCGCACAGCGTGGCCGGAGCGAACATCGCCGATTCGGCCACACCGTGGGTGAGCAGCCCATTGATGCACGACGGGTCGACGCCCGCGTCCTCGATCACCAGCTTCGCCAGCAGCGCGTACTGGTCGAGGGTGAATCGCGGCGGCCCGGTGGGACGGCGCTCGGCGGGCAATTCGGCGATCCCGACGATGGCCGCCTCGCCGCGCAATCCCGTCACGACGGTGCCCCGCGACGCGGCAGCGCAACCGTCGCGGTTCCCGGCATCAATTCCGTCTCACCGCGCCGGCCGGCGATGTCGAGCTCGATCAGCCCGGCGCCGTCTTCGGAGAGGCGCTTGCCGGTGACCACGCCGCCGAATGTCAATGACTCACCGGGCAGTGCCGTCGCCCGGTTCTGCACCGAGAACGCCACCAGGCGGCCGCCTCCACCGATCCAGTCGCCGATCGCGCGGGCCAGTAAGGCCGCCTGCAGCGGGCCGTGCACCAATACGTCGTCGTAGCCCTCGGATTCGGCCCACTGCTTGTCGTAGTGGATCCGGTGGCCGTTGTAGGTGGCGGCGCTGAAGAAGAACAGCTGGGTCTTGTCGACGGTCACGGTAAGCGTGCGCATTTCTTGCCCCACCTCGACGTCGTCGTAAAACACTTGTGCGCCTGTCATGGCCGGGCGATCATCGACGTCGATGCTTCGGCAACCAGCTCGCGATGCTGGTTGCGGTACACCGTGTGCCAGGTGACCAAGACGAATCTGCCGGAGCGGCCCTGCTTTTCGACGATCGATTCGATGGTGCGGACCATTTCGATTTCGTCGCGGTGATAGGCCGGTAGGTGGAACTGGAAGCTCTCACCACCGGCCATCCGCTTCGGCGCGCGGGGAAACGCGAGGCTGCCCGACACCGCTCCCGAGGAGCCGTCGGGCCGCAGCGAGTCGAGGCGCGCGACACCGAGGATGGCGTACTGCAGGAACAGCGGCGGACAAACGATGTCGCGAAAGCCGTTGGCGCGGGCGTACTCCGGGTCGAACCACAGCGGGTTGTGGTCGCCGACCGCCGCGGCCCACCGCTGCCAGTCGCGTTGATTGACCTCGCCGGAAGCCGACGCCGCGACGGTGCCCACTCGCGATGCCGATTCGGCGTCGATCAAACTCTCCTCAGCCACTGCTGTCCTCCAACGTTTCCTCCAGCCATGCCGCCGCGACGTCGCCGCCGCCCCCGAACGTCGATGCGAGCCTGGCCCGTTCGCTCCACAAGTGCAGGTCGGTTTCCGTCACGTAACCCATCCCGCCGTGCAGCTGGTGGGCATCCAGGGTGATCAGCCGGGCCGCATCGGCCGCGTGCATGCGCGCGATCGCCGTTTCCCGGGTCGCGGTGTGCCCCTGCGCGAGCCAGAACACCGCGGATTGCGCAGCCAACCGCGCCCCGCTCAAGGCGATGTGCATGTTGGCGATCAGGTGCTGCGCCGCCTGGAACGAGGCGATCGGCCTGCCGAATTGTTGCCGCAGCGTGGTGTAGTCCACGGTGCGCTCCAGCACCGCCTCGCACACCCCCACCAGGTCGAGCGATCCCAGCGCCACCGCGGTGTTGGCGACCCGGCGCAGCGCGTCGGCCGAACCGTCGCCACCGATGAGCGCGTCGGCCCCGACGGTAACGTCGTCGAAGCGGAGGGTGAATGCGCGGTGGCCGCCCGCCATGGCCAGCGGCTCGACGGTGAGTCCGGCGGTGTGTGTGTCGACGGCGAGGACCAGCGTTCGCTCGTCCGCCGCGGCGGAGATCACGATCAGCTCCGCGACGTCGGCATCGGCGACATAGTCCGCGGTTCCGTTGAGCCGGAATCCCTTTGGGCTGGCATCGGCCGCCAATACCGGTGCGACGGCGGCGGCGTCACCCGCATTCCACAGCGCGGTGCTGCCGCGCAGGGTGCCGTTCGCCAGGCGTGACAGCAGGGCGGCCTTGGCCTCGGGCCCGCCGAGCAGGTCGACGGCCAGCGCGGCCAGGATGCTGCTGTGTGCCGTCGTGGGGCACAGCGCACGACCTGTCTCGGTGTAGAAGACGCCCAGGTCCTGGAGCGAGCCGCCCGAGCCGCCGTACTCCTCGGCGATCGCCAACCCGAAGACACCGGCGCCGGCCAATGCCTTCCACAGGGTCGGGGTGCTTCGGTCCGCGCCGGGCTCCTGCAGCGCGCGCACCACCGTCACCGGGCATTCGGCCGCGAGCAGGGCCCGCATCGAGGAGGCGAACTCGCGCTGCTCCGCGGTGGGTATCGCTTTCATCGCTTTCGCCTCACCGCCCGTACGACGGCATACCGTGGCCGCGCTGCGCGATGATGTCGCGCAACACCTCGTTGGTTCCTCCCCCGAACCGCATCAACGGCGCCGCCCGGTAGAGGCGTTCGAATTTGCCCGCCAGGGGCGCCTTTTCGCTGCGATGCGCCAGCAAGCCGTCGGGGCCGAGCACGTCGAGACCCAAGGTGGCGATGCGCTGGCGGAGCTCGCTGGTGAAGACCTTTTCGACGCTGACCTCCACGGTGGGGATGACGCCGTCGTCGAGGATCGAGGCGGCCTGATACCCCATCAGGGTCGCCACCTCGACATCGGCCTCGGCCCGTGCCAAGCGGCGGCGCAGGGCCGGGTCCTCCGCAGGCACCGTGCCGTCACGGCGCGATCGCCGGGCCAGGTCGCGAAGCTCATCCACGGCGCGGCGCAGATCGCCTGCGTTGGTCAGCGCACCGCGTTCCAGATCCAGCGCGCCGGTGATGTAGGTCCAGCCGCGGTTGACCTCACCCACCAGGTTCGTAACCGGGACCCGGACGTCCTGGAAATGCACCTCGTTGGTGCGGTAGCCCGACCACGCGTAGAGCGGTCGGATCGTCACGCCGGGGCTGTCGATCGGAACGATGATGACCGAGATCCCCCGATGCCGCGCGCCGTCGGGATCGGTGCGCACGCAGAGCCACTCGTGGGTGGCGCGCTGCGCGCCGCTGTTCCAGATCTTGGTGCCGTTGATCACCCAGTCTTCGCCCTCGCGCGTGGCGCGGGTGCGCAGGCTCGCCAGGTCTGTTCCGGCCTCGGGTTCGGAATAACCTACGGCGCAGATCATTTCGCCCCTGGCGATCAGCGGCAGCCATTCGGTCTTGTTCTGCTCGGTGCCGTGCCGCATGATCATCGGCGCCACGGAGGTGACGGTCAGGTCGGGCCCGGGCACGCCGGCGTATTCGAATTCGCTCATCAGCAGGTGCTGGTGGACCGCGCCCAGGCCGAGGCCGCCGTACTCGCGGGGCCAGTTCAGCCCGAACCAGCCCTTCTCGCCGATCTTGCGGCGGAAGCGGGCTACCTCGCCGTTGGGGAATTCGAGATCGTGCTCGGCGAGCTCCGCCTGTAGTTCCGGGGTGACGTTGTCACGAAGGAATTCGCGAACCTCGGCCAGCCACGCGCGCTGCCCGGCGTCGAGTGCGAAATCCATCTCAGCCTTTCTTCGGAAGCGCCAGCGTAACGCCACTGCGAAGCTCCGCTAGTTATTTCGCAATGAGGTTACGCCCGCGGCCACTGCGCACCGGCCGCCAGCGCCCGCTGACTGGGAGGGCAGTTGAGCCGCCTCGTCGATTTCGTTGACGGCCGTCATTGACGACCGTCAGTCGATCCCGCTAGGGTCGCCATGTGCCCGCCATGATGTCCACTTCGGAACGCCCCGCTCCGGCCCCCAGCGCCAGGGAGACGCAACGGCTACAGACGCGCCGGCGTGTGTTTGACGCGGCAGTGGCCGAGATCGGTAGGTCCGGACTGGCGGGGACCGATGTCGCGGCGATCGCCGCCGCTGCGGGCGTGGTGCGCGGAACGTTCTACTTCCACTTCCCCACCAAGGAGCACGTCCTGGTCGAGCTGGAGCGGGACGAGGAGAGCAGGATCGTGGCCAAGCTCAGCGCCAGGACGAGCAGGCAGCCGAATCTGCTTTCGTTGCTCACGCGGCTGGTGCATCACGTCCTCGAGGCCGAACAACGCTTAGGCCCAATCGTTTTCCGGGACATGCTGGGATTGCACTTCTCGGCGGCACGACCCGTCGAAGACGAGCTTGGACAGCATCCGTTGGCGGCCTTCGTGATCGCTGCGATCGCCGAAGCCCAGGCCGCCAGACGTGTCCACCCAGACGTGGATGCGGGAGAGCTCGGGGTGATCTTCATGACGGGACTGTTCGCGTTGCTTTCGACCGCGGGAACGGCGTCCCGGGCGCGTACGGCGCTGTTGGACCGATATGTGAAGACCATCGTCGGAGGAATGGAGAAGCAATGACCGCCACAGGCATCGATGGATACCGGGCCTATCTCGCGCAACGCGACGGCGACGCGGATCTCATGCACCGTCGACTGGCGAACCGTGAGGAGTTCTTCTCGTCGCTGGAGGCCGACCCGCTGCGCTCCACTCACTCGATCGACCGGGATGTGTTCCTGCGCAACCTTCGGCGCCGTCGGCCCGAACCGGGCCTGAGCCGCGAGATGCTCTTCGTATTGGCGACCGCAAAGCTCAACCAGGCGGAGCGATTCGGGGTGGATTTGGGCGACACGTACGGCCGCATCGGTGGCGAGGATCAACCGCCGGAGCGAATCTACCTCGCACTCGAGGAGCACTATCACACTCGGTTGCTGGCCTACGTGCTCGACCTGTTCTCCCTACCGTTTCAGGTCGTGGTGCCACCGATGGTCATGCGGCAGTTCGTCAAGATGGAAGTCTTCCTGCCCGAGCGGTTCGGGTTCCTGTTCGTGGGGGCGGCCGAAATGGCTGGCTGCATCATGTTCGACGAGTTGCGCCGCGTCGGTGTCGAGTTGTTCGCCGACGAACCCGCGGTGGCCGCACGAATTGAGCTGCTGTACACCGAGATTCTTACCGACGAGCTGGGCCACGTCGGCTACTGCGCGGCGCGTTGCAGCCGCGCCGAGCGAGCGATAATGCGGCGGTTCTACCCGGTTTTCGGGCGGCTGTTCGCCCGCCAAACCGCCGAGATCAGACTTCTGATCGATCGCGAGTCACTGCACGCCCGTCTCGATCGACCGTTCGATGTCGAGGAGCTCGCCGCCAGGGTGCCGAACGAGACTTTCGTTGCCGCACATCCTTGATCGGATCGGCACTTAGTCGGGCAGCTCCGCCAGGGTAGTGCCGATGGCGCCGGAGAATTCGACATAATACTGCCCGGTGTCGGGCGCCTGGCGGGAAATGCGCTGCAGCACACCGTCTTTCCAGAAGTAGAGGTCGCCGTTGATGGGTCCCGGATACTCCTTGCAAAACGCGGGGCACACCGTCGACATGGTGTTAATCGACGCGAGCATCTTCTTGCTGGTGCTGACCGCGTGCAGGAAGAGATGGTTGCGGTTCGGCACGCCCAGGACAACGCCGTGGGAGGCGTCCGGGATGTACTCGGGTATCAGCGCCTGCAGGTCGAGGATCTTCGACGCGACGAACGACGAGGCGCCGTGGAGCCACTGCACATCCACCCCGTCACCCTCGACCGCTTCGGCGCCTTCGATCGGCTCGGCGGCGGTGTTGCGGCGCGCGGCCTCGCGTAGGCGGTCGATGTCATGGGTCTGAAGTTGGCTGGTGGTCAGGTAACTGATCACGTCGGGGAAATCGAGGCAGAGCACCTCGTACAGCCCGTCGGCGAGTGGCCACGCATAGGACAACGCCCCCTGGGCCTGCTCGACGTCGATACCGGGCACCACCCGGGCCCGTACGCGGGTGGACAGCTCCGGCCACTCCATGGTGCCGACCGTGGATAGCGACGTCGAAAACGCGGCGAACTTCGTCATGATGTCGGTGATCACGGGGCGCCACTGATCGGACGGTCGTGTGCTGCAGGGCCTGACCAGCTCTTCCAACCAGCACGCCGCACCGTCGGGAGCGACGAACGCGGTGCCGTCGGCGGAAAGGGCCGCCTCCATTCCGATCTCGGCCAGCGCCTCGGCGGCGTAACGCCGGATATCGTCGACCTGGCTGACGGTCATGTTCGGGAACACGGTGTCGGGCTCATCGACGGAGACGGCGATGTCCGCGGGCGGCTCACTGTCACCGCCGCCCAACGGGAATTGGGTGTAGCGCTGCCCGGCGGCCTGCAGCTGCCGCACCGACGCCGTCAGCGCGTGCTCGTCGCCGAGGTTGCGCGCGCAGTCTTCGAGCAGATGTTGGGTGCACTGCGCCGCGTCCGGGTACTCGCCACCGTTCCACAGCGCGTAGGCGAGGTCGTAGCGGGCGCTCAGCGCCGATTCCGAACCGTCGCCGAATGCCTTGCTGCGTTCGCCGATCTCCTTCTTCATCACGATGACGTGCTCCAGCAGCGCCTCGATCCGCGAGCGATGCTCGGTGGCGTACTCCTTGGCCCGCGCCGCGAGTTCCTTGGTCGGCTCGCCGTCGCCCTGGTCGAGCTCCATCTGTTGGTAGAGGTCCGCGTCGACCCACTCGCCCTCGTCGAGGTCGGCCTCCCAGTCGGCGCGCCGAGCCGCGAACGCCGTCTGCCCGGCGACGGTCAGCGGATGGTCGATCCCCAGCGCGCGTATCTCCTCGTCGATCAGGACCGCCCAATCCGCGAGCACCTCGATGTCGCGATTCGGCGATGCTGGCGCCCACAACAAGCACAGATGACGCATACCGAGTGTCTGCTCGTGGTCATCGCCAAAGACCTTGCCAAGCAGCGGGATCAACGTCGCCGCACCGGCGTGGGCCCCCTCGGTGTCACCGGCGTCGCCGCGCCAGGTCACCCAGGCCCGCCAGCTGGCCAAGGTGTCGGGATGCTCGTTGCCCAGCAGCCTGGCCCGGACGCTCGATACCTGCGCCATCTCGTCGGTCGCGCCGACGATGTCGCCGAGCTGCCGGCGCCAGATCGCGAGGTTGTGCCGCGCCCCCAGCGTCGTCAAGTTCTCGGCGCCGAAAACCCGCTGTTCGTCGGCGAATAACTGGAACCAGGTCGTCACTGCGAGAGCCGGATCCGTGTCCGGCCCCGCGTAGCTCGCCAGCATGTGGCGGGCGGTCAGCGTGTCGGGGTGATCGCGCCCCAGCTCGCCATCCAGCAGCGGGATCAGCCCCGCCAGATCGTCGGCCGCACGGGCCACGTCGCCCAGATGCTGGCGCCAATTGGCGATCGCCACAGCCATCGACAGGGTTTCCGGATGTTGCGGACCGAGTCGCTGCCGGCTCTCCGCGAGCAGCTCCTCGGCCAGACCCAGGGCTGCTGCCAGATTCCCGGCCTCGCGATGCACTGTCATGAGCTCACGCAGCGCGGCCAGGGTGTCCGGGTGCTGATCGCCAAGGCTCTCCCGCAGCGCCGCGACCTGCCGTTCCTGCTCGGCGACCGCGGTTACGGCGCCGGCGCCCTCCCCGTCCAAAGCCATGCCCTGATGTAAGGCGACGACGGGGCCGAAAGCAACTCACCGCGGCCGGGACTGTAAAAACGCTGTCAAACTCCCGTTAAAACCCGTCGCCCCCATCGCGGTTGCGCGGCTACCCTGCGAAAATCGTTAAGTCGACTGGTTCGGAGAAACCAGTCCCGCTCCACCCCGAGGGAGAAGTCATGCCCACTATCGAGACGCACCTTCGCGAGGAACTACGCACCTGCGCCGTCGAGCTACGCCAGCTGGCGTACACCATGCCCAACGGGGTGGGCGAGCACGACCTCCTGCAGCTGTCCGCCCGGATGCACGCGGCCGCCGACCAGGTGCTGCGCAAGGGCGCATAGCGCGCGGTGGGTCAGCCGCCGCCGCCCTTGAGGCGAATCTTCCAGCGCACGAAGCCCAGGTAGAAAACGCTGATCGCGATCAGCATGCCCATGTCGAAGAGCCAGGTGCCGGTGTTGTGATGCCAATGGCCGTCCTTGGGGACCTGCGGTCCGGGTTCGAGTTTGATCAGGTCGATGGTGGAGGCCGACGCCGCGAAACCCCATCGCGCCGGTGTCACCCATGACATCTGGTCCAGCCCGACGCGGTTGGTCACCGGGATCATGCCGCCGGAGAACACCAGCTGGGACATCACCGCCACGACGAGCAGCGGCATGATCTGGTCGTTGGACTTGGCGATGGCCGACAGCGCCAACCCGAGCATCGCGGAGGCGACGGTGGTCGCCGCGACGTCGACGAACAGCTCCAGGCCGGGCTTGCCCAACGCCGCGGCGCCCTGGGTCGGTCCGCCCTTGCCGAGCAGCGCGATGATCGTGACGATCGCCGACTGGACGATGGCGAACACGGTATAGACGCAGACCTTCGCCAAAAGGTAAGCGGTAGTGGACAATCCGACCGCTTGTTCACGCAAAAATATCGCGCGTTCCCCGATGAGATCTCGGATGGTGAGCGCGGTCCCCATGAACACCGCGCCGACGTTGAGCAGCACCAGGATCTGTCCCGGCTCGGTCGGCGCGTTCCCCACCGGATTGGGGATGCCGAAGCCGACGTCGCCGGGCACCGACATCGACAGCGAACCCATGATGAAGGGCAGCAGCGCGAGGAAGGCGAAGTAGCCGCGGTCGGACACGATCAGGCGAATCTGCCGCCTGGCAATGGTCGAGAACTGCCGCAGCAGGCTGGTATGCGACGGGTCACCGAGTTCGGCGGGTTTCTCGGCCGGCGGTGGTGGCGGCGGCGGACCCGTGCGGGCCAGGTAGCGGGATTTGGCCCCGGTCGGGTCGCCGGCGACCGTGCTGAAGATGTCGGCCCAGTTCGTCGTGCCCATGGCCCCGCCGATCTGGCTGGGCGGCCCGCAGAAGGCGGTCTTGCCGCCCGGGGCCAGCAGCAGCACCTGGTCACAGACGTCCAGGTAGGTCAGCGAGTGGGTGACGACCAGGACCACGCGCCCGGCGTCGGCGAGCTGGCGCAGCATCGTCATGACCTGCCGGTCCAGCGCCGGGTCCAGGCCCGACGTGGGCTCGTCGAGGATCAGCAGCGAGGGCCCGGTCAGCAGCTCCAGGGCGACCGAGGCGCGTTTGCGCTGCCCGCCCGACAGCTTGTCGACCCGGGTTTCCAGGTGCTGGGTCATCTCGAGTTCCTCGAGCACCCGGGCGACCACTTGGGCGCGGTCGTCCTTCGTGGTATCCGGCGGCAGCCGCAGTTCGGCGGCATACCCTAGGGCCTGGCTCACCGTGAGCTGACCGTGCACGACGTCGTCCTGCGGCACCATCCCGATCCTGCTGCGCAGCGAGGCGTATTCCGCGTGCACGTTGTGGCCCTCGAACGCCACCGTGCCGGTCGTCGGATGGGTATATCCGGCCACCAGCCGGGCGAAGGTCGACTTGCCCGCGCCGGACGGGCCGATCACGGCGGTCAGCGTCCCCGGTTGTGCGCCCAGCGAGATGTCGTCCAGCAGCGTCTTGTTGTTCTCGATCGTCCACGTGACGCCGCGGACGTCCAGGCCGCCGGTGCGCGTGGCGGTCGCCGATTCGTCGCGGCGGGCCAGCGTGCCGCCCGCGAAGACGAGGTCGATGTTGCCGATCGTGACGACGTCGCCGTCGTGCAGCAGCGCCGTCTCGACGCGCGAGCCGTTGACGAACGTGCCGTTGATGCTGCGGTTGTCATGGATCTCGGTGCCGTTGGGACCCGGAAGCAGCGTGGCGTGGTGGCGGGAGGCCAGCACCTCGGGGATGACGATGTCGTTGTCGTTGGCGCGGCCGATCTTGACCGCACCCGGCATCGACCCCACGGCCGCCTTGCTCGGGCGCAGGATGCGCATCATCGACGTCGCGATGTTCGCGGCGTCCCCGCCGGCAACGCGGCTGGTTTCGGGATCACCCTCGGGCGTCGCCGGCCCCTGCGCGGGTTGGGCGCGGTAAATGTGCGGCGCCGGGTGGCGTTCGGTGGGCGGCGCTGCCGGCAGGCCACCGGTCGGGGGACGCGGTATCGGGCCCGACGGCGGGTTCGGCACCGGCCCGGAGGGGTGGCGCGGCAGCGGCCCCGACGGCTGGGCCGACTGTGCGCCGGTGGGCGGATACGTGGACTGCGGCCTGGAGACCGGCTGTTGCGGCGTATCGGGCCGCAGCGAGCCGGTCTGCGGGTGGGCCTGCACCGGCTGCGCGGCACTAGCCCCGGTCATCAGGCTGGGGATGGGGATCGACGTCGTCAACGGCGGCCGTCCGGCGGAACCCTGATGGCGCCCGACCTCGAAGGTCAGCGCGGGGCCGTCCGGATTGCCGATGTTGATCCGCATCCCATCCTGGATGTCGACGGCGGGGACCCGGCGGTTGCTGACGTAGAGCCCGTTGAGGCTGCCGTTGTCGATGGCGACCCATCGCCCCTGGTCGAAACGGACCAGGAGGTGAGTCCGGGAGATCAGCGGATGCGCAACCCGTACGTCGGCGCGCAGATCGCGACCGATCACGACGTCATTGCCTGCGGCGAAGGTGCGCTCGGCTCCCTCGTAACGAACTGTCAGCACGGGCGGGGCTGGTCGGCTCACTTTGCCCACATTAACGGCATCGGAGCGCTTTTAGGGGGACCGCTCATCAATTGCTGGTTACCGCGCGGGCTTACCGCACGCGAATCGTCCGCCGGTTTTTGATCGCGGGCTCGCGGGTAATCCGCCGTCCATGGATGACACCAACGGTGCGTTCCCCGACGAGGTACCCGTCGCCGATGCTGTTGAGCAGCAGCGTGCGACCGGTTACCCGGTATCCGACGATGCGGACAACGACGCGACTGCCCGACTGGACGGGGGCGAGCTGCCGCTGGAGGCCAGCGCTGCCGACTGGCAGGAGCAGCGCGAGACGGTGGAGTTTGACGAGGCGGATCGCTGATATATTGCGCCACAATCCCTTTCGCATTACCCACTAGGCGGGCGTGCGTACGGCGGATGCGTCGACTTCCGCAGTCACCTCTCGGACGAAGTCGCCGATGTAGCGAATCGCTCGCCGGCCCTCGGGCAGGATGTCGGCCGCAATGGGGAAGTCGTGAATCTGGCCGTCCCACAGGTGCAAATCGCAGCGAACCCCGCTGGCCGCCAAGCGTTCCGCCATCAGCTCGGCGTCGGGACGCAACAGCTCGTCGGAACTGGCATGGATCATGACCGGCGGCAACGAGGACAGTTCGGCGTCAACCGGAGAAACATCATGGCCGCGATTGGCCGGAAGCTTCACCTCGTCCAGGAAACGACTGAAGATGGACAACGCCGCCGCGGTGAACATCGAGCACCTCGAAGCGTTGCGGTGCTTGAGTTTTCGGGAGGGGTCCGCATCGGTGAAAGGCGAGATGGTGGCGATCCCGGCCGGCGACGCGACCTGGGCGCCAATGGCGGCGAGGGTCGTCATGAAGGCCAGGTATCCCCCGGCCGAATCGCCCGCGACGACGATTTGATCGTCGTCGTAACCCCGTTGCAGGATCCAGTTCAGTCCGCTGACTCCGTCGTCGATGGCATCAATGATCTGATGGGAGGGCAGCTTTCGGTATCCGACGATGAGCACGCCGGCATCCGCCGCCCTCGACAACCGGCACGCGAGGGCGCGGTGCGTGTTGATCCCGCACGTCAGGAATGCGCCGCCGTGCATGTAGAGGATCGCCCGAGTGGGCGATGTGCCGGGCGCACGAACCCATTCCGCGCGACAGTTTTCGAGCCGGACGGGTTCGATCACGGCCGAGGAGCGCAGCCGCGGCAACAGCCCCGCGAGGCCGTCGACCTGCGCGAAGGGCCAATTCAAGTTCGGCTGCATGGCCCAGGCGCGCACGACATTCTTCACGAGTAGTCGACTGGCCATCGAAACCGCAATTGATTGCGGACTGTGGCGATGGTGGATGCGCCGCATGGTCATCTTTCTAGGCAAGAAAACGTTAGCTTCGGAATACCCGCCGCGGAGCCCGCAAAACTCGAGTAAACCCTTGCCAAATATTGCTTTTCGCCGTTTATCACCCGCATATCGTGGGTATTGGGGCGACTTGATTCGGCGCGGATGACGCCCGAATTCGTCCTGAATGCCCGAAGATGTGGGCATGGAACAGTCAACTCAGATCGGCCGGCTGCTGACCGACCGCATTGCGGTGGTGACCGGCGGCGGCGGGGGCATCGGAGCGGCCACGTCGAAACTGTTCGCGCAGCATGGCGCCCACGTGATCGTCGCCGACATCGACCGTGAGCTGGCACACCGGACCGCCGACCAGATCACCGCGGCGGGTGGCTCGGCGCTGCCGGTAATCGTCGATGTCCGGGAACCGGATCAGGTGACCGACCTGGCTGAAGCGGCGCTGGATCGGTTCGGCCGGGTCGACGTCCTGGTGAACAATGTCGGCCACTGGCTGCGCCACCCCGGCAATTTCGTCGACACGGACCCGCAATTGTGGGATGACCTCTACCGCATCAACCTGCACCATGTCTTTGCGGTCACGCACGCGTTCCTGCCGGCGATGCTCGACCAGCGTCGCGGCGCCATCGTCAACGTCTCGTCGGTCGAAGGCCTGCGCGGCTACCCGGAGGATCCGGTCTACGCCGCTTTCAAGGCGGCCGTCATCCATTTCACCCGCAGCCTCGCCGTTCAGGTGGGCCGCGACGGCGTGCGGGTGAATGCGATCGGTCCCGACGTCACCGAATCCCTGCAGGTTCCCTATTCGCAGTGGCTTTCCGCCGACGAACAGTCACAGTGGCCGCAGTGGGTCCCGGTGGGACGAATGGGTGTGCCGGAAGATCAAGCGAGCGTGGCCCTGTTCCTGGCCTCGGACCTGTCCGCGTTCGTCACCGGCCACACCATCCCCACCGACGGCGGCACCGGCGCCGCGGGCGGCTGGTTCCGATCGTCGCGCCGAGCCGACCGGGAGTGGACGAACCGGCCGATCGCGCCCTAAACCCGGTGGCGACGCTGATGTCATTGCGCCGCAATGGGTTGCGCGCCCTCGAAGCGCGCTTGGTCTTGCAGGACCGTGACCGGAATCCCGTTGAGGGCACCGTTTCCCGAGGGCTCGTCGAGGAACGTCGGCAGCGAAAGCGCGTTGGTGTTGGCGCCGGGTGAGCCATTGGCCACCGACATGCGGGTGCCGGATTTGCCGTGGCCCCAGCCGTGCGGCATCGACACCACCCCGGGTTTGATCGCGTCGGTGATTTCGACCGGCACCTTGATCTCGCCGGCCTCCGATTTCACCGTGACGACGTCGTCGTCGGACACGCCGCACCGCGCCGCGTCGTCGGGGTGGATCAGCAACGTGCAGCGGTCCTTGCCCTTCATCAGCGCGGGCACGTTGTGCATCCACGTGTTGTTCGACCGCAGGTGCCTGCGGCTCACCAAGACCAGTGGCTCGGCGGGCCGCTCCAGCCGCGCGGCCAGCCGGGGCAGGTCGTCGAGCAGGTATTGCGGGGCGAGGCGGATCTTCTTGTCGGGCATGTCCAGGATGTCGGGCAGCTGCGGCACCATCGGCCCGAAATCGATGCCGTTGGGGTTCGCCTTGAGCAGATCGAGCGTGAGCCCGCCGGGGTTCGTGCCGTACTGATCTCCGAACGGCCCGGTGCGCAGCGTGAGGTCGAGCATCCGCTCCGGGCCGCCGTGGTCGTAGAGCTTGCGGATCTCGGCCCCGTCGACGCCCCGGGTGAAGGCCAGGTAGTCGAAGAAGCCGTCGTCGATGGCCGCGACGTCGACGTCTTCGGCGGGCGTGCCGGTGCACAGGCCCGTCAGCCGGATCAGGATCTCCCATTCGTACGGGCGGTCGCCCGGATCGAACACCGGCGCCGAGTAGTTCGAGATGCTGTGGATCGCGAAGAGCAGGATCAGGTCGTCGTGGTGTGGCTGCTCAAGTGGCGAAAGGCCGGGCAGGATGACGTCGGCGTGCCGCGTTGTCTCGTTGAGCCAGAGGTCGATCGAGATCATCGCCTCCAGCATCGGCAGCACCTCGTCGAGCTTGTCGCCGCCGGGCGTGGACAGCACCGGGTTGCCCGCGACGGTGATCAGCGCCTTGAGCTGTCCGTCGCCCGGGGTGGCGATCTCCTCGGTCATGCACGAGACCGGGGCCTGGCCCAGCACCTCCTTGGCGCCGCGCACGCGGGTATGCCAGCGGCCGAACTCCGGCAGGCCACCCTCCAGGCCGGGCAGCGGCTGGGTGGTGATCGACCAGGCCGCCGGCTGGGGGAACATGGCGCCCCCCGGGGTGTCGAAATGTCCCGTCAGGATGTTGATGACGTCGACCATCCAGCTGGCAAGGCTGCCAAACTCCTGATTGCACAACCCGATTCGGCCGTACACCACCGATCTCTCGGTGCCGGCGAGTTCACGGGCGAGTCGGCGAATGCGGTCTTCGTCGATGCCGGTGACCACGCTGACCCGCTCGGGCGGCCAGTCCGCGGCGACCCGGCGCATGGTGTCGACGCCGTCGACGTGCGGTCCCGCATCGACCAGGGTCTCGTCGAAGAGGGTGTGCGCGACGGCCAGTAGCAGCGCCGCGTCGGTGCCCGGCACGATCGGCAGCCACTCGTCGGCGCGCGCGGCGGTCTGCGTGCGCACCGGGTCGATCACGATCACCTTGCCGCGCTTGCGAATCCCGTCGATCAGGCCCATCACGTCGGGCGCGGCCAGCAGCGAGCCCTGGGACGCGGCGGGGTTGGCGCCCATGATGACCAGCAGGTCGGTGCGCTCGATGTCCGGCACCGGGAAGTTCCACCACAGGCCATACATCAGGTGCGACGACAGGTTTTTCGGCCACTGGTCGACCGTGCCGGGCGAATAGGTGACCGGCATCCCGGACATGCCCATCAGCACACCGGCGTACCGGGCCAGCGAGAAGGAGTGCGCCAGCGGGTTACCCGTGTAAGCGGTGACCGCGCCGATGCCATACTTCTCGATCACCGGCGTCAGCAACTCGGTGCAGCGCCGAAATGCGGCGTCCCAGCTGACTTCCTGCCATTGCCCGTCGACCTTGATCATCGGCTGCCGGATGCGGTCGGGGTCGTGGTGCACCGAGCCCAGCGATACGCCCTTGGGGCACAGGTGTCCCCGGCTCCACACGTCGTCGCGGTTGCCGCGAATGCCGGCCACGGCGCCGCTTTCTACGTGAATCTCCAAGCCGCACATGGCTTCACACAGCGGGCAGGTCCGCAGGTGAATGCCGTCATCGCCGGGTTTCATCCACCCACTGTATTGCGCTACTTCCGGTAGCGGAAGTGTCAAAAGTTCGAGGTCAGGCTACCCAGGGCCCGATGCCACCGACCTTGTCGATGTGGACGTGCGTCAGATAGCCAGGGGGCGCACCGTCCGGCGGGAACTTCGCACTCGGGTCGCCCAGGATGGGGTTGAGCTCGGTCAGCAGTTCGGGCGCTCCGCCCTCGGTGATCTGGGCGGTGCCGGTGAGCGACAGGTAGGGCCGCATCCCCTTGCCCGGCTCGTCGAGGGCCACGATCGTCACCGCGACGCGCGGGTCCCGGCGCACGTTGCGGACCTTCCTGTGTTCGGAGAGGTGGGCGCTGACGAGTTCGTCTCCGTCGGGCGTCGATCGCAGCGCGACCCAGACCACGCTCACCTGGGGGCTGCCGTCGGGATTGATCGTGACGAGGGTGGCGTCGACACCCTTGCCAATCAGATTTCGTGCGGCTTCGTTGAGCTTCATGCGTTGTTCTACGGTCTGGCGTGCCAATTCATTCCCGCCGCCCAGACACATTTGAATTTGACAAGTTAGCTAGGCAACCGCGACGCCGCGCCCCTAGCGTTCAAGTCGAACGCCCGACAAATCCTCCCCGAAAGCATGCGGCCATGACCGACCAACAGCAGCCCGAGAACATCGAACGCCTGCGCCGGGAACTACTCGACCGGGTCGAGGCCGAGCCGTGGGAGGACTGGTCCGTCGATCTCCTGCGGGCACTGATCGCCGTATTCGATCTCAGCGGGGTCATTCCGGTGTCGCGGCACTCCTTCCGGCCACAAATCGTCAAGTAACTCGCGTTCGCCCTCGGCGACTAGAGTCACGCCGATGGAGATGTGGGAACTCGTCGCGCGCGAGCAGATTCGGGACACGCTGGCGCGGTACAACTGGTCGGGCGACGCCGGGAAGGTCGACGGGCTTGCCGAAACCTTCTGCGTTGACGGTGTTCTCGAGATACGCGGCGCGACTCCGCTGCACGGCCGGTCCGAGATCGTCGCCTTTCTCGGCGGTGTCACCGCGAACATCGCCGACAACGTCCCCGCCGATGTCCCGGTCAAGCCGGTGGTCCGGCACAACGTCACCAACCTGATATTCAACGCGCTCACCCCGGAGCAGGCGCAGGTCTCGTGCTATTTCACCGTGGTCACCCACATCGGGCTCGATCATTTCGGGCGCTATCGCGACACGCTGGTGCCCGACGGCGGCACCTGGCTGATCAAGCATCGCAAGGTGTCGACCGACTGGGCGGCCCCGGACTCGGCCATGGCGCGGGGCGCCGTCCAGTAGTTAAATCGTTGCAATACAGCATCTTTCGCGGGGAGGGGCCGATCATGCGTGCTACATCAGTCGTTGCCGGCGAAGCCGACCGCGCCATCGGGTATCTGATGATGCGATTGACCATCGGGGCCAGCCTGTTCGGGCACGGTTTGGTCCGGATGCCCAAGCTGGACACCTTCCACGCGCAGCTGGTGGGCGAGTTCAAGACCTCGATGCTGCCGACGGCACTGGTCTCGGTGTGCAGCTGGGCACTTCCCTTCGCCGAGCTCGGCACCGGGCTGCTGCTGTTGGCCGGCGCGCTGACCCGCGTGGCCGCCGTCGCCGCGGGCGCGGTGATGATCGTGTTGGTGTTGGGCGCGACGTCCATCGAGCACTTCAACGTGATCGGCGATCAGCTGGTCCACGCCAGCCTGCTCGCCGGCGTGGTGGCCTTCCGGAGGTACAACAAGTACTCCGTCGACGGCCTGCTTGCCGCCCGGCGCTGAACCCGCGCCGGGGCCGGGATCCCGATCAGCGGAACACCATTCCCCCACGCCTCGACAACATGGCAGGGTGTCAGCGTGGCCAACACCTCTCCAGCGACCGCCGTCGAGCAGGACCTGCGTGAAATCGACACCCCGAAGGGCGCTTTGCGCTACTACGACTGCGGGCCCGACTCCGCTCCGGCGCTGCTGTTCCTGCACGGCTCCGGCCCCGGTGTCACCGGCTGGCGCAACTTCCGCGGTGTCTTGCCCACGTTCGCCGAGCACTTCCGCTGCCTGATCCTGGAATTCCCCGGCTTCGGCGTCACCGACGACTTGGGCGGTCACCCGATGGTCACCGCGTTCGGCAGCGTCGGGCCCTTCCTCGACGCGCTCGGCGTCGACAAGGCACACATCGTCGGCAACTCGATGGGTGGCGGTGTCGGGATCAACTTCGCCACCGGCAACCCGGACCGCGTCGACCGACTGGTGACCATCGGCGGCATCGGCACCAACATCTTCAGCCCCAGCCCCAGCGAGGGCATCCGGCTGCTGCAGGAATTCGTCGAGGACCCGACTCGGCAGCGGCTCGTCGACTGGCTGAAATCGATGGTCTACGACCAGGCGCTGGTGACCGACGAACTCGTCGAGGAACGCTGGCAGCTGGCCTCCGACCCCGTGACGCTGGCCGCCGCGCGCCGCATGTACGGCAAGGAGGCGTTCGCCGGGATGAACGCCATGATGGCCGCGTCCGACCGGCCGCTGCCCTGGGCCGCCATGCACAAGCTGACGGCACCGACCCTGCTGACGTGGGGCCGCGACGACCGGGTCAGCCCGCCCGACATGGCGCTGATTCCCATGCGGACGATCCCGAACGCCGAACTTCACATATTCCCCAACTCGGGGCACTGGGCGATGATCGAGGCCAAGCAGGCCTTCGAAAGCACGGTGCTCGGATTCCTGTCCCGCAGCTAGCCCAACTCACGTAAGGACATCGACATGAGCGCTTCCGTACTCGACCGGGTAGTGGCCATGGCCGACCAGTTGCGCGACCAAGCCGCCGAGGCCGAAAGCATCGGCCGGCTCACCGACGACACGGTCAAGCGGATGAAGGAAGCCGGCCTGATCCGGCTGCTGCAGACCAAGCAGTATCAGGGCTTCGAGGTGCACCCCCGCGAGTTCGCCGAGACGACGATGGCCACCGCGGCGCTGGACCCGGCGGCCGGCTGGATCGTCGGCGTGGTGGGCGTGCACCCCTACCAATTGGCTTACGCGGACCCGAAAGTCGCCGCCGAGATCTGGGCCGACGACGTCGACACCTGGATGGCCTCCCCGTACGCGCCGCAGGGCGTGGCCAAGCCGGTCGACGGCGGCTACATCTTCAACGGCCGCTGGCAGTTCAGCTCGGGCACCGACCATTGCGACTGGATCATCCTGGGCGCCATGCTCGGCGACGAAAAGGGCATCCCGATCATGCCGCCGCGGATGCTGCACATGATCCTGCCGCGCAAGGACTACGAGATCGTCGAGGACTCGTGGAATGTGGTGGGGCTGCGGGGAACCGGCAGCAAGGACGTGATCGTCTCCGACGCGTTCGTCCCGACGTATCGGACCATGGATGCGACGAAGGTGATGGACGGCACCGCCCAGCGCGAGGCCGGCATGACCGAGCCGCTGTACCTGATGCCGTGGTCGACGATGTTCCCGCTGGGTATCTCCTCGGCGACCATCGGCATCGCCGAGGGCGCGCTGGCCGCGCACCTGGACTACCAGCGGGAGCGGGTCGGGGCCACCGGCACCGCGATCAAGGACGACCCCTACGTCATGCACGCCATCGGTGAGGCGGCGGCCGACATCAACGCCGCGCGCCAGGAGCTGCTGGCCAACGCCGACCGCGTCTACGACATGGTCGCGGCCGGGAAGGAGGTATCGTTCGCCGACCGCGCGGCCGGTCGCCGCACCCAGGTTCGCGCGGTGTGGCGCGCGGTGGCCGCCGTCGACGAGATCTTCGCCCGCTCGGGTGGCAACGCGGCCCGGATGGACAAGCCGCTGCAACGGTATTGGCGCGACGTGCACGTCGGTCAGATGCACGCCATCCACGTCCCCGGCACCACCTATCACGCATCGGCGCTGAGTTCGATCGGCATCGATCCGCCCGAGGGTCCGCTGCGGGCCCTGATCTGACCTACGCAGGAGGCGCACCGGTGAGCGACCTGAAAAGCCTTGGCTACATCACGATTTCGACCAACGACATCGACCGCTGGCGGCAATTCGCCTTCGGCACCCTGGGTTTCGCGGAGGGCAAGGGCCCGGATGAGTCGGCGCTGTACCTGCGCATGGACGAGCGGGCGGCGCGGCTCATCGTGGTTCCCGGGGACAGCGACCGGGTGCTCACCATCGGCTGGGAGGTGCGCGATCGCCCCGCGCTGCAACGGGTCAAGGCCACCCTGGACGGCGCGGGCATCGCGTTCAAACAGCTCTCCGTCGAAGAGGCGGAGGCCCGCCGCGTCGAAGAGGTGATCACGTTTGAGGATCCCGCCGGCACCACGCTCGAGGTGTTCCACGGCGCGGTCCTGGACCACAGCCCGGTCGTCACCCCGTTCGGCGCGAAATTCGTCACCGGCGATCAGGGCCTGGGCCACGTCGTGGTGCCCGCCATGGACCCCAACGGGCTGTTCGACTTCTACACCGAGGTCCTCGGTTTCAAATCCCGCGGGGCGTTCCGGGTGCCGCTGCCGAAAGAGTTTGGCCCCATTCGGGTTCGGTTCCTCGGCATCAACGAGCGCCACCACAGCCTGGCGATCGTCCCGGCCGGACACATGCGCGACCCGCGGCTGGTGCACATCATGGTCGAGGTCGACGACCTCGACGCCGTGGGCCGCGCGCTGGACCGGGTCAACGCCGAGGGCTTCCAGCTGTCGTCGACGCTGGGCCGCCACACCAACGACAAGATGATCTCCTTCTACGTCCGCGCGCCCGGCGACTGGGACATCGAATTCGGCACCGAGGGCATGCGAGTCGACGAAAGTTATTACACCGCAGAGGAAATCACCGCCGACAGCTACTGGGGTCACCAGTGGGTCGGCGAGATGCCCGCGGCCATGCGGCTATGACGCCAGACACCGACGTAACACCGATCCCCGCGAGTTCGATCGCCTCGTGGGACCACGAGGCCGACGTCGTCATCGCCGGCTACGGGGTGGCCGGTGCCGCTGCGGCAGTCGAAGCGGCGCGTGCGGGGGCGGACGTCCTGGTGCTCGAGCGCACCGGATCCTGGGGTGGGGCCGCCTCGATGGCGGGCGGGTTCATCTACCTCGGCGGTGGCACTCCGCTGCAAAAGGCCTGTGGCTTCGACGATTCCGTCGAGAACATGGCGGCCTTCCTCAATGTGGCGATGGGGCCCGGCGCCGACGAGAACCGGATCGCCGACTACTGCGCCGGCAGCGTCGCCCACTTCGAGTGGCTGGTCGGCTGCGGCGTCCCGTTCAAGGCGGAGTTCTTCTCCGAGCCGGGTTGGGAGCCGATGGGCGACCAGGGCCTGATGTACAGCGGGGGCGAAAACTCCTACCCGTTCAACACCATTGCCACGCCCGCGCCGCGCGGCCACGTGCCCCAGATGCAGAACAAGAAGCAGGGTGAGGCCAGCGCCGGCTACATGCTGATGAAGCCGCTCGTCGAGACGGCCACGGCGGCAGGCGCACGGGCGCTGTACGACGTGCGGGTGCAGAGCCTTGTCGTGGAATCCGACGGCAGGGTGGTCGGTATCCGCGCCCGCCAGTACGGCGAAGAGATGACGATCCGCGCGCGCACCGGCGTGGTGCTGGCGACCGGTAGCTTCGCCTACAACGACTCGATGGTGGCGCGCTTCGCGCCCCGCATCGCCGGGCGGCCGGCGGCATCGATCGAGCAGCACGACGGGCAGGCCATCAGGATGGCGCAGGCGCTCGGCGCCGACCTCTGCCATATGGACGCCACCGAGGTCGCGATCTTCATCGACCCGCAGCAACTGGTGCGCGGCATCCTGGTCAACGGCCGGGGCCAGCGCTACGTCGCCGAGGACACCTACCCGGGCCGCGTCGGCCAGCTCACGCTCTACCACCAGGACAACACCGCCTACCTGATCATCGACAGCGACGCCAACGAAGAGGCGAACGCATCGTGGTCGCCGAAGTTCATGCTGCGGCAGGCGACCTGGGTGGCCGATTCCGTCGCGGATCTGGAACGCGACATGCGGCTGCCGCCGGGTTCGCTGCAGGCGACGGTCGCCGCCTACAACGAGGGCGCCGCGCGCGGCGAGGACCCGCTGCTGCACAAGAAGCGCGAGTGGCTCAAGCCCATCGGCTCCCCCGTCGGCGCCATCGACCTGCGCGAGAACACCGGCGGCTTCACCCTCGGCGGCCTGAACACCACGCTGAACGCCGAGGTGCTGCACGTCAGCGGGGATCCCATCCCGGGCCTATACGCCGCCGGCCGTTCGACCGCCGGGCTGGCCGCCTGGGGCTACGCCAGCGGCGTCTCGCTCGGCGATGGCAGTTTCTACGGCCGCCGCGCGGGTCGTTCGGCCGCCAAGGGCTGAGTTTTCCCGCCGCCGGCGCTCACCGGATTGCGCCACGCCACCCTCGAGCGACTTCGCCTGTTGTGTGACGGCCGCCATAGGTGGTAAACAGAGTATTCCTAATAGGAATATGTCAGCCCGACATACCACAGGGTTGGAGGATCGATGCCACAGACCAGCGCGCCCGCCGAAACTCCCAGCGCCGTGATCGACCGCATCGCGCTGGTCCTTGACGCGTTCGACGGGCCGGGCCGGCTCACCCTGGCCCAGATCGTCCGGCGCACCGGGCTGCCCCGGTCATCGGCCCATCGGATGCTCGAGCGCCTGGTACAGCTGCGCTGGCTGCGCCGCAACGGCCGCGATTACGAGCTGGGGATGCGGCTGGTCGAGCTGGGCTCGCTGGCCGTCCAGCAGGACCGGCTGGTGCGGGCCGCCGCACCGCTGCTGGGCGAACTGCACCGCGCGACGGGGCTTGTCGTCCACCTCGCCGTGCTGGACGCACCCGACGTCGTGTACCTGGAGAAGATCGGCGACGCGGTGATTCCGACCCGCGTCGGATCGCGTCAGCCAGCCCACTGCACCGCCGTGGGCAAAGCGATCCTGGCCTACTCCGATCAGCACACGGCGGTGGACCTGAGCACCCGCAAGACCAAATACTCCATCGCCACCAGCTCGCAACTGGCGGCCGAGCTGGCGAAGGTCCGTGCCCACGGCGTGGCGTTCGAACGGGAGGAGTCGCTGGCCGGATTCGGTTGTGTCGCAGCACCTATCGGGGGCCCGGGCGAGGCTGTCGCGGCAGTGTCGGTGTGCGGCCGGATGAATCGCATGATGTTCGATCAGCGGCTCACCGCCCCGGTGCGGATGACCGCGATGGCGATCTGGCGCAACATCGAGGGTGGACCGCAATCCGTCGCGCCCACACTCCAGCCGCTGCGGCCCCTGCGGCCCGCGCGTCCCGAGCCGCGGCGGGCCGTACAGTACGCGTGAATTCTTTCTCCGGTGGCGTCGCCGTCATCACCGGAGCCGGTTCGGGCATCGGTGCGGGATTGGCTTGGCACGCCGCGGAATCGGGCATGACGGTCGTGCTGGCCGATGCCGACGGCGACGCCATCGCGGCGCTGCGTGAGGACATCCACGCGTCTGGAGGCTCGGCCGTCGCCGTGGCGTGCGATGTCCGCAACCCCGTCGCGATGCAGGAGCTCGCGGACCGCACCTACCGCGACGTCGGTCCGGTGCGGCTGTTGGTGAACAACGCCGGCATCGAACAGTTCGGCTACCTGTGGGACACGCCGGTGGCCAATTGGCAGCGCGTACTCGACGTCAACATCAGCGGAGTGTTCTACGGCGTGCGGGCCTTCCTGCCGAAGATGATGGCCACCGACGATCGAGCGTGGGTGTGGAACCTGTCGTCGGTCGGCGGGGTGTCGTCAATTGCGTTGCAGGGGCCCTACATCGTGAGCAAGCACGCGGTGCTCGCGATGACCGAGTGCCTGTATCTCGACGTCGAGTCGGCCGGACACGGCCATCACATTCACGTGCAGGCGGTGCTGCCGGGCGCGGTGAAATCCAACATCTTCGAGTCGGCGGGCGGTGTGGACCCCGCCGAGGGCGGCGACGTCGCCGTCGTCGAGGCACACCGCGCCGCCATGCTGGAGATCAAGGCCTCGGCCATGGACGCGCGGACGGCCGCGGCCAGGATCTTCGACCAGGCCGCCGACGGCCGGTTCTATCTGCTCACCGAGCCGGAGTACGTCGGCTCGGCAATGGCGGCGCGGGCGAATGTGCTTGCCGCACAGCGTCCTCCGTCTCGTCGACGATAGTCAGCTCGCCGTCGCGGACGGCGCGAAGGATCGACTCCCGCAGCGCCGAACACGCCAGGAACACGCCGCGGCTGGCGTGCGCCGATACCTTTTCGGCTTCGGCGCGCTCGGTGCACCGCTCGGTCGCATCGGCGTTCCACTGCACGCTGGTCTGGTTCCAGGTGCTCTTGCGGACCAGCACCCGGGCCCCGCAGCTGCGGCACGCCACGGGCATCATCGGCATCGCGTCGAATCGGTTGTCCGTCCGGACCGACGATTCGGCCTCCATCACACCGGGCCCGCCGCCTGGATAGCCATGTTCGCCTCGACCTCTTTCATCCACGCCGCATACGGGCGGGTGGTGTCGAGCTCGAATTCGAAGCGGTCCACCATATCCGGCTCCACGTCAGCGGCGTCGACGTAGAACTGCTGGTACCAGCGGCGCAGCTGGTAGACGGGGCCGTCCTCCTCGACCAGCAGCGGGTTGTCGATGCGTGCCTTGTGCCGCCAGATCTGCACGTCCTGTTCGAACCCCAGCTTGATGTAGTCGCCGAGCGTGATCGCGGTCTGCATGGCCTGATCGCCGGGTAGCGCCTCGGATTTCTTGACGATGATGCCGTATTGCAGCACAAAGGAATTCGCATCGATCGGATAGTGGCAATTGATGAGAATCGATTGCGCGTCGCCCTGCTGGTAGTGGTAGGTCAGGTCGTCGATCATGAAGGACGGCCCGTAATAGGACGCCACCGATGTGTTGCCCAGCATCCGCGAGCCCTCGGTGCCGGCCATGTCCGGACGGCCCTCGCCGTTCATGTACTGCGTCGCGACGGGGCCTTCGAAGATGTTCTTGAAGTACGTCGGCAGCGCGCCATGGATGTAGTAGAAGTGCGCCATATCCACGACGTTGTCGATGATTTCGCGGCAGTTGCTGTTGACGACGGTGGTGTACCAGTGCCAGTCGGTCCACTCGTCACTGGTCGCACCCTCGATGCGCGGGATCGTGACATCCGCAGGCGGCGGCTTGCGCTCGGGGTCGTTCCACACGAACAACATTCCGTCCTGTTGCAGCGTCGTCCAGGCCTGGGTGCGGGCGGTCTTCGGAGTGCGCCTGCTGTAGGGCACCTGCTTGCATCGCCCGTCGCCGCCCCAGCGCCAGTCGTGGAACGGGCAGGCGATCTCGTCGCCCTTGACCTCGCCCTGGGACAGGTCCCCGCCCATGTGCCTGCAGTACCCGTCGAGCACATTGAGCTCGCCGTTCCCGCTACGGAAGACCACCAGCTTCTGCCCGAAAGCGTTGATGGAGTGTGGTTTTCCGTCCGCGAAATCCCTGAGCAGACCCAGGCAATGCCAGCCGCGGGCGAATCGCGTCGGGACGGTTTGGGCCTCAATCAGCCGAATCTCGTCGGCCTCGGGCTGCGACGTCATGGAACTGATTCAACTCCTGGTCACCGCCGCGGGACACCGAGGTGTTCCACTGATCAGGACGATTCGTTTTTTCGCGCGGCCCAACCGCATACGGTGCTGACGTGGCGCAGCACAGCATGACGATCCCGGCCGGCCTGCCCGTGTCCGATACCTGCGTCGACCTGCTGGTCATCGGGTCGGGTACCGGCATGGCCGCCGCGCTGACCGCCCACGAACTCGGGCTGTCGGTGCTCATCGTGGAAAAGTCGTCGCACGTGGGCGGCTCGACCGCCCGCTCCGGCGGCGTGCTGTGGCTGCCCGCCAGCCCGGTGCTGAGCGAGGTGGGCGGCGACGACACCGCGGCGGACGCCGCCACCTACCTGGATGCCGTGGTCGCGGGGTCGGCGCCGCGGGAGTTGTCCGCCGGCTTCCTGAAGCATGTGCCCGCGACGGTCGACCTGCTGCGCCGGACGACCCCGCTGCGCCTGTTCTGGGCCCGCGACTATTCGGACTACCACCCCGAGGAGCCCGGCGGCAGCGCCGTCGGCCGCACCTGCGAGTGCCACCCGGTGGACACATCGATCCTCGGCGAATACCGCACCCGGCTGCGGCCCGGCGTGCTGGACGTCAACGTCCCGATGCCGACGACGGGCGCCGACTACCGCTGGATGAACCTGGTGACCCGGGTGCCGCGCAAGGGCATCCCGACGTTCGCCAAGCGGCTGGCGCAGGGCGTCGGCGGGCTGCTGCTGGGCCGCCGCTACGTCGCGGGCGGCCAGGGCCTGATGGCCGGGCTGTTCGCGGGGGTGCTGCGCGCCGGCATTCCGGTGTGGACCAACACCGCGCTGGTGCGCCTCGAGGGCGACGGTGAGCGGGTGACCGGCGCTGTCGTGGATCACGGGGGGCGCGAGGTGACGATCACCGCCCGCCGCGGCGTGGTGCTGGCCACGGGAGGTTTCGACCACTCCATGGACATGCGCTGGAAGTTCCAGTCGGAGGCGCTGGGCGCCAACCTCAGCCTCGGCGCGGACTCCAACGCCGGCGACGGCATCCGCGCGGGGCAGGAACTCGGGGCCGGCATCGATCTGATGGACCAGGCGTGGTGGTTCCCCGCGGTCGCTCCCCTGCCGGGCAAGCCACCGGTGGTGATGCTGGCCGAGCGGTCGCTGCCGGGCTCCGCGATCGTCAACCAGGACGGCCGGCGCTTCGCCAACGAATCGATGGACTACATGTCGTTCGGCCAGCGGCTGCTCGAGCTGGAACGCGCGGAGGGCCGGCCCGTGACGATGTGGATCGTCTTCGACCAGCAGTACCGCAACAGCTATGTCTTTGGCGCCGTGCTGTTTCCGCGAATGCGCCTCCCCCAGGCCTGGTACGACGCGGGCATCGCGGTGCGCGCCGACGACCTCACCGAGCTCGGGGCACGGATGGGAGTCCCGGTCTCGGAGTTCCTCGCGACGATGACCCGCTTCAACCAAAATGCCTCGGCCGGTACGGATCCCGACTTCGGCCGCGGCCGCAGCGCGTACGACCGCTACTACGGCGACCCGACGATCAAGCCGAATCCGAACCTGCGGCCGTTGACCAAGGGTCCGTTCTACGCCGTCAAGATGGTGTTGAGCGACTTGGGCACCTGCGGTGGGCTCAAGACCGACGAGCGGGCACGCGTGCTGCGCGAAGACGGCGGCGCGATCGACGGCCTATATGCGGTGGGCAACACCGCGGCAAACGCTTTCGGCACAACGTATCCCGGTGCGGGCGCGACGATCGCGCAGGGACTGGTGTACGGCTACATCGCGGCCCGGGACGCGGCGGGCTAGCCGTCAACTACGTTCCGGGGCCCGACGCTGCAGGGCCAGCCCGCCTTCGAACGGCCGGTACCCGAATGCGGCGGGCGCGTGATAGCCGGTGTCCTCCAGCGGCGTGTGCACCTCGGCGACCGTCGGGCCGATCTCAGCGGCGACGGGTGCGAGCGCCTCGAGGTCGAACCGGTACAAACGGGCGGCGTTGTCGCTCAGGATCATTCGGCAATCGTCCTCGGACCTGTCGTGCAGCGCCCAGCGGATCGCCAGCTTGGACTCCGGTGCGAAGCCCTCCTCATGGGGATAGTCGCTGCCCCACATGATGTGGTCGGCGCCCATGAAGTCGATCATCGTGGAGTCGAACGGCGCCAGCTCGCTGGCCAGATAGCAGTTCCGCTGAGCGTATTCGCTCGGGGTCATCGTCAGTGCGTCGACCGACGACCCGCCGAACATCCCGTAGGTGCGGTTGTGCGCCTCGGATTTCATGGTGGGCACCATGGCGTCGAGCATCGCCAGCTGCGGGGGCACCCACAGCGTGCCCTGCTCGGTCGGGACGAACCGCAGCGTCGGGTAGCGCTCGAACACCCCGGCCAGGATCAGGTGGCCCAGCGTGCGTTGGGCCCACAGCGCCATCTCGGTGACCAAGACCGCGTTGGACGCGGGCTGGTCCATCGGCATCTCGGGGCTACCGGCCCCCGCATGCTGCACCACGGTCAGGTCCAGCTCCGTGCAGAGCGCCCAGATCGGCTCGTAGCGGGTATGGAAGAGAGGGGCGACCTGAGGGTCGCCGGGAGAAACCGGAGGGATGAGCACGCCACCGAAGCAGCTGTGTTCGGCACCCCAGCGGATCTCTTCCAACGCCAGCTCGATGTCGTTGGGGAAAATCTGAATCAACCCGCGGCGACGGTCCGGGGCCAGCGAACAGAAGTCGATCTGCCAGCGGTTGTGGGCCTGCACTCCAGCCCACCGCTGCTCGAGCTCGTCGCGGGTCCGGGGCAGGCTGATGGTGATGTTGGGACTGGTCGGAAAGAACGGCGGGACCGTGTTGGGCAGTAGCACCTCCGCGGCCACCCCGTCGGCGTCCATCTCGGCGATCCGCAGATCGTGATCCCAGTTTCGGTCGGCGGTCGCGATGATCAGGTCGTCGAAGGGGCTGACGTATGCCGTGGCCCAGGAATCGAACTCGTCATGCAGGCGGGCCGGCAGGTACTGCTTGTAGTCTCCGACGTCCGCCCCGGCGTGCGTGTCCGTCGAGATGACGACATACCGATCGAGCGTGTCCGAGGTTGCGGCCATGTGTCCTCCAGCGTTATCGCGTATGTATCCGCTAGGTTCCGCGTTGGCCGAACATGTGGCGATAGCTCATCTCAATGAGCGGGACACCAATGGGCGCGCGCATCGGCTCGGCTACTCGGGATCGCGCCTGGCCGCGACCTGCTTTTCGACCTCGCGCCAATAGCCCGGCGTGGTACGCGGTTTGCCGTATCCACCCTTGGGGGCCCGCTGCAGAACGGCGTCCGCCTCGTCGATCTCCTTGAGCATTTCCAGGGCGAACTCGCGCTCGGCGGCGTAATACTTGCCGGCCCATCGCAACGCGAGCACCGAGTACGCCCACGCGGGCTCCGCCTCGGCACCCTCGGCGTCCTCGACGGCCTTGCGATGGCAGGCCTCCGCATAGGCCACGTACTCCTGCAATATCTCCTTGAGCCGGGCCGGGTTGCTCAGGTGGCCCAACGTCATCCGCATCAGCACGCTGTGTTTGAGCACGGGCGGGTCGACCGGCGCATCGGTGGCCCACTCGGTGACGGCGGCCATCCCGGCGTCGGTGATCTTGTACAGCCGGCGGCTGCGGGTGCCCTCGTCGCGCTCGACGCGAGACGTCGCCAGCCCCAGCGCCTCCAGCTTCTTCAGCTCGGTGTAGATCTGGCTGTACGACGGACTCCAGTAGTAGAGGTCGACGCTCCAGTCGATCCACTTTTTGAGGTCGTAGCCGGAGACCTCCTCTTCGTAGGACATCATGCCCAGCAGCGCCCAGCTGGTCGCCGCGAGTGACGCCGGCTTTGCAGCCGACTTTTCGCTGGCAGGGTCCGGTTGGGCGTCCATCTGGCCAGGTTAACAACACCCGCCGCCACCCCGGGCCGGGCTGACCGCTGGCCGGGACATCCGCTGTGTAACGCTTTGCGATCGGTCCGCGACAAAGTCCTACGTGAGCGGCATTGCCCGGGCCGGGCGCAGGATTGTGGCATGCAGTGTTGTCGTTGTCGGCCTTGGCGTGGGTATGCCGTCGGCGGCCGCGGATAACCCGATCTGCTCGGAGCACGTGTGTTCGTTCTACTCCCCGACACACATGATCAGCTGCGAGATCGACTACGAGCGCGGTCCGGGCCTGCCGGACTCGGTGTATTGCCAAGCGAGCCCACCCGCTCCAGCGCCGCAGTCGGCACACATGGATGGCGTCGGGACGTACTCGGTCTGTTCGGGCGAAAGTTGCTTGGGCAACCCGGGTTTGGGCCAGCCCACCCTGGAATACGGTCAATCCGCCGGCATCGGCCCGTTCACCTGCCGGTCTGAGGTCGACGGGATGACCTGCCGGGTCCCCTCGGGCTGCGGATTCAAGATCTCCGGCACCGCGATCACGAAGGTAAGCAAGCAGTAGCCGGCGGCTAGCCGCTTTCGAAATTCACGTCCTTGGTGACGGCCTTCCACTCTTCGATCGACGCCGACATCGCGGAGATCTTGTCCCGCATGGCCTTCAGAACGTCACGGCCCAGCAGCAGCCGCAGCGGCGGTTGCTCGAGCGTGGTCACCATCAGCACCGCGTCGGCCACCCTCTTCGGGTCGCCCGGCAGGTGATCGGCGAACTGCTTGATGAGGTCCTTACGCGCCGCGACATCGGCGTAGTCGGAGATCGGGCTGCCCGATTCCTTCATCGACCGTGTCGCCCAGTCGGTGCGGAACGCGCCCGGCTCGATGGCGGTCACCTTGATGCCCAGCGGCTGTACCTCGGCGGCCAGCGCTTCGGTGACCGCCTCCAGCGCGAATTTGGTCGACGAGTAGTAGGCGTTGGGCGGGTTGGCCACCAGGCCGGTCATCGACGAGATGTTGATGATGTGCCCCGATCCGCGCACCCGCATGGCCGGCAGCACGGCCTTGATCATGTCGACCGCACCGAAGTAGTTGACGTCGAACAACTTTCGGACCTCGGCGTCCTCGCCCTCTTCCACCGACGACAGGTAACCGTGGCCGGCGTTGTTGACCAGGACGTCGATCCCGCCGAACGCCTCGTCGGCCGCCGACACCCCCCCCGCGATCTGGGCGGCATCGGTCACGTCGAGCGCGACGGCCACGGCCCGATCGCCGAACTCGTCGGCGATGTCGGCCACCGCCTCGGCCCGTCGCGCGGTCACGACCACGCTGTGGCCGGCATGCAGTGCGGCCAGGGCGATTTCGCGGCCGAAGCCCGTGGAACAGCCGGTGACAAGCCAGCGTGCCATCTCTAGATCGTCCCTTCCGGTAGGCGGCGCAGATAGGCCTTGCGCCGCTCGGCCAACTCGGTGGCCCGCTGCTGCTCGTCCACCCGGGGCAGGTGCGGAACCTCGGCGTCGAGCTGGTCCAGCTTGATGACCCGCCCGCGTGCCCCGAGGTCTTCGCGCGGGCCCGCTTCGCCGAACTCAGCCATGCGCAGCGTCAGGATCGCTTCCCGCAGACCGTCGGAGTCGATCCAGTTGGCCACGCCGGGATCGGCCGGCGCGATCACGTAGGTGTAGCTGCCGTCTTCGTTGGGCACGGACTGCGCCTTGTTGAGGCTGCCGGTGCGGTCGACGAGATCCAAAGTGGTGCCCCAGATATTGCTCAGCGGGACCGTGAAGTATTCGGCGCCGCCGTCGCTGAGGTCGACGACGAACGCCTCGTCGGGAGCGAGTTCGAAGCGGCCCATCACGTAGACCTGGTTGCGCATCGCGCCGACCTTGTCGGCCGACCAGGCCAGGTTGAAATGGTTGGCCGGCATCTTGTACACGCCGTGGCTGAGCTTGCCGGTGAAGTTCGCGAAGTAGTCCATCATCGCCGCGGTGGCCTCGGCCTGCTCGTCGAGCGTGCGCGCGGGCGTTGCGGGCGACCCGCCAAGTCGTTGCACCTCAAAGTGATTGGGATCGTCGCGGCCCCAGTCCAGCAACACGTCCCGGATGTAGAACTCGTGAGCCTCTGCTGTCGTCTGCACATGGTTTTCCCGCCCGTTGGCCGGATCGGCGTCGACGGTGATGGTAAAGCTTCCGTCGGAGTCGACCGCCATGGTGCGGCCGTTGAGCACGGCGACGGTGCCCATGTTCGGGTCCCATAGCGTGAAGTAGTTCTCGGTCATGCGGTTGCGGCCGACCCGGCCGTGGATCTCGTAGCGTTCGTCGCCCGAGATCGGGATCACCCGGTACACGCTGTCGGGATTGTCGATGCCCCACCGCGATCCGGGGATGTTACGGCCCTGCACCGGGTGTGCGAGCCGGGTGATGCAGCTGACCTTGGGCCGCAGCTTGTCCTGATTGGACGACCAGACCGCCGCCGAGAACATCACCTCGGCGAACGAGTCGTCGAATCGCTCGCGCATCGCGTCGGACGGCTTGGCCCGGCCCAGCCAGTTCTCGGCGACGCTGCGATAGGCCGCCTTGACGGTGGGGTGCTCGATCAGGTCGAGGGCGGCCAATTCCTGTTCGTGCTGCGACGCCGTCGCGACCGGGTCTTCAGGCATGTGTTGTTCCTCCGATTTGCTGTCCAAAACGCTTGTTGTACAACGTGAATCGCTCGTCGACCTGCTCGGGACGCAGGCCGTATTTCTCCAGGCCGTAGGGCGGCCGGGCGGTCTCGCGGGGACGTTCGCGCAGCCAGCGCCGCATCGCGTCCTCGGCGTCACCGGTGAGCCGCAAGCCGATGGCGTCGTAGACCCGGGACACCTGTCCGATGGGGTCGGCGACCGCGTCGACGAACCCGATGTCGGTGACCCGGCCCGCCTCTCCCCCCGCTTCGCAAGCCCATCCGTCGCGGACCGCTATCGCGCGGTCGTTGGTCCAGCCCATCCGCTGCAGCCATTGCGCGCCCACCCGCGGCAGGTCCACGGTGTCGGCGTGCATCGCGTGCAGGGTGGCGTTCAGGCTCGCACCCGAGGCGATCGTGGTGCGCGGGTCGCGGTGCATATGTACTAGGTGCAGGTCACCGAACCGCGCCCGCAACGCGTCCAGATAACCCAGATGTGCGGGCGATTTCAGCACCCAGCGCTGCGCAACCTGGCCCCGCTGCCGCTTCTGCCACTGGACGAACTGCAGCATGCGGTGCAGGTATTCGTAGGCCGGGCCGAAGTCCTGCCCGTCCAGCCAGGACCGGTACCGCGGGAGGTGGGCGCCGGATTCGGGGACATGGGACAGGAACGCGTCGGCCAGGAAGACGATTTCTTCCTCGGCCTCCCGCGCGTACATCGGGTGAATGGCGAACAGCTCCGGCGCGAGTTCACGCGATTTCGCTTCGCGCATTTCGCTGATGGCGATGCGCGGGTCGGGAGCATCGCCGAATCGATAGTCGAGGCGCGGCGCGACCTCGACCACCTCCCAGCCGTAGGCGCAGATGAAGCGCGGGTCCGCGGCCAGCAGGCGCTGCAGCAGGGTGGTCCCGCTGCGCATCATGCCGACCACGACGATCGGTGCGGCCACCTGCTCCTCGAGGATCTCCGGGTGGCGGCGGATCCATTCCTGTGCGCGCAGCCGCATCCGCAGGCTGTGCACGATGCCAGAGCGCAGGATGTGCTCGCCGATGGCGTTCAGGCCGGCTCGGGGGTAGTCATCCAGCAGGACCCGCAGCGGTCCCTCGAATTCGCCCGGGCCCCAGTCGGTTAGGCCCTCCTTGCGTTGGGCGTCGCCGAGCAACGCGTCGACGTCGAATGCGCTCGAAGGCTCCACGCGATCAGAACTTGAGGTGCTGGCTGAGGTCGCCGGTCTGGTCGACGAACATGATGCGGCTGTCGAACCACCACACGCCGTCCACGCGATGGAACGTGTCCTTGTAGTGCCCGGTGACGATCACCTGTAGCGGCAGGTCCGGGGTGGCCTGGGTGACGCAGTAGTACGACGTGCTGCGCGCGGTACCCGCGGCCTCGTCGATGTACAGCTGCACGTTGCTCGTCATGTGCTTGGTCTTCGGGGTGCCGTCCTCGTAGAGGCGGGTGGCCATGTCGTACATCTTGCGGACCCCGGCCGATCCGCTGAACACGGTTTCTGGCGGGCCGTCCTCCATGCCGCAGATGCGCCCATGCTCGAAGAGCCGGGCCACCCCGTCCATATCGCCGCCGTCCAGCAGCTCGGCGTAGGTGTAGAGCAGGTTGGTGATTTCCAGTGCGCTGTCACTCATGCCAAGCCATCCCGAATGAACTCCTCTGCCGTTTTGCAGACTATGTTGGCAGAACTGACCCAACTTACATAGAACCGCCCATTACTCTTAGTCGCCGTGACGTTACCTTGGACGCCGAGCAGGCTCGGCAACTTGACCGGCAAACGAGTCATCGTGACGGGGGCAACCAACGGGGTCGGGCTTGGCACCGCCCACGCGCTGGCCAAAGCCGGTGCCCACGTGATCCTGGCCGTGCGCAACACCGAGCTGGGTGAGCAACGCGCCGCCGAGATGGGCGGCACGACTTCGGTGGTCAAGCTCGACCTGTCCGACCTGTCGTCGGTGCGGGCGTTCGCCGATCGGGTCGACGGGGACATCGACATCCTGATCAACAACGCCGGCACGCTCACCGATCGGCGGACCGAGACCGTCGACGGCTTCGAGACGACGCTGGGCACCAACTTCCTCGGCCCGTTCGCGTTGACCAACCTGCTGCTGCCGCGGGTGCGCTCGCAGATCATCAACGTCGGGTCCGACGCGCACAAGTCGGCCACGCTGCGGCTCGACGACATGCACCTGCGGCATAGCAAGTGGACGCGGCTGGGCAGCTATGCCGTGTCGAAGCTGGCGGTGATGTTGTGGGGGCTCGAGCTGGACCGCAGGCTGCGCGCCGGCGGATCGGCCATCGTCACCCAACTCACGCACCCGGGGTGGGTCGCGTCGAACCTGTCGAACATCTCGGACGCGCCGCTGATGTCGTTGGTGCAGAAGGGCGTCACAGTCGTGGCCGACCGGTTGGCGAACGATATCGACGAAGGCGCAGCGACCACGTTGTACTGCATCAGCGAACCGGTGCCGCCGGGTAGCTTTATCGGTGTCAGCGGCAGGCTCGGCCTGCGCGGCGAGCCTGCGCTGATCGGCCGCACACCGCTGGCGTCGAACTACGACACGGCCGCCAGGCTGGTGGCCTTCGCCGAAGAGCAAACCGGCACACGGCTGGAGGTATAGCCATGGGTGAACTCGACAACGCCGTTGCCGTCATCACGGGCGCGGCGCGCGGCCAGGGCCGCAGCCACGCGGTGGCCCTGGCCGAGCAGGGCGCCGACATCATCGCCGTCGACATCTGCGCCGATGTCGACGCGATCCCCTACCCGCTGGGAACCAAGGCCGATCTCGACGAGACCGTCCGGCTGGTCGAGGCCACGGGCCGGCGGGCGGCGGCAGTGGTCGCCGATGTCCGCGACCTCGCGCAGCTGGAGACCGCGGTGCAGGCCGCGATCGGCGAGGTCGGTGAGGTGGACATCGTCGTCGCCAACGCGGGGGTGGTCGCCATCGGTGACACCGACGACCATTCCGAGCCGGTGTTCAACTCGATCGTGGACACCAATCTGAAGGGCGTCTGGCACACGCTGCTCGCGACGGTGCCCTCGATCATCCGCAAGGGCCGGGGCGGCTCCGTCGTGATGATCAGCTCGTCGCAGGGTTTGACCGGCCGCGGCGGTGACGGCAGTTCCGCGATGTTCGCCTACGCGGCGTCCAAGCACGGCGTGGTGGGGCTGATGCGTTCGGCCGCCAATGCCTATGCGCCACATAAGATTCGGGTCAACTCGATCCATCCCGCCGGTGTGATGACCCCGATGATTCTCAACGACTTCGTGGTGAACCGGATGCTGGAGAATCCGAATCCGGCGGTCTCCCAGATGCTGTTGCCGGACGTGCCCCTGGTGGAGCCGCAGGACGTCACGGAGGCGGTGCTGTGGCTCGTCAGCCCCAAGGCGAGGTACGTGACCGGTGTGTCGATTCCGGTCGACGCCGGCCACGTCGTCATGTAACGGGCGGCCGATCAGCCGAGGCGCAATCCGCGCCTGCGTACCCACAGCAGCGCGGCGACGCTGCCGGCGATCCAGACGGCCATGGCGATGACCAGGTGCACCAAGCTCTTTGTGTCCCGGCCGAACACGGGCCAGATCAGCGCGGGCAGCTGGGTCCACAGCACGCGATGCTCCACCCCGTTCATCGGGTCGGCGATGTAATACAGCGCATAGGGCAGCGCGAGGGCCAGGATCCAGCCGCGGGTGCGGCGACGGTTGTGCCGCTGCCGCCAGCGCCGCAGCAGCGGCTCCACGCCCACCGGATGCACCACCGAGAACAGGTTGCCGACGCCCAGCCACGACACGATGGGCACCGCGACGGTGGGGATCGTGATGGCCAGGCGCTCCGGGGTTTCCAGCCATAGCGTCACGAACACCGCGGTCGCCAGTGTGGGCAGCCCGACGATCACCAGCAGGGCCAGATTCTTGATCAGCAGGATCCGCCACATCGGTGTGCCCTGCCGGAGAGCCGTCAGGACGCGGTAGTGATCGGCCCCCAGAATGTTGGTGGTGGTGACGTCGGCGAGGATCCACGACGAGAAGTACGTGCCGACCAGGATCACCCAATCCTGGTGGCGGCCAGCGGCTAGCGGCTGCACCACCAGCCATCCGATGGCGAATACCAGGTTGGCCACCACGCCCATCAGCCAGGTGCGCGGCGGGGTGAACGCCCAGCGGATCTCGGCCCACACCGCCGGCCACAGTCCTCGTTGGAAGTCCTTGGCGGCCCGTTGTGCCGCGGCGGGCCGCGGGGCCGACGCGCGCGCCGCCGTGATCAGCGCGGCGTGCAGGCGCGGTCGCGTCGTCGCCGGTCGATCTACCACACGCTCCCCCAATACCTTTGGCTGTGCGTTGCTCAGCTCGGCGAGGCGGAGTCGCCCGTCGGGCTGAGCAGGCGCCGGTGCAATTCCTCTGTCAGCACATGGATCTCGCGGGTCAGCTCGGTGTTGGTCTTCAGTTCCAGCTCCTGAGTCTCGAAATCATGATCGGCCCTGGCCTGTTGGAAAGCCGCCTGGCGATTCTGGCCGATCATGACGAACGTCGAAAGGAAGATCGCTTCGAGCGACACCACCAAAGTCAATGTCGGCCAGGGATTCGGTTCCAGGAACAGCATCCAGACTCCGAACAGCGCGGCATGTATCCAGACGAAGTTCATCGAGCCCGCGAATGCCGTGATCCGGTCGGCCAGTCGCAGCTGCAGCTTTTGGCTTCGCCTTCTGGCCTCTTCCAGTACCGCGGGGTGGTGCAGCTGCCCGCCCCGCAATAACCGGCCCGGAATCAGCTGCGGATTGTGCCGGTGGTTGTCGGCCGGTGTCGTTGTCATGCGGAGCCAGTCCTCTCGATGCCATGCCGGCCGCGCCCGCGCGCTTGCCGGCACATCTCGGCGGTCGGATGGGCCGCTGGCTCATGGTAGTGCGCCGAGTGCCCCGGTTTGGGCAGGCTCAAGGCGAAGTGGTTGCGCCGGTGGGCCGCTCAGGCGGTCGGCGCGGTGGCGATGATCGTGTCCTGCCCGGTCTGCCACGAACTCGTGAACGTGGCGACGGGGATCTGTTCGTCGGCGTGGTCGGCGCCGGAGTCGTTGAGGTGAACGATCTGCTTGTTCGTGTCGATCGCGGTGATTTCGACGAAGTGATCGGCCTTGGTGCGCTGGTCGGTGGCGTTGCCGGTCTGGTCGCCGATGATCGTGGAATTCACCCAGGCGATCACCTTGCGGCCGTCGCCGAGGTACTGCTGCAGCACCTGCATCGAGGTTTGGTCACCCCAGGTCATCGCCGATTTGATGCCGAAGTGGTCGAGCAGCACGGACAGATCCTCGACGGAGACCCCGCCATTGGCGCCCGCGTGGCTTGGATCGTTCGAGGCCGCATAGATCATCGTCCCCGGGTTGACGCCCGACGGGGTGTTCTGCGCCAGCGTGATCATCTCTTGTTCGGACGGCTGATTACCGGTGCGCTCGCCCACGATGAAGGACACCGCCATCAGCCCGCAGTTGTCTTCTTTTGACTGTGCGCGCCAGAACTTCATCCCCTGACCCGGGTCGCCGAAGACGCCAGGGCCGACGGTCGGCGGCGCCGGCTGAGAAGTAGACGGCGCGGCGCTGGGCGGCCCCTCGGCGGCCGGGGACGCCGCGTTGCTGGTCGCGGGGCCCGGTGCGGCGCTGGTGGACGACGCCGTCGGGGACGTGTCCGAGCCGCACCCGGCCAGAGCGGGGGCGAGGGCAATGCCGAGGCAAACGACAAGGGCTGCACCGCGCGTCGTGATGAGGACCCGGGCATTGTGTCTGGTTTCGATACGCATGCGAACCACCGTTCTGCCGGCCCCCGCACGGCATTATCCAACAAATCCGCGCATCTCGTCGGGTGCTTAAGCCGCTGCTAGAACGTGTTACAGTTTTGCCGCCCCGGGCATCGGGCGTGAGGAGACCGCATGGATTTCATCGTCGATATCCGCGTGATGCCCCGTCTGCCTGCGGCCCGCCCTTACCGGCGATGAGCCCGACGATCAGCCGGGCGCGCTCGCTGGCGCTCGTGACGGTGGCCTATGTGATTGCCATCGGAGTGGGCGCGGCTTGGCTCGCATGGGCTCCGGCCACCGGAAGGCTATGGCTGGACACCTTGGTCGCCGACGTGCTGGCGACCCTGGTCATCTTCACGTTCAGCCGCGCCTATCGAAATTCGAGCTTCTACGACGCGTACTGGAGCGTGATCCCGCCGCTGCTGACCGTTTACTGGTGGGCCAGCGGCGATCCCGGCACGGACCGACTGCGCGCCTGGCTTCTCACCGTGCTGATCACGTCGTGGGCGGTGCGTCTCACCGCGAACTGGGTGTACGGATTTCCGGGGCTGCAGCACGAGGATTGGCGCTACGGGATGTTTCGCCAACGGGCGGGACGCTGGGAATTCGTCGTCGACCTGGTAGCGATCCACCTCATTCCAACGCTGCAGGTTTTCGCGGCAATGCTTCCGGTGTACGTCTGCGTGACACACGCCGGCCCGGGCATCCGGTGGCTTTCGGTGGCCGCCTTCATCGTCGGGATGGCGGCGGTGGCCATCGAGTTGGTTGCCGATGTGCAGCTACACCGGTTCGTCCGCGACCGGCAACCCGGCGAGGCGATGAACCGTGGCCTGTGGAGCTGGTCTCGGCATCCGAACTACTTCGGCGAGTTCACTTTCTGGCTTTCCCTGGCGTTGTTCGGCGTGGCGGCGGCCCCGGCGGATGCGTGGTGGTTGTTCGCCGGCGCGTTGGCGATGTTGGGCATGTTCCTCGGTGCCAGCATCCCGATGATGGAGACGCGCAGCCTGCAGCGCCGACCGAGCTATCAGGACGTCATTGACCAAGTGCCGCGCTTTGTTCCCATGCCGCGGCGGAGGATATCGGCAGGAGGACCATGAGCCGTAAGCGTGTCGTCGTCGCGGGGCTGGGCGATGTAGGTCTGCTCGCCGCGATCCGCTTGTCGCAGCATGCCGACGTCGTCGGCATCTCCGTCAAACCCGCCCTCGTGAGCGGTCAGGAGCTCGGTGTGCGGCTCGCCCGCCCGGACGACTGGGCGCGTGACTACTGGATTCCGTTCGAGAGATTCCGCCGACTGGACGGGGTGCGGACGGTGCAGGCGGAGCTGACCGGCGTGGACCTGGCCACCCGAACGGTGTTCGGCCGGGGCGCCGACGGCGCGACCGTCGCCGAAAAGTTCGATGCGCTGGTGATCTCGACGGGGGTCAGGAATGGCTTCTGGCGTCAACCGACGCTGGAATCGGCCGCCGACATCGGCGCCGGCCTGCGCGCGGCACACGATCGGCTGGCCGCCGCCGACTCGGTGATCGTGGTGGGCGGCGGCGCTGCCGCGGTCAGCAGCGCGGTCAACCTGGCAACCACCTGGCCCGGCAAGCGAATTGACCTGTACTACCCCGGGGAAAGCGCATTGGTCGGGTATCACCCCCGCACCTGGAAACGGATCCGGGCACGGCTGAACGAGCTGGGCGTCGGCCTGCACCCCGGCCATCGCGCCGAGCTTACGAATAGTGCTGGGGGCGAAGAGATCACCAGCGAACCGGTCCGGTGGACCACCGGCCAACCACCGGCTTCGGCGGACGCGGTGCTCTGGGCCATCGGGCGCGTGCGACCCAATACCGACTGGCTGCCGCCCGAACTGCTCGATGAGCATGGATTCGTCTGCGTGACAAGAGATCTGGCGGTACCCGGGCATCGCGGCGTGTTCGCCGTCGGAGACGTCGCGGCGACCGATCCGCAACGTAGCTCCGCCCGCAATCGGGGCGACGCGCTGGTCGCCCACAACGTCCGCGCCGAATTCAGCGGCCGCCCGTTGCGCCCCTTCAAGACGCCGGGACGGCGCTGGGGCTCCCTGGTGGGCATCCAAGCCGACGGGCTGGAGGTCTTCCTGCCCACCGGACAGGCCTTCCGCCTGCCGGCGTGGTCGGTGCAGCGGGTCGTGATGCCGTTGATCGTGCGGTGGGGCATGTACCGCGGTGTGCGCGAGAACCCGCCGCTTCGAGCGGCGGACTCCCCCAGCGACGCCGCCTGACCACCGCCGGGCGCGGATCGAATTCTGGCTCGGCGCAAGCGCGTTAGCGGGTGGCGGATGGCGTGGCCGTATCGAATTGTGTTGAACAGCCAGCTCAACCGCGACGAAGGTCACGAACTTGCAGCGATTCCCGTCGACATGATTCCAATCGGCGTCAAATGGGAAGACTTAGCGCGTGCCTCGGGCGGTCGCATTCGAAAAACTTGTTGCGTTACTGGATTATCCGATGTTCGTCGTCACCGCCCAAGCCGACGAAATCGCGGCAGGCTGCCTGGTGGGCTTCGCCAGTCAAGCCAGCATCAATCCGCCCCGCTTCCTGGTCGGCCTGTCCACGAAGAACCACACGTTCCGGGTGGCGGCCGGTGCTACGCATCTGGGCGTGCACGTGTTCGACACCCGACACCTTGAGGTCGTGCGGATGTTCGGCAGCCAAACCGGCGACACGATCAACAAGTTCGACCGCTGCAGCTGGCATTCGGGCCCCGCCCAAACGCCGATCCTCGACGACGCAGCAGCCTGGTTCGTCGGCGAAATCCTTGAACGTTTCGAGATGGGAGACCATGTCGGGCATCTGCTGGAACCCGTGGGCGGCAGCCCTCCACAAGAATTGGAGCACTGGGTGTCTTTTGGCGACGTCCGCGACCTGGAACCGGGCCACGAGGCCTAATCGATGACGGAATCCCCTCGGTCCCGTCGACAGACGGGCACGGTGCACGGTGCGCCACGGGTCGGCGTCGTTCGTGACGTCGATGAACTCGCCCAGTTCTACGCCGAGCCGCCGAATGGCGTGCGGGTCAACATGATCTTCAGTGCCGATGGCGCCGCGGCATTCGGTGGCCGCGCGGGACCGCTGTCGAGCCAGATCGACCAGGAGCTACTGCAGATCCTGCGCGGCTTCGCCGATGTGGTGCTGGTGGGTGCGGGAACCGCGCGCGCCGAGAACTACGGCCCCGTGCAGCTCACCGACACGCAGCGGGCGATGCGGCACCGTGAGGGGCGCGTCAAGCCGCCGCCGATCGCGGTGATCAGCCGGACCGGTGAACTGCCGGACCGGCTGGTCAGCAGCCCCGACCAACCCGCGCTGCTGGTGACCAGCGCGAAGGCCGCGGCGCGACACAACCGCGCGGGTGAGCAACCGTGTGGTGTGTTGGTGGCCGGCGAGGAGTCGGTGGATGTGGCTCGCGCGGTGGAGCTGCTGGGCGACCACGGCCTGAGCCGCGTCTTGTGCGAGGGCGGCCCGACGCTGCTCGACGAGCTGGTACACAGCGACGCCGTCGACGAGATCTGTGTGACGCTGGCCCCCAAGCTGGCCGCGAACCAGCCGACCGGACGGCGACCGGAGCCGTCCCGGTTGCCGGTGCCGACCGCGTTGCGACTCGAGCACGCGCTGGTCTACGACGACTACCTGTTCACGAAGTATCGCCGCTGACGGCGGACCGCGTCAGCCCCGCGGATAACCCCGCCGGGCCGTGCGGTCGAGGATGCCCAGGGTCGCCCGCAGCGCGCCCTCGGAGATCACCGGGAAGATCCCCGCTTCCCGCCACTTCGGATCGATGTCCGACCAGTCGTAGAACGTGGTGACATCGGTGACCGCCGGATCGTCGGTCGGCTGCAGGCGGTAGCCGTAGACGTGACCGATCTGCGGGCGGAGCTGCCCCAGGATGGTCCACGCGATCAGGCGATTTTCTTCGAATTCCTTGATATCGACGGTGACGTCGTACTTGCCGAGTTGCGGATAGTCGTTCAGCGCCTCGCGGTCCATGTGGACGACGAAGCTGTCGCCGGCCGCCCGCACCGGACCGCCGTCGGCGTCTTGCAGCATGCCCGTCGAATCGATCGCGACATGGCCGTGCGGGTCGCACAGCACCGCGAAAATATCGGCCGCCGGGGCCGCGATCAGGCGCTGAATTTCAATGCGTTCGGTCATGCGTCCTCGCAGCCAACGTTGATGGGTGTCGCCCACTCTACGGCGCTCGCCATGCCCGGTGCCGGGGCGCTCGAATCGCGGAGTCGGCGTTGCTGTGCCACCGTAGATTCACCGCGTCTCGCGGGCCGGGGCTAGCGGCCCGGTTTCGGCGCGACGACACAACTTCAAACTTTCATCGACATGCGTGCACGACGTCGTCAATAGCCATCGACATCCGGTCTCTCGCAGCGACATAGGAGGACCATCGACCAGGTGAGCAAGTCAGACGACGAGGACGAGTACCGCAACTTGGCGGTTAAGGAACTGCGGCCCAACGAAGTTGGCTGGGCGCTGAACCACGACGCCGTGCATGGGATCGCCTATGCGTTCAAGAACCCGGTCGCCGTCGTCAAGTCCGGTGCGGATCCCGGCGACGAGCGGAACACCTACCTGATCCGGGTCCGGCGCGACGACTTGGCCGCGGCGTTGAAGAAAATCAACGACTGGGTCGCCGAAAACCCCGGCCCTGCTGGGCTGCACGCGTACGGCTTCGTCCGGGCTCTGTCCCGCGAGGGGCTCACCGAACGCAAAGCGGGCGACGAGGAGCACCGCTAGACCGGCCCCGCCGAACACCCCACGCGCCGGACTTTCCTCCCCGGTATCGATTTGCTGCATTCTCCCTATTCACCATGTTCCGCGATTGCGCGAACCATTAGCCTTATCCCTGGCACGCCACGGCGTATTCGTGTCCGGCGCAGGCGATGGCCGGGGGTGCGAAGGTGCCTCTAGTCGGTTTGCGGCGCGCGGTTGGCGGGTGAGGAGCGGCGATGGGTGAGTCGGACGCGGATTCGCGGGAGGGCTCGCAATTCGGGCCGTACCTGCTGCGGCGGCTGGTCGGTCGCGGCGGCATGGGCGACGTCTACGAGGCCGAGGACACCGTGCGCGAGCGCGTCGTGGCGCTGAAGTTGATGTCGCAAACCCTGTCCAACGATCCGGTCTTCCGCGCCCGCATGCAGCGCGAGGCGCGCACCGCGGGACGCCTGCAGGAACCGCATGTCGTGCCGATTCACGATTTCGGCGAGATCGACGGCCAGCTCTACGTGGACATGCGCCTCATCGAGGGATCGGACGTGGCGACCCTGCTGAGCCGCTCCGGGCCGCTGACGCCGCCGCGGGCGGTGGCGGTCGTCCGGCAGGTCGGCTCGGCACTCGACGCCGCCCACGCCGCCGGCGTGCTGCACCGCGACGTCAAGCCGGAGAACATTCTGGTCAGCGGCGATGATTTCGCCTACCTGGTCGACTTCGGGATCGCCAGTGCCGCCTCCGACGAAAAGTTGACGCAGATCGGGACCACGGTGGGCACGTTCAAGTACATGGCCCCGGAGCGCTTCAGCGAGGCGGAGGTCACCTATCGGGCCGACATCTATGCGCTGGCCTGCGTCCTGTACGAGTGCCTGACCGGCGTTCCCCCGTATCAGGGAGAACAGGTTTCGGTGATCGGCATGCACCTGAACCAGGCGGTGCCGCGGCCCAGCGCAAGGCGGCCGGCCATTTCGCCCGCGTTCGACGCGGTGATCGCCCGCGGCATGGCGAAAGACCCCGAGGACCGGTACGCCAGCTGCAGCGACCTGTCGGCGGCCGCCTATGCGGCGCTGGCCAGCCGCGATCAGGATCGCGCCACCGACATTCTGCAGCGCAGCCAGGCGGCCGCTCCGCCGAGCGGATACGCCCCCCAGCCGCCCGGCGGGTTTGTGCCCGCACCGCCGGCGATGGCCGGCCACGCCCCGCCGCAGGGCCCCAGCTGGCCCTGGCCCACCGGATCACCGGCCGGTCCAGGCGGACTGATGCCGCAGCCGACGGGATGGCCCGCCGTTCCCGGCTGGGGTCCGGGCGATCCGGGCACCGCGGGAGCACCGGCGTGGGGACCACCGCCGCGGCGCCGCAACCCCTGGCCGTGGGTCGTCGTGGCCGCCACCCTGGTAGCGGCCATCGTGGGCGTGGGGCTCGTGGTCGCCCACCCGTGGCGGTCGTCGACGCACACATCCACGCCGACCCCACCGCCGCCACCGCCGGACGCGGTCGCCCTCAAGGTGCTCGACGACGGCGTATTCGTCGGGAGTTCGGCCGCGCCGACCAGCATCGACATCTTCAACGAACCGATCTGCCCGCCGTGTGGCAGCTTCATCAGGTCGAACGCGAGCGACATCGAAACCGCGGTGAACAACCAGAAACTCGCGGTGCGCTATCACCTGCTCGATTTCCTCGACGACAAGTCGCGCAGCAAGAACTACTCGGCCCGGGCGGTGGCGGCCACCTATTGCGTCGCCGGGCAAAACGACCCGAAGCTCTACATGGCGTTCTACGCAGGCATGTTCGCCAGCGACTTCCAGCCGCAGGAGGGCGCGCCGGAGGATCGCACCGACGGCGAGTTGGCGAATCTGGCCAAGACCGTCGGCAGCGGCGCCAACGTGATCAACTGCATCAAATCCGGCGATGACGTCAGCACCGGCAAGGCCAAAGCCGACGCGGGCGATGCGACGCTGTCCGGGTTGAACGCCAACAGCACACCGTTCGTGTGGGACGGCACCAAGGCGCTGAACTACCAGGATCCGACCTGGCTCACCAAGCTGATCGGGTAGCCGCCAAAAGCGTTACGCCCGTGCGAGATTCGGCTGGGCGTCCAGGACCGCGCGGGTTGCCTTGCGCCCGACTTCCAGGGCGGCCTCGAGCTTCTTGAAATCCAACGGGCCGATCGCGGAGATGTCGGGTTCGATGATCGCCGCGATGCGTGGAAGCTCGCGCAGGTTGACGTTGGAGGCCGCAAGGTCGACCGTGCGAAGCAAGGTCTCCCGCAGCGGCGGCAGGGCCATGTCGGTGCCGGTCACCAGGCGACGCACCAGCCCCGGCGGCTGAACGATCGCGGGCAGCACCCCAAATCCCTTCGACGGCACAAACGTTCGGCGCAAATCCACACAGATGACCTGGCCGTCCTGGTCCGCGGACATCAGCCGACTGCAATTCGTCGGCCGTGATGTGCTGGCGGTCAACGGTGCCGCGAGCTGGTCGAGTTGTTCGTCGTCAATCTCGGCCAGTATCGGAACATTCCGGAGCGCGGCTCGGGCATCCGCCGCATTCCATTTGCGGTCCGAACTCATGACGCCGCCCCCCGGTCCGTGAATTGGCTTACTGAACGCACTCGTTTTCCTCCCGGCGGTTCAAAAGAGTCGGGGGTGTCGGTCAGGAGCCTCGGCCGGCACCGGATAGCCGTTCAAAAACTTTTGGCAGCTCTGCCTCGAACTGCTACACGTTTGCTACCGGTACCGCAGCAGGCTGCAGGGCAATTCTTCGGTCAACATTACAGACAATTCGATGATCGAATGTCATTGGGGCGGAATGAAACCCAAATTTCCGGTCAGTAGCGGCAGATCTCGAATTCGACAGCGCAGATGTCGTCGGCAGTTAACCGGAAAGTCACTCGTGCGTCCGCCGACACCGGCCATATGGAAAATTCGCGAACTCGTCCTGGGCTTTCAGGTAATGTCCGAAACATCCGCAATCGCCGGCACGAAGGACAGCCGTGAACTCGAAGGATCAGCCGATCGACGGGGCCACGGTGGGTCTATTCAACGGGAAGGCCAGCAGACGTCTAACGAGCGGCGAACCAGCGCCAAGATCCAGCTGATGACGGTGGGGCATGAGACCGCAGCGACATGGTGACCGCGGCGGGGCATTGGCATTAACCGCCTCGGAGCCAATAGGGCTACCCCATCAACTCGATCATCGCGACGACGGCTAGCAACGGGGCAACGATGACTTCTTCTACTCAGACGCCGGGCGGGCACTCCGACGAGCCGCTGGGCGTGCTCATCGTGGACGAGGGCGGCTCCGAGCGCCGCGTGCCGATCTTCGACCAGATGTTCGTCGGCCGCGAATGCGCGGGGATCAACGAGTCACGAAGGCTGGTGATCCGCGATCCCGAGATATCCCGCAATCACCTCGAGATCCGGTTGGACCCCATAGCCGACCAGGCTTTCGTCATCGACACGAGCACGAACGGCACGTTGCTCAACGGGATGCGGCTCGAGCGTGCCGTGCCACGACCGATCCGGCCCGGCGACGAGATCCGAATCGGTGATGTGGCAATGACCTTTCGCTCGCAGCGCTTCACCGCGGTGGAGCAGGCCGGGATGCCGGGCGTCACGCGAACCCGGATCAGCCAAACCGCGATGGTGATGGTGGTCGGCGACATCGTCAATTACTCAACGATTTCCGAAGTCACCGACGAGCAGGTCATCGCGCAGAGCCTGCACACGCTATGGCACGAAGTCGGCGGGGTGTTGCAGGCGCATCGCGGCACGCTCAATCACTATGCGGGCGACGCGATTTTCGCCATCTGGGAGGCGAACCGGTTCCCCGACGCCGGTCAGCGGGCGATCGATTTCGCGCTCGAGGCCAACCAGCTCGTCGACGAGCTCGGTCCGCAACTCCCGCTGCGCAGCCCCGACGGGTCGCCGATCCGGATGGGTTGGGGCGTGGTGGTCGGCACCGTGGCGCTGGCAGCCATGACGAGATCGGTCGAGGCCGTCATCGGCGACTCGACCAACGTGGCATTCCGGTTGGCCGGCCTGGCCGGACGTCAGGGCCGCGCCTCCGTCATGGTGACCACCGGCGTGCACCGCACCGTCGAACCACACTTCCGGTGGGGGGAGGGCGAGGAAGTCGAACTCAAGGGCCGGCGCGGCAAGGAGACGGTCTTTCCCGCCCTGGGCCGCATGGCGGCCGCCGCCGACACTTCGCCCGGCAGAACCGATGTCGTCACCCAAGACGCCCTGCGGCAGGAGGGTGACGCCGAGCCGACCGCGAACATGCCACTCCACAAACCCGACTGAGTCGGCTCCCCTCTCCCTCAGGAGATCAACGATGGATCTCGAAATCTCTCAGGCAGAACCCCGCCCTACCGAGGAGGACGCTTCCGCGGCCGGGGCGCTACCGACGAATGGCGATCGGCCACGGCACCGGCGCCTCGTCGTGCCCCTCACCGTGCGCCGGCAACCGTCGTCGATGGCGGTGCTGTTGGTCGCGGCGTTCGGCGCCTTCCTCGCCTTCCTGGACTCCACGATCGTCAACATCGCGTTCCCCAACATCCAGAAGTCGTTTCCGACCTACGGCATCAGCAGCCTGTCCTGGGTCCTGAACGCCTACAACATCGTCTTCGCGGCGTTCCTCGTCGCGGCGGGCAAGCTCGCCGACCTGCTCGGCCGCAAGCGGATGTTCGTCTGGGGCGTGGTGCTGTTCACGGTCGCCTCCTGGCTGTGCGCCGTTGCCGGCACGGTCGAACAACTGGTCGCATTCCGGGTGCTGCAGGGCATCGGCGCCGCGCTGCTGGTCCCGGCGTCCCTCGCGCTGGTCGTCGAGGGATTCGATGTCGCGCGGCGCGCACACGGCGTGGGGCTGTGGGGCGCGGCGGCCGCCATCGCGTCGGGCCTGGGCCCACCGATCGGCGGGGCGATCGTGCAGGTGTCGAACTGGCGCTGGGCTTTCCTGGTCAACCTGCCGCTGGGCATCCTCGCGGTGCTGGTGGCCCGGCGCCACCTGGTGGAGAGCCGGGCCCCGGGCGTGCGGCGCGTGCCCGATCTGCGGGGGGCCGTCCTGCTGGCGGCGTCGCTTGGGCTCTTGACCCTCGGGTTGATCAAGGGGCCGGACTGGGGCTGGACCGGCGCGGGGACCGTCGGGTCGTTCGTGGCGGCCGCGGTCGCCCTGGTCGGGTTCGTGTTGAGCTCCCGCCACCATCCCGCCCCGCTGATCGAGCCCGCCTACCTGCGCGTGCAATCGTTCTTCGTCGGCAACGCGCTGACCATCGTCGCGGGTGCCGGTTTCTACGGCTACCTGCTGACGCACGTGCTGTACCTCAACAACGTGTGGCGCTACAACCTGCTCGAGACCGGCCTCGCCGTCGCGCCCGCCGCGCTGATCGCGGCCGTCGTCGCCGCGGTGCTCGGCAAGGTCGCCGACCGCCACGGGCACCGCATGATCATCGTCGTCGGCGCGCTGATCTGGGCCGGGAGCCTGGTGTGGTACCTGCAGCGCGTCGGGACGCACCCAAACTTCCTCGCCGACTGGCTGCCCGGACAGGTACTGCAGGGCATCGGCGTCGGCGCCACCCTGCCCTTGCTCGGCAGCGCCGCCCTGGCCCGCATAGCCAAGGGCGGCAGTTATGCGACGGCGTCGGCGGTGGTCAGCAGCAGCCGCCAGCTCGGCGCCGTCATCGGGGTCGCGGTGCTGGTGGTGCTCATCGGGACACCCGCTCGTGGCGAGGCCGTCGAGGCGCTGCGACGGGGCTGGGGCATGGCAGCGATCTGTTTCGTGGCGGTCGCCGTCGGCGCGCTGTTGCTGGGCCGCACCAATCACGTCGCGGCCGCGGACGACGAACCGCCGCCGGTGCCGCGGCTGGAACCCCGACCGCCCGCGCCTGGGGCGGCAACCACCGAACCCGTGTCCGCGGGCACCGCGGACGCGGACCTGCTGGAGAGCCTGCCGCTGTTCGCCGGCCTCTCCCCCGGTACACTGGTCGAATTACGCAGTACCACAGAGGAACTCGTTCTCGAGGCCAGCTCCTATCTGTTCCACGAGGGCGACGTCGCCGACTCGCTCTACGTCGTGCGCAACGGCCGGCTGCAGGTGCTGCAGGGCGACGTCGTGCTCAGGGAATTGGGCCGCGGCGAGGTGATCGGCGAACTCGCCCTGCTCACCGGCGGCCTGCGGTCCGCCTCGATCAAAGCCGTCCGCGACTCGACCCTGGTGCGGCTGACCAAGGCCCAGTTCGACAGGATCGCCGACGCGCGGGTGCTCGGCGCGCTTGTCCAGGAGCTCGCCACCCGGTTGCACCAGTTGCCGCCGCCCACAACGTCGCACTCGATGTCCTCCCACGTGGTCGTCTCGGTCGTCGGCGTCGATGCCGCCGCCCCGGTTCCCAAGGTGGCCAACGGATTACTGAGCATGCTGTGCTCGTACGTCCGCGCGGTCGATCCGGGCCGCGTCGACCGCGACGGACTGGACCGCGCGGAGCGATCCGCGGACAAGGTGGTCCTGCATGCGGGTGTGGACGACGCGGCCTGGCGGGACTTCTGCCTGCGCGTCGCCGACCGGATCGTGCTGGTTGCCGGTGACCCCGCACCACCGTCAAGCCCACTGCCGGAGCGCGCGGCCGGCGCGGACCTGGTGCTGGCCGGGCCCACCGCGCGCCAGGCGGATCGGTGCGCATGGGAAGAGTTGCTGACGCCGCGGTCCGTACACACCGTTCGCCCGGACGGGTCGCCCGAGGAGCTGCGCCCGCTCGCCGCGCGCATCGTGGGGCGATCCGTCGGGCTGGTCCTCGGCGGTGGGGGTGCCCGGGCGTTCGCCCATCTGGGGGTGCTCGAGGAACTGCACGCCGCGGGGGTGGTCGTGGACCGCATCGCCGGTACCAGCATGGGGGCGATCGTCGGCGCGCTGGCCGCCAGCGGCCTGGACCCCGCCAGCGTGGACGCCTATGTGTACGAATACTTCATCCGTACCAACCCGATGACCGACTTCACCGTGCCGGTGAAGGGGCTGACCCGCGGGCGGCGCATCCCCGCCCTGCTGCGCAGGGCCTACGGCGGGCAGGTGATAGAGGAACTACCAAAGGAATTCCGTTGTGTCAGTGTCGATTTGCTGGCCCGCCGGGCCGTCGTGCATCGACGCGGGCCGCTGGCCGACGCGGTGGGATGCTCGCTTCGGCTGCCCGGCATCTTCCCGCCGTATGTCTACGACGGCACTCTGCATGTCGACGGTGGCGTGCTCGACAACCTTCCCGTCTCGGCGCTGTCGGGCGAGGAGGGCCCGCGCATCGCGGTGGCCGTCGGTTTCGGCGGTGACGCGAGTCCGGCGTCCCCGACCCAATCCGGCGGTCCCCCACGCGTTCCCGGGATCGCCGAGACGTTGATGCGGACGATGATGATGGGCAGCGGCTTGGCGGCGGCGACAACGCTGTCGCAGGCCGACGCCGTGATCCGCCCCAGCACCCGCGGCGTGGGCCTGCTGGAGTTCCATCAGATCGACCAGGCCCGCGAGGCCGGCCGGATCGCGACTCGGGATGCGTTACCCGAGATACTGGCGGTGCTGCAGCGTTGACCATGAAACATGTTGAGGATCCTGGTGATTCGCTGTGTACCAGCAGGCTTCCGTCCGCTCGCTGGAATGTTGTACTTCTCGTGCGGGTTGAACTAAGGAGTCAGCGATGAGCGGCGCGGAGGGCTCGCGAACAGGGACGACTTTTGGTCCCTATCGCCTCAAACGGCTGCTGGGTCGCGGCGGGATGGGCGAGGTCTACGAAGCCGAGCACACCGTCAAAGAGTGGACGGTCGCGATCAAGCTGATGTCGCGGGCGTTCAGCCAGGATCCGGTGTTCCGCAAGCGGATGGAGCGCGAGGCCCGCATCACCGGCCGCTTGCTGGAACCCCACGTCGTCCCCATCCACGACTACGGCGAGATCGACGGGCAACTGTTCCTGGAGATGCGTCTCATCGAGGGTGTGGATCTGGGCAGCCTGCTCGAGAAGGAGGGGGCGTTCCTCGCGCCGCGGTCGGTGGCCATCATCCATCAGGTCGCCTTGGCGCTGGACGCCGCGCACGCCGCCGGAGTCACCCACCGCGACGTGAAGCCGCAGAACATCCTGATCACCGGCAGCGACTTCGCCTACCTGGTCGACTTCGGGATCGCCAGCGCGAAAACCGACGAGAAGCTGACCCAGCTCGGAACAGCGGTGGGCACCTGGAAATACATGGCGCCCGAACGTTTTTCGAACGGCGAGGTGACTCCACGCGCGGATGTCTACGCGCTGGCCTGTGTACTCTACGAATGCCTGACCGGAGCGGCACCCTATCGGGCAGACAACACGGGCGTGCTGATCACGTCGCACATGATGGAGCCCGCGCCGCAGCCCAGCGCGGCGGGCCTGGGCGTTCCCCAAGCCTTCGACGCCGTCATCGAACGCGGTATGGCCAAGAACCCCGACGACCGCTACGAGAGTGCCGGCGCGTTGGCGGCCGCCGCCCACGAGGCACTGAGCACCCCGGATCGGAACGCGGCCAGCACCATCCTGCGGCGCACGGACACCGCGATCCGGCAAAGCGCCGATACCCAGGTGCCCACCCCGGCTTTCAACCCGGCCGCCGCGGCAACGGCACCGCGGCAGCGCAAACGCTGGCCGATCATCGCCGCCGTCGTCGCGGTCGTCGCCGTCGTCGGCGGCGTTGGCACCTGGCTTCTCGTATCGCCATCCAGCGACCGTTCGACGCCGAGCGCGGCGAAAACCGCACCGCCCTCCGTCCAGCCGACCAGCGATGACCAAGCGAAACTGCTGAGTCTGCTCCCGTCCGGCTACGGCAGTGGCACTTGCACGCCGGCCACTCCCGACCCGGGCAGCGTTTGGGTGGGCGCGTCGACGATGGTGTCGTGCGGGCAGAACACCCAGCCGGGGGGCCCGACTCGCGCCACTTACGGGCTGTTTCCGAACGTCGAGAGCCTGAGAAAGGCCTTCTACGACGGCTTGTCGAGCAGCAGCCTGGTGGACTGCCCCAGCGAAGGGAAGTCACCCGCTCCCTGGCAGTCCAACCGATCGAATGAAACCGAAGGCCAGATCGCGTGTGGAATCAAGAACAGCCAACCGAACCTGGTCTGGACCTTTGACAAAAAGCTGATGCTCTCCGAGGTCAGTGGGGGCCAATCCGTCGACGACCTGCACAAATGGTGGGACGCCTACAGCTGATCACGTCGGCAACGGTCGCACCGGCAGCAATTCCGCCGGGTTCTGCGACACGGTGGCGGACAGCCGCTCCAGGCAGGTCCTCGGATCGGCGTTGGCGAGGTCGAGTTCGGCGAAGGCGTCCGGGCTCACCCGCACCGAAACCAGGCATGGCCGAATTGGCTTGCCGCTGCGCGGATCCTTCGCCGCGACAACGCCGTTGAAAACCACCGCGTCGATGTGCGGCGCGATACCCGTCGTCAGGATGGCCGCCAGCGACAGCAACGTGAGCTGCTCAATGATGTTGGCGTACAACGTGTTTACTTCCTCCGGCGGCCGCACCGTCTCGAGCACCCCGTCTTGACCCTTGACGTACCGGTACGACTGAGCCTTCGGGACGACGTCAACCGTGGGCAGCCGGCACTCGACGATCAATTCGCGTGACCCCGCCGCAAAGGTCGCGGTCGCCTCGACATCGATCCAACCCGGCAGCGGCAGGGATGTCAGTAACGAGTCGACTTGAGCGGCAAGCGAAGTCGCATCGCCTTCGGCCGGTGTCGCCTGCGGGAGGTTTCCCAGGCCGTCGCGCAGCAGGCCGGACAGCGTGCGAACCCGGGATTCGATCCGGATGTTCTGCGCATCCACTTGGTCCGACAGGGTGTCGAGGCTGTAGATGTCGGTGTCCAGGACGACGCCAGCCGGCCACCTGCTCTGCTGCCACTCCCGATGGCGAGCCAGCTCGGCCGCCCTGGCCCTGGCTTCGGTGGCCCGCACCGCCGCGTATAGCGCCTTGGTCGTCTCCAGTTCCCTGAGGCGCTGCTGTTCACGCTGCGGGTGCCGCACGCGCGCCAGCTGATACTCGTAACGGGCCTGTGCCAGCAGCCGTGGCGCATCGGGCACGCCGGTGTAGGGAGGTGCGCCGACGAAATCGGCGAGCCGGGGCGCGGGCTCGGCCACCTCCAGGTAGCGGATCCGCATCGCGCACACCTCGGAGTTCTGCCGCGCCTGGTTGACGGTGTAGTAGGTCTGCAGCAGCTCGCAGGCCGAATCCCAGTTGCTGGTGTCGAGCGCCGCCCGCCGCGACATGCGCCAGAGGTTCCACAGCAGGTGGTATGCCTCCAACTCCAAGGCGGCACGCCGTCTACCGCGGTCGGATGGCCCCATGTTCTCCCCTGGACGGGCGAAGTCGATCTTGAGAATTTATCGCGCCGGCGCCCAAATGGGCAGTTTCCGCACGTCGCCGGGGCGTGGCGGCCCTCGCTAAACGCCGACGTGCGGCCACGTTTCTTCGCGATAACGCGTCGGCGCGTTTTCCCAGATTTTCGGCGCCCGTCCCGTTTAATGATCCGCGTAGGGCGACTCGAGTGCCTTTTCTTCAATACAGGGGCAAGCCGCGACGGCGGCTCGAGACCAAGGACGCCCATGGCCAGCATTGTCCGGACCGGCTTCGCCGCGGCCGCAGCTCCCTTGTGGGCCTGCGTCATTGCGGCGACGGTGGCGATGGCCACCGTCGTGCACGCGGCCCCCGGCCCGCCCGCACCCGACGCCGACCACGAGCTGGGCGTCTACGGCGATCCCGCCGGCGCCGCACGCTATTGGCACCAGCAGCGGTGGTCGGATTGCGGGGAGATGGCGGTTGCCGACGTGGTCGGTGAGCTCACCGGCCGCGAGCCAACCGAGCAGCAGATCACCGCCGTGGCCGAACGCACACCCAGCACAGTGGTCTCCGGGCCGATGTGGAGCCGGTCGCGCAACACAGACATCAGGGACCTGCCAATGTTGCTGTGGCACTACTGGATCACCGCCGACAATGTCCAGACCACGACCGGGGCGCTGGAACAGGCGCTGGCCGAGAAGCGCAAGGTCATCGTGATCCTCAACGCCGAGACCATCTGGCACCGGCCCGGCAACCGCGACACCGCAAATCATTTCGTGGTCGTCACCGGCATCGACACGAAAGACGGTGTGGTGCACCTGAATGACAGCGGCATCAAGACGGGCCGCGACGAGCGGGTTCCGCTCGCGACTTTCGAGCAGGCCTGGGCGCCCAACCACAACTCCGCGATCGTGACTCAAACGGCGGAGGCGTAGCCCGGCTACGGCGTGGTGTTCCTCGCCAGCGACGAGTGCACGTACGCGACGGGAGCGGAACTCGTCGTCGACGGCGGCTTGACCAGTTACGCCCCGGTCAAGATGTAGCGCCGCCGCCCGGTTCGCCGGGCTCCTCGGCGTCGGCCACCGTCAGCGGCAGCGCCAGTTCCTCCAGCGGGCGTTGCTCGGCGGCAACACCCAGCCACAGTTCCACCAGCCCCGCGATCGCCATCACGATCGCCCCGATCACGAACGACCAGACCACCAGGTCGCGCTGCCCGGAACTGATCAGCTGGCCGAACAGCAGCGGCCCGGAGATCCCACCGATGGCCGTACCCACCGCGTAGAAGAATGCGATCGCCAGCGCCCTGGTCTCCATCGGGAAGATCTCGCTGACCGTCAGATAGGCCGCGCTCGCGCCCGCCGAAGCCACGAAGAACGCCACCGCGAGCACCGCGATGAATGTCCAGGGGCCGCCGGTGTTGGTGCCGAACACCACCGCGAGGGCGACGACCGCCACGGCCGAACCGATGTAGGTCGCGGTGATCATCGGTTTGCGCCCGACCGTGTCGAACAGCTTGCCCAACAGCAGCGGGCCCGCAAAGTTGCTCAGCGCCCACAGGATGAAGAACAGCGGGACCTTCCCCGACGGGACCGCGTAGAACCCGCTGAGCAGCGTGCCCAGGTTGAACGTCACACCGTTGTAGAGGAACGCCTGGCCGATGAACAGGGCCAGCCCGAGGACCGCGCGCCGCGGATACAGCACGAATGCGACTTTGGCGATCTCCAGCAACGAAATGCTCTGGCGCTGACGGATTTTCAGCGGCTCTCCTTGCGGCTCGGGAAGCGGTTGCCCGGTCGAGGATTCCACGTCGTCTTCGATCTCGCGGACGATGCGCTCGGCCTCCTCGTCCCGGCCGTGAATGAATAACCACCGCGGGCTCTCCGGCACGTTGCGTCGCACCAGGAGAACGAAGATGCCCAAGATGGCCCCGATGCCGAAGGCGAACCGCCAGCCGACGTTGGCCGGGAAGTTCGAGGTGTTCAGCAGGACCAGCGCGCCGGCCGCGCCGGCCGCCGAGCCCAGCCAGTACGTCCCGTTGATGATCAGATCGACCCGGCCGCGCACCCGCGCCGGGATCAGCTCGTCGATCGCCGAATTGATGGCCGCATATTCGCCGCCGATGCCGGCGCCGGTGAAGAAGCGGGCGACGAAGAAATACCAAGGCGCGAACGCGAATGCGGTCGCGACGGTGGCAACCAGGTACACGGCCAGGGTCAGCATGAACAGGTTGCGCCGCCCGAAGCGGTCGGTCAGGTGACCGAAGAACAATGCCCCCACGCAGGCGCCGGTGATGTAGATCGCGGCCGCGACGCCGATCTGGGCCGGGTCCAGCTCGATGCCGCTGCCCTTTTCGGTCAGCCGCGCCGACACGTTGCCGACCATCGTGACCTCGAGCCCGTCCAGGACCCACACGCCGCCGAGCCCCAACACCACGCGCCAGTGAAACCGCGACCACGGCAGCCGGTCCAGTCGTGCCGGGACACGGGTGGTGATGGTCCCCGTCTGTGCGCTGGTGCTCATCTCGCTCCGTTCTCGATGGAGTGCCTGCCCCCGACCTAGCGGTGAAAGCGAGATTACCGGGGCGGCCGGAGACGGCCGGGCAGCAGCCACGTCGAGCGGGCATCGGCCGAGGGTAGGCGGCCGCGAGCGGGATATCGGGGCATCGGCCCCGGGCGAAACGGTGCGGCGGGAGCCGCTAGCGGGCCATCCTGTCGGCGCGCCAGCAGAAGGCCCGCATCGGGACGTCAACCGCCTCGGCGCCCGGGAAGCGCGCCTCCAGCGACGCCCGGGCATGAGCCAGGCGCCGCTCCCGGTCCTCCGGCGAAGCGACGATGACCCTGCTGTAGGTGCCCACCATTGCGACGGCATCGTCGAACACCATCGTGCGGACGAACTTGAAGGTCTCCCGCGCGACGTCGTGGAAGATCTGCGGGTCCGGGAGCGTGACCTCTCGTGGCGCCGTTGGAACCGGTCGGGTGCATCCGCCTCGGACGGCTCGTCGCCGGGCAACCGGTCGAGGTCGCGCACCCAGTCCACCTCTCGGTCCCGGCTCGTCCAGATCAGGCCGAACCGGCCGCCGTCGCGCAGCACTCGACCGATTTCGGGGACCGCGCGATCCGGCTCCATCCAGTGCCACGCCGACGAAATGAAGACGGCGTCCGCGGCGGCGTCCGGGAGCGGAATCGACTCCCCCCGGCCCTCCAGCGCGGTGACCGACGGAGACCGCGCGGCCAACACCTTGCGCATGCGCGCGTCGGGCTCCACGGCGATGACCCGCGTGACTCTGCCGACCAGCGTGCGGGTGAACAGCCCGGTGCCCGCGGCAACGTCGACGGCCACCTGGCAGCCGGGCGGCACCAGCCAGTCCACGGCTTCGGGCGGCGCCTGCGGCCGCAGCACGTCGTAGTCCTCGGCGATCGCCCCGAAGGACATCGCCCGTTCCTGCCGATCCGTCACATTAGCCACGGTAACCGAGCATGCCCGGGAATGCTTGGGACACAATGTGTCCTGCCTAAGAGCGGCCTTTGTCCAGGGTGGGAAGGTGCGGCTTGATCTCCTCGATCACCCACTGCGCGTGCTCGAGGTACGCCTCCGGTCCGCTGAGTCGCGGTGGCGGCACCGACGTGTAGGTCACCCCGAGTTCGGCGAATCGGCACAGCTGGTCGACGATCTCCTGCTTGCCCATCCCCGGGCGGAAGTTCGGGTCGTCGCTGGTGACGTGTCCCTCGCCGACCCTGCCCATCCCCAACGGGTACATGACGTCGAACGGCCTGCCGTCGTACGTCGGCTGCGACTTGATGAAGTCGATCTTGGCGGGAAGCTCGTCGACGCTCGACAGGAACGGCCACCAGCCCGAGGCGAACCGCGCCGCGCGCCTCAGCGCGGCGTCCGCGTCGCCGGCGATCCAGATCGGTAGGTGCGGGCGCTGCACCGGCTTCGGCTCGAACGCGATCGCATCGAATGACACGTATTTGCCCGCGAAACTGGGTGATTCGCTGGTCCACAGCTCCACCATCGCCGCCAGGTACTCGTCGGCCATGCGGCCCCGTTCGTGAAACGGTATCCCGAGCGCGGCGAATTCCTCTGCGTCCCAACCGACTCCGAATGTCGCGAAGATGCGTCCACCGCTCATCCAGTCGGCGGTCGCCAAACCTTTCGCCAGCACGATCGGGTGGTGCAGCGGCAGGATCGTCACGCTCGAGTTGACCCGGATGCGCCGCGTCGCCCCCGCGACGAACGCCTGGGCCACCGTCGAATGCAGATAGTGCGGACCCGAGAGCTCCAGATGCGAATGCGGGACGACGAAATGCTCGGGCACCGAGACCATGTCGTAGCCCAACTCGTCGGCACGCCTGACCATCTCGGCTTGTTGCGGCCCCGTCACTGCCAATTCCCATTTCGACGTGATCGCCGGCAACTCGATGGTGTGCGGCAGGCCGAATGCGAATTTCATCCCGTCATGATGTCACCCGGGTCGCGGCGGCGTTCTGGCCGCGTGATCCCGGCCGGCCCGCGGGGATGTACGGTTCGACGGTGCATGTCGACGTCATGACCGCTCCGCAGCCGCTGGCAAAGGTGGGCCAGACGGCCCAGCGCACCCAGGCGTCCGGGTTTTCCGGCCTGCTGTTCACCGAGACCGGACGGACCGCCTTTCTCAACGCCGCCGTGGCGTCGCAGGCCGCACCGGGCCTGGAGCTGTCCACCGGCGTCGCGGTCGCGTTCCCCCGGAGCCCGTTCGTCACCGCCGCCAACGCGTGGGAGTTGCAGGAAGCGTCCAACGGAAAGTTCCGGCTCGGCCTGGGCACCCAGGTGCGCACCCACATCGTGCGGCGATACGGCATGGGCACCTTCGAGCGGCCCGGCCCGCGCCTGCGCGACTACACGCTCGCCGTCAAGGCGTGCTTCTCCGCCTTCCGCACCGGGAAGCTCGATTACCACGGCGAGTTCTACGACCTCGACTTCATCACCCCGCAGTGGAGCGCGGGCCCCATCGATGCGCCGGATCCCAAGGTCGACGTCGCCGCCGTGAATCCGTGGATGCTGCGGATGGCTGGCGAAGTCGCGGACGGGGTCCACGTCCATCCACTGGGTGAGCCCGGATACCTTGCGCGCCACGTGGTGCCGAACGTCGCCCGCGGCGCGGCGAAGGCGGACCGCTCACCGTCGGACGTCGCGGTGATCGTGCCGGTCATGACGATCGTCGGCGACACCGAGGAAGAGCGGCGCCAGGAACGCGAACTCGCCCGAACGGCGATCAGCTTCTACGCCAGCACACCCAACTACTCGTTCATCTTGGACGAGGCAGGATTCGAAGGGACGACGGCGCGGCTTCGCGAGAAGCAGAAGCTCGGCGACCTACCCGGCATGGCGTCGGTGATCACCGACGAGCACCTCGCCGTCTTCGCCACGGAATCGACGTGGGACAGCCTCGAAGACGCGCTCGTCGAAAAGTACGCAGGCGTCGCGACCCGCATCGTCTTGTACAACGCGCTCGCCAACCCCGAGCGCTTCGAACGATACGGTGAAGTGGCCCAACGCATTTCGGACCGCTGACCACAGCTGGCGTTCAGCAACGGACAGTTCGCGTCGCGCGCCCCGGCGAGTTCGTCGTAAAGTCGGCGCACCCGAGATGGCGAAACCTGGCCCCAGGCATTGCAGCCGACATTAAAGTGCAGTTCATGGCCAGAGATGTGTTAGCCAAGGCGCGCGGCCGCTGGTTGGCGATCCCGGCCTCGCTCGTCGTCTCTGCGGCCATGATCTACGCGCAGAGCACCGAGCCTCATCCGGGTCCCGTGGAGCCCCCGGCGGCGGCCCAGGCGGGTCCGGCGATCCCACCGTTCGTGCCACCCGCACCGCCGCACATCGCGAGCCCCGCGGAGATCGAGTCGCTGACGGCCAACGCGCCCAACCTGGCACCCTCGGCCGGCCAACCCTTCCAGATCGCGCTACCCCGCGGCGTCGCCAACGAGGACCGGCTCCAGATCAAGACCATCTGGGCCGCCCGCGCCGTCAGCCTGCTGTTTCCGCAGATCAAGACCATCTACGGGTACCGGCAGGACCCGCTGCCGTGGCACCCCAACGGTCTGGCGATCGACGTGATGATTCCGGATCATGGCAGCCCGGAGGGCATCGAACTCGGCAACCAAATCGCCGGCTACGCCCTGGCGAACGCGAAGCGGTGGGGTATCAACCACGTGATCTGGCGGCAGAAGATCTATCCGGGCCCAAACTCGGGAGCCTGGACGGCCGACCTGGGCAACGAGACCGCGAACCACTATGACCACGTCCACATCGCCACCGGTGGCGGCGGCTACCCGACCGGGCACGAAACGTACTACATCGGGTCGATGAATCCCGCGCCGCCGGAATGATCGAAGCGCCTTGACCTGGCGTTTTGCCTGACCGGCGCCCGGGTGCAATCAGAGCAGCAAACGTCGCGCCGCAAGAAGTGACTCAAGCCCCGCACTTATCGCGGTAATCTGCTTTCCTGCCAAATCGGCCGCCCATCCGGACGCGGCCAATTCCGCCGGAGGGGGTGCGCGTGAACGCCCCCCTTTCGTCTGAATCGACGGCCTCCTGCTCCCCCATCCGCGAATTCGGTGAGGCGGACTATGTCGACGGCATGGAGCGTCTGGTGCATGCCGTCCAGGAATTGTCGTTGGCCCGCAGCCTGCCCGAAATTCAGCGCATCGTGCGGACCAGGGCGCGTGAGCTCACCGGTTGCGATGGCGCCACGTTCGTGCTGCGCGACAACGACAACTGCTACTACGCCGACGAGGACGCGATCGCCCCGCTGTGGAAGGGCAACCGCTTCCCGATCAACATCTGCATCAGCGGCTGGGCGATGCTGAACCGCGATGCCGCGATCATCCCGGACGTCTTCCGCGACCCGCGCATCCCGCAGACGCTGTATCGCCCCACGTTCGTCAAGAGCCTGGTGATGGTTCCCATCCGAAAGCTGAACCCGATCGGCGCGATCGGCAATTACTGGGCATACCAGCACGCGCCGTCCGAGCAGGAGGTGCGCCTGCTGCAGGCGCTGGCCGATTCGACCTCGATCGCCATGGAGAACGTCGGAGTCTATTCGGAGTTGGAGCAGCGGGTGCGCGATCGCACCGCCGCGCTCGAGGATGCCAACGAGGAGATCCGCAGGCTGTCCGTCACCGACGAACTGACCGGACTCAACAATCGTCGTGGCTTCTACCTGCTGGCCGAGCAGAAGCTCCGCGGGACGCACCACCTCGGCCGCAGCTGCGTGCTGGCCTTCCTCGACGTCAACGGGCTCAAACGGGTCAACGACGAACAGGGACACGATGCCGGCGATGCGCTGATCAAAGACGTCGCCGAGGTGCTGCGCAGCATCGAGCGCGACTCCGACATTCTCGCCCGCATCGGCGGTGACGAATTCTGCGTCATGGTCACCGAGATCGACGGCGAGACAAGCACACTCAAGGAACGCCTCGACGAGGCGTTCTGTTCGTTCAACGCCACGCGCATCCGGCCCTACCGCGTTTCCGCCAGCATCGGGATCGTGCGGGCGTCCGCGTCGGGCGGGGCTCCCAGCCTCGATCAACTGTTGGCCGATGCCGACGCATTGATGTACGAGGAAAAGAAGGCCAACGGCAGTTCGCGTTAGGCGAATTCGATCGTCAGAGCAATCCGAGCAGCTGCAAGTCGGTCACGTATTTCAGGATGACCGGCGCCGTGACATGCGGAATATCATGATCGGCACCAATTTTGGCGTCTTGCACCGCGGCGCGGAACCGATCGGTCGAGGCGAAGGAGCCGTTGGTCGGCGTGAAGGCATCGACGTGCGTGAGGTTGTGCAGCCGCAATTCCAGCACCTGGAGCACCGATTGCCGGCGCAGTCGATCCGGCAAGGCGCGCAGCCGAGTTTCGAACTGCTCCAACCACTCTCCGAAGTCGTCGATGCGCTCGACCGGGTAGCCGGCGCCCATCACCCAGTCGACGAACTCGTCGAATCCGATGCCGTCGTCGTGCGGGTTCATCACGTGGTACGTCTCGAACCCACCGACCGCCTCGACACCCAGCGTGGCAATCGCCTCGGCCACGAACTCGACCGGCAGCCCGTCGAAGTGCGCGCGCTGCCGGTTGCCCTCGTCGTCGCGCAGGTAGAACGAGGCGGGCGCGACGCCGGTGGCCAGCAGGCTCAGCACCATCCGCGTGAACATGTCGGACATGTTCAGCTGACCCGCAAAGCTGGTGTCGGCCAAGATCATGTCGCAGCGGAAGACCCCGACCGGCAGCCCGCACAAGTCGTTGGCCTCGCGCAGCAGGACTTCGCCCGCCCACTTGCTGTTGCCGTAGCCATTGACGTAGCTGCCGTCGTTGACACGGGTCGGGCTGATGTCGCGGACGTCGGCGTCCTCCGTGAACGCCGACGGCTCGACGCGATCACCGACGTTGGCGGTCGACACGTACACGAAGGACTTCAGCTTGGTGGTCAGCGCGATCCGGATCAGCTCGGCGGTGCCGACGACGTTCGGCACGAACAGCTCGCTATAGGGCAGCACGCCGTTGACCAGGGCCGCCGAATCGACGATCAGGTCGACCGTGTCGGCCAGTGCCTGCCAGCTCTGTTCGTCGAGGCCGAGGTTGGGCTCGGCCTTGTCGCCTGCGACGACCCGCAGGTGATCCTCGGCCAGCTCCTCGTAGAGCCGCAACAGTTCTGGGTCGCCGCTGTCGAAAGTCTTGTCCAAGCGAGCGCGCGCCTGTTCGTCGGAGTCGGCCCGCACCAAGCAGATCACCGTTCCGTTGGTGAGCTCCATGCGGCGTAGCCATTCCAGGACCAGGTAGCGCCCGAGGAATCCGGTAGCGCCGGTCAGCAGGACGGTGCGGACCTCGGCGCTGGGTCCGGGCAGCGACGGTGCCGTCGTCAGCGTGGCGTCGTCGAGGAACTTGTCCAGGGTGAGATCGCCGGCGCGCAGCTCGGCGGCGTCATGCCCGTGTACGGCCACGAAGCGCGGGTCGATGGCGTGCTTGTCGACCTGCTCGCTCAGGCCGGCGACCGTGGGCGCCTCGAACAGAATGCGCACCGAGAGTTGGGTATTCAGTGATTTGTTGATCGTGGCGATCAGCCGCATCGCGGATAGCGAATTTCCGCCGAGGTCGAAGAAGGAGTCGTTGATGCCGACGCGTTGGTGGTCGAGGATGTGGGCGTAGATGCCGGTGAGGGTTTCTTCTATCGCGTTGCGGGGGGGTTCGTATGCGGTGGTGGTGTATTCGGGTTCGGGTAGGGCTTTGGTGTCGAGTTTGCCGTTTTGGGTCAGCGGCAACACCTCGATGGCCATGACCGCGGCCGGCACCATATAGGGCGGGAGGCGGTGGGCCAGTTGCGCGCGCGCGGTCGCGGGGTCGGCGGTCCCGGTCAGGTAGCCGACGAGGCGTTTGTCGCCGGGGCGGTCCTCACGCACGATCACCGCCGCCGCGTGCACACCCTCCAAAGCGGCCAGCGCCGAACGTATTTCACCGAGCTCGATACGATACCCGCGGATCTTGACCTGCTCATCGGCCCGCCCGAAATACTGCAGCTGCCCGTCGGGCCCCCAGCGCACCAAGTCCCCGGTCCGATACATCCGCTGCCCGGGCGCATACGGGCACGCCACAAACCGCGACGCCGTCAACGACGCCCGGTTCACATACCCGACCCCGCCCCCGCGCCCGGCCACATACAACTCGCCGACCACCCCGGCCGGCACCGGCCGCAACCACGCATCCAAAACAAACAACGCCGCACCCGGTATCGGCACCCCGATCGGCACCACCTCGGCACCCGGCTGCAGCGGCACGCTGACCGTCACACACAGCGTGGTCTCGGTGGGCCCGTAGGCGTTGGTCATCACCCGGTTAGGTGCCCAGCGCTCCACCAACTCCAAAGCGCACGCCTCAGCGGCGACCACCAGCGCCACCTCGTCCAGGGCCCCCACGGACAGCGCGGCCACCGCCGACGGCGTCTGATGCAACACCGTCACCTGTTCGTCGACCAGCAGCGCCTCAAACTCCTCGGGCATCGCCGCCACCGATTCGGGCACCACCACCAGCCGCGAACCATGCAGCAGCGCACCCCAGATCTCCTCCACCGACGCGTCGAAGGCATAGGAGTACCACTGCGACCACACCTGGCCCGGCCCCGACGGCAACCCCACATGCAGCGGCTCCAGCAGCTGGGTCACATTCGCGTGCGTGGTCGCCACACCCTTAGGCACCCCGGTAGTCCCCGACGTGTAGACGATGTGGGCCACATCGCCACCGGCCGGCACCGGCAGCCCGGAATCCGGTTGGGCCGCAACGGCCGGGTCGTCCACCCCGATCACGTTGAGCCCGCGTCCGGCCAACCGGTCGGCCAACCCTGCGGCGGCGACCGCGGCCACCGGCACGGCATCGCCGAGCATGAACTCAATACGTGAATCCGGGCTTCCCGGATCGATCGGCAAATACCCGGCCCCACTCTTGAGCACACCCAAGATCGCCACGATCGCCTGCGCCGAGCGGGAAAACAGCACCGCCACACACCGACCCGGCCCCGCACCCCGCTCAACCAACCAATGCGCCAACCGATTCGACGCCTCATCCAACTCCCGATACGTCAGCGACGTCGCACCACAACTGACCGCCACCGCCCCCGGCGACCGAAACACCTGCGCGGCAAACAATCCCGGAATCGAGGAACCGGCCACCGGCCGATCCAACACCCCCCGATTCCCCAACCCATCAAGCCGCAGCAATTCAGCGGCATCCACCACATCCACCGACGACACCCGCCGACCAGGATCAGCCACCATCCCCACCAACACCCGCTCCAACCGACCGATCAACACCTCGACGCTGGCCGCATCGAACAGGGCGGTGCGGAATTCCACCGCTCCGGCGATTCCGGCGGGTGCGCCGTCGTCCTCCCAGCGTTCGGCGAGCGAGAAGCTCAGGTCCATCCGCGCGGTGTTCGTGTCCAACGGAATCTCGGCGATGCGAAGGTCACCCAGGTCGAGCTCGACGGACGGGCGGTTGTGCTGGCCGGGCAGGTTCTGCCAAGCCATCCCCACCTGGACCAGCGGGTGATGGCTGACGGATCGGATGGGGTTGAGGCGCTCGACGAGCACCTCGAAGGGAACGTCCTGGTGGTCGAAGGCCTCGAGGCTGCGGGCGCGGACCTGGGCCAGCAGGTCGGTGACCGTCGCCTCACCGCCGACCTGGACGCGCAGGATCAGGGTGTTGACGAAGAAGCCCACCAAGTCGTCGACCGCGGTGTCGCCACGTCCGGCGACCGCGAATCCCATTGCGACGTCCGAGCTTGCGCTGATCTTCGACAGCAGCACCGCGAGGGCGGCCTGGATCACCATGAAGCTCGTCACGCCGTGTTCTTTGGCCAGCGCGCGCACCCGCAGCTGCAGTTCGACCGGCCACTCCACGGCCACCCGGTCGCCGCGGTAGTCGACGCCCCGCGGGTAGGGCCGGTCGGTGGGCAGCTGCAACCGTTCGGGCATCGCGGCCAGGGCCTGCTGCCAATAGGCGAGCTGGCGCCCGATGGGGCTGTCGACGTCGTCGAGGTCGCCGAATTGGGCGCGCTGCCACAGCGTGTAATCGGCATACTGCACCGGCAACGCATTCCAGCCCGGGGCCGCGCCGCCGATCCGGCTGACGTAGGCCGCGCCCAGATCGTTCATCAACGGGGTGATCGACCACCCGTCGGCGGCGATATGGTGCACGGCCGCCACCAGCAGGTGCTCGTCCTCGGCGACGGCGAATAGCTCTGCGCGCAAAGGGATTTCGTTGGCCAGGTCGAAGGTGTGGCGTGCGACGGCCGCGGTCGCCTGGTCCAGCCGATCCCGGGTCCACGCCGACGCATCGTGGGTCTGCCAGCCGAACGAGGCCCGATCGGGCGCCAGCACTTCCTGATACGGCACCCCGTCGCTGTGCGGGAAGACGGTGCGCAGCGATTCGTGACGACCCACCACATCGGCCAGCGCGGCGCCCAGTGCGTCGGTGTCGAGGGGTCCGCTCAACCTCAGGGCGACCGACATGTTGTATACCGCTGAGGGGCCCTGGAATTGGTCGAGGAACCACAACCGGCTCTGGGCGAACGACAACGGAATCGGCGTGGGCCGCGGGCCCGCGATCAACGGTTCCAGCGCAACCCCGTCGCGATGCAGGCGTGGCGCCAATTGGGCAACGGTGGGGGCGTCGAAAAGGGCGCGCACCGTCGCGCCCGTGTCCATTGATTTGTTGATGGCCGCGATGAGGCGCATGGCCGACAGTGAATCGCCACCGAGGTCGAAGAAGGAGTCGTTGACGCCGACGCGGTCGAGCCCGAGGATTTCGGCGTAGATGCCGGCCAGGATCTCTTCGACCGCGCTGCCGGGCGCCTGGTATTCGCTGCCCCGGTATTCGGGCGCCGGTAGGGCTTTGGTGTCGAGCTTGCCGTTGGGTGTTAGCGGTAGCGTGTCGATGGCCACGACCGCGGCCGGAACCAGGTAGGCCGGCAGCCGCTCGGCCAGGCTCGCCCGCACGGTCGCGGGATCCGCAGCCCCGGTGATGTACCCCACCAGCCGCTTATCGCCGGGGCTGTCCTCGCGCGCGATCACCGCCGCGGCACCCACACCGTCCAAACCTGCCAGCGCCGAACGGATCTCACCGAGCTCGATGCGATACCCGCGGATCTTGACCTGCTCGTCGGCGCGCCCGATGTACTGCAACTGCCCGTCGGCGCCCCAGCGCACCAAGTCCCCGGTCCGATACATCCGCTGCCCGGGCGCGAACGGGCACGCCACAAACCGCGACGCCGTCAACGACGCCCGGCGCAGATACCCCACGCCCACACCGGTTCCCGTGACGTACAGCTCACCGACCACCCCGGGCGCTACGGGGCGCAGCCAGCCGTCGAGCACAAACAACGCCGCACCCGCCACCGGTGCTCCGATCGGCACCACCGGGGAGCCGGCCTGCAGCGGGGCGCTGATCGCCGCGTAGACGGTGGTTTCCGTGGGGCCATACGCGTTGATCATCACCCGGTTCGGGGCCCAGCGATCCACCAGCTCGACCGGGCACGCCTCGCCGGCGACCACCAATGCCATCGAGTCCAGGCCCCCGGGCGCCAGTGTGGCCGTCGCCGAGGGGGTTTGGCTGAGCACGGTCACGCGCTCGGTCGTCAACAGCGAGTGCAGGTCTTCCGGCGAGCTCGCTACCGCCTCGGGCACCACCACCAGGCGCCCGCCTCGCAGCAGCGCGCCGAAGATTTCCGACACGGACACGTCGAAGGCCAGCGAATGCCATTGCGACCAGACACCGGTGCGATCCAGGCTCGCGTCGAGCGATTCCAGCATGTGGGTGGCGTTGCGGTGCGTGATGGCCACGCCCTTGGGCACACCAGTAGTGCCCGAGGTGTAGATGAGGTACGCGATGTCGTCGACGACCGGGCCCGGCAGCGACCCGGCCGGTTCGTCGGTGATTGGCGCGTTGACGTCGATGACCGGCAGCCCGTGCCCGTGCAGCCTGTCGGCGAGGCCAGCGGTCGTGAGCGCCGCGGCGGGCGCGGCGTCGCCGAGCAGGAACTCGATCCGGGCATCGGGCACCGCCGGATCGATCGGCAGGTATGCGGCCCCGGTCTTGAGCACCGCCAACATCGCCGTGATCGCCTCGGCCGAGCGCGAAAACAGCAGTGCCACATAGTGGCCCGGGCCCACTCCTTGTGCGGCGAGCAGGTGCGCCAGTCGAGTCGCCGCCGCGTCGAGTTCGCGGTAGGTCGTCGAACGCGCGCCGCAGGTGACTGCCACGGCATCGGGCGTGCGGGCGGACTGCGCCGCGAACAGGTCCGGGATCGACTCTCCCCCGCCTGCGGGTTGCGTCAACGCCGCCCGGTTGCCGATCTCGTTCAGCCGCAGGTGCTCGCCGTCGTCGAGCAGGTCGATCGACGACAACCGGCGGGTGGGATCGACCGTCATGGCCAGCACCACGCGTTCTAGCCGATCGATCAGCGCCGCAACACTTTCCGCGTCGAAGACATCGGTGCGGAATTCGACGCCGCCGGAGATGCCCGCCGGCTCGCCGTCTTCGTCCCAGCGCTCCGCCAACGAGAACGTCAAATCCATTCGCGCCGTGTGCGCATCGAGCGGCAGCTGGGTGATCCGGAGATCGGTCACGTCCATCTCGACGGCGGGCTGGTTGTGCTGCCCGGGCAGGTTCTGCCAGGCCAGCAGCACCTGGATCAGGGGGTGATGGCTCAGGGATCGGGCCGGGTTGAGCCGCTCGACGAGCACCTCGAAGGGCACGTCCTGGTGCTCATAGGCGGCGATGCTGCGCTGGCGCACCTGGGCCAGCACCTCGGCGACGGTGGGGTCGCCCTCGACCTCCACGCGCAACACGAGCGTGTTGACGAAAAAGCCCACCAGGTCGTCGAGCGCACGGTCGCGCCGCCCGGCGATCGGGAAGCCCACCGCCACATCACGACTGGCGCTGATCTTCGACAGCAGCACCGCAAGGGCCGCCTGCATCACCATGAAGCTGGTCGCGTCGTGCTCACGGGCCACCGCGCGCACCCCCCGCTGCACTTCGGCGGGCCACTCCACGACGACGTTCGCGCCGCGGTAGTCGGCCACCGGCGGATACGGGCGATCCGTGGGCAGCTGCAACCGCTCGGGCATCGCGGCCAGGGCCCGCTGCCAATACGCGAGCTGGCGCCCGATCGGGCTGTCGGCGTCGTCGAGGTCGCCGAATTGGGCGCGCTGCCACAGCGTGTAATCCGCGTACTGCACGGATAGCGCGTCCCAAGCCGGCGCGTCTCCGCCACACCGGCTGGCGTAGGCCACGCCAAGATCGCGCACCAACGGGGTGATCGACCACCCGTCGGCCGCGATGTGATGCACCGTGGTTACCAGCACGTGCTCGTCGTCGGCGACCCGGAAAAGCATTGCCCGCAACGGCGTCTCGGCGGTCAGATCGAACGTGTGCCGCGCGACCGCATCGATCGCCTCGGCCAGCCGATCCCGCGACCACCCGCCGGCATCGACAACGTCCCAGCCGAGGTCGACGTTTTCCGGCGCGACCACCAATTGCTGGGGAACGCCGTCTGGTGCGGCGAATCGCGTGCGGAGGCTCTCGTGGCGGCCGACCAGATCGGTGAGCGCGCTGCCGAGGGCGTCGGTGTCGAGGGGCCCGCTCAGCCGCAATGCGACGGCCATGTTGTAGATGGGTGAGGGGCCCTGGAATTGGTCGAGGAACCACAACCGATTCTGGGCGAACGACAACGGCACCACCGTGGGCCGTGGGCCCGCCACCAATGGCTCCAGGCCACCCTCGCCGCCACCGATCCGGGGCGCCAACCGCGCCACCGTCGGCGCCTCGAACACCGCGCGTACCGGAAGGTCGGTGTTCAGGCCCGCCTTGATGGCCGCGATCAGGCGCATGGCCGACAGTGAATCGCCACCGAGGTCGAAGAAGGAGTCGTTGATGCCGACGCGGTCGAGCCCGAGGATTTCGGCGTAGATGCCGGCCAGGATCTCTTCGACCGCGCTGCCGGGCGCCGCGTATTCGGTGCCCCGGTATTCGGGCGCCGGTAGGGCTTTGGTGTCGAGCTTGCCGTTGGGTGTTAGCGGTAGCGTGTCGATGGCCACGACCGCGGCCGGAACCAGGTAGGCCGGCAGCCGCTCGGCCAGGCTCGCCCGCACGGTCGCGGGATCCGCAGCCCCGGTGATGTACCCCACCAGCCGCTTATCGCCGGGGCTGTCTTCGCGCGCGATCACCGCCGCGGCGTCCACACCGTCCAAACCTGCTAGGGCTGAACGGATTTCGCCGAGTTCGATGCGATACCCGCGGATCTTGACCTGCTCGTCGGCGCGCCCGATGTACTGCAGCTGCCCGTCGGCGCCCCAGCGCACCAAGTCCCCGGTGCGATACATCCGCTGCCCGGGCGCGAACGGGCACGCCACAAACCGCGACGCCGTCAACGACGCCCGGCGCAGATACCCGATACCCACACCGTGCCCGGCGACGTACAGCTCACCGACCACCCCCGGCGCTACGGGGCGCAGCCAGCCGTCGAGCACAAACAACGCCGCACCCGCCACCGGCGCTCCGATGGGCACCACCGGGGAGCCGGCCTGCAGCGGGGCGCTGATCGTCGCGTCCACCGTGGTTTCGGTGGGGCCGTAGGCGTTGGTCATCGCCCGACCGGGTGCCCAGCGATCCACCAGCTCGGCCGGGCACGCCTCGCCGCCCACGATCAACGCCGCGGACTCCAGCCCGTCCAGGGACAGCGCCGCCAGCGCGGTGGGCGTCTGGCTCAGCACGCTGACGCGCTCGGCAATCAGCAAGGCGCGCAGGTCGTCCGGTGAGCCGGTCACTGCCTCGGGCACCACCACCAGCCGGCCGCCGTGCAGCAGCGCGCCCCAGATCTCCCGTACCGACGCGTCGAACGCGTAGGAATGCCACTGCGTGGACACCTTGACTGGGCCTGGCGTGGTGAGCGCGGCGTCGAGTCCCCGCATCAGCTGGGTGACGTTGTGATGCGTGACGGCCACGCCCTTGGGCATACCGGTCGTGCCCGAGGTGTAGATGATGTGGGCGATGTCGCCGGGGGCCGGTAATCGCGGCGGGTTGCCGGCCTGAGCGCCGATGGCCGCGTCGTTGACGTCGATGACCGGCAGCCCATGGCCGTCCAGCCTGTTGGCGAGGTCAGCGGTCGTGAGCGCCGCCGCGGGCGCGGCGTCGCCTACCAGGAACTGAATTCGCGCGTCGGAGCTTGCGGGGTCGATCGGGAGATACGCCGCGCCGCTCTTGAGCACCGCCAGCATCGCTACGATCGCCTCGGCCGAGCGCGAAAACAGCAGCGCCACGGACTGCCCCGGGCCCACGCCCCGCCCCGCGAGCAGGTGTGCCAACCGGTTGGCGGCCACGTCCAATTCGCGGTAGGTCGTCGAACGGCCGGCATAGCTGATCGCCACGGCATCGGGCGTGCGAACCACCTGTGCGGCAAACAGTTCCGGTATCGAGGACCCGGCAACGGTCTGCGTCAACGCCGCCCGGTTGCCGATCCGATCCAGGCGCCGGCGCTCGTCGGCGTCGAGCAGGTCGATCGACGACAACCGCCGCGTGGGATCGGCCGTCATGGCCATTACCACGCGCTCCAGCCGATTGATCAGCGCCGCAATGCTTTCCGAGTCGAAGACATCGGTGCGGAATTCCACCGCCCCGGAGATCCCGGCGGGTTCGCCGTCCTGGCTCCACCGCTCGGCCAACGAGAACGTCAAATCCATTCGTGCGGTGTGGGTGTCCAGCGGCATGGGCGTGATCGTGAGATCACCCAGGGCCAGCCCGGCGGCCGGGTCGTCGTGCTGGCCCGGCAGGTTCTGCCAGGCCAGGGCGACCTGGACCAAGGGGTGATGCGCCATGGTCCGGGCCGGATTGAGACGGTCAACCAGGGCGTCGAAGGGCACATCCTGATGCTCGTAGGCCGCCAGGCTGCGCTTGCGCACCTGGGCCAGCACCTCGGCGACGGTGGGGTCACCGGCCGTCTCGACCCGCAGCACCAACCGATTGACGAAGAAGCCCACGAGTTCGTCGAGCCCGGGGTCACGCCGCCCCGCGACCGGGAAGCCCACGGCCACATCGTCGGTCGCGCACAGCTTGCCCAGCAGCACCGCCAATGCCGCCTGCATGACCATGAAGCTGGTCGCGTCGTGCTCACGCGCCACCGCGCGCAACCGCCGCTGCACCTCGGCCGGCCACTCGACCACCGCGTTGGCACCCCGGTGATCGGCCACCGCCGGATACGGCCGGTCCGTGGGCAGCTGCAACCGTTCGGGCATCCCCGCGAGGGCCTGCTCCCAGTACGTCAGCTGACCGGCGATCGGACCGTCATGGTCGTCGAGGTCGCCGAGCTGGGCGCGTTGCCACAGCGTGTAATCGGCGTACTGCACCGCCAGCGCGTCCCAACCGGGAACCCGCCCCGCGCATCGACTGGCGTAGGCCACGCCAAGATCACGCACCAGCGGGGTGATCGACCACCCGTCGGCCGCGATGTGGTGCACCGTGGCCACCAGCACATGCTCATCCTCCGCGACGCGGAAAAGCATTGCCCGCAACGGTGTCTCGGCGGTCAGGTCGAACGTGTGCCGCGCGACCGCATCGATCGCCACGGACAGCCGATCCCGCGACCACCCGCCGGCATCGACGACATCCCAGCCAAGGTCGACGTCCTCGACCGCCACCACGTCCTGGTAAGGCGCGCCGTCCCGGTGCGGAAATACGGTGCGCAGCGATTCGTGGCGGTCCACGACATCGACCAAGGCGGCGGCCAGTGCACCGGGATCCAGTTGCCCGCCCAGCCGCAACGCCACGGTCATGTTGTAAACCGCCGACGGCCCCTGCAATTGGCCCAAGAACCACAACCGATTCTGGGCGAACGACAGCGGCACCACCGCGGGCCGCGGGCCCGCCACCAATGGCCGCAGCCGGTCCCCCGCCCGTCCGATCCGCGAAACCAACTGCGCGATCGCGGGCGCCTCGAACACGGCGTGCACCCGCAGATCGGCGTCGAGCGCCGCGTTGATCGCCGCGACGAGTCGCATGGCCGACAGTGAATCGCCGCCGAGGTCGAAGAAGGAGTCGTTGATGCCGACGCGTTGGTGGTCGAGGATGTGGGCGTAGATGCCGGTGAGGGTTTCTTCTATCGCGTTGCGGGGGGGTTCGTATGCGGTGGTGGTGTATTCGGGTTCGGGTAGGGCCTTGGTGTCGAGTTTGCCGTTTTGGGTCAGCGGCAACACCTCGATGGCCATGACCGCGGCCGGCACCATATAGGGCGGGAGGCGGTGGGCCAGTTGCGCGCGCGCGGTCGCGGGGTCGGCGGTCCCGGTCAGGTAGCCGACGAGGCGTTTGTCGCCGGGGCGGTCCTCACGCACGATCACCGCCGCCGCGTGCACACCCTCCAAAGCGGCCAGCGCCGAACGTATTTCACCGAGCTCGATACGATACCCGCGGATCTTGACCTGCTCATCGGCCCGCCCGAAATACTGCAGCTGCCCGTCGGGCCCCCAGCGCACCAAGTCCCCGGTCCGATACATCCGCTGCCCGGGCGCATACGGGCACGCCACAAACCGCGACGCCGTCAACGACGCCCGGTTCACATACCCGATCCCGACCCCGCGCCCGGCCACATACAACTCGCCGACCACCCCGGCCGGCACCGGCCGCAACCACGCATCCAAAACAAACAACGCCGCACCCGGTATCGGCACCCCGATCGGCACCACCTCGGCACCCGGCTGCAGCGGCACGCTGACCGTCACACACAGCGTGGTCTCGGTGGGCCCGTAGGCGTTGGTCATCACCCGGTTAGGTGCCCAGCGCTCCACCAACTCCAAAGCGCACGCCTCAGCGGCGACCACCAGCGCCACCTCGTCCAGGGCCCCCACGGACAGCGCGGCCACCGCCGACGGCGTCTGATGCAACACCGTCACCTGTTCGTCGACCAGCAGCGCCTCAAACTCCTCGGGCATCGCCGCCACCGATTCGGGCACCACCACCAGCCGCGAGCCATGCAGCAGCGCACCCCAGATCTCCTCCACCGACGCGTCGAAGGCATAGGAGTACCACTGCGACCACACCTGGCCCGGCCCCGACGGCAACCCCACATGCAGCGGCTCCAGCAGCTGGGTCACATTCGCGTGCGTGGTCGCCACACCCTTAGGCACCCCGGTAGTCCCCGACGTGTAGACGATGTGGGCCACATCGCCACCGGCCGGCACCGGCAGCCCGGAATCCGGTTGGGCCGCAACGGCCGGGTCGTCCACCCCGATCACGTTGAGCCCGCGTCCGGCCAACCGGTCGGCCAACCCTGCGGCGGCGACCGCGGCCACCGGCACGGCATCGCCGAGCATGAACTCAATACGTGAATCCGGGCTTCCCGGATCGATCGGCAAATACCCGGCCCCACTCTTGAGCACACCCAAGATCGCCACGATCGCCTGCGCCGAGCGGGAAAACAGCACCGCCACACACCGACCCGGCCCCGCACCCCGCTCAACCAACCAATGCGCCAACCGATTCGACGCCTCATCCAACTCCCGATACGTCAGCGACGTCGCACCACAACTGACCGCCACCGCCCCCGGCGACCGAAACACCTGCGCGGCAAACAATCCCGGAATCGAGGAACCGGCCACCGGCCGATCCAACACCCCCCGATTCCCCAACCCATCAAGCCGCAGCAATTCAGCGGCATCCACCACATCCACCGACGACAACCGCCGACCAGGATCAGCCACCATCCCCACCAACACCCGCTCCAACCGATCCAGCAGCGGGCCAACGCTTTCGGTGTCGAATAGCGCGGCGTCGTATTCGACGCGCAGGCCCAATTCCGGCCCGGGCACGGCCTGCAAAGTCAGCGGGTAGTGGGTGGATTCGTGCGTGGTGAAGTCGGTGATGGCCAGCTCGCCCAGCTCCATCGAGGCCGCGGCGTCGATCGGGTAATTCTCGTAGACAAACAGGGTGTCGAACAGCTGATCGTGGCCCGTGCTGCGGTGGATCTCGGTCAGCGCCAGGTGCTCGTGTTCCAGGGTGTGCTGGTAGGCGTTGTGCAGCTGTCCGAGCAGGTCGGCGACGGTGGTCTGCGCGGTGACGTGCGCGCGCACCGGCACCGTGTTGATCAACAGGCCCACCATCGATTCGATTCCGACGACGTCGGCCGAGCGGCCCGACACCGCGGCGCCGAACACCACGTCCTGTTGGCCGGTCAGCCACATCAACAGCTGCGCCCACGCGGCGCGCAGGACGGTGTTGACGGTGGTGTGCTGGGTGCGGGCCAGCCGGTCGAGGGCCAGGGTGGTCTGTTCGGAAAGGCGCCGCGATTCGACGGCCCGTTGCGTCAGCTCCAGCTTGTGCGGGGAACCCACCAGCGTCGGCGCACCGAAGCCCGCCAGCACCTCGCGCCAGGCCGCCTGGGCCGCATCGAGGTCTCGGTCGGCAAGCCAGCTCACAAATCTGCGGTAGGGCACCGCCGCCGGGAGGCGCTGCCCGTGATAGCCGGCGAAGATCTCCTGCAGCAGGATCGGCAGCGACGAGCCGTCGAGCACGATGTGGTGGTTGGTGAGGACGAGCCGGTATTGATTTGGCGCGCAACGGATCAGGGTCACCCGGAAGACCGGCGGGCTGGCGAGGTCGCAGACGGCGGCGCGTTCGGCCGCACATAGCCGCTGCACCTGTCCGTCGATGTCCGAGTCAATCGCGTCGAGCTCGACATAGCGCCACGGCGCCGTCGGCCCGGCGGGGAGGATCTGAACCGGCGGGTCGATCTGCGCGGAAAACCGGGCGGCCAGGTTCGGATGACGAGCAACCACGGCGTGGACGGCGTCGCGCAGCCGTTCCGGGTCGAGCGGGCCCGAGACGCTGATGCTCAGCTGAATCGCGTACAGATCGGCATCGGTGGTCTTGGCCGCCGTGGCGTGGAACAGCAGCCCCTGCTGCAGGGGTGTCAACGGCAATACGTCCGCGACGGGCTCGCGCAGCTCGAGGTCGACGATTTGCTGTTGGGTGAGCCGCGCCGGAGCGACATCCGACGGCGTCAATCCCCCGCCGCCACGGCGCACGTGCGCGCAGATACCGGCCAACACCTCAAACCACAACGCGCTCAACCGGTTTATCTGGTCTGCGTCGAACGCGCTCGAGGCCCAGGTCCAGTTGGCGTGCAATTGCGGCCCGGCATCGCCGTCCAGGGTGCCCGCGTTGAGAGCCAGGGTATGCGGCAGCGCCATCGGCACCGCGCTCGCGATCGCGGTGGTCGAAAAGCCGTCGAGGGCGGGGCGCCAGAGATCATCGGATAGGGCGGTGCCGCCGCTCAGCCTGCCCAGGTAGTTGAACGCGATCTCGGGGTCCGGGCCCTGCAGCTCCGCCGCGCCGTCGGTGTAGCGCAGCAAGCCGTAGGTCAGCCCGTCGGGCAGGGCGCGCAGGCGTTCCTTGGCGTCTTTGACCAGCCCGCCCAGCACGGCCTCGCCGTTGACCACTTGCGCCCAGTCCAGGCCGCTGAAGCGCAGCGCCACCGGGTGTTTGGCGGTGAACCAGCCGACCGTGCGCGACAGGTCGACGTGGGCGCCCAGCTCTTCGTGGCGCCCGTGCCCTTCGACGTCGATGGCGATGGGCGCCGTGGTGTCGCCGAGCAACCGCGCCACCGCCAGCCCGAACGCGACCAACAGGACGTCCTGCACGCCGGCGTGAAACGCAGCGGGCACCTCGCGCAACAACATCCGGGTGGTCTCGGCGTCCAGCACCGCGGACAGGGTCCCGGCGTTCGCAAACGTGTCCGCGGCGCCGCGGACCGCAGGCAGCACCGGCGGCGTCGCCGCCACCGGTCGCCAGGCCGCGGCGTGCTCCGTGGTCGCGGCGGTGCGCGCATGCTCGGCGAGCAGTGACGCCCACCGGGCGAAGGAGGTGCCACCGGCCGGCAGCTCCACCGGCTGGCCGGCGCGATGCTGGGCCCACGCGATATTGATGTCTTCCAACAGGATTCGCCACGACACGCCGTCGACGGCCAGGTGATGGATGATCAGCACCAGTTGGCCGCTGCCGGCCGCCCACAGCGCGCTGAGCAGCACGCCCGCGGCGGGGTTCAGCCGGGACCGCGCGTCGACCAACGCGTCGTCGGACAGCGCCGCGACGGCCTGCACGCACTCGTCCGCGTGCACCGAGCCGGGCTCGGGCACCTCGAACGACCAGCCGCCGGCCGCGTCATCCTCGACGCGCAGCCGCAACATGGGGTGCCGATCCAGTAGGGCCTGCAACACCACCACGACGTCGGCCCGACTCACCCCGGCCGGAGCCGTCACCATCATCGTCTGGTTGAACTGATCGATCCGGCCGCCAATGCCCTGCAGCCACCGCATGATCGGCGTGGCGACCACCGGGCCGATGCCCGCGTCGACCACATCGTCGATGCCCGCGGCCACCGCGACCACCCGGGCCAGCCGCGCCACCGTCTGCTCCACGAAGATGTCGCGCGGGCGGCACACCAACCCGGCCGCACGCGCGCGTGACACCACCTGCATCGACATGATGCTGTCCCCGCCCAGATCGAAGAACGAGTCGTCGACCCCCACCCGCTCCAGGCCGAGCGCTTGGGCGAAGATCCCGGCTAGCGCCTCCTCGACGACACCGGCGGGAGCGCGGTAGCTGTCGGCGTCGCGGTATTCGGGCGCGGGAAGCGCACGGACGTCGAGCTTTCCGTTGTCCGTCAACGGCAACGCGTCGATGGCGACGACGGCGGACGGCACCATGTAGGCCGGCAGCCGGTCGCCCAGCAGGGTGCGGGTTCCGGCGGGGTCGGCGGTGCCGGTGATGTAGCCGACCAGGCGGGTGTTGCCGAGGCGATCCTCGCGGGCGACCACCACCGCCGCCTGGACGCCATCCAGTGCGGCCAGCGCCGCCTGCACCTCGCCGGGTTCGATGCGGTAGCCGCGGATCTTGACCTGGCCGTCGGCCCGCCCGAGGTAGCGCAACTGCCCGTCGGGCTGCCAACACACCAGGTCCCCGGTGCGATACATCCGAGTTCCGTTGTCGCCGTGGGGGTTCGCCACAAATCGTTCGGCGGTGAGGTCGACCCGGCCGACGTAGCCGCGCGCCAGCGCGGGGCCGCTCAGGTACAGCTCACCGACCACACCGACGGGCGCCGGGTTCAGCCGCGCGTCGAGCACCAGCGCGCGCACCCCCGCGAGGGGCGCACCGATGCTGACGGGCTGTCCAGCCCCCAGCGGCGCGCTCCAGGTGGCCCAGATCGTGGCCTCGGTCGGGCCGTAGGCGTTGGACATTCGCCGATCCGGCGCCCACGCGGTGGCCAGCTCTTCGGGGCAGGCCTCCCCCGTGGTGACCAGGGTGTGCAGCCCGGACAGCCGGGCTGCGTCGAGTGACGACAGCACGGTCGGGGTCAATACCGCTGCGCCGACGCGCTGGTCGCACAGGAACGTGGTCAGCGCCTCACCGGCGTAGGCGTCCGGCGGCGGCACCACCAGCGCAGCCCTCGCCCCGACCGCCAGCAATAACTCGCCCACCGACACGTCGAAGGTGGGCGATGCCGCCATCAATAGCCGTGTGTCGACGGCTAATTCGAGTTCGCGGTGGTGCGCGGCCACGCCGAGCAGGCCGGCGTGGCTCACCGCGACCCCCTTGGGGACACCGGTGGATCCCGACGTGAAGATCACGTGCGCGGCGTGCTGCGCGGCAAGCGGGGCCAGGCGGTCGGCATCGGTGATCGGGTCCGCGCTGCGCCCCGAAACGTCGAGGGCGTCGACGCGCAGCACCGGACGCGTCCCGGCGCCGGGCACCGTGTCGGCGCCGCACGTCAACACGCACTCGGCGGCCACCGCGTCCAGCACGGTGGCGATGCGCTCGACCGGATGGCTGCGATCGACCGGCACGTAGGCCCCGCCGGCCTTCATCACCGCCCACCACGCGGCCACCAGCTCCGCGCTGCGGTCCATCGCGACGCCCACGGAACGCTCGGGGCCCACGCCGGCCTCGATCAATGCCCGGGCCAGCCGCGTCGACCACTCATCGAGCTCGCGATACGACAGTGTGCGGGCGCCGTCGATCACCGCGACGGCCTCGGGGTCCGCCGACACCGCCGCGCCCAACAACTCCGGCGCCACCCCCACCGGGGCCGTGGCGCCGGCACCCGACCATTGCGACAGGACCAGGTCGCTCTCGGCCCGATCCAGGAACGACACCTCGTCCACCGAGGTCGACGGATCCGCCGCCAGCAGGCGGTCGAAGAGCGACTCCAGACGCGTGATGTGCCGGTCGATTTCGTCGGCGGTGTAGCGCTCCGGGTTCCACCCGAACTGGATTCGCGGCGCCCCATCGCCCAGTTGCGGATAGATGTTCACCGCGACGTCCTGGACGGGGAACGTCGTCAGGACATTGCAGGCGGCCTCGGACGGTCCGTAGTGAATGGGGGCCACAAACCCGAACACGTTGACCATCGGACCGAATTCGAGGTTCACGTCCAGCCGGGTCGCATCCCCGATGATGTCCGGGAAGCGCCGGAACTGCTGATGCCGCAACGCGCCCACCACGGCGGCCGCGACCCGGTCGGTCAGCGCGCCGATGGTGTCGTCGTCCTCGACGTGGACAACCAGCGGCACCAGGTTCGACATCATGCCCGCGCACTTCTTGGCCGCCGCGGTGGTGCGCGCCGTGACCGGAAGCGACAGCGAGACCGTCTGCCGCCCGGTTGTTTTCGCCAGGAACAGCGCCACGGTCGCGACCACCCGCGCAACATCGAACGGGTGCCCGCTCTCGAAAAGCCGTTGTGCGCAGGCCAGCTCGCGCACCAGCGGGTGACGTGGCGCGACCGACCGCTGCGTCCCCGCCAGGTCGGTGACTTCCAGCGACCCGCGCACGACGGTCTTCCAGTACTCGGCGTCGGCCTGATGGCGCGAGGACTGCTGGTACTTCTCGTCCGCGTCACGGACCGTGGCGAACCCCGAGAAATCGACCTCCCCGGTGTCCGGGTCCGCTCCTGAGTAGACGTCGGCGATGTGCCGCAGGAAGTTGTTGGTGCCGTAGCCATCCAGCAGGACGTGGTGCGTGCGCAGATAGAAGTACGACATGTCGTCGGCGACCCGCAGCAAGGCGAAGTTCGTCAACCGGTCCCGGTCGAGATCGACGGGCCGGCGGTAGTCGTCGTCCATCCAGCTGCGCGCGGCGGACACCGGGTCGGGCTCGGCGCGCAGATCGACACAGTCGAGGGTTTCCGGTATCGAGTGATCGAGCATGAAGACCGGTTCGCCGTCGACGAGAGCGAGCCGTGCACACGGCGAGCCGAACCGCGTCGCCGCCGACTCGCATGCGGCCATGAGCTTTTCGGCGTCGACGTGGTGATCGATAGCCATGAAGCCGGCGAAGTTGTACGGGACTTCGGGCCGGAGTTCCTGGGCGGCCCAGATCAACCGCTGCGCGTCGGTCAACGACCCCAACAGATCCGGTTGAGTGCCGTAATTGAGCATAGGGACGGACGAACTTTCTATTCAGTGAGGCGTCGCGGCACCGAGCGCATCGCAGCCGGAAAGATCCGCGACCGCGAATTGCGGCCTACGCCTGGCTATCCAGGTACCCCCCGCGGCGAAAGAACTTCTCCCCACTGCATTCGACCCCGTCCGCGCAACGGACCCGGGAGATGACCAGCCCGCGGTTGCGACCGCGAATCGCGTTGGGCCCGCACACCACCGCCCCGCCTTCCTCTTGCACGATCACGCGGCCCGGCGTGCCGCCGTAACAGGCGTCGGACGCCCGCGCCTCGAGAATTTCGATGCGCTCACCCCGGTAGAACGCGAACGCGCGGGGATACGGGTCGGACAGCGCCCGCACGAACCGCGCGAGATCCTCGGCCGGCCAGTTCCAATCGACCAGACTGTCGCGCTCGGAACGCTTGTGGAAGTAGCTGCGTTCGGCCTTGTTCTGCGGCCGCCAGACAGCGGTACCCGATTCGAGGGCGTGCAGCGCCTCGGCCAGCGCGCCCGGAATCAGATCCATCCCGCGCAGCACCAACTCGGTGCCCGTGTCGGCGGGGCCGACCGGTAGCGAGTGCTGCACCAGAATGTCGCCGGTGTCCAAGCCGTCGTCCATCCGGTGCACGGTCAGGCCGAACTCGGACTCGCCGCTGATCAACCCCCACAGCACGGGGGAAAACCCGGTGAACTTGGGCAGCAGCGAGTCGTGGAAGTTCAGCGTGCCGTGCGGCGGGAGTTCGTAGAGCTCCGCGGGCATCCGGTGGTACCAACTGTTGACGACGATGACGTCGGGTTCGACGCGCTTGATCAGGTCGATGGTCTCGGCGTCCACCCGCTCCGTGACGTGGACGGGGATGCCGTTGTCGCGCGCGAGTTCTTCGACCGGCGCCGACCAGATGGCCTTGTAGACCTCTTCGCTCGTGGGGTGGGTGACGGCGAGTACGACTTCGTGGTCCAGGTTGAGCAGTGCCTGCAGGGTCTTGTAGCCCCAGGTCTGAAATCCGAAGAACACGATGCGCATCGCGCAACCCCTAACTGAAGAAGACGATGGGCCGGCCAGATGTCCTTTTCTGGACATGTGTCTTAAGTCCCAGAGCTTACGTTAGCCTGCCCTTAGTTACATAATTGGGCGTTTCTGCTGCGCCTTTGCTGGCAGCGAGCTCAGCAACGGCCGGCCCCGGACCCCGCGCGTCGCGCCTTCCCGGCCGGCGCCCGGCCGGATCAGTCGGTGGGCAGGCCGCCGCGGGAGCGCTTGTCGGCGTACATCTGCTCGTCGGCGAGGCGCATCAGATCGCGTTCGCCGGCGGCGATCCCGGCGCTGTAGGTCACCGGCGTCCCCGCCTCGGCCCAGCGCCGGCGGAGGCGATCGAGCGTGCGCTCGGCCTCCGCGTGGGCGGCGCCGACGAGCATCACGAGGAACTCGTCGCCGCCGATCCGGAAGACCACATCCTCTTTGCGCGCCGACCATCGCAGCGCATCGGCGAAGGCGACCAGGAGTTGATCGCCGGCCTCGTGACCGTGCCGGTCGTTGTAGGTCTTGAAGTTATCCAGGTCGATCAGCACCACCGAACACCGGCCGGCGTGCGCCGACAGCTGGGGCGCCAGCGTGCTCCGGTTCAGCAGCTGGGTGAGGGCATCGGTCTGCGCGATCTTGCGCAGCAGCGCGCTCTGCTCCTCCAGCCGGGAGATGAGCCAGGCCGGAACCTCGGCGACGATGACCCACATCGCCGCGGCCAACACGACGGTGGTCAGGTCGCCGGGCAGGACCTTGGCGCCGCCGACGACGAACGCCAGCACGCCGAGGGGGACGAAGGCCAGTGAGCGCCAGCGTCGGCAGGTGAGGCCGATGTAGGCGAAGGTGACCGTGATGGTGCCGGGAAGCTCGCGGGTGGCGTCGGAAGCGACCGCCCCGACGAGCGTCGTGATGACGAGCGACGCGGCCGGCCACCCGAACAGAAGGACACGGCTCTGCTGCCAACCGCGCAGCCGTCCGGCCACCGCGACGACAACTGTCAGCATCGCGGCGCCGGCGAGCAGCCAGTAGACCCGCGAATCGACCTGGGCGCCCGCGCCGTACGCCTTGGCCGCGTAGAGGACGAGCAGCCACAGATACGCGGTCAGGCCGATGACATGCCAGCGCCCCGCCGACGGCTGAGAGTCAACGTGCCCGGTCACGTGCTCAGGATAGAGGCGCCGGCCAGAGTTAGGGCGATGCCGTTGACTCGACGAGAAACTCCCCCCATCCAGCGGTAATCTTCTCGCGATGACAGGACAGGCGAACGGCCCTAGCCGAAGCGGCGTCGTGAATTGATCGAGCGACTGCCGCAGCCGCAAGAGCACCCCAACGCTGCCTCCACCGGGGCGCCGTTGCGCAATCGCGTATACCGCAACCTGTTTATCGCCCAGTTCGTCTCCAACGTCGGAACGTGGATGCAAAGCGTTGCGGCACAATGGTTTCTGGTAGAAGACCACAGCAGCGACACCGTCATCGCACTGGTCCAGACGGCAAGCCTCGGGCCGACCCTGCTGTTGGGGTTGTTCGCCGGCGTCCTGGCCGACCTGTTCGACCGGCGCCGGCTGCTGATGTTCCTGCAGACCTACGCCGTGGCGGTGGCCCTGGCCCTGGCGGTGGTGACGTATCTCGGCAAGCTCGGCCCGACGTCACTGTTGATGTTCACCTTGGCCATTGGCTTCGCTGCTGCGCTGGCCGGACCGGCGTGGCAGGCCATCCAGCCCGAGGTCGTCCCGCGCGAGCAGATACCCGCGGCCGCGACGTTGTCCAGCGTGTCGGTCAACATCGCCCGGGTGATCGGCCCTGCGATCGGCGGCGTCGCCGTGGCGTTGGCCGGGCCCGCAGCGGTTTTCGCGATCAACGCGGTGTCGTACGCGGCCATCATCGTCGCCCTCGCGGGCTGGCGGCGGCCCAAACAAATGGCGCCGATCGAACGCGAAGGCCTGGGCCAGGCAATCATCAGCGGCCTCGCCTACGTCGAGAACGGGCCGATCTTTCGCAGGATCCTCTTGCGCACAACCCTTTTCGTGTTTCCCGCCTCGGCCCTGTTGGCCCTGTTGCCGGTGGCCGCCGCGCACCGATGGCACCTGGGAGCGAGCGGCTACGGGGTGGCGTTGGGGGCGATGGGAATTGGCGCGGTGATCGCGGTCGTGATCTCGGCACCCGTGCGCGACAAGGTCCCGATCAACGTGCTCATGGCGGCCTGCGCCGTCGCCTACGGGTGCGCCGCGCTGGCCGTGGCCTGGCTGAGCTTCGCCGAGGCGCTGCCGATGCTGCTGTTGTCGGGAATGGCCTGGCTCATCACATTGACGGAGCTGAACGCGGCGGCCCAGCTCGCGCTGCCGCAATGGGTCCGGGCCCGGGGGTTGTCCGTGTATCTGCTGGTGTTTACCGGCAGTCTCGCCCTCGGCTCCTACATGTTCGGCCTGATCGCCACCAGAACGGGACTCGACCACGCGCTGGTCTGGTCCGCGGCGTTATTGGGTGCCGCCGCCCTCAGCGTTACCGTGCTCCCGTTTCTTCCGCTGCCGGAGGGGGTGAGCCTGGGCATTTCCACTGCGTGGCCGAGCCCGGCCGTGGTTTTCGAACCCTGCCCACACGACGGACCCGTCCTGGTCACCACCCGCTACCGGGTGCCGACCGAGAACCTCGATGCCTTCATCCGCGCGATGAGCGCCGTGCGGCGCTCCCGCCTGCGCACGGGTGGCCACAGCTGGGAGCTGTACCACAGCCCCGAAGATCCCGACGTCGTCCTCGAGAGGTTTACGGTGTTGTCCTGGACGGAGTTTCAGCGGCAACTCACCGAGCGCTGGCTGGACTACGACCACGAAGCGGTCGAGAAGGCGCGCAGCTACACCGTCGACCACGCGTCATCACACTCGTACTACATCGCGTTGCGCGTGCCCAAATAGCGTTACTCGGCAACGGCGCCGCCCGAGTGGGCAACGGGCGCGGAGTCGGGGCAAGATGGGTTGCATGACATCGGGAATCGATCCCACCGCGTCGCCGAGCGGCACGGGCTGTGCCGAGTGCGAGGCCGCCCAGGGGTGGTGGGTGCATCTGCGCCGCTGCGCGGCGTGTGGTCACATCGGCTGCTGTGACGATTCACTGGCTCGACACGCATCGGCGCATTGGCGCGCGACCGGCCACCCGATCATTCAGTCGTTCGAGCCCGGCGAGGATTGGTTTTGGAACTACGACCTCGACGAGTATTACGACGGGCCGAAACTCGCCATGCCCGACAGTCATCCGGCCGATCAGGGCGCGCCCGGCCCGCGCGGACGGGTCCCGATCGACTGGCGCGACGTGCTACTGAGCCGGGGTCCGTCCGGCGGCTAGCCGTCCTTCGGGATACGAAACGCTAAGGGCGACAACGAGACCGGGTTAGTCCGACGACGGTGCGCGTTCGACTGCGACCAATTCGGAAAGACCGCTGATGGCGAAAATCGGCATCAAGATGGGATGCGCGATGAGGTCGATGTGGTCGGCGCGGGTGTACAACGCGTTGATCGCCGCGCTGTCGAGATACTCCACGCCGCTGAGGTCGACAGTGAGCGTCTGTTTGTTGGTGACGGCTTCGGTCGTGGCGGTGGACAGGGCCTGATCGAATGCCTCGATATTGCTGAGGTCGATCTCCCCCGCCGCTATCAAAACGAGTTTCCCGTCAGTGCGGCGCACGGTGTCGAGCGTGAGCGACGTGGACATCATGTGATCCTCGTGGATAGGTGAACCGTAGTTCCATCGGTATCGGGATTGATTGTGACTTCGTGCATGAGCCCCCGCATGAGCGTGATGCCCCGGCCGCGGTGGGGGTTTTCCGCCGGTTGCGGGGTCTTCCACGAGCCGGTGTCGGTGATGGTCAACTGCACCTCGTCGAAAAGTGCGGTGGCGCCCAGGCTGACCGTTCCCTGCGGGCTCTGCCGGTGACCATGCTCGATCGCGTTGGCCACGGCCTCACCTGCGGCGATAAGCACGTTCATCGACTGGTCCGGGTCGATCCGGACTCTCGTCAACCACCTGCGCAGCGCGGTGCGGGCAGGGGCGAGCTGGCCGACGTCGGCGGGGAAGGTGAGCTCCAGCGGGGCGGGATGACGATAGAGCAAAAGTGCGACGTCGTCCTGGTAGCCGTCGCTCGGTGCGAGACCGGCCATGATGCTGTTGGCCAGGTCTTCCAGTGGGATGGCGAGGCCCTCCTGAACGAGGTCGGCGGCGCGCAAAATCCCGTCGTCCAGCGGAATGCGGCGGCGTTCGACCAGCCCGTCGGTGTAGAACAACAGGGTCGCGCGCGCCGGAATCGTCACCCGGGCCTCGGGGCGCGGCCGCAGGGGCCGTATCCCCATCGCGATGGTGTGGCCATCGTCGAGCAACTCCGTGGTGCCGTCGGAGTGGACGAGAATGGGCGGCGGGTGCCCGGCGCTGGAATAGACCAGTTCGCCGGTCTCCGGGTTGAGCACCGCGCAGACGGCGGTGGTGCATTGGGCTCCGGGCAGCCGCGCGGCGAAGCGGTCCATCCCCGTCAAAGCGGCGGCAGGGCTGGGGTTGTCGAACAACAGCGCGCGGCAGGCACTGCGCATCTGCCCCATGATCGTGGCGGCGGCGAGTCCGTGACCGACGCAGTCGCCGACGATCATCGCGATGCGCCCGTCGTCGAGGTCGACGACGTCGTACCAGTCCCCGCCGACCTGCAGCGGGCGGGTGGCGGCCTGATAGCGGACGGCGAATCCGTGCGGCAACTCGGCGGGACCGAGGATCGCGTGCTGCAGGGCCAGCGCGGTTTCGCGCTGCTGGTCGACCTGGTGCACCCGCTGTAGCCCCTGGCCGAGGCGGCCGGCCAGCACGGTGAGCAGGGTCTGGTCCTCGAGCGTGAAGGGCCGGTCGGGCGCCAGGTCGATCCAGACGACGAGCACACCCTCGGGGTGCTGCAGCGCGATGCTCGCCACCCCTTGTGTCCCCGTGTTCGGGGTGAGCAGGTCGCCGTCGGGCATCGCGCTGAGCGTCTGTCGCGTCTCGGCCGATATGTCGGCCCAGCGCACCGGGTCGCCGACCGCCACCAGGTCCGGTGCGCTCGACGTCGTCTCCGTGGAGGAGCTGTGCGTCGGGAAGGTGACGGCCAGCACCCGGCGCGCCCGCCACTGCCTGCGCAATTCTTCGGCGGCGGCGCGGACCGCCTCGTCGACGGTGTCCGCCTGGGCCAGTTCCTGGTTGAGCGCGTGTTCGCGGCCCGCCGTCAGCGCCAGCGCGATCGCGGCGTGGCGGGCGAAGTCGCTCACGAGGTCGAGGTAGTCGTCGCCGAACGCCGGCTGCCGCGGATGACGGGCGACCGCAATCACCCCCAGCACCGTGTCCTGCGCGATCAGCGGCATGACGATCGCCGGTCGATCGCCGACGTCGGTGAATCCCTCGATCGGATATTCGAAGGAATCGGTGATCAGCGGTAGGCCGCGGCGCGCGACACCGCCCGTGGTGGAGCCGTCCATCGGTACCCGCCGGCCGATCACCTCGGATGCGTACCGGCCCGCGGTGGCGGCCACGACCAGCGCGTCCACCTGCTCGGGGGGCAGATCGGGTTCGCTGGGAACGAGCAGGATCGCCTGCTCGGCGTCGGCCAACTCCAGCGCCCGGTTCACGATGAGCTGCAGCGGCCCCGTCTGTGGGTCGCCGGACAACAGCGCGGTGGTGATTTCGCGGCTGGCCCTCGTCCATTTCGTCGACTCGCGTTCCCGCTCGAAGAGCCGCGCGTTGTCGATGGCCGCCGCAGCCGCCGTGGCCAGGGCGCGCACGGCGCTTTCCTCGGTGTCGGTGAATACCCAGCCGGGCCGGTCGTCGGCCAGGTACAGACTGCCGAAGTCCGCCGCCCGCACGGTGATCGGTATGCCAAGCAGCGCCCGCAGCGGCGGATCGTGGGCGTGTAGCCCGCCGGCCTCGGGATGGGCCTTCAGATCGCCGATTCGGATGCCCGCACCCACGGGCAAATCGCCCAGCTGCCGTGCGGTGTCGTCGTCGATTCCCACGAGAATGAAAGAGACCAGGCTGCCGTCCGATGCGCGGATACCGAGCGCCCCATAGCGGGCCCCGGTCAGCTCCATCGCTCCGCTGACGATTCGACGCAGGGTGACGTCCAGGTCCAGATCGGAACCGATCTCGACGATGACGCGCACCAGCCGTTCCATGTCGTCGCGGGCCGCCACGGAGTCGTCGAGTTGCTCCTGCACTCCGCCCGCCGGCTCCTGGCGGCCCCGCGAGGTGAACGCGGACCTATCGTCGTCGGCCATAGTTATCCAACGTAGTGGTCCGCGTTCGGTGCGTGGCCAATTGGGCGCGTTTGCGGCATGCCCGACCGCCGCCTAACCCGCGCCTTTGCCATTGTCGACCCGATAAACGGCGCCGTGGATCACCGCCGCGGCGTCGCTGGCGAGGAACGCGATGACGTTCGCGACGTCGAGGGGCTGCATCATTCCGCGCGGCGAGGCCGTGCGCATGATGAGGTCGAAGTTCGGATTCTCCGGCGCGCTGAACTGTTCGATTTGCGGTGTCAGCATGCCGCCCGGGCACACCGCATTGACCCGCAGCCGATCCGCGGTGTATTCGACCGCCATGGCGCGGGTAAGCCCGACGAGTCCGTGCTTGGCGGCGCAGTAGCCCGCCGAGTACGCCTGGCCTTCGACGCCGGCGATCGAGCCGACGTTGACGATGTTGCCGCCGCGTTCCAACAGATGCGGCAATGCGGCCCGGCACAGGAAGAACGGCCCGTTCAGGTTGACCGCGAGGTCCTCCGCCCACTCGTCGTCGGTCAGCGATTCCGTGCGGCGCATCTGGTGCTTGCCGGCGACGTTGACCAGGACGTCCAGCCCGCCGAACTCGTCGACGCACCGCTGCACCGCGTCGCGGCATGCCTGCGGCGACGCGACGTCGACCGAGGCATAGGCGCCGCCCTCGACGTCGGCGAATACCTCGGCCAGGCGCCCGGTGTCGCGGCCTATGCCGAAAACCGTTGCACCCTGCCGGGAAAACAGCCTGGCCGTCTCGGCGCCCAGGCCCGACGACGCGCCGGTTACGAACGCGACCTTGCCTTGCAGTGCAGTCATGCGTCGTATCGTGCCAATTCGTCGCGTGGCGGTTACCGCCAGGGCGTCACAAGCTCCGTCCGGCCAACCGCACCCGCCGCACCACGACGGCCCCGCCGCGCAAAAGCTGCAGCGGCGCAACGGTTCTCGACTGCGGGCTATCCAGCACGCCGGAGAGCACCCGCTGGAACGCGAACCTGCGCCGGATCTGGCGCGCGGCCACGGCGACGAGCAGGCCGATCGCCAGCCTGCCCAGGGCGACCCGGCTCGTTCGCCGCTTCCAGGTAGGCGGTGTCGAGGCCGCGCGCCGGCCGGCGCAGTAGCCGAAACAGGCCGCGGCCGCGAGCGCGCACATCGCCAGCAGCAGCACGGTCATGATGGACAGCGTCCTTGCTCGCCATCGCGACAAGGTCACACGCGGGACACACCTCGGCCACCAACGGCCCGCGCGCCCTAGTTGCCGTAGCCCCACATCTGGGCCGAGGTCCGTTCTCCGTTGGGGTAGGACACGAATTCGATCGGCGTGCCGTCGGGGTCGCGGATGAAGAACATGCGCACGCCGCCGATGTCCACGGGCTGCTGTTCGGGCTGTAGTCCGGCGGCGGTGATTGCGGCCACGGCGGCGTCGATGTCGCTGACGCTCAGCGAGATGTTGGTGTAGCCGAGCGTGTTTTCGGGGCGCCGCGCGAAGTCGCGGTGTGTGAACTCGAGCAGTTCCACGACCGTCCCGCCGAGCATTCCGCCGATCATCCGGCCACGTGCACCGGCCTCGCCCGTCACGACTTCCATTGGCGGCCCTTCCAATTCGATGTCGAAGAAGACGTCGAGCCCGAGCACGTCACGGTAGAACCGCAGCGAGGCCTCCGCGTCGGACACCGCGATGCAGACATGGGAGAAGCCGACGATTCCGATCGGGTGCTGCGTCATGCGGAGGTCTCCTGGCTCGCCAACGATGGGTGTCCAGTATGCGACCGCGCGCACCGACGCAGTGCGCTTTCCGTCCGGTTACCCGGCGCGCTCGTCTCCGAGCTGGCCGTCGGGACGCCTGACCTCAACCCAGCCGTCAGAGGCGAATTCGAGTTCGAGCTCCACATGCAGCAACAACTGCGCGAGGTGCTTGGCGTACATCCTGACCGACTCGGCGGCCAGCATCTCGTTGTGCGTGCAGTCGATCGAGTGCGTCCTGACGTCGCCGAAAACGTAGGGGCGCCAACTCTGCGAAAGATACGAACTGCGATTGTCCGCACCCTGCACCGCGGACAGGATCGTCATGTCGCCATAGAAGACGCCCGGCTGATGCGAGCGGTACAGCGCCACATTGCTCTTCAGGTTCTCGACAAGCGTGTCGAAGAACTGCTCGTACCGGGACAGGTCGATGGCGCCGAGCTCGCGTAGCAATTCGTCCGTCTGCTGGTAGGTCAGCGGCTCCTCGTGTTCCGCGCCATTTCCGTCGGAAATCAGCTCCGGCACAGCGATTCTGCCGTCCAGGCCGGGTTGCGCGTCGAGCAGGATCAGGCGCGCGACCACCCCGCCCCGCCGCTGCAGCTCGACGGCGACCTCATGGGCGACGACACCGCCGTAGGACCAGCCGAGCAGGTTGTAGGGCCCGCTGGGATAGATCTCCTGGATCCTGTCGGCGTAGTTCGCGGCCATCTCCGGAATCGACAGCGGCTCGGGTTCTTCGCCCCGCCGGGCCTGTTGAATGCCGATGATCGGGCAGTCCACGTAGTCGCCGAGGACCTGGTAGGGCCAGCTGACGCCCCCGGCGGGATGGAGGCAGAACAGCGGTACGCCAATGCCTTCCCGCAGCATCTGAACGGGAACGATCTCTCGGGTAGCGGAGGAGTGTATCGCCAGCCGCCGAGCCAGCCGCCGCACGGTGGGCAGGTCGAACAGGGTGCGCACCGCGAGGTCGGCGTTCAGGTTGGAGTTGATCATCGCGATCAACCGCATCGCCGAGAGCGAGTCACCGCCCAGATCGAAGAAGGAGTCGTCGATGCCGACCAGCTCCAGCCCGAGGACCTGCGCGTAGATGTCGGCCAGGATCTCTTCGACGGCGTTGGTGGGCGCGCGATATCCCGCACCGAGGTACTCCGGTGCCGGCAGGGCCCGGGTGTCGAGCTTGCCGTTAGTCGTCAGCGGCATGATGTCGAGCGCCACCAGCGCCGCCGGGACCATGTAGGCCGGCAACCGGTCGGCGAGCTGACCGCGCAACTCGACCGGATCCGCCGTGCCGGTGACGTACCCGACCAATCGCTTGTCGCCGGGGCGGTCCTCGCGGGCGATCACGACCGCTTGGCGCACGCCGTCCAGCTTGCTCAGTGCCGACTGAACTTCGCCGAGTTCAATGCGGTAGCCGCGGATCTTGACCTGCTCATCGGCACGGCCCAGGTAGCGCAGCTGCCCGTCGGCGCCCCAGGACACCAGGTCACCGGTGCGGTACATGCGGGCTCCGGGCTCGCCGAAGGGGCAGGCCACGAACCGCGACGCGGTCAGCTCGGACCGGCCCACGTATCCGCAGCCGACCCCGTCGCCGGCCACATACAGCTCGCCGACCGCCCCGACCGGCACCGGCCGCAGCCAGCCGTCGAGCACGAACAACGCCGCGCCCGACACCGGCGAACCGATGGGCGGTGCACCCGATCCCGCGGTGAGCGGCGCGCTGATCGCCACGCACATCGTGGTCTCGGTCGGGCCGTAGGCATTGACCATCACCCGGCCCGGCGCCCAGCGATCGACGACCTCCGCTGGGCAGGCCTCGCCGACGATCACCAGCGACACCGACTCCAGGCCCTCGGGCGAGAGCGTCGCCACCGCCGACGGCGTCTGGGTGAACACGCTGACCTGTTCGCCGATCAGCAAGGCCTGCATGTCTTCCGGTGACCGCGCCACCGACTCGGGCACCACGACCAACCGGCCGCCGCGCAGCAGCGCGCCGAAGACCTCCCACACCGACACGTCGAACGAGTACGAGTGAGTCTGCGTCCAGATACCCGCGGCCGGCAGGCCGGCGTCGAGCGTGCCGAGCAGCTGGGTGGCGTTGTGGTGCGTGATCGCCACGCCCTTGGGCACACCGGTGGTACCCGACGTGTAGATGATGTAGGCGATGCTGTCGGCGTCGGGCGCCGGCAGCGGCGTGCACGGGTAGGCCTCGACCTGCGCTTCCTCGATGTCGATGACCGTCAGCTCGGACCCGTCCAGCCGGGATCGCAGGCCCGCTGTCGTGATCGCGGCGATCGGAGCCGAGTCCTCGAGCATGAACTTGATCCGGGCCAGCGGGGCCGTCGGGTCGATCGGCAGGTATGCGGCCCCGGTCTTGAGCACGGCCAGGATCGCCACGACCGCCTCGGCCGACCGCGAAAACAGCAGCGCCACAGACTGTCCCGGGCCGGCGCCCTGGCCGGCCAGCAGGTGCGCCAACCGGTTGGCGGCCTCGTCCAGCTCGCGGTAGGTCATGGACTGCCCCGACCAGCTGATCGCCACCTCGTCCGGCCTGCGGGCCAGCTGCGTGGCGAACAGTGCCGGGATCGACACCGGCGTGGCCGCCGGCTTCGTCAGCAGCGCCCGGTTGCCGAACTCGTCCAGCCGCGCGTGCTCCGGCTCGTCGAGCAGGTCCACCGACGAGAGCCGCCGGGTCGGGTCGTCGGTCATCGCCAGCAGCACGTGTTGCATCCGGTCGATCAGCGCATCGATGCTGCCCTCGTCGAAGACGGCGGTGTCATATTCGACGCGCAGCGCCAGCTCGGCGCCGGGCTGCGCCTGGACCGTCAGCGGATAGTGGTTGTATTCGCGGACCGTGGCGTCGGTGACGGCCAAGCCGGGATTGCCCGCCAGCGCTTCGGCGTTCACCGGGTAGTTCTCGTAGGCGAAGAGCGTGTCGAACAGCTTTTCGTGGCCGGTGATGCGATGCATCTCGCTCAGCGCGAGGTGCTGGTGCTCCAGCGTCTCGTTGTGGGCGCTTTGCAACCCGTCGATCAGGGCGGCCGTGGTGGTCGCCGCGGTGAGGTTCGCCCGCACCGGGACGGTGTTGATCATCAGGCCGACAATCGAATCCGCCCCGGGCACGTCGGCCGGGCGGCCCGACACCGTGGTACCGAACGCGACGTCCTGGTGGCCGGTCACCCAGCCGAGCAGTTGCGCCCAGGCGGCCTGCAACACGACGTTCATCGTGGTGTGCGACGAGCGCGCGAGGTCGCCGAGCGCTCGCGTCGTCTCGGTGGGCACGCCATACGATTTGACGCCCCGGGCCCCGAGCCTGGTGCGTTGCGGCGGTCCGACCAGTGTCGGAATTTCAAAGCCCGCCAAGGTATTACGCCAGGCATCGCGGGCCGCGTCCACGTCGCGGCCGGCCAGCCAGGAGACGAACGCCCGGTAGGGAACCGCCGCGGGGAGCCGCTGTCCGCTGAAGCTGGCGAAGATCTCGGCCAGCAGGATCGGCAGCGACCAGCCGTCGAGCACGATGTGGTGCACGGTCAGCACCAACCGGTACCGCTCCGCGTCGATGCGGACCAGTGCGGCGCGGGTGGCCGGCTGGTCGGCGAGGTCGTAGACCGCTGCGCGTTCCGCGGCGCACAGCCGCTGGATCCGCTCGTCGGGATCGGCGTTGCCGTCCAGAGCGGCTTCGGCATCCAGATCGATCGTGCGCCAGACCATTTCCGGGTCCGCCGGGATGATCTGCACGGGTTCGTCGAACTGCTGGCTGAACCGGGCCGCCAGGTTCGGATGCCGGGCCACCACTGTGTGCAGCGCGTCGCGCAGGCGCTCGGTGTCGAGGGCGCCGGTGAAGCCGAATTCCAGCTGGATCGCGTACAGGTGGTCGTCGCCGAAGCCTTGCGCGGTGTTGGCGTGGAACAGCAGCCCCTGCTGCAGCGGGGTGAGCGGCAGGATGTCGGCGATGTCGTAGTGCCGCTGCAGCTCGTCGATCTGCGGCTGGTCGAGGCGGGCGGGCGCGACGTCGGAGGGTGTGAGTCCTCCCCCGCCGCTTCGCACGTGCGCGCAGATCCCGGTCAGGGCCTCGAACCACAGCCGGCTCAGGTGGCGCGCCTGTGACTCGTCGAATGCCGAAGGGGCCCAGGCCCATTCGGCCTGCAGCCGCGGCCCATCGCCGGCGTCGACGGTGCCGGCGTTGAGCTCCACGGTGTGCATCAGCGGCATGGAGACCGCCGTCGCCAGGCCGGTGACCGATGCGCCGTCCTGGCTGATCTGCCAGCCCAGGCCGGCGCCCTCGGCACTCTGGGCACCCATCCGCCCGAAGTAGTTGAACCCGATCGGTGGGTCGGACGCGTCCAGATCGACATCGGCATTCAGGTAGCGCAGCAGGCCATAGGTCAGCCCATCGGGCAGGGCGCGAAGCTGCTCTTTGGCGTCCTTGAGCACCGCACCCAGCCCCGGTGCACCGGTGACCACGTGCGACCAGTCGAGGCCGCCCACGGCCAGCGCGACCGGGTACTTGGCGGTGAACCACCCGACGGTCTGCGACAGGTCGACGCTCGCGCCCAGTTCCTCCTGGCGCCCGTGGCCCTCGACGTCGATGCCGATCGGCGCCCCGCCGTTGCCCAGGAACTCCGACCACGCCAAACCGAAGGCGATCAACAGGATGTCGTGGATGCCGGCATGGAAGGCCGCGGGTGCCTCACCCAACAGCGTGCGGACCGTGTCGGAGTCGTCCAGCGACACCGACAGGTGTCCGGCGTTGGCGTAGGTGTCGACCTCGGGCCGCACGGCGGGCAATGCGGCGGGGATCTCCGCCACCCGCCGCCACGCGTCCGCATGCGCGACGACCTCGGCACTGTGGGCCTGTTCGGAAAGCAGTGACGCCCAGCGGGCGAACGACGTTCCCGCCACCGGCAGCTCGACGGGTTGTCCGCCACGGTGCAGGGCCCACGCAATGTTGAGGTCCTTCAACAAGATCCACCAGGACACCGCGTCGACGGCCAGGTGGTGGACGATGAGGACCAGCTGGCGGGTGGATGCCACCCACAGCGCGCTGAGCATCACGCCGCCGGCCGGGTTCAGCCGCGACCGGGCGCTCATCACCGCTTCGTCGGACAACTCGTCGACCGCGTGCACCAGGTTTGCCGCGTCCACGGCGCCCGCGTCGGGCACGGTCAGCGACCACTCGCCCGCCGCGTCGTCGATGCGCAGGCGCAGCATCGCGTGCCGATCCACCAAGGCCTGCAACACGATTGCCGCGTCGGCCTCGGTCGCCTCGGCCGGGGCCTGCACTACGACGGTCTGGTTGAACTGTTCGATCGGGCCGTCGACGGTCTCCAGCCAGCGGATGATCGGGGTCGCCGATAGCGGTCCCACGCCCTCGTCGACCACGCCGGCCTCGTCGTCGGCCAGACCGGTGACCGAGGCCAGCCGGGCCACGGTCTGCTCGACGAACACGTCGCGCGGACGGCACGTCAGGCCCGCGGCGCGGGCCCGCGCGACGACCTGCATCGACAGGATGCTGTCGCCGCCCAGTTCGAAGAAGGAGTCGTCGACGCCGACACGTTCCAGCCCAAGGACTTCGGCGTAGATGCCGGCCAGGATCTCCTCGACCTCGGTGCCCGGCGCGCGATAGTGGTCGGCGTCGCGGTACTCGGGTGCGGGCAGGGCTCGCCGGTCGAGTTTTCCGTTGGGGGTCAACGGCAGATCCGCCAACGCGACGATGGCCGCGGGGACCATGTAGCCGGGCAGTCGCTGACCCAACTCGGCACGCGCCTGTGCCGGGTCCACGGTGCCGGTGACATAACCCACCAGTCGCTTGTCCCCGGGGCGGTCCTCGCGGGCGATCACCACCGCCTGCTCGACGCCGTCGACCGCGGCCAGCGCCGCCTGGACCTCGCCGAGTTCGATGCGGTAGCCGCGGATCTTGACCTGCTCGTCGGCGCGGCCCAGGTACTGCAGCTGCCCGTCGGCGCCCCAACGCACCAGGTCGCCGGTGCGATACATCCGATCGCCGGCCTCGCCGAACGGGCATGCGACGAAACGCGTTCCGGTCAACGGGGCCCGGCCCGCGTACCCGTACCCGACTCCGGCGCCGGCGACGTACAGCTCACCGACCACACCCGCGGGCACCGGGCGCAGCCACTTGTCGAGCACGAACAGCGCAGCACCCGGGGCGGGCGAACCGATCGGTGCCACACCCGAGCCCGCCCGCAGCGGCGCACTGATCGCCGCGTACACCGTGGCCTCGGTCGGGCCGTAGGCGTTGATCATCACCCGGCCCGGTGCCGCCCAGCGGTCCACCAGCTCGGTCGGGCAGGCCTCACCCGCGACGACCAATGCCATGCCGTCCAGCCCCTCGGGCGACAACATGCCCGTGGCAGAAGGTGTTTGGTTCAACACGGTCACCTGCTCGGCGACCAGCAGCGCGTGCAGGTCTTCGGGCGAGCGCGCGACGTCTTCGGACACCACGACCAACCGCCCGCCGTGCAACAGCGCACCGAAGATCTCCCACACCGACACGTCAAAGGACAACGAATGCCACTGCGACCACACTCCCGGCGACGGCAGAACGCTGCCGATCGACGAAAGTAGCTGCGTCGCATGGCGATGCGCGATGGCCACGCCCTTGGGCACACCGGTGGTTCCCGAGGTGTAGATCAGGTAGGCGATGTCGTCCGGTGCGGGTGCCGGCAACGGCGTGCTCGGCTGGGTTGCCACGACGGAATCGTTGATGTCGATGACGGCGAGACCGGTTGCGCCGAAGCGGCCGGCGTACTCGGCGGTGGTCACCGCGGCGACAGGTGCGGCGTCCTCGACCATGAAGCCGATCCGCGCCTCGGGCAGGGCCGGGTCGATCGGCAGATAGGCCGCCCCGCTCTTGAGCACCGCCAGGATCGACACGATCGCCTCGGCCGACCGCGAAAACAGCAGCGCCACAGACTGTCCCGGGCCCGCGCCGCGTTCGGTCAGCAGATGCGCCAACCGGTTCGACGCCACGTCGAGCTCCGCGTAGGTCAGCGAACGGTCGCCGCAGACCAGCGCCACCGCGTCCGGCGTGGCCGCGACCTGCTCGGCGAACAACGCGGGAATCGACGCCTCGGCGGCCGGCTGAGCCAGCACCGCCCGGTTCCCGAACTCGTCGAGCCGGGCGCGCTCGCCGTCGTGCAGCAGATCCACCGCCGACAACGACCGCGTGGGATCGGCGGTGACCGCCAGCAGCACCCGCTGCAGCCGCTCGATCAACGTCTCGATGCTGAGCGCGTCGAACACGTCGGTGCGGAACTCCACTCGCCCGCCGATTCCGGCGGGTTCACCGGAGTCGGTCCAGTTTTCGCCGAGGGAGAACACCAAATCCATTCGGGCGGACTGGGTGTCCATCGGCAGCGGCGTGACCTCCAGGTCGCCCAGGCCCATCGCGGCGGCGGGATCATTGGTCTGCCCCGGGAAGTTTTGCCAGGCCAACATCACCTGCACCAGCGGGTGATGGGTCAGCGACCGGCTCGGGTTGAGCCGCTCGACCAGCACCTCGAAGGGCACGTCCTGGTGCTCGTAGGCGGCCAGGCTGCGCTGGCGCACCTGCTCCAGCACGTCGGTGAAGTTGCCGCCGTCGGCGAGCTCGACGCGCAGCACCAGCGTGTTGACGAAGAAGCCGATCAGGTCGTCCAGCGCGGGGTCGCGTCGTCCGGCGATCGGGAAGCCCACCGCCACATCGGAACTGGCGGTGACATTCGACAGCAGCACCGCCAGGGCGGCCTGCACCACCATGAAGCCGGTCGCGTTGTGCTCCCGGGCCACCAGGGCAACCTGTCGCTGCAACGCGGCGGGCCAGTTGACCTCGACGGTGGCACCGCGCTGGTCGGCCACCAGCGGGTAGGGCCGATCGGTGGGCAGCTGCAGCCGCTCGGGCATTCCGGCCAGCGCCTCTTCCCAGTACGCCAGCTGCGCGGTGACCGGGCTCTGCTTGTCGTCGAGCTCACCCAGCTGCGCGCGCTGCCACAGCGTGTAGTCGACGTACTGCACCGCCAGCGGAGTCCAGCCGGGGACGTGGCCCGCGCACCGGCTGGCGTAGGCCATGCCGATGTCGCGCACCAGCGGGGTCAACGACCACCCGTCGGCGGCGATGTGGTGTACCACCGCCACCAACACGTGCTCGTCCTGGCCCGTGTTGAAGAGTGTTGCCCGCAGCGGTATTTCGGCCGACAGGTCGAACGTGTGGCGAGCGACGGCGCCGATGGCCTCGTCGAGCCGGCCCGCGGGCCATCCGGTGGCGTCGACGACGTCCCAGCCGAAGGCGGCGGCGCTGACGGGCAGGATCACCTGCTGGGGCGTTCCGTCGACCGTGACGAACAGCGTGCGCAGGCTCTCGTGGCGCGCCACGACGTCGCCCAGCGCCGCGCCCAGCGCGTCGGCGTCGAGCCGTCCGCTCAGCCGCATCGCCGTCGCGATGTTGTAGACCGGCGACGGGCCCTGCAGCTGATCCAGGAGCCACAACCGCTTCTGCGCGAACGACAACGGAATCACCGCCGGGCGCTCGCCGGCCACCAACGCGGGCAGGCCGCCCGTGCCCTCGCCGATGCGCGGCGACAACTGGGCCACCGTGGGCGACTCGAACACGGCGCGCACCGCAAGGTTGGACTCGAAGCTGGTGTTGATGGCCGCAACCAGGCGCATCGCCGAAATGCTGTCCCCGCCAAGGTCGAAGAAGGAGTCGTCGATGCCGACGCGGTCGACACCGAGCACCTCGGCGTAGATGCCTGCCACGATGCCCTCGACGGCGTTACCGGGCGCGCGGTACCGATCGGAGTCGCGATACTCCGGCGCCGGCAGCGCGCGGACGTCCAGCTTGCCGTTGACGGTCACCGGCAGCGTGTCGAGCGCCACCACGGCCGTCGGCACCATGTAGGCCGGCAGCCGCTCGGCCAGCGCGGCACGCGCCTCGGCCACGTCGGCGGTCCCGGTCACGTAGCCGACCAGTCGCTTGTCGCCGGGACGGTCCTCGCGGGCGATCACAACCGCCCGGTCCACCCCGTCCAGGGTGGCCAGGGCCGCCTGGATCTCACCGAGTTCGATGCGGTAGCCGCGGACCTTGACCTGGTCGTCGGCGCGGCCCAGGTATTGGAGCTGGCCGTCGGCGGCCCAGCGCACCAGGTCGCCGGTGCGATACATGCGCTGTCCGGGCTCGCCGAACGGGCACGCCACGAAGCGCGACGAGGTCAACCCGGCGCGGCCCAGGTACCCGGACGCCACACCGTGGCCGGCCACGTACAGCTCGCCGACCATGCCGGCCGGCAGCGGCCGCAGCCACTCGTCGAGCACGAACAGCGCAGCCCCCGGCACCGGTGCACCGATCGGGGGTGCGCCCGATCCGGGCGCCAGCGGCGCACTGATCGTGGCGTACACCGTTGTCTCGGTGGGGCCGTAGGCGTTGACCATCACGCGCCCGGGCGCCCAGCGGTCCACGACCTCGGGCGGGCAGGCCTCGGCGGCGATCACCAGCGAGGCGGATTCCAGGCCCTCGGGCGACAGCACGCCGACGGCCGACGGGGTCTGGCTCAACACGGTGACCCGCTCGGCGACGAGCAGGCTGTGGAAGTCCTCCGGCGATCGGGTCACGGATTCGGGCACCACGACCAGACGTCCGCCGTGCAGCAGCGCGCCCCAGATCTCCCACACCGAGTAGTCGAAGGCGTACGAGTGGCACTGCGTCCACACCTGGCCCGGCCCCATGTCCAGGCCGACGTCGAGCGAGTCGAACAGCCGGGTGACATTGCGGTGGGTGACGGCGACGCCCTTCGGCGCGCCCGTCGTGCCCGAGGTGTAGATGATGTGGGCGATGTCGCCGGCCGCGGGCACCGGCAGCGCGGTGCTGGGTTGGGCCGCGACGGCCGGGTCGTTGACGTCGACGACCGAAAGCCGGTGCCCGTCAAGCGGTTCCGCCCATTCCGCGGTGGTGACGACGGCGATCGGCGCGGCGTCGCCGAGGACGAAGTCCAGCCGGGCCGCGGGGACCGCGGGGTCGATCGGCAGGTAGGCCGCCCCGGTCTTGAGCACCGCCAGGATCGACACGATCGCCTCGGCCGACCGCGAAAAGAGCAGCGCCACAGACTGTCCCGGGCCCGCCCCACGTTCGGTAAGCGCGTGCGCCAACCGGTTCGACGCCACGTCGAGCTCCGCGTACGTCAGCGACCGGCCGTCGCAGACCAGAGCGACGGCATCCGGGGCCGCGGCCACCCGCTCGGCGAACAACGCCGGGATCGAGGCGTCGGCCGCCGGCTTCGCGAGCACGGCCCGGGCACCCCACGCGTCGAGCTGGGTGCGCTCGTCGGCGTCCAGCACGTCGATCGACGACAGCCGCCGGGCCGGGTCGGTGGTCATGGCCACCAACACCCGCTGCAACCGTTCGATCAACGCGTCGATGCTGCCCGCATCGAAGACGTCGGTGTCGTATTCGACGCGCAGCGCGATCTCGTCGCCGGGCTGGGCCTGCAGCGTCAGCGGGTAGTGCGTCGATTCCCGGGTGGCGACGTCGGTGATGGCCAGGTCGTGGTCACCCGCCAGCGCCTCGGAATCGATCGGGTAGTTCTCGAAGGCGAACAGGGTGTCGAACAGCTTGTCCTGACCCGCGACGCGGTGAATCTCGTTGAGCGCCAAGTGCTGATGCTCGAGGGTGTCGTTGTAGGCACCCTGCAGCTGCTCGATCAGGTCCGCGGTGGTGGTGGCGGCGGTGATGTTGGCGCGCACCGGCACCGTGTTGATCATCAGGCCCACCATCGATTCCGCGCCGACCACTTCCGGCGGCCGGCCCGAGACGGTGGTGCCGAACACGACATCGTGCTGGCCGGTGAGGCCGCACAACAGCTGCGCGAAGGCGCCCTGCAGCACCGTGTTGACGGTGGTGCGGCACGAGCGGGCCAGGTCGCTGACGGCGCGGGTGATTTCGGCCGGCAACCGGAATGCCTTGACGCTCTGCTCCCCCGGCTTCAGCCGGTCCTGGGGGCTGACCAGTGTGGGGGCGTCCAGCCCCGCGAACACCTCGGCCCAGGCCGCGCGGGCCGCGTTGCGGTCGCGGGCGGCCAGCCAGCTGACGAAGTTGCGGTAGGGCGCCACCGCGGGCAATGCGTGCCCGTAGTAGCCGGCGAAGATCTCGCCCAGCATGATCGGCATCGACCAGCCGTCGAGCACGATGTGGTGGTTCGTCAGCACCAGCCGGTGCCGCTCCGGCGCGGTGCGGATGAGCGCGACCCGGAACGCGGGCTGTCCCGCGAGGTCGCAGACCGCTGCGCGCTCGGCCGCGCAGATAGCCTGGATATCCGTTGTGCTACTGCCGGTTTCGGTGCCGAGGTCGACGACGTGCCATGCCAACACCGGGTCGGCGGGGATGATCTGCACCGGCTCGTCGAACTGCGGGCAGAACCGGGCGACCAGGTTCGGGTGCCGGTTGACCATGGTGCGGACCGCTTCGCACAGGCGATGTTCGTCCAGCGGCCCCGCGATGCTGATGTCCAGCTGTCCCGCGTACAGGTCGCCGGTGGCCCCGGATGCGTTGGCGTGGAACAACAATCCCTGCTGCACCGAGGTCAGGGGCAGCACATCGGCGATGCCCTGTTCGCGCTGCAGCTGGTCGATCTGCTGTTGGCTCAGGCGCGCCGGCGCGATGTCGGACGGCGTCAAACCGCCGCCGCCGGAGCGCACGTGGGCGCAGATCCCGGCCAGGGCCTCGAACCACAGGCGGCTCAGCCTGCCGATCTGCTCCTGGTCGAGCGCCGACGGCGCCCAGGTCCAATTGGCGTGCAGCTGCGGGCCCGCCTCGGTGTCCATGGCGACCGCGTTGAGCTCGAGGGTGTGCATCAACGGCATCGGGATCGCGGCGGCCACGCCGGTGACCGAGGCACCTTCCTGGCCGACGCGCCACAGCTCGTCGGAGAGCTCGACCCCGCCGCCCGGGCGGCCCAGGTAGTTGAACCCGATGGTCGGGTCGGCGCCATCGAGGTCCACGTCGCCGTTCAGGTAGCGCAGCAATCCGTACGTCAACGGCTCGGGCAGTGAACGCAGCTGCTCCTTGGCGCGCTTGATCGCGGCGCCCAGCGCGGCGTCGCCGGCCTGCACCTGCGACCAGGCCAGGTCGTTAATAGCCAGCGATACCGGGTATTTGGCGGTGAACCAGCCCACGGTGCGGGCCAGGTCGGCCTCGGCGGCGACGTCCTCGTGCCGGCCGTGACCCTCGACGTCGATGGCGACCGGCGCGTCGCCGGCGTCGACGAATTCCCTTACCGCCATGCCGAAGGCGATCAACAGGACGTCGTTGATGCCGGCGTGGAACGCCGCCGGAACCTCACCCAACAGCATCCGGGTGGTCTCGGCGTCCAGTTCCGCCGACAGGTGCCCGGCCGCGGCGAAGGTGTCCACGGCGGGTTGCACCGCGGGCAGCGCGGCGGGAGTGGCCGCGATCTCCTGCCACGCGTCCGCGTGCCGCGCGACGTCCGGGCTTTGCGCGTAGTCGGCCAGCAGCGCCGACCACCGGGCAAACGACGTCCCGCCCGCCGGCAGCGCCACCGGCTGCCCCGATCGGTGCTGGGCCCAGGCGATGTTCAAGTCCTCCAACAGGATTCGCCACGACACGCCATCGACGGCCAGGTGGTGCACGATGACCACGAGCTGACCGGTGGAGCTGGCCCACAACGCGCTGAGCATCGCCCCGCCCGCGGGGCTCAACCGCGACCGCGCCGCCACCAGCGCCTCGTCGGACAGCGCGTCCACCGTCTGTAGGCACGAGCCGGCGCTCACCGTTCCCACGTCCGGGATGCTCAACGACCATCCCCCGGCACCGTCGTCGTCGACGCGCAGCCGCAGCATGGCGTGCCGATCGATCAGGGCCTGCAACACGACCACCACGTCGGCCTCGGTGACTCCGGCGGGAGCCTGCACCAGCACGGTCTGGTTGAACTGCTCGACCGAACCGTCAACATTGTTCAGCCACTTGATGATTGGGGTGGCCAGCACCGGGCCCAGTCCCTCGTCGTAGACGGCGGCTTCGCCATCGGCCACACCAGCCACCCGGGCCAGCCGGGCCACGGTCTGCTCGACGAAGATGTCGCGCGTCTTGCAGACCAGGCCCGCGGCGCGGGCGCGGGTGACGACCTGCATCGACGAGATGCTGTCGCCGCCGAGGTCGAAGAACGAGTCGTCGACACCGACTCGCTCCAGCCCGAGGACCTGGGCGTAGATGCCGGCCAGGATCTCCTCGACCGCGTTGGCCGGGGCCCGGTACCGATCGACGTCCTGGTACTCCGGTGCCGGCAGGGCACGGGTGTCGAGCTTTCCGTTGGGCGTCAGCGGCAGGGTCTCGATGCCCACCACCGCGCCCGGCACCATGTACGACGGCAGCCGGTCGGCCACCGCGGTCCGCACCGCCGCCGGGTCTGCGCCCCCCGTGACGTAGCCAACCAGGCGCTTGTCACCGGGCCGGTCCTCGCGCGCGATCACCACGGCCTGCTCGACGCCGTCGACGGCCGACAGCGCGGCCTGGACCTCGCCGAGTTCGATGCGGTAGCCGCGGAGCTTGACCTGCTGATCGGCGCGGCCCAGGTATTGGAGCTGCCCGTCGGCACCCCAGCAGACCAGGTCGCCGGTGCGATACATCCGCTCGCCGGGCTCGCCGAACGGGCACGCGACGAACCGGGAGCCCGTCAACGCCGATCGTTTCCAATAGCCACCGGCCACACCGGCGCCAGCGACGTACAACTCGCCGACCACACCGGCGGGCACCGGGTGCAAGTGCGTGTCGAGCACGAACAGCGCCGCACCCGGGACGGGCGAACCGATCGGGACCACGCCCGAGCCCGCCCGCAGCGGCGCACTGATCGCCGCGTACACCGTGGCCTCAGTCGGGCCATAGGCGTTGATCATCACCCGGCCCGGTGCCGCCCAGCGGTCCACCAGCTCGGTCGGGCAGGCCTCACCCGCGACGACCAATGCCATGCCGTCCAGCCCCTCGGGCGACAACATGCCCGTGGCAGAAGGTGTTTGGTTCAACACGGTCACCTGCTCGGCGACCAGCAGCGCATGCAGGTCTTCCGGCGAGCGGGCGGCCTCTTCGGAGACCACGACCAGCCGGCCGCCGTGCAGCAGCGCGCCGAAGATCTCGAACACTGACACGTCGAAGGACAGCGAGTGCCACTGCGACCACACGCCGGGCGACGGCAGATCGGCGTCGAGCGACGCCAGTAGCTGGGTGGCGTTGCGGTGTGTCACTGCAACGCCTTTGGGGACACCGGTGGTGCCGGAGGTGTAGATGAAGTACGCGATGTCGTCCGCGGTGGGTGCCGGCAGCGGGGTGCTGTCCTGGGCCGCGACGGCGGGGTCGTCGACGTCGATGACCGGCACGCCCAGGCCGTCGAGCCGTTCGGCCAGCGCGGCGGTGGTGATCGTCGCGACGGGCGCGGCGTCCTCGAGGACGAAGCCGATGCGCGCTTCCGGCAGGGCCGGGTCGATCGGCAGATAGGCCGCCCCACTCTTGAGCACCGCGAGGATCGACACGATCGCCTCGGCCGACCGCGAAAACGTCAGGGCGACAGATGTTCCCGGCCTCGCGCCGCGCTCGGTCAGCAAGTGTGCCAACCGGTTCGACGCCGCGTCGAGCTCCGCGTAGGTCAGCGAACGGTCGCCGCAGACCAGCGCCACCGCGTCCGGCGTCGCGGCTACCTGCTCGGCGAACAACGCGGGAATCGAGGCGTCGGCGGCCGGCCGAGCCAACACGGCCCGGTTGCCGAGCTCGTCGAGGCGCACTCGCTCGGTGTCGTCGAGCAGATCCATCGACGACAACATCCGCGACGAATCGGCCGTCATGGCCATCAGCACCCGCTGCAGCCGGTCGACGAGCGTCCGAATGGTCTGCGCGTCAAAGACATCGGTGCGGTATTCGATCGTGCCGCCGATGCCGGCGGGCTCGCCGGTCTCGTCCCAGCGTTCCGCCAGCGAGATCGTCAGGTCCATCCGGGCGGTGTGGGTGTCCACCGGCATCGGGGTGACCTGAACGTCGCCCAGGGCCAGCGAGGCGCCGCCGCCGGTGTGGCCCGGGAGGTTCTGCCAGGCCAGCATCACCTGCACCAGCGGGTGATGTTGCAGCGACCGAGTCGGGTTGAGCCGCTCGACCAGCACCTCGAAGGGCACGTCCTGGTGCTCGTAGGCGGCCAGGCTGCGCTGGCGCACCTGCGCCAGCAGGTCGGCGAAGGTCGGGTCGCCTGCGACGTCGACGCGCAGCACCAGGGTGTTGACGAAGAAGCCGACCAGGTCGTCCAGCGCGGGGTCGCGCCGTCCGGCGATCGGGAAGCCCACCGCCACATCGGGACTCGCGCTGAGCTTCGAGAGCAGCACCGCCAGGGCGGCTTGCAGCACCATGAAGCCGGTCGCATCGTGCTGCCGGGCCATCGAGGTGATCCGGTGCTGCAGTTCGACGGGCCAGTCCACCTCGACGCTGGCGCCGCGTTGGTCGGCGACCTGCGGGTAGGGCCGGTCGGTCGGAAGCTGCAGCCGCTCGGGCATCCCGGCCAGGGCCTCCTGCCAGTAGGCCAGCTGGGAGGCAATCGGGCTGTCGCTGTCGTCGAGCTCGCCGAATTGCGTGCGCTGCCACAGCGTGTAATCGACGTACTGCACCGGCAATTCGATCCAGTCCGGGGCCTGCCCGGCGCAGCGGCTGGTGTACGCCACGCCCAGGTCGCGCGCCAGCGGCGTGATCGACCAGCCGTCGGCGGCGATGTGGTGCACGGCGGCCACCAACACGTGCTCGTCATCGGTGACGCGGAAAAGTGTTGCCCGCAACGGGATGTCGGAGGACAGGTCAAACGTGTGCAGCGCCGCCGCGCCGACGGCCTCGGTCAGCCGTTCCGCCGGCCAACCCGCGGCGTCGACGACCTGCCAATCCACCTCGACGCGTTCGACGGGCAGCACCACCTGTTGCGGGATGCCCTCGGGCGCGACGATCAGGGTGCGCAGGCTCTCGTGGCGGATCACCACGTCGGCCAGCGCGGCGCCCAGCGCCCCGGCATCCAGGCGCCCGTCCAGCCGCAGTGCCGCGGCGATGTTGTAAACCGGTGAGGGACCCTGCAATTGGTCCAGGAACCACAAGCGGCTCTGCGCGAACGACAGCGGGATCACCGCCGGCCGCTCAGCGGCCACCACCGGCTCGAGCCAGCTGTCGCCCTCGTCGATCCTCGTCGCGAGCTCGGCGACCGTGGGCGCCTCGAACACGCTGCGCACCAACAGGTTCGCATCCAGGTTGGCGTTGATCGCCGCGATCAGTTTCATCGCGGAGATGCTGTCGCCGCCGAGGTCGAAGAAGGAATCGTCGATGCCGACGCGTTCGACGCCCAGGACCTCGGCGTAGACGCCGGCCAGGATCTCCTCCACCGCATTGCCCGGCGCACGGTAGTCGCCGACGCTGTATTCCGGTGCCGGCAGGGCGCGGGTGTCTAGCTTGCCGTTGACCGTCAGCGGCAGCGCGTCGAGCACCATCACCGCGGCCGGGACCAGGTAGGCCGGCAGCCGCTCGGCCAGCACGGCGCGCGCGTCGGCCGCCTCCGCGGTGCCGGTCACGTAACCGACCAGTCGCTTGTCGCCGGGGCGATCCTCGCGGGCGATCACGACCGCGTGTTCGACGCCGTCGAGCGCGGCCAACGCGGCCTGCACCTCGCCGACCTCGATGCGGTAGCCGCGGATCTTGACCTGCTCGTCGGCGCGGCCCAGGCACTGCAGCTGCCCGTCGGCGCCCCAGCGCACCAGGTCCCCGGTGCGATACATCCGGTCGCCGGGCTCACCGAACGGGCAGGCCACGAACCGCGATGACGTCAACGGCGTCCGGCCCAGGTATCCGCCGGCCACACCGGCGCCGGAGACATACAGCTCGCCGACCACCCCGGCCGGCACCGGCCGCAACCGCGCGTCGAGCACGAACAGCGCCGCGCCCGGCACCGGCGAGCCGATCGGCACCACCCCCGCGCCCGCAACCAGGGGCGCACTGATCGCCACACACATCGTCGTCTCGGTCGGGCCGTAGGCGTTGATCATCACCCGGCCCGGAGCCCACTGGTCCACTACCTCGGGCGGGCAGGCTTCGCCGGCCATCACCACGGCCACCGACTCCAGCCCCTCGCGGGACAGCACGCCCACCGCGGACGGCGTCTGCGTGAGGACGGTGACGCCCTGGCTGACAATGAGGTCGTGGAAGTCGTCCGGGGAACGGGTCACCGAGTCCGGCACCACGACCAGCCGGCCGCCGCGCAGCAGCGCACCGAAGATCTCCCACACCGAGACGTCGAAGGCCAGCGAGTGGCTCTGCGTCCACACCCCCGCGGCCGGCAGGCCGGCGTCCAGCGAGCCCATCAGCTGGGTGACGTTGCCGTGCGTGACGGCAACGCCCTTCGGCAGACCGGTGGTGCCCGAGGTGTAGATCAGGTACGCGACATCGTCGGCGTGCGGCGCGGGCAGGGCCGTGCTCGGCTGCGCGTGCACGATGGGGTCGTCGACATCGATGACCACGACGCCGGACCCGTCTAGCCGCCCGGTCAGGTCCGCACTGGTGAGCACCGCCGCCGGTGCGGCATCGGCAAGCAGGAATTCGACACGGCTCGCCGGCAGCGACGGGTCCATCGGCAGATACGCGGCCCCGGTCTTGAGCACCGCAAGGATCGCCGCGACGGCCTCCGCAGACCGCGAAAACATCAGGGCGACAGACGTTCCCGGCCTCGCACCGCGCTGGGCCAACAGATGCGCCAACCGGTTGGAGACCTCGTCCAGCTCGCGGTAGGTCACCGACAGGCCCTCGCACGTGACGGCCACCGCCTCCGGGGCGCGCGCGACCTGCTCGGCGAACAATGCCGGAACCGACGCGAATTGGCTCGCCGACGCGGCCAACACCGCCCGGTTTCCGAGCTCGTCGAGGCGGGCGTGTTCGGCCTCGTCCAGCAGATCCACCGACGACACCGACTGGGTGGGGTCGTCGATCAGCGCCGTCAGCACCCGGTGCAGCCGCGCGATCATCGTCTCGATGCTTTCGGCATCGAACACGTCGGTGCGGAATTCCACCCGCCCGCCGATGCCTGCGGCCTCACCGGAGTCGCTCCAGCGCTCGGCCAACGAGAACACCAAATCCATTCGGGCCGACTCACTTTCGACCGGCACCGACGAAACCTCCAGGCCGTCCAGCGCCAGGCCGGCGGCCGGGTCGTCGTGCCCGGCGAAGTTCTGCCAGGCCAACATCACCTGCACCAGCGGATGATGCGTCAGCGAGCGGCTCGGGTTGAGCCGCTCGACCAACAGCTCGAACGGCACATCCTGGTGCTCGAAGGCCTCCAGGCTGCGGGCCTGCACGCGGCCCAGCAATTCGGTGAAGCTCGGATCACCCGCCACGTCGACGCGCAGCACCAGGGTGTTGACGAAGAACCCGACCAGGCCGTCGAGCGCGGGATCGCGCCGCCCGGCGATCGGGAAGCCCACCGCCACATCGGAACTCGCGCTGAGCTTCGACAGCAGCACCGCCAGGGCGGCCTGCATCACCATGAAGCTGGTCGCGTTGTGCTCGCGGGCGATCGCCGCGATCTGCTGTTGCAGCTCCGACGGCCACTCCACCTCGACACTGGAACCACGAAGATCGGCGGCCCGCGGGTAAGGCCGATCGGTGGGCAATTGCAGCCGCTCGGGCACGCCGGCCAGGGCGTCCTCCCAGTAGGCCAGCTGCGAGGCGATGCGGCTGTCGCTGTCGTGGAGCTCGCCGAACTGCGCACGCTGCCACAGCGTGTAATCGGCGTACTGGACCGGCAATTCGGCCCAGCCGGGGGCGCCCCCAGCGCGCCGGCTGTTGTAGGCCACCGCCAGGTCGAGGGCGAACGGGGTCAACGACAACCCGTCGGCGGCGATGTGGTGGACGATGAGGACCAGCACGTGCTCTTCGGCATCGGTCCGGAAAAGCGTTGCCCGCATCGGGATCTCGGCTGCCAGGTCGAATGCGTGCTGGGTCGCCGCGAAGATGGCCTCATCCAGCCGGTCGGCCGACCAGCCGAGGGCATCGACGACGTTCCACCCGAAGTCGGCTCCAGCGGCGGGCACCACGACCTGCTGGGGTGTTCCCTCGTGGCTGGGGAACAGCGTGCGCAGGCTCTCGTGGCGGGCCAGGACGTCGGACAGCGCCGCGCCGAGCGCCTCGGCGTCCAGCTGCCCGCGCAGTCGCAGCGCGGCGGCCATGTTGTAAACCGGTGACGGCCCCTGCAACTGGTCGATGAACCACAACCGGTTCTGGGCGAACGACAGCGGGACAACCGCCGGCCGCTCACCGGCGACCAACGGCTCCAGCCGGGCGGTGCCTTCTCCGACGCGCTGCGCCAACTGCGCGACCGTCGGCGCCTCGAACACGGCGCGCACCGGAAGTTCGACGTCCAGTGCGGCGTTGATCGCCGCGATCAGCCGCATGGTCGACAGCGAGTCGCCGCCCAGGTCGAAGAACGAGTCGTCGACGCCGACGCGCTCGAGGCCGAGCACCTGCGCGTAGACAGCGGCAAGGGTCTGCTCGACCGCCGTCACGGGGGCGCGGTAGTGGTCGGCGTCCTGGAACTCCGGCGCCGGCAGGGCGCGGGTGTCGAGCTTGCCGTTCACCGTCATCGGCAGGGCATCCATCGCCACGACCGCGGCGGGTACCATGTACGCCGGCAGCCGTTCGGCCAGTGCGGCGCGCGCTTGGACCGGGTCGGCCGTGCCAGTGACGTAACCCACCAGGCGCTTGTCGCCGGGGCGATCCTCCCGGGCGATGACGACCGCCTGCTCGACCCCGGCCAGCTCGGCCAGGGCGGCCTGGATCTCACCGAGTTCGATTCGGTAACCGCGGATCTTGACCTGCTCGTCGGCGCGCCCGAAGTAGCGCAGCTGGCCGTCGGGGCCCCAGGACACCAGGTCCCCGGTGCGATACATCCGGTCGCCGGGCGCACCGAACGGGCACGCCACGAAGCGCGACGCGGTCAGGTCGGCCCGGCGCCAATACCCAACGCCGACACCGTCGCCGGCGAGATACAGCTCGCCCACCACACCCGCGGGCACGGGCCGCATCGACGCGTCGAGCACGAAGAAGGCCGCCCGCGTCACCGGGGAACCGATCGGCGGGAACCCGGACCCCGCCGTCAGCGGCTTGCTCTTGCAGGCCCACATCGTGGTTTCGGTCGGGCCGTAGACATTGACCATCACGCGGCCCGGGGCCCAGCGGTCCACCAGCTCCGGCGGGCAGGGCTCCGCACCGATCACCAGCGCCGCGGAGTCCAGTCCCTCCGTCGGGAGCATGCCGACCGCGGAAGGCGTTTGGGTGAGCACGGTGACCTGCTCACGGAGCAGCAGCGCGTGGAACTCTTGCGGCGAGCGCGACACGGTGTCGGAAACCAGGACCAGCCGCCCGCCGTGCAGCAGCGCACCCCAGATTTCCCACACCGAGAAATCGAACGAATACGAATGGAACTGCGTCCACACCTGCTCGGGCGTCAGCTCGATGCCGATCTGCAGCGCATCGAACAGCTGCACGACGTTGTTCTGCGTTACCGCAACACCTTTGGGGATACCGGTGGTGCCCGACGTGTAGATGATGTGGGCAAGGTCGTCGGGCGCTGGGCCCGCGGGCGCCGTCGCCGGCTGGCCGTCCACCGCGGGATCGGCCGCATCGATGACCGGCACGCCGAACCCGTCGAACCGCCCGGCGAACTCGGCGGTGGTAAGCGCGGCGATCGGGGCCGCGTCGCCGAGCATGAACTCGATGCGGGCCGCCGGCAGCGCCGGGTCGATGGGCAGGTAGGCCGCCCCGGCCTTCATCACCGCAAGGATCGCGACGATCGCCTCGGGCGAACGCGAAAACATCACGGCCACCGAAGAACCCGCACGGGCGCCGTGGCCGGACAGCAGGTGCGCCAACCGGTTGGCTGCCTCGTCGAGTTCGCGGTACGTCAGCGACCGGTCCTCGCCGACCAGCGCGACCGCCTCGGGGGTGCGGGCGGCCTGCGCGGCGAACAGCACCGGCACCGACGCGCCAGTGGCCGGCCGGGTCAACACCGCTTCGTTGCCCCAGCGCTGCAGCCGCGCGTGCTCGGCGGGATGCAGCAGATCCACCGACGACAACCGCCGCTCGGGTTCGGCGGTGAGAGCCATCAGCACCCGCTGCAGCCGCTCGATCAGACCCTCGATGCTGCCGGCGTCGAAAACGTCGGTGCGGTATTCGGCCATCACGCCGATGCCCGCGTGCTGTCCGTCCTCGGCCCAGCGCTCGGCGAGCGAGAACGTGAGATCCATGCGGGCGGTGTGCGTGTCGACCGGCGAGGCTGTGACGTGCAGATCGCCCAGCGTCAATCCGGCGGCGGGGTTGTCGTCGCGCGCGGCGAAGTTCTCCCAGCCCAGCAGCACCTGGATCAGCGGGTGATGCGCCATGGATCGCGTCGGGTTGAGCCGCTCCACCAGCAACTCGAAGGGCACGTCCTGGTGCTCGAATGCGGCCAGGCTGCGCCGGCGCACCTGGGCCAGCAGGTCGACGAACGTCGGGTCCCCGGCCAGGTCGACGCGCAGCACCAGCGTGTTGACGAAAAAGCCGACCAGGTCATCGAGCACTGCCTCGCGGCGCCCGGCGATCGGGAAGCCCACTGCCACATCGGAAGTCGCGCCGATCTTGGAGAGCAGCGTGGCGAATGCCGCCTGAACCACCATGAAGCTGGTCGCGTTGTGCGCGCGGGCCACCCGCGCGATCTGCTGCTGCAACTCCGCGGGCCATTCCGTCGCGACCCGGCCGCCGTGGTGGTCGGCAACCTGCGGGTACGGCCGGTCGGCGGGAAGCTGCAGGCGCTCGGGCATGCCCGCCAGCGTCTTCTCCCAGTAGGCCAGCTGGGTGCCGATCGGGCTCTCGCTGTCGTTGGCGTCGCCCAGTTGGGTCCGCTGCCACAGCGCGAAATCGGAGTATTGCACGGGCAATTCGGCCCACGCGGGCTCTTCGCCCGCGCTGCGGCTGGCGTAGGCCAGGCCAAGGTCGCGCGCGAACGGGGTCAGCGACGACCCGTCCGCGGCGATGTGGTGCACGACGGCCACCAGCACATGCTCGTCGTCGGCGACCGTGAAAAGCGCCGCGTGGAGCGGGCTTTCGGTGCGCAGGTCGAACGCGTAGCCCGCCTCGGCCTCGACGGCTGCGGCCAGCCGGCTATCCGGCCACCGGGCGGCGTCGACGACGCGGTAGGAGAACTCGGCCTGCTCGGCCGGGATGACGACCTGCTGCGGCACGCCCTCGGACGAGACGAACACCGTGCGCAGGCTTTCGTGACGGCCCACCACATCGGCCAGTGCCAGCGCCAGCGCGTCGCGGTCCAGCCGGCCGCGCAGGCGCAGCGACACCGCGATGTTGTAGATCGGCGAGGGGCCCTGCAGCTGATCGATGAACCACAACCGGTTCTGCGCGAACGACAACGGCAGCACCGCGGGGCGTTCACCGGCCACCAGCGGCTCGAGTCGGGTCGCGTCGCCGCCGATGCGGGGCGCCAACTGCGCGACCGTCGGCGCCTCGAAGACGGTGCGAACCGACAGGTCGGTGTCCAGGGCGCTGTTGATCGCGGACATCAGGCGCATCGCCAGCAGCGAGTCGCCACCGAGGTCGAAGAACGAGTCGTCGATCCCGACCCGCTCCAGACCCAGCACCTGCGCGTAGATGCCGGCCAGGATCTCCTCGACCGCACCCGCGGGAGCGCGGTAACGGTCGGCGTCGTGGAATTCGGGTGCGGGCAGGGCCCTGCGGTCGAGCTTGCCCGACGAGGTCATCGGGAATTCGTCGAGCACCGTGATGTGCGACGGCACCATGTATTCGGGCAGCCACGCGCTCAGGCGGTCGCGCACCGCGCTGATCTTGGTGTTGGTGCGGGGGTCATTGGCATAGGCGCGCTGCTGCGACGGACGGTAGACATCGGTCACCGGCGCGGCGTGCTCGCCCTCGGGGGCGATGAAGACGGCATCGACCGTGCCGGGCTGGGTGCCCCAGGTGACGGCGACGCGGTATCCGGTGGTCTCACCGAGCCGGTGCAACTCTTCGGCGACGACGGTGTCCGCCTCGACAGCGCGGGCCTGAACCAGCGCGTCGGGCACGGAAACCCCTGCGGCCAAGGCTTGTTCGATGCGGACGTCGCCGGCCACCGAGGCGCGCGGGATGTCGGTGACGCGGACGACGTCCGGACGCTGCGAGTCGAGGCGGGCGTGCAGCCCGCGCAGGCTGGTGCATTGCGCCCACGCCCAGCTCGGCGCGTCGGCCAGCGAGCGCACCGGCGCCTCGGACTTGTGGATGACGACGTCGTAGCGGTACCGGGTGAGCTCGTTGTCACCCGATCCGCGCTTGACCTGAATGTCGACCCCGGCGGCCGCCGGGTTGCCGGCTACCCAGGTGGTGAAAAACTCTGGGGCCAAGAGCAATTCGGGTTCGCTCAACGTCGCGTGATGAACCCGTTGCCGGATCTCGGCGCCGTCGGCGTCGGGGGTGCGCGCCAGGGCGATTCCGGTTTGGAACGGGCCCTGCATGCTGTGGTTACGGATGTCGCCGAGGAACAGCGAGCCGCCGGGGGCCAGCAGTTCCATGGCGGTGTCGATCAGGTCGGCCAGGTATCCCGCATTCGGGAAGTACTGGACGACGGAGTTCACAACGATGGTGTCGAAGTAGCCGCGCCGCAGCCCTTCGGTGACGTGCGCGGGCTGCGCGAAGAGTTCGACGCGATCGCGCCACGGCAGTTGCAGCCGCTCCAGCGCAGTGCGCAGGTTCTCGATTGCCACCGGCGACATGTCGGTGGCGACATAGTGTTCGGAGCGCGGGGCGACCTGCGACAGCAACAACCCGGAGCCCGCGCCGATTTCCAGCACCCGGCCGGGCCGCAGGGACATGATCCGGTCTACCGTGGCCGCGCGCCATTCCGCCATCTCGTCGAGCGGGATTGGCTTGCTGGTGTAGCTGCTGTTCCACCCACGGAAGTCCATGCCGAACTCCGGCGCGTTGTCGCCGCCGTAGAGGTCGTCGTAGATGTTCTGCCACTCTTCGACGATTTCGGCGTCGTGGTCGGGGGTTTCGTCGTGGTTCAGCGTGACGTAGGCGATCAGGTGCGCGCCGCCGGTGGCGGCGTGGTGCACCGCGGCCGCGGCCTGGACGACCTGAGGGCAAGCCAGCAGGGTGTTTTCGATCTCGCCCAGTTCGATGCGCTGCCCGCGCAGTTTGATCTGGTTGTCGGCGCGGCCCAGATACTCGAGGGCACCGTCGCGCGTCCAGCGGACGAGGTCGCCGGTGCGGTACATGCGCGCCCCGCCGCCGCCAAAGGGGTTGGCCACGAACCGTTCCGCGGTCAGTGCGACGCGGCCGACGTAGCCGTGCGCCAGCGCGTGGCCGGCCAGATACAGCTCGCCCACCACCCCGACCGGGACCGGCTTCATCCAGGCGTCCAGTACCAGGGCGCAGACGCCGTGGATCGGGGTGCCGATGGGGATCGGCTGCCCGGGCGACAGGGGCTTGGTGCCGGTCACCCAGATGGTGGTTTCGGTGGGTCCGTAGGCGTTGAGGAACCGCCGGCCCGGCGCCCACGCCGCCACCAGCTCCTGTGGGAGGGCCTCCCCCACGGTGATCACCGTCTCCAGGCAGCCGAGCCGCTCGTGATCCAGCGACGACAGCACCGTCGGGGTCAGCACCGCGACGGTGACCCGCTGCTTCTCGGCCAACGCGGTCAGCGGCTCCGCGGCGTACACGTTCGGTGGTGCGACCACCAGCGCCGCCTTACACACCGCGGCCAGGATCACCTCGAACAGCGACGCGTCAAACGTCGGCGCGGCGACCATCAAAACCCGTGCGTCGGCAACGACTCCGAACATCTCACGTTGCGCGATCGCCATCCCGAGCATGCCGGAGTGGCTCACCGCGACACCTTTGGGCGCACCGGTGGACCCCGACGTGAAGATCACATACGCCGTGTCGTGCCCGTCGAGTTCGGCGATGCGATCGGCGTTGGTGATCGGTTCCGCGGACCGATCGGAGACGTCCAGGCCGTCGATGCGCAGCAACGGGCGCTCGCCCGCGGCTTCCAAAGTATCGGCGCCGCAAGTCAATACACATACGGCGTCGACCGCGTCCAGCACGCTGGAGATGCGCTCGACGGGCTGGGACGGATCCACCGGCACGTAGGTCCCGCCGGTCTTGGTGATCGCCCACCACGCGACGACCAGCTCCGCGCAGCGCTCCATCGCCACGGCGACCGCACGCTCCGGACCCACGCCGGCGGCGATCAGGACCCGCGCCAGTCGCGTCGACCACTCGTCGAGCTCGCGATACGTCCACTCCCGGTCGCCGTCGACCAGCGCCACCGCATCCGGGACGGCCTCCACCGTCGGCTCGAACAACTGCGGCGCGTAGCCCACCGGCCCCGCGACACCGGCACCAGACCACTTGGACAGCACCAGATCCCGCTCGCCGGCATCCAGCAGATCCACGGTCGACAGCCGCCGCTTCGGGTCGGCGGTCATGGCGACCAGCACCCGGCGCAACCGCTCGACCAATTTCGCGATCTCGGCTTCGTCGAACACGTCGGTGTCGTACTCGACGCGCAGGTCGAGCTCGCGGCCCGGCAGGGCCTCCACCGTCAGCGGATAGTGGTTGTATTCGCGGTTCACGACGCCGGTGATCGCCAGCTCGTGAACGGCCATCGCGTCGGCGTCGACCGGATAGTTCTCGTAGACGAAGGCGGTATCGAAAAGCCTTTCGTGCCCGGTGATTCGGTGGATCTCGCTGAGCGCCAGGTGCTGGTGCTCGATGGTGTCGTTGTGGTCGTTCTGCAGCTGGCGCAGCAGGTCCGCGGTGGTGGTCTCGGTCGTGATCCGCGCCCGCACCGGCACGGTGTTGATCAGCAGCCCGACCATCGATTCCGCGTCGACGTCGAGGTCGCCCGCGCGCGACCGCGCGGTGCCGAACACGACGTCATGCTGCCCGGTCAGCGAGATCAGCAGCAGGGCATAGGCGCCCTGCAGCACGGTGCTGACGGTGGTGTGGCAGACGCGCGCCACCTCGCTCAGCGCTCGGGTGGTCTGTTCGGGCACCCGCACCGAATGGAACCCGCGCCGGCCCAGGCCCAGCCCGTCCTCCGGCGCGACCAGGGTGGGGGTCTCGAAGCCGTCCAGCACCTCGCCCCAGGCGGCGCGGGCGACGTCCAGGTCGCGTTCGGCCAGCCAGGTGATGAAGGTGCGATACGACGCGGCGGCGGGCAGCCGCTCGCCGAAGTAGGCGGTGAAGATCTCGCGCAGCAGGATCGGCAGCGACCAGCCGTCGAGCACGATGTGGTGGTTGGTCAACACGAGCTGGTGTTGGTTCTCCGCGGTGCGGATCAACATCGCCCGGAAGGCGGGCTGGTCGGCGAAATCGCAGACCGCCGCGCGCTCGTCGGCGCAGAGCCGCGCAATCCGCTCATCGGCATCGAGGTCGCCGGCACCGAGGTCGACGTAGGACCACTCCGCCGCCGCATCGGCCGGAATGATCTGCACCGGCTCGTCGAACTCGTCGCAGAACCGGGCGACCAGATGCGGATGCCGGGTGATGACGGTCTGCACCGCGTCGCGCATCCGGTGCGGATCGAGCGGACCGGTCACGGTGAAGTCCAGCTGCACCGCGTACATGTCCTCCTCGCCGCGGGCGGCGCCGGAGTGGAAGAGCAGCCCCTGCTGCAGCGGGGTCAACGGCAGCACATCGGCGATCGGGTAGCGCTGCTGCAGCGCGTCGAGCTGCCGCTGAGTGAGGCGGGCGGGTGCGATGTCGGACGGCGTCAGCCCGCCCCCGCCGCGGCGCACGTGCGCGCAGATGCCGGCCAGTGCGTCAAACCACAACTGGCTCAACCGATTAACGCCCGCCTCGTCCAGTGCCGAGGGCGCCCACGTCCAGTTGGCGTGCAGTTCCGGGCCGGTGTCGGCATCGACGGTGACGGCGTTGAGTTCCAGGGTGTGGGCCAGCGGCATGGGCACCGCGGCGGCGGCGTCCGTCATGGACATGCCCTCGGGGCCGATCCACCACATGTCGCCGGATGCCTGGACCGCCGCGCCCAGCCGTCCCAGGTAGTTGAACCCGATCGCCGGGTCCGGGCTGTCGAGGTCGACGTCGTCGTTGAGGTAACGGAGCAGGCCGTAGCTCAGCGGGTCCGGCAGCGCGCGAAGCTGTTCCTTGGCGTCCTTGATCAACGCGCCCAGCGCCGTTTCGCCGGCCACCACCTGCGACCAGGACAGCCCGCCCAGCGCGAGCGATACCGGGTGCTTGGCGGTGAACCACCCCACGGTGTGCGACAGGTCGACGTCGGCGAAGACCTCCTCGTGCCGGCCGTGGCCTTCGACGTCGATGCCGATCGGTGTGCCCCTGCTGTCCAGGAATTCCGCGCACGCCAAACCGAAAGCGATCAAAAGGATTTCGTGCACGCCGGCGCGGAACGCCGCGGGCACCTCGCCCAACAGCATCGCGGTGACGTCCGTGTCCAGCGACACCGACAGGTTGTCGGCCGTGGCGTAGGTGTCCAGTTCCGGGCGGACCGCAGGCAGCGCCAACGGGGCCTGCGCCACCTGCTGCCAGGTCTGCGCGTGCTCGGCCACCGCCGCGGTGCGCGCATGCTCGGCGAGCAACGACGCCCAGCTGGTGAACGACGTCCCGGTCGCCGGCAGGACCACCGGCTGCCCGCCCATGTGTTGGGCCCAGGCCGTGTTGAGGTCTTCGAGCAGAATCCACCACGACACCGCGTCGACGGCCAGGTGGTGGATGGTCATCACCAGCTGTCCGGTGGAGCCAATCCACAAGGCGGACAACATCTTTCCGTCGGCCGGATTCAGCCGCGACCGGGCCTGCACCAGCACCTCGTCGGTCAGCGCGTCCACCGCGTGCAGGCAGTCGCGGGCATCGACCGATCCCGGTTCGGGTGCGGTCAACGACCACTCGCCACCGGCGTCGGGATTGACGCACAGCCGCAGCATCGCGTGGCGATCCAGCAGGGCTTGCAGCACGACGACGACGTCGTCCTCGCCGGCTCCGGCGGGCGCCTCCACCAGCACGGTCTGGTTGAACTGCTCGACCGGGCCTTCCACGCTGTGCAGCCAGCGCATGATCGGGGTGGCCACCACGGGTCCTATCCCCTCGTCGACCGCGCCGGCATCGCCGTCGGCGACGGTGGTCACCCGGGCCAGCCCGGCGACGGTCTGCTCGACGAATACGTCGCGCGGGCGACACAGCAGGCCGGCGGCGCGCGCACGGGCCACCACCTGCATCGACAGGATGCTGTCGCCGCCGAGCTCGAAGAACGACTCGTCGACGCCGACTCGCCCCAGGCCGAGGACCTCGGCGTAGATGCCGGCCAGGGTCTCCTCGACCGCGCTGGTCGGGGCGCGGTACTCGCCGGCGTTGTATTCGGGCGCGGGCAGGGCGCGGGTGTCGAGCTTGCCGTTGGAGGTCAGCGGCATCGCGTCGAGCGCGACCACCGCCGCCGGGACCAGGTAGGCGGGCAGCCGTTCGGCCAGCGCGGCGCGCGCCTCGGCCGGGTCCGCCGTTCCGGTGACGTAGCCGACCAGGCGCTTGTCGCCGGGGCGATCCTCGCGGGCGATCACCGCCGCCTGCTCGACGCCGTCGAGTGCGGCCAGCGCGGCGCGCACCTCGCCGACCTCGATGCGGTAGCCGCGGATCTTCACCTGGTCGTCGGCGCGACCGAGGCACGTGAGCTGCCCGTCGGCACCCCAGACCACCAGGTCCCCGGTGCGGTACATGCGGGCTCCGGGCTCGCCGAAGGGGCAGGCCACGAATCGCGACGCCGTCAACGCCGTGCGGCCCAGGTAGCCGCCGGCCACGCCGTCGCCGGCCACATACAGCTCACCGACGACGCCGGCCGGAACCGGACGCAGCCAGCTATCCAGCACGAACAGCGCCGCCCCGGGCACCGGCGAACCGATGGGCGGTGCGCCCGATCCCGCGGTAAGCGGCGCGCTGATCGCCACGCACATCGTGGTCTCGGTCGGGCCGTAGGCATTGACCATCACCCGGCCCGGCGCCCAGCGATCGACGACCTCGGCCGGGCACGCCTCGCCGGCCATCACCAGCGACACCGACTCCAGGCCCTCGGGGGAAAGCATCGCCACCGCCGACGGCGTCTGGGTCAGCACGCTGACCTGCTCGCTGACCAGCAAGGCATGCAGCTCTTCGGGCGAGCGGGTCACCGACTCGGGGGCGATCACCAGCCGCCCGCCGCGCAGCAGCGGGCCAAAGATCTCCCACACCGACACGTCGAACGAGTACGAATGGCACTGCGACCAGACCCCGGCGGCCGGCAGGCCGGCATCGAGGGGCTGCAGCAGCCGCGTCACGTTGCGGTGACTGACGGCCACGCCTTTGGGCACACCGGTGGTGCCCGAGGTGTAGATCACGTAGGCGACGTCGTCGGGGTGCGGCGCCTGCAGCGGCGTCGCGGGTTGGGTTTCGATGCGGGGGTCGTGGAAGTCGATGACCGCCACGCCGTGCCCGTCGAACAGGTCGGCGAGGTCGGCGGTGGTGACCGCGGCGACCGGCGCGGCGTCGGTCAGCATGAACTCGAGGCGAGCCGGTGGCAGCGCCGGGTCGATCGGCAGATACGCCGCCCCGGTCTTGAGTACGGCCATCATCGCCGTGATCGCCTCGGCGGACCGCGAAAACATAAGCGCCACCGACGAACCCGGGCCCGCTCCGCGGTCGGCCAGCCGATGCGCCAACCGGTTAGCTGCCTCGTCGAGTTCCCGGTAGGTCATCGAGCGGTCAGCACACGTCACGGCCACCGCTTCGGGGTTGCTGGCGACGTGCTCAGCAAACAACTCCGGGATTGACGCGGGCGCGCCGGCGGGGGCGGTCAGGGCCGCGCGGTTACCGATCTCGTCCAGCCGGGAACGCTCGGGGTCGACGAGCACATCCATCGACGACAACGACCGATCGGAGTCGGCCGACATCGCCTCCAGGAGCCGCTCCACCCGACCCGCCAAATCGGCGACATCGAAGTTCGCGAATGGCTGCCCGGCGCCCACCGTGCTAAGGAAATGCTGATTGCCGAATCCCAGGAAGAACAGCCCGAAGTGGGCGACGGGCCCGAAGGTGGTGAACGTCGCCGTCGCCTGCGAACCGCCGAAATCCATGGTGAGCCGGGAGAGGATGAAATTGACCACGACGCGATTCGCGGCACGCCTCGGGTCGCGAGCACCATTGTCACCCTCGAGGGTGCGCACGGGAAATCGCTGATGCCGCAGGGCCTCTCGCATTCGGGTATCGACCTGCCGGCAGAAATCTGCGACCGATGACGTCGGCGATGACTTGAATACCAGTGGGACGACCCCGGTGATCATGCCGGGCAGAATCTTGGACTCGGGCCGCACCCGGCGGCTCACCGGGAAGTCGAGGACGATCTCGTCGGAGCCGTCCTCGCAGTACCCGCACACCAATAGCGCGCACGCTGCGGCGATGATCGAGGGCCGCCGCACGCCTAGCCGCTTGGCCAGCTCCTTGATCCGGTCGACGGCCTTCGGATCAAATTCCGACGGTTCGGACGGCCAATACGAATCCCGCTCATTACCGGTCTGCGGCAACAAATTGTCCGGTCCGCTGCCCGTGGGAATGTTCTCGGCCCAATAGGCGCGGTCCTCCGAATATTCGTTGGACGCTTCGTATTCCAACTCGATGCCAATGAGGTCGCGCAGCGAGCCGAAGAACGCCGGCGAACTGGGCGAGCCGGAAACCATCGCGGAGTAAATGGCCGCGATGCGACGGCCCACCAAAGCACAGCCGGAACCATCGAGAATTATGTGGTGGGTGCAGGCGAACCAGTAATACTCATCGTGGCGGGTTTGAAATAACGCGAACTTCATCAAAAAGCTGTCGAGCGGCATCGGCTCGTTTTGCAGCGCCGTTGCCATTTCGCGGGCTTCGCGCACGGGGTCGTCGGCACCCGTTACGTCATAGAAATCCAGCGGGACATCGGGGTCGTCGAGAGCCCTTTGGAAGACCTGGCCGTCGACTTCGAAGAACACGGCCCGGAGCGTTTCGGCCTCTTGCACGGTCTGCTTAATCGCCCGCTCGAGCAAATCCGCATCGACGGGACCTTCGATCCGCACGAATTGGCCGAGATGCCACTCCGGACCGGAGTGGCTTGTTTGCTGCGCTAGCCAGATGTCGAGCTGTCCGCGTGTGAGCGGCAGCGCTCGGTCGTCTATCTCCATTGAAATCCCCCGAACTTCACCGGGTCCCCGAACCCGGACGGCCTACGTCTTCGATACCTCGGCTAGGCCGATTTCTCGCGCAGACTCTTGGAACGTATATCAGGCCAATTGCGTTCTACGTACTCGAGACACGCTGCGCGGTCGGCTTTTCCGTAAATCACATCCCAGCCGGCCGGCACATCGGCGAATTCGGGCCACAGACTGTGTTGTGCCTCACTATTCACCAAGACATAGAAATCGCCGCGGTCGTCATCGAACGGGTTGGTCTGCATCGGATTTCCCCCTACGTCTGTGCACCGGGCCGGCGGCACTCGGGGCAAGAGGCGCGAACTCTCAGGCGGCAGCTGCCGCTCAGAAACCTATGAAGGTCAAATTAACGCGCACAACAGTTTTCGATGCGACCATCTACGCTGACGTCGATCCCCCGATCCACCAGATCGCGATGTACCCCCTTGGCGCGGGCGCGAAACCTGAAAATCGCGTTGTTTCGTTGGTTCGCAAGGGATTCACAGCAACCGGCCCGTCGTTGCACGCGTGTCTCGCTATCCATACCAAAAGATATAGGCGTTAGCGGATTTCGGCGTGCAGACATCCACAGGCTGGTCACACGTCGCACTACACACGAAGAATTGACGCTACCGCTGATTGCTGCGGTCTGGGAGCGACCGGTCTCGAGTCCGAAATGCCCTGGCGGCCGGTCCCATTGATGGCCGTCGAGGCCCGATCCGAACACCGTTTGCGCGCGGACCGCGCGGGTAACGTTGCAAGCGTGTGGGGGTCGGTTTTGGGGTTGGCGCTGCTTGCGGGGCTCAACCCCATGCGCCTCGGCCTTGCCCTCCTGATGATCTCCCGGCCGCGGCCGGGGCCGAATCTGCTCGCCTACTGGGCGGGCGGACTGACGGTGTGCGTCCCGGAGCTACTGGTGCCGGTGAGTGTGTTGCACTTCACACCGATGTTCGACTTCGCCCGCCACGACAAGCCGACGCAGACAACACATTCCACGCTTGCCCACATTCAAATTGGCATCGGTGCAATAGGGCTGACGATCGCCGCCGTGATAGCGGTGCGCTTCCTGACGCGGCAACGAGAGCGCGAACCGGCGGGCGCCGCCACGTCGACCACGACGCTGGATTCCGCGCTCCCGATGCAGCGTCTGCTCGGGCGTGCGCGGGCCGCTCCGACCGAAGACGAATCCACGATGCGGCGGCTGGCCCGGCGTGCCCGCGACGCATGGGACAACGGATCGCTGTGGGTCGCGTGGGTGATCGGCCTCGCGTCGGTGCCCGTGGACGGCGTGCTCTTCATGGTCGCGATCATCGTGGCTTCGGGGGCCTCGATGGCGACCCAGCTCACCGCCGCCGTCGCGTTCATCGTCGTGATGTACGCCGCCGTCGAAGTCATCCTTATTGGTTTTCTGGCCACACCCGCGCGCACCCAAGCGTTGCTTCGGCTGTTGCACGACTGGGTGCGCACCTACCGTCGGCAAATCCTGATGGTGATGTTCACCGTCGTCGGGGTCTCGCAGCTCGCCCAGGGCATGGGCGGCTGAGCCGGCCTATACGGTCACCCGGTCGACCAGGCTGCCGTAGATCTCGATGATCTTTTCGGTCTGCCGGGATTGGCGCGGAATATCGCGATGAGCGGTGACGATGCCGGTCATGCGACGCAGTTCGTCCCGATTCTTGGCGACCTTTTCGATGGCCGCAGCAAGCGCGGCGGGCGACGGATCGGCGGTGAGAATTCCGCTGCCTTTGGGAACCGTTTCGCCCAGCGCCGGGTCGCAATAGATCGTGGGCAACGACATCGCGGCGGCCTCCAGCAACACCAGGCCCTGGGTGTCGAAGCCGTAGGAGGTGAACAGCAGCGCGTCGCTGGACCGCATGGCCTTCAGGCATTCCTCGTGGTCGAGCCGGCCGCGCATTCGGATCCTTGTTGCGAGGCCGCCGGATTCGATGGCCGTTTTGACAGAGGCCTCCAGAACGCCCGCACCGCAGATGTCGAGAGTGCAATTCTCGACCCGTGAAACGGCCTCAATCGCCGCCAGGATTCGCTTCTCCGAGGAAAGCCGACCACACCAGATCAATCGCAGCGGCTCATTATCAGGAGACCTGACAATTTCGGCGGTGATGGCCCGATCGATAACCTCGTCGTCAATACCATTGGAAATGATAGACATTGGGCGGTTGACGCCGCGCTCGGCCAACGTGTGCGCGAAGTGATTTGTCGGGACGATCGTGTGGTCCACGGCTTGGGCGTGCGCCACCATGAATCGCCAGGCAAGGCGCGCGATCGTGCTTTCTTCCGTTGGCACGAATGAGAATTCTTCTGCGAGATAAGGCTTTTGCATTTTGCTCACGACTTTCGCGAGCAGCAGCGGCGCGGTGGCGGCCTGCTCGAAGTACGCGTCGTAGCGGGTGTGCTTGGTCTGGACGACCGGAATCCCGTGCCGGCGTGCGGCTTCCGTGCCCGCGATCGCCACACCCAAGTCGCCCTGCGTGTGCACGATGTCGATGGGCTCCCCCGCGAGAAACGCCTTGTCGATCAGCGCGCGGTTCGCCTTGGACGGCCAGATGAAGACGTAGTCGTCGTAGCGGCCCAACAGGCGGGCGAGCCGGGCGATCACCGGCACCGGCTTCAGCTCGACCAGGCTCGGGTCGGCGTCGGTCGAGTTAGCCAGCGGCGGGGTGAACACCGTGACCTTGTGCCCGAGTTGCTCGAGGGCGCGGCGCTGAGTGACTACCGATATCTGCGCTCCGCCGAAGGTCGCGGGATGGAGATCCGTAAAAAGAGCGACGTGCATTTAGGTCCCTACACCGTTGAGTGGGGTGGCCCTCAGCTATCGAATTCGTCGACGGCTCACGACTCACCTGGTCTGCCGCACGCGCAGGAATGCAAGTTCTCGCTTAAATACACAGCAGGCCCCGCAGTAAAGGGGATTGCGCGCGACGCTGGTACGGGTCGGAAGCTTACATGACGCCGGAGGGTGTCCTCCCGATTCGCCTGGCCAGGCGACGGGTAGTCCCCGTCGACATAGGAGGTTTCCGATGACCAAGCGTTCAGACACCGACGACGACGAGGCCAAGGACGATCCCCCGGGCCCCGCGGATCACGGTCGCGAAGGTGGGATGGCGACTCGCGAGAACGCCCCCGAGCTCACCGAGCCGGACGATAAGGACTGACGGGATCGGTCGGGCTGCCCGCAGAGGGCTAACCATCCTGCATTGGATAACGGCGCAGCGAAGGTCCGTATTCCGATCAGGCCGGCTCCCAGCGCCAGCCGTCGTTGTTCCCGCACTTTATGTTCTCGCCGTCACCGGCCACCCCGGATGCTCCATGGTCGCTGTTGCGACAATATTGGCCGGGTTCGTAGCAGTTGCCCTTGTTGCTCAGCGGGTAGCAACTTGATGGCGAGAGCGGCGGCGCCGCCGGGGCCGGGGCGAGAGCTGAGGCTGCGAGCGCAAGGGCGGCGAGTAGGGGTCCCATGCCGTGATTGTTGCCCGGACGCTATGGGTCTCGGTTGAAAATGCGGATTTCTGAGTTTCTCGGAAGGTCATTCCTGGCCAGCTAAGCCAGCACATCGTCCGGTGTTCCCCGCCCCTGGCGGCGAGGCATTCCCGCGTTCCGTGGGTACAAGTGTCGGGCTGACAGGATTTGAACCTGCGACCACTTGACCCCCAGTCAAGTGCGCTACCAAGCTGCGCCACAGCCCGCGTGCCGGAAAGCTCACCGGCAGCAGCTCGAAAGCCTACCGCAGCCCGGCCGTCACTTTGCCATTGCGTGGCTGACCTGCGAGTCGCCTACTCAGCCGTCGTCTCGAACCAGGCGTCCACCCTGCGCACCCATGCCACCAGCGCCTCGGCGAGTTCGGATTCGCGGCGATAGAACCGCTGCGCGGGCACCGGCACGCTGACCGCCACCGACTGCTCGGCCACACCTTTCAAGACCGCCCCCACCGCACAAATGCCCTCGGTCTGCTCCTCGCGGTCGTACGCGACGCCGTCGGCGCGCACCCGCTCGAGCTCCTTGCGCAACGCGGCCGGCGTCGTGATCGTGTTCGCGGTGAGCCGGGCGAGCCGGCTGGGCACCGCCCGTGCCCGCTCGGCCTCCGACAGGCTGGCCAGCAGCGCCTTGCCGTTGGCGCAGCAATGCAGCGGGAACGACTCGCCCACCGCGCTGATCGCGCGCAGTCGGTGCGGCGAGACGACCTGGTCGACGAACGTCGCGCGGTCCCCGTCCAGGATCGACAGGTCGACGGTCTCCTCCAGCTCGCGCGACAGCTCCTCCATGAACGGGTGAACGTCGATCACGACGCCGCGGCGCACGGTGCTCGACATGCGGGCGATCTCGGGGCCCAGTCGGTAGCGGCCCCGCGCCGCGCGCGAGGCCACCAGACCCTCGTCGTCAAGCGCGTTGAGGATCCGGCTCACCGTCGAGCGCGGCATGCCCAGCCGCTCGCCGATCTCGGCCTGATTGAGCCCGTCGGGATGCGCCTGTAGCAGCCGCAGCATCTCGGCGGCGCGGGCGATCACCTGAATGCCACCGCCGCGAGCGTCGTCGGAGACGACGCTCATCACGCCGCCCCGGTTTCCAGGCGGTAGCTGCCGGTGGGGTCGACGATCGCCACCAGCCGCACGATGCAGCCGTCGCCGCCGACCCAGCGCCACGGGAAGGCGGCGAACGTGACGCGCTTGCCGGTGACCTTGTCCAGGTCGCCCCCGACGTTCTCGAAACCGTAGATGCCCTTCGACAGGATCGCCCGGTGGCACGGCTCCCATTCCGGGAAGTCGTCGAGCACGTTGTGCCCGGTCAGTTCCTCGTATTCCTTTACCGCCCACGGCAATAGGCCGCCGGTGTGCTCGGCGGGACCATGCGGGGCGATCGACGTGGCGAGCGGGTGATCGAGCGCCTGGGTGTCGGTCCCGACGGCCTTGACACCCTTGGCCGCGAACCATTCGCCGGCCTCCTTGTAGAAGCCCGGCGAGTAGGCGTAGTACTCGGCGCTATCGGCATACGTGTGGTGCCAGCCGGTGTTGACGATGACGATGTCGCCGGGCCGAATCTCGGGCGTGGCGCTCTCTAGATCCTCGGCGGTGACGACCTCCCACTTCTTCTTCGGGATCGACACCACCACTCCGGTGCCGAAGAACGCGCTCAGCGGGATCTCGTCCAGGAACGGCGTGCCCTCGACGACGTGCGCCGGCGCGTCGATGTGCGTGCCGGAATGCATTACGGTAGTGATCTTTTGGGTGAGCACCCGGCTGCGCGACATGCTGTGCAGGCGTTCGATCTTGACGTCCTCGAAGTACGGCCAGGCCGGCACGCCGTGACCCCACGGGTGCGACAGGTCGTAGAACTCCAGCTTTGACTCGGCATCCCCCAGGGGCCAGGTGAAACTCACTTTGATTCCTTTCGCGTCAGCATGCGGTGTAGCCACCGTCCAGGTACATCACTTGGCCGGTGTAAAAGCTCGACGCGTCACTCAGCAGATAGATCAGCGCGCCGACGAAGTCACGCGGCTCGGCGAAGCGGCGCAACGGGATTCGGGCGAACATCGCCTCGCGGGTTTCGCGGCCCTTCTCATCGTCGGCGTACATCCACTCGGTCAACTCGGAGCGGAACACCGTCGGGGCCAGCGCGTTGACCCGGACCGCGTGCGGACCCCATTCGGCCGCAAGCGATTTGGCCAACAGGTCGGTGGCGGCCTTCGACGGGCAGTACGCGCTGTAGCCGGCGGGATGGCCGAGGCTGCCCCGCACCGACGACACCAGCACAACGCTGCCTCCCCCGCCCTGCCGCAGCAGTACCCGCCCGGCGGCCTGGCAGACCAGCCACGCGCCCCGCACGTTGGCGCGCATCACGTCATCGAAGTCGTCGACGGCCATCTCGGTGATCGCCTGGACGTGGTTCATGCCCGACGCGACGAGCACCCCGTCCAGTCGCCCGTACGCGGAGACGGCCGCGTCGACCATCGCCTGGGCGTCCTCCGGGGTGTCGGGCCGGCGGGCGACCGCGACGGCGTCCTCAATGTCCAGTGCCGACAAGCCCGCGGCGTTACCGCCGGCCAGCGTCAGCCGCGCCCCCGCCTCGGCCAACGCGCGGGCCGCGGTGCTGCCCAGCGAGCCGGTCGCGCCGGTGATCAGGATCGACTTGTCCCGCACGCTGAACAGCGACGCGCTCACGAAGCCTCCATCAATTCTCACGATACGGGTAGATCAGCCCGTTATACGAGAGATTAAGGTCGGCGTGGGGCGATTGTCAACGTTGGGCGTGCCGCTACGGCGCTGGGTGTGCGCTCAAGGTGGGGATTGTGCGGGCAGGGCGCCGTGAACGCACACTCGACGCGGCCAACGCACACTCGAGCGAAAGGCGACCTCTGGGCGAGCGCCCTTAGCGGCGCTTGGGGGACCGCTTCTCCCGCATGCGGACATTGATGCGGATCGGGCTGCCCTCGAAGCCGAACGTCTCGCGCAGCCGTCGCTCCAGGAAGCGGCGGTAGCCCGCCTCCAGGAAGCCGGTAGTAAAGAGGACAAACGTCGGCGGGCGGGAGGCCGCCTGGGTGGCGAACAGGATGCGCGGTTGCTTGCCGCCGCGCACCGGGGGCGGCGTGGCCGCGATGATCTCCTTGACCCAGGCGTTCAGCGGGCCAGTCGGGATCCGCGCATCCCAGGACGCCAGCGCCGTCTCCATCGCGGGCACCAGCTTCTGCACCGCACGGCCCGTCTTGGCGGAGATGTTGACGCGCTGCGCCCACGGCAGCTGCGCCAGCTCGCGGTCGATCTCGCGGTCCAGCAGATCGCGGCGATCCTCGTCGACCAGGTCCCACTTGTTGAATGCCAGCACCAGGGCGCGGCCGGCCTCGATGACCATGGTCAGCACCCGCTGGTCCTGTTCGGTCAGCGGCTGCGACGCGTCGATCAGCACGACCACCACCTCGGCGGCGTCGATGGCCGAATGCGTGCGCACCGACGCGTAGAACTCGTGACCGCTGGCCTGGCCCACCTTGCGGCGCAACCCAGCCGTATCGACGAACCGCCACAGCTTGCCGCCCAGATCGATCAGCGAGTCCACCGGATCCACTGTGGTTCCGGCGACATCGTGGACCACCGAACGCTCGTCTCCCGCAAGCTTATTCAGCAGTGAGCTCTTGCCGACGTTGGGCTTGCCGACCAGCGCCACCCGCCGGGGACCGCCGGGCGACGGCGCCGCCTCGGAAACCTCGGGCAGCTTGGCCAGCACCGCGTCCAGCAGGTCGGCCACGCCGCGCCCGTGCATCGCGCTGATCGCCTGCGGCTCGCCGAGGCCCAGCGACCATAGGGCAGCCGCGTCCGATTCGACCTTCTCGCTGTCAACCTTGTTGGCGGCCAGGAAGATTGGCTTGCCCGAGCGCAGCAGGATGCGGGCGGCCGCCTCGTCGGCCGACGTGGCGCCGACGGTCGCGTCGACGACCAGGATCACCGCGTCGGCGGTGCGCATCGCGACCGATGCCTGCTCGGCCACCAGCTGCTGCAGGCCCTTGGCGTCGGGCTCCCATCCCCCGGTGTCCTGCACCATGAACCGGCGCCCGGTCCACAGCGCGTCATAGGACACCCGGTCGCGGGTGACGCCGGGAATGTCCTGCACCACCGCTTCGCGCCGCCCCAGGATGCGGTTGACCAACGTCGACTTGCCGACGTTGGGCCGGCCGACGATCGCCACGACCGGCGCGGGGCCCGCCTCCTCATCGTCGGAAAGCTCGGAATCGATGACTTCCCAGTCACTTTCGTCAGACCAGGTACCGTCCTGCGTCACCGCACCGCCCCACTTCGCTGCTTGACCAGCTCCAGCAGGTGAGCGATCACCTGCGCCTCGGTCATCTCACTGGTATCGACCACCACGGCGTCGGCGGCCGCGCGCAGCGGCGAGACCGCCCGCGTTGAATCCAGATGGTCGCGACGCCGGACATCGGCCAGCACGCCCTCGTAGTCGCCGGCCAGGCCCGCCGCCACGTTTTGGTCGTTGCGGCGCCGGGCGCGGGTCTCGGCCGACGCGGTCAGGAAGATCTTCACCGGCGCGTCGGGCAGCACCACCGTGCCGATGTCGCGGCCCTCGACCACGACGCCGCCGGCCCCCTTGGCCATCTGCTGCTGCAGGGCGACGAGCCGGGCGCGCACGGCCGGAACCGACGACACCGCCGACACGTTGCGGGTGACGTCGTCGCCGCGGATCTCCGCCGAAACATCTTCTCCAGCAAGCAAATAGCGGTCACCTTCGGGGTGGTACTCGACCGTCATCTGCACCGACGCGGCGATCTGCGCGACGGCCTCCGCGTCGGCCGGGTCGACGCCGGCGCGCAGCACCGCCAGCGTCACCATCCGGTACATCCCCCCGGTGTCCAGGTAGCGCACCCGCAGGATATTCGCCAATGCCTTTGACACCGAGGACTTTCCGGTCCCCGCCGGGCCGTCGATGGCCACCACCGCATCGCCGCTCGGTGCCGGATGGTTCGTTGCACTCCCGTCACTCACAGGCCCACCGCTTTGTACAGCTGGCCGATTTCGTCGCGGCGCAGCGGGCGGATGCTACCCGGCCGCTGGCTGCCCAGCGACACCGCGCCGATGTCGGTGCGCACCAGCTCCTCGACCGGAAACCCGGCCGCCGCAAGCATCCGTCGCACGATGCGGTTGCGGCCCTCGTGCAACGTCAGGCGCACCAACGTCTTACCCGGAATCGCATCGACCACCGCGAAGTCGTCGGCCCGAACGGGCCCGTCCTCCAACTCGATTCCCGCCTTCAAGATCTTGCCCAGCCCGCGCGGGACCTTTCCGGTCACCGTCGCCAGATACGTCTTGGGCACCTCATGGGAGGGATGCATCAGCCGGTGTGCCAGCTCGCCGTCGTTGGTCAGCAGGATCAGGCCCTCGGTGTCGGCGTCCAGGCGCCCGACGTGGAACAGGTTCTTGTTGCCACGAACCTTGTGCTCGACCAGATCGCCGATGCACGGCCGGCCGCGGTCGTCGGACATCGTCGATTGCATGCCGCGCGGCTTGTTCAGCGCCAGGTACACCAGCGAGTCATCGAGAACCACCCTGGCCCCGTCGACGTGGATCACCGAAGCAGCGGGGTCGACCCGGGTGCCCAGCTCGGTCACCACCTGGCCGTCCACCTCGACGCGGCCCTCGACGATCAGCCTCTCGGCCGCCCGGCGCGACGCAATTCCGGCCTGGGACAACACTTTCTGCAGCCGGATTCCCTGATCGTCGAGCATCAATCCTGGTCCACGTCGAACGACAGCGCCTGCTCGGACGACTGACCGCCCGCCAGCTTGATGAAACGTGGTTCGCTGTCCAGGGATTCGCTCAGATCCTCGATGGCGTCGACGTCGGGAAGCAGCGGCGCGATGTCGGGCAGGTCGGTCAGCGACTCCAGCCCCAACCGCTCCAGGAACAGCTCGGTGGTGGCGAACGTGGTCGCGCCGGTGTCCTCGTCGACGCCGGCCTCGGTGATCAGACCGCGCGCCAGCAGGGTGCGCATGACGGCATCGACGTTGACGCCGCGCACCGCGCTGACCCGGGCGCGGGTCACCGGCTGGCGGTAGGCGACCACGGCCAGCGTCTCCAGCGCGGCGCGGGTGAGCTTGGAGCGCGCGCCGTCCAGCAGCAGCTTCTCCACGTACGGCGCGAATCGGGCGCGGGTGTACAACCGCCAGCCCTCACTGTTCTGCCGTAGGTCGATGCCGCTGTCGCGCCCGGTGAGCTCGTCGGCCAGCACGTGCAGCTTGGCGGCAATCCGGTAGACGGGTTGCTGCGTGGCCGCGCCCAGGGCTTCCTCGCTGACGGGGGTGTCGACCACCAGCAACAGCGCCTCGAGGACGGAGCCCAGCTCGTCGTCGTCCAGCGGTGCTGCCTCGGCGATCTCCGGGATGCCTTGAATATCCGGGTCGAGATCGACGTCGGGCAGGCCGACGTCAGGCAGTTCTTCACTCATTATTCGTCCCGTACTTCTGACAAGGCTTCGCTGGCCGGACGATCCCCGGTCCACGAAATTTGGAGCACGCCAAGCGGCTCTGACTGGTCGAATGCTACCGCCCGCGACCGGTACAGCTCGAGCAGCGCCAGGAACCGCCCGACGACTTCCATCGGCGCCTCGCAGTCGGCGACCAGCTCGGAAAAGGTGGCCCACTGACCATGGCCCCGCGCCTGCAGGATCGACAACAACCTTTGCGCCTGCTCGGGAACCGAGACCTGCAGCTCGTGCAGGTGCGTGATGGACACGGTCGGGACGGGCCGCGGGCTGAATGCCACGGCGGCGATCTCGGCGAAGCGCTGGGCGTCGACACCGATCATCACCTCGGGCAGCAGTTCGGTGAACCGGTCCTCCAGCGCCACCGAGCGCGGATAGCTGCGCAGCGCGGTGGCCTCCAGCTCGGCGAACATCTCCGCGACGTGCTTGAACGCGCGGTACTGCAGCAGCCGCGCGAACAGTAGGTCGCGCACCTCCAGCAGCGCCAGGTCCTCCTCGTCGTCTATCCGCCCGGCCGGCAGCAGCCGGGCCGCCTTGAGGTCGAGCAACGTCGCCGCGACCACGAGGAACGCGGTGGTCTCCTCGAGATCCAGCTGCGAACCGACCTCGCGCGTGTAGGCGATGAAGTCGTCGGTGACCTGGTGCAGCGCGACCTCGGTGACGTCGAGGCGGTGCGCGAAGATCAGCTGCAGCAGCAGGTCGAACGGGCCCTCGAAGTTGGTCAGGCGGACTTGGAAACCGGTCGGGCTGCCGGCCTCGGGTGGCGCCTCACCGTTTGCGGTCGCGTTCACGCGCCAAATCGGTCGATGAATTCGCGGGCCAGGGCGCGATAGGCCATGGCTCCCGCGGACTTCGGCGCCCAGGTGGTGATGGGCTCGCCCGCGACACTGGTCTCCGGGAAACGGACGGTGCGCGTGATCACGGTGTCGAAGACTAGATCACCGAACCGCTCCACCACCCGGGCCATCACCTCGCGCGCGTTGACGGTGCGCGGGTCGTAGCGGGTCAGCAGGATGCCGCTGATCTCCAGCTTCGGGTTGAGCCGGTCGCGCACCTTGTCGACGGTATCGGTCAGCAACGCCAGGCCGCGCAGGGAGAAGAACTCGCACTCGGTCGGGATCACGACGCCGTCGGAACACGCGAGGCCGTTGACCGTCAACAGACCCAGCGACGGCTGGCAGTCGATCAGCACGTAGTCGTAGCGATCCAGCACCGGATGCAACGCCCGGCCCAGCGTCTGCTCGCGGCCCACCTCGTTGACCAACTGGATCTCGGCCGCGGAGAGGTCGATATTGCTGGGCACCAGATCGAGGTACTTGATGCGAGTGGACAGCAGCACGTCGTCGATCGACACCCGCGGCTCCACCAGGACGTTGTGGATCGTCTTCTCCAGCTCGTAGTGCGGCACGCCGAGGCCCGCCGACAGCGCGCCCTGCGGATCCATGTCTACGAGCAGCACGCGCCTGCCGTACTCGGCGAGGGCGGCGCCCAGGTTGATGGTCGACGTGGTCTTGCCGACGCCGCCCTTCTGGTTGCACATCGCGACGACCTTGGCGGGGCCGTGTGCGGTGCGCGGCTGAGGCTCCGGGATCGCCCGCGGCGGGCGTCCGGTCAGGCCGATGACGACATCGCTGTCGGGCGGGTCGGTCATCGCCGGGCGGGTGTTCGAAAGGTGAACATCGCTGGAAAGTCTAGCGGCTGAGCGCACCTAGACCCGGCGACCCGCAGGCAATCTCACCAGCGAATATGGCCGATATGTGTTGCTGGCGCGCCGACCGTGATCTCACGTCACACCGGCCTCAGCAGTATCACCGATCAGGCAGGGTTCCCTATGCATATCGGCGAAGACGTAGCCGTCGAACAGCTTGCGCGCCATGCTGCGCACCGACGCTCCGATCTTGAGATCGCCGCTGCCGATCCGGTTGATGTCGACGCTCACGGTTCCCGTCGCGTCCTCGAGCAGCAGGGGCCGGATGCCGGCCGGACGCCCGAGCAGTTTTCCGGCCACCGTGTCGGAAACCGCCGCCGCGGTCGCCAGACACACCGCGCCCGCGACCGCGTGGCCGTCGTTGCAACCGTCGGGCACGAAATAGCGCGATCGAAGATCCGCGCGGTGCGATTCCGACACCAGCATGACTTTGGGCAGGACGTACCCACGCGAGTCGCCCAGGCCCATAGCTACCGCCGCCCGCAGGCGCAGGCGCTCGAGCCGGTCGAGCAATCGCGTATCGCTGTTGAGCTGCTGGGGCGACTCGCCACCGGTGAGCCCGAACTCGCGGGCCTCGGCGATGACCGCGCACACGCCGGCGTCGATCGCCGTGATCGCCACGTCTCCGAGGTGGTCGACCGGGCGACCGGTGGGGAACAATTTCCCCGTGCGACCGCCGCAGAAGTTGTCGAACATCAGCTCGACCGGCGCCGACCGCCCGGTCACCCCGCCGCTGCCGACCGAAACCGTAACCGCCGCACCACTATTCACTACGTGTACTCGAACCGCGGTGGCCGGGTGGGCCTTCAGCACCAGTCCACGCTCGATCGCGAACGACGCGACTCCAGCGAGCAGATTGCCACACGTCAGATTCCAGTCCACCCACAAGGTACCGAGATCAACCTGCGCGAACAGATAGTCGACGTCGCAATCGGGCCGCGTCGAGGGGCCCACGATCGCCACCTTGCTGGTGGTCGCTCCGTCGCCGCCGAGCCGATCGATTTGGGCCCGATTCAGAGACCCGAGAATGACCGACAGCAACACATCCGGATCAACACCGGTCTCGTCGATATCCGACTTGAGTAGGTAGACACCCGAAGAGGTACCGCCACGCATCATCATCGTGCGTAACGAAATCATTCGTTCCCCCCTCCGGAAAGCAGAGTAGATACCACAGTCCCCCGAGTAAAGGACCAAAACGTCACAATTTTTTACGGCCCTCCACAGGACCGTTATTTTCGGGGGCGGCCTAGGGTGGTTTTCCATGAATCTGAAGCGGCGAATACCGCTACTGCGTTGGTCGGTTTGGCGGATGGCCACCGCAACACGCAACATCACCACCACGGGCCAGATCGGCGACGGGCGCGAGGCGGCAGCGGTCGCCTACGTGCTGAAAAATGCCCGGCCCGGCGACATTGACGACGTGCTGGCCACCATTGACAAATTCGCCTACGAGAAATCCCTACTAATTAACGTGGGCGACGAAAAAGGCCTATTGCTAGACGCTTCCGTGCGCCGCGCTCAGCCCGCGCTCGCGCTGGAGCTCGGCACCTATTGCGGTTACGGCGCGCTGCGGATCGCGCGCGCGGCGCCGAACGCCAAGGTGTATTCCGTCGAACTCGCCGAGGCAAACGCGGCCAACGCCCGGCAGATCTGGGCGCATGCCGGGGTCGCAGACCGGGTGACGTGCGTGGTCGGCACCATCGGGGACGGGGGCCGGACGCTGGACGCCCTGGCAAACGACCACGGGTTCGCCTCGGGAACATTGGATTTCGTGTTCCTCGATCACGACAAGGACGCGTACCTGGCCGACCTGCACAGCATCCTGGACCGGGGCTGGCTGCATCCCGGCTCGATCGTGGTCGCCGACAACGTCCGGGTGCCGGGCGCTCCGAAGTACCGCGCCTACATGCACGACCAGCAGGGCAAACTGTTCAACACCGTCGAGCACAAGGCGCACGTCGAGTACCAGTCGATGCTGTCCGATCTGGTGCTCGAATCGGACTACCTCGGCTGAGCGGCCGCCGAACGTCTACTAGTTGCGAGGATTTCGGGCGTATCGCCCCAACAACTCGACGTTCGGCGCGAGAGTCGGCCGCCGCTACTGGGCGCGCGGGTGGGCCCCGGCCCACACCTCGCGCAGCGCGTGCACGGTGACCAACGTGTAGATCTGGGTCGTCGTCACCGAGGCGTGGCCGAGCAACTCCTGCACGACCCGGACGTCGGCGCCGCCCTCCAGCAGATGGGTGGCGAACGAATGCCGCAGCATGTGCGGCGACACCCCCGACGTGATGCCCCCGCGTGCGGCGGCGTCCTGCAGCACCTGCCACGCGCTCTGCCGCGACAGCCGGCCGCCGCGCACGTTGAGGAAGATCGCCGGTGTTCCGCGGCCGCGCCGCGCCAGCTCCGAGCGCCCGCGCACCAGGTAGGCGTCCAGTGCCTGTACCGCCGGACGCCCGACCGGCACCAGCCGCTGCTTGCCGCCCTTGCCGCGCAGCAGCACCGTCCTGGCCTGCGCGTCGATGTCGTCGACGTCCAGGCCGACGGCCTCGGAGATCCGGGATCCGGTGGAATACAACAGCTCCAGCAGCGCCCGGTTGCGCAGAGTCAGCGGACCGTCGGCCGGGCTGTCGCCGCCGGCCCCTTCCAGCAGCGCCAGCACCTCGTCGAGGGTCAGGCTCTTCGGCAGCCGGCGCCCGGGCGTCGGCGGCCGCACCGCGCGCGCCACGTCCAGTTCGGCCAGCCCTTCGGCGGCGGCGAACCGGTGCAGCCCGCGCACCGCGATCAGCGCCCGCGCGGCCGACACCGCCGACAACGCGACGGCCCCGGATTCGGGATCGCCGCGCCGCAGTGCCACCAGAAACTCGCTGACATCGTCCTCACCCACCTTGGCGAGGTCGTGAATACCCCTGTCGGACAGATGCTTTGAGTACCGCCGCAGGTCGCGCCGATACGAGCTCAGCGTGTTGGCCGCCACGCCGCGCTCGATCGTCAGGTGCTCGAGGTAGCCCTGCATCTGTGTGTCCAGGACCGCCACCGTCATTGCGCGGCCCGTCGCTCCGCGAAGGCAGTCGGCTTGTCGACCCACGGGCTGTCCAGCGGGCGGGGCTCGGCGAAGCCGGTGCCGACCGCGTGCGCGGCCAGAATTCCCGCGACCGCAATCGCATTGACGATGTCGCCGCCGAGCACCAAGCGGGCCGCCTCGGCGAGCGAATACCACTCGAGCCTCATGTCGGCTTCTTCGTCGTGCGCCTCGGGCCGGTCGACCTTGCGCAGCCCGGTGGCCAGATACACGCGCACCGATTCGTCGCTGAAGCCGGGCGTGGAGTCGAGGTCGACGAGCACCTGCCAGGTGTCGGCCTCTAGCCCCGCCTCCTCCTTGAGTTCGCGGGCCGCGGTCAGGTGCGGGGGTTCGCCGCCGACGTCGAGCAGCCCGGCGGGCAGCTCCCACAGCCGCCGCCCGAGCGGGTGGCGGTACTGGTAGACCAGCGGGATGTTGTTGTCGTCGTCGAGCGCGACGATGGCGACCGCACCGAAATGTTCGACGACCTCGCGAACGGCTTCCTTACCGCCCGGCATTCGCACGTGGTCGCGACGCAGCGCGAAAATCTTTCCCGTGAATAGCGTTTCGCTAGAAGCGGTTTCGAAAACGTGCTCAGCCACGAGTGGCTGGTTCGGGTCGCTGCCGCTCGGCGCTCTCGCGGTGCTGGTTGCCGTTGGACGTGTGCTCCGGGATCTCCACCGGAAGCTGCTCGCCCGCCCGGTAATCAAGCGCGGCCCCGACGAACGCCGCGAACAACGGGTGCGGCCGGGTGGGCCGGCTCTTCAGCTCGGGATGGGCCTGGGTGCCGACGATGAACGGGTGGATGTCCGCCGGATATTCGACGAACTCCACCAGATGACCGTCGGGCGAGGTCCCGGAGAACCGCAGGCCGCTCTCGGCGATCTTGTCCCGGTAGGCGTTGTTGACCTCGTAGCGGTGCCGGTGCCGCTCGGACACGTGGGTGGACTCATACGCTTGGGCCACAATCGAATCCGGCTCAAGTACAGCCGGGTAGGCGCCCAGTCGCATCGTCCCGCCGAGGTCGGCCTCGCCGGCGACGATCTCTTCCTGGTCGGCCATCGTGGAGATCACCGGATCCGGGGTCGACGGCTCGAATTCGGCCGAGTTCGCCTCGGTGATGCCCACCGAGCGGGCGGCCTCGATCACGATGCACTGCAGCCCCAGGCACAGCCCCAGCACCGGCAGCCCGCGCGACCGCGCGTAGCGGATGGCGCCGATCTTGCCCTCGATGCCGCGGATGCCGAACCCGCCGGGAATCAGCACACCGTGCACGTCGCCTAGCGACGACGTGGCGCCCGCGGCGCTCGCGCAGTCGTCGGAGGGCACCCACACCATCTCGACCTTGGCGTGGTGCTTGAACCCGCCGGCGCGCAACGCCTCGGTCACCGAGAGGTAGGCATCGGACAGGTCAACGTACTTGCCCACCAAGGCGATTCGCACGGTCTCGTGTGGCTCGTGGACCCTCTGCAGCAGGTCGTTCCACTGCGTCCAGTCGACGTCGCGGAAGGGCAGGCTGAGGCGGCGCACCACGAACGCGTCCAGCTCCTCGCGGTGCAGCACCTTGGGGATGTCGTAGATGGACGGGGCGTCCGGGGTGGAGATGACGCCGTCGATGTCGACGTCACACATCAGCGCGATCTTGTTCTTCAGCGGCTCGGGCACGGGACGGTCGCAGCGCAGGATCAGCGCGTCCGGGCTGATACCGATGCTGCGCAGCGCCGCCACCGAGTGCTGGGTCGGCTTGGTCTTGAGTTCGCCGGACGGCGCGAGATACGGCACCAGCGACACGTGTAGGAAGAAGACGTTCTCGCGGCCGACGTCGTGGCGGACCTGCCGCGCCGCCTCCAGGAAGGGCTGCGATTCGATGTCGCCGACCGTGCCGCCGATCTCGGTGATCACGACGTCCGGGCGGCGCCCGTCGGCGTCCGGCTCGGCCATCTCCAGGATGCGGCGTTTGATCTCGTCGGTGATGTGCGGGATCACCTGGACGGTGTCGCCGAGATACTCGCCGCGCCGCTCCTTGGCGATCACGGCCGAATAAACCTGCCCGGTAGTCACATTCGCAGAGCCGGACAGGTCGCGGTCCAGGAAGCGCTCGTAGTGTCCGACGTCGAGGTCGGTTTCCGCGCCGTCCTCGGTGACGAACACCTCGCCATGCTGGAACGGGTTCATCGTGCCCGGATCGACGTTGAGGTACGGATCGAGCTTTTGCATCGTCACATGCAACCCTCGGGCGGTGAGCAATTGACCGAGACTGCTCGCGGTCAATCCCTTACCGAGCGATGAGGCGACCCCACCGCTGACGAAGAGGTGCTTGGTGGCGGTTTGCGGGTGCTTTCGCACAGGCGGCCTCCGTGAAGACGGGCAGGGCGTCATTTTCGTCTAGCTTTGACCAGCTTGGGCCTGCCGACCCACGGAAATTTACCCTAACATCCACCGCCCGAAGCGGTGGCTAACACGCCCGAGCGTCGGCTACTGAGGCACCGTGATCGCTGTCGCGCCGTGGCCGGTGCCGTACTGCCCGGCGTGGCCGCCGTTGAGGAGCTCATGCAGGCCCAGGACCGTGGTGATGCGCCCGGGCGCGGACTCGACGTCGTCGACGGTGCTGATCGCGGCGTTGATACCGGCGTCGGCGCGGGCCACGGCCACCGCCGCGCCGCCGGTCGACGAGCCGTCCCGCCCGGCGAGCAGCGTGCCCGAACCGTGCGGCGCCAGCGCGGCCGCGAATCGGGCCACACTGGCCCCCTGGTTGCCGGCGTCCTGCGGCAGGGCGCCGCCGGTGACGATCAGGGCGGTGTTCGCCGCGCCCAGGTGGTCGCTGGGCGTGTAGGTGATGAACCCGGTGTCGCGCAGGGCCGCCAGCACCGTGTCGCGCTGCAGGTCGTCGACCGGCGGGACCGCCGGGTTGCTGTTGATCAGCAGCGCGATGCCCAGCAAGTCACCGGCCTGCGAGCCCTGGTCGACCATCTTGGTGCTGAGCTGCTGTCCCGCGGGCAGGACCGACGAGTTCACCACGGTCCGCAATTTCTCCGCGGAGTTGGCGTCGACGAACTCCTGCGTGAGCGCCACCGTGCCGGTGACCGTGCCGCCGGCCTGCCCGATGATCTTCGACACCGCCGCGACGTCGTCGTCCTTGGCGTCCGGTGTGCGGAAGACCATAACCGACTTGCCGCCCAGCGCGTCATGCACGATGCGGCCGACCAGCTGGTTGTCGAAATTGTTTGCCGCACTGAGCTTTTCGTTCAGGACGTTCTTCTGGTCGTTGAGCCCGCTGATCTGCGTGTGCAGGTCGCGCTTCTCGTCGCGCAGGCTCGACAGCAGGGTGTCCGACAGGAAGCCGGAACCCAGCACAACTCCCACGGCCAACGCCAGAAAGACCGCAGCCAGCGAGAACGCATGTTGGCGTAACGAGATCATGAGCTCCCGGCCCCCTCTTTGAACCTCAAATAATCAAGAGATCAGGTGCTGAATCCACAGGGAGAAGTGGTTCCAGTAGTCGGTGATCCAATGCAGCACCGCCGCGTCGGTGCGGGACACCCACAAGGCGACGATGACCGCGATCAGCATGGTCAGCGCCAGCAGCGCGATCGCGCCTGCCGAGATGTGGTTGCGGTACAGAGTGGCGACCGCCTTGGCGTCGACCACCTTCTCGCCGACCCGCAGCCGGGTCAGGAACGTCGACGGGTTGCTCTGGGTCCGCGTCCGGTCGAAGAACGTCTCGATGTTGGCGGTGTGGCCGGCCGTCACCAGCAGCGAGGCGCCGTGGTGGTCGGCCAGCAGCAGTGCCAGGTCGACCGCCGAGCCCGCGGCCGGGAACGTCATCGCCCCGACGCCGAGGTCCTGGATCCGCTCCAGGCCGGGCGCGTGGCCGTCGGCGTCCGCGGGCAGCACGACGTGGGCGCCGCACTTGAGGGCCTCGTTGCTGATGTCCGCGGGGTCGCCGACGATGAGCTGCGGGCGATATCCGGCCTTGCGCAACACATCCGCGCCGAAGCCCACCCCGATGAGCACCGGCTGGTACTCCTTGATGAAGGGCTTGAGCGACTTCAGGTCGTCCTCGGCGCTGGGCTCGTCGGCGACGATCACCACGTGCCGGCGGCGCAGGTCGAGGTCGATGTCGGGGATGCCGATGCCGTCGATCAACAGCGGGCTTTCGCTCTTGATGAACTCGATCGTGTTGCCGGCGAACGCCTCCAGGTGGGCGGCCAGGCCGCTCTTGGCTTCGCGCATGAGGTCGGCGATGTCGTGGTCGGTGCGCTCGGTGCCGCGGATCAGCCGACGCTCCCCCGCGTACACCCCGCCCTCGTGCAGGCGGATCTTGGCGCCGTCCTTGACCTTCTTGAAGATGTCCGGCCCGGTCTCGTCGATCAGCGTGACGCCGTTGTTGACGAGGACCTCGGGGCCCATGTTGGGGTAGCGGCCCGAGACCGACGGCGACGCGTTCACGACGGCAGCGACGTCGGCCTCCACGAGCGCGTCGGCGGTGATGCGGTCCAGATCGAGGACGTCGAGCACCACGATGTCGCCGGGGCACACTCGGCGCAGCAGGCGGTCGATGTTGCGATCCACCCGAGCGGTGCCGGTCAGACCCGGTCGGGAGGTGTTACGTGTTAGCAGACCAGACATCCTCATGGAGGCTGATTCTGTCCGCGATGCCCGGCCGAGGCCGGGAGGCGCGCCGTAACATCCGCCTCATAAGTTATCTAGAGTCACATCTGTAACAGGCCCGCGACGATGTGGTCTCGAACGGGGAAGCGACGGTTAGATCTGGTCGTTCTGCGCCGCGTCCAATAGCTCGCGGGCGTGGGCGCGGCCGCTGTCGGATTCGCCCAACCCGGCCATCATCCGCGCCAGCTCCGCGACCCGCTCGTCGTCGGTCACCCGCCGCACCACGCTGGTCCCCTTCGGGCCCGCGCCGTGCACCACGAGGTGTACGTCGGCGTAGGCGGCAACCTGTGGCAGGTGGGTGACCACGATGACCTGATGGCTGCGCGCCAGCTGCGCCAGCCGCCGCCCGATCTGCACCGCCGCCCGGCCGCCGACGCCGGCGTCGACCTCGTCGAACACCATGGTGGTGCCCGCCGCCGACGCGGCCAGCACCACCTCCAGCGCCAGCATCACCCGGGACAGCTCGCCACCGGATGCGCTCTTGGCCAGCGGCAGCTGGTCCATCCCGCGGTGCGCGGCGAAACCGAACTCGACCTGATCGGCGCCGTCGGCGCCGGCCCGCACCAGCTCGCCGGAGGGCAGCGCGATCGTTGCCGGGTCGTCGGCGGCCGGCGCCGGATCGACCGTCACCGTGATGGAGAACTGGGCGTCGGCCATGGCCAGCCCGGACAGCTCCCCGGTGACCTCCTTGGCCAGTCGCTTGGCGGCCTTGCGCCGGATTGCGCTGAGATCGACTGCTGCTTCGGCTAATTCGCCTGCCAGCTCGTCGACGCGGCGGTCCAGCGCGGCCAGCCCCTCCTCCGAGACGTCGAGTTGGGCCAGCCGCTCGCGGGATTCCGCCGCCCACTGCAGGACGCCGCTAATGTCGGCCGCGTACTTGCGGGTCAGCGTGCGCAGCTCGGCCTGACGGGCCAGCCTGGACTCCAGCGCGCTGGCGTCGGTCGGCAGCTCGTCCAGATAGGAGCCGAGCTCGCGCGCCGCATCGGCGACCACCGTCAGCGCCTCGCCGACCTGTTTGCCCAGCGCCTGCAGGGTGCTGTCGTCGGTGGATTCCAGTGCGGCCCTTGCCCGTCCGAGGCTGTCGGTGGCGGTGGTGCCGAATCCGTCGGCATCGTCCGCGGACAGCGACGCGCGCGCGGAGGCCGCGGCCTCGCGCAGGGTGCCCAGTTCGGACAGCCGCAGGATCTCGGCGACCAGTTCCTCGTCCTCGGCGGGCTTCGGGTCGACGACCTCGATCTCGTCGAGCCCGAACTTCAGCCGGTCGGCCTCCAGGGCGAGTTCGCGGGCCCGGTTGCGGCGGTCGAACAGGTCGCGGCGCGCCGACGACCACGCGTCGCGCAGCTTGCGGTAGCGCTCGAGCGCGGGGCCGGCCTTGGCGAAGCGGTCCAGGGCGCCGCGCTGCTCCTCGGGCCGCATCAGCCGCAGCTGATCGTTCTGCCCGTGCAACGTCAGCAGCTCGGCGGTGAAGTCGCCCAGCGACTTGGCGGGCACGCTGCGGCCGCCGAGGTAGGCGCGCGACGGTCCGTCGCGACTGACCGAGCGCAGCGCGATCACGCTGCCGTCCTCGTCGCGCTCGGCGCCCGCCGCGTCCAGCATGCCGTCCAGACCGGCGACCGCCGAGTCGTCGAAATCGGTTGTGGTGAAACGCCCTTCGACGACCGCCCGCTCAGCCCCCGAGCGCACCCGGGTGGCGTCGGCGCGGGCGCCACCGAGCAGGTGCAGCCCGGTCACCACCATGGTCTTGCCGGTTCCGGTCTCGCCCGTCAGCACCGTCAGGCCGCGGCCGAACTCCCCGACCGCAGAGCTGATGGCACCGAGCGACTCGATGCGGATTTCGGTCAGCATTCAGTCAGCACCCGCAGCGGCGTTACTGTCCGCGCCAGCCGGTCACCGGCAACCGGAACTTGCGCACCAGGCGGTCGGTGAACGGCGCGCTGTCCAGCCGGGCCCATTTCACCGGCGTACCGCACCGGGTCACCTCGAGCCGCCCGCCCGCTGGCACCAGCATCTCGCGCCGGCCGTCGCAGAACACCAGGGCGTCGTTGCCGCTCGCTTCGATCTCGATGGCGATGGTGGCGTCCGGGCTGGTGACCATCGGGCGGCCGAACAGCGCGTGAGCGTTGTTGGGCACCACCAGGATCGCCTCCAGGTCAGGCCACAGCACCGGGCCGCCCGCCGAGAACGCATAGGCCGTCGACCCGGTCGGCGTCGACACCAACACCCCGTCGCAGCCGAACGTCGACACCGGACGCCCCTCGATCTCGACGACCACGCCCAGGACGCCCAGCCGCGGGCCCTTTTCCAGGCTGGCCTCGTTGAGCGCCCAGCCCTGGTCGATGATGTGACCGCCCCGGCGCACCGCGACGTCGAGCGTCAGGCGTTCTTCCACGCGGTAGTCCTTGGCGATCACGTGCTCGAGCACCGAGTCGATGGCCTCCGCCTCGGCCTCGGCCAGGAAGCCGATGCGGCCCAGGTTGATGCCGAGCACCGGGATGTCGGCGTTGCGCGCCAGCTCGGCCGCGCGCAGGAACGTGCCGTCGCCGCCGAGGACCAACACCAGTTCGCAGCCATCGGCGGCGTCCGGATCGGCGTCGACGACCTCGATGCCGGCGCCGACCGCCCGCATGTCGTCGGGCACCAGCCGCAGCGGCCCCCGGTCCACTCCCTCGGCGGACAGCATGCGAAGTGCAATCCCGTTGTCGCTCAACACTTTCTGCACGCGCCGCGCGGTTTCGGCCGCTTCGTCGCGACCGGTGTGCGCGACCAGCAGGACGGTGCGTTCCTCGCTCATTGCGGGCCCTCGGCTATCGCGCGCCGCACCGCGCCGACCAGTCCGTCGCCGGACAGCGCCCGATCGGTCTCGGCGCGCAGCCACAGGAAGTATTCGACGTTGCCCGACGGGCCCGGCAGCGGGCTGGCGGTGACATCGACGGTGTGCCAGCCCAGTTCGCCGGCGCGCCTGGCGACGCCCAGCACCGCCTCGGCACGCAACCCAGGGTCGTGAACCACCCCGCCAGCACCCACCTGGCCCTTCCCCACCTCAAACTGCGGCTTCACCATGGGAACGATATCCGCGTCCGCGCAAGCGCATCCAGTCAGCGCGGGCAACACGGTGGCCAACGAGATAAACGACAGGTCAGCCACCACGAGGTCGACCGGCCCGCCGATCGCCTCGGGCGATAACTCACGCGCGTTGGTCCGCTCGATGACGACCACCCGCGGGTCGGAGCGCAGCGACCAGGCCAGCTGGCCGTAGCCCACGTCGGCCGCGACCACCTCGACGGCGCCGCAGTCCAGCAGCACCTCGGTGAAACCACCCGTGGATGCGCCGGCGTCCAGGCAGCGACGGCCGGCGACGGGAATGTCGAACGCGTCCAGCGCGCCGATCAGCTTGTGCGCGCCGCGCGATACCCAGCTGCGTTCCCCGTCGTCGGCCACGATCAAGGCCGACGTGAGGGCGACGGCGGTGCCGGGTTTGACCGCGGGCATGCCGTCGATGCGGACCTTGCCCGCGCCGATCAGTTCGGCCGCCTGCTGCCGCGACCGGGCCAGGCCGCGCCGGACCAGCTCGGCGTCAACGCGGGCGCGTCGAGGCATGGGCGCTCTCAGCCCCTCTCCGCCGACTCCAGCGCAGCCAGCAGCACGTCGTGGGCCTCGGAAAGGCGGCGTGCGATGTCTTCGAGCTCGGACAGCGAGGGCCCGCTTTCCGGGTTTTCCGGGTCACCGGCTTGGGGCAGCTGCGCGAGCAGGGAGTCGATATCGGCGCGAATCTGATCAGGATCGATATTCATGGCGTTTCTACGCTAAGTCATCCGTCAGTCGCCGCGCACCAAAGCGCAGCGTTGCAGCGCGTCGCGCGCCGCGTCGTCGGCCGCCTCGATGCGAGGCGATCCACCGTCGAGCCCCGCTTCCCACACCGCGTGGGCGACTGCGCGGACAATCGACAGCCCGTCGGGGTCGTCGCCGCCGTTGCCGCTGACCGTCACCGTCTGGCCGTCGACGTCGACCCGCCAGGCGGGCTGCGGGCCCACCGCGAGCAGCGCGCTGTCCCGCCGCAGGGACCGCAGGTCCTGGCCGATATACGTGGGCCGCTGTTCGGGTTTGGCGCAGACGGCGTCCAGGGCGCTGTTGACCCCGGTGAGCACCATCAGGCTGGGCAATTCGGCGGCGTTGGCGCCCTCGATGTCGGTGTTGAGCCGATCGCCGACCACCAGCGGTGCGTGGAAGTCGCCGCGGGCCACCGCGTCGTTGAGCAGCGTGGGCGCGGGCTTGCCGGCGACCGTGGGCTCGGAGCCGGTCGCGGCCCGCAGCGCCGCCACCAGGGCGCCGTTGCCGGGCAGCAGACCGCGCTCGGTGGGCAGCGTGGTGTCGACGTTGGCGGCCACCCACAGCGCCCCGGCCCGGATCGCCAGCGCGGCCTCGGCGAGATCGGGCCACGCGATGGTCTGCGACAGCCCCTGGACGACGGCCGCGGGGTCGTCGTCGAAGCTGCGCACCGGGCGCAGCCCCACCGCGGAGATTTCGTTGGCCAGCGACTCGGTGCCGACGATGAGCACCGCCGAGTCCGCCGGCAACTTTTCGGAGAGTAGGTGCGCGGCGCTTTGCGCGCTGGTGACGACGTCCTCGCCGGTGACGGTGAAACCGAGCTCGCGCAGGTGCGCGGCCACCTCCTCGGCGCTGCGGGAGGCGTTGTTGGTGACAAACAGCTTTCGGCTGGTGATCTCGTCCAGCGTCTGTACCGCGCCGTCGGTGGGCTGACGGCCGCGAAACACCGTCCCGTCGAGATCGATCAGCAGGCAATCATATTCCTGCGCAATGGGTTTCGTGTCAGCCAAGTTCGCTGAGCCGTTCTTCGGCGTCGGTCACGCCGTCGATGTCGGCGGCCGCCGAACGCAGAAACCATTGCAGCGCCTCGTCGTCGCGGCCCAGCGCCAGGAGGGTATCGGCGTAGGCGTAGAACAGCCGGGCCGCGGTCGAGCCGCTGCGGCTCGGGTCCAGCTGCGGGGTCGACAACACGACCAGCGCCTGCTCCAGCTGCCCCAGATCGGAGCGCGCGCCCGCGGCGACGATGCGCAACTCGTCGGCGTCGTCCTCGTTGAGGTCGGCCGCCTCGGGCCCACGCGCCAACTCGATCGCACGTTCCGGACGGCCGAGGCCGCGTTCGCAGTCGGCGATCAGCGCCAGCAGTGACGACTTGCTGCCCATCCGGCGGGCGGCACGCAATTCGGACAGCGCCTGCGCCCAATCCCCGCAGCGGTAAGCGGCGATGCCGACGGCTTCACGGACCGCGGCGATCCTGCTGGTTCTGGCGCGGGCCGCGCGGGCGTGGTTCAGCGCTTCCTGCGGGTCCTCGTCGAGCAGCTCGCCTGCGGCCACCAGGTGACGTGCCACGGCGTCGGCGGTGGCGCGGTCCAGCGTGCTCAGCTCGCGGCGGGCCTCCGGCGGTAAATCCTTGGCGTCCACCTCGGCCGGTATCGCGGGCCCTTGGGGCGCGCGATCGCCGTCGGTCTGCTGCGGCTGAGCCGAGCGCGTCCGCCCGGGTCCGGACCAACGGTCGTCCCGCTCGGTGCGGGGTCCGCGTCGCGGGGCACCCCCCGAGGATGTGTGCGGTCGCCGGTCGCCGCCGCGGCGCTTACTGTCGTCGACCACTCGCGCCGCTCACCTCGTTTGCCTCCTGCACCCTGCAAAGGATACGGGCACGGCCGGGCGAGCTAGCCCTTCAGGCGGTTGGGCACCAGCGGCGCGATCATCGCCGGGCAGTACGTCGCGATCGCGACGATGGTGAAAATGCCCGCCGTCTTCTGGGACATGCCGTTCCCGGCCGCCATTTTGGAGACGACGGAGTCGAAATCGCCGCCCGGCGCGATGATCATCGGGCAGACCGATTCGCCCGCGGCCGTGGTGGATGCCGGCTGGGTATACGGAACGCCGGCGCTGGTCAGAGCGTTGAGAAACGTGTTGCCGATCATGTCGGCGCGGATCGGGGCCGCCAGCGTCGCGGCCGCGGCGGCCAGGGCCGCGGTCAACACGATGAGCCACAGGGTGGGTGTCTTGGGGGCGCAGATCACTGTGACAAGACTGGTCAACGAGTGTCACATTCAGGACACGATGAGATTAAGGTTTGCAAACCACCGCGTTTTGCAGGCACTTCCCCGACGCTGCCGGGTGGATCATGTTCGGCCGCTTTGTGCAGTGGCGCCGACCGAACAGACTTTCGGAAAGCCAAGAGGCGCAGCGTGTTTGGTGCCATCTTACGTCCTGTCCCCCAATTAGGGGACAACGGATTTCCGCCGGGGATTCAGCCGTTCGTGGGATAGCGCGCCGCGCCGAAACGTCGAAAGATAAGTGGTGCAGCGGGGACCTCGTCAAACTTCCCTCGAGTCCCCCCTCCTCGAGCTTGGCTTCTCCTTCCGAGACGAGGTCCCCGCTTCTACACCTTCCCTAGCCCTTTTCTAGACCTTTTCGATGCCGGCGATGTTGCGCTTGCCGCGGCGCAGCACCAGCCACCGGCCATGCAGGAAATCCGAAGGCTGCGGGGCCCATTCGTCGCTGTCGACCCGAACGTTGTTGACCGACACGCCGCCCTCGCCGATCGTCCGCCGCGCGGCGCCCTTGCTGGCCGACAGGCCGCTGGCCACCAGCAGGTCGACGATGCCGTCGGGGTCGCCGGGCGTGAGCTGCGCGACCGACGTCTCGCGCAGCGCCGCGGACAGCGTCGACTCGTCCAGGCGATCCAGCTCGCCCTGGCCGAACAGCGCCCGGCTGGCGTGCTCGACGGCCTCGGTGGCCGCCTCGCCGTGCACCAGGGTGGTGAGCTCGGCGGCCAGCCGGCGCTGGGCGGCCCGCTGCTGCGGGCGCTCGGCCGTCTGCTGTTCGAGCTCGTCCAGCTCCTCGGCGGGCAGGAAGGTGAACCAGCGCAGGTAGCGGATCACGTCGGCGTCGGCGGTGTTGACGAAGTACTGGTACCAGGCATAGGGGCTGGTCAGCTGCGGATCGAGCCACACGCTGCCGCCGCCGGTGGATTTGCCGAATTTCGTGCCGTCGGCCGCGGTCACCAGCGGGACGGTCAGCGCATGCACCGCCGCGCCGAGCTTCTGGCGGACCAGGCGGACGCCGGCGATGATGTTGCCCCACTGATCCGAGCCGCCGATCTGCAGCGAGCAGCCGTGGCGTTGATGCAGTTCGACGTAGTCGTTGGCCTGCAAGAGCATGTAGCTGAACTCGGTGTAGGAGATCCCGTCGCCCTCCAGGCGCCGCCGCACGGTGTCGCGGTCGAGCATCACGTTGACCGAGAAGTGCTTGCCCACGTCGCGCAGGAACTCGATCGTCGACATGGCCCGGGTCCACTCGAGGTTGTTCTCGACGATCGCGCCGGTCGGCGAGTCGTCGAAGTCGACGAAGCGCTCCAGTTGGCCGCGGATGCGGTCGGTCCACTCGGCGACGGTGTCGGCCTCGTTCATGGTGCGCTCGCCGATGTCGCGGGGGTCGCCGATCATGCCGGTGGCGCCGCCGGCCACCACGATCGGGCGATGACCGGCGCGCTGGAAGCGCCGCAGCGCCAGCAGCGGCACCAGGTGCCCGGCGTGCAGGCTCGGCGCGGTCGGGTCGAAACCGGCGTAGACCGTCATCGGCCCGCGCTGCGCCTCGGCGGCCAGCGCGTCGAGGTCGGTGGACTGCGCGATCAGCCCTCGCCAGGTCAGCTCGTCGAGGATCATGGCTACAGAGTCTCCCAGGTCAGTCGGTCGGAGCCCGCGAGCGTCGACTTGTTGCGCAGTTTCGGGCCTTGTCGGCCCAACAACTCGACGCTCGGCGCGAGCGAGCTAGTCGCTGGTGCCGGGCGCGGGTGCCCGCGGACTTCGCCGATACACCGAGACTTCCGGCCGGCCCGCCAGCCACAACCGCCACGGCCGGTCGGCGGCCTTGCTGACGCCCACGCGGGGACCCGCCACCGCGCCTTCGGCGCCGTTCAGCGTCAGCCGCACCGGACTGCTGGCGTCGAACAAATCAATCCCGTTGTCGGACATGGTGATTCCCAGGGCGGAGCACAGGTTTCCCGGGCCGCGCGCCAGCGCTGCGGTGCGAACCGCCGCGCCGCGCCGGGCTTGGGCGACGTCGAAACCCTCGTCGACAGCGGCGGCCCGAAACAACACGGCCGCGGCGGTGCCGTCGGGACCGCATGACACGTTCGCGCAGACGTGGATGCCGTGGCTGCGGTAGGTGTACAGCCGACCGGGGGGTCCGAACATCACCGTGTTGCGGGCGCTGGGACCCCGATAGGAGTGGGCGGCCGCGTCCGGCCAGGGCCCGTCGGGCACACCGCCATAGGCCTCGACCTCGACGACGACCGCGCGCACGCCCCGCCCCGTGAGTGTGGCGCCGAGCAGACGATTCGCGGCCGCGACCGGATCGACCGACAGCTGGCCGGCGGCCGCGCCACGACCGATTCGCACCCAACGAACCTACCGACTGCACAAACATGGCAATATCCCGGTTGCCTCGTGGCGAAGGAGCCCAAAAATGCATGCGATCGACCCTGCCGCCACCGCGTGGCTGCTGGCCAGCACCGCCCTGGTCCTGCTGATGACCCCCGGGCTGGCGATCTTTTACGGCGGCATGGTCCGCACCACCGGGGTGCTCAACATGATGATGATGAGCTTCATCTCCATCCCCCTGGTGACGGTGGCGTGGCTGCTGGTCGGCTACACGCTCGCCTTCTCCGAGGACGGGGCGGGCGGATTCATCGGCAACCTCAAGCACATCGGGATGCTCGGCATCACACCCGACACCGCGCACGGCACGGTTCCCGAACTGCTGTACGCCACGTTCCAGTTGACCTTCGCGATCATCACGGCGGCCCTCGTCAGCGGCGCGATCGCCGACCGCGCCAAGTTCGCCGCCTGGATCGTGTTCGTCCCGGCGTGGGCGATCGTCGTGTATGCCGTTGTCGCGCACTGGGTATGGGGTCCCGGCGGCTGGCTGGCCAAGCTCGGCGTCCTCGACTACGCGGGCGGCCTGGTGGTCGAAATCGTCTCCGGCGCTTCCGCGCTGGCCCTGGCGCTGGTGCTCGGGCCCCGCATCGGCTTCAAGAAGGACGCGATGCGGCCGCACAACCTGCCGTTGCTGTTCGTCGGCGTCGGGCTGCTGTGGTTCGGCTGGTTCGGCTTCAACGCCGGTTCGGCGTTGGCGGCCAACGGAACCGCGGCGGCGATCTTCCTCAACACCCTCGTCGCCGGGTGCTTGGGCATGCTCGGCTGGCTCACCGTCGAACAGATCCGCGACGGCAGGCCCACCACGTTCGGCGCGGCCTCCGGCGTGGTCGCCGGCCTGGTCGCCATCACCCCGTCGTGCGGGACGGTCAACACGCTCGGCGCGGCGGCGGTCGGCCTCGCGGCGGGCGTCGTGTGCGCGTTCGCGGTGACCGCGAAAATGCGCCTCAACTATGACGATTCGCTCGACGTGGTCGGCGTGCACTTCGTCGGCGGCGTGGTCGGAGTATCGCTGATCGGGCTGTTCGCCACGGCGGTGATGACGGCGGGCCCGCAGGGCCTGTTCTATGGCGGCGGCTTCGCCCAACTCGGCAAGCAGCTGCTCGCGATCGTGGTCGTCGCGGTGTACGCGTTCGCGGTGACGTTCGTCCTCGGGAAGGTGATCGAACGGGTGATGGGCTTCCGGCTCAGCCCCGAGGACGAGACCGCCGGGGCCGACCTCACCCAGCACGCGGAGACCGCCTACGCCGAAGGCGTGCACGGACACCTGCCGCTGCGCCGTCCGGGTTCGCCGGGCTGACACAACGTCGTCCTGATTTGCGCTAGCGCCTCGCGCTAGCGCGTGCGCCCGCAGGCCCTCTTGACAACTCCGCCGTAGCGGCGAATTATTCATCACATGATGATTTCATCGAACGATGAATTACCGCGGGGCGGTCCGGAGCCTGCCGTCGACATCAACCACTTGCGGGTGATCCGCGGGAAACGCGCTGCGCTGCAGGACTTTTCGGTGCAGATCGGGCGCGGCAGCATCACCGGCCTGCTCGGCCCCTCCGGCTGCGGGAAGACCACGCTGATCAGGTGCATCGTCGGTACCCAGGTCGTGACGTCCGGCACGGTCACGGTGCTTGGCAGGCCGGCCGGCTCCCCCGAGCTGCGCCGCCGCGTCGGATACCTGCCGCAGGACCCCACCATCTACAACGACCTGCGGATCGTCGACAACGTGCGCTACTTCGCCACGCTGTACGGCTTCGACAGCCACGCCGCCGATGATGCGATCGACCGGGTCGGGCTGACCGATCATCGAACCGCGTTGTGCGCCAACCTCTCCGGTGGCCAGCGCACCAGGGTTTCGCTGGCCTGTGCCCTGGTCTGCCAGCCCGATCTGCTGGTGCTCGACGAGCCGACGGTGGGCCTGGACCCCGTGCTGCGCGCGGACCTGTGGGAACAGTTCAGCGAGCTCGCCCGGGCCGGAACCACGTTGCTGGTCTCCAGCCACGTGATGGACGAGGCCGACCACTGCGGGGACCTGTTGTTGATGCGCGAGGGCCGCCTCGTCGCCCACACCACGCCGACCCACCTACGAGAGGACACGGGATGCACGTCACTGGAGGACGCGTTTCTGTCCATCATCAAGCGCAGCATGCGCCAAGCCGGCTAGGGATCAAGGGCTACACCGCCACCACGACGCGGATTCTGCGTCAGCTGGCCGCCGATCACCGCAGCGTCGCGATGATCGTCGCCGTGCCGGTCCTGGTTATCACGTTGATGTACTTCATGTTTCACAATGCCCCGCACTTCCCGGGCACACCGTCGCCGTTCAACAACGCCTGCCTGATCCTGCTCGGCCTCTTCCCGCTGTTCGTGATGTTCATCATCACGGCGATCACCATGCAGCGCGAACGGGCGTCCGGGACGTTGGAGCGGATTCTGACCACTCCCCTGCGCCGGCTCGATCTACTGATCGCCTACGGCACCGCCTTTTCGATCGCCGCGGCCCTGCAGGCGACGGTGGCCTGCACCGTGGCGTTCTGGTTCCTCGGCTTCGATACCAAGGGCAGCTGGGTGTGGGTGTTCGTGATCGCGGTCGTCAACGCGGTGCTCGGGGTCGGCCTGGGCCTGCTGTGTAGTGCGTTCGCGCGCACCGAGTTTCAGGCGGTGCAGTTCATCCCGCTGGTGATGGTGCCGCAGCTGCTGCTGGCCGGCATCATCGTCCCGCGCGCGGCGATGCCAGAATGGCTGCAATGGATCAGCAACGTGATGCCGGCGAGCTACGCGCTGGAAGCACTGCAGCAGGTGAATTCGCACACCGAATTGACCGGAGTCGCGGTGCGCGACATCGCCGTCGTGGCGGGTTCGGCGTTCGCCGCGCTGTGCCTGGCCGCGGCGACACTGCGGCGCCGAACGGGGTAGTGGCGATCGCAAGGGGCGCAGCGGGTCGACACGGACGGCCCAGGTGACGGCCGCCAACACCGGGCGCAGGCGGCGGCCCGGACGGCCGGCCGGGAACTCCGACACCCGGGACCGCATCCTGGCCAGTGCGCGAGAGCTGTTCGCGCGCAACGGAATCGACCGCACCTCGATTCGTGCCGTAGCCGCGGGGGCGGGAGTCGACGCCGCTCTGGTGCATCACTACTTCGGCACCAAGCAACAGCTGTTCGCCGCCGCGATCCGTCTCCCGATCGACCCGATGACCGTGTTGGTGCCGATGCGGGAGACCCCCGTTGAGGAGCTCGGGCTGCGGCTGCCGTCGGTGCTGTTGCCGATCTGGGACTCCGAATTGGGCGCGGGGCTGATCGCGACCCTCCGAGGATTGATATCCGGGGCGGACCTCAACCTGGCGCGTTCCTTCCTGCAGGAGATCGTCGTCGAGGAGGTGGGTTCCCGCGTCGACAATCCCCCGGGAACCGGCAAGATTCGCGCCCTATTCGTCGCATCGCAATTGATGGGCGTGGTGATGGCCCGCTACATCGTGCAGGTCGAGCCATTGGCCTCGCTACCGGCCGAGCAGGTCGCCCAGACCATCGCGCCGAATCTGCAGCGCTACCTCACCGGGGAGCTGCCGGACGGCCTCGCTCCGTGAGCCGGGCGTGCTCGTCGTCGTCGACGTCGCGGGCCTCGTCAACGAGCAGTACCGGGATGCCGTCCTCGATGCGATAGGCGCGGCGCAGCCTCGGGTTGTAGAGCAGCTCGGCCCCGCCTTCTTGGGACACCAGGAGCAGCGGACCGCGGTCGGCCGGGCAGACCAGGATCTGCAGCAGGGCCTCGTCAATCATCGTTGCCTCGATACCGGGCGCTCAGTTCGGTCCGCACGGCCGCCGTCAACTGGCGGAATTGATCGGTGGCGGTGTCGAAATACCACGCCGTCCGCTTGGCCTTCGGGATCCCGGCCGCGCGCAGCGCGCTGACCGTCGGCCGGTAGGTCGCGCTCAGCGTCATCTCCGGGCACACGTGCACGATGTCGGGTCCCAGCCCGACGGGCATCTTGGCGAAGGCCTCGGTCAAGTCCCCCGCGGTGATGCTCGCGCCGGGCAGCAGGGTCACCGCCGACACCGCGACCTCCAGGTTGCCGAACGGCACGTTGTAGGTGACCGCGAGGTCGACGCCGTTGATCAGGCCGAGCGCGTCGGTGACCGGCTCGGCGTAGACCAATCCCCGAGCGGTGCGCACCACCGTGTGACGCCGGCCCAACCACCAGTAGTCGCCGTCCTCGTCGCGGCGGAACAGGCTTTCCGACGATATCCAGGTGTCACCCGCCCGGAAGACGCCGCGTTTGACCGACGCGTTCGGATCGATGGGGCCGTTGGACGCCGACAGCATCATCCCGACCTCGTTGACCCCGGCGACCCGCACGAACCCGCGGTCGTCCTCCAGGATCAGGTCGTTCTCCGTGTCGTAGGCACCCAGCTCGATCCGGCCGGCGCCGGGCAGCGGCCGGCCCTTGCTGCCGATCTTGGCCCCGGACACGTTGGCCAGCACCGCCTGCCCGTCGGTGGTGGCGAAGAACTCCACGACGTGGGCGGGGGCGAAGGCGTCGATGACCCGCTCCCACAGGCCCGTCGGCATACCCGACCCGATGAACAGCCGCACCGGATGGTTTCCATGCAACACGAACGCCGGATCGTCGACGACATCGCGCAGCATGGCCCACGTGTAGGACACGACCGTGACGCCGTACTGGCGGACCTCCTGGACGAACCGGTCCGCGCGCAGGCCGCGGGACAGCGCGATCCGGGCGCCGCCGACGACCGCGCCGCCCAGGCTGACCAGCAGCGCGGACTCGTGGTGCAGCGGCGTGAGGCAGTAGACGGTGTCGCGGCGGTCCAGGCCGGCCGCCGACGCGGTTCCGAAGGCCGACACCGCCCACCGGTAGTTGGTGATCTGCCTGGCGACCAGTTCGCCACCCACCGCGCTGAACACGATGAACGCCAAATCGCGGGCCAGGCCGGGGTTGGGCCGGTACCACGCGGGCAGCTCGACGGCGTCGGGGTCGATCTTCTCCATGTCGACGACATGGCCCTGCTCCAGGGCGTCCCCGGGCAGGTGCAGATCGCGGGTCTCACCGCCGCCCAGCACCAGCACCCGGCCCGTCCACTGCCGCGCCGCGTCGAGGTTGGTGGGGTCGGTCAGGATCTCGGTCACACCGCCGAGCCGGACCGACGCGGCCAGCTCGGTGTCGGGTCGCATCACGACGGCGATCGCGCCCAGCCTGGACAGCGCGGCGATCGCGACCAGTGCGCTGGGCCGGGTCTCCATCAGCACGCCGATCCGGTCGCCCTGGCGGACCCCGACCTCGATCAGGCCGCGGACGACGTTGTTGATGCGCCGGTCGACGCCCTCGTAGGTGTGCACCCGGCCGTCGAAGAGCAGAAACTCGCCCTGCGGGGCGTCGCTCGCCTGCTCGCTGATGATGCGGCCCAGCGAGATCCGGGTGTGGTCGTTGATCTGGCCCAGCCGAGCCAGCCGCGGCAGGGTGCGCGCCGTCTCGACGGCCATGGTCCGCATCGACTTGTTGGCCGCGACGACCGCGTCGGCGGCACCGCGAGCCAGGCCCAGCGCCGTCTCGGAGACCTCACCGATCCCATGGACGAGCCGCGAACTCAGGGCGACACCGCTGTCGGTGTGCTCGATCGGCTGATCGGCCATCAGGTCTATGGCGGCCGGCTTGTCGCCGCCGGTGGCGAGCCACTCCACCCACGCGGCCACGGTGGGCCAGCCCTGCTCGGCCGCCTTGGACCCGACGACCAGGCCGAAATGTCCTGTCCTGATTCGGGATTCGTAAACCTCGGCGTCCGGCGCCGCCCGCCGGATGCCGCGCACCGCGGCCGGCTGGCCGATGTCGTCGACCTCTCCGACGAAGGCCAGCACCGGGCAGGTGATGTCGGTCAGCGTCACCAGCTGCCCGTTCACGGCGAAGCCGCCGCTCATCATCCGGTTGTGCGCGATGAACTGCTTGAGCAACTCCGAGATGGCCGGTCCCGACCAGGCGATCCACCCTTCGGACTCCAGGAATCTGCGCTGCTGTTCGCGCGGCAGCAGCGCCTCGCGGTCGTGCAGCTGACGCACGAAGTCCACCCGGGCCTTGGCCGTCTTGAGCGGGTCCAGCATCTGAAAGCCCGCGCGCGCCAACCAACCTGGGATCGCCAGCCGGCTGAACACGTGGTCGGCCATGAAGTTGGCGACCGGCGGGGCGAAGTTCGCCGGGATGCCCATCGGCAGCGCGGCCAGGGTGTCGACCGGGGAACCGAACGTCACGATGCTGGCCAGACTCTTCGAACGCCGGTAGGCGGCAACCTGATAGCACCACATACCGCCCTGCGAATAGCCGACCAGATGCACGTCGCTGCCGGCGGCCTCCCTGACAGTTTCGATGGCCTGGCTGAGCGCGACGATGTGATCGGCGAGGTTGCGGCGCATGCCGCCCTCGATCTTGTCGGGCGAGCCGAAATCGATGACCCAGGGATCGAGCCCATGCGAGTGCAGGATGCCGACCGCGCCCTCGTCGCGGGTGACGTCCCACATGTCCGCCGACATCATCATCGGGTGCACCATCAGCACCGGCGGTCCGACCGGCTTCTGGCCGGGACGGCTGTCGGGTGGAAAGTACCGACGGAGCTTGTACATCGGTACGGTCTCGACGATTTGGGACGGCGAGGGAACGCTACCGGTTTCCAAGCCGCCCAGGCGTAGTACTTCCAGCCCGTTTTGCGCCGTTGCCACCAGTCGTTCGACCGGTCGCGTGATCAGCGAAAAGTTGAGGTCCACCGCCGCTCCCCAATGTTGACAGCCTGGACATCATGGCACATCGCCATGCGCGGCGGTTCTGGTCAGGCAGTTTGCTGCGGCGGGGACACGCGGAGCCACCCTGGGCACCGCACTAACGCGACGCAAAAAGCGGCGACATTACGGACCTCGGTAACCCCTCAATACCGCGGCCCGTAATGTCGCCAATTCGCCTTCCAGCGAGATGCCGTACGGGGCCCGCCGGGTTACGGCGGGCACCCACACGGTCAAGTCATGAAACCGGGTCGCAGTTCTCTGGTCGCCATTCGGCTGGCGCACGTTGAGAACCGCAGTTTCATGCCAAGTGAGCGCACGCCGACATATTCGGTCATTACTAAACCTCCGAATCCGGTCTGCTCCCCGACGGCGGACAGACCTTTAGCTGCCGGCGTGCGCTTGTCTGCAGGACTACTACCCAGTGGTGCAGGATGGAGGCGTCCCACCGCACGAAACGGTGAGCGGGAACGTACATCCCGACGCCGTCAACGCAGTGAAGCCAAGAACTACGGCAATGACGACTTTGCTACTGATACGAGACATTTACTACCCCCTTCGTCCAAGGACAATCTGTTTCCAGATCCCCGATTGTGTTGCCCGAGACGCGGTTAGCGTATGTCGCCGAAGGCCTTATTGGATAGATTTCAACAAAACTTTTTTCGGCGTCGTCAGTTCCGCATGCCGTTCGGGGAGCGCGCATTTCGGCAATCCCCGCGCGAGCGCCCCGACGGCCACGGCGGCCCCGCAGACCCGTATTTCTACGAAATATGTTGCAGTGCAATCACTTATCGAATCTGGCCCGAACGCGCCGGGTTCGGGCTCCTCGTACCGCTGCTTTGCACTGGAGGGCAATTACCTTCTAGATGAAGGTAAAAGTCAAAACGTAATGCATCAAAGTACGTTTGCCGAAAGGCCTATTTTCCCATGACTTTTCGCCCGCTCAGCGGGACATCGGGGGGTCCGGAGGCCCTCAGAACCGACTTAGGTTGCCTTAACTCGGCTCGGTTGGCCGCCGGCAAGGTCGCGCGCGTCGGCCACGCAGACGAAACGGCGGACGCATCGGCGCAGCGGCGGGAACTGACGGCCTCGAGGCCATCCCCCGTTGGGTACGGTCGGTGGGACCGCCCGCGGCGGTGCCGCCGGAATCCGGTCTGACATTGATTGGGATGCAACGAAATCGATCGCGGCCGCAAGAATCCTTCTCCCGCGGCGAGCGCCGGGGCCGGCCCGATGGCCTAGAGATATAGGCGCATCTGCCAATTAGCCTACGTCCGGACCGGGTCTCAAGGGAAGGTGCGGACGTCGGGCCGCTTTCGGTCGAATATCCAGCGGAGCGCTTAAGCGGTTAACTCGGTGTCACCGGCCCATCTCGGCGGTGAAGTAGCGGGCGCCGAAGCGTATTTCGTTCCAGAAGCGAGGCGGCCCAATGGGTGGCGGCGATCGATGTACGACCTCATACCTCATCAGCACGACCGGCGGCGGCAGCTGTCGGCGGCCGTCTGGTTCGACCGTCAGCTCGCCGGGCGGCGAAGCATGAGGAGTGCTACCGGGCCGCTGCCGCGCGCGGGCCGCACGAAACCCCCGGCGCCACAGCAGAGGACCCGGCCGAAGTGACCAAAAGCGTTGAGCTGTAATGGGCGCGATTTCTTGCGCGAGCTGTTGAAGGGAGCGGACGGGCCCGCGCCCGCATCGAGCAGGAGGTTCTGGTCTGGCGGTCTTAGGAAACGGACCTCAAGGTCCGCGACGTCGCGGACCGCTTATTGGACGCCGTCGCGTGCTCCGCATCGGCCGACACCGGTACCCACGTCGACCACGCATAGGTGACTCTCGAATAATTGCCCGGGTGGCGCACCTACTGGGGGCTGAGGCCGTTCACCTGGAATACCCGACTCAGGTCGTGTTCGGCTCGGTCACGCTCGGAGTCAACGAGGGCGCCCGCATCGGCATCGTCGGGCGAAACGGCGACGGCAAGTCCAGCCTGCTGCGGCTGCTCACCGGTGAACTGCGACCCGACTCGGGGCGCGTCACCCGTCGCAGCGGAGTGCGGGTCAGCGCGCTCAGTCAGGCCGATACCCTCGACCCCGCCCACACCGTCGGCTGGGCACTGGTCGGCGATCAGCCCGAGCACCAGTGGGCTGGTGACCCTCGCATCCGCGATGTGGTCGGCGGCCTGGTATCCGACATCGACTGGGATGCAACGGTTTCCACCCTCAGCGGCGGCCAGCGGCGGCGGGTGCAGCTGGCCCAGCTACTGATCGGCGAGTGGGACGTGATCGCCCTCGACGAACCCACCAACCACCTCGACATCGAGGGCATCACCTGGTTGGCCGAGCACCTGCGGCGGCGCTGGGCCGCCAGCGCCGGCGGCCTGCTGGTGGTAACCCACGACCGCTGGTTCCTCGACGAGGTCGCGACCGCCACGTGGGAGGTGCACGACGGCATCGTCGAGCCATTCGAGGGCGGCTACGCGGCCTACGTGCTGCAGCGCGTCGAGCGCGACCGGCAGGCCGCCGCCACCGAGGCCAAACGGCTGAACCTGATGCGCAAGGAGCTGGCCTGGCTGCGCCGCGGCCCGCCGGCGCGCACCTCGAAGCCCAAGTTCCGCATCGACGCGGCCAACCAGCTGATCGACGACGTGCCCCCGCTGCGCAACACCGTCGAGCTGGCCAAGCTGGCGACGGCGCGGCTCGGCAAGGACGTTATCGACCTACTCGACGTGTCCGTCTCGTACCCGCCTGTTACAGGGCGTCAGGTGCTGCGCGACGTCGAATGGCGGATCGGCCCCGGCGAGCGCACCGGCATCGTCGGCGCCAACGGCGCGGGCAAGTCGACGCTGCTGGGGTTGATCGCCGGGACCGTGGCGCCCGACAGCGGCCGGGTCAAGCGCGGCAAGACCGTCCAGCTGTCGGTGCTCGATCAGCAAGGTGACATGTTGGCCGACGTCGCCAACGACCGGATCGCCGATGTGCTGGGCAGCCTGCGGGGCGGCTACGAGGTCGAGGGCCGCGAAGTCACCCCCACCCAACTGCTCGAGCGGCTCGGCTTCGGCAGCGGCCAGCTCTCCGCGCGGGTCAGCGAGCTCTCCGGTGGCCAGCGCCGGCGGCTGCAGCTGATGCTCACGCTGCTCTCCGAGCCCAACGTCCTGCTGCTCGACGAGCCCACCAACGACGTGGACACCGACATGCTCACCGCCACAGAGGATTTGCTCGACTCGTGGCCGGGCACATTGATCGTCGTCTCGCACGACCGGTATCTACTGGAACGCGTCACCGACCAGCAGTACGCGATTCTCGACGGCAGGCTGCGGCATCTGCCCGGCGGGATCGACGAATATCTGCGGCTGGCAAGCCATTCCACGCCGGGCCGGGATTCGGCTGCGTCTTCGTCTGCGGTGGCCGAGCCCGAGGCTCTGTCCGGCGCCCAGCGGCGCGCGGCGGAAAAGGAGTTGGCCTCGGTCGACCGTCAGCTGGCCCGCCTGGCCGACCGGATCGCGGCCAAACACCACGAGTTGGCCGACCATGACCATTCCGACCATGTCGCGTTGACCCGGATGACCCAGGAGCTGCGGGCGCTCGAAAGCGAGGTCGCCGATCTGGAGACCCGCTGGCTGGAGCTGTCCGACGCCGTCGAGTAGCCGGCGTCGAGGTACCGACCTAGCGCCAGCGCAGCAGGACGAGTTCGGCGTTGAATCCAGGTCCCAGCGCCAGCATCACGCCGGGGCTCCCGGCCGCCGGCGGCTTGGCCATGGTGTCGCGCAGGATGTGCAGGATCGAGGCCGAGGAGAGGTTGGCGATTTCGCCGAGCGACCGCCAGGTCAGCTCGAGCGCCTCGGGGCGCAGCTGAAGCGTCTTGCCGATCGCGTCGATGACCTTGGGGCCGCCGGGGTGGGCCATCCAGGCTTTGATGTCGTCTCTGGTCAGCCCGTTGACGGCAAGAAACTTAGTGACGTCGTCGGCCAAGTGGCGCTCGATGAGCGTGGTCAGCTCCGGCGACAGCACCGGCTGCAGCCCGGCCGAGCTGACGTTCCAGGCCATGATGTTCAGCGAATCCGGGTACAGGCGGCTGCGCGAGTCCAGGATGTCGGGCCCGGCGGCTACTACCTGCTCGGCGCGCTGGTCACCGACGGCGACCACAGCGGCCGCGCCGTCGCCGAACATGGCGGTGCCGACCAGTCCCGACACCGTGGGCCGGACGCCGGGAAAGGAGAGCGAGCAAAGCTCGACCGACACCAGGGCGGCGACGCCGTCGGGTGCGCCGCGCAGATAGTCGTGCAGCCGGCCGACCCCCGCCGCCCCGGCCGCGCACCCCAGGCCGAACAGCGGGATCCGGCGCACGTCCGGGCGCAGGCCCAGCCGACCGGTGATCCGGGCGTCCAGCGAGGGCACCGCGACGCCGGTCGCTGTGGTGGTGGCGAACATGTCGATGTCTTGCGGTTGCAGGCCGGCCTCGTCCAGCGCGCCGAGCAGCGCCTCGCAGCCGAGCTCGACCGCCTTGTCGATGAAGATCTCGTTGGCCGCACCGAAGTCGCTCACTGATTGGTACTGCTCGAGCGGCAGCACCAGGTGGCGGCTGTTGACCTTCGCGCCGGCGTGTAGTCGCCGAACAATTTCTTCGTGTTCCCGCAATGCGGGGAACTCGACGAACTGGTCGGTAATCTCGCTTTGGCTGTACCGATGAGGAGGCAACGCGCCGAACACACCTGCGATTACGCTCATGGCCTACCTCTGCGCTTCCAAGAATTGCCCGCTGCACCGAAGTTTATGCGGTCAGCCGAACTTCGGCAAAGTTATCGCTATTCAACAGCCGTCCAATATCGAAGCACGCCAATGCGCGGAACCATTTCTGCGAGCGTGGATTTCGTCATCCTGCGCCGCCGGCTTCGTCGTCGTCAAGGGCCATCGCGATTAACGCGTCGGCGCTTAACGAGTCGATTAGCTCGTCGCTGACCGTCGAATTCGCGGGCAATTCTTCCGGCTCGCCGGCCAGCAGCAAAAGTTTGTCCAGCAAACCGGTTCGCCGGAGCTCGTGAAGCGGAATTTTGCGCAGCGTTGTCCAGATCTTGTCCTCGTCCGATTCTTCGCGATCGGCATGCAGCAGCTTTTCGCGCAGGTGGTCGGCCAATACCGTCGGCGTAGGAAAGTCGAAAATCAGCGTGCGCGACAGCGCCAACCCGGTTTCGGTGCGCAGCCTGTTGCGCAGCTCGACTCCGGTAAGCGACTCGAAGCCCAGGTCCTGAAAGGCGCGGTCGGCATCGACGTCGCGGCCGCTCGAATGCCCGAGCACCGCGGCCGAGTGCACGCAGATCAGCTCCACCAGCTGGCGACGCTGCTCGTCGCGGGACAGAGTTTGCAGCTGCTCGGCCAGGCCCGCGGACCGGCTGATCACCGGCCCCGCGGCGTTGGCGCTCGCCCCCAACCAATACCGCCGCCGGGCGAACCCGTACGTGGGCAGTTCCACCCGGCGGGCGCGCAGGCCGGTCAACGCGGCCGGCCAATTCACGTCCAGCCCGATGGTGAACGCCCGTCCGGCCGAGGCGAACAGCGCCCCGACTTCGGGCTCGTCCTTGGTCAGCGTCGCGATCGCGGCGCCGCGGTCGGCGCGCAGCGACTGCTCGACCGCCGCGGTCAGGCCGGCGGCCGGACCCACCTCGACGAATACCTCGGCGCCCAGCGACTCCGCCGAGCGCACACCGTCGATCAGGCGAACCGGCTGACGCACGTGCTCCACCCAGTACCGTCCCGTGCCGTAACCCGCGTCGGCGGGCTGACCGGACATGTTGGATATCAACGTGATTCGCGCCTCGCGGGGTGTCACGCCGGCCACCAGGGCGGCGAGGTCGTCGGTGATGGTGTCCATCAGCGGCGAATGGAACGCATGCGACACCGCCAGCCGGTGCACCTTCGCCCCTCGCTGTGCGAGCAGGTTCGCCACCTCTGTCGCCGGGCCTTCGGCACCCGAAATCACCACGGAATTGGGGCCGTTGACCGCCGCGATCGCCACGCCGTCGGTGAGCAACGCCGCCACGTCCTGCTCGCCGGCCGCGACCGCGATCATCACCCCGCCCGCCGGGAGCCCCGCCATCAGCCGGCTGCGCGCCACCACGACGGTCGCGGCGTCGTCCAGCGTCAGGACGCCCGCGACGTGGGCCGCGACGATCTCACCCACCGAATGGCCCAGCACCACGTCCGGGACCATCCCCCAGTCCCGCAGCAACGCCGCGAGCGCCACCTCGATGACGAACAGCGCCGGCTGGGCGAATTCGGTGTTCTCCAACAAATCTGGTTTATCCCCCCAGATCACGTCCTTGAGCGGCAATCGCAGCCTGCCATCCAGGGCCAGGGCGGCCCCGTCGAAGGCGTTGGCGAACACCGGGAATCGCTCGTACAACTGGGCGCCCATGCCCGGCCATTGCGCGCCTTGGCCGGGGAACACGAACGCCGTCTTGCCCGTTGGCCGCGACCGGCCGGCCATCGCCGTGCCGGCGGCCAGCGCCACCAATTGCGCCGTCAGGGAGTCGCGATCGTCGCCGACCAGGACGGCCCGGTGTTCGAGCGCCGAGCGCGTGGTGGCCAGCGACCACGCCACGTCGGCGACGTCGATCCCGTCCTCGGCGGCCAGGTGCGCCCTCAACCGTTCAGCCTGCTGGGCCAGCGCCGGCTCCGAGCGGGCCGACAACACCCAGGCCACCGGCGTGGGCGAAACATGTTCCGCGGCTGCGGCTTCCGCGGGCCGCGGCGACTGTTCGACGATAACGTGGGCGTTCGTACCGCCCATGCCGAACGACGACACCCCCGCCCGACGCGGATGGCCCCCGGCCGGCCAGGGCGTGAGTGCGGTGTTGACCTCAAGCCCGAGCGCCGCCAGGTCGGTATCGGGGCCGGAGCTCACGTAGTTGAGGCTCGGTGGGATCGCGGCGTTTTCGAGCGCCAGCACCGTCTTGAGCAGGCCCGCGATTCCCGCGGCGCTACCCGTGTGGCCGATGTTGGTCTTCACCGAGCCCAGGCGCACCGGACGATCACCGCGGCCGCAGAAGATGTCGCCTAGCGCCCTCGCCTCGATCGGGTCGCCGATCTCGGTGCCGGTCCCGTGCGCCTCGACGTAATCGATGTCCGCGCGGGTCAATCCGGCGTTGGCCAGCGCGCACCGGATCACGTCTGCCTGACCGGCGACCGACGGTATGGTCTGTGCGGCGGAACTGTGCCCGGCGTTGCCGACGGCGCTGCCCCGGATGACCGCCCGGACGCGATTCCCGTCCTCGAGGGCCGCCCTCAGCGGCTGCAGCAGGACGAGGGCGCCACCCTCGCCCCGCACGTAGCCGTCCGCCCGCGCATCGAAGGCATACGTGTGCCCCGACGGCGACAGCGCCCCGAATTCCGTTTCGAGCGCGGCGGTTTCGGGCGCCAGGTTGAGCTGGATCCCCCCGGCGATCGCCAGCCGCGACGCACCGGCGCGCAAGCTTTCGCACGCCTGGTGCACCGCGACCAGGGAGGAGGACTGACCGGAGTCGACGGTCATGCTGGTGCCCTGCAGCCCGAAGGCGTACGAGATCCTGTTGGCGATCATGCCCCGGCTGATCCCGGCGAACGAGTGATGGTTGACGTTGTCCTCGGCATCGCGCAGCGTCAGCAGGGCGTAGTCGTCGCCCATCGCGCCGAGGAAGACCGAAACCAGTTCGCCGCGTTGGGTTTCCGGGATCAGGAAGGCGTCTTCGAACAGTTCCCACGCCAGCTCCAGCGCCAGCCGCTGCCTCGGGTCCATCGCGCTGGCCTCGCGCGGCGACAGGTTGAAGAAGTCCGCGTCGAATTCGGCGATGTCGCCCGGCAGTTGGGCGACCTCACGTCCGTCGCGCAGCACCTGCCAGAAGTCACGGGGGCCGGCGGCGGCGGGGAACCTGCATGCCAGCCCGATGATCGCTATGTCGGTCGGCGACACGACACCCTCGGCTCGTTGCGCATCAGGGACCGAAGTCTTCGTCGAGGATGGCGAAGAGCTCGCGTTCGGTGGCGGTGGTGATGTCGTCGTCGATCGCGTCGGGCTGGCTCACCTCGAGCGGCGGCGCGGTCAGCTCGGCCAGGATGGTGCGGATGCGGGCGGTGAGCCGCGTCTTGTCCTCGTCGGTCCACCCGGGCCGGTTGATCAGCGCTTGGAGCTCGCCCGCGACGTCGTTGAACCGGGCCAGCCGGTCGGGTTCGGCGGCGGCCTTGCCGGCGCCGGCGGTGGCGGCGAGCAGCTGCGCGTCGACATGTTCGGCGAGCGCGGCGGGCGTCGCGTAGTCGAAGATCAGCGTCGGCGAAAGCGTCAGTCCGGTCGTTGCTTTGAGGCGGTTGCGCAGCTCCACGGCCGTCAGCGAATCGAAGCCGAGGTCCTGGAACGCCGCATCGGCGTCGATGTCGGCGGTGGAACGGCCCAACACCGTTGCGGCGTTGGTACACATCAGCTCCACCAGCTGACGGTGCCGCTGTTCGGAGCTCAGGCCCTGTAGCCGGGTGGCCAGCCGCGACGCCGAGGCCCCCGGGTCGTTATCGATGATCAGTCGCCGTCCCCGTCGTGCGACGAGGTCACGCAACACCGGCGGGACGGCCCCGCTCGCGCCCAGCCCCGCCGCGTCGATGCGGGCGGCCACCAGCAGCGCTCGGTCGGCCAGCATGGCCTCGTCGAACAGCTGCAGCGCGTGCGGGGTGGACAGGGGCGCGAGCCCACTGCGACTCATCCGGGCCTTGTCGCGATCGCTGAGATGCTGGGTCATGCCGCTGGCCTGTTCCCACAGCCCCCAGGCCACCGACAAGCCCGCCCGGCCCTGTGCGCGCCGATGCGCGGCCAACCCGTCCAGGAAGCTGTTCGCCGCGGCGTAGTTGCCCTGGCCCGGGGATCCCACGATGCCGGCCATCGACGAGAACAGCACGAACGCCGACAGGTCCATGTCCCGGGTGAGCTCGTGCAGGTTCCACGCGCCATCGACCTTGCTGCGCAACACCGTATCCACTCGGTCCGGCGTCAGCGACGCGATCAACCCGTCGTCGATCACGCCGGCGGCATGGAACACGCCCTTGAGCGGGTATCGGCTCGGCAGTTGAGCGATCACGCCCGCGAGCGCCTCCCGGTCACCCACGTCGCAGGCCGCCACCGACACCTCGGCACCGGCGCCTTCGAGCCGATCCACCAGCTCCGGCACGCCGTCGCCGTCGGCGCCGCTGCGGCTGAGCAACACCACGTGGCCCACGCCGTAGCGGCCCACCAGATGTGCGGCAACCGCCGCGCCGGCCATGCCGGTGCCGCCGGTGATCAGGACGCTGCCGCCGGCCAGGCCGCCACCCGAACCCGCCAGCACCGGGTCGTCGGGGCCGTCCGGCAGCGTCAGCACCACCTTGCCGATCTGGCGGGCCTGGCTGACGAACCGATAGGCGGCCGAGGCACACCGCACATCAAATGCCTTGACCGGCAAGGGCTTCAACACCCCGGCATCGAACAGCCCGATCAGGTCTGACAGCATCGAGGCGATGTGGTCTGGGCCGGCTTCCATCAGATCGAACGCCCGATACATCACGCCGGCCGGCATGGAATCGGGGTCGCGCAGGTCGGTCTTGCCCATCTCGATGAAGCGCCCGCCGCCGACCAACAGCCGCAGCGAGGCGTCAAGGAATTCACCGGCCAACGAGTTGAGGACCACGTCGACCCCGGCGCCGCCGGTGGTGGCCAGGAACTTGTCCTCGAATTCCAGGGTGCGGGTATCGCCGATGTGATCGTCGTCAAATCCCATGGTGCGCAACGTGTCCCACTTGCCGCGGCTGGCGGTGGCGAACACCTCCGCACCCCAGTGCCGGGCCAGCTGCACCGCCGCCATCCCCACCCCGCCGGTGGCGGCGTGCACCAGCACGCGGTCGCCCGCCTTGACACCGGCCAGCACCGATAACCCGTACAGCGCGGTCAAGAACACCACCGGCACGCTGGCCGCTTGCGCCGCCGTCCACCCCGCGGGCACCGCAGTGACCAGCCGCGCATCGACCACGGCCTCGGAACCGACGAACCCCAGCAGGCCCAGCACCGCATCGCCGACCGCGAGTCCGGTGACCCCGGGGGCCACCTCGATGACGACGCCGGTCCCCTCGGCGCCGAGCTCGCCGCCGCCGGGGTACATGCCCAACGCGACCAATACATCCCGGAAGTTCACCCCGACCGCGGCCACCGCCACCCGCACCTGCCCGGCACCCAGTTCCGTCGGTGCGGCGGGGGCAACCACCACGTCTTCCAGCGTCCCGCCACCGCCTGCGGCCAGCCGCCAGCCGCCGACCGGCAGCTCCAGCACCGCGCCGGCGCCGACCGTGCCCAGCCGGGCCGCGTGCGCGACGCCGGAACGCACCACCACTTGCGGCTCACCGGCAGCGATGGCCTCGACAATGTCCAGCGAGCCGTCCGAATCGACCAGCACCACTCGGCCCGGCTGCTCGGCCTGCGCCGCGCGCGCCAACCCCCAGACCGCCGCACCCGCCAGGTCGGTGACATCCTCGCCCGTCAGGCCGACCGCGCCGTGCGTCAGGACTACCAAGACCCCGGAGCCGTCACCGGCCAGCCACGACTGCAGCTCGCCCAAGGCCGCATGAGTGGCCGCGTAGATCGAGCCGACCGCATCCCCGGCCGCCGGAGCCGGTTCCCACACCGTGAGGCTGTCGTCGTCAATTGGCCTGGGCTCCAACGAGACCGGCGTCCACCCGACTTCGTACAGGCCGCCGCCCCCACCGGCCGCGGCCGCCAACGCGGCCGACAGCGCGCCGACGGTGATGGGGCGAACGATCAACTCCCGCACTGACAGAACCGGCAGGCCCGAGCCGTCGGCCAGGTCGACCGAGACCCCGCCGGTGCCGCCCGGCGCGAAGCGCACCCGGACCCGTGACGCCCCGGCTGCGTGCAGGCAGACCCCCTGCCAGGAGAACGGCAGCATCGTCGCGTCGCCGCCCTCGGCGATTCCCAAGGCGTGCAGGGCCGAATCCAGCACGACGGGATGAATCCCGAAGCCGCCCATGGTCACGCCCTCGCCGGCGGCCACCTCGGCGAAAACCTCCTGCCCGCGCCGCCACATGGTACGAAGGCCGCGGAACGCGGGGCCGTAGTCGTAGCCGCGGGCCGCCAGCACGTCGTATGCGTCACCGACCTCCACCGCGGTGGCCCCGGCAGGCGGCCACACCGAGAGGTCGGTGCCGGCGTCGGGCTGCGCGGCGCTCAGGGCGCCCTGCGCGTGCAGCACCCACACCGAATCCGAACCGGCCCCACGCGAATACACCCAGACGCCGCGCGACCCCGATTCGCCGGCCGCGTCGACGACGACCTGCACGCGGGCCGTCTTACCCTGCGGCAGCACCAGCGGGGCCAACAGCGTCAGCTCGTCGACTACCGAGCAGCCGACCTCGTCACCCGCGCGCAGCACCAATTCCACGAAGCCCGCGCCGGGAAACAGCATCACCCCGTCGACGACGTGATCGGCCAGCCATGGCGACTCCCCCACGGACAACGAGCCGGTCAGCACCACGCCGCCGGTGTCCGGTCGTTCCACCACCGCGCCCAACAACGGGTGACCGGCCCGGGCCAAGCCGACGCCGCTGGCGCTCCCGGACCCCACGGCCCCGAGGGGCAGCCAGAACCGTTGCCGTACAAAGCCATAGGTCGGTAGGTCCACCCGCTGGCCGCCGCCGAGTGCCGCGTGCCAATCGACGCGACCGCCGTTGGCGAACAGCCGCCCGAGCGCCGCCAGCACCGACTCGTCCTCGGGGCGGTCCTTGGCCAGGGTGATGACCGACGTCGGTTGTTCGGCGGCCAGCGATTGCTCCACCGCCACGGTGAGCCCGCGCCCGGGGCCGACTTCGACGAAGACGCCGCCGCCCACCGACTCGGCAGCGCGCACCCCGTCGGCAAAGCGCACCGGCCGGCGCACATGCTCGACCCAGTATTCCGGCGACCCGTACCCGGGTCCGGCCAGCTGCCCGGTCAGGTTGGACACCAACGGTATTCGTGGTGGCGCGGCCGCTACGCCGGCGAGCAGTTGCGCGAACCGGTCGAGCATCGGCTCCATGAGGACCGAATGAAACGCGTGCGAGACGGCCAATCGATGGGTGCGCCGGCCCTGCTGCGCCAGGGCTTCGGCCACCGCGGTCACGGGCGCGTCGGCGCCCGAGATCACCACGGCGTCGGGGCCGTTGATCGCCGCGAGGTTGACGTCGTCGGTCAGCCACGGCGCCACGTCGGACTCGCTGGCGGCCACCGCCACCATCACGCCGCCCGTCGGCAGCTCCGCCATCATGCGGCCCCGTCCCGCGACGACCCTGGCGGCGTCGGACAGCGACAGCACGCCCGCCACGTAGGCCGCGGTGATCTCGCCCACCGAATGTCCGGTCACCACATCGGGCACCACGCCCCAGTGCTGCAGCAGCGCGGCCAGCGCGACCTCGACGGCGAAGAGCGCCGGCTGGGCGAATTCCGTGCTCTGCAGCAGCGCGGCATCGGCGCCCCACACCACTTGCCGCAGCGGGACTCGCAGGTGCGGATCCAGCGCCGCGGATGCCTCGTCGAATGCCTTGGCGAACATGGGATACCGGTCGTAGAGCTGCTGGCCCATCCCCAGCCACTGGGCGCCCTGCCCGGGAAATACGAACACCGTCTTGCTTGCCGACCGGGCACGCCCGGCGACGACGCCCGCGCCTGGCTCACCGGCCGCGAGCTCGATCAGCCCTTGCTGCAAGCGGTCTCGGTCGGCGCCGACCACGACGGCTCGATGGTCGAACACCGCCCGAGTCGTCACCAACGACCAGCCGACATCGCCCGGCCGCAGATCCGGTTTTGCGGCGACGTGCGCGAGCAACAGCCTGGCCTGGTTGGCCAGGGCCTGCTCCGAGCGGGCCGACAGCACCCATGCCGTGGTCGTGTCTTCGCCGTCGGGGGTAACGCTTTCGCTTTCCAGCAGCGGGGGCTGCTCGATGATCACGTGCGCGTTGGTTCCGCTGATGCCGAAGGAGGAGATCCCGGCTCGGCGCGGGCCGGTTGCGGACCAGGGGTGGGATTCGGTCAGCAGTGACACCTCACCCGCCGTCCAATCCACATGCGGTGACGGCACATCCACGTGCAGCGTGCCCGGCAGGACCTCGTGCTGGATCGCCTGCACCATCTTGATCACCCCGGCCACCCCCGCGGCCGCCGACGTGTGTCCGATGTTGGACTTGATGGATCCCAGCCATAGCGGCCGATCCGCCGGGCGATCCTGCCCATAGGTGGCCAGGAGTGCCTGCGCCTCAATGGGATCGCCGAGCACGGTTCCGGTCCCGTGGCCCTCGACGATGTCGACGTCGGCCGTCGTCAGCCCGCCGCTGGCCAGCGCCGCCCGGATGACCCGCTGCTGCGAGGGGCCGTTGGGCGCGGTGAGGCCGTTGGAGGCGCCGTCCTGGTTGACGGCCGAACCCCGCACCAGAGCCAACACCGGATGCCCCAGCCGCACCGCGTCGGCCAGGCGCTCCACGACCAGGACGCCCGCGCCTTCAGACCACGCGGTGCCGTCGGCGGCCCCCGCGTACACCTTGCACCGGCCGTCTTCGGCCAGGGCGCGCTGGCGGCTGAATTCGACGAACGCGGCGGGCGTGGCCATGATCGTCACCCCGCCGACCAGGGTCAGATCCGACTCCCCCGAACGCAACGACTGCGCGGCCAGATGCAGCGCCACCAACGACGACGAACACGCCGTATCGACCGAGACCGCCGGGCCTTCCAGCCCAAGCACATACGACACCCGGCCCGAGGCCACACTCAGCGTCGAGCCGGTGAGGCCGTAGCCCTCCAGCTCGCCCTCCACCCAGCCGCCGTAGCCGGCGTGGATCACGCCCGCGAAGACCCCGGTCGCGGAGCCGCGCAGCCCCGTCGGGTCAATCCCGGCCCGCTCCAAGGCTTCCCAGGACAGCTCGAGCATCACCCGCTGCTGCGGGTCCATCGCCAGCGCCTCGCTGGGACCCACGCCGAAGAATCCGGCGTCGAAGTCGCCCGCGTTCTTGAGGAAGGAACCCTGGCGTACATACATTTTGCCCGGTGCGTCGGGGTCCGGGTCGTACAGCCCGGCCACGTCCCAGCCCCGGTCCGCGGGAAAGTCGGACACCGCGTCGCGGCCCTCGATCACCATGTCCCACAACGCCTCGGGCGAGTCGACTCCGCCCGGGTACCGGCACGCCATGCCCACCACCGCCACCGGTTCGGACAGCTTGCCTTCCAGCTCCGCGATTCGCCGCCGACTGCGGCGCAGATCTGCCGTCAGGCGTTTTAGGTAGTCGACGTGCTTGTCAGTGCCCTGCACTTGCTTTCCTTGTAGGGATCAGGAGCCGAGCTCTTCGTCGAGGATTGCGAAGAGCTGGCTTTCGGATGCGGAAAAGATGTCGGCGTCGTCGGCGGCGAGGTAGTCGTCGGGATCGGTGTGGGCCCCCAGGGTGGTGAGCAGGGTTTGGATACGCGCGACGAGATGGGTCTTGTCTTCGGGTTTCCAATCCGGTTGGTTGAGCAGCGATTGCAGCTCGCGGGTGATGTCGTTGAAGCGGTCCAGCGCACCGAGTTGGTCGACGGCGCCGGTGCTGACCTCGAGGCGGGTGTCGAGGTGTTCAGCCAGCGCGGTCGGCGTGGGGTAGTCGAAGATCAGCGTGGGCGAAAGCGTGAGCCCGGTCGCGGTTTTCAGCCGGTTCCGCAGTTCGACCGCAGTCAGGGAGTCGAACCCGAGGTCCTGGAAGACGCTGGCGGCGTTGATGTCCGCGGCGTTGGAGCGACCCAACACGGTTGCGGCGTTGGTGGACACCAGGTCGACGAGCTGGCGGTGACGCTCCTCGGCGGACAGGCCCTGCAGCCGCGAGACGAGCGTGGTCGTCGAGGCGGCCGTGGTGTCGGCCTCGGCGATCACGCGCCGGGTGGGCCGGGCCACCAACTGGCTCAGCAGTGGCGGCAGCCCGGCGCTGTGCTCGGCCAGCGCGCGGGGGTCGAGGCGCGCGGCCACCACCAGGGGCCGGTCGGAAAGCATTGCGGTGTCGAACAATCGCAACGCCTGCTCGGTGGACAGCGGTGCGGCCCCGACCCGGCTCATCCGGGCCCTGTCGCGGTCGCCCAGGTGTTGGGTCATTGCCGAGGCTTGTTCCCACAGCCCCCAGGCCACCGACAGCCCCGCCAGGCCATGGCCGTTCCGATACTCCGCCAGCGCGTCGAGGAAGCTGTTGGCCGCCGCGTAGTTGCCCTGCCCGGGAGTGCCCAGGATGCCGGCCATTGACGAGAACAGCACGAACGCCGTCAGATCCAGGTCTTGGGTGAGCTCGTGCAGGTTCCACGCGCCGTCGACCTTGGCCCGCAGCACCGCATCCACCCGCCGCGGGGTCAACGAGGCGATCAGCCCGTCGTCGAGCACGCCCGCGGCGTGGAAGACACCCTTGAGCGGGTAGCGCGGGTCCAGCCCGGACAGCAGCGCGCCCAGCGCGGCACGGTCGGCGACGTCGCAGGTCACCACCGACACCTGTGCGCCGGCCTCCTGTAGCCGGTCCACCAAATCCTCGGCGGCCGAACCGCTGCGGCTGGCCAGCACCACGTGCGCCACGCCGTAGCGGGCCACCAGATGTTCGGCCAGCGCCGAGCCGGCCATCCCGGTGCCGCCGGTGATCAGCACCGTCGAGCCCGCCAGCCCGGCCCCGGCACCCACCAGCACCCGGTCGCCGGGGCCGTCGGGCAGGCTCAGCACCACCTTGCCGATCTGACGCGCCTGGCTGACGAAGCGGTACGCCGCCGGCGCGCAGCGCACGTCAAACGCCTTGATCGGCAACGGCTTCAGGGTGCCATCGGCGAACAGCGCCATCAACTCACCGAACATCGCCGCCATGCGGTCGGGGCCGGCCTCGATCAGGTCGAACGCCCGGTACATCACGCCGGCCGGCATGGAATCGGCGTCGCGCAGGTCGGTCTTGCCCATCTCGATGAAGCGCCCACCGCCGACCAGCAGCCGCAGCGACGCGTCGACGAATTCACCGGCAAGCGAGTCCAGCACCACGTCGACGCCGGCGCCGCCGGTGGTGGCCAGGAACTTCTGCTCGAATTCCAGCGAGCGCGAATCAGCGATGTGGTCGTCGTCGAAACCCATGGCGCGCAACGTGTCCCACTTGCCGCGACTGGCTGTGGCGAACACCTCCGCGCCCCAGTGCCGGGCCAGCTGCACCGCCGCCATCCCGACGCCACCGGTGGCGGCATGCACCAGCACGCGGTCGCCGGCCTTGACACCGGCCAGCACCGACAACCCGTACAGCGCGGTCAGGAACACCACCGGCACGCCGGCGGCCTGCAGCAGCGACCATTCCGCGGGCACCGCGGTCACCAGCCGCGCATCGATCACGGCCTCGGAACCCACCACGCCCAGCAGGCCCATCACCGCATCGCCCACGGCCAGCCCGGTCACCCCGGGACCGACCTCGGTGACGACGCCGGCGCCCTCGACGCCGATCTCACCGCCGCCGGGGTACATGCCCAACGCCACCAACACATCCCGGAAGTTCACCCCGACCGCGCCCACCGCCACCCGGACCTCCCCGGCGGCCAAGTCCGTCGCCGGGATGGGCTGCACGGCCAGGTCCTCAAAGGTTCCCGCGCCCCCGGCGCGCATCCGCCAGCCCCGCGTCGGCAGCTCGAGCGCAGTCTCGCTGGGGGTCAGCCGCGCCGCGTGCGCCACACCGGAGCGCACCACCAATTGCTTTTCCCCGCAACCGATTACCTCGGCGATATCCAGTGATCCGTCCGAATCGAGCAAGACCAACCGGCCGGGATGCTCGGCCTGCGCCGAGCGCGCCAGGCCCCATACCGCGGCACCCGCAAGATCTGTGACATCCTCGCCGGGCAGCCCGACGGCGCCGTGGGTCAGCACCACCAGCACCCCGGAGCCGTCACCGGCCAGCCACGACTGCAGCATCCCCAGCGCCTCGTGCGTGGCCGCGTAGACCGACCCCACCACCGCGTCGGAACCGGCACTCGGCTCCCAGATCACCACGCCGTCGCCAACACTGTTGCCGTCCAGCACCACCGGCGACCAGCCCACCTCGAGCAACCGGCCCCCGGCCCGCGGCGCGGCCACGGAGAGCTGCGCGGTCGAGACGGGGCGAACCACCAACTCGCGCACCGACAACACCGGCAGGCCCGCCGCGTCGGCCAGGTCTACCGACACCGCCGCCACCCCGACGGGCGCTATCCGGACCCGGGCCCGCGATGCGCCGGCCGCGTGCAGGCACACGCCCTGCCACGAGAACGGCAGCATCGTCTGGGACTGCTCGCCTGCGACGCCCATCGCGTGCAGCGCCGCATCCACCAGCACCGGGTGAATCCCGAACGCGCCGACCGGCTGCCCCCCGTCCTGCGGGACGGCAACTTCGGCGAACACCTCGTTGCCGAGCTGCCACATCGCGTGCAGGCCGCGGAACGCCGGGCCGTATTCGTAGCCGCGCTCGGCCAGCCGCCGGTACGCGTCGCTCACATCCACCGGCGCCGCCCCCGCGGGTGGCCACACCGACAGGTCCGCGGTACGCGTTGGCTCCCCCGCGCTCAGCACGCCCTCGGCGTGCAGGCTCCACTCCGAATCGGGCTGGGCGTCAAGCGAATAGACCGACAGGGCGCGGCGGCCCGAACCGTCGGCGGCACCGACGACCGCCTGCACCTGAACCCCGTCCGCCGACGACAGCAGCAACGGCGCCGAAAGCGTGAGCTCCTCGACCACCGTGCAGCCGACCTCGTCGCCGGCGCGCAGCGCCAACTCCACGAACCCCGCGCCGGGGAACAGCACCACCCCGGCCACGGCGTGATCGGACAGCCAGGGCTGCGCGGCGGTGGACAGCCGCCCGGTCAGCACCACGCCGCCGGAATCCGGCCGCTGCACCACCGCGCCCAGCAGCCCGTGCTCGGCTCCGGCCAGGCCCAGGCCGCTCGGGTCCGCGCCACCGGCGCCGACCATGGGCAGCCAAAACCGCCGGTGTGCAAAGGCATACGTCGGCAGCTCCACCTGGCCGCCGCCCACAAAGGCCGCCGGCCAGTTCACCGCCACGCCCGCGGTGTGGGCCTGGCCCGCGGACAGCAGGAATCGGTCCAGCCCGCCGTCGTTGCGGCCCAGGGAGGGAATGACGGTCGCGTCGATGTCATCGCGGCCCGCGGCGGCCGCGCAGGTCTCCTCGATGGCGGTGGTCAAGACCGGGTGCGGGCTGGATTCGATGAACGCCTGATACCCGGCCTCCCGCGCGGCGCGGACCGCGTGTTCGAACTGCACCGTCTGCCGGATGCTCTGGTACCAGTACTCGGCATTGAGGCCGGCGGTGTCCATCCGCTGACCGCTGACCGTCGAGAAGAAGGCCACCGGCGACGAATGGGGCTCGATGCCCGCCAGCGCCTCGATTAGCGCGTCGTGGATGGCGTCGACCTGCGCCGAGTGCGACGCGTAGTCGACGTCGATCCGGCGGGCACGCACGCCGTCGGCCTCGCAGCGGGCGACCAGCTCCTCGCACGCGCGCACCTCGCCGGACACGACGACGGCCGATACCCCGTTCACCGCGGCGATATTCAGCCGATCGCCCCACGCGGTCAACAGCTCGCGAACCTGAGCCAGCCCGCAGGCCAGCGACACCATGCCGCCAGCGCCGGACAGCTGGACCAGCAGCCGGCTGCGCAGCGCCACGACCCGGGCCGCATCCTCGAGCGACAGGGCGCCCGCGACGTAGGCCGCCGCGATCTCGCCCTGCGAATGGCCGATCACCGCATCGGGTTGCACGCCCAGCGCGCGCCACAGCTCGGCCAGCGACACCATCACCGCCCACAGGGCCGGCTGCACGACGTCGACGCGATCCAGCCCCGGGGCGCCCGCCACACCGCGGACGACGTCGATCAGCGACCAGTCCACGTGTTCGGCGAGCGCCTTGTCGCAGCGGTCCATGTGGTCGGCGAAAACCCTTGAGGTGTCCAGCAACTCGGCCGTCATCCCGACCCACTGCGAGCCCTGGCCGGGAAACACGAACACCGTCCTGCCGGGCGTGCGGGCGCGCCCCGCGACCACGTTCACTCCCGGCTCGCCGGCGGCCAACCCGGCCACCCCCGCCAGCAGCTGCTCGTGGTCCGCTCCGACGACCACCGCGCGGTGCTCGAACGTCGAACGCGTCGAGGCCAGCGACCACCCCACGTCCGTCGCGCTCAGCTCGGGTCGGGCGCCCACATGGCTCAACAACCGCCGCGCTTGACCGGCCAACGCCTCGGCCGACCGGGCCGACAGCAGCCACGGCACCACCGGCGTGTCGCTATCACCGGACGTACCAACGCCTTCCACCGCAGGCGGCTGCTCCAGGATCACGTGCGCGTTGGTGCCGCTGATGCCGAACGATGACACGGCCGCGCGGCGCGGGCGATCCACCACCGGCCAGGCCCGCTGCTCGGTCAACAGGGAGACCGCCCCGGCCGCCCAATCCACATGCGGCGTCGGCACATCCACGTGCAGGGTCTTGGGCATCACCCCATGCCGCATCGCCTGCACCATCTTGATCACCCCGGCCACTCCCGCGGCCGCCGATGTGTGACCCATGTTCGACTTGATGGAGCCCAGCCACAGCGGCTGATCGGCCGGCCGGTCCTGGCCGTAGGTGGCCAGAATGGCTTGGGCCTCAATCGGATCCCCCAACATGGTGCCCGTGCCGTGGCCTTCGACGAGATCCACATCGGCCGTGCCCAGCCGGGCGTTGGCCAGCGCGGTGCGGATCACCCGCTGCTGCGCCGGTCCGTTCGGTGTCGCCAGCCCGTTGGAGGCGCCGTCCTGATTCACCGCGGAGCCGCGAATCACCGCGAGCACCGGATGGCCCAAGCGCTGCGCGTCGGCCAGCCGCTCCAGCACCAGGGCTCCGGCGCCCTCGGAGAAGCCGGTTCCGTCGGCCGCGCCGGCGTAGGCCTTGCACCGCCCGTCGGCGGACAGCGCCCGCTGCCGGCTGAACTCCACGAACATCGCCGGCGTCGCCATCACCGTCGCCCCGCCGACCAGCGCCATGTCGCATTCGCCCGAGCGCAGCGACTGCGCCGCCAGATGCAGCGCTACCAACGACGACGAGCACGCGGTGTCCACCGACACGGCCGGGCCCTCGAAGCCCAGCGAGTACGCCACCCGCCCGGACGCGACGCTCAGCGTCGAGCCACGCAGCCCGTAGCGCTCCAGGTCGCCCGGCACGCGGCCCTGTCCGCCGTAGGAGCCGTGGAAGATCCCGGCGAAGACACCCGTCGCCGATCCGCGCAGCCGCACCGGGTCGATGCCGGCCCGTTCCAGGGCCTCCCACGAGACCTCCAACAGCAGCCGCTGCTGGGGGTCCATGGCCAGCGCCTCGCTCGGCGCGATCCCGAAGAACTCCGCGTCGAAGTCGGCCGCGCCGGCCAAGAACCCGCCGCTGCGCGTGTAGGACTTGCCCACTGCGTCGGGGTCGGGATCGAACAGCCTACCCAGGTCCCAGCCGCGGTCGGCCGGGAAATCAGAGACCACGTCGCGGCCGTCGGCCACCATCTGCCAGAGCGCTTCCGGGGAATCCGCCCCGCCCGGGTACCGGCACGCCATGCCCACGACCGCCACCGGCTCGGTGGCTTCCCTGGAGAACAAGGCCAGGTAGTCGCGGTTTTCGCGCTTCAGCCGCTCGTTTTCCTTGAGCGACCTGCGCAGGGCCATGACTAGCTCTTCATGAGTGCTGTTCATGGACCCGGCCTCTCGTGCTGCTCCTCAAGGCAGCGCCATCGCGCTTGCAAGAAAGATATCGAGGTCCGTGCCACTCGAGCGCCAAAGTGGCCGCATCGCGATACCCGCGGTCATTCGCCCAGTCGGCCACCGACCGTGCCTTTCGCTGACCCCAATTTTTGCATCGCCGTCAATTCCGCGCGTCGATACCTACGCCCCGACAGGCAGTCCACAGCCATGCATCAGTGCCAGCGCAGCAGGACGAGCTCAGAACAGAAGCCGGGGCCCATCGCCAGCATCAGGCCCGGGCTGCCGCTGGGCGGCTTCTTGGCGATGGTGTCGCGCAGCACGTGCAGCACCGACGCCGACGACAGATTGCCGACCTCGCCGAGGGAACGCCACGTCAGTTCGAGGGCATCCGCGGGCAGGCCGAGTGCGGTGTTGATCGCCTCGATGACCTTGGGGCCGCCTGGGTGGCTGACGAAGGCGCCGACGTCGCTCGTGCTCAGGTCGTGGTCCCCCAGGAACGCGCTGACGTCGGCTTCGATGTACTGCTCGACGATGGCCGCGACGTCCTTCGACAGCACGAGCTCGAACCCCGTGGCCCCCACGTCGTAGCCCATCGTGCGCAGCGAGTCGCGGTACAGGTGGCTGCGCGAATCGAGGACGTCGGGTCCGCTGGCGCCGATCTGCTCGGCGCGCCGGTCGCCGACGGCCACCACGGCCCCGGCCCCGTCAGCAAACAACGCGCTGCCGACCATGCCGGCCAGCGACGGCTTGTATCCCGGGTAGGTCAGCGAGCACAGCTCGACGGAGATCAGCGCGGCGACACTGTCGGGCGCGCCAAGCAGGTAGTCGTTCATCCGGGCCACGCCCGCCGCCCCGGCCACGCAGCCCAGGCCGAACATCGGCACCCGCCGCAGGTCGTCGCGCAGCCCCAGCCGCCCAGCGATCCGGGCATCGATCGACGGCGTCGCGAGCCCGGTGACCGTCGTCGTGAACAGCGCGTCCAGGTCCTGGGGCCGCAGGCCGGCCTCGTCGAGCGCGCCGCGCAGCGCCTCAGCGCCGAGCTCAACGGCATTTTCGATGAAGATCGCGTTGGCGGTGCCGAAGTCGGAGAGCGCGGGATACCGCTCCAGCGGCATCACCAGGTGGCGGCTGTTGACCTTGGCGCTGGTGTGCAGCTGCCGGACGATGTCCTCGTAGCCTTCGAACTCGGGAATGCTGACGAAGAAGTCGGTGAGTTCGCGCTGGGAGTATCGGTATTGCGGCAACGCACCAAATACACCTGCGATGACGCTCATGGTTCCCACCCCTTGGGTACGCAAATCTAGGTCGAACGGTTCAAACGGTCCCTGTGAGCTGGAAGTTTAGTCGTCCTAGAAAGGCTTCGGCAAAGAACGTGGGCAAAGCGCAGGCCGCAGGCTAGTTCAGCCGGTCCCGCAGCGTCGCGCTGGCCTGCAGCAGCGCGCTCAATTGCTCGGCCACCCGGCCGGGCGCGGTACCACCCCGGGCGTCGCGGGACGACACCGACCCCTCGATCGTCAGCACCTCGCGGACCTCGGGCGTCAGCTCGGGGCTGATCGCCACCAGCTCGTCGTCGGTGAGCTCATCGAGGCCCACCCCGCGGCCCTCGGCGGTGCGCACCGCCGCGCCGGCGGCCTCGTGCGCGGAGCGGAACGGGACGCCCTGGCGCACCAGCCACTCGGCGATGTCGGTGGCCAGCGTGTAGCCGGCCGGGGCCAGCGCGGCCATCCGGTCGACGTCGAAGGTCAGGCTGCCGACCAGCCCCGCCATCGCGGGCAGCAGCAGCTCCAGCTGGGCCACCGAGTCGAACACCGGCTCCTTGTCTTCCTGCAGGTCGCGGTTGTACGCCAGCGGCTGGGCCTTCAGCGTGGCCAGCAGCCCGGCCAGGTTTCCGATCAGCCGGCCGGACTTACCGCGGGCCAGCTCGGCGATGTCGGGGTTCTTCTTCTGCGGCATGATCGAACTGCCCGTCGACCACGAATCGTGCAGCCGGACGTAGCCGAACTCCGTCGAGCTCCACAGGATGATGTCCTCGGCCAGCCGGGACAGGTCGACGCCGATCATGGCGAACACGAACGCGGCCTCGGCGGCGAAATCCCGGGCGGCGGTCGCGTCGACGGAGTTCTCGCTGGCGGTAGCGAAGCCCAGGTCCGCGGCGATCGCGTCGGGGTCCAGGCCCAGCGACGAGCCGGCCAGCGCCCCGGAGCCGTACGGCGACACCGCCGCGCGCCTGTCGAAGTCGACGATGCGATCGACGTCGCGCAGCAACGGGTGCGCGTGTGCCAGCAGGTGGTGGGCCAGCAGGATCGGTTGGGCGGCCTGTAGGTGGGTCTTGCCAGGCATGATCGCGTCCGGATGCGCGCCGGCCTGGGCGGCCAGTGCGGCGACGACGTCCAGCGCCCCGGCGGCCACCCGGCGCACCGCGTCGCGCAGCCACATCCGGAACAGCGTGGCCACCTGGTCGTTGCGGGACCGGCCCGCGCGCAGCCGCCCGCCCAGGTCCGGCCCGACCCGGTCGATCAGCCCGCGCTCCAGCGCCCCGTGCACGTCCTCGTCGGTGACCAGCGGCGAGAAGCTGCCGTCGGCCACGTCGGAGGCCAGGCTGTCCAGCCCGGCCAGCAGCCCGTCGCGCTGCTCCTCGGTCAGCAGCCCGGCCCGGAACAGCACGATGGTGTGCGCCCGCGACGCCGTGATGTCGTAGGGCGCCAGCACCCAGTCGAAGTGGGTGGACTTGCTCAGCGCAGCCAGCGCCTCGGACGGCCCGTCGGCGAACCGCCCGCCCCACAAAGATCCCTCGCGAGTGCTCACTTGTCCTCGGTGGCCAGGTCCCGGCGCGACGCGATCTTCGACGACAGCCCGTGCACGTAGACGAACCCCTTCGACATGGACTGGTCGAAGCTGTCGCCCTCGTCGTAGGTGGCCAGGTTGAAGTCGTAGAGCGATTCGGCGCTGCGCCGGCCGTTGACCGCAATGTGGCCGCCGTGCAACACCATTCGGATCTCGCCCGAGACGTGTTCCTGCGTCGTGGCGACGAAACTCTCCAGCGCGGTCTTCAGCGGCGAGAACCACAGCCCGTCGTACACCAGCTCGGCCCAGCGCTGGTCGGTGGTCCGCTTGAACCGGCCCAGCTCGCGTTCGAGGGTGACGTGTTCGAGTTCGGCGTGCGCGGTGATCAACACCATCGCGCCGGGCGCCTCGTAGATCTCGCGGCTCTTGATGCCCACCAGCCGGTCCTCGACGACGTCGAGGCGCCCGACTCCCTGCGCGCCGGCGCGGGCGTTGAGCTCGACGATGGCCTCCAGCATCGACACCGGCTTGCCGTCGATCGACACGGGGACACCGCGTTCGAAGCCGACGATCACCTCGTCCGGGGTGCTCCAGTTGAGCGTGGGGTCTTCGGTGTAGTCGTAGACGTCCTTGGTCGGGGCGTTCCACAGGTGTTCCAGGAAACCGGTTTCCACCGCGCGGCCCCACACGTTCTGGTCGATCGAGAACGGCGAGCGCTTGGTGACGTTGATCGGGATGGCGTTCTCCTCGGCGAACGCGATCGCCTTCTCCCGCGTCCACGCGTAGTCGCGGACCGGGGCCAGCACCTCGAGATCCGGTGCCAGCGAGGCGAATCCGACTTCGAAGCGGACCTGGTCGTTGCCCTTGCCGGTACAGCCGTGCGCGACGATGGTGCCGCCGTGCTGGCGGGCCGCCTCGACCAGGTGCTTGGCGATCAACGGCCGGCTGATCGCCGACACCAGCGGGTAGCGGTCCATGTACAGCGCGTTGTTCAGGATGGTCGGCAGGCAGTAACCCTCGGCGAACTCGTCGCGGGCATCGACGACGACGGCCTCGACAGCCCCGCAGTCCAGGGCCCGCTGGCGGATGAGCTCCATGTCTTCGCCGCCCTGGCCGAGGTCGATCGCCACCGCCACGACCTCACGGCCGGTCTCCTTGCCGATCCAGCTGATCGCCACCGAGGTGTCCAGACCGCCGGAATACGCCAGGATGACGCGTTCTGACATCGATCAATCTCCAATCCCAAGCCGTGCGGCTTTATTTCAGGTTTTCCAGTGTGCTGGCCAGCTCGGCGCCCGTCATCGGCTCCCGTGCAGCCACGAAGACGGTGTCATCGCCGGCGATGGTGCCGACGACGTACGGTAACGCCGCACGATCGAGTGCGCTGGCCAAATAGTCAGCTCCGCCGGGCGGAGTTCGCAGCACCGCAAGGTTGGCGCTGGAGTCGGTCGACACCAGCAGCTCACTCAGCAGCCGGGACAACCGGGCGGTGCCGCCGGATACCCCGCGCACCGGGCTGCCGTCCTCGGGAACCACGTAGACCCCTACGCCGCCGTCCGCGCCCCGCAGCTTCACCGCGCCGAGCTCTTCGAGATCGCGGGACAGCGTGGCCTGGGTGACGTCGACCCCGTCGTCGGCCAGCCGGGCCGCCAGCTCGCTTTGGCTGCTGATCGACGACGACGACAGGATGGTGACGATGCGGGCCTGCCGCCCGGCGCGGGTGGTTTCGGTAGTGGTCTTCGAACGGGTCATCAGGACCGCTCCAAAAGCCACACCAGCAGCGCCTTCTGGGCGTGCAGCCGGTTCTCGGCCTCGTCCCACACCACGCTGGCCGGCCCGTCCATCACCTCGTCGGTGATCTCGTCGCCGCGATGCGCCGGAAGGCAGTGCAGCACAATGGCTTCCGCGTCAGCCAACCCGAGCAGGCGCTGGTTGACCTGGAACGGGCGGAACGGTTTGACGCGGTCCAGCCCGTCGCTCTCCTGGCCCATCGACGTCCAGGTGTCGGTCACCAGGACGTCGGCGCCCGCGGCGGCCGCATCGGCGTCGGCGGTCACGGTCACCGACGCGCCGGTCTCCAGCGCGTGCTCTTCGGCCGCGGCCACGAACGCGGGGTGGGGCGCGAAGCCCTCGGGCGCGGCGACGGTGACGTGGATGCCCGCGGTCACGCCGCCGAGCAACAGCGAGTGCGCCATGTTGTTGGCGCCGTCGCCGAAGTAGCTCAGCCGCAAGCCTTTCAGCGAGCCCTTCCGCTCGGCGATGGTCTGCAGGTCGGCCAGCACCTGGCAGGGATGGAACTCGTCGGACAGCGCGTTGACCACCGGCACGGTCGCCACCGAGGCCATCGCGTCGAGGCGGTCCTGGCCGAACGTGCGCCAGACGATGGCGTCGACGTAGCGGGACAGGACCCGCGCCGTGTCCTGCAACGTCTCGTCGCGGCCCAGCTGGGTGCTGCTGCTGTCGACGACGACGGGATGCCCACCGAGCTGCGCGATGCCCACCTCGAATGAGAACCGGGTGCGGGTGGAGTTCTTGTCGAAGATGACCGCGACACCGCGCGGCCCCTCCAACGGACGCCGGCTGAACGGGTTCTTCTTCAGCTCGGCGGCCAGCTCGAGCACCTCGGCCTGCTCGGCCGGTGACAGCGCGTCGTCGCGCAGGAAGTGGCGGGTCATGCGGAGCTCCCCACTGTGTCGAGGATGCCGGGCAAGGCGGTGACGAAGCTGTCGAGCTGGGCCTCGGTGATCACCAGGGGGGGCGCCAGCCGGATGACGTCGGGGGCGGGCGCGTTGACCAGGAATCCGGCGTCGCGGGCCGCGGCTTCGGTCTCCTTGGCGCGCGGCGCGGTCAGCACCAGACCCTGCAGCAGCCCGCGGCCGCGCATGTGGTCGATCAGCGGATGGCCGAGCGATTCGACGCTGTGCCGCAACGACTTTCCCAACACCTCGGCGCGGCGCACCAGATCCTCGGCGGCCAGTGTCCGCACCACCGCCAGGGCCGCGGCGGTGCACACCGGGTTGCCGCCGAAGGTGCTGCCATGCAGGCCGGGCGTCAACAGGTCAGCGGCGGGCCCGACGGCCAGCACCGCGCCGATCGGCAGGCCACCGCCCAGCCCCTTGGCCAGGGTGATCACGTCGGGGGTAATGCCGTCGTGTTGGTGTGCGTAAAACGCTCCGGTGCGGCCTATCCCGGTCTGCACCTCGTCGAGCACCAGCAGCGCGCCCTGCCGCGCGGTGATGTCGCGGGCGGCGGCGAGGTAGCCCGCGGGCGGGACGACGACGCCGCTCTCCCCCATGATCGGTTCCAGGAACACCGCGGCGGTACCGCCGTCGACGGCGGCGGCCAGCGCCTCGGTGTCGCCGTAGGGCACGTGCGTGACGTGGCCGGGCAGCGGCTCGAACGGCGCCTGCTTGGCCGGCTGGCCGGTCAGCGCCAGCGAGCCCATCGTCCGACCGTGAAAACCCTCTTGCGCGGCAACCAGTTTCGTGCGCCCGGTGAGCCGCGACAGCTTGAACGCCAGCTCGTTGGCCTCGGTCCCGGAGTTGCAGAAGAACACCCGGGTCTGGCTGTCGGCGCCCAGCAGGGCCACGAGTTCCTCGGCCAGCGCCAGACTCGGTTCGGTGGCATAGAAATTCGAGGTGTGGCCCAGCGTCGAAATCTGTTGCGTGACGGCTTCGATGATGGCCGGGTGACGATGACCGAGCACGTTGACCGCGATGCCGCCCAGCAGATCCAGGTAGTCACGTCCGTCCACGTCGGTCACGACGGCGCCCTCACCGCTGGCCAGCGCGACCGCCGGGGTGCCGTAGTTGTTCATCATCACGGCTTCCCAGCGCTGCTTCATGGTGTCGGTGTTCGTCATGCTTTCCACCTGCGCCGCTCCTCCTCATCGCTGCGCTCTGCATCGTCGCCGGCGCGCACCACCTTGGTGCCGGTACCCGCATCGGTGAACAGCTCCACCAGCACGCAGTGCTCGACGCGGCCGTCGATGACGTGGGCGCTGGGCACGCCGGCGGTCACCGCCCGCAGGCATGCCTCGACCTTCGGGATCATGCCCGTCTCGAGGGTGGGCAGCAGTTGCGCCAGTGTGGCGGTGTCGATTTCGCTGACCAACGAACCCCGGTCCGGCCAGCTGGTGTAGAGGCCTTCAACATCGGTGAGCATCAACAGTTTCTCCGCTCCCAAGGCTTCGGCCAACGCCGCGGCGGCGGTGTCGGCGTTGATATTGTGCACCACGCCTTCGGCATCGGGCGCCAGCGTGGAGACCACCGGAATACGCCGCGCCGCAATGAGATCCAGCACCGCCGCGGTGTTGACGGTGTCGACGTCGCCGACCAGGCCGATGTCGGTGGCCACACCGTCGACAGTGACGCTGCGCCGCACCGCGGTGAACAGCTGGGCGTCCTCGCCGGTGATGCCCACGGCGTAGGGGCCGTGCGCGTTGATCAGGTTGACCAGTTCGCGACCCACCTGACCGAACAGCACCATCCGCGCGACGTCGAGCACTTCCGGTGTGGTAACCCGGAATCCGCCCTTGAAGTCACCCTTGTCGATGCCGAGACGACGCAGCATGGCGGTGATCTGCGGGCCGCCGCCGTGCACCACCACCGGATGCACACCGCAGTTGCGCAGGAACGCCATGTCGGCGGCGAACGCGTGGCGCAGCGCCTCGTCGGTCATGGCGTTGCCGCCGTACTTGATCACGACGATCTTGCCGTGCAGCTGCTTGAGCCAGGGCAGGGCCTCGGCCAGCACCTGGGCCTTGACCTGAGTGGAGAGCGCGTCGGTTTCGGTGCTCATGTGCTGTAGGCCGAATTCTCTTCGACGTAGGCGTGCGAGAGGTCGGTGGTCCGGATGGAGACCTGGCTGTCGCCCAGGCCGAGGTCGACGACTACCTGGATGTCGGGCCCCGACAGGTCGACCTCGCGGGAGTCCGGGGTACCCGTGCCGTCGGTGAATACGACGGAACCGTTGAACGACACGGTAATTCGATCGGGCTCGATGATCACTCCGGGCGCCAGGCCGACGGCCGCCACCACCCGGCCCCAGTTGGGGTCCGAGCCGAACATCGCGGTTTTGACCAGGCTGTCGCGGGCCACCGAGCGGGCAGCCATGAACGCGTCGTCCTCCGAGCGCGCCCCGGTCACGGTCACGGTGACACGCTTGGTGACACCCTCGGCGTCGGACTGCAACTGTGCGCACAGGTCGTCGCAGATCCGCAGCACGGCGTCGTCGAGATCCTCCTGTGCCGGAGCGACTCCGCTGGCGCCCGACGCGAGCAACAGCACGGTGTCGTTGGTCGAACAGCAGCCGTCGATGTCGAGCCGGTCGAACGTGCGGGCCGAAGCGCGGCGCAACGCCCCGTCGAGCGCCGCGTGGTCGGCCACCGCGTCGGTGGTCAGCACGCACAGCATGGTCGCCAGCGAGGGCGCCAGCATGCCCGCGCCCTTGGCCATGCCGCCGACCGTCCAGTTTTCCGGATGGTGCAGCGCAGCCTGTTTGGGCACGGTGTCGGTGGTCATGATGGCCTGCGCGGCCTCGTCCCCACCGGACAGGCCGCCGGCCATCTCGTGCACGACGTTCGTGACCCCGGCCAGCACCTTGTCCATCGGCAGCCGGTCGCCGATCAGCCCGGTCGAGCAGACGGCGACCTCGATGGCCCCGGTCTCGGTTCCCCAGTCCGACAACGCGGCGGCGACGGCTTCCGCGGTCGCGTGGGTGTCCTGGAAGCCGGCCGGCCCCGTGCAGGCGTTGGCCCCGCCGGAGTTGAGGATCACCGCGCGCAGCGCCCCGGTGGTCAGCACCTGCTGACTCCAGAGCACCGGCGCGGCCTTGACCTGGTTTTGGGTGAACACCCCCGCCGCGGTGTAGTCGGGTCCCTCGTTGAAGACGAGCGCGAGGTCGCGGGCCCCGGATTTCTTGATCCCGGCCGCGATCCCGGCCGCCCGAAATCCGCCGGGTGCGGTGACGCCCTGGGCGCGTACCAGCCGCGCGGCCACTGCCTCAGTCATGGCGCCACTCCGACAACCGAAAGTCCTTCCGTCTCCGGCCAACCCAGCGCCAGGTTCATCGACTGCACCGCGGCACCACCGGTGCCCTTGACCAGGTTGTCGATCGCCGCGATCGCGATGAACGTCTCGGCGTCCTCGTCTACCGCGACCGCGACATGGGCGGCGTTGCTGCCGATCACCGAACCGGTGCGCGGCAGCTGCCCCTCCGGCAGCAGATGAACGAACGGCTCTGCGTCATAAGCCTTTTCGTAGGCCGCCCGCAGCTGCGACAGCGGCGAGCGGGTGCGCGCGGTGCAGGTGGCCAGGATGCCCCGGGACGTCGGGATGAGCACCGGGGTGAAGGACACGGTGACCTCGCGGTCGCTGACGGTCCGCAGGCCCTGGGCGATCTCGGGGGTGTGCCGGTGCGCGCCGGCGATGTTATAGGCGCGGGCCGACCCGATGACCTCCGAGCCGAGCAGGTCGGTCTTGGCGGCGCGGCCCGCCCCGGAGGTGCCGCTGACGGCCACGACGGTCACCGCGGGGTCGACGAGGTCCTCGGCCAGCGCGGGCAGCAGCGCCAGCAGCGCCGCGGTCGGGTAGCAGCCCGGGACCGCGACCCGGTTGGCGCCGCGCAGCCGCTCCCGTGCGCCGGGCAGCTCCGGCAGCCCGTAGGGCCAGCTGCCCGCGTGCGGCGACCCGTAGTACCGCTCCCACGCCGCCGCGTCGGTGAGACGGAAGTCCGCCCCGCAGTCGATGACGAGCGTCTCGGGACCGAGTTGTTCGGCCAGCGCGGCCGAATGCCCATGCGGCAGGCCGAGAAACACGATGTCGTGGCCCTGCAGCACGGACAGCTCGGTGGGCTCGACCACGCGCTGGGCCAGCGGTGTCAGGTGCGGATGATGCTCGGCGAGCGTGCTGCCGGCGCTGGCCGCCGCGGTCAGCGCTCCGATCGTCAGCCGGCCGTCGGCGTAGGCCGGGTGCCCGAGCAGCAGGCGCAGAATCTCGCCACCCGCGTAGCCGCTCGCACCGGCAACCGCCACCTTCTTCACGTCGGCCATTCGGGCCATTCTGCATGGTTATGCAGTTGTTTGCAAATCCATGCCGAGTCGGTCAGGCGCGCAATTCTGCGCCGACCACCTCGGCGGCGCGCCGCACCGCCGCATCGCGGGCCGCGCTGGCGTCGTCCTCGGTCAGCGTGCGATCCGGCGCGCGGAATCGCAGGGCGAACGTCAGCGACTTGCGGCCCTCGCCGACCTGCGCGCCGGTGAAGACGTCGAACAAATCCACGTGCTCGAGCAACTCCCCGGCGCCATCGGTGATCGCATCCGCCACCGCGGCCGCCGGCACGTCGGCAGGCACCACCAGGCTGACGTCCTGGAACACCGCCGGGAACGGCGACACCCGCGGCGCCGGCAACGCTTCGACGATCGGGATCGCGTCGAGGTTCAGCTCGATGGCGCAGGCGCCCTTCGGCAGGCCCGAGCGTTCGACGACGGCCGGATGCAGCTGCCCGGCGTAGCCGACGGGCGTGTCGCCGACGAGGACCTCGGCGCACCGTCCCGGGTGCCACGGCAGCTGCTGGGCGGCGCGCAGCGTGACGGCACACCCGCTGGCGCGGGCGATGATTCGCACCGCCTCGAAGGCGTCGCTGGCCTCCGCCTTGCGGCCGGGGCCCCAGGGGCCGCGCGGCTCACGCAGCCCCGCCAAAACCGCGGCCACGTGCTGCGGTTGCCGAGGCAGCGACGCGTCGAGCTCCGCGATCTCGGCGTCGGTCGGGCGGCGATCCACGGGGATGAGCTCGAGGCGGCGCGTCTGCTCGGTCGGCTGGACCACCTGGGCGATGGCATACAGCGCGACGTCGACCAAGCCGCGAGAAACGTTGCGCCCCAACGCCTCCAGCAGCCCGGGCAGCAGGGTGGTGGCCAGGGCCGGGCGGTCGGCCTCCAGCGGGTTGAGCACCTCGGTGGTAGCACGCCGGGGGTCGTCGGCAGGCAGGCCCCACAGGTCGAACACGCCGGCCGGCAGGAACGGCGCCGGCAGCACCTCGACATACCCGGAGCCGGCCAGCGACTTGCCGATCGCGCGGCGACGCTTTTGGCCGGCAGTCAGCCCGCGACCCGGGGGGGCCGCCGGCAGCACGGACGGGATGGCCTCCAGCCCCTCCAGCCGCAGCACCTCCTCGACCAGATCGGCGGGCTGCAGCAGATCGGGCCGCCAGCTCGGCGGCGTCACGATCAGCGCGTCGCCGTCTTGGGCGACCGTCGCACCGATTTGGGTCAGCCGGCGCGCGGTCGCGCCCGGCGCGTACTCCACTCCGGCCAAGCGGTCGGGCAGGTCGGCGGCGATCCGGATCGCGGGCATCGACCACTCCTCGCGGGGCGGCTCACCCCGCCAATCAGTCAGAGTGGGCTCCGCGACTCCCCCGGCGATGTCGGCGAGCAGCGCGGCGCAACGATCCAGGGCCGCAACCGAAATGACCGGGTCCACCGCGCGCTCGTAGCGGCGGGCGGCCTCGCTGGGCAGGTGCAGCCGGCGCTGCGTGCGCGATACGCCGGCCGGGTCCCACACCGCGGCCTCCAGCAACACGTCGGTGGAATCGTCGCGCACCTCGGTGCTGGCCGCGCCCATTACGCCGCCGATCGCGGCGGTCGCCGCGTCGTCCACGATCAGGACGTCGGCCGGATCCAGCTTGCGCTCAACGTCATCGAGCGTGCGGACCGTTTCGCCGGCACGGGCGAAGCGCACGGCGAAGCCGCCGGTGATGCGGTTGCGGTCGTGCGCGTGCATGGGGTGGCCGAGTTCGAGCATCACGTAGTTGGTGACGTCGACTGCCGGGGAGGTCGCGCGGATGCCGGACAGCAGCAGCCGGCGCTGCAACCACCATGGCGACACCGCGGCGGGGTCGATGCCGGTGACGGGGCGCAACGCGAACCGGCGCACACCGGTCTCGGGCTGCACGGTCAGCGGCCACGCTTCACCGTCGGCCGGCAGCGGTGCGATCACCGCGTCGGAGGCCGGGTCGACGAAATCCAGGTCGCAGGCGCAGGCGATTTCGCGGGCCAGGCCGCGCACCGACATGCAGTAGCCGCGGTCGGGAGTGATCGCCAGGTGCAGGACCACGTCGTCGAGGCCCAGCACCGCGGCGCCGTCGGCCCCCGGTTCGGCGGTGCCCGCGGGCAGCACCAGGATTCCGGCCAGCTCGACACCCAAGCCGAGTTCGGCCGTCGAGCAGATCATTCCGTCGGAGGTGCGGCCGTAAGTCTTGCGGGTGGCGATCACGAAGTCACCGGGCAGGGTGGTGCCGGGCAGCGCCACCACGACCAGATCGCCGACCGCGAAGTTGGTTGCTCCGCAGACGATCTCGCGTGGCTTGTCCTCGCCGACGTCGACCAGGCAGGCACGGATCGGCTTCTTGAATTCGGAGAGCTCCTCGATGGCGCTCACCCGGCCCACCGTCAGTGGGCCGTCGACCGGTCCGAGGGTGACGATCTCCTCGACCTCGTGGCCGATGCGCACCAGGGTCTGCTCGAGCTCTTCCGGGGTGACATCCCAGCCCGGCGCTCCTGCGGCGACGGCGTCGCGCAGCCAGCTGTAGGGAATGCGCATCAGACACCCACCCCGAAGGGCAGCGAGAAGCGGACGTCGCCCTCGACCATATCGCGCATGTCGGGGATGCCGTTGCGGAACTGCAGGGTGCGCTCCAGGCCCATTCCGAACGCGAAGCCGGAGTACACATCGGGATCAATCCCGGCTGCCCGCAACACATTTGGATGCACCATGCCGCAGCCGCCCCACTCGACCCAGCCGGCGCCGCCCTTCTTGCCGACGAACCAGACGTCGACCTCGGCCGACGGTTCGGTGAAGGGGAAGAAGTGCGGCCGGATCCGCGTCCGCGCCTCGGGACCGAACTGGGCCCGCGCGAAGGCGTCGAGCGTGCCACGCAGATGCGCCATCGACAGACCGCGATCCACCGCCAGGCCCTCGACCTGATGGAAGACGGGCGTGTGGGTGGCGTCGAGTTCGTCGGTGCGGAACGTGCGGCCGATCGAGACGATGTAGACGGGCAGCTCGCGGTCGAGCAGCGTGCGCACCTGCACCGGTGAGGTGTGCGTGCGCAGCAGCTGCCGGGAATCCTCCGGGGCGATGTAGAAGGTGTCCTGCTCGCTGCGCGCCGGGTGGTCCGGCGGGAAGTTCAGCGCGTCGAAGTTGAATTGCTCGGATTCGACCTCCGGCCCTTCGGCCAGTTCCCAGCCCATCGCGATGAAGGTGTCGGCGACGTTCTCGGCCAGGATCGTGATCGGATGCCGCGCGCCGGTCGGTTGCCGGGTCGACGGCAGGGTGACGTCGATGCGTTCGGCCACCAGCACTTCCAAGTCGCGAGCGGCCCGCAGCACCTCCAGCCGTTCGTCGTAGATCCGCTGAACCTCGCTACGCGCGGAGTTAACACGCTTCCCGGCGTCGGCCCGCTGCTCCTTAGGCAATGTCGCCAACGCCTGTCTCGCCAGCGCCAGCGGCGCGCGGTCACCGAGGTATTCGGTCTTGATGCGCGCCAGCGTGTCGAGTTCGTCGGCGCGGGAAATGGCCTGGCGGGCAGCGTTGACTGCTTCGGCCAAGGCCTCCGGCGACAGGTCGACGGGTTGATCACCCACGCGGCGGCACTCTCCTTGCTAACGAGGCGGTTCGGGCTGCCCGCATCGTCGGTGAGCGGCAATCCGCGCGGCACGGGTCGAGTGCAGATCATAATTCAGTGCAGCGAACCGAATTCGCTTCGGTGGCGGACTAACCAGCCAGGACCGGCTGCGGACCGGTCAGCGCCGCATCGTCCGCGGCCATCGGGGCGGGCTGCGAACCGCGCGCGCTCCTGAAGCGGGCGATCTGGTACGCGACGAGCGCACCCAGGGCGCCGGCGACCGGCGCGGCGGCCATGGTGCCCCAGTGGTGGGCCAGGACCAGGAAGCCGAAGCCCGAGGAGGCCACCAGCATCAGCGCCAGCACGGGCGTCCAATGAATGGGCTGGCTGAAGCGGCGCGAGACCAGCACGCCCAGGATCACCGCGACGGTGTGGCCCGCGTCGGTGAAGTCGGCCCCGATGATCGCCGACGTCGTGCCGGCCGCGATCCAGAAGCCGACCCACGCCGGGCGCCAGCGGGACGGAATCGCCGCGGTCATCGCGCCGAGGGTGGCCAGCGCGCCGTAGCTCATGCCGACGTCACTGGCCCGGGCGATCGATGTCGGCAGCCAGCCGAACTCGACCGAGGCGGCCAGCGCGGCGGCCACCACCAGCGTCGCGCCGATGTGACCGACCAGGAACGCCACGACCAGCCGGATGGTGCGCAGGTGCAGCTCGGCGAGCGCGAGCAGGCAGGTCAGGAATGGCAACCAGAAGTAGAGCGGGCCGGCATCGACCACCAGCGCGCTGCCCAGCAACGTGCCGAGGCGCCCGTGGGAAAGGTTGTGCAGGTTGGTGCTGGCGCGCGCAACGACCAGGTCATGCCACTGCGGGCCGAGCACGAAGAACGCGCAGCTGACCGCGAGCAGTACAGCGACATACCCGACAGTGAATTGGACCCGGGCAAGCCGGGAAGTGATTCCCCCAAGCATCGTTTCCATTATGACGGCTAAATTGTTTCGGCCTTGTGATAGGGGCCTGTGCACTCCCTAAGAGTGTTCCAACCGGTAGATCGCCAGGTCCGCCGGGACGCCGGACACCTTGCCGGAAAATACCGGTTTACGTGCGCGTTTAGCGACGACCCCCAGGGCGTCGAGCTCGCTCTGCGGGATCGAATCAAGAGTTTGGCCTGAGACCATCACACCGCCCTTGGTGGCCCGCTCCATCACCCGGGCGGCGATGTTGACGTCGACGCCGAGCCAGTCGGCGGCCAGGCGCTGCGGCCGGCCGGTGTGCACCCCCACCCGCATCCGCGGCCGGTAGCCCGCCACCTCCACCTCACTCAGGTTCTCCTTGGCGGCCAGCACCGCCTGCACCGCGACGGTCGGATTGCGGAACACCGCCATGATCCCGTCGCCCATCCGCTTCACGATGTGCCCGCCGGCGTCCAGCAGCGGCGGTTCGATAGCCCGCGCCACCCGCCGCAGCAGGGTCAGGGCCGCGTCGTCGCCGGCCTGCAACGACCAGGCCGAAAACCCGACAAGATCGGTGAACACCAGCGTCACCTCGGGGTTCGCCGGCCGCCGGGCCACCGCCTCGCTCATCGCCTGCCACACCTGCAGCACGGTCAGGCTGACCTCGCGCGACGCCGCGTCGCGGTCCCCCAATAACCGGTCGGCGGCGCGCGCGGCGGCGCGCGGTCCCCCCTCGCCCGCGGTGGACAGCGGGTCACCGAACTCGGGATCTCCAGGCAGCAGGCGTCGCGCCCGGCGGATGAACGCCACCACCCCGGGGCTGTGATTCGTCGACCGCAGCCACTGGGCCGCGTTGGTGAGCGACGCGGCCCGACGCCGATCCGAGGCGGAGGCTGACGCGGGAGACGCCACGGTCGTCACCGTGTCGCCGTCGGATTGTTCGGGTTCGCCCTGCTCCGGATCGCGAGGCGAGAGTTCCACGTCGCAAGCGTATGTAGATTCTCCCGACCCGGGCAACGACGGTCTGTGCTCTGTGGTGCATCTCGCACGAACGTCGGCGATCACGCGGCCGGCACACCGATGTGGAATCTCGGTAACAGCATGTGCTTTCGTTGCCGATTTCGTGGACAACGCGCGTTGTCAAAGTTTATCGTGAGCCCAGTAGTAGGAGGAGGTCGTGATGACTGCCACAGCGACTCCGTCGGGCGAACCACTCGGGCCAGATTCCCTCACGTGGAAGTACTTTGGCGATCTGCGCACCGGGATGATGGGCGTGTGGATCGGTGCGATCCAAAACATGTATCCCGAACTCGGCGCCGGCGTCGAGGAGCATTCGATCCTGCTGCGCGAACCGCTGCAACGGGTGGCCCGGTCGGTCTACCCGATCATGGGCGTGGTCTACGACGGCGATCGGGCCGCGACGACCGGGGAGCAGATCAAGCACTACCACGACACCATCAAGGGCACTGACACCGCGGGACGCCGGTATCACGCGCTGAATCCCGAGACCTTCTACTGGGCGCACGCCACGTTCTTCATGCTCGTGATCAAGGTGGCCGAATACTTCTGCGGCGGCCTGACCGAGGCCGAGAAACGCCAGCTGTTCGACGAGCACGTGCAGTGGTACCGGATGTACGGCATGAGCATGCGGCCGGTGCCCCGAAGCTGGGAGGAATTCCAGGAGTACTGGGAACGCGTCGGCCGCGAGCGACTCGAGGTCAACCAGGCGACCCTGGACATCTTCGACATCCGCATCCCGAAGCCGAAGTTCGTCTTGATGCCGACGCCGATCTGGGACCAGCTGCTCAAGCCGCTGGTGGCCGGTCAGCGCTGGATCGCGGCGGGCCTGTTCGAGCCGGCGGTCCGGGAGAAGGCCGGAATGCGCTGGACGCCGGGCGACGAGATCCTGCTACGGATATTCGGCAAGGCCGTCGAGCTGGCGTTCCTGGCGGTGCCCGACGAAATCCGGCTGCATCCGCGCGCTCTGGCCGCGTACCGCCGCGCCGAGGGACGTTCCCCGAAGGACGCGCCGCTGGTCGAGGCGCCGGCCTTCATGGCGCCGCCGCGGGATCGGCGCGGGCTGCCGATGCACTACGTTCCGCCCAGGTCCCGCTCTCCCCTGGACCCGGCCAAGGCGCTGTTCGAGCGGGCGGGATCGCTGGTGCACGGCACGCTCTCGATCGCCGGACTGCGGCCGGCGCGGGGCCGGGGCCGGGCCGCGTGAAAACCGTCAGGCCCGCTTGAACTCACCCAGCGCCCTGGCGCTCTGGTAGAGGCAGATCGCCGCGGCGGCAGCCACATTCAGGCTCTCAGCGCCCCCGGACATCGGGATACGCACGCGATGGTCCGCCTGCTTGGCCAGTTCGCTTGGCAGGCCGTGTGATTCGGGCCCGAACAGCCACGCCGTCGGCTTGGCCAGCAGCTCGTCGGCCTCGTCGAGGCGCGCCTCGCCGTCCACCGTCGTCGCCACCGCCTGCAGCCCGGCCGCACGCAGCGCGGCAACGGCCGCGTTGGCATCGGGTTCGACGACGACCGGGATCGCGAAGATGCTGCCGGTGGACGCTCGCAGGCACTTGCCGTTGTACGGGTCGACGCTATGGCCGGCGAGGATCACCGCCGCCGCGCCCATCGCGTCGGCAATGCGGATCACCGTGCCGGCGTTACCCGGCTCACCGATCCCGACGGCGACCGCGACCAGCCGCGGCGAGGCGGCTAGCACGTCGGCCAGCCCGGTCGCCGGCACGTCGCAAACGGCGACCAGCCCCGCCGGAGTGACGGTGTCGGACAACGCTTTTGCCGCGCGCTCGGTCACCAGTTGGACCGGCGCCTGCAGCGATGCGAGCAACGACGCGTGCCGCTGCGCCGCGGCCTCGGTGGCGAACAGTTCGCGGACCAGTCCGCGCGCCGAAGCCGCCTCGACCAGGTTGGGGCCTTCGGCCAAGAACCGCCCCGCCCGGCGACGGCCGACGTGGCGATGGAGTTTGGCTGCCGCGACCACCCGGGTCGAGCGCTCGGTCAGCACCGAAAGCCCGGACTAAGCAGCTTCCCCGGACGGAGCGTTGACGTCCTTGGGCAGCGCCGCGCGAGCGACCTCGACCAGCGCGGTGAAAGCGGCCGGGTCGGTGATGGCGATGTCGGCGAGGTTCTTGCGGTCGACCTCGACACCGGCGGCCTTCAGGCCCTGGATCAGCCGGTTGTACGTGATGTCGTTGGCGCGTGCGGCCGCATTGATCCGCGAGATCCACAACTTGCGGAACTCGCCCTTGCGGGCACGACGGTCGCGGTACGCGTAGCCCAGCGAATGTAGTTGCTGCTCTTTGGCTTTGCGGTAAAGCCTGGATCGCTGGCCGCGATAGCCCTTCGAGGCCGTCAGTACACTGCGCCTCTTCTTATGGGCGTTAACTGCCCGCTTCACGCGTGCCATGGGTGTTCCTACTCTCGTTCAGACGTGAATGGTTGGGGGCGGGGCGAACTCCTCGTCGCGCTCCCGCTCTGCCGGGGTCAGCCGTTCAGCAATGCGTTGATGCGCTTGGTGTCGTTGGCTGCAACCACGGTGCGGCCGTCCAGCCGCCGGGTTCGCTTGCTTGCTTTGTGCTCGAGCAGATGCCGCCGATTCGCTTTCTGGCGGACGATCTTTCCGGTGCCGGTGCGCCGGAACCTCTTCGATGCCCCACTGTGGGTCTTGGCCTTTGGCATGTTTCCTCTGGTTCTGCTGTTCTGGTCAGTTCGGTGAAGGCGCGGCGTCGCCGGTTGCATCGCCGTCGTCGTGTTCGTCCTGCGCGGACCTTGGGTCGTCCGGATGCAGAGCCTTGGCGCGAGTCTTTGCACCGCGATGCGGTGCCAGCACCATCGTCATGTTGCGCCCGTCCTGCTTGGCCGACGTTTCGACGAAGCCGTAGTCGGCGACGTCGGTGCCCAGCCGCTGCAACAGCCGGTAACCCAGTTCGGGCCTTGACTGCTCGCGACCGCGGAACATGATCGTGACCTTGACCTTGGATCCCGCCTGCAGGAAGCGGATCACGTGGCCCTTTTTGGTCAGGTAGTCGTGATCATCGATCTTGGGCCGGAGCTTCTGCTCTTTGACGACGGTCTGCTGCTGGTTCTTGCGGGACTCGCGCTCCTTCTGCGCCGTCTCGTACTTGAACTTGCCGTAGTCCATGATCTTGCAAACCGGCGGTTTGGCGTTCGGGGCAACTTCGACAAGGTCGAGATCGGCGTCCGCGGCGACGCGCAATGCGTCTTCGATGCGCACAATCCCTACCTGCTCCCCTCCTGGTCCTATCAAGCGGACTTCAGGTACGCGGATGCGCTCGTTGACGCGGGTCTCAGTGCTGATGGGGCCTCCCTCGTTAGGCTTCCTGGGTCGTGTCAGGTCGTTGTTCTGGATCGCTGTCGATCCACGACCGGTACCTGATCCCGTCCGGAGTCAGCAGTAGGAGCGCCACACCATCAGCAAAAAAGCCCTGCAAAAGCAGGGCCCAATGCCGACCGATCGCGGCTAGAGCCGCCCGCGCCGTGCGCGGAACAGACACCCAAAAGTGCCTGTGACCGGACCGCTGTGGCCTTGCGGCTAGCGGTGGGAGTGGGACTCCACTTAACTGTCCCTGGCTTTCGCCGGGATGGTCGCGTCGACAAGTTTAGCAGTCTCACGCCGTCTTCCAGCACTTCAGCCGACGGCGGACGCGTGGGCAGGCGCCTGGCCTGCGCTTGAAGGGTGCGGTGGCGGCCGGCTAATTAGTCTCCGCGACTCTTGCGCTTCGTCAGGCATTTCACGGGTAGAGGGAATATCCTCGCGGTCTGTGACAGTCGCTAAGCCCCGCTCGGGGTCTCGCTTCGGGGGCCGGTCGAACGCCCGGTATCGCTGGGTACCGGCAGCGGCCGGCTGGACCGTGGGCGTCATCGCGACGCTGTCGTTGCTGGCCAGCGTGTCGCCGCTGATTCGGTGGCTGATCAAGGTGCCGCGGGAATTCATCAATGACTACGTCTTCAACTTCCCCGACACCAGCATCGCGTGGTCGTTCATCCTGGGCCTGCTGGCCGCGGCGCTGACCGCCCGCAAACGCATCGCCTGGTGGATATTGCTCGGCAACATGGTGCTGGCGGCCTTCTGGAATGGCGCAGACCTGGCCGCGGGCGACAACACCGCGGCCGAGACGTTCGGCGAGAATCTCGGGTTCGCCGTACACATCTGCGCGATCGTCCTGTTGCTACTGAGCTATCGGGAGTTCTGGGCCAAGGTCCGCCGGGCCGCGCTGGTCAAAGCGGCCGCCGTGCTGGTCGTCGGCGACCTGATCGGAATCTTGCTGTCGTGGGGCCTCGTCGAACTGTTCCCCGGTTCGCTGGCCCGCCAAGACCGCCTGGGTTATGTGGCCAACCGGGTGGTCGGTTTCGCGCTCGCCGATCCCGACCTGTTCACCGGCAGGCCGCATGTTCTGCTCAACGCGATTTTCGGGCTGTTCGGCGCGCTCGCCCTGATCGCGGCGACGATCGTGCTGTTCCAGTCCCAGCGCGCCGACAACGCGCTCACCGGTGAGGACGAGTCGGCCATCCGCGGGCTGCTCGAGCTGTGGGGCAAGAACGACTCCCTGGGTTACTTCGCCACCCGTCGCGACAAGTCGGTGGTGTTCGCCCACAGCGGGCGGGCGGCCATCACGTTCCGCGTCGAGGTCGGCGTCTGCCTGGCCAGTGGTGACCCGGTCGGCGACCCCAGGGCGTGGCCGCAGGCCGTCGACGAATGGCTGGCGTTGTGCAAGACCTACGGCTGGGCGCCCGGCGTGATGGGCGCCAGTTCACAAGGGGCGCAAGCCTATCGAGAGCGCGGCCTCAACGCCCTGGAGCTGGGCGATGAGGCGATACTGCGGACCTCCGATTTCCGGTTGTCCGGCTCGGACATGCGCGGGGTGCGCCAGTCCGTGACGCGGGCGCGCCGGGCCGGGCTGACGGTGCGCATCCGGCGGCACCGCGACATCTCCGCCGACGAAATGGCCGAGACGATCTCGCGCGCCAACGCCTGGCGCGACACCCACTCCGAGCGCGGGTTCTCCATGGCGCTGGGCCGCCTCGGTGACCCTTCCGATGGGGATTGCCTGCTGGTCGAGGCACTGGATCGAGACGAGCGCGTGGTCGCGATGCTGTCGCTGGTTCCCTGGGGAACCAGCGGTGTCTCGCTGGATCTGATGCGGCGTTCGCCGCAATCGCCCAACGGCACCAACGAATTCATGGTCAGCGAGCTCGCGCTCAACGCGGAACGGATTGGCATCACCCGGATTTCACTGAACTTCGCGATGTTCCGGTCCGCGTTCGAGCAAGGTGCACAACTCGGCGCGGGCCCGATCGCCAGGTTGTGGCGTGGGTTCCTGTTGTTCTTCTCTCGGTGGTGGCAGCTGGAGACGCTGTACCGCTCGAACATGAAGTACCAACCCGAATGGGTGCCCCGCTACGCCTGCTACGAGGACGCCCGGCTGATTCCCCGGGTGGGCGTCGCCTCGGCGATGGCCGAAGGCTTTCTGATCCTGCCGTTCAGCAGGCGCGACAAGGAGCACACCGGGCACCACCCGGCCGTGCCGGAACGGCTGGCGGAATCCGGTCTGCTGCATCCCGACGGCAGCACGCCGGATGCGAGCGGCCTGCAAAGGGCGCGCGAGGCCACCGAGGAAGAGATGAGATCCCGCCTGCCCGAACAGGTGCGGGTGCGGATGGCCAAGCTGAAGTCGCTGCAGCACAACGGCATTGACGCCTATCCGGTCGGTTCTCCGCCGAGCCACACCGTCGCCCAGGCCGTCGACGCGGACGACCAGGACACCGTCTCGGTGTCCGGCCGGATCCTGCGGATCCGCGACTTCGGTGGCGTGCTTTTTGCCCAGCTGCGGGACTGGTCAGGTGAAGTGCAAGTGCTGCTTGACAATTCACGGCTGGAGCGGGGTCGTGCCGCCGACTTCCATGCGGCCATCGATCTCGGTGACCTGGTCGAGGTGACCGGGAACATGGGCTTCAGCAAGAACGGCACCCGGTCGCTGGTGGTGCGTCACTGGCGAATGATCGGCAAGTGCCTGCGGCCGCTGCCGAACAAGTGGAAGGGGCTGACGGACCCGGAGGCGCGGCTGCGCAGCCGCTACGTCGACCTCGCCGTGAACAACGAGTCGCGCCAGCTGATGACTGCCCGCGGCAGCGTGCTGCGCTCGGTGCGGGAGACGCTGTTCGCCAAGGGATTCATCGAAGTCGAGACCCCGATCCTGCAGCAGATCCACGGCGGCGCCGCGGCCCGGCCCTTCGTCACGCACATCAACGCCTACGACATGGACCTGTTCCTTCGCATCGCGCCGGAGCTCTATCTCAAGCGGCTGTGCGTCGGCGGCGTGGAGCGGGTGTTCGAGCTGGGCCGGGCCTTCCGCAACGAGGGCGTCGACTTCAGCCACAACCCCGAGTTCACGCTCCTGGAGGCCTACCAGGCGCACGCCGACTACACGATGTGGATCGACGGCTGCCGGGAGCTGATCCAGAACGCCGCCGAGGCCGCCAATGGCACGCAGACCGTCATGCGCCCCCGCGCCGACGGCGCCGAGGCCGGGCTGGAACCGGTCGACATTTCCAGCACCTGGCCGGTGAAGACCGTCCACAATGCGGTGTCCGAGGCGCTGGGCGAGCACGTCGACACCGACACGTCGCTGGCGGCGCTGCGCAAGCTGTGCGACTCCGTGCACATCCCGTATCGGGACCATTGGGACGCCGGGGCGGTGGTGCTGGAGCTCTACGAGCACCTCGTCGAGGGCCAGACCCAGCACCCGACGTTCTACATCGACTTCCCGACGTCGGTGTCGCCGCTGACCCGGCCGCACCGCAGCCAGCCCGGCGTGGCCGAGCGCTGGGACCTGGTGGCGTGGGGCGTCGAGTTGGGCACCGCCTACAGCGAACTGACCGATCCGGTGGAACAGCGGCGCCGCCTGCAGGAGCAGTCGCTGTTGGCGGCCGGCGGTGATCCCGAGGCGATGGAGCTCGACGAGGATTTCCTGCAGGCCATGGAATACGCGATGCCGCCGACCGGCGGGCTCGGCATGGGCGTCGATCGGGTCGTCATGCTCATAACCGGCCGCAGCATCCGCGAGACACTGCCATTTCCGCTGGCCAAGCCGCATTAGTCGGGACCCGGAATCGGGCCGGACATCTAGTCGACATTGGTCGAATATGTTCCCGAATCGTGGGAAATCGATCACAATAATTTCCGTGACAGCTTCGATGGCGCAGTCCTTTGCGAGCAGTCACACCTCGCTCATGCACGGCTGGGTGCCCATCACCGTCCAGGTCGTCGCCGGGCTGGTGCTGGCGCTGGCGATCGGCTGGCGTTCGGCACGCTGGCGGACGGTCTGGCTACCACTGGCCGCCCTCGTCGGCGGCGCCGCGGCCTACGGCGTGCACTGGTACATCGTCGACCGCGGCCTGTCCGAGGACCCCGCCCCGTGGCCGCTGTGGCTCTGGATTGCGCTGACCGGAATGGCCGCCGCGGCGCTGCCGCTCGGCTGGCGCAGCGCGGCCCGCTGGCGGCGCGCCACGACGACGGTCGCCATACCGCTGTGTCTGCTCAGCGCTGCCCTGGTGCTCAACCTGTGGGTCGGTTATTTCCCGACGGTGCAGTCCGCGTGGAATCAGCTCACCTCGGGCCCGCTGCCCGACCAGACGGATCGGGCCACGGTCACGGCGATGGCCGCCAAGGGGGCCCGGCCACCGCACGGCAGCGTGGTGCCGGTCGTGATCCCTTCGGACGCATCGCATTTCAAGCACCGCGGCGAGCTGGTGTACCTACCGCCCGCATGGTTCGCCAGTAGCCCGCCGCCGCCGCTGCCGACCGTCATGATGATCGGCGGCCAATTCAACACCCCCGCGGACTGGACCCGCGCCGGCGAGGCGATCAAGACGATCGATGCCTTCGCCGCCGCGCACGACGGCAACGCCCCGGTATTGGTGTTCGTGGACTCCGGCGGAGCGTTCAACAACGACACCGAATGCGTCAACGGGATCCGGGGCAACGCGGCCGACCACCTGACCAAAGATGTGGTTCCCTATCTGGTTTCGGCCTTCGGCGTCAGCCGTGACCGGGCGAACTGGGGCGTCGCCGGCTGGTCGATGGGCGGAACCTGTGCGGTGGACCTGACCGTTATGCATCCGGAGAAGTTCAGCGCGTTCCTCGACGTCGCAGGCGACTATTTTCCGAACGCGGGCAACAAGAGGCAGACCATCACCCGGCTGTTCGGCGGCAACGCCGACGCGTGGGCCACATTCGACCCGAGCACGGTGATCGCGCGGCACGGCCACTACAACCAGGTGGCCGGCTGGTTCGCGATCTCGGCCGAGGCGGCGTCGGTGCAGCACAGCGACTTCGCGATCACCGACACCGGGTCGATGCGACTCGCGGGTCGGGAGGCCGCGGCCAACCCGAGCAATCAGACCGCTGCGGCCTATTCGCTATGCGCGCTCGGCCGCGCCAACGGCATCGACTGCGCGGTGGTCGCCCGGCCGGGCAAGCACGACTGGCCTTTCGCGGACAAGGTTTTCGAGGCGGCGCTACCCTGGCTGGCCGGGCGGCTGGGCACGCCCGGGATCGCCCGGATTCCGTTGCCGGACACGTCCTCCCCCGCCGCGGCGACCGGTACGACGGTGGCGCAGGTTTCCGGCCCCGGCCGGCGATAGCCTCGCGTGGTGGCCGTCGCCGGCCTGCGGCGCGCGCTGTTTGCGCGGCACTGCAATCCGTGGAGCGCGTGGACGCGCTGGGCCAGCGCACCGTTGACGCTCGTGCCCGTGTGGACCCGGCGCCGGAGCCATGCCGGATTACTCGCACTGTGGCTGGCGCTTAATCCGATCGTGTTCGGGAAGCCGCGGCACCAGCGCGCCTGGGCATCCCGCGCAATGCTGGGTGAGGAGCTGTGGATTAGCGATCGCCCACGCGATGCGGCGATGCTCCTCAGCGCGCTGACGTCGGCGCTCTGGCTCGTCGGGATGGTCGCGGCGCGCTGCCGCCGGCTGCGTCCCGCGATGATCGCGTCGGCGCTGCAGATGGCCCTCACTTTGGTGTACTGGGAGCGGATGGTCCGGTATTTCGACCGCGCGACCGGCCCGGAAACCCCGAAAGCGCAGTAGCGTAACGGCATGCCCGACGAACCAGAAGCTCCCGACCCCGGGTACGACAGCGCGGGCGTGCCGACCTTCGAGTCGGTCCGCGAGAAGATCGAGACGCGATACGGGACCGCCCTGGGTTCCGCGGAGCTCGCCGCCGAGACGCCGCAGCGGCGCAGCGTCGAGGACGAGTACGACGAACGTCAGCGCGCCGCGGCCGAGCGCCTAGCGCAGATCCGCGAGTCGATGCGCCCCGGCGACCGCTAGGCGGCGAGTCGTCGCCAACGTCGAGGAATCGCAAGAACTCACATATCCACGAATTCCGTTGTGCTAGAAGCGTTTAACGGTCAAAGGATCTCGAGGCACGCTCCCCCGCCTGGCGAATCCGGAACCAGCGGCGCACTATGGCGCTATGAGACGAGAAGTCAGCACCGAACTCGAAGTCGAGATAACCACGGCGTCGACGTTGGAATTTCAGATCGCGGTTGCCCCGCATCCGCAAACTGAGGTCTTCGAATCGCTGCGCTTCGTGTTGAACGGGCAACCGATCCAAGCTATGGAAATCAGCGGACAGCACGGCAACCGCATCCATAAATTCGACGCGGCGGTGGGCACGCTGAGGGTCGACTACGCGGCGACGATCGTGGGTCAAACCGATCCGGCTCCGGTGACCGAATACGACCAGTGCCTGTATCTGCGGCCCAGCCGCTACGCCGAGGCCGATAAGTTCCTGGGCTTCGCCGCAACCGAGTTCGGTAACGACCGTGATTCGGCGACACTGCTCGAGCACGTGAGCTCCTGGGTGGGCACCAGGCTGAACTACGTGCCTGGGTCCAGCGATCCCATTGACGGCGCGGTGGAGACGCTGCTGGCCGGCGAAGGGGTGTGCCGGGATTATGCGCACCTGGTGGTGGCCCTGCTGCGTGCCGTCTACGTCCCCGCCCGATTGGTGTCCGTGTACGCACCAGGCCTGTCGCCGATGGACTTCCACGCGGTGGCGGAGGCTTTCGTCGGGGGGCAATGGCGGGTGGTCGACGCGACGCTGCTCGCGCCGCGGCAGAGCTTGGTGCGCATAGCCACCGGTCGCGACGCCTCCGACGCCGCCTTCCTCGACAACCACAAGGGCGCAATCACGCTGAACCGGCTGTGGGTGACGGCCACCGTTGACGGCGACCTGCCCCAGGATTCGGTCGACCAACTGGTTTCCATTCGTTGAACCCGTACCGCCCGACCAGCTCACTACCTAATCACTGCCCAAAACTCGTGTGCCGCAATATCTTGCCAGCGACATGAGAGATACGGCGGACCGTGCGGCCCGACGCCCTCGGCTTGAATACGTTGTCCCACAATGTATCTCGCTAGCACCCAGTGGAAATGGGACCATGTCGGCCATTTTCCCAGGTAATCATTTTGATAGATCTGTGTTACCGTTGCCAGCGGATGTATCTGGTTTACATCCATTTGAAAAAGAGAGAAGTCAGAATGACGCAGGGAACTGTGAAATGGTTTAACTCCGAGAAGGGTTTCGGATTCATCGCCCCGGACGGCGGCGAGAAGGATGTGTTCGTCCACCATTCCGAGATCCAAGGCAGCGGCTTCCGCAGCCTCGAGGAAAACCAACGTGTCCAGTTCGAGATCACCCAGGGGGCTAAAGGCCCCCAGGCGGTCGGAGTGACCGCAATCTAGCGATCCAGCACAAAGATCCCGGGGCCGGGCTTACGTCGGCTCCGGGATTTTGGGTGCCCGCTTGATGGCTTCGGCCCCGTAGCGCACGATGAGCTGATGGTCGCTCTCCACGAAGGCTCCCCGAGAACAGTACGTACCGCCACGTCAGGCATGGCCCGACCGGTATTCCAGGGGGCATACGCGCGATGACAGACTCCGGCACCACCCGGGTCGCCGTCTACCTCGACTTCGACAACATCGTCATATCCCGCTACGACCAGGTGCACGGCCGCAACTCGTTTCAGAAGGACAAGTCGAAGGGCCTCGAAAAGGATCGGCTGCAGTTGGCTACCGTCGACGTCGGCGCCGTCATCGACTTCGCCTCGTCGTTCGGCACACTCGTGCTCACCCGGGCATATGCCGACTGGTCCGCCGATATCAATGCCGCTTACCACGGTCAGCTCGTCGGCCGCGCGGTCGATCTCGTTCAGCTGTTCCCCGCCGCGGCCTATGGCAAGAACGGCGCCGACATCCGGCTAGCCGTCGACGCGGTCGAAGACATGTTTCGATTGCCCGATCTGACCCATGTGGTGATCGTCGCCGGCGATTCCGACTACATCGCGTTGGCGCAGCGATGCAAGCGCCTCGGCCGATATGTCGTGGGCATCGGCGTCGCCGGGTCCAGCAGCCGTTCGCTGGTCGCGGCCTGCGACGAGTTCGTCACTTACGATGCGCTGCCCGGGATACCAACTGGCATAGCGCCATCAGCCGCACCCACGAGGAAGGGCCGGCGCCCGAGCACGCCCGAGCACGAAGAGGAGCCGGCGCCCGCCGACCCGCAGGAGGCCGCGACCGGGCTGCTCGTACGCGCGCTGCGCATGGGCCAGGAGAAGGACGACACCGAGTGGCTCCATAATTCGGCCGTCAAAGCTCAGATGAAACGGATGGACCCGTCGTTCGGCGAGAAAACCCTCGGCTTCAAATCGTTCAGCGATTTCCTACGGTCTCGCAGCGATGTAGTCGACCTCGACGAGACCAGCACGACACGCCTGGTGCGGCTGCACGGCGATACCTAGCCTGGCGGGACGCGCCGGCTCCGAGTACTAGCGCCGAGCGTCCAGAGCGAGGATGGCGCTCGCCAATCCGCGTCGCCTCATACCGCCGGCCGCATCCGGCACGTGCGATCGGCGCGGTGAGTTCCGGAACCTGTGCTCGGACGCGGTCTCCGGTGCGTTGTGAGAGGTGGCGATGAGGAACCGGTCCGGCAACGCCAGCTTGCAGATCGTGCGCACGGTGAACCAGTACTGGCGATGCAACGGGCCGGTCGTGTACGGCAGGTCGTAGGTCTCACACAGCGCCCGTACCCGCTCGGCGATTTCGGGGTACCGATTGCTCGGCAGGTCGGGGAACATGTGGTGTTCGATTTGGTAGCAGAGGTTTCCGGTCATGAACGCCATCACCCTGCCGGCCCGGAAGTTCGCGGTACCCAGCATTTGCCGCAGATACCATTCGGGCTTCGTCTCGCTTTCCAGCACCGACGGGTCGAACTTTTCCGCCCCGTCCGCGAAGTGACCACAAACGATGACGATGTAGGCCCACACATTGCGCAGTCCGTTGGCAACGATGTTGGCGCCCAGCGTGTGCCACCACCGCCGGCGACTCAGCGCGGGAAACAGCACGTAGTCCTTGCCGATCTGCCGATAGATCTTCCGGACCAGCTTCTTCCGGTGCGCGGCTTTCCCGGCGCTCGTCGTCTCTCGCTCCTGCACCGAATACAAGCAGTGCAGTGCGACGCCCCACTCGAATAACAGCGCCAACAGCACCGCGCGCAGCGGCTGGACCAAGGCGCCGCGCTGCCATTCCTCGTCTCGGGTGACCCGCAGCACTCCGAACCCGAGGTCGTCGTCCACCCCGACCACGTTCGAGAAGACGTGGTGCTTGTAGTTGTGCGAGTTCTGCCATTGGGACGAGAGGCCGGCCATGTCCCACTCCCAGGTAGTGGAGTGGATTTCCGGGTCGTTCATCCAATCCCATTGGCCGTGGCTGATGTTGTGGCCGAGTTCCATGTTCTCGATGCACTTGGCCGCGGCCAGGGCGGCAGTTCCGGTGGCCCAGCCGAGCTTGCCTTTGCTGATACCGATGACCAGCCGCGCCGCGACCTCAACGATTCGGTGAAATAGGATGGCGCGCTTGATGTATGCCCTATCGGCGGCGCCGCGCGACGACTCGACGTCACGCCGGATCGCGTCCAGCGCGGCCCCGAACTCCTCGAGGTCGGTATCGGTCAAATGTGCATACGCAGGAACATCAGTGATCGCCATTGACGCTCAGCGCAATTCGCGCGTACGCGCGGCGAAGCGTAGCGCAACGCCCTGCCCGGACCGCAGTGATCCGAGACGTAATTGAGCCATTTGGCCGAGCACCTGCAGCTCCCCTCTGGGTGTCGCTTGGCCCCAGACGCTACATGAGTCCGTAGATATGCAGCTATGCGCATGATTGCCGCATCGCCGACTTCGAGCCCCCGCAGCGACCTGACCTGCACACGGTGACCGCGGAACCGAATGCTGTGGGTTTTCTGCTGCTGCGTTTCAGGCGGTGACTTTGCGTTTCCGGACCGACCGCTGGGGCGTGCTGGCCCGGGCCCCCTTACCCAAGACCTCGACGAGAAACTTTCCGGTGTAGCTCTCCGGCACGGCGGCGACGCCCTCCGGCGTCCCCTCGGCGACGACGGTTCCGCCACCGGCGCCACCCTCCGGCCCCATGTCGACGATCCAGTCCGACGTCTTGATCACGTCCAGGTTGTGCTCGATCACGATGACCGTATTGCCTTTGTCGACAAGGCCATTGATGACGGTGAGGAGCTTGCGGATATCGTCGAAATGCAGCCCGGTGGTGGGCTCGTCGAGGATGTAGATGGTCCGTCCGGTCGAGCGCTTCTGCAATTCGGACGCCAGCTTGACCCGCTGCGCCTCGCCGCCGGACAGCGTCGGGGCGGGCTGGCCCAGCCGGACGTAACCCAGGCCGACGTCGACCAGGGTGCGCAGGTAGCGGTGAATGCCGCTGATCGGCTCGAAGAACTCCGCGGCTTCCTCGATCGACATGTCCAGCACTTCGGAGATGGTCTTGCCCTTGTAGTGCACCTCGAGGGTTTCCCGGTTGTACCGCGCGCCCTGACACACCTCGCACGGCACATAGACGTCGGGCAGGAAGTTCATCTCGATCTTGATCGTGCCGTCACCGGTGCACGCCTCGCAGCGGCCGCCCTTGACGTTGAACGAGAACCGACCCGGTTGGTACCCACGGACTTTCGCCTCGGTGGTGGCCGCGAACAGGGTGCGGATCTTGTCGAACACCCCGGTGTAGGTGGCCGGGTTGGAGCGCGGTGTGCGCCCGATCGGCGACTGGTCGACACGTACCAGCTTGTCCAGCTGATCGATCCCGTTGACCCGGGTGTGCCGGCCCGGAACCTGGCGGGCGCCGTTGAGCCGGTTGGCCAGCACGGAGGCCAGGATGTCGTTGACCAGAGTCGACTTGCCGGACCCGGACACACCCGTCACCGACGTCAGCACGCCGAGTGGGAATGACACGTCGATGCCGCGCAGGTTGTGCTCGCGGGCGCCGACGACGGTGAGCTGCCGCTTGCGGTCGACGGGACGCCGGCGTTTCGGCGTGGGGATGCTTTCCCGGCCCGACAGGTAGGCGCCGGTGATGGACTCCTTGTTGGCCAGCAGCTCCTGGTAGGTCCCGCTGTGCACGATCTCGCCGCCGTGCTCGCCGGCACCCGGGCCGATGTCGACGATCCAGTCGGCGTGCGCGATGGTGTCCTCGTCGTGCTCGACGACGATCAGGGTGTTCCCCAAACCCCTTAGGCGAGTGAGGGTTTCGATGAGTCGACGGTTGTCGCGCTGGTGCAGACCGATGGACGGTTCGTCGAGCACGTAGAGCACGCCCACCAAGCCGGAGCCGATCTGGGTGGCCAGCCGAATGCGTTGGGCCTCACCGCCGGACAGCGTGGCCGCGGCCCGGGACAGCGACAGGTACTCCAGGCCGACGTCGAGTAAGAAGCCCAGCCGCGACTGGATTTCCTTGAGCACCTGGCCCGCGATCGCCTGCTCGCGCGCGCCGAGGGTGAGCGCGTTGAGGAAATCGGCGCAGTCCGAGATGCACAGCTCGCTGACCTCGGCGATGGACTTGGCGCCCCGGTTCCCCGCGGACAGCGTCACCGCCAGGATCTCCGGCTTGAGCCGGGTCCCCTCGCACACCGGGCACGGGATGTCCCGCATGAAGCCCTCGTAGCGTTCCTTCATCTGCTCGGACTCGGTCTGTTCCATCTTGCGCTGCAGGAACGCCAACACGCCCTCGAAATCGGCGTAGTACGAACGGGTTCGGCCGTACCGGTTGCGGTACCGCACGTGCACCTGATGGTCGGAACCCTCGAGAATCGCCTTGCGCGCCTTCGCCGGCAGCTTGCGCCACGGCGTGTCGACGTCGAATCCCAGCTCCTCGCCGAGCCCGGCCATCATCCGGGTGAAGTACTCCGCGGTGTGCCCCGCCGACCACGGCGCGACCGCGCCCTCGGCCAGCGTGCGCTCCGGGTCGGGCACCACCAGATCGGGGTCGACCTCCTTGCGGATTCCCAGGCCGACGCATTCGGGGCAGGCGCCGTAGGGCGAGTTGAAGGAGAACGACCGCGGTTCCAGGTCGTCGACGGCCAGCGGATGCCCGTTTGGGCAGGCCAGCTTCTCGGAGAACCGCTGCTCGCGCGGGTGGTCGTGCTCGTCGCGGTCGTCGGGGAATTCAAGCACCACGATGCCGTCGGCGAGGTTCAGCGCGGTCTCCACCGAGTCGGTGAGCCGCTGCTTGGCCGCGACCTTGACGGTCAGGCGGTCCACCACCACCTCTATGTCGTGCTTTTCCTGCTTCTTCAGCTTCGGCGGCTCGGCCAGCGGGTGCACCACGCCGTCGACCCGGACTCGGCTGTAGCCCTGCGCATTGAGCTTGTCGAACAGGTCGGCGAACTCGCCCTTGCGGGTGCGCACCACCGGGGCCAGCACCAGGAATCGGGCGCCCTCCTGCATCGCCAGCACCTGGTCGACGATCTGCTGCGGGGTCTGGCGGGCGATCTTCTCGCCACAGACCGGGCAGTGCGGGCTGCCCGCCCTCGCGTACAGCAGCCGCAGGTAGTCGTAGACCTCGGTGATCGTGCCGACGGTCGATCGCGGGTTGCGGTTGGTCGACTTCTGGTCGATGGAAACCGCCGGCGAGAGGCCCTCGATGAAGTCGACGTCGGGCTTGTCCATCTGGCCCAGGAATTGGCGGGCGTAGGCCGACAACGACTCGACGTAGCGCCGCTGGCCCTCGGCGAAGATGGTGTCGAACGCCAGCGAGGATTTACCCGACCCGGACAGCCCGGTGAAGACGATCAGCGAGTCGCGCGGCAGGTCGAGGTCGACGCCGCGCAGGTTGTGCTCACGGGCACCTTTGACGATTAGGCGGTCAGCCACGCTCCCTCTCTCACTCAAACTCTCGCTTGCCTAACGGCGCCTACTGCGCACGGCGCATTCCATGCTAGGTGTGCCCACCGACAAGCCGCCCATACCAACCCGACGACAAGTAGCGTGAGCGGTATGACTGCCGTGGACGAGACCTACACCGGACACGTCGACCCTGGCACCGCCGCGCGCCGGACGCTGCCCGGGGTCACGATCCTCAAAACGTCGGTCGGCCCAATGGACAACAACGCCTACCTGGTGACATGTTCCGCAACTGGGGAAACACTTCTCATCGACGCCGCCAACGACGCCGAGGCGCTCATCGACCTGGTCGCGCAGCACGCCCCGAAGGTATCGCTGATCGTCACCAGCCATCAGCACTTCGACCATTGGCAGGCGCTGGAGGCCGTCGCGAAGGCCACCGGCGCGCCGACCGCCGCCCACGAAATCGACGCCGAGCCACTCCCGGTCAAACCGGACCGCCTGCTGGCCCACGGCGACACCGTCAAGATCGGCGAGCTGACCTTCGACGTGATCCACCTGCGCGGCCACACGCCCGGCTCCGTCGCGCTGGCCCTCAACGGGCCCGCGACCGGCGGCGTCACTCAGTTGTTCACCGGTGACTGCCTGTTCCCGGGAGGCGTCGGAAAGACCTGGCAGCCCGGAGATTTCACGCAACTCATCGACGACGTCACCAGCCGGGTGTTCGAGGTCTTTGCGGACTCCACCGTGATCTACCCCGGCCACGGCGACGACACGTCGTTGGGCGCCGAGCGTCCGCACATCGCCGAGTGGCGCGAGCGGGGCTGGTAGCGCGCCCTAGGGCCCGGGGATCGCTGAAAGAGTGACCCGTTAGGTCGTGGTGTGCACGATCAACACGTCGACCTTGGCCCGACGTGAGACGTTGGCCGGCACCGACCCCAGCAGCCGTCCGGCGATTGTGCTCAGGCCGACGTTGCCGACGACCAGCAGATCGGCCTTTTCTTCCTCGGCGAGGGTGACCAGCGCGTCGACCGGCGCACCCACGATCGGGCGCTCCTCGACGTTCGTCGCGCCGGCCTTGTGTGCACGTTCCTTGGCGTCCTGCAGGATCGCGTAGATCGGGGCCGTACCTGAGACTTTGTAGCTTTCGTCCCTCAGCGCATCGGCGGCTCGACCGTCCTGCTGCTGCGCCAGGTACGCCGACGCGACGATCAACTTTGCGTCGGTCCCGGCGATAGCGGCTGCCCGGTCCACCGCACGTAACGATGAATCCGAGCCGTCGGTTCCTACCACCACGGTCCGATAGGCACTCATATACCCTCCCAGTCTCGGTTGATCCGCCAGAAGACAGTAGCGCGTTTGCCGTGCATCGTGAGGAAACCTTAGCGACACAACCGGGCGTGGCGCGACCAGCAATTTTCAGCCCAGGACGGGTCGGCGCGCCGCGCTCACCGACCCGCGGGCCGCCCACAATTACGCGCCAGTTAGAAAGTTGTGCAGCCCACGGCTTTTCGTAGATCGGGAGCCAGATAGGGCGCACGGCCGGCCCCGGCACCGCCCCTGCCGGGCTTACCCGCCGGGCCGCTGGTGGGCAGGCGTGTCATCTGCGCCTTAAGGTGACAACCATCATGTCCTTGTCAACGGTCCAGCAGCCTTCGGCTGACGCCGTGACCGAGCCCGCGTCCGGGCGCGTCCGTGGCCGCCGGCTCGACCCCCTGCTGGTGGCCATGCTGGCCACCGTCGTCAGCGCCGCCTGGGCCTGCAGGCCTTCGCTGTGGTTCGACGAGGCGGCCACGATCTCGGCGGCGGCCAGCCGGACACTGCCCGAGCTGTGGCGGCTGCTGGGCCATATCGACGCGGTGCACGGGCTCTACTACCTGGTGATGCACGGCTGGTTCGCGATTTTTCCGCCGACGGAATTCTGGTCGCGCCTGCCCAGCAGCCTCGCCGTCGGAGTGGCCGCCGCCGGCGTCACGATATTTGCCAGGCAGTTCACCGGGCCGTCCGCGGGACGCGCAATCCCGCTCTGCGCGGGTGTCATCTTCGCGATCCTGCCGCGCACCACGTGGGCCGGCATGGAAGCGCGCTCGTACGCCTTCTCGGTGGCCGCCGCGGTGTGGCTCACGGTGTTGTTCATCGCCGCCGTGCGGCGCAACCGGCGCCGGCTCTGGGCCTACTACGCCCCGGCGCTGGCGCTGTCCATTCTGCTGAGCCTGAACCTGATCCTGCTGGTGCCGGTGTACGCCGCGGTGCTGCCCTGGCTGGCACCGAAGAAATCCCGCAGGTCGCCGGCCATCCGCTGGGCGGTCAGCTCGACCATCGCCGTCGGGGCCATGGTGCCGTTCATGTTGTTCGCGCACGGCCAGGTGCGCCAGGTCGACTGGATCTTCCCCATCAGCTGGCATTACGCCTTCGACATCAGCCTGCGGCAGTACTTCGACCACGGTCCGCCCTTCGCGATTCTCACCGCAGTTCTCATCGTCGCCGCGATCGTGGCCCGCCTGGCCGGGCTGCGCGGCCCGGCCGGTGAGATCCGCAGGCTGCTGGTGATCTGCGTGGCGTGGATCGTCATCCCGACCGCGGTGCTGGTCGTCTACTCGGCGATCGGCGAGCCGATGTACTTCCCGCGCTACCTGATCGGTACGACGCCCGCGATGGCAGCCATCATGGCCGTCTGCATCGTCACCCTCGCCCGTAAACCGTGGCCCATGGCCGGTGTGGTGCTGCTGTTCGCGGTGGCCGCGCTGCCGAATTACCTGTTCGTGCAGCGCTGGCCGTACGCCAAGGAGGGCTGGGATTACAGCCAGGTCGCCGACCTGGTCAGCAGCCACGCCTCGCCTGGCGACTGCCTGCTGGTCGACAACACCGTGCCCTGGCGGCCAGGCCCCATCCGCGCGCTCATCGCCGCACGGCCCGCGGCGTACCGGTCGCTGCTCGACGTCGAACGTGGCGTGTACGGGCCGAAAGTCGGCTCGCTGTGGGACGGTCACGTCGCGGTGTGGCTCACGACGGCCAAGATCAACAAGTGCGCCACGGTGTGGACGATCACCGACCACGACAGGTCGCAACCCGACCACCAGACGGGGGAATCGTTGTCGCCGGGCGTGTTCGGGCGCTCCCCCGCCTATCGGTTCTCCAAATACCTGGGATTCCGGATCGTCGAGCGCTGGCAATTCCACTACACACAGGTGATCAAGTCGACGCGATGACAGGCAGCGCGACAGCGACCTGCGCCGCCCTCGACGGGGTGATCGCGGTTCCTGGCGCCGACGAGGATGTGGACTAGCTGGGCACGTGTCGCCGGGCCGCGCGGAACGACGCCAGGACGCCGCAACCGGCCAGCACCGCAAAGACGACGTAGAGCCAACGCGCCGCCGCCAGGTCGCCACCCCCGGCCGTATTCACCACCACGCCCGCCAGCCCGGCACCGAACGCCGCGGAGATCAGCTGGACGGTGTTGATCGCCGCGGCCGCCGCGCCGCTCTCCGCGGGATCGTCGACCGAATCCATGGCCCGCATCGACAGATGCGGCCACGCCATCCCGATACCGATTCCGCCGACGAGCAATCCGATGCCCCAGACCACGATGATCCCGGCCGGCGCGTCGATGCGCTGCGTCGCCGCCGTCAGGGCCAGGCCCGACGCCATCAGCAGCGGGGCGACGGCGATCACCCGGCCGATGACCCGGACGTCGCTCAGCGACGCGCTGATGAGCTCGGCGAGCGTCCACCCGATGGCCAGCGTCGCACCCAGAAACCCCGCCACCACCGGCGTCAGATGCGCCAGCCGCTGGCCGAACAACGGCACGTAGATGTCGACCATCACCGCGGCCATCTGGATCCCCATCGTCAGGTAGATCCATTTCAGCGGCCCGCGGCCAAACACGCTGGGCGGCAACACCGCCGCGTTCATCCGCCAGTCGATGACGACGAACACCCCGATCAACGCGGCCCCCGCGGCGAGCAGGCCGCCGGTCGCCAGCCGGTTGTGCGGCAGCTGCGCGACGCTGACCGCCAGCGCCGCCGCGCCCATCAGCAGCAGCGACCAGATCGGCACCCTGCGCAGCGAGGTCTCCGCCGCGTCGGTGCCGGGGTCGCCGCTCTCGCCCCGCAACGCCGCAGGCACTAGCGCGGCGATCAGGGCGCTGAGGATCACCAGTACGCCAAATGCCCACCGCCACAACCCGAATTGCGCGAACAGGCCGCCGAGCGCAGGCCCGGCCAAGGTGGCCACGCCCCACATCGCCGAGACCAGCGCCGAGCCGCGCGTCCACAGCGACCGGGGCAGCACGGCGTTGATGAGCGCGTAGCCCAACCCGGCCAGCAGCCCGCCGGCCACCCCCTGCAGGGTGCGTCCGGCGATCAGCACCTCCATGTTCGGCGCGGCCGCGCAGACCACGCTCGCGACGCCGAAGACCGCCAGCCCGGCCAGAAACGAGGCGCGGGCGCCCACGCGCAGCAGCATCGTGTTGACGCTGGTCGCGGCGACCACGGCGCCGACCAGGTACAGCGTGGTCACCCAGGCATACAGTCGGCTGCCGCCGATCTCGGCGACCGTGCTGGGCAGCAGGCTGGTGGTCAGGAACTCGTTGGTGGCGTACAGGCTGACGCCGCCGGCCAGGACGATCGAGGTTCCGAGGTATTTGCCCAGCAGCTCGCGCCAGGTGCCGGTATCGCTTGCGGTGCCGGTCATTTCAGGCCGGCAGCGTCCATCCCGCGCAATTCCTTTTTCAGGTCGGCGATTTCGTCGCGGAACCGGGCGGCGAGCTCGAACTGCAGATCACGGGCGGCGGCCATCATCTGCGCCGTCAGGTCCTTGATCAGGTCGGCCAGCTCGGCGCGCGGCATGCTGGCGGTGTCGCGGCCCTCGATGATGCCGGCGCTGACGGCGCGGCCGGGCTCCCCCTGCGCGCGTCGGCCCCGGGACGAGTTGCGTCCCGAGCCGCCGATTTCCACGGACTCCGTGTCGTCGGCCTCGCGGTAGACCTGGTCGAGAATGTCGGCGATCTTCTTGCGCAGCGGCTGCGGATCGATGCCGTGAGCCTCGTTGTAGGCGACCTGCTTGGCCCGGCGCCGGTCGGTCTCGTCGATGGCCTCTTTCATCGAGTCGGTCATCTTGTCGGCGTACATGTGCACTTCGCCGGAGACGTTGCGGGCCGCGCGCCCGATGGTCTGGATGAGGCTGCGCGACGAGCGCAGGAAGCCTTCCTTGTCGGCGTCGAGAATGGACACCAGCGACACCTCGGGCAGGTCCAGGCCCTCGCGCAGCAGGTTGATGCCGACCAGCACGTCGTAGTCGCCGAGCCGCAGCTGGCGCAGCAGCTCCACCCGGCGCAGCGTGTCGACCTCGGAGTGCAGGTAGCGGACCCGGATACCCATCTCCAACAGGTAGTCGGTGAGGTCTTCGGCCATCTTCTTGGTCAGCGTCGTGACCAGCACCCGCTCGTCGGCCTCGGCGCGCTTGCGGATCTCGCCGATCAGGTCGTCGATCTGCCCCTTCGTCGGCTTCACCACGACCTTCGGGTCCACCAGGCCGGTCGGCCGGATGACCTGCTCGACGAACTCACCTGCGGCTTGGCTCAGCTCGTAGGGGCCCGGGGTGGCCGACAGGTATACCGTCTGCCCGATCCGGTCGGCGAACTCCTCCCAGGTCAGCGGGCGGTTGTCGACCGCCGACGGCAGCCGGAAGCCGTAGTCGACGAGGTTGCGCTTGCGCGACATGTCGCCCTCGTACATGCCGCCGATCTGCGGCACGGTGACATGCGACTCGTCGATGACCAGCAGGAAGTCTTCCGGGAAGTAATCGAGCAAGGTCGCCGGCGGCGTGCCCGCCCCGCGGCCGTCGATGTGCCGCGAATAGTTCTCGATGCCCGAGCAGAATCCGACCTGCCGCATCATCTCGATGTCGTAGTTGGTCCGCATCCGCAGCCGCTGCGCCTCGAGCAGCTTGCCCTGCCCCTCGAACTCGGCGAGCCGCGCGGCCAGCTCTTCCTCGATGGTCGAGATGGCCGCCGCCATCCGTTCCGGGCCGGCAACGTAGTGGGTGGCCGGGAAGATCCGCAGCGAATCGACCTGGCGGACGACGTCGCCGGTAAGCGGGTGCAGGTAGTACAGCGCCTCGACCTCGTCGCCGAAGAACTCGATGCGCACCGCCAGCTCTTCGTACGACGGGATGATTTCCACGGTGTCGCCGCGCACCCGGAACGAGCCGCGGGTGAAGGACATGTCGTTGCGGGTGTACTGGACGTCGACCAGCAGCCGCAGCAGCCCGTCGCGGGGCACCTCGGTGCCGACCTGCAACTCGACGGACCGGTCCAGGTAGGACTGCGGGGTACCCAGGCCGTAGATGCACGACACCGACGCGACCACCACCACGTCGCGCCGCGACAGCAGCGACGACGTCGCGGAATGCCGCAACCGCTCCACGTCGTCGTTGATGGAGCTGTCTTTTTCGATGTAGGTGTCGGTCTGGGCGATGTACGCCTCAGGCTGGTAGTAGTCGTAGTACGAGACGAAGTACTCAACCGCGTTGTGCGGCAACATCTCTCGCAGCTCATTGGCGAGCTGCGCGGCCAGCGTCTTGTTGGGTGCCATCACCAGCGTGGGCCGCTGCAGCCGTTCGATCAGCCACGCGGTGGTCGCCGACTTGCCGGTGCCGGTGGCGCCGAGCAGCACCACGTCGCGCTCCCCCGTCTGGATCCGGCGCTCCAGGTCGTCGATCGCGGCCGGCTGGTCACCGGCCGGGGCGTACGAGCTGACCACCTCGAAGCGGCCGCCCGCGCGCACGACCTCGTCGACCGCGCGGTACTCGGAGTGCGCGACGATCGGATGTTCAGTCGCGAAAGCCATGCCACCAGGGTAGAGCCGTCCACCGACAGGTGGCCCGGCGCCGGCCGTGGCCTACGCGGTCGGGCCCGTCCACGTCCGGGTGACCGGATCGCATTGCAGCAGGTAGCCGTCGTTCGAGGTGGACATCGCGAACACCGAGGTGCCGGGGCGGTCGCAGGAGCTGCCCGCGGCGTGCACGCCGGTCGTGATCGGCGCCTTGGCCCACGCGTTGCCCTCGCAGACCACCTGCTCGTTGTTGGTCGGGTCGTAGGCCAGCTTGTTGACGTCGCTGCACACCCCTCCGAGCACCGGCGGCGCCGGGTGGGCCGCCGTCGTCGAGGTGTTGAGCACCTGGGCGGGGTCGGCCAGCGGCACGCCGGGCGGCACGTCGCCGACCCGGGTCGCGACGACGGGTGTCCGCACCACGGCCCCCTGGGCCCCGCACTCGTTGGTCGTCACGGTCTGGGTCTCGGTGCCGCGCAGCGTGCCGTCGGACTGCGGGGCCAACGACCACGCAACCGTCTCCTGCTGGGTGGCCCGGACTTGGCCGTTCGGCTGCACGCAGCCCAACCGCTCCTGCTGCGGCGCGCCCTGCCAGTACCCGGCGACGTAACGCAGCGAGTCAGACTGCCCGCCGTCGGTGGTGCTGGCCACCTGATGCGTGGCGTCGTCGAGCTGGGTGCCGCTGGCCGCGCACCCGTTGCTCGTGCATGCGGAACGGAACGCCCACCAGTTGGTGTCGGCGCCGTCCTGGCGGATGGCCACCCCGTTGGTGGTCCGCTTGCTCTGGTCATAGGTCAGTTGATAGGTGCCGTTCAACGCCCGTCCGCCGGGCCTGGCCGGTGCGGCGCTCGCCGCGGGCGCGGACGGCTTGGAGGCGAGCGCGGGATTGGGCTGCGACGCGTCGGGCTGGAAGGAGTAGAGCACCGACCACGTCGCGGCCACCGCGATCAGCACCGCGCAGACCAACGCGGTCGCCCAGCGGGTCCTCGACGAATACCGTTGGTACATCGCGCCCGCCAGCCCGCGGACCCCGCGCCGCCGGTGCGACGCGATCGACGCGACGTTCCGGCCGGCCTCGGCGACCACGTCCAGCTCGTCGTTGACGGCGGCCGCAAACGCGCGGCACCGCTCGAAGCGGTCCTCGGGCCGCTTGGCGAGGGCCTTGAGGAAGACGTCGTCGAGGTGCGCCAGATCCGGGCGGGAATCGCTGAGCCGCGGCGGATCCTGGTGCAGGTGCTGGCTGATCACCGCGATCGGGTTGGAATGCTGGAACGGCGGTGCACCGGTCAGTAGATGGAAAGCCGTTGCGGCCAAGGCATATTGGTCGGCCCGGCCGTCGATGTTGGAACCCGTCAGCTGCTCGGGAGCGGCGTAGGCGACCGTTCCCACCGCGACGTTTGTCTCGGTGATGCCGCTGATGTCGCCGAGGTGGCGCGCAACGCCGAAGTCCGCCAATACAATTCGCCGCTCGCCATCCTCGGGATGGGTGAGCAGGATGTTGGCGGGCTTGACATCGCGATGCAGCAGGCCGCGGTCGTGTGCGTAGTCGAGCGCGCCCGCCACGGCGTGCAGAATCGCGCGTACCTCATGGATCGGCATGCCGTCGCAGTGGCGCTCCTTGACCAGCCGCGCGGCGTCGGTGCCCTCGACATAGTCCATAGAGATCCAGAGATGACCGTTGAACTCGCCGCGGTCGTGGACACCGACGATGTGCGGATGCCAAAGTGTGGCAGCCAGATCGGCTTCCCGGTTGAATCGTTCGCGGAATTCCGGATCGGCAGTGATGGCCTCGGCGAGCACCTTGATGACGTCGCGACGCGGCAGCCGCGGGTGCAGGGCCAGGTAAACCTCGGCCATCCCGCCGGCGCCCAGCGGCCGCAAGATGGTGTAACCCCCGAAGGAGGCGCCATTGGCCATCACGGCTGCCACGGCCCCCGGACTCCCGTCGGCAGCCGAATTCGGCTGCGCGGAGCGCGGATTGGAGGTGACCGCGGCACCCCGGCGGAACCTGTGCCCGGCCGTCGCGGACGGAAGTGACTGGAAGCCGGCGCGCAGCGCCTGGCGGCTCAGTCGTGGGTTGCTGAGCAGTCGGCGCCCGGCGCCGAGGCGTTGGGCCTTTCGCTCATCCATGTACGGCTCCCCCTCGTGTCTCAAGCTTGCATGCAGACACCGCGGCGACCTGATGCGCTGCGCGATATCCGGGATTCGTGCACCGGAACGCGGCTCCGTTGCCGTCTTATGGACACGCCGGAAATCTCGCGGCGGGCGTCCCGGACCGATCCCCTCCTACACCCCTACGTTCGAATCATGCCCGATGCGGATAGGCGGCAGGCCGCTGCAGGCTATGAGCCGGCTGTGAGGGGCCCGGATCGACACAAAGTTAAGTCACAGGCGAGTCCAATGGAGAGCACTGCTACGGCGGACCGATACTTGAGTAGTGAGTCGACCCGCCCCTCCTGTCCTAACGATCCGGCTCGATGGGTCCCAACGTTCTTTCGCCGCAGGCCACGAGGTGGTCGTGGGGCGGGATGCGCATGCCGACCTGCGGATCCCTGACCCGCGGATATCCCGCGCGCACCTGATCGTGCGCTTCGACCAGGGCCGCTGGCTGGCGATCGACAACGGCTCGCTGAACGGGACGTACCTCAACGGGTACCGGATGCCGGTCATCGACATCCACGACGGGCAGAGCATCCACATCGGAAACCCGCAGGGACCTCGATTGACGTTCGCGATCGGGCCGGAGCAGGGCCGCACCGATCCGCCCGTGCGGAGCAGGTCGACGGCCGACGGCGGCCCGCCCACGATCGCGTGGTCCGCGATGCCCGAGCAGCCGTCCGGTCGCGATACCGTGAGCCAGCCCACAATTCACACCCGAAGTGGGCCGAATCCCGCGCCGCCGCGGCCCGCCCCACCCCGGCAGCCGCCGCGCGGTCCCCAAATGCCAGCCTCCGGGCCGCCGCCGCGAAGTGCCCCGCCACCGCCGCGAACACCGCCCGCCAGGCCGCCGCTGCCGCCGCGGGGCACACCGCCCGACGAGCTCACCGTGGTCAACGCCGGTTCGCCGGCCAGGCCGCAGCAGGCGCCGCCCGCCGAGGATCAGGCCGCGGCCCCGCCGGAGCCGACGCCGCCGAACGAGATCACGATGATCGACGCCAAGACGGCCGACGTGTCGAACCTCGCGACGAGGTTTGTGAAATTGCTCTCGCCGCGCTCCTCGTCGGCGGCGGGCACCGCGGGCGCCCTCACGATCGGGCGCGCCGCCGAGTGCGACATCGTCGTCTCCGACGTCCTGGCCTCGCGTCAGCACGCGACGTTGATCCCCACGCCGCTGGGCACCGAGATCCGCGACAACAGCATCAACGGGACGTTCGTCAACGGCACTCGGGTCGGCTCGGCGATCCTGACCGAGGACGACGTGGTCACCATCGGCAACGTCGACCTGCTGTTCCACAACGGCACCCTGGTCCAGGGCGCCGAGGCCGCGACGCGCACCGGCGGCCTCGAGGTGCGCGACGTCAAGTACGTCGTCGACAACGGCAAGCAGCTGCTGGACAACATCTCGCTGACCGCGCGGCCGGGGACGCTGACCGCCGTCATCGGCGGATCGGGTGCGGGCAAGAGCACGCTCGCCAGGCTGATCGCCGGATACACCACGCCCAGTTCGGGATCGGTCACGTTCGCGGGCCACGACGTCCACTCCGAATACGCGTCGTTGCGCAGCCGGATCGGGATGGTCCCGCAGGACGACGTCGTGCACCGGCAGCTGACCGTCAACCAGGCGCTCGGCTACGCGGCCGAGCTGCGGCTGCCGCCCGACACCAGCAAGGCCGACCGCGAACAGGTCGTCACCCAGGTGCTCGAGGAACTCGACCTCACCAAGCACGCCGACACCCGCGTCGAGAAACTCTCCGGCGGGCAGCGCAAGCGCGCCTCGGTGGCCCTCGAGCTGCTCACCGGGCCGTCGCTACTGATCCTCGACGAACCGACGTCGGGGTTGGATCCCGCCCTGGACTTGCAGGTCATGACGATGCTGCGCCAGCTGGCGGACGCGGGCCGGGTGGTGCTGGTCGTGACGCACTCGCTGTCCTACCTCGACGTCTGCGATCAGGTGCTGCTGATGGCACCCGGCGGCAAGACCGCCTACTGCGGCCGGCCGGACCAGATCGGCGACGCGATGGGCACCACCAACTGGGCCAAGATCTTCACCCAGGTGGGCGCCGATCCCGAGGAGGCCAACCGGCGCTTCCTGGAACAGAGCGAGGCGCAGAAGCGGCCGAAACCGGCGGCGAGCGAGCCGAGCGACCTCGGCGAACCTGTGCACACCAGCCTGCGGCGGCAGATCTCGACGATCGCCCGCAGGCAGGTCCGCCTGGTGGTGTCCGACCGCGCCTATTTCTTCTTCCTGGCGCTGTTGCCGTTCATCCTGGGCTCGCTGTCGCTGACGGTGCCGGGCTCGAACGGCTTCCATCTGCCCGGCGCAGGCGCCGGCACACCCGACGAGTCCGCCCAGATACTGGCCCTGCTGATGCCCGCCGCGGCATTCATGGGCACCGCGCTGACCATCCGCGACCTGGTCGGCGAGCGCGCCATCTTCCAGCGTGAGCAGGCGGTGGGCCTGTCCACATCGGCGTATCTGCTCGCCAAGACGGCGGTCTATTGCGGCTTCGCGATCGTGCAGTCGGCGATCATCACCGCGATCGTGGTGATCGGCAAGAGCGCACCGGCCCGGGGCGGCCTGTTGCTAGGCCACGGGACGGTCGCGGCCACCGTCGAGCTGTTCGCGACCGTCGCGGCCACCTGCGTGGCGTCGGCCATCCTGGGCTTGGCGATTTCGTCGCTGGTGCGCTCCAGCGAGCAGATCATGCCGCTGTTCGTGGTGGCGGTGATGGCGCAGCTGGTGCTGTGCGGCGGGATGGTCCCGGTGACCGGGCGGCTCGGTCTCGACCAACTGTCGTTCTCGATGCCCGCGCGGTGGGGCTACGCCGCGGCGGCCTCGACGGTCGACGTGCGGCACCTGGTTCCCGAATCGGTGCTCGCCCAGGACCGCTTCTGGCAGCACACCGCGAAGATCTGGCTGCTCGACATAGGAATGCTGGCCGCCCTGTCGTTAGTCTATTTCGCCTTTGTCCGATGGAAGATCCGGCTGCGTCGTTGAAACGAGGTGAGGCCATCCATCCGCCCAAGCACGAAACCTTTGATCTGTTGGCCCGCACCAACACCGACCCCAAGGGCATTGTCCGGGCCGTCGACGAATACGTGGTGCAGCCGTGGGGGCTCTACCTTGCCCGGCCGACGCCGGGCCGCGCCCAGTTCCATTACCTCGAGTCGTGGCTGCTGCCGTCGCTCGGGTTGCGCGCCACGGTGTTTCACTACAACCCGGGCCATGAGCGCGATCACGACTACTACCTCGATGTCGGCGAATACACACCGGCCCAGGACATCTGGCGCTCGGAGGACCACTACCTCGACATCGAGGTGAGCACCGGCTCGGCGGCGCGGCTGGCCGACGTCGACGAGCTGCTCGATGCGGTCCGGCACGGCCTGCTGGCCGCCGAGGTCGCCGAGCGAGCGGTGACCCGCGCGGTGGACGCCGTCGACGGCCTGGCCCGGAACGGCTATGAGCTGCAGCGTTGGCTGACCGCGTACGGCATGGAACTGCACTGGCGCGAGACCTAGGCGCGGTTGCCGGCCAGTTTCTGCGACCGGTGCTCGGGTAAGTCTCCGGTATGCCGTTGAGACTTCGGGGGCGAAAGCGTCCGGGCAGCGAAACCGGGACGCTGTTCGTCATCCAGCGCGATCCCGCGCGGGAGGATCACTACGCCCTGCGCCTCGAGATCGACGGCGTGTTGGTCTCCTGGGCGATATCCAGCGGCCCATCGACCAACCCCAGGGACCGGCGGATGGCGCGTCGCACCGAGGATCAGCGACTCGATGGCGCCGTCGGCGTCGCCGACTGGGACCGCGGCACGTACATTAACGGAACCCAACGGGAGATGCGCGACGGCCTCGCCCGCGGCCACCTGTCTTTCTGGCTGCACGGCGAAAAGCTCAGCGGCGGCTTCACACTCACCCGCATCCGCGAAGGCAACGACGAAACCTGGCTGCTGATGAAGCGCGACGACGGCCAGCCGTAGTCGCTGGTGAAGCCGATGGCGCTGGGCGTAATCTCTGCAACTATGAGTTTTCGCGCCCGCAGACGGATGCCCGTCGTTGCCGCGACGGTGATCGCGGCCGGTTCCCAATTGTTTCCGGCGACCGCACACGCGGACCTGCACAACATCACCTACCGCGCCAGAATCGATGCGCTGACCACCGGCAGCCAGGCCACCTTCGTCACGAACGCCGGCCAGACGAGCACCACGAACCTTCCGTCCATGCCGGGCAACGCCTTCGAGGCCAACACGGTGTTGCCGGATCCGGCGCAGGCCGGGCTACGGATCGTGCTGCATTTTCCGTACGCGGCGAACGTGCACTGCGAGATCGACGTGGACGACAACGTTTTCGCGCAGGTCGACCAGATGGTCAGGCCGGCGGCGGGCAACGCCGACCCCAATAACGGTGCGCTGCAGTGCGGTGCACCGGTGGGCGGCCCGAGCTAGCGCCGCCGCCCACGAAAGCTAGGGCCGCCAGCCGGCGAAATCGGCCCACTCCCAGGCCCGCCGGTAGGCATCGGCGAACCACGGCTCCTTCGCGTCGGCGTAGGCCGCGGTGTCGCCGTGTGCGTCCTCTTCGGCCGCACCCTTGACGGCCAGGTAGCCCGCGCGCTCCTGCGGGTTCGCCGCGAGCCAGTCGACGAACAACAGCGCGAACTGCTGGTTGGGCCAGCCGTTCACCCGGATGTGCACGTTCGTCGGGCGTCCGGGATCGGCCGACCCGTGAATCCGCTTGTGCCACAACGCCGCATCGTCGCTGTGGTCGAATTCGTCGACCGTGCTGCGGGCCCCGGGTTTTGCCTCGTCGCGGTCGATCTGCGGGATGCCCGGGTAGCCGGCCGCCAGCAGGTCCTCGGCGAGTTCGTCTGCGACGGCCAGCGATTCGGCGGTGACCTGGACGTCGATGACGTCCTTGGCGTCGAATTCGGGCACCGCCGTCGACCCGACGTGGTCCACCCGCAACGCCCTGTGTCCGCATGCGGTCGACAATCGGGCGACGATGCGCCGCGCTTGGTCCGGCCAGGTCGGGTCGGCGGGCACCACCGTCGCCGGCGCCCGCACGACGCGGCGCTCGGCCACGTTGTGGGCGAACGGCACGATTCGGTGATTCCACACGTCGCGGGCCCGTTCGACCAGTTCTTCTTGGCTACCGGAATTGTCCAGCCAGATGTCGGCGACGGCGCGACGCTGATCGTCGTCGGCCTGCGCCGCGATCCGCGCACGGGCGTCGTCTTCCGGCATGCCGCGCTGCCCGGTCAGTCGTTGCACCCGCAGCTCGACGTCAGCGTTCACCACGACGACCAACGGAAACATCGGCGCCATACCGGATTCCACCAACAGCGGGATGTCCTCGACGACGACCGAGTCCTCCGGCACCGACGCGATGATCTCCTCGCGCCGCTTGCCCACCAGCGGATGCACGATCCCGTTCAGCTTCTTGCGCGCCTCGTCGTCGGCAAAAGCCTTGGCAGCCAAGGCCGGACGATCCAGCGAGCCGTCCGCCTGCAGGATGTCTTCACCAAAGGCCTCGACCAGCGAGGCAAGGCCCTCGGTGCCCGGTTGGACGACCTCCCGGGAGATGACATCGCCGTCGACGATGACGCCACCGCATTCAGCGAAGGTGGCGGACAGCGCCGACTTCCCGGCGCCGATGCCACCGGTCAACCCGATGCGCAGCATCGGTGGTTAGGCGTTACCGGCGAGCTTTTCCCGCAGCGCGGCCAGCTGGGCGTCGCTTGCCAGCGAGCCGCCCGCAGCCTTTTCCGCGGGCGCGCCGTTGCCCGGCGAGTGATCGCCACTGGTTTGCGCTTCGGCCTCGGCTGCGGCGAACTTCTCCATCTGCGCGGTGTGCATCTTGTGCCGGCGCTCGGCCTCGGCGTAGCGGGCCTCCCACTCGTTGCGCTGGGTGTCGAAACCTTCCAACCATTCGTTGGTCTCGGAGTCGAAGCCCTCGGGGAAGATGTAGTTGCCCTGCTCGTCGTAGCTGTCGGCCATGCCGTACTTCGCCGGGTCGAATTCGTCGGTGTAGTCCTCGTTGGCCTGCTTGAGCGACAACGAGATTCGGCGGCGCTCCAGGTCGATGTCGATGACCTTGACCATCGCGTCGTCGCCGACGGCGACCACCTGGTCGGGCACCTCGACGTGGCGCTCGGCCAGCTCCGAGATGTGCACCAGACCCTCGATGCCCTCCTCGACGCGCACAAACGCACCGAACGGAACCAGCTTGGTGACCTTGCCGGGCACGATCTGGCCGATGGCGTGGGTGCGGGCGAAGTGCCGCCACGGGTCTTCCTGAGTCGCCTTGAGCGACAAGGAAACCCGCTCGCGGTCCATGTCGACGTCGAGCACCTCGACGGTGACCTCGTCGCCGACCTGGACGACCTCGGACGGGTGATCAATGTGCTTCCAAGACAACTCGGAAACGTGCACCAGACCGTCGACACCGCCGAGATCGACGAACGCGCCGAAGTTGACGATGGAGGACACCACACCCTTGCGGATGGTGCCCTTCTGCAGCTGGTTGAGGAACTCGCTGCGCACCTCGGACTGGGTCTGCTCCAGCCACGCGCGGCGCGAGAGCACCACGTTGTTGCGGTTCTTGTCCAGCTCGATGATCTTGGCCTCGATCTCCTTGCCGATGTACGGCTGCAGATCGCGGACGCGGCGCATCTCGACCAGCGAGGCGGGCAGGAAGCCACGCAACCCGATGTCAAGGATCAGGCCGCCCTTGACGACCTCGATGACGGTGCCCTTGACGGCCTCGTCCTTCTCCTTGAGTGCCTCGATGGTGCCCCAGGCGCGCTCGTACTGGGCGCGCTTCTTGGACAGGATCAGACGGCCTTCTTTGTCCTCTTTGGTGAGAACAAGGGCCTCGACCTCATCACCGACGGAAACGACCTCATTCGGGTCGACATCGTGCTTGATGGAGAGCTCGCGGGCGGGGATGACCCCTTCGGTCTTGTAGCCGATGTCGAGGAGCACCTCGTCCCGGTCCACTTTGACGATGGTGCCTTCGACGATGTCGCCATCGTTGAAGTACTTGATCGTTTGGTCTATTGCTGCGAGAAAGTCCTCGGCGGAGCCAATGTCGTTGACGGCTACTTGCGGCGAGGTGACGGCGGGACTCGGCATATTGTTGGGTTGCTCCGGACAGGTTTGGTCGTAGGGACAAAAACGGAATTTACCTGTTGAGGCTACTCGACAGGGCGCACGCTGGACAAACTCGACCGGCGTGCCACGGGCGCCACGCCCATATTCGACGCATCGCGAACATCACGCAACTCGAGATTTTCGGCCGAATTTCGCCGTCGCGCAAGCCCCAAAAGGGGCTGTGCCTGCAGCGGGGCGGCTAGTGGGCGGCGCTGTCCCAGCTTCGCCCGTAGCCCACCGAAACCTCGAGCGGGACGTCCAGCGGGTAGGCGCAGCCCATCTTGTCGCGGACCAGCGCCTCGACTTTTTCGCGCTCACCCTCGGCGATCTCGAACAGCAGCTCGTCGTGCACCTGCAGCAGCATGCGCGACGACAGCCCGGCCTCGGTAATTGCCTTGTCGACCTCGATCATCGCCATCTTGATGATGTCGGCGGCGCTGCCCTGGATGGGGGCGTTGAGAGCCGCCCGCTCGGCGGCCTCGCGGAGGTTGCGGTTGCTGCTGTCCAGCTCGGGCAGGTAGCGCCTGCGGCCGAACACCGTGGAGGTGTAGCCGTCCTTGCGGGCCTGTTCGACGACGTCGTGCAAGTAGTCGCGGATACCGCCGAATCGGGCGAAGTACTGGTCCATCTGCTCTTTGGCCTCCTCGGTGGAGATCTTGAGCTGGGCGGACAGCCCGTAGGCGCTCAGCCCGTAGGCCAACCCGTACGACATCGCCTTGACGCGGCGGCGCAGCTCGGCGGTGACCTCCTCGATCGGCACCCCGAAGGCCCGCGAGGCGACGAACGAGTGCAGGTCCTCCCCGGTGTTGAACGCCTCGATCAGACCCTCGTCCTTGGACAGGTGCGCCATGATGCGCATTTCGATCTGGCTGTAGTCGGCCGTCATCAGGTCGCTGTAGCCGTCGCCGACCACGAACGCGTCGCGGATCCGCCGGCCGGCCTCGGTGCGGATCGGGATGTTCTGCAGGTTCGGCTCGGTCGACGACAACCTGCCCGTCGCCGCGATGGTCTGGTTGAACGTGGTGTGGATGCGCCCGTCGGAGGCCACCGAATTCAGCAGCCCGTCGACCGTCACCTTCAGCCGGGTGGCGTCGCGGTGGGTCAGCAGGTGTTGCAGGAACGGATGGCCGGTCTTGTCGAACAGCGACTGCAAAGCGTCGGCGTCGGTGGTGTACCCGGTCTTGGTGCGTTTGGTCTTCGGCATCTCGAGTTCGTCAAACAGCACCACCTGCAACTGTTTTGGCGAGCCGAGGTTGATCTGCTTGCCGATCACCGCGTAGGCCGCCTCGGCCGCGTCGCGGATCTGGTCGGCGAAATCGCTTTGCAGCTCGGTCAGTTTCGGCACGTCCACCGCGATGCCGGTGTGTTCCAGGCCCGCCAACACCCGCTGCACCGGCAGCTCCATGCCGCTCAGCAGGGACGTGGAGCTGATGCGGGCCAGCTCCTCGTCGAGCGCGTCGGCCAGGTCCAGCACCGCCACGGCCCGCAGGAGCAGCGTCTGCACCGCCTGGTCGTCGACCCCATCGGGATCGTCGAGCAACGAAAGCTGTTGCTGCTCAGGGTTTTCGGCGCGCAACTCGCGGCGCAGGTAGCGCAGCGAAAGGTCGTCGAGGGCGAAGCTGCGCTGCCCCGGACGCACCAGGTAGGCCGCCAGCGCGGTGTCCGACGTGACCCCGGCCAGCGTCCAGCCCCGTCCCGCCAAGTCGTGCATCGCCAGCTTGGCTTCGTGCAGCGCCTTGGGCGGACCGGGGTCGGCCAGCCAGGACGCCAGCGCCGCCTCGTCCTCGGGGTCCAGCGCCGAGGTGTCGATGTAGCGGCCCTCGCCGTCGGCCGAGACGATGGCCAGCGCGGTGGCGTCGGCGTCGTAGGCCAAATGCGTGCCGACGACGGCCAGGCCGAACCGCCGGCCCGAGCTGTGTTCGGCCAGCCACACGGCCAGCTCGCCGGCCTCCAGCGCGCCGCCGCGGACATCGAAACCCTCGTCCACCTCGGGCTCGACGGCGGCCAGGGTGTCGAACAGCCGGTCGCGCAGCACCCGAAATTCCAGGTCGTCGAACAGGCGGTGAATCTGGTCGCGGTCCCACGGCAGCAACCGCAGCGTGTCCGGGGTCTGCGCCAGCGGCACGTCCTTGACGAGGTCGGTGAGCTCGCGGTTGCGGATGACGTTGGCCAGGTGCTCGCGCAAGGAGTCGCCCACCTTGCCGCGCACCGAGTCGACGTTGTCGACCAGGCCCTGCAGCGAGCCGTACTCGACGATCCACTTCGACGCGGTCTTCTCCCCCACGCCGGGAATCCCGGGCAGGTTGTCGCTGGGATCGCCGCGCAGCGCGGCGAAGTCGGGGTACTGCGTGGGGGTCAACCCGTACTTCTCGACGACCGCGTCCGGGGTGAAGCGGGTGAGCTCGCTGACGCCCTTGCGCGGGTACAGCACGGTCACGTCGTCGCTGACCAGCTGCAGAGCGTCGCGGTCGCCGGTGACCACCAACACCCGGTAGCCCTCGTTTTCGGCCTGGGTGGCCAGCGTCGCGATCAGGTCGTCGGCCTCGAACCCGGCCTCGGCGAGCACCGTGATGCCCAGCGCGCCGAGCACCTCCTTGGTGATGTCGATCTGGCCGCGGAACTCGTCGGGCGTCTCCGACCGGCCGGCCTTGTACTCCGGGTAGCGCTCCAGCCGGAACGTCTGGCGCGACACGTCGAACGCCGCCGCGATGTGCGTCGGGGCCTCGTCGCGCAGCAGGTTGATCAGCATGGCGGTGAAGCCGTAGACCGCGTTGGTGGTCAGGCCGCTGCGGGTCTTGAAGTTCTCCGCGGGCAGCGCGTAGAACGCCCGGAAGGCCAGCGAATTGCCGTCCAGCAACATCAGTGTCGGCTTGGTCTGTTGCTCGGTCGCGGCAGGCACGCGTCTCACTCTAGGCACCCGGTACGACGAGCGAGCCTGCCCACCAGAACTGCAACACGTTTCAGTTATGTGTTTGAGCTGGGTAGTCTGGCCGAGTGCCAGAGGTCACCAGTACAGAACCCGCGATCGCCGGATGGTTCGCCGCCGACGACGCCGGAAACCCGCATCTGATCGGCAGCAAGTGCCCCGAGTGCGGCACCTACGTTTTCCCGCCGCGGGAGAACAACTGCCCCAACCCCGCCTGCGCCAGCGACACATTGGAGTCCGTCGCGCTGTCGACGCGGGGGAAGTTGTGGAGCTACACCGAAAACCGGTATCCCCCACCCGCGCCGTATCCGGCCGCCGAGCCGTTTGAGCCATTCGCCATCGCCGCGGTGGAGCTGGCCGACGAGGGAATCATCGTGCTGGGCAAGGTCGTCGAGGGCACGCTGGCCGCGGACCTGAAGGTCGGCATCGAGATGGAGCTGGCCACCATGACGCTGTACACCGACGACGACGGTGTGCAGCGCCTCGTGCACGCGTGGAGGATCGCATTCGGCGGCGACGATGCAGAGCGAAGCGATGAGGAGGAGCGCCGATAATGACGACGAGCACACCCGAACCGCTCTACATCCTGGGCGCCGGCATGCACCCCTGGGGCAAATGGGGCCGCGACTTCACCGAATACGGCGTGGTCGCCGCGCGCGCCGCGCTGGCCGAGGCCGGCCTGGACTGGCGGCAGATCCAGCTGGTCGCCGGGGCCGACACCATCCGCAACGGCTATCCCGGCTTCATCGCCGGGTCGACGTTCGCGCAGAAGCTCGGTTGGAACGGCGTGCCGGTCAGCTCGAGCTACGCCGCGTGCGCCAGCGGTTCGCAGGCCCTGCAGAGCGCCCGGGCCCACATCCTGGCCGGGTTCTGCGATGTCGCGCTGGTGATCGGCGCCGACACCACGCCGAAGGGCGCGTTCGCCCCCGTCGGTGGCGAGCGCAAGAACGACCCCGACTGGCAGCGGTTCCACCTGATCGGGGCGATGAACCCGGTGTACTTCGCGCTGCTGGCGCGGCGCCGGATGGACCTGTACGGCGCGACGTCGGAGGACTTCGCTGCGGTGAAGGTGAAGAACTCCCAGCACGGGTTGCAGAACCCAAATGCCCGCTACCGCAAGGAATCCGCGGTCGAGGACGTGCTGGCCAGCCCGGTGGTCTCCGACCCGCTGCGGCAGCTCGACATCTGCGCGACCTCCGACGGCGCCGCCGCTCTGATCGTGGCCAGCGCCGAGTTCGCGCGTAAGCACCTCGGTTCGCTGGACGGCGTACCGTCGGTGCGCGCGGTCAGCACGGTGACCCCGCAGTACCCGCAGCACCTGCCCGAATTGCCCGATATCGCAACGGATTCCACCGCCGTGGTGGCCGCACCGGAGCGAGTGTTCAAGGACCAGATCCTCGACGCCGCCTACGCCGAAGCCGGCATCGGTCCCGAGGACGTGAGCATGGCCGAGGTCTACGACCTGTCCACCGCTTTAGAGCTCGACTGGTACGAGCACCTGGGGCTGTGCCCCAAAGGCGAGGCCGAACAGCTGCTGCGCAGCGGCGCGACCGCCCTGGGCGGCAAGGTGCCGGTGAACCCGTCGGGCGGGCTGGCGTGCTTCGGCGAGGCCATTCCGGCCCAGGCGATCGCCCAGGTTTGCGAGCTGACCTGGCAGCTGCGTGGTCAGGCCACCGGCCGGCAGGTGGAGAACGCCAAGGTCGGCGTCACCGCCAACCAGGGTCTGTTCGGCCACGGCTCGTCGGTGATCGTCGCGCGCTAGTTCTCAACGCGCGTCGCGCGCGCGCTCACATACTTGAGTGTGCGTCAGCGGCGGGCTTTCCCGGCGTGTCGCGGCCCCTGCCGCACACTCAAAGCCGCGGGTTCACTATCGATGCCGTGAGCGCACACCCGATGCCGCCACTTCACACACGACGCCGTCAGCGCACACCCGAACGGCGAACGGCCTACTCGGCCTCGGTCTTTGACTCGTCCCCGAGGGTTTCCAGGACGACTTCGGCCACCCGCTTCATCGAGGTCCGGCGGTCCATCGCCGCGCGCTGGATCCACTTGAAGGCTTCGGGCTCGGTCATGCCCTGCTTGACCTGCAGCAGGCCCTTCGCGCGCTCGACGACCTTGCGGGTCTCCAGCCGCTCGGACAGCGTCGCGACTTCCTGCTCGAGCGCGCTGATCTCGCTGAACCGGCTGATGGCCAATTCGATGGCGGGAATCAGGTCGCTGATCGTGAAGGGCTTCACCAGGTACGCCATCGCCCCGGCGTCGCGCGCCCGCTCGACGAGGTCGCGCTGGCTGAAGGCGGTCAGCACCACGATCGGTGCGATGCGCTTGCTGGCGATCTCCGACGCGGCGTCGATGCCGTCGCGGCGCGGCATCTTCACGTCCATGATCACGAGGTCGGGATTGTGCTGCTCGGCCAGCTCGACGGCTTCCTGCCCGTCGCTGGCCTCGCCGACGATCTCGTAACCCTCCTCTCGCAGCATCTCGGCAAGGTCCATGCGGATGAGCGCTTCGTCTTCCGCGATGAGGACCCGGCGCGGCGCGGCGGCGTCGGAGTCGGTCGTGGGGCCTGTCATGACGGACATTCTCTCGTGGACGGCGTCGACCTGCGACATCGGGGGCGGTGGGAGCAGACGACCGCACGCATCCTCTATGGTGGGAGGCCGCTTAAGGTAGTAGGCCGGGCACGCCCTCGTATCCCAACTGGCAGAGGAAACGGATTCAAAACCCGTGCAGTGTGAGTTCGAATCTCACCGAGGGCACCACGGCGCAACACCATGGCGTTTGCCGGCCGGCCAGATTGTGAAGTGACGGCGACCGGAATCTCGATAAACTTTTCTGGTGCCCCAGACGCCTGGCCTTCGTCTAAAGGTGCTGGTATCTGGGCTACATCAGCTCGCCAAAAAGTGCGAAAGTGTCGGTGGCGAGCTGGCCGCCGCGGCGAAGCCGCCGCCCATCTCCACTTCGGGCTGGCAATCCAGCGCGGCAACGGCACGACGCGCCGCCGCGCGAGCAGCCAAAGACGTGTCCGCGGTCGCCGCGCGCATCAACTCACGGGCAGCGGGGTACGACGCCGCGGGCACCGCGTACGCGCAGAACGACAAGCATGGCGCTGACCGTCTGCACGCGGTGTTGCCGCGCTGATGGCTGACGACACCCCGCACGTCCCGACGCTGTCGCAGCTGCGAGCGTCCGACTACTCCTACTTCGGGCAGTTGAGCGGTTACCTGCAGACCATCGGGCCGAAGACGCAGTCTTCGCTTGAGCAGTTGGCCCAGGACGTGCAGCACCCGGGCGGCGTCGAATGGGAAGGCAAAGCCGGCGCCGCGGCGATCAATCAGGCGGGGCTGGACATGTCGGTCGCCCGGCCGTTCACGTGGAGTTGGGAGGAAGTGGCGGCGTCGACTCAGCGCTGGCAGGACACCTTGGAGGCCGGAACCCGCACCGCGCTCGATGCCGTCGACGACGCCGAACGCGACGGCTTCGAGGTCGGCGAGGACTATTCCGTCGCCGACACGCATGAGGCCGAAACCGAGGAGCAGTACGAGCAACGACTGGCGCTAGCGGAAGCGCACGCCGGCGTGATCGGGCACCGGGTCACGATGCTGGTGGGCAGCGAATCGCGGGTCAATGGCGAGCTGCGGGCGATGTCGGCGGGCTGGGGAACGCTGAACTTCAAGGAGGGGGGCGAGGACCCGACCGAGCACGATCCCACCATCGCCGGGCCGGGATCCGACCCGAGCCAGGAGAAGCAAAATGGGTCCCCGTACGACCTGGGCGTGACGATCCCCGGCACGGGAATCCTGATCACCGGCGACCCGCACGACGGCAAGCCACAGCTGCACATACCGGGTACGCAGTGGGACGGCGACAACCCGTTTCCCGTTCCCAAGGGATCGCGTCCCCTGCCCACCGGCACCGCGGTCGGGCCGAATGGCCAGCAATACGCGTTCTACAGCGTCAAGGAGTACGTGCCTGGCAGCGACCCGAAGAACTACATCGGCGGCGACTCTCATGTGCAGAATCTTGCCGATCCGACGAAGGACCTCGGGCCTCTCCGCGGTATCTCGCTGACCGGGCAGCAGGTCGGTATTTCGCAGGCCAGCGGCGTGTACGACCCGAAGACCAACCGGATGGTGATCGTCGGCAATGTCGGAGCGGACGGTCAGCGGGCCTTGTGGCAATCCGACCCCATCAAGCCCGGCGACTCTCCCAACGCGTGGATGAACACCATGCACCAGACGGGCACCTTCAATAACGTCGGCGCGGGTGACCGCGAGAATCAGATCGTCGCCCTTCCGAAGGGCGGCTACCTGCTGACCAGCGCCAGCAACGGCCAGCCGGTCGTCGGCCTCACGGCCGCAACCCCGGAGGGCTTGCTGAACTCCACCCCGCAAGCGCTCACCAGTCCCAGCATTGCCAGTACCGGCAACACACCGTCGGTGCCCTACGGTCCGACCATCACCAAGGTGGACGTCCTGCCCAACGGCCAGGAACAGGTCACCATGCGCGTGAGCACCTGGCCCATCCCCGAGGGCTGGCAACCGCCGCCCAACGATCCCACTCAGGGACCGCCCTATTTCCCGCGCACCTACACCACGACCTTCAACATCAATCCCTAACCGAGGAGGACTCGATGAGCACTGCCGCAGTTCGCACCGTGCGGATCCTGGCCGCCGCTATCACCGCGGCCGCGGTGGCCGTGGCGGGATGCGGGTCCCGGGCCGCCGCGCTCCCGCCCGGCTTCCCCAATCTCGACGGGTTCGCCCCGGTGCCGGTCGACAACTACATCTCGACGGGCCCCAAAGGCCCCAAGCGCTTCGTCACCTTTTCGACGCCCTACAACATCCAGTGCGTCTTCGCCGCGACCACCGACCCGGTGCCCGCGGGCGATTCGCAGGGCATCAGCTGCCAGGGCGACATACCCGGCGTGGCATCGGGTGCGACGCCCACCCGGTCGTGCGCGATCGGCAAGGTGGCGGACTGGGGGACTTCGGGATTCCGCCTGGACAACGAGCTGACCAACTGCCCCATCGGCACGTTCAACTCCGGCACGCTGCTGAATGCCGGGCAGAAGTTGTCCTACCAGAACGTGACCTGCGCCGTCGGAGGTGACGGGCTGGTCGCCTGCATGGACACCAGCCTCGGACAACACGGATTCGCACTCAAGCCCTCTGGGAACGTGACGTTCTAGGCGGCCAGCACGACTGCCTCGGCGCGCGCGAACGGCCGTCACGCGCAAGGATGAGCGGCATGGGTGAGCCGCAACGCGTGGTGACGTGGACGCAGTCGAAGCGCGCCGCGGCGATGTGGAACTGGCGACTCGCGATGGCGGCGAGCATGCCGTGCCGCACCGCGGAGCGGACCAAGCAGACCCGCGTCGGCGGCCAACCGCGACGTGTGCGACGCGCCGCGCCCGGCTTTCGGCCGCGCGGCGAATTGCAGCAGCTCCCCAGGGTCCGTCGCGACCGTGCCACGCGTACTTCGTCCGGCAAATACCTAGCGCCACAAGAGGTTCGGGACAAGACGTGGAACCCGCGCCGTCGGCAGCTGGCCGACATGCCGACTCGGCCCACCGCGAGGTCGTCCACGCGCTGACGCCGCACGGGCGATGGCCCGGCAGAATTCGCGCTCACGCTGGGGAATCTTCCGGGCAGCGGTTACGCTTTTAGCGTGGTGGCTAGGAAATGCGGCGCCCCACCAGATCGTCAGGATGGCTCGTCGACACGTCCGGACTGCAAGGCAGCAGTGCGGACCAAAAACCGCGCCCGCAACGACCACTACGCCGACAGTCACGCCCGCCGGATCAGGGTCCTCAACATCAACGCCCTGATGGGTGTGGCGGTGTGCCTCGTGTTCACCGTTCTCGGCTTCTGGTCCGGGCCCGCGGCCTACCCCATCCAAACCGTCAATCTGATCACCGGCGCGATCTTCGCCTCGGTCCCGTGGCTCAACCGCTTCGGAGACTTGCTTGCGCCGCTCATCTTCATCTTCACGGCGTACACCGCGGTCGTCGTGACCTGCTGGGACGTGGGCACCGGCGGCGGGGTGCAGTACTTCCTCGTGACGACCGCCAGCCTCGTGGTGTTGCAGCTCGGGATCGAACGCATCGGCCTGGCGGCGCTGCTGGCCACCCTCGGCGTGGCCCTGGTGGTCCTGCTGCAGTTCCTGGTCCCCCGCTCGACGGGGCTGGAACCGCCCTGGGCAATGACGATGAGCTTCGTCATCACCACCGTGGCGGCGTGCGCGATGGTGGTCGTGACGGTGTGGTTCGCCCTGCGTGACACCGAGCGCGCCGAGGCCGTCATGGAGGCCGAATACGCGCGATCCGAGGCGCTGCTGGCCAACATGTTGCCGGCCAGCGTCGCCGACCGGCTCAAGGAACCCGAGCGCGACGTCATCGCCGACCGCTACGAGGAGGCGTCGGTTCTGTTCGCCGACATGGTCGGCTTCACCGAACGCGCCAGCTCCACCGCGCCTTGCGATCTGGTCAAATTCCTGGACCGCCTCTACAGCGCGTTCGACGAACTGGTGGACAAGCACGGGCTGGAGAAGATCAAGGTCAGCGGCGACTCCTACATGGTGGTCAGCGGGGTCCCGCGCCCCCGGCCAGACCACGCGCAGGCGCTGGCCCATTTTGCGCTCGACATGGTCGTGGTCGCCGCCAAACTCGAAGACCCCCATGGCCTTTCGGTGCCGCTGCGGATCGGCTTCGCATCCGGGACCGTGGTCGCCGGCGTGGTGGGTTCGCGCCGGTTCTTCTACGACGTGTGGGGCGACGCGGTCAACGTCGCGGCCCGGATGGAATCGACCGACTCGGTGGGGCGGATCCAAGTTCCCGAGGACGTCTACGAACGCCTCAAGGACGACTTCGTCCTGCAGGAGCGCGGCCGCATCGAAGTCAAGGGCAAGGGCGTGATGCGCACCTGGTACCTCACCGGCCGCAAACCCACCGCCGACCAAAGCCGCCACGTCGCCGACGAATCACGCACGGCCCACGTGTGACTCGGGTCCCTGTCGACGGTGAGCCCTAGCGCCACCCGCATGTAACTACTACACTGTGTCGTAGTTGGCCGTAGTTCGGGGAGATGACACATGAATGTCGTCGACATATCGCGGTGGCAGTTCGGCATCACCACCGTCTACCACTTCATTTTCGTGCCGCTGACCATCGGCCTGGCTCCCCTGGTCGCCGTCATGCAGACCGCATGGGTGGCCACCGGCAACACGGCCTGGTACCGCCTGACAAAGTTCTTCGGCAAGCTGTTCCTGATCAACTTCGCCATCGGCGTCGCGACGGGAATCGTGCAGGAATTTCAGTTCGGCATGAACTGGAGCGAGTACTCGCGGTTCGTCGGCGACATCTTCGGCGCCCCGCTCGCGATGGAGGGCCTGGCCTCCTTCTTCTTCGAGTCAACCTTCCTGGGGCTGTGGATCTTCGGCTGGAGTCGGCTGCCGCGCTTGGTGCACCTGGCCTGCATCTGGGTCGTGGCGATCGCGGTCAATGTCTCCGCGTTCTTCATCATCTCGGCGAACTCGTTCATGCAGCACCCGGTCGGCGCGCATTACAACCCGGCGACCCACCGCGCCGAGTTGCTCAGCATCGGCGCGCTGCTGAGCAATAACACTGCGCGAGCGGCCTTCTCACATGCGGTCGCGGGCTCGCTGCTCACCGCGGGCACCTTCGTCGCCGCCATCAGCGCGTGGTGGCTGGTCCGTTCGCGCCGCAAGCCGGAATCGGGCGCCGGCAACATCTTTCGCCCCGCGGCCATCCTTGGGTGCTGGGTCGCACTGATCGCCACGGCGGGGCTGTTCTTCACCGGCGACCAGCAGGGCAAGCTGATGTTTGTCCAGCAGCCGATGAAGATGGCGTCGGCGGAATCGTTGTGCAACACCGAGACCGACCCCGACTTCTCCATCCTGACGGTTGGCACCCACAACAACTGCGACAGCATCACCCGCGTCATCGAGGTGCCCTACGTGTTGCCCTTCCTCGCCGAGAGCAAATTCAGCGGCGTGACGCTGCAGGGCGTGCGCGACATCCAGCAGAACTACGAGTACAAATTCGGGCCAAATGACTACCGCCCCAACCTGTTCGTCACCTACTGGTCGTTCCGGATGATGATCGGGCTGATGGCGATCCCGGTGCTGTTCGCGCTGGCCACGCTGTGGCTGACCCGCGGCGGCCGGACCCCGACGGGGCGCTGGTTCTCCTGGGCCGCGCTGCTGACCATTCCCACGCCGTTCCTGGCCAACAGCGCCGGGTGGGTGTTCACCGAAATGGGCCGCCAGCCCTGGCTCGTCGTGCCAAATCCCACCGGCGACCAGCAGGTGCGGCTCACCGTCAGCCAGGGCGTCTCCGACCACGCTCCCGGGATGGTCGTCACCTCGCTGGTGACCCTGACCCTGGTGTACGCGGTGCTCGCCGTCCTGTGGTTCTGGTTGCTCAAGCGGTACGTCGCCGAGGGGCCGCGGGAACACGACGCGGAACCCGCCCCGCCGCCGGCACCCGGCGACGACGAGGTGGCGCCACTGTCGTTCGCCTATTGATCGACCGATCGGGAAGGAGTTAAGCCATGGGACTTCAAGAAGTGTGGTTCGTTCTCATCGCCGTGCTGTTCCTCGGCTTCTTCATCCTGGAAGGCTTCGACTTCGGCGTCGGCATGTTGATGGAGCCGTTCGCTCACTTGGGCCGTTCAGGCACGGGCGATCCGGAAACGCACCGGCGCACCGCGCTGAACACCATCGGCCCGGTGTGGGACGGCAACGAAGTGTGGCTGATCACCGCGGGCGCGGGGATGTTCGCCGCGTTCCCCGGGTGGTATGCGACGGTGTTCTCCACGCTGTACCTGCCGCTGCTGGCGATCCTGTTCGGGATGATCGTGCGCGCGGTGGCGATCGAATGGCGCGGCAAGATCGACGACACGAAGTGGCGGGCCTTGGCCGACTTCGGGATTGCGGCCGGCTCGTGGTTGCCGGCGGTGCTGTGGGGCGTGGCCTTCGCCATTCTGGTCCGCGGGCTTCCGGTGGACGGCGGCGGCCACATCCACCTGTCGATCGGCGACGTGCTCAACGTGTACACGCTGCTGGGTGGCCTCGCGACGGGCGGGCTGTTCCTGTTCTACGGCGCGGTGTTCGTCGCGCTCAAGACCGCCGGCCCGATCCGCGACGACGCGCACCGGTTCGCGGTGTGGCTGTCACTACCGGTCACGGGACTGGTTGGCGCCTTTGGGCTTTGGACGCAGATGGCCCACGGCAAGGGCTGGACCTGGCTGGTGCTGGCGACGGCGGTCGTCGCGCAGCTGGCCGCGGTGGCGCTGGTCTGGCGACGCGCCTCCGACGGCTGGGCCTTCCTGTGCACCGCGGTGGTAGTCGCGTCGGTGGTGATCTTGTTGTTCGGCTCGCTGTACCCGAACCTGGTCCCGTCGACGCTAAACGAGCAGTGGAGCCTCACGATCTACAACGCCTCGTCGACGCCGTACACCCTCAAGATCATGACGTGGGTGACCGCATTTTTCGCACCGCTGACGGTCGTGTACCAGGCGTGGACGTATTGGGTGTTCCGGCAACGGATCTCGTCTGAGCACATCCCGCCGTCCATCGGCCTGGCGCGGCGTTCGTCCTGAGCACGAGGGCTGCCATGGCCTCCCGCGCTCCCCTGGACCCGCGACTGTGGCGGGCGTCGATCGCGCTGCGCCGCTACCTGACCGCGGCGGTGTGTTGCGGAGTGATCATCTCCGGCTGCGCGATCGGCTCGGCGATCGTGCTGGCGAGCATCGTCGCACGCATCGTCACCGATCCCGCCGCGCGCAACCTGCGGGACTGGTTCGGGCCGCTGTCAATTGTGCTGACGCTATGGATTATTCGTACGGTCGCGCAGTGGTTGCAGGCGCGGTTGGGTCAACGCGGCGCCAGTGCGATCATCGCCGACCTCAACAGCCAGGTGTTGGAAGCCGTGACGGCCCGTGCGCCCCACGAACTCGCCGCGCAGCGGGATGCGGCCGCGGTGGTCGTCACCCGCGGGCTCGACGACCTGCGGCCGTATTTCACCGGGTACCTGCCCACCCTGCTGCTGGCCGCGATCCTGACGCCGGCCACGGTGGCCGTCATCGCGCTCTACGACCTGAGATCCATGGTCATCGTGGTCATTACGTTGCCGTTGATCCCCGTCTTCATGGTGCTGATCGGGCTGGTGACGGCCGACCGGTCGGCGTCGGCGCTGGCCGCGATGACGACGCTGCAGGGCCGGCTGCTGGACCTGATCGCCGGCATCCCCACGCTGCGAGCCCTGGGCCGCGCCTCGGGGCCGGAACAACGCATCGCCGAACTCGCTGCCGCGCACCGGCGCTCGGCGATGGCGACCTTGAAGATCGCCTTCCTGTCGGCGCTGGTGCTCGAATTACTCGCCACGCTGGGCGTGGCACTGGTCGCGGTCAGCATCGGCCTGCGCCTGGTGTTCGGCGACATGACCCTGACCGCCGGCCTGACGGTGTTGCTGCTCGCGCCGGACGTGTATTGGCCGCTGCGCCGCATCGGCGTGGCGTTCCACGCCGCACAGGACGGCAGAACCGCAGCGGACAAGGCGTTCTCGCTCATCGGCGAACCCGCCGATGCCACGGCACGAGTCCACACGGTCGCGGCCCGGGGTGTGCCGATCCGGCTGCAAGACCTCAGCGTGGCCGGGCGCGACGGCGATTCACCGCATGAGCTGTCCGCGGTGCTCGAACCCGGGCGGGTGACGGTGCTGACGGGACGAAACGGGGCGGGCAAAAGCACCGCGCTGCAGGCGATCGCCGGGCTCACCGTGCCGTCGTCGGGCCGGGTCACCGTGGCCGGCATCGACGTCACCGAACTGGATTTGCCGGCGTGGTGGCGACAGCTGTCGTGGCTACCGCAGCGCCCCGCGCTGGTCCCGGGAACCGTCCTGGACAACCTGCGACTGTTCGGGCCGCTGGACGACATCGAAACGGCATGCGCCGATTCGGGTTTCGATGCGGTGCTGGCCGAGCTGGCACACGGAATGGAAACGGTGCTCGGGCGCGGCGGCGTCGGGCTGTCACTGGGACAACGTCAGCGGCTCGGGCTGGCGCGAGCGCTCGGATCGACGGCACCGGTGCTGCTGCTCGACGAGCCCACCGCGCACCTGGACGCCGCGACCGAACAGCGGGTACTGCGCGCGATCGGCGAGCGCGCCCGCTCCGGTGCGACGGTGGTGGTGGTCGGTCACCGCGACGCCGTGCTGGCCATCGGTGATCGGGTCGTCGAGGTGGTCTCGGACGATCGGGTGCGTTATGCGCCGGTCTGATCCGCTCCGGCTGGCCGCGGGCCTGCTGCGCCCGCGGCTACCCCGTGTCCTGGCGGCCATCGCGCTCGGGGTGTTGTCCCTGGGCAGCGCGCTGGCGCTGGCCGGGGTGTCGGCGTGGCTGATCACGCGGGCCTGGCAGATGCCGCCCGTGCTGGACCTGTCGGTTGCGGTCGTCGCGGTCCGCACCTTCGCGATCTCGCGCGGCGTCCTGCATTACTGCGAGCGACTGGCCAGCCACGACACCGCGCTACGCGCGGCCGGTGAGGCGCGGGTGCAGATCTATCGGCGGCTGGCACACGGCCCGGCGACGACGGCCGCGGCGCTGCACAGCGGTGAACTGGTGGCGCGCGTGGGCGCCGACGTCGACGAGCTGGCCGAGGTATTGGTGCGCGCCATCGTGCCGATTGGTGTCGCCGCCGTGCTGGCGCTGGCCGCGACGGCGACCGTCGCCGCGATCTCCGTCCCCGCCGGCATCGTGCTGGCCACTTGCCTGCTCGTCGCCGGCATCGCGGCGCCCTGGCTTGCCGGCCGGGCGGCCGCGGCGCAGGAAGAGGCTGCCCGCCAACATCATTCGGACCGCGACATCTCGGCGATGCTCGCGCTCGAGCACGCGCCCGAGCTTCGGGTGGCCGGCGCCCTCCCCGGTGTCATCGCCGAATCGCGACTCCGGCAACACGCCTGGAGCGATGCGCTCGACGCCGCTGCCCGGCCTGCCGCCATCGCCGAGGCCATGCCCACCGCGGCGATCGGGGCCAGCGTGCTCGGCGCGGTGGTGGCCGGGATCGCGCTGGCGCCCGCGGTCGCACCCACCACGCTGGCCGTTCTGATGTTGTTGCCGCTCTCGGCATTCGAGGCGATTACTCCCCTACCGGCCGCCGCCGTGCAGTTGGTCCGGTCACGGATCTCGGCACGCCGACTGCTCGAGCTGACCGCGCCGCAAGGCACGGTAAAGACGTCGACGCGACACCTCACACGGCCGAGCGGGACAGGGCGGCTGACCGCCGAGGTGGTTTCCGGTCACGCGGGGGCGGTGTCTCATCGGGTGACGCTGGACCTCGAGCCGGGCTCGCGACTGGCCGTCACCGGCGCCAGCGGTTCGGGCAAGACAACCCTGCTGATGACGCTCGCCGGCCTGGTACCGGCGCTGGCGGGGCGGGTACTACTCGATGGGACCGGGCTCGGCCAATTCGATGACGATGAATTGCACAGGACCGTAAGCTTTTTCGCCGAAGATGCGCACGTATTCGCAACGACCGTCCGGGACAACCTCCTGGTCGCGCGCGGCGATTGCGGCGACGACGAGCTGACGGCCGCGTTGGGCGCCGTCGGCCTCGGCCCATGGCTGGCGAGCCTGCCCGAGGGCCTGTCCACGGTCCTGACGGGCGGCGCGCAAGCGGTCTCGGCGGGCCAGCGCCGCAGGCTGCTACTGGCCAGAGCGGTGCTTTCGCCCGCCCGGGTCGTACTGCTCGACGAGCCGACCGAACACCTCGACGCGTCCGACGCCGAGCAAATCCTGCTCGATCTGCTGGGGCCCACCCGCGGTCTGATGCCGCCGCACAAGACGATCGTGGTGGCTACTCACCACCTGCCCAACGGCATTCGCTGCGACCGACTGCAGATCGGCTAGCTCTCAGAGGTGTCGCCGGCGCGGCATGAACTCCAACGAGAGCAAGACGAACACCAGCCACAGCACCTGGGTCGGCGTGATGAGCGCATAGCGACGCGCGTCCAGCGCGTGAAACTTTCGCACGTACCGGTACAGCGACTCGAGCGCGATCAACGGGTCCAGGACGTGGATCAGCCGATAGAACACCCGCTGCAGCCGGCCTCGATGCTTGTCGTCGAAAATCTCGGGGAACGCCGCGAATGAGAGCGATAGCCGTTGCACCCCAGCATCTTTGGCGGCCATGATCATGTCGACGCTGAGCCGTTCGTCGATCCCGCCCCGGGCGCCGCGGCGCCGCCACGGCACGTCGAGGCTGAGGTCGGTGCCGTCACCGGCCCTCGCATAGCGGTGGAAACCCTGCACCTTTCCCTCGGCATCCCTGGCGACGATCAGCTGTATCCCGGGGAGCCGGCCTTCGAGCACGCCGTCCAGGTTCATGAAAAAGCCGCGATCGCTATGGGATCCGCTGGGCGACTCGCGCACCACCTCGGTGAGTTCAGCCAGATGTGCGGCGTCCAGTTCCTGCTCGGCCAAGATCTCGGTGGTGATACCCGCGTTGTGGCTGCGTTTCACCGCCTGACGCAGATTGCGGAATTTGCGGCCCGCCATGTCGAAAGCGGACACCTCGACGACGACGTCGCGGCCGATCGGCACCGCATGCAACGTCTGTCCGATGACGGCGCGATCGGTCCACAGCGCGACGCGACGCTCGCTGCAGCCGACCACCGCGATGCGCCAGCCGTGCGCATGGCACATCGCGGCGAAATCGACGACCAGCTCCGGGAATTGCGCCTCGTCACCGACCGGGTCCCCGCCGACCACGGCAAACCCCATCCGCGTTCGGTAGGCCAGCCCCGCGGTGCCCGCGGCCGAAAAGTGATAGCTCTTGCCCGTCTGCAGAGCGAACGGCGCCAACGCGTCGTCGCCGGTTTTCTTGATCAACGCCCACACTCGGGGCAGGTCTTGCGGCCGGGGATGCGATGTCGTCGGCCACATCAGAACCATTCCGGAGCCCGCGATCAGCAGGTGCCCGAAGACGTCGAATCCCAGTACGTGCGAGCCCATTCCGGCCACGACGAACACGGCGGCGACACCGGCGTGCATCGTCGTCACCGGCCGGCCCAGAAAGATGCCGCGGGCGATGAACGCCACCGCGGCCAGCACGGTCAGCGACCAGCCCAGGCGGCCGGCGTAATGCCACTCCGGGCGATGATGATGGTGCGCGACGATCACCAATAGCCAGCCCGCGGCGCTGAGTAGAGCCAACGCGCCGACGCAGCGGGCCACGACCGAATTAACCGGCACCACAACGTGTTCACGCACGCGCAGCCCTAGCGAGATGTCGACCGGTGGACCCTTCATGATCACCTCCCGATGCGCTGAGGTTCCCCTAAGCGGCCTCGGAGCCGCTGCGACATCGAATACCCGGCTAATCCCAAGGTACGCCTGATCAGCGCGAGGGCGGAAAGTATTTCAGCAGACCGTCTTGCGTCACCGTGGCGACGACGCGACCGGAGCGGTCGAAGAAATGACCGCTGCCCAGCCCGCGTGAATCGGCGGCCACCGGTGACGACGTCGAGTACAGGGCCCAGTCGTTGAAGTCGACCTGCCGGTGAAACCACATGGTGTGATTGTTGGACGCGGCGAAGATCCGGTCGTACCCCCAGGACAAGCCGTGGGTGGTGATGATCGAGTCCAGCACCGTGGTGTCCGACGAATACACCATCGTCGCCGTGTGCAGCACCGGGTCGGCGGGCAGCACGCCGCGGGCCTTCATCCAGACCCGGTTGTAGGGCAGTCGTTGGCTCTTGTCCCGCATCACCCAAGACGGGTCGTTGGTGTAACGCCATTCGATCGGGTGCAACGCATTGACGAAGTGCGGAACGGTCTCCTCGTAGCCGGCCAGCAGCTCGCTGAGCCGCGGGTACGCGTGCGGCTGCTCCACCGGCGGCGGCTGGACGGCGTGCTCGAGGCCACTGCCGCCGGACATATACGCGACCATCGCCGACGACAGCAGCACGCCGTCCTGAATCGCGTCGACGCGATGGTTGGCGAAACGTCGCTCCTCCCGCAGCCGGATGACGTGGAACTCGATGTCCTTGTCGATGTCGCCGCCGTTGATGAAATGCACCGACAGCGCGCTGGGCGGCACCTCGTGGGCCAGGCTGCGGCTGCTGGCGACGAACGACTGCGCCATGAGCTGTCCACCGAAGGTTCGCATCGGGTTCTTGCTGGGATGGGATCCGATGAACAGATCCTCGCCAATGCTGTTGAGGTCCAGGACCGCCAGCAGTTCGTCAAAGTCAGCCGTCGATTGGTCTGGATCGTTCGGCTGATCGCCGGGCGGCACGGGCTCTCCTTAGAGGTCGTCCTCCCCGATCCGGTGGACGTGGATCAGGTTGGTTGACCCTACTGTGCCAGGCGGCGCGCCCGCGACGATCACCACCATGTCACCGCGCTTGTAACGGCCCAGCTCAAGCAGCGATTTGTCGGCCTGGCGGATCATCTCGTCGGTGGAGTCCATGATCGGGACGATGAACGTCTCGGTGCCCCACGTCATGGCCAGCTGGCTCCGCACCTCGGGCCAGGCGGTGAACGCGAGCAGCGGCAGCGGCGTGTGCAGGCGGGCCAGCCGCTTCACGGTGTCGCCGGACTGGGTGAACGCGACCAGGGCCTTGGCGTCGAGCCGCTCGCCGATGTCGCGGGCTGCGTAGGAGATCACTCCGCGCTTGGTGCGCGGCACGTGGGTCAGCGGCGGGGCGGCCGTGGAGTTGTCCTCGACCGCCGTCACGATGCGCGCCATCGTGCGGACCGCGGCCAGCGGGTATTTCCCGATCGAGGTTTCCCCGGACAACATCACCGCGTCGGCGCCGTCGAGCACGGCGTTGGCGACGTCGGACGCCTCGGCCCGGGTGGGCCGCGAGCTTTCGATCATCGACTCGAGCATCTGGGTGGCCACGATCACCGGTTTCGCGTTTTCCCGGGCCATCTGGATGGCCCGCTTCTGGACCAGTGGAACTTCTTCCAGCGGCAGCTCGACGCCCAGATCGCCACGGGCCACCATGATGGCGTCGAAAGCCAGCACGATCGCCTCGAGGTTGTCGATCGCCTCGGGCTTCTCCAGCTTCGCGATCACCGGCACCCGCCGTCCCACCCGGTCCATCACCTCGTGAACCAGCTCGACGTCCGACGGCGAACGCACGAACGACAGCGCCACCAGGTCGACGCCAAGGCTCAGGGCGAAGGTGAGGTCTTCAATATCCTTGTCCGACAAGGGCGGTGCGGAGACGTTCATCCCGGGCAGCGACATGCCCTTGCTGTTGCTGACCGGGCCGCCCTCGACGACCGTGCAGATGACGTCCTCGCCGTCGATGGCGTCGACGATCAACCCGACCTTGCCGTCGTCGACCAGCACGCGATCGCCGACGACGGCGTCTGAGGCAAGCCGCTTGTAGGTGGTCGACACCCGGTCGTGGGTACCTTCGCAGTTGGCGACGGTGATGCGTATCGATTCGCCGTCGGCCCAATACGTGGACCCGGTGCCGAAGCGCCCGAGCCTGATCTTGGGACCCTGTAGGTCGGCGAGCACGCCGACGGCGCGCCCGGTGGCGTCGGAGGCGGCGCGCACCCGCTCGTAGGCGGCTTTGTGGTCGGCGTAGTCGCCGTGGCTGAAGTTGAGGCGGGCGACGTCCATTCCGGCCTCCACCAGGGCCAAAATCGACTCGTCCGACGCAGTCGCAGGGCCAATGGTGCAGACGATTTTCCCGCGTCTAGTCACGCCAAATCAGCTTAGTCCTGCTCTGCGAGATCGTGGTGACCCGAAGGTGGCCGGGTCTTGAGCCGTCTGAGAATTCCGGCTCGGCGTCATCGCCGCGGCTACCCACCGAGGACCGTCGGAATCAACGGGAATCCAGGCAGATTGCGCAACACCGTCCACGCGACCGTCACGGCGACGATCGTCAGCACCGCACCGAACGGCAGCACGGTCCGGTCCTGGTGGCGCCGCATCAGCACGCACCCGACGAGCAGCGGAATGCCAAGTAGCGCAAAGAGATTGTCGTTGATGCTGGCCGGCAGATCGCCGTGCAGCAGGTCGTACATCATCCGAAGGCCGCCGCAGAACGGGCAATTCCAGCCGGTGAGCATCTTGAACGGACATTGCGGATACACCGACTGCGGATCGTGCGGGTTGGTGAACCCGATGTAGCCGAGCGCCCCGGCCAGCAACGCACCCGTGCCGATTGCGATCGGAACGCGATGACGGTGCGAGTCGTGATGATCACACCGTGTCGAGGGCTCCCCGCCCGAATTACGTTCCATCGCGCAGCGGGCGCCCCTGCGAGTCGTTGACGCTGCCGACCAGCATCAGCACCCCATCCACGATGCTCCAGATCAGGCCGATGCCACACAGGCCCGTCAGCAGCTGTGCGACACCGATGCCGGTATCGCCGATGTAGAAGCGCCCGATACCGCCGATCCCGACCAGGGCCAGCAGCTCCAACAGCCCTGCGGTGAGCTTCGACTTGTCTGAGTACGGCTGTCCGGTCACCGGATGCCGACCGTAGGGCGCGGACGGATCGAAGTTCGGCGCCGGGTACTGCGGGTATTGCGGCGGATAGCCAGGCGGCGGTGAGTGCGGGCCCGGTTCCGCGGGATCGTGCCACGACGGATCTGTCACGCCTTCAGCATGCCAGATTCAGCGTGATTTGCCGGGCCCTCTGCGCCGGCCAGCAGCTCGTCCGCTACCGGCCATTCCTGCGCCGAAACGGCCACCGCCGGCGGGGTTGCGTGTCGGGCGCCGCAGGCGACGGCGTGCTAGCCGCTGGCGGTGCGGCGGATTCGTCTTGGGCCGCATCGTCGGCGGCGGCGTCGTCCTCGGCCTCGGCTTCGGTCTCTTCGGCGGTCTCGGGCTCGTCAGCTTCTTCGACTTCTGCCTCTTCGGCCTCGTCTTCAGCTTCGGGCTCTTCTATCTCGGCGGCCTCGTCGGCTTCCGGCTCTTCGGTTTCGGGCTCTTCGTCGGCTTCGCCCTCGTCGACCGCAGCCTCGAGTTCCTCGGGCTCTTCGGCTTCCGACTCTTCGGCCTCTTCAACCTCGGCGTCTAGCGCTTCAGCTTCAGGCTCGTCGGCTTCCGGCGCTGCCGCTTCAGCCTCCGCCTCTTCTTCAGCTTCCGGCTCTTCGATCTCGGCGGCCTCGTCGACCGCGGCCTCCGGCTCCTCGAGTTCCTCGGGCTCTTCGGCTTCCGACTCTTCGGCCTCTTCAGCCTCGGCGTCTAGCGCCTCAGCTTCGGACTCTTCGGCTTCCGGCTCGTCGGCTTCGGGTTCTTCTGCTTCCGACTCTTCGGCTTCCACGTCCTCCGCGTCAACAGCGTCTACGGCCTCGGCGGTGTCGCCCGAATCGGGCGGTCCGTCGTCCTTGTCCGCGACCACCGGGGCCGCTGCCGTCGCAGCGCTAGCCGCGGCCACCTTTGCGGGTTCTTTCGCCGGTTTGACTTCCGAATCGGATTCGTCGTCGGCGGCATCGTCTTTGCCGTGCAGACTCTCGGGATCCTCGCGGCCCTTCGGCGCGGCCATGATATACACCACGGCACCGATGAACACGAAAGTCGATGTGAACGTGTTGATCCGGATACCAGCGATGTGTGTCGCGGTGTCGTCGCGCAATAGCTCCACCCAGAAGCGCCCGATGCAGTACAGCGCGACGTAAGACGCGAACAACCGGCCGTGGCCCATCGTGAACCGCTTGTCGATGTACAGCAGGGCGACGAAAACGAGGAGATTCCAGAGCAATTCGTACAGGAACGTCGGCTGGACGATGACGGCGAGTTGCCCCGTCGAGACGCCGTCGAGCGAATGCGGGTCGATAAATCCGGATGGGTCCCTGCGATAGAAGATCTCCAGGCCCCACGGCACGGTGGTCTCGCGGCCGTAGAGCTCCTGATTGAAGTAGTTCCCGAGCCGACCGATGGCCTGCGCCAAGATGATTCCCGGGGCCAGCGCATCGATGAACGCCGGCAGCGGAACTCCGTGGCGCCGACAGCCGATCCAGGCGCCCAGCAGGCCGAGGGCGACCGCGCCCCAAATGCCCAACCCGCCGTCCCAGATCCGCGTCGCCGCGCTCAGGCCCGCACCGCCGGGTCCCCAATAGGTCCGCCAGTCGGTGGCCAGGTGATACAGCCTTCCGCCGATCAAACCGAAAGGCACCGTCCACAAGGCGATGTCATAGATCACCCCGCGCTGGCCACCGCGGGCGGCCCAGCGCCGGTCGCCGATGATGAGCGCGGCGATGATCCCGGTGATGATGAACAGCGCGTAGGCACGAATCGGCAACGGCCCCAAGTGCCAGACACCTTGCGACGGGCTGGGGAAATACGTGGGCAACATCGTCATGCCGCGGACACCCGCACGCCGGCGGCCAATTCCTCAGTGAGCGCCCGCAACTGGGGCAAACCCTCGCCGAGCGCGGACACCAAAGCCGAACCGACGATCACGCCGTCGGCGTAGCCGGCAATCTGGGCGGCCTGCTCTCGCGACCGCACACCGAGGCCCACACCGACGGGTATGTCGGACACCGCCTTCACCCTGCTGACCAGTTCGGGTGCGGCGTTCGACACGGCATCGCGTGCCCCCGTCACCCCCATCGTCGAGGCGGCGTAGACGAATCCGCGCGATGCCTCGACCGTCGTCACCAACCGCTGCGGGGTCGACGACGGCGCCACCAGGAAGATGCGGTCCAGCCGATGCTCCTCGGAGGCCTCCATCCACTGCTGGGCTTCGTCCGGGATGAGGTCGGGGGTGATCAGTCCGTACCCACCCGCCGACGCCAAATCCCGCGCGAATGCGTCAACCCCATAGCGCAGCACCGGGTTCCAGTACGTCATGACCACAGCATGACCGCCGGCCCGGCTGATCGCCTCGACCGCGGCCAGCGTGTCGCGGACTCGCACTCCCCCGCTCAGCGCCATCTCCGTGGCCCGCGCGATCGTCGGGCCGTCCATACCGGGATCGGAGTAGGGCACGCCGACTTCGATGAGGTCGCAACCGGATTCGACCAGGGCGGTCATCGCCGCCACCGATGCCGGCACGTCGGGATAACCGGTGGGCAGGTACCCGATCAGCGCCGCCCGATTCTCGTTGCGGCAGGAGTCGAACACCGGCCCAAGCCTGCTCGCCTGGCTCTGTTCCACCGTCATCGCTTATTCCGGTCGTCCATCAAGCCGAACCACTTGGCCGCCGTCTCGACATCCTTGTCCCCGCGGCCCGACAAATTCACCACGATGATCGCGCCGCGGCCCAGCTCCTTGCCCAGCTTGAGGGCACCGGCGACGGCGTGCGCGGATTCGATTGCCGGAATGATGCCTTCGGTGCGGCACAGCAGGCCGAAGGCTTCCATCGCTTCGGCGTCGGTGATCGGCTGATACTCCGCGCGACCCGTTTCCCTGAGCCAGGCGTGTTCGGGACCGACCCCGGGATAGTCCAGACCCGCCGAGATCGAATGCGACTCGATGGTCTGCCCATCCTCGTCCTGCAACAGGTAGGAGAACGACCCCTGGAACGCGCCGGGCGATCCACCGGTGAATGTGGCTGCGTGCCTTCCGGTTTCGACGCCGTCGCCGGCGGCCTCATAGCCGACCAGCCGCACGCCGGGGTCGTCGATGAAGGGATGGAAGATTCCGATGGCGTTGGAACCCCCGCCGACGCAGGCGACGACGGCGTCGGGCAGCCGGCCGGCCTGCGCCTGGACCTGCACGCGCGCTTCCAGGCCGACGATCCGCTGAAAATCGCGGACCATGGTCGGGAAGGGATGCGGCCCGGCGGCGGTGCCGAAGCAGTAGTAAGTGTTGTCGGCGTTGGTAACCCAGTCCCGGAACGCATCGTTGATGGCGTCCTTGAGCGTTTGCGAGCCGGTCTCCACCGAGACGACCTCGGCCCCCAGCAACCGCATTCGCGCCACGTTGAGCGCTTGACGCGCGGTGTCGACGGCGCCCATGTAGATCACGCACTCCAGGCCGAACAGCGCGCACGCGGTCGCGGTGGCCACGCCGTGCTGCCCGGCCCCCGTCTCGGCGATGACCCGGGTCTTGCCCATCCGCTTGGCGAGCAAAGCCTGACCGAGCACGTTGTTGATCTTGTGAGAACCGGTGTGGTTCAGGTCTTCTCGTTTGAGGAAGATGCGCACCGAGCCGGCATGCTCGCCGAGGCGCTCCGCCTCGTACAGCGGCGAGGGCCGGCCAGCGTAATTGGCCTGCAGCTCGTCGAGGGTGTCCAGGAAGTCCGGGTTGACGCGTTCCTTCTCGTAGGCGGCCGTGACCTCTTCGATCACCGCCATCAACGCCTCGGCGACGTAGCGACCGCCGTACACGCCGAAATGGCCGCCCGGATCCGGGTCGTGCCGGGTGGGTTCGGAGATAGCCGCGCTCGAAAGCGGAAGCTCGGGGCGGGTTAGATCTACCATTTCATCGGGTTCGACGTTTCAGCGCCCGGGCACGGCAGCGGCTCTGCCAAGCTTCAGCGCGACGGTTTCGGACAGGATGGGTGGGTGCCGGCGGTGACCAGATCGGCGACCGCGGCACGGGGATCATTGCTTTTGACCAGGCCCTCACCGACCAGGACGGCGTCAGCTCCCGCGCCGGCGTACGCCAACAGGTCTCCGGTGTGGCGCACACCGGACTCGGCGACCCTGATCACGTTGCTGGGCAGGCCCGGAGCGATTCGCGCGAAGCAATCGCGGTCCACGTCCAGCGTCGTGAGATCGCGGGCGTTGACCCCGATCACGTTGGCCCCGGCCTTCAGTGCGCGGTCGGCCTCTTGTTCGGTGTGCACCTCGACAAGGGCGGTCATGCCAAGGGATTCGGTGCGGTCCAGCATCGACACCAGCGCGGACTGCTCCAACGCGGCGACGATCAGCAGCAACATGTCGGCGCCGTGGGCGCGCGCCTCGTGGATCTGATACGGCTGGACCACAAAGTCTTTGCGCAGCACCGGAATCGACACCGCGGCGCGCACCGCGTCGAGGTCGTCGAGCGAACCGTGAAAGCGGCGTTCCTCGGTCAAGACGCTGATCACCCGCGCGCCACCGTCTTCGTAGGCGCGCGCGAGTTTCGCCGGATCGTCAATGGTCGCCAACGAACCCGCCGATGGGCTGGCGCGCTTGACCTCAGCGATAACCCCGATGCCGGGCTCGCGCAAAGCTGCCATCACATCCAGCGGCGGAGGCGCTGCGGCGGCGGCAGCTTTCATCTCGGACAGGCTTATCTGCGCTTCACGCGCGGCAACGTCGGCCCGGACTCCCTCGAGGATGGAGTCAAGCACGCTTGCCGGACTCATGCCTGTCGTTTCCCTTCCCAGAGTTACCGTCTGTCACCTAACCGGTCCCCAACCTGTTTCGGCGACGTGAATGAAGGGTAGCGACCGTCGGCTCGCGACCCGTCACCGACCCTCGGTGTCAGACTCGCGGGGCGTATCGGTCGGGTCGCGTCCCCCGTCAAGCGCGTCCCAGATCATGCGTTCCGACATCTCTGGTTTCCCCGGCTCCTCCAGCATCGCCCCCGCGGGGTCTTCGCGTCTCGCAATTGAGCGACGTGTCGCGGGTGCGACGTATTTTGCTCGCCCCGCAGGGTCGGACGCCAGAATCGAAGCCGACCGCAGCAGTAGGACCGCGGCGATCAATGTGCACACCGCGGCCAGTACGGCGATCGCCGCGCCCCAGTACCGCCGTTCGCTTCCCACCAGCGTCAGCAGGGAGATATGCGCGAGATCGGCGCCGCGCAGAGCCACGTCGGGCAAGGCCCACAGGCTGATGCCCAGGTACGCGACGGCGAGGCTGGCCAACGCCAGCAGCCCGGCCAGTGCCCGCAGCGGCCAGCCACGCACCGCCAGCGCCGCGACGGCCATCGCCAGGTCGAGCAGCGCCAACGGCAGCAGCGCCGTCGACCACGACGAGCCGGCCAAGACGATTTCCTTCGGCGGTCCCAGCCCGTCGAAGGACCGGATGACGACCCACGGCAGCCGCGACGCCGCATACAGCCCGACCGCCGCGACCACCAGTAGTAACTGCGCTATCCCGATGGCCAGCCGGCCGCGCCGGACATCAACCATCCCGGCTCGCGTCCGGCGCGGTCAGCGTCTCGGCCGCCGCGATCGCGTTCAGCACCGCGCGCGCCTTGTTGCTGGCCTCGGTGTATTCGTACGGCCCGTTGGAGTCGGCCACCACGCCGCCGCCGGCCTGCACATACGCGGTGCCGTCGCGCATCAGCGCGGTGCGAATGGCGATCGCGAAGTCGGCGTTCCCGGCGAAGTCGAGGTAACCGACGACGCCGCCGTACAGACCGCGGCGCGTCTTCTCCACCTCTTCGATCAGCTCCATGGCCCGCACCTTGGGCGCACCGGACAGCGTGCCGGCCGGGAAGCAGGCCGTCACCGCATCCAGCGCGGTGCGGCCCTCGCCGAGCATGCCCGTCACCGTCGACACCAGGTGCATCACGTGGCTGTAGCGCTCGATGTGGCTGTAGTCCTCGACGCGCACGGTGCCCGGCGTGCAGACCCGGCCCAGGTCGTTGCGTCCAAGGTCGACCAGCATCAGGTGCTCGGCGCGTTCCTTCTCGTCTTCCATCAGCTCCTTTTCCAGCAGCTGATCTTCTTCCTCGTTCTGCCCACGCCACCGCGTCCCGGCGATCGGGTGCGTCGTCGCCCGGCCGTCGACGACCGTGACCAGCGCCTCGGGGCTGGAGCCCACGATCGAAAAGTCCGTTGCGCCAGCACTATTCGGCACATGCATCAGGTACATGTACGGGCTGGGGTTGGTCACCCGCAGCATGCGGTACACGTCGATCGGGTCGACGTCGGTGTCCATCTCGAAACGCTGCGACGGCACCACCTGAAAAGCCTCGCCGGCGGCGATCTGCTCGACGAGGAAGTCGACGATCTTGCCGTACTCCTCGACCGTGCGCTGCGCGCGGTGCCGCGGCTCGGGCCTGCCGAAAGTGGCCACCGTCGACGGCAGCGGTTGACTCAGCGCCGCGGTCATCACGTCCAGGCGCGCCACCGCGTCGTCGTAGGCCTCGTCCACCCGCTCGTCGGTGCCGTTCCAGTTCACGGCGTTGGCGATCAGCGTGATGGTGCCCTCGTGGTGGTCGACGGCCGCCATGTCGGTGGCCAGCAGCAGCACCATGTCCGGCAGCTGCAGGTCGTCGACCGCCAATTGCGGCAGCCGTTCCAGGCGCCGCACCAGGTCGTAGGCGAAGAAACCGACCAGGCCGCCGGACAGCGGCGGCAGGCCCGACATCTTCGCGGTGGCAAGCAACTCGAGGGTGGCGCGCAGCGCGTCCAGCGGGTCGCCGCCGGTGGGCGCGTCCTGCGGCACCGCACCCAGCCATACCGCCTCGCCGTCGCGCACAGTCAACGCCGACGGCGACCCGGCCCCGATGAACGACCACCGCGACCAGGAGCGCCCGTTCTCCGCCGATTCCAGCAGGAATGTGCCTGGCCGATTGGCCGCGAGCTTGCGGTACGCCGACAGCGGCGTCTCGCTGTCCGCCAGGACCTTACGGGTCACCGGAACGAAGCGATGCTCGGCCGCGAGCAGGCGGAATTCCTCTCGTGAGGTGGTGGCGGCGAGGTGGGCATGCACCAAACCATCCTCGCAGATCGGGTTGCTGCGCCCCGGCGTAGCCTGACGCCCATGAAAACTGGAGACACCGTCGCCGACTTCGAACTTCCCGATCAGACCGGAACACCGCGCAAGCTCACCGAACTGCTGTCCGCCGGGCCTGTGGTCCTGTTTTTCTACCCGGCCGCGATGACACCCGGCTGCACCAAGGAAGCGTGTCATTTCCGCGACCTGGCCGCCGAATTCGCCGCGGTCGGGGCCAACCGGGTCGGTATCAGCGCCGACGCCGTGCAGAAGCAGGCCAAGTTCGCCGACAAGGAGAACTTCGACTACCCGCTGCTGTCGGACACCGAGGGCACGGTCGCAACGCAGTTCGGCGTCAAGCGCGGCCTGCTGGGCAAGCTGATGCCGGTCAAGCGCACGACCTTTGTCATCGACACCGATCGCCGGGTGCTCGACGTGATCGCCAGCGAATTCAGCATGGACACCCACGCCGACAAGGCGCTGACGACGTTGCGGGCCCGTTCGACGGCGTAATCCGTTGTACCGCTTTCTATTACGGGATGATTGCCAGGAACACGAAGGCGGCCAGCAGTACCAGATGCACCTCGCCCTGTAGCCGGGTCGCCCGGCCGGGTATCACCGTCAGCATGCTGATCACCACGGTCAACGCGAACAGCACCAGCTGCGTGGACCCCAGGCCGAGTATCAGCGGTCCCTTGATCCAGATCGACGCCAGCGCGATGCCGGGAATGGTGAGCCCGATGCTGGCCATCGCCGAGCCGTAGGCCAGGTTCAGGCTCGTCTGGATGCGGCCCTGACGCGCCGCTCGCGCCGCCGCCAGGGTCTCCGGCAGCAACACCAGGGCCGCAATCACCACACCGACGAACGAGTGCGGGAAGCCCGCCATCGACACCAGTTTCTCGACGCCCGGCGACTCCTGTTCGGCCAGACCGACGACGGCCACCAGCGCGACCAGCAGCAGCCCCAGGCTGCGCAGCGCCGCGGGTTTGCTCGGCGGGTCGGCGTGGCTTTCTTCGTCGAAGTCGCGCTGCTGACCTTTCTGCGCGATCGGCAGAAAGAAGTCGCGATGCCGCACCGTTTGCGTGAAGACGAACAGCAGATAGACCAGCAACGAGGCGGCCGCGGCGAATTCGAGCTGGCCGGGCGAGAATTCCTGGCCCCCACGGGTGGTGGTGAAGGCGGGCAGCACCAGGCTGAGGGTCGCAAGCGTGGTGAGCGTGGCCAGCGCGGCGCCGGTGCCCTCGGGATTGAACAGCGTCACGCCGTATCGATGCGATCCGAGCAGCAACGACAGCCCGGCGATGCCGTTCGTGGTGATCATCAAGGCCGCGAACGCGGTGTCGCGGGCCAGCGTCGCCGCCTCGTTGCCGCCGGACGCCATCAGCGCGATGATCAGAGCCAGCTCGATGACGGTCACCGCGGTGGCCAGCACCAGCGACCCATACGGCTCCCCGACCCGGTGGGCGACCACCTCGGCGTGATGCACGGCGGCCAGCACCGCGCCGATCAGAAAGACCGCCTCGACGGAGGCGAGCACCGGTCCGGGCACCGTGCCCCATGTCACCGCCAGCGTGACGAGGGCGACCAGGGGCACCACCACGTTCCAGGACAGCCGTTCGCGCATCGCCCGCCATTCTCGTCGAAGTTATGAGCCAGTGCCGCGACCATCGCCTCAGTAGCATGCTCACATGCCGCAAAGCGATGGGCTACCCGAAGGCGCGAGGTTCGCCGGATACACGATCGTTCGGCGGCTCGGGGCCGGCGGTATGGGCGAGGTGTACCTGGCGCAGCATCCTCGGCTACCCCGCCGCGACGCGCTCAAGATCCTGCCTAGCGAGCTGACCGACAACCTCGAATTCCGCCAACGCTTCAATCGGGAAGCCGACCTGGCCGCGAGCCTGTACAACGAGCATATCGTCGGCGTCCACGATCGCGGCGAATACGAAGGCCAGCTGTGGATCTCGATGGACTACGTGGAGGGAACCGACGCCGCGAGGCTGCTGCGCGACCAATTTCCTTCGGGGATGCCCAAATCCGACGTCGTCGAGATCATCGGGGCGATCGCCGACGCGCTCGACTACGCCCACTCGCGCGGACTGCTGCACCGCGACGTCAAACCCGCCAACATCCTGCTGGGTGAGGCCAATCCCCGGCGCCGCATCCTGCTGGCCGACTTCGGCATCGCCCGCGAACTGGGTGAGGTCAGCGGCCTGACCGCGACGAACATGTTGATGGGCACCACCGCCTACTGCGCGCCCGAACAGCTGCGAGGCCTGGATCTCGACGCGCGCGCGGACCAATACGCGCTCGGGTGCACGGCTTTCAACCTGCTGACCGGTTACGCGCCGTTTCACGGTTCCAACCCGGCGGTGATCATCACCCAGCATCTGTCCGAGCCGCCGCCGTCGATCACTGAACGCAGGCCCGAGCTGGCCGAACTCGACGGCCCCCTCGCCAGGGCGCTGGCCAAGAACCCCAACGACCGCTATCGCACCTGTACGGATTTCGCTGCCGCCCTGGGCAATCAGCTGGGCACCACCGCCGCGCGGGTGACCGAGCCCACCGAGGTCATCGTCGGGCCGACGGAGGTCATCGCGCCGCCGCAGTCCGCACCGCACGCGGCACCCAAGGCCGGCGGCACCCGACGGACCGCGATAGCGGTCGGGGCGATCGTCGCCGTCGCGCTGCTCGGCCTCGGCGTGCTCGTCGGTGTCCGTGTGCTGCACAAGAATTCGAGCCAGCCGGGTGGCAGCGCCGCGCCGCCCGCCGCGCAAACCACCGGACAGCCGCCGACGACGCCCGGATCGCCGATCAAACTGTCCGGTCAGCTCACCGACGCCGCGGGCGTGCTGGGCCCCCGCGAGTCCGAGGCGGTCACCCGGACGCTCGACAAGCTCCACAACCAGCAGGGCACCCGGCTCTGGGTGGTCTACGTCAAGGACTTCGGCGGCCTCAAGCCATTTCGCTGGGCCGAGGACACCATGCGCGCCAACAAGTTCACCGACACCGACGCCATCCTGGCCATCGCGACCGACGAACCGGCGTACTCGTTCCGGGTGCCGGCCGCGGTCACCAACGGAAGGGCCATCGACGTCGAGCTGATTCGCCGCGACCGCATCGGGCCTGCCGTCTTCCGCCGCGAATGGACCCGCGCCGCGCTCGGCGCGGCCAACGGCTCGGAGACGGGTTAGGCGTCCGGTTCCAGCAGCACGTCGGCGTCGAAGCAGCTGTGGTCGCCGGTGTGGCAGGCGCCGCCGACCTGGTCGACGGTCAACAACACGGCGTCGCCGTCGCAGTCCAGGCGCACCGAGTGCACGCGCTGGGTGTGGCCCGACGTCGAGCCCTTGACCCACTGCTCGCTGCGCGACCGCGAATAGTAGGTGGCCTCACGGGTTTCCAGCGTGCGGGCCAGCGCATCGTCGTCCATCCAGGCGACCATCAACACGTCGCCGCTGCCGCGTTCTTGCACGATGGCGGTGAACAGCCCTTCGGCGTTGCGCTTCAGGCGGGCCGCGATTTCGGGGTCGAGCGTCATCGCACGGTGATCCCTTCTGCGCTCATGGCCGCCTTCACCTCGGCAATCGTCAGCTCACCGAAGTGAAAGACGCTGGCCGCCAACACCGCATCGGCGCCGGCGTCGACTGCGGGCGCGAAGTGTTCGGCCGCACCCGCCCCGCCGCTGGCGATCACCGGCACGGTGACCGCGGCGCGCACCGCCCGCAACATGGCCAGATCGAATCCGGCCTTGGTGCCGTCGGCATCCATCGAGTTCAGCAGGATCTCCCCCACGCCGAGTTCGGCGCCGCGGGCCGCCCACTCGACCGCGTCGATGCCGGTGCCGCGGCGGCCGCCGTGGGTGGTGACCTCCCAGCCCGACGTCGTCGGCGCCGACCCCTCGGGCACCGTGCGGGCATCGACCGACAACACGATGCACTGGGAGCCGAATTGCCTTGACAGCTCGGCCAACAGGTCCGGGCGCGCGATGGCCGCCGTATTCACCGAGACCTTGTCGGCCCCCGCCCGCAGCAGGACGTCGACGTCGGCCACCGTGCGCACCCCGCCGCCCACCGTGAGCGGGATGAACACCTGCTCGGCGGTGCGGCGCACCACCTCGAGCATGGTGGTCCGGCCCGATGACGAGGCGGTGACGTCGAGAAAGGTCAGCTCGTCGGCGCCCTCGGCGTCGTACGCCGCCGCCAGCTCCACCGGGTCGCCTGCGTCGCGCAGGTTCTGGAAGTTGATCCCCTTGACCACCCGGCCGTCGTCGACGTCCAGGCACGGAATCACCCGCACGGCAAGGTCGGTGCCCGCATACATGTCAGTAGTCCTCCGGGTTGCCAGTGGCGCGCACGATATCGAGGATCTCCCCGTGTGCGCCGGGGGCGGCCATCAGCACCGAGCGTGACTCGGGGGTCCACGGCCGGCCGCTCAGATCGCTGACGACGCCACCGGCGGACTGCACCAAAGCGACGCCCGCGGCGTGATCCCACACGTAACCACCGAAACCGATTGCGCCACCGAGAATTCCGTCGGCGACATAGGCCAGGTCGATACCGGTGGCGCCGTGCATGCGCAGCCGCGACGACACCCGGCTCAAGTTCTCCAGCAGCGCGATCCGGTACCGCCCCGGGAACCGGCCGCGCGAGTCGGCGTTGAAGCTGCCGACGGCAACCAGTGAGTCGGCCAGGGTCACCGGCGTCAGTAGCGGTTGCGGCACACCGTTTTTCATCAGTGGGTCACCGGCAACGGCCGTATAGCGCTCATCGGTGAACGGCAACCAGGTCAGCCCCGCGACCGCCTCGCCGTTGTGCAGCAGGCCCAGCAGGATCGCGGCCATCGGCGACCCGGCGGCGTAGTTGAAGGTGCCGTCGACCGGGTCGAGTATCCACACCCACTCCGAGTCGACGGCCGTTCCGCCGAATTCCTCACCGTGCACACCGATTCCGGTGGCGTGTTCCAGCGCGGCGACGACCTGCCGCTCGATCGCGAGGTCGACGGCGGTCGCGAAGTCGTTGCCCTTCTTGCGCACCGCCGAATCGGCGCGGTGGCCGGCTAAAAACGGCTCTACCGCCGCGTCGAGAATCCCCGATGCCTCGGCCACCAGCGCATTGAGATCCATTGGGCCGCTATGCCCGTACCGCGTCGAGGGCTTCGGGCAACGTGAACCGCCCGGCGTAGAGGGCCTTGCCGACGATCGCGCCCTCGACCCCGCGATCGGTCAGCGTGGCGATGGAGCGCAGGTCGTCGAGGCTGGACACGCCGCCGGAGGCGATCACCGGGGCGTCGGTCTTCTCGGCCACCCGGGCCAGCAGATCGAGGTTGGGCCCACCCAGCGTTCCGTCCTTGGTGACATCGGTGACGACGAATCGCGAACAGCCCTCACCATCAAGGCGTTCCAGCACCTCCCACAGATCGCCGCCATCGGTCTCCCAGCCGCGGCCCCGCAACCGATGCTGACCGTCGACGATCTGGACGTCCAGGCCGACGGCGACCTTCTCGCCGTGCTCGGTGATCGCGCGGGCGCACCACTGCGGATTCTCCAGCGCCGCGGTCCCCAGGTTGACCCGGGCACAGCCGGTGTTCAGTGCCGCAGTCAGGGAGTCGTCGTCGCGAATTCCGCCGGACAGCTCCACTTTCACGTCGAGCTTGCCCACCACCTCGGCGAGCAATTCACGGTTGGAGCCGCGGCCGAACGCCGCATCCAGGTCCACCAGGTGGATCCACTCGGCACCGTCGCGCTGCCAGTTCAGCGCGGCGTCCAGCGCCGAGCCGTATTCGGTCTCGCTGCCGGCCTTGCCCTGCACCAGGCGCACGGCTCGGCCCTCGACGACGTCGACGGCGGGTAACAAAATCAGCGGCATCTACAGTCCTTCAACCCAATTGCTCAATATGGCCGCACCGGCATCGCCACTCTTCTCCGGGTGGAATTGAGTGGCGGCCAGCGGCCCTTCCTCGACAGCTGCCAAAAACGGAACGTGGTGGGTGGCCCAGGTCAACACCGCCTCCGGTGTACCTTCCCAGCGCTGCGCGGCGTAGGAGTGCACGAAGTAGAAGCGGGCGCTCGCGTCCAGACCCTTGAAAAGCGCGCTGCCGGCACCGGATTTCACGATGTTCCAGCCCATGTGCGGGATGACGGGGGCGTCCAGTCCGGTGACGGCCCCGGGCCATTGGCCGCAGCCCGCGGTCTCCACCCCGAATTCCACCCCGCGCGCGAACAGGATCTGCATGCCGACGCAGACTCCCAGCACCGCGCGGCCCGCGGCCACCCGCTGCGCGATGATCCGTTCACCGTCGATCTCGCGCAGGCCCGCCATGCACGCCTCGTACGCACCGACGCCCGGCACCACCAGCCCGTCTGCGGCCGCGGCGGCACCAGCGTCGGCGGTCACCTCGACCGAGGCACCGACTCGCTGCAGGGCACGCTGGGCCGAACGCAGATTACCGGAGCCATAGTCCAGAACGACTACGGATTTTGCTGTCACAGAACACCTTTGGTGGAAGGCACGCCAGACACGCGGGGATCGGGCTCGACCGCGGCACGCAGCGCGCGGGCCACGGCCTTGTACTGCGCCTCGGTGATGTGGTGCGGGTCGCGGCCATACAGCACGCGCACGTGCAGCGCGATCCGCGCGTTCATCGCCAGCGTCTCGAACACGTGCCGGTTGATCACGGTGTGATACGGCACGGAGCTGCCCGCAATGGTGGTGTGCTGCAGGTGATCCGGTTCGCCGGTGTGCACGCAGTAGGGCCGGCCGGACACGTCGACGGAGGCGTGGGCCAGCGTCTCGTCCATCGGGATGAACGCGTCGCCGAACCGCCGGATGCCCCTCTTGTCGCCCAGCGCCTCCCCCAGCGCCTGGCCCAGGACGATCGCGGTGTCCTCGATGGTGTGGTGTCCCTCGATCTCGACGTCGCCCTTGGTGCGCACGGTCAGGTCGAAGCTGGCGTGGCTGCCCAGCGCCGTCAGCATGTGGTCGTAGAACGGCACACCGGTGTCGATGTGCACCTGCCCGGTGCCGTCGAGGTCGAGTTCGACGACGATGTCGGATTCCTTGGTGCGGCGTTCGATACGCGCACGACGGGTCGCAATAGTGGTCACGATGCTCCTACTGGGCTGGGGGCTGGGGCCAGCTCGGTGGCTGCGATCTGGGTGCTGGCTTTCAGGAACGCGTCGTTCTCGTCGGCCAGCCCTATGGTGGTGCGCAGGTAGCCGGGAATGCCGACGTCGCGGATCAGTACGCCGACGTCAAGGTAGCGCTGCCAGGCGACGGGCGCGTCCGCGAATTGGCCGAACAGCACGAAGTTCGCGTCGCTCGGGATGACACGAAAGCCCATGCGGGTCAGTGCCGCCTCGACGCGCTCGCGTTCGGCGATCAGGGTGGCCACGCTGCCCAGCGTGTCGTCGGCGTGCCGCAGCGCGGCCCGGGCGGCGGCCTGGGTGACCACAGAAAGGTGATAGGGCAACCGCACCAGCAGCATCGCGTCGATCAACGCCGGCGTGGCCACCAGGTAGCCGAGCCTGCCGCCGGCAAAGGCGAACGCCTTGCTCATGGTGCGGCTGACCACCAGCCGGGTCGGATACTCCTCGATCAGCTCGACCGCGCTTGGCTGCGAAGAGAATTCGCCGTACGCCTCGTCGACGATCAGGATGCCCGGCGTCACGTCGAGCAGGCGGCGCAGATCCGCCAGCGGGATGCTTTGTCCGGACGGGTTGTTCGGGCTGGTGACGAACACCACGTCGGGCCGGCGTTCGGTGACCGCGGCGACGGCGGCGTCCACGTCGAGACTGAAGTCGTCGGCGCGGGCGGCCACCAGCCATTCGGTGCGGGTGCCGCCGGCGATGATCGGGTGCATCGAGTACGAGGGGACGAACCCGATCGCGCTGCGCCCCGGGCCGCCGAACGCCTGCAGCAGCTGCTGCAGGATCTCGTTGGAACCGTTTGCAGCCCAAAGGTTTTCGACACCGAGCCGCGTACCGGTCTGCGCGGTGAGGTAGCTGGCCAGATCGGTACGCAGGGCCACCGCGTCGCGGTCGGGGTAGCGGTGCAGCTCACCGGCCACCCCGCGCACCGACCCCACGACGTCGTCGATCAGGGCCTGCGTCGGCGGGTGCGGGTTCTCGTTGGTGTTCAGCCGCACCGGGACCGCCAATTGCGGTGCGCCATAGGGCGACTTGCCGCGCAGGTCGTCGCGCAGCGGCAGGTCGTCGAGGGTGGGCTTGAACCCGGAAGCGCGCGTCATCGTTCGAACCTCCGCCGTACCGCCTCGCCGTGTGCCGGCAGGTCTTCGGCCTTGGCCAGCGTGATGACGTGTCCGGACACGTCTTTGAGCGCGGCCTCGGTGTAGTCGACAACGTGGATGCCGCGCAGGAAGGTCTGTACCGACAGGCCGCTGGAATGCCGGGCGCTGCCCGCCGTCGGCAACACGTGGTTGGACCCCGCGCAGTAGTCGCCCAGGCTTACCGGCGCGTAAGGGCCGACGAAAATCGCACCGGCCGAACGTATCTGGCCGGCAACCCGCCGCGCATCGGCGGTCTGGATCTCCAGGTGCTCGGCGGCGTAGGCGTTGACGACGCTGATCCCGGCGTCCAGGTCGTCGACCAGGATGATCGCCGACTGTGGTCCGCCCAGAGCGGTCGTCACCCGTTCGCGGTGCACCGTGGCCTGCAGCTGGGCGGCCAGTTCGGTGTCGGTGGCGTCGGCCAGGTCGAGGTCGGCGGTCACCAGCACGCTCCCGGCCATCTCGTCGTGCTCGGCCTGGCTGATCAGGTCGGCCGCCACGTGTGCCGGATCGGCGGTGTGGTCGGCCAGGATGGCGATCTCGGTCGGCCCGGCCTCGGCGTCGATGCCGACCCGCGAGCGGCACAGCCGCTTGGCCGCGGTGACGTAGATGTTGCCGGGGCCGGTGATCATGTCGACGGGCGCCAGCTCGGCGCCGTCAGTGTCGGTGCCGCCGTAGGTCAGCAGTGCCACCGCCTGCGCACCGCCGACGGCCCATACCTCTTCGACGCCGAGCAGCCGGGCGGCGGCGAGGATCGTCGGGTGCGGTAGGCCGCCGAACGCGGCCTGCGGCGGGCTGGCCACCACGAGCGAGCCGACGCCCGCGGCCTGGGCCGGGACCACGTTCATCACGACGCTCGACGGGTAGACCGCGTTGCCGCCGGGCACATACAGGCCGACGCGCTCGACGGGAACCCACCGCTCGGTGACGGTCGCGCCCGGACCGAGAGCCGTGGTGACGTCGGTGCGGCGCTGGTCGGCGTGCACCGCGCGGGTCCGCTCGATCATCACCTGCAGCGCCTCGCGCACGGCGGGGTCCAGGTCGTCCAGCGCCGCCCGCAGCGCGGCGTCGGGCACCCGCACGGCCGGCGGGCGCACTCCGTCGAACGATTCCCCGTATTCCAGGGCCGCCTCGGCGCCCCGGTCCGCCACGGCCTCCACGATGGGCCGCACCTTGGGCATTACCGCCTCCACATCGGCGCCCCCGCGGGGCAGCGCCGCCCGGAGGCGGGCAGCCGTCAGCTCCGCGCCCCGCAGGTCGATGCGGGCCATCACGGGTGGTGGGCTGGCAGTCACGCTCTCCATTGTCCCAGAGGAACTCAACTCAATATCCGACCGGTACTGTGCGCGTTATGTCTAGGAAGGACCATCCCAACAACGCCCCGGGGTTCCCGATGGTGTATCCGACCTGGTTTGAGAACATCCAGGTCAAATATCTCAATAAGGCGCTCAAGCCGGTCGCCCGCTTCCTGCCGGGAACGGGAACCATCGAGCATCGTGGCCGCACGTCCGGCAAGACGTACAACACCATTGTGACGACCTACCGCAGTGGCAACGTGCTGGCGATCGCGTTGGGCCACGGCAAGACGGATTGGGTCAAGAACGTGCTGGCCGCGGGGCAGGCCGACCTGCGGTTCGCCCGCCGCCAGGTGCACATCACGAATCCCCGGGTCCTGCCCGCGGGCTCGGACGGCGAGGGTTTGCCCTGGCTGGTGCGGCTGCAGCTGCGCCAGATGGCGGTGTTGGTCAGCGACATCGCCTGAGCAAGCCTTCAGGCCTGTCCCATCCGGGAACTTAGTGCGCCACTCGGCTGAGAATGAGGAGCGGGCATGTGAAGCTTGCCGACTGTCCGGTCGTTCCCGCCGAGGCGGTAGCCGCCCTGAGCACGGATCGCGGCTTGGGTTGGCGCCTGGCGCGACAGGCCGGGCCCGTTTTGCGAAATCCCGAGGGAAACTGGGTGTTTGTCGTCGGACGGGATGAGGTCCTAGCGCATCTGGACGATGCGACATTGGACGCCACGCGTGCACTTCCCGAGAGCGATCTCGATGCGCACCAGGTGCTATTCGCGCCCAAATCAGCCCACGAGATCGCGGCGGCGTTCCGCCCGGAGGCCGCCGCGCTGATCGATCGCTTCGTCGCCGCCGGCGGCGGTGACGCGGTGGCCCAGGTGACCACGCCGATGGCCAGCATCGTTTTCGACATCGTGTCGCGCCTGCAGCTACTGCCCGTCGAGCAACTGAATGGGCCGTCCGGCCGTGTCTTCTACGAGGCGTGCCGCAACCTGTTCAAACACGCCAGCTGGCACCTCTTCGCGTTGGCGAGCCACCCCGAGCTGTGCGATGTGCTTCGCCGTCAGCCTGAGCTGATACGCGGGTTCGTCGAAGAGGTCCTACGGCTGGAGCCGATGGTGCCGGGTTGCCAGCGGTTTACTACCCAGCCAACGATCGTCGGTGGGGTGGAGCTGCCGCCCGGCGTGGTGGTGATGTTGTGTATCGGTGCCGTGCACCGGGACGGCAGCGACGCCATGTCCACTGATGATCTTGTGATCGGCGCTGGGGCGCACCGGCATTGGAGTTTGGGTGCGGGATCTATGCGTTGCCGTGGCGGGCACATCGTCCGGCAGGTGTTGCGCGTGCTGGTTACGGAGTGGGTCGACCGGGCCGGGCACCTTGGGCTGGCTCCGGGTTTCCGGCCGGTAGCCGGGTTCCCCAACACTCAGAACTCGTTGTGGCTGCCGGAGCTGCCGCTAGTGACGAGGGCTTAGTACCGGTCGACGGGTACTCAGGTCCTCGCGTACACCGTCTTGCCGGTCATCGTGGGCCAGGCCGAAGGGGCGTCCTCCCAGGCAACGACGCGGTCGACGGCCGGCGACAGGTCCAAGCCGCCGGCGAGTAGCTCGAGCACCTGCGGAATGACCGTGCGCGCACTGACGCGTCCGGTGACGAACCGCACGCCGCGGGTGTACATGGGCTGTAGCGGCATCTCGACTTTCGGTTGGGAGTAGATCCCCGTGTCGGTGCAGACGCCGTCCGGCCAGGTCGCGCGCAGTGCCGCCGAGAGCGCGCCCGGATCGGCCGTGGTGTGCACCGTGACCGGGTAGGAGCCCCACGATTTGTCGGGTTTGGCGACATCGTGGACCACCGCACCGAGTTTCTCGGCGGCGGCCAGCCGCTGCGGGTCGGTGTCGACGTAGTCGACCTGGGCGCCCATTGCCACGGCGAAGGCAGCCGAATACAACCCGATCGACAGCCGCCCGAGCACGAGGACGCGGCGATCGACCACGTCGAGCTTGTCCAGCTCCGCACCGAATGGTCCGACGGTCCGCCAGCCGTCGGGGATGTTGTCGGACAGGGATGCGATCGAAACGGGTTCGACCGCCTCGGGAATCGGGATCAGCATGGCGTCCGCGTACGGCACCAGCACCAGGTCCGACATGAATCCGCCACCGTCCAGGCCGGCGATCGGCGCCATCCCGTAAGCGGCCATCAATGGCACCGAGCTGCACGATCCGGTCACGCCGCGGCGGCATTCCCGGCATGCTCCGCAGTTGATCTGAAACGGCACCACAACGCGGTCGCCCGCGCGGACGCCTTTGACGTCATCGCCGACCGCGACAACCTCGGCCAACCCTTCGTGGCCCACGGCGTACCCCGGGGGCAAGGGCAACCGCCCGCGGCACACCGCGACGTCGAGGTCGCAACACGCCACCATCAGGGGCCGCACCAACGCCTGCTCTGGGGCCGTGAGCTGCGGCTCCGGCACATCCCGCCACGCGTACCGCCCGGTCTCTTCGTACGTCAGCTGCCTCATCTCAGCATTCTTGAGCGATCACTCAAGTAAAGTCAATACCGTGCCGAGACCAGATCGCAGCCGCGCAGCGCTGATCGACCACGCCACCACCCTGTTTCGTCGGCAGGGCTACGCGGCGACCGGTCTCAACCAGATCCTCGAGGGCGCCCGCGTCAAACCCGGTTCGCTGTATCACCACTTTCCGCAGGGCAAGCAACAGTTGGCCGCCGCCGTCGTCGACGCCGAAGGGAGCGGCATCGAGCAATTGCTGCGCAGATTCCTGGCGACCGGCCGACCCGCGGCCGACATCGTCGATCGGTGGATCGACCTGCTGATCGCCGGGCTGGCCGGCGACCAGCGCGACGGCTGCCCGATCGAGCCGATCGCCACGGAATCGGTGAACGCGAGCCCGCTGGTACGCGAGGCGTCGGCGCGCGCATTCCAGGGTTGGTGTGCGGCGGTCGAAGATCGGCTGCGCGCCGACGACTGGCCCGCCGCGGACGCGAAACGGGCTGCCCTCTCGGTGATCTCGCTGATCGAGGGCGCGCTGATCCTGTCTCGCATCGCGGGCGACCCGGGCGCGCTGCACGCCGCCAAGTCCGCCGCGCGCACGCTGCTGCGCGGCTAGCGCGGGCGATGGGCCCGCCTACATGTCCAGACCGACGTCGAGCACGCGCACCGAGTGGGTCAGCGCGCCGACGGCCAGGTAATCCACCCCAGTCGTGGCGTAGGCGGCGGCGTTCTCGAGGCTGAGCCCACCCGACGACTCCAGCAGCACCGCGGGGGCCCGCGCGTCGCGCCGCTGCACGGCGATCTGCGTCTCCCATACCGGGAAGTTGTCCAGCAGGATCAGCTCCGGCTTTTCGGGCAGGACCTCGTCGAGCTGCTCGAGCGAGTCCACCTCGACCTCGCAGGGCAGATCGGGCGCTGCCTCGCGAACCGCCCGCAGGGCCTCGACCACCGATCCCGCGGCCGCCACATGGTTGTCCTTGATCAGCGCGGCGTCGCCCAGGCCGAGGCGGTGGTTGACGCCGCCGCCGACCCGCACGGCGTATTTCTGCAGCGCGCGCAGGCCGGGCAGCGTCTTGCGGGTGTCGCGGACCTTGGCGTGGCTGCCGCTGACGGCCTCGACCCAGGCCGCGGTGGCGGTGGCGATGCCCGACAGGTGGCAGATCAGGTTGAGCGTGGTGCGTTCGGCGGTCAGCAAGCCCCGGGTCTCGGCGTCCAGCGTCAGCACCGACTGGCCCGGCTCGACGCGGGCGCCGTCGTCGAGGCGATCGAGCACCCGGTAGCCATCGGCGCCCAGCACCTCGTCGAGGACCAGCAGCGCGATGTCCAGGCCGGCGATCACGCCCGGCTCCCGGGGCACCATCGACGCCGTCGCCCGCACCTCGGCGGGCACCGTCGACAGCGTGGTGACGTCGGGCCCGTAGCGCAGGTCCTCGGTCAGGGCGCGCTTGATGAGGTCCTTGGCCGCGGAGAGTTCGTCGTCGGACAGCGCCATCAGCAGACCGCCGTCAGCGCCTCGGCGCATATCGCGTGGCGGTCGGCGGCCAACCGGACCACGATGCTGCGGCTTTGGTCTGGCGCGGCATCGGGGTACTCGGCCCGGTGGTGGCACCCCCGGCTTTCGTTGCGGGTCAATGCCGCCGCGGCCACCGCCCGGGCGGTCAGCGTCAACGCCACGTCCTCGAAGTCGCGACGGCCGGCCACCGCGCGGGCCCGCGCCTGCGAGAGCGTCGCGGAAAGCTCCTGCAGCCCAACGGAATTGCGCACCACCGATGCGTCCTTGGTCATCGCGGCCTGCAGGTCGCGGCGCGGCGCGGCGGTGTGCGCAATCGGGTCGGGGCCGGCCGCATCGATTCGCGCGGCCGACAAAGCGTGCTCGGCCGCGAGGTTTCCGGCGCGGCCGCCGACCACCAGGCCTTCCAGCAAGCTGTTGGACGCCAACCGGTTTGCGCCGTGCATCCCGGTGCGGGCCACCTCGCCCGCGGCGAACAGGCCGGGCAGCTCGGTCTGCCCGTGCACGTCGGTGACGACGCCGCCGCAGCTGTAGTGGGCGCCCGGAACGACCGGGATGGGTTGGCGGACGGGATCGATGCCCGCGGTCCGGCACGAGGCGGTGACGTTGGGGAAACGGCTCTCGAAGCCCGCGATCGCGCGCGCGTCGAGATAGACGCAGGGGTCGCCGGTGGCCTTCAGCCGCGCGTCGATCGCGCCCGCGACCACGTCGCGCGGGGCCAGGTCGCCCATCGGGTGAACCCCGGCGGTCACCGAATTGCCTTGCCGGTCAATCAATACCGCACCCTCACCGCGGATGGCCTCGGTGATCAGCGGCCGGCGGCCGTCAGCGCGGCCGGCGAACAGCATGGTCGGGTGGAACTGGATGAACTCGACGTCGGCGACCGGGACGCCGGCCCACAGCGCCAGGGCTATTCCGTCGCCGGTAGACCCGTCGGGGTTGGTGGTGGCGCTGTAGAGATGCCCGAGTCCGCCGGAGGCGAGGATCACCGAAGGCGCGCTGATGATCCCGATCCCGTCGGCGTTGCCCACCGACACGCCCGTGACCGCGGTGCCGTCGTGCAGCACCCGCAGCGCGACGTGGCCGGCGCGGATGTCCAGCGTCCCGGCGGCGTGGTCGAGCGCGCGCTGCACCTCGGCGCCGGTGGCGTCGCCCCCGGCGTGCACGATGCGGCGCCGCGAATGCCCGCCCTCGCGGGTCAGCGCCCACTGGCCGGGGATCGATTCGTCGAATTGTGCGCCGTGCCCGACTAATTCGGTGACCGCGCGGTAGCCGTCGGCGACGATCGAGTACACGGCGTCGGGGTCGCACATTCCCGCGCCGGCAGCCAGGGTGTCGGCGACGTGGGCCTCGATGGAGTCGTCGTTGTCGGGCAGCACCACCGCGATTCCGCCCTGCGCGTAGTGCGTCGCGGTCACGCCGTGGGTGCGGTCCGCCTTGTTGAGCACGACGACGCTGCGCCCGGCGCGGTGGGCGGCCAGCGCGGCGGCCAATCCGGCGACGCCGGTGCCGATGACGACGACGTCGGCGGAGTCCGTCCAGGTGGTGGTGCGGGCCATTATTCGCCGCCGCCCGGCTGGCCGATCTCGATCATCCGCTGCACGCTGCGCCGCCCGAGCGCCGCGATGTCCGGGTCGACGTGCACCTCGTCGGCGCCGTCGACCAGACACCGCAGCAGCGCGGCCGGGGTGATCATCTTCATGTACCGGCATGACGCGCGGTCGTTGACGGCCTGGAAGTCGACTTCCGGTGCGGCCCTGCGTAGCTGGTGCAGCATGCCGACCTCGGTAGCGACCAGGACCTTGCGCGCGTGCGTCTGGTGGGCGGCGTCGAGCATGCCGCCGGTGGACAGGATCTTCACCCGGTCCGACGGGAACGCGCCCTCACCGGCCAGGTACAGAGCCGAAGTGGCGCAGCCGCATTCGGGGTGGACGAACAGTTCCGCGTCGGGATTGGCGCGGGCCTGGTCGGCGAGTTCGTCGCCGTTGATCCCGGCGTGCACGTGGCACTCGCCGGCCCACACGTGCAGATTCTCGCGGCCGGTCATGCGGCGGACGTGGGCCCCGAGGAATTGGTCCGGGCAGAACAGCACCTCGCGCTCGGGGTCGATGGACTCGACGACGTCGACCGCGTTCGACGAGGTGCAGCAGATGTCGGTGAGCGCTTTAACGGCCGCGGTGGTGTTGACGTAGGAGACGACGACGGCGTCGGGATGCTCGTCCTTCCAGGCCCGCAGGTCGTCGGGCGTGATCGAGTCGGCCAGCGAGCAGCCGGCCCGCTGATCCGGGATGAGCACGGTCTTGTCGGGGCTGAGGATCTTGGCGGTCTCGGCCATGAAGTGCACGCCGCAGAACACGATGGTGCCCTCGGCGGCGTCGGCGGCGATCCGCGACAGCGCCAGCGAATCGCCGACGTGGTCGGCGACGTCCTGGATGGCCGGCAGCTGGTAGTTGTGCGCCAGCAAGGTGGCGCCACGCAGGTCGACGAGGCGGCGAATCTCCGCGGCCCACGCCGCGTCGCCGTCCACGCCGTGATAGCCGGTGGGCGAATCGGTGATGCTGGCGACCATGTCTTCGGCGAGCGTGTCCATGCGGTTCACGACCGTCATGGCGGCTCCTTTCGGACGAGGAGGTTTTCGACTTATAATCGAAAACATGCCCAATGGTAGCACCGCGCACGAAGTGCTTGCGGTCGTGTTCCAGGTTCGGGAGGGTTCCGAGCAGGTTACGGGAGCCCACCGAGCAGTAAAACCGCAGCTAAACGTGCTGCTATGGCAACGCGCCCAGGATCCGCAGCGCGGCGCGTGGTCACTGCCGGGTGGCAAATTGCGCAACGACGAGGATTTGACCACTTCGGTGCGCCGGCAATTGGCCGAAAAGGTCGATCTGCGCGAGCTCGCGCATTTGGAACAGCTCGCGGTGTTCTCCGATCCGCATCGGGTGCCGGGGCCCCGGATGATCGCGACAACCTTCCTGGGGCTGGTGCCCTACCCCGCCACCCCGGAGCTACCGCCGGACACCCGCTGGCACCCGGTCAGCTCGTTGCCGCCGATGGCGTTCGACCACGGCCCGATGGTGGCTCACGCCCACACCAGGCTGGTCGCCAAGATGTCCTACACGAACATCGGATTCGCCTTGGCGCCAAAGGAATTCGCGCTTTCCACGCTGCGTGACATCTACTGCGCGACGCTGGATTATCAGGTCGACACGACGAACCTGCAACGCGTCCTGGTCCGCCGCGGCGTCATCACCCAGACCGGCACCATCGCGCAGTCCGGCCGCAGCGGCGGCCGTCCCGCGGCGCTGTACCACTTCACCGACTCGCGGCTGAGGGTCACCGACGAATTCGCCGCGCTGAAACCGCCGGGGTCCTAGGCCGGCTTTTCATCCCAACACCTCGCGCCGGCGGAAAGGCCAGCAATCCCCGCGCCGGTACATTGGGCTGCGGTACGGCGCTGGGGAGCCGCAGGGGAATCGAGAAATGGCTCACAGCACGGCCACGACGTTTTGGTTACCACCCGTTCATGCGCGAAAATGCCAAACGGCCTAGAAGGGAACTCAATGTCTGAGCTCGGCAATTTGGCGGGGACGAGCGGCGCGGAGTGGATCGGTCGGCCGCGACACGAGCAATTGCAGCCCAAGGCGCATCCGGTACTGCCCTGCGACGACCCGTTCTATCAGCCCCCCGAGGGCTTCCAGCACGCAGATCCCGGCACGGTGCTGCGCTCCCGCGAGGTCGAGGTGGCCTTTCTGGGCCTGATTCCGCAGCCGGTGACCGCCGTCCAGCTGCTGTACCGGACCACCGACATGAACGGCGACCCGGAAGCGTCCGTGACGACCCTGATCGTCCCGGCCGAGCGCGCCGCCGGGCACGTCAGCCCGCTGCTGTCGTACCAGTGCGCCATCGACGCCATGTCGTCGCGCTGTTTCCCGTCCTACGCGCTGCGCCGCAGGTCGAAGGCCCTCGGGTCCATCGCCCAGCTGGAGCTGCTGCTGATCGCCGCCGCCGTCGCCGAGGGCTGGGTGGTGTCGGTGCCCGATCACGAGGGCCTGCGCGGCATGTGGGGGCCGCCGTTCGAGCCCGGCTACCGCATCCTGGACGGCATTCGCGCCGCCAAGAACTCCGAACACGTCGCGGTGGCGCCGACGGCGCCGATCGGGCTGTGGGGCTACTCCGGTGGCGGACTGGCCAGCGCCTGGGCCGCCGAGATGTGCGGCAAATACGCGCCAGAGCTGGACATCGTCGGGGCCGTGCTGGGATCTCCCGTCGGCGACCTGGGCCACACCTTCCGCCGGCTCAACGGCGGCCTGTTCGCCGGGTTGCCTGCGCTGGTGGTGGCGGCGCTCTCGCACGTCTACCCCGGTCTGGACCGCGTCATCAAGGAGCACACCAATGACGAGGGCCGCGCCCTGCTGGACCGGCTCGAGTCGATGACGACCAGCGGGGCCGTGCTGCACATGGCCGGCAAGAACATGGCCGACTATCTCGACGAACCGCTCGAAGACACCCTCGCGAGGCCGGAGGTCAAGCAAGTCTTCGACAACATCAAGCTGGGCGCCGAGGTGCCGACTCCGCCGGTGCTGATCGTGCAGGCCGTGCACGACTACATCATCGACGTCCACGACATCGACCGCCTGGCCGAGTGGTACTCGGCCGCCGGCGCCGACGTGACCTACCATCGCGACGCGTTCAACGAGCACATCTTCATGCACCCGCTGTCGGCCCCGATGGCGCTGCGCTGGCTGACCGACCGGTTCGCCCGCCGCCCGCTCAAGGACCACCTGATCCGGACCGCCTGGCCGACGATGTTCAACCCGATCACCTACGCCGGCATGGTGCGGCTCGGCATCATCGCGGCCAGGGTCATCACCGGGCGAAAGATCCGCCGCCGCCCGCTATGACGCGGCTATGAGACGGCGGCTTCCGGGGCTTCCGGGTTGACCGCCAGCGGCTGCGGCTGCCAACCGGCCGGCGGGAACGCGCCCAGGTCGTCGCGAGCGTTGCCGGCCGCCAGCGCCGCGTAGACCAGCGCCGCGATGGCCGCCGCCCACACCAGGGTGGCCGCGATCTGCAGCGGCCCGTGTCCGAAGAACACCGGCGGCGCCTCCACCACGTAGGCCACCGATGGCTTGCCCGACAGCGCAACGGCGTCGACGTTCACCGCGCCGTACCGCAGCCGCACCAGCACCGCGCCCACGCCCGACGCGGCGCCGGCGGCGATCAGCATCCCCAGCGACAGCCCGATGACCATTCCCGGCCCGCGATGTGCGCGCCACTGCCACACCAGCACCGTCGTGACCACCGCGAGGATGGTCAGCAGGCCCAGCATCAGGCAGGGCACGTCGAAGAAGTGGTCGGATTCGGTGCCCAGGTAGTCGTGCACCCGCTCGCCGCCCCGCGTCATCGCCACCACGAGATGGATCGGCGGCGCGATCCAGGCCCACAGGCCGCCGACCACGACGCCGGCCGCCAGGAGCCCGAGCACCACCAGGACCGTCGCGCGGCCCCGGGGCGTCGCCGGCGCGCCGACGGGCTCGGCGACCACGGTCCCCGCCTGGTCGGTCATCGCTGTGCCTCCAGGTCGGTCGAGTCCACCTGTCCGTGCCGCGAGCACTGGGCGCGCCAGCCGTCGGGGCGGACCTGGACGATCATCCGGCGTCCGCACTCGGCGCAGAACCGGGGCGGTTCGAGGCCCAGCTGGGCTGCCGTGGGCATCGTGGTACCGCCCAATTCCCCCGTGTAGACGTTGTAGATGCCGGCGCTGACCGGAGCACCCAGATCGCCAATCACGACTCTCAAACCTAGCTGCTAGAGGCTGGCGTTGAGCCCCTTGAGGGGCATCTGCAGGTCGTCGAGCAGCTGCAGATCGGCCTCGGCGGGGCGGCCGAGGGTGGTCAGGTAGTTCCCGACGATCACAGCGTTGATGCCGCCCAGGATGCCCTGCTTGGCGCCCAGGTCGCCCAGGGTGATCTCGCGGCCACCGGCGAAGCGCAGCATCGTCCGCGGCAATGCCAGGCGGAACGCGGCCACCGACTTCAGCGCCTCGGATGCCGGCAGCACCTCCAGGTCGCCGAACGGCGTGCCGGGGCGCGGGTTCAGGAAATTCAGCGGCACCTCGTCGGGGCCCAGCTCGGCCAGCTCGGCGGCGAACTCCGCGCGCTGCTCCAGGGTCTCGCCCATGCCCAGGATGCCGCCGCAGCACACCTCCATGCCGGCGTCGCGCACCATCGACAGCGTCTCCCAGCGCTCCTCCCAGGAGTGCGTGGTGACCACGTTGGTGAAAAACGACCGGGCGGTCTCGAGGTTGTGGTTGTAGCGGTGCACACCCATCGCCGCCAGCTCCTCGACCTGCTCGGCGGTCAGCATGCCCAGCGAGCAGGCGACGTTGATGTCGACCTCGTTGCGGATGGCCTCGATGCCGGCCGCGACCTGGGCCATCAGCCGCTCGTCGGGTCCACGAACGGCCGCAACGATGCAGAACTCGGTGGCACCGGACTTGGCGGTCTGCTTGGCGGCCTCGACCAGGCTGGGGATGTCGAGGCGGGCGCTGCGCACCGGCGACGCGAACAGGCCGGACTGGGAGCAGAAGTGGCAGTCCTCCGGGCAGCCGCCGGTCTTGAGGCTGATGATGCCCTCGACCTCGACCTCGGGACCGCACCAGCGCATCCGTACCTCGTGGGCCAGCGCCAGCAGCTCCTCGAGCCGCTCGTCGGGCAGCTGCAGGACCTGCAGCACCTGGTCTTTGCTCAATCCCTCGCCGCCCTCGAGCACCTGCTGCCGGGCTACCGCCAGGATGTCGGCTTCGCCGTCGGCCTCGGTTTTCGGTCGAGTTGCCGCTTGAGTCACCAGGTACTCCCCTGCATCGTCGTCGTGTGCGCGTCACGCACCTGCCGCCCGTCAAGGCAGCCTCGATAAAACGTGTTCAAAGTAGGGTAACGGCCTGAGAACCTGAGGACCGCCGGGGTATACGACCACCATGACCACTGCGCACGTCGACTTCGTGGCACATCACTGGATTCTGTTGGCGGCGCCGGCGTTCTTGCCCGCGGTGATCGTCGTCGGCGTGGTCTTGTACATCGCCCTGCGGGACCGGCGCGAGGGGAAGGACGGCGATGGCGACGAACCGCCCGCCCCCGACACCGGTGCGGCCGACCAAAAGCGCGACTGACGAACGCTGATTGCCCTTCGATTAATCCGCTGCGTTGTTCACCCGAAGGCCCAATATGGCGTGGTAAGCGCAGGCTCAGAGCGTTATTGGCACATGTTCTAATTAATACAACTGTTCACCCAAGCATTGCATCAAAAGGCTACCAGTGGGTAACCTACAGACTTCTAGGTCCCATGCCGGCGCGAGAGGTCGGTCACGGTGCCCAGGAGCCGATGCGGCTCGTAAAACGCGTGATTGACTGCTATTCGGATTGGGCATTCCGGTCAAGCAGTCGGATCAAATCTCCCGGCACAGCCGGGCACGGTTCGGAGGTATGACAGTGACGTCGACACAGATGACATTCCTTGCCGAGCCATCGGCGCGGGGCGCGGGTCTCAACCAGGTGATCGGGCTTTCGATCGCCGCATTGGTCATCACGCTGATCATGCTGTGGGTGGGCCATGCGCACCGCACCCATCGCATCCAGTGGTTGACGCGGCTCGCGGAGAAGCTGGGCGAGAAATTTCACCGGCCGAGCTGGGTGGCGCTACCGGTGCTGGTCTTCACCACGTCGATCATCTGCGCCCTGTTCGGGTTCATCTGGGATGTCAGCTGGCATATCGGCAACGGGCGAGATCCCGGCCCGCTGGCCAACCCCGCGCACTACTTCATCATTATCGGCCTGTTCGGAATCTTCCTGGGCGGCATGACTGCGATCGTCCTGCCCTTCGACAAGCCCGGCCCGGCGGCGGTGCGCATCACGAAGAACTGGCACGCGCCGGTCGGCGGCATCTTGATGGCGGCTTGCGGGTTGTACGCCATGACCGGATTCCCGCTCGACGACATCTGGCACCGCATTTTCGGGCAGGACGTCACGCTGTGGGGTCCAACGCATTTGATGATGATCGGCGGCGCCTGCTTCTCATTGTTCGCGGTCCTCATGCTGGAGCGCGAGGGCGAGGCCGACGATGCCGAGGAAGTCCACCACGGCATTTTCATCACGATCCTGCGCTACCTGTCCTTCGGCGGAATGTTCATCGGCCTGTCGGTGTACCAGATCGAGTATGACTTCGGCGTCGAGCAGTTTCGGCTGGTCTTGCAGCCGATGATGATCGCCTTCGCGGCGGCCCTGGCCGCCGCCGCCGCCCGCATGACCATGGGCCGCGGCGCCGCGATCATTGCGGCGTTGTTCGCCATCGCGCTGCGCGGCGGGGTTGCACTCCTGGTAGGCCCGGTCCTGGGCGCCCCGATCAACTGGTTCCCGCTGTATCTGGGTCCCGCGCTAGTTGTCGAGCTGGTCGCGTTGACCCCATTGTTTAAGCGCCCCCTCCTATTTGGGGCCGTCTCCGGCCTGGCGGTGGGGACCGTCGGGCTCTGGCTGGAGTCGCTGTGGATTTCGACGGTCTACCACTACCCGTGGCCGGCGAGCATCTGGTTCGAGGCGCTGGCGATGGCTGTCCCCGTTTCGGTGCTGGCCGGAATATGCGGCGCGATGTTCGGCATGGTGCTCACCGGGCAGCGACTGCCCGGCCGCCGCATCGGCATCGCGGTGGTGGTGGCGACCGTTCTCGTGGTCGGCGGCGCAGTGGCCAACGGGTTACATATTCTTGTGCCACAACAGAATCGCGCGACTATCACGCTGACCGAGCTGCCGAGTGCGCCCGGGCAGCGCATGGTGTCGGCCGATGTGCAGATCCGGCCGGCCGACATGGTGAGCGCCCATCCGGACTGGGTGACGATCCTGTCCTGGCAAGGCCGCATGGATAACCAGCGCGGCCTGGTGATCGACCGGCTCGACCGCGTCGGCCCGGGGCACTACCGGTCCACCCAGCCGGTGCCGGTGTGGGGATCGTGGAAGACGCTGCTGCGGGTGCAGGACGGCTACACGATGACAGGTGTCCCGATCTACGAACCGGCCGATGACGCCATCCCGGCGGCCGAGGTTCCGGCGCTGTCGGCGATCGACCGGCCGTTCGTGCAGGAAGTCACTATTCTGCAGCGCGAGCGCGACCAGAATGCCCCGGCCTGGCTGTTCACCGCCGGTTCGATACTGGTGCTGATCTTTTCGTTGATGGTGATCGCCGCCCTGACGTGGGGCGCCGGCCGGCTCAACAATTCCTTGTCCGAGCCGGAGCCGGTCGACGAAAAGCAACCATTCCCGAAAGCGGCCTGAGGCATGGCATTTCGCAACATCGCCGTCACGGTGTGGGCGGCGGCATTGACGTGCGGCCTAGTGGCCTGCGGCGGTTCACAAAACCCGCCCCCCGCGGCGGCCCTCGACGTCAACGTCACCATCGCCAAGGGCCAGGTCACCCCCACCAACGCCACGCTGCAGGCAAAAGTCAAGCAGCAGATCACCTTTCATGTGACCAGTGATGCCACCGACGAGCTGCACGTGCATTCGTCACCGGACCACAAGTTCGAGATCGCGGCCGCGCCCAACCAGACGTTTCAGTTCAGCGTCGACGTCCCGGGGAACGTGGAAGTCGAACTGCACCACCTGGATCGCACGATCGCGACCATCCAAGTTCAACCGTGACCGGTGATCATGCGGCGATCTTGGCGCATGGTCTGGGCGGGTCCGGCGATTTGCCCGTGCCCTACATGTACGCGATGGTGGGAGCCGCGTGGGCGCTGACGTTCACGTTCGCGCTGATCGCATTCGCCTGGCGGCGGCCACGATTCGACCCGGAGAAGCCCGGCCGCCCGCTGCCCAGGCTCACCACCCTGGTTGACGCCCGCGCGACGCGCTGGGCCGCGGTGGGCATAGCGCTCGCGTTCACGATCTGGGTGGTGCTGGCCGGCTTCCTGGGCCCGCAGACGCAAAACAACGCCCTGCTCGGAACGTTCTACGTGCTGCTGTGGGTCGGATTGGTCGCCGTGTCAGTGCTTTTCGGGCCGGTGTGGCGAGTGATCTCCCCGATGCGCACCGTCTATCTGCTGCTGCGGTGCACCGTCCCGAGCCGGTTGAGCCGGGCCCGGTGCTCGTATCCGGAAGGCTGGGGCTACCGCCCGGCGGCGGTGGGCCTGTTCGCCTTCGTCTGGATGGAGCTGGCGAGCCCGAATTCGGCGTCGCTGCAGTGGGTCCGAACGTGGCTGCTGGTCTACGCGGTGGTGTTGCTCGGCGGGGCGTGGTTGTGCGGGCAGCGGTGGCTGGCCAGGGCCGACCCGTTCGGCGTGTACAGCATGGCGGTCTCGCGGCTGGCGCCGTTTCGCCGCTCGCCGACCGGTGCGATCGTCATCGGCAACCCGTTCGACCACCTGCCGTCGCTGCCGGTGCGCCCCGGTGTGGTGACGATGCTGGCCGTGCTGCTGGGGTCGACCGCCTTCGACAGCTACTCGGCCTCGCCGACCTGGCGCAACTTCTCCGACGCGGTGTCCCGCTCCGCCCACGGCGTACCACCGACGCTGGCGTCGTCGGGACTGAAGACCATCGGGCTGATCGTCTTCATTTCCGTTGTCGCACTGACTTTTTCGCTCGCGGCACGGGCGACCGGCGGGCTGGACCGCGAGCAACGCCGAAAGCTGCCTGGGCAGATGGCGCATTCGCTGGTCCCGATCGTCGTGGGCTACATCTTCGCGCACTACCTGTCCTATCTGGTGGAGCGCGGGCAGCAGGCCGTCATCGCGCTGGCCGATCCGTTCGGCCAGGGCTGGAACCTGTTGGGGCTGGCCCACGCTCACGTCGCCTACGTGTTGTCCGCCCATCCCCCGGTGCTGGCCGGCGTCAAGGTGGCCTACGTGGTCACCGGGCACATCGTGGCGGTGATCGCGGCCCACGACAAGGCGCTGCGGCTGCTGCCCAAGGGCCATCAGCTCACCGGGCAGCTCACCATGATGGTCGTGATGGTCTGCTACACCTTCACCGGCCTGTACCTGCTGTTCGGCGGCTAAAGCGGGTGCTCGACGCGCTTGTTGCCGTCCCAGCGGCGCAGGCCCGCGAAACTCCCCTCGAGCTGCGACGGCCGGCCCGCGATGTGTAGCGCGCGGCCCAGTTGCGCATCGCCGACGCGGCGGGCCAACGTGACGTGTGGAGTCCATTGCCCGGGCAGCGAATTGGGCAGCGGCGCGGGCGCCAGATGCGGACCGCAGAGCCGGTGTACCTCGGCGTGCAGGCTCAGCAACTCGCCGGTCGGGACGATCAGCCGCGCGAACACGGCGCTGGTGCGGCCGAACAACAATGGAGCGCCCACGGCGCAGCGCAGCGGGAGCCGTTTGCTCACCGGTCCCAGCAGCTCGTCGACCTCGGCCGAAATGCTTCCTGCGACAGCCAGTGTGACGTGGGGGCGGCTCGCCGGGGCCTGACTGGGGATCCCGGCGCCGGCCAGGTCGTCCCAGATGTGACGGATCGCGGCCTCGGTGTCGGGGTCGAAGACCAGCTCGATCGAATGGACCATCAGCCGGCCAACGTGGTGACCCATCCGCGGTCGAACGCCTCGGCGCTGAGCGCCACGAAGTCGTCGACACTGAGCGCGCCGGCCCCGGCCGGCAGCGTGGCCCGCACCGGGGCAAGCCGATCCAGGGCCGACCGGTTCGAAGTCTCCACCACCCCGGGTTGCGCTGGCCAGCTGCCGATCACTAGCCCGGCACACGAAATGCCATGTGCGGCAAGCGCTTCCAATGTGAGTGCGGTGTGGTTGAGCGTGCCCAGCTGCGCGCCGACCACCACCAGCGCCGCTGCGCCCAGGTCGACGGCGAGGTCGCGCAGCGTCACGCCCGCGTCGGCGAGCTCGACCAGCAGCCCGCCCGCGCCCTCGACCAACGTCAGCCGCCCCGGGCGGTCCAGGCCAGCGATGAGCCCGAGCAGCTGATCGCGGGTAGGCAACGGCTTGCCGGCCTGCTCGGCCGCGGCGGCCGGCGCCAGCGGCCGCGGATATCTGGCCAGCCCCGCGAGCTCTTTCACTCCGGACAAGCGGCCGACCTCGGCCAGGTCGTCGTCGCCGGAGTCGGTGCCGGTCTGCACGGGTTTACACACCGCCACGTCGATGCCGGCCTGCCGGGCGTGCGACGCCAGCGCGGCAACCGTGACCGTCTTGCCGACCTCCGTGCCGGTGCCCGTGACGACCAGGACGGTCAACGGCGCGCCACCGCGAGGACATCCGTCAGCACCCGGCGCGCCAGCTCCATCTCGGCGGCGTCCAGGGACGCGCGCGCCGTCAGCCGCAGCCGCGACGTTCCGGCGGGCACGGTCGGCGGCCGGAAGCAGCCCACCCGTACGCCCGCGTCCAGGCAGGCCGTCGCTGCGGCGACCGCCACCTCCGGCTGCCCCAGGATCACCGAGACCACCGCCGACGGCGGCACCTCGGGCACGTCGCAGATCTCGGCCAGCTCGCGGGCATGCCGCAACACGGCGTCGGGACGCCACGATTCGGTCTGCAGCAGGTGCAGCGCGGCCAGCGCGGCGCCGACGGCGGCCGGCGCCAGGCCGGTGTCGAAGATGAACGGCCGGGCCGCGTCGATCAGGTGCGCGCGCACCTCCGCGGGCCCCAGCACCGCGCCGCCCTGGCTGCCCAGTGCCTTGGACAGCGTCGTGGTCATCACGATGTCGGGCGCGCCGGCCAGCCCGGCCTCGTGCAGCAGGCCGCGCCCGCCGCCGCGCACACCCAGCCCGTGCGCCTCGTCGGCGATGAGCAGCGCCCGGTGGCGGCGGCACACGTCGTGCAGTTCGCGGATCGGAGCCAGCGTGCCGTCGGCGCTGAAGACCGAGTCGGTGATGACGACGGCGCGCTCCTCGTCACGCGCGGCCAAGGCGGCGTCCACGGCGGCGACGTCGCGATGTGGCGTCACCACCACGCGCGCCCGCGACAGCCGGCAGGCATCCACCAGCGACGCGTGCGAATGCGCATCGGAAACCAGCAGCGAACCCGGGCCGGACAGGCCGACGACCGCGCCGAGGTTCGCCGTGTATCCCGACGAGAACAGCAACGCCGACGACGCGCCGACGTAATCGGCAAGCTCGGATTCAAACTGCTGGTGCAGCTCGGTGTCGCCGGTCACCAGCCGGGACCCCGTGGCACCTGCACCCCAAATGCGCAGTGCCGCAACGCCTCCCTCGATCACGTCTGGATGCTGGGACAGGCCTAGGTAGTCGTTGGAGGCCAGGTCGAGCTCCGTCGCCACGGCCGGACGCGGGCGCAGCGACCGACGCAGGCCGTCCTGGCGGCGCTGCTGTTCAGTCGCCTCCAGCCAGGCCAGCGGGGAAGCCTCGATCGGTGCCTTCATCGCCCTAAAGACTACGAGAACCGCTCAGCCTGGCGACCTCGACCATCGCCGAGGTGATCCGGGCGATGTCGCGCGGCCCGCAGATGTAGGGCGGCATCGCGTAGATCAGGTTGCGGAAGGGCCGCAGCCAGACGCCGTTGTCGAGGGCCCTTGGCGTGGCCAGGGCCAGGTCGACGGGCTGCGCGCACTCGATGACGCCGATCGCCCCGCACACCCGCACGTCGGCGATGCCGGGCAGCGCCCGGGCGGCTTCGAGGCCCGTCGCCAGCCCGGACGAGATCTCGGCGACCCGCGACCGCCAGTCCTGGGCCAGCAGCACCTCGACGCTGGCCACCGAGACCGCGCAGGCCAGCGGGTTGGCCATGAAGGTGGGGCCGTGCATCAGCGCGCCGGCCTCGCCGCTGCTGATGACCTGCGCGATGTCGGCGGTGCACAGGGTGGCGGCCAGGCTGAGATATCCGCCGGTCAGCGCCTTGCCGACGCACATGATGTCCGGGCTGACCCCGGCGTGGTCGGCGGCGAACAGCTCGCCGGTGCGGCCGAAGCCGGTGGCGATCTCGTCGAAGATCAGCAGCACGTCGTGCCGGTCGCAGAGTTCGCGCAGGTCGCGCAGGTAGCGGGGGTCGTGGAAGCGCATGCCGCCGGCGCCCTGCACGACGGGTTCGACGACGACCGCGGCCAACTCGGACGCGTGCGCGGTGAGCTGCTCCTCGAACGCGGCGCTGTAGGCCGCGTCGTAGTCGCGCGGGACCTGCGGTGCGAACACCTGGTGGGCCAGCACGTCGGTCCACAGCGAGTGCATGCCGCCGTCGGGGTCGCAGACGCTCATCGGCGTGAAGGTGTCGCCGTGATAGCCGCCGCGCCAGGTCATCAGCCGGTGCTTGCCGGGCTCACCGCGGCTGCGCCAGTACTGCAGCGCCATCTTCACCGCGACCTCCACCGACACCGAGCCGGAGTCGCTGAAGAACACCGTCTGCAGGCCGTCGGGCGTGATGTCCACCAGCAGCTGCGCCAGCCGCGCCGCCGGTTCGTGCGTCAATCCGCCGAACATGACGTGGTTCATGGTGCTGAGCTGGGCCTTTAGCGCCTCGTCGAGGACCGGGTGGCCGTGGCCGTGAATCGCGGTCCACCAGGAGCTCATCGCGTCGAGCACCTCGATCTGCTCGCCGTCGCGGACCAGCGTCAGCCAGGCGCCGCGGGCGCCGACGGCCACCACGGGCGCGATCGCCTCGGCGCCGATGGTGCTGTAGGGATGCCACAGGTGAGCGGCGTCGATCGCGCTGATTTGCTCGGGCGTCAACCCGGGTGTCGCCGCAGGCATAGAGACCGAGCGTAAAGCAGCCGGGTCGCACAAATGGCGGCCATCGGGGAGCATCTATCGGCATGGCGTTGCCGTACCCGTTCGACGACTCCGAGCGCGCCGACTCCAACCGCGCCCCGCACGAGTCCGGCAACCCCGGCGAGTTCCGGCCGGTTCCCTACGGCGCCAATGAATCCGGCCAGGAGAAGTCGCGCGTCATTCGCCTCCGGGTGGCCCCGTGGGACGTGATCGCCACGATCACGCTGGTGGTCCTGCTGCTCGTCCTGGCCACCGCAACGACGTGGCCGACAAGGCTCTACGGCTTCCTCTCCGACGTGTGCACCGGAGAGGAATGTGGTCTGGTGCCCTACGGCGTCGACATGTACATCTACCCGGTGGTGTGGGGCGGCATCGGCGCGGCGATCGCCGCGGCCGGCATCGGCCCCTTCGTGTCGCTGCTGAAGGGCTGGTACATGTCCTTCTGGCCGGTCTTGTCGCTCGCCATCCTGATGGGAAGCTCGGTCGTAGGCGACTTCATCACCGTTTTCAGCACCCGATACTGGCACTGAGCGGGTAGCTCCGGCGCGCGGCGGCCGTCCTGACCGCTGCCGCCCCGGTGTGAGACCGAAATCACAACCGCGCATACCGAATTCGGCGCTCCAGTCACCATCCGGTCACGGTCCGACAAAAAATGCCCCAGCGGCCTCACCAGGGGTTTTCCCAGCTCGACTTCTGGGGTAGAAGTTTCTGTAGTGACTGGTGTGATTCGACGACGTCGAGGTCGTCGCATGGGTCAGAAACGGCGGCAGCGGCGCGATACGGCGCCGAGGCCACCCACAGAGAGGTTGGAAACTCCGATGAAACGCATTTACGCCTTCGCCGTCGGCCTGGCCATCGCGGCCGCCCCGCTGGCCGCGCCCGTTGTGGCGAGCGCTGACCCGGGCACCCGGCCGATGGACAACTCCCAGCAGGCCACCGACACCGTGGTGATGCGCGGACTTTCGCAGCGCGGCGTGCCGTTCTCGTGGGCTGGCGGCGGCATCAACGGCCCCACCCGCGGCACCGGCACCGGCCTCAACACCATCGGTTTCGACGCCTCCGGCCTGATGCAGTACGCCTACGCCGGCGCCGGCTTGAAGCTGCCGCGCTCCTCCGGCGCGATCTACCGGGTGGGCCAGAAGGTTCTGCCGCAACAGGCCCGCAAGGGCGACATGCTCTTCTACGGCCCCGAAGGCACGCAGAGCGTCGCGATGTACCTGGGTAACAACCAGATGCTCGAGGTCGGCGACGTGGTGCAGGTCTCACCGGTGCGCGCCAACGGCATGACGCCGTACCTGGTCCGGGTGCTGGGCACCCAGCAGGCCCCGCTGCAGCAGGCGCCGCTCCAGCAGCTGCCCGCCCAGCAGGCACCGGCGCAACAAGTGCCGGCGCAGACGCTGCCCGGCCAGCAGGCACCGGTTCAGCAGGCCCCGGTCCAGCAGCTACCGGGTCAGCAGGCCCCGCTGCAGCAGGCGCCGGTCCAGCAGGCACCCGTGCAGCAACTGCCCGGACAGACGTTGCCCGCCCAGCAGGCGCCGCTCCAGCAGCTGCCGGCACAGCAGGCACCGCTACAGCAGCTACCGACGCAGCAAGTGCCCCTGCAGCAGGTGCCGACCCAGCAGACGCTGCTCCAGCAAGCGCCCGTCGGCACCACCCGGTAGCCCGGTAGCTTTCGCCGGGCCGCTTTCCAGGGCTCCCGACAACCCGCCCCTTGTTCCCCCGCCGACCGTGTTGACGCTCGGCGAGCCCGCTGAGCAGCCCCGCTGCCGATGCGAGCGGTCGGGAGCAGGTGGCGGGTTTCGGTAAATTAGCGGGCGATCATGCCGCATTCGCCCCCGCCCTCGCCCGCCGCCACCCACCCGGGATCGGCGCGATGAAGACACGGTCGACGGGCTTCTACCGGTACGACCTGGACGGCTTGCGGGGCATCGCCATCGCGCTGGTCGCGGTGTTCCACATCTGGTTCGGGCGGGTGTCCGGCGGCGTCGACGTGTTCCTGGCGCTGTCCGGATTCTTCTTCGGCGGCAAGGTCCTTCGCGCCGCCCTGAACCCCGCCGTATCGCTCTCGCCGGTGGCCGAAACCATCCGGCTGATCCGCCGCCTGGTCCCCGCCCTGGTCGTCGTGCTGGCCGGCTGCGCGGTGCTGACGATCCTCGTGCAACCGCAGACGCGCTGGGAGACCTTCGCCGACCAGAGCCTGGCCAGCCTGGGCTACTACCAGAACTGGGAGCTGGCCAACACCGTCTCGGATTACCTGCGGGCCGGTGAAGCGGTCAGCCCGCTGCAACACATCTGGTCCATGTCGGTGCAGGGCCAGTTCTTCATCGGCTTCCTGCTGCTCGTCACCGGCTGCGCGTACGTGTTGCAGCGCCTTTTTGGGGGCCGACAGGCCCCCTACCTGCGGACCGGCTTCGTCGTGCTGCTGAGCGCGCTCACGGTGGCGTCGTTCGTGTACGCGATCGTCGCGCACACCGACGACCAATCGATCGCGTACTACGACACCTTCGCCCGAGCGTGGGAGCTGCTGCTCGGCGCGCTCGTCGGCGCCCTGGTCCGCTACATCCGCTGGCCGATGTGGCTGCGCACCGCCCTGGCCACCGTCTCGCTGGCCGCCATCGTGTCGTGCGGCGCGCTGATCGACGGCGTCAAGGAATTCCCGGGGCCGTGGGCGCTGGTGCCCGTCGGGGCCACGATGCTGATGGTCCTGGCCGGCGCCAACATCGAGGCGCACCCGTCGACCGGCGGCCGGCTGCCGCTGCCGAATCGGCTGCTGTCCACCCGGCCCATCGTGGAGCTGGGCGCCATCGCGTACTCGCTGTACCTATGGCACTGGCCGCTGCTCATCTTCTGGCTGTCCTACACCGGCCACAAGCACGCCAACTTCCTCGAGGGCGCCGCGGTGCTGCTGGTCTCCGGGGTGCTGGCCTACCTCACCACCGAGCTCGTCGAGGACCCGCTGCGCTACCGGGCCCCGCAGGGCGCCGCGTCGCCGCTCCCGGTGACCTGGCACTCGCGGCTGCGCCGCCCGACGATGGCGTTGGGAACCGCGGTGGTGCTACTGGGCGTCACGCTGACCGCGACGTCGTTCAGCTGGCGCCAGCACATCACCGTGCTGCGGGCCGCCGGCAAGGAACTGACCGTGCTCAACCCGCAGGACTACCCCGGCGCGCGCGCCCTGACCGAACACGTGCGGGTGCCGTCGCTGCCGATGCGGCCCACGGTGCTGGAAGTCAAGCTGGATCATCCCGCGTCGACCAGGGACGGCTGCATCAGCGACTTCGTCAACCCGGCGGTGGTCAACTGCGTCTACGGCGACCTCGCGTCCGACCGCACCATCGCGCTCGCCGGCGGCTCGCACGCCGAGCACTGGCTGCCCGCGCTCGACCTGCTCGGTCAGGTGCACCACTTCAAAGTGGTGACGTATCTGAAGATGGGCTGCCCGTTGTCGACCGAGCAGGTCCCGCTGATCATGGGCAACAACGCCCCATACCCGCAGTGCCGCGAATGGGTGCAGCGGACCATGGCCAAGCTGGTGTCCGACCGACCCGACTACGTGTTCACCACCACGACCCGGCCCTGGAACATCAAGTCCGGTGATGTGATGCCTGCCACGTACATCGGCATCTGGCAAACGTTATCCGACAACAACATTCCGATTCTCGGCATGCGCGACACGCCATGGCTGGTGAAAAACGGCCAGCCGTTCGACCCCGCGGATTGCCTGGCCAAGAGAGGCGGCAGCGCGCAGTCCTGTGCGATCAAGCGCTCCGATTTGCTCTCCGATCGCAACCAAACTCTGGATTTCGTCGGGCAATTCCCGCTGCTCAAGGTGCTCGACATGTCGGACGCGGTGTGCCGTAGCGACGTCTGCCGTCCCGTCGAGGGAAACGTGCTGATCTACACCGGCGCTCACCACATCACGCCGACGTACATGAAGACGATGGCTCACGAACTCGGCCGGCAAATCGCGGCCGCCACCGGATGGTGGTGATCGACGGCTTAGTCCGCCCGGTCGCCCGCGCGCCGATAAGGTCGACACATGCCGTCCACCAACCCGGTTTCCAACTCGGTCGCAGCCTCGGGCGCTGCGCCAGCTGAAGCCGGCGCGCCCACATCGCCCACCGTCTGGCCGGGCAATGCGTACCCGCTCGGAGCCTCCTACGACGGGGCGGGCACGAACTTTTCGCTCTTCTCCGAGATCGCCGAGAAGGTGGACCTGTGCCTGATCGACGAGCGCGGCGACGAGACGCGTATCGCGCTCGACGAGGTCGACGGCTACGTCTGGCACGCCTACCTGCCCAACATCACCCCGGGCCAGCGCTATGGCTTCCGGGTGCACGGCCCGTTCGACCCCGCGGCCGGCCACCGGTGTGACCCGAGCAAGCTGCTGCTCGACCCGTACGGCAAGTCGTTCGACGGCGACTTCACCTTCGGCCAGGCGCTGTTCTCCTACGACCTGGCCGCCGTCGACCTCAACGGCGACACGGCGGCCACCGGCACCCCGCCGATGATCGACTCGCTCGGCCAGACCATGACCAGCGTGGTGATCAACCCGTTCTTCGACTGGGCATTCGACCGCGCGCCGCTCACCCCGTACCACGAGACGGTCATCTACGAGGCGCACGTCAAAGGCCTGACCCAGACCCATCCCGGGATTCCCGAGGGCCTGCGCGGTACCTACGCCGGCCTGGCGCATCCGGCGATCATCGATCACCTCAAGTCGCTGAACGTCACCGCCCTGGAGCTGATGCCCGTGCACCAGTTCATGCATGACGAGCGGCTGCTCGACCTCGGCCTGCGAAACTACTGGGGCTACAACACATTTGGCTACTTCGCACCGCAACACCAATACGCCGCCAGCCGGCAGGCCGGCGGCGCGGTCGCCGAATTCAAGATGATGGTGCGCAGCCTGCACGAAGCCGGCATCGAGGTCATCCTCGACGTGGTCTACAACCACACCGCCGAGGGCAACCACCTGGGCCCCACGATCAACTTCCGCGGGATCGACAACGCCGCGTACTACCGGCTGGTCGACAACGACCTGCGGCTCTACAAGGACTACACGGGCACCGGCAACAGCCTCAACCCGCGCCACCCGCACGTCCTGCAGCTGATCATGGACTCGCTGCGGTACTGGGTGACCGAGATGCACGTCGACGGGTTCCGCTTCGATCTGGCCGCGACGCTGGCCCGCGAGCTGCACGACGTGGACCGGTTGAGCGCGTTCTTCGATCTGGTGCAGCAGGATCCAATCGTCAGTCAGGTCAAATTGATCGCCGAGCCGTGGGATGTCGGCGAGGGCGGCTACCAAGTCGGAAACTTCCCGGGTTTGTGGACCGAGTGGAACGGGAAGTACCGCGATACTGTGCGTGACTACTGGCGGGGCGAGCCCGCAACCCTGGGCGAGTTCGCTTCGCGGCTGACGGGTTCGTCGGACCTGTACGAGGCGAGCAGCCGACGGCCGAGTGCCAGCATCAACTTCGTCACCGCCCACGACGGATTCACACTCAACGACCTGGTTTCCTACAACGAGAAACACAACGCGGCCAACGGCGAGGACAACCGCGACGGCGAAAGCCACAACCGGTCGTGGAACTGCGGTGTGGAGGGCCCGACCGACGACCCGGAGATCACCGAGCTGCGCTGCCGCCAGATGCGGAACTTCTGGGTGACCCTGATGCTCAGCCAGGGCACACCGATGATCGCCCACGGCGACGAGCTGGGCCGCACCCAGCAGGGCAACAACAACGCCTATTGCCAGGACTCCGAATTGTCTTGGGTAGACTGGACTTTGGCCGAGAAGAACGCCGATCTGCTGACGTTCGCCCGCAAGGTGACCAAGCTGCGCAAGAAGCACCCGGTGTTCCGCCGGCGCCGGTTCTTTGACGGCGAGCCGATCCGCAGCGGTGACGAGGTCCGCGACATCGCGTGGCTGACGGCCGGCGGCCAGGAGATGACGCACGACGACTGGAACCAGGCGTTCGACAAGTGCGTCGGCGTGTTTCTCAACGGCGAGGCCATCACCGCCCCCGACGCCCGCGGCGAACGCGTCGTCGACGACTCGTTCCTGCTGTGCTTCAACGCGCACAAGCGCGACGTCGAATTCGTCACCCCGCACGTCGATTACGCGCGGGAGTGGATCGTCGAGCTCGACACCAACCATCCCGCCGGCGCCGCCGAGATGGTCGTGGCTGCCGAGGACAAGATCACCGTGCCCGCGCGCTCGGTCCTGATATTGCGGAAGACCGCCTAACACATGCCCTTTCCGGTGCTGTCCACCTACCGGTTGCAGCTGCGCGGCCCCGATAGCGGATTCGGGTTCACGTTCGCCGACGCCGAGGACGTGATCGACTACCTCGACGAACTCGGGGTCTCGCACGTGTACCTGTCCCCGATCCTCACCGCCACGCACGGATCCAGCCACGGCTACGACGTCACCGACCCGACGACGGTGTCCGCGGAGTTGGGCGGCGCCGAGGGACTGTCTCGGTTGTCGGCGGCGGCGAAGGCCCGCGGCCTGGGCCTGATCGTCGACATCGTGCCCAACCACGTCGGGGTCGACCAGCCCGAGCAGAACCCGTGGTGGTGGGACGTCCTGCAAAATGGGCGCTCGTCGCGCTACGCGACCTTCTTCGACATCGACTGGGACCTCGACGAGGCCGGCCGAATTGTGTTGCCGGTCTTGGGTTCCGACGATGATGCCGCCGACCTCACCGTCGATGGCGAGCTGCTGCGGCTGGGCGATCTGAAGTTCCCCATCGCCCCCGGCACCGGCGACGGAACCGGCCCCGAGGTGCACGATCGCCAGCATTACCGACTGGTGGGCTGGCGCAATGGGGTCGTCGGGTATCGCCGGTTCTTCTCCATCACCTCGCTGGCAGGGCTACGCCAGGAGGACCGCGAGGTGTTCGACGCCAGCCACGCCGAGGTCGCGCGCTGGGTGCGTGAGGGGCTGGTCGACGGCGTGCGCATCGACCACCCCGACGGATTGGCCGACCCCAGCGGGTATTTGGCGTGGCTGCGCGAATTGCTGGGCCCGGACGCCTACATCGTGATCGAGAAGATCCTGGCCGTCGACGAGGCCCTGGAACCGACACTGCCGGTCGACGGCACCACCGGCTACGACGTGCTGCGCGAGGTGGGCGGCGTCTTCGTCGACCCCGCCGGGGCGCCCGCACTCACCGCGCTGGTCGAGTCGGCCGGCGTCGACTATCACGCGATGCCGACGATGCTCGCCGAACTGAAGCTGCACGCGGCCACCGGCACGCTGGCCAGCGAGCTGCGTCGGCTCCGGCGCAGCATCGCCGCGACGGCGGGCACCGATCATCGGCTGCTGCCCGAGGCGGTGGCCGCGCTGCTGCGCCACGTCGACGTCTACCGCTCCGACTACCCGGGCCTGGCCGCGGTCCTGCCCGCCGCGCTCGCCGAAACCCAAGCCGCGGAACCGGAATTGGGGCCTGCGCTGCAGGTGATCGCCGCGGCGCTGGCCCGGGGCGACGAGCCGGCCGCACGGTTGCAACAGCTGTGCGGGGCCGTCACCGCCAAGGCCGTCGAGGATTGCCTGTTCTACCGCGACGCCCGCCTGGTGTCGCTCAACGAGGTCGGCGGCGAACCGCATCGGTTCGGCGTCGGCAGCGCCGAGCTCCACCACAGCTCCGCCACCCGGCTGCACAGGTGGCCGCGCACGATGACGACGTTGACCACCCACGACACCAAGCGCGGCGAGGACGTGCGCGCCCGCATCGGCGTCCTGTCCCAGGTGCCGTCGCTGTGGACGGAGTTCCTGGCCCGCTGGGAGATCGCGGCCCCCTCCCCCGATCCGGCGACCGGACAGTTCTTGTGGCAGAACATCTTCGGCGTCTGGCCGGTCAACGGCGAGGTCACCGGCGAGCTGCGCGACCGCCTACACCGCTACGCCGAGAAGGCCATCCGCGAAGCGGCCTGGCACACCTCGTGGAACGATCCGGATCCCGCGTTCGAGGGGGCGGTGCACGGCTGGCTGGACACCGTCCTCGACGGACCCGTCGCCGGGCAGCTGACCGAGCTTGTCGCCCAACTGAATCCGCATGCGGCAAGTGACGCGCTGGGCCAGAAGCTGCTGGCGCTGACGGTGCCGGGAACCCCGGACGTCTACCAGGGCACCGAGCTGTGGGACGACAGCCTGGTCGATCCCGACAACCGGCGCGCGGTGGACTACGACGCGCGCAGGGCCGCCTTGCGCGCCCTCGAGCACCCGAAGATCCGGGTCGTCACCACGGCGCTGCGGATGCGCCGCGCCCATCCCGATACCTTCGCGCGTGGCGACTACGTCCCGCTGCTCGCCGACGGGGACGCCAGCGACCACGTGGTCGCGTTCGGCCGCGGCACCGACATCGTGGTCGCGGTCACCCGCTGGACGGTGCGGCTCTCCGAAACCGGCTGGGGCAACACCGTGCTGCCGCTTCCCGACGGCACCTGGAAAGACACGTTCAGCGGGGTCATCGCGGACGGGCCCACGTCGGCCGCCCAATTGTTCGCCGCCCTGCCCGTCGCGCTGCTGGAGCGCCACCATGACTGAATTCCGGGTCTGGGCGCCCAAACCCGCGCGGGTGCAGCTGGACGTCGACGGCGCGCTGCACGCGATGACGCGCTCCGGTGACGGCTGGTGGCACGCGGACGTCGATGCCCCGGCGGACGCCCGCTACGGGTATGCGCTCGACGACGACCCCAAGGTGCTGCCCGACCCGCGGTCGGCCCGTCAGCCCGACGGGGTGCACGAACGCTCGCAGCGCTGGGATGCCGGCGCGGCGCGATGGACCGACGGCGACTGGGCGGGCCGGCCGGTCGAGGGCGCGGTCGTCTACGAGCTGCACATCGGAACCTTCACCGCGGCCGGCACTTTCGACGCCGCCATCGAGAAGCTGGACTACCTGGTGGAGCTGGGCGTCGATTTCGTCGAGCTGATGCCCGTCAACTCCTTCGCCGGCACGCACGGCTGGGGCTACGACGGCGTGCTGTGGTACAGCGTGCACGAGCCTTACGGCGGCCCCGACGGGCTGGTCCGGTTCGTCGACGCCTGCCACGCCCGCGGGCTGGCGGTGCTGATCGACGCGGTGTTCAACCACCTCGGCCCGTCCGGCAATTACCTGCCGAAGTTCGGCCCCTACCTTTCGTCGGGCAGCAACCCGTGGGGCGAAGGCGTCAACATCGCCGACGCCGACTCCGACGAGGTCCGCCGCTACATCATCGGGTGCGCGCTGCGCTGGATGCGCGACTTCCACGCCGACGGCCTGCGCCTGGACGCGGTGCACGCGCTGGTCGACACCACCGCCATCCACATCCTCGAAGAGCTCGCCACCGAAACCGATTGGCTCGCAGCGCAGCTCGGACGTCCGCTGTCGCTGGTCGCCGAGAGCGACCTCAACGACCCGCGGCTGATCACGCCGCGCGACCGCGGCGGCCTCGGCATCACCGCGCAATGGGCCGACGACATCCACCACGCCGTCCACACCGCGGTGTCCGGCGAACGGCAAGGGTATTACGCCGACTTCGGTTCGCTGGCCACGCTGGGCCAGACGCTGCGTCACGGCTTCTTCCACGCCGGCACGTATTCGTCGTTCCGGCACCGCAGGCACGGGCGGCCGCTGGACACGTCGGCCATTCCCGCGACGCGGCTGCTCGCCTATACCTGCACCCACGACCAGGTGGGCAACCGCGCCCTCGGCGATCGGCCGTCGCAGAACCTCGACCCGGGCCAGCTGGCGATCAAGGCCGCCCTGGTGCTTGGTTCGCCTTACACGACAATGCTTTTCATGGGCGAGGAATGGGGCGCGTCCACGCCGTTCCAATTCTTCAGTTCCCATCCCGAGCCGGAGCTCGCCCGCGCCACCGCCGAGGGCCGCAAGGCCGAATTCGCCGAGCACGGTTGGGACGCCGACGATATTCCCGACCCGCAGGACCCGCAGACGTTCCTGCGCTCCAAACTCGATTGGGACGAGGTCAGGGCGGGCGAACACGCCGCGCTGCTGGGCTTCTACCGGGATCTGATCGCGTTGCGGCGCAACGAGTCCGACCTGGCCAACCCCTGGCTGAACAACGTCACCGTCGACTACGACGAGGAGCTGGCCTGGATCATCCTGTCTCGTGGGCAGTTACGCATCGTCTGCAACCTCAGCACCGAGCCGGTGACGGTGCCGCTGGCCGGTGATGTCGTGCTGTGCTGGGGCGAGCCGGCCGTCGGCGCTGAGAGCACGGCACTGCAGGGACATTCGGTCGCGATACTGCGCCGGGGGTGACCCAGCCGCTACCATCGGCGCATGGCCGAGCCATCCGCCAGGGATTTCGTGCCGGCGGCCCCGCAGCTGTGGACCTATGACGCGCTGAGCTTCCTGCTCACGAAGGCGCGGCGGTGGCGGCCGGCGCTGCTCGCGCAACTGTCCCCCACACCCGAAGACGTGATCGCCGACATCGGCTGTGGCACCGGTACGCAACTGCGCCTGGTCGCCCGCGCATGCCCGTCGGCGACGCTGATCGGCATCGACCCCGACGCGGCGATCCGGCGGCGGGCCGGCGCCAAGCTCGCGGGACTGACACCGGCGGTGGAGCTACTTCCCGGTTACGCCCGCAACGCGGCGGACCTGTTGCGCGGCCGCGGCGTGACAAAGGTGTTGTCCTCCCTGGTCTTTCATCAGGTTCCGCTCGAAGAGAAGCGCGCGGGCCTGGCCGCGATGCGCGATTCGCTGCGGCCCGGCGGCAGCCTGCATGTCGCCGACTACGGTCTGCAGCGCACCGCGAAGATGCGCAAGCGATTTCGCCTCGTCCAGAAGGGCGACGGGTTCGACAACACCGAGCCCAACGCGCAGGGCGTGCTTCCCGAACTGATGGCCGACGTCGGATTCGACCGCGTCGAGGAGACCCATGTCTTCGAGACCGTCAGCGGATCGATGTCGATCTATCGCGCCGTGCGCGGGTAGCGCTAGCATCACCGCTATCCCCACATCACCGCGATGCTGCATCGGAGCAGAACATGGCGCAGAAGGTCCAGATCCCGCCCGATCTCATCGGGGGCGACGTCGACGCGGGGTATGGCAAGGTCGCCGACGCCTTTCGGCGCAACCTCGGCAGCGGTCAGGAGGTCGGCGCCGCGATCGCCGTGTACCGCGACGGCCGCAAGGTCGTCGACTTGTGGGGCGGCTACCGCAACGGGAAGACGCGGGCGCCGTGGCAGCACGACACCCTCGTCAACGTCTTCTCGACCACCAAAGGCGTTGCATCCCTTGCGGTCGCGCTGGCCGCCTCCCGGGGCCATCTCTCGTACGACGCCAATGTCGCCGACTACTGGCCGGAATTCGCTCAGGCCGGCAAAGAGGCGATCACCGTCCGCCAACTGCTGGCGCATCAGGCCGGCTTGCCCGTCGTCAAACCGCCGCTGACGCTGCAGGAGCTCGCCGACCCGCCGAGGATGTCGGCCAGACTCGCGGCGCAGGCGCCCGCGTGGACCCCGGGGACCAGGCACGGTTACCACGGCATCACGCTGGGCTGGTACGAAGGCGAGCTGATCCGCCGCACCGACCCGGCCGGGCGTTCGCTGGGCCGGTTCTTCGCCGAGGAGATCGCCGGCCCGCTCGGGCTGGACTTCCACATCGGCCTGCCGGCCTCGGTCGATCGCGATCGCGTCGCACTCCTGGACGGCTGGTCCTTGCCCCAGCTCCTGTTTCATCTGAACACCATGCCGCGCGGCCTGGCGCTGGCGCTGTTCAACCCGTTTGACCTCGCGGCGCCCGCGCTGGCCATCGCCAAGGGGATCAACAACCTGGAGGACTTCAACCGCGACGAGCTCCGCGTCGTCGAGATGCCCGCCGTCAACGGCACCGGCACCGCGCGCGCCATCGCCAGGCTGTACGGCAGCGCCGGCACCGGCGACCCCGAACTCGGCCTGAGTGCCGGCACCCTCGACGCCCTGAAGCAGCCCGCGCAGCCGCCGACAAAGGGGTTGCGCGACAAGGTGTTACACGTCGAATCGAACTTCACCCTGGGCTTCAACAAGCCCAGTCCCCTCTGCACCTTCGGTTCGTCGATGAATGCCTTCGGCACGCCGGGGGCGGGCGGCTCGTTCGGGTTTGCCGATCCGGACACCGGCATCGGGTTCGGCTACGTGATGAACAAGCTGGGCTTCTACCTGGTGAACGACCCGAGGGAACTCGCCCTGCGGCAGGCGCTGTTCCGCGATGTCCTGGGTGCCAGGCCCCAGACCTAGACGCTGGAGCGCCCGGCGCTGCGCAGCGCGTTGGCCACCGCGTCGGCGAGCGGGTCGATCTCGTCGTCGGCCAGGTCCGCCACGGTGATCCGGATGCCCGCGGGCGTGCGAATCCGGAACCGGGTGCCGGGGGCGGCGGCCCAGCCCGCGGCGAGTAGCCGCGTGATCGCGACCGTCTCGTCGGGAACGGGGATCCACACGTTGAGGCCGGACCGCCCGTGCGCGACGACACCGCGGTTCGCCAGCGCGTCCCGTAATCCGGTGCGGATGCTCGCGTATCGCCGCTCCGCCGTCGCGACGAGGCGAGTCGCCGCGTCGTCGGACCACAGGCTCACGGCCAGACCCTGCAGCAGGTGACTCACCCACCCGGGCCCCAACCGCAGCCGACCGTGCACCCGCTCGACGGTGCGCTCATCCCCGGCGAGCACGGCGACGCGCAGGTCCGGGCCGTAGGCCTTGGACGCCGAGCGAACGAAGGCCCAATGCGTGGTCGATCCGGCCAACGTGTGCAGCGGCGCGCCGGAAATGCCCGCGCAGTGGTCGTCCTCGACCAGCAGGACGTCGCGGCCGGCCACCACCGCGCGCAGCGCGCGGGCGCGGTCCGGCGACAACGCCGCCCCGGTGGGGTTCTGCGCGCGATTGGTCAGGATCAGCGCGCGCACACCGCGGTCCAGCGCCTGGGTCACGTCGGCGACCAACGGCCCGTCGTCGTCGACACCGACGGGCTCGGCCGAAAGCCCCAGCGCCGCAAGCAGATCCAGGAGATTCGCCCAGCCCGGGTCTTCGACCGCCACCCGATCACCGGGACGCAGGTGCGCGGTGAGGGCACGCTCGATGCCGTCGAGTGCGCCGCTGGTGACCGCGAGGTGCTCGGCCGCAACCCCGTCCGCGGACAGTGTCGCGCGGGCGTGCTCGGCCAGCCCGGGCGACAGCGCCGGCTCCCCATACAACACCGGACGACCGACGGTTCTCCAATTCGATTGCAGCACAGCGGCAATCGGCAGCAGCGCGGGATCCGGAGCGCCGGTGGACAGGTCGCGCACCCCCGCGGGGACGTCGAGCCCCAGCAGCGAGCGGGGGGTGGTCGCGGGCCGGTGCCGCACCCGGGTGCCGCGACGGCCCGCGGTTTCGATGGCCCCGCGATCGCGCAGCAGCCGGTACGCGGCGGCGGCGGTGTTGGCGTTCACCCCGAGCTGGCCGGCCAGTTCCCGGATCGGCGGCAGCGCGTCCCCGGGCGCCAGCGAGCCCGCCGAGATCGCTTCCTCGATGTTGGCGGCTATGGACTCCGCGCCCGTTCCGGCTATGCTCTGTTGTACTGGCACGAAATGCATTATGTACTATTACAAACTCAAGAGGCAATCCGTGACGACCACCTACGACCCCACTTCGCGCACCACCCCCACCCGCTACCGGGAGCGCGCCAGCTACGACCGTGACGTCGTCCACCGCATCCTGGACGAGGCCCTGATCTGCCACCTCGGCTACGTCAACGACGGCAGGCCGGTCGTCCTGCCGACCACCCATGCGCGCTGCGGCGAGACCCTCTACCTGCACGGCTCCACCGGCAGCCGGCCGATGCTGAGCGCGCATGCGGCCCTGCCCGTGTGCGTCACCGCGACGCTCGTCGACGGGCTGGTGCTGGCCCGCTCGGCGCTGCACCATTCGCTGGTGTACCGCTCGGTGGTCGTGCTGGGCGACGCGCGCCTGGTCGACGACCCCGAGGAGAAGCTGCGTGCCCTGGGCTGCCTGCTCGATCACGTCGCGGCCGGACGGGCCGACGACTGCCGGGCGCCGAATCCGCGGGAACTCGCCATGACCGCGGTGCTCGCGCTGGACCTCGTCGAGGTGTCGGCGAAGGTTCGCAGCGGTGGTCCGGCCGACGAACCCGAGGACCTCGAGCTGCCGCATTGGGCCGGCGTGGTTCCGTTGAGCGTGACGGCCGGAAATCCGGTGCCCGCCGACGACCTGGATCCCGCCGTCCCGGTGCCGCCGTATCTGGCCGCGTACTCGCGCTGACGGCTACAGGCGCCTAGAGCAGCAGGTAGCGGTAGGCCGGCGACCCGGGCTTGAGGATCTCGACGTGCATCTCGGTCGCGCGCATCCGGGCCATCAGGCCCTCGAGTTCCGCGGCCGCTCCCAGCTGAATGCCCACCAGCGCCTCGCCGGTCTCCCGGTTGTTGCGCTTGACGTACTCGAACAGGGTGATGTCGTCGTTGGGCCCGAGCACCTCGTCGAGGAAACGGCGCAGCGCGCCGGGCTCCTGCGGGAAGTCGACCAGGAAGTAGTGCTTGAGGCCGAGGTGGACCAGCGAGCGCTCCAGCACCTCGCCGTAGCGGGACACGTCGTTGTTGCCGCCCGAGATCAGGCACACCACCGTCGACCCGGGCTCGATGTCGGCTTCCAGCAGGCCCGCCACCGACAGCGCGCCCGCCGGCTCGGCGATGATGCCCTCGTTCTGATAGAGGTCGAGCATCGCGGTGCACACCGCGCCCTCGTCGACCGCGGTGATCGACACCATGTCGCCGGCCGCCGCCAGCACGGCGTAGGTCAGCGTGCCGGCCCGCCGCACCGCGGCGCCGTCGACGAACTGGTCGGCGTGGTCCAGCGTCACCGGCTCGCCCGCGGCCAGCGCGGCCATCATCGCCGCCGCACCGGCCGGCTCGACGCCCAGCACGGCCGTGTTCGACGTCCGCTCGGCCAGGTAGGTGGTGATGCCGGAGATGCAGCCCCCGCCGCCCACCGGGACCACCACCAGGTCGGGCTCCCCAACACCGAGCTCGCCGAGCTGGTCGAGCATCTCGACGGCGATGGTGCCCTGCCCGGCCATGGTGCGCAGGTCGTCGTACGGCGGCACCAGCGTCGCGCCGGTGCGTTGCACGTCGTCCAGGGCCGCCTCGGCCGCCAGGTCATAGGTCGACCCGCCCACGATCAGGTCGATGAACTCCCCGCCGTGGTAGCGGATCCGGTCGCACTTCTGGCGCGGGGTCTTGGCCGGCACGTACACGCGGCCGTGCACGCCCAGCTTCCGGCACGCGTACGCGAAGCCCTGCGCGTGGTTTCCCGCCGACGAGCACACCACGCCCGCGTTGATCTCCGCGTCGGACAGCTGCACCAGCAGGTTGTAGGCGCCCCGCAGCTTGTACGAGCGCACGACCTGCAGGTCTTCGCGCTTCAGGTAGACCCGCGCGCCGGTGATCTCCGACAGCCGATCGCTGAACTGCAGCGGGGTGGGCGTGACCACCGGAGCAATTCGCTGCGCCGCCGTGTCGATGTCGGCCGCGACAAGCGGCCGGCTTCCCGGGGTGCGCGGGCTACTGCTCAGTTCAGCGGACACCGATCAATGGTGCCACGTGCCTGGTGAAGGGACTCAATTCACCGGTGTCAGCACGAACACCGGAATCTGGCGCTCGGTCTTCTCCTGGTAGTCCGCGTAGTCGGGATAGGCCGCCACGGCCCGCTCCCACCAGACGGCCTTCTCGCCGCCGAACACCTCACGGGAGTCGTAATCGCGGGTGACCGAGCCGTCCTGCAGCTCGACGCGGGGGTTCTTGGCGATGTTGTAGTACCAGACCGGATGCTTGGGGGCCCCGCCCAGCGAGGCGACGACGGCGTACTGGCCCTCGTGCTCGACGCGCATCAGCGGGGTCTTGCGAAGCTTGCCAGTCTTGGCTCCGACCGTGGTCAGCAAGATGATCGGCAGGCCTTTCATGTCAGCGGCCTCGGTGCCGCCGGATTCGGCGTACTTGTCGGCTTGTTCGCGGGACCAATCCCATGGCGACGGTTCGTACTCTCCGGTGAGCGGCATACCGACCACTTTAGGCGGATCGGAGCCTGGCCAGCTCGGCGATCTCGTTGACCCGGCGGATGGCGGTCGCGATCTCGTCGGCGAATTCCCGCCGCCGCTGCGCGACGTCCGGCCCGTCGACCAGTTCGCGGTGCTTGGCCAGCCGCAGCGCGGTCTTGAACAGCTCCATCGACCGCGATTCGGCGCTGGCCACGCGGCGCTGCAGCTCCCACTGCTTGCCGACCTCGAGGCACTCGGCCAGGAAGGCGTCCTCGTCGAAGGATTCGCCCTCGTAGGCGGCCAGCCGGTCGGCCACGATGTGGTAGGCGTCCAGGTAGGGCCGCAGCACCAGATGCGCCAGCAGCAAATCCGCCGATTCCAGCAGCCCCCGCACCATGCTGGCGGCCGCGGATTTGCTGGTGTCCTCCACGGGCCCGATCAGCCGGACCTCGTCGGCGAGGTCCTTCTCGAACTGCGCGCGGGCCGAGAACAGGAACTCGAACTTCAGCAGCTCGCGCAGCCGCAGCGCCTCGTCGCGCACGGTCACCGGCAACACCGTGCCGTCCGTGGAGATTTCCGACGCCGCCAGCAGCGCCGTCTCGGCGATGGCGCGGTCGACCAGGATGTGGATCGCGGTATTGCGGTAGAACGCCGCCACCAGGTGCTGGTCCTCGCCGATCCCCCACACCGCCTCGGTGCCCGCGTCGTACACGTTGATCACCCCGGACAAGACCAGCTGATGCAGGGTCCACCGGATGGTCGAGCGGTTGGTCAGGTCGGCGGCGCCGGCGACCGCCCAGTTCCGGGCCGCGATGTAGCTGGCCAGCGGCTGCACGGTTGCCAGCACCTCGCTGATGGACAGCGACCGGTCCGCGCCCAGCAACGCGAGATTCACCACCGCGGTGGGCGTGACCGGCGTCGCGCGGTTGATCCGGTGTTCGACGTCCAACGCGATGCGCTCGATTTCAGTGCCGGTCCCCAGCTCGTCGGCGCGCATCTCCTCGAGGCGCTTGCGCAGCGGCAGCGGTTCGCCGAAGTCCAGGTAGGCGCGGCCCAGCCGCTTGCCCTGCTGCAACGCCAGCCGGACCAGGAAGCGGAAGTCTTCGGGCCGTTTCGCCGCGCCGTAGGCCTCGGTGGTCATGGCTTCCACTTCGTGCAGCTGGTCGTAGACGATCGACGTCGGCACCAAATACACCTCGGGGCCGTCGATTTCGTCGACGGCGTCGGTGATGTAGCGCAGGATGCCGAACACCGGCGGCCTCAGCTTTCCGGTCCTGGTCCTGCCGCCCTCGATCGACCAGCTCAGGTTGGCGTGGTTTTGCACCAGCTGTGCGGCGTAGGCGCGCAGCGCGAACCGGTAGACCGGAATGTCTTTGATCTGCCGCCGGATGAAGATGGTCCCGGTGCGCTTGGCCCAGCCGCCCATCGGGAAGAAGTTGAGGTTCGACCCGCCGAAGGTCAGCGCGGGCGACAGCCGGTTCGCCACGATCATCTCCGGCAGGAGCAGACCGTCCAGGTAGGAGCGGTGCGAAAAGGCAAAGGCCAGCGTCGCTTTGCGATCCAGCTTGCGCAGCTGCGCGATCTGGTCCTCGTCGACCAAGACGTCGTAGGCCCGCATCAGCCAGCGGCTGAACCGGCGCCAGGCCTGCACCGCCCGCTCGTCGAGCGAGGCCGCCATCTCGCGCAGGTAGACCGTGGCCTCGGCGCGCACGCCGTCCGCGTCACGCCCGAGCTCGCCGGCTAGCTGCGTGAGCCGCTCGTCGTACCACGGCGCGGCCAGCAGCTGCACCACCTCGTCGGGATCGCCGGACAGCGATGCCCCCGACTCCTGAATAATTCCGGTGCGCTGCAGCATCTTTCGTACTCCTGTACGGCCGAACTCCTGCATCGTCGACACCCGTCCCCCGGTCACGACGGCCGGACCGGCCCAGCGGCTGCGGCGTCGTATTGATTTGCCCACGTCACATCGGTGAGCGTACGTCCGGCGCGGGCGGCGGGGAATACAATGCGCGATTTCTATTTCGGACAACCGTCCGCGGACAGCGGGCAGCTAGTACGTTCGGATTATGCGGTCCGGTCGCGGTATTGACGTCAGCGAGCTGTCACCGCTGGAGCAGACTGCGTTGCTGTCGCAATACGCACGAACGCTGGACAGCCGGTGGCCGCAGCCGATTCTCGGCGACCCGCTTGCCGCCGAGATCGTCGGCCAGATCGACTTCGACTTCGACGGGCTCGGCGTCCCCAAGAGCGTGGTGTGCCAGTCGGCCCTGCGCACCAAGATGCTCGACGAAAGGGTGCGCGCGTTCACGTCCGACAATCCGGACGCCGTCGTCGTCGAACTCGGCGCCGGACTGGACTCCGGCCCGTTCCGGGTCGATGTGCCGCCGACGGTCGACTGGTACAGCATCGACTTGCCGGGCGTCATCGCCCTGCGCCGGCGGCTGCTTCCGATCAGCAGGCGGGCCCATTCGGTGATCGCCTCGGTGGCCGATCACAGCTGGGCCGACGGCATTCCCTCGCAGCGGCCCGCCATGGTGATCGCCAACGGGCTGTTCGCGTTCCTGTCCGAGCCGGTGATCGTCGCCGTCTTCTGCCGTCTCACCGAACATTTCAGGTCCGGGGAGTTGGCGTTCAACGACTACGGGCGCATCGGCTGGTTCAGCCGGGCCGCCGTCAAGCTCGCCCCGCAGCGGATGTTCGCCACCGTCGGTGCGCAGTGGGGGTATCCGGGATTTCAGGACGCCCGCGTGCCCGAGCAGTGGAACCCGAAGCTCAAGCTGGTCGAGGAGGCCAGCCTGACGCACGCGCCCGAGATCGAGCTGTTTCCGGAGTGGATCCGGTTGGCCACCAAGGTATCCGGCATGTTCGAGACGTCCGCGCGCAAGGCGCGGATTTTGCGCTACCGGTTCTGAGCCGGACGACGTCAGGTGTGCGCTTGCGGCTAGGCGCCCAGGCACCCCGGGCCGAGCAGCGCCTTGAGGTCACCCATCAACGCCGGCGAGGGTGTCACGCGCAGCGACTGATCCAGCTCCAGCGTGGTGATCCGGTCGCCGCTGATCAGGCGCAGGTGGACCTGCGCGGTTCCCGGATGGCGCGCCAGCACCTGCTTGAGCGCGCTGACCTTGTCGATCGTGCACTGGCGGGTCGGCAGGCTGACGGCCAACGGCCGGTTCGGCTGGGCGTGGGAGAAGTCGGGCACCACCAGCTCGTTGGCGATCAGCGAGATCCGGTCGTCGCGGATGGCCACCTTGGCGTTGATCAGCACCACCACGTCGTCCGCGATGTCCGCGCCGTAGGCCGAGTAGGCGTGCGGGAAGAACATCACCTCGATGCCGCCGGTGAGGTCCTCCAATTGGGCTGACGCCCAAGGCATTCCGTTCTTGTTGACGCGCCGGTTCACCGAGGCCAGGATGCCGCCCACGCGGACGTTGGTCTCGTTGGCGACATCGCCGTCGAGGATGGCAGGGATCTGGGTGTCCACCTGGCTGGCCAGCAGGTGCGCCACACCGTTGAGCGGATGGCCGGACACGTAGAGCCCCAACATCTCTCGCTCCAGCGCGAGCTTGTGCTTGTCCTCCCACTCGTCCTCGGGCACCTTGATGGTGAACACCGTGTCGGCCCCGTCGTCGCCGCCGCCGAACAGGTCGAACTGTCCGATCGCCTCGGCCTTCTTGGTGCCGAGCACCGAATCGACCGCGTCGGTGTGCACCAGGAACAGGCCCTTGCGCGGGTGGCTGAGCGAATCGAAGGCACCGGCTTTGATCAACGACTCGGTGACCTTCTTGTTGCACGCCGAGATGTCGATCTTGTTCAGGTAATCGGAGAAGTCGGTGTACTTGCCCTTGTCGTTGCGGGTCGCGATCAGGGAGCCGACGACGTTGGCGCCGACGTTGCGCACCGCGGCCAGGCCGAAGCGGATGTCCTGGCCGACCGACGCGAAGTTCACCAGCGACTCGTTGACGTCCGGCGGCAACACCGTGATGCCCAGCTTGCGGCAGTCGGCCAGGTAGACCGCGGCCTTGTCCTTGTCGTCGCCCACCGACGTCAGCAGCCCGGCCATGTACTCGGCCGGGTAATTGGCCTTCAGGTAGGCGGTCCAGTACGAGACCAGGCCGTAGCCGGCGGCGTGCGACTTGTTGAACGCGTACCCGGCGAACGGAAGGATGGTGTCCCACAACGCTTTCACCGCCTTTTCGGAGAAGCCGTTGGCGGTCATGCCTTCCTTGAAGCCCTGGTACTCGGCCTCGAGCACCTCGAGCTTCTTCTTACCCATCGCCTTGCGTAGCGCGTCGGCCTTACCCATCGAGTACGAGGCGACCTTCTGGGCGATGAACATGATCTGCTCTTGGTAGACGATCAAGCCGTGCGTCTCGGCGAGGATCTCGCGCAGCGGCTCCTCGAGCTCCGGGTGGATCGGCTTGACCGCCTGGCGGGCGTTCTTGCGGTCGGCGTAGTCGTTGTGGGCGTTCATGCCCATCGGTCCGGGCCGGTACAGCGCCAGCACCGCGACGATGTCGTTGAACTCGGTGGGCTGCATCCGGCGCAGCAGATCGCGCATCGGCCCGCCGTCGAGCTGGAACACACCCAGGGTGTCGCCGCGGCCCAGCAGCTCGTAGGTGGCCTTGTCGTCGAGCGGCACCGCTTCCAGGTCGAGGTCAATTCCCCTGTTGGCCTTGATGTTCTCCAGGGCATCGCCGATGATCGTCAGGTTGCGCAGGCCCAGGAAGTCCATCTTCAACAGGCCGATGGCCTCACACGACGGGTAGTCCCAGCCGGTGATGATAGCGCCGTCCTGCGGCCGCTTCCACAGCGGAATCGCCTCGGTCAGCGGCTCGCTGCTCATGATCACCGCGCACGCGTGCACACCCGCGTTGCGGATCAGGCCTTCCAGGCCGCGCGCGGTCTGGTAGATGGTGCGCACGTCGGGGTCGGTTTCGATCAGCCCCCGGACCTCGGACGCTTCCTTGTACCGCTCGTGGGCCGGGTCAGTGATGCCGGACAGCGGGATGTCCTTGGCCATGATCGGCGGCGGCAACGCCTTGGTGATCCGGTCGGCGATCGCAAAGCCGGGCTGACCGTAGTGGATCCGCGCCGAATCCTTGAGTGCCGCTTTGGTTTTAATCGTGCCGAAGGTGATGACCTGGGCGACGCGGTCGGAGCCCCACTTGTCGGCGGCGTAGCGCACCATCTCGCCGCGCCGGCGGTCGTCGAAGTCGATATCGATATCGGGCGCCGACGGGCGTTCCGGGTTGAGGAACCGCTCGAACAGCAGACCGTGTGGGATCGGGTCGATGTTGGTGATGCCCATCGCGTAGGCCACCAGCGAGCCGGCCGCCGAACCGCGCCCCGGCCCGACCCGGATGTCGATGGACTTCGCGTGGTTGATCAGGTCGGCCACGATCAGGAAGTACGCCGGAAATCCCTTGTCGCAGATGACCTTGATCTCGTACTCGGCCCGGTCGATGTAGTCCTGGCCTACGCCGGATCCGAACCGCCGCTGCAGGCCCGCCATCACCTCGTGATGCAGCCAGGTCGCCTGGTCGTGTCCCTCGGGCACCGGGAAGACCGGCATCCGGTCGCGCGGCGCCCACACCTCGTCGTAGGGCTGGACCCGCTCGGCGATCAGCAGCGTCGAGTCGCAGGCGCCGGGCACCTCGTCGTCCCAGATCTGCCGCATGTCGGCGGCCGACTTCAGGTAGTAGCCGTCGCCGTCGAACTTGAACCGGTTCGGGTCCGACAGGGTCTTGCCGGTCTGCACGCACAGCAGCGCCTCGTGGTTGTGGGAGGCGTCGCGGGTGACGTAGTGGCAGTCGTTGGTGGCCAGCGGAGGGATGCCTAGGTTGCGGCCGATCTCCAGCAGGCCCTCGCGGACCCGCGTCTCGATGGACAGCCCGTGGTCCATCAGCTCCAGGAAGAAGTTGTCGGCGCCGAAGATCTCGCGCCACTTGGCGGCCGCTTCCAGCGCCTCGCGCTGATGCCCGAGCCGCAGCCGGGTCTGCACCTCACCGGACGGGCAGCCGGTGGTGGCGATGATGCCCTCGGCGTGTTCGGCGATCAGTTCGGCGTCCATGCGCGACCACTTGCCGAGCTGGCCCTCGAAGGACGCCAGCGACGACAGCTTGAACAGGTTGCGCAGCCCGGTGGCGTTTTCGGCCATCATCGTCATGTGCGTGTAGGAGCCGCTGCCCGAGACGTCGTCGGACTTCTGGCCCGGGTCGCCCCACAGGATCCGCTTGGTGTCGAAGCGCGAGCCCGGCGCGATGTAGGCCTCGACGCCGATGATGGGCTTGATCCCGGCCTTGGTCGCGACGTTGTAGAACTCGCTGGCGCCGAACATGTTTCCGTGGTCGGTCATCCCGACCGCGGGCATCCCCAGCCGCTCCACCTCGGTGAGCATCGGCGTGATCTTCGCGGCACCATCCAGCATCGAATATTCGGTGTGGTTATGCAGGTGCACGAAGGACGACTGGTTCATAGGCACGCCAGTCTATGACCGCAGACCGACACTTCATGGGCGTGTCGCGAAGTGTGTCGAGGCAATTATCCGTACAACTCGACGAAGTTCTTCAGCGACTTCTGCACGTCGCCCTTGACGACCCGCGCCGCCGCCGATCCGACCGGCCCGAACAGCGCCCGCCCGCCCAGCTCAAGGCGCAAACCGATGGTGGATCCGTCCTCGCTGGGCCGCACCGTGAGGGTGACGGCGTACTTCGCGCCGCCCTTCCCGTCTCCCGACATCGCGATCTTTAGGGGCGGATCCCAGGTGGTCACGGTCCACGTCACCCGGTTGCGCATGCCCTTGGCCCGCGCCACCCCGATGACCTGGGTGCCCTCGGCGATCTCGTCGGGCAGCTCGCTGCGCCACCCCTCGTGCATGACCAGCCAGTCCCCCAGCTGCGACAGGTCGGCGACGTGACCCCACGCGTCCTGGGGGCTCATCGGGACGGCGAGATCCATCTCCACTGCGGCCATGAAGGAAACCTAGCGGTGCAACGGTGTGCGTTGAGGGCTTTGGGGGTGCGCTCACGGCTTTTACGGGTGCCTCACGGCGTTGCGAGTGTGCTGAGGGCGCCGCCGCTCGGCGTGTCGCCGCCCAGGACGCACACTGGACGCCGCGGCCGAACGCCTAGCGGCCGGGTCTGCCGCGCAACTTGTTGCCGATCCGGATCGCGGGCAGCAGCACGCTGCGCGGCACGAATCGCCCGCCGGTGCTGACCACCTTGGGCACCACGCCGGGCACGACGCTGCGCCGTCCGGCGAGCATCCCGCCGATCGCGGCCTCGGCCACCTCGTGCGGCGAGACCTGGGCGACCGGGATGCTGAACCGCTCGGCGTTGGCGATCTCGGCCCACTCGGTCGGCACCGGGCCCGGGCACAGGGCCGTCACCGATACACCGGTGCCATGCAGCTCCTCGTGGACGGCCTCGGAAAACGTCTGTACGAAGGCCTTGGACGCCGAATACACCGCCATGTAGGGAAGCGGCTGGAAGCCGGCGATCGAGGCGATGTTCATGACCGCCCCCGCGCCGCGCTCGACCATGCCCGGCAGCGCCGCGTGGGTGAGCTCCATCAGCACCAGCGCGTTGAGCGTCACCTCTTCGCTCTCGCGGTCGACCGGCAGCTCGTGGAACACCCCGCTGGTGCCAAATCCGGCGCTGTTGCACAGCCCGGCGATCGGTTCGGCACGCAGCCGGTCGCCCAACTTGCCGCGGGCCCGCGGGTCGCTGAGGTCCAGCGGCAGCACCTCGACGGCGACGCCGTATTCCGTGCGTACCTCGTCGGCCAGTTCGTCGAGGCGCTCGCGCCGCCGCGCCACCAGCAGCAGCGGGAAGCCGCGCCGGGCCAGGCCGCGCGCCAGCTCGGCACCGATGCCGGACGAGGCGCCGGTGATGACGACGGTTGCCTGCTGATCGGGTTTCGGAAGGCTCATAGCATCACCAGTGGATTCCTCGGGTAGCTTGCAAGAACGTCTGACTTCGTCGATCGAATTTGTCTGTGTCACTGGGTGATTCGCCGCCCTTGGCCGCGTCCGAGTCCCGGAACATCGCGAAGGCGCGGTTGCGAACCAGGTCCATCACCGCCGGGTTGACGGCGTCGGCGACCGCGGCGAATTGGCCGAACGGCGAGCTCGCGCGCCGGGGCCGATGCACGATCGCGTCGGTGATCACCCCGGCGGCCTGGTCCGGCGTCAGCGCCGGGAACTTGTCGTACATCGTCGTCGGGCTGATCATCGGGGTGCGCACCAGCGCCATGTGGACGGTGGTGAACTTGACGTCGTCGTTCACGGTCTCGGCCTGCAGCGCGTCGCACAGGCTGTCCAGCGCCGACTTGCTGGCGATGTAGGCGCCGAAGCGCGGGGCGCGGGTCTGCACGCCGACCGAAGACACGTTGATGATCTGCCCGTAGCCCCGCTCCCGCATGCCCGGAATGAACTTCAGGATGAGCTGGACCGCGCCCAGGTAGTTCAGCTGCATGGTCCGCTGGTAGTCGTGAATCCGGTCGTAGGACAGCTCCAATGAGCGGCGAATCGACCGGCCCGCGTTGTTGATCAGGATGTCGACTCCGCCCAGGTCCTCCAGCACCCGGTCGGCCATCTCGGCAATGGCATCCATGTCGGCCAGATCGCACGGGTACACGTGGGCGATGCCGCCGTTGCCGCGGATCTCGTCGGCGACCTTCTCGAGGTTCTCCAGCGTGCGGGCGACCAGCACGACCACCCCGCCCGCCGCCGCGATATTCTTCGCGGCCGCCTCGCCGATGCCCGAGGATCCCCCGGTGATCAGGGCGATCCTGCCCTCGACGGCATCTTCGAGCGTGCGGCCCTGCACCGCGTCGAGCAGGTTGCGCAGATAGAAGGGCCGGTATCGCCCGGCGGAGTTGGGCGTGTTGAGGATGTTCGACACGGCCGCGAACGGCTTTTCCACCAAGTGCGTCAAGTCACCGATATTCATCGGTCTCCTTTCCGACTTCTCGACTTCTCGACAAGTGTCCCCCGGCCCGACGGAGCCCCCGCTGTGACGTGGGTCATACGCCAACCTAGGACATCGGGCGGCGATTCGGGGCAGCCGGCCCGCGGACGGGCCGGCGAATGCACCTCACAATTAGGGAACGCCGACGGCTATACGCGAGCAATCCTCTTGTTACCTAACGTAATCCGGGCGTGATCGCCGACTAACTGGCGGGCAACGCCGCGGTGTTCGGATGGTCGCATGAAATTACTGGCAAGCTTCCGCAAGCCGGAGCCGAGCATTTACGACCGGATCGGCGGACACGAGGCGATCGAAGTTGTGGTCGAGGACTTCTACGTTCGAGTACTTGCTGACGACCAGCTGTCGGGCTTTTTCAACGGGACGAACATGAACCGCCTCAAGGGCAAACAGGCCGAGTTCTTTGCGGCCGCCCTCGGGGGACCCGAGCCCTACACCGGCGCGCCGATGAAGCAGGTGCACCAGGGCCGCGGCATCACGATGTACCACTTCAACCTGGTGGCCGGGCATTTGTCCGATGCGCTCGCGGCGGCGGGCGTGCCGCCGGCGACGGTGACCGAGATCATCGGCGCCATCGCACCGCTGGCTCCCGAGATCGCCTCGGGCGAGCCGCGCGCCGCGAAAGTCTGACAGTTACGGGCGTGTCGCGCGCGGCGGCCGCGGTTCAGCCGGTAGTCAGCACGTATGAGGCTGATCGCGGTCGTCGTCGCGGCGCTGTTGTTGAGCGCCTGCGGCTCCCCCGACAAGCAACCGGCGCCCAGTTCGTCGGCCACCGCGTCGCCCGGTTCGGCCGGTTCGTCGGTGAGCCCGAGCGCGGTCCCCGTGCCCGCCGCGGTCGACTGCACCAAACCGGCGAACCCGGCGCAGCAGCTGATCTGCACCGACTCGCACCTCCTCGACCTGGAACGCCAGCTGCAGCTCGCGTTCAAGCAGGCGCTGGGCCGCCCGGGCGCGGATCAGTCGGCGGTGATGGCCGCGCAGACCAGCTGGGCGGCGGTCCGCGACGGCTGCGCCCAGAACCCCGACGTGCACACCTGCGTGCTTCAGGCCTACCAGACCAGGCTCGTGCAGCTCGCCATCGCCGACCCGGCGACCGTGGCCCCGCCGGTCATCACCTATCACTGCCCCGCCGACTCCGGCCCGCTGACCGCGCAGTTCTACAACCAGTTCGCCCCGCCGACGGCGGTGCTGAATTGGAAAGGCAGCCAACAGATCCTGTTCCAATTGCCGTCCGGCAGCGGCGCGAGATATGGCCGACAGGGGTCCGAATACTGGGAGCATCAGGGCGAGGTCACGCTCGATTTCAACGGCACCAAGTTCGTCTGCTCGACTTCCTGAGCTATGAGCCGGACATTCGAAGCCCTTGTCGCAGAGGCTGATTCGGTGTCCGTCGACGGCTGGGATTTCTCGTGGCTGGACGGCCGGGCGACCGAGCAGCGGCCGTCGTGGGGGTATCAGCGGCTGACGAGCCAGCGGTATGCGGCGGTGTCGGCCGCGCTGGATCTGCACACCGGCGGCGGCGAGGTGCTGGCCGGCGCGGCGCCCTTCCCGCCGACGATGGCCGCCCTCGAAACCTGGCCCCCGAACGCGGCATTGGCGACCCAACGGCTGCATCCGCTGGGCGTGGTGGTGGTGACCGGGGCCCCCGAGGGGCAGCTGCCGTTCGCCGCCGCGGCGTTCGACCTGGTGACCAGTCGCCATCCCAACACCGTGGATTGGGCCGAGGTCGCCCGCGTGCTGCGTCCCGGCGGCACCTATCTGGCCCAGCACGTCGGGCCCGCGACGGTAGCCGAATTGACCGAGTACTTCATCGGGCCGCAGCCCGAAGCGTGGGCCCGGCGCGACTCAGAGGTCGAACGCGCGGCCGCACACGCGGCCGGGCTGCGGATCGTCGACATGCGCCTGCAGCGGCTGCGGCAGGAGTACTTCGACATCGGCGCGGTGGTGTACTTCCTGCGCAAGGTGATCTGGACGGTGCCCGACTTCACGGTCGCGCGGTTCGGCGACCGGCTACGCGAACTCCACGAACGCATCGAGGCCGACGGGCCCTTCGTCGCGCACTCCACGCGGGTCCTGGTCGAGGCCCGCAAGCCGGGCTGATCAGCCGTCGTCGCGCAGCACGTCCAACGCGTGCCGCAGGTCGGCCGGATACGGGCTGACGAACTCGACCCAGCGACCGTCGGCCGGATGGGCGAACCCCAGCGACCGCGCGTGCAGCCATTGACGTTCCAGCCCAAGCGATTTCGCGAGTTTCGGGTCGGCCCCGTAGACGAGGTCCCCGCAGCAGGGATGGTGCAGCGCGGCGAAATGCACCCGAATCTGGTGCGTACGACCGGTTTCCAGATTGACGTCGAGCAGGCTGGCCGCGACGAACGCCTCGACGGTGTCGTAGTGGGTCACGCTGTGCCGGCCGCTCTGGGTGACAGCGAACTTCCACTCCCCCCCGCGGTGCCGCCCGATCGGGGCGTCGATCGTCCCGCTCGACGGGTCCGGATGTCCTTGCACCAGGGCGTGATAGCGCTTGTCGACCGTGCGCTGCTTGAACGCCCGCTTCAGCAGGGTGTAGGCGCGCTCGGAGAGGGCGACGACCATCACCCCGGAGGTGCCGACGTCGAGGCGATGCACGATGCCCTGGCGTTCGTGCACGCCCGAGGTGGTGATCCGGTAGCCCGCGGCGGCCAGGCCGCCGAGCACCGTGGGCCCGGACCAGCCCACCGAGGCGTGGGCGGCCACCGCGGCCGGCTTGTCGACCACGACGATGTCGTCGTCGGAGTACAGGATCGCCATGCCTTCGATGTCGACGGGGGTGTTCTCCAGCGGCGCGGGCGCCTCGGGCAGGCGCACCTCCAGCCACGCGCCCGCGATCAGGCGGTCCGACTTCCCGACCGCCACGCCGTCGAGCTCGACGCCGCCGTCTTCGGCGATGGCGGCCACGGCGCTGCGCGACAGGCCCAGCAGGCGGGCCAGCCCGGCGTCAATACGCATGCCCGCCAATCCCTCCGGGACGGGCATCGAGCGATTGCTCATTAGCGCCGATCGGCGGTTCGCCGGCCCACGGTGTCGAAGTCGAAGCCGAAGATCGACAGCACCACGAGCAGGATGGCCCCGCCCACCACCGACGGGTCGGCGACGTTGAACACCGGCCACCAGCCGACCGACAAGAAGTCCACGACGTGCCCGCGCAGCGGCCCGGGCGCCCGGAAGAAGCGATCGACCAGGTTGCCCATCGCGCCGCCGAGGATCATGCCCAGGCCGACCGCCCACCACGGCGACACCAGCCGCCGCCCCATCCAGAAGATGCCGACCACCACCACCGTCGCGATCAGCGTCAGCACCCAGGTGTAGCCGGTCGCCATCGAGAACGCGGCGCCCGAATTGCGCACCAGCGTCCACGTCACCGTGTCGCCGATGATCGATACCGGCTGGCCGGGCGGCAGCAGCTTGACGGCAAGCACCTTGGTGACGACGTCGAGCGCCAGCACGACCGCGGCGACCGCCAACAGCAGCCGCAGCCGCAGGCGGGGTCGCGGCGTGGGGGCTTCGGTGTCGTCGGACGCTTGCGCCTCCCCCGCTGACGTCACCGGCTCGGCCGATCCTGTTGGTTCTTCAGGCACCCCCCCATCATTCCCTAGCGGCCGCCTTGGTTGGGTGCGGCCTCGCCGCGCCGGTTTGGAATGATTCGGCCATGGGTCGCCTCACCGTCATCGCCACCGGCGGCACGATATCGACCAGCACCGGCCCCGACGGCGTGCGCCGTCCCGCCCGCAGCGGATCCGACCTCACCTCCGGCCTCGACGTCGACGTCGTCGACCTGATGGCCAAGGACAGCTCGGAGCTGACGACGGCCGATTGGGATCGGATCAGCGGCGCCGTGCGCGCGGCGACCGATGGCGGGGCCGAGGGCGTGGTCGTCGCCCACGGCACGGACACCATGGAGGAGAGCGCACTCTGGCTCGACCTGACCTACGCGGGCGGCGCCCCGGTGGTGCTGACCGGCGCCATGCGCAGCGCCGACGCGCCCGACGCGGACGGTCCCGCCAACCTGCGCGACGCGCTGGCCGTGGCGGCCAGCCCGGCCGCCCGCGGCCTCGGCGTGCTGGTGTCGTTCGCCGGCCGGGTGCTGCAGCCGCTGGGCATGCACAAGGTCGCCACCCAGGACCTGAGCGGCTTCGACGGCGAGCTGATCGGCACCACGCTCGGCGGTGTGGCACTGACCGGCGCCAAGACGCGGCCGTCCGTCGGCGAGGTGCGGGCCGCCGACGCGCCACGGGTCGACATCGTCGCGGCCTACCTGGGCAGTGACGCGGTGGCGCTGGACGCCTGCGTGGCCGCCGGGGCGCGCGCCGTCGTCCTCGAGGCGTTGGGCTCGGGAAACGCCGGGGCCGCGGTCATCGACGGCGTCCGGCGGCACTGCGCCAACGGGATCGCCGTCGCGGTGTCCACCCGGGTGCCCGGCGGCGGGGTCAGCGCGGGCTACGGCCCGGGCCACGACCTGGTTCAGGCCGGTGCCGTGATGGTGCCGCGGCTGCGCCCGCCGCAGGCCCGGGTGCTGCTGATGGCCGCGCTGGCCGCGCGGTTACCGGTCGGCGACGTCGTCGCCCGCTGGGGCTGACGTGTCGTCGGCGCGCAGCGCGCCCAGGTAATCCGCCCAGTCCAGGGAGTCGATCGGGTTGGCGCGGGACAGGTCTTCGGTGCCGGCGGGAAACGTCCGGGCCTGGCCCGGTCCGCTGCTTCGGGTTTCGAACCGGACGGTCGCCACGCCGTGGCCCGCGCCCTGGACCCAACCGTGGCCGAGCTCGCGGTGCACGACGTCGTCGCCGACCCGCCACGGCGCGGCTTCCGGTTCTGACACCGGCGCGAACATGGCCTCGGCCGCGGTCTCGACGGAATGGTGTGCCTCCGACTCCGGTGCCGCCAGGTCCAGGTCGGGAAACAGCGACTCCTGGCGCACGTCACTCAACCCCGAAAACCCAACGCCGAGAAGGCGAATGGGGCCGATCTCGCGCGGGTCGAGCAGCAGCCGCCGCGCCAGCGCGACCAGCGCGCCGGCCTCGGCGGTCGCATAGGGCAACGTCGCCGAGCGGGTCAGCGTGCTCATGTCGGACTTCTTCAGCTTCACCGTGACCGTGCGCGCGCCCCGCCCGTCGCGAAGCAGGCGTTGATGCGCATGCTCGGCGATCGGATCGATCGCGTCGTGCAGCTGCTCGAGGCTGTTCAGGTCGACGGCGAAGGTGGATTCGGCGCTGATCTGCTTGGCCTCGGCGCGTTCGGCGACCGGGCGATCGTCGATGCCGCGGGCCAGCCGGTGCAGCGCCGGCCCGATCGTCGCGCCGAGGATGTTGGCCACCTCGGCGTCGGTCAGCGCGGCCAGCTGGCCGATCGTCTCGATGCCGAGCCGGTTCAGCTTCTCCTCGGCGACCGGGCCGATCCCCCACAGCCGCCGCACCGGCAACCCGTCGAGCAGCGACCGCTCCTCGGCGCGCCCGACCACCCGGATGCCGTCGGGCTTGGCCAGCCCGGAGGCGATCTTGGCGATCTGCTTGCCCGAGCCCGCGCCGACCGATGCGACCAGGCCCGTCACGTCGCGCACCCGCCGGCGCAGCTGCTCGCAGAACTCCTCGACCTCGCCCGACGAGGCCCCGGCGAGCTGCGGCGGTTCGCCGAACGCCTCGTCGAAGGACAACTGCTCGACGACGGGCACCACGCCGCGCACGACCTCGAACACGCGTCGGCTGGCGACGCCGTAGACCACGCCGCGCGGCGGCAACACCACCGCCGCAATGCCGACCATCCGACGGGCCTGATGCATCGGCATCGCCGACCGCGCCCCGAACACGCGGGACTCATAGCTCGCGCCGGCCACCACGCCGCGCCCACCCAGGCCGCCGACCAGCACCGGCCTGCCGCGCAGGGTCGGCCGGGTCAGCTGCTCGACGGAGGCGAAGAACGCGTCCATGTCCAGGTGCAGGACCCAGCGCGATTCCATCCGATAAATGTATTGCGCTACTGGGCTACCGTTTTCCACATGGCCATGAACCTCGCGCATCGCCGGATCTGCAGTTCGGACCGCTGGGCCAAGGCGGTCGAAGACGAGCTACTGCCGTGGGCGCTCGCCGACGTAGACCTGGGCGACAACACCCTGGAGATCGGGCCCGGCTACGGCGCGATCCTGCGGGTGCTGGTCGACAAGACGCCGAAGCTCACCTCGGTCGAGATCGACACCCCGATGGCGCAGCGGTTGCAGCGGCTGTACGGCGACCGGGCGCGGATCATCAACGGCGACGGCACCAACACCGGATTGCCCGACGACGAGTTCAGCTCGGTGGTGTCTTTCACGATGCTGCACCACGTGCCGACCGTCGAGCTGCAGGACAAGTTGTTCGCCGAGGCGTTCCGCGTGCTGCGGCCCGGCGGCGTCTTCGCCGGCAGCGACAGCACGACCTCGCTGCGATTCCGGATCCTGCACTTCCGGGACACCTGCAACACGGTCCCACCGGACACGCTGCCGGATCGCTTGCGCGCGGCCGGGTTTGGCGACGTGGAGGTCGAGGCTCGCGGCGGCAGGCTGCGCTGGCGCGCGGCCAAGGCGTAGGACGGGCGCCGCGTGGCCACTCCAGAACGCGAGCCGCACCGGATGCGGCAGGTGGCGGAGTCCTTTGGGACCGACGCCGCGCGGTACGACCGTGCCCGGCCCCGCTACCCCGACGCGCTGATACAACGCGTCGTCGCCGCCAGCCCCGGCGCCGAGTTCTTGGATGTCGGATGCGGCACCGGCATCGGGGCCCGGCAGTACCAGGCGGCCGGCATCACGGTGCTCGGCGTCGACCCCGACCCGCGCATGGCCGAATTCGCCAGGGCCACAGGGGTTGAGGTCGAGATCGGCGCGTTCGAAAACTGGGACGCGCGCGGGCGCCGTTTCGACGCGGTCGTCGCCGGGCAGGCCTGGCACTGGGTCGACCCGGTGCTCGGCGCCGAGAAGGCCGCAGGGGTTTTGCGGCCGAGCGGCCTGCTGGCGCTGTACTGGCATGTCTTCGATCCGCCACACGCCGTCGCCCACGCCTTCGACGAGGTGATGCGGCGGGTGGCGCCCGACGCGCCGCTGCAGAACCCCGGCCTCCAACTCCAACTGCAGAACGTCAAGAGGGCCGTCGACGGCGTCGGAACCGCCGGTGGCTTTGGCGAACCCGAGCAGTGGCGGTTCGAGTGGGAGCGTGACTACACGCGCCTCGAATGGCTGGACCACCTGCCCACCACCGGCGTGCTCACTCAACTGCCGCCCGACCAGCTCGACACCGCCCTGACGGCGGTCGGGTCCGCCATCGACGCGCTCGGTGGCGGATTCACCATGCAGTACGTCACCCTGGCCGTGGCCGCTCGCCGGCAATAGGCGTTCGCAACGTACTAACGTCGTCGCCATGGCAACGAAGCTGCACGAAGGCTGGTTAAGGCTGCGCCACGAGTGGAACGAGCGGCTCGAACCGGGTGAGCAAGCCACCGTCTTGGCCTGGACATCGTTCACCCTCACCTTCGCCGGGCTGCGAGCGCTCACCCACTGGATCCGTGCCGGCCATGGACCGTCGGGTGGAGGTATGTCGCTCAGCGGCAAGCACTTCCACCACTACAACATCGGCATCGGGATGCTCGCGACGGTGGCCGGCGTGGGGCTGCGCGGGAGCGAAAAGCAACGGCAGCACCCCGCGGCGGCCGTGGCTTACGGCGCCGCCAACGCGATGATCGTCGACGAGCTGGCGCTGCTGTTGGACCTCAAGGACGTCTACTGGGCAGCCGACGGCCGCGAGAGCGTCGACGTCGCGGTCGGCCTCATCGCCACGGGCGCGACCGTCGTCGCGGGCATGCCGTTCTGGCCCCATGCCCGCCGCGCGCTGCGATTGGGCGATTGAACCTCTCGCCCGCGCGCCTACGCCTTAGCGATGCTCACCCGCACGCCGTCGCCGATCTCGGAACCATCGACCGGCTCACCGAATTCGAAACTGGTGGCCAGGATTTCGCCGGCGATCAGGTCGCGGTGCGTGCGCGCCCAGTCGGCCCGTTCGCCGGGCACCGCCATCACCACCTGAATGCGGTCGGACACGTCGAGCCCGGTCGACTTGCGCAACTCCTGCAGCTCACGAATCCGGTCCTTGGCCCAGCCCTCGGCCTCCAGCTCGGGGGTGACCGTGCCGTCCAGCACCACCAGCCCCGCTCCGCCGGGCAGCGCCGCGGTGAACTCCGGGTCGGCGGCCACCAGCCGCGAGCTGTACTCCTCGGGCTGCAGCACCGCGGGACCAGCGGTCAGGGTGCCGTCCGGGTTGGCGACGCCCTCGCCCGCCTTGACCGCCTTGATCGCGGCCTGCACGTCCTTGCCCAATCGCGGCCCGGCCACCCGCGCGTTGACGGTGAGCTCGAAGCGGCCGTAGGTGTCGATCGCGTCGGTCAGCTCCACGCTCTTGACGTTGAGTTCGTCGGCAATCAGGTCAGTGAACGGCACCAGCTGCTGCGGATCTTCCACCGCCACAGTCAGTTTCGGCAGCGGCAGGCGCACCCGCAGCTTCTTGGCCTTGCGCAGCGACGACCCCGCCGAACACACGTCGCGGACCTGATCCATCGCGGCGACCAGGTCGGGGTCCGGCGGCACTAAGCCGGCCTGCGGCCAGTCGGTGAGGTGCACCGAACGCTCGCCGGTGAGCCCGCGCCAGATGATCTCGGTGACCAGCGGCAGCAGCGGCGCGGCCAGGCGTGCGACCACCTCCAGCACGGTGTGCAGCGTGTCGACGGCGTCGCGGTCTTCCTCCCAGAACCGCGAACGCGACCGTCGCACATACCAATTCGTCAACGCCTCGGTGAACTGCCGCAGCTGCTCGCACGCCCCCGAGATGTCGCACACCTCCAGCGATCCGGTGAGCTCGTCGCGCAGCACGGCCAGCTTGGCCAGGATGTAGCGATCCAGCACATGCTTCGAATCGGTGCGCCAGGTACCGACTTTGGGCGCATACAGGGCCAGGAAGCTGTAGGCGTTCCACAGCGGCAGCAGCACCTGCCGCACGCCCTCCCGGATGCCCTGCTCGGTGACGATCAGATTGCCGCCGCGCAGGATCGGCGACGCCATCAGGAACCAGCGCATCGCGTCGGAGCCGTCGCGGTCGAACACCTCGGAGACATCGGGATAGTTGCGCAGCGACTTGCTCATCTTCGCGCCGTCGGAGCCGAGCACGATGCCGTGCGCCACACAGGTTTTGAACGCCGGGCGGTCGAATAGCGCGGTGGCCAGCACGTGCAGCGTGTAGAACCAGCCGCGGGTCTGCCCGATGTACTCCACGATGAAGTCGCCCGGGTAGTGGGTGTCGAACCAGTCGGAGTTCTCGAACGGGTAGTGCACCTGGGCATACGGCATGGACCCCGAGTCGAACCACACGTCGAGCACATCGGGAATGCGCCGCATCGTGCTGTTGCCGGTCGCGTCGTCGGGGTTGGGCCGGGTGAGCTCGTCGATGAAGGGCCGGTGCAGGTTGGTGGGCCGCACCCCGAAGTCGCGCGCCAGCTCGTCGAGGCTCCCGTACACGTCGATGCGCGGGTAGGCCGGGTCGTCGGACTTCCACACCGGAATTGGCGTGCCCCAGTACCGATTTCGGGAGATCGACCAGTCGCGGGCGCCCTGCAGCCACTTACCGAACTGGCCGTCCTTGACGTGCTCGGGGTACCAGGTGATCTGCTGGTTGAGCTCCACCATGCGGTCGCGGAATTCGGTGACCGTGACGAACCACGACGACACCGCCCGGTAGATCAGCGGGTTGCGGCACCGCCAGCAGTGCGGGTAGGGGTGCTCGTAGGTTTCGTGGCGGATCAGCACCGGCTGGTTGACGGCAGCCGGGCCGCTCTGGTTCTTCAGGTCGCGGATGATGTGCGGGTTGGCGTCAAAGACGTGCTGCCCCTGGTAATCCGGGACGGTGGCGTCGAACCGGCCCTTGGAGTCGACCGGGGTGACCGGCACGATGCCCACCCTGTCGGTGGTCGCCATGTCATCCTCACCGTAGGCCGGCGCCATGTGCACGATCCCCGTGCCGTCCTCGGTGGTGACGAAGTCACCCGGCAGCACCTGAAAGGCCTTTGCGGTATCCATGAAATACGGGAACGGCGGCAGGTAGCGCGTGCCCAGCAGCTCGGCGCCGGTGTAGCTCCCGACCACCTCGGGCGACTCCCCTTCTTGCAGCCCAAGCTCTTTCGCGTAGACACCGAGCCGCGCCTCGGCCAACACCAGGCGACGGTCGCCGGCCCGCACCGCGACGTAGGTGACCTCGGGGTTGACGGCAACCGCGAGGTTGGACGGCAGCGTCCACGGCGTGGTCGTCCACACCAGCAGGTAGGCGCCGTCCAGCTCGCCGCCCGCCACCCGGAAGCCGACCGTGACGGCCGGGTCCTGCCGCCTTTGGTAGACGTCGTCGTCCATCCGCAATTCGTGGTTGGACAACGGGGTTTCGTCGCGCCAGCAGTACGGCAATACCCGGTAGCCCTCATAGGCCAGGCCCTTGTCGTGCAGCTGTTTGAACGCCCAGATCACCGACTCCATGTAGGGCAGATCGAGCGTCTTGTAGTCGTTGTCGAAGTCGACCCAGCGCGCCTGGCGGGTGACGTAGGCCTGCCATTCATCTGTGTAGCGCAACACCGATTCGCGGCACGCCTCGTTGAACGCGGCGATCCCCATGTCGTCGATCTGCGACTTGTCGGTGATGCCCAGCTGCCGTTCGACTTCGAGTTCGGCGGGCAGCCCGTGGGTGTCCCAGCCGAATCGGCGATCGACCTTGTAGCCGCGCATCGTGCGGTACCGCGGCACGATGTCCTTCACGTAGCCGGTGAGCAGGTGCCCGTAGTGCGGCAGCCCGTTGGCGAACGGCGGGCCGTCGTAGAAGACGTACTCCTCGGCGTCGGAGCGGCGGGCGATGCTGGCCCGGAAGGTGTCGTCACGGGCCCAGTAGTCGAGGACGTCGAGTTCGAGCGCCGGGAAGTCAGGCGACCCGGCCGCCAACTTCGGATACGCCTTGCCGTCAGCGTTATCGGTCACGATGTGCGTCGTCTCCTGTGCCTTAATGCCATTCGGCACTATGCCCGTTGGGGACGACGACGCGCTACCTGCGCGAGCGCCGCGGTACCACCCCGCTTGCCGCGCTGCCGCGCGACCGCTCGATTATGGCTGTGACGGGCCTACCCGTTCGGTTCTACTTGGCCGGACGGCCGTTCTTCCGAAAGCTCCCCGGTGATAGCCGGATCGACGCCCTGTCGATTCTACGTAGGGCCGCAAATCAATCACGAGCGGCTGGACCGTTTGGTCAAGCCTTGACGACGTCGATGAGCCCGACCCGCCACAGAGCGGCGTACACGTGCCGGACCGGGACGCTCAACAGCCGAGCGGCGCCGTCCACCAGCGGGTCGCCGGCACCGAAGTGGCCTGCGACGGCCGGACCGGTCGCCTTCTTGGGCGCGGGAGCCGGAACCGGAGACGTGTCGTGCACCAGCCGCAGGTCGCGGGTGGGCACCAGGGTTACTACTTCGTGCTGCAGAGCTGCGGTCATGATCGCCTCCTCGAGGAGAATTCGAAACGAGCATCAACTGGACTCAAGTGTCCCGCTCCGATCCGAAAACGCTTGGCCGACAGGCCGATCGCGTGCGGCGACTTAGCGAAAAACATTGCGCCGGAGGTCGGGTTGGGACGGAAGATCGCCCGGATATCCATCCGGACTGCCACTGGAACTCATTCGTCCCTCACCTCCTCGACGGCTCGACGCGTGCGGTTGCCCGCACTTTCTGTGCGCACCAGAAGGAGTACCGAACCCGACGAACGTCGGAGATCTGCACCCCTCTCGTCAGAGTTTTGGCACCACACGACGTGTCCGATTGCTCGGAAGCCACCTGGGCTCAACCCTTAAGCCGGGAGGAGCTGTCCTGACCCGGGGCGTCTTTCGACGTTCGGGGTCAGTGGCCTGTATTCGTGTGGACGCCTCGCCTAACGAGGTGCTCGGCCCAAGGATGCATGACGGCCGCAACGCGGTCAAATTCGCCCGCGCGTGTTGCGCGATCTTTTTGCATCCATTACGCGCACCCACAGCGTTCGGCCAGCTTCAGGGGCGGTGACATGCGCAAACTGCGCTAGTCGACCAGCCCCTGCAGCCGCCCGACCGTGTCGATGAACTCCTCGACCATGTCGAGCACCACCGCCCGCGTCGGCCGAACCCGGTCGAGCGAACCGACCACCTGCCCGACGAAATAGGTCGCCAACTCCCGGGCCGCCGAGCCCGGGTGCGTGGCCGCCTGGTTGATCCGCACCTGCGGTTCGGTGATCAGGGCCGTCTGCAGCGGCATCCCGAGCGGGTCGGGGTTCTCCGGCCGTTCCCATTCGTCGGTCCAGGCCGTGCGCAGCATTCGCGCCGGCTTGCCCGTCATCGACCGCGACCGCACGGTGTCCGACGACGAGGCGGCCAGGAATTTCTCCTTGACCACGGGCACCGTCTCGGCTTCCTCCGTCGTCAGCCACACCGACCCGCACCACACGCCCTCGGCGCCCAGCGCCAGCGCGGCCGCGACCTGCCTGCCGCGCGCGATCCCGCCCGCCGCCAGCACCGGCACCGGCGCGACCGCGTCGACGACCTCGGGCACCAGCACCATCGTGGCCACCTCGCCGGTGTGACCGCCCGCCTCGGTGCCCTGCGCGACGATCAGGTCGACGCCGGCGGCGGCGTGCCGGCGCGCGTGTTCGGTGGTGCCGGCCAGCGCCGCCACCACCGCGCCCTTGTCGTGCGCGCGCTCTACGACGTCGGCCGGGGGCGGACCGAGCGCGCTGGCGAACAGCCGAATGTTGTGCGCGAAGGTCACTTCCAGCAGCGGTTCATACCCCTTGGGCGAGATGTTGAGGCCGCCCAGGGCTCGCGGCGGGTCGGCCGACGGCGCGACGCCGTAGCGGGCCAGCAGGTCGTCGACGAATGCCCGGTGCTCCTCGGGCAACAGCTCGCGCGCCTGCTTCGCGTCGATCCCGCCTCGCTCGGCGCCGACGTATTTGGGCGGCAGCAACAGGTCGACACCGAAGGGCTTGCCGCCGGTCTGCTCCTCGATCCAGGCCAGCTCGCTTTGCAGCCGCTCGGGGCTGTGCGCGACGGCCCCGAGGACGCCGAGCCCGCCGGCGTTGGTGACCGCCGCGACGACGTCGCGGCAGTGGCTGAAGGCGCAGATCGGGAACTCAACACCGAGCATCTCGGCGACTCTGGTTCGCATTTCACGACGCTAAGAAGCCGGGATTGATATGTCAATGAGTTCACGAGAGGAATTGCCGGACAACGTGTTTGGTGTCGCCTAGCGCGGCGTCCGGCCGTCCGGCGGCCAGCTGGCCACGCCCTCCTCCAGCGGGACCTGCAGGCTCTGCAGGATGGACGAGATCATCCGCCACGCGCCGATCGCGGTGACGAGCTCGACGAGAACCTTTGCATCGCCGTGCAATTCGCGTTCGCACGCCGCCCAGCTCTCGGCGCTCATCGCGCCGTCGCGCACCACGTCGTCGGTGGCGGCCAGCACCGCGCGTTCGGCGGGCCCGAATCCGTCGTAGTGCTGCCAGTCGCGCACCCCGAGCAGGTCATCGGCCGTCACCCCGAGCCGGGAAGCAACGCGCCAATGCTGCGTCCACTCGTAATCACACCCGGTCAGCCAGCCGATCCGCATGATCACCAGCTCGCGCAGCCGCGAGTCCAGCTCGCCGTGCCACAGCATGGTGGCCAGCAAGTCGTTGATGGCCCGCGCGAGCTGCGGGTGGTTCAGCAGCACCTGGAAGATGCTGAGCTCGGCCATGTAGTCGGGCACGGCCGCCTCGTCGGCGGCGGCCCGGGCCTCCGCGAGCGGCAATCCGGGCACACGGGCTGTCGTCATCGTTTGAGCGTAGCCAGCGGTGCACCCGATGGCCGCGTTCCGCGACGCGACCCGCGATTGGCCCCTAGGCGTCCAGGCGCGCGAACTGACCGTGCCGGTACTGCTCGACACACGCCGCGCGGCGCACCTTGCCGCTCGTGGTGATCGGGATCGAGCCGGGCGACACCAGCACCAGATCGGCGACGCCGAGCCCGTGCGAGTTGGATATCGCCGAGGTGACGTCGCGCTTGACGTCGGCGAGCTGGTCCGCCGCCTCCTCGGACTTACCGCGGTCCCTGACCTCGATGATGGCGACGAGCTGCTCGGTGCCCGCGTCGGACACCGCGATCGCCGCGCATCGTCCGCGGGTGATCTCCTGGATCGTCGCCTCGATGTCGTCGGGCGAGTGGTTGCGCCCGTAGACGATCAGCAGGTCCTTGATGCGGCCGATGATGAACATCTCGCCGTCGGAGAAGAAGCCCCGGTCCCCCGTGCGCAGCCAGCCCTCGGCGGGCAGGCCGTCGGCCGGACTTTCCACGCGGCCGTGGAACGTGTGCTCCGTCTCGTCGGGCTTCTGCCAGTAGCCCAGCGCGACGTTCTCGCCGTGCATCCAGATTTCCCCGGCGGTGCCCTCCGGGCACTCGATGCGAGTCTCCGGATCGACGATGCGGATGATCGGCGACCGGGTCACGCCGTAGCTGACCAGCGGCGTCCCCGATCCGGTCGCGCAGCGCTGCGCGTTGCCTGCCGACAGCTTCTCGGAATCGAACTCGACGACCTCGGGCGGGTTGGCCGGAGTGCGGGTCGCCGCGTACACCGTCGCCTCGGCCAGGCCATAAGACGGGCGGATCGCCTTGTCCGGGAAATTGAAGCGCGCGAACCGGTCGTTGAATCGCTTCAGCGTCGTGGGGTGCACCCGCTCGCTACCGCTGAGGATGACCAGGACCTCGCCCAGGTCCATCCCGGCCAGGTCGTCGTTCGACGTCTTGCGCGCCGCCAACTCGAACGCGAAGTTCGGGGCGGCCGAGAACGGGTGCGTGTTCTTGGCCAGCATCTGCATCCAGCGCGCCGGGCGCGCCAGGAACGACACCGGGCTGGTGAGCACCGTCCGGAAACCGCCCAGCACGGGCGCGCACACCCCGAGGACCAGGCCCATGTCGTGGTAGAAGGGCAGCCACGACGTGATCGTCATGTCCGCAGGCGAAACTCCGCCCATCTCCGCGAAGTAGTCGGCCATGATCTGCTCGAAGTTGGCCACCAAGTTCCGGTGCGAGATCATCACGCCGGCCGGCGACCGGGTGGACCCTGACGTGTATTGCAAATACGCGGTGCCGGAACGGCTTTCGCTCCGGAACGAGCCCATCGCGCCGTCCAGGTCCAGCTGGTCGACCTCGATCAGCGACGGAACGGGTCCGCTGGACTCCCCCTTGACGTAGCCGGCGACGACGTCGACGACGGGCGACGTGGTCAGCACGACCGACGGTGCCGAGTCGCGCAAGACGGAGCTGACGCGCTCGTCGCTCACACCGCCCAGCGGCACGGCGAGCGGGACCGCGATCTGCCCCGCCTCCATCGCACCGAGGAACGCGACGATGTAGTCGAGGCCCTGCGGGGCCAAGATCACCGCACGGTCGCCGGGCGACCCGGACTGCTGCAGCGCCTTGGCCATGTTCACGGTCCGCCGGTACAGCTGGCCCCAGGTCAGGGTTTCCTCGACCCCGTCCCAATCCTGGTCGTAGTCGACAAACGTGAACGCCTTGTCATTGGGCTGCAGACTGGCGCGTTCGCGCAGCACACCTGTAACGGAACTCTGGATCACGGGCATCAGGTTACCGTGGGTAACGACGCCGCACGGTCAAAAAGGACCAGTTGCGTGGCGGGGTGAAGTGCACCGCCGCTGACGAAATAAATCCAATCGGCACCAAGGTTGTCCTTACTCGGTAGGCGTAAGCAGCGCGTGCAACAGTTCCTCGGGAACCGGCCCCCAAACTGCACAGATCGCCTACAGTACGAACTCGATGGAGGACAGCGCTTGACCGAACGTGGGCATCGCGGGGGGCCGAGAGGATGCCACGACGTGCGTCAACGCAGCAGAAAACAAGGCTTACTCAGCCGTTCCAATAGGAGGCGGAATGGATTCGTTCGGGGCGAACGATGATCGAGGTTCGACTGGCATGAACACGCCCGCCGCGAGCGTCACACCCGTCACACCCGTTGCCGTCATCGGCGTCGGGTGCCGGCTCCCCGGTGGCATCGAGTCACCAGAGCAGCTCTGGGACGCGCTGCTGCGCGGCGACGACCTGGTCACCGAGGTTCCGGGTGACCGCTGGGACGTCGACGACTACTACGACCCGGAGCCCGGCGTGCCGGGTCGGTCCGTGTCCAAGTGGGGCTCGTTCCTCGATGACGTCTACGGGTTCGACCTCGAGTTCTTCGGGGTCGGCGAGCGCGAGGCGACCGAGATGGACCCGCAGCACCGGATCGTCATGGAGACCTCCTGGGAGGCCATGGAGCACGCCGGCCTCACCAAAGAGACCATCGCCAACACGCTGACCGGTGTGTTCCTCGGCCTGACGCACGCCGACTACCAGTTGCTGGCCGCCGACGCGCACGCCGTCGAGGGGCCCTACGGCTTCACCGGCAACAACTTCAGCCTGGCGTCGGGCCGCGTCTCGTACGCCCTCGGCGTGCACGGCCCCGCGATGACGGTCGACACCGCCTGCTCGTCCGGCCTGACGGCGATCCACCTGGCCTGCCGCAGCCTGCACGAGGGCGAAAGCGACCTGGCCATCGCCGGTGGCGCCTCGGCCACGCTGGACCCCCGCAAATCGGCCGCCGGGTCGGCCCAGGGCATGCTGTCGCCCACCGGGAAGTGCCACGCCTTCGACGTCGACGCCGACGGCTTCGTCTCCGGTGAAGGCTCGGTGATGCTGCTGCTCAAGCGGTTGTCCGACGCGCAGCGCGACGGCGACCGCATCCTGGCCGTCATCCGCGGCACCGCCGCCAACCAGGACGGCCACACGGTCAACATCGCCACGCCCTCGGAAAAGGCGCAGACCGAGGTGTACCGCGCGGCGCTGGCCGCCGCCGGCATCGACCCCGCCACGGTGGGAATGGTCGAGGCGCACGGCACCGGCACCCCGATCGGTGACCCGATCGAATACGCCAGCCTGGCCAACGTCTACGCCGTCGACGGGCCCTGCGCCCTGGCCACCGTGAAGACCAACTTCGGCCACGCGCAGTCCGCTTCAGGCGCGCTGGGTGTGCTGAAGACGGTGCTGGCCCTGCAGCACGGTGTGGTCCCGCAGAACCTGCACTTCAACAAGCTGCCCGACCAGATGGCCAAGATCAAGACCAATCTCTTTGTGCCACAAGAGAACACGCCTTGGCCCACTAACGGCAAACACCTGCGCCGCGCGGCCGTCTCGTCGTACGGCCTTTCGGGCACCAACGTCCACATCGTTATGGAGCAGGCCCCGGAGGCGCCCACCACGATCGACGCCTCGGGCGAAACGCCCTCCGCGCCATTCGTTTTCCCGCTGTCGTCCACCTCGGCTGACGAACTGCGCCGCACCGCGGGCCGGCTCGCCGACTGGGTGCAGTCGCACGACGAGGTGGCGCCGGAAGATCTCGGCTACACCCTGGCGCGCCGCCGGGTGCACCGCCCGGTGCGCACCGCCGTCGTGGCCAACAACTTCTCGGAGCTCACCACGGCGCTGCGCGAGGTCGCCGACGGCGACACCCCGTATGAGGCCGCCGTCGGCCGCGACGACCGCGGACCGGTGTGGTTGTTCTCCGGACAGGGTTCGCAGTGGGCGGAGATGGGCGCGCAACTGCTGGCCAGCGAGCCGGTGTTCGCCGCCACGGTCGCCCAGGTCGAGCCGCTGATCGCCCGGGAGTCCGGATTCTCGGTCACCAACGCGTTGTCGGCCCCGCAGGTCGTCACCGGCATCGACCGCATCCAGCCGACGATCTTCACCATGCAGGTGGCACTGGCCGCGACGATGAAGGCGTACGGCGTGCGCCCCGGCGCGGTGATCGGCCACTCCCTCGGTGAGTCCGCGGCCGCCGTTGTCGCGGGCGCGCTTTCGCTGGAGGACGGGGCGCGCGTGATCTGCCGCCGGTCCCGGCTGATGACCCGCATTTCCGGCGCCGGCGCGATGGCGTCGGTGGAATTGCCTGCGCAGCAAGTGCTTTCGGAGTTGATGGCCCGCGGCGTCAGCGATGTCGTGGTGGCCGTGGTGGCCTCGCCGCAGTCGACCGTGATCGGTGGTGCCACCGACACGGTGCGCGAGCTCGTCGCGGCGTGGGAAGAGCGCGAGATCATGGCCCGCGAGGTCGCCGTCGACGTCGCCTCGCACTCCCCCCAGGTCGACCCGATCCTGGACGAGCTGAGCGGCGTGCTGGCCGACATCAAGCCGCAGAAGCCCGAGGTGCCCTACTACTCCTCGACGCTGTTCGACCCGCGCGAGCCGGTCACCTGTGACGCCCAGTACTGGGTGGACAACCTGCGCAACATGGTGCGCTTCTCCGCGGCGGTGCAGGCCGCCCTGGAGGACGGCTTCCGGGTGTTCGCCGAGCTGTCGCCGCACCCGCTGCTGATCCACCCGCTGGAGCAGACGGCGCGCAACCTCGACATCCCGGCGATCGGTGTCGCCGGCATGCGCCGCGAACAGGAGCTGCCAAACGGCTTGCGCGACTTCCTGATTGCCCTGCACAGCGCGGGCGCCGCGATCGACTTCTCGACGCTGTACCCGACGGGCAAGCTGGTCGATGCGCCACTGCCCACCTGGACACACAAAGACCTGCGGCTGAGGCCGGACGACCAGGAGAAGAACTCCGCGCGCGGCGGTTCGACCATCTCGGTCCACCCGCTGCTGGGCCCGCACGTGCGCCTGCAGGAGGAACCGGAGCGCCACGTCTGGCAGTCCGACGTCGGCACCGGCGCCCAGCCGTGGCTGGAGGACCACCAGATCCGCAACGTGTCGGTGCTTCCGGGCGCCGCGTACTGCGAGATGGCTTTGGCCGCAGCGCATACCGTCCTGGGCGAGGGCTCCGAGGTCCGCGACCTCCGTTTCGAGTCGGCACTGCTGCTCGACGAGGAGACCGTGGTCGGCGCCTCCGCATCGGTGGCACAGCCCGATGTTCTCAACTTCCTCGTGGAGACGAACCAGGGCGGCGAACAGTCGCGCCAGGCGGCCGGCGTCCTGACCGTCGCTACCGACGAGCAGCCCGCCGCCTACGACATCGCCGCGCTGCTCGCGGCGCATCCGCGCGAGGAGGACGGCGCCGAGGTGCGTAAGGGCCTGGATGCCCGTGGTGTCCAGTACGGCCCGGCGTTCGAAGGGCTTGGCGCCCTGCACCTCGTCGAGGCCGAGGGCGAGACCGGCCACACCGTGCTGGCCGACGTCGTGCTGCCCAGCCAGATCCGCACGCAGCAAAGCGCTTACGGCGTGCACCCGGCCCTCCTCGACGCCGCGTTCCAGTCCGTGGGTGCGCACCCGGAGGTCCAGGCGCTGGGCGAGGACGCGCTGGCGCTGCCACTGAGCGTGCGCCGGCTGCGCTCCTACGTCCCCGCCCGCAACGCGCAGTACTGCTACTCGCGGATCACCCACGTCGAGGCCACCGCCATCGAATCCGACCTCGAGATCCTCGACGAGCGCGGCACCGTCCTGCTCAGCGTGCAGGGGCTGCGGTTCGGCACCGGCGTCTCGCCGGCCGGCCGCGACGACAAGGTGCTCGCCGAGCGGCTGCTGACCGTCGAATGGCGGCACCGCGAGGTGCCCGAGGTGGACCAGGCCGAGGCCGGGAACTGGCTGTTGGTCAGCACCACGGACAGCGCCGACCTGGCCGCATTGACCGACGCCCTGAAAACCCATGGCGCGCAATGCACCACGATGTCCTGGCCACAGCAGGCCGACCACGCCTCGAACGTCGAAGCGCTGAAGACATACCTCAGCTCGAGCGACTTCACCGGCGTGGCGATCCTCACCGGGCCGAAAAACGGCGACGCCGACGACAAGTCGCCGCAGCTGGGTCACGACTACGTGCAGCATCTGGTTCGCATCACCCGCGAGCTGACCGAGACCACCGGCGAGCACACCCGCCTCTTCGTAGTGACGCGCGACGCCCAGACCGTGGTCGACGGCGACGTGCCCAACATGGAGCAGGCCGGCCTGCGCGGGCTGATCCGCGTCATCGGCACCGAGCACCCGCACCTGCGGGCGTGCCAGATCGATGTCGACGATGCGACCGATGTCGAACAGCTGGCGCGGCAACTGCTGAGCGGGTCCGACGAGGACGAGACGGCATGGCGCGGCGGCGAATGGTATGTCGCGCGGCTGTCCCCGACGCCGCTGCGCCCCGAGGAGCGGCGGACCACCGTGGTGGACACCGCGACGGACGGGATGCGTCTGCAGATCCGGATGCCCGGTGATCTGGAGTCGATCGAACTCGTTGCTGCCGAACGGATTCCGCCGGGACCCGGACAGATCGAGGTTGCGGTCAGTGCGTCCAGCATCAACTTCGCCGACGTGCTCAACGCGTTCGGCCGCTACCCGGCCTTCGAGGGCCGGCTGCCGGCACCCGGCACCGACTTCGCCGGCGTGGTGACCGCGGTCGGACCCGACGTCACGGACCACAAGGTGGGCGATCACGTCGGCGGTATCTTCGCCGACGGCTGCTGGGCCACCTTCATCACCTGCGACGCCCACCTGGCAGTCACGCTGCCGGACGGCCTGACCGAAGCGCAGGCCGCCGCGATCACCACCGCGCACGCCACCGCGTGGTACGGCTTGGAAGAGCTGGCCCGGATCCGCAAGGGCGACAAGGTGTTGATCCACTCCGGAACCGGTGGTGTGGGACAGGCGGCCATCGCCATCGCCCGCGCCGCGGGCGCCGAGATCTTCGCCACCGCGGGTAGCGACGAGCGCCGGCAGCTGTTGCGCGACATGGGCGTCGAGCACGTCTACGACTCCCGCAGCGTCGAGTTCGCCGACGAGATCCGGCGCGACACCAAGGGCTACGGCGTCGACATCGTGCTCAACTCGGTCACCGGCGCAGCACAGCGCGCGGGGCTCGAATTGCTCGCTCTCAGTGGACGATTCATCGAGATCGGCAAGCGCGACATCTACGGCGACACCCGGCTGGGGCTCTTCCCGTTCCGGCGCAACCTGTCGTTCCTCGCCGTCGACCTCGGGTTGCTGGGTTACAGCCACCCGGAGCGGCTGCGGGAGATCCTGACCAAGGTGTACCAGCTCACGGCGGACGGTACGCTGCCGATGCCGGAGACCACGCACTACCCACTGGCCGACACGGCCACCGCCATCCGCGTGATGAGCGGTGCGCAGCACACCGGCAAGCTGGTGCTCGACATCCCGCACGCGGGACGCAACAGCGTGATCCTGCCGCCCGGACAGGTGCGGGCCTTCCGGGGCGACGGCTCGTACATCGTTACCGGTGGCCTCGGCGGCCTGGGCTTGTTCCTGGCCGAAAAGATGGCGGCGGCCGGCGCGGGACGGATCGTGCTGACCTCGCGCTCGCAGCCGACGCCCGAGGCGCAGGAGGAGATCGAGCGCATTCGCGCGACGGGCGCTGACGTTGTCGTCGAGAGCGGCGACATCGTGGAGTCCGGCACCGCGGAGCGGTTGGTGACCGCGGCGACCGCCACCGGCCTGCCGCTGCGCGGCGTGCTGCATGCGGCCGCGGTGGTCGAGGACGCCACCCTGGGCAACATCACCGACGAGCTTCTCGAGCGTGACTGGAAGCCAAAGGTCAACGGCGCGTGGAACTTGCACACGGCCACCGCCGAGCAGCCGTTGGACTGGTTCTGCGTGTTCTCGTCGGCGGCCGCGCTGGTGGGCTCGCCGGGACAGGGTGCCTACGCAGCGGCCAACAGCTGGGTGGACGCCTTCACGCTGTGGCGCAAGGCTCAGGGACTTCCGGCGACCGCGATCGCGTGGGGTGCATGGGCTCAGATCGGGCGGGGCGTCGCGCTGGCGGAGAACACCGCCCTCGCGATCGCTCCCGACGAGGGCGCGTACGCGTTCGATGCGCTGCTGCGGCACAACCGCGCCTACACGGGCTATGCGCCGACCACGGGCACGCCGTGGCTGGAACTGTTCGCCGAGCGCAGCCCGTTCGCCGAGGCGTTCCGCTCCAATGCCCAAAACGCTGGCGGGACAAGCAAGTTCCGGGCCGAGCTCGAAGAGCTGCCCCTGGAAGAGTGGCCGACCCGGCTGCGGAAGTTGGTCTCCGAGCAAGTCAGCCTGATTCTGCGGCGCAGTGTCGACCCCGACCGGCCGCTGTCGGAGTACGGCATGGACTCGCTGGGAGCGCTGGAACTGCGCACCCGCGTCGAGACCGAGACGGGAATCCGGATCAGCCCGACCGACCTCGCCAACGTCAACACCGTTCGCGGACTGTCCGACTTGCTGTACGAGAAGTTGGCTCCCGCTCAGGCGGCCTGACCGCAAGACGTTCCATTGAGCCTGCCACCGCGTAGCTTCGGCTGTGCGGTGGCGGGCGCTTGCGCGGGCTGAGTCCGAACGCCGGGTAACGCGAAAGCCCGGGACCGCCGGCGTGGGCCGGCGGTTCCCGCTAGGCCGAGCTTCCGGTCATGGCTACCAGCACGCGCTGGAGCCGTTGGATGAGCTTTTCGATGCGGGTGGTGTTGAACAGCTCGGTGTCGTATTCGACCCGAAGGCTGATCTCGTGTCCCGGCACGGCCTGCACCGTCAGCGGGTAGTGGTTGTACTCCTGGCTGGTGACCTCGCTGAACGACAGTTCGTCGATGCCCAACAACGCCGCGGCGTCGATCGGGTAGTTCTCGTAGACGAACAAGGTGTCGAACAGCTGGTCGTGGCCGGTGACGCGGTGAATGTCGCTGAGCGCCAGGTGCTGGTGCTCGAGCGTGTCGTTGTAGGCACCCTGCAGCTGCTCGAGCAGATCACCAATGGTGCTGGCCGCGTTGATGCTCGCGCGCACCGGCACGGTGTTGATCAACAACCCGACCATCGAGTCCGCCCCGGCGATCTCGGTGGGCCGGCCCGACACCGCCGTGCCGAACGCCACATCACTGCGACCGGTCAACCAGACCAGCAGCTGAGCCCATGCGGCCTGCAACACCGTGTTGACCGTGGTGTGGCAGGACCGCGCCAGCTCGCCCAGCGCCGCGGTGGTCTCGGCGGGGACGGTGAACGAGGCAACGTCGCGGCGCCCCAACCGTTCCCGACCGGCCTCGGCCACCAGCGCCGGGCTGTCGAAGCCGGCGAACACGTCGCCCCAGGCGGCCTCGGCGGCAACCTTGTCCCGCTCGGACAACCAGGTGACATACCGGCGATACGAGGTCGCCGCACCCAGCTGCTGGCCGTAGTAGCCGGCGAAGATCTCCTGCAGCAGAATCGGTTTCGACCAGCCGTCCATCACGATGTGGTGGTTGGTCAGCACGAACCGGTACCGGTCCTCGCCGGTGCGCAACAGCGCCGCCCGGAAGGCCGGCTGGTTCGCCAGGTCGCAGATCGCCGCGCGCTCGGCCGCACACACCCGCTCGACTTGCGTGTCGATGTCGCCGCCGTCGAACTCGATGTAGCTCCAGGGCGCCATCGGTTCGGCCGGAACGATCTGCACGGGCTCGTCGTAGTAGTCGCTGAAGCGGGCCACCAGGTGCGGATGCCTGCGCACCACTGCCTGCACGGCGTCGTGCAAACGCTGCGCGTCCAGCGGGCCGGTCAGCGTCACGGCCAGCTGCACGGCGTACAGCTCGCCGAGGTCGTCGCCGCTGCCTTCGGTGAGGCTGGTGTGGAAGAACAAGCCCTGCTGCAGCGGGGTCAGCGGCAGCACGTCGGCCAGCTCGTGCTCGCGCTCGAGCTCGTCGATCTGCGGCTGGCTCAACCGCGCGGGGGCGAGATCCGACGGGGTCAACCCGCCGCCACCGCCGCGCACGTAGGCGCAGATCCCGGCCAGCGCCTCGGACCACAATTCGTGGAGGCGCTCGATCTGCGCTGCGTCGATGGCCGACGTCGCCCAGGTCCAGTTGGCCTGCAGCTGCGGGCCCGCCTCGGCGTCGAGGGTGACCGCGTTGAGCTCGAGGCTGTGGGCCAGCGGCAGGGGCACCACGGTGGCCGCGCCGCGGGTCAGACCCTCGGGGCCCAGCCGCCACAGCTCATCGGAGAGCCCGGTGGTGCCGCCCATGCGGCCCAGGTAGTTGAACCCGATCACCGGGTCCGACTGCCCCAGCTCGACCTCGGGGTTCAGGTAGCGCAGCAGCCCGTAGGACAGCGGGTCGGGCAGCGCCCGAAGCTGTTCCTTGGCGTCCTTCACCAGCGTACCCAACGGCGTTGCGCCGGAAGCGATCTGGGACCAGTCCAGCCCGCCAACGCTCAAGGCCACCGGGTACTTGGTGGTGAACCAGCCGACCGTGCGCGACAGGTCGACCTCGGCCGACAGCTCCTCGTGCCGGCCGTGACCCTCGACATCGATGCCGATGGCCCCGTCGACGCCGCGAAGCTGCTTCAGCGCCATCCCGAAGGCGATCAGCAGGATGTCGTTGACCCCGGCGTGGAACGCCGCGGGCACCTCACCGAGCAGCGACCGCGTCGTCTCGGCATCCAGCGACACCGACAACGTCTGCGCCGTGGCGTACGTGTCCTCGGGCCGCACCGCCGGCAGCACCGCGTTGGTGGCCTCCACCCGCCGCCATGTTTCGGCGGACTTCACGACCGCCTCGTCGCGGGCGTGCTGGTCGAGCAGGATGGACCAGCGGGCGAATGACGTTCCGCCGGTGGGCAATTCGATGGCCTGCTCGCTGTGGTGCTGGGCCCAGGCGATGTTGAGGTCTTCGAGCAGCACGCGCCAGGACACGCCATCGACGGCCAGGTGGTGAATGATCAACGCCAACTGGCTGGTCGACTCGGCCCACACCGCGCTCAGCATCAGCCCCGCCGACGGGTTCAGCTTCTCGCGGCCCGCCACCAGCGCCTCGTCGGTCAGTTCGTGCACCGACTGCACGCACATGCCGGCGTCCACCGAGCCGGGCTCCGGCACGGACAGCGACCAATCCTCGTCGACGCGCAGCCGCAGCATCGCGTGGCGATCCAGCAGCGCCTGCAGCACCGCCACCACGTCGGCCTCGCCCACCCCGGCCGGGGCGTCGACCACGACCGTTTGGTTGAACTGGTCGACGGGTCCGTTGACGCTGCGCAGCCAGTGCATGATCGGCGTGGTCACCACCGGGCCGAGGCCCTCGTCGGCCAGCAGGTCCTCGGCGCTGGCGACCGTGGCCACCGTGGCCAGCCGGGCCACCGTCTGCTCCACGAAAATGTCACGCGGACGGCACAACACGCCCGCAGCGCGGGCGCGGGCGGCCACCTGCATCGACAAAATGCTGTCGCCGCCCAGGTCGAAGAACGAATCGTCGACGCTGACCCGCTCCAGGCCCAGCACCTGCGCGTAGATCCCGGCCAGGACCTCCTCGACCTCGGTGACCGGGGCCCGGTAGCTACCGCCGGACTCTTGGTACTCGGGGGCCGGCAGCGCGCGGACGTCGAGCTTGCCGTTGACCGTCAGCGGCAGGGCCTCCACGACGACCACCGCGGCGGGCACCATGTAGGCCGGCAACCGCTCGCCCAGCTGAGCGCGCAGCTCCGCGGGGTCGGCGTCACCGGTGACGTAGCCGACGAGGCGCTTGTCGCCGGGACGGTCCTCGCGAGCGATCACCACCGCCTGCTCGACACCGTCCAGATCGGCGAGAGCCGTGCGGATTTCGCCGAGTTCGATGCGGTACCCGCGGATCTTGACCTGCTCGTCGGCGCGACCGACGTAGCGCAGCTGGCCGTCGGTGCCCCAGCGCACCAGGTCGCCGGTGCGGTACATCCGCTCGCCCTTGCCACCGAAGGGGCAAGCGACGAATCGCGTCGACGACAGGTCGGGCCGGCCGATGTAACCGGCCGCCAGACCGGCACCGGCCACGTACAGCTCGCCGACGACACCGGCGGCCACCGGGCGCAGCCACCCGTCGAGCACGAAGAAGGCGAGGTGATCCAGCGGCACCCCGATGGGGCTGACCGCCTTCTCGACGTCGGCATCGACGATTTCGCGGAACGACGCGTGCACGGTCGTCTCAGTGATGCCGTACATGTTGATCAGTCGCGGCGGCCCGGGGTGCTTGTTCATCCAGGGGGAAAGCCGTTGCGGCTCAAGGGCTTCCCCACCGAACACCACCGTCTGCAGCTTGAGCTGGTGACCCAGCTCCGGCGACAGCGCGTCGGCGGTCTGCAGCGCGTAGAACGCCGAAGGCGTCTGGCTCAGCACACCGACATGCTCGGTGGACAACAGCGCGTGCAAGTCCTCGGGCGAGCGAACCACCGCGTCGGGCACCACGACCACCCGGCCGCCACCCAGCAGCGCGCCGAAGATCTCCCACACCGAGAAGTCGAAGGCCAGCGAGTGGCACTGCGACCAGACCTGGCCCAGCTCCAACTCGGCGTCCAGCGCCTCGAGCAACCGGATCACGTTGCGGTGAGTGACCGCAACACCTTTCGGGGTGCCAGTGGTCCCCGACGTGTAGATGATGTAGGCGATGTCGTCGGCGGTCGGCGCCGTGAAGGCGACGCTGCTTTCGGCGGCATCGGCCGAATCGGCGATATCGATGACGGTCACGTCGCAGCCGTCGAAGCGGGGCCGCAGTTCCGTGGTGGTCACCGCGGCGATCGGCGCGGCGTCGCCGAGCACGAACTGCGTCCGCGAAACCGGATGCGCGGGGTCCATCGGCAGGTAGGCCGCCCCGGTCTTGAGCACCGCCATGATCGACACGATCGCCTCGGTCGACCGCGGCAACAGCAGCGCGACGCGCTCCCCGGGGCCGGCACCGGCGCCGACGAGGACGGAGGCCAACCGGCTGGAGGCCTCGTCGAGCTCGCGATAGGTCATCGAGCGACCCTGGAAGGTCAGCGCGGCCGCGTCGGGGATCCGGGCGACCTGGCCGGCGAACACCGCCGGGATCGACGTCGCCACCGAAGAAGGCTGGCCAACCACCGCGCGGTTGCCCCATCCGTCGAGCCGGGCGTGCTCGCCCTCGTCGAGCAGATCGATCGACGACAGGCGCCGCTCCGGGTCGGCGGTCATCGCCGCCAGCACCCGCCGCAGCCGTTCGATGATGGCCTCGACGCCCGGGGCATCGAACACGTCGGTGTCGAACTCGACGCGCAGACCCAGCTCTTCGCCCGGCAGCGCCGCCACAGTCAGCGGGTAGTGGTTGTATTCGCGGTTGGTGAACTCGGTGATCGACAGCCCGTCGATGTCCCCCAGGGCCGACGCGTCGACCGGGTAGTTCTCGTAGACGAACAGGGTGTCGAACAGCTGGTCCACACCGGTGATGCGGTGGATGTCCCGCAGCGCCAGGTGCTCGTGATCCAGCGTCTCGTTGTGCGCGCTCTGCAGCTGCTCGAGCAGTTCGGCGGTAGTGGTGGCCGTGGTGAGGTTGGCCCGCACCGGAACCGTGTTGATCAGCAACCCGACCATCGCCTCGGCGCCGGCCATGTCGGTCGGCCGCCCCGAAACCGCGGCACCGAAGGCCACGTCCTGGCGACCGGTCAGACCGCACAACAGCTGGGCCCAGGCGGCCTGCAGCACGGTGTTGACCGTGGTGCGGTGCGCGCGGGCCAGCTCGCCCAGCGCCGCCGTCGTCTCGGCAGACACCCGGAACGACGCGACGCTGCGCTGTCCGTGCGTCAACCGCTCCGGAGGACCGACCAGGGTGGGAGTGTCGAATCCGGCGAGCACCTGACCCCAGGCCGCTTCGGCGGCCGCGTGGTCGCGCTCGGCCAGCCAGGTCACGAACCGGCGGTACGACACGGGCGCACCCAGCGTGTGCCCGTAGTAACCGGCGAAGATCTCCTGCAGCAGCACCGGCATCGACCAACCGTCGACGACGATGTGGTGGAAGGTCAGCACCAGGCGGTGCTCGTCTTCGCCGGTGCGCAGCAACCCGGCCCGGAAGGCCGGCTGGTTGGCGATGTCGCAGATCGCGGCGCGCTCGGCCGCGCAGGCCGCGTCGACCTGCTCGGCGATGTCGCTGCCGTCGAGTTCGGCGTAGCGCCAGGCCATGACCGGCTCGGCCGGGATGACCTGCACCGGCTCGTCGAACTGGTCGTAGAACCGCGCCACCAGGTGCGGGTGCCGGCGCACCACGGTGTGCACCGCCTCACGCAGGCGCGCGGCGTCCAGGGCACCGGCGAGGCCGATCTCCAGCTGCACGGCGTACAGCTCGCCCATGTCCTCGCCGTCGCCGGCGACGCTCGAGTGGAAGAACAGGCCCTGCTGCAGCGGGGTCAGCGGCAGCACGTCGGCGATCTTGTGCTGACCCTCGAGGTCGTCGATCTGGGGCTGGCTCAGCCTTGCCGGCGCGAGGTCCGACGGGGTCAACCCGCCGCCACCGCCGCAGACATGCGTGCAGATGCCGGCCAGCGCCTCGAACCACAACCGGCTCAGCTGGCTGATCTGGCCGTCGTCCAACACCGAGGCCGCCCAGGTCCAGTTGGCCTGCAGATGCGGGCCCGCGTCGGTGTCCAGGGTGACGGCGTTCAGCTCCACGGTGTGGGCCAGCGGCATCGCCACCACGGTGGCCGCGCTGCTCGACAAGCCGTCGGGGCCGACGCGCCAGAACTGCTCGGACAGCTCCGCGGCGCCACCCATCCGGCCCAGGTAGTTGAACCCGATCACCGGGTCGGCCCCGGCCAGCTCGACGTCCGAGTTCACGTACCGCAGCAGCCCGTAGCTCAACGGGTCGGGCAGGGCACGCAGCTGCTCCTTGGCGGCCTTGACCAGCGCGCCCAGCGGCGCGTCACCGGCAACCACTGCGGCCCAGTCCAGCTCGCCGACGGTCAGCGCCACCGGGTACTTGGTGGTGAACCAGCCCACGGTGCGCGAGAGGTCGACGTCGGGGCCCAGCTCTTCGTGGCGTCCGTGGCCCTCGACGTCGATGCCGATCGGCGCGGAGGTGCCCAGGAATTGGCCCCAGGCCAGGCCGAAGGCGATCAGCAGGATGTCGTTGACGCCGGCGTGGAACGCCGCGGGCACCTCACCGAGGAGTAGCCGCGTGGTCTCCACGTCCAGAGACACCGACAAGTTCTGCGCCGAGGCGTACGTGTCCTCGGCAGCCGCGGCGGGCAACGCCGCCGGCGTCGCCGCCACCTGGCGCCACACCTCGGCGGACTCCACGACCGCCGCCTCGCGGGCGTGCTCGCTCAGCAGGGCGGACCAGCGGGCGAACGACGTGCCGCCGGTCGGCAGCACCACCGGCTGCCCGCTGTGGTGCTGGGCCCAGGCGATGTTGAGGTCTTCGAGCAGCACCCGCCAGGACACGCCGTCGACGGCCAGGTGATGAATGATCAGCGCCAGCTGACGGTTCGACTCGGCCCACACCGCGCTGAACATCACGCCCTCGGCCGGGTTCAGCGTCGCGCGCGCGGCGACCAGCGCCTCGTCCGAGAGGATGTTGACGGAGTGCACGCAGGAAGCCGCGTCCAGCGAGCCGGGCTCGGGAACGGTCAGCGACCAGCCGCCGGCCCCGTCGTCCTCGACGCGCAGCCGCAGCATCGCGTGGCGGTCGGCCAGGCCCTGCAGCACCGCAACGACGTCGGCGTGAGTCACCGCGGCAGGGGCATCGACGACAACCGTCTGGTTGAACTGCTCGATCGGGCCCTCGACGCTGCGCAGCCAGCGCATGATCGGGGTGGCCTCAACCGGGCCCAACCCCTCGTCCACGACGCCGTCGACGTCGGTGGCCACCGTGGCCACCGTGGCCAACCGGGCCACCGTCTGCTCGACGAAGATGTCGCGCGGCCGGCACAGCACACCGGCGGCCCGCGCCCGCGCGGTCACCTGCATCGACAAAATGCTGTCGCCACCCAGGTCGAAGAACGAGTCGTCGACACCGACCCGGTCGAGCCCGAGGACCTGGGCGTAGATCCCGGCCAGGATCTCCTCCACCACGCTCGAAGGCGCCCGGTAGCCGCCACCGCGGTACTCCGGTGCCGGCAGCGCGCGGCGGTCCAGCTTGCCGTTGGCCGTCAGCGGCATCGCCTCGATCGCGACGACCGCGGTCGGCACCATGTATGCCGGCAGCCGCTCGGCCATCTGGGCGCGGACCTCGGCGGCATCCGCGGTTCCGGTGATGTAGCCGACCAGCCGCTTGTCACCGGGACGGTCCTCGCGGGCGATCACCGCCGCCTGCTCGACGCCGTCCAGCCCGGCCAACGCCGAGCGCACCTCGCCGAGTTCGATGCGGTAGCCGCGGACCTTGACCTGCTCGTCAGCGCGGCCCAGGTAGCGCAGCTGGCCGTCGTCGCCCCAGCGCACCAGGTCGCCGGTGCGGTACATCCGCTCCCCGGCCTTGCCGAACGGGCACGCGACGAACCGCGATGCCGTCAGCCCGGCGCGGCGCACATAGCCGGCGCCCACGCCGCGGCCGGCGACATAGAGCTCACCGACCACACCGGCGGGGACCGGTCGCAGCCAGGTGTCGAGCACGAACAACGCCGCACCGGGAACAGGTGAGCCGATCGGCACCACACCCGACCCGGCCTCCAGCGGCGCGCTCAGCGTCGCGTACACCGTGGTCTCGGTCGGCCCGTAGCCGTTGACCATCACGCGGCCCGGGGCCCAGCGGTCCACCACCTCGGCGGGGCAGGCCTCGGCCGCGACGACCAGCGCGGTCGACTCCAGACCCTCGGTCGTCAGCGTCGCCACCGCCGTGGGGGTTTGGCTCAGGACGCTGACGTTCTCGCTGACCAGCAGGGCCTGCAGGTCGTCCGGCGAGCCGGCGACCGACTCGGGCACCACGACCAGACGGCCGCCGTGCAGCAGCGGGCCCCAGATCTCCCACACCGAGAAGTCGAAGGCCAGCGAGTGGCCCTGCGTCCACACACCGGCGGGATCAAGCCCCGGGTGGAACGACTCGAACAGCCGGGTGACGTTGTGGTGGGTGACCGCGACGCCCTTGGGAACACCGGTGGTGCCCGATGTGTAGATGATGTGGACGATGTCGTCCGGGTTCGGAATCGGCAGCGATGTGGTCGGCTGCTCGGCAACCGCCGGGTCATTGATGTCGACGACGGCCAGCTCGCAGCCCTCGAACCGCTCGGCCAATTCCGCGGTGGTCAGCGCCACCGCGGGCGTGGCGTCGGCGACCATGAACTGCAGCCGCGCGGCGGGCACGCTCGGGTCGATCGGCAGGTACGCCGCACCGGTCTTGACCACCGCGAGGATCGCCACGATCGCGTCGGCCGAGCGCGGCGACAGCAGCGCCACACATTCACCCGGACCCACACCGCGGCCAACCAGCATGTGCGCCAACCGGTTCGACGCCTCTTCCAGCTCGCGATAGGTCAGCGACCGATCACCGCAACGCAGCGCCACCGACTGGCCAACGCGCTCGACCTGCTCGGCCCACAGCGCCGGGACCGACGTCGGGGTCGACTCTTCGGTCAGCACCGCCCGCTTGCCGAGTTCGTCCAGGCCGGCCTGCTCGTCGGCATCGAGCAGGTCGATGGACGACAACCGCCGCGACGGGTCGGCGACCATGGTCGCCAACACCTGCTCCAGGCGCCGCACGAGTTCGGCGACCTCGAAGTTCGACAGCGCACCACCGGCACCGGCGGTGCTCAACGACAGCTTGTCGCCGTCGGCGGAGAAGATCAGGCCGAAGCCGCCGACCTGACCGGAGTTGGTGTACGACGCCGAGGCCGTCACCCCGCCGAACGGCAGGCTGAAGCCCGCCGGGATGAAGTTCAGGTTCATCCGCTCGGCCAGCCGGCCCGACCCGCGCGCCTTGCGCTCCAGCGCATGCACCGGGTACCGCTGGTGCGCCACCGCCTCCCGAATCCGGGTGTTCACGTGCGCACACAGCTCGGCCACGGTCTCCGCCGGCGACACGCTGATCACCAACGGGACCGCCCCGGCGACCATGCCGGGCAGGGTCTTGGCCTCGGGGCTGACCCGGCGGTTGACCGGGAAGTCGAAGACGACCTCCGAGCCCTCGCCGCTCCAACCCCGCACCAGCAGCGCGCAGGCCGCGGTGATCACCGCGGTCCGCGGCACATCCCAGCCGCGGGCCAGCTCTTCGACCCGGCCCACCAAGGCGGGGTCCAGCTGCACGGGCGCCGACGGCCACGGGTCGCGCTCACCGGCTTCCAGCCCGAAATCCCCGGTGCTTTCGGCCGGCAAATTCTGCGTCCAGTAAGCCTCGTCCTCGCGGTAGTCATCCGAGGACTCGTAGGCCAATTCGCCGTCCACGAGGTCTTGCAATGAGCCGAACAAACCGGTCGGCAGCGGGGCGCCGGAAACAATCGCCGAATACACCGACGCAATACGTTGTCCGACCAATGCGACACCGGTGCCATCAATGGCGATGTGGTGCGCACAGGCCAGCAGATAAGATTCGTCGGCCGCCGTCTTGAATAACGCAAACTTAAATAACGGACCCGTCAATGGCATAGGTGTGCGCTGAATCGATAGCGCGATATCGCGGGCGTCCGCGACCGCGTTGTCCGAACCGGTCAGGTCGTGGAAATCCAGCTTCACATCGGAATAGTCGACGGCCCGCTGGAAAACGCGGCCATCGACTTCAAAAAAGGCGGCGCGGGCGGGCTCTGCCTCTTGCACCACACGCCTGATCGCCCATTCGAGCGAACCGCGCTGGACGACGCCGTCAATACGTACGAAAAGGCCGAGTTGCCACTCCGTAGTGGACAATCCCGTCTCTTGCGCAAGCCATATATCCAGCTGACCTCGCGTTAGTGGAAACGCAAGATCATCATCTTGGTCGATGGGATTTCCCCAAACCCCAATCGAAGCTCGATCATCAAGCTTCATCTGATCCCCCAAAGCTCGACTGGCTATTTACATACCCAGATCGCTCACTTATCAAAACTCCCGCCCCCCGCCAGCCTTTCACGCAGGCTCTTCGGGCGGATATCGGTCCAGTTCTGTTCGATGTAGTCCAGGCACGCAGCGCGGTCGGCTTCCCCATAAGCCACCCGCCAGCCGGCCGGAACATCCGCGAACACCGGCCACAAACTGTGCTGCTCCTCGTCGTTGACTAAGACGAGAAAGCTGCCATTGTCGTCGTCGAACGGGTTGACGCTCACCAGCTCCCCAGACCCTCAGTTGACATGGATCCAACTGCCCAAACGATACTGGAGTCGAGCAGGCTCGGTTTGGGGTTTCGAGAAAGTTCCTGTTGTCTTCTGTCACAGCCGCAACAGGCCGATTTCCCGAGCTGGGCGAGGCATCGCCGCAGGTCAGCGCCGATATATGAAATCCCTGCCTGTAACGAAATTCTTAGCGTTCGGTGAGGCGCAGCACAGACCCGTCACAACAATCACCCCGATTCGGGCAAACCTGACCGACCCCGCGCCTCCATAGTGATGACGTCGCCGCGGCGGATCCGGTTCAACGCATTGCAGAGCGGGCCATCATTCGCGCGTTACAACAGTCCGACCAATTGTAAGTCCGTGGCGTATTTGATGATCGTCGGCGGTGAGACGTGCGGGATGTCGTTGTCCGGGCCGATTTTGGCCTCCTGCACCGCGGCGCGGAAGCGGTCGGCCGACGCCAGAGCTCCGTGCACGGGCTCGATCGGCTGCAAATCCGTATGCAGCAGCAATAACAACACTTCCAGCACCGAGTTCTGCCGCTGCTTTTCCGGCAGCTCGCGTAATCCCGCTTCAAACCGCGACAACCACTCTTTGAAGTCGTCGATTCGCTCAATCGGGTAATCGGCGTCAATTATCCAATCCACAAATTCGTCAAGCCCGATGCCGTCGTCATGCGGATTCATCACGTGATACGTCTCGAATCCCTCGACCACCGCGGCACCCAGCGCGGCGATCGCCTCGGCGACAAATCGGACCGGCAATCCGTCAAAGTGCGACCGCTGCCGCTGCCCCTGAGAATCCAATTGATAGAACGACGCGGGTGCCACACCGGTGGACACCAGACTCAGTACCATGCGCGTGAACATATCCGCCACGTTGAATTGGCCGGCATAAGCGGTATCGACCAAAATCACATCGCACCGGAACACCGAGACCGGTAGCCCGCACAAATCGTGGGCCTCGCGCAGCAGGACCTCACCAGCCCATTTGCTGTTGCCGTAGCCGTTGGCCAATGTGGCGTCGATTACCCGCGTCGGGCTGACCACCCGAATATCGGCATCCTCGGTAAACGCAGCGGGGTCGACCTGTCGTCCCACGTCAGCGGTCGAAACATAGGCATACTGTTTCAGCTTGCTGGTCAGCGCCAAGCGGATTAGCTCGCCGGTTCCCACCACATTGGGCTCAAACAATTCGCTATACGGCAGCACAGCATTAACCAGGGCCGCCGAATCCACGATCAGGTCGACGGAGTCGGCCAACCGCTGCCACACCTGCTCGTCGAGGCCCAGGTTCGCGTCGCCCTTGTCACCGGCGATCACCTCCAGGTGATCGGCGGCCAACTCCCGGAAATGCCGGATCAGTTCGTCGTCACCACTGTCGAAGGTCTTGTCCAGACGTGCCCAGGCGTCCTCGTCTGACTTCGCCCGCACCAGGCAGATCAGCTTGCCGCCGCCCAGCTCCATCTGCTCGAGCCATTCCAGCACCAGGTAACGCCCGATGAAGCCGGTCGCCCCGGTCAGCAGCACCGTGCGAATCTCGCCGCTCGGGGCCGCCAGCGTGGGAGCGGTCGACAGCGTCGTCTCGTCGATGAACTTGTCCAGCGTCAGGTCGCGGGCGTGCACCTCGGTGGCGTTCGCGCCGTGCACCGCGGCGAAGTGCGCATTGCTCGCGGCCGGGTCGCTGCCATGCGTGCCGACTAGCTGGCTCAGGCTGCGCACGGTCGGCGCGTCGAACAGGCTGCGCACGCCGAGCTGGACACCAAGTGCGGTGTTGACGAAAGCGATCACCCGCATGGCCGACAGCGAGTTTCCGCCCAGGTTGAAGAAGGAGTCCTCGACCCCGACCCGCTCCATCCCCAGCACCTGGGCGTAGATGCCCGCCAGGGTCTCCTCGATCGGGCTGGCCGGAGCGACGTAGCTCTGGGCGTCCTGGTATTCCGGCGCCGGCAGGGCCCGCTTGTCGAGCTTGCCGTTGACCGTCAGAGGCAGAGCCGGCACGGCCACGATCGCGGCGGGGATCATGTAGCTCGGCAACCGATCCGCGAGCTGGCCGCGCAGTTCGGCCGGGTCCGCGCTGCCGGTGATGTAACCGACGAGGCGCTTGTCGCCCGGACGGTCCTCGCGGGCGATCACGGCCGTCTGCCCCGCGCCCTCGAGTTCGGCCAGGGCCGCTTGGATCTCGCCAAGTTCGATGCGGTGCCCGCGGATCTTGACCTGTTCGTCGGTGCGGCCGAGGTACTGCAGCTGGCCGTCCGGACGCCACCGCACCAAGTCGCCGGTGCGGTACATGCGTTCGCCGGCGCCGCCGAATGGGCAGGCCACGAACCGCGACGCCGTCAACGCCGACCGCCGTGCGTACCCGCAGCCCACGGCCCGGCCGGCGGCATACAGCTCACCGACCACCCCGGGCGCCACCGGACGCAGCCAGCCGTCCAGCACGAACAGCGCGGTGCCCGGCAGCGGCGAACCGATCGGAGGCGCACCCGAACCGGGCGTCAGCGGCGCGCTCAGCGTCACCCACATTGTGGCTTCGGTCGGGCCGTACTCGTTGATCATCACGCGGCCCGGCGCCCACCGCTCGACGATCTCGGGCGGGCAGGCCTCGCCGCCGACGAGCAGCGTCACCCCGTCCAGGCCCTCGGGCGCCAAAGCCCCTACGGCAGAAGGGGTTTGGCACAAGACATTGACCTTTTGCGCGATCAGCAGTTCGCGGAAATCCTCGGGCGAGGCGGCCACCGCCTCGGGCACCACCACCAGCCGGCCACCGCGCAGCAGCGCGGCGTAAATCTCCCAGCCGGAGATGTCGAAGCTGTACGAGTGCCACTGCGACCACACCTGCTCGTGCGCCGGGGGCAGGCCGGCGTCCAGCGTGTCGAACAGCTGGGTGACGTTGTGGTGGTAGATCGCCACACCCTTGGGCACACCCGTCGTGCCCGAGGTGTAGATGACGTACGCGATGTCGTCGGGAGCCGGTGCGGGCAGCGCCGCGGCGTCCTGTGTGCCGATGCGCGGATCGGCGATGTCGATCACCGTCACGTCGAAGGCGTTCAGCCGGGACGTCAGGGCCGCGGTGGTGATCGCGGCCACCGGCGCGGCGTCGCCGATCAGGAACTCCAGCCGGGCCTCGGGCACCGCGGGGTCGATCGGCAGGTACGCCGCCCCGGTCTTGAGGACCGACAGCATCGACAGGATCGCTTCTGCGGAGCGGGAATACAGCAGCGCCACCCGCTCCCCCGGGCCCACACCCTGGTCAACCAGCAAGTGCGCCAACCGGTTCGAGGTCTCGTCGAGTTCGCGGTAGGTCCACGACCGGTCGCCGTCGTTCAGCGCCACCGCGTCGGGGCTACGCGCCGCCTGCTCGGCGAACATCGCCGGGATCGAGGTGCGCGTCGCGTGCTGGCCCAGGATCGCCCGATTGCTCCACTCGTCGAGCTGGGCCCGCTCGCCGTCGTCCAGCAGCTCGATCGACGACAGCCGGCGGGTTGGCTCGGCCGTCATGGCGATGACGACGCGCTGCAGCCGGTCGACCAGCCCGTCGATGTCGGCCTGGGCGAACACGTCGGTGTCGTACTCGATCCGAAGGCCGAGCTCGTTGCCCGGAAGGGCCTGCACCGACAGCGGGTAGTGGTTGTACTCCCGGCTGTTGAAGCCGGTGACCGACAGCCCGCCGAGTCCGACCAGCGCGGCGGCGTCGACCGGATAGTTCTCGTACATGAAGATCGTGTCGAACAACTGGTCGTGGCCGGTGACGCGGTGAATCTCGCTGAGCGCCAAGTGTTCATGCTCGAGCGTGTCGTTGTGGTCACCCTGCAGTTGGCCCAACAGATCCGCCGTGGTGGTCGCGTCGGAGATCTTCGCGCGGACCGGCACGGTGTTCAGCAACAGCCCGACCATCGAGTCGGCGCCGGGCACGTCGGTGGGACGTCCCGAGACGACGATGCCGAACGCGACATCGCGCTGGCCGGTCAGCCCGCAGAGGAGCTGCGCCCACGCGGCCTGCAGCACGGTGTTGACCGTGGTGTGCTGTGAGCGCGCCAGCTCACCGAGCGCGCGCGTGATGTCCTCGGGCACCCGGAACGACGCGACACCGCGTTGCCCCAGCGCCAACCGCTGCGGCGGAGCCACCAGCGTGGGGGCGTCGAAGCCGGCGAACACCTCGGCCCACGCGGCTTCGGCGGCCGGGTAGTCCCGATCGGCCAGCCAGTTCACGAACCGGCGATACGACGCGGGCGCGCCCAGCCGCTGTCCGTAGTAGGTGGTGAAGATTTCCTGCAGCAGGATCGGCATCGACCAGCCGTCCAGCACGATGTGGTGGTTGGTCAGCACGAACCGGAATTGGTCGGGCGCGGTGCGAATCAGCGCGGCCCGGAACGCCGGCTGGTTGGCCAGATCGCAAACCGCGGCGCGCTCGTCCGCACACACCCGCTGGACCTGCTCTTCGAGGTCGGCGTCGCCGGTGTCCAGCTGCACGTACCGCCAGGCGATCTCGGGGTCGGCAGGCAGGACCTGGACCGGCTTGTCGAACTGGTCGTAGAAGTGGGCGACGAGGTTCGGGTGCCGGGTGACCGCCGTGTGCACCGCCTCGCGCAGCCGGTGCTCGTCCAGCTCTCCGGCCAGGCCGAGTTCCAGCTGCACCGCGTAGAGCTCGCTGAGGTCGCTGGGGTCCTGCGCGAAGCTGGCGTGGAACAGCAGCCCCTCTTGCAGCGGGGTCAGCGGCAAGACGTCCGCGATGTGGTGCTGGCGCTCAAGTTCGTCGATCTGGTGCTGAGTCAGCTGCGCGGGCACGACGTCCGACGGGGTCAACCCGCCGCCGCCGTGTCGCACGTACCTGCAGATGCCGGCCAGCGCTTCGAACCACGCCCGGCTCAGCTCGCCGACCCGGTCGTCGTCGACCGCCTTGGGCGCCCACGTCCAGTTGGCTTCCAGGTGCGGGCCGGCATCGGTGTCGAGAGTGACGGCGTTGAGGCCGACGGTGTGCATCAGTGGCATCGGCACGACCGTCGCCGCGCCGCTCGACAGGCCGTCCTCGCCGACGCGCCACAGGTCCTCGGACAGCTCGACGTTGCCGCCCATCCGGCCCAGGTAGTTGAACCCGATGACCGGCTCCGACTCGCCCAGGTCCACCTCGGGGTTCAGGTACCGCAACACCCCGTAGGTCAGCGGGTCGGGCAGGGCGCGCAGCTGCTCCTTGGCGTCCTTGACGAGCACGCCCAATGATGCTGCACCAGAGGTGATTTCGTGCCAATCCAGGCCGCCGAGGCTCAGCGCCACCGGGTACTTGGTGGTGAACCAGCCCACCGTGCGCGACAGGTCCACGTCGGCGGAGAGCTCCTCGTGGCGGCCGTGGCCTTCCACGTCCATGCCGATCGGGGCATCGGTGCCCAGCAGCTTCGCCCACGCCAGGCCGAAGGCGATCAACAGGATGTCGTTGACCCCGGCATGGAATGCCGCGGGCACCTCGCCAAGCAGCAGCCGCGTCGTCTCCACATCCAGCGACACCGTCAAGTTCCGGGCGTTGTCGTAGGTGTCCTCCGGGCCGACCGCGGGCAACGGCGCGGGCGTCGCCGCCACCTGCCGCCACGTTTCGGCGGAGGCCAGCACCGCCGCGTCGCGGGCGTGCTCGCTGAGCAGCGACGACCAGCGCCGGAAGGAGGTGCCGACCTCCGGCAGCGCTACCGGCTGTCCACTGTGGTGCTGGACCCACGCGATGTTGAGGTCCTCGATCAGCACGCGCCACGAGACTCCGTCGACCGCCAGGTGATGAACGATCAACGCCAACTGGCCAGTCGACTCGGCCCACACCGCACTGAGCATCAGCCCGGCCGCGGGGTTCAGCTTCTCCCGCGCCGCGACCAACACGTCGTCGGACAACGCATGCGCGGTCTGAACACACGCGCTCGCGTCGACGGAGCCGGGATCGGGCACGGACAGCGACCAACCCCCCGCCCCCTCGTTGTTCTCCACCCGCAGCCGCAGCATGTCGTGGCGATCCAATAAGGCCTGTAACACCGCCACCACGTCGGCCTGGGTCACCCCGGCCGGGGCGTCGACCACCACCGTCTGGTTGAACTGATCGACTTGGCCGTCAACCCCTTGCAGCCAATGGATGATCGGCGTGGCCTCGAGCGGGCCGACGCCTACGTCGACGACACCGCCGGCACCGCCGACGGTCGCGACCTGCGCCAGCCGGGCCACGGTCTGCTCGACGAATACGTCGCGCGGGCGGCACAACACACCGGCGGCCCGCGCCCGCGCGGCGACCTGCATCGACAGAATGCTGTCGCCACCCAGGTCGAAGAACGACTCGTCCACCCCGACCCGCTCCAGGCCCAGCACCTGGGCGTAAATGTCGGCGAGGATCTCTTCGACCGCGGTGGAAGGGGCGCGGTAGCGGTCCACATCCTGGTATTCCGGCGCGGGTAGCGCGCGCTTGTCGAGCTTGCCGTTGGGCGTCAACGGGAGCGCCTCGAGCACCACGATCGCGACCGGAACCATGTACGCCGGCAACCGCTCGGTCAGCTGCGCGCGCAGCTCGGCGGGATCTGCGGTGCCGGTGATGTAGCCGACCAGCCGCTTGTCCCCGGGACGGTCCTCGCGCGCGACCACGACCGCGGACTCCACATCGGCCAAACCGGCCAGCGCGGAACGGATTTCGCCGAGTTCGATGCGGTAGCCGCGGATCTTGACCTGCTCGTCAGCGCGGCCGAGGTATTCCAGCTGCCCGTCGGCGGCCCACCGCACCAAGTCTCCGGTGCGATACATCCGCGTTCCGGATCCACCGAACGGGCACGCGACGAAGCGCGCTGCGGTCAGCCCGGCCCGACCGAGGTAACCGACCCCCACACCGGTGCCCGCCACGTACAGCTCGCCGACCACACCGGCCGACACTCGGCGCAGACCCGCGTCGAGCACGAACAACGCCGCTCCGGACACCGGCGCCCCGATCGGCACCGCCCCGGAGCCCGCCTCCAGCGGCGCACTCAGCGTGGCGTACACGGTGGTCTCGGTAGGCCCGTAGCCGTTGATCATCACGCGGCCGGGCGCCCATTGGTCCACCACCTCGGCGGGGCAGGCCTCGCCCGCCACGATCAGCGCGGCGGATTCCAGCCCCTCCTGTACCAAAGCCGCTACCGCAGTGGGTGTTTGGCTCAACACGCTGACCTGCTTGGCGACCAGCAGCGCATGGAAGTCGTCCGGCGAGGCCGTCACCGACTCGGGCACCACCACCAGCTCACCGCCACCCAGCAGCGGGCCCCACATCTCCCACACCGAGTAGTCGAACGCCAGCGAGTGGCACTGCGTCCACACACCGGTGCGGTCCAGGCCGTCGTCCAACGACTCGAACAGCCGGGTCACGTTGTGATGAGTGACAGCAACACCTTTGGGGACGCCGGTCGTTCCCGAGGTGTAGATGATGTGGGCAAGGTTTTCCGGAGCGGGCAGCGACAGCGCCGTGCTGGGCTGCGTTTCGAGGCGCGCATCGTCGACCTCGAGGACGGTGAGGTCGAAGCCGTCCAACCGCGACCGCAGGCCCGCGGTGGTGACAACGGCGATCGGGCCCGCGTCTTCGATGATGAACTTCAGCCTGGCCTCGGGCACCACCGGGTCGATGGGCAGATAGGCCGCCCCGGCCTTGAGCACCGCCAGGATCGCCACGATCGCCTCGGCCGAACGCGAAAAGAGCAGCGCCACATACTGTCCGGGCCCCACGCCTTGGCTAGCGAGCAAGTGCGCCAGCCGGTTGGTGGCCTCGTCGAGATCGCGGTAGGTCCACGACTGCTCGCCGCAACTCAGCGCCAGCGCGTCGGGCACCCGGTTTACCTGCTCGGCGAAGGCGGCCGGAATGGAGACCGGCGTGGTGCGACGGGTCAGTACGCCGCGGTTGCCCCAGTCATCGAGCCCAGCATGCTCATCCTCATCGAGCAGATCAAGAGAAAGGAGCCGACGTGTTGGGTCGGCACTCATGAGCCCTGCCCTGAAGCGGTCATGGCCACCAGTACACGCTGGAGCCGTTGGATGAGTTTCTCGATGCGGGCGGTGTTGAACAGCTCGGTGTCGTATTCGACGCGCAGACCGATCTCATGCCCCGGCACGGCCTGCACCGTCAGCGGGTAGTGGTTGTATTCGCGGCTCGTGTAGTCGGCCACGGCCAGCCCGTTGGTGCCCACCAGCGCGCTGGTGTCGATCGGGTAGTTCTCGTAGACGAACAGCGTGTCGAACAGCTGGTCGTGGCCGGTGACGCGGTGAATGTCGCTGAGCGCCAGGTGCTGGTGCTCGAGGGTGTCGTTGTAGGCGCCCTGCAGCTGCTCGAGCAGATCACCAATGGTGGTCGACGCGGTGATGCTCGCGCGCACCGGCACGGTGTTGATCAACAACCCGACCATCGAGTCCGCCCCGGCGACTTCGGTGGGCCGGCCCGACACCGCCGTGCCGAACGCAACGTCACTGCGACCGGTCAGCCAGACCAGCAGCTGAGCCCATGCGGCCTGCAGCACGGTGTTGACCGTGGTGTGGCAGGACCGGGCCAGCTCGCCCAGCGCCGCGGTGGTCTCGGCGGGGACGGTGAACGAGGCAACGTCGCGGCGCCCCAACCGTTCCCGACCGGCCTCGGCCACCAGCGCCGGGCTGTCGAAGCCGGCGAACACCTCGGTCCATGCGACCTCGGCGGCGGCCTTGTCCCGCTCGGACAACCAACTGACGTAGCGGCGGTAGGACGTGGCGGCAGGCAGCTGCTGGCCGTAGTAGCCGGCGAAGATCTCCTGCAGCAGAATCGGTTTCGACCAGCCGTCCATCACGATGTGGTGGTTGGTCAGCACGAACCGGTACCGGTCCTCGCCGGTGCGCAACAGCGCCGCCCGGAAGGCCGGCTGGTTCGCCAGGTCGCAGATCGCCGCCCGCTCGGCCGCGCACACCCGGTCGACCTGCGCCTCGACGTTGTCGCCATCGAGTTCGAGGTATTCCCAAGCGATTTCGGGGTTGGCCGGGATGATCTGCACGGGCTCGTCGTAGTGGTCGCTGAAGCGGGCCACCAGGTGCGGATGCCGTTGCACGACCGCCTGCACCGATTCGCGCAACTTGTCGGCGTCCAGCGGTCCGGTCAGCGTGATGTCCAGCTGCACGGCGTAGAGGTCACCGAGGTCGTCGCCACTGCCATGCGTGAGGCTGGTGTGGAAGAACAGACCCTGCTGCAGCGCGGTCAGCGGCAGCACATCGGCCAGCTCGTGCTCGCGCTCGAGCTCGTCGATCTGGTTCTGGCTCAAGCGCGCCGGAGCAAGATCCGAGGGGGTCAATCCCCCGCCGCCGCCGCGCACGTAGGCGCAGATCCCGGCCAGCGCCTCGAACCACAGCCGGTTCAATTCGCCGATCTGGCCCTCGCCGACCGCGGAAGCGGCCCAGGTCCAGTTGGCCTGCAGCTGCGGGCCCGCCTCGGCGTCGAGGGTGACCGCGTTGAGCTCAAGGCTGTGAGCGAGCGGCAGCGGAACGACGGTGGCCGCGCCGCGGGTCAGACCTTCGGTGCCCAGCCGCCACAGCTGATCGGACAGCTCCGCGGTGCCGCCCATGCGGCCCAGGTAGTTGAACCCGATCACCGGGTCGGCGCCGGACAGCTCGACGTCGGCGTTCAGGTAGCGCAGCAGCCCGTAGGACAGCGGGTTGGGCAGCGCCCGCAGCTGCTCCTTGGCGTCCTTCACCAGCGCACCCAACGGCGTTGCGCCGGAAGCGATCTGGGACCAGTCCAGCCCGCCAACGCTCAAGGCCACCGGGTACTTGGTGGTGAACCAGCCGACCGTGCGCGACAGGTCCACGTCGCCGGAGAGCTCTTCGTGGCGGCCGTGGCCCTCGACGTCGATGCCGATCGGGGCCTTCGTCCCCAGCAGCTTCGAGCAGGCCATGCCGAAGGCGATCAGCAGGATGTCGTTGACCCCGGCGTGGAACGCCGCGGGCACCTCACCGAGCAGCGACCGCGTCGTCTCGGCGTCCAGCGACACCGACATGGTCTGCGCGTTGGCGTAGGTGTCCTCGGCGCCCGCCGCGGGCAGGGCCGCGGGGGTGGCGGCGACCTTCCGCCAGGCCTCGGCCTGGTCGATGACCGCAGGACGGTGTGCGTGCTCGTTGAGCATCGCCGACCAGCGGGCGAATGACGTTCCCCCGGTGGGCAATTCGATGGCCTGCTCGCTGTGGTGCTGGGCCCAGGCGATGTTGAGGTCCTCGAGCAGCACCCGCCAGGACACGCCATCGACGGCCAGGTGATGAATGATCAGCGCCAACTGGCTGGTGGACTCGGCCCACACCGCGCTCAGCATCAGCCCCGCCGACGGGTCCAGCTTCTCGCGGCCCGCCACCAGCGCCTCGTCGGTCAGCTCGTGCACCGACTGCACGCACATGCCGGCGTCCACCGAGCCGGGCTCCGGCACGGACAGCGACCAATCCTCGTCGACGCGCAGCCGCAGCATCGCGTGGCGATCCAGCAGCGCCTGCAGCACCGCCACCACGTCGGCCTCGCTCACCCCGGCCGGGGCGTCGACCACGACCGTTTGGTTGAACTGGTCGACGGGTCCGTCGACGCTGCGCAGCCAGTGCATGATCGGCGTGGTCACCACCGGGCCGAGGCCCTCGTCGGCCAGCAGGTCCTCGGCGCTGGCGACCGTGGCCACCGTGGCCAGCCGGGCCACCGTCTGCTCCACGAAAATGTCACGCGGACGGCACAACACACCCGCGGCCCGCGCCCGCGCCGCGACCTGCATCGACAAAATGCTGTCGCCACCCAGGTCGAAGAACGAATCGTCGACGCTTACCCGCTCCAGGCCCAGCACCTGCGCGTAAATGCCGGCGAGGATCTCCTCCACCGCGGTGACGGGAGCCCGGTAGCCGCTGCTGCCATCGAGGTATCCCGGGGCCGGCAGCGCGCGGATGTCCAACTTGCCGTTGACCGTCAGCGGCAGGACCTCCACCGCGACTACCGCGGCGGGCACCATGTAGACCGGCAGTCGCTCGGCCAGTGCGCTTCGCGCCGCAGCCGGGTCCGCGGAACCGGTCACGTAACCCACCAGGCGCTTGTCGCCGGGGCGATCTTCGCGGGCGATCACCACCGCCTGCTCGACGCCATCGAGGTCGGCCAACGCGGCACGAACCTCGCCGAGCTCGATGCGGTGACCGCGGATCTTGACCTGCTCGTCGGCGCGGCCGACGTAGCGCAGCTGGCCGTCGGTGCCCCAGCGCACCAGGTCGCCGGTGCGATACATCCGCTCCCCGGGCTCGCCGAACGGGCAGGCCACGAATCGGGTCGACGACAGGTCGGGCCGGCCGATGTAGCCGGCCGCCAGACCCGCACCGGCGACGTACAGCTCGCCGACGACACCGGACGCCACGGGTCGCAGCCATCCGTCGAGGACAAAGAAGCCGAGGTGATCCAGCGGCACCCCGATGGGGCTGACTGTGCTGTCGACGTCGGCGTCGACGATCTCGCGGTACGACGCGTGCACCGTGGTCTCGGTGATGCCGTACATGTTGATCAGTCGCGGCGGCCCCGGGTGGTTGCGCAGCCACGTCGAAAGCCGTTGCGGCTCAAGGGCTTCTCCACCGAACACCACCGTCTGCAGCTTGAGCTGGTGACCCAACTCCGAGGAGAGCGCGTCGGCGGTCTGCAACGCGTAGAACGCCGAAGGCGTCTGGCTCAGCACACCGACATGCTCGGCCGCCAACAGTGCGTGCAGGTCTTCGGGCGAGCGAACCACCGCGTCGGGCACGACGACCACCCGGCCGCCACCGAGCAGCGCGCCGAAGATCTCCCACACCGAGAAGTCGAAGGCCAGCGAGTGGCACTGCGACCAGACCTGCCCCAGCTCCAACTCGGCGTCCAGCGCCTCGAGCAATCGGATCACGTTACGGTGAGTGACCGCAACACCTTTCGGAGTACCGGTCGTGCCCGAGGTGTAAATGATGTACGCGATGTCGTCGGCCGTCGGGGTCTGCAAGCGGGTGTCCGGCTGATCGGCGAGGCCGTGGTCATTGACGTCGATGATCGCCAGGTCGTAGCCGTCGAAGCGCGAGCGCAGATCGGCGGTGGTCACCGCGGCGATCGGCGCGGCATCGCCGAGCACGAACTGCGTCCGCGACACCGGATGCGCGGGGTCCATCGGCAGATAGGCCGCCCCCGTCTTGAGCACCGCCATGATCGACACGATCGCCTCGGTCGACCGCGGCAGCAGCAACGCCACCCGCTCACCAGGGCCAGCGCCCTGGGCAGCCAGCTTGTGCGCCAACCGATTCGAGGCCTCGTCCAGCTCGCGGTAGCTCATCGAGCGACCCTGGAAGGTCAGCGCGCCCGCCCCGGGGATCCGGGCGACCTGACCCGCGAACAGCACGGGGATCGACACCGGCCTGCCCGCCGGCTGGGCCAGCACCGAGCGGTTACCCCAGCCGTCGAGCCGGGCGTGCTCGCCCTCGTCGAGCAGATCGATCGACGACAGCCGGCGCTGCGGGTCCGTGGTCATCACGGCCAGCACGCGCTGCAGGCGCTCGATGAGGGCCTCGATACCGGCCACGTCGAAGATCTCGGTGTCGAACTCGACGCGCAGACCCAGCTCCTGGCCGGGGTGCGCCACCATCGTCAGCGGGTAGTGGTTGTATTCGCGGCTGCTGAATTCGGTGATCGACAGCCCGTTGATGTCACCCAGCGCCGACGCGTCCACCGGGTAGTTCTCGTAGACGAACAGGGTGTCGAAAACCTGGTCCAGGCCGGTGATGCGGTGGATGTCGCGCAGCGCCAGGTGCTGGTGCTCGACGGTTTCGTTGTACGCCGTCTGCAGCTGCTCGAGCAGCTCGACGGTGGTGGCGGCCGCGGCGAGGTTGGCCCGCACCGGAACCGTGTTGATCAACAACCCGACCATCGACTCGGCACCGACCATGTCGGTCGGCCGACCAGAAACCGCGGCGCCGAACGCCACGTCGCGCTGGCCGGTCAGGCCGCACAGCAGCTGGGCCCACGCGGCCTGCAGCACGGTGTTGATCGTGGTGCGCTGCGCACGAGCCAGCTCGCCCAGGGCCGCCGTCGTCTCGGCGGGCACCGTAAACGAGCTCACACCGCGCTGTCCCAGACCCATTCGGCCCGGGTCGCCGACCAGGGTGGGGGTGTCGAACCCGGCCAGGACCTGACCCCAAACCGCTTCTGCGGCAGCGTGATCGCGATCGGCCAGCCAGGTCACGAAGCGGCGATACGGCACCGGCGCGCCCAGGTGGTGTCCGTAGTAGCCGGCGAAGATCTCCTGCAGCAGGATCGGCATCGACCAACCGTCGAGCACGATGTGGTGGAAGGTCAGCACAAACCGGTGCTCGTCCTCGCCGGTGCGCAGCAAGGCGCCCCGGAACACCGGCTGACCGATGACGTCGCAGACGGCCGCGCGCTCGGCCGCGCAGATCCGGTCGGCCTGCTCGCCGATGTCGCTGCCGTCGAGCTCGGTGTACTGCCATGCCATGACCGGGTCGGCCGGGATGACCTGCACCGGCTCGTCGAACTGGTCGCAGAAGCGCGCCGCCAGGTGCGGGTGCCGGCGGACCACCGACTGCACCGACTCACGCAACAGCTGCGGGTCGAGCCCGCCGGCCACCGCGATGTCCAGCTGCATCGAGTAGAGCTCGCCCAGGGCGTTGCGGTCGTCGCTGGCGCTGGTGTGGAAGAACAGGCCCTGCTGCAGCGGGGTCAGCGGCAGCACATCGGCGATCTGGTACTGCTGGCGCAGCTGGTCGATCTGGTCTTGGCTCAACCGGGCCGGCGCAAGGTCGGACGGGGTCAGGCCGCCGCCGCCGCTGCGCACGTGCGTGCAGATGCCGGCCAGCGCCTCAAACCAGTAGCGGCTGAGCCGGTCGATCTGTGCGTCGTCGATCGCCGACGGCGCCCAGGTCCAGTTGGCCTGCAGGTGCGGGCCCGCATCGGTGTCCAGGGTGGCGGCGTTGACTTCCACGGTGTGCATCAGCGGCATGGCCACGACGGTGGCCGCCCCGCTGAACAGTCCGTCGGGACCGACGCGCCAGAACTGGTCGGACAGCTCCGCGGCGCCACCCATCCGGCCCAGGTAGTTGAACCCGATCACCGGGTCGGCCGCGGACAGGTCGACCTCGGGGTTCAGGTAGCGCAGCAGGCCGTAGGTCAGCGGGTCGGGCAGGGCGCGCAGCTGCTCCTTGGCGGCCTTGACCAGGCCGCCCAGCGCCGCTCCACCCGAAGCGACCTGCGTCCAGTCCAGCTCGCCGACGGTCAGCGCCACCGGGTATTTGGTGGTGAACCAGCCCACCGTGCGCGACAGGTCCACGTCGCCGGAGAGCTCTTCGTGGCGGCCGTGACCCTCCACGTCGATGCCGATCGGGCCGTCGGTGCCGAGCAGCTTCGCCCAGGCCAGGCCGAAGGCGATCAGCAGGATGTCGTTGACCCCGGCGTGGAACGCCGCGGGCGCCTCGCCGAGGAGCAGCCGCGTCGTCTCGACGTCGAGCGACACCGACAGGTTGCGGGCGGTGGCGTACGTGTCGTCGGGACCCACCGCGGCCAGGGCCGCCGGCGTGGCCGCCACCTGTCGCCAGGTGTCCGCCTCGTCGACGACGTCGGGGCGGTGCGCGTACTCACCCAACAGCGACGACCAGCGGGCGAACGACGTGCCGCCGGTCGGCAGCGCCACCGGCTGGCCGCTGTGGTGCTGAGCCCAGGCGATATTGAGGTCTTCGAGCAGCACCCGCCACGAGACTCCGTCGACGGCCAGGTGATGAATGATCAGCGCCAGCTGATGCGTCGACTCGGCCCACACCGCGCTCAACATCACGCCGCCGGCCGGATTCAGCGTCTTCCGGGCCGCGACCAGCACCTCGTCGGACAGGTCGTCCGCCGTCTGCACGCAGGAAGCGGCGTCCAGCGAGCCGGGCTCGGGAACGTTCAGCGACCAGCCGCCGGCCCCGTCGTCCTCGACGCGCAGCCGCAGCATCGCGTGGCGATCCACCAGGCCTTGCAGCACCGCAACGACGTCGGCCTTCGTGACAGCGGCCGGGGCGTCCACGACAACCGTCTGGTTGAACTGCTCGACCGGACCCTCGACGCTGCGCAGCCAGCGCATGATCGGGGTGGCCTCAACCGGGCCCGACCCCTCGTCGACCAGTGCGTCGGCGCCGGTCGCAACCGTGGCCACCTCCGCAAGCCGTGCCACCGTCTGCTCGACGAAGATGTCGCGCGGCCGGCACAGCACACCGGCGGCCCGCGCCCGCGCGGCGACCTGCATCGACAAGATGCTGTCGCCACCCAGATCGAAAAACGGCTCGTCGACACCGACGCGCTCGAGCCCCAACACCTGGGCGTAGATGTCGGCGAGAATCTCCTCAACCGGAGTGGCCGGGGCCCGGTAGCGATCCACGTCCTGGTATTCCGGCGCCGGCAGCGCGCGACGGTCGAGCTTGCCGTTGACCGTCAACGGCAGCGTCTCCAAGACCACGATCGCGCTCGGCACCATGTAGCCCGGCAGCCGATCGGTCAGCGCGGCACGCGCCGCGCCCGGGTCGGCGGTTCCGGTGATGTAGCCGACCAGCCGCTTGTCGCCGGGACGGTCCTCGCGTGCGATCACCGCCGCCTGCTCAACGCCATCCAGCCCGGCCAACGCGGCCTGCACTTCGCCGAGTTCGATGCGGTAGCCGCGGATCTTGACCTGCTCGTCAGCGCGGCCCAGGTAGCGCAGCTGGCCGTCGGTACCCCAGCGCACCAGGTCACCTGTGCGATACATCCGGTCCCCGGACTCGGAGAACGGGCAAGCCATGAACCGTGACGCCGTCAGGCCCGAACGCCGGATGTATCCGGTACCGACGCCGCGGCCCGCGACGTAGAGCTCGCCGACCACGCCGGCGGGCACCGGGCGCAGCCACGCGTCCAGCACGAACAGCGCCGCACCCGGCACTGGCGCTCCGATGGGCACCGCCCCGGATCCGGACTCCAACGGCGTGCTCATGGCCGCGTACACCGTGGTCTCGGTCGGGCCGTAGGCGTTGATCATCACCCGGCCCGGCGACCAGCGGTCCACCACTTCGGTCGGGCAGGCCTCGCCGGCCACCATCAGCGCCGTCGACTCCAGGCCCTGCGGCGACAACGCGCCGACCGCGGACGGGGTCTGACCCAGCACACTGACCTGTTCGTTGACCAGCAGAGCGTGCAAGTCGTCCGGCGAGCTGGCCACCGACTCCGGCACGACGACCAGGCGTCCGCCGTGCAGCAGCGCGCTCCAGATTTCCCACACCGAGACGTCGAAGCTGTACGAGTGCCACTGCGACCACACCTGCTCGGGTGGCAGCGCGTCCACCGACTTCACCAACTGGGTGACGTTGTGGTGGGTGACCGCGACGCCCTTGGGAACACCGGTGGTGCCCGAGGTGTAGATGATGTGCGCGATGTCGTCGGGGGCCGGGAACGGCAGCGACGTCGCCGGCTGGTCCGCGACGGCGGGGTCGTTGATGTCGATGACGGCCAGCTCGCAGCCCTCGAACCGGTCGGCCAACGCCGCGGTGGTCAACGCGGCCGCCGGGGCGGCATCGGCGACCATGAACTGCAACCGCGCGGCGGGCAGGCTCGGGTCGATGGGCAGGTACGCCGCACCGGTCTTGAGCACAGCCAGGATCGCCACGATCGCGTCGGCCGAACGCGGCGACAGCAGCGCCACGCAGCCGCCGGGGCCCACGCCCTGGCCGATCAGCATGTGCGCCAACCGGTTCGACGCCTCGTCCAGCTCGCGGTAGGTCAGCGACTGATCGCCGCAACCGAGAGCCACCGACTCGGCGACCCGCTCAACCTGCTCGGCCCACAGCGCCGGGATCGACGTCGACTCGGCAGGCTGCGTCAAAACGACGCGGTTGCCGATTTCGTCCAGGCCGGCCTGCTCACCGGCGTCGAGCAGGTCGATGGACGACAACCGCCGCGTTGGGTCGGCGACCATCGCCGCCAACACCTGCTCCAGGCGCCGCACGAGTTCGGCGACCTCGAAGTTCGACAGCGGACCGCCGGCACCGGCAGTGCTCAGGAACAGCTCGTCGCCGTCGCTGGAGAAGATCAGGCCGAAGCCGCCCACCTGACCGGAGTTGGTGTACGACGCCGTCGCGGTCGCGCCGCCGAAGGGCAGGCTGAAGCCCGCGGGAATGAAGTTCAGGTTCGTCCGCTCGGCCAGCCGGCCCGATCCGCGCGCCTTGCGCTCCAGCGCGTGCACCGGAAAGCGCTGATGGGTTACCGCATCCTTGATGCGGGTGTTGACGTGCGCGCACAGCTCGGCGACGGTGGCGCCGGGTGCGACGCTGATGACCAGCGGCACCACGCCGGCCACCATGCCGGGCAGGGTCTTGGCCTCGGGGCTGACCCGGCGGTTGACCGGGAAGTCGAACACCACTTCGGAGCCTTCGCCACACCAGCCGCGAACCAGCAACGCGCTGGCCGCGGTGATCACCGCGGTCCGGGGAACGTCCCAGTTGCGGGCCAGCTCTTCGACCCGGCTCACCAGGGCGGGGTCGAGCTGCACCGGCGCCGACGGCCAGGGGTCACGCTCGGTGTCCTCTTCAATGCCGTAGTCAGTGGGGGTCTCGGCGGGCAGATTCTGCGACCAGTACGCCTCGTCCTCGCGGTAGTCCTCCGAGGATTCGTAGGCCAATTCGCCGTCGACCAAGTCCTGCAACGACCCGAACAAACCGCTGGGCAACGGCGCGCCAGACACAATCGCCGAATACACCGACGCAATGCGCTGCCCCACCAACACCACACCGGTGCCGTCAATGGCGATGTGGTGCGCGCACGCCAGCAGATAAAACTCATCGCGCTTCGTCTTGAATAACGCGAACTTGAACAAAGGACCGGTCAACGGCATCGGGGTGCGCTGAATCGACAACGCCGTCTCGCGCGCTTCCCGCACCGGGTCTTCAGAGCCCGTTAAATCGTGGAAATCCAGTTCAACGTCCGGGTAGTCGACCGCCCGCTGAAAAACGCGGCCATCGACTTCAAAAAAGGCGGCGCGGGCGGGCTCGGCCTCTTGAACCACTCGCCGGATCGCCCACTCCAGCGAACCCCGCTGGACCACGCCATCAATCCGGACGAAAAGCCCAAGCTGCCACTCAGTTGAAGTCAGCCCGGTTTCCTGCGCGAGCCAAATGTCTAACTGACCGCGCGTTAGCGGAAACGCAAGGTCGTCGATTTCCATCGGGTTCCCCCACAGCCCCTCCGCTGTCGGATCGTCAACGTCGACCCGACTCCCCCAGAGACCTACTGGTCCTCCCATACCCAGCTGACTCACTTATCGAAACCCCGGGCCGCAGCTAGCCTTTCGCGCAGACTCTTCGGGCGGATATCGCTCCAGTTCTGTTCGACGTAATCGAGACATCCGCCGCGGTCCGCTTCCCCAAAAACCACACTCCAGCCAGCCGGAACATCGGCAAACGCCGGCCACAGACTGTGCTGCTCTTCGTCGTTGATCAAGACGAAAAAGCTGCCATTGTCGTCGTCGAACGGATTGATGCTCACAGTTCTCCAGGACGTCTAGTCGAGATGAGTGGAACCGTCTCAAAACGATACTGGAGGTCAACAGGCTGGTCCGGCGTTTGAACAAACTTCCTGGTGTGACCTATTTAGCACCCCCGGCGCCGCCCGCAAATCCATCGGCAACGCAGTAGTTCAATGGTACCGGCGCCTGCCAGCGACCTGCAGCGACGGGACGCAATTGTGGCGCTTCCCACATGCTTTGCCGACGGCGTTCCAAGTCGGGTACCCGCGACCCCCACCAGGGAAAACACCGGTTGTCAGGCAGCCGGTCCCGACGGCCCGGCTACCCACCGTCCACGTCGGGCCAGGTCGCGCCTCAGTCCATGGGCCCCCCGCCGCTGCCCGGCGCGGGAAAACCGGTGTGCGCCAACGCAAAATGACATAGCTGCACCTCGGAGGTCGCAACGCCCCCGCCGTGTTCGTGCGGGTTTCGCCTAGTCGCGGCATCTTTACGCACACACCGTGCATAAAGATGCCGGAACTCATCGGCAAACCACAGATACGGCGGCGTGGGGCGTGGTTTACTCTTCTCCGATCCCAGCCGCGCTCGCCGAGCGCTGCGCGTTTGAGGTGCTCGTCGACAGCAGGCCTGCGACGTGCGCCACATTCGATGTAACGTCACAGTGTCGCGGCCGATTGTCTAGTTGCATGGTCGAACGACCGGAACGTTCAGGGGCGGGAACGGGTGGAAGGTTAGGTGCGGTGGTCGAACGCAGTGTCCGTGACGTCGAGCGAGTCCCGAGCGACGTGACGGTCGAGGGTGACCAAGGCGCGAGCCAGGGACCCGGGCGCGGTGTCGGCTTTTTCCGTCGCGGTCGCCGGTCCTCGGGACCGGAGGCGCCAGCAACTCGAATGAGGCACCGCAAATGGGGGTTTGCGTCGGCCCGTCTCTTGAAGCGCGTCTGGATACCGTTGGTCATAGTCGTGGTGGTCGTCGCCGGTGGTTTGACAGTCGGGCGGCTGCACGGCATCTTCGGTTCGGAGAACCGGCCGGCGTACGGCGACACTAAAGTCAACGACAACAAGCCTTTTGACCCCAAGCACATTACCTACGAGGTGTTCGGCCCGCCCGGGACCGTGGCCGACATCGGTTATTTCGACGTCAATGCCGAGCCTCAGCGTGTCGAGGCCGCGCAGCTGCCGTGGAAAATAGTTCTGACGACCACCAAGCCGACGATTGTGGGGAACCTCGTGGCCCAGGGCAATACCGATAGCATCGGCTGCCGCATTCTCATTGGCGACGAAGTGAAGGCTGAAAAGGTGGTTAATGAGGTCAGTGCCTTCACCTTCTGCATGCTGAAGTCCGCATGAGCACGACTGACTTAGACAACCCGCCCTCCGCGCCTCCAAAACGGCCATTTATCCCGCGGAATATCCACCGTTTTTCGGTCCTAATTATTTTGGGCTGGCTGGCCATCACCATCGCATTGACGGTCTTCGTTCCTCCGCTGGAGAAGGTCGAAGCGGAGCACTTGGTATCGCTGACCCCGAACGACGCGCCATCGATCAAGGCGCTGCTCCGCTTGGGCGACGATTTCAAGTCAACCAACCCCGGCACGGCGGGCAGTACCGGCCCTACGGGGGCCGCGGCGATGATCGTCCTGGAAGGGGATAAGCCCCTCGGCGACGACGCCCGTCAGTACTACAGCAGCATGATTCGTCAGTTGCGCGCCGACCCAAAGCACGTGCTGCACATCCAAGACTATTGGGGTGACCCGCTTACACAGGCGGCTGCGATCAGCGCGGACGGCAAGGCGGCGTCGGTGGAATTGACCCTGGCCGGTAACCCGGGCCAGACGCTGGGAAACCAGTCGATCAAGGCTGTCCGGGACATTATCGGCAAGACCCACGCGCCGCCGGGCGTCAAGTCATACCTCACCGGCCCCGCGGCGGTCATCGCCGACATGGGTAACAGTGGTGACCGGACGATCGCGATCGTGACGCTGGTCAGCATCGCGGTCATTCTCATTACGTTGCTCCTCGTCTACCGGTCGATCGTGACGGTAGTGCTGTTGCTTTTGATGGTTTTCATCGAGCTACAGGTCGCTCGGGGAACCGTCGCGTTCATGGGTGACATGGGTTGGGTCGGCCTCACCACCTATGCGGTGAACCTGCTGGTGTCGATCGGACTCGCGGCGGGAACCGACTACGGCATCTTCTTCGTCGGGCGGTACCAAGAAGCGCGACAGGCCGGCGAGGACAAACTGTCGGCGTTTTTCACCACCTATCACGGAACCGCCAAGGTCGTCTTGGCGTCCGGCTTGACGATCGCCGGCGCCGTTCTCTGCCTGAGCTTTACCCGGCTGCCGTACTTCCAGCCCCTGGGCGTTCCCTGTGCGGTCGGTATCGGCATCGCGGTGGCGGTCGCGCTGACACTCGTTCCGGCCATGTTGGCCCTCGGTGGCCGCTTCGGCCTCTTCGAACCCAAGCGGCGATACCGGGTCAGCGGGTGGCGGCGTATCGGTACGGCCATCGTGCGGTGGCCCGCGCCCATTCTCGTTGCGACGATTGCCGTTACGTTGATCGGCCTATTGGCGCTGCCGGGATTCAAACCCAGCTACAACGACCAGGCGTACCTACCCAAGAACATCGCGGCCGTCCAGGGCCTTGACGCCGCGGGGCGGCACTTCCCCAAGTCCCGCATGATGATGCCCGAGATCCTGTTGGTCGAGGCGGATCACGATATGCGCGATCCGGCGGACTTCTTGATCTTGAACAAACTCGCCAAGGGCGTCCTTGCGGTGCCGGGGATTTCACGGGTGCAGGCCATAACTCGGCCCGAGGGCACCCCGATCGAGCACTCCACGATCCCCTACCTGCTGAGCTTGCAGCAGGGTTTCCAGCAACAGACCTTCAAGTTCCAAGAAGCCCGCATGAACGACCTGCTCACGCAGGCCAACGACATGGCGAAAATGGTTTCGATCATGAAGCACATGTATGAGCTGATGTCGGAGCTCAACAGGATCACTCACGAGATGACCGGCATCACGCATCAGGTGGAAGAGAAAACTAACGAGTTGCGGGACCACATCGCGGATTTCGAGGATTTCTTCCGGCCGCTCCGCAGCTATTTCTACTGGGAAAAGCACTGCTACGACATTCCCATCTGCTTTGCGATACGGTCCGTATTCGACACCATTGACGGCATCGACCAGATCAGCGAGAAGTTGCACTTGCTGGTCGGCGACCTCGACATGGTCGACATCCTGATGCCGCAGCTGATAGCCCAATTCCCGCCGCAGATTGCCATTTTGGAATCGATGCGGACAATGTTGCTGACGATGCACAGCACCATGTCCGGGATCTTCGGCCAGATGGACAGCCAGACCGACAATTCATCGGCCATGGGGCAGGCATTCGACGCGTCGAAAAACGATGATTCTTTCTACCTCCCACCGGCGGTTTTCAAGAGTCCCGGCTTCAAAGAGGTCATGAATGTCTTCATTTCGCCGAACGGCAAAACCGTGCGTATGTTCATTTCGCAGCGAGGCGATCCGGCGACGCCCGAGGGTATCTCGCGCGTCGACGAAATAAAGTCCGCGGCCGAAGAGGCCCTCAAGGGAACGCCGCTGGAGGACTCGAAGATTTACCTGACCGGCACCGCCGCGATCACCAAAGACTTGGTGGACGGTTCGAAGTTCGATCTTTTGATCGCCGGAGTCGCGTCTCTCTGCCTGATTTTGATCATCATGCTGATCATCACGCGAAGTTTTATCGCATCACTGGTGATCGTCGGGACGGTGCTGATCTCTTTGGGCGCGTCCTTCGGGCTCTCCGTACTCGTCTGGCAGTACCTTCTCGGCACCCAAATCCACTGGATGGTGGTCGCGATGTCGGTGATCGTCCTGCTTGCCGTCGGGTCTGACTACAATCTGCTGCTGGTTTCGCGAATGAAGGAAGAAATCCACGCGGGATTGAACACGGGCATCATCAGGGCGATGGGCGGCACCGGGCGCGTCGTGACGAACGCGGGGCTCGTCTTCGCCTTCACCATGGCCTCCATGATCGTCAGCGACCTGCGGGTCATCGGGCAGGTGGGAACGACGATCGGCATGGGGCTGCTGTTCGACACCCTGATCGTGCGCGCGTTCATGACTCCGTCGATCGCCGCGTTGCTTGGGCGGTGGTTCTGGTGGCCACAACGGGTGCGTCCCCGCCCCGCCAGTTCGTTGCTCAGGTCGACAGGACCACGTCCGGTTGTGCGTGCCCTGTTGTTGGGTCAGGGACAGCAGCGGTAAGTGGCAGATTTCCAGTTCAGGGCAGGGCCAGCAACCGTGGGGAGCATCGTGAGAAAGTGCGGCAACGGCACCTGCTGCCGCGTCGTGACCGACGGTGCCGCATGAGTATGGAAGCACCCAGCCCAGTGCACCGCCCGCGTGTCCCCCGAGTGATCCGCAGGTCAGCGGTCTTCGTCATCTTGGGTTGGTTGGTCTTCACGCTGTGCGTGTCTTTCTTCGTGCCGTGGCTTGAGACGGTCGGTCGCCAGCATTCCGTGCCGTTGGCGCCCCGAGACGCGCCCGCGGTGCAGGCTATGCAGCGCATGGGGAAAGACTTCAAGGAGTCCGACTCGGACAGTTTCGCGATGCTGGTGCTGGAGGGGCAGCAGCCGCTCGGCGACGACGCCCACACCTACTACAACCGATTGATTCGTGAGTTACGAAGCGACCCGAAGCACATCCAGCACGTACAGGATTTGTGGTCGGATCGACTCACGGCGGCCAGCGTGCAAAGTTCGGACGGCAAGGCCGTATACGTACAGCTGAACCTGGCCGGCAACCAAGGAACAACCTTGGGCCAGGACTCCATCGCCGCGGTCCGGGGCGTCATTGCGCGAACACCGCCGCCGCACGGCATCCAGGCCTACGTCACCGGCCCGGCAGCACTGCTTTCGGATATGCAGACCGCCGGTGACGGCTCCATCCTGCAAGTCACCCTGGTCGGCGCCGCAATCATTTTCGTGATGCTGCTTATCGTCTACCGCTCCCCCGTCACCGTAATTGTTTTGCTGCTGACGGTCGCAACCGAAGTCTTTGCGGCCCGGGGAATCATCGCGTTTATGGGCGACCATAATATGGTCGCGCTTTCAACGTTCGCGACCAATCTATTGGTCGCTCTGGCAATGGCGGCCGGAACCGACTACGCCATATTCTTCTTCGGGCGATATCAAGAGGCGCGTCAACTCGGCGAAGACCGGGAGATGGCCTACTACACCACCTATCGCAGCGTCGCCCCGGTAGTCCTGGGTTCCGGCTTGACGATCGCCGGCGCAATGCTGTGCCTGAGCTTTACCCGGATGCCCATCTTCCAGACGATTGGTGTGCCGTGTGCCGTGGGCATGCTGGCATCGGTCGTCATCGCGCTGACCTTGACCCCGGCCGTCCTTACTATCGGCAGCGGCCTCGGCCAGTTCGACCCCAAGCGCAAGCTGACGGTTCGGGGATGGCGCCGGATCGGCACGGCGATCGTCCGCTGGCCCGCCCCCATCCTGGCTACCAGTTGCGCGATCGCTCTCATCGGTATCGCCACGTTGCCGGGCTACAAGGTGAGCTACGACGACCGCCAATACATGCCGAAGGATATCCCCGCCAACTTGGGATACGCGGCCGCGGAGCGTCACTTCTCGCAATCGCGGATGATGCCCGAGATGTTGATGATCGAAGCGAACCACGACATGCGCAATCCGACGGACTTCCTCACGCTACATAAAGTGGCAAAAAATATTTTCCGGGTCCACGGTATTTCCCGGGTGCAGGGTATTACCCGGCCGGAGGGAACGCCGATCGAACACACGTCGATACCGTTCTTGCTCAGCATGCAGAACGCCGGCCAGTCGCAGGACATGAAGTACATGCGAATGCGTGCCGACGACATGCTTCAGCAGGCCGACATGCTGAGAGAAAGTCTCCGCCTGCTGAATAAAATGTACGACATTACGAAGCAGGTCCAAGCGACGGTTCACGACATGGTCGCCAGAACGCACGAATTGACCGAAATGCTCGACGGTGTCGAAACTAACCTCGCGAACTTTGAAGACTTTTTCAGGCCGATTCAGAGTTACTTCTATTGGGAAAAACACTGCTACGACATCCCTGTGTGCTTTGCGATACGGTCGGTATTCGACACTCTCGACGGCGTCGATGAACTTGACGAGAAAATGCACGACCTCGTCAAGAACCTGGACAAGCTGGATTTGATCTTGCCGCAGATGCTCGCCCAGTTCCCGATGATCATCGCGAACCTGGAAGGCACCCTGCAGTTCATGCTGACCAACCACAGCACCATGACCGGGATGCTGGATCAAATGAGCGACTCGCAGAAGCAGGCCAGCGAAGTAGGCCAGGCGTTCGATCAGGCCAAGAACGACGATTCATTCTGGCTGCCGCCGGAGGTCTTCCAGAACCCCGACTTCAAGCGCGCGATGAACTCGTTCTTCTCCCCCGACGGCAAATCGGTCCGATTCATCATTTCGCACCGAGGCGATCCTGCATCCGTCGAAGGCATAGCGCGCATAGATCGCATCAGGACTGCGGCCGAGGAAGCGCTCAAGACGACGCCGCTCGAGGATGCCAAGATCTTCGTCGCGGGCAACGCGTCGACCTATAAGGACTTCCGCGACGGCTCCAAATTCGATCTATTGATCGCGGGAGTCGGTTCGCTCTGCCTGATCTTCATCATCATGATCCTGATCACCCGAAGTTTTGTGGCGGCCCTGGTCATCGTGGGCACAGTGGCGTTGTCGTTGGGCTCGTCGTTCGGGTTGTCGGTGCTGGTCTGGCAGTACATTTTGGGCGTTCAATTGCACTGGATGGTGATCGCCATGTCGGTGATCATTTTGTTGGCCGTGGGATCCGACTACAACCTGCTGCTGGTGTCCCGAATGAAAGACGAAATAGGTGCCGGCATAAAAACGGGCATCATCCGCGCGATGGGTGGTACCGGTAAGGTCGTGACGAATGCGGGCCTGGTATTCGCTTTCACGATGATGGCAATGGTGGTGAGCGACCTGCGCATTATCGGTCAGGTCGGTACCACGATCGGCCTAGGCCTGTTGTTCGACACTTTGGTCGTGCGCTCGTTCATGACGCCGACTATCGCCGCGCTACTCGGACGCTGGTTCTGGTGGCCGCAGAAAGTCCGACCACGCCCGGCGAGTCAATTGCTCTGGCCCATCGGGCCCCGTCCGCTGGTGCGTTCGTTGCTGCTGGGAGATGAACACGCGGAGCAGGACGCGGCGACCGCCGAGATCCCGAGGGCCTCCGTCTAGCGGTCTGAACTCCCGATACGCCACCTCAGAGCGCCCACCATGGAATACTTTGTACGGTGAGCTCACTTGCGATCGAGGTTGTCGGCCTTGAGAAGACATTCGGAGGATCCACGCCGGCGCTTCGTGGAGTGAGCTTTTCGGTTCCGGCCGGAACGATATGCGGCCTCCTTGGCCACAACGGCGCAGGCAAGACCACAACCATCAATATCCTGTCCACCTTGATCCGCCCGAGTTCAGGCAGTGCCCTCGTTGCCGGGTACGATATCGTTCGTCAACCGGGCCGGGTACGTGCCAGCATTGGAATGGCCGGGCAGGCCTCGGCATTGGACCCGCTACTCACCGGCCGCGAGAATCTGGTGCTGTTCGGCAGGCTACGAGGCCTGCGCCGTCAGCAGGCAAAGGCTCGCGCCGACGAACTGATCAAACAGTTCGACCTCACGGAGGCCGCCGATCGGCAAATAATCACCTATTCCGGAGGCATGAGGCGTCGCGTCGACCTCGCCAGCGCCCTGGTGGTGCTGCCGAAGGTGCTCTTTCTCGACGAGCCGACGGTCGGCCTCGACCCCCGCAGCCGGCGCGACGTTTGGGCGCTGGTGGGATCTCTTGCCCTGCAAGGCATCACCGTGCTGCTGACCACCCAGTACCTGGAAGAAGCCGACGTCCTGAGCGATTCGATCGTCGTCATCGACCACGGACAGGTAATCGCCAGTGGCACCTCCGAGGATCTCAAGCGCCGGGTGGGCGGCAGCTACTGCCAGGTCACCCCGACCAATCCGGCCGACCTGCCGCAAGTCGCAGCTGTTCTGGTCGGGCTCGACGGGCTCGATATCGACGCAGATGCGGGCTCGGTGTCGGTCTTTGCTCCGGATGGGGTGGCCACGCTGGGCGAGGTGTTTCGCCGGGTCGATGCACTCGGTGTCGAACTCACCGATATCTCGCTGCGGCGGCCCTCACTCGACGAGGCATTCCTGCACCTTACGGAAACGCGGGTCGTCGCCCCATCATGACAGCGCTGGCAGCGCTCACCGAACGTGCACTGAAGTCTGCGGCGCGCGACGGTGGGCTGATGATGGAGTTACTACTACCGGTTGCCTATTTGGCCGGTTTCACCGTGGCGCTGCGCGGCCTGGTCGACACCGGCCGCATGACTTATGCGCAATATCTGGTGCCGGCAGTGGTCGTCCAGTCGGTGGTGTTCGTTGCGCTGATCACCGCCGACCGCTCCGCGCGCGATCACCTGACCGGGCTGGGTGAGCGGTTGGGCACACTGCCGATCTCCTCGGCAGTCCCGGTGAGCGCCCGCCTCGCAGCCACCCTTATCCGGGCCATACTCGCCCTCGTGGTCGCGATGGTTGCCGGCTACGTGATCGGGTTCCGGATGACCGGCGGACTGGGCTACGCAATGGCTTTCGTGGTCATTGCATTGCTCCTGTGCCTCGCCGTTGGATTGGGCGCCGACGCGTTGGGATCGAGCACGAATAGCATCCAGGGGGCCAGTCAGCTGCTGGTCGTCCCCCAATTGCTGCTGTTCATGCTGTCGACAGGAATCGCACCCGAGAGAACCTTCCCCGAGTGGTTGCGTCCATACGTCCGCAACCAGCCCGTGTCACAGGTCGCCGAGACGCTGCGCGGCATGGCCTGCGGGCACGTCGGGTTGGGCAACGTCACCGCCAGCCTGACGTGGTGTGCGGGCATGATCCTGGTCTTTGGCGCGATCACTCTGCGGCTGCAGAGGCGAGTCTAGTGACCAGGCATCCAAGCAGTCAGGGCTCGCTGCTATCCCAAAGCTGGGTGCAGGCCGGGCGCCTTCTCATCCGGTGGCGGCGCGACCGGGCGGTGCTGATGGGATCGCTGGTCTTCCCTGTCTGCCTATTGCTCGCCTATCAGGTGGTGCTGGACGAGCGAGTGCACAAGGTCACCGGCGTCGAGAGCGTCTACGGCCTGGTGCCGGTCTGTGCGGTGCTGTCCGCGCTGTTCGGCTCGTTAGGCAGCGCAGTCGGCATCGCCGTGGAGCGCGAGATAGGGCTACTCAGTCGGTTTTGGGTGTTACCGGTATACCGGGCAAGCGCCCTCACCGGACGGCTGACCGCTGAGGCGGTCCGAGCGCTAATCGGGACCATGTTGATCACTGCCGTCGGAATGATATTGGGCCTACGCTTCGCACACGGCTTTCTTGCGGCGCTGGTGTACATTTTCGTCCCCTCGATCTTGGCGGTCGGATTCACGGCGGTCGCCATGTCGCTGGCCATCAGGACCAATGGCCGCGTCGTCATGACCTGGCTGGCGAGCGTGACAGTCTCTCTGGCGTTCATCAATCCCGGGACCACTCCCATCGGGATGTTTCCCGGTTGGCTACAGCCATTGGTACGCATACAGCCGATGTCACCGCCCATCCAGACGATGTGGGCGCTGGCCCACAACGGCCCGATCGTGTGGCCACTGGCGATGACTTTCCTGTGGGCCATCGTGCTGCTCGCGGTGTTCATGCCCATCGCCGTGCGCGGCTATCGGGCCGCCGCCGAGTCCAGCGCGTAAGAAGGTTTCGCCCGACAGACGAGAAGGATAGCTTTGCGCGCTGTGACAGATCCTGTAGACGGCAGCATGGGCCATGGCCATCCACTGGCTGAGATGTTGCGGTTCATAGCAATTGCTCGCGCCCTTGTGGTGCGCCGAGCGTGGTACCCGTGAGCCCCGAGGAGGTTGGGAACGCGCCGGCCAAACCTCTGATATCGGTGTGCGTGCCGATGTACAACAACAGCACGACTATCGAGCGTTGCCTGCGTAGCGTCTTGGATCAGGACGGCGTCGAGTTCGAGATCGTGGTAGTCGATGACGAGTCGACCGACAATGGTGCCGCTATTGTCGAAGCCATGCTTAGAGCGGGAGATCGACTGGCACGCAATGACTCTCGACTCGGCCTCAACGAAAACCACAACAAATGCCTAGAACTCGCGCGCGGCGCCTATATTCAGTTCGTCCACGGCGATGACTGGTTACTTCCGGGAGCCTTGAAGACGCTCGGCCGGTGTTTTGACGATCCGGCTGTCGGGCTGGCCTTTGCACCCCGCCGTGTACTGAATGACAATGTCCCGCCGGGATTCCGGAAGCGGACACCGGAGAAGCTCCATATCTATTTCTGGAAGCTCGAAGAGTACAACCACGGGCCGTTTCTCGTTGCGCAGGTTGTGGGCCTGTTGGGTGCGAGCGCCAATTTCATTGGTGAGCCCACATCGGTGATGTTTCGGCGCCAACTGGCGCTGGACGCGGGGGGCCTTCGCGATGACGTCTATCAGGCCGTCGATCTGGATTTTTGGTTGCGATTGATGCTCCGGTGTGCAGTTTGTTTTGTGCCACAGGAACTTTCAGTGCGACACCACACCGCGGGCACGGAGACCTCGCGGATCATCCAAAATCGGCAACACTGGCTCGACCAACTACGCATTCTCACCTGGATGATCGTGGATCCGTCGTCGACCACCGTAATTCGATCCGTCGCGCGGGTGTGGTGGCCGGTTGCATGGTTGACGCTACTGGTTGGGGCCGCAGTATCCAGACGAGAGCGCCGGTCGCGTCTAAAGACCTTGCTAATGGCGCCTGTTCGCGAATTCGCCCGCGCGCGGCAGTTTCGCGATGGACTGTTACCCGCATCGATGTAACTGCCGCGCAAGAGTGGGTTGTGCTTGGGCATGCGGGAGCTCGTCTCGATGCGTCACAGGGTGGCGTTGAAGGTTGCTGACGACCTTCGGGGGAAAGCGATAAGATTGCTCGTGTAGCCCAGCTAGCAGTGCTGGTCTTGGTGTAGGCTCGCCGGCGTGTCACGCCCAATTCATTTCCATTACTCAGGGCAACCCAGGTGCAGCAGGGCTCGGTGTCGGTGAGTTCCGACGCTGATGGTGCACCCGTGGCCCCACTGATCTCGGTGTGCGTACCGATGTACAAGAACGGAGCGACGATCGAGCGTTGTTTGCGCAGCATCCTGGACCAGGACGCTGAGTACGAACTCATCGTTGTTGACGACAATTCGCCGGACGACAGTGTGGCCATCGCCGCAAAGATACTTAGACCGCAAGATCGGCTGATTCGCAACGAATCCAACCTGGGCGCTCACAAAAACCACATCAAATGTCTGGAACTAGCGCGCGGCAAGTACATTCAATATGTACACGGCGATGATTGGTTGCTTCCGGGAGCCCTGCGAATGCTCGCTCGCTGTTTCGATGATGCCGCTGTCGGCCTTGCTTTCGCGCCGCGACGTGTAGTGACTGATGACGCACAGTGGCTACATCACTGCGGCACGCTGCATACGCGGTTCCGGAAGCTTAAAGAACACAATGACGGACAGTCATTAGTCATGCAGATGGCGCTGCAAGGTCTCGGCACCAATTGGATAGGAGAGCCGACCAACGTAATGTTTCGGCGCCAACTGGCACTGACGGCGGGAGGCATTCGCTCCGATATCGCGCATCTTTCGGACCTCGATCTCTGGTTGCGTCTGTTGCTCAGGTCAGCGGCTTGTTTTATCCCCCAAGAACTGTCGGTGCGGCAGCACACATCGTTCACAGCAGAAACCTTCAAAGCGCGGCCCTGGTGGCTCGACCGACTGCGTCTGCTTACTTGGATGATCGTGGATCCCGCATCGACCACCAGAATTCGGATTATCGCGGGAGCGTGGTGGTTACCCGTATGGCTGCTGAGAGCCCTGGAAGTCGTTGCCTACGGGCCGGATCGACGTTGGCGCCTGAAAACGTTGATGTTCGCGCCCGTCCGGGAGTTCTCCACCGCTCTGCATTTGCGCGCCGAACTGAGGCGGAATGAGGGCCCTTCGTGAAACGCACCGGTTCTCATGGAGACTCGGGCTATTGATACCGACGAGGGATTGGTCAGTCTCTTTCGGAAATTGGACGATGACTTCGAACTTTGCGGGAGGTACGACGGCGAGGCAGGTTGCTGAACCACGACCCAGGCCATGAAGTCTTAGTATCCGAGGGCTTTGCGGCGTAGGGCTTCCCGGCCGGCGTTGTGGCCTTCGCTAGGCCCGTGCGAGTCGTGGGGGTCGCGACGATGAGGATGTCGGGCTCGGGACATCACCGGGTGCCCCGAGCAGGGCCATCCCTTCCAGCTTGGCGGACCACTCCAAGCCAGCAATCAGCAATGCAAACGTGAGTCGATATGTAGTATCCCAACTCGAATGGGTGCTCGGGTTTGGATCGGTCGAACCTGCGTTGATGGGAGAAGACAGTGTGCGATGTCACGACAAGCGACAGTCGCGGCGATCCAGAAACCGATAAGACTGCCCAGGCGCAAAGCGCGGCCCGCCCGGTCCTTCTGTTCGTGCTGGGAATGCCTCGGTCTGGAACATCGGCGCTCACGCGAGTTCTCTCGCTGTGCGGTGGGGTGCTCCCGGCCGAGCTTGAGGACGCCGACTCGTTCAATCCGCGTGGCTATTGGGAGCCGCGCGCTACCCACCACCTCAATGGCCACATGTTGCGCCGACACAACAGCACCGACGCCGACCCATCGCTTCGCTTACAGGAGGACGGCGCGTTCGACGACGAAGAGAAGGCCGCCTTCATCTCGAAGGTCAAGGCGTTTCTGACCACCCTGCCGGCCGCACCGATTGTCATTATCAAGGACCTTTACATAACGGCGCTGTCCGAGATGTGGTTCGAGGCGGCTCGTCAGTCAGGACTTGATATCGCGGTCGTGATTGCGTTGCGCCACCCGCAAGAGGTTGTCGCATCGGTTGCGGCGAGCCGCCGTGTGTCGCCAGAGTTTCCGAGTGCGCTTCCGAGCGCTATGTGGCTGAAATACACACTGCTTGCTGAAAGAAATACGCGCGGCCTGCCGCGCGTATTTGTCGAGTACGCGAACCTCCTTGACGACTGGAGGCGCGAAACGAAGCGCATTTCTGCAACCCTCGGGATCGAACTGAGCACCGAGGACGAGGATGTAATCGACGAGTTCCTCACACGGGATCTTCATCGCAACCGCGACTGCGGTCTGGTGACAGAACCGTTCGGCACCGACTGGATCTCCACAGTTTACGAAGCGGCGGGTGCGGCTGCGCGAGACGAGCCCTGGGACCAATCACTGTTGGACCGTGTCTTCGAGGCTTATCGGGTGAGTGAACGCGCATTTCGGACGGCCTTCGAGGATTTCCGTGACGGTGTGCGAGACCAACTGCCCGCAAACGCCATCCTCCTCCGTATCTTCCGCTGGGACTTCGTTATCGAAAGACGTCGTCGCCGTCGCCCCTGACCGCCAGCGCTCACCACCAAGACAACCGCCGCCTGGCGAAAACGGGCACCCAACGGGGACCTTGGTACGGCTTTCACTTCCGAATCTTCTTGAACCGTGCCGAGTACATCGCAGCCTCCATCAACACCACCTTGGCCGGCACCTTGTAATCAGTGAGCTTCGACCGGCACGCCGAACGCACTCGTGCACGCAGCGCCGGCAACGGCTCAGACTCGCTGAGCGCCACATGCGCCACCACGATCTGTCCGAGCAGGGTGTGCTTCTCTCCCTTCACCACCACGTCGACCACGTTGGGGAGTTGCAGGATGACGTCTTCGACCTCAGCCGGGTATAACTTTTGCCCCGCCACGTTGATCACGTCGGTAACGCGCCCCAAGATCTTGAACCACTCGCCGTCGACCTCCACCCGGTCTTGGGTGTTGAACCAGCCCGCGTCGTCGAAGCCGGTGGGGGCGTTCAGATAGCCCAGCATGCGAAACTCCGAACGAATCCACAAAATACCGTCGCGCACCTGCGTCTCGAAGCCTTGCCCACCAATTCGTACCCACAGTGAACCGTCGGCGCGCGATTGAGAGCGCAGCACACCTACCTCGGAGAGCCCATAGGTCTGCTGCAATTCCGCTTCGGGAAAACGCTCGCGGATGCGATCAAGCGTCGCCTGCGGCATCGTCTCTGTGCCATACGTGATGCGCTTCAACGAACTCAAGTCGTAGCGCTTTGGCAAGTCGGTCGCAGCCAGCATGGTCAGAAACGAAGGCGTAGTTGGCAGCAGGTCGACCTTATATTTCTCGATGGCCGCACAAATGGTTGGCAAGAGGCGATCTTCGGTAGTCACCACCGTGCCCAGGCTGCTGGTGATGGCAAGGATCGTGTTGATTCCGCCGAAGTGGTCCAACAAGAGAAATGGAACGGCCACCACCGGCGCCCGTTGCACTCTGAATCTGTCCATCACTCGCCAGAAGTCGTACAACATCCCTTTTGGCTTACCGGTCGATCCAGAGGAAAACAGCACTAGCCCCGGGCTTTTCGTCTGACGGAATTCGGCTATCAAGGGGTTGGTGACCGACACCGAGTGTGTCTCCATCTCCCACGCGATCCCGTCGGGCGCGAAAGCGATCCGGCGGGTACAGCCCGAGATGCCCAGCACCTCACCCTCTTCGATCACCGAGCCGCGCGTCATGGGGACGACGATTGCGCGGAGCCGAACCAGGGCCAGCAGCATGCACACGACCTCCGGGGCATAATCCGCGAGCACGACCACGGTGTCGTGGTGACCTACACCGGCCTGCTGCAGCTGGAGCTCCAGCGAGGAGATGCGCTCCGCCATCTGGCAGTAGGTGAACGGCGTTCCATGGTGAATGAAGGCCGCATTCTCACCCGCGCTGAGGAAACGCTCGAGCAGCCAGTCCATCCCGACATCCACGACGGAGCTCTCTAGTTCGGCACTGGCGCTCAGGCCACTTGCTCTTGCAGCACCAGTGACAAGAGCTTGAACGAGGTCGCGTTGGCAGCGTCTTCGTCGGGGAAAGAGACCCCGAACTCTTCCTCAAGCGCCAGCACCAAGCTCATCTGTCGCAGCGAGTTCCAACTCTCGATGCTGTCCATGCTGTCGTCGTCGCTGATCGTCGCCGGATCCACCTCCAAGACGGCAGCCATCACCTCTTTGATCTTCGTCGGATCAACCATTAATCAATTCCACCCAATCGCTGTCCGCCAGTCGAACATCGTTTACCTGGACTTCGTAACGGCGGCCGCCGTCATTAGTTTCCTCCGCCCTCGACAAGCCGAGCCGGTCGAAGAAATCTGCCACTTGACCGTTCTTAGCGGAGGGCAGGTAAGTCGCGGTCAAGCAGCGCTTGCCATGCTTTCGCGAATCATCAAACACGGTAGGCCATACGGCAAACTCAACGCCCCGCCCAATCACACGGCAGCTCATCAAGAAGGCATCGACCGTGGCTTGCTGGGCAGCGAAGTCCACAATGATCACGCCCGTGATGCCACATTCGCCGAACCGGTCGCTGACTTCGAACGAGTAGACGGTGCTCGCCGCGTCGTCCATCAGCGCCCCTATTTCACCCGGCGTGTAGCGGCGCGTGGTCACATTGAACTGGTTGGACTTCTGCGTCAGCTCGGCAATACGTGCGATCTGCTGGCGCGCGTCGCGGTAGATATGCACCTTCAGGTCTAGCGAGCGCAGGTAATCCTCTTGAGTTGCAAAAGCCTGCCGCGCGACCGCGGCCAGTGTGAGCTGTTTGTACTGCTGGGTTCTGCTCTTGCTCTCGGTGCTCAACCCGCCGGCCACGCACAGCGCGGCCACGTCCCGCAGCATCGCCGGGTATTCGCTGAGCTTCTTGGGCACCTGAAACACATTGACCTGCGGCAATCGTGTGCGCACGGCCTCCAACTCGAAATCGGAGTCGTCGATGAAAATGAAGCTCTCCAGCCCGAGGTTCAGCTCGGTGGCCAGGGCTTGCAAGTTAACGACCTTCGGCTCCCAGTTCACCTTCTTGGCGGCAAAGTGCTCGTCTTTCAGCACGGCGTTGGGGTGCGTAGCGAACACCTCATCGGCATCGGCAAGATTGTTCTTGGTGCACAAGCAGAGCAAGATGCCTTGGGACTCGAGCTGGCGAAGCTGTTGCTGCACAGCCCAATAGACGTTGCCCGGGTAGTTGTACGGATCGAGCGCGATGCCATTCAGACCGTCCTCGCCGACGATTCCGCCCCATAGGGTGTTGTCGCAATCCAACGCCACGACTTTGTAGAAGTACGACGCGAAGCCACGTGTGGCCAGCGCAAAGCGGCGAGCGAACTCGTCGAAGAAAACGGGTGTATACGGGGCCTTGCCCGCGTAATAAAAGCGCGCATCTAATGCGGACTTCTCGCCCACATGAGTCACGATCGCAGCCGTGTCGAGGAACTGCGCGTTCGCATGCTCGGCGGCCAGCTCCTTCATCGCGCCGTTGAAGTCGAACAGCAGCTCCCCCGCGGCGCCATAGGGTGTCGAGTTCCACAGGTGGGCGCCCACGAGCGTCAAACGGCCCACCGATGCTGCTTGACCTACCGCAAGCTTGAGCTTCGACAGCCAAGTCAGCATCCTTGCCTGCTGGTCTTCGGCGACGAGCGCATCGAGTTGAGATTCCCACGCCGCGTAGAGGTTGTCGAAGAAAGGCATTAGCAATACGTGGTCGACGCCCTGGGCCACGAACTCCGTCACGTCATTCAACATGTCGTCGTACGAGCCGTTGATGACCTCCAGCCGCACATCGGCGAGATACGCATAGCGGCGGAGGTAGTTAGCCAACAGGTCTACTGAGATGTTGGCGGCGATTCCGAGCTTCAGCGTGCGACCCGTGTGCTCAGCCTTGTCGAGTGTGGACAACGCCTTGAGGACGTCGGTCATGGCCGCGTTGGGGTTGCGCAGAATCGCTAAGGCGTCGGAGCGCGCATCACTCACGACATCGTTCCCCCGCCATTCACCTTCAGGCTTTGGCCGGTGATGTAGGCAGCCTGATCAGACAGCAAAAACGCAACCGTTCCCGCCACGTCGGCCGGCGTGCCCAATCGACGCAGCGGCTTTAGGCGCGCGGTCACCAATTGCTGTTTTTCACTCACGCCGCTGATGAACCGAGTATCCGTCATGCCCGGTGACACGCAGTTGACGGTGACCCCGTGCGGGCCAAGCTCGGCGGCCAGGTAGCGCGACATCGTCGCGAGCGCGCCCTTGGCGGTAGCGTAGGCCGTCCAGCCGCTCACCGGTGTCCCGTCGACGGATTCCGACGTTATGCAAACGATGCGCCCTCCCCGATTGGCAGCCATCGCCGGGGCGACCGCCTGAATCGCTAGAAAGGCGCTTTTGACTTGCACATCGAGGTGCTGCTGCATATCGGCCCAGCTCATCTGCGCAAGCGGTTTGGCCACGATGCGCGGCGAAGCCGCGTTGATGAGTGCACTCACACCGCCGAAGTGCCCTTGCGCGGCATCGTTCAAGCGCGCACACCCCTCCGCGGTGGAAACGTCGGCCTGCACCGCCACGGCGCGTGTCATCGCCGGCTCGATCGCGTTCAGCTGACGCACCAACGCATCTGCGCGGTCGCGGCTATTGAGGTAGTTAACGACGACCGAGTAGCCGTCGGTGGCGAGATGTTCGCAAATCGCGCTGCCAATGCCCCCGCCCCCGCCGGTCACGATCGCGGCCTTGAGGGCGGACTTCGGCGCAACGGCGCTGGCCTTGGGCGCTTCAAGCAACTTGACCTTGCCCTGGCCCACTAGCACCGCTTGGCCATGCTGGTTGGTGATCCGCATCTCCAGCTCTAGCAGCCGGTCGCGTACATGTTTGCGCACCACTGTGCAGCTCACCGTGAGCGTGTCACCTAGCCGCACCGGCAGGCTGAAATCGAACGACTGCGACACCCACAGTGCCCCCGGCCCCGGAAGTTTGGTGCCAATGACAGTCGATACGAACGACGCACCCAGCATGCCGTGCACGACAATCTCTTTAAAGGGCGTGTGATTCGCGTACTCGGCGTCCACATGCAGCGGGTTATCGTCGCCCGTCAACTCGACAAATCTGCGGATGTCGGCATCGGTGATGGTTTTGACGAGAGAGGCAGTTTCGCCTTCTTTGACATCATCAAAATTAGTGAACACGGTCATAGCAGTCCTCGGTCGATGATCACATCGCCCGAGCCGCGGAGCGGACGCGGGCCAGCTTGGGAACGGCCCAGCAATTGGCCGACTTCACTGCGGTATCTCCAAAGTCCAATCCCAGACACTCGCCGCGAAATTGAACCCTGCGCCCACGCCCGCCAACACCACCCGCTGGCCGGGTCTCATCCTGCCCTTGTGTACTGCTTCGCTCAAGGCGATGGCGAGCGACGCCGAGCCCGTGTTGCCCACCTCGGCGACGTTGGCGTAGGTCTTATCCAAGCCGAAGCCCATCTTTTTCACGAGGTATTCGATCAATCGCAAGTTGGCTTGGTGAAAGACTACAAAATCGATGTCGCTGACCTCGTAATTTGACTTAGCGATCGCCTTGCGAATGGTGGGCGGAAGGTGGGTGATCGCCTGCTTCCAGGTGGCGATGCCGTTCATCTCCATCAAGTCCACCGCACGATCAAAGGGCCGGCCATTGTTGGGGAACATCGAGCCCCCGCCACGCTGGCGCACCGCGTCGAAGTTAGAGCTGTCGGTATGAAAGGCGGAGTGGCGAATCCCGCCCTGTGCCACCCGGCCTAGCACGGCAGCGCCGGCGCCGTCGCTGAGATAGATGGCGGTATTGACATCGCTGCCGTCGATATACCGGCTCAGCATCTCGACGCCGATGACAAGTGAGCAGCGGACGGTGTCGTCGACCCTCATGCGGTCGGACGCCGCGGTCAACCCGGTGACGAAGCCCGAGCAGTTGGCTTGCACGTCGTAGATCTGTGCGTGAGTGGCCCCGAGCTGCTGCTGCACCTTGGCTGAGACCGGCGGGTAGATGTAGTCCCCGGAGAAGGTGCAGCAGATAATCACGTCGAGCTGCTCGGCGGTGATTTGGGCCATGTCCATCGCCTGTTGTGCCGCGGCCAGGGAATAGCCCCAAGCTGTGTCGTCTGGGGCCGCAATACGGCGCTGGCGGATGCCAGTTTTTTCCTCGATCCAGGCGGGTGTCACGGCTGGTGTCGGGTCCAACGTCTGGCACAGCTCGTCGTTGTCGACCACCCGCGCAGGCAGGTGGTGGCCCACCCCGATGATGGAAATGGCGGGCAGTGGCACGGTAGGAATCGGAGCGGCGTTCATGGTGTAAAGACTTGCAACCCTCTCGGTGACAGGAGTGCGATACGGCGATATAAAATGCGGATCAATCGGGCTCCGCCAGGAACTCACGCAGCTTGTGATTGTTTTCGCGAATGCCTTTCAACGTCGCGCTGCCCCCGTGCCCGGGTAGAACGAACACGTCGCCGCCGACTCGGGTAAACAGGCGGCGCAGCGAGCGGCGCAGCGTTGGCGAGTCTTCACCAGGCAATTGCGACAGGCCAACTCGATTGGCATAGAGCGAGTCTCCGGAGAACAAGAAACCTTCGACCTCGATGACCGCGCTGCCCGGCGTGTGGCCGGGCGCGGAGTGGAACACGAAAGACCGCCCAGCGCAGGCTAAATGTGGGTCCTCACCCTCCAGCAGCTCGAATTCCGGTAATTTGATCCGCTTTTCGATCTTGAAGGCGGCCATCAAGAAGTTGGACATCTTGGCGGCTTTTACATCGGCTGCGCACAGATAGACAGGGATGTGGTGCCGCGACTGCAGCTCAGCCGCCCCGCCCACATGATCGAAATGACCGTGCGTGCAGAGCACCGCCTCAGGGATCCAGCCAGCCTCGTCCAGCTCCTGCTGCAAGGAGCCTGGATCCAGGCCCGGGTCGACAACTACGCAACGGCCCGGGGCGCCCGAAGCCAACAGGTATGTGTTGGAAGAAAAGCTCTGATTCGCAACAACGCGCAAAGTGTCGGCACCGGTGGTCATTTCCATCTCAGGCCGCCTCGATGCTGCCATTCGACAGGTCCAGCGGGCACCGTATCGACCGCAACATCACCATGTCAGTGCACCCCGCCCAGGTACACCGTCTGTGCGGTGATGCATTCGCTGCCGGGCCCGCAGAAGAAGTCGAGTACGTGTGCCACGTCCTCACGGGTGGCCATGCGAGCAAGCGGCAGGCTGGCTATCACGGCATCGACCTTATCGCGCGGCAGTTGGCCCAACATATCGGTTGCGAATGCCGTGACGCCCATTGTGTTGCAGGTGATGTTGGTTGCGGCCAGTTCCTTTGCCATGACGTTGGCCAGAGTGGTGACGGCAGCTTTCGTCGCCGCGTAGACCGAGTCGCCCATGGGTTCCAGGCTGACGGCCATCGAGCTGACGCCGACGATGCGGCCCCATTTGCCCTTGCGCATGAGCTTGGCGGCCTCCCGCGAGACGAGGAAGGTCCCCACCAAGTTGGTGTCCACCATGGCTTTCGCTGAAGCGGCCGGCAAAATCATCGCGTACTGCGAGGTCAGTACTGCCGCGTTGTTGATGCAGATGTCCAGCTTGCCGAAGCGTTTCCGAATGGCTTCGAAGCCAGCGCCGACCGAAGCTGGATCACCCACGTCGACCGCCATGTCGAAGCGGCGATCCGACGTAGACGCCTCGTTGGCGTGGCGACTAAAGCCCACCACCCGTGCACCCCGTTGCTCGAAGTGGTCGGCAATTACCGCGCCAAGGCCTCGGCGTGCCCCGGTGACGAGCACCACCTTGTCGTCGTAGAGCGTTGACATGGCCGTCGCTCAGTCCCCCAGCAGCTCGAGGATGTAGGCGGTCAGCGTCGAAACGTTGACAAAAGGAACCGGATCCCGCTCCATTGCCTTGTCATCGGTCAGGGCGACGGATTGGCCGAACGCATCAGCGGACAGGGTCTCGATGTCCACCATCACCGACACCAGCTCAAGCGAGTTCAGCAATGCGTCGGGGCCAAAGAGGGCCGTGTCGGGGCCGATGTCGATCTGCTCGTCGGAGCCGCGCTCGTTGTTCAGCGTTTCGAGGGCCTCAAAGATGATGCGTTCGACTGCGTCTTTGTTGCTCATGTTTGGACTCCGTTAAATCTCTTGCAGCAACCATCACTTGCGCAACTCATTGCGCCTTCCTCGCAGCCTTGATAAAGACCTCCATCTTGGGCTCCGTTCTGGCCCGGTACTCCTCCGCCAGCATGCCGAAAACTACCGCGTCTTGAAACTTGCCGTTGATGAAATAGTGGTTTCGCAACCGTCCCTCTTCGGTCAGGCCCATGAACTTCTGCCACTTGATCATGAGCGAGTTGTCCGACGCGACCGCGCCATGCACTCGTTGCAGCCCCAGCTTGCCGAAAGCGAACTCGTAGATGAGCTTCATGGCCTCGACCGCAGCAGGCACGCCTCGTACGGCCTCTTCATCCCCGATCAAAAAGCGCCCGGGCTCAGCACGACGATGGATGGTATCGACGGCGGTCAACGAGACCATACCCACCGGGCGGCCATCTTTTAGCTCAATCACGAAGTTGTATTCCGAGTCGGGCCGCGTGGCGATCCATTTGGCTTGTTGCTGCACGCTCCGGGGAGCGGCATTCAGGTTGGCCGCGCGTGCGCTTTGGCGCCACCCAAGGGTGACTGCCGCATCGTCCACGGCTAGCGGCCGCAGGGTGACGAACTCGCCCCTGAGGGTGATATCGGCCATGCTGCTCAACGCACCGGAGTGCAGACCATCGCCATCGCGCCGGGCACGGGCACGCCGCGCTTCGGGGCTGGGTAGGCATTGGCGAAGTAGTAATGCTCGACATGCAGACTCGCTTCTTCGGCCTGCACCAGCACCTCCTCGGCGTTTCGGTAGAGGTAGATGTGGTCGGCGTTGGCCGCGTTCAACGCCGCGGTGATGAATAGCTTGCCGTCGGGAGTGGTCATATTCTTCAGCGCCCGCAGCAGCGCTACCGGATCCTCGAGGTGCTCGAGCACCTCCACGCAGATTACGTGGCTCACCTGGTCTTCCGGCGGGTGCTCGATTACGTCGCGTAGGTCGGTGTCGTAGCGGTCCAACAGCCCGAACGCCTCGAGGTGGGCGCGGGTGAAGCGCACCGAGACCGGACTCAGATCGTAGCCAAAGCCCTCCGCAGCCGGCACGGTCTGCAAGGCAATGCGCGAGTACACGCCGGTGCCGATGCCGACCTCGGCAAAGCGCGGATCGCTCTGCTGAGCCAGCGAAGACAAAAAGAACCGCTCGAAGTACTGCAACTGCAGATAGTGGTGCGACCAGAGGTAGTGCGATAGCAGTAGTCCGGGTAGGTACTGCGTGTGCATGTACTCCTCGTTCAAATACACCTCTTGCGCAGCCTCGGCGAACGTCTTGGCGGGGTAGGCGCGTTCGATCTCGAAGCGACGTTGACGACGCATCGAGTCCACCGCGAACGCCGCGTAGCCCTTGACCGCGTCCGCCAGTGCCACCGGGTCGCCGTAAACGTGAGCTAACAGTTCCTCGAAGGCGGTGTCCCACTCGGGGCCGAACTCGGCACTGGCACGCTCAATGTTGTTCTGAGCGAAACGCGCCTGGTCCCTGATGACAGCCTGGGCGGCCCGAGTGTGCTCACGGATCATCGATCGAATCCCGTCCTCGTCGACTCCAGCCGGGCCTCCATCATGTCAAAGGGTCGATGCGCCTCACATGGTCGGCCGCTGCGAACGGTCCAGATCCCGCGCGACTGTCCCTTCATGAGCGAAACGATCGACAAGCATCAATCACGCGGGCGACGCCTTCGTCGGACAGATGAGGACCGATGGGCAGGCTAAGGTGAGTCCGCGCAGCCTGCTCCGCGATCGGGAATGCTCCCGCGGTGAGTCCGAGCGGAGCAAAGGCGCCCGACAGGTGCGGCGGAATCGGGTAGTGCACCAGTGTTTGAATCCCCTTGGTAGCCAAATGATTCTGCAATTCGTCGCGCGATGCGTGGTCAACTACATATAGGTGCCAAACATGTTCGCGATCGGACGTGACACTGGGCAGGCGCAGTCCCGGGACAGCGGCGAGTTCTTCCGAGTAACGCTGTGCGATCGTTTGCCGGCGAGCATTCCACATGTCGAGATGCCCCAATTTGATGCGCAGTACCGCCGATTGAATCTCGTCCAGTCGCGAGTTCGCCCCGAGGAGATCATGTACGTATTTCTGACTGCTTCCATAGTTGCCGAGCGAACGAATGCGCGCGGCGAGGTCGGGGTCGTCGCTGGTCACAGCGCCCCCGTCGCCCAGCGCCCCAAGGTTTTTCCCGGGATAGAAACTCCACGCGACGGCGTCGCCATGTGCACCGAGGCGCCGCCCGTGGTAGCGCGCACCGTGCGCCTGCGCGGCGTCCTCCACCACCGCCAGCCCACGCTGTCTCGCCACCGCCAGAAGCTCTGCCATGTCCGCCGGCTGGCCGTAGAGGTGCACCGGTACGACGGCACGCGTTTGCGGCGTGATTGCGTCCTCGACCCGGACGGGGTCTATGTTCCACTGACCCACGATCGGTTCCACGCCGACCGGACGAGCACCGGTGTGCGCTACCGCGATCCAGGTGGCGATGAACGTGTTGGTCGGGACGATGACCTCGTCACCGCTACCGATTCCAAGGGCGCGCAGTGCGAGCGTGATCGCGTCCAGGCCATTGGCCACTCCGACCGCATGCTTCGCGTCGACGAAGGCGGCAAAATCGCGCTCGAAGGCTTCCGTTTCTTCACCCCGCACATACCAGCCGCTGCGCATGACTCGCTCGACAGCTTCGAGAACCGGTCCTTCGAGCTCCTGCGTGGCGGCGCGAACGTCCAGAAAAGGGACGGAAGGATCGGTCATTGTCAAATTCCAAGCTCGAAATCATTCATTCGCTGCGTATCCTTTGCCCACTTTTAGTATTTGAGAAGAATTCGTTTATTCGCATTGATTGTCAGCCGAACGATGGCCGGTCCCCTTAGACGGCGGCGCCTCCGCCAATAGGGCTGCGGCGGGTCACCGCCAGAAAATCCTGATGGTCGCGAATGTAGTCCGATTCGTCGTAGGGTAGTGACGCGAAGACCAGGCACACGGCTCCCGTGCAGAAGCCTATGATCTCCCTCCAGATCAAACGTGGTAGATATAGGCCGTAGTAGGACCGGTCGAGTGAAATAGCTCGTTGACTGTCACCATCATCGACCGTGATCGTGAAAGACCCCGAGACCGCCACAATCAACTGCTCCAGCTTCAGATGCGCATGCCCACCGCGCTCGGCCCCCCCGGGAACGTCGTAGAGGTAGTAGACCCTCTTGATGTCAAAGGGAACGTGCACTCCGCCGTATAGCGGCGACAGGTTCCCGGCGGAGCTCCCCACCCTTCCGAGATTCACGATTTTACATTCATCAACGCTACTCATACCGCGCTCCGGAGACGTATGAAATCTGCATAGTCGCGGATATAATCATCACGCTCGAACGGATTAGAGGCGAGAACCAGAGCCACTGAATTGGTAGAAAAGTTGATCATCTCCCGCCATATAAAATTGGGAACCAGCAAAGCATGATAAGAGCGATTCAACGTATAGTGGACATGATGCGAACCATCGTCCAGCATGACTTCGAAGCTGCCCGATAGGGCCAATATCAGCTCTTGACCCGTCCGGTAAGCGTGGCCCCCGCGCACCGAACCACCGGGAACATCATAGATCCAAAAGGCTCTGGCAATATCGAACGGAACATGCTTGCCCGATTCGATGAACGTCAAGTTTCCACGAGGGTCGTGAATCTTCGGCAGATCGATCAATCGGCAGTCGTTAATACTAATCACGGGCGTCCTGCTTGGTGCGGTCTCAGCCTGCATGTCAACGGAGCGGAGGCGGATTGGGTCGTGCGATCCGGCGGGAGCGCTGATCTGAACTCCAGCCTGTCGCTAGTCCGCACGGCCGATTCATCGGCTGAGGCCATACGCTCCCCGACCTCCTGCGAAACGACCACCAGTCCAACGGTATACGTGAGCTATTGTCGAGAAAAAATAAAGGCACGATCCCTGAAATTCGGTAGCATACCGGTCTTACCGCATTCCTTTTTCGACACCAGCTTGAACCCGAGTTCAGCAACCTTTGACTCAAGGTCGGCGTCCGTGATGCCCCACTGCCAGATACCCGGGAAATCCCGCCATGGTCCGTCAAACTCCGGATGCTTCTGGTCGAGTTTTTCAAAAAGATTTTTGTATTCCTCAACACGACGACTATGGGGGACGTTGCGGAAGTATTCTTTTTCGCCCAAATCCAGCAGCCTGACAGTCTTGTCTGAACCTGTCCATTGCTGATTATATATCAACAAATGGCGAACATTCTTGGCGTACATCTTGAGGATTGTGCCCCAATCGGGCCCCACTTGGTGCAGCAACACGTCGAACAAGAAGACGGCGTCAACTTCACCTACTTCATCGGCGATGGCTTGGCTGCCGAAGTTTCCATTGATCAGCCGAAGTTGCGGATGCGACTTTGCCCGGTCGACAACAGTCGGGGTCAGGTGGAGGTCGACGAGTGCCGCATTTTTCACACCGTGCTTGTCCAGCGCGTGAAATGTATACGCGCCTTCCACTCGCCAGACACCGCCTAGATCTGCGAACGACTCGATGCCGAGAGACGGGAACGCCTTGTCTATCATGCCGACTTTATCTTTGTTGATAATCTTCCGAGACAGAGACAGTTGAAACACCAAATCGCCTTTCAGAATCCCGTAATCGCCCGTTCCCGCTGTGCTGGGCTAACGGCACTACCCAATTAACCGCATTGGACCGCCTTGCCCTCTCGGTACCCTACAGGTCGGGGGGTGCAACCCGTCGCGTTTGGCGTCTTCCGAGTGGGCTCATCCGCGCCGTCCGGCACCGCCGAGCTGCAACTGCCCTGCCGTCTACCCGCAGCACCGTTCAATGCCCAACCGAGAGTCGACGGAGCAGACATAATGACCGCTGACGTCGTTGACGCGCACGACACCTGAAAGGCCACAGTCCGCGATGATATTTGCTCTGGCGTGCTACGGAACGCGCGGCGACGTCGAGCCCTGCGCCGCCATCGGCCGCGAACTACAAAGGCGCGGACACCAACTGCGCATGGCCGTCCCACCGGAGCAGGTGGGCTTCGTCGAGTCCGCCGGGCTTCCCGCGGTCGCGTACGGCCCCGAAGTCGAGTCGTTCTGGAACGCGGATTTCCTGCGCGGATCCACCAAGACGGACTTCTTTCGCAACTTCTGGAGAGTGCGGGATCCGATCAGAGTCGTTCGCCAAGCCGTGGAGCCCCTCATCCGGCACTGGGGTGAAATGAATACGACGCTGATATCGCTGGCGGACGGGTCCGACCTGCTGTTCACCGGGCTGCTGTACCGGGACGCCGCTGCAAATGTCGCCGAGTATTACGACATTCCGTTAGCCACGCTGCATCACTTCCCGATACGGACGAGCGGCCCGCTCGTTCGGATCCCGCTGGAGCAGCTGGCTTGGCGTCTGATCAAGAGGGCCGAGGACGCTCAGCGCCGCGAACTGAAGCTACCGAAGGCAACCGTGCCCCCACCCCGACGGATCGCGGAACGTGGATCGCTGGATATCCAGGGCTACGACGAGGTGTGTTTCCCCGAGTTGGCGGCTGAATGGACGAAAGAGAATGACCGAAGGCCCTTCGTCGGCACGCTGACGATGGAGTTGGCCACCGACGCCGACAACGATGTGACGTCGTGGATTGCCACGGGAACGCCGCCGGTTTGCTTCGGCTTTGGCAGCTTGCCGGTCGGATCGCCGGCCGACACCGTCGAAATGATCGGCGCAGCCTGCGCGCAGCTGGGCGAGCGGGCGTTGGTCTGCGCCGGCGGGACGGATTTCAGCGACGTCCCGCGCTTCGAGCACGTCAAGGTGGTGGGCCCGGTGAATTATGCGGAAGTTTTTCCCGCCTGCCGCGCCGTCGTTCACCACGGGGGTGCCGGAACGACGGCCGCCAGCATGCGTGCTGGCGTCCCCACGCTGGTCCTCTGGGGTACAGAAGACCAGTCGATTTGGGGTGCCCAGGTCAAACGACTACGGGTAGGTACCGTTCGGCGCTTTTCGGCGACCACCCGGGAATCACTGGTTGCAGACCTGCGTCAGATCCTCGAGCCGGGGTACCTGACACGAGCCCAGGAGCTCGCCGCCCGAATGACCAAACCCGCCGACAGCGTGACCCGGGCCGCGGATCTGCTGGAAGCATTAGCGCTTCGTCACGTTTTCGAGAAGGAGGACCAAGTGAGCGGCGTTGACAAGCCGTGCCGGCTGTGCGGATCCACTGGTCCGCACGACAAATTCGCTATCCGCGAGATGATGTTCGGCACGCGGGAGCCCTTTGCATACTTCGTCTGCGCCGCCTGCGAGACGTTGCAAATCGTCGACACGCTCGAGGGTGAGGAGCTCGCCCAGCACTACCCCCCGAATTACTACTCCTACAGCGCCTCTCCGAAGCTCATTCAGTGGCTCACCACCCAGCAGGACCGCTACGAAACCCACACCGGCGGCCGGGCCGTCGGCACCGTGCTGGCGGCACTGCCCACCGGCTTCGTCCGGGTAGTCATGACCGACATCATCAGATTGCTCCAGCAGCTGGGGGTTCGGCTGGACGCGCGGATCATCGACGTGGGCTGCGGTGGCGGAATGCTGCTCGACCGTTTGGCCACAATAGGATTCAGCAACCTGTCCGGTGCCGATCCCTTCATCGAGGCCGACGGCCACACCCCCCAAGGGGTGCCGCTGGCGAAGCGCTACCTCAGCGAAGTGCCCGGCGAGTTCGACCTCATCATGTTCAACCACTCGCTGGAGCACATGCCCGACCCGGTAGCCACGCTGCGGGCCGCCCGCGAAAAGCTGGCCCCCGGCGGCAAGTGCTTGGTCCGCCTGCCGACGAGTTCCTCAGAGGTGTGGAAACTCTACAAACAAGACTGGGTCCAAATCGATGCGCCTCGGCACATCGTCATCCCCTCGCGACAGGGAATGGCAATCGCCGCGGAGACCGTCGGTCTCCAAGTGGAAAAGACCCACGACGATTCGACGTTTTTTCAGTTTCTCGTCAGCGAGGCCTACCGACACGACATCGCGCTGAACGACCCGAAGATCGTTCGCTTCTTCGGCCCCCTGCGGATCCGGCGCTGGCGCAAGCGCACCGAACAGCTCAATCGGCAGGGCCTGGGCGACCAGACCGCGTTCGTGTTGGGGGTGGCGAAGTAGGGGCGTTTCAGCCGATCGGCCGCGGCACGAAGAAGTAGTTGTACCGGTAGTCGAGGTGCTTCTCGTAGGGGATCAGCCCCGAGTCCTCGAGCGCGTTTCGGTTGATCATCGGGGATCCCGAAGCGTAGACGAACGCGTCATACCCGTAGGCGAGGATGTCCTCGACCGTTCCCTCCGGATCGGGATTGGAGTCATAGCATCCGAAGATTTCGACCATCAGCACGGGACGGTCGCGGCGCAGGAGTTGGTCGGCCCCGGCGATGACCGTGCGCTCGAGCCCCTCGACGTCGATCTTCAGCAGGCCTACCGGGCCGGGCAGCTCGGCCGCGAGCGCGTCGAGCGTGGTGCAGGGCACCGTGATCCGCTCCCGGATCGGGGCGTGGTGGGTGTCCTTCAACGAGCTGAAGCCGCTGTCTCTGGCCACGAAGAAGTCGACGTCGCCAGCGCTGTCACCGGCCGCGATGCGCAGGGTGCGAATGCGATCTTGCAGGCCGTTGGCTTCCACGTTGGCAACCAGCCGGGAAAACGTCTCCGGCGCCGGCTCCAAGGCCACTACCTGCGCCACCCGGGACCAGGCCAGGCTGTGCAGGCCGACGTTGGCACCGACGTCGACGACGCAACGACCTGGGTAAAGCGCACCGCACAGCGCCGACGCGATGTCGATCTCGGAGTCCTCGAAACCACCGGTCACCCGCGCGACGCGCGCGATCATCGAACCGGGCTCGAGCGTCACCTGAAAACCGCGCCAATGCCAGGGCGTCAGGCCGCCGGGAAGGAAGCGACGGAGGCTACGGGAAACATTTCGCGGCACGGTCATCCAGCGCCGGATGCCGTCAGCCAGGCGCTGCGGCGGGGCCGGATTGACGGCCGGAATGACTTCTTCGTGATCGAGGAGCGACATCGGAGCAGCCCCTAAATGACTCGTGGCGCGACGCCGCGACCTGCAGATATATCGCCAACGCAGCGAAGTTCACGTATTGGCATCGCCAACGACCCCCTATCCGACTCGGGCGGCACTCGCGCAATCGTGACCCTACGTAGGCTGCGCCGCCCTTAGATTGCGCCGACAGTACCAGCACAACCTTCGTATGAGCGTAGCCCCGCGCGACGTCCTTTGGGGCAATTAACGACGGTCAAGTTTGCGCTGAGCGACGCGTCATAGCGCGCCCACAGCAAACATGAGTTGGCGTCGCGCCAGCTCGGACCGTCGACCGACGGTCCGGTGAAATCGCGCCGAACCCCGGGTCCGCGACCGAAGAACCGGCGATAATGGCCACTGGTGCCGCCCACTGCGCACACAATCGGCGAAAGGCTACGGTCCGCGATGAAATTTGCCCTGGCGTGCTACGGAACGCGTGGCGATATCGAGCCGTCCGCCGCTGTCGGCCGTGAGCTGCAGAGCCGTGGGCACGATGTCCGCATGGCCGTCCCGCCGGAGCTGGTGGAATTCGTCGAGTCGGTGGGGTTGTCGGCGGTCCCCTACGGGCCGGAGTTCAAGGACTACCTGGACGAGGAATTCGTTCGCGAGCTCTGGGGGAGGTTCCTCCGCACCTTCTGGACGATCCGGGGTCCAATCGAGCTGCTGCGCGAGGCTTGGGCGCCCGTCACCCGGTACTGGGAGCAGATGAGCGCGACGCTGAAGTCGCTGGCCGACGGGACCGACCTGCTCTTCACCGGCCAGATTTTTCAGGAGCCCGCCTCGAATGTCGCTCAGTATTACGACATTCCGCTGGCGACACTGCATTACTTCCCGATCCGGGCCAATGGCCAACTCGTCAAAATGGTGCCGAATCCGTTGGTGCGCTCCTCGATGACGGTGGCCGAGTGGGTGTTCTGGCGCATGACGACCAAGGCCGAAGAAGAGCAGCGCCGCGAGCTGGGCCTGCCGAAGGCGAAACATCCCGCGCCGCACCGGATTGTCGAACGCCGATCACTCGAAATCCAAGCGTACGAAGGGTTTTGCTTCCCCGGCCTGGAAGCCGAGTGGGCGAAGTACGACGGGCAGCGGCCTTTCATCGGCACCCTGACGTTGGAACTGCAGACGGACACCGATGACGAGGTCGCCTCGTGGATCGCCGCGGGCAAGCCGCCGATCTGCTTCGCCTACGGCAGCATCGCCGTCGAATCCGCCGGCGAGATCGTCGAATTGGTGGGCGGCGCCTGCGCGCAGTTGGGCGAGCGAGCGTTGATCTGTGCCGGCGGCACCGACTTCAGCGACATTCGAATCCCCGATCACGTCAAGGTCGTTGGGACGGTGAACTACGCCGACACCTTCCCCGCCTGCCGGGCGGCGGTGCACCACGGCGGCGCGGGCACCACCGCCGCAAGCCTGCGCGCGGGTGTTCCGACGTTGATCCTGTGGACCACCGGCGACCAGCCGCTGTGGGGCGCGCGCATCAAACAGTTGAAGGTGGGCGCGGCGCGCCGCCTCGCCAGCACCACTGAGAAGTCGCTGGTCGCCGACCTGCGCCAGATCCTGGCTCCCGACTACGCGACCCGCGCCCGCGAGGTCGCCGCCCGGATGACCAAGCCCGCCGACAGCGTCGCCGCCGCCGCCGATCTTCTCGAGGATGCCGTCCGCCGCAAATCGGCGTTGACCGACGCGCGGTAGGCTTGGCTCAGTCGGTTGCCTCGGCCGAAACCGGCAAGTTCGAGTCCTCTTGCGCTGCAAGACTTTTGCGCTTGAACCGCGCCTTCAGAGACATCGCCGGCTTCTCCACGAGGAACCAACTCGTTGCGGCAACCGGCAGCACCGCCACGGCGGCGATGAGCGCGAACACCAACGGATTCAAGGTGACCAGCCCGGCGATCACCAGCAACTGCTGGATCGGGAACGCGTAGATGTAGACGCCGTAGGACAGGTCCGTCCGGAGCCTCAGCCGCTCGTTGTGCAGCAGGGCGCCCGACGCAATGATCATGTAAGCGAGTGGAATGGCGGCCACCAGGCGGTAATACGGCAACCAGCTGGACGCGAGCACGATCACCGCGCTCACCGCGACCAGTGACCAACGGGCGGGGATCACGTCCTGGAACTGATGCACCAGCGCCCCCGCCGCGAACATCAGCGCGAACCGTGCCGCCGCGTAGGTGATCATCTGCTGAGGCGTTGCGTCGGTGGATAACGGCGTCATCGTCGAGGCAACCAGCGCCAGCGCGAACACCAAGGGAATCGGCCACCGACGCCGGAGCAGCCCGGCAACGCCGAGCAGGGCAACGGCTATGTAGCAGAACACTTCCCAGATGAGTGTCCACAGGGAACTGTCCCAGAAGCCCGGATACGGCACGCCGCGGGGCGTCCCGCCGATATCAAACAGGAGCCCGCCGACCGCGGGCATGTTGATCAGGACGTACCGCAGGGGCGCACCGGAGGAGATCAGGTCTTTGGCCGAACCGCCTTGCATCGCCACACCGAGCGGTGCGACCACAAACGCGACGACGACGAGGCAGACCCACACCCCGGGCAGGACGCGAAGTCCCCGGGCGACGAAGTAGTCACGAAGCCGCGGGTCTCGCAGCCAGCTCGACGTGATGAGGTATCCCGAGATCGCGAAGAATCCGTCGACGAAGACCTCGCTGAGGAGCTGCCGAGCCGGCGCGAACGCTATGTGGTGGCCCGTGGTCAAAAACGAGTGCCAGACGATGACCCCGGTGGCCAGCAGCAACCGCCACGCGTTCAGCGCGTTTCGTCTCGGATCCAGCTCCTGACCGAGCGTCATCGTTCTCCCTACCCTTGCTGTCGCCGCACAGCGAGTTTAGGGTCGCCCTCGAAGAATGCGATCGCTGAGCATCTACTTGCCCCGCGATTCTTGCCTATCGCCACCCAGTCAGCAGCCAATCGGCGAAGTTGGGCAGCCGACCAGCAAAGATTGCGGCACTCCCCTCGTCCTCGCCACAACGGTCGTCATTGGTTGCGCCAGAACACACCGCTGCCGTCGATCTCGACGATTTCCGCCGTGATCCCGTGCGCTGCGCGGTAGTCGGTGACGGCTTGCCGGCACGCACCCAGGTTGTAGTCGTCGATGATGCAGAAGCCGCCGGATGACAGCCGCGGGTACAGCCCGTCGAGCGCCTGGATCGTCGATTCGTACAGATCACCGTCGAGGCGCAAGACCGCGATGCGCTCAATCGGGGCGTCACCCAGCGTGTCCTTGAACCACCCGGGCAGGAAGCGCACCTGATCGTCCAACAGCCCATAACGCTGGAAATTCGCCCTGACCTCGGTTTCCGAAACCGCCAGCACGGGGGCGAATCGGTACAGCAGACTCCGTTTGTCGATCTCGTAATGCTCGGGATCCGGGGGTGGCACACCCGCAAAGGAATCCGCCAGCCATACGCGTCGCGTCTTGTCGCCGTAGGCCTCCAGGACGGCGCGCATCAGGATGCAGGCTCCACCGCGCCAAACCCCGCATTCGACTAGGTCACCGGGCACGCGCTCGGCGATGACCGTCTCGACGCATTGCTGCAGGCTGGTCAGCCGCTGCATCCCGATCATCGTCTCGGCGTCGGTGGGCCAGTCGAGGCCCAACTCGCGAATGCGCTTGCCGAACGGCATCTTCCCCATGGATAACGGGGTCAGGACGTTCATGACTCGCACCACGGCGCGTCGCCGCAGCGACCAGTCGGCGGGCACTACGTCATCGACGTCGTATCGGGTGAGTTGATGCCGGATCTCGTCGAGGTACCCAGCGTGAATGTCGTGATCGGGGGATGCAGACATGCCTGCTCCTAACTCGCTCCCCCGTTCCGCTCGGGCCGAGTCTAGACAGCTATCGCTGCCAGCAAATCCGTTTTGAATTTATTTCAATTCAGATTCAAATAAATGCCAACGACCGTATTTGCGGCCGAGCCGGCAACGATTCGTCGATCGCCCGGCCGCACCCGTCTGGCGCGAACGCGTCGTTCAGCCCGGCCGCAACGAAAAAGCAAGGCTCAGTTGACGATTACGAACGACTACTTGCGCCAGAGCACGCCGCTGCCGTCGATGTCGACGATCTCCGCGGTGATCCCATGCTTCTCGCGGTAGTCCGCGACGGCCTGGCGGCAGTAAGGAAGGTGGTAGTCGTCGATGATGCAGAAGCCACCGGGTGACAGTCGCGGGTACAGCCCGTCGAGCGCCTGAATGGTCGATTCGTACAGATCGCCGTCGAGGCGCAGCACCGAGATGCGCTCAATCGGGGCGTCACCCAGGGTGTCCTTGAACCAGCCGGGCACGAAGCGCACCTGATCGTCCAACAGCCCATAACGTTCGAAATTGGCTTTGACCTGCTCCTGCGACACCGCGAGGACGGGCGCAAAGCGGTGCAGTCCCATGTTGTACCAAGGCAGTTTGTCCGCCTTGTAGTTCTCGACGTCCGGGGGTGGCACACCCTCGAACGAATCGCACAGCCACACCGACCGCGTCTTGTCCCCGTGGGCGGCCAGCGTCGCGCGCATCAGGATCGCGGCCCCGCCGCGCCAGACGCCGCATTCGACCAAATCGCCGGGGATGTCCTCGGCCAGCACCGTTTCCACGCACTCCTGCAGACTGGTGAGCCGCTGCATGCCGATCATCGTCTCGGCGTCGACGGGCCAGTCGAGCCCCAGGTCGCGCCTGCGCTTGTCGAACGGCTTCTTGCGTACCAGCATCAGGTTGCCGGCCTTGAAGAAAGGAAGCCCCAGCAACCACCCAAGGGTCAGACGCTGCTCCTGTGACCACCCCACAGGCACCAGTTGGTCCACGCCGTATCGGGTGAGATCGCGCCGGATCTGATCGAGGTACAACGTTTTGGCGTCGCGATCAGTCACGGTCGTCTCATGGTCGGTCACGCTCACAAAACTGCCCCTTACATAGGCCTACGGGATTACCCTCCCCGCGACGAGTCTAGACATTTGTCGACAGCGTCCATGCATTTCGGCGTATTCCACGACGGCCCGCCCGCAGTGCCCGACCACCTTGCGGATGGCCACAGGTGTTGCCTTTGACAAAACACCACGTCAATCCGGCTCGCATCAAAGGTGGGCGACACATTGGCCCGTTTTGCCTCCGCGCACTGGGCAAGCGCTTAGCATGAGTAAGCGTTATGGCACTGTTGCTCGGTCAGCCCCGGTTTTCACTTCTTCATCCGGCGGCGTTCCCGACCGGCCGACGCCAAACGGGCGAAATGATTAGCAGCTATGTGTGCTGACGTTTCGCAAGGGGGAAGTATGCCAAAGGGGGCAGTAATGGCTGACCTAAGCGCGTCCGCAACTCTCGCCACATTCGGTGTGTCGTCATGACCATTCCCGCGCCTCGATGTCCTGGGACCAACGGCCGTCCGGTCGCGCTGTTCGTGCTCGGCATGCCCCGATCCGGAACCTCGGCTCTCACCCGGGTTCTCTCGTTGTCCGGTGCGACGCTGCCGGCCGGGATGCTGGGCGCCGACTCGGGCAACCCCGGCGGTTACTGGGAACCGCGCAAGGTACTTCGCCTCAACAACACGATCCTGCTTCGCCACGGCAGCAGCGCATTCGACCCGTCATTGCGCCTGCAAGAGGAGGACGCGCTCAACGACGGCGAGAAGGCCGCCTACATCGCCAATATTCGGGCCTACCTCACCACGCTGCCCGCGGCACCGGTCGTCATCATCAAGGACCTGCAGATCACTGCGCTGTCGGAGGTGTGGTTCGAGGCGACGCGCCAGGCCGGCTTCGACATCGCCGTCGTGATCGCCGTGCGACACCCCCAGGAAGTCGGCGCCTCGCTGGCAAAACTCATGCGCGCCCGGCCCGAGCTCTCTAGTGCCCTTTGGCTGAAATACAACCTGCTCGCCGAACGCCATACGCGCGGGATCCCTCGCGTCTTCGTCGAGTACACCAACCTTCTCGACGACTGGCAGCTGCAGTTGAAGCGGATTTCCGCGACGCTCGGTATCGACCTGAGCGCCCAGGATGAAGGCGCCATCGGGGAATTCCTGAAAGCGGACCTGCGACGCCAGCGGGACTGCGGCCCGGTACCCGAACTTTGCGGCGCCGACTGGATTCCCGCAACCTATCTGGCCTTGCACGCGGCGGCGCGGGACGAGCCGTTGGACGAGTCCGCGATGGACCGCATCTTTTACGCGTATCGGGCTGCGGAGCGGGATTTTCGAACAGCGTTCGAAGATTTCCGCCATCACTCCAACAACATGTTCGTCCGGATCTCCCGGCCGTTCATCTGGAATCTGATGGAGATCATCGCGATTACCAAGCGGCGGCGCGGGAGTTGGGCCTAGATCCGCGTCTGACCTCCCCGCGGCGACGCGCACTCGCCGATTCGCTTCTTGGAGTACCACTTCCGACAGCCGTCAATTTCTGTTGAAAAACGATTCGCGAGCCGGGCTCGGGAGTCGCGGATATGATCACGTTCGGCTACTCGCTCGGCGAGACGAACAGGAGGCTTCGGCTCTTTGTCAGGATCGGTGCTTGTCACTGGCGGGGCAGGATTCATCGGCTCCGCACTCGCACACCGTCTGGTGACAGCCGGCTACGACGTCGCCGTGATGGATGTCCTGCACCCACAGGTGCATACCGGACACCAGGCGATCGACCTGCCGTCGTCGGCGCGGTTGTTCACTGGCGACGTCACCCACGCGCCCGACTGCGATGCGGTCCTTCGCCTGTTCCGCCCCTCGCAGATCGTCCATCTGGCGGCGGAGACCGGGACCGCGCAATCGCTTTCGCACGCAACGCGCCACGGCTCGGTGAACGTCGTCGGAACGACTCAACTTCTCGATGCCCTGAGCCGCGCGACGCACGTGCCCGACCAACTCGTGCTGGCGTCGTCGAGGGCCGTCTACGGCGAGGGCGCGTGGCAATCGGGCGCGCAGATCTTCTACCCGCGGCCGCGCAGCCATGCCCAGCTGCAGGCCGGCGCCTGGGATCCCGTCGGCCCCACCGGCGATGCCGCGGTGCCCCTGCCGAGCTGCGCGGGTCGCACCGAACCGCGGCCCACCAACATTTACGCCGCAACCAAACTCGCCCAAGAGCACCTGTTGGCCGCGTGGGCCGCCGCGCACGACACCAGCCTCAGCGTGCTGCGGCTGCAGAACGTCTACGGGCCCGGGCAGTCGCTGACCAATTCGTACACCGGGATCGTCACCCTCTTCGCACGCCTGGCGCGCGAGCAGCGGCCGTTGGAGGTCTACGAAGACGGCCAGATCGTGCGCGATTTCGTCTACATCGACGACGTTGTGGAAGCGTTGTTCGCGACGATCGACCGGCCCGCCGTCGAACCACGCCTCCTCGACATCGGCTCGGGCGTCCCGACGACCATCCATGAGCTGGCGCACAACATCGCCACACTGTGCGAGGCTCCCGAGCCGACCGTCGTAGCGAAATTCCGCGACGGCGACGTGCGTGCGGCCAAGTGTGACATCGAGGCTGCGAAGGCCGAGCTGGAGTGGCGGCCAACCTGGGCGCTCGAAAAAGGCCTGCTAGCTCTGCTTGACTGGATCGGCGAACAACACGAATTGCCTTCCGGCGCAACCGATCACGGACCGCGATGAAATTTGCCTTGGCAAGTTACGGAACCCGCGGCGACATCGAGCCGACGATTGCCCTCGGCCGCGAATTGGTGCGCCGCGGACACAAAGTGGACATGGCCGTGTCGCCCGACCTCGTCGACTTCGTGGAAGCGTCGGGGCTTGCGGCCGTCGCTTACGGACCGGACACGCGGGAATGGGTGGACAAGTACCGCGACTTCTTCAAGTCCGTTTTGCGCAAGCCCCAAGACCTGGTCGAGTTGCTGGCGCCCAAGGCCGAACACTGGGACCAGATGGGCACGGTGCTGATGTCCCTGGCGGACGGAGCCGACCTGCTCTACACGGGTCTGAACTTCGAGCAGCCGGCCGCCAATGTTGCTGAGTACTACAAGATCCCATTGGCCACGCTGCACTACTACCCGATGCGACCCAACGGCCAGATGGTTCCGATGCTGCCGCCCGCACTCGGCCGCTCCGCGATGAGAGTGTTCGACTGGTTCTTCTGGCGCCTCCACAAGAAGCTCGACGACGCGCAGCGTCTCGAGTTGGGTCTGCGCAAGGCCACCGGCCCTTCGCCGCGCCGCATCACCGAACTCGGATCGCTGGAAATTCAGGCCTATGACCAGGTTTGCTTCCCCGGGTTGTCTTCCGAATGGGCGCAATCGGAGGGGCGAAGGCCGTTTGTCGGCACCCTGACGATCGAGTTCACCACGGATGCCGACGACGAGGTCGCGTCGTGGGTCGCCGCGGGAAAACCGCCGATTTACTTCGGCTTTGGCAGTGTGCCGTTCGAATCGTTCGCCAGCATGGTCGACATGATCGCCGGGGCCTGTGCGGAGCTGGGCGAGCGGGCGTTGATCCGCGCCGGCGGAAGCGATCTCAGCGATGTGCCGCACTTCGACCATGTCAAGATCGTCGACGCGGTGAGCTACGCGGCGACGTTTCCGCAGTGCCGGGCGGTCGTGCACCATGGCGGATCGGGCACCACGGCCGCGGGTCTGCGCGCCGGGGTTCCCACGTTGATCCTCTGGACAATGGGTGATCAACCCATCTGGGGCGCACAGGTCAAACGGCTGAAAGTGGGCACCGCTCGGCGCTTTTCGACCGCGACCAAGGAAAACCTGGTCTCGGACCTGCGCACGATCCTGTCTCCGGACTGCGTCACGCGGGCCCGGGAAATCTCGCTCCACATGACCGAACCCGCCGTCAGCGTGACCAAGGCGGCCGATCTGTTGGAAGACACCGCTCGTCGCACAGCGTGTTGCTGACGATCGAGCCGGTAGCTCAGGCCGTGCGTCGCACCCGGGCGAAGTTCTCGATGAGGTCGGCCGTGGTCGCGACGCTCTCGGCGGGCTTGGTCATCTGAGCGGCGATCCCGCGAGCGTGGCTGACGTATTCCGGCGACAGGATCCGCCGTAGATCGGTGACAAGGGATTCCTGCGTGGTGCTGGAGAAGCGGCGAGCGGTGCCCACTTTCAGCTGTTTGATTCGCGCACCCCAAATCGTCTGAACCAGGTCCATCGACAGGATCAGTGTGGGCACTCCGGCACGCAGGCTCGCGGCCGTGGTGCCGGCACCGCCGTGGTGCACGACCGCGCGGCAGGCGGGGAAGGTCGCCGCGTAGTTGACCGCGCGCACCACCTTGACGTGGTCGGGCAGCGAGGCATCACTGAAGTCGCTCCAGCCGGCGCAAATCAGCGCCCGCTCCCCTAGCTCCGCGCAGGCGCCCCCGATCATTTCCAGTGTCTCCTGGGGAGATTCGACCGGCATGCTGCCAAAGCCAAAGCAAATCGGGGGTGTTCCCGCGGCGATCCAGGACGCGACCTCGTCATCGGCGTCCGTCGGCAGCTCCATGGTGAGGGCGCCGACGAAAGGCCGGCGGCCGTCCCATTTCGCCCACTCGTCCGCCAGCCCGGGGAAGCACAGTTCGTCGTAGCCCTGAATCTCCAAGGTTCCGCGGTCGGTGATCCGCCGCAGCGATGGGCTTGTCGCCTTCGGCAGGCCCAGTTCGAGCCGCTGCGCGTCCTCGGCCTTCTTGTTCATTCGCCAGGCCACCCACTCCATCACCGTCATGACCGAACGGCCCACGGGCGACGGCAGGAGCGGCAACAGATGACCGTTCGCCCGGATCGGGACGTAACACAGCGTCGCCAACGGAATGTCGTAATACTCCGCAACGTTGGCGGCCGTCTCCATGAAGCTCTCACCGGTGAAAAGCAGGTCGGCACCCTGCCCCAACGATCGCAGGGTCGTCGTCATCTCGACCCAACACCGAATGACGGTCTCCCAGATTTCGCCCCACAACCTGATCAGGTCGTGGACTTTCCAGAAGTTGCCAAAAAAGGAAGTCCAAAAGGTGCGGTAGGTGTCCAACCACGCCTGCGTGTCCAACCCATAGGAAACGGCCGGGAGTCCGGCCGTTTCCACAAATCCCACCAGGTCCGGCGGGACGGCCATGTGCACGTCGTGTCCTCGGCCTTGCAGCTCGCGGCCAAGCGCGACGGAAGGCTCGATATCGCCACGTGTTCCGTAGCTCGCCAGGACAATCTTCATCGCGGTCCTAGCCTTTCAGCTGTCATGTACGTAGGCAACCTCAGCAACATTATCTCCGGTTCGCCGGCTATCGGCCGACATTCGCTCCCCTTTATAGGGTCGCGGCGCGTCGCGTTGAATCGCGCGAGCTACACCCCACCCCGTGTCGCGACCAGTGACTAAGGTCACCCCCGAACCGACGGCACTCCCACTTCGGGGAGGCTACCGGCGAGATTTTGGTTCGTCGGCCTCGACACACCCTATCCAGGGTCCGATGCTAGCGGTCAGGCGCGAATGCGCGGCGGGATTGACAAAATACCCGCTGGGACTGGCGCAACCGAGTACGTTGGCACGTACAGCGTCGCTGAGTATCCAGGTTAGGACATAGGCATATGGCGGTCGGCCAGTCATCTTCCCCCGCGCCCCTTTCTCTCAAGGACATGAGAAAGATCGAATTCGATATCATTCGATACCTCTTGCCGCGCGGCAATTTATTGACTGAGGGATCGAGTTCTCGGGAAGAGCTGCTGTGCCTTGCCTCCACCGTGCAGCGCACAAATGCCCGCCTGATCGGGGAAATAGGATTTAACGTCGGATTCTCGAGCTACGCGTTTCTAGCCGCGCATCCCGACACCAAGGTCATCTCCTTCGACCTGGGCGGCCACCGCGGCACGCGGTTCGCGAAAAGGCTTATCGACAAGAGGTTTCCGGGCAGGCACACACTGATCTACGGGGACTCGACCAAGATCGTGCCGGAATTCGCCGCCGAGAACCCGGATTTGCGTTTCGACCTATTCTTCATCGACGGCGGCCACGAATACGAGATTGCCAAAACCGACGTTCTGAATGTAAAGCCCCTTTGCACAGAGAAAACGGTTGTGGTCATGGACGATCTCACTCCCTGGCTCGGTTGGGGTAAGGGACCCGCTCAGGCGTGGACCGAGGCCATTAATGAAGGGCTAATCCGTCAGGATGAAATGTACAAGGACGGCGAGCCCGTTCAGGAAATGGAGCCCCCAGGAAAAAGAATCTGGGCTTTAGGCCGATACCTTTTCTGATAATCGCCCGAAATAAATCGCGTGCGGCTGGCGTATTCGCGTTGCCGTTTGCCGGGGGACCGGCGGCCGAGGCGCACCGATCAGCCGGCTTAGCGCTCCCTGGCAAACTTTTCCAGCAGATCGGCCGTGTCGGCCACGCTTTCCGCGGGTTTGGTCATCTCGGTGGCGATCTCGCGGGCCCGGATCGCGACCTCGGGCGCGAGGATCTGGCGCAGGTCCGCGACCAATGTGTCCTCGGTGGTGGTCGAGAAACGCCGGGACGTGCCGACCTTCAATCGCTTGACCTGAGCTCCCCAAATGGGCTGATCGCCCAGCATGGACAGGACCAGCGTCGGAACCCCGGCGCGCAGGCTCGCGGCGGTGGTGCCGGCGCCGCCGTGATGGACGACGGCGCGGCAAGTCGGGAAAATCGCCGCGTGGTTTACCGAGCCCACTACTTTGACGTGGTCGGACACCGGGATATCGCTGAAGTCGCTCCAGCCGGCGCAGATCAACGCCCGTTCGCCCAGTCGCGCGCACGCCGCGCTGATCATCCCGACGGTGTCGGCCGGAGACTGCACCGGCATGCTGCCAAAGCCGAAGTAGATCGGCGAAGTACCCGCGGCGATCCACGACGCGACCTCGTCATCGGCGTCCGTGGCGAACTCCATCGTCAGACCGCCGACAAACGGACGGCGGTCCTCCCATTTCGCCCATTCGTCCGCCAGCCCGGGAAAGCAAAGTTCTTGATAGGCCTGAATTTCCAGCGAACCCCGTTGCGCGATTCGTCGCGACGCTGCGGATTTCGCCTTCGGCAGGCCCAATTCCCGGCGCTGCGCATCCTCGACCCTTTTGAGCAACCGCCATTGCGTCCAGTCGAGCACCTTCATTGCGGCGCGACCCATGAACGGCGGCAGCGGCCGAACCAGCTGGCCATTGGCCCGCGCGGGAAAGTAATGCAGCGTGGCCAGCGGAATGTCGTAGAACTCCGCGACGTTCGCGGCGGGCTCCTGGTAACCCAGGCCGGTCACCAGCACGTCCGCCCCCTCGGCCAGCGACACCAGCGCAGAGCTCGCGCTCTCCCAGCACATGGTGGCCAATTCCCAGACCTCGTGCAGCAGTCCGGCGGCGCGGCCGACCCGCCAGAAGTTGCGCAGGAACGACGTCCAGAAGTTGCGATGCGCGTCCAGCCACGCCTGCGTGTCCTCGCCGTAGGCCGCCCCCGTCAGGCCGGCGGACTCGACAAACCAGACCAGATCCGGCGGAACGGCCATGCATACGTCGTGTCCTCGGCGCATCAGTTCACGGCCCACCGCGATGGAAGGCTCAATGTCGCCGCGAGTGCCGTAGCTCGCGATCACAAATTTCATTGCGTCTCCCACCCTTCAGTCATCGTCGACCCCGAGCAAAATTATTCATGGATCGGAGCGTGGCGTTGGGGCATTCGCAATTTGACTTCGACAGAAATTCGTCGCGTGTTACTGATTTTGCCACACAGCTAACTGCACACAGCCACTCAGCAAACGGATTTACCGGTAAAACACCTGGTGAACTCTGGTTAACGCAAAGCCTCTGGGGATGCATTGCACCCGCCGAATCCGGCGGGCAGCGATATCCGGAGTTACTTTAGCCAAGCCTTATCTGGGCAGATGGCAAACTTCTCCACCAGGTCGGCGGCGGTGGCCACGCTTTCGGAGGGCTTGGTCATCTGGGTGGCGATCTCGCGGGCTCGAGCGACATATTCGGGGGCGAGAACCCGGCGCAGGTCGGTGACGAGCGATTCGCGAGTGGTGCCCGAGAAGCGACGCGCGGTGCCCACCTTCAGCCTTTTGACTCGCACGCCCCAATACGTCTGATCGGGCCCCGTCGACAGGATGAGCGTCGGCACCCCGGCGCGCATGCTCGCCGCCGTGGTACCCGCGCCGCCGTGATGCACGACGGCCCGGCAGGCCGGGAAGATGGCCGCGTAGTTGACCGGTCCCACGACCATGACGTGATCGGGAATCCGGACATCGCTGAAGTCGGTGCCGCCGGCGCAGATCAGCGCCCGCTCTCCCAGCCGCGCGCACGCGTCGCCGATCATCGCGACCGTCTCGGCCGCCGATTCCACCGCGATGCTGCCGAAGCCGAAGCAGATCGGGGGCGTCCCCGCGGCGATCCACGACGCGACGCGGTCATCGTTGTCCGTCGTCAGTTCCATCGTCAGCGCGCCGATGAAGGGCCGCTGACCGTCCCACTTCGCCCATTCGGACGCCAGCCCGGGGAAGCAGACCTCGTCGTAGGCCTGGATCTCCAACGAGCCGCGTTCGGCGATGCGGGTGGGCGAAGGACTGGTCGCCTTCGGCAACCCCAGTTCGCGGCGCTGTTTATCCTCCGCCTTTTTGTTCATGTGCCAGAAGACCCAATCCAGCGCCGCCATGCCGGAGCGGCCCACGGGCGCGGGCAGGCTGGGAACGAGTTGACCGTTGGGCCGCACCGGGAAGTTGTGCAGCGTCGCCAACGGGATGTCGTAGAACTCCGCGACGTTGGCGGCCGGCTCCTGGAAGCTCTGGCTGGTGAGCAGGAGGTCGGCGCCGTCCGCCAACTCGGTGGCCGTCATGCTCATCTCCGCCCAGCACTGCGCTACGGGCTCCCAATATTCGCGCCACAGGCCGACCAGCTCCTGCACCTTCCAGAAGTTGCCGAAGAACGACGTCCAGAAGTTGCGGTACCGCTCCAGCCAGGCCTGAGTGTCCAGGCCATAGGTAACCGTCGTGAGCCCCGCCGCCTGGCTGAACTCGACCAGGTCGGGCGGAACACCCATGCGCACCTCGTGCCCACGGCGGAGCAGCTCTCGCCCGACGGCCACGGACGGCTCGATATCGCCACGCGTTCCATAGCACGTCAAGGCAAATCTCATCGCCGGTCCTGGCCTTTCAATTGTCATGCGCTGAGGGGGCGTCAAGGGCCGCAGTGATTATCCCTAGTTCGGAGACCTTGCGGGCGACTTTGAACTCATCTGCGCACGCGCCGATACCACGGAATTCGTCGACGTCAATATCGGTAATGCGCTGGATGGACCGAACACCGCTGTGGAAGTCGGTCATCAGAACATCGTCCTTACCAGTTTGGCGCGCTCATCGCCGTTTTCAGGCCCCGGTGATGAACGTCACAAGTCGTGGCATTCCCCTGGATCGCAGGCCAAAACGAACTCAGCCCGTTGCGGCCCCCGGTTCCGAGAACGGCGACCCGAATTCGGTGATCGGCTGGAAGCCGCGTTTGCGCGCCTTCGCGACGCCCGATTTCAACAGGTTGCCCAGCGTCGCGACGCCCGAGTGGTCCAGCGCCAGGAAGGGCGACAGCAGCCGGTTGTGCACGAAGGCGAACGCCAGCCCGCTGGCCGGGTCGGCCCAGCCGAACGAGCCGCCCATCCCCACATGCCCGAAGCCCGGCACGACGTTGCCGAACGGGATGCTGTGGTAGCCGAGGTGGAACGACAACGGCACCAGCACATTGCGGTCCCTCTTGAGGCTGCGCCGCCCGGTCAGCCCGGCGACGATCTCGCGGGACAGGAACCGGGTGCCGTCGATCTCACCGCCGTTGGCGATGGCGCCGTACATGCGCACCAGGCCCCGGGCCGTCGCCACCCCGTTCGCCGCCGGCATCTCGGCGTCGAGCAGCGGAATGTCGCCCTTGACGGCGGCCATGACGCCCTGGAAATAGATGGCCCGGAATCCGCCGGACAGCTCCGCGGCGAGCTTGCACGTCAGCGAGCTGAGCAGCGGGTTGCCGATGATGTTCTGGGGCGCGATGATCTCGGCGACCCGCGTGGGGCCCCCGGCGGGCGGCCGGCCCAAGTGCAGGCCGTCCGTGCCCAGCGGCTCGGCGAGCTCCTCGCGAATCAGGTCGCGCATGCCCTTTCCGGTCACGGCCCGGGCCAGCCCGGACATCAGCCAGCCGAAGGTGAGCGCGTGATATGCGGGTTTGCCAAGCAGGCGTCCCGGCGGGGCCGCCGCCAAGCGCTGCTCCATCAGGACATGGTCCAGCAAGTCCTCGCGGGTCGCCCCGCGTAGGCCCGACAGCCCGGCCCGGTGCCTCATCACCTCACGCACGGTCAGGGCGGACTTCCCGTTGGCGCCGAACTCCGGCCAGTACTCGGCGACCGGAGCCTCGTAGTCGATCAGCCCGCGATCGGCCAGTCGGTGGATGACCGTGGCGGCCAAGCCCTTGGTGGCCGAGAAGACCATCGGCGCACGGTCGGCCGTCCAGGGCACCTGGCCCGCTCGGTCCGACCAACCCGTCCACACGTCCACGACGGGTTGACCGTCGAGGTAGACCGCCAGTGCGCCGCCGCCGAAGCGCCGGCCGGGAAACAGGCTCGAGAACCCACGAACGACGCAGGAAAAGTTTGGGTCCGCCGCGCCGGACACACGATGACCTGCGTCAGGGGCATCGTGGGAGGGGACCGCGCGGAGATCGACCCGGGATTCTGCCGTCACATTTTTGAATTTACTTCGGATTCACGGTGCCCAAGTGCAGAACTTTGAATAATTAACCATTCCGTTAGCGCGACGCGGCGTCTAGTATTTGCTGGGCCGCCAGCGCCGGGGTCAACTCCCCCGCTTTGACCTGACTCTCCACGTCGGCGCGAATCTTGCGGACGGCGGGGTTGGACAGCACCCGGTCCAACACGGTGTCGCGGACCATCTGCCACGTCCAGTCGACCTGCTGGGCCCGGCGACGCGCTTCGAACTCGCCCGCCTCGGTCAGCACCTCGCGATGACGCTCGACGGTTTCCCACATCTCGTCCAGGCCCGTGCCCTCGGCGGCGCTCATCGTGAGAACCGGTGGCCGCCATAGGGTTTCGCGCGGATAGATCAGCCTGATCGCAGAGGAGAGCTCGCGCGCGGCGGCGCGTGCATCCGGCAGATGCTTGCCGTCGGCCTTGTTCACCACCACGATGTCGGCCAGTTCCAGCACACCCTTTTTGATGCCCTGCAGCTGATCGCCGGTGCGCGCCAGGGTTAGCAGGATGAAGGTGTCGACCATATTGGCGACCGCCACCTCGGACTGCCCGACGCCGACGGTTTCGATCAGGATCACATCGAATCCGGCTGCCTCCAGCAGGACGACGGTCTCCCGCGTCGCCTTTGCTACACCGCCCAAAGTCCCCGATGTGGGCGACGGGCGGATGTAGGCATCCGGGTGAACCGCCAGGCGCGACATCCTGGTCTTGTCGCCGAGGATCGACCCACCGGTACGGGTCGACGACGGGTCGACCGCCAGGACCGCCACCCGATGCCCCTGCTCGATCAGATGCATGCCGAGCGACTCGATGGTGGTGGACTTGCCCACCCCCGGAACCCCGGTGATGCCGACCCGGTGCGCGTTGCCCGCGTCGGGGAGCAATTCCAGCAGCATCTGCTGCGCCTTCTCGCGATGGTCGGCGCGGGTGGATTCCAGCAGCGTGATCGCCCGCGGCAGCGCCGCACGGTCGCCGTTGCGGATCGAGTCCGCCAGGCTTCGGGACGTCATCTGCTGCCCCTCATCGCTCGCGGGAAAAGTCGATGGCCGGCACTAGCCCAGGTCGTAACCGAGTCGCTCGGCAAGCTTGTGCAGCAAGCCGATTGCGGCGTCGGCGATCACGGTGCCCGGCGGGAAGATCGCGGCGGCCCCGCCCTCGTAGAGCTCGTCGAAGTCACCGGGCGGGATCACGCCACCGACCACGATCATGATGTCGGGCCTGCCCACCTCGGCCATCGCGTCACGCAGCGCCGGCACCAGCGTCAGGTGCCCGGCGGCCAGCGAGGACACGCCCACGACGTGCACGTCGTTGTCGGCGGCCTGCCTGGCCACCTCCTCGGGCGTGGAGAACAGCGATCCCACGTCGACGTCGAAGCCGATATCGGCGAACGCGGTGGCGATCACCTTCTGGCCGCGGTCGTGGCCGTCCTGGCCCATCTTGGCGACCAGGATCCGCGGCCGGCGGCCGTCGGCCTCGGCGAACTTCTCGACCAGTTCGCTGGCGGTTGCCATGTTGGTGGCCTTTCCAGCTTCGTCGCGGTAGACCCCGGAGATGGTACGGATCTCGGCCTGGTGGCGCCCGTACACCTTCTCCAGCGCGTCGGAAATCTCGCCGACGGTGGCCTTGTGCCGGGCGGCGTTGATCGCCAGTGCCATCAGGTTGTTGCCCAGCCCATCTCGATCCCCTTTGCCGGCCCGGCCCTGGGCCCCCGCGGCGCGGCTGAGCTCGGCCAAGGCGGCGTCGACCGCATTCTGGTCGCGGCTGGCCCGCAGGTCCTTCAGTTTGGCCAGCTGCTCGGCGCGCACCCGGCTGTTCTCGACCTTGAGGACCTCGACCTCCTGGTCCTCTTCAACCTGGTACTTGTTGATCCCGACCACCGGCTGGATTCCGGAGTCGATCCGCGCCTGGGTGCGTGCGGCGGCTTCCTCGATGCGCAGCTTGGGGATGCCGTCGTCGATGGCCTGCGCCATACCGCCGTGCTCGGCGACCTCGGCGATGTGGGCGCGGGCCCGCTGCGCGAGCTGATGCGTGAGCCACTCCACGTAGTACGAGCCGCCCCAGGGGTCGATCGGCCGGACGGTGCCGGACTCCTGCTGCAGCAGCAGCTGGGTGTTGCGGGCGATGCGGGCGGAGAAGTCGGTGGGCAGCGCCAGCGCCTCGTCCAGCGCGTTGGTGTGCAACGACTGGGTGTGCCCCTGGGTCGCGGCCATGGCCTCGATGCAGGTGCGAGCGACGTTGTTGAAAGCGTCCTGGGCCGTCAGCGACCAACCCGAGGTCTGCGAATGTGTGCGCAGCGACAAGGATTTGGCGCTCTTCGGATTGAACTGTGCGACCAGTTCGCTCCACAGCAGCCGGCCCGCCCGCAGCTTGGCGACCTCCATGAAGAAGTTCATCCCGATGCCCCAGAAGAAGGACAAGCGCGGCGCGAACTTGTCGATTTCCAGGTCGGCGTCCAGGCCGGCCCTGATGTAGTCGACGCCGTCGGCCAGCGTGTACGCCAATTCCAGATCGGCTGTGGCACCGGCTTCTTGGATGTGATAGCCGGAGATCGAAATGGAGTTGAACTTCGGCATCTTGGCGCTGGTGTAGCCGAAGATGTCGGAGATGATGCGCATCGACGGCTTGGGCGGATAGATGTAGGTGTTGCGCACCATGAACTCTTTGAGGATGTCGTTCTGGATGGTGCCGGCCAGCTTCTCCGGCGGCACCCCCTGCTCCTCGGCGGCCACCACGTACAGCGCCAGGATGGGCAGCACGGCGCCGTTCATCGTCATCGACACCGACACCGACGACAGGTCGATGCCGTCGAACAGCTGGCGCATGTCGAGAATGGAATCGATTGCCACACCGGCCATTCCGACGTCACCCTGAACGCGCGGGTGGTCGGAATCGTAGCCGCGGTGGGTGGCCAGGTCGAAGGCGACCGACAGGCCCTTCTGCCCGGCGGCCAGGTTGCGCCGGTAGAACGCGTTGGATTCGGCGGCTGTGGAGAACCCGGCGTACTGGCGGATGGTCCACGGCTGGTTGACGTACATCGTCGGATAGGGCCCGCGCACGAAGGGCGGCTCGCCGGGAAAGCTGTTCAGCGGATAGCCCGCCGACTCGGCGGCCGCCCGGTCGGCGGCTATGTACACCGGCTTGACGGCGATGTCTTCCGGCGTGTGCCATTGCAATTGGTCGGGCGTGTACCAGTGCGCGGCAGCGGCCTTGGCCACGTGGTCGTCGACGGCGGCCTCGGTCGCCGGCGCGACGGCGCGCTCGCTGTGCAGCGGAACGTCGGCGAAGCTGCCGACAGCAGGTGCAGTGGTCGTCATCGTTTACTACGCCCCCAGCTTCGTGAGCAGATCCGACAGTGCTTCGACCGCATTGATTTTCGCGGTCAGGAATTGGTCCGGCTGATGCTCCGCACCGGCCACGGCCTTCTCGGGCCCGGCCAGATAGACGCGCGAGACGCCGGCGCTGTGCGCCGCCTGTACGACTCCCGAGGCCTCGTCCTGGTATCGCTTGTCGGTGCCGCAGATGACCACCGCCGCAGGCGAACCGGCCTCGGCCACCGCCGCCGCGACGCCTGCGGCGTCGACCGTCCCCGGGTTGATCGCCTCGATACCACCGGAGGCCAACAGGTTCGACGCGAACGTCGCGCGGATGTTGTTTTCGGCCAACGGACCCACCGGTAGCAGCAGGACACTGGGACGCGAGCCGGTGCGGGCCAGATAACCGTCGGCCCGGTCGCGCAGCGCTTCGAACTCCGTCGCGTAGCGCACCAGGTTCCCTGCGGCCAGCGGCGAATACGACGAGTCACTGTGCGGCAGGGGCGCTTCGGTGATGTTCGGGAATTCGTTGACTCCGGTGATCGCGGTCCGGCGGTGCGCGATGTCGTCGCCGCGGCGGGCGGCGATCTCGCCGATCTGACCGGCGATGAACTCACGCGCATCGATGAATCCGCCGTGCGCCTCGATGGCCTGGAAGTGCTGCCAGGCCAGCTCGGCCAGCCGCGCGGTGAGGTCCTCGACGAACCACGAGCCGCCGGCCGGGTCCAGCACGCGGCCCACGTGCGACTCCTCCAGCAGCAGCAGCTGGGTGTTGCGCGCGATGCGGCGGGTGAAACTCGTTGCGATGTCGGGGAATCCGCCGTCGATGGCCACGTCGAACGGGAACACCAGCAGCGAGTCGGCGCCACCGACACCCGCGCCGAACGCGGCCAGGGTGCAGCGCAGCATGTTCACCCACGGATCACGCTGCGTCATCATCGGCAGCGACGTCTCGGCGTGGATGACGGCCGCTCCCGAGTCCGGAGCGCCGACGACCTCGGCCACCCGCGCCCACAGGTTGCGCACCGCGCGGAACTTGGCGATGGTCATGAACTGGTCGTCGTCGGCGGCGAACCGGAAACTGATCTGCCGCAACGCCGCACCGATCGACAGCCCCGATTCGATGAGGACCCGCAGGTAGCTCACCGCGGCGGCGACGCTGGCGGCGAGCTCCCACGTCGCGTTGGCCCCCAGATTGTGGAACGCGGGCCCGTCGACCGTGATCGCGCGCACGCCGGTGTGCTCGGCGGCCCGCTTGGCAACGGCGACCACATCGTCGATACAGGGAGCGGGCCGCTCACTCAGCGATGCGGTCAACGGGTCACCGCCCAGGTCGATCGACAGGGTGGCGCGCTGATCGGGTTCGACCCCGGCCGCCAGCTCCAGCACGACATCGCTGGTCGCCGAATAGTCGACGCCCGCCTCGAGAATCAAAGGCGCCATGCTCAGGTGGACGCCGTCGAGCGTCTCCGCCAACTGGTCGGGCGCCAGGCCGGACTGCCCGACCCGCAACACCAGGGCGCTGGCCCCGTTGCTGAGCGCATCGAGCACCGCGGAATTGACGTCCTTTGCCGCCACACCGGGCACCGGGGCGGCCGGGAACGCCTCGGCGACCTTCCAGCCCGACTTGACGTCGCGCAGGGCGTCACCGCCGCGCACGTAGGGCCACTCGCCCGGCAACGGCGGCTCCGGCAGCTCGTCGAACACCGTGTAGAGCGGCCGGATCGCAAACCCGTCATAGGTCGCGGCATCCAGCAGCTGCTCGGGCTGGTCGCCCAGCTCGGCGGGTTCTTTCCGGGTGCTCTTGGAAAGCACACCCGCGACCGCGCCGCGCCAACGCTCGCGAACCTGTTCTAGGCCCGCGCGCTCGGGTACGTCAATGGACACCGACTGCTCCTGTTTTCGCAGCAACTGGCGACATTGTTATCCGGTTGCTTTGGGAATGGAACTTACTAATGAGGCTAATTGATCGCCCCCGCCGCTAAAAAACGGCGAGGCCCAGCGCTGGCGGCCCGCTTGGCCCGAAACGCCACTCGCCAAAAATGGTTTATTCACGCGGGCCCCGTAACCTTGACAACCGTGACGGGTCCCGCCACCTCGAAAACCACTAACACGCTGCGCAGTATCGCGCGCGCGTTGGGCACGGCCGCGCGCCAACTGTCGCGGCCGCGAGCCATTGCCGCAGTGGTCGGTATCACAGCTCTGGTCGCGGTGGCGCTATGCGTTCCGCTGCCCAGCGCGCTGCAGCTGCGTGACTGGGCGCAATCGGTGGGACCGTGGTTTCCCGTGGCATTCCTGGTCGCCCACATCGTCGTGACGGTGGTGCCCATTCCGCGCACCGCGTTCACGCTGGCGGCCGGGCTGCTGTTCGGCCCGGTTCTGGGCGTGGTGATCGCGGTGGTCGCCAGCGCCGTAAGCGCGGTGCTGGCGGCGGCGCTGGTGCGCGCGGCGGGATGGCAACTCCACCGCCTGAATCGGCACCGGGCGATCCACCGGGTGGACCGGCAGCTGCGGGAGCGCGGCTGGGTGGCCGTGCTGTCGTTGCGGCTGATCCCCGTCGTCCCGTTCTCGGCGCTCAACTACGCCGCAGGCGCGTCCGCCGTGCGGATGGTGCCCTACACCCTGGCCACCCTGGCCGGTCTGCTGCCCGGCACCGCGGCGGTCGTCTTCCTCGGCGACGCGTTGGCCGGGCATCCCGACCCGCTGTTGTTGCTGGTATCGCTACTGACGAGCGCCTTGGGTGTAACGGGCTTGCTGTTCGAGATCCGGCACTACCGGCGCCTTCCCGACCGACCCGCGCAGCCCGACGAACCAGCCTCCGAACCAGCGATCGTCGGCTGATCGGCCCGCGCTGTTGAGCGCACCCGCCCTTGCCTGAAAGATCTACTAGATGGTGAGGGTCTGCGCTCTGGTGCTGACGGGCTGGACCTCGGCCTATCCAATGGCCCGCACCATCGTCCTTCTCATCGGCGCCATGGCGTCGCTGGCGATCGCCGTGCTGTCGATGCTGCGCAGCCGCATCAAGTTGTATCGCCCTCCAGTGCAGGGTCCGGTCCCCGGCTCGGTGCCGCAGTACGCGCCGCGACAACTCCCCAGGATGCGTCGCGCGGGCATCACGATCGCCGCGCTGTTGAGCTCCGTGGCATTCCTGGTGGCCATCTGGCTGCCGCCCAGGGACGCCCACCCGGCGCAGGAACTCACGCCGCAGCCCGCGTTCGCGCCCATCGCCCTGCCGCCGGCGCGCGCCATCGGACCCGGCGTCGGGATCTTCGTAGAATACCCCGATGGTTCCGGCGGAATGGGTTGCACTGCAGGGTTTTTAGTGCATTCGAGCACGGGTCAGGCCGGGTTCCTCACCGCCGGTCATTGCAATCGCCCGCACAAGGCGAGCAAGGTGACGATGAACCTCGGCGACATCCTGCCCTACGCAAGGCTGGGCACCTTCAGCCGGACGGTCAACGAGGGCGACCGCACCGAGCAGCACGACATCGGCCTGATCGTGCTCGACGGCGAGGATGTCCCGCAGACTTCGGCGATCGCCGCCTCGCTGCCGGTCTCCGGTGTCACGACCGACCTCTGGGTCGGCGAGCAGCTCTGCAAGTACGGCATGAGCACCGGTCAGGAGGAATGCGGCCAAGTCCTCGATATCACCGCGAGCAAGGTCGTGTTCACCGCGGCGGGCCGGTGCGGCGATTCCGGGGGCCCGGTCTACGCCGTCCAAAGCGACGGCACGGCGGCCGCGGTCGGCATCGACATCCGCGGCGGCAACCCGCTCAACCCCAAGGCCGGCTGCAGCGCACCGGCGAAGTTCTCGGTCGCCGAGCTTCTGCAGCCCTGGCTGCAGAAGTGGAAGCTGACCGTCGTCACCAACCAGCCGCCCGGACCGCGCTGACGACCGTCACGCCGCGGGTGAATAGCCATCTGTCGCGATCGCCATAGACTGCGGGTATGGACAGCTCGCGGATCGGCGGTACCGACGCCGGTGAGTCCTATTGCAGGACAACGCGATCACGATGGGCTTTGTCGGCGGTGGCGGTGCTCGGCTGCTGCGCGGTTTCGCTGACGGGATGCGGCCACTCCGCCACGCCGGCGCAGACCAGCAGCACGGCGACGACGACGAACATGAACGCCGACTCGTTGATCGTCAGCCTCGACGACGTGCGTCGCATCGCCGGTGTCGCCGCCCTCACCGATGCATCGCGACCCGCGGTGCAACCAAAGCATTTCACTTCCGACGCCCCGGGGCCCTGCGCGTCGGTGTCCGATCAGCAAGCCATCTTCGACGATCACTGGACGCAGTTTCGTTCGGTGGCCTACAGCGGCGACAGCTATAGCGGTGTGGGTGACGTGAAAATTCGCGCCGTCGCCGACGTCGTGCAGTCGGTCGGCGTATACCCGACCAACGATGCCGCGCGCGCCACCTTCGATCGCCTCGTCCCGGACCTGAAGGCCTGCCCCGGATTACACGCCAGGAACTACGATTTCACCGTGCAGCAGCCCGATGCGTCTACCGTCGTGCTCGAGTTTCCCGGACGTTCCCCGTGGAAAACCGCGTATCGGGTGAAGTCCTCGGTGCTGGTTAACGTTGCGGCACTTGGCTTTTCGCAGGCCGAACAGACAGCCGAAACCGTGCTTCAGAACATCACCGATCGCATCAAATAGCGCGTCGACGAAAAATCGCGCGTTCTTCAGGTCCACTACACGTCGGGGCGTTACCGTCCTCGGTACAACCACCACCGACGTGGGGAGCGACATGACTACCGAAGCGACAACCTCCGCGCGGCGCCATTCCACTGCCCTGGTGATCGGCGCCGCAGTGGTGGGCCTGGTAATCGGCGCGATCGCCGCCTTCGTGGTGACGGGTCTGGTCTTCACCGTCCGCGTCGAACTTCCGCCGCCGCCGTACCCGCCGCCACTGTCGTCGGTGGCACAGGGCGGCGGCTGCATCTACACGCCGCCCCCGGGGCCCGGTGGTGCGCCGGCCTCCACACCCGGAGGCTTCGTACCGCCCCCGCCGCCGGTACCACACGCGCCGGGGGCTTAAGGGCTACGCTCGGTCCGGGCCCTTCGCCGTCATCACGGCGACAGTGGCCAGGAACAAGGCGGCCGGAAGGGTGTTGACGACCTTGTCCCGCACCCGGATGTGCGCGCCGACGGCAAGGATGAAATACAGCGTCAGCATCGCCGTCGTCAGCCTTGCCAGCGCGGGAAACCGGGTGACCGACGCCAACCCGACCGCGGCGGCCGCCTTGACCACCGGGAAGACGGGCCGAATCTCCTCCGGTATGCCCAGATCGTCCAGGATCTTCTTGATCGGAGCTATCTGGACCGCGCACCCGACCGCATCGACGGCGTGAAAAGCGGCAAGCCCCACGTATGTCTTCGGTGACGTCAAAACACTCATCCGGCAATCCTATTGAGCGCTAGCGAGTCAGCTCCGGCGGTGCCCCCGGCGGCCCGTCCACCGGCGCGCGCGCGATGGCCTCGGCCTTCGCTACAGCCTGGGCGATCGCGGGGTCGGTCTCGGTGGAGAACCAGTCGGCGACCTCGGCGTCGTCGTTGTCGGTTTGGCGCCCCGGCGCCAGATCGGCCGGGTCGACCGGCGACGGCTCGAACCGGAAAACCCCGTCTTCGCCCGGGGTGCCCAGCAATTTGGTGAACCCCTGCAACGCCGCGCTGAAGTCGCTGGGCACCACCCACACCTTGTTCGCGTCACCGCGCGCCATTTCCGGCAGCGTCTGCAGGTACTGGTAGGCCAGCATCTCCGGGGTGGGCCGGCCGGCCTTGATCGCGGCGAACGTCTTCTCGATGGCCTTGGCCTGGCCCTGGGCCTGTAGATAGGCCGCCGCGCGCTCACCCTGGGCCCGCAGCATGCGGGACTGCCGGTCGCCCTCGGCAGCCAAAATCGCGGCCTGCTTGGCGCCCTCGGCGGCCAGGATCTGCGCCTGCTTGGCGCCCTCGGCCTGCTTGATCGCGGCCTCGCGGGTGCCCTCGGCCGTCAGGATCATCGCCCGCTTCTCCCGGTCGGCCTTCATCTGCTTTTCCATCGAGGCCTGGATCGACGGCGGCGGGTCGATGCTGCGCAATTCGACCCGGGCGACCCGCAGCCCCCAGCGGCCGGTGGCCTCGTCGAGCACGCCGCGCAGCTGGCCGTTGATCTGGTCGCGCGAGGTCAGCGTCTGCTCCAGCGTCATGCCGCCGACCACGTTGCGCAGCGTGGTCGTGGTGAGCTGCTCGACGCCGACGATGTAGTTGCTGATCTCGTAGACCGCCGCCTGCGGCACGGTGACCTGAAAGTAGACGACCGTGTCGATGTTGAGGGTCAGGTTGTCCTCGGTGATCACCGGCTGCGGCGGGAACGACACCACCCGCTCGCGCAGATCGATCCGGGCCCGTACCCGGTCGACGAACGGCACCAGCAGCGTCAGCTGCCCGCTGACCGTGCGGCTGTACCGACCCAGCCGCTCGATCACCGCCGCCTCGGCCTGCGGGATCAACGCGACCGACTTGGCCACGACGATGATGGCGACCACCACCAGAACAGCGAGCAATAACAATCCCGCAACCGCACCCTGCATCGGAGTTCCTTTCTGTCGCAGCGTCTTCGCAGCGTCTGTGCCGATCTGCTATCCGTGCCTGAACACCACCGCGGTGGCGCCGTCGATGTGCAGGACGGTGACCGACTCCCCCGGCTCGTAGACGTCCGCGTCGTTGAACGGGCGCGCCGTCCACACCTGGCCGTCGAGCTTTACCTGGCCGGCGTCTCGGGCGACCCGATCGAGCACCACGGCGCTTTTGCCCTCCAGCGCCTGGATGCCGAGCTGCAGGCCGCCCGCGGGGGTCAGCCGCCGGCGCACGGCGGGCCGCACCAGCGCCAGCAGCAGCACCGAGACGATCAGGAACACCGCCCCGTCGATCCACACCGGCCCATCGATCAACCAGCTGGTTGCCGACGCGGCCAGGGCGCCGCCGCCAAGCATCAGCAAGAACATATGGCCGCTGAGGGCCTCCGCGCCGACGAGCGCCAGCGCGAATATCAGCCAAATCACACCGGCGGGCATGCGGTCAGAATACGCGTGATCGGCCTTTGCCGGATCAAACAACTACACTGCGATCTCATGTGGTGTCCTAGTGTTTCGCTGTCGCTGTGGGCCAACGCCTGGCTCGCGGGTAAGGCAGCGCCCGACGACGTTTTGGATGCGTTATCTCTTTGGGCACCAAAGCAATCGGTCACCGCGTATGATGCCGTCGCCGCCGGCCACACCGGACTGCCGTGGCCCGACATGGACGACGCGGGGACGGTCTCGTTGTTGCAGACGCTGCGCGCCGCGGTGGGCCGCCCCGTGGTGCCCAACGGCCCGAATGTGCCCGGGCGGCTGCGCGGCACCATCAACGTGTTGTCGCCGGTCCCGGGCGACGTGCGGGGTCTGCCACCCGGCACCCAGTTCGGGCGCGATGCCCTGGCCGCCGGCGAGGCGGTGATCATCACCAACCCCGACGATCCGAACGCCGCCGTCGGGTTGGTGCCGGAGTTCTCCTACGAGGGCGACGAGACCGACGACGAAGACCCCGAGCTGTGCGCGCTGTCGTGGATCGTGTACTCGCTGCCGGGCGCGCCGGTGCTCGATCACCATGACCTCGGGGACGCCGAGTACGCGTTGCGTTCCGCGGTACGCTCGGCCGCCGACGCGCTCGGCACCATCGGCCTGGAAGGCGCTGCCGGCGTCGAGGATCCGCGCGGACTCGTCGAGCAGGTGCTGGAATCCACACGGCACCACCGGATTCCCGACCACGCACCGTCGCGCGCGCTGCGGGTGCTGGAGAACGCCGCGCACGTCGACGCCATCATCGCGGTCAGCGCCGGACTGAGCCGGCTGTCCGACGCCGATCCCCTGGGCGCCCGCGTCGTGGCGGGGGTCGACGTGGCCGGAACGCAATCGTCGTCCCAGGCGCAGATCGCCAGCGACGCCCTGCGTCCCCTCAACGGGGTCGTGCGTTCGGCGAGAATGGCCGCCGTGAGCGCCATCCTGCACTCGGCCTGGAACGACTAGCCCTGCGGGGCCGCCGCGCAATGCGGCGGACGGCACGGCGCACCGTCGACGCTGGCAAGGCACCCCGGCACCGCCTCGGGACCACTCACCCGCGCGGGCGACCGCCCGTCGCGGAGTTCGCCGATCAAGTCGGCCGCCAGCCGGGCGAACCGCCGATCGGCGTTGGGCGTGGCGACGCGGGCGAAGGCCATTCCGGCCGCCTCGGCCTGTGCCCGCAACTCGTTGTCGAGGTCCCAGACCACCTCGATGTGATCGGCGACAAACCCGATGGGACAGACGATCACGGCTTTGGTGCCGGCGGCGGCGAGGCCCGTCAGATAGTCGGCGACGTCGGGCTGCAACCACGGCACCTGCGGCGGACCCGACCGCGACTGCCAGGCCAGGTCGTAATCGTCGTATCCCGCGGCCGCCGCGACCAGCCGTGCGGCATAAGCGACTTGGCTGCTGTACAGATTCGGGCCGCAGCGCTCGTCGGCGGCGACGGGGATCGAATGCGCGGTGAACACCAACCGCGCGTCGCCGGGCACGGTCTGGGCGGCCGCCGCAATGTTGCCGACGAACATCTCGACGAAAAGCGGATGGTCGAAGTAGGTGCGCAGCTTGACCAACTCGGGGGCTTCCGCTCCGGCGGCCCGGCGGGCGCGGGCGATGTCCTCGATGTATTGCGTGCAGCTGGAGTAACCGCTCCACGCCGACGTGGTGAACACCGCGGCCCGGCGAATACCGTTGTCGCGCATGGCGGTAACGGTGTCCTCGACATACGGCTCCCAGTTGCGGTTGCCGAAGTACACCGGCATGTCCAGCTCCGCGCGGAGCTCGGTGATCAGCGCGCGGTTGATGCCGTTGATCGGCGAGACCCCGCCGAAGTGCAGGTAATGCTCGGCGACATCGTCGAGGCGTTCCGGCGGCACGTTGCGGCCGCGGGTGACGTTCTCCAGGAACGGCCGTACCTGCTCGGGGCCCTCCGGTCCACCGAAGGACAGCAGCAGGACAGCGTCAAAATCCATTGCGGCTAAAGCAATTGGGTGCTGGCGCCGCCGTCGGCGTAGATGATGCTGCCGGTGGTCGCCGGCAGCCAGTCGGACAGCAGCGCGCACACCGTCTTGGCGACCGGTGTGGGGTCCTTCATGTTCCACCCGACGGGGGCGCGCTGGTCCCAGCCCTCCTCGAGCAGCTGCATCTGGGCGCCGGCCTCCTCGCCGAGCGCACCGCCGACGATCGCGCTCATCGCGAGCGTCCGGATCGGGCCGGCAGCAACGAGATTCGACCGGACTCCCGACTTACCCGCCTCGCGCGCAACAAACCGGTTGACCGACTCCAGCGCGCTCTTGGCGACCGTCATCCAGTTGTAGGCCGGCATCGCCCGGGTCGGGTCGAAGTCCATGCCGACGATGGAGCCACCGGAATTCATAATCGGCAGCACGGCTTTGGCCAGCGAGGCGTACGAGTAGGCCGAGATGTGGATGCCCTTGGCCACGTCTTCGTACGGCGCGTCGAAGAACGGGTTGATGCCCATTCCGGTCTGCGGCATGAAGCCGATGGAGTGCACCACCCCGTCGAGCTTGTTGCCCTCGCCGATCTCGGCGCTGATCCGCTCGGCGAGCGAGTCCAGGTGCTTCTCGTCCTGTACGTCGAGCTCGATCAGCGGGGCCTTTTCCGGCAGCCGGTCGGCGATGCGCTGAATGAGCCGCAACCGGTCGAATCCGGTCAACACCAACTGCGCCCCGGCTTCCTGCGCCACCTTGGCGATGTGGAACGCGATCGACGAGTCGGTGATGATCCCGGTGACCAGGATCCGTTTGCCTTCGAGAAGTTTTGTCATATCAGTCCTTTGCTCAGTGGCCCATGCCCATGCCGCCGTCGACCGGGATGACGGCGCCGGCGATGTAGCTCGCGTCCTCGGAGGCCAGGAAGCTGACCGCGCCGGCAACCTCCTCGGCGGTGCCGACCCGCTTGGCGGGGATGAATTCCAGGGCGCCCTCTTGGATCCGCTCGTCGAGTGAGCGGGTCATCTCGGTGTCGATGTAGCCCGGGGCCACCACGTTCGCGGTGACGCCGGCCTTCGACAGCTCCCGGGAGATCGAGCGCGCCATCCCGATCAGCCCGGCCTTGGCGGCCGCATAGTTGGACTGGTTGCCGATGCCCCAGCTGCCGGACACCGAGCCGATGAAGATGATCCGGCCGAACCGCTTCTTCTGCATGCTGCGGGAGGCGCGCTGGGCCACCCGGAACGCCCCGGTGAGGTTGGCGTTGATGACCTCCTCGAAGCGCTCCTCGGTCATCCGGATGAGGAACGCGTCCTTCGATATGCCGGCGTTGGACACCACCACCTCGACCGGACCCTGGTGCTCCTCGACCTCCTTGAAGGCGCGGTCGACGGCGTCGTTGTCGGTGACATCGCACACGACGCCGAACAGTCCCTCGGGCGCCCCGGATCCGCGGTGTGTGACGGCCACCTTGTGGCCGTCAGCGGCCAGCCGCTGCGCGATCGCCAGACCGATGCCCCGGTTTCCCCCGGTCACCAGGACGGAACGGGAGACGAATGCGGGTTTGCTGCCGTTAGCGGCTGGCTCGGTGGCTGGTTCAGTCACCACGCCAACTTATCGCCTGGGCGTCGGCCGGCTGAAATCGCCTCACCGCGAGCGTAACGGCACGTAGAGAAACCGCACCGAATAGCCACCTGGCGTTACGCTCGCGGCACTTGTCGGTGTCGCTCAGCACACTTCCGACATGGAAGACCCGTTCCTCGGCAGCGAAGCCCTGACCGCGCGACTGTTGACTCGTCATGAGCTCGAGAACCGCTACACCGCACTGCACAAGGATGTGTACATTCCCCGCGGCGCCGAGCTGACGCCGGTGTTACGTGCCAAGGCCTGTTGGTTGCGATCGAGGCGGCGCGGCGTCCTTGCCGGGTTCTCCGCATCCGCCTTGCATGGCGCGAGGTGGATCGATCCGGTCTTACCCGCCGCGGTCATCGACAGCAACCGTCGCCCGACTCCTGGAGTGCAGGCATGGGAAGAGAGCATCGAGTCTGACGAGATCGCTGTGCTCAATGGCATGCAGGTCACGACCCCGGCCCGCACGGCGCTCGACCTAGCGAGGCGGTATCCGCTGGGGGTCGCCGTGCCTGCAGTCGACGCACTCGTCCAGGCGACTGACCTCAAGTTGGCCGATGTCGAGTTGCTTATCGATCGCTATCGCGGGCGCCGGGGCTTGAGGTCCGCCAGAGCCTGCCTCGCGCTGGTCGATGGCGGGGCCCAATCACCGAAGGAAACCTGGCTGCGCCTACTGCTGATGAATGCAGGATTTCCCCGCCCCCACACGCAGATCGCCGTCCGCAACGAATGGGGTTGGGCCGAAGCGTATTTGGACATGGGCTGGGAGGACGTCAAGGTCGCCGTCGAGTACGACGGCGACCAGCACCGGTCCAGCCGGACCCAATACGTCAAAGACATCCGGCGTCTCGAAATGCTCGAGCGTTACGGGTGGATCGTGGTTCGTGTCATCGCCGAGGACCATCGCGAGGACATCGTCCGCCGGGTCCGTGCAGCGCGCGCACGCCGAGCGTAACGGCACGCTGAGGAACTGGGCCGAATACCAGCGTGGCGTTACGCTCGCGGGGAAGGCGGACCTAGCCCGGCAGTCGCCGGTTGATCAGCAGCGCCGCCAGCGCGGCCAGGGCCAGCACCACCGCGCCCAGTCGCAGCCAGCCGACGCTCGCGTCGCCCTTGATGGTCTCGTAGCCGATCTGCTGCTGCAGCGAGGCGTAGACGGCCTTGAGCTCCTGCAGGCTCGAGGCGCTGTATGCATTTCCGCCCGAGAGCGTGGCGACCTTTCTCAGCGTCTCGTCGTCGACCGGCACGGGCTGGCGTTGGCCGTTGATCTCGACGAAGCCGTACGGCGTACCGAACGAGATCGTCGAGATCGGCACGCCCTGGTCCTTGGCGGTGCGCGCGGCGGTGAACGCCCCCTTGGGGTTGTCCGGGTTGGTCGGCATCGTCTCCTTGCCGTCGGAGAACAGCACGATGCGCGCCGGCGGCGGAGAGTCCCCGCCACCGATCACCGCCCCGACCGTCGCGATCGCCTGCAGCGCGGTGAAGATGCCCTCCCCGGTGGCGGTGCGGTCGGCGAACTGCAGCTTGTCCAGCGCGTTCTTGGTCGCCTCGCGGTTGGTCGTCGGCGACACCAACACCGTCGCGGTCCCCGCGTAGGCGATCAGCCCGAGGTTGATCCCCGGGGTCAGCTCACCGGCGAACTCCTTGGCCGCCTCCTGCGCGGCCGCCATGCGGTTGGGCGCGACGTCGGTGGCGCGCATCGACTGCGACACGTCGATCACCAGCATCACCACCGCGCGGTTGCGCGGCACCCGAACGTCGTTGGTGGGCCCCGCCATCGCGATGGTGAACAGCGCCAGCGACGCCACCAGCAGGAGCGCCGGCACGTGCCGCCACTTGGTGGGCCGCTTGGGCGCGACGCTTTCCAGCAGCTCCATGTTGGCGAACCGCAGCATGCGCCGCTGGCGCGCCAACTGCATCAGCACGTACAGCGCGACCAGCCCGGCGACGACCAGGAAGAAAAGGAAGAACCAGGCGTGGTCGAAGCCGGACAGCGACGTCGGCCCGAGGAACGGCAGCGTCATAGAAGACCGGTCTCAGTAGCGATGCCAGCCTTCGGAGAAGCTGAAGTCACTGGCGTCCTGCCATCGCCCCGCGGCGGCGAGACTCGACGAAGCGGACGATGTCGGCGATCCAGTCGCGGTCGGTGCGCAGCGTCAAAACCGGTGCGCCGCAACCACGTATCGTGCGGGACACCTCGGCGCGGTGGGCCGCCGCCGCTTTGGCGAAGTCGTCGCGCAGGTGCGTGTCGATGGTGAATTCGCGGGTCACCCCGGTCTCGGCGTCCTGCAGGACGACGTCGCCCACGTCGGGCAGCTCGACGTCGCGGGGATCGATCACCTCGATGGCCAGCACCTCGTGCCGGGCCGCGATCGCGCGCAGCGGCCGCATCCAGTTGATCGGTCCCAAGAAGTCGCTGATGATCACCGCCATACCGCGCCGCCGCTCCGGGCGGCGCAACGCGTCGATGGCGATGGAGAGGTCGCCGCGCACGCCCACCGGGGCCTTGGGCATGGTCGCGATGGTGCGCAGCAGCGTCTGCTCGTGCTGGCGCCCGGACCGCGCCGGCACCCGGACCATGTCGGCCCCGTTGGTGACCAGCGCGCCGAGCCGGTTGCCGCCGCCGCTGTTGAGGAAGGTGATCGCGGCCGCGGCGGCCACGGCCAGGTCGCGCTTCTCACAGCTCGTGGTGCCGAAGTCCAGGCTGGCCGAGACGTCGACCACCAGCCAGGTCTCCAGCTCGCGGTCGGCGATCATCTGCCGCACATGGGGGTGCGTGGTGCGGGCGGTGACCGCCCAGTCCATCCGGCGGACGTCGTCGCCCGGCTGGTACTCGCGCGACTCCCCCGGCTCCGAACCCGGCCCGGGAATCAGGCCGAGGTGGTCACCGTGCAGCACACCGTCGAGCTTGCGCCGCACCGTCAGCTCGAGGGTGCGCAGCGCCGCCGTCAGCTTGGGATCGTCGATCTGCCCGCGCTGCATCGACGGCGGATGCACCGCACGCTTCGCAGCGGGGTTGGGATCGGTCACCGACCGCTAGCCGCCGACGCGGCCTGCATCACCGGCGGAACCGAATGCCCTTGCTGGGGAACGGCATTCACCTGTGGCAGGGCAACAGTCTGCAGGACACGGTTGATGACGATCTCGGGCCCGATCTCGTCGGCGAGCGCGTCGTAGGTCAGCACCAGCCGGTGGCGCAGCACGTCGGGGATGACCTCGACGACGTCCTGCGGGATCACGTAGTCGCGGCCCCGAACCAGGGCCAGGGCGCGCGAGGCAGCGATGATGCCCAGCGACGCACGCGGCGACGCCCCGAACGAGATCCAGGTCTTCACGTCGTTCATACCGAGCTGCTCGGGATGGCGGGTCGCAGTGACGACGCGCACCACGTAGTCGACCAGCGCGTGGTGGACGAAGACGTTGGCCGCGATGTCCTGCAGCCGCAGCAGGTCGCCGGTGTCCAGGATCTGCTTGGGCTGCGGCGGTTTGACGCCCATCCGGTAGATGATCTCGCGCTCTTCTTCGGGCGTGGGGTAGCCGACGTTGATCTTGAACAGGAAGCGGTCGCGCTGCGCCTCGGGCAGCTGGTAAACGCCCTCGTGCTCGATCGGGTTCTGCGTGGCCATTACCAGGAACGGGCTGGGCAGCGGGAATCGCTTGCCGCCGATCGACACCTGACGCTCGGCCATCACCTCGAGCAGCGCCGACTGCACCTTGGCCGGTGCACGGTTGATCTCGTCGGCCAGCAGGAAGTTGACGTGGACCGGGCCGAGCTCGGTGTCGAACTCTTCCTTGCCCTGCCGGTAGATGCGGGTACCGATGATGTCGGTGGGCACCAGGTCGGGGGTGAACTGGATGCGGGCGAACGTCCCGCCGACCACCTTCGCGAAGGTCTCCACGGCCAGGGTCTTGGCCACCCCGGGGACACCTTCGAGCAGCACGTGGCCCTTCGCCAGCAGGCCGACCAGCATCCGCTCGACCAGTTGGTCCTGGCCAACGATGATGCGCTTGACCTCGAATATGGCGCGTTCCAGGGTGTGTACCTCGGCAGCCAATCCGTCGGCGCCTCCCGAGGGGGCCTCGTGGGCTCCGGGGCCAGACTGCCCGCCCTGGCCCGGGTAACCGCTGGCGCCCGGGGGCGGCCCACCTGCTGCTGTCATCACATCTCTCTCTCGGCTCAACCGACAGGACACGACTGCTTCTCACGACCGATGTCGTGGGGCAGCGACGTGCCCGCGTCCAACTATTCCAGGCCCGTCGGATTCCGTCGACGTTGCGGTTCGCCGGCGGACACCTCACATTCGCCAGCACGCGCGGGTCAGTACTCGATGATCCTAGTCAGGTACGGCGTCATGCCGGGCTTGCGAACCGGGCTCACGGTCACCTTGGCGGCGCTTCCGGAGGCCTCCAGCATCTGGCCGTTGCCGAGGTACATGGTGACGTGCTGGCCGCCGCCGGGGCCGTAGAAGATGAGGTCGCCGCGCCTGGCCTGGTCGAGCGGGATGTGCCGCCCGGCGTTGTACTGGTCGCCGGAGAACCGCGGGATCAGCACGCCGACACCGGCGAAGCCGTAGCGCATCAGGCCCGAGCAGTCGAAGCCGTTGATGTTCGCGCCGTCGCCCACGCCCTTGCTGGGACCGTCCAGCGAGCCACCGCCCCACGAATACGGCACGCCCATCTGCGAGCCCATCCGCTTGATCACGTACTCGATGGCCTGCCGACCGTAGACCCGCGGGATCTTGCCGCCCGGGTTGGTGGGCGCCGCGGCCGCCGGCGGCGGATCGCCAAGGATGTTGATCCCGAGGCCGCCGAGGAACTGCCTGCCCAGGTCCATCGTCGTCTGGGTGGCCTGCGCGGTGGCCTGCAGCGACGCGTTGGCGACGGCCAGCGGATCGCCCGGCGCGCCGGCGCTGACCTGTGCCGGCAGTGTGGGGTCCCACCCGCCGGGGTCGGCGCCAGCCAGCGGGGTCGGGGCCGCGACAGACAACAACAGCCCGGTCACCGCAGCGGTGATCCAGGCCAAGTTGGTCAGGCGAAAGCGCTTGTGCCGCATAGCTCCCCGATTAGTAGTCATCCTCGTTTAATAGTCGATGTAGCGGATCACGTAGGGCGTCATGCCGCTGGTACGCACGGGCGCCACCCGCACCTTCAACCCGATGTCGGGGGCCTCGAGCATTTGGCCCTGACCGAGGTAGATCGTCACGTGCTGGCTACCGCCCGGGCCGTAGAAGATGACGTCGCCGCGGCGCATCTGAGACGTCGGGATCTTGCGGCCCAGGTTGTACTGCGAGCCCGAGTAGTGCGGCAGCTTGATGCCGACCCCGGCGAACGAGTACAGGACCAGACCCGAACAGTCGAAGCCGGTGATGCCGGCGCCGGAGTCGATGCCGTGGCTTGGGCCGGCCGCGTTGCCGCCACCCCACGAGTAGGGAACACCGATCTGCGACATCCCTCGGCGGATCACGTATTCGCTGGCCTGCCGCCCGTAGACGCGCGGAATGCGGCCCCCCACCCCACCCGGGGCGGCGTTGGTGATCCCGGTGTCGTCGGGCTTGAGGATGCCGAGCTGCTGCAGGAAGTTCTTCCCCAGGCCCGCGGTGACCTGCGTCGAGGTGGACGAGATGCCCAGCACCTGGTTGATCACCGCGATCGGGTCACCCGGAATGTTGGCGCTCGGCACCATCGGCAGCGTGGGATCCCAGCCGTCCCACTTGCGGCCGCCGACCGGCTGCGACGAGGCCGGCGCGCCCGGATCCCAGCGGTCACCCGAGGTGGGGCCGCCGCCCGTCGACCAGGTGGCCGAGGCGAGCTGGGCCTGCTGCAGTTTCTCCTGGGCCGCGTCGCGCTCGGCGGCCAGGCGCGTGACCTGCTCACGCTGTTCGTCGAACTTCTGCTTCGAGTTGGTCAGCGCGGCGACCGCCGCGTCCTGGCTCGTCTTCGCGTCGGTGGCGGCCTTGTCGGCCTTCAGCTTGGCCAGCCGCGCCCCCGACGCCTTGTTCACCTGCTCGGTGCGGGCGCGCTGCAGGTTGTCCATCACGTTCTGCGAACTCGTCGACAGCGTCCGGGCGGCGCTCTCGGTGGCGATGATGTCCTCGGGGCTGCGCGCGGTCAGGTAGCTGCCGGAGGGACCGTTCATATAGGTGGCCGCCGCGAAGGTGTTGAACCGCTGCTGGGCCGCGGCGATCGCGGAGTTGGCGTCGCTGACCGACTGCTGGCTGGTCTCCAGGTCGTGCTGGGCGGTGGTGACGGCGTCGCGCGCGGTCTCCACGTCGACCAAGGACTTGTTGACGCCCTCCTGCTCGGCCTGAATTTCGGCGCCCAGGTTCTCCAGTCGTTGATTGGCCTTGGCGACGTTGGCGATCAGCGCGGCCATGCTGTCGGCGCTCGGACCAGCTTGCGCAAGACCGGGTGTGCACACGAGCATGGCCACGCTCACCACCGACGGCACGACCGGGCGGACCAGGCGGGCGGCCGGTCGCGCGGACGAGCCCCAGAGTTTGCGTCCCATTAGCTCCCCTACGGCTGTACGCGGACGGCGGCGCCAACCACAGTTTTATCTATAAGCGCCAGAGACAACACGAGCATCATTTGCACCGTACGTCACATGCGACGGCGGGGAAATGCTCGTCACAAAAAGAACCTTCTACGTGCGTTTAATGTGACCGAACGGTGACCTGCGGCATTTGCCGATAAGCGGTGACACGCCGCCAGATGAAACCGGCCGAGGCCGGATGAGGGTGTTAGACGGTGTCTTCGGGCTCCGCGGGGGCAGCGCCGGACCCCGGCGCCGAGGTTGCTGCGCGCCCACTGCGCAATTGCAGGAACCGGGCACCCACGGCCGCCGCGAGCACGCCGATCAACAAGACGATCGTCAGCCCCGTCCAGGGGAATTCGGGCGAATTGAGCTCGTGCAGAAAATGCTGCGCCGACACCACCGGGTTGCCCGTCTTGGCGATGTCTTCGCCCGCCTCGAGCGTCACCCGGGGATAGTGCGTGCTGTAGGTGCCGACGTAGCTCGGGCTCAGCGTCAGGACGGTGGCGTCCGGGTAGTCCGCGCCGACGACCGTGGAGATATCGCGCAGCGGCGTGTCGTTGGGCGGGTTGTGGTCGAGCAGCACGATCTTGAGGTCGATGCCCTCGGCGTGGGCCTGGTTGACGATGTCGAGCAAGGCCGGCTTGGCATCGGGGGACGCACTGACCCCGGACGCCGCGACCTGAGCTTTGACCGCGGTCATGTCGACGTCTTGCGGAATGTAGAGCGGTGCTGGGGCGAAAGAATCTGGCCCGGTCACGGTTTACCTCCCTGCCGCTGTGCTACAGGCACGGTACGCGACTTGTCCGAAGCGCGATCCCCGAGGTTTACGCGGGCACCCCGTGCGACAAGACTGAAATAGGGTGCCACTTTTATACAGGACAAGCGTACTGTTAAGGTAGCACCGCACCGCCCACACGGCCCGTCGGCGGAAAAACTTCATCCCAGGGAGTTGATGTGACTAGTACAGAATCTGTGAACTCATTCGGAGCCCGCAACACCCTGAAGGTCGGCGAAAAGTCTTACGAGATATACCGTCTCGACGCCGTCCCCAACACCGAGAAACTCCCCTACAGCCTCAAAGTCCTCGCCGAGAACCTGCTGCGCAACGAGGATGGCGCCAACATCACCAAGGACCACATCGAGGCTATTGCGAACTGGGATCCCGAGGCGGACCCCAGCATCGAGATCCAGTACACGCCGGCCCGCGTGGTCATGCAGGACTTCACCGGCGTGCCGTGCATCGTCGACCTGGCCACCATGCGCGAGGCCATCGGCGACCTCGGCGGCAAGCCCGAGAAGGTCAACCCGCTGGCGCCCGCCGACCTGGTGATCGACCACTCCGTGATCGCCGACCTGTTCGGCACGGCCGACGCCTTCGAGCGCAATGTCGAGATCGAGTACGAGCGCAACGGCGAGCGCTATCAGTTCCTGCGCTGGGGCCAGGGCGCTTTCGACGACTTCAAGGTGGTGCCGCCGGGCACCGGCATCGTGCACCAGGTCAACATCGAATACCTGGCCAGCGTGGTGATGGACCGCGACGGCGTGGCCTACCCCGACACCTGTGTGGGCACCGACTCGCACACCACCATGGTCAACGGCCTGGGCGTGCTCGGTTGGGGCGTGGGCGGCATCGAGGCCGAGGCCGCGATGCTGGGCCAGCCGGTGTCGATGCTGATTCCGCGGGTGGTCGGCTTCAGGCTGACCGGCGAGATTCAGCCGGCCGTAACGGCCACTGACGTGGTGCTGACCGTCACCGAGATGCTGCGCAAGCACGGCGTGGTCGGCAAGTTCGTCGAGTTCTACGGCGAGGGCGTTTCGGAAGTGCCGCTGGCCAACCGCGCGACGCTGGGCAACATGAGCCCCGAATTCGGTTCCACCGCAGCCATTTTCCCGATCGACGAGGAGACCATCTCCTACCTGAAGTTCACCGGCCGCAGCGAGGAGCAGCTGGCGCTCGTCGAGGCCTACGCCAAAGAACAGGGCATGTGGCACGACCCCGAGCACGAGCCGGCGTTCTCGGAGTACCTCGAGCTCGACCTCTCCACGGTGGTGCCGTCGATCGCAGGACCTAAGCGCCCCCAGGACCGAATCGCGTTGTCGGCGGCCAAGTCCACGTTCCGTGAGCACATCCACAGCTACGTCGACGGTGACGGCGATCAGGGCTACTCCAAGCTCGACGAGTCGGTCGAGGAGACGTTCCCCGCCAGCGACCCGGCCTCCGTGTCGAACGGACACGCCGACGACATGCCCGAGGTGCACTCGGCGGCAGCGCATTCCAAGGGCCGCCCCAGCAACCCGGTGGAAGTGAAGTCCGACGAGCGCGGCGAGTTCGTGCTCGACCACGGCGCGGTGGTGATCGCCGCGGTGACGTCGTGCACCAACACCTCCAACCCCGAGGTGATGCTGGGCGCCGCGCTGTTGGCCCGCAACGCCGTCGAAAAGGGGCTGACGTCCAAGCCGTGGGTGAAGACGACGATGGCGCCCGGCTCCCAGGTGGTCAACGACTACTACGACAAGTCCGGCCTGTGGCCGTACCTGGAGAAGCTCGGCTTCTATCTCGTCGGTTACGGCTGCACCACGTGCATCGGTAACTCCGGTCCGCTGCCCGACGAAATCTCGAAGGCCATCAACGACAACGACCTTTCGGTGACCGCGGTGCTGTCGGGTAACCGGAACTTCGAGGGCCGCATCAACCCGGACGTGAAGATGAACTACCTGGCTTCACCGCCGCTGGTGGTCGCCTACGCGCTGGCCGGGACCATGGACTTCGACTTCGAGAAGCAGCCGCTGGGCAAGGACAAGGACGGCAAGGACGTCTTCCTCAAGGACATCTGGCCGTCGCAGCAGGACGTCTCCGACACCATCGCCTCGGCGATCAACTCCGAGATGTTCACCAAGAACTACGGCGACGTGTTCAAGGGTGACGAGCGGTGGCGCAACCTGCCCACGCCGAGCGGCAATACCTTTGAGTGGAGCGACGATTCGACGTACGTGCGCAAGCCCCCGTACTTCGAGGGCATGCCCGCCAAGCCCGAGCCGGTCGCCGACATCACCGGCGCGCGGGTGCTGGCGCTGCTGGGTGATTCGGTGACCACCGACCACATCTCCCCAGCCAGCAGCATCAAGCCGGGCACCCCGGCCGCGCAGTACCTCGACGAGCACGGCGTGGACCGCAAGGACTACAACTCCTTTGGTTCACGGCGCGGCAACCACGAGGTGATGATTCGCGGCACGTTCGCCAACATCCGGTTGCGCAACCTGCTGCTGGACGACGTTTCGGGCGGCTACACCCGCGACTTCACGCAGGATGACGGCCCACAGGCCTTCATCTACGACGCGGCGCAAAACTATGCGGCACAAGATATTCCGTTGGTGGTGCTGGGCGGCAAGGAGTACGGATCGGGCTCGTCGCGCGACTGGGCCGCCAAGGGCACCAGGCTGCTGGGCGTGCGCGCGGTGATCGCCGAGTCGTTCGAGCGCATCCACCGGTCCAACCTGATCGGCATGGGCGTGATTCCGTTGCAGTTCCCCGACGGCAAGTCCGCCAAGGACGTGGGGCTGGACGGCACCGAGGTCTTCGAGATCACCGGAATCGAAGAGCTCAACAAGGGCAAGACGCCAAAGACGGTGCGCGTCAAGGCCACCAAGGATGGTTCGGACGCCATCGAATTCGACGCGGTGGTGCGCATCGACACCCCCGGCGAGGCCGACTACTACCGCAACGGCGGCATCTTGCAGTACGTGCTGCGCAACATGCTCAAGTCGGGCTAGCGGCAGACCAAGCGTTCCCGTGCCAAAAGTCAGCGAGGATCATCTTGCGGCCCGCCGCCAGATGATCCTCGACGGTGCCCGCCGTTGCTTTGCCGAACACGGTTACGACCGAGCGACCGTGCGGCGGCTGGAACAGGCGATCGGAATGTCGCGCGGCGCGATCTTCCATCACTTCCGGGACAAGGACGCGCTGTTTTTCGCGCTCGCCCACGAGGATGCCGAGCGGATGGCCGACGTGGCCTCCCGCGAGGGCCTGATCCAGGTGATGCGCGACATGCTGGCCGCACCCGACCAGTTCGATTGGCTGGCCACCAGGTTGGAGATCGCGCGCAAGCTGCGCAACGACCCGGCGTTCAACCGCGGCTGGGCGGAGCGCTCCGCCGAATTGGCGGCGGCGACCACCGAGCGACTGCGCCGGCAGAAGGAAGCGCACCGGGTGCGCGACGACGTTCCCGGCGAGGTGCTGCAGTGCTACCTGGAACTGGTGCTGGACGGATTGGTCGCCCGGCTGGCTTCCGGCGAGGATCCGCAGCGACTGGCAGCGGTCCTGGATCTGGTGGAGAATTCGGTGCGCCGCAAGGAATCTGGGAAGCAGAGCGACGAAACCGGCTAGCGCGGACGCGTGATGTGGTTGGGGCCGCCGCGGCCCCGCAGGGTGGTGCCCGATTCGAGCAGCATGCTGTGAATCGAGCCGTACGATCTGCCGGTGGAGGCCACCAGCGTGCGAATGCTGGCTCCGCGCTCGTAGGCGCTGCGTAGTTCAAGTATCAACTCATCGCGGGTCTTTTTCGACTTTCGCACGGGGACCTCCACGCTTGAAACACGAGGGCAAGCACCCAGAGTAAGAACAAACCGCCGACGCCGTGGCGGCTTTTCGGGAAATCGGCGTCAGGCCAGTTCGATGAGGTCGCGGTATTCGTCGGACCAGTAGTCCTCGGTGCCGTCCGGCAGCAGCACCACCCGTTGCGGGTCGAGGGCTTCGGCCGCCCCGGGGTCGTGCGTCACCAGCACCACCGCGCCCTGGTAACTGCGCAGCGCGTCGAGAACCTGTTCGCGCGACGCGGGATCGAGGTTGTTGGTCGGCTCGTCGAGCAGCAGCACATTGGCGGTCGACGCCACCAAGCCGGCCAGCGCCAGCCGGGTCTTCTCGCCGCCGGACAGCGTGCCCGCCGGCTGCTCGAGCTGCGGGCCGCTGAACATGAATGCCCCCAGCAGACCGCGCAGTTCCTGCTCGCCCGACTCGGGCGCGGCGTGCCGGATGTTCTCCCACACCGTCGCGTCGTTGTCGATGGTGTCGTGCTCCTGCGCGAAATAGCCCATGCGCAAACCGTGTCCGGGCTCGAGGCCTCCGGTATCGGGCGTCTCGGTGCCGGCCAGCAGGCGCAGCAGCGTCGTCTTGCCGGCACCGTTGAGCCCCAGCACCACCACCCGCGAGCCGCGGTCGATGGCCAGGTCGACACCGGTGAACACCTCCAGCGACCCGTAGGACTTGCTCAGCCCCTTGGCCACCAACGGCGTTCGGCCGCAGGCGGCGGGCGTCGGGAACTTGATCCGGGCCACCTTGTCGGCGACCCGCTCGTCGTCCAGCGCGGCCATCATGCGGTCGGCACGACGCAGCATGTTCTGGGCCGCAACGGCTTTGGTGGCTTTGGCGCCCAGCTTGGCCGCCTGGGTGCGCAGCGCAGCGGCCTTGCGTTCGGCGTTGGCGCGTTCGCGGCGGCGGCGCTGTTCGTCGGTGGCCCGGGCATCGAGATACTTCTGCCAGCCCATGTTGTAGACGTCGACCTCGCCGCGGACGGCGTCCAGGAACCACACGCGGTTGACGACATCCTCGATCAGCTCGACGTTGTGGCTGATCACCACCACCCCGCCGGTATGCGATTGCAAAAATGTCCGCAGCCAGCCGATCGAGTCCGCGTCGAGGTGGTTGGTCGGCTCGTCCAGCAGCAGCGTCGTCGACGATCCGGCCCCGGATTCGGACGCGGCGAACAGGATTCGCGCCAGTTCCACCCGGCGGCGCTGTCCGCCGGACAGCGTGCGCAGCGGCTGGGTGAGGATCCGCTCGGGCAGGCCGAGGCTGGCGCAGATGCGGCCCGCCTCGCTTTCGGCCGTGTAGCCGCCCAGCGCGACAAACTGCTCCTCGAGCTGACCGTAGCGGCGGATCGCGCGGTCGCGCGCGGCGTCGTCGGCGACCTCGGCCATCAACGCCTGTTGCTTCTCCAGGTCGGTGAGCAGCACGTCGAGCCCGCGGGCCGACAGCACCCGGTCGCGCCCCAGCACGTCGAGATCGCCCTCTTTGGGATCCTGCGGCAGGTAACCGATTTCGCCCGTGCTGGTGACCGTCCCGGCGTATGGCTGGCTCTCGCCCGCGAGGATGCGCAGCGTCGTGGTCTTGCCCGCGCCGTTGCGTCCGACCAGCCCGATGCGGTCACCGGGCTGGATCCGCAGATCGGGACCGTCGGGTGAGAGCAGGATGCGCGCGCCGGCGCGGACCTCAAGGCCCGTGGCGGTGATCACGATCGCTCTCCTCGTTCAGGTTTCTGTTCGGCCGTCGTCACTTGTCGTCGGTGAACACCGGGGGCCGGCGCTCGGCGCGCGCGGCAACCGCTTCTTCGAAGTTGGCGGTGAGCAATCGGACGAAAAGCTGTCCCAAGCCTTCGGCTTGCATGTGTGCTTCCAGGCTACCGGCGTCCAGCCCGCTCCAGAGTGTGCGCTTGGTCAACTCGATTCCCGGCCGGGAGAAAGCCGCGATGCGCGCGGCGATCGCGTAGCACGTGTCCAGCAGCTGCTCCTCGGGCACCTGGCAGGACACCAGCCCGATGCGTTCGGCCTCCTCGGCGCTGATGTCGCGGCCGGTCAGCATGATCTCGAAGGCGCGCGACGAACCGATGGCCCTGGGCAACAGGTAGGACAGGCCGAGCTCGCTCGCGGTCAACCCGTTGTTGATGCCGGCGGCCCGGAAGTAGGCGCCGGTGGAGGCGACGCGGATGTCGGCGGCCAGCGCCAGGCACAGCCCACCGCCGATGGCGGCGCCGTTGACCGCCGCGATCACCGGCTGGTGCAGCCGCCGCAGCGCCAGGATGACGTCGTCGAGGATCTGCATGGAGCGCAGCGCATAGGTGGGCCGTGTCAGCCCGTCGACGTGCGGGACCGAGCCCGCGGACTTGTGATCGGCGCCCGAAGAGAAACCGCGGCCCGCGCCGGTCAGCACCACCACCCGCACCGAGTTGTCGTAATTGACCTTGTCGAGGGCCTCTTTCAGCGGCACCATGACGTCGAACGCCATGGAGTTCATTCGCTCTGGCCGGTTCAGGGTTATCAGCGCGACGCCGGGTCGCGGCTGTTCAACGAGTACCAAACTCACCCGTGAACGGTAGCGCGGACCTCGGCGTGCGCCTATTCGAGCGACGCGTCAGGCTTGCTCTACGACCGCCGCGTCGACGTCGAAGTCCTTGATTTGCTGCACCAGGTCCTCGAGGGCCGGCGCGGGCAGCGCCCCGGGCTGGTTGAAGACCAGCTTGCCCTTCTTGAACGCCATCAGCGTCGGGATCGACTGGATCTGGGCGGCCGCAGCGAGCTGCTGTTCGGCCTCGGTGTCGACCTTGGCGTACACGATGTCGGGGTGTTTCTCCGACGACGCGGCGAAAGTGGGCGCGAACTGGCGACATGGTCCGCACCAGGAAGCCCAGAAGTCGACCAGGACGATGTCGTTGCCCTCGATGGTTTCGTTGAACTGTTCTGCGGTGAGATCACGTGTTGTCACATTCGGTCAACGGTCGGGGGTGCCGCGATGTTCCCTGCCCCGCGGCACGTCCGTCGCGCTGGTGTGGAATACGTCACAGCTGAGGGCATTTCCGCGGCGGCCGGCTGACGTCATTCGGCGGTTGGCCCCGACCGATCCCCCGAACCCCCGTTCTCGCGCCGGGCCGCGATGGTTTGCGGAGGTGAATTACGTTGCAGCCGAATGGTATTGGGATTTCCAGAGCCGCCGGCTTAGCCGGATTCCCGGTGCACGAGTCGTGGCCGCGCGCCGCCGCCGCGACTCGCCGATCCGAGGTTACGGTTGCGTACGTTTTCACTCCTGCCCCAGACTGAGGGCTGTTGCTCCGTCGGCGGCGGGACCACTCAGGCGACCACAACGGGAGAAGCCTTGGGCCACTACATCGCTAATGTGCGCGATCTGGAATTCAACCTCTTCGAGGTGCTCGATGTCGGCGCCGTGCTCGGCTCCGGGGAGTACAGCGAGCTCGACGCGGACACGGTCCGGACGATCCTGTCCGAGGCGGCCCGGCTGGCGGAAGGCCCGGTCGCCGAATCGTTCGCGTTCGCCGACCGCAATCCACCGGTATTCGACCCGGCGACCCACACCATCAGCGTGGCGCCAGAGCTGGTGAAGACCGTGCAGGCGATCCGCGAGGCCGGCTGGTGGCGCCTGAGCATCGACGAGGCGATCGGTGGCATGGCCGCGCCGGCGCCACTGGCGTGGGCGGTCAACGAGATGATCTTCTGCGCCAACCCCTCCGCGAACTTCTTCAGCCTCGGCCCGCTGATGGCCCAGGCGCTGTACGCCGAGGGCAACGAGGAACAACAGCGGTGGGCGGCCGAGGGTGTGGAGCGCGGCTGGGCGGCCACCATGGTGCTCACCGAGCCCGACGCGGGTTCCGACGTCGGCGCTGGGCGCGCCAAGGCCATCGGGCAGCCCGACGGCACCTGGCACATCGAGGGCGTGAAGCGATTCATCTCCGGCGGAGACGTCGGCGACACCGCCGACAACATCTTCCACCTGGTGTTGGCCCGGCCCGAGGGCGCGGGCCCGGGCACCAAGGGGCTGAGCCTGTTCTATGTGCCCGAGTACCTTTTCGATCCCGAGACGTTCGAACTGGGCACCCGCAACGGGGTTTTCGCCACCGGGCTGGAACACAAGATGGGCATCAAGTCCTCCCCGACCTGCGAGCTGACTTTTGGCGCCACCGATGTGCCCGCCGTCGGCTACCTCGTCGGCGATGTGCACAACGGGATCGCGCAGATGTTCACCGTGATCGAGCACGCGCGGATGACCATCGGCGTCAAGGCCGCGGGCACACTGTCCACCGGCTACCTCAACGCGCTGGCCTTCGCCAAGGAGCGGGTGCAGGGCGCCGATCTCACGCAGATGGCGGACAAGACCGCGCCGCGCGTCACGATCATCCACCACCCGGACGTCCGCCGCAGCCTAATGACGCAGAAGTCCTACGCCGAGGGGCTGCGGGCGTTGTACATGTACGCCGCCGCGCATCAGGATCATGCTGTAGCCCAACATGTTTCGGGTGCCGACCCCAAGATGGCGCACCGCATCGACGACCTGTTGCTGCCGGTCGTCAAGGGCGTGAGCTCCGAACGGGCCTACGAGATTCTCACCGAGTCGCTGCAGACGCTGGGCGGCTCGGGATTCCTGCAGGACTACCCGCTGGAGCAATACATCCGCGACTCGAAGATCGATTCGCTGTACGAGGGCACCACGGCCATCCAGTCCCTGGACCTGTTCTTCCGCAAGATCGTTCGCGACCGCGGCGAGGCCCTGCAGTTCGTCACGGCTCAGATCGGTCACACCATCGACACCTGCTCCGAGGAGCTGAAGCCGCACGCCGAGCTGTTGCAGACCGCCCTCGACGACGTCACAGCGATGACCGGCGCCCTGACCGGCTACCTGATGTCCGCCGCGCAGCATCCGGCGGACATCTACAAGGTCGGGCTGGGATCGGTGCGATACCTGCTGGCCGTCGGCGACCTGCTCATCGGCTGGCGCCTGCTGGTGCAGGCCGAAATCGCCCGCGCCGCAATCGCGGACGGTTCCTCGAAGGACGACGAGGCGTTCTACCAAGGCAAGATCGCGACCTCCGCCTTCTTCGGCCGGAACATGCTTCCGAAATTGACCGCACAGCGCGCGATCATCGAGTCACTCGACGACGAGATCATGCGCCTTTCCGAAGACGCCTTCTAAGACCGCTCGATTCACATAGGCCAGACACAGCTCCGTCAGGTAGACCCGTTCGCGGGACCACTGATTGGAGAAACGTTGATGCCTGCCATTTCTCAGACATCCCGGCGCGCCCGGTTCGCGCTCGTCGCGGTCAGCGCCGCCACGGCGCTGTCCGTTGCGGCCTGCGGTTCGTCGAACACCGCAAGCCCCCAGTCCGCCGCACCGGCACCGAACGGCTCCGGCGCGCCGTCGACGTCGGCCTCGCCTCCGGCCAATGGCCACGCGCGGGTCAGCGGCCTGATCGCGTCGGTGTCGGGCAACGCCGCCCAGGTGACGCGCCAAAAGGGCAACGCCACTGTCGATTTCACGCCGTCGACGAAGGTCACCGAAGTGACCGCCGGCTCGCTGACCGACGTCACCACGGGCAGCTGCGTCAGCGTGCGGCCGACGCACGGCGAACCCCAAGGCGCGCAGCCCGTCACCGCCGCAGCGGTGCGCGTGACCCAAACCGCCGACGGCAAATGCCCTCAGGGCGCGGCACCGGGCACGAAGCATCCAGGCATCCAGGGCCCGGTCGCCGCGGTGTCCGGCAACACGATCAACGTCAGCACCCCCGGTGCCGGCGGCAACAACGGCCAAACGGCGGTGACGGTCAACGACCAGACCCGATACAGCAAGCAGACCCCCGGCAGCACGCAGTCGATCGCGCAGGGCCAGTGCCTCACGGCGCAGGGCAGCCTCGACACCGGCGGCGCTCTGCAGGCCACCACCATCAACCTGCGGCCGGCCCGCAACGGTAACTGCCCAGGCGAGGGTGGAAAGCCGGCGCACGGCCACGGCGGCTGATCGTGCTGCCCGATCCGGCGCGGGTGTGAGGCACTTAATACGACCGCGTTAGTGATATCTGCCCCAGGCCGGGTACCCGGCCCGAATGCGGAGTCAAAGAGCGGCTCGGCTTGCGGTTTTTGCGGCGACGGCGCTGTGCGTTGCTGCATGCGGCGCGCCGAACCGAAACAACACCGGAGCGCCCCCGGAATCGCTGAGCCCGAAAACATCAGCACCGACCTCGGCACCCGTGCCGCTGCCCCCGGCGACGCCACCGTCGGCCGGCAAGGACCACGTCGAAGGCATGGTGCGCTCGGTATCGGGCGGCGTCATCCAGCTGCGGACCCGAAGCGGCTCGGCCACGGTCGATTTCGCACCGGCGACGATGGTCACCGAGGCCGCACCGGCAAAGCTCGCCGACGTCAAGCCGGGTAGCTGCGTCAGCGCGCGCGCCGCGCAGCCCGGGCAGCCCGCGCAGACGGTGAAGATCAGCCCCGCCGTCAACGGCAGCTGCCTGCCACCCCCGGAGGCCACTTCCGGCGGCACACCTGCGCCCGCGCAGAGCGGCGCCCCCACCGGCGTCTTCGGCCAGGTGACATCGGTGTCGCCCAACACCATCGCGATGAACACCCTGGCGCCCGGCGGCAAGGTGACGCCCGTCAACGTGCCGGTCGGCGACTCCACTACTTACAGCAATGACGCGGTCACCAACGGCCAGGCGATCACGGATGGTAAGTGCATGGCGGCTCAGGGCACCGAGGGCGACGGCGGGCTAAAGGCGACCGCGGTCAGCCTGCAGCCCTGTCCCCCCATGGGCGGACATCACCATCACCTGCCCCACCTGCCGATCCATCTCCCGTTCCACATATAAGGAACAGGTCGAATCCGCTTGCGGCGGGGCTGATTCAGACGGTGAAGCCGAGCGCGCGCAGCTGCTCGCGGCCGTCTTCGGTGATCTTGTCCGGGCCCCACGGCGGGTTCCAGACCCAGTTGATCCGCAGGTCGTTGACCAGGCCGCTGCCGATCAGCGCCGTGCGCGACTGATCCTCGATGACATCGGTCAGCGGGCAGGCCGCCGACGTCAGCGTCATGTCGAGCAGCGCGACGGTGCCGTCTTCGCCCTTCTCGATATTCAAGCCGTAGACCAGTCCCAGATCGACGACATTGATCCCCAATTCGGGGTCGACGACATCGCGCATCGCCTCTTCGAGGTCGAAGATGATTTCGTCATTGGGTGCGCTGGTTTCGCTCATGCTCCGTCGCTTCCATTCGTAGGTATCTCGGCACCGGCGCTGGCCTGCGCCACCGCATCCTTGAACGCCATCCAGCCCAGCAGCGCGCACTTGACGCGGGCCGGGTACTTCGCCACGCCGGCGAACGCGATGCCGTCGCCCAGGACGTCCTCGTCGCCCTCGATCGTGCCGCGCGACGAGATCATCTCGTTGAACGCGGTGACGGTCTTCAGCGCGTCGCCCACGCTCTGACCGATCACCTGCTGGGTGAGCACCGACGTCGCCGCCTGGCTGATCGAGCAGCCCTGCCCGTCGTAGGAGACGTCGACCACGGTCTCGCCGTCGCCGGACAGCGCCACCCGCAGCGTGACCTCGTCACCGCAGACCGGGTTGACGTGAAAAACCTGGGCCCCGAACGGTTCTCGCAGCCCGCGGTGCTGCGGGTGTTTGTAGTGATCGAGGATCACGTCCTGATACATCTGCTCTAGGCGCATGACTCAACCCCTGGCGAAGAAGTCGAGGGATCGCCGGATCCCGGCCACCAAGCGGTCGACCTCGTCGGCGGTGTTGTACAGCGCGAACGACGCCCGCGCGGTGGCGGCCACGCCGAAGCGGCGGTGCAGCGGCATCGCACAGTGGTGTCCGACCCGCACCGCCACGCCCTCGTCGTCGAGCACCTGACCGACGTCGTGCGCGTGCACGCCGTCGACGACGAAGGCGACCGGCGAGCCACGGTCGTCCATCGACGTCGGCCCGATGATGCGCACCGCGTCGATGCCGGCCAGGCCGTCGAGGGCGCGGGCAACCAGCTCGTGTTCGTGGGCTTGCACGGCGTCCATGCCGACGGCACCGAGGTAGCGGGCGGCCGCCCCCAACCCGACGACCTGCGAGGTCATCGGGGTGCCGGCCTCGAACCGCTGCGGGGGCGCGGCATACGTGGTGGCGTCCATCGCGACCGTCTCGATCATCGAACCACCGGTGAGGAACGGCGGCAGCGCCTCGAGCAACTCGCTGCGGCCGTAGAGCACGCCAATGCCGTTGGGGCCCAGCATCTTATGCCCGGAGAACGCGCCGAAGTCGACGTCGAGGGCGTGGAAGTCGACGGGCTGGTGCGGGACCGACTGGCAGGCGTCCAGCACCGTCAGCGCGCCCACGGCCTTGGCCCGGGCCACCAGCTCGTCCACCGGCGCGATCGCACCGGTGACGTTCGAGTGATGGCTGAACGCAACGACTTTCACCCGCTCGTCGAGCTGCAGCGAGTCCAGGTCGATGCGCCCGTCGTCGGTCACGCCGTACCAGCGCACGGTCGCCCCGGTCCGCCGGGCCAGCTCCTGCCACGGGACGATGTTGGCGTGGTGCTCGAGCTCGGTGATGGCGATGACGTCACCCTCGCCGACGGCCCGATCAAAGCGCTTGTCGCCCAGCACGTACGACACCAGGTTGAGCGACTCGGTGGCGTTCTTGGTGAAGACCAGCTCTTGCGCGTCGGCGCCGACGAACGCCGCGATACCGGCACGGCCCTGCTCGTAGGCGTCGGTGGCCTCTTCCATCAGCTGGTGCGCGCCGCGGTGCACCGCGCCGTTGGACGTCAACAAAAACTCCCGCTCGGCGTCGAGCACCTGCAACGGCCGTTGCGACGTCGCGCCGGAATCCAGATACGCCAACTGATTTCCCCCGCGCATGATGCGCTTCAGTATCGGGAAGTCAGCACGGATCGCCGCGAGGTCCAGTGGAGTCACGGAGGCCGACATGGTTACGCCCCCGTGGCAGCCGACTGTGCGAAGCGCTCGTAGCCGTGCTCTTCGAGTGCGTCGGCCAGTTCGGGGCCGCCGGCCTCGACGATGCGGCCGCCGACGAACACGTGCACGAACTGCGGCCGGATGTAGCGCAGGATCCGGGTGTAGTGCGTGATCAGCAGGACGCCCCCGTGCTCGGCTTCGGCGTAACGGTTCACTCCCTCGCTCACCACCCGCAGCGCGTCGACGTCCAGCCCGGAGTCGGTCTCGTCCAGGATCGCGATCTTGGGCTTGAGCAGCGACAGCTGCAGGATCTCGTGACGCTTCTTCTCACCGCCCGAAAAGCCTTCGTTCACACTGCGTTCGGAGAACGCCGGATCGATGCCGAGATCGCCCATCGCGCCCTTGACTTCCTTGACCCAGTGCCGCAGCTTCGGCGCCTCACCGCGCACGGCCGCGGCGGCGGTGCGCAGGAAGTTCGACATCGACACCCCCGGCACCTCAATCGGGTACTGCATCGCCAGGAACAAACCGGCCCGCGCGCGTTCGTCGACGCTCATCGCCAGCACGTCCTCGCCGTCCAACGTGATCGAACCGGACGTCACCTCGTACCTCGGATGCCCGGCGATCGCGTAGGACAGGGTCGACTTGCCGGACCCGTTCGGGCCCATCAGCGCGTGCGTCTCCCCCGACTTCACCGTGAGATCGACACCCTTGAGGATCGGGATGGCCTCGGCGTCATTGGCGGGCGAGACGCTGACGTGCAGATCTTTGATTTCGAGCGTGGTCATCAGTTCTTGATTCCTTCGGTTAACTCAAGTTCGTGTTCGATGGCCTCGGTCAGCCGGTCACGGACGGACGCCACGGCGATCTTCTGGATGATCTCCGCGAAGAAGCCGCGCACGATCAGCCTGCGAGCCTGGTCTTCCGGGATACCGCGAGCTCGTAGATAAAACACCTGCTCGTCGTCGAATCTTCCCGTGGCACTTGCGTGTCCGGCGCCGACGATCTCGCCCGTCTCGATTTCGAGGTTGGGCACCGAATCGGCGCGGGCGCCGTCGGTGAGCACCAGGTTGCGGTTCGCCTCATACGTGTCGGTGCCGGTGGCCTCGGCCCTGATCAGCACATCGCCGATCCACACCGTGTGGGCGTCGGGCCGCTTGGAGTCCGGATCGCCTTGCAGCGCACCCTTGTACAACACGTCGGAGCGGCAGTTGGGGTAGGCGTGGTCGACGAGTAACCGGGATTCGAAGTGCTGGCCGTCGTCGGCGAAATAGGTGCCGAGCAGTTGAGCGTCGCCGCCCGCAGCGGTGAACCGCACCGTCGTCGACGTACGAACCAGGTCGCCCCCGAGCGTCACGTTGACATGGCCGAGCACCGAATCCCTGCCCAGCCGTGCGTGATGCGCGCTGACGTGCACCATGTCGTCGGCCCAGTCGGCGATCCAGATCACCCCGAGGGCTGCCGAGTCACCGACGATGATTTCGACGTTGTCGGCGTAGGTCCCGCTGCCGCGCAGGTCGACGACCACGATGGCGCGGGCGAGTTCTTCGACGCGGATCTGCAGGTGCCCGTACGCGACCGCGCCCTCGCCGGGCCCGGTGACGACGATCTCGATCGGCTTGGCGACCTCGGTGTCGCGCGCCACGGTCACCACCGTCGCGGAGTTGAACGACGAGAATGCCTGGGCCGCAACACGATCAGTGGGGACGCCACCCTGGCCCAGCCGCTCGTCGCCGCGGCGCACGGTTTCGGTCTGCACGCCGGGCTGTTCGCTGACACTGATCGCAGCCTTGCCGTTGGCGACGGCCGAGCCGTCGTGCAGGCCGCGCAACCGTCGCAGCGGGGTAAACCGCCACATCTCGTCGCGGCCGTGCGGAACCTCGAAAGCATCAACATCGAAGGACGCGAACAGCTCGCCCTTATTCAGATTTAGTGCGGCAGCGGTCATCCGACCGCGCCCTCCATCTGCAGCTCGATCAGCCGGTTGAGCTCCAGCGCGTACTCCATCGGCAGTTCCTTGGCAATCGGCTCGACGAAGCCGCGCACCACCATCGCCATCGCCTCGTCCTCGGTCATCCCGCGACTCATCAGGTAGAAGAGCTGGTCCGCGCTGACCTTGGACACGGTGGCCTCGTGACCCATCGTGACGTCGTCCTCGCGGATGTCGACATAGGGGTAGGTGTCGCTGCGGCTGATCGTATCGACCAGCAGCGCATCGCATTTCACGCTGGATCGCGATCCGTGCGCACCCTTGTTGATCTGGACCAGACCGCGGTAGGAGGCGCGGCCGCCGCCGCGCGCCACCGATTTGGAGACGATGTTGCTCGACGTGTTGGGCGCCAGGTGCAGCATCTTGGCGCCGGTGTCCTGGTGCTGGCCCTCGCCGGCGAACGCCACCGAGAGCACCTCGCCCTTGGCGTACTCGCCGGTCATCCAGACTGCCGGGTACTTCATGGTCACCTTCGACCCGATGTTGCCGTCGACCCACTCCATGGTGGCGCCGGCCTCGGCACGGGTGCGCTTGGTGACCAGGTTGTAGACGTTGTTCGACCAGTTCTGGATGGTCGTGTAACGGCAACGGCCACCGGGCTTCACGATGATCTCGACCACCGCGGAGTGCAGCGAGTCGCTCTTGTAGATCGGCGCCGTACAACCCTCGACGTAGTGCACGTAGGCGCCCTCGTCGACAATGATCAGCGTCCGCTCGAACTGGCCCATGTTCTCGGTGTTGATCCGGAAGTAGGCCTGCAGCGGAATATCTACGTGCACGCCCGGCGGCACGTAGATGAACGAACCGCCCGACCACACAGCGGTATTCAGCGCGGAGAACTTGTTGTCACCGGCCGGGATCACGGTGCCGAAGTATTGCTTGAACATCTCCGGGTGCTCGCGCAGCGCCGTGTCGGTGTCCAGGAAGAGGACGCCCAGCTTCTCCAGATCCTCACGGATGGAGTGATAGACGACCTCGGACTCATACTGCGCGGCGACACCGGAGACCAGCCGCTGCTTCTCCGCTTCCGGGATGCCCAGCCTGTCGTAGGTGTTCTTGATGTCCGCGGGCAGGTCGTCCCAGGTCGCGGCCTGCTTCTCGCTGGAGCGCACGAAGTACTTGATGTTGTCGAAGTGGATGCCTTCCAGGTTGGAGCCCCAGTTCGGCATCGGCTTCTTCTCGAACGTACGCAGCGCCTTGAGCCGGACGTTGAGCATCCACTCCGGCTCGTTCTTCTTCGCCGAGATGTCGCGGACCACCGCCTCGGACAGGCCACGCTGCGCGCTGGCGCCCGCGACGTCGGAGTCCGCCCAGCCGTAGCCGTAGTTGCCCAGGGATGCAATCGCCTGCTCCTGGGTCAACGGCGTTCCGGTAAGCGGCGGCTTGGTGGCCTCTGGCGTGAGTGTCATTCGGACGCTCCTTTGGTGCTCGTACGGTGCTGGCGCGGGCTGGGCGCCGCTTGATGCTAGGTCTTGGCTGCCGCCGGGGTCAGCGGCACATGGGTGGTACAGGCGCAGTCGCCGTTGACGATGGTCGCCAACCGCTGCACGTGGGTGCCGATAACCTCGGCCATCGCCTCCCGCTCCGCCTCGCACAGTTCCGGGAATTCCTCGGCGACATGCGATACCGGGCAGTGGTGCTGGCAGATCTGCACGCCGTGCAGCGGCAGGCCCACCCGCGTGGTGGTGGCGACGTAGCCGGCCTTGGTCAGCGCGCCGGCCACCCGCTCGGCCGCCGCCTCGACATCGGCGTCGTCGGCACTGTCGGCCGGCTCGACATCGGCCAGGATCGCGTCGATGCGGCGCCGGGCGAAGGTCTGCACCGCGCCCTGTCCGCCGATTTCACGCAGTTGGCGCATCGCCGCCGCCGCCAGGTCGTCGTAGGCGTGGTCAAGCTTGGCCCGCCCGACAGAGGTCAACCGGTAGCGTCGTGCGGGCCGACCACGACCGGCCTGCTGCCAGGATGCGGCGGCCGCCGACTCGGCGTCGCCCGCCTCGATCAGCGCGTCGAGATGACGGCGCACCCCGGCGGCCGCGAGGCCCAACCGGTCGCCGATCTCGCTGACGGTGATCGATCCGGACTCCAGCAGCAGGCGCACGATGGCGCGGCGGGTGTGACCATCCGGTACCGCACTGGCCACGGCCGGCGCGGGAGCCACGTCGACCTGGTCGCCGGTTTGGATTTCCACAACACCAGTGTGACGCAATTCCGGGGATCGGTCTAGCAAGGGTGCCCTCTGTAGAGGGTTGCAGTGCTCACACCGTGAGCACTGCCCGGCCGTCTCGTGAGGTGCAGCTACGCTGCACTGATGGCAGCGCGCCACCACACGCTGAGCTCGTCAATCGCCAGCTTGCACGGCGATGAACAAGCCGTCGGCTCGCCGCTGAACGCTACCGAGCTCACCGCCATGCGGCGCACGCGCCTGTTAGGCGCCACCGGGACCGTGCTGATGGCGATCGGCGCGCTGGGCGCGGGGGCCCGGCCCGTCGTTCAGGACCCGACGTTCGGGGTGCGGTTGCTCAACCTGCCCTCCCGCATCCAAACGGTGTCGTTGACGATGACGACGACCGGGGCGGTCATGATGGCGCTGGCCTGGTTGATGCTCGGACGGTTCGCGCTGGGCCGCAGGCGGATGTCGCGCGGCGAACTGGACCGCACGCTGCTGCTGTGGATGCTGCCGCTGCTGCCCGCGCCCCCGATGTACAGCAAGGACGTCTACTCCTACCTGGCGCAGAGCCAGATCTCGCTGGAAGGGCTCGACCCCTACAAGGTGGGTCCGGCGTCCGGGCTGGGGCTTGGCCACGTATTCACGCTGTCGGTCCCCAGCCTGTGGCGGGAGACGCCCGCGCCCTACGGCCCGTTGTTTTTGTGGATTGGGCGCGGAATCTCGGCGGTGACCGGCGAAAACATCGTCGCCGCCGTGCTCTGCCACCGGATCGTGGTGCTGATCGGGGTGGCCCTGATCGTGTGGGCAACGCCCCGGCTGGCCCGGCGCTGCGGCGTGGCTGAGGTGAGCGCGCTGTGGCTGGGGGCGGCCAATCCGCTGCTGATCATGCATCTGGTCGCCGGCATCCACAACGAGGCGCTGATGCTCGGACTGATGCTGGCCGGCGCCGAGTTCGCGCTGCGCGGCATCGACTCGGCGCGACTGCGGCCCCGGTCGTGGCGCATCGGCTCGGATTGGGAACCGCTGGGCATGCTGCTGGCCGGCGCCGTGCTGATCACGCTGTCGTCGCAGGTGAAACTGCCGTCGCTGCTGGCGCTGGGCTTCGTCACGATGGCGCTGGCCTACCGGTTGGGTGGCAATCTGCGAGCGCTGCTGCTGGCAGGCGGCGGGATGACGGCATTGTCGGTGGCGGTGATGGCCGTCGTCGGGTGGGCCAGCGGCCTGGGGTTCGGCTGGATCTTCACGCTGGGCACCGCGAATGTGGTGCGCAGCTGGATGTCGCCGCCGACGCTGCTGGCGCTGGGCACCGGGCAGGTCGGCATTCTGCTGGGCCTGGGCGATCACACCACCGCCGTCCTGGCACTGACCCGTTCCATCGGCGTGCTGATCATCACGGTGTTGGTGGCCTGGCTGTTGCTCGCCGTCTTCCGCGGGCGGTTGCACCCGATCGGCGGCCTCGGCGTCGCGCTGGGCATCTGCGTCCTGCTGTTCCCCGTCGTGCAGCCCTGGTATCTGCTGTGGGCCATCATCCCGCTTGCCGCCTGGGCGACCCACCAAGGTTTCCGGGTGGCGGTCATCATCATCACGCTCGTGGTGGGCATCTTCGGCCCGACGGCAAACGGCGACCGCTTCGCGTTGTTCCAGATCCTGGATGCCACCCTGGCCAGTGCCGCCGTCGTGGTGTTGCTGGTCGCGCTGACATACACCCGGTTGCCGTGGCGTCCGCTGCAGGTGAAGCCGGCCCAGGACGGCGAATCCAACGGCGCGGCAGGCACTGCCGTCCCGCAGTCCGCCGAGGCCGGCGAGACCCAACGGCCGACGGCGGCGCCGGACGCTTACGCTGACTCGACGTGAGCTCGGCCCCCCACGTCCCGCACGCACCCGACACTGTGGTGCGGCTGCGCGGGGTAACCAAGCAATACGGGTCGACGACGGCCGTCTCCAACCTCGACCTGGACGTGCACGCCGCCGAGGTGTTCGCGCTGTTGGGGCCCAACGGCGCCGGCAAGACCACGACGGTCGAAATGTGCGAGGGCTTCACCCGCCCGGACGGCGGCACGATCGAGGTGCTGGGCCTGGACCCGATCGCCGACAACGCCCGGCTGCGCGCCCGCATCGGGGTGATGCTGCAAGGCGGCGGCGGCTACCCGGCGGCGCGCGCGGAAGAAATGCTCAACCTGGTGGCCTCCTATGCCGCCAACCCGCTGGACCCCGCGTGGCTGCTGGACACGCTGGGCCTCACCGACGCCGCCCGCACCACCTACCGACGCCTCTCGGGGGGACAACAGCAACGGCTCGCGCTGGCATGCGCGCTGGCCGGGCGCCCCGAGCTGGTGTTCCTCGACGAGCCCACCGCCGGCATGGACGCCCACGCCCGGCTGCTGGTCTGGGAGCTGATCGACGCGCTGCGCCGCGACGGCGTGGCGGTGGTGCTGACGACCCACCAGCTCAAGGAGGCCGAGGAGCTCGCCGATCGGCTGGTGATCATCGACCACGGGCAGACGGTGGCCGCGGGCACGCCGGCGGAGCTGATGCGCAGCGGCGCCAAAGACCAGCTGCGGTTCAGCGCGCCACCGCGACTCGACCTGTCCCTGCTGTCGTCGGCGCTGCCGGAGGACTACCTGGCCACCGAGGTCACGCCGGGCGAATACCTGGTCGAGGGCCCGGTCGACCCGCAGGTGCTGGCGACCGTCACGGCATGGTGCGCGCGCATCGACGTGCTGGCCACCGACATGCGCGTCGAGCAACGCAGCCTCGAGGACGTGTTCCTCGACCTCACCGGTAGGAAGTTGCGGCAGTGACACAGACCAACGGCCCGCTGTTTCCCGCGGGCACCTTCACGCCCGACCCGCGTCCCAGCGCGATTTCGAAAATGCTTGCCGCACAGTTCAATCTGGAGCTCAAGCTGCTGCTGCGCAACGGCGAGCAGCTTTTGCTGACGATGTTCATCCCGATCACACTGCTGGTCGGGCTCACGCTGCTGCCGCTCGGCTCGTTCGGGCAGCATCGCGCCGCGATCTTCACGCCGGTGATCATGGCGCTGGCGGTGATCTCGACCGCGTTCACCGGGCAGGCGATCGCGGTCGCGTTCGATCGCCGGTATGGGGCGTTGAAAAGGCTTGGCGCCACGCCACTTCCGGTCTGGGGCATCATCGCCGGAAAGTCGCTGGCGGTCGTCACAGTGGTGTTCTTGCAGGCAATCCTGTTAGGCGGCATCGGTTTTGCGCTCGGCTGGCGACCCGACCCGTTGGCGCTGGGGTTGGGCGCGGCGGTCATCGCGCTGGGCACCGCGGGTTTCGCGGCCCTGGGGCTGCTGCTCGGCGGCACGCTGCGGGCCGAGATCGTGCTCGCGGTCGCCAACCTGCTGTGGTTCGTCTTCGCCGGTCTCGGCGCCTTGACCGTGGAAACCGGGATGATCCCGTCGTGGGCCAAATGGCTGTCCCGGCTCACGCCGTCGGGCGCGCTGACCGAGGCGCTGTCGCAGGCGATGACGTTGTCGGTGGACTGGTTCGGTATCGCCGTCCTGGTGGCGTGGGGCGCCGGGGCGGCCCTGGCCGCGCGCCGCTGGTTCCGCTTCACCTGATCGGCCCCGGGCCGTACTACAAGCTGTAGTTTACGGTGCCCTACGATCGGGCGATGGCCGTCGGACGGGTGCTGATGCGGTTGGTGGACCTACTCCCCAACCCGAGCCTGCGCGTCCAGCGCCTCGTCGCCGCGCTGGTGATCCTGACCCAGGGCGGCATCGCGGTCACCGGCGCGATCGTGCGCGTCACCGCGTCGGGGCTGGGTTGTCCGACCTGGCCGCAGTGCTTCCCGGGCAGCTTCGTTCCGGTGGCCCACGCCGAGGTGCCGCGCATCCACCAGGCCGTCGAATTCGGCAACCGAATGATCACCTTCGCGGTCGTGGTGGCCGCGGCGCTGGCCGTGCTGGCCGTGACGCGGGCGCGGCGACGCTCCGAGGTGCTCCTCTACGCGTGGCTGATGCCAGTGTCGACGGTGGTGCAGGCCGTGATCGGTGGCATCACCGTGCGCACCGGGCTGCTGTGGTGGACGGTCGCCATCCACCTGCTGACGTCGATGACGATGGTGTGGCTGTCGGTGCTGCTCTACGTGAAGGTCGGCGAGCCCGACGACGGCGTGGTGCACCAGCGGGTGGCCAGGCCGCTGCGGGCGCTGACGGCGCTGAGCGCGGTGAACCTGGCGGTGCTGCTGGTCACCGGCACGCTGGTGACCGCCGCGGGTCCGCACGCGGGAGACCGCAGCCCCAGCCGGACGGTGCCGCGGCTGAAGGTGGAGATCACCACGCTGGTGCACATGCATTCGTCGCTGCTGGTCGCGTACCTGGCGCTGCTGGTGGGCCTGGGCTTCGGGCTGCTCGCGGTCGGCGCGGCCCGGCCCGTGCTGCTGCGGCTGGGCGTGCTGCTGGCCCTGGTCTGCGCCCAGGCCGCCGTGGGCACCGTGCAGTACTTCACCGGGGTCCCCGCCGCGCTGGTCGCGGTCCACGTCGCCGGGGCCGCGGCCTGCACCGCGGCGACGGCGGCGCTATGGGCCTCGATGCGAGAACGGACCGAGCCCGAGCCGCTCGCAGGCTGACTCCACGGCCACGGCGAACCGGCGCTGGGCCGACTCGCGCGCCGCGGGGTCCAGTCGCCGCCAACCCAGCGGTGGCGCAACCACATCCAGCCGGGCAACCCGGTCGCCGTCGACATCGACGCGTGCGTACAGCAGCTCGCTCGTGACGATTCCGGCGCGTTCTGCGGCCGCCGCGAGGGCGGCGTGACCGACGTCCCACACCTCGAACTCCGGCTCGACCGCGTGCGCCCCGGTGAAGGCGTGCGACTGCTCGCCGCCGAAAAACGTCAACGCGACGGGATCTGCCGACGTCCCTGCGGGCAGCGTCGGCACCCCCGCGGCCGCCAGGTCATCCAGGTATCGCGCAGCCAGATTCCAGGCCACCGCGGGGCGCGGGTTCAGCAGGTTGCCCATACGCGTTGTCCAGGCGAGGAATTCGTCGGCCCGCCGCGCGTATTCGCGCCCCACCCGCAGGATCACCAGATCCGCCCGGGCGGTCTCCGGATCGTCCCAGGACGACCAGCGGGCGTGCAGGCCGCGGCGTCGCAGCGCGGTCACCAGGCCGGCGTCGTCCGCGGCACCGCCCGGGTGCTGCGGCGATCCGGCCAGCACGATGCGGGGATGGAAGACATCCGGCCGGGCAAGCTTCATGCCCGGGCATGATAGCCACATGCACGCAATCGAAGTCGGTGAAACCGGCGGCCCCGAGGTCCTGCGTTACGTCGAAACGCCCGAACCCACGCCCGGCGAGGGCCAGCTGCTGATCAAGGCCGAAGCCATCGGCGTCAACTTCATCGACACGTATTTCCGCAGCGGCCAGTACCCGCGCCAGGTGCCGTTCGTCGTCGGCTCCGAGCTGTGCGGCACCGTCGCGGCCCTGGGCGAGAACGCCCCCGCGGATTTCCGCGTCGGCGACCGCGTGGTGTCAGCCGCGGCGGCCGGTGCCTACGCCGAATTCGCGGTCGCCCCAGCGGCTTTGACGGCTAAGGTGCCGGACAACGTCACGTCGGAGGTGGCGGCGTCGGTCCTGCTGAAGGGCCTCACCGCGCACTATCTGCTCAAGTCGGTGTACCGGGTGCAGACCGGCGACACGGTGCTGGTGCACGCCGGGGCCGGCGGGGTGGGACTGATCCTGACGCAGTGGGCGCATCTGCTGGGCGCCCGCGTCATCACCACCGTCTCGACGCCCGACAAGGAGCGGCTGTCCCGGCGAGCCGGCGCCGACGAGGTGCTGCCCTACCCCGACGACGCCGCCGCGTTCGGCCAGCGGATCCGGTCGCTCACCGACGGCAACGGCGTCGAGGCGGTGTACGACGGCGTCGGCGCCACGACGTTCGACGCCAGCCTGGCCAGCCTCGCCGTCCGCGGGACGCTGGCGCTGTTCGGCGCCGCCAGTGGCCCCGTTCCCCCGGTAGACCCGCAGCGCCTCAACGCCGCCGGCTCGGTCTTCCTGACCCGGCCCGCGCTGGTGCACTTCATGCGCACCGGCCAGGAGTTCAGCTGGCGGGCCGACGAACTGTTCGAGGCGATTTCGAGTGGCGCCCTCACCATCGAGGTCGGCGGGCGCTATCCGCTGGCCGAGGCCGCCCGCGCGCACACGGATCTGCAGGGCCGCAAGACGGCCGGCTCTGTCGTGCTGCTGCCGTAGGGCGGCGACGATCGCTCAGAAGAGCGTCGGTAGCCCCAGCACCGAATCGACGGCCAACGCGCAGAACACCACCGCCAGGTAGTTGTTCGACTGCAGGAACAGCCGCAGCGGCTTGACCGGCTCGCCGGCGCGCACGCCGGCGTAGAGCTGATGGGCCATCGCCAGGAACCACACGCCGGCCAGCACCGCGACCGACGCGTACAGCCAGCCCGCGGCCAGCCCCAGGGCCAGCGTCGCGAACACCGTGAGCCACGTGTAGATCAGGATCTGCTTGGTGACCTGACGCTCGGTTGCCACCGCGGGCAACATCGGCACCCCGGCCGCCTTGTAGTCGTCCTTGTATCGCATTGCCAGCGCCCAGGTGTGCGGCGGCGTCCAGAAGAAGATGATCGCGAACATCGCCAGGGCCGGCCAGCCGATGGTGCCGGTGACCGCCGACCACCCGATCATCACCGGCATGCACCCCGCCGCGCCGCCCCACACGACGTTCTGCGACGTGCGGCGCTTGAGGAGCAGCGTGTAGACGAAAACGTAGAACGCGATGGTGGCGATGGCCAGCAATCCCGACAGCAGGTTGCTGGTCCGCCAGAGCCAGAAGAAGGAGGCCACCGTCAGCACCAGCCCGAGGATCAGGGCGTTTCGCGTCGGCACTGCGGCACGCGCCAGCGGCCGGCGCGCGGTGCGCTTCATCAGCTTGTCGATGTCGGCGTCGGCCACGCAGTTCAGCGTGTTGGCACCGCCTGCGGCGAGCATCCCGCCGATCAGCGTGTTGAGGATCAGCAGCGGGTGCACCTCACCCCGGTGCGCGAGCAGCATCGCAGGTATGGCTGTGACCAGCAGCAGCTCAATCACCCGGGGCTTCGTCAACGCCAAATACGCGAGCACGGTGCGACGTACTCGGCTCGGCGCGACGCGCCCGCGAACGCTCACGCAATAACTCCTCGGGGTCGCAGCAGCGCGCAGCATCTACTACGCACGATGGTAGACCGGGAGTCCACGGCAGCGGGCCCCCAGGGTCGATTCGCACAGAATTTCCCGATTGCGGCACGAATGGCAAATTGCGGGTCGCCTGCGCGCCACCTGCGGGGGGGCCGCGCGTGACTACCCGGAAACCTGCACTGCAAACGCCACCACTCGCGCACTAGGGTTGAGGATTGACGGCTTCATCACTCAAGGAATGAGTCTGTGACCACACTCGAAGACATCTCCACACTCACCCGGCCCCACCACCCCGACGACTGGACCGAGCTCGATTCGGCCGCGGTCGACACCGTCCGGGTGCTTGCCGCCGACGCGGTCCAAAAGGTCGGCAACGGCCACCCCGGGACGGCGATGAGCCTGGCGCCGTTGGCCTACACGCTTTTTCAGCGCACCATGGTCCACGATCCCAGCGACGTGCACTGGCTGGGTCGCGACCGGTTCATCCTCTCGGCCGGCCACAGCAGCCTGACGCTGTACCTGCAGCTGTACCTCGGCGGGTTCGGCCTGGAGCTGTCCGACATCGAGTCGCTGCGCACCTGGGGATCCAAGACCCCGGGGCACCCGGAGTTCCGGCACACCAAGGGCGTTGAGATCACCACCGGACCGCTGGGCCAGGGCCTGGCCTCCTCGGTCGGGATGGCGATGGCGTCGCGCTACGAGCGCGGCCTGTTCGACCCGGACGCCGCGCCCGGGGAGAGCCCGTTCGATCACCACATCTACGTGATCGCCTCCGACGGCGACATCGAAGAGGGCGTGACCTCGGAAGCGTCGTCGCTGGCGGCCGTGCAGCAGCTGGGCAACCTCATCGTGTTCTACGACCACAACGAGATCTCGATCGAGGACGACACCGACATCGCGTTGTGTGAGGACACCGCCGCGCGCTACCGCGCCTACGGCTGGCACGTCCAAGAGGTCGAGGGCGGCGAGAACGTCGTCGGCATCGAGGAGGCGATCGCGGCCGCCAAGGCCGTCACCGATCGGCCGTCGTTCATCTCGCTGCGCACGATCATCGGCTTCCCCGCACCGAAGCTGATGAACACCGGCAAGGCGCACGGTGCGGCGCTGGGCGACGAAGAGGTCGCGGCCGTCAAGAAGATCCTGGGCTTCGATCCCGACAAGAACTTCGAGGTGCGCGACGACGTCATTGCCCACACCCGCAAGCTGGTCGACCGCGGCAAGGAAGCCCACGAGAAGTGGCAGGCCGAGTTCGACGCCTGGGCGCAGCGCGAGCCCGAGCGCAAGGCGCTGCTGGACCGGCTGACCGCCGAGGAGCTGCCCGACGGCTGGGACGCCGATATCCCCTACTGGGAACCGGGATCCAAGCCGCTGGCCACTCGGGCCGCGTCCGGCAAGGTGCTCTCCGCGGTGTCGACCAAGCTACCCGAATTGTGGGGCGGCTCGGCCGACCTGGCCGGCAGCAACAACACCACCATGGATGGCGTCAAATCCTTTGGCCCACCGTCCATTTCAACCAAGGACTACACGGCGGACTGGTACGGGCGCACCCTGCACTTCGGTGTTCGCGAGCACGCGATGGGATCCATCCTGTCCGGCATCGTGCTGCACGGGCCCACCCGCGCCTACGGCGGAACCTTCCTGCAGTTCTCCGATTACATGCGCGGAGCGGTGCGGCTGGCCTCGCTGATGGACATCGACACCATCTACGTGTGGACGCATGACTCGATCGGGCTGGGCGAAGACGGTCCCACCCACCAGCCCATCGAACACCTCGCCGCGCTGCGGGCCATCCCGAAGCTGTCGGTGGTGCGCCCCGCCGATGCCAACGAGACCGCCTACGCCTGGCGCACGGTGCTGGCCCGCGGCAACGGCAGCGGACCGGTCGGGTTGATCCTGACCCGCCAGGGCGTGCCGGTGCTCGAGGGCACCAACTTCGAAGGCGTGGCCCGGGGCGGGTATGTGCTGGGCGAGGAAGGCGAGGACGAACCCGACGTGGTTCTGATCGCCACCGGTTCCGAGGTTCAGCTCGCGGTGGATGCCGCAAAGCTGTTGGCGGACAAGGACATCATCGCGCGAGTGGTGTCGATGCCCTGCGTCGAATGGTTCGAGTCCCAACCATCGGATTACCGCGACAGCGTGCTGCCGCCGTCGGTGTCGGCCCGGGTGGCCGTCGAGGCCGGCATCGCGCAGCCGTGGCACAAGCTGGTCGGCGACACCGGAAAGATCGTGTCGATTGAGCACTACGGCGAATCCGCCGATGCCGAGACGTTGTTCCGCGAATTCGGCTTCACCGCGGAAGCCGTCGCCGCCGCCGCCGAACAAGTAGTCGATAACTGAGAAAGGCTGATTTCGATGACCCAGAACGCCAACCTTGCCGCGCTGTCCGCCGCCGGGGTATCCGTGTGGCTCGATGACCTGTCGCGTCAGCGGCTGCAGTCGGGCAACCTGCAAGAGCTGATCGACACCAAGAGCGTCGTCGGCGTGACCACCAACCCGTCAATCTTCCAGAAGGCGCTGGCCGAAGGCGACGCCTACGACGGCCAGATCGCCGAGCTCGCCGAGCGGGGCGCCGACGTCGACGCCACCATCCGCACCGTCACCACCGACGACGTGCGCAACGGGTGCGACGTGCTGGCGCCGGCGTGGGAGGCCTCCGACGGGGTCGACGGCCGGGTATCCATCGAGGTCGACCCGCGGATGGCCAAGGAGACCGAGAAGACGATCGCGCAGGCCGTCGAGCTGTGGAAGATCGTCGACCGGCCGAACCTGTTCATCAAGATCCCGGCCACCGAGGCCGGCCTGCCGGCCATCACCGCCGTTCTGGCCGAAGGGATTTCGGTCAACGTCACCCTGATCTTCTCGGTCGAACGGCACCGCGCGGTGATGGACGCCTACCTGGCGGGCCTGGAGAAGGCACGCGAGGCGGGACACGATCTGTCCAAGATCCACTCCGTCGCATCGTTTTTCGTCTCCCGCGTGGACACCGAGATCGACAAGCGGCTGGAGAAGATCGGCTCGGAAGAGGCGCTTGCGCTGCGGGGCCAGGCCGGTGTCGCCAACGCGCGGCTGGCCTACGCCGCCTACCAGGAGGTCTTCGAGGGCGGCGAGCGCTACCAGAACCTCACACGCGACGGGGCCCGCGTGCAGCGGCCACTGTGGGCGTCCACCGGTGTGAAGAACCCCGACTACTCCGACACCCTCTACGTCACCGAGCTGGTCGCCCCGCACACGGTGAACACGATGCCCGAGAAGACGATCGACGCGGTCGCCGACCACGGCGTCGTCACGGGTGACACGGTCACCGGCACGGCCGGCGCGGCGCAGGAGCTGTTCGACAAGCTTTCGGCCGTCGGTATCGACCTGACCGACGTCTTCCTGGTGCTGGAGAACGAGGGCGTGCAGAAGTTCGTGGAGTCCTGGACCGAGCTGCTCGACGAGACACAGAAGCAACTGGGTTCCACCGACAAATGAGCCCGGGCGCTGAGGCCGGGCAGTGGACTAATCCACTGCGGGACAAGGACGACAAGCGGCTGCCCCGGATCGCCGGGCCTTGCGCGCTGGTGCTTTTCGGCGTCACCGGCGACCTGGCGCACAAAAAGGTGGTGCCGGCCATCTACGACCTGGCTAACCGGGGCCTGCTGCCGCCCACCTTCTCTCTGGTGGGATTCGGCCGCCGCGACTGGGACCACGATGCGTTCGCACAGGTGATCCTCGACGACGTCAAGCAGTTTTGCCGCACGCCGTTCCGGCAGGCCATCTGGGAGCGGTTGGCCGAGGGATTGCGTTTCGTGCGAGGCGAATTCGACGACGACGCCGCGTTCGGCCGGCTGGCCGAGACGCTCGAGAAGCTGGACGCCGAGCGCAGCGTCGGCGGAAATCACGTCTTTTACCTGGCGATCCCGCCCAAGTCGTTCCCGGTGGTGTGCGAGCAGCTGCACAAATCGGGGCTCGCGCGTCCGCAAGAGGACAGGTGGAGCCGCGTCGTCATCGAGAAGCCGTTCGGCCACGACCTGAAGAGCGCGTGCGACCTCAACCACGTGGTCAACTCGGTGTTCCCGGAGGAGTCGGTGTTCCGCATCGACCACTATCTGGGCAAGGAAACGGTCCAGAACATCCTGGCGTTGCGCTTCGCCAACCAGCTGTGGGACCCGATCTGGAACGCGCACTACGTCGACCACGTGCAGATCACCATGGCCGAGGACATCGGATTAGGCGGGCGCGCAGGCTATTACGACGGCATCGGCGCCGCGCGTGACGTGATCCAGAACCACCTGATGCAGCTGTTGGCGCTGACCGCGATGGAAGAGCCGGTCAGCTTCAAACCCGCCGCGCTTCAGGCCGAGAAGGTCAAGGTGCTCTCGGCCACCCAGCTGGCGCAGCCGCTGGACCAGACCACCAGCCGCGGCCAGTACGCGGCGGGCTGGCAGGGCGGCGAGAAGGTGGTCGGCCTGCTCGACGAGGAGGGGTTCTCCAAAGACTCCGGCACCGAGACGTTCGCCGCGATCACCCTCGAGGTGGACACCCGCCGCTGGGCTGGCGTGCCGTTCTACCTGCGGACCGGAAAGCGCTTGGGCCGCAGGGTTACCGAGATCGCGCTGGTCTTCAAGCGCGCGCCCCATCTGCCGTTCGACGCGACCATGACCGACGAGCTCGGCACCAACGCCCTGGTCATCCGGGTGCAGCCCGACGAAGGGATCACCCTGCGATTCGGATCCAAGGTGCCGGGCAGCACGATGGAAGTCCGCGACGTCAACATGGACTTCTCCTACGGGTCGGCGTTCGCCGAGGACTCCCCCGAGGCCTACGAGCGGTTGATCCTCGACGTGCTGCTGGGCGAACCGTCCCTGTTCCCGGTGAACGCGGAGGTCGAATTGGCTTGGCAGATACTCGATCCCGTCCTCGACTATTGGGCGACGCACGGTAAGCCCGACCCCTACGAGTCGGGCACCTGGGGCCCCGCTTCAGCGTTCGAGATGCTGCATCGCACCGGCCGCGAATGGCGGCGGCCGTGATAGTTGACATGCTCGACGCCAGCACCACCGGGGTCAACAAGAAGCTCGACGGCCTGCGCGAAGAGGCCGGCGTCGTCACCCTGGGCCGGGTCGGGACGCTGATCATCAAGTCCACCAGCGACGCGCTGCTGGAGGAGTCGATCGAGGCGGCCAACGCCGCCACGCACGAACACCCGAGCCGCGTGCTCGTCGTGGCACCCGGCGACGCGGATGCCAGCGAGTCTCGCCTGGACGCCCAGATCCGGGTCGGCGGCGACGCCGGCGGCGGCGAGGTCGTGGTGCTGCGGCTGACCGGGCCGCTGTCCGGCCATGCCGAAAGCGTCGTCATCCCCTTCCTGCTTCCCGACATCCCGGTGGTGGTGTGGTGGCCCGACGTCGCCCCAGCCGTACCGGCGCAGGACCCGTTGGGCAAGCTGGCGATTCGGCGCATCACCGACGCGACGAACAGCTCTGACCCACTGTCGGCGATCAAGAGCCGGCTGCCCGGCTACACGCCCGGCGATACCGACCTGTCCTGGGCCCGGATCACCTACTGGCGGGCGCTGCTCACGACGGCGGTCGACCAGAAGCCCCACGAGGACATCCAGTCGGCGCTGGTTTCCGGTCTGCGCACCGAGCCCGCGCTCGACATCTTGGCGGGCTGGTTGGCCAGCCGGATCGACGGGCCGGTACGCCGGGCGGTCGGCGATCTCAAGATCGAGCTGGAGCGCAAGTCCGAGACCATCACCCTGAGCCGCCCACAGGAGGGCACGACGGCCACGCTGAGCCGCAGCGGCCGGCCCGATGCGCTGGTTCCGCTGGCGCGCAGGGAAACTCGGGAATGCCTGGCCGAGGACATGCGACGGCTGGACCCGGACGAGGTCTATTACAGCGCACTGGGAGGTATCGACAAGGTGCAATACGTATGAGCAATGAAGTGGAAGTTTTCCCGGACAGCGACGCCCTGGTCGAGGCCGCGGGCAGCCAGCTGGTCAAGACCATCAGCGCCGCGATATCGGCACGAGGTCGGGCGCTGATCGTGCTGACCGGCGGCGGCAACGGCATCGGTCTGCTGAAATACCTTGCCGGCCACGCCGGAGAGGTCGACTGGTCGAAGGTACATCTGTTCTGGGGCGACGAACGCTACGTCCCGGAAGACGACGACGAGCGCAACGAGAAGCAGGCCCGCGAGGCCCTGCTCGATCACATCGACATCCCGGCGGCCCAAGTGCATCCGATGGCCGCCAGCGACGGTGAATTCGGCAGTGACCTAGCCGCCGCCGCGCTGGCTTACGAGCAGCTGCTGGCGGCGAACGCCGAGGCCGACGAGCAGGTCCCGAATTTCGACGTCCACCTGCTGGGCATGGGCCCCGAGGGCCATATCAATTCGTTGTTCCCGGACACCCCGGCCGTGCTCGAGACCACCCGCGCTGTCGTCGCGGTCAACGACTCCCCCAAGCCCCCGCCGCAACGAATCACGCTGACATTGCCCGCTATTCGACGCTCCCGCGAGGTCTGGCTGTTGGTCGCGGGCGCGGGTAAGGCCGACGCTGCTGCCGGCGCCCTCGGCGGCGCCCAGCCCGTCGACATCCCGGCGGCCGGGGCGATCGGGCTCGAGACCACGCGATGGTTACTCGACGCCGAGGCCGCCAGCAAGCTGCCTGACGGACAGTAGGTCTCGTCGTCGCGTCGCGCGACTCAGGGCGCCACGAGGACGTGACCGGTGATGCCGCTAGCCCCGTAAGAGCCACCGGGGTAGACGGTGACGATTTCGCCGGGCTCGATGGTGAGGACGCCTCCCGCTTTGACGGGCACGCTGGCCCCGGCGTTGACCGTGAGGGTGCTGCCGGTGTCGATGGTGAAGGTACCGCCGGAGTTGACCGTGACGGCGCCACCCGAGTTGACGGTGACGGCGCCGGAATCGGTGAAGGTGCCACCGGAGCCGACCACCACCGCGCTGCCGGACTTAATGGTGACCACACCACCGGAATCGATCGTCAACGTCCCCGAATCGGTCACCAGATAACCGTTAGTCAACACACCACCAGACGGGACAGTCACCGCCCCACCGGAATTGATCGTGACCGCACCACTCGAATTCACCGTCAGCGCACCCGAATCAGTCAACGTGCCACCCGAGCCCACCACCACCGCGCTCTTAGCACCAACCGTGACCACACCACCGGAATCCACCGTCAACGTACCCGAATCCGTCACCAGATTCGCATTCGTCAACACCCCGCCAGACCCCACCTCCAGCGTCCCACCCGAATTAATGGTCACGGCATAGGAATTGGTCAACGCACCCGAATCAGTCAACGTGCCACCAGAACCCACCACCAGGGTGCTCTTGGATCCGACCGTGACAGCACCGCCGGAATCGATCGTCAACGTGCCCGAATCAGTCAGGGCATGAGCATCGGTCAACACCGCGCCGGACCCAACCTCCAGGGTGCCACCGGAATTGACGGTGACCGTGCCGGAGTTGGTCAGAGCATGAGCATCGGTGAAGATGCCCCCGGAATTCACCACCAGGCTGCCACCAGAATTGACCGTGACCGTCCCCGAATCGGTAAGAGTACCCGAATCGACCAGCGTGCCACCGGAACCGACCGTCAACGTGCTACCGGAATTGACCGTCATGCTCGCGCCCGACGGGATGGTCACCGTCCCCGAATCATTGATAGCACCCGAACCATTCAACGTGCCGTCAACCATCAACACGCCACCGGCCTTGACCGTGACGACACCGGAATTGAGAGTGACCGTACCGCCCGAATCGATCGTGACAGCGCCCGAATCAGTGACCAGATAACCATTGGTCAACACACCACCGGAGCTAACCTCAACGGCCCCACCGGAATTGACCGTCACCGCACCACCCGAGTTGACCGTCAACGCACCCGAATCAGTCAACGTGCCACCGGAGCCGACCACCACCGCGCTGCCGGACTTAATGGTGACCACACCACCGGAATCGATCGTCAACGTCCCCGAATCGGTCACCAGATAACCGTTAGTCAACACACCACCAGACGGGACAGTCACGGCCCCACCGGAATTGATCGTGACCGCACCACTCGAATTCACCGTCAGCGCACCCGAATCAGTCAACGTGCCACCCGAGCCCACCACCACCGCGCTCTTAGCACCAACCGTGACCACACCACCGGAATCCACCGTCAACGTACCCGAATCCGTCACCAGATTCGCATTCGTCAACACCCCGCCAGACCCCACCTCCAGCGTCCCACCCGAATTAATCGTCACCGCGCCCGAATTAGTCAGGGCGTGAGCATCCGTCAGGATGCCCCCGGAGTTAACTACCAGGCTGCCACCGGAATTGACCGTGACAGCACCCGAATCGGTGAGAGTCCCCGAGTCGGTCAAGGTGGCACCGGAGCCGACCACCAGGCTGCCACTGGAATTGACGGTGACCGCACCACCGGAGTTCACGGTGACCGCACCCGAATCGCCCAAGGTGCCGGAGTCGGTCAGGACACCACCGGAGCCGACCACCAAGGTGCTCCCGGATTTCACGGTGACAGCACCGCCGGAATCGATGGTGACCACGCCCGAGTCGGCGAGGGTATGCGCATCGGTCAACACTCCGCCGGACCCAACCTCGAGGGTGCCACCGGCGTTGACGGTGACCGTACCGGAATCGGTGAGGGCGTGAGCATCCGTCAGAATGCCGCCGGCGTTAACCACCAGGCTGCCACCGGAATTGACCGTCACCGTACCCGAATCGGTCAGCGTGCCGGAATCGGTCAAAACGCCACCCGCGCCGACCGTCACGGTGCCACTGGAATTGACGGTGGCCACGCCACCCGAGTTGACGGTGACGGTACCCGAATCGGCCAGGGCACCGGAGTCGGTCAGAGTGCCACCGGCGTTAACCACCAAGGTGCCACCCGAGTTGACCGTGGCGGCACCGCCCGAGTTGACGGTGACGGCGCCGGAATCGGTGAAGGTGCCACCGGCGTTAACCACCAACGAGCTCCCGGAGTTGACCGTGACAGCACCACCCGAGTGCACGGTGACGGTGCCCGAATCGGTCAGGACATGAGCATCAGTCAAAACCCCGCCGGCGTTAACCACCAAGGTGCCGCCGGAATTGACCGTGACCGCACCCGAATTGGTGAGAGTAGCGGAGTCGGTCAAGGTGCCACCGGAGCTCACCACCACGGCGCTACCGGTTTTAACGGTGACGACACCGCCGGTGTCGATGGTGACAGTTCCCGAATCGGTGACCAGATTTGCATTGGTCAACACACCGCCGGAGCTAACCTCAAGGGCACCACCGGAATTGACCGTCACCGCACCCGAATTGGTCAGGGCGCCAGAGTCGGTGAAGGTGCCACCGGAACCGACCACCAGGCTGCCACCGGAATTGACGGTGACCGTACCCGAATCGGTGAAGGCACCGGAATCGGTCAAGCCAGCACCGGAGCTGACCACCAGGGTGTTACCGGAATGCACGCTGAGCGCACCACCGGAGTTGACGGTGACCAGGCCCGAATCGGTGAAGGCACCGGAGTCGGTCAGCACACCACCGGAGTTAACCACAACGGAGCCACCGGAATTCACGGTGAAGGCGCCCGAATCGGTGATCGTCCCTGAATCACTCAGAGTGCCACCGACGACGAAGCTGCTGCCGGAGTTGAGGTTGATGGTACCGCCGGAGTCGATGGTGACAGTGCCTGAATCGACGAGGGCATGGGCATCGGTCAGGACGCCGCCGGAGGCGACCTGCAAAGTGCCACCCGAGTCCACGGTGACGGTACCCGAATTGACGAAGGTACCGGAGTCAGTCAGGGTGCCCCCCGACGAGACTTCAAGGCCGCCACCGGAGTTGAGGGTGACCGTGCCGGAATTGGTGAAAGTGGTATTGACGTAGAGGGCACCGTTTTCGGTGAAGGTGCCACCGGTGTCGACCGTCAGGGTGCCCCAGTCGGTGAGGGTGCCGGAATCAGTCAGGGTGCCGCCGTGTGCGACCTCGAGGGCGCTGTTGTCATAGAGGAGGATGCTGCCGCCAGCCTGGTCGGTGAGGGTGCCACCGGACTGGACGATGGTGGACCCACCGTCGAGTCCGAAGATATTGCCGCCGGACTGGACGGTGATGGTGCCGTAGTCGGCGACGGTGCCGTAGTAGTTGAACGTGGCGCTGTCCTGGACGGTGATGGCGCCGTAGTTGGTGAGGAAGGCGTCGGACTCGGTGGTCAGATAGGCGCCGGGCTGGACGGTGAGGGTACCGGTGGGGTTGACGGTCAGGGTGCCGGCGTCGGTGATGTTGCCACCGTAGGCCTGAATGGTGATCTGACCAGTGTCGATCAAGGTGCCGTCGGGTCTGATGGCCAGATAGCCGCCGGAGTCGACGGTCAAAGTACCACCGTTGTTGAGGGTGCCACCGTCGAGGGACAGGTAGCCGCTGGGAGCGACCTCAAGAGTGCCGTTTGGGTCGACGGTCAGGGTGCCGCCGGATTGGATGAGGGTGCCCGTGTCGGTGAGCGTGGCGTGAGGTTCGACGATGATCGTACCGGAGTTGAGGTTGAGAGTACCGCCGGAGTCGATGGAACCGAACGCGCTGTTGTCGATGGTGACGGCGCCGTAGTCGTTGATGGGACCGGAGTTGTTCAGGGTGCCGGTGACTTCGACTTCGAGGGTGGCACCGGATTGGACATTGATGGTCCCTGCATTGGTGAGAGTGCCGGCGTCGGTAAGCGCGCCGGATTGAATAGTGATGGTGCCGGTATTGGTGAGGGTGCCGTTCACGGTGATGGTGCCGGTGTTGGTGAGCATGCCGGCGTTGGTCAGCGAGCCGGCGTTGAGCGGGCTGGTGGCGGCGTCGACGGTGAGATTGCCGGCGTTGGTGAGCGTGCCGCCGGTGTCAACCTCCAACGTGCTGCCGGAGGCGACTTCGAAGCTGCCGCCGGATTGGATGTTGAGGGTGGCACCGGATGGGACGTCGAAGGTGGCGCCGTTGTCGACGAGGACGCTTTGGCCGGATGCGACGGTGTAAGTGCCGCTGACTGTGTAGTTGCTGCTGATGGTCATGGTGGGGGCATTGGTGGCTCCGGCGGTGGTACCGGTGGTACCGGTCGTGCTCCCGGTCGTACCGGTCGTGCTCCCGGTGGAGCCCGGAGATGGCTGTAAGGGGCCCGAGCTCTGCATGAGGCCCGAGCTCTGCATGGGACCCGAGCTCTGCACGGGGCCCGAGCTCTGCATGAGGCCCGAGCTCTGGATGGGGCCCGCGCTGCGGCTGCTGGTCACGTTGCCGACGGATTGGGCCACCGCGCGCGCCTGGTCGAGCTGCCCGTTCTGGTTGGTGGTCTGCGGCGGTTCGCTGAACGAGGTGAGGGTGCTCGCGGACTGCGAAGCGCCGGCATAGCCGTACATCGCGGTGGCGTCCTGGACCCACATCTCCGCGTATTCGGCTTCGGTGGCCGCGATCGCCGGGGTGTTTTGCCCAATGAAATTGGTGGCGACCAATGCCATCAACCGCGCGCGGTTCGCCGCGATCAGCGGCGGCGGCACCGTCATCGCGTACGCCGCCTCGTAGGCCGCCGCCGCCCCGTATGCCTGGGCGGCGGTCTGCCCGGCCGCCGCCGCACTGGCCTGCAGCCACTCCACGTAGGGGTTCGCCGCGGCCGTCATCAGCTCGGCGGACGGCCCCGACCACGCCTGCCCCGTCAGCTCCGCGACCGTCGAGGAGTAACCGGCCGCGGTGGACTCCAGCTCAGCGGCCAGTGCGTCCCAGCTCGCCGCGTTCGAGAGCATCGGCGCCGACCCGGGCCCGGCATACATCAGCCCGCTGTTGACTTCCGGCGGCAGCAACGCGAAGTCCATGCCTATGTCTCTTTCTTTTTTTCTTTTTTCGATTGCTCTCAGTTAGGCGTGGTGATTCGTCGGCTGGATGCCGTCAGGTATTCGGGTCTGTGGAGGTGGCGAAAATGTACCTGAAGACGATGCCGCAAGCGACGCATTTCAAGCTGAAATTTGGATGAAGCCGCAGCGGCCGGCCAAGAATCGATTCGAAAGAAAAGCGTTGGGCCGTGTGTCGCTTCGTGGGCCGTGCCGCTCGGGCTCGAACCCGCGCGGTGGCTGCTCGACGCCGGCGCCGCGACCACGCTTTTCGCGGGAGCAGTACGCGGGGGTTTCCGCGGATGCAAATCCGTCCATAATTACCGTCATGGCAGACCGAACCGAACGCAGCGGTCCTGAGCGCAACCGGATCAAGACCCTCACCCAGGCGGCGCTGAATGCCGACAAGACGGTGGAGCAGGTCGAAGACGTGCTCGACGGTCTGGGCAAGACCATGAACGACCTGACCAGCTCGCTATCGAACCTCAACAACACGGTTGCCCGCCTCGACGGCGGCCTTGATCATCTCGAGAGCACCATGGAAAGCCTCGACGCACTCGCGAAGCGGCTGATCACTCTCGTCGAACCGGTGGAGGCCATCGTCGCGCGCATCGACTACATCGTGAGCGTGGGCGAGACGATGATGTCCCCGCTATCGGTGACCGAGCATGCCGTGCGCGGCGTGATCGACCGGCTACGGAGTCGGCCCTCGACGGGTCCCAAGGAGTAGGTCGTGACCGGCGTGGTGCCCACGCCCCCGTGCGCGGAGGGCACCGGTCTGCCGTGGGATGTCCCGGTCGATGACGGCGTCGCCGCAATCGCCGCCGCGCGCGCCCGCCACGGCGACACCTTCGCCGTGCACAGCGGGCCCGACCACTACCTGTTCACGTTCTCGCCCGCGGGTGTCGAATCGTTCTATGCGCTCACCGAGGAGGCGGCCAGCAAGGGCGTCGCGGACTACCTGATGTTGCGGCGCAAGCTGCCCGACGACATCTTCGCCGGACGTCGTACGCTGCCGAACACGCTGTTCCGCCGCGACGACGTGGCCGGGTATCTCGCGAACCTGGACCACGCGCTCGAACAAAGCATCACGGAGCTGGGGCCGGCCGGCTCGGTCGACGTCTTCGATCTCGCGCGACGGCTCGGCCATCGGATGGGCCTGGCCTCGTGGGCGGGACCCGGGTCGGCCGACGGCGCCGCCTTCGAGCGCCTGGCGCGTGCCTTCGACGCGCTGGACGGCTCCGACGCATTCGTCCACCCGGATCGGATGGCGGCGGTGGCGGCGACGGAGAAGCGCGCCGAGCGGGCCGCGCTGGACGAGGTCAGCGAGATCGTCTCGACCGCGGTGCGCCGATTCGACGACGGCGACGACGACTCTCAGGGGCTGTTCGGCCGGATTGTGGCGGCGTGGGACGATGCACCAGATCGACTGCAAGGCATCGCGTTTGATGTCGCGCTGATCCACATCGCGTCCATGTCGAATCTGGCCGCCGCTGTTGGCTGGGCGTTCGTGGATCTGCTTGAGCATCCGGCGGCACTAGAACGAGTCTGCTTGGGCGACAACGATTTTACGCAGCGCTGCGCGCTTGAGTCAACGCGGCTGGCGCAGCGCTCGATCATGACTCGCACGGTGCTGGCTACGGTCGACTTCGACGACGGTGCGGTCAGCTATCAGGTGCCACCCGGCTGGAACATTGCGACCCTGCTGCCGCTACTCAACACGTCGGCCGCCCCGGGCCTGGAACAGTGGGATCCCGATCGGTGGACACGTCACCGCCTGACCGAACCGAACGCTCTCCCGTCGCCGATGCTGGTCACGGCGTTCGGGCACGGGCGCCATTCGTGTCCGGCCCAACCGTTTTCGCTCGCGGCTATGACGGCGGCCACGTCGCGGCTGCTCCGCGAGTACCGGATGACACCGCGCTGGACGTCACATCCGCTGCCCGTGCCCGCGCAGATCGGCGGCGTGGCGCGGGCGGCGGGGCCGTGCCCGGTGGACTACCTGAGGTAACGCAGCGAGTTGACCCGTCGCTTGCGGGTAGCCAGGATTTGTCGGACCCCTCTGCTTTGATGACGTCATGCCGTTCCCCGCACCGTCTCCTCTGGCCGAAAACGTTCCGCGGCGGCTGGACGTGTTGCTTGAGGAGTTGGCGGAGTTGGGCGGTCAACGCAATGCGATTGATGGCCGGGTTGTGGAGATCGCCGCGGAGATGGAGCGCGACGAGTTGTGTGGCGCCACGGGTGCGCGGTCGGTCACCGCGTTGGTGGCATGGAAGCTCGCCGCGTCCTCGGCGAACGCACACACGATCACCACCGTCGCGCGCCGGCTCAAGGAGTTTCCCCGCTGTGCTCAGGGCATGCGGGAGGGTCGGCTGTCGCTGGATCAGGTCGGCGTGATCGCGGCGCGGGGAGGCGAGGGATCCGATGAGCACTACGCAGAGCTCGCCGCGGTCGCGACAGTCAACCAGCTGCGTACCGCGGTCAAGCTCGAACCGCGACCCGAACCGGAACCCGAGCGCGAGGCCGAGCCCGACCTGCGACCCTCGATCACCAGGACCTCCGACGACGAGGGCAGCTGTTGGCGGATCAAACTGCCGCACCACGATGCGGCGAAATTCGACGCGGCATTGGACTCGCACCGGGATGCGTTGTTCGCCGAGTGGAAAAGCGATCACGGCGATGACGAGGACGCCTTGGAAATCAGGCCTCCGTTGCCGACCACGGGTGAAGCGTTCATGCGCCTGGTCGAGGCCGGGTGGGACGTCGAGGCGGCCCGCCGCCCACACGGGCAGCACACCACGGTGGTGGTGCACGTCGACGTCGAGCAGCGTGCCGCGGCACTGCATCTGGGCCCGGCGCTCACCGAGGCCGAACGCCAATACCTGACCTGTGACGCCACCTGTGAAGTCTGGTTCGAACGTGACGGCGAGCCCATCGGCGCCGGCCGAACCACCCGCCAGATCAACCGGCGGCTACGCCGCGCGCTCGAACACCGGCACCGGACGTGCGCGGTTCCCGGCTGTGGCGCCACCCGCGGTCTGCACGCACACCACATCGTGCACTGGGAAGACGGCGGCCCCACCGAAATGGCAAACCTCGTGCTGCTCTGCCCTTATCACCACCGATTGCACCACCGTGGCGGCATCACCATCACCGGCCCCGCAGACGATCTGCGTGTCGCCGACAGCCACGGGCGATTACTCAGCCCGGGATCGCTAGCCCGGCCGCCAACCCAACCTCCACCCGCGGTGCCGCCCTGCCTAGGACCTACCGGCGAGCGCGCCCAATGGTGGTGGTATCAGCCCTTCCAACCGCAGCCACCACCAATCCACGCGGGGCAGGCTTAGCCGCTGTTGCGCAGCGCGCTCGCCAAACCGTTCATGGTCAACAGGATTCCGCGCTGCACCAGCTCGTCGTCGTCGCCGGAACGGTAGCGGCGCAGCAATTCCACCTGCAGGTGGTTCAGCGGCTCCAGGTAGGGGAAGCGGTTGAACACCGAACGCGCCAGCGCCGGGTTGTCGGCAAGCAGGTCGTCGTGCCCGGTGATCAGCTTGTGCATGGCGATCGTACGCTGATGTTCTTCGACGATCTTGTCGAACACCCTGTGCCGCAACGACTCATCGTCCACCAGCTCCGCGTAGCGGGCCGCCAGGCCCAGATCGCTTTTCGCCAGCACCTGCGCCATGTTGGACAGCACGCCCCGGAAGAACGGCCAGCGTTCGTAGAGGTCGCGCAGGGCCTGCACGCGCTCGTCCTCCGGGCCGGCGGCGATCCACTGCTCGAACGCCGCTCCGGTGCCGTACCAGCCGGGCAGCATGACCCGCGACTGGCTCCACGCCAGAACCCACGGGATGGCGCGCAGGTCGGCGATCGACTCGGTGGGCTTACGCGAGGTCGGCCGGCTGCCGATGTTCAACGAGCCGATCTCGCTGACCGGTGTTGACTGTTTGAAGTAGTCGACGAAACCCGGTGTGTCGTGCACCAATTCGGCATACGACCGCTGGGCCAGGCCGGCGATCTCGTCGAGCACCGCGTATGCGGGTTCCGCGGTGTCGCCGAGCCCTTCCACATCCAGCAACGTCGACTCCAGCGTGGCCGCCACCAGGCTCTCCAAATTGCGCCGGGCCAGCTGCGGCTCGGCGTATTTGGCGGCGATGATCTCGCCCTGCTCGGTCAGGCGCAGCGAGCCGTTCACCGCTCCCGGGGGCTGCGCCAGGATGGCCTGGTAGCTGGGGCCCCCGCCACGCCCCACGGTGCCGCCGCGACCGTGGAAGAGCCGCAACCGAATTCCTGTCTTGCGGGCCACCTCGACCAGGTCCAGCTCGGCGCGGTACACCGCCCAGTTGGCCGCCAGGTAGCCGCCATCCTTGTTGGAGTCGGAGTAGCCCAGCATCACTTCCTGCCAGTCATCCCGGGCCGCCACCAACGTCCGGTAGAACGGAAGGTCCAGCATCGCCTGCAGGATCGTCGCGCCGTTGTGCAGATCGTCGATCGTCTCGAACAACGGCGAGATGCCCACGGGGCAAAAGGGTTCGGAGCCCGACGCATCCAGCAGGCCGGCCTCCTTCAGCAGGATCGCGGCTTCCAAGACGTCGGACACCGACTGGCACATCGAGATGACGTAGTTGGGTACCGCGGCCGGGCCGTAGCGCACCACGGCGTAGGCCGCGGCCTCGATCACGGCCAGCTCTTTGTGGGCCAGCTCGGACAGCCGGGCGCGGTCGCTGAGTAGCGGTCGCCGGGTGCTCAGCTCGGTGGTGAGCAGCTCGACCCGCTCGTCCTCGGGCAGCGAGGCGTAGTCGGGGTGCACACCGGCCCAGGCCAGCAGCTCGGCAACCACCTCCTCGTGCACGTCGGAGTTCTGCCGCATGTCCAGGCCGGACAGGTGAAAACCGAAGGCGTGCACGCCTTCTCGCAACAGCGCCAGCCGGTCGCCGGCCAACAGCGCGCTGCCGTGGCCGCGCAGCGATTCGTCGATCGTGTCGAGGTCGGCGCGCAGCTCGTCCGGCGTGGCATACCGCGACAGCCCCAGGTCGAGCACGTGCTGCGGTTGCCTGTCCAGGATTTCGGCGGCGGTCGCGCTGAGCCGGCCGCGGATCAGCCGCACCGCCCGCCGGTACGGCTCGTCGGTTCGGGCCTCCTCCGGGCACGCCTCGGCCAGGGCGGCCAACTGCGGCGTGACGGCGACCAGGCGCGCCGAAATCGACAGCTCCTGCTCGAGATCGGTGAGCTCGACCAGGTAGTGGGCCAGGGCGGTGAACGCGGCGCTGCCGGTGGCCCGCCGGACCACTGCCGCAGTCACATTCGGGTTGCCGTCGCGGTCGCCACCGATCCACGAGCCCGGCTGCAGGAACGGCCCCGACAGCAACTCGGCGTCGGGCCAGCGGCTGCGTAGCGCCTCGCGCACATCCGCGTTCACCTGCGGGATCACCTCGAACAGCGCGGCCGCGTAATACCGCAGACCGACGTCGATCTCGTCGGTGATCTGCAGCCGCGAAAGCCGGATCAGTGCGGTCTGCCACAGCGTCAGGACCTGGCGGCGCAGCTCGCGTTCGATGTCGCGGCCGTCGTCGGTCTCGGTGTGGCCCTCGGCGTGCAGCCGCATCAGTCTGGTGATCCGGTGTTGGGTGACGAAGACGGTGCGGCGCCGCGTCTCGGTCGGATGGGCGGTGATCACCGGGGAAATCACCGCGCCCTTCAGCGCGTCGGCGATGGTTCCCGAATCCAGCTCGGCCACGTCGAGTTTCGCGTAGGTGGCGGCCAGGCTGCTGTCCTGCGGTGGATCACCGGCGCCGACGTGAACGCGGCGCCTGCGCTCGCGGTGGATGTCCTCGGCGACGTTGGCCAGCAGCGCGAAGTGGCTGAACGCCCGGATGATCGGCACCGCCAGGTGGATGTCGATGCCGTCGAACATGTGGGAGATCTCGGTTCGGTCGATCTCGGAGCGCCGCACCCGGAAGGACTCCACGCGGGCCCGCTCCACGAGGTCGAAAACCTCGTCACCGTTCTGTTCGCGGACGGTGTCGCCCAGGATGGCGCCGAGCAACCGGATGTCGGCCCGCATCGGCTCGGTGGCCTCGCGACCGACCTTGGTTCGCTGCACGGCACCGATCGGCGCCAGCGCGTCGGAAACCTCAGTCATGAATTCCAGTATCCGGGCGAATCGCGTGGGCCGCCCGCCGAAGGAAGGTCAGCGGTACTTGATCTGCAGGGCCATGCCGACGATGCAGACCAACCAGATGGCGACGACGAAGTACGTCAGCCGGTCCAGGTTCTTCTCCACGACCGTCGACCCGGACAGGCTCGACTGCACGCCTCCGCCGAACAGCGTCGACAGGCCGCCACCCTTGGCGCGGTGCAGCAGCACCAGCAGCACCACGAGGATGCTGGTGACCACCAGGGTGATCTGCAGGCCCAATTCCATGAAAGACACCCTACCGAATGCCCCGGTCGCCTTAGGCCAGGCCTAGGGCAGCGGCCCACCGGCGGCGATGGCGGCCAAGGTGGCGAACTGCTCCCCGTCCAGCGAAGCTCCCCCGATCAGACCGCCGTCGACGTCCTCCTGCGCGACGATCTCGCCGACGTTCTTGGCGTTCACCGAGCCGCCGTAGAGCACCCGCACGGTCTCGGCGATCTGGGGCGACGCCAGCGCGCCCAGCTCCTTGCGGATCGCCGCACACACCTCCTGGGCGTCGGCGGCGCTGGCCACCCGTCCCGTGCCGATCGCCCACACCGGCTCGTAGGCGATGACCACCTTGGCGATCTGCTCGGCCGTCAGGCCGGCCAGCGAGCCGCGCAGCTGCGACTCGCAGTGGCTGACGTGCTCGCCCGCCTCGCGAACCTCCAGGTGCTCGCCGATGCAGACGATCGGCGTCAGCTCGTTCTTGAGCGCGGCGGCCGCCTTGGCGGCCACCAGGGCGTCGTCCTCGTTGTGGTAGGTGCGCCGCTCGGAGTGCCCGACGACGACGAAGGTGCAGCCCAGCTTGGCCAGGAACGCCCCGCTGATGTCGCCGGTGTAGGCGCCCGACTCGTGCTGCGACAGGTCCTGCGCGCCGTAGGTCAGCCGCAGCTTGTCGCCGTCGACCAGGGTCTGCACGCTGCGCAGGTTGGTGAACGGCGGCAGCACCGTGACGTCGACCTTGTCGTAGTACTTGTCCGGCAAGGCGAATGCGATCTTTTGCACCAGCGCGATGGCCTCAAAGTGGTTGAGGTTCATCTTCCAGTTGCCGGCGATCAGTGGCGTGCGGCTCACGAGTCTCCTTCGCTTGGCTTGACGTGGCTTAAGAAGGTTGAGCCCGAGTCAACACCTCGACGCCGGGGAGCGTCTTGCCTTCGAGGTATTCCAGCGACGCCCCGCCGCCGGTGGAGATGTGCGAGAAGTCACCTTCGGCGATGCCCAGCGCACGCACCGCGGCCGCGGAGTCGCCGCCGCCGACCACGCTGAAGGCGCCCTTGCCGGTCGCGCCGACGATCGCCTCGGCCACGCCCTTGGTGCCCGCGGCGAACGCCGGGAACTCGAAGACGCCCATCGGGCCGTTCCAGAAGATGGTCTCGGCGTTGGACAGCAGCGTGGTGAAGCGTTTGACCGAGCCCGGGCCGATGTCCAGGCCCATCTGGTCGCCCGGGATCGCCTCGGCCGGCACGGTCTGCGGCGACGCGTCGGCCGCGAACTTGTCGGCCACCACGATGTCCACCGGTAGCCGCAGCACGTCGACGTAAGTGTCGAGCAGCCGGCGGCAGGTGTCCACCATCTCTTCTTCCAGCAGCGACTTGCCGACCGAAAAGCCTTGTGCAGCAAGGAATGTGAAGCACATTCCGCCGCCGATCACGATGCTGTCGGCCTTGGTCGCCAGCGATTCGATGACCCCGAGCTTGTCGGACACCTTCGACCCACCGAGCACCACGGCGTATGGGCGCCTGGTCGAGGCGGTCAGCTGCTCGAGCACCTGGATCTCCCCGGCGACCAGCTTGCCGGCGTAGTGCGGCAGCAGCGTGGCGACGTCGTACACCGAGGCCTGCTTGCGATGCACCACCCCGAAGCCGTCGGAGACGAAAGCGCCTGTGGGCCCGACCAATTCGGCGAGCTGACGGGCCAGGGCCAGCCGCTCGCCGTCGTCCTTGCTGGTCTCCCGGGCGTCGAAGCGGATGTTCTCAAGCAGCAGCACGTCGCCGTCGGTCAGCCCCTCGGCGCGGGCCAAAGCGTCACCCCCGACAGGGGAACGATCGGGGCCGCCGGCCAGCTGAACGTGCCGGCCCAGCTGCTCGCCGAGTGCCGCGGCGACCGGGGCCAGCGACAGCTTGGGATCCGGGCCGCCCTTCGGACGGCCCAGGTGCGCGGTCACCACCAGCCTGGCGCCCGCGTCGAGCAGCGCCTGCAGCGTCGGGACCGACGCGGTGATCCGGCCGGCATCGGTGATGGCACCCTCGTCGTCGAGCGGGACGTTCAGGTCGGAGCGCACCAGCACGCTGCGACCTGAAACGCCTTCGGCGAGAAGGTCTTCGAGGGTAGGGAGCGTGGACTCCGGCACGGCTAGAGCGACTTGCCGACCAGCGCGACCAGGTCAACGAGGCGGTTGGAGTAACCCCACTCGTTGTCGTACCACGACACCACCTTGGCCTGGTTGTCGATCACCTTGGTCAGGCCGGAGTCGAAGATCGAGCTGTGCGGGTCGGTGACGATGTCGCTCGAGACGATCGGCGCGTCGTAGTACTTCAGGATGCCCTTGAGCTTGCCCTCCGCGGCGGCCTTCATCGCGGCGTTGATCTCGTCGGCGGTCGCGGACTTCTTCAGCTCCGCGGTCAGGTCGGTGACCGAGCCGGTGGGAATCGGCACCCGCAACGCGTACCCGTCGAGCTTGCCCTTCAGCTCGGGCAGCACCAGCCCGATGGCCTTGGCGGCACCGGTCGACGTCGGCACGATGTTGAGGCCCGCGGCGCGGGCGCGGCGCAGGTCGCTGTGCGGGCCGTCCTGCAGGTTCTGGTCCTGGGTGTAGGCGTGGATGGTCGTCATCAGGCCCTTGACGATGCCGAACTCGTCGTTGAGGACCTTGGCCAGCGGCCCAAGGCAGTTCGTGGTGCACGACGCGTTGGAAATGATGTTCTGGCTGCCGTCGTACTTGTCGTCGTTGACGCCGAGCACGATGGTGATGTCCTCGTCGCTGGCGGGCGCGGAGATGATGACCTTCTTCGCGCCGGCGTCCAGGTGGCCCTGGGCCTTGTCGCGCTTGGTGAACAGACCGGTGGATTCGATGACGACGTCGACGCCGAGGTCACCCCAAGGCAGCGCGGCCGGCCCCTCCCGGACGGCGAGCGCCTTGATCTTGGCGGGGCCCACGACGATGGTGTCCTCGCCCTCGAGGGTGACGTCGTGCGGCAGCCGGCCCAGGATCGAGTCGAACTTCAGCAGGTGCGCCAGCGTGCTGTTGTCGGTGATGTCGTTGACCGCCACCACCTCGATGTCGGCCCCCGAGCTGCCCGAGCCCTGCTCCTGCTGGGCCAGCAATGCCCGGTAGAAGTTGCGTCCGATACGACCGAAGCCGTTGATGCCTACTCGGACAGTCACGTGTCTCTCCCTCTTCGCTTGTCCGCTGATGAACCACTCGTCGTCAGCCTAGATCAGTAGGTACAACGGTTGCGGGGCCGGTCAGAGTCCTCCGACCGCGGGCAATGACGCACGTCACAGCGCGGCGCCCGGTTCGCTGGGAAAACCGGCTACCTGGCGGCGCGCTGGCCGGTCACGTGCACCGGGAACTCGTCGCCGGGCTCGGGCCACGGCTGGCGGCTCAGCATGTCGTCGACGTTGACGTAGCCGGCCTCGATCACCCCCGCCTTGGCGTCCACGATGCGATACCACTGCTTGCGGGTGTGGATCGGTTGGCCTTCCAGGACGATCACCCGGACGTCACCCTCGGCGAAGTTGCAGCGCCTCTGCACGGCGGCCAGCAGTTGCTCGTTGTGCAGGTGGCCCTCGCCGAAGTTCCAGCCGACCAGCGGTCCGGCGACGATCTCGCCCTCCCGAATGCTGTAGGAGGCCTCGTCGTCGATGGCCCGGGGCAACAGCCCGTTGAGCGCCCGCCCGTGCGTGTGCATCGCCCGGAACGCCGCCGTCTTGTCGCTGACGATCTCCGCGGTCGCCGGGTCGTAGAGCTTGGCGAGCTGATTGACCACCAGCGGGGAGCTTTTCACGACGTTGGCCTCGATCGTCGCCTCGGCGCCCACCCGGAAGCACCACACGCTGGTCGCCCAGTTTCCGGCGTAATAGCGCATCGCCGGAAGGAACGAAACCTTCTCCGGGAAAAGGTTTCCGAGCGGCACGAAGGCAAGCGCCACAACGAGAATCGCCAGCAGCAGCGGCGAGTCGAGATCGACCGCGCGGATCGCGCCGTAGTGCCCGAACAGATAGAACAGCGAGAAGATGATGAAGACGTTCCACTCCAACGGAACCCCCATCGGGAGGTTGGACAGGATGTTGAGGTGGAAGAGCACCATGAACCCGATCAGGTACCAGCGCCACGGTTGACCGTCGGCGACGAACACCAGAATCGCCGGGACCAGGAACTCCGCGGTGGTACCCCCGACGTGCGCCATCACCTTCGGCACCCAGGACGGGCGCAGGTCGTTGACGGGGTCGAGATAGAGCCGGTGCTTGAGCGGGTTGAACAGCTTGCTGCGCAGCAGCGCATTGTTGCTCGTCATCACCGACACGACGTACGGGAAGTGGTGGTTGAGCTTGGAGGTCGCCGCGCCCCACCACAGGCCCAGGATGACGATCTTGAACGCGGCGATCTGATCGATGAACGGAAAGAAGAACACGATCAGTTTCAGCCAGTAGTGCTCGCCGCGGGCGGCCAGGAAGATCGTCTTGTCGCGCAGCCCCAACAGCGCCAGCGCGACGACCATCGGGATCACCAGGACGGGGTCGAGCAATCCGACATCGCCGTCGGCGGTGACCGGTCCCCCGCTGCCGGGGGCCAACAACGCCCACAGCGCGTCGATCAGCACGGTGGCATACAGCGCGACGTCGACCGTGGTACGGATGTCGCCCGCGGTGAACGGAACCTTGCCGGGCCAGGCGGGCAGCCGAATCGTGTTGGGCCGCAACCAGAAAAGGAACCCGCCGATCGGCGGCATGAACCGCCCGGTCAGCGGTCCCGATCCGCAGCCGAGGCCGAGCACCTCGAACAGCAGGGTGAAGACGACGGCCTTCTGGTAGACGATCGGCTGCGTCCACCAGTCACCGATGTGGCCCAATCCGCCGAAGCCGGGGGTCAGCGAGATGATGGCGGCGGGAGCGGCGACGTACAGCCCGATCTTGATCAGGTAGAGCAGATACACCCCGGACGGCGTTCCGAATCCGTGCTCCACCCAGTGCCGGGTCACGATCTGCAGCCGCGCCGCCCTGGGCCGGGTCTGCCAGGTGTCGGGATCGACGTCGGGAAGCTCTGGCGTGATGAAACCCATGGCCGCCTCGTTCCTTTTGCAAGACCAGCTGGCCAATACAATCTAGCGGCATCGCGAACGCCCGCGGCGATTTCCCACGCGAGGGCCGTCGAGCCGATACTGCGGTGGTCGAAAATCGGTGTCACAGGGGGTGTTTCATCCACCTGAATCGCTCAGCGCCCGGCGGTCCTCGCGGACCATGAGCCGTGGCCGGCGCGGGAGACCTGGGCGGAGCCCGGGGCGGCGAATCGGCGTTGCAGCTTCTCGATCATCGCGGTCAGGGCCTCGCGCTCCTGCTCCTCCATGCGCGCCTGGCGCCGAAGACCGGACGCTCCTTCCGCATTGCCGCTGGCCTCGGCGCCGGTAATGCTCTTCCGGAGTCCCTCGATCCGGTGCTCGACCATTCGCCGGTTCTGATGGAGCAGCCGCAGGAAGTAGTCGGCCTGTCGCTGATCGGCCTGCTCGGCCACGGCGGCGGCGCGGTCGGCCTCGCCGGTGGGCCGGCTCGCGGCCGGCAGCGTGGCGGCGACCGCCGTCTGCCGGGAATGCACCGCAGCGGGCCGGTTTGCGCCGTGGGGCCGGTGCCGAAAGTCACGAGCGCTGCGCTCGGCTAGCGAGCGGGTAGCAGGCTCGTCGGACACACCGGCAGGGTCCATCGGGTCTTCTCTCGAGGGCGGAGGGGCGCTGGGCGTGCGTAACGATAACCCCCCGACCGGCGCGGCGCCATATCTAGCGCGGCCACTTTCGCGGGCGTAAATAAATGCCTGGTCGAGGCGGTGAATCGCGACGATTCGGCGGGCGGGACGGGCTCCGTGCGACCCGGGTCCGCTGCGGCGCCCACGCCCCGACGGTACTCAATCATGCTGTGCGGCAACGGCATTGGTGCGACGGTCCCGCTGCGGCGCGCGCCTCGGCAACCTCGAATGCGATGTCGATCACTGTTCTGGCCCCGAGAGCACCGCCCGGGGAGTGTTTGCCTATTGCCGATCGGGGGAACCGCCTAGCTACCATCGAGGGACTCAACGCGGCAATGACGTTTCGACGGAGCCACAAGGGGGCCTCAAGTGAACGACGTGAGTGATAGCGGCGGCCCCGAAGACGGGGACCCCGAGCTCGGCAAATTCGACCCCGGCCTGACCCAGCGCCTGATGGGCGTGATGCGGCCGATCCTGAAGACGTACTTCCGCTCCGAGGTGCATGGCCTGGACGGCTTCCCACCCGGCGGCGCGCTGGTGGTCGGCAACCATTCCGGCGGCATGTTCCCGATGGACGTCCCGATCTTCAGCGTCGACTTCTACGACAAGTTCGGCTACGACCGGCCGGTGTACACGCTGAGCCACGACATCCTGTTCATGGGCCCGACCAGCGGCCTGTTCCGCCGGACCGGCTACATCCGGGCCAACCGCGAGAACGCGGCCACGGCTTTGCGGACCGGCGGCGTGGTGGTGGTCTTCCCCGGCGGCGACTACGACGCCTACCGGCCGACGCTGTCGGAGAACGTCATCGACTTCAACGGCCGCAAGGGATACGTCAGCACCGCGATCGAGGCCGGCGTGCCCATCGTTCCCGCGGTGTCCATCGGCGGCCAGGAGACGCAGCTCTACCTGACCCGCGGCACCTGGCTGGCCGAACGCCTGGGCATCAAGCGGCTGCTGCGCAGCGCGATCCTGCCGGTGTCGTTCGGGTTCCCGTTCGGGTTCAGCGCCGCCATTCCGCCGAACCTGCCGCTGCCCACCAAGATCGTGACGCAGGTGCTCAAGCCGATCCACATCACCGAGCAGTTCGGCGAGGATCCCGACATCGACGAAGTCGACGCGCACGTGCGGTCGGTGATGCAGGAGGCCCTCAAAGACCTCGCCGCCAGTCGCCGCTTCCCGATCCTGGGCTGAGCCATGGCTTCTCCCCTCGATCAGGTGCGAGGCGTCCTGGGCATCGTGGACACGCTGGCACGCGCCCGGATGATCGCGCCGATGCGACCCGACCGCTACCTGCGGATGGCCGCCGCCATGCGCCGCGAAGGCATGGGCATGACGGTGGGCTTCGCCGGCGCCGCGCAGCGCTGCCCCGACCGTCCCGCCCTGATCGACGAACTCGGCACCCTGACCTGGCGCCAGCTCGACGAGCGGATCAACGCGTTGGCCGCCGCGCTGCAGCAGTTGCCCTCGGGCCAGCCGAAGGTGATCGGCATCATGTGCCGCAATCATCGCGGCTTCGTCGAGGCGTTGGTGGCCGCCAACCGGATCGGCTCCGACGTCGTGCTGCTCAACACGTCGTTCGCCGGACCCGCGATGGCCGACGTGGTGAACCGCGAAGGCGTCGACGCCGCCATCTACGACGAGGAGTTCACCGAGACGGTGGACCGCGCGCTGGCCGACAAGCCGGATGCCACCCGCATCGTGGCGTGGAGCGACGGCCCGCACGAATTGACCGTCGAGAAACTCATCGCCACCCACACCGGGCAGCAGCCACAGCGCACCGGCGACAAGGGCAGGATGATCCTGCTGACCTCCGGCACCACCGGAAGTCCCAAGGGCGCCAAGCAATCTGGCGGGGGCGCCGGCATCGGCACGCTGAAGGCGATCCTGGACCGCACGCCGTGGCGCGCCGAGGAGACGATCGTGATCGTGGCGCCGATGTTTCACGCGTGGGGCTTTTCGCAATTGATCTTCGCCGCCTCGATGTCCTGCACGATCGTCACCCGGCGCAAGTTCGATCCCGAGGCCACGCTGGAACTGGTCGACCGTCACCGGGCCACCGGCCTGGCCGTCGTCCCGGTGATGTTCGACCGCATCATGGACCTGCCCGACGACGTCCGGAAGCGTTACAGCGGAAAGTCATTGCGCTTTGCGGCCGCGTCGGGATCGCGGATGCGGCCCGACGTCGTGACCGCGTTCATGGATCAGTTCGGCGACGTGATCTACAACAACTACAACGCGACCGAGGCCGGCATGATCGCGACCGCCACCCCGGCGGACCTGCGTGCGGCGCCCGACACGGCGGGCAAGCCGGCGGGCGGAACCGAAATCCGAATCATGGACCCGGAATTCAACGAGCTGCCCGCCGGCGAAGTCGGCACCATCTACGTCCGCAACGACACCCAGTTCGACGGCTACACCTCCGGCAAGACCAAGGACTTCCACGCCGGGTTCATGTCGTCGGGGGACGTCGGCTACCTCGACGACGCCGGACGGCTGTTCGTGGTCGGCCGCGACGACGAGATGATCGTCTCCGGTGGCGAGAACGTCTACCCGATCGAAGTGGAGAAGATTTTGGCGTCCCACCCCGAGGTGGCCGAGGCCGCGGTGATCGGTGTGGCCGACGAGCAGTACGGCCAGCGGCTGGCCGCGTTCGTCGTCCTGGAGCCCGGTTCGTCGGCGACTGGCGACGGCCTCAAGCAGCACGTGCGCGACAACCTGGCCAACTACAAAGTGCCACGCGAAATCTCGGTGCTCGACGAGCTGCCCCGAAGCAGCACGGGCAAGATCGTGCGCGCCGACCTGCAAGCACGGGTCACCGGCTGATGCGGCGCCCGAAACCGCGGCCGCTGGCGCGCGCGGCGGTGGAATTCATCAATGCCGCCAACGGATTACGACCGCTGGCCCGCAAGGGCTACAGCACGGTGCTGGTGTTCTCGTTCGGCTGGCCGACGTCGGAGGTGCCCGGCGTCTACTTCACCGCCTCGCTGCTGGACGTGCTGCGGCGCGGCTGGCGCGGTGACTTCGCGGGACGGCGCGGCAAGGCGGCGCTGGCCCTGACAGCGGCCTCCTGGGCGATCCTCGGCGTGATCCGCTATCGCGGCGTCACCACACCGGGTCCGGTGCTGGAGGCGGGCCTGCGCGACGAGCTGGGGCCCGACTACGCCGAGGCGCTGACCGCGCTGCCGAGCAGCGAGCCCAAGCGCCGGGGGCGGCGCAACCTGCCACTGGGCAACACCGTGGCCCGGCGCCGCTATGTCGAGAAGACCAACGTGGTGTCCTACGGCCCGCACCGCGCCAACAAGGCCGACATCTGGCGCCGCCGCGACCTGCCGCGCGACGGCAAGGCGCCGGTATTGCTGCAGGTGCCCGGCGGGGCGTGGATGATCGGAATGCGCCGACCGCAGGCCTATCCCCTGATGAGCCACCTGGCCGCCCGCGGCTGGGTGTGCGTGTCCATCGGCTACCGCGTCTCGCCGCGGCACACCTGGCCGGACCACATCGTCGACGTCAAACGGGCGCTGGGCTGGGTCAAGGAGAACATCGCCCAGTACGGCGGCGACCCCGACTTCGTCGCGATCACCGGCGGCTCCGCGGGCGGGCACCTGTGCTCGCTGGCCGCGCTGACACCCAACGATCCGAAATACCAGCCGGGGTTCGAGGACGCCGACACGTCGGTGACCGCCGCGGTCCCGGTGTACGGGCGCTACGACTGGTTCTCCACCGAGGGCGAAGGCCGCCGCGAATTCGTCGAGCTGCTCGAAAAGCTGGTCGTCAAGCGGAAATTCGACGCCCACCGCGACATCTACGTGGACGCGTCGCCGATCCGGCGGCTACGGGCCGACGCGCCACCGTTTTTCGTCCTGCACGGCCACGACGACTCCCTCATCCCGGTCGGCGAGGCAGCGGAGTTCGTCGAGGAACTGCGCGCGGTGTCGAAGTCGCCCGTCGCCTACGCCGAATTGCCCAACGCCCAACACGCTTTCGACATCTTCAGCTCGCCGCGGGGGCACCGGTCGGCCGAGGCCGTCGCACGCTTCTTGTCATGGGTGTACGCGACCAAATACCTGAACCGCGACTGACCGCTTAGTCCGCGGCCACGGCTTTCTCGAGTTCGTTCAGCGCCGGCTCGATGGCGTCGGCCATCTCGTCGATGTCGTTGGCGACCTCGGGGGTGGTCACAAAACCGAAGTCCAGGTGATCCTGGTACGAGAAACAGGTGATGTTCAGGGCGACGTCCATGACGGGCGGCCCGAGCGGGGCCAGCATGTCCAGCTTCGCGCCCGCCATGTACAGCGGGAACTGCGGACCGGGCACATTGGAGACAACCAGGTTGATAGGGGCCAGGTTTCGCGACAACCCGCTGGCCGTGTACGCGCGGGCCGCCAGCTGCAGCAGCCCCGGCGGCGTCGTTTCGGTGAGCCCCATGATCTGGTGCGCCGACAGCGCCTTGGCCATGATCTTGGCGCTCTGCGAGCTGTCGTAGATGGCCAGGAGCCGGTCCACGGGGTCCTCGATATCGGTGGCCAGGGATACGGTCATCGAGCTCACCTTGTTGCCGACGTCGCTCTTGTCGTCCTCGGTGCGGGTGGACACCGGAATCTGCGCGATCAGCGGTTTGGCCGGCAGCTCGCCGCGCTTCTGCAGATATTCGCGGGCAGCGCCGGCAACCAAAGCCAGCACCACGTCGTTGAGCTTGACACCGTAGGCGGCCTTGACGGCCTTGACCCGGGCCAGCTCGACCCGCGAGCCGGTGATCCGGCGGTGCGGCGAAACCGGCGCGTTGAAGCGGGTTTTCGGCGCTTCGAAGTACCCCGGCGGCTTACTGCTGATGCCCAACGTGGCGATCTGCTGACGCACTGTCTGTTCCAGCAGTCGCGCGATCCGGAAGGGTGTCTTGACCCCGACGTTGATCAGCGCCCCGACCGCGCGCCGTTCCAGGCCGGGCATCTGTTTGCCCTGCAGCGATCCGACCGGCTCCTGCTGCGGCGGGCGGGGTTCCGGCGTGACGTCCAACAGGATCTCACCCAGCCCGGCGCCGGAAACCCCGTCGACGATCGCGTGGTGCATCTTGGTCAGTGACGCGATCCGGCCGCCCTCGACGCCCTCGATCACCCACATCTCCCACAGCGGGCGCGAGCGGTCCAGCTTGTACGACATCAGCCGGCCGACCAGCTCCTCGAGCTCGCGGCGGGTGCCGGGGGCCGGGACGCCGATGCGCCGGATGTGGAAGTCGATGTCGAGGTCTTCGTCCTCGACGAACCACGGTCGGTCCAGGCCCAGCGGCGCACCGCTGACCCGCCAACGCAACTGCGGCAGCTCCGGCAGCCGCTCGATGATCAGCTCTCGGAGTCGCTGAAAGCTGTAATCGGGTGCATCAGTGGGATCACAGATCGCCAAGGCGCCCACGTGCATGTGCCAGCCCGCAGTTTCCGCAGACCAAAACGCCGCATCCACACTCGAAAGCCGCTTCATGCGATGACCGTAGCCCCCCTTTGCTAGCCTTTGCTAGCCGTGGCTAGCTTTGCCCAACTCGCCCCCCTGCCGACGCGGCAGGCCCCTTGTCGTCAGGCGTCTTCCAACAGGTCCGGCGTGACCGCCGACTCGGTGTCGGGGATGCCGTCGACCTTCGCCTTGCGATCGGCCATTGATAGCAGGCGCCGGATACGGCCTGCCACAGCATCTTTCGTCATTGGAGGTTCGGCGAGCCGGCCCAGTTCCTCCAGCGAGGCCTGCCGGTGCTCGACGCGCAGCTTGCCGGCCGAGGCGAGATGGTCGGGGACGGTGTCGCCGAGGATCTCCAGCGCCCGCTCCACCCGGGCGGCCGCCGCGACCGCGGCGCGTGCCGAGCGGCGCAGGTTGGCGTCGTCGAAGTTGGCCAGCCGGTTGGCCGTCGCGCGCACCTCGCGGCGCATCCGGCGTTCCTCCCAGATCAGCCGCGTGTCTTGGGCACCCATCCGGGTCAGCAAAGCGCCGATGGCCTCGCCGTCGCGCACCACCACGCGGTCGGCGCCGCGCACCTCGCGGGCCTTGGCGCTGACCCCGAGCCGCCGCGCCGCACCGACCAGCGCCAGCGCCGCCTCGGGCCCCGGGCAGCTGACTTCCAACGCCGACGAGCGCCCCGGCTCGGTCAGCGACCCGTGCGCCAAAAACGCTCCGCGCCAGGCGGCTTCGGCGTCACCGATGTTGCCGCCGACGACCTGGGCGGGCAGGCCGCGCACCGGACGCCCGCGCATGTCCAGCAGGCCGGTCTGACGTGCCAGCGCCTCGCCGTCGTTGGCCACCCGCAGCACGTATCGGGTGCTCTTGCGGATGCCGCTGGCCGAGAGCACGTGCACGACGGCGTTGTAGCCGTAGAGGTCGAAGATGTCCTTGCGCAGCCGGCGCGCGATGTTGCCCAGGTCGACCTCGGCCTCGACCACGACCCGGCCGCCCACGATGTGTAGGCCGCCCGCGAACCTCAGCAGGGACGTGACTTCCGCCCGACGCGCGCTGACCGACTTCACCACCAGGCGGCTCAGCTCGTCTTTGACTTCGGTCGTCATCGCCACGCGTCGTCACCCCTTGGTCCACTGCCACTCGGTCCGTTCACGCCGGTCTGAGGACTTTCACCGTCGACCCGAATGTCCGCGGTGGCCGTCGCCGAAGGCGCTGCTGGACCCCTATGGCCCGCTCGGACCCCGTCGAGGACCGCCGCGAGCTTGCCCGGGTCATGTAAAGGTGTACCAGGTCGGGCTACGTCGGCGAAGTGGACCTCGGCCTGCAGCACAGTCGCGGTGCGGCGGACTTGCTCGCGTTCCCGTTCCCCCGGCACCCGGTCGGCGTCGATGATGATGTCGTGCACGGTGAATCCGGGCGCGTGCTGGGCCAATACGTGCAGATGACGCTCGACCGAGAACCCGGCGGTCTCGCCCGGCTCGGCCACCAGGTTGAGCACCAGCGCCCGCCGTGCCGTGGTGGCCTGCAGCGCCTTGGCCAGACCGGGCACCAACACGTGCGGGATCACGCTGGTGAACCACGATCCCGGGCCCAGCACCACCAGGTCGGCGGCCATGATGGCGTCGACGGCCTGCCGGGTCGCCGGCGGGTCGTCGGGCAGCAATCGCACCCGGCGCACCTTGCCCGGGGTGGTCGCGATCGCCACCTGCCCGCGGATCAGGCGGAACATGCGGGGGTCGGACTCCAGCCCGGAGACGTCGGCCTCGATTTGCAGCGCGATCGGGCACATCGGCAGCACCCGGCCCTTGACGCCCAGGATGCGGCCGAGCTCGTCGAGCGCGGCGACCGGGTCGGCCAGCACCTCGTTGAGGCCGGCCAGCAGCAGGTTGCCGATCGGGTGCCCGGCCAGGGCGCCGCTGCCGCCGAATCGATGCTGCATGATGGTCGCCCACAGTCGCCCGTAGGGACTGTCAGATGCCAAGGCCGCCAAGGCCATTCGCAGATCACCCGGCGGGACGACGTCCAGTTCGTTGCGCAGCCGGCCCGACGAACCGCCGTCGTCGGCGACGGTCACCACCGCGGTCACGTAGGGAGTCAGCCGGCGCGCCGCCGACAGCGTGGCGTACAGGCCGTGCCCACCGCCCAGCGCGACGATGCCCTCGCTGCGTGCTGGGCTCATTCCCGGCCCAGATCCCGGTGCAGTACCCGCACCGACAGTTGGTCTTCAACTTTCCGGTCCCCCAGCAGCTGCGCCAGTGCCTCGGCGATCGCGACGCTGCGATGCTTGCCGCCGGTGCAGCCGATCGCGACCGTCATGTAGCGCTTGCCCTCCCGGCGGTAGCCGTCGACAACCAGAGATAGCAGTCGATGGTAAGCGTCGAGGAACTCTGCCGCGCCGGACTGGCTCAACACGTAATCGCGCACCGCCGGGTGCTGGCCGGTGTGCGGGCGCAGCTCGTCGACCCAGTGCGGATTCGGCAGGAAGCGCACGTCCATCACCATGTCGGCGTCCATCGGCAGGCCGTATTTGAACCCGAACGACTCGAAGGTGACGTTGATGGACGCGGTGGCATCGCCGCTGAATGCCCGCTCGATGCTTTCCCGCAAACCGCTGACCGACAGCGTCGACGTGTCGATGATCAGGTCGGCGGTGGCGCGCACCGTGGCCAGCATCTGCCGCTCGGCGGTGATGCCCTCGGCCAGCGTCTGCTGGCCCTGCAGCGGGTGGCTGCGGCGATTCTGCTCGTACCGGCGCACCAGCATGTCGTCGGACGCCTCCAGGAACACCACCCGCGGGTAGATGTCGCGGGTGGCCAGCTCGTTGCGCACCTCGTCGAGGTCGCCGGTGAACCCGCGCGAGCGCACGTCCATCACCACGGCAAGCTGGGTGATCCGCGATCCGGCGGCCAGGCCGAAATCGACCATCCGGGTGATCAGCTGGGGCGGCAGGTTGTCGGCGACATACCAGCCCAGGTCCTCGAGCACTTTGGCCGCCGTGCCCCGCCCGGCCCCCGACAGCCCGGTCACCAGCACGACGTCGATGCCCGCCGAGCCGGCGTCACCGGGGGGCGGCTCGCTACCGCCCACTTGGCTCGTCATTCCACGGCTCCGGGCTGCTCGGGTCGCAGGGCCTCGAGGACGGCGGTGGCGGTCGCCACGCCAATGCCCGGAACGGCTGTGATCTGGTCGACGGTGGCCTCCTTGAGGCGGGCTATCGAGCCGAAATGGGTTACCAGCGCCTTGCGGCGGTGTTCTCCTAATCCTGGCACCGAATCGAGCGCCGACGCGGTCATTCGCTTGGATCGTTTGCTCCGATGGTAGGCGATGGCGAACCGGTGCGCCTCGTCACGGACGCGCTGCAGCAAATACAGCCCCTCGCTGTTGCGCGGCATGATGATGGGATCCGGCTCCGACGGCACCCAGATTTCTTCCAGCCGCTTGGCCAGGCCGATCACCGCGACGTCGGTGATGCCCAGCTCCTCGAGCACGGCGCTGGCCGCGTTGACCTGCGGCGCGCCGCCGTCGACGACAAACAGGTTGGGCGGGTAGGCGAACCGGCGCGACTTCCCTTCCGCCGAAAGGGTATTCGCGTCGCTTTGGTCGCTCAGGTGCCGCACGAACCGGCGGCGAGTCACCTCGGCGATCGACGCGACGTCGTCGGAGCGTCCCTGCCCCGCGGCTTCCCGGATGCCGAAATGGCGATAGTCGGATTTGCGCGGCAGCCCGTCCTCGAAGACCACCAGCGAGCCGACCACGTCGGTGCCCTGCACGTGGCTGATGTCGACACACTCGATGCGCAGCGGGGCGTCCGCCAGGCCCAGGGCATCCTGAATGTTCTGCAGCGCAGCCGATCTGGCATTGAAGTCGCCGGCCCGCTTCAGCTTGTGCTGCTGCAGCGCGTCCTTGGCGTTGCGCTGCACGGTCTCGGCGAGCGCCCGCTTGTCGCCGCGCTGCGGCACCCGCAGCGCGACCCGCGAGCCGCGCAGGCCGGACAGCCAGCTGGTCAGCTCGTCGGCGTTGGACGGCAGGCAGGGCACCAGCACCTCACGCGGCACCGGGTTGGTCGCCTCGTCGGCCGCGCCGCCCAGCTCGGCCTGCTCGCCGTAGAACTGGGTGAGGAACTGCTCGACCAACCGCTCCTCGCCTGATTCGCCTGGGTCGCCGGACTTTTCGACGATCCAGCCGCGCTGGCCCCGAACCCGGCCGCCGCGCACGTGGAACACCTGCACCGCCGCCTCGAGGTCGTCGTCGGCGAAGGCGACCACATCGGCGTCGGTCCCGTCGCCGAGCACCACCGCCTGCTTCTCCATGGCCCGCTTGAGCGCACCGAGGTCGTCGCGCAGCCGGGCGGCCCGTTCGAAGTCGAGTTCCGCTGCCGCGGAGTTCATCTGCTGTTCCAGCTCGCGGGCGAAGCGGTCGGTCTTGCCGGACAGGAAGTCGCAGAAGTCGATCACGATCTGGCGGTGCTGGTCGGCGCTGACCCTGCCGATGCAGGGCGCCGAACACTTGTCGATGTAGCCGAGCAGGCACGGGCGGTCAATCTGCTTGTGCCGCTTGAACACTCCGGCCGAACAGGTGCGGGCCGGGAAGACCCGGGTCAGCAGGTCCAGCGTCTCCCGGATCGCCCACGCGTGCGAGTACGGGCCGAAATAGCGCACGCCCTTGCGCCGCGGCCCCCGGTAGACCATCAGCCGGGGATATTCCTCGTTGAGGGTGACGGCCAGCACCGGATACGACTTGTCGTCGCGGTAACGCACGTTGAAGCGCGGATCGAACTCCTTGATCCAGTTGTATTCGAGCTGCAGGGCCTCGACTTCGGTGTTGACCACCGTCCACTCGACCTTGGCCGCGGTGGTCACCATCTGCCGGGTGCGCGGATGCAGAGCGGAGATGTCCTGGAAGTACGACGTCAGCCGGCTCCGCAGGCTCTTGGCCTTGCCGACGTAGACGACTCGCCCGTGCGGATCCGAGAAGCGGTAAACGCCCGGCTCCACCGGGATGGACCCGGCCGGGGGGCGATATGTCGCGGGATCTGGCACGCATCCAGGCTAGTAGCCGGTGCCGTCAAGCCGCCGACAGCTAGCGCTGGTCGGTCTCCGGCGAAAGGTCGAGGGTGCCGGCATGGGCGAGCCGCTGGTCGGCGATCGCCCTGATCGCCGCCTGAGTCGCGGAGTTTCCGGTGACGGCCCTCAGGAAGTCTTCGCGGCTCAGGCGCCAGAGCGTGCCGGCCTGCACGCAGCGCACGGTGGCCGTGCGCGGCACTTCGAACAGCAGGGCGATCTCGCCGAAGTGCTCACCGGCGTGCAGGGTCCGCACGGGTTGGCCGTCGACGACGGCCTCGTAGACGCCCGAGCCGATGAGGAACATGTCCTCACCGGGCTCGCCTTGCCGGACGACCACATCGCCCTCGGCGGGCTGCACTGCGACCAGCGCAGCGGCCAGCTGGCTTGCGGCCGCAACCGACAGGGGCCCGAACGCGTCCACCTTCTTGACGGCCTCGAGTTCGTCGCGCCGCACCGGGGAACGTCGTTCGACCCGCAACACGCGCAACAGGCCGTAGCTCGCGCCGAGGATCGCCACGGCGCCGGACACCTGCAGCGTGCCGCGGACGCCGATGACCCCATTGAGCTCCGCGGCGGCCAGACCGGCCACGCCGGTGATCGCGACCGCGATTAACGCGTTGATGCCGACGAGTAGGTCCAGTGACCGCCCGGACGCGCTCCGCTGCAGCAGCGTACGACCGCTGACGATCGCATAGGTGACCCCGACACCCAACATGCCCATCAGCGGCAGGGCAACGGCCTCGGCCCGCGTCACGGCGAGGGCGAATAGTGCTGCCGCACAACCGAGTAGGCCCAGGGCCAGCGGAATGGACATCGAGCGCCCGCCCAGCGAGAGGCTGGCGATACCGCCGAGCAGCCCGCCCACCCCGACGGACCCGATCAACACCGGTGTGCCGCCGGCGCCGATGTGCAGCAGGTCGGTCGCGATGCTGGTGGCGACGCTCTGCGCGATACCGGTCAGTGCGGCGATGAGGGCCATCACGACCACCACTATCCGGGCAGGCAGCAGCCGGCGAAGTACCCCGACTCCGCCGGCGAGGTCGCCCACGACCCGGGAATCCTCGTTGCCCACCCGGGTGTCGATTCCGCGGATGGCGAACAGCGGCCACGCGCCAAGCGCGCACAAGACGACGACGGTCGCCAACGCGGCCGAGGGCCCTGAGACACCCAAAGCGACCGCGGCCACGCCTGCGCCGAGCAATATCCCCGCGGTCTCGATCAACGACGTGAGCGCATTCGCCGCGACCAGCTGGGCCGGCGAGTCCGCCAACCACGGCAGCAACGCATCCTGCAGCGCCTTCGGGGCGGACTGGATGAACCCTTCGACCGCGATCAGCGCAAAGAGCAGGGCGTTCGGCGCGTGAAATTCCAATGACGGAATCACAAGCGCCACTGCGCATCCCCGGGCGACGATCGTGCACGCCAGCAATCGCTCACGCCGGAACCGACCCGCCAGCGCGGCGTAAACGGGCGCGCTGATCGCCCCGGTGAGTTGCCGAACGATGATGAACCACCCGGGGCCGATCGGGCCGAGACGATCGAATGTGACGACCAACATCGTCGCAACCCAAGCGAGGTGAGCGATCACCCCCGCCGCAATCGATGCTTCGGTCCGGGCAATGTTCGGATTCGACAAGGCATTGCGGCACGCGGCCCAGCGGCTTGTTCGCACCGGAGCGTCGGTCATCGGGTCAGCAGCCATCATGGTGGCCGCGGTCGACCTCGCCGGCGTGGGTGAGCCGCTGGTCGGCGATCGCCGTCATCGCCGCCTCGGTGGTCGAGTTGCCGGTGACCGCTCTCAGGAAGTCCTCGCGGCGCAACCGCCACAGCTCGCCCGCCTGCACGCACCGGACGCTCGCGGTGCGCGGCGCGATGTACAGCAGGGCGATTTCGCCGAAGTGGTCGTCGTGCCGCAGCGTGCGCACCTGCTGTCCGTCGACGATGGTCTCGAAGACACCCGAGCTGATCAGGAACATGTCCTCGGCGGAATCACCTTGCCGGACAACGACATCGCCCTCGGCGGCCGGCACCACGATCAGCGCGTCGGCGAGCTGGTTTGCGGCTGCGACGGACAGCGGCCGAAACGCCTCCACGTTCTTGATGGCGTCGACCTCCCGCCGGTTCGCCGGGGTCTGCTTTTCGACCCTGGTCAGTCGCCACGCGCTGTAGATCGCGCCCAGGATCGCCAGGCCCGCGGCTATCCGTAGCGTCGAGCGCACGCCGACCGCGGCGTTGAGCTCCGCGGCGCACAGCGCCGATACGGCGGAGACCGTGACGCCGATCAGCATGTTGATGCCGACGAGCAGGTCCAGCGCTCGACCCGACGCGGTGCTTTGGAACAGGGTGCGACTGCTGACGCCTTGGTAGACCATGCCGACACTGAACAGGCTGAGCAGCGGAAGAGCAACGGCCTTCGACGATGTCAGCGTCAGGACGACCAATGCCAGCGCGCAGATGAGCAGGCCGATGGTCAGCGAACGGGCCAGCGACCGGCGACCGGCCGAGAGGCTTGCGACGCCCCCGATGAATCCGCCGGCGGTGCCGAAGGCGATCAGCACCGGGCTCTCCGACACCTGGATGTGCATGATCTGCGTCGCGATGCTGGGAATGTTGCTGTGCTCGAAACCGCCAATCACCGCGGTGAGCATCATGACGACGATCACCGCACGAGCGTTGGGCAACTTGCGCAGCACACCGATTCCGCCGGCGAGTTGGACGAGGATCGGTGCGCGTTCGACGCCACCGCGGGTATCGACGCCGCGAATGGCGTAGAGCGGCAACGCCGCGAGGACGGCGAGCGCCGCAACGATCACCAGGACGGCCGACGGCCCGGACAACCACAAACCGGTGGCGGCCAGGGTCGCACCGACCAATGCCGCGGCGGTGTCGAGGGTGGCGGAAAACGAATTCGACGCGACCAGCTGGGCCGGCGAGTCGGCCAACCACGGCAGCAGCGCGTCGTGGATTGCCCTCGGCGCAGTGTGCGTAAACCCCTCTATCGCAATGGGAACGAACAGCAGCACGCTCGCCGTGTGCAGTTGCAACACCGGTATCATCAGCGCCACCGAGACGGCATTGGCGAGAAACCCGCCCGCCAGCACGCGCTCGCGCCGAAAGCGGCCCGCCAGTGCCGAATAAAAGGGCACGCCCGCCGCTCCGCCGAGCTGCCGCACCAACAAATACCAGCCGGGGCCGATCGGTCCGAACTCCTCGGCGACGATGACCAACATCGTCGCGCTGTAAGCCGCGTGCCCAAGCACGCCGGTCGCGATCGCCACTTCGACCTTGACCATGTTCCGGTTGGAGATCGCGTTGCGAAATACGGCCCAGCCACCTGGTCGTGTTGGGGCGCCGGATTGACCCACCGGCGCAGCCTAGCCCCGCCCGACAAAAGATTCCGGCCTTCAGCCCGATTCGATCAGGCGGCTCCGGAATTCAATTGCGCCCGTCTTTTCGCCGCCCAATCCGCCATCGGGAATCCGGGTTTGCTGTCGCACGCCGACAGCATCAGCACCACCCGCGGGACCGCGGCCAGGCCGTAATCACACGTCCAATCCGCCCGGGTCATCGTCCACACCAGCACACCATCGGACAGCGTCGCGAAGTAGCTGAGCCGCATCGGCTTGAATTTCCCCAGGGGCGCCACACCAACGGCGTCACCGCGGCAATCCGCGACGGCGCTGAAGCCCTTCCGGACCACGTCGTCGGTATTCACGGCGTCGCCGTAGACGTCGACCGATTCCGCGTACAGGGCCTGGCTGCCGACCGCGTACGCCGAGTCGGCATGGTCGGACGAGCCGGCGGGCAGCAACGGCGAGCCCTTGAACAGCAGCGCCGCCGCGCATTCCGGTGGTTCGACGCTGGTGAAGTAGCTGTCCCCCACCGGGGTAGCGACCGCCCGGCCCAGCGGGGTGGTGTTCCCGTCCTGCAGCAGCAGGTCGCGCGCCGCGATCGGCTTCGGCGTCGGCTTGACGGAGGTGCCGGACGGGGACGGGCCGGAGGCTCGAGTCGGCTGACCGGGCACCGATGTGCTGCAGGCGCCCAGCGTCAATGCGAGGACGAGTGCTGCGAGCGGCGCCCAGTGACGAGTTGCCATCGGCCGATGGTACGACGCGGCGGCCGCGGTGAGTATTCAGTGCGCGGGCAGTCCGAGTCGATGGTCAGGTGCGGGCCGGCACTGTCGGGTGTCAGCGGTATGCCTTGATCATTGACTTGATGGTCGCGGCGGACGGTTTGGGCGCCGGGCCTCCGAGGTGCCGGTGGCGAAGGTCATCGGCAAGCTCTTGCCAAACCCGCGGACCTTGCTCGTACACGTACGGAAAAAAGGGTCCGGTAATCGGGCTGGCGGGCAGATGTTTATTGCCCCAGTTGCCGATCGAGATCATCGTCGGAAGGAGTTCGATGGCCGCGTCCGTGAGGCTGTAGACGACCTTCTGTTTGTGGGTGGCATCCTCGGCCGTACTCAGCAGACCTCCATCGATCAGGCTTCGTAGCCGCGCGGCCAGGGTGTTAGACGCAATTTTCTCTTCGGAGTTCTGCAGGAGTACGCGAAAGTAGCGCCGATCGGCGAACATGATGTCCCGCAACACAATAAGACTCCACCGATCACCAAGGAGTTCGGTGGTCAGATTGATCGGGCAGTCTGAGCGACCCGTCATAGACACCCGACACCTTCTTTACAGACTCTCGAACATTGAAATACTGATTGCATAGTACAACCAGTATCGAGGACCGGGCCCGCCGAAGAACGCTGGCGAGCAAGGATTTCCAGCATGCCCGCGGCCTGTTTAGCCGGCGGGTTTTCGTTCACACCGCTAAATCCATGTGCCATAACAGTTCTCGGTTCCGAACTCGATATCTCGCAAGGGCGTTCTCCTAGTCCGATGCGGCGAGCGGCGAACCGTGGCGCTCGCATACCACTATCAAACTACAACTGGTTGTGCTTTGCAACTAGATCGGTTAGGTTGACAACGTCGAATGGTGACAAGACGGACCGCCCTGCATGACTGCCCGTCAACGCGAAACAAAGGAGCTATCGCATGCCCCTGTGGCACATCTACACCCCGGTCGGCGCGTACTCGGCCGAGGACAAGCGGGCCTTGGCGGCCGACCTGATGAGCGTCTACGTCGACGCCGGCTTGCCGAAGTTCTACGTCAACGTGCTCTTCCATGAGATCGCGGAGGAAAACTTTCTGATCGGCGGCGAGCCGAGAACTAACTTCGTGCGTCTGGTCGCCGAACACATTGCCCGGCACCTGGAGACCACCGAGCTGCGCCGAAAGGCGTTGGAGCTGTTCGAGGCAAAGATCGCGCCCTATGTGCGGGACCGCGGGTACGACTGGGAAATGCACATGGATGAAACCCCGTTTGACTGGTGGCAGGTGCAAGGATTGGTACCCCCGCTCGCCGACTCAGAAGGCGAGAAGCTCTGGGTCAAAGAGAACCGGCCCATCCCCTACGCGACGGTCTAACGCCGGGCATCTAATTTGGAGGCAACCCATGAGCATTGATATCCACTCGGCCGACGCCGCTCAGGTCGACCCGACGGCATCTCCGCCGATCCGCGCGACCGTTTACGTGGGCCGCTGGCCCGATATTCCCGCGCTCCCGCTGATGGGTATCCCGAAGGGCACGTTCTCGCCTACCACCTCCACGATCATCAGTGGCGCGAGCGAGGCGATCCTGATCGATACGCAGTACCTCAAGCAAGACATTCATGACCTCGGGGACCTGATCGAACGCACGGGCAAGAGGCTGACGACGATCTATATCACCCATCCCCACGCCGACCACTACCTCGGGCTAGCCGCTCTGCTGGAGCGGTTCCCGAGCTCCCGATGCGTCGCGCTACCCCATGTGGTCGAATCGATGCGAGAAACGATGGAGATGCAGAACCTGCAGTGGGAGAGGTTGTTCGGTGCTGCCACGGTCAAGGGCGGGCCGTTGCCCGAGCCGATCGAGAACACCCCGCTCTACGTCGACGGCTCACCTGTGAACATCATCGCGGTCGAACAGGCAGACATCAATCCGACCACCATCGTTCATATCCCAGAAATCGACGTGGTTGTCGCCGGCGACGCTATCTACAACGAGATCCACCCGATGCTGGGCCTTTCCACGCCGGACGAGTGGCAGAGCTGGCTCGCAACAGTCCGATTCGTCGAAAATCTGCACCCTCGGATGATTGTTGCCGGCCACCGTCGTCCCGACGGCGACGACTACGCGGTCGCCGCGATGATCGCTCAAACACGTTCCTACATCACGGATTTTGCGGCTGCGTTCGAGATTGCCGAGACCGCCGCAGATCTGGTGGCGGCGATGACGGCGAAGTATCCGCATCACGGCAACCTGTGGACCCTGCAGTTCTCGGCGTCGGATGCCATCGAGCGCCGAAATCGCAGCACCGCGTTGACAGACGCCAACTAGCGGTGCGGCCAGCGTCCGGCCGCGGTGAGCATTCATTGCGCGGGCAAGTCCGGCCGGTATTTGGCCAGCAGCGACCGCACGGTGTCCATCGCGTCGACGGCCCGGTCCTTGTCGACGGCCTGGATCGCCATCACCGGGACGTACTCGTCGTCGGGCAGGTCGATCCGCGCCCAGCGAGCACCGACAGGAAACGACACATCGACCACCTCCGACCACGGAATAGTCCTGTAGCCCAACAGGTTTCGCACCGAGAGTCCGGCAGCGCCGATCCGCAGGGTGGGCCGGGCGAACAGCAGAATCCCGCCGGCGAGGACCACGCCGAGGATGGCCATCGCCACTTGATCGGCGGTCTGGAAGATCACCCCGCTGGAGCCCATCTTCAGCAGGAAGCCGACCACGATGTGCGCCGCGGCGACCAGAAACGCTGCCGCGTAGACGAATAGCGGGGTCAGGTGTGGACGCAGTTCCGCGTCCCAGGCCTCGCAGGACGCCGGAGTCACGACTGAGTACGAAGGTCGCGCAAGGTCAAGGCGGCGGTCAGCGCGGCTCCGGCCGCCTGCGCCCCCTTGTCCTCCGCGGACGTCGGAAGCCCGGCCCGGTCCAACGCCTGTTCTTCGGTGTTGGTGGTCAGCACGCCATTGGCGACCGGGGTGGCAGCGTCCAGGGAGACCCGGGTCAGCCCCTGGGTCACCGCATCGCAGACATACTCGAAATGCGGTGTTCCGCCGCGGATGACGACACCGAGCGCGATCACGGCATCGTGGGTGCGGGCCAGTTCCTGGGCCACCACCGGGATCTCGATCGCACCGTGCACGCGGACCACGGTGGGGTTGTCGATGCCGGACTCGGCGGCCACCTTGCGGGCCCCGGCCAGCAGCGCGTCGCAGATGGTGCCGTGCCAGGTGCTGGCGACGATGCCGAGGCGCACGCCGGACGCGTCGAGCGCCGAGACATCCGGCACACCGGCACCACTCACAGAGCACCGCCGAATTCGCCTGGCAGATGGACGGATTCGTGGAACTCATCCAGCCCGGCCAAATCGTGCCCCATCTTGTCGCGTTTGGTCATCAGGTAGCGGATGTTCTCGGCGTTGGCCCGCACCGGAAGCGAGACTCGCTCGATGATGTGCAGTCCGTAGCCGTCCAGCCCGACGCGCTTGGCCGGATTGTTCGTCAACAGCCGCATCGAGCGGACCCCGAGGTCGACCAGGATCTGCGCGCCGATGCCGTAATCGCGCGCGTCGGCGGGTAACCCGAGCTTGAGGTTGGCGTCGACGGTGTCCTCGCCGGCGTCCTGTAGCTGGTAGGCCTGCAGTTTGTGCATCAGGCCGATGCCGCGGCCCTCGTGGCCGCGCATGTACAGCACCACGCCGCGCCCCTCGCGGGCAACCATCGCCATGGCGGCGTCGAGCTGGGGCCCGCAGTCGCAGCGCCGCGAGCCGAACACGTCGCCGGTCAGGCACTCGGAGTGCACGCGCACCAGCACGTCGTCGCCCTCGCCGTTGGGGCCGCCGATGTCGCCACGCACCAGGGCGACGTGCTCGACCTCTTCGTAGATGCTGGCGTAGCCGATGGCCTTGAATTCGCCGTGCCGGGTGGGGATTCGGGCCTCGGCGATGCGGGCGATGTGCTTCTCGTGCTTGCGCCGCCACTCGATGATGTCGGCGATCGTGATCAGCGCCAGGTCGTGTTCGTCGGCGAAGACGCGCAGCTCGTCGGTCTGCGCCATCGAGCCTTCGTCCTTCTGGCTGACGATCTCGCAGATCGCCCCCGCGGGCTGCAGCCCCGCCATCCGGGCCAGATCGACCGCGGCCTCGGTGTGACCGGGCCGACGCAACACGCCGCCGTCCTTGGCGCGCAACGGCACGACGTGGCCGGGACGGGTGAAATCGTCTGCGGCACTGGTGGGATCGGCCAACAGCCTCATCGTGGTGGCGCGGTCGGAGGCCGAGATCCCGGTGCCGACTCCGTTGCGTGCGTCGACGGTCACGGTGTAGGCCGTGCCGTGCTTGTCCTGGTTCACCGCGTACATCGGCAGCAGTCCGAGCCGGTCGCAGATCGCGCCGTCCAGCGGCACGCATAAGTAGCCCGAGGTGTAGCGCACCATGAACGCCACCATCTCCGGGGTGGCCTTCTCGGCGGCGAAGATCAGGTCGCCTTCGTTCTCCCGGTCCTCGTCGTCGATGACGACGACGGCTTTACCGGCCGCAATGTCGGCGACCGCCCGTTCGACGGAGTCCAACCTCGTCATCACCGCTACCTTGCTGTCGCCCCGGCACGCACGCGAACCCGCGTATGACAACCAGTATGAACCACGACGGGCGCACAGTTATTGCCGCGGCTTTTTCGCGGGCCACGGGGCCTGGGTGGCGCCGCTGCGCAACGGGAGGGTCTCGCTTTGGCCGCGGGGCGATCTCAAAGCGTTTACCTGCGATTCTCAGGGGGAATTGCTAGCGCCATGAATACTGCTGTGCGAAATCGGCCCTGGCTGCGCCTGTGTACCGGCGTGCTCACGGCCGGCTGTGTGGCCATGTCCGGCGTTGGGCTGGCCACAGGGGTGGCGCAAGCGGCACCGACACCTGCGCCGACGTATCACTGGTGCCCCGGCGACCAGTGGAATCAAGAGTGGGGCCCGTACCAGAACTGGAACAATTGCCACGACTGGGAGGGCAACCCGAACAACTACGGCGGCCAGGCCGGCTATGGGGCGCCCCAGTGGGCAGGCCCGCCGCCGCCCCCGCCGCCATGGGCGCCGTGGGCTGAGATCGTCTGGAACCCGGGCGCGAACCATTGGGGCTACTGGAACGGCCCGATCTGGGTCCCGGTCTAATCCGCTGACCCTTCTGACTGGGGGGAGAGCAGGCCGCGAGTGGCAAGGGGACCCTCGCGGCCTGCTTTCTATTTGGGGGCGCGCATGGCGTCAATCGCCGGTGCGGTCGAAGGTTTCGTCGAAGTCACTGTCGGTGCACGTGGTCCCGATTTCTTTCTGGACGCCATGACCGACGAGGTGCGTGACCGGATCCTGCGGCGGCTGCGGAAGCGGATACTGCCCGCTGATCTTGACGCGGCCCTTGCCGCCCGTCGGGCACGAACTGGCGTACTCGCTGTTGCGCGTCCACTCCCCGTTTGCGAAGACCAGCGGCTGCGATCCGTCGGACCCCCACAAGTAGCTCATGCATCGGTCTCCGGAGCGCAGGCAGTACGTCTTGACGCCGAAGTCGGCGTCCTGCTTGGCGCCGGGCCACGTTCCGGGAGTTCCGTTGCGCGAGTGGACGATTTGCCCGTGGTAGCGCCCGTACAGCGCCTCGGCCGGCGATACCACCCGGGGCGCCTGGCCGGCCGGGTCGGGAAGGCCCGTCACGTCGACGCCACCCGTGCGGGCGAACTTGGCCGTCGCCTTGTCGAAGCAGCCCCACGGCGTCTCCAGGTACAGATCGCCGGCCATGCCGCCGTCCGGCTGCGGGCGCAGGGTGAGGATGATGAACCGCTCGGTGGTTGCGCCGTCGCAAAATGCGGAGTCGGTGCCCACCCCTACCCACGAACCGCCGACCTGGTCGAAGACGAACGCCGGAAGGCTGGTCTTGCCGCTCGTGCGCGACGCGGTCGCCACGCAGGTGTTGGAACGGCACACCGAACGCGTTCGCCACGACTCCTTCGTCGGCTGGGAACCATCGCGCGGTTTGCCGTCGATGTCGGCGAAGGCACCGAACTGCGCGGTGTAGGAGCCGGTGAACGGGCCCGAGTCAGGCGAGGGGCTGGGGCTGGTGGAGGTGGTCGGCGCGGCCACCGGCGGCTGGTCCTCGTGGGTGACGTTCAGCACGAGCACCACGCCCACGATGACGAGCGTCACCACCATCGCGATGCCTCCCGCGATGAGCGCACGGTTGGTGCGCCGGGCGGGCGGGATGACCGGGCCGCCCCACGGCGGCGGCGGGATGGGCTGCCAGGCGTGCGGCGGCGCCCCGGCGGGGGGAGGTGGGCCGCCGGCCAACCAGGCGGGCTGGGTTCCGGCGGCCACCGTTTCCGCGTGGTTCTGGTTCGGAGTGCTCAGCGCGCGTTCCGCGGCGGCGGCCAGCTCCCCCGCGCTCGCGTAGCGATCGGCGGGGGTTTTGGCCATGCCGCGGGCGATGACGTGGTCGAAGGCGGCGGGAATGTGTGGCCTGCCTTGGCTCGGGCGCGGGATGGGGGCGGTGAGATGCGCGCCGATCACCGCGGGCAGGTCCCCGGTCGGATACGGCGGGTTGCCGGTCAGGCATTCGTAGAGCACACAGGTCAGCGCGTAGATGTCCGCGCGATGGTCCACCACGCCGGGCGCGCCCAGGCGCTCCGGCGCCAGATAGGCGAACGTCCCGACGGTGAATCCGGTGCTCGTCAGCTTGGCGTCGGAGGCGGCGTTGGCCAGTCCGAAATCGAGCAGGCAGGCGAATTCGTCACGGCCCAGCAAGATGTTGGCCGGCTTGACGTCGCGGTGAATCAACCCGGCGTGGTGGGCGGCGTCCAGCGCCGCGGCGATCTGGCGCACCATGGCCACCGCTCGCGCCGGGCCGAGCGGCCCCTGCCCGGACAACACGCCGTCGAGGTCGGTCCCGTCGATCAGCCGCATGTCGATGTAGAGATGTCCATCGACTTCTCCGCACTGATGGATGGGCACCACGTGAGGCTCATGCAAGCGCCCGGCCGCACGCGCCTCCCGAAACAGCCGCTGCCGGAATTTCTCGTTTCCCGAGAACTCGGACTTGAGCAGCTTGAGCGCCACCAAGCGCTCCATCACGGTGTCCTCCGCCTCCCACACGTGGCCGAACCCACCTTTGCCCAGCAACCGCCTGAGCCGGTAGTGCCCCACCCGGGAACCCGGACGTAAGCCATGCAGTCCGTCGAATTCCGCTGGCTCGTCCGCCACGGTGCCCCTTCCCCTTTGGTACCGACACTGCCCGACCCGGCTGCGGCAGCGCTATGGGCCCACGCCGGACCGTGGGCCCATTCGATCACGAAACGACGGCTACACGTGAGGGGTTGCTGCCGCGGCCGCCCGACCCACTCCGCCTTGTACCGTCGCCGGGAGCGCATACGCTCCTCGGAAATGTAATCCAATTATTTATCGGCAAGTTCTCTGGGAGCAAAACCTACTGCACTGCAACGTCTTTCGCGTTGGAAGATAAATTCAAGTTCACCGCCACGGGGCCCGATTTCGCGCCACGAAATGCGGAATTCGCGACATAGGTCGGACGAGCGAAAACTGGTACGCCTGCATTTTTTTGGCCAGGGCACAACGAGATTCGCTATCGCGCGCATTCATTTAGCGGCCGGAAAGTTGCCCGCCTCCGATTCGGGAAACGCGGGGCCGTACCTTAACCCCCATGCGCAAACTTGTCGTCGCCATCGTCCTCGCGTTCGCAGTGCTCGCCACGGCCGGATGCGGCCCGATCACCTTCACACTTGAAGCGGCCGGTGCGAGCGACCCTGGCACCGCGGTCCCCACCGGCATTACGTCCGGCGTCCTTAACTAAGGGTGAATTTCGGGCGCCGAGTGGATCGGCGATAAATGACGCAACGAAAACTAACTGGTGAAATCGGCAACCATTTCCCAATGAAATATTCGCCAGCGAAGACGGCGGGCGCTGAGCTCTTGAGAACGGCTGGATAGCAGGCCGCGAGCGGCAAGGGGACCGTCGCGGCCTGCTATCCGTCTGTCGTTATTCCCTAGCCGAATGTCTCAGTCCCGCAGCGCGCGTCCCTCCGCGTCGGGGACCTTGCCCATCAGGATCATGATTCCGTCGACGAACGGCCACAACGCGCCGATTCCGAAGGTGAAGACGGTGACCACGATTTGCACGATGCCCAGGGTGGTGTAGCCGAGGTAGAAGCGGCCGATACCAAGACCACCGAGGAAGATCTGTAGTAAACCCGCCACCAGCTTGCTCTTGTCCGACAGCGCCACATCGCCAGGCCCGCCGGTCGGGCCGGGGTAACGCCCGGGCGCGGGGGGTTGACTCGTCATTGTTTGTTCCCTCTCATCTGAAGGTCTGCGGATACCGGCCGTTCGGTCGGTCACGGCAAGACTCAGTGAGAGGCCTCGAAGGATTCTTGGAGGATCCTTGGAACCATGCGACGGGACAAGGCGCTGCGAATCAGCCCGGTGGCTGCTAGCTCGCTACCGCGTTTCCATAAGGCGCTCAACGTATTTCGCGATGATGTCGACTTCGAGATTCACCTGCGTGCCGACCGGGGCCCCGCCCAGCGTCGTCAGCTCCCGGGTTGTCGGGATCAGCGACACCTCGAACCAGTCCTGCGGCTCGGCGCCCAGCCCCGAGACAGTCAGCGAAATCCCGTCGACGGTGATCGATCCCTTCTCGACGATGTAGCGGGCGACGTCCGCGGGGACCTCGATGCGCACCACTTCCCAATTCTCCGAGGGCGCGCGGGCCACCACCTGCCCGGTGCCGTCGACATGCCCCTGCACGATGTGTCCGCCCAGCCGGCTGTTGATGGCCGCGGCGCGCTCCAGGTTCACCCGGCTGCCCGGCTCTAGCGCGCCCAGGTTCGAGCGGTTCAGCGTCTCGGCCATCACGTCGGCGGTGAACTGGCCGTCGGCCAACAGCTCGGCGACCGTCAGGCACACGCCGTTGACGGCGATCGAATCGCCATGGCCGGCGTCGGCGGTCACGACCGGTCCGCGGATCGTCAGCCGCGCGGCGTCGGCGAGGACGTCGCGGCCGGTCACGTGTCCCAGTTCCTCGACAATTCCGGTGAACATGGCACCAGGCTAATTGGCCCGCACTTTGCCAGGTGAGCGGCCGGTGCCGCCGCCAGCAACACGCCCGTCGGGCCGGCGCGAGGGCACCACGTTCCGGGGCCCGGTCACCCGCACCCTCTACGATGCAGAGTATGCAGACTCGCCGCCGTCTATCGGCCGTCCTCGTCTCCCTAAGCCTCGCCACCGCCTTGATCGCCGGCTGCTCGTCCGGTCCGAAGCAGAGCGGCGCACCGTTGCCTGACGCCACCACGCTGGTCAAGCAATCCGCCGACACCACCAAGAACGTCAAGAGCGTGCACCTGGTGTTGTCGGTCCAGGGCAAGATCCAGGGGCTGCCGATCAAGACGCTGAACGGCGACCTCACCCTCACCCCGGCCACCGCCGCGTCGGGCAATGCGCTGCTGAGCCTGGCGGGCTCGGACATCGACGCCCAGTTCGTGGTCTACGACTCGGTGCTGTACGCCACGCTCACCCCGAACAAGTGGAGTGACTTCGGCAAGGCCTCCGACGTCTACGACGTCTCGGCGATCCTGAATCCCGACACCGGCCTGGCCAACGTGCTGGCGAACTTCACCAACGCCAAGGCCGAAGGCCGCGAAACGATCAACGGGCAGAGCACCATCAAGATCAGCGGAAACGTCACCGCCGACGCGGTCAACAAGATCGCGCCGCAGTTCAACGCGACCCAGCCGATGCCGAGCACCGTCTGGATCCAGGAGTCCGGCGACCACCAGCTGGTCCAGGCCAACCTGCAGAAGAGCTCGGGCAATGCCGTCCAGATGACCCTGTCGAATTGGGGCCAGCCGGTCACGGTCACCAAGCCCCCGGTGAGCTGATGACTTCACGAGCGGGGCGCGGCGTCGCGATCGGCGCCGGCAGCCTGGCCGTCCTGCTGGGCGCGCTGGACATGTATGTCGTGGTCACGATCATCCGCGACATCATGCGCGACGTCGGGATCCCGGTTAACCAGCTGCAGCGCATCACCTGGATCGTCACGATGTACCTGCTGGGCTACATCGCCGCCATGCCGCTGCTGGGCCGGGCCTCCGACCGCTTCGGCCGCAAGCTGCTGCTGCAGGCCAGCCTGGCGTTGTTCATCGTCGGCTCGGTGGTCACCGCTCTGGCCGGGCACTGGGGCGACTTCCACATGCTGATCGCCGGCCGGACCATCCAGGGCGTGGCCAGCGGCGCATTGCTGCCGGTCACGCTGGCGCTGGGCGCCGACCTGTGGGCACAGCGCAACCGCGCGGGCGTGCTGGGCGGTATCGGTGCCGCTCAGGAACTCGGCAGCGTATTGGGCCCGCTCTACGGGATCTTCATCGTCTGGCTGTTCCACGACTGGCGCTACGTCTTCTGGATCAACGTCCCGCTGACCTTGATCGCCATGTTGATGATCCAGTTCAGCCTGCCATCTCGGCAACGCACCGAAGCGCCGGAGAAGATCGACGTGGTGGGTGGCCTGCTCCTGGCCGTGACGCTGGGCCTGACGGTCGTTGGCCTCTACAACCCGGCGCCCGACGGCAAACAGATTCTGCCGCCCAACGGGGCCCCGCTGGTGATCGGCGCGATCGTCGTCGCGGTGGCGTTTGTGATCTGGGAGCGCTTCGCGCGCACCCGGTTGATCGAACCGACCGGGGTGAAGTTCCGGCCGTTCCTGGCCGCGCTGGGCGCATCGCTGTGCGCGGGTGCCGCGTTGATGGTGACGCTGGTCAACGTGGAGCTGTTCGGCCAGGGCGTGCTGCAGATGAGCCAGACCCAGGCCGCCGGGTTGCTGACCTGGTTCCTGATCGCGCTGCCGATCGGCGCGGTGGTGGGCGGGCTGCTCGCGACCCGGGTCGGTGACCGCCTGACGACCTTCGTCGGCCTGCTGATCGCGGCCTACGGCTATTGGCTGATCCACTTCTGGCGGCTCGACGTATTGAGCCAGCACCACAACATCTTTGGCATCACCCTCCCCGCGCTGCACACCGACCTGCTGGTGGCCGGCGTCGGGCTTGGCCTGGTGATCGGGCCGCTGACATCGGCCGCCCTGCGTGTCGTCCCCTCGGCCCAACACGGCATCGCCTCCGCGGCGGTGGTGGTGGCCCGCAACACCGGCATGCTGATCGGCATCGCCGCGCTCAGCGCCTGGGGCCTGTACCGCTTCAACCAGATCGTGCAGGGGTTGTCGGCGGCGATCCCGCCGGATGCCACCCTGCTGGAACGCATTGCGATCCAAGGGACTTTGTACCTGAAGGCGTTCGCGGGCATGTACGGCGACATCTTCGCGGCCACCGTCGTCATCTGTGTGGTGGGAGCGCTGCTTGGCCTGCTGCTGGGCAGCCGCAAGGACCACGCCGAGGAACCGGAAGTCGCCGTCGAGGAGCAAGCGCTCGCCCTCGGTGAGCGCTAGGAGCACTGCTAGGCGCGGTGCGGCACCAGGCTGAGCACCAGATCCGGACCCATCCGGTCGACGCCGTCGAACTGCCAGCGCAGCGCCTTGGCGATGGTCGGCACCCCCACGTCGTCGACGACGGTGACGGGCCCCCCTAACAGCATCGGCGCGACGTAGGCCAGGATCCTGTCGACCACGCCGGCCCGCAGGAAGGCGCCGGCGAGCGTCGGTCCGCCCTCCAGCAGGACATCGGTGCAACCGCCGAGCGCCTGCAGCACCTCCATCGGGTCGTGGGTCCGGATCACCATCGTGCGCGAGTCGTCGTTGAGAACCCTTGCCTCCGAATGGATTTCGCGCTTGCCTACCACGACGCGCAGCGGTTGCTTCGCCGCCAGTGAGCCGTCGGGCAGCCGAGCGGTCAACGCCGGGTCGTCGGCCAGCACGGTGCCGGTGCCGACCACGATCGCGTCCGCGGCGGCCCGTCGCCGGTGCACGTCCAGGCGGGCGGCCTCGCTGGAGATCCACTGACTCGAGCCGTCGGCGGCCGCGCTGCGCCCGTCGACGCTGCCGGCGTACTTCCACGTCACATGCGGCAGCCCGGTCCGCTGCTTGTGCAGCCATTCGCGCAGCGGCCCGGCCGCCACCTCGTCGGCCAGCACCCCGGGCTGCACGTCCACCCCGGCCTCGGCCAGCCGGGCCGCGCCGCCGGCCGCGACCTCGTTGGGGTCGGCGACCGCGTACACCACGGTCGTCACACCGGCATGCAGCAGGGCGTCCACACACGGCGGGGTCTTGCCGTGGTGGTTGCACGGTTCCAGCGTGATCACCGCGACGCCGCCTTCGGCCAGCCGCCCGGCCCGGCGCAGCGCCATCACCTCGGCGTGGTCGCCACCTGTGGGCGCGGTGCCGCCGACGCCCACGACCTCGCCGCCGGTGTCCAGGATGACGGCCCCGACGGGTGGGTTCGGGTACGTGCTGCCCTTGACCCGGTAGGAGTGTTCGATGGCCAGGCGCATCGCCGCTTCGATGCCGGGCGCCGCGACGCTCATCCGCGTAGGTGCGGCGACGCGGCAACGGCCTGACGTCGCAACGCCTCCACCGCGGCCTCGGGGTCGTCGGCGCCGTAGACGGCGGAGCCGGCGACAAAGCAGTCGACGCCCGCCTCGGCGGCCTGCTCGATGGTGTCCGCATTGATGCCGCCGTCGATCTCGACGAGGATGGTCAACTCCCCCGCGTCGACCAGTTTGCGCACGGTACGCACCTTGCTCAGCACGTCGGGGATGAAGCTCTGGCCGCCGAAGCCGGGCTCCACCGACATGATGAGCAGGGTGTCGAAGTGCGGCAGGATTTCCAGGTAGGGCTCCAGCGGCGTCTTCGGCTTCACGCTGATGCCGGCCTTGGAGCCCGCCGCACGGATGTCGCGGGCCACCGCGATCGGGTTCTCGGTGGCCTCGGCGTGGAACGTGACGTTGTAGGCGCCCGCCTCGGCGTAGGGCGGTGCCCATCGGTCCGGGTTGTCGATCATCAGATGGCAGTCCACCGGGATTCGGGTGGCGGCCAGCAGGCTCTCCACGACCGGGAGGCCGATCGTCAGGTTGGGCACGAAATGGCCGTCCATCACGTCGACATGCAGCCAGTCGGCACCGGCGACGGCGGCGGCCTCGTCGGCCAGCCGGGCGAAGTCGGCCGCCAGGATCGATGGCGCGATCAGGGCTTCCGTCACGGGTTCGGTCCTGCCAGGCATGTGCGCCACACTACTGAGCCGGGCCGCCCGGCTCACGGCAGGCGGCGCAGCGCGGCGGCGAACATCGCGTCGGTGCCGTGCCGGTGCGGCCAGAGCTGTGCGTAGGGGCCCTGCGCCGACGGGCCCAGATCCGCCGGCTCGAACAGCGGCCGGGCATCCAGCGCCGACACCGGATGCCGGCGCAGCGCGTCGGCGACGACTCCGACGGTCTCGGCCAGGTGTGGCGAGCACGTCGCGTAGAGCACCACGCCGCCGGGCCGGGTCAGCGCGATCGCGGCGGCCAGCAGTTCGCGCTGCAGCTTGCTCAGCGTCGGCACGTCGGTGGGCTGGCGCCGCCAGCGGGCTTCCGGGCGCCGCCGCAGGGCGCCCAGCCCGGTGCACGGCGCGTCGACGAGCACCCGGTCGAAGCCCGGCTCGAGTCCACTCTCGCGGCCGTCGACGCGCAGCACCTCCACCCCGAGCCCGCGAGTGTTCTCGGCCACCAGGTCCGCGCGCGACGACGACGGCTCGATCGCGGTGACCCGCGCGCCGGTCTCGGCGCCCAGCGCGGCCAGCAGCGCCGTCTTGCCGCCGGGGCCGGCGCACAGGTCCAGCCAGCGTCCGCCGTCGCCGTCGACCGGTGCCAGCGTGAGCGCGCGGGCCACCAGCTGGCTGCCCTCGTCCTGGACCAGGGCCTGGCCGTCGCGCACCGCGGTCAGCCGCCCGGGGTCGCCGCCGCCCAGGTACACCGCGTACGGCGAGTACTTGCCCACCGTGCCGCCGGAGGCCGGGTCCAATTGCGAGGCCAGCTCGGCGGCCGTCAACACCCCGGGCCGGGCGGCCAGGTGCACCAAGGGCCGCTCGTCGTCGCTGGCCAGCACGGCCTCGAGTTCCCCGGCGTCGGCGCCCAGCGCGTCGGCGAAGGCCTGCGCGATCCAGCGCGGGTGCGCATGCACGGACGCGGCATGCCCGATCGGATCCTTGGCCCGGTCGGGTGCCAGCTCGTCGACCCACGACTTCTCGTCGCGCCCGGAGATCGTGCGCAGCACGCCGTTGACGAAACCCGCTCGCGCCGAATCGAATTCGACGCCGGCCTGTTCGACGGTGGTGGAGACCGCGGCGTGCGCGTCGACGCGGGTGCGCAGCAGTTGGTAGGTGCCCAGCCGAAGCAGATCGAGCAGCACCGGGTCGATCGCTTCTGGGGGGCGCCCGGCGGCGGCGCCGATGACCGCGTCGAGCAGCCCGCGGCTGCGGCACGTGCCGTAGGTCAGCTCGGTGGCGAACGCGGCGTCGCGGCCGCTGAGGCCGCGGTCGCGCAACGCCGCGGGCAAGGCCAGGTTGGCGTACGCATCGCGCTCGCTTACCGCGCGCAGCACCTGGAACGCCGCCGCACGCGCCGGGTCCAGCGGCTTGCGCCGCCGCGGCGCGGCGGGCCTGCGCTGATTGGGGGCCGGGCTCATGAGGCCCGCACCGCGCTGTCCAGCCGGGCGCCGCGCGCCCAGTCGACGGCGTTCATGAGTTTCTTGCCGGGCGGCTGCAGCTGGCCCAGCCGCACCGGGTCCGAGCCGGTGCCGATCCACGCGTTCTTGCGGTCCACGTGAATGGCGCCGGGCGACAAGGATTCTGGCGCGTCGGCGCCGACCTGGACCGGGCCGAGTTTGACGCGCAGGTCGCCGATCTGGGTCCAGGCGCCCGGATTCGGCGTGACGGCCCGAATCCGGCGCTCCACCACCTGCGCCGGAAGGTCCCAACGCACCCGCGCCTCCTCGACGGTGATCTTGGGGGCGATGCTGACGCCGTCGGCCGGCTGCGGCCGGGGTGTCAGCGTCTGGTCGGCCACGCCGTCCAGCGTCGTCGACAACAGCGCGGCACCCGAATCCGCAAGCCGCTCAAGCAGATCCCCCGCGGTGTCGGTCGGACGGATCGTCTCGGTGACGATGCCGTAAACCGGTCCCGAATCCAGGCTGGGCTCGATCTGGAACGTCGTGGCCCCGGTGATCGCGTCGCCCGCCGCGATGGCGGCCTGCACCGGCGCGGCGCCGCGCCAGGCGGGCAGCAGCGAGAAGTGCAGGTTGATCCAGCCGCGCGCGGGCACCGCGAGCAGGCCGTCGCGCAGCAACGCGCCGTAGGCCACTACCGCGCAGCACTCCGGCGCGAGCTCCGCGAGCTCGGCGACGAATTCCGGCGAGTTCGGCTTCGACGGCCGCAACACCGGGATGCCGCGGTCGAGCGCCTCGCGGGCGACCGGTGACGGTTCGGGCTTACCGCGCCGCCCGGAGGCGGCATCGGGCCTGGTCAGCACCGCCACCACCTCGTGGCGGGGCGAGTCGATGAGCCGCCGCAAAGAGGGCAGCGCCGGTTCTGGGGTGCCGGCGAAGACAAGACGCACCGGCCCAGTCTAAGAACCGCCGCGCCCGCTCCCGACATCCCACACCAAGATATTATCGACATCTACTATTGCTAATGCATACTATTTCTTGAGGGCATTGCGGGCCACTGCGCGCCGCGGTGCCAGCGACAACGAGGTCGGGTACGCATTCCCTACTTCCAGGAGGATCGATGACTCTCGATAGCACCGTTCGTGACGACCACAAGGTCGCTGCCGCCCACCGGGCCATGTGGGCGCTGGGCGACTACGCGCTGATGGCCGAGGAGGTGATGGCCCCGCTTGGCCCAATCCTGGTCTCCGCCACGGGCATTGGGCCCGACGATATGGTGCTCGACGTGGCCGCCGGCTCGGGCAACATCTCGCTTCCGGCCGCCAGGGCTGGTGCGACCGTCGTTTCTTCCGACCTGACACCGCAACTGCTGCAGCGGTCCCACGAGCGAGCGGTCGCCGAGGGTCTGAAACTTCACTACCGCGAGGCCAACGCGCACGCGCTGCCGTTCGGCGACGGGGAGTTCGACGCAGTGGTCTCGGCGATCGGCGTGCAGTTCGCGCCGGATCATCAGCGCGCGGCCAGCGAGCTGGTCCGGGTCTGCCGGCCGGGCGGCAGGATCGGGCTGATCAGCTGGACCCGGGAGGGATTCTTCGGCCGGACGCTGGCCGCCATCCGCCCCTACCGGCCCAGCCTGTCGCCGTCGGTCCCCCCGGCCGCACTGTGGGGACGCGAGGGCTACGTCACCGGGCTGCTGGGCAATCAGGTCGACCACGTCACCACAGAGCGGCGCCTGCTCGAGGTGCGGCGGTTCGACAGCGCCGAGACCGTGCGCGACTACTTCAAGAATCACTACGGTCCGACGATCGAGGCCTACACGAACATCGGCCACAACCGGGTGTTGACCGCCGAGCTCGACGCCCAGCTGCTCGAGCTCGCGCAGGAGTACTGGGCCGACGGCGTCATGGGGTGGGAGTACCTGCTGCTCACCGCCGAGAAGCGCTGAGCGCGGCCGGCTACAAGTCGATTTCGAGCACCGCGTCGGGTTCGCCCCCGGCGGCGGTGAACGACGTCAACGCCCGCACCAGCCCGTGGCGTTCGGCCGCGGGCATCTTTTCGACGATGTTGGCGATTTCGGCGCGCCGGCAGGCGGTGACCCGGCGAACGACCTCGCGTCCGCGCTTGGTGAGCGCGGCCAGCAGCTCGCGCCGCGACGTGGGATGCGGGAGGCGGTCGATCAGGCCGGAGGCGACGAGCCGGTCGACCATGCGCCCGGTTGCGGACGGCTGCACGCCCAGCAGGCCGGCCAGCGTGGCCAGATTGATCGGCCCGCGGTTGGACAGGATCACCAGGGTGCGGAACTGCGCGATCGTGATGGTCTCGTCGACCTGCGCGATGGACCGCGCCGAGATTCCCACCAGCAGCCGGGAAGCCGTCAGCAAGGCATCGGTGATGACGTCCAATGACTCGTTGGCTTCCGTCGCGTTCTCCGCCATCAAGGGACCCCTTTCCTGGAGCCTTCTGCTGGCCCGTTGCGGGCTGAAAACTCAGAAGTGTACAGCGGCCCGCCAATGGACGTAGGCAGAGATTATTTCTTATGCATACTATCGCTGCCGGGCCGTGTCCCGCGCGGCGAGCCCAAGATTCCGCGCGCCACGCCCGAGGTTGCGGCTAGCCGATGTGCAGCGGGTCCATCTGCACTCGCACCGGATCGTGGGTTTGCCGCGCGCTGAGCACCGCGACGCCGTCCCGCAGGCTCGAGGCCAGCGCCAAACCCTGTTCCCGCGGGACCCGCACCAGCATCCTGGTCACCGGAACGCCCGGCGGGGTGGCGGCGGGCCGCCGGGCGCCCGGCGGCAGGTCCACCGGGCCGAGCAGCTCGGCGCCGTCGGGCAGGCGGGCCTCCTCGAGCAGGGTGGCCACCGCTTCGGTGCCGCCGTCGATGGCCGCCATGTGCACGCTGGGCGGCAGCCCGACCTCGGCGCGGGCCGTCAACTCCGCGTCCGCGTGACCGACGGGGTCCCAGCGGATCAGGGATTGCACTGTGGGAATTGAGGATTCGGCGATCACCGTCACCACACCGCCGTCGCCGCGGGCGCGAACCAAGGCGGCGGCGCTCATCCAGCGCCACAGCGCGTCCTCGGCGGCGCGCAGGTCTTGGCGGCCCAGCAGCGCCCAGGTGTCCAGCAGCAGCGCGGCCCCGTAACCGCCCTCGGCGCAGGGCTCGGCGCCCGGGGTGGCGACCACCAGGGCCGGGCGGGCGGCGACCTCGGCGACGATGGCGTCGCCTGCCGAGGTGACGACCGGCGTGCCGGCGAACGCGCGGCCGAGCTCTTCGGCGGTGCGCCGGGCCCCGACGACCACCGCGCGCACCGTATCCGATCCGCAGCGCGTGCAGCGCAGCGTCGGTTCGGCGCGGCCACACCACCGGCAGACCGCGCCCTGGGCGGGGCCGGCGTCCGGTAGCGACAGCGGCCCGGTGCAGTGCCGGCAGCGGGCGATGGTGCGGCAGCGCCCGCACGCCAGCGACGGGACATACCCGCGCCGCGGCACCTGCACGAGCACCGGCGCACCGGCCTCCAGCGACACGCGGGCGGCGCGCAGCGCGATGGAGGGCAGCCGTGCGGTGCGCGCCGCCGGGTCGCGTTCGTCGGCGTAGCCCGTGTCGTCCAGGGCCACCACCCGCGGCGTGCGGGCGCGCACCACCTCGCGGGTGGCGACGATGTCGTGGGCCCAGCCGCTGCGCACCAGCGCCTGGGCTTCGGCGGTCCGGGCGTAGCCGCCGATCAGCGCCGCGCACCGGGCCTGATGCGCCCGCAGCATCGCCACCTCCCTGGCGTGCGGGTAGGGCGCCCGCGGTTCGGCCAGGCTGTCGTCGGCGTCGGCCCACACCATGACCAACCCCAGGTCGCTCAGCGGCGCGAACACCGAACTGCGCGTGCCGATCACCAGCCGCGCCTGCCCCCGCAACGCGCCCAGCCACCGCCGGTAGCGCGCGGCCGGGCCCAGTCCCGCCGACAGCGCCACCACGCAGCCCTCGTCGATCCGGGCGATCGCGGCGTGGTGCAGCGCGTCCAGGTCGCGCTGATCCGGGACGATCGCCAACACCGCACGCCCCGCGCGGATGGTCTGCGCGGCGGCCTCGGCGAACCGGTCGGCCCACAGCTCACCCGGCAGCGCCTGCCACACCGCCCGCGCGGCGCGCGACTCGGCCAGGGCGGCCAGGAACTGCCCGCCGCGGTCGTAGAGCTCCCAACCCGCCGGGTCGACCGGCTCGGGCGGCGGCGCGACCGACGGCGGCGCCGCGGGCTCCCGCTCCACCCTGGCGTGCCGGGCCGGCACCGCCAGCCGCAACACGTCGGGCCGCGTCCCGGCGTAGCGCGCGGCCACCGCGTCGACGAGCCGCCCGATCTCCGGGCTCAGCACCGGTTCGGCGGAGACCACGCGGTCGAGCCAGCCCAGCTTGCCGACGTGATCGGTGTCGTGGCGTCGTTCCAGCACGAACGCGTCGACCAGCCTGCCGTGGAACCGGACCCGCACCCGCACGCCCGGCTGCGCGTCGTCGGACTGCTCGGCCGACACCAGGTAGTCGAACTCGCGATCCAGGTGCGGCACCGACAGCATCGGCAACACCCGGGCGATCGGCTCGACCTCGGCGGGCGTCCGCACGGCCGGGGTCACCGCGCCACCGAACGACGAACGACCTTGCTAATCAACACGTTTACCGCCCGGGCACACCGTAGCGGCGACCACCGACATTCAGGACGCTGCGGGCTCGGTGCCGTCGTGCACGGCCTCGGCACCGTCGGTTCTGCCGAAGAAGAACCCGGCCGTGATCAGGATTTGGGCGGCGGCGTAGAGCCACCAGATCGGTACCGCCAGCGCCTCGTTGACCAGGATGAACCGGCCGATGGCGATCATCGAGTCCGACAACGCGAAACATGCCGCTCCGGCGGCCGCCCAGGCCGTCGGCAACTTCGCCATGAACGCCGTGCACACCATGATGGTCAGCACCAGGAGGTAGGCCGTGACCGGAAGCTTGTCGGAGCCCAGGTGCGGCCAAAACCACACCAGCAGACCGAAAGCCGCCGCGCACATCAACACCACCGCGCCGATGCGCAGGCGCGACAGCTTGCCTTTGGCCGCCAGCGGCAGCAGCGCTCCGACGAAACACACGTGCGCCAACAGGAATGCGCCGAGCCCCGCCACGAACGACGGCGGCCACCACGGGACGGCCAGCAGGAAGTCCCCAGCGGCCGACAGCAGCAGCGCGGGCATCAGCCAGCGCCGCTCGCGGACGATGGGGTGTGCCACCGCGGCCACCGTCAGCAGGAATGCCATCAGGGCCTTGAACCCGGGCTGTAGGAACCAGTGTCCGGTCAGCTCCGCCCCCGGCGGCGAGCGCAGCGCGACCACCGTCAGGAAGATGCCGTAGGCGAGGCCGGCCCAGGCGGCCGCCACCCAGCCGCCGCTCACCAGGCGGGGTGCGTACGGTACTTCCATGCCCAGCTCTGACTCAGCCGACGACGAACGTTCGATCGACCCCATCCTGCTGAAGGTACTCGATGCGGTTCCGTTCCGGCTATCCACCAACGACGGCATCGACGCTGCGCGCCAGCGGTTTCGCGACCTGCCGCGCAAAACCCTGCACCCCGAGCTGCGCGTCGAGGACCGCGACATCCCGGGCCCAGCGGGCCCGCTGGGCATCAGGATCTATTGGCCGCCAACGGCTTCCACGGACAAGGCGCCCGTCGTCGTGTTCTTCCACGGCGGCGGCTTCGTCGTCGGCGACCTGGACACCCACGACGGCACCTGCCGCCAGCACTGCGTGGGGGCCGACGCGATCGTGGTGTCGGTGGATTATCGGTTGGCGCCCGAGCATCCCTACCCCGCCGCCGTCGAAGACGCTTGGGCCGCAACGCTGTGGGTTGCCGAGCACGCCGCCGAGATCGGCGCCGACCCCGCCCGGATCGCCGTCGCCGGGGACTCGGCGGGCGGCAACATCGCCGCGGTGATCGCCCAGCGGGCGCGGGATGACGCCGGCCCGCGGCTGGTGTTCCAGCTGCTGTGGTACCCGTCCACCCTGTGGGACTCGTCGCTGCCGTCCTTCACCGAGAACGCAGATGCGCCGATCCTGGACCTGAAAGCCGTGGGCGAGTTCTCACGTTGGTACGCAGGCGAAGTCGACCTGTCCAATCCCCCACCCGGAATGGCGCCCGGCCGGGCGGCGAACCTGGCCGACCTGCCGCCGGCGTATGTCGGGGTCGCCGGTCACGACCCGCTGCGCGACGACGGCGCGCGCTACGGCGAGCTGCTGGCTGCGGCCGGCACGCCGGCCGAGGTGCACAACGCGACGACGATGGTGCACGGCTACCTCGGCTACGCCGGGGTGGTCCCGGCCGCCACCGCGGGCATGGAACGCGGGCTCGCGGCGCTGCGAAATGCGCTGTACGGCTGAGCGTGAAGCGTACGGTGGACGGATGATTGAGCCGCCCCCCGCGCGACCAGACATCGATCCGACGTTCAAGGCGTTGCTGGATGCGGTCACCGTCACCTTCAACGCCGGCGAGGGTGTGGAGGTCGCACGCGCGCGGCTGCGGCAACTCGAGGTGCCCGCGGAGATGCTGCCCGCGATGCGCGTCGAGGATCGCACGATCGGCTACGGCGACCTCACCGACATCCCGATCCGAATCTACTGGCCTCCCAACGCCGATGAGCCCGCGCCGGTCGTCGTCTTCTACCACGGCGGCGGTTTCGCCCTGGGCGACCTGGATACCCATGAGCCCGTTGCCCGCTCGCACGCGATGGGCGCCGAGGCCATCGTCGTGTCCGTCGGCTACCGGCTGGCGCCCGAACATCCCTTTCCCGCGGGCATCAACGACGCCTGGGCCGCGCTGCAGTGGGTGGCCGAGCACGCCGCCGAGCTGGGCGGCGATCCGAACCGCCTCGCCGTCGCCGGCGACTCCGCGGGCGGCAACCTGGCGGCCGTGACGGCGCATCTGGCCAGCGAGACTGGCGGCCCCGCCCTGACGTTCCAGCTGCTGTGGTACCCAGTGACGACCGCCGACCTGTCGCTGCCGTCGATCATCGAGAACGCCGACGCGCCGGTCCTGGACCGCGAGGTGATCGACGCTTTCCTGGCCTGGTACCTGCCGGACATGGACATCAGCGACCCCACGTCGCTGCCGGCCACCCTCGCCCCGGCCAACGCCGCCGACTTCTCCGGGCTGCCGCCCGCGTACATCGGTACCGCAGAACACGATCCGCTGCGCGACGACGGGGCGCGCTACGCCGAGCTGCTCACCGCCGCAGGAGTGCCCGCCGAACTCAGCAACGAATCCACGATGGTGCACGGGTACGCCAGCTTCGCGCTGGTGATTCCCGCGGCCGCCGAGGCCACCGAGCGCGGCCTGCGGGCATTGCGCAAAGCGTTGCACCCCTAGGCTGGCCGCATGGCCAAGGAGTTTTCCCGCATCGACGAGTCGCTGCGCGAGTTCATCGGGCAGCAGGCCATGTTCTTCGTGGCCACCGCGCCCACCGAGGGTGGGCGAATCAACCTCTCCCCCAAGGGATATCGCGACACTTTCGCGGTGCTCGACGACCACACCGTGGCCTATCTCGACTTGTTCGGCAGCGGCGTCGAGACCATCGCGCACCTGCGTGACAACGGCCGGATCACGGTGATGTTCTGCTCGTTCAGCCGCAATTCCCGGATCCTGCGACTGTTCGGCACCGGCCGCGTCGTGCGACCCGACGACGTCGAATTCGCATGCGTGACAGCACATTTCGGTGATGGCCATCCCGGCACCCGGGCGGCCATCGTCATCGACGTCGAGCGGATCGCCGACGCGTGCGGATATGCGGTCCCGTATCTCGAACTCGTCGACGAACGCCCGGTGCTCGACAACGCGCATGCCAGGGCCACCGAAGAGAAGTTCGCGGGCCTGGCCGAGCGCAACCGGCGCAGCATCGACGGGCTGCCCGCGCTCGCACCCGATCACCCGGTGCCGTCCGCGGTGAAACGCTCCGGGACGCCGAGCGGCTAGATGGCCCGCTTGAGGTCGTCGACCTTGTTGAGCTGCTCCCACGGCAGTTCGACGTCGGTGCGGCCGAAGTGGCCGTACGCGGCGGTCTGCGCGTAGATCGGGCGCAGCAGGTCCAGATCGCGGATGATCGCGCCGGGCCGCAGGTCGAACACCTCGGGCACGATCTTCTCGATCTTGACCGGGTCGACCGTCGCGGTGCCGAACGTCTCGATGAACAGCCCGACCGGGGCGGCCTTGCCAATCGCGTAGGCGACCTGCACCTCGACCCGCTCCGCCAGTCCGGCGGCGACGATGTTCTTGGCCACCCAGCGCATCGCGTAGGCCGCCGACCGGTCCACCTTGGACGGATCCTTGCCCGAGAAGGCGCCGCCGCCATGGCGGGCCCAGCCGCCGTAGGTGTCGACGATGATCTTGCGTCCGGTCAGGCCGGCGTCGCCCATCGGGCCGCCGAGGACGAACTTGCCGGTCGGGTTGACCAGCACCCGCGTCGACGAGGAGTCCAGGGTGTCGTGGGCCAGCTCTTCGAGCACGGTCTTGAGCACGTGGCGCCGGATGTCGGGATCCAGCGTCTTTTCCAGGTCGATCCCGTCGGCGTGCTGCGTGGACACGACCACGGTGTCCAGCCGCACCGGGACGTTGTCCTCGTATTCGATGGTGACCTGGGTCTTGCCGTCCGGGCGCAGGTAGTCCAGCGTCCCGTTCTTGCGGACCTCGGTCAGCTTCCGCGACAGCCGGTGGGCCAGCGCGATGGGCAGCGGCATCCGCTCGGGGGTGTCGTTGATCGCGTAGCCGAACATCAGGCCCTGGTCGCCGGCACCCTGGGAGTCCAGCGGGTCGGCGGCGCCCTCGACGCGGCTTTCATGGGCGGTGTCCACACCCTGCGCAATGTCGGGCGACTGCGCCCCGATGCCGATGTTGACCCCGCAGGTGGCACCGTCGAAGCCCTTGTCGGAGTGGTCGTAGCCGATGTCGAGGATGCGGGCGCGCACGGTGTTGGTGATGTCGGCGAACGCCTCCTTGGCGGTCGTCGTCACCTCGCCCACCACGTGCACCTGGCCGGTCGTCACCAGCGTCTCGACCGCGACACGGGAGCGGGGGTCGTCCGCCAGAAGCGCGTCGAGCACCGAGTCGCTGATGGCATCACAGATCTTGTCGGGATGTCCCTCGGTCACCGACTCACTGGTAAACAGCCGACCCGTCTCGCTCACTCTTCGATCCTTCCATTCGTCCGAATGTTAGTTAGACAAATTATTTTAAGCGCATCTCGATCGCCGGACTCAGCCGGGCGTTCCCAAGAGTTTCTAACAGCCTTCCGAGCGGCACACCGGCGGGCCGCTATTCGCCGTCGCTGTTGAGGAACGTGACGATCGAGTCCACGATGCGGCTGGCCATCAGCGTCTTGGAGCCGTGCTGCAGCGCCGACTCGGTGCCGTCGGCGGCCAGCAGCCAGCCGTCGTTGTTGTCCACCTCGAACGCCCGGCCGTCGCCCACCGCGTTGACGACCAGCAGGTCACATCCCTTGCGCCGCAACTTCGCTCGCGCGTGGAAGAGCACGTCGCCGTTGGCGTCGCCGGTCTCGGCCGCGAAGCCCACGATGGCCCGCATGTTGGGCAGCTCGCCGTGGGTACGGGCGCGGACGGCGCCGGCCAGCACGTCGTCGTTGCGCACCAACTCGATCGTCGGCGGGACATCGGCGTCGCCTGCGCCCTTTTTTATCTTGGCGGCGGCAACCTGCGCGGGCCGGAAGTCGGCGACCGCCGCGGCCATCACCAGCACATCGGCCGCCGGGGCGTGCTTGGAGACGGCGTCGCCGAGTTGCTGCGCCGAGCTGATGTGCACCACCTCGACGCCGGCGGGGTCGATGAGCCCGACGGTGTGCCCCGCGATCAAGGTGACCTCGGCGCCGCGCTGGGCGGCGACGCGGGCGACGGCGTAGCCCTGCTTGCCGGAGCTGCGGTTGCCGATGAAGCGGACGGGATCGATGGGCTCGCGGGTGCCGCCCGCGGTGACCAGCACCTTGCGGCCGGCCAGGTCGTACGGCAGCGCGTCGTGGCGCTCCAGCAGCAGGTGCGCCAGCGTGGTGATCTCTTCGGCCTCGGGCAGCCGTCCTTTGCCGCTGTCCGTGCCGGTGAGCCGTCCGAATGCCGGTTCCAGCACCACAGCGCCCCGGCGCCGCAAAGTCGCCACGTTGTCGACGGTGGCGGGGTGTAACCACATCTCGGTGTGCATCGCCGGCGCGAACAGCACCGGGCACCGGGCCGTGAGCAGCGTCGCGGTCAGCAGATCGTCGGCGCGACCGTGCACCGCACGCGCCAGCAGATCCGCGGTGGCCGGCGCCACGACGACCAGGTCGGCCTGTTGGCCGAGGCGCACGTGCGGCACCTCGGGGACGTCGGTGAAGACGCCGGTGTGGACGGGTTGGCCGGACAAGGCCTCGAACGTGGCGGCGCCGACGAAGCGCAGCGCCGTATCGGTGGGGATGACGCGGACTTCATGGCCGGCCTCGGCGAGCTGGCGCACCACGGTGCACGCCTTGTAGGCGGCGATACCGCCCGAGACGCCGACGACGATGCGCTTGCGATCCATCTACGCCGCGCCTTCGCGGGAGGCCCCGTAGCGGCTCTCAGAGCTGGTCACAGCGCCCGGCCTGTCCTGTTACTCGCCCTCGGTGTGTTCGAGCAGGTCGGTGTGGATCTCGCGCATCGCGATGGACAGCGGCTTTTCCTGCAGCCCCGGTTCGACCAGCGGACCAACGTATTCGAGGATGCCCTCGCCCAGCTGGTTGTAGTAGTCGTTGATCTGCCTGGCCCGCTTCGCCGCGTAGATGACGAGGGCGTATTTACTCGAGACGCGGTCCAGCAGCTCGTCGATGGGCGGGTTGGTGATACCCAGTGGGGTGTCGTAGGTGCGTTGTCCGCCCGCGGAGGGATCGAACTGATCCATGGCGGGCAGGGCGGCGACCGACGCGTCGGACTGCGAATTACTCACTGAAGAATTTCTCCTGGCGCTTAGAGCGGTGCAAACGGCATGAACGTGGTGCTTGATTGGCGTCTGGCGAGGCGGCTCAGCCCGGGTCAGGCGCGTTTTCCACCAGCAAGGATACCAATTCTGCGCACGCAGACTCCAATTGACTGTTGACGACGACTTGGTCGAAGTCATTTTGAGCCGCCAATTCGATGCGGGCGGTGTCCAGCCGCCGGCGGATGGCTTCCTCGGTTTCGGTGCCGCGCCCGACGAGCCTGGCCTCCAGGTCTTCCCAGCTGGGCGGGGCCAGGAACACCGTGATGGCCTCGGGCATCGCGGTCTTGACGGCCCTGGCTCCGGCCAGGTCTACCTCGATGAGCACCGGTAACCCGGAAGCGGTGGCGGCCCGGACCGGCTCGGCCAGCGTGCCCGATCGTTGCAGCCCACCGTGGATTTCTGCCCACTCCAGCAGGTCACCGTCGTCGATGAGCTGCTGGAAGCGGGCGGGACTCACGAAGTGATAGTCGACACCGTCGACTTCGCCCGGCCGCGGCGCCCGCGTCGTGGCCGAGACGCTGAAGTGGAGGTTCGGGATCCGATCCCGCAGGCACCGAACCACCGTTGACTTGCCGACCGCGGAGGGACCGGACAGCACGACCACACGCCCTGGGCCGGTTGGCCCGGGGCGTGCCCCGTACTCGACGTCCGGTCCCTCACCGGAGCTCATTGTCGCTCCTGGGTCGGTACCCCACAGGCCATCCGGCCTGCATCGTCGCGGGGTTGGGTTAGGCGGTGCCGAACTTTTCCAGCAGCGCCTTGCGCTGCCGGTCGCCGAGACCGCGCAAACGGCGGGTCGGCGCGATTTCCAGTTCGGTCATGATTTCCTGTGCCTTGACCTTGCCCACCTTGGGCAGGGCCTCGAGCAACGCGGAAACCTTCATCTTGCCGAGGACTTCATCGCTTTCGGCGTCCTTGAGCACCTGCGTGAGGTTGGTGCCACCGCGCTTCAGCCGGTCCTTGAGCTCTGCTCGCGCTCGACGTGCGGCAGCCGCCTTCTCCAACGCGGCCGCGCGCTGCTCGTCGGTCAACTGGGGAAGGGCCACGATTCCTCCGTATCTGATCACTCATTTTGTCTCTGCCGGGACCTGGAGTCCCAGCGGAGACGACCGTACTCACGGTTCCTGACGAAATCTAACCCGACCCCCTGGTTAACGGCATAAATGCGCAGCTTGGACGCGCCGATTAGCGGCGACTGACACCGCACGCGCCATCGCTGAAAGCCGTCGCGAACGGCGCTCGGCGGTCGGCGAAACGTTCCTGGCACCAGCCACGAATGCGCCATCTACCTGGCCTTTTACCGGGGCGAGGGCGACGCGGCCGGGAGCACCTCCAACGGCCGCCGACGACCGTCACGGGTAGCCGCGAGGCCCGTGCCTCGGATCACGGATTTCTCGTGGCGTGTCGCGCGTGTCGCGCCGAAGGTCAGCGCATGTCGCTCGGCGCGCGGCGATTCTTTCGAAGTCGTTCGAAGGCGTCCGCGCCCGCGTTTGCACCGGCGGGAGCCCGAAAAACAGCCCCGAAATCGGCGCGGCTAGATCACTGAGAGGTACGAAACGGCGTCCAGCATCCGCTGGGCCCCGGCCCGCAGATCGGTCACGTCCGGTCCGGCGCGCAGCACTTCGCGCCCCACGGCGGGCAGCAGCTGCCCCGGCGCGGCCCCTCCCAGGCCCGCCAGCGCCTCAGGACGGCCGCCTTGGACGCCGACACCGGGGACCAGCACCGGGCCGCCCAGCGCGCTGACGTCGGGCGGCTCGAACACCGTCGCGCCCAGCACCACGCCGACATATCCTGGCCCATTCGGGGTGGCGGAGCGGTTGACCACCGCGGCCTGGTCGATGACCAGCTGGGACACCGTGCGGCCGTCGAAGGTGGCGCGCTGCACGGTCGAGCCCTCCGGGTTGGAGCTGGCCGCCACCACGAACACGCCCCGGTCGTGCGCGGCGGCTGCCTCCAGCAGCGGGCGCAGCGAGCCGAAGCCCAGGTACGGCGAGGCGGTCACGGCGTCGGCGGCCAGTGGCGAATCGCCGGCCCATGCGGTGGCGTAGGCCGCCATCGTCGAGCCGATGTCGCCCCGCTTGGCGTCGGCTAGCACCAGCACCCCGACGGAGCGCAGCGCGGCGATGGTGCGCTCCAGGACCGCGTACCCCGCCGAGCCGTACGCCTCGAAGAACGCCACCTGGGGTTTGACGACGGCGAAACCCGAGAACGCCTCGATGCAGGTGTCGCAGAACGCGGCCAGGCCGTCCGGGGTCACCGGCAGGTCCCAAGCCCGCAGCAGCTCGGGATGCGGGTCGATGCCCAGGCACAGCGGGCCGCGCTCCAGCTTCGCCGCGGCCAGCCGCGCGCCGAACCCAGTCATTTTCCGTTGCTCCCGTGCCCGATCTGGCTGTGCAGTTCCTGCAGCGATCGCACCCCGATCCCGCCGCGGATCCCGGCCTCGATGCCCTGCACCGCGGCCGACGCGCCCTGCACCGTCGTCACGCAGGGAATGTTGGCGGACACCGCGACCGAGCGGATCTCGTAGCCGTCGATGCGCGGCCCGGAGTTTCCGTAGGGCGTGTTGATCACCATGTCGACCTCGCCCGCCTTGATCGCCTCGACCGCGGAAACCGCCGGGCGCCCGGGCTGCGGCGGCTCGAAGTGCTTGCGCACCTCGTCGCAGGGAATCCCGTTGCGGCGCAACATCTCCGCCGTGCCTTCGGTAGCAAGGACGCGGAATCCCAAGTCGTACAGCCGTTTGACCGGGAACACCAGGGATCGCTTGTCGCGGTTGGCAACCGAGACGAACACGGTGCCCTCGGCCGGCAACGAGCCGTAGGCCGCGGTCTGGCTCTTGGCGAACGCGCTGCCGAAGTCGCGGTCGATGCCCATGACTTCGCCGGTCGACTTCATCTCCGGGCCGAGCAGCGAATCGATGGCCGCACCGTCAGCACGGCGGAACCGGTGGAACGGCAGCACCGCTTCTTTGACCGCGATCGGGGCGTTCTGGGCGGCGTTGGCACCGTCGCCGGTCGGCGCCAGCAGTCCCTCGTCGCGAAGCTGGGAAATGGTGGCGCCCAACATGACCCGGGCGCAGGCTTTCGCGAGCGGAATAGCGGTGGCCTTGGAGACGAACGGCACGGTGCGGCTGGCGCGCGGGTTGGCCTCCAAGACGTAGAGGACGTCGTCCTTGAGGGCGTACTGCACGTTGAGCAGGCCGATCACGCCGATGCCGTGCGCGATGGCCTCGGTCGCACGGCGCACCTTCTCGATGTCGCTGCGCCCCAGCGTGACCGGAGGCAGCGCGCAGGCCGAGTCGCCGGAGTGGATGCCGGCCTCCTCGATGTGCTCCATGATGCCGCCGATGTAGACCTCCGCGCCGTCGCACAGCGCGTCGACGTCGATCTCGACCGCGTCCTCGAGGAAGCGGTCCACCAGCACCGGGTGCTCCGGGGACAGCTCGGTGGCCCGGGAGATGTAGTCCTTGAGCGTCTCTTCGTCATAGACGATCTCCATGCCACGCCCGCCCAGCACATACGACGGGCGCACCAGCACCGGATACCCGATGTCGTCGGCGATCCGGCGGGCCTGCGCGAAAGTCGTTGCGGTGCCGTACTTTGGCGCCGGCAGTCCGGCGGTGCCGAGCAGGTCGCCGAAGGCGCCCCGGTCCTCGGCCAGGTCGATGGCCTCCGGCGGGGTACCCACGATCGGCACGCCGGCGTCGGCGAGACGCTGCGCCAGCCCCAGCGGTGTCTGCCCGCCGAGTTGCACGATGACGCCGACGACCCCGGGGCCGCCGAGCGCCGACTGCGCCTCGGCGCGGTAGACCTCGACGACGTCCTCGAACGTCAGCGGCTCGAAGTACAGCCGGTCGGCGGTGTCGTAGTCGGTCGAGACGGTCTCGGGGTTGCAATTGACCATCACGGTCTCAAAGCCGGCCTGGCTCAGCGTGGTTGCGGCGTGCACGCAGCTGTAGTCGAATTCGATGCCCTGACCGATGCGGTTCGGCCCCGACCCCAGGATCAGCACCTTGGGCCGCTCGGTCTGCGGGGCGACCTCGCTCTCTGCGGCGGGGTCGAGCTCGTAGCTGCTGTAGTGATACGGCGTCTTGGCCTCGAACTCCGCCGCGCAGGTGTCCACCGTCTTGTAGACCGGGTGGATGTCGAGCCGATCGCGCAGCGAGCGCACCCCGTCTTCGCCGGCCAATTCCGGTCGCAGTGCCGCGATCTGGCGGTCGGACAGGCCGCTGTGCTTGGCGTGGCGCAGCAGGTCGGCATCAAGGACGGGTGCACCGGACAATTCCGCCCGCAAGTTGATCAGCTCAGCGATCTGCGCGACGAACCAGGGGTCGACACCGCTGGCCTCGGCGACCCGTTCGACCGAGGCGCCTTGCCGCAGCGCCAGTTCGATGTCGTAGAGCCGGCCCTCGGTCGGGGTCTGCAGCCGGGTCAGCACCTCGTCGACGTCACCGTGCGGGTCCGGCTTCGTCCAGAAGCCGGCGCGGCTGGTCTCCAGCGACCGCATCACCTTGCCGAGCGCCTCGATGAAGTTGCGGCCCAGCGACATCGCCTCGCCGACGGACTTCATCGTGGTGGTCAGGGTCGGGTCGGCGCCGGGGAATTTCTCGAACGCGAACCGCGGCGCCTTGACCACGACGTAGTCCAGGGTGGGCTCGAAGCAGGCCGGGGTTACCTTGGTGATGTCGTTGACGATCTCGTCCAGCGTGTAGCCGATCGCCAGCTTGGCCGCGATCTTGGCGATCGGGAAGCCGGTGGCCTTGGAGGCCAATGCGCTGGAACGGGATACGCGCGGGTTCATCTCGATGACGATCAGCCGGCCGTCGGTCGGGTTGATCGCGAACTGAATGTTGCAGCCCCCGGTGTCGACGCCGACCTCGCGCAGGATCGCGATGCCCAGGTCGCGCATCCGCTGGTATTCCCGGTCGGTCAGCGTCATCGCCGGCGCGACCGTGACCGAGTCACCGGTGTGCACGCCCATCGGGTCGACGTTCTCGATCGAGCACACCACCACGACGTTGTCGTTGCCGTCGCGCATCAGCTCGAGCTCGAATTCCTTCCAGCCGTAGATCGATTCCTCGACCAGCACGTTGGCGCTGGGGCTGGCGGCCAGCCCGGCGCCGGCCATCCGGTCGACCTCCTCGACCGAGCGCGCCATGCCCGAGCCCAGCCCGCCCATCGTGAAGCTGGGCCGCACGACCACCGGCAGGCCGACCTCCTCGACCGTCTCGCGAACCTCGTCCATCGTGAAACACACTCGGCTGCGCGCGGATTCACCGCCGACCTTGGCGACGATGTCCTTGAACATCTGCCGGTCCTCGCCGCGCTGGATGGCGTCGAAGTCGGCGCCGATCAGCTCGACGCCGTGGCGTTCCAGCGCCCCGTTCTCGTACAGCGCGACCGCGGTGTTGAGCGCGGTCTGCCCGCCCAGGGTGGCCAGCAGCGCGTCGATCTTGTTGCCGCGCTCGGCCTGCTGGGCGATCACCTTCTCGACGAAGGAGGCGGTGATGGGTTCGATGTAGGTGTGGTCGGCGTACTCGGGGTCGGTCATGATGGTGGCCGGGTTGGAGTTGACCAGGCTCACTTGCAGGCCCTCGGCCCGCAGCACCCGGCAGGCCTGGGTGCCGGAGTAGTCGAACTCGCAGGCTTGTCCGATCACGATCGGCCCTGAGCCGATCACCAGCACGTGGTTCAGGTCGGTGCGGCGTGGCACTAGCGGCTCTCCCCTGCCATCAGGTCGACGAACTGGTCGAACAGGTACTCCGCGTCGTGTGGACCCGCGGCGGCCTCCGGGTGGTACTGCACCGAAAACGCCCGCCCGTCAGCGAGTTTGACGCCCTCGACCACCCCGTCGTTGGCGCAGGTGTGGCTGACGATCGCCGGACCGAACGGTGTGTCGAAGGACTGGCCCGCCTCCCCTTCCAGCGCGAAGCCGTGGTTCTGCGCGGTGACCGCGACGCGGCCGGTGGCGTGGTCGATGACCGGGATGTTGATGCCGCGGTGGCCGAAGACCATCTTGTAGGTGGACAGCCCCAGCGCGCGGCCCAGGATCTGATTGCCGAAACAGATCCCGAACAACGGGATTCCGGCGCCCAGCACCTCGCGGGTGAGCGCGACGACGTGGTCGGCGGTAGCGGGGTCGCCGGGACCGTTGGACAAGAACACGCCGTCCGGCTTGAGGTCGGCGATCTGGGAGAAAGTCGCCCCCGCCGGCAGCACGTGGCTGCGAATCCCGCGGCGCGCGAAGTTGCGCGGCGTGTTGGTCTTGATGCCCAGGTCCAGGGCGGCAACGGTAAACCGTTGTGTGCCTTCAGGTTCCACGGTGTAGGCGCGGGGGGTGCTGACCTCGCCGGCCAGGTCGGCGCCCAACATCGACCGCTGGTCGCGCACCCGCTCGATCAGCTCGCTCGGCTCGGCCAGGGCAGCACCGGAGAACACCCCGGCCTTCATCGACCCGCGGCTGCGCAGGTGCCGCACCAGCGCGCGGGTGTCGATGCCGGCGATGCCGACGATGTCCTGGCGGACCAGCTCGTCCTCCAGCGTCCCGGTCGCGCGCCAGTTCGAGGGCCGCGGCGACGGATCGCGCACCGCGTAGCCGGCGACCCAGATCTTGTCGCCCCGGCTCTCGGAGTCCTCGGAGTTCCAACCGGTGTTGCCGATCTGCGGGGCGGTGGCCACCACGATCTGGCGGTGATAGCTGGGATCGGTCAGCGTCTCCTGGTAGCCCGACATGGCGGTGGAGAACACCGCTTCCCCGAGCGTCTGGCCGATCTTGCCGAACGGCGTGCCGGTGAAGACGCGGCCGTCCTCAAGTACCAGTTGCGCTTTCACGCGGCCTCCTCGACCCAGCCGTCGTATTCGTCTCGACTGCTCGCCCGGAAGCCCGTGTCGATCTCGACGCCGGACGGCAGCCGCCATCGGATGGCCAGTATTCCATTGCGGGCGGCGACCTTTCCGGCCATATGCCGCTCAGTGCGCACTTCGGCGATCGAGTCCTGCGGGATCCAAATCGGTTTTGCCCGGATGCGTTGCAGCAGAATGCCTTCCGGATAGCGGCTCAACACTGCCTTGCTCCGGTAGCCGAGGTCGCCCGCGGTGATCCGCTCGGTCCACTCCGTGCCAAGCGTGCAGCCCACGTATACCCCGCGCAGGGTGGTGATGACCGCGCCCACCTCGACCGGCACGTCGGGCAGGGTGCCGATCAGCTCCTCCTGCCGCGCCGCGCGCCGGCGCCAGCCGACCATCATCAACTGGATCACGATGGTCACCACCACCACCAGTACGGCCGCGAAGATCAACGACCCGACCAGTGTGCCCGAATTCATGCGGGGCTCTTCCCGTCGCGCGCGGTGATCTTTCCGCGCAGCAGCGTCGCGGTCACGGTGGCGGGCAACGTCATCGACTCATACGGCGTGTTGGCCGACCGGCTGGCCAGCCCGGGCCCCTCCACGGTCCAGGTGGCGTCGGGGTCGACCACGGTCAGGTTGGCCGGCTCCCCCACCTCCAGCGGGCGGCCCTGGTCGGGCAATCCCACGATGCGCGCGGGGTTTTCACTCATCACGCGGGCGACGTCGCGCCAGGTCAACAGCCCCGGCTCGACCATGGTCTGCACCACCACCGACAGCGCGGTCTGCAAGCCCAGCATGCCGGGACGGGCCGCGGAGAACTCGACACATTTCTCGTGCTCGGCGTGCGGGGCATGGTCGGTGGCCACGCAGTCGATCACCCCATCGGCCAGCGCCTGGCGCAACGCGATGGCGTCGGTGGCCTCCCGCAGCGGCGGGTTGACCCGGTTGACCCCGTCGTAGCTGGTCAGCCGGGCGTCGTCGAGCAGCAGGTGATGCGGGGTGACCTCGGCCGTGATCGAAATTCCTTGCTCCTTAGCCCATTTCACCAGCTCCACCGTGCCCGCCGTGGACGCGTGGCAGATGTGCACGCGGGCGCCGGCGTCGCGGGCCAGCAGCGCGTCGCGGGCCACGATCGACTCCTCGGCCGCTCGCGGCCATCCCGCGAGCCCCAGCCTGGCGGCCGCGGGCCCTTCGTGGGCGACCGCCCCGACGGTCAGCCTTGGCTCCTCGGCGTGCTGGGCGATGAGCACGCCCAGCCCGGTGGCGTACTCCAGCGCGCGGCGCATCACCAGCGGGTCGTGCACGCAGATGCCGTCGTCGGAGAACATTCGCACCTGCGCGGCGCCGCGAGCCATCATGCCCATCTCGGTGAGCTCGGTGCCGGCCAGCCCGACGGTGACCGCGCCGACGGGGTGCACGTCGACCAGTCCGACCTGCTGGCCGCGGTGCCACACGTGGTCGGTGACCACCGGGCTGTCGGCGACCGGGGTGGTGTTGGCCATCGCGAACACGGCGGTATAGCCACCCAAAGCCGCTGCGGCCGAACCTGTTTCGATGTCCTCGGCGTATTCACGGCCGGGCTCGCGCAGGTGGGTATGCAGGTCGACGAATCCGGGCAGCAACACCTGGCCCGTCGCGTCGATCACGTCTACGTCTTTTTCGAGGCCGCCGGCCTGGTCCAGCCCGGCGCCGATCTGCGCGATCTGGCCGTCATCGATCAGCACGTCGACGCGATCACCCTCGCCGTACAACCGCACCCCGCGGAGCAGGACACTCATGCCGCACCCTCTTCTCCGGGCGATTCCGTTTTGGTAGGTGATTCCGCGCCGACCAGCACGTGGAACAGCACCGCCATCCGCACGTGGACACCATTGGAAACCTGTTGCAGCACCGCCGATTGCGACGAGTCGGCCACCGAGGACGAGATCTCCATGCCGCGCAGCATCGGGCCGGGGTGCAGCACCACGGCGTGGCCGGGCAGCATCGCCTGGCGGCGATCCGACAGCCCGTACAGCGACGAATATTCGCGCACCGACGGGAAGAAGCCGCCGTTCATCCGCTCCGCCTGCACGCGCAGCATCAGCACGCCGTCGGCGGCGGGCAGCTCGGCATCGAAGTCGTTGGATACCGTCACCGGCCAGTCCTGCACCCCGACCGGCAGCAGCGTCGGCGGCGCCACCAGCACCACCTCGGCGCCCAGGGTGCTCAGCAGCATGACGTTGGACCGGGCCACCCGGCTGTGCAGGATGTCGCCCACGATCACGATGCGCCGGCCCTCGATCCCGCCGAGCCGCTGCCGAATGGTCAGGGCGTCCAGCAGGGCCTGGGTCGGGTGCTCGTGCGTGCCGTCGCCGGCGTTGATCACCGACGGCCCGTCGTCGTTGGTGCCGGTCCAGTCGGCCAGCAGGTGCGCGGCCCCCGACGCCGGGTGGCGGATGATCAGGGCGTCGGCGCCGGCGGCCCGCAGGGTGAACGCGGTGTCGCGCAGCGACTCCCCCTTGCCCACCGACGATCCCGACGCGCTGACGTTGATCACGTCGGCGCTCATCCACTTGCCGGCGACCTCGAACGAGACCCGGGTGCGCGTCGAGTTCTCGTAGAACATCGTGACGATGGTGCGGCCGCGCAGCGTCGGCAGCTTCTTGACCTCGCGGCCCACCAGCGCCTGCGCGAACCGGTCGGCGTCGTCGAGGATGGCGGTGGCGTCGTCGCGGCTCAGATCGCCTGCGGCCAACAGGTGTCTGGTCATTCGGCCCGCCTCATTCGTGGCCGTCCCGCGAGATAACCACGCCGTCGCGACCGTCGCTCTCGTGCAGCTGCACGTGCACGCTCTCGGCGCGCGAGGTCGGCACGTTCTTGCCCACGTAGTCGGCGCGCACGGGCAGCTCGCGGTGGCCGCGATCGACCAGCACCGCGAGCTGGACGGCCCGCGGCCGCCCGACGTCGCGCAGCGCGTCGAGGGCGGAGCGCACCGAGCGCCCGGAATACAGCACGTCGTCGACGAGGATCACCAGCGCGTCGTCGATGCCGCCCGGCGGGATCGACGTCACCTCCAACGGCCGCGGCGGCTTCTGCATCAGGTCGTCGCGGTACAGGGTGATGTCCAGGGCGCCGTGCGCCAGGTCGACACCGCTGAATTCGCTGATGTGGGCCGCCAACCGCTGGGCCAGGATCACGCCGCGGGTCGGGATTCCCAGCAACACCACGCGGGGCGCCTCGGCGCTGTCGAGCGCCGTCTTTTCGATGATTTGGTGCGCGATACGAGAAATGGTCCGGCCGACGTCGGCCGTAGACATCAATTCCCTGCCGGTGGCGGCATCCCCCGCAGCACTCATCAGAGATCTTGACCTCCTTCTCCGCCTCTCCGGACGGATCGTTAAAGGATGTCGACTGCCGGGCAGCGTAGCATTTGCGACTACATTCGGCGAAATGACAGGCCCCGATTCCCCCGCCTTTCCGTCAAGGTTGCAACACATGGATTTCGACGCGCTGTATCGCGGTGAGAGCCCCGGTGAAGGCATCCCCCCGATGCCCACGCCCCCGTGGGATACCAAGGCCCCCAAGGAAAGTGTGGTCTCGTGGCACACCCACGGCTGGGTGCACGGTGACGTGCTGGACATCGGCTGCGGCCTCGGCGACAACGCCGTCTACCTGGCCGGGAACGGTTTCCGCGTCACCGGGCTGGACCTCTCGCCGACGGCGCTGATCACCGCCGAGCGCCGCGCCAAGGACGCCGGCGTCGACGTGACGTTCGCGGTGAGCGACTCCACCAAGCTCGAGGGCTACACCGCGGAGTTCGACACCGTCGTCGACAGCGGCATGTTCCATTGCCTCGACGACGACGGCAAGCGCGGCTACGCGACCGCCGCGCACCGGGCCACCAGGCCGGGCGCCACCCTGCTGATCAGTTGCTTCTCCGACGCCAACCCGTCCGACGACGACTGGCCGCGCCCCGCGGTCTCCGAGCAGACGCTGCGCGAGGTGCTGGGCGGCGCGGGCTGGGACATCGTCGCGCTGGAGCCCGCCACGATGCGTCGCGAGGTGGACGGCAACGACGTCGAAATGGCGTTCTGGTACGTCCGGGCCCAGCGGCGCTAGCGCCGATCAGCCGGCCTCTAGCTGCAGGGGTATTGCCCGTTGACCACGCAGTTCGACGGTGGCGAGTAGGTCCCGCTCAGCGCCCCCCGGAAACCGCCGGTGGCCGAACCACCGGGTGCGATCTCGCGATTCCAATTCGACGGGGTGAGGACGAAGTGCGTGCCGGATTGGGTCACGGTGCTGTTCCACGCGTGCAGGACGGATTGTCCCGCCGGCATGTCGAAGTCCAGCCGCCAATCGCTCAGCGGCGCCATGGTCGGGTTGGTGACGGTGAAGTGGGCGATGAAGCCGGTCTGCCACGTGTGTTCCACCGACAACGTCCCCGCGGCCGCGGCCGCATGGGCTACCGGACTGACCGCGAGTCCGGGGACCGCGACCAGCACTGCCGACACGCCCACGTGAAGCGCTGCGCGCCAGCGTTTCACGCAATTCTTTACCCCCGCCATAGCACCCAACACTAGAGCCGAACTGCCGAAATCGGCCTCTGGATCGCGGGTAGCTGCAGTACCTTTGCGCAACCGAAACCGTCGCGCAATTTTTGGCCTCGATACACCGCCGGGATCGGCCGGGCCAGCGGCGTTAGCGCAGGTGAGCGGCCTGTCTGTGTCAAATCCCGCGGCCCGGGTAGTACGTCATTGTGCACAAGACAGTACGGTTCGGATCGTGACGAGCGACGACTTCCTGGTTACCCGCAGCGACACCGATGAGGCGGTGGTGTTGCAGGTCAGTGGCGTGATCGACATCATCACCGCGCCCTCGCTCGCGACCCATCTCGACGTAGCGCTGACCGGAACGCCGGCCGTGCTGGTCGTCGACCTCACCAAGGTGGACTTCCTGTCCTCCGCCGGCATCACCGTGCTCGTCGAGGCCCACCGGCTGACCCAGAACAGCGCGACGTCGCTGCGGGTGGCCGCCGAGGGCGCGGCAACCAGCCGGCCGCTGCAGATCGTGGGCGTCGACAAGATCGTCGGCCTCTATCCCACGGTCGACGATGCGGTGCGCGGGCAGCGGGCGTAGCGCTCCCTCGCGGAGCTTTCGCGAGGCCGTCGCGGGCCACCCGCTAACGTGAACGCGTGAATCTCGACGGTAATCAGGCTTCCGTTCGCGAGGCCTGCGACGCCGGGCTGCTCGCCGGGGCGGTCACGGTGGTGTGGCAGCACGGAAAACTGCTGCAGGTCAACGAGATCGGCTACCGTGACGTCGACGCGGGCCTGCCGATGCAACACAACACACTTTTTCGCATCGCGTCGATGACCAAGCCGGTCACCGTGGCGGCGATCATGAGCATGGTCGACGAGGGCAAGCTGACACTGAAGGACCCGATCACCAATTGGGTCCCGGAGCTGGCCGCCCCGCAGGTACTGGACGACCCGCGAGGCCCGCTGGACCGGACGCATCCGGCGAATCGGGCAATCCTCATCGAGGACCTGCTGACCCACACCAGCGGCCTGGCCTACGGGTTTTCGGTGTCCGGGCCGATCTCGCGGGCCTATCTGCGGCTGCCCTTCAACCAGGGCCCCGACGTGTGGCTTTCCGAACTGGCGAAGCTGCCGCTGGTGCATCAGCCCGGCGACCGGATGACCTACAGCCACTCCATCGACCTGCTGGGCGTCATCGCGTCGCGCATCGAGGGCAAGCCGTTCGACCAGGTTCTCGACGAGCGCGTGCTCGGCCCGGTCGGCATGCCCGACACCGGCTTCTGCGTGTCCCCCGAAGGGCGCCGCCGCGCGGCGACCATGTACCGCCTCGACGAGCACAGCCGGCTGCAACACGACGTGATGGGGCCGCCGCACATCAGGCCGCCCAGCTTCCCCAACGCCGGCGGTGGGCTGCTGTCGACGGCCGACGACTACCTGCGCTTCGTGCGGATGCTGCTCGGCGACGGGACGATCGACGGCGTGCGCGTCGTGTCCCCCGAATCGGTGCGCCTGATGCGCACCGACCGGCTCACCGACGAGCACAAGCGGCACAACTTCCTGGGGGCGCCATATTGGGTGGGCCGGGGATTCGGGCTGAACCTGTCGGTGGTGACCAACCCGGCGAAGTCCGCCCCGCTGTTCGGGCCCGGCGGGCTCGGGACGTTCAGCTGGCCCGGCGCGTACGGGACGTGGTGGCAGGCCGACCCGGCCGCCGATCTGGTTCTGCTGTATCTGATCCAGAACATGCCCGATATGTCCGCCGACGTGGCGGCGGCCGTGGCCGGCAACACGACGCTGGCGAAACTTCAAGCGGTACAACCGAAATTCGTCCGGCGCACCTATCAAGCGCTCGACCTGTAGGCGCCCGTGGTCGACTACCCACCCGCACGCATCGTTGGACCGCGGGTGCGGCTGCGCCCGCCCGTCCTCGACGACGCCGGTGCGCTCTTCCAACGCGTGGCCCGCGACCCGGAGGTCACCAGATACCTGCTGTGGGCGCCGCATCCCGATGTGGCGACGACGCGGCGGGTGATCAACGAGAAGATCAACGTGGGCGACGAGGAGCGCACCTGGGCCATCGAGCTCGCGAGCAGCGGCCAGGTCGTCGGGCTGACCAGCTGCCGGCGCCCGGTCACCCACTCGGTGGAGATCGGGTACTGCCTCGGCAGGCGTTGGTGGGGCAAGGGATTGATGACCGAGGTCCTCGAGATGTTGCTGTCCGCATTGGATGCCGATCGCGGGGTGTACCGAGTGTGGGCCACCTGCAGCGTCGCCAACGTGCGGTCCGCCCACCTGTTGGAGCGGGCCGGGTTCGTGCGGGAGGGCCGCCTGGTGCGCCACGCCGTCTACCCGACGATGGGACCCATCCCGCAGGACAGCCTCCTCTACGCCAGGGCCCTGCGGTGAGTGTGCCCCGGTGGCGTCGAGGGTGCGGTGGCGGCTTCGGGTGTGCCCCGGTGGCGTCGAGGGTGCGGTGGCGGCAACGACACGCCGGGGAATGCCGCCCTGGGTGCACCCTCAACGCCCTGAACGCACACTCTCCGCCTTGTGCGCCCGGGCGACTAGCCGACTTCCTGCAGTGCGCGCCGCGCGTAGGCCCGCACGTCGGCGTCGGTGTCCTTGAGGGCGAGCCCCAGCGCGTCGCGCGCGGCGGGCTCACCGGCCCACCGGGTCAAGCTCAGCACCGCCGCCTTGCGCACGTCCAGGTGCGCGTCGGACAGCGCCTCGGACAACCGCGGCACCGCGAGGTCGGCCGCGGCCCCGGACAGGGCCCGGGCCGCACCCTGGCGGACCTGCCAGGCGGGTGCCCGCAGGGCCTTCTCGACCACCTTGAAATCGTCTGGGCCGCAGCCTAATTCGCTGAGCGCGGCGAGCGCGGCCGCCCGCACCAACGGATCGGGATCGGCGATCAGCGCGCTGACGGCCTCGGCGCCACCCCGCAGGGTGGCCAGACCGGCGGCGGCGGTGATACGCACCTCCCGGCTCTCGTCGCCGGTGGCGGCGACGACGCCATCGACGTCGTCGACCGAGACCAGCGCCCGCACGGCCTCGATCCGGACCCGGTGGTCCGGGTCGTTCAGCGCGCGGCGGTACTGGTCCGCCGCACCGGCCCGGCGCGCGGCCAGCAGGTAGACGGCGGCCGCCCGCACCACGGTGTCGTCGGACAGCAGATACGGCTCGGCGCCCGCCGGGTCGGGCAGCACCTCGACCAGCTCGCGGATGCCCTCGGCACTCGTCCGGCGCACACCGGAGTCGGCGTCGGCCAGCGCGGCCAGCAGCGCCACCGCGTACCCGTCGGGGATGTGCTCGGTCAGCGTCGCCACCGCGGTCCGGCGCACCCCCGGATCAGCGTCGGCCAGATACGGCTGCAGGTCGGCGATCGTCGGCTCCTCGAGGGCGAGCACCTCGGCGATGCGCGGCGACGGCGGCTCGAAAGCGGTTGACGGCGCGGCGATTCGGGATGCCGCGCTGGCCGGCGCCTTGCCGCCGACCAGTTCCGGCTGCTCCACCTCGTACACCGTGCGGTCGGTCGGCGGCAGCCCGTCCAGCTCCGGGACCGGCACGAAGTACGGGGCGACGGGGCGCTTGAGGAACACCATCTGGTCCTGGGGCCCCTTGCGCAGGTTGAGGTGATAACCCCACTGGCTGTCGTCGCGGCCGGGCAGGTCGGCGCGGTCGTGGTAGAGGCCCCACCGCGATTCGGTGCGGGTCAGCGACGAACGCGCGGCCATCTCGGCGCAGTCCCGGATGAATGACACCTCGACCGCCCGCATCAGCTCGTGCGGGTTGTGGGCCCCCATCTCCGCGATCTCGTCCTGCATGCGGTCGAAGGTGCGCACCGCGATCGACAGCTTGGCCGCCGACTTCGGCGGTGCCACATAGTCGTTGACGAACCGGCGCAGCTTGTATTCGACCTGCGGCTGCGGCGGTCCGTCCGGGTGGCGCAGCGGCCGATAGATGAGCTCGTGCGCCTCGCGCAGCTGGTCCTCCGGGAGCTGTTGTGGCGCACTGACTTCCGCGCGAATCCCGGCGGCATGCGTGCCGGCCAGGTCGCCGAACACGAAGGCCCCGATCATGTAGTTGTGCGGGACGCAGGCCATGTCACCGGCGGCGTACAGCCCGGGCACCGTGGTTCGGGCGTGCTCGTCGACCCACACCCCCGATGCGGAGTGGCCGCTGCACAAGCCAATCTCGGAGATGTGCATCTCGATGTCGTGGGTGCGATAGTCGTGTCCGCGGTTGGCGTGGAACGTGCCCCGGGTGGGGCGTTCGGTGGTGTGCAGGATGTTTTCCAGCGCGGTCAGCGTCTCGTCGGGCAGGTGCGACACCTTGAGGTAGATGGGGCCGCGCGCGGAGTCGATCTCGCTTTTCACCTCGGCCATCATCTGCCCCGACCAGTAGTCGGAGTCGACGAACCGCTCGCCGTGCGAGTTGACCTGATACCCGCCGAACGGGTTCGCCACGTACGCGCACGCCGGGCCGTTGTAGTCCTTGATCAGCGGATTGACCTGGAAGCATTCGATACCGGAGAGTTCGGCGCCCGCGTGGTAGGCCATCGCGTAGCCGTCGCCGGCGTTGGTCGGGTTCTCGTAGGTGCCGTACAGATAGCCCGACGCGGGCAGGCCCAGCCGGCCGCACGCCCCCGTCGCCAGGATCACGGCCTTGGCGCCGACGGCGACGAATTCGCCGGTGCGCGTGTTCAATGCGGCGGCGCCGACGGCACGACCGTTGTCGGTGAGCACCCGCACCGGCATCAGGCGGTTCTCGATCTGGATCTTCTCCCGCATCGACCGCTGCCGCAGCACCCGGTAGAGCGCCTTCTTGACGTCCTTGCCCTCCGGCATCGGCAGCACGTAGGAGCCCGAGCGGTGCACGCGGCGCACCGCGTACTCGCCGTGCTCGTCCTTCTCGAACTTCACGCCGTAGCGTTCGAGGCGCTGCACCATGGCGAAACCGCGGGAGGCCGTCTGATACACGGTGCGCTGGTTGACGATTCCGTCGTTGGCGCGGGTGATCTCGGCGACATAGTCCTCCGGTTCGGCCTTGCCCGGAATGACGGCGTTGTTCACGCCGTCCATCCCCATCGCCAGCGCACCGGAGTGCCGCACGTGCGCCTTCTCCAGCAGCAGCACCTGGGCGCCGTGCTCGGCGGCCGACAGGGCCGCCATGGTTCCCGCCGTGCCGCCGCCGATGACCAGCACGTCGCAGTCGAGGCGGACCGGTGTCAGATCTGGGATTTCCATCATGCCGCCACCGTATGATTCAGTGCCGCAATGATTTCCGCGCGCAGCTCCTCGCGTGGTTGCCCGGTCCGGGGTTCGGATACCTCCAGCACCGCCCGCAACGGCTGGCCCGCCCTGCCCAGCACCACGATCCGGTCGCCCAGCGCCAGCGCCTCGTCGACATCGTGGGTGACGAACACGATCGTGGTGGGGTGGGTGCGCCAGGCGTCGATCAGCAAGCGTTGCATGGCGCCCCGGGTTTGGGTGTCCAGCGCGCCGAACGGCTCGTCCATCATCACCGCGCGGGGCGCCCCGGCCAGGCCGCGGGCGAGCTGCACGCGCTGGCGCATCCCGCCGGACAGGCTCTTGGGCAGGTAGTTGCCGAAACCGGCGAGGCCGAGTTCGTCGATCCAGTGCTCGGCCTGGCCACGCCGGGTGGCCCGCGGTTCACCGCGCAGCCGCAGCGCCAGTTCGATGTTGGAGCGCACCGTGCGCCACGGCAGCAGCGCGTTGTCCTGGAACACCATGCCGCGGTCGCCCGACGTAGTGGTGACTTCGGCGTTGTCGGCCAGCACCCGGCCGCCGTCGGGCGTCAGCAGGCCCGCCAGCGCGCGCAGCACCGTCGACTTGCCGCAGCCCGACGGCCCGGTCAGCACCAGGATCTCCCCCGGGCGCACCGTCAAGCTCAGCCCGTCAATGACCGGAGTTCCCGTGTAGGACAACCGGACTCGATCCAGTTCGAGGCTCATTCCCACGGTCATCGCAGACCCTCCTGTGCGCGCGGCAGCCAGCGCGTGACGCGGCGGCCCAACAATTCGACGGCGGCCGCCGTCAGGAACCCCAGCACCCCGATGGTGATGATGCCCACGAACACCTGCGGGTAGGACAGCACGGTGTAGTCCTGCCAGGTGCGGTAACCGATGCCGAGACGGCCCGAGATCATCTCGGCGGAGATCACGCAGATCCACGCCACGCCCATGCCGACCGACAGGCCACCGAACACGCCGGGCAGGATCCCCGGCAACACCACCCGGGCCAGCACGTCCCACCGGCCGCCGCCCAGGGTGCGCACCGAGTCCTCCCACAACGTCGGCAGCGCAGCCACCGCGTGCCGGGTGCTGACCAGGATCGGGAAGTAGGCAGCCAGGAAGGTGATGAACACGATGCCGGCCTCGTCGGTGGGGAAAAGCAGGATCGCCACCGGCACCATCGCGATGGCCGGAACGGGCCGAACCAGCTCGGTCAGCGGACCGAAGGTGTTGGCGAACAACCGCGACCGGCCCAGCAGCACGCCCGTGGCCACGCCGACCGCCGCGGCCAGCCCGAAGCCGGTGAGGATCCGAATCAACGACTGCGCCAGGTCAAGCCAGTACTCGTAGGTCCCCAGCCGGCGGTGCAGCGCACTGACGATCTGGGTGACGGTCGGCAGCGTGTCGAAGCGCAGCAGCAGCCGCACCTTGCCTTCGGTGAGCAGTTGCCACAGCCCGATCGCCGCGGCCACCGACACCAGCCGCAGCAGCCGCCACCGCCAGGGCGAGGCGGACCGCCGCGGGGTGTCGATCCCGGTCAGTGGAACCGCGCCGACGGCATCGTCGGCCACCGCGGCCGTCGGCCCTCCGGTGACGTAGGCAGTCATGCCGAACCTCCCAGTGCCTCTTGATAATTGATGGCAGCGCTGCCCGGATGTGCGGCGAGGTAGCGATGTGCCCCGGCCGGGGTGCCGAAGGGTAGATACGTCTGTCCGTCTTGCACCCAGACCGCCTTGTCGGCGAACCACCGGGTGCCGAACTCGGTGTCGGGAACGAAGGCCGCCCGGACCTTGCTGCCGTGCGCGGTCGCATCCCTGATCGCGCGCAGCAGGCTGGTGGGGTTGGCGACCGTCTGCGTGGAATCCGCCCCGTCCAGCCACAGTTCGCTCGCCAGCTGGGGGTCGCCGCTGAGCAGCGACGGGTTGGTACCTGAGGCCCGCGCCGCGTTGTAGTCGCGACCGCGGGCGGCGAACACCGCGCGCAGCGGGGCATCCTGGACGAATGCCGGGACGTCGAGATCGGCGAAGTCGCCGATCGACTTCAGATACGGCACATCGCTTTTCAGTGCCTCGACGAGCGATGGCTTGAGCGTGGTGTCAAACGACGTCCCGCCAGGGCCGTTGTAGAGGTACACCACTTCCTGGGGCAGGCCACTGCCCTGGGCGACGATGCGCGCGGCTTCCAGCGGCTTGTCGTTGAGGAAATCGGTCGCGTCGAGTTGGGCCTGCAGGAACGCGCCCAGCACCTCCGGGTGGGCCGACGCGTAGGAGCGCCGCACCACCACGCCGTGCAGGGTGGGCAGGTTCAACTCGGCCCCGTCGTAGAGCAGCTTCGCCTTGCCCTGGAAGACCAGCAGCCCGGGCCACGCGACGAACTGCGAAAGACCCTGCACCTGGCCGGATTCCAGGGCCGACGCGCCGATCTGCGGCTGCTGGTTGAGCACCTCGACTCCGGTGATCCCGGCCCGGTCCAGTGCGCGCATCAGCGTGCCGTGGCCGGCCGAACCGACGCTGGCCGAGACCTTGGTGCCGGCCAGGTCGGCCAGTGTGGTGGCCGACGAATCCGGCTTCACCACAACCATGTTCAGCGCGCCCTTGGGGTTATAGCCGGTGATCGAGACGATCTCAGTTTTCGCCAGCGGGTTGGCCTGCGTCTTGGAGCCGTTGATCAGCATCGGGTAGTCGCCCATCGAGCCGATGTCGATCTTCTCGGCGAGCATCTGCGCGGTGATCGGGGCGCCCGTGTCGTAGTCCTGCCAGCGGACGGCGTACTTGGTGCCGGTGCGGGTGGTGATGTCGGCGAGCCGGTGCTCCAGGTAGCCCTGGGCCCTTAATAGCGTGCCCGCCGTGACGGTGTTGATGGTCTTGGACTGGTAGCCGACGACGACGTTGACCACACCGGAGGACTGCGAAAGCGATTCCAGCGAGCAGCCGGAAACTGTTGCGGCAATGGCGAACACAATCGACGCCAGCCGGGCTGTGGGCTGTTTCATGAAAAGCCTTGGGGGTTAGGTTATTTCAGCGTATGAGATACGGCATGTTGATCGTGACGGCGCCCGTTGGGCAGCGAGCTGCGCACGGACCGCAATACCAGCACTCGTCGACGTGCATGAAGGCTTTCCCGGTATCCGGGTTGATCGCCAGCGCGTCGAGCGGACAGACCTCGACGCAGAGCGTACAGCCGTCGATACAGAGCGACTCGTCGATGGTCACCGGCACGTCGGCACGGTTGTTGTTGACCAGCGTCATAGGATGCTCCTTATCGGTTCGGCTCTTAAAAGGTTGCCGCGCATGGTGATTCGATCGCCACGCATCCGGATGTATTCGAGGTCGACGGGTCGTCCGTCGTCGAGGCTGGTGAGTCGCTCGAGCATGAGCAGTGCCGACCCGTCCGGCACCTGCAGCGTGGCCGCCGAGTGCGCGTCGGCCGGGATCGCCTCCAGCGCCAGTGCCGCCGAGCCCAGCCGGTGGCCGCTCACCTGCTCGATGAGCGCGAACAGGTCTTGCTTTTCTAAGGGGTTCTCCAGCGGGTGGTCGAGAATCTGCGCGCCGATATCGGGGGCCAGGTAGGTCAGGTCGAGGCTGAGCGGCAGATCGCCCAGGTAGCGCAGCCGCTCGATAAATACCGCCTGCTCACCGGGTTCCAACCGCAGCCGGCTTGCCACCGCGGGCGGGGCGACCACGGACATGGCGGCGCGCACCTCGTTGCGGACCTCGCCGATGTGCTTGAACGTTTCCTTGAGCCCCAGCAGCGAGTCGATGCGGTGGTCGTACTTGCGCTGCGCGACGTGGGTGCCGACCTTGGGCCCGCGGTCGATCAGGCCCTCCTGCTTCAGGATGCCCAGCGCCTCGCGAATGGTGTTGCGCGACACCGAGAACTCGGCGGCCAAGTCGCTTTCGGCGGGCAGCCCGTCCGAATAGGCGGCCGCGTGGATCTGCTGGCGCAGGACATCCGCGACCAGGCGGGCACGGTCGGCCCTGGGTCCGCGTATGGGTATCGCCTCAGCCACGCCGTCACGCTAACGCAGCTCAGGGCCGTTTTTCGGGTGAGCGGTGAGCGCCCGTGACGGTAGGTCAACCTATTGCGCCGGGTCGGATTCGCCGTCCACCAGCGCAAACTCCGGCCCCGACGACTATTGCGCCACCTGGGCGACGCCCGCGGCTTTGCGATCCCGCTGAGCAGAACCATCGCTGCGGCCGGGCGGGGCTTACCGGGACGTGCGGTTGGCGTTGATCTCGTCGCGGTGGGCCATGGCCCACTTGGCGAGGGACATCACCAGCGGTAGCAGTGTCCGCCCGAGTTCGGTCAGCTCGTACTCCACGCGCGGTGGCACTTCGGCGTAGGCCGTGCGATCGACGAGACCATCCTCGACCAAGTGCTTGAGGGTCAGGGTCAGCATCCGCTGCGATATGCCCTCCACGGTTTCCGCCAGCGCACCGAACCGCATCGGGCCGTCCCGCAGCGCACCGATCACCAGCAGACTCCACTTGTCGCCGATGCGATCGAGCACCTCTCGTACTGCGCCGCCCGGCGGAATGCACTTCGTGTTTGTGATGTGCGTCATACCGAAGTCCTTTTCCTGGATGCATACATCGATGTGCCTTTTGTCGCCGCCGCAGCGCTGACACACGATGTGGCTACGCACGAATAGTAAGGATTGGGGACTGCCATGAACATCGCATTGTGGACGGCGCAGGGCCTGCTCGCCTTCGTGTATCTGATTGCGGGCGGGCTCAAGGTCATTCGGCCGCGTGAGCAACTCGTGGCGACGGGCCGACTCGACTGGATGAAGGACCGCTCGGACGCGGCCGTGAAAGCCGTCGGCGCGGTCGAGATCCTCGGGGCGCTCGGCGTGATCCTGCCCGAGGCGACCGGCATCGCCCGCATCCTTATCCCGATCGCCGCAGTCGGGCTGGTCATCGTTCAGATCGGTGCGCTGCGCGTGCACCTGAGCCGTAACGAACGACAACCGTTGCCCGTCAACGTGATTCTGCTGCTGCTCGCGGCCTTCGTCGCGATCGGCCGAATCGTGGGCTGAGGCCCGTCAGACGTCCTCGGTCACGGCCTGGTTGGCGTGTTCACCATTGCGTGTCCCGTTCAATCCCGATGCGTCCGGCGGCAGCTCGAACGCCGGGAACGCGGTACCGACGGCGGCGGTCGCCGCGGCGCGCTGGGCCTCGAGGCGGGCCAGCGCCTCGGCGGTGAACACCGACAGCCCGAGTTCCGGGTTGTAGCCGTGGATCTCTTTGACGTCGAGTTGCGCCAGGAAGTACAGGATCTCCTTCGAGACGACCTGGCCGGGGACCAACACGGGGAATCCGGGCGGGTAGGGCACCACGAACGTGGTGGACACCAGCTTCCTGCCCTCGGCGATGCGCCGCCCCGCGCTGCCGATCTGCACGTACTCGCGGTCGGACTCTTCGTATCCGGCGTAGAACGCCGAGCGCATGTCCCCGAACATGCAGGCGTCCACGGGACGGAACGCCTCGTCGAATTCGCTGAAGTCGGGAAGGTGCGGCAGGTCCTGGGTGATCTCCTCGACGCGGCGCTGGTGCAGCGTCCAGTCGGCCACGCTGGCCAGCTCCTGCTCCCGGTCGAGGTCGGTGGCCACCCGGCGCAGCACGTCAAGCAGGTGATGCACGCTCGACCAGGTGACGCCGATCGTGAAGATCAGCAGCACGCTGTTGATCGACGTCTTGTTGATCTGGATGCCGAAGCGCTCCATCAGAACTTTTTCGCGGAAGTCATACCCGTTCATGCCGGTGTTGCCGAGGAACAGGGTGACCCGCGTCGGGTCGAGCACGAACTGGTCGGACCGCCACGCCTCGTTCCACTCCGCCAGCGCGCCCTGCACGACCTGGCGGTAGGAGCTGACCGCGGAGGCCCGGAATTCCTCTGGCACCAAATCGGATTCGTCGAGGATGCGGAACCACTTGCTGATCAACCGGTCCTTGCGCACGCGGCCGCGGAACACCAGCGCCATGTCGTAGACCTGCCGGACCAACTGGAAGCCCTCGATGTCGACCTGCCGGCGCGCCAGGTCCAGCGAGGCCAGCAGCTGCTGGTTCGGCGACGTCGAGGTGTGGGTCAAAAACGCCTCGCCGAAGGCGTCGCGGGCCCGGGAATTGAAGTCGCGGTCGCGCACGTGGATCATCGACGACTGCCGGAACGCCGACAGCGACTTGTGGGTCGAGTGCGTGGCGTAGACGCGGACCCGTGCCTTGCTCGGGTCGGGCATCAGCCGGTGGTTGACCCACTCCGAGCGCGGGACGCCCTGCATCGACTCGGCCCAAGTACGGTACTCCGCAGCGTATTCCGGCGATGCGAGCATCTGCTCGAGGCGTTCGGCCGCCACCATCGCGGTCCGCTGCCGGGCCCAGGGCACCGCGGTGGCGAACGCGTACCACGCCTCGTCCCAGAGGAAGCAGATGTCCGGCTTGATGGCCAGCACCTCCTCCATCACGCGCTGCGGGTTGTACACGACCCCGTCGAAGATGCAGTTGGTGAGCAGCACCATGCGCACCTTGTCCAGCTGGCCGGCTTCCTCGAGGTCCAGCAGCGCCTTCTTGATCGTCTCCAGCGGCACCGCCCCGTAGATCGCGAACTGCGGCAGCGGATAGGCGTCCAGGTACAGCGGGTAGGCGCCGGCCAGCACCAGGCCGTAGTGGTGCGACTTGTGGCAGTTGCGGTCGATCAGCACGATGTCGCCGGGCCGGGTCAGCGACTGCACGACGATCTTGTTGGCCGTCGACGTGCCGTTGGTGACGAAGTAGGTCTGGTTCGAATTCCAGGTGTGCGCGGCCTTGTCCATCGCCTTCTTGATGTTGCCGTGCGGGTCCAGCAGCGAGTCCAGGCCGCCCGAGGTGGTCGACGTCTCGGCCATGAAGATGTTGCGGCCGTAGAACTCCCCCATGTCCTGCAGCGAACGCGAGTTGAAGATGCTGGCACCGCGCGCGACGGGCAGCGCGTGGAACTGGCCGACGGGCGAGTCGGCGTAGGCCCGCAGGGCATCGAAAAACGGTGTGGCAAAACGGTTTCGCAGGCCGGCCAGCACCGTGCTGTGCAGATCGGTGACGTCGTTGAGCCGGTAGAACGTCCGGTTGTAGACGCCGTTGTCCTCGTCGCTGCCCGCCGCGATCGACTCGTCGGTGAGCAGGTAAAGGTCGATGTGCGGCCGCAATTCGTGGATCCACTCGCCGCATTCGATGCAGTCGGTGCCGCAGTCGCGGCCGCTCGGGTCGTCGTTGGCGCCCAGCAGGGTGTTCATCAGTGGGACGCGGTCGCGCGAGCGCAGCGGCACGTCGTGGCGAATGATCGCGGCCTGAATCTCCCCGTTCAAGGCGACCGCGGTGATGGCGTCCTCGACGCTGGCTACCACCAGCAGCTCGAACCGCACGTCGTCGGCCGCGCCGCGCAGCTCGCGCAGGCTTTCGGCCAGGCTGTCGGGCCCCATCGTGGGCGAGTCGTCGGCCAGCAGCACGGTGTAGAACTGCTGGCGCTTGGCCTGGGCCACCAGCTCCTGATCGGCCAGCGGGGCGGAGGTGTCGAAAAGCGCTGTGCGGTCGCCATATTCGGAGAGCAACCGCACCGCCAGCGAGACCTCCTCGGCGAGCCGCACCGTGGACAGGCTGTCGAGGTGGGCGCGGTAGGTGGCCAGGTTCTCCGCCCCCGGGTACAGCCAGTACCGCTCGTAGGCGCCGAGGCGGTCCATCAGGCGCTTGACCTTAGCCACCTCGTGCGACTTGTCCAGCCCGGCCAGGTCGACCTCGGCGAGGTAACGGCACGCGTCGTCGAGCAGGTTCCACGTGTCGATGCGCGTGTACGACGGATTGGCCACCGCCGCCAGCGCGGAGACGCGCAGTCGTCGCGAGTAGGCGCTGTACGGATTCATCTCGTCACCTGTTCTGTTGGCGCGGGCAGCGGCCGTCCGGTGCGAATCGGCGTTAGCGACAGTCCCCGTCGATGGTGCCATCGCTGGCAAACCCAGCGATTATTGTGACCCGCTCGCGCTTCCCACGCGATCGTTTCACTCAGGATTCGCCGAGGTCAATCAGCGCTCCGGCCTGTTGTCCCTGCCGTCGCCGTCCAGCACCCCGCGGTTAACGCGGCTGCTGTCCATCCGCCGCAGCATCGGCAGGTCCCAGCGCCGCAGCGGCGCGTCGGTGACGTCGCTGAGCGACCGGACCAGGGCCTGCGTCAGGCTCATCAGGGCCGCCATCACCGGCAGCAGCGGCTGCAGCGGTTTGGCCGCCGACCGAACGGTGTCGATGCGGCGGGCCAACAGGAGGCGCTCGACGGCGTGGTACAGCCAGGCGCCCACACCGAGCGCGAAGATCGCCAGCACCGCCGCGACGATGCTCAGCCGGTAGGCCGCGCAGACGACCGCTCCGATCACCACCGCTGCAGCCAGCACGGCAGCCACCAGGGCGCGCAGCTGCAGCCGGGTCATGACTGCGGTTCGGGGTTCTCCGGTGTGGCCGCGGCACCGGAGGACACCGAGTCGCGGACGGCCTGGGCGGCCGCCCTGATCTGCGGCGTCACCAGCATGACGTGGCCGAGTACCCCGTTGATGAAGCCCGGCGAGTCGTCGGTGGACAGCTCCTTGGCCAGCTGGACGGCCTCGTCCACCGCGACCGGCTCCGGCACGTCGTCGGCATACAGCAGCTCCCACACCGCGACCCGCAGGACGGCGCGGTCCACCGCGGGCAGCCGGTCCAGCGTCCAGCCCTGCAGGTGCGAGCTGATCAGGTCGTCGATGTGGGCGAGGTGCTCGGACACCCCGTTGGCGACCGTGACGGTGTAGGCGTGCAGCGCCGCCACGTCGGGATTGGTTTCGGCCAGCGTGGTCCTGACCTCGACCACGTCGGTCGGGCTCAGGTCCCTGGCCTCGGCCTCGAAGAGCAGATCGACCGCGCGCTTGCGGGCCTGATGGCGTCCCTTAACGGGCCTGCTCACGCGTTGACGCGTCCCAGGTAGCTGCCATCGCGGGAGTCGACCTTGAGCTTGTCGCCGGTGTTGATGAACAGCGGCACCTGAAGCTCGGCACCGGTCTCCACGGTCGCCGGCTTGGTGCCGGCGCTGGACCGGTCGCCCTGCAGGCCGGGGTCGGTGTGGGTGACCACGAGCTCGACGGTCACCGGGAGCTCCAGGTACAGCGGAGCCCCGTTGTGGAACGCCACCTGCACCGGCAGGCCTTCCAGCAGGAACCGCGCGGCGTCGCCGACCAGCGACTCGGACAGCGGGTGCTGTTCGTAGTCCTGGCTATCCATGAACACGAAGTCGGACCCATCGCGGTACAGGTAGGTGGCGTCGCGGCGGTCGACGGTGGCGGTGTCCACCTTCACGCCGGCGTTGTACGTCTTGTCGACGACCTTGCCCGAGAGCACGTTCTTGAGCTTGGTGCGCACAAAGGCCGGGCCCTTGCCGGGCTTGACGTGCTGAAACTCGATGATCTGCCAGAGCTGGCCGTCGATCACCAGGACAAGCCCATTCTTGAAGTCGGCGGTCGATGGCACGCGGTCTATCTCCTACGGGATGGTCAGACAACCCAAATCGGCACGAGGTTGGCGCCATGGGTCAAACGATGATGCTGATTGTGGTCATTGCCATCTTACGGATGCCCGAAAGCGATGTTGTCGGGGCGCACCCGCAACTAGCGGTGCAGCTGCCCGGCGCCGCACAGGCCGAAAAGCCCGTCGTTGTTATCGCACTGGTCGGTCATGCTGGGCGGCGCCACCAAGTCGGAAGCTGACGACGGCGGTAAGTGCACCGTGACGATGTTGGCCATCAGGCCTAACCCAACGCCGACCGCGATCAGAATCGGCCCCCGCGCGGTGCCGGTCGCTTGATGTTCGTCCCTGATGAACAGCTGGACTGTGAACCCGAGCCCGGCCAGCGCCGAGAATGCGGCCACGACATACACAACGATGAGGGCTAGGTAGGCCACCACGCGCCGAATCCTACGCAGGCGCAACGGTTCCGGCAGTGCGAGATCGGCGGCTAGGTCAGGACGGCCAATTCCTTGGGGAACCGGGTCAGCAATTCGGGGGCCGCCGTCGCTTGCCCTGTACCGGAGCCCACGACCAGCGTGTCCTCGATGCGGACGCCGCCGCGGCCGGGCAGGTAGACGCCGGGCTCCACGGTCACCACGGAGCGCTCCAGCAGCGTCCCGGACGAGGTGGCGCCGATGCCCGGCGCCTCGTGGATCTGCAGGCCGACGCCGTGCCCCAGGCCGTGGCTGAACTGCTCGCCGTAGCCCGCGTCGACGATCAGCTGGCGCGCCGCGCCGTCGACCCCGCGCAGGTCGGCGCCGGGGTGCAGCGCCTCCCGGCCGGCGCGCTGCGCGTCGGCGACCAGCTGGTAGATCTCCAGCTGCCAGTCGGCGGCCTGGCCCAGCACGAAGGTGCGGGTCATGTCGGAGTGATAGCCGGCGACCAGCGCGCCGAAGTCGATCTTGACGAAGTCGCCGTGCGCCAGGACGGCGTCGGTCGGGCGGTGGTGTGGGATCGCGGAGTGGGGCCCGGCGGCCACGATGGTCTCGAACGAGATCGCATCGGCGCCGTGGTCGAGCATCAGGGCCTCCAGCTCGCGGCTGACCTCACGCTCGGTCCGGCCGGGCCGCAGCCCGCCCCGCTCCACCAGATCGGCCAGCGCGGCGTCGGCCTTTTCGCAGGCCAGCCGCAGCAACGCGAGCTCGCCGTCGTCCTTGATCTCGCGCAGCGCCTCGACCGTTCCGGCGGCCCGCACCAGCTCGGTGGCCGAGTTACGGTCGGTCAGCTCGTTGGTCAGCGCGTCGAAGCCGTCCACCGTGACGACGTTGCTTTCGAAGCCCAGCTTCCCCACCCCGGCGTCGGCGGCCCGGCCGATCAGATGGCGTCCGAGCGCGCGCTCGATCGCGACCTCGAGGTCGGGTGCTTGTTCGGCGGCCTGCGTTCGGTACCGGCCGTCGGTGGCCAAAACGGGCCCGCGATCGTCTGCGAAGACCAGCAACGCGCCGTTCGAGCCGGTGAAACCCGACAGGTACCGGACGTTGATCAGGTCCGTGACCAGCATCGCGTCCAACCCGCTCGCGGCGATCTGCGCTTTCAAATTGTTTCGACGCTGGGAATGTGTCACGAGTCACGACGGTACAGCTACGCTGAACGGTCATGAGTAGCTGGATGCTGCGCGGACTGGTGTTCGCGGCAGCCATGGTGGTCGTCCGGTTGTTTCAAGGCGCGTTGATTAACGCATGGCAGACGCAGGCGGGGTTGATCAGCATTGTGCTGCTTCTGCTCTTCATCGCCGGCGTCGTCGTATGGGGGGTGCTGGACGGTCGGGCCGATGCCCGGGCGAACCGGGATCCGGATCGTCGCGCGGATCTGGCGATGACGTGGCTGCTGGCCGGGCTGGCGGCGGGAATCCTCAGCGGCCTCGTGTCGTGGCTGATTTCGCTGTTCTACACCGGCCTGTACACGGGTGGCCTGATCAACGAGGTGACGACGTTCGCGGCGTTCACCGCGCTGTGTGTGTTCCTGCCCGGGATCATCGGGGTGGCCGTGGGCCGCTGGCGAGTCGACCGCAATCCCCCGCCGGTCACCGAGGGCGGGGCCGACGCGGACCGGGCGGACACCGACGTGTTCTCCGCGGTGCGTGCCGACGAGGCCGCAACCGGGGCCGAGGCCGCCCAGCCGGAGGCGCAGACGTCGGCGGTGGCCACGGCGGAACGCGACGCGCCCACCGAGACGATCAAGACGGCCGAACGCGACGCCCCCACCGAGACGATTCCCACGGCCGAAGATCCGAAGACCGAGGTGATCCCGACGGTCAAGCCGGAGTCGGAGAAGAAGGACTAGCCCTCCGCCGCGGGCTGCGCTGCCAGGTAGCGCAGCGCCAGCAGGTAACCCTGGACGCCCAGTCCGACGATCACGCCGGTCGCGACGGGGCTGAGGTAGGAGTGGCGCCGAAACTCTTCGCGCGCATGCACATTGGAGATGTGCACCTCGATCAGCGGTGCGCGCAGCTCGGCGCAGGCATCGCGCAACGGCACCGATGTGTGGGTCAGGCCGCCGGCGTTCAGGATCACCGGCTCGCCCGCGTCGGCGGCCAGGTGAATCCAGTCCAGCAATTCGGCCTCGCTATCGCTTTGCCGGACAACGGCTTTGAGCCCGAGCTCGGCGGCCTCACCCTCGATGATCGCGGTCAGCTGGTCGTGGGTGGTATCCCCGTAGACCTCGGGTTCGCGGCGGCCCAGTCGGCCCAGGTTCGGGCCGTTGAGGACGTTGACGATTCTCATCAGGCGCTCAGTCCCGCGTAGGCGGTCACCAGCAGCCCGGGGTCCGGCCCCACCAGGCGACCCGGCTTGGCCAGGCCGTCGAGCACCACGAACCGGAGCACACCGGACCGGGTTTTCTTGTCCGAGGCCATGTATTCGAGCAATTGCGGCAGCGCGTCGGCGTCGTAGCTCACCGGCAGCCCCAGCGAAGCCAGGATGGTGCGGTGCCGCTCGGCGGTGGCGTCGTCCAGCCGGCCGGTGAGCCGGGCCAGCTCGGCGGCGAACACCAGGCCCACCGACACCGCGGCGCCGTGCCGCCATTGATAGCGCTCCCGACGCTCGATCGCGTGCGCCAAAGTGTGGCCGTAGTTCAGGATTTCGCGCAGCTCGGATTCCTTCTCGTCGGCGGCGACGACCTCCGCTTTGACCGCGATGGCCCGGCGGATCAGCTCCGGCAGCACGTCGCCGGCCGGGTCGGTCGCGGCCTGCGGGTCGGCCTCGATGAGGTCGAGGATCACCGGGTCGGCGATGAAACCGGCCTTGACGATTTCGGCCATTCCGGCGACAAGTTCGTTGCGCGGCAACGTCTCCAGTGTCGCCAGGTCGACCAGCACGGCCAGCGGCTGGTGAAACGCGCCGACCAGATTCTTGCCCGCGTCGGTGTTGATCCCGGTCTTGCCGCCGACGGCCGCGTCGACCATGCCCAGCAGCGTGGTCGGCACGTGCACGATCGAGACGCCGCGCAGCCAGGTGGCCGCCGCGAAACCGGCGACGTCGGTGGCCGCCCCACCGCCGAGGCTGACCAGAGCGTCCTTGCGGTCAATTCCTATGCGGCCCAACACTTCCCAGATGAAGCCCACGACCGGCAGGTCCTTGCCTGCCTCGGCGTCGGGGATCTCGATGCGGTGCGCGTCGATGTCCTGGTGGGCCAGGTGGCTGCGGATCGCCTCGGCCGTCTGGGTCAGCACCGGTTGATGCAGAATCGCGACCCGATGCCGGCCGGCCAGCAATTGGTCGAGCTCGCCCAGCAATCCGGTGCCGATCACCACCGGGTACGGCGGATCGACGGCCACCTGCACGGTGACGGGTTCGGTCGTTTCGGTCATGTGGTGGCCTTGCTGGCGTTGGCGGCGCCGGGTGTCACCGGCCGGTGTTTTTTCTCGAGGCCCTGCAGCCGCGACACGATGTAGCGGACCACCGCCCCGGGGTTGCGGCGGTTGGTGTCGACCCGCAGCGTCGACACGCTGCGGTACAACGGGACCCGCGCGTTCATCAGGGCCCGGTATTTGTCGGCGCGGTCGGGCCCGGCGAGCAAGGGCCGCAACGAGTTTCCGCCGGTGCGCCGCACGCCCTCCCGGGCGCCGATCTCCAGGTAGACGACGTGGTGCCCGGCCAGCGCGTCGCACACCCCCGGGCTGGTGATCGCGCCGCCGCCGAGCGACAGCACGCCGTCGTGATCGGTCAGCGCGGCACGCACGACCTGTTCCTCGATGCGGCGGAATTCCTGCTCGCCGTCGGTCGCGAAGATGTCGGCGATGGTGCGGCCGGTCTGCTCCTCGATCGCCGCGTCGGTGTCGAGCATGTCGACACCGAGGGCCTTGGCCAGCCGCCGCCCGATCGTGGACTTGCCCGAGCCGGGCAATCCGACCAGCACGGCGCGGGGCGTCATGATCCCTGGCCCACTCGAGCCCGCGCGGCCGGCGATTCCCGGTCGGCGACGGCGCGCTGGTACGACTCGATGTTGCGGCGGGTCTCGGCCAGCGAATCGCCGCCGAACTTCTGCAGCACCGCGCGCGCCAGCACCAGCGCCACCATGGTCTCGACCACGACCCCCGCCGCGGGCACCGCGCACACGTCCGAGCGCTGGTGAATCGCGACGGCCTCGTCGCCGGTTGCCATGTCGACGGTGGCCAGAGAGCGCGGCACGGTGGAGATCGGCTTCATCGCGGCGCGCACCCGCAGCGCCTGCCCGTTGGTCATGCCGCCCTCGAGGCCGCCCGCGCGGTTGGTCGAGCGCACCACGCCGTCCGGCCCTGGGTACATCTCGTCGTGCGCCTGGCTGCCGCGGCGGCGCGCGGTCTCGAAGCCGTCGCCGATCTCGACGCCCTTGATCGCCTGGATGCCCATGACGGCGGCGGCGAGCTGGCTGTCGAGGCGGTTGTCGCCGCTGGTGAATGACCCCAGCCCGATGGGCAAGCCCAGCGCGACGACCTCGACCACGCCGCCCAGGGTGTCGCCGTCCTTCTTGGCGGCTTCGATCTCGGTGATCATCGCCTCTTCGGCCGCCTTGTCGAAGGCCCGCACCGGGCTGGCGTCGATGGCGGCCAGGTCCTCGGGCCGCGGCGGCGGGCCGTCGTACGGCGCCGACGGGCCGATCGAGATGACGTGGGACAGCACCTCGACGCCGAGCGCCTGACGCAGGAATGACCGGGCGACGGTCCCGGCGGCGACGCGGGCTGCGGTCTCGCGGGCGCTCGCCCGCTCCAGCACCGGCCGGGCGTCGTCGAAGCCGTACTTGAGCATGCCCGCGTAGTCGGCGTGGCCGGGCCGCGGCCGGGTGAGCGGCGCGTTGCGCGCGGTCTCGGCCAGTTCGGCGGGGTCGACGGGGTCGGCGGCCATCACGGTTTCCCATTTCGGCCACTCGGTGTTGCCGATCTCGATGGCGATCGGCCCGCCCAGGGTGCTGCCGTGGCGTACGCCGGCCAGCACCGTCACGGCGTCGCGTTCGAACGACATCCGGGCGCCGCGGCCGTAGCCGAGCCGGCGTCGGGCAAGCTGATCGCCTATTTCGGTGGACGTGACTTCGACGCCGGCGACCATGCCTTCAACCATGGCCACCAGCGCACGCCCGTGCGATTCCCCGGCAGTAGTCCAGCGCAACACGGGTCCCATTCTCCCATGACGACATGCATGGACTTAAATCCGCGCGGCTCCGCGTCGAAGCGCGGTTACAGCAGGGGCAGCCAGGCCAACGCCAGAGCGCCCGCGGTCGCCAGGCACATCGACGGACCGTGCGGCAGCGAGGCGGCGCCCCGCGACAGACCCAGCAACGCGGTCAGCAGCGGCGCGGCCAGCGCCGCGGCAAACCACACCGCGACGCCGAAGCAGCCGGCCAGCGCGCCCAGGCCGATCGCCAGCTTGACGTCGCCGGCCCCCATGCCGGCCGGCGCCGCCAGGTGCACCAGCAGATACAGCCCGGCCAGCGCGGCCGCCCCGGCCACCGCGGGCCACCCGCGCCCGGCACACCAGGCGGTCAGCAGGATCACGGCCGCCCCGGGCAGTGTCAGCAGGTTCGGCAGCCGGCGCTCGGCGACGTCGTAGCAGCTCAGGGCGATCAGCCAGGCCAGCACCACGCCGGCCGCCGCGATCCGCATGCGCGGGACGCTAGCCCGCGGCCTCCAAGGCGCAAGTCATCGCCTCGCGCGGGGCGGACAGCCCGGTGAACTGCTCCACCTGCGCGAACGCCTGGTGCAGCAGCATCTGCACACCGTTGATCACCCGGCCGCCCGCGGCAGCCACCGCGCCGGCCAGCGGCGTCGGCCAGGGGTCGTAGACGGCGTCCAGCAGCACCGGGATCGGGGCGAACGTCGCGGCGTAGCCGCCGGCCACGTCGGCGGGAATGGTGCTGACCAGCACTTCCGCGGCCGCCACCGCGCCGGCCAGCTCGTCGCTGTCCAGCGCGCAGAACCGGGTCGGCACCCCGACGCGACCGCCCAGGTCGACCAGCCGGGCCGCCTTGTCCCGGTTGCGGGCCACGACCGTGATGCCGGCGACGCCCAGTTGGGCCAGGCCGACGACGGCCGCCGGCGCGGTGCCGCCCGATCCACAGACCAGCGCCTGTCCCGAGGCCGACCCGATGGCGCCGGCGACGCCGTCGATGTCGGTGTTGTCGGCCCGCCAGCCGCGTGGCGTGCGCACCAGCGTGTTGGCCGATCCCACCCGCTCGGCGCGCTCGGTGCGCTCGTCGGCGAACCGCAGGGCGGCGAATTTGCCCGGCGCGGTCACCGACACGCCCACCCACTCGGGGCCGAATCCGCCGACCAGGCCGGGCAATTCGTCGGCGCCGCATTCGATGCGATCGTAGGTCCAGTCGTCCAGGCCCAGCGCCCGGTAGGCCGCCAGATGCAGCTGCGGCGACTTCGAGTGCGCGATCGGCGAGCCGAGGACGGCCGCCTTCCTCCCGCCCGCGCTAGCGGGGCGTGCTGTCGAGGACACCGTTGTGCTTAGCCAGCTCGATATTGGCGAGGTGCTGCTTGTAGTCCTTGGTGAACAGCGTGGTGCCCTGGGCGTCGATGGTGACGAAGTACAGCCAGTCACCGGGTTCGGGATGCTCGGCCGCGCGTAGCGCGTCGACGCCGGGCGAGCAGATCGCCGTCGCGGGCAGGCCCTGGGAGACGTAGGTGTTCCACGGCGTCTTCTGGGCCCGGTCGGCGTCGCTGGTGGCCACCTCGCGGCGGTCCAGCGGGTAGTTCACGGTCGAGTCGAACTCGAGTGTGTGGTGCGCGTTGAGCCGGTTGTAGATGACCTGTGCCACCTTCGCGAAGTCCTGCGAGTTCGATTCCTGCTGCACCAGCGAGGCCACCACGAGGATGTCGTACGGCGACAGCTTCATGGACTGCGCGGTATCCATCAGCCCGGAGTGCGTGTACACCTCTGCCCCGGCGCCGATCAGGCCCGACAAGATGTCCTGCGGCGTGCTCGACGGACTGACGTTGAACGTTCCCGGCGCGATCAGGCCCTCGATCCGGCGGTGGTCGGTGCCCAGCTCGGCAACGGGCTGTGTCGCCCAGGGCGGCACCGACAACGACAACGGGCTGCTGTTGCCCGCCGCTGCCTTGAGGTCATCGACCGAGACGCAGTGCTTGGTGCCGTCCAGGTCCACACAGGTCGAGCGGGAGATCAGGGTCAGGATGCCCGGCGTCACCACGTTGGTCTTCATGTCGGTGGTGTCGTCCAGCTGGCGCCCCTCGGGGATGACCAGCCGCCCGACCCGGCTGTTCGGATCGGCCAACCGCTCCACCGCGTTGGCCGCCGGAATCTCGGTGCGCATCCGGTAGTAGCCCGGCTGGATCGAGGTGATCTTGGAGTTGCCGTGCGCGGCGTTGACGAACGCCCGGACGGTGGCGACCACGCCCTGGTTGTGCAACGTCTCACCGATATTGGTGGTCGAGTCGCCGGCCTGGATCTGGATGACGATGTCTTGCTTGCCATCACCGCTGTAGTCGTCGCCGGAGCTGAACACCGAGTGCCACAGCTTGGTGCCGACGAACGCGCCCACGACCAGGACCACGACCAGCACGGCAAGGATGATGCGCCCGGTGAACCGGCGCCGCTTGCGTCCGCGTTCGGCCCTGATCCGCTGTATCCGGCTCATCCGCTCCCGCGGCGGCCCGACGGCAGCGGGCTCGGCCCGTTCCGGCCGTACGCTGTCAACCATCGGTGATATCCCCTGCCGCCCAAGCTGATTCGGGCCCGTTGGCCCGGCGTTGATCAAGCCAGCTCTGCAGGATTGCCACCGCTGCCGCCTGATCGATCACCGCTCGCTGCTCCTTGGCCCGCACCCCGGCCGCGCGCAGCGAACGTTGCGCGCTAACAGTAGTCAGCCGCTCGTCGGCGAGCCGAACCGGTGTGGGCGCGATCCGCTGCCCCAGCGACTCGGCCAGTTCGATCGCGTCGAGCGCGGACGGTCCGGTGCGGTCGGCCAGGGTCCGGGGCAACCCGACGATCACCTCGACGGCCTCCAGCTCGGCGGTGAGCTGCGCCAGCCGCCGCACGTGCTTGCCGGAGCGCTCGCGGCGCACCGTTTCCACGGGAGTGGCCAGGATGCCGTCGGGGTCGCTGACGGCGACGCCGATGCGCACGCTGCCCACATCGACGCCGAGCCGCCGGCCCCGCCCGGGGTCCTGGTCAGGATCGCCGGGCCGGTCGGGCACGCGGTGCTGGGCGGGGACCACTCAACCGACCCGCGCTATCTCCGCGCGTACCGCCTCAAGCGCCGCGTCGATGCCGGTCGGATTCTTTCCTGAGCCTTGCGCCAGGTCGGGCTTGCCGCCGCCGCGGCCGTCGACCGCCTGCGCGAGCTGTTTGACCAGGTCATTGGCGCGCAGACCGAGATCTTGGGCGGCCGGGTTGGCGGCGACCGCATAGGGGACGGTGTCGCCCTCCCCCTCGGCGATCAGCGCGACCACCGCCGGGTCGCTGCCCAACTTGCCGCGAATGTCGCCGACCAGCGAGCGCAGGTCGGCCGCCGTCGTTCCGCCCGACATCCGCTGCGCCACCACTCGGACGTTACCGATGCGCTCGGCGCCGGTGGCCGCATTGGCCGCCGCGGCCCGCGCGCCGGCCTGCCGCGAACGTTCCAGTTCCTTCTCCGCCGCCTTCAGCCGCTCGACGAGATTGGCCACCCGGGCCGGCACCTCGTCGGACGGCACCTTCAGCGACGACGCGAGCCCGGCCATCAGCGCCCGCTCCTTGGCCAGGTGCCGGAACGAGTCCAGGCCGACGTAGGCCTCGACCCGGCGCACGCCGGAGCCGATCGAGGATTCGCCCAGGACGGTCACCGGGCCGATCTGCGCGGAGTTGTGCACGTGGGTTCCGCCGCAGAGCTCCAACGAGAACGGCCCACCGATCTCCACCACCCGGACCTCGTCGGGGTAGGCCTCGCCGAACAGCGCCATCGCCCCCATCGCCTTGGCCTTTTCCAGCTTCTCGTTGAAGGTGTGCACCTCGAAGTCGGCCTGCACCGCCTCGTTGGTCACCTCTTCGATCTGGGTGCGCTGATCTTCGCTCAGCGGCCCCTGCCAGTTGAAGTCGAAGCGCAGGTAACCCGGGCGGTTCAGCGAGCCGGCCTGTACGGCGTTGGGCCCCAGCACTTGTCGCAGCGCCGCGTGCACCATGTGCGTGCCGGAGTGCCCCTGCGTGGCGCCCTTGCGCCAGCCCGCGTCCACCGCCGCGACCACGGAGTCGCCCTCCACGAATTCGCCGGACTCGACGCTAACCCGGTGCACCCAAAGGGTTTTGGCGATCTTCTGCACATCGGTGACCGCGGCCCGCGCGCTTTCGCCGGCGCCGGTCCCGCTGATGGTCCCGACGTCGGCGATCTGCCCGCCCGACTCGGCGTACAGCGGCGTACGGTCCAGCACCAGTTCCACGCGATCGGCGCCGACGCCCTCGGCGTGCGAGACCACCGGGACCCGCCTGCCGTCCACGAAGATGCCCAGAATCCTTGCCTCGGAGGTCAACTCGTCGAAGCCGGTGAATTCGGTCGGGCCCGCGTCGACCAGCTCGCGGTAGGCGGTCAGGTCGGCGTGCGCGTGCTTGCGCGCGGCGGCGTCGGCCTTGGCGCGGCTGCGCTGTTCGGCCATCAATTCGCGGAAGCCCGCCTCGTCGACCGTCAGGCCGGCCTCGCCGGCCATTTCCAGTGTGAGCTCGATCGGGAACCCGTAGGTGTCGTGCAGCGTGAACGCGTCCGGCCCGGACACCGCCTTGGCGCCGGACGCCTTCGTCGCATCGGCCACCTCGTCGAACAGCTTCGAGCCGGACGCCAGCGTGCGGTTGAACGCGGTCTCCTCGGCGACCGCGATGCGCCGGATCCGGTCGAAGTCGTTGACCAGCTCGGGATACGACGGCCCCATCGCGTCGCGCACGGTGGTCATCAGGTCGCCGACGATGGGCTCCTCGATGCCCAGCAGCTTGGCCGAGCGGATCACCCGGCGCAGCAGCCGGCGCAGCACGTAGCCGCGGCCATCGTTGCCCGGGCTGACGCCGTCGCCGATCAGGATCGCCGCGGTGCGGCTGTGGTCGGCGATGACGCGGTAGCGCACGTCGTCGGCGTGATTGCCGGTGTCGTAGCCGCGCGGCGCGCGGGCTGCCACCACGTCGATGACCGGTCGCAGCAGGTCGGTCTCGTACACGTTGTGCACGCCCTGCAGGATGAATGCGACCCGTTCCACGCCCATGCCGGTGTCGATGTTCTTGCGCGGCAACGGCCCCAGTATTTCGAAGTCTTCCTTGCCGGTTCCCTCGCCGCGCTCGTTCTGCATGAACACGAGGTTCCAGATCTCGATGTAGCGGTCCTCGTTGACCACGGGGCCGCCCTCGACGCCGAACTCCGGCCCGCGGTCGTAGTAGATCTCCGACGACGGACCGCACGGGCCGGGGATGCCCATCGACCAGTAGTTGTCGGCCATGCCGCGGCGCTGGATTCGCTCGACCGGCAGGCCGGCGATCTCCTGCCACAGCTGCGCGGCCTCGTCGTCGTCGAGATAGACGGTGGCCCAAAGCTTTTCGGGATTCAGGCCGTATCCGCCCTCAGAGACGCTGTTGGTCAGCAAGTCCCACGCCAGCGCGATGGCCTCGCGCTTGAAGTAGTCGCCGAACGAGAAGTTGCCCGCCATCTGGAAGAAGGTGTTGTGCCGGGTGGTGATGCCCACCTCGTCGATATCCGGCGTGCGGATGCACTTCTGGATGCTGGTGGCCGTGGCATACGGCGGGGTGCGCTGGCCGAGAAAGAACGGGACGAACTGCACCATGCCGGCATTGACGAACAGGAGGTTGGGGTCGTCGAGGATCACCGATGCGCTCGGCACCTCGGTGTGTCCCGCCTTCACGAAGTGATCAAGGAACCTCTTCCTGATCTCGTGTGTCTGCACTCTTTCCGCTTCTTCCTGTTCCCTGATTCGCTGGGCTTTTGGGAGGTCGTCTAACGACTTATCCCGACCGCACACAGTACCGGCCCGGCAGCGGTCGGTTGCCTGGCCGCTAGCCTCCCAGAAAGCTCAATCGCACCGAACGCCGTGGGTTGTCCCGGTTGAGATCGACCAGCACGATGCTTTGCCAGGTGCCCAGCTGGGGCTCGCCGGACGCCACCGGCACCGTCACCGACGGCGCCACGATCGCCGGCAGCACGTGGTCGGCGCCGTGGCCCTCGGAGCCGTGCGAATGGCGATACCGCTCGTCGCGCGGCAACAGCCGCTCCAGCGTGTCCACCAGGTCGTCGTCGGAGCCGGCACCGGTCTCGATGATGGCCACCCCGGCCGTCGCGTGCGGGACGAAGACGTTGCACAGGCCGTCGCCGAAGGAGAAGCAAAACCTGCGCACCGCATCGGTGAGATCGACGATGCGGCGACTCGCGGTGTCGACTTCCAGCACATCGGTCTGCATCCGCTCAAGCCTACGGGCGAGCCCGGCCGACCAACCAATTGTTTGTGAGCGCAGCCACAGCCGGGGCGAGGCGGAAGACACGCCGACAGACACCGAAGAGGCCATTGCCAGCGGTAGTCGCTAGGAGGAAGGTAACCGGTGGGACCGGTGGCGCCGCCGGGGGCGCTGCCCCGCTGAAGTTAGGGGTCCATCGTGTATGCACGTTCTTTCACCGTCGCGGGTCAACCCTTATCGGTCGACATCGGAATCGCCCACGTTCGCGATGTCGTCATACCCGCCATGCAGGAGATCGACGGCTATGTCGGGCTGTCGCTGATGGTCGACCGGCCAACCGGCCGGGCCATCGTCACCAGCTCCTGGGAGTCCATCAAGTCGATGCGCTCGAGCGCCGAGAGAGTGGCGATCATCCGTGACCACGTCGCGTTGATGTTCGACGGCAGCGCGAGCGTCGAGGAATGGAACATCGCCCTGCTGCACCGCCGCCACCGGGCGCACGAGGGAGCCTGTGTGCGGGCGACCTGGCTCAAGGTGGTGCCGGATCTGCTCGACCGGTCGCTGGAGTTCTATCGGGCGTCGGTGCTCGCGGAGATGGAGCAGCTCGACGGGTTCTGCAGCGCCAGCCTGCTGGTCGACCACCCGGCAAGCCGCCGCGCGGTGTCGTGCTCGACGTTCGACAGCATGGACGCGATGGCGCTGAACCGCGACCGCGCCACCGAACTGCGCAGCAGGCGGGCGCGCGAGCTGGGCGCCGAGATCGTCGACGTGGCCGAGTTCGAGCTGTCGATCGCCCAGCTGAGGGTGCCCGAGCTGGTCTGACTTTCGCCGGCTAGCCGCGATTGCGGCGGATGATGGCCCGCAGCCGGTCCAGCCGGCCCACGATGTCGCGCTCGAAGCCGCGGCCGGTGGGCTGATAGTAGTCGACGCCGACCAGCTCGTCCGGCGGATATTGTTGCGCCGCAACACCATCCGGCTGGTCGTGCGAATACTTGTAGCCCTGCGCATTGCCCAGGGCGGCGGCGCCGGAGTAGTGCCCGTCGCGCAGATGGGCCGGCACCAGGCCGGCCTTGCCCGCCTTGATGTCGTTCATCGCCGCGCCCAGCGCGGTGGTGACGGCGTTCGACTTCGGCGCGGTGGCCAGATAGATCGTGCAGTGCGCCAACGTGAGCTGCGCCTCGGGCATGCCGATGAGTGCGACCGTCTGCGCCGCGGCGACGGCGACCTGTAGCGCCACCGGGTCGGCCATCCCGATGTCCTCGCTGGCGAGGATCATCAGCCGGCGCGCGAGGAAGCGCGGGTCCTCCCCGGCGACCAGCATGCGGGCCAGGTAGTGCAGCGCGGCGTCGACGTCGGAGCCGCGCACCGACTTGATGAAGGCGCTGATGACGTCGTAGTGCTGGTCGCCGTCGCGGTCGTAGCGCACCGCCGCCTTGTCGAGGGACTGCTCGATGGTCTCGACGGTGACGGTCTCGCCCGCCTCGGCGGCCACCTCGAGCGCGGTCAGCGCGCGACGGGCGTCGCCCGCGGCGAGCGCAACGATCAGTTCGATCGCCTCGGCGGTGACCTCCACCCGCCCGCCCAGGCCGCGCGGGTCGTCGACCGCTCGGCTCACGACGGTGCGAATGGCGTCGGCGGTCAGCGGCTGCAGCTGCAGGATCAACGACCGGGACAGCAGCGGCGCCACCACCGAGAACGACGGGTTCTCGGTGGTGGCGGCGACGAGCAGCACCACCCGGTTCTCGACGGCCGACAGCAGCGCGTCCTGCTGGGTCTTGGAGAACCGGTGCACCTCGTCGATGAACAACACGGTCTGTTCGCCGTGCGCGGCGGCCCGGCGCGCGACATCGATGACGGCGCGGACCTCTTTGACGCCCGCCGACAGCGCCGAGAGCGCCTCGAAGCGACGCCCGGTGGCCTGCGAGATCAAGGACGCCAGCGTCGTCTTCCCGGTGCCGGGCGGCCCGTACAGGATGACCGACGCCGCACCCGACCCCTCGACCAGCCGGCGCAGCGGCGACCCGGGACCCAGCAGGTGGTCCTGCCCGACGACCTCGTCCAGCGAAGCCGGACGCATCCGGACCGCCAGCGGGGCACCCGCCGACACGCCCAGATCGCCGCCGGCGGTTTGCGGTGCACCGGGCACGTCGAACAGGCCGTCGGACACGACTTCAGGCATACCACGCCCGCGTCGAGCGAGGGCGCACCCAGCTGCGCGATCCGCCGGCGGCAGCCACCAATCCGCGCGCCCAGGCCCGGGATTTGCTAAGTTCCGGTTTGCCAAGTTCCGAGCGCGTGCCGATCGAGTCAATCCGACAGCAAATTAGGACGGACATGAGCCAGCCCCCAGAGCATCCCGGCAATCCCGTCGATCCCCAGGGCGAGAACCAGAACCCTCCGGGCTACCCGCCACCGCCGAGCTATGACCCGCCGCCGCCCGGTTACGAGGCGCCGGGCCGGCACGCCGCGCCGCCGCCGGGATACGGCCCGCCACCCGGCCAGCCCGGAAGCCCGCCGCCGCCCAACTATCCACTCGCAGCCCGGATACGGCCTGCAGCCCACCAGGTCCAAGTTCAACGTCGGCGAGGCGGTGAGCTGGTCGTGGGCCAAGTTCATGCAGAACAGCACGGCCCTCGTCGTGCCGGTCATCGGCTACCTGGTGGCGGTCGGCGTGCTCGTCGGCGTCATCATCGGCCTGGCCAGCAGCCTGTCGAGCACCTCGACCACCACGGTCGTCGACAGCTATGGCATCAGTAGCGAGCAGACCGACGTGTCGATCGGCGCCGGTGGCGTCATCGCGATCGTGATCGGCTACATCGTGGTGTTCGCGATCCTGATCTACCTGCATGCCGCGATCGTCAGCGGCACGCTGGACATCGCCGACGGCAAGCCGGTGACCATCGCGACGTTCTTCCGGCCACGCAATCTGGTCGGGGTCATCCTCACCGCGCTGCTGACGGCGGTTGCCACCGTGGTCCTGACGGCGATCTGCATCATCCCGGGAATCATGTTCGGCTTCCTTGCCATGTTCGCCATCCACTTCGTGGTCGACCGCTCGCAGTCGCCCATCGACGCCATCAAGAGCAGCATCGCGACGACGCGGTCGGACGTCGGCGGCAGCCTGCTGTCCTGGCTGGTGCAGTACGCGGCGATGTTGGTCGGCGAACTCGCCTGTCTGATAGGGCTTTTCGTCGGCTTCCCGGTGGCCATCCTGCTGCAGACCTACACCTACCGGAAGCTCTCGGGCGGCGACGTCGTCCCCGTCGAGCAGCCCGGCGCCCCGGCCGGTCCACCACCGGGACCGCAGTTCGCATAACGTCGCCTCGCGGGGCTTCGCCTGACGGCGGGGCCCCGCGGTCTTGCGTTCGGCGAGGCTTGCGCCGGCGCCGTCGCACGGCGGCGGGCTGCGACCTGCTGCGGCTTGTGATGAGATCAACTTGTATGAGCATCAAAGTCGCGCTGGAGCACCGCACCAGCTACACCTTTGACCGGCTGGTGCAGGTCCATCCGCACGTCGTGCGGCTTCGCCCGGCGCCCCATTCGCGCACGCCCATCGACGCCTATTCCCTGCGCATCGAGCCGGCCGAGCACTTCATCAACTGGCAACAGGACGCGCTGGGCAACTTCCTTGCCCGCCTTGTGTTTCCGAACCCCACGCGCGAACTGACGATCACCGTCGGACTCATCGCCGACCTCAAGGTGATCAACCCGTTCGACTTCTTCATCGAGGATTGGGCCGAGAGATGGCCCGGCACGTTGGGGTGGAGCTACCCGAAAGGGCTCTTCGACGACCTCAAGGGATACCTGCGGCCGGTCGACGAGACCATCGAGGGGTCGGGACCGGGGGAACTCGTCCTGGACTGGGTCCGCGATTTCTCGATACCCGACGGCACGCGCACCATCGACTTCCTCGTCACGCTCAATCACGCGGTCAACGCCGACGTCGCCTACAGCCTCCGGATGGAACCCGGTGTGCAAACACCGGATTTCACGCTGCGCACCGGCGTCGGCTCGTGTCGCGATTCGGCGTGGCTGCTGGTGTCGATCCTGCGTCAGTTCGGTCTGGCCGCCCGGTTCGTCTCCGGCTACCTGGTGCAGCTGGCCTCCGACGTGACAGCGCTCGACGGGCCGTCGGGGCCGGCGGCGGACTTCACCGACCTGCACGCGTGGACCGAGGTGTACATCCCGGGCGCGGGCTGGATCGGGATGGATCCGACGTCGGGGCTGTTCGCCGGCGAGGGACACATCCCCCTGGCCGCCACCGCGCACCCGGCGGGCGCGGCACCCATCAGCGGCAGCACCGGGGTCTGCGTCACGACCCTGGAGTTCTCCAACACCGTGACGCGGATCCACGAGGACCCGCGGGTCACGCTCCCCTACACCGACGAGGCGTGGCGGACGATCTGCGCGGTCGGCGACCGCGTCGACGAGCGGTTGCGCGGCGGCGACGTCCGGCTCACCGTCGGCGGCGAGCCGACATTCGTATCGGTGGACAACCAGGTCGACGAGGAATGGACCACCGCGGCCGACGGGCCACACAAGCGCGAGCGGGCATCCGATCTGGCCGCCCGGCTGAAGTCGGCGTGGGCGCCGCGGGGCCTGGTCCATCGCGGCCAAGGCAGGTGGTATCCCGGAGAGCCGTTGCCGCGCTGGCAGATTGCGCTCTACTGGCGCGCCGACGGGCTGGCGTTGTGGAGCGACGACGCGCTGCTGGCCGACCCATGGTCCGGCGAACCGGCGAGCCCGGCCACCGACGGCGAGGCCGCGTACAGATTGCTGGCCGGGATCGCCGAGAGCCTGGGCCTGCCGCCGTCGCAAGTGCGGCCGGCCTACGAGGACCCGCTGTCGCGGCTGGCCGCCAAAGCCCTTCTTCCCCAAGGCAATCCTGTGGACCCAGGCGACGACCTGGGCCCCGAAAGCGGCCACGACACCCCGGCCGGTCGCGACGCGCTGCTGGCCCGCCTCGACGAATCCACCAGCACCCCGGCGGCATTCGTGCTGCCGCTGCACCGCCGCGACGACGACCTGGGCTGGGCCAGCGCGAATTGGCGGCTGCGCCGCGGCCGCATCGTGTTGGTCCAGGGCGATTCACCGGCGGGCCTGCGGCTGCCACTGAAAGCGGTCAGCTGGCGACCGCCGCGCCCGTCATTCGACGTTGACCCGACGACGGTGACCGGCGCCCTGCCCGCCCGGCCCGATGACACGGACTCGGTGCTCGACGACGACGAGACGGCCCCGCCCACCGCGATGGTCGCCGAGGTGCGCAACGGGCTGCTGTACGTTTTCCTGCCGCCCACCGAGGCGCTCGAGCACTTCGTCGATCTCATCGGCCGCACGGAGGCCGCCGCGGCAAAAACCGCCTGTGCCGTGGTGATCGAGGGCTACGGCCCGCCGCCGGACCCGCGGCTGAGCTCGACAACGATCACCCCCGACCCCGGCGTCATCGAGGTCAACATCGCGCCCACTGCCAGTTTCGCCGAGCAGCGCGAGCTGCTGGAAACCCTCTACGAACAGGCCCGGCTGGCGCGCCTGGCGACGGAGTCGTTCGATGTCGACGGCACCCACGGTGGCACCGGCGGCGGCAACCACATCACGCTGGGCGGCGCGACGCCGGCCGACTCGCCGCTGCTGCGCCGGCCGGATCTGCTGGTCTCGCTGCTGACCTACTGGCAACGGCATCCGTCGCTGTCCTACCTGTTCGCCGGGCGATTCGTCGGCACCACGTCGCAGGCGCCGCGGGTCGACGAGGGCCGGGCCGAGGCGCTGTACGAGCTCGAGATCGCCTTCGCCGAAATCGCCCGTCTGACTTCGTCTTCCGGGGATGCCAAACCCTGGGTGACCGACCGCGCGCTGCGGCATCTGCTCACCGACATCACCGGCAACACCCATCGCGCCGAGTTCTGCATCGACAAGCTCTACAGCCCCGACAGCCCACGGGGCCGGCTGGGACTGCTGGAGCTGCGCGGTTTCGAGATGCCGCCACACCTGCGGATGGCGATGGTGCAGTCACTGCTGGTGCGCTCCCTGGTGGCGTGGTTCAGCGATGCTCCGTTGCGCGCCCCGCTGATTCGGCACGGTGCCAATCTTCACGGGCGATACCTGTTGCCGCACTTCCTGATTCACGACATTGCGGACGTCGCCGCGGACCTGCGCGGGCACGGCATCGCCTTCGAGACCAGCTGGCTGGACCCGTTCACCGAATTCCGCTTCCCGCGCATCGGCACCGCCGTGTTCGACGGTGTGGAGATCGAGCTGCGCGGGGCCATCGAGCCGTGGAGCACCCTGGGCGAGGAATCCACCGCGACCGGTACCGCCCGCTACGTCGATTCGTCGGTGGAGCGCATCCAGATCCGGCTGATCGGCGCCGACCGGCACCGCTACGTGGTGACGGTCAATGGCTACCCGGTGCCGTTGCTGGCCACCGACAATCCCGACATCCACGTGGGTGGCGTGCGCTACAAGGCCTGGCAGCCGCCCAGCGCGCTGCACCCGAGCATCACCACCGACGTGCCCCTGCGGATCGAGCTGATCGACCTCACCAGCGGAACCTCGCGCGGCGGGTGCACGTACTACGTCGCGCATCCGGGCGGCATGGCCTACGACGAGCCGCCGGTCAACGCCGTTGCGGCCGAATCGCGCCGTGCACGGCGATTCGAGGCCACCGGCTTCACACCGGGCAAGCTCGACCTCTCCGACATCCGGGAGAAGCAGGCCCGGATATTCACCGACATCGGCGCGCCGGGCATTCTCGACTTGCGGCGCGTGCGTACCGTGCAGCAGTAATGGCGTCCGTGAGAACTGGTAGCGCAATGGCACTCGACCCGGTTGGATCCTCGGCAGTCACCGGTGCTGGCGACCGTTACGACGCCGACCGGCTGCTGGCCGGCTACCGTGCCGCGCGCGCCCAGGAAGCCCTATTCGAACTGCGGCCCGCCGGCTCGCCGGGCCCCGGGATCGGCTATGACGAGTTCCTCGACAACAACGGCCACGTGCGGCCGGCGTGGGCCGAGCTGGCCGACGCGCTCGCCGAACGGGGCAGGGCCGGCCTGGATCAGCTGCGCTCGGTGATGCGCAGCCTGATCGACAACGACGGCATCACCTACACCGAGGTCGATCGCGAGCGCGACGGGCACCCGCACGGCCTGGAACCCATCCCATGGAGCCTGGACGCGCTGCCGATCGTTTTGTCCGCGGCGGATTGGGAGGTGCTGGAGGCCGGACTGGTCCAGCGGTCGCGGCTGCTCGACGCCGTGCTGGCGGACCTGTACGGGCCGCGCAGCCTGCTCACCGACGGCGCGCTGCCACCGGAACTGGTGTTCGCCCATCCCGGTTACGTGCGGGCAGCCGCGGGCGTCGAGGTGCCCGGGCGCCACCAGCTTTTCATGCACGGCTGCGACGTCAGTCGGCTGCCGGACAACAGCTTTCAGGTCAACGCCGACTGGACGCAGGCGCCTTCGGGCGCCGGCTATGCGCTGGCCGACCGACGCGTGGTCGCGCATGCGATTCCCGACCTCTACGAAAGAATCGCGCCGCGGCCGACGACTCCGTTCGCCCAGGCGCTGCGGCTGGCCCTGATCGACGCCGCACCCGATGTCGCCCAAGACCCGGTGGTCGTGGTGCTCAGCCCGGGCATTTACTCCGAGACCGCCTTCGACCAGGCGTATCTTGCGACGCTGCTTGGCTTTCCGCTGGTGGAAAGCGCGGATCTGGTGGTGCGCGACGGCAAGCTGTGGATGCGTTCGCTGGGCACGCTGAAGCGCGTCGACGTGGTGCTGCGCCGCGTCGACGCGTTGTACACCGATCCGCTGGATCTGCGGGCCGACTCCCGGCTCGGCGTGGTCGGTTTGGTGGAGGCGCAACACCGCGGGACCGTCACCGTCGTCAACACGCTGGGCAGCGGCATCCTGGAAAGCCCTGGGCTGCTGCGCTTCCTGCCCGGGCTGTCCGAGCGCCTCCTCGGCGAAGCACCGCTGCTGCAGACCGCGCCGGTGTACTGGGGCGGCATCGGCAACGAACTCTCGCACCTGCTGGCGAACCTGTCGTCGCTGTTGATCAAGTCCACGGTGGGCTGCGAAACCCTTGTCGGGCCAGCCCTTTCGGCTTCCCAGCGGACCGAGTTGTCGGCGCGGATCGGGAAGGCGCCGTGGCAATGGGTCGGCCAGGAGCTGCCGCAGTTCTCGTCGGCACCGACCGACCACACTGGCGTACTCTCGTCGGCCGGCGTCGGCATGCGGCTGTTCACCGTCGCGCAACGCGGTGGCTTTGCGCCGATGATCGGCGGCATCGGCTACGTGCTGGCCCCCGGGCCCGCCGCGTATGCGATGCAAACCGTTGCGGCAAAGGATGTTTGGGTTCGTCCCACCGAGCGGGTCCGCGCCGAGATCGTCACGTTGCCGTCGGCTCCGGCACCCGTGAAGACGGCAGCGGGTACCTTTGGCATCAGCTCGCCTCGTGTGTTGTCGGACCTGTTCTGGATGGGACGCTACGGCGAGCGCGCCGAAAACACGGCCCGGCTGCTGATCGTTGCCCGCGACCGTTTCCACGTGTACCGCCACCAGCAGGCCAGCGAAGAAAGCGAATGCGTGCCGGTGCTGATGGCCGCGCTGGGCCACATCACCGGGATCGACACCGGGGCGAACCACGACCATGCCGAGATCATCGCGATCGTCCCCTCCACGCTGTGGTCGTTGACGGTCGACGCGAAACGTCCCGGCTCGCTGGTTCATTCGGTGGACGGGCTGGGGCTGGCCGCCCGGTCGGTGCGCGACCAGCTGTCCAACGACACCTGGACGGTGCTGGTGGGCGTGGAACGGGCGCTGATGCACCCGCCCGAGCCGCCGCAGTCGCTGGCCGAGGCCGACACCCTGCTCGCGTCGGCCCATGCCCGCACCCTGGCGGGGATGCTGACGCTGGCCGGCGTCGCCAGCGAGTCGATGGTCCGCGACGTGGGCTGGGCGATGATGGACATCGGCAAACGCATCGAACGCGGCCTCTGGCTAACCGCACTGCTGGAATCGACGCTGATCGCGGCCCGCAGCGCGGCCGCTGAGCAAACTATCATCGAGTCGACCGTGGTGGCCTGCGAATCGTCGGTGATCTACCGGCGCCGCACGGTCGGCCAGGTCAGCGTGGCCGCGGTGGCGGAGCTGATGTTGTTCGACGCGAACAATCCGCGGTCGCTCCTCTATCAAGTGGCGCGGTTGCGGGCCGACCTCAAGGAGTTGCCGAGCTCGTCGGGATCGTCGCGCCCGGAACGCATCGTCGACGAGATCGGCACGCGGCTGCGCCGGTCGCTCCCCGCCGAGCTGGGACGGGTCGACGCCGATGGGCACCGCGCCAAGCTGGCGGAGTTGCTCGCCGCGATCCACGCCGAGCTGCGCGACCTGGCCGAAGTCATCACCGAAACGCAGCTGACGTTGCCCGGCGGCATGCAGCCGCTGTGGGGCCCCGACGAACGCCGCGTGATGCCGGCCTAGCCGCGCTCGCGATCGCCCCTAGCTTGCGACGGCGGTCTGCGAGTTCGTCACGTCGTCGATGACGGTGTGGATGAACTTCATCTTCTCCAACACCGCGGCGGGCAGCACGAACGGATAGAGGTCGTTGTGGCCCATCGACCGGTTCACCATGTTCAGCGACCACGACAACGGCAGCCACATCTCGATGATGTTGGGAAAAGCGCTGGGGCCCAAGGCCGGCCGGTCGAATGTCGCCGACGCCGACGCGAAGCCACACCACGCCGAGGTGTCCAGGGTGTCGCGGATGTGCAGGTAATGGGCGAACGTCTCGGCCCAATCCTCGGCGGGATGCATGGTCGCGTACGACGAGACGAACTTTTTCTGCCACCCCTTCGGCGCGCCCTCGCTGTAGTGCCGGTCCAGCGCCTCCTGGTAGTCGGCATCGGGATCACCGAACAGTTCGTTGAACCGGCCCAGGTGCTCGCTCGACGGCGAGATCAACCGGTAGAAGTAGTAGTGCCCGATCTCATGGCGGAAGTGCCCGAGCAGGGTGCGGTAGGGCTCGTCCATCTCGACACGTAGCTGCTCGCGGTGCACGTCGTCGCCCTCGGCCAAATCTATTGTGATAACGCCGTTCTCATGCCCCGTCAACACCTTCTCGTGGGCGCTGGAAAGCAGCCGGAAGGCCAGCCCGAAGTCGGGATCCTCGTCGCGGCCGATGATGGGCAGCTTCAGCTCGTGCAGCTCAGCGATCAGCCGCCGCTTGGCCGCCTCGGCCGCGGCGAACTCCGCCAGGCCGACGGTGTCGGCATCGTTGGGCCGTTCGGTCGTCAGCACACACGAGGCGCAGCGCAGCCGCGGGCTGTTGACGGGCACCAGCCAATTGCACTCGGCGACTCGCAGATTGGCACACAGTTGATACTCGGCGGCGTCTACGAACCCGGCGTGCTCGCTAGCGTCTTTCTCGGAGATCACCAGCAGCGCCATCTGCTCGAGCGAAAAGCCCAGCGCGCTTTTGCAATTCAGGCAGGTGGAGTTCTCGAAGACCAGGCGCTGGCCGCACTTGGGGCAGTGGAAGTCACGCATCGAGATCATCGCCTTCGAAGGGCACGACGTCGACGCCGACGTCGATCACGCTGCGCTCCGAGTCGGTGTAGATAATCCCGCGCAGCGGCGGCACGTCGGCGTAGTCGCGGCCGCGCCCCACCACGATGTAGCGCTCGTCGACCAGCTGGTCATTGGTCGGATCGAGCCCCAGCCATTCGAATTGGCTTGGATCTTGCGGGGTCCACACCGCTGCCCAGGCGTGGGTGGCGTCGATGCCGATCATGCGTTCCTTTCCAGGTGGCGGGGTGGTGGCCAGATAGCCGGATACGTAGCTGGCCGCCAAACCGTTGGCGCGCAGGCAGGCGATCGCCAGCCGTGCGAAATCTTGGCATACCCCTTCTCGCGCCGCCAGAACCTCATCGACCCCGGTGGAAATCGTCGTCGACCCCGATCGGTAGGTGAAGTCGGTGAAGATCCGGGATGCGAGATCACGCAGCACGTCGACCAACGGGCGCCCGGGTGCGAAGCTGGGCGCCGCGTAATTGCGTACGTCGTCAGTGATCTCCGGTGGATCCAGGTCGAGGGTGAGCTCGGTCGCCAGCGCGAACGCCCCGATGCGCCCGGCGGGCCGGGCCTCCTCCCACGCTTCCACGGCGGGTCCGCTGGAGTAGCGGCCAGGCGGCGGCGGATAGGCGTCGACGATGGAGTCGCTGACGACGGTGAGGACGTTGTGTGGCTCGGTGACGTGGAAGTAGGAGCTGATGTTGCCGTAGCCGTCCTGGCTGGTGGAGCTGTCGGCGGGCGCCGGGTCGATCGTCAGCCGGTGCGCGACGCAATGTTGCCGCTGATCATCGCGCGGGGTGAGGAAGCCGCGACCATAGGAGCTGGTCACGGTATCCGAATAGCGGTACTGGGTGCGGTGCGTGATGCGGTGGCGAATGGCGGCCGGGGCACTGGCTTCAGGCGACAACGACTGACCTCCTGACGTCTGTGCCGCGGGCCGGATAGCGGCATGGTGATCACATCACATACCGGCCGTCGGCCGCCCGCTGGGCAATCGATTGCCAATGCCTCGCGAAATGCACCATAACGGGAGCACAATCAGGGTGTGGCCACGTGGAATGACGTCGCCCACATTGTGGGTGCGCTGCCGCTCACTGCCGAGCAGTCACCGCGCGACTGGCGGGTCGGCAAGAAAATGCTGGCGTGGGAGCGGCCGCTGCGCTCATCGGATCGTGAGGCGCTGACCGCGCAGGGATCGGAGCCGCCCCAAGGCGACATCCTGGGCGTGCGGGTCTCCGATGAGGGCATCAAATTCGCGTTGATCTCCGACGATCCGGGGGTGTACTTCACCACGCCGCACTTCGACGGCTACGCCGCGGTGCTGGTCAAACTCGACGCGATCGACGCCGGAGACCTCGAGGAGCTGATCACCGAGGCCTGGCTGGCGCAGGCGCCCCGCAAGCTGGTCGAGGAGTTCCTGGCCGATTCGCGCTAGCCGCTCATTGCGGGCGCAGGTCGATGACCCGCTGCAGGTCGTCGACGCACGCCGCGGCGACGTCGGCAATCACCACGTGGGCCCGTTCGTGCGCGTCGGAGAACAGCGTCGACGCATGCACGCGCGCGGCCTCGACGTGCGCGGTGGCCTCGATCGGATTCGTGTCGGCAAGTGCGGTGGCCTTCGCGAGGTCGCCCAGCACGGCCTCGGCGGCTTGCGACGGCCGCACGCAGCAGCCGTCAGCGCCGGATTGGGCGGCGGGAACCACGACGCGCGCCAGCTGCAGCACGGAGCTCGCCAGCACGGCCACGTGCACGGCCTGGTGATCCGCGGTACGGATGTCGCCGCGCAGCCGCCAGCGCCGCGGCGACATCCGTACGACCTGACGGGCGGTGGCGCGGGCCTGCAGCAGGTTGCCCAGCATCTCGTGCACGCGGTCGACGGCCGGCAGCGGCCAGTCGTCGGCGGCCACCGTGCGGCCGGCGGCGAGGTCGGCGGTGCCAGACAGCACCTGCGTGATTGCTTCCAGCACCTCGATGCGTGCCCTGCTCAGCACCAGCAACGGATCGGCCGGGAACAGCAGGATGGCGAACACGATGGCCAGGCCACCACCGATCAGGGCGTCGTCGATGCGTTCGGACACCGGACCGCTGTGATACAGCGCGAGAACCAGGATCGACGACACGACAGTCTGATTGACGAACATCATCCCTTGCCCGATGAAGTTCTGCCCGACGATCGCCGCGACACACAACGCGAGCAAGACCGCGACGGCGATCTGGACGACCCCGGTGCCGATCAACCGGTGTACGCCCGCGCCCATCCAGATCCCCAGGGACACACCGATGATCATCTGCACGGCCCGCTGCGCGCGTAGGACGTTGCTGATCGACAGGCATACCGCCGAGGCGATCGGGGCGAAGAACGGCTGGGGGTGCTTCAGCAGGTCGGCGGCGATGTACCAAGCCAGACCGGAGGCGACCGATGTCTGCGCGATGGTGAACCACAAGCCGCGGATTCGCGTGAAGGCCGCGATACCGGCGCCGTAGACCGCCGTCCGCACCGTCAACAGACTGCTCACCCCGCTTGCTTACCGCAGCGCGAGCGGGCGCGGCAATTCCAGACTCGTCAGTTCCGCTGCAATTCGAAAAGCGGTATCACCCGGCTGGTCTTGGCCTGATAGTCGGCGAAGCCCGGTGACGCGGCGGCGACTTCGTCGAAGAGCCGGTCGCGTTCGGCGGACGGCAGTTCATGCGCCGTCACGTCATACGCCTCGGTACCGACCTCGATGTGTGCCTGCGAGTTGGCGCGCAGGTTGTGCACCCAGGCCGGATCCTTGGGCGCGCCGGCGAACGATCCGATGATGATCAGCTTGCCGTCGACGCGGAAATAGGCCAGCGGGGAAAGCCGGGGCTGGCCGGACTTGGCGCCCGTCGTGGTGAGCAACAGCAGGTCGCCGTTTTCGAATTGCCCGCCGACTTTGCCGCCGTTGGCGCGGAACTCTTCGGCGATGTTCTGGTTGAACGCGTTGATCGTCGCGGTGTCAGGAAAGCCTTCGGTCATGCTTCGTCAACCTTTTTCGGCTTGGCGTCTATTCCGGATTCCTTGCGCTGCTGGGCGGTGATCGGCGCCGGCGCCTCAGTCAGCGGGTCGATGCCGCCGCCGGTCTTCGGGAAGGCGATGACCTCGCGGATCGAGTCGACCCCGGACAGCAGGGCGTTGATGCGGTCCCAGCCGAACGCGATGCCGCCGTGCGGAGGCGCGCCAAAGGTGAAGGCCTCCAACAGGAATCCGAACTTCTCCTGCGCCTCGGCCTGGTCCAGGCCCATGACCGCGAATACCCTTTCTTGGACGTCGCGGCGGTGGATACGGATCGAGCCGCCCCCGATTTCGTTGCCGTTGCAGACGATGTCGTAGGCGTCGGCCAGGACGTTGCCCGTGTCGGTGTCGATGGCGTCCTCCTGACCCGCTTTGGGCGAGGTGAACGCGTGGTGCACCGCGGTCCACGCCCCAGCGCCGACGGCCACGTCCCCGGCGGCGGTCGCCTCCTCGGCGGGTTCGAACAGCGGCGGGTCGACGATCCAGACGAACGCCCACGCCGCCGGGTCGATCATGCCCAGCCGGTCGGCGATCTCGCCGCGCGCCGCACCCAGCAGCGCCCGGGACGACTTGACCGGGCCGGCCGAGAAGAAGATGCAATCCCCCGGGCTGGCGCCGACGTGCGCGGCCAGCCCGTCGCGCTCGGCGTCGGTGAGGTTCTTGGCGACCGGGCCGGCCAGCGTGCCGTCGTCGCCGACCAGCACGTAGGCCAGCCCCCGATGCCCGCGCTGCTTGGCCCACTCCTGCCAACCGTCCAGCGTGCGCCGCGGCTGCGAGGCGCCGCGGGGCATCACCACGGCGCCGACGTATGGCGCCTGGAATACCCGAAATGTGGTGTCTTTGAAGAACTCTGTGCACTCGACGAGTTCGAGGCCGAAGCGAAGATCGGGCTTGTCGGAGCCGAACCGGCTCATCGCGTCGGCGTAGGTCATCCGCGGAATCGGTGTCGGGATCTGGTAGCCGATCAGCCCCCACAGCGCGCCCAGGATCTCCTCGGCGACCGCGATGATGTCCTCAGTGTCGATGAAGCTCATCTCTATGTCGAGCTGGGTGAACTCCGGCTGACGGTCGGCGCGGAAGTCCTCGTCGCGGTAGCACCGCGCAATTTGGTAGTAGCGCTCCATGCCGGCCACCATCAGCAACTGCTTGAACAGCTGCGGGCTCTGCGGCAGGGCGTAGAACGAGCCCGGGTGCAACCGGGCCGGCACCAGGAAGTCGCGCGCTCCCTCCGGTGTGGAGCGGGTGATCGTCGGTGTTTCGATCTCGACGAAGTCGTGGCCGGCAAGCACCGCACGTGCGGCCGCATTCACCTTGGAGCGCAAGCGAATTGCCGCGGCCGGTTCGTCGCGGCGCAGATCGAGGTAGCGATATTTCAGCCGCAGTTCCTCGCCGGCGGGCTCGTCGAGCTGGAACGGCAACGGCGCAGCCTCGCCGAGCACGGTCAGCGACGCCGCGTTGACCTCGATGTCGCCGGTGGCGATCTCGGGGTTGGCGTTGCCTTCGGGGCGGATCTCGACGACGCCGGTGACCGCGACGCAGAATTCGGCGCGCAGCCGGTGCGCCTGGGCCAGCACGTCGGGCGCGCGGAACACCACCTGCGAGACGCCGGAGGCATCCCGCAGGTCGATGAAGATGACACCGCCGTGGTCGCGGCGGCGAGCCACCCATCCCGCTAGCGTCACCTGCTGCCCGGCGTCGCTACTCCTCAGCGAACCCGCGGCGTGGCTGCGCAGCACAAAGAACTCCTTTTCACCCGGCTAGAACGAGTGACCAGTCTAAAGGAGGTGATTTCTGTGGCATCGGTCCCGGCGTCGTGGCCTCGACGTGCACGAATAACGAGCCGATCTAGCCAGTTGCCGGGCGCCCGGGGCAGGATTACTCACCAACATCGATGCTGATGGACCCAGGAGTGTCAAATGACGACGTATGCGTTCGACCCGGAAATCGGCGCGGTGGTTCCACACCTACCCGATCTCCCCGGCGGCGACCCGCTGGCAATCCGCGCGGCGCTGGCCGAGATGATCGCCCAGTTTCCGCCGCCGGATACCACCGGGGTTCAGATCGAGGACCGTCAAATCCCTGGCCGTGACGGCGATCCCGCGGTACCCATCCGCATTTACCGGCCCGAGCGGCGCAGCGCGCCCGCCGCGGTCTACAACGTCCACGGAGGCGGGTTCATCGCCGGGGATCTCGACACTGAGCACGCCTTCAACGTCGAGATGGCGCGCGAACTCGGCATCGTCGTGGTGTCCGTTGACTACCGGCTCGCGCCGGAAGCGCCGTTCCCCGGCGGGCTGGAAGACGTCTACACCGGGCTGGTCTGGACGGCGGAGCACGCCGGTGAATTAGGCATCGAACCGCAACGCATCGCCATTCAGGGCACCAGCGCCGGCGGTGGTCTGTGTGCGGCGCTGGCGCTGCTGGCCCGTGACCGCGGCGGCCCGCACATCGCATTCCAGTTTCTTTCGGTGCCCGAGCTCGACGACCGGCTCAGCACCGCGAGCATGACCGACTTCACCGATACCCCAATGTGGAGCCGCCCGCGAGCGATCGTCAGCTGGGACTGTTACCTGGGGCCCGGCCGCCCCGGCAGCGACGACGTATCGATCTATGCCGCGCCGGCCCGTGCCACCGACCTGGCGGGTCTGCCGCCTGCCTACGTCTCGGTCATGCATTTCGACCCGCTACGCGACGAAGGCGTCGCCTACGCGTTGGCCATGCTCGCCGCGGGCGTGAGCGTCGAATTGCATTTGTTCCCTGGCACTTTCCACGGATCGATGTTGATCCAAGACGCGGCGATCTCGAAGCGTGAGGGGGCCGAGAAGCTCGCGGTGCTGCGCCAGGCGCTGGCGCTGTAGCGCTTGCTTGGCGCCCCGTCAGACCTTGCCTTTGAGCAGCTCACCGATCGTGAGTCTGCTCGCGTACCACAGTTGCTTTGCCAGGGTAGGCATGTCGACGGTGCTGAAAGCCGAGTCGGCGAGGCCAAACGGCAACATGGTCACGACGGGTCCGCGCGCGTACTCCAGCATGAACGCGGCGTGCGGCACGCCCCAGCCCTTGACCCGCCCCTTGCCCAGGTACGACACTCCCCCCGGCTCGAAGACCGTGCGCTCGAGTTCACCCTCTTCGTAGGACCACATCTCGCCGTCGAACACGAAGTCCCATAGCTGGGTCCGGTAACGCCCCGAGTGTCCCCCGGTGCCGATCGGCGTGCCGTACAGCAGGAGGTATTCGGAGAGCGAGAAGTGCAGGATCTTCATCTCGCCCATCGCGCCGCCCGAGTTGTTGAACAGCCACGGGATGTCGTCGCGAATGTGCCCCGGATGCTTGCGTTTCAACTCGTCGATGATGTGCGCACATGCCGCCTGCCTATTACTCAGGCCGACCGCGGACTTCGCCATCGCGCGCAGGTCGTCGGGATCAAAGATGGCCGCCATCGTGCTTCGCTCCTTCGAATGACCCGCCTTCCAGGATGAAGAAGGCTGATCATCTACAACGAGGACGGCGTCGGGATTATTCAGAGCCGATGAATCGAACCGAGGTGCCCGTCGAGCTGGTCCCGCGAATCAATGTCGAGCTTGCGAAAGATGTTTCGCAGGTGCCACGCGATCGTGTTGCTCGACACGAAGAGTTGTTCGGCGACATCGCGGTTCGACAGCCCCTCGGCGGTGAGGCCTGCGATCCGAGCCTCGGTGGGCGTCAGCGATTCGACCCCGGTCATCACGGGCCGGCGCGGCCGGGCCCCCGAGGCCGCCAGCTCCTCGCGGGTGTACCTCTCCAATAGCGTTGCTCCACAACGGTATGCCAGATCCAACGCGACCTTGAGGTGTTTACGCGCCTCGACTTGCTGGCCCTGTCGGCGCAGCCGGCGCCCGAGGGCGGCATGGGCGCGGGCCAGCTGCAACGGAGCTTCGGTGGATCGCAGGATCTCCACCGCCTCTCGCAGGCTGCCCAGCGCCCGCTCGCCCGACTCCGTGCTCGCCCTGCGGCGCACCGCCACGCCGATGCTGATCGGCAGACCGAAGGCGCGGGCCAGGCCGATTTCCTCGTCGAACAACCGCTGACAGGCTTGGTCATCGCCGAGCCGGTGCGCCACGATGCCGGCAAGCGAGCGCCAGCGCAGTATCGACGGGTTCTGGTCCAGTTCGCTGTGCAGGGATCCCCGTAATTCGTTCAGATCGGTTACCGCAGCATCTATTTCGCCGCGAACGAGGCGAAGACGCGCCCGCGCCACCAGGAGGTGCGCCTTGATCGCGGGCGTTTCCGTCAGCTGAGTCGTCGAGTAGTCGAGCAATTCCTCCGCCTCGTCCAACTCGCCGCGTTCGATCATGCACTGAACGACGATGGCCCGCGCGCTGTGCGCATAGACATGCTCCCTGAGCTCAAGTCGCTCCAGAGCGGCCTGCGCGTCGGCCGCGGCCTCGGCTATACGCCCGCGGGCGTAGAGGATGTGGCCCCGGATCAGCGACGCCTCGGCGTAGGCCAGCTCCGCGCCCCGGTCCAGGGCGTCCTGGACGGTGGCGTCGGCGACCTCGTTGGCCTGGACGAGCCGCTCGCAATGCAGGAGGGCGAGTGTCGCCATGTCGACGCTGGGGCCTTGGGCGCCCTGGTCGGCGAGCAGCGCCCCGCTGCTCAACGCGCGCAGCGCCAGCAGAACCGTTCGATCGGCCGGTGGCGTGCTCAGCGAGTCCCGAAGGGCCTGCACCGCAAGCACCATTCGGTGATGCGGGCCGTCGCCGCCGATCGCCTCGGCCGGCACACTCTGCGTCGGCCCGAGGTGGGCTTCGGCGCTCCACGCCGCACCCTCGAAGCGCATCCGGATGTCACCCTGCCCGTCGTCGAAGAACTCGGCACCATGCCGGAACGTGGCACCGGCCTCGGCGAATCGACCGAATCGGTAGAGCGTCTCCCCCAGCGAGTACAGGGCATCCGCTCGCTCCGCGGGATCGTCCATCAGGCCCAGCGCTTGTTCGAAGCGGTGCAACGAGATCACCTCACCGGCGGCGGCCTCGCTCAGCCCGAGATCGACGAGGAGCCGCGGCGGGATCCGGTCGACGGGTGCAACCCGCAGCGCGTGGCGCAGATAGCGAAGCGCCGCCGAGTGCACGCCTTTTCGCGCCGCCGCGCGGCCCGCGTCGCGCAGTGCCTGCATGACCCATTTGTCTTCGCCGGCCGCCGCCAGCAGCAGGTGTTCGGCCACGACCTCGGACTCGGCCCCGCCCTCGGCCAGAATCCTCGCCGCGTCGGCGTGCAATGTCAGGCGCTCTTCGGCCGGAAGCAGGCTGTAGGTTGCGTCGCGGATGATGCTGTGCGCGAACATCATCGGGTCGGCCCGCAGCAGGATATTGGCTGCGACCAGTTGTTCGGCCAGCACCGCCCCCCGATCGATAGTCAGGCCGGAAAGGCGCGACACGTCGGCGAGGCTCACGTCATCACCGATGACCGACCCCGCTTTGGCCAAGGCGGTCGCCGATGGACCCGATCGGGCGAGCCGGCGGGTGATCTGGCGGCGCACCGATCCGGGAGTCGTGGACGTCGGGTCCTCGCCCGCGCGCATCGCATCGGTGACCGCGCCCACGAAGAAAGGGTTGCCGCCCGTGAGATCCACGACCGAGGCGACGAGATCGCCGTCGACCGGTTGTTCGGGAAGCGCTCGTTGCAGCAGCGTCGCCACCGCCTCCGAACTCAGCGTCGAGGGCCGGATCGCGGCGGTGGTCGCCGCATCCCATACCGAGCCGATCAGCGCCGACTCCGAACCGGGATCGCCCGTTCTGATCGTGACGACGAGGGCGACGGGCAGATCGTCCAAGCGCTCCGCCAGGTAGGCGAAGAAGCGCTGCGACGACTGGTCCGCCCACGGCAGATCGTCGACGAGTACCGCCAGCGGTCGTTGCTCGACGAGGTTGACGGTCAACCAGTACAGGCCGTGCACCACAGCGAACTCGTCGGCCGCGGCGATCTCCCCAAAGACCGGCTCCGCCAGCGCCGCCGGTCCTTGCATGAGGCGAGCGCGCATCGCGGGGTCGGACCGCAGCAACGCGGGGCCAAACAGGTTGTGGGCAACGCCGAATGAGTGATCGCGAGTCAGTTCACTGCAGCGCACCCGCAGGACCTGCATCTCCCGCTCGGCGGCCAGATCCATGCACCCGGCAAGTAGCCGGGACTTGCCGATGCCGCTCGGCCCCTCGATGACACATACCTGCCCACGGCCCGACGGCACGTCGTTCAACAGCGCGGCCAACTGTCCCAATTCGGTCGCGCGTTCCAATGGGTCGTCGGCCACGGTCACTGTTTGCCATCGTAGTGCGCGGGGCGGGCCGCGCGGGACTGCTGGCAAACAAGCACTGCGGCTACCCGGCCCAAGTCGTGAGTCGACTGCGAGCAGCCCGAAAGCCCCGCGGGGCCTCAGGCGACATCGGCGTCGTCATCGGACTGACCGACGCAGGCGGCCGACCCATGCTGGGCGAGCAGTTGCCGCAATTGGCGCCGGGCGCGATAGAGCCGCGACATCACGGTGCCCAGCGGGATGGATTCGAGCTCCGCGATGTCCTTGTACGGCAGGCCTTCGACGTACGCGTAGTACAGCGCTCGGCGCAGCTCGTCGGAGAGCGATCGAAACGCGATTCGGACATCGATGTCCACCGAAGATCCAATGAGCTGCGCCTCGACGGCATCTCGCGTCTCGGTGGCCTGCCGGTATCGCGTGTTCCATTCCCAGTCACCCACGTCACCAGTCAGCCACTCGTTGGGCCTGCGTTGCAGACGACGGTGGTCGTCGATCCAGATGTTCCGCATGATGCGGATGAACCATGCCTTGGTTCGTGTTTGGGATTGCCTGGCGATAAATCCGCTGTATGCCCGAACCATCGTTTCCTGAACCAAATCATCGGCATCGGCCGCATTCCTGGTCAACTGTCTGGCAACGCGATTCAGAGTCGATAGCAAAGGGGCGATTTCTTCCTCGAATCTCGCTCGCAATTCGGAATCGAGAATCGCCGATTCGCCTGGCGGCTTAACGGACGACGTTTCTTCTGCAAATTCCTGAACCATGGACTCCATTTGTGTTGTCACACTATCGAAATGTAGCCGCGTTGCGCGGGCGACGGCCCACCGAGGGACGAGGGGATTAACACCTAGACATGGTGGGTTTTTCTCCGGCACAGTGCAAATCAGAATGGGTGATGGGAAGCATCGCTGGACGTGATAGGTGATGGCGTAGTCGAATACGCTAGGCACCGCCGGTATTCTGCTATAAGCGTAGGGGCAGCTCAAGATTTTCAACCGATCTTGGCCTGTACACATTTGTCGGCAACAGGATTCAGTTCATGCTCATTGTCGCCGAATATTTCGTGCGCCAAATACGTTCTTGATAGGCATGAACGGACGAGTTGCCGGAAATCTGGAAAGGCGGGTCGCGTTCGTCACCGGTGCGGCGCCGGGGCAGGGACGCGCCCACGCGATCCGGCTGGCGACCGAGGGCGCCGACATCATCTGCAGCAGGTCGTGTCGGACGACCCGGAGCGGCTCGTCACCATGCTGCCCGAGGAGGTCTCCGACGTTGTCGCCTGGCTGGCCGGCAGCGCATCGGGCACGCTGTCGGGTTGCCAGATCCCCGTCGACCGCGGCCAATTGAAGTCCTAGCGGGGTGAACCTGCGAGATGCCCTGCGTATCGCCGCCGGCGGCGGAAAGTTGCCGATGCCCGGGCCGGTCAACGAGTCGGACGGTTATGTGCTGCTGACGATCTGCGCGCTGTGCGCGACCCTGCTGCTGCTGGCCGCGTTCCTGCTGCTGGTGGTGACGGCGTAGGCACAGCGGTGTTGAACGTCAGGCCAGCCTGCTCAGATCCGTGATGAGCTGGGACACCAACGTCAGGGTGGCGATGCGACGCCCCTCGTCGTCGTCGAGGTCCGCACCGAGCACAGCGTTGGTCCTCGTCAGTTTCAGGATCCGCCCCGTTGCCACATAGGACTTCGCGGCACCGGCCCGCAGAATCGTCACCGTCATGCTCAGCGTCGGACAAGGGCAGCCGGTGGCCAGCGAGCCGCAATGGGTCGCCGCCTGATCTAGCATCTCGGCGATCGACCCGCCGCTGAGCTGGCTGAAGTTGTAGGCCGCGGGGCCAGGCTCGTAGGACATGCGCAACCACCCCTCGGCGCGAGAGCCGCCCAGGAAGCGCGCGTTGAGTGCGGCGAGGTTGGGTGTCAGATTTCGATTCGCCCGTTCCATCCACTGCGCCTCCCCCAGCGTGGCGCCGGGTTCTCCGAATAACCCGAGGTATCCACTTACATCCACGGCTGTCCCTTCCTCGAATCACTAACCGACGTAAACCATTTCGCGAGCGGCGGGAACGACCTCCTCGGCGAATCGGGACAGGACGTCGACCGACTCGACCCGATACAGGAGGTGCATGCTGATGCCGCGAGCCAGGGACAGCTCCGCCAGTTCTTTGGCGATCTTGTGCGGCGGCCCCTGCAGGAAGCCCCTTTCCGAGGCGTCGAAGTCCACCGCGATGTTGTAGCCGCGGCGGATCGAGTGCGGCGCCCGGCCGGCCTCCTCCGCGGCCGCGTCGATGAGATCGTTGGCCGCCGCCAGGTCGGCGGGGCTGCACGCGAAGGAACTGGGAATCCAGCCATCCGCCAGGCGGCCGACGAGCCCGAGCATGCGCGGCCGGTAAGCGCCGAGCCAGATGTCGATTCTGCCCGAAGCGAGCGGGCTCGGCTCGGCGTCGCGAAGCCGGTAGTGGTTGCCACGAAAGTTCGCTTTGGTGTTGGGATTCCAGAGTCGGCGGATGACGTGAATCGCTTCCTCGAGCGCATCGACGGACTCACCGGCACTGAGCCGCGGGCCGCCTTCTGCGACTATTCGGTCCCACAATGGTTGCGCGCCCGCGCCGATGCCCAAATCGAACCTGCCCTTGCTGATCCAATCGAGCGTGGCACTGACCCGCGCGAGCTGGGCGGGTGGGCGCAGCGGCAGGTTGGCGACGTTGCACAGCAACCGGATTCGCCGGGTGCGCTGGGCGATCGCCGACATCAGGGTGAAGGTGTCCAGGCGTTGCGCCCAATACGGGTGGTCGGGCAGGCTGACGACGTCAAGCCCGGAAACCTCGGCCCGTTCAGCGAGCCGGAGAACATCCAGTGGGCGGCCGGGCGGCGCCTCGAGCAACGCGCCGAAGTGCAGCGGGTGGGTGTAGGGCGGCACGTCGGATCTCCTGTCGCTCATAGTTCGGCACTGCGCGCCGGTGTCGTCGTGCCGTGGACGCGCTGTGCGTACTGGGCATAGGAGTCGGCGGCATCGCCGCACACCGTGTCCCGCAGGTCCGCGGGGAGGCGGTCCAGGACCCGTTGGACCACCTCGGCGTCACCCTCGTACAACAGCATTCCGAGGTTCAGCGGGAGCGCGGCGGGATCGCTTGCGGCCGCGCCCCGTTCGACCATCGCGTCCCACTCGGCCGCGGTGATGTGCTGCTCCATGAGCGGAACGACGAGTTGCTCTTCGGCGGCCATATGCTCGTTCAGCAGCTCGACGAATCGGCTGGCCTCGCTCGCGGGTTCGAGGCTGGCCAGCGTCGGATCGTTGGTGGCCCAGTTGCGAATGCCCGTGCACAGCCACTCGAGGTCGAATTCCAGCTCGTGGTGTTGGGCCTGCATCATCTGGACCCGCTTCTCGACGCAATCCCCCGCCCGTTTCTTGAGCAGCGGCCAGACAAGTTCGTCCTCGGCGCGGTGATGGTGATGCAGCGCATCGGCGATCAACGTGAAGTGGTCGGCGACGATTCGGATCCGCTCGGCGTCGACCGCCTCGCGGATCAGCCTCGGCAGGTGCCCGAATTCGCGGCGGAACATGGTGTGCACCACTTCCATTTCGCCGCGGTCAAAGTACTGCGTGTCTTCGGCCACCGAAGCCTCTCGCGTCGTCGTCGTCCATGAACTCCGTGTATCAAACGACTTACAGGCCAAGATGATTCACTGTTTGCTAGTAACCGATGGACGTCAGGTAGGCGCCGCGCGGCTCGTGATAGAAACCGACGGTCATCAGGTTGAGCATGTGCCGCACCCGCAGACCCCGGTCCAGGCACCAGCGCAACAGGGCGGTGTTGCGCGTCGGCAGGATGAAGCCAGGCCCGTCGATACGCCGGGCCGCACCGATCAACGCCTTCAGATCGTCGTTGCCCAGCGCGACGGAATGGTCGTAGAAGCCGATCCCCGTGGTGTATCCCGTGATCCGGCCGGCCCGCTCCACCACGCTGGCGGCCTGCCGGGCAACCGAATCTTGCAATTCGCCGCCGCGGTCGTGTCCGTGCACCCGCACGCACACCGCGTTGCACGCGTCGATGTCGGCATCGGACGCGGGCCGGACGCGGCAACCGTCGACTTCGACGCCGAGCGGTTCCCCCTGCAGCGTGGCCAGCGGTTCGCGCACGTCGAATCCCAGCTTGGCGTAAAGACTCAGCGACCGGTTGTGGTAGGCGAGCTGCACCAGCCGGACACCCTGCGCCCGTTGCTGTTTGGCCCTGTCCAGCACCGCCTGCATCAGCTCTCGCCCCACGCTGTGGTTCTGGCTGCCCGGTTCGACGCTGACCGGGCCCACGCCGAAGATCGGCGACCGCTCGTCCATGAAGTTGCTTCCGACGATGCGACCGTCTTGGCAGGCCACCACGCCGAAGAACCCCGGGTGGCCGATCATGTGGGAGCACAACGCCGTTGCTTCATCGACAGAGGTGAAGTCGTGGGGAAAATTATGGCGATCGGCGATCGCCGAGAACGCCTCGTAGTTGATGCGGCCACAGACGTCGGTGTCGGCCGGTGCGGCGGCCCTGATCGCGGTGGATTCGGCTACAAACCGACTCGTCACGGTTCTACGCCAATTCCGCGATCAGCGGCTGCAACGCGTCCAGGTGACGAAGGGTCTGATCGCGAGGCTCGGTCGGCAGCTCAATCAATAGCTCCTCCATGTCGAGTTGGCGGTATTTCGCGATGTCTGCCGGCGTGTGGTCACCCATGTGGACCCCGATGACCGGCACGTCGTGGCCGGCGACGGTATGTAGTTCGGTGAGTTGTTCCGACATCACGTCAGCCGATGTGCTCATCGGGATCCAGCCGGCCTTCAGCCGGGTGATGCGCTCGAAGTTGGCCGGGCCGCCACCGACATACAGCGGAGGATGCGGCTGCTGTACCGGCTTGGGCCAACAGAAGATCGGGTCGAAGTCCACGAATTCCCCATGGAATTCCGCCTTTTCCTGAGTCCAGATCGTGATCATCGCGGCCAGCCGTTCATCGGCGACGCGTCCACGCACGGCGGGGTCGATGCCGTGATCGGCGATCTCTTCGCGCAGCCAGCCGACGCCAACACCGAAACGAAACCGGCCCTGCGACACCAGATCGAGTGACGCCACTTCTTTGGCCGTCATGATCGGGTCCCGATTCGGGATCAGGGCGACGCTGGTGCCCAGCGCCAAGGTCGTGGTCACACCGGCGGCCGCGGTCAACGCGACGAACGGATCAAGCGAGCGGTGGTACTGGCGCGGGATAGGGCCGCCGCCGAGAAACGGGGTCTTGGTGTTGACCGGGATATGCGAATGTTCCGCGAGGAACAACGACGCAAATCCCCGTTGCTCGAGTTGCGCGCCCAGCTCCCCCGGGCCGATACCTTCGTCGGTGACAAAACCTGCTACACCAAATCGCATTGCCTTGCTCCCTCGGTCGTCGTGTGACGGGTTCTGTCACCACATCCACAAACGCCCGGCGGCCCGGCGTTGTCTCACTCGCCCGGCGCAGCCCCGTCGGCACCGCAGCGCCGCGGACCGCGTAACTTCGCTCTTATCGCCACCAACATTGCGCTCGTCGGCCCGGGCGCCGTCGGCACGACGGCCGCCGCGCTGCTCCATCGCGCAGGCAACGCGGTGGTGGTGTGCGGTCGCAGTCCCCGGGACAGCATCGAACTGCGCCCCGACGGCCAGGATCCGATCGTGGTACCCGGACCCGTCCACACCGATCCGGCGCAGGTGTCCGCTCCGGTCGACATCCTTTTGTTGGCGGTCAAAGCCACCCAGAACGACGATGCGGCGGCCTGGCTGTCCCGCCTGTGCGCCGAGCACACCGTCGTCGTCGTGCTGCAGAACGGCGTCGAGCAGGTCGAGCAGGTCAAGCCGCACTGCCCGTCGTCGCCGGTGCTCCCCGGCATCGTCTGGTATTCGGCCGAGACGCAGCCGCAGGGCTGGGTGCGGCTGCGCACCGAGGCGCACCTGGTGCTGCCCAGCGGGCCCGCGGCCGAAGCGGTCGCCGAGCTGCTGCGCGGCGCCGGCTGCCGCGTCGAGTGCGACCCCGACTTCATCACCGCGGCCTGGCGCAAGCTGCTGACCAACGCGCTGGCCGGGTTCATGGCCCTGTCGGGGCGGCGCTCCGGCATGTTCCGCCGCGACGACGTCGTCGAGTTGTCGCGCGACTACGTCGCCGAATGCCTGGCCGTGGCGCGCGCCGAGGGCGCCCGGCTGCCGGACGAGCTGGTCGACGAGCTCGCCGAGATGTTCCGCCACGTACCCGAGGACATGGGCACGTCGATCCTGGCCGACCGGGAAAGCAAGCGGCCGATGGAATGGGACATCCGCAACGGGGTGATCGTCCGCAAGGGCCGCGCCCACGGCCTGGCGACGCCGATCAGCGACGTGCTAGTGCCACTGTTGGCCGCGGCCAGCGACGGCCCCGGCTAAGTTGTAGCCATGTTCCCGTGCGAGCGTGTCGACCTCGACTTCGTCGACAACGCGCCCTTCGTATTCCGCAACAGTGTCGACCTCGCCATCACCCCGAGCAGCTGTTCGACGTGCTGGCCGACGCCGAGTCCTGGCCGCGCTGGGCCTCGGTGATCACCAAGGTGACCTGGACCAGCCCCGAGCCGCGGGGCGTCGGCACCACCCGCGTCGTCGAGATGCGCGGCGGCTTGAAACCTCTGGTCGGCAATGAAGAGTTCCTGGCCTGGGAACCATTCACGCACATGGCATTCCGGTTCAACGAGTGCTCGACGCAGTCGGTGGCGGCGTTCGCCGAGGACTATCGGGTCGAGGTCGTCCCTGGCGGCTGCCGGCTCACCTGGACCATGGCGCAAAAGCCCGCGGGCCCGGCCCGGCTGGCGATGTACGTCGTCGGGCCGCTGCTGAACCTGGGGCTGCGCCGGTTCCTGCGCAACCTGCGCAGCTACACCGACTCTCGCGCTGCGCAGCAGCGTTAGGCTGATTTCACCCGGGTACGAGTGTCAGATTTGGGGAGCGTGCGATGACCTTCAACGAGGGTATGCAGATCGACACCAGCACCGCGTCGTCGTCCGGCGGCGGGGGCGGCATGGGGATGGCCTTCGGGGGCGGCGGGGGCGGCATGGGGATGGCCTTCGGGGGCGGCGGCGTCGGGCTGCTGATCCTGATCGCGGCGCTGTTCTTCGGCGTCGACCCCGGCCGCGTGATGCCCCAGCAGCAGCAGCCGAACAGCGGCTACTCGGCGCCCGGGTTCGACCTGAATCAGTGCAAGACCGGGGCCGACGCGAACAAATACGTGCAGTGCCGCGTGGTAGCCACCGGCAACTCGGTGGACGCGGTCTGGCATCAGCTGATGCCGAAGTACACGCGCCCGCACGTGCGCTTGTTCAGCGGCTCGGTGAACACCGGCTGCGGGCAGGCCACCACCGCGGTGGGGCCGTTCTACTGCCCGGTGGATCAGACCGCCTACTTCGACACCGACTTCTTCCAGGAGCTGGTCGATAAATTCGGTTCCAGCGGTGGGCCTTTCGCGCAGGAGTACGTGGTGGCCCACGAATACGGCCACCACGTGCAACAGCTGCAGGGCCTCCTGGGCCGCTCGCAACAGGGCGCGCAGGGCGCCGGCGGTAACGGCGTGCGCACCGAGCTGCAGGCCGACTGCTACGCGGGCATCTGGGCGCACTACGCGTCGACGGTCAAGCAGGAGAGCACCGGGGTGCCCTACCTACAACCGTTGAGCGATCAAGACATTCAGGACGCCCTGTCCGCCGCGGCGTCGGTGGGCGACGACCGTATCCAGAAGGAATCGACGGGTCGGGTGAATCCCGAGTCGTGGACGCATGGTTCGGCCGCCCAGCGCCAGCATTGGTTCACCGTCGGCTATCAGACCGGCGACCCGAAGCAGTGCGACACGTTCTCCGCGACGAGCCTCGGCTAACCGACGGCCAGCAGGCCCCGCAGTTCGGCTCGACCCTGCTCCTCTAGCGGGAGCAGCGGCGCGCGCGGATTGCCCACGGGGAAATCGAGTAATTCCAGACCCGCCTTCACGGTGGTGGCCAGGCCGCCCGCCACGATGAACTGCAGTAGCGGCTTGAGGTCGTCGTAGATCTGCTGAGCCTTGTCGAGGTCGCCCGCGCGCACCGCCTCGTACAGGTCGATGCACGGCTGCGGACGCAAACAGGGTGCCGCCGTGCACCAACCGGACGCGCCGGCCTTCAGGGCGTCCAGCACCAACGGATTGCTGCCGTTGTAGAACGGCAGCAATCCGTTGGACAGCTCGGTGATGCGCTGCATCCGGGTCAGGTCACCGGTGGATTCCTTGACCATGGCGACGTTGTCGATCGTCTCGAACATGCCGACCAGAAGCTCGGGGCGCATGTCCACGCCGCTGGTGGCCGGGTTGTTGTAGGCGATGATCGGGATCCCGATCGCGTCGCTGACGCTGCGGTAGTGCTGGACGATCTCGCGTTCGGCCAGCTTCCAGTACGACACCGGCAGCACCATCACCGCGTCGGCGCCGGCCCATTGGGCATACTGCGCGCGGCGAATCGTCTTGGCGGTGGTCACATCCGAGACACCGACCACCACCGGCACCCGGCCCGCGACGGCGGCGATCGTGGTGTCGACGACGCTGTCGAACTCGGGTTCGTCGAGGTAGGCCAGTTCGCCCGTGCTGCCCAGCGGGGCGATCGCGTGGACGCCGGAGGACACCAGCCGCTCGACCAGAGCGGCCAGCCGCGTCGTGTCGATTGCGCCGGCCGCATCGCCGGTGAACGGAGTCACCGGGTAGGCGATGATGCCGTGGAACGTGGGCGCTTGGGCCTGCGACACAGACGGTCTCCTCGAATGTAGTTGACGGACAGCGGGTTTAGCCGGACAGGGCGTCGGGATGGCGCGCGAGCGCGCGGCGCGCGTAGTACGCGAAGTTGGCCTGGCTGCGCTTGGGCGTCAGCGTCCACTCGTGCGCCTCGCGGGCCAACTCCGCGGGCAGTTCCTTGATGGTGCCGGCGGCCATCGCAGCCAGTTGCAGCTTGGCCGCGCGCTCGATCAGGACGCCCAACGAGCAGGCCTCCTCGATGCTGGCGCCCGCGATCACGTGACCGTGGTGCGCTAGCAGGACCGCCTTCTTGTCGCCGAGGGCGGCGGTGATGATCTCGCCCTCCTCGTTGCCGACCGGCACGCCCGGCCACTTGGCCAGGAAGGCGCAGTCGTCGTAGAGCGGCGTGGTGTCCATGTGCGAGACGATCAGCGGGACCTCCAGCATCGACAGCGCCGCCACGTGGAAGGCGTGCGTGTGCACGATGCAACCGACGTCGGGTCGCGCGCGATAGATCCAGCTGTGAAAACGGTTGGCGGGGTTGGCCATTCCGTCCCCGTCCAGCACGTTGAGATCCTCGTCGACCAGCAGCAGGTTGGCGTCGGTGATCTCGTCGAAACCGAGGCCCAACCGCTGGGTGTAGTAGGTCCCGGGCTCTTCGGCGCGGGCGGTGATCTGTCCGGCCAGGCCGGAGTCGTGCCCGGCGTCGAACAGGGCGCGACACGTCAGCGCCAGCTTCTGCCGGGTGCTCAACTGCGAATCGGCGACGACGTTGGTTTGCAAGGCCGTCAGCTGTTCGGCGGACCGGCGCATCAACTCGGATTTCGAATCGGTGAACGTGCTGGCCATGTGACACAATGTAGCAGCTAAGAAACCTTGTGTCATAGGAGGCCATCGAGTGACAGCACTGCTGCGCCCCGTCCGCAGGCAACGCGGCCTGACCCTCGAGCAGCTAGCCCAGCAGACCGGCCTGACCAAGAGCTATCTGTCCAAAATCGAACGCGGCCAAAGCACTCCGTCGATCGCGGTGGCCCTGAAGGTCGCGCGCGCGCTCGACGTCGAAGTCGGGCGGCTGTTCTCCACCGAGGCGGCACAGGAGAAGATCACCGTGGACCGGGCGGCGACCCGCAAGGGCGAGGGCGCCCGCTATCGGATGTTGGCGCCGTCACTGCTGGGAAAGTCCATGTCGCCCTTCATCGTTCGGCCGACCGACCGGGTGTCCGACGATCCGCACCCCGAGCACGCGGGCCAGGAGTTCGTCTTCGTGCACGCCGGACGCGTCGAGCTCGACTACGGCGACCAGACCATCACGTTGGGCCCCGGCGACAGCGCCTACTTCGACGCGTCGGTCAGCCACAAGATCCGGGCGGTCGGCGCCAAGGCGGCCGAGGTCGTCGTGGTCGCGCAGACCGAGCCGCGATGACCGAGCTGCTGTTCTCCTACGGCACGCTGCGCCAGCCGGAGGTGCAACGGGCCACGTTCGGCCGCGAGGTACCGGGCCGCGATGACGCGATCGTCGGCTACGACCTGGACCACGTCACCATCAGCGATCCGCACGTGATCGCCACCAGCGGCAGCGACCGCCATCCCATCCTGCGGCCCACCGACCGGCCCGGCGCGCATGTCGACGGCATGGTGTTCGCCATCAGCGCTATCGAGCTGGCCGCCGCCGACGAGTACGAGGTGGACGACTACCGGCGCATCGCCGTGCCGCTGCGGTCGGGCCCGACGGCGTGGGTGTACGTCTTCGCGGGCTGACTAGCTGGGTTTGCAGGTGACGGTGGTGGTGGCGTCGGCGTGCGCGACCACCTGGCCGTCCACGGCGATCTCGCAGTGGAACTGGGCCGGGCCGTTGCCCGAATCCGGCCAGTGCAGCATGCCGCTCGCGCTGATGCTCGCAAACTGGGTCGGGTTCGCCAGGGTGGCGGTGTAGGTGACCGGCGCCCCGCTGAGTGGGGCCTGCACGCTGGTCATGAACTTCGACGGGTCCGCACTATAGGCCGCCTGGCTGGGCGGATCGGAACTCACGTAGTTGACGGTGGCGGTCAGGTTGTTGGGGCTGGTCACGGTGTAGGTCACCTGGTGGCCGGCCGGATCCGCATGCGCTGCCACCGGCCCGACCGTCGCTCCCGCGGCGGCCACCAGCGTCGCCACACACCCAGCCGATAGCACCCCGCTGGTCACTTTTCGCACGTTCGTCATATCGAAAACGCTACCGGATTCGTTACCGACGGTCCGGGCGTTCACCGCGCGATATGCCTGCGGTCGCCCGGCTCGGGTATGAAGCAAGCATGAGCGACGATCCGGAACGGGCCGACGGCGCTGCCCCGGCCGGTTCGGACCGCACACCCGCCCTCAGCCGGCGCAGGCTGCTGACGACCAGCGCCACCTCGGCGCTCCTCGGCGCCGGGATCGGCGGCGGCGCCGCGCTGCTGTGGTCGCACACCGGTGGGCCGGCCGGCTGGTTTCAGCCGGATCGCCACGGGGCGCCGCCGGTGGTCGGCGTGCACCTGCAATTCGGCAAGAACGCGAGCAACGAGGTGGTGGTGTCATGGCACACCACCGACGCGGTCCGCAATCCACGCGTCCTGCTGGGCACCCCGACGTCGGGCTTCGGGCGCACAGTCGCGGCCGAGACCCGTACCTACCGCGACGCCAAGTCCAACACCGAAGTTCGGGTGAATCACGCTCGCCTGACGAACCTGACCCCGGACACCGACTACGTCTATGCCGCGGTACACGACGGAGCCGAGCCCGAGCAGGGCACGGTGCGCACCGCGCCCTCGGGGCGAAAGGCGCTGCGCTTCACCAGCTTCGGCGACCAGTCCACCCCGACGCTGGAACGGTTGCCCGACGGCAGCTACGGCACCGACAACATCGGATCACCGGCGGCGGCCGACACCACGCTGGCGATCGAGCGCCTCGGCCCGCTGTTCAACTTGATCAACGGCGATCTGTGCTACGCCAACCTCGCGCAAGACCGCATCCGGACCTGGTCGGCTTGGTTCGAGAACAACACCCGCTCGGCGCGCTACCGGCCGTGGATGCCCGCGGCGGGCAATCACGAAAACGAATTGGGCAACGGGCCAGTCGGTTACGGCGCCTACCAGACGTATTTCACGGTGCCCGATTCCGGGGCCAGCCAGGAGCTGCACGGGCTGTGGTACTCGTTCACGGCCGGCTCGGTCCGGGTGATCAGCCTCAACAACGACGACGTGGCCCTCCAGGACGGCGGTAACTTCTACGTCCACGGCTACTCGGGTGGGGAGCAAAAGCGCTGGCTTGCAACCGAACTCGCGGCCGCCCAGCGCGACCCGGAGATCGACTGGGTGGTGATCTGCATGCACCAGACCGCCGTGTCCACCGCGGCCCGGGCCAACGGTGCCGACCTCGGCATCCGCGAGGAGTGGTTGCCGCTGTTCGACCAGTACCAGGTCGACCTGGTGCTCTGCGGCCACGAACATCACTACGAACGCTCGCATCCGTTGCGCGGCGCCCTGGCCACCGACACCCGCACACCGATACCGGTCGACACCCGCGGCGATCTCGTCGACGCCACCCGCGGAACGGTGCACCTGGTCATCGGCGGGGGTGGCACCTCGGCGCCGAGCAACGGGATGCTGTTCGGCCAACCGCAGTGCCGGGTGATCACCGGCGTCGGCGCTTTCGACCCCGCGCTCGGGCGAAAGGCGCCGATCTACGTCCTCGAGGACGCCCCGTGGTCGGCGTTTCGTGACCGCGAAAACCCTTACGGCTTCGTGGCTTTCGACGTCGATCCGGGGCAGCCCGGGGGCAGCACCTCGATCAAGGCGACGCATTATGCGTTGAGCGGACCGTTCGGCGCGGTGACCGCGGTGGACCAGTTCACCCTGACCAAGCCGCGCGGCTAAGGCCGGCCGGATCGCCCACGGCGGCGGCTCAACACAATGGCCGCAGGCGAATTCGACCCGCCATGAAATACTTCCGCAATGCAACCCTCAGCGCCTGGTCCAATTGCGAGCGGACGCCTGGCGGACTTCGTGGTCGACCGGCGGATGCTGCTGATCGCGGCCCTCGCGATGCCCATCGGGGCGCTTGCCGCGGGCGCGGCGTGGTGCCTGCTCCGATTGATCGGGCTGGTCACCAACCTCGTGTTCTACCATCGATGGGCCGTCGGCCTCGTCGCGCCGGGAGCGCAACCCCATCCGTGGTGGCTGGTCTTGGGCGCCCCCGTCGCCGGTGGTCTGGTGGTCGGCATCATGGCGCGGCTCGGCTCGGAGAAGATTCGTGGTCACGGCATGCCCGAGGCGATCGAAGCGATCCTCACCAACGGCAGCCGTGTCGAACCGAAAGTCGCGATCCTCAAGCCTATTTCGGCCGCCATCAGCATCGGGACCGGCGGCCCGTTCGGCGCGGAGGGACCGATCATCATGACCGGCGGGGCGCTCGGGTCGATCCTTGCCCAACACCTGCACCTGACCGCCGATGAGCGCAAGATCCTGCTCGTTTCCGGCGCCGCCGGCGGAATGGCGGCCACCTTCAATTCACCGCTGGCGTCCATCCTGCTCGCGGTCGAGCTTCTGCTGTTCGAGTGGCGGCCCCGCAGCCTGGTTCCTGTGACGGCGGCGGTCGTCGTCGCCACCGTGGTGCGCCAGTTCATTCTCGGCGCCGACCCCGTCTTCCCGGTTGTCACGCAGGTCACCCACGTCGGCTGGAGCATCGACCTCTGGGCGCTCGCCATCGGGGCATGTGGCGCGGCGGTCGCCATCGCCGCTACCCGGTTGGTGTATCTGGCCGAGGACGCCTTCTCGCGCCTGCCGATCCACTGGATGTGGTGGCCGGCGATCGGCGGCCTGGTGATCGGCGCGGGCGGGCTGATCGAGCCGCGGGCCCTCGGTGTCGGCTACGACGTGATCGACACGCTGCTCACCGGACGCGCCACCCTGTCCCTGATCGTGGGCATTCTCGTGGTGAAGACCATCATCTGGTCGCTGTCGTTGGGTTCGGGCACATCGGGCGGTGTACTCGCGCCGGTGTTCATGATCGGCGGTGCGCTGGGAGCGCTGGTGGGCCAATGGCTGCCCGAGGTGTTCCCCGGCTTCTGGGCGATCCTCGGTCTGGCCGCGGTGGTGGGCGGCGTCATGCGCTCACCGCTGACCGGGATCGTCTTCACCCTCGAACTCACCCACGCCTGGCCCGCGCTGCTGCCACTCATCGTGTCCTCGACCACGGCCTACGCCGCGTCGGTGTTGATCCTCGACCGGTCCGTGCTGACCGAGAAGATCGCCCGGCGCGGACTGCACCTGACCCGCGACTACACCACCGATCCGCTGGAAGCGTTCTTCGTGGCCGAAGTCATGCATCCCGAGCCGTCACCCCTGCCGACCGGCGGCACGGTGAGCACCCGCGACACCCTGCGGCACGCCGCGCACGTCCTCGCCGAATCGGGCGGCCGGGCACTGCAGGTCGTGTCGCCGGACGGCACCGAACGGGGTCATCTGCTGCTGCAGGATCTGCTCACCGCCCGCCTGCACGACATCAACGAAGACACCCAGCGCACGCGGGTCTTCGCTGCGTTCTCCCGGTGGCGGGTGTGATGCGGCGACACCCGCGCGCAGCTCAAAACAGCGTCGCCTGAACGGGTTCCGGTTCGACGGCCCTGGGCGCCTGCGCGAACGGGCGGTGGTCGCCGGCCAGCCGATGCTTCGCGATCAGCGGCGCGGCCCGCTCGCGCAGCATCTCGCGATAGCTCGGCGGCAGGTAGGCGCCGCGCCGGTACAGCTCGCGGTAGCTGCCGACCAGATCGGGATGCGACCGCGCCAGCCACGACATGAACCAGCCGCGGGTGGAACGGCGCAGATGCAGGCCGAACACCGTGACGCCGGTGGCGCCCGCGGCCGCGATGTCGGCCAGCAGCGCGTCGAGGTGCTCGACGGAATCGGTGAGGTGTGGCAGCACCGGCGCGACCATCACGTGGCAGTCCAGGCCGGCATCGCGGATCGCGGCGATGAGCCCCAGCCGCGCCTGCGGCGTCGGGGTGCCGGGCTCGACGTCGCGGTGCAGCTCCGCGTCGCCCACCGCCAGCGACACGGCGACCGACACCGGAACCCGTTGTGCCGCCGCGGCGATCAGCGGAAGGTCGCGGCGCAGCAGGGTGCCCTTGGTCAGGATCGACAGCGGCGTGCCGGAGTCGGCCAGCGCCCCGACGATGCCGGGCATCAGCGCGTAGCGGCCCTCGGCGCGTTGATACGGGTCGGTGTTGGTGCCCAGCGCGACGGTCTCGCGCCGCCACGACGACCGGCGCAGCTCGCGGCGCAGCACCTCGGCGACGTTGGTTTTGACCACGACCTGGCTGTCAAAGTCGTTGCCGCAGTTGAAGTCCAGGTATTCATGCGTGGGCCGCGCGAAACAGTAGCGGCAGGCGTGCGAGCAGCCGCGGTAGCCGTTGACGGTGTAGCGGAACGGTAAGGCGGCCGCTTCGGGAATCTTGTTGAGCGCCGATTTGCACAGCACCTCGTGAAAGGTGATTCCGTCGAATTGCGGCGCCCGCACGCTGCGCACCAGTCCGATCCGCTGCAGCCCCGGTAGCGCCCCGTCGTCGACGGGCTTACCGTTGACCGCCACAGCCTGGTTGGCCCACCGCATCCCTCTATTCGAACAGGCGTTCGATAGCGTGTCAAGGCCCGCGGAATGCTTGTACTTCCAATGTATCGTCCACCCGGGGGCTTGCGGCAAGGCCGGGGGTCTGGCGCAAAATCGCTGGTCTAGACGGGAAACTGGCGGAGGGTACGTGGCAGAAGACGACGACGAACTGCGGTCCGAGCAGGACTACGTGACGGGGCTCTACGAGCGGCTCGACGCCGAGCGCGCCAGGGCGAAAGCCAACTATCGGGAGGCGCTGCTGGGCGACGGCGAGTCCCTCGCGGACCGCGACGCCGAGGTGCGGGCGCTGGCCAGGGAGGTCAAGCGCCTCGACGTGGCCGACTACGGCCTGTGCTTCGGGCGGCTCGACGCCCTCTCCGGCGAGCGTTCGTACATCGGCCGCATCGGCCTGTTCGAGGCGCACAACGACTACGAGCCGCTGCTGCTGGACTGGCGCGCGCCCGCGGCGCGCCCGTTCTACACCGCCACCGCCGCGAGCCCGGAGAACATGCGCAGGCGCCGCCAGTTCCACACCCGCGGGCGCCGGGTGGTCGAGTACACCGACGAGACGTTCGGCCGCCCCGGCGGTGACGCGCAGGGCGACGCGGCTCTGCTCGCGGCGGTCAACGCGCCCCGCGGGGACGGCATGCGCGACATCGTGGCGACCATCCAGGCCGAGCAGGACGAGATCATCCGGCTCGATCACTCGGGGGTGCTGGTGATCGAGGGCGGCCCCGGAACCGGCAAGACGGTCGTGGCGCTGCATCGTGTCGCCTACCTGCTGTACACCCAGCGCGAACGGATCGAGCGCCACGGCGTGCTGGTGGTGGGGCCCAATTCGGCGTTCCTGAACCACGTCGACCGCGTGCTGCCGTCGCTCGGCGAGTCCAGCGTGGTGTTCTGCACACCCGGCGATCTGGTGCCCGGGCTGCACGTCACCGCCGAGGACACCGCGGACGCCGCGGCGTTCAAGGGCTCGCTGAAGATCCTCGACGTGCTGGCCGCGGCGATCGCCGACCGGCAGCGACTGCCCGAGCGCCCGCTGGAGATCGAACTGGCCGACGTCACGATGCGCATCGACGCGGAGATCGCCGGGTGGGCGCGCGACGAGGCGCGCGGCAGCGGTCAGCCACACAACCAGGCCCGCGCGGTGTTCGTCGACATCCTCAGCTGGGCCCTGACCGAACGGGCGATCGCCCGCATCGGCCGCGGCTGGTTGACCCGCGAAGACCGCACCGCGTGGGAACAGCTCCGCCAGAACCTGCTCACCGAGCTCGCCGACAACGACCAGTTTTCCGCCGCGCTCGACCGGCTCTGGCCGACCCTGACGCCCCAGGAGCTGCTGTCTTCGCTGTACCTCTCCCCCGAGCGGCTGCACGCCGTGGGCGCTCCTCAGGCGTTGCTGCGGGTCGACGGCGACGCCTGGACGGTGTCGGACGTGCCGCTGCTCGACGAGCTGGTCGACCTGCTGGGCCGCGACCAGGCGGCCGTGGCCGCCGACCGGGCCGCCAAGCAGGAGCGCAATTACGAGGCCGAGTACGCCGCCGGCGTGCTGGACATGATGACCGCCCGCGAAGACCTGATGGACGACGAAGACCACCTGATCGCCCGCGACGTGATCCACGCCGAGGCCCTGGCCGACCGGTTCGTCGAGCGCGACACCCGGGAACTCGCCGAACGCGCCGCCACGGATCGGGACTGGACGTACCGGCACGTCGTCGTCGACGAGGCCCAGGAGCTGTCGGAGATGGACTGGCGGGTGCTGATGCGGCGCTGCCCGGGTCGATCCTTCACCGTCGTCGGTGACCTGGCGCAGCGCCGGTCGGCGGCAGGCGCGCGGTCGTGGGCGGCGATGCTGGAGCCCTACGTGCCCGACCGCTGGGTGTACCGGTCGCTGTCGGTGAACTACCGCACCCCGGCCGAGATCATGAGCGTCGCCGCCGCGCTGCTCGCCGAGTTCGCGCCCGACGTCGTGCCGCCGGAGTCCGTCCGCGCCTGCGGGGTTCGGCCCTGGGCCCGCACTGCCGCCGACGGCGAATTTGCCTCTGCCATCGAGGAATTCGTCCGCGACGAGGCTGGCCGCGTGGGCACCAGCGTCGTGATCGGCCCGCCGGATGTGCCCGGCACGGTGTTGGCGTCGGAGACCAAAGGCCTGGAATTCGACGCGGTTCTGGTGGTCGAGCCCCAACGCATCGTCGACGGCGGCCCGCGCGGCGCGGCCGAACTCTACGTAGCCCTCACCCGCGCCACCCAACGCCTCGGCGTCGTGCATCACGACCCGCTGCCACCGGCCCTCGCCGGCCTGACGGAATTGGGCGTTGAGGGCCATTGCAGCACAACCCATTCGCGTTCCGAGTAAGACAACGCGGCGCCCCCGGGAAAGGCGTCATGTTAAGACGACGTAAGCAAACTTTGCTTAGCCGCGACAAACCATGGGCGGTGGTAGATCATCAACATTGCCACTTGAGTAGCTCCATGGAAGGAACGAGAACATGGCTATTGGACGGGGCCTGGCCGCAACCGCTGTGCTCGCCTGTCTGGCCGCCGGTTCGGCCGGCCCGGCGTGGGCCGATACGCCGACGATGAGCGGCAACTACACCGCGACCGCAACGACTCCCAGCGGCCACACCATCGACAGCAGTTGGGCGGTCAACTCCTGCGGCAACGGGTGCCTGTGGGTCAAGGCCGGGCTGGGGGCCAGCCAGGCGCGTCTGGTCGACGGCCAATGGGTGATGGACACGATGAGCAACGTCAGTTGCACCGACGGCGGTTACACCCTGTACGGCACATCCACCCACACGACCTGGGACCCCACCACGCTGACGGGAACCGCAGCCCACACCTACGTCACGGGGGCCTGCGGCAATCCGCCGGGATTCACCCAGGTCGACCAGTTGAGCATCAAACAGGCGTCCTGACTTTCGGCCCTATCATCGGATAACACCGAACGTAAAGCGCTCGACGCCTTTTCGCACACACGGTCGTATTGAGAGTGCGTTTTATTTCATTTTCGTGTGGGTATCACCTCAGAGCCCCTCACGAAAGGACGCGATATGTTGCACTCCGTCATTCTGGCGAGTTCGGACCCCGTCGCTGCGGGCTTTATCCTACGCAGCATCAAGGGAATCTTCGTTTTTATCGGCAGCATTATCGCCGCAATTGTCTGCGCCGTGATCGCCGCGACGAAGGGCCGCAGCGCCATAGGTTGGGGCATTCTCGGTCTGTTCTTCTCGATCCTCACGCTGATCGTCGTCATCGTCATTCCCAGCAAGAAATGACGCGGGCCGCGTCGTAAAGTGGCGCGGCTGAATCCGGCTCAGCGGCCGAGCTTCGAAAGCACCTCGGCGACAACCGAATCGAACGGGATCGACACCTGCTCGCCGGTCGAGAGATCCTTGACCCCGACGGTGCCCGCCTCGATGTCGCGATCGCCCGCAACCAGCGCGACGCGGGCGCCGGAACGGTCCGCGGCGCGCATCGCGCCCTTGAGCCCGCGGTCGCCGTAGGCCAGGTCGGCGCGGACCCCCGACGCGCGTAGCTGCCCGGCCAGCACCGCGAGTTTGAGCTTGGCGAGCTCGCTCAGCGGCACCCCGAACACGTCGCACCGCGTGGTCTCCCCCACGGTCTTGCCCTCGGCCCGCAGCGCCAGCAGCGTGCGGTCGACGCCGAGGCCAAACCCGATGCCCGACAGGTCTCGTCCGCCCAGCCGCCGCATCAGGCCGTCGTATCGGCCGCCGCCGCCGATGCCGGACTGCGCGCCCAGGCCGTCATGCACGAATTCGAAGGTGGTCTTCGTGTAGTAGTCCAGCCCGCGCACCATCCGCGGATTGATGACGTACGGCACGCCTAGTGCGTCCAGATGCGCCAGCACCGTGTCGAAGTGCTGCTTGGCCTCATCGGACAGGTGGTCGAGCAACACCGGGGCGTCGGCCGTCATCGCGCGCACCTCTGGCCGTTTGTCGTCGAGGACCCGCAGCGGGTTGATCTGCGCGCGCCTGCGGGTGTCCTCGTCGAGGTCGAGCTGGAAAAGGAAGTCCTGCAACAGTTCCCGGTATTGCGGGCGGCAGGTGTCGTCCCCTAGTGAGGTGATCTCCAACCGGAACCCGTCCAGGCCCAGCGAGCGAAATCCCCCGTCGGCGACCGCGATCACTTCGGCGTCCAGTGCCGGGTCGTCGACGCCGATCGCCTCCACGCCGACCTGCTGCAGCTGGCGATAGCGGCCGGCCTGCGGGCGCTCGTAGCGGAAAAACGGTCCCGCGTAACACAATTTGACGGGCAGCGCGCCGCGATCCAGGCCGTGCTCGATCACCGCGCGCACCACCCCGGCGGTGCCTTCCGGTCGCAGCGTCACCGAGCGGTCGCCGCGATCGGCGAAGGTGTACATCTCCTTGGACACCACGTCGGTGGATTCGCCTACGCCGCGGGCGAATAGCGCGGTGTCCTCGAAGATGGGTAGCTCGATGTCGCCGTACCCGGCCCGGCGGGCGGCGCCGAGCAGCCCGTCGCGCACGGCGACGAATTGCGCCGAGTCCGCCGGGACGTAGTCCGGCACACCCTTAGGCGCCGCGAAGGCGGTGAATTCCTCGGTCACAGGCTCAGACCCTCGAGGAAGGGGTTGCCGCGCCGTTCGGCGCCGATGGTGGTGGCGTTGCCGTGTCCGGGCAGCACCACGGTGTCGTCGTCGAGCACCCAGAGCTTGCCCAGGATCGAGGTCAGCAGGTCGCGGCCGCTGCCGCCGAACAGATCGGTGCGGCCCACCGAGCGCTCGAACAGCGTGTCACCGCTGAACACGACGTCGGCGTCGGTCTTGGTCGCCCCGGCGACCCGGAAGACCACCGACCCGCGGGTGTGGCCCGGGGTGTGATCGACGTTGACCGTCACGCTGCCCAGGTCGATCTTGTCGCCGTCGCGGTCCAGCTCGACCACCTGCTTGGGTTCCCGGAAGAAGGCGCCCGCCATCAGCTGTGCCACCCGTGGCCCCATCCCGTAGATCGGGTCTTTCAGCATGAACCGATCCTCGGGGTGGATGTAGGTGGGGCAGCCGTAGGTGTCCGAAACCTTTTGCGCCGACCACATGTGGTCGATGTGTCCGTGGGTGAGCAACACCGCGGCCGGCGTCAGGCGGTTCTCGTCCAGAATCCGCCGCAACGGCCCCATCGCGCGCTGACCCGGATCCACGATGACGGCGTCGGTTCCGGGTCGCTCGGCCAGCACGTAGCAGTTGCACTGCAACACGCCGGCGGGAAATCCGGTGATCAACACGGTTAACAGTTTCCCATCCCGGGCGCCCGGCGCCGATGCGGCCCACGGCGGCGCGCGAAACGACTTTGTGACGGGGCCCCTTGACACGGCCGGCGGCGCCCCCATTAGCGTGGGTTTTCGTGCCGACTAACGAACAGCGACGTGCCGCCGCCAAGCGCAAACTCGAACGGCAGATCGAGCGCCGCGCCAAGCAGGCGCGAACCCGCCGAATCCTGCTCATCGCCGGTGGCGCGATCGCGGCCATCGCCGTGGTCGCCGCGGTGGTGATCACCGTGATGAACACCAGCAACAAGAACAAGAGCGGCAACGCCGCATCGACGACGACGCAGGCGACCTCCACCTCGCAGACGGGCGGACCCGTCCCGCCCGCTCCGGCGCTGCCGCCGTTCAAGCCTTCGGGCAACGTCGGTGCCAACTGCCAGTACCCGGCGACGCCGCAGGAGCCGGCCGCCAAGCCGGTCAAGCCGCCGACGCACACCGGCAAGATCCCGACCGACCCGGCGACGGTCAGCGCCAGCATGTCGACCAGCCAGGGCAACCTGGGCCTGATGCTGGCAAACAACGAATCGCCTTGCACGGTCAACAGCTTCGCGAGCCTGATCGGGCAGAAGTACTTCGACAACACCAAATGCCACAGGCTGACCACCTCGGCGACGCTGGGCGTCCTGCAGTGCGGCGACCCGAAGGGTGAAGGCACCGGCGGGCCCGGCTACCAATTCGGCAACGAGTACCCGACCGACCAGTTCGCGCCCAACGATCCCAAGGCGCAGGAACCGGTCGTCTATCCGCGCGGCACTCTGGCCATGGCCAACGCCGGTCCGGGCACCAACGGCAGCCAGTTCTTCATGGTCTACAAGGACTCCCAGCTACCGCCCCAGTACACCGTCTTCGGCACGATTCAGGCCGACGGCTTGGCCGTCCTGGACAAGATCGCCAAGGCTGGCGTCGCCGGCGGCGGCGAGGACGGCCCACCCGCCAGCGAAGTTCTGGTCAAGTCGATCCTGCTCGACTAAACCCGTAGCGGCGCAACACGAGCCACGCCGAAAGGCGGGCTCGTGACCCGTCAGGCGGTCGAGACCTTATGGTCAGTGCGTGGCGACGGATTCATTCGGGCACTACGAACTGCGGGAGCTGCTGGGCCGCGGCGGGATGGGGCAAGTCTTCCGCGCCTACGACTCAGCCACCGACCGGATCGTGGCGCTCAAAGTACTCCCCCCGCACATGGCCGAGGACGACGAGTTCCAGCAGCGGTTCCGGCGCGAGGCGCGCATCGCGGCCAGCCTGAACGACCCGCACGTGGTACCGATTCACAGCTACGGCGAGATCGACGGGCGGCTCTATGTCGACATGCGGTTGATCGAGGGCCGCGACCTCGACCACTACATCGCCGAAAACGGCGGGCGCCTGAGCGCCGAGCGCGCCGTGGCCGTGATCGAACAGGTCGCCGCCGCACTGGACACCGCCCGCGAGGAAGGCCTGATTCACCGCGACGTCAAGCCGTCGAACATCCTGGTGACCAAGGCACGCGATTTCGTTTACCTGATCGACTTCGGCATCGCGCGCGCCGCGGCCGACACCGCGCTGACCCACACCGGGCACACCATGGGCACGGTGGCCTACATGGCACCCGAGCGGTTCAGGGGCGCAACGGATCATCGCGCCGACGTGTACTCGCTCGCGTGCGTGCTGTACGAATGCCTGGCCGGGACCCGCCCCTATCCGGGCGACAGCTTCGAAGAGCAACTCAACGGCCACCTCAACACCCCGGTACCGCGGCCGTCACTGGTCGCGCCCGGCATCCCGCCGGCATTCGACGACGTCGTCGCCCGCGGCATGGCCAAGGACCCCGACCAGCGCTACCAGACCGCCATCGAGTTCGCCGACGCCGCCCGAGCCGCACTGCCGGGCGCCGGCTACGCCAGCGCGCCCGGCACCGCGCCCTATGCGGCGGTCACACCCGCGGCCACACCCACACCGCCCAGCACCCCGGCCCCCGCGCGGCAGACGCCGCCGCAGCCGTCGTCGAACCGGCGACAGGCCATTGCGGTCATCGGCGGGGCGGTCTTCGCGCTGGTGGCCGTAATCGTCTTGGTCGTCGCGATCACGACGAAGGACGACAGCCCCGCGAGCAACACGACGTCGAGCACAGCGACGCGCGCCCGGACGCCGAAATTCGGCGCGCCGCCACCACCGCCCTCGCCCGGGGAATCCACCCCGGCCGCTGCCGTGGGGCCGCTGCCGGCGTTCGCGCCTCCTCCCGGCCTCGGGGCTGACTGCCAGTACTCGTTGTCGCCGGAGGGTGCCGCCAAGCAGGCCAATCTGCCGCCGTCCGGCCGGGTATCGACCACTCCACCGGTCATCAACGCCACCGTCTCGACCAACTTCGGCGACCTGGTCATTCACCTGTTCAACGCGAAGTCGCCCTGCGCGGTGAACAGCTTCGTCAGCCTGGCCCAGCAGCAGTTCTTCAACAGCACCACCTGCGCCCGAATGGTTCGCGCGCAAGAAGTTTCCGCGTCTATCCTGTGTGGCGGCCCCGCGCCCGATGGCACCGGCGGGCCGGGCTATGAGTTCGCCGACGAGTATCCAGTCAATCAATATGCGCCCAACGATCCCGCGCTGCGGGTCGGCGTGGACTATCCGCGGGGCACCGTGATCCAGGCCAACAATGGACCCAACACGAACGACAGCCAGTTCTCCATAATGTTCATCGATATCGAGGCGACACCGACCAATACGGTGCTGGGCGCCGTCGACCCATTGAGCTTCCCGGTCTTGGACAAGATCTCCGCCGTAGGCGTTGCCGGTCACCGCGAGAGTGGCCTGCCCGCCCAGCCCGTCAACATCAACTCGGTCCGGATCGGCTGAGCCGGGCCGCGTTGGATATTCGCGTCCTGCGCCGCTATACCGTTGCGGGCCTGGATCTTTCGTGACACCCCCGGCGATCGCCGTATTTCGGCCACGCGTGGCCGCGGGACTCGCATCGGCGAATTTGTACGTGACCACACGACGCGACGTGCCCTAGCGTTTATGGTCTTTGCGTGGGGACAGACACTTTCGGTCATTACGAATTGCGCGGCATGCTGGGCCGCGGCGGCATGGGGCAGGTCTTTCGCGCCTATGACGTCGCCACCGACCGGATCGTGGCGCTCAAAGTCCTGCCCCCGCACATGGCCGAGGACGACGAATTCCAAACCCGGTTCCGCCGCGAGGCCCGCATCGCGGCCAGCCTCAACGACCCGCACATCGTGCCGATCCACAGCTACGGCGAGATCGACGGCCGGCTGTATGTCGACATGCGGCTCGTGGAAGGCCGCGATTTGGAGGAGTACATCACCGAGAACGGCGGGCGCCTGAGCGCCGATCGCGCCGTCACGGTGATCGAACAGGTTGCGGCAGCACTGGATAGCGCCCGCGACGTGGGATTGATCCACCGCGACGTCAAGCCGTCGAACATCCTGATCGCCAGCGCGCGGGACTTCGTCTACCTGATCGACTTCGGCATCGCGCGCACGGCCGCCGACACCGCGCTGACCCGGGCCGGCCACACGATGGGGACGGTGGCCTACATGGCGCCCGAGCGGTTCAGGGGCTCAACGGATCACCGCGCTGACGTGTACTCGCTCGCGTGCGTCCTGCACGAGTGCCTGACCGGCCACCGCCCGTATCCCGGCGAGAGCCTGGAAGAACAGCTCAACGGGCACTTGAACACGCCGCCGCCACGGGCGTCGTTAACCGCGTCCGGTGTGCCCGCGGCCCTCGACGAGGTCGTCGCGCGCGGGATGGCGAAGGACGTCGACGAGCGCTACCAGACCGCAATAGAGTTCGCCGAAGCTGCGCGGGCGGCGCTGACCGGCGCCGGCTACGCGAGTACGCCCAGCCCGGCGCCGCCCACCGCCGCGCAGCCAGAAGCCATGCCAGGACCCCCGACCGCCGCGCAGCCAGCCGTGGCCGGGCCCCCGACGGGCGGCCAGGCGCAGCCGTATCTCGCGCCGGCACCTCCGGCGGGCGCCCAGCCGCAGCCGGTCGCGCCGAAGGCCTCGAACAGGCGCCTCATCGTGAGCGTCGTTGGCGGCTCGGTCCTCGCCCTGGGAGCGGTGACCGCACTCGTCATCGCGCTCATCAGCAACAGCCACGGCGCCTCGAACAGCGCCAACAGCACGACGGCGCAGAATCCGGTGCACCCGACTCGCACCAAGGCGCCCCGGCCGGGGGTGGGTCCGAGCAATGGTCCCGTCCCGGCGCTTCCCGCGTTTGCGCCACCGCCGGACCTGGGCGCCAACTGCCAGTACCCCGCGTCGGCGGACCCGTCCGTCAAACAGGTCAACCCGCCGCCCGCCGGCAAGGTGTCCACCAGCCCGGCGGTGATCAAAGCCACCCTCTCGACAAACGTCGGCGACATCGGTCTCGAGCTGGACAACGCCAAGGCCCCGTGCACGGTCAATAGCTTCATCAGCCTTGCGCAGCAACAGTTCTTCAACGGCACCCAGTGCGGCAAGCTGATCATCCAGTCGGACTTCGGCCTGTTGCAGTGCGGGGGCCCGGATGGCGAGGGCGGCGGGGGCCCGGGCTATGAATACGCCGACGAATACCCCATGAATCAGTACGGCCCGAACGACCCCATGCGCAGGCAGTCGGTCCTGTTCCCCCGCGGCACCCTGACCATGGCGCCATTCAACGGGCCCAATCCAAATGGCAGCCAGTTCAACATGATGTACAAGGACAGCGTCAGCGAACCGAACTGCACCGTGTTCGGCACGATCGACCAGGCGGGCCTGGCGACCATCGACAAGATCGTGGCCGCGGGCGTCGTCGGCAACGCCGAAGAGGGCATGCCCGCCAGCGCGGTCACGATCAACTCCGTGCGAATCGGCTGAGCCCCAACCGATTACGTATGTTTACGCCGCGGACGTCACGCGGTAGACGTCGTAGACACCCTCGACATTGCGCACCACGTTGAGTAGGTGCCCAAGGTGCTTGGGGTCGCCCATCTCGAACGTGAACCGGCTGATCGCCACCCGGTCGCCCGAGGTGGTCACCGAGGCCGACAGGATGTTCACCTTCTCGTCGGCCAGCACCCGCGTCACATCCGACAACAGCCGGTGCCGGTCGAGCGCCTCGACCTGAATCGCCACCAGGAACACCGAGGAAGGCGATGGGGCCCAAAGGACTTCGATGATCCGCTCGGCCTGCTGTTCCAGCGATGCGGCGTTGGTGCAGTCGGTGCGGTGCACGCTGACCCCGCCGCCGCGGGTGACGAACCCCATGATCTGGTCGCCGGGCACCGGCGTGCAGCACTTCGCCAGCTTGGTCAGCACGCCGGGGGCGCCGGGCACCGACACCCCCACGTCGTCGGTGCTGCGCGGGCGCCGCAGCATGGTGGTCGGTGTGGAGCGCTCGGCCAGCTCCTCCTCGGCCTGGTCGATGCCGCCGAGCTCGGCCAGCAGCCGCTGCATGACGTGACGTGCCGACACGTGGCCCTCACCGATGGCGGTGTAGAGCGTCGACACATCGGTGTAGTGCAGCTCCCGGGCGACGGCCCCCATGGATTCGCCATTGACCAAGCGCTGCAACGGAAGTCCACCGCGACGGACCTCGCGCGCCATCGCCTCCTTGCCCGCCTCCAGCGCCTCCTCGCGCCGCTCCTTGGCGAACCACTGCCGGATCTTGGCCTTGGCCCGCGGCGACACCACGAATTGCTGCCAGTCGCGCGACGGCCCGGCGTTGGGTGCCTTGGAGGTGAACACCTCGACGACTTCGCCGTTTTCCAGCTTGCGTTCCAGCGCCACCAGACGCCCGTTGACCCGGGCCCCGATGCAGCGGTGGCCGACCTCGGTGTGCACCGCGTAGGCGAAGTCCACCGGCGTCGACCCGTTCGACAACGTGATCACGTCACCCTTGGGGGTGAACACGAAAATCTCTTGCACCGCAAGGTCGTAACGCAGCGACTCCAGGAACTCGCCGGGGTCGGCGGCCTCCCGCTGCCAGTCGAGCAGCTGGCGCATCCAGGCCATGTCGTCGATCTCGGCGGCGGCGTGCGCATGCGGAAGGCCGTTGCGGCCCTTGGCCTCCTTGTAGCGCCAGTGTGCGGCGATGCCGTATTCGGCCGTGCGGTGCATGTCGCGGGTGCGAATCTGCACCTCCAGCGGCTTGCCCTCCGGCCCGACGACCGTGGTGTGCAGCGATTGGTAGACGCTGTATCTGGGCTGGGCGATGTAGTCCTTGAACCGTCCCGCCATCGGCTGCCACAGCGAGTGCACCACGCCCACAGCGGCATAGCAGTCGCGGATCTCGTCGCACAGGATGCGAATACCGACCAGGTCGTGGATGTCGTCGAAGTCGCGGCCCTTGACGATCATCTTCTGATAGATCGACCAGTAGTGCTTGGGCCGGCCCTCCACGGTCGCTTTGATTTTCGACGCGCCCAGGGTGTTGACGATCTCGGTGCGAACCTTGGCCAGGTAGGTGTCCCGCGACGGCGCGCGACCGGCGACCAGCCGCACGATCTCCTCGTACTTCTTCGGATGCAGGATCGCGAACGACAGGTCTTCCAGCTCCCACTTGACGCTGGCCATACCCAGCCGATGCGCAAGGGGCGCAATGACTTCCAACGTTTCGCGGGCCTTGCGCGCCTGCTTCTCGGGGGGCAGGAAGCGCATCGTGCGCATGTTGTGCAGCCGGTCGGCGACCTTGATCACCAGCACCCGCGGGTCGCGGGCCATCGCGGTGATCATCTTGCGGATGGTCTCCCCCTCGGCGGCGCTGCCCAGCACCACGCGGTCCAGCTTGGTCACGCCGTCGACGAGATGGCCGACCTCTTCGCCGAATTCCTCGCTCAACGCCTCGAGCGTGTAGCCGGTGTCCTCGACGGTGTCGTGCAGCAGCGCGGCCACCAAAGTGGTGGTGTCCATGCCCAACTCGGCCAGGATGTTGGCCACCGCCAGCGGGTGGGTGATGTAGGGATCACCGGAGTGCCGCAGCTGGGTGGCGTGGCGCTGATCGGCAACCTCGAAGGCCCGGTTGAGCATCGACAGGTTGGCTTTGGGATAGATCTCGCGGTGCACCGCCACCAGCGGCTCGAGCACGGGATTGAGCGCGCTGCGCTGGGCGGTCATCCGACGGGCCAGCCGGGCGCGGACGCGGCGCGACGCGCTGCTCGACGTCTTCAGGCTTTCGACGGGTGGCTCCGGCGCGTCGACGGCGGGCGCAGCGACCAGGGGAACCTCCGGGGGCGGCACAACAGTTTGCGCCGTGCTCTGCTCGTCCGCCACGTTGGTCACCTCCGACCTCGAGAATATCTCCTAAAACTGATTGCCCCGCCCGTTCTTTCGCCGTTGCCGCCCTGGAACAAGCGGGGTTGCGCGCTCAGACGCGGCTCAGGGTGTGCACCGGCAGCGGAGCGAGCGCCGCGCGGCCACCGAGCTCGACGAGTTCCATGACCACGGCGACGCCGACCACGTTGGCCTCAGCGCGCTGCAGCAGCCGGGCCGACGCGCCCAAGGTGCCGCCGGTGGCGAGCACGTCGTCGATGACCATGACGTTGCGTCGCCGCAGCTCGATGCCGTCGGCCGGGATTTCCAGCGTGGCGCTGCCGTACTCCAGGTCGTAGCTCTCGGAGAGCACCGGCGGCGGCAGCTTGCCGCCCTTGCGGATGGCGAGCACGCCGACGCCCAGCCGAGCCGCCACGGCGGCGGCCACCAGGAAGCCGCGGGAGTCGACGCCGGCCACCAGGTCCACGCCGGCCGCGACGCCGGCGAGGGCGTCGGTGATCGCGCACATCGCGTCGCGATCGGCAAACAACGGGGTGAGGTCCTTGAATTGCACGCCGGGCTCGGGGAAATCGGCGACCTTGCGGGTCAGCGGCTCGATGATGTCGCCGAGATCCGGCGCATCCTTGATGGTCGTCACTGCACCAAAGCCCATCGATCCATGTTCCAGCCCGCGCCCCACCGGGTTGGATTCCTGCTCACCGCGTACATCTTTTTCGACATCAGCAACGTGCGCTGCTGCCGGTACAGGGGCAACGTTGGCATCTCGGCCCAGAGTACCGGCGCGGCGTCGGTGAGCAGCCGAACGCGCTCGGCGGGGTCGGCCGAGACCGCGAGCGCCCCGATGATGCCGTCGACCTGGGCGTTGGAGTAGCCCGACAGGTTGTTGCCGTTGCCGGTGTGCAGGTCGTAGGCGTCCATCGCCGACGATCCGGTGGAGCCACTGCCAGTGGCGCCGCCGGTGCTGGCCACCAGGACGTCGATCTTTCCGTCCTTGAGCGCCTGCGGGCCGGAGGAGTCCAGGCTGACGTTGTTGACGGTGATGCCGGCTCCCGCGCAGGACTTGGTGATGGTCCCGACGGTGACCGCCAACCGCGCGTTAGGACCGTGGTAGCCGATTCGCACCGTCAGCGGCGTGTTGCCCAGCTCGTCGCGGGCGGCCGCCGGGTCCGCCTTGGCGAACTTGCCGGCCTCGGCGGCGCCGTCGCCCTGCGCCACGGCGTCCTCGGTCGCCGGCGACAGGCGCGAGTTGGCGATCGCCGCGCCCGCGTCGCGCGCGATCGCGTCGCGCGGGACGCACAACGCGAACGCCCGGCGCGTCTTGGCCTGCGACAACGGGCCCTGCGGCGCGAAGATCAGCTGCTGGATGCCGGCCGACGGCGCATCGCTGCGCTCGTAGTTGTCCGGGGTGGTCAACGTCCCCGACGAGCCGGCCGCCACGTCGACGACGTCGACGCTGCGGTTGTTGACCCGGTCCTGGATGTCCGGCGCCTGCGGCGATACCGTGATCCGCTTGGTGACCGCGTGCGGGCCCCACCACCGGTCGTTGGCCACCAGCACCACCGCGCCACCGTCGAGGACGGATTCGATCTTGTACGGCCCCGACGCCGGGAAGCGCTTGGCGATCTCGTCGGATTTCAGGCCGGGTTTGAGGTCCCAGATGGTGTTCCACAGCTTCGCGATCTGGGCGATCAACGGCCCGTTGTTGCCCAGCACGGCCGCGGTCACATCGATGTTGAGCTGGTCGGCGATCACGTGCGACGGCATCAGCGTGGTCGCGCTGAACAGCTGCATGTAGTCCGCGACGCCGCGGTCCGGGACGAACGACACCCGGGCCTTCTTCTGCCCCGGCGTGCACGCGACGTTGGCGATGTCGAGATATCCGGCCTGGGTGGCGGCGTCGAAGCCGGGGAACCGTCCCGACTGGGCCGCCCAGGCCAGCACCAGATCGTCGCAGGTCACCGGCTTGCCATCGGAGTAGACGGCGTTGTCGGCGATCTGATAGTCGAGCACCAGCGGCGATCCCGCCACCACCGAGACGCTGCCGAAGTCGTGGTCGGCGACGACCTGCCCGTCGGGGCCGTGATAGCCGAAGCCGGTCAGCGTGCGGGCGAAGGCCTGGGCCCCAGCCGAGGCGGCGCCGACGACGGTGTTGGTGTTGTAGCTGCTCAGCGTGCCGTCGACGACGTAGGTGACCTGCGAGGCGGCGCTACCCGAGCACCCGGTGACCGTGAAGGCCACCGCGAGCGGCAGCGCCAGGGCGACGGCGACCAACCTTTTCAGGCCCGGCCGGCCGGGACGCGGCAGACACCAGGTGGCCATCCGGACTACCGCCGGCCGGCATTCCGCTTGCCGGTCGGACGCCGGGTGCCGGTCGGCCGCACCGGCCGCGCACCTGGCGCCGGCTTGTTCGGCGCCGGCTTGGTGACGGCTTCGGTGCTGGCGTCCTCGCCCGCGGGCGCGGCGTCGCTGGGATCGGTCTGCTCGTCGGCGTCGTCGGGCGCGGCCTCCCCACGCGATCGCGCGTCGGGGGCGCGCCGTTTGACGACCCGGCGGGTGTGGTTGCGCACCAGCTCGGTGCGCTCGCGCAGCGTGACCAGCAGCGGGGTTGCGAAGAAGATCGACGAGTAGGTGCCGACCAGGATGCCGACCAGCTGCACCAGCGCCAGGTCCTTCAGGGTGCCCACGCCCAGCAGCCACACCGCCACCACCATCAGCGCCAGCACCGGCAACACTGAGATCAGGCTGGTGTTGATCGAGCGCATGAACGTCTGGTTGATCGCCAGGTTGGCCTGCTCGGCGAAGGTCCGCCGGGTGGTGTGCTGGAAGCCGTGCGTGTTCTCCTCGACCTTGTCGAAGACGATGACCGTGTCATAGAGCGAGAACCCGAGGATCGTCAGCAGGCCGATGACCGTGGCAGGGCTGACCTCGAAACCGACCAGCGAATACACCCCCGCGGTGACCGTCAGGTCGAAGACCATCGTCAACAGCGCCGAGATCGCCATGTAGCGCTCGTAGCGGATCATGATGTAGACGCCGACCAGCACCAGGAAGACGCCGAGCGCGATCAGCGCCTTGTCGGTGATCTGGTCGCCCCAGGTCTCCGACACCGCCGAGTCGCTGATGGCCGCCTTGTTCGGTTTGCCGTCGGTTCCCTTCGGCTGAAACGCATCGAACAGGGCGTTGCGCAGCTTCGTCGACTGGTCGTTGTTCAGCGTCTCAGAGCGGATCTGCACGGTCGCCGAGCCGCCGCTGCCGACGATGACCACCGATTCCGGGTCGCCGCCGATGGCCTTCTTGAAGACCTCGGACACCTGCGACGTCTGGACCGTCCCCGAGGAGCCCGCCGCGGGCATCGACACCGTGGTGCCGCCGCTGAAGTCGATCCCAAACGTGAAGCCGCGCAACAGGATCGACAGGATCGCCACCGCGACGATCGCTCCGCTGATGCCGTACCAGAGCCGGCGGCGGCCGACCACCTCGAACGCACCCGTGCCGGTGTAGAGCCGGGACAGGAAGCTGTGGTGCGGCAGCCCGGCCGCGTCCGACGAGCTTGGCTCCACAGCGCCGTCGCCGGCCTCGGTGATCTCGGTCGCTTCGGCGTCGGGCTTTTCTTTGGCAGCCATCGCGCTATCCCCGTCCCGTCTTCACATGTGACGAAGCCCGGCGCTCGCGGGCGACCTGCTGTACCGCGCCCAGGCCGTTGTATGCGGGTTTCGCCAACCTCGGCGACTTGGACGCCAGGTACACCAGCGGCCAGGTCACCAGGAACACGACCACGATGTCCAGGACGGTGGTCAGGCCCAGCGTGAAGGCGAATCCGCGCACCTGGCCGATCGCCAGGGCATAGAGCACCGCGGCGGCCAGGAAGGTGACGGCGTTGCCCGAAACGATCGTCCTGCGGGCCCGCACCCAACCGCGCGGCACCGCAGAGCGGAACGAACGGCCTTCGCGGATCTCGTCTTTGATGCGTTCGAAGAACACCACAAAGGAGTCGGCGGTGGTGCCGATACCGATGATCAGACCCGCGATACCCGCCAGGTCCAGGGTGTAGTTGATCTGGCGGCCCAGGATCACCAGGATCGCGAAAATCATTGCGCCGGAAGCGGTCAGGGACAGCGCCGTGAGCAGGCCCAGCACCCGGTAGTACAGCAGCGAATACAGCAGCACCAGGATCAAGCCGATCCCGCCCGCGATCAGCCCCGCGCGCAGCGAGGTCAATCCCAGTGTGGCCGAGACGGTTTGGGCCTCCGAGGACTCGAAGGACAGCGGCAGCGAGCCGTACTTCAGGACGTTGGCCAGCTGGCCCGCCGTCGAGGCGGTGAACGGCGGGTCGCCACCGGTGATCTGGGTCCGGCCGCCGGGGATCGCCTCCTGGATCATCGGGGCGCTGACGACCCGCGAGTCGAGGGTGAACGCGGTCTGGGTCCCGATGTGGGCGGCGGTGAAGTCGGCCCAGGTGTTCGCCGCCGCCGACTTGAACTGCAGGTCGACGACGTAGCCGATGCCGTGCTGGTTCATCGTCGAGCTGGCGTCCTGGATCTGATCGCCACTGATGATCGACGGGCCCAGCAGGTAGGCCATCTTTTTGTCGGTGGAGCAGGTGACCAGGGGCAGCTTCGGATCGTCGTTGCCGGCCAGGATGTCGTCCTGGCCGCAGTGGGCCGCCATGTACTGCATGACGCCCATCTGCAGGTATGGGTTGTCGCTCTGCCGAAGTTCTTTCATCCCCTGGATGCGTTCGGCGAGATCCTTGCGCGAGTCGGCCGGCTCGGGGACGTCAGCGGGAGTCTGCCCGGGCGGCGTCCCCGGCGCGGGTGCGGGGCTCGCAGGCGCATTGCTCGCCGGGGCCGCGGGGCCGGGGGCCGGAGATGCGGGACCGGGGCCGGCGGGAGGCGGCGCTTGCTGGCCGGCGGGAGGCGGCGCTTGCTGGCCGGCGGGAGGCGGCGCTTGCTGGCCGGCGGGTGGCTCGAGGCCCGGCGGCAGCCCGCCCGGCGCCCCGGGAGCGCCTGGAGCACCGGGAGCGCCCGGCGGCGCGCTGGCGGGCTGGCGGCCCGGCTGCTTGGGCGCGGCGCCCTGGGCCGGCGAAGAGTTGAGCACCGGACGGATGTAGAGGCGCGCGGTTTGACCCAGGTTGCGGGCCTCGTTGCCTTCGTTTCCGGGCACTGTGATCACCAGGTTGTCGCCGTCGACGACGACCTCCGAACCGGAGACGCCGAGTCCGTTGACGCGTGCGCTGATGATCTGCTGGGCCTGGGCCAGCGCCTCGCGGCTCGGCCGCGACCCGTCGGGCGTGCGCGCGGTCAGGGTGACCCGGGTGCCGCCCCGCAGATCAATGCCCAGCTTCGGGGCCGCGTGCTTATCGCCGGTTAGGAACACCGACAGGTAGACGGCCACGAGCATGAACAAGAAAAACGACAGGTAGCGGGCAGGGTGCACCGGCGCCGAAGACGATGCCACGTTCCTTTTATCTCCTTGAGAATCGGTCTTTTACCCCCGACAGAGCCTACGTGTCCTCTTCACGCGCGCCTCGCCGGTCAGGAATCTTTGGCTACCCGGCTCTCGCTGGCGGAGTCGGCGGGCCCGTCGGCGTCGTCCAGGTCGTCGACGTCGTCGTAGTCGTCGTAGTCGTCGGCATCCTCGGGCAGGATCCGGTCGCGGATCGCCAGCTTCATCCAGGTGGTCACGATGCCGGGCGCGATCTCGAGGTCGACGGTGTCGTCGGTGAACGCGACGACGGTGGCCTGCATGCCGGACGTGGTGTGCACGCGGTCACCGGGCTGCAGCGAGTCGTGCAGGTCGATCGTGGTTTGCATCGCGCGCTTCTGGCGGCGCGACGCCATGTACATGAACCCGCCCATGATGAGCAGGAACGGCAGGAATAAGACCAAACTTTCCATCGACGTGCCTGTCTTTCGTTTCCGTATTGCTGGTGATCCTGCTCCGCCGGTGTCCGTGCCGACCGGGAAGCCACGCACCTCGTGACGGGTCCAGTGTGCCCGTTAAGTCTGGCAGGCCCCAGCTCGCGACCGACCGGCACCTGCGCGGACCACCCCGGCCGCAGCGCGGGACTGCCGAGAACCGCACCAGCGGATAGGCTTTCATCCGGGCGCGGCACGCGCGCCGAGAGAAGGAGGATGTGGTGGCCAGTCTGGAACAGACTCGTCAACTGGTCACTGAAATCCCAGGTCCGGGCTCGCTGGAGCTGAACAAGCGCCGGGCCGCGGCCGTGTCACACGGCGTCGGCATCACCCTGCCCGTCTTCGTCGCACGCGCCGGCGGCGGCATCATCGAGGACGTCGACGGCAACCGGCTGATCGACCTGGGGTCCGGCATCGCGGTGACCACGATCGGGAACTCCTCCCCGCGCGTCGTCGAGGCGGTGCGCGCGCAGGTGGCCGACTTCACCCACACCTGTTTCATGGTGACGCCGTACGAGTCGTATGTGGCCGTCGCCGAGGAACTGAACCGGATCACCCCTGGCTCCGGCGAAAAGCGCTCGGTGCTGTTCAACTCCGGCGCGGAGGCCGTCGAGAACGCCATCAAGGCCGCCCGGTCCTACACCCGCAAGCCCGCGGTCGTCGCCTTCGACCACGCCTACCACGGCCGCACCAACATGGCGATGGCGCTGACCGCCAAGTCGATGCCCTACAAGAGCGGATTCGGGCCGTTCGCGCCGGAGATCTACCGCGCGCCGATGTCCTACCCGTATCGGGACGGGCTGCTGGACAAGGAGCTGGCCACCGACGGCGAATTGGCGGCCGCCCGCGCCATCAGCGTTTTCGAGAAGCAGGTCGGCGCGGCGAACCTGGCCGCCGTCATCATCGAGCCGATCCAGGGCGAGGGCGGTTTCATCGTCCCCGCCGAGGGCTTCCTGCCCGCCCTGCTGGACTGGTGCCGCCGCAACGACGTGGTGTTCATCGCCGACGAGGTGCAGAGCGGATTCGCGCGCACCGGCGCGATGTTCGCCTGCGAGCACGAGGGCATCGAGCCGGACCTGATCTGCACCGCGAAGGGCATCGCCGACGGGCTGCCGCTGTCGGCCGTGACGGGCCGGGCCGAGATCATGGACGCCCCGCACGGCAGCGGCCTGGGCGGCACTTTCGGCGGCAACCCGGTCGCCTGCGCGGCGGCCCTGGCCACTATCGAGACCATCGAGAGCGACGGCCTGCTCGCGCGGGCCAAGGAGATCGAGCGGCTGATCACCGAGCGGCTGCTGCGGCTGCAGGCCGCCGACGACCGCATCGGCGACGTCCGTGGCCGCGGCGCCATGATCGCCGTCGAGTTGGTGAAGTCGGGAACCGCAGATCCCGATCCGGAGCTGACGCAGAAGCTCTCCACCGCGGCCCACGCAGCCGGAGTCCTGATCCTGACGTGTGGCATGTTCGGCAACGTCATCCGGTTGCTGCCCCCGCTGACGATCAGCGACGAACTGCTGGTCGAGGGGCTCGACATCATCGCCGAGATCCTCGGCAACCTCTAACCGGACAACCCGGATTTTCACAGCCGCCGGTGGGGGATCTCACACCCCGAGCGGGGGTAAACTCGTTGAGGAATATCGTTACTTTAGCTAACGTTCTATTTGGGTAGCGCAACGTGGCGCCGCAAACCACTCAGTCTCAGTAAATGCAAGGAACTGTTATGTCGACTATTACTCGCGAAGAGCGGCTGGAACGCCGCATCGAGGACCTGACCGCTAACGACCCACAGTTCGCCGCAGCCCGGCCCGACCCGGCGGTCGCCACCGCCCTCGAGCAGCCCGGACTGCGACTGCCGCAGATCGTTCAGATCGTGCTCGACACCTACGCCGACCGCCCCGCCCTGGGGCAGCGCGCCGTCGAGTTCGTCAAAGACCCCAAGACCGGCCGCACCGTTGCCGGTCTGCTCCCCCGCTTCGAGACCATCACCTACCGCGAACTCGACGACCGCGTCGAGGCCGTGGCGCGCGCCCTGACCCACGACTCCGTGCGGGTCGGAGATCGCGTCGCCGCACTCGGCTTCAACAGCGTCGACTTCACCACCATCGACATCGCACTCGGACGGATCGGCGCCGTATCGGTCCCGCTGCAAACCAGCGCCTCGATCACGGGGCTGAAGCCGATCGTCCTCGAGACCGAACCCGTCGCCTTCGCGGCCAGCGCGAACCAGGTGGCCGACGCCGTCGAACTGATCCTGAGCAGCGGCCACCGCCCGGCCAAGCTGGTCGTGTTCGACTACCACCCCGAGGTCGACGACGAGCGCGAGGCAGTGGCAGCCGCCCGCACGCGGCTGGCCGACGCCGCGATCACCGTCGAGACCCTGGCCGACCTGCTCGAGCGCGGCAAGGCGCTGCCCGCGGCGCCGGCCGTGGTGACCGACGAGGACGCGCTGGCCCTGCTGATCTACACCTCCGGCAGCACCGGGGCGCCCAAGGGCGCGATGTACCCGCAGGCCAACGTCGGCAAGATGTGGTCCCGGTCCAAGCGCAACTGGTTCGGGGAGACCCCCGCGTCGATCACCCTCAACTTCATGCCGATGAGCCACGTGATGGGGCGCGGCATCCTGTTCGGCACGCTCGGCAACGGCGGCACCGCGTACTTCGCGGCCCGCAGCGACCTGTCGACGCTGCTCGAGGACCTGGAGCTGGTACGGCCCACCGAGATGAACTTCGTGCCGCGCATCTGGGAGACCCTCTACAGCGAATACCTGCGCCAGGTCGACAGCGGTGTCGACGAGGCGCAAGCGATGGACGACATGCGGCAGTACCAGCTGGGCGGCCGGTTCATCTTCGCGATGACCGGCTCGGCGCCCACGTCGCCCGAGCTCAAGACCTGGGTCGAGACCCTGCTCGACATGCATCTGCTCGACGGCTACGGCTCCACCGAGGCCGGCATGGTCCTGTTCGACGGCGAGGTGCAGCGCCCGCCGGTCATCGACTACAAGCTGGCCGACGTCCCGGACTTGGGCTACTTCGCCACCGACCGGCCGTACCCGCGGGGCGAATTGCTGCTCAAGACCGAGAACATGTTCCCCGGGTACTACAAGCGCCCGGAGATCACGGCCGACGTGTTCGACGACGAGGGCTACTACCGCACCGGCGACGTCGTCGCCGAGGTTGCGCCCAACAAGGTCGTGTACGTCGACCGCCGCAACAACGTGCTGAAGCTGGCGCAGGGCGAGTTCGTCACCGTCGCCAAGCTGGAGGCGGTGTTCGGCAACAGCCCGCTGGTCCGCCAGATCTACGTCTACGGCAACAGCGCGCACCCCTACCTGCTGGCTGTGATCGTGCCCAGCGAAGAGGCCCTGACCCGCTACGGCGCCGACGAGCTCAAGCCGCGGATCGGCGATTCGCTGCAGGCCGTCGCCAAGGAAGCCGACCTGCAGTCCTACGAGGTGCCGCGCGACTTCATCGTCGAGACCACGCCGTTCACCCTGGAGAACGGTCTGCTGACCGGCATCCGCAAGCTGGCGTGGCCGAAGCTGAAGCAGCACTACGGCGAGCGGCTGGAACAGCTCTACACCGACTTGGCCGCGGGCCAGGCCAACGAGCTGAGCGAGCTGCGCCGCAGTGGCCCGCAGGCGCCCGTGCTGCAGACGGTGAGCCGGGCCGCGGCCGCCCTGCTGGGCACCGGCGCCACCGAGCTGACACCCGACGCCCACTTCACCGACCTCGGCGGAGACTCGTTGTCGGCGTTGACATTCGGCAACCTGCTGCGCGAGATCTTCGACATCGACGTGCCGGTGGGCGTCATCGTCAGCCCGGCCAACGACCTGGCTGCCATCGCCGGCTACATCGAGGCCGAGCGCCACGGCACCAAGCGGCCCAGCTTCGCCACGGTGCACGGTCGCGACGCCGACGAGGTGCACGCCGGGGACCTCACGCTGGACAAGTTCCTCGACGCGGAGACCCTGGCCGCCGCGCCGGCGCTGGCCGCACCGGCATCCGAGGTGCGCACGGTCCTGTTGACCGGCGCGACCGGCTTCCTGGGCCGCTACCTGGCGCTGGATTGGCTGGAGCGGATGGACCTGGTCGACGGCAAGGTGATCGCCCTGGTGCGGGCCAAGTCCGACGCGGACGCCCGCGCGCGGCTGGACAAGACGTTCGACCCCCCGGGTTCTGAAGGCGACCCCAAGCTGCTGGCGCACTACCAGCAGCTGGCGGCCGACCACCTCGAGGTCATCGCCGGCGACAAGGGCGAGGCCAACCTCGGCCTGGACGCCGCGACCTGGCAGCGGCTGGCCGACACCGTCGACCTGATCGTCGACCCGGCGGCCCTGGTCAACCACGTGCTGCCGTACAGCGAGCTGTTCGGCCCCAACGCCTTGGGCACCGCCGAGCTGATCCGCATCGCGCTGACCACGAAGAAGAAGCCGTACACCTACGTGTCGACGATCGGGGTGGGCGACCAGATCAAGCCCGGCCAGTTCACCGAGGACGCCGACATTCGGCAGATCAGCGCGACCCGGCAGATCAACGACAGCTACGCCAACGGCTACGGCAACAGCAAGTGGGCCGGTGAGGTCCTGCTGCGCGAGGCCAACGACCTGTGCGGGTTGCCGGTGGCGGTGTTCCGCTGCGACATGATCCTGGCCGACACCACCTACGCCGGTCAGCTCAACGTGCCGGACATGTTCACCCGGATGATGCTGAGCCTGGTGGCCACCGGCATCGCGCCCGCCTCGTTCTACGAGCGGGACGCCGACGGCAACCGGCAGCGCGCCCACTACGACGGCCTGCCCGTCGAGTTCATCGCCGAGGCGATCTCGACGCTGGGTGCCCAAAGCGAAGACGGGTTCCGCACCTTCCACGTGATGAACCCCTACGACGACGGCATCGGCATGGACGAGTTCGTCGACTGGCTGGTCGAGGACGGCAACGCCATCCAGCGCATCGATGACTACACCGAGTGGCTGCGGCGGTTCGAGGGAGCGCTACGCGGACTGCCCGAAAAGCAGCGCAACGCATCGCTTTTGCCGCTGCTGCACAACTACCAGAAGCCGGAGCGCCCGATCCGCGGATCGATGGCACCGACCGATCTGTTCCGTGCGGCAGTGCAGGACGCGAAAGTCGGTCCGGACAAAGACATTCCGCACATCGGCGCGCCGATCATCAATCAGTACATCAGCAATCTGAAACTGCTCGGACTGCTGTAAGAGTCAAAAAAAAGTCCGCCGACCCGTGTTGGGCCGGCGGACTTTTTCACTTGACCTCTTAGCCCTGCGGATGCGGCCAGCGCAGGTACGCGGCGCCGGGGCCGGACGGCGCGGCGTGCTGGCGGCGCCAGCCCCGGGCCTTCGGCTGGTCGTCGTCCACCCGCGGCTTGGTGAGCGCCTCCGACGACACCTCGTCGCGCGACGGCTCCTCGAGCCCCGAGTAGTACTGCGGCACCGCCGGATCGGCTGCTGCCACCGGTTCCACCGGGGGCACGTCGCGCGCGAGCCGCACCGCGGTGCGCGCCAGGGCGACGCCGGCAACGAAGACGATCAGCGCGCCCAGGCCGGAGAAGTACGAAACCTCCAGCGCCGCGCGCTTGCGGTCGGTGGCCGCGATCGGGTCGCCGACCGAACCGATGCCCAGCAGGGGGGCGACCTCGGTGCCGACCACGAACCAGGCACCGGCGAGAACCCCCAGCCAGCCGCCCAGCACCGCGCTGACGCGGTTACCCGACAGGATCAACAGCAGGCCGCCCAGTGCGGCCGCCGCGCCCGGCGCAACCTCGAGCCAACCCCGGGCCGTGCTCCACGCCCAGTCCTGGTCGGGTGTGTAGGCAAAGTTGAAGCGAGGCCCGACGAACGGGATCAGCGCACCCCACGCACCCAGGATGATCAGGAGCAATCCGCTGATCGCGCCCCGCGACCGCGGCATTCGCAGTCCGCCCGCGCGGTAGTCCTCTTCACGTTTCATCACATTCTCCTTGGTTGATGCCGGGCTACTTCAGCATCGCGTGGGTACCCTGCCCCATCGCGAAATAACCTGTGAGCCAACGAGCCCTGTTACCAGTGAGACTGATGTGTCTGGTGTTACATGCAGAGGCCGAGAATCAGCAGTACGACGGCGATCAACGGGAAGGTGCCCTGAGTGATCGCCGCCCGGGCCTTGTCGGGTGCCGAGAGCAGCAGCACGACGGCGGCGGCGGCCATCGATCCCACGCCGACGAAGATGAGCGTGACCCCGACGAGCCCGTGCCGAGTGGCGACCGCGGCGACGCCGATTCCGGTGACGATCGCCAGAAACAGGTTGTAGAAGCCCTGGTTGAACGCCAGCAGCCGGGTGGTCTCGGCCTCCTCGGGCGTGGTGCCGAACGTGGCGCGGGTGCGCGGCGACGTCCAGGTCAACGATTCCATCACGAAGATGTAGACGTGCAGCAGCGCTGCCAAGGCGGCGAATACCAACGCGGCGATGATCATTGCGTCTCCTATTCGAATAGTCCCGGCTGACCCAGCCCGGTGACCCCGGCCGGCGGCGTCATGCCCAGGTGAGTCCAGGCCAGCGCGGTGGCTACCCGGCCTCGTGGGGTACGGGCGACCATACCGGCGCGGACCAGGAATGGCTCGCATACCTCCTCGACCGTGGTGGCCTCCTCCCCGACCGCGACCGCCAGCGTCGAAACGCCGACCGGTCCGCCGCCGAAGCTGCGGGTCAGCGCCGAGAGCACCGCCCGGTCCAGCCGGTCCAGGCCTAGCTCGTCGACGTCGTAGACCTCCAGCGCCGACTTGGCCACGTCGCAGGTGATCACACCGTCGGCCCGTACCTCGGCGAAGTCGCGAACCCGGCGCAGCAGCCGGTTGGCGATTCGCGGCGTGCCGCGCGAGCGCCGCGAGATCTCCACGCCGGCCGCAGGATCCAGCTCGATGCCCAGGATTCCGGCCGACCGGACGAGCACCCGCTCCAGCTCGGGGGGCTCGTAGAAATCCATGTGCGCGGTGAAGCCGAATCGGTCGCGCAGCGGCCCGGTGAGCGAGCCCGACCGGGTGGTCGCGCCGACCAGGGTGAACGGCGCGACCTCCAGCGGAATCGACGTCGCCCCAGGGCCTTTGCCCACCACCACGTCGACCCGGAAGTCCTCCATCGCCAGATACAGCATCTCCTCGGCGGGCCGGGCGATGCGGTGGATCTCGTCGATGAACAACACGTCGTGCTCGACCAGGTTGGACAGCATCGCGGCCAGGTCCCCGGCACGTTCCAGCGCGGGCCCCGACGTCACGCGCAACGACGACCCCAACTCGGCGGCGATGATCATCGCCAGCGACGTCTTGCCCAGCCCCGGCGGGCCGGACAGCAGGATGTGATCCGGTGTGCCGCCGCGGTTTTTTGCGCCCTCGATGACCAGCTGCAGCTGCTCGCGCACCCGCGCCTGGCCGATGAACTCCCCCAACGTGCGGGGCCGCAGGCTGACGTCGATGTCGCCCTCGCCGACGGTGAGCGCCGCCGACAGGTCGCGATCGGAATAATCTTCGGGATTGTCGCTCATTTGGACTTACCCAGCAACGTCAACGCGGCCCGCAGCGCGCTGGAAGTCGTTGGCTGCTCACCCTTTTCGCGGTCGGCGGCCAGCACGCTGTCGGTGGCTTCCTCGGCCTGCTTGGCCGCAAAGCCCAGCCCCACCAGAGCCTCGACCACCGGGCCGCGCACCGCGTGGCCGTTCACGCCCGCGCCCGCCGGGGCCACAGCGGTCGTGCCCGTGGCATAGATCTTGTCGCGCAACTCCAGCACCATGCGTTCGGCGCTGCGCTTGCCGATGCCCGGCACCCGGGTCAGCGCGGCGACGTCGCCGTCGGCCAGCGCCTGGCGCAGCGAGTCGGCGTCGTGCACCGCCAGGGTCGCCATCGCCAGCCGCGGCCCGACCCCGGACACCGACAGCAGCGTCAGGAACAGATCGCGGCTGTCGCGATCCGGAAAGCCGTACAGCGTCTGCGAATCCTCGCGCACGATCATCGCGGTGATCAGCCGGGCCTCGCTGCCGTGGCGCAGCGTGGCCAGCGTCGATGGCGTGGCGTTGACGTGGTAGCCGACGCCGCCGGCCTCGATCACCGCGTGATCGAGCGCCACCTCGAGCACCTCACCGCGCACCGACGAAATCATCGGCCCGCCTTGACCTTTGCGCGCTTCAGCTTCGCGGCGTAGGCCTCGCGCTGCTTGGCGGCCATCGCCTCGGCGGCGGCCATCCGGGACAGCATCGGCGCGCGCCAGCAATGACAGATGGCCAACGCCAGCGCGTCGGCCGCGTCGGCCGGTGTCGGTTTCGATTGCAGCGCAAGGATTCTGGTGATCATCTCGGTGACCTGAGCCTTGTCGGCCGCGCCGTTGCCGGTGACCGCGGCCTTGACCTCGCTGGGCGTGTGGAAGTGCACGTCGATCGAGCGCCGGGCCGCGGCCACCGCGATCACGCCGCCGGCCTGCGCGGTGCCCATCACCGTCGACACGTTGTGCTGGGCGAACACCCGCTCGATTGCCACGACGTCCGGCCGGTGCGTGTCCAGCCAGTGCTCGACGACATCGCTGATGGCCAGCAGCCGCATCGGCAGCGGCGCATCCGACGGCGTGCGCACCACGTCGACGTCCAGCGCGACCACGCTGCGGCCGCGCCCGGCCTCGACGAGCGACAGCCCGCACCGGGTCAGCCCGGGATCGACGCCCATCACGCGCATTGCCCGCTCCCGCTTCTTCCCACACACCTCGAGCCACCGAACAGCTGTTCGATAGCGTAGCGGTCGGGTCCGACCGAGCCGGGCAGGACACGCGGCGGTCCCCCGTTTCCAGCCCGCGCGCGCATCTGTTCCGTGCCACACAAAAGCTGTTAACTTGAATTCCACAAATTCGCTCTAGTCACAGAGCAATGAAGGGGACGGCGTGGGAACACTGCTGGTCGTACTTGCCGCGGTGCTGTTCGTCGCGTCCATCGTGGTGCTGGTTATCGCTTTGCGGCGACCCAAGAAATCGGCCCAGCCCGGCGGCCGATCCGATCCGCTGTCCTTCAACTCCATGCCCCAGTTCGGGCCCCGGCAGCTGGGCCCCGGCGCGATCGTCAGCCACGGCGGCATCGACTACGTGGTCCGCGGATCGGTGACGTTCCGGGAGGGCCCGTTCGTGTGGTGGGAGCACCTGCTCGAGGGCGGCGATCAGCCGATCTGGTTCAGCGTCGAGGACGACGACGGGCGGCTCGAGCTGGTGATGTGGGTGACCCGCAAGGACGTCACACTGCAGCCCGGCGAGCAGTACGTGGTCGACGGCGTGCCGTTCCACGAGGCCGAGCGCGGCCGGGCCTCCTACACCAGCGAGGGCACGACCGGCCTGCCCGCCGGCGGCGAGATGGAATTCATCGACTGCGCCAACGCCGACGAGTCCGTGCTGCTGTCGTTCGAGCGCTATGCCCCCGACATGCCCTGGGAGGTATCGACGGGCAAGCCGGTGCTGCCCGGCGAGCTCACCGTCTACCCCGCCCCTCCGCCGTCGGCTCCCTAGGACCATCCCGGTGCCGTTCTACGAACTAGCCGTAACGCCGGCGGACGTATCCGGGACCCGACTCGGGTTGGCGCTCAACGCCCCGGCGCCGCCGCCGCTGGCCAGCTGCGCGCTCGAGCATCCCGGCGGCGGGGTGTTGCGGCTCGGGGTGCTGGGCGCCTCGCACGTGATCACGGCCGAACACGCGACCGGCCAGTTCTCCGAACAGGTTTCGTGCACCGCCCGCGCGCACGGCGGCGCGCTGCCCGAGCATGCCGACGCGCCCGGCTACCACATCGAGTCGAGCATCGTCACGCACGACGAGGCAGCGTTTCGTCAACTCGCACAACGACTTCGGGACAACTGCACGACCGAAGACGGATGGCTGGGCGGCACATTTCCCGGCGACGACGCCGCGCTGACCGTGCTGGCTGCCGAACCCGACGACGCCGGTTGGCGCTGGCAGACCTGGCACCTGTACCCGCAGCGCGCGTCGGGCGGCGTCGTGGTGCACACCGCGAGCCGGTGGCAGCCATGAGCCCCAGGAAGCGCGCGAAGCCGAAGCCCCCGAAAAAGGGCCTGAGCCGCAACGGCCTGTTGCTGGTTTCCGGCGGGCTGGCGTTCGCCGCGATCGCGTCGCTGGTGTTCGGAATCATCTTGCTGAACAAGGACATTGGGTCCTACATCGCAGGCCACTATCACGAGTACTCCCGCGACGCGAACGGGACGCGCTACCAGTGCACCGGCAAGCCCGACGAGGTGGCCGACGCCCTCGCGGACTATCAGGAGCCCGACGCGCGCGCCGACAACGGCAACAACGAGTACCTGCGCTACAGCAACAACATCGTGATCGTCGGCCCGGATGGCAAGTACCCGTGCAGCATTCGTGTCGAACCACTGAGCGCCGGATACAGCCACGGCTCGTTCATCTTCCTCGGCCCCGGGTTCGGCCCCGGATCCCCGTCGAGTGGCGCCGGCGGGACCCCAGGCGGTCCCGGCGGGACGAAGTAATGCCTATCGGGCGGCAACCGCAAAGGAGATAGCTATGTACCTTGCCCTCGAGATCGGAAACATCGACGTCAACCCAATCCTGAAAGGCGTCGTCGCGACGATCCTGTACTTCCTGGTCGGCATGGGCGTCCTGCTGATCGGGTTCTACATGGTCGACCTGCTGACGCCCGGGAAGCTGCGCCAATTGGTGTTCGTCGATCGCCGGCCGAACGCGGTGGTCGTCGCCTGCGCGATGTACATCGCGCTCACCGTCGTCATCGTGAGCGCGATCGCCAACTCCTACAGCCAGCTGGGCCAGGGGCTGCTGGGCGTGGCGGTCTACGGCCTGATGGGAGTGATCCTGCTGGCCATCGCGCTGCTGACGGTGCATGTGCTGATACCGGGCAACTTCCACGAGCACGTCGACGACCCGGCGCTGCACCCCGGGTCGTTCGCGGTGGCGATGATGCTGCTGGCCGTGGGAGGTGTGACGGCCGCCGCGGTGTCATGACGTCGGTCGATTCACCGGCACCCGAAGCGGTCCGGGCAGGAGAAACGTCGGCGCGCTGGCGGGCGGTGCTGCTGGCCGCAGTCGCGGCGTGCGCGGCATGCGGCATCGTCTACGAGCTGGCCCTACTGACGCTGTCGGCGAGCCTCAACGGCGGCGGCATCGTCGCCACCTCGCTGATCGTGGCGGGCTACATCGCCGCGCTGGGCGCGGGCGCGCTGCTGGTCAAGCCGCTGCTGCGACACGCGGCCATCTCGTTCATCGCCGTCGAGGCGCTGCTGGGCATCATCGGCGGGCTGTCCGCGGCGGCGCTGTATGTGGTGTTCGCCTTCGTCGACGGGTCGACGTGGGTGCTGGCGATCAGCACCGCCCTGATCGGCGGCCTGGTCGGCGCCGAGGTGCCGCTGCTGATGACGCTGCTGCAAAGCGGCCGGACGGCCGCAAAAAACCCAGCCACCGATGCCGGCCGGACGCTGGCCAACCTCAACGCGGCCGACTACCTGGGCGCGCTGATCGGCGGGCTGGTGTGGCCGTTCCTGCTGCTGCCGCAGCTCGGGATGATCCGCGGCGCCGCGGCCACCGGCATCATTAACCTGGTCGCCGCGGCGGTCGTGGCGATGTTCTTGTTGCGGCGCGTGGTGTCGACCCGGCAGCTGGTGACGGCGCTGACCGCGCTGGCTGCCGCGCTCGCGCTGCTCGTCACGCTGCTGGTGCGCTCGCACGACGTCGAAACTACAAGCCGCCAAAGGCTTTACGCCGATCCGATCATCGCCTACCGGCACACCGCCTACCAGGAAATCGTGGTCACCCGCCGCAACGACGACACGCGGCTGTACCTCGACGGCGGCCTGCAATTCTCCACCCGGGACGAATACCGCTACACCGAAAGTGTCGTCTACCCCGCGCTCGGCCAAGGCGCGCACTCGGTGCTGGTGCTCGGCGGCGGCGACGGCTTGGCCGCGCGAGAGTTGTTGCGCCAGCCCGGCATTGACAAGATCGTGCAGGTCGAGCTCGACGCCGCGGTGATCGACATCGCCCGCACCACGTTGCACGACGCCAACGCCGGTGCCCTGGACAACTCGCGGGTCGCCGTCGTGATCGACGACGCGATGAGCTGGCTGCGCGCCCCGCATCCGGAGCTGCGCCCGCCCGAAGGATTCGACGCCGTCATCGTCGACCTGCCCGACCCGGACACCCCCGTACTGGGCCGGCTGTATTCCACCGAGTTCTATACCCTTGTCGCGCATGCTCTTTCGCCGAGCGGGCTGATGCTGGTGCAGGCGGGTAGCCCGTTCTCCACTCTGACGGCGTTCTGGCGGACGGTGTCGACGATCCGTTCCGCCGGCTACGCCGTCACGCCGTACCACGTGCACGTGCCCACCTTCGGCGACTGGGGTTTTGCACTGGCGCGCCGCGGCGCGGACCCGCCGACGCCGACCATGCCGGCCAACACGCCGCCGCTGCGCTTCCTTAACCAGCGGGTGCTGCAGGCCGCGACGGTGTTCTCCGACGACGTCGGGCCGCGGCGGCTGGACCCGTCGACGCTGGACAATCCGCGCATCGTCGACGACATGCGGCACGGGTACGACTAGCGGGGCCTACTCGTCGTCGAGCGCGGCGAGCACCTCGTCGGACAGGTCGACGTTGGTCCAGACGTTCTGCACGTCGTCGCTGTCCTCCAGCGCGTCGACCAACTTGAACACCTTGCGGGCACCCTCGACGTCGACCGGGACGCTGACGGACGGCTGGAAGCTGGCCTCGGCCGAGTCGTAGTCGATGCCGGCGTCCTGCAGCGCGGTGCGCACCGCGACCAGGTCGGTCGGCTCGGAGATGACCTCGAAGCTCTCACCGAGGTCGTTGACGTCCTCGGCGCCGGCGTCGAGCACGGCGGTCAGCACGTCGTCCTCGGAGAGGCCGTTCTTTTCCAGGGTCACCACGCCCTTGCGGGTGAACAGGTAGGACACCGAACCGGGATCGGCCATGTTGCCGCCGTTGCGGGTCATCGCCACCCGGACCTCGCCGGCCGCGCGGTTGCGGTTGTCGGTCAGGCACTCGATCAGCACCGCCACGCCGTTGGGCCCGTAGCCCTCGTACATGATCGTCTGGTATTCGGCGCCACCGGCTTCCTCGCCTGCGCCGCGCTTGCGGGCACGCTCGATGTTGTCGTTGGGCACCGAGGTCTTCTTCGCCTTCTGGATGGCGTCGTAGAGCGTCGGGTTGCCGGTGGGGTCACCCCCGCCGGTGCGCGCGGCGACCTCGATGTTCTTGATCAGCCGCGCGAACTCCTTGCCACGGCGCGCGTCCTTGACGGCCTTCTGGTGCTTAGTGGTGGCCCACTTGGAATGGCCGCTCATCGGTGTCTGCTACCTCTTCTGTTACTGGAAAGTCGCGAGACGAGTCTACGTGGACGTCCGCGCCCGGCCGCCGGGCGTTGGGGGCGTCGCGCGTGCGCTGGGGGTGGCGACACGCCGGAAATCGCCGCCGTGGACGCACACCGGACGCCAGGGACACCCTGAGGCGTTAGCCCTCGCCCTTGACGATGTCGACGAACAGCTGGTGGATGCGGCGGTCGCCGGTCATCTCCGGGTGAAAGGCCGTCGCCAGCTTGGCGCCCTGGCGCACCGCCACGACGTGGCCCGCGGCGCTGGCCAGCACCCGCACCCCCTCGCCGACGCGCTCCACCCACGGCGCCCGAATGAAGACCGCACGCACCGGCGAATCGAGGCCCGAGAACGCGATGTCACCCTCGAACGAATCGACCTGTCGCCCAAAGGCGTTGCGCCGCACGGTCATATCGATTCCGCACAGCGGCACGGCCTGCCGGCCGTCGGCGCCGGCATCCAGGATCTCGCTGGCCAACAGGATCATGCCCGCACACGCTCCGTAGGCGGGCAGCCCATCGGCCAGCCGCGCCCGCAGCGGTTCCAGCAGGTCGAGGTCTGCCAGCAGGTGGCTCATCGTGGTCGATTCGCCCCCGGGAATGACCAGCCCGTCGACCGCCTCGATCTCGCTGCGGCGGCGCACCGGCATCGACTCGGCCCCGGCCTCGCGCAGCGCCGCCAGGTGCTCGCGGGTATCGCCCTGCAGCGCCAGCACCCCGATCGTCGGACGCCCCAGGCTCACGGTTGGTACCCGCGCTTGTAGCGGGTCAGCCCCTCCTGCATCACGGCCGCAACCATCTCGCCGGTCTGGGTGAAGATCTTGCCCTGGCACAGCGAGCGGCCCCCGCTGGCCGACGGCGAGGACTGGTCGTAGAGCAGCCACTCGTCGGCGCGGAACGGCCGCATGAACCACATGGCGTGGTCCAGCGAGGCAACCTGCAGGTGCTCACGGACGTCCAGGTGGGTGACCTGCGCCGATCCCAGCAGCGTGAGGTCGCTCATGTAGGCCAGCGCGCAGATGTGCAGCACCGGGTCGTCGGGCAGCGGATCGCGGTGGCGGAACCACACCTGCTGCTGGGCGGCCTTGTCGGGCGACAGCGTCAGGAGCTCGCGAGGCACGATGCAGACGTCCCACTCCTCGAACTGCTTGAAGCCGGCGTCGTCGAAGACCTTTATCGAGTCGAGCCCGGGCAGCCCGTCGGGCGGCGGGGCGGCCGGCATCACGTCCTGGTGGTGGATGCCCTCCTGGTCGGCGTGGAAGGACGCGCCCATGCTGAAAATGATCTCGCCGTGCTGGATGGCGTTGACCCGCCGCGTCGCAAACGAGCCGCCGTCGCGGGCGCGCTCGACGATGAACACCGTGCGTTCCTTGGCGTCCCCGGGCCGCACGAAGTACCCGTGCAGCGAGTGCACCTGATACTGCGGGTCCACGGTGCGCACCGCCGACACCAGCGACTGGCCGGCCACGTGGCCGCCGAAGGTGCGCTGCAGGAATCCGGACTCCGGGCTGAAGATGCTGCCGCGATAGATGTTGATCTCGAGTTGCTCGAGATCAAGGATTTCTTCGATCGACACGAACTTGTTTTACCAGCCGCGCTCGGCCAGGCGATGCGGCTGGGCGATCTGCTCGACGTTGATGCCCACCATCGGCTCACCCAGCCCGCGCGACACCTTGGCCAGCACGTCGGGGTCGTCGTAGAAGGTGGTGGCCTTGACGATCGCCGCGGCGCGCTGCGCCGGATCCCCGGATTTGAAGATGCCCGACCCGACGAAGACGCCCTCGGCGCCCAGCTGCATCATCATCGCCGCATCGGCGGGGGTCGCGATTCCACCCGCGGTGAACAGCGTGACGGGCAGCTTGCCCGCCCGCGCCACCTCGACGACGAGGTCGTAGGGCGCCTGCAATTCCTTGGCGGCAACGAACAATTCGTCTTGTGACAGCGACGTCAGCCGGCGCAGCTCGCCGCCGATCGCGCGCATGTGCGTGGTCGCGTTGGAGACGTCGCCGGTGCCGGCCTCGCCCTTCGACCGGATCATCGCGGCGCCCTCGTTGATCCGCCGCAGCGCCTCACCGAGGTTGGTCGCACCGCACACGAACGGCACGGTGAATTTCCACTTGTCGATGTGGTGGGTGTAATCGGCGGGCGTCAGCACCTCGGACTCGTCGACGTAATCCACCCCGAGGCTCTGCAGAATCTGCGCCTCGACGAAATGCCCGATACGGGCCTTGGCCATGACCGGGATGGTGACCGCGGCGATGATGCCCTCGATCATGTCCGGATCGCTCATCCGCGACACCCCGCCCTGGGCGCGGATGTCGGCGGGTACGCGTTCCAGCGCCATGACCGCGACGGCCCCGGCGCCTTCGGCGATCCGGGCCTGCTCCGGGGTGACGACGTCCATGATGACGCCGCCCTTGAGCATCTCCGCCATGCCGCGCTTGACGCGCGCCGTTCCGATCTGGCCGGCCTGGCTCGACTGTGGGCCGCTGTTCACTGGCTTGTTCTCTCCTTCAACCGTTGCGCTTCCACTCTAGTGGTGGGGCACAAATCGGTTTTCCGGCCGTTAAGCGGGAGCTATGCGTCTTGCGCGGCCCGTGGAGCAAACGACGAAATTGTGTTAGATATTTCATCGGCTGTTTGCGCAGCCGTTCTTGCTCGTGCGAGAAGAGGTCCGGATGTTGCCGGATTACCTGCTGATGGCGCCGGAAATCAATTCGGCGCGCATCTACGCTGGGCCCCGATCGGGATCGATGTGGGCCGCCGCCTCCGCATGGGACGTGTTGGCCACCGAGTTGGCTTTGGCCGCAAGCTCTTTCCAATCGACGGTCTCGACGCTCACCAGTGGCGCGTGGCTGGGGCCGGCCTCGATGACGATGGCCGCGGCGGCCGCGCCCTACGTCGCGTGGTTGACCGCGTCTTCGGCAAACGCCGAGGTGGTGGCCAACCAGGCCCGGCTGACGGCGGGCGCGTTCGAGGCGGCGTTCACCGCGACGGTGCCACCGGCGGTGGTAGCGGCCAACCGAACCCTGCTGGCGACGCTGATCGCGACCAACATCCTGGGGCAGAACACAGCGGCCATCGCGGCCACCGAGGCCGAATACGCCGAGATGTGGGCCCAGGACGTCGCCGCGATGACCGGCTACGACGCCGGCGCCACGGCCGCGGCGGCCCAATGGACGCCGTTCGGCAACCCGCCGCTGACCCTGACCAGCGTCGCCGCCCCGAGTTTCACCTCGGCGGGACAGCAGCTGTTCTCGTCGCTGGGCCAGACGCTGTCGAACTCTGCGTCCAAGCTGCAGATGCTCTCGGCGCCCGCCCAGCTGGCGATGGAACCGCTGAACATGGTCATGGGCCAGGTCATGACGGGCGCCAACCCGCTGACCAGCGGTGCCGCGGGCAGCATGCCGGCGCTGGCCCCGGGCCTGGTCGCCCAGGTCGGACCCGTCGCGGGCGGGGCAAGCACGGTGCAGCTCGCCAGCCGCGTGGTCTCGGCCGGCGTCGGCCACGCGGCGTCCGTCGGGCCCTTGTCGGTGCCGCCCAGCTGGCCCGCCGCGACGGCGGCCCCTCCGGCGCCGACGGCTGCCGCGGCCTCGGGCACCGGCGTCGGCCAGGTCGCCCCCGCCGGGCCCCGGATGCCGTCCCTGCCGTCCATGGGCATGCCCGCACGCGGCATCGGCGCGGTCACCCCGGCGGTGGCCGCAGCCCGCAAGGGCGCGCTGTCGCGCCAGGTCCCCGGCTAGCGGGCGGGGCACTCATGTCCTTCGTGATCACCGACCCCGACGCGATCGGGACAGCCGCCGATGAACTGCAGACCATCGGTTCGGAGCTGACCTCGACGAACACCGCCGTGGCGCCGCCGACGACGGGGGTGCTGCCGCCGGGCACGGACTCGGTCTCGGTGCGAGCGGCCGCCCTGCTCGACGCGCATGCGCAGCAATATCAGGCGCTCAGCGCGCAGGCGGAAATGTTTCATAACCAGTTCGTCCAGACGTTGCTCACGGCGAAGAACGCCTACGCCGAAACCGAGGTATCCAACGCCGCCACCATGCAATTGACGACCAATTCGCCGGCCACCTCGCCGAACGACGTCGCGCTGATCATGGGCGGCACCGGCGATTCGACACCCAGCAACGCCTACCTGACCGCCATCGACAACGCCTACCTCGCCCAGCACTACCCCGGCTACACCCTGGTGGGCCTGAAGACGCCCGAGCAGTTCTTCCCCCTCACCGGCAGCGAAAGCTTCGGCAAGTCCGTGCAGCAGGGCATGGCGATACTGAACAACGCGATCATGACGCAGACCGCGGCGGGCAACCGCGTCGTCGTGGTCGGCTATTCGCAGAGCGCGACGATCGCGACGATGGAAATGCGTTATCTGGACGCGCTGCCGTCCGCCCTGCGGCCCAATCCCAACCTGCTGAACTTCGTGTTGCTCGCCGACCCGAACAACCCCGTGACCGGCGGGATCCTGACGCACTTCGCCCCCGGCATCGGCGCGTTCCAGGTCGTGACGCCGGTCAACCCGCTGTACGCGACGTCCATTTACACGCTGCAATACGACGGCGTCGGCAACTTCCCGTCGACCCTGTTCAATATTCCGTCGGTTCTCAACGCCCTGTTCGGCGTCGCGGACCTGCACACCACCGTGCCCTATCTCAGCGCCGCGCAGGTCGCGGCGGCCACCGTGCAGCACATCGGCAACACGACCTACTACATGATCGGCAGCGCGAACCTGCCGCTGCTCAATCCGTTGCGTGCGATTCCGATCCTGGGCAACCCGCTGGCCGACTTGCTGCAACCGTTCCTCCGGCCGATCGTCGACCTGGGCTACACCAATCCGTTCGCGATGCCCGCGCTGCACTCAATCGGCGCCGCCGTGGGGCAGGGCGCGACGGCCGGAATCATTAGCCCGCTGGTCGCGGGATTGCCCCCGCTGGCCGCCAACGGTCTGGTGGACGCCGTCTAGCTCACCGGATCGATTGCAGCTGCGGTAGTTGGCCCGGGGCATGGTTGTCGGCCAACGCGATCGCGTCCGCGAGCAGTTCGGTCAACTGGCGCGGGTAGACGGTCTGGCCCGCCGCTTCCAGTTCGGCGATGTCGTCGGCGCCACACCAGCGGTGGCAATGAATGTAGCTGCGCTCCAAGGCCGTTCGCCCCGCGATGGCGGGCTCGAAGCGCCGCGCGCGGTGGATGAAGAAGAATTCCTCGCTGTCGATCAGCGACCCGTTGAACTCGAACACCTCGTCGCGCCGCCAGATCGGGCCGACCATGTCGGACGCCTCGACCCGCAGACCGGTTTCTTCGCCCAGCTCCCGCGCGGCGGCCTCGGCCAGCCGCTCCCCCGGCTGCACCTCCCCGCCCACGGTGAACCACCACTTCGGTGCGCTGCCGTCGGTGACCGCCGGATCAGAACCGCACAGCAGCAGCACCGCGCCGCTCTCGTCGAGCAACACCACCCGGGCCGACGTCCGGTGGTTGAGCCCGCCCAGGTCGCCGTGGGTCAACGCGTGCGGGTGCTCGACGATCTCGAAATAGCTTGGCAGCGCGGCAGTTCCGCCGAGGCGTAACGCGCGCACCGGACGCCGCTCGGCCAGCGCGAGGGTGTCGCGGACCGCGTCGTTGTGGAACCGGCGGGCCAGCAGCAGCCGCGCCTCGGAGTCGGCCAACTCGGCGATCAGTCCGGCCGGCAACGACGCCGGATCGACCATCGCCAGCGCGCTCGACAGCGCGTTCTCGGCGTTCTCGCGCGCGTGTCGCGGGGCGCGCTCGGCGGCGGCGGCCAGCTCCGAAAGCCGTCGGCCCTGCGCCGAACCGTGATAGGCGTCGATCGCGGCCGCGCGCGCCACCACCGCGCGCCGGGCCAGCGCGCTGTCCAGCGCCTGCCAGGACAGGTCGTAGCGCACGTTCAGGCGGTCCAGCCGGTTGGCCGTGCGAATGGCCCACGCGCCGACGAAGGCCAACACCGCGAGCAGCACGCCGACGGCGATCATCAGCCAGGTCATCAGCTGGCCACCTGGACTTTGGCGCCCGACCCGGCAACCGTCTCGTATACCCGCATGATCTGGCTGGCCACCACCGACCAGTCGTAGCGGGCGACCGCCGTCGAGGCCGCCGCCACGTAGCGCTCGCGCAGCCCGTCGTCGGCCACCATCTCGATCAGCGCGTCGCCCAGCGCGCCGGCATCGCCGACCGGCACCAGCCGCCCGACCTCGCCGTCGCGCAGCACCCGGCGGAAGGCGTCCAAATCGCTTGCCACCACCGGGGTTCCGGCGGCCATCGCCTCGACCAAGACGATGCCGAAACTCTCCCCGCCGATGTTGGGCGCGCAGTAGACGTCGGCACTGCGCATCGCCGACGCCTTTCCCGCGTCGTCGACCAATCCGAGAAAGCTCATCCGATTCGCCAACTCGCCCGCCTGCCTGCGCAACTCGGCCTCGTCGCCATGGCCGACGACCAGCACGTGCAGATCCGGAAAGCGATCCACCACCTTGGGCAGCGCCTCGAGCAGCACCTCCATCCCCTTGCGCGGCTCGTCGTAGCGGCCCAGGAACAGCACCGTCTTGCCCGGCCGCGGATACCCGTCCAGCCGGGGCGCCGACGACAGCGCGTCGACGTCGACGCCATTGGGTATCTCCACCGCGTCGGTCCCGAGGGCCTCCATCTGCCAGCGCCGCGCCACGTCCGACACCGCGATCCGGCCGATGATCTTCTCGTGCCACGGCTTCAGCAGGCTCTGAAAGACCGACAGCGTCAGCGATTTGGTGGTCGACGTGTGAAACGTCGCCACGATCGGCCCCTCGGCGACCCGCAGCGCCCACATCGACAAACTGGGCGCATTCGGCTCATGCAGATGCAGGACGTCGAAATCGCCCTCGGTCAGCCACCGCCGCACCCGGCCGTGCACGGCCGGGCTGAACTGCAGCCGCGCCACCGACCCGTTGTACGGGATCGGGATGGCCTTGCCGGCCGAGACGACGTACTCGGGCAGGGCAACGTGCGGGGACGCCGGGGCCAGGACGCTGACCTCGTGCCCGCGGGCGCGCATCACCGCAGCGAGCTGCAAGACATGGGATTGCACCCCGCCCGGCACGTCGAACGAGTACGGACAGACCATGCCGATCCGCATCAGGCGCCGTCCAACCTGGCCCGTCGGGCGTCGGACAGATCGGCCAGCCATTGCGGCTGCAGCATGTGCCAGTCGGCGGGGTGGGCGGCGATGTTGATGGTGAACTGGTCGGCCAGCGACTGCGTGATGGCTTTCACGTCACCGCTCGAGCAGTCCAGCGGATCGAATATCTGGACGGGCCAACCGTCGGGCTCGTTCCAGCAGTGCGCGGCCATCAGGGCGGCGCCGGTCTCGATCGCCAGCTTCGCCGGCCCGGCCGGCAGGCGGGTGGGTTCGCCGAAGAGATCGACCTCGACCCCGGTGCGGGTCAGATCCCGGTCGGCCATCAGGCAGACCACACGGTTATCGCGGAGCCGCTCGCACAGCACGTCGAAGGGCGGCCGATCACCGCCCGCCGTCGGCAGCACCTCGAAACCCAGGCTTTCGCGGTATTCGATGAAACGCCGGTACAGCGACTCGGGTTTGAGCCTTTCCGCGACGGTGGTGAAGGTGCCGCGGGTCTGCGCCAGCCACATCCCGGCCATGTCCCAGTTGCCGCTATGCGGCAGCGCGAGCACGACCCCTCGGCCCCGGGCCAAGCCCGCGTCGATGTTGTCGGCCCCCCGGAACGTCTCGTCGACCCGCCGGGCCAGCGCGCGGTGGTCCATCGTGGGGAGGCGAAAGGCCTCACGCCAGTAGCGGCCGTAGGACGCAAGCGAGGCCTTCATCAACTCGTCGGGAACCTCGGCCGGCGGCACCCCGATGACGCGCGCCAGGTTCTTGCGTAGCTGTTCCGGGCCGCCCCCGCGGGCCGCGTAACGCGCGCCGGCGTCGAACACATTGCGCGCGAAGAACTCTGGCGCGGCGCGCACGGCCAGCCAGCCGGTCGCATACGCCCAGTCGGTCGCCGTGTCCGTCAGCAGGCGGCGCGGATCCGCGAGGGCCTTCAGGCTTGCCGGAGTCGAGATCATGGCTCGCTCGTTTCCTGGCTTTGCGGGCCGGGCGGCAACGGCTCGGTCGCCGCCGGCGAGGTCCGCACCCGGTGTAGCCGCTGCGCGCAGGTGAGGAGGCTGGCCGCCGCCAGCACCCACATCGCCACCGGCAGCGCCGGCGGCCACGCGACGAACGGGAAGTCCGACACCCCGGCGCCGGTCAGGACGATGATCAGCCGTTCCGGGCGTTCGATGATGCCGCCGTCGCCGCACAGCCCGCTGGCCTCGGCACGGGCCTTGATGTAGGAGATCACCTGGGAGGTGACCAGGCAGATCAGCGTCGCCACCGCCAGCAGCCTGTCGTGCAGGCCGAAGACAATCCACCACAGCAGGCCACAGAACACCGCGCCGTCGCTGACCCGGTCGCACGTGGCGTCCAGCACCGCGCCGAAGCGGGTGCCGCCCCCGCGTTCCCGCGCCATCGCGCCGTCGAGCATGTCGAAGATCACGAAGAACCAGACCACACACGCTCCGGCGAACAGCTTGCCGATCGGGAACAGCGTCAGCGCCCCGGCCACCGAGGCGATCGTGCCCAGGATGGTGACGGCGTCGGGCGTCAGGCCCACCCGAAGCAGTGCCCTGGCTGTCGGAGTGGTGAGCCGCGCGAATGCGGCCCGGGACAGGAAGGGCGCTTTACTCATGGCTGTTTCGCCCACTCGGTCGCCAGCAGCTGCCGGGTCTCGCGCAGCAACTGCGGAATCACCTTGGCGCCGCCGACGATGGTGATGAAGTTCGCGTCGCCGCCCCACCGCGGCACCACGTGCACGTGCAGGTGGTCGGCCAGCGAGCCGCCGGCCGAGGTCCCCAGGTTGAGCCCGACGTTGAAGCCATGCGGACGCGACACGTTCTTGATGACGCGAATCGCCTTCTGAATGAACGCCATTAGCTCCGCGCTCTCGGCCTCGGTCAGGTCCTCGATTTCGGACAGCCGCCGATACGGCACCACCATCAGATGCCCGGGGTTGTACGGGTAGAGGTTGAGCACGGCATAGACGAGTTCGCCACGGGCCACCACCAGACCCTCCTCGTCGGGCATCCGCGGGATGTCGGTGAACGGCTCGTCGGGTTTGCCGTTGTCGCGCTTCATCGGCGACTCGGCCAGGTATGTCATCCGGTACGGCGTCCACAGCCGCTGCAGGTGATCGCTGTCCCCGACTCCCCTGTCGACGATGCTGTCGTCCGAGCGCTCGACGTGCTCACTCACCGCCGGCCACCTTCACCAGTTCTTTTGTGGGAGCGGCATTCTCGCGGTCGGCGATCCACTTCACGATGGTATCGATCGCGGCCGCGACGGGCACGCCGTTGATCTGGCTTCGGTCGCCGAAGCGGAAGCTGATCGCACCCGCCTCCACGTCGCGGTCGCCGGCCAGCAGCATGAACGGCACGTGCTGGTTGGTTTGCAGCACGATCTTCTTGGCCATCCGGTCGTCGCTGGTGTCCACCTCGACGCGAACCCCGTGCGATTTAAGTTGCGCGGCAACGTCTTCCAGGTAGGGGATGTGCTCGTCGGCGACCGGGATGCCGACCGCCTGAACCGGCGCCAACCAGGCCGGGAACACACCGGCGTAGTGCTCGGTGAGGATGCCGAAGAACCGCTCGATCGACCCGAACAGCGCCCGGTGGATCAGCACCGGCCGCTGCCGCGAATTGTCGGCGGCGGTGTATTCCAGCTCGAAGCGGTCCGGCATGTTGAAGTCGAGCTGGATGGTCGACATCTGCCAGCTGCGGCCCAGCGCGTCTTTGACCTGCACCGAGATCTTCGGGCCGTAGAAGGCCGCGCCACCCGGGTCGGGCACCAGTTGCAGGCCGGATGCCTCGCCGACCTCGCGCAGCACCGCGGTGGCCTCGTCCCACATCTCGTCGGAGCCGGAGTACTTGTCCGGGTCCTTGGTGGACAGCTCCAGATAGAAGTCGTTGAGGCCGTAGTCGGCCAGCAACTCGAGCACGAAACGCAACAGTGACGTCAGCTCGTCGCGCATCTGCTCACGCGTGCAGTAGATATGGGCGTCGTCCTGGGTCATGCCGCGCACCCGGGTCAGCCCGTGGACCACACCGGACTTCTCGTAGCGGTAGACGCTGCCGAACTCGAAGAGCCGCAACGGAAGTTCGCGATACGACCGGCCCCGCGACCGGTAGATCAGGTGGTGCATCGGGCAGTTCATCGGCTTGAGGTAGTAGTCCTGGCCGGGTTTGCGCACCGTGCCGTCTTCATTGAATTCGGCGTCGAGGTGCATCGGCGGATACATGCCGTCGGCGTACCACTCCAGGTGCCCCGACGTGACGTAGAGCTGCTCCTTGGTGATGTGCGGGGTGTTGACGAACTCGTAGCCCGCCTGCTCGTGCTTGCGCCGCGAGTACTCCTCCAGCTCGCGGCGGATGATGCCGCCCTTGGGGTGGAAAACCGCGAGGCCGGAACCGATTTCGTCGGGGAAGCTGAACAGGTCCAGCTCCGCGCCCAGCTTGCGGTGGTCGCGGCGCTGCGCCTCCTCGATCAGCTCCAGGTGCTTGTCGAGCGCCTCCTGCGACTCCCAGGCGGTGCCGTAGATGCGTTGCAGGCTGGCGTTGTTCTGGTCGCCCCGCCAATACGCGGCCGAGCTCCTGGTCAGCTTGAACGCCGGAATGTGCTTGGTGGTCGGGATGTGCGGACCCCGGCACAGGTCGCCCCAAACCCGTTCCCGCGTACGGGGATTGAGGTTGTCATAGGCGGTCAGCTCGTCGCCGCCGATTTCCATGATTTCGGGGTCGCCGGACTTGTCGTCGACGAGCTCCAGCTTGAACGGCTCGTTGGCCAGCTCGGCGCGGGCCTGGTCCTTGGACTCGTAGACCCGGCGGTCGAACAGCTGCCCGTCCTTGACGATCTGGCGCATCCGCTTTTCCAGCTTCGCCAGGTCCTCGGGCGTGAACGGTTCCGCCACGTCGAAGTCGTAGTAGAACCCGTCGGTGATCGGCGGCCCGATGCCCAATTTGGCCTGCGGGAACATGTCTTGGACGGCTTGGGCCAGCACGTGTGCGGCCGAGTGCCGGATGACGCTGCGTCCGTCGTCGGTGTTGGCCGCGACCGGGACAACCTCCGCGTCGGCCTCGGGCGCCCAACTCAGGTCGCGCAGCTTGCCGTCGGCGTCGCGCACCACCACGATCGCGTCGGGCGTGCCCCGGCGCGGCAGCCCCGCCTCACCGACCGCGGCGGCCGCGGTGGTCCCGGCAGGAACCCGGATCGGGGCTGCGGGAACGGACTGGGCGGGGGCGCTCATCGAGTGGTCTCCAAGCGTGCGAGTTCTGGTTTGGTCCTAAGACGTCGATGCCATGCTATCGGGGCCTACCTCGAAGAACCCAAGGCATGACGGCTGGCGCGCGGTCCTAGGGTTGGCCCGGCTTGAGTTGCACGAACAGCGCATCCGCTTCGGTCAGCAACGTGTCGCCGTCGGTCAACCTGCCGGACACGAAGATTTTGCGGCCGTCGATCCGGTCGATCCCCGCATCGAACTGCAGCTCTTTTTCGATCGGCACGATATTGCGGTAATCGATCTTCAGGTAAGCGGTGCGCTGCCGCCGGCTTCCGGTGAGCACCGACGCGGTGAGGCCGAGCACGGTGTCGAACAGCATGCCCAGCGACCCGCCGTGCACGGCGCCGTTGCGCCCCAGGTGGAATCGGCCGAAGCGGGCAGTGCCCGCCATCCGCCCGTCCTCCGTCTTGCGGGACTCCAACGGGATCGTCAGGATGTTGCCGCGGACCGGCAGGTCCATCCGGCGCCCCGACGGTGACTCCCACTCGTCGGCGTCGAAGGGGCTCAGCAGCGCCGACACCTTCTCCAGCATGTTCGCGGCCTCGGTGATGATGCCGTTGGGCGCGTCGACGGCGCGGGCGTGATCCTGCAGCTTGCGCACCGCGTCGATGAACCGGCCGTAGTCAGGCCCGCCCTTGGTCGTCGGTACGGGTGGGTTGAATCCGCCGCCGGGGTGCTTGGCGTGTTCGCTCGTCACCCCGACACCGTATCCAGCGGCGGTTTACTGCGCGCCCGCAGCCGCCAGGGTCTCGAACTCGTCGTCGGTAAGGGTGATCTCGGCGGCGGCGACGTTCTCTTCGAGGTGCGCGACCTTCGAGGTGCCGGGGATCGGCAGCATCACCGGCGAGCGCTTCAGCAGCCAGGCCAGCGCCAGCTGTGACGGCGTCGCGTGGTGGTCGGCCGCGATGCGCTGCAGCGGGCCATCGGCCGCCGCCAGCGGCCCGGCCGCCAGCGGGAACCAGGGAATGAACCCGACGCCCTGCTTGGTCGCCTCGTCCAACAGCGGCTCGGCCCCGCGCGCCGACAGGTTGTACATGTTCTGCACCGACACGATCTGCGTGATCTGCTGGGCCGCCTTGAGCTGATCGACGTTGACCTCCGACAGGCCGATTTGCCGGATCTTGCCCTCGTCCTTCAGCTTCACCAGCTCGCCGACCTGGTCGGCCAGCGGGAAGTTCTTGTCGATGCGGTGCAGCTGGAACAGGTCGATGGTCTCGACGGCCAGGCGGCGCAGGCTCATCTCGACTTCCTGGCGCAGATAGCTCGGATTACCCAGGTCGATCCAGACGTCGGGCCCGGTCCGCAGCAGGCCGGCCTTGGTCGCGATCACCAGCCCGTCGTAGGGATACAGCGCCTCGCGGATGATGTCCTCGGAGATGTAGGGCCCGTAGGAGTCCGCGGTGTCGATGAAGTTCACGCCCAACTCGACGGCACGGCGCAACACCCGGACGCATTCGTCGCGGTCGGTGGGCGGGCCCCAGACGCCCTTTCCGGTCAGGCGCATGGCGCCGAAGCCGAGTCGGTTGACGGTCAGATCGCCGCCGAGGGTGAAGGTTCCGGATGCTTGGGCAACAGATTGTTCGGTCACATCACGAAACTACGCCGCGAATACGTCGGCCATTCCCGACGTGGCAAGCTGAGCTGGTGGATCTAGAAGCGCTCGAGGAGCTTCCGCTGACGTACTCGGAAGTGGGTGCGACCGCGGGCGGCCAGCGACCCGCGGGCTATGGCCACCTCGCCGTGTCCCGCCAGATCGGTACGGGCCAGCCGCGTTTCGAGCGGGCGGCCGACGCGGTCCTGCACTGGGGCATGCAGACCGGCGCCGGCTTGCGGGTGCAGACCAGCTCCCCGGTCGTCACGGTCGACGCGATCGTGGTGGTGACGATGATGGGCTTCCTGCGGGCCCCCTGCCGGGTGGTGTACGTCGTCGACGAGCCCGACATCCGGGGGTTCGGCTACGGCACGCTGCCCGGCCATCCGGAGTCCGGCGAGGAACGCTTCATCGTCCGCCGCGACCCGGACACCTCGGCGGTGTTCGCCGAGGTGTCCTCGTTCTCGAAGCCCGCGGCCTGGTGGAGCAAGGCCGGCACGCCTGCGGTGCGGGTGATGCAGCGCCTGATCGCCCAGCGCTACCTGCGCGCGGTGTAGCCGCCGATGCTGCCCCCGACACTGCCACTGTGCACACCCTGGGCCAACCGGGCCAGCGCCAAAGCGCCTACCAGCAAGCCGAAGTCGCGCAGCGCGACGTCGTAGTAGCCCGGACCGGTGACCAGGTCGATGATGATCCCGGCCAGCCACGCCGCGACCACCCAGGCGCCGATTCGCGGCGCGACCGCGACCAGCACGCCGGCGACGATCTCGATGGCCCCGACGAGGTACATGCACTGGTCCGCGCTCAGCGGAATGAGGCCGTGGATCCAGCCGGCCAGGTACACGCTCCAGTGGCGCGGGTAGGTGAGCAGATTGAAGAACTTGTCCAGCCCGAACACGATGGGCGCGATGGTGAAAACGGTGCGAAGGGCGAAGTACGCCGAGAACGCCGGATCCTTCAGCTGGTCTGCCAGGGCTGGTGCCGAACCGGCCTGCCGTGTACTCATGACTGCCTCCAATTCTAACGGATAGTATTCTTTACGTTAGATTTTGTAGACTGTAGCGTCAAGACTTTCTTCCGTTAGAAATGGGCGCGGACGTGGACAGCACCCCACCTTTGGAACGTGATGCCGCCGGGATCGGCGCCCTCGCCGACCCGGTGCGCCGCCAGCTCTATCAATTCGTGTGCGCCCAACGGGATCCGGTGAGCCGCGACAAGGCCGCCGACGCCCTCGACATCCCCCACCACCAAGCCAAGTTTCACCTCGACCGGCTCACCGCCGATGGCCTGTTGGAAGCCGATTACGCGCGCCTGGCGGGCCGATCCGGGCCCGGGGCCGGACGGACGTCCAAGCTCTACCGCAGGGCCGGCCGCGACATCGCGGTCAGCCTGCCGCAACGGGAATACGAACTGGCCGGGCGGCTGATGGCCCAGGCCATCGCGCAGTCGGCCGGCACCGACGAGCCGGCCGTCGAGGTGCTCAACCGGCTGGCCCACGACTACGGCTACGCGATTGGCAGCGGCGACCGGCGGCCCGCCGACCCGGGGGCTGCGCTGGAGCGGACGGTCGAGCTGCTGAGCAGGCACGGCTACGAGCCACGCGCCGCCGACGGCGAGGTCGAGTTGGCCAATTGCCCGTTCCACGCGCTGGCCGCCGAACAGACGGAGCTGGCGTGCCACATGAACCACGCGCTGATCTCCGGGGTGTCCAAGGCCCAGGCACCGCACGGTCCCGAGGTTCGGCTCTGCCCGGGGCCGGACAGGTGTTGTGTCGTGCTGACCGCCGGTGGTCGCACGCACCGGCGAAACGGCTAGGAACCCCAGCCGCTGAGCAGCTTTTCGGCGCCCGCGCACATCTGCTCGATGACCTCGCCCACCGACGCATCGTCGCGGATCATGCCGACGCCCTGCCCGGCATCGACGGGGGCGATGCTGCGGTCGTCGGCGGCGATCGACGCGGCGAGCTCGTCGCAGGCCGACGGGTCGAGCGCCTCTTCGTTGCCCGACCAGCGCGTGACGAAGTCATTGGCCAACACGCGCGAGGGGAACCGAGCCGGCCAGGGCAGACCCTCGGCGACGTCGAAAGCGCGCGTGACGGCGGTGTCGGTGGACTGCGCCGCGATCAGCGCCTGGCGGCTGCCTTCGCCGGTCAGCGCTTCCGGGCACGCCGCCAGCCTGGTGCCCACCCACGCCCCGCTGGCACCGGCGGCCAGCACGGCGGCCAGGGTGCGTGCCGACGCGACGCCGCCACCGGCGAGCACCGGCACCGACACGACGTCGAGCACGGCGTCCAGCACCGGCAGCGTGCCCAGGGCGGCGTCCCCGTGACCGCCACCCTCGGACCCGCGCGCGACCAGGATGTCGACGCCCGCATCCGCGGCCTGCCGCGCCCCCAGCCCGTCGTATACCTGTGTGGCAGTGGCGATTCCGGCCTCATGTGCCTTGTCGACCCAGGAGAAGTCGGTGCCGAAACTCACCGACAGCAGACCGGGACCCGCGGCCAGGGCGTCCTCCAGCAGGCCCTCCTCGTTGCGCATCACCCAGTCCACCAAGCCGATTCCGAATTTCCCGCGCACGTGCCGCAGCTGGGCCCGCAGCAGCTCGCGCGTGGCCACACTGCCCATACCGACCATGCCCAAGCCGCCCGCGGCGGTGACCGCGGCCGCCAACCGGCCGCCGGCAACCCCGCCCATCGGGGCGTTGAGGATGGGTACTGGCAGGCCGAAACTTCTCGACCAGGGCGTGGCTAGCATCGCAGCTAATGGGATTGGGACGGAATGCTCTTCAACACGGTCAGCATGACCACCGAATCCTCAACTGCCGCAAGGGCATGCCGCTCGGGCGGGATCGCGACGTAGTCGCCGGTCTTGCCGTCCCAGGAATCGCCGTTGGTCGTCAGGCGCACGTGACCGCGCAGCACCTGCAGCGTCGCCTCACCCGGGCTGTCGTGTTCGGACAGGTCGTGGCCGGCCAGCAGTGCCAGCACGGTCTGCCGCAGTTCGTGGGCGTGACCGCCGTGGATCGTGTGCGCGGCGCGACCGCTGTGGGACTTCGCCGCCTCGGCGAGCTTTTCGTCGGCCAGGCCGCTCAGGGATATCGAGTCCATAGTGAGTCTCCTTGGTGTGTAGGTGGGCCGTTGGGAGTCTCAGACGGTCAATAGCAGTATCCCCGCCGCGATCAGCGCCGCCACCTTGACCACCTCTAGACCAACGTAGACGTAGTGCACCCGGGAGCGGGGCCCGTCGTTGCCGGCTAGCACCTGGTCCGAACGGCGGGTCAGCCGTGGGCGCACCGCGATCAGCTGGATGGCCAGCATGACGAAGGCGACGGCAAACGCCACGGCGATCCGCGCCGGCGTCGGCCCGGACAGCAGGATCGCCAGCAGCACCAGAGCGAAAACGACCTCCACCGTGTTCAGCGCGCGGAACACCAGTCGCCCGATGCCGAGCCCGATCTGCAGCGTCACGTTGGGCGCGCGAAACTTCAGCGGCGCCTCCAGGAACGAGATGGCCAACACCATGCCGAGCCAGACGAAGGTGACAGCGACGGCGATCGCCGATGCGGTGCTCACTTGCCCACTGCTTCCAGCTTGAGGTGCGTCAAACACAGATCGGGCTCGGCAAAGGCGTCGAGGCGGTCCACCGCGACCGGGGCGTCCCACGTCTCCAGCGCCCCCTGCATCAGCCCGAGATGGATGGGGCACACGACGCTGGTGCGGTTTTCGGCCAGTTCCAGAAACGGGCAGTGCCGCAAGCCGATCTGCTGCTGCCCGTCGAATCGCCTGCGCTCGGGGGCGAAGCCGAGCTCGTCGAGCACATCGACGAGGCGGCCGATGACTTTGTCGGGGTTCGCGGCGTCGCGCGGCGACGGCTTCGGCCGCGGGTCCAGCGTCCGGCCCCAGGCCCGCCCGGCGGCCAGCGCCTTGGCGCGCGGATCCTTCTCGGCGGCGAACGCCTGCACCAGAATCTCGGCCAGCAGGCGATAGCGCCGCGCCCCGCCGCGATCCATCTGGCGGACCGCCCCGAACAACAGCGGCGGCCGCCCCGGACCCTTGCGGCCCGACTCGACCTGTTCCACCTGGCCGTCGCCGACCAGGCTGTCGAGGTGAAAGCGCACGGTGTTCGGGTGCACGCCCAGCACGTCGGCGATCGCGGCGATGGTCATGGGGTCGACCGACGCGCGCAGCACGCGCAGTACCTCGCGGCGGCGACCGGCGGTTTCCCCGCTGGACGAGACCTCGGACGTCACGTACCCCTCACCCTCCCTCAGCGCCTTCGGCCCTGGGCTCGGCCGCCACCAGTGGCGTGTCGACGCCCAGCGCACCGAGCTTGCCTGCCCCGCCCGGAGAACCCAGGGGGCCATCGCGCCCCGGCAGCGTTTCGGTGAAGAAGGCCGCGTTGTCGTCCAGATACGGCTGGAGCTCCTCGGGCAGGTCGTCTTCGTAGTAAATCGCATCGACGGGACAAACCGGTTCGCACGCGCCGCAATCGACGCATTCGTCGGGGTGGATGTAGAGCGCCCGGCCACCCTCGTAGATGCAGTCCACCGGACACTCGTCCACGCAGGCCCGGTCCATCACGTCGATGCATGGCTTCCCGATCACGTACGTCATGCGCTACAGTTTACACAATAGAGTTTGTGAAAACTATGAAGGGCGGGAAACCCGTGGCCGACAACGAACTTGACGTCCGGCAGCTGCCTAAGCCGGACAAACACCCGACGATTTTCACGACGTATGCCGCGCTGGCGGTGGGCGAATCGTTCGTCTTGGTGAACAACCACGATCCCAAGCACCTGCGCGCGGAGTTCGACGCCGACCACCCCGCCAGCTACGGCTGGGAGTACCTGGAAAAGGGCCCCGTCTGGCGGATTCGGATCAGCAAGCTCACCTCCACCCCCCTGCCCCGCGTGCTGGCCAACACCGTGGACCTGACCGCGACATCCGGGCCGGACGCGACCGGGGCCGTCTGGAGGCTCGAAGCCCGCGAGCGCGACCTGGATTCGAACGTCATCGCGCTGCCGGCCGGCGGCCGCATCGACTCGCACGCCGGACCCGATCTGGACGTCTTGATCCATGTGCTGTCCGGCAGCGGCGGCCTGACCACCGAAACCGGCACCGTGCACCTGTCCCCCGGTGCCCTGCTGTGGCTGCCCAGGCGGTCAAAACGCCAGTTCACCGCGGGTCCGGATGGGCTAAGGTATTTAACCGTGCATCAACGTCGGCAAGCGCTCGTCCTGGAGGCCGCCAAACCCGTTGCGCGGCAGGCAGTCTGATGGGCGCACAGCGAGCCGGCGCACCGGGCCCCATGTCGAATCGCTCCGACGAGTCCGTCGCGGGCCATTGGCTGCTCGCGCGGCTCGGCAAGCGGGTGCTGCGCCCCGGCGGCGTCGAACTCACCCGCACCCTGCTTGCCCGCGCCGAACTGGCCGACGCCGACGTGCTCGAGCTGGCGCCCGGCCTGGGCCGCACCGCCGGCGAGATCCTGGCCCGCGGGCCGCGGTCCTACGTCGGGGCCGAGGCCGATCCCGACGCGGCGAACACGGTGCGCGGTGTCCTCGCCGACCGCGGGGCCAAGGACGGAACCGTGCGGGTCACCGACGCCGCCGATACCGGATTGCCCGACGGCAGCCGCGACGTGGTGGTCGGAGAGGCGATGCTGACGATGCAGGGCGACGCGGCCAAGCACGCCATCGTCGCCGAGGCGGCGCGGGTGCTGCGGCCGGGGGGTCGCTACGCGATCCACGAGCTCGCGCTGACGCCCGACGACGTCCCCGAGGAGATAGGCAGCGAGATCCGCCAGTCGCTGGCCCGGTCGATCAAGGTGAACGCCCGCCCGCTGACCATCGCCGAATGGTCGCAGCTGTTGACCGAGCACGGACTGGAGGTCGACCAGGTCGCGACCGCGCCGATGGCGCTGCTGCAGCCGCGGCGAATGATCGCCGACGAGGGGCTGTTCGGCGCCCTGCGGTTCGCCAAAAACGTTGCGCTGCATCGTGATGCGCGCAAGCGGGTGTTGGCGATGCGCCAGACGTTCCGCAAGCATCGCGACCGGCTGGCCGCGGTCGCGATCGTCGCCCGCAAACCCGGCTGACATTTTCGCGACGCAGACTTGGCTCCTTTCCGCAATGCTGGCGTGATAAAACAACGGCCGGTTCTGACGTAGGTTGACTGCGGCGAATCGTGGCCGAACAAAAGGAGCATGCGGCTTATGCGGGATGGCGCGGACGTTGTTCATCGAGGCTGACATAGATACTTTCGCGCGGGATTTCCTGGATTCGCCGTATGCCGGCCCTATTTATGCCGACTGGCCGCTGGACCGGCGGCTGCACGCCTTCCTGCGGCGGCTGGGGTCCGACGACGGTGACCTCTGCAATGACGTGCTGAATCGCATAATGGCGTGCCGGGGCCTGGCGGCGGGTTCCCCCATCGCTCGCTGACACCGAAGCCGCGGCACCCGCGAGAGTCGACAGGACGGTCGACTGCGTCAACAAACTCGTCGATAATTCTCGACAAACCGTCGAACTTAATCGACATTATCGTTGGACTTAATCAACAATTTGCCTGGCATATGTCGACGGGCCCATACAGTATCTGGCGTGTCCGACCGCCCGGTGCCACGCGGCTACGTGCAGGCCTCTCGCGGCCGCCGTTCGTCGCATCATTCCGGTGACCACCGCGAGCAAGCGATCCTGGCCACCGCCGAGCGGCTGCTGCAGGAGCGGCCGCTGGCCGACTTCTCGGTGGACGACTTGGCCAAAGGGGCGGGTATCTCCCGCCCCACTTTTTACTTCTACTTCCAGTCCAAGAACGCGGTGCTGCTGTCGCTGCTGGACCAGATGAACACCAAGGCGCACACCACGCTCAAGCTGCTGCGCGGCAAGCTATCCGGCGATCCCGCGGTGCTGTGGCGCAGCCGCATCGAGGCGTTCTTCGAGGTATCGGGTTCGCACCGGGCGGTCGCCGTCGCGGGCGCCGCGGCCAAAGCCACCAACCCCGAGGTCCGGCAGTCGTGGTCGACGCTGATGCAGCGGTGGATCTCGTTCACCACGTTGGCCATCAAGACCGAGCGCGAGCGCGGCGTCGCGCCCAATACCGTTCCGGCCGAGGATCTTTCGGTCGCATTGAACATGCTGAGCGAGCGGCTGATGGCCGCGACGTTCACCTCCGAGGAAGGGTCGATCGCCGAGGACCGCGTGATCGATGCGCTGGTCCACATCTGGTTGGCCAGCATCTACGAGGACGGTCAGGTCGCGGCCGACACTCGAAACCTGTTGCGGCAAGCCCGGTTCGTCGCGCCGGGTTGATCGCTCAGAACCCGCGGACCAGCGCCGCGCGCCCCTTGGTGCGCAGCTTGTGCAGCGCCGAGCCGCGGTACTGCTCGATCTTGTCGTTCATCTTGTTGCCAAGGTCCTCGAGCTCCGCGTCGGTGATCTTCACCGGCGGGGGCGCGGGAATCATGTCGCGCTCCTCCTCGTCGGCGTGCGCCTCCAGCACGGTCTTGAAGGAGTTCCACTCGTCTTCGTAGCCCCGCGCCGTCTGCGGGGTCTTGAGCAGCACCGAAAGCTGGTCGATCACCTGGCGGTGTTCCGCGTGGGCCACGGCGATCAGCTTGGTCGCGGCACCGAGCGCCGGGTAGTACAGGTCGTCCTCGATGCGGAAGTGGATGTCGAGCTCGATCAGCAGGTCGTCGAACAGCGCATGGCGCTCCTCGCTGTTGACCGGCGCGTCGCTGATCTTGCGACCGAGGCCCTTGATCACCACATGGTGGTCTTTCAACACGTCGTACGCGTTCATTTGCCTGCTCCGTTTCCAACGTTTCCGATCGCGGTCCCCCGGCCGGGAGTGGGATGCTCGTCGCCGCGGACCTCGACGACACCGTCGATGACCCGCGCCTCGTAATACGGCAGCGGAGCTGCCGCGGGCCCACGCACCACCTGACCCGAATCGGTCGCGAACCACGAACCGTGCCAAGGACATACGAGCCGGCCGCGATCGACCCAGCCGTCGGCCATCGGGGCCGCCAGATGCGGGCAGAACTCGCCGAAAGCGGAGACCTCGCCGGGTTTGGTCTGACACACCACCAGCCCCACTCCGTCGACCTCGACCCGCACCGGCTTGCCGTTCAGCGAGCTGGCCGGCAAGACGGGAGTCCACTCGGTGGTGCGCAGCCGCTGGCCCGACTGGTCGATGCCGATCCCGGACTCGAAGACCAGCGCCCCGCCCAGGTAGCTGCCACCGACCGTGATCGCATAGCCAAGCGCGGTCAGCGCAATCCCGCGGCCGTGACGTCCCTTGTGACGGTCCCACCAGGACTGCGCGTACAGCGCGGTCGCGGCCAGGTTGACCACGCCGTGCACCAGGCCCACTCGCCGGTCTTCCTCGTGGGTGTGCTGCCAGTCGGTGGCGCCGGTGATGGCCGAGCCGATGCTGGCCAGGATCCCCACCCCGAGGGACCGCGCGGCGAACCGGGACGCGTCGACGACCTCTGATTTGGGTTGGCCGGGCAGCAGGCTCAGCGCATCCAGCGCGACCGTCGTGCCGAGCGCCCCGCTCGTCAGGGAGGCCAGCGGAGGGTGCACCGGGTGTCCGAGCCAGACGCCGTTGAGCGCGTTGGTGACCGTGTTGCGGGCCCGGCCCAGGCTGTTGTAGCCGAAACTCAGCAGGTGCTCGAGCCGATAGCTGGGCCGGTCCAGCCATTCCTGCCGCCCGATCGCGGATACCACTTGTCGTCCTACTTTCTGGAATCGACTGCCGGCAGACCGGTCAACCATGGACAACAGTCCTTCCCCTAAAGAGATGACGGGCGCAGGCGCACCTTGGGTTCATTCACCGCGCGTCAGATCGCACTCACATGGGCTGAGAGGGCTCTGTGAACAACGTAACCGCGCCCCCTGTAGCCGTAACTGAGCGCCGCCTGTGAATTCGCTCGTAGAATCCTCCCAGGACGCTGTCCACCCGGCCTCGATCAGGATTCCCCGCCTTCGGGCCGACTAACCGTCGCGGAACGGTCACATGTTGGTATCCGTCGGCGACACTCGACGCATGTGTAACGGGATCGTGATGCGGCGAACTTAACCTCAACAGGTACTTGGCCCAATGTCGTTCTGGGCCGCCTTAATTGGCCGCAGATTCAGGAGCACCCGCGTGACCGAATTGGATCGGCGGCGGTTCCTGGTCGCATTGGCCGCAACGGTGGCGGCCGGCGGGCTCGCGTCGCACTCCACTGCGCATGCGGACGTGCAAGGGTCCGCGCCCGGTCCGATCGTTCCGACGCCGCCGAAGCTGTTGCCGCCGCCGGGCCCCGGCTCGCGGGTCGCGCTCCCCGGCGGCACGGTGCTCAAGACGCTGCCCGGCGACGGTGATCTGCTGGCGTGGACGGTCGACGACGGTGTCGACACCGAAGTCGTGCGGCTGTACACCAAGTTCGCCAAGGACACCGGCGTACGGCTCACGTATTTCGTCACCGCGGCCTATCGCTCCTGGACCGAAAACGCCGCCGCGATCCGGCCGCTGGTGGATTCGGGGCAGATTCAGCTGGCCAACCACACCTGGACGCACGCCGACCTGACCAGGCTGTCGTCGGGCCAGGTCGCCCAGGAACTCAAGAGCACCGACGCGTTTCTGCGGAATACCTACGGCGTGGACGCCACACCGTATTTCCGGCCGCCCTACGGCCACCACAACGCCACCGTCGACGGGGTCGCCGCCGATCTCGGCTACCGGGTACCGACACTGTGGCACGGCGACTTACGCGACTCCGCCCTGATTTCCGAAGCCGAGATCGTCAGCATGGCGTCTGCGTCCTTCACCCCGCAGAACGTGGTGATCGGGCACCTCAACCACACGCCCGTCACCCGCGTGTACGGGCAGCTGGTGGACATCATCCGGGCACGGCGGCTGCGCACCGTCACGCTCAACGACGTCTTCCTGCGACCCGAAAGTTCGCACCCCGCTTCAAGATCCGCCGGATGATCGCCAGTTATCTTATGTGACTTGGGCTTTGGCCCAGCGGTAGTCGGCCTTGCCGGACGGTGACCGTTGCAGCCGGTCGCGAAAGACCACCTCTTTCGGCAGTTTGTATCGCGCGAGATGACGCGCGGCCTCGGCGATGATGCTGTCGGCATCCGCCTGCTGCCCCTGCCGCAACTGCACGACCGCGACCACTTCGTTGCCCCACCGCTCGCTGGGACGGCCGGTCACCACGACGTCGTAGACGGCCGCGTGTTCGGCGATCGCGGCCTCGACCTCCTCGGCGAAGATCTTCTCGCCGCCGGAGTTGATGGTGACCGCGTCGCGGCCCAGCAGCTCGATCTCGCCGTCGGCGGCCCAGCGGGCACGGTCCCCCGGCACCGAATGCCGGATCCCCTCGATCACCGGGAACGTCCGCGCGGTTTTCTCCGGATCGCCCAGGTACCCCAGCGGTATCAGGCCCTGTTGGGCCAGCCAGCCGATCTCGTCGTCGCCCGGCGCCAGGATGCGGGTCAGGTCCTCGCTGACCACCACGGCCCCGGGATTCGGCGCGAACCGGCCGCTCGCGCTCTGCCCGCGGCTGGAGACCTGCCCCATCTGGGAGCCCGACTCCGACGAACCGCCGGCGTCCAGGATCGTCAGCTGCGGCAGCAGCTCGACGAACCGCTGCTTGAGCGGCGCGCTCAGCGCGGCCCCGCCGGTGACCAGGATCAGCAGTCCGGACAGGTCGTAGTCGCCGGACTCGAGCTCGTCGACCAGCGGCCGCCCGAAGGCGTCGCCGACGATGGACATCGACACCACCCGCTCGCGGCTGGCCAGCGCCCACGCCTCGGCCGGGTCGAAGTGGGTTGTCGTCGGCGCCATCACGAACGGCCGCCCGCCACACAGGTTGATGAATGCCGCCCATTGCGCCGCACCGTGCATCATCGGCGCACACGTCATCGACCCCGGGCCGTCGGCACGCGATCGCTCGGCCACCTCGTCCAGGCTGGCCACCACCTCGCCGGTGCCGTAGGTCCGCCCGCCCATGGCGTTGACGAAGATGTCGTGCTGGCGCCACAGCACCGCCTTCGGCATCCCGGTGGTGCCGCCGGTGTAGAGCACGTACAGGTCGTCCGGCGACGGCGTCAGGTCCAGCGGCTCGTCGGACACCGAGGCCAGCAGTTCCTCGTAGCGCACCGCCCCGGGCAGCGGTTCGTTGCCGGAGCCGTCGTCGACGTGGATCAGCCGCACCGCCTGCAGCTGGCCCTTCTGCAGCGCCTCGGCCAGCGTCGGGGCGAACCGCGCCTGATACATCACCGCGTCCGCGCCGGCGTTGTCGAGCAGGTACACCAGTTCGTCGGCGACGTAGCGGTAGTTCACGTTGAACGGGGCGACCCGCGCCAGGTAGGCACCGAGCATGCCCTCGATGTATTCGTTGCAATTGGCCATGTACAGCCCGAGGTGGCTTTGGCCGGATTCGTGGGGCGCCAACTCCGAACGTTCGCGATGCGCGCCGAAACCCCACGCGTTCAACGCGCGTGCGAATCGGCGGGCGCGTTCCTCAGTTTGCGCGTAGGTGAACCGTTGGTGTCCAAAGACAATGCAATCGCGTTCCGGGTTTGCCGACGCAACCGCCGAGAACACTTGGGCGAGATTGAATTCCACTGCACTCCTCAGAAAAACCTGCCCGGGAAAGGCTCGGCGAGATTTACGCTACAACAGCGTTTCGCGGCAGATGTCACGCATTCGAATTCGGATCGCGGTTAGTCTCGGGGTCGTGTACGGAGCCAGTCAGCCCGGATACCGCCGATACGTCGCCCTGGGCGACAGCCAGACCGAGGGCCTATGGGACGGCGACGAGACCACCGGTCTCCTCGGGTTCGCCGACCGCCTCGCCGTGCTGCTCGATTCGCTGCATCCCGGATTGCAATACGCCAACCTCGCGGTCCGGGGCAAGCTGCTGGGCGACGTGCTCAGAGAGCAGATCCCCGAGGCGCTCGCGATGGAGCCGGATCTGATCACGGTGTGCGCCGGGATGAACGACGTCATCCAGCCCGGGCGAAACTTCGGCCGCGCCCTGGCCGAGCTCGATTTCCTCTATGCGACGCTCGCCGATACGGGCGCGACGGTGGTGACGACGACCTTTCCGAACGTCGCACAATTCCTGCCCTTGGGCTGGATCGTGTCCAAGCGGCTGGCCCGCATCAACATCGCGATCCGCGCGGCCGCCGCGCGCTATGGCTTTCCGCTCGTCGACCTGTACAACGCGGCGTCGATGCGCGACTGGGACACGTGGAGCTACGACCGCGTTCATGCGTCACCCAAGGGACACATCTTGTTCGCCGCCGCGGCCGCCGAAGCCCTGAATCTGCCTGACAGCAACCATGATTGGGCCCAGCCGCATCCCGATCCCACGCAGTTGTCGATGACGGCGGGCGCCTACGGAAAGCTGCGCTGGACGCAGGACAACTTCTTCCCGTGGGTGTGGCGGCGGATGCGCGGCATGTCGTCGGCCGACGGCCGGTACGCCAAGCGCCCGCAGTTGGAACCCGTCTGCGCGCGAACCGACGACGTTGTGGCGCGGGGCGCGCAGCCGTGAGGCATTCTTAACCCCATGAATGTGCAGGCTTTGCTGCAGTCGATCCCGCCACTCGCGGTCTACCTTGTGGTCGGCGGTGTGATCGGCGTCGAAAGCCTGGGCGTTCCGTTGCCCGGGGAGATCATGTTAGTCAGCGCGGCGCTGATGTCCTCCCACCACGAGCTGGCCGTCAACCCCGTGGGCGTCGGCGTCGCCGCCATCATCGGCGCGGTGGTCGGCGATTCGATCGGTTACTCCATCGGGCGCCGTTTCGGCCTGCCGCTCTTCGACAAGCTGGGCCAGAAATTTCCGAAGCACTTCGGTCCGGGACACGTGATGCTCGCCGAAAAGTTGTTCAACCGCTGGGGAATTCGGGCCGTGTTCTTCGGCCGCTTCATCGCGCTGCTGCGGATCTTCGCCGGCCCGCTGGCCGGCGCGCTGAAGATGCATTACCGACGGTTCCTGGCCGCCAATGTCTCGGGCGCCATCTGCTGGGCGGGCGGCACCACCGCGCTGATCTATTACGCGGGGATGGCCGCCGAACGCTGGCTGCAGGACTTCAGCTGGATTGCGCTCGTCATCGCGGTGATAGTCGGTGGCATCGCCACATTCGTGCTGCGCGAACGCACCTCGCGCGCGATCGCCGAACTCGAAGCCGAGCATGCCCGCAAAACCGGGGACGCCGCGGCCGACGCCGTGTGACGCGGCCTAGCTGACGGCCTCACCCGAGTCGGCCAGCGTCTCGGGCCGATGCTCCTCGATGAGACCGAGGGCCATCTTCTTGGCGCGCAGCGCGGAATCGAGGTCCCCCACCGCCGCCAGGACGATGGCGCCCTTCATCAGGATGTGCCAGGACGAGGCGAAGTCCTCGACGTCGGTCAGCCCCGCGGCGAGGGCCCGGGTGCGCACAATGTCGCGGACGTGGCCGATGTGCGTGACGCAGGCCTGCCCGGCCGGATGGTCGGCGCCCAACTCGAGCAGGACGTTGATGAACGAGCAGCCCTCGTACCCGTCGCGGAGCTGAAACCAGTCGTGCAGCACGTCGAAGATCGCCAGCAGGCGCTCCTCGGGTGTATCGCCCCGCTGTTCGGACTGCGCCTCGATCAAGCCGTGGGTCCACAGCTCTTCGCGCCGCTCGAGAACGGCCAGTACGAGGTCGTTCTTCGTTGCGAAATGGCGGTACAGCGTGGCCTTGGCGACCCCGGCGCGCAAGATCACCTCGTCGGTGCCGACGGCGCGTATCCCACGCCTGCTGAACAGCTCATATGCGGCATTCAAGATGCGTTCGCGCGCAGCAGGTACCGGCTGTGCGACATCCGAAGTTGTCATAGCAAGACTTACCGTACTCTTAGGCGGCCTATGTAGACAGACCGCCCTGTCTCGTTATACAAATGAGATTCGCACTTTGCGAATTGTCTGTCTTCAGCACACAGGACGGGCCAGTGATCGCGGTGTCCCAAGACGCCGGATTAGGAGTCCACTCATGAGCCTGGTAGCTGAACCCACCCCCTACATGCATAGCCCGCCCCTGATGCTGAGCACGCGACTGCTCTACGAACTCGGCGACCCGAACAGCACGCTGCGGGCCACCACCGACCGCCGCGACGGTGCCGTGGTCATCAGCGCCGGCGGCGAGATCGACGCCTGCAACGAGCGCACCTGGCGCAACCTGGTCGCCGAGGCGGCCGGCATCGCATCCGCCCCCGGGCCGCTGGTGGTCGACGTGACCGGTATCGACTTCATGGCCTGCTGCGCGTTTTCCGTGTTGGCCGACGAGGCGCGACGGTGTCGCGACCGCGGCGTCGAGGTGCGCCTGGTCACCTACCAGCCGATCGTGACCCGAATCGTCGACGCCTGCGGGCTCGGTCGGGTGCTGCCCATCTATCCCACCGTGGACTCCGCGCTCGCGCGCTAGGCGTCCTCAGAAGCGTTGGGCCAGAGTCGTTTTCCCTGGACCGCTCAATTGACTGAGCGCATCGGGGCGTGCGGCCATCACCATCAGCAACGCCTCGGCGGGGCCGGTTACCTCCGTGCCCTGCCCGTGGGTCCACTCCAGATCAGTCGCGATCAGCCGCACGCCGCGGGTGCGCCGGGCGCCCCGCACCGCGGGCACGGTCAGCGCGTAGTCCAGCACGGCCCGCAGCCGCTGCGGCGGGATGGCTCGCGGGATGCCCAGCGGCCGCCGGATGTCCTGCTGGTGGATCATGCCGTCCACTAAGGCGATCATGCCGCCGAAGCCGGCGGTCAGGCCACGCGGCGGGATGCAGGCCCGCATCAGCTCGGTCAGTTGACCGGGCGTTCGGCCGGCGTACTCCGTGACGCCAATCTCGTTGGCACGACTAGGCATAAAGCCGGCCCGCGCCATCCGTCGCGCCACCGCCCACGGTGTGAGCTCGTCGTAGCTGACCACGTGGGCAGCGACGTCGCGCACCCGCCAACGCTCGCAGAGGCTGGCCTGTTCCCACTGTCCCGGTGCTAGCTGGCTGAGCAGATCGGCGAAGTCTTGACGCTCTTCACACGCCATCTCCATCGTGGTCACCGCAGCCCTCCCCTGGGATTTGCCGTGTACGCCCATCCATTCGACTCCAATTGCCTCGGCGACACCAGCACTGGACGGCGAAGTGCGTCCAAGGCGACGAGTGTGTATCGGCGGCGTTGAGTGTGCACCCAGGGCGACGACACGCCGAGAAACCCCGCCGTCAGCGCACGCTCAACGCCAGGAACGCACGCCCGGCGTCACACCGACAGCAGCCGATAGAGCCCGATCAGGCCGACGACGACGATCGCGTAGCGCAAGACGTTCGGCGACAGCGCGCGACCGTATCGCGCCCCGACCCATCCCCCGATCAGCGAGCTCACCGCGATGATCCCCGCGACCGACCAGCTGATCCGATCGAAGGCGACCAACGTATAGCCCAGCGCCGCAACCATATTCACCACCAACGCCAGCAGATTCTTGGCGGCGTTCATGCGCTGCAGCGACTCGGGCAGCAGGGCGCCCATCACCCCGACCAGCAAGATGCCCTGCGCCGCGGTGAAGTAGCCGCCGTAGACGCCGACGGCGAAGGTGCCGACGACCAGCAACACCTTGCGCCCCGGCGTCACGTGTTCGGGGTGACGGCCGGCCTCCTCGGCTTTCCGGCGCGCCCACGACTGAATCCGCGGCCCGATCACCACCAGCACCAGGGCCAGCACCAGCAGCGCCGGCACGACGTCGGCGAACACCTTCTCCGGCAGATGCAGCAGCAGATACGCCCCCAGCACGGCGCCCAGCAGAGAGGCCGGAATCTGCCAGCGCAACCGATCCCACTGGCCGTGCAGCTCGGCGCGGTAACCCCAGGTGGCCGTCACACCGCCGGCCACCAGACCGACCGCGTTCGACATCGTCGCGGTCACCGGCGGATAGCCGAGGGCAACCAGGGTCGGAAATGTGATCAGAGTGCCGGATCCGACGAGCGCGTTGATCGCACCGGCAACCAACCCGGCCAGGCCGATCAGGAAAATATGGGAAGGCGACACCACCCGACACTAGTCCGCCGGATCCCAAGCACGCCGGGTGATTTCGGCCACGGCGCGGGGTGTTACTCGGGGAATCCGAACAGCGCGACCACGCCGTGATCGCGGCCGGCAGTGTAGCCGCCGTCGACGGCGATGGCCTGGCCGCTGACGAACGACGCGTCGAGCGACAACAGAAACGCCGCCATGGCACCGACTTCCTCGGGCCGGCCGAGCCGTTGCAGGGCGTGCTCCTTGGTGATGGAGGCCAGCGGCCCCTCCATCCCGGGCAGGCCGAAGACGTTTTGGGCCATCGGGGTGTCGATGAAGCCGGGACAGATGACGTTCGCGCGGATGCCGCTCGGTCCGTAGTCGAGCGCAATGTTCTTGGTGAGCAGGACCACCCCGCCCTTGGCGGCGTTGTAGGAGCTGCCGCCCGCGGTGCCTTCCAGGCCCTCGATGCTGGCGACGGTCACGATCGAGCCCCGCTCGCCGTCGACGCGGTCCTGCTCGATCATCTTGGCCAGCGCCGCCTTGGCCACCAGGAACGTGCCGGTGAGGTTGGTCCCGATCACGCGCTCCCATTCGGCGCGATCGAGCAGGTGGACCGGCCCGCCGCCGGCGACACCGGCCGCGTGGAAGACGCCGTCGAGGCGGCCGGGCACCGCGGCCATGACGGCGGCGATGGCGTCCTCGTCGGTGACATCGGCGGTGACGAAGTGGAAGTCGGGGCCCAGGTCGGGCGGGGATGCCAGGTCGGCGCCGATGACGGTGCCGCCTTCGGCCAGCAGGCGCTGCGCGGCGGCCAGGCCAATGCCCGATGCCGCGCCCGTCACGACGAAGGTGCGGGAACGAGCGCGATCGGCATCCACCATGTCTGACTCCTTTGTCGGTTTGCCGCAGCCATGTTGACACACGGCATGGTCACGGGTCATGGACAGCGTGGCCGCGGACCAGTGAAATGGATGGATGACGAACCCGCCCGAAAACACCAGCACGCCCCGCCGCTGGCGGCCGGTCGCCGTCGCGGCGGCGATCGCCCTCACCGGCGCCGCTCTGAGCCAACCAGCGGCGATGGCATTCCCGCTGAAGGATTCCATCGGCATCGCGCAGGGCGTCTCGATCACGCCCGCGCCCGGCTGGACGCTCGGAAACCGGGGCGGCGACTGGGTGGCCCTCAACAACGCCGACACCAGCGCGCAGATGCGAGTGACCGTCAAACCAGCGGGCGGGACCGACCCGGTCGCCGTCCTGCAGGCCGACATAAACCAGTACACCAACGGCGCGTCGGCCATCTTGGGCAACGTGCGCAACCTCACCGGACCCGACGCACATCCGGTGCAGGGCAACAATTTTCAGCAGCAGGCGTCCATCGACTACACGGCCGACGTGGTAACCCCGCAGGGCACCATCCCGGTGATCGGCACCTTCACTGAGCTGCTGAACACCTCGAACGGCCGGTCGGCGTTCGTCGACTTCAGGCAGGACGGCAACGCGACCACCCGCGCCGACAACGAGGGCGGAATGATGGTCACTTCCATGCTCTGACCCTCCCCGGACTAAACCGCGGGCCGCCGTCGCCCGACCAAACCCGACCGCGTATCAACGACAGGGGAACCGTCACCAACCAGCGGAGGGGCAATGCCTTCAGCCGAGGCCGCGACCGGCACCACCGAGACACTCGTCGGGATGGTCGAACGCCATGTGCAGAACCGGCCCGATGACGTAGCGATTCGCTTCGGTGAGCAGCAGTGGTCCTGGTCGCAGTGGGCGCAACGGATCCAGCGGACCGCAGGCGCGCTGCAGGCCGCGGGCGTCGGCCGCGGCGACTGTGTGGCGTTCCTGGACAAGAACCATCCGGCGTGTTTGGAGACCTTCGTTGCCGCGTCGTCGATCGGCGCGGTGGCGACCATCGTCAACTGGCGAATCCTCGGCGACGAACTCGCCCACGTGCTCAACGACAGCGGCGCACGCCTGCTTCTCGTCGGGCCGGAGCTGCAACCGGCCGTCGAGGGCATCCGGAGCAGGCTGCCGGGCCTACAACGCGTCGTCGTGGTGGGCGGCGACCAGGACGAGTGGGAATCCCTGCTCGAGGCGGCCGCGCCCGTCGGCACCGACCCGGACGTCAGCGACAACGAGGCCGCCCTGACGATCTACAGCTCGGGTACCACCGGGCGCCCCAAGGGCGTGCAGTTGACCCAGCGCGCGCTGGTCAACCACATCGTGAATCTGGCCTCGCCCATGCCGTTCGCCGACGGGGACGCGAACTTGGTCGCCATGCCGTTGTTCCACGTGGGTGGGATCGCCTACGCGTTCTTCGGAATCCGGGCCGGCGCCCCGACGTTCCTGACCCGCGAGCCCGACGCGGCGACTCTGATCAGCGCGGTGAAAGCCGGTGCGACACATGCCTTTTTCGTACCGCCGATCATCGCCCGGTTCCTGGACGCCGGGGAGGCCGGCACGAGCGCCCTGGCCGGGTTGCGCTACCTGGTGTACGGGGCGGCCCCCATGCCGCTGCCGTTGCTGCAGCAGGCGCTCGCGGCGTGGCCCGAGATGAACTTCGTGCAGGTGTACGGGCAGACCGAATTGTGCGGCGGCATCGCGACATTGAGCGCCGAGGACCATCGTGACAGCCGCCGGCCCCAGCTGTTGGTGTCGGCCGGAAAAGCCGCGCCGGGCAACGAAGTTCGCATTGTCGATCCCGAATCCGGCGACAAGCTGCCCGCCGACGAGGCCGGCGAGATCTGGGTGCGCAGCGACCAGCGGATGATCGGCTACCTCAACCGTCCCGAGGCGACGGCCGAGACGATCACCGCCGAGGACTGGGTGCGCACCGGCGACATCGGGCGCGTTGACGCCGAGGGCTACCTCTACATCGAGGACCGGCTCAAGGACATGATCATCACCGGCGGCGAGAACGTGTACGGCCCCGAGGTGGAAAGCGTGCTGATCGAACACCCCGCCGTCACCGACGCCGCGATCATCGGGATCCCCGACGACCACTGGGGCGAATCGGTCAAGGCGATCGTCGTCGCCACCGGCCAGATCGAGGCCCGCGACATCATCGACTTCTGCCGCGAGCACCTCGCCAGCTACAAATGCCCGCGGACCGTCGACTTCGCCGCCGAACTCCCCCGCAACGCCAGCGGAAAGATCCTGAAAAACCAGCTCCGCGAACCGTATTGGAAGGACCGCGGCCGCCGGGTATGAGGCCTGCCAACCATCGGGAAGCGCGACGGCACCTGAGGTGAGGGCAAACTCAGCGCGCCGACGGGCCGCCGGTGTTGTAGCCTGCGCGTGCGCTGTATCCATTTCCTGCCGGGACAGTCAGGGGCAAACGAGGACATGAGTGAGCTAATAGACGCGCAGCGGCAAAAATGCGCGATCAGTGTGCTCGGCGGCCCGACGACCGTCATCGACATCGCGGGCCGCCGGATCGTGATGGATCCGACGTTCGACCCGCCCGGCCCGCACGACTACCTGGAGAAGCTGACCGTTCCCGCGGTGGGCCCCGAAGCCCTCGGGCCGATCGATGCGGTACTGATCAGTCACGACCAGCATCCCGACAACCTGGACAACGCCGGCCGCCGGCTGGCCGAGGGCGCGCCGCTGATCGTCACCAACCCCGGCGCCGCGCGGCGCTTCGGGCCTCCTGCGGTGGGGCTGCAGCCGTGGCAGTCGTATTACCTGCCGGGTGGCCCGGGACGCGTTGCGGCACAAGCTGTTCCGGCGGTGCACGGTCCGGCCGACGGGATGCGCGACATCGATGGCCACGTCAACTGCGAGGTCACCGGGTTCGTGTTGTACGGGCCCGGCCTGCCCACCATCTACCTCAGCGGTGACAACGCCTCGATGAGTGCAGTCGGCGAGATCGCGGACCGCGTCGGCGAGATCGACATCGCGGTGCTCTTCGCGGGGGCGGCCAGCGTGCCGACCAAAGAGCGCGGGCGCCCGCTGACGCTGACCTCGGCCCGCGCGGCCGCCGCCGCCGAGGTGCTCGGCGCCAAGGTCGTGATACCGGCCCACGTCGAGGGCTGGGCCCACTTCACCGAGGGCCCCGCCGAATTCGCCGCGGCGTTCGACCAGGCGGGCATCAAACGGGTGCTGCGCACGGCCGCACGCGGCGAGTGGATCGACCTGACCTCGCTCGACCAGGAGTAGGCGACTTAGAGGCGGCCTTCGGTCCGCAGCTCCGGGTGCACCCAGTCGGGTGAGCGCCGCTCCTTGAACGCCCGGACACCCTCGCGGGCTTCGGCGTCCATCAGGCTGCTGGTCATCCCGATGCGGTCGTACAGGCCGAGGTAGTTGTCGATGCTGGACTTGATCACGTTGCGCGCGCGTGGGGCGGTCCGGCAGCTTTGCGCCAGCAGGTCGCACGCCACCCCGAACAGGTCCTCGTGCGGCACGACGCGGGTCACCAGACCCCAGTGCAGCGCCTCCTGCGCCGACAGCACGCGGCCGGTGAACATCAGGTCGCGAGTGCGCACCGGGCCGATCAGCCGCACCAGCATCTGGCTGTAGTAGGTGTCGGCGTAGCCGCGGAACAGCTCCGGCACCCGGAACGTCGCCCGCTCGCTGACCACCGACAGGTCGCTGCACAGGGCGATCTGCATGCCGCCGCCCTGGCAGAGCCCGTTGACCGCGGAGACGATGGGCTTGGCCGAGGTCCGCACCGAGTCGAACGGCGTCACGTCCATGCCCAGCGCGGCGCCGAAGGTGATCCAATCGTCGACGCCTCCCCCGCCTGTCATGTCGCCGCCGGGCGCGAACACGTCGCCGACTCCGGTGATCAGCAGGCCGGCCAGCTCGGTGTCCTGGCTGACCCTGCCTACGGCATAACGGATTCCGAAGTACATCGCGGGCGTCAGGGCGTTGCGCGCTTCGGGTCGGTCGATCGTGCACACGGCGATCGGTCCCTGGCGTTCGAAGGTCAGATACGGCGTCCCCAGCCAGTCCCCCTCGGGCGGGCGCGGGCTATCCGGTGTCGACGGCGTCTGCGCCACGGGGTTCCTCTCGGTCGGCTACCGAAGCTCTTACAGTAGGCGACGCCCGTGCCCCGTTATCGCAGGCCTAGACGAACGGCAGCGTGGCCGTTTCGATGGTCTCCGAGGCGTTGAGGATCAGGTTGCGATGCCTGTCCTGCAGCGCGGTCGTCGTTTCGGCGACCGGCCTGCCGCACTGGCTGCAGGTCGTCTTGAACTGCGGCTGGTCTTCTTCGTCGGGCCAGAACCGGCGCGGCCCGGCCTGGGCGCCCGGGTCATAGACGACCTGCTGGTGCGGGGCCTCTTTGAGGATCCTGCCCACCGGATGCATCTGCGGGCATTCGAGTTTCAGCGTGCCGATGCCTTCTTGGTTAGCCATTGGTCGTCCACCCTCCTCGCCGTGGTCGTCTCATTGTTCCCCTTACCCGCTGGGCGTGAATGTATAGGTCTCTCCATGCGCGAGGTAGACGAACTTTGTACTCGCCGTTGAGGCCTCAGCCGCCTTCTTGAAATCGTCGAGGCCAGATAGGAACACAGAGAAGTCGTTGTAGTGGATCGGGATGGCGGTGCGCGGCTTGGTGATCTCGACGGCCTTCACTCCCATCTCGCCCGTCATCGTCACGACGGAGACGAGGAAGGTCGTGCCGCCGGTGTGGATCAGGCCGAGGTCGATGTCGGGGTAGCGGCGCGGGATGTCCGCCAGCTCGTCGACGAGCATCGTGTCGCCGGTGATGTAGAGCCGGTAGAGCTGCTCGCCGTTGCGGCTGAAGTCGAGCAGGTGGCCGTTGACGGGCATGAGGAGTTCGAGGACCTCCTCATCGGTGGAGTGCTTGCCCGGCATCGCGGTGATCATGACGGTGGCGTCGCCCTTGCGCACCTCGAGCGATTCCCAGGTGTCCAGCGGGTAGCCCCGCCGAAAGCCGAGCGCGCCGAGCTTCTCAACCGCGTCGCCCGTCGAGACGATCGGCAGGTTCTTGTCGAGCTCTTGCGCGGCGACGTCGTCGAAGTGGTCGCCGTGGTAGTGCGACAGCACGACGAGGTCGATCGGGGGCAGGTCCGCGATCTGGCAGGCGGGCTCGACCTCGCGCCGCGCCCAGATGCCGTGGCCCAGAAAGACGTGCTCGCCTTTATGCAGGAAGGCGGGATCGGTCAGGATCGTCAGCCCGCCGAAGCGGATCAGCGTGGTGGCGTTGCCGATGAAGTAGACCTCGCCCTTGTCGAAATCGGCGGTGTCGCTGCCGGTCAGCTCTAACGAAGCCATTTGTGTTCTCCCTGGACTAGTCGCTTATCCGCGGAATCTCGATCTGCGCGTAATTCCCGATCGGCTGCAACGGGACCGACTCGCGGCCGCGGTACCAGGACAGCAGCCGCGTCCCCTCCTCGTCGTCAGCTGCAGGCCAGTCGTCGCCCTCCCCCGAGTCCTGGAAGTAGTCGAGCATGAAGTCGACAATCATCTGAGCCGGCACCGAATTCTGCGCATCGATCGCGTCGTTCGTGCCGGCGATGACGGTCAGAAACAAGTCGTATACGCGCGTCTTCCCGGCTCCCTCGAGCCTCGGCTGGAAGTACGGGCCGACCACTACTTGTGCGCCCCGCCGCGCATAGAACATTGCACGTCGTGCGGGATCGATGCCGTCCACCGCTGGGTGTCGGCGCGGATCCTCGATCTCCGCAAGCACAAGCGCGACACCGGGTTTCGCATACCACCGCTGCTGGGCCGCATCCATCAGCGCGTCACCGATACCACCGCCCCGAAGCCCGGGCCGCACCGAGACGTAGCCGATCAGGAGCACACGTGCGTGGGGAAAGGGATACCCCATGATGCAGCCCACCGGCCTGTCGCCGTCCAGCGCGCACAACCCCCATGCCTCGTCGTCGGCGAGTCCAGCAAGGAATGTGCCTAGCGTGTCGAGTTCGTTTGGCCCGAACGACGGTTCGAGAATCTCGCGATAGATCTCCTCGATCAGGTCCTCGCTCACTTCAGACCGCATGTCGCGGACCTGGATCCCGGTAGCCACCTCTTGATGCTGCCACTTCCCGCCGTGACGGGGACGCTGCTTCACCGGCTATTCGAGAAAATGACGTAGGCAGGTCAACCTTCTTTGGCACATTTTGTGAGATTTTTCGGTACGCCCTGTGAGATATTTAAGCCCCCCCTCGATGCGCGCGCGTTGCTTTAGGCCGGACGTTGGTGTGCCTCCGGATCAAGGTTTTTCGTGGCCGAACTTCGCGACGAACATCGACCGGGCCCTTTAGGGACACCGATCGGAGCAGATCGTGACAATGAATCTGAAGCCGCCCAGAGGACTCGTCGGGCCCGTCAACGCTGATGTCGTTCTGACCGGCGAAACGGGGGTCACCCAATGTCTTGGATAGGTGACGTCCAACATTTCTGGGGGGAATACACCCTCGCCATAGCGCTATTCGGGTTCGGCCTCGTTCTGTACACCCAGCTGTTCCCGAGCTGGCGACTACTGATGCGCACCTTGCCCCGGCACGACCGGCTCAATATGCCGTGGCAGGCGTTGGTTACCTTGGCCGGCTTGCTCGCGCGCGGCCTGGAGGCGCACTCGCTCCATACCGCAGTGCGATTGCGCATCGAACTCGAATTGTTGAACCGGCCCGAAAAGAAACCACTCAAGCTGCGTTACGACACCGACAAGGAATACAAAGAAGCCGTCGCCGACTGGAACGCCGCGATGAATAAATGGTCGGATGACGTCGGAAGGCGGCTGGCGGCCATTGCGGCGAAGAAGGACGAAAATGAACGGACCATCGTTGTCGAGAACTGCTCAGCGCTTCTCGGCAACGACGATATCGAGCGATATCTCGATGCCTGCGACGCGAAGAGTTTCTTGTCCAAGGTGACGATCAATTCCGGCTTCGTCGCACCGTTGCATCTCTTGACTGGCCTGCTGGCCTACTACGACGAGGAATGGGAGCCGGTGGTCGACGCCTATGGGCGATCGCTCATCCGCCTGGAGGACCCATTCGTGTACAGCAAGGCGCGCAAGATGCAGTCGTTCATCTTCGACTGCTGGCTGCTGTGGGGCCCCAGCATTCCCATCTGCACCTGCGAGGAGTGGCACGGGGAGGTGGCACTGCAGTACGGCTATGGCGACGAGAACAATTCGCTGACGTTGCGCTGTTCGTCGCCGCAGATGCTTCGTACGCTGGGTGAGAAATACGGCGGCCCCCATGACCGACTCGCGTTGCGGGCCCGTGTTTCTGGCGTCCTGAAGTGGGGCCCGGACCTCGGCACTGCCGGCTTTTGTCACGCACAGGTCGCCATCTCGACGGACAAGCGCCTCGTCCTCGACACGACCAGCGAATCGGACGGCATCCGCCCAGCCGGGGGGACTTCGGAGCAAGTGCACGCCCAGTACTACTCGGCCTACCTCTGGATCGCATTTGTCATGTGCAAACTGGACGCCGAGACCGGGAGGGTTGAGCCGCACAACCCCAAGCACAAGTGGCGCGACCTCATTCCGTTTTTCATCCACGCCAACATCGCGGATCCCGAGGCTTACGAATTCCACGTGAATCAACTTGCCCGGGGTGCCGTCGAAGCGGCCCGGCAGTTGCTCGTTGCCGAGCCGGACCTCATCCTGCGCTTCGGCTGCGCGATCGACGAGACCGGCTGCGGGTCCGACACGTTGTACGTCTTGGAGACGCCAAAGATCTCCGATCGGATGAGGGTCTTCGCACGCGAGGCAGCAAGACAGGAAGACGGAGAAGCGCTGCAGCGGTTGCACTTTGGTTCGGCAGAGCTGTTCGAGCTGGGCGAGTACTCCGCATGCGCGTTGCCCGAAATGGTCAACGATTACTTGGAGGATATCCAGGAAAAGGTAGAGGAAAAGGAGCTGACGTTTCGGGAGTTGCGCATCACCCGGAAGTCCGACCTCGATCTGCTCCGGACGTTCTACGACGAATGCTTTGAGCCGGAGTTTCCCGACGAGGACGAACGCGAATCCTACGAACAGATCGAAGCTTATCTCCGCCTCAAAGAGTTCGGTTGGTACGACAAGAACAACTACCACGTCATTGTCATGCTCGACGAGAATGACAATCCCATCGGAGGCTCGATATCGGACTATCTGAACCAACCGAACGCGGGCGTGATCGAGTACCTCGTCATCAAACCCGAATATCGCCAGAAGGGATGCGGCCGTCGTCTGCTCGAGCAGACCGAGCGCACCCTGCACGACGACGCGGACCGGAGCGAGAAGCGCCCGCTCGACTGGATCGCGGCCGAGGTTGACGACCCGTTTGTCACGAAGCGCCCCTTGCATGCCATCGATCCCTTTGTGGTGGCGAGGATTTGGCAGAAATGGAACTACCGAGTGCTCGACTTCCGCTACGTACAGCCGGCCCTCGCCAAAGACAAGAAGGCCGTCCACACGTTGTTCCTGACCGCCAAGACCTGTCCGGAGGGCAAGTTCGAGAAGATCTGCCCGATGGCGGACGGCGACGGGGCGTTGACTGATGGCGGGCCGGGCGGGAACGGCGAGACACCGAGGGCCCCCGACGTACCGAAGAGGGACGTGGAAATCCTCGTCCAGGAGTACCTGCGTTGGGCGATGCGCATTGATAATCCCGTTGGCCACAAGGACTTCCAGGCCATGAGCAATTCCATGCACGCCGGCGCCGTCCGCCTGATCCGGCTCGACGAGTATCTGGGCCCAAAGGAAGCAGACCTCCGCATCAACGAAGTGGTCGGCGACAAGGACCCCGAGCTAGGGCACGCGCTCGAGGTCTACAAAGCGGTGTTCGGAATCGGGGCGGGCGGAAAATTGGTAAACCCATTCGCGCTCACGTCGTCGAATGGGTCGGCGGACCGAGCCGACTGCCGCTGCCATTTATGGACCATCCGAATCGCAGAGAAGGCGGAGGGCGAAGAGACCCCCCGAAGCGCCGCGGACGCAAAACGCGAAGGGATAGCCCATTTCTGGACCACGCCGACCGCGGGCTTGGCCCGTTACGTGGAGTTCCTCGATTGGTCGCGCAAACCCAACCCGCTTCCGGAGCTCATCGCGCGGATCGAGGAGCGCATGGTTCGCGACGACGTTCGGTCGGGCGAGCAAATGATGCTCGCCGGCAAGAAATTGGAGCGTTACGGCAGGCAGCAGAGCAGCACCGGCAAGCCAATGATCCGCGCCGGCCAGAAGATGATCGCCGAAGGCAGGAAGAAGAGGGATCGCGACCAAGCAGAGGGACGCGATGGCGCGGGGGCCCGCGGCTGGTATCTCGAATGCGACGCGGCCAACCGCGAGCACTTTCAGAATGCGGGATTCCGGCAGGTCGGCGACGAGTGCCTGCGGCCGGGACTGCCCGGCCGACGCGTCTACCTGATGTACAAGCAGTTCGGGCCGTCGCGCGGCGGGCGGGACATTTCCGACGACGTCCATCGTCAAACCGTGGCGGAGATCTACAAACTCCTCGCGATCCCCCAGCCCGAAGCGGCGCCCGCGGCCAAAGGAGGCCGGCCGTGACGGCGCGACAGACGGGCGGCTGGGTGACCTTCAAGGGTTTGCGCGTGGGCACCCTCGGTTTCGGCGAAAATCTGGTCATCGCACTTACCTCGGTCGCGCCCGCATACAGTCTGGCCGCGACACTGGTCGCCCTGGTGACGGTTGCGGGTGTCAAGACGCCCGCCCTATTCATCGTCGGTTTCATCCCAGCTGTCCTGACCGCGTTCGCATTTCGCGAACTTGCGAAGGAGACCCCGGACTGCGGGTCGACCTTTACCTGGGTCACGCGCGCCTTCGGCCCCTGGGTCGGCTGGATAGGCGGCTGGGCTCTGGTCGTTGCGTCCACCGCAGCTCTGGGCAACGCCGCGCAGATCGCAGCGATTTATCTGCTAAAGGCGTACGACCTCAAGACGCTTGAACATTCGACGTGGACGCGGATCGTGGTGGGCGGCGCGACGGTCGCGGTCGTTGTCGCGCTGATGATCTTGCGACAGCCGAGCCTGGAGTCCACCGAGCGGTCCCGGGCCGCTACCTGGCTCCTGGTGGCGCAGGTTGTGGTGCTGGTGGTTATCGGCGTCGCCGCGTTGGTGACCCTCAGCCCGCACGTGAAGTCGACGGCGACCCAGATCGCGCTCGGCGGCGTGATCATCGCCGTGTTTGTCGTCTTGTGTCTGCGAGGTATTGACGGCACGGAGCGCTACCAGCGCGCGCTGCTGGCCGTGGAGCTGTTAATGCTCGTGATCCTCAGCGTTGTCGCGTTCGCGAAGGTGTTCACGGGTCACGCGGGGCCGCAGGCGCTCATGCCGCGATGGGACTGGATATCGCCGATCGGCTTGTCGATCACAGACCTTGCCCGAGGCACCGTGTTGTGTGTGTTCGCGTTCTGGGGCTGGGACACCCCGCTGTCGGTGTCGGAAGAGGCGAAGGAGCCGACGAAAAATCCGGGTAAGGCCGCCGTCTTGGCCACGGTCCTTCTTCTCCTGACATACCTGCTGGTCAGCGGTGCGCTACAGGCCTTCGCAGGCATCGGCACCACCGGAATGGGTCTGAGAAATCCAGCCCATGAGAACAACGCGCTCAGCGTTCTCGGCGGTCCGGTGCTGGGCACCGCCCTAGCGGCGCTCCTGTTGCTGGCGATCAGCTCGTCGGCGTTGGGTGCGGTGCTGACCTACGTAGCGCCAACGGCACGCACCATGCTGGCGATGGCCGTCTACCGGGCCCTGCCTCGGCGGTTCGCACTGGTTCACCGCCGTTACCAGACACCCTGGTTTGCGAGCGTCGTGATCGGTGCGCTTGGATTCGCGATCTATGCCGCGATGACGCTGATCAGCCGAAATTCATTGTCAGACATGGTGTCCGCACTCGCACTGGTCACCACCTTCTACTACGCCCTGACCGCTTTTGCCTGTGTGCGGACGTATTGGCGCAGAGCGCGCAAATCCATGCGGAGATTCGCTGTGCAGGTTGTGTTTCCGTTGCTCGGAGCGCTCGCGATGACGGCAGCCTTCGCCATCACCGCCTTCGAAAGTTACTCTCCCCATTACGGCAAGACCCACTTTGGGCCCGTTGGCGGCGTGTTCATCATGGGCATTGGCCTTTTGGCGCTGGGCATCCCGATCGCGTTGCTGTGCGCGAAGGGCGAGCATCTCAAGGCGTTCGTTGAGAAGATCTTCACGCGCGAAACTCTCGACGCCTTTGTCGGGCCCATCAAGAACTTCTTCACGCGCGAGACAGTCGAAACCTTCGTCCTTTCCGTCGAGCGCCTCTTCACACGCAAAACCCTCAAGGCCGTCCTCGCCGGCGTCAAGGCCTTCTCCGTCCGCAAGACACTCAAGGCCCTCGGTGCGCGCCTCAAAGTCTTTTTCACCCGCAAGACCCTCAAGGCACTGTCCAAGGGCGTCAAAACGTTCTTCACCGGCGATACCGTCGATGCCTTCTTTCGGGGCGAGACGCTCGACCGCAAGACCATCATCACCGTGTCCCCGCCGCCAGAGTCTGTGCCAGGACCGAGCACTGACACCGATGTTGCCGAAGAGGGGCAACTCAACGAGCCGACGGCCAGCACCCCGGCTTACAGCGGGTGATTCGTATTGTCCGCGGGGGGCTCTCCGCCACCGCAATCGCGGCTACCACGCCGATCACGGCTTGACGTCGAGGAATGTGTGGTCCCGGCTGGGATCGAACCAGCGACCTTCCGCGTGTGAAGCGGACGCTCTCCCACTGAGCCACGGGACCTGCGCCGAGAGGCGAACGACGTCGAAGACTAGCACGAACCGGGCATCGAGGATGCCGCCCCATGCGTCCCCAGGGTCACGCGCTAGCCTAGACACGGCCCGCATCGAGAGATTTGTGTGGGCCCGCTTTTGTGGACTATCGTCGTCCTTCGCAACGGGCGACGATCTCGTCCGTAGCGCGCGGATGTAGCGCAGTTGGTAGCGCATCACCTTGCCAAGGTGAGGGTCGCGGGTTCGAATCCCGTCATCCGCTCGAAGGTGCAAGAGGCATCAATCCAGCGGTGGAGTGGCCGAGTGGTGAGGCAACGGCCTGCAAAGCCGTGCACACGGGTTCGATTCCCGTCTCCACCTCCAATTTTTGCTCCCAGCGCGATTAGCTCAGCGGGAGAGCGCTTCCCTGACACGGAAGAGGTCACTGGTTCAATCCCAGTATCGCGCACCACAGTTTCACCAGCTCAGCGGCGCATTTAAGTGCCCAGCTTGGAGCTCAGGGGATCCGAACCCCTGACCCCCATTCCTCAGTTCTCGACGAGATCCGGGATCGGCTCGGCTTCCGTCAGCCAGTGCCGGCCAGCCTCGCGGGCCGCCTCCCACTTCGGGATGCTCACCGCGTCGTCCTGGCCGAGATCATCGGGCGTCGGGCCGATGCGTTGGACGAGCGGCGCGAGTGCCGCCAGATCGAAGTTGTAGATCTCGGCCGCGGCCAGCCCCAGCATCTGCCGAGTCTCTTCGATGGGGATGTCCCAGAACGCGTGCCGAAGCCATTTGCGGGTGTTAGGCCAGGTTCCTTCCGGGTGGGGATAGTCGTTGCCCCACAACATGTTCGGGACGCCGATCTCGTAGCGCCGCGCCAGCTCCCGCCGCTCGGTCGTGGTGGCACCGATGAAGCAGTTCCGGTCGAAGTACGCCGAGGGAGGCATCGTCAGGTCGCCCTCGAGCAGCTTGCTCATCTTCTTCGCCGAGTGCTCACGCAGGAAGCGGGTGTCCATCAGCCAGAGCAGGTCGTTGGCCCAGAACGCGCCGCACTCGGTCGCACCCCAGCGCAGTGTCGGGAAGCGCTCGAATACGCCGGCCCACAGGGCGAACCACAGCGGCCGGGCTCCCCACCACCGCACCTCGGTGGTGTAGATGCCCAGGTGCGGTCCGTACTCCTCGCTCGGGGCCGGACCCACGTGGGTGTGCACCGGCATCCGCAGGTCTTGGCAAGCGGCCCAGACCTTGTCGTAGCGCCGGTCGTGGTACGGCGGGTAGTCGCCCCACAACACCGGGATCAGGATCCCGCCCCGCAGACCGGCTTCGGCGGCTCGCGCGATCTCGGCGACCGCGGCATCGACGTCCGCCAGGATCGGTATCACCGCAACGCCGGCGCGCCGCTCGGGGCTGTGACTGCACAGCTCCGCCAACCACCGGTTGTGGGCCCGCGCCCCGGCCATCGCACGACCCGGGTCGAGGTTGCCCGACTGCCCCAGACCCGCGCCGAAGGGAGCCCCGGCGACCCCCGTCACGGCATCGGCGTCGGGGAAGATGACCTCGCCGGCCACGCCGTCGCCGTCGAGCTCTTTGTCCCGCTGCGCGACATCCCATCCGCCGGCGATGCCCTCGCCGTTTTCGGAGAACCACTCTTGCGCGAACTCCTCGTCGATGAACCCGCCGGCCTGCGACGCGGCGATCTTCTCGGCGAGGTAGGCCTCGAAGTCCTCGCGGTATTCGGGGTCGACGTACTCGCGATACATCTCGGTCGGGAGCTCGGCATGGGTGTCTGCGGAGATGATGACGTACGGGTCCACGATGGTCCTTTCGCTACCAGGTACGAATCGGGTCGGGCTCGAATACGGTGCTGCTCGCGCCCGCGGGCACGGACGCCAGCGGCTCGGCGACCTCGGTCACGGTCGGGCCGATGCGGCTGACCAGGGGCGCAAGGGCGTCCAGGTCGAAGCCGTACACGGCTGCCGCGTTTCCGCCGAGCATGGCCGCCACCTCCTCGGACGGAACGCCACTAAACGTGTAGCGCAACGCTTCTCGGGTGAAGGTCCCCGTTCCCTCCAGGTGCGGGTAGTCGCTGCCCCACATGATTCGGTCGACACCGATGTCGTGGCGCTCGGCGCACTCGACGGGTCGCATGAAGCTGGCGCCGACGTAGCACTGACGGGCCCAGAACTCGCTGGGCTTGAGGCTCAACGAGCCGGCGGTCGGGCCGGCGAAGCGGGCGATCGCCGAGCCCTCGCGCGCGTAGCGGGCCGCCGCGACGTCGAGCGAGTCGAGAGTGGCAGGGATCCATCCGGCACCCTGCTCGGTGAAGGCCACGGTCAGATCCGGATAGCGATCCATGACGCCGCTGAACATCAAGTGCCACAGCGCGCGGTGCGCAAACCAGTGCGTCTCGTACACCCACACCGCGAACGAGCTGCCCCATCCGTCCAACGGGCTCGGTCCGGCGTTGCCGCCGTGGTGATTAACGACGAGGCCGGCCTCGGCGCAGGCCGCCCACAGCGGCTCCCAGTGTTCGGCGTAGAGCTGCGGGATGGCCGCCCCGGGCGGAATCCCGGGCAGCAGAACGCCGCCGCGCAGGCCGAGCTTGGCGATCTGAGCCACCTCGGCGATAGCCTCGTCGAGGTCCTGGAGCATGACCTGTCCCACCCCGGCACGCCGCTCGGGCGACAACGAACAGAAGTCGGCCAGCCAGCGATTGTGCGCACGCAGGCCGGCCCAGCGCAGCTCCAGCTCACGGGCGGTCTCCGGCGGCGTCGCGGCCAGGCTCGACGAAGGAAAGAACGGCGGAATGGTGTTGGGGTAGATGACCTCCCCCGCGACGCCCTCTTTGTCCAGATCCGCGTTGCGTCGGTCGCTGTCCCAACTGCGTTCGGCGTCGGTATCGGCGAGGTCGGCGAACGGGTTGACGTAAGTCTTTGCCCAGCTGTCGAATTCGTCGCGGTAGTGCGGATCGAGATAGTCGCGATAGTCGAGCAGGTCGGCGCCCGCGTGGCAGTCGGCCGAGATAACCGTGTACCGATCCATGCGTTACGCCCGCGCCGGCTCGGGCCTGGGCGCCGCGAGCAGGGCGACGTCGTCGTAGCGCTGGTGCACGTACGGCAGCAGCCACTCCTGCGGCACCCGCTCCGCGATCCGCCCGACCTGGACCGTGCGCCGGCGACACCAGGTAACCGACTTGATCTCGCGGATCACGATGTCGGCCAACGGGTCCAGCGGCGACTCCCCCAACTCGAGCGTGCCGTCGATGTTCTCCAGCAGCTCGTAGTGCCGGTGGTACTCGCCGTAGACCAGGTGCGGGTCGGTGATGCCGTTGCCGTCGGGCGCGCGCAGGAACTTGAAGTAGAACTCGGTGTTCACCTGGTCGGGCGGCAACTCCGCGGGGCCGGTGACCCGACCGTTGAGTGTGACGAGCTGGTAGCCCAGCCGGTTGACGGCGGCGGTAATACGGTCGCCGTCACGCTCCACCTCGATGTGGGCGAGTTTCTTTGGCTCACCGAATGTTTCGCGCCCGCCGGTGACCGACTGCTCGGTGGACTGGGGCATGAAGAGGGGATAGTCGCCCTCGAGTTCGCCGTGCCGGGCGGTCACCGAGAACACCGCCGACCCGAATGGTGGCCTGCCCTCGATTCGGACCCGCTGTAGCTGGATGCGCACCAGCGGTTCGGCGGACGGCTCCAGCGGCTTGGGTAGCACCGCCGCGACGATGTCGGGGTCCGTGAGGTAGGTAATGGTCACCGCCTCGGTGGCAATCGGCGCCTTGGTGGCGTCGATCTCGTGGTCGACCCGCGCCTCCGGCGGCCGAGGTCCGTAGCGAATGACGTTGGTAATCAACGCTTTCCTCCTTCGGTTTCCGACGCGGTCCCGGCGTGCGTGCCGAGGACGTCGACCAAATAGTCGGGCTCGCCGCGAGCCAGGATGGACGCCGCTTTCTTGCTCACGACCTGATCGGATGCTGCGGGCGGGCCCATCATCCAGAAGCTGTCCGCCCGGATTCCCTCGACGACCTGATCGGCGACGGTCTCCAACGGCGTGAATTCGACGTGCGCACCGGCAGATTCGAACCGGGCCACCACCCGCTCCAGGGTCTGGTCGGGCGTGTGGCGTTCCTGGGTCGCGGCGTACTGCTGCGGCCGGTGCCGCCACGATTCCCAGATCCCGGTGTTCAAGAAGCCGCCGGGGAAGAGCACATGCGCGCGCACCCGTGTCCCCGTCATCTCCAGATGCGTGTACAGGCTTTCGGTCAGGCACAGCACCGCGGCCTTGGTCATCGGATACACCGCCGTCGCGGGTCCGCCCATGGCCCCCCGGGCGATCGGCGCGAATCCGCCGTTGCCCGAGCAGGTGTTGACCACGTGCCCCTCGCCCTGCTCCAGGAGGACGGGCACGAAGGCCTTGATGCCATGGATGACGCCGAGCACGTTGACGTCGATCCCCCAGCGCCAGTCGGCGAGGTCGTGCTCCCACATGTAGCCCTCGGAGACGGCGCCGGTGCCGGCGTTGTTGCACACCACGTCCACCGCGCCAAAGCGAGAAACGGCTTCCTTGGCCAGCGACTCAACCGAGGAGTAGTCGGTGACGTCGGTGACCACGCCGACCGCCTCGACGCCCTCGTCCGCGAGCGCCCGGGTCGCCTGCTCCAGCGACTCGACGAGCACATCGGCCAGCACCACCTTCATGCCTTCTTGGCCGAAACGCCTGCCCATGGCGCGGCCGATACCCCCGGCTCCGCCGGTCACGACCGCCACCTTGCCCCGAAGGTCCTTCATTGTGGCCATCGTCACACGGTCGCTTATGCCACCGCAACGAGTCGCACTATGCGACTATTGCGCGCATGGCTCCGCGGCCCTCGCCACAGACCGAGCGGGTGGTGAACCTGTTCGAGCAGCTGGCACAGGCCGCGACTCAGGGGATGACATTGGCCGAGGTGTCGCGCCGATTGAGCGTCCACAAAGCCAGCTGCCACTCGATGCTGTCCGAGTTACTCAAAGCCGGCTGGCTGCTGCGCGACCCGGTTCGCAAGACCTATCACCTGGGTCCCGCGCTGGTCCGCCTCGGCCGAGAGGCAGCGGATCGCTATCCGGCGCTGGTGTTGGCACGCTCCGCGATGGCCGAGCTGTCGGCCGCGACGGGCGCCCACTGCGTCGCCTTCTCGGTGAGCGACGACTACTCGACGGTCGTCGATCAGGTGCGCAGCCATCGCGGCGGCGGTCACCCGATGCCGATCGGCACCCAGTTCCCCCACCGCCCGCCGTATGGGGCGTCGACCGTCGCATGGACGTTGCCGGAGGCTCGCGAGCGCTGGCTCGCGGCGCTACCCGAAGACGTGCGTGATCGCTATCGCCAGGCCATCACCAACGCGCAGCAACGCGGCTACGCGGTTGGCCTTCACCTCCTGCCCGACCTGCGCCTGCAGGAACTGGCGCTGATCGTCCGCAGCGCCGAGGTGCGTTCCACCCGGCTGAGCCAGTTGGCGCAGGCATTGACCGACGAACTGATCCACCAGGAGGAGTGGTTCCCGATCAGCTTGGCCCCGGACCGCACCTACGAGGTGAGCCATATCGACTCTCCGATTCTGGAGCCCAGCTCCCGCATCGCCCTGATGCTGAGCCTGGTGCCCAGCGCCGAGCCAATAAGCGGCGCGGCGGTCACCCGGATGGGCGCGCAGCTCGCGGCCGCGACCCGCCGACTCAGCGACGCGTTGGCCGAAGAGTCCCCGCCCCCCGGCGAGCCAAATAGGTTGCTAGGCAACGGCTAAAGCCGCTCGGCGTCCGCGGCACCAAAATTTCCCGGATACCCGGCGCTGGCACGGCGCGCTGGCTACGATTCCTTCATCTTTGCGCCGCTTTAAGAGCGCACACTCACGGCATTGTCAACGCCAAAAGAATGGAAACGCCCCAAATGCCCTCACCTCGCTGGCTCGCTCGCCTGGCCATCCCCACGCTCGTCGGCGCCGCCCTGGTGGCCAACCCCGCAATAGCGGCTGCCACCACTCCGCAGGACGAGGCGTACCTCAACCAATTGCGCGCCGTCGGCCTCACCTGGCCACCCCAGACAGAAGAGGCACTGATCGGGGAGGCGCACCTCATCTGCTACGACCTGACGTGGGGTTGGACGCCACAACAAATCGCCGACGAGGTGCACCAGCACCTGGACAAGCGGGGCGTGACATTGCTGGACGTCGGCACCATGGTCAACGCCGCGCATTCGACCTACTGCCCGGGCAACGTGTGCGACGCGCCTTCCCTGTGCACCTGACGGCCACTAGGTAGCGGATTCGCACGATAGCGAACCGGCGTTAGTCAAATAACACGCCATATGGCCTTCGCGCGCCCAGCAAACTGGGGGTTAAGAGCCCTGCATCCCCGCTGCCGCAGGCCCGCCGGCCGGCCACGGAAGAGCCCCGCCCCGCGGCCATAAACGACCCGCAATCGTGTTATTTCCGTTGCCTGCCGACGCCGAACGGTTATCGAAATGTGTCGGGACTGCCAACGGGCACCACAAATGGAAACCGCAAATGCCCGGCGAAAGGCCATCCGGTCAATACTGGCGGGTTTAACGACGGCGAAATCACAGACCCTTGGCCCCGTCAAGACTGCGCGTTATCCGCCGTTGCCCTGACGCGCGGCCAAGCCTTAAGGCACCGGGGTAACGAGGCTTTCCCAAGCGGTCGAACGCCGCATTTCGTTGGGCTGTCTTTGTTCTCGACCACCCGCCTGGACTGGGCCGGTTGTCAATGAGTCGCGCCGATACGGCGCGGTACCACTGCGAGGTACGCCGACTCTATTCGTATAAAGAGGAGGACGCCTTGCTGTCGCCGTCGTGGGGAGAGTCGCAGGAAGTGCACTGTATTCCGCCACCGCTGGTGATGCACTCGCTGATGCAGTCGGCCTTACCGATACCGATGGTAAGTAGAAACGCTCCCACCGCCGCCACAAACAGTGCCGTAATCGTTTCCATTGCCCCACCTCCTGCCTGATGACTTTGCTCTAAAAATTTCAGGGATTCCACGCCGAAATTGACGCCATACCAGTACTTCTGGCTTCGTATCGGCCCGCGAGGCCTCAACCGCAGGACTAATTGACGCGACTGTCAATACCGATGGCTTCAAACACGCCGTCGACACATACCGAAAGATTCGTCAATAGGTAACTTTTTAAGCCGTCTAACTAAAAGTGGACGGCGTCAGTCGCCCCCATCGACACCGAACGAGGTCGGTGACAGCGCCCCGAAGGCGCCCCTACCGCCGCAATGGCGCCGCAGCCACCGCCGCACGCTCATCCAGCAATTGGTCGATCAGCTCGGTGCTGGGCATGCGTTCGCATACCACCCGCGCCACCCGCCAGGCGCGGGACAGCAACCGAAGCTCTGCATCGATGGCATCGAGGTCGCGCATGCCCGGAGCGTAAATCCGCGCCGCACTCGCCGCACTTCACCCTTTGCCAGCGTGACGGCATGCGGCGCAGGTACCGAGAGCTCAAGGGCTCAGCGATTCTCGCGGGGTTAGCCGGCGGTCAAAGAAGACCGCGGTGCTGGTCCTCTTGCTGCTGCTGAAGGGACTCTTCCAGCTTGCCCAAATAGTCGACGACCTCGAAGTGCGAGGTGAGCAGCCAATCCAACACCCGCTTGTTGTGCTCTTCTATCTCGGCCGGGCTCAGCGTGCTGTGATCCTTCGCGGCGGTGCTGACGAGGTAATCCCTCAGGCTGTTGGTCGTGCGCATTGATGGCGTGGACGGAATCTTGACGTCGCGCAGAAATGTGTTCGGGCGGGAATCGGTCACGGCGCTCTTCCTTCGCTCTCGGCTGCTGCTTTCCGGGCCTGCACCTCGTCTTCGACCGACCGCAAATGGCTATCGTGCGCGGCCTGCCAGTGCCGGTCTGCCTCCTGCTGCAACTTATCGGGCGAGCCGGCGACATCCGAGTCAGCGTGGCACCGCACGCCGTTTTCACGGGATTGGAGGCCGCGGAGCGTGATGACTTCGGCAACCGTCAGAAGCGCGCAATTCCACAGCTCAGACAGCGTTTCAGCTGCTCTCCCCGGGGGTGGTTACGCGGCCGTTCCACCCGAGTTCGCCGTCAGCGAACGTTAGAGTCGAATCCAAACAGGGCACTAAAGTGGAGTGCAGAATCTAGGAGGAGCACACACATGGTCAAACAGTCGTTGACGAGACTGGGTGTCGCAGTCGGCGGTCTAGCACTGACGTTGACCGCCGGTGCCGGGATCGCATCCGCGGACCCCGACTACGGTCCGATGATCAACACGACCTGCACGTACGATCAAGCGGTCGCTGCGTTACGCGCGCAGAACCCGATGTTCGCGTCGTACCTCGAGCAGTCACCGCCGAACGTGGCGTTCCTGCATCAGTACGTGAATTCGACGCCGGATCAGCGAGTAGCTCTGCTGCACAAGGTTGAGCACAACCAGGGCGCGCAGCAGGCGTTTCCGATCTTCCAGCAGATGTTCACCACCTGCAACAACTTCTGATCCACGGCTGAACCGTTGCGGCGAACGCGTTGCGCCGCAACGGTTTTCCGGGGCTAGCCGGTACGATTAGGCGCGGCCCGTGCGACCATCACAAATGTCGAAAGCCCGATTGCTATTCGCAGTCGGGCTTCCGGCGTTTGGGGATTCTCAGAGCGGGTCGTTGTTCATGTCCGGGCAGAACGCCAGGACGGCGGCAGCGGCGATCACATTCGCCTGGCTGCTCGTGTAGCCGAGGCCTTGAATCCTCTGCACGGCTTCTGGCCCCGGGAGGCTATTGCGCAGTTCCTGGCACAGCGTCGTGCCGATGTGGACGATCTTGTCCTGATTGCCATAGCTGATGTGATGCGAGCTGAGCGTGGTCAGATAATCCGACGTGGAGTCTGCGTGGGCAACCCCGGGAACGGCACACATCAATCCGGACAAGGCAGCAAGCGAGGCCAGAACCGATTTCATGCGCGGAGCTTAAATCGCTAGCGTTACTTTTCGATGAACGAAGGCTGAACGAACGGACCGCAGCTGGCCAACTCCTCGAGCTCTTATAGCTGGTTACAGGCCTTTTTCGGTCCACCCGGCAGTTTTGACCATACGGAGAGAAATGCACTCGCATGCGGTTGCTCCAGCGCGTACCGAACGGGCCGTCGCGGGCTCTCCCACACGCGTGAACCGGGGCCGTGATGCATGCTGGGATGGCTGCGGGTCGATGACTGGCCGCCCGATGATGATCGCGTTTCCGCCCTACTGTGAGGATCTGGATTGAGGTTCAGCCGGCTTGGTGTGGCGCTGAGTGTCCTGGCCCTGAGCGGGGCGATGGTGTCGGGATGCGGCGAGACCGCACCGAAGAGCGCCCCGCGGAGCTCGACGAGCGCATCACCCGTGCAGTCCAACTGCGGGGGCAAGAAGACGCTGACGGCCAGCGGATCGACGGCTCAGGCCAAGGCGATGACGCGCTTTGTCGATGCGTTCGAAGAGGCCTGCCCGGGCCACACACTGAACTACTCGGCCAAGAGCTCGGCCACCGGGATTACCGAATTCACCAGTAAAAAAACAGATTTCGGCGGTTCCGACGAGCCACTGGACCAGGCCCAGGGCGACGCGGCGCGGCAACGCTGTGGTTCGCCGGCATGGAACCTGCCGCTGGTGTTCGCGCCGATCGCCATCGTCTACAACGTCAAGGGCCTCGATTCGCTGACCTTGGACGCACCGACGGCGGCGAAAATCTTCAACGCGACGATCACCGCCTGGAACGACCCCGCGATCCAGGCGCTGAACCCGGGCGCGACCTTGCCGACCGAACCGATCCATCTCATCTTCCGCAAGGACGATTCGTGGACGACGAACAGCTTCCAGCAATACCTCGACGTCGCATCCGGCGGCGCGTGGGGCAAGGGTGCCGGCAGGAAATTCAACGGCGGCAAGGGCGACAGCGCCAAGGGCAACGACGGCACCGCGGCCGCCGTCAAGGGCACCGACTCCTCGATCGGCTACACCTCATGGTCGTCCTCGAAGTCGCAGACGTTGGACATGGCCAAGCTCGTCACCTCGGCCGGTCCGGATGCGGTGGGGATCACCGCCGACTCGGCGGCCAAGACGGTTGCCGGGGCCGCGTTCAGCGGGCAGGGCAACGATTTGGTGCTCGATACGCGGTCTTTCGAGAAGCCGAGCATGCCCGGTTCCTACCCCATATTGCTGCCGGCATACGAAATCGTGTGCTCGAAATATCCCGATGCCGATGTCGGCGCCTCGGTGCGGATGTTCCTGCAGACCGCGATCGGGGCCGGCCAGAAAGGCTTGGCGGACAACGGAAATGTCCCGTTGCCCGATGAATTCAAGTCGAAGTTGTCGGCCGCGGTGAACGCCATCACGTGAGGCACCGCTGGTGAAATTCGTCCTTGCCAGTTACGGCAGTCGTGGCGATGTCGAGCCGTTCGCCGCCGCGGCTCGCGAGCTGCTCGACCGGGGACACGACGTATGCCTGGCAGTCCCGCCGATGATGACGAGCTTCGTCGAGTCGGCGGGCATCGCCGCGGTGCCCTTCGGGTCCGACGCCTCGTCCGCGGCGGTCATGGGCGACGTGGTGCGCAATATCAGGGAGGCATGGGTCCAGTGGGGCGCCGCATTGAAGGCGCTGTCGGACGGCGCCCACCTGCTCCTGACGGGCAAGAGCGAGCAGGCGTTGGCGGCCAATGTCGCTGAGTACTACGGGATTCCGCATGCCGCGCTGCACTTCTTCCCGGGCGACCATGCCAGCATCGGCGGTGTGCTGGGGCGCCTCGCCAAGCAGGCCGAGGATACTCAGCGCCGCGAACTCGGGCTGCCGGACGCGACCGGATCCCTGCCGCAATCGCTGGAAATTCAAGCCTACGAGGAGTTTTGCTTTCCCGGCCTGGCCGCCGAGTGGACGCAACAGGGCCGGCGCAGGCCCTTCGTGGGCGCGCTGACGCTGGAGTTGCCCGCGGCCGACGACGCCGAGGTCCTGTCGTGGATCGCCTCCGGGCCGCCGCCCATCTATTTCGGTTTCGGCAGCGGTCTCAAACTGCCCTCCCCCGCCGAGACGGTCGCCGTGATCGCGGCGGCCACCGCACAATTGGGCGAGCGGGCGCTGATCTGCAGCGGCCCGGACGACCTGTCCCAGCTGGGCTATCCCGACCACGTCAAGGTCGTGCGCGCGGTCAACCACGCAGCGGTGTTCCCGGCCTGCCGAGCGGTCGCCCACCACGGCGGCGCCGGAACGACGGCCGCGGGCCTGCGGGCCGGGGTTCCCACGCTGGTGCTGTGGCTTTCGGTCGACGATCAACCGGTGTGGGCCGAGGCCATCACCCGGCTGGGCGTCGGATCGGGGCGCGAATTCTGGACCAGCACACTGGATTTACTCGTCGCCGACTTGCGGTCGGTCCTCACCCAAGACTGCGCCACTCGCGCGCGCGAGGTGGCCGGCCAGATGGCCATGCCCACCGAAAGCGCGGCCCGCGCGGCCGACCTGCTGGAAGCCACCGCCGCCGGACGAGTTGGCTGATCGCCGAAGCGCTCAGCCGGGCAGACCCGCCTTGATCGCCGCGTCCTGCTTGCGCGCGACGTCGACAACGAAGTCCGCTGGCACCGGATCACCCGACGGGCTTTGGAATTCGATGTCGACGAAGGTCCTGCCCTCGCTGAACATGATGCTGCCCTTCGCCTGCGTACCCTCGGCCTTGATCGTCGTCCCGATGGCCATCGTGCCGCCGACACCCACGTCGACCGGCGTCGCCGCCCCGCCCCGCACGCCCAGGTCGGGATCAGTGATCGCCTTGATGGCCTGATCGCGCGCCTGCGCCGCGGCGTTGGCGTCGGGATAGACGTAGATGGTGTCGTCGATCGACCGGGCGCCGGCCTGGTTCATGAACAGTCCACTGATGCCGTTGGGAACCGGCACCGTTTGCATCAGTTTGAAGCTGTCGCCCGGCACGACGATGTCGGTGGGCTTGATCAACAAATTGCTGTAGTCGGAAGGCTGGGCGGTCCCGCTGGTCGAGTTCGGCGCCGCCGATGAAGCCGGCGCCGACGATGAACTCGAGGATTTAGCTGACGACGACGGGGTTGTCGACTTGTCGCTTCCACATCCCGCAATCGCGACGCTAACGGCCAGGGAGGCAACCGTCCAGCCGGTTGCTATCACCGATATCTGCTTCACTATTAGCTCCTAAGGGAATTTGCTGACATCTTTCGGCAACATAGCGGATTTGCCATTCCGTTGGAATGACGGCGTTAAATCAGCCGCGGCGAAATCGCTCGCGCAACTCCGGGTCGTTCTCCCACCACAGCCCCGTCGGCGCCGCGTCGTCGCCGGCGGCCGCCTCGGCCGTGTCGAGCTCGGCGTCGACCTGGGTGGCGTGCGCCCGCTCGTCGTGCGACAGCGCACGCATCAACAGCAGGATGAACGGCAACCCGACGACGTCTCCGAGGATCCATAGCACTCCGGCGCCGATGGTCTGGTCGAGCCGTTGGTCCGGGCCCCAACTACGTTGCAACGCAGCGTAATACGCCACGCCAATCAGCGAGCCCTGCCAGATGACCAAACCCAGCAGCCCGTCGCCCAGGGTTTCGCCGACACTGATCAGCAGCGAAATGAGCTGGGAATACCTATGCGGAACGGGGTCTGTTTGCAGGCGCGCATAGAAGTAGCCGAACCCGATGAGCACCAACATAATTCGTGTCGGTGCGCCGATCCATTCGTTGTCGAGGGCCGCGGTGTACCAGGGCGTGAGGTAGAGCAGCCACGGCGTGGCGAGCATCGCCAGCGACGTCGTGGCGGGATGCGCGAGCACGCCGGCGACGCGGGTGCTCAGCAGCCGATCGAACCGCTGCCGGCCGGCCGGGCCCAGCGCATTACCGACAACAGTGAGCGGCCTGCCCTGCGCCACAAAGAACGGCACCACGTACAGGAGCAGCAATACCTGCAGCGCGCGCACCCAGAACAGCACGTAGGCGTAGGTGCCGATCGCGCTGACGGTGGCCAACGCCCACAGTACGACGCCAAGGCCGAAGCACGCGGCCTGCACCGGGGTCGCGGGCTGGTCGCTGTCCCGGCCGCGCCGGTAGCACCACGCGTACGCGCCGACCACCAGCACGATCACCGTCGCGGAGGTCAGGTCCAGCCGCCAGGCCTGAACCAATGTGTCGACCGTCAGCGGTCCGGGATCGACGTGCATGGCCGCTAGCGTATTGCGCCCGACCAGACGGCGACCGCGCTTAGGGCGTGCTCGCCGGCTGGGGGCCCCGGCCCTCGCCGGTCAGGTACTTGGGGCAATACGAGTTGGCCGCGATCATGGTGAACCGGGCAGCGCCGTTGCCGCTGAAACCCGGATTGCGCAGCTGCAGGTTGTTGACGATGTTGGTGTCCTGCTCGCCGCTGTCGACCAACTCGCAGACCGTCTTGGCGGCCGAGATCGCCGCCGCCGGATCCTGGAAATTGAGCCCGGCCTGGCGGAGCTGGGCCAGGAAATCGGCATCGACGGCGGGGTCCGGGGTGGGTGTCGCGCTGGTGGTGGGGTCGGCGTGCGCCGGCCCGGCCAGGGCAATCGCGGTGGCGACGCTGAGCAGCATCAAAAAGCGCCTCATGAATTCGGATTGTCCCAGAGTTGCCACGGGCCCGCATCCCGCCAGCCGGTGCGCGGCGCCGATCCCGATGGTGTTGGGTAGATCGACGTGGCCGCCATCATCGTTCTCGACGTCTTCGTCGGCATCATCGCCGTGGTCGCGCTGATTGCCACCTGGAATCAGGCGCGTGCACGGACCAACAACCCGACCGCCAGGGGCGTGGTGGTAGCGGTCGAGCGGCTCACACCGCGGCGCAGAAACGTCGCGCGGCTTCAGGTCGGCCTGCGAATGGTGGGACCGGCCGTGCGCTACGAGGTCGCGCTCGACTTGGAAGCCGAAGGCAACCGGTACGAGCTCTCGACGCCCAAGCCCGACACGCGTCCGTCGATGGGATGCGACGACGAGGAAATGTCGTGGGGCATCGAGATCCCCGAGGACGAACTCGACGGCGTGTGGGTGATCGCGTCGTGGATCGACGCGCGCCGAACCCGGCTGCGAATGGCTGCCCTCGCAACGAATCTGGGCACGCTGCAGACCTACGAGTGGAAGTGGGCGGCCGACTGGCGCCTCTCGGCGGCGGGCCACTGGCGCAGGCTGCGGGCGACGACCACGCCCCCACGGACGCTGCCCGGAATGGGGCCGCTGGAGCTGGGGCGCCCGCCCGGGCGCGGGCCGCTAGCCCAGATCGCCGTCGAGACCGCCGCGGCCGCCGAGGAGTAGCGCTAGCCGTTGTTCGCCGGGGTTGCCGGCGCGGGAGGCGCAGCGGGCGCGGGCGGCAGCTTGTTGGGGCAATAGGCACTGGCCGCCAGCGCGGTGAACTTGGCGGCGTTTTCCTGGACCAGGCCGGGGTTTTCGGCTTGGACCGTCTTGACCACGTCCGCCATCGGCGAGCCCTGGTTGACCGACTGGCACACCCACTTCGCCGCCGCGATGACCTTGCCCGGGTCTTTGTAGGTCACTCCCGACGCCTGCAGCGCGGCGAGGAATTGGTCGTCGCTGGCATCGGCGGACGCCGGGGCGGCCGTGCCGATCACCGCGGCGAGGCTCAGCAGCAGCAGAAGGCGCTTCATAGTCCACAAATAGTCGCAGAGCGGCGCGCCGCCCGCATCTCCTCGAGCAACTCCGGGCGCTGAAATTTCGTCAACCCGCGGTTGACACGACCACTAGCGTCAACCTAGCGTTGACGCATGCCCGAGAACACGCCCATCAGCTACCCCGTCCGCCTCGACGAACTCATCGGCGCGATCAAGCGCGTGCACCCCGACGCGCTGGACCAACTGGCCGACGCCGTGCTGGCCGCCGAGCACCTCGGCGAGATCGCCGACCACCTGATCGGGCACTTCGTGGATCAGGCGCGCCGCTCGGGGGCGTCGTGGACCGACATCGGCAAGAGCATGGGCGTCACCAAACAGGCCGCCCAGAAGCGCTTCGTGCCGCGGGCCGAGGCCGCACCGCTGGATCCCGAACAGGGCTTCGGGCGCTTCACGCCGCGAGCGCGCGGCGCGGTGGTAGCGGCCCAGAACGCCGCGCACGACGCCGGCAACAGCGAAATCACCCCCGATCACCTGCTGCTCGGCCTGCTGAGCGATCCGGCCGCGCTGGCCACGGTGTTGCTGCAGCTGCAGCAGGTGGACACCGAGGCCCTGCGCGGCGGCGTGGAACTGCCCGCGGCGGCCGGCGACACCCCCGACCTCATCCCATTCAGCGGGCCGGCCCGCAAGGTGCTCGAACTGACCTTCCGCGAAGCGCTTCGGTTGGGCCACAACTACATTGGTACCGAGCACCTGCTGCTGGCGTTGCTCGAACTCGAAGACGATGCCGGTCCGCTGCACCGCTGTGGCGTCGACAAAGACCGGGTCGCTGCCGACCTGGTCGCCGCGCTCGAATCGCTCACCAGCGCAAAGAACGCCGAGAACCCCGGCGCTACCTGAGCCGGCCGACCCCTCCCGTTGGCAATGCCGCGTGTGCAATCATGCGAAGGTCCCCTGCACGGGCGCATAGGAGGCAAAGACGTGACGAACAGGCACCGCTGGGCGATCGTCCTGTCCACCTTCCTGGTTGCCGCCGCGAGCATCACCGCGACCGGCGTCGCCGCACCACTCGCGCGGGCGCAGGACGCGCCCATCGGCCACATCGGCGACACGTTGCGGGTAGACACCGGGACGTACGTCGCGGACGTGACGGTCAGCAGCGTCAACCCGTGCGATCCGCCGCCCGGATTCGGCTACACCCGCAGCGGCGTGCCGATCAAGAGCTTCCCCGGCAGCACCCCCAACCGCGCCGACGTCATGGTCCGCGCCGTCCGGGTGCCCAACCCGTACATCATGGCGACGAACTTCAGCTTCGACGGCGTCACCCCGTATGCCGATGCCTACAAGCCGCGGGCGACCGATGCGCCCGACGCGCTGGACAACGTCCTGGGCAATGCGCCGCAGGGCGCGATCGTGCGCGGCGGGGTGTATTGGGACGCCTACCGCGACCCGGTCTCCAATGTCGTTCTGCTGGACCGCAAGACGGGCCAGCACCTCGCGCAGTGGAACCTGTGACGCGGGCCGTCCACCTCGCCTCGACGGATTCTGTTGACACCCACGAGCTAGCCGCCGTTGCCGCGCGCACGTTTCCGCTGGCGTGCCCGCCGTCGATAGCGCCAGAGAACGTCGCGTCCTTCATCGACACCAACCTGTCGGCCGCGCGTTTCGCCGAGTATCTGGCCGACCCGCAGCGGGTGATCCTCACCGCCCGCGACGACGACCGGATCGTCGGATACGCGATGGTCGTCAATGGAGTGGGCGACGACCCCGACGTGGCCCGCGCGGTCGAGGTTCGCCCGGCCGCCGAGCTGTCGAAGATGTACGTGCTGCCCGAGTTTCACGGCGGAGAGCTGTCGGCCGCGCTGATGGAACGGGCCCTGGCCGCCGTCGGCGGCTGGGGCGTGCGCTGCGTGTGGCTGGGCGTCAACCAGGAAAACGTTCGCGCGCAACGCTTTTACTCGAAGAACGGGTTCAGGATCAGCGGCACCCGGACGTTCCTGGTCGGCGCCGACCTGCGCGAGCACGACTTCGTCATGGTTCGCGAGCTGGACTAGCCGCGGCGGTCAGCGCCAGCAGCCGAGACGTGGCCCGCAGGTATTTCTTTCGGTAGCCGCCGGCCAGCATCTCGTCGCTGAAGACGGTGTCCAGCTTCGCCCCCGACGCGATTACCGGGATGCCGGCGTCGTAGAGCCGATCGGTCAGCGACACCAGTCGCAGCGCGACGTTCTGGTCGTCGATGCCGTGCACCCCGGTCAAGAACACCGCGGTCACCCCCTCGATCAGGGTGAGATAGCGCGACGGGTGCATGGTCGCCAGGTGCGCGCACAGCGCGTCGAAGTCGTCGACCGTCGCACCCGGCACGTCCGCGGCACGCGCGGTGACCTCCTCGTCGGACAGCGGCTGGGGCGCCGGCGGCAGGCCGCGGTGCCGATAGTCCGGGCCGTCGATCCGCACGGTGGTGAAAATGCTTGCCAGCGTGTTGATTTCGCGCAGAAAATCCTGAGCCGCAAAGCGGCCCGCACCGAGTTGCTCGGGCAGCGTGTTGGACGTGGCGGCCACCGACACACCTTGCTCGACCAGCGCCGAGAGCATCCGCGAAACCAGGGTGGTGTTGCCCGGATCGTCGAGTTCGAATTCGTCGATGCACACCACGGTGTAATCGGCCAGCAGGTCGATGCATTCGACGAAGCCGAACACCCCGGCCAGCTGGGTCAGCTCGCCAAACGTCGCGAACGCCTTGGGAGTTGGCGGCTGCGGCCCGTCACCGGGCAACTGGTAGTACGCCGAGGCCAGCAGATGCGTCTTGCCCACCCCGAATCCGCCGTCCAGGTAAATCCCGACTCCCGGCAGCGCCGCCCGCTTGCCGAACAGCTTTCGCCGGCCCGCCCTGCGCTGCACGGCCTGCGCGCAGAAGTCCTGGCACGCGGCGACGGCGGCGGCCTGCGACGGCTCGGCCGGATCGGGACGATAGGTCGCAAAGCTCACGTCGGCGAACGTCGGCGGCGGCTTCAACTGGGCGATCAGCCGTTCCGGTGAGACGGTCGGATGCCGGTCCACCAGATGCCCCACGCGGCCCCCGTGCATGCAAAAACTGTAACGGCGTGCTGCAATCAACCTCATGCCCGACTCCGAGGACGGCGGCGGCGCCGAAACCCCACTGACACTGCTCGGGTCGGTGCGCCAACTCGACGACGGCGACCTCCCCCGGCTCTACGCGTACCCCGATCAGGACGGGACGTGGGTGCGGGCGAACTTCATCACCAGCATCGACGGCGGCGCCACGGCGGACGGTAAGTCCGGCTCGATGGGCGGGTCCGGGGACCGCCTCATCTTCAACCTGTTGCGGGCACTGGCCGACGTGATCGTCGTCGGCGCGGGCACCGTCCGCATCGAGGGCTATTCGGGCGCGCAGCTCGGCGTCGGTCAGCGACAGCAGCGGCAGGCCCGGGGGCAAGCCGAAGTCCCCCCGCTGGCGATCGTCACCAGATCGGGCCGCCTGGACCGAGACATGCCGGTGTTCACCCGCACCGAGGTGCCGCCCCTCGTGCTCACCTGCACGGCGGCCGTCGACGCGACGCGCCGCCAGCTCAGCGACCTCGCCGACGTAATCGACTGCTCCGGCGCGGATCCCGCCGAGGTCGACGAGGCCGCGCTGCTGGCGATCCTCGCGGCGCGCGGCCTGCGCCGCGTCCTCACCGAGGGCGGGCCGACGCTGCTCGGCTCGTTCATGCAGCGCGACCTGCTCGACGAGCTGTGTTTGACCACCGCGCCCTACCTCGTCGGCGGGCTGGCCCGGCGCATCGCCACCGGTCCGGGGCAACTGCTGGCACCGATGCGCTGCTGCCACGTGCTGACCGACGACGCCGGCTACCTTTACACCCGGTATGTGAAGGCCTAGCTACTGTGGTCGCATGAGCCGGCACGCCACGTTCGCCACAATCCTCGTTGCGGTGACCGCGCTCGTGTCCGGCTGCGTCCCGGGTCTGGCCGCCGACCCGCGGTTCGCCACCAACTCCGGCGCCCGGCCCCAGGGCGTGGCCCCGAGCAAGCCCGCACCCAAGGGCCCGCCGCCGATCGCCGCGCCCAAAAACGACCTGTCGTGGCACGACTGCACGTCGAAGACGTTCACCGACGCGGGGATTCGCCCGGCACCCGACGTCCAGCTGGACTGCGCGAACTACGACGCCGACCTCGACCCGGTCAACGGCGGCGGCGGGACGGTGACCATCGGGGTGGTCCGCGCCAAGTCGAGCCGGACACCCAAGGACGCCGGGCCCCTGGTCTTCACCACCGGCTCCGATCTGCCGTCCTCGACGCAGCTGCCGGTGTGGCTGTCGCGGGCGGGCACCGACGTACTGCAGACCCACCCGATCGTCGCCGTCGACCGCCGCGGCATCGGCGCGTCGAGCCCGATCGACTGCCGCGATCGCACCGACCGCCAGACGATGCGGGATCAGGCGCAATTCCAGACCGGCGACGACCCGGTCGCGAACCTTTCCGACGTCGCCAACAACGCCACGACCAACTGCACCGACGCGATCGCGCCGGGCAGCGGCGCCTACGACAACGCGCACGCGGCCTCCGACATCGAGCGGCTGCGCAGCCTGTGGGACGTGCCCGCGGTCGCGCTGGTCGGCATCGGCAACGGCGCCCAGGTGGCGCTGGCCTACGCGTCCTCGCGCCCCACCAAGGTCGCCCGGCTGATCCTCGATTCGCCAGTTGCGTTGGGCACCAACGCCGAAGCCGTCGCCGAGCAACAGGTCAAGGGCCAGCAGGCCGCGCTCGACGCGTTCGCCGCGCAGTGCCTCGCGGTCAACTGCGCGCTGGGACCCGACCCGAAGGGCGCGGTGAGCGCGCTGCTGGCCGATGCCCGCGCCGGCAAGGGGCCCGGCGGCGCGTCGGTGTCCGAGGTGGCCAACACGATCACCGTCGCGTTGGGCTTTCCCACCGGTGACCGCGTCGGCGCCACCACGAGCCTGGCCGGCGCGTTGGCAGCGGCGCGCTCCGGCGACGCGGGCCAGCTCACCGGACTGATCAACCGCGCCGACGGCACGCAGGACACCGATGGCCAGTTCGTCAATGGCTGCAGCGACGCGATCAACCGCCCGACCCCCGACCGGGTTCGCGAGCTCGTCGTCGCGTGGGGGAAGCTCTACCCCCAGTTCGGCGCGGTGGCCGCGCTCAACCTGGTCAAATGCGTGCACTGGCCGACGAGTTCGCCGCCCGCGCCGCCCAAGGACCTCAAGATCGACGTCGTGTTGCTGGGCGTGCAGAGCGATCCGATCGTCGGCTCCGAAGGCGTCGCCGCCACCGCCGCGACCGTCATCAACGCCAACGCGGCCAGCAAGCGGGTGATGTGGCAGGGCATCGGCCACGGCGCCAGCATCTACTCGCCGTGCGCGGTCCCGCCGCTGCTCGGCTATCTCGACAGCGGCAAGCTACCGACCACCGACACGTACTGTCCCGCCTGACAGTTGAGTCCCGGCTGCGGTGTACGGTGCGCTGGTGACGGCAGCTGACTCGACTCGATCCGGCTTGCGCGACAGGCTGCTGGCCGCATTCCGTCCCCTGTCCGGGCCACCGAGTACGGCGACGATCGTGCGGTCGGCCCTGTGGCCCGCGGCGATACTTTCGGTGCTGCACCGCAGCATCGTGATCACCACCAACGGCAACATCACCGACGACTTCAAGCCGGTGTACCGGGCGGTGCTGAACTTCCGCCACGGCTGGGCCATCTACAACGAGCACTTCGACTACGTCGACCCGCACTACCTCTATCCGCCCGGCGGCACGCTGCTGATGGCGCCGTTCGGCTATCTGCCGTTCGCGCCGTCGCGCTACCTGTTCATCCTGATCAATACGATCGCGATCCTGATCGCCTGGTACCTGCTGCTGCGGCTGTTCAAGTTCACCCTGTCGTCGGTGGCGGCTCCGGCCCTGCTGCTGGCCATGTTCTGCACCGAGACCGTGACCAACACGCTGGTGTTCACCAACATCAACGGCTGCGTGCTGCTGGCCGAGATGCTGTTCCTGTGGTGGCTGCTGGACGGGAAGAAAAGCCATCAGTGGTGGGCGGGCCTGGTCATCGGGTTGACGCTCACTTTGAAACCGGTGCTCTTACCGCTGCTGCTGCTGCCGGTGCTTAACCGTCAGTGGCGGGCGCTGGTGCCCGCGTTCGTGGTCCCGATCGTCGTCAACGTCGCCGCCTGGCCGTTGGTCAGCGATCCGAAGGACTTCATCACGAAGACGGTGCCGTACTTCCTGGGCACCCGCGACTACTTCAACAGCTCCATCGAGGGCAACGGCGTGTACTTCGGCCTGCCCACCTGGCTGATCGTGTTCCTGCGGCTGCTGTTCACGGTGCTGGCGATCGGCGCCATCTGGCTGCTGTACCGCTACTACCGCACCCGCGACCCGCTGTTCTGGTTCACCACCTCGGCGGGTGTGCTACTGCTGTGGTCGTGGCTCGCGCTGTCGCTGTCCCAGGGCTACTACTCGATGATGTTGTTCCCGTTCCTGATGACGGTCGTGCTGCCGAACTCGGTGATCCGGAACTGGCCGGCGTGGTTGGGCATCTACGGCTTCATGACGCTGGATCGCTGGCTGCTGTTCAACTGGATGAGATACGGCCGGGCGCTGGAATACCTGAAGATCACCTACGGCTGGTCGTTGCTGCTGATCGTGGTGTTCACGGTGCTGTATTTCCGCTACCTCGACGCCAAGGCCGCCAACCGGCTGGACGGCGGGATCGATCCGGCGTGGCTGACGGCCGAGCGGGAGCGTGAGGCGATTGCCACCGCCGCGGAGCCGGGCGCGGCGGGACATCTTCATTAGGTTGCGGTGATCGCCAGCGCGGCGTAGCCGGGCGCAGCGGGTCACCGCCATTGGCGCTAGCGTGGATGCATGAGCTCTCCCGATCTGTCGCAGCCCAAGGTGCAACTGTCTGACGACGAGTGGCGCAAGAAACTCTCTCCCGAGGAATTTGCGGTGCTGCGTCGCGCCGGCACCGAGCGGCCCTTCGTCGGTGAATACACCGACACCAAGACCCAGGGCGTCTACGAGTGCCGGGCCTGCGGGGCGGAACTGTTTCGCAGCACCGAGAAGTTCGAGTCGCACTGCGGCTGGCCGTCGTTCTTCGACCCGACGAACTCCGACGCGGTGATCCTGCGGACCGACCACTCGCTCGGCACGACGCGCACCGAGGTGCTGTGCGCGAACTGCCACAGTCACCTCGGTCACGTGTTCACCGGCGAGGGTTATCCCACGCCGACGGACCAGCGCTACTGCATCAACTCAATCTCGCTGCGCCTGGTGCCGACCGACGCGTAGTCACTTCCGCCGTCGCGTCGGCTGCTGTACCGTTGGCCCAACGGTAAGGCCTACAGCCACGCATCGGGAAGTAGACGAACATGACCAAAGACGACCTGATCCTGATCAGCGTGGACGACCACATCGTCGAACCGCCGGACATGTTCGCCAATCACCTGCCCGAGAAATACGCCGAAGAGGCGCCGCGGCTGGTGCACAACCCAGATGGCAGCGATAGCTGGCAATTTCGCGATGTGGTGATTCCCAACGTCGCGCTCAACTCGGTGGCGGGCCGCCCGAAGGAGGAGTACGGGCTCGAACCGCAGGGCCTCGACGAGATCCGGCCGGGCTGCTACAACGTCGACGAGCGGATCAAGGACATGAACGCGGGCGGGATTTTCGCCTCGATCTGTTTTCCGACGTTCCCCGGGTTCGCCGGCCGGCTGTTCGCCATCGAGGACCGTGACTTCGGCCTGGCCCTGTTGCGGGCCTACAACGACTGGCATGTCGAGGAGTGGTGCGGGGCGTATCCGGCGCGGTTCATCCCGATGTGCCTGCCGGTGATCTGGGACGCCGAGGCGTGCGCGGCTGAGGTGCGACGCAACGCCGAGCGCGGCGTGCACGCTCTGACCTTCAGCGAGAACCCGGCGGTGTTGGGCTACCCCAGTTTTCACGACGACCACTGGGATCCGCTGTGGAAAGCGTTGTGCGACACCGAGACCGTGATGAATGTGCACATCGGCTCCTCGGGCAAGCTGGCGGTCACCGCGGCCGACGCGCCGATGGATGTGATGATCACGCTGCAGCCGATGAACATCGTGCAGGCCGCCGCGGACCTGCTGTGGTCGGCGCCGATCAAGAAGTACCCCGACCTCAAGATCGCCCTGAGCGAGGGCGGCACCGGCTGGATCCCGTATTTCCTGGAGCGGGCCGACCGCACCTACGAGATGCACTCGACGTGGACCCACCAGGACTTCGGCGGCAAGCTGCCCAGTGAGGTGTTTCGCGACCACTTCCTGACGTGCTTCATCAGCGATCACGTCGGGGTCCAGCTGCGCCACCAGATCGGCATCGACAACATCTCGTGGGAGGCCGACTACCCGCACAGCGACTCGATGTGGCCCGAGGCGCCCGAACAACTGTGGGATGTCCTTCGCCAGCACGGCGTCTCGGAATCCGACACCAACAAGATGACCCACGAAAACGCCATGCGCTGGTACTCGTTCGACCCGTTCGCCAACCATCCGCGCGAGCAGGCCACGGTGGGCGCGCTACGGCAGGAAGCGGTAGGGCATGACGTGTCCATCCGCGCGCTCAGCCACCATCAGCAGGGCGAGCGGGTCACCAACGCCCTGGCCGACGCGACCCGCGGCAACACCTAGCGGCGGCTATTTACGCATCCCGCCGCTGACGGCGATGTCGTCCCCGGTCACGAACGACGACGCGTCGCTCGCCAGATACAGTGCGGGCCCCACGATTTCGCGCAGATCGGCCACCCGGTGCTGCGGGTTCATCCCGGCCAGCAGGTCCAGTGCTCCCGGGAAGGCCTGCTCGGCCTCGAGCAGCATCTCGGTCGCGAACGGGCCGGGGCACAGCAGGTTGACTCGCACCGCCCACGGCGACCACGTGTTGGCCATTGACACGGTGAGGTTGCGCAGCGCGGCCTTGGACGCGCCGTACACGACCGAGCGTTCGTGTGACGGACAGTAGCCCTCCATGGAGCCGACGTTCACGATGCTGCCGCCGCCGCCGTCGCGCATCACCGGCGCGATGCACTGGCTCATCCGCAGCGCGCCCTCGACATTGACGTTGAATACCTTGCGCCACAACTCGATAGAGACGGCGTTGACGTCTTGCACCGGCGGATTGATGCCGGCGTTGTTGAACAGCACGTCGATGCGCCCGTAGTGGCGGACGACCGCGTCGACGAAACGCGGTACGGCGTCCCATTCGCCGACGTGACAGGCGATCCCGACGGCTGTGCCGCCCGCCGCTTGGATCTGCGCCGCGACCTCGTCGCAACGGTCCTGCTTGCGGCTGGACACCACCACCGACGCGCCCGCCCCCGACAGGCCATCCACGATGGCGCGCCCGATGCCGCGGGTGGAGCCGGTGACCACTGCGACGCGGCCCGCCAGATCGAACAGCTGTTGCGGGACAGGCGAACCCGTCACTGCGGCGCCTCGATGAGGCCCTCGATGGTGGCGTGCAGGACGGACCTGCTGCCGTCGGGCAGTACCCGGCGGGCCACCAAAAACTCGCTGCCCATCCACCCGTGCCGGATGAACTTGCCGAAGCGCAGGCGCGTGCCCGGCGCCCCGCTGGCGGCGGGCAGCATCTTGATGCGCTCCAGCGCCTCCTTGACCGCGGGCCCGCTCAACGGGCGCGCGGTCGCCAGCGCCGTCATCATCAGCCGGCCGACGTCGTAGCAGTAGATCGGGAAGAAGTACTCGGGCCGCCGGCCATGCCGGCTTTCGAATCGGTCCAAGAACTCTCGCGCGATCAGGTTGCGCTCGTCGTACTGATCCAGCCCGATCCAGCCGGCCAGCTCGTGGCACCACCAGTCGGAGGTGGCGGCGAACTCGAAGGCCGTGGTGGTGTACCGGCGGGGCGCCCAGCCGACCGCCTCGAGCGCCTCGTTCATGCCGATGAGGCCCAGCCCGAATCCGACGTGCATGAGCGCGTCGGGCTTGTCAGCCGCCAGGGTGGCCATCGCCTGTCGCTTGTCCGCCTCCACTTGCGGGATGGCCACTTCCGCGGTGATCGTCAAATCGGCCTGCTCGCAGGCAAACCGGGCCGTCCGCAGGTATTCGCGGCCGATGAGGGAATCCTCGAACGCCAGCCCCACGGTGCGGCAGCCGTCCAGCACCGCCACGGTCGCCATGATGATGGGCTCTTCCTCCATCGAGCCGGCGGGCAGCCCGAACACCCACTCCCCCAACATGCTTTCGGAGGCGCCCATCGTGATGATCGGTACCTCGGCGGCCTTCTCGACGTGGGGCCGCAGCGCGACACCGTTCTCGGAGACCCACGGGCCGAAGATCACCAGGACGTCTTCGTCCAGCAGCTCGTGAAACGCGTCCCGCACCGCGCGAAACGTTCCGTTGGGCAGGCCCTGCACGGCGCGCACGACGAATTCGACGGGCCGCTCGAGGATGCCCCGCTGCAGGTAGTCGTCGGCGACCAGCTGCAGCGAGGGCAGGATGGTGTCGTCGAAGGCGCCGCCCTTTCCGAGGTAGTCGATGAGCAGTCCGACCCGCGCCGGGGTTACCTCTGCGGCCATGCGTGTCCTCCTGTGATCGACCCGGTCTTGGCCAGATCCACGATGCCCGGGGGTGCCGCGGTCACGTAGTCGATCGCGTGCACCGCGTGCATCGCCGTTGCCAGACAACCCATCTCGGTGCGATCCTCGCCGGCCGTGCCGAGCACCAGGTGGCAGCGCAGCGTCGGGGCGCCGTCGAATTCGATCTCGTAGCCCTCGGCGCTCGACCACTCGGGTGCGACGCCGCCGTCGAGCCAGGTGACATGCTCGACGACGATGGTCACCGGACCGCAGTCCGCGCGCACGCCCAGCTTCATGGCGGCCACGGTGCCCGCCGCGATGTCGCCCGCGGCGACGCGTAGAGCCGACGGGGTCACCGCGGTCTCCCGGAATGGTTGCACCGCAACGATTTCCACGCCCAGCGCCCGGGCCAGCACGCTGGCGGTAGCGAGGAACGCGCTGCCCGCACGTGCGGGGTCGCTCAGCAGCGGCGCCGTGGAGTGCGGCGACTGCCCGTAGCCCATCACGTCGACGAGGATCTCCCGGCTGGGATAGCCGGCATAGGAAAGGGATTCGCGCACCGTGATCGTGCCGCAGCCGGCCGACAGGCGGGCCAGCAGCGGTGCGACGGCCTCGCCCCAGAAACCGGGAAAGATCCCCACCCCCAGAAACGTGCTCCGGCCGCGCCGGCACGCCGCGTCGAGGTCCGCGGCGCGCGCCGGATCGAATGCGTTCACGTCGATGAACGAACTGCCGGTGGCGATCACGTCGATGCCCGCCATCAGCAGGTTGGCGACGTCGGCGAAGCAGTCGTCGGGATGCTTTTCGACCGCGCCCATGTAGAGCACGACGTCCGGACGGCTGCGTACCAGCCGCGCGTTGTCGTCGGTGGCCAGCACGCCGGTCGCGGGGCGTCCCGCCAGCGCCCCGGCGTCGACCCTGACCTTGCCCGGGTCGTAGACCCGCACACCGACCAGTTCCAGGGTGGGCGCGTCGATGAGGGCGCGCAGGGCGAGCCGTCCGGTGGTGCCGGTGGCCCACTGCGCGACCCGGGTCATACCGGCCACGTCAGCTGCAGGTCGGGGACGAAGCGCAGTGGGGGCCGGTAGCGCACCTCGTAGCCGGGGGCCAGCGTGTATTCCGGTATACGCCGGTGCCATTCGCGCAGCGCGATCCGCAGCTCGCGGCGCGCCAGGTGCGAGCCCAGGCAGCGGTGCGCGCCGCCGCCGAACGCCAAATGCCGGTTGCCGGCGCGGTCGAAGCGAACCGTGAGCGGGTCGTCGAACTCGGCGGGATCGAGGTTGGCCGCGCTGAGGTTGACCAGCACGTGATGCCCCGCGGCGACGACCTCGCCGCCCAGGTCGCTCTCCTCGCGGGCCCATCGCACCACCATCGGGACCGGGGTTTCCCAGCGCAGCAGCTCCTCGACCGCGTGCGGGATCACAGCCTCGTCGGCGACGATTTCGCGGCGGCGGTCCGGGTGCTGGGCCAGGTAGGCCCAGAAACAGGTCAGCGAGTCGGTGACGGTGTCGAGCCCGGCCGTCAACAGGACGAAGCAGGTGCCGAGCGCCTCGTCCCGGGACAACGGCTCGTCTTTGTCGGGGCCCACGAGTTCCGACAGGACGTCGTCGCGCGGGCTGGCCTCGCGGTCGTCGAGGATCCGATCGAAATAGGCGTAGACCCGCTGCGCGGTCTCGCGCTGGATCGCGGTGCGCTCCTGCGGCGTCGACTCCGGCGTTCCCGGATGCAGCAGCCCGTCGCGCATGCCCACCAGCGTGTCGAGCTCCCCCCAGGGCAGGCCCATCAGGCCGAGGAACACCGCCGACGGGAAGAGTTCGGCGAATTCGGTTGTGAAATCGCATGATCCGCGGTCGGCGAACGCGTCGATGAAGCGGTTGGCCCGCTCGGCGATGTCGGCCTCCTGGGCTTCCATCCGGCGCGGCGAGAACATGGGGTCGAGCAGCCTGCGGTAGCGCCCGTGGTCGGGCGGGTCGACGCCGAGCGGGATCAGGGGCCGGGTATTGCCCTGCTCGACGAGGTCGGCCGAGGAAAACACCTCGGGCTTGCCGAGCGTTTCGGTGGTCAGTTCCCGGGAGGCGACCATGACGCTGCCGTTCAGGCCGACCACGAGCTGGGTGGCCAGCGCATGGTTGGTGGGGTGCGGGTCGGCCGCGGACAGCGTCGCGCCGCCGGCACCGTTGACGAAGTCAAACCTGGAGACCGGGGCGTCGGCCCTTTTGGTGTTGGTGCTCAATCGCTTTCCTCCGAAAAGGGTGCAGGCTCCGGCTCAAGGTACCCCACCCCGCGCGGAAACGTCCAGATATACCTCTAGAGGTTTAACGGTGATGATTGAGATCGATCAGGGCATCCGCGCGCCCACCCAGCAGGGCTCGGCGCAACCGCCCCATGTGGGCGTTCCAATGCGCCTGCGCCCCTTCCCCGTCGCCGGCGTCGATGAGCTCGATCAGCTGCTCGTTCGCGCGAATGTTGCGGCGCCACGCGGTCTGCGGCTCCTGCCCCGTGCGCATCCGCACATCGGCAACGGCCCGGGTGATGACTTCGTTGAGCATCTCGCTGATGATGATCAGCGTCTGATTGCCCGCCAAATGGACGATGTCGCTGTGAAATTTGACCATGGCGTTGGTGCACGCCAGCGGGTCGTGCACGGTGCGCTTCTGCTCGACGATCACCTGGCGCAGCTGCGCCACGGCGCGCTGGCGCTGGCGCGAGGTGGCGATCATCCTCGCTGCGGCCGGCTCGATCACCGCGCTGGCCTCGAACACGTCGGCCAGCGCGACGCTGCGGGACTGCAGCACCAGCGCCGCCGCGCGCGCGGTCGTGCGCTGGTCGGGGCGGTGGACGATGACCCCGCCGAGTGCGCCGCGCACCACCGAGATCAGGCCCTCGGCCTCGAGTATGCGCAGCGCTTCGCGCAATGACGGGCGCGAGACGTCGAACCGCTCGATCAGGTCGGCCTCGGTCCCCAGCAGGTCGCCTTCGTCGAGGTCCCCGGTGATGATCAGCGCGCGCAGCTCGTCGGCGATCTGTTTGGGCTTGGCCACATCACTCCTCTGTCCGCCGTCCACTGCTTTACAAAAGATACATCTAGAGGTTTAGATTGCGCGAAACAACCCGACGGAGAACATGAGCAATCGTCTGAGCGGCAAGGTCGCCTTCATCACCGGCGCGGGGCGAGGCCAGGGCCGCGCGCACGCGGTCCAGATGGCAACCGAGGGTGCCGACATCGTCTGCATCGACATCTGCGAGCAGATCGAGTCCAACAACTACCCCCTCTCGACGATCGAAGATCTGGAGACTACCTCCAAACTCGTCGAGAACCTCGGCCGGCGTTGCATCGCGGTCAAGGCGGATGTGCGGGAGCGCGATCAGCTGCGAAAGGCATTGGAGGAAGGTGTCTCCGAGCTCTCCCGGCTGGACATCGTCGTCGCCAACGCCGGCATCCTGCCGATGGCGATGGGCGACCCGCTGCCGTCGGATTTCGTCGACGCGACCGACGTCGACCTGCTCGGCGTGCTGAACACCGTCGCGGTGTCGCTGCCCCACCTGGCCGACGGCGGGTCCATCATCGTGACCGGATCGACGGCAGGCATGATGCCGGCTACTACGACCAATCCGCTGATGGGACCCGGCGGCGCCGGCTATGCGTGGGCCAAGAACACCCTGATCGGATACGTCGAGCAGATGGCATTGCACCTGGCGCCCAAGATGATTCGGGTGAACGCCATTCATCCCACGAACTGCAACACGCATCTGCTGCACAACGATGCGCTCTACGCGGTGTTTCGCCCCGACATGCGGACGCAAAAGCCGACCCGCGCCGATGTGGAGCCCGCCTTTACCCACTTCCAGGCGATGCCGATCCCCTACATCGAGCCCGAGGACATCGCCAACCTCGCCGTCTTCCTCGCCAGCGACGAGTCGCGCTACGTCACCGGGCAACAGATCCGGGTGGACGCGGGCGCTCTGCTGAAGTTTCCGGACGGCCCGGCGTGACGGCCCGCGTGATCCAGTGGGCGACCGGCCCGGTGGGCTCGGCGCAGCTGCGCGAAATCATCGACAACCCCGACCTCGAACTGGCCGGCGTGTTCGCCTACGGCCCAGCCAAAGTCGGGGCCGATGCCGGCACGCTGGTCGACCGGCCGCCGACCGGCGTCACCGTCACCGGCGACAGGTCGCAGATCCTGGCGCTCGACGCCGACGTGGTCCTGCACGCCGCCTCGAAGGCCGTGCGCGACAACACCAACACCGACGACATCGTCGACCTGCTGGCCAGCGGCAAAAGCGTGATCACCACCACCAGCTACAGCCACCTGCCCACCTACGGCCCCGACGTACAGCGGCGAATCCTGGACGCGTGCAAGCAATCGGGAGCGCGGTTTCACGCCGCCGGCGAGCATCCCGGGTTCATGTTCGAGCGGCTGGCCGCCACCCTCACCGGGCTCTCGCAGCGGGTGGACCGGATCACCATCTCGGAGTTCGTCGACTGCTCGGCGGTGACGGAAAAGGGCATGCTCGTCGACCTGATGGGTATGGGCAAGGACCCCGCGGAGATCACCGTGGACGCGCCGATGTTCCGCGCGGTCTCGATACAGTACGAGCAGGCCCTGACGTCGACCGCCGACATCCTGCACCTGGAGATCGACGAGGTCCACCCGAGCATCGAAACCGCCACCGCCGACCACGACGTGCCGGTCGCGTTCGGCGTCCTGGCTGCCGGTACCGTTGTCGCCCAGAAGCTTTCGTGGACGGCCTACCGCCGCGGCGCCCCGGTGCTAATCGCCGAGGAATACTGGACCGTCACCCGCGACGTCGTCGACTGGCCAGACCTCCCCGACGAGCTGTTCCTGGTGCGCGTCCGGGTCGACGGGGCACCGCCGATGCGGCTGGACCTCAACATCGACAACACCCCGGCCGAGGGCGGCACGCCCGGCGGCATACTCGCGGTCGCCATGAGCGCGGTGCGGGCCATTCCCTATGTGCTGCAGGCGCCCCCGGGCGTCGTCACCGCGCCGGTGTTCGGCGCCTACCGCTGGCGCTAGCACCTTTGAGTGTGCGCTGCGGGTTTTGAGTGTGCGCTGGCGGCGGGGTTTATCGGCGTGTCGTCGCCCTGAGCGCACTGCGAAAGCCAAAGCCGCACGGCGGAAGCCACAGCCGCACCACGAAAGCCGCTAGTCGACCCGGGTGGCGTGCACTTCCCAGAACGGGGCATGCACCCGGCCGTCGACCAGCCAGGGTTCCATCGAGCGGAATCGCTTCAGCATGTCCTTCACCCGGTCAGCCATGTCGGGATTGCGCGCCGCCATCATCTCGATCTGCTCGGCGCTGATGTTGACCTGGTAGGTGGTCGTGCCCAGGTAGGTGATCTCCCAGCCGCCGGCCGGGAGCACATCACGAAAGTCCTTCTCGGACAACGACCGCATCATCGTGAAGCCGTTGACGTCGTGGGCGCCGAACTCGAACATGTACAGCCGTGCCCCGGGCTTGGTGGCGCGGTGCAGGGCCCGCGCGTACGCCTGCGCAAGCTCGGGCTCGCTGCTGAAGGTGTGGTAGAAAGCGCAGTCGACGACGGTGTCGAACCGGTTCTCCAGACCCTCCAGCTTGATGGCGTCGGCTAACTCGAAATTGACTGATACGCCGGCCTTTTCGGCATTCTCGCGGGCCCGGTCCAACGCGGTTGCCGACCCGTCGATGCCGGTCGCCGCGTAGCCTGCCGACGCGTAGTAGATCGCGTGGTGACCGGGGCCGGTGCCCGGGTCGAGCACCTCGCCCTTGATCGCGCCGAGCGCGACCAGCTGCTGGACCACCGGCTGCGGGCCGCCGATGTCCCAGGGCGTGGCGGCGGGCAGGCCGTGCGAGGTCCGCTCGTCGCGGTACATCTGATCGAAGCGGGTGGGATCGTTGGGATCGAATTCGGTTGTCACGGCAGGGAATTGACCAGCTGCTCGACTGCCACCCGCGGCCCGGTGAAGAACGGCGTCTCCTCGCGGGTGTGCCTGCGGGCATCGGTGGCGCGCAGCTCGCGCATCAGGTCGACGATGCGGTGCAGCTCGGGCGCCTCGAAGGCCAGGATCCACTCGTAGTCGCCGAGTGCGAACGCCGGCACCGTGTTGGCGCGCACGTCCTTGAACTCGCGGGCCGCCATGCCGTGCTCGGCGAGCATGCGGCGGCGTTCCTCGTCGGGCAGCAGGTACCACTCGTAGGACCGCACGAACGGATACACGCAGATGTAGTTGCCGGCTTCCTCGCCGGCCAGGAACGCCGGGATGTGGCTCTTGTTGAACTCCGCCGGGCGGTGCAGCGCGACGCTGCTCCACACCGGCGCGCTCACCTGGCCCAGGGTGGTGGTGCGGCGGAAGTCGGCGTAGGTGGCCTGCAACGCCTCGACGCGCTCGGCGTGCGTCCAGATCATGAAGTCGGCGTCGGCCCGCAGGCCCGCGACGTCGTACAGGCCGCGCAACACGACGCCGCCTTCTTCCTGCTGCTTGAAAAACCGGGCCGTTTCGTCGATGACGGCGTCACGCTGTTCACCCAATTCGCCGGGCTCCACCGAAAACACCGAAAACATCAGGTAGCGGATCGTCGAGTTCAGGGCGTCAAAGTCGATCTTGGCCATGGGACCTATCGTGCCACTTCCGCGTCTGAGTCCTCGGTGGCCCTGATCACACGCTCGGCGGCGCGGCCGGCCGCCCCGATGCACGCCGGGACGCCGATCCCGTCCAGGTAACTGCCGGCCACGGCCAGCGTCGGCGGCAGGCCGTCGCGGATCTCGGCCACCAGGGCGGCGTGGCCCGGCCCGTACTGCGGCATCGCGTCGATCCAGCGCCGCACGCGGGCGTCGACGGGGTCGATGCCCAGCCCGAACACGGCCCTCAGGTCTTCGGCCGCCCACGCCAGCAGCTGCTCGTCGGTGGCGGTGGCGGCCAGGTCGTCGCCGAACCGCCCGAACGACAGCCGCAGGTACTGCACCCCCGATTCCGGGCCGGGCACACCCCATTTGCGCGACGACAGGGTGATCGCCTTGGCGTGCAACGGCTCGCCGGTGGCCACCAGCACACCCGAGCACTCCGGGAAGGCGGTGTCGCCCGGGACCGCGAGCGCCAACACGACCGCCGATGCGCTGGTGACCCGGGCCGCCGCCGCGCCGCTGTCCGGGGCCACCGCGGAAATCAACGGGGCCAGCCGCGGGGCCGGAATCGCCAGGATCACCGCGTCGGCGCTCCACTGCGTCCCGGCGTCGTCGCGCAGCGTCCAGCCGCGCCCGGCCGGCTCGAGCGATTGCACCGCGGCGCGCACCCACTTCGGCCGGCCGCGCTCGACGAGCGCGTCGATCAGCACCTGGTAGCCGCCGTCGAGCGCACCGAACACCGGCGCGCCGATGGCCGGCGGCAAGCCCACGCGGACCGCCTCGGTCAGGCTGGCCGCGCCGCGATCGAGGGCCGCCGCCACGCTGGGGGCCGCCGCGCGCAGCCCGATCGTCGCCGCCGAGCCCGCGTACACCCCGCTGAGCAGCGGGTCCACCGACCGGGCCACCGCCTGCTCCCCGAACCGGTCACCGACCAGCTCGGCCACCGCGGGGTCGCTGCCCGGCGACCAGCTCAGCGCGCGGGTGGGTTCGGCGTCGATCCGCGCGATCGTCGCCTCGTCGACCAGGCCGGCCAGCGACGCCGCCGACGACGGGATCCCGACGACGGTGTTCGACGGCAGCGGGTGCAGCTCCTGCCCGCTGTAGATCAACGGGCGGGCACCGGTGGTACTCAGTTGGCGCTCCGCCAGGCCCAATTCGGCCAGCAGCGCCGGCATCTCGGGGCGCCGCCGCACGAACGCCTCGGCACCCAGGTCCATCGGCCGGCCGGCCACCGGCTCGGTGCGCAGGATCCCGCCGAGCTTCTCGCCCGGCTCGAACAGCGTGATGCTCGCGTCGTCGCCGACCGCCTGGCGCAGCCGGTAGGCCGCCGTCAGTCCCGAAATGCCGCCGCCCACAACACAATACGAGCGCGGACTCATAGTGAGTGGACCAGCGACACCAGGTCGGTCAGCACGCCGGGGTCGGTCTCGGGCAGCACCCCATGGCCCAGGTTGAAGACGTGGCCGGACGCGCCGGCGTCCACCGCGCGGCGCCCGTCGTCGACGACCGCGCGTGCGGCGCGTTCCACCGCCGGCCAGCCCGCCAGCAGCACCACCGGGTCGAGGTTGCCCTGCAGCGCCCTGCCGGACCCCACCCGGGCTGCCGCGTCGGTCAGCGAGGTTCGCCAATCCACCCCGACGACCGTCGCGCCCGCCTCGCCCATCGCGCCCAGCAGCTCGGCCGTCCCAACCCCGAAGTGCGTCATGGGGATGCCGTATTCGGCCAGGCTGGCGAACACCCGCGCGCTGTGCGGCAATACGTATTGGCGGTAATCGGCCAGCGACAGCGTCCCGGCCCACGAGTCGAATACCTGGATCGCGTCGACCCCGGCGTCGATCTGGCCGCGCAGGAACGCCACGGTCAGGTCGGCCAGCTTGGACATCAGCGCGTGCCAGCTCGCCGGTTCAGCCAGCATCATCGCCTTGGTGCGGGCGTGATTACGGCTGGGGCCGCCCTCGACGAGATACGAGGCCAGGGTGAAAGGAGCACCCGCGAAACCGATCAGCGGCACCTCGCCCAGCGCGTCGACCAGGAGCTTGACCGCCTCGCAGACCGGCTGAATGGCTTGCGCTTCAAGGGGTTTCATCGCGTCAATGTCGGCGTCGGTGCGTATCGGGTGCGCGATCACCGGTCCGACGTCCGGGACGATGTCCAAATCGATCCCGGCCGCGCGCAGCGGCACCACGATGTCGGAGAACAGAATCGCGGCGTCGACGTCGTGGCGGCGGATCGGTTGCAGGGTGATCTCGCAGACCATCTCGGGCTCGAAGCACGCCGCCAGCATGGCGTGGTTTTGACGCAGCGCCCGGTATTCGGGCAGCGAGCGGCCGGCCTGCCGCATGAACCACACCGGCACCCGGCCGGGTTTGCGGCCGGTGAGTGCGGCCAGGTACGGCGACTCCGGAAGTTCGCGGTGCGTGTGCGCAGGGGTGTTCATCAGCCTCAATGCTGCCACGGAGCGCGCAGGCCGGGCGCCGTGCCCGAAGCCGCTGCGTAACATCGACCACGTGCCAGTAGCGCCAGCGTCGGTCAACTACGACGAATTCCCCAGCCTCCGCTTCGAACTCGGCGACAAACCTGGTTCCGAAGGCGTCCTGACGCTGGTGCTGGACTCCCCCGGGCTGAATTCCGTCGGGCCGCAGATGCACCGCGATCTCGCCGACGTCTGGCCTGCGATCGATCGCGACCCAGCCGTGCGCGCCGTCCTGGTCCGCGGCGAGGGCAGGGCGTTCTCCTCCGGCGGCAGCTTCGACCTGATCGACGAGACCATCAACGATTACGAGGGCCGGATCCGCATCATGCGCGAGGCCCGCGACCTGGTGCTCAACATGGTCAACTTCGACAAGCCGGTGGTCTCGGCAATCCGCGGCCCGGCCGTCGGGGCGGGGCTGGTGGTGGCGCTGCTGGCCGACATCTCGGTCGCGGGCCGGACCGCGAAACTCATCGACGGGCACACCAAGCTCGGGGTCGCCGCCGGTGACCACGCCGCGATCTGCTGGCCGCTGCTGGTCGGCATGGCCAAGGCCAAGTACTACCTGCTCACCTGCGAGACGCTGGTCGGCGAGGAGGCCGAGCGCATCGGCCTGGTCTCGGCCTGCGTCGACGACGACGAGGTGCTGCCGACCGCGACCCGCATCGCCGGCGATTTGGCGCAGGGCGCCCAGAACGCGATCCGCTGGACCAAGCGCAGCCTGAACTCCTGGTACCGCATGTTCGCCCCCACCTTCGAAACCTCGCTTGGCCTGGAATTCCTCAGTTTCAGCGGCCCCGACGTCCAGGAAGGACTGGCCGCCCACCGCGAGAAGCGCCCGGCGCGATTCACCGGCGGAACAGGGACCTGACCAGCGCAAACGCGCGATTGTGGAGATCGTGAAGAGCCTTGGTAACGGCTTGGTCGCGACGGGTTTGGAAACCGGCGCGCCTGTCGCGGGGTGTTGGCCGATGGGTCTAGCGTCGGACGCTGTGACCCGCGCCTACGACGATGAGGAGCGGGAGCGACGAATAGGAGTGGCCGCAGTGACTTCAGCTGAACCGGCCCCATTCCGCGAGGCGGTCGCGGCCATGAACGCCGTCAGCGCCCGGCCCGAGATCGAGCTGGGCCCCATCCGCCCGCCGCAGCGCCTGGCGCCCTTCAGCTACGCGCTGGGCGCCGAGGTCAAGCATCCCGACCTCGAGATCGTTCCCGAGCGCTCCGAGGGCGACGCCTTCGGCCGGCTGATCCTGTTGTACGACCCCGAGGGCGCCGACGCCTGGGACGGCACCATCCGCCTGGTCGCCTACATCCAGGCCGACCTGGACTCCAGCGAGGCCGTCGACCCGCTGCTACCGGAAGTGGCGTGGAGCTGGCTGGTCGACGCGCTCGAGTCGCGCACCGACCAGCTCACCGCGCTGGGCGGCACCGTCACGGCCACCACGTCGGTGCGCTACGGCGACATCTCCGGACCGCCGCGCGCACACCAGCTCGAGCTACGGGCCTCCTGGACCGCGACGACCCCCGAGGTCGGCGTCCACGTCGAGGCGTTCTGCGAAGTGCTGGAGCACGCCTCCGGCCTGCCGCCGGTCGGGGTCACTGACCTGGGCTCGCGGTCACGCGCCTGATATGTGCGAACCGGCGGCCGATGCGTCCGGCAGCACTGAACCCGAACCCACCCCGCTACTTCATCCCGCCGAGGGGGTTCCCGAGCTTTCGGTCACCGTCCGCCAGATCGCGGCGGCCGCGGAATTCCTGGACGGCGGACACGGCCCGTTCGCGGTGGACGCCGAGCGGGCGTCGGGCTTCCGCTACTCCAACCGCGCGTACCTCATTCAGATCCGCCGGGCCGGCGCCGGCACCGTGCTCATCGACCCGGTCAGCCACGACGCCGACCCGCTGACCGCGCTGCAGCCGCTTGCCGAAGTGCTGGCCAAGGACGAATGGATCCTGCACTCCGCCGATCAGGATCTGCCGTGCCTGGCCGAGGTCGGCCTGCACCCGCCCGCGCTCTACGACACCGAGCTCGCCGGGCGGCTGGCCGGCTTCGACCGCGTGAACCTGGCCACCATGGTCGAGCGGCTGCTGGGATTCGGGTTGGTCAAGGGCCACGGCGCGGCCGACTGGTCCAAGCGACCGCTGCCCAGCGAATGGCTGAACTACGCCGCCCTGGACGTCGAGCTGCTGATCGAGCTGCGCAATGCGATCGCGCAGGTGCTGGCCGACCAGGGTGAAACTGATTGGGCTGCACAGGAATTCGAATACTTAAGGAGCGCGGGCGCCCGGGAGGCCGCGCCGGCGGTGCGCCGGGACCGCTGGCGGCGGACGTCGGGAATCCACAAGGTGCGCGACCGGCGCGGCCTGGCCGCGGTCCGCGAGCTATGGCTGACCCGCGACGTCATCGCCCAGCGCCGCGACGTCGCCCCGCGCCGCATTCTGCCGGACTCGGCGATCATCGACGCGGCCATCGCCAACCCGAAATCGGTCGAGGAGCTGGTGGCGTTGCCGGTGTTCGGCGGGCGCAACCAACGCCGTAGCGCCTCGGTGTGGCTGGGGGCGCTGCAGGCGGCCCGGGATAGCCGCAATCAGCCCGAGGATGCCGAGCCGCCCAACGGGCCGCCGCCGGCGGCGCGCTGGAGCCGGCGCAAACCCGAGGCCGCTGCGCGGCTGGAGGCGGCCCGGGCCGGGCTGGCGGAGGTGTCGCAGCGGGTGGGCGTGCCGGCCGAAAACCTGATCTCCCCCGACCTGGTGCGGCGATTGTGCTGGGACTGGGAAGCCGTCGCGGACCCGGTCACGGCCGTCGAGGACTTCCTGCGCGCCGGGCAGGCGCGGCCGTGGCAGCGCGAACTCGTGGTGGAAGCCCTTGCCAGGGCGGTCCAGCCGCCGGCCGAGGCCGCCGACTAGTCGAGGTGCTCGCGGATCTCCGCTTCGGACTCCGAACTGCTCAGCGCCGCAACCCAACCGGTGATCCGGCGGGCCACGTCCTGGTCGGTGAGGCCGAGCTCGGCCAGCACCTCGCCGCGCGAGGCGTGTTCGAAGAACTCCTGGGGCAGGCCGACGTCGCGGCAGTGCACGTCGATGTCCGCGCGCCGCAGCACGGCCGACACCGCCGATCCCACCCCGCCGTTGACGCCGTTGTCCTCGAGCGTGACGACCAGCTTGTGCTGCTCGGCCAGCTCGAGGACGCCGTCGGGCACCGGCAGCACCCAGCGCGGGTCGATCACGGTCACGCCGATGCCCTGGGTGTGCAGGCGCTTGGCCACCGCCAGTGCCATCCGCGCGAAATCGCCGACCCCGACCAACAGCACGTCGTGGTTGGACCCGCTGGCCGGTACCGAGAGCACGTCGACCCCGACCCGCCGCTCCAACGCGGGAATGTCTTCTCCCACATCGCCTTTGGGGAACCGTATCGCGGTGGGGCCGTCGTCGACGTCGAGCGCCTCGCCGAGTTCCTCGCGCAGCCGGGTACCGTCCCGGGGTGCGGCCACCCGGATGCCGGGCACGATGCCCAGCAGCGACAGGTCCCACATGCCGTTGTGGCTGGGGCCGTCGGAGCCGGTGACGCCGGCCCGGTCGAGCACCATGGTGACGGGCAGCTTGTGCAGCGCGACGTCCATCATGATCTGGTCGAACGCCCGGTTGAGGAAGGTCGAGTAGATGGCCACCACCGGGTGCATCCCGCCCATCGCGAGCCCCGCCGCCGACGTCATCGCGTGCTGCTCGGCGATGCCGACGTCGAACAGCCGGTCCGGGAACTGCTGCCCGAACGCCGTCAACCCGGTGGGCCCCGGCATCGCCGCCGTGATGGCCACGATGTCGCGGCGGGTGCGGGCGTGGCCGATCAGCGCGTCGGAGAAGGTCGTCGTCCAGCCCGGGCCCGCGATCTTGGTGGCCTGCCCGGTGATCGGGTCGATCGGGACCGTCGAATGCATCTGCTCGGCCTCGTCGGCCTCGGCGGGCGCATAGCCCATGCCCTTGCGGGTGGCGACATGCACGATCACCGGGCCGCCGAAGCCGCGCGCGTGGCGCAGCGCGGCCTCCACCGCGCGCTCGTCGTGGCCGTCGACCGGGCCCACGTATTTCAGCCCCAGGTCGGTGAACAACAGTTGTGGCGACAGCGAGTCCTTGATGCCGGCCTTGACGCTGTGCATGAAGCGGTAGGCGATCTTGCCGAACAGCGGCATGGACCGGACCACGTCGCGGCCCTTCTCCAGCACCTGTTCGTAGGCCGGCTGCAACCGCAGCGTCGCCAGGTGGTCGGCGACGCCGCCGATCGTGGGCGCGTAGCTGCGGCCGTTGTCGTTGACGACGACGATCACCCGGCGGCGGGAGGCGGCGATGTTGTTCAGCGCCTCCCAGCACATGCCGCCGGTCAGGGCGCCGTCACCCACGACGGCGACGACGTGCCGGTTGCGGTGGCCGGTCAGCTCGAACGCCTTCGCCAGCCCGTCGGCGTAGGACAGGGACGCGCTGGCGTGGCTGGACTCGACCCAGTCGTGCTCGCTCTCGGCGCGCGACGGGTATCCCGACAGCCCGCCCTTCTTACGCAGGTTTTCGAAGTCGTGGGAGCGGCCCGTCAGCATCTTGTGCACGTAGGCCTGGTGGCCGGTGTCGAAGATGATCGGATCGTGTGGAGAATCGAACACCCGGTGCAGCGCCAGCGTCAGCTCGACGACCCCGAGATTCGGCCCCAGATGCCCGCCCGTGGCAGCCACCTTGTGAATCAGGAACTCGCGAATCTCTGCCGCCAGATCGCGTAGTTGCTGTTGGGAAAGGTGCTGCAGATCAGCGGGCCCACGGATCTGTTCCAGCATTGGGCCAGTCTACGCAGCGGTGCGCAGGATCAGCAGGATCGAGTTCTGGCGGTGGGCGACTTACGGACGGCCGAACTGCGCGGCGAGCAGGTCGTGAAGTTCGGGATCCGCCAGCACGACGACCTCGTCGCCGGCCTCGAGCGCGGTGTCGCCCCGCACCGGCACCAGGCCGGTGGTGCGGACCACGATGCTCACCCAGATGTCACCGACCCGGTCACCGAGACCCTCGACCGTGCATCCCTCGGCGGCAGACCCGGCGGCGACGCTGAAGCGATGGACCCCCTCCGGCTCGTCCGCGAGCCGGACCCCTATCTCCCACGGCTGTGTCTCGACGGTGCGCATGGGCAGGTGCAACAGCCTGGCGACACCGGTCACCGAGCTGCCCTGCACCAAAACCGAGAAGATGACGACGACCACGACGATGCCGTACAGACGTTCGGCGTCAGCGACGTGTGCAGCACGCAGGAACTCGCCGAGCAGGATCGGCACCGCACCCTTCAGCCCGGCGACGAGAATGAAGATGCGTTCGTTTCGCCGTAGCCGTACCGGAGCCAGGCAGGCGCTCACGGCCAACGGGCGAATCACCAGGGTCAGGGTCACACCGAGGATGACCCCGGGAATCCAAACATCGGGATGGGCGAGCACGTCGAGGTCGACGGTCAAACCCAGGATGGCGAACGCGACGATTTCGGCCAGGCCCGCCAACCCGGCGTGGAACCGCTTGATCTCCGGCTTGTAGGGCGCACGCGCATCGCCGATCACGATGCCGGCCACGAACACCGCCAGAAATCCCGAACCGTGCGCCAGCGTGGCGATGCCGTACAACATCAGACACGTGGCCAGCGTTCGCAGCGAGTACAAGGCCTCGCTCGGCAATGTCACGCGGCGCATGAAGACGAGTAGGGCACGGCCGCCGACCACCCCGACGGCGAACCCGATCGCCATCTGCAACACGAATTGGGTTCCCACGCTGGCGAATCCAGCCGCGCTGAGACCACCGGCGGCGATCAGGCTGGACATCAACGAGATGCCGACCGGATCGTTGGCACCCGACTCGCCCTCCAGGATGGTGCTACTGCGACCCCTGATCTCGCGCTTGCCCAGGACGGAGAACACGACGGCCGGATCGGTGGGGGCGACGGCGGTGGCGACGAGGACCGCGGGAAACCAGCCGATGCCAAACAGGCAGTGCAAGACCAGTGCCGCGCCGGCGGCGGTGAGGGCGGTCCCCGCCACGCCGACCGACAGGATCGGAGCAACCGCCGCGCGAAAGCGCGACGGCCCGATGTGCATTCCGCCGTCGAACAGCACCAGCACCAGCGCGATCGTGATGACCCGCTCGACGGTCGGCTCCGACGGTGTCGGCACGGCGGGCAGCGCATGCACCGCGACGGCCGCTCCGACCAGCACGAGGAGCGGCACCGGAATTTTCACCCGCTCGGTGAGTCGATTCGCCAGAACGGCAACCAAACCCACAGCGCTGCAAAGCAAGACGATCAACGCATAATGAGAAGACTGGTTCACGGGGCCCCGCCCAACAGCGGGCGCCCGAAAGGCGCGATGAGTGCGGACCGTTGTTCGATGGCAGCCACGCGAGCCTTTCGATCGTACGACAACGACACCGCCGACCAGACTTCCCGGCACACCGCGACGCAGTCTAGCCTGTCGCGGGCGTTCGAGTCAGCAACGCGACGCATTCGGTGTGATGGGTCAGCGGGAACGCGTCGAACACCTTGATCTTCTCGACGGCGTAGCCCCGGGCCAGGTACAGGCCGATGTCGCGCGCGAAAGATGCTGCCTCACAACCGATATGGATCACGCGTGGCACCGAGGCCGCGGCCAGCAGGTCGATCACCTCGCGCCCGGCCCCCGCGCGGGGCGGGTCCAGCACCGCCACGTCGGCGCCGGTCCGTTGCGCGGCCAGCGCCCGGCGCACCGATTCGGTGACGACGTCCACCTGCGGCAGGTCCGCCAGTGCGGCGCGAGCCGCCCGCGAGGACGCCCGCGAGGTGTCGACGGTCAGCACCCGCCCGGCGGGCCCCACCGCGTCGGCCAGCGCCGCGGCGAAAACGCCTGCGCCGCCGTAGAGATCCCAGACCCGCGCGCCGGCGTCCGGCTGCGCCCAGTCGGCGACTAGACGCGAGTACACGCGCGCCGCCTGCCGGTGCGCCTGCCAGAACGCCGTCACCGGCACCCGCCAGACCCGCTGTCCCACCCGCTGCGTCGCTTCGTAGGCGCCCTCAACCACTTTGGTTGCGGTGCCCCGACCCTGCCGCAGGGTTCGCACCACGTGGCGCCCGCCGTCGTCGTCGATGGCCACGTGCAGCTGCGCGCCAACCGGCCAGTCGGCCCTGCCGCCGGGCGCAGTCAGGTCGTCGAGCATGCCGGACGGCAACTGGGCGCAACGCAGGTCGGTCACCAGCTCGTCGCTGTGGTAGCGGTGAAAGCCGGGGCGACGGTCGGCACCCACATCCAGCCGCACCCGGGTGCGCCAGCCGGTTGGCCCAGAATCCCCGAGCGGCTCGGCCTCGCCGCTCCAGTGGTGCCCGCCAAGGCGTTCCAGCTGATTGGCCACGACGCTGGCCTTGAACGAGCGAATTGCCTCCGGAACCGCGAACGCCAGATCGCAACACCCGGCGCCGTCCGGCCCGGCGATCGGGCACAGCGACGCGACCCGGTGCTCCGACGCGTCGAGCACCTCGACAGTCTCTGCATGCCAATAAGATCCGCGGTCCGCGGTGACCCGCACCCGCACCCGCTCGCCGGGCAGGGCGTAGCGCACGAACACGACCCGGCCTTCGTGGTGCGCCACGCAACTGCCGCCGTTGGCGGGGGCGCCGGTGAGAAGCGTCAGTTCGGGACTCGTCGGTGTCACCGGCAACTCGGGCCGCATGGGGTGATCCTCGTCCAGCTCGGGGGTGAGTGCCGGACTCAATCGAAGATGCCGCGACGGGCGTCGCCGGGTGCGGCGTGCGGCTGCAGCGTCTGCAGTCGCTCCGATGAACTCAGTTGCCACGGAACCGAAGTCACCATGACATTGGGCATGAACAACAGCCGGCCCTTGAGCCGCAGCGCGCTCTGGTTGTGCAGCACCTGCTCCCACCAGTGGCCCACGACGTACTCCGGGATGAACACCGTGACGACGGTCCGCGGTGAATCCTTGCTCACGCGCTTCACGTAATCGAGTATCGGACGGGTGATTTCGCGGTAGGGCGACGCGATGACCTTGAGCGGCACGCTGATGTTGCTCTGCTCCCAGGCCTGCACCAGCGCACGGGTCTCCACGTCGTCCACGCTGACCGTCAGGGCCTCGAGCGCATCGGGACGCGTCGCGCGCGCGTAGGCCAGGGCGCGCAGCGTCGGCAGATGCAACTTCGACACCAGCACCAAAGCGTGGTTACGGCTGGGCAACACGACGTCGTGCTGCGCGGCGGCTTGCTCCTCCAGTTCGCGGTTGACGGTGGTGTAGTGCTTGCGGATCAGCTTCATGATGACGAACAGCGCGCTCATCGCCACGATCGCGATCCACGCCCCGGCAAAGAATTTGGTGACCAGCACCACCAGCAGAACCGCGCCGGTGGACACCAGACCGACGGTGTTGATTACCCGCGAGCGCTTCATCTTGGCGCGCGCCTTCGGGTCAGTTTCGCTGCGCAGCAACCGAGTCCAGTGCCGGACCATGCCGATCTGGCTCAGGGTGAACGAAATGAACACCCCGACGATGTAGAGCTGGATCAGTGCGGTCACCTCGCCGCGGAACGCGATGACGAATGTCAGGGCCGCCACCGACAGGAACAGGATCCCGTTGGAGAACGCCAGGCGGTCGCCGCGCGTGTGCAGCTGGCGCGGCAGGTAACTGTGCTGCGCCAGCACCGAGCCGAGCACCGGGAACCCGTTGAACGCGGTGTTGGCGGCCAGCACCAGGATCAGGGCGGTGACGGTGGCGATGAGCAGGAAGCCTATGTGGAAGCTGCCGAACACGGTTTCGGCCAGCTGCGTGACGAGCGTCTTCTGCATGTAGCCGGGCGGGACGCCGCTCAGCTGCGTGGCGGGGTCCTCGACGAGCTTCACCCCGATCTGCTCGGCCAGCACGATGATGCCCATCAGCAGCGCCACCGCGATGCCGCCCAGCATCGCCAGCGTCGTTGCGGCGTTGCGCGACTTGGGTTTCTGGAACGCGGGCACCCCATTGCTGATCGCCTCGACACCGGTCAGCGCGGCGCAGCCCGACGAGAACGAGCGCGCTACCAGGAACGCGAACGCGAACCCCAGGATCGGGCCGTGCTCTGCGTGCATCGTGAACCCGGCGGATTCGGCCTTCAGCGGGTTGCCCAGCACATAAATCCGGAACAGCCCCCAGCCGATCATCACGACGACCCCGACGATGAACGCATAGGTCGGAATCGCGAAGGCCGCCCCGGACTCGCGAATGCCGCGCAGGTTCAGCGCCATCACGATCACGATGGCGGCCACGCAGAACCAGACCTTGTTCTGGGCCACGATCGGGACGGCGGAACCGATGTTGGCCATCGCAGAAGCCGTCGAAACCGCAACGGTGAGAACGTAATCCACCATCAGGGCGGCGGCCACGACGAGGCCTGCGGTCTCACCGAGGTTCGTGGTCACCACCTCGTAGTCGCCTCCGCCGGAGGGGTAGGCATGCACGTTCTGCCGGTAGCTGGCCACCACCACCAACATGACGGCGGCCACCGCAAGCCCGATCCACGGCGTCAACGCGTACGCGGTCGCCCCGGCCACCGAGAGCATGAGGAAGATTTCCTCTGGCGCATACGCCACCGACGACAGCGCATCGGAGGCGAACACCGGCAAGGCGATGCGCTTGGGCAGCAGGGTGTGGCTCAGCCGGTCGCTACGTTGCGGCCGCCCGATGAGCAACCTGCGCGCTGCGGTTGAAAGTTTGGACACGAGAGCCAAGAGTAAGCGCAACAGGCCATGCCGGTAGCGTTCCGTGGGCGAGAATGTTCCCGACGGAAATCGGCTGGCCACACAAGTTTGCCGATGGAGTGACACCGACAGGACCCAGCGGGAGGACCTGAAGTGCGGGTGGTGGTGATGGGCTGCGGCCGCGTCGGCTCTTCGTTGGCGGACGGCCTGTCGCGAATCGGGCACGACGTCGCGGTGATCGACCGCGACAGCACCGCCTTCAACCGGCTCGGCCCCGATTTCGCCGGCGAGCGGGTGCTGGGCCAGGGCTTCGACCGGGATGTGCTGCTGAAGGCCGGTATCGAGGAGGCCGACGCGTTCGCGGCGGTGTCCTCGGGGGACAACTCCAACATCATCTCGGCCCGCCTGGCCCGCGAGACATTCGGCGTCAACCGCGTCGTCGCCCGGATCTACGACGCCAAGCGCGCCGAGGTCTACGAGCGGCTCGGTATCCCGACGATCGCCACGGTGCCCTGGACCACCGACCGCCTGCTCGGCGTCTTGACGAAGGAGAGCGAAACCGCTAAGTGGCGCGACCCCACCGGCACCGTCGCCGTCGCCGAGGTCGAACTGCATGAGGACTGGGCCGGGCACCGCGCCACCGACCTCGAGCAGGCCACCGGCGCGCGGGTGGCGTTTTTGATCCGGTTCGGCACGGGCATCCTGCCGGAACCGAAGACCGTCATCCAGGCTGGAGACCAGGTCTACATCGCCGCCATATCGGGCCGCGCCGCCGAGGCGGTAGCGATCGCCGCGCTGCCACCCAGCGAAGACCTCGATTCGGAAGCAGGGCGATGACCTCCAGCGGAACACAGGAGCGGCGCGCATGAAGGTAGCTGTCGCCGGGGCGGGCGCCGTCGGGCGCTCGGTCACCCGTGAGCTGGTGGAAAACAACCACGACATCACCCTGATCGAGCGCAACCCCGACCACATCGACGTCGACGCGATCCCGGCCGCGCACTGGCGGCTCGGCGACGCCTGCGAGCTGAGCCTGCTGCAGTCGGTGCACCTGGAGGATTTCGACGTGGTCGTCGCAGCGACCGGCGATGACAAGGTCAACGTGGTGCTCAGTCTGCTGGCCAAGACCGAGTTCGCGGTGCCCCGAGTCGTGGCCCGGGTCAACGACCCACGCAACGAGTGGCTGTTCACCGACGCCTGGGGCGTGGACGTCGCGGTGTCCACCCCGCGCATGCTGGCCTCGCTGATCGAGGAGGCCGTCGCCGTCGGCGATCTGGTGCGGCTCATGGAATTCCGCAAGGGTCAGGCCAACCTGGTCGAGATCACGCTGCCCGACGACACCCCGTGGGGCGGCAAGCCGGTGCGCCGGCTGCAGCTGCCCCGGGACGTCGCGCTGGTGACGATCCTGCGCGGGCCGCGCGTGATCGTGCCCGAGGGCGACGAGCCGCTGGAGGGCGGCGACGAGCTGCTGTTCGTCGCGGTCACCGAGGCCGAAGAGGACCTGAGCAAGCTGCTGCTGCCCGCGGTCGCGCCGCCCGACTAGTCGCGGGCGATGTCCTTGTCGAGCGGGGCCGCGGCGCCGTCGACGGCGACGACGACGTCAAGGGCGCGCTGGGCTGCCTTGATCGCCACATAGGTCAGCAGCGCGGCCAGCGCGGTCAGCGGCCAGCCCATCGCGATGCGGGCCACGCCCAGCCAACCCGTCTGGTCGGCGTCGTAGAGGAGCCGTTGCACCACGAACCGGGCGCCGAAGACCAGCGTCCAGCACAGCGTGGCGACGTCGAAGGCGTAGACGGCGCGCGGCACGCCGCGCCAGCTCCGGTCGCGGCTGCCGGCCCAGCTCCAGAGGTAGCCCACCACCGGCCGCCGGATCAGGATCGACGCCGCGAACACCACGGCCCACAGCAGCGACATCCAGATGCCCAGCAGGAAGTAGCCCTTGGACGCCCCGACCACGTAGGCGACCAGCGCGCAGATGGCGACCCCCACGAACCCCGAAAACGCCGGCTGCGTCGATTCCCGCCGGATCAGTCGCCACACCAACACCAGCGCGGCGACGCCGAGCGCGCAGCCGATCGCGGGCAGCAAGCCCGACAGGCTGGACACCGCCACGAAAACCAGGACGGGCAGCGACGAATAGATCAGCCCACTGATTCCGCCCAGCTGCTCCAGCAGGCGGTCGGGGCTCACGCGGCTTCGTGCGCTATCGGGCAGCGTCAACGCTGAATTTCGTAGTGCGGGTTGTAGATCGCCTTGGTTCCGTTCTCCAGCTTGCCCATCCGGCCCCGCACCCGAAGCGTGCGGCCCGAGTCGATGCCGGGGATGCGGCGCTGTCCCAACCACACCAGGGTGACGGTGTCGCTGCCGTCGAACAATTCGGCGCGGACACCGCCCGCGCAGTTCTTGCCGTTACATTCGACGCTGCGCAGCGTGCCCACCATCGTGACCTCTTGGCCGCGCTCGCAATCGATTGCGCGCTGCGCGCCGGTGCTGGCGACCTCGTCGGACAATTCCTCGGAGTCGAGCTCTTCCGGGTCCTCGGTTAACCGACGGGTGAGCCGGCGCAGATAACTCTGGGCCCCCATGGCGACTCCTGACAATGCTGGTAAAGCTCCGGCGCTCTCATCCATGCCAACGGACACGGTAAACCCGTTGGTTCCCCGGCGCCAATCCAATGAAACGTGATTTTGGACTCCCGGTTTCGGCGGGCAGGATCAGGGAGTGGTTGTCGATCTGCGCGGTGTCACAACGGTGTTGCTGCCCGGGACCGGATCCGACGACGACTACGTTTGCCGCGCATTTTCTGCCCCGCTGCGCGCCGTCGGGGCGTTGCTGGTGGCACCGCCGCCGGACCCGCGGCGGCTGGTCGACGGCTACCGCGCGGCGCTCGACGACGCGGCGCGCGACGGCCCGATCTGTGTCGGCGGCGTGTCGATCGGCGCCGCGGTCGCCCTCGCGTGGGCGCTGGCGCATCCCGATCACACCGTCGCGGTCCTCGCGGCCCTGCCGGCGTGGGCCGGCGCGCCCGGCTCGGCGCCGGCCGCCCTGGCGGCCCGGTACTCGGCGTCGCAACTTCGCGCCGACGGCCTCGAGGCGACGACCGCGCAGATGCGTGCGTCCAGCCCGCCTTGGCTGGCCGGCGAGCTGGCCCGGTCGTGGCGCGCGCAGTGGCCGCACCTGCCCGACGCCATGGAAGAGGCGGCGGGCTACGTCGCGCCCACTACCGTCGAGCTCGGCCGGCTGGCCGCGCCCCTGGCGGTCGTCTCGGCGGTCGACGACACGATTCACCCGCTGCGGGCCGGCCTCGACTGGGTCGAGGCCGCGCCGCGCGCGGCGCTGCGAACGGTGACGCTGGACGAGATCGGTGCCAACACCGCGGCGCTGGGCGCCGCGTGCCTGGCCGCGCTGGGCGACATCTAGGCCCCGGGGCGATGCGGGCCTTCCGCCCTAGCCGCCGGTGGTGGTGCGCAGCTGCTGCATCGCCGATCCGTCGACGCTGCGCCGGGCGGCCGGCTCGGCGGGCGGCTCCTCGGCCTCCCCCTGCTGCTGGGCCTGCTGCGCCGCGGCGGCCTCCCGCAGCTGCTCGGCCATCGGCTCGGGCAGCTGCACCGCCAGCGGCGTCCGCACCGGAAGCGGCGTGTCGCCGCGGCGAACGACGGTGTCGGCCAACGCCGTTCGCGCCTCGGCGTCCAGCTCCTCCATCGTCTCCTGCGGGCCGTTGATGACGCAGCGGATCATCCAGCGGTAGCCGTCGACGCCGATGAAGCGCACCACGCCGGAGGCGGTGCCGACCACTTCGCGGCCCCACGGACCGTCCTTGATGCTGACCTGTGCCGAGTCGTTGCGCAGCGACTCGGCGAGCTCGCCGGCCACCTCGCGCCACAGACCGCCGGTCTTGGGTGCGGCGTAGGCGGCGATGGTGAAACGGCCGTTGGGGGTGACGACCCAGACCGCGCTGGGCACCCCGGTCTCGGTCAGCTCGACCTGCAGCTGACCGGCCTCGGGCATCGGGATCAGCACCGAACCCAGGTCCAGCCTGGCCAGCTCCGCGACCGCGGGATCGTCGAAGTCCTCGATGTCGAACGGGCCCTCGAGGTCCTCGTCGAACTCGTCATCGACGGGGTCGGCGGCCGCCGCCACGTCGTCCGGCGCCACTACCGGCTCGTCGGCGGCCGCGTCGTCATTGCCTGAACGTCTTCCAAGTGCCATCACAAACTCGCATGTCCGCCGGAGGAACCGTGGCCACCGTCGCCACGGGATGTTTCGGCCAGCCCGGCCTCGTCGAACGACGAGACCTCGACCAGCTCGACCAATTCGACCCGCTGCACCAGCAGCTGGGCGATGCGGTCGCCGCGATGCACCTGGATCGGCTCAGTGGGATCGAGGTTGATCAGGGCCACCTTGATCTCGCCGCGGTAGCCCGCATCGATTGTGCCCGGGCTGTTGACGATCGAAAGCCCCACCCGCGACGCCAATCCCGAACGCGGGTGGACCAATCCGACCATCCCGAACGGGATGGCGACCGCGACACCGGTTCGCACCAGAGCACGGTGTCCGGGGTCCAACCGGACGTCTTCTGCGCTGTAGAGATCCACCCCGGCGTCGCCCTCGTGGGCGCGACTGGGCAGCGGCAGTTCGGGATCAAGGCGGACAACGGCGAGACTGGTCGGCACGGGGCCACAGACTACCCTTGACCGCGTGTCAGATACGCGCGTCGCGCCGCACAGCGTGCGATATCGCGAGCGGTTGTGGGTCCCGTGGTGGTGGTGGCCACCGGCCTTCGCGCTGGCGACGTTGATCGCTGTCGAAGTCAATCTGGGTGTCAAGACGCTCCCCGAGTGGTTGCCGTATGCAACGTTGTTCACGGTGGCGGCCGGTGCGCTGCTGTGGCTCGGCCGCGTCGAGATCCGGGTGACCGCCGGCGAGGGCGGTGTCGAATTATGGGCTGGCCCAGCGCATTTGCCGGTCACTGCGATCGCCCGATCCGCCGAGATCGCGCGCTCCGCAAAGTCAGCGGCGCTGGGACGGCAACTCGATCCGGCGGCCTATGTGCTGCATCGCGCATGGGTCTCGACGATGATTCTCGTCGTCCTCGATGACCCAGACGACCCGACGCCGTACTGGCTGGTGAGTTGCCGTCGCCCCGAGCGGGTGCTGTCGGCATTGCGCAGCTGACCGATCTCAGGCCGCGCAGTCCGTACAGATCTGCACGCCGTTCTTCTCGCTGGCGAGGCGGCTGCGGTGTTGCACCAGGAAGCAGCTCGAGCAGGTGAACTCGTCGGCCTGCTTCGGAATCACTCGGACCGACAGTTCCTCACCTGAGAGGTCGGCGCCAGGCAGTTCAAAAGACTCGGCGGTCTCGGTTTCGTCGACGTCGACGACGGCCGACGCCGCCTCGTTACGTCGTGCTTTGAGCTCCTCCAGCGAGTCTTCCGAGACGTCGTCCGTCTCGGTGCGCCGCGGGGCGTCATAGTCGGTAGGCATTCCAAATCCCCTCACATGCCTGCGTTACCTCAAGCAACGCTTTGTACCAGCGTCGAACGCATCCACCAAATGATTCGTGCCCAGATCGAGGTCCAGAAAGTTGTGATTTGCGTCACACACCCGATTTGACCCCTACGTTCGGCTTCAAACAGCGGATTTGCATGCAGCTAGAGTGCCCATGTGGTCGCGCAAATCACAGAGGGCACAGCATTCGACAAACACGGTCGTCCCTTCCGGCGCCGCAACCCCCGGCCGGCCATTTTCGTGCTGGTCTTCCTCGTGTTGGTGACGGGCGTGGTGTGGGTCGTCGCGTTGACGCGGCCGGCGAAGGTCCACGAGGTGCAGGCGTGCAACCCGCCGCCGCAACAGGCTTCAGGGGCACCGGCCCAGCTCGGTGAGCAGATGTCGCGCTCCGCGATGGCCGACGTGTCACCGGCCAAACTCGCCGACACCAAGGTCCGCGTCCTCAACGCCAGCGGCCGCGGCGGGCAGGCCGGCGACGTCGCCGGGGCGATGAAGGATCTGGGCTTTGCCCAGCCCGCCGCGACGAACGACCCCATCTACGCCGGCACGCGGCTGACCTGCCAGGGCCAGATCCGGTTCGGCACCGCCGGGCAGGCCACCGCGGCCGCGGTGTGGCTGGTGGCGCCGTGCACCGAGCTGTTCAACGACAACCGCGCCGACGACTCCGTCGACCTGGCCCTGGGCACCGAGTTCACCTCGCTGGCCCACAACGACGACATCGACGCCGTGCTGGCCACCCTGAAGCCGGGCGCCACCGAGCCGTCGGATCCCGCGCTGCTGTCGAAGATTCACTCCAGCGCCTGCTGACTCAGTCCGGGATCGGCTCCAGGCCGCCGAATTCCCGCAGCGCCGCCAGCAACTGGTCGGCGATTCCCGGCGCGGCGGCCAGCACCAGCCCGGCGGCGCCCGCCACCCCGTCCGGCCCATTCGGCACAGGCAGCACCACGCGGGCGCCCGCCTCGGCCGCGATCAGCGCGCCCGCCGCGCTGTCCCACGCCTGCAGCCCATGCTCGTAGTAGGCGTCGAGGCGTCCGGCCGCGACCATGCACAGGTCCAGCGCCGCCGAACCGATGCGGCGCACGTCGCGAACCACCGGCAACACCCGCGCGAGCAGCTCCGCCTGCCTGGCGCGCCGCCCGGGCGCATAGCCAAAACCGGTGCCCAACAACGCCATTGACAAGTCGTCGACCTCCGCGCAGCGCAGCGCGTGCCGCCCCTGGGCGTCGGTGACGTGGGCGCCGAGGCCGCTCGCCGCCGAGTACACCCGGCCACCGACGACATCGGCGACCGCACCCGCCACCGATTCGCCATTGCGCTGTGCCCCAACCGAAACCGCGTAGGCAGGGATGCCGTAGACGAAATTCACGGTGCCGTCGATGGGATCGAGCACCCAGGTGACCGCCCCTTCGGACGCGGCCGCCGCGGGTCCGCCACCCTCCTCGCCGAGAATCGGATCCCCGGGCCGTAATTGGGCCAGTCGGTCGCGCAGCAGCCGTTCGGTTTCGGTGTCGACGACGGTAACCGGGTCGGTCGGAGTGCTCTTGGACCGCACGGCGTCGCTGCCGGCGTCACCCGCGTGCACGCCGAACACCTCGGCGCGGCGCCGCCGCACGAACTCGGCCGCCTCGGTGGCCAGCGTCTCGGCCACCGAGCGCAGCAGCGCCGGTCGGTCCTCAGGTCGCGTCACCGGTCCATCGCATCACAGCGGCCGCCGCCGCGGAGACCGGCCGATCGCCTCGCGCCCGTCCGCCGGGCCGCCAGCTAAGGTGAGGGACAGCCAAAATCCCGCCGAGGAGATTCATGACCAGCACCGACTCGAGCACGGATACGCCCGGGATTGTCACCGCCTCCGCGCAACGTCGCGGCTTCGGCATCGACGTCGGCGGCAGCGGAATCAAGGGCGGCATCGTCGACTTGGACACCGGGACGCTGATCGGTGACCGGTACAAGCTGCTGACGCCGCAACCCGCCACCCCGACCGCCGTCGCCGAGACCATCGCGGCCGTCGTCAAGGAGTTCGGCTGGACCGGCCCGCTGGGAGTGACCTACCCCGGCGTGGTCACCCACGGCATCGTCCGGACGGCGGCCAACGTCGACAAGAAATGGCTCGGCACCGACGCCCGCGAAATCATCGCCGCCAAGCTGGACGGCCAGCCGGTGACGGTGCTCAACGACGCCGACGCCGCAGGCCTCGCCGAAGAACGCTACGGCGCGGGCAAAGACAATTCCGGACTCGTCGTGCTGCTGACGTTCGGGACCGGAATCGGATCCGCGGTCATTCACAACGGCAAGCTGATACCCAACACCGAATTCGGGCATCTCGAGGTGGGCGGCAAAGAGGCCGAGAAGCGCGCGGCGTCGTCGGTCAAAGAGAAGAAAAAGTGGAGCTACAAACGGTGGGCAAAGGAGGTGACCAGGGTATTGATCGCCGTGGAGAACGCCCTGTCGCCCGATCTGTTCATCGCGGGCGGCGGCATCAGCCGCAGGTCCGACAAGTGGGTGCCGCTGCTGAAAAATCGCACTCCGGTGGTGCCCGCGGCCCTGCTCAACAGCGCCGGGATCGTGGGCGCGGCGATGGCGTCCACGGCCGACGTGACGCACTGATTTTTGCCGGTGGGGCGGCACTACCCCGCACTGTCGTTACAATGGTTCACGGCGACGGCCCGACTGACAGTGTGTGAAGGTTCACGCTGATATCCACGCCGACATTCGACATAGCAGACACTTTCGGTTATCCATGCCCAAACCCACCGAAAGTGAGTCCGACCGAAGGGGTGTAAGTGGCAGCGACCAAGACCAGTCCGGCAACCGATGAGCCGGTGAAGGGTACTGCCACGAAGTCCCCCGCCAAGCGGCCGGCGACCAAGGCCGCCAACGGCTCCGCACCCGCAAAGCGCGCCACCAAGGCGGCACCAGGTGCCGCCAAGACCGAAGCCGAAGCCGAAGGCACCGAGAAGAAGGCCCGCGCCGTCAAGGCGCCGTCGGCCCGCACCAAGGCCGCCAAGGGCGCCAAGGACGATCCCGACGCCGAACCCCTGGACGCCGACGGCGCCGCCGAAGACCTCGACGGCGAGCCCGACCTCGAAGCGGAGCCCGGCGAAGACATCGACATCGACGGCGACTTGGCCCTCGACGACCTCGAGGAGGACGCCGAGGGCGAGGCTTCCGCGGCCGAAGCCTCCGACGGCGACGACAGCGATGACGCCGAGGCCGCCCCCGCCGCCAAGGCCGCCGTTAAAGCACCGGCCGAGGAGGACGAGGAGATCGCCGAGCCCTCCGAAAAGGACAAGGCCTCCGGCGATTTCGTCTGGGACGAGGACGAATCCGAGGCGCTGCGGCAGGCCCGCAAGGACGCCGAACTCACCGCATCCGCGGACTCCGTGCGCGCCTACCTCAAGCAGATCGGTAAGGTCGCGCTGCTCAACGCCGAGGAAGAGGTTGAGCTGGCGAAGCGGATCGAGGCCGGTCTGTACGCCACCCAGCTGATGTCCGAGCTCGTCGAGCGCGGCGACAAGCTGCCCGCCGCCCAGCGCCGCGACATGATGTGGATCTGCCGCGACGGCGACCGCGCGAAAAACCATCTGCTGGAAGCCAACCTGCGACTGGTGGTGTCGCTGGCCAAGCGCTACACGGGCCGCGGCATGGCGTTCCTGGACCTGATCCAGGAAGGCAACCTGGGCCTGATCCGCGCGGTCGAGAAGTTCGACTACACCAAGGGCTACAAGTTCTCCACCTACGCGACATGGTGGATCCGCCAGGCGATCACCCGCGCCATGGCCGATCAGGCCCGCACCATCCGCATCCCGGTGCACATGGTCGAGGTGATCAACAAGCTTGGCCGCATCCAGCGCGAGCTGCTGCAGGACCTGGGCCGCGAGCCCACGCCCGAAGAGCTGGCCAAGGAAATGGACATCACGCCGGAGAAGGTGCTGGAGATCCAGCAGTACGCCCGCGAGCCCATCTCGCTGGACCAGACCATCGGCGACGAGGGCGACAGCCAGCTCGGTGACTTCATCGAAGACAGCGAAGCGGTGGTCGCCGTCGACGCGGTGTCCTTCACGCTGCTGCAGGACCAGCTGCAGTCGGTGCTCGAGACGCTCTCGGAGCGCGAAGCGGGAGTAGTACGGCTGCGGTTCGGTCTCACCGACGGCCAGCCGCGCACCCTGGACGAGATCGGTCAGGTCTACGGCGTGACCCGTGAGCGCATCCGCCAGATCGAGTCCAAGACGATGTCAAAGTTGCGCCACCCCAGCCGTTCTCAGGTGTTGCGCGACTACCTCGATTAGTTCGGAGCTGTTCAGCCGCCGTTCAATCGTCGGCGCACCCGTTGCGGTTGACTCGTTTACGGTGTGGGCGTGGCTGTCGACACCGGCGTCAAAACTGTTCCGGTAGCGCATCGCCGACGTTCGCTCGTACTGCTCGCCGCAACCGCGTTCCTGGCGGTCTTGACCGTCACCGCCGTCTCGTTCGAGCAGGCGGGCCACGCATCGGGAATCAATGGCGACAGCAACCTGCGCGACGGCATCCGCATCCATGCCGACATCCAAAAGATCAGTCCCACCGATGACCAGTTGGTGGTGGACCTGGAATTCGAGCCGAAGGGACGCTTCGCGCAGGACGGCGTCTTCCTGGCCAAGAACGTCCGAGTCGTCGCCGTCGGCGGCGCTGGTCTGGTGGATGAATCGTTTGCCGCGGGCGGACTGATGACCTCGCAGACGCTGCCCGTCGCGCTGTCATCCGGCGACGTCAGCCAATACCCCTTCGACAGCTACTCAGCGCTCTTCAGCGTGCGCATCCTGACCCCCGACGGCGCCCCCGTCCCGACGGTGCTGCTCGCCGGGGGGTCGGTGCACGGCTACAGCATCGACATCGGCAACCCGCCGCGCGAACCGAACGAGGGCAACGACCTGACGATCAGCGTGGGACGCGCGCCTTCGACATGGATCTTCGCGGTCTTCATCGTGTTGCTGATGTGGGCGTTGACGATCCTGGCGGTGCTGCTCACCGCGAACCAGATTCGCAGCGACAAGCCCGTCGACGGCACGTTCATCTCGTTCCTCGGTGTCCTCCTGTTTTCCTTTTCGGCGGTGCGCAACTCGATGCCCAACGCGCCGGCCGTCGGGGCGCTCACCGATTACCTGTCCTTCTTCTGGTGCGAGCTGGTGCTCGGACTGTGCCTGGTCGCGATGCTGGTTTTCCGCATCCGCCGCAACTGAACCGATTGTCCTGCAGGATGTTTCGCGATCACATCGTCGCGACCGCCGAGGACCGCTACCGTGACCGCATGACAGCCAACCGCAAGCTGGTCTCCTCCGGGTCCGAATTCGAGTCGACCGTCGGCTATTCGCGCGCCGTGCGGGTCGGTCCGTACGTGGCGGTGGCCGGGACGACGGGCGCCGGGCCGGCCGGCGACATCGCCGAGCAGACGCGGGATGCATTGCGCCGCATCGAAATTGCGCTACACCAGGCCGGAGCAACACTGACCGACGTGGTCCGCACCCGCATGTTCGTGACCGACATCTCGCGGTGGCGCGAGGTCGGCGCCGTGCACGCCGAGGTCTTCGGCGAGATACGCCCGGCGGCCTCCATGGTGGAGGTCTCGGCGCTGATCGCGCCCGAGCTGATGGTGGAGATCGAAGTCGACGCCTACGTGGAGTCCCCGGCGTCCTGAGCCCCCGCGGCGGGCGCGAAGCCGCCGTCCGGGCCCGGCCGGTACGCGGTGACGCGAAGGACGGCGGTCACCGGCAGCGGGCCGTACAGATGCGGGAACAGCATCGACTCCGGATCCGTTGGCACTCCCGGTTCCCAACGAACCGGCGAGTCCAGTAGGGCGGGGTCGATATGCAGCAGCACGAGGTCGTCGCGGCCGCGGAAGAGTCGGTTGGCCGGCAAATGCACCTGCTCGGGTGTCGACAGGTGGATGAACTCGTTCGCACCGCCGGCCCCGGGCGCGTCGGCTGTGATGAAACCGCTGGTTTGAGCTCGTGACCAGTCGTGTATTCCACACATGTGCATGAGTACTTCGGGATTGGAAGCCACGTATGGCTACGTTAGGGCGCCGTCGCGAGGGCAACGAAAAACTCGTGAGAAACGACACACCCGATAACGATCGGGGAACAACGCCAAAACCCCATACGTCTGAGAGAGTGAATGAACGAGAACGGGAGAAGCCAATGAATGCAACTTTGACCAGTCCCGAGCTGACCAGAGCAGACCGTTGCGACCGCTGCGGTGCTGCCGCTCGTGTCCGCGCCAAGCTGCCTTCTGGAGCTGAGCTTCTCTTTTGCCAGCATCACGCCAACGAGCACGAGGCGAGGCTGACCGAACTGGCCGCCGTGCTGGAGGTCAGCGGAAGCTGAGTGTGCCGAACTCGCCCGGGCGACAATGTGAGGCGTGCGAGTAGTTATCGGTAATGCTGGACTCCTATGAGTGAGCAGGTCGCCGCAAAGCCGTCGCGCCATCACATCCGGCGAATTTCGCTGAGGACCCTTTCGAAAAGTTGGGACGACTCGATCTTCTCGGAATCGGCGCAAGCCGGTTTCTGGTCGGCGTTGTCCACCCCGCCGCTACTGCTGGGAATGCTGGGCAGCCTCGCCTACGTGGCGCCCCTGTTCGGAGCCGACGCGCTGGCGAGCGTCGTGCACAGCGCGATCTCGGCGGCGCACAGCTTCTTCTCCCCCAGCGTCGTCAACGAGATCATCGAACCGACCATCCGGGACATCACCGCGCACGCGCGCGGCGACGTGATTTCGCTGGGTTTCCTGGTGTCGTTGTGGGCGGGCTCGTCGGCGATGTCGGCGTTCGTCGACTCCGTCGTCGAGGCCCACGACCAGACGCCGCTGCGCCACCCGGTGCGGCAGCGCTTCTTCGCGCTGTTCCTCTACGTCGTGATGCTGATGGGCGTGGTGGTGACCGCCCCGATCGCGGTGATCGGCCCGCGGGAGTTGAGCGAGCACATCCCGGTCGGCCTGGCCAACTTCCTGCACTACGGCTACTACCCCGTGTTGGTCCTGGGCCTGATGTTCGGGATCATGCTGCTGTATCGGGTGTCGCTGCCCGAGCCGCTGCCGACACACCGGCTCGTATTCGGCGCAATGCTGGCGACCGCGGTCTTCATCATCGCCACCCTGGGCCTGCGGATCTACCTTGGCTGGATCACCAGCACCGGCTACACCTACGGCGCGCTGTCCACGCCGATCGCCTTCTTGCTGTTCGCCTTCTTCGGCGGTTTCGCGATCATGCTGGGCGCGGAACTCAACGCCGCGATCCAGGAGGAATTCCCCGCCCCCCGCACGCACGCCCACCGGCTGCGCAACTGGTTGTTCTCGCGTTCGCCCGCGCTGAAACGCACCGTGGCGTCGCTGTCGAATCCCGTGACGACCAATCCGGCGACGCAGAATCGAGAAGTCGCGCCGGCGGAACCGCCGCCCTGATCAGCCCTTCTTGAGCCGTTCGTAGATCTGCTTGCACTCCGGGCACACCGGTGAACCCGGCTTCGCCGCCTTCGTCACCGGAAAAACCTCCCCGCACAACGCGACTACGTGGTTGCCCATCACCGCGCTCTCGGCGATCTTGTCTTTCTTGACGTAGTGGAAGTACTTCGGCGTGTCGCTGTCGGTCCCGTCGTCGACGCGTTCGTCGGTATCGGTGCGCTCGATCGTCTGGGTGTCCATACCTGACATTGTGCACCGCCGGTCGCGCCGCAAAACCGGCTGAGCCGGAATCGATCACGTGTGGGACAGTGGAGGGATGAAGCGGGACTCCGATCTGGGGTTCGACGACAATGGCCGCCCGGTACTCATCACGGCCGCCGAGCCCTCGTATGAAGAACAACATCGCGCGAGGGTGCGCAAGTACATGACGTTGATGTCCTTCCGGGTGCCTGCGCTGATTTTGGCCGCGCTCGCCTACGGCGCGTGGCACAACGGCCTGATCTCCCTGGCGATCATCGCCCTGTCGCTGCCGCTGCCGTGGATGGCCGTGCTGATCGCCAACGACCGCCCGCCGCGGCGGCGCGACGAACCCCGGCGGTTCGACGACGACCGCCACCGCACCCAGCTGTTCCCGCGGGCCGAGCGGCGCGCGATCGAGGCCGCTGAAGAACCGGCGCCGCAACCCGGCCCGCGGGCCTTCAAGTACGACGGCGGTTCCGACTAACCGTCGGCTCCCCGCACTTCTCAGGACATTCTCAGGTCCTCGGCACATTTCTGCACGTCAAGGCGTGTGAGATGACGAAAGCGTGGGAACTCTCTGGGCTGATTCATCGTTGAACAACATGACAGCAACAAGCCAACCGGGAGGTCGCTATGGCGAACGCCAGCACAAGCAGATTTGACGGCGATCTGGATGCCCAAAGCCCCGCAGCGGACCTGGTTCGCGTCTACCTGAACGGGATCGGTAAGACCGCATTGCTCAACGCCGCCGGCGAGGTGGAACTCGCCAAGCGCATCGAGGCGGGGCTCTATGCCGCTCACCTCCTGGAAACGCGGAAGCGCCTCGGGGAGAACCGGAAACGCGATCTGGAGGCCGTCGTGCGCGACGGTCAGGCGGCGCGCCGCCACCTGCTGGAAGCCAACCTGCGCCTGGTGGTGTCGCTGGCCAAGCGCTACACCGGTCGCGGCATGCCGCTGCTGGACCTGATCCAAGAGGGCAACCTCGGGCTGATCCGCGCGATGGAAAAGTTCGACTACACAAAGGGATTCAAGTTCTCGACATATGCCACGTGGTGGATCCGCCAGGCCATCACCCGCGGCATGGCCGACCAGAGCCGCACCATCCGCTTGCCCGTCCATCTGGTCGAGCAGGTCAACAAGCTGGCCCGGATCAAGCGTGAGATGCACCAGAACCTCGGACGCGAGGCCACCGACGAGGAACTGGCCAACGAGTCCGGCATCCCGGTCGAGAAGATCAACGACTTGCTCGAGCACAGCCGCGACCCGGTGAGCCTGGACATGCCGGTCGGCTCCGAGGAAGAGGCCCCGCTGGGCGACTTCATCGAGGACTCCGAGGCGATGTCCGCGGAGAACGCGGTGATCTCCGAGCTGCTGCACACCGACATCCGCAGCGTGCTGGCCACGCTCGACGAGCGCGAGCACCAAGTGATCCGGTTGCGGTTCGGCCTGGACGACGGTCAGCCGCGCACGCTGGACCAGATCGGCAAGCTGTTCGGCCTGTCCCGCGAGCGGGTGCGTCAGATCGAGCGCGACGTGATGTGCAAGCTGCGCAACGGCGAGCGCGCCGATCGGTTGCGGTCGTACGCGAGTTGACATCCCGGGCCGCCCGTAGGGGTTCGGCCCTGGCAAAGTCGGGTAGCAGTATGCCCGCCGCGAAACGCGGCGGGCATACTGCTTGTGTAGGCAGCCTTCAGGGCATTTCGGTGTACGGCCAAGTAGACTCAGCGTCAATGGAGGGTGCTGGATGAACGACCTGGTTGATACCACCGAGATGTATCTGCGGACCATCTACGACCTCGAAGAAGAGGGCGTAACGCCGTTGCGGGCCCGCATCGCCGAGCGGCTCGAACAAAGTGGGCCGACCGTCAGCCAAACCGTGTCCCGGATGGAGCGCGACGGGCTGCTCCACGTCGCCGGCGACCGCCACCTCGAACTCACCGAGAAGGGCCGCACCCTCGCGATCGCCGTGATGCGCAAGCACCGCCTCGCCGAGCGTCTGCTCGTCGACGTCATCGGGGTGCCGTGGGAAGAGGTGCACGCCGAGGCGTGTCGCTGGGAACACGTGATGAGCGAGGACGTCGAACGGCGGCTGGTGAAGGTGCTCAACCACCCCACCACGTCCCCGTTCGGGAACCCGATCCCGGGCCTGCTGGACCTGGGTGTGGGCCCGGACTCCGGCGCCGACGAGGCCAACCTGGTCCGCCTGACGGAGCTGCCGGCGGGTTCCCCCGTCGCGGTGGTGGTCCGTCAGCTCACCGAGCACGTGCAGGGCGACATCGACCTGATCGCCCGGCTCAAGGACGCCGGCGTCGTCCCCAACGCCAGGGTGACCGTCGAGACCAGCCCCGCAGGCACCGGCGTGACCATCCTGATCCCCGGCCACGAGAACGTCACGCTGCCGCACGAAATGGCGCACGCGGTCAAGGTCGAGAAGGTCTGACACCCCTACCCCGCCGCCCGTCGGCCGAACGGCCGCCGCGCCGGTAGCCGCACCCCCAGCCGCTTGGCGATGCGGTATCCCGTGATCGCGAGTTCGCGAATCTGCTCGGGCCGCAGGCCGGACTGCAACGCGGTGTCCAGCATGCCCGCCATCCGGTGATCCGGTTCGCAGCGCAGCGCGGCCTCCAGCGACACGCCCGCCAGCGGCCCGTCGCCGCGGACGTAGGCGCTGAACGCGAGCAGCACCAGCGCCTCGACCCGCCACGGCGCGGGCAGGATTCGCGCCAGCAGCGACCACAACGCCTCCGCCTGGCCGGCCGTCTCGCTGACGGCGAGGGCATACAGCGTGTCGCGCACAGCCACGTCGTCCAGCGCGCAGCCCAGCTCGGCCAGCTCCGCGTCGGGCAGCACCCGCCCTTCGGCCACATCGGCCGCGGCGGCGATCGCGTGCTCCACGTCGCGGCGGCCGCACGCGGCGGGATCGGCCCGATGCGCGACGGCCCGCGCGGCCGCCTGCCGGGTGAGCGCGGCGGACAGCGCCGCCCCGCGCGACGGGTCGGCGGCGATCACGGCCTGCAGGTCGGCGCGGCGCGGATAGAGCCGCCGCCCTTCCAGCACCGCCGCGGCGGCCAACGGCGACGCCGACGGGTCGTCGACCGCGCCGCCCGACCCGCAGCCATCCACGCAACGCCAGCGCCCGCCGACCGCGACGCGATCCACCACGTGCGCCGCCCACAGCTCAATGTCCTGCTGCGCCAACGCCTCTGCGAGCACGCCGCACAGCTGCCGATAGTCCTCGGCGCATTGCGGGCAGTCCGCGCCCTCGGCGTCGACGATCACGGCGATGACGGCCTCGGGCGTCGCGGCGGCGGTGACCTCGACGAGGTGTTCGACGCGGTCGACGATGTCGTCGGTGAGGTCGACGCGCAGCACCGCCCCCAGCTCGCCGTCGCCCAACGACACCAGGACCAATGAATTTTCCGGAACGAAGCCGAGAACGGCCGGTAGCGCGGCGATCAGCGCGGCCGGGCGATCCAGTTCGAAATCAGGCGAATGCGTCGTCATGAGGCCCAACGCTGACGGCCGCCACCGTCAGACCGCGTTCGCGCAACGCAATTGAGCCGGCCGTCTGTGGAGAAAGTCTCGACTGTGGGCTTTATCGTCTACACCATGGGTTCGATGCAGGAGTACGACATCGTCGTCATCGGTTCGGGGCCGGGCGGGCAGAAGGCCGCCATCGCCTCGGCGAAGCTCGGCAAGTCCGTGGCGATCGTCGAACGCGGCCAGATGCTCGGCGGCGTCTGCGTCAACACCGGCACGATCCCGTCAAAGACGTTGCGCGAGGCGGTTCTATACCTCACCGGGATGAGCCAGCGCGAACTGTACGGCGCGAGCTACCGCGTGAAGGAAAAGATCACCCCGGCCGATCTGCTGGCCCGCACGCAGCACGTGATCGGCAAGGAAATCGACGTGGTGCGAAACCAGCTGATGCGCAACCGCGTCGACCTGCTGGTCGGGCACGGCCGGTTCGTCGACCCGCACACCATCGAGATCGAAGACCCCAGCCGTCGCGAAAAGCTAACCGTCAGCGCCACATACGTCGTCATCGCCACCGGCACCCGGCCCGCCCGTCCGTCCGGGGTCGAGTTCGACGAGGACCGCGTGCTCGACTCCGACGGCATCCTCGACCTCAAGACGCTGCCGGCCTCGATGGTCGTGGTGGGTGCCGGGGTGATCGGCATCGAGTACGCCTCGATGTTCGCCGCGCTGGGCACCAAGGTCACCGTCGTGGAAAAACGCGGCGACATGCTGGACTTCTGCGACCCAGAAGTCGTGGAGGCGCTGAAGTTCCACCTGCGCGACCTGGCGGTGACGTTCCGGTTCGGCGAGGAGGTGACCGCCGTCGACGTCGGCGCGGCCGGCACCATCACCACCCTGGCCAGCGGCAAGCAGATCCCCGCCGAGACCGTCATGTATTCGGCCGGGCGCCAGGGTCAGACCGACCACCTCGACCTGCAGAACGCGGGCCTCGAGACCGAGGGCCGCGGACGGATCTGGGTCGACGACAAGTTCAGGACCAAGGTCGAGCACATCTACGCCGTCGGCGACGTGATCGGCTTCCCCGCGCTGGCCGCGACGTCGATGGAGCAGGGCCGGCTGGCGGCCTACCACGCATTCGGTGAGCCCGTGGAGGGCATCACCGATGTGCAGCCGATCGGCATCTACTCCATCCCCGAGATCTCCTACGTGGGCGCCACCGAGGTCGAGCTGACCAAAGAATCGGTGCCCTACGAGGTGGGTGTCGCGCGCTACCGGGAGCTGGCCCGCGGCCAGATCGCCGGCGATTCCTACGGCATGCTCAAGCTGCTGGTGTCCACCGAGGACCTCAGGCTGCTCGGCGTGCACATCTTCGGCACCAGCGCGACCGAGATGGTGCACATCGGGCAGGCCGTGATGGGCTGCGGCGGCACGGTCGAGTATCTGGTCGACGCGGTGTTCAACTACCCGACATTCTCCGAGGCCTACAAGGTGGCCGCGCTCGACGTGATGAACAAGGTGCGGGCGCTGCAGCAGTTCCGCCGCTGAGCGACTGCTAGCAGGGGTCGTCTAGATCGACGGGGATGGGATCGCCCGGGCCACCCGCTTCGGCGCGGGTCAGCAGGTCGGTGATGTGTCCGTCGAATGGCGCGGAGTACGAGACGTTTTCGGCGCACCCACCCCGCTCGTAGCCACCGACCACCCCGATGACCGTGGTCCCGCTGACCCACGGGGCGCCGCTGGTGCCCCCGACGAGCCCTTGGCAGACCAGCGACGGAAAGTCGCCGTCAGTGATCGCGGTCCTGCCCTGACAGCCGATCGGCGAGCCACCCACCCCGGTGGGATAACCCACCACCGTGACGTGACTGCCGGGCGGGGGCGCCGGGCCCAGAGTCAGCGCCAGCCCCGCATGCGACTCCACCGAACCGCTGTGCTCGCTGTTGACCCGCGCGATGGCGTAGTCGGCGTGCGGGTCTTTGCTGGCCAACCAGCGCGGATCCAGATAGACCATGTCGGCCGTCCACAGATCGGCGGGCGGGGTGGTACCGGACAAACCGGGCACGAAGGTGATCTGGGCGGCTCCGGCCAGGCAGTGCGCGGCCGTCAGCACCAGGTTGCCGGCCGGCGAATGCAGCACCGAGCCGGTGCACACGTGCTGCGTGCCGCCGTCCAGGTAGATCGCCCCGACCCGGCGATCCGGGTCGACCGGGCCCGCGACGTCGCCGGGGTCCCACTGACCGAGGTGCTGCACCTCCCCGCCGCTGTGAGGTTGCGGCGCCGTTATCGGGTGTGCGTGGATCGGCGGCCGGCTGCACGACGCCATCAACGTCAGCAGGCCAACCACCGGGCATAGCACCAACATCGGGATCCGCATCGTGCTCCCATCATGCCCGACCGCATGCTGGCAAGCGGAATTCAACGCGTCGCGCCCTGCGACTGGTTTGCTGGGATTAGCGCTGGACCGCATCGCGTTTCGATTACTGGTGCCCGTTGATTTTGCGAGACACTGCTTAGGGCACCCTGGAGGAACCCCCGAGAGGAGGCGGCCGCGATGTCCCACCACCAAGACCCCGACGACGGTTACTACCAGCCGGAGCAGGTCGGCATGTACGAACTCGAGTTTCCCGCGCCCCATCTGGTGACGTCCGACGGCCGCGGCCCTGTGCTGGTACACGCTTTGCAGGGGTTTTCCGACGCCGGTCACGCGATACGGCTGGCCGCCGGCCACCTGAAGGGGGCCCTGGACACCGAACTGGTCGCGTCTTTCGCCATCGACGAGTTGCTGGACTACCGCTCGCGGCGGCCGCTGATGACCTTTAAAACCGACCACTTCACCAGCTACGACGACCCGGAGCTCAGCCTGTACGCGCTGCGCGACAGCGTCGGCACGCCGTTCCTGTTGCTGGCGGGCCTGGAGCCCGACCTGAAGTGGGAGCGCTTCATCACCGCGGTGCGCCTGCTGGCCGAGCGGCTGGGCGTGCGGCAGACCATCGGCCTGGGCACCGTCCCGATGGCCGTCCCACACACCCGCCCCACCACGCTGACCGCGCATTCCAACAACAAGGAGCTGATCGCCGATTTCCAGCCCTGGATCTCGGAGATCCAGGTCCCCGGCAGCGCGTCGAACCTGCTGGAATACCGAATGGGCCAGCACGGCCACGAGGTCGTCGGGTTCACCGTGCACGTCCCGCATTACCTGACGCAGACCGACTACCCCGCTGCCGCCCAGGCGCTGCTCGAGCAGGTTGCCAAGACCGCGTCGCTGGACCTGCCGCTGATGGCGTTGACCGAGGCGGCCACCGATATTCGGGCCAAGATCGACGAGCAGGTGGAGGCGAGCGCCGAGGTCGCTCAAGTGGTGGCCGCACTGGAGCGCCAGTACGATGCGTTCATCGACGCTCAGGAGAACAGGTCGTTACTAGCACGCGACGAGGACCTGCCTAGCGGCGACGAACTTGGCGCCGAATTCGAGCGATTCCTCGCCCAGCAGGCGGAGAAGAGGCGCGACGACGACGACCCGGCTTGAGCATGATGGGCCGGCCCGATAGCGAAGTTGGCGAGATGACCGAGCGCAAGCGCAAGAGCAATCTTCGCCCGGTGCGCGAAGTGACCACTCCCAGGCTCGAATTCCGCACCATCCACGGGTACAAGCGGGCGTACCGCATCGCCGGTTCTGGGCCGGCGATCCTGCTGATTCACGGCATCGGCGACAACTCCACGACGTGGAATGCCGTGCAGGCCAAGCTTGCCCAGCGATTCACGGTGATCGCCCCGGATCTGTTGGGCCACGGCCGCTCCGACAAGCCGCGCGCCGACTACTCCGTCGCCGGCTACGCCAACGGGATGCGCGACCTGTTGTCCGTGCTCAACATCGAGCGGGTGACCATCGTCGGCCATTCGCTCGGCGGCGGGGTGGCGATGCAATTCGCTTACCAGTTCCCGCATTTGGTCGATCGGATCATCCTGGTCGCCGCCGGTGGCGTCACCAAGGACGTCAACGTCGCCTTCCGGTTGGCCTCGCTGCCGATCGGCGCCGAGGCGCTGGCACTACTGCGGCTGCCGCTGGTGCTGCCCGCGGTGCAGCTGGCCGGGCGGCTGGCGGGCGTCGCGATCGGCTCGACCGGCCTGGGCCGCGACCTGCCCAACGTGCTGCGAATCCTGGACGACCTGCCGGAGCCGACGGCCTCGTCGGCGTTCAGCCGCACCCTGCGCGCGGTGGTGGACTGGCGCGGGCAGATCGTCACCTTCCTGGACCGCTGTTACCTGGCCGAGGCCATTCCGACACAGATCGTTTGGGGCACAAAGGATGTCGTCGTCCCCGTCCGGCACGCGTGGATGGCACACGCGGCGATGCCCGGCTCGCGGCTGGAGATCTTCGAGGGCGCGGGCCACTTCCCCTTCCACGAAGACCCGGCCCGCTTCATCGACGTCGTGCAGCGCTTTATCGACACCACCCAGCCCGCTCAGTACGACCAGACCGCGCTGCGCGGACTGCTGCGCTCCGGAAGCGGCGAACAGAATGTGACCGGCCCGGTCGACACGCGTGTCGCGGTGCTCAACGCCATGGGGTCCGACGAGCGCAGCGCGACTTAGACAATTGGCTTGACCCCGGCCGTACAGACCACCTGGAGCCCCGGGGGCTGGGTTCGGGTGGCCGGCCGCGTCGTCAATGACGGTGTGCGACACCCGAATTGAGCCGAGAGGTCAAACCTTTCGGTGTAACACCGCGGTGAGGTGATCCTGCAGCGGCTGCCCGACCGCGCCCATCCGCAGCAGGTAGGACAGCTCGTCGCCGGCGATGCGAAAGGAACGACCCAGGGCGCTCACCTCTTTGGCGGTCGGCGTCAGCCCGATCGTCGCTGCGGCCAGCTCGATTTCGATCAGATCACCGGTCACCGAATAGCTGCCCACGCCGATTTCGCTGATGCCGTTGGGGTGGGCGAGAACCAGCTCGACCTGCCCTGGGCCCGGCACCCGCAGGTATCCCGTCTCGGCGTGCAGCGGCCTGCCGTCGGCGACGGCCTTGGTCTTTTGCGCGTAGACCAAAAATGGCTTGCCCACATGGGAAAACGCGACTTCCTCGTAGTACTCGAAGGGCTCGATCGTCGGGTATTTGCCCGCGCCCTGGCCCGCCCAGGTACCCAGCAGCGGCGATAGCGCGTCGAGGTTGGGATGCAACTCCGGGGCCATGCGACCAGCCTAGTCCCGCGCACCGGTCATCCCGGGCGGGCGCCGCGGCCGTCAGCTCGGGGCCGATACCTCACGATGTTTGCGCAGCGCCTCGATCTCGCGTTCGAAATCGTCGGCCGAGGTGAAGGACCGGTATACCGAGGCGAACCGCAGGTACGCGACCTCGTCGAGGTCGCGCAACGGGCCCAGGATCGCCAGGCCCACCTCGTGGCTGGGGATTTCGGGTGAGCCGGCCGCGCGCACGGTGTCTTCCACCTGCTGGGCGAGCAGGTTCAGGGCGTCCTCGTCGACCTGCCGGCCCTGGCAGGCACGGCGGACGCCCTTCATTACCTTTTCGCGGCTGAACGGCTCGGTGACGCCGCTGCGCTTGACGACCGCGAGGACGGCGGTCTCGACCGTGGTGAAACGTCGCCCGCACTCGGGGCAGGACCGGCGGCGCCGAATCGCTTGGCCTTCATCGGTTTCCCGCGAGTCGATCACCCGGGAATCGGGATGACGGCAGAACGGACAGTGCATGACTGCTCCTTCGCCGTGCCGACACCTCGCGGAACACTCCGAGCGTACCCGTGCGCTCCCTCGCCGGGCCAATATGGCCATGACACGGGCGCGCTCGCCGTCGCAGGATCCGAAGCGCCTTGGCGTAGAGCGGTTTTCGCGCCACGCGCAGGCGGCGTCAGCCGACCGGGGCGATCAGCGTCTGTCCGGCCGCCAGTGCCGGCGAGTTCAGGTCGTTGAGTTCGCGGATACGTTGGGCCACCTGACGGGCGGGCGCATCGGGCGCGACGCGGTGCGCCACGTCCTGCAGGGACTCACCCGGTTCGACCCGGACGACGGCGAGCTTGTCCGGCACCGCGGCGGTGGCCGAGTTGCCGGAGACGCCGTTGGCCATCTCGCCCAGGTTGGCGATCAGGCCCAGCCACACGGTGATGACCCCGGCCAGCAAGGCCAGCCCCAGCGTGGTCATCAGCGAGGCCGGACGCCCGCGCCGGTGTGGGGCTTTCGACATCGCGACGCCGGTGCCCTGATAGCGCATGCGCAGGTCAGCGGGCCGCGACGAGACGGGCCTACGGGCGCGCACGACGCGCTCGCGGTCGTAGTACGTGCCCTCGGTGAGGGTGTTGATCGGCCGCCGGGCGTCGCTGGTACGCGGTGAGACGGTGTGGATGAGTGTCATGTGCGTTCCTCCGGTCGGGTAAAACTCGCTCGTGTGTTCGACTGTATCGCTCGTGTGTTCGACATTCGAACATTTAAGCGAAGCGTGTCGCACGCCAAACGCTAGACCTCGCCACCGACAGAACTCGCCAGTCGCTTTCGTTCGCATGAAGCACAAGTACCCGATCTTGACAAGAGTTACACCTTTGTTATTCCGCAGCTCTTGCGCCGAAACCGAGCGGCGCGCCGGGGCGACACGCGAGTCGAACACATGTTTGATTCTCGGGCGCTGGGCCGCTACATTCAGTGCCATGAGCGACAGCAACGACACCTCAGCCGCCGGCGCAGGCGCCCGGCTGCATTCCGTGGATACATCGCTTACCGAGCGGCAACGCACCATCCTCAACGTCATCCGGGAGTCGGTGACGACCCGCGGCTACCCGCCGAGCATCCGGGAGATCGGCGACGCCGTCGGCCTGACGTCGACCTCGTCGGTGGCCCACCAGCTGCGCACCCTCGAGCGCAAGGGCTATCTGCGCCGCGACCCGAACCGACCGCGCGCCGTCGACGTTCGCGGCGCCGACGACCACGCCGCGCCGGCAGCGCCGGTCACCGACGTCGCGGGCTCGGACGCCCTGCCCGAACCCACCTTCGTTCCCGTGCTCGGGCGCATCGCGGCCGGTGGGCCGATCCTCGCCGAGGAAGCCGTCGAAGACGTCTTCCCGCTCCCCCGCCAATTGGTCGGCGAGGGCACGCTGTTCCTGCTCAAGGTCGTCGGCGACTCGATGGTCGAGGCCGCGATCTGCGACGGCGACTGGGTGGTCGTGCGGCAGCAGAACGTCGCCGACAACGGCGAGATCGTCGCGGCCATGCTCGATGGCGAGGCCACGGTCAAGACCTTCAAGCGCGCGAACGGTCAGGTGTGGTTGATGCCGCACAACCCCGCGTACGATCCCATTCCCGGAAACGAAGCGACCGTGCTCGGCAAGGTCGTCACGGTGATCCGCAAGGTCTGACGCCGGACGCCCCCCGGCGCAATCGCGCACGGGTGCGGGCTCAGTCGGCCCTGATGAAGCCGTTCGCTACCGCGGCTTCCTCGCTGGACAGCCAGATCTCGGGCAGCGTGTCGTGGTACAGGTCGCTGTCGGGGGTGTAGTAGAGCCCGAAGCGCGGACTGGCCTTGATGGGATACCCGTCGGGTATCTGGTACGGGTCGTCCAGGGGCAGGTGAATCGTCGGGCGCCCAGCCGGTGCCAGCGCCACCAGGCCCGCCGCCGCGAAATCCGCCTCGTCGTCGTCATCGGCGTCGGCGGCCGCATGCCGCCCCGATCGCGAAGCGGCGGCCGCCGCGGCGGCACCCGCGGCCGCGAAATCCGGAGACGTACGCGGCACGGCCACGTCCGGGAAGTCGGCATCGGTCGCGACAGCATCGGGCTGGGCCGTCTCCGGGGAATCGACTTCCGCGGCATCCGCATAGGCGTCGTCCGGGCCGACGACCTCGGCGTACGCGTCGTCCGTTCCCGCGGCCTCGGGGTAATCCCCCTCGGCGTACGCGGCCTCCGACGCGTCGTCGGGGCCCGCGTCGGGATAGCCGGCCTCGGCGAGCTCCTCCTCGGTCGCGACGGGGATGGAATCGGTGTCCACCGCGTCGGGATCGTCCTGCTCGGCGGGTTCTTCGTCGATGAATTCGCCTGCGGTCCAACTATGTTCGTCGTCGCCCGCCTGGTAGGCGGCGTGCGGCCAGTGACCGGCCGCTGCGGACGCCGCGTCCGGCGGCTGCTCCTCGGCCGAATCGCCGAACCGATAGTTTTCCGTGGCGGCTTCGGCGTAGTCGGGGCCCCAGCCGGGTTCCCCGGTGTCGTCGTAGCCGGCGCCGTTCACTTCGCCGTCGAGCAGGTAGGGCTCGGGCTCACGGCTCGACCGCCGCCGGCTCCAGCGCAACGCCAGGAACACCGACAACACGATCAGGACCAGCAGCGGGATGATGGCCAGCAGGTACCACCAGTGCCAGGACAGCCAGTTCTTGGCGTGGGCCGGCAGCGCCGTCCCGCTCGGCTGGTTCTGGCCCGACACCTGCAGGCCCGACAACAACGGCGCCAGGTTCGCCGGGTCCGTGGAGAACGTGTTCTTCGCGCGGTTCCAGGAGATCTTGCCGCCGGTGAACTTCTGCGAGATCACGTCGCCGTCGACGGCCTGGTCGCCCACCGGCGCCCCGAGCTTGCCGCTGGCGCCGCGCAGTTTGTCCCAGGCGGTCCGCATCGCGCCGCGCACGACGAATGCGCCGTGGTCGGAGGTCCAGAAGATCACCGGCTTGTCGGCCGCGGCGAACGTCGCGATCCGGCTCGAGGGCCCCAGACCGCCGTCGGACTCGTTGGCGGTGGGGAAACCGAGGTCGCTGCTAACGGGCCCGCCCAGCGCCTCGTACTTGGCCAGGATGTTGGTCTCGAGGGCGTTGGCCCCGGTGGCCGGGGTGAAGAACACCTTGCCGCCGGCGAAGTTCTGGGCGATCCCGTCGCCGATCGGATACTGACTGCCCTGCTTAGCGCCCAGCGGACCGCCGGTGCCGCCCGCCGCGCGCCACGCCATGTTGATGGCCGCGGCCGGATCGATCGCGACCTGCAGGCCCTTCAGCTGGTCGGCCAGGGTCGGCGGTTCGGTGGTGAAGTCCTTGGACTTACGGTTCCAGGAGATCTGGCCGCCGGTGAACTTCTGCGAGGAAACCTCGCCGTCATAGGTCACGTCGCTGACCGGGGCGCCGAGCACGCCGCCCGAGCTGCCGAGCTTGTCCCAGGCCGCGTTCAGCGCGCCGCGCACCACGAACGCGCCGTGGTCAGGCGTCCAGAAAATCACCGGCTTATCGCTGGCCGAGAAAGTCGCCACCCGGCTGTCGGGTCCGGCCAGTCCGGGAACTTCAGTGATGGTCGGGAATCCCAGATCGCTGCCCGCGGGGCCGCCGAGCATCTCGTATTTGTCCAGAATCGGCCCGTAAATCCATCTCGCTCCGGTGGCCGTGGTGTAGAACATCTTGCCGCCGTCGAAGTCCAGCGCGAAGCCTTCCCCGGCGGGATAAACGTCACCTTTTCGCGGGCCCAGCGGTGAGGTATCGCCACCGGCCTTGGTCCACTCGGCCATCATGGCGGCCTCGGCGTCGCCGATCGGAGACGCCAAAGCGGCAGGTGCCAGCAATGCGGCGGCCACAGCCGTCGCAGCCAAGCTGACCAGCGCGCGCCCAATGACCTTGCGCAGTGGACCTATCTGGCCGTTCACCCAGCCTCCCAGCCGACGGATATGCCTCTATCTGTGGCCATGCTCATACCGTGCAGGCCCTGCGAGCGGTACCTACCCCCACCCCGGATTATCAACCTCACTCGGCTCCGTGTAGTCGCGGGCTCGCATAACTTTGCTCCAGCGAACAAAGAATACGAAGTCAAATAGGAAATATTACGAAAACGGATACCGCTCTGATGTCGAAATGATGCAAAACCACGCCCATCTCGCGACCAAGCGCTGCGTGCCCGGATTACCGTGCGGCTGGCCATAGCCCGACCGCGGTCATCGAACCCGTCGACGACGAAATCCGCGGGTTTGCGACGTGTAATCGCGTAATCCACGTGCGCAAAGCGCATGTGCAGACCGGTACCCGAGGCGATCATTTGTCCGGGAATCTACCCGAACAACCAGCCAATCAGCGGGATTGACACTTTCGCCGCGACCCGTGCGACGCATCCGCGCGGCGACCGGCGCGTTTTCGCGCGCGGTCAGCGCCGGCGCGACCCTCGGTCGTTGCGCGACAGCAAAATTGGCTAGACGCCGAGGCTGCGGCCGATGATCTCTTTCATGATTTCGGTGGTCCCGCCGTAAATCGTCTGCACGCGGGCGTCGAGATAGGCACGGGCAACCGGGTATTCGCGCATGTAGCCGTAGCCGCCGTGCAACTGCAGGCAGCGGTCGATCAGATGAACCTGCTTTTCGGTCGAATACCACTTCGCCATCGCGGCCTGCTCGGCGGTGAGTTTGCCCTCCAGGTGCAGGGCGATGAAATTGTCGACCATGATGCGGACCAGGGTGGCCTCGGTGGCGAGCTCGGCCAGCACGAACCGGCTGTTCTGGAAGCTGCCGATCGGCTTGCCAAAGGCCTTGCGCTCCTTGGTGTACTGCAGCGTCAACTCCAGCACGCTCTCCATGGACGCGGCCGCCATGATGGCGATGTTGATCCGCTCCTGCGGCAGGTTGCGCATCAGGTAGATGAAGCCCTGCCCCTCCTCGCCGAGCAGGTTTTCGGCCGGCACGTGCACGTCGGTGAAGGACAGTTCGGCGGTGTCCTGCGCGTCCAGCCCGATCTTCTCCAGATGGCGGCCGCGTTCGAATCCCGGCATGCCACGCTCGACGACGAGCAGCGAAAACCCTTGCGCGCCTTTGTCCGGATCGGTCTGGGCGACCACGATCACCAGATCGGAGTTGATCCCGTTGGTGATGAACGTCTTTGCGCCGTTGAGCACGTAGTGGTCATCGTGTTTGACCGCGCGGGTCTTGATGCCCTGCAGGTCGCTGCCGGTGCCCGGCTCGGTCATCGCGATCGCGGTGATCAGTTCCCCGCTGCAGAATTTGGGCAGCCAGCGCTGCTTCTGCTCCTCGGTCGCCAGGGACAGCAGGTACGGCGCCACGATGTCGTTGTGCAGGCCGAATCCGATGCCGTTGTAACGGCCCCTGGCGGTCTCTTCGCTGACGATGGTGTTGTACCGGAAGTCGGGATTGCCGCCGCCGCCGTATTCCTCGGGCACCGCCATGCCGAGAAACCCTTGTTTGCCGGCTTCCAGCCACACGCCCCGGTCGACGATCTTCGCCTTGTCCCATTCCTCTTGATGGGGCTCGACGTGGCGATCCAGGAACGCCCGGTAGGACTCCCGGAACAGCTCGTGCTCGGGTTCAAACAGGGTGCGCTGGAACTTGACGGCACTGCTCATGGACGGACCTCCGACGGGTGTGGACTCTGCCGCCCAAGATATACCAACCAGGCGGTTGGTCGGCAGCTGGGCTGGTGAGCACGCGGAGTGGGGCCGGTCGCCTAATGCGTGGCGAAGTCCCGCAGGCTGGCGGCCAGCGCCACCGGAACCCGGGCCCGCAGCCGGGTCCCCGCCGCGTCGTGCTCCTCGGACTGCACCCGCCCGTCCGCGTGCACGCGGGCGACCAGGTCGCCCCGGTCGTACGGGATCAGCACATCGACGGCCGCGTCGGCGGAGACGGCGAGTTCGTCCATCCGCCGCCGCAACGCGTCGACGCCCTCACCGGTGTGGGCAGAGACGAAGATCGCCCCGGGCAGCGCGTGGCGCAGCTTGGCCAGCGCCAGGTCGCCCGCCGCGTCGATCTTGTTGACGACCAGCAGCTCGGGCGGCGGGTCGGAGTGGTAGTCGGTGACCACTTCGGAGACCACCTGCCGGACCGCGTTGATCTGGGCCAGCGGGTTGACGTCGGAGCCGTCGACGACATGCACCAGCAGGTCGGCGTCGACGACCTCCTCCAGCGTGGAGCGGAACGCCTCGACGAGCTGGGTGGGCAGGTGGCGCACGAAGCCGACAGTGTCGGTCAGCACGAATGGCCGACCGTCGCCGAACTCCGCCCGCCGCGTGGTCGGCTCCAGCGTGGCGAACAACGCGTCCTGCACCAGCACCCCGGCCCCGGTCAGCGCGTTGAGCAGGCTCGACTTGCCGGCGTTGGTGTAGCCGACGATGGCGATCGACGGCATGTCGCTGTGCAGCCGGCGACTGCGCTGCGTGTCGCGGGCCTGCTTCATGTCCTTGATCTCGCGCCGCAGCTTGGACATCCGCTCGCGGATGCGGCGGCGATCGGTCTCGATCTTCGTCTCACCGGGACCACGCGTGCCGACCCCGCCGCCGGCGCCGCCGGCGCGGCCACCGGCCTGCCGGGACATCGACTCACCCCAGCCGCGCAGCCGCGGCAGCATGTATTCCATCTGCGCCAGCGACACCTGCGCCTTGCCCTCCCGGCTGGTCGCGTGCTGGGCGAAGATGTCGAGGATCAGCGCGGTGCGATCGATGACCTTGACCTTGACGGCCTTTTCCAGCGCGGTCAGCTGCGCGGGCGACAGCTCGCCGTCGCAGATGACGGTGTCGGCGCCGGTGGCCAGCACCACCTCGCGCAACTCCTGTGCCTTGCCCGAGCCGATGTAGGTCGACGAGTCGGGCTTGTCGCGGCGCTGGATCAGCCCCTCGAGCACCTGCGAGCCGGCGGTCTCGGCGAGCAGCGCCAGCTCGGCCATGCTCGCCTGGTTGTCGGCGGCGCTGCCCTCGGTCCAGACGCCGACCAGCACCACTCGCTCCAGCCGCAGCTGGCGGTACTCGACCTCGGAGATGTCGGCGAGTTCGGTCGACAGCCCGGCGACGCGGCGCAGCGCCGATCGATCTTCGAGGGCGAGTTCACCGAGGCTCGGTGCATTGTCGGGGGTGTTGGGAAAGCCCGGTCCGGGCGAATCTGGATATGTCATAGCCAGTTTCGATGGTGGCACGTCACGCGGCGCCGCGCACCTGAATATTCACGCCAGCCCATTCCACCAGTCGTCGGCGATGTCGCCTCGGGCCAGCAGCACCGACGGCCCGCGCAAGTAGCTGGTGGCGTCGGTCACGGTGACGACGACGTCGCCGCCCGGCACCCGCACGGTCAGCGTCCCGGTGTCGGCCCCGGCATCGGCCAGCGCCGCGACGGCCGCCGCGACGGTTCCGGTTCCGCAGGAACGGGTTTCGCCCACGCCGCGCTCGTGCACCCGCATGTACACCAATCCCCCGGCCGCCGCGGTGAGGACCTCGACGTTGGCCCCGTCCGGGAATTGGGCCCGGTCGAACTGCACCGGCGACCCGACGTCCAGGGCCGCGAGCTCGTCGACGCGCAGCTGCGCGTCCACGCACGCCAGGTGCGGATTGCCTACGTCGACCGCCAGCCCGGTGAAGCGCCGGCCGCCGACGACGGCCTCGCCGCTGCCCAGCCGGTTGGCCTTGCCCATGTCGACGGTGACGTCGGCGTTGGTCGCGTCCGCGTGGTGCAGGGTCACCATCCGCGGGCCGGCCACCGAGCCGACGACGAACTCGTCGCGGGCCTCCATGCCGCTGGCCCGCAGGTAGTGCGCGAACACCCGCACGCCGTTGCCGCACATCTGTGCGGTCGACCCGTCGGCGTTGCGGTAGTCCATGAACCAATCGCCGGCGTCGACGCCGTCGGGCAGCCGGTCGAGCACGCCGGCCGCCGCCGCGGCGCCCGCGGTGGTCACGCGCAGCACCCCGTCGGCGCCCAGGCCGCGGCGCCGGTCGCACAGCGCGGCCACCCGAGAAGCGGACACGGCGACCCGAGCCTCTAGGTCGGGCAGCAGCACGAAATCGTTCTGGGTGCCGTGCCCCTTGGCGAAGATCACCTGTTCAGGGTACTTGGCGCCACGCATCCAGGGCTTCGGCGACCAGGCGCTCGCGGTCGGCGGCGGTTCCGGCGCCGACGTCGAGCCAGCGCACCCGATGGTCGCGGCGAAACCACGACCGCTGTCGCCGCACATAGCGCCGGGTGCCCACGAACGTCAGTTCGCGCGCCTCACGCATCGCGTCGCCGCCGCCGCCGGCGTCCAGCGCCGCGAGCACCTGCGCGTAGCCCAGCGCGCGGGCTGCGGTGACGCCCTCACGCAGGCCCGCCCGCACCAGACCCTGAACCTCGCCGACCAGTCCCTGATCGAACATCGCGTCGGTGCGCCGGGCCAGCCATTCGTCGAGAATGGTTGTCTCGCAATCCAATCCGACGATAGCGGTGCCCCATCGCGGGGCGCCGATGCGCGGCGCGGACGCGGCGAACGGCTGCCCGGTGAGCTCGACGACCTCCAGCGCGCGCACCGTGCGGCGCCCGTCGGTGGGCAGGATCGTGGCGGCGGCGATCGGGTCGCGGCGGGCCAGCTCGGCGTGCAGCACCCCCACCCCGACCTCGGCGAGCCGCTGCTCCCAGCGCGCACGGACCTCGGGGTCGGTCGCGGGAAAGGTCCAGTCGTCCAGCAGCGACTGGACGTAGAGCATCGACCCGCCCACCACGACCGGGACCGCACCGCGCGCGGCGATCGCTTCGATGTCGGCGGCCGCGGCCTGCTGATAGCGGGCGACGGTGGCGGTCTGGCTGACATGCAGGACGTCGAGCTGGTGATGCGGCACGCCGCGCCGCTCGGCGACCGGCAGCTTGGCGGTCCCGATGTCCATGCCGCGATAGAGCTGCATGGCGTCGGCGTTGACGATCTCGGCGCCGCCGTCGTCGCTGAGCCGTTCGGCGACGTCGAGCGCCAGCTGCGACTTGCCGGTGCCGGTGGGGCCGATGATCGCGAGCGGCCTCATAGCTGCCAGGCGCCGGCGAAGTACCCCACGCCGTAGGGCGCCCCTCGGTAGAGCTCCTTGGCCGATCGCGGGCCCGGCTCGGTCAGGCCGGCCAGCACCTGGAAGGCGACCCGACCCAGGATCGACTCGGGCAGCGTCGTCAATGCGGCGACGTCACCGTTGGCCAGCGCGTCGCCGAGGGCCCGTTGGGCCTCGGCATTGGCTGGGTCGTAGCCGCCGGGCGCGGGCGGGGTCAGGGTGTTCGCGCCGTCGGCGACCACCAGCACGCCCACCGGCTCGGGACGCCGGTCGATGTCGGCGCGCAATTGCCGCCCCAGGGCCAGGGCCGTGGCGGCGGAGTGGTGGCAGGCGTAGACACGGGCGTGCGCGCTGGCGTCGGGGCGGGCCTGGCCGCGCACCCAGCCGGCGATCAGCGCGCACAGGGGCAGCGGGCGTGGCTGCCCGTCGCGGGCGTGTGGCGAGAGGCCGACCCGCACGTCGACACCGAAACCCGCGAACGTGCCGACGCTGTCGGGGCCCAGGTCGGCGTCGGCCACGCCGGTACCGAGGGCGATCCAGTGCGACGGCAGCAGCGCGGCGGATTCGGACACCGCCGCGGTGAGGTCGGCGATTTCGGCGGCGGCCGCGCCGGCGAGTTCGGGGACAAGCACCGGCGCCGAGGGGACGATCGCGATGGCGCTCAGCACGGCACCAAACTAACCGACGGGTCAGCGGTGTCAGGCGGTCCGGCCGCGCGCCTGCACGCAGTCGGCGGGGTCGCGCAGGTCATCCGACGCATCGTCGGGGTGCAGCTCCAGCGGGCGGGTGGCGTGGTCGCTGGACTTCGACATGGTCTCGGCCTCGCCGCGGGCCAGCGCCACGGTCGCGACGACCACCACCACGACGCCTGCAACGAGCACGAACCGCGCCGGTCCGTGGCAGTCCAGCGTCTCGCCCAGCACGGCCACGCCCAGGACCGAACCGACCAACGGCTTGGCCACCACCGAGGTCGGCAGTGACGCGGTCAGCGAACCGGCGCGGAACGACGACTGCTGGAAGATCATCCCGGCCAGCGCCGCGGCGATCCAGACGTAGAACTCCGGCGCGGTCAGCAGGGCGCCGATGCCGCCGCCGACCACCTCGACAACGGCCTTCGTCAGCACCGCGAACAGCGCCAGCGACGAACCCGCCACGACCGCCAGCAGCACCGCGGCCACCGAGCCCGACCAGAACCGTGCGCCCAGCACGCAGAACAACAGCGTCGGTCCCATCACCAGGGCCACCACCAGCCAGGTGCCCAGCGAGCCGCGCGAAGCGCCGGCGTCCGGGTCGCCGACGCTGACCACCACCGCCAGGGCCGCAGCCAGCAGCACCGCCCAGGTCCACTCCCAGCGGGTCACCCGGTGGTGTGTCATGCGCGCGTAGATCGGGAGCGCGAACAGCAGCGCCGTCACCTGCAGCGCCGTCACCATCATCACCGACCCCAGCGCGAGCGCCGCGGCCTGCAGCCCGTAGTTGGCGATCGCCCCGAGGGCGCCCAGCCACCACTTCGCGTCGCGCACCGACATTTTGAAGAGTTCGAGGTGCCCGACCTCTTTGTCGGTGATCTCCTGCGCCGAACGCTGACGCACGACGTTGCCCATCGCCGATGCGAACGCGGCGAGTAGCGCGAGGACAACGGCAACGTCCGCTTTTGTCACCTGCGAGCTCCTCCCCTACGTCCGACCCGGGGGCCGTCACCTGCACCGGTATTCACTACCCGTCTACCGACCGCTTGCACGGTCCGCGCCAAGAATTTCGCGCGATCCACAACACCTAGTCCACGAACCTATGCCGAAGCTGAGACACGCCTATGGGATGCCGGCGACGACCGTCGGGACCGGGAACCAACCTCCAATGGTGTCATAGGTTGCGGACGGCCGCCTCCGCCCCTTAACCCCATAAACAACACCTGCAACATCGGTAATCGCCACGGTACCGGTCCGGGCGAAGTCGCCATATGGCCCGGGCGACGGTGGAACCGAACTGTTATTCGCCAGTGGGCGTGTCCTGATGCCGCGGCCCGCGCGCGCAGGCGCTACGCCGGCGCGGCCCGCTCGGTCGTCACGGCGGCGTCGACGCGCGCCAGCTCGACCGTCGCCGCCGTCACCACCACGACCGCGGCCACCAGCGCGACCATCCCGGTGTGACTGGTGCTCAGCGTCTCGCCGAGAACGACAACCCCCAGCAGCGCCGCGACCACCGGCTGCGATACCTCCAGCGTCGGCATCGACGCCGTCAGCGACCCGGCCCGGAACGCCGACTGCTCCCAGATGAAACCGCCCACCGCGACGAGGATCCAGGCGTAGAGCTCGGCGCTGCCGAACACCGCCCAGCCGCCGTCGCTCAGCCGGTGGACCGCGCCCTTGGTCAGCACGGCGAAGACGCCCCACAGCGCACCCGAGACGAAGGCGAACAGCACCGCGGCCAGGGCGCCACCCCAGATCCGCGCGGCCACGACCGACGCGATCAGCAACGGCCCCAGCACCGCTACCACGACGGCCCAGGTCTGCAACGACGCGTACGCACGACCGGACTGCGGGTTGCCGACCGTCACGATCACGGTCACCGCCGCGGTCAGCACCACGCCCCAGATCCATTCGCGCGGCGTCACCCGACGGCCGGCCAGGCGCGCGCTGATCGGCAGCGCGAACAGCAGCGACAGCACCGGCAGCGCCTGCACCAGCAGCACCGAGCCCCGGTTCAGCGCGGCCGCCTGCAGCGCGATGCTCAGCACCAGGATCAGCACCCCCAGCCGCCACCGCCGGATGCGCGCCAGCTTGGCGAACAGCTGCGGCAGGCGCAGCGACGGGTCGGCGATCCGGTGCGTCGCCCGCTGCTGCAGCACGTCGCCGATCGCGACACACAGCGCGGAACCCAATGCCAGCAGCGCGGCGATGTCCAACTGGTCCATGAGCGGATTCTCCCCGCTGTCGAGGGCGATCAACGTGAGGCAAGCTGGGGGTATCCAATGTTTCACGGCCGGCTGTCCGCGCGGCAACGACAAGGTTGCCGCATCCAGCTCGCCAAGCTGCTTGAATACTGGTGACGGAGCAGTGGGCGATAACGGCGAGCAGCCGCCCACTTCCGGCCGTACGGGTGCCGCTACGCGCGGCAGGTGCGCGGGATACATGGCCGCGCGAAGGGTAGGTGACGAGCGATGACAGCCGAAGAACCCGGCAGCAACGACCTCGCCGGCTCGGTCCAGGAGCCGATCTCGAAGCCGGTGCCACGCCCGGGACCGCGTCCCGGTCCCCGGCCGCAGAGCCCGGGGTCGCGCCCCAGCCCCCACCCCGTACCGGTGGCCCCGCGCAGCAATCCCCATCAGTTCGGCCGCGTCGACGACGACGGCACCGTGTGGCTGATCAGCTCGGCGGGCGAACGCGTGGTCGGCTCGTGGCAGGCCGGCGAACACGAGGCCGCCTTCGCGCACTTCGGCAGGCGATTCGACGACCTGAGCACCGAGGTCACGCTGATGGAAGAGCGGCTGGCCGCGGGCAGCGGTGACGCGCGCAAGATCAAGGCCAATGCGTCGGCGCTGGCCGAAACGTTGCCGACCGCGTCGGTGCTCGGCGACATCGACGCGGTGGCGGCCCGGCTGACCAGCCTCATCGACCAGGCCGGCGCCACCGTGACCGCCGACCGCTCGCGGCGCGACGAGCATCGGGCCGCCCAGACCGCCCGCAAGGAGGCGCTCGCGGCCGAGGCCGAGGAGCTGGCCGCGAACTCCACCCAGTGGAAGACCGCAGGCGACCGGATGCGCGAGATTCTCGACGAGTGGAAGACGATTTCCGGCCTGGACCGCAAGGTCGACGACGCGCTGTGGAAGCGCTATTCGGCGGCCCGCGAATCGTTCAACCGGCGGCGCGGGGCGCACTTCGCCGAGCTGGACCGCGAGCGTTCCACGGTCAAGCAGTCCAAGGAGCGGCTGTGCGAGCGCGCCGAGGAGCTGTCCGACTCGACCGACTGGGCCGGCACCAGCTCGGAATTCCGCAAGCTGTTGACCGAATGGAAGGGGGCGGGACGCGCGTCCCGCGAGCTCGACGACGCCCTGTGGCGGCGGTTCAAGGCCGCGCAGGACACGTTCTTCACCGCCCGCAACGCGGTGACGGCCGAAAAGGATGCGGAGTTCGCGGCCAACGCCACCGCCAAGGAGGCGCTGCTGGCCGATGCCGAGAAGATCGACACCAGTAACCACGACGCCGCCCGGGCGGCGCTGCGCACGATCGCCGACAAATGGGACGCGATCGGCAAGGTGCCTCGGGAGCGGTCGGCCGACCTGGAGCGGCGGCTGCGGGCCATCGAGAAGAAGGTGCGCGACGCCGGCGAGGCGAATCGGACCGACCCGGAGGCGCAGGCGCGGGCCGAGCAGTTCGCCACCCGTGCCGAGCATTTCGAGCAACAGGCCGCCAAGGCCGCGGCGGCGGGCCGGACGAAGGAAGCCGAAGAGGCGCAGGCCAATGCCGCGCAGTGGCGCCAGTGGGCGCAGGCCGCCGTCGAGGCGCTGAAGCGCTAGGGGCTAGGGGCTAGGGGCTAGGCGCCCGTGCCGTCGCTACCGCCCGGGCCGTCCAGGGTGTCCAACAACGTGCGGGATTCCCGCTCGGCGGCGACGCGGCGCCGCTCCTCCTCGGCGGCCAGCTGCACGATGGTGCGCGACCACACGACGCGGGCCCAGTGAAACGTCAGCATGATCACGGCGATCCATGCGACGAACAGGCCCACACCGGGACCGGGATGGCCGACGGCCACGGTCTGGCGCGACCAAATGGCCAGCAGCCCGGTCACACTCGCGATCGCCGAACCCGCCAACGCGATCCAGGCGAGCGTCCAGCGCCGCGTCGTCAAGGCCAGCATCGAGAAACCGACGCCGAACACCAACGCCAGCCACGTGAAGACGCGCTGCGGCAGGGCCAGCGCGGCGGCGCCGGCGCCGTGGCTGCTGAACAGCACGTCCCACCCGCGCACGCTGCCGGTGTGCGGCAGGATGAACGATCCGAGCAGCACGAAGACCAGGATCGCGACAACGAATCCCCTTACGCCGGGGTCGATTTCGCGTGCGACGCGACGTTCTGCGGCGTCGATCTCGGCACGCAGGGGGTCGATGTCGGTGTGTTCTTTCTTCATCGGGCACATCCAAGGGGTTCGATCGGTTCGGGGGCGGGTCCGATGCCGGGCATGCCCAGGCCGATGCCGCCCGGGCGTTGCCCGGCGGCCTGCGCGTCACCGGCGCGGGTGCGGCGGTGGGTGGCGACGCCGGCGTCGGCGATCAGGTGGTGCGGCGCGGCCCCGGTGACGACCGTGGTGACGATGTCGCCGGGCCGCACCGGCTGGTCCGCGGCGAAGTGCACCAGCCGGCCGTCGCGGGCGCGGCCGGTCATGCGCGCGGTGGCCGTGTCCTTGCGGCCTTCACCGGCGGCGACCAGCAACTCGACCGGCTGCCCGACCAGCGCGCGATTGCCGTCCAGCGAGATCTGCTCCTGCAGCTCGAGCAACCGCATATAACGTTCCTGCACAACGTCTTTCGGCAGCTGCCCGTCGAGCTCGGCGGCCGGGGTGCCGGGTCGCTTGGAGTACTGGAAGGTGAACGCGGCCGCGAACCGGGCCTGGCGCACCACGTCGAGGGTTTGCGCGAAGTCCGCTTCGGTTTCGCCGGGGAACCCGACGATGAGGTCGGTGGTGATCGCCGCGTGCGGCATCGCCGCACGGACGCGGTCGATGATGCCCAGATACCGCTCGGCGCGGTAGGAGCGCCGCATCGCCCGCAGCACGCGGTCGGATCCCGACTGCAGCGGCATGTGCAGGGCCGGGCAGACGTTAGGCGTCTGCGCCATCGCGTCGATGACGTCGTCGGTGAACTCCGCCGGGTGCGGCGAGGTGAACCGGACGCGCTCGAGCCCGTCGATTTCTCCACACGCACGCAGCAGCTTGGCAAAAGCGCCGCGATCCCGGGGCTGCGCCGGGTCGGCGAACGAGACGCCGTAGGCGTTGACGTTCTGGCCCAGCAGCGTCACCTCGAGCACGCCGTCGGCCACCAAGGACCGCACCTCGGCCAGGATGTCGGACGGGCTCCGGTCGACCTCCTTGCCGCGCAGTGACGGGACGATGCAGAACGTGCAGCTGTTGTTGCAGCCGACGGATACGGAAACCCATGCGGCGTAAGCGGATTCGCGGGCACTCGGCAGCGAGGACGGGAACTGCTGCAGCGCCTCGGCGATTTCGACCTGGGCGACCTTGTTGTGCCGGGCGCGGTCGAGCAGGGTGGGCAGCGAGCCGATGTTGTGCGTGCCGAAGACGACGTCGACCCACGGGGCCTTGTCCAGCAACGCCTCTCGGTCCTTCTGGGCCAGGCAGCCGCCGACGGCGATTTGGAAGTCGGGATTCTCCCGCTTGCGCGGAGCCAGGTGGCTGATGTTGCCGTACAGCTTGTTGTCGGCGTTTTCTCGGACGGCGCAGGTGTTGAAGACGACGACATCGGCGTCGACGCCCTCGGGCGCGCGCATGTAGCCAGCTGTCTCCAGCAGGCCCGCGAGCCGCTCCGAATCGTGGACGTTCATCTGGCAGCCGTAGGTGCGGACTTGATAGGTACGCGCCGGTCCCGGGCCCGGCACAGCCGCAGGCCCGGCGTCTGGCGCCACCGTCGAAGTCACGGGGCCATGGTACGGCGACCCGGGCCGACGGCATTAACCCGCAGCTAGACTCGGCGGCGTTCCCGTTCGGCGGCCACCTCGGCGAGGACAACCTCGCAGGCCAGGTTCTGGCTGTAGCCGCGGCGCGCCAGCATCCCCACCAGCCGGCGGGTCAGCCGCGCGTCGTCGCCGCTCAGCGTGTCGCGTCGCAGCTTGACCCGGACCAGCTCTTCGGCCCGGTCCCGCTCGGCATCGGCGTCGATCCCGGCCAGCGCCGTGCTGATGACTTCTTTGTCGACACCCTTGGTGCGCAGCTCGGCGGCCAAGGCGCGCCTGCTCTTTCCGGCCCTGGCGTGCCGGGACTGCACCCACTGCTGGGCGAAATCCGCGTCGTCGATCAGCCCTACGGCCGCCAGCCGGTCGAGCACCTGGGCGCTGACGTCGTCGGGGTAGCCGCGTTTGGCGAGCTGACCGGACAACTCGGCCCGGGTGCGCGACCTCGCGGTGAGCAGGCGCAGGCACAACGCCCGCGCCTGCTCTTCGCGGGAGGGCTCAGAAGTCGACGGGAGCGGGGAGGACATCGCCAGAGGGATCATCGGCGGTCACGACCGCGCCGATGCCGAGCTTTTCCTTGATCTTCTTCTCGATCTCATTGGCGATATCGCCGTTCTCCACCAAGAAGTTGCGGACGTTTTCCTTGCCCTGGCCGAGCTGTTCGCCCTCGTAGGTGAACCAGGAACCGGACTTGCGGATGAAGCCCTGGTCCACCCCCATGTCGATCAGCGAGCCCTCCCTGCTGATACCCCGGCCGTAGAGGATGTCGAACTCGGCCTGCTTGAACGGCGGCGCCACCTTGTTCTTGACGACCTTGACCCGGGTGCGGTTACCGACCGCATCGGTGCCGTCCTTGAGCGTCTCGATCCGGCGCACATCCAAGCGCACCGACGCGTAGAACTTCAAAGCCTTTCCACCCGTGGTGGTTTCGGGGCTGCCGAACATCACGCCGATCTTCTCGCGGAGCTGATTGATGAAGATCGCCGTGGTTCCCGAATTGCTCAGCGCGCCAGTCATTTTCCGCAGCGCCTGGCTCATCAGCCGGGCCTGCAGCCCGACGTGGCTGTCCCCCATCTCGCCTTCGAGCTCCGCGCGCGGCACCAGCGCCGCGACCGAGTCGATGACCAGGATGTCCAGGGCGCCGGAGCGGATCAGCATGTCGGCGATCTCCAGGGCCTGCTCACCGGTGTCCGGTTGGCTGACCAGCAGGGAATCGGTGTCGACGCCGAGCTTTTTGGCGTAGTCCGGGTCCAGCGCGTGCTCGGCGTCGATGAACGCCGCGACGCCGCCGGCGGCCTGGGCATTGGCCACCGCGTGCAGGGCGACGGTGGTTTTACCCGAGGACTCCGGGCCATAGATCTCCACGACCCGGCCGCGCGGCAGGCCGCCGATGCCCAGGGCCACGTCCAATGCGATGGACCCGGTCGGGATGATCGAGATCGGCTGGCGCGTCTCGTCGCCGAGACGCATCACCGAACCTTTGCCGTAGCTCTTCTCGATCTGGGCCATTGCCAGCTCGAGGGCCTTTTCGCGGTCGGGCGCTTGCGGCATGATGTCTCTCCTGTAGTCGTTGTTCTGCTGACCGGTTTCGGTCGGTTGGCCGTGACACTAGAGAGAGCCACCGACAAGTCATCGTCGAACAATCCCCACAGTAGACGAACACCTGTTCGATTCGCATTCGACACGCCGTACGGTCGGCGTGTGGCAATATCGGCTATCGGAAGGGCGTCGACGGGCCTGCAACCTGAGGAAACCGGTGCGAATCCGGTGCGGTCCCGCCACTGTGATCGGTCACATTCTGACCCGAGAGCCAGATACTCACCGTCGGCGCCTCCTCACTAGACGCTGGGGCGGATCTCCCCAGAGAGGGTGGTCGCGCCAGCATGGATATCTCCGCCGAGCTAGCCGAAATATCTTCCTACAAAGGGTTTTTCGCGTTGACCGTGGGCGGCGGCGGGACCGGATGGCATCCCGTTCACGACGATTACGTCGGCGGTTTCACCGACCTGATCGACACCACCGCCCGGCGCTATCACACGACGGACTTGCGGATCGGCGCCTCGCTGGTGCACCTCGGCCACGCCACCCGGCTGTGGTCGCCGGTGCTGGCCTGCGCCCTGGCCCACGGCGTCGTCCCGGAGCTCAAAGACCTCGAGCGCGCCGACGACGGCGCGCAGCTGCGCGTCCCCGAGCCCATCGGCGAGCCCGTCGCGCAGCTCTCCGCGGAGCTGCTGTACCGGATCGTGGTGCAGCAACACCTGCAGCCGTTCGCCGACGGGCTGCGGGTCAAGCTGGCGCCCAACCTGCTGGCGGGCAACATCGCCTCGGCACTGGTCGGCGCGTCGCGGGCGCTGCTGGTGGCGCGGCCCGACCTGCGCGCCCGCATCGTCGAGATCACCGAATCGCTGCTGAACACCGGCGTGCTGGCCGGATCCGGCTCGCTCACCGGCTCACACCTGGGCTTCCGGCGCGACAGCTGCTGCCTGTTCTATCGCGTCCCCGGGCGGTCCGTCTGCGGCGACTGCGTGTTTCGCCAGGCGCCGCGGGCAGGCCGGCGCTGAGGCGGCCAGCGGCGGCTCACCATTGCTCGCGGGGCACGTCGAAGTCGACGCACAGCGCGCGCCAGACGTCGCGCGGCTCGACGCCGGCCTCGATGGCCTGCGCCGCGGTCCGGCCGCCGAAGCCGCTCAGCACGTGATCGACCAGCACCGATGCGCCGTAGGCAGCGCCGAACCGCAAAACCACCCGATCGTTGAACTCCATCAGCCGCACGCCAGCCAAGATACCCACGCGGCTAGCGCGTCAAAGCCAGAGCTTCGTGGCAGACCCGCACCGGGTCGGCGACGTCGGCGGCGCCGTCGGCCGCCGCCAGTGCGGCCTGCCTGCAGCCGGGCGTCGACAGCACCTCGCTGACCGCGGCCACCAACGCCTCGGCCGTGAGGGGACGGATCAACCTCCCGCTGCCCTGGCGCGCCACCCGATTAGCGATCTCCCATTGGTCCCCGCCGCCGGGGACGACGACCACCGGCACCCCGGCCAGCAGCGCCTTGGCCACCATGCCGTGGCCGCCGCCGCAGATCGCCAGGTCGGCGTGCGCCAACAGGTCGGATTGGCGTCCCAGCCCGACCACCGCCCACGGCGGCACGCTCAGCTGCGCCCCGCCGAGGCGCGACACCACCAGCCGCGAACCCGCCGGCAGCGTCTCCCCCGGAATCAGGCACCCCAGCGCGACCTCGGCGAGGTCCTCGGTCCCGATCAGCGCGGTCGACGGCGCGACCACGACGACCGGCCCGGACCCGGCGGGGATGTCCAGCACCCGATCGGTCGGCTCGAAATGCAGCGGGCCCACCACGACGGCCTCGGCCGGCCAGTCCGGCCGCAGCACCTCCAGGGCGGGCAGGGTGGCGATCAGCCGCCGCAGCGGCCCGGGATCGCGGGCCGGCAGCCCGATCGCCACGCGGGCCTCGGATCGCTGACGCGCACCGGCCCGCAGGGAACGCGCGGTCATCGCCCGCATCGCGACGTCGCGCAGCCGCCCGCCGATGCCGGTGCCCGGCGCCAGGCCGCTGCCGATCGGCGGCAGCCCCTTGGACGGCAGGTACAGCGGAGACGGGGTGAGTTCCACCCACGGGATCCCCAGCAGCTCGGCCGCCATGCCGCCGCCGGCGGTGATGACGTCGGAGACCACCAAGTCGGGCGCGAGCTCGCGCAGCGCGGGCACGTTGAGCTCGGCCATCCGCGCGGCGCGGCGGTGGATCCTGGCCCCGGCGTCGACGTCTTCGTCGGTGGCGGCCAGCCCGTCCAGCTCCACGGCATGGACGCCGGCATTCCGCGCGGTCTCAAGCCATTCCACGCCCGTGAACAGGGTGGGCGCGTCGCCCGCGGCGCTAAAGCGTTGGCACAGCGCGATCGCGGGGAACGAATGGCCGGGATCCGGCCCGGCTATCACCGCGACGCGCATCCGCATACCCTGCCACAGCGCCAACCGGCCGGACTCGCCTACGCTGGCGAACATGACCGAGCTGACTGGGACAACCGTCGCGAACACTCGCACGGTCGAGAATTTTCTGTACGCCTTGCAGGACGCGGACTACGACGCCGCCGACGCCACCCTGGACGACAACCTCGTGTACGAGAACGTCGGGTTGCCGACGATTCGCGGCCGGGCCCGCGCGATGAAGCTCTTCCGACGCATGGACGGAGGCCGCGTGGCGTTCGAGGTGAAGATTCACCGCATCGCCACCGACGGCAACGCGGTGCTGACCGAGCGCACCGATGCGATCGTGATCGGCCCGGTGCGGCTTCAGTTCTGGGTCTGCGGCGTGTTCGAGGTCCACAACGGGCGAATCACGCTGTGGCGGGACTACTTTGACTTCTACGACATGCTCAAGGCCACCGCCCGCGGCCTGGTGGCGCTGGCGGTGCCGTCGCTGAAACCGTCGTTCTGACGCGGCGGCTGGGCCCGCGCGCGACTCACTGACCGCGCGGCAGTCCGCCGAGTTCGTCGAACGCCTGCGCCCAACCGATCAGCCGATCGGTGGTCTCCACCAGTTCGGCCCGGTAGCGCTGGTGTGCCGCCACTAACCCGGCGTCGCCGTTGCCGTTCGCCGACGACACCAATTGCGCTGCGGCGGTGACCATTTCGTTGTACTGGCGGACACCGGCGCTCAACTGCGCGGTGAACGCGTTGATGGTGGGCACCAGATACGCCCGCGAGGATTCCGACGTATGCGCCGCGCGCTCCATCGACACCACCTCGGCGGCGGTGGCCGCCATGGCCGACGAGGTCTTGTTCGCCGCGGTGGTCAGGCCGGCGACTTCGTCGGCGGGCAGCATGGCGCCGCGCTCGATGACGCCCAGCAGGGAGAAGAAACCGCGTTCGGAGGCGCCCAGCGCGTACATCGCCGGTCGCGCGGCCGAACCCGGTGGCGGCAGCCGGCGGACGGTGCTTGGCCGCTGCGTGGGCAGCGGCTCGGAGCGCAGCCAGCGATAGCGAAACAACAGCAGCGTCGCCGGAATCGACAGCACCACCGCGATCGCACCGGTGATCTGCAGCAGCAAGGTGAACCAACCCCAGGCCGCCAGCAGCGCGGTCACCGCCGCCCAGAACACGCACCCGGCGGCCGACAGCAGGCCCCAGCGCAGCGCGCGGCGGCGACGGCGCAGCTGCCGCGCCCGCGGATCCACGGCGGCGCTGATCCGCCGGGCGACCACGTCGGAGACGTCGGCGGCCGTTTCCAGCCCCCGCTGCAGCAGCGCACGCAGTAGCCCGCGCTGACTCACGTTCACCGCCATGCCGCCCCGACCGCCGGGTTACTGACCAATCGGCTTCTCGGCGACGGGCCCACCGGTCTCGGTGGGCGTCGGTGTCGCGGGAGCTCCGGGGGCGGCCGCCGCCCCGCCCGCCGGCAGGGCCTCGCCCCGCATCGACGCGCGGATCTGCTCGAGCCGCGAATGACCGGCCATCTCCACGCTGGCGTGCTGCACCTCGAGCATGCGGCCCTGCACCGAACCCTGCGCGAGTTCGGCGGAGCCGATCGCGTTGGCGTAGCGCCGCTCGATTTTGTCGCGCACCTCGTCGAGGCTCGGGGTGTTGCCCGGGGCGGCGATCTCACTCATCGACCGCAGCGAGGCGCTGACCTGCTCCTGCATCTTGGCCTGCTCGAGCTGGCTGAGCAGCTTGGTGCGCTCGGCGATCTTCTGCTGCAGCACCATCGAGTTCTGTTCGACGGCCTTCTTCGCCTGGCCCGCCGCGGCCAGAGCCTGATCGTGCAGGGTCTTGAGGTCTTCCACGCTCTGCTCGGCGGTCACCAGCTGGGCCGCGAACGCCTCGGCGGCGTTGTTGTACTCGGTGGCCTTGGCTGCGTCGCCGGCGGCGGTGGCCTGGTCGGCCAGCGTCAGGGCCTGGCGCACGTTGACCTGAAGCTTCTCGATGTCGGCCAGCTGCCGGTTGAGCCGCATCTCCAGCTGGCGCTGGTTGCCGATCACCTGCGCGGCCTGCTGGGTCAGCGCCTGGTGGGTGCGCTGAGCTTCCTCGATGGCCTGCTGGATCTGAATCTTCGGGTCGGCGTGCTCGTCAATCTTCGCGTTGAACAGCGCCATGACGTATTTCCACGCTTTGACGAACGGATTGGCCATGACGTGACTCCACCTTCGTTTCTGGACGACCCGGGGCCCGGCTAGGCCCCGGTGCTCATCTTGTCGCTCAATTTATCGGGTCGGTGCCGATCGCCCCACCCCTGAGGCCGGATCCGGCCGGCCCGTGTCGCCTCGGCTCAGGCCACCGCCAGCGACGCCACCGGTGGGATGACGACCTTGATGCTCGCATCGATGCTGGCAGCGCTGACCTCGCTCGGGACCGCGGCGTGAGCAGCGCGTTCCTCGGCCGCCATCTGCTGGCCGGCGTCGATGAGGACGGCCGACAGCGCCACGTCGAGCGCATCGCAGATCGCGTTGAGCAACTCGCTGGAGGGCTCCTTGCGGCCGCGCTCGACTTCCGAGAGGTAACCCAGGCTCACCCGCGCCGCGTCCGACACCTCGCGCAGCGTCCGGCCCTGCGACGTCCGGGCCCGGCGCAGCACATCGCCGATGACCTCACGCACCAATGGCGACATCCTGGTCTCCTTCAATCAGGCCATGCTTTCGGCGCCGAATCGGCGCCGCCACTAGGTGAACGCCGGCGGCGACCGTCTGGGTTCCCGTGGGGCCACGACAAAATCGCCCACGCCCGCCGATCAGCTCGGCGACTGGCGGACTTCCCGGATCGTGGAGACCACGTAGTCCAGCCCGGTGACCACCGTCAGCACGATCGCGGCGGCCATCACCACCGACGCGGCGATCAGAAACGGTCCGGATATCGGCAACACGAACAACCCGATCGCCACCGCCTGGACGAACGTCTTGAGTTTCCCGCCCCAGCTGGCCGGGATGACGCCGCGCCGAATGACGGCCAGCCGCAACAGCGTCACCCCGATCTCGCGGATCAGGATCAACACCGTCACCCACCACGGCAGGTCGCCGAGCATCGACAGGCCCACCAGCGCCGATCCGATCAGCATCTTGTCCGCGATCGGGTCGGCGAACGCGCCGAATTCGGTCGCCATCCCGTAGTTGCGGGCCAGCAGGCCGTCCAGCCGATCGGTGATGCACGCGACCGCGAAGATGACGAATGCCGTTATCCGGGCCGGGGTTTCGTGACCACCCCCGGCGAACAGCGCCAGCAGGAAAATCGGGACCAGGACCAGCCGCAATAAAGTCAGGATGTTTGCAAGGTTGGCGATGCGAGCACGCCCTGCCACAGGACCCGTCGGCGGCTGCCCCAACACGGCAACAGAATAACGGTTGACCAGCACTGCCGTCGCCGATGTCAATACTGTTATCCGTGACCGAAAGTGCACGGGAGAAGCGACCGGTGGTTGTCCGGCGCGCGCGAACGTCCGATGTCCCCGCGATCAAGCACCTCGTCGACACCTACGCGGGCAAGATTCTGCTGGAAAAGAACCTGGTGACGCTGTACGAGGCCGTCCAGGAGTTCTGGGTGGCCGAGCACCCCGAGAACCCGGACCAGCTCGTCGGCTGCGGGGCGTTGCACGTGTTCTGGTCGGACCTCGGCGAAATCCGCACGGTCGCGGTCGACCCGGTGGTGACCGGCCACGGCATCGGCCACGCGATCGTCAAGCGCCTGCTCGAGGTCGCCCGCGAGCTGCAGTTGGAACGGATCTTCGTGCTGACCTTCGAAACCGAGTTCTTCGGCAAGCACGGGTTCACCGAGATCGAGGGCACGCCGGTGACCGCCGAGGTGTTCGAGGAGATGTGCCGCTCCTACGACATCGGCGTCGCCGAATTCCTGGACCTGAGCTACGTCAAGCCGAACATCCTGGGCAACACCCGGATGCTGCTGCTGCTCTAGCGGCTATTCGACGCCCTCGTCGTCGTCGTCGGATCCGTCGGCGTTGGCCCCGCCGCGGATCAGCGCCAGCGTCCCTGCCAGTTCATCGGGCTTGACCAGCACCTCGCGCGCCTTGGAACCCTCCGACGGGCCGACGATGCCGCGGGTCTCCATCAGGTCCATCAGGCGGCCCGCCTTGGCGAAGCCGACGCGCAGCTTGCGCTGCAGCATCGAGGTCGAGCCGAACTGGCTGGACACCACCAGCTCGACGGCCTGCAGGAACACGTCCATGTCGTCGCCGATGTCGGGGTCGACGTCGGTGCGCTCGGTGGTGGGCTTGGCCGCGGTGACGCCCTCGGTGTATTCGGGTTCGGCCTGGTCCTTGCAGGCGGTGACGACGGCGTGGATCTCCTCGTCGGTGATGTAGGCGCCCTGCAGCCGCACCGGCTTGTTCGTGCCCATCGGCAGGAACAGGCCGTCACCCATCCCGATGAGCTTCTCGGCGCCCGCCTGGTCCAGGATCACCCGGCTGTCGATCAGCGACGACGTGGCGAACGCCAGCCGCGACGGCACGTTCGTCTTGATCAGCCCGGTGACGACGTCCACCGACGGCCGCTGGGTGGCCAGCACCAGGTGGATGCCGGCGGCGCGCGCCTTCTGGGTGATCCGCACGATGGCGTCCTCGACGTCGCGCGGGGCGGTCATCATCAGGTCGGCCAGCTCGTCGACGATCGCGAGCACGTAGGGATACGGCCGGTAGACACGCTGGCTGCCCAGCGGTGCGGTGATCTCGCCGGATCGGACCTTGGCGTTGAAGTCGTCGATGTGACGCACCCGGGAGGCCTGCATGTCCTGGTAGCGCTGCTCCATCTCCTCGACCAGCCAGGCCAGCGCGGCCGCCGCCTTCTTCGGCTGCGTGATGATCGGCGTGATGAGATGCGGAATGCCTTCGTACGGCGTCAGTTCCACCATCTTCGGGTCGATCAGGATCAGCCTGACCTCTTCGGGGGTGGCCCGCGTCAGCAGCGAAATCAGCATCGAGTTGACGAAGCTGGACTTACCGGATCCGGTGGAGCCGGCGACCAGCAGGTGCGGCATCTTGGCGAGGTTGGCCGAGATGAAGTCGCCCTCGATGTCCTTGCCGAGCCCGATCACCAGCGGGTGGTGATCGCGACGGGTCGACGGGTCGGTGAGGACGTCGGCCAGCCGCACCATCTCGCGGTCGGTGTTGGGCACCTCGATGCCGACGGCCGACTTGCCGGGAATCGGGGCCAGCATGCGCACGCTCTCGGTGGCCACCGCGTAGGCGATGTTCTTCTGCAGGGCGGTAATCTTCTCCACCTTGACGCCGGGCCCCAGCTCGACCTCGTAGCGGGTGACTGTGGGTCCCCGGGTGCAGCCGGTGACGGCGGCGTCGACCTTGAACTGGGTCAGCACCTCGGTGATGGCGTCGGCCATGACGTTGTTGGCGGCGCTGCGCTTCTTGGGCGGGTCGCCCATGACCAGCAGATCCAGCGACGGCAGGTGGTAGGGCCCCTCGACCACCCGGTCGACCACCGGGGCGTCCTGCTTCTTGGCCGCGCGACGACGGCTGCGCGCGGTGGGCTCCGGGATGGTGGGTGCCTCGTCGAACGGGTCGTCGGGCGACGCGGGCACCTCGTCGACCGGCGGCCACGCCGGCGGCGCTTTGCCGGCGGGCTTGTCGGCGACCTCTTCGGTGGGCGGATCGTCGTCGAACTCGTCGGCGTAGTCGTAGGCGTCCTCGTCGTCGTAGACCTCGTCGACGAACCGGGTGTTGAACAAGGCCCGCATCGTCTCGGGCAGCTCGCGGATCGTGGTGCCGGTCAGCAGCAGCAGGCCGAACATGAAGCCGATGAACAACAGCGGCGCGGCGATCCAGGCGGTCAGCCCGTCCGACAGCGGACCACCGATGGCAAAGCCGATGAATCCCGCTGCGCGACGGCGCAATTCGGGGTCTTCCGGCGAACCGGACCACAGGTGGCGCAGGCCCAGGGCGGAGAGGCCGATCATGGTGGCGCCCAGGATCAGCCGGGGCCGCGCCTCCGGGTTGGGCTCGGTCCGCATCAGCAGCACCGCGATGGCCGCGAGCACCAGGGGAAGCGCCAACACGCCCGCGCCGACGAACGTCCGCAGCACCGTGTCGACCCACGCCCCGATCGGCCGAGCCGCGTTGAACCAGGAACTCGCGGCGATCACCACCGCGAACGCGAGCAACACCAGCGCGATGCCATCCCGGCGGTGGCCGGGGTCGATGTCCCGGGCCCGCCCGATCGAGCGCGCCGCGCCCCCGGTGCCGCGGGCCGCCATCAGCCAGGTGGCGCGCAGGGCGCGCCCACACGTCACCCCGGTGGCGACCAGCAGCGACTGGTTGCGCCGCTTGGCGGGCTTGCTGGCCCGCTTGCGCGGGGGTGCCGGCCTGGTGTTTCGCGGCTTGCTGGACCGCGAAGTGGCCTTTGACCTGCTCGTTCGGTTTCCGGAGCGGGCAGCGGTCTTACTGGGCATGAGGGCAAGGGTAGTCGCAAATACATCATCTGCACCACCCGCCACACTGGTAACCGCCGGACGTGCCGGACTCTTCTTTCCGGCGCCGCAGTAGGGTGGCTGGTGTGATTCGAAGGGTGATGAGAGTCACTCCGCCAACTACCCCTTGAGCTGCCAGGAGGCACCAGCATGCCCGTTGTCGTCGTCGCCACCTTGACCGTCAAACCCGAATCGGTCGACACGGTCCGCGACATCCTCAAAACCGCGGCCGAGGAAGTGCACACCGAGCCCGGCTGCCAGCTGTACGCCGTGCACGAATCGGGCGAGACCTTCATCTTCGTCGAGCAGTGGGCCGACGAGGAGGCGCTGAAGGCGCACAGCACCGCCCCCGCGGTGGGCAAGATGTTCACCGCGGCCGGCGAGCACCTGGCCGGGGCCCCGGACATCAAGATGCTGCAGCCGGTTCCCGCGGGCGACCCGGACAAGGGCCAACTGCGCCGGTGAGCAAGCAGGGCCCGGACGGGCCGCTGAAAGGGAAGGTCGCCCTCATCACCGGCGCGGCGCGCGGTCAGGGCCGCGCGCACGCCGTCCGGTTGGCGACCGACGGGGCGCACATCATCGCCGTCGACCTGTGCGACCAGATCGCCAGCGTGCCCTACGCCCTGGCCACACCGGAGGACCTCGCGGCGACCGTCAAGCTCGTCGAGGACACCGGCGCGCGCATCGTGGCCAAACAGGCCGACGTCCGCGACCGGGACTCGCTGTCGGCCGCCGTGCGGGCGGGCATCGACGAGTTGGGCCGCCTCGACATCGTGGTCGCCAACGCCGGTATCGCGCCGATGCAATCCGGGGACGACGGCTGGCGTGACGTCGTCGACGTCAACCTCACCGGCGTCTACCACACCATCAAGGTCGCGATCCCGACCATGGTCGCCCAGGGCAGCGGCGGGTCGATCGTACTGATCAGCTCGAGCGCCGGGCTGGCCGGCGTCGGTAGCGCCGACGCCGGCTCGGTAGGCTACGCGGCGGCCAAGCACGGTGTGGTCGGGCTGATGCGGGTCTACGCGAATCTGCTTGCCAAGGACATGATTCGGGTCAACTCGATTCATCCGTCCGGGGTAGAGACGCCGATGATCAACAACGAGTTCACCCGCGAGTGGCTGGCCAAGATGGCCGCCGCGACCAGCAGCCCCGGCAGCATGGGCAACGCCATGCCGGTGGAGACGCTGGACGCCGAGGACATCGCCAACGCGGTCGCGTGGCTGGTGTCCGACCAGGCGCGCTACATCACCGGCGTAACCCTTCCGGTCGACGCCGGATACCTGAACAAGTAGGCACATGGCACGAAACCCCGCCGCTCTGACCGCTTTTGGACCGATGGTGCTGGCCGCCGTCGAGCAGAACGAGCCGCCGGGGCGCCGGCTGGTCGACGACGACCTCGCCAACCTGTTCCTGCCCGCGCCGCTGCGGTGGCTGGTCGCCGCGACCCGGGTAGCGCCGGTTCGGCGCCTGATGATCCGCGGATCGGAATGGACCGGCCCCGGCCTGTGGGCGAATCTGGCCTGCCGCAAGCGGTTTATCGCCGACAAGATCGGCGAGACACTCGGCGACATCAACGCCGTCGTCATCCTGGGCGCCGGCCTGGACACCCGCGGCTACGCGCTGAATCGACGCGCGCACATCCCGGTGTTCGAGGTCGACCTGCCGGTGAACATCGCCAGGAAGGCGAAGACCGTCCGGCGGGTGCTCGGCGGCCCGCCGCTGTCGGTTCGGTTGGTGGCATTGGACTTTGAGCGCGACGACCTGTTGACGGCGCTGGCCGAGCACGGCTACCGCACCGACTACCGGGGCTTCTTCATCTGCGAGGGCGTCACCCAATACCTGACCGAGGCCGGGGTGCGACGCACCCTGGAAGGCCTGCGGGCGGCCGCGCCGGGCAGCCGGCTGGTGTTCACCTATGTCCGCCAGGACTTCATCGAAGGTAGGGATCTCTACGGCACCCGGACGTTGTATCGCAGCGTGCGTGAGCGAAAGCAACTGTGGCACTTCGGCTTAGAGCCCGAGGAGGTCGCCGGCTTCATCGCCGACTATGGCTGGCGGCTGATCGAGCAGGCCGGGCCCGACGAGCTGGTGCGGCGTTACGTCGAGCCCGCCGGTCGCAAGCTGCCGGCCTCGCAGCTGGAGTGGTCTGCCTACGCCGAAAAGGTCTAGACCTCGATGACGGTCGGCACGATCATGGGCTGGCGGCGATAGACTTCGCCCACCCACTTGCCGACGGTGCGGCGCACGCCCTGCGCGATGCGGATCGGGTCGGTCACGTTGTTGGCGACCAGCGATTCCATCTCTTCGGAGACCTTGCGCACGGCGGGCTCGAGCGCTTTGGGGTCCTCGGAGAAGCCGCGCGAATGCAGGTGCGGCGTCGCCACCGGCCGCCCGGTCCCGCGCGCTACCACCACGGTCACCGCGATGAAGCCCTCGGACAGAATGAGCCGCTCCCCCAACGTGATATCGCCGACGTCGCCGGTGATCAGGCCGTCGACGAACATCTTGCCCACCGGGACCGCGCCGGCGATCGACGCCTTGCCGGCAACCAGGTCGACGCTGACCCCGCTCTCGGCCAGCAGGATCGACTCCTCGGGAATGCCGGTGCCCGCGGCCAGCTTCGCGTTGGCGCGCAGCATGCGCCACGTCCCGTGGACCGGCATGACCTGGCGCGGCCGCACCCCGTTGTACAGGAATAGCAACTCCCCCGCATACGCGTGACCCGAAACATGCACCCGCGCTTGGGCGTTGGTGACGACGCGGGCGCCGATCTTGGACAGCTCGTCGATGACGCCGTAGACCGCTTCTTCGTTGCCGGGGATCAGCGACGACGACAACACCACGAGATCGCCTGCGGTCAGGGTGATGCTGCGATGCTCGCCGCGCGACATCCGCGACAGCGCCGCCATCGGCTCGCCCTGCGTGCCGGTGGTGACCAGCACCACGCGGTCGGGCGGCATCTCCTCGGCCGCCGAGATGTCGATGACGTCGGAGTCGTTGACGCTCAGGAAGCCCAGCTCCCGGGCAATGCCCATGTTGCGCACCATGGAACGTCCGACGAACGACACCCGGCGGCCCAATGCCACTGCGGCGTCGACGATCTGCTGCACCCGGTCCACGTTGGAGGCGAAGCATGCCACGATGACGCGACCCTCGGCGCCGCGGATCAGCCGGTGCAGCGTCGGGCCCACTTCGCTTTCCGACGGGCTGACGCCGGGGTGCTCGGCGTTGGTGGAGTCGCACAGGAACAGGTCGACGCCGGCGTCGCCGAGCCGCGACATGCCGGGCAGGTCGGTGGGCCGGCCGTCGAGCGGCAGCTGGTCGAGCTTGATGTCGCCGGTGTGCAGCACCGTTCCCGCGCCGGTGTACACCGCGATGGCCAGCGCGTCGGGGATGGAGTGGTTGACGGCGAAGTATTCGCATTCGAACACCCCATGCCGGCTGCTCTGTCCCTCTTTGACTTCCATGAACACCGGCTTGATGCGGTGTTCGCGGCATTTGGCGGCGACCATCGCCAGGGTGAACTTGGATCCGACGACGGGAATGTCGGGGCGCAGCTTGAGCAGGAACGGGATCGCGCCGATGTGGTCTTCGTGCGCGTGGGTCAACACCAGCGCCTCGATGTCGTCGAGCCGGTCTTCGATGTGGCGCAGGTCGGGCAGGATCAGGTCGACGCCGGGCTCGTCGTGGGTGGGAAACATCACCCCGCAGTCGATGATCAGCAGCCGGCCGAGGTGCTCGAAAACGGTCATGTTGCGGCCGATTTCGTTGATACCGCCCAGGGCGGTGACTCGCAACCCACCTGCGGCCAGGGGACCTGGTGGACTGAGTTCTTCGTTCACCGGTGGCTCACCCTTTGACTATCTGAGTACCGAGGCGGCCCGCATGTCGGCGGCCAACGCCTCGATCTGGTCCGGGGCCGCCGGCATCTGGGGCAGCCGGGGGTCCCCGACGTCGATGCCCTGCAGGCGCAGCCCCGCCTTGGACATGGTCACGCCGCCGAGGCGACCCATTGCGTTGCACAGCGGAGCCAGCGACACGTTGATCTTGCGGGCGGTCGCGATGTCCCCGGAGTTGAAGGCGGCCAACAACTCTCGCAGCTGGCCTGCGGCCACGTGCGAGATCACGCTGATGAAGCCGATGCCGCCCATCGCCAGCCAGGGCAGATTCAGCGCGTCGTCGCCGGAGTAGTAGACCAAGCCGGTTTCGGCGATGATCTGGCCGCCGCTGTGCAGGTCGGCCTTGGCGTCCTTGATGCCGACGATGTTCGGGTGCGACGCCAGCGCGCGGATGGTGTCGGGCTCGATCGGCACCACCGACCGCGGCGGAATGTCATAGAGCAGCACGGGCAGGTCGGTCGCGTCGGCGACGGCGGTGAAATGCGCGAGCAGCCCGCTCTGCGGGGGCCGCGAGTAGTACGGCGTGACCACCAGCAGGCCGTGCGCGCCCTCGGCGGCGCTGGCCTTGGCGAGCTTGATGCTGTGTGCGGTGTCGTAGGTGCCCGCGCCGGCGATGACCCGCGCGCGGTCGCCCACCGCTTCGAGCACGACCCGCAGCAGTTCGAGCTTTTCGTCGTCGGTGGTCGTCGGGGACTCGCCGGTGGTGCCGGAGAGCACCAGGCCGTCACAGCCGGCATCCACCAGGTGCTGCGCCAATTGGGCCGCCGCGACGGTGTCCAGCGAACCATCGGCGGCAAATGGGGTCACCATCGCGGTCAGCAGGGTTCCCAGGCGCGCGGGGGCGTCGAATCCGACCGAACTCACGGTGTTCAGGCTACCTGGCGGCAGCAAGCTTTTTCCCACCCGCTACCCCCGGTCAACGGGCTTCGAGTGGGCAATGACGGCTCCGCGTGTGCCGCTCAGGCCTCGGTGGCCAGCGGGCTGGTCGCGACCTCGGTGCCGTCGGCCAGGGTGGCGATCTCGAAATCGGCGAACACCGCGGGCGCGACGGCGACCAGTTGGCGCAGGCATTTGATGGCCAGGCGCCGGATTTCCACGTCGGCGTGCTCGCTGGCCCGCATCGCGATGAAGTGCCGCCACGCCCGGTAGTTCCCGGTCACGACGATGCGGGTTTCGGTGGCATTCGGCAGCACGGCGCGGGCGGCCTGCCGTGCCTGCTTGCGGCGCAGCACCGCATTCGGCTGATCTGCGAATTTGGCCTCGAGTTTGGCCAGCAGCTCGGTGTAGGTGGCCCGGCTGGCGTCGGCGGCGGCGGCCAGGATCTCCTGCAGCTCGGGGTCGTCGTCCATCCCGGGCGGGACGACGACGCGGGAGGCGCCCTCCGGAACGTAGCGCTGTGAGAGTTGCGAGTAGGAGAAGTGGCGGTGCCGGATCAGCTCGTGCGTGCACGAGCGCGAGATGCCGCTGATGTAGAACGACACGCTCGCGTGTTCGAGCACCGAAAAGTGCCCGACGTCGATGATGTGCTTGATGTAGCCGTCGTTGGTGGCGGTGCGGGGGTTGGGCTTGGACCAGCTCTGATAGCAGGCCCGGCCGGCGAACTCGACCAGCGCCGGGCCGCCGTCGGCGTCGGTGTCCCACGGCACGTCCGGGGGCGCCAAGAACTCGGTCTTGGCGATCAGTTGCACGCGCAGCGGCGCGGTCTCGGCCACGGCGCTCACCCTATCGGGTCGCCCACCCGGATCTTGCCCGCCGTCAACAGCGCCAGCACGTCGTCACGCACCCGGGCCAGCGTCGCGGATTCGCCGCGCCGCGCGTGGCACAGCGCGCCGAGATCCGCGGTCGTTCGGGCGTTGTCGTCCGACAGCCGGCGCACGTCACGCACCGCAACCTCCATCAGCTCGTCCTGCCGGATGCGCTGGCGGCTCTGCGACGTTCCGGCGACCTTCTGTTGCAGCGCTTGCGAGACCCCGCGCTGGCGCAGCGCAGACCACAGCGCCGAAGTGCCGACGCCCAGGGGCCGCAGCACGACGAACTCCGCACTCGCCACGGCCATCTCGGCGGGCAGGCCTGCGACGTCCCAGATCCGCGGGGTCCGCGGATTGAGTTTCGAGACCAGTACGCATGGCGCCGACAGGTGAACCTTGGCGCTGCGGATCGACGCAGAGTCGACGCGCTGCGGCCAGGCTCCGTCGTCGAACGCCGCGAAGCTGAAATGGGCTACCCCGTCGTCGAATTCGCCGGGCCGCAGGGCCACGCCCGCTCGGCTGGCCACCTCGCCCAGCGGCACGTCGCCGTCCAGCGGCTCGACCATGGCGACCATCAGCGCCTCGGCCGCGTCGATGACGCGCCGGTTGGCGGCGATCTTGTCGTCGAAAGCGCCTAGCAGGCCGCCGATTTGGCGCCGCTGGTCCGCGGCGGCGACCCGGGCGACGACGTCGCGCAGGACGCGCTGATTGAGCAGGGGCTGCCCCGAGCCGGACCGGTGCTCGTTCAGCCGGCACGACCGCAGGGCGTAGTACCAGTACCGCGTCTCATCGGGGTCCTTGGCCCGGCACACGAATGCGTTGTCGGTGACCCACACGTCGGAATCGCAGTAACGCACGGTGCCGCAATAGGATCCGACGCGGCCGATCACGATCAGCGGGCCGCTCGCATTGGCGCGGGCCGCAAAGCCGATCGGGCCATTGGCCCCGTACACCGGAACATGCCCCGATCCCCGCTCCGGCGGCCCGCTGCCGTTGCCGAAGTCCAGGTGATCGCCCAGCCGGACCCTCACCGCAGCCGCTCCACCTGCTCGCGCACCACCGCGTCCAGCCGGGCGGATTCGTCGAGCGCGGCCAGCAGGTTCTTGGTCAGCCGCGCGACCTTCGCATCGGGCGGCTCCGCATCGTCCGCGGGTTCGGCCGCGTCGACATACCGCCCGGGCGTCAGCGAGTAGCCGGCCGCCCGGATGTCGTCGAGCGGCACCGATTTGCAGAACCCCGGAATATCTTGGTAATCAATGCCTTTCGCGACGGCAGAAGGCGAACCGCACCACGCATGGTAGGTGACACCGATCCGCGCGATCTCCTCGTCGGTCAGGGCGCGCTCGGCCCGGTCGACCAGGTGGCCCAGCTCGCGAGCGTCGACGAACAGCACCCGGCCGACGCGTTCGGGGGGCTTGACGGTGGCAAAAAACCACAGGCACACCGGGATTGCGGTACTGCGGAACAGCTGGGCGGGCAGCGCCAGCATGCACGACACCAGGTCGCCGTCGACGATGCGCTCGCGAATCTCGCGCTCCCCGCCCGTGTTCGACGACATCGAGCCGTTGGCCATCACCACACCGGCCTGCCCGCCGGGCGCCAGCTTGGACAGGATGTGCTGGATCCACGCGTAGTTGGCGTTGCCCGCGGGCGGAACGCCGAACCGCCAGCGCGGGTCAGCCTCGTCGCGCGCCCAGTCCTTGATGTTGAACGGCGGATTGGCCAGCACGTAGTCCATCTGCACACCGGGATGCGCGTCGTCGACGAACGTGTCGCCCCGGTGCAGGCCGGCGTTGCCGATCCCGTGGATGGCCAGGTTCATCTTGGCCATCCGCCACGTCTGCTCGACGCTCTCCTGGCCGTAGATCGTGACGGCGCTGGGGTCGCCGTCGTGTTCGGCGATGAAATGCTCTGTCTGCACGAACATCCCGCCCGAGCCGCAGCACGGGTCGTACACCCGCCCCCGGGACGGTTCGAGGACCTCGACGAGCACCCGGACCACGCTGGGCGGCGTGAAGAACTCGCCGCCGCGCCGCCCCTCCGAGCGGGCGAAATTGCCGAGAAAGTACTCGTACACCTCCCCCATCAGGTCTCGCGCCCGGCGCTCGCCGCCGAACCGCACGTCGTCGAGCAGCAGGATCAGCTCCCCGAGCCGGCGCGGGTCGAGGTCGTCGTAGAAGTGCGGCAGCAGCCCGGCCAGCGCGGGCCGGGCCGCCATCACGTCGCCCATCGCCTCGTTGACGAGCCGGCCGATGTGCGCGGTGGAAGCCTTGTCCACCAACGCTTTCCATTGCTCCTCGGCGACGTATTTGAGGAATACCAGCCCGAGCACGACGTCTTTGTACTGGCCCGCCGACAGCGAGCCGCGCAGCTTGTTGGCCGCCTTCCACAGGGTGGCCTTGAGTTCCTTGTCTGTCGAGGCGGCCATCAGCCGACCCGTTTGGCGGCCGCGCGCAGCGGCCCGGCCAGGTCACCGCGGCCGGACACCGAAAAGCCGCCCAGCCCAAGCCAGGACGCCATCGACGCCAGCTCGCCGGCCAGCGCCGCGGCCGTGGGCGCGAGCGGCGATTCCGACTCCGCGAAGGCCCCCACCACGCGGAGCGTGTCGGCGGTCCGGTCGGCCTTGAGGTCGACGCGCGCGACCAGCCGGCCGTCCATCAGCAGCGGCCACACGTAGTAGCCGTACTGGCGCTTGGGCGCCGGCGTGTAGATCTCGATGCGGTAATGGAAGTCGAACAGCCGCTCCACCCGGGGCCGGAAGAAGATCAGCGGGTCGAACGGGCACAGCAGCGCGGTGCCGCCGTCGCGGCGCGGCACGGTCTGGCCGGCCCGCAGGTACGCCGGCGCGGACCAGCCGTCGACGCTGACCGGCTCGATTTCACCGGCGGCCACCAGCGCGGCGACGGCGGGCTTGGCCTGCTGGGCCGACAGTCGGAAGTAGTCGCGGATGTCGGCCTCGGTGGCCACCCCCAACGCGGTGGCGGCACGCAGCGTGAGCTCCCGGATCGCCTCGTCGTCGTCGATCTCGCGGGCCAGCACGCCGGCCGGCAGCACCCGCTCGGCCAGGTCGTAGTGGCGGGCGAAGCCCACCCGGGTGGCGGTGGTCAGCGCCCCCGAGGCGAACAGCGCCTCGGCGACCCACTTGGTGTCGCTGCGGGTCCACCAGGTTCCCTTTTTCCGGCGCGGCTCGGCGGCCAGGTGCGCCTCGATCTGGCCGGCGGTGCTGGGCCCGAGTTCGGTGACCGCGCCCACGATGTCGTCGGCGAGGCGCGGATTGGCCTTCACGATGTGCTTGCCCCACCGGCCGTGCCGGTACTCGCGCATCCGCCAGCGCATCAGCGGCCAGTCGTCGACGGCCATCAGCGCGGCCTCGTGCGCCCAGTATTCGGCGAGCAGGCGCGCCGAGCGCGGGCCCCACGCCGCGCGGTCCAGCACATCGCGGTCGTAGGGACCCAGCCTGCTGAACACCGGCGCATAGTGCGCGCGCACCGCGACCGACACCGAATCTAGTTGCAGCACTTGGATTCTTGCGATCAGCCGCCTCAGATGCGCGCGCGTGATCGCACCACCCGGTTTCGACTCGCTGAATCCTTGAGCCGCAACGGCTATCCGCCGGGCCTGCGCGGCGGTCAGCCTGCGGTTGCCGGTCGACACGGCGCCGAGAATACCGGCTGGCTACGACAGCACCGCGCGACGACGCGAGGTCAGCCCGCGCTGACCTTCCGATCCACGGCCTGGCCGTCGGTCTCCGCCGGATTCTTGTGCTCCTGGTAGGCCGACTCCAGGGCGTGGGGCACCGCCTCGAGGTCGCGGTACACGCCCATCAGCTGCTCGAGGATCTTGATCCGCTGCTGGCTGGCCTCGTCCACCGCGCGGCGGGCCTCGTCACGGTCCCGGTCGGCCCGCTGCTTGGCCTCGGCGAGCAGCTGCTCGCGCGCCTGCTGGGCGTCCGAGCGCAGGCTGGTCAGCTCGGCCTCCAGCGCCTGCTTGGTGTCCTGGTACTCGGCTTCCATGGCTTTCTGCTGCTTGGCCATGTCGGCCTGCACCTCGTCGCGCTTGCGGCGCGCCTCGGCGGCCTCGGCCTCGGCGTCCGCGATCAGCGCCTCGGCCTCCGCCTTCGCCTCGGCCTGCATCTCGGAAATTTCGTCGACCGCGCGCCGCAGCATCTTCGCCATCCGCTGCTGCACCGCGTGCGGCGACGGTGAGGTGTCGGCGAGGACCGCCACCTCCTTGCGCAGCCCGGCGGCTTCGTCGCCGGCATCCTTCAGCCGGCCCCTCAGGCTCTCGACGTCGTTGAGCAGCAGATTCTGCTTGGTGGTCAACATCTCGATGTGGGCTTCGACCGCCGTCGCGTCGTAGCCCATGAACTTTCGTGAGAACGCCTTTGCGGGTTCGGTGAGCACAGCCATCTTTTCCCCCTCCTGAAAACACCTGGTAGACCCAGTAAGACCGACCCCCGAGTACCGAGTATTCCAGGTTGCGCCACCGCGGTGGACGCCAGCGGTCAGGCCCGGCGGTAGCTGTGGAAGCGGTAACGCAGGCCCGAGCGGCTGACGAGCCAGTCCCCCGTTTCGCCCAGCCAAGTCTCGTCGAGCACCGGGGCCAGCGCGTCCTCGTCGTCGCGGGGCAGGTCGATGTCGACCTCGGTGACCTCACAACGGTTGGCGTGCGGCAGCGCCAGCACGTAGATCTCCGCGCCGCCGATCACCCAGGTGACGGGGTCGGTCAGGGCCGCCTCGAGGTCGCGCACCACCTCGGCTCCCGGGGCGACGAAGTCGGGCTGGCGGCTCAGGACCACGTTCCTGCGGCCGGGCAGCGGCCGCACCGGTGCCGGCAACGAATCCCACGTTCGCCGGCCCATCACCGCGGTGTGGCCCAGGGTCACCTTCTTGAAGTGGGCCAGGTCTTCGGGCACCCGCCACGGAATATCACCGCCGCGCCCGATCACGCCGGACGTCGACTGCGCCCAGACCAGTCCCACGCCCGTCATACAGCGACGGGGGCTTTGATCGCGGGGTGCGGATCGTAGTTCTTGACGGCGACGTCTTCATAGGTGTAGTCGAAGATCGAATCCCGATGCGCGAGAACCAATTCTGGATAAGGTCGCGGTTCGCGGCCGAGCTGGGTACGCACCTGTTCGACGTGGTTGTCGTAGATGTGGCAGTCGCCGCCCGTCCAGACGAACTCACCGACCCCGAGGCCGGCCTGGGCGGCCATCATGTGGGTGAGCAGCGCGTAGCTGGCGATGTTGAACGGCACGCCCAGGAACAGATCGGCGCTGCGCTGGTAGAGCTGGCAGCTCAGCCGCCCGTCGGCCACATAGAACTGGAAGAACGCGTGGCACGGCGGCAGGGCCATCTGCGGGATCTCGCCGACGTTCCAGGCCGAGACGATGTTGCGCCGCGAGTTCGGGTCGGTGCGCAGCAGCTCGAGCGCGGCGCTGATCTGGTCGACGTGCTCGCCGCTCGGTGTGGGCCAGGACCGCCACTGCACACCATAGATCGGCCCGAGATCGCCTGTGTCGCTTGCCCATTCGTCCCAGATCGTGACTCCGTGCTGCTGCAGCCAGGCGACGTTGGAGTCGCCGCGCAGGAACCACAGCAACTCGTAGACCACCGATTTGAGGTGCACCTTCTTGGTGGTGAGCAGCGGGAAACCGGCCGCCAGGTCGTAGCGCAGCTGCCGGCCGAACAGGCTGTGGGTACCGGTGCCGGTGCGATCGGATTTGGCGGTACCCGTCTCGAGCACCAGGCGAAGCAAATCCTCGTAGGGCGTGGGAACCGGGACAGCGATCGGCACGCGGCCAGCTTAACCGCGATCGCGAGGAGTAGAACGGGTGCCATGCCGAACATCACCGACACCGTCACCACCCCGGATGGCACCTGCAAGGTCCACTTCGTCACTCCCGACGGTCCGGGAGCCACCCAGCCCTGGCCCGGCGTGGTCATGTTTCCCGACGCCGGCGGCCTGCGCCACACCTTCGACCAGATGGCGACCAGGCTGGCCAGCTACGGCTACGCCGTGCTGCTGCCCGACGTCTACTACCGCAGCGGCGACTGGGCCCCGTTCGACATGGAGAGCGTGTTCGGCGACAAGAACGAACGCAACCGCCTGTTCGCCATGATCGGCGGCCTGACACAGGACAAGGTCACCAGCGACGCCACCGCGTTCTTCGACTACCTGAGCGCGCGCCCGGAGGTGGCCGGCAAGCGCTTCGGCGTCTGCGGCTACTGCATGGGTGGGCGCATCTCGGTGACCGTGGCCGGCCGTCTTCCGGAGCGGGTCGCGGCCGCGGCGTCGTTCCACGGCGGCGGCCTGGTGACCGACGGTGACGACAGCCCACACCTGCTGGCCCCCCAGATGAAGGCCACGGTGTACATCGGCGGCGCCGAGGATGACGCGTCCTTCACCGTCGAGCACGCCGAACAGCTCGACAAGGCGCTGACCAAGGCCGGTGTGCAGCACGTCATCGAGTGGTACCAGGCCGCGCATGGGTTCGCCGTCCCGGACAACGCGCCGTATGACGAGGCCGCCGCCGAAAAGCATTGGGCGGCAATGTCAAAGCTGTTCGAGATGGCGCTGCCGCGCTAGCCGACGGCGTCGAACAACATCTTCGCGGCCACCGCCGCGCCGTCGGTGCGCATCGCGCGGGCCACGTCTCGGGCGCATGCCTCGGTCGCCGGGGTCACGATCGCCTCTAGCGCGAACGCCAGCGACCGCGGCGGTGGGGCCGGGCCGTCGCAGGCGGTGCCGATGCCCAGCTCGATCACCCGTTGCGCCCAGTACACCTGGTCGGCGCCCTGCGGTATCACCAGCTGCGGGACGCCGGCCCGGGCGGCTGTCGTCGTGGTGCCCGCCCCGCCGTGGTGGATCGCGGCGGCCACCCGGGGAAACAGCGCCTGCTGGTTGACCTCGCCGACCACGAAGCAGTCGTCGGCGCCATCGAGCAGGTCCAGGCCGGCCCAGCCGCGGGCCAGCAGCGCGCGCCGGCCCTGCGCACGGATCGCCTCGACGGCCGTGCGGCCGATGTCCTTCGCCCCCCACAGCGGCATGCTGCCGAACCCGACGTACACCGGCGGGCTGCCGGCGCCCAGGAACTCCTCCAGGTCGTCGGGCAGCGGGCGCTCGTCGCGCAGCAGCCAGGCACCGGTCTGCACGACGTCGATCTCGGCCGGCTGCGGCCAGGGGCCCAGGGTGGGGTCGGACGCCAGCCACGGCCGCTCGGTGTAGGCGTACGCACGTAGGTCGCCCACCAGTGGCATGCCCAGCGACGCCCGGCGGCCGTTGAGCGTCGGGCCGAACAGCACGTTGGCTTCCCGGGCGTTGTTCTCCCACATCAAGCGATTGCCGGCCGCGTGGGACGGCAGCCCGCGGCCCGCGGCTTCCGGCGGCGGGTGGTGCGGCGACGGCAGATGGGTCGGGTGATAGGTCGCGTACACGTAGTGGATGCCCAGGTGGTCGCAGACGGACCGGGCGCCGGCCGAGGTCCAGATGAGGCCGGCCGACACCAGCGCGTCGCAGCCCTGCGCCGCGGCGGCGACGGTGTCGAACTGCGCGTCGATCAGCCCGAGCACCTGCCGGCGCACGTCGGATTCGGAGGCCTGCGCGGCACCACCCGACATCGTGTGCACCGATTCGCCGAACGGCACCAGCGGCACGTCGAAAGTCGCTGCGCGCTGGGCGAATTCCTCGTCCGGCGGCGCGCACAGCAGCGCTTCGGCACCGAGCGCCTGCAGCTGCACGGCGAGCCCCAGCAGCGGTTCGACGCCGCCGCGCGAATCGTATGTCGTCAACAACACACGCATTTCGCAGCTCCCCTGTTCGATCCGGCACCCGATTGTGCAGCAGCGGCGCCCGGACCGCGAACCCGCGGGTAGTCAGCCGGCGGGCAGGTCCACCAATTCGGCCAGCCGCGCCCGGTGCCGGTAGGCGGTGCCCAGCGCCAGCTGGTCGCTCTTGGCCCGCTTGAGGTACAGGTGCGCCGGATACTCCCACGTCATCCCGATGCCGCCGTGCAGCTGGACGCACTCCTCGGCGGCGTGCACGGCGATGCCGCTGCAGTAGGCCTGCGCGACGGCCGCGGCGATGCCCGCGTCCTGGTCGCCGCGGGCGCAGGCGTCGGCGGCGTGGCGGGCGGCCGCCGTCGCCGCACCGACCTCGAACCACAGGTCCGCGAGCCGATGCTTGATCGCCTGATAGGAGCCGATCGCGCGGCCGAACTGCTTGCGCTCCTTGGCATATGCGAGCGTGGTCTCGAAGCACCACTGCGCGATGCCCAGCTGTTCGGAAGCCAACAGCGCCGCGCCCGTGTTCAGCGCTTCGGCCACCGCGGCCTGCCCCGGCCCGACGCGTGCCGACACCGCCCCCGAAAACCGCACGCTGGCAAGGGGTCTCGTCATATCCAGGGCCAGCATCGGCGTTACCTCGACGCCGGCGCCCGTCGTGGGCACCGTGTGCAGCTCCAGCCCGTCGGGGCCCGCGACCGGCACCACCAGCACATCGGCCTCCACGGCACCGGCGACGCTGCTGACCGTCCCGTTCAGACCGTCCGGGCCGATCTTCGGCCCCGCGATCGGGTCACCCGGCGCGGTGGACAGCGGCACCGCCAGCGCCGCGGTTCGCTCACCGGCCGCCAGCGCGGGCACCGTCTCGGTGTCACCGGCCCGCAAGAGCGCGACGGTGGCCAGGACGGCGCTGGACAGGAACGGCACCGGCGCCACCGCCCGGCCGATCTCCTCCATCACCACCGCGGCCTCGCGTGCACCCGCGCCGGCACCCCCGAGCGACTCGGGCACCAGCAGGCCGGCCACCCCGAGCTCGGCGGCCAGCGTTCGCCAGACACCCGAAAAGTCTTGTGGTGGGGCATCATAGGACCGCGCGACCGCCTCGGGCGGGCAGCGGTCGGCGAATAGGTGCCGCACGCTGTCGCGCAGGGCGTCCTCGGTGTCGGAGTACAGCAGGTCGCCGATGCTCATCGGTCCAGGTCCTTCCAGGCGACGTCTTTGTCGACACGGTGTTCGCCGGGCAGGCCGAGGATCCGTTCGGAGATGGTGTTGCGCAGGATCTCCGAGGTGCCGCCCTCGATTGAATTGCCCCGCGCCCGCAGGTACCGGTAGCCGGGTTCGCGACCGATCAGGTCGACCGTTTCGGGTCGGCGCATGGCCCAGTCGTCATAGGCCAGCCCCGCTTCGCCGTGCATTTCGATCTCGAATCCCGAGATCGCCTGCGCCAGGGTGGCGAAGACGATCTTCATGCCCGCGCCCTCCGGCCCGGGCTGGCCGGTGCTGGCCTGCTGTCCCAGCCGCTCGCCGGCCAGGCGCAACACCTCCGCCTCTACCCACAACCGCATCAGCTCGTCGTGCATCGCGGGATTGCGCAGCGCAGCCTCGGTGCGCCAGGCCTTGGCGACCTTGCCGATATGGCCGCTCTCCCGCGGCACGCCGGAGCGCGAGCCGATCGCGACCCGCTCGTTGTTGAGCGTGGTGGTCGCGACCCGCCAGCCGCCGCCCTCGGGGCCGAGCCGGTTGGCGTCGGGCACCCGCGCATCGGTGAGGAACACCTCGTTGAACTCCGCCTCGCCGGTGATCTGGCGCAGCGGCCGAATCTCGACGCCGGGTTGGGTCACGTCGCACAGGAAGTACGTCAGGCCGGAGTGTTTGGGCACTGTCGGGTCGGTGCGGGCGACCAGGATGGCCATCTGGGCGTTCTGGGCCTGCGACGTCCACACCTTCTGCCCGTTGACGATCCAGTCGTCACCGTCGCGCACCGCCCGGGTGGACACCCCCGCCAAATCCGATCCGGCACCGGGCTCGCTGAACAGCTGGCAATAGATCTGTTCACCGGTAAACAACGGGCGCAAGAACTTTCGCTTCTGCTCGTCGGTCCCGAACGCCGCGATCGTGGGCGCCGCCATGCCCATGCCGATGTAGTTCTTCGGGGTTCCACCGACCGGCGCACCGGCGGCGGCAAGGCGGGTCTCGACCAGCTCCTGCGCCTTGCGCGGCAGGTCCAGGCCGCCGAAGCCGTGCGGGAGGTGCACCCACGCCAGGCCCGCATCGTATTGCGCGCCAAGGAATTCGCGCGGATCGCTGGTCGCCGGGTCGTGTTCGTCGAGCAGGGCCTGCACGCGCGCGTTCAGGTCGTCAGTGCTCATTACTCGCCCCCGGACTGGACTGAAAGCCCTGCGCCCCGCCGAGCAACAGGCCGCCGTCGATCACCATCGTCTCGCCGGTGATCCAGCTGGCCGCGTCGGAAACCAGGAATGCCACCGCGTTGGCCACGTCGATGGGCTCGCCGATGCGTCCCAGCGCGATCGTCGAGGCCAACGGGTCCTCGTTGCCCTTCCACAGGGCCTCGGCAAGCCGGGTTCGCACCACCCCGGGACTGATCGCGTTGACCCGGACGCGTGGCGACAGTTCCAGCGCGAGCTGCTTGGTGACGTGGATCAGCGCCGCCTTGGTGGCGTTGTACATGCCCATCCCCGGGGATTGGTGCATGCCGCCGATGGACGCGGTGTTGACGATCGAACCGCCGTGCTCCCCCATCCAGGCCTTGACCGCGAGCGAGGTCCAGAGCAACGGGGCCCACAGGTTGACGTCGAAGATTTTGCTGAACCGAGCGTGGTCCTGGTCGATCAGCGGGCCGAACGCCGGGTTGGTGCCCGCGTTGTTGACCAGGATGTCGACGCTGCCGAACCGCTCCAGCGTCAGTTCCACGCAGCGCCGCGCGGCGTCCTCGTCGGTAGCGTGCGCGCCGACGCCGATCGCTTTGCCGTCGACCTGTGCCGCGGCTTCGTCGGCGGCTTCCTGCTTACGGGCGGTGAGCACCACGTTCGCGCCGGCGGCGGCCAGCTGCTGGGCGATGGCTAACCCGATTCCGCGCGAGGCGCCGGTGACGATTGCGGTCCGGCCGGTCAGATCCAGTGAGGTCATGTCTTTATGCCTTCTGTTGTGTATGGCGACCGGGGTCGGCGTGCGGTGAACACTTGCGCCCAATTTTTCTCACGATGTTTTGTACACGTGTCTGCGTGGTATGCGAGTCGCATGTTAGCGAAATTGACCTTCATGAAACCACTAGTTGTTGCCGGGGCAGTTGCTGCAGCTATCACCGCCGCACCGACGGCCGCGGCCGAGATCTCGATGGCGGGGCCGACCGGTGCGGCCACGCACGTCGTCTTCAAGGATGACCCGAGCGGCGGTGGCTGCGACCAGAACGGTAACTGCGGCTCCGGCGGCCAGAACCAGGGCCCCGGCGGCGGTCCGGGTGGGCAAGGCTGTCTGCCGGGCGTCGGCTGCGGTTCCGGCGGCCAGAACGCCGGTCCGGGCGGCATTCCGGGTGGGCAGGGCTGCCTGCCGGGCGTCGGCTGCGGTTCCGGCCACGCCTAAACAGTCTTTGCGATAAGACCCCTCAGACCCCCGGCAGCCTGGTTATCCAGGCCCGGGAGTCTGAGGGGTCTATTACGTCGTCCAGCTCGAAGGTGGTGGCGGCGCGCAACGCCTTGCCGTGCTCGTAGGCCGCTGCGACCAAACGATCGAACAGCCGCTGGCGCTCCGTCTCGTCGGCCGCCGCGGCCAGCTCCTTGCTGAAGCCAAGGCGCACAGCGCCTTCCAGGCCCATGCCGCCGATCTCCCCCGTCGGCCACGCGACGGTGAACTGCGGCGCGTGAAACGATCCGCCCGCCATCGCCATCGCGCCGAGCCCATAACCCTTGCGCAGGATGATCATTCCCACCGGCACCGTCAGCCGCGCCCCGAGCACGAACATCCGGCCGAACCGGCGCACGGCCGCGTCCTTCTCGGCCTCCGGTCCGACCATGAAGCCCGGGGTGTCGCACAGCGAGATCACCGGTAGCCGAAACGATTCGCACAACGTCAGGAAGTCGCCGGCCTTGTCGGCCGCCTCGGCGTCGATCGCGCCGCCGAGATGGTGACTGCTGTTGGCCAGCAACCCGTATGCGACGCCCTCGACCCGAACGAGCGCGGTGACGATGCCCACGCCGTAGTCGGGGCGCAGTTCGAGCGCGGAACCCACATCGACGATGGACTCGATGGCGCGGTGCACGTCGTAGGCGCGAAGCCGGTTCTGCGGCACCACATGCCGGGCCAGCCGAGGGTCGGGTGCCTCCCAGTCGTGGATGCTGCCCTGAAAGTAGGACAGGTACCGCTTTGCCAGTGCCACCGCATCCGCCTCGTCGCGCGCGACCAGGCTCACCACGCCGTTGTGCCGCTGCACGTCGATAGGCCCGATCGCCTCCGGCGGGTACACCCCGAGCCCGCCGCCCTCGATCATGGCCGGCCCACCCATCCCGATGTTGGCGTCGGGTGTCGCGATGATCACGTCGCACACCCCGGCCAGCGCGGCGTTGCCGGCGAAGCACCGGCCCGACACGATCGACACCAGCGGCACCCGGCCGCTCAGCGCGGCCAGCGCCCGAAAGGTCGGGACGTCGAGCCCCGAGGCGCCGCCGACGTCGTCCCCGGGCCGGCCCCCGCCGCCCTCGGCGAACAGCACCATCGGCAGCAGCTTTCGCGCGGCCACGTCGAAGACCCGATCGGTCTTGGCGTGGTTGCGGGTGCCCTGCGTACCGGCCAGCACCGTGTAGTCGTAGGAGACCACCACCGCCTGGGCGGCCGCCGGCCCGAAGCGGTCCGCCCCGATGGTCGCGAGCCCGGCGACCAGGCCGTCGGCCGGGGTGTTGGCGATGAGGTCCTCTTCGGAGCGTCGGCTGCGTTGTGCGGCGATGGCCAGCGCGCCGTACTCCACGAAGCTGCCGTCGTCGACCAGATCGGCGATGTTCTCCCGCGCGGTGCGGCGGCCCTGGTTGTGCCGCTTGGCGACCGCGGCCTCGCGGCCCTCGTCGCGGGTCAGCAGGTGGCGGTGGTCCACCTCGTCGAGGTCCGGCCGGGACGCATCGAGATCGACTGCGGCAGCGAACAAGTCGCCGTCAGCGCCGACGCCGGTCCGGGTGAAGACCAGCAGCGGATCCCCGGTGCCGACGACCTGGCCGACCGTCACCAGGTTGCGGACGGTGCGCAGCGCATCGGGTGCGCAGAGCACGTGCTGCATCTTCATCGCCTCGAGCACCACGAGCTGGCTGCCCGCCCCGTACTCGGTGCCGGCGGGGACCACCTCGACCACGGTGCCGGCCAGGTGCGTGCGCAGCGCCTCCTCTCCAGGGTAGAGCTCGACGGCGCTCAGCCGTACGTCGTGCTCGTGTGCCATCGCCGCGGCCGCCAGCGCGGGCAGTTTGTCGTCGACGAAATTCGTCGTCACCCAGCCGGATTCGAACGCGTTGTCGGACAACAGCTCCCGCAGCATGCCGATGTTGGTGCGGACGCCCTCGATCGCGAACTCGGCCAGGGCGGTGCGGGTCTTGCGGAACGCCGCGGGCAACGACGTCCCGTGCACGTGGGTGATGACCTTGGCCAGCAGCGAGTCGTAGCGCGCGCCGACGGCCAACCCCGGCCTGCCGTAGGTGTCGACGCGCACGCCCGGGCCCGTCGGCGGCGAGAACGCGGTGAGGGTGCCCGCCGCGGGGACGACCGATCCGTCGGCGGCGAAGGTTTCCGCGTTCACCCGGGCCTGGATCGCGATGCCCCGGCGGGCGGCCGGCTCGCCGATGACTTCGGCGCCGTCGGAGGCGATCCCGGCCGGCAGCCCCAGCTGGTAGTAGGACGAGCCGCCGGCGACCGCGAGCTGCGCGGCCACCAGGTCCACCCCGGTGATCTCCTCGGTGATCGTGTGCTCCACCTGGATGCGCGGGTTGACCTCCAGAAAGACGTACGTCTCGCCGGCCACCAGGAATTCGACGGTGGCCAGGCCGCGCAGGCCGACACTAGCGCACAGCCGCGCCGCGGCCTGATGCAGATCGCGGCGCAATGCGTCCGAAAGCCCTTGCGCGGGCGCGATTTCGACGAACTTCTGGTAGCGCCGCTGGACGCTGCAGTCGCGATCGCCGAGCGCGAGCGCGTGCGTCCGGTGGCCGGCCGGCGCGGCGATGATCTGCACCTCGATGTGGCGGGCGTCGTCGAGGATCGCCTCGGCGAACACCGCCGCGTCGCCGAAGCCCAGTTGCGCCTCGGCGGCGCACTGGCGGTGTGCGGCGTCGATCTGCTCGGCGCGCTCCACCCGCCGCATGCCGCGGCCGCCGCCACCGGCGAGCGCCTTGATCATGATGGCGCCGTCGTGCGCGGCGAAGAATGCGTGCACGTCCGCCACGCTGCTCGGTCCTTCGGTCGCGGGCAGCACCGGCACCCCGGCGGCCACCGCGGCGGCTCGGGCCGCCGACTTGTTGCCGACGGTTTCGAGGGCGCCGGCGCCGGGGCCCACGAAGGTGTATCCGGCGGCGGCGCAGGCGCGGGCGAATTCGGCGTTCTCGGAAAGGAATCCGTAACCCGGATGGATCAGGTCGGCGCCGGCGCCCTTGGCCGCCGCCAGCATCGCCGCGTGATCGAGGTAGGCCTCCGGACCCGCGCCGGGCAGGCCGATGGCCTCGTCGGCGGCGTGCACGTGCGGGCTCTCGGCGTCGTCCTCGGCGTACACCGCGACCGTTTTCATGCCGACTTCGGTTGCGGTGCGGATTATCCGCAGCGCGATCTCACCGCGATTGGCGATCAGCAGGGTCGCGTTCATCGCAGCGCTTCGCCCCACTGCACTTCGGCGCGGAGCTTGGCCTTGAGCAGCTTGCCGCCGGCGTTGCGCGGCAACGCGTCCGATACCACCGTCACGTATTGCGGGACTTTGTAATCCGCGAGCTGCCCGCGGCAGTGCTCGAGCACGGCGGGAACATCGATCGGCGCTCCGCCGCCGAACAGCACGGCCCCGACCTTCTCCCCCATCACCTCGTCGGGCACCGCCAGCACGCAGGCGTCCGCGACGCCAGGAGCGGCCAGCAGCACCGCCTCGACCTCGACGCTGGAGACGTTCTCGCCACCCCGGTTGATGATGTCCTTGAGCCGGTCGACGATGTGCACGCGGCCCGCCTCGTCGACGCGGACCACGTCGCCGGTGTGCAGCCAGCCATCGGCAAAAGTCGCCGAGGAGGCCTCCGGCCGGTTCCAATACCCCGCTGTCAGGTTGGCGCCGCGCGCCACCAACTCGCCGACGCCGGGGTCGTCGCCGCTGGGGATCACCCCGAGATCCACCGACGGCACGGCATACCCCACGGAGTCGGCGTGCTCGACCGCGTCCCGATCCGGCAGCACCGTCATCAGCGACGCCGACTCGGTCATGCCGTACCCGTTGAACACCGTGGCGCGCGGAAACGCCGCCTTCACCGACCGCACCAGCGACGGGGCGATGGGCGCGCCGCCATATCCGACCCAACGGATGCCGGAGACGTCGGACTCCGCAAAGCCCTTGTGCCGCAGCATCAGCGAGTAGATCGCCGGCACCGTCACCATCAGCGACACGCGCTCGGCGGTCAGCGTCGCGACCAACTCGTCGAGGTTCAGCGCGGGCAGGATCACCGACGCTCCCCCGACCCGCATCGCCGCCAGAAGCTGTGAGTTGCAACCGGTTACGTGGAACAGCGGCACCGAGATGAGCGTGCGAAGCCCCGCGCCGATATCTCTGGACAGCCCCATGCAGCGCACCGAATTCTCGGTGTTGGTGACGAACGCCCGATGCGTGGTCGGGACGCCCTTGGGGTGCCCGGTGGTGCCGGAGGTGTAGAACAGCGCGGCCGTGTCGTCGCGGCTTAGCCCCTCGGCGACGTACGCCGGACCGTCGGGCAGCGGCGCGCCGGGGGCCAGGTCCACCGTGGCGCCGGAGTCCGACAGCACGAACTCGACCTCGGGCTGCGCCGAGCGGGTGTTGACCGCCACCGCAACGCCGCCGGCCAGCACCGTTCCCCAGAAGGCCAACACCCAATCGATGCCCGCGGGGTGGCGCACCGCGACACGGTCGCCGGGCGCCACGCCGGCCTCGCGCAGCCCGCCGGCGACGCGCGCCGCGCGGTCCCACAGCTGCCGGTAGGTCAGCCGGCCGGCGCCGACTTCGACCACGGCCTCGTTGTCCGGGTGGTTCTCGACCTGCTCGGCCAGCAGGTCCAGCAGCGTGGCCGGCACGTCGTCGTAGTACGGAACGCCGTTGGTGTCGCGGGATACGCCCGTCGTGGCGAACGGGTTGTGGTCGCGGGAAATTTGGATCACTGGAGGCATGCCCGGTCCTTACTCTCCGGTGTCCTATCGTGATACCGGTGACGATCGAGGATTCCGCCATCATGCCCGAGGCGTTCTTCACTGTCGACGGCGACTCCTACGTTCCGGGCCCGATGACGCAAGGGCCGTGGGGCGCGACGATGGGCGGTCAGATCGTCGGCGGCCTGTTGGGTTGGGGCATAGAACAATCCGGCGTCGATCCCGAACTGCAGCCCGCGCGGTTCACGATCGACCTGTTGCGCCCGGTGCTGATGAAACCGGTACACATCCAGACCTCGATACAGCGGGAGGGCCGGCGCATCAAGCTGGTGGACGGCGCGCTGGTGCAAAACGGAACGGTCGTGGCGCGGGCCAGCGCGCTGTTCCTGCGCCGCGGCGATCACCCCGACGGCCAGGTGTGGTCGTCGGCGACCGAGATGCCGCCGCTGCCGACGTCCTCCGACGGCTTCCCTGCGGACATGCCGTTCCTCATCTGGGGGTACGGGGCCACGTTCGAAGGCAGCCCCGGCATCGCCGCGGGCGAGTGGGAGCAGTCGCACTCGCAGAAGTTCGCCTGGGCGCGGATGTTTCGGCCGATGGTGCACGGCTACCCGCTGACGCCGTTCACCCGGCTGGCCTTCGCAGGCGACATCACGAGTTCGCTCACCCACTGGGGCACAGGCGGATTGCGCTACATCAACGCCGACTACACGGTCACCGCCAGCCGGTTGCCCGACGGCGAGTTCATCGGGCTGGCCGCCCAGAGCCACTACGGCACCGCGGGCGTCGCCACCGGCGCGGCGACGCTGTTCGACCAGCACGGCCCGATCGGCACCAGCTCCGCGCTGGCGTTGGCCCAACCCGCCGACGCGTTCAAGCCAACCTACGCCTAGTTCACGGGGCCGCGCCGGAGTCGCGGCAGGGGGCGCGAATATCTCGATGCGCCAACCGGTTTCATAACCGGCGGCGGTGCGCCACCTAGTTGGTTGTAGGCGGTGGTTGCGGGTGGAAGGGTTCGTACCACCACCAGTCGGCGCGCTCGCCGGTAGGTCCGGGACACGGTGAGACAGCGGGCGGGGCCAGGTTGGGCGGACGCGCGAGCGATCCTGAGTTGAGCCGTCGGCCGGAGCTGTCGGTGACAACGAGATCGTCTGCGGGCCCGGTGATCGTGATGACGCCCCGGTGGTGCAACCGGTGGTGATAGGGGCATACCAGCACCAGGTTGGCCATTTCGGTGGGGCCGCCGTCCTCCCAGTGCCGGAGGTGGTGCGCGTGCAGACCGCGGGTGGCACCACAACCCGGAACCGCGCACGTCCGGTGACGGTACTCGAGCGCGCGGCGAAGCCGCCGGTTGATCTGGCGGGTCGCTCGCCCGGCTCCGATGACCTCGCCGTCGCGCTCGAACCACACTTCGCAGGTGGCATCGCAGGTCAGGTATCGGCGGTCGGCGTCGGACAGCAGCGGGCCCAAATGCATTGCCGCGGCACGCTGCTCGACATCGAGGTGCACCACCACGGTGGTGTGCTGCCCGTGGGGGCGGCCGGCCGCCTCGGCGTCCCACCCGGCCTCCACCAGGTGCATGAAAGCATCGACGGTGGTGGGCAACGGGGGCCTGCAACCTGAGGCGCGCTCGTCGTTGCCGTGGTCGCGCTTCCACTGAGCGAACAGCGCATCACGATGCGAGGCCAACGCCGCGTCGAACTTCGCCGCGTCGTGGTGGGGAAGGGTGATCCGGTAGCAGCTGGCGTGCTCACCTGAGGTCTTGGTGATCGAGCACTCAGGCTCTGGAAGGGGGTCGGGTTGCGGTCGCGGTTCCAGGTTGACCGCGGTGCGCAGCTGGTTGACGGTCGCGACCGCGGCGAGCTCCGCGTAATGCTCGTCGGATCCCTCGCCCGCCCGGGCCGCGATGACGCCTACCTGATCGAGCGACAGTCGACCCTCGGCCATGCCCCGCGCGCAGCGAGGAAACTCCTGCAGCCGGCGCGCCACCGTGGCGATAGTGTGGGCATTTGCCGAGGACGAGCCGAGCTTCCAAGCCACCAACGCCGGCACCGAGCGCGCACCCGTAGCACCCCACAATTCGTCGCGCTCGATCTCGGCGACGATCTCTACAGTGCGCCCGTCAATCGCGTTGCGCTGACCGGCCAACTCCGCCAACTCCTCAAACAGCACATCCAGACGTCGCGGAACGTTTTCTGCCAGCGCAGGCGCAGCGGTCGAGAACATGACGACATCATCGCAGCCGGGTACGACAAGTTTCGGCGCCGAACGACGCCTAGCCGGATCCGTACAAGCGAGGTGCGGACCCGTGCCTCATGCTGGAGTCATGAACCAGCGCATGCCGGGCAATGCCGTGGCGACCGCCGCCGTCTCCTTTGTCGGCTACACCGCGGTGATGCTCGCACTGGATAACCGCATGCACCGCGGCGGCGGAGCGGGAATGATCGCATTTGAACTGGCCGGCAACGCATCTCGAGCCCAGGACATCATGACCCGGTGGGGTGCCGACGGCCGGCGCGCGGCGCGGCTGTCCCTGTGGCTCGACTTCGGCTACATGACGACCTACGGCGCGCTGACGGCGCTCCTCGTCGACCGGGCACGCCGGCGGCGCGGCCATCCGGCGATCCTGCCCGCCGCGACGATCGTCGCGGTCGCCGCCGATGCGGCGGAGGGGGTTTCGCTGCTGAAGGTGCTCGACCACACCCGCATCGGCGTTCATGCGCGGCGCGCCCGGACGGCGGCGCTGATCAAGTTCGCAACTCTCGCGGGCTGCCTGGGCTACGTCGCGCGGGAATCCGTCGGCTAGTTGTGATGTCCAGGGAGGTTGTCCCTCCCGTTATCGGTGAGCCTGTGTGACAGAGAAGGCCTCCGGTTGTGAAGTGGAGCTGTCTAGGAACCGCTTCACTAACCAGGAGGCCTTCGTGTCCCACGCTAACGCTGCACTGACACCGCGTGCTCGTTTGAGGCTCGCGCAATTAATTGTTGATTGTGGCTGGACCTATGCCGCGGCAGCCAAGATGTTCATGGTTTCGCCGCGTACCGCCAGGAAGTGGACCGATCGCTACCGCGTCGAGGGCCCGCTGGGAATGATCGACCGCAGCTCGCGTCCACGTGTCAGCCCTGCCAAGACCCCGTCTGCGCTGACCCGTCAGATCGTGGATCTGCGCTGGCGGCATCGGCTAGGGCCGGTGCAGATCGGCGGGCGCCTTGGAGTGCCGGCTTCGACGGTGCACGTGGTGCTTACTCGGTGTCGTATCAATCGGCTGTCCTACATCGACCGCGTCACCGGTGAGCCGTTGCGCCGCTACGAACACGCCTATCCCGGATCGCTGATCCATGTCGACGTCACCAAGTTCGCCAACATCCCTGACGGCGGCGGCCATAAGTTCGTAAGCCGACAACAAAGCAAACGCAATGCCATCACCACCGGCCACCGCACCGGTAAACGTGGCAGCCCGGCCCTGGGTTATCGCCCAAGGATCGGAACGGCGTTCGTACACACAGTGATTGACGATCACTCCCGGATCGCTTACGCCGAGATCTGCACCGACGAAAGGGCCCTCACCGCCATCGCCGTGCTGCAGCGGGCAGTGGCATGGTTCGCCGAGCGCGGCGTCACCATCGAGCGAGTGCTGTCCGACAACGGATCGGCCTATCGTTCTTACGCCTGGCGCGACGCCTGCACCGCGTTGCGCATCACCGCTAAGCGAACACGCCCATACCGGCCGCAGACCAACGGCAAGATCGAAAGATTTCACCGCACCCTGGCCGACGGATGGGCCTACGCCCGACTCTACGAAAACACCGCACAGCGCGACGCCGAGCTAACGGGCTGGCTCCACTTCTACAATCACCACCGAGCCCACTCCGCCATCGGAGGCCGCCCACCGGTCACTCGACTGACCAACCTCCCTGGACATCACAGCTAGTCCATCAACTGGGCGGCGACCGTCGCCCCGAGCTCCCAGCACGCCTGCAAATCGTCCTTGCTCGGCTTGCCCGAAACCACCACTGTCTCAGCGGCTTTGGCCCAGCCCAGGCCGGTCGTGATGGTGTCCACGGCCCGCTCGGCGCCCTCGGTGCCCTCGTTGCCGTGCAGGTACAGCCCGAAGGGTCTGCCGCGGGTGGAGTCGAGCAGTTGGTAGTACGCGCAGTCGAACGCGTGCTTGAGCGCACCCGAGATGTAGCCCAGGTTCGCCGGGGTGCCCAGCAGGTAACCGTCGGCGGCCAGCATCTCGGCCGGCGCGACGGTCAGCGCGGGCCTGCGCAGCACCTCCACGCCCTCGATGTCGGGGTCGGTGGCACCGGACACCACCGCCTCGAACATCTCGTGGGTGTGCGGCGACGGCGTGTGGTGCACGATCAGCAGTGTCTTGGTCATCGGCGCCCCTGCATTCCTACCGCGGTCTTCATCGCTTCCCGCGCGCGGCGGCGGTCGCCCGCGTAGTCGTAGGCCCGGGCCAGCCGATACCAGCGCCGCCAGTCGTCCGGTTCGGCCTCGACCTCGGCGCGCACGGTGGCGAACAGCGCATCGGCCGCGTCACGCTCGATACGGCCGGACGGGCGGCGCGGCAGCGCGCTGACGTCGAGTTCCATGCCGTCCTCGGCGGCGAGCCGGGCCAGCTTCTGGTGGGCGAACCCGGCCCGCACGGTGGCGATCATCGCCCACAACCCGATGCCCGGCATCACCAGCAGCGCGACCCCGAGACCGACCGCGGCGGGCCGGCCCGAGCCGATCATCGCGATGGCCAGGTGGCCCAGCAGCACGAAGTACGTCACCATCGCCGCGCACAGGAACGCGATCAGCAGTTGGATGCGCACGGCGCGCGATGCCCTGGTCATTGCAGGTTGAGCAGCGGCTCGATACCTATCGTCAGGCCGGGGTGTTCGTGAATGTGCCGCACGGCCAACAGCACCCCCGGGACGAAGGACGTCCGGTCCAGGCTGTCGTGGCGGATGGTCAGCGTCTCGCCCTCGGTCCCGAACAGGATCTCCTGGTGGGCGACCAGCCCGGCCAGGCGTACCGAGTGCACCGGGATCCCGTCGACGTCGGCGCCGCGCGCACCGGGCAGGCCGGTGCTGGTGGCATCGGGGTTGGGCGGCAAGCCTTTTCGCGACTCGGCGATCAGTTTGGCGGTGCGCGCCGCGGTGCCCGACGGGGCGTCGGCCTTGTGTGGGTGGTGCAGCTCGATCACCTCGACCGAGTCGAAGAACGGCGCCGCCTGCTTGGCGAAATGCATGGACAGCACCGCGCCGATCGCGAAGTTAGGCGCGATCAACACCGACGTCTTCGGGCTGTCGGCCAGCCAGGACTCCACCTGCGCGACCCGCTCGGCGGTGAAGCCCGTCGTACCGACCACGGCGTGAATTCCGTTGCCGATCAAGAATTCCAGGTTGCCCATCACCACGTCGGGGTGGGTGAAGTCGATGACGGCCTCGGTGTTGCCGTCGGTCAGCAGGCTCAGCGCATCGCCGGCGTCGACCTCCGCCGACAGGGTCATATCCTCGGCGGCCCGCACCGCGGCCACCATCGTCGACCCGACCTTGCCCTTGGCTCCCAATACGCCCACTCGCATGGCATTCACCCTAGACGGGGACCGGCTGCGGGCTAATGGACGGTTGGGCGCCGCACACGCGCGACGCTCAGTGATACGGGCAGAACATCTCTTCCGAGAGGTTGATCATGGCGGTGGCGTCGGCGAAGTTCACGCCTTTCGGGCCAAGGTTGGAGTGAACGTCCTGGGCGAGCGCGTCCTGCGAGAAACCATTCCAGCGATCGATGCAGACCTGGTGCCCCATGTTGACGACGTCAGCGTCCTCCTGCGGCGTCGGCCAAGTGAAGCCGAGGCCGCGCAGTCTGTTCAGGAAGTCGACGTCGTGGGTGGTAATCGCGGAGGCGGTCCCAGCGGTACAAAGCAGCACCGCGCCAGCCATTACGGGCGCGGCGAGTCCGGCCAACCAACGTCGTGCAGCCATCTGACGCATCTCCTTCTTCACGGGTGCCGTCATTGTGGCGGCTCAAAGCGGCAACCGCATGTCGAGGAGAAAAATTGTCGGCTTTGGCGGCTACTTCTTGAACCGCCCGGCGAAACCGCGCAAGGGCAGGTCCGCGCTCGTGATGAGCCCTGGGCGCGCCGCGACCACCGACCTGATCGCCGCGAGAGCGGGCATGCCGGTCACCGTCATGCCGATGGAGGCAAAATTGTCCGGATTGGACAGGTCCACCCCGGGCTTGGGGAAGATCATGTGCTTGTTGTAGACGCACGGATCGCCCTTGATCTGAGTGATGTAGCAGCCCTTGATATCCCAGTGCGGATCGGTGTGCGGGGTCATCTGCCATTCCAGGTGCGTCTCGACGCGGGGGACGCCGTCGACCATGCCCTGGTATTTGATGTAGTTGCCGCCCAACGATCCCTTGGGCAGGGTGTACCAGCCCAGGTCGACGTCCTTGGTGCAGGCACCCAGCTCGTAGCTGAACTTGACCTCGTCGAGTTTGAGGTCGAAGCAGTCGGCCATCAACAACACGCTGTCGGCGAAGACCCGGGTGTACTTCTCCAGCTTCGACGGGATCGACGGATCGTCGACCGGCAGGCCGTAGCCCACCTCGATCCAGGTGTCCTTGGAGTGATGACACGACACGTCGACGGATTCGATCGTCGTGACGTTCTCGATGTCGGCAACGTCGGCCGAGCACACCACGCCGAGGATCTGGTTGAGCCCCGGGTTCATTCCGGTGCCGTAGAAGGTCGCGCCGCCCGACTCGGCGGCCTCGGCCAGCAGCTGGCTGACCGGCTTGCCGGACGGGTGCGGGTGGTTGGTGTCGCGGTGCCAGCCGGTGATCCAGTCGGCGGTGGTGACGATATCGATGCCCGCCTCAAGGACTTTGACATAGAGGTCCTCGTCGGGGAACACACCGTGAAACGTCAGCACGTCGGGCCTGGCCGCGATGATCTCGTCGATGGTCCCGGTGAACTTCACCCCGTTGGCACCCACGCCGGCGAACTCGCCCGTGTCCTTGCCCACCTTCTCGGCCGAATAGGCATGCACACCAATGAGTTCCAGGTCGGGCTGGGTCGCGATCCGCTTGATCATCTCCGTACCGACGTTGCCGCTTCCGACCTGGAAGACGCGAACGGGTGCAGTCATGCATTCAGCCTTTCTGGGTTGCGGCATACACGTCGGCGGCGCTGCCACCGATGCCGTCGGGATAGAACTGCTTGGCCCACTGGCGAATTGCCGTGAAGCCCTCGTACTCGTCGGTGGCCAGCGCGGGCGGATCCGAATAGCGCTGGTGCCGCCAGATCTCGATGTCCTGCTCGAACTGGCGGATCACTTCCCGGCCGAATTCGTCCGCCTTGGCCGCGGCGCGGGCCTGATCCTTGTGCGGCGTGCGGCCGATGTAGACCATGAACCGCACATCGGAGGTGAACTCGTCGACCGGCGTGATCGCCGAGATGGTGCGGTTGTCGATCATCCCCCAGCTCTTGGTCACCGCGATGCCCAGGCCGCCGTTGATGGCCTCCACCCCGCTGTTGACGTCCTCGATCCTCTGCCCGTCGTCGCCCTCGAAGGTGATCGTGAAGTCGACGAACGACACCGGCTCGCCGAAGTCGTGGCGGGTGAAAATCGGCACGATCGGGGTGTTGTGCACGTACTTGAAATGCGCGAAGTCCACGCCGTTTTCGAGCACATACTGCGGATGCAGTTCCAGGTGCTCCCGGTACAGCCGCTGCTGCGGGTAGTAGCCGTCGACACCGCTGCCGTCCCCGAAAGCGGCGAACACGTCGGGCACGTCGAAGTACGGCTCGCGACGGTCGATGTCGTGCCAGATGTAGACCGACTCATTGCGCTCGACCACGGGATAGGTGCGCATGCGGCGACCCCGGTTGGGCCGGTCCTGGTACGGGATGCAGACATTGCGGCCCTCGGCGCTCCACTGCCAGCCGTGGAACGGGCACTGCAGCACCTCGCCGACCACCGTGCCGCCGTAGCCCAGGTGCGCGCCGAGGTGTTCGCAGTAGGCGTTCATCACCGTGAGCTCGCCCGACTCGGCGCGCCAGGCGACCATCTCGGTGTCGAAGTACTTCATCTTGTGCACGTCGCCGACGCCGATCTCGGCCGACCAGGCGACCTGGAACCAGCCCGTCGGTTTCATCGACAGCGGCGGCTTAGCCATCGGAGCCTCCCTCCACGCGTAGGAATGATAAGCCGCATCCCCCAGAAATCAAAGTACCCTCTATGAAACTTGCGCCGAACCGTTAGTCTGGTCAGATGACTCGGCAGGCTAGCGAGGCCGGAATCGCAGGCCGGCGCCCCAATCGGCGCGGCAGCGCGACGCGCGAAAGCATGCTCGAGGCGGCGCTGCGGTCGCTGGCCTCGGGCGAACCGGGTTCCGTCTCGGCCAACCGGATCGCCAAGGAGATCGGCGCCACCTGGGGCGCCGTGCAGTATCAGTTCGGCGACACCGACGGTTTCTGGGCCGCGGTCCTGCACCGCACCGCCGAGCGGCGCGCCGCGACGTTCACCACGCTGTCGGCCCCGGTGCGACCCGGCGCGCCGCTGAGCGAGCGCGTCAGCGCGATCATCGACACGCTGTACAACGGCCTGGCGTCGGCGGATTCGCGCGCGATCGAAAACCTGCGGGCCGCCCTCCCCCGCGACCCCGGCGAGCTGGAACGGCTCTATCCCCGCACCGCCGCCGAATTGTTCTCCTGGGGCAAGAGCTGGCTGGAGACCTGCCAGAGCGCGTTCGCCGGCCTCGACGTCGACCCGGGCCGGGTGCGCGAGGTGGCCGCGCTGATCCCGGGCGCGATGCGCGGCCTGGTCTCGGAGCGTCAGCTGGGGTCGTACGCCGACATGGAGATGGCCCGCGCCGGTCTCACCAACGCCCTGGTCGCCTATCTCGAGCACTCCCGGGTGGACTGACCTTAAGGTGGCGACGTGAAGTCTCCCGACGTCAAGATCCGCAGGGCCGAACCGACCGAGTTCGAGAAGGTCGCGGAGATGCACTACCCGGTGTGGCGGCAGTCCTGGTCCGGAATCATCGAGGATTTCATGCTCGACCTGATCGCGACGCCGAAATTCTGGGCCACCGTGAGCTACCCCGACGCCGTCAGGCGCCTCGGCTGGGACATGTGGATCGCCGAGTCCGGCGGAAAGATCCTGGGGATGGCGATCTTTGGGCCCGACGCCGCCATCCCCGATGCCCTGTACATCGAGGCCCTCTACACCTGGGAGCAGGGCCGCAAGCTCGGCATCGGCGTCCGGCTGCTCAACAAGGCGGTGCGCTCGCATCCGTCGGGTGACGTGATTTTGTGGTGCGCCGAGCGCAACAGCAGGGCGCGCCAGTTCTACGAGGACAACAAGTTCGAGCTCGACGGCCGCAGCTACACGTGGCATCCGCTGCCCAGTGTGGACGTGCCCCATGTGGGCTACCGCCGGGCGGCGGCCCAGGCCTGAGCCCGTCCGCGCTCAGGCGTCGATCACAACCCGCCCGGCGCCGGCGCGCGATACGCACACCAGCATCTCGTCGTCACCCACCGCGGTGCGGCCGCGGTGATCGACCTGTCCGCCAAGCACTTTGACCTTGCAGGTGCCGCAGAATCCCTGCTGGCAGGAGTAGGGGGTGGTCGGATCCTGGTCGAGCAGCACGGCCAGGGCGGAGCGATCGGCGGGAACGGCGAGCACCCGGCCTGACCGGGCCATTTCGAGCTCGAATGCAACCCCATCGACCACCGGCGGCGGGCTGAACCGCTCGTAATGCAAAGGCGCGTAGGCATGTTCGTGACGCGCCAGCCGCACCGCCTCCAGCATGCCGGTCGGTCCGCACACATAGACTGCCGTCGCAGGTCCGGCCCCGGCCAGCAGCTCGTCGGCACCAGCCATGCCGCCACGCTCGTCGTCGGCCCACACCGTCACCCGGTCGGGCGCCACCGAAACGACTTCGTCCAGCAGCGGCATGAATTCGCGGCCGCGTCCGGCATAGATTGCGCGCCAATCGATTCCGCGCTGCTGGGCCACCCGGATCATCGGCAGGACCGGCGTCACACCGATGCCGCCGATCACGAACAGCGCCTCGCGCTCCGAGGTGCCGAGGTAGAAGGCGTTGCGCGGGCCTTCGAACATCAGCGTGTCGCCCACGTCGAACGCGTCGTGCATTTCGATCGAACCGCCACCGCCGTCGGCGATTCGGCGAACCGCGATGCGGTAGTCGGTGCGCCGCCCCGGCGGACCGCACAGCGAGTACTGGCGTCGCCGCCCCGAGGGCAGCTCGACGTCGATATGCCCGCCGGGCGTCCAGGACGGCAGCAGCCCGCCGCCCGGATCGGCCAGCGTCAGGACGACGACGTCGGGCGCGACGAGTTCGCGCTTCGTGACGACCGCAGCCTGCGTCCGCCGCACCGGCCGCACCCACGACGGCTCCCAACGGGTGACCGATGAGAACCCGTCGAACAGCGCCCGGATTCCGCACAGCACCGCGCCGAGGCGGTCGCGGTCGCGCCGGCCGTAGAGGTCGGGCGGCCTGCTGGCCCAGAGGCTTTCGGTCACGGCAGGTGCCGTTCGATCGCGCCGTCGGTGTTGCGGTCGACCCATTGGGCGGCCAGTCCCGCGATGACCGCGGGGTGCGAGGTCACCACCCAATGCCCGCCCTCGATCGGAACTACGTTGCTGCCGGCGGGAATTGCGCCGGTGAACCGCTGCAGGGCCGGCGTCACGAAGAGGTCCCAGCGCGGCACCAGCACCTGGATCGCGACGTCGGTCGTCGGCAGCTCGCGCGAGAGCAGGCTGCCGACCATGTTGGCCCGGTACAGGTTCAGGCCGTTGAGATAGTCGTCGATCGAGCGTGGCGCCCTTGGGCGTTGACGACGAGTGCCCGCGCCGCCGATGCGTTCGGCAAGCGCGACGACCGCCACGCCGATCCGGGAGTGGAACGACAACTCGGGCACCAGCGGGCAGAGGAAGAACCCGATGTACGCCGACGCCAGCAGCTGTCGGATGACCTGACCCAGCGACCGGAGACCGCGCACCGACCGCAGGAATGCTCCCGCGTACTGCAGGTGCGGGCCCGACACCGACGTGAACGAGGCGACCTTGCCCATCACCGATTCGTCGGTGACCGCCGCCCACGCCTGAATCGAACCCCAGTCGTGGGCCAGCAGGTGCACCCGATCGACCCCGAGGCTGTCGATTACCGCGCCGACGTCGGCCACCACGTGGGCGAACTCATAGCCGGATCGCTTTGCCGGACGGGATGATTCGCCGGCGCCGCGCACGTCGTAGGCCACCACGTTGTACCGGCCGGCGTAGTGCTGGGTGAATTCGTCGGCGACCGCATCCCAGAGATGGTGGTTGTCCGGCCAGCCGTGGATGGCCAGGATCGTCGGCCGCCGCGGGTCGATGCCGGTGTAGGCGTGCACGGCCAAACTCACACCGTCGGGGGCGATTACGTGATTCGTCATCGATCAGTGCGACGCCCGCGCGGCGGGTGAGACGGCCAGGTAGTCGACCGCGAGTCCGAGCCCGCCCAGCTGCGACGGGTGGAACCCCGGCCGGTAGTAGTCGGCGATGCCCCGCACGAATCGCAGCGGACCGGGCAGCAGCCCGCGCCGCGCCGCACTGAAGTAGTCGCGCCAGCGCGGCCTGGCGCCCGGCGGCAGCTGCGGGTCCACCGAATAGAGGTAGCGCACCCCGCGGATCCACAACAGCAGCATCGCCGGCGAGACGACCAGCTGCGCGCGCACCTGGCGCCAATACCCGGCCCGCAGGTGCTTCATGGTGTCGAAGGCGACCGCCTTGTGCTCGACCTCCTCGGCGCCGTGCCAGCGGAGCATGTCCAGCATCACCGGGTCGGTGCCGATGGCGTCGTGGGCCGGGGTGTTGAGGATCCACTCGCCCAGGATGGCGGTGTAGTGCTCGATCGCCGAGATGAACGACACCTGCTCCACCAGCCAGCGGTCCTGCCGCCGCCGGCTCCACCGCGGCTTGGGCCCCAGGATCTTGTCGAACATCCACCGGACCTGGTCGGTGTACGGCGTCACGTCGACACCCTGCGCGACGAAGCGATCGACGACCCCGGCATGCGCCTGCGAGTGCACGGACTCCTGGCCGATGAAGCCCTGAACATCCAGCCGCAGCTGGTCGTCCTTGATCAACGGCAGGGCCCTCTTGAACACCTCGACGAAGAACTCCTCACCCGCGGGCAGCAGCAGGTGCAGCACGTTGAGCATGTGCGTGGTGAACGGCTCGCCCGGCACGTAGTGATACGGCAGCTCGGCCCAGTCGAACTCGACGTCGCGCGCCTCGAGCACCAGACGCTCGTGGTCCAGCGACGAGTCGTGCGGACCCGCCGCGCGGTCATCGACGGTGAACATCACGCCCAGTATAGGTGCGCGTCGAGATATACGGAACCGCCGGTACCGGGTTTTCTGCTACCCGGTTTCGGCGCGCTGCTTGAGGCGCTGCAGCGTTAGCTGGATGTGGTGGGTGTTCGCGGCGACCCGGTCGGGGACGCCGGTGGCCTTGCCCGCGAGCTTGCGGAACCACCCCGGCCTGCGGTCCCAGGTGCTCTCGGTCACCTCGCAGCCGCCGTCGGTCGCCACGATGTCGTACTGCCAACGCGCAATGGGAAAGACCGTATGCCGGACGTCGAACGCGAACCGGCGGCCCGGGTCGGCGTCGGTGACGGTGCACTTGGTGGTCCAGCGCCGGCCGCTGTTCTCGTTGTTGCCGGTGAACACCGCGCCGGGGGCAACGGCCTCGCCCTTGCACAACCGCATCGCCACGGCCTCCTCGGCCAGCGACGCCAGGGTGGGCAGGTCGGTGATGAGCCCGTAGACCACGTCGGGGCGGGCATCGATCGCGACAGTTTCCGACACACACGGGTCAATCATTCGTGGATCATAGCCATCCGCCGGATCGCCGACGGCCTAGATCGGTGCGGCCCCACGCAGGTGCTCGAAGATCAGTGACGTCTGGGTGCCGGCCACGTCGGCGTCGGCGTTGAGGTTCTCGACGACGAACGAGCGCAGGTCCTCGGTGTCGCGGGCCGCGACGTGCAGGATGAAATCGTCTGCGCCGGCGAGGAAGTAGACGTCGCGCACCTGTCGCTTGCCCCGGATCTGATGGATGAAGCTGCGAATCTTGCCGCGGGCGCTGGACTGCAGGCTGACCGAAATCATTGCCTGCAAAGGCATTCCGACCGCGACCGGGTCGATGTCGGTGTAGAAGCCGCGGATGACACCGAGGTCCACCAGCCGCCGGACCCGGCCATGACAGGTCGACGGCGCGATGCCGACGGCCTCGGCCAGCGCGTTGTTGGTGATGCGCGCATCGGCGTGCAGCAGGCCCAGGATCGCGCGGTCCACGTCGTCGAGATCAGCGGGCCGAACATCCTTCGGCCGGCCCGCGGATCTGTCGGTCAATTGCGTCGAACTATCAGCCATATCGCCAATATATAGAATCTTCCTCAGTATAATTGCGCCTCAATCGAACTTTCTTCACACTGGAGGCATGCGCGTCGGCATCCCTACCGAGACGAAGAACAACGAGTTCAGGGTCGCCATCACCCCGGCCGGAGTCGCCGAGCTCACCCACCGCGGCCACGAGGTGCTCGTCCAGGCGGGCGCCGGGGACGGTTCGTCCATCACAAACGCGGACTTCAAGGCCGCCGGTGCCCAACTGATCGACACCGCCGCCGAAGTGTGGGCCGACGCCGACCTGCTGCTCAAGGTCAAAGAGCCGATGGCTGGCGAATACCCCCGCCTGCGCCGCGGGCAGGTGCTGTTCACCTACCTGCACCTGGCCGCATCCCGCTCCTGTACCGAGGCGCTATTGGCTTCGGGCGCAACGTCAATCGCCTACGAGACCGTCCAGACCGCCGACGGCGCGCTGCCGCTGCTGGCGCCGATGAGCGAGGTCGCGGGCCGGCTGTCGGCTCAGGTCGGCGCGTATCACCTGATGCGCACGCAGGGCGGGCGCGGCGTGCTGATGGGCGGCGTGCCCGGCGTCAAGGCCGCCGACGTCGTCGTCATCGGCGGTGGCACGGCCGGCTACAACGCCGCCCGGGTGGCCAGCGGAATGGGCGCCGGCGTGATGGTCTTCGACGTCAACATCAACAAGCTCCGGTTGCTCGACGCCGAGTTCGGCGGTCACATCCAGACCCGCTACTCGTCGGCATACGAGCTGGAGGGCGCCGTCAAGCGCGCCGACCTGGTGATCGGCGCGGTCCTGGTGCCCGGCGCCAAGGCGCCCAGGCTGATCTCGAATTCGCTTGTCGCCCACATGAAGCCGGGCGCGGTGCTGGTGGACATCGCCATCGACCAGGGCGGCTGTTTCGAGGACTCGCGGCCCACCACCCACGACGACCCGACGTTCGCCGTGCACGACACGGTGTTCTACTGCGTGGCGAACATGCCCAGTGCGGTGCCGAAGACCGCGACCTATGCGCTGACCAACGCGACCATGCCGTACGTGCTCAAACTCGCCAACCACGGCTGGCGGGCCGCATGCCGGGCCGATCCCGTTCTGGCAAAAGGACTTTCGACGCATGACGGCGCGCTGCTGTCCGAGCAGGTGGCCGCGGACCTGGACTTGCCGTTCGCCGAACCGGCCGGCGTGCTGGGCTGACGCTAGTTGGCCCCGGCCGCGAGGGTCGCGACGATATCGGCGACCGGGCCGGTCTGCGCCTCATGGAACGCCGTTCCCGCCCAGAGGTTCATCCCGTTGGGATCCTCCCAGGCCGTTGCCGCCTCGCGGATCGGCAGCGTCATCTGGTTGACCTCCGGATAACCCAGTGGCGCAACGTTGTCGAACAGGCGGATGAATTCGTTCTCCAGGCCGCGCGCGTACCGGCCGGAGAACGCGCGGGTCACGATGGTCTTGCCGAAGAGTTGATTCTTCATGGCGGTGCGTTGCGCGGTGGTGGTGTTGGCCTCGTCGGACAGCAGCAGCGCCGTGCCGACCTGTGCGGCCACCGCTCCCCTGCGCAGCACTCCCTCGACGTCCTCGGCGGTACCCAGCCCGCCCGCGGCGATGATCGGGACGTCGCGGTGGCTCCGGTGGATCTTGTCGATCAGTTGATGCAGCGACTCGGTACCGGGTTCCATGTCGGGTGCGAAGGTCGCCCGGTGCCCGCCGGCGTCCGGACCCTGGACCACCAGGCTGTCGGCGCCGGCGGCCACGGCCACCCCCGCCTCGTAGGCCGACGTCACCGTGACCATCACCAGCAGCCCGAGCGCGCCCAGCCGCCGGATCACGTCCGGCGACGGCACCCCGAACGTGAAGGACACCAGCTCCGGGCGCAGGTCGGAGACCACGTCGAGCTTGCGTTCCCAGTCGTCGTCGTCGCCGTGCTCTGGCTGGCCGACCGCCACCTGGTAGTGGTCGGCGATGCCCTCGAGCTCGTAGGCGTAGTAGTTCAGCTGCACCCAGTCGGCGACACTGGGTTGCGGCACAAGCAGGTTCACGCCGAGCGGGCCGGTGGTGGCGGCGCGAGCCGCGGCGACGTCGTCGGCGAACTGATCGGCGCTCAGGTAGCCGCCGGGGACGAAACCGAGGCCGCCGGCGTTGGACACCGCCGCCGCCAGCGCCGGGCTACCGGGTCCGCCGGACATCGGCGCACCGACGATGGGCACCATGATGTCCCAAAAGCCCAGTACCATTCGGCTAATTTACCATCGCCCGAAGTTGTTGGGGCAGCGACCGTTTCGAGGCATACGGGCCCACGACGGCGGCCCCGTAGCGTTGGCCCAGCAACCGGCGGGCCACCACGTTGACCTCATCGAGGGTCACGTTGTCGATCTGCTGCAAGGTGTGCTCGATGCTGCGGTGCTTGCCGTAGTTCAATTCGCTGCGACCGATGCGGCTCATCCGAGAGCTGGAATCCTCCAGGCCGAGCACCAGCCCGCCGCGCAACGAGCCCTTGGCGATGCGGCATTCGGCTTCGGTGATGCCGTCGCGCGCCACCGATTCGAGCACCGTGCTGGTCACTTTCATGACTTCGGCGAAACGCTCGGGCTGACACGCGGCGTACACCGACAGCGCCCCGCTGTCGGCGAAGATGTCCAGCGCCGAGTACACGGAATAGGCCAGCCCACGCAATTCGCGGACCTCCTGGAAAAGCCTCGAGCTGAGCCCGCCGCCCAGCGCCGTGTTCAGCACGGCCAGCGCCCAGCGATGTTCGGAGCCGCGCCCGGGCGTGCGGACGCCCAGCAACACGTGGGCCTGCTCGGCGTCGCGATTGGCCAGGGCCAGCGTGGGTCCACCGTTGACCCGTCCACCCATCTTGCGGGGCGGGGCGGGCTGGCGGCCGCGCACCAGGTGCGGCCCGAAGTGCCGGCGCACCAGCGCGACCACCTCGTCGTGGTCGACATTGCCGGCCACCGCGACGACCATCCGTTCCGGTGTGTAACGCCGCACATGAAACGAGTGCAGCTGGGTCCTGGTCATCGCCGACACGGACTTCGCGCTGCCGATCACCGGGCGGCCCACCGGATGGTCACCGAACAGCGCGCTCAGGAAGATGTCGCCCAGCGCGTCCTCGGGGTCGTCGTCGCGCATCGCGATTTCCTCGAGCACGACGTCGCGCTCCAGCTCGACGTCGTCGGCCGCGCAGCGACCGTTGAGCACCACGTCGGCGACCAGGTCCACGGCCAGCTCCAGGTCGCTGTCCAGCACGTGGGCGTAGTAGCAGGTGTGCTCCTTGGCGGTGAACGCGTTCAGCTCGCCCCCGACGGCGTCCATCGACTGAGCGATTTGGACGGCCGTGCGGGTCGGCGTCGACTTGAACAGCAGATGCTCCAAGAAGTGCGCCGCCCCGGCCACGGTCGCACCCTCGTCGCGCGATCCGACCCCGACCCAGACCCCGACCGAGGCGGAACGCACCGCGGGCAGGAACTCGGTGACCACCCGCAGGCCGCCCGGCAGCGTGGTGCGGCGCGGCACTGCATGGTGTTCAGGTTTCGCTGCGGCGGTGTTCGTGCCCCGGCGCAGCGCGGGGTCAGCTGCTGGCCTTCTAGACGGAGCTGGCGGCATCGGCTGGTGCGGTCTCCTCAGAGTCGGCCGGGGCCGCGGCCCCGTTGTCGGCCCCCTCGCCTTCGGCAACCAAGACCAACGAGATCTTGCCGCGCTTGTCGATATCGGCGATCTCGACGCGCAGCTTGTCGCCGACGTTCACCACGTCTTCGACCTTGGCGACACGCTTGCCCCGGCCGAGTTTGGAGATGTGCACCAGACCGTCACGGCCGGGCAACAGCGACACGAACGCACCGAAATCCGTTGTCTTGACCACGGTTCCGAGGAATCGCTCCCCGACCGTCGGCAGCTGCGGGTTGGCGATGGCGTTGATCTTGTCGATCGCGGCCTGCGCAGCCTCGCCGTTGCTGGCCCCGACGAACACGGTGCCGTCATCCTCGATGGAGATCTGCGCGCCGGTCTCCTCGGTGATCGAGTTGATCATCTTGCCCTTGGGGCCGATGACCTCGCCGATCTTGTCGATCGGCACCTTGATCGTGGTGATCCGCGGTGCGTAGGGGCTCATCTCGTCGGGCTCGTCGATGGCCTCGGCCATCACCTCGAGAATAGTCAGCCGCGCGTCCTTGGCCTGCGCCAGCGCGCCCGCCAGCACCTGCGACGGGATGCCGTCGAGTTTGGTGTCCAGCTGCAGCGCGGTGACGAAGTCCTTGGTGCCTGCGCACTTGAAGTCCATGTCGCCGAAGGCATCCTCGGCACCGAGGATGTCGGTCAGCGTGACGAAGCGGCGCTCGGTCTTGCCGTCAACCTCGACGTCGTCGGAGACCAGGCCCATCGCGATACCGGCGACCGGGGCCTTCAGCGGCACACCGGCGTTCAGCAGCGACAGCGTGGACGCGCACACCGAGCCCATCGAGGTGGAACCGTTGGAGCTCAACGCTTCCGACACCTGACGGATCGCGTACGGGAACTCCTCGATGCTCGGCAGCACCGGCATCAGAGCGCGCTCGGCGAGCGCACCGTGGCCGATCTCGCGGCGCTTGGGCGAACCGACCCGGCCGGTCTCGCCGGTGGAGAACGGCGGGAAGTTGTAGTGATGCATGTAGCGCTTGGATTTTTCCGGCCCCAGCGAGTCGATCTGCTGCGCCATCTTGACCATGTCCAGCGTGGTGACGCCCATGATCTGGGTTTCGCCACGCTCGAACAGGGCGCTGCCGTGCGCCCGCGGGATGATCGCGACCTCGGCCGACAGGGCGCGGATATCGGTGATACCGCGGCCGTCGATGCGGAAGTGGTCGGTCAGGATGCGCTGGCGGACCAGCTTCTTGGTCAGCGAGCGGAACGCGGCGCTGACCTCTTTCTCGCGGCCCTCGTAGGTCTCGGCGAGCCGCGCCACCACCTCGCCCTTGAGCTCGTTGGTGCGATCGTCCCGCTCTTCCTTGCCGGCGATGGTCAGCGCCTTGGCCAGCTCCTCGGTGGCCACCGAGGACACCGCGTAGAACACGTCGTCCTGGTAATCGGGGAAGACCGGGTAGTCGGCGGTCGGCTTGGCAGCGCGGTCGGCCAGCGCCTGCTGTGCATCGCACAGCGCGGCGATGAACGGCTTGGCCGCCTCCAGGCCCTCGGCCACGACGCTCTCGGTGGGGGCGCCCGCGCCACCACCGATCAACTCGATGACGTTGTCGGTCGCCTCGGCTTCGACCATCATGATGGCGACGTCATCGGCCGTCTTGCGACCCGCAACGACCATGTCGAAGACGGCGGTCTCAAGCTGCTCGACAGTGGGGAAGGCGACCCATTGGCCGTCGATCAGGGCGACACGCACGCCGCCGACGGGGCCGGCGAACGGAATCCCGGAGATCTGCGTCGACGCGGATGCGGCGTTGATCGCCAGCACGTCGTACAGGTCCTTGGGATCCAGGCTCAAGATGGTCACGACGACCTGGATCTCGTTGCGCAGACCCGAGATGAACGTCGGGCGCAGTGGCCGGTCGATCAGGCGGCAGGTCAGGATCGCATCGGTGGAGGGACGTCCCTCACGGCGGAAGAACGAGCCGGGGATGCGCCCCGCGGCGTACATCCGCTCCTCGACGTCGATCGTCAAAGGGAAGAAGTCGAAATGGTCCTTCGGGGTCTTGCTGGCCGTGGTGGCCGACAGCAGCATGGTCTCGTCGTCAAGGTAGGCGACGACCGCCCCGGCGGCCTGCTGGGCCAGCCGGCCGGTCTCAAAACGGATGGTCCGGGTGCCGAAGCTCCCGTTGTCGATGGTGGCGGTCGCTTCGAACACGCCTTCTTCAATTTCAGCTACAGACATAGGTGTCCGTATGGCCTCTCTCGAGTTGTTCAGCTTTTTCGCGTCATCACGCGCAACCCAGAGGGTTTCGCGGCGGCGCACCGGCCTGGAAAGGCACGGCGAACCACCCTGGAAGCTTCCCGAAGAATGAAAGTCTGAATGCGGCTACGGCCATCGATCGAAGCGGCCGACCTAACCCCAGATCCGGAGAGAGCCCGGCAGCCACTACCGAAGACCGCCCGATGCAGACAGGGTTTGCTCCCGTCGTGACACGCTGGAACGGAACGCGCGGATCTGCGCGGACCGCACCGTTTGCTCGGGCCGAACCGGCCCAGAACGCTCCTACTCTACACGGGCGAGTGCACTCTGCCAGCACCCGCCCGCGCTTCGCCCAGGTCAGCGGCGCAGGCCGAGGCGCTCGATCAGCGAGCGGTAACGCTCGACGTCGATCTGGGAGATGTACTTGATCAGCCGGCGGCGGCGACCCACCAGCAGCAGCAGTCCGCGCCGCGAGTGGTGGTCGTGCTTGTGCACCTTGAGGTGCTCGGTCAGGTCGCTGATCCGCTTGGTCAGCAGCGCGATCTGCGCCTCCGGGGATCCGGTGTCGGTGTCATGCAGGCCATACGACCCAAGAATTTCTTTTTTCTGCTCGGCTGTAAGCGCCACGAAATATCTCCATCAATCGGTCCGCGATCGTTGAATCTTCAAGGCGCGGCCACCGCGAACCGCAGCACGCGCCGATGTCGTCCGGCAGTTTAGCAGCGGTTTCACGGCGGGCATAAACGGCGGAGTTAGCGCCGCGGGCCGCCGGGCCCGCTAGCCCGTCGAGAGCACCGAACGCGTCCGTTCGGTGTCGGTCGCGATCGCGTCGACCAGTTCCTTGATCGAGTCGAACCTGCGCTGCCCGCGGATGCGGGCGACGAAGTCCAGCGCGACGTGCTGTCCGTACAGGTCGGCGGTGGTGTCCAGGACGAACGCCTCGACCGTGCGGGTGCGCCCGGAGAACGTCGGGTTGGTGCCGACGGAGACGGCGGCCTGGTAGCGCTCGCCCGGGACGACGGTCCCCGTCACCGGCCCGTGCCCGAGCACCGTGAACCAGGCGGCGTACACGCCGTCGGCGGGGATGGCCGAGTACATCGGCGGCGCCACGTTCGCGGTGGGAAAGCCCAGCTCGGCGCCGCGGCCGTGGCCGCGCACCACCACGCCCTCGACGCGGTGCGGGCGGCCCAGCGCCTCGGTGGCCGCCACCATGTCACCGGCATCCACGCAGGACCGGATGTACGTCGAGGAGAACGTCACGTTCTCGTCGGTGTGGTGATCGGCCAGCAACGACATCGACTCGACGGCGAAGCCGAACCGCTCGCCGGCCTTGCGCAGGGTCCCGACGTTGCCGCCGGCCTTCTTGCCGAAGGTGAAGTTCTCCCCCACCACGACCTCGAGCACGTGCAGGTTTTCCACCAGCAGCTCGTGCACGTAGCGCTCCGGGGTGAGCTTCATGAAGTCGGTGGTGAACGGCATCACCAGGAAGACGTCGATGCCGAGTTCCTCGACGAGCTCGGCCCGCCGGGTCAGCGTGGTCAGCTGAGCCGGATGGCTGCCGGGATACACCACTTCCATGGGATGCGGGTCGAACGTCATCAGCACGGCCGGCACGTTGCGGGCCCGGCCCGCCTTGACGGCGTGCGCGATCAATTCGGCATGACCGCGATGCACCCCGTCGAACACACCGATGGTGAGTACGCACCTGCCCCAGTCCGTGGGGATCTCGTCTTGGCCGCGCCACCGCTGCACGATCGCAAGCCTACGGCGCAACACGCACGGCCGCGCGCACAAGATCCCGATTCGTGACCTCCCGGCCGCGACGTGCCGGTCACGACGCGGGATCGTGCGTGGGTTGCCTAAACTTTCTGGTTGTGAGGGCTGACGACGAGACTGGCGGTCTCACCGCGGTTGGCCAGGACTATTTGAAAGTCATCTGGAACGCCCAAGAGTGGTCGGTGGAAAAGGTCAGCACCAAGATGCTGGCCGACCGCATCGGGGTGTCGGCCAGCACCGCGTCGGAGTCCATCCGCCGGCTCGCCGAGCAGGGCCTGGTGGACCACGAGAAGTACGGCGCGGTCAGCCTGACCGACGCCGGGCGGCGGGCCGCCCTGGAGGTGGTGCGCCGCCACCGGCTGCTGGAGACCTTTCTGGTCAACGAACTCGGCTACGGCTGGGACGAGGTGCACGACGAGGCCGAGGTGCTCGAGCACGCGGTATCGGATCGGCTGGTGGACCGCATCGACGCCAAGCTGGGGTTCCCGCAGCGCGACCCGCACGGCGACCCGATCCCGGCTTCCGACGGGAAGGTCCCGACGCCTCCGGCGCGCCAGCTGTGGGCGTGCGACGACGGGGAGACGGCCACGGTCGCCCGCATCTCTGACAAGGACCCGGAGATGCTGCGGTATTTCGACAGCGTCGGAATCAACCTGGACTCGCGGCTGCGCGTGGTGACCCGGCGCGAGTTCGCCGGCATGATCTCGATCGCGATCACGTCAACCGATGGCGCCGAGACCAACGTCGATCTGGGCAGCCCCGCGGCCCGCGCGATCTGGGTGACTACCTAGCGGCGATCGCAAGCGCGGCGTAGCCGGGCGAAGCGGGTCGCCGCCATCGGGCTCAGCCCGACAGCAGGCCCTTGGCGATGTGGGTGACCTGAACCTCGTTGCTGCCCGCGTAGATCATCAGCGACTTCGCGTCGCGCGCCAGCTGCTCCACGCGGTACTCGGCCATATAGCCGTTGCCGCCGAACAGCTGCACGGCCTCCATCGCCACCTCGGTGGCCGCCTCCGAGGAGTACAGCTTGATCGCCGACGCCTCAGCCAGGGTCAGAGCCTTGCCGGCGGCCTGACGCTCAATGGTCTGAAAGACCATGTTCTGCACGTTCATTCGGGCGATTTCCATTTTCGCCAGCTTCAGCTGGATCAGCTGGAACTGCCCGATGTTCTTGCCCCACAGCGTGCGCGTCTTCGCGTAATCCACACAGAGCCGGTGACATTCGTTGATGATGCCCAGCGCCATCATCGCGATCCCGATGCGTTCGGCCGAGAAATTCTCGCGCGCGCTGTCGCGGCCGTCCCCGCCGGATTCCTGGTTTTCGCCGAGCAGCCGGTCCGGGGTCAGCCGGACGTTGTCGAAGAACAGCTCGCCCGTCGGCGAGGACATCATGCCCATCTTCTTGAACGGCTTGCCCTGCGTCAGGCCCTCCATCCCCGCGTCGAGCACGAAGATGAGCACCGGGCGGTTGCGCTTATCTACGGAGGCGTCGCCGTCATCGAGCTTGGCGTAGACCACCAGCACGTCGGCGCAGGGCCCGTTGGTGATGAACGTCTTCTGCCCGTTGAGGATGTAGTCCTCGCCGTCGCGCTTGACGTAGGTCTTCATGCCGCCGAACGCGTCCGACCCGGAGTCGGGCTCGGTAATCGCCCACGCCGCAATCTTTTCCAGCGTCATCAGCTCGGGCAGCCAGCGTTCCTTCTGCGCGAGCGTGCCGCGGCTCATGATGGTCGCCGCGCCCAGCCCGAGGCTGACCGAGGCGGTGCTCAGCAATCCGATGCTGACCCTGGCGATTTCGGAGATCAGCACCGCGGCCATCGAGCCCTGGCCCCCGCCGAAACCGCCGGAATCATCTGCATTGTCCCGCTTTTCGGCCTTGGAGTCGCCGTTGCGCTTGGCGCGCTCGCGGTCCAGCATCTTCTTGACCGATTCGGCGGCCATCGCGTCCAAGCCGAATTGGCTGAACAGCTTGCGCGCGATCGGATACGGCGACAGCTCACCGCTTTCCAGCTCGTCGAGGTGCGGACGGATCTCCTTGTCGACGAACTGACGGACGCTGTCCCGGACCAACAGGTCGGTTTCGGACCACTCGAACATGACGCCCTTAGCGCTCGGCGCGCTGGTACGCGGTGACCACGGCCGCCCCGCCCAGCCCGATGTTGTGTTGCAGTGCGGCGGTGACGTTGTCGACCTGACGCTTGTCAGCGGTCCCCCGCAGCTGCCAGGTCAGCTCGGCGCACTGCGCCAGCCCGGTCGCACCCAGCGGATGCCCCTTGGAGATCAGGCCACCGGACGGGTTGACCACCCAGCGCCCGCCGTAGGTGGTGTCGTTGTTGTCGATCAGCTTGGGCGCCTCACCCGGACCGCACAGCCCCAGGGCTTCGTAGAGCAGCAGCTCGTTGGCCGAGAAGCAGTCGTGCAGCTCGATCACCTGGAAGTCCTGCGGCCCCAGGCCGGACTGGTCGTAAACCTGTTGCGCGGCTTGCACATTCATGTCGTAGCCGATGAGGTTCTTGGCGCTGCCGTCGAAGGTCGAGGCGAAGTCGGTCGTCATCGCCTGGCCGACGATCTCGACCGATTGGCCGGCCAGCCCGTGGCTTTCGACGAACGATTCGCTGGCCAGGATCGCCGCGCCCGACCCATCGGAGGTCGGCGAACACTGCAGCTTGGTCAGCGGGTCGGAGATCATCCGGGCCGCCAGGATGTCGTCGAGCGTGTAGGACTCCTGGAACTGCGCGAACGGGTTGTTGACCGAGTGCTTGTGGTTCTTGTAGCCGATCTTGGCGAAATGCTCTGCGGTGCTGCCGTGTTGCTTCATGTGTTCGCGCCCGGCCGCGCCGAACATCCAAGGCGCGACGGGCATCGCGAACTCGTCGATCGCGGCCATCGCCTTGACGTGCTTGCCCATCGGCGATTCGCGGTCCTGGGCGCCGCCGCCCAGCGAGCCGGGCTGCATCTTCTCGAAGCCCAGCGCGATCGCGCAGTCGACGAGGCCACCGCGGATGGCCTGGGCCGCCAGGAACAGCGCCGTCGAGCCGGTCGAGCAGTTGTTGTTGACGTTGACGATCGGAATGCCGGTCATGCCGAGCTCGTAGAGCGCGCGCTGCCCGGAGGTGGAGTCGCCCGAGCAGTAGCCGACGTAGCCCTGCTGCACCTCGCGGTAGTCGATGCCGGCGTCGGCCAGGGCGTTGGTTCCCGACTCCCTGGCCATGTCCGGGTAGTCCCAGCCTTCACGGCGCCCGGGCTTCTCGAACTTCGTCATCCCGACGCCGACGACGTAAACCTTGCTGGACATCTTGCCGGACATCATTGTCCCCTTCTTCAACGGTAGGCCGCGTAGTCATCACAGTGTGCAACGCCGCCCAACCAACCGCTCGGCCGGGACCCGTTAGAGCGTCGCCGGACGGACCACCACCACCGACTTTGTCCGCGAACCCTCGTCGCGCAGCAGCGCGATCACCCGCCCGTCGGCGTCGGTGGCGGCATACACCCCGTCCAGGCCGGCCGGCGACAGCGCGCGCCCGTTGCTGGTGGCGTCGACCTCCTCGGCGGTGAGGTCGCGGCGAGGAAACATCAACAGGCAGGCCTCGTCCAGGGTGTGGCTCAGCCGGGGCCGCTCGGCCAGGTCGTCGAGCGCCCAGGCCTGGTCCAGCCCGAAGCGGCCCACCCGCGTGCGCCGCAGCGACGTCAGGTGCCCGCCCACCCCGAGCGTGGACCCGAGGTCGCGGGCCAGCGCGCGAATGTAGGTGCCCGACGAGCAGTCGACGTCGACGTCGAGATCTATAACACCCAGGCCGCCGGAGCCGCGCCGGGTGGCCAGCACGTCGAACCGCTCGATGCGCACCGGGCGTGCCTTGAGCTCGACGGTCTGGCCCTCGCGGACCAGTTGATAGGCGCGACGACCGTCGACCTTGATCGCGCTGACGGCCGACGGCACCTGCTCGATGTCGCCGCGCAACCCGGCGACCGCCGCGGCGATCGCCTCGTCGGTCAGGTGGTCGGCCGGGATGCTTTGCAGCAGTTCGCCTTCGGCGTCCTCGGTGGACGTGGTCTGGCCCAGGCGAATGGTGGCGGCATACGACTTTGTCGAGGCCGTCAGCAGGCCCAGGATCTTGGTGGCGCGCTCGATCCCGATCACCAGCACGCCGGTGGCCATCGGGTCGAGTGTGCCCGCGTGCCCCACCCGCCGGGTGGAGAAGATGCGGCGGCAGCGCCCGACGACGTCGTGACTGGTCATCCCGGCCGGCTTGTCGACGACGACGATTCCCGGACCGAGGGAACTTTCGGTCACAGCACGACCGCGGTCAGCACGAGCCCGCGATCGACCGACCAGCGGCCGTTCAGCGCGGTCAGCGGCGGACCCGACAGCGCCTCGGGGTCGATCAGGATGCGGGAGACGAAGCTGCCCGCCGAACGGGAGCCGTCGGGCTCGAAAGTGATGTGGGCGTCCTCGAAACCCAGCCACCTCTTGGTCAGCGGAAACCAGGCCTTATACGTTGCTTCCTTGGCGCAGAACAGGATTCGATCCCAATGTAAACCCGCGGGCATGGCCGCGGGGATTTCGCTGCGCTCGGCCGGCAGGCTGATCGCGTCCAGCACGCCGTTGGGCAACACGTCGTGCGGTTCGGCGTCGATGCCCACCGAACGCACCGACGAGCTGCGCCCGACCACCGCGCCCCGGTATCCCGTGCAGTGCGTCAGGCTGCCCACCACGCCGTCGGGCCAGCACGGTTCGCCCTTGTCGCCCTTGAGGATCGGCACCGGTGGCACGCCGAGCTCGCCGAGCGCAATGCGGGCGCAGTGCCGAACGGTGATGAACTCGTTGCGCCGCTTGGCAACCGACTTGGCGATCAGCGCCTCCTCCTCGGGCAGCGGGTGCAGGTCGGGCGGATCGGAGTAGGTCTCGGAATACGCCAGGCCGTCGGTCGCGGGCAGCACCGACGACACCAGCAGCTGGGCCGTCATCGGGATTGCCGCTGCTGCAACCGTTCCCGGAACTTCGCGGACTGGTCGCGCATCTCCTGGGTGATGGTGAAGTGGCCGCCGAATTCGTTGAGGTCACCGGGACCGTAATGCGGGGCCGGCAGCACTTGGCGCAGCCAGCTGTGCGGCTTGCGGCGGCGCCACTCCCGCGGGTAACCCACCGACACTTCCTCGAACCGAACGTCGTCGTACCAGGTGGTGCGGGGAATGTGCAGATGGCCGTAGACCGAGCAGACGGCGTTGTAGCGGGTGTGCCAGTCGGCGGTCTGAGTGGTTCCGCACCACAGCGCGAACTCCGGGTAGTACAGCGCGTCGCAGGGTTCGCGCACCATCGGGAAGTGATTCACCAGGACTGTCGGCGTCATCCAGTCCTGCTGTTCGAGCCGCTTGCGGGTGATCGCGAGCCGGTCGCGGCACCAGGCGTCGCGGGTGGCGTAGGGCTCCGACGAGAGTAGGAACTCGTCGGTGGCCACCACGTTGGCCTCCCGCGCGATGGCCAAACCCTCGGCTTTGCTCGTCGCCCCCTTCGGCAAGAAGCTGTAGTCGTAGAGCAAAAACATCGGAACGATGGTGGCCGGGCCGCCGCGCTCGGTCCACACCGGGAACGGATGCTCGGGCGTGACCACGCCCAGCTCGTCGCAGACGTTGACCAGGTAGTCGTAGCGGGCCTTGCCGAAGACCTGCATCGGGTCGCGGTTGGTGGTCCACAGCTCGTGGTTGCCCGGCACCCAGATCACCTTGGCGAACCGCCGTCGCAGCAGGTCGAGTGCCCAGCGGATCTCGTCGGTGCGCTCGGCGACGTCGCCGGCGACGATCAGCCAGTCGTCCGGAGAAGTCGGGTACAGCGACTCGGTGACCGGCTTGTTGCCCAGGTGGCCGGTGTGCAGGTCGGAGACCGCCCACAACGTCGGCTGTGCGCCATTGCTCGGGCCATGTCCCGTTTCTTGCAAACCCACGAGTAATCAGCCTAATGACCCGGCGCCGACGGACCGGGCAAGGGCGGACGCTTGCTTGCGCGATTAGAACGTGTTCTCGTTTCCCTGTGACCGTGCTGAGACGACTTGTACACTCCCGGCAAGGAACCGCCGCGGCGTCAGGGGGTGTCGTGTTCACCAGGATTCGTTTGATCGGAGCGGTTGCCGCGCTGATCACCGCGGTAGTCGTGGGCTGGCACAGCGCCCCGCCCGCGCCGAACCCGGCCAGAAGCGTCGACCTGCGATCGACCGCCGCGCCCATGGAAACCACGATGAAGAGCCCGATCGTGGCGACGACGGACCCGAGCCCGTTCGATCCGTGCAAGGACATGCCGCTGGGCGCCCTGCAGGGGCTGGGCCTGGCCTTCACCCCGCCCGAGTACGAGGACGGGCTGCGCTGCCACCTCGACGCGGGGAACTATCAGATGGCCGTCGAGCCCATCATCTGGCGCACCTACGAGAAGTCGCTGCCGCCGGACGCGCTCGAGACGACAATCGGAGGCCACCGCGCCGCCACCTACTGGGTGGTCAAGCCGACCTATCACAACAGCTACTGGTTCTTCTCCTGCATGGTGGCGTTCAAGACCAGCTACGGCGTGCTGCAGCAGGCGCTGTACTACTCGGCGGTGTACTCCAACCCCGAGGTGGACTGCCCGTCCACCAACCTGCAGCGGGCCAACGACCTGATCCCGTACTACAAGTTCTAGGCCCGGCGGTCCCCCGGAAGCGTTCGGCCGCCGCGCCCTAACCTGGTGGTCGTGAGTACGACTGAGACCCGTCAGGCGCCGCCGGTGCCGCGTTCGCTGCGACACGTCGGCGACCGCGCGCTGAGCCGGCTGCTGCGGCTGCCGAGCCCGACTACCGCCTACACCGTCAACCGGGTTCGGGTCCCGATGCGCGACGGCGTGCAGCTGGTGGCCGACCACTACGCGCCGGCCACCGCCGACCCCGCAGGCACGCTGCTGGTGCGCGGCCCCTACGGGCGGGCGTTTCCGTTCTCGATCGTGTTCGCCAGGTTGTATGCGGCGCGCGGCTACCACGTCGTGCTGCAGAGCGTGCGCGGCACGTTCGGCTCGGGCGGTGCGCTCGAGCCGATGGTCAACGAGGCAGCCGACGGCGCCGACACCGCGGCGTGGTTGCGCGAACAGCCTTGGTTCACCGGGCAATTCGCCACCGTCGGGCTGTCGTATCTGGGCTACACGCAGTGGGCGCTGCTGGTGGACCCGCCGCCGGAGCTGGCCGCGGCCGTGATCGCCGTCGGGCCGCACGACTTCGAATCCGCGGTGTGGAGCACCGGCTCGTTCACGACCGACTTCCTGGGCTGGAGCGACATGGTGTCGCACCAGGAGGACTCGGTGCGGCTGCGAGCCGGGATCCGCCAACTGCAGGCGCCGCGCCGGCTGGCCGCCGCGGCCGCCGGGCTGCCGTTCGGTGAGTCGGCGCGGAGGCTGCTGGGAAACGGTGCGCCCTGGTTCGAAACGTGGGCCACGCCCCCCGCCCCGGACAACCCGTTTTGGGAGTCGGTGCAGTGCGCCGCCGCGCTGGACCGCGTGCAGGTGCCGGTGCTACTGGTCGGCGGGTGGCAGGACGTCTTCGCGGGGCAGACGCTGCAGCAGTACGCGCATCTGCGCGGCCGCGGCGTGGACGTCGCGCTCACGATGGGGCCGTGGACGCACACCCAGGTCCTCACCAAGGGGCTGCGCACCCTCACGCGCGACACCCTGGACTGGCTGGGTGCGCACCTGGGCGGCGCGGAGCTCCGGCGCCCGAACCGCGTCCGGGTGTGCGTCACCGGGCAGGGCTGGCGCAGCGTGCCCGACTGGCCGCCCACCACCACCACACGCGAGCTGTACCTGCGGCCCGGCGCCTACCTGGACGAGTTCCCGCCCACCGACCTGGGCAAGGTCGCCCCGGCGACCTTCCGCTACGACCCTGCCGATCCGACGCCGACCACCGGCGGTCCCCTGCTGGAGTCGAACGGCGGTTACCGCGACGACAGCGCGCTCGCGGCGCGCGATGACGTGCTGGTGTTCACCAGCGCGACCCTCACCCAGGACGTGTGCGTGTACGGAAACCCCGTCGTCGAGCTGGCGCACAGCTCGGATAACCCGCACGCCGACCTGTTCGTCCGCGTGAGCGAGGTCGACGCCAACGGCCGCTCCCGCAACGTCAGCGACGGCTACCGGCGGCTGCCCGTCGGTCCGAAGTCGCGCAAGCCGGTCAGCCTCGAGCTCGACGGCATTGCCCATCGCTTCCGGGCGGGCTCGCGCATCCGAGTGCTGATCGCCGGCAGCTGGTTTCCCCGCTACGCGCGCAACCTCGGCACCGACGAACCGCTGCTGACCGGCCGGGAGCAGAAACCGGCGACCCACACCGTCCGCTACGGGCGCTCCCGGCTGCTGCTGCCGGTGGGGCCGCCCGACCTGTCAGCCAACGGCGGCGCGGACCCGGGCGGCGACCCGGCTTAGCGCGGCGTCGTCGTGGATCGGCGTGCCCAGCGCCGGGCGCACCGGCAGCTGAACCCAGCTGGTGCACCCGGCGTAGTCGGGCGTGCGGGCGATGCGCACCGGCTCGAGCAGCGGGACCACCGACACGACCAGGACGGCCAGTTTGTGCTTGGGCCGGAAGTCGAGCCGGTCGGCCCGCACCGACTCGGCGGTCCAGATGTGCAGGTCCTCGATCGCGTCCAGTCCATCGATCCGGTCAACCGGAAGTGCGGCAACGACTTTCGCGGCGGCCCGGATCGTCAGCTCGTCCTCGGTGCTGTCGGCCGCCGCGCCGGCCAGCAGGTCGCGGTGCTCGGGGCGGACCCGCTCGGCGTGGCTGTGCGCGACCGTCGGAAACAGCAGGAACTCGCTTGCGGCAACCTCGAATCGCTTCTCCCCGATGCCGCCCTTGCGCAGCAGCACCAGCTGCCGGCCGTCCAGCATCGCGTGCACGGCCGCGCTCCACTCCTTGAGCGCGGGCACCGTTGCGGTGAGCGTCATTTCGCTCCCGCGAGCCGGGCCACCACCTCGGGCCGGCGCAGCGGGGGCACCGTCTTGGGGGGCTGACGGCGCGGCGGCAGGGCGCGCAGCAATCGCGTCGTGGTCTCGGTGACTTCGGCGACGGCGGCCTCGAACGCCTCGACGTTGGCCGCCGACGGGCGCGTGACGCCGCTGACCTTGCGCACGTACTGGCGTGCGGCCGCCGCGATCTCCGCATCGGTGGCGGCCGGCTGCAGTCCGCGCAGCTCGGTGATGTTCCGGCACATGGCTACAACGATAGGCGCGAGACGGTGGGACGTGCCGCCCGATATCCGCGACTGGCTACGGTGATCACATGAGCGACGACATCCTGCTGATCGAGACCGACGAGCGGGTGCGCACCCTGACTCTCAACCGCCCGCAGTCCCGCAACGCGCTGTCCTCGGCGCTGCGCGACCAATTCTTCGGGGCGCTGGCCGACGCCGAGACCGACGACGCCGTCGACGTCGTCATCCTCACCGGCGCCGACCCGGTGTTCTGCGCGGGACTGGACCTCAAGGAGCTGGGTGACTCGACGGCGCTTCCGGACATCTCGCCGCGCTGGCCGGCCATGACCAAGCCGGTGATCGGCGCGATCAACGGAGCCGCCGTCACCGGTGGGCTGGAGTTGGTGCTGTACTGCGACATCGTCATCGCGTCGGAGCAGGCACGTTTCGCCGACACACACGCCCGCGTCGGCCTGCTGCCGACCTGGGGCCTGAGCGTGCGGCTGCCGCAGAAGGTGGGCGTCGGGATGGCCCGGCGGATGAGCATGACCGGGGACTACCTGTCGGCGGCCGACGCGCTGCGGGCCGGGCTGGTCACCGAGGTGGTGGCGCACGATCAGCTGCTGCCCACCGCCCGCCAGGTGGCCGCGTCGATCGTCGGCAACAACCAGGACGCGGTGCGGGCGCTGCTGGCGTCCTACCACCGCATCGACGACTCGCAGACCAGCGAGGGGCTGTGGCTGGAGGCGACGGCCGCCAGGCAGTTCCGGACCAGCGGCGACGACATCGCCGCCAACCGCGAGGCCGTGCTGCAGCGCGGGCGGGCTCAGGTGCGGTAGCACCAGCCATGCCCGAGCAGCAGCGGTCAACGGCCGACATCGTCGCGACCGCGCTCCTGTTCGTGGCGCAGCTCACGGCCAGCGGCCTGGCCTTCGTCTTGACGATTATGGGGTCGGCGATGCCCAGTTGCGGCGTTAACTGCGACAGCTCCGCGACCTCCCATTTCGTGCACAACACGTGGATCGGGACGTTGATCGTCGTGTCCGGAGTGGGGATCGCGCTGCTGGTCGCGGCCTGCGGAACGCTCGTTTCGGGCCTGCGGGCAACCAGGATGTGGAAATGGCCTGCGTTCGGATTGGCGATTGTGATCGTTTGCGGGGTGGTCGCGGAGGGCCTGCGGGCGAGCGCGCTGTCGGGCGCCGGATGACTTACCGGTGATCGCCAGCCGAAGCGCGAGCCAATACGATCCCAACAGCGGCCCCAACCGAGCGAGCAGTGCAGGAGGAAATCGATGCGCAATGTCGCCGACCTCGCTGTGCACGCACTGGGCGCCCTGACTCTCGCGGCATCGGCGCTAGCGTCGGCACCGCAGGCCCTTGCGGTGCCGCCACCGCAATTCCCGAACCTCGACGGATTCACCGCCGTCCCGGCCGACGGCTACGTCGCGATGTCCACCACGAGCGGCCCGCGGATTACTTTCTTGGCGAACAGCTCGCTGGTGTGCGACTTCTACGGCGGTGCGGCTCCAGCCCCGCAACCGTCGCAGGACATCAAGTGCAGCGGCGAGCTGCCCGGCATGGACGACGTTCCGTTCCCCGGCGCGAGCCACCTGCGCCCGGGCGACTGCGTGGTGGGCTCGGTGAATTTCAAGGGGCCCGGCTACGAGCTGAGCCGGATGTCCTACGGCGGATGCGGCGGCAACCCGGCCGCCCTGCCGAGTAACGGCAAGCTGCTGGCCGCGGGCCAGAAGGTGAGCTACCTCAACGTCACGTGTGCGGTCGGCGCCGACAACCTCGTCGCCTGCCTGGACACCACCAGCGGGGACCACGGCTTCGTGCTGCAGTCCTCGGGCAGCTGGGCGTTCTAACCGAGCGCGTCGCGCAGTGACGCCACCGCGTCGTCGATCGATCCGGTGGTCGAATACCCGGCCGCCAGACGGTGGCCACCCCCGCCGAACTCCGACGCCACCGCAGCCAGGTCCACCTCACGCTTGGACCGCATCGACACCGACCACTGTTGCGGGGCAACCTCTTTGAAGACGGCGGCCACCTCGGCCTGCTGGGTGGTGCGCACGATGTCGACGATGCTCTCGACTTCCTCCGGGCGCGACGTGGCCCATTCCTGGTTGTCGACGACCACGTAGACCAGCCCGCGGCCGCCGGCCGCGTCGGGCAGCAGCCGCGCCGAGTCCAGCACGCGCGACAGCATCGGCAACCACACGAACGGGTGGGTGTCCATCAGCGTCCGGCTGATCGCGGCGTTGTCCACGCCGATGTCGAGCAGCCGTGCCGCGAGCCGGAAGGCGCGGGCGCTGGCCCAGCGGAACGAGCCGGTGTCGGTCGTCAGCCCCGCGTACAGGCAGTGCGCAACCTCGGCATCGATCGGCTTGCCCCAGGCGTCGAGCAGCTCGGCGACCAGCAGCGTGGTCGAGTCCGCGGACGGGTCGACGTAGTTCGCGGTGCCGAACATCTCGTTGGAGGCGTGGTGGTCGATCACCAGCAGCTGCTGGCCCGGGCCGGCCAGCTCGCCCAGCGCCCCGAGCCGTTTGACGCTCGGAACATCTACGGTGACAAGGAGATCGACGTCGCGACGGATCTCGTCGGGACCGACCAGCAGGTGGCATCCGGGCAGCGAACGCAGCGACTCGGGCAGCGTCTCGGGCGCGGCGAAGCTGACCTCGACCTGTTTCCCGCACTTGTCCAGCACGATGGCCAGTGCCAGTCCGGCACCGATGGTGTCGGCGTCGGGGTGGACGTGACAGATCACCCCGACAGTTCTTGCCGCCGAAACCAATTCGGCGGCAGCGGCCGCATCGACGCGGACCTCGCCGAACGAGGCCTCGCCCAGTTCAGTCTTCTGGTCGGCCGTTGTCACCTGTGTCCTCAGCGTCGAGCCCGCCCAGCGTCCCCGGCCCGCTGTCACGGTATGGGTCGGCCTCCCCGGCCGGCTTGGCCCCCACCCGAACCCGTGCCACGTCGGCGTCCGCGGCACGCGCGCGCGCCAGTAGTTCGTCCATCCGTTGCACGGCGTCCGACGTCGTGTCCCTCGCGAACGTCAGGGTGGGCGTGAAACGCACCCCGGTGCCCGCCCCGACCATGGTGCGCAACGTGCCCTTGGCCCGTTCCAGCGCAGCCGCGGCCGCGTCGTAATCCGGCTCCTCGTCCAGCGTGCGTCCCATCACGGTGTAGAACACCGTTGCATCGTGCAGGTCGGCGGTCATCTTGGTGTCGACGATGGTCACCCCGTCCAATCCGGGATCCTTGATCTCGAACTCGATCGCCGAGGCGACGATCGTATTGATCCTCTTGGCCAGGCGGCGTGCCCGTCCGGGATCAGCCATCAGGTGCGCTCCTTCTGGACAAGCTCGAAGGACTCGATGATGTCGCCTTCCTTGATGTCCGAATACCCAAGTGTCATACCGCATTCGAAGCCCTCGCGCACCTCGGTCACGTCGTCCTTCTCACGCCGTAGCGACGTGATCGAGAGGTTGTCGACGATGACGATGTTGTCGCGCAGCAACCGGGCCTTGGCGTTGCGGCGCACGATGCCCGAGCTGATCATGCAACCGGCGATGATGCCGACCTTCGAGGACCGGAAAATCGCGCGGATCTCGGCACGGCCCAGCTCGTTCTCCTCGTAGATCGGCTTGAGCATGCCGCGCAGGGCCTTCTCGATCTCGTCGATGGCCTGGTAGATCACCGAGTAGTAGCGGATGTCCACGCCTTCGCGGTTGGCCAACTCGGTCGCCTTACCCTCGGCACGGACGTTGAAGCCGATGATCACCGCGTCCGACGCCGACGCCAGGTTGACGTTGGTCTCGGTGATGCCACCGACGCCGCGGTCGATGACGCGCAGCTCCACCTCGTCGTCGACCTGGATCCCCATCAAGGCCTCTTCCAGCGCCTCGACCGTACCGGCGTTGTCGCCCTTGAGGATCAGGTTCAGCTGGCTGGTTTCCTTCAGCGCGGCGTCCAGGTCGTCCAGGCTGATCCGCTTGCGCGACCGTGCCGCCAGCGCATTGCGCTTGCGCGCGCTGCGCCGGTCGGCGATCTGCCGGGCGATGCGGTCCTCGTCGACGACCAGCAGGTTGTCACCGGCGCCTGGCACCGACGTGAAGCCGATGACCTGGACCGGCCGCGACGGCAGGGCCTCGTGCACGTCCTCGCCGTGCTCGTCGACCATCCGTCGGACGCGGCCGTAGGCGTCGCCGGCGACGATCGAGTCACCGACCCGCAGCGTGCCGCGCTGGATCAGCACGGTGGCCACTGGTCCGCGACCACGGTCCAGGTGCGCTTCGATCGCCACACCCTGGGCCTCCATGTCGGGGTTGGCCCGCAGGTCCAGAGCGGCGTCCGCGGTCAGCAGCACCGCCTCTTCCAGCGCCTCGATGTTGGTGCCCTGCTTGGCCGAGATGTCGACGAACATCGTGTCGCCACCGAAATCCTCTGCCACCAAACCGTATTCGGTGAGCTGGCCGCGGATCTTGGCCGGGTCGGCGCCTTCCTTGTCAATCTTGTTGACCGCCACCACAATCGGCACGTCGGCCGCCTGCGCGTGGTTGATGGCCTCCACCGTCTGCGGCATCACGCCGTCGTCGGCGGCTACCACCAGGATCGCGATGTCGGTGGCCTTGGCACCGCGGGCACGCATGGCGGTGAACGCCTCGTGACCCGGGGTGTCGATGAAGGTGATCAGCCGCTCGCTGCCCTCGAAGTCGACCCCGACCTGGTAGGCACCGATGTGCTGGGTGATGCCACCGGCCTCGCCCTCGCGGACGCTGGCGTTTCGGATGGTGTCCAGCAGTCGGGTCTTACCGTGGTCGACGTGACCCATCACGGTCACCACCGGCGGACGGGTCTGCAGGTCTTCCTCGCCGCCCTCGTCCTCGCCGTAGGTGAGGTCGAACGACTCCAGCAGCTCGCGGTCCTCGTCCTCCGGGCTGACGACCTGGACGACGTAGTTCATCTCGCTGCCCAGCAGCTCGAGCGTCTCGTCGCCGACCGACTGGGTGGCCGTGACCATCTCGCCGAGGTTGAACAGCGCCTGCACCAGCGAGGCCGGGTTGGCGTTGATCTTGTCGGCGAAGTCGCTCAGCGATGCGCCGCGGGCCAGCCGGATGGTCTCGCCGTTGCCGTGCGGCAACCGCACGCCACCGACGACCGGCGCCTGCATGTTCTCGTACTCGGCGCGCTTCGCCCGCTTCGACTTGCGACCGCGCCGCGGCGCGCCACCCGGGCGGCCGAACGCACCGGCCGCACCGCCGCGCTGGCCGGGACGACCGCCGCCGCCACCGGGACCACCGCCGGGACGGCCGTGGAAACCGCCGCCACCGCCACCGGGTCCGGCACCGACGCCGCCGCCGCCACCGCGGTAGTTACCGCCGCCACCACCACCGCCGGGACCACCGGGCCGACCGCCGCCACCGCCGGGCCGGGCTCCGCCGCCACCGGGACCACCGCCGGGACGCGCCGAACGGAATCCGCCGCCGGCACCACCGCCGGGACGCGGGGGCATGTTGCCGGGCGACGCGCCGGGACGCGGCGCACCGGGCCGGGCCGCCCCCGGACGCGGGGGTTGCGGGCGCGGGATGGGCCGGTCGACGGGCTGCGCCGACGAGAACGGGTTGTTACCGACGCGCGGGGTGCGGGCCGCCGGTCGCGGGATCGGGCCGGGACGCGGGCCGGGTGTCGCACCGGGCTGCGGAGGCGCCTGCTGCTCCGGGGCCTGACCGGGGGCCGGGGGTGTCGGCTGGCCGGGAGTCGGCGCCGCGGGCGGCGCCGGGGCTGGGCCCGGCCGTTGGGGCGCGGGCGCCGAGGCCGCGGGAGCCTCCGCGGCCGGGGCCG
>NZ_LT721901.1:5650969-6015470 GCF_900157375.1 Mycobacterium rhizamassiliense
GCCTCCGCGGCCGGGGCCGGCGGGGCCTGGGCGGCGGGAGCCGCGCCATCGCCGCCGGCGGCGGGCTTCGCGGGTGCCGCCGCCGAAGACCCCGTCTCGCCGTTACCGGCAGCCTTGGGGATCGCCTTGTCGAGGGCCCGGTCGAGCGACTTGTCGGCGACCTTGGCGGCGCCCTTGTCGCTGGCGGGCGGCTTGCTGCCGCCCAAGGACTCGCGCAGCCGGCGCGCGACTGGCGCCTCTACGGTCGACGATGCGGATTTGACGAATTCGCCCTGTTCATTCAGTCGGGCGAGCACTTCCTTGCTGGTGACACCGAGTTCCTTGGCCAACTCGTGCACGCGGGCCTTACCTGCCACTACATCTCCTGTCTATGAGGCGACAGCAGCGGGCCGCGCCTCGGGTTTAGCTATGACGCATGGTCATCGGGACTTCACGGTGTGCTCATGTTCTTCGCTACCTGTTCTCTTCCTGGTGGTTCAAGCGCCCGTAGGTGCTCGACCACCGCGGATGTGTCCGGTGGACGGTCGATGCGCAACGCTTTGGTGAAAGCTCGCCGCCGAACCGCCTGTTGTGCGCACTGCAGCTCGGGATGCAGCCATGCACCCCGCCCCGGCAGGCTACTCGCTGGATCAACGATCACGGCATATTCGCCGTTCCCCGCCGACCTAGCCACCACTCGAAGCAGTTTGACGGCCAACTCTCGCTTCCGGCACCCGACACACGTCCGCACGGGTCCCCCCGTGGCTCGGTGCGCCGAGTCCGAAGGCTCGCGCTGGATCACGGCTCAGTCTAGCGTCACTTGATCGCAGGCCAGAATCGCCCGCGTGGGGCGCCGACGTCAGGCGCAGATCGGGTCGCCCGCCCTGTTCAGGCGGCTAGTGATCGTGGGCCACCGGGTGGCCGGCGCCGTGTTCGGTGTGGCTTTCCGGGTCCCCGGGCGAATCGCCGCGAATGTCGATGCGCCAGCCGGTGAGCCGGGCCGCCAGCCGCGCGTTCTGGCCCTCCTTGCCGATCGCCAGCGACAGCTGGAAGTCGGGAACCACCACGCGGGCGGCGCGGGCGCTCTGGTCGATCACCGAAACCGACACCACCTTGGCCGGCGACAGCGCGTTGGCGACGAAGCGGGCCGGATCCTCGTCGTAGTCGATGATGTCGATCTTCTCTCCGGACAGCTCGCTCATCACGTTGCGGACCCGCTGCCCCATCGGACCGATGCAAGCGCCCTTGGCGTTCAGGCCCGGTACCCGCGATGCCACGGCGATCTTGGAACGGTGCCCCGCCTCGCGCGCCACCGCGACGATCTCCACCGAGCCGTCCGCGATCTCGGGGACCTCCAGCGAGAAGAGCTTGCGCACCAGGTTGGGGTGCGTCCGCGACAGCGTGATCACCGGCTCGCGCGACCCGCGGGTGACGCCGACCACGTAGCAGCGCACCCGGTTCCCGTGCTCGTAGCCTTCGCCGGGCACCTGCTCGGCCGCCGGGATGACGCCCTCGGAGGCCTTGGTCTCGGTGCCCATCCGCACCACGATCAGCCCGCGGGCGTTGGCGCGGCTGTCGCGCTGGATCACGCCCGCGACGATTTCGCCCTCGCGGGTGGAGAACTCGCCGTAGGTGCGCTCGTTTTCGGCGTCGCGGAACCGCTGCAGCATGACCTGGCGCGCGGTCGTCGCGGCGATCCGGCCGAAACCCTCGGGGGTGTCGTCCCATTCGCTGATGACGTTGCCGTCCTCGTCGACCTCGCGGGCCATCACCTTCACGACGCCGGTCTTGCGATCGATCTCGATGTGCGCCTCGGTCTGGTGTCCCTGGGTGTGCCGGTAGGCGGTCAGCAACGCGGATTTGATGGTCTCGAGTAGCTCGTTGACCGAGATGCCCCGGTCCACCTCGATCGCATGCAGCGCGGCCATATCGATGTTCATGTTCCGGCCTCCGTCCTGTCGGCCCGATCCCCGATCAACCCGGTCGCCATTTCCAGCTCAGCCTGTGCTGGTGGCGAAAACTCAACCTGGACAACGGCTTTCGCGATGTCGGCAAGCGGGATGTCGCGCACCGTCCAGCCCCTGCCGTCGCGCACCACCAGCGAGACCACGCCCTCGCGGGTCTCGCCGACGCGGCCGGTCAGCCGCGATCCGTCCGCCAAGCCGATTTCGGCCTTGCGGCCGCGGGCGCGACGGAAGTGCTTGTCGGTGGTCAGGGGGCGGTCGATGCCGGGCGAGGAGACCTCGAGGACGTAGCGGTCGCCGACGTCGTCCAAATCGTCGAGCAACGTCGAGGCGGAACGCGACAGCGTCGCGATGGTGTCCAGATCGAGCGCGCTGTCGCCGTCTGCGATCACCGTGATCCGGGGCGGGTGGGTGCGGCCGTCGATGACCACGTCTTCGATCTCATAGCCAGCGCGCGCGAACTCTCCACCGAGTAGCTCGATCACCTGCGTCGCAGAAGGTAGCCCGGTGGTCACGGCGAGCTCCTCATCTTGAGTTGTCCGGCAAATTCCGGCGTCCGGCGGAGGGCAAAACGTGCCGTTCCGCGAGAACCGACTATTCACGATACGCCAGGAATCGCCCATCACGATGTGATCGCTTGGCCAACGTCCCAGCATCGTGCCTACCGTCGTGACCCCACCTTCTGATGGCAGGATGTTGGGCGTGTCCAGCGCAGCATTCGTCACCAACAGGCGGGGTGTCCTCGCCGGTGGTGCGGCCCTTGCCGCGCTTGGGGCGGTGACCTCCGCCTGCGGTGAGTCCAAGCCCAAAACCCCTGCCGTCGAAGACCTGGTGGGGCCGTTGGACCAGGCACGACATGACAGCGCGCTGGCCGGCGCGGCCGCGCCGGCCAGCGCGCTGTCATGTCGTGCCTGGTCCAACGGCCCCACCAGGTCTTCGACGGCAGGGGTTTTGGGCTTGGACTCACCGCAGGCGGAGGTCACCGCCCCAAGCGCGGCAAGGGCCGCACCACCGGCGAGGACACCCCGCCTGTTGGTGACGAATGCTGCGCTGGACACGCCCAACATCCTGCCATCAGAAGGTGGGGTCACGACGGTAGGCACGATGCTGGGACGTTGGCCAAGCGATCACATCGTGATGGGCGATTCCTGGCGTATCGTGAATAGTCGGTTCTCGCGGAACGGCACGTTTTGCCCTCCGCCGGACGCCGGAATTTGCCGGACAACTCAAGATGAGGAGCTCGCCGTGACCACCGGGCTACCTTCTGCGACGCAGGTGATCGAGCTACTCGGTGGAGAGTTCGCGCGCGCTGGCTATGAGATCGAAGACGTGGTCATCGACGGCCGCACCCACCCGCCCCGGATCACGGTGATCGCAGACGGCGACAGCGCGCTCGATCTGGACACCATCGCGACGCTGTCGCGTTCCGCCTCGACGTTGCTCGACGATTTGGACGACGTCGGCGACCGCTACGTCCTCGAGGTCTCCTCGCCCGGCATCGACCGCCCCCTGACCACCGACAAGCACTTCCGTCGCGCCCGCGGCCGCAAGGCCGAAATCGGCTTGGCGGACGGATCGCGGCTGACCGGCCGCGTCGGCGAGACCCGCGAGGGCGTGGTCTCGCTGGTGGTGCGCGACGGCAGGGGCTGGACGGTGCGCGACATCCCGCTTGCCGACATCGCGAAAGCCGTTGTCCAGGTTGAGTTTTCGCCACCAGCACAGGCTGAGCTGGAAATGGCGACCGGGTTGATCGGGGATCGGGCCGACAGGACGGAGGCCGGAACATGAACATCGATATGGCCGCGCTGCATGCGATCGAGGTGGACCGGGGCATCTCGGTCAACGAGCTACTCGAGACCATCAAATCCGCGTTGCTGACCGCCTACCGGCACACCCAGGGACACCAGACCGAGGCGCACATCGAGATCGATCGCAAGACCGGCGTCGTGAAGGTGATGGCCCGCGAGGTCGACGAGGACGGCAACGTCATCAGCGAATGGGACGACACCCCCGAGGGTTTCGGCCGGATCGCCGCGACGACCGCGCGCCAGGTCATGCTGCAGCGGTTCCGCGACGCCGAAAACGAGCGCACCTACGGCGAGTTCTCCACCCGCGAGGGCGAAATCGTCGCGGGCGTGATCCAGCGCGACAGCCGCGCCAACGCCCGCGGGCTGATCGTGGTGCGGATGGGCACCGAGACCAAGGCCTCCGAGGGCGTCATCCCGGCGGCCGAGCAGGTGCCCGGCGAAGGCTACGAGCACGGGAACCGGGTGCGCTGCTACGTGGTCGGCGTCACCCGCGGGTCGCGCGAGCCGGTGATCACGCTGTCGCGGACGCACCCCAACCTGGTGCGCAAGCTCTTCTCGCTGGAGGTCCCCGAGATCGCGGACGGCTCGGTGGAGATCGTCGCGGTGGCGCGCGAGGCGGGGCACCGTTCCAAGATCGCCGTGGCATCGCGGGTACCGGGCCTGAACGCCAAGGGCGCTTGCATCGGTCCGATGGGGCAGCGGGTCCGCAACGTGATGAGCGAGCTGTCCGGAGAGAAGATCGACATCATCGACTACGACGAGGATCCGGCCCGCTTCGTCGCCAACGCGCTGTCGCCGGCCAAGGTGGTGTCGGTTTCGGTGATCGACCAGAGCGCCCGCGCCGCCCGCGTGGTGGTTCCCGACTTCCAGCTGTCGCTGGCGATCGGCAAGGAGGGCCAGAACGCGCGGCTGGCGGCCCGGCTCACCGGCTGGCGCATCGACATTCGCGGCGATTCGCCCGGGGACCCGGAAAGCCACACCGAACACGGCGCCGGCCACCCGGTGGCCCACGATCACTAGCCGCCTGAACAGGGCGGGCGACCCGATCTGCGCCTGACGTCGGCGCCCCACGCGGGCGATTCTGGCCTGCGATCAAGTGACGCTAGACTGAGCCGTGATCCAGCGCGAGCCTTCGGACTCGGCGCACCGAGCCACGGGGGGACCCGTGCGGACGTGTGTCGGGTGCCGGAAGCGAGAGTTGGCCGTCAAACTGCTTCGAGTGGTGGCTAGGTCGGCGGGGAACGGCGAATATGCCGTGATCGTTGATCCAGCGAGTAGCCTGCCGGGGCGGGGTGCATGGCTGCATCCCGAGCTGCAGTGCGCACAACAGGCGGTTCGGCGGCGAGCTTTCACCAAAGCGTTGCGCATCGACCGTCCACCGGACACATCCGCGGTGGTCGAGCACCTACGGGCGCTTGAACCACCAGGAAGAGAACAGGTAGCGAAGAACATGAGCACACCGTGAAGTCCCGATGACCATGCGTCATAGCTAAACCCGAGGCGCGGCCCGCTGCTGTCGCCTCATAGACAGGAGATGTAGTGGCAGGTAAGGCCCGCGTGCACGAGTTGGCCAAGGAACTCGGTGTCACCAGCAAGGAAGTGCTCGCCCGACTGAATGAACAGGGCGAATTCGTCAAATCCGCATCGTCGACCGTAGAGGCGCCAGTCGCGCGCCGGCTGCGCGAGTCCTTGGGCGGCAGCAAGCCGCCCGCCAGCGACAAGGGCGCCGCCAAGGTCGCCGACAAGTCGCTCGACCGGGCCCTCGACAAGGCGATCCCCAAGGCTGCCGGTAACGGCGAGACGGGGTCTTCGGCGGCGGCACCCGCGAAGCCCGCCGCCGGCGGCGATGGCGCGGCTCCCGCCGCCCAGGCCCCGCCGGCCCCGGCCGCGGAGCCGCCGCCGGTATCCGACGTCATCGGCGCGCTGAAGGCCTCCGCCGAAAGCGCCAGCCGCCTGGTGGCTTCGTCGTCGGGCTATCGGGCCGGGCTGCTGGGCTCCATCGCCGCGTCGTGCACCGCCTCCTACCAGATCGCCCTGGTGCCCCCGGGTCCCACGCCATGACGCCGGTCCCCAAGGATGCCGACAGCGCGGCGTTGTGCGAGGCGCTGTCCGTCGAGCACTCGACGATCTACGGCTACGGCATCGTCTCGGCGCTGTCGCCCCCCGGCGTGAACAACCTGGTCGTGGACGCGCTGAACCAGCACCGCCAGCGCCGCGACGACGTCATCGCCATGTTGGCCGCCCGCAAGGTCACCGCGCCGGTCGCCGCGGCCGGCTATCAGTTGCCGATGCTGGTGGCCAGCGGCGCCGACGCGGCACGCCTGGCCGCGCGGATGGAGAACGACGGGGCGACGGCGTGGCGCGCCGTCATCGAGCACGCCGAGACGGCCGACGACCGGGCGTTCGCGTCGACGGCGCTGACCCAGAGCGCGGTGATGGCCGCGCGGTGGAACCGGGTGCTGGGCGCCTGGCCCATCACGACGAGCTTCCCCGGCGGCAACGAGTAGCTAGCGGCCCAGCGCGGCGACGACGTCGGTGGCCAGCGACGGCCCGGCCGCGAGCTCGCGGGTCTGCCCGCCGAACCGGTCGCGCAGCTCCACCACGCCGTCGGCCCAGCCGCGTCCCACCACGACAACCCACGGCATGCCCAGCAGCTCGGCGTCCTTGAACTTGACGCCCGGCGAGGCCTGGCGGTCGTCGAGCAGCACCTGCAGCCCGAGGCGATCCAGGTCCGCGGCCAACTCGGTGGCCCCGGCGCGCGCCTCGGCGTCCTTGTTGGCGATCACCACGTGCACGTCGTAGGGCGCGATCGCCGCGGGCCAGCGCAGGCCCAGCTCGTCGTGCTGCTGCTCGGCGACGACGGCGACCAGCCGCGACACCCCAATTCCGTAGGAGCCCATGGTCAATCGCACCGGCTTGCCGTCCTCGCCGAGCACGTCGACGGTGAAGGCGTCGGTGTATTTGCGGCCCAGCTGGAAGATGTGCCCGATCTCGATGCCGCGCGCCATCACCAGCGGGCCGGCGCCGTCCGGGGAGGGATCGCCCTCGCGCACCTCGGCGGCTTCGATGGTGCCGTCGGCGGTGAAGTCGCGGCCGGCCACCAACCCCACGACGTGGCGGCCCGGCTCGTCGGCGCCGGTGATCCAGCTGGTGCCGTCGACGACGCGCGGATCAACCAGGTAGCGAACTTCGTTGTCCTGCAACGCCTTCGGCCCGATGTAGCCCTTCACCAGGAAGGGAAACTTGGCGAAGTCGGCGTCGCCCAGCAGCTCGTATTCGGCCGGCTCCAAGGCTGCGCCCAGCCGTTTGTCGTCGACCTCGCGGTCGCCGGGCACCCCGATGGCCAGCAGCTCCCAATCTCCGCCCGGCTCACGGACTTTGATGAGGACATTCTTCAGCGTGTCGGCCGCGGTGACCGTGCGGCCCAGGCCGGCGCCGTTGGCCCACTCGACCAGCGTCGCGATGGTCGGGGTGTCGCCGGTGTCGTGCACGACCGCCGCTGGCTGCCCGTCGATGGGCAGCGCCTCGGGCTGGGCGGTGATGACCGCCTCGACGTTGGCCGCGTATCCCGACTGCGCGCACCGGACGAACGTGTCCTCCCCGATCGGGCTCTCGGCGAGGAACTCCTCCGAGGCGCTGCCGCCCATGGCGCCGGACACCGCGGAGACGATGACGTAGCGGACCCGCAGCCGGTCGAAGATGCGCTGATACGCCTCGCGGTGCGCGTGGTAGGCCGCCTTGAGCCCGGCGGCGTCGATGTCGAAGGAGTAGGAGTCCTTCATCACGAACTCCCGGGCCCGCAGGATGCCGGCCCGCGGCCGGGCCTCGTCGCGGTACTTGCCCTGGATTTGGTACAGCGTGAGCGGAAAGTCCTTGTACGAGTTGTATTCGCCCTTGACCGTCAGGGTGAACACCTCTTCGTGCGTGGGAGCCAGCAGGTAGTCGTTGTCGCGGCGGTCGCGCACGCGGAACACCCCGTCGCCGTACTCGGTCCACCGGCTGGTCGTCTCGTAGGGCCCGCGCGGCAGCAGCGCGGGGAACAGGATCTCCTGCCCGCCAATCCCGTTCATTTCCTCGCGGACGACGCGTTCGATGTTGCGCAGCACCCGCAGCCCCAGCGGCAGCCAGCTGTACAGTCCGGGGCCGACCTGCCGGACATATCCGGCGCGCACCAGCAGCTTGTGGCTGGCGACTTCGGCGTCGGCGGGATCGTCGCGCAAGGTGCGCAGGAACAGCTCGGACATCCGGGTAATCACAGCGGGCCAGCCTAGCTTGCGGCGGATGAGACGACGGCAGGGACAGCGAGCGGCGGCGAAAGCTTAGAGCTCGCCGGAGTCGATGGCTTCCTTGACCTCTTGCGCGTGGGCCACCTGGTCGGGGGTGTAGCCGATGAGCAGCGCGGCACCGCCGACGATGACGGCCACGCCCGCTACCCACAGCAGGCCGTACGTATAGCCGTTGTCGAGCGCATGCAGCTGCGCATCGTTCATGAATTTCACCGGTCCGGTGACGCCGCCCATGTACAGCGTCCGCGAGGTGATCACGGCCTGGATCACGGCCAGCACCAGCGGCCCGCCCAGGCTTTGCAGCATCAGCGTGACCGCCGAGACGGGCCCGATCTGGTCGAAGCCCACGCCCGCGATCGCCGCCAGCGTCAGCGGGACGACGGCCATGCCGATGCCGATCCCGCCGATCACGATCGGCAGCACCAGGTTCGGGAAGTACGCGACGCCGCGGTGCATGAACGCCCAGCCGTACAGCATCGCCCAGAACAGCAGGATCCCCCCGCCGATCGTCAGCACCCGCGGCGAGAAGCGCGACACCAGCTGCGAGGAGACGCCGAGGCCGATTCCCATCGCAATGACGAACGGGATGAAGCCGACGCCGGCGCGCAGCGCGGAGTAGCCCAAAACATCCTGCACGTACAGGCCGATGCACACGGTCAGGCTGAACATCAGCCCGCCGGCCAGGAAGATCGCGATGAAGGTGACCAGCCGGTTGCGGTCACGGAAGAGATCGAAAGGCACGACGGGGTTTTCGGCGGTGCGCTCGACGACGATGAAAGCCAGCGCGGCGGCTATGGCCACGACGCCCGAGCCGATGGTGGTGATCGAGACCCAGCCCTTTTCCGGGCCCATCGAGAACGCAAAGACGGCGGCGGTGCACGCCAGCGTGGCCAGCATGGCGCCCGCGGCATCGAGCTTCATCCGCTCCCGGTTGGTCTCCCGCAGGGCGGTGCGGGCCAGGTAGATCATCAGCAGCCCGATCGGGACGTTGACCAGGAAGGCCAGCCGCCACGACCACTCGGTCAGGGCGCCGCCGACCACCAGGCCCATCACCGAGCCGACCGCGGTCATCGCGGCGAATACCGCCGTCGCCGCGTTGCGCGCCGGGCCCTTCGCGAAGGTCGTCGCCACCAGCGCCAGACCCGTGGGCGAGGCGATGGCCGACCCGACGCCCTGGGACAGCCGGGCGATGACCAGCGTCGCCTCGTCCCAGGCCACGGCGCACAGCACCGAGGAGATGGTGAACAGGGTGACGCCGACGATGAAGGTGCGCTTGCGGCCGATGGTGTCGCCGAGGCGGCCACCCAGCAGCATCAGCCCGCCGAAGGTCAGCACGTAGGCGGTGATCACCCAGCTACGGCCGGCATCGGACAAGCCCAGCTCGTTTTGAATCTTAGGAAGCGCGACGATGGCGACGGTGCTGTCCATCGTGGCCAGCAACTGCATGCCGCCGATGGCGATAACGGCCGCAATGAAGCGGCGCGACGGCAACCATGCCGGATAATACCTGCTCAAGCGGGTGGAGGCGGTCTCGGAAACGGTCTGGGACGGGCGCTCGGTGCGCTCCGGGGCCGGACGATCGGGGCGTGCAGCGGCCAGATTTTGGGCTGCGCGCTCTGTGTCGTTGAGAGCCGTCATAACGGGTTACCTTACAGTAATCTTAAGATCTGTTTAGGCGGCGAACGCCGCGACGGAGCCGATCACGATGATCGCGGGAGGTCGAATCCCCTCCGCGCGGACCATCTGGGGCGTGTCGGCAAGCGTGGCTCGCAACGTGCGCTGATCTGCCGTTGTGCCGTGTTGGACCACCAGGACGGGCGTATCTGCTGGTCGCCCGCCTTTGAGCAACGCTTCGGCGAAAAGCTCGATGCGTTCGACCGCCATCAGCAAAACAATCGTGCCGGACAATTTTGCCAGCGCATTCCAATTCACTAACGATTCCGGATGATCGGGCGCCAAGTGTCCGCTGACCACCACGAACTCGTGGTTTATCGCCCGATGAGTGACCGGGACACCCGCCAGGGCGGGCACCGCTATGGCACTTGTCACACCCGGCACAACCGTCACGGGTACGCCGGCTTCGGCGCATGCCAGAACCTCCTCGTAGCCGCGGGCGAATACAAAGGGATCTCCCCCCTTGAGGCGCACTACAAACTTCCCGGCCCGGGCCCGTTCAATCATCACGTCGTTGATGGCGTCCTGGGCCATGGCCCGCCCGTACGGGATCTTGGCGGCGTCGATGACCTCGACGTGCGGCGACAGCTCCGCGAGCAGCTCAGGCGGCGCCAGGCGGTCGGCGACCACGACGTCGGCCTGCGCGAGCAGCCGGCGCCCCCGCACGGTGATCAATTCGGGGTCGCCGGGACCCCCGCCGACCAGCGCCACCCCACCGCGCACCACGTCGGAGCTCTCTGTGCTTTCCGGGGCGATTGCCCCGGTCTGCAGGGCCTCGCGGATGGCCGAGCGGATGGCGGCCGACCTCCGGTGCTCGCCGCCGGCCAGCACGCCGACCGACAGCCCGGCGTACTCGAACGTCGCAGGCGTCACCGCGGATCCCTCGACGGCGATGTCGGCGCGCACGCAGAAGATGCGCCGGCGATCGGCCTCGTCCACCACGGCGGCGTTGACCGCCGCGTCGTTGGTGGCCGCGATCGCATACCAGGCTTCGTCGAGGTCGCCGTCGCGGTATTCGCGCACCGCCAAGGTGATTCCGCTCATCGCCTCGACGGCGGGCGTGGCGGTGCGGGTGATGACGTGGACGTCGGCGCCACTGGCGATCAGCAACGGCAATCGGCGCTGAGCGACGCTGCCTCCGCCGACCACGACGACCTTCTTGCCGGCCAGCCGCAGTCCGACGAGATAGGGGCTCTCGGTCACCCGGCAAGCCTAGTGGCTGCTGGAGCCGTAGCCGTTTGAAGGCAACACCGCGAATGTAACGACACTGCGCTTTTTCGCCCGGGTTTTCGCAGTGGGGTTACGCTCGCGAACTTTCGACGCGCTTACGGCTGGCGGCGGGCGGCGGCGTGGGCGACGAACCGCGCGACCGCGCCCGGTGCCGCCGCCGGATGCGTGTGCAGATACGACGCGTGCACCCCGGCGTGCACCACGCCGTCGCGCACGGTGTCGACCTGCGCGCCCCGGTACGCCCAGGCGGGCTGGTAGCTCTCGGTGAAGGTCACCTCCGTGCGGTGGAATTCGTGTCCTACCACCCGCTCGCCGACGGTGTACAGCGGCGAATCGGCCACGGCGACGGCCTCGCGGTACGCCAGCTTCAGCTGCTGGGTGAACCGCGCCGATCCGGCGAGGGCGCCGCACATCGGATAGCCGTCGAGCTCGGTGGCCAGGTAGATCAGCCCGGCGCATTCGGCATGCACCGGCGCCCCGGCGGCGGCCAGCCCGGCGATCTGCCCGCGGACGACGTCGTTGGCGGAGAGCTCGGCGGTGAACTGCTCAGGAAAGCCCCCGGGCAGCACGACGGCGTCGGCGCCCGGCGGCAACGGGTCGGCCAGCGGGTCGAATTCGGCGACATCGGCGCCCGCGGCCCGCAGCAGCTCGGCGTGTTCGGCGTAGGCGAACGTGAAGGCCTTCCCCGCCGCCATCGCGACGACGGCGCGCCCGCCCCGCGCCGGGCCCACCGCGGCGGCGGGCTCCCACGGCGGGTCGGCGACCCGGCTTCCGGCGACCGCGACCACGGCGGCCAGGTCGACGTGGCGGGCGACCAGCGCGGACATCGCGTCGACGGCCAGCTGGGCGCGCTGCCCATACTCGGCGGCGGTCACCAGGCCCAAATACCTTGTCGGCAGCTCCAATTCGGCGGTGCGCGGTATCGCGCCCAGCACTGGGACGCCGGCCTGTTCGCAGGCCTGCCGCAGCACCAGCTCGTGGCGCTGCGACCCGACCCGGTTGAGGATCACGCCCGCGAGCCGGGTCGCCGCGTCGAACGTCGAAAAGCCATGCAGCAGAGCGGCGATACTCTGGCTCTGGCCGCGGGCATCGACCACCAGGATCACCGGCGCGCCCAGCAGGCCGGCGACGTGGGCGGTCGACCCTTCCGCGGGCATCGCCTCGGCGTGCCCGATGCGGCCGTCGAAAAGACCCATCACGCCCTCGATCACGGCGATGCGCGCACCTTCGCTGCCGTGCGCGTAGAGGGGCCCTATCAGCCGCTCCCCCACCATCACCGCGTCCAGGTTGCGCCCGGGCCGGCCCGCCGCCAGCGAGTGGTAGCCCGGGTCGATGAAGTCAGGGCCGACCTTGAACGGCGCGACGACGTGTCCGGCCTGGCGCAGCGCGCCGATCAAACCCGTTGCGACCGTGGTCTTTCCGCTGCCCGACGCCGGTGCAGCGACGACGACCCCGGGGACACTCACCACTCGATACCCTTTTGCCCCTTGCGTCCCGCGTCCATCGGGTGCTTGACCTTGGTCATCTCCGTGACCAAGTCGGCCGCCTGGACCAGCCGCGGCGGGGCATCGCGCCCGGTGATCACCACGTGCTGGTGACCGGGCCTTGCCACCAGGGCGTCGACCACCTCGTCGACGTCGATCCAGCCCCACTTGAGCGGGTAGGTGAATTCGTCGAGCACGTAGAAGTCGTGCTGTTGCGCGGTCAGCCGCCGGGCTATCTCGGCCCAGCCGTCGGCGGCCGCCGCGGCGTGGTCGACGTCGCTGCCTGCCTTGCGCGACGGGCGCGTCCAGGACCAGCCCGACCCCATCTTGTGCCATTGGACCGCGCCCCCGACGCCACGCTCGTCGTGCAGCTGCCCGAGCTCGCGCAGGGCAGCTTCCTCGCCGACCTTCCATTTGGCGCTCTTGACGAACTGGAACACCGCCACGTCCATGCCGACGTTCCAGGCGCGCAACGCCATTCCGAATGCGGCGGTGGACTTTCCCTTGCCGTCGCCGGTGTGCACCGCCAGCACCGGCGCGTTGCGCCGGGCCCGGGTGGTCAGGCCGTCGTCGGGGATCTGCGCGGGGGCGCCCTGCGGCATGACGGTTACCTTTTTCTCAGGCGACGCTGCGCACGGCGTGCGTCAGCTGGTCGGCGTGCAACTGCTCGAGCCGGACGACGGGCGCACCCAGCTGGCGGGCGAGCTGAGGAGCCAAGCCCAGTCGCACATAGGACGTTTCGCAGTCCACCACCACGGCGGCCGCACCCTCGGCGACCAGCCGGGCCGCCGCGAATCGGCTGCGGCCCAACGGGTCCGGCCCGGCGGTGGCCCGACCGTCGGTGAGCACCACGACCAGCGGGCGGCGCGCCCGGTCGCGCGCCCGCTCCCGCACGATCAGCTCGCGCGCGGCCATCAATCCTTCGGCCAGCGGGGTCTTGCCGCCGGTGTCGAACCGGGCCAGCCGCCGGCCCGCGATATACGCCGACGACGTCGGCGGCAGCAGCAGCCGCGCCTCCTGCCCGCGGAACGTGATCACCGCGACCTTGTCACGGCGCTGATAGGCGTCGCGCAGCAGCGACAGCGTGGCGCCGCTGACGGCGGCCATCCGGTCGCGCGCGGCCATCGATCCGGACGCGTCGACGACGAAGATCACCAGATTGCCTTCGCGGCCTTCGCGAATGGCCCGGCGCACGTCGTCCGGCCCGGGCCGCAGCGGCCCCGCTCCGGCGCGCCCGGCGGCCGACAGCAGCGTCGCGAACAGGTGCAGCCCGTGCGCGCCGGGGCCGGGCTCGCCGCCGTCGGTGGCGGCCACCACGCTGCCGGAGCTGTTGCGGGCCCGGGAGCGCCGGCCCGGCGCGCCCTCGCCGACGCCCGGCACGGTCAGCGCCCGGGCGCGGAAGGTCTTCGACGGCGGCGCGCTGGGGCGCGTCGCAGTCGGCGGGGCTCCCTGCGATTTCTGTTGCGGTCGTTCGTATTCCGTCTCGCCATCGGATTGCCCGCCGCCGGGCGGATCCGGATCCGGGTCGGGCTCCGGGTCCGATGCGCCGGCCTGCTCGAGCGCCGCGTCCAGCTGGTCGCGGTCGATGCCCGGGTCGTCGAACGGATCGCGGCGACGGCGATGCGGCAGCGCCAGTTCGGCCGCCACCCGGATGTCCTGCTCCTCGACGGTGCCGGCGCCGCGCCACGCGGCGTGCGCGGCCGCGGTACGGGCCACCACCAGATCCGCCCGCATGCCGTCGACGTCGAAGGCCGCACACAGCGCGGCGATGCGCCGTAACTCGTTGTCCGGCAACACCACGTCGTCGACCAGCACGCGGGCCGCGGCGATCCGCTTGGCCAGCTCGGCGTCGTCGGCGGCATAACGTGTCGCGAAGCCGTCCGGGTCGGCCTCGTAGGCCATCCGCTGCCGGATGACCTCCACCCGCACGTCGACATCGCGCGAGGCGCGCACGTCGACGGTGAGACCGAATCGGTCCAGCAGCTGCGGGCGCAGTTCGCCCTCCTCGGGATTCATCGTGCCGATCAGCACGAAGCGGGCCTCGTGCGAATGCGAGATGCCGTCGCGTTCGACGTGCACGCGGCCCATCGCCGCGGCGTCGAGCAGCACGTCGACCAGGTGGTCGTGCAGCAGGTTGACCTCGTCGACGTAGAGCACGCCGCCGTGCGCGCGGGCCAGCAGGCCCGGCGAGAACGCGTGTTCGCCGTCGCGCAGCACCCGCTGCAGGTCCAGCGATCCGACCACCCTGTCTTCGGTTGCACCCAAAGGCATTTCGACCAGCCCGGCGCTGCCGCCGCCGGTCGCCGCCGCCAGCAGGGCGGCCAGGCCGCGCACGGCCGTCGACTTGGCCGTGCCCTTCTCGCCGCGGATCAGCGCCCCGCCGATCTCCGGGCGCACCGCGCACAGCAGCAGCGCGAGCCGCAGCTGCTCGTGGCCGACGATCGCGCTGAACGGGTAGGGCCTCACGGCTTGGCCGCCAGTCCGGAGCCGGGCCGCAGCATCGGGACGTGCGGGACGCCGTCGTCGACGAAATCCTCGCCGTCGCGGACGAACCCGTGCCGGGCGTACATGTCGGCGAGATACGTTTGCGCGTTGATGCGGCACGGGTAGTCGCCCACCTCGGCCAGCGCGGCGCGCAGCAGCCGGGTGGTGTGCCCCTGCCCGCGCGCGCTGCGCTTGGTGCACAGCCGGCCGATCCGGAACACCTTTTGGCCCCCCGCGTGCTCCTCCATCAGGCGCAGCGTGCAGATCACCTCGCCGTCAGACGTTTCCAGCCAGAAGTGCCGAGTCTCGGGCAGCAGATCCCGCCCGTCCAGCTCCGGGTACGGGATCGCCTGCTCGACGACGAACACCTCGACCCGCAGCTTGAGCAGCTCGTAAAGCGTTGGCACGTCGAGATCCTGGGCCCACGCGCGGCGCAGGGCCTCCGTCATCGGCACCGCTCCTCCTCATCACTACGTTCTGCATCGTCGACGGCGCGCGTCATGACACGCCTAACTTCAACATCTTCGAACCCCATGACCACACCTCGTCGAATAGCGCCGGCTCATCGGACAACTTGGCGCCCAGCGATGGAACCATCTCTTTGAGCATGGGTAACCACGACTGGTACCGATTGGAAAAACATCGCTGCAACACGTCGAGCATGATCGGGACCGCAGTCGAGGCCCCCGGCGAGCCGCCGAGCATGCCCGCGGTGCTGCCGTCGGCCGAACCCACCACGGTGGTGCCGAATTCGAGCACCCCGCCCCTGCGCCTGTCCCGGCGAATCACCTGCACGCGCTGGCCCGCCGTCGTCAGCTGCCAGTCCGAATCGACCGCGCCGGGCGCGAATTCGCGCAGCGCGCGCACCCGGTCGGCATGCGTGAGCCGCAGCTGGCCGATCAGATAGTTCACCAGCGTCAGCTCCGTGAGCCCGACGCCCAGCATGGACAGCACATTGTCTCCCCTGATGGATCGGGGCAGATCGCTGACGCGGCCGTGCTTCAGGAATTTGGGCGACCAGCCGGCGTAGGGCCCGAACACCAGCCACGACTTGCCATCGACGAACCGCAGATCCAGATGCAACGCGCCCAGCGGCGGGGCCCCGGGCGCGGGAACGCCGTACACCTTGGCCCGGTGCGCGGCCGTCAGCGCCGGGGCGTCGGCGCGCAGGAACCGGCCGCCGATCGGGAAACCGGCGAAGCCCTTGGCCTCCTTGATGCCGGAGCGCTGCAGCAGCGGCAGCGTGTCGCCGCCGGCCCCGAGGAATACGAATTTGGTGTTCAGCGAACGCTTTTCGCCGGTTCGGCGGTCGCGGATCGCCAGGGTCCAGCTGCCGTCGGATTGCCGGGTCGCGTTGCGGACGTCGTGGCCGAACAGCATCGTCGCGCCGGTCCGCACGCAAAAGTCGACGAGTTGCTTGGACAGCGAACCGAAGTCGACGTCGGTGCCGTCGGCGGCCCAGTTGAGCGCGATCGGCTCGGAGAAGTCGCGCCCGGCCGCCATGAGCGGTAGCCGCCGGGCGAATTCGTCCGGGTCGTCGATGAATTCGGTGCGCTCGAACAACGGGTTGCCGGCCAGCGCCGCGCGCCGGCGCCGCAGGTAGTCGACGCGCCGCGCGCCCTGTACGAAGCTCACGTGCGGAACGGGGTTGACGAAGCCGCGGTCGGTCAGGACGCCGCGTGCGAGCGCGTAGGCCCAGAACTGCCGGGTCACCTGGAACTGCTCGTTGATCGTCACCGCCTTGGTGATGTCGATCGAGCCGTCGGCGCGCTGCGGGGTGTAGTTCAACTCGCACAGCGCGGAGTGGCCGGTGCCGGCGTTGTTCCACGGGCCGCTGCTCTCGGCGCCGACGGCGTCCAGCCGTTCGATGATCGTGATCGACCAGTCCGGCTCGAGCAGACACAGCAACGCACCCAGGGTGGCGCTCATGATGCCCGCGCCCACCAGCACGACGTCGACGCGCGCGGTCCCTACGTCTGACACCGGGTCGTTGGTCCTCTCCTTGGCTGGGATGCCGGTCCCAGGTTATCGCGAGCGACCTGACCGCCGACCTGTGCCGCCCGCTCCAGCAAAAGCTATAAGCTGGCCTCGTGACTGGCTGGGTGCCCGACGTCCTGCCTGGCTACTGGCAGTGCACGATTCCGCTCGGCCTCGATCCCGCCGGCGAGGGCGACATCGTCGCAACGCTGATACGGCGCGGCAGCGAGGCCAGCGCCGGCCACGCCGTCCTGGCGGTGCACGGCTACACCGACTACTTCTTCAACACCGCGCTGGCCGACCACTTCGCCGATCGCGGTTTCGACTTCTACGCGCTGGACTTGCAGAAGTGCGGCCGGTCGCGGCGCGACGGCCAGACCCCGCACTTCATCAGCGACCTGGCCCAGTACGACGCGGAGCTGGAACGCGCCCTGGCCATCATCGGCGAGCGGGCCCGCCCCGGCCACCCGGTCAACGTCTTGGTGTACGGCCATTCCGCCGGCGGGCTCATCGTGTCGCTGTGGCTGGACCGGCTGCGCAGGCAACGCCCGCGGGCCCACGCGGCGGTCGGCGGCCTGGTGCTCAACAGCCCCTTCCTGGATCTGCACGGCCCGGCGATCGTGCGCCTGCCGCTGACCACCGCGATGATCGGCGGGCTGTCGCGGGTGCGCTCCAGGGGCGTGCTGCGGCCGTCGAGCAAGGGCGGCTACGGCAACACGCTGCACCGCGACTTCGACGGGGAGTTCGACTACAACCTGGCGTGGAAACCGTTGGGCGGCTTCCCCATCACGTTCGGCTGGCTGCACGCCGTGCGCCGGGGTCAGCGGCGGCTGCACCGCGGCCTCGACGTGGGCGTGCCCAACCTGCTGCTGCGCTCGGATCACAGCCTGCGCCGCCTCACCGATCCGTCGACCATGCACAGCGGCGACGCGGTGCTCGACGTAACCCAGATCGCCCGGTGGTCCGGCTGCATCGGCAACCGCACCGCCGTCGTTCCGGTGGCCGACGCCAAACACGATGTGTTCCTGTCGCTGCAGGGACCGCGCGAGGCCGCCTACCGGGAATTGGATCGCTGGCTGGACGGCTACCTGCGCAGCAACAACAGCGACGCCTCGGCATCCTTCGGGCAGGGGTGACGAGCGTGGAGACCTACGACGTCGCGATCATCGGAACCGGTTCGGGCAATAGCATTCTCGACGGCCGCTTCGCCGACAAGCGGGTGGCGATCTGTGAGCAGGGCACGTTCGGCGGCACCTGCCTCAACGTCGGCTGCATCCCGACGAAGATGTTCGTCTACGCCGCCGAGGTCGCCCAGACGGTCCGGGAGGCGGCGCGGTTCGGCGTCGACGCGCACATCGACCGCGTGCGCTGGGACGACATCGTCTCGCGCGTGTTCGGGCGCATCGATCCGATCGGTGTCAGCGGTGAGGACTACCGGAGCTCCGCGCCCAACATCGATGTGTACAAGCAGCACACCCGCTTCGGACCGGTCCAAGCCGATGGCCGCTACCTGCTGCGCACCGATGCCGGCGACGAATTCACCGCAGGCCAGGTGGTGATCGCGGCCGGCGCGCGGGCCGTGGTTCCCTCGGCGATCCTCGAGTGCGGCGCGCAGTACTACACCAGCGACACGGTCATGCGCATCCCGGAACTGCCGGAGCATCTGGTGATAGTCGGGGGCGGTTTCGTCGCGGCCGAATTCGCCCACATCTTCTCGTCGCTGGGCACGCGGGTGACCCTGGTGGTCCGCGGCTCGGCCATGCTGCGGCACTGCGATGACGTGCTGTGCAAACGCTTTACCCGCATCGCGTCGAGCAAATGGGAACTGCACACCCACTGCAATGTCGTGGGCGCGGAGAATCAGGACTCGGGTGTTTCGGTGCAGCTCGACAACGGCCACACCGTGCACGCCGACGCGCTGCTGGTGGCCACCGGCCGGGTGTCCAACGCCGACCAGCTCGACCTCGAGCAGGCAGGCATTACCGTCGAGGACGGCCGGGCGGCGGTCGACGAATACCAAAGAACCTCAGCGCGTGGGGTTTTCGCGCTCGGCGATGTCTCCTCGGCGTATCAGCTCAAGCACGTGGCCAACCACGAGGCGCGCGTGGTGCGCCACAACCTGCTGTGCGACTGGGACGACACCGACGCGATGGTTGCCGCCGACCATCGCTACGTTCCGTCGGCGGTGTTCACCGATCCCCAGATCGCTTCCGTCGGATTGACCGAAAACGAGGCCATCGCAGCGGGTTTCAAGATCTCGGTGAAGATTCAGGACTACGGAGACGTCGCCTACGGCTGGGCGATGGAGGACACCACCGGCATCGTGAAGCTCATCGCCGAGCGCGGCACCGGTCGCCTGCTCGGCGCGCACATCATGGGCCATCAGGCGTCGTCGATCATCCAGCCGCTGATCCAGGCGATGAGCTTCGGGCTGACCGTGCCGGAAATGGCCCGCGGCCAGTACTGGATCCACCCGGCCCTGCCCGAGGTGATCGAGAACGCGCTACTGGGTTTGTCGTGACTGGCACTGCGGGCACAGGCCGCGCAGCGTCAGGCCGGCCCGGTCGGACAGCGAAAACGAACTGCCCGCCATCGCGTGCTCGAGCGCGGTGGACAACCGTCGGGCGGGCACCTCGATGATCGAGGCGCACTGCGTGCACACCGCGTGGTGATGCGGGGCGGTGGCCAGCCCGTAGGTGGTGACGCCGTCGTCGAGGGTCAGCGCGTGCAGCACCCCCTGATCGACCAGGGTGGTCACCGTGCGGTAGATGGTCGCCACGTCGGGCGGCTGCGCGCCCTCGAGCAGGCACGCGCGCACCCGCCCGTGGATCTCCGCCACCGCCAGGTGCCCGTTGACCGGCTCCAACACCGCGAGCACCTGGATCCGTGACGCCGTCCGGCGCAGCCCACGGGCCCGCAGGAAGGCACCGATACGCTCGGTGACCGCGGGATCCAGGGCCGACGGGTTCGATGTCACGTGTTCAGTGTCGCGCCCGACACCCGGGATTGCCAGCGAGCGCGCGATCTTTCTTGCAATCGACTTGCATTCAGCGCGCGCGAAAACCTACAGTCGTCGCTGTCTGCCCATCCCCGGAAGGACCGTGATGCTTCGCAGTGAGTCCGCCCGGCGGTCGTCGTGGTGGCCCACCTTGCGCGGCGCCCTGACGCCGCCGGAGTGGCGACGGCTGGGATTGATGACGGCAATCATCGTGGCCCTGCACGTGATCGGCTGGGGCACCCTGTTGTGCATCGTGGACCCCGCCCGGCTCAGCCTGGGCGGCAAGGCATTTGGGATCGGGATCGGGGTGACGGCCTACACGCTGGGCCTGCGGCACGCCTTCGACGCCGACCACATCGCCGCCATCGACAACACCACCCGCAAATTGATGACCGACGGCCAGCGCCCGCTGGCGGTCGGCTTCTTCTTCTCGCTGGGCCATTCGACGGTGGTGTTCGCACTGGCCCTGCTGCTGGCCACCGGGGTCAAGGCGATCATCGGTCCCGTCGAGGACGACTCGTCGGCCCTGCATCACTACACGGGGCTGATCGGCACCAGCGTGTCGGGCGTATTCCTCTATGTGATCGCGATCCTCAACGTCGTTGTCCTAGTCGGGATCCTGCGGATGTTCATGCGGTTGCGCCGCGGCGAGTACGACTCCGAAACCTGGGCCGCCGAGCTGGAAGGGCACCTGAACAATCGCGGGCTGCTCAACCGGGCGCTCGGCCGCTTCACCAAGTCGATCACCCGGTCCTGGCACATCTACCCGATCGGCCTGTTGTTCGGCCTGGGCTTCGACACTGCCACCGAGATCGCGCTGCTGGTCCTGGCCGGCACCAGCGCCGCGGCCGGGCTGCCGTGGTACGCCATCCTGTGCCTGCCCGTGCTGTTCACCGCCGGCATGTGCCTGCTGGACACCATCGACGGCTCCTTCATGAATTTCGCGTACGGCTGGGCGTTTTCCAGTCCAGTGCGCAAGATCTACTACAACATCACCATCACCGGGCTGTCGGTCGCGGTCGCGCTGCTGATCGGCAGCGTCGAGCTGCTCGACCTGTTCGCGGGCCAGCTCGGCTGGCAGGGGCCGTTCTGGAATTGGCTCGGCGGGCTGGACCTGAACACCCTCGGCTTCGCCGTCGTCGGCCTGTTCGTGGTCACCTGGGCGGTCGCGCTGCTGGTGTGGCGGTTTGGCCGCATCGAAGAGAAGTGGGCGCCGGCCGAGGGCGCCAGCTGACTGCCGGCGCAGTCATTGCGCTATTCGCTGCGGCCGCGCGGGTGTAGAAACGATTTCATGGGCTCCAGCCCGACGCCGGTGACCGACGATGCATGAGTTGTCGCTCTGCGAGGCGATCGCCGGGGTGGTCAAGACACATGCCGAGGGCCGGCACGTGGACGTGGTGCGCGTCCAGATCGGCGCGCTGCGCCAGGTGGTGCCGGATTCGCTGTCGTTCTGCTGGACACTCGTGCGGGATTCCGAGGACATGCCGGACGCCGAACTGGAGCTCGAATGCGTCAGCGCCGAGGTGCGTTGCCGCGCCTGCGGACGGAGTTCGGAGATCACCTCGGCGTGGTCGATCTGGTGCCCCCGGTGCGACAGCTCCGACGTCGAGGTGCTGCACGGCAACGAATTCTCGGTCACGTCACTGGATGTCTCGTGAGAAGGGGCCCGTGGCGCCGTCAGGCGCCGCGCCGAAAGGTGTTGAGCGATGGGTAGATTTCATCGGCACGACGACGGCACCGTGCACACACACGAGCACGATCACCTCCCACACGAGCATGAGCGCGAGCACGGCGATCACAGTCGCTACGAGACCGGCAAGCAGCGAATCGACGTGCTGGAGGCGATCTTCGCCGAGAACGACGTCCTGGCCGCCGCTAATCGCGCGGCATTCGAAAGCAACGGAATTCGCGCCGTCAACCTGATGAGCTCACCGGGCTCGGGCAAGACGACGGTGTTGGCTGCGACGCTGGACGAGCTGGCCGGCGAGCTCGCGATCGGGGTGATCGAGGGCGACATCGCCACCGACCTCGATGCGGCCAAACTCAGCGGTCGCGGCGCCCAGGTGTCACTGCTGAACACCAGCAACGGGTTTGGCGGTGAATGCCACCTCGACGCGCCCATGGTCAGTCGCGCGCTGCCGGGCCTCGACCTGCCCGGCCTGGACCTGGTGGTCATCGAAAACGTCGGGAACCTGGTCTGTCCGGCGGAGTTCGACGTCGGCGAGCACGCCAAGGCGATGGTCTACTCCGTCACCGAGGGCGAGGACAAGCCGCTGAAGTATCCGGTGATGTTTCGATCGGTGGACGTGGTCTTGCTCAACAAGATTGACCTGGTTCCCCATCTCGATGTCGACGTGGACAGCTACGTCGCGCATGTCCGGGAGGTCAACGCGACCGCGACGATCCTGCCGGTGAGCGCGCGCACGGGCGACGGGATGGGCGCATGGTTCGGCTGGCTACGACGATTCGTCGACGACCGGCCATCCTGAGGGCACGCTTCGCGGACTGCTTAGCCAGTCTCATTGGTTAGCCGAAACTTCTTGCCGTACAGCGAAAAAACGTCCGAAAATAGATGCGAAACATTTGTTTGGTTGCCCGAGCAGGGAGAACCGTTGACAACGCTTGAGGGCCGGAGTAGGCCTGAAAACAGCGCTGTGCAAGTGGGCCGAGGGTCGACTCCGGCAGTGCAGGGGCCCCAGCCCGGCCCCGGGAAGCTGCGGCATGCCGACAGAAGCAGCAGTCAAAGCAGAAGAAACCTTGATCCACGTTCTGTGGATCAATGCAGGTCTAAGTTGTGACGGTGATTCGGTGGCCTTGACTGCCGCCACCCAACCCACCGTCGAGGAAATCGCGCTGGGAGCTCTTCCCGGTCTCCCCAAGGTCGCGGTCCACTGGCCGCTGATCGACTTCGAGTGCGGCCCCACCGGTGGGGCCGACGATTTTCTGGAATGGTTCTTCAAAGCCGATCGCGGCGAGCTGGAACCATTCGTGCTGGTCGTCGAGGGGTCGATCCCCAACGAAAAGATCAAGGACGAAGGCTACTGGTGCGGGTTCGGCAACGACCCGGCCACCGGGCAGCCGATGACCACCAGCGAGTGGCTCGACCGGCTCACGCCGAAGGCCACGGCGGTCGTCGCGGTCGGGACGTGCGCCACCTACGGCGGCATTCACGCGATGGCCGGCAACCCGACCGGGGCGATGGGGGTTCCCGACTACCTGGGTTGGGACTGGAAGAGCAAGGCCGGCATCCCGATCGTCTGCGTCCCCGGCTGCCCGGCCCATCCCGACAACATGGCGGAGACGCTGACCTACCTGCTCTACATGGCCACCGGTCAGGCGCCGATGATCCCGCTCGACGAAGCGCTACGCCCGCAATGGTTGTTCGGCAAGACCGTGCACGAGGGGTGCGACCGGGCCGGCTACTACGAAGAGGGCGATTTCGCCACCGAGTACGGGTCGCCGAAATGCATTGTGAAACTTGGCTGTTGGGGCCCGGTCGTCAAATGCAACGTGCCCAAGCGTGGGTGGATCAACGGCATCGGTGGTTGCCCCAACGTCGGCGGCATCTGCATCGGATGCACCATGCCGGGCTTCCCGGACAAGTTCATGCCGTTCATGGACGAGCCGCCGGGCGGCAAGCTCTCCAGCACCGCGTCGGGCCTGTACGGGTCGCTGATCCGCGGCCTGCGGCACATCACCGAGCACACCCTGGACAAGGAACCGCGCTGGCGCCACAACGGCGGCCAACTCACCACCGGAGCAAAACGCACCTGGTAGGTGGCGGCGCGTTTCTTTCGTTTTCACGACCTTCACTACAGCAGCCCCGGGGGGGCAGAGAGCAGTAATTGCGATGACAACCATCATTCCCAAGCCGACACAGGAAAAGCGGGAGCCGGGCCAGCTCGTCGAAATGGCGTGGGACCCGATCACCCGGATCGTGGGTAGCCTCGGCATCTACACCAAGATCGATTTCGAGAACAAGGAAGTCGTCGAGTGCCATAGCACCTCGTCCATTTTCCGAGGCTATTCGATCTTCATGAAGGGCAAGGACCCTCGCGACGCCCACTTCATCACCAGCCGCATCTGCGGCATCTGCGGCGACAACCACGCCACCTGTTCCTGCTATGCGCAGAACATGGCCTACGGCGTCAAGCCGCCGCACATCGGCGAATGGATCGTCAATTTGGGCGAGGCCGCGGAATACATGTTCGACCACAACATCTTTCAGGAGAACCTGGTCGGGGTGGACTTCTGCGAGAAGATGGTCGCCGAGACTAACCCGAGCGTGCTGTCCCAGGCCGAGAAGACCGCGGCACCGCACGCCGACGCGCACGGGTATAAAACCATCGCCGACATCATGCGCTCGCTCAATCCATTCAGCGGTGAGTTCTACCGCGAGGCGCTCGCGGTCAGCCGCTGGACGCGAGAGATGTTCTGCCTCATGGAAGGTCGCCACGTACACCCGTCCACGCTGTACCCCGGCGGGGTCGGCACCGTCGCGACCATCCAGCTGATGACCGACTACATGACACGCCTGATGCGCTACGTCGAGTTCATGAAGAAGGTCGTGCCCATGCACGACGACCTGTTCGACTTCTTCTACGACGCGCTGCCCGGCTACGACAAGGTCGGCCTGCGCCGGACGCTGCTGGGCTGCTGGGGTTCGTTCCAGGACCCCGAGGTGTGCAACTTCGAGTACAAGGACATGGAGCGCTGGGGCAACGCGATGTTCGTGACCCCGGGCGTCGTGGTCGACGGCAAGCTGGTCACCCACTCACTGGTCGACATCAACCTCGGCATCCGGATCCTTTTGGGCAGTTCGTATTACGACGACTGGACCGAGCAGGAGATGTTCGTCAAGACCGATCCGCTGGGCAACGCCGTGGACCGGCGCCATCCGTGGAACCAGCACACCAATCCGCATCCGCAGAAACGCGACATGGAAGCGGGCGGCAAGTACAGCTGGGTGATGTCACCACGCTGGTTCGACGGCAAGGACCACTTGGCGCTCGACACCGGCGGAGGCCCGCTGGCCCGGCTCTGGTCGACCGCGCTGGCCGGCCTCGTCGACATCGGCTACGTCAAGGCCACCGGCAGCAGCGTCAAGATCAACCTGCCCAAGACCGCGCTGAAGGGCCCGGTCGAATTCGAGTGGCAGATCCCGAAGTACGGCAGCAACACGATCGAACGCGATCGCGCACGCACCTACTTCCAGGCCTACGCGGCGGCGTGCGCGCTGCATTTCGCCGAGAAGGCGCTCGAGGAGATCCGGGCCGGGCGCACCAAGACGTGGGAGAAATTCGAGGTGCCCGACGAGGGCATCGGGTGTGGGTTCACCGAGGCGGTACGCGGCGTGCTCAGTCACCACATGGTGATTCGGGACGGCAAGATCGCCAACTACCACCCCTACCCGCCCACACCGTGGAATGCCAACCCGCGGGACAGCTTTGGCACGCCGGGGCCCTACGAGGATGCGGTGCAGGGCCAACCGATCTTCGAGGAGAACAGCCGGGAGAACTTCAAGGGCATCGACATCATGCGCACCGTCCGCAGCTTCGATCCATGCCTGCCCTGCGGCGTGCACATGTATCTGGGGAACGGCAAGACGCTACAGAGAGTGCACACTCCCACGCAGTCACCCGCCGGGGAGTGAGCCATGGCGGATCGCCCGGAGACCCCCGACAGCGAGACGCAGTGGCGCACCGCGGGCGATCGGATCCAGACGCTGCTGGACTCGTGCGCGGCGGGCGGGCCGGCCGCACACGAGCGCGCGCAGCGGCTGGTCCGGGAGGTGGTCGAGCTGTACGGGGCCGGGCTGCAACGGATCATGGCGCTTTCCGCCGACACCCCCGGCCTGGCGGAGCGGCTGGCCACCGACGACCTGTTGGCCAGCCTGCTCTTGGTGCACGGGCTGCACCCACACGACACCCGGCGCCGCGTAGCCGACGCACTCGACCGGGTGCGGCCGTATCTGGGCTCGCACGGCGGCGATGTCGAGCTGCTGGACGTCGTCTTCCAGCAGGGAGGGGCCACGGTGCGCCTCGCATTCCAGGGAAGCTGCAAGAGCTGCCCCTCGTCGGCCGTGACGCTGGAGCTGGCCGTGGAAGACGCGGTGCGGGCCGCCGCGCCCGAGGTCTGCGCCATCGAGGCGGTCGCGGCGCAGCCGGCCGCCGACGTGATCCCCACCGAATCGCTTCTGGCGCATGTGCATTCGAATGGCGACAACCATTCGAGCGGCTCAACTTGGCATCCGGTGCCCGACCTGGCGGCGTTGGAGCCGGGCGAGGTCGCGGGGTTCCTGATTTCGGGCACGGCGCTGCTGGTGTGCCGGGTCGGCGACCTGCCGCTGGCCTATCGCGACCATTGCCCGGTGTGTGACGACTCGCTGGCGGGCGCGCGACTGCGTGAGACGCTGCTGGGCTGCCCCCGCTGCGGCACCCAGTTCGACGTCGTGCGCGCCGGGGCCGGGCCCGGCGGCACCCACCTCGAGCCGCTGCCACTGCTGCTGCGCGATGGGGTGCCGTCGGTCGCGTTGCCGGAACCGATGGGTGCCGGCGCATGACGAGCCCGTATGACGTGCTGGTCGGCATCACCAGCAATCGGACGGCTCCCGAGCCGGCCGGTGAGCGGTGCGAAATGTGCGCTGAGTCGATCGCCGACGAGCATCAGCACGTCGTGAATGTGGCAGGCCGCCAGCTGATGTGCGTGTGCCGCGGGTGTTATCTGCTGTTCACCGATAGCGCCGCCGAACTGCGCTACCGGGCGGTGCCGGACCGCTATCTGGTGTTCCCAAATTTCGCGCTGGACCGCCGCGCATGGGAAGCGCTGCAGATACCGGTGGGGGTTGCCTTCTTCTTCACCAACTCCGCGCTCGGCCGCACCGTGGCGTTCTACCCCGGCCCGGCCGGGGCCTGCGAATCCGAGCTCGACCTGGACGCGTGGACCGCGATCAGCGGCGACGACCCCCGGGTCGCCCTGCTGGCCGACGACGTGGAGGCGTTGCTGGTCCGGGTCCCCGAAGGCGGCGAATTCGCCGACCCGCAAAGCTACCTCGTGCCGATCGACGCCTGTTACGAATTCGTCGGACGGCTGCGCATGCTGTGGCGCGGCTTCGACGGCGGCCAGGAGGCCCGGCACTTCATCGACAGTTTCTTCGCGCAGGTCGCCGCCCGGTCGCGCGAGGTGACCCGATGACCGAGCGCCAGCTGGAGCTGACCTTCACGGTCGTCGACGTGGCCCCCGAGCCCTACAGCGTCAGCCCGGTGCTGACCGCCCGCGTGAGCGTCGGTGCCAGTACCGACGACCCGGTGCACGCCATCGCATTACGGTGTCAGGTCCGGATCGAACCGCTGCGACGGTCCTACTCCGACGACGAGGCGGCCGGGCTGCTCGATCTGTTCGGGCCCCGCGAGCGCTGGGCGACGACGCAGCGCACCTTTCTCTGGCAGCATTGCACCGCGCTGGTGCCCGGGTTCACGGGTACCACCACGGTGGCGCTCCCGCTGGACTGCAGCTACGACTTCGAGGTCGCCGCGGCTAAGTACCTGCACGCGCTGCGCGACGGCGCACTGCCGCTGCAATTCCTGTTCAGCGGCACCATATTCGTCAAGTCCGAACGCGGATTCTCGGTGCAGCAGGTGTCCTGGGACTGCGAGCACCACTACGACATGCCGGTCTCGGTCTGGCGCGACCTGATCACGCAGCACTATCCGAACACCGGTTGGGTGCGCCTGAACCATGACACCATCACCGCACTGGCCGGCTACAAATCGACGCGCGGGCTGCTCGACCTCGACCACGCGATCATCTCACTGCTCGACGCCGATCGGGAGGCGGCGAGATGACGTCCAGCTGGGACCGGGCGCGCCTCGTCGCCGACGCGGTGCTCTACGAGGGCTACCTGTTGTATCCCTATCGCGGGACGTCGAGCAAGAACCAATCACGTTGGCAATTTGGTGTTCTGGGGCCACCGGGGGCGGCCGACGCCGGCCTCGGCGAAGACGACACCCTGGCGGCGCAATTCCTGGTCGACGGCGCGCAGGCGATCACACTGGTGGTGCGATTTTTGCAGTTGCAGCACCGCAGCGCGCAGCGCGAACTCGCCGAGGGCTTTACACCCGTCGCCGAGCTCACCACCCCGAACGGGGCCTGGCTGACGTGGGACGAAGCGGTCGACTGCGAAAACTCTTTTGGCCCAATCCCACTCGATGGTCAGCGCACGCTCCCGATAGTCGCGGACGCCGCCACCGACGTCGAGCCCGTCGAGGGCGGGCGGTTGGTCCGGGAACGTCAGCGGGTCCAAGGCGAACTGACCGTGGACACCGAGCCTGACGGCGAGCTGTGCCGCGTGTCGATACGGGTCAGCAACGTCGGCGGCCCCGCGGCCGACAAGCAGGACGCGATCGCCCGGTCCATGATCGGAACCCACGTTCTCGCCGAAGTCGTTGGTGGACAATTCGTCTCGCTACTCGACCCCCCGCCCGGCGCGGCCGACGCGGCGACGCGTTGTGAGCACCACCGCTGCTTTCCCGTGCTGGCCGGCCCGCCGGGCAGCGACGACATCTTGCTGGTATCGCCGATCATCCTCTACGACCATCCCGAGGTCGCCGAACAAAGCAACACCGCGCTCTACGACTGCACCGAGATCGACGAGATCCTGACGCTGCGTGTGATGACCATGACGGACGAAGAGAAGGCGCAGGCGCGGGCCACCGACCCGCGGGCCGCCCAGCTCATCGACCAGTGCGACGGCATGTCACCCGAAGCGATGGCGCGCCTGCACGGGGCGCTGCGGGATCCGCATTCGGCAGCGGGGCTGGTCCCGGAAATTCCGGAAGGCGTCGAGTGGTGGGACCCGTTGGCCGACAATGCCGTTCGGCCAGAAATCGACGCGGTGCTGGTGAACGGGGCTCGCATCGCGCGCGGCAGCAGGGTACGGCTGCGGCCCGCCCGCAACGCGGACGCCCAGGACATCTTCGTCGCGGGGAAGACCGCCCACGTCACGTCGGTGCACGAGGACGTTGAGGGAAACAAGCATGTCGGTGTCGTTGTCGACGATGACCCGGCCGCCGATCTGCACGAGTGGTACGGCCGCTACCTGTACTTCTCCCCCGACGAGATCGAGCCGCTGCAGACCGCGGAGCCCACGAGAAATCCCTGAAAGGAGTCCGACATGGAAGTCATGGGTTGGATATTCGTCGCCCTCATCGCCCTGGTGGTGGCGGTGGGCATGGTGCTGGGGGTGGTGTCGCTACCGGATGCCCGCCGATACCTCAAATTGAGGCGGATGTAACCAAGTTCGGACACTGAAGATGCCAACGCGCATTCTGGTCGCCGGGATCGGGAACATCTTCCTCGGCGACGACGGATTCGGTTCTGAGGTAATCCGAAACGCCGCGATCTCGCTCGGCGATTCGAGCGTCCGCGTGACCGACTACGGGATCAGTGGCATGCACCTGGCCTACGATCTGCTCGACGAATGGGATGGTCTGGTCCTCGTCGACGCGGTGCCCAGTCGCGGCAGACCGGGCACGCTGCACGTCTTCCAGGCCGACCACGATGGTCCTGAATCGGGTTTGGCCGCACTGGGTCTGGATGGCCACAGCATGGATCCGGCCGCGGTGTTCGCCAGCCTGCGGGCGCTGGGCGGCAGGCCGCCCTACACGGTGGTCATCGGATGTGAGGCCGGCAGTGTCGAAGAAGGCATCGGCCTCACCGTCCCGGTCGCCGAGGCGGTTCCGCGGGCCGCCCGAGCCGTCGCGGAAATCGTCGCGGCGCTGCAAACGTCCGGCGCGCCGATATCCGAGGAGTGCTGACCGATGTGCCTAGGGATACCCGGTCAGGTGGTCAGGGTGCTGGACGGCTACGAGGGCCAGCTGGCGCTGGTCGATGTCGTCGGGGAGCAGCGCAAGGTCAACATCGGGATGCTGCCCGAAGAGACGTTCGCGCCCGGGGATTGGGTAATCATCCACATGGGCTTCGTGGTCGAGAAGACGGACCGGGCCGGGGCCGAGCAGGCGATGGCGGGCCTGCAGCTGATGGGCCGGGGCAGCGCCGATCCGGAGAGCGGCTGACATGACCGAGGCCCCCCTGATGCTCACTTCGTTTGCGGTGCCGGACCCACGCCCCGCCCAGGTCCGGCAGCGCTTCACCGTGACCGGCGTCGTCCAGGGGGTCGGCTTTCGCCCGTTCGTGTACCGCGTCGCCAGCGAGCTCGGCCTGGCCGGATTCGTCGGCAACGATTCGGGGGCGGTCTTTCTCGAGGTCCAGGGCGAACGCTCGAGCGTGCTCGAATTCGATCGCCGGCTGCGTGCCGATGCCCCACCGCTGGCACGGATCACCGCCGTCTCGGTGACCGACCTCGCGGCGGATAGATTCTGCGGCAATGGCTTTCGCATCGTAGGCAGCCAGACGGTCGCCGGCGCCAAAACACCCATCCCGCCGGACATCGCGGTGTGCGACGACTGCGTGGCCGAGCTGTTCGATCCACGGGACCGGCGTTACCGGCACCCGTTCATCACATGCACCAACTGCGGGCCGAGGTTCACCATCATCCGCGAATTGCCGTACGACCGCCCGGCGACCACGATGTCGGCGTTCCCCATGTGCGGGCGCTGCGCCGCCGAATACCACGACCCGTCCGATCGCCGGTTCCACGCGCAGCCGATAGCGTGCCCGGATTGCGGTCCGTCGCTGTCGTTCTGGGCGCCGACCGATGGGTGCCTTGCCGGGTCGGACCCGGCCCTCGCGGCCACCCAACGCGCCCTGGCCGCGGGCGCGGTGATCGCGATCAAGGGGATCGGCGGCTACCACCTGGCCTGTCGCGTCGACGACGAGGACACCGTCACAGCGCTGCGGGCACGAAAGATGCGGGGCGCCAAGCCGTTCGCCATGCTGGTCCGCGACCTCGGCGTCGCGCGGCGCTACGCCCGGATCGACGACAGTGAGGCGGCAGTTCTGTCGAGTTCCGCACGTCCCATCGTGCTGCTGCGGCGGCGCACCGACGCGCCGGTCGCCGGCGCCGTGGCACCCGGCAGCCCGCTGCTCGGCCTGATGCTGCCGTACTCCCCCATCCATCACCTGCTGCTGGCGCCCGTGCCCGGTACCGACGAACCCGCGCCCGATGCCTTGGTTTTGACCAGCGCCAACCGCTCCGACGAACCCCTCTGCTTCACCGACGACGATGCGCAGCAGCGGCTGCCCGAGCTGTGCGACGCCATCCTCGATCACAATCGGCCGATCCACGTGCCGTGTGACGACTCCGTGGTGCGGGTCATCCGGGACCGGGACGGGGCCCGTGAGCTGCCCATCCGGCGATCCCGCGGCTATGCGCCCCTACCGGTCGATCTCGGATACGCCGGCCCGGCGGTGTTGGCGGTGGGCGGGGAACTCAAGAACACGTTCTGCCTCACAGACGGCTCGCGCGCCTACCTGTCCGGGCACATCGGGGACATGGCGACCGTCGCGACGCTGCGGGCGTTCGAGCGCGCGGTCGGCCAGCTCAGCGAAATCCGGAGTCGGCCATCACGATTGGCCGCCGACCTGCACCCCGGGTATCACACCAGGAATTGGGCGGAGCGGCACGCCGGCGATCGGCCACTGGATCTGATCCAGCACCACCACGCGCACGTGGTGTCGCTGCTTGCCGAGCATGGGCGCCTCGGCGAACCCATCGTCGGAATCGCCTTCGACGGCACCGGTTACGGCCGCGACCAGACGATCTGGGGCGGCGAGATCCTCAGGCTGGGGCGCGACAGTCACCGTTTCGTGCGGGCCGGCCACCTGCTACCGGTCCCCTTGCCGGGCGGCGACACCGCCGTACGAAACCCGTGGCGGATGGCGCTGTCCCAATTGTGGATGGCGGATATCGAGTGGGTACCCGAGCTTTCTCCGGTCGGCGCGGCAACGCCGGACGAATTGCGGCTCATCCGTTCGCAGTTGGAGAGCGGCACCGGATGCGTGCCGTGCTCGAGCATGGGCCGCCTGTTCGATGCCGTCGCCTCGCTGCTGGGGGTTCGGCACCGCATCGACTACGAGGGCCAGGCCGCGATCGAACTCGAGGCGCTGGCCGAGTCGGCCACACCCCATCGGCTGTTGCCGTCGCTGCCGTTGACGGTGCGGGCCGACGGGGTGATCGACCCGGTGACCATGATCCAGACGATGGTGTGGGCGCTCTACGCCGGCACCCCGGCCGCGACGCTGGCGGCCGCGTTCCACCGGTCGGTCGCGATCGCCGTCGCCGAGGTGGTTTCCCGGGTGGCCGGTGCGGTTCGGCTAGTGGGCCTTACCGGCGGCGTGTTCCAGAACGCGATGCTACTGCGTCTATGCCGTGATCTGTTGCAGTACAACGGGTTCGAGGTGCTCACACACCACACGGTACCGCCGAACGACGGCGGCCTGGCGCTGGGTCAGGCGGCGATCTCGATACTCACCGCGCTCGAGGAGGGGCAGCCGTGACCGCCGCTACCGCGATCGACCGGGGTCTGAGCGCCGAGCTGGCCGACGACTTGGCCGCCGCCGCATTCACCTTGGCCAAGCGATTCGCCGCGGGCGCCACCATGTGGTCCATCGCGCCGTCGGCCGAACCGCACGCGCTGCACATCGCGGTCGAGTTCGTGCATCCGGTGATCATGGGAAAGCGGGCACTGCCCGCGGTGGCGCTGACCGGCCCGGACCTGGTCGATGTGGTTCGGATATCGGTGCGGCCCGGCGACATTGTGGTGGCCGTTGCCGGCGCGAACAACACGACGGTGCGCTCGGTGATGCGGCGCGCCCCGGCCTGGGGGGCGACCACGATCTGGATCGGCAGCGGCCCGCGGCCCGCGGCCGGAATGGCCGACCACGTGCTGTGGCTCGACGATCCCGATCCGCGAGTCCCGGCGACGGGTGGCTTCGTGTTGTTCTATCACCTGCTGTGGGAGCTCACCCATGTCTGCTTCGAGCATTCGGGGCTGCTCAAACCCGAAGCCGCCGCGTCGGTTTGCGTCACCTGCAGTGACGAGGGGCGCCTGGGCGAGGTGGTGGCCGCCTCGGCCGGCGGGCACGCCGAGGTGCGCACCGCGCGCGGGATTGAGGACGTGGTGACGACCCTGATCGACCCGGTTGCGGCCGGCGAGCTGGTGTTGGTCCACGCCGGGACGGCGATCAGCCACGTTCACGACGAGGACGGCGCGGGATGAGCCACGACGAACCGACCAACTTCCTGTACCCGTTCATCGACGCCGAGGAAGACGATTCCGCCTCGCTGCTGGCCGACCTGGCCGCCTCGGCGCGGGCCAAGGCGACCGAAAGCTTCGCGCTGCGGCGCTCGACGCTGCAGGCGAACGCCGACCTGTTGCACCGGGCCGGTGCCGAGATGGCGCGCCGCTTCGCGACGGGCGGGCGCCTGTTCACCTTCGGAAACGGCGGTAGCTGCACCGATTCCACCACGCTGGCGGGGCTGTTCGCCCGCCCGCCGATCGGCAAGCCGCTACCGGCGTGGTCGCTGACCGCGGATCAGGCGATCGTCACCGCGCTGGGCAACGACGTCGGGTTCGAGTTGGTGTTCGCCCGTCAGTTGATCGCCCGCGCGCAGGCCGGCGACATCGCGATCGCGATGTCGACCAGTGGTAATTCGCCCAACCTGCTGGCCGCGCTGGCCGAGGCGCGCCAACGCGGCCTGTACACCGTCGGTTTCGCGGGTTATGACGGCGGCGCATTCGCCGCCAACCCGAATGTGGACGCCTGCTTCGTCGTTCGTTCGCAAAGTGTGCACAGGATTCAGGAATCCCAGGCGCTGCTGGGCTATCAGCTGTGGTTGACCGTGCACTCCGGCGATCAAAGTTTGGGGGCCGCATGAACGCGGGTGACTACCTGTCCTCGGGACCGCGCTTCGCGGAAGGCAAAGTGATCGAACGGATCGAGTCGTTCCGCAGGCGCCGGCCCCGGCTGCTCGACGACCACGTGACCCTGGCGCACGGCGCCGGCGGGAAGGCCTCGGCCGCATTGGTGGACGCGGTGTTCATGGAGGCGTTCCGCAACCCGGCGCTGGAGTCCCTCGGTGACAGCGCGGTGCTGACGTTGCCCGGCGGCGAGCGCATCGCGATGTCCACCGATTCATTTGTGGTGCAGCCCAGGCGTTTTCCCGGCGGCTCCATCGGCCGGCTGGCCATCCACGGAACCTGCAACGACCTGGCGATGGCCGGCGCGGTGCCCGCGTGGATTTCGGCGGCGTTCGTGCTCGAGGAGGGCTTCGCGATCGCCGAATTGAAGGAGGTGGTCGCTGACATGGCCGACGCGGCGGCCGAGGCGGATGTGCACGTCGTGACCGGCGACACCAAGGTGGTGCCCAAGGGCGCCGCCGACGGCATGTTCGTGACGACCACAGGGGCCGGTGTGATTCCCGCGGGGCGCGCGCTGTCGGCGGACTCGGTGCGCACCGGCGACAAACTCCTGCTGTCCGGTTCGATGGGTGATCACGGCATGGCCGTCATGCTCGCCCGCGGCGATCTGGCGATCGAGGCCGATATCCACTCCGACACCGCGTGTTTGAGCCCCCTGGTGGAACTGCTGCTAACGGCCGCGCCGTCCACGCGCTGGCTGCGCGACGCGACCCGGGGCGGGGTCGGCACCGTGTGCAACGAGCTGGCCCAGGCCTGCGGGCTGGGCGTGGTGCTCGACGAACAGCGATTGCCCGTGCAGCCCATGGTCAACGGGGCGTGTGAGTTGCTCGGCATCGACCCGCTGTACGTCGCCAACGAAGGCAAGTTCGTCGCCGTCGTCGCACCCGAGGAGGCCGAGGCCGGGCTGGCCGCGCTGCGGTCGCACCCGCTGGGCGTCGACGCCGCCGAAGTCGGCGAGATCGTCACCGAACCGGCGGAAAGCGTCGTGCTGCGAACCGGATTCGGTGGCACCCGGATGGTCGACATGCTGGTCGGCGACCCGCTGCCCCGGATCTGCTGAGAAAGGACGTGGCGATCGCAAGCGTGACGAAGCCGGGCGCGGCGGGTCGTCACTGAAAGGAGCTGACATGTGTCTTGGAATCCCGGGCCGGATCGTCCAGATCACCGATCCTGCCAACTATTTGGCGAAGGTCGACGTCAGCGGTGTACAGCGCACGATCAGCGTGCGCCTGCTGGAAGGCGACCTGCCCGGGCCCGACGAATGGGTGCTGGTCCACGTCGGGTTCGCGATGGCCAAGATCGACGAGACCGAGGCGCTGCTCACCCTGGCCGCGATCAAGAAACTCGGCGATGCCTACGCCACGGAAATGGCCGCCTTCGACTCGACTTCAATCGGCTGACAGTGAGGAACCGCAATGAAATTCGTTGACGAATTCCGCGACCCGGCGGCGGCACGCAAACTCATGGTCGCCATCGAGCACCTGGCCGGTGCGGACGCCGAACAGTTCAAGTTCATGGAGGTGTGCGGCGGGCACACCCACACCATCTACCGGCACGGCATCGAGCACCTGCTGCCCGACAACGTCGAACTGGTGCACGGACCCGGCTGCCCTGTCTGCGTCATTCCGATGGGGCGCATCGACGACGCGATGTGGCTGGCCGCCCAGCCCGACGTGATCTTCACCTGCTTCGGCGACATGATGCGGGTGCCCGGTTCGAACGGAAGCTTGTTGGACGCCAAGGCGCGCGGCGCCGACGTGCGCTTCGTCTACTCGCCGCTGGACGCGCTGAAAATCGCCGTCGATAAACCGGACCAGCACGTCGTGTTCTTCGCCATCGGTTTCGAGACCACCGCGCCGTCGACGGCTGTCACGTTGGTGCGGGCGCGTGAGCTAGGCCTGACCAATTTCAGCGTGTTCTGCAATCACGTCACGATCGTGCCGCCGATCAAGGCGATCCTGGAGTCACCCGATCTGCGACTGTCGGGTTTCATCGGGCCCGGGCACGTCTCGACAGTGGTCGGCAACCGGCCGTACCGGTTCGTGCCGCAGGTATACCGAAAGCCGTTGGTAGTAGCCGGATTCGAACCGCTGGACATCCTGGCAGCGGTCGCGATGCTGTTGCGCCAGATCCGCGAGGGCCGCTGCGAGGTGGAGAACCAGTACAGGCGGGTGGTGCCGGAAAACGGGAACCCGGCCGCGCTGGCGCTGATGGGCAAAGTGTTCGCGCTGCGCCCGCATTTCGAATGGCGTGGCCTCGGGTTCATCTCGCAAAGCGCGCTGCGACTGCACGACGACTTCGCGGAATTCGACGCAGAGCTGCGCTTCGCCATGCCCGGCGTGCGCGTCGCCGATCCCAAGGCATGTCAGTGCGGTGAGGTGCTCAAGGGCGTGCTCAAGCCTTGGGAATGCAAGGTTTTCGGCACCGCCTGCACACCGGAAACCCCGATCGGAACGTGCATGGTGTCCCCCGAGGGGGCCTGCGCGGCCTACTACAACTTCGGCCGGATGCACCGCGACGCCGCCAAGCTGGTGGGGCGCACTTGACCGATCCGGGCGTCGACATGTTCGCGCGCTACGCGTATGCGCCCAACGCGCTGGGCTACTGCGGGCCGCCGTTGGGCGCCACCCTGCGAGACGGCTCCGCCGACGAGGTGCGCAGCGCGGCAACGGGATTTTCCGGGGCCTGGCCGTATCTGCGCGTGCTGTCCGCGCTGACCGGTATCGTCGACCCGCTCGATTACCGCCTCGTCGAATCGTATTGGCTCGGGGGTGGTATCGGCGCAGACATCGATCCGCGGGACTTCTTCGAAGCGTTGCTGGAGATCATCGGCGCGCAAGCGGGCCGGTACTGGTCCCACCTCACGGCCGACCTGGCCTCCGAGGCGGCGGGCAATCATTGCTTCCACGTGTTCGGTGTGTACCCGTGGACAAGGTTTCTCGGCCGAGGCATGGACGAACATCCGCTCGGCGTGTTGGACAACTGCCGAATCACCTGGGGCACAGTCATTTCCCGCGACCGTGACGACATTGAGGTGCTGTGTCAACGGCTCACCTGGGACGGCCAGGCGCTGGCGTTGTCCGAACCCACGCCACGGGAACTCGAGGTGTGGGCCGACGGCTACAGCGCGGTGCCCGACGTGGCCACCGGCGACGAGGTCGCGGTGCACTGGGGCAGGCTGTGTGGCCGGCTGAAGGCGGAGCAGGTTCGCGCGCTCGCCGACAGCACAGACCGGCAACTGCGGATAACCAGCCAACGGCTGGCGCACGTCTAGTCGTGCCAGAATGGGCCCGTGCCCGGTTCCCTGTGCGACGTGCTGCCGTCGGCTGCCGCGCTGCTGGAGGTTCCGGACGCGGTCGACACCCTGGGCTTGACGGAATCGGTTGCCGGACAGGTTGATCGCGTCGCGGTCTTCCTGGTCGACGGGTTGGGCTGGCACCTGCTGCCGGAGCTGGCGGGCAGCGCGCCGCTGCTGGCCGCCGTGGTCGCCGGGAACGCCGGCCGGCTGACCGAGCTCGCCTGCACCTTCCCGTCGACGACGCCCAGCAGCCTGGTTTCACTGGCCACCGGCGTGCGGCCCGGCGAGCACGGCATCCTGGGTTTCACCCTCAACGTCCCCGGCACCGACCGGGTGCTCACCCACATCCAGTGGCGCGACGATCCGCCGCCCGCCGAATGGCAGCCGCTGCCAACCTGGTTCGAGCGGCTCACGCGCCACGGCATCGCCACGCGCGCGGTGCTGCCCGCGTACTTCATGGGCAGCGGGTTGACCGACGCGGCGTACCGCGGCGCCGACTTCCGCCCTGCCGACCCCGGCGGCGACTACGGCCGGCACGTCATCGACGAGCTGCACGCGGCGCCGGGCCTGGTCTACTGCTACATCGCCGACCTGGACACCGCTGCGCACCTATTCGGGATCGGGTCGCCGCAGTGGCATGAGGCGGCCGCCCGAGTCGATGCGCTGCTGGTCCGCCTGGTCGACGCGTTGCCCCGGAACACCGCCCTACTGGTCACGGCCGACCACGGCGGCCTCAACGTCCCGCCCCAGTCGCGCATCGACCTCGACGCCGATCCGCGGCTGAGCGCCGGGGTCCGCGTGGTGGCCGGCGAGCCGCGGGTGCGCTACCTGCACACCGAGCCGGGTGCCGCGGCCGACGTGCAGGACGCGTGGAGCGAGCTGCTGCGCGGGCGGGCCGGCGTCTACGGCCGCGACCAGGCGGTGAGCAGCGGAATGTTCGGGCCGGTCGACCCCCGGTTCCTGCCGCGCATCGGCGACGTCGTCGTCGTGTGCGAGGGCGACTGGGCCGTGCTGGCCACCGCGCACGAGCCACCGGAAGCGGCCCGCCTCATCGGTTTTCACGGCGGGGCCACCGACGCCGAAATGGCAATCCCGCTGATCGTATTCGCCTGAGCGGTCAGTGTCGGTGGCCCGTGGTAGACCGGGGCGATGGATACCTCCGAGCAAACCCGGCGCGGCGAACAATTCCACCGGCTGCACGACGGCGACGAGATCCTCGTCCTGCCGAATCCCTGGGACATCGGCACCGCCCGGCTCTTCGCCAACCTCGGATTTCAGGCGCTGGCGACGACCAGCGCCGGCCTGGCGTTCTCGCTGGGACGGCGCGACGGTGACGGCGCGGTCGACCGGGACGAGACGCTCGCGCACGTGCGCACGATCGTCGAGGCAACGCCCCTGCCGGTGACGGCGGATCTGGAGAACGGCTTCGGTGAATCGCCCGAGACGGTGGCACAGACGGTGCGCCTCGCCGGCGAGATCGGCCTGGCCGGGGCCTCGATCGAAGACGCGACCTACCGGCCCGACGACCCGGTCTTCTCCCGTGCGCTGGCGGTGGAGCGAATTCAGGCCGCCGTCGAGGCCGCGCGGGCGCTGCCCTATCCGTTCACCCTGACCGCGCGCTCGGACAACTTCATCCGCGGTCGCCCCGACCTCGACGACACGCTGGCCCGGCTGCAGGCATTCGAGGCCGCGGGCGCCGATGTGCTCTACGCCCCGGGGCTTCCCGACGCCGCCGCGCTGCGCCTGGCCTGCGGCAGCGTGGCCAAACCCTTCAACTATGTCGCCGGCATCGGGGCGACCCGCTTCACGCTGGCCGAACTCCGGGAACTCGGGGTGCGCCGGGTGTCGACGGGCACGTCGTTTTGCCGCGCCGGCCTGACCGCCGCCGTGCGTGCCGCCCGCGAAGTGCTGGAAGAGGGCACGTTCGGCTATATCGACGGCGTACACAGCGTCGCCGAGTTCAACGAGCTGATCGATCCCGGGGGCCACGACTCCTGACTTTGACCGTTTTCACAGCTCGCCACAGGTAGCAGCCAAGAATCCGCGTATACAGTCGGGCCACTGTGAGGTATCGGGGCGCTGGCGGGACTCGGCGATGGCGGTTGGCCATCGCGGTGGTCGCGGCCCTGGGGGTGTTCGCCGCGGTCGTGACCGGGTGGGCGGCGCGCGGGTCCGCGGTGGCGGGCGTCGCGCTGCCGCAGCTGGCGGCGCAGTCCCAACAGGCCCACGCCGCGCAGCCGGCTGAGCACGCCCCGGTGAGTCTGCACAGGGACGCGCCGGTGGACGAAAAGGTCACCACGAACGCGTGGATGACGCGCGAGCGGCCGCCGACGTGGCCCCGCCTGACGCCGGACGCGGTCTGGTCGCCGCTGCCGCCCTCGCTCGCCGCCTCGGGCGTCCCGCCCGACAACGTTGCCTCCGTCCCGCCCACGCCCGCGCTTGCCGGCCGAGATCTATTGACCCACCTCTGCGTCACCCGAGTCTGATCGGTTGGCGCCACGCCGTCGTGCTCTCCCGCGTCAAAAGCTCTGTGACGCATCCGACAAACACGTAGGTGCGTAACCCCTGCGTCTATCTGGTTTAAGGAGGTGGCCATGAATTTCGCAGCACTCCCACCCGAAGTCACGTCCGGGCGCCTGCATCAAGGCCCCGGCTGCACCACATTGCTCGAATCCGTCACTGCCTGGGAACAATTGACCATTCGGCTCTCCACCGCGGCCGCCGATTACCGGGCGGTGACCTCGAAGCTCGCGGCGAGGGCGGCCGTGGCAACCGCGGTGACCGACGCCGCGGCCCTGTTCGTCGATTGGCTGAGCTCCGCCGCCGGGCACGCTCAGCAGGCGGCCGCTCACGCCGGCGCGGCCGCACACGCCTACGAGACGGCGCTGGCCGCGTCGGCCACACCCGCGGCCGTCGCCGGCAACCGCGCACTGCGGACGGCCCTGGTCGCGACGAACTGCCTGGGCCAGCACGGCCCGGCCATCGCGGCGGCCGAGTCCGACTACGAACGGATGTGGGCCCAGAACGTCGACGCCATGTACGCCTACGCCGGCGCCTGCGCCGACGCGTCGACCATCGCCCCGTTCAGCTCGCCGCCCAGCGCCGCGGCGCGGGAGCCCCGCAGCTGGGTTCTGCAATCGGCGCCGGAGCTCGTGGCCGCGGGCCAGCAGGTGATGGATGCGATTCCCCAAGCCCTGCACGGGATCTCGCATTCACCACCGACGACCTTCGACGCCGCCCTGGCACCGGTGACGCCGTCGTTGTCGAAGCTGAGTTCCCTGACCGCGCCGTCGGGTCTGGCGATCGCCCACCTGAATTCGCTCAACAAGTCGGCGGCGTTGCGCTGGCTGTTGCCGAACCAGGGCGGCGCCACCAGCCCGGTGATCACCGCGCGGCTGGGTCGCGCGGGCTCGACCGGGATGCTGTCGGTGCCGCCGGCCTGGTCGACCGGCGCCGGGTTGGCCCTCGCGGGGGCGGCCGTCAGAGCGGTGTGACGTAGGCCGAGCTGATGCCGCCGTCGACCAGGAACGTCGAGGCCGTGATGAACGATGCGTCGTCGCTGGCCAAAAACGCCACCGCGGCGGCGATTTCGTCGGCCTCGGCGAATCGTCCGACCGGCACGTGCACCAGCCGGCGCGCGGCCCGCTCGGGGTCCTTCGCGAAGAGCTCCTGCAGCAGCGGGGTGTTGACCGGGCCCGGGCACAGCGCGTTGACCCGGATCCCCTGCCGCGCGTATTGCACGCCCAGCTCCCGCGACATGGCCAGCACGCCGCCCTTGGACGCGGTGTAGGAAATCTGCGACGTCGCCGAGCCCAGCACCGCGACGAACGACGCCGTGTTGACGATCGACCCGCGCCCCGCGGGCACCATGTGCCGCAGCGCCGCCCGGCAGCACAGGTACACCGAGGTGAGGTTGACGTCCTGGACCCGTTGCCACGCCGCCAGCCCGGTGTTCTCGATCAGGTCGTCGTCGGGCGGCGAGATGCCGGCGTTGTTGAACGCGATGTCCACCGAGCCGTAGGTGTGCGCCGCCGCATCGAACAGCGTGTCGACGGCGCCCTCGTCGGAAACATCCACCGGCACAAACAAACCCGACAGCTCTTCGGCGACGGCTGCCCCGCTGTCGGCGTCCAGGTCGCCCACGACGATTCGCGCGCCTTCGGCGTGCATCCGCCGGGCCGCCGCCAGGCCGATGCCGCTGCCGCCGCCGGTGATGACCGCCACCCGGCCCGCCAGCCGTCGGGTCAGGTCCATCAGGTGTCCTCCTTGATCGCGACGAACACGTTCTTGGTCTCGGTGAATCCCAGCGGCGCGTCCGGGCCCAGCTCGCGGCCCAGGCCCGACTGTTTGAAGCCGCCGAACGGCGTGTTGTACCGCACCGAGGAGTGCGAATTCACCGACAGGTTGCCGGCTTCCACGGCCCGCGACACCCGCAGCGCGCGGGACAGGTCGTCGGTCCAGATCGATCCCGACAGGCCGTAGGCGGTGTCGTTGGCCAGCGCGATGGCGTCGGCCTCGTCGTCGAACGGCAGCACCGCGACGACAGGACCGAAGATCTCGTCCGTCACGGCGCGGTCACCACGCTGTGGCGTCAATACCGTTGGCGGGAACCAGAATCCACGCCCAGTCGGCGCGCTGCCGCGAAACGCGACGGGCGCGTCGTCGGGCACATAGGAGGCCACCTTGTCGCGATGCGCCGCCGAGACCAGCGGGCCCATCTCGGTGTCGCGGGAGGCGGGATCGCCGACGGCGACGGCCTTTACCGCCGGCTCGAGCAGCTCCATAAAGCGGTCGTAGACGTTGCGCTGCACCAGGATTCGGCTGCGGGCACAGCAGTCCTGGCCGGCGTTGTCGAAGACGCCGCCGGGCGCGCTGGCCGCGGCAAGCTCAAGGTCGCAGTCGTCGAAGACGATGTTGGCGCTCTTGCCGCCCAGCTCCAGGGTCACCCGTTTGACGTGGGCAGCCGCCCCGGTCATCACCGACTTGCCGACCCTGGTGGACCCGGTGAACACGATCTTGCGGACCCCCGGGTGGGTGACGAGCCGCTCCCCCACCACCGGGCCGGCCCCGGGCAGCACCTGCAGCAGGTCGCGGTCCAGCCCGGCCTCGACCGCCAGCTCGCCGAGCCGCAGCGTGGTCAGCGGCGTCCACTCGGCCGGTTTGACCAGCACGGCGTTGCCAGCGGCCAGCGCCGGGGCGATGCCCCACGACGCGATCATCATCGGGAAATTCCACGGCGTGATCACCCCGACCACACCCAGCGGCTCGTTGAACGTCACGTCGAGTCCGCCGGCGACGGGAATCTGCTTGCCGGACAAGCGTTCCGGGCTGCCGGCATAGAACGCCAGCACGTCGCGGACATGGCCGGCTTCCCAGTCCGCCGAGGAGATCGGGTGCCCGGAATTGGCGACCTCGAGCGCGGCCAGCTCGTCGACGTGGGCGTCGACGGCCGCGGCGAAGGCGCGCAGCCCGGCCGCGCGTTCGGCAGGCGACACCCGCGCCCAGCGCCGCTGGGCCGCCGCCGCGCGCGCCACCGCGTCATCGACGGCCGCGGCGTCGAGCAGCTCGACCGAGGCCAGCACTTCCTCGGTGGCCGGATTGACCAGCTGCGCCGCGCTCATCGGCTGCCGGCGTACGACCGGGCGGCGTCCACCACCGCCTGGAACAGGCGCAGGTCGTCCAGGGTCTTCTCCGGATGCCACTGCACCGCGAGGACGAAGTTCTCGCCGGGCAGCTCCAGCGCCTCGACCACCTCGTCCGCGTCCCAGGCGCTGACCACTAACAACTCGCCGACCTTGTCGATGGCCTGATGGTGATAGCAGGAGGCGTCGGCCGACTCGCCGAGCAGCCCGGCCAACCGGGTGCCCGGCACGGTGCGCACCGACAGCCGGTTGAAGATCCCGTTGCCGGCCCGGTGCCCGTTGTGCCCGAGGACGTCGGGCAGGTGCTGGTGCAGCGTGCCGCCGAACGCGACGTTGAGCACCTGCGCGCCCCGGCAGATGCCCAGCACCGGCAGGCCCCGGTCCAGCGCGCCGCGCAGCAGCGCGAACTCCCACGCGTCGCGGTCGGTGCGCGGCTCGTCGGTGGTCGAATGCCGTTGCTGCCCATAGGCATCGGGGTCCAGGTCGTAGCCGCCGGTGATCACCAGCGCGTCCAGGCTGTCCAGCGCCGAGCCGACGACGTCGGCGTCCGCCGGCTGCGGCGGCAGCAGCACCGCGATGCCGCCGGCGGCGATGATGCCCTGGAAGTAATCCGCGGGCAGGTAACCGGCGGAGACGTCCCAGATCCCGGTCCGCACCTGTTCCAGGTAACTGGTCAGGCCCACCACCGGCCTAGAGGCGCTCAAACCCACGCTTCCTCTCCCAATCGGTGACCGCCGCGTTGAACGCCGCCAACTCCACGCGCGCGTTGTTCAGGTAGTGCGCGACCACATCGTCGCCGAATACTTCGGCCGCGAGCTCCGAGTTCTCGAACAGCGCCGCCGCCTCGGCCAGCGTGGCGGGCAGCCGCTGCACGCCGGCGGCTTCGTAGGCGTTGCCGGGGTATGGCTCGGGCAGCTGAAGGCCCTTGTCGATACCGTACAGGCCGCCCGCGATCAGCGCCGCGACCGCGAGGTAGGGGTTGACATCGCCGCCGGCGACCCGGCATTCGACCCGCATGCCGTCCCCGTGGCCGACGACGCGCAGCGCACAGGTGCGGTTGTCCAGCCCCCAGCACAGCGCGGTGGGCGCGAAGCTCCCGTCGGCAAAACGCTTGTAGGAGTTGATGTTCGGCGCGAAGAACAGGGTGAGCTCGCGCAGCGTGGCCAGCAGGCCCGCGACGAACTGGCGGAACGTCGGCGACATGCCGTGCGGGCCCGCGGCGTCGGCGAACACCGGACCGTCGGTGGCGCGCAGCGAAAGGTGGATGTGGCAGCTATTGCCTTCGCGCTCATCGTATTTCGCCATGAAGGTCAGGCTCTTGCCGTGCTGGTCGGCGATCTCCTTGGCGCCGTTCTTGTAGACGGCGTGGTTGTCGCAGGTGGTGAGCGCGTCGGCGTAGCGGAACCCGATCTCCTGCTGGCCGTTGTTGCACTCGCCCTTGACGGCCTCGAACCGCAGCCCGGCGCCCTCCATGCCCAGCCGGATGTCGCGCAGCAGCGGGTCCATTCGCGTCGACGCCAGAATCGCGTAGTCGATGTTGTAATCGCTGGCCGGGGTCAGCCCGCGGTAGCCGTCGGCCCATGCCTGGCGATAGGGCTCGTCGAACACGATGAACTCCAGCTCGGTGGCGGCGTCGGCTTCCAGCCCGCGCTCGGCCAGCCGGTCGAGCTGGCGGCGCAGCACCGCGCGCGGCGCGACGCCGACCGCGCTGCCGTCGGCCCAGCCCACGTCGGCGATCACCAGCGCGGTGGCCGGCAGCCAGGGAATCAGCCGCAGCGTGCCGAGGTCCGGGGTCATGACCATGTCGCCGTAGCCGGTCTCCCAGCTCGACATCGCGTAGCCGGACACGGTGTTCATTTCGACGTCGACGGCCAGCAGGTAGGCGCAGCACTCGGCGCCATGGGCGACGACCTCGTCGACGAACAGCCGCGCGGAGATCCGCTTGCCGACCAGCCGGCCCTGCATGTCGGTGAACGCCACGATGACGGTGTCCACCTCGCCGATGCCGACGAGCTGTTCGAGCGCGCTCAGCGACAGCGGTGCCGGGCCCGCAGAACCGGAATCGTCCGCAGCGCCGTGGTGGTTCTCCTGGTGGCCCATGACCCGCTAGTCAACCAGGCGTTTTACCAGGTGCTGGTGCGCAACACGATCTCGGCCGCCAACTGGGCGGTCGACTCTTGCGCATTGCGCCGGGTGAGCAGATCCACGGTGCGGTATTCGGAGTAGACGTAGCGCTGGCTGTCGTTGGCCACCGTCCGCGCGGCGGGCGAGCTGACCAGCACGGTCGTACCGACCTCGACCGCCGGGCACTGCTCGTCGCGCACCACGCCGTTGAGGTCGGCCACCCGCGGGTGGCCGCGGTCGACGGCCACCAGGCCGACGAACCGCCCGACCCTGGTCGCCGCGAGCTGCCACGCGAGTTCGCCGCCGGCGCGGTCGCCGACGACCACCGCCCAGCTGATCCCCAGCGCGTCGAGAATGCCGACCACCGACTTGGCCGTCAGCCGCGGGTCGAGTCCGATCACCACGGTCCGCAGCGAAGCGGTGTGCAGGCGATCGCAGACCGCGTCGTAGGCGGCCAACGGGCGGTCCTCATCGCCCAGGATGACGACGACGACACCCTTCTCCGGACCCGCGAGGTCCACCGGGACGGGAAACCCGTCGAGAGTGGTCATCATCGAAGACACTCACGCACGCTAGCGCGAAGGGGCCTGGATGCGCGAGGTTTCTCCTCCGTTATCCGGACCTCAGCTCGCTGGCCACGTGCGGCCGTCGCGGCGGCGGGCCCTCGAGCAGGCCCAGCACCGCGTCGGTGTCGAGGTGGGCCCCCAACAGGTCGGCGATCCGGTCCAGCTGGGCGTCGCGCCGACCCGCGACGTCCGTGTCGTCGGCAACGACGAAGCCGGCCCGGCCCGCCGCGGCGGCGACTCGGGTAAGCCACGAGCGCCGGAAACCGTCGTTGTCGAGCAGGCCGTGCCAGTGCGTGCCGAAGACCGCGCCGCGGCTGATGCCCTGCGGTTCGCCGTCGGCGTCGAACCAGCTCGCCTCGCCGGACCGGGTCAGCCGGCCGTGGTGGATCTCGTATCCGGCCAGCGGCGTTTGCCAGGTGCGCAGCGTCTTGACCTCTCCGAAGGCGATGTCGGCGTCCAGCAGACCCAGCCCGGCGACGTCGCCCGCGCGGGATTCCACGGTGTCGGTGATCCGTCGGCACAGCATCTGCATGCCGCCGCAGATGCCCAGCACCGGCCTGCCCGCGCCGGCGTGCTCGGCGATGGCGGCGGCAAGGCCGCGCTCGCGCAGCCAGGACAGGTCCGCGACGGTGGCCTTGCTGCCCGGCAGCACGATCAGGTCGGCGTCGGCCAGGTCGGCGGGGTCGCTGACCCAGCGCGCCAGCACGCCCGGCTCGCAGGCCAGCGCCTCGACGTCGGTGGAGTTGGAGATCCGCGGCAGCCGCACCGCGGCCACCCGCAGCCACTCGTCGCCGCGTGGGGGCGCCGGCGTGCCGACGACGCTGTGCGCGACCACCGACAGCGAGTCCTCGGCGTCCAGCCACAGCTCGTCGGCGTAGGGCACCACGCCGTAGGTGGGGCGGCCCGTCAGCTCGAGCAGCTGCCGCAGCCCGGGCTCCAGCAGCGCGGGGTCGCCGCGAAACTTGTTGACGACGAAGCCCGCGATCAGCGCCTGGTCGTCGGGCTCGAGCACCGCGACCGTCCCGAACAGATGCGCCAGCAGGCCGCCGCGGTCGATGTCACCGACCAGGATCACCGGCAGGTTCGCCGCCCGGGCCAGTCCCATGTTGGCCAGATCGGTTGCCCGCAGGTTGATCTCGGCCGGCGAGCCCGCTCCCTCACAGATCACCGCATCGAATTCGTCACGCAGACAAGATAATTCCTCGATGACGATATTGAGCAGACCGTCGCGATGCTGGACATAGGAGGCGGCGGAAACCGAGCCGGCGACCTGCCCGCGGATCACCAGCTGCGACGTCCGGTCGCTGCCGGGTTTGAGCAGGATCGGGTTGAACCGCACGCTGGGCGCCAGCCCCGCCGCCCTGGCCTGCAGCGCCTGGGCCCGGCCGATTTCGCCGCCCTCGACGGTGACGACGGAGTTGTTGGACATGTTCTGCGCCTTGAACGGCGCGACCCGGATTCCCTTGCGGGCCAACAGCCTGCACAGCCCGGCCACCACCACCGACTTGCCCGCGTCGGAGCTGGTCCCCGCGACGAGCAGAGCCCCGCTCACGGATTCCTATACCTGAGTCAGGATCTCGGCGCCGGTGTCGGTGACCAGCAGGGTGTGCTCGAACTGCGCGGTCCACTTGCGGTCGCGGGTGACCACCGTCCAGCCGTCGTCCCAGATTTCGTAGTCCAGGGCGCCGAGGTTGATCATCGGTTCGATCGTGAACGTCATGCCCGGCTCGATGATGGTGTCGACGGCGGGCTGGTCGTAGTGCAGCACCACCAGCCCGTTGTGGAACGTGGTGCCGATGCCGTGACCGGTGAAGTCGCGAACCACGTTGTACCCGAACCGGTTTGCGTACGCCTCGATGACGCGCCCGACGACCGACAGCGCGCGCCCGGGCTTGACGGCCTTGATCGCCCGCATCGTCGCCTCGTGGGTGCGCTCGACGAGCAGCCGGTGCTCCTCGGACACGTCGCCGGCCAAAAACGTCGCGTTGGTGTCGCCGTGCACGCCGTCGATGTAGGCGGTGACGTCGATGTTGACGATGTCACCGTCTTCGACCACCGTCGAGTCCGGGATGCCGTGGCAGATGACCTCGTTGAGCGACGTGCAGCAGGACTTCGGGAATCCCTTGTAGCCCAGCGTCGATGGGTAGGCGCCGTTGTCGACCATGTACTCGTGGGCGATCCGGTCCAGTTCGTCGGTCGTCACACCCGGGGCGACGGCCTTGCCCGCCTCTTGCAGGGCGGCGGCCGCGATCCGGCCCGCGACGCGCATCTTCTCGATCACTTCCGGCGTTTGCACCCACGGCTCGGTGCCTTCCTTGACGGTCGGCTTCCAGGCGTATTCGGGGCGCGGGATGCGGCTGGGCACCGGCAGCGTCGGCGACAACGCTCCCGGCGCAAGCGCGGTGCGAGCAGGCATGTTTGCTAGTTTAGCCGGGCTGACCTCGGAGCCGACGGCGCAACGAGTGCCCCAACGCCCGGTGGGGGCCGCGGATGACGACCGACCCGAACACCATCCGACCGGTCAGCACGACGTGCGGCGTTCCCTCCGCGAGGGCGTCCCTGCGGCGGTCGCTGGCGCTGCCGCCATAGACCTCGACGTCGTCGATGGAAGCGCTGGCGCCCTCGGGCAACCGGATGTCCACCGAGCCGAATCGCATGTCGAGTTCGATGACCACGACCGGCCCCGCGAAACGGGCCTTGGTGAGGTCGAGTTCGATCGAGCCGAGCCGGCGCACCAGCGCCAACCGGGTGGGGACCGTCCATTCGCCGTGGCGCTTCAGCGAGCCCGCCCAGCCGCGCAGTTCGACGCGGTCGGCCGCCGACGTGACGATGGCGCCCGGCCCGGGCAGGTCGCTGACCAGCCCGGCCAACTCGTTTTGGGTCCGCGCGTCGGACACCCGCGACGAACGCTGCTCGAACTCGTCGATATCGATCAGCCCGAGCGCAACCGCGTTGTGCAGTCGCCGCATCGTGCCGTTGCGGTCGGCGTCGGACACCCGCAAGGCGAGCATGTCCCCACCGCTGTCGGTCATGCCCGCAAATTTACCGCCCTCGCGGGAACGAGACGTTACGCCAGGTAGCCCGGGGGCATCGACTCGAACATCACCTTGGTCATCCGCACCGCGTACTCCGAGCTGCCGCCCCCGACGATCAGCGTCGCGAAGGCCAGGTCGCCGCGGTACCCGGCGAACCACGAGTGCGATCCGCCCGGGAACTCGGCCTCACCGGTCTTCCCGTAGATCTCGCCGCAGCCGTTGATCTCCTTGGCGGTCCCGTTGGTCACCACCAGCCGCATCATCGGCCGCAGCGCGTCGACCATCTTCGGGCTGATCGGGGTGTTGTCGCCCTCGACCGTCGTCGGCCGGCCGGCGATCAGCTGCGGCACCGGGGTCTTGCCGGCGTCGACGGTCGCCGCGACCAGGGCCATGCCGAACGGGCTGGCCAGCACCTTGCCCTGGCCGAAGCCGTCCTCGGTGCGCTCGGCGAGGTCGACCGTCGGCGGCACCGAGCCGGTCACCGTGGTGATGCCGTCGACCGTGTAGTCGAGCCCGATGCCGTAGCGGGTGGCCGCCTGGGTCAGGCCGCGGGGCGGCATCTTGCTGCTCAGCTCCGCGAAGGTGGTGTTGCACGAGCTGGCGAACGCACGTGACATCGATACCACGCCGAGGTCGAAGCCGCCGTAGTTGGGAATGGTCCGGTGGCCGATGTCGAGGTGGCCCGGGCAGCCCAGCATTGTGTTGGGCGAGGCCATGTCGCGGTCGATGGCCGCGCCGGCGGTGACCATCTTGAACGTCGACCCCGGCGGGAAGAGGCCGTTGGTGGCGGGCAGGCCGTCGGCGTCGGCGCCGCCGTTCTGCGCGACCGCCAGGATCTCGCCCGACGACGGCTTGATCACCACGATCATCGCCTTGCCGCCGCGGGTGTCGACGGCGTGCTGCGCGGCGTTCTGCACCGCCCGGTCCAGGGTGATCGACACCGACGGCGCGGGCGACCCCTCGACCTCGTGCAGGACGGCGACGTCGACGTTGTTCTGGTTGACGCTGACCACCCGCCAGCCGGCCTGGCCGTCGAGCTGGTCGATCACCGCCATTTTGACCTCGCCGATCACCGCGGGCGCGAAATGCGGGTCGGTGGCCAGCATGTCGGGCTGCGGCGTGACGACGATGCCGGGCAGCTTGCCGATCAACGGGAACACCTTGTCGTTGTCGGCGGGCAGCAGCGTGACGCCCAGGTCTATCTGGTTGGGCGTCGAGCTGGCCCGCTCGGCGAGCAGCTGCGGGTCGGTCAGCGTGTCGTTGAACGGCCGTAGCACGTCGACGATCGAGTGGGTGGTGAAGCTCAGCGACTGCGGCGGTCCGGCCGCGGCGGCGTCCAGCGTGTAGTGATAGCGGTAGCCGGGCGCGAGCACGTCGCTGCCGCCGATTTCGTTCACCGACGCGCGCCGCGGCTGGTCGGCCCGCAGCGCGAACGTCTGGTGTTCGCCGAGCCGGGGATGCAGCCCGGTCGGCGTCCAGCGGACCTCCCAGCGGCCCTCGTAGCGCGCCATCTGCAGCTGGCCGTCGTAGTTCCAGGTCCGGTTCTTGGGCAGGTGCCAGGTGAAGCGGTAGCTGACCGTGCCGGTGTCCTCGGCGTGCTTCGCGCTGAGCACCTGCGCGTCCAGGTGGGTGGCCTGCAGCCCGGACCACGCGGCGTTGAGCGCCTCGCGGGCCTCGTTGACGCTGTCGCAGAACTGCGCGGCCGTCGCGGTGTCGCCGACCGACAGGGCGTGGAAGAATTTTTCGGCGACGGGGCCGGGGCCGTCCGGTCGCGGCGTGCACCCGGACAGCGCGATGACCGCGACCAGCAGCAAGCCCGAAACTGTTGAGACTGCTGATGCCAGCGAGATCTGAGAGGTTGTTGTTGCCATCGTGACAGATGTTAGAACTGTGACGGTCAGTCCGCCGCAGACACACCGAGACGCAACCGTGATCTAGTTCGATCGCTTATCCCCGGGGCCGAATGTGCGGCCAGCCGGGCGCTCGTGCGGCCGGACGGCCTAGTCGAGCAGCACCGTCGCGAAGGTGCCGACTTCCTCGAAGCCCACCCGCGCGTAGGCGGCGCGGGCCACGGTATTGAAGTTGTTCACGTACAGGCTGGCGATGCGGCCGCTGCCGACGATCACCGCGGCCAGCATGGCGGTGCCGCGGGCCCCCAGGCCCAGGCCGCGCCGTTCGGGATGCACCCAGACGCCCTGGATCTGGCCAACCCCCGGGGACTGCGACCCCACCTCGGCCTTGAATATCACCTGCCCGCGCTCGAAGCGGGCCCACGCGCGCCCGGATGCGATCAGGCTGGCCACCCGGCGCCGGTAGCCGCGGCCGCCGTCGCCGAGCCGCGGGTCGACGCCGACCTCGCCGATGAACATGTCGACGGCGGCCACCAGGTAGGCGTCCAGCTCCTCGGGACGCACCTGACGCACCTCCGCGTCCAGCTCACAACTGGGGTGGGTGGCCAGCGCCATCAGCGGCTGGTCGGCCCGCACGTCGCGCGCCGGGCCCCAGGCCGGCTCCAGCCGCTCCCACATCGGCATCACCAGGTCGGCCCTGCCGACCAGCGACGAACACCGGCGCGTCGCGCTCATCGCCTCGTCGGCGAACGCGTTCAGGTCGTCCGGCCCGCCCCGCAGCGGGATCAGGTTGGCGCCGGCGAAGCACAGCGACTCCTCCGCGCCGCGCCGCGTCCACAGCTCGCCGCCGATCGCGTTGGGTTCGATGCCGTGATCGGCGACGCGGGACGCGACCATGCACGACCCGATCGGATCGGCCTTAAACACCCGCCACACCGCGGCGGCATCGCGCACCACGGACACCCGCCGGTCGCCGACTAGGCGAAAAAGAGGCGGAGCCGACATGGGGCGAACTCTCTGTGGTGTGACTCGAACGCCAGCAGAAACGAACTGGCGATTATCAGCTTACGGTCACAATCGGCGAACCGCTCGCTGTTGTTTCAGGACCGTGATCGCTGTCCATCTCCGAGGCAATGCGCATGGCCTCCTCGATCAGCGTCTCGACGATCTGGGCCTCGGGCACCGTCTTGATCACCTCGCCACGCACGAAGATCTGGCCCTTGCCGTTGCCGGACGCGACGCCCAGGTCGGCTTCGCGGGCCTCGCCCGGACCGTTCACGACGCAGCCCATCACGGCGACCCGCAGCGGCACATCGAGGCCGTCGAGGCCGGCGGAGACGGCGTTGGCCAGGGTGTAGACGTCGACCTGCGCACGGCCGCACGACGGGCAGGACACGATCTCCAGCCCGCGCGGCCGCAGGTTCAGCGATTCGAGGATCTGGATGCCGACCTTGACTTCCTCGACCGGCGGCGCCGACAGCGACACCCGAATGGTGTCGCCGATGCCGCGCGACAGCAGCGCGCCGAAGGCGACCGCGGACTTGATGGTGCCCTGGAACGCGGGCCCAGCCTCGGTGACGCCGAGGTGCAGCGGGTAGTCGCACTGCGCGGCCAGTTGCTCGTAGGCGGCGACCATCACGACGGGGTCGTTGTGCTTGACGCTGATCTTGATGTCGCCGAAGCCGTGCTCCTCGAACAGCGAGGCCTCCCACAGCGCCGACTCGACCAGCGCCTCGGGCGTGGCCTTGCCGTACTTCTCCATGAACCGCTTGTCCAGCGAGCCGGCGTTGACGCCGATGCGGATCGGGATGCCCGCGGCGCCCGCGGCCTTGGCCACCTCGCCGACCCGGCCGTCGAATTCCTTGATGTTGCCCGGATTCACCCGCACCGCAGCACATCCCGCGTCGATCGCGGCGAAGATGTACTTCGGCTGGAAGTGGATGTCGGCGATCACCGGGATCTGGCTGTGCCGGGCGATCTCGCCCAGCGCGTCGGCGTCCTCCTGACGCGGGCAGGCCACCCGGACGATGTCGCAGCCCGCGGCCGTCAGCTCGGCGATCTGCTGCAGCGTCGTATTGACGTCGTGGGTTTTGGTGGTGCACATCGACTGCACCGAGATCGGGGAGTCGCTGCCGATCCCGACGTCGCGGACCATCAACTGGCGCGTTTTACGCCGGGGCGCAAGCGTGGGTGGCGGGGCCTGCGGCATGCCCAAGCCAATGTCCACTGTTTTCAATTCCTTCGGTAGTTACTGGAAGAGCCGGATCGGGTTGACCAGATCGGCGGTCACCGTCAGCAGCATGTACCCCACCACGAATACCAGCACCACGTAGGTCGCCGGCATCAGCTTGAGATAGTTCACCGGCGCCGCCGCGACCAGTCCGCGGGTGGACCGGATGACGTTGCGGATCTTCTCGAACACCGCGATGGCGATGTGGCCGCCGTCGAACGGCAGCAGCGGCACCAGGTTGATCGCCCCCAGGATGAGGTTCAGCTGGGCCAGGAAGAACCAGAACGCCACCCACAGCCCGTGGTCGACGGTGTCGCCACCGATGATGCTGGCCCCGACGACGCTGATCGGGGTCTGCGGGTCGCGCTGCCCGCCGCCGATGGCGTGCACCAGCGCGCCGACCTTCGACGGGATGGCCATCAGCGCCTTGCCCACCTCGACGGTCAGGTCGCCGGTGAAGGTGAAGGTGGCGGGGACGGCCGACAGCACGCCGTAGTGGGTGGGACCCGCGTGGACGGGCGCGACGCCGATGGCGCCGACGGTGGACGGCTGGTTCTGGTCGCCCTGGCCGTTCGCGCCGTAGCGCTGGGTGGGCGTGACGTCGACGTAGGTGGTGATCGAGGAGCCGTTGCGCTGCACGACGACCGGGACGGTGCCGTGCGACTTGCGCACCGCGGCGGCCATGTCCTCGAAGGTGGACACCGGGGTGTCACCGACCTTGACGACGACGTCGCCGGGGCGAATGCCGGCCGACGCGGCCGGGCCCGGGCCGGTGCAGGTCCCGAACTTGCCCGGCGCGATTTCGGCTGGGGCGCAAGCGGTTTCGCCGACCAGGGCCTGGGTGGGCGGGTGCAGGTTGGGCAGCCCCCAGATCAGGGCGATGGCGTAGAGCAACACCATGCAAATGATGAAGTTCATGCCGGGCCCGGCGAACAGCACCGCGACGCGCTTCCACGTCTTCTGCTTGAACATGGCCCGCTCGCCCTCGTCGGGCGCCAGGTCCTCGACGGGCGTCATCCCGGCGATGTCGCAGAATCCGCCCAACGGGATGGCCTTGAAGCCGTACTGGGTCTCGCCGCGCCGGGTGGACCACAGCGTGGGACCGAACCCGACGAAGTAGCGGCGCACCTTCATGCCGGTCGCGCGGGCGACCCACATGTGCCCGCACTCGTGCAGCGCCACCGAGACCAAGATGGCGAGCGCGAACATCGCAATGCCGATAGCGAACATCAGGCGCTAGGACCTTTCTAAGACCATTTCAAAACTTCTGCGGAGTCCTTCTTCAGACCCCCGCGGGGCTCGCGGCTCGCACGGCTCGTTGTGCTCGCTCACGCGCCCAGCGCTGCGCGTCTAGTACGTCATCCACGGTAGCGGGTAAAACGGCCCATTGGTCTGCGGCGTGCAGCACGTCGGCGATTGTTCTGACGATCGCTCCGAACTTGATCCGCCCCTCCAGGAACGCCGCGGCGGCCTCCTCATTCGCGGCGTTGTACACCGCCGTCATGCAGCCGCCGGTCTCCCCGGCCCGCCGCGCCAGCTCCACTGCGGGGAAAACAGCGGCGTCCAGCGGCTCGAATTCCCAGGTAGAAGCGGTGCTGAAGTCGCAGGCCGCCGCCGCGGCGGGCACCCGCCGCGGCCAGCCCAGCGCCAGCGAGATGGGCAGCTTCATGTCCGGCGGGCTGGCCTGCGCGATCGTCGACCCATCGGTAAACGTGACCATCGAATGAACAATCGACTGCGGGTGCACCACCACGTCGATGCGGTCGTAGGGAACGCCGAACAGCAGGTGCGTCTCGATGAGCTCGAGACCCTTGTTGACCAGCGACGCCGAGTTCAGCGTGTTCATCGGCCCCATCGACCAGGTCGGATGGGCGCCGGCCTGCGCGGGCGTGACGGCCTCCAGGTCGGCGGCGGTCCAGCCGCGGAACGGCCCCCCGGAGGCGGTCAGCACCAGCTTCGCGACCTCGTCGGGGGCGCCGCCGCGCAGGCACTGCGCCAGCGCGGAGTGCTCGGAATCCACCGGCACGATCTGGCCCGGCCGCGCGGCCTTCAGGACCAGCGGACCGCCGGCGATCAGCGATTCCTTGTTCGCCAGCGCCAGCCGCGCACCCGATTTCAGTGCCGCCAGGGTCGGTCGCAGGCCCAGCGCTCCGACCAGGGCATTCAGCACGACGTCGGCCTCGGTTTCCTCGACCAGCCGGGTGACCGCGTCGGGGCCGCGCAGCGGCACGTCCCCGAGCAGCGCGGCCGCGCGCTCGTCGGCGACGGCGACGTTGGTCACGCCGGTCTCGGCGCGCTGCCGTCGCAGTGTCTCCGGGTTTGCCCCGCCGGCGGCCAGCCCGACCACTTCGAAGCGGTCGGGGTTTTCGGCGATGACGTCGAGCGCCTGGGTGCCGATGGAGCCGGTGCTGCCCAAGACCAGCACGCGCAGGCGGCCGGTGGCATCGGTGGTCGTCGGGCTGGTCACCCATCCATTGTGCCGTTTCGGCGCGCCGACGTCGCACCCCTGCGTCGAGTTTTCGGGAGACGCCGAAAATGAAGGACCCTCGGACCCCATCCGTGACCGGTGTCACTCCGAATCACTGCTGTCCAACCGGAACGACGGCGGCAGGCCGTGGGTAGCAAAGGAATCGAAATTCATGACGAATGTGCAGGCCAAGACACTTGCGGCGACGAGCCTCGCCGCAATCGCGATCGTGGGCTTCTCGGGGTGTTCGAGCAACAAGCCCGCCGCTCAGAGCACCACCAGCGCGACACCGACGAGCAGCATGGCGGCACCGGCCATGACGTCCGCACCGGCGGATCCGGCCGCGGACCTCATCGGGTCCGGGTGCTCGGCCTACGCCGGGCAGAATCCCAGCGGCCCCGGGTCGGTGGCCGGGATGGCGCAGGACCCGGTCGCGACGGCGGCGTCGAACAACCCGATGCTGACCACCCTGACCTCCGCGCTATCGGGCAAGCTGAACCCGAACGTGAACCTCGTCGACACCCTGAACAACGGGCAGTACACCGTGTTCGCCCCGACCGACGCCGCGTTCGGCAAACTTCCGCCGGCCACCGTCGACAAACTCAAGACGGATGCGCCGCTGCTCAAAAGCATCCTGACCTACCACGTGGTGCAGGGCCAGTTGAGTCCGGCCAAAGTCGACGGCACCCACGCGACCCTTCAGGGCGCCAACTCAACGGTGACCGGTCAGGGAAATGACCTCAAGGTCAACGATGCGGGCTTGGTGTGCGGCGGGGTGCACACCGCGAACGCGACCGTGTACATGATCGACACGGTGCTGATGCCCCCTCCGGCTCAGTAGCGTTCACCGCACCCACGGCAGGGCAGCCCGCTGCGGCGGGTTGTCCTGCCGTGCTTTCTTCCAGTTCTTTCTCGGCCGGAAAGCTCTGCGGGTCTTACCAATCCACGACGCCGGTAGCGACGAATACGTGACATGTTGACACTTGCTCTGGTCGGCTTCCTCGGAGGCCTGATCACCGGAATCTCCCCGTGCATCCTGCCGGTGCTGCCGGTGATCTTCTTCTCGGGAACCCAAGGCGAAACCGCCACGGCGGTAACAGAACCCGACGGCGCCGTGGCGGTCAAGCCCAAACGCCGACTAGCCGCGACCTCGCGCCCCTACCGGGTTATCGGCGGACTGGTCCTCAGCTTCAGCGTGGTAACCCTGCTCGGCTCGGCCGTGCTGTCGGCGCTGCACCTCCCCCAAGACGCCATCCGCTGGGTGGCACTGGTCGCCTTGGTGGCGATTGGAATCGGCCTCATCTTTCCCGGATTCGAGCAACTCCTGGAGCGGCCGTTCTCCCGCATCCCACAAAAGCAAATCACAACTCGCGGAAACGGTTTCGGACTCGGTCTGGCGCTGGGCGTACTGTACGTCCCATGCGCGGGCCCCGTCCTGGCCGCGATCGTCGTCGCCGGAGCCACCTCCGCCATCAGCTTCGGCATTGTCGTACTCACCGGCGCGTTCGCGCTCGGCGCCGCGCTGCCGCTGCTGTTCTTCGCGGTGGCCGGCCAGCGGGTGGCTGAGCGCGTCAAGGCTTTTCGGCGCCGACAGCGCGAGATTCGAATCGCAGCCGGACTGGTCACGATACTGCTCGCGGTTGCGCTGGTGTTCAATCTGCCGGCGAAGCTGCAGCGAGCGATCCCCGACTACACTGCGTCGCTGCAGCAGAAAATCGGCGGCTCCGACACGATCCGGCAGAAGCTGAATCTCGGCGGCATCGTCAACGACCAGAATGCGCAGCTGTCGAACTGCAGCAACGGAGCGTCGAAGCTCGAAAACTGCGGCCCCGCACCGGATATCAAGGGCATCGCGGCGTGGCTGAACACGCCGGAGGGCAAGCCGATTGCCCTGAATGCGTTGCGCGGCAAAGTCGTGTTGATCGATTTCTGGGCCTACTCCTGCATCAACTGCCAACGCGCCATCCCGCACGTCGTCGGGTGGTACCACGGCTACCACGACAGTGGCTTCGACGTCATTGGCGTGCACACCCCCGAGTACGCCTTCGAACAGGTGCCGGGCAACGTCGTTCACGGCGCGGCGGATCTGGGCATCACGTACCCGATTGCGCTGGACAACGGCTACAGCACCTGGACGAACTACCGAAACCGGTACTGGCCGGCCGAGTATCTGATCGACGCCACCGGCACTGTCCGCCACATCAAGTTCGGCGAAGGCGACTACGACGTCACGGAGAAACTGATCAGGCAGTTGCTCGTCGACGCGAAGCCGGATGTCAAGCTCCCACCACCCGTCGACGCGGCCGACACCACGCCGCAGCAGGGCCTCACGCCGGAGACGTATCTCGCCGTCGGGAAGATGGTGAATTACGGCGGTGGCGGCACGTATGACGAAGGGTCCGCGACGTTTGGGTATCCACCGGCCCTGAAGCCCAACAGCTTTGCGTTGACGGGGCCGTGGTCGCTGGACTACCAGGGCGCGACGGCCGGCGACAACTCGGCCATCAAGCTGAACTACCAAGCCAAAAACGTGTACATCGTCGCCGGCGGAACCGGGACCGTCACGGTGTTGCGCAACGGAAAGTCAACGACGGTGCCGATCAGCGGACCGCCGACCTCCCATCAGATCGTCGCCGACGATCAAGTGGCCCCAGGAACATTAGAGGTCCGGCCGAGCAAGGGTTTGCAGGTGTTTTCCTTCACCTACGGCTAATTCGCCGTGGCGACCAGTCCAACGACGGGGCGGCTCCGAACGACTGATGCAGGGGTTCAGCCAACGGGGGTGAACGATCCCGGCCTAACAAGGGAGCGATGGATATGAAACGACACAGCAGAATTGCGGCAAGCGGTCTTGCGGCGGCCAGCATTTTCGGCCTCGGGGTAGCCGTGTCTCCGAATGCGATGGCGGCCGATCTGGTCGGCCCCGGGTGCGCGGATTACGCGGCAGCCAATCCCAGTGGCCCCGCCTCGGTGGACGGCATGTCGCAGGTTCCGGTCGCGGTGGCCGCGTCGAACAACCCCCAGCTCACCACGCTGACGTCGGCCCTGTCGGGCAAGCTCAACCCGGACGTGAACCTCGTCGACACGCTCAACAACGGTCAGTACACGGTGTTCGCACCGACCGATGCCGCGTTCAGCAAGCTGCCCGAATCCACGATCGGCCAGCTGAAGACGAACGCATCCCTGCTGAAGAGCATCCTGACCTACCACGTGCTGCAGGGGCAGCTGAGCCCGGCTAAGGTCGACGGCGCCCACCCGACCCTGCAGGGCGCGAACGTGACGGTGACCGGCCAGGGCAACGCTCTCAAGGTGAACAACGCGAGTGTGGTCTGCGGTGGGGTGCCCACCGCGAACGCGACGGTGTACATGATCGACACCGTGCTGATGCCGCCGTCCTAGTCGCACGAATCGCGGGGCAAGGCTGGCGTCCGACCGGACCCGACGTGTCGGTCGCCAGCCTGCGCCTGCGCGGCCTGCGCGCAAGGTGGGTATGCCAGAATGTCGAGCAGAACGCCCATCCGATCCGAAGGGAACCGCCGTGGCCAGTACTGAGGTGGACCACTACAACGGTGTCGACCCCGCCGAGGTGCCGTCCGCAGCGTGGGGCTGGAGCAGGATCAACCTCCGCACCTGGCACGCCGTCGGGGTGTTCGGCGTCATCTTCTTGTTGGCGATGCTGCGCGGTAACCACGTCGGACACGTCGAGAACGCCTACCTGATCGGGTTTGCCGTCGTCACCCTCGCGGTCCTGGTGCGCGACTGGTGGGGCCGCCGCCGCGGCTGGCTCAAGTAGCTATTCGCTAGCGCGTCCGGCCGCGCCGGCGCCGGGCCGCGGCATACGCGCCAATCAGCAAGACGGCCAACGCAATAACCCATGGCCAGAGGCCGTGCTGGTGCACCCAGCCGGCCAGCGTGCCCTGCAGGCGGCCGGCACCCAGGACCACCGCATCGCGCGGATCCGCATCGCCGCTCAGCAGGCGCAGCTCGTAGAGGCCGTAGTAGCCCACGTACAGCCCGACCGCTACCAGCAGGACGCCGCCAATTCGGTTGACCAACGGCAAGATTCGGCGCAGCCGGTCGGCGAGCGCGGAACTGGCTGTGGCCGCGGCGATAGCCAGCACGCCGACCACCAGGGTCAGGCCCGCGACATAGGCCAGGTAGATCAGCACGCCGGTGGCAACCGAGCCGCGACGAAAGCCCGCGGCGGTGACCGCCAGGAACGGTGCGATGGTGCAGGACAGCGACGCGATCGCGTAGCTGACGCCGTAGGAGTACATGCCGAGTAGCCGGGACCGCTGCTTGGCCTTCGGCGCCCAGCGTGGGCCGAGCGCCCGGGGTGTCAGCGCCGACAGCTCCCTACCCGCGAGCAGCCAAATCCCAAGTGCGACAAGGAGAACACCGATCGCGGCTGTCACGTATGGGAGGTAGCGCTGCACCGTGCTGGCCGCCGAGATGGTCAGCGCCCCGAACACGCCGAAGACGGTCAGGAAGCCCAGCGCCATCCCCGCGGTGGCGCTCAGCGCACGCCCGACCCCGCCGAGCGGACCGGCGCGTTCGTCCGGCCGCGCACCGCGCACCACCAGCAAAAGGTAGGCGGGCAGCATCGCGAACCCGCACGGGTTCAGGGCCGCGACCAGCCCGGCGGCGAAGGCCAAGCCGATGAGGCCCTGGTCCACGAGGTCAGTGCGTCAGCGCGGCAACCCGGCCGGCCAGGTCCTGCTGTGACATGGCCGAGGTGGGATTGTTGACGAACGTCGAGCTGCCGTCCGCCCGGTAGAACACGTACGCCGGCTGCCACGGCACGTTGTAGCGGGCCCAGATCGAGCCGTCGTCGTTGAGGTTGGTGAAGTTCAGGCCGTATTTGGACACGAAGCCCTGCTCGTCGGGGACGCTCGAATGCCCGGCGATGCCGACGAAGGTGACGCCGGGATTGGCCGCCGCGACCTGGGCGACGCCGGGGGCCTCGGCGTTGCAGAACGGGCAGAACGGAGCCCAGAACCACAGCACCGCAGGCTTGCCCTGCAGGGTGGCGCCGTTGAACGGCGCCCCGCTGATCGTGGTGCCGGTGAAATTCAGGCGGTCGTCGGCGGCCTGCGCGGGAGGCGGAGCGGCCAGCCCGAGGATCAGGGCGGCGGCGCAGGCCGCGGCTGCGAACAACTTCAGCGGAGACAACAGGCGAGTCATGACGGCCCTTTCCTTCGTTGCTGGTGTTACCTCTTTAGACGCATTACCCGCCGCCGCGGTTCACCTCGCCGCTTTGCCCTCGGCCGCCAGCTGGCCGCAGGCGGCGCTGATTTCGCGCCCGCGGGTGTCGCGCACCGTGCACGACACTCCCCTGGCGCGCACCCGCCGGACGAATTCGCGCTCAGCCGCCTTCGGGCTGGCATCCCAGTCGCTGCCGGGCGTCGGATTCAACGGAATCAGGTTCACGTGCACCAGCGGCCCCAGCGCACCGTGCAGCCGCTTGCCGAGCAGGTCGGCCCGCCACGGCTGGTCGTTGACGTCGCGGATCAGCGCGTACTCGACCGACACCCGGCGGCCCGTCACATCGCCGTAGTAGCGCGCCGCCTCCAGCGCCTCGCTGATCTTCCAGCGGTTGTTGACCGGGACCAGCGTGTCGCGCAGCTCGTCGTCGGGGGCGTGTAGCGACAACGCCAGGGTCACCCCCAGCCGCTCGTCGGCGAGTTTGCGGATCGCGGGCGCCAGCCCCACCGTCGACACCGTCACCGAGCGGGCCGAGATGCCGAAGCCGTGCGGCGGCGCCTCGGTGATGCGCCGCACGGCGGCCAGCACCCGCGAGTAGTTGGCCAGCGGCTCCCCCATGCCCATGAACACGACATTGGACAGCCGGTCGCCGAATTCGTCGCGCGCGGCCACCGCGGCGGCCCGCACCTGTTCGACGATCTCCGCGGTCGACAGGTTGCGCGTCAGCCCGCCCTGCCCGGTGGCGCAGAACGGGCACGCCATCCCGCAGCCGGCCTGCGACGAGATGCACACCGTGTTGCGCTGCGGGTAGCGCATCAGCACCGACTCGAACGTGGTGCCATCGATGGCCCGCCACAACGTTTTTCGCGTCTGGCCGGAGTCGCAGGTGATCTCGGTGGCGGCGGTCAGCAGGTCGGGGAACATCGCCCCGGCGACCGCGTCGCGCACCCCGGCCGGGAGGTCGGTCATCTGCCGTGGATCGGCGATCAACCGGCCGTAGTACTGCTGCGCGAGCTGCTTGGCCCGAAACGCCGGCAGCCCGAGCTCCGCAACGGCCGATGCGCGCTCCGCCTCGTCGAGGTCGGCCAGGTGCCGCGGCGGCAGGCCGCGCCGGGGCGCGTCGAATACCAATTCTTGGACCATGACGTGTCCAGTATCGCTTGTTACGCCGGCAGCACCGTGAACAGCGACCAGGCCGCGACCGCCGACGGGAGCACACCGTCCAGCCGGTCCATCAGGCCGCCGTGACCCGGCAACAGCCGGCCCATGTCCTTGATGCCGAGGTCGCGCTTGACCTGAGACTCCACCAGATCGCCAAACACGCAGGTCAGCACCAGCACGAAGCCCAACACCACGCCCTCCCACGGTGGCCGGTGCCCCAGGTACCTCGCGATCAGCAGCGCCGCGGTGATACCGCAGACCAGCGATCCGCCCAGGCCCTCCCACGACTTCTTCGGGCTGATCGACGGGACCAGCGGATGCTTGCCGAACAGCACCCCGAAGGCGTAGCCACCGACGTCGGAGGCGACGACCGTCATCATCAGGCAGAAGACCCGCCAGGCGCCTTCCTTGGGGTGATACACCAGCAAGGCGGCGAAGGTGGCGAACAGCGGGACCCAGGCGGTCAGGAAGATGGTGGCCGACGCGTCACGCAGGTAATTCGACGGGGGCGGCGGGCCCGCGGCCGGATCGTGGTTCCTGCTGTCGTCGCGCATGAACAGCCGCCAGATCAGGCACACCACCACCGTGGCGCCGAAGCCGGCCAGCGCCCCGCGGGCGCCGAACGGCCAGGTCAGCCAGACGGTGGCCTGCCCGCCGATCAGCAGCGGGATGACCGGGATGACGTAGCCCGCCTCGCGCAGCCGCCGCACCACCTCGTGGCTGGCGACCAGGATGGCGCCGGCGCACAGCACCACCCAGCAGCGCGGCGCGAACAGCAGCGACCCCACCACGAGGCCGCCGGTGAACAGGCCGACCGCGATGGCGGCGGGCAGATCGCGTCCGGCGCGCGACGTCTTCTTGGCCCCACCTGCCGACTCGTCGGACTGGGTGCCTGCGCCGGCATCGGAGGTTGCCACTGATTGGTTGCTGAGCGGCCGCTAGACCTCCAGCAGCTCGCCTTCTTTGTGCTTGACCAGCTCTTCGATCTGGGTGACGTACTGCTGGGTCGTCTTGTCCAGGTCCTTTTCCGCGCGGCCGACCTCGTCCTCGCCGGCCTCGCCGTCCTTGCGGATGCGGTGCAGCTCCTCCATCGCCTTGCGGCGGATGTTGCGCACCGAGACCTTGGCGTCCTCGCCCTTGCCCTTGGCCTGCTTGACCAGCTCGCGGCGGCGCTCCTCGGTGAGCTGCGGGACGGCCACCCTGATCAGGGTGCCGTCGTTGGTGGGGTTGACGCCGAGGTCGGAGTTGCGGATCGCGGCCTCGATGGCGTGCAGCTGGCCGGCCTCGTACGGCTTGATGACCACCAGGCGGGCCTCGGGGACATTGACGCTGGCCAGCTGGTTGATCGGGGTGTTGGTGCCGTAGTAGTCGATGACGACCCGGTTGAACATGCCCGGGTTGGCGCGGCCGGTTCGGATGTTGGACAGGTCATCCCTGGCCACGGATACGGCCTTCTCCATCTTCTCTTCCGCGTCGAAGAGAGCCTCATCAATCATTTTGTGCCTCTCCTCCTCATCGCTGCGCTCTGCATCGTCGTGGCACGCATGTCCGCGTCTTCCCCTCAGGTGGTGACCAGCGTTCCGATCTTCTCACCAGCGACCGCGCGGGCGATATTGCCGTCGGTCAGCAGGTTGAACACCAGGATCGGCATGCCATTGTCCATGCACAGGCTGAACGCCGTGGCATCGGCCACTCGCAGGCCACGGTCGATGACTTCGCGATGGCTGATCGCCGTGAGCAGCTTGGCGTCCGGATTCTGCCTGGGGTCCTCGGTGAACACGCCGTCGACCGCCTTGGCCATCAGCACCACCTCGGCGCCGATCTCCAGCGCCCGCTGCGCCGCGGTGGTGTCGGTGGAGAAGTACGGCAACCCCATGCCGGCCCCGAAGATCACCACCCGGCCCTTTTCCAGGTGGCGAACCGCGCGCAGCGGAATGTAGGGCTCGGCCACCTGACCCATGGTGATCGCGGTCTGGACCCGGGTGTCGATGCCTTCCTTCTGCAGAAAGTCTTGCAACGCGAGGCTGTTCATGACGGTGCCGAGCATGCCCATGTAGTCCGAGCGGGTGCGTTCCATGCCGCGCTGCTGCAACTGCGCGCCGCGGAAGAAGTTGCCGCCGCCGATGACGACCGCGACCTGCACGCCGTCGCGCACCACCTCGGCGATCTGGCGGGCCACCTGGGCGACGACGTCGGGATCGAGCCCGACCTGGCCGCCGCCGAACATCTCGCCGCCGAGCTTGAGCAGCACTCGCGAATACCTGGCCCGACTCACGGGCACGCCGTTGGCGCTGCTGGGCTCCGGCTGCGTCATCAGACTCCTCGCATAACAGTGCCATTCCGGAAAACGCCCCCACCCGGAACGGCATTCACATCCTGCCCCATCGCAGCACAATCTCGCGCTGGTGGGGTGCATTATCTGCCCAGCCGGCGATCCGGGCTACCGGCGCGGTCCGTCGACCCAGGTCACACCGGCATTGCAGCGATCACGACTTGCGCTCGGGCGCCTCATGTTTGAGCCGTCGGCAGCCTGGGAATAATGACCAAGGCGGCGGGGAAACCAATGGTCTTGAGAAGCAGGGCCTACCGCGTCGTGTCATTGGACTGGTCCATGGGATCGGTTAGCAGGAGCGCAAGACGCTCACACCAGTACGCCACTGAAGGGGAATCATCATGGCGGACGAAAAGTCTGGACCCGCGGAAGCCGTCAAGGGCGTCGTCGAGGACGTCAAGGGCCGGGTCAAAGAAGCTGTCGGCGCGGTCACCGGTCAGGACGACCTGACTCGTGAGGGCCAGGCGCAGCAGGACAAGGCCGAAGCCCAGCGCGACGCGGCCAAGAAAGAGGCCGAGGCCGAAGCGGCTCGCGGCAGCGCAAAGGTCGCCGAAGAGCGCCAGAAGTCGCATCAGGATTAGCTTGTCACCAGGATGGGTCCGGTCCGTGCACAACGGACCGGGCCCGTCGACTTTCTGGGGGGCTCGGGGACTCCCATTTCGCCAAATCTGGAACGAATAGTTGGCATAATCGTGCCCTGAGGGGGTACACAGCGCTGCGCTGTTCGAGATCTCCTGCGAGGTGCCTACGGGGTACGGGGGCTAGGCACACCCTCATGAGGTTTGGAGATGTCTGTTGGACGTCCTACTGGTTTCCGACGACGACGATTTTGAATCGGCGTTGCCGACGCTGAAGGCGCTGACCCGCAACATCCGGCGCGCGGTCCTGCAAGACAACGGCGACGGGCGCCACAAAGCGGTTGACGTGGCCATCATCGATGCGCGCACCAACCTCGCGACCGCACGCGCGGTCTGCCGTCGCCTCACCGCCAGTGCGCCGGGCGTCGCGGTGTTGGCCGTCGTCGCACCCACCAACTTCGTCGCGGTCGACGTCGACTGGCATTTCGACGACGTGCTGATGCCCGCCGCCGGCGCGGACGAGCTGGAGGCGCGGTTGCGGCTCGCGATCAAGCGTCGGCGCAGCGCGGTGGACGGCACGCTGAAATTCGGCGACCTCCTGCTGCATCCCTCCAGCTTCGCCGCGTCGCTGGCCGGCAACGAACTCGGCCTGACGGTCACCGAGTTCAAGTTGCTGAATTTCCTTGTCCAGCATGCGGGTCGGGCGTTCAGCCGGACGCGGTTGATGCACGAGGTGTGGGGATACGACTCCACCGGGCGGGTCCGCACCGTCGACGTCCACGTGCGGCGGCTGCGCGCCAAACTCGGCACCGAACATGAGTCGATGATCGACACCGTCCGCGGGGTGGGCTACATGGCGGTGACGCCGCCGCACCCGGAGTGGATCATCACCGACCCGATGCAGAACCCGGGCTGGGCGTTGGAACACGCCCCAGACGCCATCGCCCAGTAGGCATTGCCTGGCTCAACCCGAATACGTTGCGCCGCAGAATATTACGCAAACAGCGGTAGCGCCCGTTTGCGCGCCAGCGCATCCATGCCCTGCTGAATGCTGTCCTGGACCTCTCGGTATTTGGCCTCGACGTACTCGTCGTCGTCGGCGCGCGAGGGATCGTGGTCGATGTCGATCGCGGGCATGAATCGCGTCCTGATCTTGGCCGGCAACGGGAGCTGCGGCAGCGCCGCGGGCGCGATACCCCACGGCAGTGAGACCGCCAGCGGAAAAACCTTGAGCCGCAACACGCGATCCAATCGCAGGACCTGCGAGAGTCGATCGCCGCGGATCAACACCGGCATGGCGTCGGCGCCGCCGACGGTCGCGATCGGCACGATCGGCACGCCGGCGCGGATCGCCATCTTGACGAAACCCGAACGACCAGCCAGGTTTGCGCGATCGCGCTCGGCCCACGGCCGCAGCGAATCAACCTCGCCGCCCGGCCATAGCGCCACATCCCGGCCCTCCGCCAGCGCGGTGGCGATGGCGTCCGGCGCGGCAGGCAGCACCCCCATGGACCGGAAATAGCGCCCGAACAGCGGGATGGCCATCAGGGCGTCGTGCGCGGTCCCATGCAGTGGGCGCTCCTGGCCGAAGCGCCGCCACCACTGCAGTCCGACGGTCCAGGCGTCCCAGACGAACGGCGCCCCGGAGTGGATGCCGATCAGCAGCGCCGGTGGCTCCGGAATATGCTCCCAGCCGTCAATCTCCATGCGAAACCAGTAATCGACCAACAGGTTCCAGAAGAACTTCTGGCGCTGCAGGGTCGTTTCGTCCTGCCCGCTCAGGTCCCACTGGCCGGCGCGCTCGGCCAGCCAACCGCTCAGGCCGCCTTCCTGCTTGCGGCGGCGCTCGTCCATCTTCTCGCGCGCCTTCTCGGCATGTTCTTGAGCCTGAGCCCGCACCTGCGCAGGCCTGTGATCGGTGTAACTCATTACTGATGGGTACCCACCTTCGTCGGATCCGATGCTGTGTATTTGGCACCAAAATGTTTGGCCCGACGACGCAGAACTCCCCGCGCCATTGCGGCGCGGGGAGTTCCGAAATCGTCAGGCCCGGAAGGCCTTACGGCTTAGGTGTGCGCGGGAGCCGGTCCCGGAGGCGCACCGGGCGCCGGGGTGGCGTTCGGCGCCACACCCTGTCCCGAGTCGCCCTGCACGTTCGACGTCCAAATCAGGACGTCTTGCGTGCCCTCGTTGTAGACGACGCCGTTCGGCGGTGCGCCGGTCACGTCGAAGTACAGCGTTCCGGTGGACTCGCTGCCCTGCTGGATCGGCGCCGGGTTAAGGCTGCCCGGTGCCCCGACCTTGTCGATCACCCGGTAGTTCTGGCCATTGGGCCCGCGGGCGATGAAGTCGTTGACCATCGGAGTGACCAGACCGCCATCCGACCGTGCGGTCACATCCGCTTGGTACAACGTGCCTTTCGGCGTGTACCCGGGAATCGCCGTGTTGCTCGGCTGCAGGTTGCTCACCGTGTAGTTGGTGACCGACGGCCCTTCGATGAGCTGCTGGCTGGTGCCAAAGCCCTGGATGTTGGGCGCCGCGGACGCGGTCGCCGCCGTGAAGGTGCCGACGGCGGCAATGCCAGCAGCTGCGATCATCGATTTCATTGCAATTGATTTCATGGTGCTAGATACCTCTCAGTCCGAATCGTTTCCAATTCTTTCCAGCGGTGATTTGATTTACCCCCCGTTGCGCGAGTAGTCACCGCAACAAAACTCGCATAGCCGATCAATGCAGAACCCAAACATTCGGCCGCTGAACTGCGGCGAAGCGATAGCCATTGGGAAATCTATTAATTGGCTGTGCGTTTATCTAATGTCGTTGCACCACAACAGCCCACAAAGACCTCAAAAGGCCCATCCAGTCTCAGATGCCACATTGCTAACGGCGGACCTGGTCGCTGTTTGTTAGTGATGCCACGAAATGCCTTGCAGAGTAATCACTTTCGCCCTCACAGGCCCTACTTACCCCGGACCCGGCGGTTGTGCTTCATGATCGCGTCGACCAGTTCGGATTTGTTCATCCTCGACCGGCCGCGGACGTCCAGGCGCCGCGCGACGTCGAGCAGGTGCTTCTTGCTGGCGTTGGCGTCGACACCCTCGGCCGACGGCGCGGTGTTGTGCAACCCGCCGCGCTCGGCGCGTTCGTCCGAGGGCCCCTTCTCTTCCTTGGGCTCCCAGTGGTCGCCGATTTTTTCGAAGCTGTGCTTGACCGCGGCGTAGGCGACGCGGTGCGCCCGCTCCTCGCTGCCGTATTCGTCGGCCGCCGCATCGTGGGCCTTCGCGAACGTTCGTTGCGCCTTGGAGTCGGACCGCTGCAGGGTGCTCGGCAACTCGTCCTGCTTCGGCTTGCCGGCCTTGGTCGTCTTGGGCATTTATCTCGGCTACCCGGCGCCGGTGTTTTCAATCGAGCCGACCGGCCGGGGAATCCCTGCGTGTGTCAATATCGTTGGCGTGGCTGCGACCGGAGATGCTCCCCTTGGCTACCTGCTCTACCGAGTGGCGGCCGTGCTGCGGCCCGAGGTGGCCGCCGTATTGGGCCCGCTGGGCCTGACGCTTCCCGAATTCGTCTGCCTACGAATGCTTTCGATGAGCCCCGGCCTGTCGAGCGCCGAACTGTCGCGAAACTCCAACGTCACACCGCAGGCCATGAACACGGTGCTGCGCCGGCTGGAAGAGGTTGGCGCGGTGGCGCGACCGGCGTCGGTGTCCTCGGGACGGGCGCTGCCGGCCACCCTGACTGCTGCGGGCCGCACGGTGTTGAAGCGCGCGGAGGCCGCCGTGCGGGTCGCCGACGGCCGCATCCTGGAGAAGCTGACCGTGGCGCAACAGCGCGAGTTCAAGCGCATGCTGGAAAAACTCGGGTCCGACTGACTAGCGGCGATCGCGAGGGCGGCGAAGGCGGGCGAAGCGGGTCGCCGCCATCAAGCTATCCGGCGTCCTGGATCCTGGCCCACGGCCGGGCCGCCTCCAGTTCGTAGGCAAGCTCCAGCAGCAGCGCCTCCTGGCCGAGGTCGGCGGCCAGCATCATGCCCACCGGCATGCCGTCGGCGCTGCGGGCCAGTGGCAGCGAGATCGCCGGGTCGCCGGTCACGTTCTGCAGCGGCGTGAACGTCACCCAGTCCATCAGCCGGTCCATCACCTGCTGGTAGTCGGTCGGTGCCAGGTAGCCGACCTGCGGTGTCGGGTCGGCGAGCGTCGGGGTCAGCAGCGCGTCGTAGGTGCGGTAGAACTCGGCGCTGCGGCGCCGCATCCCGCGCAGCCGCATGATCGTCCGGGGCAGCCGGTACAGGTGGCGGCTGGCGTGCCGGGCCAGGCCCAGCGTCAGGGCATCCAGCTTGCTTCGGTCGAACGAGTCGCCGAATGCCCGGCGCCCGGAGCGCACCTGCGCCATCGCCAAAAAGCCCCAATACAGAATGAAGTCGTCCACCAAGCTGTCCGGAATCGGGTGCTGGTCCAGGTGCTCGACGCGATGGCCCAGCTCCTCGAGCAGCCCGGCCGTCTTCAGCGTCAGCTCGCGCAGTTCGGGGCTGCACTCGCGGCGGATCGACTGGGTCGCCACGGCGATGCGCAACCGCTGCCGGCCCGGCGCGGTGACGTCGCCGATGGGCGCCAGCTTGGGATTGCGCCAGATGCGCTCGACCTCCCGATAGAACGCCGCGGTGTCGCGCACCGAGCGGGTCAGCACACCGTTGGCGACGATGCCCACCGGCATCCTGCGCAGCTCGGCGTCCAGGGGCAACCGGCCGCGCGACGGCTTGAGGCCCACAATCCCGTTGCAGGCGGCGGGAATTCGGATCGACCCGCCGCCATCGTTGGCGTGGGCCATCGGCACCACGCCCGCGGCGACGAAGGCCGCCGAGCCCGACGACGACGCCGCCGCGGTGTAATCGGTGTCCCACGGGTTGCGGACCGCGCCCAGCCGCGCGTGCTCGGCCGCCGCGTTGAACCCGAACTCCGACATCTGCGTCTTGCCCAGCGGCGTCAGGCCGGTGGCGAGATACAGCTGGGTGAACTCACCGTCGGCGGCGGCGTCGAATGGCGTCCAGGCGTCGGCGCCCCGCATGGTCGGCTGGCCGGCGACGTCCACGTTGTCCTTGAGGAACGTGGGGACGCCGCTGAAAAATCCGGTCGACGGATTGGCCGCAGCGGTTTTGCGCGCCTGCTCAAACGCCTTGTACACCAAGCCATTCAGCGCGGGGTTGACCGCTTCGGCGCGGGCGATGGCCGCCTCGACGGCGTCGGCACGGCCGACCCACCCGGCCCGGATGGCATCGCTGAGGCCAACCGCGTCCAGGTCACCGAGAGCATCATCACCGAAAGCATGCACGCGTCGCATAACAGTGACGCTAGCCGCTCACGTGTGCTGGCTAGGTTTGGCCCACCTCGAAGCGAGCGAACCGGGTCACGGTCACGCCGGCCTCGTCGAGCAATGCCTTGACGGTCTTCTTGTTGTCCGACACCGACGGCTGCTCGAGCAGCACGGTGTCCTTGAAGAATCCGTTCAGCCGGCCCTCGACGATCTTGGGCAGCGCCTGCTCGGGCTTGCCCTCTTCCTTCGCGGTCTCCTCGGCGATGCGCCGTTCGCTGGCCACCAGGTCCGCGGGGACGTCGTCGCGGGTGAGGTAGCGCGCCTTGAGCGCCGCGATCTGCAGCGCTACGGCGTGCGCGGCATTGGCGTCGCTGCCCGTGTACTCGACCAGCACGCCGACGGCAGGCGGCAGGTCCGCGGCCCGCTTGTGCAGGTACGCCTCGACGGTGCCGTCGAAGTACGTCGCGCGGCGCAGCTCCAGCTTCTCGCCGATCTTGGCCGACAGGTCGGCGACGGCCTGCTCGACCGTCTTGTCGCCAATCTTGGCGCCCTTGAGGGCGTCGACGTCAGCGGCCTTGGATTGCGCTGCCGCCGAGACGATCTCGTCGGCCAGCGTCTGGAACTCCGCGTTCTTGGCGACGAAGTCGGTCTCGCTGTTCAGCTCGATCAGCGCGCCGTCCTTGGCCGCGACCAGGCCCTCGGCCGTCGCGCGCTCGGCGCGCTTGCCGACGTCCTTGGCGCCCTTGATCCGGAGCGCCTCGACGGCCTTGTCGAAGTCGCCGTCGCTTTCGGCCAGCGCGTTCTTGCAGTCGAGCATGCCGGCACCGGTGAGCTCACGAAGACGCTTGACGTCGGCAGCGGTGAAGTTCGCCAATGGTCAGCCTTCCTATGAAGATTCAGGGGTTGTTTCGGGTGCAGCTCCAGCGGCGTCGGTGGTGGCTGTGGTCGTTGCGGTCGTTGTCGCCGAGGCCAGCAGCTCCTGCTCCCATTCGGCGAGCGGCTCGGCGGCGTCGGCCTCGGGCTTGCCGTCGCTGCGGCCCACGCCGGCACGCGCCTGCAGGCCCTCGGCGACCGCGGAGGCGATCACCTTGGTCAGCAGCGCCGCCGAGCGGATCGCGTCGTCGTTGCCCGGGATCGGGTAGTCGACCTCGTCGGGGTCGCAGTTGGTGTCCAGGATCGCGATGATCGGGATGTTCAGCTTGCGAGCCTCCGCGACCGCGAGGTGCTCCTTGTTGGTGTCCACGACCCAGATCGCCGACGGCACCTTGGCCATGTCGCGGATACCGCCCAGGCTGCGCTCCAGCTTGTTCTTCTCGCGGGTCAGCATCAAGATTTCCTTCTTGGTGCGGCCCTCGAAGCCACCGGTCTGCTCCATCGCCTCGAGTTCCTTGAGGCGCTGCAGGCGCTTGTGCACGGTGGAGAAGTTGGTGAGCATCCCGCCCAGCCAGCGCTGGTTCACGAACGGCATGCCGACGCGGGTCGCTTCGTCCGCGACGGACTCCTGCGCCTGCTTCTTGGTGCCGACGAACATGATCGTGCCACCATGGGCGACGGTCTCTTTGACGAACTCGTACGCCTTGTCGATGTAGGTCAGCGTCTGCTGCAGATCGATGATGTAGATGCCGTTGCGGTCGGTGAAGATGAACCGCTTCATCTTGGGGTTCCAGCGACGGGTCTGGTGCCCGAAGTGGGTGCCGCTGTCCAGCAGCTGCTTCATGGTCACGACGGCCATGTGGATGCCATTCCTTTGTTTCGGTTGTCGCCCTGCATCGGGTGAGGCCGGGCCCTGGCGACTGCTGCGATGCCGGACCCAGCCGGTAAACAAACCCGGTCGGGACCTCCCGACATGCCATTGCGTTCTCCTAGTGGAACGGGAGACGCCATGCAGACGCGCGAAGTCAGCCCGCTAACGGGCCGCGACGAGGAGTTTACACCGACTCAGCTGGTGCTTTTTGCCACCGTGTCTGTACACATCGGTATTCGTGCACAGATTTGCGGACGCGATTGGCCCTGGTGGGGGCGCGGCGGTGAACTCGAGATGTGCGATGGGTGGCGCTGGTCCTGAGCGTGGTGCTGGCCAGCGCCGCGACGGCGACGGCCGAGGACGTCCGCCTGGACTGGCCGCTGCGACCGCCGCCGGCCCTGGACGGATCGGCCCGCGGCTTCGATGCCCCCTCGCCGGATTGGCAGCCGGGCCACCGCGGCGCGGACCTGCCCGGTAGCCCTGGCCAGCGGGTATACGCCGCCGGCGCCGCGACCGTGGTGTTCGCCGGGACGCTGGCGGGGCGTCCGGTGGTGTCGCTGGCCCATCCCGGCGGCCTGCACACCAGCTACGAGCCGGTGCGGGCGGCCGTGCGGGCCGGACAGACGGTGACCGCCCAAACGGTGATCGGCGAGCTGCTGGCCGGGCATCGCGGCTGCCCGGCCGCGGCGTGCCTGCACTGGGGCGCGATGTGGGGCCCGGCGTCGGCCGCCGACTACGTCGATCCGCTTGGCCTGCTGAAGTCCACCCGCGTCCGGCTCAAGCCGCTGAACGGCTAGGCCCGCGGGTGGGCCTGGTCGTGCACCGCCCGCAGCCGGGACACCGCGACGTGGGTGTACAGCTGGGTGGTCGCCAAGCTGGAATGGCCCAGCAGCTCCTGCACTACCCGCAGGTCAGCGCCGCCTTCGAGCAAATGCGTGGCCGCGCTGTGCCGCAGTCCGTGCGGGCCCATGTCGGGTGCGCCGTCGACGGCGGCGATCGTCTGGTGCACGACGGTGCGCGCCTGACGTACGTCGAGCCGCCGGCCCCGCGCCCCCAGCAACAGCGCCGGCCCGGAGTTCGCGGTGGCCAGGGCGGGACGCCCGTCGCGCAGCCAGGCGTCGAGCGCCTCGGCCGCGGGCACCCCGTACGGCGCGGTGCGCTGCTTGTCGCCCTTGCCCAGGACGCGCACCAGCCGGAACCGGGCGTCCACGTCGTCGACGTCCAGCCCGCACAGCTCGCTGACCCGGATGCCGGTGGCGTAGAGCATCTCGACGATCAGCCGGTCCCGCAGCGCCAGCGGATCACCTTGCTCGGCACCGGATTTGGCGGCGGCCATGGCGTCGAGCGCCTGGTCCTGGCGCAGCACCGCGGGCAGGGTGCGGTGCGCCTTGGGCATCTGCAGCCGCGCGGCCGGGTCGCCGGTCAGCAGGCCGCGCCGCGCCGCCCACGCCGTGAACGCCTTGACCGACGAGGTGCGGCGGGCCAGCGTCGTGCGGGCGGCCCCGGTGGTCGCCGCGGTGGCCAGCCACGACCGCAGCATGGGCAGGTTGAGCCCGTCCAGGCCGGCGCCGTGAGCGTCGAGGTAGGCGAACAGCGAGCGCAGGTCGCCCAAATACGCGCGACGGGTGTGTGCCGACCGACCGCACTGCAGGTCGAGGTACTCGTCGAACTCGTCGAGGATCGCCTGCATTCCCCCACCGTCGCAGGCCCGGTCGAAGCCCTCTAGCCGACGCGCCGCAGCGTGTCCGGGGTGAGATCTTTCAGCGTCGGATAGCCGTCGACGGCCATGATCAGGTCCGCCTCGGCCAGCAGCGAGCGCAGCACGTGCACGATGCCGTCGACACCGCCGAGCGCCAGGCCGTAGGCGTACGGCCGGCCGATGCCTACGGCGGTCGCGCCCAGTGCCAGCGCCTTGACGATGTCGGCACCGTTGCGGATGCCCGAGTCGAACAGCACCGGCATTCCCTCGGCCGCCTCGATCACGCCGGGCAGGCAGTCCAGCGCGGGCAGGCCGCCGTTGGCCTGCCGGCCGCCATGGGTGGAGCAGTAGATGCCGTCGACGCCGCCGTCCTTGGCGCGCCGGGCGTCGTCGGGGTGGCAGATGCCCTTGATGATCAACGGCAACTTGGTGAGCGACCGCAACCAGGGCAGGTCGTCCCAGGTCAACGGGTTGCCGAAGGTCGTGATCCACTGCAGGACGGTGCCCTGCGGGTCCTCCTCCGGCGGGCGCTGCAGGCTGGCCCGGAAGACCGGGTCGCTGGTGTAGTTGCTCAGGCAGTGGCCGCGCAGCTGCGGGAAGTTGGCCGTGGTCAGGTCGCGCGGGCGCCAGCCGGGAATCCAGGTGTCGAGGGTGACGACGATGCCCTGGTAGCCGGCGGCCTCGGCCCGCTGCACCAGGCTGGCGGCCAGGTCACGATCCTTCGGCGTGTACAGCTGGAAGAAGCCGGGGGTGTCGCCGAACTGCGCGGCGACGTCTTCCATCGGGTCGGCGGTCAGGGTGGACACCACCATCGGGACGCCGGTGGCCGCGGCCGCGCGCGCGGTGGCCAGGTCGCCGTGGCCGTCTTGGGCGCAGATGCCGATGACGCCGATCGGGGCCATGAACACCGGCGACGGCAGGGTCAGGCCGAACATCTGGACCGACAGGTCGCGTTCTTTGGCCCCGACGAACATGCGCGGGATCAGGCCCCAGTGGTCGAATGCCTCGCGGTTGGCGCGTTGGGTGCGTTCGTCGCCGGCGCCACCGGTGACGTAGGACCACACCGACGGCGGCATCGCCTTTTCGGCCCGGGCCTCCAGCTCCGCGAAGGCCATCGGCAGCGCGGGCGACACCCCGCCCAGGCCCTTGAAGTAGATCTCGTTCTGATAGTCGCCGAATGCCATGCGTTAGAGGATGCCAGCCGGGGCGTCGCGCTGACGACCCCTACCGGGCGCCGGCCTCGGCCTCGGCGAGTTCCTTCTTCCACTGCCGGAACGTCTCTTCGGTGCGGCCGCGCCGCCAGTAGCCCGAGATCGACGAGGCCCACTTCGCGTCCACGCCACGGTCTTTGCGGATGAAGGGCCGCAGGTTGTGCATGACGGCCTGCGCCTCGCCGTGCATGAACACGTGCACCTGCCCCGGCAGCCACAGCGTGGTGGTGACGGCCTCGATCAGCGGCGCGAAATCGCCGGCGCGGTCGTCGGCCACCAGGTCGGCCCGGCCGCCGCGGTAGATCCAGTTCACCTGCACTTCTTCCGGCGCGGTCAACTCGATCTGGTGCTCAGGTCCGGCCACCTCGATGAACGCCTTGCCAATCGCGTTGGGCGGCAACGCCTCCAGCGCGTTGGCGATGGCCGGCAGCGCGGATTCGTCGCCGGCCAGCAGGTGCCAGCCCGCTGCCGGGTCCGGGGTGTAGGCGCCGCCGGGTCCCATCAGGTAGATCGCCTGGCCCGGTTGGGCGGAGGCCGCCCACGCACCGGCCACGCCGTGTTCGCCATGCACCACGATGTCGAGCGCGATCTGCCGGGCCGCGGCGTCGACCTTGCGGACGGTGATGGTCCGCACCGAGGGCCTCTTCTCGGGCGGCAGGACGGAGAAGCTGTCCTGGGTCAACGGATGCGGCAGCGCGGCCACGTCGACGGCGTCGGCAACGAACACCAGCTTGACGTAGGAGTCGGTGAAATTGCTGGGCACGAAGGTGCCGAAATCGCTGCCCTCGAGCAGCACCCGAACCATGTGGGGTGCGATTTGCTCAGTACCGACGACCGTGAAGTGCTGAAGGGGTCGACCCGCCACTTGTCCTCCTCTTTGACCGGACCCCCGCCGACTATACGAGTCGCGACGTTTGCGCAGCTCGGGCACTGCGCGCGCGGGCGATTCGCCAGCGCCCGCCGTCGCGCTCGGCCAACCCCGTCACCTCGAGGATCGCCAGCGGCCCGAGCACGTGCTCGGCGGCCAGGCCCGACGCGACCGCGATCTCGTCGACCGTGGTGGCGCCGCGGCCGGGCAGCGCCTCGTACACCTGACGCTCGGCCTCCCCCAGCCCGTCCAGCGCGGTGGCGGGACGTGGTTCCTCGACCGCGAATTCGCCGACGCGACCGACGAGCTCGACGATGTCGTCGGCCCGGGTGACCAACTCGGCGCCGTTGCGCAGCAGCGCGTGGCACCCCGCCGATGCCGACGACGTCACGGGCCCGGGCACCGCCGCCACCACCCGGCCCAGCGTGCGCGCCCAAGCGGCGGTGTTGGCCGCACCGCTGCGCAGGCCCGCCTCCACCACGACCGCGGCCCCCGCGACGGCGGCCACCAAGCGGTTGCGGGTCAGGAACCGGTATCGCGCCGGGCGCACACCCGGCGGGTATTCGGTGAACACCAGCCCGTGCCGGGAGATGCGATGCAGCAGCGCGGAATGCCCTGCGGGATAAGGAATGTCGATGCCGCCGGCCAGCACCGCCACCGTGCTGCCGTCGCAGCTCAACGCCGCGCGGTGCGCCGCGCCGTCAATGCCGTAGGCGCCGCCGGAGACCACCGCGACGTCACGCTCGACCAGACCCGCCGCCAGGTCGGCGGCGACCTGCTCGCCGTAGGGTGTCGCGGCCCGCGTGCCGACCACCGCTGCCGCCCGCTGCGCCACGTCGTCGAGCCGCACGGGACCCTGCGCCCACAACACCAGCGGCGGGCCGACACGGGGCCGGGCGCCGGCGCCGTCGAATGCGGCGAAGGCGAGCAGCGGCCATTCGTCGGAGTCCGGTGTGATGAGCCGGCCGCCGCGCTGCGCGAGCAGCTCGAGATCGGCTGCGGCCCGGTCGATTTCACGGCGCGCTTCGGTGTGGCGGGCCAGCTCGTCGTTGACCAGCCCGCGGCGCACCCGATCGGCGGCCTCCACCGGCCCCACCGACTGCACCAGGGCGGCAAGTTGCGGGCACGGCGGCTCGGCCACCCGCGACAGGTAAGCCCATGCCCTGCAGACGGATTCGTCGAGGATGGTCGTCATCGCTGCGTCCCCGGTTGGCGGAAGCTCAGCGCCGCCGCGACCTCGTCGAGGCCCGGCGAGCCGCGGCCGGACAGGTCGGCCAGGCTCCACGCGACCCGCAGCGTGCGGTCCAGCCCGCGAATGCTGAGCAACCCGCGGTCGAGCGCGGTGCGCAGCGGATTCATCGCGGCGCTGCCGGGGCGATACTTCCGGCGCAGCAGCGTCCCGCTCACCTCGGCGTTGGTGCGGAAGCCGTGGGCGCGCCAGCGGGCGGCGGCCGTCTCGCGCGCCTGCGCCACCCGGGCGCGCACCGCCGCCGTCGATTCGCCGTCGGCGGCCGAAAACGCCCCGGCCCGTACCGGATGCATCTGCACCCGCAGGTCCACCCGGTCCAGCAGCGGCCCGGACAGCTTGCCCAGGTAGCGACGCTTGGTGGCGGCCGCACAGATGCAATCGCGGGGATCGGCCGGCGCGCACGGACACGGGTTGGCCGCCAGCACCAGCTGAAAGCGCGCCGGGTAGCACGCCACGCCGTCGCGGCGGGCCAGCCGAATTTCGCCGTCCTCCAACGGTGTTCGCAGCGCCTCGAGCGCCGAGACGCTGATCTCTGCGCACTCGTCGAGGAACAGCACCCCGCGGTGCGCCCGGCTGACGGCGCCGGGGCGGGCCATCCCGGAGCCGCCGCCGACGAGAGCCGCGACGCTGGAGCTGTGGTGCGGCGCCACGAACGGCGCCCGGGTGATCAGCGGCGTGTCCCCCGACAACAGCCCGGCCACCGAGTGAATGGCGGTGACCTCGAGCGCCTCGCCGTCCGTCAGCTTCGGCAGCAGCCCCGGAAGGCGTTGCGCCAGCATGGTTTTGCCTACCCCCGGCGGCCCGGTCAGCATCAGGTGATGCGCCCCGGCCGCCGCCACTTCGACCGCGAATCGGGCCTGCGACTGCCCGACCACGTCGGCCAGGTCGGCCGCCGGCTCGGGCTCGTCGACCCCGCCGGTGATCCGCTGGTCCAGCTGGGCCGAACCGGACAGCCAGCCCTGCAGCTGCCCGAGGGTGCGAACGCCCCACACGTCGACGCCGTCGACCAGGCTGGCCTCGGCCAGGTTGTCCATTGGCACCACGACGCTCGGCCAGCCGTCGCGCTTGGCCGCCAGCACGGCGGGCAGCACGCCGCGCACCGCGCGGACGCGGCCGTCCAGCGACAGCTCCCCCAGCAGCACCGTCTTTTCCAGCCGCTCCCACGGGTGCTTGCGCTGCGCCGACAGCACCGCGACCGCCAGCGCCAAGTCGTAGACCGACCCCATCTTCGGCAGCGTCGCCGGCGACAACGCGAGGGTCAGCCGCGACATCGGCCAGGTGTTCCCGCAGTTGGTGACCGCCGCCCGCACGCGGTCGCGGGATTCTTGCAGCGCGGCGTCGGGCAGGCCGACCAGGTGCACCCCCGGTAAGCCGGAGGTGATGTCGGCCTCGATTTCGACGATCTCGCCGTCCAGGCCGCGCACGCCGACCGAGAACGCACGTCCCAGCGCCATCAGCCGATGCCCTGCAGATGCGTGATCACCGGGACGCGGTCCTGCGCGAGGCGCACCCCGATCACGTCGAGGCGCACCGCCGCCCAGCCGTCGTCCTGGCCGGCCAGCCACAGCCCCGCGAGCCGGCGCAGCCGCCGGACCTTGCGCTCGGTGACCGCGTACGCCAGGCCACCGAAAGCGTCGCCGGTGCGGGTCTTGACCTCGACGAACACCACCGTGCGGCGGGCGTCGTCGCAGGCGATCACGTCGAGCTCGCCGTGCCGGCAGCGCCAGTTGCGGTGCAAGATCCGCAACCCCATCGCCCTCAGATGGTCCGCGGCCAGGGCCTCACCCATCGCGCCCAGCTGGATCCTGCTCATCGCCTTCAACGTCGTCATGCGGCCAACCTGCCGGGCGGTGCCGACACGCGCCCGCCCCGCGACCGTTGAAAGGTCGCAGCGACAAGGGTCTATCCCCAGTCGCGAGTCGATCCACAGCCGGACGCGTCAACATACGCGAATCGCCTTGTCCGGCAAGCTAACTCATCCCCAGTGCGGGGGTTTGTCGCTCCCGGGGCAGTCGGACGATCGGCAATGCACGTCGCGCACTCGCCGCGACACGACGTTGCCGTCGCTGTCGTAGGTGTACTCGACCGTCGCCTCGGCCTCCCGCCGGCAGGCGGGACACGTCGCCATCTCCGTCTTGAACCGCGACATGGGGCCCTACCAGATCCGGTCGGCGCGGCTGTAGACGTTCACGCAGCCAAAGCTACCTGGGCGCGACGTTGACCGTCCCTTTCACCCCGAGGCCCGTCGGCGCCTCTAGCACGTGCTTTACGCTACGAAGCGGGGCGTGGACGGCCGGCGCGAGCCGGCATTGAACGACGTGGGGTTGGCGTCGGAAAACCGATCATCTACGGTGACCGAACGCGGCCCTGAACACCGCGAACGCAGGAAGAGAGGCACACAGTGGCAGACGAGTCGAATGCCGGTGCACCCGATTCCATGCCGGGCGGCGAGAAGGCCGACCCGGCCACCGTCTTCGCGGCCCTCGCCGAGATCATCTATCAGGGCTCCGACGCCAACGAGATGTACGCCGCGCTCTGCATCGCCGCGACCCTGGTCGTCAAGGGCTGCGACCACGCCAGCCTGCTGGTCCGCGAGGGCGACCACTACGTCACGGTCGGCGCCAGCGACGAGCTCGCCAGAAAAATCGACGAGCTGGAGCGGCGCACCAATGACGGCCCGTGCATCGATGCGATCGAGGAAGAAACCCCGCAGATCGACGCGAACCTGGCCACGCCCTCGCTGTGGCCCAAGCTCGCCGCCGTGCTGGTGGCCGAGACGCCGGTGCGCGGCGCGATGGGATTCCGGCTGCTGGTCGACAAACGCAAAGGTGCCGCGCTCAACCTGTTCAGCGACACGCCCGACGTGTTCGACGCCGAGGCCGCCGGGCGCGCTGCTGTGCTGGCCGCCTTCGCCAGCGTGGCCATCAACGCGGTCGCCAAGGGAGAAGACTCCGCCAGCCTGCGCCGGGGCCTGCTGAGCAACCGCGAGATCGGCAAGGCGGTCGGGATGCTGATGCTGCTGCACGACATGTCCGAGGACGATGCGTTCGACCTGCTGCGGCGCCACTCCCAGGCCCTCAACATCAAGCTGGCCGACGTGGCGCGGGCCGTCATCGACAGCCGCGGGCAGCTGCTGCCCAACGGCGGCAGCCCCCTGGACGGCTAGGGCTACTCCGGCAGCCGCAGCTCGGGCTTCTCGACCTCTTCGATGTTGACGTCCTTGAAGGTCACCACCCGCACCTGCTTGACGAAGCGCGCCGGCCGGTACATGTCCCACACCCAGGCGTCGGAGAGCCGCAGCTCGAAGTAGACCTCGCCGTCGGCGTTGCGCGGCACCATCTCCACGCTGTTGGCCAGATAGAAGCGTCGCTCGGTTTCCACGACGTAGCTGAACTGCCCGACGATGTCCTTGTATTCGCGGTACAGCGAGAGCTCCATCTCGGTTTCGTACTTTTCGAGATCCTCAGCACTCATCTGCTCAGACGTCCTTTTCCTGCCATGTTCCCCGCCTTCCCAGGCCCTGAGGCGGCAAGTCTCATCCCATCTTTCCTCACCGGAATTCGCCCCGCTCGCCCGGAGGGTCGGGTTTGCACTCTGCCACCACCCGCGCCTGGCCACCCCTGGCAACGCGCCGGACGTTGATGAACGAATACCGGTGCTCGGCGCAGGGCCCCAGCTGTGTCAGCGCCCTGCTGTGCGCAGGCGTGCTGTAGCCCTTGTGTTCGGCAAAGCCGTAGCCGGGGTGGTCGGCGTCCATCGCGACCATCAACCGGTCCCGGCTCACCTTGGCCAGCACGCTGGCCGCCGCGATGCAGGCCGCGGCCGCGTCGCCACCGATCACCGGCAGCGACGGCATCGGCAAGCCCGGCACCCGGAAGCCGTCGGACAGCACATACCCGGGCCGCAGCGGCAGGCCGGCCACCGCGCGCCGCATGCCCTCGATGTTCGCCACGTGCACGCCGCGCCGGTCCACTTCGACCGACGGGATGAACACCACGTGATAGGCGAGCGCGTACCGGCAGATCAGCGGGAACAGCTTCTCCCGCACCTTCTCGTTCAGCTTCTTCGAGTCATCAAGGGCCGCAAGGCTTTCCAGCCGGTTCGGGCCGAGCACGCAGGCCGCCACCACCAGCGGGCCCGCGCAGGCGCCACGGCCCACCTCGTCGACCCCGGCCACCGGACCCAGGCCGCTGCGATGCAGCGCGGACTCCAGAGTGCGCAACCCCGACGACTTGCGGATCACCGCGCGCGGCGGCCACGTCGTGGCCACGGCTACTGCCCCTGTTGGGGGTTCACCGAACCCACGCCACCCCATCGCGACGGCGGCCACACGATGAACCTGGCCTTTCCGATGACATTGGGCACCGGCACCGTTCCCGTCATGGGATCGCCGGTGCACAGGATGCCCTTGAGCGCGTCGGCGGGGATGCTCGTGCAGTGGGCGCGCGAGTCCGCGGAGTGTGTGCGATTGTCACCCATCACCCACAGCCGGCCGGGCGGGACGGTGACGGGCCCGAATTCGCTGCCCAGGCACGGGTACATCGCCGGGTCGGCCATCATCGTGGCGGAGTTGAGGAATGGCTCTTTGAGCGGCTTGCCGTTGACGGTCAGGCCGGTGTCGGCCCGGCATTGCACGGTTTGTCCCTCGGTCGCGATGACCCGCTTGACCAAGTCGTTCTCGTCCGGCGGCACGAAGCCGATGAAGGACAGCGCGTTCTGGACCCAGCGCAGCGCGGTGTTGTTGGACCGGATCGACTTGTAGCCCAGGTTCCACGGCGGCGGCCCCTTGAAGACGATGACGTCCCCGGGATGCGGTGAGCCGAAGCGATAGGTGATCTTGTCGACCATGATTCGGTCGCCGACGCAGCCCGAACAGCCGTGCAGGGTGGGCTCCATCGATTCCGACGGAATCAGGTACGGGCGCGCCACGAACGTCAACATGACGTAGTAGAGCGTGATGGCGATGACCGCCAGGATCGCCAGCTCGCGCAGCGCCGACTTCTTCTTCGGCTCGTCGCCGTCGGCCTCGTCCCCCGGTTCGGGGTCCGGCGTGGGCGCCTCGTCGGGGTGCGTGGCGTCTGCGGTAGACACCTTCGGCTCTGGCTTACCCGGCTCGGACTGGGGCTCAGACGAGTCCGTCGTGTCGGTCACGAGATCAGAGTAGCCAGCAGCGATTGGGGGCTTGCGAAGCGCCGCACCGGCCCAGCAGGGCCGCCGGGGCGCACCGGCTCAGCGCTTCTCCTTGATCTTGGCCTTCTTGCCACGGAGTTCGCGCAGGTAGTACAGCTTGGCGCGGCGAACATCGCCACGAGTCACCACCTCGATGTGGTCGATGGTCGGCGAATGCACCGGGAAGGTCCGCTCGACGCCGACGCCATAGCTCTCTTTCCGGACGGTGAACGTCTCACGGACGCCGCCACCGGACCGGCGGATGACCACGCCCTTGAACACCTGGACGCGCTCTTTCGCACCCTCGATGACCTTGACGTGCACGTTGATGGTGTCGCCCGGGCTGAAGGCCGGGATGTCGTCGCGCAGCGACGTCTGGTCGACGAAGTCCAGCCTGTTCATCTTAAGAAGACACTTCCTTGCGGATCGCGGCCTGGGCAGCCACCCACACGTAGACGTGAGGCGGTCACCGAGCCGATGGTTCGGGGCTTTCAGGGTGTATCCCACGGCATGCGGGGGGCGCACCGGCCCGCCGACAACCGCTCGAGACAACTGGTCAATTGTGCCAGATACCCCGCGTGCTGTGAAAATCACGTGAAATGAGGCGGTTTGTGGCGACCGGTAGGCCGTGCTGAATGGTACATATGACGGGGACCGAACGCGCAGGTGAACCCAAGCTTGCGCGGGAAGCCCGAGGTAGACGGCAACGAGGCCGCTGGTTGCCTGTTTACTTCAAGAAAGTGAGAGACCGAGAATGCGTACCCGCCCGCTGACCGTGCTCACCGCGATCGCCGCGGTGACGATGGTGATCGCCGGGTGCGACGAGGCCCTCATTTCGGGCAAGGGCCCGGCCAAGTTGACCGCCAAGCCCGCGCTGGTCGAGCGCCGGCTGGAGCCACAGCCGCAGTTCATCGAGCGGCTGCTGGACACCGTCGGGCCGGCCGGGGTCGCCGCGGCCGAAGGCCTGCCGACCGCCGGCTTCAGCGGGGTGCAGGGCCGCATCCAGCAGGCCACCGACGAGGCCGCCGCCAACGGGGCCACCCTGTCGGTCGCCATCCTCGACCGCAAGACCCACGAGCTGGTCTCCAACGGCAACTCTCAGATCATCGGCACCGCGTCGGTGGCCAAGCTCTTCATCGCCGACGATCTGCTGCTGGCCGAATCCCAGGGCAGGACGACCCTGTCCCCCGACGACCGCAAGGCCCTCGACGTCATGCTGCAGTCCTCCGACGACGGCGCCGCCGAGCGGTTCTGGGACCAGGGCGGCGGCGACAGCATCATCACCGAGGTGGCCGGCCGGTACGGGTTGGGCGCGACCACGCCGCCCAGCGACGGGCGCTGGTGGAACACGATGAGCACGCTGCCCGACCTGATCCACTACTACGAGATGCTGCTCGACGGGACCGGCGGGCTGTCGCCGGAGCGGGCCAAGATCATCGTCAACGACCTGGCCCAGTCCACGCCGAACGGGCTGGACGGCTACCCACAGCGGTTCGGCATCCCCGACGGCCTGTTCGCCGAAACGGTTGCGGTCAAACAGGGTTGGATGTGCTGCATCGGCGCCGACTGGGTACACCTGTCGACCGGCGTGATCGGTCCCGACCGTCGCTACATCATGGTCGTCCAGTCGCTGCAGCCCAGCGATGACGCCACCGCGCGCCAGACGATCACCAACGCCGTCAAGACGATATTCCCCAACGGCCGCATCGGCACCGCCTAGCCGCTAGGCCCCCAGGTCCGGGCGGCGCTCCCGGGTGCGCTGCAGCGATACCTCCTTGCGCCACGCGGCGATTCGGGCGTGATCACCCGACAACAACACCTCGGGCACGTCGCGGCCACGCCAGCTCGGCGGCCGGGTATAGCTCGGCCCCTCCAGCAGGCCGCCCATCGTCGGCGAATGCGAATCCTCCTGGTGCGACGCGGGATTGCCGAGAACGCCGGCCAGCAGCCGCAGGACAGCCTCGATCATCACCAGGGCCGCTGATTCGCCACCGGGCAGCACGTAGTCGCCGATGGAGACCTCTTCGACCCGCATCCGTCCGGCGGCGTCGTCGGCGACGCGCTGATCGATGCCCTCGTAGCGGCCGCAGGCGAACACCAGATGCCGCTCGGCGCTCCAGCGCTGGGCGGCGGCCTGGTCGAACAGCACTCCCGCCGGCGTCGGCACCACCAAAAGCGTTTCCTCAGAACAGATCTCATCCAGCGCGTCACCCCACACCGGCGCCTTCATCACCATTCCGGGCCCACCGCCGTAGGGCGCGTCGTCGACCGTCCGGTGCACGTCGTGTGTCCAGCGGCGCAGGTCGTGCACGCGCAGGTCGACCAGCCCCGACTCGATCGCCTTGCCCGGCAACGCTTGTCGCAGCGGGTCCAGGTAGGTCGGGAAAATCGTGACCACGTCGATCTTCATGTCGATGCGCGCCCCATCTACTCCAAATCCAGCAGGCCCTCGGGCGGATCGATCTCGACGATCCGGTCGTCCAGCGACACCGACATGACGATGGCCCCGACGAAGGGCACCAACAATTCCGCGCCGCCGTCGGTCCGCGTGACGGCCAGCAATTCGCCGGCCGCGGTGTGCAGTACCTCAGCGATCACGCCGATGTCCTGCCCGCCCGTCGTGCGGACGGCCAGGCCCTCGAGCTGATGGTCGTAATAGGTGTCGTCCTCGTCGATCGGCGGCAGGTCGCCGGAGTCCACCACGAATACGTTGCCGCGCAACGCATCGGCGGTGTCGCGGTCGTCGACCCCGTCCAGCCGCACCAGCAGCCGCCCGCTGTGTTCGCGCGCGGCGGCGACGACATAGCTACGCTGTGGGCCGTCACCGCGGGATGGCTTGGCGCGCAACGTGACTCCCGGCGCGAAGCGGGCTTCGGGATCGTCGGTGCGAACGTCCACGACCACCTCGCCAGTGATGCCGTGCGCCTTCACTACGCGCCCGACGAGCAGCTCCATGAGCGCCCCGCCTACTGGTCGGTGTCCACCACGTCGACGCGGATACCGCGGCCGCCGATGCCGGCGACCAGCGTGCGCAACGCGGTCGCGGTGCGTCCGCCACGACCGATGACCTTGCCCAGATCGTCGGGGTGCACGTGCACCTCGACCGTGCGCCCGCGCCGGCTGGTGACCAAGTCCACCCGGACATCGTCAGGGTTGTCCACGATTCCGCGGACCAGATGTTCGACTGCGTCGACGACGACCGTACTCATCGCGGCGGTCAGCCCTCGGTCGCCGGTTCGGCCGGTGCGGCTTCAGCCTCGGCGGCGGGCGCCTCAGCGGCGGCGGGGGCTTCGGCCTCGGCGGCGGGTGCCTCAGCGGCGGCGGCTTCAGGGGCGGCCTCGTCGGCCTTCGCGGCGGCGGCGGCTTCAGGGGCGGCCTCGTCGGCCTTCGCGGGGGCCTTCTTGGCCGGGGCCTTCTTCTTCGGCTTGGCGGCCTCGGTGGTGGGCCCGCCGTCGGCCTCGGCCAGCGCGGCGTTGAACAGCTCCAGCTTGCTGGGCTTGGGTTCCTTGATCTTCAGGGTGCCCTCGGTGCCGGGCAGGCCCTTGAACTTCTGCCAGTCACCGGTGATCTTCAGCAGCTTGAGGACGGGCTCGGTGGGCTGTGCCCCGACCGAAAGCCAGTACTGGGCCCGCTCGGAGTTGATCTCGATCAGGCTCGGGTCTTCCTTCGGGTGATACCGGCCGATGACCTCGATGGAGCGGCCGTCGCGCCGGTTGCGGGCGTCCGCGATGGCGATGCGGTACTGGGGATTGCGGATTTTGCCAAGCCGAGTCAGCTTGATCTTCACAGCCATGGTTAAGCGACTTCTCCTGTGTGTATCACGCTGCAATTCAGCGAAGCGGGCGGAATGCCCGGATCCGGTTTTGCCTCGCGTGCGTGACCACCGCGCGGCCGGAGTCGCGGGGCGGACAGCCGCCCATTGTGCCAGACCAGCGGCGTCGGACAGAAATCCGGCCTCTCGGCGCCTACTGCACCTTTTGGTAGATCTTCGTCTCGACCCGGCGCGTCATCCGCCAGCCCTCGGGGGTGCGGGCGAACTCGTCGTCGTACCAGAGGCCGCAGAACAGGATCTGGTCCTTGTCGCCCGGCAGCACCATCGGGTTGAAGCAGATCACCCGCGACGAGGCCTTATCCCCCTCGACCTGCACCGAGAAGTTCCCGAGCATGTGCGCGTAGATCGGGAAGGTCGGCAGCACCTCCGACAGCCACTTCTTGACCTCGGGGTAGGGCCCCTCGATCCCGCCCAGGGCGGTGTAATCGATGTACGCGTCGGGGGTGAATACCTTGTCCAAATCGTCGAATCGCCGCTGGTCAATGGCGGTGGAGTAGTCCACCATCAGCTGCTGGATCTCCAGACGGTCGGAAATTTCGGCCAGGCTCAACATGCATAGATTGAACACCCGGGATGTAGGCGGGGCCGCGGCGCCTCACTCGGCGCGTTTCGCGACCGCCGATGCCGGCGGATTGCGGAAGCTGACCGCCAACCGGTTGTAGGCGTTCATCACCCCGATCGCCAGCGTCAGGTCGACCAATTCCTTGTCGTCGAACACCTCCGACGCGGCCGCGTACGCGCTGTCGGGCGCGCCGGTTTCCGAGATCCGGGTGACGGTTTCGGCCCACGCCAGGGCGGCGCGCTCGCGGGCGTCGAACAGCTCCCCCGCCTCCTGCCACACCGGAACCAGGGCGATCTTCTCGTTCGATACGCCGAGGTCGCGCAGTTCGCGCGAGTGCATGTCGATGCAATACGCACAGCCGTTGATCAGTGACACCCGCAGGTAGACCGTGGTCACCAGCCCCGGCAACAGGCCGGACTGGCTCACGTAAAGGTGAACGCCGCCAAGTGCTTTCACGCCTCGTGGGGACACCGCCGCGTAGTCGAGTCGTTCGCTCATGGTATTTACAATGCCGCAGCCCACCGCCGCAATTCCAGGTCCGGACGTTAAACTTTGCGGCCATGCGGAAACTCATGGCCGCGGTCGCCGCCCTGCTCGCCGTCAGCACCTGCTTAGGCGTGGCCCCCCGGTCATGGGCCGACAGCACCCAACCGATCGGTTCGGTGCCCATCCCCGACGGGCCCGCCGCGACCTGGATCCTGGCCGACCTGGACAGCGGTCAGGTGCTGGCCGGGCGCGACCAGAACGTGCAGCACCCGCCGGCGAGCACCATCAAGACGCTGCTGGCGCAGGTGGTCCTGGACGAGGTCAGCCTTGACTCGACCGTGGTCGCCGATGTCGCCGACACGCAGGTCGAGTGCAACTGCGTCGGCATCAAGCCGGGCCGCACCTACACCGCCCGCCAGTTGCTCGACGGCCTGCTGCTGGTCTCGGGTAACGACGCCGCCAACACGCTGGCCCACCTGCTGGGCGGCCCGGACGTCACGGTCGCCAAGATGAACGCGAAGGCGGCCTCGCTGGGCGCGGTCAGCACGCACGCGGCGACGCCGTCCGGCCTGGACGGGCCCGGCGGCTCGGGGTCCTCGACCGCGCACGACCTGGCGGTGATCTTCCGGGCCGCGATGGCCAACCCGATGTTCGCCCACATCACCGCCGAGCCGTCGGCGATGTTCCCCGGCGATCACGGCGACCAGCCGATCACCAACCAGGACGAGCTGCTGACCCGCTACCCCGGCGCCATCGGCGGCAAGACCGGGTTCACCAACGCCGCCCGCAAGACATTCGTCGGCGCCGCGGCGCGCGGAGGTCGCCGACTGGTGGTCGCGATGATGTACGGGCTGCTGAAGCCGGGTGGCCCGACGTATTGGGATCAGGCGGGCAACCTGTTCGACTGGGGCTTCGCCCTCAACCCGTCGTCCAGCGTCGGCTCGCTCTAAAGTTTCTCATCCGGGACCAGCCCGGTAATCAGCTTGGACAGCAACGCAATTCGCTGTTCTTCGATATCGGGCTCCGGAAAAATCCCACGCACCATCGCCGCGCCGTCGAAGACGTTGGTCATCAACGCCACGAGCACCGGGAACGTGTCCCCGCCGATCGCGTCGGCGCCAGGCAGGGCCCGCGCGGCGTCGAGAATCTTTGCGGTGTACTGCGCCAGCACGTCCCGCAGGTGGGCGTTGAGCTTCTCGTCGGTGCGCGCGGCGATCATCAGTTCGTAGAGCACCGCGTTGGTGGGGCCGCCGGTGATGTCCCGCAGGATCACCAGCGCTGCCTCCAATGCCGGGCGGCCGGCCGGGATTGCGGCGACCTGCTTGGTGAACGACTCCACCTGCCGGCGCAGCACCTCCGATGCCGTCGCGGCCATGAAGTCGCCCATCGTCTCGAAGTGGCGGAACAACGCCCCCACGGACACGCCCGCGCGCTTGGTGATCACCGCGGCCGACGCCCGGGCGTAGCCGACCTCGACGATGCTGGCGATCGAGGCCTCCAGCAGCCGGCCGACGGTCTCCTCGCGGCGCTGTTGCTGAGTGCGGGCCATGTCAGGCGTGCACCTTCGCGGGCGCCGGGCGGCGCTGGCCCGCCCGCAGGTAGCGGCCCGACTGCACGGTCTGGCCGTAGCCGTCGCGGAACTTGCCGGCGCGGAACACCACGGCCCCATTGACGCCGGTGGCGACCACGGCGTCGTCGTTGCGGTTGACCATCCGCCGCAGCCCACCGTAGAAGGGCACCTCCTGCTCGTAGTAGCCCTCGACCGCCTCGTTGAGGCCGGCCGGATCGATCACCACGAAGTCGGCGCGGTCGCCCTGCCGCAGGGTGCCGGCCTCGAGGCCGAACCACTCCGCCAGTTCGCCGGTCAGCCGGTGCACCGCACGCTGGGTGGACATGAACGGCGTGCCGGCCCGGGATGCGTCCCGGGTGCGCTTGAGCATCTTGATCGGGAAGTTGTAGAACGCCATGTTGCGCAGGTGCGCACCGGCGTCCGAGAAGCCCATGTGCACGCTGTCCTCGTTGGCGAGCGCGTCGAGCAGCTTGGGCCGGTGGTTGGCCACCGTGGTCGTCCACCGCACATTGCGCTCACCGTTTTCGACGAGCACATCGAGGAACGCGTCCAGCGGGTGCAGCCCGCGCTCGTCGGCGATCTTGCCAAAGCTCTTGCCGATCAACGACTTATCGGGGCATTCGACGATGACGGCGTCGTGGAAGTCGCGGTGCCACAGCGACGGGCCGAGCTTGATCTTGTCGAACTCCTGCCGGAACTTCCGGCGGTATCCCTCGTCGGCCAGTAACTCGTTGCGCTGCAACTGATCACGCAGATGCAGGGCCGCGGTGCCCGCGCCGAACTCCTCGAACACCGGCAGATCGATTCCGTCGGAGTACAACTCGAAGGGCACCGGCAGGTGCTGGAATTTGACGCTGGAACCGAACACCTTGTTCGCCAGGCGTACGGCGGGCCCGAAGACGTAGACCGCGAGCGGATTGGACTTGGCGTCGGCCGACACCAGCAGGCTCATCCGAACGCCCTTGCGCCGGTTGAACATTCGACTACTGGCCAGGAAGAACAGGATTGCCGTCGCGGCGTTGTTCACGTCGGGCGCGCTCTGCAGCATCCGGCCGCGCTTGCGCAGCACCTTGATCAGCCTGTGCCGCTCGCGCCACGTCGCGAAGGTCGACGGCAGCGCCCGCGAGCGGAACCGGTCGCCGTCGAGCTTGTCGATCGCCGCGTCCATGCCGGACATGCCGAGCATGCCGGCCTCGAGCGCCTCGTCGAGTAGCTTGGCCATCTTCTCCAGCTCAGCGTCGGTCGGCTTGACGGTGGCGTCGGTGGCGCGGTCGAGGCCCAGCACCGTGCTGCGCAGGTCCGAATGACCAAGCAGCGAACTGACATTCGGCCCCAGCGGCAGCGCGTCGATGGCGTCGATGTATTCCGCGGCCGTCGACCAGGTCCGGTTGGCTTCCAGCGCGCCGAGGACGAACTTGCGCGGCACCGCCTCGACGCGGCTGAACAGGTCGGCGGCGTCCTCGGAGCCGGCGTACACCGTCGACAGCGAGCACATGCCGAGCAGCACCGTGGTGACGCCGTGGCGCACTGACTCCTGCAGGCCGGGGTCCAGCAGCACCTCGGCGTCGTAGTGCGTGTGCACGTCGATGAAGCCCGGCATGATCCACTTGCCCGCGGCGTCGATCACCTCGGGGCAACCGGTCTCGTCCAGCGGGCCGGCGGTGACGGTCGCCACCACGCCGTCCCGGATACCGAGCGTGCGGGTCTGCGGCGCCGCGCCGGTGCCGTCGAACCACAATCCGTTGCGAATGATGACGTCGTACATGAGTGCTACCTCCGGGGCTGTTGGTTATCCCGACGCTAACATAGATAGCAATCGCTCACAATCTTTTTCCTACGACGTCACCGATGCGGGGTCCGCGTGGTCGGCGCCGAGGAGGTGGCGAGGATCGTCACCGGATCGGGAAGCTGCAGCTCAGGCGGCACGTCGCCGACGCGCGAGGCCACCGCGGGGGCGCGGATCACGGCGCCCTGCTGGCGGCAGCCATTGGTCTGCACGGTCAGCGTCAGCTGGCCGGTGAGGTCGCCCGAGGGCTGCGGGTGCAAGGTGAGCACCTGGCTGGACGCCTGCTTGCCCGCCGCGCCGGCGGGGCCGACGCACGAGACCCTGCCGCTCGTCGGGCGGGCTATCCAGCTGCCGTCGCGGAAATCCCACAGGACCGGCTGCGCGTCGGGTGTCTTCACCCGGCTGTGGTCGCCGTCGTCGAGCTGCACCGCGGCGGCGCTGCAGGCGCTCGGCGTGCACGACGAGCGGAACGCCCACCAGCTGTTGGCGTCGGGCGGCTGCGGATCCGGTGTCTCGTTGAACGTCTGCTTCGAGCGGTCGACCTGGAGGCGGTAGGTGCCGTCGAGCGGGGTGCTGGCCGGGGCGCTGGGGTCTCGGTCGGCGTTCAGGTCGAACTTGCGCGCGACGAGGAAGGCGACGACGGCCAGCGCCGCGACGACCACGACCGCCCCGGCGGCCAGCACCAGGCGCCGCGGCCTGCGTCTGCTCGGCACGACGGGGCGACGGCCCCCCGATCCCCCGGCCGTGTCGACCGTCGACGCGGACGAGTCGGTCGGACGGGGTGTCACCGCTTTCGGCGCCGGGCGCTTCGTGGCGCCGGTCGCCTCCTTGCGCCACGCCGCGGGCTGCAGGTTGGCCGCCGACCTGTCCGACAGGTCATCCAGGTCCGGCCAGGTGAGGTATTCGGCCGCGGCGGCGGACTCGGGGTTGTGGTCGCCCACCGAGACGCCGCCGTGTTCGGTGGCCGCGTCCGCGAACGCGCCGCAGGACGGGAACCGGTCGGCGGGGTCGGTCGCCAGCGCCCGGGAGAAGACCTCGTCGAGGCGCGCCAGCTCCGGGCGTTGGTCGCTGAGCAGCGGCGGCGCGGCGCCGGTTTCGTGCACCGGCGGTGCGCCGGTCAACAGGTGGAACGCCGTCGCCGCCAGGGCGTACTGGTCGGCGCGCTCGTCGAGCTGGCCGCCCGCCAGCTGCTCCGGCGCGGCGTAGCCGGCCGGGCCGTCGGGCGCGGCTTCGGACGCGCCGCCCCGGCGGGCCAGCCCGAAGTCGGTCAACAGAACCCGTTGCTCGCCGGCTTCCCGTCCGGTCAGCACGATGTTGGCGGGCTTGACGTCGCGGTGCAGCAGCCCGCGGTGGTGGGCCTCGTCGAGGGCCTCGGCTGCGGCGGTCAGGATGGCCAGCACCTCGTCGACCGGCGACACCGCCGGGAAGCGGTCGGCCATCAGCTGCGCCGCGCTGATGCCTTCGACGTAGCTCATCGCGATCCACAGCTGGTCGTTGAACTCGCCGCGGTCGAACACCTCGATAACGTGCGGGTGCCGAAGGTTCGCCGCGATCGCGGTCTCCCAGTGGAACCGCCCGCGGAACTCGCTGTCCGACGACCACGCCCGCGAGAGGATTTTCAGCGCAGCCCAGCGCGCCGACCGTCGGTCTTGGACCAGGTACACCTCGCCGGTCATCCCTGCACCCAGCCTTCGCGCGACCATGTAACCGGCGAAGGTCGCGCCGCTGGCTAACGCCATCCCGCGATCCTATCCGCCGGCGCGACGGCGCGCGCGGCTAGCACTTGGTTGGTTTCTAGGGCCGAAAGGTCTTGCCGCGCAGGATCACCAGATCCGGCTGGCCCAGCACGCCGGGACCCAGGCGCGGGTCCTGCGAGTAGCACACCAGGTCGGCGGAGGCCCCGTGTTCCAGGGTCGGCCGGCCCAGCCAGCGGCGCGCGTCCCAGCACGCCGCGCCCAGCGCCTCGGTGGCGCTCATCCCGATGCCCTTCAGCGCCTCGACCTCGTCGGCGATGCGCCCGGGCGCCACCATCGTGCCGGCGTCGCTGCCGGCATAGATCGGCACGCCCGCCTCCCGGGCCGCGGCGATGCGCGGCCCGGCGCGGGCGTAGAGGTCACGCATGTGGGTGGCGTAGTCCGGGTACTTCCCCGCGGCCGCGTCGGCGATACCGGAGAAGTTCTCGACGATGTTGACCAGCGTCGGGACCAACACGGTCCGGTGCTCGACCATCAGCGCGATGGTGTCGTCGTCCAGGCCGGTGCCGTGTTCGATGCAGTCGATGCCGGCGTTGATCAGGCCGGGCAGCGCGTCCTCGCTGAAGACGTGCGCGGTGACCCGGGCCCCGTGCTCGTGCGCGGTGTCGATGGCGGCCTTGAGCACGTCGTCGGACCACAGCGGGGCGAGATCGCCGACGCCGCGGTCGATCCAGTCGCCGACCAGCTTGACCCAGCCGTCGCCGCGCTTGGCTTCCTCGGCCACCGCCGCCGGCAGCTGCCACTCGTCCTCGAGCTCGCGGGAGAAGCCCGCCGCGTACCGCTTCGGGCGGGCCAGATGCTTTCCGGCCCGGATGATGCGGGGCATGTCGTCGCGGTCGTCGAGGCTGCGGGTGTCGGTGGGCGAACCGCAGTCCCGCAGCAGCAGGGCGCCGACCTCGCGCTCGGCCTCGGCCTGGGCGACCGCGTCGTCGAGCGGGATCTCGCCATGATCGCCGAGGCCGATGTGGCAGTGGGCGTCGACCAGACCGGGCAGAATCCAGCCGCCCTCGAACACGGTGTCGGCGCCGGAGACCGGCTCGGTGCTGATGCGGCCCTCGACGATCCACAGTTCGATCTCGGCCTCGTCGGGCAGCGCCCGACCCCGCACGTGCATGCGCACGGCGCGGCTAGTTCTTACCCGGGTTGCCCGGGAACTTCAGCTTGGACAGGTCGAAGTCGGCCAGCCCGGGCGGTAGCTCGTTGAGGCCTTCGGGCATCTGCGAGAGGTCGGGGAACCCGGCGGGCATGCCGGCGCCGCCGGGACCGAACGGGCTGCGCACCTTCGGCGGGGTCGGGCCACGCCCGCCCTTCTTGCCCTTCTTGCCCTTCGCGCCCTTGGCTTTTCGCGTCGCGGACTTGCGGCCGATGCCCGGGATGCCCATGCCGCCGAGCATCGACGACATCATCTTGCGGGCCTCGAAGAAGCGGTCGACCAGCTGGTTGACCTCGGACACGGCCACGCCCGAGCCGTTGGCGATGCGCAGCCGCCGCGACGCGTTGATGATCTTGGGGTCGGCCCGCTCCTGCGGCGTCATGCCGCGGATGATGGCCTGCAGCCGGTCGAGCTGGCGGTCGTCGACCTCGGCCAGCGCGTCCTTCATCTGCCCGGCGCCGGGCAGCATGCCCAGCAGGTTGCCGATCGGGCCCATCTTGCGGATGGCCAGCATCTGCTCGAGGAAGTCCTCCAGCGTCAGCTCGCCGGAGCCTATCTTGGCGGCGGCGGCCTCGGCCTGCTCGGCGTCGAAGACCTGCTCGGCCTGCTCGATCAGACTCAGCACGTCGCCCATGCCCAGGATGCGGCTGGACATGCGGTCGGGGTGGAAGACGTCGAAGTCCTCCAGCTTCTCGCCGGTGGAGGCGAAAAGGATTGGCACGCCGGTCACTTCGCGGACCGACAGCGCGGCGCCACCGCGGGCGTCGCCGTCGAGCTTGGTCAGCACCACACCGGTGAAGCCGACGCCCTCGCGGAACGCCTCCGCGGTGGTCACGGCGTCCTGACCGATCATCGAGTCCAGGACGAAGATCACCTCGTCGGGGTCAACGGCGTCCCGGATGGCGGCGGCCTGGCTCATCAGCTCGTCGTCGATGCCCAGCCGTCCGGCGGTGTCGACGATCACGACATCGAAGTGCTTGGCCTGCGCCTCGGCCAGACCCGCGGCCGCGACGGCGACGGGGTCACCGGGCCCGGAGCCCGGAGACTCCCCCGGGTGCGGCGCGAACACCGGCACGCCGGCCCGCTCGCCGACGACCTGGAGCTGGTTGACCGCGGCGGGGCGCTGCAGGTCGCAGGCCACCAGCAACGGCGTATGTCCTTGGGTGCGAAGCCAGTACGCCAGCTTTCCGGCCAGCGTGGTCTTACCGGAACCCTGCAGGCCGGCGAGCATGATCACCGTCGGCGGCGCCTTCGCGAAGGCCAGCTGGCGGGTCTGGCCGCCGAGGATGCCGATGAGTTCTTCGTTGACGATCTTGACGACCTGCTGCGCCGGGTTCAGCGCGCCGGACACCTCCGCGCCCCGGGCGCGGTCCTTGATCCGGCCGACGAATGCGCGCACCACCGGCAGCGATACGTCGGCTTCCAGCAGCGCCAGCCGGATCTCGCGGGTGGTGGCATCGATATCGGCCTCGGTCAGTCGACCCTTGCCGCGCAGGCCCGCGAGGGCACCGGTCAACCGGTCGGACAGCGATTCAAACACCCCGCAAGCCTAGCGGGCACCGGCACGACGACATCATCGTCACGCTCGCGCACCGGAGAAGCCCTTGACGGCGCGGCCGACAACAGCAAATGTCAGCTCATGCTTGAGGTGATCGACAAGGGAGCGGCCGGCCAGGTGCATCCGGCGCCGCTGCTGTTCGTGCACGGCGGCTGGCACGGCGCCTGGTGTTGGGACGACGGTTTCCTGGACTATTTCGCCGACGCCGGCTACCGCGCGGTCGCGATGAGCCTGCGCGGGCACGGCACCAGCCCCACCGACAAGCCGCTGCCCAAGGTGTCCGTCACCGATTACGTCGACGACGTCCGCGCGGTCGCCGACGACCTGGGCGGCTCCCCGGTGCTGATCGGCCACTCGCTGGGCGGGTACACGATCCAGCGCTACCTCGAAGACCGGCGGGCCGCGGCCGCCGTGCTGGTGGGCTCCCTGCCGCCGTCAGGCGTGCTCGGGACCTCGCTGCGCGTCTGGTGCCGCCGGCCGACGATGACGATCGAGTCGTGGAACGACCCGACGCTGCTGAAGTTCCTCGCCACCCCGGCGCTGGCGCGCGAATACCTCTTCTGCGCGGACACGCCCGAGGACATCGTCGAATCCTGCCGGCACCGCGCCGGCCCCGAGAGCATCCGCGCCGCGATGACCGACCCGATGCTCCGCCGGGTGAAAACCAAGCGCGTGACGACGCCGGTCCTGGTGCTCGGCGCCACGCACGACGGCTTCGTCAGCAAGGCCGCGGTGCGCGCCACCGCTCGCGCCTACGGGACCACCGCCGAGTTCTTCACGATGGGGCACAACATGATGCTCGAACCGGGCTGGACCGACGTCGCCGCGCGCATCGACGCGTGGCTGCAGACCCGCGATCTGGCCGGCCGGTCACAGCTCTCGGGATAAACTCGCGTCGGCGTTTCGGCGACGTTGCCACGCCGAAAAGCGTTGCCATGCTACATTTCACACTCGTCCCCGCGGCCGGATTGCATCGCGGGCCGGACGCAAGACTTGTCGGAGCGTGGTCGTCTACGGCGCGCCAGATCAGCCATTGGGGGACGCAGTCGATGCAGCCGGCCACCACCGTCGACGCGACCCTCGAAGAAGGTAACGCCGCCGGCGCCGGCAGCAGCCCGCTGCGCGGCTGGCAGCGCCGCGCGTTGGTCAAATACCTGACCGGTCAGGGGCGCGACTTCCTCGCCGTGGCCACCCCGGGATCGGGGAAGACAACCTTCGCGCTGCGGGTGGCCGCCGAGCTGCTCGCGCAGCGAGTCGTCGAGCAGGTCACTGTCGTGGTGCCGACCGAGCACCTGAAGGTGCAGTGGGCACAGGCCGCCGCGCGGCACGGCCTGGCGCTGGACCCGAGGTTCTCCAATACCAACGCGACGAACTCGCGGGAGTACCACGGCGTGCTGGTCACCTACGCCCAGGTGGCGTCGCGCCCGACGCTGCACCGGGTGCGCACCGAGCAGCGCAACACCTTGGTGATCTTCGACGAGATCCACCACGGCGGCGACGCCAAGACATGGGGCGACGCGATCCGCGAGGCGTTCTCCGACGCGACGCGTCGGCTGGCCCTGACGGGCACGCCGTTTCGCAGTGACGACAGCCCAATCCCCTTCGTCACCTACACCTCTGGCGCCGACGGGATCCAGCGCTCGGAGGCCGACCACACCTACGGCTACTCCGAGGCCCTCGCCGACGGCGTGGTGCGCCCGGTGGTGTTCCTGGCGTACTCGGGGGAAGCGCGCTGGCGCGACAGCGCCGGCGAGGAACACACGGCCCGGCTCGGCGAGCCGCTGTCCGCCGAGCAAACCGCGCGGGCGTGGCGCACCGCGCTGGACCCCGCCGGCGAATGGATGCCCGCGGTGATCACCGCCGCCGACCAACGGCTGCGGCAGCTGCGCACGCACGTGCCGGACGCCGGCGGGATGATCATCGCCTCCGACCAGACCGCGGCCCGTGCCTACGCCACCCTGCTGACGAGGCTGACCGGCGAAGTGCCCACGGTCGTGCTGTCCGACGACCCGGGATCGTCGGAGCGCATCAGCCAATTCTCCGACGGCACCGGCCGCTGGCTGGTCGCGGTGCGGATGGTCTCCGAGGGCGTCGACGTCCCCCGGCTGTCGGTCGGGATCTATGCCACCAGCGCGTCGACCCCGCTGTTCTTCGCGCAGGCCATCGGGCGGTTCGTGCGGTCGCGGCGGCCCGGCGAAATCGCCAGCATCTTCCTCCCTTCGGTGCCCAACCTGCTGCAGCTGGCCAGCGAGCTGGAGGCCCAGCGCAACCACGTCCTGGGCGAACCGCATCGCGAATCGCTCGACGACCCGCTGCTGGAAGATCCCGCCATTCGGGAACGGAACGAAAAGACCGACGAGGAAAAGGGTTTCACCTCGCTGGGCGCCGACGCCGAACTGGACCAGGTGATCTTCGACGGATCCTCGTTCGGCACCGCCACCCCGGCCGGCAGCGAGGAAGAGGCCGACTACCTCGGCATCCCCGGACTGCTCGACGTCGACCAGATGCGCGCCCTGCTGGGCCGCCGCCAGGACGAGCAGCTACAGAAGCGGGCCGCGTCCGGCCAGCCGGCACCCGTGCCGTCGATGCCCGGCACCACGCACGGTCAGCTGCGCGAGCTGCGCCGCGAACTCAACACGCTGGTGTCGATCGCCCACCACCGCACCGGCAAGCCGCACGGCTGGATCCACAACGAGCTGCGCCGGCGCTGCGGCGGCCCGCCGATCGCCGCGGCCACCCGCGACCAGCTCAAGGAACGCATTGTCGCTCTGCACCAACTGAATTCCGAGCGTTCCTGACATTCACTCGCCGGCGGGCTCGTGCAGCACCGCTTCCGCCGAGACACCCAGCACCGCCAACAGCTGCTTTTCCACCTCGGCCTGCGCGGCCGTGGTGTCGTCGCCGTCCGCCCCAGCGGGCGTCGCCATGCAGAACACGTCGGCGGCCGTCGATCCGAAGGTGTTGACCTTCGCCCACCCGATGTCGGCGCCGGCGCGCTCCAACGCCTGCGCCAGCAGGGCGAGCAGCCCGGTCCGGTCCATCGCGCGGACCTCGACCACCAGGGTGCCGGGCGCGGCGGTATCGAGCCACAGGATGCGCGGCGGTGCCGTCGAACGCGTCAACGGCGCGCCCGCCTGAATCTCGCCGGCCCGTGCCAGCGCCGAGTTGGCGGCGTCGCTGTCGCGCTTTTCCAGCATCCCCAGCACGTCGACGTCGCCGCCCAGGGCCCCGACGAACTGCTGGCGCAACAGGTCTGCGGCGGGCGGGGTGCCGAACAGCGGCGAGACCACGAACTCGTCGATCGCCACGCCCTGGTGCACGTTGACCGTCGCCGAGTGGATGCGCAGCGAGTTCAGCGCGAGCACGGCGGCGGCCTTGGACACCAGGCCCCGCGCGTCGGGTGCGAGCATCACCACCTGGCTGCGCTCGCCGTCGCAAGGCTTGATCTCGACGTGCACGCCGTGGCTGGCCGCCAGCGAAAGGTAGTGCGGCGTAGTCGGTTCGGCCTGCGGCAGCGGCTCACCGGCCATCACCAGCCGGCAGCGGCGCACCAGGTCGGCCATCAGCGAGGCCTTCCAGTCGCTCCACACCCCGGGACCGGTCGCCTTCGAGTCCGCCTCGGCCAGCGCGTGCAAGAGTTCGAGCAGCTGCGAATCCCCGTCCAGCGCTTCGGAAACCGACTCGATGACGCTCGGGTCGTTCAGGTCGCCGCGGGTAGCCGTCTTGGGCAGCAGCAGGTGATGCCGGACCATGCCGGCCAGCGTGCCGATGTCCTGCGGCGAGAGCCCGAGCCGCTCGCCGATCGGGACCACCAGCTCGGCACCGAGCACGCAGTGGTCGACGCCGCGGCCCTTGCCGATGTCGTGCAGCAGCGCGCCCAGCGCCAGTAGGTCCGACCGCGCGACGCGGGTGGTCAACGGCGCTGCGTTGACGGCGGTTTCGACGATGTGACGGTCGACGGTCCACTTGTGCGACACGTCGCGCGGCGGCAGGTCGCGCACCGCGTCCCACTCGGGCAGCAGCCGGCCCCACAGCCCGGTGCGGTCCAGCGCCTCGATGGTGTCCACCAGCGTCGGGCCGGCCAGCAGCACCACCAGCAGGTCGTCCAGCGCCTCCCGCGGCCACGGCGTGGGCATGTCCGGGACGCTGTCGGCCAGCCGTTTCAGCGTGCCCGCACCGATGGGCAGGCCGGTGTCGGCCGACGCGGCGGCGACGCGCAACACCAGTCCGGGGTCGTGCTGGGGCGCGGCCTCGCGTGCCAGCACGACCTCGCCGTCGTACTCCACCACACCCTCGTTCAGCGGACGCCGCTTCGGGCGCCGCACCAACGCGGAGATACCGCGCCGCGGCAGCGCGTTCTGCGCGGTCCGCAGCCCGGTCTCGGAGTGAAAGGCTATGGTGCGCCCGGCATTTGACAGCACCCGCGCCAGCGCGAAGCGGTCGCCGACGCCCAGCGTGGCGCTGACCTCGTCGGCGAACTGCGCCAGCAGCTGGTCGTGCCCGCGGCCTGACACCAGGTGCAGTTCGGTGCGCACGTCGAGCAGCGTCTGATAGGCGGTGTCCAGCGACCCGCCCGGCGCGTTCACGTGGCCCATGCCGCGACGGTCGATCAGCTGGGCGAGCCCCAGCGCATCGAGCAGTTGGACGTCGCGCAGGCCGCCGCGGCCCGATTTCAGGTCGGGCTCGGCGCGCTGCGCGATGCGCCAACACCGTTGCCAGCGGCCGTATGTCATCTCGACGAGCTCGTCCATCCGGGAGCGGATACCGGTGCGCCACTGCCGGCGCACCCCCTCGACGAGCTCGCCGGACAGCCGCTGCTCGCCGGCGATGTGGCGGGCGTCCAACAGGCCCAGGGCCGCCGTCAGGTCCCCGCTCGCGACGCCCAGTGCCCCCGATACGGTTCGCACGCTGTGGTCGAGCCGAACGTTGGCGTCCCACAACGGGTACCACAGCCCGTCGGCGACCCGCTGCAGCACGTCGTCGGAAACGTTGTCGTGCAACAGGACCAGATCCAGGTCGGAATACGGCAACAGCTCGCGGCGGCCCAGGCCGCCGACCCCGACCAGCGCGAAGCCGCTGTCGTCGGTGATACCGAGCTCGGTAGCCATTGCGGTGAGCCAGGATTCGTGCAGATCCAGCCACACCCGCCGCATCTCGGCGGCGCCCAACTCGCGGCCTTCGGACAGTAGCCTGCGCCGCGCGGCGGCTAAATCGCTTGCCCCGCTTGAAATTTCTCCTCCAGATGACCCGGACGGGTCGGGTGGGTTTGTCATCCCCTCCCGGCCCGTCCGGCCTGGTTCAGCAATTCGCGGCTGGGCTCAGAGGGCATCGGTCCCGCGCTCACCGGTGCGCACTCGCACAATGGTTTCCACGGGGGTGACCCAGACTTTGCCGTCACCGATCTTGCCGGTGCGCGCCGCCCGGACGATGCTGTCCACCACCTTGTCGACGATCGAGTCGTCGACGACGACCTCGATCCGCACCTTCGGTACGAAATCGACGGAGTATTCAGCACCCCGGTAAACCTCGGTGTGACCTTTTTGCCGGCCGTAGCCCTGGATTTCGCTCACCGTCATCCCCAGGACGCCCGCCTCTTCTAGGCTGGTCTTGACGTCGTCGAGGGTGAATGGCTTCACGATCGCGGTGACTAGCTTCATGAATGCTCTGCCTCCACTTTCTCGGCCGCGCTGTCTTTACCGTAGATCTCGTCCGCGGAAATCCGTGTATTGAAAACCGACCCCTGGCCGGTGATCACTCCGAAATCGTAGCCGCTCTCCGCATGCTCGGCTTCGTCGATACCCGTAGCCTCGCCCTCGGCGTCCAGACGCAACCCGATGGTGTACTTCAGGATCAGCGCCAGGATCAGCGTGACGATGCCGGAATAGAAGAGGACGGCGAAGGCGCCGACCGCCTGGCGTTCCAGCTGGGCCCAGCCCCCGCCGTAGAACAGGCCCTTGGAAACGCCCGTCACGCCGTTGATTGCCGGGCTTTCGGGCGCGGCCAGCAGGCCCACCAGCAACGTCCCGGCCAGCCCGCCGACCAGGTGCACCCCGACCACGTCGAGCGAGTCGTCAAAGCCGAACTTGAATTTCAGCCCGACCGCCAGCGCGCACACCACCCCGGCCACCAAGCCGACCACCAGGGCGCCCAGCACGTTGACCGACGAACAGGACGGCGTGATGGCCACCAGTCCGGCGACGATTCCCGACGCCGCTCCCAGCGTCGTCGGCTTGCCGTCGCGGATGCGTTCGGTGAGCAGCCACGCCAGCATGGCCGTGGCCGTGGCGACGGTGGTGGTGATGAACGTCGACCCGGCGGAGCCGTTGGAGCTGGTCGCCGATCCGGCGTTGAACCCGAACCAGCCGAACCACAGCAGGCCGGCGCCGAGCATCACGAACGGCAGGTTGTGCGGGCGGAACAGCGTTGTGGGCCAACCCTTGCGCTTGCCCAGCACGAGCGCCAGCGCCAAGCCGGCCACACCGGCGTTGATGTGCACCGCCGTCCCGCCGGCGAAGTCGATGGCGTGCAGCTTGTTGTTGATCCAGCCGCCATGCTCGGACGCGAACCCGTCGGCGGCGAACACCCAGTGCGCGATCGGGAAGTAGACCAACGTCGCCCACAGCGCCGAGAACACCAGCCACGCCGTGAATTTCAGCCGGTCGGCCACCGCGCCGGAGATCAGCGCGACGGTGATGATCGCGAACATCAGCTGGAAGGCCACGAACACCGTCGCGGGCATGGTGCCCGCCAACGGAATATCGACGGCGGCCTGCGCCTTGCTCGGATCGGCTTTGACGGCGTTGCCGCCGATGAGCCCCTTCAGCCCCCAGTAGTCACCCGGGCTGCCGACGACTCCGCCTTTGCTGTTGCCGAACGACATTGAGTAGCCGTAAAGCACCCACAGCACGGTGACGACACCCATCGAGCTGATGCTCATCATGATCATGTTGAGCACGCTTCGGGTACGCACCATGCCGCCGTAGAAGAACGCCAGACCCGGCGTCATTAAAAGCACCAGCGCGGAACTCGCCAGCATCCAGGCGGTATCGCCTGTATCTGGTTGGCCCAATTGCGGGAAACTCACTCGCTCACCTCCGGTCGGCCCTAACGGCCATCAGACATGTGCCTGATGACTTGATGAACCTTGCGCAATCGTTGTTTCGGAGATGGGGCTTCTGTGTTTCGCGTTTATTAACGTCGCGCTCGTTGTGTAAGGGTTCTCAGCCGAGCAGGGCGTCGACGAACGCGGCCGGCTCGAACGGCGCCAAGTCGTCCGGACCTTCGCCGAGGCCGACGAGCTTGACCGGCACCCCGAGTTCCTGCTGGACGCGGAAAACTATGCCGCCCTTGGCCGTTCCGTCGAGCTTGGTGAGCACCGCACCGGTGATCTCGACGACCTCGGCGAAGACCTTCGCCTGGGCCAGCCCGTTCTGTCCGATGGTGGCGTCGAGGACCAGCAGCACCTCGTCGACGGCCGCGCGCCGCGTTACGACCCGCTTAACTTTGTCGAGCTCGTCCATCAAGCCGACTTTGGTGTGCAGCCGCCCCGCCGTGTCGATGAGCACGACGTCGGCGCCCGCGGCGATGCCCTTGTCGACGGCGTCGAAAGCGACGGCCGCCGGATCGCCGCCCTCGGCCCCGCGGACCACCTCCGCGCCCACACGTGACGCCCAGGTCTGCAGCTGGTCGGCGGCCGCGGCCCGGAACGTGTCGGCGGCGCCCAGCACGACGCGGCGCCCGTCGGCGACCAGCACCCGCGCCAGTTTGCCGACGGTGGTGGTCTTTCCGGTGCCGTTGACCCCGACGATCAGCAATACCGACGGGTGGTCGGCGTGCGGCAGCGCCCGGATCGAGCGGTCCATCTCGGGGTGCAGCTCCGTGATCAGCACGTCGCGCAGTACGGCCCGCGCGTCGGCCTCGGTGCGGACGTTGCCGCCGGCCAGCCTGCTGCGCAGCTGCGCGACGACGGCCTCGGTGACCACCGGCCCCAGGTCGGCGATCAGCAGGGTGTCCTCGACGTCCTGCCAGGAGTCCTCGTCCAGGTCGCCGCCGCCGATCAGGCCCAGCATGCTGCGGCCGAGCGCGTTCTGCGAGCGGGCCAGCCGCCCGCGCAGGCGCTCCAGCCGGCCCTCGGTCGGCGCGATCTCGTCGAGCGCGGGGGCTTCGGGCGCCTCGGGAGCCGGCGGCGGCGCGACAGGCTCTGGTTCGGCTACCGGTTCGAGCTCAGGTTCGGGAAGCTCGACGTCGGCGATCGTGCGTTTCGGCGCGTCGCGCGGGGTGGCGGCATCGTCGCCCACGCCTGGCAGCCCGCTGGTGTCGATCCGTTCCTCGGCAGGGGCGGTGGTCTGGCTGAACGTGATGCCTGACGAAGCGGAATAGCCGCCGGAGCGGTCGAGTGCCGACGGCTCCGGGCGGGACAGTGTGATCTGCCGCCGACGGTAACGCCGCAGGCCATAGACGAGCGCGGCGATGACGATCAGGGCTGCGACGACCGCGAGCGCGATCCAAAGTCCTTGCGACACGCTGACATTCTTCCAGGGGCCCGAGGCGGCCCGGTCAACCAGGGCGTGCCCTAATTCGAGACCAGCTGCTCCACCTGCTGGCCGCGCATGCGCTGCGAGATCACCGCGGTGATGCCGTCGCCCTGCATGGTCACGCCATACAGCGAGTCGGCGACCTCCATCGTCGGCTTCTGGTGGGTGATGATCAGCAGCTGCGAGCGCTCCCTCAGCAGCTCGAACAGCGAGATCAGCCGCCGCAGGTTGGTGTCGTCGAGCGCGGCCTCGACCTCGTCCATGATGTAGAACGGCGACGGGCGGGCGCGGAAGATCGCCACCAGCATGGCCACCGCGGTCAGCGCCTTCTCGCCACCGGACAGCAACGACAGCCGGGTGACCTTCTTGCCCGGCGGGCGCGCCTCCACCTCGATGCCCGTGGTGAGCATGTCGTCGGGGTTGGTTAGCCGCAGCCGGCCCTCGCCGCCGGGGAACAGCACGGTGAAGACTTCCTGGAATTCGCGCTCCACGTCGGTGAAGGCGTCGCTGAACACCTGCAGGATGCGCGCGTCGACCTCGGCGACGACGTCGAGCAGGTCCTTGCGGGCCGACTTGACGTCCTCGAGCTGAGTGGACAGGAAGTTGTAGCGTTCCTCGAGCGCGGCAAACTCCTCGAGGGCCAGCGGGTTGACCCGCCCCAGCTCGTTCAGCTCGCGCTCGGCGCGCTTGGCCCGCCGCTCCTGGGTGGGCCGGTCGAACGGAATCGGCGCGGGTGCCACGACCTGCTCGCCGCGTTCCTTGGCCTGCTCGTACTCGGCCATCTCCAGCTCCGTCGGCGGCAGCGCCACCTCCGGTCCGTACTCGGCGACCAGATCCGCCGGCGCCATGCCGAACTGTTCGAGCACCATCTGCTCGAGCTGCTCGATGCGCATCGCCGCCTGCGCGTTGGCCACCTCGTCGCGGTGCAGCGAGTCGGTCAGCGCCGAGACCCGGGCGTTCAGCGTGTTCACCTCGCCGCGCACGGCGGTCATTGCGGTGGTTCGTTCCTGGCGTTCGGCGGCCAGCGCGTCGCGGATCTGCGACGCCGCCACCACCGCGCCGTTGAGCCGCGCGGCCAGCAACTTGCCGGACTCGGCCACCGCCCCCGCCACCGCGGCGGCCCGCAGCCGTGCGGCGTGCGCCTGCTGGGCGCGCACCCGCGCCTCGCGTTCGGCGGCGGCGGCCCGGCGCAACGAGTCGGCCCGGCCGCGCACCGCGTTGGCCCGTTCCTCGGCCGTGCGCACGGCCAGCCGCGCCTCCACCTCGACACCGCGGGCGGTTTCTGCCTCTGCGCCGATCCGCTGCCGGACCTCGGCATGACTGGGCTCGCCCGCGTCCACATCCTGGGTCTGTTGCGCGTTGAGCAGCCGGGTTTCGAGTTCGGTGACCTCTTCGAGGGTCTGGGCGCGCCCGGCTTCGAGCTCCTGGCGCTGCCGCACCAGCCGGTTCCACTCCTCGTCGGCGCCGCGGGCGTCCTGGCCGAGCCGGCCCAGCTGCTCGTACATCGCCGAGATCTCGGTGTCGGATTCGTTGAGCGCGGCCAGGGCCTGCTCGGCGGAGTCCTGCCGGGAGGTCTGCTCGGTCAGCGCGCCGGACAGCGCGGCGGTCAGCTGAGCCACCTGCGCCTCCGAGGTGGCCAGATCGCGCTTGGCCTTGTCGATCTCGGAAATCAGCTCCAGCGTGGACACCTTGCGGTCCGAACCACCGCTGACCCAACCGGCGCCCACCAGGTCGCCGTCGAGCGTGACCGCGCGCAGCCGCGGGCGCGTGGCCACCAGGTCCAGCGCCTCACCCAAATCGTTGACCACCGCGACGCCCGACAGCATGGCGACCATCGCCCCGCGCAGCCGGTGCGGGGTCTCGACCAGGTCGAGCGCCCACAGCGCACCGCCGGGCAGCCCCTCGGTGTGCGCGGATTGCTCGGCCGGCCAGTCGCCCAGCACCAGCGCCGCGCGGCCCCCGTCGGCCTGCTTGAGCGCAGCGACCGCCGAGCGCGCCGCGCCGAAGCTCTCGGCCGCCAGCGCGTCGGCCGCGGGCCCGAGCACCGCCGCCAGCGCGGCCTCGTAACCCGACCGCACCTTGACCATGTTGGCGATCGGCCCGAGAAGCCCTGCGCCACCGTGGTTTTGGTTGAGCCAGGCCGCGCCGTCCTTGCGCTCCAGGCTTACCGAGAGGGCCTCGATGCGGGCGTGCAGCGACGCCACCTGGCGTTCGGCGCCCCGCTCGGCGGTCTGCAGTTCGGCGACGCGTGCGTCGGCCGCCCGCAGCGCCGCCACGGTCCGCTCGTGGTGGTCGTCGAGGCCGACCTCGCCCTGATCCAGCTCACCGACGCGGCCCTGCACGGTCTCGAACGCGGCCCGGGTCTGCTGCACCCGGGCCGCGCCGTGTTCGATGCGCTCGGAGAGCCGCGCGACGCTGTCGTCGATCGATTCCACGCGTGCCCGCATCGTCTCGACCTGACCGGCCAGCCGGGCCAGGCCCTCGCGGCGGTCCGCCTCCGCCCGAACCGCGGCCAGGTGTGCGCGGTCGGCCTCGGCGGCCTCGCGCTCGCGCTCGGCCAGTTCCGTGCGGGCCGCGTCCAGCCTGGTACGCGCGGTGTCGAGCACGGCGACCAGCTGCTGCTCGGCGATCGCCACCTGCTGCGCCTCGGCCTCCAGCGCGTCGGGATCGGTGTCGCTGTGCGACACCGGCTCGATGTCCAGGTATTGGGCGCGTTCGCTGGCGATGCGCACGGTGGCGCTGACCCGCTCGGCCAGCGCCGACAGGCCGAACCAGGTGTGCTGGACGCTCTCGGCGCGCCCGGACAGCTCGGCCAGCGCGCTCTCGTGGGTGGTCAGCTCGTCAGTGGCCACGGCCAGGCGGGCGGCGGCCTCGTCGTGGTCGCGCCGCATCGCCTCCTCGGCCTCGAAGATCGCGTCGCGCTCCACCTGGCGGCTGACCATGTCGTCGGCGGCCAGCCGCAGCTTGGCGTCGCGCAGGTCGGCCTGGATCGTCTGGGCACGGCGGGCCACCTCGGCCTGGCGACCCAGCGGCTTGAGCTGGCGCCGCAGCTCGGTGGTCAGGTCTGTCAGCCGGGCCAGGTTCGCCTGCATCGAATCGAGCTTGCGGAGCGCCTTCTCCTTGCGCTTGCGGTGCTTGAGCACGCCCGCGGCTTCCTCGATGAACGCGCGGCGGTCCTCCGGGCGCGACTGCAGGATCTCGTCGAGCTTGCCCTGCCCGACGATGACGTGCATCTCGCGGCCGATTCCGGAGTCGCTCAGCAGCTCCTGCACGTCCATCAATCGGCAACTGCTGCCGTTGATTTCGTACTCGCTGGCGCCGTCCCGGAACATTCGCCGGGTGATCGACACCTCGGAGTACTCGATCGGCAGCGCGTTGTCGGAGTTGTCGATGGTGACCGTGACCTCGGCCCGGCCCAGCGGGGCCCGCGACGAGGTGCCGGCGAAGATGACGTCTTCCATCTTGCCGCCGCGCAGCGTCTTGGCGCCCTGCTCCCCCATCACCCACGCCAGGGCGTCGACCACGTTCGACTTGCCCGAACCGTTGGGCCCGACGACGGCGGTGATACCCGGCTCGAAACGCAGAGTCGTCGGCGAAGCGAAGGACTTGAAGCCCTTCAGCGTCAGACTCTTGAGGTACACAGCGCGCCAGACTACCGCTCAATTCGCCGCGGCCAGCTTCACCGAGGGGTGTCGCCCGGCCCGAAGTTTGCCCAGATGTAACCGGCCCGACGCATTGGCCACAGTGGCCACATCCGTCACCAAAACGGCAGCCCTCTGTCAGGCGAGGCGCGCGATCAGGGCCGCGGCGTTGCAGGTGTCGATCAACGCGGTGGTGCAGTATTTGAGCACTTCCCAGTCCACCGCGGCATGCGCCGTCGTCACCACGATGCAGTCGTATTCTTCGGCCGTGCCGGCGGTCAGCGGCACGGACCGGAAGCCGCCATGGGGCAGTCGCAACGTCGGCACGTGCGGGTCGTGGTACTCGACCTCGGTGCCGGCCTGATGCAGGACTCGCATCAGCGCGATGCCCGCCGACTCCCGCGTGTCGCCGATGTCGGATTTGTAGGCGACGCCGACGACCAGCACGCGCGCCGGACGATCGGCCGCCGCGGTGTCGGCGAGGACGTCACGCACTCGGCGCGCGATCACCGCGGGGCGTTCGGTGTTGGCCTGCACGGCGGTGTCGAGGACCGGCGTCGAAACGTCTACCGACCGCGCGAAGTGCGACAGGTATGCAGCGTCGACCGGGATGCAGTGGCCTCCTGCTCCGGGTCCGGGGTTCAGGCCGTGATAACCGAACGGCTTGGTCCGGCACGCTTCGCCGATCTCCCAGGCGTCTAAACCTAGTGCGGTACAAAGGGTTTCGTTCTCGTTGGCGAATGTAATGTTGATCAGGCGCCAACTGTTCTCCAACAGCTTGGCCATTTCGGCTGCCGCAGTGCTCGACATGGGGTGAACGCTGTCGACCACCGTCCGGTAGAAATCAGCGATGGTCTTCGCGCACTTCTCGGTGCATCCAGACACCAGTTTGGGAATGGTCTGCATCGTCCATTCCCGGTTTCCGGGGTCGATGCGTTCCGGCGAGTAGCCGACGAACAGGTCGACACCGGGGGTCCAGCCCTGCTGCAGGAACGGCGGCAGGAAGATCCGTTCGGTGGTGCCCGGATAGGACGTGCTTTCCAGGATGACGACCGCATGCGGGGTGACAACGCGGGCAAGGGCCCTGGCCGCCGCTTCGATGTGGGAGGTGTCGGGATGGCGGTCGGCGTCCAACGGCGTCGCGACCGCGACGATCCATACGTCCGCCGGTGGAGCGGCCTCGATGGTGTCACACACGTCGACTTGCCGGTCAGCGATGGCGCGGCGGATCTTTGTCCAGTTATCCGCCTTGTGCGTGTCGGCGCGTAGCTCGCCCAATCGGACAGCATCGTTTTCGATGGCGGCCACCCGGTGACCGGCCGCCGCTGCCGCCAGGCAGACTTCGGCACCGACGTAGCCGAGTCCGATCACGTTGACGCGCAGTGCTTCTGGTGGCGGAGTAGTAGGCATGGGATTCGATTCGGTACGCCGGTTACCGGTGGCCGACGAGCGTGTCCAGCACCGTTGCGAGCGGAGTGGTGCACTGGTAATCGACCAGGGTTCGCAATTTCGTCGTGTCCGGAATCCGGCGCCGGATGTCTTTGGACGCAGGGCCGTGGGCCTCTTCGAACGGCACCCACCGGATGGATGACGTCGATCCGGTCATTGCGATGACCTCCTCGGCCAGGTCGTTGATCGAGGTTTCGACGCAGCTGCCGATGTTGATGGTGTGGCCGTGGGCCGCGGGCGTGCCGAGCGCGGCGGCGATGGCTTCGACGGCGTCGCACACCGAGGTGAAGCTGCGGGTCTGCTTGCCGTCCCCGTAGACAGTCAGCGGCTGGTTAGTGCGCGCCGACTCGATGAACCGGGGCAACACCGGGCCGTAGCGGCCGGATTGGCGTGGCCCCACCGTGTTGAACAGCCTTCCGATCACCACCGGTGCGCCGGTCTTGCGGAAGTACTCGTTGACGAGGAGCTCGCCGACGCCCTTTCCCAGCGCGTAGGAAGAACGTGGATTCAGCGGTGGGGCGATCACGATGTCGGTGGTCTCGACGAGGGGCTGCACGTCGGCATCACCGTAGATTTCGCTGGTGGAGGCGAAGAACATCGGTGTTCGGCTCTCCGACACCACCGAAAGTAATGTCCTGGTCGCCTCGATGGTCTCCAGCACCGTGCGCTCGGGATGTTGCTCGACGAAGAACCCACCCAGGTGCGCGGCCAGGTGAAAGACATGGGTGGCGCCTGCCACGGTCGCCCGCAGCAACGGTTCGTCGAGGACCGACCCCTCGACGAATTCGAAGGATTCCGAGCCCAGCGCGCCGCGCAGGTTGTCCATGGAGCCGGCGGACAGATCGTCCAGTCCGCGGACGCTCCATCCCGCGGCGAGCAGATAGTCGGCCAAATGCGATCCGATGAAACCGGCCGCACCGGTGACCACGGCGACTTTCGGGCGCTCGCGCGTCATGGCCACATCCGGGTTAGTTCGGTTGGGTGCAGGGACGTCCGGACCAACTGGAACGCCTCGCCGTAGCCGCAACTGGCCTGGCTGCCGCGAAATTTCGCTAGCGCGTCGAGCGCTTCGATCGATCGGGGCCCGGGGAAATGGACGTGGCGCGAAGGCATTTCGCCGAACGCGGCGAGCTTCGCCTCGATGGTGTCGGAAATGTCGACCGTCCAGTGCGGGCTGAACGTGGGTTCGGTACCGGGCACATTCCAAAACGTTTCGGAGATCGTTTCGTACATGGCCGTCAGGCGGATCTGGCGACCCTTCCGGTAGGGGCGGGTGGCCACGACGGTTGCTTCACAAACGATGCGGTGATCGATATGTCGGTCCGGAAACGGCAGGAACACGATCTCCGGGTTGATGCCGTCCATCACTTGTTGGATGCGGCCGTTGAGTTCCGCGACGGGGACTTGGTTCAACTCGACCGCGGAGTAATCGAAGAAGATCGATTCGCTGACCCCCAGGAGTTTGTGCGCGCGTTTCGCCTCGGCCTGGGTCAGCTCGGCGCTGCCGGCGGGAAAAATCGGCTCGTATTCGGTGCAGACGGTGACCACCGTGACCGTCGCACCCGCGCGGGCGAACGCAGCTATCGTGCCTCCGGCACCCAGCACCTCATCGTCGGAGTGCGGAGCGACCACGACGACGTCGGCCACAAGGTTGCCTTCCTGCGCTTTCCCCACCCGAAATGCTGATCAATGTAGCCGAACGACCGCACCGTGGGCGCGACAAACCGCAAAAAGGAATCGGCGTCCCTCAGCGCTCGACGAAGCCTTCGAATTGCTCGTCGGGCGGCGACCACTCGGCGACGACCTTGTCGACGCGGCCGGGCTGCGCGGGCCAGGCCGGGGCCCCTTCCAGCAGCTGCAACAGTTTCTCGCCGGCCTCGCGCGGCCCCTGCGCGAGGACCCGCACCTGGCCGTCGGGCTGGTTGGCCGCGTAGCCGGTGAGGCCGAGCTCCAGCGCCCGGCACCGGGTCCACCAGCGGAATCCGACCCCCTGCACCGAGCCGTGCACCCAGGCGGTCAGCCGGACGTCAGGACCCGACATTGTCGGCCTTGGAGGCGACCTCGAAGTCGATCGTCGTCCCAGCCTTCAGCGTGCGCCCCACCGTGCAGACCAGGTCGATCGCGCGGTTGACGACCAGCAGCAGCCGTTCCTTCTCCTCCGCGGACAGGCCGGACAGGTCGAGCTCGAGGGTCTCGGAAAGCCGCGGATAGACCTCTTCGTCGCGGTCCGCGTCGCCGGACACCCGCACCACGGCCCGGTAGTCGTCGCCGAGGCGGCGGGCCAGGGGCTGGTCGCTGGACATCCCGCTGCACGCGGCCAGCGCGATCTTCATCAGCTCGCCCGGCGTGAACACGCCCTCGACGTCTTCGGAGCCGACCAGGACCTGTGCGCCCCGCGAGCTATGTCCGGTGTAGCGGCGCGTTCCGGTGCGCTCGACCCACAGTTGCGTCATGGGTTATTTCTACCGGGGCAGCTGCCAGCGTCCTCAACGGACTATCAACGACAGCAGCTTCTTGCCCAAAGAGATTGTGGCCGAATCATTTTCGGAGGTGACCGAAACCCGCTCACCGACCCGGCGGCGCAGCTCGCGCTCGAGTGAGTCGCGCAGCGTGGAGGACGCGCCGGGGCAACCGTCGCAGGCCCCCACCATCCGCACGGTCACGGTGTTCTCGACCACCGACACCAGCTCGATCGACCCGCCGTGCGAGGCGGCCAGCGCCCCGACGGACCCGGCCAACAGCTCGGCGGTGACGGCCTCGAGCGCGCCGCCGGGCATCGACGACTCGTCGATCGCCCAGGCCGCCGGGTCCTGCAGGGCCTCGCCGAGCGCCTCGCGCACGTCGTCACCCACCGCGCGCCAACTAGCGGCGGGCCCGACGGTGATCAGGATGTCGGTGGCGCCCACCAGAAGCTCCTCGAGCACTCCGGCGTCCAGCAGCGCGCCCAGCCGGCCCGGGGCGCGGCGGACGGTGCCGGGCGCCGGCAACCGGTCGGTCGCGACCACCCAGCGCAGCTGCCGCGGGTTGGCGGTGGCGGTGGCGTGGATCGGAATCATGCGCCCAGGGCAATCGCGGCCGAGCGCGCCGCGAACGCCATGATCCAGGCCAGGACGAACATGTAGGACCACGCGATCGCGGGCCATCGCCACGAGTTCGTTTCGCGGCGCATCACCGCGACGGTCGACATGCATTGCAGCGCAAAGATGAAGTACGCCATCAGCGCGATGACGGTCGGGGCGGTGAAAATCTTGTGGCCGTCGTCGGCGGTCATGGTGGCCAGCGCTTCGTGCGGATCGTCGGGATCGGTCGCCGCCGCCACCTGGCCCAGAGTCGACACGAACACCTCGCGCGCCGACATGGAGCCGAGCAGGGAAATGTTGACGCGCCAATCGAATCCGAGCGGTTCGAATACCGGGCCCACGGCCTTGCCGACGTCGGCGGCCAGGCTGTGATCCATCACGTAGGCGGTGGCGTCCGTCGGCGACATGTGTTCGGTCTCCGCCGGACGCGCGGGCAGATTGAGCAGCACCCACAGCACCACGGAGGTGCCCAAGATGATGGTTCCGGCCTTGCGCAGGAACATCTTTGCCGAATCCCACATCGTGATCAGCACGGTCTTGGCTGACGGAAAACGGTACGGCGGCAACTCCATCGTGAACGGGAGCAGGTCGCTGCGCAGGATCGTCGATTTGAAAATCGACGCGGCGATCAACGCCGAGGTGCCGCCGCACATGTACAGCGCGAACATCGCGGCACCCTGTGCGCTCAGCGGACCCCACTGGGTCTGCGGCGAAACCAGCATGCCGACCAGCAGGGTGAACACCGGCAGCCGGGCCGAACACGTCATCAGCGGCGCGGTGATGATCGTCGCGATCCGATCCTTCGACGAGGGCAGCGTGCGGGTGGCCATGATCCCCGGGATCGCGCAGGCGAACGACGAGAGCATCGCGACGAAGGCGCGCCCCTCCAGCCCCGTCGCGGCCATCACCCGGTCCATCAGGAAGGCCGCGCGCGCCATGTAGCCGACGTTTTCCAGCAGCGCGATCAGCAGGAACAACAACACGATCTGCGGGATGAACTGCAGCACCGTGCCCACGCCGCCGATCAGTCCCTGGCCGAGCAGCCCGCGCACGACGTAGTTGCCGACGTGGTCGCTGACCAGAGCGCCCAGCCAGGTGAGCGCCTGGCCCACCCGGTCCTGCAGCGGCGCCGCGACGGTGAAGACGACCTGAAAGAAGCAGAACATCACCGCGAAGAAGATGAGCGTCCCCCACAGCGGATGCAGCACGAACCTGTCGATGCCGCGGGTACGCCGATCAGGTTGTGGCGCAGCGTAATCGGCGGCCTCTAGCACGGAGCGGCCCCACGCGTCGATCGCGTCGTTGTCCACCGGCGGCAGGATCGGCGGCCGCTGCCACTGGCCGAACGACGTCAGCTGGGCGCGCAGGGTGTCGATGCCGACGCCGCGGTTGGCCACCACCGGCACGACCGGGACGCCCAGCGCCGTCGACAGGGCGTCGACCGAGATGCCGCCGCCGCGCACGGTCAGCTCGTCGGTCATGCTCAGCGCCAGCAGGCACGGCAGATCCTGCCCCAGCACCTGGGCGATCAGGATGATCGAGCGATGCAGCGTGGTGGCGTCGGCGACGATGACGATCGCGTCCGGCCTGCCGTCGTCGTAGACCTCTCCGGCCAGCAGGTCGGCGACCACCTGCTCGTCCGGGCTGATGGGGTCCAGGCTGTAGGTGCCGGGCAGGTCCTCGATCGCGACCTCGACGCCGTCCACCTTGGTGATGCCGACACTGCGTCCGACGGTGACGCCCGGGTAGTTGCCGGTCTTGGCGCGCAGGCCGGTCAGGTGGTTGTAGACCGACGTCTTGCCCGCGTTCGGGCTGCCCACCAACGCAATACGTGCCATCCCCGCGACGGCGACGGCCGCGCCGCCCTCCTCGTGACAGGAGGTCATGCGCCGGCCCCGGGTGCGATTTCGATCAGCCGCGCCTCGCGCCGGCGCAGGCACAGCTCGGTGTCCTGCACGCGGTAGATGGTCGGGTCCCCCATCGGGGCCCGGCGGATGACCTCGATGTCGGCAGCGGGCCGAAACCCCAACTGGCGCAGCCGTCCCGCCACCATGTCGGACGCCGCGGGCGCCACGCCGGTGATGGTTGCCCGCTGGCCCACCGCGAGCTCGGCCAGCAGGGTGGGCGAACCAGTAGAACCACTTCCGCTCCGCGCGAATCTGCGCATTACCCACCCCAGTTCGAGAGGTTCATCATTCAGGTAAGGATAACCTCGCGATGCTGAGGTTAGCCTCAGCTTTTCGCGAGAAAAGTTAGCGGCGGGGACGCGGCTGGCACTTCGGGCAGTAGAACGACGAGCGGTTCATGAACTTCTCGCGGCGCATCACCGCTCCGCATCGCCGGCAGCTTTCCCCCGCACGCCCGTAGGCGTCCAGCGACCGGTCGAAGTAGCCCGACTGGCCGTTGACGTTGACGTAGAGCGAATCGAACGACGTGCCGCCCTGGGCGAGTGCCTCGCGCATCACCTCGGCGGCGGCGTCCAGGACGTCGGCCAGCTGCTTGCGGCTCAGCGTGGCCGCGATCCGGGCGCCGTTGACCTTGGCCCGCCACAGCGCCTCGTCGGCGTAGATGTTGCCGATGCCCGACACCACCTGCTGATCGAGCAGCTGGCGTTTGATCTCGGAATGCTTGCCGCGCAACACCTTTACCACGGCGTCGCGGTCGAACCGGGGGTCCAGCGGGTCGCGGGCCAGGTGGGCGACGGGCTCGGGCACCACGCTGCCGTCCACCTCCACGAGGCCGGCCAGCATCCACCCGCCGAAGGTCCGCTGATCGGCGAAGCTGAGCACGGTCCCGTCGTCGAGCAACGCGGAGATCCGGACGTGGTCGGCCCGCGGCACCTCGCCCAGCAGCATCTGCCCGCTCATACCGAGATGGACGACCAGCGCGGTGTCGGGCTCGGGATCACCGCCCAGCAGCAGCCACAGATATTTGCCGCGCCGGTCGGTCCCGGTGATCCGCTCCCCCAGCAGCCGCGCCGTGAGGTCGGCCGGACCGGCCTCGTGCCGGCGCACCGCGCGGGGGTGATGCACCCGCACCGCGGTGATCGTCTTGCCCACCACGTGGGCGTGCAAGCCGCGGCGCACCACCTCGACTTCGGGCAGCTCAGGCATTTAGGCGAGGCATCTAGGCGGAGGTTTTCCCCGCGGTGTCCATCACTTCCAGCGCTTTCCACGTCGCGGCGGCGGCCTTTTGCTCGGCCTCCTTTTTCGAGCGCCCCACGCCCGAGCCGTATTCGGTCTCCATCACGACGACCACCGCGGTGAATTCCTTGTCGTGGTCCGGGCCGGTGGAGCTGACGACGTAGGACGGCGCCCCCAGGCCGCGCGCGGCGGTTAGCTCCTGCAGGCTGGTCTTCCAGTCCAGCCCGGCCCCCAGCGTCGGGGCGGCATCCAGCAGCGGGCCGAACAATCGCAGGATCACCTCGCGCGACACCGTGATTCCGTGCTCGATGTAGATCGCACCCAGCAGCGATTCCATGCCGTCGGCCAGGATGCTCGACTTGCCGGCCCCGCCGGTGTTGGCCTCGCCGCGGCCCAAATAGAGGTGGGCGCCCAGGCCGCCCTCGCACAGGGTGCGCGCGACGTCGGCCAGCGCCTGGGTGTTGACCACGCTGGCGCGCAGCTTGGCCAGGTCGCCTTCCGAGCGGTCGGGGTGGCGGTGGTAGAGCTCGTCGGTGACGGTGAGGCCCAGGACCGCGTCGCCGAGAAACTCCAACCGCTCGTTGGTCGGCAGCCCGCCGTGCTCGTAGGCGTAGCTGCGATGCGTCAACGCCAGCGTCAGCAGCTGATCCGGGAGAACGACCCCGAGCGCGTCGACCAGGCCTTGTCGTGACGTCATCGATCACCCCGCGACCCGTCGGCGTCGTCCGGCAGCAGCGCCGTCAGCTTCGCCCACCGCGGATCGATGCGGTCGTGCTGATGGCCGGGCTCGTCGGCCATCAGCACGCCGCATTCCGGGCACAATCCGGGGCATCCCTCGCGGCACACCGGGGCGAACGGGAGCTCGAGCCCGACGGCGTCGATGACGGCCTGCTCGAGGTTGATGACGTCGTTGACCACCCGGCCGACCTCGCCCTCCTCGGTGGTCGCCTCGGTCGCGCTGTCCGGGTAGGCGAACAGTTCGGTCAACGACACCTGCACGCGCCCGTCGACCGGTTTGAGACAACGCGAGCACTCACCCGCCGTGGGACCGGCCACCGTCCCGGTGACCAGTACGCCCTCCGACACCGATTCCACGCGCAGGTCCAGCTCCAACGGGGCATCTTGCTGGATCGCGATCATGTCCAGGCCGATCCGCATCGGGCTGGGAACGGTGTGCCGCAGGGTGACCATCGATCCGGGTCGTCGCCCGAGCCGCGTCACGTCGATTGCCATCGGGGAGTTCGACGAGTTCGAACGTCGCTGCGCTGTGCTGCTGTGTTGCCGCGCCATAGAAGGAATATTACGGCGCGGATCAGCTAAAGCCACGGCCGCGAGGCCGACGGGCCCCCGCCGCTAGCGCGTCGCGTAGTCGTGCGTGCCGGCGGCGGTCCGCAGTTGGTGTCGGCCGCGGCCGACCGAACGGATCGTGCCGTTGAGGAACTCCTCGAACTCGGCGAGCTTGTTGTCGACGTAGATGTCGCATTCGCCGCGCAGCCGGTCGGCCTCGGCGTGGGCGGTGTCGATGAGCCGCGTCGACTCCGCGTTGGCGGCCTGCACGACCTCGTTGTGCGACACCAGGCGCTGCTGCTCCTTGATGCCCTCTTGCACGGCCTTCTCGTAGGCGATGTTGCCGTTTTCGATCTGCCGTTCGGCCTCGGCCTGGGCGCGGCCGACGCTCGCCTCGTATTCCCGCTTGGCGGCGGTCGCGATGCGCATCGCCTCCTCGCGGGCCTCGCCGACCATCAGTTCGCTGTGCTGGCGCGCCTCGTTCACCATGCGGTCGGCCTGCGATTTCGCGTCCGAGAGCAGCCGGTCCGCCTCCGCACGGGAGTGGTTGAGCATCGACTCGGACTCGGTGGTCGCCGAGGACACCATGGATTCGGCGTGCGTCTTGGCGTCGTGCAGCATCGAATCGCGCGCATCCAGCACGTCCTGGGCGTCGTCGAGCTCGCCCGGGATCGCGTCCTTGATGTCGTCGATCAACTCCAGCACGTCACCGCGAGGCACCACACAGCCGGCGGTCATGGGCACACCGCGGGCTTCTTCGACAATGGCGCCCAATTCATCCAGCGCTTCAAAGACTCGGTACACGGCCATACCCTCCTGGCATCTTTAAAAGATCCTGTAGTTACCAGTGTGCCTGGTGTTACGTCTGTGACGGCGGTGGCGACGCCGGTGTGTCGGACATTGGCGTCAATCGCGCGACAAAATCGATTCTTCCAGGACTTCTGCGCCGATGCCCAGGCAGGCGGCCCCGCCGACCGCCCAGTCCGCCGACCGCCGACCTCGCCGGACAGCGAAGACGGGGTGGCTAATGACGCCGCGATACGCTGCACCGGTGAACGGGCCACACGACCCAGGCAAGGACGACGTGACTCCGCCGACGCTGTTCATCTTTCCCCACGCCGGTGGTTCGACGACTTTTTACGTTCCCTTCGCCAAGGCCTTTTCCCCGGACATGAAGCGAATCGCCATCCAATATCCGGGCAAGAGCGATCGCGGCCTGACGCAGCTCTCCAGCATCCCTGACCTGGCCGAAGAGATCTTCACCATGATGACGCCCGCGGTAAAAGCCGCGGGTCAAGTGGCCTTCTTCGGCCACAGCATGGGCGGGCTGGTGGCCTTCGAAGTGGCGCTGAGGTTCCAGGCCGCCGGTTATCCGATCGGCCCGCTGTTCATATCGTCGTGCGCGGCGCCGGGCCATATCCGGTACAAGGAGTTGCAGGGATCCGACCACGACATATTGAACCTGGTCGCGCAGGTGACCGAGACGGATCCCGAGCGCCTGGCGAATGACGAATTCGCGTCGAATATCAATCCGACCCTGCAGAGCGTCCGGGCCATCGCGAACTACACCCGCGAGCCGGACGTCAAGGTGTCGTGCCCCATCCACGCGTTCGTCGGGGACGACGACCTCATCGTCGCCTCGGAGAACATGACGGCCTGGGCCGATCGCACCACCGAGGAGTTCTCCCTGCGGGTCTTCCCCGGGGATCACTTCTACCTGAACAGCAATTTGCCCGAACTGGTGAAAGAGGTCGAGGGAAGGACGCTCGACCGGTCCGCGAATAGTTAGCTGGACGCGCTCCTTCCGGCGATCCGGCCGGCGTGGGTACCCGCACGTTGCCGCATCCTGCTTATCAGCAGGCCCTTCTGCACCACTAGCACCACCGGCCGCCCCGACTTTGACCCTGATGACCTGCGCAAAGTGCGGCGCTGGTCACAGCCCGTTTGCACGCGCGATACGTGCACTTACTGTACGGGCGTACAAAAACCTGTGGATTTTTCAAATACCACCACGTGACGACTCGAAATTGCATACGTTGCTCATCAGAGACGGGTGGTCGGGGGTAACAATCGTCGCAATTGTGGCCATCCGGCTCTAGTGCGCCGACGTTTCCAACTAGCAGCTGCCGTGTGCCAGGGGGGCTCCGCTGAGGGCCCGCGAAAGCCGCTCCACGGGGCGGCGGCCTGGCGCGCGTAGATAGCGCCGACGGCGAAACGGGAAGGTAACGCGATGCGGGTGAGCGCCTCTTCTGCGCTCGGATTGCTGCAGGAGCTGATCGGCCGGCGACCGGGTGCGGCGGCGTCGGCGAACGACGCCCCCAACGGCCACCCGACGAAGTTTGCTGGACGGGCTGCGGCATGACGTCGAGCATCCGGAGCGAGGCCGATCTTCGCCACTGGCTGGTCGACTATTTGGTGACCAACATCGGCCGCACGCCGGACGAGGTCGACCCCGAGCTGTCGCTGTCCGACCTCGGCGTGAGCTCCCGCGAGTCAGTCGTGCTGTCCGGTGAGCTGTCGCAGTTGCTGGGCAGGAAGGTCTCCCCGGTCGAGTTCTGGGAGCACCCGACGATCAACGCGCTGGCCGCCTACCTGACCGCGCCCGCCCCCGACCCGGAATCCGACGCCACCAGCAAGCGCCCGGCGCAGAACTCGCTCGACGAGCCCATCGCCGTCATCGGGATGGGTTGCCGATTCCCCGGCGGGATTTCCGGGCCAGAGGACCTGTGGCAGTTCCTGGTCGGCCGCGGCTGCTCGGTCTCGGAGGTGCCGGAAGGCAGGTGGGCGCCGTTCGACGACGGCTCGCCCGAGGTGGCGGCGGCGCTGGCCCGCACCACACGCTGGGGCTCGTTCCTGCCCGACGTCGACGCCTTCGATGCGGAGTTCTTCGAGATCTCCTCCAACGAGGCGGACAAGATGGACCCGCAGCAGCGCCTGCTGCTGGAAGTCGCCTGGGAAGCCCTGGAGCACGCAGGCATTCCGCCGAGCTCGCTGCGCCGGTCGCAGACCGGGGTGTTCGCCGGGTCGTGCGCGAGCGAATACGGGGCCATCGGTATCGGCGACCTGTGCCAGGTCGACGCCTGGAACAACACCGGCGGCGCGATGAGCATCATCGCCAACCGGCTCTCGTATTTCCTTGACCTGCGCGGCCCGTCGGTGGCGGTGGACACGGCGTGTTCGTCGTCGCTGGTGGCCATCCACCTGGCCTGCCAGAGCCTGCGCACCCAGGATTCGCAGCTGGCCATCGCCGCCGGGGTGAACGTGCTGTTGTCCCCCACGGTATTTCGCGGCTTCGACCACGCGGGCGCGCTGTCACCGACCGGCAAGTGCCGGGCGTTCGACGCGGCCGCCGACGGATTCGTGCGCGGCGAGGGTGCCGGCGTGGTGGTGCTCAAGCGGCTGACCGACGCGCAACGCGACGGCGACCGGGTCCTCGCGGTGATCTGCGGCTCGGCCGTCAACCAGGACGGGCGCTCCAACGGGCTGATGGCCCCCAACCCGGCGGCCCAGATGGCGGTGCTGCGCTCGGCCTACACCAACGCGGGGATGCAGCCGAACGAGGTCGACTACGTCGAAACCCACGGCACCGGAACGCTGTTGGGCGACCCCATCGAAGCGCGCGCGCTGGGCACGGTGCTGGGCCGCGGCCGCGCGCAAGACGCCCCCTTACTGCTCGGTGCGGTCAAGACCAACATCGGCCACACCGAGGCGGCGGCCGGGATCGCGGGCTTCATCAAGACGGTGCTGGCGTTGCAGCGCGGCCAGATTCCGCCGAACCAACGCTTCGAAAGCCCGAACCCGCATATCCCGTTCACCGACATGCGGATGAAAGTCGTTGACACCCAGACGGATTGGCCGCAGACGCGGCACCCGCGCCGCGCCGGGGTGTCGTCGTTCGGCTTCGGTGGAACCAACGCGCACGTGGTGCTCGAGCAGGGCCAGGAGGTCGCGCCCGCGCCGCAGACGACGTCGGATCCGGAGATCTCGACCCTGATCGTCGCGGGCAAGACGCCGCAACGCGTGGCCGCGACCGCGTCGGCGCTGGCCGACTGGATGGAGGGCACCGGGGCCGCCGTGCCCCTGGCCGAGGTGGCGCACACGCTCAACCATCACCGGGCCCGGCAGTCCAGGTTCGGCACGGTCGTTGCCCGCGGGCGCACCCAGGCCCTGGCCGGGCTGCGCGCCCTGGCCGCCGGCCAGCACGCCGCGGGGGTGGTCGGCCCGCAGGAAAGCGACGATGCGGGACCGGGCACGGTGTTCGTCTACTCCGGGCGCGGATCGCAATGGGCGGGCATGGGCCGCCAATTGCTGGCCGACGAGCCCGCATTCGCCGCGGCCGTCGCCGATTTGGAGCCCGTCTTCGTCGAGCAGGCCGGCTTCTCGCTGCACGATGTGCTCGCGGGCGGCAAGGAATTGATCGGCATCGAGCAGATCCAGCTCGGCCTGATCGGCATGCAGTTGACGCTGACCGAGCTGTGGCGCTCCTACGGAGTGCGGCCCGACGTGGTGATCGGCCACTCGATGGGCGAGGTGGCCGCCGCCGTGGTGGCCGGCGCGCTGACGCCCGCCGAGGGGTTGCGGGTGACCGCGACGCGCTCGCGGCTGATGGCACCGCTGTCGGGGCAGGGCGCGATGGCCATGCTCGGCATGGATGTGGCCGCGACCGAGGCGTTGATCTCCGAATACCCGGAAGTGACGCTGGGCATCTACAACTCGCCGCGCCAGACCGTGATCTCCGGACCCACCGAGCAGATCGAGGACCTGATCGCGCGGGTGCGCGGTCAGAACCGGTTCGCCGGGCGGGTCAATATCGAAGTGGCCCCGCATAATCCGGCGATGGACGCGCTGCAGCCGGCGATGCGCGCGGAGCTGGCCGACCTGGCCCCGCAGGTGCCGAGCATTCCGATCATCTCCACCACGTACGCCGACCTCGACACCCGCGCGGTCTTCGACGCCGAGCACTGGGCCACCAACATGCGCAACCCGGTGCGCTTCCAGCAGGCGATCACCGCCGCGGGCGCCGACCATCACACGTTCATCGAAGTCAGCGCGCATCCCCTGCTGACCCAGGCCATCAGCGAGACCATGCAGGTCGCCCAGCACGGAAGCAAATACACCAGCGTCGGAACCCTGCAGCGCAACGCCGACGACACCATCTCGTTCCGCGCCAGCCTCAACACGGTCAGCAGCGCGCCGCCGCAGACGCCGCACCCAGCGGAGCCGCACATCCAGATCCCCACCACCCCGTGGCACCACACCCGCCACTGGATCACCAGCACGCCGCTGCTGCGCCAGGGGTCAGAGTCCTTGCACCCCAACGGTTCCGCGCTGCCCGCCGCCACGGGTACCCCGCTCGACGAATGGTCGTACCAGCTGTCGTGGCCGGCCAAGCCATTGCCGGACGCCAAGATCGACACCGCGAATCGCTGGTTGGTGATCGGCGATCCCGACCTGGCAACCCAGTTGTCGGCGGCCACGCTGTCCCTCGACGACTGGGCTGCTGACCAGGTGGAACTGGCCGAGGCGCTCGGCGATGTCGACCAGGTGTTGTTCGCGCCCGCGGTGGACGGCGATTCGTTCGACGTCGCGCTGGCCTACCGGCTCTTCGACCAGGTGCGCCGGCTCGTCGCGGTGCTGGCGGCCGGCGACTCGTCGGAGAAGCTGGTCCTGCTCACCCGCAACGCCCAACCCGTCTTCGACGGCGATCGCGCCAACCCCACGCACGGGCTGCTCTGGGGCCTCGGTCGCACGATCGCCCTGGAGCACCCCGAAATCTGGGGCGGCATCATCGATTTCGACGCGTCGGTGCCTGCCGCGGTAGTAGCCAGGCAGGTGCTCGAGGAAACGAACAACACCGACGGTGAAGACCAGGTCGTCTACCGCCGCGGCGCCCGCCACGTGGCCCGGCTGCAGCGGCGAAACCTGCCGACCGAATCGCCGGTCACGCTGGACGCCGACACCAGCCAGCTGGTCATCGGGGCCACCGGAAACATCGGCCCACACCTGATCCGCCAGCTCGCGAGCATGGGCGCCAAGACCATCGTCGCGGTGTCGCGCAATCCCGGCCAGCGCCTGCACGCGCTGACCGAAAGCCTTGCCGCGGCGGGCACGAACCTCGTCACGGTGGCCGCCGACGCCACCGACGAAGCCGCGCTGGGCGCGCTGTTCGACCGGTTCGGCAGCGACCTGCCGCCGCTGCAGGGAATCTACTTGGCGGCCTTCGCCGGCCAGCCCGTCCTACTCGGGGAGATGACCGACGACGACGTGCGGGCGATGTTCGCGCCCAAGCTCGACGCCGCCGCGCTGCTGCACCGGCTGACGCTGACGAAGCCGTCGGTGGAGCACTTCGTGCTGTTCTCCTCCATCTCCGGGCTGACGGGATCACGCTGGCTCGGCCACTACGCCGCCACCAGTGGATACCTGGACGCGCTGGCGTACGCCCGCCGCGTGATGGGATTGCCTGCCACGACGGTCAACTGGGGATTGTGGAAATCGCTGGCCGACGTCGACGAGGCCAGCCAGGTCAGCGTGGGATCCGGGCTGCTGCCCATGGACGACGAGGTCGCGATCGGCGCGCTGTCGTACGTGCTGAGCCCCGCCGCCGGAGTGCATTCCGTTGTGGTGGAAGCGGATTGGCCGTTGCTGGCAGACGCCTACCGGGCCCGCGGGGCGCTGCACATCGTCGACGACCTGCTGTCGGCGCCCGGTGACACGACCCTGCCGGAAAGCGAATTCCGCGTCGCGCTGCGCGGGTGCGAGCCCGAACGCCGGCATGCCATGCTGTTCGACCAGGTCGCCAAGCTGGCCGTCAAGGCCATGGGGCTGTCGGCGGGCGAGTCGCTTGATCCCTCGACCGGATTCTTCCAGCTCGGAATGGACTCGCTGATGAGCGCGATGCTGCGCCGCGGGTTGTCGGACGATCTCGGTGAGGCGCTGCCGGTTTCGGTGGTCTTCGACTACCCGACCGTCTACAGCCTCACCGACTACCTGGCCACCGTGCTCCCCGAGCTCGTCGATGCGAACGCCGGTGCGACCGAACCGGCCGCCGACGCCTACGACGAGCTCGATGAGGACGCGTTGCTCGCGGAACTTTCCGAAAGACTACGAGGCTCTTGATGACTGCCCCCACACCGGACCGCCGGGCGATCATCACCGAGGCGCTGCACAAAATCGATGATCTCACCGCGCGGCTGGAGATCGCCGAGAAGGCCAGCACCGAGCCGATCGCCGTCGTCGGCATGGGCTGCCGGCTGCCCGGCGGCGTGGACAGCCCGGAGAAATACTGGGAGTTGTTGCGCGACGGGCAAAGTGGCATCGTGCCGGTTCCCCCCGAACGGTGGGACGCCGACGCCCTGTTCACCGAGGACCACACGGTTCCCGGAACGATCTGCAACCGCGAGGGCGGCTTCCTGTCGGGCTGGCAGCCCCAGGAATTCGACGCGGAGTTCTTCGCGATACCGCCGCGCGAGGCGGCCGCGATGGACCCGCAGCAGCGGCTGTTCATCGAGGTGGCCTGGGAAGCGTTGGAGCACGCGGGAATTCCGCCGCACACCCTGGGTGGCACCCAGACCTCCGTCTTTGTCGGGGTCACCGCCTACGACTACATGCTGAACCTGTCCACCGCGGTGCGACCCGAAGAGCTGGACGCCTATGTGCTGACCGGGAACTCGGCGAACTTCGCCGCCGGGCGCACCGCGTACCTGCTGGGCGCCCGCGGCCCTGCGGTGGTGATGGACACGGCGTGCTCCTCGTCGCTGGTGGCCATCCATCTGGCCTGCCAGAGCCTGCGCTGGCGCGAGAGCGACACCGCGCTGGTCGGTGGGACCAACCTGCTGCTGAGCCCCGGCACCTCGATCGCGTGCTCGCGGTGGGGAATGCTCTCGCCGGACGGCCAGTGCAAGACGTTCGACGCCGGCGCCGACGGCTATGTGCGCAGCGAGGGCGCGGGCGTCGTGGTGCTCAAGCGGCTCTCCGACGCACAGCAAGACGGCAGCCGCATCCTCGCCGTGGTGCGCGGGTCCGCGGTCAACCAGGACGGCGCCAGCAGCGGGGTGACGGTGCCCAACGGCCCGGCGCAGCAGGCGCTGCTCCGCCAGGCGCTGTCGACGGCCAAGCTGACGCCGGCCGACATCGACTACATCGAGGCGCACGGCACCGGCACGCCGCTGGGCGACCCGATCGAACTCGACTCGCTGAGCAAGGTTTTCGACGACCGCGAAGGCCGGGCGCCGCTGGTGCTCGGGGCGGTGAAGACCAACCTCGGCCACCTGGAGGCCGCCGCCGGGATCGCCGGGTTCATGAAAACCGTGCTGGCCGTCGGGCACGGCCGCATCCCGCGGAACCTGAACTTCAACGAGCTCACTCCCCGTGCCAGCGAAGGCGTTTCGCGCCTCAAGATCGCCACCGAGGACATGGAGTGGCCGTCGACCGAACGGCCGCGCCGCGCCGGGGTGTCGTCGTTCGGGGTGAGCGGCACGAACGCGCACGTGGTGGTCGAACAGGCCCCGGAACCGCAGCCCGCGCCGCAGCGCGACCCCGAACCCGCGGTGACGACCCTGGTGGTGTCGGGCAAGTCGGCGCAACGGGTGTCCGCGACGGCGTCGGTGCTGGCCGACTGGATGGACGGCCCCGGTGCCGCCGTCCCGCTGGCCGATGTCGCGCACACGCTCAACCATCACCGGCCCCGACAGCCTAAGTTCGCCACCGTGGCCGCCGTCGACCGCGCCCAGGCCGTCGCGGGTCTGCGCGCGCTGGGCGCCGGCGAGCCCGCCGCGGGCGTGGTGGGCTGCCCCGAGGCCTCCGTAGGGCCCGGCACGGTATTCGTCTATTCGGGCCGCGGATCGCAGTGGGCCGGAATGGGGCGCCAGCTGCTGGCCGACGAGCCCGCGTTCGCCGCGGCCATCACCGAACTCGAGCCGGTTTTCGTTGCGGAGGCTGGGTTTTCGCTGCGCGACGTGATCGCGGGCGGCAAGGAACTGGTCGGCATCGAGCAGATCCAGCTGGGCGTGATCGGCATGCAGCTGGCGCTGACCGCGCTGTGGCGCTCGCACGGGATCACCCCGGACCTGGTCATCGGGCATTCGATGGGCGAGGTGGCGGCCGCGGTGGTGGCCGGCGCGCTGACTCCCGCCGAGGGGCTGCGGATCACGGCCATCCGCTCGCGGCTGATGGCGCCGCTGTCGGGGCAGGGCACCATGGCGATGCTCGAACTCGACGCCGCCGCCACCGAGGAGCTGATCGCGGATTACCCCGAGGTCACCCTCGGGATCTATGCCTCACCGCGCCAGACGGTCATCTCGGGCCCCCCGGAGCAGATCGACGCCCTCATCGAGAAGGTGCGCGGGCAGGAGCGCCTCGCCGGCCGCGTCAATATCGAAGTGGCCCCGCACAATCCGGCGATGGACGCGCTGCAGCCGCAGATGCGCGCGGAGCTGGCCGACCTGGTGCCGCGGCAGCCGACCATCCCGATCATCTCCACCACCTACGCCGATCTCGACGCGAAGCCGGTCTTCGACGCCGAGCACTGGGCCACCAACATGCGCAACCCGGTCCGCTTCCAGCAGGCCATCACTGCCGCGGGCGCCGCACACCACACCTTCGTCGAGGTCAGCCCGCACCCGCTGCTGACCCATGCCATCAGCGAGACGCTGGCCGCGAGTGATAACGACGGTCCTCTCAGCATCGGCACGTTGCAGCGCGACGCGCACGACACCCTGACCTTCCGCACCAACCTCAACGCCGCGCACACCACGCGCCCGCCCGAGTCCGCGCACACCTGCGGCCCACACCCCGTGCTGCCGACCACCCCCTGGCTGCACACGTCGCACTGGTTCACTCCCAGCACGACGTCACACCACGCGCCAAACACGCACCCGCTGCTGGGCTTCGGTGTCACCGACCCGACCAACGGCACCCGCGTCTGGGAGGCCGAACTCAGCCCCGAGCTGCTGTGGCTCGGCGATCACGTGATCGACGACCTCTGCGTGCTGCCCGGCGCCGCCTACGCCGACGTCGCGCTGGCCGCGGCGACGGAGGCGTTCGCGGGAACCGAAGGGCAGCCGTGGACGATCCGCGAGCTGAGCCTGCATCAGATGCTGCAGGTGACCGACGGCACGGTTCTGGTCACGACGCTCACCGGCGGCGAGCACAGCTGCCAGATCGAAATGCGCACCCACGGCGCCAACTCCGGCTGGATCAAGCACGCCACGGCGACGGTGGCGCGCGAGACCTCGTCCGAGGTCCCGGTGGCCCGGCCCGGCGACACCAAAGATGGTGCGGCCGAACTCAACCCCGACGACCTCTACCAGCGGCTGCGCGACGCCGGGCAGCAACACGGGCCGGCGTTCCGCGGCATCACCGGCCTGCACGTCGCCGCGTCCGGCGCCGCCCGGGCCGACGTGCAGCTTCCCTCGTCGGCCAAGGCCGGCTCCCGCAACTTCGTGCTGCACCCGGTGATGATGGACATCGCCGTGCAGGCGCTCGGCGCCACCCGGGCCGCGACCGACCTGGCCGGCGGCCAGAGCGCCCGCCAAACCCTGGTGCTACCAATCCGTTTCGCGGGCGTGCATGTGTACGGCGACGTTGCCGACGGCGTGTGCTCGGTCGGCACGCTGACCGAGACCGACAGCCCGGACCGGCTGCGCGGCCACGTCGAGCTGACCGACGCGCAGGGCCGGCCGCTGCTGGTGATCGACGAAGTCGAGATGGCGGTGCTCGGATCCGCCGCGGGCGCAGCCGAACTCAACGACCAGCTGCTCGCCCTCGCGTGGGAGCCCGCACCGCTGGACAAGCCCGCCGCCAGCCTCGCCGGCGTCCTGTTGATCGGCGAGGCCGCCGCGGACGACCCCCTGCTGCCCGGCCTGCGGTCATCGCTGGGCGATGGCGTCGGCACGGTCGAGGTGGTGTCGCCGACCGACGCGGCGGCGCTGCGCGCGGCGATCGCCCGCACCGATATCGCGTGGGACGGCATCGTCGTGCTCTCCCCGTCACAGACCGTCGACGAATCGCAGACCGACGCGGCGCAACTCGACCTGGCGTTGTCGCGCACGCTGTTGATCGCGGAGATCGCGAAGGCGGTGACGCGCAGGGGCGCCCGCAACAGCCCGCGGCTGTGGATCGTCACCCGCGGCGCCCAGCAGGTCGGCGCCGACGAGCGAGTCACGTTGACCCAGACCGGCCTTCGCGGCATCGCGCGGGTGCTGACCTTCGAGCATCCCGAACTGAAGGCCACCACGGTCGACGTCGAGGCCGACGGCACCGCCTCGCTGGCCGCGCTGACCCAAGAATTGCTGGCCGGCTCCGACGCCGACGAGATCGCGTTGCGCGACGGGCAGCGATACCTCAACCGGCTGTTGCCCGCCCCCATCACGTCGGCCGGCGGGCTCGCCGGCGAAACGCGCCACACCGTCGTGGATCTCGACGCGGGCGGCGCGGTCCGGCTGTCGATCGACGAGCCCGGGCGCCTGGACGCGTTGCGCCTGCACGCGGTGAAGCGGGTCCCGCCGAAGGCCGATGAGGTCGAGGTCCGCATTGCCGCCGCCGGCCTCAACTTCAGCGACGTGCTCAAGGCGATGGGCATCTACCCCACCCTCGACGGCGCCCCGCCGATCGTCGGTGGCGAATGCGCCGGCGTCGTCACCGCCGTCGGCAGCGACGTCGACTCCCTTCGGGTCGGGCAGCGCGTCATCGCCATCGGCCCGGGCACTTTCGGCTCGCACCTGACGACGCTGGCCGACCTGGTCACGCCGATCCCCGACACGCTGGGAGATCCCGAGGCCGCCGCGTCCGGCATCGCGTACCTGACCGCGTGGCATTCGCTGTGCGAGGTCGGACGCCTGGCGCCCGGCGAACGGGTGCTCATCCACTCCGCGACCGGCGGTGTCGGCGTGGCCGCGATGGCGATCGCCAAGATGGTCGGCGCCCGCATCTACACCACGGCCGGCTCGGATGCCAAGCGCGACATGCTCGCCGAGCTCGGCGTCGAATACGTCGGCAATTCCCGGACCGTCGACTTCGCCGACGAGATCCTCGCGGCCACCGATGGCTACGGCGTCGACGTCATCCTCAATTCGCTTCCCGACGACGCGATCCAGCGCGGGGTCGACATCCTCGCCCCCGGTGGCCGCTTCATCGAGCTCGGCAAGAAGGACGTCTACGCCAACGCCACCCTGGGATTGGCGGCGCTGACCCGGAGCGCCTCCTTCTCCGTCGTCGACCTCGACCTGAACCTCAAGCTGCAGCCCGCTCGTTATCGCACGATGCTGACCGAGATCCTCGGACACGTCGCCGCCGGCACCCTGCAGGTGCTTCCCGTCACCACCTTCACCCTCGACGCCGCGGGCGACGCCTTCGCGCTGATGGCATCCGGCCGGCACACCGGCAAGATCGCGGTCTCGATTCCGCAGGGCGGCAGCGTCGACGCGATAGCGGCCGCACCGCCACAGCCACTGGTCAGCCCGGACGGCGGCTACCTCATCGTGGGCGGCATGGGGGGCCTCGGCCTGGTCGTCGCGCAATGGCTGGTGCGCGAGGGCGCGGGATTGGTTGTGCTGAACGGTCGTTCGGCCCCCGGCGCCGACGTGACGGCGGCGGTGGCGGAGATGCAGGCCGCCGGCAGCCGGGTCGAGGTGGTCACCGGCGACATCGCCGAACCCGGCACGGCGGATCGGCTCGTGCAGGCCGTCGAAGCCGCCGGTTTCCGGGTGGCGGGCGTGCTGCACAGCGCGATGGTCCTCGACGACGAGATCGTGCTCAACATCACGGATGCGGCCGCGCGGCGCGTGTTCACCCCGAAGGTCACCGGCAGCTGGATGCTGCATCGGGCCACCTCGCACCTGGACGTCGACTGGTGGCTCACGTTCTCGTCGGCGTCTTCGCTGCTGGGCACGCCCGGCCAGGGCACCTACGCCGCCGCCAACTCCTGGGTCGACGGGCTGGTCTCCTACCGGCGCTCGCGTGGGCTGCCCGCCGTCGGAATCAACTGGGGCCCATGGGCGGAGGTGGGCCGCGCCCAGTTCTTCGCCGACCTGGGCGTCTCGCTGATCACGGTCGATGAGGGGCTGGCGGCGATGCAGCGCGTGCTGTCCGCCGACCGCGGCCGCACCGGCGTGATCCACCTCGACGCGCGGCAGTGGTTCCAATCCTTTCCCGCCGCGGGCGGTTCGTCGTTGTTCGCGAAGTTGCACGACTCGACGAAGTCGGAGCGGCGCGGCGGCGGCGCTATTCGTGCGGAGCTGGACGCGACCGACCCCGCCGAGCGACCGGGCCGGCTCGCGGCCGCGATCGCCGACGAGATCCGGGCGGTGCTGCGCTCGACCGAGCCGATCGGCCACGACCGGCCCATGGAATCGCTTGGCCTGGACTCCCTGATGGCCCTCGAGCTGCGCAACCGGCTGGAGGCGAGCCTGGGCACGACGTTGCCGGCAGCTCTGGTCTGGGCATACCCGACGATCCAGGATCTCGCGGGTGCCATGTGCGAACGCCTGGGCTACGCAACGCTTTCCGATCTTTCTGAGGCCGAGCAGGCAGCGGAGAGCGTCGAGGACGAGCTATCCGATGAGGAAATGGAATTGCTCTCCGACCTCGTTGCGGCGAGTGAACTGGAGACGGCGACCGGGGGCAGTGAGTAATGACAAGTCTTGCCGAACGCGCGGCACAGATGTCACCGAAGGCGCGCGAGGTCCTCGCGCGTGAGCTGGTGCGCGCCGGTACGGCCTTCCCCACCGAGGTCGCCGAACCCATCGCGGTGGTCGGCATCGGCTGCCGGCTGCCCGGGAATGTGACTGGGCCGGAAAGCTTTTGGCAGCTGCTGGTCGACGGTCGCGACGCCGTCGGCGACGTCCCGGCCGACCGGTGGGACGGCGACGCGTTCTACGACCCCGATCCGCAGGCACCCGGGCGGATGACGACGAAGTGGGGGGGCTTCCTCGACGACGTCGCGGGCTTCGACGCCGATTTCTTCGGCATCACCCCGCGCGAGGCCGTCGCGATGGACCCGCAGCAGCGCATCCTGCTCGAGGTCGCGTGGGAGGCGCTCGAACACGCAGGCGTGGCACCGGATTCGCTGAACGGCAGCCGAACCTCCGCGATCATGGGCGTGTCCGCGTGGGACTACACGATCCTCAACCTCGAGCGCAACGCCGAGATCGACGCCTACATGAGCACCGGGAACCCGCACAGCGCCGCGGTGGGCCGCATCTCGTACCTGCTGGGGCTGCGCGGCCCGGCGGTGGCCGTGGACACCGCATGCTCGTCGTCGCTGGTCGCCATCCACCTGGCCTGCCAGAACCTGCGCCTGCGGGAAAGCGACGTGGCACTGGCCGGCGGCGTGCACCTGTCGCTGTCGCCGTTCACCAGCATCGCGCTGTCCAAGTGGTCGGCCCTGTCGCCGACGGGCCGGTGCAAGACGTTCGACGCCCTGGCCGACGGGTTCGTGCGCGGCGAGGGCTGCGGGGTGGTGGTGCTCAAGCGGCTGGCCGACGCCATGGCCGACGGCGACCGGGTGCTGGGCGTGGTCCGCGGCTCGGCGATCAACCAGGACGGCCGCTCCAATGGCATGACCGCCCCCAACGCGGCCGCGCAGCGCGACGTCATCACCACCGCGCTGCGGATGGCCGATGCCACGGCGGACAGCGTGAACTACATCGAAACCCACGGCACCGGAACGATTTTGGGCGACCCAATCGAGTTCGAGGCGCTGGCGGCCACCTACGGCGGCGGCGACGGCCGCTGCGCGCTGGGATCGGTCAAAACCAACATCGGCCACCTGGAGGCCTCCGCCGGCGTCACCGGCTTCATCAAGGCCGTCCTGTCGGTGGACCGCGCCTACGTCCCGCCCAACCTGCACTTCACCCGGTGGAATCCCGCCATCGACCCGTCGGGGACCCGGCTGTTCGTGCCTACCGAGGGCACCGCGTGGCCCGCGGACGGACCCCGCCGGGCCGCGGTGTCGTCCTTCGGCCTCAGCGGCACCAACGCGCACGTGGTGATCGAGCAGGCACCGGCGCCGGCCGCACCGGTCACGCCCCCGCTCACGCCGGTGGTATCCACGCTGGTGGTGTCGGGCAAGACGCCGCAGCGGCTGGCGGCGAGCGCCGCGGCGCTGGCCGACTGGCTCGCCGGCCCCGGGGCCGCGGTGCCGCTCGCCGACACCGCGCACACCCTGAATCACCGCCGCGCCCGGCACAATTGGCGGGGCACCGTCGTCGCGCGCGACCACGCCGCCGCCGCCGCGGGACTGCGGGCCATGGCCACCGGCGCCCCGGCACCCGGCGTGGTGGGCGCAGCCGAGGCCAGCAGCGGACCCGGCACCGTGTTCGTCTACTCCGGTCAGGGCGCGCAATGGGCCGGCATGGGTCGCCGCCTGATGACCGACGAGCCCGCCTTCGCCGCCGCCGTCGACGAACTGGAGCCCGAATTCGTTGCGCAGACCGGCTTTTCGCTGCGCCAGACGCTGACCGACGGTAGCCCGGTCACCGGAATCGACAAGATCCAGCCGCTGTTGGTGGCCGTCCAGCTGGCGCTGACCGCGCTGTGGCGCCACTACGGCGTGACCCCCGACGCGGTCATCGGTCACTCGATGGGCGAGGTGTCGGCGGCCGTGGTGTCCGGCGCCCTGACCCCGGCCGAGGGGCTGCGGGTGATCGCCACCCGCTCCAAGCTGATGGCGCAGCTGTCCGGCCAGGGCGCGATGGCCCTGCTCGAACTCGACGCCCCGGCCGTCGAGGCGCTGATCACCGACCACCCCCAGGTCACGCTCGCGGTGCACTCGTCGCCGAGCCAATCGGTGATCGCGGGCCCGCCCGACCAGGTGGACGCCGTCATCGCGGAGCTGGCCGCCCGCAACCTGCTGGCCCGCCGCATCGAGGTCGACGTGGCCTCGCATCACCCGATCATCGACCCGATACTGCCCGAATTGCGTTCGGCGCTAGCCGGTTTGGCGCCCAAGGCGGCGACCATCCCGATGATCACCACCGCGACCGAGGACCCCGCACCGGTGCTGGACGCCGACTACTGGGCCGCCAACCTGCGCAACCCGGTGCGCTTCCACCAAGCCATCACTGCGGCCGGCGCCGAGCACCACACCTTCATCGAGATCAGCCCCCACCCGCTGCTCACCCACGCCATCACCGACATCCTGGGCGAGGGCAACACCCGCACGCTGGGCACGCTGTCGCGCGACACCGACGACACCGTCACCTTCCACGCGCAGCTCGCCGCAGTCGGGCGCGTCGCGCCGAACACCACCGACGGCCGGCTGGCCGACGTGCCGGTAACTCCTTGGCAGCACACCCATTTCTGGGTGGCCGATCGGTCCGCCATCTCCGACTCGGTGGCCAGCCACCCCCTGCTCGGTATGCATATCGAAGTGCCGTCCAGCCGGGACCACGTCTGGCAGGCCGACGTCGGCACCGAGGTCTCCCCCTGGCTCGCCGACCACAAGGTTTTCGGCCAGCCCACCATGCCGGGGGCCGGGTTCACCGAGATCGCCCTGGCCGCGGCCAGCGAGGCGCTAGGCGTGCCCATGCACGCGCTGTCGATCAACCAGCTCGAGGTCGAGCAGATGCTGACTTTGAACGACCACACCCAGCTGACCACCCAGCTGACCCGCGGCGCCGACGACAAGATCCGCATCGAAATCTATTCGCGCTCAACGGGTAACGACTGGACCCGGCACGCCACGGCCAGGGCCGAGGCGCGGACCTCGGAACCCGCACCCGAGCGGCCCGCCCTGCTCGCCGAGAGCGGCGGAACCCCGATCGACCCGGCCGACGTCTACAGCGGGCTGCGCCAGGCCGGCCAATACCACGGTCCCGCGTTCGCGGCCCTGACGGCGATCCACCGGCTCCCCGGCGGGTCCGTCGAAACCGAGATCGTGCTGCCCGACGAGTCGCCCCGGCATGCCGAGTTCCGGCTGCACCCGGTCATGCTGGACGCGGCCCTGCAGAGCCTGGCCGCCGCCCTCCCCGACGACGAACTCGCCGGATCCACCGAGGCCAGTTACCTTCCGGTCTCCTTCGACTCGGTGCGGGTGTACGGCAACCCGGGCCGGCGCGCGCGGTGCCGCGCCCAGCTGTCCGGTCTCGACGAGGGCGGCGCGGGCAAGCTCGGCAGGATCGTCCTGACCGACGACGCCGGCGTCGTCACCGCCGAGATCAACGACATCTACGTGCGGCGCGTCGAACGGCGCAGCGTGCCACTTCCCTTGGAGCAGAAGGTGTTCGACACCGCCTGGCTCCCGCGGCCCGTCGCCGGCGGGCGGCCGGACACCCCCGGCAGCTGGCTGGTGCTCACCGATGGGCAGCCTCCGGAGGCCGACCAGTTCGTCGCGGGGTGGCGCTCCCCCGAACACCGGGTGGTCACCGCCGACCTGCACGACGAGTCCGCGATGCTCGCCGCCTTCGACGAAGCCACCGGCGACCCCGAACACCCGCCGGTCGGCATCGTCGTCCTCGTCGCGGCCAACCCGGACGTGACCGAGGGCGGCGTCGAGCGGGCGCGGGACCTGATGTGGGCGGTGTCCACCGTCATCCGTGCGGTCGTCGGCGGCTGGCATGGCGAATCGCCGCGGCTGTGGCTGGTCAGCAGGGGCGGCCTGACCCTGGGCGGCGAGCCCGGCCAGCCCGGGATCGGCGCGCTCAAGGGTCTGGTGCGGGTCCTGGCCTACGAACACCCGGAGCTGCGCACCACGCTGGTCGACCTCGACCTCGACGTCAGCGCCGAGCCGGTGGCCGCGCTGAATGCCGAACTGCGGGCACCGGTTTCGGACGTCATCGACGACGTGGTCGCCTGGCGTGGCGGGCAGCGCCACGTCGAGCGGCTGTCGCGCGCCACGATCGGCGAGCCCACCCGCGAGGCGGTCCGCGCTGGAGCGTCCTACATCATCACCGGCGGCCTCGGCGGCCTCGGGTTGGTGGTCGCGCGCTGGCTGGCGGACAGCGGCGCGGGCCGCATCGTCCTCAACGGCCGCAGCGAACCCTCCGAGGAGCAGCGCGCCGTCCTCTCCGAACTGGAGCGCAAGACCGAAATCGTGGTGGTCTCGGGCGATGTCGCGACCGAGGGCATCGCGGACGCGCTAGTGGCGGCAGCAGGCGAGTCGAACCTGCGCGGCATCCTGCACGCGGCGGCGGTGCTCGACGACAGCCTGCTGTTTTCGATGACCAAGGACAGCGTGGACCGGGTGTGGGCGCCCAAGGTCACCGGGGCCCTGCGGATGCACCGGGCCAGCGCTCATTGCGAATTGGACTGGTGGCTCGGGTTTTCCTCGACGGCATCGCTGCTGGGCGGCCCGGGACAGACGTCGTACGCGTGCGCGAGCGCATGGCTGGACGCCCTGGTCGATTGGCGGCGCGCCTCGGGATTGCCGGCCACGGTGATCAACTGGGGCCCGTGGGCCGAGGTCGGTCTCGCGCGCGCGCTGACCGGCGGCCCGCTGGATCCGATCACCCCGGCCGAGGGCGCCGCGGCGCTGCAACCGTTGCTGGCCATCGACCGCGGCCACACCGGTGTCGCGCGGCTACGGCCCGACCGGGCGCTGATCGCCTTCCCCGAAATCCGCAGCCTGGGCTACTTCACCAGCGTGGTCGAAGAACTCGACGCCGCAGGCGACGGCGGCGACTGGCCCGGGCCCGAGGCGCTGGCCGGGCTGGAGCCCGGCGAGGCGCAGGCGCTGATCACCGACCGGCTGCGGGCCCGCATCGCCGCCGTGATGGGCTACGCCGACAAATCGACGGTCGACGCCGGCGTGCCGCTGATCGAACTCGGGATGGATTCCCTGATGGCGGTGCGCATCCGCAACACCGCCCGCGCGGACTTCGGGGCCGAACCACCGGTGGCGCTGCTGCTGCAGGGCGCATCACTGCACGACGTGACGACCGAACTGGTGCGCCAACTCGGCATCGGCGGGCAGACACAGGCAGTCCAGGCCGAGGATGCGGTTCGCGACCGGGCACAGCAGCGCGCGGCGGCGCGCCAACAAGCCGCGATGCGGCGAAAGCGAGGATAGCAAGGTGACAGCACCCTCACCCGGAGCTGTGGACCCAACCACATTGCCCGACAACGCGATTGCCGTCGTCGGCATGGCGGGTCGGTTCCCGGGCGCCAACTCCCTGGCCGAGTTCTGGGACAACCTGCGCGACGGCAAGGAATCCATCGTCACGCTGACCGAGCAGGAGCTGGGCGCCGCGGGCGTCACCGACAAGGCGCTGGCCAATCCGTCCTACGTGCGGCGCGCGCCGCTGCTCGACGGCATCGACGAGTTCGACCCCGGGTTCTTCGGTCTCGCACCGCAATACGCCCGCACCATGGACCCCCAGCACCGGCTGTTCCTGCAGACCGCGTGGCACGCGCTCGAGGACGCGGGCTGCGACCCCGCCGAATTCGACGGCTCCATCGGCGTTTACGGCACCACCTCGTCCAGCGCGTACCTGATGCACAACCTGATGTCGCACCAGGACCCGCACATCGCGTTCGGGCAGGGCCTCAACTTCGAGACCGTCGGGCTGTCGATGCAGAACGACAAGGACTACCTGTCGACGCGGGTGTCCCACCAGTTCGACCTCCGCGGCCCGAGCCTGACCATCCAGACGGCGTGCTCGTCGTCCCTGGTCGCGGTGCACATGGCCTGCCTGAGCCTGCTCAGCGGGGAGTGCGACGTCGCGCTGGCCGGCGGTGTGTCGCTGCGCGTTCCGCATCACGTCGGCTACTGGCACCAGCCCGGCTCGATGGTGTCGGCCCTGGGCAAGTGCCGGCCGTTCGACGTGCGATGCGACGGCACGGTCTTCGGCAGCGGCGTGGGCATCGTGGTCCTCAAACCGCTGCAGGCCGCTGTCGAGGCCGGCGACCGCATCCACGCCGTCATCCGGGGTTCGGCGATCAACAACGACGGCTCCATGAAAATGGGCTACGCGGCACCGAATCCGGTCGCACAGGCGGATTGCATCGCCGAGGCGCACGCGGTGGCCGGCATCGACGCGTCGACCGTGAGCTACATCGAGGCGCACGGCACCGCCACGCCGCTGGGCGATCCCATCGAGATCAAGGCGCTGCGGACCGCGTTCGCGGTGTCCGAAGAACCCCGACCCGGACCGTGTGCGCTGGGAGCGGTCAAGTCGAACATCGGCCACCTGGAAGTCGCGTCCGGGGTGGCCGGGCTGATCAAAACCATTCTGTGCCTGAAGAACAAAGCGATCCCTGCGACGCTGCATTTCACCAGCCCGAACCCGGAGCTGCACCTGGACGAGACGCCGTTCGTCGTGCAGACCGAATACGGCGCTTGGGAATCCAACGGCATCCGCCGGGCCGGGGTCAGCTCGTTCGGCGTGGGCGGCACCAACGCGCACGTCGTCGTCGAAGAGGCGCCCGCGGTGCCCTCCGGCGCCGCGCACCCCGGGCCGCAGGTGCTGCTGCTGTCAGCGAAATCCGCTGCGGCGGTTGATGATGCGCGCACAGCTCTGGCCACCGCGCTGGACAGCCCCGAGGCGCCCGACCTGGGCGATGTCGCCGCGACCCTGGCCCGGCGCCGCAAGCACACCGTGCGGGCGGCCGTCGTCGTGCACGACCGCGAGCACGCGGCCACCGTGCTGCGGGCCGGCGAGCACGACAACGTCTTCGTCAGCGAGGGCGCTATCGACGATCCGGAGGGCGCGGATCGGGTCGTGTTCCTGTTCCCCGGCCAGGGGGCCCAGCACCCCGGGATGGCGCGCGGGCTCTACGACACCGAGCCGGCCTTCGCTCAGCACTTCGACGCCTGCGCGGCGGGATTCCGCGACGAGCTCGGCATCGACCTGCACGCCATCCTGTTCGGCTCCGAGTCGAAGGAGGCCGCGGGCGAAGAGAACAACCTGGAACGTACCGACCGGGCCCAGCCCATCCTGTTCACGGTGGAGTACGCGCTGGGCAAGCTGGTCGAAAGCTACGGCGTGCGGGCCGCGGCGATGGCCGGCCACAGCATCGGCGAATACGCCGCCGCCACGCTGGCCGGGGTGTTCGACCTGCCGACGGTGGTCAAGGTGGTGTCCAAGCGCGCTCAGCTGATGCACGCGTCGCCGCCCGGCGCCATGGTCGCCGTCGCGCTCAGCCCCGCCGACATCGCCGAGCACCTGACCGCGGGCGTCGACCTGTCCGCGGTCAACGACCCGGGCAACTGCGTGGTCGCCGGGTCGCCCGAGGCGATCCGCGAGTTCACCGCCCACCTGCGCGAGCACGGCATCCCGGCCCGGCGCGTCCGCACCGCGCACGCATTCCATTCGGCGGCAATGGATTCCGTGGTGCCCGAGTTCCAGGCCTTCCTGTCCGGCCTGCAGCTGCGCGAACCGCAGACGCCGCTGCTGTCCAACGTCACCGGCACCTGGATGACGGCCGAGCAAGCCACCGACCCGGCGACCTGGGCGCGCCAGATCCGCGCCACGGTCAAATTCGCCGACGAACTGGACGCGCTGCTGGGCCAGCAGAACCGGGTGCTGATCGAGGTCGGTCCGGGCGGCAGCCTGACCGGCTCGGCGATCCGGCACCCGAAGTGGTCGGGCGGGCATCGCGCGGTGCGGCTGATGCGGCACCCGGTGCAGAGCATCGAGGACCGCGACGCCTTCCTGTTCGGGCTCGGCCAGCTGTGGGCGGCCGACGTGCCGGTGGACTTCTCACCGCTCACCGGGCCGGACACCCAGCTGGTCACGCTGCCGGGTTATCCCTTTGCCCGCGAACGGCATTGGATCGAGGCGCGGACCAACGTGTGGACCCAGGCCCCGGCGGGGCTGAACGGCGCGGCCGGCAGCGGGGCCGCTGTCGCCGCGGCGCCGATCGACGGCCAGTCGGCCACCGAGGCGACGCTGCATCGCATCTGGACGCAGTGCCTGGGCGTGACTGCGCTGGACCGGAACGCGAATTTCTTTGAGCTGGGCGGTGATTCGCTCATCGCGATCGGCATCTCGACTAACGCCAACAACGCCGGTCTCACCGTCACCCCACAGCACCTGTACGAACATCCGACCGTGGCCCGGCTGGCGGCCGCGCTCGACGCCGAGTTCACCGGGGCCGGACTGACCGAACCTCTCGGCGACGACGCGCACCTGCCGGTACCCGCGAACATCGCCGGCTTCTTCGAACACGGTGTGCAGGAGACGGGTCGCTGGCGGGTCCCGCTGGTCTTCCGGCTCGCCCCCAGCGTCACTAAAGACGACGTCCGGGCCGTGCTCACCGCGCTGGTGAACCACCACGACGCGTTGCGCCTTCAGTTCGTCGACCGCGCCGGAACGTGGGGGCAGCGGATCGCCGAACCGCAGGAATTTCAGCACCTTTCGTCGCGTTCTCTGCCCGGCGACGCCGCGGACGGGGCAGCGGCCGAGCGCGCCGGGGTGCGCGACGCGGTGGCCGACCTGCTGGCCCAGGACGACCTGACCGCGACGCTGTCCGCCACCTATCTCACCGGCGGGCGCGACGGTTCGTACCTGGTGTTGTCCGCCCACGAGGTCATCGCGGACAACGCCTCGCGCGAAATCCTGCTGCTCGACCTCTTCACCGCGTTCACCCACCGGCTTGCGGGCGAGGAGATCATGCTGCCCCCGGCCAGCGCCAAGTGGCGCGAGTGGTCGCTGCGGTCCGCGGCCCTGGCCACCCACCCGGCGGTGCTCGACACCTGCGACTTCTGGCTGCAGACCGCGAGCAAAGCGACGCTGCGACTGGGCGATCGCGAGGCCGCGGGGCAACCCTGCTCCAGCGACCTGGTGCGGGTGTCGTCGGCGCTACCGCTCGACGAATCGGCCGAACTCGACGACGTGCGCCGCAAGCTGAGCGCGTCGATGGAGGAAGTCCTGCTGGCGGCGTTGAGCCGGACCATCGCCCAAACCGTCGGCGCGGGTGTGGTTTCGGTCGACCTGGAGGGCGCCGGGCGTTCGGTACTGCGGCCGGACGTCGACCTGCGTCGCACCGTCGGCCGGTTCACCACCGTCCATCCGGCCGCGCTGCGATGCGCGCCGGACGACGCCCCGCTGGACGTGCTGTCGGCCGTGCGCGACACCGTCAAGGCCGTTCCGCACTTCGGGGTCGGCTACGGGCTACTGCGCTACGTCTACGCGCCCACCGCGCGCCTGTTGGCCACGCCGGACGCCTCGGACATCCACCTGCGGTACATCGGGATGATCCCCGAGCCGCCACCCCTCGACGCTCCGGTCCAGCTCGACTCCGATACGGCAATGCCGGTGCGCGAGGCGATTCCGGGCCTGGGCCATGCCCTCGAATTCCGGGTGTACCGGCATGCCGGGGTGCTGCACCTGGATTGGTGGTACGACGCTCGCCGCGTCTCGAGCGCCCGCGCAGAAGCGCTTGCGCAGCAATTCCCGGTGGCGTTGCGCGAATTGATGCGCGACGCCCACGACGCCATCCCAGACGGCGGCGACACGGGCTCGCAACCCGTGGAGCTGGCCCTAGTGGATCTGTCGGACGCCTGAGGTTGAGGAGCTCCCAATGAGCAACGCACAGCGAAACTTTGACAAGGCCGTCGTCGTCGACAAGGTGCGCAAGACCTTCGGCGACTTCGTCGCCCTGCACGAGGTCAGCTTCGAGGTCGGCCGCGGCGAGGTGCTCGGGCTGCTCGGGCCCAACGGGGCGGGCAAGACCACGCTGGTCGACATCCTGTCGACGCTGAGCCGCCCCGACTCGGGGCGCGCGGTGGTCGCCGGCTACGACGTGGTGACCGAGGCGCCCGGCGTGCGCCGGTCGATCATGCTGACCGGTCAGCAAGTGGCACTCGACGAAACGCTGACGGGCCTGGAGAACCTGTACATGTTCGGCCGCCTCTTCGGCCTGAAGAAGCAGGCCGCCCGCGGCCGCGCCAAGGAGCTCATCGAGGAATTCGATCTTGCGTATGCCGCCGATCGTCGCGTCAAGACGTATTCCGGCGGCATGCGCCGGCGGATCGACATCGCGTGCGGCCTGGTGGTCCCGCCGCAGGTGGTCTTCCTGGACGAGCCGACCACCGGCCTGGATCCCCGTAGCAGGCAGAGCATTTGGGACCTGGTCAGCCACTTCCAGGATCGCGGCATCGCGACGCTGCTCACCACGCAGTACCTCGAAGAGGCCGACGCGATGGCCGACCGGATCATCGTCATCGACCACGGCCGGGTCATCGCCGAGGGAACGGCCGACGAGCTCAAGGCCCGCACCGGCGGCAGCTACTGCGAGATCGTTCCCGTCGATCTCAACGACCTGCAGGCCATCGCCGACACGCTCGGCTCGCTGCTGCCGGAGAAGAACCGCGCCAGCCTGACGGGCGAATCCGATCGAATCCATATGCCCGCGCCGCATGGCGCCACCACGCTCCTCGAGGCGGTCGGCCGGCTCGCCGCGGCCAACATCCCCGTCGCCGATGTCGCGCTGCGGCGCCCGTCGCTGGACGACGTATTCCTTTCGCTGACCGAGGATTCGCCCCAGCCCCGCCGGGGCGTCCCGGAGGTCGTCAGTTGACCGCCCCGGCCGTCGCGCAAGCGCACCCGTCGGTACGCGCCCAGTGGTGGGTGCTCACCAACCGCTTCATCGCGCCGACCCTGCGCAACGGCGAGCTCGCCATCACCATCGCGGCCTCGGTGGTGTTCACGGCCGGCTTCTACATCCCGTTGCACGAGATCATGGGCGCCGCCACCCGCGGGGTGTCCAGCAGCTACGCGCAGTACCTGATGCCGCTGATCGCCCTGGAAGCCATCACGTTCGCCGCCATGTCGACGGCGTTTCGGGCGGCGACGGACTCGGTGCAGGGCATCAACCGCCGATTCCGGTCCATGCCGATCGCGCCGTTCACCCCGGTGATCGCCCGCATCTCGGCCGCCCTCTACCGCTGTGTGGTGTCGCTGACGGTGGCCGTGATCTCCGGCTACACCATCGGATTCCGATTCCGCGGCTCGGTCGCCGACACCATCGGCTTTTGCGTGCTGGTGCTCGTGTTCGGGGCGCTGCTGTCGTTCGCCGCGGACATGATGGGCACCGGTAGCCGCAACCCGGAGGCCATGGCTCCCCTGCTCACCCTGCCGCCGTTGATCTTCGGGCTGCTGTCGGTCGGCGTCCAACCGGTGGACCAATTTCCGCGCTGGGTCCAGCCGTTCGTTCGCGACCAGCCGATCTCGCGGCTGGTCGACAGCCTGCACGCCCTGGCCGGCGACCAGGCGCCGTTCAATGCCGCGGTAACCTGGTCGTCCGTGGCGCCGACGGTGGCGTGGCTCTGCGGACTGGCCGCGCTGCTGGTCCCGGTATCGGTTCTCGTTCTGTCAAGGCGGGCGTGATGACACTGGTCTACGAGGAAGAAACCGCGCCGCCGCAGGCGCACGACCGCGTCCAGGAGAACTCCGCGCGGGTGCTGATTCCGCAGACCCTGGTGCAGACGCGCCGCATTCTGCTGAAGTGGGCGCGCGACCTCACCGCGATCATCATGGTGACGGCGCTGCCGGTCATGTTCCTGGTGACGATGAACATCGTTCTGGGCCACGCCGTTTCACAGGTCACCGGGTACAGCGGGCTGTACAACACCGTTCCGATGAACGTGCTCGCCGCCGCGGTCAACGGCGCGGCGGTCGGCGCCATCGGCCTCATCGGGGAGCGCGACGACGGCCTGCTGCGCCGGCTGTGGGTGCTGCCCATCCACCGCGCGTCCGGAATCTGTTCGCGGATCGTCGCCGAGATAGTCCGGATCATGATCACGACGGTGGTCGTGCTGACCGCCGGCCTGATCATGGGCTTCCGCTTCAAGCAGGGCATTCTGCCGACCCTGGCGTGGCTGAGCATCCCGGTGCTCTTCGGTCTCGCCTTCGCGACCCTGATCACCACCATCGCGTGGTATGCGTCGAAAAACTTCCTCCTGGAAGCGATTACGCTCGTGCACCTGCTCGCGATCCTTTTCTCGACCGGCTTCTTGCCCGTCAACCAGTTTCCGAAGTGGATACAGCCGGTGGTCGCGCACCAGCCGATCAGCTGCGCGATCGACGCGATGCGCGCACTGTCACTCGGCGGCTCGGTGCGAACGCCGATGATCGCCACGCTGCTGTGGGTCGTCGGCATCGCCGCGGTGTGCATAGGACCGACGCTGTCGGGCTATCGGCGCGCCAGCACACGCAGATAAGGGGAGTTCAGGGGTGTTTCCCGGATCAGTGATCCGCAAGCTCGCGCACAGCGAAGAGGTGTTCGCAACCAATGAGACGTATTTCGGGCTGACCATCAAGGTCATCGGCGACGTCGACGTCGACGCGTTGTCCGACGCCTTCGATGCGCTGCTGCAAGTGCACCCGATCTTCGCCGGCCACCTCGAGCAGGCCGACGACGGCCGGCACCAGATCGTCGCCGAAGACCTGATGCACCCGGGGATCTGGCTCGTCAACGAGCGCACCTCGCAGGCCGCGATCGCCGGCATGCGCCTGGATCAGAGCCAGTCCCTGCTGAACCTGCGGCTCAAAGTCGGTAGCGGGCCCAGCGTACTGACCCTGTATGCGCACCACTCCCTGGCCGACGGGCACCACGTGTTCGGCCTGTTCGAGGAGCTGATGTCGCTGTACACCGACGTGGTGAACAACGGCGATGCCGGGCCGATCACCGCGCGACCCGCGCCCGAGCCGCTCGAGTCGTTGCTCGAACAACGCGGCATCACCAAGCAGCAGCGCTCCGGTCTGGAGCGGCTGCACCCGGCGGCGTTCCGCTACGATCTGTCGACCGTCCAGCGGCCGCCGATCGTGACGGATCCCGATGCGTTTGCGCCGATTCCGGTGGCCCAGGTCCGGTTGACGCAGGACGAGACGGCCGACCTCGTCGAGCTGGGGCGGGCCAACCAGGTCAGCCTCAACGCCATGGTGGCCGCGGCCATCCTGCTGGCCGAGTGGGAACTGCGCAACACCCCGCACCTGCCGATCCCGTACTTCTACCCCGTCGACCTGCGCTACCACCTGACGCCCCCGGTCGGTGCGACCGAAAGTACCCTGCCGCTCGGGCTGGCGAGCTACCTGGCCGAAATCGGGCCCGACACCGAACTCATCGACGTGGCCCGCGGCATCGTGGACGCGTTCCGGGAAGACTTGTCCGAGGGCCTCATTCAGCAATCGTCGCTGCATTTCCGCCTGCAATACGAGGGCAGCCTGCCGGGCCTCCCCCCCTTCGTGATGTGCACCGACGTCGGCTGGATTCCCGGCCTGCGCACACCCGACGGACTGGTGGTCGACGACGTCGGCGGCGAGTTCTACTTCGCGCCCCACGCCCCGATCGATCTGTACACCTGCGTGACCTTCGACGGCCGGCTGCTCATCGAGCACCACTCCAACCTGGCGGGCGTCGAGAAGTCGCTGGAAGGAATCCATTCCCTGCTGTGCGCCGCGCCCGTCGAGGACAGCTGGGTCATGGAGTGACGGACCGCGAGTTCGACATCGTCTTGTACGGTGCGACAGGCTTTTCCGGCCAGCTGACCGCGCAGTACCTCGCGCAGCGGGGCTCGCAGGCGCGCATCGCGCTGGCCGGTCGTTCCGCCGAACGCCTGCAGGCGGTGCGGCAGACACTGGGTCCCGCGGCGCGGGATTGGCCGGTGATCGCCGCCGATGCCGCGCAGCCGTCGACGCTGGCCGCGATGGCCGTCCGAACGCAGGTGGTGGTCACGACCGTCGGTCCCTACGCGCGCTATGGCCTGCCCCTAGTGGCGGCCTGCGCCGCGGCCGGTACGGACTATGCCGATCTCACCGGCGAGCTGATGTTCGCCCGCAATGCCATCGACCATTACCACAAGCAGGCCGGCGACACCGGCGCCCGCATCGTGCTGTCGTGCGGATTCGACTCGGTCCCTTCGGATCTGAACGCCTACCAGCTGTACCGGCGCGCGGCCGGCGACGGCGCCGGCGAACTGTGCGACACGACCCTCGTGCTGCGCTCCTTCTCCCAGCTCGGCGCCTCCGGGGGCACGATCGCCTCGCTGCTGGGGACCATCCGCGCCGCATCGAGCGACGCGCAAACCCGCGGGATCATCGACGACCCTTACACGCTGACCACCGACCGGGCCGCCGAACCCGAACTCGGTCCGCAGCCCGACTTCGGGTGGCGCAGGGGGCGCGACATCGCGCCCGAGCTGGCGCGCTACTGGACCGGTGCATTCATACTGGCCGCGCACAACGCCCGAATTACCCGACACAGCAACGCATTACAAGGCTGGACCTACGGCCGCGACTTTCGCTACTCCGAGGCGATGAGTTTCGGGAAGTCATGGGCGGCACCCGTCGCCTCCGCGATCGCGACCGGCGCCCTGTCGGCCGCGGTGTACCTGGGCAACCGGTACTTCGGGAAACTGCCCCCACGATTCGTGGAGCGCATCACTCCCAAGTCGGGCGCGGGTCCCAGCACGCGGGCCCGGCGGCGCGGCCACTATGCCGTCGAGACGTACACCACCACGACGACCGGCGCCCGTTACGTGGCGACGTTCGGGCAGAGTTGCGATGCCTACCAAGGGACTTCGATCATGCTGGGCGAGAGTGGTCTGGCGCTGGCGCTGGACCGCGACCGGCTTTCCGAGTTGCGCGGCGTGCTCACCCCCGCGGCCGCGATGGGTGACGCCCTGCTGGCGCGGCTGCCCGCCGCCGGAGTGTCCATGGGGACAACCCAATTGGGCTGAGGCCGTTGGCTACCCGGACGCCAGCGCCTGGCCCTCTTCGGCCACCAGCGTCTCCGTCAGGTGCAGGCTCAGCGCGTGGGCCGTGTTGTGGGTGGCGATCGCCTTGGGGGTGATCCGGATGCCGGTCTCGGCTTCGATGCGGGTCCGCAGCTCTAGATTGCCCAGCGAGTCCAGTCCGTGTTCGACGAACGGGCGGTCGGGATCGACCGTGCGCCGCAGGATCAGACCGGTCTGTTCGGTGATCAGTTGCCGCAGCCGGGTGGGCCATTCGTCCTGCGACAGCGACCGAAGCTCGGTGCGCAGCGTGCTGGCGTCGGCCCGGTGGTCCCCGGAGGCCTGGAAGGCTTCGGCGAACGGACTGCGGGCCACCAACGCCGCCAGCCACGACGCGCCGCTGGTCGGGACGTAACCCGTGTAGCCGCGGTTGTAGCGCAGGAGTTCTTCGAACGCCCGCGCGCCCTCGTCAGGGGCGATCATCGTGGTGGCGCCGCCGTCGGCCAGATGCGTGGCGCGCCCGAGCTCGCCCCATGGCCCCCAGGCGATCGCCAGCGCCGGCAGGCCCAGGCTGCGACGCCACGTCGTGAAGGCGTCCACCCAGCTGTTGGCCGCGGCGTACGCGCCCTGCCCGGCCGAACCGAGCAGCGCGGCCGCCGACGAGAAACAGCAGAACCAGTCCAATTGCTCGGCCCTGGTCGCGTGGTGCAGGTTCCACGCGCCGAAAACCTTTGGCGACCAGTCACGGTCGATCAGCTCGTCGGTGATGTTGGCCAGGGTGGCGTCCTCGACCACCGCCGCGGCGTGCAGCACCCCGCGCAGCGGAAGCCCGGTGGCGGTAGCCGCGGCGACCACCCGCGCGGCGGTGTCGGCCTCGGCCATGTTGCCGCACTCGACGACGACGTCGACCCCGCCGGTGCGGATCCGCTCGACGGCCTGCTGCACCTTGGGGGGCGGGTTGGTGCGGGCGGTCAGCACGATGCGGCCGCAACCCGCCTTGCCCATCTCCCTGGCCAGGAACAGCCCGAGCCCGCCCAGGCCGCCGGTGATGATGTAGGCGCCGTCGCCGCGGAACACTTTGGCCTGTTCCGGGGGCACCACCACGGCGCACTCCCCGTCCCGCGGGATGGACAGCAGGAGTTTGCCGGTGTGCTCGGCCGCGCCCATCACCCGAATTGCGGTGGCCGCCTGGGCAAGTGGATAGACCGTGCGCTCGAGCGGGGGCAGCTCGCCCTCGCCTACGAGCCGGTACACCGTGCCCAGCAGCTCGTTGACGTGCGCCGGTTGGGTGGCCGCCATCAGCGCCAGGTCGAGGTAGTGGAAGGTGAGGTTGCGCCGGAACGGGTACTGGCCCAGCCGGGTGTTGCCGTAGACGTCGCGCTTGCCGATCTCGACGAACCGCCCGCCGATCGCGAGCAGTTCGAAGCCGGCCCGTTGGGCCGCCCCCGTGACGGAGTTGAGCACGACGTCGACGCCGTAGCCGTCGGTGTCGCGGCGGATCTCGTCGGCGAACGCGGTGCTGCGCGAGTCGTAGACGTGCTCGATGCCCATCTCCTGCAGCAGCCCGCGCCGCTGCGGGCTGCCCGCCGTCGCGAAGATCTCCGCCCCGGCCAGGCGGGCTATCGCGATCGCGGCCCGTCCCACACCACCTGTTCCGGAGTGGATCAGCACCCGCTCCCCCGGCCTGATCCTGGCCATGTCCTGCAGGCCGTACCAGGCCGTGGCGTATGCGGTCGTCGCCGCGACGGCCTGCTCGTCGTCCAGGCCGGCCGGCAGCGGGACGGCGAGCCGCGCGTCGCAGGTGACAAACGTTGACCAGCAACCGTTTTCGGACACGCCACCGACGCGGTCGCCGACCTGGTGGTCGGTGACGTCCGGACCGACCGCGGACACCACGCCCGCGAAGTCCATGCCGAGGCGCGGTTGGCGCCCGTCGACGCTGGGGAACCGCCCCATCGCGATGAGCACGTCGGCGAAGTTGAGGCTGGAGGCGGTGACCGCGACCTCGATCTGTCCGGGCCCCGGCGGTATGCGGTCGAACGCGACGAGCTCCAGGCCTTCCAGGTCGCCGGGCGTGCGAATCTCCAGGCGCATCCCGTCGCGCCGGGGGTCGGCGGTGGCGGTGCGCCGCTCATCGGGACGCAATGGGGCGAAGCGCAGCCGCGCCGTGTACCACTGCCCACCGCGCCAGGCCGTCTCGTCCTCGTCCGAATTTGCCAGCAGCTGGCGCGCCAGCTGCCCGGCGTCCGTTCCCGCGTCCAGATCGATCTGGGTGGCCTGCATCTGGGCGTCCTCGGCGGCGATCACCCGCAGCAGCCCGCGCAGCCCGGCCTGGTCCAGGTTGAGCCGGTCCTCGGGCAACACCGCCTGGGCGTTGCGGGTCACGACATACAGGCGGGGCGGCTCCTCGGAGCTCTGCGCCACCTCGCGGGCGATCCGCACCAGGTCGCGCACCTGCTCGCGCCCCCGGGTCGGACACAGCTCGTCGTCGTTGCCGCCCGCGGAACCGGTCAGGACCACCACGCCGCTGACGTCGGCCAGCTCGAGCCCCGGCCGTTGCGCGTCCTGCTGCGTCCAGCGCACGGTCTTGCATTGCGCGCCTTCGGTTTTCAGGGCGTCCGCCAGCTCGGCGGGCAACATGTCGTCGGCAGCGGAGGTGGCGAGCAGCAGCCACGTCCCGACCACCCCCTCGGCTTCACCCTGGCCCAGGGCGGGCAATTCACGCCGCTGCCAGTCGATCGCCAGCAGCCGGTCGGCCATGAGTCGTTGGCGGGCGCCGCTCTCGGTGATGTCGCTGCCGACCCGCAGGCCGCGCACGATCAGCAGCACGGCTCCGCTCTCGTCGACCACGTCGAGGTCGATCTGTATTCCGGTGGCGCTCTTCTCGGTCGCCCGGCTCAGGCAGTAGCGGGCGTCCTGCAGCGAGCCGTAGCTGCGCAGCCGGCGCACCCCCAGCGGCAACAACAGACCGCCGCTGCCGATGTCGCCGTCGCGGGCGTGGGCCGCCGCGGACTGGAAGCACGCGTCCAGCAGCGCGGGGTGTACGCCGTAGCCGGCCTGCTGCGCGCGAAGCGATTGCGGCAGTTCGAGTTCGGCCAGGACGGTGCCGTCGGACGCGTCGGTGGAGTAGGTGGCGGTCAGGCCGGCGAATGCCGGGCCGAACTTGACGCCCCGGTCGTCGAACCACCCCCGCAGCTCGTCGCCGTCCACCCGATTCGGGTGTGCCGCAAGCAAAGCGGCGACGTTGTGCGCGGCGGGCCGGGTTTCGGTCTCGGCGGCGCGCAGGGTTGCCGAGGCACGCCGCGCGCGCTCGCCCTCGTGGTTGGTCTGCACCTCGAAGGTGACGACACCCGGCGCGTCCACCACCGCGTCCGCGCTCAGCGAGGTCTCCTCGTCGAGCAACAGCAGCTGTTCGAAGCGAATGTCGCGCACCTCGGACACGTCGCCCAGCGTTGCCCGGGCCGCGGCCAGCGCCATTTCGCAGTACGCGGCGCCGGGGAAGGCCGGCACGGCGTGGACCTGGTGGTCGATGAACCAGGGATGGGCCGCGGTGCCGACTTCGCCCTCCCAGGCGTGCCGCTCGGGCTCCTCGGCGAGCCGCACGTGCGCACCCAACAGCGGATGCGCCGAAATGGTATGGCCGCCAATCGATTCGAGTCCCAGCGCCGGACGGTGCTCGGCGGCCCCGATCCAGTGGCGGGTGTGGTGCCACGGCGCGGTGGGCAGCGACGGGTGCGGTTCGGGCGGGTGTGGGGTCTGCGGCGGGTTGGCGGTGTGGCTGGCGTTCAGGTTGGCGTGGAAAGTCAGCGTGTCGTCGGCGTCGCGCGCCACGGTGCCCACGACGCGGTGATCGTCGGAGCCCAGCGAGTCGTTGATGGCGTGGGTCAGCACCGGGTGCGGGCTGATTTCGATGAACGTGGCGTTGTCGGCGCCCGCCGCGGCGATGGCCTGGCTGAACCGGACCGGGTTGCGCAGGTTGGCCGCCCAGTGGTCGGCGTCGAACACCGGCGTGCCGTCGGGGCCGCAGGTGGTGCTGATCAGCGCGATGGCGGGCGATTCCGGCGCCAAATCGACCAGCTCGGCGCACAATTCGGGCAGGATCGGCTCGATGATGCGGTGATGCGAGGCCACGTCGACCTCGATGCGCCGGGCCAGACGATCGGCGTCGGCCACCACCGCGACCACCGCGTCGACCTGCTCGGGCGGCCCGGCGATCACCGTCTGGGAGGGCGAGGCGTACACCGCGATGCCCACGTCCGGGTAGTCGGCCAGCAGCGCCTCGGTGGCCGCGGCGTCGGATTCCAGCAGCGCCATCGCGCCCATGCCGGACAGCCGGGCCATCAACCGCGAGCGGGTCGCGATCACCCGCAGCCCATCGGCGACGGTCAGGGCCCCGGCCACCACGGCAGCGGTGACCTCGCCCATCGAGTGCCCGATCACCGCGTCGGGCTCCACACCGTAGGAGCGCCACAACGACGTCAACGCCAGCTGCACACCGACCAGCACCGGCTGGATCCGGTCGATGCCGGTCACGGCCTGGCCCTCGGTCAGCACCTGCTGCAGCGAAAAACCGGTCTGCGCAACGAATGCCGGTTCCAGCTCGGCGACGGCGGCCGCGAACGCCGGCTCGTCGGCCAACAACCGCCGGCCCATCCCCGCCCATTGCGAGCCCTGCCCCGAGTACACGAACACCGTGCCGGGCCCCACCGGACCCTCGTGCGGGAACGTCACCCCGTCGGCGGGCGTGCCCTCGGCCAGCGCGCGCAGCCCGGCGATCGCCTGCCCCCGGTCGCGCGCGCACACCGTGCCGAATCGCGCATGCCGGGACCGGTGGTGATTGAGGGTGTGCGCGATGTCGGCGAGCGGAACGCCGGCGCCGTCGGCGTCCATCCACTCGGCCAGCGTCGAGGCCCAGGACGCCACCCGCTCGGTGGTCTTGCCCGACAGCACCAGCGTGCTCACCACCGGATCCGGCTGCAGCGCAACGGCTTCCACCGCAGGCGCCTGCTCGATGACCACGTGGGCGTTGGTGCCGCCGAAGCCGAACGAGGACACTCCGGCCAGCCGCGGAGCCCCGGTGTCCGGCCAATCGGTGCTTTCCGCAACGACTTTCAGCCGCATGTCCTGGAAAGGAATGTGCGGGTTTGGCGTCTCGAAGTTCAGGTTCGGCGGGATCTGCCCGCGGTGCACGGCCAGCACCGCCTTGATCAGGCCCGCGATTCCGGCCGCGCCCTCCAGGTGGCCGACGTTCGATTTGACGGCGCCGATCAGCAGCGGGCCGTCCGCGGGGCGGCCGCGGCCCAGCACCGTGCCCAGCGCCCGCGCCTCGATGGGGTCGCCGAGCAGGGTTCCGGTGCCGTGGGTTTCGACGTAGTCCACCTGGTGCGGCGCGACGCCGGCGTTGGTGCACGCCGCCCGCAGCACCGCCATCTGCGCGGACGGGTTGGGCGCCATCAGCCCGTTCGACCGGCCGTCCTGGTTGACGGCCGATCCGCGTATCACGGCCAGCACCCGATCGCCGTCGCGCACCGCGTCGCTCACCCGCTTCAGCACGATCGCCCCGCAGCCCTCGCCGCGCACGAATCCGTCCGCGCCCGCGTCGAAGGACTTGCACTGACCCGTCGGCGACAGCGCCTCGGCCCCGTCGAAGCTGCGGAAGATGGCCGGCGACAACAGCAGGTTCACGCCCGCCGCGATGGCCAGGTCGCAGTCGCCGCCGCGCAGGCTCTGCGCCGCCATGTGCACGGCCACCAGCGACGACGAACAGGCCGTGTCGATCGAGACCGACGGCCCGCGCAGATCCAGGACGTACGACAGCCGGTTGGCGATGATGCTCAGCGCGCCGCCGATGTTGCTCCACGCGTCGACCCGACTCAGGTCCGACCCCGCCAGGTAGCCGTAGTCGGCCGCACACGCCCCGGCGAAAACCCCGGTCTGCGAGTGCCGCAGCGATTCCGCCGGAATTCCCGCGTGCTCCAACGCCTCCCAAGCCACCTCCAGCAGTAACCGCTGCTGCGGGTCCATCGCGGTCGCTTCGTGCTCGGAGATCTCGAAGAACTCCGCATCGAAGCCGTCGACGTCGGTCAGCACCGAAGCCCACCGGGTGGTGCCGGCCAGCGCCGCCCCGATCGCCGGCGAACCGTCGTCGAAGGGCTGCCACCGTTCGGCGGGCACCTCGGTGATCGCCGAACGGCGCTCGGATAGGAAGTGCCAGAACGCATCCGGCCCGGCGATCTCGCCGGGGAAACGACAACCCAGCCCGATCACGGCGATCGGCTCGTCGGCCCAGCCACGATCCGCGGCGGCCGCCTGGGCAGCGACCTCCGCCTCGGGCGTGGTCAGGAACCGCACCAACTCGTCGATCGTCGGGTGCTGCCAGAACTCCAGCGGGGAGACGGGCCTGCCGGCCACCGTGGCGAGCTCTCCGGAAAGCACCACGGCATCGCGCGACCCCACGCCCAAGTCGTTGAACGTGACATCCGCACCGACGTCGTCGCGGTCGCAACCGATCTCGGTGACCAAATAGTCGATCAGCCAGCGCCGCACCTCGGTTTCATCCGGGAGAGCGGCTGTCACGCCGAGACGTCCAAGCGCTCAAACTCCTCGCGCCGGTAGCTCTCGATGCACGTCGACCGGCGGACCTTGCCACTGGTCGTCAGCGGCAGCGAACCCGGCGCCACCAGGACCAGGTCGGAGATGCGCACGCCGTGCGCGTTCGATATCGCGGCCGTGACATCCCGCTTGATCGAGCGGAGCTTCTGCAGGGCGTCCTCGTCGGAGCCCTTGCTCTTCACCTCGGCGATCGCGACGAGCTGCTCGGTGGTGTCGTTGGCGACCGAGATCGCGGCGACCCGGCCCTTGGTGATCTGCGTGACGGTCAGCTCGATGTCGTCCGGGTAGTGGTTGCGGCCGTCCACGATGAGCAGGTCCTTGAGGCGGCCCATGATGAACAGCTCGCCGTCGGACATGAACCCGAGGTCGCCCGTGCGCAGCCAGCCGCCTTCGGGCGTGCCCTCGGACGGGTTGGCCAGGCGTGCGCCGAAGGTGGCCTTGGTCCGCTCGGGGTTGCGCCAATAGCCGGCGCCGATGTTCTTTCCGTTCGCCCAGATCTCGCCGATGACGCCCGACGGGGTCTCGGTCTTGGTCTCGGGGTCCACGATGCGCACCAGCGGTGACTTCAGGGCGCCATAGCTGGTGAGCTCGCTGCCGCCCTGCTCCTCGGTGCATTGCTTGGCGTGGCCGCCGGACAGCTGGTCGTACTGGAAGCGCGCGGAACCGGGTGCCTGGCCCGTCTTCGCGCTCGCCACGTACAGCGTCGCCTCGGCCAGCCCGTAGGACGGCCGGACCGCGGTCTCGGGCAGGTTGAACTTGGCGAATCGCTCCATGAAGCGGGCGATCGACGCCGGCTGCACCCGTTCGCTGCCGTTCGCGAGGCCGACCACCTGGCCGAGGTCGAGCCCGGCCATGTCGTCATCGGAAATTCGGCGCACCGCCAGGTCGAACGCGAAATTCGGGCCGCCGGAGAACGGCCGCGGGTTGGCCGCCAGCAGCTTCATCCAGCGGGCCGGCTCGATGAGGAATGCCAGCGGGCTCGTCAGCACCGACGGGCGTCCCCAGACGGCGGGGAAACAGATTCCCTGGATGAGCCCCATGTCGTGATAGAAGGGCAGCCAGGACACCAGCGATTCCGGCGGTCCGGAAATGTCGAACAAACCGTTTTCCAGGTCGTGGCAGTTGGCGATCACGTTCTCGTGGGTGATGATGACGCCGGCCGGCTGGCCGGTCGATCCCGACGTGTACTGCAGATAGGCTTCCTTGGGGTGGGAGTAATCGACCGGCTTGAAATCGCCGGTGGAATAGAAGTCCAGCGAGTCGATCTCGATGACCGCCGGTGCGGCCGAAGTCCCTTGCATCTCAGCATATTTGACCACCCCGTCGACCGCGGCGGACGTCGTCATGATGGCGGCGGGCGTGCAATCGGCCAGCGCCGACTCCACGCGGCTGTCGTGGGCGCCGAGTTGCGGCACGGACAACGGAACCGCGATGAACCCGGCCTGTAGCGCGCCGAAGAACCCAATCAGGTATTCGAGGCTCTGCGGACCCAATATCGCCACGCGATCGCCGGTCGTGCCGGTGCGCCGCAGTTCTTCGGCGACGGTCGACACGCGACGCTGCAGCTGCGACCAGGTCACGCTTTCGGCGAAGCCTGCGGGGTCCACGTCGTAGTCGATGAATGTGTACGCCGTCTCGTCGGGCCGCCGGACAGCATTTTCGGCGAGCACCGCAGGAATGGAGGACTCGATTGCGGACATCAAACTACCCTTTCAATTTTCTACGAAGTCTTTTGTGCGCATCCCCGTCCCCCCCGGGATGCCGCGGCCTGGCCTTTTCGGAGCCCCCGCCCCGTGCCATCACCGTTACGAACGTCTATCTCGGCAGCACCACCCCGGACATGACGATCCGAGGGCGCGTCGCTGACATGCGCCAGCGCCCGCGGTCATGACAACCTCCACAGCGAGCAACCTACCCCTTCTCCGGCGGCCCCGTTGGCGAATCGGCGATATCGTTGACCAGCCGATATCCCGTCTCGACTGGGACGCTGGTCCAATAAGTAATTACTACGGCTCACGATCGAAGCCATCCCCGCGACCCCGCTTTTTCGCGCTTCCCGGGCGTACCGGGCGCGCGTGCGTGATGATCGATTGGGAGCGCAAGGAAGCGGGGCCGGAGTGACAGGCAAGGTGCTGGCGGCCATCGAGCACGCCCTGGTGCTGGCGGGCTCGATGACGTGGGAAATCCTGTGGGCGCTGATCCTGGGCTTCGCCCTGTCGGCGGTCGTGCAGGCGGTGGTGCGGCGCTCGACGGTGGTGGCGCTGTTGGGCGACGACCGGCCGCGCACCCTTGCGGTGGCGGCGGGCCTCGGTGCGGCGTCGTCGTCGTGCTCGTACGCCGCGGTGGCGTTGGCCCGATCGCTGTTCCGCAAGGGCGCCAACTTCACCGCCGCGATGGCATTCGAGATCGGTTCGACCAACCTGGTGGTGGAGCTGGGCATCATCCTGGCCCTGCTGATGGGCTGGCAGTTCACCGCGGCGGAGTTCGTCGGCGGCCCGCTGATGATCGTGGTGCTGGCGATCCTGTTCCGTCTGTTCGTGCGCTCCCGCCTGGTGGACGCCGCGCGCGAACAGGCCGAGCGGGGCATCGCCGGCTCGATGGAGGGGCATGCCGCGATGGACATGTCCATCAAGGGCGAAGGGTCATTCTGGCAGCGGCTGTTCTCCGCCGAGGGGTACACCTCGGTCTCACACGTGTTCGTCATGGAGTGGCTGGCCATCCTCCGCGACCTGGTGCTGGGCCTGCTGATCGCCGGTGCCATCGCGGCGTGGGTGCCCGAAACGTTCTGGCGCGCCTTCTTTTTGGCTGACCACCCGGGCCTCTCGGCCCTGTGGGGGCCGATCGTGGGGCCCGTGGTGGCGATCGTGTCGTTCGTCTGCTCGATCGGCAACGTGCCGCTGGCGGCGGTGCTGTGGAACGGCGGCATCAGCTTCGGCGGTGTGATCGCCTTCGTCTACGCCGATCTGCTGATCCTGCCGATCCTGAACATCTACCGGAAGTACTACGGCGTCAGGATGATGCTGACCCTGCTGGGGACCTTCTACGTGGCGATGGTCGCGGCCGGCTACGTCATCGAATTCCTTTTCGGCGCAGCGAGTCTCATTCCTGCCCAGCGCAACGCGACCGTGCTGGAAGCGTCGGTCTCGTGGAACTACACGAGCTGGCTCAACATCGCTTTTCTCGTCGTCGCGGCGCTGCTGATCATCCGGTTCGTCACGTCCGGCGGGATGCCGATGCTGCGGATGATGGGCGGCTCACCCGAGGCGTCGGACGGCGACCACCATCACTGACGGCCGATGACCGTGTCCGCGGTGTGGCGTCCGGTCGATCGGGCCGCCTCCCACTTGTCGCCACCGACCATGTCTCGCCAGTTGACGCCGAGGCCATCAAGCGCGTCCTCGATGCAGGCCCATATCGCCTCGAGCGGCTGTGCGCCCGGCACTCGAGCGTTGATCCGGTTCTCCACAGCGGTATTCGGCTCGTGCGGCGCGTCGCCGAACGGGGCGAGCGCGTTGATGGCGTCGATGACACGGCGCCGGCGCTCGGCATACGGCCACGAGGCCACCTCGTCGGGCATGATCGGGCGCCCGAAGATATAGTCCTGCGCCGCATGGCGATACGGGATCTCGAGCTTGCGGTCGACCGGCTGCTGCGGCAGCCCGCCCGCGAAGTACAGCGGCACGATGGGCACCGACGACTCGACCGCCATGTCCAGCAGTGTGGAGGTGAGCCGCTCGACGCGCTGCCCGGAGTGCAGCGCGCGAGTCCCGTCGGCGTGCACCAGCGTCGAGGCCCCGCGGTCGGCGACGTCGGACTTGATGTCGTCCATGAGGCGCAGGAACTGCTGTGGGTTCTGCTGGTCGAAGTACCGGATGGCGGAGAGATGACGGCCCGCCTCCACGTCCAGGAGCCGTAAAAGCTGTCCTATCCAACGGTTTTCGTGTTTGGCGTTGGCGATCGGCATGACCTGCGTGCCGGTCACCCACGACGCGATCGTCGTGCCCAGCAGCGACTCGACCTGCACCTGGTGGTTGCCCAACAGCAATACCGGGCGTCCGCGAATCGCCGACATCGCGGCGGGATCCGTGACGATCACGTGCCGGACGTAGCGTGACAGCAGCGCCCAGTGCAGCAGGTCGCCAAAGCCGTCGCGCGGCAATCGCAGCAGGTCGGCCCACCACCGGCGGACGGGTTGCCAGTTTGTCTGCAGCGACGCGCTGGCGCGACACTGGCCGGGCCGCGCGTCGACCTCGACGGAGACCCGCTGCAGGGGCAGCACCGGACAGTTCGGCAGCCCGTTGATGAACTGAACCTGCGACGGGTGTATCGCGCCGTGGGCCGCGTCGGCGACGGCTTCCTTGGTCGCGATATCGGCAAGCAGCGAATCCCCTTTGCTGTCAACGCGATACACCGCCTGCAGGGTGCCCTTGAACCAGTCCAGCGTCGCCGCGCTGGCCGAATCGAGCGTGACCACCCCGCGGTCCAGCCGTTCGCTCAGCGACATCGCGGGCACCGCCCGCCGCTCCCCCAGGAACGCCAGCCGCTTCGGGCCGCTGGCTTGGGCGAGAGGGCCCTTGGGTAGCAGGATCTCGACGAGGCGGATGTGCGCCCAGGGCTTGCCCCCGGCGCTGAGCCACAGATCGATGATCGGCATCCGGCCGTCGGCGTCGTCGAATCCGGCGAATCGGGTTTGCACATCAACCGTCCCCTGCGCCGGGGTGGGGCCGTAGAAGCGGGCCCACTCCACGCGCCGCGGGAACGCGACCGTCGGATCCGGGGCGTCGGCATACGACGCGACATCCGTACCGTCGGTGGTCCATACGCTCATGGCCGCGTGCGGGACGACGTGCAGCGCGCCGTCGAGCAATCCCGGCTGCAGCCGGCCCGCGGGAACCGCGCACCGGTCCACGGCGAGCGTCCCGGACGAACCGTTGCTGCCGATGCGCGCCCCGTCGAGCAGGCTGGCGAACGCCGGCCCGTGGAACACCGCGCCGTCGTACGGAGTGGCGAAGGCCACCGCGTCGCGCAGCGGAGCCGGCGTCGCCGCCTCCCCCGCGTACCGGTCGGCGGTGACGATCGTCGCGGTCGCATGCGTCTCCCAGCGCGACAGCACCGGATTGGGCGCGTCGCGCCAGGCCTCCAGCCGGCCCGCGAAGCGGCCGTGCTCCGTCGGCTCGACCATCACCCGCACCTGCTTGGGCGAATCGACGACGACCCAGCCGACCACCCGCAGGTCGTTGATCTCCACCACTTTGCCTGTGCCGCAAGCCTTGCCGGCCGCCTGGGCGAAGAGGTCCATGATCGACATCATCGGCAGGGACGGGATGACGTAGGTCGGGCAGTGGTCGGTGATCCAGGTGTCCCGCGCGGGATCGATGACCGTCTCCACCGTCGTTGTCGCCGGAACCGGGGCCGGGACCGGGGCCGCGGGGCCGGGGCCGGGGCTTCGGCAGGCGTCGCGGAGGAGCCGGCCAGGGCAGCGGGTTGACCGCCCGGCGCGTCGCGGGTGATCCGCATGCCGAGGTTGCTCGCGGTGTAGATCCGCTTTCCGTCGACCCACAGCGAGGCCTCGGCGACGGCCAGGATGCCCGGAACGCCGCCCTCGTCGCGCGCGATGCGAGTGATCTCCACCTGCGACGTGATCTGCTTGTTGGTCGGGATGATCTGACCGCGGTACCGCCAGGTGATCGCGTCGCGCTGCGCCACCGGCTCGAAGCGCGCCGACGGCCCGGCCTCTTTGCCCAGCCCGATGTCGAGCATCGCGAATTGCAGCAGCTGCAACAGCATTTCGATGCCGAGCGATCCGGGCTGCACCGGGTCCTGGCAGAAATGGGCCTTGAAGAACCACTCCGCGGGATTGACATCCTTGACGGCGCGCCACCGCCCCAGCCGGGCGCCGCCGTCGGTGGGCCAGCGGCCCGTCACGCGGTCCATCATCAACAACATCGGCTCGGCCAGCCGCGCTCCCGGACCGAAATACCCTTGCGGGCGCTCACCCAACTCCACGATCGGTGCGTCGCAGGCGAGCTCCACCAGCGCACGCTGCTCGTCGCTGACCGGCAGCCCCACCTGGTTCTGCAACGCCTCGCTCTTGAAGTAGCCGAACACGGTGTCGAAGGTGTAGACGAGCCCGGCGTCCGCCTGGATCTCACCGACGAAACTGACGATGATCGTCCCGGCCGCCTTGGCGATGCTCGTCAGCTTGACCTTGGTGCGCAACGTCCCGATCGACGGCGTGATCTCCAGATGCTGGGTGCCGTTGCCGTCCAGGTTGCGGAAATACAGGTCCATGTCGCCGTCGAGTGGGCAGCCGACGTAGCTGGCCAGCCAGCCGCACGGCTGCAGCGCGACTTCCATGAGCACCGCGTTGGGCATCGTCGCCACGCCGTTTGCCCCGAAATACCAAGCGTCGCCGGGGACGTCGTACTCCACGACGACTTCGGCACCCGACTTGACGACCCCGATCTCGCCGACCAACTCGGTGACCCGCGACATGAAGTGATAGGGCGGCCCTGGGAGCCGGGCCACCTTCCGGTGCGAATCGAACTTCTCGAAGAGCGGGCCGAAGGCCAGCGACGGCTTGGCCGTCGCGCTTGCCAGCATCGCCTGGTAATCGAACTTGAAGCCGTCCGCCGCCGCGACGGCCTTGGGCTCGACGTACCCCTCGAGTTCCTTGGCGCCCATGTCCATCGGCCATCCGGGGGTGAGCCGCAAGCCCATCCGGCGGCAGTGGAAGGCGGGCAGGCCGTCGACGGTGCAGAGCAGATCGGCGAACAGCGTGGGCTCGGGCCCGGCGATCACCTCACGCACGAACACCTCGTAGACCAGCTCGCGCGACTGTGGCGTGACCTGCCCGCGGCACACCAGTTTGTAGGTCTCGAACGGCACGGGTTCGAAGCGCCAGCCGTCGCAGCCGATCGTCATGCCGAGGGCGGTCATGTAGATCGCCATCGTCTGCATCGTCGCCTCGTACATCAGCGTTCCGGGCATGCAGGGGTCGTTCTTGAAATGGCCGCCGAAGTACCACTTCTCGGGATTTATGTGTTCGACGGCGCGCAGGTAACCCCGACCCCACGGGCCGCCGGACAGGTCCAGCTGGGTCACCTCGTCGACGAACAGCATGTCGCCGCCCGCGATGCTCGGCGTGCGGGTATGGCTGGCCGCGCGCTCGAAGCCGGCGCCGAACGTGCGCCAGATCTCCCCCGCCGCCATCGCCTCCAGATCGCCGCGCGCAAACGTCGTGCGCGCGGTCTGCGCCGGGGTCGGTTCCATTGGGCCGTCGACGGTTTCATCCTCGGGGCGCCAGAGGATCCCGCCCGAGGCCGCCAGCTCCTCGTCGGAGAAGAACCCGGCCTGCCCGTTGCGCATGGACATCCGCTCGACGCCGTCGATCGTGCAGTCGTAGTGGAAGAAGAACATCCGGATGTCGCCCTGGCGCGCGTGGCCGTCGACGTGGATGTCGAACCGCAGGGTGTCGCCGATCTCGGGCAGGCCACCCAGGTAGGTGACCTCGCAGCCCAGCAGCCGGTACACCCGGTCGCTCTTGTTGACGAAGTCCGCGCCCATCCAGGAGATGAGCATCAAGTCGGCCTGCCCGGCTTCGATCATGACGCCGGCCGGCATCCGCCCCTGATGCAGCCACCACGCGTCGGCGGTGACATCGGTTTCGGTCCACAGGGTTCCGGTCCCGTTCTTGGCCGGCTCGGCGTCGATGCCCAGCAGCCGATCCGCGAGCAGCAACGGGGGTTCGGGCATCCGGACCTGGCGAAGGTAGTCGTCCTGCACGGCGAACGCCGGACCGTAGATCTCCGAAATCTTGCCCGAGGAGTGCACCCGCAGGCCGCCCTTGTCCAGCGTCAGGCCGACCGGTGCGCGCTTGGCCGTGGGCGCAGGCACCACCTTGTCGGCCGGACGGGTCGGCTGGATCGCCCTGCTGGCGCCCGCCGGAAGCGGCTTGTCGATCTCGTTGTTGGCCAACAGTTCCGGGTCCACCGGCGCCGTCGGTTCGGTGGTGGCGGGGAGCTCGACAACCGGCGGCGTCACGGCGCTGTGCGCGCTCGCCTCGGCGGCGGTCGCGACCGCGATCTCCGAGTCCAGGTCGTACACCATCGCCAACGGCTCGGGCGGCGTCTGCGCTATCAGCGCCTCTCCCAGCGGCACGCGCGTCAATGCATCCGCGGCTTTGGGTAGCGGCGGCGGAAGCGGGACGTATGTTGCCATTAACTGCTCCAGATGATCGGTAGTGACGTGTCCGGCGGTGACCGGAGTCAGTTCTTTACGAAGTGCCGGCAGCCGAACCTCGGGCAGGTGAGCCGGGAACGACAGCTGAGAGGACTTACCGGTGCGCGGACGGGCGGTCGGCGCAAAGTGCCCACCGCGCGCACCCGCGTCGACGTGGTGGGGCGACGGTGGCACCAAAACGATGTGTTGTTCCTGGCCGCCGATCCCGGTGAGCGCGACGACGACCGCGCGCTCGTCCGTCGTCCACGGCGTGCCGTCTGGCCACACGCCCAAAAAGCCATAGAGCGCACCGGCGGCGACGTGCAGCAGCCCCGATGCGGCATGAGCGTGACCCAGCAGCGGCGACAGGTTCACCGCGCCGGGCGCGGTGCCCAGGTGCAGGCACTCGCCCCGTGGTTCCTGGTCCGCGGGCAGGGTGGCCAGGATGGTGTCGTTGTCGCGGCGCGCGTCGTCGGCGCGTTTGAGCACGACGACGATGGCCGCGTCGCCGGGCACCTGCTCGCCCGGGCCGAGCAGCGTCCGCGCCGCCGCCTCGTGCACGGATTCGCAGCTGAGGTCCACCGCCCCGACCACCGCGGCGTCGACCTCGCCCCGCCGCAGCGCGCGTGCGGCCAGCTCCAGTGCCGTGGTGCCGGACAGTTCCTCCCGCGACACGGTGAAACTCGGCCCACGCAAGTCGAATTGGCTGTTCAACCGGTTGGCGACGATGTTCGGCATCGCGCCGACCACGCCGGCGGCCGTCCACCCCTGCACGACGTCGTCGCGCGCTATCGCCAGCTGTTCGGGATCGTCGATCTCGTCGGCCAAGCGCCACCGGACTCCGAACCGCGTCACCTCGGCGTCGCAACCCATCCCGACGACGACGCTCGTCGTGTCCGGCGGCAGGCCCTTGATCAGTTCGTCGATGTTGAGGGCCGCACCGAGCAGCGCGAGTTGCTGGGGTTGGGTCTGCTTGAGATCGGTTGGTGGGAAACGTGTCTGGGTGAGGTCGAGGCTCACCTCGGCCATCCGCGCCCGCAGGGTGCCGCTGTCGTCGAAGGTGGGAATCGACTGGCCCGTCATCAGATGCTTGGCGACCGAGGCGGTGTCGTGCCCATCGCCCACCAGCAGGCTCAGCCCGACGATGGCGATGTCGTGCTCGGCCTGGGGGCCGGTCACCGGCCATCGCACCGGGGCGCTGCGCTTTTCGGCGGGCTCGACCCATTCCTCGAGCAGCAGGTGCGCGTTGTTGCCGCCGAAGCCGAAGTTGTTGATCGCGGCGCGGCGCGGGCCCACGCAGACCCAGGGTTCGGCCTCGTTGAGCAGCCGGAACGGCGAGTCGGCGATGAACGGCAGCGGATCGTCGGCGTGCAGCGTCGGGGGGCGCACGCCGGCCCGCATCGCCGCGAGCACCTTGATGGCCCCCGCGGCACCGGAGGCGGTGATCGAGTGTCCCAGATTGGATTTCAGCGATCCGATGGGCACATTCGTCATGCCGGTGAAGATGCACGCCATGCTCATCAGCTCGGTCAGATCGCCGCGGGAGGTTCCGGTCGCATGGCACTCGACGAGTGAGATGTCTTGCGGCTCGAGGTCGGCCATCTCGTACGCGCGCCGCATCGCGCGCTCCTGCCCCTCCTGGGACGGGACGAGCAGACCCCGGCCTCGGCCGTCGTTGCTGAGGCCGATGCCCCGGATGACACCGAGGATGGTCTGGTCGGCGGCGATGGCGTCTTCGAGCCTGCGCAGCACCAGCATCGCCGCGCCCTCGGCGGGCACCAAGCCGTCGGCGCCCTGGTGGAATGGGCGCGACCTGCCGGACCGGCTCAGCGCCTGCAGCGCGCTGAAGCCAACGTGGAGAAGCAAATCGCTGGCGCCGTTGACGCCGCCCGCCATCATCACATCGGCGGTGCGGTCGTGCAGCCGGTCGCATGCCAGCTTGATCGCGTAGATCGAGGAGGCGCACGCGGCATCCAGGGCCGCGGCGCCGCCGGTCAGGCCCAGTGCGTTCGCGACCAGATGGGCGGGCAGTCCCGACATGAAGCGATTGCGCCAATCGATCCCGTGTTCGCTTCCACGCCAGACCTTTTCGGCGAGGTCGGTCATCGACTTCGTCGGGTAGCTCAAATTGCCGAGGACGATGCCGGCCGAGCCGGGCACTTCCCCGGCGCGCCAGCCGGCACTCTCGACGGCTTGCCGGGCCGCCTCGATGGCCCAGACGTACAGCGAATCCAGCCCATCGAGTTCGGCGGCGCCCAGCAGGAGCCCGCTGGCATCGAAGATGTCCTCGAAGCCGCGCACGTGTCCGCCGCGTTCGGACCAGGTGTGGTCGAAGTAGGGCGCGTTCTGCTGGTCCCGCAACACCTGCGCGATCGATACGCCCCAGTGGTCCGGCCGCGGCGACCCGAGCACGTCGCGGCCGTCGTGCACCGTCGCCCACAGCTCGCCGGGGCTCAGGCCACCGGGAAGTACGCAGCCCTGGCCCACGATCGCAATGGGCTCAAACTTCAAGGCGACTCCCCGGCATCTTCGGATCAGTCGCCGTAGGGGTACAACTCGAGCCGCTTGAGGCTGGCCACCACGAGGTTGTCGGCGTCGACGAGGTCGAGGTCGCAGCTGGCCCGGCTGCTCTTGGCGTCGCCGTTGGAGAGCACGCAGCGCAGGCCGCGGCCGAGCGCGCCGCCCCGGTACCGGACCACTTCGCCCACCCGCAGCGGCAGCACCTTGCGACCGAGCTGTTCGAAGCTCCACACCAGCGCCACCTGCAGGCAGCCGTCAAGCGCCGCGGCGTCGGTGGCCCAGTCGTCGCCCGGCCAGCCCGCCGCGGTCAGGCCGTACAGGGACGCCGTCGCGCTCGCCGCCTGGCAGTCCACACCCTCGATGACCTGGAAGGCCGGGCCGTGGAACAGCGAGCCGTTGGTGTAGCAGGTGTCGCGAGTCAGCTGGCTGCCGCCCGCGGGCGCAACCTCGGTGGTTGGCGCAATCGTTGCGCCCCAACTCATTTCGACGGTCGCGGAGTAGTAGGCGACCGCTCCCGAGTGATCGGACAACGTGCATGTCAGCCGGTCCGGGTCGCCGTCTACCGGCGCGCAGCGCACCTGCAGGAGGTCACCGTGTCGGTCGAAGTCGTGCAGTGTCACACCGCGCAGCACCCTGAGGTCGCGAAGACGGTCCACGTGGTATCCCGGGCGGCAGGCTTCGGCCATCCGCACGAACCACTCCAGCGCCTGCACCACCGGGAGCACGACGTTGCCCTGGACGCGGTGGTCGGTCAGATACGGCTGCCGCGTCGCGTGGGCGGTCACCGAGGCGATCCGGCCCTCGGCGGGTATCGGATGCGTTGGCAGGCCCGCCAATACGCCGTCGCCCAGCGTCACCTCGGGGCCGGCGGTCTCCGCGTCCAGCACGTCCGAGACGAAGGCCCGTGCGCCGTCGGCGAGCGGGATCAGCGAGATGCCGCGCGACTCGAACATCGCCTTGAGGGCGGGTGTCACCATGCCGGAGTCCCACGGCCCCCAGCCCAGCGCCCGGACGAGGCAGGCCGGACCGCGGCGGGCCTGCTCAGCCAGCGCCACCTTGTTGAGGATCTCGTTGGCCATGGCGTAATCGCTCTGGCCGACGTTGCCGCTGCGGGCGGCCACCGACGAAAACAGGCAGACGATCGTCAGGGCGTCACCGGCGGTCGCGTCCAAAAGTGCGCACAGCCCACCGACTTTGGTCTCGAAGACGCGGTCGAATCCGTCGAGCGTCTTCTTGTGCAACGGCGCATCCGCCAAGACGCCGGCACCGTGCACCAGCCCCGTGATGGGTCCGAAGTCGGCTCGCACACCGTCCAGCAACGCACCGAGCTGCGCGGCGTCGCGCACGTCGGCCGCGGCATAGCGAACCCGGGAGCCGGCGGCGGCGAGGTCGGCGAGTGTCGCGCGCACCTCGCGGTCGGCCAGGATGCGCCGCACCTGCTGTTCCAGCAGTTTCGGCGTGAGCTTCTGGCCGTCGGCGGCTGCGCTCGCGAGCAGTGCCTTCTTGAGCTCGGCATCCGTCGTCAGCCCGCGGGCCGCGGCCGGCTCCTCGGCGAGCTCGGTCCGTCCGAGCAGAACGAAACTGGCCTGCGTCTGCTTCGCCAGGGCGATCACCGATGCGGCGGTGACGCCACGGGCCCCGCCGGAAACGACGATCACGTCGCGGTTGTCGATGCGACGCACGTGTGCGGCCGGCTGCTGCGGACCGGCGACGACGGTGACGCGACCGTGCGTGCTGCCCAGGCCGACTTCCAGTTCGGCCCCGCCGGCCAGCAATTCGTGGGCCAGGTGCTCGGCAACCGCACTCGGTGAATGCTGTTGCGCCGCAATGTCGATCGTCTTGACCTGGGCGGCGGGCCATTCTTGTGCGGCGGTCTTGGCGAGGGCGCCGATGCCGCCGGCCCAGGCGCGCGGCCCGGGGTCGGCGAGCAGCCCGAAGGTGCCGCCGGTGTCCTGAACGGTGACGAAGACGCCGCCGCGTTCTTGGAATTTCGCCGCGACGCGTTGTGCGTCCGCGAAGACCACCCGGTTGACGGCCAGCGTCTCTGCTCGGCCGGACGTCGCCGCCAGGCCACCGAGGTGAATCACCGCTTCGGCGTCGGCGCTGGCCTCGGTAACGACCGAAGGCCGGATGCCGTTCGTGCGCAGGATCGCGGCCAACGCGTCGGCGACGACGGCGTCCTGGCTTGCGACGATCTGGACGTCAGCGGCGCCGTAGAGGCCCGGCATTCCCATCCCGCTGGCCGGAGCAGCCACCGCGTGCACCGCGTAGCGGGCGATCGCTGCTCCGGCTAACTCAAAAGGGAGGCGACCACCTGCCGGGCTGCCGTTGGGCGACGCTGGCAGCGGCGGCGACCCGTTCGGGGGCGGCGCAGACAGCAGGCTCTGTAGGTAGTCGATGATCTCCTGCAAGGTGACCAACGAACCCATCGTGGCCGTATCCACCTCCGGCAGAGCCGGATTCCGCTCCTGAACCGCCGACAAAATCTCGACCCGCTTGATCGAGTCGATCCCCAGATCAGCCTCCAACGCCATCGACAGATCCAGCATCTCCACCGGATAACCCGTCTTATCGGCCACCACATCCAACATCTGCGACACCAACTCGCCAGACGCCGGAGCGACTGCCACCGGCGCCACCGCAACACCATTCGACGGGGCGTGACCATTCGTCGCCACCGGCGCGTGACCGTTGGTGTGCACCGGAGCCATCAAGCCCTGCAGGTAGTCGATGATCTCCTGCAGCGTCACCAACGAACCCATCGTCGCCGTATCCACCTCAGGCAACGCCGGATTGCGCTCCTGAACCGCCGACAAAATCTCGACCCGCTTGATCGAGTCGATCCCCAGATCAGCCTCCAACGCCATCGACAGATCCAGCATCTCCACCGGATAACCCGTCTTATCGGCCACCACATCCAACATCTGCGACACCAACTCGCCAGACACCGCAGCGACCGCAACAGGCGCCACCGCAACACCATTCGACGGCGCGTGACCATTCGTCGCCACCGGCGCGTGACCGTTGGTGTGCACCGGAGCCGCCGGCGGGGCGGGCAGGACCGAGGTGCCGTTGGTCATCGCCGGAGGCGCGACGGGCGCCGCGGGAACGACAAGCGCAACAGGCGCGGCGGGCGGTGCGGCGACCGCGGTCGCGGACACCATGCTCTGCAGGACCCCTTGCAGGCAACCGATGGACTCCTGCAAAGCGCCTACCGCGGCGATCATTGCGGTCACCGTCTCGGCATTCATGGCCGGCACGGCCGCGGGCGCGGCAACGGGCCGGGCCACACCGTTACCGGCGTGAGCACCATTGCCGTTGAGCGCGACCGGCACTGGCGCCGGAGGCATCGCGGGACGGGGCAACGGGGGCGGCGCCGGACGCTCGGCGGCGGATGCCGTCCCGTTAACGTGGGGTACAGCCGGAAGTGCTTCGGATGGCGCCAATTTGGACTCCGATTCGGTCCTGTGTCCGTTGGTGTGGCCACTGTGGTTGGGAGATGTAGCGTTATCGGCCGGCCGCTGCACGGGTTCGTCGTTGAACTGCGGCCTTCCATAGTTGGATCCGTTGATCTTCAAGGTCAGCTTCGGCTGCTCGCGCTCGCGCGGGTCGTCGCCGGGGCGGAAATCGGCCCACAGGCTCTCGAAATTCATCGGGACGCCGGCAGCCGCGAGTTGAGCGAGCCCCATCCACAGCGACCGAATGCCGTTCCTGCCCTTGGCATCCAGGGCCACCGCAGAATGCTCCCGCCCGCCAAGGCATTTGCCGACGAGGTTCGTCAGCACGCCGCCGGGGCCGACCTCGATGAACGTGCGCGCGCCGGCCTGCCACATCGCCTGGATCTGCTCGGCGAACCGGACGGGCTGGGCGATCTGGTTGGCAAGCGTCGTCCGCATCGCGCCGGCGTCGGAGCCGTACGGCTGGGCCGTCGCGTTGGCGTACACCGGCACCTCGGGCGCACCGAACGGGACGTTCGCCAGGAACGAGTCGAACGGCACCGCCGCCGAGCTGACGATCTCGGAATGGAATGCGGTGGCCACGTCGAGCCGCCGCGCCTTCATGCCCACCGCGTTGAATCGCGGTGCCGCGTCGTCGATGGCCGCGCTCTCACCCGAGAGCACCACCTGGTCGGGGGCGTTGTGGTTCGCGATGACGACCGAAAGGCCCCATTCGTCGATGAGCTTGCGGACCTGCTCGGCGGGTGCGGCGACCGCACACATCGCCCCGTCGCTGCTGGCCGCCGCCTGGGCCATCAGCACTCCGCGCGCCCGCGCGATCCGCAGCGCGACCTCTTCGCTGAAGACGCCGGCGGCGCAGAGCGCGCTGACTTCGCCGAAGCTGTGTCCTCCGACGGCAACCGGCGCGATGCCCAGGCCGCGAATCACGGACAACAGGCTCAGGCTGTGGGCGCCGATGCCGGGCTGCGCCCACTCGGTCTTCGTCAACTCGGCGCCCTGCAGGGCCCGCGCGTCGTCGGAGAACGCCGTCTTCGGCCACACCACCTGGTGCAGGTCGCGGTCGGCGTTCAGGTGCTCGGCACGAGAGAGCTCCCACGGCGACAATGCGGCCTCGTGCAGCTGCGGGATGTCCGCACCCATGCCGACGTACTGGCTACCCTGCCCAGGAAACAGCAGCGCGACCGGCCCGGGCTTGCGCGCCGAGTAGTAATACCCCTTCGGCGAACTGAAAGATGCTGCCAGATCGGGAGTTTGGAGCTTCGCCGCCGCTTCGTCGAGCATGGTGCGCAGGGTCGCGACGCTGTCGGCGACGACAGACAGGCGGTGCGGCTGCGCGGCGTCGTACGCCGATTGCGTGCTGCGGGCGACGTAGGCCAGCATGTCGTCGCTGTCGACCAGCGAGGCGGACAGCCGAGTGGCCTCGCTGGCGAGGGCGGCGGCCGAGGACGCGCCCAGCAGTACCATTTCGGAATCCCACGACCGGTAGCGCCACGCGCGCTTTCCGCTGCCCGTGTACTCCTCGACCGTGACGTGGAAGTTGGTGCCGCCGAAGCCGAACGAGCTCACGGAGGCACGCCGCGGAACTCCGCTCTCGGGCAGCCACGGCTTAGTCTGCGTCGAGAGGTAGAAGGGCGACTTGTCGATCTCGAGGCCGGCGTTCGGCTGATCGATCTTGATGGTTGGCGGCAAGAGCTTGTGGTGCAGGGCCATCACGGTTTTGAACATGCCGCAGGCCCCCGCCGCCCCCTTGGTGTGGCCGACCTGCGACTTGACCGAGCCGAGCGCGCACCACTGCCGGTCGGCACGCCCCGAGGCGTCGAAGACCTCACGCAGCGCGGTGAACTCGGCTACGTCGCCGGCTTTCGTGCCGGTGCCGTGCGCCTCGACGAGGCCGACGGTCTCGGGGCCGTAGCCGGCCGCCTCGTACGCGCGGCGCAGCGCTTTGGCCTGACCCGCCGGGCTCGGCGCGTAGATGCTCTTCGCCCGGCCGTCGGACGAAGTACCGATGCCGCGGATCACCGCGTAGATCCGATCGCCATCGCGTTCGGCGTCGTCGAGACGCTTGAGCGCGAGCATGGACAGCCCCTCGCCCAGCATCGTGCCGTCCGACTGATCGGAGAACGGGCGGCAGTCGCCACTCGGCGACAGCGCGGTCACCTTGGCGAAGCACATGAACATGAAGATGTCGTTGAAGGCGTCGACTCCGCCGGCGATCACCATGTCCGACTCGCCGAGGTACAGCTCGTGCAGGCCCACCTCGAGCGCGGCCAGGGAGCTCGCGCACGCGGCGTCGATGACGCAGTTCGTGCCGCCGAGGTCGAAGCGGTTGGCGATCCGCCCGGCGATGACGTTGCCGAGCAGCCCGGGGAACGTGTTCTCTTGCCACGGCGTGTAGCTGGAAGCCACCCGCTCGCTGAATGCCTCGAGCTCCTGCTCGGAAAGACCGGCGGCCCGCAGCCCGCGCTCCCAGACCGGCCGGTGCAGGCGGCCACTTATATAAGTAATTAATTCCGTACCGCCGGAGGCGCCGAGTACTACGCTGACGCGTTCTCGATCCATGTGAGAAAAGTCACCATCGGCGGCGTCTTCCAATACTTGTTGGGCGACTCTCAGCGCAAGTAGTTGGGCGGTATCGGTGGCGGGCAGAACATTCGGCGGAATTCCGAAATCCATTGGTGAGAAATCGACCTCGGGCAAAAATCCGCCACGGGTGGCATATACCTTGTCGGGCGCGGACGGAGATGGGTCGTAAAAGTCCTCAGCGCGCCAGTGCGACTCGGGAACCTCGGAGAATAGGTCGACGCCCTCGACGATGTTGCGCCAAAAGCGGGTGGCTTCGGGAGATCCAGGAAATAGCGCGCTTACTCCCACAACCGCAACAGGAGGATGCTTCGATTCCACTGAATCTCCTTTGCACGGGTTTGCGGATCAACCCCGTCTGTTGACCTGCGTCGCATCGAAAGGCTGATCGTCGAGGATTTGGCATCGTTGACCAGCCGAGACAGCTCAAGCGCTCGCCTGGACGCTATCAGAACGACGACTCATGTACTGACGAATTGTCAATACCGATGGATTGACTCTGAGGCGATCGTTGACCTGCGGGTTTGCTGATCCCCGCTGGCGGTTCGCAGCCGGAATGACCGGTCGTCCCCCCTGGGATGGCCGGCCCCCACGCTATGCGGCGCCTTCGAGGTCCACGCTCGCCCGGATCCGCCGGTGCCGGCCACCGCCTCCCCCACTTCGCGATGACCGGCACGGCACGAACTGCGTTCCCCCGAAGGACGCGATCGGTTATCTCGGTCTGACTTTATTGGCCGCGCCAGTTGCCGGTGGGCGCTTTCGGCAATCTGCGACGGCCATTTAGAGAATGCGCGATGCACTCCGCCGATAGCGGTGCGCGAGGGCGAACGCGATAAGGCGCTACAGGGACAACGGGCGCGGAATGTAGCCGAACGCGGTCGCCGGGACAGGAATGCCGCACTTGCGCGCCTGCTGGGCCCGGCTGATTTGCGTGGCACCTTCGAGCAGGTTGAGCGCCACCTGGACGACGTTGCGGTTTTCGCACTGCTGCAGGTAACTCCCCGCCACCCAGCTGTTGAAGGCCCCCATCGATGGGCCACACCAGATCTGGTAGTCCAGGACGCGATCGGCGTCGCCATCGATCGCCCACCGGCTCGACTTGCCGAGGTACCAACGGAACATCAGCCCCATCTGGTACTTCGGGTCGCGGGTCGCCAGCTCGAGCACCCCGGCATCCCGGTCCGCCCAGTACTGCCGTGTTTCCGACCAGACGTCGTCGACGGATTTGCCGAAGAACTTCTCCAGCTCGGCCCCGTGCTCATGCACGACGGCCGTCACGCTTGGGTAGCGCGAATACCACTCGTAGAGCTTCTTCGCGCGCGGGCCGAACATCGACCCGCGCTTGAGCACTTGCAGGTTCACGCCCATCTCGAACATGTCCGAGGCCGGCGCCATCATCACGTCGGCCACTCCGGCCTTGGCGAGCATCGCGCGCGCCTGCGGCGACAGCCCCGACTCGACGCACGACTGGTTGACCGACCCGGTGAGCACGTAGGCGGCGCCCATCGCGAAGGCACCGGCGATGGACTGGGGCGTACCGAGACCGCCGGCGGCGCCGACGCGCACCCGGAAGTCGTGGCGGTGCTGTTGGGCCAGCTGGTCGCGCAGCATCACGATTTCCGAGAAAAGCGCCGGTAGAGGCCGGTTGTCGGTGTGGCCGCCGCTGTCCGCCTCGACCGTGATGTCTTCGGCGACCGGCACGTGCCGCGCCAGCTCCGCTTCACGGGCCGTCAGCTTGCCCGCGGCCACCAGCGCGGACACCAAGGCGTCCGGCGCGGGTTGCATGAACAGGCGGGCGACCTCGGGGCGCGACACCTTCGCCATCACCTTGTTCTTGCGGACGATGGCGCCCGACGGATCAGTCGTCAGGCCCGACAGCGCGTAGTGCACCACCGCGGGGGTCAGCTTCATGAAGGCCGAGGCCTCGACGATCCTGACGCCCTTCTCGATGAACAGCTCGGCGACGCGCGCCTCGAGCGCAGCTTCGTTGGGCGAGTGGATCAGGTTCGCACCCCAGGCGAGTCCGGTGCGGCCCGCCAGCCGCGTCTGGATCTCGGCCAGCCCGCGTTCCACGCCGGCATACGACAGGCCGCCCGCGCCGAAGAAGCCCAGCATCCCAGCCTCGGCGACCGCCACCACCAGCTCCGGTGTGGCGATGCCGTTGGCCATCGCGCCGGTGACATAGGGGAAGCGCAGCCCGTGGGCCTCGCAGAACTCGCGGTCGCCCAGCCACTCCGGGTAGATCGGCGGCAGGGTTCCCACCAGCGAGACATCGGACTCGCCCGCTCCTACCAGCTCGCCGCCCATGGCCAGGCCCAGCTGCCCGGTGGATTCTTCGCGGACCACGTGAACCTGGTGCCGCGCATATTGCAGGAGGTGGGTGATGTCTTGCGAGGCGAAGGCCGGGGGCACGGTGCTCGGGCGCCACCCACCCAGAACCGGGCCCGCTTCAGCGCGTTGCCCCAGTAGGGCGGTAGGTCGCTCGTTCACTGCCAATTCCCCTCAAACGTCCGTGCTGACGGGTATTGCCTAGATGGCCGGATGCCTTTAACTGCAGAAATCCGACACGATTTTGTCACGAAGCGGCATCACGCGCGCCAAAACGAAATTACCGGTGCTCCCCTCTGCTATTTCGGCAGTTCGTCCGCTGACAACACGATTTGTCGGACCCCTCATCTACTATCGAACGTATGTTCGAGATAGTCGACCCGGGCGATCTGGTCGCGGAGATCCAGTCCACCCACCGGCAGGAGGCGGTGTTGGTGGCGCGGCGCATGGCCGCGGTCGCGGCACTGCTGCGGCATCGCGCCGCCGCGACCGAGCGGTCCGAGGACCGGCCGGGCTACGCGGTCATCGACGGGTTCGAGCAGACCGCGGCGGAGGTGGCCGCCGCGATGAACCTGTCGCCGGTGGCCGCGAGCTATTTGGTGTCCTACGCCGAGGCGCTGGATACCAGGCTGCCCAAGGTCGCGGCGCTGCTGGCCGAGGGCCGGACCGATTGGCGCACCGTCCGGTTGATCCTCAGCCGCACCGATCTGATCACCGATGAGGGATTGATCGCACAAGTCGATCGATCGCTGGCCTCCCGCATCGGCAGCTGGCACGGCTGGTCACGGCAGCGGATCGTCAACGCCGCCGACGCCGCGGTGCGGGCGGCCGATCCCGACGCCGCCCGCGAGCGACGCAACTGCGCCGAAAGCGATCGGTACATCGCGATCAGCGCCCGGGACAACGGAATGGCCGACATCTACGGAACTGTCGGGGCGACGGCCGCGACGGCATTCGATCGCCGGCTCTCGCAGCTCGCCGGGCAGGTGTGCGCGGCCGACCCGCGGACGATGGATCAGCGCCGCGCCGACGCGCTGGCCGCGCTGGCCCAGGGTTGCGGCCTGGCATGCCGCTGCGGTCAGCCGGACTGCGCCTTCAGTTCCGTTGACCCCGAACCTGATTCGGGCGGGGTACGCGTGGTGATCAACGTGGTCGCCAGTGAGCAGACCGTGTATTCCGACAGCGACCAGCCGGGCTACCTGGAGGGATACGGGGTCATCGACGCCGACCAGGTGCGTGAATTAGCCGCTGCCACAGCACAACTCGTCGCCGATCCGTTCACCAGCCCGGTCGAGGCGTTGCGCTACCAACCCTCGGCGGCGCTCGAGCGTGCCGTCCGTTGCCGGGATCTGACCTGCCGCTTCCCGGGATGCAGCCGCCCGGCGATGGTGTGCGACATCGACCACACCGTCCCGTTCGACCATCTCGATCCGGCGGCCGGTGGCCGGACGGTGGCGCAGAACCTCAAATGCCTTTGCCGCCAACATCATCGGCTCATGACTTTCCACGGCGGATGGCATGACACCCAACTCGCCGACGGCACGGTCATCTGGACCTCTCCCACCGGACGCACCTATCGAACGTTCCCGGCCGGTGCCGATCTCTTCCCGCAGCCGCGCGGGCCGGCCTGCGCGGCGCCGACTCCGATCAGAAGCGACCGGTCCAGGCAGCGACGCACCCGCATCAGCCAGGCCCGCATGCACAACCGGCGACAGACAGCGCGCAAAGAAGAGGTCGACGCGCGCATGTTCCGAAACCATATGCGCGACGTGCTGTTTGTGTTCAAGGGTGCGCCGAGCTCCAGCGCATTGTGCACCTGGGTCAACGAACCCCGCGAGGCCGAGGAACTACCCGCCGACTGGGTCCCCGACGAGCCGGCCGTCACGGCACTGCCCGACGACCCGCCGTTTTAGAAAACACTGCCAACTATGCTCCGGACATGGACGCCGAACTCGAGCGCTGGAAGCCGCGGGCCGATACTTCGACTACCTTGGATTCAGGGTGTTCTATCGCAGCGAAGGCTCCGGGCCGCCGCTACTACTGATCCACGGCTACCCGTTCAACACTTGGGATTGGGCCGCGATCTGGCCCACTCTTGTCGAGCAGTTCACCGTTATCGCACCCGACATGCTGGGCATGGGCTTTTCCGACAAGCCCACCGCCTACGAATACTCGGTGCCCGACCACGCCGATATGCACGAAGCCCTCCTCGCCCACCTAAGCGTGACCTCCTGCCATCTCTTGGCCCATGACATCGGTGACTCCGTCGGCCAGGAAATGCTTGCCCGGCACGAATTGGGCCAGCAGTCGTGCGGTCCGCTAAAGCTCCAATCGGTGACATGGCTCAACGGCGGATTGTTCAACGAGACATACCGGCCGCGGCTGGCACAGAAGGTATTGTCCCGAACTCCGCTGGGCGACTTGGCAAGTAAGCTGCCGAACATCCTGCTGTCACGGCGGGTTCTCGAACGCACGATCAACGAACTGTTCGGCCCGCACACGCAGCCGTCGCCGCGGATGCACGAGCTCTTCCACCAGATCATGGACGTCAACGACGGTAAGCGGGTGACCCACAAAGTCGGCCGGTTCGTCAACGATCGATATCTGTATCGCAACAGGTGGGTGCGGGCCATGCGCCAGACGAACGTTCCGATGCGGTTCATCGACGGCCCGGCCGATCCGAATTCTGGCAGGCATATGGCCGACCGTTATCGGCAGCTGATTCCCGATCCCGACGTGGTGATGCTGGGCGACGATATCGGGCACTGGCCCCAGATCGAGGCGCCCGACGCGGTACTGGCCGCGCTGCTCGAGCACATCGGCCGTGTCACGAAAGCTGTCTAGCGCAACCGTTCTGAACTAGCCTGACAGTTTTTCGCGCAGGCGGCGATTGACGGATTCCGGCAGCAGCTTGGAAACGTCGCCGCCCAGCGTCGCGACCTCCTTGGCCAACGACGACGACACGAACGAATACTGCGGGTCCGTCGCCACGAAGAACGTGTCGACGTTCGCGACGTGCTTGTTCATCTGCGCCATCTGCAGTTCGTATTCGAAGTCGGTGTCGGTGCGCAGCCCCTTGACGATCGCGGTCAGCCCGCGCGACGTCACGAAGTCCACCACCAGCCCCTGCCCGGCCTCCACCCGCAGGTTCGGCAGATGCTCGGTCGCCTCCTCGATCATCGCGATCCGCTCGTCGAGGTCGAACATGCCCTTCTTGGCGGGGTTGACCAGGATTGCCACCACCACCTCATCGAACTGGCCCGCGGCGCGTTCGAAGACATCGATGTGGCCCAACGTCACCGGGTCAAACGATCCGGGGCAAACCGCGCCGCTCATAAGCGATCAAGGTAGCAGGGCGGCTCAGTCAAATTCGGCCAGCTCCAGACGGGTGTCGCCGTAAGCGCGCTCCGGCCACGCGGTCCAGCCCTGCGGCCAGCGCAGCGGCGCGCTGCTGGCCGCGCGCTCCAGCACCGCGACGGCGCCCTCGCGCAACCAGCCATGGGCGCCCAGCGCGGCCACCACGTCTTCCAGCTCCTCGGTCGCGACGTCGTAGGGCGGATCGGCCAGCACCAGGTCCACCGCCGCCGGCGCCCCGCCCGCCAGCACGGCGGCCACGGCCCCACGGCGCAGCGTCGCCCCGGGCAGGCCCACGGATTCGATGTTGCGGGCGATGACGGCGGCGGTGCGCTGATCGGAGTCCAGCACCGCCAGCCCCGTCAGGTCCATTCGCGCGGTCACGATGTTGAACAGCGACTCGCGCACCCGATCGGTGGTCGGCCTGGTCCCGCGCGGCGGGACCGCGATGCGCCTGCCTCCGGCGACGCCGCCGATGATGCGGGTCAGCTGAGCACCACCAGCAGGTCGCCGCCCTCCACCTGCGCGGTGCTCGACACCGCCACCCGCTGCACCGCCGCGTCTTTGGGCGCGGTGATCGGGGCCTCCATCTTCATCGCCTCGATGGTCGCGATCGTCTGGCCCGCGCTCACCCGATCGCCCTCGGCGATCCCGACGGTGACCACGCCGGCGAACGGCGCGGCGATGTGATCGGGATTGCCGCGCTCGGCCTTCTCGGCGGTCGGGACCGAACTGGCGATGCTGCGGTCGCGCACCAGCACCGGCCGCAGCTGGCCGTTGATGATGCACATCACCGTTCGCATGCCCCGCTCGTCCGGCTCGGAGATGGCCTCCAGGCCGATCAGCAGATCGACCCCGCGCTCCAGTTCCACCGAATGCTCTTCGCCTTGGCGCAGGCCGTAGAAGAACTGGTTGGCCGACAGATGCGAGGTGTCGCCGTAGTTTACCCGATGCTCCTCGAATTCCTTTGTCGGGCCAGGGAATAGCAGCCGGTTCAGGGTCGCCTGACGCTTGGTGCCGTTCAGCGCCAGCGCGGCCTCATCCTCTGCGGTCAATTGCTGCGTCGGCTTGGCCGGCCCGCGGCCCTCCAGCGCCGCGGTGCGCAGCGGTTCGGGCCATCCGCCGGGCGGGTCGCCGAGCTCACCGCGCAGGAATCCGACCACCGACTCCGGGATGTCCAATCGCGAAGGCTCGGCGGCGAATTCGTCGGCGCTCACGCCCGCACCGACCAGGGCGAGCGCCAGGTCGCCGACCACCTTCGACGACGGGGTGACCTTGATCAGCCGGCCCAGCACCCGGTCGGAGCCGGCGTAGGCCTCCTCGATCTCTTCGAATCGATCGCCCAGCCCCAGCGCGATCGCCTGCTGGCGCAGGTTCGACAATTGGCCGCCGGGGATTTCGTGGTGGTACACCCGCCCGGTCGGCCCGGGCAGCCCGGACTCGAAGGGCGCGTACACCTTTCGCAGCGCCTCCCAGTACGGCTCGAGCGCGCATACCGCCGGCAGCGACAGCCCGGTGTCGTAATCGGTGTGCGCTGCCGCGGCGACGATCGAACTGAGCGCGGGCTGGCTGGTGGTCCCGGCCAACGGCGCCGACGCACCGTCGACGGCGTCGGCCCCGGCCTGCCACGCGGCCACGTAACTCGCCAGCTGGCCGCCCGGGGTGTCGTGGGTGTGCACGTGCACGGGCAGGTCGAACCGGCTGCGCAGCGCGGAGACCAGTTGGTGTGCCGCCGGTGGCCGCAGCAGCCCGGCCATGTCCTTGATGGCCAGCACGTGGGCGCCGGCCTCGACAATCTGCTCGGCCAGCTTCAGGTAGTAGTCCAGGGTGTACAGGCGCTCGCCCGGATCGGCCAGGTCGCCGGTGTAGCACATCGCGACTTCCGCTATGGCAGAGCCGGTTTCGCGGACGGCGTCGATCGCGGGCCGCATCGAGTCGAGATTGTTCAGCGCGTCGAAGATGCGGAAGATGTCGATCCCGGTGGACGTCGCCTCCTCCACGAACGCGGAGGTGACCAGCTCCGGGTACGGCGTGTAACCCACGGTGTTGCGGCCGCGCAGCAGCATCTGCAGGCAGATGTTGGGCATCGCCTCGCGCAGCGTGGCCAGCCGCTCCCAGGGGTCTTCCTTCAGAAACCGCAGCGCCACATCGTAAGTCGCGCCGCCCCAGCACTCGACCGACAGCAGCTGAGGCATCATCCGGGCGACATACGGCGCCACCCTGTTCAATCCGCTGGTGCGCAGCCGGGTCGCCAGCAGCGACTGGTGCGCGTCCCGGAACGTCGTGTCGGTGACGCCGACCGCCGGCGACTCGCGCAGCCAGCGTGCGAATCCCTCGGGCCCCAACTCGACCAGGCGCTGCTTGGAGCCGGCGGGCGGGTCGGCCTCCAGATCGATGTCGGGCAGCTTGTCGTGCGGGTACGCCGTCGAAACCCGCGCGCCGTGCGGCTGATTGACGGTGACGTCGGCCAGATAGGTGAGGATCTTGGTGCCGCGGTCGGCCGACGCGTGCGCGGTCAGCAGCTGGGGCCGCTCGTCGATGAACGACGTGGTAATGCGGCCGGCCTGGAAGTCGGGATCATCCAAAACCGCTTGCAGGAACGGAATATTCGTCGATACCCCGCGAATCCGGAACTCCGCCATCGCGCGCCGGGCCCGGGCCACCGCGGCCGGAAAGTCGCGGCCCCGACAGGTCAACTTGACCAGCATCGAGTCGAAGTGGGCGCTGATCTCGGCACCGAGGTTGGTGCTGCCGTCCAGGCGGATGCCCGCGCCACCGGGGCTGCGGTACGTGCTGATCCGCCCGGTATCGGGCCGGAACCCGTTGGCCGGATCCTCGGTGGTGATCCGGCACTGCAGCGCGGCGCCGCGCGGCGCAACGTTCTCCTGCCGCAAGCCCAGATCGTCGAGCGTCTCGCCCGACGCGATGCGCAGCTGGCTGGAGACCAGGTCGACGTCGGTGACCTCCTCGGTGACGGTGTGCTCCACCTGAATCCGCGGATTCATCTCGATGAAGACGTAATCGCCGTTCTCGTCGAGCAGGAATTCGACCGTGCCGGCGCAGGTGTAGTTGATGTGCTGCGCGAACTTCACCGCGTCGGCGCAGATCTTGTCCCGCAATTCGGGATCCAGGTTCGGCGCGGGCGCCAGCTCGACGACCTTTTGGTGGCGACGCTGCACGCTGCAGTCGCGCTCGTAGAGATGAATCACGTTGCCTTCGTTGTCGGCCAGGATCTGCACCTCGATGTGGCGGGGCTTGATCACCGCCTGCTCGAGATACACCGTCGGGTCGCCGAACGCCGACTCGGCCTCGCGACTGGCCGCCTCGATGGCTTCGGGCAGCCCGTCGATGTCGTTGACCCGCCGCATGCCGCGTCCGCCGCCGCCGGCAACCGCCTTGACGAACAACGGAAACCGCAGGTCGGCCTCCCCGGAATCCAAGGCCGCCACCAACTCCTCGACCGAGGACGACGGCTCCGACGAGCTGAGCACCGGCAATCCCGCGGCGCGGGCCGCCTCGATCGCGCGGGACTTATTTCCCGTCAGCTCAAGGACTTCGGCGCCGGGGCCGACGAACGTGATGCCGGCCGCCGCGCACGCCGCGGCCAGTTTGGGGTTTTCCGACAAGAACCCGTAGCCGGGGTAGATCGCGTCGGCGCCCGCGGTGCGCGCGGTCTCGACGATCTCGTCGATGGACAGGTAGGCGCGCACCGGGTGGCCCTCGTCGCCGATCTGATACGACTCGTCGGCCTTGAGCCGATGCTGCGAATTGCGGTCCTCGTAGGCGTAGACGGCGACCGTCCCGACACCGAGTTCATAGGCCGCGCGAAACGCGCGAATCGCGATCTCGCCCCGGTTGGCCACCAGCACTTTGGAGATCACCCTTGACTCCTTACAGAAGCGTCGACCAATAATCCCAGAACCGCACCATGATCAGCAGAAACACCGCGGTGAACCACAACGTTACGATCGACCAGCGCCATCCGAAAAGCACCCGCACCGCCGCACCCGAGCCCTGAAGCGACGGGCGCACCACGATCGAGGCAACCACGACCAACAGCGTGATGGTGACCGCCCAGACCACCATGCAATAGGGGCACAGCGCCCCGATCCGGTACAGGCTCTGGAAGATCAGCCAGTGCACGAACACGGTGCCGACCAGTACGCCCGCCCCCAGGCCGATCCAAAACCATTGCGGCAGATCAACTTTCGCGACGGCCAGCACACCGGCGACCACCACCACGGCGAAGCCGGCGATGCCCAGCAGCGGGTTGGGAAAGCTCAGCAGCGACGCCTGCGGGGTGACCATCACCGAGCCGCAGGACAGGATCGGGTTGATGTTGCACGACGGCACGTACCCCGGGTCGGCGAGGATGTCGATCTTCTCCACCGTCAACGTCATGGAGCAGAGCAGCCCGATCAGGCCTGCGATCAACACCCACCACGCGCTGAGCGCGGGCACCCGCTCGCGGGTCACCGGCGACGCCTCACGCAGCGCCAGGAGCGACGGCGGTGTCGATCCCGGGCACATCGCCCACGATGCTCTTGATCTTGGCGACGAACGCGTCAGGCGTCGACGGGTCGTAGTTCTCGCCGTTGATCTTGACCGTCGGGGTCGCGGTGATGTTCGCGGTCGACGCTTCACCGGTGACCTTGGAGAGGTACTTCCCGCTGTTGATGCAGTCGGGCATCTTGCCGACCACGCCTGCCTCGCGGGCGATTTCGATCAGCTTGGCGTTGTCGGGGAAGCTGCTGGCCCGCTCGTCGGGCTGCGTCCCGGCGCTGAACAGCGCGGTGTGGAAGCGACGGAACGCGTCGGTGGACTCGTCGGCGACGCACAGGGCTGCCGCGCCGGCCCGCGACGAGTAGTTCTGGTTCTTGCCGCTGTCGAGAATGGCCACCATCGAGTAGTCGGCCGCGATGGCGCCGGCGTCGATGAGCCGCGACACCGTCGGCCCGAAGGTGCGCTCGAAGTTGCCGCACGCCGGACACAGGAAGTCCTCGTAGAAGTTGACGACGGCCTTCGGGTTGTTGGTACCCGGCTGGGTGACCAGCTTGCTGGACGTCACCCGCACGGTGTCGCCCTGCCCCGAGGCTCCGCCCTTCTTGTCGTGGTGCTGCGTCACGATGTAGAAGACCAGCGCGACGGCGAAGATCACGATGAACGCGGTCCCGCCGATCTGAATGAGGCGGCCGGATTTGCCACCCGTGGACTTCAGGTCGAATCGTTCGGGACGTTTAGGTTTGTCGGCCACGCGCTTTAGATTACCGGCGCCCGTAGCCGGGCAGATCAGGCCCGGCTCAGGTGGGCCCGCAGGGCCGAGATCAGGTCGCTGGTTGCCATGGCGCTGTCGCCGCCGAGCGGGAACAGACTGGCGAAGCCGTGCGTCAGCGAGCCCATGTAGCGCAGGTCGACCGGCGTCCCGGCGGCCTGCAGCGCGGCGGCGTAGTGCTGGCCCTCGTCGCGCAGCGGGTCGAAACCGCCGACCGCGATCAGCGCGGGCGCCAGGTCGGCCAGCGACTCGGCCAGCGCCGGCGACACCCGCGGGTCGGTCGGGTCGATCCCGGACCCCTTCAGGTAGTGCGCGGCGAACAGGTCCATGTCCCGCTTGGTCAGCAGAAAGCCGTGCGCGAACAGGCTCAGCGACCGGGTCTGCGCGGTGAAGTCGGTCCGCGGGTAGAGAAGCCATTGCAGCACCGGGGTCGGGCCGCCCGCGTCGCGGGCCAACTGGGACACGACGGCGGCCAGGTTGCCGCCCGCGCTGTCGCCGCCGACCGCGACACGCCCGGAGGTCGCGCCGAGTTCGCGCGCGTTCTGGCACGCCCAGGTGAACGCGGCATAGGCATCCTCGATCGCCGCCGGCGCGGGGTGCTCGGGGGCCAGCCGGTAGTCGATCGACAGCACGTGGATTCCGGCGTCCCGACAGGTCAATCGGCACAGTGCGTCGCAGGACTCCAGGTCACCGATCGTCCAACCGCCGCCGTGATAGAAGACGAGCAAGTCGTCGGCGTCGCCGCTGGCCGGGCGGTAGTGCCGCGCCCGGATGTCACCGGCCGGACCGGGCAGCGTGAGGTCGTCCACGGCGACGTGGATCTGCGGACCCGCGAAACCCGTCAGCGAGTCGTGCATCTGGGCGCGCGAGGCGATCGGGTCACCGCCGGCGATCATCAGGCCGTCGATGCCGGCCAGCCGCAGGCCCGACAGCATCAGCTGCAGCGTCGGATCGAGCGTGTTGCCGTCGATGGCCACCGAGCGGATCCCGGACAGCGCCCGTTTGGCGGGCGCCGGGATCCACGGAATGACCTTGGGCCCGACGTTGGTGACGGCCCCCTGCAGGAGGCTGGCCCAGCGCGTCGGCCCGCGTGAAAGTCCGCGCTGCACATCCGGTGTGCCTGGCAGACTCGGTGTCATGGGCAGCCCCCTTGAAAAAAACGTAGTCACCCTGAATGACGGTAATGCGATCCCCACCGTCGGGCTCGGAGTCTTCAAGGTCCCGCCGGCGGACACCCAGCAGGCAGTGAGTGCCGCGCTGCGCGCCGGTTACCGGCATATCGACACCGCCGCGGCCTACCGAAACGAACGGGAGACCGGACGCGCGGTTGCCGAGTCCGACGTGCCGCGCGACCAACTTTACGTCGTCACCAAATTGGCCAACCCGGACCATGGCTACGACAGCACGCTGGCGGCGTTCGACGCGAGCATGGACCGGCTCGGACTCGACTACCTCGACCTCTATCTGATCCACTGGCCGCAGCCCGCGCTCGGCAAGTTCGTCGACACCTTCAAGGCCTTCTCGCACCTGCGTGACCAGGGCCGGATCCGGTCGATCGGGGTGAGCAATTTCGAGCCGGAGCACCTGACCGTGCTCGTCGACGCCATCGGCGTCGTACCGGCCGTCAACCAGATCGAGTTACACCCCCGATTCACCCAGGCCGAGCTGCGCGAGGTGCACGCGCAGCGCGGGATCGCGACCGAGGCGTGGGCGCCGCTGGGGCGTGGGGCGCTGCTGAATCACCCGGCGATCACCGCCGTCGCCGAGGGCCGCGGGCGGACACCCGCGCAGGTGTTGATCCGCTGGCATATTCAGCTCGGTAATATCGTGATCCCCAAGTCAGTGGACCCCAACCGGATTGCGAGCAACTTCGACGTGTTCGACTTCGAACTCAGCGCCAATGAAATGGCGTCGATCTCCTCGCTCGACGATGGAAGCCGACTTGGTCCGAATCCGCGAACTTTCAGTTTCACAGGCAGGTGAATGAGTTGACTGGCGAGTCGGGCACCGCCGTACCCTCGATAACCCTCAATGACGAAAACACGATCCCGGTCCTTGGCCTGGGTGTCGCGGATTTGTCGGAGGACGAGACCGAGCGTGCCGTAGCGGCAGCATTGGAAATCGGCGTTCGGCTGATCGACACGGCTTCGGCCTACGGAAACGAAGCGGCGGTGGGTCGAGCTATCGCGGCCTCGGGCATTCCGCGTGCCGAACTGTTCGTGACCACCAAACTGGCCACCGCCGACCAGGGGTTCGCCAAGGCCCCGGAAGCGTGCACCGCCAGCTTGGAGCGTCTGGGGCTGGACTACCTCGACCTCTATCTGGTGCACTGGCCGGCCGCGGCGCAGGGAACCTACGTGGACTCCTTCGGCGGGCTGCTGCAGGCCCGCAGCACCGGGCTCACGCGCTCGATCGGCGTCGCGAACTTCACCGAGGAATACCTGCAGATGGTCATCGACCTGACGTTCACCACGCCGGCGATCAACCAGATCGAGCTGCACCCCATGCTCAATCAGGGCGAGATGCGCAAGACGAACGCGCAGCACAACGTCCTGACGCAGTCCTACACGCCGCTGGCGCTGGGCAGGCTGCTGGACAACCCGACGATCACCTCGGTCGCCGCCGAGTACGGCAAGACTCCCGCGCAGGTGCTGTTGCGGTGGAACGTGCAACTCGGCAATGCGGTCGTCTTCCGGTCGGCCAATCCCGAACGGATCGCCAGCAACATCGACATCTTCGATTTCGAGCTGGCCGACGAGCACGTCGACGCGATCAACGCGCTCGACGACGGCACCCGCCTGCGCCCGGATCCCGAGACCTACGAGGGCGCGTAGCCAGCTAGGCGGCCGGGCAGGTGGCAGCGGCCTGCCGCAGCGCCGCTACCGACGGCTCGTCGACCGGCAGCTGGTAACCGCGCAGCACCGCGATGAACTGCATCGCGTACTGACAGTCGAACGCCTTGTTCGGCGGCATCCACTGCGCCGGCGGTGAATCACCCTTGTCCTGATTGGCCTGCCCCTGCACGGCCAGCAGGTTGGCCGGGTCGTTGGCGAAGCGCAGCCGCTCCGGCGCGGGCCAGCCGTACGCCCCCATGTCCCACGCGTAGGCGAGCGGGACGATGTGGTCGATCTGCACCGCCTCGCCGACCTTCGCGCCGCGCTGAAAGGCGATGGTCGTGTTGGTGTACGGGTCGTGCAGGGTGCCGGTGGCGACCGCGTTGGGGCAGCGCTTGACCGACACGTACGTTTTGTCGACGAGATCGCGGTCGAGGATGTCGTCGCGGGTGTCGCACCCGTTGTGCCCGCCCGGTGCATCGTTGTCGTCGTCCCAGGCGTCGCCGTAGGCCGACCGGTGATAGTCGTAGCGATGGGCGCGCAGCGGCAGCACCGCGACGCCGGCCAGCACATCGGCGCCCGGCGCCACCGTGGGCACGTCGGCCCGGGCCGCGACCTCGGCATGCCTGGCCGCCGTCGACCCCAGCGTCTGGTAGGCCACCAAGACCGCAAGCAGCGCGGCCGCCGACAACCACAGCAGCAGTTTGCGGTTCACGACTTGTCCAGGTATTCGATGCGTTCGGTATCGGTGAATTGCGCTGCCAGCGAAGCCAATCCGGGATTCTGGCTGTCGCCTTCGTAGGTCCGGGTGCAGAATTCGCGCGCCGCCTCGATGTAGGCCAGGTGGTCGGCGAGCGACAGCAGCCGCAGATTGATCGCCCGGCCGGACTGGTTGCGGCCCAACACGTCTCCTTCCCGGCGCTCCTTGAGATCGAGCTCGGAAAGGGCGAAGCCGTCCAGGGTTTCGGCGACCGCACGCAGCCGCCGGCCCGCCGGCGAGTTCGACGTGCTCCAGGTGGCCAGCAGGCACAGGCTCGGATGCTGGCCCCGGCCGATGCGGCCACGCAGCTGATGCAGCTGGCTGATCCCGAACCGGTCGGCGTCCATCACCAGCATCACCGTGGCGTTGGGGACGTCGACGCCGACCTCAATCACGGTGGTGCACACCAGCACATCGGTTTCGCCCTGGCGAAACGCCGTCATAGCGGCGTCCTTCTCGTCGGCGGGCAACCGCCCATGCATCAGCCCCAGCCGCAGGCTCGCCAGCTCACCGGAGCGCAGCCGGTCGAACAGACCCACGGCCGTTTCCGTCGGGCGCACGTCTTCTGCCCCCTTCTCGGACTCGTCGGTCTCGTCGATGCGGGGCGCCACGACGTAGGCCTGCCGGCCGGCCGCCACCTCCTCGCGGATGCGCTGCCAGGCGCGGTCCAGCCAGCCCGGTTTGTCCCGCACGAAAATGACGTTGCTGGTGATGGGCTGGCGTCCGCGCGGCAGCTCGCGCAGCGTCGAGGTTTCCAGATCGCCGTACACGGTCAGCGCGACGGTGCGCGGTATCGGGGTCGCCGTCATGACCAACAGGTGCGGCGTGATGCCCGCGGGTGCCTTGGCGCGCAACTGGTCTCGCTGTTCGACGCCGAAGCGGTGCTGCTCGTCGACGACGACCATGCCCAGGTTGTGGAATTGCACCACGTCCTGCAGCAGGGCATGCGTGCCGATGACGATGCCCACTTCGCCGCCGGCGATCTCGCGCCGCACCTGATTCTTCTGCGCGGTCGACATCGATCCGGTCAGCAGCGCGGCCCGCGTCGCGTTGTCGGCCCCGCCCAGCTGACCGGCCATCGCCAGCGGGCCGAGCGCGTCGTTGATCGACCGGAGATGTTGCGCCGCAAGTACTTCGGTGGGGGCCAGCAGCGCGCACTGGTAGCCCGCATCGACCATCTGCAGCATCGCCAGCACCGCGATGATCGTCTTGCCGGAGCCGACCTCGCCCTGCAGCAGCCGGTTCATCGGGCGGTTGGCCGCCAGCCCCTCGGACAGCACGTCGAGCGTTTCGCGCTGCCCGGCCGTCAGCTCAAAGGGCAAGCGCCCCAACAGTTCCGCGGCCAAACCATCCGAACGCCGCGGCGCGGGCGGCCCGGATTGCGAGAGCTCGCCATGCCGGCGCGACACCAGCGCCCACTGCAGGCCCATGGCTTCGTCGAAGGTCAACCGCTCGCGGGCTTCCCGGCGCTCCGCCTCGTCCTCGGCGACGTGGATCGCGCGCAGCGCCGCGTCTTCGGCCATCAGGTGATGCTCGGCGATCAGTTCGTCGGGCAGCGGCTCGGCCACCGGATCGAGGACCCCGAGCACCTGGCGCACGCACGCGTAGATGTCCCAGCTCTGCAGCTTGGTGCTGGCCGGGTAGATCGGGAAGAAGCGGCGGTCGAACGCCGACATCAGGTCCTCGCTACTGAAGGCGTCGGAGGTGTCGGCGATGGTCTTCAGCGATTTGCTGCCGCGGCTGCGTCCGGAATCCAGGATCAGGAAGTCCGGGTGCGTCAGCTGCATGGCGTTTCTGAAGTAGCCGACTTCCCCGGACAGCATCACCCGGGTGCCCTCGGTGAGGTCCTTGCTGAGGTAGTCCGCGTTGAAGAATGTCGCGGTCACCTTGCTGCGACCGGAGCCCACGGTGATGCGCAGGCATTTACGCCGCGGGTTCTTCTTCATCGGGAACGAGTGGGTGTCGGTGATCGTGTCGACGAGGGTGATGTGCTGACCCACCTCGGGCCGCTCGTCCTCGGCGTCCCACTTCGCCGCCGTCTCGGTGTAGCTGCGCGGGTAGTGGCGCAGCAGGTCGTCGACGGTGCGGATACCGAACAGGTCGTCGAGCAGGTCGGCGGCCTTGGCGCCCAGGATGAAGTCCAGCCGGTCGGACAGCGACGCCACCGCTACTCGACCCCGATCAGCAGGGCGTCACCGCGATGGCCGGTCCGGTAGATGACCAGCTCGGTGCCGGGATGGTTGTCGTGTACGTGGTCGGCCAGGATGTCGCCCACCGCGGTGGCGTCGGCGTCCGCCGGCATGCCCGCCCCGACCAGCACCGTCGCCAGGTCCCCGCCCGACGCCAGCAGCAGATCGATGAGCCCGATCGCCGCGGCGGCCGCATCCGGCGCCACGATCAGCACCTCGCCGCCGGCGATGCCCAGGCCGTCGCCCCGCTGACAGCGGCCCGCCCAGGTCAGCGCGCTCTCGGTCGCGATGCGCACCGACCCGTGCCGGGCCCCGCCGGCGGCGTGGGCCATGGTGTAGCCGTCGTCGACGGCGTGGGCGCCCTTTTCGTGCACGGCCAGCGCGGCCAGGCCCTGCACCATCGACTCCGTCGGGATCGGCACCACGTCGATGCCCCAGCCGATGGCGGCCGTGCAGCCCGCCACCAACTCCTCGGCGGCCACGTAGCCGTTGGGCAGCACCATCACCTGCGCGGCGCCGGTGTCGACCAGGGCGCGCACCAGCTGATGCGCGCTCAGGTCGGCGGCCGGGTCGGGCGCGTCCGACGCCGGCCGCAGCACGCAGGCGCCCTCCCCTTCGAAAAGCTCGGCGGCGCCGTCCCCGTCGACCACGGCCAGCACGGCGCGCTCCCGGGTCCAGCTGCCGGCGGGCAGGCCGGTGATGCCCGAGCTCAGCGCCGAGACCACGATTCGGCTCAGCTGCCCGGCGGCCAGCCCGGCCTCCACCGCGGCCCCGGCGTCGTCGGTGTGGACGTGCACGGAGTAGTTGTCCGACGGCGCGGCCGCGATGGCCACCGATTCGCCCAGCTCCTGCAGCCGCTCGCGCAGCACGTCGGCGGCGGCGGCATCGCAGCCGGCCAGCAGGTACATCACCTCGAACTGGGGCGCCGGCCGATCGGCGACGGTTGCGGCAGTCAGGGCGCGCGGCGCGAGCTCGTACACCGTGCGGGCGGGCGCCTGCCCACCGACCGTGGACCGCAGCGCGTCCAGCAGCACCAGCAGGCCGCGCCCACCGGCGTCCACCGCGCCGGCGTCGGCCAGCACCTCGAGCTGCTCGGGGGTCTTCTCCAGCGCGACCACCGCGGCGTCGCCACCTGCGGTGATGGCCGCGGCCATCCCGTCGGGCGCGGACTCTTCGACGGCCTCCGCGGCGGCGCGCAGCACCGAGACGATGGTCCCCGGGACCTCCTGACCCATCGACGTGATGATCAGCTCGACGCCGCGCCCCAGGGCGGCCCCCAGCAGGGCGGCGTCCATCACGCGCAACTCGCCACCGGCGTCGACGGCCGCGGTCGCGGTGACGTCGGCGATGCCGCGCAGGATCTGCGACAGGATGACGCCGGAATTGCCGCGGGCCCCGTTCAGCGCCCCGACGGACAGGGCGGACGCCACCCGGGCGACGCAGCCGGGCCCGCCGTCGGCGCTGCCCCCGGCGTTGGCCTCGGCCAGGGCGGACCGCATGGTGAACAGCATGTTGGCGCCGGTATCGGAGTCGGCGACCGGGAAGACATTGAGGCGGTTGATCTCGTCGATGTGGGTGATCAGGTCGCTGACGGCGGCGTGCGCCCAATCGCGCAGCGCAGCGGCGTCCAGCGGACGATCTGACGTGCCCACGCCCGCCTCACCTCCTCGCGCCCTAATCTTCTAGCCAACCGGCCCATTGAGCCTAGCCAGCGGGGGCGACGGCGGCAGACAACAGCGGTCGTCACGGATCAACTGTTGAGCGTTTTGGAGGTTGCCCACCCCAGTCGGTATCCTGGGCTGTCGCGGCTCGTGTGATTTCTCCTGCGTGCCGGATCCGTTGAACATTTGAGGAGTCAGAACCATGGCCGCTGTGTGCGATATCTGCGGGAAAGGCCCCGGCTTCGGTAAGTCGGTGTCGCACTCCCACCGCCGCACCAGCCGCCGGTGGGACCCGAACGTCCAGACGGTGCACGTGACGAACCGCCCGGGCGGCAACAAGAAGCGCGTCAACGCGTGCGCGTCCTGCATCAAGGCCGGCAAGGTCGTCAGAGGCTAGTTCGGGGCTAGTGCCCCGCGCTCAGGGCAGCCGCCAGTCGATGGGATCGGCGCCGAGCTGAGTGAGCAGCTCGTTGGCCCGGCTGAACGGGCGCGAGCCGAAGAATCCACGCGACGCCGACAGCGGCGAGGGATGCGGCGATTCGATCGCCACGCAGTCGCCCTCGGCCAGTATCGGTTTGAGTGTGGACGCGTCGCGACCCCACAGGATCGCGACCAGGGGCTGCGACCGGGCGATCAGCGCGCGAATCGCGCACTCGGTGACCGCCTCCCAGCCCTTGCCCCGGTGCGACGCCGGGTTGGTGGGACGCACCGTGAGCACCCTGTTCAGCAGCAGCACGCCGCGCTGCGCCCACGGCGTCAGATCGCCACACGACGGCTTCGGGTGGCCCAGGTCGGCCGCGTACTCGTCGAAGATGTTGGCCAGGCTGCGCGGCAACGGGCGAACGTCGGGGGCCACCGAAAAGCTAAGGCCCACAGCGTGTCCCGGCGTCGGGTAGGGATCCTGGCCGACGATCAGCACCCGCACGTCGTCGAAGGGAAAAGTGAAGGCGCGCAACACGTTTGGACCCGCCGGCAGATACCTTCGCCCGGCCGCGATCTCGTCGCGCAGAAACTGTCCCATCGCCGCGATCTGATCGGCCACCGGCTCCAGCGCGGTGGCCCACCCCTGCTCGACGAGTTCACTCAACGGGCGCGCGCTCACTGCGCCACCTTAACCGGCGAACGATTCCCAGCCCGCGTATCCCTGCCACTGCGCGCCGTCGACCAGCACCTCGGCCGGGCCGTCGAGCACCCGCCCGATCACGCGCCACCCGCGCGGTGCCGCGTCGGCGAAACACGCCACCAGCGCGTGGTCCTCGCCGCCACCCAGCACCCAAGCCCACGCGTCGGAGCCCGCCGCGGCGGCCGCGGCAACCAGCTGCTCGTGGTCCGTCGCCAGCGCCGCGGTGGACAGATCGATTCCCACGCCGGACAACTCGGCGACGTGCCGCAGATCGGCGACCAGCCCGTCGGAGACGTCGATCATGGCCTGCGCGCCCGCGACCGCCGCCACCGCGCCCTCGCCGTAGGGCGGCTGCGGCACCACGTGCCGGCGCCGCAGGTCGCTGAATTCGTGGATGCCCTTGTGCCACAAGGCATATCCGGCTGCCGAACGGCCCAGGTCCCCTGCGACGGCGACCACCGCCCCGGCCCGCGCCCCCGACCGCCGCACCGGCGCGCGGCCCTGCAGGTCGCCCAGCACGGTCACCGAGATCACCCATTGCGGGCAGCTCACCAGGTCGCCCCCGGCGATGCCCGCACCGATCCTGGCCGCCTCGTCCCACATCCCGTCGGCCAGGGCGTCCACCGCCGCCGCGGGCGTATCGGCGGGTGCCCCGAAGCCGACCACGAAGGCCGTGGTCCGCGCGCCCATCGCCTCGATGTCCGCGGCGTTCTGCGCGATCGCCTTGCGGCCGACGTCATGCGGCGTCGACCAGTCCAGCCGGAAATGCCGGTCCTGCACCAGCATGTCGGTCGACACCGCCGTCCGGCCGTCGGCGGCGGACACCACCGCCGCGTCGTCGCCGGGACCGAGCAGCACCGCGAGCGGCTGGCTGCGGCCGCGCACCAGGCCATCGATGACGGCGAACTCGCCGACCTGCCCCAGCGTGGGCGAGTCGCCGGTCGCCTCGGAACCTTCGTCGCGCACGCCACCTCCTACGGCCCGCGTTGGCCCGGTAAGTTGGGTCCCTGCCTGCGCGAGCAGACCGCGCCAGTCTATTAAAGGGGGCGGTGATGACCGATCCGGATACCGACCTGGGCGGACCGCCGCGGGTCTTGATGATCGCCGCGGTCGCCCTGGCCGTCGTGGTGATCGGCGTGGTGCTGGCGATCGCCGCCAGCCGCGAGATACCGACGCAGCCGGTTGCGATTCCCGACGTCCCGGCGCCCCAGGCCGCCGACCCCGCCTGCCGGGCGCTGACGGACGCGCTGCCGCTGCGCCTCGGCGACTACCAGCGCGCGCCCGTCGCGCAGCCGGCTCCCGCGGCCGTCGCCGCCTGGCGGGCCGCGCCGGACAGCGAGCCGGTGTTGCTGCGCTGCGGCCTCGAGCGCCCGGCCGACTTCGTCGTCGGGGCGCCGATCCAGGTCGTCGACCGGGTGCAGTGGTTTCGCGTTGCGGGCCAACAGCAGTCCGCCGGTGACGCGGGACGCACCACCTGGTACACGGTGGATCGGCCGGTCTACGTGGCGCTGACGCTGCCCACGGGCTCCGGACCGACGCCCATTCAGCAGTTGTCCGAGGTGATCGACCGGACCGTCGCGGCGGCGCCCATCGACCCGGCGCAGCCTCGCTAAAGGCGCGGTAGGCGGCTCAGCGCAGCCCGACGCCGCGGGCCAGTGCCGTCTCGACCATCGTCGCCAGCAGGGTCGGATAGTCGACGCCGCTGGCCGCCCACATCCGCGGGTACATCGAGATGGTGGTGAACCCCGGCATCGTGTTGATCTCGTTGATCACCGGGCCGTCCTCGTTAAGGAAGAAGTCGACCCGGGCCAGGCCCTGACAATCGATGGCCTTGAACGCACGGATCGCCAATTGCCTTACGGCATCGGCGATTTCGTCATCGACCTTGGCGGGCACGTCCAATTCCGCTGCCTCGTCGAGGTATTTGGTCGCGAAGTCGTAGAACGAGTCTTCCCGGTCCCGCACCCCGGCCACCCGGATTTCGCCCAGGGTGCTGGCTTCGACTGTGCCGTCCGGCATTTCGAGCACACCGCATTCCAGCTCGCGCCCCACGATCGCCGCCTCGACGATCACCTTGGGGTCGTGGCGCCGGGCGTTGTCGACCGCGGCAGGCAGCTCGTCCCAGCTGGCGACGCGGCTCACCCCGATCGACGAGCCGCCCCGGGCGGGTTTGACGAACACCGGCAGGCCCAGCCGCTCGCGCTCCTCGGGATGCAGCGTCTGCGTCGACGGGCGCAGCACCGCGTGCGCGCCGACCGGAAGGCCCTCGGCCAGCAGCAGCTTCTTGGTGAATTCCTTGTCCATCCCGGCGGCGCTGGCCAGCACGCCGGCCCCGACGTAGGGCACGCCGGCCAATTCCAGCAGGCCCTGCAGGGTGCCGTCTTCGCCGTACGGGCCGTGCAGTACCGGAAACACCACGTCGACCGACCCCAGGACCTCGCCCGCGCCCGGCGTCAGCGACACCAGTTCGCCGCCGCGGCGGGGGTCGGCCGGCAGCGCCAGCTCGGTCCCCGAATCCGCTCTGACCTCGGGTAACTGCCGGTTGCTGATGGCCAGCCTGTCCGGATCGCCGTCGGTGAGCACCCACCCGCCGTCGGGCGTGATCCCGATCGCGACCACCTCGAATCGCTGCGGGTCGAGATTGCGCAGGATGCTGCCGGCCGAGACGCACGAGATGGCGTGCTCGTTGCTGCGTCCGCCGAAAACGACGGCCACCCGCACCCGGTCGTTGGCACTCACAACCTTCAGAGGTTACCGGTTCACTCGGGCTTGGTGCTGCGGCCCAACAGCAGGGCCATCGCCTCGTCCACCGAAAGTCCCTTGTGACAGACCCGGTGCACGGCGTCGGTGAGCGGCATTTCGACGTCATAACTGGACGCCAGCGCCAGCACCGATTCCGACGACGTCACGCCCTCGACGACGTGCCCGGCGCTGCCGTCCGGGGAGCCCTGCAGCGTCGAGGCCACGGTGGCACCGCGGCCCAGCTGCTCACCCAGCGACCGGTTGCGGGAACGCGGCGACGTGCAGGTGGCGACCAGGTCGCCCACCCCCGCCAGCCCGGCCAGCGTCGCGCCCTTGGCGCCGAGCGCGATCCCCAGCCGCATGATCTCGGCGAGCCCACGGGTGATGATCGCGGCCGCGGTGTTCTCGCCGAGGCCGACGCCGGCCGCCATCCCGGCCGCGAGCGCGATCACGTTCTTGCACGCCCCGCCGACCTCGGTGCCGACGACATCACTATTGGTGTACGGGCGGAAGTAGCCGGTGTTGAGCATGCGCTGCACGGCGACCGCGCGGCCCGAGTCGCTGCAGGCGACGACGGTCGCGGCAGGTTGATTCTGGGCGATCTCACTGGCCAGGTTCGGCCCCGAGATGACCCCGACCTGCGACGGATCCACCCCGGTCACCGAGACGATGACCTGACTCATCCGCATCAGGGTGCCCAGCTCGATGCCCTTGGCCACGCTCACCAGGGTGGCGCCCTCGGTGATCAGCGGGATCCACCGTTCCAGGTTTGCCCGCATCGTCTGCGCGGGCACCCCCAGCAGCACCGTCATCGCGCCGCCCAGCGCCTCGGCGGGGTCGGCGGTCGCGCGGATGCCCGGCGGCAACAAGGTGCCGGGCAGGTAGGCGGGGTTGTACCGGGTCGTATTGATCTGTTCGGCGACGTCGGGGCGCCGGGCCCACAACGTGACCTCTGTTTCCGGCCCCCCGGCCTCGACAAGCACCTTGGCCAGCGCGGTGCCCCAGGCACCGGCGCCCATCACCGCAACCGCGGGTGCCGTGGCGGCCATGTTCCACTCCACTCTGTCGTCAGCCGCTACACCCTAGCTCGCGGCGGGCGCGTGGCACGGCGCTGGCAGGATGACCTTCATGAGCGGCACACGCGCCGACGGGGCGGGCGAGGACGTAAGCGACGTGGCGTTGATCGTCGCCGTCAAGCGGTTGGCCGCCGCTAAGACCAGGCTGGCCCCGGTGTTTTCGGCGCGCACCCGTGAAAAGGTGGTGCTGGCCATGCTGATCGACACGCTGACCGCCGCCGCGGGCGTGGGTTCGGTGGGATCTATCACCGTCATCACCCCCGACGACGACGCGGCGGCCGCGGCCACCGGGCTCGGAGCAAACGTGTTGTCGGATCCGACGCCCGAAGGGCACGCCGACCCACTGAACAACGCCATTTCCGTCGCCGCCCGGACGCTGGCCGCGGACTTCGCCAATATCGTTGTGCTGCAAGGTGATTTGCCCGCGCTGCAGACACAGGAGCTGGCCGAGGCGATCACGGCCGCCCGCCAGTACCAGCGCAGCTTCGTGGCCGATCGGCTGGCGACCGGAACCGCCGCGCTGTGTGCGTTCGGCGCCGATCTCGCGCCGGAGTTCGGCGCGGATTCCGCCGCGCGCCATCGCCGTTCGGGCGCCATCGAGCTGACCGGCGCGTGGCCCGGGTTGCGATGTGACGTCGACACCCCGGCCGACCTGTCCGCCGCACGCCGCCTCGGGGTGGGCGGCGCGACCGCCCGCGCCATCGCGCCGCAGTAATTTCTGTTGGCGCGCCAGCAAATCTGTCCGCGGGGTGAACGGATCGCCAACGGCGGATAGATCTCTTTCACTCGCTAGCAGCGCAGCCGGTGATGCGCGATGATCGTCGAGTGACCGAAATCGACGCTGAAACGCGCCTGGAAGACTCCGTATGGCAACACGGTGAATCGGCCGTGACCGCCCCACCGGCCGCTACCCCCGCCGCGATCACCGACCCGCTGCCCGAGGACCGGTACCTCAACCGGGAACTGAGCTGGCTCGATTTCAACGCCCGCGTGCTGGCGCTGGCCGCCGACACCTCGCTGCCGCTGCTGGAGCGCGCCAAGTTCCTGGCGATCTTCGCCTCCAACCTCGACGAGTTCTACATGGTCCGCGTCGCCGGCCTCAAGCGCCGCGACGAGATGGGCCTGTCGGTGCGCTCGGCCGACGGGCTGACACCGCGCGAGCAACTGGCCCGCATCGGTGAGCAGACCCAGCAGATAGCGACCCGGCACGCCCGCGAGTTCCTCGATTCGGTGCGGCCGGCGCTCGCCGCCGAGGGCATCTACATCGTCACGTGGGCCGACCTGGATCAGGCTGAGCGCGACCAACTGTCGACTTATTTCAACGAGCAGGTCTTCCCCGTCCTGACGCCGCTGGCCGTCGATCCCGCGCACCCGTTCCCCTTCGTCAGTGGCCTGAGCCTGAACCTGGCGGTCACGGTGCGCCAGCCCGACGACGGCGCCCAGCACTTCGCCCGGGTCAAGGTGCCCGACAACGTCAATCGCTTCGTCGAGCTCGAGGGACACGCCGACTCCGACGACGGGCGGACGATAATCCGCTACCTGCCAACCGAAGAGCTGATCGCGGCCTTCCTGCCGGAGCTGTTCCCGGGCATGGAGATCGTCGAGCACCACGCGTTCCGCATCACCCGAAACGCCGACTACGAGGTCGAAGAGGACCGCGACGAAGACCTGCTGCAGGCGCTGGAACGGGAGTTGGCGCGCAGGCGGTTCGGTTCGCCGGTGCGCATCGAGGTCGCCGACGACATGACCGAGAGCATGCTGGAGCTGTTGCTGCGCGAGCTCGACGTGCATCCGGGCGACGTCGTCGAGGTCCCCGGGCTGCTCGACCTGTCGTCGCTGTGGCAGATCTACGGCGTCGACCGCCCGGCGCTCAAGGACCGCACCTTCGTTCCGGCCACCAGTCCCGCATTCGTCGACCGGGAAACACCCCGCAGCATTTTCGCGACGCTGCGCGAAGGCGATGTGCTGCTTCATCATCCATATGAGTCGTTCTCCACCAGCTTCCAGCGCTTCATCGAGCAGGCCGCCGCCGACCCTAACGTGCTGGCGATCAAGCAGACGCTGTACCGCACCTCCGGTGATTCGCCGATCGTTCGGGCGCTCATCCAGGCCGCCGAGGCCGGAAAGCAAGTAGTGGCCATGGTGGAGATCAAGGCCCGCTTCGACGAACAGGCCAACATCCGCTGGGCGCGCACCTTGGAGCAGTCGGGCGTGCACGTCGTCTACGGATACGTCGGTCTCAAGACGCACTGCAAGACCTGCCTGGTGGTGCGCCGCGAAGGTTCGACGATTCGGCGCTACTGCCACATCGGGACCGGCAATTACAACGGAAAGACCGCGCGGCTGTACGAGGACGTCGGTCTGCTCACCGCCTCCCCCGAGATCGGCGCGGACCTGACCGATCTGTTCAATTCGCTGACGGGCTACTCGCGCAAGGTCTCCTACCGCAATCTCCTGGTGGCTCCGCACGGAATTCGCACCGGCATCGTCGAACGCGTCGAGCGTGAGATCGAGGCACACCGCGAACACGGCGGCGGCCGGATCCGGATGAAGATGAACGCTCTGGTCGACGAGCAGGTCATCGACGCGCTGTATCGCGCGTCGCAGGCCGGTGTGCGGGTCGAGGTGGTGGTGCGCGGGATCTGCGCGCTGCGCCCGGGCGTCGAAGGGTTCTCGGAGAACATCGCGGTCCGCTCGATCCTCGGCCGCTTCCTCGAGCACTCGCGGATCATCCACTTCGGTCGCATCAACGAGTTCTGGATCGGTAGCGCCGACATGATGCACCGCAACCTCGACCGGCGCGTCGAGGTGCTGGTCCAGGTCAAGGATCCCAAGCTGACCGGTTACCTGGACGACCTGTTCACCTCGGCGCTGGATCCGTCAACGCGGTGCTGGGAGCTCGCGTCCGACGGACAGTGGATCGCGTCACCACAGGAGGGTCACACCGTCCGCGATCATCAGGAATCGCTGATGGAGCGCCACCGCGGCAACTGAGATAGGTGTGGTAATTTTCGACGTCCAGCCAACGGCCTGGAATGACTCCGGCCCGAATTGACCTGCAGGAGTGAGGTGTCGGAGAGCCGGATCGTTTATGCCGCAGGTGCGGTGTTGTGGCAACTGGGCAGTGCCGATTCGGCCAAGCCGAAGTTGGAAGTCGCCGTCATCCACCGCCCCCGCTACGACGACTGGTCGTTGCCGAAGGGCAAAGTGGATCCCGGTGAGACCGCACCCGTTGCCGCGGTACGGGAAGTGTTAGAGGAGACGGGACACCACGCCATCCTCGGTCGGCGGCTCGTGTCGGTGAGCTATCCGATCGACCAGGGCGTCAAGAAGGTGTACTACTGGGCGGCGCGCAGCACCGGTGGCGAGTTCACCCCGGGCAAGGAAGTCGACGAGCTGGTGTGGTTGTCCGTCGATGAGGCGATGAAGAAACTCGACTATGCACAGGATCGAAAAGTGTTGCGCCGCTTCACAAAACAGCCGCCGGATACGCAAAGCGTATTGATCGTCCGGCACGGCACCGCCGGTCGGAAGTCGCGCTTCAAAGGCGATGACACCAAGCGGCCGCTGGACAAGCGGGGGCGCGCTCAGGCGGAGGCATTGGTGCCGCAGCTGTTGGCCTTCGGCGCCACCGACGTGTACGCCGCGGACCGGGTGCGCTGTCAGCAGACCGTCGAGCCGCTCGCGGAGGAACTCGGCGTCGGCATCCACAGCGAGCCGGCCCTGACCGAAGAGTCCTACGCCAAGAGCACCAAGCGGGCCCGGCATCGCGCGCTGGACATCGCCGCGGATGGCGGCACGCCGGTGATCTGCACGCAGGGCAAGGTGATTCCGGATCTCATCGCGTGGTGGTGCGACCGCGACGGGGTGCGGCCCGACAAGTCCCGCAACCACAAGGGCAGCACGTGGGTGCTCTCACTCGCGGGCGGAAAGCTGATCGCGGCCGATCACATCGGCGGGGCGCTGGCCGCCAACGTGCGGGCCTGACACACGAATAACCCTCCGAAGGCAGCACTGCCACCGGAGGGTATTCGTGTGTGAAGTTGTGTTACTGCCTTTAGCGGCGACCGCGCTTCGGCGCGGCCTTCTTGGCCGGAGCCCTCTTCACTGCGGCCTTCTTGGCCGGAGCCTTCTTAGCCGCAACCTTACGAGCCGGAGCCCTCTTCACTGCGGCCTTCTTGGCCGGAGCCTTCTTGGCCGCAACCTTACGGGCCGGAGCCTTCTTCACTGCGGCCTTCTTGGCCGGAGCCTTCTTGGCCGCAACCTTACGGGCCGGAGCCTTCTTCACTGCGGCCTTCTTGGCCGGAGCCTTCTTGGCCGGAGCCTTCTTCACTGCGGCCTTCTTGGCCGGAGCCTTCTTAGCCGGAGCCTTCTTAGCTGCACCTGCACCTGCCACAACGCCTCGTTTCACTGCCGGTCCTTCTGACGGGAGGCGCTGTGCGCCAGCGACAACCGCTTTGAATTGAGCACCCGGACGGAACGCGGGGACGGAAGTCGGCTTTACCTTCACCGTCTCACCGGTACGCGGGTTACGGGCCACACGCGCTGCGCGGCGCCGCTGTTCGAACACACCGAACCCGGTGATGGTCACGCTGTCGCCCTTGTGCACCGCGCGCACAATGGTGTCGACAACATTCTCGACGGCGGCGGTCGCCTGCCGACGGTCCGAGCCCAATTTCTGTGTGAGCACATCTATGAGCTCTGCTTTGTTCATCCAAACCCTCCGAAGCCAGTGGTCCCATTTTTGGGAACCGACTGCGAACACGGTAAACCCTCACCTAGCAAATTTCCAAGAGCCACGCGCAATTTCACGACACGATGATTGAAAATTTCGCAATCCGGTTGGCGCCCTTGATCGGTGGCGCGACCGCAAATTAAGACGGGCTACCTAAACCGCCTGCGGCGAATTCGGCGTCCCGCTCGACCCTTCGTCAGACGGGCAGAGTGCGCGGTTTCCAGTCCGGACGGCTCGTCTCGAAAGATTCGATCTCTTCGAGTTTCTGCAGCGTAAGGGCTATATCGTCAAGGCCTTCGAGCAATCGCCATGCGGTGTGATCGTCAATCTTGAACGGCAACACCGTCGTTCCGGCGGTGATATTTCGATCTTGAAGATTGGCAGTGATTTCCAGCCCCGGACTCTGCTCGATGAGCTTCCAAAGGAGTTCCACACCCTCTTGGCTGACTTCGGCCGCCAAGAGCCCCGCCTTGCCCGCGTTGCCCCGAAAAATGTCACCGAATCGAGACGAGATGACCACCCGGAACCCGTAGTCCATCAGTGCCCACACCGCATGCTCGCGTGAGGATCCGGTGCCAAAGTCGGGGCCGGCGACCAAGACCGAGCCCCGGTCAAAGGGACTGAGATTGAGCACGAATGAGGGATCCGAGCGCCAAGTCGCAAACAAGCCGTCCTCGAATCCGGTTCGGGTGACACGCTTCAAATACACCGCCGGGATGATCTGATCCGTATCGACATTGGAGCGCCGCAGCGGGACGCCAATACCGGTGTGGGTCGCAAAGGCTTCCATCGTTTGTCCTCGATTTCGTTTTCAGGCCAAGTCGGCAGGGCTGGATAGGGTCCCGCGAATCGCGGTTGCCGCAGCGACCGCCGGCGACACGAGATGTGTACGGCCGCCTTTGCCCTGCCGCCCTTCGAAGTTGCGGTTGGACGTCGCGGCGCAGCGCTCGCCCGGCGCAAGCTGATCGGGGTTCATCCCCAGGCACATCGAACATCCCGCCTGCCGCCATTCGGCTCCCGCGGCGATGAATGTCTCGCTGAGGCCTTCGGCTTCGGCCTGTGCGCGAACCCGCATCGAGCCGGGCACCACCAACATTCGCACGTCCGGGGCGACTTTACGGCCGCGCAAAATTTCGGCCACCACCCGAAGATCCTCAATACGACCGTTGGTACAAGAGCCGACGAACACCGCATCGACGGCGATATCGCGCATCGGCACCCCGGGGCGAAGGTCCATGTACGCCAAGGCTTTCTCCGCGGCCTGCCGCGCGTCGTCGTCGGCCATCATCTCGGGGTCCGGCACCGCATCGCCCAGTGGCACGCCCTGGCCGGGATTGGTGCCCCAGGTGACGAAGGGGCTCAGGGCGGCCGCATCGAGGAAGACCTCGGTGTCGAAAACGGCGCCGTCGTCGGTGCGCAGCTGCTTCCAGTACTCGAGCGCCGCGTCCCACTGCGCGCCGGTTGGCGCGTGCGGGCGCGAACGCAGGAACTCGTAGGTGGTCTCGTCCGGCGCCACCATGCCCGCCCGCGCGCCGGCTTCGATGCTCATGTTGCAGACCGTCATCCGGCCCTCCATCGACAGCGATTCGATGGCGCTGCCCCGGTATTCGATGACATGGCCCTGTCCGCCGCCGGTGCCGATCTTGGCGATCAGCGCCAGGATGACGTCCTTGGCGCTGACGCCGTCGGGCAATTGCCCGTCCACATTGACCGCCATCGTCTTGAAGGGCCGCAACGGCAACGTCTGCGTAGCGAGCACATGCTCCACCTCCGAGGTGCCGATGCCCATCGCCAAGGCGCCGAACGCGCCGTGGGTGGAAGTGTGGCTGTCGCCGCACACGACCGTCATGCCCGGCTGCGTGAGACCCAACTGCGGGCCGACGACGTGAACGATGCCCTGCTCGATGTCGCCCATCGGATAGAGCCGAACCCCGAACTCCGCGCAGTTGCGCCGCAGCGTTTCGACTTGGATGCGCGACACCGGGTCCGCGATCGGCTTGTCGATGTCGACGGTGGGCACGTTGTGGTCTTCGGTGGCCAGGGTCAGGTCGGTCCGGCGCACCGGCCGGCCGGCCAAGCGCAGGCCGTCGAAGGCCTGCGGGCTGGTGACCTCGTGCACCAAATGCAGGTCGATGTAAATAAGGTCGGGCGCCGAGCCGTTCCCGGAGACGACAACGTGGTCGCCCCACACCTTCTCGGCCAGGGTGCGTGGCTGGTGGCCGGTTGCCATCGAAGTCACCTCAATCAACTTGTCGCGCCTCGATGATCAACAGGGCTGGTGATCTCATATAGTGAGACGCTAGTATCTCTCTATGAGACAGCATAGCGGCATCGGCGTGCTCGACAAAGCCATGGAGGTGCTGCACACGGTCGCGGAATCGCCCTGCGGGTTGGCCGAACTGTGCGAGCGGACGGAGTTTCCGCGGGCCACCGCGTACCGGCTGGCGGCGGCGCTCGAAGTCCATCGCCTGCTGGCACGCGACGACGAGGGCCGCTGGCAGCTGGGCCCCGCGTGCACCGAACTCGCCGCGCGCGTCAACGATCCGTTGCTGGCGGCCGGCGCCGCTGTACTCCCCCGGCTGCGCGAGACCACCGGCGAAAGCGTGCAGCTGTACCGCCGCGAGGGAACGTCACGGGTCTGTGTGGCCGCCCTGGAACCGTCTGCGGGCCTTCGCGATACGGTCCCGGTCGGGGCCAGGCTCCCGATGACGGCGGGGTCGGGGGCCAAAGTGCTACTGGCCCACAGTGATGCGGCCACTCAGCGCGCGGTGCTGCCCGGCGCGAAGTTCACCGACCGGACGCTGACCGAGGTGCGCCGGCGCGGGTGGGCGCAGAGCGTGGCCGAGCGCGAGCCGGGGGTGGCCAGCGTGTCGGCGCCGGTGCGCGACGGCCGAGGTGTGGTGATCGCCGCCATTTCGGTGTCCGGGCCCGTCGATCGGATCGGCCGTCGTCCCGGCGCGCGCTGGGCGGCCGACCTGCTCGCGGCCGCCGAGGCAATGGCTCAGCGCCTGTAATGGTTTGCCGCGGCGTATGCGTCGGCGGCCACGGCTTCGCGCGTGCGTCGACGGCTTCGCGTGTGCGGCCACCGCTTCGGGCGTGCGGCCACGGCTTCGCGCGTGCGTTGGCGGCGGCGAGGGTGCGGTCAGGGCGCGACTCCCCGGCGTGTCACCGCCCGGGCCGCACGCTGAACGCCACCAGTGCACGGTCATCGCAATTGACCTGCCACACTGACGCGATGGGAACCAACCAGCGCGCGAGCATCGTCATGTCTTCCGACGAAATCGCCGACTTCGTCGTCAAAAGCCGCACCGGGACAATGGCCACCATCGGGCGCGACGGCCAGCCGCACCTGACCGCGATGTGGTACGCCGTCGTCGACGGCGAAATCTGGATAGAGACCAAAGCCAAGTCGCAGAAGGCCGTCAACCTGACCCGCGATCCGCGGGTCACGTTCTTGATCGAGGACGGCGACACCTACGACACGTTGCGCGGGGTGTCCTTCGAAGGCGTCGCCGAGATCGTCGACGATCCCGAGGTCTCGCACCGCGTCGGCGTCAGCGTGTGGGAGCGCTACACCGGTCCCTACACCGACGAGATGAAGCCGTTCGTCGAGCAGATGATGAACAAGCGGGTCTGCGTGCGCATCGTCGCGAGCCGGGCGCGTTCGTGGGATCACCGCAAGCTGGGAATGCCGCCGATGCCGGTGGGCGGGTCGACCGCCCCGGCCGCGAAAGGGACCGGTCAGTAAAACTTTGTAGCCCCGATGGGATTCGAACCCACGCTACCGCCGTGAGAGGGCGGCGTCCTAGGCCGCTAGACGACGGGGCCAGACCGATCCGAGCAGCCAGCATAGCTCACGCGGCGAGGGCCGCATAATCGCTTGGCATCTGCTTGCAGCTGACGGATTTTTTGCTGGGGTACCAGGACTCGAACCTAGAATGGCGGTACCAGAAACCGCTGTGTTGCCAATTACACCATACCCCATTGGCTGCCTAAAACCACTGGTCAGAACGTATTCTCCGGGCCATTCCCAGCACCCGAGACCGCCGCTGCCAGCCTTTGCAAACCGCAGTGCAGACTACCAAAGGTTTAGACCACCTCGTCGCGCGCGGCCCGCAATCGCGCCAGGCTGCGGTCGCGGCCAAGCAGCTCCAGCGACTCGAACAGCGGCGGGCTGATCGTCGTCCCGGTGACGGCGACGCGGATCGGGCCGAACGCCTTGCGCGGTTTGAGCTCGAGGCCCTCGATGAGCGCGCCCTTGAGCGCCTCCTCGATGGCCGCCGTCGTCCACTCGGCGATGCCGTCGAGCGCCGCCAGCGCGGCGTCGAGCACCGGGCCCGCGTCGGGCCCCAGCTCCTTGCCGGCGGCCTTGGGGTCGATCGCGTATTCGCCGTCGTTGAGGAACTTCAGTAGGTCCCAGGCGTCGGACAGGACGACGATGCGTGTCTGCACCAGCTCGGCGGCGACGGCGAATCCGGCGGGGTCGAGCCCGAGGTCGTGCCCGTGCACGCCGAAGTAGTCGCGCAACCGACCGGTGAAGTCGGCGACGTCGAGCAGCCGGATGTGCTCGGCGTTGATCGCGTCGGCCTTCTTCTGGTCGAAGCGGGCCGGATTGGAGTTGACGTTCACCACGTCGAAGGCCGCGACCATTTCGGCGAGGCTGAACACATCGTGGTCGTCGGCGATCGCCCAGCCGAGCAACGCCAGATAATTCAGCAGCCCCTCGGGGATGAAACCGCGGTCGCGGTGGGCGAACAGGTTCGACTGCGGGTCGCGCTTGGAAAGCTTCTTGGTGCCCTCCCCCAATACCGTTGGCAGGTGGGCGAATTCGGGCACGCGCTCGGCCACCCCGATGCGGATCAGCGCCTGGTACAGCGCGAGCTGACGCGGCGTCGACGGCAGCAGGTCCTCGCCGCGCAGCACGTGCGTGATCTTCATCAGCGCGTCGTCGACGGGGTTCACCAAGGTGTACAACGGTTCTCCGCTCGCGCGGGTCAACGCGAAGTCGGGAACCGTGGCCGCCGCGAAGGTCGTGGTCCCGCGCACCAGGTCGTCCCAGACGAGGTCCTCGCCGGGCATTCGCAGCCGTACCACCGGCTTACGGCCCTCGGCCAGGTATGCGGCGCGCTGCTCGTCGGTCAGCTGACGGTCGAAGTTGTCGTAGCCGAGCTTGGGGTTGCGGCCGGCGGCCACGTGGCGGGCCTCCACTTCCTCCGGCGTCGAGAAGGCGTGGTAGGCCTCACCCGCGGCCAGCAGCCGCTCGACGACGTCGCGGTAGACCTCGCCGCGCTGCGACTGCCGGTACGGGCCGTACGGCCCGCCGACCTCGGGGCCCTCGTCCCAATCCAGACCGAGCCAGCGCAACGCGTCCAGCAGCGCCAGATAGCTTTCCTCGCTGTCGCGTTGGGCGTCGGTGTCCTCGATGCGGAAGACGAAGGTGCCGCCGGTGTGCCGGGCGTAGGCCCAGTTGAAAAGCGCGGTGCGCACCATCCCGACGTGCGGGGTGCCGGTGGGCGACGGGCAGAAGCGGACGCGGACCTGACCTGCGGTCACGACTTTCCTTTGCGGACCACGGGATTGCTCAGCGTGCCGATTCCGTCGATGCTGACCGAGACGGTGTCGCCGTCCTCGATGGGGCCGACGCCGGCCGGTGTCCCGGTGAGGATGAGGTCGCCCGGCAGCAGGGTCATCACCGCCGAGATCCATTCCACGATGGCGCCGACGTCGTGGATCATCAGCGAGGTGCGGCTGTCCTGCTTGACCTCGCCGTTGACCTCGGTGCGCAGCGACAGGTCGGCCGGATCGACATCGGTGACCACCCACGGGCCGACCGGGCAGAAGGTGTCATGCCCCTTGGCCCTGGCCCATTGGCCGTCCGCCTGCTGCTGATCGCGCGCCGACACGTCGTTGGCGATGGTGTAGCCGAGGATGTTCTCGGCGGCCTGGGCTGCCGTCACGTCCTTGCACGGGCGGCCGATCACGGCCGCCAGCTCCCCCTCGTAGTGCACGAGTGATGCGTTGGCGGGCAACCGAATCGGCACGTTCGGCCCGATGATCGCGGTGTTGGGCTTGAGGAAGATGATGGGGTCTTCGGCGGCGGGGCCCGTCGTGAACTTACTCATCTCGGCGATGTGGTCGGCGTAGTTCTTCCCGACACAGACCACCTTGCCGGCCAGCATCGGGGCCAGCAGCCGCACATCCGGGACCGGCCAGGAGCGACCGGTGAAGGTCGGGGTGCCGAACGGGTGCTCGGCGATCTCGCGGGCCACCATCGCGCCGGGGTCGTCGAGGTCTCCCTCGACGCTGACGAAGGAGACACCGTCCGGGCTGGCTATTCGACCGAGGCGCATTCCCGTGAGCCTAGTGATCGGCCATCACCGCGGGCGCAGCCGGGCGATGCGGGCCGCCTCACACCGTTTCGACCAGCACCGGCCCGGTACAAGCCCGCGCGGGGTGCACATCTCGAAAAGCTGTGGCTCCGACCCGTCCGGCGACCGGTTTGTTCCGAATCACTGAGTAATCACGCGGAGGCGACCAGGGCAGCCGCTCGGGGAGGACTGAATCTAGGTGTCGACCGGCTCGATCAGTACCGCCGGTCGCTGGGCGATGCTTGCGGTTTCGCTGGGCGCGACGTTATGCGCCAACGTGTTCATCAACGGCGTCGCCTTTTTGATTCCGATGCTGCACACCCGGCACGGCACCAGTTTGGCCGAGGGCGGTCTGCTCGCGTCGCTGCCGAGCCTCGGCATGGTCTTGACCCTGTTCGCGTGGGGCTACCTGCTGGATCGCGTCGGCGAGCGGATCGTGCTCAGCGCGGGGCTGGCTCTGACCGCGGCGGCGGGTTTCGCTGCGGCACACGCGCATTCGACGCTCACGATGGCGACATTCCTTGTCCTGGGCGGCATGGCCGCGGCCAGCAGCATCACCGCCTGCGGCCGGCTGGTGATCGGCTGGTTCCCACCACACCGGCGCGCCCTGGCGATGGGGATCCGGCAGACGGCGCAGCCGCTGGGAATCGGGTTGGCCGCGTTGGTGATACCCGAGCTGGCCAAGCGCGGCTTCTCGGCGGCCCTGCTTTTTCCCGCGGTGCTGTGCGCCGTCGCCGCGGTGGTCAGCGCGCTGGGCGTCAGAAATCCTCCGCGTCCGGCGCAATCGGAGGCCACCGATCGCAAGTCGGCGAACCCCTACCGGGGAACGGCGGTGCTCTGGCGGATACACATCGCGTCGGCGCTGCTGATGGTGCCGCAGCCGGTGGTACTGACGTTCATGCTCGCCTGGTTCATGATGGACCGTGGCCTGTCGGTGGGATGGGCGGGCGCACTGGTGGGCTTCTCGCAATTGCTCGGCGCGGCGGGCCGCATCGCCGCCGGGCGGTGGGCCGATCATGTCGGTTCGCGGATGCGGCCGCTGCGGATACTCGCGGTCGCCACCGCCGCGGTCATGCTCGTGCTCGCGGTCACCGATCACCTGGATTGGCCGCTCGCCGTGCCCGCGATGACGGTCGCGGCGGCTCTCACCGGCGACAGCGGCCTGCCGTTCACGACGATCCCCGAGCTGGCCGGGCCGTTTTGGAGCGGACGGGCACTGAGCACCCAGAACGCCCTCGAGCGATTGATGGTCGCCCTCGGCCCTCCCGCGTTCGGCGCGTTGATCGCCACCGCCGGTTACCCGGTCGCGTTCGCGACCTGCGCCGTGTTCCCCTTGGCCGCGGTGCCGTTCGTGCCGGTCGGCACGCCGCCGCGAACGACGCCCGACGCCACCGCCGAGAAGGCCGCCGCGGTCGAATCATGATGCCGCAACGCGAGATCAATGGACGCTGCCCACCCACGCGCTGTGCAAGCATGGGTAATGACCAACGACCCGCCAGCGACGGCGCAGCTGAGCGCCGGCGCGCGCTGGTCGATCATGATCGTCTCGCTGTGGGTGACGGCGAGTTCGTTCCTATTCATTAACGGCATCGCCTTCTTGATCCCCTCCCTCGAAGCAAAGCGCGGGATCCCGCTGACCGAGGCCAGTCTGCTGTCGTCGATGCCCAGCTGGGGCATGGTCGTCACGCTGGTCGGCTGGGGCTACGTGCTGGACCGCGTCGGCGAGCGGATCGTGATGACCGCGGGCTCGGCGCTGACCGCCGCCGCGGCCTATGCCGCCGCATCGGTGCATTCGCTGGTGCTGGTCGGCGTCTATCTCTTCCTGGGCGGCATGGCGGCGGCGAGTTGCAACGCCGCGGGCGGGCGGCTGGTGTCCGCGTGGTTCCCGCCGCACCAGCGCGGCCTGGCGATGGGCATCCGACAGACCGCGCAGCCGCTGGGCATCGCCCTGGGCGCACTGGTGATGCCCGAGCTGGCCGAGCGGGGCCTGCACGCGGGGCTGATGTTCCCTGCGTTCGCGTGCACGGTGGCGGCGGTGGCGAGCGCGATCGGGATCGTCGACCCGCCGCGCAAGCACCGCACCGCGGCCAGCGAGCAGGAGCTGGCCAGCCCGTATCGGGGATCGTTGGCGCTCTGGCGAATTCACGCGGTGGGCGGTTTGCTGATGATGCCGCAGACGGTGACGGTGACGTTCATGCTCGTGTGGCTGATCAGAAACGACGGCTGGTCGGTCGCAGCGGCCGGCGGCGTGGTCGTTCTTTCGCAGCTGCTCGGCGCGCTGGGCCGCATCGCGGTCGGCCGTTGGTCGGACCGGGTCGGTTCGCGCATGCGACCGGTCCGCCTCATCGCGATCGCCGCGACCCTGACGCTGTTCGCGCTCGCGTTCGCCGACGACCACACGTGGACCCTCGAGGTGCCGCTGATGATCGCGATCTCGGTGATCGCGGTGCTGGACAACGGGCTGGAGGCGACCGCGATCACCGAGTACGCCGGACCGTTCTGGAGCGGGCGCGCGCTGGGCGTGCAGAACACCACGCAGCGGCTGATGGCGGCCGCGGGCGCCCCCCTATTCGGTGTCCTGATCGACGCGGCCAGGTATCCCCCGGCGTGGGCGCTGTGCGGCCTGTTCCCGTTGCTGGCCATCCCGCTGGTGCCCGCCGGGCTGGTGCCGCCCGGCCTGGAAGCTACAGCGCGGCGGCAATCCGATCGCCGACTTCGGTGGTGGACGGCCGTCCGTCGGGCCGGTTCGCCAGATACGACTCGACCGCCCGGTCCACCCGGGCCGCCTCCTCGCCCTTCCCAAGGTGGGCCAGCAGCAGTCCCACCGAAATGATCGCCGCCGTCGGGTCCGCGATGTTCTGACCCGCGATGTCGGGCGCGCTGCCGTGCACGGGCTCGAACATCGAGGGATTGGTGCGGGTGGCATCGATATTTCCACTGGCCGCCAAGCCAATTCCGCCACACACCGCCGCGGCCAAATCGGTGATGATGTCGCCGAACAGGTTGTCGGTGACGATCACGTCGAAGCGGCCGGGGTCGGTCACCAGAAAGATGGTGGCGGCGTCGACGTGTTGATAGGCCACCTCGACGTCGGGGTATTCCTCGCCGACCTCGGCGACGACCCGCGTCCACAGCTTGCCGGCGAAGGTCAGCACGTTGTTCTTGTGCACCAGCGTCAAATGCTTGCGGCGCTGGCGGGCCCGCTCGAATGCGTCCTTGACGACGCGGCGCACGCCGAACGCGGTGTTGACGCTGACCTCGGTGGCGACCTCGTTGGGCGTGCCCACGCGGATCGCGCCGCCGTTGCCCGTGTAGGGCCCCTCGGTCCCCTCGCGGACCACCACGAAGTCGATGTCCGGGTTGCTCGCCAGCGGACTGCTCACCCCGGGATACAGCCGACCCGGCCGCAGGTTGACGTGGTGGTCGAGCTCAAAGCGCAAGCGCAGCAACAGGCCTCGCTCCAGCACGCCGCTGGGCACCGACGGGTCGCCGATGGCGCCGAGCAGGATCGCGTCGTGCGCGCGCAGCTCGTCGATCACCGACTCCGGCAGCAGCTCGCCACTGGCGTGGTAACGCCGGGCGCCCAGGTCGTACTCCGTCTTCTCCACGTTCGGCACAACGGCGTCTAGGACTTTGAGCCCCTGGGCGACGACCTCCGGCCCGATGCCGTCGCCGCCGATCACTGCGAGTTTCACGACAGGTCAACCACTTCGAGCTTGTTGGCGCCGACGGACTCCGAGATCGCCGACCGCACATCGGCGGGCACGTCGCGGTCGAGCCGCAGCAGGATCGTCGCGCTGGGGCCCTCGGCGTCCTCGGAAAGCTGGGCCGCCTGGATGTTCACCCCGGCCGCGCCCAGCAGGGTGCCGATCTTGCCCAGCGCGCCCGGCGCGTCGGCGTAGTTGATCACCAGGTTGGTGCCCTGGGCGCGCAGGTCGAAGTTGCGGCCGTTGACTTGCACGATCTTCTCGACCAGCTGCGGGCCCGACAGGGTGCCCGCGACGTTGACGCGCGAACCGTCGTGGCCGGCCAACCGCACGTCCAGCAGGCTGCGGTGGTTGGGACTTTCGGTGGCCGTGGTGATTTCGGCGGTGACGCCGCGCTCGGCCGCCAGCGCCGGGGCGTTGACGAACGTGACCGGGTCCTCGATGACCGCCGAGAACAGGCCGCGCAGGGCCGAAAGCTTCAGCACCTCAACATCTTCGGAGGCCAGCTCGCCGCGCACCGTGACCGACAGCGAGGTCGGCGCGCCGTCGGAGAGGGCGGCGGCCAGCAGGCCGAGCTTGCGCGCCAGGTCCAGCCAGGGCGCCACCTCTTCGTTGACCACGCCGCCGCCGACGTTGACCGCGTCGGGCACGAACTCCCCCGCCAGCGCCAGCCGCACGCTCTCGGCCACGTCGGTGCCGGCCCGATCCTGCGCCTCGGCGGTGGATGCGCCCAGGTGCGGGGTCACCACCACCTGCGGCAGCTCGAAAAGCGGGCTGTCGGTGCAGGGTTCGCTGGAGAACACGTCGAGGCCGGCCGCCGCGACGTGCCCGCTGGTGACCGCCTCGGCCAGCGCCGCCTCGTCCACCAGACCACCGCGGGCGGCGTTGACGATGATGACACCCGGCTTGGTCTTGGCCAGCGCCTCCTTGTCGATCAGCCCCGCCGTCTCGGGCGTCTTCGGCAGGTGCACCGAGATGAAGTCGGCGCGGGCCAGCAGCTCGTCCAGCGGCAGCAGCTCGATGCCGAGCTGTGCGGCGCGGGCCGGCGACACATACGGGTCGTAGGCGACGATGTGCGTGCCGAAGGCCTCGATGCGCTGGGCGACCAGCTGACCGATGCGGCCCAGGCCCACGACGCCGACCGTCTTGCCGAAGATCTCGGTGCCCGAGAACTTCGAGCGCTTCCAAGTGTGTTCGCGCAGGGTGGCGTCGGCGGCGGGCACCTGCCGGGCCGCCGACAGCAGCAGCGCCAGCGCGTGCTCGGCGGCGCTGTGGATGTTCGACGTCGGCGCGTTGACCACCAGCACGCCGCGTTCGGTGGCGGCGTCCACGTCGACGTTGTCCAGCCCGACGCCGGCGCGGGCGACGATCTTCAGCTTGGGGGCGGCGGACAGCACCTCGGCGTCGACGGTGGTGGCCGAGCGGACCAGCAGCGCGTCGGCCTCGGGCACCGCGGCCAGCAGCTTCTCCCGGTCCGGACCGTCTACCCAGCGCACCTCCACCTGGTCACCCAGGGCGGCGACGGTCGATTGAGCGAGTTTGTCGGCGATTAACACAACAGGCAAGTTCACGCCGCCAGCGTATCGGCTGTAATAAAGGCGTGGACGTCACCGTCGTCGGCAGCGGACCCAATGGGCTCACCGCGGCCGTGATTTGTGCCCGGGCTGGGCTCAAAGTGCAGGTCGTGGAGGCCCAGCCGACCTTCGGCGGGGGTGCGCGCACCGCGGCCGACCCAGAATTCTCCGGAGTCGAACACGACATCTGCTCGGCGGTGCACCCGCTGGCGCTGGCGTCGCCGTTCTTCGCGAAGTTCGATCTGCCCGCGCGCGGCGTGCGGCTCGCGGTCCCGGAGATCGCCTACGGCAACCCGCTGCAGGGCAGGCCCGCGGTGATCGCCTACCACGATCTGGAGCGCACCTGCGCCGAGCTGACCGACGGCGCGTCCTGGCGGCGCCTGCTTCACCCGCTGGTAGAAGACTGGCGCGAGGTGGTGGACCTGCTGCTCGGCGACAAGCGCTCGGTGCCCGGCTCGCTGCCGTCGGCGCTGCGCCTGGGCGTGCGAATGCTGGCCCAGGGCACCCCGGCCTGGGGTTCGTTGGCGGGCCGCGACGCCCGCGCATTGTTCAGCGGCGTTGCCGCCCATGTGCTTTCGCCGATGCCGTCGCTGACGTCTTCGGCCGCCGGGCTGATGCTGGCCACCCTGGCACATTCGGTGGGCTGGCCGATTCCGGTGGGCGGCAGCCAGGCGATCACCGATGCGCTGATCGCGGACCTGCGCGCGCATGGCGGTGAGCTGACGGCGGGCGTCGAAATCACCTCTCCCCCTGGGCCGCCGGGCTCGGTCGTCGTGTACGACACCGCGCCGACGGCGCTGTTGGGAATATACGGCGACGCGTTGCCGGGCCGCTACGCTAAGGCGTTGCGCCGCTATCACTTTGGGCCCGGCGTAGCGAAGGTCGACTTCGTGCTCAGCGAGGACATCCCGTGGTCGGATGCGCGGCTGGGGCAGGCACCGACGCTGCACCTGGGCGGCAGCCGCGAGCAGATGGCGCACGCCGAGGCCGAGATCGCGGCCGGGCGCCACGCGCAATGGCCGATGGTGCTGGCTGCGCTGCCACACCTGGCCGATGCCAAGCGCATCGACGCCGCCGGCCGGCGGCCGTTCTGGACGTATGCACATGTGCCGTCGGGTTCCACCCTCGATGCGACCGAGGCGGTGACCGGGGTCGTCGAGAAGTTTGCGCCCGGTTTCCGCGACATCGTGGTGGCCGCCCGCGCGGTGCCCGCCGCCCGGATGGCCGACCACAACGCGAACTACGTGGGCGGCGATATCGGCGTGGGCGGCAACAACGCGTGGCGTGCGCTCGCCGGACCCACGCCGCGCCTGGACCCGTGGCACACCCCGATTCCCAAGGCGTATCTGTGTTCGGCGGCGACACCACCCGGCGGCGGAGTGCACGGCATGGCCGGCTACTACGCCGCGCGCAGCCTGCTGCGCCGGGAATTCGGCATCGCCGCGCTGCCCTTTTTGGGACCCGATTCCGGGCCTAAGCTGACTGCGTGACCAAACTCGCGATCATCTACTACTCGGCCACCGGGCACGGCACCACGATGGCGAACCGCGTCGCCGTGGCCGCGGAGGCCGCGGGCGCCGAAGTCCGGGTGCGCCACGTCGCCGAAACGCACGACCCGGAGTCGTTCGCGCAGAACCCGGCGTGGACGGCGAATTACGAAGCCACCAAGGATCTTCCGGCGGCCACCGGCGACGACATCGTGTGGGCGGACGCGGTGATCTTCGGCTCGCCGACCCGATTCGGTTCGCCGGCGGCGCAATTGCGCACCTTCCTGGATTCCCTCGGCGGGTTGTGGGCGCAAGGCAAGCTCGCCGACAAGGTGTACGCGGCCTTCACGTCGTCGAACACCCTGCACGGTGGCCAGGAGACGACGCTGGTCTCGCTGTATTTCACGTTGATCCACTTCGGCGGGATCCTCGTGCCGCCGGGCTACACCGATCCGTGCAAGTTCGTCGACGGCAACCCCTACGGGGTGAGCCTGGTGACCACCCACGACAACATCGACGAAATCGACGAAGCCACCGACACCGCCCTGGAACACATGGCCCGCCGGGTGGTGTCGGTGGCTGATCGCCTGACGAAGTAGCTATCGCGCCAAATACGTTCCGTGGCCTTCGATCACCAGGTCGCCACTGAACCGGAGCACTTCACTCACCAGGCCACCGTCCTGGTTTCGGTAGGCGATGACGATGGTGTCGATGCCCAGGTAGACGTCCTCAATGCTGAACCGCAGGTGAGGAATTCGCTGCAACGCCAGCGCCCAGTAGCGTCGCAGCTCGGACTTGCCGCGAACGACGCCGCCGGTCTCCGGCACCATCCGGGCGGCCACCGGTGAGGTGAACACCACGTCGTCGTGAAAATGCGCGAGGACCGCCTCGACGTCGTGAGCGTTCCACGCGTCGACCCACTGCTTGCCGAAGGCGACCGGATCGAGGTTCACCTGGGCACCTCCAGCAGGCAGCAGACGGAAACTAGGCCGTTTCGGTGATGGGCCGGTCGACCCAGCTCATCAGGTCGCGCAGCCGCTTGCCGACGACCTCGATGGGGTGCTCGGCGTTTTCCTTGCGCAGCCCCTCGAGTTGCTTGTTGCCGCCCTCGACGTTGGCGACCAGCTTCTTGGTGAAGTCGCCGTTCTGGATGTCGCGCAGGATGGCGCGCATCCGGTCCTTGGTGTCGGCGTCAATGACCCGGGGGCCCGACAGGTAGCCGCCGAACTCCGCGGTGTCGGACACCGAGTAGTTCATCCGGGCGATGCCGCCCTCGTACATCAGGTCGACGATCAGCTTGAGCTCGTGCAGCACCTCGAAGTACGCCATCTCCGGCGGGTAGCCCGCCTCGACCATCACGTCGAAACCGGTCTTCACCAATTCCTCTGTGCCACCGCACAATACGGCCTGCTCACCGAACAGGTCGGTTTCGGTCTCGTCCTTGAAGGTGGTCTTGATGACGCCGGCCCGGGTGCCGCCGATGGCCTTGGCGTAGGACAGCGCCAGCGCCTCGCCGTTGCCGGTCGGGTCCTGGTCGACCGCGATCAGCGCGGGCACGCCCTTGCCGTCGACGAACTGGCGACGCACCAGGTGGCCGGGACCCTTCGGGGCGACCATCGCGACCGTCACGTCACCGGGCGGCTTGATCAGGTCGAAGTGGATGTTGAGGCCGTGGCCGAAAAACAAGGCGTCGCCTGACTTCAGGTTCGGCTCGATGTCGTTTTTGAAGATGTCGGCCTGGGCGGTGTCGGGCGCCAGCAGCATGATGACGTCGGCCCACTTGGCGACCTCGGCGGGGGTGTCTACGTCCAGCCCCTGCTCTTCGACCTTGGGCCGCGACTTCGAGCCCTGCTTCAGGCCGACCTTCACCTGCACGCCCGAGTCGCGCAGGCTCAGCGAGTGCGCGTGGCCCTGGCTGCCGTATCCGATAACACCGACCTTGCGCCCCTGGATGATGCTCAGGTCCGCGTCGTCGTCGTAGAACATTTCTAATGCCACTGTTGATTTTCTCCTTGTCAGCTACTTAGCGGTCCCGATACTGCGCGAACCGCGGGAAAGCGCAACCATTCCCGATTGAACGATCTCGCGAATGCCGAACGGTTCCAGCACCCGCAGAAAGGCTTCGATCTTGCCGCGGTCGCCGGTGGCCTCGATGGTCAGCGCCTCGGGTGAAACGTCAACCACCTTGGCGCGGAACAGGTTTACTGCCTCGATCACCTGGCTGCGGGTGCCGGCGTCGGCGCCCACCTTGATCAGCGCCAGCTCGCGCGACACCGCGTTGTCGTCGTTCTGCTCGATGATCTTGATGACATTGACCAGCTTGTTGAGCTGCTTGGTGACCTGTTCGAGCGGCGTCTCCTCGGCGGAGACCACGATCGTCATCCGCGACATGTCTTTCTGCTCGGTGGCGCCCACGGCCAGCGACTCGATGTTGAAGCCGCGGCGCGAGAACAGCGCCGCCACCCGGGCGAGCGCACCGGGCACGTCTTCGACGAGCACCGAAAGCGTGTGCGACTTGGGCGATCCCGTTGTCACGCGTGCCCCTCGCTCTCGTCGTCGAAGAGCGGACGGATGCCCTTCGCGGCCTGGATCTCGTCATTGCTGGTGCCCGCGGCCACCATCGGCCACACCTGCGCGTCCGCGCCGACGATGAAGTCGATCACCACCGGACGGTCGTTGATCTCGCGGGCCGCCTTGATCGCGTCGACGACGTCTTCGGCACGCTCGCAACGGATCCCGACGCAACCCAGCGCCTCGGCGAGCTTGACGAAGTCGGGGATGCGGTGCGAGTGGGTGGCCAGATCGGTCTGCGAGTACCGCTCCTCGTAGAAGAGGGTCTGCCACTGCCGCACCATGCCCAGGTTGCCGTTGTTGATCAGCGCCACCTTGATCGGCACGCCCTCGATGGCGCAGGTGGCCAACTCCTGGTTGGTCATCTGGAAGCAGCCGTCGCCGTCGATCGCCCAGACCTCCGCGTCCGGCCGGGCGATCTTGGCGCCCATGGCCGCCGGGATGGCGAAGCCCATGGTGCCCAGCCCGCCGGAGTTGAGCCAGGTGCGCGGCTTCTCGTAGGAGATGAACTGCGCGGCCCACATCTGGTGCTGCCCCACGCCGGCGACGTAGACCGCGTCGGGCCCGGCGAGCTTGCCCAGTTGCTCGATCACGTACTCCGGGCTCAGGCTGCCGTCGCTCTGCGGGCCGTAGCTCAGCGGGTAGGTGGACTGCACCTCGTTCAGGTAGTTCCACCACGCAGCCATGTCCGGCTTTTCGGCCGCGCCCGTTCCCTTCTGCCGCAGCATCGCGATCAGGTCGGTGATGACGGCCTTGACGTCGCCGACGATCGGCACGTCGGCATGCCGGTTCTTGCCGATCTCGGCCGGGTCGATGTCGGCGTGGATGACCTTGGCCTCGGGCGCAAAGGAATCCAGCTGCCCGGTGACCCGGTCGTCGAAGCGGGTGCCCAGCGCGATCAGCAGGTCGCTGCGCTGCAGCGCCGCCACCGCGGCCACCGTGCCGTGCATGCCGGGCATGCCCAGGTTCTGCGGGTGGCTGTCCGGGAAGGCGCCGCGCGCCATCAGCGTGGTCACCACCGGAATGCCGGTCAGCTCGGCCAGCTCGGCCAGCTGCTCGCTGGCCTCGCCCCGGATGACGCCGCCGCCGACGTACAGCACCGGCTTGTGCGACTGCGCGATCAGCTTGGCGGCCTCGCGGATCTGCCGGCTGTGCGGCTTGGTGTTCGGCTTGTAGCCGGGCAGCTCCATCCGCGGCGGCCAGCTGAAGGTGCACGGTCCCTGCAGCACGTCCTTGGGGATGTCGACGAGCACGGCGCCGGGGCGGCCCGACGACGCGATGTGGAACGCCTCGGCCAGCACCTTGGGGATCTCGTCGCCGGAGCGGACCAGGAAGTTGTGCTTGGTGATCGGCATCGTGATGCCCGAGATGTCCGCCTCCTGGAAGGCGTCGGTCCCGATCAGCGCGCGACCGACCTGCCCGGTGATCGCGACCACGGGTATCGAGTCCATCTGCGCGTCGGCCAGCGGGGTCACCAGGTTGGTGGCGCCGGGACCCGACGTCGCCATGCAGACCCCGACCTTGCCGGTCGCGTGCGCGTAACCGCTGGCGGCGTGCCCACCGCCCTGCTCGTGGCGGACCAGCACGTGGCGCAGCTTCTTCGAGTCGAACAGCGGGTCATAGACCGGCAGCACCGCGCCGCCGGGAATCCCGAAGATGACCTCTACGTCGAGTTCCTCCAGCGACCGGATCACCGACTGCGCGCCGGTAAGTTGTTCGGGTCCAATACGTTTCGGGTGGCCCGACGAAGTGGACGCGACGGCGCTCGCCGCGTCCGTCGCGACTTTCGCCGCCCCGACATCTGGCCTGGTGGGTGCGCTCACGGTGTTTTCGTCCTCTTGTCCTGATCGCTGTGGAGGTTTGGCTGCTACGCAAGAAAAAACCCCCGTCAGCTCATCCGCTGTACGAGGGTTGCGCGCTGGTGCTGGGCCGCTTCAAATGCTGAAAGCTAGTCAGACACCAACGCGCTGACTAAGTACTACGAGCATCCCGGGCGTTCCGGCGGTATCCATAGCCCCCGACGGTAGCCTTCGCACAGGTCAACCGTCAAATCCGCTGCCGCAGGAGCGGATCGCGGCCGCGCGGGCGGCGGATGAAATGATGAGCGAGTGGCCCCTGGTTCGTCTGCCCCGACACCCGCCGACTCGCCCTTGATCATCAAGGTCTCTCCGATGGCGCATATCGCCGTGGCATTCCTGACGCTGGGCCTGCTGATCCCGGTGCTGGCCTGGCCCGTATCGGCTCCGCTGCTTGTCATCCCGGTGCTGTTGTCGGCGATGATCGCCCGGCTGCGCACGGTCGCCGACGCGCGGGGCGTGACCGTGCGCAAGCTCGTGGGCAGCCAGACGGTGCGCTGGGACGACATCGACGGGCTGCGCTTTCACCGCGGGTCGTGGGCGCGCGCCCGGCTCAAGAGCGGGGGCGAGCTGCGGCTGCCCGCCGTCAGCTTCGCGACGTTGCCGCAGTTGACGATGGCCAGCGGCGGGTGGGTGCCCAACCCCTACCGGTAGGGCGTCAGGCGATCGGGTTGACGCCGTTGAGCAGCACCCACACCGCGATACCCGCGGCAATGCCCGCGAGCAGGGCCACGAACGATCCGATGAACGGCCGATGCGACCAGCCCCGGTTGGCGTCGAGGCCGTACCGGCCGGGCCCGGCCAAGACGATCGCCACAGCGAGCACGATGAGCGTGATCTGGTATTCGTGCCCCTGCGGCAGGAAGTACGCGAACGTGTGCGGCCGTCCCGAGACGCTGACCAGCAGCTCGTTGATCAGGAACGCCAAGGCGCCCGCGGCGGCCACCGGAGTGAACAGCCCCAGCACCAGGAGCACGCCCGCGGCGAGCTCACCGCCGGCGCTCACGTAAGACAGGATGTCGGCATGCTGGAAGCCGGCGTCGGCCAGGGAGTTCCTGAGCCCGCCCAACCCCTGCCCGCCCCACCAGCCGAACAGCTTCTGCAAACCGTGGGCGCCCAGCACCACACCGAGCCCCACCCGCAGCACCAGCAAACCCAGGTTCTGGGTGCCGCGGCGGCCGATGTCGTCGTGCCGGTCGTGGTCGTCGTGCGGCTCGATCTCCGCCGGCTCGGCGGCCAGATGCCGGGGCGCCGCCTGCGGCTGGGCGTACGGCAGCGGCTCCTGCTGGTCGAGGGGGTGGTACGCCCCGCCCGCGGGGCTGGCCCCCTGATTCAGTTCCTGGTACGGGATGACGGTGGTGGGCCCGAAATCGCCCGGGTAGCCGACCGGCGTCAGGTCGTCCTCGGGATCGACCAAGCGTGCTGCGGCGGGACGGCCCGGAGCCGGCTCCGGAGCTTCGCCGGGCCGCTGCCAAGGGGCGTCATGAGGTTGACTGGTCACGGGTGTCAGGGTAAGGGCATTTCGCGCCAGATTGGGGATTTGAGCGGCGCTTTCGCCGGGAAATCGGTCGCCGAACCACCAAATGCGCCCGGTTGGTCCCGAAATGGTCTCGCGGTGGTTCCGAACGGGTGAACGCACGCCGAAAACCGGCCCCCACCCGAAGGTCCGGCGCGACCGGCCCGTGCGCTCACACCCGGCAGGCGTGTGGCATCGGAGCCCGCCATGTCCGTAGCCTGTCGTTCATGCGGTTACGGCGCTCGATGCGGGGCGGGCTTGCTGCGCTGTGTGCGCTGATGCTGGTGTCGACCGGCTGTGCACGGTTCAACGACGCCGCCTCCGCGCCGTTCACCACCAATCCGGAACTCAAGCCACAGCCCAGCTCGACGCCTCCCCCGCCGCCGCCGTTGCCGCCCAACCCCTTTCCCAAGCAGTGCCCGGCGCCCGGCGTGATGCAGGGCTGCCTGGAGAGCACCAGCGGCCTCATCATGGGCCCCGACAGCAAAACCGCGTTGGTCGCCGAGCGCACCACCGGGGCGGTCAAGGAGATCGCGGTCAGCGCCGAGCCGAAGGTCAAGGTCGTCATCCCAGTCGACCCGTCCGGCGACGGCGGACTGATGGACATCGTGATGTCGCCCACCTACACGCAGGACCGCCTGATGTACGCCTACATCAGCACCCCGACCGACAACCGGGTGATCCGGATCGCCGACGGTGACATTCCGAAGGACATCCTGACCGGGATCCCCAAGGGCGCCACCGGCAACATGGGGGCGTTGATGTTCACCAGCCCCACCACGCTGGTCGTCATGACCGGCGATGCGGGCAACCCGGCGATGGCCGCCGATCCCAGATCACTGGCCGGCAAGGTGTTGCGCATCGAGCAGCCCACCACCGTGGGCCAGGCGCCGCCGACGACGGCGCTGTCCGGCGTCGGCTCCGGCGGCGGCCTGTGCACCGACCCGGTCGACGGCTCGCTGTACGTCGCCGACCGCACCCCCAGCGCCGACCGGCTGCAGCGCATCACCAAGAACTCTCAGGTGTCCACGGTGTGGACCTGGCCGGACAAGCCGGGCGTGGCCGGCTGCGCTGCGATGGACGGCACCATCATGGTCAACCTGATCAACACCAAAATGACCGTGGCGATTCGGCTTGCGCCCGCGACGGGTGCGGTCACCGGTGAGCCCGAGGTCGTCCGGAAGGACACTCACGCCCACGCGTGGGCGCTGCGGATGTCGCCTGACGGAAACATCTGGGGCGCAACGGTCAACAAGACCGCCGGGGACGCCGAGAAGCTGGACGACGTGGTGTTCCCGTTGTTCCCGCAGGGCGGCGGCTTCCCGCGCAACAACGACGACAAGACCTAGCGGGCGCTAGCTCTGGCCGCAGGCCGCCAGCACCAGCTCGCGAACCCGGGCCGCGTCGGCCTGGCCCCGGGTGGCCTTCATCACCGCGCCGACGATCGCGCCGGCCGCTTGAACTTTGCCGCCGCGAATCTTTTCCGCCACATCGGGATTGGCGGCCAGGGCCTCGTCGACGGCGGCCTGTGTCACCGAGTCGTCGCGCACCAGCGCCAGACCGCGGTCCGTCATCACCTGCGCGGGTTCGCCCTCGCCGGCCAGCACACCCTCGACGACCTGGCGGGCCAGCTTGTTGGACAGCTTGCCCTCGTCGATCAGCGCCACCACGGCCGCGACCTGCGCCGGGGTGATGGCCAGTTCGTCGAGCGCGATGTTGGCCTCATTGGCCTTCTGCACCAAGAAGTTTCCCCACCAGGCGCGCGCCTGCTCGCTGGGCGCCCCGTGCTTGACGGTCGCGATCACCAAGTCGACCGCGCCGGCGTTGACGAGGTCGCGCATCACCTCGTCGGAGACGCCCCATTCGTCCTGAATCCGCTTGCGGCTCAACCACGGTAGCTCCGGGATGGTTTCCCGCAGCCGCTCGACCAGCTCGCGGCTGGGCGCGACCGGTTCCAGGTCCGGCTCGGGGAAATAGCGGTAGTCCTGCGCGGTCTCCTTGGCGCGGCCCGGGCTGGTGGTGCCGCCGACCTCCTGAAAGTGCCTGGTTTCCTGGATGATCTGGCCGCCGGACACGAGAACCGCGGCCTGGCGCTGCATCTCGTAGCGCACCGCGACCTCGACGCTCTTGAGCGAGTTGACGTTCTTGGTCTCGGTGCGGGTACCGAATTCTGTTGTCCCCGTTGGCTTTAGCGATACGTTGGCGTCACAGCGCAGCGAGCCCTGGTCCATCCGCACATCGGATACGTCCAAGACGCGCAACAGATCCCGCAGCGCGGTCACATAAGCCCGGGCGATCTGCGGCGCCTGGGCCCCGGCCCCGACGATGGGCTTGGTGACGATTTCGATCAGGGGCACGCCGGCGCGATTGAAGTCGACGAGCGAGGTGGTCGCGCCGTGGATGCGGCCGGTTTCGCTGCCGATGTGGGTGAGCTTGCCGGTGTCCTCCTCCATGTGCGCGCGCTCGATCTCGACCCGCCAGGTGCTGCCGTCGTCCAGCGGCGCCTCGAGGTAGCCGTTGATCGCGATGGGCTCGTCGTACTGCGAGATCTGGTAGTTCTTCGGCATGTCCGGGTAGAAGTAGTTCTTCCGGGCGAACCGGCACCACGGCACGATCTCGCAGTTCAGCGCCAGCCCGATGCGGATCGCCGACTCCACCGCGGCCCGATTGAGCACCGGCAGCGAACCGGGCAGCGCCAGGCAGACCGGGCACACCTGGGTGTTGGGTTCGGCGCCGAATCCGGTGGAACAGCCGCAGAACATCTTGGTCGCGGTGGACAGCTCGACGTGCACCTCGAGGCCCAGGACCGGATCGAAGCGCTCGAGGACCTCGTCGTAGTCCATGACATCGGCGCTGGCAGCAACACTCATGCCGTCGATCGTAGTGGCGGTCGCGAGGGCGGCGAAGCCGGGCGAAGCGGGCCGCCACCATCAACCTAGTGTCCGACGCTTGCCCGCCCGGTGCTGCGGGCCGACTGTCAGGACCGGCCCGGCACCATGTCGGCCAGCGCGGCGGCCAGCTCGAGGTAGCCGCGCCTGCTGTCCTTGCTCAACCGGTCCAGGCCGATCTCTTTGCCCTCGCGCACATGCCGGTCGAAGGGCAGCTCCACGGTGGCGGCGACGCGGGCCGACAGCGCCTCCAGTTCCTTGGCGACCACCCGGTCGGGCTTGTCCGGGCCGGCATTGTTGACGGCCAGCACCGTCCTGCCCAGCAGCCGCCGGTATCCGTTGTTGCACAACCAGTCCAGCGTCGTCCGGGTCTTGCGCACCGCGTCGCTGGAGACACCGGTGACCACCACCAGCGCCCGAGCCTCGGGCAGCACGGCGTCCATCACGCTGGAATTGATCGCCTTCACGCAGTCGACCAACATGACCGAATAGTGCTTGCGCAGAACCGAAAACGCCTTGACGATGCCCGAGCGTCCCAGCCGCCAATCGGTGCGGCCGTAGTCCGGCAGTCCGAGCACTTCCAGCCCGAAGCTGTTCATGTAGGTGTGCGCCCGGACCTCGCGGTATTGCGTGATCGAATTGTCGGCGAGTAGGTCGGCCATGCTCAGCGGGTTGCGGCGACCATGCCGTTCAACCAGGTCGCCGGCATCGATGTCAACAGCGATCACCCGGTCGTTGCGCACATCGGCGAAGGTCGAGCCCAGCGCCTCGACCACCGAGGTCTTGCCGACGCCGCCCTTGAAGTTCAGGACCGCGACGGGGAACACCCCGCCGATGCCGGTGCGGATGCGGCGGCGCAGGTCGTCCTCGTGCGCCGAGCCCTTGCTGGGGCCCAGGTCGATGCCGGTCGCCCGGCGCAGCATGTCCCGCCAGCTGGTGCCGGCGCTGAACGGGGATTCCTGCTGATCGGGCCCGTCGAGGGCCAACCCACCGAGCGTCACGTCGCGGCGCAGCGACGCCACGCCCCGCCGCACGCGTTGTACCGGTTCCGGCACGGTGGCCGCCGTCGAGCTGGCGTCGAGTTGCCACGCCGGTGGAGCGGCCTGCCGCTGACCAGGTCCGCGCACGGAGCCGCGGTTGCTCATGGCAGCCGTATAGCCGCTGCCCGGTGTTAGCTAAACCACAATATGGGGCTATCCGAAGAAAGCCGCGGCGTCGTCGTAGCGGCTTTCGGGCACCAGCTTGAGCTGGCGCACCGCATCGGCCAGCGGCACCCGGCCGATGTCCTGGCCGCGCAGCGACACCATCTGCCCGTATTCGCCGGCGTGCGCGGCGTCGGCGGCGTTGACCCCGAACCGGGTGGCCAGCACCCGGTCGTAGGCCGTCGGGATGCCGCCCCGCTGGACGTGGCCCAGCACGGTCACCCGCACTTCCTTGTTGATCCGCTTCTCCACGTCGATGGCGAGCTGCGCGGCCACACCGGTGAAGCGCTCGTGGCCGAATTCGTCAATTCCGCCCTCGCGCAACGCAATCGAGCCAGGAACGGGTTTGGCGCCCTCGGCGACCACGCAGATGAAATGCGAATCCCCGCGCTGGAAGCGCCGTTTGACCAGCCGGCACACCTCTTCGACGTCGAAGGGCTGCTCGGGGATCAGCGTCATGTGCGCGCCGGAGGCCAGCCCGGCGTTCAGCGCGATCCAGCCGGCGTGCCGGCCCATCACCTCGACCAGCATCACCCGCTGGTGCGATTCGGCCGTGCTGTGCAACCGGTCGATGGCGTCGGTGGCGACCATCAGCGCGGTGTCGTGACCGAAAGTCACGTCGGTGCAATCGATGTCGTTGTCGATCGTCTTGGGCACACCGACCACCGGCACGTTCTCTTCGGACAGCCAGTGCGCCGCCGTCAGCGTGCCCTCGCCGCCGATGGGGATCAGCACGTCGATGCCGTTGTCGTCCAATGTCTGCTTGATCTGGTTCAGCCCGGCCCGCAGTTTGTCGGGATGCACCCGGGCGGTGCCCAGCATGGTTCCGCCCTTTGCCAGCAGCCGGTCGTTGCGTTCGTCGTTCTGTAGCTGGATGCGCCGGTTCTCCAGCAGCCCGCGCCACCCGTCCTGGAAGCCGACAACCGACGAGCCGTACCGGGAGTCGCAGGTGCGCACGACCGCCCGGATGACGGCGTTGAGGCCGGGACAATCGCCACCGCCCGTGAGAATTCCGATCCGCATGCCTTCATCTTGCCTGTGAGAACGGCCCGCGGCGGGAATTGGCCTCAGATGCGCCGAACCAAGCCGCACTATTGCGCCTGTCAACAGTTATGCCCCACGATGGCCCAAGGGAGCGCAGACGCAACGCGCCGAAACTGGGGGACGACCGCGCCATGACCTGGACCGCGCAGCTCACTTACACCGCCGCGGCGCTGACGCCCGACGAGACCGCGGCGCTCTCGCGCGGGCTGGGTCCCGCCGACGTCAGCTATGACGCGCGCAGCGGCCGGCTGCAGATCACGCTCGAGGTCGAGGCCGACTCGCTCGAAGCCGCCACCGACACCGGCCTGCGGGCGGCCGACACCACCGGGCTGCTGCTGACGCCGATACGCCTGCTGGTGCAGAGCACCGCCGACTTCGCCGCGCACCCGGAAGCTTTGAATCTCGACCTGATCGGCATCACCGAGATCGCGGGCGAATTGGGCGTGTCGCGCCAGCGTGCCGGAAAGCTCGCCGACGACCCGGACTTTCCCGCGCCCGTGGTCCATTGCGCCGCGGGCCGGTTCTACACCAGGGCGTCCGTCCAGGCCTTCCACGATCGATGGGCGGTCGCCCGCAACCCGCGCGGCGGCCGGCGCCGCCGCCTGCCCGAGCCATCAGCTACCTGAGACGAGACGAGAAAAGTGGTTATGCGGATCGAGACGCTATGCCGTTGAGAGACGGCGAACAGTTCGCCGGCTACACGATGGTGCGGCTGCTTGGCAGCGGCGGCATGGGCGAGGTGTATCTGGCCCGCCACCCACGCTTCCCGCGCTTTGAAGCGCTCAAGGTGCTGCACCCGGATCTGTCCGCGGATCGCGATTTCCAGCAGCGGTTCAACCGGGAGGCGGAGCTGGCCGCCGGGCTGTGGCACCCCCACATCGTCGGGGTGCACGACCGCGGCGAGTTCGACGGCCAGCTGTGGATCACGATGGATTACGTCGACGGCGCGGACCTGGGCGAGTTGATGAGCTCGCGCTATCGGACCGGAATGCCGCGCGACCAGGTGGTCGCCATCGTCAGCGCGGTGGCCGACGCCCTGGACCACGCCCATCGCCAGGGCCTGCTGCACCGCGATGTCAAGCCGGCCAATGTCATCGTCAGCCAACCCAATGACGGAAGTTCGCCCCGAATCCTGTTGAGCGACTTTGGTATTGCGCGCCCCATCGACGACACCACCGGCTTGACGGCCACCAACATGGCGATGGGCACGGTCAATTACAGCTCGCCTGAACAACTCATGGGCGCCCCGCTCGACGGCCGCGCCGACCAGTACTCGCTTGCCGCAACGGCCTACTATCTACTGACCGGCGTCAAGATGTTCGCCAATCTGCCTGCGGTGGCGGTGATCAGCGCCCACCTGACGGCTCCCCCGCCCGTGCCGGGCGCGATACGGCGCGACCTGGACGCCGCCGACCCAGTGTTCGCCCGGGCGCTGGCCAAAGATCCTCGACAGCGCTTCGGGCGGTGCAGCGACTTCGCCGCGGCCCTGGCTGCCCAGCTCCGGATCTCGGCACATCCCCAATCGATCCCGCCTACGGCGCCGCCCGCCGGCTACCCGGGCTGGCCCGCGCCGCCGCCGACGCACACGCAGGGACCCGCGCCGAAGAGGCGCGGGCGCGCGCTGCGGGTGGCCGCCGTCGCGGCCGCCGTGATCGCCGTCGCGGCGGTGGCCGGCTACCTCGCCATCCCCTCCGACGGCGGCGGCCACTCCACCCAGAACGCGGCGGAGGCGCAGGACGCCGCCCGGCTGGCCGGCCAGCACTACCTCGAGGCGCTGTCCCGCGGGGACGCCGCCGCCGCGTTGTCGATGGGCGCCAAGGCGCCGGCCGACACGCAGTGGGTCAGCGCCGACACGCTGCGCGCCCAGCTCGCGTCGTCCCCGATCACCGACATCGCGGTCACCTCGGCCCCTGCGGCACCCGGCGACGATCCCAACAGCGTGCAATACGTGATGCTGTCGGCCCGCTTCGGCCAGACCCTTTCCCAGGCCCGAGTCGCCTTGCGCCGCAACGGAAATGACTGGAAGCTCGACAACGCCACCGCTCCCGTCAACATCGGCACACCCGGCGTGACCAACGCCTCGTACAAGGCGGTCGCCGTATTCGGCGTCCCGGCCAATGGGGCCTCGTCGATCGCCGTTTTCCCTGGCGCACTTGCGGTCTCGTCGTCGAACCGCTTCATCGACATCACCGCGCAAGCGCCACCGGTGCTACTGAACGCGCTGACCGGCAACGGCAGCCCCACGACGATCCAGCCCGTCGCGACCCTCAACGACAAGGGCCTCGCCGCCGCCAAGACGGCCGTCGACAACGATGAGCACTATTGCTACCAGGGAGTCGCCCCACCACCGGAGTGCGGTTCCCTCAGCAACAACGACAGCACCGTGTCGATCACCGGCGCGGGTGACTTTTCCAAAGCCCAGTTCGCCTTCGACCCGAACACCATGGTGGTGACCGTGTCAGGCAGCGTCGTCTATATCGCTCACTCGCAGACCACCGCCACCGTGACCTACAACGCCGCCGGAACGGTGGATCTCACGAAAGATCGACCGACCTACGCCCGCCCCGGCGGGGGAAGATAGCCAGCCGAATGACGAATAAGGAAAGTGAGCCCCAATGCCGTTGAGTGAGGGCGAGCAATTCGCCGGCTACACGGTGACGCGGTTGCTCGGCAGCGGCGAGATGGGCGAGGTGTACCTGGCCCGCCACCCCCGCCTGCCCCGGTTCGAAGCGCTGAAGATCCTGCGCGCCGACCTGTCGGCCGACCCCGATTTCAAGCGGCGGTTCAATCAGGAGGCCGACCAGGCCTCCGGGCTGTGGCACCCCAACATCGTGGGAGTGCACGACCGCGGCGAATACGACGGCCGGCTCTGGATCGCCATGGACTACGTCAACGGCCCCAACTTGACCGCCGTGCTGGCCGAGCGCCGCCAGGGCGGGCTCTCGGCCGGCGAGGTCGTGGAAGTGGTCAGCGCGGTGGCCAACGCCCTGGACCACGCGCATCACCTCGGGCTCCTGCACCGCGACGTCAAACCCGAAAACATCATGATCAGCCGACCCGACGACGGCAGTGCACCACGAATCCTGTTGAGCGACTTCGGCATTGCCCGCCCCACCGCCGACGATGCGGATGCCACACAGGCCGTGACCGACACCACCACGACGGTCATCGGCCACAGCCTCAACTACAGCGCGCCCGAACAACTCCGCGGCGCCAAGATCGACGGCCGCACCGACCAATACGCGCTGGCCGCGACCGCTTATCAGCTGCTCACCGGCGAGCGCCCGTTCTCACACGCCAACCCCATCGCGGTCATCAACGCGCAGTTGACCGCCGCCCCACCGCGCCCAGGGGCCACCCGGCCCGAATTGTCCACCACCGACGCGACTTTCGCCCGCGCACTGGCCAAGGATCCCGCGCAGCGCTTCGGCCGGTGCGGTGAATTCGCCGCGGCGCTGGCCGCCCAGCTGCAACAGCAGCCTGCTGCCGCGCCACCGCCTCAGCCGCACGGCGGGCCCATGCCCCCGCCGCCTTCGGGCTATCCCGGGTCCCCGCCACCGCAGTGGCAGCCGGGCCCGCCGAGGCGCAAGCGGAAACGCCTTGTCCTCGGGCTGGTTTCGGCCCTGGCCGCGATCGCCGTGCTGGTGGGCGCCGCCATCGTTGCGGTCCACAAGTTCGGCGGGCCCGACGCCGCCGCGCTCGCCGCCCAGGATCGCGATGGCGCACGCCTGGCCGGCCAGCACTATCTGGAGGCGCTGGCCACCGGGGACGCGCGCACGGTGTTGTCGCTGAGCACGCAGCAGCCCGCCACCCCGCAGCTGCTCACCGACAAGACCCTCAACGCGCAGCTGTCCGCGACGCCGATCACCGACATCATGGTGACCATCGACCCGACCCAAAATGCCGATGTCCCTTCGGATACCCAACACCTGACGTTGTCGGCCCACTTCGGGCCCACCCCGTCGCAGACCGCGATCTCGGCGCACAAGAAGGACGGCCAGTGGAAGCTCGACGCGACCACCATCGCGGTCACGATCACCCCGCCGCCCAACGCCGACGCCGCGATGAAGGCGCTCACGGTTTCGGGCGCCAGCATCGACGGCGCCACCACCATCTCGGTATTCCCTGGGACACCGCAGGTTTCGTCGTCCAATCGCTACATCGACATCACCGCGGACACGAGGCCGCTGCTGCTGGAGGCGTTGACCAATACCGCGCACCCGCCGACCATCGCCCCGGTCATCACGCTCAACGACGCCGGTCGCCAGGCCTCGCTCGACGCCCTCGACCGCAGGCTCGTCTATTGCTTCGCCGGCGTCGCGCCCCCGGAGGGATGCTGCCCGCCCGGCGGCTGCCCGGTAACCCAGAACACCGGGGTCGAACCCAACTCGCAGAAGCTCATCAAGCTGCAGAGCACCCAAAACATGAACTACGAACTCGACCCCAAGACACTGCGGGTGCACATCACCGGAACGCTCTACTACAGCGCCCAGGCGACGCTGCACTCCCAGACGGTGCCGCTGCGCTCTACCTACACGGTGGACTCCCAAGCCGACCTGTCGGCACAGCCGCCCACCTACGTGCCGCGGGGGCAGTAGTCAGATCGCCGACGGCAGCGCACCGCGGGCGAGCTCGTAGGCGGCGCCGACCCGGTAGAGCCGGTCGTCGGCCAGCGCGGGCGCCATGATCTGCAGCCCCACCGGCAGGCCGTCGTCCGGCGACAGCCCGGACGGCACCGACATCCCGCAGTGGCCGGCCAGGTTCAGCGGCAGCGTGCACAGGTCGAACAGGTACATCGCCAGCGGGTCATCGACCTTCTCGCCCAACGCGAATGCGGTGGTGGGGGTGGCCGGCGAGACCAGGACGTCGACGGACTTGTACGCCTCGTCGAGGTCACGCGCGATCAGCGTGCGCACCTTCTGCGCCTGGTTGTAATACGCGTCGTAGTAGCCCGCCGACAGCGCGTAGGCACCAATCATGATGCGCCGCTTGACTTCTGGTCCGAATCCAGCGGCCCGCGTCAGTGCCATCACTTCCTCGGCGCTGTGGCTGCCGTCGTCGCCGACGCGCAGCCCGTAGCGCATCGCGTCGAAGCGGGCCAGGTTGCTCGACACCTCCGACGGCAGGATCAGGTAGTAGGCGGCCAGCGAATGGTCGAAGTGCGGGCAGTCGACTTCGCTCACCTGCGCGCCCAGTTCGGTCAGCTGCTGCACCGCGGCCTCGAACGACGCCAGCACGCCCGGCTGGTAGCCCTCGCCGCGCAGCTGCTTGACCACCCCGACGCGCACGCCCTTGAGGTCGCCGGCCGCGCCGGTCTTGGCGGCGCCGACCACGTCGGGCACCGCGGCGTCGATGGAGGTGGAGTCCATCCGGTCATGGCCGGCGATCACCTGGTGCAGTAGCGCGGTGTCCAACACGGTGCGCGCGCAGGGCCCGCCCTGGTCCAGCGACGACGCGCAGGCCACCAGCCCGTAGCGGGACACCGTGCCGTAGGTGGGCTTGACGCCGACGGTCGCGGTCAGCGCCGCGGGTTGGCGGATCGAGCCGCCGGTGTCGGTCCCGATTGCCAGCGGCGCCTGGAAGGCGGCGAGCGCCGCCGCGCTGCCACCGCCGGAGCCGCCGGGCACGCGGTCGACGTTCCACGGGTTGCGCGTGGGGCCGTAGGCCGAGTTCTCCGTCGAGCTGCCCATCGCGAACTCGTCCATGTTGGTCTTGCCCAGGATCGGGATGCCCGCCGTGCGCAGCCGCGCGGTGACGGTCGCGTCGTACGGCGACTGCCAGCCCTCGAGGATCTTGGAGCCGCAGGTGGTGGGCATGTCCGTCGTGGTGAACACGTCCTTGAGCGCCAGCGGCACCCCGGCCAGCGCCGACGGCGGCTGCTCGCCTGCGGCCAGCGACTTGTCCACGGCGGCCGCCGCCGCGAGCGCCTGGTCGGCCGCCACATGCAGGAAGGCGTGGAAGCGCTCGTCGGTCGCTTCGATCTGGTCCAGGCAGGCCTGGGTGATCTCGACCGACGACAGCTCCTTGGCGGCGATCTGGGCGGCCAGGGTCGCCGCGTCAGCTCGCAGAATGTCATTCAATGGCGCCGTCACTGGCTTTCTCCGAGGATCTGCGGGACGGCGAAGCGGCCATCGACGGCCGACGGCGCCGCGGCGAGCGCCTCCTGCTGGGTCAGGCACGGCCGCGTCTCGTCCGGACGCGTGACGTTGACGTCCTTGAGCGGGTTGTCGGTGGCCTCGACGCCGGTGACGTCGACGGCCTGAATCTGGCTGACGTGGGTGATGATGGCGTCGAGCTGGCCGGCGAAACTGTCCAGCTCGGCATCGGTCAACGCCAGCCGGGCCAGCCGGGCCAGGTGGGCCACCTCGTCGCGGGAGATCTGGGACACGAGCGAAAAGCCTAGCCTCGACCGTGAGCCCCGCCGAAATGCCATGGAAACAGCGTTGTGCGACAGTGGGCGCGTGCCGTCCTATCTATTGCGCATCGAGCTGGTCGACCGCCCGGGAAGCCTCGGCTCGCTGGCCGTCGCGCTCGGTTCGGTCGGCGCCGACATCCTGTCGCTGGATGTGGTGGAGCGCACCAGAGGCCACGCGATCGACGACCTGGTGATCGAACTGCCGCCGGGCGCGATGCCCGACACGCTGATCACCGCGGCCGAGTCGCTGTCCGGCGTGCGGGTGGACAGCGTCCGTCCGCACACCGGTCTGCTGGAGGCACACCGCGAGCTGGAGCTCCTCGATCACGTCGCGGCCGCGAGCGGCCGCGCGGCCAGGCTGCAGGTGCTGGCCGACGAGGCGCCCAGGGTGTTGCGGGTGAGCTGGTGCACGGTGTTGCGCCGCTCCGACGACGGGGAGCTGCAGCGCCTCGCCGCCAGCCAGAGCGCCCCGGAGACGCGGGCGGCGTCGGCCCCCTGGCTGCCCATCGACCAGGCGGCGACGCTCGACGGCAGCGCGGACTGGGTGCCGCAGGCCTGGCGCGACATGGACATCACGATGGTCGCTGCCCCGCTGGGTGATTCGCACACGGCCATCGTGCTGGGCCGTCCCGGCCCGGAGTTCCGGCCCTCGGAGGTGGCCCGGCTGGGTTATCTGGCCGGGATCGTCGCCACCGTGCTGCGCTAGTGCGTTTTTGACGCCACGACGGGATCGTCGTCTTCCCACAGCAGCAGCTGGCGCACCGCCGCGCGCGACCCGTAGGGTCGCAGCATCGTGCTGGCCGGACGCGGCCGCACTCGCTGCGGCCACCAGAACCAGCGACCGAGAAGTGTTGCGACAGAAGGCGTCATGAACGACCGCACGATCAGCGTGTCGAACAGCAATCCCAGGCCGATCGTGGTCCCGATCTGACCGAGTACCTGGAAGCCGCTGAACACGAACGCGCACATGGTGATTGCGAAGACGAGGCCGGCGGAGGTGACCACCGAACCCGAGCCCGCCATCGCGCGAATGATGCCGGTCTTCAGCCCGGCATGGATCTCTTCCTTGAATCTCGAGATCAACAGCAGGTTGTAGTCGGAACCGACTGCCAGCAGCAGGATTACGGCCAGCGCCAACACGACCCAGTACAGCTGGATGCCGAACAGGTACTGCCAGACCAACACCGACAGCCCGAACGAGGCACCCAGCGACAGGGCCACGGTGCCCACGATCACCAGCGCGGCGATCAGGCTTCGCGTGATGAGCATCATGATCAACAGGATCAGGCTCAACGCGGCGAACGCCACGATCATCAGGTCGTACTTCGCGCCGTCCTGGATGTCCTTGTACGTGGCCGCGGTGCCGCCGAGATAGATCTTGGCATCGGCCATCGGCGTGCCCTTCAGGGCCTCATGCGCGGCCTTGGCGATGGGATCGATGTGCGAAATGCCTTCGGTGGTGGCGGGATCGCCGTCATGCGTGACGATCATCCGGACGGCCTTGCCGTCGGGTGAGAGGAACAGCTTCAGCCCGCGCTTGAAGTCGGGGTTGTCGAATACCTCGGGCGGCAGGTAGAAGGTGTCGTCGTTCTTGGCCGCGTCGAAGGCCCGCCCCAGCGCCGTCGCGTTGTCGATCGCCGCGGCGGTCTGCGCGTAAATGCCGGACAGCGTCGCGTAATTCGCCAGGGTCAGATCGCGGTTGGTCTCCTGGCTTTGGATCTGGGGCGGTATCAGCGCCACCAGCTTCGGTTGCAGCGCGTCGAGTTTGTCCAGCGTCGCCACCAGGTCTTCGAACTTCGCGCTCAGCTGGTCGGTGGCGTCGAGCGCCTCGAACGTGGACCGCATCGCGTAGCAGGCGGGAATGTCGTAGCAGTGCTTTTCCCAATAGAAGTAGCTGCGCAGCGGCCGCAGGAAGTCGTCGAGGTTGGCGAGCTTGTCGCGCAGGTCGTTGATCGTGGTGATGGTGTCCTTGAAGTTCTGGGTCTCGCTGTGCGTGGCGTCGGCGAGCTGCTGCTGCAGCGTGTACTGCTGCTTGAGGATGTTGATGGTCTTCGACAGCTCGTTGGCCTGCTTGAGGGCGTCGTCGGCCCGATCCCGTTGATAGGTAAGGTTTTCCTGCTGCGCGGCGCTCTGGTTGCTGATCACGAACGCCAGCGAGCTATGCACCAGCGGGGTGCCCAACGGCCGGGTGATGGTCTGCACCTGCGCGATGCCGGGCACGTGGAACACCGCCTTGGCGACCTTGTCCAGGATGAGCATGTCGGCCGGATCACGCATGTCGTGATCGGATTCGAGCATCAGCAATTCGGGCTCCAGCCGGGCGCGCGAGAAGTGTTTCTCGGCCGCGGTGTAGCCGACATTGGCCGGCGCGCTGGCGGGCATGTAGGGGCGGGTGTCGTAACTGGTCTTGTATCCGGGCAGGGCGAGCAGGCCCACCAGGGCCAGCACGCAGGCCGCGGCCAACACGGGACCGGGCCAGCGCACGATGGCGGTGCCGATGCGCCGCCAGCCGCGGGTCCTCATCGCCCGCTTGGGATCGAAGATGCCCACCCTGGCACCCAGCGTGAGGATGGCCGGGCCCAACGTCAGCGCGGCACACAGCGCGACCAGGATGCCCAATGCCGCTGGGATGCCCAGACTTTGGAAGTAGGGCAGCCGCGTGAAACTCAGGCAGGCCACCGCGCCGGCGACGGTGAGCCCGGAGCCCAGCACGATGTGGGTGGTCCCGCGATACATGGTGTAGAAGGCGGTCTCGCGATCCTCGCCGGCGCCGCGCGCCTCCTGATAGCGCCCCACGAAAAAGATCGCGTAGTCGGTCCCTGCGGCGATCACCAGCAGCGTCAGCAGGTTCGTCGCGTAGGTCGACAGCCCGATCACCCCGGCATTGCCGAGGAAGGCGACAAGGCCTCGGGCGGCGGACATTTCGATGAGGACCGTGCCGAGCACGAGCAGCGTGGTGAGCACCGAGCGGTAGACGAAGAACAGCATCAGCGCGATCACCCCGACGGTGATCGAGGTGACCTTCGCGGTGCCCTTGCTGCCGACGTCGAACTGGTCGGAGATCAGCGGGGCCGCGCCGGTGACATAGACCTTGACGCCCGGCGGTGGGTGCATGTGGTCGATGATGTCGCGCAGCGCCCCGACGCCCTCGTTGGCCATCGCCGAGCCTTGATTACCGGCGAGATTCACCTGAACGTAGGCGGCCTTGCCGTCGCTGCTCTGCGATCCCGCCGCGGTCAGGGTGTCGCCCCAGTAGTCTTGCACGTGCTGGACGTGCTTGCGGTCCTGCTCGAGCTTGCGGATCATCTCGTCGTAGAAGCGATGGGCGTCCGCGCCGAGCGGCTTGTCACCTTCCAGGACGATCATCGCCGTGCTGTCGGTGTCGAACTCGTTGAACTTTTCACCGATGCGCTTGATCGCCTTGAGCGACGGCGCATCCGGCGAGTTCAGCGCGACATTGTGGGTTCGCCCAACCTCTTCCAGCTGCGGCACCGTGATGTTGGTGAGGGCGGCCAGCGCGATCCAGAACAGCAGGATCGGCAGCGCGAGCCGACGGATGGTCCGCGGCACGCGGGACCGCCGGGGTTCATCTGGGTTCTCTGGTGGGGTCATCCGGATTTGTCCAAACAGAAGGTGTAGGCGTCAACCTTGTTGACGGTGCGTTCGTCTTTGACTTCGCCGTTGACGATGATGCGGCAGCCCAGCGTGTCTCCGTTGCCCTGGGCCACGACGTTGCCGACGACCGCGGGCTCCGTCGAGGTGATCGTGAATGACCAAGGCAGCGGCGCGTTTCTGACCTGCTGCGGCTGGGCGTTGACATCAAGGTAGTTGATGGTTGCCACCGCGCCGGGCGAGCCGAAGACCTCGAGCACCACCTTCTTGGGGTTGAACGGGACGATCTCGTTGGACAAGCCGCTGTTGGCCGTCGTGTTGTTGTGCGAGCCGAAGATCCCGTGCAACCGGAAGATGGCGAACCCGGTGATGGCCAGGACGAGCACCGCGACCAGCACCATCCAGCCGCGTCTAACGAGCCTGGAAAGGGAAATCGCCTTCACCCGTCGGCCTTTCGATGGTCGGGCGTCTCGCTCACTCTAGGACCACGACCACTGCCTGCCGCAAGGGTCGTCGATCGCTCTGACAGTACGGTACTGGACCGTACTGTTCAAGAGACGCGACCGTACACATCGGTGGCTAGGCGGTTAACCGCTGGTTCTGGTCAGGCCCGGGATGAGGAACCCGTCGACGAGCGCTTGCACGGTGCGACGGTTGGGCGGCCGGTCCGGGATGATGGACCGGAAGATCAGGTAGCCGGGCAACAGGTCCCAGAGCTCGTCGGTGACGACCTCGGCGGAGATCTCTCCCCGGTCGACGGCCTGGCGCAGCACGTGCTGGAGCACGGCCTTGCGCTGCTTGAGGAATTGGTTCTGCAAGACCTCGTTGAGCTTCGGATGGCGCGACACCTCGACCATCACCGCGCGGATGGTGCCGGCGTGCTGCCCGCCCTCCTGGCAGATCGCCTCCCCCAGGTGCAGCAGATCGCCGCGCAGGGTGCCGGTATTGGGCGGGTCCCCAACCAGGCGGACCCCCTCGGTGAAGGCGGCCAGCACCAGTTCGGCCTTCGAGGGCCAGCGGCGATAGACGGTGGCCTTGCTGGCGTGCGCCTCGCCGGCCACCGCGTCCACCGTCAGCTGGTCGTAGCCGTGTTCCTGCAACAACTGCAGGGTCACCGCCAATATCTCGGCCTCGCGCGGCGACCACGGCGAGGCCTGCGGGCACTCGCCGGCGGCCTGGGACATAGCGCCCACCATAGAACCGCTCGGGCTGCGGGGCTATGACCGCGAGCTGAGGGCGCGTTCGATGTCGGCGAGAAGGTCGTCGGTGTCTTCGATGCCCAGCGAGATGCGGGCGAAGCCGTCGGCGACGGCGTCGCCCCAGCGCGCCCTGCGGTCCACCGCGGTGTGCAGGCCGCCGAAGCTGGTCGACGCGATGAGCAACTCGCTGCGCGCCACCAGCGCGTGCACCGCGGCGGCATCGGCGAATTCGACCGACACCAGTGAACCGAAGCGCCGCATCTGCGCGGCCGCGACGGGATGCGACGGATCGTCGGCGAGGCCGGGGTAACGGACCGATCGCGCGGCGGGATGGCCCGCCAGCATCTCGGCGACCGCCTGCGCGTTGCGGCATTGCCGCTCGAATCGCAGTCCGGCGCTGCCGAGGCTGCGCAGCACCAGCCACGCCTCGAAGCCGCCGAGGATCGCGCCGGCCAGCAGGCGCTGGCGTTGCACCGCGGCGATCACCTCGGGCCGGCTGGTGGCGACGTATCCGGCGAGCAGGTCGCTGTGGCCGGACAGGCCCTTGGTGGCGCTGGCGACCACCAGGTCGGCGCCCAACGACAGCGGCTGCTGGCCGAGCGGGGTTGCGGCGGTGTTGTCCACCATCAGCCGCCCGCCGCGACCATGACAGATCGCCGCCAACCGTTGCAGGTCAACGACATCCAGCGCGGGGTTCGTCGGAGTCTCGGCGAGCACCACGTCGGCCTTGTCGGCAGCGTCGTAGATCTGCGAACTGGTCGCCTCGATGACCGTCACACCCGACGGCACCAGGTCTTCGGTGGCGAAGCGGCGCACCTGGTAGTAGCCGTCGGCCGGCACCACCAACGTCGACCCGGGCGTGGCCAGCGCGCGCAGCGCGGCGCCGATGGCCGCCATGCCCGAGCCGAACACCAGCGCGTCGGTCGCCCCTTCGAGCTCCGCGAGCGCCGACTCCAGTTGCCGCCACGTCGGATTGGAGTAGCGGCCGTAGCTGTCCAAGGATTCCGACTCGTCGGCGGACAGGTGATAGGCGCTGGCGAGCACCGCCTGCGGCGCCACCGGCTGACCCGGAATGATGTGGGAATCAACGGCTTTGACGGTTCGGGTGGAGTCGCCGTAACCGGTCACTGCGGCCCCTCGGCCAACAGCGTGCGGAAGCCGTCCTCGTCGAGGATCGGCACCCCGAGCTCGACCGCCTTGTCGTATTTCGATCCGGGCGCGTCCCCCGCAACGACGTAGTCGGTCTTCTTCGACACCGAACCCGAGGCCTTGCCGCCGCGCGCCAGGATCGCCTCCTTGGCCTCGTCGCGGGAGAAGCCGGTCAGCGAACCGGTGACGACGATGGTGAGTCCCTCCAGCGTGCGCGGCGTGCTGGTGTCGCGCTCGTCGGCCATCCGCACACCGGCCGCGCGCCACTTCTCGACGATCGCGCAATGCCAGTCGACGGTGAACCACTCGGTGACCGCGGCGGCGATGGTCGGCCCGACGCCCTCGACCGCGGCCAGCTGTTCCGTCGACGCCTCTTCGATGGCCTTCAGCTCGGCGAATTCCGTTGCCAGCGCCCGTGCTGCGGTCGGACCGACGTGCCGGATCGACAACGCCACCAGCACCCGCCACAGCGGCTGCGACTTGGCCTTGTCCAGGTTGGCCAGCAGCCGCTTGCCGTTGGCCGACACCGCGCCGGCCTTGGTGGTGAACAGCTCGGTGCGCAGCAGGTCATCCTCGGTGATCGAGAACAGGTCTCCCTCGTCGGAGATCACCCCGGCGCCCAGCAGCGCGATGGCGGCCTCGTACCCCAGCGCCTCGATGTCGAAGGCGCCGCGGCCGGCGACGTGAAACACCCGCTCCCGCAACTGCGCCGGGCACGACCGCGAATTCGGGCAGCGGATGTCGGCGTCGCCCTCCTTCGCCGGAGCCAGCTCGGTGCCGCACTCGGGACAGTGTGTGGGCATGACGAATTCGCGTTCGGTGCCGTCGCGCAGGTCGACCACGGGACCCAGCACTTCGGGAATCACGTCGCCCGCCTTGCGGATCACCACGGTGTCGCCGATCAGCACGCCCTTGCGCTTGACCTCGGCGGCGTTGTGCAGCGTGGCCAGTCCCACCGTCGATCCGGACACCGTGACCGGCTCCATGAACGCGAACGGCGTGACGCGCCCGGTGCGTCCGACGTTGACCCGGATGTCGAGCAGTTTGGTCTGCACCTCTTGGGGCGGGTACTTGTAGGCGATCGCCCAGCGCGGCGCCCGCGAGGTGGAGCCCAGCCGGCGTTGCAGCGCCACGTCGTCGACTTTGACTACGACACCGTCGATTTCGTGCTCGACGTCGTGGCGGTGCTCGCCCCAGTAGGCGATGCGGTCCAGCGCGCCGGCCGCGCTCTGGACCCGGGTGGTGTGCTCGGAGACGGGCAGCCCCCAGGCCTTCAGCGCGAGGTAGCCGTCGTGCAGCGTCGCCGGCCGGAAGCCTTCGATGTGCCCGAGCCCGTGGCAGATCATCCGCAGCTTGCGGCGGGCGGTGACGGCCGGGTCCTTCTGCCGAAGCGAGCCCGCGGCGCTGTTGCGCGGATTGGCGAACGGCGCCTTGCCGTCTTCGACCAGCGACGCGTTGAGCGCCTCGAAGTCGGCGACCCGGAAGAACACCTCGCCGCGCACCTCGAGGACGGCGGGTATCGGGTGGCCCTTGGCGGCCGTCAGCTTTTCGGGGACGTCGTCGATGGTGCGCGCGTTGTTCGTGACGTCCTCGCCGGTGCGGCCGTCGCCGCGGGTCGCCGCCCGCACCAGTCGGCCGTCGCGGTAGACCAACGCCAGCGCGACGCCGTCGATCTTGAGCTCGCACAGGTAGGGCACGTCGTTACCGATGTCGGCGCGGATGCGCGCGGCCCATTGGTCGAACTCCTCGGTGCTGAACACGTTGTCCAGCGACAGCATCCGCTCCAGGTGGTCGGCCGAAGTGAAGTCGGTGGCGAACCCGGCGCCGCCGACGAGCTGGGTCGGCGAATCGGGCGTGCGCAGCTCGGGGTGCTCGTCCTCGAGCGCGGCCAGCCGCCGCAGCAGGACGTCGAAGTCCGCGTCGGTGATGATCGGCGCGTCGCGCACGTAGTAGCGAAACTGGTGTTCGCGCACCTCGTCGGCCAGTTCACGCCATTGCCGGCGAACGTCGGCGCCCAAGGGATCGGACACCGTGGGGTCAGCCTCTGGCGAACTCACCCTCGCAGGCTATCGAAGGCGCCCGACAGGCCCTTCAGATGGAGTCCGCGTCTTCAGCGAAGGCCGCGGCGGCCTGGCGCGCCAGCTCGATCGCAATGCGGGCCCACTCCGGGGTCGCCGTCGCCAGGCCGCAGGCCGGGGTGACCCCGATGCGGTCGCGCAGCGCCGAGCGACCGAACCCGAGCCGGTCGGTCACCGCGACGAGCGCCGCGGCCACCTCCTCGACCGACGGCCGCTTGGCCGGGGCTGTCGCGGGGACCACCCCCAGCATGACGGTGCGGCCCGACTCGACGAACGCGGCGATGCCGTCCAGGTCAGCCGCCTTCAGCGTCGCGGCGTCGACCGATAACGCACGAATAGTGCTGCGCTGCAATAGATTCCACGGCAGGCCGGCCGCGCAGCTGTGCACCAGCACGTCGGCGCCCGCGGCAGTGACGCAGGTGTCGAGCAGCGGACCCGCTACCGCCTCGTCGAGCGCGGCGACCGGGCTCAGCGCGGTCACCCCGGTCAGGTGTCCGGCCAGCGCCGCGGGCAGCGACGGCTCGTCGAGCTGCACGACGACGGGTGTGTCGAGCCGGCGGGCCAGCGCCGCGCGATGCGCCCCGACGCCTTCGCCCAGCGACCCCGCCAAGTCACGCAGCGCGCCGGGGTCGGTGATCGCCCGGTGGCCGTTGCCCAGCTCGAGCCCGGCGGCCAGCGTGATCGGGCCGGGGGCCTGCACCTTGACCACCCGCCCGCCGCCGCGCAGGCCGGCCGTTTCCCACGCCTCTTCCAGCGCATCCATGTCCTCGTCGAGGAAGCTGCGGGCGCGGCGGGTCACCGCGCCCGGCCGGGCGGCGATGCGGTAGCCGCGCGGCACCGTGTCGATGGCCACGTCGACCAGCAGCGCCCCGGCGCGGCCGAGCAGGTCGGCGCCCACTCCCCTGGCCGGCAATTCGACGAGGTGTGCGATCGCGTCCGCCAATTCGCCGACGACGACCTCGGCGGCGGCGCGCGCCGAGGTTCCCGGCCACGATCCGGTGCCGGTGGCCTTCGGCAGGACGCCGGCGAAACCGGCCGCGAAATTAGTCACCCGGCAACCGTATTCGACGTCGTGCCGCGGGGGTGGCGCCGCCTCCCGATGTGACCATCGCGACGCGATTACTCTGGAAAGCCCCGGAAAGGTGCATTTCGGTGCGGCACAGAGCCAGATCGACGGCCAGACTGACGCGGCCACTGCTGTTGTGTGGCGTCCTGGCGCTGACGGCGGCGTGCACCCGGGTGGTGGGCGGTGCGGCGGTCCCCGGGTTCGCCGGCGGCGGCAGGGAGGTCAACGGCGTCAACGTCGACACCATCCTGCTGGACCAGTCCCGGATGCGCGCGATCACCGGCACCGGTGAGCATCTGACGATCATTCCCTCGATGGACGGCAACAACCCCGTCGACGTCGACACCCTGGCCGACACCACCCCGCAGGCGTGCCGGTTCATCTTCGCCGAGACCGCCACGTTCGGACCCGATGTCGCGAAGTTCCACAAGACCACGTTCCAGGATCCCCCGGACGGCGCGCTGATATCCGAGGGTGCCGCGGCCTACCGGGACACCGGCACCGCCCGGCACGCGTTTTCGGATCTGGTCGCCACCGTCGGGACGTGCGCCGGCGGGTCGGCGGGCAACCTGTTCGTCGGCGACTGGAAGGCCGACGCCACCTCGCTGCATCTGAGCCCCGGCGGCTGCGGCCGCGACTACCGGGTGGTGTCGGTGACCATGCTGGAGGTCACCTTCTGCGGCTTCCCGCAATCGGTGTCCGACATCGTGCTGACGAACATCACCGCCAACATCCCGAACTAAACGCGCAACAGCCGCCTGGCGCGTGAGGGGTACGCCAGGCGGCTGTGCGGCTCGGGGGCAGCGTGCTGCCGGTCACCAGTGCGACGTGGTGAGCATTTCGAAGTTGGCGTGGCCGCAGTGGATCCACATCGCGACGTGCAGGGCCGTGACGGCCGCCGAGACCGCCAGCGCGGCAATCGCCAGCCCGAATCCGTTCTGCTCGCGGCGCCGCACCTGGTAGAGCCCGACGAGGGCGAGCGCCGCGCTCAGCAGCGGGCTGGCGTACATGCCCATCAGGCTGAGGACGAAGGCTGCGATGGCGATGCCGTTGGTCTGAACGGGGGCTACTGCCCGCACTGCGACGTGGCTGGTGGTCATCTCGGTTAGTTCCTCTCCGCTCGCGGCCCCGGTGGCGTTTAGCGTCAGGGAAATAGTCGGAGATGGGGCTTGGCGGATCCTCAAAGCATTCTTGAAGCGGCCCGAAAATGGATCTGCGGGCCGCTGACCGGCGGAGACTCAGCGCGAGGTGGCGGCGATGGTGGCGCTGCCCAAGACCTCGTCGCCGTCGGCGTCGGGGCGGTAGAGCACCAGCGTCTGGCCGCGCGCCACCCCGCGGATCGGGGCACGCAACCGGACCGCCAGCTCGTCGCCGGTCAGCTCGGCCACCGCGTCGACGGTTTCGCCGTGCGCGCGCACCTGGACCGAGCACTCGATGGGGCCCGCCGGCGCGGCTCCCGCCGTGAAGACCGGCTCGCGCCCGCTCAGCGCGTGCACCTCCAGGTCGGCGGCCTCGCCCACCCGAACGGTGCCCGTCTCGGCGTCGATCGCGGTGACGTAGCGGGGGCCGCCGTCGGGCCCGGGCCCGGCGATGCCGAGGCCCTTGCGCTGGCCGATGGTGAACCCGTGCACCCCGTCGTGGGTGGCCAGCACCGCGCCGTCGGCACCGACCACGCTGCCGCTCCGGACGCCGATGCGCGCCCCCAAAAAGGCGCGGGTGTCACCGGACGGGATGAAGCAGATGTCGTGGCTGTCGGGCTTCTCGGCGACGGCCAGGCCGCGGCGCGCGGCCTCCTCGCGAATCTGCGACTTGGGGGTGTCGCCGATCGGGAAGGTGGCGTGGCGCAGCTGTTCTGCGGTCAGCACGGCCAGCACATAGGACTGGTCCTTGTCGTGATCGACGGCGCGACGCAGCCGCCCGCCGGACAGCCGGGCGTAGTGCCCGGTGGCGACGGTGTCGAAGCCCAGGGCCAGCGCCCGCGCGGACAGCGCCGAGAACTTGATGCGCTGATTGCACCGCACGCACGGGTTGGGGGTTTCCCCGCGTTCGTAGGACGACACGAAGTCGTCGATCACGTCTTCGGCGAATTTCTCCGCGAAATCCCATACGTAGAACGGGATTCCGAGCACATCAGCGACGCGCCGGGCGTCCGACGCATCCTCCTTCGAGCAGCACCCGCGCGAGCCGGTGCGCAGCGTGCCCGGCGCGGTTGACAGCGCCAGGTGCACGCCGACGACGTCGTGTCCGGCGTCGACCATGCGGGCGGCGGCGACCGACGAATCGACGCCGCCGCTCATCGCGGCCAGCACCCTCACCCGGATGCCCCCGCGGCGGCCAGGGTGGCGCGGCGGGCACGCTCCACCGCCGCCGGAAGCACCCGCAACACCTCGTCGACGTCGGCGTCGACGCTGGTGTGCCCCAACGACAATCGCAGCGACCCGCGGGCGGTGGCCGCGTCGGCGCCCATCGCCATCAGCACGTGCGACGGTTGTGGCACGCCGGCGGTGCACGCCGATCCCGTCGAGCACTCAATCCCGTTTGCGTCCAACAACATCAGCAGCGCGTCACCCTCGCAGCCGCGAAAGGTGAAGTGCGCGTTGCTCGGCAGCCGCAGCGGGTCGGCAGCGCCGCTGAGGGCCACGTCGTCGATCTCGGCCAGCACGCCGGCCACCAGGCGATCCCGCAACGCGCGCAGCCGCGCGCTGTTGGCCTCCAGGCCGTCGACGGCGATCCGGGCCGCCGCGGCCATACCGACGGCGCCGGCCACATCGGGTGTGCCGGAACGGATGTCGCGTTCCTGGCCGCCGCCGTGCAGCAGCGGCACACAGGCGACGTCGCGGCGCAGCAGCAGCGCGCCGACCGCAGGCGGACCGCCGAACTTGTGGGCCGCCACGCTCATCGCCGACAGCCCGCTCGCGGTGAAGTCGACGGGCAGCTGCCCCACCGCCTGCACGGCGTCGCTGTGCATCGGCACGCCGAACTCGGCGGCCACGGCGGCCAGCTCGGCCGTCGGCATCACGGTGCCCACCTCGTTGTTGGCCCACATCACCGACACCAGCGCGACGTCGTCGTGGCTCTGCAACACCTCACGCAGCGCGGCGGCCGACACCGACCCGTCGGGCGCGGTGGGCAGCCAGGTCACCTCGGCGCCCTCGTGTTCGACCAGCCAGCTCACCGAGTCCAGCACCGCGTGGTGTTCCACCTCGCTGGTCACGATGCGGCGATGACGCGGCTCGGCGTCGCGCCGGGCCCAGTAGATGCCTTTGACGGCCAGGTTGTCGCTTTCGGTGCCGCCCGCGGTGAACAGCACCTCGGACGGGCGCGCGCTGAGCTTCGCGGCGATCAGTTCGCGGGATTCCTCGATGCGCCGCCGGGCCGCGCGACCGCTGGTGTGCAGCGACGACGCGTTGCCAACCGTGCCGAAAACGGCCGTCATCGCCTCAATGGCGGCCGGGTGCATCGGGGTGGTGGCAGCGTGATCCAGGTAGACCATGTCGCCGTTCACGATACCGGCAGGTTGAAGGCCCCTTAGACCTAGGAGGCCACCAGCACGTGGCGTTCGCTCTGCTGCTTGCCCGGACGCCGCTGCACTCCCACGCCGACCGCCGACTGGCAGCGGCTGGCCAGGTCGCGCCGGTCGGTGCCCGGCAGCTGCAGGGATTCCACGTGCACGTGCGCCAGGGTGCGGCGCGAGCAGATCAACCGGATCATCGCGCCCCACATGGTGTCGTCGCCGACGAAGGCCGGGGCGGTCGAGATGAGCCCGTCGATGTGGTGGTAGGTCAGGCGCAGCGGCTGCACCGGGCGACCGGCGTCGATCGCGGCCTGGAACATCGCCGGATAGAACGATCCGCACGCCACCCCGCACCACGTGGTGCCCTCGGGAAAGGCCACCACGGTCTGGCCCGCGCGCAGCCGATCCGCGACCGTGTCCACCACCCCGGGCAACTGCCGCAGGCTGGACCGCTCGATCGGGATGATGTGCAGCCGGCGCGCCATGCTCTCGCCGAACAGGTCGGCGCGGGCGACGAATTCCGCAGGCAGCACCGACCCGATGGCGAAGACGTCCAGCCAGGACATGTGCGGGCTGACCACCAGGACGCCGCTCAGGTTTCGGATCGGCGCACCCGACACGCTGATCCGGGCGCCGAAGCAGCGCAGCACCGCGCGGCAGTAGAACTGCCGCAGCCGCATCTGGCCGGGCAGCGGCAGCAGGATCAGCGGTACCCCGGGCGCCAGCAGCAGCGCCAGCGCGAGGCGAAGGGTCACCCGCAGCACCACCCGCCACCGCGGCGAGGCGGGGTCCGCCCCTACGCAGCTGCTGTCGCAGGTCGCGCGCGGCAGCCAGGCGTGCCCCGTGGTGCCCGCGACGTTGTTCACTGGCCGCTGCCCGCCATGTCGCCGCTTATTTCCGAGGCCGCCGACACCGACCGCAGGCGTCGCAGGTATCGGGTATCGGCGTGCTTTTTGTCCAGCAGCACGCAGAAGTCGCCGACCCCGAAGTCCGGGTCGTGTGCGGGCTCACCGCAGACCCTGGCGCCCAGCCGCAGGTAGCCGCGCATCAGCGCCGGAATCGCGGGCCGGGCCGGCGCGGCGATCTCGTCGAGCGCCGTCCCGTTCACCACCACCGGCCGGTACGGCGTCACGCGGTACTCCGGCGGCGCGGCGTGCCGGTTCAGGATGAAGTCGCGAACGCCGCGCAGCTGGCTGCCGGGCGCCTGTTCTTCCGGTCCCCCGCCGATCGGGACCGAGACGCACCCGGTCACATGGTCGTAGCCGTAGCGGTCCACGTAGGCCAGGATGCCCGCCCACATCAGCAGCACCACGCCGCCGTTGCGGTGACCGTCGCGCACCACGGCGCGGCCCATCTCCACCAGCGAGGGCCGCAGCGGGTCGAACGCGCTGACATCGAATTCCGTCTCGGTGTAGAGGCCGCCGGCCGCGATGGCGCCCGCGGGCGCCAGCATCCGGTAACACCCCACCAGCTCGCCGGTGTCGTCGTCGCGCACCAGCAGGTGGTCGCAGAACTCGTCGAACCGGTCGACATCGCGGTTTGGGGCACCCGCGGGCAGCGCAAAGCCGGGTGTGCTGGTGAATACGTCGTAGCGGAGCCGCTGGGCGGCCTCCACCAGGCTGGGGTCGGTGGACAGCAGCAGCGAATAGCGCGGGCCAGATGAGCTGGTCGCGGCCCCGTCCGGTTTGTCACTCGGTATCAGGACAGAAGCAATGCTCATGGGAAACAACGTGTCGCAATCGATGTGCTAATCGGCATCGATGCTGTGACGTGTTGGTGCACGACAGATGACGAAATGCGATGAAGAGACCGACGTCACAGGCCGCGACCACGCAAAAGCCCCCGGGCGACGTGCGCGCGGGGGCTTTTGCGTTAAGCGGGGATCTAGCCCTTGCGGGCCTTGACCGCGTCGGTCAGCTGCGGCGCGACCTTGAACAGGTCGCCCACCACGCCGTAGTCCGCGATCTCGAAGATGGGCGCCTCTTCGTCCTTGTTGACCGCGACGATGGTCTTGGACGTCTGCATGCCCGCGCGGTGCTGGATGGCGCCGGAGATGCCCAGCGCGATGTACAGCTGCGGCGACACGGTCTTACCGGTCTGGCCCACCTGGAACTGGCCCGGGTAGTAGCCGGAGTCGACCGCCGCACGCGACGCACCGACGGCCGCACCCAGCGAGTCGGCCAGCTTCTCGACGACCTCGAAGTTCTCCGCGCTGCCGACGCCACGGCCGCCGGAGACCACGATGGTGGCCTCGGTCAGCTCCGGGCGGTCGCCGGCGACGGCGGGCTCGCGGGACGTGATCTTGGTGGCGTTCTCGGCGGGCGCGGGCACCTCTACGGTGACCTCTTCACCCGCGCCGGCCTGCGGCTCGGCGTCGACCGCGCCGGCGCGCACGGTGATGATCGGGGTGTCGCCGTTGGCCTGCGCCTCGACGGTGAACGCACCACCGAAGATGGAGTAGATCGCCTTGTTGCCTTCCTTGACCTCGACCACGTCGACCAGCAGGCCGGACCCGAGACGGGCCGCGAGCCGGCCGGCGATCTCCTTGCCATCGGCGTTTGCGGCCAGCAAAACCGCTGCCGGAGAGGCGGATTCGATCAGCCCGGCCAGCACGTCGACCACAGGGGTGATCAGGTACTTGTCCACGTCGTCGGACTCGGCGACGTAGATCTTGGCGGCGCCGGCCTCCTTCAGGCCGTCGGCCAGCGGCGCGGCGGTGCCGGGGGCGCCGACGACGACGGCGGCCGGCTCGCCCAGCGTGCGGGCGGCGGTGATCAGCTCGGCGGTGACCTTCTTGACGGCACCTTCGGCGTGCTCGACGAGCACCAAAACTTCAGCCATGGGTTATCTCGCTCTTCTCGTGTCTGTCGGTTGCTCGTCTTAGATGATCTTCTGGCCGACCAGGTACTTGGCGATCTCGTTGCCGCCCTCGCCCTCGTCGGTGACCTTCTCACCCGCGGTCTTGGGGGGCTTCGGTGTCGAAGCCAGCACGGTCGAACCGGCGTTGGCCAGGCCGACCTCGTCGGCCTCGACGCCGATCTCGGCCAGGGTCAGCACCGTGACCTCTTTCTTCTTGGCGGCCATGATGCCCTTGAAGGACGGGAAGCGCGGCTCGTTGATCTTCTCGGTGACGCTGACGACCGCAGGCAGCGTGGCCTCCAGCGTGAAGACGCCGTCGTCGGTCTCGCGCTCGCCGGTGACCTTGCCGTCCTCGAGCGACAGCTTGCGCAGGTGGGTCAGCTGGGGCAGGCCCAGGTACTCCGCGATGACGGCCGGAACCGCACCGCCGGTGCCGTCGGTGGCCTCGTTGCCGGCGATGACCAGCTCGGTGCCCTCGATGGTGCCCAGCGCACGCGCCAGCGCCCACCCGGTCTGGATGACGTCCGAGCCGTGCAGGCCGTCATCCTTGAGGTGCACGGCCTTGTCGGCGCCCATGGACAGCGCCTTGCGGATGGCCTCGGTGGCGCGCTCGGGTCCGGCGGTCAGCACGGTGACCGAGCCCTCGCCGCCCTCGCGCTCGCGGATTTGCAGGGCCTCTTCGACGGCGCGCTCGTTGATCTCGTCCAGCACCGCGTCGGCGGCCTCCCGGTCCAGCGTGTAATCGCCGTCGGTCAGCTTGCGCTCGGACCAGGTGTCAGGGACCTGCTTGATCAGGACCACGATGTTCGTCATGAGTGTGGTTCGTCCTCCTTGAAGGAGTCCCGCAGCAGTCGGCAGCGAGACTTTCAGTACGTGTTTCGCAACGCACAATGGTGTTACTGCTCGGTAACTTTGTGCGGTCTGCCCTCACACCATAGCGGGTCGTACTGCAGGTATTTCCGGCATGTCTCCCCCCTGCGAGCGGGGGCTACCCGTTGCACGGTTCGCGAATCGGACACTTCGCGTTAGCCTGCCTATGCAATGAGCGCATTCGTTCCCGACGCCCCCCAGCACTCTCCCGCCGGCACATTGCCGGAGGTTGACGCGGTGTTGACGCTGACGGGCGAGCGCACCATCCCCGGCCTGGACATCGAGAACTACTGGTTCCGCCGCCACGAAGTGGTCTACCAACGACTGGCTAAGCGCTGTGTGGGCCGTGAGGTGCTCGAGGCCGGATGTGGCGAAGGTTACGGCGCGGACCTGATCGCCGACGTCGCCCGCCGGGTGGTCGCGGTCGACTACGACGCCGCCGCGGTGGGCCACGTCCGCGGCCGTTATCCGCGGGTGGAGGTCATGCAGGCCAACCTGGCCGAGCTGCCGCTGCCCGACGCGTCGGTGGACGTGGTAGTGAACTTCCAAGTCATCGAACACCTCTGGGACCAGGGGCAATTCGTGGCCGAGTGCGCCCGGGTGCTGCGGCCGTCGGGCCTGCTGATGATGTCCACGCCCAACCGCATCACCTTCTCGCCGGGCCGCGACACCCCGATCAACCCGTTCCACACCCGCGAGCTCAACGCCCGCGAAATGACCGAACTTCTGGAAGACGCGGGCCTCACCGACGTCTCGATCAGCGGCCTGTTCCACGGCGCGCGCCTGCGCGAGATGGACGCCCGCCACGGCGGCTCCATCATCGACGCGCAGATCGAGCGGGCCGTCACCGACGCGCCCTGGCCGCAGCAGCTGGTCGCCGACGTCGCGGCGGTCACGATCGACGACTTCGACCTGGTCGACGCCGGCGACCGGGAAATTGATGACAGCCTGGACCTCGTCGCCATAGCGGTGCGCCCGTGACGGATTCGGCAAGCCGCGTGCCCGGGATGTTCACCCTGGTGCTGCACACCCACCTGCCGTGGCTGGCCCATCACGGCCGCTGGCCGGTCGGCGAGGAATGGCTCTACCAGTCCTGGGCGGCGGCCTACCTGCCGCTGATGCGGGTGCTGCGCGAGCTGGCCGCCGAGGACCGGCACCGGCTGCTCACCCTCGGCGTCACCCCGGTGGTCAACGCCCAGCTCGACGACCCGTATTGCCTCGACGGCATGCAGCATTGGCTGGCCAACTGGAGGCTGCGCGCGGCCGAAGCCGCCAGCGTGCGCGCCACGCCGGCGTCGAAGTCCGCCGAATACCTGTCTTGCACGCCGGAAGCGTTGCGCGCGTTGGGAATCCGCGAGGGCGCCGAGGCCGACGACGCGCTGGACGACTTCGCCACCGCGTGGCGCCACGGTGGCAGCCCGCTGCTGCGCGGCCTGCTCGATGCGGGCACCGTGGAGTTGCTGGGCGGCCCGCTGGCCCACCCCTTCCAGCCGCTGCTGAACCCGCGGCTGCGCGAATTCGCGCTGCGCGAGGGCCTGGCCGACGCGCAGGCGCGGCTGGCGGCGCGGCCCACCGGCATCTGGGCGCCCGAGTGCGCCTACGCGCCCAGCATGGAGGCCGACTACGCGGCCGCCGGTGTCACGCACTTCATGGTCGACGGCCCCTCGCTGCACGGCGACACCGCGCTGGGCCGGCCGATCGGCGACACCGACGTGGTGGCCTTCGGCCGCGATCTGCAGGTCAGCTACCGGGTGTGGTCGCCGAAGTCCGGCTATCCCGGCCACGCGGCCTACCGCGACTTCCACACCTACGACCACCTGACCGGGCTCAAGCCGGCCCGGGTCACCGGCCGCAGCGTGGGTTCCGAGGCCAAGGCGCCGTATGACCCCGAGCGGGCCGACCGCGCGGTCGACGTCCACGTCGCCGACTTCGTCGAGGTGGTCCGCAACCGGCTGCTCAGCGAGTCCGAGCGCATCGGGCGCCCGGCTCACGTGGTGGCCGCGTTCGACACCGAGCTGTTCGGCCATTGGTGGTACGAGGGACCGACCTGGCTGGCGCGGGTGTTGCGGGCGCTGCCGGCCGCCGGCGTGCGGGTGGGCACCCTGAGCGACGCGCTGGCCGACGGCTTCGTCGGCCAGCCGGTCGCGTTGCCGCCGAGCTCCTGGGGCTCGGGCAAGGACTGGCAGGTGTGGGCCGGCGAGCAGGTGGCCGACCTGGTCCAGCTCAACACCGAGGTCGTCGACACCGCGCTGAGCACCGTCGACAAGGCGCTGGCCAGCGACGGCCCGGTCGCCCGCGACCGCGTCGCCGACCAGATCCTGCGCGAAACCCTGCTCACCGTGTCCAGCGATTGGCCGTTCATGGTCAGCAAGGACTCGGCCGCCGACTACGCCCGTTACCGCGCCCACCTGCACGCGCACGCCACCCGCGAGATCGCCGGGGCGCTGGCCTCGGGCCGGCGCGACACCGCGCAGCGGCTGGCCGAAGGGTGGAACCGCGCCGACGGGCTGTTCGGCGCCCTGGATGCACGAAGGCTGCCCCGATGAGAATTCTGATGGTGTCGTGGGAGTACCCGCCGGTGGTGATCGGCGGGCTCGGCCGGCACGTGCATCACCTGTCGACCGCGCTGGCCGACGCCGGTCACGACGTCGTGGTCCTGTCCCGACGCCCCACGGACACCGACCCGAGCACCCACCCGTCCTCCGACGAGATGGCCGAGGGTGTGCGGGTGGTCGCCGCGGCGCAGGACCCACACGAATTCGCTTTCGGGACAGACATGATGGCCTGGACGCTGGCGATGGGCCATTCGATGATCCGCGCCGGGCTCAACTTGAAGAAGCCGGGCAGCGGGCGGCCGTGGCGCCCCGACGTCGTGCACGCGCACGACTGGCTGGTCGCCCACCCGGCCATCACCCTCGCCCAATTCTATGATGTGCCAATGGTTTCCACGATCCACGCGACCGAGGCCGGCCGGCATTCGGGCTGGGTCTCCGGCGCGATCAGCCGGCAGGTGCACGCGGTCGAGTCGTGGCTGGTGCGCGAATCCGATTCGCTGATCACGTGTTCGGCGTCGATGGGCGACGAGATCACCGAGCTGTTCGGCCCGGGCCTCGCCGGAATCTCGGTGATCCGCAACGGAATCGACCCGGCGCGCTGGCCCTTCGCACCCCGCCGGCCGCGCACCGGCCCCGCCGAGCTGCTCTACGTCGGGCGCCTGGAATACGAGAAGGGTGTGCACGACGCGATCGCCGCGCTGCCGCGGATCAGGCGCACCCACCCGGGCACCACGCTGACCATCGCTGGCACCGGAACCCAGGAAGACTGGCTCGTCGAGCAGGCCCGTAAGCACAAGGTGCTCAAGGCAACTCAGTTCGCCGGGCATTGCGGCCACAACGAGCTGCTGGCGCTGCTGCACCGCGCCGACGCCGCGGTGCTGCCCAGCCACTACGAACCGTTCGGCCTGGCCGCGCTGGAGGCCGCCGCGGCGGGCACCCCGCTGGTGACGTCGAACATCGGCGGCCTGGGCGAGGCGGTGATCAATGGGAAGACCGGTGTGTCATGTGCGCCGCGCGACGTGGCCGGGCTGGCCAACGCGGTGCGCGTCGTGCTCGACGATCCCGACGCGGCCCAGCAGCGTGCCACCGCCGCCCGCGAACGGCTCACCTCAGATTTCGATTGGGAGACGGTGGCCAAGGAGACCGCGCAGGTGTATTTGGCCGCAAAGCGCGGCGAGCGTCAGCAGCAGCCGCGGATGCCCATCGTCGAGCACGCCCTGCCCGGCCGGTAGTCGACGCCGGGGGTTCGAAGCCCGCGGGCCGACCTTAACGATGCAGCGGCGAAATAACGCTCGCGCCCAGCCGAACCAGGCTGGCGGCGATCCCGCGCGGCCGAACGGCCCTGGTCGCGGGCGCCAACTGCGCATCGTCGCCGCGCCCGCCTCGCCGCCGATAGCCGCCCACTTTGCTGAAGCCAGGCACCACCGCACGATCCAAGGCACTGTCCACTAGCCAGCGCATCTCGTCGACAACATCCATTGCCCACCCCGTTCCCCAAAACAGCTTCACTAAGCATGGACCATGACGGCGGTAACGTCGAGAGCATGGGGGTGACTTTTTCCAGCGTGTTGAATGCGCCGCGCGACGAAGTTTTTGCCTGGCATGCTCGACCGGGGGCGTTCAACCGGCTCTCGCCGCCATGGTCGCCGCTGCGCGTGCTGACCGAGGCGACCTCGCTGCGCGACGGGCGCGCCGAACTCGCACTGCCCGGCGGGCTTCGCTGGGTGGCCGATCATCAAGCCGATTCCTACGATCCCCCCCGGCGTTTCGTCGACAGCATCGGCAGCCACGGGCTGGCCTCCCTGCCGGCCCGACTCGCGGTGCGCTGGCGCCACACCCACGATTTCGACGACCTCGGCGATGGCCGGACGCGGGTCACCGACCGGGTTGAGACGCCGGTGCCCGGGGCCGCGCTGCGGCCGATGTTCGTCTATCGGCATCGCCAGTTGGCCGACGACCTGGCCGCGCACAGGCTGGCGGCCGAACACGGCCTGGCGCCGGCCACCGTCGCGGTCACCGGCTCGTCGGGGCTGGTCGGCGCCGCGCTGACGGCGTTTTTGAGCACCGGCGGCCATCGCGTCATCCGGCTGGTCCGCGGGACCGCGCGCGGCGCCGATGAGCGGCAGTGGAATCCCGACGATCCGGACCCTGAGCTGCTCGCCGGCGTCGATGCCGTCATCCACCTGGCCGGCGCCTCGATCGCCGGCCGATTCACCGAACAGCATCGAAACGCCATCTTGGACAGCCGCATTGGGCCCACCCGCCGCCTCGCCGAACTCGTCGCGCGCACCGACGCCGGGCCCGCGGTGCTGATCTGCGCGTCGGCGGTCGGGTTCTACGGGTACGACCGCGGCGACGACACCCTCAACGAGGACAGCGACCGCGGCGAGGGGTTTCTGGCCGACGTCGTCGCGCAGTGGGAGGAGTCGACCGCGCCGGCCGAGCAGGCCGGGGTGCGGGTGGTGCGGATGCGCACCGGCATCGTGCAATCCCCTCGCGGCGGCACGCTGAAGCTGATGCGCCCGTTGTTCAGCGCGGGGCTGGGCGGCCGGCTGGGCGATGGCCGGCAGTGGCTGTCCTGGATCGGCATCGACGACCTGGTCGACGCCTATCACCGCGCCCTGTGGGATGCGTCGCTGTCGGGTCCGGTGAATGCCGTTGCACCGCAACCGGTCCGCAACACCGAATACACCCGCACCCTCGCGCGCGTGCTGCGCCGGCCGGCGGTGCTACCCGTGCCGTCGCTGGCTCCCGCCCTGCTGCTCGGCCAGCAGGGCGCGCGCGAACTCGCGTGCGCCAGCCAGCGGGTGAGCCCCGGCAAGCTCAGCGGGGCCGGGCACCGGTTTCGCCAGCCCGACCTCGACCAGGCCCTGCGCCACCTGCTCGGGCGGGCCCGCTAGAAACGCGGCATTCCCCGCCGGCTCCCCAGGACTGGCGGACCACAATTTCATTCAGTAAGTTAATGTTTAAATTTGTGAAGGGAGAGCAACTCTCTATTGGCTTCCGCGGGAAGCCAGCTGTCCGGTGTTTGTTTTCTCGTCGAAGGGGTACCGCGCGTGAATCCGAGCCGTTCAAGCCAGCGGCTGACCGACCTTGCCAGGGGGGCCTCGGTGGGAGCTCTGCGTGCATTCCCAGGTCTGCGCCTCGCCGAAGTTGTCGACAGCCCAGCGGCGGCACCCACCGCCGGCCAATTCGACACCTGGAAAACGGCTCTGCGTGAACAGGTCCTGTCCCGCGTCGTCGCCTTCGTCACCGCGCGGTGCGCCGACGAACTGGGCGCCTGCGGCGTCGACGTGGCCGGCAACATCCTGAGCGAGTTCGTCGACGGCGGCAAATGCCTGCGCTCGACGTTCATGTACCTGGGGTGGCTGTGCGGCGCACCGGGCAGCGACGCCGCCCTGTCCGCGGCCGCCAGCCTGGAGCTGCTGCACTCGTTCGCGCTGCTGCAGGACGACGTGATGGACGATTCCGCATCGCGGCGCGGCCGCCCAGCAGCCCATCTGCAGTTTGCCGACTGGCATCACCGGCGCGGTCTGTCCGGGTCGTCGCGCCGCTTCGGCGAATCGGCGGCCACCCTGCTCGGCGATCTGTGCTTGATCTGGGCCGAGCAGATGCTGCGCGACAGCGGCCTGGCAGATTCGCACCTGGCGCGCGTCTGGCCGCGCTACGACGCCATGCGCACCGAGCTCGCGGTCGGCCAATTTGCCGATCTGGCAATCGATGTGCGCGACCTGCCCACGCTGGAATCGGTCCTGCAGGTGGCCCGGCTCAAGTCGGGCAATTACACGGTGCGCCGGCCGCTGGAGATCGGTGCCGCGATGGCGGGCTGCACCGAGGAGGTCCTGATCGCCCTTGGCGGTTACGGTTCGGCGATCGGCGAGGCCTTCCAGCTGCGCGACGACATTCTGGGCATCTTCGGCTCCCCCGAGCAAACCGGCAAGCCGAACAGCGGGGACCTGGTCGAGTGCAAGGCCACCAGCGTCGTGGTGGCCGCGCATCAGCTGGCCGATACCTCCACCCGGCGGCAACTGCAGCAGCTGATGACCTGCGAGACGCTTGACGATGCCGCTCTCGAGCACTGGCGATCGCTGATCGTCACCACCGGAGCGGTGCAGCTGATCGAGGACCTCATCGCCGACCGCGTCGAGCAGGCGCGAAAAGCCTTGGATCGCGGCATGTTCGCCCATCCCCTGACCGCCGCGCTGATCGACATGGCCGGCCTGTGCACCCAGCGGGCGGCATGAGCATCCGCACCGTGCCGGGTCGCACCGATCGCGTCGTCGTGGTCGGCGCCGGATTCGCCGGCCTTTCGGCCGCGCTGCAGCTGGCCGGCCGCGGCCGGGAGGTCACCGTGGTGGACCGCAACCCGTGGCCGGGCGGACGGGCCGGCCGCCTCGACATCGACGGGTACCGGATGGACACCGGGCCGACGGTGCTGACGATGCCCGACATCATCGACGAGGCGTTCGCTGCCGTCGGCGAAACCTATTCGCAGCGAATGGAATTGCTGCCGGTGGACCCCGCCTACCGGGCGAAGTTCTCCGACGGCAGCACCATCGACGTGCACAGCGACGCCGACCGGATGGCCGCCGCGGTGCGCGAATTCGCGGGCCCGCACCAGGAGGACGGCTACCGGCGGCTGCGCGACTGGCTGCACAGGCTGTACCGCACCGAGTTCGACGGATTCATCGATGCGAACTTCGACTCGCCGGTGTCGCTGCTCAATGGACGGCTGGCCAGGCTGACGGCCCTCGGCGGGTTCCGCCGCTGGGACACGATGATCAAGCGCCACATCACCGACCCACGGTTGCGGCGGGTCTTCACCTTCCAGTCGCTGTATGCGGGAGTGGCGCCGCAGCAGGCGCTCGCGGTCTACGCGGTGATCGCCTACATGGACACCGTGTCGGGCGTGTTCTTTCCCCGCGGCGGCGTGCGCGCGCTTCCCGACGCGCTGGCCGCGGCCGCCACCGACGCGGGGGTGCGATTCCGCTACTCCTCGGCGGTCACCGGGCTGGAGCGCAGCGGCGAACGGATCACCGCGGTGCGGACCGACCAAGACGAACGCATCGCGTGCGACGCAGTGGTTCTGACGACCGAACTCCCGCAGACCTACCAGCTGCTGGGCCGGCGGCCGCGGCGGGCCCTGCCGCTGCGCGCGGCCCCCTCGGCGGTGGTGCTGCACGTCGGCGCGGGGCCCGTGGGACCGCAAAGCGCGCACCACACCATCCTTTTCGGCGACGAGTGGGATCGGACATTCACCGACATCATCCGCGACGGCAAGCTGATGGCCGACCCGTCGCTGCTGGTGACCCGCCCGACGGCGGGCGACCCGAGCCTGGCACCCGCCGGGCGCGAGCTGCTCTACGTGCTGGCACCGGCCCCCAACCTGAGCCGCCGCGACATCGACTGGCCGCGCATCGGCGACGTGTACGCGCAATCCCTGATCGACGTCGTGCAGGAACGGCTGCTGCCCGGCCTGCGCGACGACGCCCGGCTGCTGCACGTCGACACCCCCGCCGACTGGGCCCGCCAGGGCATGGCGGCGGGTACGCCGTTCGCGCTGGCGCACACCTTCGCCCAGACCGGACCGTTCCGGCCGGCCAACACCGTGCGTGGCATCGACAACGCGGTGCTGGCCGGGTCTTCGACGTTGCCGGGGGTGGGCGTGCCCACCACACTGATCTCGGGCCGCCTGGCCGCCGACCGCATCGCCGGCGCCGTCGACCGGTCGGCCGCGACCGCAACCCTCGACCTGAAAGCCCGATCGCGATGATCCGCACCGAATTGGACGCCGCGGGCATCGCCGATCTGGGCCTGCGCGCGGCGTATCGGCGGTGCCGGCAGATCGCGGCCGAACACGGCCGCACCTACTTCCTGGCCACCCGGCTGCTCGCCCCGGACCAGCGCCCGGCGGTACACGCGCTATACGGCTTCGCCCGGCACGCCGACGACATCCTCGACGAGCTCGATCCGTCCCTCGACGTCGCCGCGCGGGCCGAGCGGCTGCAGCGGCTGTCCGACCGGTTCTTCACCGGCGGCGACGACCGCGACGAGCCCGTGCTTACCGCGGTGCACGACACCGCGCACCGCTATGCGATCGAGACGAATCTGTTCGTCGACTTCCTGGACTCCATGCGCATGGATTTGACGGTCACCGACTATCCGGATCGCGCCGCGCTCAACCGGTACATGCGCGGCTCAGCGGAAGTCATTGGGCTGCAGATGCTTCCGATCCTGGGCACGGTCGGCGGCGCCGACGAGGCCGCCCCGTATGCCGCGGCGCTGGGCCGTGCGTTTCAGCTCACCAACTTCCTGCGCGACATCGACGAGGACCTGACCCGCAACAGGATCTACCTGCCGGCCGACGAACTCGCGGCCCACGGAGTCGACCGGCACCTGATGACCTGGTGTCACCTGCACCGCCGCACCGACCCCCGGGTGCGCGACGCGCTCGCGGCCCAGCACGCGATGACCCGGGACATCTACCGATTCGCCGCCGACGGGATCGCCCTGCTGGCGCCGCGATCGCGGCCCTGTGTGGCCACGGCGCTGACGCTGTACTCCGAGATCCTGGACCGCATCGAGGACTGCGATTTCGCGGTGTTCACGCAGCGCGCCACCGTCGGTACCACGCGTCGACTGCAGGTCGCCAGCGGCGCGCTGCTGCGATCCTGGTGGGCGCGAAGGGGATTCGAGCAGCGACGGGCCGGTGCGGCGTGAGCGAGCGGTGGCAGTACCTCATCGTGCTTGGCTTGTGCCTGGCGATCACCGCGCCGCTGGAGGCCTTCGGTCCCGGCGTCTACCGCCAGCCCCGGCGGGTGATTGGCGCGGTGGCACCCGTCGCGCTGGCGTTCTTGATCTGGGACGCTGTGGCGATCGCGGCGGGCGTGTGGACGTACAACCGCGCCTACATCACCGGCATCCACCTGCCCTTCGCGGTGCCGCTCGAGGAGGTGCTCTTCTTCGTGGTGATCCCGCTGTGCGCCTTGCTGACCTACAACGCGGTGACCGCCATCCTCGAGCGGAGCAGGCGGCGATGACCGGGCTCGGCTACACCCTTCCGGCCGTCGTGGCCGTATTGGCGGTGTTCGCACTCGAATTCGCGCTGCTGCATACCGGGCTGTTCCGGCGGCCGGCCTACTGGCTGTCGATGGTGATCGTGATCGGTTTCCAGATCCCGGTCGACGGCTGGCTGACCAAGCGCAGCGCCCCGGTCGTCATCTACAACCAACGGCACACCAGCGGCGTACGGTTTCCGTTCGACATCCCCATCGAGGACTTCTTGTTCGGCTTCGCGCTGGTGACCGCCGTGCTGCTGCTGTGGGAGCGTCAACGTGCGAGTCGATAAGGCGGGCCTGCCCCGCGCCGATGTGCCGGGCGCCTTCGACGCCGGCGCGATGGCCTACGACCGGCTGGTCGGCGCCAACCCGCGGTATCACGCGAATCTCGCGCTGTCGGCGCGCCGGATGGCGCTGCCCGGGCGGGGGCGGGGGCTGCGGCTGCTCGACGCGGGCTGCGGCACGGGGGCGTCGACGGCCGCGCTGCTGGCCGTAGCCCCCGAGGCCGAGATCGTCGCCGTCGACGCCTCGCGCGGCATGCTCGATGCGGCACACGCGAAGTCGTGGCCGTCGTCGGTCCGATTCGTGCACACTCGCGTCGAAGACCTGAACGAACACGGCATCACCGGACCGTTCGACGCCATCCTGTCCGCGTACCTGCTGCGCAACGTCGCGGACCCCGACCGCCAGCTGCGGGTCTTTCGCGACCTGCTGCGGCCCGGCGGCACGCTCGCGGTGCACGAGTACTCGGTGCGCGATTCGGTTGCGGCGACGCTGGTTTGGCACGCGGTGTGCTGGGGCATCATCATCCCGGCCGGCTGGTGGGGCACCCGGGACACGACGCTGTATCGGCATCTGTGGCGCAGCGTGCTGACGTTCGACGGGGCGGCCGCATTCCGGAGCCGCATTCGCGACGCCGGATTCACCGCGGTGCGCATCGATACCGTGCCCGGCTGGGAACGCAACGTCGTCCACCTGTTCCTGGGGGAGGCGCCGCGATGACCGACTGCCGCCGCCACATTCAGCCGGCCCCAACCGGATTGCCGGACGCCGCCGAGCTGTCCGCGCGCCCACGCGTCGTGGTCGTCGGCGGCGGCATCGCCGGCCTGACCGCCGCGACCGGGCTCGCCGAACGCGGTGTCGCCGTCGACCTTGTCGAGCGCGAGGACTACCTGGGCGGTCGGGTGGGCGGCTGGTCCGAATCCCGCGACGGCACCCGGCTGGCGATGAATCGCGGCTTCCACGCGTTCTTTCGCCAGTACTACAACCTGCGCAACCTGCTGCGGCGGGTCGACCCGGCGCTGCGGATGCTCACGCCCGTCGAGGACTATCCGTTGATCGACGGTGCGGGCCGGCGCGACACCTTCCGCGGATTGCCCCGCACGCCACCGTTCAACGCGCTGGCGTTCGCGTTGCGCAGCCCGACGTTTCGGCTCCGCGACCTGGCTCGCATCCACGCGCGGGCTGCCGCGCCGCTGGCGGCCGTGTCGGTGCCCGACATCTACCGCCGGCTCGACCACATCGATGCCGAAACCTTCCTCAAGAGCATCAATTTTCCCGAGTCGGCCCGTCACCTCGCGTTCGAGGTGTTCTCGCGAAGTTTCTTCGCCGAGCCGGCGCAGCTGTCGGCGGCCGAGCTGGCGACGATGTTCCACATCTATTTCCTCGGCTCCAGCGAGGGGCTGATCTTCGACGTGGCCAACGCGAACTTCGATGTGGCGCTGTGGGATCCGCTGCGCGACTACCTGAGCGACCGGGGTGTTCGGGTGCACCTCGGCACACAGGTGCGGCGCATCGATGCGGAAGCCACGACGGCGTTTCGCGTCCACGTCGATTCGGGCGAGCATTTCGACGCGGACGCCGTGGTGTTGGCCGTGGACGGCGGTGGCCTGCAGCGGGTGGTGGCCGCCTCGCCCGACCTGGGCGACGAACAGTGGCGCTCGCGCATCGGTCAATTGCGCAGCGCGCCACCATTCGTGGTGCACCGGCTGTGGCTGGATCGTCCCGTCGACCCCGACCGGGCCGCGTTTCTCGGCACCGCGGGGCACCCGCCACTCGACAACATCAGCGTGCTCGAACGCTACGAACTGGACGCGCAGGAGTGGGCGCGCCGGCAGGGCGGATCGGTCATCGAATTGCATTCCTATGCAACGAGTTCCGACTATCCCGCGCAAGCCGCGATCGAGCAGCTGCACCGGCTCTACCCCGAAACCACCGCGGCGGAGGTAGTCCACCAGCGGGTGCTGCGCCGCGGCGACTGCCCGCTGTTCGCGCCCGGCACCCATTCGCGCCGCCCGACCGTGGCCACGCCGCAGCCCGGGCTGGTGCTGGCCGGCGACGGTATCCGCGTCGACCTGCCGGTGGCGCTGATGGAGCGCGCCGCCACCACCGGCCTCTGCGCCGCCAACCACCTACTCGCGTCGTGGGGAATTGCCGGCCACGAGCTGTGCACCGTTCCGGTGCGCGGGCGCTCCGCGCTGCTGCGGTCGCTGGCCGAGCACCAAGGGCGGCAACGGTTATGAGCATCCGTGACCGGCTGCGCGCGCGCTGGCCGAAGGACGTCCCGATCGGGGTGTTCCCGCGAATCCCGTGGGCGCAACAGCGCCCGACCTACCGAGACGCCCAGCCCGGCATCATCGACGCCGCCCTGGATCGGGCGCGGCGACGGCCGACCGGAAACTGGTATGTCTTCGCCGCCAGCCGCGAGGTGCGCGCGGGTCGCGCCTTCGGCACCCGCATCGCCGGCGCGGAGCTGGTGGCCTGGCGCGACAAAGACGACCGCCTGCGCGTCGGGCCCGCCCGGTGCCCACACCTGGGCGCCGACCTCGGCACCGGGGTCGTGGACGGCGGCGTCTTGTACTGCCGATGGCACGGGCTCGCGTTCGACGGCCAAACGTGTGACATGCGCTGGAAGCCGTTCCCCTGTCACGACGACGGCGTCCTGGCGTGGGTGCGTCTGGACGCCGCGGGCGGCGAAATGCCGACCGATGAGCCGGTGCTTGCGGCGCGCCCCGGGGACGAAACGCTGGCGGCGGTCTCGCGGGTGGACGGCAGCTGCGAACCAGCCGACGTCATCGCCAACCGGCTCGACCCATGGCACGGCGCATGGTTTCACCCGTACTCGTTCACCCGGCTCGACGTGCTGACCACCCCGACGGAGGACGACGACCGCTTCGTGGTCTCGGTGACCTTCCGGATGGGCCGCTTCGGCGTGCCGGTGATCGCCGAATTCACCACGCCGGAGGCGCGCACCGTCGTCATGCGCATCATCGAGGGCGAGGGCACCGGGAGTGTGGTCGAAACACACGCCACACCAATCGGGCTCGGCCCGGACGGCCGGCCGCGCGTCGCCGTGATCGAGGCGACCATCGCGTCATCGCCCCGCCCGGGATTCAAAGCCGCGCGTCGCGCCGCCCCACTGATCACGCCGATGATGCGCATCGCGGCGACCCGGCTGTGGCGCGACGACTTGGCCTACGCCGAGCGGCGGTACCAGGTCCGCACCGGCGAGGTACCGAGAGGAAGGGGCGAAGACGGTTGACCGACAAAAAGTTCCGCAAGGGCGACAACGTCGAATGGCAAAGCCACGGGACCACCGTCACGGGAACCGTAGAACGCGAAATCACCTCGGACACCGAGGCGGCGGGGCGCACCGTGCGGGCGTCCAAGGACGAACCGCAGTACCAGGTGCGCAGCGACAAGACGGGCGCCGACGCCGTGCACAAGCCGAGCGCGCTGCGAAGTCACAGAGGCTGACGCTCATGCCCGCCGAACCGGACGTAGCTGCCATTATCCGAGATGATTCGCGCGGTCTCGGGTAAGTTCGCTCCTGATCCGCGACCGGGTGTCTTCAACCCTCCGACAAGCGCGCGGATACGCTGGTGTACCTGATGAAGGATGCGGGTAGGTGAGCAAGCGCCGCGCTAACGACGCACCCCCCAACCGGGCCGAGCTGGAAAAGCAGTTGTCGGCCGATATCCGGGCGATCACCGCACGATCCGACCGCGTGGGCCGGCACTTTGCGCGGGTAAACGAGGTGAGCAGCGGCGACTTCCACGCCCTGCTGCACATCATGGTCAGCGAGACCGCCGGCGCGCCGCTGACGCTGGCCCAGCTGCGCCAGCGCATGAACGTGTCGTCGGCGGCGATCACCTACCTCGTCGACCGGATGATCGAGGCCGGCCACATCCGCCGCGAGCCCGACCCGGCCGACCGGCGAAAGTGGCTGCTGCGCTACGAGGAGAGCGGCATGACGATGGCTCACTCCTTCTTCAGGCCCCTAGGCGCTCAAATGAGCGCCGCCATGACGGACCTCAGCGACAAAGACCTCGCCGCCGCGCACCGCGTGTTCACGGCGATGATCGACGCGATGACGACTTTCGAGGATGAGCTCACCCACGAGCCCATCAAGAGATCAGCCCGCGTCCGGCCTGGCGCCGCAGCGTCGCGTCGGCAGAACTCCAAACCCGTTGTCCGGTAAACGCCGCGGAGGCCGCGGCGACCGCCGCGATGGTGGCGGTCAACGTCGAAGCGCGCATCGACAATCCATCCCGTTCATGCGTTAGGTGGTACCCACGTCGGCGCCGGAGACTCGCACCTCGTGGTGAAATTCGCGCATGCCGTCGATGAAGGCGGTGAGCACCCGGTGCGCGGCGGTCAATTCGGTGTCCGCCAGGTCGGCCATCGCAATCTGGGTATGGGCGGCCAGAGGGGCAAAAAAGGCACGAGCCACGTCGAAATCCCGATCCGCGTAACGCAGTATCACCTTTCTGCGGTCGGCGGGGTCAGACTCGCGCCTGATGTGACCGGAGTTGATCATCCGCTCGACGAGATAGGTGATGGCCGCCGCGGACAGCCCCATCTTGTGGCGCAACTCCCCCGATGTCAGCGGAGCGCTCGCGCCCTCGGCCACCAAAATGTGCAGCAGCGCACGAAAGTCGCTGGGCCGCAGCTGATGCGCCGCCGCGAACACGCGGCCCAGCTCTTCGGACTCGGCGGCCAGCGCACGTGCGTCGGCCGCGACCAGCGCCTCGAGCCGCTCGCGTTCGGCGGCCCCCCGAACCGGGTTCATCAGAATTCCACCATACCGCCCCGACCATGTTTTGTTAACTTGATTAATGGTTAAGTGACTGAAATGCTTGACTTCGTGTCCTGGGAGAGGCTGGCGGCCGCCGTCACGGGCCGACGTTCCTGGCAACTGGGATTGATGACGGTTCTGCTGGGTATCGGCTTCATGGTGTTGATCGGTGGAAACGCGTCGGCGGGCCAGGCGCCGCTGTCGGTGCCCACCACCTCCGAATCGGCAACCGTGGAGACCCTGAGCCGTCAGTTCCCCAACGGCGATCGCGTGCCGCTGATCGCGGTGGTCAGCCGCGCTGACGGCGCCGCGCTCAGCACCTCCGACGTGGTCGCGGCCGGGGCCGCCCGCGACCGGATGCGGGCCGTCGTCGCGCCGTTCGGGGCCGCCGATCAGCAACCGCCCCTGGTGTCGGCAGACGGCCGGGCCGCGGTCGCGGTGGTACCCATCCGTGCCGACCTGTCCGGCATGGTGCTGCGCGACGGGGTCACCGTGCTGCGCAACGCCGCTGCGGCGGGCCTGCCCGCGGGATTGACGGTGCATGTCACCGGCGGCCCGGCCTTTGGCGCCGACATCGCCGACGCGTTCACCCACGCCAACATCACCCTGCTGGCCGTCACGGCATCGGTAGTGGCGCTGCTGCTCGTCGCGACGTATCGCTCGCCGGTGCTCTGGTTGGCGCCGCTGCTGGTGGTCGGATTCGCCGATCGCGTCGCCGCGGCTGTGGGCACCGCGGTGGCGTCGGTGACCGGGTTGAGTTTCGACGGCGCCACCTCCGGGATCACCAGCGTGCTGGTGTTCGGGGCGGGCACCAACTACGCCCTGCTGCTGATTTCCCGCTACCGCCAAGAGCTTCGGCGCACCGGCGATCATCGCGAAGCCCTGCGAAGCGCCGTGCGCATGGCCGGTCCGGCCATCCTCGCCAGCAACGCCACCGTGGTGCTGGCGTTGCTCACCCTGCTGTTCGCCTCGACGCCGAGCACCCGCAGCCTGGGCGCGCTGGCCGCCTGCGGGCTGGTCGTCGCGGCGGTCTCGGTGTTGGTGGTGTTGCCGCCACTGCTGGCGCTGTGTGGCAGACGGCTGTTCTGGCCGCTGATCCCCCGGCCGGAGAACACAGCCCCCGCGCCCGGCGCCTGGCACCGCGTCGCCGCGTGGGTGGCCCGTCGTCCCGCGGTAGTCGCCGCGGTCGCGATCGCTGTGCTGGCGATCCTTGGCGCGGGCCTGCTGAGCACCCGCATCGGCCTGTCGCAGACCGAGCAGTTCCGGGTGCGGGCGGACGCGGTCGCCGGCTATGACGTTGTGGCCGCGCACTTTCCAGCCGGCCTGGTGAATCCTGCCGTGGTCGTCGCACCGACCGACCGCGCGCCGCAGGTGCAGCAGGCGATCGACGGGACGCCCGGTGTGGTGTCGGCGAACGAGTCCGGTCGCTCGGTATCCGGTTTGACGAAGTGGTCGGTGGTCATCGACGGCGCCCCGTCGTCGGATAAGGCGTTCAACACCGTTGTCGCGCTGCGGCATTCGGTAAGCGACGCCGGGGCTCTCGTGGGTGGGCCCGACGCGCAGGCGCTCGATGTCCGCGACGCCGCCGCCCACGACCGCCACCTGCTGGTGCCGGCGATCCTGGCGGTGATCCTGGCCGTGCTGTATGTGCTGCTGCGCTCGGCGCTCGCACCGCCCGCCCTGCTGGCCGCAACGATTCTCGGCGCGCTGGCCGCACTCGGGCTGGGCGGCTGGGCCAGCCTGCATGTCTTTGGCTTCCCCGCGTTGGACAACAGCACCCCGCTGTTCGCCTTCCTGTTCCTGGCCGCCCTCGGCGTCGACTACACCATCTTTTTGGTCACCCGGGCCAGGGAAGAGGCGGCCAAGCACGGCACCCGCGAGGGCATGATTGGCGCGGTCTCGGCCACCGGCGGCGTGATCACCAGCGCGGGAATCGTTTTGGCCGCGGTGTTCTGCGTGCTGGGGGTGCTGCCCCTGATCGTGATGGCCCAGCTGGGCATCATCGTCGGCCTGGGCATCCTGCTCGACACCTTCGTGGTGCGCACGCTGGTCATCCCCGCGCTGTTCGAGCTCATCGGCGATCGCATCTGGTGGCCGGCCAACCCCGCCAACCCCGCCACACCCAAACATGCCGAAAGCGAGCGCGATTCGGCCCAACACGAGCGGAGCACACGATGAAGACGACAACACTCGCCGCAACCACCCTTGCCGTCGCCGCGGCGGCGGGCACCGGAAGCATCGCCAGCCCGGGCCGGGTCGCCGGCTGGTACACGCGGGTGCGCAAGCCGGCGTATCAGCCGCCCGGCGCCGTCTTCCCCGTCGTCTGGACCGCCCTGTACGCCGACATCGCCGCCACGTCGGCGGTGACCATCGACGCGTATCGCGCTGCGGGACAACCCGAAAAGGCGCGTCGCTACGCCGCGGCGCTGGGCGCCAACCTGGTGCTCAACGCGGGGTGGAGCTGGCTGTTCTTCCGCTACCACAAGCTCGGCGCGTCCGCTCTGGGCGCGGCCGTGCTGGCGGCCAGCAGCGCCGACCTGGCGCGCCGCGCGGCCCAGGCCGACCCGCGGGCCGGCGCGGCGCTGGCACCCTATCCGGCGTGGTGCGCCTTCGCGACCGCGTTGTCCACCCACATCTGGCGGCTCAACCGCGGTATCGAATAATGCCCGCGGTGTTGTGGTTTCGGCGCGACCTGCGGTTGGGTGACCACCCGGCGCTGGCGGCCGCGGCCGAGGACACCGACGTGTTGGCCTGCTTCGTGCTCGACCCGCGGCTGGAGAAATCGTCGGGAGCCCGGCGACTGCAATTCCTGGGCGACTCGCTGCGGCAGCTGCGCGACGACCTGGGCGGCAGGCTGCTGGTGGTCCGCGGCCGACCCGAAGAGCGGATCCCGTTGATCGCCACGGAGATCGACGCATCGGCCGTGCACGTCACGGACGACTTCGCGCCGTTCGGCCGGCGCCGCGACGAGCGGGTCCGCACCGCGCTGGGCTCGGTGCCGCTGGTGGCGACGGGCTCGCCATACCTGGTGTCCCCTGGCCGAGTCACCAAACCCAACGGCGATCCCTACCGGGTCTTCACCCCGTTTCTGCGCACCTGGCGCGAGGTCGGCTGGCGCAAGCCGGCACGGTCGGGCGCCGATGCTGCGCGCTGGATCGACCCCGCGCAGCTGCGTCAAAAGCCGTGCAAGATCCCCGACCCCGGCGTCACGCTCGACATCGAGGCCGGCGAGGCGGCTGCGCTCGGACAATGGAAGTCGTTCACCGACAAGGCATTACAGCACTATCACGACGACCGCAACCGGCCGGACCTGCCGGGCACCAGCAGGATGTCGGCGCACCTGAAGTTCGGCACCATCCATCCGCGGACCCTGGTCGCCGACCTCAACCTGCGCACCAAGGGGGCGCAGACCTATCTGCGGGAACTGGCATTTCGCGACTTCTACGCCGACGTGCTGCGCCAGTGGCCGACCAGCGCCTGGCACAACTGGAACAGCCAATTCGACGGCATCGCGACCGATACCGGGGCCGAGGCCAAGCGCCGCTTCGAATCCTGGAAGGACGGCAAGACCGGGTTCCCCATCGTCGACGCCGGCATGCGGCAGCTGCGCGAGAGCGGCTTCATGCACAACCGGGTGCGGATGATCGTGGCGTCGTTTCTGGTCAAGGACCTGCACCTGCCCTGGCAGTGGGGCGCGGGCTGGTTCCTCGATCAGCTCGTCGACGGCGACATGGCCAACAACCAGCACGGGTGGCAGTGGTGCGCCGGATCCGGCACCGACGCGGCGCCGTATTTCCGCGTGTTCAACCCGAGCACGCAGGGCGAGAAGTTCGACCCGTCGGGCGACTACATCCGCCGCTGGGTGCCTGAGCTGCGCGACGCCACCGACGCGCACCTGCGCAAAGCCGAGAGGCCCAAGGGATATCCGGCGCCGATCGTCGACCACGGCGCCGAGCGCGCCGAGGCCCTGCGCCGCTACCAAAGCCTCTAATTTTCGGCCAACCGTTTACTCGAAGCTGTTTGGCATGTAATTATCAGCCGATTCACAGTTGATTAAACGCACGGGAGGCGCTATGGCTGGGTCGGTCTTTCGGACATTGCTTGGTGCGGGCGCCGCCGCGGGGCTGATCGCCGCCGCTTCGGCGTGTTCGTGCTCGGTGGGATCGTCGTCGTCGCATGGCGTCCCCAAAGGCGATGTCGCAAGCCAGATCAGCGCGAAGATGACCGACCCCGCGGGCCTCAAGCCCGAATCGGTGTCCTGCCCGAACGACCTGCCCGCCAAAGTGGGGGCGCAACTGGACTGCACGATGAAGTCCAACGGCAAGAACTACGACGTCAACGTCACCGTGACCAGTGTCAACGGCAGCGACGTCAGGTTCGACATGGTGCAAAAGATCGACAAGACCCAGATCGCCAGCGACATCACCGCCAAGCTCACCGACGGCGCCGGCAACAAGCCGGATTCGGTGACCTGCCCGGACAACCTGCTGGCAAAGGTTGGGGCGCAACTGAACTGCACGATGAACGCCAAGAGCCAGACCTACAACGTCAACGTCACCGTGACGAGCGTCAGCGGCACCAACGTCAAATACGACATGGTGGAGACGGTCGACAAGGCACAGGTGGCCAGCATCATCAGCAATAAGGTCACGCCCCTACTCGGAGTCACCCCCGATTCGGTGACCTGCCCCGACAACCTGAAGGGTGTCGAGGGCGCCACGCTTCGCTGCCAGGTCAGCTCGGGCGGCAAGAACTACGGCGCCAACGTCACGGTCACCGACGTCGACGCCGGTGACGTCAGCTTCAACATCCTGCTCGACAACCAGCCGTCGTAGCCGGGCTCAATAGCCAACGGCCGCAAAGTAACCCACGACGCCGAACAATTCCGCGCCGACCGACAGGACCAACGTGGCGGTCGCGAACGGCCACGCCAGGCGGCGCCGAACCAGGCAGGCGATCGTGCACACGGCACCGACGAGCGCACACACGGCCGCCGCCGACACCGACAGCATCACCGCCGTGGCGGCCCGGTCCGCGCTGCATCGGTCGGGCGGACAGTAATCGGTGAAGGCCAGGAACATGAATTCGACGCCGGCGGCCGCGACCCAGCCGACGACGGCGACCACCAGCAGGACGATCGACAGCGGCCGGTCCCACCGGGGGTGCGAAGGCGCGCCACCCGCGGGGACGAACTGCGGTGCGGTCAGCGGGCCGCCTTCTTACGTTCGATGTCGGCCAGTGCGGCGGCCAGCTCGGCGCGCTGGGCTGCCGAACTCTCCCAGGACAATTGCCGGTTCTTGACCACCTTGGCCGGTGCCCCGACCGCGATCGAGAAATCGGGGACGACCCCGCGCACCACCGCGTGCGAACCGAGCACGCAGCCCCGCCCGATCGACGTGCCGCGCAACACCGTCACCTTGACCCCGACCCAGGTGTCCGGGCCAATCCTGATCGGGGACTTGATGATGCCCTGATCTTTGATGGGCAGCGTGATGTCGTCCATCCGGTGGTCGAAATCGCAGACGTAGCACCAGTCGGCCATCAGCACCGAATCGCCGAGCTCGATGTCGAGGTAGCAGTTGATCACGTTGTCGCGACCCAGCACCACCTTGTCGCCGAACCGCAGCGAGCCCTCGTGCGCGCGAATCGTGTTCTTGTCCCCGATGTGGACCCAGCGACCAATTTCCAGCTGCGCCAACTCGGGCGTCGCGTGGATCTCGACGCCCTTGCCGATGAACACCATTCCGCGCGTGATGATGTGCGGGTTAGCCAGCTTGAACTTCAGCAGCCGCCAATAGCGCACCAGGTACCACGGTGTGTAGGCGCGGTTGCGCAGCACCCACTTCAGCGACGCCAGCGTCAAGAACTTGGCCTGGCGTGGGTCCCGCAGCCGGTGGCCCCGCCAGCGGCGATGGACCGGCGCACCCCACATGGACGTCATGGCGCAAGAGCCTAACGCGGGCAATCACCGGCACGCGAACCGCCACGGGTTACCCTCACCTGTACTCGATCGCTGCCCGCGTCGCGGAAGGATTTGGACTTCGAGGTGCTTGCCGGACAACACGTCAGGCGTTGGTCGTCTGTGGTATTCGCGGCTGTGCTCGCCGGCGGCCTCGCCGGTTGCGGCAACACCGACTCGTGGGTCGACGCGGCGCCGTCGCCGGGCTGGCCCGCGCAGTACGCCGACGCTGCCAACAGCAGCTACACCGCGACGGGCGGCGCCACCAAGCTGTCGCTGCGATGGACGCGCTCCGTCAAGGGCAGTCTGGGGGCCGCCCCGGCGCTGAGCGACCGCAGCTACCTCGCCGTCAACGCCCAAACACCCGCCGGCTGTTCGCTGATGGAGTGGGAGAACGACAACAACGGCCGCCAGCGCTGGTGCGTGCGGCTGTTCCAGGGCGGCGGTTTCGCCAGTCCGTTGTTCGACGGCTTCGACAACCTGTACGTCGGCCAACCCGGGGCTTTCCTGTCGCTCCCGGTGACGCAGTGGACGCGCTGGCGGCAGCCGGTGATCGGAATGCCGTCCACCCCGCGGTTTCTCGGCGGCGGGCAGCTGCTGGTCAGCACGCACCTGGGGCAGGTGCTGGTGTTCGACGCGCACCGCGGCGAGGTGGTCGGCAGTCCGCTGGATCTGGTCGACGGCGTCGACCCGACCGACGCGACGCGCGGGCTGGCCGACTGCGCGCCGGCCCGCCAAGCCTGCCCGGTCGCGGCCGCCCCAGCGTACTCCACGGCCAGCTCGACGGTGGTGCTCGGCGTCTGGCAGCCGGGCGCCGCGGCGGCGGGGCTGGTCGGGCTGAAGTACCACGCCGGCCAGACGCCCCTGATCACCCGGGAGTGGACCAGCGACGCCGTGAGCGCCGGTGTGATCGCCAGCCCGGTGCTGTCGGCAGACGGCACGACGGTCTACGTCAACGGCCGCGATCAACGACTGTGGGCCCTGGCCGCCGCCGATGGGAAGCCGAAATGGTCAGTGCCGCTCGGCTTTCTGGCCCAGACGCCACCTGCGGTCACTCCGCAGGGGCTGATCGTGTCCGGCGGGGGCCCCGACGCGCGCCTGGTGGCGTTCAAGGACGCGGGCAGTCACGCCGATCAGGTCTGGCGCCGCGACGACGTCAGTCCGCTGGCATCGTCGAGCCTGGCCGGCTCCGGCGTCGGCTACACCGTCGCCAGCGGGCCGCCCAGCGGCGACCACCCGGGCATGTCGCTGCTGGTCTTCGATCCGGGCAACGGCCACACGCTGAACAGCTATCCGCTTCCGGCGGCCACCGGCTATCCCGTCGGCGTCTCGGTCGGCGCCGACCGCCGGGTGGTGACCGCGACCAGCGACGGTCAGGTGTACAGCTTCGCGCCCTGAGCGCGGGGCGTCAGATGGCCAGCGGCGGGATGGCGTTGCGCGGAACCTGGGCCTGGCTGAGGCCGGCGAACGCCGGCAGCATCTCCCCCGGCGCGAAGTAGAAGATCAGCTGGTCGTCGGTGATCGCGAAGTTCTGGTAGTGCGTCGAGTCGAGGCCCGTGGACGGCAATATCGCTGCGGCCACGGCATTTTGCCGTTCCAGGTCGCGCTGGACGAGCGGGAAGATGACGTCCAGCGGCGCGCCGCCGGGGCCGAACAGGTTGTCAATGGTGATGGGCTGCTTGCTGCCGAGGTTGTAGTTGAACGCCTTGTACCAGGTGGACGTGCGCGAGCCGCCCACGTCCTGAAAGAACTTGAGCACCACGCTGCGGGTGTTGTGCGGCGGCTGACCGGCGAAGCGCTGATCGCTGGTGGCTTCCATCTGATACGGCTGGTCGCGCGACCCCGAGGACTGCGCCACGGCGATGAACCCGTCGCGGTTCTGCGTGATGTAGTCGATCAGCGGCTGTTCGTCGGGATAGTCGGCCGGAAACGTCATCTTGAGCGTGTACATCGGACCGGTGGCCTGCACGTGACACAGCTGCCCGGGGTCGACGGAGCCGCCCAGGCTGGCACACGACGGCGGTTCGGCGGCCGCGGGCCCACCCAGCAGGACCGCGGTGAACAGCACCGCGGCCGCAAACAGATAACGCATAACGTGAATTGTCCTCGTCGAGTGAAAAAGGCGAGGCCCCCGAAGTGACCGCGGTCAGAATACCCGGGGGCTATCGCGAGGCCTGGCAGACGTAGGCCGTGGCGCGGGCGGCCGGCCCGGCGCCGAGGCGGGTGATCACTACCGACAGCGCCCTGGTGCCGCGCACCCGGAGCCGCCGCCGCAGCGCGTCGGGGTCCACCTGCAGGCCGCGGACCAGAATCTCGAGCGCCCCGCAGTCCAGCGCCGCGAGCGCCTGGCGCAGCCGGCGCTCGTCGAAGTCCAGCCGCTCGAGCACCTCGAAGCCGCGGACGTTCGCGGGCAGCTCGTCGCCGGACAGGTAGGCAATGTCGGGGTCGAGCTGCCACAGCCCGTGCCGGGCGCCGTAGTGGCGCACCAACCCGGCGCGGACCACGGCGCCGTCGGGGTCGACGATCCACCGCCCGGCCGGGCGCACACCACAGTCGTCGGGCTCGTTGTCGGTGAGGTGCTCGTCGCGATCGAGCACGCTCGCGCGGCGGCGCACGCCCGGCTCGGCCAGCCCGGCCGACCAGAGGCACGCCTCGCGCACCGAGCCGCGGTACGACGTCACCCCGATCTCGCCGTCGAACCCCATTCGTGCTAACTGCTCGAAATCTATTCCGGGAGCACACTTTACGACGAAGTCGCGGTCCCGGTAGGTGTCGATGAGGTGACCCAGGCCCGGCTGGTAGTCGTCGGGTGAGAATCGGCGTCGCCCGCCGCTGCGGCGCGCCGGGTCGACGACGATGACCGCGTCGCGGGTGATCGGGCGCAGCGCGTCGGCGCGGCAAAGACCGCCGCCGACGTTGTGCGCCGCCATCGCTAAACGCACCGGGTCGATGTCGCTGCCGAGCGCGTCGACCCGCGCCCGGCGCAGCGCGGCCAGTTCGGTGCCGATCGAACACGTCGCGTCGTGCACCACCCGGCCGGTCGCGGCCAGGCGGGCGGCCCGGTGCACGGCGACGGGCGCCGCGGTCGCCTGCTGCAGCGCCTCGTCGGTGAACAGCCAGCCCGACGCCTCGAATTCGCCCAGCTTGTCGACCGCGCGCCGGCGCAGCAGCATGGTTTCCATCAGGACCGGTGCCCGGTCGCCGAATCGGGCCCGCGCCTCGGTGGTGTCGGCGATGCGGGTCGCGTCGGTCAGCGCGAATTCGGCGACTGCCGCCAGCGCGGCGCCACCGGCTTCCGAGCGCAGATAGCTGACGTCGTCGGTGGTGAAGCGCAGACCGCCACTCAGGAGGGTTTGACCCCGGTGACCATCACGTTGTAGAACCAGCCCTTCGGGGCCAGGTGCCGCCAGACGTTGGCATCGACCCAGCTCAACGTCTTCCAGCCGTTGAACGCGAACTTCGCCCAACCCCAGCCCAGCCGCCCGGGCGGCACCGACGCCTCGAACGTGCGGACCGGCCAGCCGAACATCGCCGCCGTGAACTCCTCGCTGGCGGTTTCGACGTCGACGGCCCCGGCGCTGGTGGCCATCCGCTCCAGGTCCTCGGGCGCGAAGGTGTGCAGGTCGACGATCGCCTCCAGCGCCGCGACGCGGGAGGACTCGTCGAGCTCGACCTGCGGGCGTCGCCAGCCGCCCAGGCCGGGCAACTTGGTGACGTTGGTGGCGATTCGCCAGGTCAGCGTGGACAACGACCGGGCGTAGACCTCGCCGGTGTTGGTCGGCTCGCCGGCGAAGACGAACCGGCCGCCCGGCTTGAGCACCCGGATCACCTCGCGCAGCGACAGCTCGACGTCGGGGATATGGTGCAGCACCGCGTGGCCCACGACCAGGTCAAAGGTGTCGTCGTCGTAGGGAATGCCCTCGGCGTCGGCGACGCGGCCGTCGATGTCCAGTCCCAGCGACTGCCCGTTGCGGGTGGCGACCTTGACCATGCCCGGCGACAGGTCGGTGACCGACCCGCGCCGCGCGACGCCGGACTGGATCAGGTTGAGCAGGAAAAACCCTGTGCCGCAGCCTAATTCGAGGGCGCGGTCGTACGGAAGCTCGGCGAGGACCTGGTCGGGCACGATCGCGTCGAACCGGCCGCGGGCGTAGTCCACGCAGCGCTGGTCGTAGGAGATCGACCACTTCTCGTCGTAGGTCTCGGCCTCCCAGTCGTGGTAGAGCACCTGGGCGAGCTTGGTGTCGTGCCGGGCGGCCTCGACCTGATCGGCCGTGACATGGCCGGCCGGAGTTACGTCGGTCATGCAGGGCAGCCTAATCGCACGGCGAATCAGGGGTGCTTGCCCCCAGCGATGGTGCTGAGGTGGTGGTGCCGTTTGTCTGGGTGAAGTGCTAATCGGCAGCGGCGACCTAAAATCGACGACGTGGCCGACGTTCTTGGGGTCAGCGACGCCGGGCTGCAAGCACTGGCAGCCCATTGCGAGACGGTGTCGGCGGGTATGGTGGCTGCGGCGCCGGTGCCCAGCGTAGGCCTACCAATCCAGGCGACGTCCGGAGCCGTAGGTGCTGCGCATGCCGCCGTCGAGGAAGTCATTACCGCCTTGGCCGAGCGAGCGCAGACAAGCACAGTCAAATCCGCCTTGACGGGCGCCCAATTTGCAACGACGGACGCCGCCGGCGCGCAGCAAGCCGCCGCTGTCGGTAACTCGATACCCCAGGTGTAGCCAGTGGCGGCGGTTGGTGGTGCCGGAGCGCCGTCCCTCTCGGAGATCGAAGCCTGGGATGTCGCTCACCTAGAAAACGCAGCGACGGGCTGGAAAGCCACTGCCGAGCATTGGGAGTCCTCCTTCACGTCGATTCATCGGGCGACCGTGTCGCCGGGCGGCAGCGTGTGGGAGGGTCTCGCCGCCGAGGCGGCACAAGAGAGAGCCTTGGCCGATCTGGTCAAGGTCCGGGGGCTCGCCGATGCCCTCCACGAATCCGCCGCGATAGCGCGCAGAGGAGCTGAAACTCTCGATTCCGCCAAGCGCAGTGTGCTGGATGCGGTCGAGGAAGCCACCAGCGCCGGATATGTTGTAGGCGAAGATCTTTCGGTAATGCCGACGCGAGCCGGTTTGGCAGCCCAGGCGCAGGCGCAGGTTTACGCCGCGGGCATCCAAGAACGGGCCGCGCAGCTGGTCGCCCACGACGCGGCAATCGCCACCAACATCACCGCTGCTACCGCGCCCCTGCAGAGCGTCACTTGCCCCGAAGCCCCGGCGTCACCCGTGGCTCGGGCGCTCGGTGCCGGTTTCAAGCTGGACCACGAGCGGGACCCCTACACCGATCAACCCGCGCATGGCCCCTTCGAGCCAGTCTCGCCAGGGAAAACACAGTTCGATCCGAAAACTGGAACCGTCCAAGGCGGCGGGGGCGGCGCCGGTAACTTTGGCGAAAAGGGCCCACCGGGGCCAGGCCTAGGCGGCGGCGGAGGGCCGGTAATACCCAAAAACGCTCGGGATGTGCTGCAGCAGATCGATGCGGGAAAATGGCCAGGCGCTGCCAACGCCCCAGGCACCAAGGGCGGAAGCGCATTTGCGAACACGCCGCCCCCGGGCCGACCACCGCTTCTGCCGGCCACTGACTCATCGGGCAAACCAATTACGTACCAGGAGTGGGACGTCAATCCCAAGGTGCCGGGCCAGGGGCGCGATGAGCAACGCATCATTACTGGTAGTGACGGATCGGCTTGGTATACCAATGATCATTACGGAACATTCCACAGGATGCGATAGCGATGGCACACACAGTGACGCTCGACAAATTCTTACTGCACGCGACCGATGGCCCATCCTGCGTTGCTATACGTCATGAGACGCCGTCGCCGGTGTTGCCTCCGGCCGGAGTCGAATTTCGTACCGTTGATGGTGGGGACGCAAAAACGCTGGACGCCCTCTTCGATGCCTTCGCAAAGGTCTGGGAGTTTCCGCCCTGGTTCGGCGGCAATTACGCGGCCTTCGATGATTTCATGCGGGATCTCGACAACATGACTGATAAAGCCCTTGAGAAGCCGCCTGCGCGCGGATATCTAACCGAGGTCACTAATTCCCATCTCCTGCTAATCGACGAGCCCGAAGTTTTCTCTTGGTTCGCCAACAAGATGTCGTTCTACCGGGACTACTATCGCGACGAGCTCACACCGCCAGCGGCCTTCGCATTGTTGCTTTCTGCTCCTGCTGACAAGCTCCACGAGGTCGGTGAACGCTGGCTATCCGTCGGCGTCCAAGTCTCAGACGTGGACGCCTGAGCACCGAGTGTGTCCGATCAAGCCGCGCAGATCGGTAGAGACGTCATGGCGAATGTGCCCGAAGGCTCAAGACTGGGAACATTGGTCGATAGGCTCAATCAACTGCACATCGGGGGTCAGCAACAGGCTGCGGAGGCAGCAGACGCCGCGGCGAAAGCGGCGGGGGGCCAAACTGCTTGGATTGTCAACGGCCCTGTCATCCCGAGTGTCGGGGAAGCCATCATGGTAGCCCCGGATGGAACGATTTCTGTATTTCGGGGCGACCTCTTCCAGTTCCTGCCGAAGTAATGGAGTGGGCGATGAATGTAACCGCGGTAACCGACTTCGAGGTCTATCTCCTGATGACAATGAAGCCACGGCTGTCTTTAGCCGATACCCGGGGCTTGTTGGATGCCCGACTGAGCAGGATAGGGGCCTCTTTGGACGATGCGGTGCGTATTCACGAACGAACAGCCGCTGCGCTGACCGAAGAGGCGTCGCGATTTCGAGACATGAAGGCGCTCTTGGGAATTCCTGAAGATGGCGCCACGTCGCTGATTACGACAGTGTGTTGTGGCCCGGGTTTTGCTTCACCGCCCGTGCTGACGAACACGGGTTACTCGAGTCAGCACGTTACTCGCACACCCAGCGCACACCGATCGATGTCGAATCTCCGGTTCAACTGGCCCTTGGAGCGTCGACATTCCAGCATTTGATGAGCTTTTCGGTCCTACCCGTCGACGTGAGAAGAGGCCACTGTTCGACGACATCCTTCCAGCACACGAAGCGTACGAGTTTTTGTGGAAGGGAGATCGCTATTGGGCGTCATTCCTTTGGGGGCTTTTCTTGTCGTCGTCGATGTACTGGGACTGAAGTCGCCAAGACGTCAAGAATGCCGGGACCCTAACGGCCGCGCGCGCCGCCCTCGAACACCGCATTGATCCCGGCCTTCGCGGCGGCCAGCGCCTGCCAAGGTGAAGCGATGCGGCCAGGTCACTACCTAGGCGCCGGGACCGTGTCGTTGTACCGTTGTTGAACAAATCACTGCGTTGTGCTCGGACGAAGAGAACCGCCGTGGATTTTGCGTTGCTGTGTCCGGAGGTCAATTCCGGGCTGATGTATACCGGTCCAGGGGCGGGGCCGATGCTGTCGGCCGCCGCCGAGTGGGGGGCGGCCGCAGCCCAGCTGAATCTGCCGCAACCGGCTACGCGTCGTCAGTGTCGGAGCTGACCGGCCTGGCCTGGTTCGGGCCGTCGTCGGCGGCGATGGCGGGTGCGGCCGCGCACCACATGGCGTGGCTGCAGACCACCGCCGCATTGGCGCAGCAAACCGCTGCCCAAGCCTATGGGGCGGCCGCGGCCTACGAGGTGGCGTCTGCGATGACGGTGCCGCCGTGGGCAGTCGCGGCAAACCGGGCGCACTTGATGATGCTGATCGCGACCAACTTCCTCGGACAAAACACCCCGGCCATCGCCGCCACCGAAGCCCAGTACATGGAGATGTGGGCCCAGGACGCCGCCGCGTGCAGATGACCAGCCAGCAGGTCAGCTCCGCCGTCGGCAGCGACCCGGTCCTCGGGCCCGGCACCTACACCGCCGGCAGCTACGCCAACGGCACCGTCGTCGTCGGCCCCAACGGCTTGCTGACCGTCGCCAACGGCGGCAGCATCATCACCCCGAACCAAGCCGGAGCCGTCGTCGTCAACGGCAACCTCTTCATCAACACCGGCAGCACCCTCAGCCTCGGCCCCGGCAGCAGCTTCACCCTCCAGACCGGCGCCTCTGCCATCATCTCGAACGGCTTCACTACCACCCTTACGAACAGCACCGTCACCGTCTCCGGCGTCTTCCAGTCCTTCGGCGAGCTAACGATTTCGGACAGCATCATCAACCTCGCAGGCGGCCACTTCGTCAACGGCTTCGGCAGCAGCCTGACGGTCGTGAACAGCGTCGTCACCGCCAGCGGATCCGGCGGCTTTGCAAGCCAAACCGGCAACGTCGTGGCCTTAGGCGCGTTGACCAGCTCACCAGGCCTGGCGGGAACCGCAGGAATCCAACCCCAGCTCAACGTCGATGGGCTGTTGGAATGGGCTCGTACCGCATCGGCTGCTGACCTCGCCGGAGCGCTCGGTTGAGTGCAGCCTGCTCGCAGACGGATGTGGTCCCTCGCGCCGAAGAACCGCCTAGCCGGACAGGATCTCGGCCGCCCCGAACTTCACGTTGTCGCCGCTGATCTGAGGTGAAGTGCTAATCGGCGGCGGCGACATAAAATCGACGACGTGGCCGATCGAAGCCTGGGATGTCGCTCACCTAGAAATCGCGGCGACGGGCTTGGGAAGTGGTGATTAAATGTCGTCCAATAAGACAACGGTGCGGCGCATGACCGAAAAGTATAAGGATTTAATTTCCAGGTTCATCAATCGGCGGATTTCAGCTGAGGAATTTGAATCAGCTTATCTCGTGTTATTTAAGAATGACAACGATCAAGTTTCGGGTACCGAGTTCAATACACTTGAAAAATTATTTTTCGCCATCGATGACTACGTCGCCGACCCTAAATTGCGCAAAGCTGTGCACGGCTTAGACGGGGAGCAACTACGTGCGAGCGCGCGTGATACCTACCAAATGCTGTACCCCGCGTAGACCCCGCAGCTGAACGGAAAGTGATGAATACAATCCCTAACTCCGCAATAGTCGAATTCGAAACTTACGTGCTCATGACGATGAAGCTCAGGGTCAAGATGTCAAAGGAGGAAGCTGAGCTCGAAGCCAAGTTATCCGAACAGGGGCTGTCGGTCGACGACGCGCAGCGTGTACACGATCGAGTAGCCGACTTTCTTGGTGGCGAGGCATCCTTCTTTCAGAACACGAAAAAACTGTTGGGCGCCGATCCGGCAGCTTCGTCGCTGGAATTCAGCAGCGTGTTATGGCCGGGATTTGAGTTTAAAGTGATCACAAACGGAGGCGGGCGGCTTGAGTCGGCGCGGTACTGGCACCGCAGCCGCGACGTGCCCATCGTCAAGTTACCCATCGGGCTGCCTATCTGGAGCATGGATGTCACTGAATTCAACGAGCGATTTGGCCCGCTGAACGGTGGTCGTAAGTTTCCGTTATTCGACGAACTTCTTCCGGCATACGAAGAATACCAATTCGAGTGGGGCGAAGAAAACTATGGCGCGGGATTTTGTTGGGGACTCTTCATGGTTTCAGCGATGTCGTGGGATTGAACGCAAGTCCGCGACCTAGGCCCCGAACACGGCATTGATCCCCGCCTTGGCGGCGGCCAGCGCGTCGGCCGGGCCGTCCAGGAAACGCCGCACCCACACCGCGGCGGCGTCGTAGACGTCGTCCGGGGCCACCATCTCGTCGATCAGGCCCAGCGCCAGGGCCTCCTCGGCGTCGAAGAAGCGCCCGCTGAACGCCAGCTCCTTGGCCTTGCTCTCCCCTGCGGCCCGGGTCAACCGCGCCAGCCCGCCGGGCACCCGGCCGGACAGGATCTCGGTGGCGCCGAATTTCACGTTGTCGCCGCTAATCCGCCAATCGGCCGCCAGCGCCAGGGTCAGCCCGGCGCCCAGTGCATAGCCGGTGATCGCGGCGACGGTCGGTTTCGGGATGGCCGCGACGGCATCGACGGCATCGGCGCGCACACGATCGGCCATGTCGGCCTCGGCGGCGGTCAGCCGCGCCCGCTCGGCCATGTCATCACCGGCGGAGAAGATCTGGTGGCCGCCGAACAGGATCACCGCGGCGACGTCGTCACGCCGCCCCAATTCTTCTGCCGCGGCAGCGATCTCGCGGTAGACCTGGCGGGTCATCGTGTTGGTCGGCGGACGCGACACGAGCAGCACGCCCAGGCCGGCGTCCTGCGTGCCATCGCTGACCACGACGTGGACGAACTCACTCAATGCCGCCACCCCAGGCCGCCCTTTTCCCGGGCTTCGTGATATCGGTCGGAATCGAAGAACTCGAAAACCCAGTTGTCGCCCTGGATTTCGAGATTCGGCTGCACCGCGACGATCTGTCGTTCGACCGCCAATACCTCCTCGACGGTGCGGTCGGCCAGCGAGTCCAGCTGAGTCCAGGTCGGCGGCAGCAGGAAGAGGTTGCCGGCCTCGAACTCGTCGATCGCGGCCCGCGGCGTCGTCCAGCCGGCGAGGTCGGATTCGGTGTTCTCGCCGTCGGCGCGCTGGCCCTCCGGCAGGGCGCCGACGAAGAAGTAGGTGTCGTAGCGGCGGGTGCGCTCAGCTTCGGGCGTGACCCAGTTGGCCCACGGCCGCAGCAGATCGGAACGCAGCACCAGGTTTTCGGTGCGCAGGAAGTCGGCGAACGACAGCGACCGCTGCGCCAGCGCCTGGCGGGCGTCGCCGTACACCGAGGCGTCGGCCACGATGCCGTCCGGGTCGCCGGCCGGCCCGGCGAACAGCACACCGGACTCCTCGAAGGTTTCGCGGGCGGCGGCGCAGACCAGCGCCTCGGCCAGGTCGGGCTCGACGCCGAAGCGCTGCGCCCACCAGTCCGGTGATGGCCCGGCCCACGCGATGTCGGCGTTGCGGTCGCGGTCGTCGACGCCGCCGCCGGGAAACACCACCGTGCCCGCGGCAAACTCCATTTGCGCGTGCCGGCGCATCAGGAAAACCGCGATGCCCTTGCGGCTCTCGCGGACCAGCATCACGGTGGCCGCCGGCCGGGTCGGCAGCGGCTCGGGAGTCGTCGTCATTCCAGCCTCCTGCGGTGAGCCGCGCGGGTACGGATGCGCCGCGCGAAGTAACGCCCGTCGACCGCCTCCAGGGCGATCGACTGCCCGAACGCGGCGGACAGGTTCTCGGCGGTCAGCACGTCGGGCAGCAGGCCCGCCGCGACCACCTGGGCCTCCGACAGCAGCAGGCAGTGCGTGAAGCCGGGCGGAACCTCCTCGACGTGGTGCGTGACCAGGACCAGCGCCGGCGCGTCGGGGTCCGCGGCCAGATCGGTCAGCCGGGCCACCAGCTCCTCGCGGCCACCCAGGTCCAGGCCGGCGGCGGGCTCGTCGAGCAGTAGCAGCTCCGGGTCGGTCATCAGGGCCCGCGCGATCAGCACCCGCTTGCGCTCGCCCTCGGACAGCGTCCCGTAGGTGCGGTCGGCGAGGTGCTCGGCGCCCAGGCTCTCCAGCATGTCGATCGCCCGCTGGTAATCGATGTCCTCGTAGCGTTCCCGCCACCGGCCCAGCACCGCGTAGCCGGCCGAGACGACCAGATCGCGCACCACCTCGTCGCTGGGGATCCGCTGCGCCAGCGCCGACGAGCTGAGCCCGATCCTCGACCGCAGCTCCGACACGTCGATGCGGCCCAGCCGCTCCCCCAAGACGAACGCCACGCCGGTCGTCGGGTGTTCGGCCGCCGCCGCGATCCGCAGCAGCGACGTCTTGCCTGCGCCGTTGGGGCCGATGATCACCCAGCGCTCGTCGAGCTCGACGGCCCAATCCAGCGGGCCGACCAGAGTGTTCCCGTTGCGGCGCAGGGACACGTCGCGGAAGTCGATCAGCAGATCCGGATCGGCTACTACGTCATCGCCCACCGGGCCAGCTTCCGAACCAGTTTCGGACACGCGATTATCGTGCCGTACCGCGGCGCGGCGACGGCTGTCGGGTCGCCGCGGTCACGGCCCTTCCCAGGGGATCTCGACGCGCTGCACGCCGAGGTCGCCGGCGTCGGCGGCCTCGATCTCCCCGCGCGTGACGCCGAGCAGGAACAGCACGGTGTCCAGGTACGGGCTGCTCAACGACGCGTCCGCGACGGCTCGCAGCGCGGGCTTGGCGTTGAACGCGATCCCCAACCCGGCCGCCGACAGCATGTCGATGTCGTTGGCGCCATCACCGACGGCGACGGTCTGCTCCATCGGCACGCCGGCCTGCGCCGCGAAGTCGCGCAGCGCCTTGGCCTTACCGGGGCGGTCGATGATCGGTCCGACGACCCGGCCGGTCAGGGTGCCGTCGACGATCTCCAGCTCGTTGGCCGCGACGAAGTCGAGCATCAGTTCGTGGGCGAGCGGTTCGATGATCCGCCGGAACCCGCCGGACACCACGCCACAGCGAAAACCCAAGCGGCGCAACGTGCGTAGCGTGGTTCGGGCACCGGGCATCAGCTCCAGCTGCTCGGCGACCTCGTCGATCACGGTCGCGGGCAGGCCCGCCAGCGTCGCCACCCGCTGGTGCAACGACTCGGCGAAGTCCAGCTCGCCGCGCATGGCCGCGTCGGTGATCGCGGCGACCGCGCCCTCGGCGCCCGCGCGAGCGGCCAGCATCTCGATGACCTCGCCTTGCACCAGCGTCGAATCGACGTCGAACACGACCAGCCGCTTGGCCCGCCGCTCCAGGCTGTAGTCCTCGACCGCGATGTCGACGCGCTCGGCGGACGAGACCCGGTTCAGCGTGGTCCGCAGCGCGACGTCGGCGCCCTGCGGCACCGACACCCGCAGCTCCAGGCCGGTCACCGGGTAGTCGGACACGCCGCGGATGAGGTCGATGTTGACGCCCAGCGCCGCGACCTCCTGGGCCACCGCGCCGAACGCCGAGGCGGTGATCGGCCGGCCCAGAACGTAAATGGTGTGCGTGGACGGGTCCCGGATGATCGGCACGTCGTCGCTGCGCTCGATGGTGACGTCGAGGCCCACCGCATGAATGGCGTCCTCGACGCCGTCGCCGACCACGATGCTTTCGGCGACCTCCGGCGGGCAGGACAGCAGCACACCCAGCGTCAGGCGGCCCCGGATGACCACCTGCTCCACGTTGAGCAATTCGATCCCGTGGCCGGACAGCGCCTCAAAGAGCGCCGATGTCACACCTGGCTGATCCACTCCGGTGACGGTGATCAGCACCGACACCTTGGGTGGCGTGTTCACCCGCGAGTGCCCCCGCTATGCGTCATTCGGTGCGGACGCTGACGTCGTCAAGCCGGGTGACGTCGTGGCCCTCGGAGCCGTGTGACCGGCCGACGTGCGACTCCGCGCGCATTCGCTCCACCATGTGCGGGTAGTGCAGCTCGAACGCGGGCCGCTCGGAGCGGATGCGCGGCAGCTCGGTGAAGTTGTGCCGCGGCGGCGGGCAACTGGTCGCCCACTCCAGCGAGTTGCCGTAACCCCACGGGTCGTCGACGGTGACGACTTCGCCGTAGCGCCAGCTCTTGAAGACGTTCCACACGAACGGGAACATCGACGCGCCCAGGATGTAGGCGCCGATCGTGGAAACCACGTTCAGGGTTTGGAAGCCGTCGGTCGGCAGGTAGTCGGCGTACCGGCGCGGCATGCCCTCGTCACCCAGCCAGTGCTGCACCAGGAAGGTGGTGTGGAAGCCGATGAACGTCAGCCAGAAGTGCAGCTTGCCCAGTCGCTCGTCCAGCAGCCGGCCGGTCATCTTCGGGAACCAGAAGTAGATGCCGGCGTAGGTGGCGAACACGATCGTGCCGAAGAGCACGTAGTGGAAGTGCGCGACGACGAAGTAGCTGTCCGTGACCTGGAAGTCCAGCGGCGGGCTGGCCAGCAGCACGCCGGTCAGACCACCCAGCAGGAAGGTCACCAGGAACCCGACCGAGAACAGCATCGGGGTCTCAAACGTCAACTGGCCCTTCCACATTGTGCCGATCCAGTTAAAGAACTTGATCCCGGTGGGCACCGCGATCAGGTACGTCATGAACGAGAAGAACGGCAGCAGAACGGCTCCGGTGGCGAACATGTGGTGCGCCCACACCGCGACCGACAGCGCGGCGATCGACAGCGTCGCGTAGACCAGCGTGGTGTAGCCGAAGATCGGCTTGCGGGAGAACACCGGGAACACCTCGGTCACGATGCCGAAGAACGGCAGCGCGATGATGTACACCTCGGGGTGGCCGAAGAACCAGAACAGGTGCTGCCACAACAGAACTCCGCCGTTGGCCGGGTCGTAGACGTGGGCGCCCAGGTGGCGGTCGGCGGCCAGCCCGAACAGGGCGGCGGTCAGCAGCGGGAACGCGATCAGCACCAGGATCGACGTCACCAGGATGTTCCAGGTGAAGATCGGCATCCGGAACATCGTCATGCCCGGCGCGCGCATGCAGACCACGGTGGTGATCATGTTGACCGCGCCCAGGATGGTGCCCAGACCGGCGACGATCAGGCCCATGATCCACAGGTCACCGCCGGGGCCGGGCGAGTGGATCGCGTCAGTCAGCGGGGTGTAGGCAGTCCAGCCGAAGTCGGCGGCCCCACCCGGGCAGATGAAGCCGGCCATACCGATCGTGGCGCCGAACAGGAACAGCCAGAATGAAAAGGCGTTCAGTCGAGGGAAAGCCACGTCGGGCGCACCGATCTGCAGCGGCAGCACCAGGTTGGCGAAGCCGAACACGATCGGAGTGGCATAGAACAGCAGCATGATCGTGCCGTGCATGGTGAACAGCTGGTTGAACTGCTCGTTCGACAGGAACTGCAGACCCGGCGCCGCCAGCTCCGTGCGCATCAGCAGCGCCAGGATGCCGCCGATCAAGAAGAAGGCGAAGCACACGACGCAGTACATGATGCCGATCAGCTTGTGATCGGTGGTGGTGATCAGCTTGTAGATCAGGTTCCCTTTGGGACCGGTCCGTGCCGGGTACGGGCGAACGGCCTCGAGTTCTCCCAAGGGGGGCGCTTCGGCTGTCAACAGCTCCTCCAAACATCCATCCCAGACAGGGGTTCCCCCGAATCTTAGCCCCCTGATAGGTCGCAGGCAGTGCTGGTCCTACAAACTGTCGTAATTGGGCCATGGCCGCGTCGGCGCACCGGTTCCCAGCTGGCCGGATGTTAGCGTCGGACGCGTGCAATCCGGCGGGGCGCGACCCACACAGAGGCCTACACAAAGGCCCAGCGGCAGACCCATCAAGGGGCGCCTGGCGACCCTTGCCGCGATCGCCGCGGCCGTGGTCCTGGCGTGCGCCGGTTGCGGTTCGTCGCAGCCTGCCCCGAAGGGGTCTGCGGGCCACCCGCTGATCACCCCGACCACCCAGATCGCGGGCGCCGGCGTGCTGGGCAACGACCGCAAGCCCGACGAGTCCTGCGCGCACGACCCGGCCGCGGCCGATTCCGGGCCGTCGACGCGACAGGCCCACAACGCGGCGGGCGTCACCCCCGCCACCGTCGACGTCCCCGCCGAGGCGCAACGCATCGTGGTCCTCTCCGGCGACCAGCTCGATGGCCTCTGCGCGCTGGGCCTGCAGTCCCGCGTCATCGCCGCCGCGGTTCCCGACGGCTCCCCTAGCCAGCCCACCTATCTGGGCAACGCGGTGCACGTCCTGCCGGGCGTCGGGACCCGCAGCAACCCCGACCTGAAGGCGATCGCGTCGGCACACCCCGACCTGATCCTGGGTTCGCAGGGCCTGACGCCGAAGCTGTATCCAAAGCTGGCCGCGATCGCCCCGACGGTGTTCACCGCGGCGCCCGGCGCGGCATGGCAGGACAATCTGCGCGCCCTCGGTGCCGCCACCGCGCGCGGCGACGCCGTCGACGGGCTGATCAAGAGGTTCAACGCGCGGGCGGACCAGATCGGCGCCGCGCACGACGCCGCGCACTTCCAGGCCTCGATCGTCCAGCTGACGCCCACCACCCTGCGGATCTACGGGGCCAGCAACTTCCCGGCCAGCGTGCTGTCCGCGGTCGGCGTGGACCGGCCCGCCGCCCAGCGGTTCACCGACAAGCCGTACCTCGAAATCGGCGCTACCGATGGGGATCTCGCGAAGGGGCCGGACCTCTCGGCGGCCGATGCCGACGTCATCTACCTGTCGTGCACCTCGCCGGCCGCAGCCGACCGTGCCGCCGTCCTGCTGGACAGCGACCCCTGGCGCAAGCTTTCCGCCAATCGCGACAACCGCGTTTACATCGTCAACGACGAGGTATGGCAGTCGGGTGAGGGCGTGATCGCGGCCCGGGGGATCGTGGACGACCTACGTCTGGTGAACGCCCCGATCAACTAGCACCGGAGCTGCTGGTACGCACTCATCGTCATAAGCTGATATGTGATCTGTTCGCCGACGACTGGCTTCAGACCTTTACCTTAGCTAATCTTTTAAGAGACGCATACGACTCGAAGAGGAATTTCTGATGAGCACTGTTTCGGCCTACGCCGCCACCTCGGCGACCGAACCGCTGACCAAGACGACCATCGAACGGCGTGACCCGGGACCTAGCGACGTCGCGATCGACATCAAGTTCGCCGGCATCTGCCACTCCGACATCCACACCGCCAAGAGCGAGTGGGGCGTGCCGAACTATCCCCTCGTCGTGGGCCACGAGATCGCCGGCGTGGTGAGCGCCGTCGGCTCCGAGGTGACCAAGTACAAGGTGGGCGACCACGTCGGTGTGGGCTGCATGGTGAATTCCTGCGGTCAGTGCAGCAGCTGCAAGGCCGGGCTGGAGAACTATTGCAAGCGGGGCGCGACCTTCACCTACAACGCCGTCGACCGAGACGGCACCATCACGCAGGGCGGCTACAGCCAGGCGATCGTCGTCGACGAGAACTTCGTCCTGCGCATCCCCGACTCGCTGCCACTGGACAAGGCGGCTCCGCTGCTGTGCGCGGGCATCACGCTGTTCTCCCCGCTGCGGCACTGGAAGGCCAGCAAGGACACGCGCCTGGCGGTCATCGGCCTGGGTGGCCTCGGGCACATGGGCGTCAAGCTGGGCGCGGCGATGGGCGCCGAGGTGAGCGTGCTGTCACAGTCGCTGAAAAAGATGGAAGACGGACTTCGGTTGGGCGCCAAGCATTATTACGCCACTTCCGACCGCGGCACCTTCAAGCAGTTGCGCAGCAGCTTCGACCTGATCCTGAACACCGTGTCGGCGAACCTGAAGCTCGACGACTACGTGAGCCTGCTCGACGTCGACGGCACGCTCGTGGAATTGGGTATCCCCGAGCACCCCATGCAGATCGGGGCGTTCCCGCTGGCGCTGGCGCGCCGCAGCCTGTCCGGGTCGAACATCGGCGGGATCCCCGAAACCCAAGAGATGCTTGACTTTTGCGCCGAGCACGACGTGACCCCCGAAATCGAGGTCATCGAAGCGGATTACGTCAACGAGGCCTACGAGCGCGTCCTGGCCAGCGACGTGCGCTACCGCTTCGTCATCGACATCTCAACTTTGTGAGACACCCTCTGCCAGGTCGTGGCGGCAGGCGATCTCTTCGGCGGCTTCGCCGTGCTCGTCGCCGGGAATCACTTCGCTGACGTCGATGCCCGCCAACGGCCAACCGGCGGCGGCCAGGGTGGCGGCGACGCGAATGATGTTCTCGCGACCCGGGTCTTTGTGAGTCGTCTGCGAAATGAACTCGGAGATCTCGCTTTTGTTGATCGGGCCGTCCGCGTCGGGGTGCGCCTCCTTGAGGTTGACGACCACGTCGTGGAGCTGTTCCTCGGACAGCGGGGTGCTACGCAGCAAGGCGAACAGCGCCACCTGGTCGGGCCCGGGAACGCCTTGCGGGTAGCCGACATCGAGCCAGCGCACGACGGAACGGAGAAACTTCGCATGCTTGTGAGAGTGAGTTGACGTCACCTCACCAGTCTCACGGTTGGGGCACCGCCCTGGCTTCGGAGCAGCGGCACTATTCATGCGGCGTTCATGCCCCGAACATCTTCGACGAGGAATTTGCTCGCCGCACGGAATGTGACTAGTCGTCGGAGACGACGGGCCAGCCGTCGAGCTCCTCCAGATGGCGCTGGACGCGTTCCATGTCGGCGGGCGACGGCAGCTCGTCGGTGATGCGTGTGATGGCCGCGCCGATGTCGGCGATGTCGGTCGTGAAGTCGCGCAACGCGCCATCGGCCGCCAGCTGGCTGGCCACCGCCGCGATCTCCTCATCGGTGAGCCGTCGACGCAACAGCGCGACGAGCGGAATGTAGTCGGTTTGCGGGACGCCTTGCGGGTAACCAGCGCGAATGAACGCCACAAATCGGGCCACCAGCTCACTCAACTGCACGCGACACCCCACATCGTTCACCAACGCTCAGCCCAACTTACCTGCGCGCCGCATATACCCCACGCCGCCTTGCGCGGCGGCCTACCGTTGACTGTCATGCGTACCGCATTCCATAGCCAGCTCGACGCGTTACTGCACACCATGGCGGACATGTGCGAGCTCGGCGGTACCGCGATGGAGCGCGCCACCCGGGCACTGCTCGACGTCGACATCGTGCTTGCTGAAACGGTGATCAGCGACCACCGGGACTTCGTGACTCTGGGCGTCAAGGCCGAGAACGACGCCTTCAACCTGCTGGCCCTGCAGTCCCCCGTCGCGACCGATCTGCGTGCCGTGCTGGGCTGCATGCAAAACGTCGGTGACGTCTTCCGAATGGGCGTCCTGGCCCGTCACGTCGCCGACATCGTCCGTCGCCGACACCCCGAGCCGGCGATTCCCGCCGACGTCAACGACTACTTCGCCGAAATGGGCCGCATCGCAGTCAATCTCGGCCACAACGCCAAAGACGTTGTGCTGTCGGGTAATCCGGATCGGGCCGCCCAACTCGCGTGCGACGACGACGCGATGGACGAGCTGCACCGGCTGTTGTTCTCCATCGTCTTGGACCAAAAGTGGTCCCACACCGTCGGCGTCGCGGTCGACGTCACGTTGCTCAGCCGGTATTACGAACGCTTCGCCGACCACGCGGTGACGGTGGGCCAGCGGGTTATCTTCCAGGCCATGGGCGCCCCGACCGGCTGACGATGTCAGCACGTAAAGCCCTGTAGCACAGGGCTTTACGTGCTAGACCGGGTCCGCGGCCCAGCCCGTCGTCTCCAACCGGCGCCGCACCCGGTCGATATCGTCGGCGGACGGCGCTTCGGCAGTCAGTTCCGTGACGGCCAGGCGGATCTCGCCGGTCTCGACCCTCGACCCGTCGCCGGTCGCCAGCTGAGCGGCGATCGCCGCGACCTCGTCCTCGGTCAGCCGATGCCGCAGCAACGCCAGCAACGGGTAGTAATCGGTCGGCGGCACGCCCTCCGGATAGCCGGCACGGATGAATGCCAGCACCCGCGCCGCTACATCGCTAAGACTCATTCCTGGCTCCCCTTTGTCAGTGGAAACGCAAGCTGCGCGCTTAGCCTACCCAGGCCGAGCCGGGGACACCCCCTCATAGACGCCCCCGGCCCGGTAGGCAGTGGGATTCCCCTCAGAGGGGATTTCTCACGCGCGGCGGCCGATTAATTTGGCCGTCGCGCTCAGCCGTTCTCCGCGCGCAGGGCCTCGGTCGCCAGGTTGTCGAGCAGCTGCCGCCCGACCGGGGTGCGCAGCTGGGGCAGCATCGCGGAGACGACACCCGCGGCGGTGAGCGCGAGGCGCACCAGGCCGTCCGGCGCCGCGGCCGCCTCGCGCAGCACGTCGTTCTCGGCGGAAGGATCCTCGGAGTGCTGCGCCATCGCGATCCGGGCGACCAGCCGGTTGTCGCCGTCGAGCTCGATTTCGTCGTCGGTGGCCGCCACGGTCAGCATCGCGCCGATCTCGGCGACTTCGTCCGCTTCGCACAACTGAGCCACCAGCTGCCACAGGATCGACACGGTGGCGCGGATCAGCTGCGTAAGCCGGTCGCCCGGAATGACTTCGTCGTCGATGACGACGCGCATGGCCGCTACGTCCCCGCGCTCGCCGTGCTGGATGAGCGCCAATGCGCGACGGAAGTCCGCCGCGCCCAGTGGGGCGTCGGTGCTCATTGCGACCCGGGCTTTAGAAGTCCCAGTCCGCGTCTTCGGTGACGACGGCCTTGCCGATCACGTACGACGAGCCGGAACCGGAGAAGAAGTCGTGGTTCTCGTCGGCGTTGGGCGACAGCGCGGACAGGATCGCCGGGTTCACGTCGGTCTCGTCGCGCGGGAACAGTGCCTCGTAGCCGAGGTTCATCAGCGCCTTGTTGGCGTTGTACCGCAGAAACTTCTTGACGTCCTCGGTCAGCCCGACCTCGTCGTAGAGGTCCTGGGTGTACTCCACCTCGTTGTCGTAGAGCTCGAAGAGCAACTCGTAGGTGTAGTCCTTGAGCTCCTGCTTGCGCTCCTCGTCGACCTGCGCCAAGCCGCGCTGGTATTTGTAGCCGATGTAGTAGCCGTGCACGGCCTCGTCGCGGATGATCAGCCGGATCATGTCGGCGGTGTTGGTCAGCTTGGCCCGGCTCGACCAGTACATCGGCAGGTAGAAGCCGGAGTAGAAGAGGAAGCTTTCCAGCAGCGTCGAGGCGACCTTGCGCTTGAGCGGTTCGTCACCGCGGTAGTACTGCATGACGATCTCGGCCTTGCGCTGCAGGTTGGGGTTCTCCTCCGACCAGCGAAACGCCTCGTCGATCTCGACCGTCGAGCACAGCGTCGAGAAGATGTTGCTGTAGCTCTTGGCGTGCACCGACTCCATGAAGGCGATATTGGTGTAGACGGCCTGCTCGTGCGGGGTCAGCGCGTCGGGAATCAGGCTGACCGCTCCGACCGTGCCCTGGATGGTGTCCAGCAGCGTCAGGCCGGTGAAGACCCGCATCGTCAGTTGCTTCTCGTTGGCGGTCAGCGTCCCCCAGGACGGGATGTCGTTGGACACCGGCACCTTCTCCGGCAGCCAGAAGTTGCCGGTCAGCCGGTCCCAGACCTCGGCATCCTTCTCGTCTTGCACCCGGTTCCAGTTGATCGCCGAAGCGCGGTCGATCAGCTTCATGTTTTCGGTCACCAGAACCCCACTTCACACGCCGTTTTGCCTGAGGGACGTCAGGCTCCAGACACTACCCCTGGGGTGCGACAACCCGGGGCAACACAAGAAGTTGTGTTTACGTGTCGCGACCTCCAGGTTAGGCCGATTCCAGGATCAAGCGGGCCGTTCGCTCGGGTTGATCCCAGTGCGGAGCCCGCGAACAGCCCCTGCGCCGCGCGGCAGTTGGTCATCCCCGCCCGGGGTTGAGCACAACCTTCATCCAGCCCTGATCGCGATTTGCGAAGTGCCGGTAGGCATCCGGTGCGTCGGACAGGCCCAGGTTGTGCGATACCAGCCGCGACGGCGTCGCCTTGTTCTGGTGAATCAGGTCGCGCAGGTACCGGGTGTAGGTCCTGACGTTGGCCTGGCCGGCCGCCATCGTCTGCCCTTTGAGGAAGAACGTCCCGAAGTCGAACGCCATCCTCCCGCTTTTCGCCAAATCATCTGCGGCACCGGGGTCTTGTGGGACGAAGTCACCGACCACGCCGATGCCCCCGGTCGGGCGGACGACATCGACCAGCGCATTGATGGTCAGACCCGATCGTTCATTGCCCGCCGGATCGTGAGCCCGGTAACCGACCGCCTCGATCCCGCGGTCCACTCCTTCGCCGTCGGTGAGGTCCTTGAGGTACCCGACGGCGTCGGTCCTCGCGTCGATGCCGATGGCGCCGAACTTCTCCGCCAGCGCCAGGCGCTCGGCGACGTAGTCGATGACGAAAACCTCTGCCGCACCTTGGATTAACGACGAGTATGCCGCCATGATGCCGACCGGGCCCGCGCCGTAGATCGCGACCCGATCGCCGGGCTCCACCTGCGCGAGCTGGGTGCCGTGCCAGCCGGTGGGAAAGACGCCGGCGAGCATGACGTAGTCGTTCTCTTTGTCGACGCTGTCCTCGGGCAGCTTCAGCGCGTTGAAGTCCGCGTACGGCACGCGCAGGTATTCCGCCTGCCCGCCGCTGTAGGGCCCCATGCTCGGATACCCGTACGCGCCGCCGGCCGACGGCGGGTTGACAGTCAGGCAGAAGCCCGTCGAGCCAGCGGCACAGTTCTTGCAGAACCCGCAGCTGACGTTGAAGGGCAGGCAGACCCGGTCGCCGACGCGGATGTCGCAAACCGCGTGGCCGACTTCGACCACCTCGCCGAGGTTTTCGTGACCCATCACCGTTCCCGGCTTCAGGTCGGTGCGGCCCTCGTACATGTGCAGATCGGAACCGCAGATGTTGGATGCGGTGATCTTGACGACGACGTCGGTAGGGCGCTCGATGAAGGGATCCGGGACGTCTTCGACCGAGACGTCTCGCAGCCCGTTGAACACCACAGCCCGCATCGCACGCTCCTGTAAAAGAAAGATTCGGAGCGGGATACCCCGTGGCGCGGAATTCAACCCTGAAAGGGCTAGTCCAGTCCGGCGTGTCGCAGCGTCGCCGTCAGCCCGTCCTCCAGGGTGCTCAGCGCGATGTCGGTCAGCCGGCTCAGTTCGTCTTGGTTGAGGTCGGGGTCCTGTCCGCCTTTGCCCATCCAGGCTTCCAGCGAGACGAAGACCGCGGTGGCCAGGCTGTGCGCCGCGATGTCGGCGATCATGGCCCCGTCGGCGGTGGGCTGGGATCGCTCATGGATGAAGCGGGAGATCTCGTCGGCCACCTGATCGCGCATCCGCCGAATGTGGGTGGTGATGATGTCCTGATCGAGATCGCGCGACCGGATCGTCGCCGCCTCGCGGACCATTGCGAAGTCAAAAGGGAAGGCGTTCACGGCTTTTCGCACCGACGCGGTGATGGACTCCCCGTGCGGGCGCAGCGCCAGCGCGCGGGCGAACCATTCGAAGCCGATGTCGTAGTCGGCGAAGATCACCGCGTGCTTGGACGGGAAGTGCCGATAGAAGGTTCGCTCCGTCACCCCGACGTCGGCGGCGATGTCGGACACGCTGGTTTGGTGCACGCCATCGGCGACGAAGCGCTTCATCGCCGCCTGTAACAGCGCCTGCCGCGTGCGCTGGCTCCGAGACTCCACGGGATAAGCAGACACCAAATGTCACCATTGACGCAAATATGTCAGGTGTGACATTGTGCCAGCAGTCCCGACATCACACCCGAGGAGCCAACATGGCGGACTACGACGCAATCGTCATCGGAGCAGGTCATAACGGTTTGGTGGCCGCGAACGTGCTGGCCAAGAGCGGCGCGAAGGTGCTGGTGCTCGAACGCGCACACTTCCTCGGCGGCATGGCCGCCACCCGGGAACTCTTCGACGGCTACAAGCACAGCGTCGGAGCCTGGGCGGTGCTGATCTGGCGCCAGGAGATGACCGAACGCCTGGAGCTCACCAAGTGGGGCTTCGAGCTGATGGATCAGTGGACCTCGACGTGCACGTTCGGCGACGCGCAGGACACCCCGTTCGTGATGTACAACGACCTCGAGCGGATGGGCCGCCACCTCCTCGAGGATCACGGCACCGACGTCGCGACGGGCCTGGGCGGTCTGTTCGCCCACCTCGGCCGGTTCGCGCCGTATTTCGTCGACTCCGCGTTCGGACCGCCGCTGGACATCATCGAGGTGATCGCGTCGCAGCCCACGCCCGAGGATCGCCACGACTTCGCCCAGATGTGGTACGGCAGCACGATGGACACGGTCCGCCGTTTCCTCGCGCCCGACCAGGGCCGCTGCATCCAGGGCTCGCTGGCCGCGATGTCGATCGACGCGTTCGACGGCGGCCCCTGGACGCCGGGCTCGAATGCGTCGACGCTGTACCACTACCTGATCGGCGGCGGCAACGTCGAATACATCATGCCGCGTGGGGGAATCGGCTCGCTGAGCGCCGCGCTGTGCCGCCGCGCCGAATCGCTGGGCGCCGAGGTGCAGTGCAAGCAGCATGTCAAGGAGATCCTGGTCGAGGGCGGGCGCGCCACGGGTGTCCAACTGCGCGACGGCACAACGATTTCCGCCGACGCGGTGCTGTCGTCGCTTGACCCGTACACCACCTTTGTGAATCTGGCCGGCGCGCAGAACTTTCCGGACGACTACATCCGCAAGATCAAAGAGATCAACTTCAACCTCGGCTACATCCAGGCCCACCTCACCATCGACCAAGCGCCGCAATGGATCGACCGGCTGCAGCCCTACATGCAGGACAACGGCCACTGGTGTCCCACCGTCGCCTACGCGCCCTCTGCGGAATACATCAGCGACGCCTGGGAGCAGTACCGCAAAGGACAGCTTCCCGACGCGCCGCCCACCTATCTCTACATCCCCAGCATGGTCGACTCGTCGCTGGCGCCCGAAGGTAAGCACAGCGCAACGATTTTCACGCCCTACTTCCCCACCGGGCTCGACGCCGACGAAAACCGAAGCTGGAAAGAGCAATACGCCGACACCTGCGTGAACATCTTCGACACGTATGCGCCCGGGTTCGCCGACTCGGTCACCAACCGCGTGGTGTTCTCCAACCGCTACTTCGGCAGCACCTTCAGCGCACACGCAGGCGACTACTCGCACGGCCTGCTGCAGCCCAACCAGCTCTGGACCGGCCGCGTCGTGGAGGGCGCCGACAAGTTCGCCACCCCGGTCGACGGGCTCTACCTGTGCGGCCAGTGCACCCATCCCGGCCCGGGCGTGACCGGCATCCCGGGGTGGAACGGCGCGGAGGCCGCGCTCAAGCACCTAGAGGCCCGCATCAAGGCATAGGCAACGCCCCGCTTTCGATGTACCATGTGGTACATGTTTACTGAAGACAGCATCGAGATCGCCGCGCCACCCCAATTGGTGTGGGATGTCTTCAGCGACGTCGAGCGCTGGCCCGAGTGGACCGCCTCGGTGACGTCGCTGACCGGGCTGGACGGACCCGCCCTCGCCGTCGGCCGACGGTTCGCGATCAAGCAGCCCGGCATGCAGAAGCTGGTCTGGCAGGTGACCGAGATCGAGCCCGGCTCGACGTGGACCTGGGTGCAGCGCTCCCCCGGCGTGCGGGTGACCGCACGCCACTTCGTCACCGCGCAACCCGGCGGGCGCACCCTGGTGCGCCAGCAACTCGACCAGAGCGGCTTCCTCGGCGCGCTGGTCGGACGGCTGATGGCCAAGAAGACGCGGCGCTTCCTCGAACTGGAGGCCCAGGGCCTCAAGGCCCGCTCCGAGCAGCTGCGCGGAGCCGATGGTTCGCACGCCTGACGTCGCGCGCCGCCGGCAATTGCTCGATGCGCTCGTCGAGGAGTTCGCGGCCCGCGGCGTCGGCGGGCGCTCGCTGCGCGAGGTGGCCGAGGCCGTCGGCACCAGTCATCGAATGCTGTTGCACCACTTCGGCTCTCGCGAGGATCTGCTGATGGCGATCGTCGCGGAGGTCGAGCGCCGCCAGATGACCGTACTGCCGGAATTGCCGACGAGCCCGGCCGACGGCTTCGCCGCCATGTGGGCCGACGTCCGACGACCCGAGCTGCGGCAGGCCGAGCGGCTGTTTTTCGAGTGCTACGCCCGCGCGGCCCAGGGCGAGGAACCGTTCGCCCGCATGGTCCCCGGCGCGGTAGAGGGCTGGCTCGACGAGGTCGAAAAGGTCGCCGGCGCCGCCGACCCCGCGATGACCCGGCTCGGCCTGGCGGTCGTCCGCGGCCTGCTGCTGGATCTGGTTGCCACCAACGACGACGCTGGAGTGGACGCCGCCGCAAGGGCTTTCGCGGAGCTGCTCGGCCGCTGAACTACTTCGCCTTCGGCAGCACGGAGATCAGCGTGTCGACGAGTTCCTCGGCGTTGGTGTGCCACTTGTCCAGGTCCATGTGGCCGCTGAGGTCCAGACCCGTGATGCCGTGCGCGCTCGTCAACAGAAGCGCCCCATAGCGTCTCGCCTGCCGCGGACCGGTGATGCGGCCCACGACGTCGAGAAACAGGTCCTGCGCGCGCTCGGCCACCCGCATGGCCTCGGTCGGGTCCCCCGCGGGCGGGGTGAACATCAGGCGATACAGGTGGGGCCGGGTGCGGCCGATCTCGATCAGCGAAAGCAGACCGAATCGCAGGGACTGCTTGGGCGAGTCGCCACTGTGTGCGAGCGCCTCGAGGAAATCGCCCAAGTCGCTCAGCGCGTCGATCGCCAGGACCGCGAGCAGAGATTCCTTGTCGGCGAAGTGCCGATATGCGGCGGAGCGCGAAACGCCCGCGCGCGCACCGACCTCGCGCAGCGTCACGGCCTCGACACCGCCGAGGTCGAGCAGGACCCCCGCCGCCTCCAGCAGGGCATGGCGCGTAGCCGCCGCGCTTTCCGCTCGTGTTGTCACCGGCAGAGCATAAGCCCGCAGTTCAGTTGACAACGTCAACTTAAGCGCCTAGTTTCGGTTGACATCGTCAACTCAAAGGCAGCCCGTCGGATGGAGACCGCCATGAATTCGTCGAGTCGCTCCGACCATCAGGAGCTGATCGTGGCGACCGGCGCCTCCACCGGGATCGGCGCAGCCACCGCAAAAGAACTGGCCCGCAGGGGTTTTCACGTGCTCGCCGGGGTACGCCGGGAATCCGACGCCGACGCGCTGCGCGGCCAGGGCATCGAACCGCACATCCTCGACATCACCGTGGAGTCGCACGTCGCCGCGATCGCCGAATGCGTCGCGCGCGACCCGCTGCAGCGGCCCCTGCGCGCGCTGATCAACAACGCCGGCATCGCAATCAACGCGCCCGTCGAGACGCTGGCGCTGGCCGAATGGCGCCAGCAGTTCGAAGTCAATCTATTCGGCCACATCGCAATAACCCAGGCGCTCTTTCCGGCGCTGCTGGCCAGCTCCGGCACCGTGGTGAACATCAGTTCCGTTGGCGGAAAGGTAGTTCTGCCGACGTACGGCGCGTATGCCGGTTCGAAGTTCGCGCTCGAGGCGGTCAGCGACGCGCTGCGCCGCGAGGTCGCCGACACCGGAATCAAGGTCGTCGTCGTCGAACCCGGCGCGGTCAAGACCGAGATGGCCGAGCGCGGGATCTCCACCGCGCAGGGGCTGCAGGCGAACATGACCGACGCGCAGATCGCCCGCTACAGCGAACTCGCCGCGGCCGTCACGGCACAAGCCCGATCGTTCGGTGAGGATGGTGTCTCCGCCGAACACGCCGCGAAGATTGTCGCCAAGGCCGCCACCGCATCTCGTCCCCGGACTCGCTACACCATCGGCCGCGACGCCGCGATCCTGCTCCGGGTCAGCCGCTTGGTATCCGACCGGGTCCTCGATCGCATCGTGCGGCTGAACCTTCGATCCTTTGCAAAAGGCGCGGAGTCAACCGAACGGCATGGCGCCGCAACGACTTCCGCCGACGCTTGAGCGATCGGCCTCAGCTGGCGGTGTGGACGATCAGGACGTCGGTCTTGGCCTTGCGGGAGACTTCGGAGGGGACCGATCCCAGCAGCCGCCCGGCGACGCTGCTCATCCCGACGTTGCCGATGACCAGCAGGCCGGCCTCGGCCTTCTTGGTGAGATCCACCAACACGTCGATGGGGGTACCGACGATCGACTTCTCCACCACGTCCTTCGCCCCGGCTAGGTGCGCCCGCTCCTTGGCGGTCTGCAGGATCGCGTAATAGGGTGCCTCGCCCACCGTGCGGTAGTCCTGGCCGTGGTCGCTGCCCGGCGGGATGGCGTAGCGGCCCTTTTCCTCGTTGACGGGAAGATGCGCCGTCGCAATGATCAATGTCGCTCCGTGATCCGCGGCGATCGCGGCCGCGCGGTCCACCGCACGCAGCGACGAGTCCGAACCATCGGTGCCGACCACAACGGTCTTATAGGCGCTCATGTGTCTCCCAAGGTAGAGCCCAACTCTGGCTCAAACTCCCAGATGAAGGCGAATTGGTCAATAGCGGCGATCAGCTCTGAATGGCCGCCGCGTGCCGGCCGGCGCGTGCGCCGTTGCCCACGCCGAAGAAGTGATACTCGGCGGCCCGGATCGAGCGGGTATCACGCCAGTACTCCCAGGTGTAACCGCCCCATAGCACGGTGTTCTTGCCGTGCTCGTCGAGATACCAGCTGCTGCAGCCGCCGCTGTTCCACACCGACGTGCCGAGCCGCTGCTGCAGCTCGTCGTTGAACTGGTCCTGGGCGGCACGGGTCGGGGCCAGCGCCTGGGCCCCCAGCTTGTCGCACGTCTTGATCGCGTCGGCGACGTAACGGATCTGGGATTCGATCATGAACACCACCGAGTTGTGCCCCAGCCCCGTGTTCGGGCCCAACAGGAAGAACAGGTTGGGCATGTCGGCGACGGTGACCCCGCGATGCGCGCCGATGCCTTCGCGGTTCCAGCGATCGACCAGGTCCTCGCCGTCGCGCCCCTTGATCTGCACGTAGGTGTAGGAGTCGGTGACGTGAAAGCCGGTGCCGAACACGATGACGTCGGCCTTGTGCTCGGTGCCGTCGGCGGTGACGATCCCGTCGCGGGTGATTCGGGAAATGCCGTCGGTGATGAGTTCGGTCTTCGGGTCGGCGACCGCGCGGTAGTAGGTGGACGAGTTCAGAATTCGCTTGCAGCCAATCCGATAGTTCGGAATCAGCTTGCGCCGTAACTCGCGATCCTTGACCGACCGGCGAATGTTGTACTTGCAGTACGCCTCAATGAATTTCAGCGCGTTGGGCCGCCTGGTCATGCCGATGGCCAGCGCCTCCTGGCCCCAGTAGATCGCGAGGCGCACCAGAGCGCGCAGCCCGGGAACGAGCCCCATGGCGCGGCGCAGCGCGATCGGCAGGTCGGGGTTGGACCGCGGCACCACCCACGGCGGAGTGCGTTGGTAGAGCTGAAGTTCGCCGACCTGGTTGACGATTTCGGGCACGATCTGGATCGCGCTGGCGCCGGTGCCGATCATCGCGACCCGCTTGCCGGTGAGGTCGACGCTGTGGTCCCATTCCGCGGAATGGAAAGCGGGGCCCTGGAATTTGTCGCGACCGTCGATGTCGGGGATCGACGGGATGTGCAGCGCGCCGGCGCCCGAGATCAGGAACTGCCCGACGAATTCTCGACCGTCGGCGGTGAAGACGTGCCAGCGATGCTCGGCGTCGTCCCAATGGGCCCGGTCGACCAGCGAGTTGAACTCGACGTAGCGGCGCAGCCCGTACTTATCCGTGACGCCCTTGAGGTAGTCCCAGATCTCGGGCTGATAGGAGAAGGGGTTCTTCCAGTCCGGCTTGGGCTCGAACGAGAACGAGTAGAGGTGTGACGGGATGTCGCAGGCGCACCCGGGGTAGCTGTTGTCGCGCCAGGTGCCGCCGATGTCGCCGGCCTTCTCCAGGATGACGAAGTCGACGCCCTGCCGCTGCAGCTTGATCGCCATGCCCAGGCCGGAGAATCCCGTCCCGATGATGATGGCGCGGGTATGCACCGGCTGATGTGCCGCTGAGGTCGGCTCGGCTTGTGTCAATGCATCGGTCACAGTGGATCGGTCTTCCTCGTTGGGCCCGTCTAGGGGGACGTCGGCCGGTGCACCTGTGCGTACCCGCATCCGGCTCACGTAAATACCCAGTACCCGGGGTATCGGATACGACGAGTGTTGTCGATGACCCCCGCGATGTCAACGCGGCGGCGGCTCAGCTCGCGGCGGGGCTGCTGCGTACGGCGCTGTGCACGGGCTGGTCAGGGTCCACCGCGATGCCCAGCGCCTCTGCGGTGCCGACGATGACCCCCATCATGATGGTGGTCAGGTGGGCCACGAACTGCTCGCGCGGCATGCGTCGCGGGCTTTCCGGATCGGGCCCCAACCACCATTCGGTGGCCGAGGCGGCCGAGCCGAAGGCCGCATGCGCGGCCAGCTCGAATGCCGCATGGTCCAGCTTCATGTCCTTCAGCTCGTTGTCGAACATGTCGGCCATGGCCAGGGTGATCTCCCGGCCCTCGTTCAGCGTCCGCATCGTCGCGTCGGCGGGAGACCCGGACCGCGACTGAATGAACACCCGCAACACGTTGGGGTGCTGGTCGACGAGGGTGACGTACTCCTCGACGCTGCGCCGGACGATCTCGCGGGCCGAGTCGTTGGCCAAGTCGATCGACGGGAAGATCGCGCTCCACAACATGTCGCGCAGCCGCTCGCCGATCGCCTCGAACAGGTCCGACTTGTCGTGGAAATGCCGGTAGATCTTGGGCTTGGCGGTGCCGGCCTCCTCGGCGATTTCCCGCACGCTCAGCTCGGGTCCGAGGCGGTCGATGGCACGGAAGGCGGCCTCGACGATCTCGCCGCGGACCTTCTTGCGGTGTTCGCGCCAGCGCTCGCTGCGCGCATCGACCTTCGCCCCGGGCTTCACGCTGGGGTGGGGTCTCGAAGGTCGGGGCACTCTCACCACATCAAGCACCATACCGCGCTGCAGCCGCTGACCTGGGCAGACTGGCTTACAGCATGCAGGAGACGCAGCCCTCGACCTCGGTGCCTTCCAGCGCCATCTGCCGGAGCCGGATGTAGTACAGCGTCTTGATCCCCTTGCGCCAGGCGTAGATCTGCGCCTTGTTGACGTCACGGGTGGTGGCGGTGTCCTTGAAGAACAAGGTCAGCGACAGCCCCTGGTCGACGTGCTGGGTGGCCGCGGCGTAGGTGTCGATGATCTTCTCGTAGCCGATCTCGTACGCGTCCTGGTAGTACTCCAGGTTGTCGTTGGTCAGATACGGCGCCGGGTAATAGACGCGGCCGATCTTGCCTTCCTTGCGGATCTCGATCTTGCTCGCCACCGGGTGGATCGAGCTCGTCGAGTGGTTGATGTAGCTGATCGACCCCGTCGGCGGGACGGCCTGCAGGTTCTGGTTGTAGATGCCGTGCTGCTGCACCGACTCCTTGAGCCGCTGCCAATCCTCTTGCGTCGGAATGCGAATGCCCGCCTCGGCGAAGATTTCGCGCACCCGCGCGGTGGCCGGCTCCCACACCTGCTCGGTGTACTTGTCGAAGAACTCACCCGACTTATACTTCGACCGCTCGAAACCGCCGAACGCCGAACCCCGTTCGATCGCAATGCGATTCGATGCGCGCAGCGCGTGATAGAGCACGGTGTAGAAGTAGATGTTGGTGAAGTCGACGCCCTCTTCGGAGCCGTAGAGGATGTGCTCGCGCGCCAGGTAGCCGTGCAGGTTCATCTGGCCGAGGCCGATGGCGTGGGACTCGTTGTTGCCCTGCTCGATTGAGGGCACCGACCAGATGTGCGTCTGGTCGCTCACCGCGGTCAGCGCGCGGATGGACACCTCGATGGTCTGAGCGAAGTCCGGCGAGTCCATCGTCTTGGCGATGTTCAGCGAGCCCAGGTTGCACGAAATGTCCTTGCCCACCTTGGCGTACGTCAGGTCCTCGTTGAACAACGACGGCGTGGACACCTGCAGAATCTCCGAGCACAGGTTCGAGTGCGTGATCTTGCCCTCGATCGGGTTGGCCCGGTTCACCGTGTCCTCGTACATGATGTACGGGTAGCCGGACTCGAACTGCAGCTCGGCCAGCGTCTGGAAGAACTCCCGCGCCTTGATCTTCGACTTACGGATCCGGCCGTCGTTGACCATCTCGTGGTACTTCTCGGTGACCGAGATGTCGGCGAACGGCATGCCGTAGACGCGCTCGACGTCGTACGGCGAGAACAGGTACATGTCCTCGTTCTTCTTGGCGAGCTCGAAGGTGATGTCCGGGATTACCACGCCCAGGCTCAGCGTCTTGATCCGGATCTTCTCGTCGGCGTTCTCGCGCTTGGTGTCCAGGAACCGGTAGATGTCCGGGTGGTGCGCGTTCAGGTACACCGCGCCGGCGCCCTGACGCGCCCCGAGCTGGTTGGCGTAGGAGAACGAGTCCTCGAGCAGCTTCATGATCGGGATGACACCCGAGCTCTGGTTCTCGATGTTCTTGATCGGGGCGCCGTGCTCACGAATGTTGCTCAGCAGCAAGGCAACTCCCCCGCCGCGCTTGGATAGTTGCAGAGCCGAGTTGATCGATCGCCCGATCGACTCCATGTTGTCCTCGATGCGCAGCAGGAAGCAGGACACCGGCTCACCGCGTTGCTTCTTACCCGAATTCAGGAACGTCGGGGTGGCCGGCTGGAACCGGCCGTCGATGATCTCGTCGACGAGCTTCTCGGCCAGCGTGGTGTCACCGGAGGCGAGCGTGAGCGCCACCATCACGACGCGATCCTCGAACCGCTCGAGGTAGCGCTTCCCGTCGAACGTCTTCAGCGTGTACGAGGTGTAGTACTTGAACGCGCCGAGGAACGTCGGGAACCGGAACTTCTTCGCGTAGGCGCGGTCGAGCAGCGTCTTGACGAAGTTGCGCGAGTACTGGTCGAGCACCTCGCGCTCGTAGTAGTCCTCCTTGATCAGGTAGTCGAGCTTCTCGTCCTGATTGTGGAAGAACACCGTGTTCTGGTTGACGTGCTGCAGGAAGTACTGGTGTGCAGCCTCGCGGTCCTTGTCGAACTGAATCTTGCCGTCGGCGTCGTACAGATTCAGCATCGCGTTGAGCGCGTGGTAGTCGGTCTCCCCCGGCAATGCGTGGGCGCCGGTGGTTACAGGCTCTGCAGCTGTGGCGGTTGGTGGCACGTCTGGTCCTTCCAAAATTCTTCCAAGCCCGCGCGGACGGCTTCCACGTCGTCCGGCGTGCCCATCAGTTCAAAGCGGTAGAGGTACGGGACACCGCATTTGCGGGACACCACATCGCCCGCGTAGGCGAACTCCGCACCAAAGTTGTTGTTGCCCGCGGCGATGACGCCGCGGATCAACGAACGGTTGTGCTCGTCGTTCAAAAAGGCGATGACCTGTTTGGGGACGTAACCACCGTCGTTGATGTCCGGGGTTGCGCGGCCTCCGCCGTACGTGGGCAGGATCAGCACGTACGGGTCGTCGACCTCGATGCGCCCGTGCAGCGGTATCCGCGTGGCGGGAACACCCAGCTTCTGCACGAAGCGATGGGTGTTCTCCGACACGCTGGAGAAATAGACCAGTGACGATCGCAAGCCCGGCGCCGCCGGGCGCTGCGGGTCGTCACTCATCCAATCCAGGTTGCGCCCCGAGTTGTCCATGGACCGCAACCCTCCCTTACTGATCGTCTAGCCGCTAGGCGCTGAGCGCCGCGGTCGCGAGTGCCTTGATGCGGTCTGGCCGGAAGCCGGACCAGTGGTCGTTTCCTGCCACCACCACGGGTGCCTGCAGATAGCCCAGCGCCATCACGTAGTCACGCGCCTCGGAGTCCAGGCTGATGTCGACCGTGTCATAGGCGATGCCCTGCTTGTCCAAGGCTTTGTAGGTCGCGCTGCACTGCACGCATGCCGGCTTGGTGTAGACGGTGATGCTCATGGAAGCCGCTCCTTTGCGGAAGGTCGAGACGAGGGGACTGGCTACTGCTTTGGAGTACTTGGTTCAGCGTCCCGCCAAGCCCCGGGATTCCCGTTGCGCCGCCGTCGGTGCGAAGCGCGAGCTTCGACACGTTCAAGCCGTTTTCCGGGGAGCTTCGCCAAGCCGGTCCGCTGGGCGATGCAGGGATCTGTCGGTGCTCGGAACACTACACCTAGTGGGTGACAAGTTGGCGAGATACAAGATGTTCTGAATAACAATTCTGAAATTCCCTGGTCGTAAGGCTTGGCGCAACCGTCTCATCGGCGTGTCGCAGGTCACAAATCGCGCCGTTGTGCGTCATGCGCTCCGGTATATCAGCGACCACCGACAACGCCGACGGCGTCGCCGCGGCGACCCACCGCTAGCAGGTGCTAGCACGCCGCTAGCAAAGCCGCCAGGCGCTGCTGGCGGCTTTGGCTATGCGGCTTTCGGATCTGTGCTGGTCGCCGCTCGGGCGGCTTGTCGGATACCGCTAAATCAGCCCACTTCGGCGGCAAGCTTGCCGACCACGTCGCGGACATTTGCCGACAGTTCGGCGTGCTCCGCCGGCGCCTTTCCGTTCAGCGTTTTGAACGGCACGGAGAGCTTGATCGACTCGACCACCCGGGCGCCGGCGATGCCGAAGGACTTGCGGGTGTCGTCGTGCGCCCACACCCCGCCGTACTGGCCGAACGACCCGCCGATGACCGCCAGCGGCTTGCCCTTCAGCGCGCCGTTGCCGAACGGCCGGGACAGCCAGTCGACCGCGTTCTTGACGACCGCCGGGTAGCTGCCGTTGTACTCCGGGGTCACCACCAACGCGGCGTCCGAGTCGGCGGCCGCGGCACGCAGCGCCGCGACCTCGCCTATTGCCGGGGCGTCCGGGTTGGTCGCGTCGTCGATCTCCTCGTTGTAGAAGGGCAGTTCGCCGAGTCCTTCGAACACGGTGACGGCGATGCCGTCGGGAGCCACTTCGGCCGCCAGTTCGGCGATCCTGCGGTTGATCGACGCCGCACGCAGACTCCCCACCAACGCCAACACCTTGATCTCTGCCACTGTCCGGTTCCCTTCGATTTGTTGTCTACATCCTCCCACGCCCAAACCGGACTGTAGTCCGTTTTATTCCGGTCGCGTTAAAGTGCAGTGGTGAGCGGTGTCGAGCGGCCGGGCGAGTTGCCCGTCTCTGCTCCCGAACCCCCGCACGAGCGCGGCGACGCCGCCCGCAACCGCGCACTCCTGTTACAGGCCGCCCGCGAGCTGGTCGGCAAGCGGGGCGCGGACGCGGTCACCATGGACGACATCGCGGCCGAGGCCGGCGTCGGCAAGGGCACCCTGTTCCGCCGCTTCGGCAGCCGGGCCGGCCTGATGATGGTGCTGCTCGACGAGGACGAGCGGAACAGCCAGCAGGCCTTCCTGTTCGGGCCGGCGCCGCTGGGACCGGACGCGCCCCCGCTGGATCGGCTAGTCGCGTTCGGTCGCGAACGGATGTGCTTCGTCCACACCCACCACGCGCTGCTGTCGGCGGCCAAGGGCGATGCGCTGACCCGCCACGCCGGGGCGGCCGCGGTACAGCGCACCCATGTACGGGTGCTGCTGGGCGCGGCGAACACCACCGGAGATCTGGACGTCCAGACCGACGCGCTGCTGGCCCTGCTCGACGTGGATTACGTTGAGCACCAACTCGATTACGGCGGGCACACCCTCGAGAGCCTGGGCGAGGCGTGGGAAAGCTTGGCGCGCAAGCTTTGTGGACGGTGATCGGCGCCCGCCCATGCCCGAACCCGTGCCGACACCGCGTTGGGTCCTCCACGTCGACCTCGACCAGTTCCTGGCCTCGGTCGAACTGCAGCGTCACCCGGAGCTCGTCGGGCTGCCGGTAATCGTCGGCGGCAGTGGCGATCCCACCGAGCCGCGCAAGGTCGTCACATGCGCCTCTTACGAGGCCCGCGGATTCGGGGTGCACGCGGGCATGCCGCTGCGCACCGCCGCACGGCGCTGCCCCCCAGACTCCGGAGTCACGTTCTTGCCCTCGGATCCGGCCGCCTACGACGCGGCATCCGATCGGGTGATGGGCTTGTTGCGCGACTTGGGCCACCCCGTCGAGGTGTGGGGCTGGGACGAGGCCTACGTCGCCGTCGTGGCTACCGACCCACTCGAGGTCGCCGAGCAGATCCGCGCCGTGGTCCTGTCGGAAACCGGGCTGTCGTGTTCGGTCGGCATCAGCGACAACAAACAGCGCGCCAAGGTGGCCACCGGCTTCGCGAAGCCGGCGGGCGTGTTCGCGCTCACCGACGCGAACTGGATGGAACTGATGGGCGGCCGTCCCGTCGACGCGTTGTGGAGCGTGGGTCCCAAGACGGCGAAAAAACTTGCCGCCCTTGGTATTACCACGGTGTGGGAGCTTGCCTACGCCGACGCCGAACTGCTCACGTCCGCGTTCGGCGCCCGCACAGGGCTGTGGCTACTGCTTCTCGCCAAGGGCGGCGGCGACGACACTGTCAGCGCCGAGCCATGGGTGCCGCGCTCGCGAAGCCACGTTGTCACGTTCCCGCAAGACCTCACCGACCGCGCCGAAATGGATTCGGCTGTAACGGCTTTGGCGCGCCAGGCGCTCGATGACGTGGTGGCCTCGGCCCGTATCGTCACCCGGGTGGCGGTGACGGTGCGCACCGCGACGTTCTACACCCGCACCAAGATCCGCAAGCTGGACGCGCCGACCACCGATCCCGACGTCATCATCGCCGCGGCCCTGCGCGTGCTGGATCTTTTCGAGCTGGACCGCCCGGTCCGGTTACTCGGGGTGCGACTCGAGTTGGAGATGCCGGGGTAGCGGGGCCGGGCTAGGCCGCAGCGCCCGCGTGAAGATCAGGTTCACCTGGCGCATCGCCACGCTGTACGGCCACCACGCCAGCCGCTTGAACGCGTACAACGCACGGATGTCCTGCGACGTGTAAATCAGGTACCGGTTCTTTTGCACCCCGGCCAGGATCTTCTCGGCGGCCCGCTCCGGCGACACGGCGTGGCCGCTGAAGCGGTCCACCCACCGGCTGACCTTCGGATCCTCGCGATCGACCCCGGCGATCTCGACGGTGTTGACCAAAGGCGTCTTCACCGCACCCGGCACCACCACCGACACCCCGATGCGGTGTCGGGCCAGGTCGAAGCGCAGCACCTCGGACAGCCCGCGCAGACCGAACTTGCTGGCGCTGTACGCGGCGTGCCAGGGCAGCGCGACCAGCCCGGCCGCCGACGACACGTTGACCACGCGCCCGCCCCGCTTGGCCGCGACCATCGAAGGGACGAACGTCTCGATGACGTGGATGGGTCCCATCAGGTTGATGGCGACCATCCTGTTCCACTGCTCGTGGCTGAGCCGGTCGACGGTGCCCCACGCCGATACTCCGGCGATGTTCATCACGACGTCCATGCTCGGATGGGCGGCGTGGATGTCGTCGGCGAACGCGGCGACCTGTTCGTAGTCGGCGACGTCGAGGGCCCGGTGTTCGGGCACGCGAGCGCCGAGCGCCTGCGCGTCGGCGACCGTCAGCCGCAGCCCGTCGCCGTCGCGATCGGTCAGGAACAGCTCCGCGCCCTGCGCCGCGAGCCGCAATGCGGTTGCCCGGCCGATGCCGCTGGCCGCGCCGGTGACAAGGCACCGCTTCCCCGCGAAATACTGCCCGGATGTCCGTCGCCCCATGGCGGTGACGATACCGGGGGTAACGATGCGGCGACGCCCCCTACTTCGGTCCGCCGCCCCACAGCGAGTTCAGCCACAACTGCTCGAGCAGGCGCACGCGGCGGTCCCCGTCTTCGTCGTCACCGACAAAGACGGGGTCGCCCGTCAGCATCAGGGACGTGGTGCCCACCAGCGTCCGGACCAGCGTCGGGATGTCGTCGCTGATCGGGTGCGCGGTGCCGGCTTCGATCTCGGCCTCGACGACCGCCACGATGTCGCGCAGCACCACCTCGAACTGCTGCTGGAGCATGTCCCGGATCTCGGCATCGGTGTAGCGGGCGGCGTTGCATGCCGTCATCACCGGGTCGTTGTGCGCGTAGACGACGGCGGCGCTGCCCACCATCCGCTTGGCGAATTCCTCCGGCGACTCTCCCGGTTGACGCGGGGCGAAGTATTGGGTGAGTTCCTCGAGCTCCTCGGTCGCCTCGGCCACGATCGCCGCCAACACCGCGTACTTGGAGTCGAAGTAGAAGTAGAAGCCGGACCGAGCGACGCCGGCGCGCTGGCTGATCGAGCTGACTGAAAGCTCGCCGAACGGCTTTTCCTCGAGCAGGTCGCGCACCGCCGACATGATCGCCTGCCGGTGTTTGTCACCGCGCCGCCGCGTGGCCGGCCCGCCGGCGTCGGAGTTCTCGGCGTGGCTGGTCATCCCCCGACCTTGCCCCACGCCGACGTAAAAGCAAACTTGACAGCCGTCAAGTTTGTCACGAAAGATGAAGATCGAGTGACACCTGTCACCTTGTCCGGGTTCGCAAAGGAGCGTTCATGGCCGCGACCATCAGCACCCCGCATTACCTGCTCGACCAGGCGCGTCGCCGGTTGACCCCGTCGATCACCAACTTCCCCGGGATGGGCCTGCTGGAACGCCGGCTGCTGAACACCGAGTTCCCGGAGCGCAAGCTCGCGGACCCGCCGCCGGGCAGCGGACTCAAGCCGGCCATCGGCGACGCGGGCCTGCCGGTGTTCGGGCACATCGTCGAGATGATGCGTGGCGGCCCCGACTACCTGAAGTTCCTTTACGAGACCAGGGGCCCGGTGGTCTTCGGCGACTCGCCGGTGCTCCCCGGCGTCTCCGCGTTGGGCCCGGACGCCGCGCAGGTCATCTACTCCAACCGCAATAAGGACTACTCGCAGCAGGGCTGGGTGCCGGTAATCGGGCCGTTCTTCCACCGCGGCCTGATGCTGCTGGATTTCGAAGAGCACATGTTCCACCGGCGGATCATGCAGGAGGCCTTCGTCCGCTCCCGCCTGGTCAGCTACGTCGGGCAGATGGACCAGGTGGTCTCCAAGACGGTCGCCAACGACTGGGCGGTCAACGATGCGCGGTTCCTGCTCTACCCGGCGATGAAGGAGCTCACCCTCGACATCGCCTCAATGGTATTCATGGGCCACGAGCCGGGCACCGACCGCGAACTGCTGACCAAGGTCAACAGCGCGTTCACCACCACCACGCGCGCGGGCAACGCGATCATCCGCACCCCGGTGCCGCCCTTCACCTGGTGGCGCGGGATCAAGGCGCGCGAGCTGCTGGAGAACTACTTCCGTGAGCGCGTCAAGGAGCAGCGCGCGAACCCCGGCAACGACCTGCTGTCGGTGTTGTGCCAGACCCAGGACGAGGACGGCAACACATTCTCCGACGAAGACATCGTCAACCACATGATCTTCCTGATGATGGCCGCGCACGACACCTCGACGTCGACCGTGACGACCATGGCCTACTACCTGGCGGCCAACCCGGAGTGGCAGCAGCGCTGCCGCGAGGAATCCGACCGCCTCGGCGACGGGCCGCTCGACATCGACTCGCTGGAGAAGCTTGAATCGCTGGACCTGGTGATGAACGAGTCGATCCGGCTGGTGACGCCGGTGCAGTGGGCCATGCGGCAGACGGTGCGCGACACCGACCTGCTCGGCTACTACATCCCCAAGGGCACCAACGTCATCGCGTTCCCGGGCCTGAACCACCGGCTGCCCGAATTGTGGACCGACCCAATGAAATTCGACCCGGAGCGATTCACCGAGCCGCGCAACGAGCACAAGCGGCACCGCTATGCGTTCACCCCGTTCGGCGGCGGCGCCCACAAGTGCATCGGAATGGTGTTCGGGCAACTCGAGATCAAGACCATCCTGCACCGGCTGTTGCGCAAGTACCGGCTGGAGCCGCCCCGCGCGGGCTACAAGTGTGAATGGGACTACGGCGGCATGCCGGTGCCGAAGGACGGCATGCCGATTCTGTTGCGCCCGCTCTGATTTCGGCTAGGCGGTCGCTTGCTCGCCGCCCAGCCGGTTGGCGCAGGCGATCAGCGCGCGCAGTGCCGACTGGGTCGGGTCCGCCGCACAACCCATGGCCCACTCGGCGCGCAAACCGTCGCTGCCGCAGATGAACGTGGCGGTGGCGTCGCTCGATCGCATCTGGTGGAACTTCACCGTCTCGATGGTGATCCCGCGCTCGTGCAGCATGGTCGTGAGCGCGGCGATCGGCCCGCTGGCGGCGGCGGTCGCGGTGCAGAGGTTGTCGCCGATGGCGATCATCGCCCGGAAGTTGCGCGCCTGCGGGCCCAGGCGCGCGGACGACTGCTCGGGATCGGTGCACTGCCAGTGACCGAGGCGCAGGGGCCCGGCGCTGGGCCCATAGGTCGCGACGAAGCTTTCCCAGGACATCGCGTCGGCCTGCTCCCGCAGGCCGCGCGGCAGGTCCGCGCCGAAGTGCTCGCCGAACCACGCGTTGGCCGCACACGACCGCGCGGGAGTGGGCGTGGGCGCGGTGGTGGAATTGGAAAGAGTTTGCGTTTGAGGCACGGTGTCGGTCTTCTCTGCTCAGTAGGAGCGACCGACGGGTAGTAGCTTCCGACCCACAGCGGGGGGTCGGTCTGGATCAGACCCCGCTGCGGGTACTGGCTACTACGGCACTCGCGAGAAGACGCACGAGCGCGACCTTAGACGCCGCGTGCAGGCAGCGCAACTCCGTTTCTTGCCTACCAGGAAGTTCCCAGATCCCCAGAAAACTGACAGGAAGAGTTTTCGGGCCGTTGGTTTACCTGTGTGCAATACGGCTATGCGTCCCCTGGCTAGTTGCACATGCGCCTAGTAGTTATCGATGGACAGAAGGGGCTCAAGACGATGGGCACACACACCAAGAAAACACTGAAGAACACAGCAGCCGCAATTGGCGTCGCAGCGATGGTCCTGTTGCCCACCGGATGCGCGTCGGCCGCGGGTGGCGCCGGCGGCGGTGGCCTAATCGGTGGGAGTAGCGGTGGCGGCGGCCTAGGCGGCGTAGTGGGCGCGGTCACCGGCCTGCTCGGATAGCAGAAACAGCAGGCGGCCCGCCGGGAACTCGGGCTCCCGGCGGGACGCCTACTGTTCTGACATTTCGGCGCCTTTTCTGGGCACAATCAAATTTGCTCGCTTTGCGGTCCCATTCGGTCGGCACGCCCGAGTAATTCACGACTAAGAAATAACCGGCGGCGGGGCGTACCGCTGATCAGCCCCGGGATTGTCACCGGCGCGGGACCCCCGGTCTTTAGACCCAGTCAATTTTGCAAAGGCCAATTCGCCCGAACTTTCAGACTCGTTCGCGTTTGCTTCGCGTGGGGTCCTTCCAGGTTGCGCGAAATAGTTGCACACTAGTCTGACAAAGGCTCGCCGACGAAGGGCACGCCCGATGAACGCACCGAGCAAGAAGTCACTGGCAACAGCGTTCGCAGCGCTCATCGCGCTGCCGCTAGCCACCGGGTGTAGTTACGAGGCCATCCCCGGCGTCATCGGCGGCAGTATCGTCGGCCCGGCGATCGGCGGGGCCTCTGGAGCCGGCGGCGCCGGCGCTGCCGCCGGGGCCGGAGGCGCCGTTGGCACACACGGCGGCGTCATCCGAGGCGGCGTTCCCGCAGGCGCGCCCACGGGCGCGGGCGGCATGCTCCCGGGACTGCCGTAGCCGTCTAGCCGACCGGTCCGGTCGACGTCTTGAGCGGCAGATACGCCTGGATGGTCGTTCCGGTGGACGTGGTGTGCGTACGCACCAGATCCGAGATGGCATGCACCAAGAACAGGCCGCGGCTGGCGGGGCCGGTGGGCCCCGGGTCCAGCAGCCCGACCAGCGGATCTTCCAGGCAGCCGGTGTCGCGCGCCTCGCACACCAGGTGCCCGTCATGCCGCCAGAAGGCGAGCTGGCAGGCCCCCTCGGTGTACATCAGGCTGTTGGTGGCCAGCTCGGTGGCGACCAATTGGAGGTCGTCGATGCCATCCGCCGACAAACCGACCCAGTCGCCGTAGTTGACGGCGAACGACCGGGCCGGGCGTAGGTCCGTGGACTTCCGAACCATGTAGGTGACCGCACCCGGGTTGACGGGCAGCGGTTGATTGCAGTTGGCCAGGATGTCGTGTGGCGCGTACTCCGAACTACGTTGCAGCGCACCGCATTTCCACACCAACGGATGAGTCGCGCGAGCGCCCGCGAGCACCTCGTCTTCCAGCCGGCCCGCGTCGTAGAGACACAACGCCGATAGCTGCCGGCCCTCGAAGGCCCCGTTGACCAGCGCTTCGTGCTGCAGGCACGCCGGCAGTTCGGCCGCGGTGCGACCGGGCCACACAACCTGGCTGACGATGCGCGCGCGTTGGTTGGAGTGTTCCTCGGCGAACGAGCCCTCCATCGCCAGGAACCTGCTCGGGTTGCGGGCCACCTCGGTGATGTCGGCCATCTGCAGGCCGGACGGCAGTGCGCCGCCGGTGCTGCCCAGCGCGTCGCGCAGCAACGCCAAATTCTCGCCGGGGACGGCGACCAGCACCGCCTCGTCCATCGACAGCCCGTCGCCGACGAAGTCGACCACGGAGTCGAGGTATTCCCTTTGCGAGTGGTAGAGGAGCGCGGAATGGACGAAGCCTTGATGCTCGCCTTCCGTGCTCATTTCAGCGCCCCTGCTCTCCGTCACCGATGTCAACTCCCCGCCAGCCCCCTGCCGGACCCGCTATCCGCATTGCCTTTTTCTGTTCCCCCAGTTACCCATCCCCATACCCCGCGAAGGCCTTGCCTATGCAGGGCGAGACATCACAAACCAGACTCGCTTGGGCGGGAAGCGGGCTACAGCCACCACGAGGCAGCCGCGTCCAGGTGGCGACGGACTCGATAGCTGGCCAAACTGTCGTCGCCGACCGCGATCGCCTCCACGATCCGAAGGTGGGCGTGCTCGACGGCCACGGCGTCATTCGGGCTGGGTAGGGCCTGTCCGGTGCTGGTCCAGTGCCGCCGGAACAACTCGACGATGATGCGCAGGAACAGGTCCAGCAGCGCGTTGCCGGCCAGCTGCGCCAGCCCGACGTGGAACCGGAACTCCTCGGTTGTGGCTTTGCGCACATCATCGGCGGTCGGGCAGCCGTCGAGGACGGCTCGGTGCGTCTCCAGAAAGGCCATTACGTCGGATTCGGCGCGCCGCTTGACCACCTTGGCGACGTTGTCGATCTCGATGGCATCCCGGACGCTGCGCAGGTCCTCTCGGCTCGGCTGGCGGTACTGGAGGTAGAGCGCGATCGTGTCGATGCTGGCCTGCGCGTGCGGTTCGGTGACGACCAGGCCACCGCCCGGCCCGCGGCGCATCTGGGCGACCGAGTGGTACTCGAGCAACCGGACCGCTTCGCGCAGCACCGCGCGACTCACCCGGTAGCGCTCCAGCAAAGCCGTCTCGGTGCCGAAGACCGTGCCGACCGGCCAATCGCCGGCCCCGATTTCGTCGCCAATCGTGGCGGCCAGCAGCTCGGCCGATTTGCCCCGGGACGCCTCCACATCGAGCCGCCTGCGGCGCCTGCGGCTCCGGCCGCCGTGACCGGGATGGTGCTGCTGCAACCAGCCGGTCACGGCCTCGACGTGTCGCTCGGACAGCGTCTTGGCCCGCGCGGAATCGCCGGCGGTGACGGCGGCGACGAGCTCGGAGTGGTGCAGGTGCATATGGTCGAGCGCCTCGACGGCCTCGCTGGCCGAGCCGGCTTGCGATTGCAGGGCGTAGCGGGTGGTGAGCCGTATAAGCACGTCGATGAACAGCTGCAGGACCGGGTTCTTGGACTGCTCGGCCAGCGCGATGTGGAATTCGTCGCGCGGCATCGGCGTGCCGGGCCGCCACTGCTCCTGCTCGCGCACCACCGCGCGGAGCCGGTCGATGCCTGCCTCGTCGATCCGCTCCGCGGCAAGGGATGCCGCCAGCGGTTCGAGCACCAGGCGCGCGTTGAGCAGGTCGTCGAGCGTCGTACCCAGGTGCTCGAGATAGATGACGACGGCGCGGGTCGCGGGGCCGGCGTCGGGCTCGCAGACCAGCAGACCGCCGCCCGGTCCGCGGCGCATGCGGGCCACCTGATGGTGTTCGACGAGGCGAACCGCTTCGCGGAGCACCGATCGGCTGACCGAAAACCGTTCTTGCAGAGCGCGTTCGGAGCCCAGCGACGCACCAACGGGCCAGCCGCGGCGAACGATGTCCGCCTCGATCTCGCGTGCGATCGTCGAAGCCAATTTCGTGGGCCGCCCGCTGTCCGGATCGGTGCTCATCTCGGAGTCAACCGGGCCCGCCGTCTCAACACGTGAGCAGCATGCATCCCGCGACCGGTCCACCGCCGACGGAAACCACGCCGACCTCGGGACGCCGCAGCACCTGCCGCTCCCCCGCTTCGCCGCGCAACTGCAGGCAGCCCTCGTGCAGCGCCCAGTAACCGTGCATGCGCCCCGCCGAGAGCTGGCCGCCGTAGGTGTTCAGCGGCAGCACACCGTCGCGCGCGATGCGCGTGCCGCCCTCGACGAACGGGCCTGCGTCGCCGTCGCCGCAGATCCCCAGCGCTTCCAGCCAGGCCATCGTGAGATACGTGAAACCGTCGTACAACTCGGCGACGCCGAGGTCGGCCGGCTTGAGCTCCGTGCGCGACCACATCTGCGCGGTCGCGTCCGACATCGCCATCCTGGGGTAGTCGTCGCGGTGGAACCAGCCGCCGGCGCCGTCGGATCCACCGATCGCTTCGACGTGGACGGGCCGGTGCGGGCAGTCCGGGCCGTAGTCGGCGTGGGAGACCACGACCGCGATCGACCCGTCGATGGGCACGTCGCAGTCCAGCAACCCGAACGGCGTCGACACCAGCCGCGCACTGAGGTAGTCGGCCATCGTCATCGGATCCCGGTACACCGCAAGGGGATTCAGCGCGGCGTTGCGCCGGCCGTTGAGGGCCAGCCAGCCCAGCTGTTCTTTGGTCGTGCCATACAGATCCATGTGCCGGCGGCAATTCAGCGCCAACCAGTTCGCGGCGGAATAAGCCTGCGCCGCAACCAGATCGTTGACGTCATCCATGGCGCCGACGGCCGGCTTCGGCTCGCCCTCGGGGGTCTCGAACATCCGGGCCAGCGGCGGGGCCGGCGCGTTCTCGTCCTGCTTCACCGGGACCGTGCCGCCGAGCATCTGGATGGTCCGGTACACCACCACATGGTGGGCGCGCTTTTCGGCGACCGCGCGGCACGCCGACATGACCGGGCTCAGCAGTCCCCCGGTTCCGAACCCGGCGCCGCAATCGGCCGCCTCGATCTGCAGTTCGGCGTTGACCTCGGCGGCCGGCGTGTCACCCAGCGTCGCGATGCCATCGACGTCGCTGGGCATCAGGCCGGCGTCGGCGATGGCGGTACGCACCGCTTCCATGGTGAGGTCTCGTCCCGGGATCCCGGTGCGCCGGCCGATTCGCGAAATGCCGATGCCGGACAGGATCGCGTCTTTCTCGAAATACGTCATCTGCACCGTCCGAAATCCGTCGCACGCATTGAGACCAATAAAGTGTACTGTATTCGACGTGCCAGCACAGACGTCGCAGCTTCTCATCGAGCATTGCGCTGATTGCGACCGCTGGGTGCATCCCGCGGCGGCGCAGTGCCGCGACTGCGGCAGCCCACTGGTCGCGCGGCCGGTGTCCGGGCAGGGCACGGTGTTCACCTACACGGTCAATCACCACCCGTACAACCCGGAGATCCCGGTCCCCTACGTGATCGCGATCGTGGAGCTCGTGGAACAAAGCGGGCTGCGCGTGGCCGCCAATATCGTTGACTGCGAACCGGATTCCGTGACGTCCGGGATGGCCGTAAGCATCCGGCCGGAAAAGGGCGCCGGCGGGGCGCCGTTATTCGGGCCCGCCGCTAGCTGATCAGCGCTTACGCGCGGTAACCAACAGGTACTCCCACTCCATCGCGGACGACCCGGCCAGGTACCTGTCGCCGAGCGCGGCCAGTTGTGCGTCCAATGCCGCGATCCGGTCGGGCTCGTCGGCGATGCCGCGGTAGGCGGCGATTGTCGGCCCGTAATTCGCTTTGAAGAAGTCGCGGAACATAGCGCCATCGTCGAAGCGGTCGACTCGTAACGCGCAGCGTTGCGTGGTGAATTCGGTGACGCGCTCTCCGAGTAGGGCCCGCACGTGATCGGCGTTGCCCCACAGCGCCGGCGGCTGGACACCCGGCGGCGGCGCCGCCACGTATGGCTTCGTCGTCGCGAACATCTCGCCGATGAATCCCTCTGGCGTCCAGCTGATCAGCCCGATCCGCCCGCCAGGCCGACAGACTCGCACCAACTCGTCGGCCGCACGTTGGTGGTGCGGCGCGAACATCACGCCGACACAGGACAACACCGCGTCGAACTCGTCGCTGTCCCACGGCAGCGCCTCGGCATTGGCTTGCTGCCAGCGCAAACCGATGCCGCGGGCCCGCGCGCTCGCTTCTCCGCGCGCCAGCAGGTCAGGGCAGAGATCGCCGGCAACCACGTCGGCTCCGCGCAGCGCGGCCGGAATGGCCACGTTGCCGGTTCCGGCGGCGACGTCGAGAACACGGTCACCCGTACCGATTCCGCTCGCCGTCACCAGCACCGGGCCAAGCGGTGCCACCACATCGGTCGCCACCGTCGCGTAGTCGCCCAAGGCCCACAGGGCGCGATGCTTGGTTTCCAGGCCGCGATCGGTTTCGGTTGCTGCAGTCATGATGACGCTCCCTTCTGGTCGTTGGACACCATCGTCTGTTCGCCGATGAATCGATTCCAGTGCCAGATCTGAACCGGGTCTAGTTCACAATCTGTACTAGTCAATTGCGCTGCTCGGGCGTCTACTGGACGCAGCGAAATGAGGTGCGGCAATGCCCGAGAAGTCGAAATATGGCCAGTTTTGCCCGGTGGCCAAGGCGGTGGAATTGCTCGATGAACGCTGGACACTGCTCGTGGTGCGCGAGTTGCTACGCGGCAGCGCCCATTTCAACGACCTTCGGCGCGGGGTGCCGAAGATGTCGCCTGCGCTGTTGTCGAAGCGGTTGAAGTCGTTGTGCCGGGCCGGTGTCGTGGAGCGCACCGACAACGACGGTCGCACCTCGTATGCGCTGACAGCGTGCGGCCGGGAACTCGCGCCGGTGATAGACGCGCTCGGCGCGTGGGGACTTCGCTGGATGCCGGAGATGGGCGACGACGAGCTCGATCCGCACCTACTGATGTGGGATATCCATCGCTCGATTCCCATCGACGCGTGGCCGCGGGCGCGCACGGTGGTGGCGTTCCGGCTGAGCGGAGTGGCGACCAAGGCGTCTCGCTGGTGGCTAATGGTGTCCGAAGGAGCCTCGGATGTCTGCGATTTCGACCCTGGCTACGAGGTGGCCGCAACGGTGGACACCAGCCTGCGCACCCTGATCGAACTGTGGCGTGGCGACGTATCGTGGTCGCGGGCCACGCTCAACGGCGCCGTGACCATTCAGGGTGGTGCGGACGTTCGCCGGGCGGTCCCGGAATGGATCGGCCAGTCACGGTTGGCGGCCGTTCCGCGGCCGGCGTGACGCGGGCTAGTTGTGATGTCCAGGGAGGTTGGTCAGTCGGGTGACCGGTGGCTGGCCTCCGAGGGCGGAGTGGGCTCGGTGGTGATTGTAGGAGTGCAGCCAGCCGGGTAGAGCGTCGTTGCGGTGTTCGGTTGATTCGTAGAGTCGGGCGTAGGCCCAGCCGTCGGCAAGAGTGCGGTGGAATCGCTCGACTTTGCCGTTCGTCTGGGGCCGGTAGGCGCGGGTTCGCTTGGCGGTGATGCCCAATTCGGTGCAGGCGTCACGCCAGGCGTAGGACCGGTAGGCCGAGCCGTTGTCGGACAAGACCCTTTCGACGGTGACCCCATGATCGGCAAACCACGCGATGGCACGTCGGAGCACGCCGATGGCGGTGGAGGCTTTTTCATCGGTGCATATTTCGGCGTATGCCACGCGGGAATGATCGTCGATGACGGTGTGTAAGAACGCTATTCCGATTCTGGGTTGATATCGCTTGTTGCGTTCGCCGGTGCGGCGGGCGGTCTGGCGGGCGTTGCGTCTGCTTTGTTGGCGACTCATGAACTTGTGACCCCCACCGTCGGGGATGTTGGCGAACTTGGTGACATCGACATGGATCAATGAACCCGGATAGGCATGCTCGTAGCGGCGCAGCGGTTCGCCGGTGACGCGATCGATGTGCGAGAGCCGGTTGATTCGGCAGCGGGTCAGCACGGCGTGCACGGTCGAGGCCGCCATGCCGAGTTGACCAGCGATCTGAACTGGCCCCAGTCGCTTGCGCCACCGTAGTTTCACGATTCGCCGCATCAGCTGAACATTGGTTTTGGTCGGGCTGCGATGCGGCCTTGAACTGCGGTCGAGCATGCCGGCAGGCCCCTCGGTGCGGTATCGGACGGCCCACTTTTTGGCCGTTCGTTCCGCGACCATGAACATCTTGGCCGCTGCGGCGTAGGTCCAACCCTGCTCGACGACGAGCTGGGCAAGCCTCAAACGGGCGCGCGGGGTCAATGCAGCGTTAACGTGGGACACGAAGGCCTCCTGGTTGGTGAAGCGGTTTCTAGACAGCTCCACTTCACAACCGGAGGCCTTCACCTGTCACACAGGCTCACCGACACCGAACGGGACAACCTCCCTGGACATCACAGCTAGTTGATCAGCGGGTCGCGCGGCATCCCGAGAATCCGCTCGGCGATCTGATTGCGGGTGACCTCCGAGGTGCCGCCGGCGATCGACATGCCGCGCGCACCCATGATCATGCGGCCCGCCATGGCGCCGGGCCCATCGGTCAGCGCGACGTCGGGACCCAGTAGCGCCGCCGAGATCGCGGCCCCGTCCACCATGTGTTCGGCCAGCTTGAGCTTGGTGACGTTGCCTTCCGGACCCGGCCCCGCCCCTTCGATGCTGCGCGCGGCGCGACGCAGGTTCAGCAGCCGCAGCGCGTGGTCGTCGGTCAGGTAGTTACCGACGCGAATCTTGGCTCCCGCCAACCGATCTGAGTGCTGCTGGGCGAGTTCGATCAGCTTGTCCGCCAGTCCCTCGTAGAACGAGCCGCTGCCGCCGATGCTGACGCGCTCGTTGCCGAGCGTCGCGCGGGCCACCGTCCACCCGGTGTTCGGCGCGCCCACGACGTCTTCGTCGGGAACGAACAGGTCGTTGAAGAACACTTCGTTGAAGTCCGAGTCGCCGGTGATCTGGCGCAGCGGCCGGACCTCGACCTCGGGCGCCTTCATGTCGACGATCACCGTGGTGATGCCGCCGTGCTTGGACGCCTCGGGATCGGTGCGCACGGTGGCCAACCCGCGAGCGCAGTAGTGTGCCCCGCTGGTCCACACCTTCTGCCCGTTGATCTTCCAGCCGCCGTCCACCCGGGTGGCGCGGGTCTTCACCGCCGCCGCGTCCGATCCCGCGTCCGGCTCGGAGAACAGCTGGCACCAGATCTCGTCCTTGCGCAGCGCCTTCTCCACGAATCTTTCGATCTGCCACGGTGTTCCGTGCTGGATGAGGGTGAGGATCACCCACCCGGTGATCCCGTAGTCGGGGCGCTTGATGCCGGCCGCCCGGAATTCTTCTTCGATCACCAGCTGCTCCACCGCGTCGGCGGCGCGCCCCCACGGCTTGGGCCAGTGCGGCATGCCGTAGCCGGTTTCGATCAGCTTGTCGCGCTGCGGCTGCTTGTCCAGCGCCGCGATCTCGGCGGCGTCGGCGTGAACCCGGGCACGCAATTCTTCGGCCTCGGGCGGCAGGTCCAGGCTGTTTTCCCGGATCCCACCCGCGGCGGTGCGATCGAAGACGTCGGCCGCCGGCGCGTCGCCGCCGAACAGGGCCGAGGTCACCAAGGATCGGCGCAGATGCAGGTGGGCGTCGTGCTCCCAGGTGAAGCCGATTCCGCCGTGCACCTGGATGTTGAGTTCGGAATTGCGCGCATACGCCGAGAAGGCCAGCGCCGCAGCGACTCCGGCGACCAGGCGGAACTGCTCCTCGTCTTCGGAGGCCGCGCGCGAGGCGTCCCACACCGCGGCTGTCGCCGACTCCGACGCCACCAGCATGTTGGCGCAATGATGCTTCACGGCTTGGAAAGTGGCGATGGTGCGGCCGAATTGCTGGCGCACCTTTGCGTATTCGACGGCGGCCTCGACGCAGTCCGTTGCCCCGCCCACCGCCTCGGCGGCCAGCAGCGTCCGGGCCCGGGCCAGCGCCGAGGACCGCGCCCCCGGCACAATGTCGTCGGAACTGACGCTGACGTTCTCGAGACGGACGCGTCCGGAACGACGGGTCGGGTCCAGGTTTCCTGGCACCTCGACCGACACCCCGGCGCGGTCACGTTCCAGCAGCAGCAGGTCATCGCCGGCGGCGACCAGCAGCAGCTCGGCAAGCCCGGCGCCCAGCACAATTCCGGCGTCGCCGCTGGCTGTCAGACCGTCCGAGCCGTCGCTGACCTTCACCTGGCCGTCCAGCCCGACGCCCGCGGTGACGGTTCCATCGATCAGGCCGGGCAGCAGCCGCGACTTCTGTTCGCCCACACCGTCTTTAGCGATGACAGCCGAGGCGATCACCGTCGGGACGAACGGCCCGGGTGCCACCGCGCGGCCGAGTTCCTCGACCACCACGACGAGTTCGGGCAGCCCGAAGCCGGAGCCGCCGTGCTCCTCGTCGACGTGCAGTCCGAGCCAGCCGAGTTCGACGATGTCGGGCCAGAAGGTGGGCCGACCCTCTTCCGGGCTGTCCAGCAGCGATCGCGCCGCCGCGCGGGCTTTCTGGGAAGTCAGGAAGGCGCGGGCTACTTCGGCGAGCTCGCGGTGATCGTCGGTCAGTGCGATACCCATGACGGCCTCCTCGCGGCGGTTTGGCCCCCCGCGTCGCGAAGAAGCGCGGTCGGGGTGGTTAGCCTGCCCCGCTCCGAGGGGGAGCGGGGCGGCTGCCTAAAGAGTGTACTTAATGCCGCGAGCGCACTTTCGGGGGTGCCTACTTGGGCGCGAACCGCTGTCCGGCGTCCAGCCGCAGGCACTGGCCGTTGAGCATCGGGTTGTCCACGATCGCGGCCGCCAGCTTGGCGTACTCCTCGGGCCGGCCGAGCCGCTTCGGGAAGGCCGCGTCCTTGGTCAGCTGCGTCGCGAATTCGTCCGGGATGCCCTTGGTCAGGCCCGTCGCGAACAGGCTCGGGGCGATGCCCAGCACCCGGATGCCGACGGAGCCCAGGTCGCGGGCCATCGTCAGGCACATGCCGGCGATTCCCGCCTTGGCCGCGGTGTAGGCGACCTGCCCGATCTGGCCTTCGAAGGCCGCGATCGAGGCGGTGTTGATGATGACGCCGCGCTCCCCGGTCTCGGGGTCTTCCGGCTCGTTCTTGGCCATGTGCGCGGCCGCCAGCCGGCTGATGTTGAAGGTGGCGATCAGGTTGAGGTCGATCACGGACTGGAAGGCCGCCAGGTCGTGCGGGCCCGTCTTGGTCAGCGTCCGCTGCGCGATGCCGCCGCCGGCGGTGGTGATGATGACGTGCAGACCACCGAGCTTGTCGACCGCGGCCTGCAGCGTCTGCTCGGTGCCTGCGTAGTCCGTGACGTCAACCGGGTAGAACGTGCCGCCGATACCCTCTGCAACGTCCTTGCCGTCGGAACCCTCGCGATCGAGCACCGCGACGTCGGCGCCGCGTTCGTGCAGCAGCTCGGCGCTGGCCCGACCCATCCCCGACGCGCCGCCGATCACGACGACCTTCTTCCCGTTGATCTCCATCCGGACCTCCTTGTCAGAATCCCTGTGAACTGTAACGTTACGTAGGCACGCTAGCGGGTCCGTTTCCAGAGCTTGTCACCGAGCCATGCCAAGCTCGAAACCGTGCTCCTTCTCGACGTGGCAAACACGTCGCTCACCGTCCGCGATACCTCGTCGCGCCTGACCAAGGTCGCCCACATCGGCGAGCTGTTGGGCCGCGCCGCCCCCGAGCCGGAAGCGGTGGCCACCGTTGTGTCGTGGCTCTCCGGCGAGCTGCGGCAACGCCAGATCGGGGTCGGCTGGGCGTCGTTGCGGTCGCGGCCATCGCCTGCGGCGCAGCCGACGCTGACGGTCGCCGGTGTCGACGCCACCTTCTCCGAGATCGGCGCCGTATCGGGCAAGGGATCCCAAGCCCGCCGTGCCGAGCTCGTCTCCGGGCTGTTCGCCCGGTCCACCGACACCGAGCAGACATTCCTCCTGGGGCTGCTCGGCGGCGAGCTGCGGCAGGGGGCGCTGGCCGGGATCATGGCCGACGCGGTCGCCAAGGCCGCTGACATCCCGGCCGCCGCGGTTCAGCGCGCGGCGATGCTCGGCGGCGACCTGCCCGCGGTGGCCGCGGCCGCCCTGTCCGGTGGAGCGGTCGCGCTGCAGGCGTTCACCCTGCGGGTGGGCCGACCGGTCGGCCCGATGCTGGCCCAGACGGCGAGCAGTGTGGCGGAGGCGCTCGAAAAGCACGGCGGCACCGCGATTTTCGAGGCGAAGCTGGACGGCGCGCGGGTGCAGATCCATCGGGCCGGCGACGAGGTCACGGTCTACACCCGCAGCCTCGACGATGTCACCGCCCGGCTGCCCGAGGTGGTGGAGGCGACGCTGGCGCTGCCAGTGCACACCCTCATCGCCGACGGCGAGGCCATCGCCCTGCGGCCCGACAACAGGCCGCATCGATTCCAGGTCACCGCGTCGCGGTTCGGCCGATCGGTCGACGTGGCCGCGGCCCGTGCGGCACAGCCACTTTCGGTGTTCTTCTTCGACGTCCTGCACCGCGACGGCGTCGACCTGATCGACGAGCCGGCCAGCGACCGGCTGGCCGCCCTGGACGACTTGGCGCCGCCATCCCAGCGCGTCAACCGGCTGCTCACCTCCGACGCCGACGCCGCGTCGGGCTTCCTCGATGCGACGCTGGACGCCGGCCACGAGGGGGTGATGGCCAAGGCGCCCGCCGCGCCCTACCTCGCGGGCCGCCGCGGCGCCAGCTGGCTGAAGGTCAAGCCCGTGCACACGCTCGACCTGGTGGTGCTGGCCGTGGAGTGGGGCTCGGGGCGACGGCGCGGGAAGCTGTCCAACATTCATCTGGGCGCCCGCGACCCGGCCAGCGGCGAATTCGTCATGGTGGGAAAGACTTTCAAGGGCATGACCGACGCCATGCTTCAGTGGCAGACGGCACGCTTCAGCGAACTCGCGGTCGGCGGCACGGACGGCCAAGTCGTGCACCTGCGCCCCGAGCAGGTCGTCGAAATCGCGCTCGACGGTGTGCAGAAATCGACGCGCTACCCGGGCGGTGTGGCACTGCGGTTTGCCCGGGTGTTGCGCTACCGCGACGACAAGGGCCCGGCCGAGGCCGACACCATCGACAACGTGCGTTCGCTGTACTGATTGAGCCCGGCGGAAAACCCCTCGTCGTCGTAGGGTTTGTCCGTGACTGTGCACGACAAGGACGTCAGCTACATCCGCACCGACGACAGCCTGCCGCCCGTCGCGATCATCGACCGCTCCCCCATCACCGTGTCGCACAAGATCTTCTTCGGGATCATCGCGGTGCTCGGTGCGATCGCCTGGGCGATCGTCGCGTTCGCCCGGGGCGAGCCCGTGAACGCGGTGTGGTTGGTGGTCGCGGCGGTCTGCACGTACATCATCGGATTGCGGTTCTACGCCCGCTTGGTCGAGGCCAAGATCGTCCGCCCGCGCGACGACCACGCCACGCCCGCCGAGGTTCTCGACGACGGCACCGATTACGTGCCGACCGACCGCCGGGTAGTGTTCGGCCACCATTTCGCCGCCATCGCCGGAGCCGGCCCACTTGTCGGACCGGTCCTCGCCACCCAGATGGGCTACCTGCCCTGCAGCATCTGGATCGTCATCGGCGCCGTGCTCGGCGGATGTGTGCAGGACTACCTGGTGTTGTGGATCTCAACCCGGCGACGGGGCCGCTCGCTGGGCCAGATGGCGCGCGACGAGCTCGGCACCACCGGCGGGGCCGCCGCGCTGGTGGGCGTCCTCGTCATCATGCTGATCCTGATCGCCGTGCTGGCAATGATCGTGGTGAAGGCGCTGGCCGAAAGCCCGTGGGGGGTGTTCTCCATCGCCATGACCATCCCGATCGCGCTGTTCATGGGCTGCTACCTACGATTCATCCGCCCCGGACGGGTCGGGGAGGTATCCGCGATCGGCGCCGTCCTATTGCTCGTCGCCGTCGCCTCTGGTGATTGGGTCGCCGAAACATCCTGGGGCGCATCATGGTTCACCCTGTCGCAGGTGGCGTTGTCGTGGTTGATCATCGGGTACGGCTTCGCGGCGTCGGTGCTGCCGGTGTGGCTGCTGCTCGCGCCTCGCGACTACCTGTCGACGTTCATGAAGGTCGGCACGATCGCCCTGCTGGCGATCGGCATCTGCATCGCGCATCCGGCCTTACAGGCGCCCGCGCTCTCGCAGTTCGCCACCCGGGGCAACGGACCCGTGTTCGCCGGCTCACTGTTCCCGTTCCTGTTCATCACCATCGCCTGCGGCGCGCTGTCCGGCTTCCACTCGCTCGTCTCATCGGGTACCACCCCGAAGATGCTGGAGAAGGAAAGCCAGATGCGGATGATCGGCTACGGCGGCATGATCACCGAATCGTTCGTCGCGATCATGGCGCTGATCACCGCGGCGATCATCGACCAGCACCTGTACTTCGCCATCAACGCCCCGGCCGTGCAGACCGGCGGTACCGCCGCCACCGCCGCCGACTATGTCAACGGCCTCGGCCTGCCCGGCGCCCGGGCGACGGCCGACCAGATCAGCCAGGCGGCCAAAGGCGTCGGTGAGCACACCATCGTGTCGCGCACCGGCGGGGCACCGACACTGGCGTTCGGAATGGCCGACGTATTGCAAAGCGTATTCGGCGGTACCAGCCTCAAGGCGTTCTGGTATCACTTCGCGATCATGTTCGAGGCGCTGTTCATCCTGACCACCGTCGACGCCGGCACCCGGGTCGCGCGATTCATGCTCTCCGACGGGCTGGGCAACCTCGGCGGCCCGCTGGCCAAGCTGAGGAATCCGAGCTGGCGCCCCGGCGCCTGGCTGTGCAGCCTGGCGGTCGTCGGCGGGTGGGGCGGCGTCCTGCTGATGGGCGTCACCGACCCGCTCGGCGGGATCAACACGCTCTTCCCGCTGTTCGGTATCGCCAACCAGCTGCTCGCGGCGATCGCGCTCACCGTCGTCACCGTGGTGGTCATCAAGAAGGGCCTGCTCCAGTGGGCGTGGATCCCGGGGCTCCCGCTGGCGTGGGACCTCGTCGTCACGCTGACGGCGTCGTGGCAGAAGATCTTCTCCGCGGACCCGGCCGTCGGTTACTGGACGCAGCACCACAACTACCTGGCGGCGAAGAACGCGGGCAAGACGGCATTCGGTGCGGCGCGCAACGCCCATCAGCTCGATGAGGTCATCAGGAACACCTGGATCCAGGGCACCCTGTCGATCCTCTTCGCGCTGGTTGTGGTCATCGTTCTGGTCGCCGGAATTGGGGTCGCGCTCAGGGCAATTCGCGGCATCGACAAGCCGCCGCTGTCCGAGGACGACCCGGTGCCGTCGAAACGGTTCGCGCCGTCGGGGCTGATCCCCACCGCCACCGAGCGCGACGTGCAGCGGCAGTGGGACGGCGCGCCGGAAAAACCGGTCGTGCCGAAGTAGGCCGCACCCTCCTAAGATTGTGCGGAATGAGAGTCGGCATCGACTTCGGCACCACGCACACTGTCGTCGCACTGGTCGACCGGGGTAATTACCCGGTCGTCTCCTTTGATGGGCTCGACGCGTGGCCCTCCCTGATCGCCGCCAACGCCGCAGGCGAGTTGCGCTTCGGCGCGGACGCCGCCGCCGTGCGCCACGAGCCGGGATGGTCGGTGCTGCGGTCGATCAAACGCCTGCTGAACGAGGCCGGCCCGCAGACCGAGGTGAGCCTGGCCGGGCGCAGTTACCGGCTGACCGAACTGCTCACCGGATTTCTGGGCGCGCTCAAAGACGATCTGCATCATCGCTCCAACGCCTGCCTCGCGCCCGGGGAAGCCATCGAGGCGGCGGTCAGCGTGCCCGCCAACGCGTCGAGCGCGCAACGGCTGCTGACGCTGGATGCCTTCGTGGCGGCGGGTTTTCACGTCGTCGCGCTGCTGAACGAGCCGTCGGCCGCCAGCCTCGAATACGCCCACCGATACCGCTCCACGATCACCGCCAAACGCGAGTACGTCCTCATCTACGACCTGGGCGGCGGCACGTTCGACGCTTCACTGCTCAAGATGACCGGGCACGCCAACGACGTCGTCCTCAGCGAGGGCATCCAACGCCTTGGCGGCGACGATTTCGACGAGGCCATCCTGCGGCTGGTCCTCGCCGAGTCGCAGCTGACGGACGTCGACCCCGCCACGCGCGACCTGCTGCGCGAGGAGTGCGCCGCGCGCAAGGAGGCCGTCGGGCCGCAGACCCGCCGCTTCCTGGTGGACATGTCCGCGGTCGACCGCCCGCCCTTCGCCTGCGGCATCGACGACGTGTATTCGGTGTGCGCGCCCCTGGTGGACCCCACCGTCGCGCTGCTCGACCGCGTCCTGCGCGACCCGGCCCGGGACGGCCGCGACATCGCGTGGTCGGAGGTCGCGGGAATCTATGTCGTCGGCGGGGCCGGCGGCTTCCCGCTGGTGTCGCGGACGCTGCGCACGACGTTCGGCGACAAGCGCGTCAAACGTTCACCGCACCCGTTCGCCGCCAGCGCGATCGGGCTCGCCGTCTTCCTGGACTCGGAGGCGGGTTTCGAGCTGTCCGAACGCTTTTCGCGGCACTTCGGCGTTTTCCGCGAGGCGCAGGCCGGCGCCGACGTCGTCTTCGATCCGATCGTGCGCAAGGACGCCGAACTGCCCACCGACGGCCGCACCCCGCTGGTCGTGCGGCGCCGTTACCGCGCCGCGCACAACATCGGCCACTTCCGCTTCGTCGAGTGCAGCCGGCTGGTCAACGGCCGGCCCGACGGTGACGTGACGCCGTACGACCCGGTCCTGTTCCCGTTCGACCCGGCGCTCTACGACCGGGACGACCTCGGCCGCCAGCCGGTCGGCCGGTGGAAGGACGGGCCCGACGTCGAGGAGCGTTACGTCGTCGCGCCCAGCGGCGCCGTCGAGGTGACCCTCACGACGGAGCCCGGCGGTTTCATGCGCACCTTCCGGCTGGAGCGGTGCGCCGCCGCGCGCTGAGGCGGTAGCGAACGGCCCCGGATCGACCTTAAAGGTGATGGGATTCTGCACGCCGGATCAATACCGCGAATTCATGGAGCAGGCAACGCTTTTCGAACGAATGCTGGTCGATAGCGGGATAACGCTCACCAAGCTGTGGTTCTCGGTGTCCCCCGCCGAACAACGCACGCGCCCTGGATCGTGGTACGAAGCAACGACAAAAAGCGGGCCCGGATTAACTCCATGCGTTACGTGCTCGCACAATCGGAGTACGAGGACAAGGACCATGACGTGGTGGGCGAGCCCGATCCGTTGATCGTCGGGGCGCCCTGACCGATTGAATCCGGCAATAGAAAGTAGGGCGCGCATGTCTACCTGGCTCATCACCGGCTGCTCAACGGGTTTGGGACGGGCACTCGCCGAAGCGGTCATCGCCTCCGGCGACAACGCCGTCGTCACCGCGCGCGACGCGGCGAACGTGCAGGCCCTGGCCGACACGGCACCCGAACGCGTGCTGGCCGCGGCCCTCGACGTCACCGATTCCGCCCAGGTCGCTGCGGCCGTGCGGCAGGCCGACGAGCGCTTCGGCGGCATCGACGTGCTGGTCAACAACGCCGGCTACGGGTATCGCGCCGCGGTCGAAGAGGGCGACGACGCCGAGGTGCGCACCCTGTTCGACACGCACTTCTTCGGCACCGTCGCCATGATCAAGGCCGTGCTGCCGGGTATGCGGGCTCGCCGCAGCGGCGCGATCGTGAACATCTCCTCGATCGGCGCGACGCTGACTCCGGTCGGATCCGGCTACTACTCGGCCGCCAAGGCGGCCATCGAAGGCGTCAGCGGGGCGCTGCGCGGCGAGCTTGCGCCGCTGGGCATCTCGGTCACGACCGTCGAGCCCGGCGCCTTTCGCACCGACTTCGCCGGGCGTTCGCTGGTGCAATCGGCCACCGTGATCGACGACTACGCCGATACCGCCGGCAAGCGCCGCAAAGAAAACGACACCATGCACGGCAACCAGGCAGGCGACCCCGCCAAGGCCGCCACCGCAATTATCGAGGCCGTTAAATCCCCTGAGCCCCCGGCCTTTCTGCTCCTCGGCCCCGACGCCCTGGCGCTCTATCGCTACAGCGCGCAGGCCCGCGCGGCCGAGATCGAGAAATGGGAAAAGCTCACCAGCGGAACCGATTTCGAATCCTAACTCAGAACCGACTCTTATCGGGCATTTGCGAAATTATCACTGTCGTTAAATTCGTTGCGCTGCTGGCTTTTTGCTAAAGAGCGTGGCCCGCTAAGTCCGCGCGAAGTACAGCACCGGGGCGCGCGCAAACGAGATCAAGCAGACGGAAAAGCTCTCTAGCAAAACGCATTTCGACAGCGAGGCCGGACCGTCGACAAATCGTTGTGCAAAGTTATGCGAAATTCCGGACACGCCCGGTCGCCGTCGTTATCGTGTGGACAGATTGCCGCACACCGTGGGGGGAGCGAGAATCATGGCTGCGATCGTTGAGGGAAAAACAAACAAAGCAATGGACAAGGCCGCGGTATTCGTGCGGCAGATCCTCATTCGGGCATTCATCGGGGTGGAGAAGCTGTTGGTTCCGGCAGCGTTCTCGCGGGTGCCGACTACCCCGTTCATGGATCCCGACCTATTCGAGTGGAACGGCGTTGTGACGGCCCAGTGGACCAAGGTTCAGCGCGAACTGCGGGCGCTGCTTGCGAACGTCGAGACGATCCCGGAGTGGCTGGTGGTCACCGACGAGAAAAACCTGCCCATTACCGATAACGACACATGGCGCACCTACTTCTTCTATGTCTACGGGCACCGCTTCGAAAAGCAGTGCGGCGAGTGCCCCGAGACCGCGCGCCTCCTGGAGCAGATCCCGGGCATGAAGACCGCGCTGTTCTCCATCCTGGAACCCGGCACGAAGATCACCCCGCACCGCGGGCCCTACCGGGGCGTCCTTCGCTACCACCTGCCCCTGCAGGTGCCCGCCGAGGGCGGGTGCGGAATCCGCGTCGGCAACGAGACCGCCTCCTGGGAAGAAGGCGTTGGGATGATGTTCGACGACACCTACGAGCACGAGGCGTGGAACCAGAGCAGTCATACCCGCGTGGTCCTGTTCCTCGACATCGTCCGGCCGATGAGGTTCCCGTTCAACATCGTCAATTCGGCGATCATCAAGATCGTCGGACACTCGCCGTCGGTGCGGCAGATTCAACAGAAGCAAGCGGCCTGGGACCGCACGCTCGAGAAAGCCAGCTAGCCGACGCGATTCCCTTAGCCGCCCACCTGGGCGGTGTGCCTGCCCGCTCGTGACGCTTTCGCCGACGGCCTCCGGCACCGGGTTGCCGGGCGGAGAATAGCTTCCCTATTTTGGAGAAGGTTATTCTCCTGGATCGAGAGACCCATTACGATTGGTAAGAATCGACCGGGGGGTTGATGCCGCGAAGGAGTTCGCCATGACGGCCACGCCGACCTTTCCCTTTCCGCTGTTCGACGCGGACAACCACCTGTACGAGACCGAGGAATCGCTGACCCGGTACCTGCCCAAGCTGTACAAAGACGCGATCCAGTATGTCCAGGTCAACGGCCGCACCAAGATCGCGATCCGCGGGCAGATCAGCGACTACATTCCCAACCCCACCTTTGAGGTCGTGGCCAGGCCCGGCGCGATGGAGGACTACTTCAGGATCGGCAACCCCGACGGCAAGAGCCGCCGCGAGATCTTCGGCGAACCGATGCGCTCGATCCCGGCGTTCCGGGAACCCGGCCCCCGGCTGGAGCTGATGAACGAGCTCGGCGTGGACCGCTCGCTGATGTTCCCGACGCTGGCCAGCCTGATCGAGGAGCGAATGCGCGACGATCCCGCGCTGATCCACGTCGTCGTCCACGCGCTCAACGAGTGGCTGGACGACGTGTGGGGCTTCAACTACCAGAACCGGATCTTCACCGTGCCCGTCGTGAGCCTGCCGATCGTGGAGAAGGCGATCGAGGAGCTCGATTGGGTGGTGGCCCGCGGCGCGCGCGCCGTTTTGATTCGGCCCGCGCCGGTGCCCGGTTTCCGCGGCCCGCGGTCGTTCGCGCTGCCGGAGTTCGACCCGTTCTGGCAGCGCTGCGTCGAGCACGACGTGCTGATTGCCATGCACACCTCGGACAGTGGCTACGCCCGTTACAACGGGGAGTGGAACGGCAACGACACGGAGATGCTGCCCATGCGGACCGACGCGTTCGGCATGTGCACGCAGTGGCGCGCGGTGCAGGACGCCGTCGCATCGTGGGTCGTACACGGCGCGCTGTACCGTTTCCCGACGCTGAAAGTCGCTGTGATCGAAAGCGGTTCGCGCTGGCTGTTCCCGCTGCTGGACACCATTGCCGACGTCTACAAGAAGACGCCGGAAAGCTTCGCAGGCGGCGACCCGGTCGAGGAGATCAAGAATCGCATCCACGTCAGCCCCTTCTACGAAGACGGCATCAGCGATCTGATCAATCTGGTCGGTGTCGAGCGCGTGCTGTTCGGTTCGGACTTCCCGCACCCCGAAGGCCTGGCCGCGCCAACGCATTTCGCCGATGCGCTCGGACATCTTCCCGTCGGGGATCAGGCAAAGATCATGGGCGGCAATCTGTCCCGGCTCGTCACCGTGTGACAATCCCCTCGAATCCAATCAGCCCCAACGACTCGTGATCGGAGCCCGACATCGACGCCTGGATCCTTGATGCGGTACGCACCCCCCGGGGGCGAGGCCGCCCCGACGGCGCACTGCACAACGTTCATCCGCAAACCCTGTTCGCCGCGTGCCTGAGCGCGCTGGCCGAGCGCACCGGCTTCGAGCCGGCCGAAGTCGACGACGTGATCGCCGGCAACGGCATCCTCAGCGGGGACCACGGCGACGACATCGCGCGCCTGTCCGTGCTTTTGGCGGGCTGGCCCGAGTCCGTTCCCGGGATGACGCTGAACCGGTTCTGCGGGTCGGGCCAGCAGGCCGTCACCGTGGCCGCATCCTCCATCGCGGCCGGCAGTGAGGATCTGGTGATCGCCGGCGGAGTCGAGTCGATGTCGCGCTGGGACGTCACGGCGGGCGTCCCGACGATCGACGGCAACAACGCGGACTTCCGGACGCGCTATCCGACTGTGCCGCAGGGCATTTCGGCCGACCTGATCGCCACGCTCGAGGGGTTCAGCCGCGAGGACGTCGACGCCTACGCGGCGCGCAGCCAGAACAGGGCCGCGGCGGCCATCGACGAGGACAGGTTCGGGCGCTCCCTGATCGAGGTGGCCACACCCAACGGCCCGGTCGCACGCGACGAGCACCCCCGCCCGGGAACCACCACCGAGTCGCTGGCCAGACTCAAGCCCGCCTTCGCCGCCATGGGCGCCGCGCACGCCGACGGGGAAGCACTCACCTTCGACGAGATCTGCCTGCAGCGCTATCCGGGCACCGACCAGATCGACCACGTACACCACGCGGGCAACTCCTCGGGGGTGGTCGACGGCGCCGCCGCGGTAGCCGTCGCGTCGTCGAGCTGGATGCACGCCAACGGCGTCAAGCCCCGGGCGCAGATCCGGGCCGCCGCCGCGATCGGCAGCGAACCGATCATCATGCTCACCGCGCCCGGGCCCGCGGCGCAACGCTGCCTGGAGCGCGCCGGCATGAGCGTGCAGGACATCGACCTCTGGGAGATCAACGAGGCCTTCGCCGCCGTGCCGCTCAAGACGATGCGCGACCTAGAGATCGACCCGGACGTGGTCAACGTCAACGGCGGTGCCATCGCGCTCGGCCACCCGATCGGCGCCACCGGCGCCATGCTCATCGGCACCCTCCTCGACGAGCTCGAACGCCGCGATCTGGCAACGGGATTGGTGACCATGTGCACCGGCGGCGGCATGGGCACCGCGACGATCATCGAGCGGGCCTGAGCATGACGGGCACGCTGGAAGTCGACCGGCCACGCGACGGCGTCGCCGTGGTGCGGCTCAATCGCCCAAAGCAGCTCAACGCCATCGACGAAGCTATGCAGCACGAATTGGCGCAGACCCTGGCAGAACTGGCCGCCGACCGTAGCGCGCATGCCGTCGTGCTCACCGGCTCCGGCCGCGGCTTCTGCGCCGGCATCGACATGCGCAACTTCGGGCCCGGCATGCTCGAGGCCGACGCTCCGGCCATCGACCGAATGGCCTTCCAGGAGAAAATGGCCGGGCTGGCCGAGGCCGTCCGCGCGCTGCCGCAGCCCGTCATCGCCGCCGTCAACGGCCCGTGCGTGGGTGCGGGATTCGCCCTGACGCTGGCCTGCGACATCCGGATCTGTTCGACGGCAGCATCATTCGGCAACGCGGCCATCCTGCTCGGGCTGTCGGGCGCCGAGATGGGCATGAGCTATCACCTGCCGCGCATCGTCGGGACAAGCGTCGCCGCTGACTGGATGCTCAGCGGCCGAACGGTTTCGGCCGAGGAGGCCGATCGCCGCGGCCTGGTCAGCGAGCGGGTCGAGCCGGACGCGTTGGCCGACCGGGCACTCGAGTTGGCCGCGCTGATCGCGGACCTCTCCCCCTTGGGCGTGCAGTTGACGAAGCGTGCGCTGCAGGTCAACACCGACGCGACGAGCCTGTCGTCGGCGCTGGAACTGGAGAACCGCAACCAGGTGATCTCGCACGCCACCGACGAAGCGGCCGCCCGCCGCCAGAAGTGGTCCCGCTGAGCGGGCCGCACCAAACAAGAAGGGTTCTGAACACATGTCATGGGATTTCTCGACCGACCCGCAATGGGCCGAGCAGCTCGAGTGGGTCGAGGACTTCGTCCGCAACGAATGCGAACCGATCGACCTGATCGTCAAGGAATCCCATGACCTCAACGATCCGGTCCGCCAGGCGCTGATCCCGCCGCTGCAGGAGATCGTCAAGCAGCGCGGGCTGTGGGCCACCCACCTGGGACCGCATCTCGGTGGCCCGGGCTACGGGCAGGTGAAACTGGCGCTGCTCAACGAGATCCTGGGCCGCTCGGAGTGTGCGCCCATCGTCTTCGGCTCGCAGGCGCCCGATTCCGGCAACAGCGAAATCCTCGCGCACTACGGCACACCCGAGCTCAAGGCCCGCTACCTCGAGCCGCTGCTGGACAACCGCATCATCTCCTGCTTCTCGATGACCGAGCCGCAGGGCGGCGCCGACCCGAAGGTGTTCCGCACCGCGGCGGTGCAGGACGGCGATCACTGGATCATCAACGGCGAGAAGTGGTTTTCCTCGTTCGCCTCGATGGCGTCGTTCATCATCGTGATGGCGATGACCGACCCTGACGCGCCGCCATACGAGCGCTACTCGATGTTCGTCGTGCCCGGCGACACCCCCGGCATCAACGTGATGCGCGACGTCGGGCTCGGCTATCAACCGCTCGGCGGCGGCCGGGAAGGCTATGTCCGCTACGAAAACGTCCGGGTGCCGGCCGATCACATGCTCGGCCCGCGCGGCGGGGCCTTCGTGGTCGCGCAGACCCGGCTGGGCGGCGGCCGCATTCACCACGCCATGCGCACGGTGGGCCTGGTCCGCCGGATCTACGACATGATCTGTGAGCGCGCGGTGTCGCGCTACACGCAGGGCGAGGTCCTGGCCAACAAGCAACTCGTCCAGGAGATGGTGGCCGATTCCTGGATGGAGATCGAGGCGTACCGGCTGCTCACCCTCCAAACTGCTTGGAAGATCGACCAATTTAACGACTACAAGGCGGTGCGCGCCGACATCTCGGCGGTGAAGGCGATGATGCAGAAGGTCCTGCACGACGTGTCGTCGAGGGCGCTGCAGCTGCACGGATCGCTGGGCACCACGCACGAGATGCCGTTCGTGCAATACCTTGTCGAGTCGTTCGTGCTGGGCCTGGCCGACGGCCCGACCGAGGTGCACAAGGTGACGCTGGCCCGGCTGCTGCTCAAGGACCGCGCGAGCGCTCCCGACCTGTTCCCCTCCGAGCACCTGCTGCGGTTGCGCGCGGCTGCGGAGGCGAAGTTCGCCGACAAGCTCGCGGGTATTCCCCGCGGATAGCCCTGCGCCTAAACGGCTTTCGTGACACCGACGTAGGACAACACCACGTCGGATTGGTCAGTCACCCGGGTCAAAGTGGCGTAAGAGCGGATGAACGACTGGCCCACGCACCCGTCGATCCTGACGTGGAAGTTGGCGATCATGATCCACGGGTGTGGGCCCTTGAATTGCTTCTTCGACACCGGCACGACGACCACGAAGCCGGGCTTGAGCCCCACATTGATCGACCCGTTGATCGGCACGGTGATGAACGGCAGCAGCGGCGGCAACACACCAGTGGTGTCAAACGTCGGGCTGACACCGGGCGCGATGCCCATGTTGCCGCCCAGGTCGACACCGTTGGACGTGCTCATGTCGATGCCGCAGCCGATCTCGTAACCCGCCTCGAGGATGCCCTGCGGCTGGCCCGGCCCGCTGAGGTCACCGACGAATGTCCCGGTCGCGAGGTACTCGCGGGACGAGACCGCGGTCGTCAGCGGCGCCACGGGAGTCTGGGCCTCGTCCTTCGCGCCAAGGCCCAACCGCCAGCCGTCGGGGGTGTTGACGATGGAGGGCGGATTCGAGGGCACCAGCGCGTCATTAGGTGGCGTAGCCACACCGGCGGGCTGCACGTCGGGATCGGCGGCCGTCGACGGCGCCATCGTCAACGCCATGACAAGGCACATCGTGACGACCGCAGCGTTGCGGACGACCCCGGCAATTGTCCCCACGGGCGAAACCGTATGTACCGCGCCGTGCACACAGCGGTATTTGCTGGCCGGCCCGGCAAAGTCGTTGCGCGTTCGTAACTGAGACGCGATGTGGCTGAGGCACGCTGGCATTGCCCCACGTGGCCAGCCGCGCCGCTAGAATTGCGGGAGCGTCCCACGGCAAACGACCAGAGAGGGCGGCGATGAAAGCTCGTTCGTACGCTCGCGGACTGGTTGCCGGCGCGGTCAGCGTCCTGGTGTTGTGTGGCGGCACTGGGCTGGCGCGAGCCGACGATACGGATTTCGACCCCGAACCGCCGATGGTCCCGGAGATCGGCCAATTCAACACGGTCGACTCTCCGTCGTTCTTTACGAACCCCGCCAACCGGGGCATCCCACGAGAGAAGAACTGGGACGGCGTCGGAAACTATTGCCAGAACATGTTTATCCGGTGCCGCTGACCGACTGACGCAAACTAGAACGCGGGATGCCGCTGAAATCTCAGGACGCGGTCCGGATCCAGTGCGGCCCTGACGTTTCGGAGTTGTACCAGCTCCGACGACGACCATGCATCGCCGGCGTTCGGTTGGCCGTCGCGGAATGCCGGCGCCGCCCGCCCGGCATCGGTCACCTGCGCGGCCGATTCCACCGCGGCGAGCGCCTCGCCCACTTCGACACCCAACCCGACCGCGTGCAGCAGGAAGGGCGCGGGCACGTTGGTCAACGCGCCGTCCCGAGCGTGGGCCTCGGAATCGGTGTGCCGCACCTCGATCATGCTCAAGCCACCCGGCCTGCCCACCCGTGCGGCGCCGAACATCTCCGCGACCACGTCGGTCGCCGCCGGCCCCAGCCAGCGGCCGGTGCCCCGGGCGGGCAGCGGGTCGGGCGGATCGAGATGGATCGCCGACAACGACCGCAAGTCCCCCGGCCCGGTGGTGTCGACGGCCGGTGTCGCGGCGTCGCACACCGCGGCACGCATCACGTCCAGGTGTGCCGCACCGTCGGTCGACGCATACGACAGGTGGACGGCGGGCCTGCCCAGCAGGGCGGCAGGAAACGGACCCTCGTCGGGAAGCCGCAACAGCGCCAGCGAGCTGGTGACCGATTCGCTGACCAGTTCCAGGGCCCAGGCCCAGCCGGCGATCACGCCGGGCAGCGCGCTCTCCGGCCACAGCAGGTAACCCGTCCACAGCTCGGGGATGCGAAACAGCGCGACCTCGACGGCCGTGGCGATGCCGACGGGCGCACCGCCGCGAAAGGCCCAAAGGGCTTCGCGGTCAAGCGAATCCGGCGCGTCCTCGGAGGCGCGGCGCCGCCGCCCGGCTCCATCGACGTAGTCCACCGCACGCAGCGCCGCCGAAGCCAGCCCGTACTTGCGGACGAACCACCCCACCCCACCGCCGAAGGTGTATCCGGCGACGCTGACCGTCGACGACGTTCCGCTGAGGCCCAGCAGACCGTGCACCTGCGCCGCCTGCTGCACAGCCGGCCACGTCTCGCCCGCCCCGACGCGGGCGATGCCCGCGGACGCATGCACGCTGACGCCGAGCAGCGCGGAGGTGTCCAGGAGCACCTGGTCGTCGTCGATCGGGCCGCCCGCGCCGTGCCCGGTGGCTTGGACGGCGACGGTCACTCCCAGCCGAGCCGCGGTCGTGACCGCCCGCGCCACCTGTTCGGCCGACGCCGGTCGCACGACGGCGCACGGCCGCTGGGGGTGGCTCGAGTTGTGCGGGCTCGTCGCATCGGCGTATTCCTTGCCGCCGGGCTCGTGTACGGCGGCGGTCAGCTCCGCACGCAGCCCGGCGACCACATCGTTCATGCCGATGCTTACCTGGGAATCAGCGCGAGAACCGGGATGATGCGGGTGGTCTTGCGCTCGTACTCGGCGAAGCCCGGGTAACGCTCGGCCTGAACGGCGTATTTGGCGTCGCGTTCGGCGCGGTCCAGCTCGACCGCACGGACGTCGACCTCGTCGTCCCCCACCTCGATGCGGGCATCGGGGTGCGCGACGAGGTTGTGATACCAGGCCGGGTTGCGGTCGGCGCCCGCCGCCGATGCGAACACGAGATAGCGGTCGCCGTCGGGCAGATACATCATCGGGCTCACCCGCTCCTGGCCGCTGCTCGCCCCCGTGCTGTGCAGCAGGAGGACCGGCGCACCCTCGAACTGTCCGCCGAGCCGGCCATGGTTGGCGCGGAATTCCTCGATGTTGCGACTGTTGAAGTCGTCTTCGCTCACGGTGCCCCCTTGCAGTCTTTAGCGTCTTTTGCCGTTTGACGATACTGCGGGAACGCGCCCGGCGCCGCCCTAACTCACCAGCGAGCGGGCCCTGGCCAGCAGCCGCGGCAGGACGGGCACCATGGCCTCCAATTCGGTTCGCGGCGAAGGGCGTCGGCGATTGTGCTTGACGATGAGCGACCAGGTGGCCGCGGACTTGAAACACGCCAGCGCGGTGAACCAGGCCAACTCGGCGATCTCGCCGCCTAGCTCGTGCCGATAGATCTCGGCGAGTTCGGCAATCGGCGGCGCGGGGCTCGCGGCGGGGTCCACCCGCTGATAGGTGTCGGGATCGGAATTGATCAAAAACCAGCCCGCATCGATGCGCGGGTCACCGACCGACCAAATCTCCCAATCGATGACCGCGGTGATGCGCGGCCCCACCGCCAACAGGTTGCCCAACCGGAAGTCGCCGTGCACGACGCTGGGCCCCATAGGCATTGGCGCGCAACCTAATAAGTCGTCGCGCACGTCCTGCCAGCCCGGCACCAGCGCGGCGTCGACGGTCTGCAACGTGTCACACCAGCGCCGGACCTCGGCGACCGGATCGACGACCGGCTCGCCCCCCAGCCCGAGGTCGTTCGGCGAGAGGCCGTGCAGCGCCGCCATGGCCCGGCAGGCACTGCGATAACGTTCGGCGACATCGGGTCCCGGCTCGCAACCGTCGAATAGCGGCTCTACGCATTCACCGTCGATATGCGACATCACGAACAGCGGCGGAACATCCGGCGGATCGCCCCGGTCCTCCCACACCACCGCGGGGACCGGAACACGTGTCACACCAAGCTCTTTGATGATACGGGCCTGGCGCAGCACGTCGCGGTGCGCGACCGGATCGACGCCGGGCGGGGCGACCTTGATCACCACCGGGTTGCCTCGGCGGGTGCCGCGGAAAGTGAGGCTGGATGCGCCTCCGCTCAAGGCGGCGACGTCGACGACATCGGCGCCCGCGAGCCGCCGGCGCAGTTTGTCGGTGTCGAGCTCGACCATTAGCTCGCCGGTTTCGACCAGCCGACTTCGGCGAGGAACGGCTGGGTATGCGCGATGCGTCCGGTCAGCGTCTTCGGGTCGCCCGTGCACAACCGGAAGACGGTCTCGGTAATCAATTCGATGTCCTCGGTGTCGGTCTTGGCCAGGTCGAGGGTGCCCGCCCCGGGGGTGGCCACCGGGTTGGACGGAGCGGCGGCGTTGACCGCGATGCCGTCGTCATACAGTTCGGCGGCAAGGCTTTTCGTCAGCCGGTTGAGGGCGGCCTTGGCCGTGCCGTAGATGCCGAAGCCCGCGGTCCGGTCGAATTCGGAGAACGGCGGCCCGGGTGGCAGGTCGCCGCCCACCGAGGTCAGGTTCAGGATCCAGCCGCGGCCCCGCTCGCGCATGGCCGGAATCGCCAACTGGCTCAGATGCAGTGGTCCCAGGACATGCATCTCCAGCATCAGCCGGGCCCGCCGGTCGGGGAACCCGTCGAGCGGCCGCAGGAAGGTGACGGCGGCGTTGTTCACCAGGATGTCCGGCGCCCCGACGGCGTCGACGACCTCCGCGAACAGCCGTTCGCGTTCCTCGGGCTCGGACAGATCCGCCTGGACCGCCAGGGCTTTGCCGCCGGCGGCGATGATTTCGTCGCGGGTCTGGCCGAGGGAGCCGTGGTATTTGGGGTCGGGGTCCATCGTGCGGGCGGTCAGCGCCACCGTGGCGCCCTCCGCGGCAAGCCGCGCGGCGATCGCTTTGCCCAATCCCCTGCTGCTTCCGGTGACCAGGGCCACCTTCCCCGCACACTGGCGGCTACCGCTCATCGTCGACCTCCTCTGGAACCGTCCACTGGCGGAAACGTCTTCTCCAAACTAGAGAATGCCATTATCGCCGAGCGGTGCGAAGTGCGGGGCCACCACGTCTCCGGCACCATGTCCGAAATCGTGGGAGACGTGGCGTTTTAGCCAGTCATCGAATCGCGGCGGCGACCCTAGCGTTGTCTCCATGCAAGCCATTTCAGCTCTCCCCGAGACCGCCGCCGCGCAGGCCGCGATCCGGTTGGCGCAATCCACCGAGTCACCATCCGTGTTCAACCACAGCGTGCGCAGCTACTTGTTCGCCGAACTGCTCGCCGCGCGGGAGGGGATGCACCCCGACGCCGAGTACGACAGCGAAGCCCTGTTCCTCGGATGCGTCCTGCACGACCTCGGCGTCGGCACCGCGGCGCCCGGCAAAGCGCGGTTCGAGGTCGAGGGCGCCGACCTCGCGGCCGCGCTGCTGACCGAACACGGCTGCGAGCGCGCCGTCGTCGACGGTGTGTGGGAGGCCATCGCGCTGCACACCTCCGGCGGCATCGCGGAGCGGCGCGGGCCATTGTGCTACCTCGTTCGCAACGGTGTAGGTGCCGACTTCGGCCGCAATGCCGACTTCGTCGACGAGCAGGTCGCCACGACCATCCACCGCCAATATCCGCGGCTGGCCATGGCGCGCACTCTGGTGGACGCGATCGTGGAGCACGCCCAGCGTGATCCCGAAGCGGCGCCGCCCTATTCGATGCCGGGCGACCTGTTGCGTGAACGACGGACCGACGGCACCAGCCTGATAGAACTCATGGCCTCGCACGGCCGGTGGGGCGAGTGATCGGTCCGATCGAGTACACACGTAGATGTCCGTCCGTATTCGAGGAGGCATCTTGTCGTACTTGCTGCTGTTCGGCGCGATCTTCGCGGAGGTCATCTCGACGAGCCTGCTGAAGAGCACGGAGGGATTCACCCGACTGTGGCCGACGGTGATCTGCCTGGTTGGCTACGCGGCGTCCTTCCTGCTGCTGTCGATGTCGATCTCCCGCGGCATGCAGACCGACGTCGCCTACGCCCTGTGGTCGGCGATCGGCACCGCCGCCATCGTGCTCATCGCCGTGATGTTTCTCGGCTCCCCGCTGTCGACGGCCAAGGTGGTCGGTTGCGGGCTAATCATCGCCGGCGTGCTCACGTTGAATCTCTCCGGCGCGCACTGAGCGCGTCGATCGAATACGGGCCCCCGCCGGCGACGACCAGCAAGAAGAAGCCGAAACAGAACAGGATCGCCGGGCCGCCGCCATTGCCCGCGGGTGGATCGCCGACCGGCCACAGTGCGCGCGGTTGATGCATCCAGAAATACGCAACTGCCATTTCGCCAGAGGCGATGAATGCCGCTGCGCGGGTGAACAATCCCGGCCGCGACCAATAACCCCGTGACGAATTCGATCAACCCCGCGTACCAGACGGGCCAGGCTCCGAATCCGATTGGCCACTTCGGAGCGACCGGTGTACCAATCAGTACGTCGCGCCGCTGAATCTGGACGTGTCATCGTCAAGCTGGCTCAATCGACTCCCAGTGCTGTGCACTCGGGTCCGATCTACGCCAAGCCGGGCAAGCGGCATCACGGCGAGGGCACGCTCGGAGGGCTGCTTGCCGGTCAGCTCTCCGACGACGTCGGCGACCGACATCTCAACGCAGTCGTCACCAGCTAGCCGGGCCGTCGCGACATTTAACAAGCCAGCGTTGTCTGTATGATCAGTCACCGCTATGGGACGTAAGGGCTGGGGCGGCACTCCGCCGGCCGACGATGCGGAGGCGCGCAAACGCATCGTCGACGCGGCCGTCGACAGGGTGCAGAGTCGCGGGCCACGGCACACCACGCTGTCGGACGTCGCCACCGACCTCGGCATCACCCGGCCGACCATCTACCGCTACTTCGCGTCGATCGAAGATCTGCTCGCGGCCGCGGCCGAGGTCGCCCTGGATGGCTGGACGGCGCGCATCGGCGACATGAGCAAGGACATCAGCGATGCCACCGACTTGCTCACCGAGGCAGTCGCTTTCCTCATCGAGCAGCTTCCCGACGAGCCGCTGCTGGCACAGCTGCTCGAGACCGACCGGATGCGGCTGGTCGGCCGGCAGATGGTCATGCCCGCGGCGGTCGCCCGCTCGCGCACCATGCTCCAGAACACCCAAATCAACTGGGCAGCATTGGGTTTCACCGGTGCACGATTCGACGATCTGGTCGAGTTTCTGCTGCGGATGATCCAGTCCATGGTGATCGCGCCGTCCGATCCACCCCGAACCGGGGCCGCGCTGCGCGACTACCTGCGTCTGTGGATCGGACCGGTGATGGGCGCCGCGACAAAATCCGCGCCGCCGCGGCCGGTCAGGAAACGGCGGTAGGCGCGTCGGCGGCGGAAATCAGCTCGATGCTCGGGTGTTCCGGTAGCTCGTCGGCGTGAAACCACCGGAACGACATCAGGCCCTCGGGGTGGTCCTTCGTCGAGATGGCGTTGGGATGGTCGAGCGGCTCGCGGCTGATGACGATCGTGACCGACCCGTCGGCGTTGGGGATCGCCGTACCCGAATTGATGCCGGCGCGCCCGTATTCGACGTCGAGGGCCGCCATGTACTGGTTCCACAGGGTCAGATTCCAGAACCGGCACTTCGGGTGCCGGGAGGTAATGACCAGCGCCTCACCGGGTTCCAGCGAAAACCCGCCGAGGCAGTAGCACGCATCCTGCATCGAATACCCAAAGGTCGCATCCCCCGCCCGATACGGCGGGGCCAGCGTGTTCGTGGTCAGCGATTGACCGTCCGCCAGTTCGACGGGTTGGCGCTCCATCAGGATCAGCGGGATCAGCCCGTACATGTCCTGCGCGAAACGCAGTGCGGCGCGCAGCGACCGGGCGGTGTCCGCATCGGATTTCGCGGCTACCACCGGCAACCCCGCGTGATCGATGACCTCGATGTCCCACTCGACCCGCCGCCCGGATTCGGGGTGCTCGTGGTAGTCGCGGGTGAGCACGCCACGCGCATCCGCGGACAACTCGATGAAGGGACCGTCGTATCCGGCCGGCCGGGCCGGGCCCAACACGCAGGAGAACCCGCCGTCGTCGCCTCGCGCCATGTCGGTGTCGTAAAGCAATCCGACGGTGCGGTTGGGCCACGCCCCGGGTTCGGGCTCGTTGTACACGGTCACCGAATACATGGTGCTGTCATTCGGGACGCCGCTGACCCGATAGGTGCGGCGCGGATCCACCACCGCGTACTCGTAGTAGCAGTCGGTGTTGTCGCCGCCCCAGCGCCGGTCCGGCCGGAACGGCGTCAGGGTGTCGAGGAAGCGCGGCGCGACCGCGTCGGCGAAAAAGTGCATGTCCAGCGACAGGGCAAGCAGAGTGGCGAGGTTTTGGTAGCCCTCCGACACCGCCGTCTGACCGCGAACGGCCTTGGGCCCCTGCAGGAACAGGTTGTCGAAATCCGCGAATGCCGAGAGCAATTCGCGCCACGCCGCTGCACTTTCGCCGGTAGACATGGGCAGCATCATAAGCGCACAGAAATTACAACACAACGCTCATTGTAAAATGTCGCGGGCGGCAGTAGGGTGCCCGATGTGACCGCCGCTGTGCACATCACCGACCTGGCGAGCCCGACGTTTTCGCCCGACGCCCAGGCGATCATCGACGGCATGGCCGCGATGGCCGACTATTGCCCGCTCACCGCCGACTCCCTGCACGAGCAGGCCGCCGCGCAGACGGGCCTGACCGATTTCGGGGATCAGGGCTACCGCGAGCGCATGGATGTGCTGCTGCAGGCCTTCGGCGAACTGCCCAACTTCACCGCGTTTGGCCGCACCTACGCGTTCTCGCTGATGCTGACCTTCCTCAAGGGCAGGCTGCGGGTGATCGACCACCTCAAGCGCCATCCCGAAATTTTCGACATCGAGGTCAACGCGCCGCTGATCATCGCGGGCCTGCCCCGCACCGGGACCACCCATCTGCACAGCCTGCTGGCCGCGGACCCGGCGCTGCGCTCGTTGCCGTATTGGGAAGCGCAGGAACCGATTCCACCACCCGGTGAAGAGGGCACCATCGAGCCGCGGCGTCAACGCACCGGCGATGCGCTCAACATCTCCAACACGCTGATGCCCTACTTCCAGCTGATGCACGAGATGACGATCGATCACATCCACGAGGACATCGGTCTGATGGTGCAGGACTTCGCCAGCGGCTTCTTCACGACGCTCACTCACCTGCCGCGGTGGTCGGATTACTTGCGCGACCACGACCAGACGTCCGGATATCAGTTCCTGCGCTTGATGCTGCAGGTGCTGCAGCATCAGGACGGCCGCAACCGGCGCTGGGTGCTCAAGAGCCCGCAGCACCTCGAGCAGTTCGTCCCGTTGCTGAACGTGTTCCCCGATGCGACTTTCATCATCACCCACCGCGACCCGGTCGACGTCTCGGTGTCGATGGCCACGATGATGACCTACACCATGCGGATGAGCGTGGACAAGGTCGACGTGCCCACGGTGGCCAACTACTGGATCACCCGCATCGAGGAAATGCTGACGGCGTGCATGCGCGATCACGATCGGCTCCCGGCCGATCGCACCATCGACGTTCGCTTCGACGAGTTCATGGCCGACGATCTGGCAATGATCCAACGGGTCTGGAACACAGCAGGATACGAGCCAGACGAAGAATCGAGAAAGGCCGTCGAGAATTTTCTGGCCGGCCATACGCGCGGACGGCTCGGCACCGTCGACTACCGCCCCGAGGACCTCGGCCTGGACAAAGACGACCTTCGGCGCCGCTTCGCACCCTACGTCGAGCGCTTCGTAACCCCCTAGGTCAGTCGGCGAACGCGCTGGCGTTGGCCGTGATGAAATCCTCCACCGTCATCGGCTTCTTTCCGCCGACCCGTTCGACGATGTCGTTGGTACCCGCGAAGATCCCGTTGACGTAGTCGACCGCCACATGGCTGAGGTGCTGCGCCAAATACGACGGGAAGCCTTGGGATTTCAGCCATTCGATCCAGGTCGGGATGTCGGCGGGCTCGTAACGCACCGGGCGCCCCAGCGCCCGGGAGATGGCGTCGGCGATCTCGTAGTGGTTCATCTCGACGGGCCCGAAGAGCGGGTAGGTCTGTCCGGCATGCTCCTCCGGACGCTCCAGGATCGCGGCGATGACGCGACCCTGGTCTTCGGCCGCGATCGGGGCGTGCCGCCCGTTGCCGAATGGCAGCCGCAGCACACCCTCGTCACGGATCGACTTGGCCCCGAAGATGGTCAACCACTCCGCGAAATACGTGGGGCGTAAGTGCGTCACCGCCAGCGGCGACCAATCCAGTACCCGTTCGGCCAGCCAGTGCGTTCGCGCGGCGTCACTGGTGGCTCCACGCCGGGCCGAGATCTGCGACATGTTGACGACCGAGGTGACGCCGGCCTCGGCGGCGGCCTGCGCGAAAATGGTTGTCGTGTCGAGCAATCCCGGCTTGATCGGATAGACGAAGTAGGCAGCGTGCGCCCCTTCGGCGGCCGCGCGGACGGCGTCGATGTCGTTGAGATCTCCGGTAACGACCTCAGCGCCGCTATCACGCAGCGCCGCGGCGCGGTCGTCGAAACGGTGCACCAACGCCCGTACCTGATGCCCGCGTTCGAGCAGCAGCCGGGCGGCATGGCCGCCGGTCTTGCCGCCGGCTCCGGTGATCAGTACTGCGGATCGGGTGGATGAGGGCCGGATGGTCATGTGCGTGTCCCTTCTAATGCTTCTCCCGCCAGCGCAATTGCGGCTTCTCTCCACCATCTATCCTGACTAAACTAAAGTCAAGCCAGATGGAGAAGCTGGCTGGTCAGAAGTGAAGCCAGCACGTATGCTGACTGCGTGGATACACCGTCGGATGTGATGACTCTCGCCGGTCGGCTCGCCGACCGGGACAGCTTGAGCATCAGCGACTGGTGCCCCATCGAGCACGCACTCAAGCTCATCGGGACGCACTCGGCGCTGGTGCTGCTCCGCGAGGCGTTCTGGGGTGCGCGCCGCTTCGAGGATCTCACGCGCCGCGCCGGTGTCACCGAACAGATCGCGGCCAAGCGCCTCAAGCAGCTGGTCGACGGCGGGATCATGACCAAGCAGCCATATCAGCAGGCCGGGCAGCGCACCCGCTACGAGTACGTGCTCACCGAGCGCGGGCGCGCGCTTTTCCCGGTGCTGGTTAGCCTGATCGAGTTCGGGCGCGTAATGCAGGGCGGCTCCAAAGGCCTCGAGCTGGTGCATGGCGACGGGTGCGGCGCTGCCGTGGTGTCGCACGTGCAGTGCGCCGAAGGGCACGTTGTGCCGTTGGCCGAGACGCACGCACGCATCGCCCCCCGCGCGAAGCGGCGCTGAGAAATCGTCGTTAGCGCGTCGCGAGCGCGTGGGTTTGCGTTCATCTGACGGACGTCAATTCCGCGCCTGGCGTGCAGGCGTCGCTGCGAGACTCAAGTCCTGCGCGCCGCCGGAACATCGGTGCGATACTGCCATCACCTCTAGGGAGTAGGACTCACGATGACCGATCTCGATCAGACGCCCACCGACGGCATGTCCGCCACCGGTTCCCGACCGTCCGACCTGACTGAGCACTCCCGCACCGGGATGGGCGCCCCCGCCCTGCAGCGCGCGATCACCGATCACCTGCGCTACTCGATCGGCCGTCCGGCCGCGGCGCTGCGGCCCGAGCACTACTACCGGGCGCTCGCGCTGGCGGTGCGCGACCGCATGCAGGACCGCCGGGTGGCGTCGACCCAGACCTCGCTGGACCTCGGGCGCAAGGTGACCTGCTACCTGTCGGCCGAATTCCTGATGGGACCGCAGCTGGGCAACAATCTGCTGAACCTCGGCCTGGAGAGCGCCGCGAAATCCGCGCTGGCCGCGATGGGACAACGCCTCGACGAGGTACTGGCCTGCGAGGAGGAGCCAGGACTCGGCAACGGCGGTCTCGGCCGGCTGGCCGCGTGCTACCTGGACTCGCTGGCGACTCTGGAGCGCCCGGCCATCGGCTACGGAATCCGCTACGAATTCGGCATTTTCGACCAGGAGATCCACGACGGCTGGCAGGTCGAGCAGACAGACAACTGGCTGGACCGCGGAAACCCTTGGGAGATAGCCAAACCCGACGTCAACTATCTGGTCAAGTGGGGCGGCTACGTCGAGCGCTACCCCGACGACGCCGGCCGCGAGCGCTCCCGGTGGGTGCCCGGCTTGATGCTGAAGGGCACCGCCTTTGACACCCCCATCCAGGGCTACGGCGTCAACACCTGCAACGTGCTGACGCTGTGGAGCGCGCGGGCGGTCAAGTCGTTTGCGCTGGACGCCTTCAACACCGGCGACTACTACAAGGCGGTCGAAGACGAGGTGACCTCGGAGACGGTCACCAAGGTGCTCTACCCCAATGACGAGCCGGAAGCCGGCAAGCGGCTTCGTCTGCTGCAGCAGCATTTCTTCGTGTCCTGCTCGCTGCAGCACGTACTGCACATCATGGACGACCTGGCCGACGCGGGTGTGCGGGAGCTGCCCCAGCGATTCGCCCTGCAGCTCAACGACACTCACCCGTCTATCGGCGTCGCCGAGCTGATGCGACTGCTGATCGACGAGCGAGGACTGGAGTGGGAGGAGGCGTGGGAGATCACCGTCGCGACATTCGCCTACACCAACCACACCCTGCTTCCGGAAGCGCTCGAGACCTGGCCGCTGGAACTGTTCGGCGACTCGCTGCCGCGACACCTGGAGATCATTTACGAGATCAACCGACGTTTCCTCAACGAGGTGCGCACCCGATTCCTCGGCGACGCCGACCGCGTCCGCCGGATGTCGTTGATCGGCGAGGACGGTGGCAAGAACGTCCGGATGGCGCACTTGGCCACGGTCGGCAGCCACGCCATCAACGGCGTCGCCGCGCTGCACTCGGAACTGCTGAAAGAGAGTGTGCTCAAAGACTTCTTCGAAATGTGGCCAGAGCGGTTCAGCAACAAGACGAACGGCGTGACACCGCGGCGATTCCTGGCCCTGTCCAACCCCGGGCTGCGTGAGTTGCTGGACCGCACCATCGGGGACGGTTGGTTAACGGACCTCGGTAAGCTGCGTGGTCTGGAGCCGTTCGTCGACGACGCCTCCTTCCGCGAGCAGTGGCGCGATATCAAGCGCAACAACAAAGCGCGGCTGGCCAACTTCATCAAGGAGACGACCGGCGTCGAGTTGAACCCGCAGTGGATCTTCGACATTCAGGTCAAGCGGATCCACGAGTACAAGCGTCAGCACCTCAACGTGCTGCACATCATCGCGCTCTACTACCGGCTCAAGCAGAACCCCGAGCTGTCAATTCCGCCGCGCGCCTTCATCTTCGGCGGTAAGGCAGCGCCCGGATACTTCCTGGCCAAGCGAATCATCAAGCTGATCAACGCCGTCGGCGAGACGATCAACAATGACCCGGACGTCAACAAGTTCCTGAAGGTCGCGTTCATACCGAACTTCAACGTGCAAAACGCGCACATGATCTACCCGGCCGCCAACGTATCCGAGCAGATCTCGACCGCCGGCAAGGAAGCCTCGGGTACCGGCAACATGAAGTTCATGATCAACGGTGCGCTGACTGTCGGCACCCTCGATGGAGCCAACGTCGAGATTCGCGAAGAGGCCGGAGCGGAGAACTTCTTCCTGTTCGGCCTGACGGTCGACGAGGTCGAGGCACGCAAGGCAAGCGGTTACCGCCCAGCCGATTACATCGACAGCAACGACGAGTTGCGCGCGGTGCTGAATCTGATTGCGGACGGCACGTTCTCGCACGGCGACACCGAGGTGTTCCGGCCGCTGGTGGACAACCTGCGTTACGACGACCCCTTCCTGGTGTGCGCCGACTACGCCTCCTACGTGGAGTGCCAGGGCCGGGTCAGTGCGGCCTGGCTGGACGGGGAGTCGTGGACCAAGATGTCCATCCTGAATACCGCGCGCAGCGGCAAGTTCTCGTCAGACCGCGCCATCGCGGAGTATTGCGACGACATCTGGAAGGTCTGGCCACTGACGGTCAAGATCTGAGCCGTCAGCCGCGCTTATGTCTACAGCGAGTTGCTGTCATTGAGGCGTGGATCGCGGCCCTGGCGGCAATCTCGACAACGCAGGGCCATCGCTGGCACCGGCGGGTGCCGCGCTAGCGGGTCTCTTTGGCGACAAAGACGATGATGTAGCCCACCGGGATGCCGGTGTGCGACGCGATGCATTCGCGCGCGACCACGTCGACGGTCGCCCGGCGGCTTGCGCGTGCGACCGCGGCGATCTCCGGAACCCGGATGGACCACCCGTCGGCGTCACGGGTGATTTCGATGTCGAAGCACTGGCCGACCTTTGGGAAGGTCAGACGCTGAACACTGCGGGGCGATTGCGTCCGTCGCAGAGTGGGCTGAAGAGGCATCCGCATTTCCTGAGTCGACGATGAGCCGCGGGAAAGAATAATGCGAAACGGTGCCAAATGCCTAATCGAGCGTCATTGGTAGCCCGGCAAATCCGGTATGCCGCTGGCCGTCAACCAGCCACCGCCGTCGACCACCAGCACCGCACCGGTGACGTAGGACGCCGCATCGCTGGCCAGAAACAGCACCGCGTCGGCGATCTCGGTGGTCGAACCGATGCGCCGCAGCGGGTTCTGGATGGCGCGGTGCTGATTGTCGCCGGCGATTCGCCTGATGCCCTCGGTGCCCGACATCGCACCGGGGGCAACGACATTCACCCGGACGCCGCCGGGCCCCCACTCGATTGCACACGCGCGGGTGAACGCGTCGATGCCGGCCTTGGCGGAAACGACGTGCGCCTGCATGGCCATGCCGCGGTACTGGATGGCCGCGGTGATGTTCACTACCGCCCCGCCGTGATCGCACAGCCACAGCTCGTAGGCCGCCTTCGACACGTTGAACGTTCCCAGTAGGTCGATCTCGACGACGGCCTTGAACCCATTGGGGCTGAGGTCGCTGACCAGGGCGGGAAAGTTTCCGGCGGCGTTGTTCACGACAACGTCGAGCCGGCCGAACGTTTGCAGCACCTGCTCGACCACCGAGGTCACCTCGTCGAGGCGGCGGACGTCGCAGACGCCGTAGATGGCCTCGATCCCCTCTTCGCGCAGCCCCGCGACGGCCGCTTCGAGATTGGGCTCCTTGCGGCTGCAGATCGCCACGCGCGCGCCGTGCGCGCCCAGCACCCGGGCGACCTCCAGGCCCAACCCAGTGGCACCGCCGGTGACTAATGCCACCTTTCCGCCCAGCAGATCGGCCCGAAACGGGCTTTCTCGAGCGCTCACAATGGCCTCACCGACCCACTAGTACACGGACCAATAAATATTGGCAAGAAGGTCAATATTTGGGGCCGAATGAATACGCCACCGGTCTCCTAAAGACGCGCGGAAAGCCTACGATCTCGCCATGCCAATTCTTGGAAACGCAACAACCGTCGCCGCGCGGGTGAGCAGGTCCACGGGCAATGCATTGCGGGTACAGCTCACCACCGGTGACGGAACCGAATTGGGCCGGGCCCAACAAAAGGGCGGTGCCGCCGTACTGCTGGGGTTCAAGAACGGCGGCAGGGGCGACTACACGTTGTCCGGCGCCGCCGGGGACGAGCTGCGCATCGCGGTGGCCGGAACGACGACGATCGCCAGGGAAAACACACCCATCGGCAAGATCGTGCCGGCCGACGGGGCGGTGCGATTCGAAAGCGGCGGCGGCACCGTGATGGCGGCTGTCCGTCCGTACACCGGATCCAAGGCCGACACCGCCTGGCAGCATCGGATTGTCTCGCCGACCGGCCAGGAACTCGGCGTGCTCACGCTGATGACCGTCCACATCGGCTGGAGCGATATCGAGTCCGAGACCGTGCAATGGCTGCTCAATCAAAACGTCGGCAACCTGAAAGCGCCGTCGGCCGGAGCGTTACTTCAGCTAGGCGCGCCCGTCGCCCCGGAATTGGGCGACGTATTGGCCGCCGCCTGTGTCGACTTCTCGGTGTTGCCCCGCGGGTATATCGGCTAAAGCCCGTTCACCGCGACAACGGCTTATAGAAGACCAAGCCGTTGCCCTTGTTGTCGTAAACGACCGCACGGCGTTCGTGGGCGTCGTCGTACGGGGCCTTCACGATGCCCCCACCGCTGGCCTCGACCGCCTTGGCCGCGGCGTCGACATCGGCGGTCTTGATCCCGACGACGACCTGCCCCGGTATCGGGTGATCGACCGCGGTCGCCAGGGCGACGGTGATCGGCCCGCCGTCGAGGGCCGCGAAGTGCGCGCCGTCGCGAAACTTCAGCGCCATCCCCAACGTCTCGCTGTAAAAGCGGATCGACTCGTCCAAATCGTCGGTCGACAAAATGATCATCTTCGCTTCGTGATCGCTCATCGGCGCCTCCTGTAGTAGTGGTGGTTATCCGATCACACCTGGTTGAATCCGCCGTCGGCGGTGACGGTCGAGCCGGTGATGAAGCTGGACAGGTCGCTGGCCAAAAAGACTGCGGCATTGGCGATTTCGACGGGGTCAGCGAAGCGGCCCAGCGGGATGGTGGTGACGCGCTCGGCGCGGAACTCCTCGATGGAGACGTCGGGGTTGGTCTGAGCCGCCAACGTGTTGCTGCCGGGGGTGGCAGTGGACCCGGCGACGACGACGTTGACGCGGATCTTGCGGTCGGCCAGTTCGTTGGCCCACGCGCGGGCGAGTGACCGTACGGCGGCCTTGCTGGCGGCGTAGATGCTCATGCCGGCGCGGCCGCGGTCGGCGGTGGTGGACCCGATCAAGATGACCGAGGCGCCGGCGTTGAGCAGCGATAGCGCTTTCTGCACCGTGTACACCACGCCTTTGACGTTGGTGGTCAGCAACGCGTTGAGGTCGTCCTCGGTGATCTCCCCTAACGGGGCCACCCGGGTGAAACCGGCGTTGGCCACCACGATGTCGAGGCCGTTGCCGGCAGCGGCGACCTCGGCGTAGAGCCGATCGAGGTCGGCGGGCTCCCCGACATCACCGCGCACCGCGACGGCGTTCGGGCCGAGTTCGCCCACGGCCGTGTCGAGTTCGGCCTGCCGGCGGCCGGTGACGAACACCCTCGCGGCGCCTTCGGCGATGAACCGTTGGGCGGTGGCCAGCCCGATCCCGGAGTTGCCGCCGGTGATCACGGCGGTCTTGTTGTCGAGCAGTCCCATCGCGATGTCCTGGCGCCGCTACGACGTACCGGCTGGGGCCAGCATCTCCTTCCAGCCGTCGTCGCCAGTTTTGGTGGAGTTCTGCACGGAGTATTTGACGCCGTCGGGTCCCACCAGCTCACCGCTTTGCGGGCTGTATACCGCAGACGGAGGTCCGCCCGGGGTGTACACGCACGGGTTGGGCTGCTGGCCGTTGCACTGCACCGAGCCGGTTTTCGGCCGGGTCAGCGGGTCGCTGGTCGGCGGCGGCGTCCCCGACACGCGATCCGACGGCGCCGGGTTCATGCCGTTGTTGACCGACGGCGCCGGGATCACCATGCCCGGTCGCACGGACTGGTCACAACGCGCCGAGGGGGCCGGGCAGGTCAGGATCTGGTTCGGGTCGCCGTACCACGGGTTCGTGCCGGCGGGCACGTACGGCTTGGGGTCGCGGCACTCCCGCGGCGACGCGGCCCGCTTGCCCGGGATGTCGACACACGGGATGTTGCGGGCGCCACGCACGCCGTTGGCCGGGGTGTCCATCGGGATCTTGCAGTAGGTGCCCGTGGGCAACGGTTGCATGCTGGTGTCGGCCGGGGACCGCCATTCGTGCGCCGGAATGAAACCCGTCAGGCAAGGCGGCGGCTGGTTGATCGACAACGCCAGGTCCAGCGCGGCTTGGTTCGGGAATGGCAGCGCGGCTGTCTCCGTGATCGACGCGCCCTGCGGCAGGTACACCAGGATCTGCTCCAGGCCGGTGTGGTAGCGCTTCAGCAAATCGTTGACGACTTCGAGGTTCGCCAGCAGCTGGGGCAGCGAGTCGCGGATGTCGCCGAACACCGAGTTCACCTGATCGGCGGTCGGGGCCGCCTGGGACAGCAGGCTTTTCAGGCTCTGATCTTGTTGGGCCGACTGGGCGCCCAGGGAGTTGAGGTTGCGCGCCCAGCGCTCGATGGCGGCACCGGATTTGACTTGACTGTCCAGGATGGGCCCGGAGTTGCGGATGATGTCGTTGACGTCGGTGATATTGGTCTTGGTGTCGCCGACGATCGCCTGGGTGGAGTCGACCAGTCGTTGCAGGGCCGGGCCCAACCCGCCGACGGATTCTGCGGTCTCATCGAGCAACTTGCCGATCTTGTCCTTGGGCAACGCCTCGAGCCCACGATTGGCCGTGTCCAGCGCCGGCCCGATCTCCGCAGGTACCGTGCCCTTGGCGATGGTCTGTCCGTCGGACAGGTACTTCCCCGGATTCCCGGCGGACACCAAGTCCAGGAACTGCTCGCCGACCGCCGAGACCGAATGCACGTTGGCGACCGCGTCGGCCGGGATCTTGTAGTGGCTGTCAATGCTCATCGTCGCCTGGACGCCGCGCTCGGTCGGTTCGACGTCGGTGACCTTGCCGATCGTCACACCGCGAAACGTCACATTGGCCGTCGGGTACAGACCGCCCGACGCGGGCAGCTCGGCCTTGAGTTGGTATCGGCCGATCCCGGCGAGGCTTGGCACCTGTAGGTAGTAGACGCCCAACACCAGCAGCGAAATTATCGTCAGGATTCCGAACGCGATCAGCTGGCGAATCTCGAAACGAGTTATCACCATGAACCGTGAACCCTCCCGTCCGGACCGCCCTCGGGCTGGCAAACACAAAAACGCGTGTTGTCAGGATCGCACATCCTGGGCGCGCGGCGTGATCAGACTCGATAACCGTCCAGGAACCCGGTCAATCCGGTCGGTTGATGTTCGCCCATGTGGAATTCTTCGAGCACGCCGATTCCGACCCGCTCACCCATCCGCGCCCGCACCAAATTCTGCAGGTGGACCGACGACAGTTCCAAGGGATCGAAATCATCGACCCTGATTGATTCTCTGCCCGTTTCCGCCTGCCCGTGATTGCTGCCGTGAGTCCAATGCGGGTGCAGGTAGCCGATCCCCCGCATCCGGAAGGTCGTGAGCTTCTCCAGTTCGACCAGCGTGTGGCCGTCCACGGGATCGTCGAATCGCAAACGGGCGCTTCGCATCTCGCGGCGGCCCGGCTCCCACTCAATCTCGTAGGCGATGCCACCGCATTCGCGGACCCCCGTGCGGCTCCACGGCGTGACGTCCGCCCCGACCGGCTCCAGCACCAGCGCCGTCTGCAGCCAACGCGAGCCGTCAGCGTTCTCGTGCAGAGCCAGATGGGTGTAGCGGTCTTCGAAATGCAAAGGCGCCCAGAGCCAAAAGACCTGAGGCAGCTGGAACGCCCGGTTGGTGGCGATCTGCTCGCCGACCGGACGCACACCCCAGGAGCGGTCCCTGGTTCCCGACACCCGCTCCGGATGGATCTCGATGCGGGTGCCGTCGACGGTGATCTGACCCTGCCACGCGCCCCACTGGGTCAACCGGGTGTGATCGGTGAGCACGATGCCTTCCGGCGAGAGCCTGCGCTGCCTCGGCTCCTCGATCGCGACGGTGGTCGCGGTGAAGGTCAGGTCGGCCTCGATTCCGTGCTCGTTGGGGCCCACGACAAAGCGCAGCCGCCGCATCGGTTCGAGCACGTCGATGCGGATGGGGCCGACCACCGTGGAGCGGTCCGTCGGCATCGCTCCAGAGCTGAAGATCGAATGCTGCACCCCGTCGACCACGATGCTGAACGCGGCGTCGATGACGCCGCGCACCGGGTAGTGGCCCATGGCGGCGCCGAACATGAATTGGCCGTCCCGGTCGTGCCCGTTGAACCAGTACCGGTCGTAGTGGTTCGGATCGGCGCTGGCCGGGTGGGCGATCGGGTCGGCCGAGGGATGAATGGGAAAGTCGTCGTAGGGACTGAGCATGTGGCTCCTAACGCCTATTCGGTCCCGGCGGCTGGAACTGATTGCGTTCCAGCACAGGGCTTTTCGCTAGCCGAAAGCCTGCGTCAGGGTGTTCATGTCGAAGTAGTCGCGCCACGCCACGATCTTGTCGTCGGCGACCTCGAACACGCCGGTGACCGGGAGCTCGATGGACTTGCCGGCCTTGGTGCGCATGATGTCGGTGCGCTCGTTGAAAACCAGGTTTCCCTCGCTGACTTGGCGGTGTACGACGAAGTCGATTCCGTCCAGGGTCGCAAAGAAGTTTTCGATGAACGCCCGGATCGCCTCGCGGCCCCGCACGGCTTCCATCGGAATGTTGTGGTAGACAGCATCTTCGGCCAGATATTCCGTGATCTTGGCGGCGTCGGGCGAAGACCACAGCGCACAGAATTGCGTGACGAGCTCAGCCGGCGAACGTGACATTCCGATCTCCTTTGGTCGGTTATCCGCGTCGATCTTCGCATGCGGACTTGCGCTGCGGCATAGTGCACGGCAACGTACTGTAAGGTCTAGCCAGCCCCAGGGCGCAGCGGTACTCTTCCGTACACGCCGGAGCAAAGGACGAGGATGATCAGTTTCAGTTTGGGTGTGTACGCGTTCCTCACCCTCCTTTTTCTTGCGCTGGCCATACTGTTCGCGGTTATCGCGACCTTTTACGTATGCCGGTTGGAGCGCCGGCCTGCAAATCCCATAGGCGACGAAATCGGCAGCGCCAAAACGGTTCTGCGTAAAGTCCGCAAAGACGAGCCTATATCGGCGGAAGAGTTGGATTACGCGAAGGAAATCGTCGGCATTCGTAGCTCCGCGCTGACGTTCTCCATCCCGGCTACTTTGTTCTCTTTGGGATGCTTTTACGTGTTCGGCAGTCTCTACCACCTGCATGGAGCCACGCCGTCGGAGCGGACGTTTCTCGGGGTGTTCCCGATGTTGGCCTCGATGAACTTCACGACGCAGATTCTGCGCAGTATCCGGATGAAAAGACGTCTGCAGAAATTGCCCTGAGGCGGCAGTAGGCATCTGGTGCGTACCCCACGTAAGTACATGCAAAGGCCTTCGCGGTCGCGCTCCGGCCGCACTGCCGATAGTGTCTTTGAACGGTCATCGACGGTAAATAAATGGACCGGTCGGGGAATGAAAATACGAGGTCTGGGGGGATTTCGAAAGGTGATCGAATGAGTCCTCGTCTAAGGGGCAGGACCATCTTGGCGCGAACCTGGATGCCGTTGGTTGCCGTCGTGGTCGTCAGCGTCGGGGCGGTGGCCATGTGGAAGGTGCATCAGTTCTCCGATCCGCCTCCCGTCGTCACCGTCAACGAGCCGGCAGCACCTCCGGAATTCAGCATCAAACGGATCGACTATGAGGTGTTCGGCTCCGCCGGGAGCGGGGGGATGCTCGTCTGGGTGGACTACAACGGGCATCCACATCAGGTCGATCTCACTGCGATGCCCTGGTCGCACCACGAGGAGACCACGCTCACCGTGGTGTCGGGCAGCATCTCGGCGCAGGTTCATGGCGGTCAAGTCGGCTGCCGGCTGCGGGTGAATGGCGTTGTCCGCGCTGAACAGACCGATGACCATCAGGATGCCCACGTCTTCTGCCTGGTGAAGTCCGCATGAGTGAGCATCGGACGGAAACTCCGGTGAAGCGACCCTTCGTCCCCAGAATGGTCCGCGCCTTCGCAATACCGATCATTGCCTTTTGGGGCCTGCTCGCCGTGTCGACGAACACCTTCATGCCGCAGGTAGAGCGGGTCGCAGAAGAACTCGCGGGGCCGGTAGTTCCGCATTACGCGCCGTCGCAGCGAGCGTTGCTGTCCATCGGCGCGAAGTTCCAGGAGTCGAATTCGACCAGCCTGGCCATGGTTGTGCTGGAGGCCAACCGGCCGCTGGGCGACCAAGACCATCAGTACTACGACGAGTTGATGCGCCGACTCTTGCACGACACCAACCACGTGCAGTCCGCCATCGATCTATGGGGGAAGCCGATCACCGCGGCAGGGGCGCAGAGCCTCGACGGCAAGTGCACCTACGTGCTGTTGCGCCTCGCAGGCGATATCGGCCAAATGCAGGCCAACCAGTCTGTGGCCGCCGTGCGAAATATCGTCGCGAAGGACACACCGCCGCCCGGGCTCAAGGTCTACGTCAGCGGCGCGGCACCGCTTGCCTCGGACACGGTGGCTATTGCGAACAACAGCCTGAACAACATCACGATCGTGACGATCTTCCTGATCCTCGGGATGTTGCTGCTGGTGTATCGCTCCATCGTCACCCTGTTTGTGCCGTTGGCCGGCGTCCTGTTCGAGATGCTGGTCGCAAAGGGGGTTATCGCAACCCTGGGGCATCTCGGCTACATCGAGCTTTCGTCATTCGCCGTGAACATCGTCATCGCGCTAACCCTAGGAGCGGGAACTGATTACGGCATCTTCCTGATAGGGCGCTATCACGAGGCGCGGCACGACGGCGAGGGCAGGGAGGAGGCGTTTTACACCGCCTATAAGAGTGTCACGCCGGTCATCCTCGGCTCGGGGCTGACGATCGCGGGAGCGTGTTACTGCCTGACTTTCGCGCGACTGAACTACTTCCACACGATGGGCCCCGCCGTTGCCATCAGCATGCTCTTCACCATCGCGGCGGCACTGACGCTCGGCCCGGCCTTCTTGACCGTGGGCACCCTTTTCGGGCTTTTCGACCCGAAGAGCAAGGCCAAAGCGCATCTGTATCGGCGGATCGGAACGAGCGTGGTCCGGTGGCCGGTGCCGATTCTGGTGGCCAGTACCGCCGCCGTCGTGCTCGGGGGGATCTTCGTGCCGACGTATAAGCAGAACTACGACGACCGTCAGTACCAGCCGCACAATTCGCCCGCCAATGTGGGTTTCCAGGCGGCCGATCGGCACTTCCCGAAGAGCAAGCTGTTTTCTGAGATGCTGATGATCGAGTCGGATCACGATCTGCGAAATTCGGCCGACTTCATCTCGCTGGACCGCGCGGCCAAGGCCCTCGAGCGTCTCCCCGGCGTCGCGATGGTACAAAGCATCACCAGGCCGATGGGCCGAGCCTTGGAACACGCCACCATCCCCTACCTCTTCACCACGCAGGGCAGCGCCAACGGTCAACAGCTCCCGTTCACCAAGCAGCAGAACGCCAATACCAGCGAGCAGGCACAGATCACCGACCACACCGTCGCCGTCCTGCGCAAGGAGATCGGCTTCTTCCAGACGGTGTCGGATGAGCTTCATAAGACAGTGCTCACGTTGCAGGATACGCAGCAGGTCACCGACGAGCTGCGGTCGAACCTGGCCAACCTCGAGGATTTCTTCCGGCCGTTGCGCAGCTATTTCTATTGGGAGAAGCACTGTTTCGACATCCCCGTGTGCTACGCATTCCGATCTCTGTTCGAGTCGGTCGACGGCCTCGACCAACTGGCCGACGATATCAAGGACGCCGTCGTGTCCCTTGAGGTCGTAGACAGGACCTTCCCCCAAATCATCACCCAGCTCAAACTGACGGCCGACGACTCGGAAGCCTTGGCGAAGCTGTTGGTCAGCACCTACGGTCAGTCGTCGTTGCAATCCACCCAGACCGATCAGACATATGACGACTCGATCAACGTGGGGCTCGATTTCGACGCGGCCCGCAGTGACGACTTCTTCTACATTCCCCATGAGGGTTTCGACAACGAGGACGTCAAGACGGGCATGAAGCTGCTGATGTCACCGGACGGCAAGGCTGCCCGGTTCATCGTCACACACACCGGGGACGCAAATGGCCCAGAAGGCGTGCAGCACGTCGAACAGTTCCCCGATGCCATCACCGCGGCACTCAAGGAAACGTCGCTGGCCGGCGCACGCGTTTACATCGGCGGTTCGGGATCAACCAATAAGGACATCAAGCAATATGCGATGTCCGATCTGCTGATCGTGGCGATCGCCGCCTTCGTGCTGATCTTTTTGATCATGTTGTCCCTGACGCGAAGCCTGATGGCCGCCATGGTCATTCCCCTCACGGTGGCCTTCTCCTACGCCGGAGCGTTCGGGCTCTCCATACTGGTCTGGCAACACCTGATTGGCCTGCCCTTGCATTGGTTGATCTTGCCGCTCACGTTCATCATCCTGGTGGCGGTGGGTTCCGACTACAACCTGCTGCTGATCCTTCGCGTCAAAGAGGAGCTGCACGCCGGCATCCACACGGGACTCATTCGCGCACTGGGTAGTACGGGCGGTGTGGTGACGTCGGCGGGTCTGGTGTTCGCCTTCACCATGTTGGCAATGCTGACCAGCGATTTGCGCACGGTCGGCCAGGTGGGCTCGACGGTGTGCATCGGTCTGCTACTCGACACGCTGATCGTGCGCTCGTTCGTGGTGCCGGCCATCCTGCGGATCCTCGGGCCCTGGTTCTGGTGGCCGACGCTGGTGCGGAGCCGCCCGCTGCGGCAGGCCTAGGGAAGTTCCAGAGCCTGCGCGGCGTTACTGGGTTCGTGACGGTAACGGGCTTTCACGAAGGCGAACTGGCGACGCAACGCCGAGCCGGTGTCGAGGCCGAGGCCAAGCGCCTGGAAAGGATGCTCGACGGGTCCCGGCTATCCGACGGCGCCACGAAGTTCCTGAGGTCGCTCCGGTTTGCCGCTATCACCGGGCGCGACAGTGACGGGGCGCTGTGGGTTTCTCCGCTGTCCGGGCAGCCGGGGTTCCTGCGCGGCGACGGCGACACGTTGGAAATCTCGGCCGTTCTGCGCGAGGGCGATCCGCTGCATCGGATGCCGATCGGCCAACAGGTCGGCCTGATCGCCATCGATTTCGGCACCCGGCGCAGGTTGCGGATCAACGGCTTCCTGGTCGACGCCGCCGACGGCGGCATGACGGTGCGCGTCGACCAGGCATACGGAAATTGCCCCAAGTACATTCACCCCCACGAAGTCAGCGTCTCCGCAGAAGCCACCGCTGCCGCCGATATACCCAGGTGCGCAACGTCTTTGAGCACGGCTGACCGCGCGATGATCGCCGCGGCCGACACTTTCTTCCTGGGAACCACGCACCCCACCCGGGGCAGCGATGCCTCACACCGCGGCGGCCCGCCCGGATTCGTGCGGGTCGACTCCCCCGACCGCTTGTGGTGGCCAGACTTCCCGGGCAACAACATGTTCAACAGCTTCGGCAATCTGGCCGTCGACGACGAGGCCGCCCTGTTGTTCGTCGACTTCCATACGGGCGCCGCAGTGCACCTGTCCGGTACCGCGCAGGTGCAGTGGACCACGCCCGGCGCGGACGGCGACGATGGGGGCGTAGGTCGCCGCGTCGTGTTTTCGGTCGGTTCGGTTGTCGCCTTGGGAGATTCGCCGGGCGTCAAGTGACGCCGAACGCGAGTACAGTTGCCCGATGGCTGTAGCTCAGTCGAATGAGCGCATGATCGCCGGAGTCGCCGCCGCGGCGATATCGCTCGGCGTGGCCGAGCTGGTGGGCGTCCCGTTCAGCTCGCGGGCCAATGCTCGCACCGCGGTCGGGTCGGCGGTCGTCGACCTGACACCCGGGCCGGTTAAAGAGTGGGCAATCCAGACCCTCGGCTCACTGGACAAGCTGTTCCTGTCCTTCGCCGTGCTTGTGGCCATCGCCACGATCGCCGCGATCGCCGGCACCCTCGAGACGCGGCGCCGCCCGGTCGGCAGTGCGATGATCGCCGCGGCGGGCGTCCTCGGATGCGTCGCCGTGCTGTCACGGCAGGGCGCCACGTTGCTCGACACGATCCCCACCCTTGCGGGCACCGCCTGCGGCGTCGCGGCGCTACGCCTGCTCACCCGCCGGTTCTGGCCCGACACGACAGAAGCGGAGGGCGGCGCCGATCGTGACGAGCCGGACGCGCGCAGGCGCGCCTGGCTCATGTACGGGGTCCTCGGGTTCGGCTTGGCGAGCGGGGTGGCGGGTGCGCTCGTCACACGGTTAGTGAATTCCGTGGCCGCCGATCGCATGGCCTTGACGCTTCCCATGCCGCGGAGATCGGCACCGCCGATACCCGCCGGTGTGCAACCGAAGGGTGTTGCGCTACCGAGCTTCATCACCACTAGCGGCGACTTCTACCGGGTGGACACGGCACTCAGCGTCCCCCAACTCAGCCACACCGACTGGCGGCTGCGTATCCACGGCATGGTGGACCACGAGGCCACCTACGGCTTCGGTGATCTCGCCCGCTTCGACGTCGTCGAGATGGTGACCACATTGGCCTGCGTGTCGAATCCCGTTGGAGGGAAGCTCATTTCGACGGGCGTCTGGACGGGCTATCGGCTGGCCGATCTGCTGGCGGCTGCCGGGGTACACGCGGATGCCGACATGGTGCTGTCTACATCGATCGACGGGTTCACCGCCGGCACGCCCGTGCAGGCGCTCACCGACGGCCGGGAAGCCCTCCTCGCGGTTGGCCTCAACGGCCAGCCACTACCTGTCGAGCATGGCTACCCGGCCCGGCTGGTGGTGCCCGGGCTGTATGGATATGTGTCGGCCACCAAGTGGGTCGTCGATTTGGAGCTGACCCGCTTCGACCGAGCACAGGCGTACTGGACACGGTTCGGCTGGGCAGCGCGTGCGCCCATCAAGACCGAGTCCCGGATCGACGTGCCGAGAGCCGACCAGCGGCTGCCCGCGGGACCCGTGGTGTTCGGCGGCGTCGCGTGGGCACAGAATCGCGGTGTGCGCGCCGTGGAGGTCATGATCGACGACGGCGGGTGGCAGCCCGCCGAACAGGGCGCGAGCTATTCCAACGAGACGTGGCGGTTATGGAGCTTCCCCTGGGAGGCGAATACACCTGGGAGACACAAGATCACGGTGCGCGCCACCGACAACACCGGTGCGGTCCAAACTGCGGATCGGGTCGGGAGCGTCCCGGATGGGGCCACCGGCTGGCACACGGTGGAGTTCACCGTGGCCGGGGCCTGAAGCGCTATTTCGACGAGAGTCTGCGCCAGCTGAAGACGGCAATCACGATCCCGATCACGACGGTGATAGGTCCGATGATCGACCATGTGGTGGTGTTGCTCATCGGACTACCACCAAGCACTCCGAATCCCTGCAACGCCCAGATCAGACCGAACGCTGCGACGAGCAACCCGACCGCGAATGTGACGACGAAAGCCCTGCTCATACAGGCATCCTAGGCGCCGGACGGCGAATGTCACGCCCCGCGAATTCGCGCTCCATTGTTTCAAGGACCGGCAGCAAATCAAATAACCGGTTCCGGTTGAACCGCCACAACGACCGCGTCGTGTCAACTTTCAGGTTCGGCGAGCTAGCTGGCGTCGGCCTCGAGTACCTGAGAAAGGACACCTCCTCATGAACGCGACCCTCAACACCAAGACGAAACGGCTTGTCGCGGCATTGGGCGCAGCAGCGGCCGCGGCAACTCCCGCCCTGTTGTTCGCCGGTGCGGGAATCGCGCACGCGGACGATTGCTATGGAGCCTTGCAATACAGCTACTACTGCTCACCCGCGTCGGGTTCGGGGGGGTACTCGTCGTCACCCCCCGTCCAGTACACGCCCGCGCAGCCTCCGTTCGGCTACAACAACCTGCCGGGGTGCTCTGGCGGCGGTCTCGCTGGCATAACTGGGGCTCTCAGCGGGGAAGGCTGCTAGTAGCCGTCGAGAACGCCAAACGCCCCCTTCCGAATGCTGGAAGGGGGCGTTTCAGCACGAGACGGAGCCCATCGAGTCGGTTGTCAGTGAATTTGAGGATCGGGTGGGTTCTTGGCGGCCCGTCCGGTCAGCGCGTCGAGCACGTGGTCGATTGTCGCGGTTACCATGCCGATCGTCTTTAGCAGGATGGGCTTGGGCGGCGTGTCGGGGTGGGGCCGCGTCGGCGCGATCTTCTTTGCCTGCTCAAGCTGACTTCCCAATTTCTCCAGCTGCTCATGGCTGACGGCTGCTTCGAACTTCGGCCACACCATTTCCTGCTCGTACGCGATGTGCTCGCGGGCGGCGTCGACGAAAGCCTGTAGCGCCTTGTGATAGTCCGGTTCTCCGACTGCGCTGTCGATCAGCTGTTGCAGAAGCCTTTTGCCCTTCTGCTCTTGCTGGATGGCCTTGTCCGCCAGCGTATCTCCGTCGTCGAGCGCTCTGCGCACCGCCGGCCAGAAGAATTGCTCTTCGATCGCCTCGTGTTGCGATTCAGCAATAACTAAGTTGGTGACCATTGTTTCGAGGCCACTAACCTGACTGCCAGCACCCGACGGTGCGCCGTCGAGCACTTCTAACATGCCTAATACACTTTTATGGTCCTGCCGTAGAAACATCAACGCGTCCATACGTTTTACCCTGCACTTCCTGTAGGACGATGCGACCGGCACAGGCCGGCACCCGCAATCGAGTGCCGGCCGGGCCTGGCATCGGTGAGCTAGTTGGTCGGCGTGCGCTGCTCGTGGGTGAACGGCTTGTCGCCCTCCACCGCCGGTGAACCCGACGGGTTCTGTTCTGCGCCTTGGTTTTTGCGGATATCGGTGCCCAGCCACTGCTGCTCGGGCTTCTCGATGTACTTCCACTCCACGCCATCGGGCCACGGACCTTGCCCCTCGTTCCACGGGCCGCGCACCGACTTTTCACCACCGCTCGACATGTTGAAAGCGACATTCTGGAAACGGTTGTCCCCGGCCAACTTTCCCGGCGGGAAGTTGACTGGCAACTCGTTTAGCGCAGCGGTGAACTGCTGGTAGTGGGCGATTTCCCGGGTCATCAGGAATGTCAGCGTGTCCTGCGCCCCAGGGTCGTCGGTGAATTGCTTGAGGTATTCGTAGACGACTTTGGCCCGGGATTCGGCCGCTAGGTTATTGCGTAAGTCCACCGTTGGGTCACCATTGGCATCGATGAAGGCGCCCGTCCAGTTGTTGCCTGCGGAGTCTTTGACATCCGGGCCTCCGCCGCTGAGCACCAGAAACAGTGGGTTGACGGCGACTTGGTGGATCGCCTGTTCACGACCATCAGGGCTGGCGACCGCCGGCATCCAATCGCACCGTTCGTGGGCCTGCTTCAGATTGTCGTTGAGTCCGTCGAGAAGCATCGTGATCATTGAGCCGACCATCTCCAGGTGGCTGAGCTCCTCGGTGGCGATATCCATGAACAGGTCATACATCTTTGGGTTTTTCTCCCGCAGGACGAACGCCTGGGTGAAGTACTGCATCGCCGCAGTGAGTTCACCGTTGGCACCGCCAAATTGCTCCATCAGCAGTGATGCGAAACGTGGATCAGGTTGGCTCACCCGAACCTCGAACTGAAGATCTTTGTTATGAACGAACATTGGTTGCTCCCAGAGGACATCGAAGGTCTACGAGAAGTTGGCGACCGGAAAGTCGGGAATGCGAACCAGGGGCTGTAGTTCGTCCAGTACGCGAGATGCGGCGCTGCTTGTCGCATCGCGAAGGGCAGTACCCGTGCGGCAACCACGTAAACAGGCACCGAGACGCCGAGGGGCGATTGGGCTCCGGTCTGCGTCGCCCAACCCATCCCGCACGGACCCGCGATACGTCGGTCCGCCAGGCGGTTTACCGAAGCGTTGCACCGGCTAACTTGAAATATGGGCACAGCCGAATTCGTTGAGCCGCCTCGGTGTGCGGACAGCGCTCCTGAACGCTTTGGGCCGGATATCGCCGACGAGTTGGCCGGCCTGACTTCGAGCGCCTGGGGCTGCCTAGAGCAGCTATCCAGATCACTCCGCGTGGACGAGGGGGACCTGCAAGCAACCCTGGAGGCCATTGCGCGCAACGCCACCATCGCCGTCCCGGCCGCCGATGCCGCCGGCATCAATTTGGTCGAGAGAGCGAAGTTCGTTCCCCAAGCGGTATTCGGCAAAGCGCCACCGATCCTGGACAAAATCCAGCAGCAGACGGGCAGCGGCCCCTGCATCGACTCGTCTCGCGATCAGCAAATCGTCGAGATAGCTCGGATGGAATTCGAAGGCCGCTGGCCGCGATTTAGCCGGCGCGCCGTCGAACTCGGCGTGCACTCAATGCTGTGTTTGCCGTTGTTGGCCGATGAGCGGACCATCGGATCACTCAGTTTGTACGCTGGCCAGCCGGATGCTTTCGACGAGGCTGCCAGCGGACTCGCCAATCTTTTCTGCGCCCTCGCCGCATTGGCGCTTGGCGACGCCCAGCGAACGGATCGTTTACGCAAAGCGATGAACAATCGGGATGTCATCGGCCAGGCCAAGGGCATCTTGATGGAACGGCACCGTATCACCAGCGACGACGCCTTCGACATGCTGATCGCCGCGTCAAAGCGCCTCAACCGCAAAGTGGTCGACCTCGCCGTCGAACTCGCCGAAACCGGCCATTTGTCTGTCACTTAGAGGTCCACGAGTCGCGTAACGCGACTCACGCGCAACCCATGACTCGACTTCATCACCTTGGTGGAGCTAAGGGGATTCGAACCCCTGCCTTAACCAGGCAAAATAGGGTTTCGCCTGGGGTTTCGTTACTCCTCGTTCCGATTCGTTCCCGCTCGTTACGTGCGGTTTCCTTTTCGGCTCTTGGCGGCGTCAAGAGGGGTCTCCGAGAGCGCGAGCTGTCGGTTTCACACGCCAGCGGTGGTGGCACCCGCCTCGGCGACCTTCCTGGGCCAGCCACGAAGGCCTTTTCGTCAGCTACACAGCCGCGTCGGCGACGCAGCCGTGCACCTCGAACGCGGTGAGGTGATCGTGCGGGGTGGCGGTGGTAGAGCTCGTCGGTCACGGTGAGGCCCCGAACCGCGACATACCAAGGCCCCGAGATGGATTCCGTGCGGAGCCCTAGTGACCCACGGGACGTACCGAGATGCGGCATCTGGTCGGCGGAAGCAGGACATTCAGAACCGATCGGCTAGAGTCAACAGGCCGGTAATCTTGCCGGCCCTCAGGGCAGACCACTCGTTGAACGTTGGGCTCACCGCCCCGCCACGATCCCGTCGCCTCCTCTGAGCCTTCTCAGAGGAAACCATGTCTTCGCTCGCCAGCGATACCCCATCTCTCGATGCATCCGAACAGACCGAGTGGATCCTTCCGGCAGCTCCCTTCGCGCTGCCTGCCGGTTCCACCGCGATCGTCTACTGCGAGGGCCTGTTCGGCGAGCAAGACGGTAAGACCGCCAACGGCCTGGTCCGGCACTCGAAGAAGTACGAGATCCTCAGTGTCATCGACAGCCTCCGGGCCGGAGTCGATGCTGGGGAGTTCCTCGACGGCACCGCGAACGACATCCCGGTGCTGGCGTCGCTCGCCGAGTCCATCTCTCACGCCGGCCGCGTACCTGACTACCTGATCTGTGGGCTGGCACCTGCCGACGGCCTACTGTCGAACCAGCAGCGGGTCGTGCTGCTCGACGGCATCGCCCGCGGGATGCACATCATCAACGGCCTGCACGAGTTCCTCAACGACGATGCCGAGTTCGAGGCGGCAGCCGTGATCGCCGGCGTCACCATCACCGATGTACGCCGACCGAAGGCCAAGCGCGACCTGCACCTGTTTTCGGGCCGGATCTTCGACGTCACATGTCCCAGGATCGCGATCCTGGGTACGGACGGGGCGATCGGGAAGCGCACCACCGCCACCTTGTTGGTCCAGGCGCTCAACGCGTGCGGCATCAAGGCGGTCATGGTCGGCACCGGTCAGACCACCCTGATCCAGGGCGGGAAGTACGGCGTCGCGCTGGATGCGCTGGTCCCCCAGTTCTGCTCAGGCGAGGTCGAGCACCAGGTCGTCGCCGCGTTCGAGGGTGAGGACCCTGACGTGATCGTGGTCGAGGGCCAGGGCGCGCTCAGCCACCCCGCGTACCTGACGTCGGCTCACATCCTGCGTGGCAGCCGCCCGGCCGGCGTGATCGTGCAACACGCGCCGAAGCGCACGGTGCTCGGCGACTTCCCGATGATGCCGATGCCGACCGCGGCCAGCGAGATCGCACTGATCGAGGCGTTCGCCGACACCCGCGTCATCGGGGTCACGATCAACCACGAGGAGATGACCGACGACGAACTGAGCAACGCGATCTCCGAGCATCATTCGCAGCTCGGCCTCCCGGTCACCGACCCCCTGACGCGTCCCGCGTCGGATCTGGTCGACATGGTGCTGACGGCCTTCCCCGCGCTCGCGGTGGTGGCCGACACGACCACCCTCGTGTGACGCTTCGGATCGAGACCGATCTCGACAAGGTCGAGCAGAACACGCGCATCCTGGTTGACCGGCTTGCCTCAACGGGCATCCGGGTCACCGGGATCACCAAGGCCGTCTTGGGCTCGCCGGGAGTCGGCGCGGCGATGCTGCGCGGCGGCGCCCTCGGTCTCGGTGATTCCCGGGTGCCGAACCTGGCTCGGCTGGCCGGGCTCGACCCACTACCGACGCGCACGTTGATCCGCTCGCCGATGCTCAGCCAAGTGGCACACGTCGTCGAGGTCGCCGACGTCAGCCTGAACACCGAGGCCGTCGTGCTGGCGGCGCTCGATCAGGTTGCGGCCCAACAGAAGCGGACGCACGCCGTAGTGCTCATGGTCGAGCTGGGTGACCTCCGTGAGGGCATCGCACTCGACGACGCCCCCGAGGCGGTGCGGGCCGTCCTCAGTCACTCCTCCCTCCGGCTCGTCGGGCTCGGCGCCAACCTCGCTTGTCAGAACGGTGTCGTGCCCGACGACCGGAACATGGGCATCCTCACGGGGCTCGCGGACGAGATTGAGGCACTGCACGGGATCTCGCTCGACGTCGTCTCAGGCGGGAACTCGGCGAACCTGAACTGGGCTCTGCACACCCACGACATCGGCCGGATCGACGAGCTCCGGCTCGGCGAAGCCATCCTTCTCGGCGTCGATCCGCTGTACCGGACACCGATCCCCGGCCTGCATACGGACGCCTTCACCTTGACCGCCGAAGTCATCGAGGTCGCCATGAAACCGGCTCAACCCTGGGGAGATCGTGCTCAGGCGGCCTTCGGCGAGGCGCCGGTCCGTACCGGCAATACGACCGTGCACCAAGCAATCCTGGCCCTTGGTCACCAGGACGTGGACCCGGACGATCTGCATCCGCCCGACGGCATCGCGATCCTCGGGATGAGCAGCGACCACCTGGTGGTCGACCTCGGCGATCACCCCGACGCGGTCGGCGACGAGATCGACTTCGGCGTGGGATACAGCGCACTCGTACGGGCGATGACGTCGCCCTTCGTCACCAAGATCGAGCACCGTGGCCGTTCCGCCGCACCCGAGGCGACCCAGGTACCACCGCCGATCCAGGTTTCGTCCCCCCGCTCAGTGCCGGACGCCGGTGCCGGGCGGACCTGACTTCTCATCTTGAGTGCCGAACAAGCTCTCGCGGGCGCTTGGGACGGGGCCTAAACTCTTTGGCCATGGCACCCGAACCCGAGGCACCCCCAGACTTCTCGCCGTTCCACAGGATGCGGGACATCGAGCTCGACCCTGAATCCGTCGTGGGTAAGGACCTCCGCGACCGGTTCGCTCAACTCGACCAGTCCTTTACCGGGAAGAACCCCCTCTGGTCCGCCGTCGTCAAACTCATCGGCCTCACCGCCATGTGCGCCCGGGGTGTCATCGACCTCGAAAAAGAGGTGATCGAGCTGAGGCGCGAGATGAGATCCCGCCGCGACGCATGATCGCTGCCAGACGAGCGTGATCCCGACCAGTCCGGCCGACCCCTAGGCGATAGTCGGTTTTCTGGTGGAGCTAAGGGGATTCGAACCCCTGACCCCCACACTGCCAGGAGCAGGCGGAATGCGTGACCAGGCACGATAGGACCGTTTTCGGGCAGTTGTGGGCGTTGTCGGGCGTGCAACTGTAGTCAGGGTTGTCGTCAGAATTGTCGTCAGCGATCCGGTGCGCTGCGGATGTTTCGAAGAAGACATTGGGAGATTAAATCCGGTACCGCCAGCAGGACCTCACCCGGCTTGTCCGCAACGCTCCAACCCCGAGCCATTGAAGGTCGCGGCCACGCCCTTGAAGCGGAAAGCCACTTTCCCGCGGTAGCCGACCTTCCGAGTTTCAGGCGGACTTGCGCTCGCATGGGTGTTGTTCAGGCTAGACGCGCCGTCTGCAATCAGACGTGTTGGATCAGCTCGTCTGGCTCGTTGGCCCCATCTCGGCCCCATGAAATGACAGCTCTGGCGAAGAGATATCTCGCGCGCCACGATCACGGCATCAAGGGCGACACAAAGCCAGACCGGACATTGTTCCCCCAACGCGTTGGGCGCGGGCTGAAGTCTGTGACCAATGGATTACCAGAATGCGGCTTGCGGCGATGCCAGTCGTTGCTTGCCTTGCCCTGTGCGCGATTCGGTCACCGGACCCGTCGGGCATCGACGTGGTGGTTCCTGCCGATTCCCAGTCATTGAAGTGAATAACCGGGAAGCGCATTTCGAACGCCACCCCGTGATGGCGACGGCCCCGACCGTCTTCTTACGGCCAGCCAGCCCATGTCACCGGCGACGTGGGGCCGGCCAGTTACCACCTGTCGCCACGTCGATCCGATTTACGAACTGCTGCACTCTTTTTGCAGCAGCTTCGGCGGTCTCTGCTAAGTCGAGGTGGCCGAGCCCTTCTAAGGCACGCACATAAATCGGCGGCCAGTGTGGCATTACGACCACCGTCGGTGGCCAACTGTGTTGGGCGCGAGCCTCAAACACGGCGCAGCAGGCGCTTCGCGTGTCAGATAGATCTGCATCGGCGATCAGCGCTTCGAGCAGTTGGAGGTCCACAAGGTCGTGCGCGCGGTCGTTGACCTTCGGCTTCGGCAATACAGCGGAGACCGCGTGCACTTTCTGCGCGATCTGCCAGGGAAGCGTCATGCAGGGCACCGTCACGTCGGCGGTCACGCCGACCAACCCCAGCGCCTCCGAGGTAAGGGTGTCGAACTGGTCGGCGTTGCCCGCTTCCACGGTGGAAACCTCGATCGGCACCGATGCGAAGGATTTTCCTCGGTAACTGAGCTTCGCAGTGAACCTGCGCGGCTTGATCGGCAAGCCCGGAATCTCGATCTCCTCCGGAGGCGTAAAGACGGCGGTAAATCCCTCCCAGCCGATTTCGCCCGCATCGGCAAGGCGGTCGTGCACGGATTCGATATCTTGACGGACGACGGCGTCGAGGTCCTTCGAGGTGCGCGAATCGACGATGCCGCGACGCAATTCCAGCGACGAACCGCCTTTGACCAGCAGCAGCGGAGCGCCCCCATCATCGACGAGGGTGGCCGCGAACTGCGCGACCACGAGGACAGCGACATGGCGTTGCAGCCGACCGAAGACAACGCCTTCCCTCCCTGCTGCCTGGACCAGGCGGTCCTGCAGCGACCGCAGGTTAGTCGGCGGGGTCGAGTATGGCGCCGTCATGCCGACGCTCCTCCGGACCGGCCTGGTCGGCGCTCTGCAGTGTGATCGAGCGCTGCGCGCAGCCTCGCCGCCGCCGTACGGCGCAAGCTGCCAACCCCTTCGGCGCGATCGATCGCCGCGCGGAGCTGGTAGGGGTCGGTGCCGGCGGCCATGCAGTCATTGATTGTTCGGGCGACGGTGGTCACTGGGATGCCGTCGGCCGAGGTGATGTCCTTGCCGGGCAGTTCTCGGCGATGAACCGCGTACAGGTCGCCGCCCGCGGCGCGCGGATGGTTGTCGCGCGGCACCGTCAAATGGATCCGTGGAGGGTTGACATCGGCGAGGTCGTGCAGCGCCAGCGCCGACTCGTGCGAGATGACACCCCGACCCAGCGCCCAGGCGACTGCAGCAGCGAACTCGTCGTGCTCGCCGCGCGGGAGGACGGGCACGCGGTAAACCCCGCGCCCCACGTGCTCGAGACGCCTGCGTGCAGCCAGCAGGCGCAGCTGGGTGGGGTCAATGCCTAGGTCGCGGGCATCACGAGTTGTCACGTAGCCGTGTTGCTCGGCTGCGCGCTCAACTAGCCGATCACGGATCATCATGTGCTTAAGCGTATCAAATAGATACGCTTAAGCACACAAATGCCGGCCAATTGACGTCAGAGGCGGCGGACCATGACGCTTCCAATCTAGAATTGATGCGCTCGACCTCGCTGGTGCAATGCAGAAGGCCTGACGCTTAACCAGTTAGCAGATTGCCGCCGGCTCCGCCAAGCGCACCGATGGCGACTTGCGTTGCGAAAGACCGCAATCCCACCGCTAGCGTCCCAAACTTGCTGCGCTCCTCCGGCTCTCGTGCCTGATCGCCTGCAGCTAATTCGAGGGCATCGACCAGGCCCCCCAGCAGAGCCTCCGGGGACGGCCATGCGCCCGCGACTCGGAGGGCGCTGCCGGTCGGTGCGCCGACCGCCCAAATATCGCCTGACGCGATCGCAGTCACGTCTCGGAAGAATGGCTCTGTATTCAGTGCGCGAAGTGCTCGCTGAACCGTGCGTGCATCGAATCCGACCGCCGCTTGGATGTCGTCGGCATCGACGGGACCGCCCGTTCGGTCGTAGATGTCAACGACTGCGCGAAGCACAGCCAAATCGCGATTGGTCCAGGTGTCTTCGATCATTCGGTTTACTCAACGCTCGAACTTCATGAGGCCGCCGGGACCACGTGGACACAAGCGGTGCCGCGTCCGGCGCAGCCCCCGTAGTCGATCACTAGATACCAGTGGTCATCATGAGGAACCTGCAGATGGATAGGAGACTGCCTGTAGTGGCCGCCGACAAAGCGGTGCCGCTGATTGGCCTGAAATGACCGGTAATCATTCCGGTCAAGAAGACGAACGTTGGCGGCATTGCCGGTCAAATCGACCCGAACGACAGCGCCGCGCCGCTGCTGTCCGAGATCCGTGTAGTTGTACTGCATCTTCGGTAACTCCCGTATTGCGATCTGGCCACTTCGTGCAGCCATGCAACTACGAGATACCATGCAGCGCCGACAAAACCGGGGAACGACACGCCGCGACGCCGGTCTGCGCGACCTCCAATAGTGTGCAGTACTCAGAGCGGAGGACCAACGCGACACGCCGTCCGGCCGTGGCGCTCCGCCGACTTTCCTGCCTGCGCCATGCTGGCATTTTTCCAACCTGCGGCCTCTAAGGTATGAGCTAGCCGGTCGCTGTCTCGCCCGGTATGCGCGGTCTCATAGCTGCAGGCCAGCGACGTTCAGCTGTCCGACCTGTCTCGCCCCGTCCCGCTTGTTCGCATCGGTTCCGCCGTGTTCGGTGTCCAAATCCGTGGCCAACCCGTTGAGCGACAAGGACAGTCGCCTCGCCGTCACAGGCACGTTTTTGATGGGCGTTCAGACGCGCCGGCCCCGACACCCAGCCCGTGCCTGGCGCACTTGTGCACGGATTGCGCCATACGTACGCAACGGAACTTGCGGGTTCCGAGGTCAGTGTGTACACCCTGATGAAGCTTCGCGGCCACGAATCCATGACGACCTCGCGGCGCTACGTCACAGCGGCGGGCTCAGAGACTCGCAGCGCTGCGGCGCGAAATCGTCTCTACGGCTTGATTTCTGAACGCACGGCGAGGGCCGGTTCAATCAACAGTTGAATTACCGTTGTTCAACTACATCGCCGGGTGATCGGTGTCCACTTGCTGCGCGTGCAGCGCTCAGGCAGCACGCGCTATCGACCGGAACATCTGCAAGAACGCAGACACTTCCCCAGCGAGCCAAGCGTCGTAGTCCCGGGATCGGCGCCGGCGCGCCTCGTGAAGGCGCCCCCGTCGGACATCGAGAGCGGCGGGTCGGCCGTGCTCGCCGCGGAAGGTGTGCTCGATGATCCGGGTTGCCGCCTGAGCGGCATCTGATGACAGCTCCTGCCCTTTGTAATAGGGCACGATGAGGCGGTTGCCGGTCCGGTGCCGCCACGTCATTGCCGGCGAGACTTTGACCTCAAGCTGCTGCTCGCGCCACCGTTCTGTGGCGGCGAAGACGCCGAGCGTCTTTCCTCGCCGCCACTGTTCCCAGCCTGCCGCAAGGGCCTGATAGCTGCTCTGCTTGTTGTCGGTGGCGTGGTCGGCCGCGTCGCGCACGCGGCGTACATCGTCGCCCCGCACGATCCCTTCCCTGAGTGCCTCTCGTGCCTCGCGGTAGAAATCGGGTCCGCGCTGGTAGTCCTCGGCGTAGATATCGGCGATGGCGCGCACCACCGTAATCCGTTGACTCGCGGTGGCGGTCACGAAGTCCATGAAGCTGCCCAGGCTGATGCTGACGTCAATGGAGTCGGTCACGGCCTAGCTGTGATGTCCAGGGAGGTTGGTCAGTCGGGTGACCGGTGGCTGGCCTCCGAGGGCGGAGTGGGCTCGGTGGTGATTGTAGGAGTGCAGCCAGCCGGGTAGAGCGTCGTTGCGGTGTTCGGTTGATTCGTAGA